>NZ_JAFBBH010000001.1:3515000-5442015 GCF_016907075.1 Pseudomonas sp. M5 | reverse complement strand
TCCCAGGCATGCCGTCGCCGTCTATCCTGACCAGATACATGTGCGGCGCACGCAGTTCGAACAACTCGTCCCGCGAGATGGGGAGCTCTGCGAGATCGGCGGCCGACGATGTAAGCCGTACAAGCAAACCGGCAGCGGGTCAATCGGACGCGCGACATTTGACGAATGGGGGGACATGCCATGTGCGGACGCTTCGCCCAGTATCAGGGCCAGGCCGATTACCTGCGTGAACTGGACGCCGGGCAGGACGTGATCAGCGGTTACGACAACGTGCCCATTGGCCGTTACAACGTGGCCCCTGGCAGCGGCGTACAGGTTTTGCACAACACCGCCGATGGCCTGCGCATCGACCCCTGCCATTGGGGTTGGGCACCGTTCTGGGCCAAGGGCCCGAGGCCTGCGCCGATCAACGCACGGGTGGAAACCGTGACCGCCGGCAATTTCTTCAAGGCACTCTGGCCTCAAGGCCGGGCCCTGGTCATGGCCGACGGCTGGTACGAATGGGTGAGCGACCCGCACGACCCCAGGCGCAAGCAGCCCTACTTCATCCGCCTGAAAAGCCAGGCACCGATGTTCATGGCCGCGCTGGCTCAGGTACGTTCAGGGCTGGAGCCGAACGAAGGGGATGGGTTCGTGATCATTACCGCAGCGAGTGATGCAGGAATGGTCGATATCCATGACCGCCGGCCACTGGTACTGGGGCCGGCGGATGCGCGGGCGTGGATCGACCTGGAAGTGCCTGCCGAGGAGGCCGAGCGGTTGGCACGCGAGCGGTGCCTTCCGGTAGAAGCCTTTGAATGGTTTGCGGTGGGCGAGGCCGTAGGGAATGTCCGTAATGAAGGCGCGCAGTTGATCGTGATGCAGCCCTGAACAGGGTACAGGCCTCCTAGACCTGCAACGCTACCTCCGGCTTTTGCTCCAGCAGCGACCAACCACCCTGCCCGTCCACTTCCAGCCGGTGGGTATGGAACCCGGCCAACGTACTGCGATGGCCGACACTCACCAGCAAGGTTTGCGGCATTTCATTGCGCAGCAGCGAATACAACGCATGCTCCAGGCCTTCATCCATCGCCGAGGTGGACTCGTCGAGGAACACCACCTGCGGCCGGTTGAACAGCACCCGGGCAAACGCCAGCCGCTGCTGCTCACCGACCGAGAGGATATGCGACCAGTCGCAACTGACCGCCAGCCGCTCAGCCAGGTGGGCCAGGTTGACCTGGCGCAGCGCCTGCTGCATGCGCGCCTCGTCCTCTGGCTTGCTGTCAGCCGGGTAGGCGATGGCGGTTCGCAGGTCCCCCAGGGGCAGGTACGGGCGCTGCGAGAGGAACAGCGCCTCGGTGCCGGTGGGCCGCCTGACCTCACCCTCGGCGTAAGGCCACAGCCCCGCCAGGGCGCGCAACAAGGTGGTCTTGCCACTGCCCGACGGGCCCTTGATCAGCAGCGCCTGGCCGGCCTGCAAGCGCAAGTCGAGGTCGGCGATCAACGCGTGGCCGTCGGGGCGCATCACCTGCAAACCCGAGATATCCAGGGCCTGCGCCTGTTCCTGGGTGCTGACCCGCGGCAAGGTGCTGGCCTGCTGGTTGGCATCGAGAAACCCGGTCAGACGGTCGAGCGTGGCGCGGTACTGGGCAAAGGTGTCGTAGGACTCGCGGAAGAACGACAACGCATCCTGCACCTGGCCAAACGCTTGGGAGGTCTGCATGACATCGCCCAGCTTGATCGCGCCACTGAAGAAGCGCGGCGCCTGGAGGATGAACGGGAACACCACTGCCACCTGGCTGACGCCCAGGTTGAAACCGCTGAACTTCAGGTTGCGGAACACCAGTGCCCAGACATTGACGATCAATGCACCGAAGCGGCCCAGCAAGGTCCCCCGCTCCACTTGCGCGCCCTGGTAGAACGCGATGTTCTCAGCGTTCTCACGCAGGCGCATCAGCGCATAACGGAAGTTGGCGGTGAGTTTTTCGTTGAGGAAGTTCAGGCGGATCAACGGCTGCCCGAGCCGGAAGGCGATCCAGGTGGCGATCAGCACATACACATACACGGCAAACACCATGGCCCGGGGGATTTCCACACCTGCTACCGCCAGCGGCGCCGACAGCCCCCAGAGGATGGCGGTGAACGCCACCAGCGACACCAGCGCGCTGACCGCGCCCAGCGCCAGGGTTACCGAATTGGTGACGAAGGCGTTGACGTCCAGTTCGATTCGCTGGTCGGGGTTGTCTACAGGCTCGGCGAGGAACTGGCCGCGGTAATAGGCGTCACCGTGGAGCCAGTCGTTGGTCAGGCGCTCGGTCAGCCAGACCCGCCAGCGGATGCTGAAGGCCTCGGTCACGTAGAAGGTGAACAGCGAACGCAGCACATGAAGGGTGGCCAATACCGCGAACACGCCCAGCAAGTACCAGAAGGCGGTTTGGTCGAGGGCCTGCAGGGCGCTGTAGAAGCCGTTGTACCAGAACGAGAACAGCACGTTCATGCGTACCGAAAACAGGGTCAGCACCAGCAGTGCGGCAAACACCAGCAGCGGTCGCCAGCTGCGCCTGAAGGAGAAATAGGGCCCGGCAAGCTGCCAGAACTGGCTACCCCAGCGAGTGTAGCGCACAGCCAGCGCAGCGGCGGCAGTGAAGCCGATCAGGGTGATGAACGAAGCGATTGCAAGCCAGCTCAGGCTCTCTTGCAGGGCCTGGTGCCAGTTCATGTCCATGGTGGGTATCCGTGACGAGTGTTTACGCGAGCGTAGCATTGCGCCGGCTTTGGTCAGGCATTCATGACGGACATTTCATTTTGTCGGCACCGCCCCTATCGCCGGCAAGCCGGCCCCACAGGAATTGCACTCGATTCGAGGGCAGTCCAGGAGTCCCACCGCTTGCTGGCGACGGGGGCAGCGCAGACAAACGCTAAGCCAAGGCCTCCACCACCTTGGGGTCCAAACCCTCCCCTGCATGGGCCTGGGCCCATTCCCCCAACTGCCTGCGCATCGCCGGGGTCCAGAAGTTCTGCAAATGCTGCTGCACCCCTTTCACCGCCAACGCATGATCAGGCTCGCTGTCGAAGTAATGGGCAATCTGGTTGGCCATCTTGACCAGGTTTTCGATGCTCATCGGCGTACCTCGGCCTGCTCGGGCTTGTCGGCCGTGCGGCGCTCCTTGAGCAGGCGCCGCTGTTCATCGCTGAAGTCCTGGTAGCGCTTTTGCCACTGCGACGGGTGGAACACCTTGACCACCTCCACCGCCGTGACCTTGTACTCCGGACAGTTGGTGGCCCAGTCGGAATTGTCGGTAGTGATCACGTTGGCGCCAGACTCAGGGAAGTGGAAGGTGGTGTACACCACCCCCGGCGCCACGCGCTCACTCACCTTGGCACGCAGGACCGTCTGCCCGGCGCGGCTGCCGATGCCGACCCAGTCGCCGTCATGGATGCCGCGGCTTTCGGCGTCGGTGGGGTGCAGCTCCAGGCAGTCGGCAGCATGCCAGGCGACGTTCGCGGTGCGCCGGGTCTGGGCACCGACGTTGTACTGGCTGAGAATGCGCCCGGTGGTCAGCAGCAGTGGGTAGCGGCTGTTGACCTTCTCGTCGGTGGGCACATAGCCGGTCAGCATGAAGCGCCCTTTGCCCCGCACGAACTGATCGATGTGCATGGTCGGCGTGCCGTCGGGCGCGGCGTCGTTGCACGGCCACTGCAGGCTGCCATGGCGGTCGAGTTCGGCGTAGCTGACGCGGTGAAAGGTTGGTGTCAGGCGGGCGATTTCGTCCATGATCTCGGACGGGTGGCGGTAGCTCATCGGGTAGCCCAGGGCATTGGCCAAGGCCACGGTGGCCTCCCAGTCAGCCTTGCCGGCCAGCGGCTGCATCACCTTGCGTACCCGCGAAATACGGCGCTCGGCGTTGGTGAAGGTGCCGTCCTTTTCCAGGAACGAGCTACCCGGCAAGAACACATGGGCGAACTTGGCCGTCTCGTTGAGGAAGATGTCCTGCACCACCACGCATTCCATGGCCCGCAGCGCGGCAGTGACGTGCTGGGTGTTGGGGTCGCTCTGGGCGATGTCCTCACCCTGGCAGTACAGCGCCTTGAAGCTGCCGTCCAGCGCCGCTTCGAACATGTTGGGGATGCGCAGGCCCGGGTCGGGCTGCAGAGTCACACCCCAGGCCTGCTCGAACTCGGCACGCACGGCCTCGTTGGAGATATGCCGGTAGCCTGGCAACTCATGCGGGAACGACCCCATGTCGCACGAGCCCTGCACATTGTTCTGCCCACGCAGGGGGTTTACCCCTACCCCTTCGCGGCCAATATTGCCGGTGGCCATGGCCAGGTTGGCGATGCCCATCACCGCCGTGCTGCCCTGGCTGTGTTCAGTCACGCCCAAACCGTAGTAGATCGCCGCGTTGCCGCCTGTGGCATACAGCCGGGCGGCGGCGCGGATCTGCTCGGCGGGCACGCCGCACACGGGGCCCTGCACTTCAGGGGCGTTTTGCGCGAGGCTGACGAAGTCGCGCCAGCGGGCGAAGGCCTCGCTCTCGCAGCGCTCGTCGATGAAGCGCTGGGCCAGCAGCCCCTCGCTAACGATCACATGGGCCAAGGCGTTGAGCATGGCCACGTTGGTGCCAGGGCGCAGTTGCAAGTGCAGCTCGGCACGGGCGTGGGGCGAATCCACCAGGTCGATGCGCCGCGGGTCGATGACGATCAGCCGCGCCCCTTGGCGCAGGCGGCGTTTGAGCTGCGAGCCGAACACCGGGTGGGCATCGGTAGGGTTGGCACCGATCACCAGGATCACGTCGGCCTGCATCACCGAATCGAAACTCTGGGTACCCGCCGACTCGCCGAGGGTCTGCTTGAGGCCATAGCCGGTGGGCGAATGGCAAACCCGCGCGCAGGTGTCGACGTTATTGTTGCCAAACGCCGTGCGCACCAACTTTTGCACCAGGTAGGCTTCTTCGTTGGTGCAACGGCTGGAGGTGATGCCACCGATGGAGTCGCGCCCGTACTTGAGCTGGATGCGCCGGAACTCGCTGGCCGCGTAGGTGACGGCCTCGTCCCAGCTGACTTCCTGCCACGGGTCATCCACATGCTTGCGGATCATCGGTCTGGTGATGCGATCAGGGTGGGTGGCATAGCCCCAGGCGAAGCGGCCCTTGACGCAGGCATGGCCGTGGTTGGCGCCGCCGTTCTTGTCCGGGACCATGCGTACCAACTGGTCACCCTTCATTTCCGCACGGAACGAGCAGCCCACGCCGCAGTAGGCGCAGGTGGTGATCACCGCTCGTTCCGGCTGGCCGCTCTGCACCAGGCTTTTTTCGGTCAGGGTAGCCGTCGGGCAAGCCTGCACGCAGGCGCCGCACGACACGCATTCGGAGGTGAGGAAGTTGTCACCACCGGCTGCCGCCACCCGCGACTCGAAGCCGCGCCCGGTGATGGTCAGGGCGAAGGTGCCCTGGATGTCCTCACAGGCACGCACGCAGCGGCTGCAGACGATGCACTTGCTGGGCTCGTAATCGAAGTACGGGTTGGACACGTCCTTCTGCTCAGCCAGGTGATTGGCGCCGTCGTAGCCGTAGCGCACCTCGCGCAGGCCGACCTGGCCGGCGACCGTCTGCAGTTCGCAGTTGCCGTTGGCCGAGCAGGTCAGGCAGTCGAGCGGGTGGTCGGAAATGTACAGCTCCATGACATTGCGACGCAGGTCGGCCAGGCGTGGTGTCTGCGTGCGCACCACCATGCCTTCGCTGACAGGCGTGGTGCAGGACGCCGGGTATCCGCGCATGCCGTCGATTTCGACCATGCACATGCGGCAGGAGCCAAAGGCCTCCAGGCTGTCGGTGGCGCACAGCTTGGGGATGCTGGTACCCAGCAGGGCGGCGGCGCGCATCACTGAGGTGCCCGCCGGCACGCTCACGCTGCGCCCGTCGATGTTCAGGCTGATCTGCACATCGCCGTAGCGTTCAGGGGTGCCCAGATCGGTCTCGGGGTCGAAGTAATTGATCACTGCGCGGCCTCCGTGGTGGTCAGCCCGAAATCGGCCGGGAAGTACTTCAGGGCGCTGGCCACCGGATAGGCGGTCATGCCGCCCATGGCGCATAGCGAGCCGTATTGCATCGTGTCGCACAGGTCGCGCAGCAGCAGGGCCTGGTCATGGCGGTCGGTGAGGTCGCTGCTGGCGATCAGGCGGTCGACCACCTCCATGCCGCGGATAGAACCGATGCGGCAGGGCGTGCACTTGCCGCAGGACTCTTCGGCGCAGAACTGCAGGGCAAAACGCGCCATGCTCGCCATGTTCAGGGTGTCGTCAGCCACCACCACACCGCCGTGGCCGAGCATCGCGCCCATGGCAGCGAAGGCCTCGTAGTCCAGGGGGGTGTCGAAGTGACTGGGCGGCACCCAGGCACCCAGCGGGCCACCGACCTGGGCAGCCTTGAGCGGCCGGCCGCTGGCGGTGCCGCCCCCGTAGCCTTCCACCAGCTCGCGCAGGGTCAGGCCGAAGGCACGTTCTACCAGGCCGCCATGGCGGATGTTGCCGGCCAGCTGGAACGGCATGGTGCCCAGCGAACGGCCCATACCGAAGTCGCGGTAGAACGCTGCGCCCTTGGCCAGGATGGTGGGCACCGAGGCCAGGGTGAGCACGTTGTGCACCAGGGTCGGCAGGCCGAACAGGCCCTGCAGGGCCGGTAGCGGCGGCTTGGCACGGACGATGCCGCGCTTGCCCTCGATGGATTCGAGCAGCGCGGTTTCCTCACCGCAGATATAGGCACCCGCACCCACGCGTACTTCCAGGTCGAAGGCCTGACCGCTACCGGCCACGTCGACCCCCAGATAACCGGCGTCGCGGGCGATGGCGATGGCCTCATCGAGCACGCGGATGGCGTCGGGGTACTCCGAGCGCACGTAGATATAGCCCTTGTCGGCACCCACCGCGAGGCCGGCGATGATCATGCCTTCGATCAGCAGGAAGGGGTCGCCTTCCATCAGCATGCGGTCGGCGAAGGTACCCGAATCGCCTTCGTCGGCGTTGCACACCACATACTTCTGCCCTGCCCCGGCGTCACGCACGGTGCGCCATTTGATACCTGCCGGGAACGCTGCGCCGCCGCGGCCGCGCAGGCCGGAATCGAGCACGGCGGCGACCACTTCGGCGCCGCCCAGCGCAACGGCTTGCGCAAGGCCGGCAAAGCCGCCGTGGGCGCGGTAGTCCTCCAGCGACAATGGCCGGGTGATACCGGCGCGGGCGAACAGCAGACGTTGCTGGGTCTTGAGGTAAGGGAGCGCTTCCACCGGCCCGAGCGCCAATGGATGGCTGCCGGGTTCTGCCGCCAATGCATCGAGCAGCGCAGGCACATCCTCAGGGGTGACCGGGCCGAAGCCTTGCCGCCCTCCAGCGCGCTCGCACTCCACCAGCGGTTCGAGCCAATACAGGCCACGCGAACTGGTGCGCTGGATGTCCAGCGCCAACTGGCGCTGCTCGGCCTCGCGCTGCAACGCCTCGACAACCTGATCTGCGCCCACGGCGCGGGCCACCGAGTCGCAGGGGATGAACAGCTTCAGCATGCTGTGTCCTCCAGGCAACCGTTGACCAGCGAGCGCAGGCGCTCAGGGGTCAGGCGCGCATGCACCTGGCCATCGAGCTCAAGTGCCGGCGAGCAGGCGCACGCGCCCAGGCAGTACACCGGGCGCAGGCTGATGGCGCCATCGGCGCTGGTGCCATGGTCGTCCAGCGCCAACTGTTCGCGCAGCTGCGCGGCCAGGGCTTCACTGCCACGGCTCTGGCACGACTCGGCGCGGCACAGGCGCAGGGTATGGCGGGCCGGCGGCGCGGTGCGGAAATCGTGGTAGAAGCTGATTACCCCGCGCACCTCGGCCAGGCTGAGGTTGAGGGCATGGGCAATGTCAGCGACGGCGGCATCGGGGATGAAACCAATGCTTTCCTGCACGGCATGCAGGATCGGCAAGAGCGCGCCGGGGGTGTCCTGGTGGCGACTCAGGATACTGTGGATCACGGGCAGGTGGGGCAATTGATCAGGCATACAGCGGACCTCGGCATCACGGCCCCCGCCTGTTGTTGTAGTGGGCAGGTGACCGGCGTGTTCTGCTGCGGCGCACCGCCCACGTCACGGTCGCGTGGTTGTCGGTGGCCTCCTTGCCGGTGGCCGTGCGTCTGCGCGCACTGGGCTCAGGGGCATTCCACAAGCATGGCACTTGTGGCGCCGAAGGGATGCACGCGAACGACCAGGCGCATCCTGAAACCGACCAGAGGGCCGGTCAGCCCAATACCACATGCGGCAAGAAGCGCGAGCTGTCCTTGGTGATCAGCGAATCATCTTCACGAATGCCAAGCCCCGAGGCCTTGTCGCCAATCACCCACGAACCAATCAGCGTGTAACTGTCAGCGAACTTCGGCAAAGGTGCAAAAGCCTGCAGAATATAGGGCGCATCGTCATAAGGCCCGTCTTCAAAAACCCGCCGGCCATCCTCGGTGCGGATATCCACGTTGGCGCCCTCACGGGAGAAGTACGGCTTGCGCACCCAGCCTTTGGGCACCGGGGCCTGCGGCTTGTCGTCGACGAAGGCCGGCAGCAGGTTCGGATGCCCCTCGAACCACTCCCACAACAACGGCAGGATGCCTTTGTTGGAGATCAGTGCCTTCCACGGCGGCTCGACGAACTGCGTGTCGCAGCCGGTGATCGCCTGGCCGAAGTCCTCATGAAAGATATGCTCCCAGGCATGCAGCTTGAACAGGCGCTGGATGGGCTGGCCCTGCAGGTCGACGAACCGGCCGTTGTCGTGCAGGCCGATGTCTTCCAGGTCGATATGCCGTGTGCGAACACCCGCATGCTCGGCCATCCTGCGCAGGAAATCCGTGGTGCCACGGTCTTCCAGCGAGCCTGAGATGGTCGAAAAATAGAACGCGCCCTGCCCCGGCATAGCGGCAAACGCCTGCACCAGGTCTTCAGCCAGGGTATTGAACTGGCTGGCGTGTGCAGGCAGCAGCCCACGCGCTATCTGCTCCTCCAGCCAGATCAGCTGGAAAGCGGCCGCCTCGTAAAGTGAGGTTGGCGTATCGTAATTGGCTTCGATGAGTTTCGCCGGGCCATTGCCGTCGTAACTGAAGTCGAAGCGCCCGTACAGGTGGGGCTGTGCCTGCTTCCAAGACCTGCGCACCAGGTCGAAGAAGGCCGGCGGGATGGCCAGGCGGGCCATCAGCGCTTCGCTGTCGACAATGCGCCCGACCGCCTCCAGGCACATGGCGTGCAGCGCTTCGGTCGGTGCTTGCAGGTCGCGCACCACCTGGGCTTCGCTGAATTGGTAGTAGCCGCGCTCGTCCCAGTAACGCTCGCCATCGATGGTGTGGAAGGCGAACCCCTCACGCTCGGCAGTCGCGCGCCAGTCGGGGCGCTCTGCCAGCTCGACCTTGCGCATGCTCACCCCCCGAAAAAGCTGCCGGACTTGCCACCCCAGCCGCTACGGGCTGTGGCCTGGCTGCCAAAACCACCACGGGTGATCGATGCCGACGAGGCTGGATGAGATTCCTTGCGGCTCCATCTGCCGCCACCGCCGCCACCCCCGGACGAACCTCCACTGCTGTTTTGTTCATCCTCCCTGGCTCGCTGGATTCCACCCAAGGCCCCATTGTGCGGCCCAAGGCGCGTTCCACTGCGGTTGGCATACAAAGGCTGTGCGCGAAAACGACGGTCGCTGTTGCTGACCACCTGCCCGAGCAGGATACCGGCCACCGCTGCGCTGGCCACATGCCCATAGCCCCCGCCCTGAGCGTAGCCAGCGTCAAGTTGTGACTGGGTCACCTCAGCGGCACTTTCCAACTCGAACCCATTCATGAGCGGCATGTATCGCCCACCGACGGTGGCCTGGCAATTGTCTGCACCGAACTGCGCCTCACACTCGCTCTGGAACGCGAACGTTGGCGCCTGGCGTTGATAGTCGCTCTGCGCCTGCTGGTAGGCATCGGTGCAGATAGCGTTCGGCACTCTGTCATCTACACAGGCAGCGACGGTGTCGTAATTGACCTTTTGGCTGACCGTATACAGTTGTTCCTGCGGACCACAGGCCGTCAGCGCCAGTGGTAACGAACCGGCCAGTACCAGCTTGAAGGAGCTACGTTTCATCGGCGATTTCATTGGCATCCTCCCGCTCAGGCCGAAGGCGTCATGCAGGCCGAGTTCAGAAAGCCCACGCTGATCGCCACGCTGGCGGCGTAGATGGCAGCTGCCATCTCGCCCTGGGCGATGCGCCGTGACAGGCCACGCAGCACTAGGCTGGTGAGGCCGAAGGCAATCAACTGCACCACAGCTGCGATCACCACCCAGGCGACAAAATCGAGAATGCTGACGCTGTAGGCGATGATGTTGCTGGCCGGCAGCGAAAACCCGATCAGCGAACCACCCAGCGCAATAGCGGCCGCCGGGTTGTTTTCGCGGATCAGGGCGAACTCGCGGTGCGGCGTGAGGCGGGTATAGATGAACTGGAACAGCCAGAACATCAGCAGGGCCACACTGATATAGAGGATGAAGCCCGTCACCGCCGAGGCGTTGAGGGACAGGCGCAAAGCGTCGAGCATGGGAGATCCTTGTCAGGTTACGTGAAAGTCCGTGGGGAACAGGGTGATACCCAGCGAGGTGGTGTAGGTAAGCGCTCCGTGCTCATCTTCTTCGACCGAGAGCAGCAGAAATTCGCGCCGGCCTGGCAAACCGGTGTCACGGGCATACAGCATGGACCGGTGCTGGATGCGGTAGCGTGCCTCGGGGCTGGTAACCGCTTCGCATAGCGCAACCCATTCGGCGAGCCCCGCTTCGCGGCCCCATTGCCGGGAGTACAAACTGCCTTCGTGCTCGAAGATCGGCATTCCGGCCTTGGGCACGCTGCCGGTCAGGCGTTGCAGGTGCGCCTGGTCATGGACGGGTACTGCGCTGTGGTAGCCGAACAGCACGATATCGCCCGGTACGGCGCCGTTCATCAGCACCTGCAACCAGTAGTCTTCGTTGTCCAGGTAGAAACGCAACAGGCGCACCGATTGGCCGAGGTCGACCTCGCCAATGGCCCAGACCGCTTCCGGGCCAGGCACCTGAAGCTCCGAGATGCCGTGCAGCAACGGTTTCAGTGAATGGGCAGGCGTGAAGTTGCTGCCACTGCGCAGGCCAAATGGCAGGCTGGCCTGGTGTAAAAGCGACATCGAATACTCCCTGGGGTCGCGGCTTTCCTTGCTGGGGGGCGACACATTAGCGGGTTTCATTGCTAGGGCCAATGCTGATCCTCCGTGGAGGGTTTTCGCAGGTGATAGTTGAGGCCAAAACCAAGTTCGGGCTTGCAGACCCGGCCGCTGTTTTTTGCAGCGGCCCAGCGAGACTAGGGAGCTCAGTTTTCCATCGCAATGGCTCAAGGGCGCGGAAAGGGTGATTCAGAAATGGACTACAGGCTAGAGGGAAAATCTGATCCCACATCTGTAGGAAACCGTTAAAACCATCGCCCCGAAAAGACGGACAAAGAATTTTCACCTCGTTCACTCACGCTTTCCGCGCCCCTCACTTGCCTATGAACAGGCGAACATCCAGCGCTCTTGGTAAACTAGGACATCCTTTTTATGAGGCTGGTATCGACGGGGTAGCTCACCGCCACATCGGCCTTGTTCCTTGCTTGTATTCCTTGCCATTTTTTTCGGCGTTACTCACGTGAATGAGGCTGGTTCACAGCAAAACCCCGAATAAATTGGTACAAAAGTGCGTAGACCTGAATGCCCCTAGATACCGCAACCCCACAAACCACGCGCCCTGAGCCCTCCCGCCGCTTCAGCGTTGCGCCGATGATGGATTGGACCGACCGCCACTGCCGGTTCTTCCTGCGCCTGCTCTCCAGGCACACCCTGCTCTACACCGAAATGGTCACCACTGGCGCCCTGCTGCACAACGACGCGCACCGTTTCCTGCGCCACGATGTGTCCGAGCATCCGCTTGCCCTGCAGCTGGGCGGTAGTGTGCCGGCCGACCTGGCAGCCTGTGCGCGCCTGGCCGAACAAGCGGGCTATGACGAGGTCAACCTCAACGTCGGCTGCCCGAGCGACCGGGTGCAGAACAACATGATCGGCGCTTGCCTGATGGCCCACCCGGCGCTGGTGGCCGATTGCGTCAAGGCCATGCGTGATGCGGTGTCGACGCCGGTGACGGTCAAGCACCGCATTGGTATCAATGGCCGTGACAGCTATGCCGAGCTGTGCGACTTCGTCGGGCAGGTACGTGACGCCGGGTGCCGCAGTTTCACCGTGCATGCGCGCATCGCGATTCTGGAGGGGTTGTCGCCGAAGGAGAACCGTGAGATTCCGCCGCTGCGTTACGACGTGGCCGCGCAGTTGAAAGCGGACTTCCCGGACCTTGAGATTGTGCTCAACGGTGGCATCAAGACCGTGGCCGAGTGCCAGATGCACTTGGAGACGTTCGATGGGGTGATGATGGGGCGCGAGGCGTACCACAACTCGTATGTGCTGGCTGAGGTGGATCAGCTGCTGTTTGGCAGTGATGCGCCGGTGGTCAGCCGTAGCGAGGCGATGGCGCAGTTGCGGCCCTATATCGTGGCGCATATGGAAAGTGGCGGTGCGATGCATCACGTCACCCGGCATATTCTGGGGTTGGGCCAGGGCTTCAAAGGGGCGCGGCGGTTCCGGCAGTTGCTGTCGGCGGATATTCACAAGGCGCCGGAGCCGCTGGTGGTGTTTGACCAAGCGGCGGAGTTGTTGCAGGGGCGGTAAGGTGGTCTGGCGGGCCCTATCGCCGGCAAGCCGGCTGCCACAGGGGCCGCACTGCTCTTGTGGCGTCTGCTTCGCGGGTGAACCCGCTCCCACAGAGGGTGGGGGAAGCTTTCAAGGGCGGCGGGGAACCTCGTGCAGGCTGGTGACTCGAATCATCACCCCAGACAATTCGCCACCGCCCCACTGGCCCCTTGAGCGGCCGTCGGGGCTCGGGTAATGTCGAAACATCGCACAGGACAGAGCACGCCATGACTTCCAAGCTGGAACAACTCAAGCAGTTCACCACCGTGGTCGCCGACACCGGGGACCTGGACGCCATCACCCGCCTCAAGCCGGTCGATGCCACCACCAACCCCTCGTTGCTGCTAAAAGCTGCCGCCATCCCGGGTTATGCCGACCTGCTCAAGCAGGTAAAAAGCGATGCCAAGGGCAATGTCGACCTGGCGTGCGACAAGTTCGCCGTGGCGGTGGGCGCTGGCATTCTGAAAGTGATCCCTGGGCGCATCTCCACCGAAGTGGATGCGCGCCTGTCGTTCGACGAACCGGCACTGCTGAGCAAGGCCCGCCAGCTGATCGAGCTTTACCAGGCCGCCGGCATTTCCAAAGACCGCGTGCTGATCAAGCTGGCCTCCACCTGGGAAGGCATCCGCGCCGCCGAGCAGTTGGAGAAGGAAGGCATCCAGACCAACCTGACCCTGCTGTTCTCCTTCGCCCAGGCCCAGGCCTGCGCCGATGCCGGTGTATTCCTGATTTCGCCGTTCGTGGGCCGTATCTACGACTGGTACAAGAAAAGCACCGGTCAGGAGTACGTGGGTGCCGAAGACCCGGGCGTACAGTCGGTCACGCGCATCTACAACTACTACAAGGCCAACGGCTACAACACCGTGGTCATGGGCGCCAGCTTCCGTAATATCGGCCAGATCGAACAACTGGCAGGCTGCGATCGCCTGACCATAAGCCCGGAGCTGCTGCAGCAACTGAGCGATGACCAGGGCGAGCTGCCCCAGGTGCTCAAGCCGGGCAATGCCGGCGAGGCCAAGCAGGTGCTCAGCGAAAGCCAGTTCCGCTGGGCCATGAACGAAGACGCCATGGGTACCGAGAAGCTGGCCGAGGGCATTCGCCAGTTCGCCCGTGACCAGGAGAAGCTGGAAAAGCTGATGGCTGACAAAGCCTGATACATATCCGGTTTGCCAGGCGGGCGGTGAATGTTCAGCATTTTCCGCCCGCTTTGCTTTAGCCGTTCAAAAAGCGTCTTGAATTCAAGGGCCTGTTCGCGACGGTTCGACGCGAATGGGCCGATTAGCCACCAGAGCTGTCCATGACTTCCTCCCCTTTGCCCCTTGTTCTCGCCGGCCCTGTACTGCGCCGCCTGGAGCCTCAGCGCCTGGCCATCTGGCTGGTCGGCAGCCAACCCTTGCAGCCCGAGTTCACCTTGGACGGCGCGGCCAAGGTGGATTGCCAGGTCGTACCGATCGGCCAGCACGCCTTCATCCACCTGCTGGACATTCACTTTGCCCAGCCGCTACCCAGCAACGTTGAACTCGAATACGACCTGCTGATCAATGGCCAAGGTATCGCTGGCTGGGCGCCGCACCTGCTCTACCCAGGCCGCCGGCGCCCGAGCCTGGTGCTGCGCGACCGCCTGGACCAGCTACTGCACGGCTCTTGCCGCAAGCCGCACCACCCCGCTGCCGATGGCCTGCTTTGCGCCGACCGGCTGCTGCAGGCCTGTACGCGCCCCGAAGAGCGCCCGGCCGTGCTGTTGATGACCGGCGACCAAGTCTATGCCGATGATGTCGCAGGGCCGATGTTGCGGGCGATTCATTCGCTGATCGAGCGCCTTGGCCTGTTCGATGAACACTTGGACGGCGCGGTCGTGGCCGACAGCAGGTCGCTCTATGACCACCCGGCCAGCTATTACCACCGCGCCGACTTGCTGCCTGCCCAGGAACGTAATGAAACCCTGCGTGAGCGATTCTTCGGCGGCAAGCGCAAACCGATCTTCTCCTCAAGCAATGCCGACAACCATCTGGTGACCTTCGCCGAGGTCATGGCCATGTACCTGCTGGTCTGGTCACCAACACCTTGGCAACTGGTCGCACTCGACATGCCTGCGGGCCTTGCCGACCCGCACCAGGCGCGCTACCGCAAGGAACTGCCGCTGATTCAAGCGTTCGCCGACGACTTGGGCCAGGTGGCGCGGGTAATGGCGCATTTGCCTTGCCTTATGATCTTCGACGACCACGACATCACCGATGACTGGAACCTCTCGGCGCAGTGGGAAGAAACAGCCTACGGCCACCCATTCTCGCGACGAATCATCGGCAATGCCCTGCTTGGCTACCTGCTGTGCCAGGCCTGGGGCAACGACCCGCAAGGCTGCAAGGCTATGGTCGGGCAGTGCCAGGCGCTGGCCAGCCCACAACTGGACAGCGAGCAACAGGACCATCTGATCGGTGAACTGCTGCGCTTTCAGGGCTGGCAGTTCAGCCTGCCCAGCAACCCGCCCCTGCTGGTGCTGGACACCCGCACACGCCGCTGGCGCAGCGAAAGCGACCTGGCCAAGCCTTCCGGCCTGCTCGACTGGGAGGCGTTGTGCGAACTGCAGCAAACGTTGCTGGACCACCCTTCGGCGATCATCGTGTCACCGGCACCGATCTTCGGGGTAAAGCTGATCGAGACGGTGCAGAAAGTGTTCAGCTGGCTGGGCCACCCGCTGCTGGTGGATGCCGAGAACTGGATGGCACACCGCGGTGCCGCCCGGGTGATCCTGAATATCTTCCGCCACTCGCGCACGCCGGGGCATTACGTGATCCTGTCAGGGGACGTGCATTATTCGTTCGTGTACGAGGTGCTGATCCGCCATCGCCAGCGCAGCCCGCACCTGTGGCAGATAACCAGCAGCGGGATCAAGAACGAGTTTCCCCGCCGCTTGCTGGACGTGCTGGACCGGCTCAACCGTTGGCTTTACTCACCGCGCTCGCCGCTGAACTGGTTTACCCGGCGGCGGGAGATGGAAGTGGTGCCGCGTACGCCCAGCCACAGCAAGGCCGGGGAACGTCTGTGGAATGGGGCGGGGCTGGGGCAAGTGTTTTTCGATGAGCAGGGGCGGCCGGCACGAGTGCTTCAGTTGGATGCCCGGGGGGGTGAAGCTACGGAGTTTGCGCGGCCGGATTAATCGATAGGGTTGCCGTTGCGGGCCGCTTCGCGGGTTTAACCGCCAAGAGGCCCAGGGAGGCGGTAGATCAGGACCGCTCCAGCGCGTTCACCAGGTCATGGAACGCTTCACGGTTGGAGTCATTCAGGCCCATGAGGATCTTGTGCGCCTCCAGCACCTTGGAGCGCACCACCTCTTCGTTCTGGTCCTGGGATGGCAGGTCGGTCAGGCATTCCGGGCACGGCACCGGGCGATCGACGATGTTGAACACCTGATCGAAGCCCATCGATTGCAGCAGGCGCGAAATATCCGGGTTGGTGGTGACCACGGTCGGCAGCAGGCCGACCTTTTGCCGCGACAGGATCGACAGCTTGGCCAGCAGGCCCAGGGTGGTGCTATCGATGCTCTCGGTTTCGGTGAGGTCGATGACGATGGCCGAGAAATTCAGCGCAGTGAAGATTTTCTCGATCGTCGCATCCAGCGCCGAACACAAGGTCAGGCGCACTTCACCGACGAATTTCAGCACGAAGGTACCACTTTGCTCGGCGAACTGGATTCTACCGGTACTCATTGAAGGTTCCTGCTTAACACCAATAGGGCGATATCATCCGGCATCTCCCCAAGCGTAGCCAATCCAAATCGTTGGCGCAGCCCATCCAGGCTACCACCCGCTGCCTTGACGATGTCCGGCAAGGCGGCCTCTTTATCTTTGAGCGTGTCCCCTGGCAAAAGATCCAGGATACCGTCTGACATCAGGGTCAGGCTGAACTGCGGTGGCAGTTCCATCACCAGGTCCTGGTAGGTTGCCTCATCGAACAGGCCCACCGGAAGGCCGCGGCCTTCCAGGTAGCGGGCCTGGCCTGGGGTATACAGCACCGGCAGTGGCAAGTGGCCGCCCACGGCATAAGTCAGCAGGCCGGTTTCTTCATCGATCACACCACCGACCATGGTCACGTGTTTACCCAGCTTGCAGTTGATCAGGCCACGGTTGATGTGGCTGAGCACTTCCGAAGGCTTGAATTCGCGCAGCTTGCTGCTGCGCTTGAATTCGAACATCAGCCGGGTGGTCATGAACTTCAGCAGCACGGTGACGAAAGCCGACGACGCGCCATGCCCGGAGACGTCGGCAAGGTAGAAGGCAATGCGCCGCTCATCCACGCGGAAATAGTCGGCGAAGTCGCCCGACAGGTACAGCGACGGGATGATCTGGTGCTCGAAGGCAAACTCCCCGGCAACCCAGGGGCTCTCTGGCAGCATGTTCATCTGCACCTGGCGACCGGCAGTCTGGTCCTCCTGCAACAGGTGCAGGCTGGCCTCCAGTTCCCGGTTGGCTGCCTCGAGCTTGTCGCGGTAACGCTGGTTTTCCACCACCAGGCGCGAACGGTCAAGCGCACGGCGCACCGAATGTTCGAGCACGGCAAGGTCTTCCAGCGGCTTGATCAGGTAGTCGGCGGCGCCCAGGCGCAAGGCCTCGACTGCATCGCTCATCACGCCGGCACCCGATACCACGATCACCGGCAACTGCGGCGCGCGCTCACTGACCTGGCGGATCAATTCCAGGCCGCCCATCTGCGGCATGCGCAGATCGCAGATCACGAGGTCGGGCTGTTGTTCTTCAAAGACCTGGAGCCCCTGCTGGCCATTACCGGCCTGGAGGACGCTGAAGCCACTGTCTTCCAGATAGGCGGCGAGGCTCGCACGGACCACGTCGTCATCATCGATGATCAGCAGCGTTGCACTGATTTTCTGCATGTGGGCGAACGGCGCCGATTTGGGTTGGTGCAGGGGCGTCTGCAAGGCTGACATCCAACTGCTGGAATACTCTGTGGTAACACTCTACTTGAGTTGTAGGCCAAGAACACGGCCCAGGCAACCGGCAGAGGTACTGTGTAAGGCGCAGACGGTACTCCCATCCGCCAGGCGTTTCAAGCATGCATGGGTCGAGTCTGGTGCTCTTTACAGGCTAAATCACCGAGAGTTATAAGAATGCGACCTGTGCAACCCGATGAGAAGGATGCAGCATGCCAAACACGCCCTCCAACCACAGTGAGAAACGCGACTTCATTCGCATGCGCATCGACACCGACGCCAGCCTGCTGCATGCCGGCCAGGTGATCGCAGCGGTATGCCTGGACCTGTCCAGTAGCGGCATGCAGGTGCAGGCGCCGCAGCGCTTTCAGGTAGGCGACACCTTGGAGGTACGGATCGACTCCGACCACCCTGCCCTCAAAGGCCTGCATGCCAGCACCGAAGTGGTCTGGATCGCCGACCAACCCGGTGGGCAGCAGAAATTTGGCCTGCGCATCCTGGCCATGCATTGATCTGTTACGAAAAAGGCGACCCGAAGGTCGCCTTTTTCGTGCACGCATGAATCAGAAGTCGTCTTCGACCTCGCCATCCTTGACCTTGAACTCGCGGTTCTGCAGGTAGGCGTTGCGAATGAAGATGTACTTGTCACCCTGAATCAGCTTTTCTGCCGACAACAGGCTGGCACGGGTATCGACCACATCCAGGGCGAAGATAGAGTTGCGGGTCGGCACATGGTCGATGTAGCGGTACGGCTTGGTGTAGCCGTCCGGGTACTTCGCCAGGCCGTCGCGCACGGTGCTCGGGCCCAGCAGCGGAATGACTACGTACGGGCCGCTGGGCAAGCCCCAGTAACCGAGCGTCTGGCCGAAGTCTTCGTCGCTGCGCTGCAGGCCCATCTTGGTGCCCACATCGAAGAAGCCGCCCAGGCCGAAGGTGGTATTGACGATCAGCCGCGCCGTATCAACACCCGCCGCATGCGGCTTGAGCTGCAGCACATTGTTGGCCAGGTTGGTGACATCGCCCAGGTTACGGAAGATATTGTGAATACCGTCTTCGAGGAACTGGGGCGTGACAGCCTGATAGCCCTGGGCCAAAGGCTTGAGGGCATAGGTGTCGAGGACATCGTTGAAGCGGAAGATCGGCCGGTTGACCGCCTCCCAGGGATCATCCTCGGTGGCAGCCTGGGTAGCCGCCACAGGTGCCAGCAGCAAGCTGGCACAGACACAGGCCTGGGTGACTCGCTCGATCACACCGGCACCGATCCTACGCATAGATGTTTCTCCATCGAATTTCTCGGCCGCTGGCGCAACGCATGCGCCGCAGGTAAGGCGGCAGTATAGAGGCTTGCGAGCTGATAAACACCTTTACACATTTTTCCTAAATATTTGTGAGCAGCTATTACAAGTCACAGAGACGTAACAATCGCCCAATAGCCTGCGGTGTATTTAGGGACGCTGCCATGCATGATGCACCTGCCTTCACCGCTGTGCTGTTCGGCCTGCGCGGTTGCCTGGTCCAGGCTGCCAACGGCAGCCCCTTGCCCGCCCCCGGCGCCCTCGAAACCCTGGCCGGCCTGCGCCGCCGACAGGTGCCATGTATCTGGCTCGATGACCTTAGCAGCCCCCAGGGCAAACGCCTGGCCAGCGTGCTGCCGGAGTGGTTGCCGGGGCACACCGCCAATGGCGTGCGATTGCCCGCGCCCAACGCCTGCTGGCAGGCACTGATGGCGCTGGACAGCCAACGCCTGGACGGCTGCGTGCTGGTCAGCGGCGAGCCGCGGCTGTTGCAATCAGGCCTCAACGCCGGGCTATGGACCATCGGCCTGGCCGCCTGCAGCCCGTCCTGCGACCTCGGCTCACAGCAATGGCAAGCCATGACCCCGCAGGAGCAGGAGCTGGCACGGGGCAAGGCCACGCTGGACCTGTTTCGCCTGGGCGTGCACTCGGTGATCGACCACCTCGAAGCGCTGGACACCTGCCTGACCGACATCGCCCTGCGCCGGCGCAAAGGCGAAAAACCCTGACACAGCAGCGTTGATACGGATCATGCAAAGCAACGGCGAGTGGATTACGCTAGAAGACAGGTGCGAACCTTTGCCGCTTCGCTGAGGTCCATGCCTTGCCAAGCCATTGATGGAGAACAGCCAATGCCTGCCCGCGAATTGCAAGAGCGCCTGAACAGCTTGCGCGAGCAACTGGATCGAAACATACCGCTTACGGATGAGGAGCTGGCCGCGCTGCATGAGGAAGCCAGACAGATCGAGGCGCAACTGAAGCTTGAGGAAGCTACGCCAGACAACAACCTGGTCGATGGTGTGAACCTGGCCATAGAGCGTTTCGAGGCCGACCATCCCGACCTCACCGCCACCCTGCGCAGCATTGCCAACTCGCTGCACAGTATGGGTATTTAGTAATAGCTGGGGCCGCTTCGCGCCCCTTTCGCGACACAAGGCCGCTCCTACAGAAGCGGCCTTGTGTCGCGAAAGGGGCGCGAAGCGGCCCCAATCACTCGAACCTTACTGACGCACCAGCCGCACGTTTTCAGGGCTGATCGCCCCAGTACTACGGTACGGATTGATATCCAGCCCACCCCGGCGCACATAACGCGCGTACACGGTCAGATGCTCCGGCTGCAGCAGGCTCTTCAAATCCAGGTAGATCCGCTCCACGCACTGCTCATGAAAGTCCGCATGCTGGCGGAAGCTGATCAGGTAGGTCAGCAGGCTGGCATGGTCCAACGCCCTACCCTTGTACTCAACCACAACACTGCCCCAGTCCGGCTGGCCGGTCACCGGGCAGTTCGACTTGAGCAGGTGACTGTGCAGGGTTTCCTCCACCACCCGCTCGGGGTTGCAGCGCAGCAACTCTGGCTGCGGCTGCTCGTAGTTGCTGATGGTCACATCCAATGCATCAATGCACTGCCCCGGCAGCGCAACCACACCTTGCGCCTCCACTTCTGCCAACGTGCGCACCTGCACGCTCACAGGCTTGCCAGCGGCAGCCGACAGGTCTTTCTCAAGGCATGCCTGCAACTCGCAGATGGTGGCGAACACCGTCTGGTTCAGTGAGTTCAGGTAGAGCTTGAACGACTTCGACTCGATGATGTTCGGCGAATCGGCAGGGATGGCGAACTCCCCTATCGCCACCACAGGTTTGCCGGACGGCAACAGCCAGGACAGCTCGAAGCAGTTCCAGTAATCCACGCCGTACCAAGGCAGGGTCTGGGCGGTCACACCCAGTTCGGCCCACTTGGCCGTGCGCGGGATGGGGAATAGCAACGAAGGCGTGTAGGTGGCAATGTATTCGCTGGATTTGCCCAGCGGGGAATGTTCGGCGGCGGGATGCATGGAAACTGACCTGAAGGTTCGGAAATACCCTTAGTCTACCGGTTTTACATCCCGCCTTGGAGCGCCAGTCACTCGATGGTCAATGCCCCGACCATGCCAGCCTGGTAGTGCCCAGGTACGTTGCAGGCGAATTCGATGGGCGCCGACTGGCGGAAGGTCCAGGTCAGCTCGGCGCGCTGGCCGGGCTGCAACAGCATCGTATTGCCAGCATCATGGCCATGGGCACCGTGGTCCATCTGGCCATGGCCCATACCCTCGTGGCTCATGCCGGCGGTGAACAGCTTGCCTTGCATGGCGATCATTTCTTTCTGGTGCTGGGCGTGCATGGCCTTGTCACCCAGGTTGAACTCATGGGGCAGCTTGCCTTCGTTGATCAGGACAAACCGTACGGTCTCGCCCGCCTTGACCTGCAGGTTCCCGGGCTCGAAGGCGATGTCCTTGAGCACGACCTCGACAGTGCGCGTGGCCTTGGCCGCCGGGGCCGGCTCGCCGAAAGCGAAGCTTTTGCCGGTGCCCGCGAGGGTGGGCAGGCTCAACAGGGCAAGCGTAGCGGCGACGAACAGGTGTTTCATGATGACTCCAGTACTTGCAACGGATATGAGGCCACTTTAGAAAGGGCTGACTGGCAGCTACCTGACGGCAAGATTACAACTTTGTCAGCTTGGGTGGAGGCCGGGATAGTCACGTATCATTTCAGCCATTACAGCGCCCATTCTGGACACCGCATGAAACTGCTGATCGTCGAAGACCAGGCCCGCACCGGCCAGTACCTGAGCCAGGGCCTCAGCGAGGCCGGCTTCGCCACTGAGCTGGTCGCTGATGGCGAAACCGGCCAGCACCTGGCCCTGAGCGGCGATCACGACCTGCTGATCCTTGATGTGATGCTCCCAGGCCGCGACGGCTGGCAGATCCTCCAGGCGGTGCGCCAGGCCGGCCTGGACACGCCGGTGCTGTTCCTCACTGCTCGCGATGCAGTGGAGGACCGCGTGCGCGGCCTGGAATTAGGTGCCGACGATTACCTGGTCAAGCCTTTCGCCTTTTCCGAACTGCTGGCCCGGGTGCGCAGCCTGCTACGCCGCGGTGCCAGCCCCAGCCAGGAGACGCAGCTGACCTTGGCCGACCTGCGCCTGGACTTGTTCCGCCGCCGGGCAGAGCGTGCAGGCCAACGCATCGACCTGACCGCCAAGGAGTTCGCCCTGCTTGAATTGCTGCTGCGCCGCCAAGGCGAAGTATTGCCCAAATCGTTGATCGCCTCGCAGGTTTGGGACATGAATTTCGACAGCGACACCAACGTCATCGAGGTCGCCATCCGCCGCCTGCGCCTGAAAATCGATGACCCGCACCGCAACAAGCTGATTCACACCGTGCGCGGCATGGGCTATGTGCTCGAGGAGCGCCACGACTGATGCGCAGGCTTTCCCTTGGCAGCCGTCTGGCCCTGTTGTTCGCCGCCTGTACCGCTGCCGTTTCGCTGGGGGCGGGCCTGCTGTTCAACCGCGCCAGCGAGCAACATTTCGTCGAGCTGGACCAGCAACTGCTCGAATCACGCGTGTCGCTTTTACGCACCCGGCTTTCCGGCCTGCAACGCCCTGCCGACCTGCAAGCACAGCTGGCAGCCCTGCGCAACGAGCTCAGCCACCAGGCCGACCTGGCCTTGCGCATCAATGGCAGCGATGGCAGCCCTTGGTACGCCAGCCGCTCCGCGCTGCCAGACGCGCCGGCCGGCCCAGGACTGGCAACGGTGCATGCCGACGGTGTCGATTACCGCAGCCTGGCCGTGCAACTGAACGACAGCGCCCGACTGACGCTGTTTCTCGACATCACCCATCACCAGCACTTTCTGCAGGGCATGCAACGCCTCATCTGGCTCACCGTCGGCCTGTCCGCGCTGGCCACGGCACTGCTCGGCGCCTGGGCCGCGCGCCGCGGGCTAAAGCCGTTACGGCAGATGGGCCAGGTGGCCGCCGGGGTATCGGCGCGCTCGCTGACCACCCGCCTGCCGGTGGCGCAGCTGCCGGAAGAACTGGCGGAACTGGGCAGCACCGTGAACGCCATGCTGCAGCGCCTGGACGACGCCTTCCAGCGCCTGTCGGCGTTCTCGGCCGATATCGCCCACGAGCTGCGCACGCCGCTGTCAAACCTGCTGACCCACACCCAGGTCACCCTCACCCGCCCCCGTAGCCTCGAGGAATACCGCGAAGCACTGCACGGCAACCTTGAGGAGCTGCAGTGGATGGCACAGATGATCAACGACATGCTTTTCCTGGCCAAGGCCGACCATGGGCTGCTGGCACCAGGGCAGGCAATGCTGGCGTTGCATGAAGAGGTGGACGCGCTGCTGGAGTATTACGCCCCCCTCGCCGAGGACAACGAAGTGCAGCTGCTGCGTGAGGGTGAGGCGACATTGAAGGGCGACCGGCATATGCTGCGCCGGGCACTGTCCAACCTGCTCGACAATGCACTGCGGTTTACGCCGGCAGGCGGGCAAATACGCGTGACGCTGGAGCCTGGGGGGAAAGTTTGCGTGGCCAATACCGGCATGCCGATCGAAGCTGCTTCATTGCCTAGGCTGTTTGACCGGTTTTATCGGGTGGACCCGGCGCGGCGCGAGGGCAGTAGCGAACATGCGGGGCTGGGCCTGGCAATCACCCGGTCGATCATCCAGGCCCATGGCGGGAGCATCCGGGCACAGTGCAAGGACGGCTGGACGCGGTTTGTAATCGAGTTCAGCGAGCCGCTTTAGATCGCGTGGGCTGATTTGCAGCCCCTTCGCGACACAAGGCCGCTCACAAAGCTGACGTGATCGCTGTAGGAGCGGCCTTGTGTCGCGAAAGGGGCGCAAAGCGCCCCCAATGATCTCAATGACCAATCAACCAGCCAGCCCGATCGCCGGCTGCACCTGCGAAGCGCGGTATGCCGGGTAGATGGTCGCCAGGAAGCTCATCACCAGCCCGGCGGTGCAGATGATCGCCACATCGCCCCACTGCAGCTCGGACGGCAAACTGCTGATGAAGTACACATCCGAGGTAAAGATGTGCTGCCCGCTCGCCCGCTCCAGCCAGCCGACGATCTGACTGACATTGAACGCAGCAATCACCCCGAGCACGCCACCGATCAATGTGCCGACGATACCGATCAGGCTGCCCTGGACCATGAAGGTGCCCATGATCTGTGCCGGGGTGGCGCCCAGGGTACGCAGGATGGCGATGTCCGGCCCCTTGTCGTTCACCACCATCACCAGGGTGGCGATGATGTTGAACGCCGCCACGGCGATGATCATCATCAGCAGCAGGCCGATCATGGTCTTTTCCATCTTCATGGCACTGAACAGGCTGCCCTGGGTGTGCGACCAGTCATCGGCGCGGTAGGCATCGCCCAGGCTGGCAGCAATGGCCTTGGACACCTGCGGTGCGGCATACAGGTCGTGCAGTTTCAGGCGCACGCCCTGCACCTGGCCTGGCGCCCAGCGCTGCATCTCGCCGGCATCGGCCACGTGCATGTAAGCCTGCGAACCGTCCAGCTCGGCACCCACTTTGAAGATGCCGACCACCGTCAGGCGCTGCATGCGCGGGGTGATGCCGCCCGGCTCCTTGCTGATTTCCGGCACGATCAGGGTCAGTTTGTCGCCGGTATTGAGGCGGAACCGGCGCGCAGTCAGCTCGCCGATCACCACGCCGTACTCACCCGGCTGCAGGGCCTGCAGGCGCCCCTGCACGATGTGCTGGCCGACGATCGAGACCTTGCCCTCTTCGGCCGGGTCGATACCGCTGACCTGGATGGGCTGCATCGCACCTTTGTAGGAGAGCATGCCCTCCATCTCGGTGATCGGCGCAGCGGCCATCACTGCCGGGTTCTGCAGTGCCGCGTCGGCAGCCTTGCGCCAGTCGTCCAGCGGCTGCACGCCGAGGATGCTGGCGTGTGGCACCAGGCCGAGGATGCGCGAGCTCATTTCGCGCTGGAAGCCATTCATCACCGACAGCACCACGATCATCGCCAGCACACCCAGGGACAGGCCGATCATCGAAGTCATCGAGATGAACGAGATGAAATGGTTGCGGCGCTTGGCACGGGTGTAGCGCGCACCGATGAACAAGGGCAAGGGTCTGAACATGTAAAACACCCACTGAAAAAGTTGCGGGGTGGCTCAGGCCACCCCGTGCAAGCGGCTCAGATCGCCACCAGATGACCGTCGTCGAGTTTCAGCACGCGGTCCATCTGGCGCGCCAGGTTGAGGTCGTGGGTCACCACCAGGAATGCCGTGCGCGATGCGCTGGACAGTTCCTGCATCAATTCCTGGATGCCTTGGGCGGTGTGGTGGTCGAGGTTGCCGGTCGGCTCATCGAGCATCACCAGGCCCGGCCGGTTTACCAGCGCCCGGGCAATGGCCACCCGCTGACGCTCACCACCGGACAGCTCGGCCGGCTTGTGGTGCAGGCGGTGGCCCAGGCCGACACGCTTGAGCAGTGCCTCGGCGCGCTCACGCGCCTCGGGGATCGCGGTGCGGCCGATCAGCAGCGGCATGCACACGTTCTCCATGGCGGTGAACTCGGGCAGCAGGTGGTGGAACTGATAGACAAAGCCCAGCTCGCGATTGCGCAGCAGGCCGCGGGCGCGCTCGCCAAGCGCCGACAGCTCTTCGCCGGCCAGCCAGACGCTGCCCTGGGTCGGCCGATCGAGGCCGCCCAGCAGGTTGAGCAAGGTGCTCTTGCCCGAACCCGAACTGCCGACAATGGCCACCCGCTCCCCGGCGTGCAGTTCGAGGTTGAGCCCGGCCAACACTTGTACCGACTCCGGGCCCTCGTCGTAGGACTTGCCCAGGTTGCGGCAACTCAGAACGGCTTTATCACTCATGCGCGACTCACTCATAACGTAGCGCCTCTGCAGGCTGGGTGCGGGCCGCACGCCAGGCCGGGTACAGGGTGGCGAAGAAACTCAGGACCAGCGCCGCACCGCAGACCATGTACACGTCCTGGGCCTGGATCTGCGAGGGCAGGTAATCGATGAAATACACGTCAGCGTTGAGGAACTTGTGCCCGATCAGTTTCTCGATGCCGGCGATCGCCGCGCTGACGTTGAGCGCAGCGAGGATACCGACCACTGCACCGATCAGGGTGCCAATCACCCCGATCACCGTACCCTGAACCATGAAGATGGCCATGATCTGCCCGGGCGTGGCGCCCAGGGTACGGAGGATGGCGATGTCACCGCGCTTGTCGTTGACCACCATCACCAGGGTGGAAATGATGTTGAACGCCGCCACCGCAACGATCAGCAACAGCAGCAGGCCGATCATGGCTTTTTCCATGCGGATCGCCTGGTACAGGTTGCCGTGGGTACGGGTCCAGTCGCGGCTGTAGTACTCCTGTTCACCCAAATGCTGGGCGATGCTCCAGGCCACGCGTGGTGCCTGGAACAGGTCGTCGAACTTCAGGCGCAGGCCCTGCACCTGGTCCGGCTTCCAGCGGTGCAGGCGTGACAGGTCAGCGATGTTGGTCAGGCCCAGGTAACCGTCGATCTCGCCGGCACCGACGTGGAAGGTGCCGACCACGGTGAAGCGCTTCATGCGCGGGAACATGCCGGCCGGCGTCACGCTGACCTCAGGGGCGACGAAGGTCAGCTTGTCGCCGATGGCCACCCCTAGCTTGGCGGCCGCCTTGTCACCGATCATGATGCCCCACTCGCCCGGCGCCAGCTGGTCGAGGCGCCCTTGCTGAATGAAGTTGTCGATGATCGACACCTCACGCTCGCGGCCTGGGTCGATACCGTTGAGCAACACCTTCTGCACCTTGCCATCATGGGTCAGCAGGCCCTGCATCTGGGTATAGGGCGCAACGGCCAGCACCTGCGGATTCTGCTTTACTTGTTGGGCAAGGGCAGGCCAGTCGTTGATCGGCTGGCCGCTCTCGAGCGTGGCGTGAGGGACCATGCCCAGCACGCGGGTACGCATCTCGTGGTCGAAACCGTTCATTACCGAGAGCACCACGATCATCACTACCACGCCCAGGGCGAGGCCGATCATCGAGGTCAGGGAAATGAACGAGACGAAGTGATTACGGCGCTTGGCACGGGTGTAGCGCGTACCAATGAATGCGAAAAGAGGTCTGAACATGTCGGGGCTTGTTCGGATGAAAGGGAACGTCCTTGTGGCGAGGCGCCTGCGGCGGCTTTACACTCGGACCACCGCCGCTACCATGGGTTCGCCATGACGACATTAGACGAAGAAGATCGCCGCGAATACTACCGCATCGAAGATCGGATCGCACTGGAAATCAGCCCCCTGAGCGCGGCCGAAGCCCTTGAGCCAGAACTGTTGCAGGATGATTCACCACTGTTCAACCTGCTCAGCGAGCTGCACCTGTCCGACTTCGAGTCCCAGCACCTGTTGCGTCAGCTAAGCGAAAAGGACCGCACCCTGGCGGCGTTCCTGCGGGCGCAGAACAAGCGCCTGGACCTGCTCAGCGCGGTGGTCGCGCAAACCCTGATCGGCGAGATCGGCCAGCCCCAGCGGGTGATCATCTCCGAAGGCGGCATCGAATTCGCACAAGCCCAGCAAATCGCCCCGGGCACCCGGGTCAAAGTGAAGATGGTGTTGATGCCCCGCGCCCACGGCCTGCTGCTGCGCGGCAAGGTTACCCACTGCGACCCGCGCGCCGATGGCAGCTTCGAACTCGGCACCGAATTCACCGACATGACCGATGCCCAGCGCCAGTTGCTGGCCCGCTACATCCTGCAGCGCCAACAGCAGCAACGGCGCCAGCAGCTGGAACAGGGCGACCCTGCCTCCTGAGCCTTTTCATTTTTGACCTGAAGGAACGAACGTGACCCTCATCTATGGCCACCGCGGCGCCAAGGGCGAAGCGCCCGAGAACACTCTGCACAGCTTCCGTCAGTGCCTGTCCCACGGCGTGACCCGCTGCGAACTGGACCTGCACCTGTCGGCCGACAATGAGCTGATGGTCATCCACGACCCTACCCTCAAGCGCACCACCGGCCGGCGCGGCAAGGTGGTCGAACACCCGGCAGCCGACCTGGTCACCTACGACGCACGCAAGGGCGGCCCGGGCCATGTGCAGCCCTGCCCTATCCCACGGCTGGAAGAACTGTTCGAAAAATGCCCCTTCGAGCACTGGCAACTGGAGGTCAAGAGCGCCTCGCGGACCCGTGCCGCCACCACGGTGCTGGCGATTCGGGAACTGGCACAGCAGTACGGCCTGCTGGACAAGGTGACCATCACCTCAAGCTCGCGGGAAGTACTGGGTGCTGCGCTGGAACTGGTGCCTGACGTGAAGCGCGGCCTGGTCGCCGAGTACGCCTGGCTCGACCCGCTGAAGGTCGCGCAGAACTATGGCTGCGATCTGCTGGCCTTGAACTGGACATTGTGCACTCCCGAGCGCCTGCTCAAAGCACAGGGCCAGGGTTTGCATGTGTCGGTGTGGACGGTCAACGAGCCGGCACTGATGCGCCGGCTCGCTGATTTTGGCGTGGACAGCCTGATTACAGACTTTCCCGGTTTGGCCAAGACCACCCTCGGGTAGGGCTGAAATCGGTCTCCCCGACCGGCTCAGGCCACCGGCCGGAGCCGCTCAAAAAAGCCGGTTCAGGCCGTCATAGGCAGCTACCCGATAGGCTTCGGCCATGGTCGGGTAGTTGAACGTGGTGTTGACGAAGTACTTCAGGTTATTCAGTTCGCCCGGCTGGTTCATCACCGCCTGGCCGATGTGGACGATTTCCGAAGCCTGGTAGCCGAAGCAATGCACGCCGAGGATTTCCAGGGTCTCGCGGTGGAACAGGATCTTCAGCATGCCTTGCGGCTCGCCGGCGATCTGTGCACGCGCCATGCTCTTGAAGAATGCCTTGCCCACTTCGTACGGCACCTTGGCCTGGGTCAGCTCCTGCTCGTTCTTGCCGATCGAGCTGATCTCCGGAATGGTGTAGATGCCGGTCGGCACGTCGTTGACGAAACGCCAGCTGCCGTTGTCGACGATACTGCCTGCCGCCGAGCGGCCCTGGTCATGGGCGGCACTGGCCAGGCTCGGCCAGCCGATCACGTCACCGGCACCGTAGATGTTCGGCACGCTGGTGCGGTAAGCCTCGTCGACTTCGATCTGGCCACGGCTGTTGACCTTGATGCCGATGTTCTCAAGGCCCAGCTTGTCGGTATTGCCGGTGCGGCCGTTGCACCACAGCAAGGCGTCGGCCTTGATCTTCTTGCCAGACTTCAGGTGCAGGATCACACCATTGTCCAGGCCCTCGACCCGCTCGTAGTCTTCGTTGTGGCGCACGGTGATGTTGTTGTTGCTGAAGTGGTAGCTCAGCGCCTGGGAAATTTCCGAATCCAGGAAGCTCAGCAACTGGCCGCGGTTGTCGACCAGTTCGACCAGCACGCCCAGGCCACTGAAGATCGAGGCGTATTCGCAGCCAATTACGCCGGCGCCGTAAACGATGAGTTTGCGCGGGGTGTGGCTGAGGCTCAGGATGGTGTCACTGTCATAGACACGCGGGTGATGGAAGTCGATGTCGGCCGGGCGATACGGACGCGAGCCGGTGGCGATGATGATGTGCTTGGCGTTGAGCTTTTCCACCACGCCATTGGGGCAGACCACTTCGACGGTCTGCTCATCGGCGAAGCTGCCGGTACCGAAGAACAGGTCGACGCGGTTGCGGGCGTAGTAGCCGGTACGCGAAGCGACCTGCTTGGAAATCACCTTCTCGGCGCTCTTGAGCACGTCCGGGAAGGAGAACCAGCGCGGCTCACCGATGGCTCGGAACATCGGGTTGGTGTTGAACTGCATGATCTGCCGCACCGAGTGACGCAGTGCCTTGGACGGGATGGTGCCCAGGTGGGTGCAGTTGCCACCGACCTGGCGACGGCTGTCGACCATCGCCACCTTGCGCCCTGCTTTGGCGGCGTTCATTGCCGCACCTTCTCCGGCCGGGCCGGAACCCAACACCACTACGTCGTAGTTGTAGACAGCCATGCGTACTCCTTCAGAACTGGCCCGCTGGCCACGGTCGCCGCGGGACTCGATCATGCCGCCGGGGCGCCATGAGAAAATTCGGGTGCAGTCTAATCAAGCGTGAACGCCGCGCACATTAACCCTTGGTCGCGTCGTAGGCCAATTTTGCCTGCACTACATGTGCATCCACCGATTCCCTGGCAGCTACCGTCCCTGCTTGCGCTTTCACCTGCCTTTGAGCGCCCGCTCGAAAGCAGGCGTAGCTCGGGAGACGAAGCCACCCTCTGCCCGAGTCACCAATACCGCCGCCAGGTCATGAGCGATGGCAAAATCCCAGCCGCGCTCGGGCCCGAGGATCAGCAACAGGGTCGAGTAGCCGTCGGCCTGCAGCGCCGAGGCATCGAGCACGGTGACGGCAGCCAGGTCATGATCGACCGGGCGCCCGAGACGGGCATCGAAGGTGTGCGAATAGCGCCGGCCATTCTGCTCGAAATAGTGCCGATAGTCACCCGAGGTCGATACACCCAGGCCGTTGACCGGTATTACCTGGCGGGCGATCTGACGGTCTTCGCGGGGCAATTCCAGGGCGATGCGCCATGGGCTGCCATCGGGTTTGCCGCCCACCGCCTTGAGCTCGCCGGTAACTTCGGCAATGAAGCTGGCGATACCCATGGCACGCAGGCGTGCAGCAATCAGGTCCACGGCGTGGCCAGCGGCGATGCTGTTGAAGTCCAGTTGCACCGGGGCGTCCTTGCACAATGCCTGGCCCTCGATGCGCAAGTGCTGGTAGCCCACACGCAGGCGGGCATTGGCCAGCGCCTGCGGTTCTGGCACCTGCTCATGGCGGGCCTGGGGGCCGAAACCCCAGAGGTCGAGCAGCGGCTCGACAGTGAGGTCAAAGGCACCATCGCTCTGTTCGGCCAAGTGCTGGCCGAAGGTGACCAGTTCGAGCATGTCTGACGGCAAGGCCAGGCACTGGTTGCCGGGGAGCTGATTGAACTGGCTCACCGCAGAGTCGCCGCGGTAGGTCGAGTAGTGCTGATCTATGCCCTGCAGGATCGTTTCCACTGCCGCCTGTACCTGGACAGGCGCCGGCCCGCCTGGCTCGCGGACGTACTGGACGCTGTAGCTGCTGCCCATGGCAGGGCCGCCGAGGCGCTCCAGGGTGGGGCCTTGGTTGCAGCCGGTCAGCAGCATGAGGATGAACAGGAAGGCTGTGCGCAAATGTATAGTTCTCGGTTGCCAGCATCGGCGCGACCTTGTAGGAGCGGCCTTGTGTCGCGAAAGGGCTGCGCAGCAGCCCCAGCAATTTGTGTTGCTCAGCTGAGACCTGGGGCCGCTTTGCGGTCCTTTCGCGACACAAGGCCGCTCCTACAAATTGCTGGCCGGTGCAGCCATAAAAAACGGGAACCCGAAGGTTCCCGTTTTTTCATTGCCTTACAAGCGAATTAGCGTGGAAACGCTGGCGGGTTCACACCAGCCATGTCTTCCATCACGCGAACCACCTGGCAGCTGTAACCGAATTCGTTGTCGTACCAGACGTACAGGACAACGCGGTTATCGTTGGCGATGGTCGCTTCGGCGTCAACCACACCCGCGTGGCGCGAGCCTACGAAGTCGGTGGAAACCACTTCCTGCGAGCTGACGTAATCGATCTGCTTGTGCAGCTCCGAGTGCATGGCGGTCTGGCGCAGGTACTCGTTGATTTCTTCGCGGTTGGTGGCCTTTTCCAGGTTCAGGTTCAGGATGGCCATCGACACGTTCGGCGTCGGTACGCGAATGGCGTTGCCGGTCAGCTTGCCCTTGAGCACCGGCAGCGCCTTGGCGGCAGCAGTGGCAGCACCGGTTTCGGTGATGACCATGTTCAGCGGCGCGGCGCGACCACGACGGCTGCCCTTGTGGAAGTTGTCGATCAGGTTCTGGTCGTTGGTGAACGAGTGAACGGTTTCGACGTGACCATTGACGATGCCGTACTGGTCGTTGATGGCCTTGAGCACCGGCACGATGGCGTTGGTGGTGCACGAAGCTGCCGAGATGATCTTGTCCTCGGCGGTGATGTCACCGTGGTTGATGCCGTGCACGATGTTCTTCAGCGCGCCCTTGCCAGGTGCGGTGAGGATCACGCGGGCAGCGCCCGGGCAGGCCAGGTGCTGGCCCAGGCCGTCGGCATCACGCCATACGCCGGTGTTGTCGACGATCAGGGCGTTGTCGATGCCGTACTGGGTGTAGTCGACTTCGCTCGGGCTCTTGGCGTAGATGATCTGGATCAGGTTGCCGTTGGCAGTGATGGTGTTGTTGGCTTCGTCGATGGTGATGGTGCCATCGAACGGGCCGTGCACCGAGTCACGGCGCAGCAGGCTGGCGCGCTTGACCAGGTCGTTTTCGGCACCCTTGCGCACAACGATTGCACGCAGGCGCAGGCCGTCGCCACCACCGGTCTTCTCGATCAGGATGCGCGCCAGCAGGCGGCCGATGCGGCCGAAACCGTACAGGACAACGTCGGTGCCCTTGCGCGCCGAAGCGTTCTGTTGGCCAACCACGTCGGCCAGTTCTTCACGCACGAACTGCTCGGCGGTCTTGCCGTTGCCTTCCTGCTTGAACTTGTTGGCCAGCTTGCCCAGGTCGACCGAAGCGGCGCCCAGTTTCAGCTCGCTCATGGCTTTGAGCAGGGGGAATGTCTCGTGGACGGACAGTTCGGTTTCGTCGGTCTGACGGTGACGCGCAAAGCGGTGGGCCTTGAGGATCGAGATAACCGAACGGTTGATCAGGCTGCGGCCATAGATCGAGCTCACCACGTTGTTGTTGCGGTAGAGCTGACCGATAAGCGGGATCATCGCTTCAGCCAGAGCTTCACGATCGATCCACTCACCAAGACACTGGTCGGGCTTCTGAGTCACGGGAACCTTCCACATGTAGGGGGAGAAAAAAGGGGCTACATTATGACGCCCCAACGCGTAACCGGCAATGAGCGCCTGTCGTGGGAGCCAAAGCCCGTGCTCATGCCCTTTCCGAGCCTGACAGCACGCACCGGCACCGGTACAATCGGTCTCTTTGCCGCAACGCTTGGAGTGCAATCTCCCGTGTCAGTTCTGCGCCTACCGCAAATGTCGGCCACGGCCGGCAAACAAACCTGGGGCAACCTGCCCGGTGCCGCCCTCAGCCTTGCCATCGCCGAGGCCGCCAGCAGTGCTGGCCGCTTCACCCTGCTGCTGACCGCCGACAGCCAGGCTGCCGACCGTCTGGAGCAGGAGCTGCGCTTCTTCGCCCCCGGCCTTCCGGTGCTGCCGTTCCCAGACTGGGAAACCCTGCCCTACGACCTGTTCTCGCCACACCAGGACATCATTTCCCAGCGCATCGCCAGCCTCTACCGGCTGCCGGAGTTGAGCCATGGCATCCTCGTGGTGCCGATCACCACGGCCCTGCACCGCCTGGCCCCCACGCGCTTCCTGCTCGGCAGCAGCCTGGTGCTGGACGTCGGCCAGACCATCGATGTAGAGCAGATGCGCTCACGCCTGGAGGCCACTGGCTACCGCTGCGTCGACACGGTCTACGAACATGGCGAGTTCGCCGTACGCGGCGCGCTGATCGACCTGTTCCCGATGGGCAGCAAGCTGCCCTACCGCATCGACCTGTTCGACGACGAGATCGAGACCCTGCGCACCTTCGACCCGGAGACCCAGCGCTCGATCGACAAGGTCGACTCGATCCGCCTGCTGCCGGCACGCGAATTCCCCATGCAGAAAGAGGAAGTGACGCGCTTCAAGGCACGCTTCCGTGAGCGTTTCGATGTCGACTTCCGCCGCAGCGCGATCTTCCAGGACCTGGCCAGCGGCATCATCCCCGCCGGCATCGAGTACTACCTGCCGCTGTTCTTCGAAGAAACCTCGACCCTGTTCGACTACCTGCCAAGCGACACCCAGGTGTTCTCGCTGCCGGGCGTCGAGCAGGCTGCCGAGCACTTCTGGAACGACGTGCGCGGGCGCTACGAAGACCGCCGCGGCGACTTGAGCCGCCCATTGCTGCCGCCTTCTGAACTGTTCCTGCCGGTGGAAGACTGCTTCGCCCAGCTCAAGCAGTGGCCGCGCGTGGTGGTCAGTGCCGATGATGTCGAGCCTGGTACCGGCCGTGAGCGCTTCCCCGCCCGCACCCTGCCCAACCTGGCCATCGAAGCCAAGGCCAACCAGCCGCTGGCGGCATTGTCCGACTTCCTCGACCAGTTCAGCGGCCGGGTGTTGTTCACCGCCGAATCGGCGGGCCGTCGCGAGGTGCTGCTGGAGTTGCTCGAGCGCCTCAAGCTGAGGCCGCAGACAGTCGAGGGCTGGGCTGACTTCATCACTGGCAGCCAGCGCCTTGCGATCACCATCGCCCCGCTGGACGAAGGCCTGCTGCTCGAAGACCCTGCCATCGCCCTGGTTGCCGAAAGCCCGCTGTTCGGCCAGCGCGTGATGCAGCGCCGGCGCCGCGACAAGCGCGGCGAGGCCGCCAATGATGCAGTGATCAAGAACCTTACCGAGCTGCGCGAAGGTGCCCCGGTGGTGCACATCGACCATGGCGTGGGCCGCTACCTGGGCCTGGCCACGCTGGAGATCGACGGCCAGGCCGCCGAGTTCCTGACCCTGGAGTACGCCGAGGGCGCCAAGCTCTACGTCCCAGTGGCCAACCTGCACCTGATTGCCCGCTACACCGGCAGCGATGACGCCCTGGCGCCGCTGCACCGGCTCGGCTCGGAAGCCTGGCAGAAGGCCAAGCGCAAAGCCGCCGAACAGGTCCGCGACGTGGCCGCCGAGCTGCTCGACATCTACGCCCGCCGCGCCGCCCGCAAAGGGTACGCCTTCGCCGACCCGGCCGCCGACTATGCCACCTTCAGCGCAGGCTTCCCCTTCGAGGAAACCCCCGACCAGCAGAATGCCATCGAAGCGGTACGCGCCGACATGCTCGCCGCCAAGCCGATGGACCGCCTGGTGTGCGGCGACGTCGGCTTCGGCAAGACCGAGGTCGCCATGCGCGCAGCCTTCATCGCCGTGCACAGCGGCCGCCAGGTAGCGGTGTTGGTGCCTACCACCCTGCTTGCACAGCAGCACTACAACAGCTTCCGCGACCGCTTCGCAGACTGGCCGGTGACGGTCGAGGTGATGAGCCGTTTCAAATCGGCCAAGGAAGTGGCCAGCGCTGCAGCGGACCTGGCCGAAGGCAAGATCGACATTCTGATCGGCACGCACAAGCTGCTGCAGGACGATGTGCGCTTCAAGGACCTGGGCCTGGTAGTGATCGACGAAGAGCACCGCTTTGGCGTACGCCAGAAGGAACAGCTCAAGGCCCTGCGCAGCGAGGTGGACATCCTCACCCTGACCGCGACACCGATTCCGCGAACGCTGAACATGGCCGTGGCCGGCATGCGCGACCTGTCCATCATCGCCACGCCGCCGGCCCGGCGCCTGTCGGTGCGCACCTTCGTCATGGAGCACAACAACAGCACGGTGAAAGAAGCGCTGCTGCGTGAACTGCTGCGCGGCGGCCAGGTGTACTACCTGCACAACGATGTGAAAACCATCGAAAAATGCGCCGCCGACCTTGCCGAACTGGTCCCCGAAGCGCGTATCGGCATCGGCCATGGGCAGATGCGCGAGCGCGAGCTGGAACAGGTGATGAGCGACTTCTACCACAAGCGCTTCAACGTGCTGATCGCCTCGACCATCATCGAGACCGGCATCGACGTGCCCAGCGCCAACACCATCGTCATCGAGCGCGCCGACAAGTTCGGCCTGGCCCAGTTGCACCAGTTGCGTGGCCGGGTCGGCCGCAGCCACCACCAGGCCTACGCCTACCTGCTGACACCGGCGCGGCAAAAAGTGAGCGCCGACGCCGAGAAACGCCTGGAAGCCATTGCCAACACCCAGGACCTGGGCGCCGGCTTCGTGCTGGCCACCAACGACCTGGAAATCCGCGGCGCCGGCGAGCTGCTGGGCGAAGGCCAGAGCGGGCAGATCCAGGCCGTGGGCTTTACCCTTTACATGGAAATGCTCGAACGGGCGGTCAAGGCCATTCGCAAGGGCACCCAGCCGAACCTGGAACAGCCGCTGGGCGGCGGCCCGGAAGTCAACCTGCGCCTGCCGGCACTGATCCCCGAGAACTACCTGCCCGACGTGCATGCGCGGCTTATCCTCTACAAGCGCATCGCCTCGGCGGCTGACGAAGAGGGCCTCAAGGACCTGCAGGTGGAGATGATCGACCGCTTCGGCCTGCTGCCCGAGCCGACCAAGAACCTGATGCGCCTGACCCAGCTCAAGCTGCAGGCGGAAAAGCTCGGCATCAAGAAAGTCGATGCCGGCCCGAACGGCGGCAAGCTCGAGTTCGAGGCCGAAACCCCAGTCGACCCGCTGACCCTGATCAAGCTGATCCAGGGCCAACCCAAACGCTACAAGTTCGAAGGCGCAACCCAGTTCCGCTTCCTGGTACCGATGGAACGGCCCGACGAACGCTTCAACACTCTGGAGGCGCTGTTCGAGCGCCTGACCCCACAGACAGCCTAAGGAAGATCCATGCGTGCCATCCGTTGCCTGACCTTGTTGCTTGCGCTGTTCGCGCCGGCCGCCTTCGCTGAAGGTCTTTATCAGGTGGAAATGATCCTTGTGCGGCAGAACAGCGTGCCGGCCTTCACCAGCCCGTACGCCCCTGAAGACTGGAGCGCCGGCGCCCTGCGCCTGGAAAAGAGCGCCGAACGCCCACTGGCGCTGGAAGATGAAGCCACCCGCCTGCAAGCCACGGCCGACTACACCGTGCTGCTGCACAAGGCCTGGCAGCAGCAGGTCGGCAGCACGCCAAGCCGCATCGCCCTGGGTGATGGCCAGGAGCAGTTCGGCCACTTCCCGATCGAAGGCAACCTGAGCATCACCGAAGGGCGCTTCATTGCCGTGGAGGCCAATTTCTGGGTCAACCAGCTCGACAGCAACGGCAATGTGCTCAAGAGCGAGCAGTTCAAACAGAGCAACAGCACCATCAAGGGCGGCCAACTGACCTTCCTCGATGGCGGCCATCTGGCGGTGCTGCTGAAGGTCACCCCGCCAGGTACACGGAAGATGCCGGTGATGGACCCGGAGATGATGGAGCAGTGATGTGACTGAGGGCGACGCACGGCAACTGCTCAGAGCCCATCCGGACTGGGTCGATTTTATCGACGCGGGCGCACTGGCCCGAGGCCGTAAATATGCAGCGCAGGAACGAACGCGAATCCTTTCGCTGCAGGGCCATTCCATCGAGGCGAGGTGCGAGGGCTCGGCGGGCCAGATTTACCATCAGGATATCAAGCTGGTGTTGAATTACGGCGACCTGCGCGTCTTTGGGAGCTGCTCCTGCCCGGTAGGATTGAATTGCAAGCACTGCGTCGCTGCGTTGCTGCAACTGGAGCTCGAAGGTGGAAACCTTGAGGCAGCCGCAACTCAGGAGCAAGCCGCGCTGTCGCTGCCGCCCGACCTGAACCTGTGGGTGCAGGGGCTCGAATCGCCCTCCAAGGCTGCAGCCAGTAGCGAACCGGCACGCAAAGGTCCGGCCATCTACTACCGCATTCACAGCGATAGCGAACACTTTCAGCTCGAGCCGATCAAGGGCACGCTACAAACCGACGGTACGCTGAAAATCGGCCGCATCACCTCAATGCCGGAGATGATCTACTACACACCCCGTTACGTTACGGAAGATGACGCTCGGCTGTTGCGCCTGATCGATGCCCGCAGCAAAACGCTGACGCCCGTGGCGCAACTGGAAGGCAAGCAAGGGGCGGAGCTTTTGAGCTACGCCTTGGCGACCGGGCGCCTGCTGTATGAAGACGACCCCACGCCTTTGCATGCCGGGCCGCAACTGCATGCCGAGTTCCGCTGGGTCAGGCTGGACAACGGCAGCTACAGGGGCGCCTGGCACCATGACCAGCACCTGCAGCTGCAGGTACTGCCCATCGAGCCTTTGCACTACATCGACCGGCATTCGCATCAGACCGGCGAGCTGCAGCATGATCTCGACCCCTTCATCGCCAGCCAGCTGGCACGCGCGCCAACCGTACCTGAACACCTGGTAGTACCTTTGAGTCATCGACTGAACGCCTTGAACCGGCAAGTCCCGACCCCCACCGCCGTGGTCACCGAGCAGATCGAAAACGTCCAGCCCAAGGGCCGGCTGACCCTTGGCAGTCTCGAATTCAGCGCCTACATGCCCAAGACCGGGCGTATGCAGCGCCAGATGCAACACCGCGCCGCCCTTTCCTTCGACTACGATGGGCTGCGCGCCAGTGGCAGCGACGACAAGCCATTGACCCGACTGGTGGATACCACCAGCCAGCGCATCCGCCGCCAGCCCCCGGCCGAACAGGCACTGCGCAAGGCACTGCGCGAGCTGGGTTTCAAGCCCGCCACCCGGCAAAGCAAGGCGCTGCCAGACAGCGCGGGCGAGATGCTTCAGCTGCCCGACGACGAAGCCTGGCTACGCTTCGCCCGCGACGGCCTGCCGCGCCTGCGCGAGGCAGGCTGGGAAGTCGACATCCACCGCGACTTCGCCTTCAACCTGCATGAGGTGGACGACTGGTACGCCAGCATCGAGGAAGCACCAGGCCATGAATGGTTCGACCTGGAGCTGGGCATCGTCGTCGAAGGCCAGCGCCACAGCCTGCTGCCCATCGTGCTGCAGCTGCTGCGCAGCAACCCCGAGTTGCTGCGGCCCAGCGAGCTGGCCCGGCGCAGCGACGACGAACACCTGCTGATCGACCTCAACCGCGGCCGGCTGGACGCCCCCGCGCTGCGCGTCGCCCTGCCCTACGGGCGAATCAAGTCGGTCATGGGCACCCTGGGTGAACTGTACCTGCACGAGGACAACGTCGGCCCCACCCTGCGCATGGACCGCGCCGACGCGGCACGCCTGAACGACATCGAACATTTGCCCCTGCACTGGGAAGGTGGCGCCCATGTGCGCGACCTGGGCCGGCGCCTGCGCGATGCACGCGACCTGCAGGTCGCGCCGCCCGCAGCGCTCAACGCCACCCTGCGCCCCTATCAGCAGCAGGGCCTGAACTGGTTGCAGGCCCTGCGCGAAATGGGCACCGGCGGCATCCTTGGCGACGACATGGGCCTGGGCAAGACCTTGCAGGCCCTGGCCCACCTGCTGCTGGAAAAGCAGAACGGGCGCCTCGCCCACCCTGCCCTGGCAGTGATGCCGACCAGCCTGGTGCCAAACTGGCTCGACGAAGCCCAACGCTTCGCCCCCGACCTACGCGTCCTGGCCCTGCACGGCCCCGGCCGCAGCAAGCATTTCGCCAAGCTGCACGAATACGACCTGGTACTGACCACCTACGCCCTGGTGCCGCGCGACCTCGAGCACCTGCGCGCGCAGCAGTGGAGCGTACTGGTGCTGGACGAGGCGCAGAACATCAAGAGCAGCACCAGCAAGGCCGCCCAGGCTGTCTGCGAGCTGCAGGCCAACCAGCGTCTGTGCCTGACCGGCACGCCAATGGAGAACAACCTGGGCGAGCTGTGGTCGATCTTCCACTTTCTCATGCCCGGCTGGCTGGGCGAGCTCAAACGCTTCAATCAGGATTACCGTACGCCTATCGAACGCCATGGCGACGCGGAACGTCTGGCGCACCTGGTCACCCGCATCCGCCCGTTCCTGCTGCGCCGCACCAAGGAGCAGGTAGCGACCGAATTGCCTCCCAAGACCGAAATGGTCCATTGGGTCGAGCTCAGCGACGCCCAGCGTGATACCTACGAGGCCGTACGCGTGGCGATGGACAAGAAAGTGCGCGACGAAATCGCGCGCAATGGCGCGGCACGCAGCCAGATCGTGATCCTCGATGCCCTGCTCAAGCTGCGCCAGGTATGTTGCGATTTACGCCTGGTCAAAGGGGTCGAGACCAAGGGCAATCAGGCTGACAAGGGCAAGCTCGGCGCGCTGCTGGACATGCTCGAAGAACTGCTCAGCGAAGGGCGCCGGGTGCTGTTGTTCTCGCAGTTCACCTCGATGCTGGCACTGATCGAACAAGAGCTGGAAAAGCGCAAGATCCGCTACAGCCTGCTCACCGGCGACACCCGTGACCGGCGCACACCGGTGCAGCAGTTCCAGCAGGGCGAGAGCGAAGTGTTTCTGATCAGCCTCAAGGCCGGCGGCGTGGGGCTGAACCTGACGGCTGCCGACACCGTGATTCACTTCGACCCGTGGTGGAACCCGGCCAGCGAGAACCAGGCCACCGACCGCGCGTACCGCATCGGCCAGGACAAGCCGGTGTTCGTGTTCAAGCTGATCACGCGCGGTACCGTTGAAGAGAAGATTCAGCAGCTGCAGCAGGAAAAAGCAGCGCTGGCAGCAAGCTTGCTCGACGGGGCAGAGGCTGGGCAGTGGCGTCTGGGGGATGAGGAAATCGAAGCGTTGTTTGCTCCGCTACCCGGAAAGCGGGCGCGCTAGCAGTCAGTCCCGGCTACTTCGCTGGCAAGCCCCCACAGGACTTTCACTGCCTTGGACAGCAGCGAGATACCTGTGGGGGCCGGCACAGTCAATCGACCAATTGCGCCTCGCGCAACGCCCCTAGCGCCTCCAGCCAACGCGGCTGCTGGCGATAATCGGTCCGCGCAAAACCCTGCCCGCGCATGCGTGCAATCCGCGGCGATGGCTTTACCTTCAGCCGCTGCGCCGCGCTCAAAGCCAGCTCTGCTGCCGCCCGGTCATTGCACACCAGGCCCATGTCACAACCCGCACTCAGCGCCGCCTCGATCCGATTGGCCGCATCGCCGACCACATGCGCACCGGCCATCGACAGGTCGTCACTGAAGATCACCCCGTCAAAGCCCAGTTCGCCACGCAGGATGTCCTGCAACCAACGGCGCGAGAACCCGGCCGGCTGGTTGTCTACCTGCGGATAGATGACATGCGCCGGCATCACTGCCGCCAGCTGCCCGCTGAGGCGGGAGAACGGCACCAGATCTGCCTGGCGCAGTTGCTCGAGGCTGCGCTCGTCCGTCGGAATGGCCACGTGGGAGTCCGCCTCCGCCCAGCCATGCCCGGGGAAATGCTTGCCACAGGCAGCCATGCCCGCTGCATTCATCCCGCGGATGAAGGCGCCGGCCAGCTGCGTGGCACGTTGCGGGTCGCCTTCGAACGCGCGGCTGCCGACCACAGCGCTACGCTGGTGATCCAGGTCGAGCACAGGGGCGAAGCTCAGGTCCAGGCCAACCGCCAGCACCTCAGTGGCCATCAACCAACCGCACTGCTCGGCGAGGTACTCGGCATTGGCGTTATCGGCGATCGCGCGCATGGCTGGCAGGCGCACGAAGCCCTGACGCAAACGCTGCACACGCCCACCTTCCTGGTCGACGGCCAGAATCAGATCGGGACGAATGGCGCGAATGGACGCGCACAGTTCACGCACCTGGCGCGGGCTGTCGATGTTGCGGGCAAAGATGATCAGGCCAGCCACTTCCGGCTGGCGCAGGAGCTGGCGGTCTTCGGCGGTCAGCCATTTACCGGCGATATCCACCATCAGGGAGCCTTGCAGGCTGACGGTCATAGGCAATCCTTCATTACAGACTTAAAGAAGCCCACTGGGGGCATGCGGCCTCCTCGATACGCACCGGGCAATGCGCCGGTACGCGCTCGAACAGGCCAAGCAGATCGGTGTTGCGCAGGCGAATACAGCCATGGGACAGCGGTATGCCCAAGGGTTCCGTGTCGGGCGTGCCATGCAGATAGATATAGCGGCGGAACGTGTCCACGGCGCCCAGACGGTTGACCCCGGCCTCGCAACCGCTGAGCCAGAGGATGCGGGTAAGCACCCAGTCACGCCCGGGATGCTGTGCGTGCAACGCCGGCGACCAGACCTCACCGGTCCAGCGCCGCCCACGCAGCACGGCATTGAGCGGCAAGCCCGCCCCGATCCTCGCTCGCACCTGGTGCAGGCCGCGTGGCGTGCAGCCGGAGCCATTGCGCTCACCGGCGCCATTGCGTGCGGTCGACACCGCCAGGCGCACGCACAACTGCCCATTGGCAAAGCCATAGAGGCGCTGGTCAGCGAGGGAAATGTGCAGGAGATCGAGGTCGGGCATGGGCGCTAGCTTAGCCCAAGCGCCCTGCCCCGCCCAGCCTTCAGGCCTTAGCGGTGGTGCTGGCGGTTTTACTGCGCGGGCGCAACTGTGCGGTGGCCATCGCCTCGTCGGTGACACCGCTGTCGGCGCGCATGCCAGCGGCCAGGAACGGCACCATCAGGCGCATGACCTGCTCTATGGAGGTGTTGATACCAAAGTCGGTTTCGGCAATGGCGCGCAATGCCTTGATGCCGGACATGCTGAACGCCGCGGCACCGAGCATGAAGTGCACGCGCCAGAACAGTTCGAGGGGAGGGATGCGTGGCGCGGCTTCATTGACCAGCAACATGTAGCGGCGGAACACCTTGCCATACATGTCTTCCAGGTAGCGCCGCAGGTGCCCTTGGCTCTGGCTGAAGGCCAGGCCCAGCAGGCGCATGAAGATCGACAGGTCGTTGTTGCTGCGTGGCTGCACCACCAGTGCCTGCTCCACGAGCATTTCCAGCAGCTCTTCGAGGCTGGGCTTTTGTTCCGGCTTGGCCTGGCGACGCTCCAGCTCACGTTCGAGGCTGGCGCAGAACGGCCCGAGGAAACGGGAAAAGACCGCCTGGATCAGCGCCTTCTTGGAGCCGAAATGATAATTGACCGCCGCCAGGTTGACCCCGGCCTTGCTGGTAATCAGCCGCAACGAGGTTTCCGCGAACCCCCTTTCCGCGAACAATTGCTCGGCAGCATCGAGAATGCGTTCAACGGTTTCCGATTGGGCCATGACTACTCCGCCAGACAGACAAACAGGTGTTTGAAACATACGTTTCAGGCCTGCGGATGTCAAGGCTCGGTGACTGTGCGGTCGCCATTAGAAAGCCCCGAGCTGCAAGCTGCAAGCCGCAAGAGGGGTGCGCGCCGCTTTTTCTTGTCGCGTGGAGCTTGCAGCTCATCCAGTACTGTATATAATCCCAGTCACTGTATAAAAAGACAGAGCGCCCGCCATGTTGAAACTGACGCCCCGCCAAGCCGAAATCCTGGCATTCATCAAACGTTGCCTTGAAGACAACGGCTTCCCGCCGACGCGCGCAGAGATCGCTCAGGAGCTGGGCTTCAAGTCGCCCAACGCCGCCGAGGAGCACCTCAAGGCCCTCGCGCGCAAAGGCGCGATCGAGATGACCCCAGGCGCATCCCGCGGCATCCGCATCCCCGGTTTTGAAGCCAAGGCCGAAGAAAACGGCCTGCCGATCATCGGCCGGGTAGCAGCCGGTGCACCGATCCTTGCCGAGCAGCACATCGAACAATCTTGCAACATCAATCCATCCTTCTTCCACCCCCGCGCCGACTACCTGCTGCGCGTACACGGCATGAGCATGAAGGACGTCGGCATCTTCGACGGCGACCTGCTGGCCGTGCACACCTGCCGCGAGGCCCGTAACGGGCAGATCGTCGTCGCCCGTATCGGCGACGAAGTGACCGTCAAACGTTTCAAACGCGAAGGCAGCAAGGTCTGGCTGATCGCCGAAAACCCCGATTTCGCCCCCATCGAAGTCGACCTGAAAGAGCAGGAAATGGTGATCGAAGGTTTGAGTGTCGGCGTAATTCGCCGCTGAACCAGGAGGCGTCATGCAACAGTTCGTCCAAGCACAACAGCAGGTACAGCTTCCTTTGTTCGAAGCCTTCCTCGCCCAACCGGTACTGCCAGGCCTGAAGGCCAGCGAGCAGGCGCGCAAGAACAGCGAACCGGACCTGTTCAGTGAACTGTCCCTGCGTGGCGCACCCGAACATTGCCAGACCTTGCTGGCACCGGTGCTACGCGAACTGAGCGAAGAGCAAGAGGCCCGCTGGCTGACGCTTATCGCACCGCCGGGCAGCCTGACCCAGGCCTGGTTGCGCGATGCCGGCCTCAACCGCGAGCGCATTCTGCTGCTGCAGCCGCGCGGCAATCAGAGCGCACTGCAACTGGCCTGTGACGCCCTGCGCCTTGGCCGTAGCCACACGGTTGTCAGCTGGCTTGGCAGCGTAAATGCCACCGCGCGACAGCAACTGTTGCGTGCAGCCAGTGCCGGAAACGCACAAAGCCTGAACATCCGCCTCGGCTGATGTTCAGGCTTTGCCTGTAACCCGAAACAACCTGGGTGTCAGTGAAGTACGCGCGGCCCTTCGTCGCGCTCGAGTTCGCCATCCATGAGGCGCCCCGCCATCTGCACGCCCACGCTCAGCATGGCCTTGGCAACCTCAACGTGTTGCCCCTGCAGGAATACCTTGGCGTCTTCCGAGAAATCCAGGGTTACCAGGGAGCCTTCGTCCTCGGCACGACGCAGTTCGATTCGGCCATCAGGCAACTCGACAATTTCTAGAAAAGACGTAGACATAAAGGGCTGTTCTCCGCGAAAGGCCAGTATTGTACCAGCCAAGGCGAATATCAGCACTCACTCAACGCGTCACGGAATCGTCTCACCAGGCCTTTGAGGTTGTTGCGCCAGCTTTCCAGCTCTTCACGCGACAGTGCAGCCTGCTCGGGCTCGTCGAGATTGACGGCCTGGATGAGTGGCTGAGTGACATCGGTTTTCGCGGTTTTTTTCGCGACCGGTGGTCGGAACAAATCGGCATAAGCGGTGAGCAATTGTGCCAGCCAGGTTTCCCGCTGCCTGGCCAGTTCCAGCAACTCAGCCACCTCGGGGATGGCGATGTCATTCAGGGCGTCATCGGCGAGCAATTGCTCGACACTGGGCGCGGCCGGCAGGCGGTAGAAGCCGCCAATCTCGTGACACAAGCCCAGTAGCGCGCCATACAGGTGGAACAGCGCAGATTCGCGCTCGGCCTGCGCCAGGCCTTGTGCATTCATGGCCTGGCTGTCGACAGCCTTGGCCATGGACTCAAGGGCAAGGCCGGCGAAGAAGAGCTTCTGGTTGGTGCGGGTGTAGAGTTCCTGGGCCATCTTGAGTGACCTCCCTAAGGCTGCAAGGCGAATACCTGCAGTTTCAGGGATCGGCGTGTACTTGTCACCAATGAATTGGGGCCGCTAAGCGGCCCCAATTACATCACTGAAACGATCAGCGCTTGTCTTCAACCTTCCAGGCATTACCGTCGTAGAACGCCTTCCACCCGGTAGGCTTGCCATCGACCTCGGACTGCACGTATTGCTCTTTGGTCTTGCGGCTGTAGCGGATCACTGCCGGGCGACCCTCGGGGTCTTTCTGCGGCGCATCGCACAGGAAGTGGTACTTGGGGTCGATCTCATGCTTGTGCGGCACGATCTCCAGCACCAGCGGCGCACGGGTCTCGCGATTCTTGGGGAACTGGCTGGCTGCCAGGAACAACCCAGAAGCACCGTCACGCAGCACGTAGGTGTCGTCGACCTTCTCGCACTTGAGCTCTGGCATGTCCACCTTGTCCATCTTCGGTGGTGCCGCCTCGCCACTCTTGAGCAGCTTGCGGGTGTTCTTGCACGCAGGGTTGGTGCAACCGAAGAACTTGCCGAACCGGCCGGTCTTGAGCTGCATCTCGCTGCCGCACTTGTCACACTCCAGGCTCGGCCCTTCGTAACCCTTGATGCGGTAACTGCCCTCTTCGATCTCGTAGCCGACGCAATCAGGGTTGTTACCGCAGATATGCAGCTTGTGCTTCTCGTCGAGCAGGTAGGCATCCATGGCCGTTGCGCAGATCGGGCAGCGGTGCTTGCCCAACAGCACGCGCGACTCCGATTCACCTTCGTCGTCCGCAGCGATTTCATCGCCCGGCACCAGGTTGACCGTGGCCTTGCAGCGCTCTTTGGGCGGCAGGCTGTAACCCGAGCAACCCAGGAACACGCCAGTGGAGGCCGTCCGGATCATCATCGGCCGCCCACATTCCTTGCACGGAATGTTGGTCATGGTCGGCTGGTTGGCACGCATGCCGCCTTCGGCTGATTCTGCCGTCAGCAGTTTCTTGCTGAAGTCGCCGTAGAACTCGTCCAGAACGTTCTTCCAGTCACGCTCGCCCTGCGCCACGTCATCCAGGCTCTCCTCCATGACGGCGGTGAAACCGTAGTCCATCAGGTTGGCGAAGCTTTCCGACAAGCGCTCGGTAACGATGTCGCCCATCTTCTCGGAGTAGAAGCGGCGATTGTGCAGTGTTACGTAACCGCGATCCTGGATGGTGGAAATGATGGCTGCGTAGGTCGACGGGCGGCCAATACCGCGCTTTTCCATTTCCTTGACCAGGCTGGCTTCGGTAAAGCGCGCAGGTGGCTTGGTGAAGTGCTGACTGGGGTCGATCTGGATCAGCTTGAGCGCTTCACCCTGGACCATCTCGGGCAACACATCATCTTCGCCCGGCTTGCTCTGCTGAGGCAGCACACGGGTATAACCGTCGAACTTGAGGATGCGACCTTTGGCACGCAGCTCGAAATCACCGGCAGCCACGGTCACACTGGTGGACAGGTACTGCGCAGGCGGCATCTGGCAGGCGAGGAACTGGCGCCAGATCAGCTCGTACAGGCGCTCGGCGTCACGCTCCATGCCGCTGAGCTTGGTTGGGTGCGTGTTGACGTCGGAAGGACGAATCGCTTCGTGGGCCTCCTGAGCGCCTTCTTTGCTGCCGTACACCAGCGGTGCTTCGGGCAGGTACTGCTTGCCGAACTCACGCTCGATGTAGCTGCGCGCCATGTCCAGCGCGTCGACCGACAGGTTGGTCGAGTCGGTACGCATGTAGGTGATGTAGCCCGCTTCGTATAGCCGCTGAGCCATCATCATGGTCTTCTTCACGCCGAAGCCCAGGCGGTTGCTTGCAGCCTGTTGCAGGGTGGAGGTGATGAACGGTGCCGACGGCTTGCTGCTGGTCGGGCGGTCTTCACGCTTGAGCACGCTGTAGCTGGACGCCTTGAGCTTGCTCAGTGCAGCCATGGCCTGCGCTTCGTTCAGCGGCTTGAAGGCCTCGCCTTTCTCGCGGGTCACCTCGAAACGCACCTTGGCGTCCTTGGCAGTGCCAAGGTCGGCGTGCACCTCCCAGTACTCTTCGGGGATGAAGGCACGGATCTCGCGCTCACGCTCGACCACCAGTTTCACGGCCACCGACTGAACACGCCCGGCCGACAGGCCACGGGCGATCTTGGCCCACAGCAGTGGCGAGACCATGTAGCCCACCACGCGATCAAGGAAACGGCGCGCCTGCTGGGCATTGACACGATCGATATCCAGCTCGCCGGGCTTCGAGAACGCATCCTGGATGGCTTTTTTGGTGATTTCGTTGAACACCACACGCTTGTAGCGGGTGTCGTCGCCACCGATGGCCTCGCGCAGGTGCCAGGCGATGGCTTCCCCTTCGCGGTCCAAGTCGGTCGCGAGATAGATGGTGTCAGCATCCTTGGCCAGGCGGCGCAACTCTTCGATCACCTTTTCCTTGCCAGGCAGGATCTCGTACTTGGCCTTCCAGCCGTGCTCGGGGTCGACGCCCATGCGCGCCACCAGCTGGCGACGGGCCTTCTCTTTCGGCGACAGGGCCGGCGCCTCACCCGCAGCCTTGCCACGCTTGGCGGCCGGCTCTTTGCTGGCGCTGGCCGAACCGCTGGTGGGGAGGTCACGGATGTGGCCGATACTCGACTTCACCACGTACTGGTTGCCCAGGTACTTGTTGATGGTCTTGGCCTTGGCCGGGGATTCCACAATGACCAGCGATTTGCCCATGGATCGGAGTATTCCTGAATCTGAAGATGAAAAACGCGTCAGGTGCCGGACGCGGCACCGCTATATATAGTGGCAATAGAGTGAGGTCAAGCGCGGTCGTTCACTCGTGCGCCTTGCCAAGCCGTTCAGGCAACCCTTCTTCGGCCTTGACCAAAGCAAAGCGTGGCACCTGCTCGCCGTCAACCTCGACCGACTCCTGGAACATCGAAAGTGGTCGTACCCAGAAGCTGTGGTCACCATACAGGCATTGGTAGAAAACCATCCACTCTTCGCTTTCGGAGTGCCGTGCGACACTGAAGACACGGTACTCAGGCCCTTTGTAATGCCGGTATACGCCTGGTTGTATCTGCATGTCGCCTTCCCTCTTGAAACAAATTCTGTAAAAAAACAAAAGCCGGGGCACAAGGCCCCGGCTGCTGTCCCGCTACGCGATCAGACGCGTTCGAAGACAGTGGTGATGCCCTGACCGAGGCCGACGCACATGGTGGCCACGCCCAACGTACCGCCATTTTGCTTCATGACGTTGAGCAGGGTGCCGGAAATGCGTGCCCCGGAGCAACCGAACGGGTGGCCCAAGGCAATGGCGCCGCCGTGCAGGTTAACCTTCTCATCCATCTTGTCGAGCACTTTCAAATCTTTGAGCACTGGCAGGGCCTGTGCAGCAAAGGCTTCATTGAGCTCGATGAAGTCGATATCGGCCATGGTCAGCCCGGCACGCTTCAGGGCTTTCTGGGTCGACGGCACAGGGCCGTAGCCCATGATTGCCGGGTCCACGCCAGCCACTGCCATGGAGCGGATCACCGCCAACGGCTGGATACCGAGGTCCATCGCACGCTGGCCAGACATGACGATCATGCACGAAGCGCCATCGGTAATCTGCGACGAAGTACCGGCTGTGACCGTACCACCTTTGGGGTTGAACGCAGGCTTGAGCGATGCCAGGCCTTCAAGGGTGGTTTCCGGGCGAATGGTCTCGTCGAAGTCGAAGACCTTCAGGAAACCGTTCTCGTCATAGCCCTGCATCGGGATGATCTCGTCCTTGAACTTGCCTTCGACCGTCGCCTTGTGTGCGAGCTGGTGCGAACGCAGGCCGAACAGGTCCTGTTGCTCACGGGTGATGCCGTGCATCTTGCCGAGCATCTCGGCAGTCAGGCCCATCATCCCGGAAGCCTTGGCAGCGTGCAAGGACAGGTGCGGGTTGGGGTCCACGCCATGCATCATGCTGACGTGCCCCATGTGCTCGACACCACCGACCACGAACACGTCGCCGTTGCCGGTCATGATCGCCTGGGCGGCGGTGTGCAGCGCGCTCATCGACGAGCCGCACAGGCGGCTGACGGTCTGGGCGGCCGAGGTGTGCGGGATCTGGGTCATCAGCGACGCCATGCGGGCGATGTTCCAGCCCTGCTCCAGGGTCTGGTTGACGCAGCCCCAGACCACGTCCTCGACTTCTTTGGGGTCGACCTTGCCGTTGCGCTCCAGCAGCTTGCTGATCAGGTGCGCAGACATGTCTTCAGCACGGGTGTTGCGGTGCATGCCACCCTTGGAGCGGCCCATCGGGGTGCGACCGAAGTCGACAATCACCACGTCTCTTGGATTGAGGCTCATATCAATAATCTCGCTCTACTCTCTCAAAGGCGTTGGCTGCTCAGCTGAAGAAGCGCTGGCCGTTCTTGGCCATTTCGCGCAGCTTCGCGGTCGGGTGGTACAGCGGCCCCAGATCGGCGTACTGATCAGCCAGGGCAACGAATTCGGCCACACCGATCGAATCGATGTAACGCAGCGCACCACCACGGAACGGAGGGAAACCAATGCCGTATACCAGGCCCATGTCCGCTTCGGCAGCGGTTTCGACGATGCCGTCTTCCAGGCAGCGCACGGTCTCCAGGCACAGCGGGACCATCATCCAGTTGATGATGTCTTCGTCGGTGACTTCACGCTGCTCGAAGACGATCGGCTTGAGCACATCGAGCACGGTGGCGTCGAAGACCTTCTTCGGCTTGCCACGCTTGTCGGTTTCGTAAGCATAGAAACCCTTGCCGTTCTTCTGGCCCAGGCGATTGGCCTCATACAGGGCGTCGACGGCCGAGCGGCGCTCGTCCTTCATGCGGTCCGGGAAGCCTTCGGCCATCACATCGCGGCCGTGGTGGCCGGTGTCGATGCCGACCACGTCCATCAGGTAGGCCGGGCCCATCGGCCAGCCGAACTTCTCCATGACCTTGTCGATGCGCACGAAGTCGACACCAGCGCTGACCAGCTTGGCGAAGCCGCCGAAGTACGGGAACAGCACGCGGTTGACCAAGAAGCCCGGGCAATCGTTGACCACGATCGGGTTCTTGCCCATCTTCTTGGCGTAGGCCACGGTGGTGGCGACCGCCACTTCACTGGACTTCTCGCCACGGATGACTTCGACCAGCGGCATCATGTGCACCGGGTTGAAGAAGTGCATGCCGACGAAGTTCTCGGGGCGCTTGAGCGCCTTGGCCAGCAGGTTGATGGAGATGGTCGAGGTGTTGGACGCAAGGATCGCATCCTCTTTCACCTGGCCTTCCACTTCAGCCAGCACTGCCTGCTTGACCTTCGGGCTCTCGACCACGGCTTCGACGACGATGTCGACGTTGGCGAAATCACCGTAGGACAGTGTCGGGCGAATGGCATTGAGTGCCTCGGCCATCTTCGCCGGAGTCAGGCGGCCTTTTTCGACGCGGTTGCCGAGCAGCTTGGACGCCTCGTTCAGGCCCAGCTGGATGGCTTCCTCGCGGATGTCCTTCATCAGGATCGGGGTGCCCTTGACCGCCGACTGGTAAGCGATGCCGCCACCCATGATGCCGGCGCCGAGCACGGCAGCCTGCTTCACATCGTGAGCGATTTCGTCATGGGCCTTGGCTTTGCGCTTGAGCTCCTGATCATTCAGGAACAGGCCGATCAGGCTTTGGGCAACCGAAGTCTTGGCCAGCTTGGCAAAGCCTGCTGCCTCGACTTCCAGCGCCTTGTCGCGACCGAAATTGGCGGCCTTCTGGATCGACTTGATGGCTTCGACCGGCGCCGGATAGTTCGGGCCGGCCTGACCAGCGACGAAGCCCTTGGCAGTCTCGAAGGCCATCATCTGCTCGATGGCATTGAGCTTGAGCTTTTCCAGCTTGGGCTGGCGCTTGGCCTTGTAGTCCAGCTCACCGCTGATGGCGCGCTTGACCAGGTCGAGGGCACCGGCCTGCAGCAGTTCAGGGACGACGACGGCGTCGACCGCACCGACTTTCAGGGCGTCTTCAGCGCGGTTTTCCTTGCCGGCGGCAATCCACTCGATGGCGTTGTCCGAGCCGATCAGACGCGGCAGGCGCACGGTACCGCCGAAGCCTGGGTAGATACCCAGCTTGACTTCCGGCAGGCCGATCTTGGCAGAGGTGGACATGACCCGATAGTCGGCCGCCAGGCACATTTCCAGGCCGCCGCCCAGGGCGATGCCGTTGATCGCGGCAACGGTCGGCACGTCAAGGTCTTCGAACGCGTTGAAGATGCGGTTGGCTTCCAGATTGCCGGCAACCAGTTCGGCCTCGGGCAGCTTGAAGTTGTCGACGAACTCGGTGATGTCGGCGCCGACGATGAACACGTCCTTGCCACTGCTGACGATCACGCCCTTCACCGAGGCGTCGGCCTTTATGGCATCGACGGCCTGGCGCAGCTCGTCCAGGGTCAGGCGATTGAACTTGTTGACGGACTCACCCTTGAGGTCGAACTTCAGTTCGACGATGCCGCTTTCAAGAGCCTTAACCGTGATGGCTTTACCTTCGTAAATCATCAACTGATCTCCACGATATGGAAGCTGAACTGTACACGCCGATCGCTGGTGGAAAAGCAGCGCTTCGCTGCTCTTGCCCAGGCACACCCGTCAGCGCGCTAGTCGGGATTCTGGATGAGCGCTGTGACATACAAACGCTCAATTCATACGCCCGTTTGATTTGGGTATGCACACATTCTCCGAAAAGGTCGGCGTTGTCAAATGCTCACAGGCATGGTGGAAACGCGACTTTCCGGTCATTTTCTAGCGTCTGGGTATAAATCATGATGACAGTGATTGCTGATCATTCATGTCAGCGATTGACCACAAGAAGTACACCGCAGCATTTTCCGATGCACACCGCTGCAGGTTGGCTACACTGCGACTGGCTTCAAGAATTTCCCGGCCTGCCTGGCCTTTTCTGCTCTGCAGAAACGACAAAGCGGCAACTTGGCATCTGCCCCTGATGGGGTCCTGCCAGGTTGCCGCTTTGTCGTTGAAACGATGTCAGGCGAGGGTTTCGAAGGCGTAGGCAATATCCTGCAACACAGATTTGTCACCCCGCTCGCTCCAGTACAGCGCGAGCATGCGCTTGTCGGCTTCGACCTTGTAAACAGTCCCCGGCAGCCGTGAGAAAACATCATTCAGGCGCGGTTCCTCACACACTTCACGCCATTGGTTCCACCACACACCAGGGCTGACCTGCCAGTAGCACCAGCTGTCTTCACGCCCACGCCGGCGCGCCCGGTGATACTGCGGGCAGGGGCTGGGCGGCTCTTTTTCCAGCCAGTGCGGCCACTGCTGCGGTGCCAGTTGCATGGCCAGCCCCATGCGCCGCGCCTCCAGGCGCAGGTTCATCTGCTCGCCTTGCTTGCGCGACTGGCGCAGCCAGGCAAACGGGCTGAGAATCAGCGCAAGGATTGACACCACCAGCAATACCGTCATATCTGTAGATCCCATAAAGCGTTGCAAATGAGCGGGTTACTCGGTTTCACGCAAGACCCGCCCGAAGCGACCATACTTCTACTATCGCGATTGTCAGGAGTACAGCTCATGCCTTACGAACATCTTCTGGTCGCCGTCGACCTCACCGAAGAGTGCGACCCGGTGATCAAGCGAGCCATGAAGCTCGCCGAGCCCACAGGCGCCAAGGTCTCGCTGGTGCATATCGTCGAACCCATGGCCATGGCCTTTGGCGGTGACGTGCCAATGGACCTGTCGCAGCTGCAACAGCAACAGTTCGACCAGGCCAAGGAGCGCATGGAACGCCTGTTCAACAAATACCCCGAGATCAACCGCGGTGATTCTCACCTGACCTATGGCCAACCGCGCCAAGAAATTCATCAGCTGGCCAAGGAGCAGAACTGCGACCTGATCGTGGTTGGCAGCCATGGCCGCCATGGCCTGGCGTTGCTGCTGGGTTCAACGGCCAATGACGTGTTGCATGGCGCGCCGTGCGATGTACTGGCGGTGCGGTTGCAGAAGAAGGAATGATCCAGGCTGCCCGGCCTCGTCGCCGGCAAGTCGGCTCCCACAGAGATCCTGGGGGAGCCGGCTTGCCGGCGATGAGGCCAGGACTGACTTAGCCTTCCAGCTCGGCCCAGCGCTCTACCAAGGCATCCAGCTCGCCCTGCATCTGCTCCAGCTTGGCCAGCACCGCCGAGGTCTCTTCGATCGGCCGCTGATAGAAGCCCGGCGCGTTGACCTCTTCCTGGGCCGCCGCCATACGCTGCTCGACCGCATCGATCTGCCCAGGCAGCATCTCCAGCTCGCGCTGCAGTTTGTAGCTGAGCTTCTTCTTCGAGGCATCCGCTGCGGCTGCGGCTGGCGCCGGCGCCACCTGCTCGTCCTGCTTCTCCACCACCGCACTGTTGAGCTCGGATTTGCCACCCTTGCTCTCGGTCACGCCCAACAGCTTCGGCGAACCGCCCTGGCGGATCCAGTCCTCGTAGCCGCCAACATATTCACGCACCTTGCCCTCGCCCTCGAACACCAGCGTGCTGGTGACAACGTTGTCGAGGAAGGCCCGGTCGTGGCTGACCATCAGCACGGTGCCCTTGTAATTGCACAGCACCTCTTCAAGCAGCTCGAGGGTTTCGACGTCCAGGTCGTTGGTCGGTTCGTCCAGCACCAGCAGGTTGGCCGGTTTGCTGAACAGCTTGGCCAGCAGCAGGCGCGCCCGCTCACCGCCCGACAACGCCTTGACCGGCGTGCGCGCACGCTGGGGGCTGAACAGGAAATCGCCCAGGTAGCTGAGCACGTGACGGTTCTGGCCGTCGATTTCAATGAAATCGCGGCCCTCGGCCAGGTTGTCGATCACGGTTTTTTCCAGATCGAGCTGGTGGCGCATCTGATCGAAATAGGCGACTTCCAGTTTGGTGCCGCGCTCGACCTTGCCCGAGGTAGGCTCCAGGTCACCGAGCATCAGCTTGAGCAGCGTGGTCTTGCCGGTACCGTTGGCGCCCAGCAGGCCGATGCGGTCCTGGCGCTGCAGGACCATGGAGAAGTCCTTGACCAGCATCGGCCCTCCAGCGTGGTGGAAGCTGACATTCTCCAGCACCATCACCTGCTTGCCGGATTTCTCGGCGGCCTCGATCTGGATGTTCGCCTTGCCCTGGCGATCCCGCCGCTCGCTGCGCTCGACACGCAAGGCCTTGAGTGCGCGCACGCGGCCTTCGTTACGGGTACGGCGGGCCTTGATGCCCTGGCGAATCCACACTTCTTCCTGGGCAAGACGCTTGTCAAACAGCGCGTTGGCCGTCTCTTCGGCGGCCAGCGCCGCTTCCTTGTGCACCAGGAAACTGGCGTAGTCACCGTTCCAGTCGATCAGCCCGCCGCGATCCAGTTCAAGGATGCGGGTTGCCAGGTTCTGCAGGAAGGAACGGTCGTGGGTAATGAACAGCACCGCCCCGTTGAAACCGCGCAGGGCCTCTTCGAGCCAGGCGATGGCACCGATGTCCAGGTGGTTGGTCGGCTCGTCGAGCAGCAGCAGATCGGGTTCTGACACCAGCGCCTGCGCCAGCAGCACGCGGCGGCGCCAGCCACCGGACAGCTCGGCCAGGGTTTTGTCGGCAGGCAGTTGCAGGCGGCTCAAGGTGCTCTCCACCACCTGCTGCAGGCGCCAGCCGTCACGGGCTTCGAGCTCGTGCTGAACATGCATGAGTTTTTCCAGGTCATCGTCGCCCTGGATGTTCTGGCTCAGGTGGTGGAATTGGGCAAGCAGTTCGCCAACGCCATCCAGGCCTGCGGCCACCACGTCGAACACTGTCCGCTCGTCAGCCACTGGCAGTTCTTGCGGCAGTTCGCCGATCTTCAGGCCAGGTGCGCGCCAGATCTCTCCGTCGTCGCCCTTCTGCTCGCCCTTGACCAGGCGCAGCATGCTCGACTTGCCGGTGCCGTTACGGCCGATGATGCACACCCGCTCGCCACGGGCGATCTGCCAGGACACTTTGTCCAGCAGCGGCATCGCGCCGAATGCGAGGGACACATCGCTGAATTTGAGCAGGGTCATGTTCGTCTCCAGAAAGCGGGCGCGCATTCTACCTGAGTTGGCCCGTTCCGGCATTAAGTTGACCGCGCTGCCAGGGCATTGCGACATCCGGTCGAACTTAATGCCTTGATACAAGCACAGCGCTTTCACCCGCTGCCGGCAAACAGCTAAGCTAGAACAATAGCTTCCAACAGTGCTGGCTCCGCCGTCACTTTCCCATGGTTCAACTGCCCGGACGTATCATGCGCAGCCGCCTGTTACAGATTGCTTCCTGCCTGCTGCTTACCGCCGCCACCGCCAGCGCGGCACAGGCCATCGACCTCTCCCAGCAACGTCAGTACTACGACGAGGCCAAGCGTGCATTGGCCAAGGGCGACAAGGGCCCGTACCTGCGCTATGCCCAGGCCCTGCGCGACTACCCGCTGACGCCCTACCTGGCCTACGACGAACTGACCGCTCGGCTGAAAAGCGCCAGCAACCAGGAAATAGAAGCGTTCCTGGCCAAACATGGCGACCTTCCCCAGGCCAACTGGATGAAACTGCGCTGGTTGCGCTGGCTGGCCGAACGCGGCGAGTGGAACACCTTCGTCAAATACTATGACCCCAAGCTCAACTTCACCGAACTGGACTGCCTCAACGGCCAGTACCAGCTGAGCCATGGCCTGCGCGCCGAAGGTTATGCCAGCGCCGAAAAGCTGTGGAACGTGGGCAAGTCGCAACCGGCCGCCTGCGACACCCTGTTCGGCATGTGGGCCGCCGAAGGTCAGCTGACCGAGGCCAAGCGCTGGAACCGCGCCAAACTGGCAGCCCAGGCGCGTAACTACTCCCTGGCCAACAGCCTGGTCAAATCGCTGACCACGCTTGGCCCGCAAGGCCGCCTGTTAATCGATGTGGCGCAAAAGCCCGAACTGCTCAACCAGCCATCGCGCTTCACACCGGTCAACGAGGCCATGTCCGATGTCGTCAGCCTGGGCCTGCGCCGCCTGGCTCGCCAGGACCCGCAGCGTGCCATGGCGCTGCTCGACGACTATGCACAGCGCATGCACTTTTCCTCGGACGAAAAAGTCGCGATCGCTCGCGAAATCGGTTTGACACTGGCACGCCGCTACGACCCGCGTGCCCTTGACCTGATGACGCGCTACGACCCGCAGTTGCGGGACAATACGGTCAGCGAATGGCGTCTGCGCCTGCTGCTGCGCCTGGGCCGCTGGGAAGATGCCTACGAACTGACCAAGCGCCTGCCGCAGGACCTGGCCAGTACCAGCCGCTGGCAATACTGGCAAGCACGCAGCCTGGAACTGGCCCAGCCAAACAACCCGCAAAGCCTTCTGCTGTACAGGAACGTGGCACGCGAACGGGACTTCTATGGCTTTCTCGCCGCCGACCGGGCGCAAACGCCCTACCAGCTCAACAACCGGCCACTGGTGCTGAGCCCGCAACTGGTCAGCAAGGTGCGTAACACTCCGGGAATCCAGCGTGCCCTGGAATTCCATGCCCGCGGCCAGATCGTCGACGGTCGCCGCGAGTGGTATCACGTCAGCCGACACTTCAGCCGCGACGAAATGGTTGCCCAGGCGCGCCTGGCCTATGACCTGCGCTGGTATTTCCCGGCCATTCGCACCATCAGCCTGGCCAAGTACTGGGACGACCTCGATATCCGCTTCCCGATGGCCCACCGCGACACGCTGGTGCGTGAAGCCAAGGTGCGCGGGTTGCACTCAAGCTGGGTGTTCGCAATCACACGCCAGGAAAGTGCCTTCATGGAGGATGCGCGCTCCAGTGTAGGTGCCAGCGGCCTCATGCAGTTGATGCCGGCCACAGCCAAGGAAACCGCGCGCAAGTTCAGCATTCCGCTGGCGTCACCGCGCCAGGTGCTCAACCCGGACACGAACATTCGGCTGGGCGCAGCCTATCTGAGTCAGGTACACGGCCAGTTCAACGGCAATCGGGTGCTGGCGTCGGCGGCGTACAACGCCGGCCCCGGGCGCGTGCGCCAATGGCTCAAAGGTGCCAAGCACCTGAGCTTTGACGTGTGGGTGGAGTCGATTCCGTTCGACGAGACGCGTCAGTATGTACAGAACGTGCTGTCTTACTCGGTGATCTACGGGCAGAAGCTCAATGCACCCCAGCCGTTGGTAGATTGGCACGAGCGGTATTTCGACGACATGTGAAGCAATGCCGCCTCTTCGCGGGCCAGCTCGCGAAGAGGCAGGTACTTGCTACCACTACTCCAGCACTTCGACTTCCATCCCCACCTCAAGCCGACCACGGCCATCCACCGCCAGGTTCTGCCCGAACAGGATGTCACCTTCGCGCTCGCGAAAGGTCTTGAGCGTGGCCAACGGCTCCCGGTCCGGGCTGCGCTCTCCGGTTTCAGGGTCCAGCGTGGTGAAGATGCACCGCACGCTCGGCTTGAGCACGCGAAACTCAAGCCCGCCAATACGAATGCGCTTCCAGCCATCTTCGGCAAACGGCTCTGCACCCTGCACCACCAGGTTCGGTCGAAAACGCAGCATCTCCATGGGCCGGCCAATGCGCCGGTTCAACTCCTGCAGCGACCCCTGGCCAATCAGCAATAACGGGAAACCATCGGGGAAAGCCGCCCTGTCGCTGTTCAAGCCATAACCGCTGGGCAGGTAGCGCGCCCGATGCTCGGGGCAGTGGACCAGTCGCACTGGCTTGCCGAGCAATTGCGATAGCCAGGCTGCGGCCTCATCGCCGGCATCCGGCACACGCAACGTGTCACGCCAGATGGTCACACCGCGCAGGCCGTCATCTGCAGGCGGCACCGCCACCTGCAGAGCTGGCAGGCCCGGGGCCTCCAGCAGCAGCGTACCTGCCGCCCCTTCGCCAGCCTTGAGCTGGCCGAGCTGCGGCCAGGCGCGCTGGGTGAGAAAGCGTCCGTTGTCTTGCTCGACCACCAGCCAGCGCCGGTCACCCGACAAACCCAGATTATCGACCAGTGAAGACTGCAGACATTGCGCCTGCCCGGACTTCACCGGATACCGATACAGCTCGCTCAGAAACATCCCTGCCTGCCTCGTGCCATGCCAAATGCCAGATTATACCCGGCAGCCGCAAGGATCACGCAGTGGTCGAATCCAGTAGCAAACGCTGCTTGACCACTTCGACCAAACGATCAGGCTGGAACTTGGAAAGGAAATTGTCGCAGCCGACTTTCTTGACCATGGATTCGTTGAAGCTGCCTGACAGCGAGGTGTGCAACACCACGTACAGCTTGCGTAGGCGCGCATCACTGCGGATTTCGGTGGTCAGCCGATAACCGTCCATTTCAGGCATTTCCGCGTCAGTGAACACCATCAGCAGTTTTTCGCACACATCTTCGCCTGCATCGGCCCAGCCCTTGAGCATGCGCAAGGCCTTCAGGCCGTCGCTGGCAACATGCAGTTTCATCCCCAGTTGCGAAAGGGTGTCACGCAGCTGCGCCAGCGCCACGCTGGAATCATCCACCAGTAGCACTTCGCGGCCACGGGCGCGAGCCAATATCGGGTCAGCGAGCTTGTCGTTGGAGACCTTCGCGTTGTAAGGCACGATCTCGGCCAGCACCTTCTCGACGTCAATGACCTCCACCAGCTGTTCGTCCACCTTGGTGATTGCCGTCAGGTAATGCTGACGGCCGGCACTGGAAGGCGGTGGCATGATGGCCTCCCAGTTCATATTGACGATGCGATCGACCCCACCCACCAGGAACGCCTGGACCGAGCGGTTGTACTCGGTGACGATGATGGTGCTGTCTGGCCCCGGCTGCAGCGGGCGCATGCCGATTGCCTGGGACAGGTCGATGACCGGCAAGGTCTGCCCACGCAGGTTGACCACGCCACAGACAAACGCGTGGCGCTGCGGCATCAAGGTCAACTTGGGCAATTGCAGCACTTCCTGCACCTTGAACACGTTGATGGCGAACAACTGGCGCCCGGCCAGGCGGAACATCAGGATTTCCAGGCGGTTCTCACCCACCAGTTGCGTTCGTTGGTCTACCGTGTCGAGAATGCCAGCCATTGGAAAACCCCCAGGCTCAAGTCGGAATAATGTGAGTTCATCCACCCTATATCGGCGGTTGCGTACGCAGCTTGACCCTTGAGCGAAAATGCTTCGCGGGCCAATTGATATCACATTAACATCATGCTTTACTGCAGCCAGTCAGCCTTGGGCCCATTGCCTGGAGCAGCTGTCGCCCCCCTAGAGCAATATCAGGGAAACCCTTAGCGTCAACCGGGTGCAACCTGATGTTCGCGCTATCCTTTAGCCATTAATGTGACGCCATTCTCACTGCATGAATGGAGTCAGGCTTTTGCTAGCGAACGACACGGCTTGGCCATCACCCGCTCCCGCGCTGCGGCCCGGGGCCTCATGATGGACAGTTCAGCTTTCGACAGCAGCGCCCTGCAGGACTTTCTGCTGGATGCGCAAGTGTTGCTGACCCAGTCCCAGGAGTGCCTTCAGCACCTGGAACTGATCGCCAATGACCCCGACGCCTGCCATTGCCTCATCAACACCCTCGATACTCTTGCCCGGCGCGCCAGCGGCCTGGGGCTGCTTGAAGTCGCCCAATACGCCTCTGCCTTGCAGCAACTGCTCGCTCCAGCCTGCAGGCAGTTGCACCTGCACAATCATGCTTTGCCTGCATTGGCGGCCTGCCTGACCCTGCTGGCCTGGCAACTGGAGCTTGTCGATGCGCACACCGGGCGGCTCGCCCTTGATGCCAGTGAACAAACCAACTTGCTTGCCGAACTGGCAAACGCACTGGGCCAGCCATTGCCGCAAACGTGTGCGCCTTGACAGGAAACCCGTAGCGAATGTGCTGACACGCACCAGGCCGGCCCCATGGCCAGTCGCCCAACTTGCGCAGGTAAACGCACTAGCAGTCATTGACGGTTTGCAACTAAGGCGACGGTGCTTTACCGAATCAGGATCCAACTTGTGAAGGGCTGAAAGTTGCCACACCCTGTTCTACCGGGATTCGCGCAAGTTGAACCGAGCAGGCCAATCGATGGTGGCTATTTGCTGCTCAAATCAGGCATCGCTCCCCCCTGATCGCCCCGCAAACCTTGAGGTTTCAAAGCATTCCCCGCTCGCGACCAAACCGGCCTGAAGTGATACCATGCGCACTAACAAATACCGGTCACCCGTATATGGATCGCCTCAACGCGCACTTGGCAAATATTGAAAGCACCACGCCAAAGCCTGCGGCAAGACATGCGCAAGGCCTCCATCAGCAAGGTTACAGTGGCTTCCCCTCTATGCTCCCACGCTTGAAGAATGCTCTGCGTTGCCGCTCCCTCGCCACTGTGCTGCGCTGGGCGACTGCATTGCTGTGCGTGGCGTCGCTGTTTGCCAACCTGCTGCTGTTCACCGGCGGCCATGCCATACCGGCCAGCCTGATGCTGTTGCAGCTGATAGCAATGTTCGGGGTCGGCTGGCACCTGAGCCAGGGTGCCAGGTCTATCAGCTTGCGCCCGGCAGAACTGGCCGATCGCATGCTCAAAGTCCAGGAAAGCGAACGCCAGCACCTTAGCCGCGAACTGCATGACGACATCGGCCAACTGCTGACCGCTGCCAAATTGCAGCTGGAGTGGTTGCAGCGGCGGCTGCCAAGCGATTTGCAGACGCAATGCGGCGCCCTGCACAGCACACTCGATGACACCCTGAGCAAGGTGCGTGACGTCTCTGCCATCCTCAATCCCCGGCAGTTGGTCAGCCTTGGCCTGGAAGCCAGCCTGCGTGCCCATCTGGTGCGCACGCTAGGCAGCACCGACATGCATTGGAGCCTGGAATGCCATCAAAGGCTGGGTGGCATTTGCGAGGAGGTGACCATGGCTGCTTTTCGCATCGCGCAAGAGGCGGTCACCAACATATTGCGCCATGCCAAGGCGCGCAACCTGACCATCCGCCTGCAGCGCAGCCCCACCGGCCTGAGCTTGTCGATAGAGGACGATGGCCAAGGCTTCATCCCCGCCGCCAATCCGGCTGAGGCAGGCCAGCGCGGCATGGCTGGCATGCAGGAGCGTGCCACAGCGCTCCAGGGCACACTGAAAATTACCAGCCAGCTTGGCCTCGGCACCCGGATCGAGGTCTTGTTCCCATGGCCACCACGCACCCATGAACGCGCCAGGACACCTGCTATCCGATGACCTGTAGACTGCTGCTGGTCGATGACCATTCGCTGATTCGAGCCGGGGTCCGTGCCCTGGTGTCTGACATACCCGGCTACACCGTGGTCGGCGAAGCCGACGATGGCGGCCAACTGCTCGAGCAAGCCCAGCAACTGGCGCCCGACATCGTGCTGCTCGACATTTCCATGCGCTCGACCAGCGGCCTCGATGCCCTCACCCTGCTGCGCGCCTCTGGCAGCACCTGCAAAGTACTGATCCTGTCCATGCACACCGACCCGGACCTGATCATGCGCGCCCTGGAAAGCGGCGCCCACGGCTACCTGCTCAAAGACGCCACCGCAAAGGAGCTGGAGCAGGCACTGGCCGCACTACGCAGTGGCGAGCGCTACCTCAGCCCGGCCATCGCCCACACGGTGATCAACCAGGCGCTGATGCGTGCGCAGCAGGGCAAGCAGCCAAACATCGACCGCCATAACCTCACTGCACGGCAACTGGAAATCCTGCGCCTGATCGTACGGGGCAAATCCACTCGCGAAATCGCTGCCGGGCTTGCCCTTTCGATCAAAACGGTGGAAACCCATCGCTCGCAGATCATGAAACGCCTGCAGATCTACGATGTCGCCGGGCTGGTACTGTTTGCCGTGCGCGAGAAAATCATCAGCCTGGATGACTGAGCAGCGGCGAGTTTGGCGGCAGATGCAGGCGCAGCGCCGCAGGCAGGGCCTCGAAGCGCAGGCTGTCAGCCTGTAACGGCTCACCATCGAGGTTGATGTCCAGGCCTTGGGAGCTCTTGATCTCTACCCAGGGCAAGCGCGCACGAACGAACAGCCCTTCGCCGGCCAGCAGCTCACGCAGCGCCCCCACCACTTCTTGCGGTGCCGGCAGGATAGCGATGTCGAGCAGGCCGTCATCCACCAGGGCATCGGCGCACAATACCTGACCGCCACCTGCCTGGCGGCCATTGCCGATGCCCAGCGCCAGCAAGTCACCCTGCCAGTGGAAGTCCGGGCCTTTCAGCTCCACCGACGCGGCCTGCAACTCACTGAAGCGCGACAGCCCGGTGAACAGGTAGGCCGCTGCGCCCAACACTTTTTTGAGGTCCTCGGAGGTGTTTGCCGTGACCTGACTGCCAAACCCGCCCGTGGCCATGTTCAGAAACATCTGGTCGCCAACCTTGCCCAAGTCGATTGGCCGTGCCGGCATATCCAGCAGCGCCAGCGCCTCAGCCGGCTGCAATGACACACCAGCGGCTTTGGCGAAATCATTGGCGGTACCCAAAGGCAGCAATGCCAGGCTGGCCTGAGTATTTGCCTGCCCCATGGCTTCGGCCACATCGCGCAAAGTACCGTCGCCGCCTCCTGCGACCACATGGGTGTAGCCAGCCGCCAGCGCCTCGGCAACCAGCCGCTGGGCATCACCTGCTTCCCAGGTCACCCGCACATCCAGCGTCCAGCCCCGCTCACGCTGGGCGAGGACGGCCTTGCGCACATCTTCGTTCATCGCCTGCTTGCCGTGCAGGATCACCATTGCCTTACCCATCACGCTTCTCCCAAGGGACCGCTCATTGCAGATCTCGACCACAGGCGCAGGCAGATTGCTGCATGCACCGGCTGATCATGCGCCAACGCCAGACACCCATGTGAACAAAAACCGGTCAGGCCCACATCAACAGCATTGAAAGCTTCAGCCATCAGGCGCATGATCGACAAATATTTGGCCAAAACCGATAAGGCACAATAAAAAGTCGGTTTTTTGACTTTTTGCCGCCAGAGCCTTGGCAGTTCGCAAGCTGCCCATTAGCGCTACGTGCAGCGCCCGAGTCGAGACTGTGAAATGAGCGTTCTCATCCCCTGCATGATCGACACAAGCGAGTACCTGGGCGAAGACGATAGCGTGGGCTTTACTCAAATGTATGGACGCGTCCCGGTTGCAGCCATCGGCTGACTGCCCACGGGCGCGTTTTTTGTCTGCAGCCTTTAGCGAGGATTGTGGTTCATGCGCATACTCTGGACGCTGCCCTACCTACCCTGGCCAACCACCAGCGGCAGCAAGACCCGGCAATACCACCTGCTGCGCGCCCTTGCGCAGCACGGGCACCGGATCACCTTGCTGGTGCAGTCGAAAGTCCCGCTGAACGATGCCACCCGCGAAGCGCTGGAGCCACTGGTCGAGCGGCTGATCGTGCTACCCCGCCGGGCGCTGCACAGCCCGCTTAACCTGCTGGCCTCACCGATCATCGACTACCCCATGCGGGCAATCATCAATGGCTTGGCGCCCTGCCTGCGCCACCGCTTCGAGCAGTTGCTGGACGAGCCCTGGGATGTCATCCAGATCGAGCACAGCTACGGCTTCCAACCCTTCGAAAAAGCCCTGCAGGCCCGCGGCCTGCCCTACATGCTCAGCGAACACACACTCGAATCGGTGATGGGCGCCGCCTGCCATGATCGCCTGCCACTTTGGCTGCGCCCGCTCAATGCGTTCGACCGTTGGCGCTATCGTCGCTGGGAGCAACGCGTACTCTGCCAGCCCACCGAAGTGGTTGCGGTGAGCACCCATGACGCCGAACTGATAAGCCAGATCAGCGGGCGCCCAGTGAACGTAGTGGTCAACGGTGTGGATTGCGAGTATTACCAACAGGTATGTCCCGCACTGCACAGTCAGCGACTGCTGTTCGTCGGCAACTTCGAATACGGTGCGAACCTTGAGGCCATCGAATGGGCGCTGGAAGAAATCCTGCCGCAGGTGTGGATGAGCAACCCTGCGGTGCGCCTGGCCATAGCCGGGCATGCCATGCCGGCCTCATGGAAGCTGCACTGGAACGATCCCCGCATCGAATGGCTGGGTTATCGCCCTGACCTTCGCGAACTGCAGCGGCGCTCGGCGCTGTTCTTCGCCCCTCTGCGATACGCCGGCGGCTCCAAAGTCAAGATTCTCGAAGCCATGGCTGCCGGGCTGCCGGTGATCACCACCAGCAAGGGCGTTTCAGGCCTTGCCGTGAACAACGGCGAGCATTACCTGGGCAGCGATGACGGTGACCAGTTGGCACTGCTGATTACCCAACTGCTCAACCAACCCTGGCGCATGTGCCAACTGAGCGAGGCCGGCCGCCAGTTTGCCCGGCATCGTCATGACTGGAGCGTGGCGGCGCAGCAACTGGAGAACGTGCACATGCGCCTGACCCAGTCAGCGCCTGCCACCGCCCCGCAACCTATAGACCCGTGGCTAGGGCGATCAACCAAGTAGTTCGCTCAACGGTATGAACGGTACGCTGTCACCCTGCTGCGGCGTGCTGCCTTCGCGCACCTCCACCAAGCCCTCAGCCCAGGCGGCGCTGCGCAACACGCCTGAGCTCTGGTTCTTGTAGATGCGCACCCGGCCGTTGTCGATCCGCGCCCGCAGGTATTCGCGACGGGTTCCGGCCTTGGGCCAATCGAAACCCGCAGGCACGTCGAAACGTAGCGGAGTGACTTCGGTAACCCCTTGGCGGCGCAGCAAGTAAGGGCGCGTGAGCAGGCCGAAGGTCACCAGCGTCGACGCAGGGTTGCCTGGCAGGCCGATCACCGGCACACCTTGATAATGCCCGAATGTCAGCGGCTTGCCTGGCTTGATCGCCAGCTTCCACAAGGCCAGCTCGCCCGCCTCACGCAGCGCCGCGCCCAGGTAATCGGCCTCGCCCACGGAAACTCCCCCGGTGGACAGGATCAGGTCGACATCACCCAGGCTGGCCAGGCACTGGCGAGTCCGCACCAGGTCATCAGGCAGGATGCCCATGTCGCGCACTTCACAGCCCAGGCGTTGCAACCAACTGACCAGCAGGCGGCGGTTGCTGTTGTAGATCTGCCCTGGGCCCAGTGGCAAACCTGGCTCGACCAGCTCGTCGCCGGTGGACAACACTGCCACCCGTACCCGACGCACCACCTGCAGTTGAGCATGCCCCAAGGTTGCGGCCAACCCCAGTTCGATCGGGCCCAGGCGCGTTCCTGCGACCATCACCTGTTCGCCCTGGCGTGTTTCCTGGCCTTGGGGACGGACATTCTGCTCAGGCTTGATCGGTTCGAGGAAACGCACCCGGCCATCCTCCAGCACCTCGGTGTTTTCCTGCATCTCGACGCAGTCGGCACCGGCCGGCAGCGGGGCGCCGGTGAAGATCCGCGCGCACGTGCCGGGCTGCAACGGCTCGGGCGCGTGCCCGGCAAAAATGCGCTGGCTGACGGGCAACGGCTGGCCTTGGCAATCGGCCAGGCGCAGTGCGTAGCCATCCATGGCACTGTTGGGCCAGGGCGGCAGGTCGAGCGAGGCAACCAGGTCGGTCGCCAGCACCCGGCCTTCGGCCTCGGCCAGCGGGACGGTTTCGGTGTCCTTGATCGGCGCGGCCTCGGCCAAGGCCAGCAGGCGCTCCAGCGCTTCTTCCACCGGCATCAATGGCCGGGCCTGCGGCGCCTCAGCCACGGCTTTCACAAGCCGCTGCCTGCTTCAGGTGCGCAACGAAATTGCACGGGCGATGGCGGGCATCGAGCTGCTCGGCAAGGATACCGTCCCAGCCAGTGCGCACAGCATTGGTCGAGCCCGGCAGGCAGCACACCAGCGTGCCGTTGGCCAGGCCGGCCAAGGCGCGCGACTGAACGGTCGACGTGCCGATGTCGGCAACGGAGATCTGCCGGAACAGCTCGCCGAAGCCTTCCACTTGCTTGTCCAGCAGGCAGGCCACGGCCTCAGGCGTACTGTCGCGCCCCGTGAAGCCGGTGCCACCGGTAATCAACACGACCTGCACGCGGTCATCGGCGATCCAGGTGGCAACCTGGGCGCGGATCTTGTAGAGGTCGTCCTTGAGCAGCTTACGCTCAGCCAGCTGGTGGCCCGCCGCAGTCAGGCGGTCGACGAACATCTGCCCGGAGGTGTCGGTTTCAAAGGTACGGGTGTCGCTGACCGTCAGCACGGCAATATTCAGGGCCACGAAGGGGGTATCTGCCTTGGCTTTCATGAGTGTTCATCGCAGGGGAAAGGGATGGCCGCATTTATATCACAGGCTGCCCTGCGGCAACCTTGACAGACCCAGGTCAATACTCAGCGATTGGCGCTATGCTGCACTGTAGAAGGAACTTGCGCAGACGCCTTGCGTCTTAACGTCATCTAGCACCATCGCACTGGAGAAACACGATGATTAAACGGACCCTTCCCGCCTTTCTGCTCGCCCTGGGCCTGGGCGCCCTCGCTGGCTGCGCCTCGCCAACCGTGATCACCCTGAACGACGGTCGTGAGATCCAGGCTGTGGACACTCCGTCCTTTGACGAGGACTCTGGCTTCTACGAGTTCGAGCAACTTGATGGCAAGCGTACGCGCCTGAACAAAGACCAGGTTCGTACCGTCAAGGAGCTCTGATCGAGCGCCCTGTTTTGAGCCTAAGCCCTTTTAACAACAAGGGCTTGCGTTCGAAAAAACCATGCAGTAGGATTTCGTTCATCGGAGTGTAGCGCAGCCAGGTAGCGCGTCTCGTTCGGGACGAGAAGGCCGCAGGTTCGAATCCTGTCTCTCCGACCAAATCCTTCAAAAAGCCCGCCATTGTGCGGGCTTTTTGTCATGCGCGATAAGCACTACGCGGTAAGCCGCGAAGTGACCTCACCCAACTGCCCCGACAGCCCATGCAGGCGCTGGCCTGCCTGCTCGGTGTGCTGCACTGCCTCCTGGTTGGCTGTGGCGATGCGGGTAATCTCGACCAGGTTGCGCGAGATGTCCTCGGCCACGCTGGTCTGCTCTTCAGCGGCCGTGGCGATCTGCCGGTTCATGTCACGGATGGCCTCAACCGCCGTGGTGATGCGCTGCAGCATCTGCCCAGCCTGCTGCACCTGCTCGGCCCCCTCCTCGCTGCGCTGCTGCCCGCTTTCGATGGCCTTGACCGCGTCCACGGCACCAGACTGTACCGCCTCGATGATCTGATGGATTTCGGCGATCGACGCCGCCGTGCGCTGAGCCAGGCTGCGCACCTCGTCGGCGACCACCGCAAAGCCGCGCCCGGCCTCACCCGCACGGGCCGCTTCGATGGCCGCATTGAGCGCCAGCAGGTTGGTCTGCTCGGCGATACCACGGATCACTTCCAGCACCTTGCCGATGCGCGAACTGTCAGTTTCAAGATCGCGGATTACCGCCGCAGTACCTGCGATCTCCCGGTTGACCACGCCAATGATGTCGATGGTCTGCTGCATTACCCGCTCGCCAGCCTGGGCACTGTGGTCGGCTTCATCGGCCGCGCGCGCGGCTTCGGCGGCGTGACGGGCAACCTCTTGAGCAGTGGCGGACATCTCGTGCATCGCCGTGGCCACCTGATCGGTACGCTGGAACTGGTCATGGGTACCGCGCGCCATGTCACCGGCGATGCTGCGCAGCTGGCCACTGGCGCCCTCCAGCTCTTGGGCATTGTCCTTGAGCCGGCCAACGGTTTCGGCAAGGAAATCACGCAAGGTATTGGCCGCCCGCGCAAGGCGCCCCAGTTCATCCTCGCGACGGCTGTCGACCCGAGCGCCAAAGCGGCCCTGGCTCAATTGCGCTACGTACTCGATCAACTGGCTGATCGGCTCGATCAGGCTACGGTTAACCCGCCACAGGCTGAGCAAACCGACCAGCAGTGCCGACCCGAGCATCACCAGCATACCCAGCCATACCGTGCGCTCGGCCCTGGCATTGATGCTGGCGGCGCGCTCACGGGCGTCGGCGCGCAACTGCTCGACCAACGCGCTCATCTGCTCGCTGGCAGCACGGTCGACACCTTTGACCGCCAGATCGCCGGCGACGGGGTCACCACCTGCGGCCAGAAACGCCTGGCGCCCCTGCGCGTAGGCCACACCCAATTGCCGATGGCTGTCACGCAGTTGCTGCAAAGGCTCCTTGAGCTTCTGATCACTGCTGTCGATCAGTTGCCCAAGCAACTGCTGAACCTGCTGTTCACGGGCCTGGAACTGCTGCCAGTACTTCTCCAGATCAGCCGGCTGGCGGCCGCGCAGCAGCACGTTCTTCCACTCCTGCACCTGGATCTTGAACTGCAGGTTGGCTTCGTCGATCGATTGCGAGGCCTGCAGTGGTCCATCGACCAGCGTGGCATAACTGCGCACGCTGGAGGACAGAAACTGGAAGCACACCAAGGCAATCAGCAGCATCGCCGCCAGGCTGCCGCCGAGCAGGGTAAGAATTTGTACTCTGAGGGATTTACGCAACATCGCAGATCTCGGGAACAAGGAATGAGGAAACAACGCGCCGCTGGCAGCGCCGCCACAGACATCCATGTCCTCGTTCGCAGGCCAAAAAAAAGCTGCCATCAATCGATAGCAGCCAGGTCGAGCACTTACGCAACAGTTGAAGGGATAGTCTCAAGCAATTGCTACAAAAATGTTACAAGCCTTCGATGCGTCAACCTGCGTTGAACTGCAGCGAGGCCAGCCTGGCGTACAGCGGGCTCTTTTCGATCAGTTCACGGTGGGTGCCCACCGCCACCAGGCGCCCCTTGTCGATGACCGCGATGCGGTCGGCATGCTGCACCGTGGCCAGGCGATGGGCGATGACCAGCGTAGTGCGGCCCGCCATCAGGCTCGGCAGCGCCTGCTGGATCAAGTGCTCGCTCTGCGCATCGAGGGCGCTGGTGGCTTCGTCGAGCAGCAGGATCGGCGCATCCACCAGCAACGCCCGCGCAATCGCCAGACGTTGCCGCTGCCCGCCCGACAGGCCAATACCACCCTCGCCCAGCGGTGTCTGGTAACCCTGCGGCAGTTGCCGGATGAACTCATCGGCATGTGCGCCACGCGCCGCCGCTTCGACCTCGGCCAGGCTCGCCTGCGGGCGCCCATAGCGGATATTGGCCTCGACCGTACCGCGGAACAGTGAGGGGTTCTGCGCTACCAGGGCGAACTGGCGGCGTAGTTCGCCCAACGCCAGGCTGGTGATTGGCTGGTTATCCAGAAGGATGCCCCCCTGCTGGGGGTCGTAGAAGCGCAGCAGCAAGTCGAACAATGTCGATTTGCCCGCGCCGGATGGCCCCACCAGCGCCACGGTCTGGCCTGGCTCGATGACCAGGCTCAGGTTGTCGATGGCGGCAACCGATGGCCTGGAAGGGTAAGCAAATACCAGGTTCTTGAGCTCGATACGCCCACCAGCGCGCTGGCGATGCAGCGCAAACGGCTGCTCGGCCTCTAGAATGCTGCTACGCGCCGCCAGCAGTTCGGCGATACGCTCGGCCGCGCCGGCGGCGCGCTGTAGTTCGCCGATGACTTCGCTCAAAGTACCGAAGGCACTACCGACGATCAGGCTGTAGAACACGAAGGCTGCCAGTTCGCCTGCGGAGATGCGCCCGGCGATCACATCCATGCCGCCGACCCACAACATCACCCCCACCGCGCCCAGCACCAGCACGATGACCAGGGTGATCAACCAGGCCCGCTGCGCGATACGCTGGCGCGCCACGGCGAAGGCCGCCTCTACCGTTCCAGCGAACAGCTGGCGGTCTAATGCCTGGTGGTTGTAGGCCTGCACGGTCTTGATCTGCCCCAGCGTCTCGGCCACATAGCTGCCCACATCCGCCACCCGATCCTGGCTCTGGCGCGACAGGCTGCGCACGCGCCGGCCAAACAGCAGGATCGGCGCCAGTACCAAAGGCAGGGCCACCACGACGATACTGGTGAGTTTGGGGTTGGTGATGAAAAGCAGCACGACACCGCCGATCACCATCAGGGCGTTGCGCAGGAACATCGACAGTGATGAGCCGATGACCGCCTGCAGCAATGTGGTATCCGCGGTCAGCCGGGACTGGATTTCCGAGCTGCGGTTGTCTTCGAAAAAGCCAGGGTGCAGCCCTATCAGGTGATCGAACACAGCGCGGCGAATATCGGCCACGCACCGCTCACCGATCCAGGAAACCAGATAGAAGCGGCTGAATGTGCCTACCGCCAACGCCAGCACCAACAGCAGGAACAGGCCGATGGTCTGATTGAGCTGGTGCGCCGAACGGGTCATGAACCCCTGGTCCACCAACAGGCGAATGCCTTGCCCCATGGACAGTGTAATGCCGGCGGTCACTACCAGAGCCAGCAACGCCAACAGCGCTTGGCGACGGTATGGGCGCATGAATTGCCAGCAGAGAAACAAGGCGCGACGCTGACGTGAAGAAACCGGTTCGGGCATGGCGATGGACCACAATGACAGTGAAACAGCAGCCTACCATTCATCCCGCCTGGCAGTGGCTATAGCCCATCGTTCTAAAACGCCTCTGGAGGTTTGCCGCACTTTCTGGTGGACTGTAGCTGTCGTGACCTCCAAGAGCCGCTGTCACAGGCCAGTCACGGCACAGGTTTACCTTGATATTGGACCTGATGAGGAGACTGTAGATGAGCTTGCAGCATGGCAGCGACACCCAGAAGCCCCAGAACACCCCACAACCGAAGGTCTGCGGATCGATCATCGATGCCCAGGGCCGTGAAGTACCGATCACCGAGCAAATGATCCAGCAGGCCTGCAAGGACCTCGAGGAAAGCCGGGTGAAGAAGGTGCGCAAGGGCTGAATGAAGAATTGCTTGAAACCCGGCGCTGGCGCCGGGTTTTTATTTGCCCGGAATGTTCTGCCTGCTCGTCAAACGACCACTGCACCCAAGGCATTGACCATCTGCACCAACTGCGGAGCCTCGCCCCGCAACCGCACCGCTAACCCTTCGATTTCACGGCGTGGCGGATACTGTTTGCGCAACAGGTCGAACGCCGCGCGCTGCTCGGCCGCATCGTCGCTCAGGCTGCGACGGAAATCGGCATCGTCGCGGCGCGGGTCGTACACCGCCCGGCACAACGTCGCCAAGGCCCAGCCAAGGTCAGCTTCGCCATCGAACTCGATCTGCGCCAGTGGCGGTTTGGGCAGCAGATCCTGCAACTGCACGCGCTCGGCCTCACCCAGGAAGCGGCACAACGCCTGGTAGATCTGCGCCGTGCCGCGCTGGCGGCCATCCAGGCTGTAGCCGGCGATGTGCGGCGTAGCCAGGGTGCAGAGGTCGGCCAGTTGCAGGTCGACCTGCGGCTCGCCCTCCCATACATCGAGCACAGCGTGCACGTCTTCACGGTCCAACAGCAACTCACGGAGGGCGACGTTATCCACCACCGGCCCACGGCTGGCGTTGATCAGCCATGCGCCAGGGCGCAGCTGTGCGAGCTGCGCTTGGCCCAGCAGGTGCCAGGTCGGGTGCTCGCCGCCACGCTGCAATGGGGTATGCAGGCTGATCACATCGCATTGTTCGAGCACAGTTTGCAGGCTGACGAAATCGCCCCCCTCAGCCGCCTGGCGCAACGGGTCGCAGACCAGCACCTTCCAGCCCATGCCGTGCAACACGCGCACCAGCCGGCCACCGACCTCCCCTGCACCCACCACGCCGTAGGTGCGCTGGGGCAGCGCTGCACCGTCCAGGTCGGCGAGGGTCAGCAGGCTGCCCAGCACGTAGTCGACCACACCGCGGGCGTTGCAGCCCGGCGCGCTGCTCCAGTGGATGCCGGCTTCGGCAAAGTAATCCAGGTCCAGGTGATCGGTGCCGATGGTGCAGGTGCCGACAAAGCGCACCTTGCTGCCTTCGAGCAATTGCCGGTCGACCTTGGTCACCGAGCGCACCAGCAGCACATCAGCCTCTTTGACGCTGGCGGCGTCCATGCTCCTGCCAGGGTAACGGCGGATCTCGCCGAAACCTTCGAAGAAGGCATCGAGCAGCGGGATATTCTCGTCGGCAACTATCAGCATGGCGCTCTCCTGTCTGGGGAACGCAGTGTAGGTGCTATGCCCGGCACGATCCAGCGTGGATCAGTCGGCTTTCTTGCGAATCCAGTACAGGTAGGTACCGGCCTCTTCCTGCTGCTGCAGCAGTTCGTGGCCGAGGAAGTTGCAGAACTTGGGAATGTCGCGCCGGGTCGAGGGATCCGTAGCGATGACCTTGAGCAGGCCGCCGGCGGCCAGATTGCGCACGTGGGTGTGCAGCATCATCACCGGTTCTGGGCAGTTCAGGCCGGTGGCATCAAGGATGGCGTCGGGGGTGAAGTCAGTCATGGGGTGCTCCGCAAATGATCGCTATTGTGGCGCATAGCGTGGCGCGGACCAATAGTCACCTGCACGCCCGGCGCCGCAAGCACAGCTTGCTCTCCCTCTCCCTCTCCCTCTCCCTCTCCCTCTCCCTCTCCCTCTCCCTCTCCCTTTGCCTTTGCCTTTGCCTTTGCTTTTGCTTTTGCTTTTGCTTTTGCTTTTAAGCGCGCGGTAGCTCAGTCACTACAGATTGCGACTTCAGGAGGCCGAGCGCAGGTCTTGCGGAGGGAGGTGACGGGCATGGATGCCCGTCAAGCGCTGCGGCCCATGGATGGGCCGTCAGCGCGGTCCTCCCGGGAGCAAGGCCGGAGCGAGGGAACCCCGAAGCGTAGCGTAGGGGCCGGATGATAGGAGCCAGCCTTTTTTGGTTACTTTTTGGGGCGTTTGCCAAAAAGTGACCCGCCGTAAGGGCGGAAAGGTGGGTGAGCGTCGCTACAGCAAATGGATATGCCCGGATGAATGAACCCCCCCGCATGAGCTTTGGCTTCTGGCTTCTGGCTTCTGGCTTCTGGCTTCTGGCTTCTGGCTTCTGGCTTTCAGCTAGCGTGAATATCCATTTGCCGTGGCGGCGCTCACTCACCTTTCCGCCCTTACGGCGGGTCCCTTTTTGTCTTGGCAAAAAGGAACCAAAAACCGCCCGCTCCCATCATCCGGCCCCTACGCTACGCTCCGGGGTTCCCTCGCTCCGGCCTTGCTCCCGGGAGGACCGCGCTGACGGCCCATCCATGGGCCGCAGCGCTTGACGGGCATCCATGCCCGTCACCTCCCTTCGCAAGACCTGCGCTCGGCCTCCTGAAGTCGCAATCTGCGGCGTCTGAACTATCGCGCGCTTAAAAGCAAAAGCAAGGCAACGGCAACGGCAACGGCAACGGCAACGGCAACGGCAACGGCAACGGCAACGGCAACGGCAACGGCTTACTTTCGTGGTTTCAGGTCCAGCCTGCGCAGATGGCACGTCACTTCCTCGCGGTCGTGATACAGCTGCTTGCAGGCAATCGACACCTTGACCTTGCGCGCCTTGAAGGTCGCCTCCATGCGGTCCAGTAAGCGACGCACCTCGGCATATCGCTGCTTCATCGGCAACTTAAGGTTGACCACCGCCTCCCGGCACAAGCCCTCCCCCAACCAAGTCTCGATCAACGAAGTGGTGCGCGCCGGCTTCTCGACGATATCGCAGACCATCCAGTCCACCGGTTGCTTGGGCTGCCAAGTGAAGCCGTCGGCCATCAGGTGCTGAACCAGCCCGGTGTCCATCAAACTCTCTGCCATCGGCCCATTGTCGATAGCAGTGACCAGCATGCCACGGCGCACCAGTTGGTAAGTCCAGCCACCCGGCGATGCCCCAAGGTCCACCCCGGTCATGTCATCGCCCAGCCGCTGCTCCCACTGCTCCCGTGGAATGAACTGGTGCCAGGCCTCTTCAAGCTTCAAGGTCGAGCGGCTCGGCGCTTCACGCGGGAATTTCAAGCGCGGAATTCCCATCGGCCACAGCGCACTGTTGTTCGCCTCGGCAACGCCAACGAATACCCGACGACCACTGATGAAGGTCAGCAACAGGCGAGGCAGGCTGGCGTTATCGACCAAGCGGCCGGCTTTTTCCAAAGCCTTGCGCAGCGGCACCTCGAACTTGCGACAGAACGTCGACAGCTCCTTACCGTCGTTGCTGTCCAGCACCTCCAGCCACAGGCTGCCAAACACCGGCAGTGTTGCCAGATGCTCGAGCAACACGCTGATCCGATCGGTCTCAGGCAGTTCGATGTAGCCGCCACGCGCCCACTGGCGCGGGAAGATCAGTTGGGCAAAGCGCAGCTGCGCCATCAACCGTTCGGCACCTTCGGCTTCGGCGCAGACAAACTCGGCGCAGGCGCTCTGCGGCTTGCCTTTGGCATAACCGGCAACCCCCAGGCGGGCAGCGTGTTCGCTGATCTCGGCGCAGACCTCGCCCTCGAACCCGGGCCGGCAATGCATGAACAGGGTATTCATCTCTCACTCCACTACGGCTGGCGCACCACAGGCGCCGGCAGGGCGTCGATGATAAAGGAAGATCGGAACCTGCGACATGCCCCGCCGGTCCAGAATAGGGTCAGGGCAGACAAACCGGTCTAACCTGACTCTTCAGCCAGGTCCGTACCGTGCGGGCCGAAACAGAGCGGTGACACCGGCATCATCCAGCCAATGCCGGGCACCGGTGCATAAGGAGTTGGCAATGCCCTCGCTCGATAGCCTGAAAACCCTCAAGACCCTCAAGGTGGCCGACCAGACCTACCATTACTTCAGCCTTACCGAGGCTGCACGACAACTAGGCGACCTGCAGCGCCTGCCCATGTCGCTCAAGGTACTGCTGGAAAACCTGCTGCGCTGGGAAGATGGCGAGACGGTCAGCAGCGACGACCTGCGCGCCCTCGCCGACTGGCTGCAAGACCGTCGTTCCGATCGCGAGATCCAATACCGCCCAGCGCGGGTATTGATGCAGGATTTCACCGGCGTACCGGCGGTAGTCGACCTGGCGGCCATGCGCGCTGCCATGGCCAAGGCCGGGGGCGACCCGCAGCGGATCAACCCGCTGTCGCCCGTGGACCTGGTGATCGACCACTCGGTGATGGTCGACCGCTACGCCACCCCCCAGGCGTTCGGTGAAAACGTCGACATCGAAATGCAGCGTAATGGCGAACGATATGCCTTCCTGCGCTGGGGCCAGAGCGCGTTCGACAACTTCCGCGTAGTGCCGCCGGGCACCGGCATCTGCCACCAGGTCAACCTGGAGTACCTGGGCCGCACGGTATGGACCCGTGAGGCCGATGGGCGCACCTATGCGTTCCCCGACACCTTGGTCGGCACCGATTCGCACACCACCATGATCAACGGCCTGGGCGTGCTCGGCTGGGGCGTTGGCGGGATCGAAGCGGAAGCTGCCATGCTCGGCCAGCCGGTGTCGATGCTGATCCCGGAAGTGATCGGCTTCAAGCTTACCGGCAAGCTGCGCGAAGGCATCACCGCCACCGACCTGGTGCTGACCGTGACACAGATGCTGCGCAAGAAAGGCGTGGTCGGCAAGTTCGTCGAGTTCTATGGTGACGGCCTGGCCGACCTGCCCTTGGCCGACCGTGCCACCATTGCCAACATGGCACCGGAATACGGCGCGACCTGTGGCTTCTTCCCGGTCGATGAGGTCACCTTGGACTACTTGCGCCTTTCGGGCAGACCGCAGCAGACGGTGCAACTGGTCGAACAGTACTGCAAGGCACAGGGCCTGTGGCGCCTGCCGGGGCAGGAACCGCTGTTCAGCGATACCCTGGCCTTGGACATGGGCGAAGTCGAAGCTAGCCTGGCCGGGCCAAAACGCCCCCAGGACCGCGTTGCGCTCGGCCAGGTCAGCCAGGCGTTCGACCACTTCATCGAACTGCAGCCCAAACCCCTGGCCAAAGAGGTCGGCCGCCTGGAAAGCGAAGGCGGTGGTGGTGTGGCAGTGGGCAATGCCGACCAGGCCGGCGAGATCGACTACAGCCACCAAGGCCAGACCTATACCCTGCGCGATGGTGCCGTGGTAATCGCCGCAATTACCTCCTGCACCAACACCTCCAACCCCAGTGTGATGATGGCGGCCGGCCTGGTGGCGAAAAAGGCCCTGGAGAAAGGGCTGCAGCGCAAGCCATGGGTAAAAAGCTCGCTGGCGCCCGGCTCCAAAGTGGTCACCGATTATTACAATGCCGCCGGGCTCACTCCTTACCTCGACCAACTGGGTTTCGACCTGGTCGGCTACGGCTGTACCACCTGCATCGGCAACTCCGGTCCACTGGACGAAGCCATCGAGACCGCCATCGGCAGCGCCGACCTGACCGTCGCCTCGGTACTGTCAGGCAACCGCAACTTCGAAGGCCGGGTGCACCCGCTGGTCAAGACCAACTGGCTGGCCTCGCCGCCACTGGTGGTGGCCTACGCCCTGGCCGGCAGCGTTCGCCTGGACCTTACCCGTGACCCGCTGGGCACCGGCAAGGACGGGCAGCCGGTGTACCTGCGTGACATCTGGCCCAGCCAGCAGGAAATCGCCGACGCCGTGGCCAAGGTCGACACGGCGATGTTCCACAAGGAGTACGCCGAGGTATTCGCCGGTGACGCCCAGTGGCAAGCCATCGAAGTGCCGCAGGCGGCCACTTACGTGTGGCAGGACGACTCCACCTACATCCAGCACCCTCCCTTCTTCGACGGCATTGGCGGCCCATTGCCGGTGATCGAGAACATCCAGGGTGCGCGCATTCTCGCCCTGCTTGGCGATTCGGTGACTACCGACCACATTTCCCCGGCCGGCAACATCAAGGCCGACAGCCCGGCCGGGCGCTACCTGCGCGAAAAAGGCGTCGAACCTCACGACTTCAACTCATACGGTTCACGGCGGGGCAACCATGAGGTGATGATGCGTGGCACCTTCGCCAACATCCGCATCCGCAACGAGATGCTCGCCGGTGAAGAAGGCGGCAACACGTTGTACGTGCCCACTGGGGAAAAGCTCTCGATCTACGACGCGGCCATGCGCTACCAGGCTGAAGGCACGCCGCTGGTGGTGATCGCCGGCCAGGAATATGGCACCGGCTCCAGCCGCGACTGGGCAGCCAAAGGCACAAACCTGCTGGGGGTCAAGGCGGTACTGGCGGAGAGTTTCGAGCGCATCCACCGCTCCAACCTGGTCGGCATGGGCGTACTGCCGTTGCAGTTCAAAGCCGGGCACGATCGCAAGCAACTGGGGCTCACCGGCAAAGAGCGAATCGACGTACTGGGGTTGGCCGGGGTTCAGTTGAAGCCAGGCATGAGCCTGCAACTGCGCATCACCCGTGAGGACGGGCAGCAGCAAGACATTGAGGTACTGTGCCGGATCGATACGGTCAATGAAGTGGAATACTTCAAAGCCGGCGGGATTTTGCACTATGTGTTGAGGCAATTGATCGCCAGCTGAAAGCCAGCTGACCGGGGCGCAAATGCGCCCCTTTTTTGTGCCGGAGGCTGGCTCTTGGCCAGCCAATGAGTCATGATTTGACCTGCACGTCACTCCCTGCAATAAACCTGTAATAGTGACGCCATCTTTCGCGAACGTGCGGGCCTGCTAGCGTAATCCCCGCAGTCCGTTCCTGCGCCAGATCAACGAAGTTAAATATCCATTCAATAAAAGTACTGGCTTGCCGATATCTGTCGAAAGCCTTGCGGATTACTCAGCCCATGCGGAACAACCAGCCGATTACCCAACGGGAAAGGACTTTCCCTGCCCAACAACGCTTGATCTCGACCACCAATGCCAAGGGTGTGATCACCTATTGCAACGATGCGTTCGTCGAGATCAGCGGCTTCACGCGCGAGGAGCTGATCGGCGCACCGCACAACCTGGTACGCCACCCTGATGTGCCGCCTGCGGTGTTCGCTCACATGTGGCAGACCCTCAAGCAAGGCCAGCCCTGGATGGGCATCGTCAAGAACCGCTGCAAGTCGGGTGACCATTACTGGGTCAACGCCTACGTCACGCCGATCTTCGACAACAACCAGGTGACAGGTTTCGAGTCGGTGCGGGTCAAGCCCACCGCCGAGCAGATCCGCCGCGCCGAAGCCCTGTACCAGCGCCTGAATCAGGGCAAGCCCGCCGTTCCGCGCCGTGACAAGTGGCTGCCAGTGCTGCAGGACTGGCTGCCCTTCATCCTGGTCAGCCAGATCGGTTTCCTGATCGGCAACTGGCTCGGGCATTCCTGGGGCTTCGCCCTGGCCGCCGGCCTGTCGGTGCCGCTCGGCCTGCTCGGCCTTAGCTGGCAACAACGCGGCCTCAAGCGCCTGCTGCGCCTGGCCGAACAGACCACTTCCGACCCACTGATCGCGCAGATGTACACCGACAGCCGAGGCGTGCAGGCACGCCTGGAAATGGCCCTGCTCAGCCAGGATGCGCGCATGAAAACCTGCCTGACCCGCCTGCAGGACAGCGCCGAACACCTCAGCGACCAGGCACGCCAGTCCGACGTCCTGGCCCACCAGAGCTCTTCGGGGCTGGAGCGCCAACGGGTCGAGACCGAGCAGGTTGCCGCCGCCGTCAACCAGATGGCCGCCACGACCCAGGAAGTGGCCAACCATGTACAGCGCACCGCCGATGCCACACAGGAAGCCAATCGCCTGACCAGCCAGGGCCGGCAGATCGCCGGTGAAACCCGCGACGCCATCGAGCGCCTGTCGGCGGCCGTGGGTGAAACCGGCGAGACCGTGACGCAACTGGCCAAGGACAGCGACGAAATCGGTGGCGTGGTCGATGTGATCAAGGGCATTGCAGACCAGACCAACCTGCTGGCCCTGAACGCCGCCATTGAAGCAGCCCGCGCTGGCGAAATGGGCCGTGGCTTTGCCGTGGTGGCCGACGAAGTGCGCCAGCTGGCCCAGCGTACCGCTGAGTCCACAGGGCAGATCCATGGCCTGATTGCCAAACTGCAACAGACAGCCAACAACGCCGTGCTCACCATGGAATCTGGCCATCGCCAGGCTCAGGAAGGTGTAGAACGAGTGATGCAGGCTGACCAGGCATTGATGGGGATCAGCGAGGCGGTGGCCAACATTACCGACATGGCGACCCAGATCGCTGCCGCCACTGAAGAGCAGACTGCCGTGGCTGACGAGATCAGCCGCAACATCAGCACGATCGCCGAACTGGCCGACCAGACAGCCGAGCAGGCGCAGCATTCGGCGCTGCTCAGCGAAGCATTGACCACCACCGCCGGTGGCCAGTACTCACTGGTGGAGCGGTTCAACCGCTGACAACCCAGCGCCCCTTCGCGACCTTGCCCGCGAAGGGGCACTACCAACCGAGGGTCAGACGACTCTCGAAATAGCGCTCCTCCCCCGTCAACGGGTCGGCAAAGCGCAAGCTGTGTGCCAGCAGCTTCAATGGCCGCTGGTAATCATCTTCTACCTTGAGCAACTCAGGATAGAACGGGTCGTTACAGATCCCTGCCCCCAGTGCCGCCATGTGCACCCGCAGTTGATGCGTCTTGCCGGTCACCGGCGAAAGGCCGTAGCGCCATAGCTCACCCTGCTTCTCCAGCACCTCGGCCAGGGTTTCGCTGTTATCGTCCCCCGGTACCTCATGCATGCGGAAAAACGGCTCGCCATGCACCAGACGGCTTTTATGCACCAGCGGAAAATCACGCTGGGGCAAGGCCGGGGCGATGGCGTGGTAGCGTTTGTCGATGCGGCGCTCGGGGAACAGCCTTTGGTACGCGCTGCGGGTTTGCGGGTTGGCCGAGAACAACACCAGCCCTGCGGTATGCCGGTCGATGCGGTGCAACGGCACCAGGTGCGGGTTATCCAGGCGCCGGATCAAACGGCGCAGCAACGTCTGTTCGACATACTCGCCGGTTGGCGTAACCGGCAGAAAATGCGGTTTGTCGGCCACCACCAGATGCTCATCCACATGCAGGATGGCTTCCTCTACCGGGATCGGCCGCTCGTTGGGCACCTCACGAAAATAGTGCAGGCGCATGCCGCGACGGTAAGGCAGGTCGGAAGCGATCGCCTGGCCTTCGGCGTTGAGCACCCGGCCACGAGCAAAGCGGTCAAGCCACTGCGCACGCTCGATTGCCTTGAAATGGTCGCACAGGCAATCAAGTACCGTCGCCCAGTTGCCAGGTGGCAGGCAGACCGTGCTGGCTTGCTGGCGGGCGGGGTCGAAAGGCGTGGTCATGGCGAGACTCGGGGCAGGCAGGGCCGGGCATTATCCCCCAACCCCGCCAGCTCAACCAGCCTGGACCATGGCCTCGCTGCGCGCCTTCAGCCAGCGCAGAACCTGCACGGGCTCCCAGCGGCCGGGATCATAGAGCGCATACAGCAAGCCCTGGTAACCCACCACATCCAACCCTCGATGGTAGCCGGCCCGCTGGAACAGCGCCTCGATCTCGGCGAAGCAGGTATTGAAATGAACCTTGCCGAACGGCGTACGGTCATCGGTGACCAAGCCTTCGAGGCGCAGTTCCAGCACGGCGTCACATACCCGCTCCACCGGCATGCGGTTGACGCTGTACTTGAGTTGCTCGACATTGAGCATGGGCTTACCTCGATACTGTATTTATATACAGCATACGAACTTGCACACCCCGCCGTCAATTCATCCCCTGCTCACTGCAAACCTGGCAGGTAGCCTGTACCCCTGCGGATGGTCAGCACTTGACGGCGCGGGACGCTCGGCGTTACCGACAGGTGGACCCAACTGTCGAACTCCAGAATCATCTGGTCGAAATTCACTGCGCTTGCGCTCACCCGGCGGACCACTTCCCGATTACTGATGCCGAATATCTCGAAGTCCGCGGCCAAGCCGTGCAGGTGCTGGCTGCGCGGGGAGCCGCCTATACGCTTGTTCAACGCGGGGGACCGGTAGCCACTGCTGATGATTACCGGCAGGCCAAACAGGGCCCGCACCCGCTCAAGGGCTTCACACAGCAGGTGCAGGTTGCTGATGACTTGCTGCGAGGGCGTATTGTCCAGCCCTTCCCGAGCGGCGACCTGCGAGACAATCATCTCTTCCAGGGTAAAATTTGGTGTGATGAACATGACTGCATTCTCGACGATGATGAGGTTCCGGCGTGTGTCGCCGGCACGGCATCTTCGGGTAACAGCTCAGCTCATGCAGGCAGGCGATGCTTCCCCTGCCGTTGTCATTGCGCGAGAAAGGCTACAACCTGTTCAGGATCGAACGGCCAGTGCAGTTCGGCCGAGGTATCGCAACGACGCAGCACGGGAATGATAAGCCCGTAACGCTCGAACAGCGCCTCGCTCTCGGCGATATCGACCAGTTCGACCAGCAGGCCATGATCGACGAAAGGCATGAGAACGGCTTCGGCCACTTCACACAAGTGGCACCCGACGGTGCCGAAGAGTTGGCATTCAGGCAGCATGGGGCGGGACCCGGTTTGGCATGGATGAGAAGCCTATTCTAGGTCGCCACCGCCCCATGTGCACCTGACCTCGTTCAATCCTGGCTGGTGGCACCGATGCGGTGCAGCGACAAGTCGGCGCCCTGAAACTCCTGTTCATGGCTCAGGCGCAGGCCGAGTACCGCGCGGATCAGCCCGTACACGACAAAGCCCCCAAGCAGCGCGATCAGCACCCCTGCCAGGCTCCCGATCAACTGGCTGGTCAGGCTGACGCCTCCCATACCGCCAAGGCTTGCCTGGCCGAAGATGCCACAGGCTATCCCGCCCCATACGCCGCATAGCCCATGCAATGGCCACACGCCCAGCACATCGTCGATCTTCCAGCGGTTTTGCGCGGCGGTGAAGCTCCACACGAACAGAACACCGGCCACCAGGCCAGTAGCCAGTGCACCGATCGGATGCATCAGGTCCGAACCTGCACAGATCGCCACCAGCCCCGCCAGCGGCCCGTTGTGCAAAAATCCAGGGTCGTTACGCCCGGCCAACAACGCTGCCAGGGTGCCGCCTACCATGGCCAGCAGCGAATTGATCGCCACCAGGCCACTGACGCCTTGCAAGGTCTGCGCGCTCATGACATTGAAGCCGAACCAGCCGATGATCAGGATCCACGAGCCCAGTGCCAGGAACGGAATGCTCGACGGAGCGAAGGCCACCAGCCGACCATCACGGTACCGCCCCCGCCGTGCACCCAGCAGCAGCACTGCCACCAGTGCCAGCCAGCCGCCCATCGCATGCACCACCACAGACCCTGCAAAGTCATGGAAAGGCGCACCAAAACGCGCCTGCAGCCATGCCTGTGCGCCGAAGTTGCCATTCCATACGACGCCCTCGAAGAACGGATAAATGAAGGCTACGATCAACGCTGTGGCGCACAGCTGAGGCACGAACCGCGCACGCTCGGCGATACCCCCGGAGATGATTGCCGGTATCGCTGCCGCGAACGTCAACAGGAAAAAGCATTTGACCAGGGCATAGCCGTGGTCGGCGGCCAGCTGGGATGCCGGGTGCAGAAAACTCACACCATAGGCAACCCAGTAACCGATGAAGAAGTACACCAGCGCCGAGATGGCGAAATCGCTGAGTATCTTCGACAAGGCATTGACCTGGTTCTTGTGGCGCACGGTGCCCACTTCGAGAAATGCGAAGCCCGCGTGCATGGCAAGCACCAGAATGGCGCCCATGAGGATGAAGAGCGTGTTGGAACCGTGGACCAGGGAGTCCATGGCGCTGTGCATGTTGTCCATGAAAAGGCAGACCTACTGAAAAAAGGCACCAGGACAGTTCAAGAACCTGCATCCATGCACCGGATCGGTGCCAGCCCATTGCCCGGGTACGGTGGACCGAGCGAAGCCTGCGTGGTTTTTTCTTGGGTTTGTCGTGGATTGGGTTAAGGTTTATCGGTATCTGCCGGGGTCGACGCCCTGTATCGGCGCATCGCTCCGGTCTACGCCCCGCGTTGTGGCAATCTTCATTAGCAAGGCCCATACCAGCGACGAAGTGAACCTTCAGCGCACAGCGAAACTCGAATTACCTACACACCTACACAGGGAGAGCACCATGGCCAGCAAATCGGCAAAGACTGCACAAGAGATATTGATGGCGGACTTCCAGGCTTTGGTCCGTGACACCGAGAAGCTTCTGGCCGACACCGCCAATCTGGCGGGCGACCAGGCCGATGAGCTGCGTGAGCAGATCCACGAGCGCCTCACGCAGGCCCGCGAAACCTTGCAACTGACTCAGGAATCGGTGCGTGAGCGTGGCCAGGCGGCCTTGGGTAGTGCCGAGCACTACGTTCAGGAAAACCCTTGGCAGGCCATCGGCATAGCCGCAGGTGTCGGCCTGCTGATCGGCCTGTTGGCCAATCGGCGCTAAGGAGCCTCCATGGAGAATGACGCCATTGGCACCGGTGCCTCGGGCAGGCGCCTGGGCGCCGCGATACTGGGGCTGCTGCACAGCCATATCGAACTGTTCGGTATCGAACTGCAGGAGCAGAAAGGACGCACCCTGAGCCTTTTGCTGTTCGCTGGCCTGGCGCTGGTGTTCGCACTGCTGCTGCTGACAGCCTTGTCGGGCCTGCTGCTGGTGTTGCTGTGGGACAGCTACCGCCTGGCAGGGATCATCGGCCTGTGTGTGTTTTATGGTGTGGCTGCGCTGTATTGCGGCCTACGGCTGAGGGCGGCGGTATTCGACGAGTCCTCGCCGTTTGGCGCCACCCTCGAAGAACTTGCCAAGGACCGGGAGCGCCTGCTGCCATGAGCCTGCCTGAACTACCCAATACGCGTAACCCTCGGGAGCTGCGCAAAGCCCTGCTGCGCCTGCGCATGGAAATGCATCGCCAGCAGATCCGCCAGGAGTCCGGGCAAATGCTGCAGCCACTGCACCGCCTGCGTGGCATGGGCGGCTCATTGCAAGATGGCCTGGGCATCAAACACGCTCCCCTATGGGGCATTGGTGCGGTGGTTGCGCTGGGCTTTCTGACCGGCAAGGGGGTGCGCAGCGGCAACCTGTCACGCCTGGTGCGCCTGGGCACTACGCTGCTGCCGCTGTTGAAGGTGTATCTGCAAGGCTCGCGGCGCTCCTGAGCCACCTCCAGAGTCTTCACTCGCAGGTGACCCACGCGTTTCAAGCGTGGCAAGCACCTGTGAGAGACGGCTTGCCGACGATCAGGCCGGTATCGATTTTCCGCTTGCATAGCCCTGCGCGACACCGGAAGCTACGCCATTCGACCTACAGGAGAGCGAGCCTTGGACTGGCACACCCTGCTCACCCGCGAGCGCCTGGGCAAAGCCCTGTACAGCCCCGATGAACTGGGGCGCAGCCCCTTCCACAAAGACCACGACCGGATCATCTTCTCAGGCGCGTTCCGCCGCCTGGGGCGCAAGACCCAGGTCCACCCCGTCTCCAGCAACGATCATATTCACACGCGCCTGACCCATTCCCTCGAGGTAAGTTGCGTAGGGCGCTCATTGGGCATGCGCGTCGGCGAAACGCTGCGCGACAGCCTGCCAGACTGGTGTGAACCCAGTGATCTGGGCATGATCGTGCAGTCCGCCTGCCTGGCCCACGACATCGGCAACCCGCCGTTCGGCCACTCAGGCGAAGATGCCATCCGCCACTGGTTCCAGCAGGCTGCAGGGCGCGGCTGGCTGGATGACATGACGGATGACGAGCGCGGCGACTTCCTCAACTTCGAAGGCAACGCCCAAGGGTTTCGCGTGCTCACCCAGCTTGAGTATCACCAGTTCGACGGCGGTACCCGGCTGACCTACGCGACCCTCGGTACTTATCTCAAATACCCTTGGACCGCCCGGCACGCTGATGCCCTGGGGTACAAGAAGCATAAGTTCGGCTGCTACCAGAGCGAGTTGCCGCTGCTCGAACAGATCGCGCACAAGCTCGGCCTGCCGTTACTTGAGGAGCAGCGCTGGGCGCGCCATCCACTGGTCTACCTGATGGAGGCAGCCGATGACATCTGCTACGGCCTGATCGACCTGGAAGACGGCCTGGAGATGGAGTTGCTGCAGTACGCCGAAGTGGAGGCGCTGCTGCTCGACCTGGTGGGCGATGACTTGCCAGAAACGTATCGCCAGCTTGGCCCTGCAGATTCGCGGCGACGCAAGCTGGCCATCTTGCGTGGCAAAGCCATCGAGCACCTGACCAACGCCGCCGCGAGCGCCTTCGTCGAGCAACAGCAGGCATTGCTTGCCGGGCAGTTGAGTGGCGACCTGGTCGAGCACATGCACGGCCCGGCCAAGCGCTGCGTGCTTCAGGCCAAGGACATGGCACGCAACAAGATATTCCAGGACAAGCGCAAGACGCTGCACGAAATCGGTGCCTACACCACCCTGGAAATCCTCCTCAACACGTTCTGTGCTGCGGCCCTTGAGCAGCATGGCGGGCGCACCCCCTCCTTCAAGAGCCGCCGCGTACTCGATCTGATTGGTAACAACGCCCCACACCCGCATGATTCTTTGCACAAAGCCTACCTGCGCATGATCGATTTCATCGCCGGCATGACCGACAGCTATGCCAGCGAAATGGCCCGCGAGATGACCGGGCGGTCCAGCCCGACCTGAACCTGGGTACTGCCGCATGCCTTTGCGCATGCGGCCCATTATAGTGAGGGATATTTCCTACAACTGCCGCCACTTGTTAAACAGAACGAATATTTACAAAACAAAAAGTTACCAAGAGTCCTTTGACACTGATTCAAATCATTACACTTCGTAGCTCTAATTGCTTTCTGCTGTAAGCCATTTCCCATATACGTTTAATCGCCACACTTCACACCCCATGTCAGATGCAACTGGGTTAATGTGCCCCCTGCCTCGTCATCCGCCGCAGGGAAGTTGAACATGCACTCCGTATTTATTGTCGATGACCACCCGGTCATCCGCCTGGCTGTCCGTATGCTGCTTGAAAACCAGAACTACAAAGTCGTAGGCGAATCGGACAATGGCGTGGACGCCATGCAGATGATCCGCGAAACAATGCCCGACCTGGTGATTCTGGATATCAGCATCCCCAAGCTTGATGGCCTCGAGGTCCTCTCGCGCTTTCAAACCATGGCCTTGCCGCTGAAGGTGCTGATCCTGACCGCGCAATCGCCTGCGCTGTTCGCCGTGCGCTGCATGCACTCAGGTGCGGCAGGCTATGTATGCAAACAGGAAGACCTGAGCGAACTGCTCAGCGCTATCAAGGCGGTACTGGCCGGATACAACTACTTTCCCAGCCAGGCCATCCACACGGGCCACGAAACAGCAGACACCGATCTCAGGCTTTTCCGGCAGGTCAACGATCGCGAACTCATGGTGCTGCAACTTTTCGCCCAAGGGCGCAGCAACAAGGAAATTGCCAAAGGCATGTTTCTCAGCAACAAAACCGTCAGCACTTACAAGAAGCGCCTGATGCAGAAACTCCAGGTCGACACCTTGGTCGACCTTATCGAGATGGCCAAACGCAACGCGCTGGTCTGAGGTGTCAAATGGCGCAACTCCTTGCCTGGCTGGCCCTTGCACTGTCATTGGCCTGCTGCGCAGCGCAGGCTTCTCAGCTTGAGGCGGTACCGTATTCCCTTCTTGCCCGCTCCTCTGCCTCACCGGTAACGCCGCCACTGACCGCGCCACAGAGGGAATGGCTGATGGGCCGGCAATACCTGAAGCTGGGCACGTCAGCACCGGATTATCCGCCCTTCGACATAACCAGTGGCGGGCGCGACTATCAAGGACTCACCGCCGAATATGCCAGCCTGATCGGCAAGGTACTGCAGGTGCCGATTCGAGTGTTGCGCTATCCCAACCGGCAAGCTGCAGTAGAGGCGCTCAAGAAGGGGGATATCGACTTGCTCGGCAGCGCCAATGGCTATGAAGCAGCGAGCGAAGGCCTGGCGCTTTCGCACCCTTATGCCGTCGACCAGCCGGTGCTGGTGACCCGCGAAGACGAACGCCGTACGCTCAATCGCGGCATGGACGGCATGCGTCTGGGCATGTTGTATCACTACCTGCCCCGAGAAGAAGTCAGCACTTTATATCCCCAAGCCGAACTGCTGGCCTTCGGTTCGTCTTCCCAAGCCCTCAATGCCGTCGCGTTCGGGCAGGCTGACGTATTCATCGGCGATACCATATCCACTCACTATCAGCTCAACCGCGGTCACCTGCCGCGCCTGCGCATGGCAAGCTTCGGCAAACATGAGAGCGTCGGTTTCAGTTTTGCAATGCGCGCCCAGGATACCCATCTCAAGGACCTGGTGAACCTGGCCCTGGAGCGCCAGCCAGCCGCCGTGCGCGCCAGCATCTTCAAACGCTGGAGCGCCGGCAGCGACCTACTGTTGAGCGACCGGAAGCTGCAGCTCACGGCCGAAGAGGAGCAGTGGTTGCGCCGCCATCCTGTGATGCAGGTGGCTATCGACGAGACGGCCGCACCGCTGTCCTATTTCGACGGCAATGGCCATTTTCGCGGGATTACCGCCGACCTGCTGGATCTGATCCGCCTGCGCACAGGGCTGCGCTTCGACGTTCAGCGTGCCAACGGCATTGCCGAGATGATCGCCCGGCTTGAGGACGGGCGCGTGAACATGATCGCAGCGCTTGCCGTGGATGACATGAGCGAGGAGCACTTGCAACTCAGCCGACCTTACCTGGAAAGCACCTATGTGCTGGTCACGCGCACCGAAACGCCCCAGTACACTTCACTGGAACAACTGCAGGGCCGCCGCATCGCCATTACCCGCTACAGCGAGATGTCCGAACTGCTGGCGACCCGGTATCCGCAAACCGGCTGGATCGAGACCGAAAGCCCCTACTATTCCATGGCACTGTTGAGCAGTGGCGCAGTCGATGCCGTCATCACGACCTTGATCGATGCCAACCACGCCATAGCAGGTAACGCCAAACTGGTCATCCGCAGCACGGTAGGTACCGATCCTGCGAGCTTCGCCATGGCCACCTCGGCACAGGCAACAGAGTTGGCATCGATTCTGGACAAGGCCCTGCTGAGCATTTCGCCGGAAGAACTGGGGGTGATCAACAACCGCTGGAGTGGTTACAGCCAGCATGATGACAGCAATTGGCTAGGCTTCAGGCGCCTTGCCTTGAAAGTGTTGCTGGGGACCGCTTTGCTCCTGCTGGCGGCGCTGCTGTGGAACGCCCGGTTGCGCCGCCAGATCAAACAGCGCCAGCACGCCGAGCGCGCCCTGAACGATCAGCTGGAGTTCATGGGCGCACTGCTCAATGGCACGCCGCACCCCATGTACGTGCGGGACAGGGCGGGCTGCCTGCAAAGCTGCAATGCCAGTTATCTGGAAGCGGTGCAGGCGACCCACGACGAGGTCATAGGCAGGCGCCTGGAAGACAGTCTGTTCGCGGGTTCGGAAAGTACCCGGCAGATCCATGCCGATTATCTGCAGGTGATGGCGGCCGGGGTTCCGCTGATCATCGACCGCCCCTTGCGGCTCAAGGATCGCGAAATCACGATCTACCACTGGATACTGCCGTACCGTGATTCACTCGGTGAAGTCCAGGGCATCATCGGTGGCTGGATCGACATCAGCGAGCGGCGCAAGCTGGTGCAGGAGCTGCGCGAGGCCAAGCAACTGGCTGATGATGCCAACCGCGCCAAGAGTACCTTCCTGGCGACCATCAGCCATGAGATTCGCACCCCGATGAACGCGGTCATCGGCATGCTCGAACTGGCGGTCAAGCGTGCCCATCAAGGGCAGATCGATCGCACCTCGCTGGAAGTCGCCCACCATTCGGCAAAGGACCTGCTGGGCCTGATCGGTGACATCCTGGATATCGTGCGTATCGAGTCCGGCCACCTGTCCCTTGCGCCCGAGCCTGTCGACCTTGCGGCGCTGGTCGAATCGGTGAGCCGCGTGTTCGATGGCCAGGCACGGCAAAAAGGCCTGGCCTTCGACGTCGTCATCGACTCCAGCGCACGCTGCCACGTCCTGCTCGACCCACTGCGTTTCAAGCAGATCCTGTCCAACCTGATCAGCAATGCCATCAAGTTCACCGGGCAGGGCCAGGTGCGCATCAGCCTCAGCCTGCGCGAAGAAGCCCCGTCAGCGCCCCCAAGCCTTGACCTGGAAGTGCGTGACACCGGCATTGGCATTCACGACGATGACCTGCAACGCCTGTTCAACCCCTTCGTTCAGGCCAACCCGCATAGCCAGGGGGCTCGCGCAGGCACGGGCCTGGGCTTGGCCATCTGCCGTAGCCTGTGCGAAATGATGGGCGCAAGCCTGAGTATCAAGAGCGTGCCGGATTTCGGCACGCAGGTTCGCTTCAGCGTACCGCTGCAACGTGTCGACGCACTGCCGCCGCAGGTGCTGGAAGCCGATGACATGGATGTACCCGATGCCCGGTTGAAGGTGCTGGTGATCGACGACCACCCGGCCAACCTGATGCTGATGGCGCAACAGCTGGGGTACCTGGGCCTGAGCCAGGCCACTGCCAGCGATGGCCGCGAAGGCCTGGAAAAATGGCGTGAAGGGCAATTCGACGTGATCGTCCTCGATTGCAACATGCCGCACATGAACGGCTATCAGCTCGCGGCCGCCGTGCGCGCAGAAGAACGCCAAAACGGGCGCCCTCACTGCGTGATCCTGGGCTATACCGCCAACGCCCAGCCCGAAGTCAGGCAAAAATGCCTCAGTGTCGGCATGGACGACTGCCTGCTCAAACCCATCAGCCTGCGCACACTCAGCCAACGCCTGGCGAATATCGCTCCCAAACGGGAGCAGGCCGCAACGAAGGTACCGTTCAATATCAAAGGTCTGAACAGTATCGTTGGCGACAACCCCAACGACCGTGAACTGTTTCTCAAGGCCTTGCTGATGAGCCTGCAGCAGGACCTGACAAAACTCATGGCCCTGGACCCTGACCTCGAGGCTGAGGCCTTCGGCGAGCAGGCACACAAGATCCTCAGCGCGGCGCGGATGCTGGAAGCGCAGCACTTGATGGCGGCCTGTGAGGCCCTTGAACAAAGCGGGTTGCCCGCATCACAGCTGAAACTGCGGCGACAGGCTTTGGCACGGCACATGCGCCGCGTAGAGAAAGCCTTGGCCAGAGAACTGACCAAGCCTTGATGAAGCGGCCGCCCGAGCGGGCGCCGCTTCAGCCATGCATCAGGAAGCCGGGTTGATCGGCTTTTCCGGATACCAGGCGTCCAAGAGCGGGCTGACTTCGATGGAGGTCAGTTCGCTACGGCCTTTGAGCCAGGCTTCGACAGTGGCGCGTTGCTCTTCGCTGACCGAGCCACGCTCTGCCAGGCAGACCAGGCCGAAATCATCACCACCGACATAGTCCAGGCCGTTGGCGTCCATGGCTTCTGCCAGGAAGGCGTCGAGGAAGGCATCGATGGCTTCGTCGGACAGGTCTTCCTTGAAACCCAGGTTCAATTCAAAACCCAGCTCCTGGAATTCATCAACGCACAGCTTCTTGCGCAGACGACGGGAACGGTTGGTAGCCATGAAACAATCCTCTTGAGTAATAACGCGCGGCACTTTAACAGTTTCCGCAGTACAACGGCGCTTTTCCGTCGAACGTGGCGCATGAGCGCGGCGCTTGGGGCATAATGCGCACTATATTTCGTAGAGGGGCGATCATCTCATACAGCCCCTATGTCTTTTTCCCTCGTCCGCAGGGTATGAATCTCATATGATCAAATCGCTCCGCCCCCTCGTTCTCGCCGGCATGCTCCTGCCGTTCGCCCTGCCCAGCCAGGCCGCAGCCGTCAACACCACGCTGCCCCCCAAGGTTCAGCAGGCGCTCAAAGCCAGCAAACTGCAGGACACAGCACTGTCGCTGGTGATGCTGCCGCTCAATGGCCCCGGCACGCCGACCGTGTTCAACGCTGATGTCTCGGTCAACCCGGCCTCGACCATGAAGCTGGTCACCACCTATGCAGCCCTCGAACTGCTCGGCCCGACTTTCCAGTGGAAGACCGAGTTCTACACCGATGGCACCCTGAGCAACGGCGTGCTCAACGGCAACCTGTACCTCAAGGGCGGCGGTGACCCGAAGCTGAACATGGAGAAGCTATGGCTGCTGATGCGTGACCTGCGCGCCAACGGCGTTCGCACCATTACCGGTGACCTGGTGCTGGACCGCAGCCACTTCGTACAGCCCAACCTGCCGCACTTCAATGATGACGGCGGTGACGTGAACAAGCCCTTCCTGGTCAAGCCCGACTCCTTGCTGGTCAACCTCAAGGCCCTGCGCTTCGTCGCCCGCAACGATGGCGGCAAGGTGACCGTCGCCGTCGAGCCACCCATTGCGAGCATTCGCATCGACAATCAGGTCAAGGCAGTTGCCTCCAGAAAATGCACTGGCGATGTACGCTACAACCCGGTGCCTCAAGCCGATGGCATGAATGTCGTGGTCAGCGGCCAGCTGGGCGATGGCTGCAACTCGCAGACGTACCTCGCGCTGCTCGATCACCCCACCTACGCCGCCGGTGCCGTGCGCGCGATCTGGAACGAACTGGGGGGCAGCATTCAGGGCCGTGACCGCATCGAAAACGTACCCAAGGGCGCTCGCCTGCTGGCACGGGCCTTCTCGCCCGACCTGGTGGAGGTGATCCGTGACATCAACAAATACAGCAACAACACGATGGCCCAGCAGCTGTTCCTGAGCCTCGGCGCACAGTTCCGTACCGATGCCGATGGCGACGATGCCCGCGCAGCCCAGCGCGTGGTTCGCCAGTGGATGGCCAAGAAAGGTATCACCGCGCCCCACCTGGTGATGGAAAACGGCTCTGGCCTGTCGCGCGCTGAACGGGTAAGCACGCGCGAAATGGCCGCACTGCTGCAGGCGGCGTGGAATAGCCCCTACTCCGCCGAATTCATCAGTTCAATGCCGTTGGTGGGCATGGACGGCACCATGCGCAAGCGCCTCAAGCGTACCGCCTTGGCCGGTGAAGGCCACATCAAGACCGGTACCCTGAATACCGTACGCGCCATTGCCGGCTTCAGCCGTGACAGCAACGGCAATACCTGGGCAGTGGCGGCGATTCTCAACGACCCGAAACCTTGGGGGGCATCGCAGGTACTCGACCAGGTACTGCTGGACCTGTATCGCCAGCCCAAAGCCGCTAACCGGACGGTAGGCGTCAACCCATGATCTGACTTGGGCAAATACCAACTTCATCGCCGGCAAGCCGGCGATGAGGCCCGTACTGCCCGCTCAGCTCAACTCTGCCTCGACACGGTCCCTGCCTGCCTGCTTGGCCGCATAGACGCCGGCATCAGCCCGCAGCAACAAGGCATCGGCCCCCTCCCCCGGGCGCCATCCGGCCACGCCAAAGCTTGCAGTCACTTTGCCAACCCCGTCGACAGGCAAATTGCGCACCCCTTGCCACAGCTCCATCGCCAGGAGCCGCGCCTGTTCAGCATTGCTACCAGGGCAAAGCACCATGAACTCTTCACCGCCAAGCCGGCAGAATACGTCCGTACGCCGCAGACGCTGGCCGATACGCTGGCAGAGGCTGCGCAACACATGATCCCCCACGGCATGACCGTACTGGTCGTTGATCCTCTTGAAATGGTCGATGTCGAGCATGATCACTGCCAGTTCCTGATCATCACGCTGGGCGCGGTCCAGTTCGGCCTTCAGCCGCTCCTGGAAGTAGCGGCGGTTGTGGATACCGGTCAGAGCATCGGTCACCGATAAGGTCCGCAAGTCCTCCTCCACGCCCTTGAGGTCGGAAATATCGGTCAGGTAGCCATGCCAAAGCGTGCAACCGTCTTCACCGACTTCCGGCGTCGCCTCCCCGCGCACCCAGCGCAACCCGGCCCTGGGCAGGCACACACGGTACTCTTCACGCCAAGGGGACAGGTGTTCGGCCGAGTAGCGCACGGAGCGTTGAACGCGCTCCAGGTCATCGGCATGGATGCGCTCGAACACCACTGTGGCGTCCTCGCGCAGCAACTGCAGGTCGACCTCGTAGATATCGAACAGGCCCTGACTGGCATAGGGGAAACACGAGTGGCCATTAGCGTCGAGGCGATACTGATAAATGCCGCCCGGCACCTCGGCACTGAGCTTCTCCAGCAGCCGATCACGCATTGCCAACGCCTCGTGCACCCGACGGCGCTCGGTGACATCGATGCAAATCGCCAGGTAACCTACCCATAGCCCCTGCTCGTCAAGCACCGCGGTCACCAGCATGTTGGCCAACAACTGGCTGCCATCCTTGCGCACCAAAGTCCACTCGCCTGGCTGCGCGCCACCCTCTTGTATGGTCTCGGCGAACATCGCCTGGCCACCATCGATGTGGCGCCCGTAGCGCAGGCCCAAGGCATGGGCGCGAAGGCTGAGCTCCTCTGGCAGAAGCAAGTCTTCCAGTTGCAGTTTCCCGACCGCTTCGCTGGCCGCGTAGCCAAGCATGCGCTCGGCACCGGCATTGAAAGTACTGACCACACCCTTCAGGCTGGTCGCGATGATAGCGACCTGGGTAGCGGCATCGAGCACACTGCGCAGCTGATTATGCGTCTCGCGCAACGACTGCTCACTGACGCGCAACTCAGCGGTGCGCTGCTCCACCAGCTTGAGCGCACGTTGCCGCTGGCTGAACAGGTTGTACAGCAAGGCACTGAGCAACAGGCTTAGCAGGCCACCGAGCAAGCCCACCGCCAGCGCCGCAGAGGAGCGGTTGGCCTGCATGAACACCTGGCTTGGGCGGATATCAAGCTGGAAATGATGGTCGGCCAGGTGCAACAGCTGCGTGCTGACCAACGCCAACGGCGCGGCCGGGTTCTGCGAGTCGAACAACAGCTCATGGCCATTGCGCCCACTTGGATCGACGATCCGCACCACCAGATTGTCCTGGGCAATGGCCGGCAAGCCGTCCGTGATCAGTTGCCGCACGTTCAGCAGCGCCATGACATACCCTGCGGGGTTGCCGGCCTGCGCGCTGTAGAATACCGGCGCCACCATCAACAGCCCGCGGGCGTAGCCCGGTGCCACACTTATCATGTCCAGCGGCGCGGACACTGCCATGCTGCCGGGTTCCAAGGCACGCATCAGGGCCTGGTCACGTACCGCCTGGCCGCGCAGGTCCAGCCCGTAGGGTTGCCCCTGCATCTGGGTTGCCTGGGTGTAAAGCACCGGGAAGTAGTGATCGCGCGGCGGCGCCGGGTGCCAATTACCGCGCTCGTCCAGGTCACGGATCAGGTAGGCCTGCCCCAAGGCGGCACTGGCCTTGCGCTCGAAGTCGCGCCGCTGCGCGCCCTCGACCCGCGGCGCCCAGGAGTAAGCCTGGGTGCGCCGCAGCAGGGGGCGGGCGAAGCCGTCGAATTCACGTGGAGTGATGTCGTTGGAGAAGCTGAAAAAGCGCCGCAAGCTGTCCAGGCGCTGTTCCTGGTCGTCGAAGCGCTCGGCGATACGGCTATAGCGCTCGCTGGCCAGCAGCTCGAAGCGCTGGCGCAGCTGCTGCTTGTAAAACGCATGCGTGGCCAGCGCCAGGGCAATCGACAGCAAGCTGCCGGCCACCAACGCCACCAATGCCACTGCCCAGGCAGCCATCGCCTCGCTGCACAGGCCCAGCACCTTCGCACGCACGCCATACTTCGACATAGATCGATCTCGTCACGTCAGCGTCCTGCGAAAATCATGGCCCTGTGCTGAGTTATAGCTATTGGCCATTAGCGACGCAATGTTGCCTGTCGCTTTAGCGCAATTGCAGGCGCCAGGCGCGGTGGATACGGTTGTTGCGGGCGAAGTCCGGGTCCAGTGTCTGCGCAGTGATTTCCTCTACCACGTAGCGCGCAGCCAGATGCTCGTCGAGCTGGAACTTGCGGAAGTTGTTGGAGAAGTACAACACACCACCGGGCGCCAGGCGCGCCATGGCCAGGTCGAGCAGTTGCACGTGGTCACGCTGCACGTCGAACACGCCTTCCATACGTTTGGAGTTGGAGAAGGTCGGCGGGTCGATGAAGATCAGGTCGTAAGTGTCGCGATTGGCTTCCAGCCAGGCCATGACATCACCCTGCTCCAGGCGGTTGCGCTCGGAGAAGCCGTTCAGCGACAGGTTACGCCGCGCCCAGTCCAGGTAGGTCTTGGACAGGTCGACGCTGGTGGTACTGCGCGCACCGCCCTTGGCGGCATGCACGCTGGCCGTAGCGGTGTAACAGAACAGGTTGAGGAAGCGCTTGTCGGCGGCCTCGCGCTGAATGCGCATGCGCATTGGGCGGTGGTCGAGGAACAGGCCAGTGTCGAGGTAGTCGGTGAGGTTGACCAGCAGCTTGACGCCGCCTTCACTGACCTCATGGAAGCGCCCTTCGGTGGCCTGGCGCTCATACTGGCGGGTGCCGCTCTGCCGCTCACGGCGCTTGAGCACCACGCGCTGCGGGTCGACGCCCAGCGCCTGGGGGATCGCCGACAAGGCATCGAGCAGGCGCGCCTGGGCCTTTTCCGGGTCGATCGAGCGCGGCGCAGCGTATTCCTGTACGTGTACCCAATCCTGATAGAGGTCGACCGCCAAGGCATATTCAGGCATATCGGCATCGTATACGCGGTAGCAGCCGATCTGTTCCTTGCGGGCCCACTTGCCCAGTTGCTTGAGGTTCTTGTGCAGGCGGTTGGCGAACATCTGAGCGCCTTCGGACAGGCGTGCAGGCTCGCTGGCTACCGGCAGCGGTCGGCGGGTATCACCGCTATCGGCCTGGGCCTCGCGACGTTCACCGGTAACGAACTGGTCAGGCTGCACCTTGAACAGCAGCAGCTTGCACGGCAGCGCGCCGTTCCAGAACGCATATTGCTTGTGGCTACGGATGCCCATGCGCTTGCCCAGCTCCGGCGCACCGGTGAACACTGCAGCTTCCCAGCCCATGCACGCCTGGCGCAGGCGCTCGCCGAGGTTCTGGTAGAGGTACAGCAAGCTGGCTTCGTCACCCAGGCGTTCGCCGTAGGGCGGGTTGCTGATGACCAGGCCCTTCTGGTTCTGATCCGGGCGCGGCTCGAAGCTGGCGACTTCTCCCTGATAGATCTTGACCCACTCACTCAGGCCTGCGCGTTCGACGTTGTTGCGCCCCGGCTGGATCAGCCGCGGGTCTGCCTCGTAGCCGCGAATCCACAGCGGCGGTTTGGCCAGGCCGGCCTGTGCACGGGCCTGAGCCTCTTCGTGAACCTTGCGCCAGGTGGCCGGCACATGGCCAAGCCAGGCGCTGAAGCCCCAGCGCTCGCGCTTGAGGTTAGGTGCCATATCGGCGGCGATCATCGCCGCTTCGACCAGGAAGGTGCCTACACCGCACATCGGGTCGGCCAGGGCGCCACCCTCGGCGGCGATGCGTGGCCAGCCGGCACGGATCAGCACCGCCGCGGCCAGGTTTTCCTTGAGCGGCGCAGCACCTTGCTGCAGGCGATAGCCGCGCTGGTGCAGGCTGTGGCCGGAGAGGTCGAGCGAAAGAATCGCCTCGCCCCGGTCCAGACGCAGGTGAACACGCACGTCCGGGTCGACTTTTTCTACCGATGGACGCAGACCTTCACGATTGCGCAGTTTGTCGACGATGGCATCCTTGACCTTCAGCGCGCCAAAGTGGGTGTTGTCGATGCCCGAGCCATGGCCGCTGAACTCGACCGCCAGGGTACCGTCGGCCGCCAGGTGATCGGCCCAGTCGACAGCGTTCACGCCATCGTAAAGGTCGTCGGCATTTTTCATGTTGAAGCGCTTGAGCACCAGCAGCACGCGGTTGGCCAGACGCGACCAGAGGCACAGGCGGTAGGCGGTTTCCATGTCGGCCGCGCCGCGGATGGCCGAGGTGTGCTCGCGCACATCGTCAAGGCCCAGGCCCTTGGCCTCTTCGGCAAGCAGGCCTTCCAGGCCTTTGGGGCAGGTGAGATAAAGTTCGAAACGGTCCGACATGTGTATTCCAGAGCCTTGGGCTATTTGAGTGACGAAGCGACGCATCGCCCCGCCGATGTTTGCCCGAACGCCCTTCCAGCAAGCGTCCGAGTGGCCTTGATCTGCGCAGTATGCAGCAGCTGATGGGCCGGGCCGCCTGATCGATCTGCTCTCGCCAGTGGCAGAGACAGCTTAGATCATCAGGCAGTACAAAAAATTTCTGTCGACTTCAGGGTCGATGTGACCCTTCGTCGCATTACCAAATATTTCTTTCATCGCAGCGCAACGCTGGCGAAATGACGTCAAGGTTCAGCAAACCCCGGCCATAGCGGGCTCAACGCCAAACAAGGTTGAGTCGCATTTATTTACTTATCCCTTCACCCTTGGAAACGTTACGTGCTTATGACAAATCGATCATTCCCTCGGTGACTCGCATTCGTTAGAACTGGTCTCAGGCCGCTTCGCAACGAAGTGGCACTTTCAGCCCGCCACGCCGGCAGCGGGCGCAAACCGGCAGAAAGACTCTGCCCGGCCTCGGAGAGGCCGACGGGACATTACAGTCAACAAGTGAGGGCAACACCCTATGAGAAGACTTAAGCGTGATCCGTTGGAAAGAGCATATTCACGTGGCTACCAATATGGGGTCACCGGCAAATCCCGCGAACTTTGCCCCTTCAATCTTCCTTCTGTTCGCCAAGCCTGGATCAACGGCTGGCGTGAAGGTCGCGGTGATAACTGGGACGGAATGACTGGCACCGCTGGCATCCATAGACTCAACGAAAATCACGCCGTTGGCTGAACGAGGACACTGAATTCGAGTCACCATGCACGCCCCATCCGGGCGGCGGGCTAAGGCCCAGGGGCCCCTTGACGGGGCCCTTTTTTATGCCTGCGTGATCATGCCCGCGGCATTGCGGCGATCGCGTCCACTGCCTCACGGATCAGCGCCGGCCCTTTATAGATGAAGCCTGAGTAGATCTGCACCAGGCTCGCGCCAGCGGCAATCTTCTCTGCGGCATGCCGGCCTTCGGTGATACCCCCAGCAGCAATAATCGGCATCTTGCCGCCCAGCTCGGCCGACAGCACCTTGACGATATGGGTGCTCTTTGCAAGTACCGGTGCACCGGAAAGGCCGCCCGCCTCCCCGCCATACGGCAGGTTTTCCACACCTTCACGGCCCATGGTGGTGTTGGTAGCGATCACCGCATCCATGCCCGATTCCATCAGCGTTGCCGCCACCAGCGCAGTTTCTTCATCACTCATGTCCGGCGCGATCTTGATCGCCAGCGGCACACGCTTGCCATGCTCGCCGGCCAGTTGTTCGCGGCGCTCGGCCAGGGCATCGAGCAGCTGCTTGAGCGAATCGCCGAACTGCAGGCTGCGAAGGCCTGGGGTATTGGGCGAGCTGATGTTCACGGTGATGTAGCTGGCGTGGCCATAGACCTTGTTCAGGCAGATCAGGTAATCGTCGACCGCGCGCTCTACCGGGGTGTCGAAGTTCTTGCCGATGTTGATGCCCAGCACACCGTCATAACGCGCGGCGCGCACCCGCTCGAGCAAGTGATCGACGCCCAGGTTGTTGAAGCCCATGCGGTTGATGATTGCCGTGGCCTCTGGCAGGCGGAACAAGCGCGGCTTCGGGTTGCCCGGCTGCGCTCGCGGGGTCACGGTGCCGATCTCGACAAAACCGAAGCCCAGCTGGGCAAAGCCATCGATGGCCGCGCCATTCTTGTCCAGGCCTGCCGCCAGGCCGACCGGATTGGCGAAGTTCAAGCCCATCACCGACACCGGCAATGCCGCCGGCTGCTTGCACAGCGCGCCGTTGAGCCCGAGGCGGCCACCGGCGCCGATCAGGTCCAGGGACAGGTCATGGGAGGTTTCCGGGGAAAGCTTGAACAGCAGCTGGCGGGCCAGGGTATACATGGGCGGGCAAGGCTCAGGGGTGAGTGAGGTTGCGATTATAGCCAGCGTGCGGCCGGCATGACAGCGCCTTGGCACATGCGTTGCTTCATCGCCTGCACACAGCCTATTCAGTACAGGCGAGGATCTACGTGAATACATCACCCCTGGCATGGGTCAACGGCAGCGATGCGCCAGAAAAACCCAGCCTCGATATCGGTTTCATGGCCCTGACCGATTGTGCTTCGGTTGTGGTAGCGGCCACCCAGGGCTTCGCCCAGCAACACGGCCTGACACTCAACCTCAAACGCCAGGGCTCATGGGCCGGCCTGCGCGACAAACTGGCCAGCGGTGAACTGGATGCCGCTCATTGCCTCTATGGCCTGGTCTATGCCGTGCACCTGGGCATCGGCGGGGTGCCGGCCAGCGACATGGCGGTGCTCATGGGGCTGAACCAGAATGCCCAGGCCATCAACCTCTCCCCCGCCCTTCAGCGCAAGGCTGTGACCACACCTGAAGCACTGGCACGTCACGTGCACCAGCAGGGTGCAAAACTGACCTTCGCCCAGACATTCCCCACTGGCACCCATGCCATGTGGCTGTATTACTGGCTGGCGAGCCAAGGCATTCACCCCCTGCACGACGTCAATAGCGTGGTGGTGCCACCGGCGCAAATGATGGCGCACATCCAGGCTGGCCGGATCGATGGCTTCTGCGTCGGCGAACCCTGGGCAGGCGCCGCCGTAGCGCAGGGCCAGGGCTTTACCTTGGCTACCAGCCAGTCGATCTGGCCCGACCACCCGGAAAAGGTCCTGGCCTGCGCCCGCACCTTTGCCGAGCAGTACCCAAACAGCGCCCGGGCGCTGGTCAAAGCGATCCTCGCCGCCAGCCGCTTCATCGAACAAAGCCAGGAAAATCGCCACGGCACCGCGCAACTGCTCAGCGGCAGCGCCTACCTGGATACGCCCATTGAAAACATCGAACCGCGGCTGCTCGGGGTGTATCAGGACGGCCTTGGCAACCACTGGCAGGACCATCATGCCCTGCGCCTGTTCGATCAGGGGCGGGCCAATGTGCCTTACCTGTCCGACGGCATGTGGTTCATGACCCAGTTCCGTCGCTGGGGGCTGCTGCGCGATGATCCCGACTACCTCGGCGTGGCGCGCCAGGTCCAGCAGCTGGCGCTTTACCAAGAAGCCGCCGAGGCGCTGGGCGTGGCTTGCCCTGGCACGCCCATGCGCAGCAGCCTGCTGATCGACGGTATCCGCTGGGATGGCAGCGACCCATACGGCTACGCCCGCAGCTTCAGCCTGCACGCCTTGGGCGATACGCCCGATGCCCGTATCGGTCTGTGAGGGTCACCAACATGCTGCGCATCCTGCTGATCGACGATACCCAGAACAAGCTCGGCCGCCTCAAGGCTGCACTGCGCGAAGCCGGCTTCGAGGTGATCGAGGCGCCAGACCTGACCATCGACCTGCCCGCCTGCGTCGAGATGGTGCACCCGGACGTGGTGTTGATCGATACCGACTCACCCGACCGTGACGTGATGGAACAGGTGGTGATGGTGAGCCGCGACCAGCCGCGGCCGATCGTGCTGTTCACCGACGAGCATGACCCCGGGGTGATGCGCCAGGCGATCCAGGCCGGGGTCAGCGCGTACATCGTCGAGGGCATCCACGCCGCCCGCTTGCAGCCAATCCTGGACGTGGCCATGGCCCGCTTCGAGAGCGACCAGGCGCTCAAGGCCCAGCTGCAGGCCCGCGACCAGCAACTGGCCGAGCGCAAGCGCATCGAGCAGGCCAAAGGCCTGCTGATGAAAATGAAAGACTGCAACGAAGAACAGGCGTACACCCTGATGCGCCGGCAGGCCATGAGCCGCCAGCAGAAGCTGATCCAGGTGGCTGAGCAGATCATCGCCATGCACGAGATGCTGGGGTAAGCAGGCGACCGTACAATGTTGGCCCAGCTCTTGCTGAAGATATCGCACCGGTAGCCAACGGCGGTTGCCCACAAACCCCGACAAAGACGTCGCTCACCCCTCCATGCCAGTGGACCGGGTAGCGGCGTCTTTTCGTTTCCGTTGCATTGCCGAGTGAGGTGTTCGATGAGTACCAGCTTCTGGAAATCCGGGCATGTGCCCACGCTGTTCGCTGCGTTCCTGTATTTCGACCTGAGCTTCATGGTGTGGTACCTGCTCGGCCCGCTGGCCGTACAGATCGCCACCGACCTGCAACTGAGTGCACAGCAACGGGGCCTGATGGTCGCAACACCCATCCTCGCCGGTGCCGTGCTGCGTTTTGTCATGGGCCTGCTGGTCGACCGCCTCTCACCGAAAACCGCCGGGCTGATCGGCCAGGTCATCGTGATTGTCGCCCTGGCCTGTGCCTGGTACCTGGGCGTGCACACCTACGAGCAAGCCCTGCTGCTCGGTGTGTTTCTCGGTGTTGCCGGCGCCTCGTTCGCCGTGTCGCTGCCGCTGGCCTCGCAATGGTATCCGCCGCAACACCAGGGCAAGGCGATGGGCATCGCTGGCGCGGGCAACTCCGGCACCGTCTTCGCCGCGTTGCTGGCCCCGGTGCTGGCCGCAGGCTTTGGCTGGAACAACGTGTTCGGTTTCGCCGTGATCCCGCTGCTGGTGACGGTCGTGGTGTTCGCCCTGCTCGCGCGCAATGCACCACAACGGCCCAAGCCAAAGGCCATGGCCGACTACCTCAAGGCGCTGGGTGATCGTGACAGCTGGTGGTTCATGTTCTTCTACAGCGTCACCTTCGGCGGCTTCATCGGCCTGGCCAGCGCCCTGCCCGGCTATTTCAGCGACCAGTACGGCCTCAGCCCGATCACGGCAGGCTACTACACCGCCGCCTGCGTGTTCGCCGGCAGCCTGATGCGCCCGCTGGGCGGCGCCCTGGCCGACCGTTTCGGCGGTATCCGCACCCTGCTTGGCATGTACAGCGTGGCCGCCATCTGCATCGCTGCCGTCGGCTTCAACCTGCCCAGCGCCACAGCGGCCCTGGCGTTGTTCGTCAGCGCCATGCTCGGCCTGGGCGCGGGCAACGGTGCGGTGTTCCAGCTGGTCCCCCAACGCTTCCGCCAGGAGATCGGCGTGATGACCGGGCTGATCGGCATGGCCGGCGGCATCGGCGGCTTCCTGCTGGCAGCCGGGCTCGGCACCATCAAGCAGCACACCGGTGACTACCAGATGGGCCTGTGGCTGTTTGCCAGCCTGGGCCTGCTGGCCTGGTTCGGACTGCACGGGGTCAAGCAGCGCTGGCGCACCACCTGGGGTTCTGCAGCGGTCACCGCGGCGCGGGTCTGAGGCGAACCGATGAGCCTGCAACTGAGTTTCGCCCAGGCCAGCGCCACGGGGCCGCGCGAGGAGAACCAGGACGCCTTGCGCCTGGTCACCCCGGCGCCGGAGCTTGCCGCCAGCAAGGGTTACCTGTTCGCCCTTGCCGACGGCGTCAGCCAATGTGCTGACGGCGGCCTTGCAGCACGTGCCAGCTTGCAGGCCCTGGCCATGGATTACTACGCCACCCCCGCCACCTGGGGCGTGGCGCAGGCACTGGACCGCCTGCTGTCGGCACAGAACCGCTGGCTGCGCGCTCAGGGCAGCCAGCCGCTCCTGACCACGCTCAGCGCGCTGGTGCTGCGCGGACGCCGCTTCACCCTGGCACACGTCGGCGACTGCCGCGCCTATCGCTGGCACGACGGCCGCCTGCAGTGCCTGAGTGAAGACCATGTGTGGGACCAACCCGGCATGCAGCATGTGCTCAAACGCGCACTGGGCCTGGACCAGCACCTGCTGGTGGACTACCTGGACGGTGAGCTGCAGCCCGGCGAGTGCTACCTGTTGCTCAGTGACGGCGTCTGGGCCAGCCTGGGTGACCAGCACATCCAGGCCGTACTGCGCGAGCAGCCCGACCTGCAACTGGCCGCCGATACACTGGTCGCCAGCGCCCACCACAATGGCAGCCAGGACAATGCCAGCGCCCTGCTGGTACGGGTCGAGCGCGTGGGCACGGCCAACCTTGGCGATACCCTGGTTCAACTGCAGCAATGGCCCTTACCCCGCGAACTGCGCGAAGGCCAGGCAATCGATGGCTGGCAGATCGAGGCGCGCCTGGCACAAAGCCGCCAATCGCTGTTGTACCGCGTGCGCGACAGCCAGGGCCAGCCGTGGCTACTGAAAACCTTGCCCGCGGAACGCGAACAAGAGCCGGGCGCTGCCCAGGCGCTGTTGCTTGAGGAATGGTTCCTGCGCCGCGTAGCCGGCCGCCATTTCCCCGAACTGCACGCCGCCAGCCAGCGCCAGCACCTGTATTACGTGATGCGCGAGCACAGCGGCCGAACCCTAGCCGCCCAGCTGGCCGAGCAGGGCCCGTTGCCACTGGCACAGTGGCTGGAAGTGGCCCGCCAGTTACTGCAGGCCGTTGGTGTGCTGCACCGACGCAACCTGCTGCACCGTGACATCAAGCCCGACAACCTGCACCTGGGCGAAGACGGCCAACTGCGCCTGCTGGACTTCGGCCTGGCGTACTGCCCAGGGCTGTCCGAGGACCCGCGCCACGAACTCCCCGGCACGCCTTCGTACATCGCCCCGGAAGCCTTCGACGGCCAGCCGCCGAGCCCGCGCCAAGACCTCTACGCAGTGGGTGTGACGCTCTACCACCTGTTGACCGGGCATTACCCCTATGGCGAGGTCGAAGCTTTCCAGCGCCCGCGCTTTGGCCAATCGGTCAATGCCGCGCGCTATCGCCCCGACTTGCCGGAATGGCTGCAGCACAACCTGCAGCAAGCCGTGGCCACGGACCCGGCGCAGCGCTTCGAAACCGCTGAACAGTGGTTGCTGCTGCTCGAACGGGGTGACCGCCAGGCGCTCAACAGCCATCCACGCCCACTGCTTGAACGGGAGCCACTGAAGGTCTGGCGCACCCTGGCCCTGCTGTCCCTGCTGCTCAACCTGATACTGCTGTTCAGCCTGTTCAAGGGCTGAGCACGCCTTGCCGATGAGGAAACCCTGATGAATGCGAAAGTCTGGCTGGTCGGTGCCGGCCCTGGTGACCCCGAACTGCTCACCCTGAAAGCCGTGCGTGCGCTGCAACAGGCCCATGTAGTGATGATCGACGACCTGGTCAACCCGGCCGTGCTGGAACACTGCCCGCAGGCACGGGTGATCGCCGTGGGCAAACGGGGTGGCTGCCGCTCCACGCCCCAGGCGTTCATTCAGCGCCTGATGCTGCGCCACGCACGGCAGGGCCGCTGCGTTGTGCGGCTCAAAGGCGGCGACCCGTGCATTTTTGGCCGTGGCGGTGAGGAGGCCTTGTGGCTGCAAGGGCATGGCATCGAGGTGGAGGTGGTAAACGGTATTACTGCAGGCCTGGCAGGCGCGACCCAGTGTGGCATTTCGCTTACCTCACGCGGGATCAGCCGTGGCGTGACACTGGTGACCGCGCACACCCAGGATGACAGCGAGCTGAACTGGACGGCGCTGGCACAGGGTGGCACGACCCTGGTGGTGTACATGGGGGTAGCGAGGCTGGAGCAGATTCGCCAGGGCTTGCTGGACGGCGGCATGGCGCCGGGGATGCCGGTGGCGATGATCGAGAATGCGTCACTGCCCGGGCAACGCGAGTGCCGCAGCGACTTGCGGGGGATGCTGGAGGATGCGCGGGCGTTCGGCTTGCGCAGCCCGGCAATCCTGGTGATTGGCGAGGTGGCAGGGAACCTGGAGGTCCATCAGCGGATGGCGGCAGCCGGATGACGCGGTGTTCATCGGCTTAATGCCTTGCCTGGAAACTACATGCTCCAGACACGAAAAACCCGGCCGAGGCCGGGTTTTTCAGTGAAGCTTCAACCAATTACTTGGCTTGGGCTTCTACCTGAGCTTCAACGCGACGGTTGACAGCACGGCCTTCTTCGGTGGCGTTGTCGGCAACCGGACGGGTTTCGCCGTAGCCAACCGAGTCAACACGAGTCGACTCAACACCGTACTGCTGGGTCAGCACGTCTTTGACGGCGTTGGCACGACGCTCGGACAGCTTCTGGTTGTAAGCGTCTGGGCCCACGGAGTCAGTGTGACCTTCAACCACGGTGGTGGTCTGTGGGTACTGCTTCATGAAGTCAGCCAGGTTCTTGATGTCGCCGTAGCTGTTAGGCTTGACGACCGACTTGTCGAAGTCGAACTTGACGTCCAGCTCAACGCGAACGACTTCGGCAACAGCCGGGCAGCCATCAGCGTCAACGGTAACGTTGGCTGGGGTGTCTGGGCACTTGTCGACGTTGTCGCAAACGCCATCGTTGTCGCTGTCGGAGCAGACTTCAGCAACTGGAGCAGGAGCCGGGGCAACTTTGCCACCGCTGCCACCGAAGTTCAGACCCACACCAACGGTCGGGCCCCACTCGGTGTTGCCGTTGTCGATGTTGTACATGGCTTCTACGCCGGCACGGGCGAAGAACATGTCGGTGATGTACCACTTGGCGCCAGCGCCAACGTTGGCGAAGGTGGAGTGGTCACGGCCGCTACGAGTGGCCTGGCCCAGGCTCTCGTGAGCGAAACCAGCGGAAACGTACGGACGCAGCGCGTCGCCTACGGTACCGAAGTGGTAGGTAGCGTCGAGCTTGGCTTTGGAACCTTTGATGTCTTTGTTGAAGACTTCGCCACGAGCGTTGTGGGTCTCGTTGTAGCCCAGGTCCAGGGAGACGTCGTCGGTCAGGAAGTAACCGAGGCGAACACCAGGGTTGGTGCCGTCGTTCTGGAAGTTACGCTCGCTGTCGTAGTACTGCTTGGTCACGTTGCCTTCGATTTCGACAGCGCCTTGGCCTTGTGCCAGAACGCCGAACGAAGTAGCAGCAACGAGCGAGCCAATGGCCAAGCCCAAGGTGTTTTTCAATTTCATCCGTTAAATCCCCATCTGGTGATAGTTAAGCAGTCCCACCAAAATCCGGCGGACAACTCGACGGCAAGTCTAGCAGAACTTGCCGATTCGTTAGAGATATTCGCAAGGGGCTAAGTTTCATCCATACCTGCAAATTTCTCTCTAAGCTTGTCCAGCGCGCGCTTGTAGCGCATTTTCGTTGCGCTCAGACCCATGTGCATGATATCCGCGATCTCCTGAAATTCCAGTTCCGCAACAAATCGCAGCACCAGAATTTCCCGGTCGATCGGGTTCACGTACACAAGCCATTTGTCCAGGCCACCCTTTTCTTCGGGTTTGGGTGCCTTGTCTTCAGACGCCTCTTCAACAGGGTCAAGACTCAAGGCATCCATCAACCGACGTTTGCGGCGCTCCTTGCGGTACTGGGTAATGCACTCGTTATAGGTAATGCTGTAGAGCCAGGTCTTGAACTTGGATTTACCCTCGAAGTTCTTCAGACCGTAAAGCACCTTGAGCATCACCTCCTGACAGACATCGTCAGCATCCCGGTCGTTCCCCAAATAACGCGCGCACACGTTGAACAGGGTCCGCTGGTAGCGCCGCATGAGCTCTTCATAGGCGCGGGTAACGTGATACAGCTCCTCATGCGAACGCGCCACCAACTCCTCGTCGGTGAGCTCGCGCGGGTCGTAACGCATGGGCGGCGAATGAACTTTATTCAAAACGGATCTGGCCGACAGTCAGGTCAATGTCGCCGCTCGGCCACGTGGGCGGATTTCTGCGGCGGCATACATTAACAGCTTTTGGACAATTAGCGGCTATTGACGCGTTGCTCGAGCAGCACACGATTAGACAACGACACCAGTTCGCCATCATCGGTCAGCAACGTCGTCTTTACCGTGCCGATCTCCTCGATCTGCCCCTCGACCTCTCCAATCCGCACCTGCTGGCCGACCTGGTAAAGCTCACGCACATAGATACCGGCCAGAATCTGCCCAGCGATTTCGCGACTGCCGAGCCCCATCGCAAGCGCAACGGCCAGACCAACGGTAATCAGCCCGATCACGATCACGTGGTTGAGCAGGTCGGTCTTGACCTCGAGCTGGCTGATCGCCACCGAAATACTGATGATGATCACCAGGCCTTGGGTAATGCGCCCAAGGCCTGCGGAATACTCAAGGCCGATACCTTCGGCAGCGCCACGCACCAGGCCGTTGGCCACTTGCGCCAGCAGCACGCCAACCAGCAACACCAAGGCCGCACCAAATACCTTTGGCAGGTAGAGGGCAAGCATGTCGAGGGTTGCGGAGACGCGCTCGAGGCCTAGCGATTCGGCAGCAGAGACCAGGAAAATCAGCAGTACGAACCAGTAGACGATCTTGCCGATCAAGGTCGAGATCGGCACCTGAATGCCGCCACGGCTGAGCATTTTGGTCAAGCCGGTACCGGCCATCAGGCGATCCAGACCAAACTTGGCCAGCAGCTTGGACAACAGCGTATCGAGCAGCTTGGCCACCACGAAACCGAGCAGCACCACGACCAGCGCGCCGAACAGGTTGGGGATGAAGTTCGCCACCTTGGTCCATAGGGCGGTCATGGCAGTGACCAGGCTCTGGGTCCAGAGATCGAGTTCCATATTCAATCGGCCTTATCAGCTTTGCTGCCGTCGGCAGCGTTACGGGCAGAAGTGCGGCGCACCGGCGCGACATGCGCCGAGCCATTGTTCACGGCGATCAGCAGCGCCTGGCTCCAGCGGCCAAGCAGGCTGAACAGGTCACCGGCGCCAACCTGGCGGTTGGCGGTTTTCAGCACGCGACCCAGGCACGCAGCGTCGTCACGGTCCTCACCGGACGGCGACGCGTTGAGCAGGTCACGCAGGGATTGTTCAAACGGATCGTGCATGTGCACCTCGCGCAATGTCAGTCAGAGACGAGAGCGACAGACGCCGGGTCACACTTCGGCTCATGTGGCGGCCGGCTTGCCAGCGACAGGGCCGGTACATTCCAATAAGCATTCAAACCCACCGCAGCCTTCGGAACAGCCACCACTGCCCCACCGCAAGCCCGAGCACGACGATACAGGCAAACAGGAAACCATAGGGGTTTTCCGCCCCCGGAATGCCGCCGACATTGATCCCCAGCAACCCGGTGACGAAGCTCATGGGCAGGAAAATGCAGGTGATGATGCCGAAGCGGTACATGGTCCGGTTCATCCGCTCGCTGCGCCGCCGGTCCTCGCTTTCCAGCACCAGCGCGGCCCGCTCACGGGCCAGCTCCAGTTCTTCCAGGTAGCGGATCAGGCTGTTGTTCAGCTCGTTCCAGTAGTCTGCGTCCGCATCGGCGAACCAGCTCCAGCGGCTGCGCGACAGCTGGGCATAGATCTCCCGCTGCGGGGCGAGAAAACGCCGCAGGCCGGCGGCTCGGCGACGAATCTGCTGCAAGCTGCCGTGCTCAGGGCTGTACCGTTCGTCGGATTCAACCTTTTCTTCCTCCAGATCGACCAGCTCCGACAGATCGTTGACCAAACCCTGCACTTTCTCGGTGAGCAATTCGCCCATCAGCAGCAGCAACTCGGACGCCGATCTGGGCCCCCTGCCCTCGTCCAGCAGACGGAGAATTTCGTCACTGGCGCGCAAAGGCCGCAAGCGCAGCGAAATGACCCGCCGCGCCTGGGCGAAAATACGTACCGATACCATGTCTTCAGGCTCGGCGCCCGGGTTGAGGTTCACCCCACGCAAGAACAACAGCAGCTGTTCATCGGCCAGCGGCAACAGGCGCGGACGGGTGTTTTCCTCCAGCAGCAGGTCGCAGGCGAACTCACTCAGGCCGCTCTCTTGCTGCAGCCAGGTACGGGTCTGGGGATGACTGCGATCCCAGTGCAGCCACAGGCTTTGCTGTGGCTGCAACTGCAGATCGTCCAGCTCGGTCCGGGGGATCGAGCGCGCGCCGCCTTTACCATCGAGCACCAGGGCGTGCACCAGCCCCCACTGCGCGTTGTCTTCCTCGAACATCAAAGCTCCATCAGCGCGTGCGGCGCATCACTGCGGCATTTCCAGCGGGCTTGGCGAGACGATCACACCATTGTTGTCGGCATACACATACTCGCCAGGGCGGAACGTCACGCCGGCGAAGGTCACAGCCACATTGAGGTCGCCGATACCGCGCTTGTCGGTCTTCATCGGATGGCTGGCCAGCGCCTGCACACCGACGCTGGTCTGGATCAGCACATCGACGTCACGCACGCAGCCATAGATCACCAGGCCTTCCCAGCCGTTCTTGGCAGCCTTTTCGGCAAGCATGTCACCGAGCAATGCACAGCGCAGCGAACCACCGCCATCAACCACCAGAACCTTGCCCTTGCCGTCGAGCTCAACCTGCTCTTTGACCCGCGAATTGTCCTCGATGCACTTGATGGTAACGATCTGGCCACCAAATGAATCGCGGCCACCGAAGTTGCTGAACATCGGCTCCAGCACCTGGACCAGGTCCGGGTAGGCGTCGCACAGGTCGGGCGTTACGTAATGCTGCATGGGAAGCTCCTGTCAGTCACAACGAAAGCGGGTGTCTGCCAAGGCTACACCGGGGAGGCAGTCGCAGTCATCCGGGACTGCTCGGTCATCTGTATTTCGCCTGTCGTAGCCCAAGCGGGCCACGACACCCAGCAGAAAATCAGCTGACCGTGACTGGCTCCGTAACCACGGTCGCCCCATGCACCGGCAGCAACGGCTGGCGCAACCAGCGTTGCACCAATGGCCACACCTGCGCCTGCGCCGCCTTGCTCACCAGCATGTCGACATGCCCGAACGCCTCGAAGCCTTCCTCGCGCCCCAGCCTGAGGAACTGCTTGCGCTCGCCACCCAACTGATCGAACAGCTTGCGACAAGCCCACACCGGGTCCTGGAAGTCTCCCGCGCCAGCCACTGCCAGCACCGGCACATCCACCTCGGCAAGCCCCGCCCACCAGTCACTGTCCTCGTCACCAAAACGGCCAAACAGGCCGTGCCAACGCATGCTTTCCAGCGCCAGGCCTATCGGCTCATCCTCAGGCCCGCGCTTGAAGCGCGGGCCGGAAATCTGCCCCCAACGCCTGAGCAGCAGCTTTGCGCCCCAGGTCAGGGGTGGCACCTTCAACGGCCAGTACACCCGGCTGATCTGGGTACCGAAAAACGCGGCACTGGCGACCTGCCCGGACTGCAGAAAACCACCGCCAAGCGCTGCCGCCAAGGTGGTACCGCCAAGCGAATGGCCTATCCAGTGGGGGGCTGAACCGGACTGTTCTTCAACGAAGGCCGCGATCAGCGGCAAGTCATAGCGGGCATAGTCAGCGACCCGGTTGTGCCGCCACTTGTGGTTGCGCGGCGACAACCCGTGGCCACGCATTTCCGGGATCCAGACATCGAAGCCCGCACGTGCAAGGTAAGCCCCCAGGCCAATGCCCTTGGGCGAATACCAGAAACGCCGATTGGAGAAACTGCCATGCAGGAGAATAACCGGCACGCCTTGGGCGCCACCCTGGTCGGCCAGCCCCAGGCGGGTCACGGCCAGTTCGACGCTGGGGTCAGGGCTGTTGCCGGCCTTGATCCGGTAGACGTCTTCACTGAGATCACCGCGGCGCTCGGCACTGAGCAAGGCCACGGGGAATAGAACACTGCTGCTTTGCATAAGGTTGCTTGATGCACAAAAAAGGGCGGGATCCATCACTGGAACTCGCCCTGGAAAAAACCAGGCGGGGGCACGCCAGACGCGCCCCCGCATTTCATCTATCAGACCGCGCCCTGGCCCTCGGCCAGGAAGAACCAGGTCTCGAGTACCGAGTCGGGGTTCAGCGACACGCTTTCGATGCCTTGCTCCATCAGCCACTTGGCGAGGTCCGGGTGGTCCGACGGGCCCTGACCGCAAATACCGATGTACTTGCCAGCCTTGTTGCACGCCTGGATGGCATTGGCCAACAGCTTCTTCACCGCCGGGTTACGCTCGTCGAACAGGTGGGCGATGATACCCGAGTCGCGGTCCAGGCCCAGGGTCAGCTGGGTAAGGTCGTTGGAACCGATGGAGAAGCCGTCGAAGTACTCGAGGAATTCTTCAGCCAGGATGGCGTTGGACGGCAGCTCGCACATCATGATCACGCGCAGGCCATTGTCGCCACGGGCCAGGCCGTTTTCAGCCAGCAGGTCGACCACTTGGCTGGCTTCGCCCAAGGTGCGCACGAACGGCACCATGATCTCGACGTTGGTCAGGCCCATCTCGTTACGCACGCGCTTCAGTGCACGGCATTCGAGCTCGAAGCAGTCACGGAACGACTCGCTGATATAGCGCGAAGCACCGCGGAAGCCCAGCATCGGGTTTTCTTCTTCCGGCTCGTACAGTTTGCCGCCGATCAGGTTGGCGTACTCGTTGGACTTGAAGTCCGACAGGCGCACGATGACCTTTTTCGGGTAGAAGGCCGCCGCCAGGGTGCTGATGCCCTCGACCAGCTTCTCGACATAGAAGCCGACCGGGTCGTTGTAACCGGCGATGCGCTTGTCGACGCTTTCTTTGAGCTCCGGCGGCAGGCCGGCGTAGTTCAGCAGCGCCTTGGGGTGCACGCCGATCATGCGGTTGATGATGAACTCAAGGCGCGCCAGGCCGACACCGGCGTTGGGCAACTGGGCGAAATCGAAGGCGCGGTCCGGGTTGCCGACGTTCATCATGATCTTGAACGGCAGGTCGGGCATGGCATCGACCGAGTTCTGCTTGACGTCAAAGCCCAGTTCACCTTCAAAAATGAAGCCGGTATCGCCTTCGGCGCAGGACACGGTCACGCCCTGGCCATCCTTGAGCAGCTGGGTGGCGTTGCCACAACCTACCACTGCCGGAATACCCAGCTCGCGGGCGATGATCGCCGCGTGGCAGGTACGCCCGCCGCGGTTGGTGACGATGGCGCTGGCGCGCTTCATCACCGGCTCCCAGTCCGGGTCGGTCATGTCGGAGACCAGCACGTCGCCCGGCTGCACCTTGTCCATCTCGGACACGTCCTTGATCACGCGGACCTTGCCCGCGCCGATGCGCTGGCCGATCGCACGGCCTTCAACCAGTACGGTGCCCTTCTCCTTGAGCAGGTAACGCTCCATGACATTGGCGCTGGCGCGGCTTTTCACGGTTTCAGGGCGGGCCTGCACGATGTAGAGCTTGCCGTCGTCACCGTCCTTGGCCCATTCGATGTCCATCGGGCGCTGGTAGTGCTGCTCGATGATCATGGCCTGCTTGGCCAGCTCGCTGACCTCGGCGTCGGTCAGGCAGAAGCGCGCACGTTCGGCACGGTCGACTTCGACGGTCTTGACCGAGCGACCGGCCTTGGCCTCGTCGCCGTAGATCATCTTGATCGCCTTGCTGCCCAGGTTGCGGCGCAGGATGGCCGGGCGGCCGGCCTGCAGGGTGTTTTTGTGTACGTAGAACTCGTCAGGGTTGACCGCACCCTGCACCACGGTTTCGCCCAGGCCGTAGGCGCCGGTAATGAATACCACATCGCGGAAACCCGACTCGGTGTCGAGGGTGAACATGACACCGGCGGTGCCGGTTTCAGAGCGGACCATGCGCTGCACGCCGGCCGACAGGGCCACCAGCTTGTGGTCGAAGCCCTGGTGCACGCGGTAGGCGATGGCGCGGTCGTTGAACAGCGAGGCGAACACTTCCTTGGCCGCGCGGATCACGTTATCGACGCCACGGATGTTGAGGAAGGTTTCCTGCTGGCCGGCAAAAGAGGCATCCGGCAGGTCTTCAGCGGTGGCCGAGGAACGCACGGCGACGGCCATGTTGTCGTTGCCAGCGGCCATCTCGGCAAAGGCCGTACGGATTTCCGAATCCAGTCGAGCCGGGAACTCGGCCTCCATGACCCACTGGCGAATCTGCGCGCCGGTCTTGGTCAGGGCATTGATGTCATCGACATCCAGCGCGTCGAGCGCGGCGTGAATGCGGTCGTTCAGCCCGCTTTGCTCGAGAAAATCACGGTACGCCTGAGCCGTAGTGGCAAAGCCGCCCGGCACCGACACGCCGGCACCGGCGAGGTTACTGATCATCTCGCCCAGGGATGCGTTCTTGCCCCCCACATGCTCCACATCATGGACGCCGAGCTTATCGAGGGAAACTACGTACTCTACCAAGGTGATCTCTCCACTAACTGTATTGGAAAAGCTCAAGGGCGCCCGCCTGCCTTTTGACTGGGCCGGACGCTTGTGGCCTGTACCTGGAAAATAAGTGAGAATGCCGACAGCCGCATTCGGCAAACCGAACTTATCATATCCAAGAAACGTCATCAGCTTAAGGCCCAGATCGCAAATGAAACGAACCGCGTTCTTCATCTCCGATGGCACCGGCATCACTGCCGAAACCCTGGGCCAAAGCCTGCTCGCGCAATTCGATAGCATTCCATTCAACAAATTCACCCGTCCGTACATCGACACGCCGGACAAGGCGCGCACGATGGTGCAGCAAATCAATGCCGCCGCCGAGCGCGACGGCATGCGCCCGATCATCTTCGACACCATCGTCAATCAGGACATCCGCGAGATCCTGGCGACGTCGAACGGCTTCATGATCGACATCTTTTCGACGTTTTTATCCCCGCTCGAGCAGGAATTGACTGCCCATTCGTCGTATTCCGTCGGCAAGTCCCACTCCATTGGCGGTAATTCCAACTACATGGAGCGCATCGAGGCGGTGAATTTCGCGCTCGACAACGACGACGGCGCGCGCACCCATTATTACGACAAGGCCGACCTGATCCTGGTCGGCGTATCGCGTTGCGGCAAGACCCCGACCTGCCTGTACATGGCGATGCAGTTCGGCATTCGCGCGGCCAACTACCCGCTCACCGAAGACGACATGGAGCGCCTGCAGCTGCCGGCGGTGCTCAAGAAGCATCACAACAAGCTGTTCGGCCTGACCATCGACCCCGACCGCCTGACCGCCATCCGCCACGAGCGCAAGCCCAACAGCCGTTATTCGAGCTTTGCCCAGTGCGAGTTCGAGGTACGCGAGGTCGAGAGCCTGTTCCGGCGGGAGAACATCCCCAACATCAACTCCACGCATTTTTCGGTGGAGGAGATATCGGCAAAAATCCTGGTGGAAAAAGGCGTGGAGCGGCGGTTCAAATAACACACGGCCCCGTAGGAGCGGCCTTGTGTCGCGAAAGGGGTGCGCAGCGCCCCCGCAATTCATGCATCAGGCTGATATTGCCGGGGCCGCTACGCGACCCTTTCGCGACACAAGGCCGCTCCTACCTGGGGGCCGATCATCCGTAAGGCGGGCGCCAGCATGAAAAAGCCCCGGCATCACTGCCGGGGCTTTTTCATTTCAGCTGTCCGATCAGGACGGCACCGCCACCACCTGCCCGCTCATCGCCAGGTCGACCAGCTCGCGGTTAGCCACCGCGTACATCGCATAGTCGGTACCCGTCGCATTGCGCAGGTCGTCGAGCATGGCACGCCAGCGCTCGACCATTACCCGATGTTGCTCGGCCCACAGCGCCACGCGGGCATCCATGTCTTGCGGGGCATCGACCATCTGCAGCACCGAGATGGTGATGGCCCGTTGCTGCAGGTCGATATCGTCGCGGAACGCCTCGCGGGCCAGGGCCTGCCAGTTGTTCTCCACCGGCAGGTTGCTGATTTCCTGCAAGTACCAGGTCAAGTCCAGCGCACTGCCCACGGCGAAGAACGCCTTGGCCACCTGGGCCGGCTCATGCCCGGTCACGTCTGCCGCCTCGATGATCGGCAGCAACGTGTACAGGTGGCTGGTGCCTGCCACCATGCGTGCGAGCAACTCCGGCACGCCGGCATCGACGAAGCTCTGATAGCGGACCATCCAGCGTTCGCGGGTCGGGCCCTCCAGCAGTTCGTCGAGCTTGAGCCCCAACTGGGCGATTTTCGGCCCGAAGTGCGCGGTGTCGCGCCCGGCATCCTGCTCGTTGCGCCGGCTGCGCAGGAACCAGCGGGTCGCGCGGCGCCCCAGACGCATCAGCTCGTCCATCAGGGTCAGCTGGATTTCCGCCGGCACCTGGTAGTCCAACGCCTCTATCTGGCGGAACCAGTGCGGCAGATGGAAGATGTCACGCACGATCACATAGGCCCCGGCAACATTGGCCGGGCTCATGCCGGTCGACTCTTTCAGCCGCTGGACGAAGGTGATGCCCATGTTGTTGACCAGGTCGTTGGCGATCTGGGTACTGACGATCTCGCGCTTGAGGCGGTGGCGGCGCATGGCTTCGCCGAACTTGCTGACCAGCGACGGCGGGAAGGCGGTTTCCATGTCGCGGGTCAGGTAGTCATCGTCCGGCACCAGCGACTTGAGCAACTGCTCCTTGAGGTCGATCTTGCTGTAGGAAATCAGCACTGACAGCTCGGCACGGGTCAGGCCCTGGCCGGCCGCCAGGCGATCGGCCAACTGCTCCTCGGTCGGCAGGAACTCGATGGCACGGTCCAGCTTGCCACGGCTCTCGAGGTCGGCCATCAGGCGCTTGTACTCGGCGATCCGCTCGCGGGCGCGACGCGCCGCCAACGAAAGCGCCTGGGTCTGCTTGTAGTTGTTGCCAAGCACCAGCCCGCCCACTTCATCGGTCATGCTGCCAAGCAGCTGGTTGCGCTGCTTCTCGGTCATGTCGCCACCCTGCACCACTTCGTTGAGCAGGATCTTGATGTTGACCTCGTGGTCGGAGCAGTCCACCCCACCGGCGTTGTCGATGAAGTCGGTATTGGTGGCACCGCCGTTGAGGCCGAACTCGACACGGCCGAGCTGGGTCATGCCGAGGTTGCCGCCCTCGCCCACCACCTTGCAGCGCAGTTCGTTGCCGTTGACCCGCAACGCGTCATTGGCCTTGTCGCCGACATCGGCGTGGCTTTCGCTGCTGGCCTTGACGTAGGTACCGATGCCCCCGTTCCACAGCAGGTCTACCGGTGCCTTGAGCAATGCATGCAGCAGCTCGGTCGGTGTCAGCCGGTCGGCCTCGATGGCGAAGCGTTCCTTCATTTGCGGCGTGATGGCGATGCTCTTGGCACTGCGCGGGAAGATCCCGCCGCCTTCGGACATGATGCTGGTGTCGTAATCGCTCCAGGCCGAACGCGGCAAGTCGAACAGCCGCTGGCGCTCGGCGAAGCTGCTGGCCGGGTCCGGGTTCGGGTCGATGAAGATGTGCAGGTGGTTGAACGCCGCTACCAGTTGCAGCTTGTCGGACATCAGCAGGCCGTTGCCGAACACGTCACCGGCCATGTCACCGACGCCGATGACGGTGATCGGGTCCTGCTGCACATTGATGCCGCGCTCGCGGAAGTGGCGCTGCACGCCCACCCAGGCACCACGGGCGGTAATGCCCATCTTCTTGTGGTCGTAGCCGGCAGAGCCACCCGAGGCGAAGGCATCGCCCAGCCAGAAGCCGTAATCGATGGCGATGCCGTTGGCGATGTCGGAGAAGGTCGCGGTGCCCTTGTCGGCCGCCACCACCAGGTACGGGTCATCGTCATCGTGACGCACCACGTTGGCCGGTGGCACCACGCCGCCGTCCTTGAGGTTGTCGGTAATGTCGAGCAGGCCCGAGATGAATATGCGGTAGCAGGCCACGCCTTCGGCGGCGATTTCGTCACGCGTGCCGCCCAGCGGCAAACGCCGTGGCAGGAAGCCGCCCTTGGCACCGACGGGCACGATCACCGAGTTCTTCACCTGCTGGGCTTTGACCAGCCCAAGCACCTCGGTACGGAAGTCCTCTTCACGGTCCGACCAGCGCAGGCCACCGCGTGCCACATTGCCGAAGCGCAGGTGCACACCCTCGACCCGTGGCGAATAAACGAAGATCTCGAACTTGGGTACCGGTTTGGGCAGCTCGGGGATCAGCTTGGGGTTGAACTTGAAGCTGAAGTACGACTTGCTCTGGCCGTTGGCATCAGGCTGGTAGAAGTTGGTGCGCAGGGTGGCCTTGATCAGGTCCAGGTAGCGGCGCAGGATGCGGTCCTCGTTGAGCACCTGGACATCGTCCAGGGCGCTGAGGATGGCTTGTTCCAGGCGTTGCTGCTTGTCGTCCAGGTCATCGGCAGTGAGCTTGCGCGCCAGGTAGAAGCGGGTCTTGAACAACCGGGTCAGCTCACGGGCGATGTCGGTGTGGTTGTTCAGCGTGCTGGCGATGTAGCCAAGGTCGAAGCCCAGGCGGATCTGCTTGAGGTAGCGGGCATAGGCGCGCAGCAGCGCCACGTCGCGCCATGGCAGGCCGGCGGTGAGCACCAGGCGGTTGAACGCGTCATTCTCGGCATCGCCCTGGACGATATGGATGAACGCGTCCTGGAGCACGTCGTTGAGTTGCTGGATGTCCAGGCTCAAGCCTTCGCTGTAAGTGAAGGCGAAATCGTGGATCCAGTATTCACGACCACTGGCGTGGCGCAAGCGATAGGGGAACTCGCCCAGCACACGCAGGCCAAGGTTTTCCAGGATCGGCAGCACGTCCGACAACGCCAATGGCGTGTCCGCGTGGTACAGCTTGCAGTGCAGCAAGCGTTCGCCCAGACGCGTCAGCGGCTGGTAGAAGCTCATCGCCAGCGGCTTGCTTTCGGACAGGGCCAGCACATGTTGCAGGTCGACCACCGCAGAATGGGCGGCAAAGCGCTCACGGTAGCCGGCCGGGAAACCTTTGGGGAAATCGGCGAGAATATTGGTGCCCTGGGCTTCACCGAAGTTCTCCACCACCAGCGCGGCGTAGTCGTCATGCCACGAGCGGCAGGCCTGGATCACTTCGTTTTCCAGTTGCTGCGGGTCGATGGCGATACGGTTCTTCGGATCGACGCGCAAAATCAGCTGCACGCGTGCCAGCACCGATTCGGAGAAGAACGTCCAGAACTCGCAGTCGCTGGCCTTCAGGCGCTCCATCAGCACCTGCTGGATCTTCTGCCGCACTTCGGTGGAGTAGATTTCCCGTGGCACGTAGGCCAGGCAGTAGCAGAAGCGCCCGTACGGGTCCTTGCGCAGGAACACACGGATCTTGTTGCGCTCCTGGATCTGCACGATCGACATCACCGTGCTGAACAGCTCGTCGACCGGGGTCTGGAACAGATCGTCGCGTGGCAGCACTTCGAGTACCTGGGCCAGTTCCTTGCCCAGGTGTGCCTTGGCGTCGAAGCCGGAGCGGCGCTCGACCTCGGCGACCTTGACCCGGATGTATGGAATGGCGTGCACGCTCTCGCCGTACACCGACGAGGTGTAAAGGCCCATGAAGCGGTGTTCCTTGAGCACCTTGCCATCGGCGTCCAGCTGGCGGATCGAGACGTAATCCGGGTAGGCCGGGCGGTGGACCCGGCTGGGCAGTGCAGCCTTGGCGAACGACAACAGCAGCGGCTCTGCAAGGTAAGCCACCGCGTAGTCTTCGATACGCAGCTCTTCAGGCGTCAGGCCCACACGCAAGCGGCGCGGCAAGCCCAGGAACGACTGCTCGTCGTAGACCATCTGGCCGCCGGCGCTGTCGGCCTGCACGGTGAATTCTTCATAACCGAGGAAGGTGAAGTGGTTGTCCAGCAGCCACTCGAGGAACGCCTTGACCTCACCCTTTTCGTGGTGCGCTGGCGCAAACGCGGTTTGCTCCACCTGCGCCATGACTTCCTGCAGCTTGGCTTTCATCGGCTCGAAATCGGCCACCGCCACCCGCACCTCGGCCAGCACCTGCTCGATTTCGCGGGTGAGCACCGTCAATTCGGCAGCGTTGGCGCAGCGGTCGATCTCCAGGTACATCAGCGATTCATGGCACACACCCTCGCCCTGGGTACCCTTGGGCAACAGTTCGAGCAGATTGCCCTTGGCGTCACGACGCACGCTCAGCACCGTGGTCTGCAGCGTGTGAATGCTATAGCCGCGGCGGTTGAGCTCGGTACGTACCGAATCCACCAAGAACGGCAGGTCATCGTGCAGCACCTCGACCACGGTGTGGGTCGACTGCCAGCCATTGCGCTCGTAATCGGGGTTGTACACCCGCACCTGCGGATGCGCGGGGTCGAAGCGCTCGATGATGCGCCAGGCGGAAAGGGTACAGCCGGCCAGGTCCGACAGCCTGCGCTGGGTGAGCTCGTCCATGGAAATGATGCCGAAGAACTGTTCGGCGAACAGCGCCACTTGTGGCAGTGACTGCTCGCTGATGTGCTGCGCCAGGGCCGCTTGCAGTTGATGCTGGAAGTCGGCTTTGCTGGCTGCGGTGAAGAACGCCATCTGTGGTACTCCGCTTGGGCTTTGTAATAATTGAAGCGTCGCGTACATCCGACGATCACGGATCAACGATAGCCAACCCGTGGCAAGCCGGACGGTAATGTTCAGGGCTCGCGGAAGCTTAACGACTGATCGGTCATTACCGCTTGCAGCGCTGCGACAATTTCGGTCAAGGGGGGGAAACTTTACGTTTATCGATGCCCCCAAGGCTGTCAGAATTCACTTTCGTTTCCATTGACCCGAGCCGCCTTCATGCAAATCAACACCGCCCTGCTGTTCGCCACCCCTTGCGATGACGAGGAAGACAACATGGCGACCTTGTGCTGCCACAGCGACAAGGGGCAGATGTTCCTGCTCACCCGCTACCCGGATGAGGACACCGTGGACCTGACCCTGGACGATGAACCGTCGACGCTCGATGGCCTGAAGGTGACCCTGAGCGCAAAGCGCCTGCTGATCGAAGTGGCGGCCGGGGATCGAGATGCGTTGAAGGGTGACGAAACGCTGGAGATCGTGCTGACATCGGCAGGGACTGACCTGGAAGAGGTCGAACTGACCTTGCGCAACATTCTGGAGGGGACAGGGACCTTCGTCAGCGAGCTCTGAAAGCCTGCCTGACGCGGCCGTCCAACCGCGGAGCGGTGGCTTCTCTGCGCGAGACGGCTCACCGGTGCGAGGGCCATGCCTGGCAACGCACACCTGATCGAAACGATTGACATCCCATACCCGCTACAGGCATTGTCTGACAACCTGACCACTAGGCAATCGCTTCCATGCTAGAACTCCAGCGCCCCGACACTCTGGTCGAACGGGTTGTCAGCGCCATCCGTGCAGAAATCGATTCCGGTCGCCTGGCCGCCGAAGCGCGCCTGCCCACTGAACAGCAACTGGCTGAACAACTGAACGTCAGCCGCTCGGTAGTGCGCGAAGCGGTAGCGCAGCTCAAGGCCGATGGCGTGCTGATCGCCCGCCGCGGGCTTGGCTCCTATATCTCGAAAACCCCCGGGGGCACGGTGTTCCGCTTCCCCGGCAGTACCGGTCGCAAACCCGACCTGGTGCAGATGTTCGAAATGCGCCTGTGGATCGAAACCCAGGCAGCGGCCATCGCCGCGCGCCGACGTGACGAACACGATCTGGCGAACATGGCCCAGGCCCTGCAGGAGATGCTCGACAAACGCAGCGACTTCGCCACTGCCTCGGCAGCTGATGTGGCCTTCCACAGGGCCATCGCCGAAGCCAGCAAGAACGATTACTTCGTGGCCTTCCATGACTTTCTCGGCGGCCAGTTGGCCAATGCACGGCGCACCGCCTGGGAAAACTCCGCAGCCCATTCGGTGGGCGGCTCGGCCGAAGCCAATCGCGAACACCAAGCGCTTTATCAGGCCATCGCCGACGGTGACCGCCAAAGGGCTGCGGCGTGTGCCGAAGCGCATCTGCGCGCCTCTGCCAAACGCCTGAAAATAGAACTACCTGCACTCGACTGATACCCAGAGCTTGCTGCGACCCGGCAAGCTCTTTTTTTTACGCATCCATTAGTCTGACAACCTGATAAGCAGATCCACCGACAAGAATCCCAAGGTACCCCTGCATGACATACGACTACTGCATCATCGGCGGCGGCATCGTCGGCCTGGCCACCGCGATGGCCCTGCTCCAACAACGCCCCGGGGCGTCATTGCTGATACTGGAAAAGGAGTCCAGCCTCGGCCGCCACCAGACGGGCCACAACAGTGGGGTGATCCATGCGGGCATTTACTATGCCCCGGGTAGCCTCAAGGCCGAGTTGTGCAAGCGTGGAGCCCTGGCGACCAAGGATTTTTGCCGCGAGCACGGCATTGCCTTCGATGTCTGCGGCAAACTGCTGGTGGCGTCCAACCCGCTGGAAATGCAGCGCATGCAGGCGCTGTACGAGCGTTCACAGCTCAACGGGCTGAAGGTCGAGCGGTTGGACGCCAGTGAACTCAGGCGCCGCGAACCCAATATCGCAGGCCTTGGTGCGCTGTTCGTCGATGCCACCGGCATCGTCGACTACAAGCAGGTGTGCGATGCCATGGCCAAGGTCATCGAGCAGGCCGGCGGCGAAGTGCGCCTGGCCACCACCGTGCAGGCCATCCGCGAGTTTGGCGATCATGTCGAAGTGTGCGATCACAGCCAGACCTGGCATGCCCGCCAGCTGGTCGCCTGCGCCGGCCTGCAATCCGACCGCCTGGCGCGCCTGGCCGGGGTAAAGATCGACCACCAGATAATCCCATTCCGCGGTGAGTACTATCGCCTGCCAGCCAGCAAGAACCAGATCGTCAACCACCTTATCTACCCGATTCCTGACCCACAGCTACCGTTCCTCGGTGTACACCTGACGCGCATGATCGACGGCAGTGTCACCGTCGGCCCCAACGCCGTGCTGGGTTTTGGCCGGGAAAACTACCGCAAGTTCGCGGTGAACTGGCGCGATGTGGCCGAGTACGTGCGCTTCCCTGGGTTCTGGAAAACGATCTGGAACAACCTCGGCTCCGGCACCACCGAGATGAAGAACTCGCTGTTCAAGCACGGCTACCTGGAGCAGTGCCGCAAGTACTGCCCGTCGCTGCAGGCCGGCGACCTGCTGCCCTTCGAGGCAGGCATCCGTGCCCAGGCCGTGATGCGCGACGGCACCTTGGTCCACGATTTTCTGTTCGCCGAGACCCCGCGCATGGTGCATGTCTGCAATGCACCGTCACCGGCTGCCACCTCGGCGATCCCCATCGGCCAGATGATCGCTGAAAAGATCCTCAAGGCCAGCTGAACCCTGCTGCACACCCCAACTACAAAGACAATAAGGAACATCAGATGTCGGTACACGAGGCGGCCCCGGCCGCGAGCGAGACACCAGCACAGAAACGCAAGCGCCTGCGCAAGGTGGCGGCGGCAACCATCTTCGGTTCGATGCTGGAGTGGTATGACTTCTACCTCTACGCGACCATGGCGGCGATCGTGTTCTCGAAGATTTTCTTCGATGCCAGCAACCCGGCAGTGGCTTCACTGCTGGCGTTCTCCACGTTTGCCATCGGTTTTGTCGCGCGCCCATTCGGCGGGGTTCTGTTTGGCTACCTGGGCGACCGCTTCGGCCGCAAGCATGTACTGGTTATCACGTTCTGCATGATGGGTGTGTGCACCGCGCTGATCGGTCTGATCCCCAGCTACGCCTCGATCGGTATCTGGGCACCGATTCTGCTGGTAGTGATCCGCATCATCCAGGGCCTGGGCGCCGGTGCAGAGCTGTCCGGGGCGGCCGTCACCTCCTACGAACATGCCAGCGAAGGCAAGCGCGGCAGCCAGGGCGCTTGGCCAGCACTGGGGCTCAACCTGGGCTTGCTGCTGTCGTCGCTGACCGTTTACCTGCTGACCATGAACGGCAACGAGTTTCTCCTCGCCGGTGGCTGGCGCATTCCGTTCATCGCCAGCATCGCCCTGGTGGCGATCGGCCTTTGGGTGCGTAAGAGCATTCCTGAGACACCGGACTTCAAAGAACTCGACAAGGCCGATGCCAAACCGCAGGAGTCACCGCTGAAACTGCTGTTCAGGAACGATCTCAAAGGCTTGGCCGTGGTGTTTTTCGTGGCCATCGGCTACAACGCTCTGAGCTACATATTCAAGACGTTCTCGCTGGCATACCTGACTCAGTTCAAAGGTGTCGAGGCACATGTCACCTCCCTGTCGGTGACCATCGCCAGCCTGGTGGCGATCTTTGCCGTACCGTTCTTCGGCTGGCTGTGCGACCGCTGGAGCAGCAAGACCGTGTTGATGCTCGGCGGCGTGCTGTCGGCGCTGTTTGCTTATCCATTCTTGCAGTTGCTGAGCAGCGGTGAGCCAACACTGATCTATGTGGCCATTGCCATCGGCACCGGCCTCCTCGCGCCAATGATGTTCGCCCCCCAGGGCTCGTTCCTTAGCCGGCAGTTCCCGACCCAGACGCGCTCTTCCGGTTTCGGCACCGGGCGCGAGATTGGCACTGCAGTGGCCGGCGGCCTGGCGCCCCTGGGCGGCCTTGCCTTGGTGGCGAACTCGGCGACCCACTCCACCGACGGCGTGGCTTTGATCCTGGCGGTTTCCGGTGTGCTGGTGGTGGTGTTTGCCTTGTGTGACCAAGGCCGCAAGCACTCCAGTTCGAAAAACTGACCCGGGCCGGCCTGCACATCGATAATGGTGGGCAGGCCGGCACCCGCATCAGCCAACCGGGTTCTTGTGCAGCACCCTGCCCGCCTTGCCCGGCCGGTCGATGTAAAACGCGTCCAGCGCACTGTTATCCAGCCCTTTCACTGCGTTCCAGTGCGCCGATGTGTGCACATACTTTGCCTGCAGCAACGCTCGTTCCTGGGGCGTCAGGCGCAGTTGCGCACATTGCCCGAGGGCAAACTCATGCAGTTTGCGGCTGACAGGCAGCAACTCTGCCGGCAGGTGATGCGCATCGTCACTGCCCAAGGGAGCGAACGGTACGCCACCGCGCACGGCCAGTTCACGCATGATGCTGAGGTAGACACGTGACAGGTGGCCACTGACTTCACGTTCTCGGTACACAGCGGCATACACCTGCTTTTCCGGGTCATCACGCCTGGCTCGGCTGCCTTCGATCGGCACCTCCCAGCTGAGCAGCGTTGGCCGCGGATCGACCAGGCCGGCAAAAGTCGAGGTCAGCAGCCCATTGACCGCCGCATGGGCGCTTGTGCATTCGGCCGGCGTCGTCCGCGCGACCCGGCTCGACTGCGGTTTGCACAAAAGAACCTGCTCACGCATGTGCTCACGATAACCGCCACCGATATTCGAGTGCACACCCGGCACGACTATGTCGTTGTCGCTGCGCACCAGCGGGAAGTTGTGGCGCTGCTCATCGCCGGCCACCAGTTGCACCACCTGCCGGGCGACAAGTGTGTCCAGCCCGAGACGCAAACCGCCGTATTGATCGCTGGCAGGGTCGAAGCTGCCTTGCAAAGGTGCAACGATTGCCGCCACCGTATCGAACAGACCAATGAAATTGATCGCCCGGGGCCCGTGCAGCTCAGCCGGCAAGCCCGCCTCCTCCTTGCCCAGCCGATTGGCCAGATGCCTGGCCGCCGCAGCACCTCGACTGAAACCGAACAGGTCGAATTCGATGCACTTGGGTACAACCTGCGGATGCTCAGCCCGATAATCGCGCAGCTGCCTGCCAACCTCCACCAGCGCCTGATCTACCCGGGCCGCCACCCCCGCGCTTCCACGCCCCGTCGCCTGGGCGAAGGACGAGTCAGGCGCACCGTGTGTTGTACCGATACCTTCCACATAAACGCTGAAATGAACCTGACCTTGCACAGGCCCGGAGGGATAAAGCGCGTGCAGCAGGGCAATGTTACTGCGGGCATTGGCGTAACTACCCCCTGCGCAAGCGCGGCCGGTGGAAGCCAAGGGTGCAGCGTTGCCCTGATTGTTGCCGGTGCCATCGAAAAAAACGCCCACCCGCAGGGTGACCGGGGCAGGTATACCGTACTGCTTGCTCATCATCATGCTCCTTCATGATTCGAAGAGCACAAGCAAGCGACAGATCACCGCCACCGGGAATCGGAGAACACCTGAAACGCACGCGGATATTCCACCGCTTCAATGCGCATAAAAAACCGGGGCGTAATTGGTCGCCACCCCCCGGATAGATTAAAGTATCCACCCCTGCCAGGTCCGTCGCGCTCCGCGCCCGCCCTGGCCCAATCCCAGGAACCGCCGCCGATGGAACACCGTGAAGCGCTGATCGCGCTACGCACCTTTCTTTCCTCCCAGATCCTAGGCCAGGAAAAACTGGTCGAGCGGCTGTTGATCGTGCTGCTGGCCGACGGCCACATGCTGGTCGAGGGCGCCCCGGGCCTGGCCAAGACCAAGGCCATCAAAGAGCTGGCCGAAGGTGTCGAAGCGCAGTTCCATCGCATCCAGTTCACCCCTGATCTGCTCCCGGCCGACATTACCGGCACAGAAATCTACCGCCCGGAAACCGGCAGCTTCGTGTTCCAGCAGGGGCCGATCTTCCACAACCTGGTGCTGGCTGACGAAATCAACCGGGCACCGGCCAAGGTGCAGTCGGCGTTGCTCGAGGCGATGGCCGAACGCCAGGTCAGTGTCGGGCGCAGTACCTATGACCTGTCGCCGCTGTTTCTGGTCATGGCCACGCAAAACCCGATCGAGCAGGAAGGCACCTACCCGCTGCCGGAGGCCCAGCTCGACCGTTTCCTGATGCACGTGAAGATCGGCTTCCCCGATGCGGCGGTGGAGCGACGCATTCTGGCCCAGGCCCGCGGTGAAGCGCTGGGTGGCGAAGTCAAACCTGAACGGCGTGTCAGCCAGCAGGCCATCTTTGCCGCACGCAAGGAAATCCTTGGCCTGTACATGGCCGACGCGGTGGAGGAATACCTGGTGCAACTGGTCATGGCCACGCGCACACCGGCCAAGTTCGATACCGAGCTGGCCGACTGGATCGCCTATGGCGCCAGCCCACGCGGCTCCATCGCCCTGGATCGTTGTGCGCGGGCGCATGCCTGGCTGGCCGGGCGCGACTTCGTCAGCCCCGAGGACATCCAGGCCGTGCTGTTCGACGTGCTGCGCCACCGCATCATCCTCTCCTTCGAAGCCGAAGCGGCAGGGATCGACCAGGACCGCGTGGTCCAGCGCATCCTTGACGTCGTCGCCGTTGCCTGAGCCGATGCCCACCGCTCAGCAGGCCGAACCCGGCATCCGCATCGGCCTCGCCGAGCTGATCGACATGCGCCACCGGGTGCGCGAGATCCAGTTGTTCTCCCGGCCTGGCCAGCGCAGCCCGCTGGTCGGTCTGCACCACTCAAAGCTGCGCGGGCGCGGCGTGGACTTCGACCAAGTGCGCGTCTACCAGGCCGGTGACGACGTACGCAACATCGACTGGCGGGTCACCGCACGCACCCAAGAGCCGCATACCAAGCTGTTCCATGAAGAACGCGAGCGGCCGATCTTCATCCTCGTCGAGCAAAGCCAGCGACTGTTCTTCGGCTCGGGGCTGATGTTCAAGTCAGTGCTCGCGGCCCAGGCTGCGGCGCTGTTCGGTTGGGCTGCGCTGGGCCACAACGACCGTATCGGCGGGTTGGTGTTCGGCGATGATGAGCACCACGAAATCAAGCCGCGGCGCAGCAAGCAAAGCCTGCTGCAGTTGCTCAACCGTATGGCGAAGGTCAACCAGGCGCTGCACACCGAAGCCGCGCCCCACGCTGACAGCCTGGGCCTGGCTTTGCGCCGCGCCCGTGAAGTACTGCGCCCAGGCAGCCTGGCCATCGTCATTTGCGACGAGCGCTCGCTCAGCGCCCAGGCTGAACAGCACCTGGCGATGCTCTCGCGCCATTGCGACCTGCTGCTGATGCCGGTCTCCGACCCGCTCGACCATGCCTTGCCTGCTGCTGGCCTGCTGCGTTTTTCCCAGCGCGGTGCGCAGCTGGAGCTAGACACGCTGGACACCAACCTGCGCCAGGCCTACCGTCAGCAGGCCGAAGCGCGTATCGAACGCTGGGACTTGATGGCGCAAAAGCTGCGCGTGGTGCTGATGCCACTGAGCACCCAAAGCGAAATGATCGAACAGTTGCGCGAATACCTCAATGCCCAGCGCCCAGGGAGCAGTAAATGAATCCGCTGGATCAGCTGCAGCCGCTGATCGCACCCTCGGCGATTGGCCTGTGGCCACCGGCACCAGGCTGGTGGCTGCTGCTCGCCTTGCTGCCACTGCTGGCCTGGGGCCTTTGGCGGCTGCGGCGCTGGCGCCCGGGCAAGCGCCGGGTGGTGCGTGCCGAACAGCCGCTCGACCCGGTGCGCCTAGAGGCGCTGGCCGAACTTGCCCGCCTACCCCGCCCCTACGACGGCGCGCCGGCCGGGGCCTGGTTGCAGCAGATCAACGCCTTGCTCAAACGCCTGTGCCGCAACCATTACCCCGGGGCCAACAGCCATACGCTCAACGGCCGCCAGTGGCTGGCGTTCCTCGACAACCGCTGCCCGGCCGCCGGCTTGACCCGCTGGATGGTATTGGTCGAGGGCGCGTACAAGCCCGAGTGCAAGCTCGACGACAAGGCCATCGTCGGGCTCAGCCAGGCCGTCGAAACCTGGATTCGCAAATATGTTTGAACTGGCCTGGCCGTGGATCTTCGTGCTGTTGCCGCTGCCGTGGCTGGCGCGCCTGGTGCTGCCCGCCGCTGACAGCGGCGAACCGGTGCTCAAGGTGGGCTTTCTCCACGAGCTGGAAGGCCTGGCCGGCCGGCGTGCGCGCCTGAACCTGCCAACCTGGCGCCAGCAGGCGCCGTTCGTGGTGATCTGGCTGCTGCTGTTGCTCGCCGCTGCCCGCCCGCAATGGCTGGGCGACCCGTTACCGGTGGCCGCCAGTGGCCGTGACCTGATGGTTGCAGTGGATGTGTCCGGCTCCATGGACTTCCCCGACATGCAGTGGAAGGACGACGAAGTCAGCCGCCTCGACCTGGTCAAGGCATTGATGGGCGACTTCCTGCAGGACCGCGAAGGCGACCGCGTCGGCCTGATTCTGTTTGGCAGCCAGGCCTACCTGCAGGCACCGCTGACCTTTGACCGGCGCACTGTGCGTACCTTCCTCGACGAAGCGCAAATCGGCATAGCTGGCAAAAACACCGCCATCGGTGACGCCATTGGCCTTGCGGTCAAACGCCTGCGCCAGCGCCCTGCGCAAAGCCGCGTGCTGGTGCTGATTACCGACGGCGCCAACAATGGCGGGCAGATCCACCCATTGACCGCCGCCCGCCTGGCCGCCCAGGAAGGCGTGCGCATCTACACCATCGGCATCGGCGCCAACCCCGAGGCCAGCGGTACACCTGGCCTGCTCGGGCTCAACCCAAGCCTGGACCTGGACGAAGCCTCGCTCAAGGAAATCGCCGAGCTGACCCGCGGCGCGTACTTCCGCGCCCACGACGGTGCCGAACTGGACGCCATCGGCGATACCCTGGATCAGCTAGAACCCGTCGCCCAGCAGCCGACCCAGGCGCGCACGGCCAAGGCCCTGTATGCCTGGCCATTGGCCCTGGCCTTACTGCTCAGCGTGCTGCTGGTGGTGGCGGTGCAATGGCCAAACAACCTGCTGCAACGGGGCCTGCGCAAACCGCGCTTCCTGCAGCCCCACCCGCAATGGCGTGAGCGCCTTAAACGGCTGCGCTTGAGGAAGCGGCGATGATCGATCTGTGGCCGCAATGGTTGCGCCCCCTGTGGCTGCTGGTAGTGCCGCTGCTCGCCTGGCTGCTGTTCAAGCTGTGGCACCGGCGCAAGCGCGCCGGGCGCTGGCAGATGATCCTGCCCAAGGCATTCCACCCGGTGCTGCTCGGTGGCGGCAGTGGCAGCAACAGCAAACTGCCCTGGGTGGCCCTCGGCCTTGCCTGGTTGCTGGTCGTTCTGGCGCTGCTCGGGCCGAGCTGGCAGCGCGTGGAGGAATCCCGCCAACGCCCGGCCGACCCGCTAGTGATCCTGCTCGAACTGACGCCGCAGATGCTTGCCGAGGACACCCCGCCCAACCGGCTGCAGCAGGCTCGGCGCAAGGTCCTGGACCTGCTCGAACACCGCCGCGACAGCCAGACCGCCCTGATCGTCTACGCAGGCAGCGCACACACCTTGGTGCCGCTGTCCGACGACCTGAGCACCACGCGCAACCTGCTCGAGGCCATCGACCCTTCGATCATGCCGCAGCCCGGCCAACGCGCCGACCTGGCCGTGCAAAAAGGCCTGGCCCTGCTGGCGCAGAGCGGCCTGGGCCAAGGCCGCCTGTTGCTGATCGGTTCGGCATTGAGCGGCCCGGAACGCCAAGGCATCGTCCAGGCCCTGGGCCGCCAGGGCCCGAGCCTGTTGATGCTCGGAGTCGGCACCAGCGACGGGGCTCCGGTGCGCCAGGCCAACGGCGAGTTCCTCAAGGACGAGCAAGGTGCCATTCTGGTACCGCGCCTGGACAGCGGCGGCCTCAGGGCGTTTATCAACAGCACCGGCGGACGCTACCGTCATGCCCGCATCGACGACCTCGACCTGCGTGGCCTGGGCCTGTACGACAACCCGCGCATCCTGCGCAATGACGGCCAGAACGTGCAACTCGACAGCTGGGCCGACCAAGGCTACTGGCTGTTGATCCCCCTGTTACTGCTGGCCGCCTGCGCGGGTCGGCGCGGCTGGCTGTTCTGCCTGCCGCTGCTGCTGGCCCTGCCGCAGCCAAGCCAGGCCTTGGAGTTCAATGACCTGTGGTTGCGCCCCGACCAGCAGGGCCAGCGCCTGCTTGAACAGAACCGCCCGGCGGACGCCGCCCGGCACTTCCAGGACCCGCAATGGCGCGGCATGGCGCTGTACCAGGCCGGCGACTACGCCGCGGCCGCCAAGGCCTTTGCCCAAGGCAATACGACAGCGGCCCACTACAATCGAGGCAATGCCCTGGCCCGCAGCGGCGAGTTGGAAGCCGCCCTGGATGCCTATGAGCAAGCCCTCGAACGCCAGCCCGATTTCAAGCCGGCGCTGGATAACCAGGCACTGATCCAGCAGCTGTTGCAGCAACGCGAAGCACAGGCCGAGGAACAACCGGCCAAAGACGATGCCCAAGGCACGCCCGGCAGCGAGACCGAGGGCAACAGCAGCTCGGCCAGCAGCCCGGCGCAGGGCACGCCCGGCAACAATGAACCGGCCAACGCCGAACAGCCCGGCCAAGACAGCAACAACAGCCAGGCCACTCCCGGAAACCAGGGTGGCGACGATGACAGCATCACCCAGCCGCCCAAGCGGCCGGTTTCCACCAGCCTGGACGCCGAGCAACGCCAGGCCCTGGAACAATGGCTGCGGGAAATCCCCGACAACCCGGCGCAGCTGCTACGCCGCAAATTCTGGTATGAACAGCAATTGCATCAGGAAACCCCACGATGAGTCGCCTCGGCGTCTTTCTCTTCAGCCTCTTCTGGGCCCTTCTGGCCCAGGCCGAGCCGACCCTGCAGGCCAGCGTCGATCGCACTCGCCTGGGCGCCGGCGAAACTTTGGAACTGACCCTCGAAAGCCAGGATGTGACCCAGTTCGGCAAGCCCGACCTGCGCGCCCTGGACGGCGACTTCGAAGTGCGCGGCACGCGCCAGTTGAACAGCCTGCATACCCTCGACGGCGAGACCCGCGCCAGCACCCGCTGGATCATTACCCTGCTGCCAAGGCGTAGCGGCAGCCTGCGTATTCCTGAGCTGCAACTGGGCCAGTCACACAGCCAGGCCATCGATCTGCAGGTGCTGCAGGCCGACGCCAGCCGCCCGGATACTGCGTCCCAGATATTCGTCGAAGCCACGCTGGACAGCAACGAGGTCTATGTCCAGGCCCAGGCCGTGCTGACCCTGCGCATCTACCATTCGGTGTCGCTGTACGATGACAGCAGCCTGAGCCCGCTGCAGCTGGAAAACGCCAAGGTCGAGCCGCTGGGTGACTCACGCACCTATGAGAAGGACATCAACGGCGTACGCCACGGGGTGATCGAGACACGCTACGCACTCTATCCGCAGCACAGCGGCACCCTGGAAATCGCGCCGCTCACGTTCACCGCCACCGCCGCCGATAACGCTCAGCAGCCTGAGGGCACTGCACGCACCGCTCGCCAGGTACAGGTCAGGTCGCTGCCGCTGCGCCTGACCGTACGCCCGATCCCCGCCGCCTGGCCCGCGGCCGAACCGTGGTTGCCAGCCCGCAGCCTGACCCTGGAGGAGCACTGGAACCCCGACCCAGGCAGGCAGCAAACCCAGATAGGCGATTCGCTGACCCGCAGCATCACGCTGCGCGCCGAAGGGCTGTCCAGCACCCAGTTGCCGCAATTGCCCGCCACGGAAATCGCCGGGCTGCGCCGCTACCCGGACCAACCGCTGCTGCGCAACGAAATCAGCGAGCGCGGCATGACCGCCAACCGCGAGGAGCGCGAGGCACTGGTGCCCACCCACAGCGGCGAACTTGCCCTGCCGGCGCTGGAAGTCACCTGGTGGAATACCCGCGAGGACCATCTGGAGCACAGCAGCCTGCCGGCGCGTAACCTGAACGTGCAGGACAACCCTGCCCTGAGCGCCGACACCCCGGTAGGCGATGCCGGCAGCGCCAGCCATCTGCTCTGGCCTTGGCAACTCTGCACCGTGATTTTCGCCCTCACCACGGCGCTCGGTTTTACCCTGTGGTGGCGCGCCCGCTCGCAACCAGCGGTACTGCGCGCCGCGCAGACCGGCCCAAGCCCACGCACCCTGCTGGACGACCTCAAGCGCGCCTGCCAGGCCAACGACCCACAGGCCACCCGCCAGGCACTCGACGCCTGGGCGCGGCAGCAGCCGGAGACCTTGGCGGAGATGGCGGCGCGGTTCGTGCCGCTGTCGGATGCGCTGGATGGGTTGAACGGGGCGCTTTACAGCGAGAGTGGGCAGTATTGGCAGGGGGAGGATTTGTGGCGGGCGATTGGCACGATTCCACCGGCGGAACAGGTGTTGTTGCCTTCGGGTGAGCCGGGGAGCTTGCCGCCGCTTTATCCGAAGTGATTGGTAGAGGGGCGCAGCACTAAAGACAGGCCCCTCTCAGCCCGGATGCAATCCTGACCCTTCCCCCGCTGATCACCGGCAGCGATCAGATGAACCGATGCCCCTGAAACGGGTTCCAGCCCTGCTCCCCTTTGGTCTGTTTCAGGTAATAGGCATAATTGGTCAACATGCCATACAGCACGGCAAAGGCCACACTGATGCCCTGGTCCAGCGCCCGAGGCACCGCATTACCCGTGGCAGCCTCGTAAACGCCTTCAAGCAGCCCGATGCCCATAATGATGGCCAGCATGACCAGGTTCTTCTTCCACATGCCCAGGACGAACCAGTAGATCGGGCCAAAGAAGAATCCGAGGAAATTGTTGTTGATCAACAGTTTCTTGCGAAACGGCAAGGCGCGAAAAGCAGCTTTGTAACTCGTTTCACGTGGCCCTCCATGCTGATCGAAGAAAGCGAAACGCTCCTGCCATTTAGGCTTGAGGTTGGCGTAATCGGCCTGGATTTGTGGCGTGCTTTGCATAAAAATTCCTTTTCAAATTGGTTCCGGTAGCCCACACCAGCAGCATCGCAAGCGCCGCGGCCGGGGCGAAGATTAGATCATCGGCGATGGCCGGCAACAAGCGAGCAAATGGCCACTATGTCGACCCGTTCGCATAATGGAATGTCCCTGTAGCGCACTGCCCTCCCTTTCAACGCATCGAACACTGCCAGGCTCAGACAATCGCCAAGCCACTTGAGTTACCATACCGCCCTCCTTCGAGGGCTACCTTGGCGCTGTCATGACGCCAGATGCCGAAGCCTTCATGTCCCAATCCAACAGGTCATCCATGCGTCTGTTTCACACCTCCGACTGGCACCTGGGCCAAAGCCTGCACGGCCAGGAACGCGACTTCGAACACGCCTGCTTCCTCGACTGGCTACTCGGCCAGCTGCGCTTGCGCCAGCCCGACGCGCTGCTGATCGCCGGTGATATCTTCGACACGGTCAACCCACCGGTCAAAGCCCAGGAGCGGCTTTACGACTTCATCGTCCAGGCCCACGAGCAACAGCCGAAGCTGGATATCGTGATGATCGCCGGCAACCATGACTCCGGCTCGCGCATCGAGCTGCCCGCCGCGCTCATGCGCCGCCTGCGCACCCACGCGCTGGGCCGTGTGCACTGGCTCGACGAAGGCCAGCTGGATGCCGAACGCCTGCTGATCCCACTGACCAACGGCCGCGGCAAGGTGGCCGCCTGGTGCCTGGCCCTGCCCTTCCTGCGCCCGGCCGAGGTCACCGGCCCGCAGTTGGGCGACGACTACCTGCAGGGCATCAACCAGGTGCACCAGCAACTGATCGCGGCCGCGCAGAAAAAACGCAAGAAGGACCAGGCGCTGGTCGCCATCAGCCACGCGCACATGGCCGGCGGTGCTGTGTCCGAAGACTCCGAGCGCAGCCTGATCATCGGTAACGCCGAGGCCCTTCCGGCCAAACTGTTCGACAAGGCCATCAGCTACGTTGCCCTGGGCCACCTGCACAAGCCGCAGAAGGTCAACCGCGAAACCCGCATCCGCTACAGCGGCTCGCCGATCCCATTGTCGTTCGCTGAAATCAATTACCCGCACCAGGTGCTGGAAGTCGAGCTCGAGGGCACTGAACTGGTCAGCGTCGAAGCGCGCCCGGTGCCGCGCGCCGTGGCCCTGCAGCGCATCGGCCCTGCGCCGTTGGGCGAACTGCTGGAGCAACTTGCCGAGCTGCCGGTGATCGACCTGCTCGAAGACCCCAACCGCCAGCCCTGGCTCGAAGTGCGTGTGCTCTTGGACGAGCCGCAGCCCGACCTGCGCCAGCAAATCGAAAGCGCATTGGAAGGCAAAGCGGTGCGACTGATCCGCATCGGCGCCGAATATGCTGGCCGTGGTAACGACGAAGAAAGCGATCTTGAGTTCGTCGAACTGTCGCAGATGACCCCGCAGGACCTGTTCAGCCGCGCCTGGGAACAGGCCTACGGCAACCCCGTCGACGAGCAGGCCCTGGCCGACTTCGCCCTGTTGCTGCAGGACGTTCAGCTGGAAGAGGAACAGCCATGAAGATTCTCGCCATCCGCCTGAAGAACCTGGCATCCCTGGCCGGCCCGGTCGACATCGACTTCACCGCCGAACCCCTGGCCAGTGCCGGGCTGTTCGCCATCACCGGGCCGACCGGTGCCGGCAAGAGCACCCTGCTCGACGCCCTGTGCCTGGCCCTGTTCGGCACCGTGCCGCGGCTCAACGCCATCGGCCGCGAAGCCAAGGTGCCGGACGCCGATGGCGACATCCCCACATCCGACCCGCGCAACCTGCTGCGCCGCGGTACCGGCAGCGGCTTTGCCGAGGTCGATTTCATCGGCATCGACGGCCACCGCTACCGCGCACGCTGGGAGGCCAACCGCGCCCGCGACAAAGCCAACGGCAAGCTGCAGCTCAGCCGCCAGAGCCTCTACGACCTTGACAGCGAGCAGGTGCTGGGCAGCGGCAAGAACGAATACAAGCAGCTGATCGAAGCCCGCCTGGGCCTGAACTTCGAGCAGTTCACCCGCGCGGTGATGCTGGCCCAAAGCGAGTTCAGTGCCTTCCTCAAGGCCGACGACAGAGAACGCAGCGAGCTGCTGGAAAAGCTTACCAACACCGCCATCTACACCCGCCTCGGCCAGCGCGCCTTCACCAAGGCGCGGGAAACCGGCGAAGCGCACAACGCACTGAAAGACCGTGCCAGCCACCTGCTACCGATGGTCGCAGAGGCCCGCGCCGAACTCGACGAGCGCCTGGAGCAGGCGCAGCAACAATTCAAGAACCACCAGGCGCGGCAGCGCCAATTGGAGCAACAGCGCAACTGGCTCAACGAACAGCGCCAACTGCAAGCCCAGCACAGCGAAGCCAGCGCGGCCTTGCAGGCTGCCGAGCAAGGCTGGCAAGCCCTGGCCGAGCAACGCCTCGACCTGCAACGCCTGGAGCGCCTGGCACCGCAGCGCCACCAGTTCCACCGCCAGCAAGTACTGACCGCGCAACTGGCGCCCTTGGCTGCGCAGATCGCAGCGCAACACCAGCAGCAAGGCGAGCTGCAGACACGCACCGGCGAACTGCAACAGGCGCTGCTGGCGGCCCGCCAGGCACTCGCCGACAGCCAGGCCCAGCACAGCGAAAACACCCCGCGCCTGCGCCAGGCGTTCGCCGGCCAGGACAGCCTGGCACGGCTGGACAATGAGCTGACAACGCAACGCACGGCCAGCCAGCAGGCCGACCAGCACGTCGCCGAAGGGCAGCAGCAACTGCAGCAGCTGGAAGAAAACCAGCAGCGCAGCCTGCGACAACTGGCACAGATCGATGAGGCACTGGCCGGTAGCCAACACCTCGCCGGGTTGGCAAACGCCTGGCAGGCCTACCTGCCCCAACTCAAGCAAGTGATGCTGATCGGCGGGCGACTGAGCAAGGGCCGCGAAGAGCTGCCGGGCCTGCAGGCTCAGGCCAGCCAGGCCAACGTGCAGTTGCAGGCGCAGCGCGACCATTACGAACTGCTGTTCCGCGAAGCCAAGGCCGAACCACAGGCGCTGGCCGAGCAGATCGACCTGCTCGGCGGCATGCTCCAGGACAATCGCAAACAGCAGCGTGCCGTCGAAACACTGTCGCGCCTGCATGGCCGCGAGCTGGAGTTGCGCCAGCAACTTGAGGCCATACGTGAGCGCCAGCAGCAGGCCATGCAACAACGCCAGCAACTGATCGGCGAAGGGACTGCAGCCAAGGCCGAGCTTGAGGCCGCCGAGCAGGCGCTCACCCTCACCCGCCAACTGCTGGAGCGCCAGCGCCTGGCGCGTAACACCAGCGTCGAAGAGCTGCGTGGCCAGTTGCGCGACGGCGAGCCCTGCCCGGTGTGTGGCAGCGCCGAACACCCATTCCACCAGCCTGAAGCGCTGCTGCAAAGCCTGGGCCGGCATGACCAGGCCGAAGAGGACGCGGCGCAGAAGCAGGTCGAATCCCTCAATGGCAAGCTGGTGGAACTGCGCACCCAGCTTGGCGTGGTCAACGCCCAGCTCAAGGACTACCAGCAGCAACAGGTACAACTGAGCGAGCAATTGCAGCCATTGGTTGCGCAGGTGCAGGCTCACAGCCTGTGGCCCGCCCTCGCCCCCCAGGACGACAAAGCCCGCACGGCCTGGCTGGCCAACCAGCTGCAGCGCCTGGACGATGAAATTGCCAAGGACGAGAAACGCCAGAGCGCCCTGCTCGCCTTGCAAAAAGAGGCTGCCCGCCTCAACCAGCAATTGCAGGCGGCGCATGAAGCGCAACAGCAGGCCCAGCGCCACCTGGACCACCAACACCAGGCTCTGGCCAGCGACGAACAGCAGTTGCAGCAAGGCCTGGATGACCTGGCCAGTGTGCTGCCGGATGATGTCCTGAAGGCCCTAAGCGACGACCCAGCCAATGCCTTCCTCGGCCTCGATCAGCAGATCGCCCAGCGTTTGCAACAGCTGGAGCAGCGCAAAGACGAGCAGGAAGAACAGCAAGCTCGCCAGGTACAGCTGGACAAGCTACGCGACCAGCAGCAGACACGCCTGCAGGCGCAGCAGCAGTTGCAGCAGACACTGGCCAGCCTTGTCGAGCAGCGCCAGCAGGCGCAGGCCAACCTCGCCGAACTGCTAGGCCAACATGCCAGTGCAGAAGCCTGGCAACAGCACCTGGAGGCACAACTGGAGCAGGCCCGTGCGGCCGATGCCGACACCGCGCAGCGCCTGCAGGACCTGCGGACCCAGGGCGTGAAACTGGCTGCCGAGCTTGATGCCAACGCCCAGCGGCAGCAGGCACTGGAGCAGGAGTGTCAGCAGTTGCAGGGCGCGATCGCCCAGTGGCGCAGCGAGCACCCCGAGCTGGATGACAGTGGCCTCGATCGCCTGCTGGCCATCGACGATGCGCAACTTGGGGCCCTGCGCCAGCAGCTGCAGCACGCAGAGAAAGCCATCGAACAAGCTCGCGTGCTGCTGCAGGAGCGTGAGCAGCGGCTTGAGCAGCATAACGCCCAGACACAGGGCGAGCTGCCCGCTGACGACCTGGAGCAGACCCTGGCCGAGCTCCAGCAGCACCTCAACGTTCAGGAACAACAGTGCGCCGAACTGCGCGCGCAACAGGCCGATGACCAACGCCGCCAGCAGGCGCACCAGGCCCTGGCCGCCGAAATCGAACAGGCCCGCGAGCAGTGGCAGCGCTGGGCACGCCTGAACGCGCTGATCGGCTCGGCCTCCGGCGATGTGTTCCGCAAGATCGCCCAGGGCTACAACCTTGACCTGCTGCTGCACCATGCCAACGCCCAATTGCGCCAACTGGCGCGGCGCTATCGCCTCAAACGTGGCGGCAGCGCCCTGGGGCTGCTGGTGCTGGACACCGAGATGGGCGACGAACTGCGCTCGGTGCACTCCTTGTCTGGCGGTGAAACCTTCCTGGTCTCGCTGGCCCTGGCCCTGGGCCTGGCGTCAATGGCGTCGAGCACCCTGCGTATCGAGTCGCTGTTCATCGACGAGGGGTTCGGCAGCCTCGACCCCGAGTCGCTGCAATTGGCCATGGACGCCCTCGACGGCCTTCAGGCACAGGGCCGCAAGGTGGCGGTGATCTCCCATGTGCAAGAGATGCACGAACGCATTCCGGTGCAGATCCAGGTGCGGCGCCAGGGTAACGGCCTGAGTGATGTCGAGGTATGCGGGTGATCCTTTACTCGTTTCGCCGTTGCCCATGGGCCATGCGTGCGCGCCTGGCACTGCGCTATGCCGGGTGCGAGGTACACATCCGCGAAGTGGCAATGAAGAACAAGCCGGCCGAGTTGCTGGCTTTGTCACCCAAGGGGACGGTGCCGGTGCTCGACACCGGCGAATGCCTGCTAGAGGAAAGCCTGGACATCATGCGCTGGGCGCTCGAGCGCAATGACCCGCAGGACTGGCGGCTGCAGGCTGACCCTGCAGCCGCACAACAGGCTGACCGACTTATTGCCCGCAACGACAGCGAATTCAAGGCGCAGGTCAACCTGTACAAATATGCCGAGCGATACCCCGAGCACACACGCGAACATTACCGTCAGCAGGCCGAGGCCTGGCTGGCGGCGCTTGAACACCTGCTAGAGGGCCGGCCCTACCTGCTGGCCCACCATCCAAGCCTGGTCGACGCCGCACTGCTGCCCCTGATGCGCCAGTTTGCCGGGGTCGAACCGCAGTGGTTCGCCGAGGCGGACTATCCGCGTGTGCGCAGCTGGCTGGAGGGATGGTTGGCGTCTGACCTGTTCAACGCAGTGATGGCGCGCCCCTGATCGATAGTCACTCGATGAACTTCAAATCCGAAGGTGCGTCCTGCGCCAGGGTCTGCACAGTCTCACCCAGCTTGCCCGTACGCGGATCGCGGCGCATGACCACGATCTGGTTGCTCTTCTGGTTGGCCACCAACAGGAAGTTGTCACTCGGGTCCAGGGCAAACTCCCGCGGGTGGTCGCCTTGCACCGATCGACGCTGCAGGAAGGCCAGCTGCCCATCATCCTCGCCCACACTGAATGCAACGATCTCATTGGCCGTGCCGCGGTTGCTCACATACAGAAAGCGCCCGTCCGCCGAGAGGTGCAGGCCGCCTGCCGCCTTGGCCGCCGCGTCCTGCTGCTCGGTCAGCGGCAGGCGCTGGCGTTCGCGCAGGGCAGCATCCTCGACATCGAACATGACCACTTCGGCGCTCATTTCCAGCGTCAGATAGGCATGCCGCCCCTTGGCATCGAACAACAGGTGACGCGGGCCACTGCCAGCTGGCAGTTCGACCGATGCGGGGATGGCCGGGCTTAGCGGGCGGTCGGTGCTGGCGCCGTCGTAGCGGTAGATGAATACCCTGTCGGCCCCCAGGTCACTGGCATACAGGTGACTACCGTCCGGCGACAGCACCACTGAATGCACATGGGCACCGGCCTGGCGCTCGGGGTTCACCCCACTGGGCTCGTGTCCGGCCTGCTGCACCACATCCTTGAGTTTGCCGTCTTTGGCCACCGGTATCACCACCAGGCTGCCGCCCGGGTCTGGAGCAACGGCGTAGTTGGCAACGAACAGGTAACGCTGGTCGCGGCTGAGGCTGGCATGCGTAGGTTCATTGCCGCGGGTGGCAACCTGGTTCAGCGGCTTGATCTCACCCTTGCTACTCACGCTGAAACTGCTGGCGTGTCCCTTTGGCGCCTCATTAACCGCGAACAGTTGCCGCTGATCCGCCGAAAGCACCAGCCAGGAAGGGCTGACGCTCTTGACCACCTGCTGCGGCGTAGGGCCGATGAGGCCAGTCTTGCTGTCGAACTGGTAACGGTAGATACCTTGGCTCGCACCATCGGTATAACTGCCCACCAGCAGCGTGACGGCCTGGGCATTCAAAGTCAGGCTCATGAGGCTAGCGGCCAGCAGGCTCGTCCAGGTCGGGTTCATCGTCGTCTTCATCCGGGGCGCGAAAGGCACTCATACAGACTAGACGATGCTCGCCCTGGGCATCGTGCAGTTGCCACTCGTCACCGGCGCCGATGGCAGCGGCGACCTGTTCGGCAGTGAAGGCCCAACGTCGGTGTTGGCGGCCGTCCATGCATTCGACCGTCAGGCCTGTTTCATCGAGGTTGAAGTCGAAGGCGTGCAGGCCATCGATCAGTAGCATGTCGCAGGATGCGAGGGCGGTGGCGAGGGGAGACATGAAGGTACCAGCTGAAAAAGAGGCGACAGTATAGCCTTCGCGACGCTTTGCAGCCCAGTCGCCGCAGTTCGTCGCCACGACAAACCGGCGATTGGGCCGCAAAGCGGCCCTCCACCATTCAATGGGCGAAGATCGAACCGCCCTGCTTGCCTGCCATCTTCTCGGGCTTGATCAGGAACCGCGCCAGTGCCGGCAGCAGCCACAGCGCACCGAACATGTTCCACAGCAGCATGAAGGTCAGCATCAGGCCCATGTCGGCCTGGAACTTGATGGCCGAGAAGATCCAGGTGCACACGCCGATGGCCAGGCACAGGCCGGTGAACAGTACCGCCTTGCCGGTCGAACGCAGGGTCTGGTAATAGGCTTCCTGCAGCGGTAGGCCGGCACGCAGGAAGCTTTCCAGGCGGCTGTAGATGTAGATGCCATAATCGACACCGATACCCACGCCCAACGCCACCACCGGCAAGGTGGCGACCTTCACCCCGATCCCCATGAAGGCCATCAGCGCATTGCCCAGTACCGAGGTCAGCACCAGCGGCAGCACGATGCACAGGGTGGCAGCAAAGGAGCGGAAGGTGATCAGGCACATCACCGCCACGCAGATGTACACCAGGATCAGGATGGTCAGCTCGGCCGACTTGATCACCTCGTTGGTCGCAGCCTCGATCCCGGCGTTGCCCGCCGCCAGCAGGAACTGCAAGCCGTCCTTGTCATGGCTTTCGGCAAACGCCTTGGCAGCGCTGGTGACACGTTCCAGGGTTTCGGCCTTGTGGTCGTTGAGGAACACCAGCACCGGTGCCAGCGAGCAGTCGGCGTTGTACAGGCCGTCGGCGCGGGCGATGGAGTTGTTGAGGATGTCCGGGTTGCGCGACAGGGTTTCCCATTTCAGGCTGCCCTCGTTCATGCCCTTGATCACCTGCTTGGATACCGTCACCAGGGAGATCGCCGACTGCACGCCGGGGGTGTTCTCCATGGTCCACATCAGCTCGTCGATCGGTGCCATGGTCGAGTGGATCGAGCAGCTCTCCGCCGGCGTCTTGACCATCACCACCAGCACATCGGAGCTGGTCGAGTAGTTGCTGATGATGAAGTTGTTGTCCTGGTTGTAGCGCGAGTCCGGGCGCAGCTCCGGCGCGCCCTGGTCGAGGTCGCCGATTTTCAGGTTCTGGCTGTACCACAGGCCACCAGCGAAGGCGACCAGGGCCAGTGCAATGGACACCGGCGCCACCTTGGCGCTGGCGAAATTCGACAGCAGGCGCCAGAACGGATGCTCCCGGGTGGCGTCCTTCTTGCTGCGCTCGATGGCCTTTTTGCTGATGCCGATGTAGGAGATGGCTACCGGCAGCAGGATCAGGTTGGTGAAGACGATCACCGCCACGCCGATCGACGCACCGATGGCCAGCTCGCGGATCACGCCGATGTCGATGATCAGCAGGGTAATGAAGCCCACCGCATCGGCGAGAATCGCGATCATCCCCGGCAGGAACAGCTGACGGAAGGTGCGCCGGGCAGCGGTCAGGGCATTCTCGGCATCACTGGACTGCAGGGCGATGCCGTTGATCTTCTGCACCCCATGGGAAATGCCGATGGCAAAGATCAGGAACGGCACCAGCATCGAGTAAGGGTCCAGGCCAAAGCCCACCACATGCATCAGGCCCAATTGCCAGACCACTGCCACCAGGGTGGTGATCAGCACGGCGATGGTGCTGCGGATGCACCAGGTGAACCAGTAGAGCAGGACCCAGGTGATGACCAGCGCCACCCCAAAGAACATCGCTACCATCACCAGGCCGTCGATCAGATCACCGACCTTTTTGGCGAAGCCGACGATGTGCACCTTCACATTGGGGTTCTGCGCCTGGAACTTGTCGCGAATTTTCTCCTCGAGCAGGTGCGAGAACTGCTGGTAGTCCAGCTTGACCTGCTTCCCGGGGTCCTGCGGATCGGGGTAGCTTTCCAGCAAGGGTACATCGACGATGCTGGACTTGAAGTTGTTGCCCACCAGGCGCCCGACCTGGCCGGACTTGAGCACGTTGTCGCGCAGTGAGTCGAGGCTGTCTTGCGAACCGTTGTAGGTATTGGGGATTACCTCGCCGCCGGAGAACCCCTCCTCGGTGACTTCACTCCAGCGCACGCTGGGGCTCCACAACGACTTGAGGCCCGCGCGGTCGACGCCGGGGATGTAGAACACCTCATCATGGATCTGGCGCAGGGTCTCCATGTAATTCTTGTCGAAAATGTCGCCGTTGACCGCCTCGACCGAAATGCGCACGGTGTTGCCGAGGTTGGCCAGGTCGTTGCGGTGCTCCATCATCTGCTCGATGAACGGATGCTCGAGCGGAATCATCTTCTCGAAACTGGTCGAGGGGCGAATCTGCGCGGCCTGCCAGAACAGGAAGATGCTCACCAGCACGCACAGGGCGATGACCACCGGGCGGTTGTTGAAGATCAGCCGTTCCAGCAGCGTGGGTTTGTCTTGGTGGTGGGGCTGCATGATGCTCTCTCGGCTGGTCATGGGCGAGGCTCCTCGGCTGCCTGGTCGGCACCTTCGCCGGTGGCCAGATGTAAACCGCCCTGCCCTACCAGCAGCAAGCCGCCATTGGCCAGGCCACTGACACCGGCCAGGGCAATGCGGTCGGCGCGGTTGTAGACAGTGAAGCTCTGCCCGTCATCAATGCTGCGCAGCACGCTGCCGCCATTGCCGACCAGTATCAGACTGCCATCATCCAGAAGCGTAGCGCTTGCCAGGCCGAATTCGAGGTTGCCGCGCGCGGCCTTGAGTTCGATCGGCTGCCAGCTATCACCAAAGTCCGTAGAGCGGAACAGGTTGCCGCGCAGGCCGTAGGCCAGCAGTGTCTGCGGCTGGGCGGTGCCGATCACGCCGAACAGCGAGCCCTCGTAGGGGCCATCGACCTTGCTCCAGCTCTGGCCGCTGTCGCTGGAGCGAAACATGCTGCCCTGCTCGCCGACGATGAACAGGCCGGCATCCCTGATCTGGGCAATACCGTTGAGGTGCATCTGGTCGGGGTTGTCCAGGCGCTCGGCGACTTCCTGCCAGTGCTGGCCGCCGTCGCGGGTTTCCAGCAGTGCGCCGTAAGCGCCCACGGCAAAACCGTGCTGGGCATCGAGGAAAGTGACATCGAGCAACGGGGCTTCACGGGCAAGGTCTTCGAACTGCTTGCTCCAGGTTGCACCGCCATCGTTGCTGGCGAGGATCTGCGCATCGTGCCCGACTGCCCAGCCACGCTTGTCGTCGACGAAGAACACTGCGGTGAGCAATTGCCGGGTAGGCACCCGGGCCTGGGTCCAGGTCTTGCCCTGGTCATCGGAGAACAGAATGTGGCCGCGATCGCCCACTACCACCAGGCGCTTGCCAGCATGAGCGGCATCGATCAGCAGGCTCTGGCTGGCCTTTGCCGATTCGGTGGAATACTCCTGGGCAGCGGCGGCTTGCGTGCTGCCCGCCCACATCCCCAGTGCCAGCGCCAGCATTGCGCCGGCCGCCAACGGCCAGGCACCGCGCCTGGCCTGCGTCATTACCCGCTCCCTCATGACCGTCCCCTGTTTGTTGTTCTTGGTGGGTCTGTGCCTTGCAGGTACTGCGAAAACCTTGTGGTAGAGGCCTGCAATAGCTTCGGGCCATCGTAGCGGGGATGTTTGCGGGAATACAACGAGCGGGACGTTATGTTTTGTTAACCAGAAACGAGGGGCTGTTGCACAGCCCAATCGCCGGCAAGCCGGCCACAGGTACTGCACCGCCCTGAAGCCATGTGCAGTACCTGTGGGAGATCCCAGGCATTTATGCCAGGCTTTTGCTCACCACTTCATACACATCGCTGGACAGCGCCCCGGAAGCGAGAATCCGCTCCAGCTCGCCCTTCATCAGCGCCTGGCGCGCGTCGTCATACTTGCGCCAGCGGGTCAGCGGTGCCAGTTGACGCGAAGCGATCTGCGGGTTCAGCGCATTCAGCTCGATCACAAGGTCCGCCAGGAAGCGATAACCCGAGCCATCGGCCGCATGGAAGTTGACCAGGTTCTGTCCGGCAAACGCACCGACCAGCGCGCGCACCTTGTTCGGGTTTTTCAGGGTGAACGCCGGGTGCTGCATCAGCGCCTTGACCCGCGCCAGCCCGCCCGGCAAGGCACTGGCTGCCTGCACACTGAACCACTGATCCATGACCAGCGGGTTGTCCTTGAAGTGCTCGGCGAACGTTTCCAGGGCCTTGGCACGCTCGGCCTCGAACGGCGAATTGACCAGCACGGCCAGCGCCGTCAGCCGTTCAGTCATGTTGTCGCAGTTGTCGAATTGCTCAAGGGTCGCTGCCAGCACCTGCGGTTTACCGCTGAGCATCAGGTACGACAGAGCAATGTTCTGCAGGCTGCGACGGGCGAAGTGCTCGGCTGCGGCGACGTAGGCGGTGTTGCGCGAAACCTCGCGGTGCGCCTGATAGCGCGCCCACAGGCCATCGAACAACTGCTCGGCGATCTGCCGGCGGGCGAATTCGCGTGCCGTGTGGATGGCGTCGACATCAGCCACCTGGCTGATCTCGGTCAGGTAGGCTTCGCCCGGCAGCGACAGCATCTCGGCAACCATCGCGGCGTCCAGCGACTCGTTGGCCAGAACAGTGCCCAGGGCAGTGATCAAGCGCTGATCGAGTTTCAGTGCTTCACCACGCTGATGCTGGCCGATCAACTCCTGCAGTACCTGTACCGACAGTTGCTGACCCGCTTCCCAGCGGTTGAAGCCATCGCTGTCGTGCTGCATCAGGAACATCAGCTGGTCACGGTCGTACGGGAAGCTCAGCTTCACCGGCGCACTGAAGCCGCGCAGCAGCGATGGCAGCGGCTTGGCCTGGATACCTTCGAAAGTGAACGTCTGCTCGGCCTCGGTCACCGACAGTACGCGGCCAGTACCAACAGCGGCGGCCTCACCGGCCAGGCGCAGTGGCAGGTCGTTGCCCTCGGCATCCAGCAGGCCCAGCTCCACCGGGATCACGAACGGCAGTTTCTCGGCCTTGTCCGGCGTCTGCGGGCAGCTCTGGCGGAAGGTCAGGCTGTAGGTTTGTGCTGTGGCGTCGTAGACCTCGCTGACATCCAGGCGCGGCGTGCCGGCCTGGCTGTACCAGCGCTTGAACTGGGTGAGGTCGACGCCGTTGGCGTCTTCCATGGCTTTGATGAAGTCATCGGTGGTCACCGCCTGGCCATCATGGCGTTCGAAGTACAGGTCGCTGCCCTTGCGGAAACCCTCGGCGCCCAGCAGGGTACGGACCATGCGCACCACTTCGGCGCCCTTCTCGTACACGGTCAGGGTGTAGAAGTTGGAAATCTCGATGAAACTGTCCGGGCGCACCGGGTGGGCCATGGGCCCTGCATCTTCGGCAAACTGGTGGGTTCGCAGGTAGGCGACGTCCTCGATGCGCTTGACCGTGCGCGAGTTCATGTCGGCGCTGAATTCGGCGTCGCGGAACACCGTGAAACCTTCCTTGAGCGACAACTGGAACCAGTCGCGGCAGGTCACGCGGTTGCCCGACCAGTTGTGGAAATACTCGTGGGCGACCACGCCTTCGACACGCTGGTGGGCAGCATCGGTGGCGGTTTCGGCGCGGGCCAGCACGCAGCTGGAGTTGAAGATGTTCAGGCCCTTGTTTTCCATGGCGCCCATGTTGAAGTCATTGACCGCGACGATCATGAAGATGTCCAGGTCGTACTCACGACCATAGACTTCCTCGTCCCAGCGCATGGACTTCTTCAGGCTGACCATGGCGTGGTCGCACTTGTCGATGTTCTCGGGTTCGACATAGATGCGCAGGGTCACGTCGCGGCCGGACTGGCGCACGAACGTGTCCTCGACGCACCACAGGTCACCGGCCACCAGCGCGAACAGGTAGGCCGGTTTCATGAACGGGTCTTCCCAGGTCGCCCAATGACGGCCATCTTCAGCCGGCCCGCTGCCGATCGGGTTGCCGTTGGACAGCAGCACCGGGTAGCGATGCTGCTCGGCGATCACCGTGGTGGTGAAGGTGCTCATCACGTCCGGGCGGTCGAGGTAGTAAGTGATCTTGCGGAAACCCTCGGCCTCGCACTGGGTGCAGAACATCTTGCCGGACTTGTACAGGCCTTCCAGCGCAGTGTTGCTCTCGGGGTGGATCTTCACGCTGGTGTCGAGGGTGAAACGCTCGGCTTTGGGGTGCAGCGTGAGGCTGTCGGCTTCGAGCTGGTAGTCGCTCGCCTGCAGTTGCTGATCGTCCAGCGAGGCGCGCAGCAGCTCGAGCTGCTGGCCGTCGAGCACCAGTGGCGGCAGGCCGGCACCGCGTGCCGGATTGCGGCGCATGACCAGTTGCGCATGGACCAGCGTGTGGTCCTCGAACAGCTCGAAGGTCAGGTGCGTCTCGTCGATCAGGTACTCGGGCGCCTGGTAGTCCTTGAGGTAGATCACTTGCGGTTGTTCGGTACGCATGTGCAGGTCCTTTTTACTGGAGCACGGCCAACTGGTAGGCCGTGTACTTGCGAATATTGATCACGCCGGTGTCGAAGATCAGGTACTGGCCCTTGATACCCAGCAGCGTGCCTTCCACCACCGGGTCCTTGTCGAGGTTGAAGCTGACGATCTTCTTCGGGTAGGCCTGGACCGGGTATTTCATCTGCACCACTTCGGCATCGGGCAGCGGCTGGATCGCCTGCAGGCCGAAGCGCGCCTGCAGATCGCGCAGGCCATCGGCGCAGGCATCGAAGATCTGCTCGCGAATGGCCACCAGGTCGAGCACCTCGGCGTCGCCCTTGAGCAGCGCGCGCCAATTGGTGCGGTCCGGCACCTGGCTGCGCAATACGTCTTCGACCAGGCCCGATTGCTGGCGGGTCGCCACGCGCATGATCGGCAACGCCTGGCTCGCACCCTGGTCAAGCCAGCGGGTGGGCAACTGCGTAGCGCGGGTGATGCCAACCTTGACCCCGGACGAGTTGGCCAGGTAGACCACGTGGTCGGTCATGCAGAACTGCTCGCCCCAGGACGGCTCGCGGCAGGTGCCGGCGGCGTAGTGGCAGCGTTCCGGCGCCATGATGCACACGTCGCACTGGGCCAGCTTGGTCATGCACGGGTAGCAGTAACCCTGGCTGAAACTGGTCTTGGTGCGTTTGCCGCAATGGCTGCAGTGAATGGCGCCGAGGTATTGCAGGCGCAGGGTCTGGCCGATCAGCGGGTTGACCGGCACCTGCGTGTCATCCAGGCGAAAGCTGTACTGCACCACGGGTGCTTCCAGGCTTACCGCCATCTTGCTCAAAGAGCCACGAGCGAGTTCGATCAATGTACCGAGTCCGACTTGAACAGAATGTTAGGGATCGGCGCAGACTTCGATGCGCACTCCTGGGGCCCCATGTAGCCGGTACGCTGGTCTTCTGGCAGGTTCTTCATCTCCCAGGCGATCACCGCCTGCAGCGACAGCTCCTTCTGCTCGGGGGTGAGCTTGCGGCCATCGGACCATTTGCCGATTTCCACGGCCGTTTTCAGGCTTTCGTAGATCTGCGGCGTGATGTTTTCGATCATTTGCGCGAACGTGGACATAGCGTCTCCTAAATCAAGCGGACAGTTTACGCCGCGCCAGCGCACCACCCAAGAGGCCCGTCAGGCATCCGATGAGCAGCCCGCCGACGTGCGCGGCGTTAGCGATCTGGCCAAAACCGAGTTGGCCGACCACACCGGTCAGGCAGATGACCAGCCAGATGAGCATCATCACCAGCACGCCCTTGGGCAGGCTGAAGTGTGGGTTGGGCGCCAGCCACTGGTACAGCCAGACATGGCCGAGCAAGCCGTACAGCACCCCGGACAGGCCGCCGAACAGGCTCGGGCCACTGGTGTAGTGCTGGGCCAGGTTGGACACCAGGCTGAACAGCAAGGTCAGGCCAGCCAGCAACCAAGGGCCCTGGCGCAGTTCGATGCGCTTGCCCAGTTCCCAGTACCACATGCCGTTCATGGCCAGGTGCAGTACGCCGAAGTGCAGCAGCATCGGCGACACCAGGCGCCACCATTGGCCTTCGGCAAGGCCCTGGGCCAGCGGCGTGAAGTGCAGGTATTCACCCTGGACGCGGTAGTCGAGGAAGGTGAACCAGCTGATGGTGGTGAGGTTGTCGCCCAGGCGGGTAAGGCCGGCGACGATCAGGCACAGGAAGAGGACGGCAGCGGTGACCTTGCAGGCTTTCGCCTGCTCGGCCAGTGTCGGCCCTTTCGCCGGCAAGTCGCCTTGCGCAGGGGCCTGCGCAAGCTCGACCTCAGCGTTGCCGTCTGGGTAGCGCTGGTAGAGTTGAAGAACATCGGCGGCCATGGTTTCCGGCGCCCAGAGCACCTGGGCTTCGCCCTCTTCGCTGACCCGGTGCGGCACCTGCAGGCGTTGCAGCAGGTGCACGAAGCCGCTGAGGTCGACCGACAGCGGCAGGCGCATCACTTCGACGATATTCATTGATTGGCCTGCGGTCGATCGACGTCGACCCAGACGAACTTGTGCGGGTCGATCCGGGTTTCATCATCCAGCCGATAGGCCGCCAGCTTGCCGTACAGCACCGCACTGTAGTCCAGGCAGGCCAGGTTGGGGCGGATCGGCGCCGGGCGGCCGCTGCGCCAGTAATGGCCGACGAACAGCAGCGGCTCCTCTTCGGCATAGCGTAGCAAGGCATTTTTCTCGGTGTGGCTGAGCGGCGTGCGGGCCACCTCATCGGGCAGCGCGTCAGGCTGGAAGACGATGTCGCCATAGGTCTTCGGGTCTTCTTCCCAGAACTTGGTACGGAAGAAGGCGCGGGTCAGGCCATCGCCGCCGGTCAACGTCAGGCCGTCCGGCAGGCGCATGTCGGTGCCGCGCAACAGGCGGTTGCAGACCGTGGAGGCGAAGCTGCCGGGCACGGCCGAGGCCTGGATGAAGTGTTCGTCGATGCGCCCGTCGGGGTATTGCTGGCGCAGCGGGTCGATCAGCCGCGGGTCCCAGCAGGCATGCACCAGGCGGAACCGCCCGGCGTCGACGAACAGCGGCATGTCGTAGAACCACTGCAGAAAATCGTGCCAGTCACCGGGGTGGTGGGCGAACTGGGTCAGGGTCTCGTCGATCAGACGGGCATGGCGCGGCGTGTGCTCGCGCACGTAGGCCTTGCCGCTGCCGGGCAGCGCCGGGGTTACCCAGCCCAGGGCGTTGTATTCGTGGTTGCCCATGATACAGAAGGCCTGGCCGGCCTCGACCATGTCGTGGACGATGTGCAGCGCCTCGCGGATACGCGGGCCGCGGTCGACGATGTCGCCGAGGAACAGCGCCTGACGCCGCGGGTGGCACCAGACACCACCGACACGCTTGTAGCCGAGGGTGTCGAGCAGGCGTTCGAGGGTCAGCGCACAGCCATGCACGTCACCGATGATGTCGAAACTTCGCGCCGGATCGAACATCAGTCGTCCCTGCCCCCCAGGCGGCTGCCCCAACCGAGCTTGGTGCGGCAAACCTCGTAGTAATTGTGGCCCAGCGGGTGGATCAGGCGCAGTTTCTGCGGCTTCTTGCTCACGGTGATGGTATCGCCGGGGGCGCAGGTGAAGTGGTTCTGACCGTCACAGGATACCTGCGGGTAGATCTGCAGGTCCTTGGACACCACGATCTTCAGCTCGCTGTTGCCGTCGACCACGATCGGGCGGCCCGACAGGGTGTGCGGGTACATGGGCACAATGACAATGGCGTCGAGCTTGGGGTGCATGATCGGGCCGCCGGCCGACAGCGCGTAGGCGGTCGAGCCTGTGGGGGTGGCGACGATCAGGCCGTCGGCCTTCTGGCTGCAGACGAACTGGCCGTCGATGTAGATCTCGAACTCGATCATCCGCGTCGACTTGCCCGGGTGCAGGACCACATCGTTGAGCGCATCACCCTGGCCGATGGCCTCGTGGTGGCGGCGCACCTCGGCCTGCAGCAGGAAGCGGTTTTCCACCAGGTAGTGGCCGTCAAGCACTGCGGCGACCTTTTCTTCTAGCTCGTCCGGGCGAATATCGGTGAGGAAGCCCAGGTTGCCGCGGTTGATCCCCAGGACAGGGATGTTGTGCCGTGCCAGAGCACGCGCGGCGCCGAGCAGGCTGCCGTCACCGCCGACGACGATGACCAGGTCGCATACTTCGCCCAGCAACTTGCGCGTGGAGGTCTGCAGGCCGTGGCCAGGCAGCACTTCGGCAATGGTGTCCTCGAGGATCACGTGCAGGTGGCGCTCGAGGAGGAATTTTTTCAGTCGGCGAATGGTGTCGAGCACCTGCGAGCTGCCAAGGCGGCCGATGATACCGATATTGCGAAATTGCTCCATGGGGCTCCTGCAAGGCTCTGCGGCGGGTGACTATGCCGCGATTATGGGCGAAACGACCGGGCAGCGGCAAACCGGCTATGCTCGCAGCATGATGCCTTTCGCCGAACTCCACGACCTGCCTCGCCAATTGCGCCGAGCCGCCGTGCGCGACTTGGCCTGGACGCTGCTGTCGCCACCGCTGCTGAGCACACCGCCCTGCCCCCAGCGCCATCCGCTGGCCGGCAGCACCTGGGCGGTAGACCCCCAGCGCCTGAAAGACTGGTTACAGGCGCTGGATGCCGACGATCAGCCCCTGCGTGAGTGGCTGGCAAACAGCACCAGCCGGCGCCTGGGCCTGTACTACGAAGGCCTGTGGCAGTTCGCCCTGGGCCAGGCGCCCGGTGTCGAGCTGCTGGCGGCCAACCTGGCGATCCGTACCGGTGGGCGCACGCTGGGCGAGTTGGATATTGTGCTGCGCGATGCCGACGGCACCCACCATCTGGAGCTGGCCATAAAGCTCTACCTGGGGCCAACGGACGGCCAAGGCCATGACCCCGCGCAGTGGCTCGGGCCGGGTTGCCATGACCGGCTGGGCACCAAACTGGCGCACCTGGCCGGGCACCAATTGCCCATGTCGGCAGACGCACAAAGCCGTGAGGCGCTGGCCGGGCTTGGTATTGGCCAGGTACAGGCACACCTGTGGCTGGCGGGGTATCTGTTCTATCCGTGGTTTGGGCACGCCGAATCGCCTGCAGGGGCCAACCCGCTGCACCTGCGCGGGCGGTGGTTGCGGCGGCGGGATTGGGCACTGGCCAAGGTGGGACGCTGGCAGCCCCTGCCCCGCCATGCCTGGCTGGCACCGGCAAGGTTCGAGGCCGATCAAGGGTGGACCGCGCGGCAGTTCGCTCAATGGCTTGAGGGGCTTGACCCGCAAGCACCGGCGCAGATGCTGGTCCGGCTTGAACCAGGCCCGGAAGGCGAATGGCATGAGGTGGACCGCGTGTTTCTGGTGGCTGACAGCTGGCCGCACTTGCACCTTAGCGGGTAAACCACCCCGGCATTGAGAGCAGCAGGCCGCAAACACCCTTTCACCGACCCAGCGCAATGATTTAATCCCAGCAGCGATTACAGTTACCTCTGAGCGCCGCCAAGAGCGCCACTTTCGACCTGATGACGAGGACCACCCATGGTTTCATCCAGCCCCGCGCCCCACTACGCACGCCTGTCCATCGCCCTGCATTGGCTGATGCTGGTGCTGCTGGCCGCTGTCTACGCCTGCATCGAGTTGCGTGGCCTGTTCCCCAAGGACAGCGCCGAGCGCAACCTGATGAAGGACCTGCACTTCATGCTCGGCCTGACGGTGTTCGTGCTGGTTTGGCTGCGCCTGGCCGTGCGCCTGCTCCGCCCTGCGCCGCCCATTGTGCCCAAGCCTCCCGCCTGGCAGACCGGGCTTGCCCACGTGATGCACCTGGCGCTGTACCTGTTGATGATCGGCTTGCCGCTGGCCGGCTGGCTGATCCTCAGTGCCGCCGACAAACCGGTGCCCTTCTATGGCCTGGAGTTGCCGCACCTTATCGCTGCGGATCCGGACCTGGCCAAGTTCATCAAAGGCTGGCATGAACGCGTGGGCAGTTGGGGGTACTGGCTGATCGGCCTGCACGCGCTGGCCGGGCTTTATCACCACTATGTAGTGCGCGACAACACGCTGCTGCGCATGCTGCCTTACAAGTAGCCGCGTCGGCCCTGCAGGCCACCGGTGTGCAAAAAGATCAGGCGAGTGCTGGGCTTGAACAGCCCGGCCTCGACCTGCCCACGCAGGGCCATCAGTGCCTTGCCGGTGTAAAGCGCCTCTAAAGGGACACCCGTGCTGGCCTCAGCCTGTTCGATGAAAGCCTGCAGCTCATCATCGAGCCTGGCAAAACCCTCTCGGCAGGCCTCGTGCAACTGGTACCCGGCCGTACCGGCCAGCGCCTTTATGGTCTCGGGTACACCATGGTCCAGCGGCACTGCCAGGGCGCCATGCACCCTGTGCGCGCCGGCCTCGGCCAGCACCAGGCCAGCCAGCGTGGTCCCGGTGCCAGCGGCCAGCCACCAGGCGTCATAGTCCGGCCAACCCAATGTGCCCAACTGGGCCTTGGCCTGCTCGACGATCAATGCACACCCCTGGGCACCAGCCTGCCCGCCACCGCCTTCGGGGATGCAGTGCCAGCCGGGATACAGCGCTTGCCAAGGTGCCCAGAAGCCGGGGTCATGACGGGCACGGTAGCCTGCGTAACCAAGCCAGTGCAATTGCATCCCCAGCGCCTGCAGATCACGCACCGTGGGGGTGTCCTGGGCATGGCCGCGCAACAGACCAACGGTGGCGAAGCCGAAGCGCTTGCCGGCGGCGGCCAGGGCATGGAGATGGTTGGAGTGATTGCCGCCGAGGCTGATCAACCCGGCGGCGCCCGAGGCGTGGGCGTGCAGCAGGTGGTGGCGCAGCTTGAACCATTTGTTGCCGCTGATCAGGGGGTCGATCAGGTCCAGGCGCAGGATGGCGGCTTCAACGTTGGCACTTTTCAGCCAAGCAAGCTCGAGGGGCTGTAAAGGTGCCTGGGGAAGGTCATGAAAGCGGGTAAACATGTTTCAGCGCCTGATGCGAGGCCGTCAGTCTACCAGTGAAAACCTGGGGCCGCTTTGCGGCCCCGGCCATCTCAAAGCTCTGCAGCCAGACGCGAGCCCTGGTTGATCGCCCGTTTGGCATCCAGCTCGGCCGCCACATCCGCGCCGCCGATCAAGTGCACCGACTGCCCCGCAGCCAGCAGCCCTTCGTGCAGCTCCCGCAGCGGCTCCTGCCCGGCGCAGATGACCACGTTGTCCACCGCCAGTACCTGCGGCTCACCTTCAGCTACGCGGATGTGCAGGCCCGCATCGTCGATCCTAAGGTACTCGACGCCGTTGAGCATCTGTACCTGCTTGTTTTTCAGGCCCGTGCGGTGGATCCAGCCGGTGGTCTTGCCCAGGCCATCGCCCACCTTGGCCTTCTTGCGCTGCAGCAGGTACACCTGCCGTGCCGGTGCATGCGGCTCGGGCTTGATGCCCGCCACGCCGCCTCGCGCCTGCAGCTCGCGGTCGATGCCCCACTCCTTCCAGAACGCCTCCCGGTCCTGGCTGCTGGCCACGCCCTGATGCACCAGGTATTCGCTGACGTCAAAACCGATGCCGCCAGCACCGATCACCGCAACCGACTCACCCACTGGCTTGCGCTGGAGCAGTACGTCCAGGTAGCTGAGCACTTTGGCATGCTCGACGCCTGGAATGGCCGGCGTACGCGGCGCGATGCCGGTGGCCAGGATGATCTCGTCGAAAGCGCCTTCCAGCAGGGCCGGCACATCGACCCGGGTGTTCAACCGCAGGTCGACACCCGTGCTTTTCAGCTTGTTGCCGAAATAGCGCAGGGTCTCGAAGAACTCCTCCTTGCCCGGCACCCGCTTGGCCACGTTGAACTGCCCGCCAATTTCGCTGGCTGCATCGAACAGCGTCACCTCGTGGCCGCGCTCTGCGGCCACGGTGGCAGCCGCCAGGCCGGCCGGGCCGGCACCCACCACGGCAATGCGCTTGACCGTGGGCACCGGCAGGTAATTGAGTTCGGTTTCGTGGCAGGCCCGCGGGTTGACCAGGCAACTGGTCAGCTTGCCGCCGAACGTATGATCCAGGCACGCCTGGTTACAGCCGATGCAGGTATTGATTTCATCGCCGCGCCCCTGCGCCGCCTTGTTGACGAACTCCGGGTCGGCCAGGAACGGCCTGGCCATAGAGACCATGTCGGCATCGCCCTCGGCCAGTACGGCTTCAGCCACTTCGGGGGTATTGATGCGGTTGGTGGTGATCAACGGAATGGTCACCGCCCCGCGCAGCTTGGCGGTAACTTTGCTGAACGCGGCACGCGGCACCTTGGTGGCGATGGTCGGGATGCGCGCCTCGTGCCAGCCGATCCCCGTGTTGATGAGGGTCGCGCCAGCCCGTTCGACGGCTTTGGCCAGCAACTCGATCTCGTCCCAGGTGCTGCCGCCCTCGACCAGGTCGAGCATCGACAGGCGGAAGATGATGATGAAATTCGGCCCCACGGCCTCGCGCACCCGGCTGACGATCTCGACCGCCAGGCGCATGCGGTTTTCATAGCTGCCGCCCCAGCGGTCAGTACGGTGGTTGGTGTGGGCGGCAAGGAACTGGTTGATGAAGTAGCCTTCCGACCCCATGATTTCGACGCCGTCGTAACCGGCGCGCTGTGCCAGCACGGCACAATTGACGAAATCGGCGATCTGCTTCTCGATCCCGGCCTCGTCCAGCTCTTTAGGCTTGAACGGGTTGATCGGCGCCTGGATCGCACTGGGCGCCACCTGCCGGGGGCTGTAGGCATAGCGCCCGGCATGCAGGATCTGCAGGCAGATCTTGCCGCCAGCGGCATGCACGGCCTCGGTGACGATGCGGTGCTTGTCAGCCTCCTCCTCGGTGCTCAACTTGGCTGCGCCGGAATACACGCCACCTTCATCGTTGGGCGCGATACCGCCAGTGACCATCAGCCCAACGCCGCCACGGGCACGCTCTGCAAAATACGCAGCCATGCGTTCGAAGCCGCCGGGACGCTCCTCAAGGCCGGTGTGCATCGAGCCCATCAGGGTGCGGTTGGCCAAGGTGGTGAAGCCCAGGTCGAGCGGGGCCAGCAAGTGCGGATAGCGGTCGGCAGCCATGGAACGGTTCCCCATGTGGCGTGATCACGGAATGCGGGTGCCTCGGCGGGCCCCGTCGTTTATCTGCCAACGACATTAAACAGCCGTTTGAATGCGCTCAATGATCGAAACTGACAACTTACTGATCATCCTGCACAGGCGAACTGCAGTACCGGCGGTGAGATACACCCGCACTTTTACGCCTTTTTTACTCGACATTATGCAATGGCAGTCGATACTGCCGGTCATTGCCCCTGTGAGCCTGCTCGATGCCTCTGCCTGCTTTGCGCTTCATCGCCTTCATCATCGGCGTATTCCTGATTACCCTGGCGGTCAGCATGGTCATCCCCATGGCCACGCTGCTGCTGTATGGCCTTAGCGACGACCTCGGTGCCTTCCTCTGGTCCAGCCTCATAGCCCTGTGCGCAGGCCTTGTGCTGGTGGCTCGTGGCATACCCGATGCGCCGCAGCTAAGGGCCCGAGACATGTACTTCCTGACCACAGCCAGCTGGGTCATCGTCTGCGCGTTCGCAGCCCTGCCCATGGTGTTCATCCGGCATATCAGCTACACAGATGCATTCTTTGAGACCATGTCGGGCATCACCACCACGGGCTCGACGGTACTTACCGGCCTGGACAGCGCATCGCCCGGCCTGCTGATCTGGCGATCGCTGCTGCACTGGCTGGGAGGCATAGGCTTCATCGGCATGGCCGTCGCGATCTTGCCGTTGCTGCGCGTGGGCGGCATGCGCCTGTTCCAGACCGAGTCCTCGGACTGGTCGGACAAAGTGACGCCCCGTTCACACGTCGCGGCAAAAATGATCCTGGTGATCTACCTGGGGCTGACAGCACTCGGTACATTGGCCCTGTGGGCCGCCGGCATGACCCCTTTCGACGCCATCAATCATTCGATGTCGCTGATCTCCACGGGTGGCTTTTCGACGTCCGATGCATCGCTTGGCCACTGGACTCAGCCCGCTGTGCATTGGGTGGCGGTAGTGATCATGATCCTCGGAAGCCTGCCCTTCGCCCTGTATGTAGCGACCTTGCGTGGCCACCGGCGCATCCTGTTCAAGGACCACCAGGTGCGTGGCTTTCTCGGCTTTCTGGTCTTCGTCTGGGTCACAGTAGGCAGCTGGTTGTGCTGGCATAGTGACCTGGCTTGGTGGGATGCCTTTCGTATCGTGGCGGTCAATGTCACCTCAGTGGTCACCACCACGGGCATTGCGGTAGGGGATTACACACTGTGGGGCAGCTTCGCTGTTCTGTTGTTCTTCTACCTGACCTTTGTCGGTGGATGCTCAGGGTCCACGGCCGGCGGCCTTAAAATTTTCCGTTTTCAAGTCGCCGCGTCGCTGCTGGTCAGCAGCTTGAAACAATTGATTCATCCGCGGGCGATGATCTCGAAAAAGTATAATGGCCATCCCATAGATGAAGAAATCGTGCGCTCATTGCTGACGTTCTCCTTCTTCTTCTCCGTCACCATTGCAGTGATCGCATTGGCGCTGACCCTGATAGGGCTCGACTGGACCACTGCCCTCAGTGGCGCGGCGACAGCTGTATGCAACGTTGGGCCAGGGCTGGGCAGCGTGATCGGTCCTGCCGGCAACTTCAGCTCACTACCGGACGCTGCGAAGTGGCTACTGACCATCGGCATGCTGCTAGGCCGGCTCGAGATTCTCACCGTGCTGGTGCTGGTCGCGCCTGCCTTCTGGAGGTTCTGATTGCAGGGCAGCAAGTGGGGGCAGCAATAAATGCGGGCAGGATCCGTTTATTCGTTCTAGGTTTACTGACGCAGGGAACTAGAACAATAAGCGGAGAATATCCCCATGAACCGAGCCCTTCGCCTGGCATTGGCCAGCACCGTACTGGCAGCTTGCGCAACAGCCCAGGCCGCACCAACCTTCATCAACATCCTCACAGGTGGCACCAGCGGCGTCTACTATCCCATCGGCGTGGGGATATCACAGATCTACAGCCATGGCATCGAGGGCAGCAAGACCTCAGTGCAAGCCACCAAGGCATCGGTGGAAAACCTCAACCTGCTGCAAGCCGGCCGTGGCGAACTGGCGTTCGCGCTGGGAGATTCGGTGGCGGATGCCTGGAACGGAGATGCCGAAGCCGGCTTCAAGGCACCTTTGAAGAAACTGCGTGCCATCGCCGGCACCTACCCCAACTACATCCAGATCGTCGCCAGCAAGGAGTCAGGCATCACCTCGCTGGAAGACCTCAAAGGCAAACGTATCTCGGTCGGTGCGCCGAAGTCCGGCACCGAGCTCAACGCCCGCGCCATCTTCAAGGCAGCAGGGCTCAGCTACCAGGACATGGGCAAGGTCGAATACCTGCCGTATGCCGAATCCGTAGAGCTGATCAAGAACCGTCAGCTGGACGCCACACTGCAATCTTCCGGGCTCGGTCAGGCGGCAATCCGTGACCTGGCCGCTACCCTGCCGGTAGTGTTCGTACCCGTGCCAGCCGCCATCGTGAGCAAAATCGGCAACAGTGCCTATCAACCCGCGACCATTCCCGCCAAGACATACGATGGCCAGGATGCTGACGTGCCAACCGCAGCCATCACCAACATCCTGGTCACACGCGCCGATATCAGCGATGACATGGCCTACGACATGACCCGGCTGATCTTCGAAAACCTGCCGCGCCTGGTCACCGCCCACTCGGCAGCAAACGATATCCAGGCACAGAATGCTGCGAGAAACCTGCCCATTCCACTGCATCCAGGCGCAGAACGGTACTTCAAAGAGAAAAACCTGCTCCCCTGACTATTGACTCGACCCATGGGGGAGCGGCACATGAGTGATACCGGGCAAGGTCTGCAAGCCAGTACTGACCGTTGGCCTGCCACGCTTTTTGCCGTGGCCCTGGCATTTTCGACCTTTCAGATCGCAACGGCGGCTTTTCCGCTGATTTCCAGTCAGGTACTGCGGGCAGTACACGTGGGGTTCTTGCTGCTGGTCGTGTACCTGAGCTACGCGTTCACTGGTCATCGCAGGCCGTGGCAACCGCTTGGCTGGCTGCTGGGCCTGGCGGGCATGGCCACCGCTGCCTACCAGTGGCACTTCGAAGGGGAGTTGATTCAACGCTCCGGGGAACTGACCACAAGTGACCTGGTGTTCGGCCTGCTCCTGATCGGCCTGGTTTTCGAGGCAGCGCGTCGGGTGATGGGTATCGCACTGCCCATCATTTGCGCTCTTTTTCTGGCCTACGGGCTGCTCGGCGAGCACCTGCCCGGTGACCTTGCGCATCGCGGCTACGGCCTCGATCAGATCGTCAACCAACTGGCCTTTGGAACCGAGGGGCTCTATGGCACGCCCACCTATGTCTCGGCGACCTATATCTACCTGTTCATCCTGTTCGGCGCGTTCCTTGAACAGGCCGGCATGATCCGGCTGTTCACTGACTTTGCCATGGGCCTGTTCGGCCATCGCAGCGGGGGGCCGGCCAAAGTCTCGGTATTCTCCTCGGCGCTGATGGGGACCATCACCGGCTCAGGGGTGGCGAACGTGGTCACCACCGGGCAATTCACCATCCCGCTGATGAAGCGCTTCGGCTACAAGCCGGCATTTGCCGGTGGCGTGGAGGCGACCGCAAGCATGGGCAGCCAGTTGATGCCACCGGTCATGGGCGCGGTGGCGTTCATCATGGCCGAGACCATCAACGTACCCTATGCCGAAGTGGCGAAGGCCGCGCTCATTCCGGCCTTGCTGTATTTCGGCTCGGTCTACTGGATGGTGCACCTGGAAGCCCGGCGTAGCCAACTGCATGGCCTACCCCGCGAGCAATGCCCGAGTGCCTGGGATGCAGTGCGCCAACGCTGGTTCCTGCTGATCCCTCTGATAGTGCTGGTCGGCCTGTTGTTCTCCGGCCGCACTCCGCTGTATTCGGGAATGGTCGGCCTGGCACTGACTGCCATCGTCATTCTTGGTTCGGCAATCATCCTGCGGGCACAACAGACATGGCTGCGGGCGGCCTTTTGGGTTGCGCTGGGGGTCATCTGTTCAGGATTCTTCCGTATGGGCATCGGTGTCATCCTGCTGGTGATTGCCTCGCTCGCCATCGCCTGCGCGTTCATACAGGGTGGCCGTGCCACACTTCGTGCCTGCGTCATGGCCCTGGCCGAAGGTGCGCGCCACGCGGTACCGGTCGGTATTGCATGCGCCTTGGTCGGGGTGATCATCGGTGTCACCTCGCTCACCGGCCTGGCCACGACCTTCGCCGGCTACATTCTCGACCTGGGCCGCGAAAACCTGTTCCTGTCCCTGCTTCTGACCATGTTGACCTGCCTGGTACTGGGCATGGGTATCCCGACCATTCCCAATTACATCATCACCAGTTCCATCGCTGCTCCGGCCCTGCTGGAGCTTGGCGTGCCGCTGATCGTTTCGCACATGTTCGTGTTTTATTTCGGCATCCTTGCCGACCTGACGCCGCCGGTGGCATTAGCCTGCTTTGCCGCCGCCCCCATCGCCAAGGAGAAAGGACTGTTGATCAGCTTCTGGGCTGTGCGCATTGCATTGGCCGGTTTCGTCGTACCGTTCATGGCGGTGTATGACCCGGCGTTGATGATGCAAGGCGACAGCCTCGGCGCAACGCTGTACATGCTGATCAAGGCCATGTTTGCAGTGGCACTCTGGGGGTGCGCAGCCACCGGCCACTGGCGCATGCCCATGCCATGGTGGGAACGGCTGTTGGCATTCATGGCTGGCGTAGCACTGATTCTTGCCTTGCCCATCAGCGACGAGGTCGGCTTCGCCCTGGGCATTGCCGTCATGGGCTGGCACTACTGGCGGAGCCGGCCATTGCCGCGGCAACCTGCATGACCAGCCTGTGCATCGGGCTTGCCGGTGTGGTTTGGGCAAGCCTGCCGTTGCAGGAGGTTACCCTGGCCTGGCAGCACAGTGTGGAGAAGGTCCGCTGGGAGGAGGATTATCAGGTGACACCCGCAGGCCTCGTGCTGCAGGAGGCTCGGGTGCGGGGCAGCGGTGCCGGCATGGAGATCCCGGACGACGCTCGCCTGCGTGATGGGGCATGGCACTACCATCGTCATCTGCCCCCGCTGCAACCTCTGCATGCCGGACGCACGCCGGAGGCCGGCGACTATCAATTGTGCGTCAAGGGCCGTTGCCAGCCCCTTTCCCACTGGCTGGGACCACCGACCCACACCATTGCTGCCGTGGATTTCTGGGCATGCGAACCGGGTGATGCCGCAGATCAGCGCAAAGCACTGCCCTGAACGCGCTGACAGGGCAGTGCAATTGCTGATCAGCTGACGACGTGCAGGTAGTGCAGGTGGCGCTCGTACTGATCGAGAATGTCGCCGATCACATCGTCCCGGCTCCATCCCATGATGTCGTAATCCTGGCCCCCTTCGCGCAGATGGACTTCAGCACGGAAGTATTTGCGGGTATCGGAACCCTCGTCGGTATCCTGCATGACGAAACTGGGCGTGTTGAATGCGCGCGGGCGTACCTCATACAGGAAGCGCCCTTCTCCAGCATGGGAGAGCTCAAGCATCACGCGCCCATCTTCGCGCTCGTTCACCGCAACTTCATAGCCCTGCTTGCGCAATTCCAGGGCGACTTCTTCACAGGCAGGCTTCACCACTTCGGCTATGAAGCGGGACACATGGGCCCGCCGCGGCATCATGGCGATATTGCGCAGTCGCCGCTGCCACCCGCCGTGGGGCTGGCGCGTATGCCGGGGGCCGGGCAATGCCTGGTTGCGCAGCCCGCGGCGGGTGGCATCGAGGCTGAGTGCCCTGAACAGGCCCCAGATCGCGATCAGCAAAATGGCGGCGAAGGGCAAGGCACTGGCAATGGTCGCGGTCTGCAGCGCCTTGAGGCCGTTGGCCAGCAGCAGCGCAATGGCGACCGCGCCTATGCTGACCGACCAGAAGATGCGTTGCCACAAAGGCGAATGGCCTTGCCCCGACGAGGCCAGCATATCGACCACAAGCGCGCCGGAGTCCGCCGAGGTGACGAAGAACACCACCACCATGAGCACCGCTATCAACGAAATGACACTGGAGAACGGGAAGTGCTCGAGAAAGGCGAACAGGGCCAGGGAACTGTCCTGATCGACCACAGCGGCCAGGTCCTTGACACCCTCGTTGAGGATCATGTGTATCGCTGAGTCACCGAACACCGTCATCCAGAGCAAGGTGAAGCCTGCGGGTACGAACAGTACACCGCAGACGAACTCACGAATGGTCCGCCCTCGGGAAATGCGTGCGATGAACAGGCCTACAAAGGGCGACCAGGACAGCCACCAGCCCCAGTACAGCAGGGTCCAGCCACCGATCCAGTCAGTGGGTTCATAGGCGTAGAGGTTGAAGGTCTTGTTGACGATGTCGGAAAGGTAGGCACCGGTATTCTGCACGTAGGCCTGCAGCAGAAACACGGTGGGCCCCAGCAACAGCACGAACAGCATCAGGATTACAGCCAGGCTCAGGTTGAGCTCGGAAAGGATGCGAATACCCTTGTCCAGCCCGCTGGCCACCGACAGCGTCGCCAACGCGCAGGTGGCGGTGATGAGAATGACCTGGACCGTGGCGTTTACCGGCAGACCGAACACATGGTGGAAACCGCTGTTGATCTGCAGTACCCCATAACCCAGCGAGGTCGCCACACCGAACACCGTGCCGAGGATGGCGAAGACATCCACGGCGTGCCCGATGGGCCCGTATATCCGTTCACCGATCAGCGGATAGAGCGCCGAGCGCAAAGTCAGTGGCAAGCCATTGCGGAAACTGAAATAGGCCAGAATGAGCGCGACGATGGCATAGATCGCCCAGGCATGCAGGCCCCAATGGAAGAATGTGATCTTCATGGCTTCGCGAGCCGCTGCGACTGTGCCAGGGTCGCCCACAGGCGGTGTGGTGAAATGCATCACCGGCTCGGCCACGCCAAAGAACATCAGGCCGATCCCCATGCCTGCCGAAAACAGCATGGCAAACCAGCTGCTCTTTCGGTAGTCAGGCTCGCTGTGATCAGGCCCCAGCTTGATGTCGCCATAGCGGCTGACGGCCAGAAACACCACGCTGATCAACACCAGCGCAACGGTAAGGATGTAGAACCAGCTGGCGTTGGTGATGATCCATTGCTGAACTTGTTCGAACAGCGCCTGGGCGTGCTCCTGAAAAGCCGTGGCATATAAGACCAGCAGAAAGATGAGTATCGCGCTGGTGTAAAAGACGGGTGGGTTGAGCGTGCTCCTGGGTTTGTCGGCTGCTGTCATTACGGCAGTTCTCCTTGTAAAACGATGAGCACAGGGTGCCCCGGCACCACGACATCTGCCCAGATTAGCAGCCAGGAAGATCTCCGTTTGCCGAGCCTGTGCACTTGAACAGCCATGAACCGTAACGCCCGAGAAAAAAAATCTCAAATCGCTGCGCATGTCGAGCCCGCCTGGCGGGACGGTACCGGGCGAAGGCGCCGGGCGTCCGCCCGCCCTGCATGAATACCACCTCTGTCGGGTTTGCCACCCCGGTCATACACGTCATACTCGTGGCTTTACACTCCAACACTGCGTAGACGATGCCCGACCGTACCCGCCTCCCCTCCCTCCCTCTCGGCCGTTCACGCTGGCGAGAATGGCGCCAGCGCCTGGCGTTCTGGATCGGGGCGCTGCTGGTGGGGCTTGTCGCACTGGCGTTCGCCTGGCTGGCCGAAGCTGCATTCGCTTCGTTCGAACGCCTGCTGGAATGGATGCCCTGGGCACCCCTTCTCATCACTCCCCTAGGGTTCGCGCTTCTGGCGTATTTGACACAGCGCTGGTTTGAAAACGCCAAGGGCAGCGGCATACCTCAAGTCATCGCTGCCCTGGAAATGCCATCCCGGCGCCTGCGTGCCCGATTGCTTTCGATTCCCGTTGCCGCCGCGCGCATGAGCCTGACCTTGGGCGCCCTGCTGGTAGGAGGTTCGGTCGGGCGAGAGGGGCCGACGGTTCACATCGGCGCTGCCGTGCTCTACACCTTCGGCCAGCGATTGGGCCTGCACGGGCGCCGCGCGATTGCCGGCCTGATCCTCGCAGGCGGCGCAGCCGGCATAGCCGCCGCGTTCAATACCCCGCTGGCCGGTGTCGTCTTTGCCATTGAAGAGCTGAGCCGCACGTTTGAGCAACGCTTCAGCGGCCTGGTGCTGACGGCGGTGCTGATTGGCGGCGTGGTCACGCTGGGGCTGATGGGGCACAACGCCTACTTTGGCGAAATAAGCGGGCGGATGCCCGTAGGCTGGGGCTGGAGTGTGGTGCCTGCATGCGCGCTGTTGGGGGGAGTGCTGGGTGGGTGTTACGCCAGGCTGGTGCTGCCTACCGATAAGGGCGTACTTGGCCGCCTGTGTACACTACGCGGGCGCTACCCGGTGCGGTTCGCGGCGATCTGCGGGCTGGTGCTGGCAGTGCTCGGGCTGGTTTCTGGCAACCATGTGTTCGGCACCGGCTACGAAGAGACCCGTGCCTTGCTCGAAGGCCGACCGATCACCGATGCCAGCTTCCTTCTCTGGAAGTTTCTGGCCAATGTCGTCTCTTACCTCTCCGGCATACCGGGCGGCCTGTTTTCGCCTTCGCTGAGCATCGGCGCGGCATTCCAGCCGCTGTTGAGCCTGATCCCCAATGTTGACCCACAGGCGTGTGCATTGCTGGGAATGGGCGCCTACCTGGCAGGCGTAACGCGTTCACCGTTGACTGCATCGGTCATCGTTCTGGAACTCACGCATAGTCCGGACCTGGCCATCCCGATGCTGGCAGTGACATTGATGGCTGCCGGCATCTCCGGTTGCATTTCGCCGGTTTCCCTCTACCACGCCCTGGCAAAGCAGATCATCGACAAAGTTGCACCTGCCAGATCCAGTTGAAATCAACGGCTGCGCGAGGCACGCTCAAGACGACTGTGACACAATGCTCAGCGACTTCTTGGTTCACCGCCTCGTCATTGCGAGTATCAACGAAATCAAAGGCATGCGAAAACTATTAGCAAGCGCCTTGGCGCTGGTAATGATCGCCGCCCTGTGCGGCTATGGCTTCTGGACCCAACAGCGCCCGGAAGGCCACTACCTCTCCGACCTGCGCATCGAACTGGCGTTGAACCACGGCGTGCCCGGCGAGCAGGGCAACCTGCTGGGCGTCGAGCCCCTGCTTTACCCAAGCGACTATCAAAACCTGCAACGCCTGCACCGCAAGCTCTCGGCCTACCTGCAACAAGCCCGTGCCCAGGGCCTGATCAGCCCGCGCACGGTGGTGGTGCTGCCGGAGCACATTGGCACCTGGCTGTGGGCCCGCGGCGAAAAGAACGAGCTGTACCAGGTCACCCGCAGCCGCGAGGCAGAGCAATGGCTGGAGTTGAGCAACCCGCTGCGCTATGGCCTGGCGATAGTGCGGGCCAGCGGCGATGACCGCCGGGCCGACGCGCACTTGCGCATGAAGGCTCAGCAGATGGCCCGCGACTACCAGCAGCTGTTCGGCAGCCTGGCCAAGGAGTTTGGCGTGACCTTGGTGGCCGGCTCGATCGTGCTGCCTGACCCCTATGTGGAAAAAGGCGTGCTGCATACCGGCGGCGGCCCGTTGTTCAACAGCAGCCTGGTGTTCGCCAGCGATGGTTCACCGCTGGGCCAGCCACAACGCCAGCAATTCCCGGACAGCCAGGTACGGCGTTACATCCATGATGGCCGCAAGCAACCCCTACAAGTGGTGCAAACCCCGGCCGGGCGTCTTGGCGTGCTGATCGGCAGCGATAGCTGGTACCCGGAAAACCACCAGCAGTTGGAGAACCAACAGGTACAACTGATCGCCAACCCGGTTTTCCTGAGCGGCAAAGACAGCTGGCAAGCGCCATGGCGTGGCAACCGGCACCAGGATGCGGCGGCCGAGCTTGCCCTGCAGCGCGGTGAAGTGAGCGAGAAGACCGCCTGGCAACGCCTGACCGAGGCTGCCGGCCAAGGGGTCAGCAGCATGAGTGTATTCATGCGGGGGCAGTTCTGGGACCAGGGCAGCGACGGTCAAGGCTTCGCCCATCAGAGCGGCGAATTGCTTACAGGCCCTCCCAGCCAGGGCGCACGCCTGCTGAACGTGTGGCTGTAGGGGTATGTCCCGCCCCCGCGTTCGCCTGGGCGACCTCTCGGTAGGTTTCGTCCAGCCACTTGCTGAGGCCATCCAGGGCCTCGGTCACGATCCTCAGCCGCTGCTGCGCCGTTACGGGCTGGATGAAACACGCTTGGCCGAAGCCGGCGCACGGCTGTCTATCCCCCGTTACATGCACCTGGGGCATGCTGCAATCGCGCTGTGCGGGGAGCCTGCCCTGGGTCTGCACATGGGACGCCTGAGCCGGCTGGCCCAGGCCGGCCTGGCGGGCGTCACAGCCGCGCAGGCGCCTACGTTGGGCGAAGCCGCCCGTACACTGCTGCGTTTCGAGCCGCTGTATGCCGCCAACTACCGTGGGCATTCGAGTTTTCAGGAAGACGCCCAAGGGGCATGGCTGCGCTTTTATTCAATCAGCCCCTACAACGCCTATAACCGTTTCGTGGTTGACTCGCTGCTGACTGGCTGGCTGGCCCAGCTTGCGGCCCTGACCGACACGCCCATACAGGCCGAGCGCCTGGAGATCGAATTCGAAGCACCCGGCTACGCCGCCCAGTACCAGCCGTTGTGCAGCACCGCCGTGCAGTTTGGCGCCAGTGGCAACCGACTGCGCCTGGGCCGGGCCACGCTGGAGCTGGCCAACCCCCAGCATTGTCCGAGCACCTGGCAGCACCTGCTGCAACTGTGTGAAACGCACATGCTGCAGCGCACCCGCGTACGCAGCCTGGGCGAGCGCATCACCCACCTGCTCGGCCCCCTGCTCAACGGTGGCCGTGAGCCCGGCCTGGAAGAAGTGGCACTGCGCCTGCAACTACCCGCCTGGACCTTGCGGCGCAAACTGGCAGAGGAAGGCACGCGCTTTCGCGACTTGCTCAACGATACCCGACGCGACCTTGCCGAGGCCTATATCCGCGATACGGAATTGAGCTTCGGCGAGATTGCCTATCTGTTGGGTTTTGCATCGGCTGAGGCCTTCCAGCGCGCATTCAAGCGCTGGACGGGCCTCACACCGGGGGGGTTCCGCCGCAGTCAGCGGCAGGTCGGTCAAAGCTCGGTGGCGTCGTCGGCCGGTTCCGGGGTGTCCAGCTCGTAGGCTTGGTACTCGAGCAGCTCTTCCTGATATTCATCCATTACCCTGCGCCCTCTTCACTCTTTTATCTTCGTTGGTCATGCCTTCCAACCTAAGCAGGCTGGATGAAGAAATGATGACAAGCCTATGAGTGGTAAACGTAGCAGGTGTTCAGAAAGTTATCGTCTGGTGATCTGTAACAGCGAATGATTGGCCGTGTCGACGCCTGTTCAGGGAAGATCATTCAGAGTGAGGGTGCTTCAGCCGCGGCAGGCTGTGCATCCTGCTGCACCTGAATCGGCGCAGGCGCCGCCGGCGGTGCGACCGGTTGCGAACCCTGGCTGTCATCAACCACCGGCGCTGCTGGGGCCTCGCTCGCCGGGGCCACCGCCTCAGCTGCAGGTGCTGGTTCTGCTGGCGCCGGTGTTGCTGGCGCAGGCGCAGGAGCAGGTGCTGCCTCTGCCAAAGGAGCGCTCACAGGTGCTGGCGAAACTTGCTCAGGCAACCCCAGGGCAGGCGCTGTGTTCACGGCCTTGGGCACAGGCGCTTCAACCTTGGCCTTGCTGACCTTCTTCGGCTTGGGCTTGGGCAAGTAGCTTTCGACAAGAGCAAAGTAACGCTCGTAGAACTGCGGCGCGGTCACGGTCTCGCTGGCGACCTTGACCATCGAATCGTCACTGGAGCCGATCGGCATCGAAACAGAACCCAGTACACCCACGCCGAGGCTGGCGGACGTATTGGACTTCTTGAGGGCGTAGCGGTCCTGCAACGCGTTGGCGAACATGGTCGAGCGCTGCTCGTCACTGCTGTCGGGCGCACAGGTCACGCTGAAGCTGATCTGCAGGTGGTTCTCGCTGTTCTGCTGGAAGCTTTTGTTACCGGCAATCTGGTTGGCGCCGCTGCTGGTGATGATGTAACCCTGGCTCAGCAGCGCACGCCGGGCAGCCTCGCACGAGCCGGCTTCACTGACCGGGAAACTGCGCGAGAAGGTGCCCGAGTCATCGAAGTTCTCATGCTCATAGATAGCGGTTTTTTTCGAGGAGCAACCGGTCACGCCCGCCAGCACCAGGGCCAGCCCGAGCGCACCAAAGACGGATGATCTGGTCATTGCGAATTCCGGGTAAGTCGAGAGGTGCCTATTGTGCATCACAGCACCCTTGCACTGAAACCGTTCGACGGTGAAGAGTCTGTCAGCATCGTGTAAATGTTGACTTTGCAGGCGCGTAAACGAAAAAAGCGACCCTAAGGTCGCTTTCTCGTTTTGCTTCGAAGCGTTCAAGGGCTTCGAGGCGAAGATGGCGCAGCGGACGGGACTCGAACCCGCGACCCCCGGCGTGACAGGCCGGTATTCTAACCGACTGAACTACCGCTGCGTATCGCTCGGGCTTTCGCCCGGTTGAAACTGTGATCTACCCTTGCGGCGAACAAAGCCTCAGGGCAGACACAAAAAAAGCGACACGAAGATCGCTCTTTTTGCTGCTTCGAAGCGTTCAAGGGGCTTCGAAACGAAGATGGCGCAGCGGACGGGACTCGAACCCGCGACCCCCGGCGTGACAGGCCGGTATTCTAACCGACTGAACTACCGCTGCGTATCGTTCAGGCTTGCGCCTGATTGAAACTGGGATCAGCCTGAGGCAATGTTGCCTTTTGGCTTCAGACCGGTGCAAAGCACCCATCTGTTACTGAAGAATGGCGCAGCGGACGGGACTCGAACCCGCGACCCCCGGCGTGACAGGCCGGTATTCTAACCGACTGAACTACCGCTGCGCATAGTGGCTTATCAGGCCTTGTTCCTCTCTGGCCATCTGCCTCTTTCGAAGCATCGTGCACCAGGAACGCTCAGGAAGTGGTGGGTGATGACGGGATCGAACCGCCGACCCTCTGCTTGTAAGGCAGATGCTCTCCCGGCTGAGCTAATCACCCTCGCGATGTTGCTTGTTGCGTTTGCTTCGCTGAGGCCGCGAAATTTACGCAGGTGCCGATGCTAAGTCAATAGCCCCGTTGAATTTTTTTTGAAAAGGGTGGGAGAGCAGTTGCAAGCTTCAAGCTGCAAGCCGCAAGAAAAAGCCAGGTGGCGCTGGCCCGATTTCCAAGCCCGGCAAATGACGAAGGGACCTCACGGCCCCCTCTTGCAGCTTGCAGCTCAGCTATAGATCATCTTGCGCGTCATGCCGCCATCGACCACGAACTCCTGGCCAGTGACGAAAGCTGCCTGGCGCGACAACAGCCAAGCAACCATGGCCGCCACGTCTTCCACCGTCCCTACCCTGCCCGTCGGATGCTGGGCATGGTCGGCATCGCTCAACGGTTCGGCACGGCGTTGCGCAGGGTCACGCGTATCGATCCAGCCCGGGCTCACGGCATTGACGCGGATCTCCGGGCCAAGGCTCATTGCCAGGGCATGGGTCAACGCCACCAGGCCGCCCTTGCTTGCTGCATAGGCCTCGGTATCCGGCTCGGACTGCCGGGCACGGGTCGAGGCCAGATTGACGATCGCACCATTGTGCGCTCGCAAGTAAGGCGCGCAGTGCTTGGCCAGCAGCATCGGACCGCTGAGGTTGACCGCCAGCACACGGTTCCATTGCGCCAGGCTCAGGCTCTCCAGGGTCTGGTTATGCGGGTTGGCGATGGCCGCGTTGCACACCAGCGCGTCCAGCCGCCCGAACTGCCCCAACACCTCGGAAACCCCGGCACTGACCTGGGCTTCGTCGGCTACGTCCATGGTGATGAACCAGGCGTTTTCACCCAGGGCCTTGGCGACCTTGGCGCCGCGAGGGCGGTCCAGGTCGCTCAGCACCACCTGCCAGCCCTCGCAGATCAACCAGGCAGCAATGCCCAGGCCGATGCCGCGTGCGGCACCGGTTACCAGGGCTACCCGGCCGTTATGGCCCGGCCCGCCGCCCTTCCAGTCGATCACAGCGCTGCCAGCCCACGCGCAAGGTCGGCTTGCAGGTCAGCCACGTCTTCCAGGCCGACGGCGACGCGGATCAGGCTGTCGCGAATACCCGCAGCCTCACGCTCCTGCGGCGTCAGGCGGCCGTGGGAGGTGGTGGCCGGGTGCGCGATAGTGGTCTTGCTGTCACCCAGGTTGGTGGTGATCGAGATCACCCGCGTGGCATCGATGAAACGCCAGGCGCCTTCCTTGCCACCCTTGACCTCGAAACTCACCACCGCACCAAAGCCGCTCATCTGGCGCTTGGCCAGTTCGTGCTGCGGATGGCTTGGCAAGCCGGCGTAATGCACCTTCTCGATACCCTCCTGCTGCTCCAGCCACTCGGCCAGTTGCTGAGCGCTCTGGCAGTGCGCACGCATGCGCAGCTTGAGGGTTTCCAGGCCTTTGGTGAAGATCCAGGCGTTGAACGGGCTGAGGGTCGGGCCGGCGGTGCGCAAAAAGCCCACCACTTCTTTCATCTGCTCGCTGCGCCCTGCCACAACGCCGCCCATGCAACGGCCCTGGCCGTCGATGAACTTGGTAGCGGAATGGAACACGATGTCAGCGCCAAGCTTGAGCGGCTGCTGCAGTGCCGGGGTGCTGAAGCAGTTGTCCACCACCAGCATGGCACCACGGGCATGGGCAATTTCGGCCAGCGCGGCAATGTCCACCAGTTCGGCCAGCGGGTTGGAAGGCGACTCGAGGATCAGCAGCTTGGTATTGGCCTTGATGGCCTTGTCCCAACCCGCCAGATCGACCAGCGGCACGTAGTCCACTTGTACGCCGAAACGCTTGAAGTACTTCTCGAACAGGCTGATCGTCGAGCCGAACACGCTCTGCGACACCAGCACATGGTCGCCGGCGCTGCACAACGACATCACCACGGCGAGGATCGCCGCCATGCCGGTAGAGGTGGCCACGGCCTGCTCGGCACCTTCCATTGCCGCCAGGCGCTCCTCGAAGGCACGCACGGTCGGGTTGGTGTAGCGCGAGTAGACGTTGCCCGGGGTTTCACCGGCAAAGCGCGCGGCCGCATCGGCGGCCGTGCGGAAGACATAGCTGGAGGTCAGGAACAGCGCTTCGCTGTGCTCCGCCTCCGGTGTACGGTTCTGACCGGCACGCACCGCCAGGGTGTCGAAGCCGACACCCTCGAGGTCACTGTCCAGTCGCCCGGCATCCCATTGATCCGTCATGCCGTCGCTCTCCAAATCAGTTGTTGTAGAGGTCGATGATCGCGCTGACCGCCTGGTTCTTCACCTTGGCCAGGTCATTGCGAGCCTGCTCGATGCGGTCGAGGTAGGCCTCGTCGATGTCGCCAGTGACGTATTCACCGTTGAACACCGCGCAATCGAAGTGCTCGATCTTGATCTTGCCGCCACCGACCGATTCGATCAGGTCCGGCAGGTCCTGGTAGACCAGCCAGTCGGCGCCGATCAACTCGGCCACCTGATCGGTGGTGCGGTTGTGGGCGATCAGTTCGTGAGCGCTCGGCATGTCGATGCCGTAGACGTTGGGGTAACGCACTGCAGGGGCCGCGGAACAGAAGTAGACGTTTTTCGCGCCGGCTTCGCGGGCCATCTGGATGATCTGCTTGCAGGTGGTGCCGCGTACGATCGAGTCGTCGACCAGCATCACGTTCTTGCCGCGGAATTCCAGCTCGATGGCGTTGAGCTTCTGGCGCACCGATTTCTTGCGTGCAGCCTGGCCGGGCATGATGAAGGTACGGCCAATGTAGCGGTTTTTCACGAAGCCTTCGCGGAACTTGACGCCCAGGTGGTTGGCCAGCTCCAGGGCGGCGGTGCGGCTGGTGTCAGGGATCGGGATGACCACATCGATATCGTGGTCCGGGCGCTCGCGCTGGATCTTCTCGGCCAGCTTCTCGCCCATGCGCAAGCGCGCCTTGTATACCGAAACGCCATCCATGATCGAGTCCGGACGGGCCAGGTAGACGTGCTCGAAGATGCACGGTTGCAGTTTCGGGCTTTGAGCGCACTGCTTGGTGTACAGCTGGCCTTCTTCGGTGATGTACACCGCTTCGCCGGGCGCCAGGTCGCGGATCAGGGTGAAGCCGAGCACGTCCAGGGCAACGCTTTCCGAGGCGATCATGTATTCAACGCCTTCGTCGGTATGACGCTGGCCGAACACCACCGGGCGAATGCCGTTGGGGTCACGGAAGCCGACAATGCCATAGCCGGTGACCATCGCCACCACGGCGTAACCGCCGACGCAGCGGCTGTGCACGTGGGAAACGGCGGCGAACACGTCTTCTTCGGTGGGCTGCAGCTTGCCACGCACCGCCAGCTCATGGGCGAACACGTTCAGCAGCACTTCCGAGTCGGAGTTGGTGTTGACGTGGCGCAGGTCGGACTCGTAGATCTCCTTGGCCAACTGCTCGACGTTGGTCAGGTTGCCGTTGTGCGCCAGGGTGATGCCGTACGGCGAGTTGACATAGAACGGCTGGGCTTCGGCCGAGGTCGAACTGCCCGCAGTCGGGTAACGGACGTGGCCGATACCCATATGGCCTACCAGGCGCTGCATGTGGCGCTGCTGGAAGACATCGCGCACCAGGCCATTATCCTTGCGCAGGAACAACCGGCCGTCGTGGCTGGTCACGATACCTGCAGCGTCCTGGCCGCGGTGCTGGAGGACCGTAAGCGCGTCATACAGCGCCTGATTGACGTTCGACTTACCGACGATACCGACGATGCCACACATGCGACGCAACCCCTACTTTGATGAAACTTGAGTGAATAGCGCTCAAGGCTTTGCAGGCCCGAGCAACTGTTCCTTGAACGGGAGATCAGCCGGAGTGCTGATCACCCCACTGGACATCCACTGGCTGGTGAAACCCAGGATCAGGTTCTTCGACCAGTCAGCGACCAATAGAAACTGTGGTATCAGGCGAGATTCCTGCCACCAGGTATCCTGCTGCACCGGCCCCAGGCTGAGCAGGCCGATGGCGACCACCACCAGCAAGGCTCCGCGCGCCGCGCCGAAGGCCATGCCGAGAAAACGATCGGTACCGGACAGCCCGGTCACGCGGATCAGCTCACCGACCAGGAAATTGACCATCGCGCCCACCAGCAGGGTGGCGACGAAAAGAATGGCGCAGCCAGCGATGATGCGCATCGATGGGGTCTGGATGTAGCTTTCAAGATACACCGAGAGCGACCCACCGAACATCCAGGCGACTGCACCGGCAATGATCCAGATGAGCAGGGACAAGGCTTCCTTGACGAAGCCGCGCTTGAGACTGATCAGTGTGGAAACGGCGATGATCGCGATGATCGCCCAATCAACCCAGGTAAATGCCACGGTGCTGCCTGCAGACGTTTGAGGCGGCGCATTTTACCAGAGCAAAGGGCCGGGAGTAAGCGGAATGTCAGGCCGATTGGCCAGCCCGCAGATGGGCTGCAGGGCAGCCCCCTGGAATCAACCGCGTTCTGGCTGGAAACGGATCACAAAGCCCTTCAGCTTCTGCTGCCGATTGATTGCATCACGCAGGCGCTCAGCCTCGGCACGCTCGATCAGCGGCCCCACATACACCCGATTCATGCCACCGGCCGAACGAATGTAGGCATTGTAACCCTGGCTGCGCAGGGTTTTCTGCAGGTTCTCGGCTCCGGCGCGATTGGACAGGCTGGCCAGCTGGATCGACCAGCTCACCGGCAAGCCGTTGACGTCGATTTTCGACGGTGCGGTAGCGCTTGCTGCTGGCGCAGGCGTAGCGGCCGGCTGCACCTGGGCCTTGGATGCCGGAGCAGGCGCCTGCGGCTTGGGCTGAACTTGAGCCTGGGTTTGCGGCGAAGGCGTGATCGGCTGGCTCGGCGTGGCCACCGGGGCCGAGGACTCATTGACCACCACAGGTGCCTGCTGCGGCTCTTGCGGCAGCGGTTGCGGCTCGGGCACTGCAACCGGCTCTACCTTGACTTCAGGCAAGCTCGGCATCGCTGGAGCCTGCGGGGCCTCGACGCGCACCTGGCGCATTTCGTCCTCGCGGGTGAACAGCATCGGCAAGAAAATCACCGCCAGCGCCACCAGCACCAACGCACCCACCATGCGCTGTTTCATCCCTTTATCCAGCACTGCCATCTACTCACCCCTCCAGGGCCTGCTGCCCCAGCCATTCCAGGGCCTCGGCAACACAGAAAAACGAACCGAACAGCAGGATCTGGTCATCCGCCGTCGCCTGAGCGCATTGCCCATCAAGAGCGGCGCCGACGCTGGCATAAGACTTCACCGACGCGCCGAGGTTCGTCAAGGCGCCGACGAGTTCGGCGGCCGGACGGCTGCGCGGTGACTGCAAAGGCGCCACCGCCCAGTCGTCGACCAGGCCCTGCAACGGCGCCAGGACGCCTGCCAGGTCCTTGTCCGCCAGCAGGCCGAAGACTGCCAGGCGCCGGCCCTTGAGCGGTCGCGCTGACAGGCGACGCGCCAGGTATTCTGCTGCATGGGGGTTATGCCCCACATCCAGCAACAGCTCCACGCGCTTGCCTTGCCAACTGAACGTGCGACGGTCCAGCCGCCCGGTGATACGGGTATCGAGCAGCGCCTGACGAATTTGCCCGGCATCCCAAGGCAGCCCCATCAGCAAATAAGCCTGCAGGGCCAGGGTGGCGTTCTCCATCGGCAGGTCGAGCAGCGGCAGGCCTGACAGCTCCACCACCGCGCCATCTGCTGCTGTCCCGCGCCAGTGCCAGGTACTATCGGCACTGGTCAGATCGAAGTCACGCCCCCGCAGGAACAACGGCGCCGCCAGTTCACGCGCCTTGTCCAACAATGGCCGAGGGGGATCCAGGTCACCGCACAATGCCGGCTTGCCCGGGCGGAAGATGCCAGCCTTCTCGAAGGCTACCAACTCGCGGGTATCGCCCAGGTAATCGACATGGTCGACGCCGATACTGGTCACCAGGGCCAGGTCGGCATCGACGACGTTCACGGTATCCAGACGACCACCCAGGCCTACTTCAAGCACCACGGCATCCAGCCCGGACTGGTAGAACAGCCAGAATGCCGCCAGGGTGCCCATCTCGAAATAGGTAAGGGAAATCTCGCCTCGCGCCGCCTCGACGGCAGCAAAGGCTTCGCACAGGCGCTCATCACTGGCCTCCTGACCATCGATCAGCACCCGTTCGTTGTAACGCAACAGGTGTGGCGAGCTGTACACGCCAACCTTGAGCCCCTGGGCACGCAGCATCGACGCCACGAAGGCACAGGTCGAGCCTTTGCCGTTGGTGCCAGTGACGGTCACCACACGGGGCGCCAGCTTGCCCAGGGCCAATCGTGCAAGCACCTTTTGCGAACGCTCCAGCCCCATGTCGATGGCCGAGGGGTGCAACTGCTCGAGGTAGGCGAGCCATTCGCCCAGGGTTCTGTCTTTCATCAGGCGACCGCAGCGGCCTCGCGTGCCTGCTCGGGAGTTTCCTGGCCGGTCATCTGCGCCAGCAGACGCGCCAGGCGTGGACGCAGCTCGCCACGCGAGATGATCAGGTCGATGGCGCCGTGCTCCAGCAGGAACTCGCTGCGCTGGAAGCCCTCAGGCAGCTTTTCGCGCACGGTCTGCTCGATCACGCGCGGGCCGGCAAAGCCGATCAGCGCCTTCGGCTCACCGACAATGACATCGCCGAGCATCGCCAGACTGGCGGAAACACCGCCGTAGACCGGATCGGTCAATACGGAGATGAACGGAATGCCCTCTTCGCGCAGGCGGGCCAGCACGGCCGAGGTCTTGGCCATCTGCATCAGCGAGATCAGCGCTTCCTGCATGCGCGCACCACCGGAGGCCGAGAAGCAGATCATCGGGCAGCGGTTTTCCAGGGCATGGTTGGCGGCGCGGACAAAACGCTCACCGACGACGGCGCCCATGGAACCACCCATGAAGGAAAATTCGAAGGCACTGACCACGATCGGCATGCCCATCAGGGTACCGCTCATGGAGATCAGGGCGTCCTTCTCGCCGGTCTGCTTCTGGGCACCGACCAGGCGGTCCTTGTACTTTTTGCCATCGCGGAATTTCAGGCGGTCGACCGGCTCCAGCTCGGCACCCAGCTCGGCACGGCCTTCAGCATCGAGGAAGATGTCGATGCGCTGGCGTGCGCCAATACGCATGTGGTGGTTGCACTTGGGGCAGACATCCAGGGTCTTTTCCAGCTCCGGACGATACAGCACGGCCTCACAGGCTGGGCACTTGTGCCACAGGCCTTCTGGCACCGAGCTCTTCTTCACCTCGGAACGCATGATCGAAGGGATCAGTTTGTCGACTAACCAGTTGCTCATGCTTTATTTCTCCAGTATTGGCGGGCGGGGACCAGTCTGGCCGGCCATGCCCTGCCCTTTGAGCTCAAATTCTTCTGTCAAACGATGACGAGCCGGCCACAGGGGCTGCCTGCGTACCGCACCGTCTTCAACGTATTCTTTGGCCAACCGGCATGCCGGCAGCCGCCCCGCAGGGCTGCGATAGCTATGGACGATGGCGCGCAGCCAGCCGTCACATCTGGCATCACGCCTGTTTCACCGCGCGCATGAACGCTTCGATCTTCGCCGCGTCCTTTATGCCCTTGGCCTGCTCCACACCACCACTGACATCCACCGCATACGGCCGCACCTGGGCGATGGCCTGGCCGACATTGCCGGCCGACAAGCCTCCGGCAAGAATGATCGGCTTGCTCAGCCGTGAAGGCACCAGCGACCAGTCGAACGCCTCGCCAGTACCACCGGGTACGCCGGCAACATAGGTGTCGAGCAGGATGCCACGCGCACCGGCATAGTGCCGGCAGGCAGCCTCCAGGTCATCACCCGGGCGCACTCGCAGCGCCTTGATCCAGGAGCGGTGGTAGCCTTCGCAGTCAGCCGGGGTTTCGTCGCCGTGGAACTGTAGCAGGTCCAGCGGCACAGCCTCGAGGATCTCGTTGAGTTCGCAGCGCGAGGCGTTGACGAACAGGCCGACCGTAGTCACGAAGGGTGGCAACTCGGCCATGATCGCCCGCGCCTGGCGCACGTCGACGGCGCGCGGGCTTTTGGCATAGAAAACGAAGCCGATGGCATCGGCCCCCGCCTCGGCGGCGGCCAGCGCGTCTTCTATGCGGGTAATCCCGCAGATCTTGCTGCGAACATTGCTCATGGACTGCAAACCCTGAGAAAACACTGAAAGGCCCGATGGTAGCAAAAGCGTTTTCGCCCGTCAGTCGGCCAACGCCTCGTAGCCGGTCAGAAAGTGTGGGCCAATGTAACGCTGTGGCAGCTGGAATTCCTCCGGGTACTCTACCTGCACCAGGTACAGGCCGTACGGATGGGCCGTCACACCGCCTTCGCGCCGGTTGCGCCCTTCCAGCACTTCACGGGCCCAGCCCGCAGGGCGCTCACCTGCACCAATGGTCATCAGCACGCCGGCAATGTTGCGCACCATATGGTGCAGGAAAGCGGTGGCCCGCACATCCAGCACGATCATCTGCCCGTGACGGGTGACCCGCAGGTGATGGATATGCTTGATCGGCGACTTGGCCTGGCACTGGCTGGCGCGAAAGGCACTGAAGTCGTGGGTACCCAGCAGGAACTGCGCAGCATCGGCCATGCGTTCTACATCAAGCGGCCGGTGATTCCAGGTCACTTCCTCGGCCAAGTGTGCCGGGCGGATCGGGTCGTTGTAGATGACATAACGGTAGCGCCGGGCGGTGGCCTTGAAGCGCGCATGGAAATCCGCAGGCATCGGCCGCGACCAGACCACACTGATGTCATGGGGCAGGTTGAAGTTGCTGCCCAGGGTCCAGGCGCGTTCGTCGCGATTGGCGCGGGTATCGAAATGCACGATCTGCCCACACCCATGCACACCGGCGTCGGTACGCCCGGCGCAGACCACCGTGATGGGCTCGTTGGCCACTTTCGACAGGGCTTGCTCCAGTGCCTGCTGGACACTGGGCACACCGCTGGCCTGGCGTTGCCAGCCGCGGTAGCGCGAACCCTTGTATTCCACGCCCAGGGCAATGCGGGTGAAGCCTTCGGCGGCCGATTCGGTGGCAGCGGTGTCGATGATGTCCAAGAGCGTGAAACCTGTGGGGCAATACGAAGTGCCGGGGATTATAACGACAACGGCAGCCTTGTTGGGCTGCCGTTGGTTTTACGCTGCAGGTGAGGCCTTCAGACCAGCCGGGACAGCATGTCTTCGGCTTCCTGACGTTGGGTGTCGTCGCCATCCTTGACCACTTCATCGAGGATGTCGCGCGCACCCTGATGGTCGCCCATGTCGATATAGGCACGTGCCAGATCGAGCTTGGTGGCCACTTCGTCGCTGCCGGAGAAGAAATCGAAGTCCAGGTCGTCCAAAGGTTCCGGCTCCTGGGCAGCATCTGCAGCGGTGAAGTGCGGCGCCAGCGACGGCGACTCGAGATTCTGCGAGAGCTTGTCCAGTTCGGCGTTGACGTCGCTCAGCTCCGAAGCAAAGCTCTTGGCAGCCGGTGACTGGTCATCCAGCGACAGCGACAGGTCGAAGTCTTCCGGCAGCTCCAGCTCGGAAATCGGGTCGAACTCAGGGATGGAATCGAAAGCCGCCAGTTCGGCAGCAACGTCGACCGGCTCTTCCTCGACCGGTTCGGTAACGCTCGGCTCACCCATGTCCAGGTCGAAGTCCGCCAGATCATCGACGCTCTGCGGTTCGGCCTGAGCCTGCGCCAGCAAGGCTTCGAAGTCGGCATCGGCATCTGCTTCCTGCACGGCAGGATCAGCGGCGGCGAGCGGCTCGTCATTTACCTGCAGATCCGTCAAGGCCGCTTCATCGAGCATCGGCGGTTCAAGGTCGTTCAGGGGCAGATCGTCACCCAGGTCAAGGTCGAAGGCACTGTCCAGACCATTGTCATCAAGAGCAGGCGCTTGAGCATCGGCCTCGGCTTGCGGTTCAGGTTCAGGCTCAGGCTCAGCAACAGCGTCAGGCTCAGGCTCGGCATCGACCTCTGCAGGCGGCTGCGGCTCATCCTGCAACAGATCCTGCACATACTGCTCATCCAGCTCGGCAGCCAGCGCCGCAGCCCCCAGCCCCGCTGCGGCGATGCCGAGCATGGCCGGGTAATGCTCCTTGAGCTGACTGACCTGCGCGATATTTTCTTCGCTGCCCGGCAGCTTGCGCTCCTGCTCCACGAATGCGCTGTGGTCACCCTGGCGCGCATAAACCTCCATCAGCTTCAACCGCAGGCCATCATGCTCCGGTTGCGCAGCGACGGCCGTCTCCAACAGGTCGGCCGCATGGTTCAGACGGCCGCTGGCCAGGCTCTGCTCGACCTCAGCCAACAGCTCGGCATTCGGGTCCTGTGCCGGTGATGGCGCGGCAACGGGGGCTGGGGCTACGGGTTTTTCCGCCGCAACGGCTGCAGCAGCCGAAGCCGCTACCACCGCCGGCGACAGGGTTACGCCAGGCGCCGACACTTCCAGCTCATCGAAGCTGCTCGAAGGCAGGTCGAGGTCGGGGTTACGCTCGCCCTCCTCGGCCAGTGCCCGCGCCATACGCAGGTGCTTTTCGGCCTCCTGCTGGGCTTTGCGTCGGCGCGCCAGCAGCAACAGCAGCAACAGCAGCACGAGGAATGCGGAACCTGCGATCAGGCCCAGCACCAACGGATTCCCCAGCATCTCATCCAGCGCGCCCGGCTGCTGGGCGGCTGGGGCATCCTCGCCAGCCGGGGCAGAGCCAGGCGCGGTGTCGACGGCAGCCGGCGCCGGTGCCACGACGGGCTCGGCGGGCGGTACCTGGGCGTTGCCTGCAGGCTGCGCCGGGGCCGATTCACCAGGCAAGGCGGCGGCCGATGCCGGCTCCCCGGCAGCACCCTGTGCCTCCAGGCGTGCCAGCTGGTCGTTCTTGAGCTGAATCAGGCGCTGCAGCTTGTCCAGCTGGCTTTGCAGGTCGCTCATCCGGCTCTTGAGTTCTTCATTGTCACGACGGCTGGTGTCCAGGCTCTCCTGGGCCACGGCCAGCTTGTCGTTGAGCGCCTTGGCATCGCCAGCGCCAGGCTGGTTGCCTGGGCTGACCAGGCGCAGGTTGTCGCCCTGGGCGATACGTTCCGGCGCCGCATCGGCAGCGCCGCGACGGGTGGCGTCCAACTGCCTGGCGCGGGGGCCGAGGCGCCGGCCCTCACGCCAGGCGGCGTACTGTTCGGCCACTTCGCGATTGGCCTCGGCCTGGGGGATGCTCTGGACCTGCTGACGATCGGGCAGGCGCAACACCTGGCCAACCTTCAACTGGTTGATATTGTTGCCGATAAAGGCATCCGGGTTCAGCGCCTGAATGGCGATCATGGTCTGCTGCACCGAGCCACCGCTTTGGGTATTGCGCGCAGCAATCTGCCAGAGGGTATCGCGGCGTTTGGTGGTGTAGCTGCCGGCGCTGCTGGTTGCCGGGGTGACATTGGCCGCGGCAGGCTGCTCGCCCTGGGCCTTGGCCTGGTCGAGCAGCACACTGTAGTCACGCAGCAGGCGGCCCTGGGGCCACATCACCTGGACCAGAAACTTGACCACCGAGCCCGGCAGCGGCTGGCTGGAGGTTACCCGCAGCACGCTCTTGCCATTGGGGTTGATCACCGGGGTAAAGCTCAGGTCCTCAAGGTAGCCCGGATACTCCACCCCGGCCTTGCTGAACTCTTCCGGCGGCGCCAGGCTTGGTGCCACTTCGGCAGCGGTGAGGTCGCGCACATCGAGCAATTCGATCTCGGCGTCCAGCGGCTGGTTCTGCGCCGACTTGAGCGTCAGCTCACCCAACCCCAGGGCATTCGCCATGCCAGATGACAGCGCCGACGCTGCCGCCATGGCCAGAACCAGTTTGCGAATTCGAAGCATGACCTCATCCCTTGTATGAATCGTCCCGAAACCGCATGCGGTGCGGGACAAAAGTGCTCGCCAGTATCTTTTACGCTATGTGTTTAATCAACAATTGCGCCACCTGCACGGCGTTGAGCGCAGCGCCCTTGCGCAGGTTGTCGGTGGTCAGCCACAGGTTGAGCTGCTGGTCTTCGTCAACACCATGGCGTACACGACCAACATAGACCACGTCTTGCCCTACTGCGTCCCCTACCGGGGTCGGATAATCATCCCGCTCGACCAGCTCGACACTGTCGGCACCCTCCAGCGCGGCATTGACCGCAACAAGATCCACCGGATTACGGCTCTGTACCGCCACACTGAAGCTATCGCCAAAAAACACCGGGACTTGAACGCAGGTCACGGAAATCTTCAGTTCCGGCTGCCCCAACAGCACCGGCAGCTCATCAACCAGGCGGCGTTCGAGCGCGGTGTGGCCCTGTTCGTCTGCCGCACCGACCTGGGCCAGCAGGTTGAACGCCACCTGGCGATCGAAGAAACGCGGCTCCAGCGGGCGGGCGTTGAGCAACTCGGCGGTCTGCCGGGCCAGTTCGTTGACAGCCTCCCGGCCCTGGGCAGACACCGCGAGCGCGGCCATGACCTGCACACGCTCGATCTCCAACAGCCCCTTCAGTGGCGCCAGCGCGACGGCCAAGGCCACGGCTGCAGCACTGGGGCTGGCGATGCACGCCGGCAACGCCAGGCCGGCGATGCGCTCGGCGTTGGCCTCAGGCACGACCGCCAGGGCGTCATCCAGGCCGCCAGACAGGTCAATGACCGTGCAGCCGGCCTCACGGGCCTTGCTGGCAAAGCTACGGCTGACGGCCGGGCTGGCGGCGAAGAAGGCCAGTTTGACCTGGGTGAAATCGAAACTGTCGACCTCACGCACTTTGACCTTCTTGCCGGCGAACATCACGCTGCTGCCCGCCGACTCCATGCTGGCCAGCAGGTGCAGCGTGCCGACCGGGAAGTGCAATTCTTCGAGAATCTGTACCAAGGTTTCACCGACGCTACCGGTGGCGCCGACGACGGCGATGTCCAGGGGTTGGGTCATGGAGAGGATCCTTTTGCTGTAACGGCGGGGGGCGGCACTTTACTCGGATTGTACCGTTTTGTCTGTGCTGGCCCTGTGGGGCGCGCACCATAAAAAAACCCGCGCTGTCACCAGCGCGGGTTTTCTGTTCAACGCAGAACGATCAACGCTCGAGCAGAATCCGCAGCATGCGGCGCAGCGGCTCGGCAGCACCCCACAGCAGCTGATCGCCGACGGTGAACGCGCCCAGATACTGCGAGCCCATGTTCAGCTTGCGCAAACGGCCCACCGGAATGTTCAGGGTACCGGTGACGTTGGTCGGGGTCAGTTCCTGCATGCTGATCTCGCGCTGGTTCGGCACCAGCTTCACCCACGGGTTGTGCTGGCTGATCATGCCTTCGATATCGGCCAGCGGCACGTCCTTGTTCAGCTTGATGGTCAGTGCCTGGCTGTGGCAGCGCATGGCGCCGATGCGCACGCAGATGCCATCGACCGGGATCGGGCTCTTGAAGCGGCCGAGGATCTTGTTGGTTTCGGCCTGGGCCTTCCACTCTTCACGGCTCTGGCCGTTCGGCAGCTCCTTGTCGATCCATGGGATCAGGCTGCCCGCCAGGGGCACGCCGAAGTTCTCGGCCGGGTAGGCCTCGCTGCGCATGGCCTCGGCCACCTTGCGGTCGATGTCGAGGATGGCGCTGGCCGGGTTGGCCAGGTCATCGGCAACTGCCGCGTGGGTAGCACCCATCTGCTTGATCAGCTCACGCATGTTCTGCGCACCGGCACCGGACGCCGCCTGGTAGGTCATGGCGCTCATCCACTCGACCAGGCCCGCTTCGAACAGGCCGCCAAGGCCCATCAGCATCAGGCTGACGGTGCAGTTGCCGCCGATGTAGTTCTTGGTGCCGGCATCGAGCTGCTGGTCGATCACCTTGCGGTTGACCGGGTCGAGCACGATCACCGCATCGTCCTGCATGCGCAGCGACGAGGCAGCATCGATCCAGTACCCCTGCCAGCCGGCTTCACGCAGCTTGGGGAAGACCTCGTTGGTGTAGTCGCCGCCCTGACAGGTCAGGATCACGTCGAGGGTCTTGAGTTCTTCAATCGAATAAGCGTCCTTGAGCGGAGCAATATCCTTGCCCACGTTCGGGCCCTGGCCACCGACATTGGAGGTAGTGAAGAACACCGGCTCGATAAGGTCGAAATCCTGCTCCTCCAGCATCCGCTGCATGAGCACGGAACCGACCATGCCGCGCCAACCGATCAGACCTACACGTTTCATCGCAACTACACCTTTGCTAAAAGTGGGCCGCCACCGACCAAAAACGGTGGCGGGCCAGAGAGATTACAGATTCCGCAGCGCTGCGACTACTGCGTCGCCCATTTCCTGCGTACCTACCTTGCTGCAACCGGCCGACCAGATGTCACCGGTACGCAGGCCCTGGTCCAGGACCTGGCTTACCGCCTGCTCGATGGCCTCGGCTGCGGCCTGCTGGTTGAAGCTGTAACGCAACATCATCGACACCGACAGAATGGTCGCCAGCGGGTTGGCAATGCCTTGGCCGGCGATGTCCGGCGCCGAGCCGTGGCAAGGCTCGTACATGCCCTTGTTGTTGGCATCGAGCGACGCCGAAGGCAGCATGCCGATCGAACCGGTCAGCATGGAAGCTTCATCCGACAGGATGTCACCGAACATGTTGTCGGTCACCATCACGTCGAACTGCTTGGGCGCGCGCACCAGTTGCATGGCGGCGTTGTCGACATACATGTGGCTCAGTTCTACGTCCGGGTAGTCCTTGGCCACGTCCTCGACCACTTCACGCCACAGTTGGCTGGAGGCCAGGACGTTGGCCTTGTCCACCGAGCACAGCTTCTTGCCACGCACGCGGGCCATGTCGAAGCCGACGCGGGCGATACGGCGCACTTCGCTCTCGCTGTACGGGAGGGTGTCGTAGGCCTGACGCTCGCCGCCTTCGAGTTCACGCTGGCCACGCGGGGCACCGAAGTAGATGCCGCCGGTCAGCTCACGGACGATAAGGATGTCCAGGCCCGAGACGATTTCCGGCTTGAGCGACGAGGCATCGGCCAGTTGCGGGTAGAGGATGGCCGGGCGCAGGTTGGCGAACAGGCCCAGCTGCGAGCGGATTTTCAGCAGGCCGCGCTCAGGGCGGATGTCCCGCTCGATCTTGTCCCACTTCGGCCCGCCCACAGCGCCCAACAGAACGGCATCGGCCTGGCGCGCACGTTCCAGGGTCTCGTCGGCCAGCGGCACGCCGTGCTTGTCGATGGCAGCACCGCCGATCACGTCGTGCTCGAGGCTGAAACCGAGCTGGAACTTGTCGTTGGCCAGCTCCAGCACCTTGACCGCCTCGGCCATGATTTCCGGACCAATGCCATCACCTGGGAGAATCAGAATCTGCTTGCTCATGCTTTCCTCTATCCATTCAAGCGGTGCGGCCAGCCCGGCCGCACCGTAAAAAACTCAGCGCTCTGCCCACAACACGATCACGTCGGTGCTGAACGAGCCGTCTGCCTCAATCTGGTAATACTGCCGCACTTCCTCGCCCATGGCTTGCTGCAACTGGCGTATGGCCACGCGCAGCGGCTCGGGCGTGCGCATGCGCTCGACCCACGAGGCCCACTCCAGGCGCAGGCGCTGGCGGGTGTGGCTGCGGGCATGCAGGCCAGCTTCGCTGACCTGGCGCTGCCACTGGGCGGCAGAATAATCGCGTACGTGGCTGGTGTCGCGCAGCACTTCAACCGTTTGCAGATAGGTATCGAGCAACGGGCTGCCCGGCGACATCACGTCAATGAAGGCTGCCACCCCGCCCGGCTTCAACACCCGCCGCACTTCGCGCAACGCCACGCCCAGGTCGCTCCAGTGGTGCGCTGAATAGCGGCTGAAGACGTAATCGAACGAGGCATCGGCGAACGGCAGGCGTTCAGCGGCACCACGCTCGGTGGTGATATTGCCCAGGCCGCGCTCGGCGGCGGCGCTGGCAACCACGTCAAGCATCGACTGCGACAGGTCGTAGGCGACCACCTCTGCCACCAGAGGCGCTACGTGGAAGCTGACATGACCGGCACCACAGCCCAGGTCCAGCACGCGAGCCGCACCCTGCCCCGCCAGCTCGGCTTGCAGCAGGGCGAACTCACTGCCCTGGGCGTGCACGGCGCTGCTGAGGTAGGCACTGGCCTGTTCGCCGAACTGGCGTTGGACCACATCGGTGTGGGTGGTGCTGGTCATGGGCGCATTCCTTTTGATTTTGGGTTGTCTCTACGGCCGCTATCGCCGGCAAGCCGGCTCCCACAGCGACTGCACAGTGCGGGGTCGATGTGGGAGCCGGCTTGCCGGCGATGAGGCCAGCAAACCCGATTACATCATTCAGGCATCACGGAACAGCCAAGGCTGTGCGGTGCGGTGTTTGCCTTCAAACGCCTTGATCGCCTCGCCGTCCTGCAAGGTCAGGCCGATATCGTCCAGGCCATTGAGCAGGCAGTGCTTGCGGAACGCGTCGATCTCAAAGTGCAGCACCTTGCCGTCCGGACGGGTCACCGCCTGTGCCTGCAAGTCGATGGTCAACTGGTAGCCAGGGTTGGCTTCGACCTGCTTGAACAGCTCGTCGACTTCCTCATCGCTCAGAATGATCGGCAACAAGCCGTTCTTGAAGCTGTTGTTGAAGAAGATGTCGGCGAAGCTCGGCGCGATCACGCTGCGGAAGCCGTATTCGTCCAGCGCCCAAGGGGCGTGCTCACGGCTCGAACCACAGCCGAAGTTCTCGCGCGCCAGCAACACACTGGCACCCTGGTAGCGCTCGTGGTTGAGCACGAACTCTTTGTTCAGCGGGCGCTTGCTGTTGTCCTGGTAAGGCTGGCCGACGTCCAGGTAACGCCACTCGTCGAACAGGTTGGGGCCGAAGCCGGTACGCTTGATCGACTTGAGGAACTGCTTGGGAATGATCTGATCGGTGTCGACGTTGGCACGGTCCAACGGCGCGACGAGGCCGGTGTGCTGGGTAAAGGCTTTCATGCTGCGCTCCCTTGGATCAACTCGCGAACATCGATGAAGTGACCAGTCACCGCCGCAGCGGCAGCCATGGCCGGGCTGACCAGATGGGTACGGCCACCGGCGCCCTGACGGCCTTCGAAGTTGCGGTTGGACGTGGACGCGCAATGCTCGCCGCTTTCCAGGCGGTCCGGGTTCATCGCCAGGCACATCGAGCAGCCTGGCTCACGCCATTCGAAACCAGCCTCGAGGAAGATCTTGTCCAGGCCTTCACGCTCGGCCTGGGCCTTGACCAGGCCCGAACCCGGCACGACGATGGCCTGCTTGACGGTGGCAGCGACCTTGCGGCCTTTGGCGATTTCGGCTGCGGCGCGCAGGTCTTCGATCCGCGAGTTGGTGCAGGAGCCAATGAACACGCGGTCCAGTTGGATATCGGTGATCGCCTGGTTGGCGCTCAGGCCCATGTACTTGAGGGCGCGCTCGATCGAGCCACGCTTGACCAGATCGGCTTCGGCGGCAGGGTCCGGCACACGCTGGTCGACGGCCAGGACCATCTCGGGCGACGTGCCCCAGCTGACCTGCGGCTTGATTTGCGCTGCATCGAGCTCGACCACGGTGTCGAATACCGCATCGTCATCGGTTACCAGGTCTTTCCACGCCTCGACCGCACGCTCCCACTGCTCGCCTTTGGGCGCATAAGGGCGGCCTTCGACGTAGGCAATGGTGGTGGCATCGGTCGCAACCAGGCCAACCCGTGCACCGGCCTCGATCGACATGTTGCAAATGGTCATGCGGCCTTCCATGGACAGGGCGCGGATGGCGCTGCCAGCAAATTCCATGGCGTGGCCGTTGCCACCGGCGGTACCGATCTTGCCGATCACGGCAAGCACGATGTCCTTGGCCGTCACGCCGGCAGGCAATGTGCCCTCGACGCGCACCAGCATGTTCTTCATCTTTTTGGCGACCAGGCACTGGGTGGCGAGCACATGCTCGACCTCGGAGGTGCCGATACCATGGGCCAAGGCCCCGAAAGCGCCGTGGGTGGAAGTGTGCGAGTCCCCACAGACCACGGTCATGCCGGGCAAGGTGGCGCCCTGCTCGGGGCTGATGACATGGACGATGCCCTGGCGCACGTCATTCATCTTGAATTCGACGATGCCGTATTCGTCACAGTTCTCATCGAGGGTCTGCACCTGCAGGCGCGACACCTGGTCGACGATGGCCTCGATCCCGCCCTTGCGTTCCGGGGTGGTCGGCACGTTGTGGTCCGGGGTGGCGATGTTGGCATCGATGCGCCACGGCTTGCGGTTGGCCAGGCGCAGGCCTTCAAAGGCCTGGGGCGAGGTCACTTCGTGAATGATATGGCGGTCGATGTAGATCAAGGACGAGCCGTCATCACGGCGCTTGACCTCATGGGCTTCCCAGAGTTTGTCGTAGAGCGTTTTGCCAGCCATCAGACTGTTCCTCATCAGCGTCTTTCTATGCCAAAGACCCCTTGGCTTGTACGGACGATGCTATGGCGATAGATTGAATAACTCAAATTCATAATTTTCATGCTTTGCATAACCATCAGGAATTCGAACAATGGACCTGGCCAACCTCAGCGCCTTCATTGCCATTGCCGAGACCGGCAGCTTCTCCGGGGCCGGCGAACGCCTGCACCTGACTCAACCGGCCATCAGCAAGCGCATTGCCGGGCTGGAGCAACAGCTGGACGTACGCCTGTTCGATCGCCTGGGCCGCGAGGTGACCTTGACCGAAGCCGGCCGCGCCCTGCTGCCACGCGCCTATCAGATCCTCAACGTCCTCGATGATACCCGACGTGCGCTGACCAACCTGACCGGGCAGGTGAGTGGTCGCCTGACCCTCGCCACCAGCCATCACATTGGCCTGCACCGCCTGCCCCCGCTGCTGCGGGCATTCACCCGCCAGCACCCGGCCGTTGCGCTGGATATCCAGTTCCTCGATTCAGAAGCGGCCTATGACGAGGTTCTGCACGGGCGCGCCGAGATAGCGGTCATCACCCTGGCGCCAGAGCCCCATCACCTGATCAAGGCCATCCCCGTCTGGGACGACGCACTGGACTTCGTCGCCGCCCCCGAGCACCCGCTGGCCAGCAATACCCAGGTCAGCCTGGCTGACGTTGCCCGCCATCCGGCGGTATTTCCAGGTGGCAATACTTTCACCCACCACATCGTCCAGCGCCTGTTCGAAAGCCAGGGCCTGGCCCCGAACATCGCCATGAGCACCAACTACCTGGAAACCATCAAGATGATGGTCTCGATCGGCCTGGCCTGGAGCGTGCTCCCGCGCACCATGCTCGACGATCAGGTTGCACCCATCGCTTTACCCGGCATACAGCTGTCACGCCAGCTAGGCTACATATTGCATACCGAGCGAACGCTATCGAACGCCGCCAGGGCCTTCATGGCCCTGCTCGACAGTCACGCAGGGGCCGCCTGACCGGTCGTCAGGCCTGCACTTCCAACCCAGGGACGCGTCAAACGCCAAAGGTCTGGTATCCATGCCCAAATCAGCAAACCGCTTTCCGCGCCTGCCGCGCATCCCTGCGGCCGACCCCCAGGAGTCGGAACTGGCCTGGCAGAACGCTCCGCAATTGCTGGCTGCGCTCAATGGTGCCCGCCTGGGCGCCTGGCTGTGGGACATCGACAGTGGGCGGGTCAGCTGGTCGCGCGGCACCCAGGCACTGTTCGGTTTCGATCCGCAGCGCCCCTTGCCCAACGACATCGACTACCTGGACCTGTTGCCGGAAGAAGATCGCGCCCGCACACGCCAACTGTTCCAGGCAGTGGTCAACGGTGAACCGGCCGAGAAAGCCATGCGCCACCGCATCCGCTGGCCGGATGGCAGCCTGCACTGGCTGGAAATCAACGGCAGCCTGACCCATGACCGCCAGGGCCGGCCTCAGATGATCGGGGTAATCCGCGAGATAACCCGCCAGCGCGAGCGGGAAACCGCCCTGATCAACTCGGAGAAACGCTTTGCCACCCTGTTCCACCTGAGCCCCAACGCAATTCTGCTCACCCGCCACCACGACGGCATGATTTTCGAAGTCAACCAGCATTTCGAAGACATGTTCGGCTGGCCCGGTGACCAAGTGATCGGCAAGACCACCCTGGAGCTGGGCCTCTGGGCAACCCCGGAGCAGCGTCACCTGGTACTGGATGCGACCCGTGCCAGCGGCGGCCCGGCCATCTTGGAAGTGCAGTTGCGCGCCAGCAGCGGCAAGATCCACGACGGCATCCTGTGCGCCCAGGGCATCGAACTGGAAGGGGTGACATTCCTGCTCAGCACCTTCGTCGACACGTCCGAGCGCAAACGCGCCGAGCAAGCGCTCAAGGATAGCCAGGAACGCCTTGACCTGGCCCTGGACTCGGCGCAACTGGGCACCTGGGACTGGCACATACCCAGCGGCATGCTCTATGGCTCGGCCCGTGCCGCACAATTGCACGGGCTGGACCCGATACCCTTTCACGAATCGTTCGACGCATTTTTCGAAGGCGTGCCCCAGGACGAACGCGATGGCATGCGCCAGGCTTACCGCAGCCTGCGCGAAGGCCCAGAAGGCAACTACCAGATAACCTACCGGGTGCAACTGGAAAACGGCGCTTCACGCTACATCGAAAGCCGCGCTCGCCTGTACCGCGACGAGCACGGCAACCCGTTGCGCATGGCTGGCACCCTTCTGGACATCACCGAGCAGGTCGAGCGCGAACTGCGCCTTAGCGCCTCGGAAGAGAAGTTCGCCAGCCTTTTCCAGGTCAGCCCCGACCCGATCTGCGTAACCCGCCAGGACACTGGCCAGTTCATCGAGATCAACCCGGCCTTCACCCAAACCTTCGGCTGGAGCGCCGAACAGGTGATCGGCCGCACCGCCGAACAGATCGGCCTGTGGGCCGAGTCGATCGAACGCGCCCACCGCATCGAACGGGTTATCCGCGAACAGGCCCTGAGCAATGTCGCCGTGGTGGTCAACCACCGCAACGGCTCACCACTGACCTGTGTGATTTCCAGCCGGCTGGTCAGCGTCGACAACCAGCCCTGCAGCGTCACGACCCTGCGCGATATAACCCAGCAGCAACGGGCCGAAGCGGCGCTCAAGTCCAGTGAAGAGAAGTTCGCCAAGGCATTTCACTCCAGCCCGGACGCCATCACCATCACCGAGCGCCACAGCGGTCGCTATGTGGAAGTCAACGATGGCTTCTGCCGGCTGACCGGCTACAGCACCGCCGAAGTGATCGGCCGCAGCGTCTACGAGCTGGGTATCTGGGCCGACGACAAGCAGCGCAACGCGTTGCTGGTGGAGCTGAAGGAGCGTGGCCGGGTACACCACCGGGAGATGCTCGGGCGCAACAAGCGTGGCGACATTCTCACTGTGGAAGTATCGGTTGAGCCGATCAGCCTCAACGAGGCCGATTGCCTGTTACTCACCGCGCGCGATGTCAGCCAGTTGAAGAATGCCCAGGCACAGATCCGCCACCTGGCCTACCACGACCCGCTGACCAACCTGCCCAACCGCGCCTTGCTGATGGACCGCCTGAGCCAACAGATCGCCCTGCTGCGCCGGCACAACCTGCGCGGCGCCCTGCTGTTCCTCGACCTCGACCATTTCAAGCACATCAACGACTCCCTCGGCCACCCGGTGGGCGACACGGTGCTGAAGATCATCACCGCCCGCCTGGAAGCCAGTGTGCGCCTGGAAGACACGGTGGCACGCCTGGGTGGTGATGAATTCGTGGTACTGCTCAGTGGCCTGGAAGGCAGCCGCGAAGCGGTGGAGAACAAGGTTCGGGAGCTGGCCGATACCCTGCGCGAACTGCTGGCCGAACCCATGTCGCTGGACGGCCAGCGTCTGCAGGTAACCCCAAGCATTGGCGTGGCACTGATCCCCGACCACGGCACCACCCCCGCCGACCTGCTCAAACGCGCCGACATCGCCCTGTACCGCGCCAAGGACTCAGGGCGCAACACCACCCAGCTGTTCCATACCACCATGCAGAAGGCCGCCAGCGAGCGCTTGCGCATGGAAAGCGACCTGCGCCTGGCCCTGGCACGGGGCGAGCTGGCCTTGCACTTTCAGCCCCAGGTGGATGCCCGCGACAACCGCATTGTCGGGGCCGAGGTACTGTTGCGCTGGCATCACCCGCAATTGGGCCAGCAACCGCCGGCTCAGTTCATCCAGGTGCTGGAGGAAAGCGGCCTGATCCTGGAAGTTGGCAGCTGGATACTCGACGAAGCCTGCGACGCTTGTTCGCGCATGCTCGCAGACGGGTTGATCGATGCCGATGATTTCAGCCTGTGCGTGAACATCAGCCCCCGGCAGTTCCGCCAGAACGACTTCGTCCAACGGGTGCTGCGCAGCCTGGACGACTATCGCTTGCCACGGCACATGCTCAAGCTGGAAATCACCGAGGGCATCGTGATCCAGAACCTGGAAGACACCATCAGCAAGATGCGCGAGCTCAAACGCTATGGGGTGAGCTTCGCCATGGATGATTTCGGTACGGGCTATTCCTCGCTGACCTACCTCAAGCGCTTGCCGGTGGACGCGCTGAAGATCGACCAGACCTTCGTGCGCGACGCCCCGCAGGACTCCAACGACGCCGAGATTGTCCGCGCCATCGTCGCCATGGCGCGCAGCCTTGACCTGGCGGTGATCGCCGAAGGCGTGGAGCTGACAGAGCAACTGGAATTTCTGGAGCGGCTGGGGTGCCACCTGTACCAGGGTTACCTGCACAGCCGGCCGCTGCCGCTACCGGAGTTCCGGCAGATGCTGCTGGAGGCCCCCGCCGATTTCTGAGCAAGGAAAAAAGGATTTGGGGCCGCCAGGCGGCCCAATGCAGGAAAGCCGGCTCCCACAGGGTAGGAGCCGGCTTGCCGGCGATGGGCTGCGTAGCAGCCCTGATAACGCCGCCAGCCTCAGTTGAGTGCTGGTTTGTCACCATTGATCGGGATGCGCTTGGCCTTGGCTTCTTCCGGCACAATGCGCAGCAAGTCAATGCTGAGCAGCCCATTGGCGAGGCCTGCCGATTTGACCTCGATATGGTCCGCCAGGCGGAACGACAGCTTGAACGCGCGCTGGGCGATACCCTGGTGCAGGTAGGTCACTTCTGCGGCGCCGTTTTCGCGTTTGCCGCCGATCACGGTCAGGACGCCTTTCTCGACCTGAAGGTCGAGGTCCTGCTCCTGGAAACCGGCTGCGGCAACGACGATGCGATAGTGGTCATCGCCATGCTTTTCAACGTTGTAGGGAGGGTAGCTGCTACCCGCCTCGTTACGTGCCGCAGACTCGAACAGGTCGTTGAAACGGTCGAAGCCAACGGAATGGCGGAACAGAGGTGCAAGAGAGAAAGCGGTAGTCATGGTCATAAACTCCTGAGATTCAGCAAGTAAAGTCACTACGCGACCCGGCTTCGGCATCGCGTACTGAATAAATAGGGCTCAGGAGATGGCTTTCAAGGGGCAAAAACAAAAAATTTTGCGGTGGCTTTACCGGCCCCAGGCAGAACTGATCACGCGACACATTCCTCGAATGCCTGCACTTCAACGCCCAGTAACCGGCTGATCCGCTGGCAATCATCTTCCCTGCGCAGCTCGGCAAACAGCAGCACCGCCTCGGGGTAGCTACGCGTCAGCATCGCCAACCACTGCTTCATCCGCCCCGGTGCGTAGCGCGGCGACAGCTTGGCCTGGGCCTGGCGCCAGAACTCGCGCAGCAAAGGCAACAACGCCTCCCAACTCATCGGCTGGTACTCACGCCCGTCCCGCGCAGCCGCAATCTGCAAGGCCAGGTCCGGCCGCGACACCAGCCCCCGCCCGAGCATGATGTCCTCGGCGCCGCTCACCTCGCGGCAACGCCGCCAGTCGTCCACGGTCCAGATCTCACCGTTGGCGAACACCGGCACCTTCACCACATCCTGCACCCGCGCCACCCACTCCCAGTGCGCTGGCGGCTTATAGCCCTCGACTTTGGTGCGTGCATGTACCACCAGGTGCGCCGAGCCGCCCTCAGCCAGCGCGGTCGCACAATCGAGCGCACCGTCCGGGGTATCGAAGCCAAGGCGCATCTTGGAGGTGACCGGGATGTGCGCCGGCACTGCGCGCCGCACTTCACGCACGATGGCGTGCAGCAGTTCGGGCTCCTTGAGCAGCACTGCGCCGCCGCGTGACTTGTTCACGGTCTTGGCCGGGCAACCGAAATTAAGGTCAATCACCGGCGCCCCCAGCTCACAGGCCAGCGCAGCGTTTTCGGCCAGGCAGACGGGGTCCGAGCCCAGCAACTGCACACGCATGGGTACACCGGCAGCCGTGCGCGCGCCCTGACGCAGTTCAGGTGCGAGCTTGTCGAAGGAAGAAGCAGGCAACAGGCGGTCGCACACGCGGATGAACTCGGTGACGCACCAATCGATGCCGCCCACTCGGGTCAGAACGTCGCGCAGGATGTTGTCGACCAGCCCCTCCATAGGGGCCAGGGCAATTTGCATTTCGAGGTCTCGGCGGGAAAAGCCGGCAGTCTACCAAAAAATGCCGGGTATTCAGGCGCCGATCAGCGCAGGACCGTACCCGTCGATGAACTCCGCCGGCATGCGCCTGGGTTTGCCACTGGACAACTCGATGCAGGCAAAGGTGGTCTGCGCGCGCAGCAGCGTCACACCGTCACGCGGGCGCTTGAGCTGGAAGCGCCGGGACATGCGCAGGCGCTGATCCCAATCGATGATCCAGGTTGCCAGTTGCAACTCGTCATCTTCGTAGGCTGCAGCGAGGTAGTCGATTTCATGGCGCACCACCGCCATGGCCCGGTCCAGGCGCCGGTATTCGGCCAGGTCCAGCCCCAGGCGCTGGGAGTGGCGCCAGGCGCAACGCTCCAGCCACGTGACGTAGACCGCGTTATTGGCGTGCCCGAGGCCGTCGATGTCCTCGCTGCCGACGCGCAGGTCGATGATGAATGGCGTTGCCAGGTCCCAACTCATGCCCGCTCCCAATGTCAGTGAACGGGCAGAGTGTATCGGATGTTCAAGCGCTTTGCCGGGCGGGCGCACTGACACGCGCCAGTAATTCGAGCACCGCCTCGCTCACGCGCGGGTCGGCGAGCACGCGCTGGTGGCCACCCTCCTCCAGCCGCAGCAGGCGGCTGTCGAACCAGGCCTTGTGGATGATCTCGGCCTCACCGGCGGGCACCAAGGCATCATCGGCGGCATGCACGACCAGCCCTGGCAGCTCCAACTGGTAACCACTGACATCCAGGCGGTTGATCTGCATGCCGACGTCCTGTTCGACCTTGCGGATGAACGCGGCCCTGGCTCGCGCCGGCAGGCCAAGGTGGCGGGCGAAGCCGCGCAGCACACCAAGCAGCTGGGCCGGCGCTGCAATACTCACCGCAGCCTCGGCCCGAAGCCCCATCTGCAGTGCCAGCAAGACACTGGCACCGCCCATGGAATGGCCTATCACGGCACGCAACGGCGGCAGTTCGGCGGCAGCCTCCAGCAGCGCACGGGCAAACAGCACCACGTGCGCTTGCTGCCCAGGCGAACAGCCATGGGCCGGCCCCTCCAGAGAGACCACGGTATGCCCGGCCTTTACCAGGGTTTCGATCAACGCGGCAAACTGGGTCGCACGCCCTTCCCAGCCGTGCATCAGCAACACGGTCGGGCCTTGCCCCCAACGCAATGCCGACAGCCCGAAGCGCAGGGTGATGCGCTCGGCGCTCGCCAGCAATGGCAACTCCCACTGCCTTGGCGGCAGGTTGCGCGGGGTCATGAAGGCCCGGCGCATCTTGCCGGCCACATGCTCGGGGGCCAGACGCCCCAGGGTGCCATTCACGCCGCGAATCCAGCTCAGGGTAGTCATCGCCTTGCTCCAGGGTCAGAAGCTTAGATAACCGCCGATTTGGCGGCACGCAGGATGCGGTCAGAAAGCTCGCCCGTGCCCAAGGCACGCGCCAGGGCCAGGCCGCCTATCATCAGGGCCAGATCAGCCAGGGCCTTGTCGGCATCTTCAGGGCGGTCAACCATCGCCGCCGTCATCAATTCGATGTGCTCGGCCAGTACCTCGCGAAACACGTCTGGCAGGCGCTGCATCTCGCCGATCGAATTGGGCAGCGGGCAGGCATGCACCTGCGCATCGCGGTGCTTGCGCGACAGGTAGAACGCGCTCACCAGCGCCCGCCGCCCTTCCCCGTCCAGGCTCGGGTCAACGTGAGCCAGCAGGGCCCTGCGCTCGCTGAGCAATTGGCGAAATGCCTCGAGCATGAGCTGGTCCTTGCTGTCGAAGTGCGCATAGAAGCCTCCCACAGTAAGCCCTGCAGCACCCATGACCTGGCTGACGCTTGGCTCGGCGGGGCCGTGCTGGATCAACGCGCTTCGCGCAGCCTCAAGGATCCGCTCGCGGGTCTTGGTCTTCTTGTCGCTCATGGCCGGCTCACGATCAGAATATGATGATCGAAATATTATTCTCATAATATTTTTTGGCAAGCAGAATCGACCACCGCCTGTCGGTGCACATTTTTCAGGGAGGGAAAAAACAAAAGGCCCATTCAATAATCGAATGAGCCTTTAAAGTCCCGCAAAACGCGGGTAAAAATGGCGTCCCCTAGGGGACTCGAACCCCTGTTACCGCCGTGAAAGGGCGGTGTCCTAGGCCACTAGACGAAGGGGACATAACCTTCGCGAAGATCCGCTGCTGCGAACCCTGGCTAAATTGGTGGAGCTAAGCGGGATCGAACCGCTGACCTCCTGCATGCCATGCAGGCGCTCTCCCAGCTGAGCTATAGCCCCGAAAACAAAAGGCTCATCCAATATGCGAATGAGCCTCTTTAAGTCCCGCAAAACGCGGGTAAAGTGGCGTCCCCTAGGGGACTCGAACCCCTGTTACCGCCGTGAAAGGGCGGTGTCCTAGGCCACTAGACGAAGGGGACGTAACCTTCGCGAAGATTCGCTGCTGCGAACCCTGGCTAAATTGGTGGAGCTAAGCGGGATCGAACCGCTGACCTCCTGCATGCCATGCAGGCGCTCTCCCAGCTGAGCTATAGCCCCGGATTTCTAGCCTCTCGGCCCAGCGACGCATTGAACATCGCTTGTGCAAAACTGGCGTCCCCTAGGGGACTCGAACCCCTGTTACCGCCGTGAAAGGGCGGTGTCCTAGGCCACTAGACGAAGGGGACGAACCTTCTTACCTTCAAGACCCGGTTGCTGGACCCGGTCTTGCTTATCAGCCGAAGCTGTTAAGCGGAATTTGGTGGAGCTAAGCGGGATCGAACCGCTGACCTCCTGCATGCCATGCAGGCGCTCTCCCAGCTGAGCTATAGCCCCACAATGTCGCTCTGAACTGAATCACCGGCTGGGTGCCTGGCGCTTCGTTTCGTTCATCGCTGTGGACGGGGCGCATATTAAGTTCGGATTGCAGGGCTGTCAAACGAAATTTTGAAATTATTCAAAAGTTTTTTCACAGATAACAACCACTTACCACCCTGCCCTGATTTGCGCACTCTGCTTTTGAGCACTTGAACCATTGCCAGCGGCATAGCCCGCTGGCAATGGCCCCGCGTCAAAGCCGCATCAGGCGATGTTGGCCAGCAGCTTTTCCCACTCTTTGTTTTCTTTCTTCGACACACCACCGAGCAGGTCCAGGGCTTGGCGCAGGCGATAGCGGGTAAGGTCAGGGCCGAGGATCTCCATGGCATCGAGCACCGACACCGAGCTGGCCTGGCCGGTGATGGCGGCGAACATCAGCGGCATGGCGTCACGCAGCTTCAGCTCCAGCGCTTCGACCACTGCCTGGATGCAGCCGGTGATACGCTCTTTTTCCCACTGGCGAAGGCTTTCCAGTTTCCACAGGATCAACTGCATCACCTGGCGCACCTGGTCGGCGGAGAGTTTCTTGCTTTCGAACAGTTTGGCGTCGAGCTTGAGCGCGCCCTCGAAGAAGAAACCACCCAGCGGAGCAACCTGGCTGAAGGTTTCGACCCGCCCCTGCACGTGCGGGGCGATTTTCATCATGTAGTCGCTGTTGAACGCCCACTTCTGCACGCGTGCGGCGAATTCTTCCACCGGCAGTTCGCGCAGCCACTGGCCGTTGAGCCACGACAGCTTCTCGATGTCGAAGATCGGGCCGCCCAGAGAGATACGCGACAGGTCGAAGTGCTCGACCATTTCGGCCAGGGAGAACTTCTCGCGCTCGTCCGGCATCGACCAGCCCATGCGGCCGAGGTAGTTGAGCATGGCCTCAGGCATGAAGCCCATGCGCTCGTAGAAGGTCACCGAGGTCGGGTTCTTGCGCTTGGAGAGCTTGCTCTTGTCCGGGTTGCGCAGCAGCGGCATGTAGCACAGCTTGGGCTGCTCCCAACCGAAGTATTCGTACAGCTTGATCAGCTTGGGTGCCGATGGCAGCCACTCTTCACCGCGCAGTACGTGGGTGATGCCCATCAGGTGGTCGTCGACCACGTTGGCCAGGAAGTAGGTCGGCAGGCCGTCGTTCTTCATCAGCACCTGCATGTCCATGCGGTCCCATGGGATCTCGACATCGCCACGGAGCATGTCCGGAACCACGCAGATACCTTCGCTCGGTACCTTCATGCGGATCACATGGGGCTCGCCAGCGGCCAGGCGGCGCTGCACTTGCTCGTCGCTCAGCAGCAACGCGCGGCCATCGTAGCGCGGGGTTTCGCCACGGGCCATCTGCTCGGCGCGCATCTGCTCCAGCTCTTCGGCGGTGCAGAAGCAGTAGAACGCATGGCCGGCATCGACCAGTTGCTTGGCGTACTGGGCGTAGATCTCGCCGCGCTCGCTCTGCCGGTACGGGCCGTGCGGGCCGCCCACATCCGGGCCTTCGTTCCATTCGATGCCAAGCCAGCGCAGGGCGTCGAAGATCTGCTGCTCCGACTCGCGGGTCGAGCGCAACTGGTCGGTGTCCTCGATGCGCAGGATGAACTCACCGCCATGCTGCTTGGCGAAGCAGTAGTTGAACAGGGCGATGTAGGCGGTGCCGACATGGGGGTCGCCCGTGGGCGATGGCGCGATACGCGTGCGTACGGTGGTCATGGAGGGTCTCGAACGAAAGATGAAACAAAGGCACGATGTTAGCAGGGTGCGGGCACCGCGCTCCAGCGCGGGAGGTGGGTTATTGGGCTATCGGACGCCTGGAGACCGCCAAACATCATGCCGCTCCCCAAGGACCGAACCAGGCTTCAACTGGTAATCAACCGCTCGCGCAGCTTGGTAATCTCGTCGCGCAACTGCGCCGCCGCCTCGAATTCCAGGTCGCGGGCAAACTGCATCATTTTCTCTTCCAGTTGCTTGATGCGCTTGGTGATCTCGCCCGGCGTGCGCAGTTCGGCCTCGTAACGGGCGCTCTCCTCGGCGGCCTTGGCCATGCCCTTGCGCTTCTTGCTACGCGACCCCGGCACGGTGGCGCCTTCCATGATATCGGTGATGTCCTTGACCACGCCCTTGGGCACGATGCCATTGGCCTGGTTGAAAGCGATCTGCTTCTCGCGGCGGCGCTCGGTTTCATCGATGGCACGCTGCATGGAGCCGGTTATCTGATCGGCATAGAGAATCGCGCGGCCATTGAGGTTGCGCGCGGCACGCCCGATGGTCTGGATGAGCGAGCGCTCGGAGCGCAGGAACCCTTCCTTGTCGGCGTCCAGGATCGCCACCAGTGACACCTCGGGCATGTCCAGGCCCTCGCGCAGCAGGTTGATGCCAACCAGTACATCAAAAGTGCCCAGGCGCAGGTCACGGATGATTTCGACCCGTTCCACGGTATCGATGTCCGAGTGCAGGTAGCGCACCCGCACATCGTGATCGGCCAGGTAGTCGGAGAGATCCTCAGCCATGCGCTTGGTCAACGTGGTGGCCAGCACCCGCTCGCCCAGCGCCACGCGCTTGTGGATTTCCGACAGCAGGTCGTCGACCTGGGTCAGCGCCGGACGCACCTCGACCTGCGGGTCGACCAACCCGGTCGGGCGCACCACCTGCTCGACCACCCGCCCGGCGTGCTCGGCTTCGTAAGGCCCGGGCGTTGCCGAGACAAAGATGGTCTGCGGGCTGACCGACTCCCACTCATCGAAGCGCATCGGCCGGTTGTCCAGCGCCGATGGCAGGCGAAAGCCGTACTCGACCAGCGTTTCCTTGCGCGAGCGGTCGCCCTTGTACATCGCCCCGACCTGCGGAACGCTGACGTGGGATTCGTCGATCACCAGCAGCGCATCGTCCGGCAGGTAGTCGTAGAGGGTGGGCGGCGGTGCACCGGCCGGGCGCCCGGACAGGTAGCGCGAGTAGTTCTCGATGCCGTTGCAGTAACCCAGTTCGAGAATCATCTCCAGGTCGAACCGGGTACGCTGCTCCAGGCGCTGGGCTTCGACCAGCTTGTTGGCCTTGTGCAGGTACTCGAGGCGGCCCTTGAGCTCGTCCTTGATCCCTTCCACTGCCTCCAGCAGGATTTCCCGCGGGGTAACGTAATGGCTCTTGGGGTAGAAGGTGAAACGCGGCAACTTGCGGAAGACTTCCCCGGTGAGCGGGTCGAACGCAGCGATGTTCTCCACCTCGTCGTCGAACAGCTCGATGCGGATGGCTTCGAGGTCCGATTCGGCCGGGAAGATATCGATGACGTCGCCGCGTACCCGGAAGGTGGCACGGGCAAAGTCCATCTCGTTGCGCGTGTACTGCAGATCGGCCAGGCGGCGCAACAGTGCACGCTGGTCAAGCTTGTCGCCGCGGTCGACGTGCAGGACCATCTTCAGGTAGGTCTCGGGGCTGCCCAGGCCGTAGATGCACGAAACCGTGGTGACGATGATCGCATCGCGACGCTCCAGCAGCGCCTTGGTCGCAGACAGCCGCATCTGCTCGATATGATCGTTGATCGAAGCGTCCTTCTCGATGAAGGTGTCCGAGGAAGGCACGTAGGCTTCGGGCTGGTAATAGTCGTAATAGGAAACGAAATACTCGACGGCGTTGTTCGGGAAGAACGCCTTGAACTCGCCATACAACTGCGCGGCGAGCGTCTTGTTGGGCGCCAGCACCAAGGTCGGGCGCTGCACCTGCGCAATGACGTTGGCAACGCTGAAGGTCTTGCCCGAGCCGGTCACACCGAGCAGGGTCTGGTGCGACAGGCCTGCCTCGATGCCCTCTACCATCTGGCGGATAGCCTCGGGCTGGTCGCCGGCCGGCTGAAAACGGGTGACGAGCTGGAACTCGGACATGTCGGACCTCGCGGTAACGCAGCAACTGTAAATTTAGCCAGTAGTCTATACCCAAATGCGCCCGCCTGGGGCCGCATTCAAGGCGGCGGTGTGAACGCTCACTGCGGTGGACCGGGCAATTCGACCAATGGTTGAAAAAAATTTGCGCAAATAGCCGGAAAAGCTGCGCCACACTGTCGCAGTGACCGGTCGGTATCACTATACTGACTCCCCGTTTGTGCACCGCTTCAGTGCATTCGGCTGGAGCGTGTACGCCCTATCACTCTCCATTCAGAGCCAAGGTAACAATGAGCCTGTTTTCCGCTGTCGAGCTGGCACCCCGCGACCCCATTCTGGGCCTCAACGAAGCATTCAACGCCGATCCCCGTACCGACAAGGTCAACCTGGGTGTGGGCGTGTACTGCAATGAGGAAGGCCGCATTCCGCTGCTGCGCGCCGTGATCGAAGCCGAAACCCAGCGTGCCGCCCAGCACGCTTCGCGCGGCTACCTGCCGATCGACGGCATCGCCACCTACGACCAGGCCGTGCAGAAACTGATCTTCGGCGCCGAGTCGCCACTGCTGGCCGCTGGCCGCGTGGTTACCGTGCAGGCCGTTGGCGGTACCGGTGCACTGAAGATCGGCGCCGACTTCCTCAAGCGCCTGTCGCCCAATGCCGTGGTCGCCATCAGCGACCCGAGCTGGGAAAACCACCGCGCCCTGTTTGAAACGGCCGGCTTCCCGGTACAGAACTACCGCTACTACGACGCCCCGAGCAACGACGTCAACCGCGCCGGCATGCTCGAAGACCTGAACAACCTGCCGCCTGGCTCGATCATTGTCCTGCACGCCTGCTGCCACAACCCGACAGGCGTCGACCTGGGCCTGGACGACTGGAAAAACGTTCTGGAAGTGGTCAAGGCCAAGGGCCACGTACCGTTCCTCGACATGGCCTACCAGGGCTTTGGCGAGGGCATCGGCGAAGACGCCTTCGCCGTGCGCCTGTTCGCCGAGTCGGGCCTGGACTTCTTCGTTTCCAGTTCGTTCTCCAAGTCGTTCTCGCTGTACGGCGAGCGCGTTGGCGCACTGTCGATCGTGACCGGCAACAAAGACGAAAGCACCCGCGTGCTGTCGCAGGTCAAGCGCGTGATCCGCACCACCTACTCCAACCCGCCGACCCACGGCGCAACCATCGTTGCCACCGTACTCAACAGCGCCGAACTGCGCCAGATGTGGGAAGCCGAGCTGGGTGAAATGCGCCAGCGCATCCACGGCATGCGCAAGCAGATGGTCGAACTGCTGGCCGAATACGGCGCCAAGCGCGACTTCAGCTTCGTTGGCCGCCAAGCGGGCATGTTCTCCTATTCGGGCCTGACCGTAGAGCAAGTGGCACGCCTTAAGAACGAGTTCGGCATCTATGCACTGGATACCGGCCGCATCGCCGTGGCTGCACTGAACCAGAGCAACATCCACGTGGTCACCAAGGCCATCGTGGAAGTGCTGTAACTGCTTGATTTGGCTGGCTGATTCGCTGGGGGCGGGTTGACTTGCCCCTGGCAATCGGTAAGATATGCGCAGATTCCGCGATAGCTCAGTCGGTAGAGCAAATGACTGTTAATCATTGGGTCCCTGGTTCGAGTCCAGGTCGCGGAGCCAAATACCAAAAACCTCCAGATGCGCAAGCACTGGAGGTTTTTTTATTGCTACGCCGAGGTATTCAGCAGTTGCGCCCGATGGGATAGAACTGCCCATGGCTCCAGACGCCCAGCCATTGCTCGCCATCGATCTCACGAGGCACCGCCAGCTCGACCAACTGGTAGAACACATTGCGGTGGATCAACGCCTCTAGATTGTTGCGCATCAGCACATAAGGCGAAGGCTCCTGAGTGACAGGGTCAACCTCTACCCGCAGCGGATTGCGCGGCCCGGCCTCTACCTGATCCTCGACGTTGCTGGTAAAACTCAGCACCTGCTGCTCGCCCGTGCCCCGCACATCCAGCGTCACGGCAACGAACGGCGCATCGTCGACCCGAATACCCACTTTCTCTACCGGCGTGACCAGGAAGTAGTCGTCGCCATCACGGCGGATGATGGTGGAAAACAAGCGCACCATCGGCTTGCGCCCGATCGGCGTGCCCAGGTAGTACCAGGTACCGTCACGGGCAATACGCATATCGATATCGCCACAGAAGTCCGGATTCCACAGATGCACCGGCGGCAGGCCCTTGTGCTTGGGTAACTGCGCCAGAAGATCATTGGCCTTGCCGGAATCTGTCATCACCCTGCCCTCACTCACTCATGCCCAGAAGGCTACGAGCGTACTCGCGCATCGGCGCTGCGAGCAAATCCTGCGGAGCATTGTCGTGGAACGTCAACAAACCGCCACGGCTTTTGATTCGCGCAGTGTCGATGAGGTAGCGGGTACTGGTTTCGATCAGCATCATCTGCACCACACCGGTGTCCCAGCCCAGGCGGTCGACAGCCTGCTCGTCATACCACTCATCGCCATTGCCGATACGGTCGTCGGTGCGGGCAAAACGGGTATACAGCACATAGTCGGCGCCGACCGAGCGGGCCTCGGCGATGGCCTCTTCGAGGCCCAGCGGGCCCTGGGCGCGCCGTACCAGCGGGAAATACTCGACGAAGCTCTTGAAGGCCTCCTCGGCAACCACGTTCTGCTTCGGTACTGGCCCTTTGCTTGGCGGCATGAAGGCGCCCTGGCCGATGAAGATGAACGAATCGGGCTGCAGGCGAATCGACAGCGTGCGGCGTGTGTCGCTGTGATCCAGCAGGCCGGCATCGCTCATGTGGTAACGGACGCCCTCGCCCATATCGCTGACATTCATGCAGCCGCCCAGCGCCATAAGCGCCAGCAGCAAGACCAGGCTACGCATCTTTCCTCCAGTGACCGGCGACGAAAAACCGGCGAATAGCCGGCGGATGCAGCTTTTGCGCCAGATCAGCCGCCAATCACCTTCATCACCATCACGTCACCGGAAAACGCCAGCGCCTGTTTGTCGGCCAACGCCTTGACCAGCAACCGCTGCAGGGCTGGGAGCGCCTGATGACGGGGCTGCTCCAGCAGATCGCCGACAAAGTGACGGTTGCTCGACGACAGGCACCCGTGCAGCCAGCCGGTAGATGACAGGCGCAGGCGCGAGCAGCTCCGGCAGAACGGTACGCTCTCGTTGGCGATCACGCCGAAATGGCCCCTGCCCGGCACCTGGTAACGCAGCGCAGTGGCATCCAGCGGCGCATCGGCCCTCTCAAAAGCATGCGCGTGGCCAATCAGATCCAGCAGTTGGTCGAGCCCCACGAACTGCTGCAGGAATGCGTTGTGATCACGGGCCAGATGGCCCATGCGCATCAGTTCGATGAAACGCAGTTCGAAACCTCGGGCCAGGCAGTAGTCGAGCAGGGGTACAACCTGGTCCAGGTTCTGCCCACGCATGGGTACCATGTTGACCTTGATCTGCATGCCCCTGGCACTGGCCTGCTGCATGCCCGCGAGAACGCTGGCCAGGTCGCCACCACGGGCGATGCGCCGAAATGCCTGGGGGTCGAGCGTATCGAGGGACACATTTAGACGACGGATGCCGGCCGCCTGCAACTGCGGCAACTTGCGCCCGAGCAACTGACCATTGGTAGTCAGGGTGATGTCCTGGAGCTCGAGCTTGGCCACTGCAGCCAAAAAAGCATCCAGCCTGGGGCTGACCAGTGGCTCACCGCCGGTAATACGCAGGCGCTCTATACCGGCTGCCTCGATCAGATAGGCCACCCCGCGGGCCAGCGCCTCGGCGGACAGCTCATCCTGCGCCGCAACCAGGCGTTTGCCGTTGGGCACGCAGTAGCTGCAGGCATAGTTGCAGGCAGCCGTCAGGCTGACGCGCAGGTTGCGAAAACGCCTGCCTTGACGATCGACAATCATGAATGACTCCGGCATGGATGAAACGGGGCCGGCAAAACCTGACTCAAAATTCAGGTTTTTGCAAGCCCCCGTTCCACACCGGATTCAACCGAGCGGGACGGAGCGCTTCAGTTCGCGGGTTCCGGGTCACGCTTGCGCTTGTTGCCCATGCGCACGCCGATGTCCATGAGGAACTGGAAGAAACCTTCCTGGTCCTCGAGCACATTGCTCCAGAATGGCGAGTGGTAGAGCGCCACGGCACCGTGCACCAAGGCCCAGGCGGCGCAGTAATGGAAGTATGGCGGCACGTCTTCGAGCTTGCCTTCGCTGATGCGGCCCTTGATCAGCTGGGTCAGCCGGTCGAAGTTGGAGGCACGGATGCTGTGCAGCTCCTCGACCATCTCCGGCACCTGGTTGCCCTTGACCACCTTTTCTTCCAGGCGATCGAACAACCGGTAACGCTGCGGGTCGCGCATGCGGAACTCGAAATAGGCGCGCGACAGCGCCTCCTTGTCGCGATCGACATCGGCCGAATGCAACAGCGCATTCAGGTCACGCTCGTAGTCGAGCATCAGGCGCAGGTAGATCTCCGCCTTGGACTTGAAGTGCTTGTAGATCGTACCTTTGCCGATACCTACAGCGTCAGCGATCATCTCGACGGTGACACTGTCTTCACCCTGTTCGAGAAACAGCTTGAGCGCAGTATCGAGGATTTCCTGTTCGCGACGGCGAAACTCACGGACCTTACGAGGTTCTTTCTGCATGGGAAGGACTGGATGACATTGAAGCGGTTTATTATGCCTAACTTGCAGCAAATTGCACGGATCATCCAACCATGTCTATGTTTCACGATGAGTTTGACCAGGCTCCGGGGCTGCGCTACCTGAACCACGCGGCCATCGCCCCCTGGCCACGCAGGGCCAGCGAAGCCGTGGCGCGCTTTGCGCGGGAAAACGTGAACCTGGGCGCCAGTGACTACCCGGCATGGTTGGCCACCGAGCGACGCCTGCGTGAGCGGCTCGCGCGCCTGCTCAACGCACCCTCACGCGGCGATATCGCGCTGGTCAAGAACACTTCCGAGGCGCTGTCACTGGTAGCTTTCGGCCTGGACTGGCAGCCCGGCGACCAGGTGGTGATCAGCGACGAGGAGTTCCCCTCCAACCGGGTTGTCTGGGAGGCGCTGACCGATCGCGGCGTCGAGGTGGTTCAGGCAAGCCTCGCCGGGGCCGATCCGGAGGCTTCGCTACTGGCGGCCTGCAACCGGCGCACACGCCTGCTGGCGGTCAGCGCCGTGCAGTTCGGCAGCGGCCTGCGCCTGGACCTGACGCGCCTGGGCCAGGGGTGCCGGGCACGCAAGGTACTGTTCTGCGTCGATGCCATTCAGCAAATTGGCGCCCTGCCTTTCGACGTGCAGCGCTATGAGTGTGATTTCGCCATGGCTGACGGGCACAAATGGATGCTGGGCCCTGAAGGCCTGGGGGTATTTTACTGCAGGGCCGCGCTGCGTCCGCAGCTAAGGCTCAACGCCTATGGCTGGCACATGCTGGATAATATGGGTGACTTCGAACGCCGCCAGTGGCAGCCCGCCCGCAGCGCACGGCGGTTCGAATGCGGCAGCCCGAACATGCTCGGCGCGTGCGCGCTGGAGGCCAGCCTGTCGCTGCTCGAGGAGGTCGGCATGGACGAAGTTGCCCGGCAATTGCAGCAACGTGTCGAGCAGTTGCACCAAGGGCTGGCGGGTATTTCCGGGGTCCAGTTACACAGCCCGGATAGCCCGGCGCGACGGGGTGGAATCGTCACATTCAGTATTTGCGGCCAGAACAGCGCAGACATTCACCGCAGCCTGACCGCAGAGCGGACGATCTGTGCCCTACGAGGCCCAGGTGTGCGCTTTTCGCCGCACTTCTATACCAGTGAGCGGCTTATCGACGAAGCTGTGCAGCAAGTACGGCGCCTGGCCATGCGCTGAGGAAGGAAGCGGGCCCGGGCGTATTCCAAATCTGTTTAAAAAACGAACAATTGGCACTGGCACTGCGCCAAACCTGACCAATACTTGAAGTGTTGGCGCGGCGCATCCCCCCCAGTGGCGCGTCGATAAAGGTGCTCACGGACCGCGTACCTTTGTTTTACTCCTAATGGTCTTAACCCGGATTCCTCCCCCAGAACCCGGGTTTTTTTTGCCTCAATGGCGCAGCTGGGGCCACGGGCAGATTTGCAGCGCCCTTGAGAGTCAGCGCCCGGCTCAGACCACCCGGGCCAAAGGGAACAACCGCTTGAAGTTGTCGGTGGTCTGCCCGGCCAACTGCTCATAGCTGACGCCGCGCAAGGAAGCCACGTACTCGGCCACCTCACGCACATACTGCGGCAGGTTCGGCTTGCCACGGTAAGGAATCGGAGCCAGGTACGGCGAGTCGGTCTCCACCAGCAAGCGATCGACCGGCACCAGTCGCGCCACCTCGCGCAAGGCATCGGCATTGCGGAAGGTGACAATACCGGACAGCGAAATGTAGTAACCCAGGTCCAGGGCCGCCTTGGCCATCTCCCAGTCCTCGGTGAAGCAATGCAGCACGCCAGCCTGCGGCAGGCTGGCCTCACGCAGCAGCGCCAAGGTGTCGGCTTTGGCTGCTCGCGTATGCACGATCACCGGCTTGCCGGTCTGGCGCGACGCCTCCAGGTGCAGGCGGAACGACGCCTGCTGCAGCTCGGCCGCCTCCGGCTCGTAGTGGTAGTCCAACCCGGTTTCACCGATCGCGACGACATGCGGGTGCGCCAGTTCGCGCAGGAGCCATTCCAGCGCTGGGGTCTCGCCGGGGGCCAGGTCAAGCGGGTGCACGCCCACCGAGCAATCGACATCGGCGTACTGCTCGCTCAGCGCCTTCACTGCCCCGGCATTTTCGGCGCTGACACCGATACACAGAAAATGCCCGACCCCGCGCTCGCGGGCCGCCTGCAGGGCGGCATCGAGGGAGCCCTGATGGGCACTGAGGTCAAGACGGTCGAGGTGGCAATGAGAATCTACGAGCATGGGAGACGTCACACATGAAAAATGAAAAATCAGCGGGAGCCGGGCAACTGCACCCAATGGGCCAACAAGGCTTCCAGCAGCAGCACGCGGTTGAGGTTGGCCTTGCCCAGCACCTTCTGGCGCTGCTCGAGGATCCACGCCTGCACCTCGAGCACCTTGGCCTGCCGGCTCTTCTGCGCAAGGTATTGCACCACCTTGCGCATATCGGCCAAGCCTAGCCCCTCCTCGTCCTGGGTCAATTGATAACGCAGGATCAGGTGCGACCAGTCGAAGAACCAGTCGAACAGCAGCAACAAGGGCACACCACTCCACGCCTCGGCCAGCTGACTGGGTGATTGCTGCTGCTTGAGCAGCTTTTTCACCCCATCGGTCACCAGCGTACGTTGCTCGCGCACACCTTGGGCCTGCAGGTTCACCGCCATCAACGGCGAGCCGGCAGCAAGGGTCAGCAGCTCGTCACGCTCGGCCTCGTCACTGCCGGCCAGCGCGGTGGCCAGCCAGGCCTGGCTCTGGGCAAGGCTAGGCTGCGGGCAGCTGACCTGCTGGCAGCGGCTCTTGATGGTCGGCAACAGGCGGCTGGGCTGGTGGCTGACCAGCAGCAGCACGGTGTCGCCGGAAGGCTCTTCCAGGCTTTTGAGCAGGGCGTTGGACGCATTGACGTTCATCGCCTCGACCGGCTCGATCAGGATGACCTTGCGCCCGCCCAACTGCGCCGTCTGCACGACGAACGACACCAGTTCGCGCACCTGATCGACCTTGATCGGCTTGTCAGCCTCTTCAGGCTCCAGCACAAAGTTGTCCGGATGGCTGCCCGCTTTGAGCAGCAAGCAGGACTTGCACTGCCCGCAGGCATCAAGCCCCTGTGGCTGCTGGCACAACAAGCGGGCCATCAGGCGCTCGGCCAAGGCGCGCTTGCCGATACCCTGCGGCCCGTGCAGCAGGTAGGCGTGGGCATGCTGCGCACGCCCCGCCAACTGCTGCCACAGCGCCTGCTGCCAAGGGTAGGCTTCAGCCACGGCAACGCTCCAGGATGCCCGGCAACAGCGCGTCAATGGCGCGCTGCACGGCTTCCAGCGGCTGCGCCGCGTCCAGCAGGTCGTAGCGCTGCGGCTCGCGCCGGGCGCGCTGCAGGTAAGCCTGGCGCACGGCCTCGAAGAAGGCCTGGCCCTCCTGCTCGAAACGATCCAGCCGCCCACGGGCGGCAGCACGGGCCAACCCTACTTCCACCGGCAGGTCGAAAACCAGCGTCAGGTCGGGGCGCAGCTCGCCTTGAACGAACTGCTCGAGCACGGCGATCCGCTCTACCGAAAGGCCGCGGCCACCGCCTTGGTAGGCGTAGGTAGCGTCCGTGAAACGATCACATAGCACCACGGCCCCACGCTCCAGCGCCGGGCGGATCACCTGCGCCAGATGCTGAGCGCGCGCGGCGAACACCAACAACAGCTCGGTGTCGGCAGCCATCACTTCATCACTCGGTGCCAACAGCAGTTCGCGGACCTTTTCAGCCAGCGGAGTACCGCCAGGCTCGCGGGTAAGCACCACATCCAGCCCCTGCTCTCGCAGGCGTGCTGCCAGGTAATCACGGTTGGTACTTTTGCCCGCGCCTTCGGGGCCTTCCAGGGTAATAAACAAGCCGCTCACAGGCAGTCCTTAATGTTGTTCGTCAGCCGCAGGCGCGTCGGCCGGCGCGGGGTCGCTGGCCGGTGCCGGGTCCTGGGCAGAGGGTTCGCCAGACTCTGGCGACGCTTGGGGAGCGGGGCTTGACCGGTAATCCGCACGGCGCTTGAGCTGATACTCGCGCACTGCAGAATTGTGATCGTCCAAGTCATCGGAGAACACATGGCTGCCATCACCCCGGGCGACGAAGTACAGGCTGGTGCCATCGGCTGGATGGAGCGCAGCGTGGATCGCCTCTCGCCCGACCATGGCGATCGGCGTGGGCGGCAGGCCAGAGATGGTATAGGTGTTGTAAGGCGTTGGCTCACGCAGGTCGGCGCGGGTGATTCTGCCGTTGTAGCGTTCGCCCATGCCGTAGATGACCGTAGGGTCTGTCTGCAGCATCATCCCCAGCCGCAGGCGACGAACGAACACCCCGGCAATTTGCCCGCGCTCCTGGGGGATGCCGGTTTCCTTCTCCACCAACGAGGCCATGATCAACGCCTGGTACGGGTCACGATAAGGCAAGTCGGTGGCGCGCTCGGCCCACTCTTTGGCCAGCACTTCGTCCAGCCGCATATAGGCCTGCTGCAGCAGCTCGACGTCACTCATGCCCCGCACGAAACGGTAGGTATCAGGGAAGAAGCGGCCCTCCGGAAACACGCCGGTGTGGCCAAGCTTGTCCATGACTTCGGAGTCGGTAAGGCCATCGAGGGTGTGCTTGATCTTCTCGTGCCTGGCGATCGCCGAACGCACCTGGCGGAACGTCCAACCCTCCACCAGGGTCAGGTTGTACTGCACCACATCGGCACGGCGCCAGGCGTCGAACAACGCTTCGACGGTCATGCCCGGCGTGATGCGATATTCGCCGGTTTTCAGGGGTGTGCCGGCCATGTTGAAGCGCCAGTACAGGCGCAACCAGAAGGCGTCATCGAGCAACCCCTCGCCCTCCATGCGGTAGAACATGCGATTGGGGTTGGTGCCACTGGGCACGTCGAGCAGTTGCTCCTGCGTCACGCGCAAGGGCTGCTCCAGCACCGAGTTGACCTTCCAGGCAGACCAGCCCAATGCCAGGCCGGCCAGGATCAAGCCCATTTCCAGCAGCAGCAGGATTTTGCGTCTCACGAATTCAGGTATCCAGTAACGTACGGGCAAAGGCCTGCAGTTTACGGGTGAGCGGGCCCGGCGACCAGTTCAGCGCAGCAAAAGCCCGCACCGGCCAGACCCCATAAACGCTGTTGCAGATGAATACCTCATCGGCCAGCGCAAGCTCGTCGAACGGCAGGTCACGCACCTGCACCGGAATGGCCAGTGCCTGCGCCTGTTCCAGCAACGCACCGCGCATCACCCCTGCCACGCCGCAACGGCTGAGCTCGGCAGTAAGCAACACGCCGCCGCGCACCAGGAAAAGATTGCTGTAAACACCTTCGACCAGCCTGCCTTGCCCATCACACATCAAGCCTTCGGCATGTTCGCTGTCCTGCCATTCGGCACGGGCCAGCACCTGCTCCAGGCGGTTGAGGTGTTTGAGGCCTGCCAGCAACGGTTGTTCCCCAAGCCGGGTCTGGCAAGGGAAAAGACGCACACCGTGTTCGGCATGTTCGGCAGGGTAGCCGGGCAGCGGGCTGCCCAGCAGGATGCGCCGCGGCGCGGCACCTGCCAACGGCGCATAGCCACGCTGGCTGTCGCCCCGGGTGAGGATCAGCTTGGCGACACCGTCACCCAGCTGGCTGGCATAACGCAGGATTTCATCGCGCACCAACGCCAGGTCGGCATCGATTGCCAGGCGCTGGCAACCCAGGGCCAGACGTGCCAGGTGACCGTCCAGCATGCTGGGCCGGCCACTGCCTACAGCGATGGTCTCGAACAGACCATCGCCGTAGGCCAGGCCACGGTTCTGCAGGTTGACCGCAGTCGCGGGCTGGCCGTCGATCCAGCTGTGCATCAGCCGGCGAACCGGCGGAACACCAGCGAGCCGTTGGTGCCACCAAAGCCGAACGAGTTGGACAGCACTACGTCGATCGGCATGCTGCGCGCCTGATGGGGCACGAAGTCGAGGTCGCAGCCTTCGTCCGGCTCATCGAGGTTGATGGTTGGCGGTGCCATCTGGCTGTTGATCGCCAGCACGCTGAAGATGGCCTCTACAGCGCCCGCAGCCCCCAGCAGGTGACCGGTCATCGACTTGGTCGAGCTGACAGCCAGCTTGTAGGCGTGCTCGCCAAACACGCGCTTGATCGCCGCGACTTCAGCGATATCGCCAGCCGGAGTCGAGGTACCGTGGGCGTTGATGTAGCTGACCTCAGCCGGCTGGATGCCAGCATCACGCAAGGCGTTGGCCATGCAGCGCGCAGCGCCTTCGCCACTGTCGGGTGGCGAAGTCATGTGGTAAGCGTCGCCGCTCATGCCGAAACCAACCAGCTCGGCATAGATGGTCGCACCACGGGCCTGGGCATGCTCCAGCTCTTCGAGCACCAGCGCACCGGCGCCGTCGGAGAGTACAAAACCGTCACGCCCCTTGTCCCACGGGCGGCTGGCACGGGCCGGCTCATCGTTGCGGGTCGACAGTGCGCGAGAAGCACCGAAGCCACCCATGCCCAAGCCGCAAGCGGCCATTTCGGCGCCACCGGCGATCATCACGTCGGCTTCACCGTAGGCGATGTTGCGAGCAGCCATGCCGATGCAGTGGGTGCCAGTGGTGCAGGCAGTGGCAATGGCATAATTGGGGCCCTGCAACCCCAGATGGATCGACAGGAAGCCGGAGATCATGTTGATGATCGAGCCTGGCACGAAGAACGGCGAAATGCGGCGCGGGCCTTGATCGTGCAAGGTGCGGCTGGTTTCTTCGATATTGGTCAGGCCGCCGATCCCAGAGCCCATGGCCACGCCAATGCGCTCGCGGTTGGCGTCGGTGACTTCCAGGCCGGCATTGCGTACCGCCTGGAAACCGGCCGCCAGGCCGTACTGGATGAACAAGTCAAGCTTGCGAGCTTCCTTGGCCGACAGGTACTGCTCGACCTCAAAGCCCTTCACCGAGCCGCCAAAACGGGTGGAGTAGGCAGAAAGGTCCGTATGCTCGATCGGACCGATGCCACTGCGGCCAGCCAGAATGCCCTGCCAGGTGCTCGGTACATCCGTACCCAGTGGCGACAGCATACCCATACCAGTGACCACGACGCGTCTACGCGACACAGTACTCTCCTTTTCTAATAACAGAGTCTCTTGCCATTGCATTCAAGGCAATGGAATGAAATGGCAACAGGCTCTCGAAGCCCGCGGATCATTGCAGGACCTTCGCAAAGAAAAAACCGCACGCCGGCAAAGGCAGTGCGGTTCTTCTCGACAAGAAGCGTCGACTACAGCGTCTTAAGCCTGGTGGGCGTTGACGTAGTCGATGGCAGCTTGAACGGTAGTGATCTTCTCGGCTTCTTCGTCAGGGATTTCGGTCTCGAATTCCTCTTCCAGAGCCATCACCAGCTCAACGGTGTCAAGCGAGTCGGCACCCAGATCATCAACGAAAGAAGATTCGTTCTTGATTTCCTCTTCCTTGACGCCCAGTTGCTCGGCGACGATTTTCTTGACGCGTTCTTCGATGGTGCTCATACCTAGTTTTCACTCCTAATGGATATATGTCAGGCAGCTGGCCGGTGACCAATTTTATAGAAAGACGTTCGCTTTTCAAGCGGAACGCACCTTCGCTTCAGTCACCCTGCCCTCTGCCTGGAATCTGGTTGCAGCTTTATAACGGATTTTAGGCTGGGAGTATGACTCTTTTTTTAAGCAATCCGTCACATTGAGTTGCAGTGTTACATGTACATCCCGCCGTTCACCGGCACGGTAGCGCCGGTGACATAGGCTGCGCCGTCGGATGCCAGGAAGGAAACCACCTTGGCGATTTCTTCGGCCTGACCCAGGCGGCCCAGCGGAATCTGGGTCTGCAGGGCTTCGCGCTGCGCTTCTGGCAATTCGCGGGTCATGTCGGTATCGATGAAGCCCGGGGTCACCGAATTGACGGTGATGCCGCGCGAGCCGACTTCACGCGCCAGGGCGCGGCTGAAGCCTTCCAGGCCGGCCTTGGCGGCCGCATAGTTGGCCTGGCCAGCGTTACCCATGGCACCGACGACCGAGCCGATGCTGATGATACGACCCCAACGCGCCTTGGTCATGCCACGCAGCACGCCCTTGGACAAACGGTAGAGGCTGTTCAGGTTGGTGTCGATCACGTCGAACCACTCGTCGTCCTTCATGCGCAGCATGAGGTTGTCGCGGGTGATACCAGCGTTGTTGACAAGAATGGCCGGGGCACCGAACTGCTCGCCGATGGCACCCAGTACCGCCTCCACCGACTCGGCGCTGGTGACGTTCAGCTCCATGCCGGTACCGGTGATACCGTGCTCTTTCAGGGTGGCAGCGATGCGCTCGGCACCGGAAGCCGAGGTGGCGGTACCGATCACGGTAGCGCCCTGGCGGCCCAGCTCGAGGGCGATGGCCTGGCCGATACCCCGGCTGGCGCCGGTAACCAATGCAACTTTACCTTGCAGGCTCATGCAAGCTTCTCCAAATTCAGGCCAGCGCCGCACGGGTGGCGGCGACGGCGTCGGGGGTATTGAGGTTGTAGGTGGTCACACCGTCGGCGCAACGCTTGTTCAGGCCAGCCAGCACCTTGCCCGGGCCACATTCGACCAGGTTGACCGCGCCGTTCGCAGCGAGGGTCTGCACGCATTCAACCCAGCGAACCGGCTGATACAGCTGCGCCAGCAGATCCTGCTTGAGGGTGTCGAGGTCGGCGGCGACGGCGGCAGTAACGTTCTGCACTACCGGAATCTGCGGCGCCTTCCATTCGACAGCATTGACGTGCTCGGCGAAACGATCGGCAGCCGGCTTCATCAGGGCGCAGTGCGACGGCACGCTGACCGGCAGCGGCAAGGCGCGCTTGGCGCCCTTGGCCTTGCACAGCTCGATGGCACGATTGACCGCCGCGACGTTGCCGGCGATGACCACCTGGCCCGGCGAGTTGAAGTTGACTGCGCTGACCACTTCATCTTCGGCCGCTTCGGCGCAAATGGCCTTCACATCATCGTCGCCCAGGCCGAGGATGGCGGCCATGGCGCCATGACCGGCCGGCACGGCTTCCTGCATCAGTTCGCCACGGCGCTTGACCAGCTTGACCGCGTCTTTGAGCGACAGGCTGCCAGCAGCGACCAGAGCGCTGTACTCGCCCAGGCTGTGGCCCGACACGAAGGCCGGCTGCGCGCCACCCTCCTCCAGCCACAGGCGCCACAGAGCGATGGAGGCAGTGAGGATGGCCGGTTGGGTCTTGTCGGTTTGATTGAGTTGCTCTTCCGGGCCTTCCTGGACCAGCTCCCACAGGTCGTAACCCAGAGCCTCGGAGGCTTCCTTGAAGGTCTCAACGATCACCGGCTTTTCAGCGCCCAGTTCTTTGAGCATGCCCAGCGACTGGGAACCTTGACCGGGGAAGACGAATGCGAGGGATGCAGACATTGAACAAGCCCTTATGATCTTGTCGTCGGATAGGGTGCGCCGAGCCAAAGACTAGACGCGGAAACTGAAAACTTGGATGGAAACGCGGACCAAGCGGTCACATTTAAGCACTTCATCGGCGAAATGCCTAAGGCAACAGGTCTTCAAGGCGCCCGTGCAAGCGCTGCGGGAGGTTTTCCTGGATCTCGATCAGCGCACGCTGGATGGCGCTTTGAAAGCCCTGCACGCCGGCCGAGCCATGGCTCTTGATGACGATACCCTGCAGCCCCAGAAAACTTGCCCCATTATGCCGCGCCGGCGCCAGGTCGGCCTGCAGACGCTTGAGCAGCGGCATCGCGACGGCCCCGGCAACACGTGACAACGGGCCACCCTTGAACAGTTTTTCGATGCGCGCAGCGATCATCGTCGCCAGGCCCTCGCTGGACTTGAGCAGGATATTGCCGACAAAGCCGTCGCACACCACCACGTCCGCCTCCCCCCGATAAAGGCCATCACCCTCGACGAAGCCGACATAATTGAGGCCGCGAGCGTTCTGCAACAGCGTGGCAGCCAGCTTGACCTGCTGATTGCCCTTGATGTCCTCGGTGCCGATATTCAACAGTGCCACCCGCGGGCGCTGGACACCCAAGGCCTGTGCGGCCACCGAGCCCATTACAGCGAACTGGTAGAGGTTTTCGGCACTGCAGTCGACATTGGCACCCAGGTCGAGCAACTGGCAGTACCCCGCCTGAGTCGGGATAGCCGCGACCATGGCAGGCCGATCGATACCCGGCAGCGTCTTGAGCACCAAGCGCGACAACGCCATCAGCGCGCCGGTATTGCCGGCACTGACGCAGGCCTGGGCCTTGCCATCACGCACCAGTTCAAGGGCGATGCGCATCGACGAGTCCGGCTTGCCGCGCAGCGCCTGGGATGGCCGCTCGTCCATACCGATCACCTCACTGGCAGCGACAATCTGCAGGCGCGCACGATCCGCAGCCGCAAGGCCACTGACAAGATCTTCTAGGAGGGATGGTTGACCGACGAGGGTCAGGTGCAGCGAGGGGGTAGCCGAAAGGCAGGCTATGCTAGCCTGGACAATGCTGCGGGGACCGAAGTCCCCGCCCATTGCGTCGATCGCGATGATCTGAGCAGACAAGGATTACTCGTCAGCGCCCTTGTCGATCACTTTACGACCACGGTATACGCCTTCTGGCGATACGTGGTGACGCAGGTGTACTTCACCGGTGGTCTTTTCTACCGACAGCGCGTTTTCCGACAGAGCGTCGTGCGAACGGCGCATGTCACGGGCAGAGCGGGATTTTTTGTTCTGCTGAACAGCCATAATTGATTAACTCCTAAACGTTTGGGTCACGCTTTAACTGCGCCAAAACACTGAACGGGTTGGACCGCGATACCTCGTCCTTGCTCGATTCGGGCTCGTCTGCGCCCGCCGGCTGCTGGCATTCTTCCGGATGATGAGCAGGCACGATGGGCAAGGCGAGCAGAAGCTCCTCCTCGATCAAGGCCTGCAGATCCAAAGGATCTTCGCCCAGTTCCAGCACGTCATAGCCTTTCGGCAACGACTGGGTATTCGCACCCTCCTTCACCACAGCGTAAGTGCATTCGCTGTGAATCGGCAGGGTGACCAGCTCAAGACAACGCTGGCAAACCATTTTGACTTCGACATCCAGCTCGCTGTGGATAACCACCACGTGCTGTTCATCTCGTTCAAAATCGAACTTCGCCTGCACCGTACCGACATTGTCGGAAAGCGGGTCGCAGAGTCTTTCCAAATCAGCGAGTTGCAGCGAACCGTTAAGGGTTACGCCACGATCGGCTAATTTGCGCGGGTCAACGTGAGGTGGAATCGGGTCATTCAACATAGGCGCAGCATTCTAGGGATGCCCCCTGCACCTGTCAAAGGAAATTCGGCGGTATGTTGCATGTTAGAATCGGGATCAACTGATCAGGAGTCTACCATGCTGCCTTTGTTGCTGGCTTCCAGCTCCCCTTACCGGCGCGAACTGCTCGCGCGCCTGCGCCTGCCCTTCACCTGGGCAAGCCCCGACCTTGACGAGCGGCGGCTCGCTGACGAGCCCGCCACAGAGCTGGTGCGACGCCTGGCCAGGCAGAAGGCCGAGGCACTGGCCGGCAGCCACCCGCAGCACCTGATCATCGGCTCCGACCAGGTCGCGGTACTGGGCGAGCAGATCCTGGGCAAGCCGCACAGTTTCGAGCGCGCCTGCGAGCAATTGCTGGAGGCCAGCGGACAGCACGTCACCTTCCTGACCGGGGTGGCACTGCTGAACACCGCCACAGGGCAATGCCAGGTCGATTGCGTGCCGTTTACCGTAACGATGCGGGAACTGGACCGGGAGCGCGTGGAGCGCTACGTGACGGCCGAGCAGCCGCTCGATTGCGCAGGCAGCTTCAAGGCCGAGGGGCTGGGTGTGAGCTTGTTCAAGAGCACCCACGGGTGCGATGCCACCAGCCTGATCGGGCTGCCGTTGATCCGGCTGGTGGATATGCTGAGCACGGAAGGCGTGACAGTGCCCTGAGACCACCAGAGGCGGTCTTGCGCCCCATCACCCGCAAGCCTTATGCAGCAATTGCCGGCGATGGGGCCAGGCAGGCACTCAGCGCAAGGCAGGCCCCTGGAAGCCCATGTACATGGCCAACTTCTCCGCCACGCTGGCACCAATGCGCTTGGAGAAGCGATCGAACGGTGACTCCTCGACCGTGAAGTCGACCAGCTCCTTCTCCCCCACGATCTCACGCGCCACATAGCTCGCACTGCCCAGGCCATCGACAAGCCCCAGCGCCTTGGCCTGCTCACCCGACCACACCAGGCCACTGAACAGCTCAGGGTGCTCCTTGTCTTTCAGGCGATCACCCCTGCCCTGCTTGACCATGGCAATGAACTGCTGATGGGTGGTATTCAGCACGCCCTGCCAGAACGCCCGCTCTTCAGGCTTCTCCGGCGAGAACGGATCCAGGAAGGCCTTGTGCTCACCGGCGGTATACGTGCGCCGTTCCACACCAAGCTTCTCCATCGACCCCACAAAGCCATACCCGGCCGCCGTCACACCAATGGACCCCACCAGGCTAGCCTTGTCGGCATAGATCTCGTCCGCCGCACTGGCAATGTAATAGGCACCCGACGCACCCAGGTCAGCGATTACCGCGTACAGCTTGATGTCCGGATACTCACCGCGCAGCCGGCGAATCTCGTCATAGACATAACCTGCCTGGACCGGGCTGCCTCCGGGGCTATTGATACGCATGACCACGGCCTTGGTCTTTGGATCCTTGAACGCCTCGCGCAGGCTCTTGACCAGATTGTCGGCACTGGCAGCTTCCTGATCGGCGATCACCCCGCGCACTTCCACCAATGCGGTATGGCTGGTGCTGCGCGAAGCGGCCTTGTCCATATCCGTCCAAGGCAGGAACAGGGCCAATACGCCGAAGAGGTAGACGAAGGTCAGCAGCTTGAAGAAGATCCCCCAGCGACGCGCCCTGCGCTGCTCCTGGACACCGGCCAGCAGGGTCTTCTCCAGCAGCTTCCAGCTTTTGCGCTCTACACGCTCATCCTCTTGACGGTCTTCGCGCGCCAGGCGCTCTTCTTCAGTCTCGGAACCGGGTGCTTTCCACTCGTCAACCATGCTCACCTACCTTGGAATTGGATTTGCGCAGAACCTGCCAGCCACTCGCGCAGCTGGGAAAAGTGATCGATGCACACTTGCGGACCGAACTCGGCCAACGCCTGCAGCGACATGGCACCATAGCCCACGGCCACAGAATGCATACCGGCGTTATTGGCCATCAGCAGATCGAATGCCGAATCTCCGACCATCAGCGCCCGCCCAGGTTCGACACCGCAATGCCCTAGAATTTCCTCGAGCATCAGCGGGTGCGGCTTGCCACGGGTCTCATCAGCGGCGCGGGTGATGTCGAAAAACCGCTCCCAGCCATTGGCCTTGAGCACCCGGTCCAGACCACGACGCGCCTTGCCGGTCGCCACAGCCAGGCGATAACCCTCGACCCGGAAGGCATCCAGCGACTCGACCACCCCCTCGAACAACGGAGAAGGCTGCTGATCAAGCGCCGTATAGATGTCGGCATAGTGCTGACGGAAGGTTTCGACCTGCACAGGATCGAGGTGCGGATAGAGGGTTGAAATGGCTTCACCAAGCGCCAGGCCGATGATGCCCTTGACCGCCTCCTCCGGGCTTGGCGCCTCACCGGCGCGCTCGGCGGCGGCATTCATCGCCTCGACGATCCGCCCGATCGAGTCGGCCAAGGTGCCGTCCCAGTCGAAGATCAGCAACTCGTAAGACTTTTTCATGAATCAGGACGCCCCCAGACGCTCCACGGTTTTCGCCCAGACTTCGTCCACAGGCGCTTCGAGCTTGAGCTCACCACCATCAGGCAGCGGCACCGTGAGCGCATAGGCGTGCAGGAACAGGCGCTTGCCTCCCAAGTCACGAATTTCGCGACTGAAATCCTCGTCGCCGTACTTGCTGTCACCAGCGATCATGTGGCCAGCGTGCAGAGTATGTACGCGAATCTGATGGGTACGCCCCGTGATGGGGCGCGCCTCGACAATGGTGGCGAACTCGCCGAAACGGCGAAGCACACGGAACAGGGTGAGCGCCTCCTTGCCCTCCTCGTTCACCTCGACCATACGCTCGCCCGAACGCAGGTTGCTCTTGAGCAACGGAGCATTGACCTGCTTCTTCGAGGTAGGCCAGTGGCCACGCACCAGCGCCATGTAGCGCTTGTCGACCCCATCGCCACGCAGCGCGGCATGCAGGTGGCGCAGCATGCTGCGCTTCTTGGCAATCATCAGCAGGCCCGAGGTGTCGCGGTCCAGGCGGTGCACCAGCTCCAGCTCCTTGGCATCGGGGCGCAACTGGCGCAGCGCCTCGATCACACCGAAGCTCAGGCCACTGCCGCCATGCACGGCGATACCGGCCGGCTTGTTCATCACGATCAGCGCCTTGTCCTCGTAGACGATGGCAGCTTCCAGGCGCTGCAGCAGCCCCTGGGCAACCGGGGCCGGCTCGTCACGCTCGGGGAGGCGCACAGGGGGCACACGGACGATGTCACCCGCCTGGATCTTGTACTCAGGCTTGACACGGCCCTTGTTGACCCGAACCTCGCCTTTGCGCAGGATGCGGTAGACCAGCGTTCTGGGTACACCCTTGAGCGCCGTGATGAGGAAATTGTCGATGCGTTGGCCGGCAAGCTCCGGCGCGACTTCGATCAGCTGAACGCCGGAAGTCGGAGGGGTATTGGTCGTCATCAAGGGATCATAACAATTTTTTATGGAATTGAAGCACTTAATCATTACTGCTATAGTCGCGAACGCCGCCAAAAGCGGCAGGCCAGCGGAACCAGGCCCTTGGCCGGTCCCTGACCAACGCAATTCTGCAGGACGCGAGGCCGTCCTACGGGGTTTTCGCCAGTTTACCGAATTGCCTGGAATCGCCACCAGCGCTGTGTAGAGAAGACCGAAAAAAAACGACAAGTGCGGTGTTTCACCTGCTTACCCGCTTCTTTTCGCTGCACCTCTGCCCGCCCCGACGCTTGCACGCAACGCACGGCGAATGCTTCGGAAATACCTGCCTTGGACATGAATGGCGTCAGCGCGGAAACTGCGCTGGCGAAAAATGCAACCCGTTGCGGATTCAGCGCGCGGCAGCACCCGAATTATCAGGGATACGTGCAGGGTGGAGATGCACAGCCCTCGGACCGTGTAGCACCGCGTCCGGCCACCGGCCCAGTGAATGGCCGGCGAGCGGATAAGGTCCTGAACAGATGCCCCATGGGCGTCCACGGCTGACGGTTGATTCCTCCTCCTGACTGAGTGCACGAGGCCTGCTGGGTTGATTCGGATATCGATTCGGATATCTCTGCAGATACCGCAGGGGCCTCTTGGCACCGCAGCAAACAGGACGCGTCGTCGCGACAACGGCAGGCTGGGAAACCGGCTGGTGCCGAACGTTGCTCGACACGGGGGTGGCCCGGCCACCCTTTGCGCACCTTGGCACCGACCATGAGAAGTCGTGTGTGCCGAACGCCGTTTCCGGCAGCCCGGAAACCGACGGTACAACATGAAAAGAATGCTGATTAACGCAACTCAACCCGAAGAGTTGCGTGTAGCCCTGGTGGACGGCCAACGTCTCTACGACCTGGACATCGAGTCCGGCGCGCGTGAGCAGAAAAAGGCCAACATCTACAAAGGCAAGATCACCCGGATCGAGCCCAGCCTCGAAGCCGCCTTCGTCGACTTCGGCTCCGAACGTCACGGCTTCCTGCCGCTGAAGGAAATCTCCCGCGAGTACTTCAAGAAAGCCCCTGAAGGCCGCGTCAACATCAAGGATGTCCTGAGCGAAGGCCAGGAAGTCATCGTCCAGGTCGAGAAGGAAGAGCGCGGCAACAAAGGCGCCGCCCTGACCACCTTCATCAGCCTGGCAGGTCGCTACCTGGTGCTGATGCCCAACAACCCACGCGCTGGCGGCATCTCCCGCCGCATCGAAGGCGAAGAGCGCAACGAACTGCGTGAAGCCCTCAACGGCCTGACCGTGCCAGGCGACATGGGCCTGATCGTGCGCACCGCTGGCCTTGGCCGCAGCAGCGAAGAAATGCAGTGGGACCTCGATTACCTGCTGCAGCTGTGGACCGCCATCAAGGAAGCATCCCTGGATCGCGCTGCGCCCTTCCTGATCTACCAGGAAAGCAACGTCATCATCCGCGCCATCCGCGACTACCTGCGCCAGGACATCGGCGAAGTGCTGATCGACAGCATCGATGCCCAGGAAGAAGCCCTGACCTTCATCCGCCAGGTGATGCCGCAGTACGCCAGCAAGGTCAAGCTGTACGAAGACAGCGTGCCGCTGTTCAACCGCTTCCAGATCGAAAGCCAGATCGAAACCGCCTTCCAGCGCGTCGTCGACCTGCCATCGGGCGGCTCGATCGTGATCGACCCGACCGAGGCCCTGGTTTCCATCGACATCAACTCGGCGCGCGCCACCAAGGGCAGCGACATCGAGGAAACCGCCCTGCAGACCAACCTGGAAGCGGCCGAGGAAATCGCCCGCCAGCTGCGCCTGCGTGACATCGGCGGCCTGATCGTCATCGACTTCATCGACATGACGCCGGCGAAAAACCAGCGCGCCGTCGAAGAGCGTGTACGCGAAGCCCTCGAGGCAGACCGCGCCCGCGTGCAGGTCGGCCGCATCTCGCGCTTCGGCCTGCTGGAAATGTCCCGTCAGCGCCTGCGCCCGTCGCTGGGCGAAAGCAGCGGCATCGTCTGCCCGCGCTGCTCCGGCACCGGCATCATCCGTGATGTCGAGTCGCTGTCCCTGGCCATCCTGCGCCTGATCGAAGAAGAAGCCCTGAAGGACCGTACTGCCGAAGTACGCGCCCAGGTACCGATTCCGGTGGCCGCCTTCCTGCTCAACGAGAAGCGCAACTCGATCACCAAGATCGAACTGCGCACCCGTGCCCGCATCATCATTCTGCCGAACGACCACCTGGAAACCCCGCACTTCGAAGTCCAGCGCCTGCGCGACGACAACCCGGAAGTGCTGAACAACCAGTCCAGCTACGAAATCGCCGCCACCGAAACCGAAGAAGCGCCGCAGCCGACCGCCACGCGCACCCTGGTGCGCCAGGAAGCAGCGGTCAAGACTGCACCGGCCCGCGCCAACGCTCCGGTACCGAGCGCTGTCGAAGAACAGCAGCCTGCCGCACCGGCAGCCCCGGCACCCAGCGTACCGGAGCCAAGCCTGTTCAAAGGCCTGGTGAAGTCGCTGGTCAGCCTGTTCGCCGGCAAGGAAGAGCCTGCCGCCGCCCCGGTGGTCGCCGCCGAGAAGCCTGCCACCGAGCGCACTCAGCGTAACGAGGAGCGTCGCAACGGCCGCCAGCAGAGCCGCAACCGCAACGGCCGCCGTGACGAAGAGCGCAAACCTCGTGAAGAACGCGCCGAGCGTGCGCCGCGTGAAGAGCGCCAGCCGCGTGAAGAGCGCGCACCTCGTGAAGAACGTGCCCCTCGTGAAGAGCGCGCACCTCGTGAAGAACGTGCCCCTCGTGAAGAACGCGCACCTCGCCAGCCACGCGAAGACCGCCGCGGCAACCGCGAAGAGCGCGTCCGCGAACTGCGTGAGCCTCTGGATGCAGCACCGGCCGCTCGTGAAGAGCGCCAGCCACGTGAGGAGCGTGCTCCACGCGAAGAACGCGCTCCACGTGAAGAGCGCGCACCTCGCGAAGAACGTGCGCCTCGTGAAGAGCGTGCGCCTCGTGAAGAACGCGCTCCACGTGAAGAACGCGCTCCACGTGAAGAGCGTGCACCTCGCGAAGAACGCGCACCGCGTGAAGAACGTCAGCCACGCCCGCCACGCGAAGAGCGCCAGCCACGTGAAACTGAGCAGGCTGCGGAGCTCGCCGATGAGCAACTGCCGAACGAGGAGCTGCAACAGGACGAGCAGGAAGGTTCCGATGACGAGCGTCCGCGCCGCCGCTCCCGCGGCCAGCGTCGCCGCAGCAACCGTCGTGAGCGCCAGCGCAACGCCAATGGCGAGCTGATCGAAGGCAGCGAGGAAGAAGGCAGCGACGAGCAACCGCAACAGCACCAGGCCACCGAGCTGGGTGCCGAACTGGCTGCCGGTCTGGCCGTCACCGCCGCTGTCGCCAGCAGCAACATCAGTGCCGACGCCGAAGCGCAAGCCAACCAGCAGGCTGAACGCGCCAGTGCCGAAGCCGCGACCACCGACAACAGCGAAGTCGCTCAGCCGGCCGAGCAGGTCGAAGCCGTCGCCAAGGCCGAGGAAGTCGCCATTGCACCGGTGGTCGAGCAGCCGCTCAGCGAGCCGGTCGCCGTGGTCCAAGCCAGTGCCGAGCCTGTGGTTGAAGTTGCGCCTGAGCCGGTAGTCGAACAGGCCCCTGCGGTCGAGCCGGTAGTGGTTGCCGAGGCGCCTGTAGAGGCACCTGTCGAAGCACCGGCCATCGAAGCAGGTGAAGCAGAGAAAGCCCAGGTCGCCGCTGAACAAGCGCCGGCTGCCGAGCTGCCTTCTGCTGTCGTCGAAACCCAGCCAGAAGTGGCTGCCGAGCCTGTAGCAACCGTAGTTGAAGCAGCACCTGTAGTCGCCGAGCCTGCCCCGGTAGAAGCACCGGCAGCGGTCGAAGCGGCCACCGTCATGCTGCCTAACGGCCGCGCCCCTAACGACCCACGCGAAGTGCGTCGTCGCAAGCGTGAGGCCGAAGCGGCAGCCAAGGCTGCGCAGGAAGCGGCCGCTGCTGGCACGCCAGCGCTGGAGACCGCCGATGAGCACAAGCCTCATCACGGTTGATAGCCACGGCTGAATGAAAAAGCCCCGCCAGTGTGAACTGGCGGGGCTTTTTCTTGGCCGTTTGTCGTGCCTGCACCGGCCTCAGTACAGGTTGGGCTCCATCTCCAGCTCAACCCCGAACCGCGCCAGGATATCCGCCTGGATGCGCTGCGCCAGGCCATGCAACTGCGCCCCGCTCGCCTGGCCATAATTGACCAGCACCAGCGACTGCAAGCGGTGTACGCCGGCATCGCCATCCCGATAACCCTTCCAGCCGGCCTGCTCGATCAACCAGCCTGCGGCCAGCTTCACCTGCCCGTCAGCCTGGGGATAAGCCACCACACCTGGAAACTCAGCGCGGATGCGCGCCACCTGTTCGACGGCAACGACCGGGTTCTTGAAAAAGCTGCCGGCATTGCCCAACTCTGCCGGGTCGGGCAGCTTCTCGCGGCGAATGCTGCAAATAGCGTCGCTGATCGCCTGCGCCGTCGGCTCCTGCACGCCCTGCTCGGCCAGACGCTGACGCACCGGGCCGTAATCCAGATGGGCCTGCAGCCGGTGGCTCAGGGCAAAACGCACCCGCAGGATCAACCAACGCCCAGGGTTACGCTTGAACAGGCTGTCGCGGTAACCGAAGGCGCATTCCTCAAGCCCGAAGTCACGCAGCTCGCCCGTCTGCCGGTCCAGTGCCGTCAAACCGGCGAACACATCCTTGATCTCTACCCCATAGGCACCCACATTCTGCATTGGCGCCGCGCCCACCGTGCCCGGGATAAGGCTGAGGTTTTCAAGGCCACAAAGGCCTTGCTGCAACGACCATTGCACGAAGGGATGCCAGGGCTCACCCGCCTCGGCCTCCACCAGCACACACCCCGCGTCATCGCCAAGGACGTGGCGGCCACGGCTGGCCATGTGCAGCACCAGCGCGTCGACATCACGGGTCAGCAGCACGTTGCTGCCGCCGCCGATCACCATCACCGCAAGCCCTCGCTGGCGCGCTTGCGCCAGGGCCTCGCGCACCTCATCGTCGGTATGTACCTGGGCGAAGTAGCGGGCTTTAACATCGATGCCGAAGGTGTTGTAAGGCTTGAGCGAAACCTGCTCCTGCCAGTGCGCCGTCATAACCGCCCCTTGATTTCGACAACCAGCTCACGGCAGGCCGCCTCGATCAGGTCCAGCACCTGCTCGAAGCCCTCTGCACCGCCGTAGTAAGGGTCCGGCACTTCATCCACAGCCGCCTCATAGCGGCGCAGGAACAGGTCCAGCTCGCCAGTCGCATTGTACGGACGCATGGCGCGCAGGTGGCCCAGGTTGCTTTCATCCATGGCCAGAATCAGGTCGTACTCGGCAAAGTGCTCAGCCTTGACTTGCTGGGCACGCTGTCGCGACAGGTCATAGCCCCGCGCCAGGGCGGCCTTGCAGGTGCGGCTGTCAGGCCCCTTGCCCACGTGCCAGTCACCGGTACCGGCAGAGGCCACGTGAACCTGCCCAGCCAGGCCTGCGGCCTGCAACTGATGACGCAGCACACCTTCGGCGGTGGGCGACCGGCAGATATTGCCCAGGCAAACGAACAGGACGCGCATCAGGCCTCCAGCAAGCGCCGAACGCGCTCGAGGTCTTGTGCAGTATCGACACCCACTGCTGGCGCCTCGATGGCGTCCGCCACGTGAATACGCACGCCATGCCACAGCGCACGCAGCTGCTCAAGCGCCTCGGTCTGCTCGAGCCAGCACGGGCCCCAGCTGACGAAGTCCTGAAGGAAACCGACGCGGTAGGCGTACATGCCGATATGGCGACGGTAGGGCACGCCCTGCGGCAGTTGATCGCGGTCCTTGGCGAAAGCGTCACGCGCCCACGGCAGCGGCGCACGGCTGAAGCTCAAGGCCAGGCCGTTCTTGTCGCTGACCACCTTGACCGCATTGGGGTTGAACACGGTTTCAGGGTCATGGATCGGCTCGGCCAGGGTCGCAATACCTGCCTCCGGATGCGCCGCCAGGTTGGCAGCGACCTGATCGATGATCACCGGCGGAATAAGCGGCTCGTCACCCTGGACGTTGACCACGATGGCGTCGGCAGGCAGGCCAAGCTGCGCGGCCACTTCAGCCAGGCGGTCGGTACCCGACTCATGGTCGGCGCGGGTCATCAGCACTTCAGCGCCAAAGGCCTGACAAGCCTCGACGATACCGGCGTCGTCGGTGGCGATGACCACACGGCCGGCACCGCTCTTGCGCGCCTGCTCCCAGACATGCTGAACCATCGGCTTGCCGGCGATCAGCAGCAACGGCTTGCCCGGCAGGCGCGTCGAGCGCAGACGGGCGGGAATGACCACGGTGAAGTTCAAGCTCATTTGTCCAGACGCTCGTCGTCGGTCAGGGTACGCGCCTCGCTTTCCAGCATCACCGGGATGCCATCGCGAATCGGATAGGCCAGGCCTGCGCCCTTGCTGATCAGCTCGGTCTTGTCAGCGCTGAGCTTGAGCGGGCCCTTGGTGATCGGGCAGGCCAGGATGTCGAGCAGTTTGGTGTCCATGGAAGCGTCCTTGAGGCCAGATGGCCGGAAATTGAAAAACGGGCTCAGGGCGTTCGATGCCCAGGCAGCAAGCGTTGCAGCTGGCTGTCGAACCAGTCGCAGAAGGCCGGCGTAGGCAGGGCCTCCACGGCCAGGTACCACCAGTCATCGGCAGCGAAGGCGCGGCACTTCACCGCATCCTTCTCGGTCATCACCAACGGCAGCTGCGGGCTGAAAGCCAGGCTCTGAGCGCTGAACTGGGCGTGGTCGGCGAACGGATGCGGCACCGGCTGCCAGTTTAGCCCCAGCAGGGTATTGAAGAAACGTTGCGGGTTGCCGATACCGGCTACCGCATGCAGGCGCTGGCCCGCCGGGAAGAAGTCGAGCGCGCGGCGCTCGCCACTGCGCAGGTTGACCAGCGCACTGGGTTGCAGACGAAAGGCGAAGCCCTCTGGGCGGTCGGCGCTGGCGCCGTTGAACAGCACCGCATCAGCCTCTTGCAGGCGCTCGGCAGGCTCGCGCAGGGGCCCGGCCGGTAAGCAGCGGCCATTGCCCAGGCCACGCGCAGCGTCGATGAGCACCAGTTCCAGGTCGCGTGCCAGGCGGTAGTGCTGCATACCGTCGTCACACAGGATCAGGTCCAACGGCTCGCTGGCCAGCAATGCCTGCACGGCGCGGGAGCGGTCGGGGTCGATCATCAGCGGCACACCCGTGCGCTGAACGATCAGCAACGGTTCATCGCCGGCCTGCTCGGCACTCTGCGAGGCTTCGACACGCCAGGGCAGGCGAGGCGGTTCTGCACCGTAGCCGCGGCTGACCACCCCCACCTTCAGCCCCTGGCGCCGGCAATGCTCGATCAACCAGAGGATCATCGGCGTCTTGCCGGTGCCACCAATGGTGATGTTGCCCACCACGATGACCGGTACCGGGGCGCGGTAGCTGGCGCTTTCGCCACTGAGAAACCGTGCGCGCTTGCGCGTCACTACCCGCCGGTAAAGCGCCTCGAGCGGGCGCAGCAGGGCAAGGGCCGGGTGCCCGGCGTACCAGGCGGCTAGCAGACGGTCAGCGAGCGCCATCAAGGTGTCCCCTGGGCGGCCTCGACGGTGGTCATGCGCAGCTGGCTGAAACCGAGCTTGCCGGCGGCATCCATCGCAGTGATCACGGCCTGGTGCGGGGTCTTGCCGTCGGCACTGATGGCCAGCGGCAGCGTGTTGTCACCGCCCGATTCGCGCTGGATCGCCTCGGTCAGGGTCGCCAGGTCGCTCTTGGGCAACAGGTGATTGTTCACCGAATACACGCCGTCTGCACTGATGGTGACCTCCACCAGCTTTTCCGGGTCTGCGACGGGCTGTTCGGCGCTGACGGCCTCGGGCAGCTCCACACGCAGCTGGGTCTCACGGGTAAAGGTGGTGGTGACCACGAAGAACAGCAGCAGGACAAACACCACGTCGATCAACGACGCCAGGTTGATGTCGACGTTCTCCCGCTGGCGATTGCGCCGGAACTTCACGCCTTGCCTCCGGCCACTTCGACTTCGCGGTCGCCCTGGATGACCTCCACCAGCTTGATCGCCTCCTGCTCCATGCCCACCACCAGTTCGTCGATGCGGCGCAACAGGAAGCGGTGGAAGAACACTGCCGGGATGCCGACCATCAGGCCGGCTGCCGTAGTGACAAGGGCCTTGGAGATACCACTGGCCAGCACCGCCGCATTGGCGGTCATCTGCGACCCCATGAAGGCGCTGAAGATATCGATCATGCCCAGCACGGTACCCAGCAGGCCGAGCAGCGGGGCCATCGCGGCGATGGTACCGAGGGTGCTGATGTAGCGCTCCAGTTCATGAATGACCCGCGAGGCAGACTCCTCGATGCACTCTTTCATGATTTCACGGCCATGGCGCGAGTTGGCCAGGCCCGCAGCGAGGATTTCACCCAGCGGCGAATCGGCGCGCAGGGCCTTGAGCTTGTCACTGGTGAGCTGCTTGTCCTTGATCCACATCCACACCTGGCCCAGCAGGTGCGGCGGGGTAACGCGGCTGGCGCGCAGGGTCCACAGGCGCTCGACGACGATAGCCATGGCAGCGATGGAGCTCAGAATGATCGGCAGCATCATCCAACCACCGGACTTGACCAATTCCCACACAGTAAACGCCCCCTCGGAAAAAGGCCGCCACTCTAACATAGGCGCGCGGGGGGCTCATCTGCCGAAGGTAAGGGAATTGTGTGGCTATACCCAGGGCAGGCTCATCAACCATCACGGCGCGCTGCCCCGCCAAAAGCGCTTTTGCGCCCGCACCCCTTCCACTTCGCCATGGTTGCCCAGCAGCAACCGCAACGCCCCCTCCACCGCCGTATCGTGAATGGCCATCCCATGCCGCCGATAGCGCTCGACCACCTGCACATGCGGATGCCCAAAACCGTTGTTGCGCCCCCGTGAAATCAGCACGCCGCGCGGCGCCGTAGCGCGGATGAATGCCTCTGTCGAGGAACTGCGGCTGCCATGGTGCGGTGATTGCAACCAATCGATACGTGGCGTCGCGTGGGCCGCCAACCACGCGCGCTCGGCGCCCGCCTCCATATCGCCTGCCAACAGCAGCCGCTCCCCCTGCGCCTCGACCAGCAACACGCAAGAGCGGTCGTTGCTGCTCTGCCCTTGGGCCCAATGCCACAGCGAAAAGCGCACGCCATCCCATTCCCACTGCTCATCACTGGCACAAGGCTGCAGTGCAAGGTCCTCCAACACTTCGCCGCCCAGCACACGCAACACCGGCAACCCACGGTAGACAGCCGGCGCGCCACCTGCATGGTCGGCATGGGCATGGCTGATCAGCATGATGTCCAGGCGCTTTACGCCCAACTTGTGCAGGGTCGGCAACACCACCCGCTCACCCAGATCGCTCTCGCCCCGCGCCGGGCCGGCGTCGTAAAGCAGGCTATGGTTTTGCGTGCGCAGCAGTACCGCCAAGCCCTGCCCGACATCCAGCTGCCAGACCTCCACCTGCCCCTGCGGCACAGCCTCCCTGGGCACCCACAACGCCAGCAGCATCGCCCCGCCCAGGCTGCGCAGGGGCACACCGGACGGCAGCAGCACCAGCAACGCCCCCAAACAGACCATCAGCCAGGCCCAGACCGGCAAAGCAGGCGGTATCCACGCCGGGCGCCAGTCCGCCACCCAAGCCAGCAACCGGAACAAGACATCCAGCAGCCCACCCGCCAACCACAACAGGCCTTCACCAACCCCTGCCAAGGGCAGCAGCAACGTTCCAAGCAGCGCCAAGGGCAATACCGCAAGGCTGACCCAGGGCACTGCCAGCAAGTTGGCCAGTGGCGCACTCAGGCTGACTGGCAAACCGGTGGCGATCAGTACCGGCAGCAAGCCGATGGCGATCACCCACTGGGCGCGGGTCCATCCTTGCCAGGGCCGCCAGCGGCCCAGACGTGAGCTGAAGCAGTAGACCAGGGTCGCCACCGCCGCAAACGACAGCCAGAACCCTGGCAGCAGCGGCGCCAGCGGCTCGGCGACCAGCACCCCGATGAGGGCCAGCAGCAAAGGGAACAGCGCCCCAAGATGGCGAAAGCGCAGGCGCCAGAGCAGAACCACCGCCAGCATCAGGCAGGCGCGCTGCACCGGCACCCCCGCACCGGCCAGCCAGCCATAGGCCAGCGCCGCGCCCAGTGCCAGGCCGCACGCACACGGCAACCAGGGTAGCGCCCGTGGCCACAGGCCCCAGCGCGCCAGGCCGGCGACCAAGGCGTAAAGCAGGCCGGCGACCAGGCCGATGTGCTGCCCCGAGATCACCAACAGGTGTACCGTGCCCGTGGCCTGCAGCGCTTGCCAGTCCTCACGGGCCAGGCCGGCGCCATCGCCGAGCACCAATGCGACAAGGGCCGCTTCCCGGCCATGCGCGGCGACGCTCAACAAGCGCTGGCGCAGTGCGTCACGCCAACCCGGCTGCGCGGCGTCCAGCACATGGCCCGCCTTGACCGTACCAGTGGCGCCGATACGCCTGGCCAACAACTGCGCCTCCCGGTCCGGACCATGCGGGTTGAGCAGCCCGGCCGGGCGCTGCAAGGTAGCGGCCAGGCGCCAGCGCTCGCCAGCCCGCACCGGCGGGCCATCGAACCAGTGCAATTGCAGGCGCTGGGGCAACGCAGCGCGGCGCGAGCGAGGTTGCTCCAACTCAAAGCGCACACCACTCAGCGTATGGGCCGGCAAGCCGACCACCCTGCCCTCCAGCCACAGCGTTCGGCCATCCAGGCCTGGGGCCAGGCGATCATCCAGTGCCTGCTGCGCCGACCAGCAAGCCCAGCACATACCCAGCACGCAGCAGCCCAGCGGCCACAGCCGTGTGCCCAGGCAAACCAGGCCGCCGCCGAACAGCAGCCACAGCCACCCGACCGATGGCAACTCGGGGAGAACGCCCAGGCACAACAGCCCGAGCGCCAGCGCAAACATCCCTGTGCGCATGAGTTAGAGCTCCAGAAACGCAGTTACCCCTCAGGCATAGACGAAATGACGCCAAGGCTCGCTCAACAATTGTCACAAACTCTGAACGAGGCTGAGATGGAATCAAGGCATACTTCCCCGATGACCGCTCGGGGAGCCTACATGCCGCGCCGCCTTTTCAAACGCTACATGCCGGACCCGACCAGCATTCGGGAACACAAGTCCTTACGCTTTTTCGGCAAGTTGCTGCACGACCCGAATCTCTGGCACCTGAACCGCCACTCGGTGGCCCGGGCCATGGGTGTGGGCCTGTTCGCGGCGTTGATTCCCGTCCCCATGCAGATGCTGCTGGCGGCAGCGCTGGCGATACCGGTGCGTGGCAACCTGCCGATCGCCGTCAGCCTGGTGTGGCTGACCAACCCGCTGACCATGCCGCCCGTGTTCTTCGTCACCTACATGACCGGCGCCTGGTTGCTGGGCACGCCGCCGCGCAGCCTGCCCGAAGACCTTACCTTCGAATGGATCACCGGCCAGCTGGCAACGCTCTGGCAGCCGTTCCTGCTGGGCTCGGTAGTGTGTGGTGTGGTGCTGGGCATCATCGCCTGGTTCACCACCCTTCTGTACTGGCGCTGGTGGATTGGCCGGCAATGGCGCCGGCGCAAGCACAGGGTCTCAGGCGCGCATGCCGCGGCCACTGACCAGCAGGCGGACGCACAGCGCGTAGAGCACTGCGGTGGCGACCAGCATGAAGGTGATCGCCGTACCAATGCTGATATCCGACACCCCTAGGATGCCGTAGCGGAACGAGTTGACCATGTGCAGCACCGGGTTGGCCAGCGACACGGTCTGCCAGAACGGCGGCAGCAGGTTGATCGAATAGAACACCCCACCCAGGTAGGTCAGCGGCGTCAGCACGAACGTCGGGATGATCGAGATATCGTCAAAGTTGCGTGCAAACACGGCGTTGACGAAGCCAAGCAGCGAAAAAATGGTCGCCGTCAGCAACACCACGACCACCGTCACGCCCAGGTGATGGACCTGCAGGTGGGTGAAGAACAGCGACAGGATGGTCACGATCACCCCCACCGCCAGGCCTCGCAGCACCCCGCCCAGCACGTAGCCGACCAGAATGATGTGCGGCGATACCGGCGACACCATCAACTCTTCGATCGAGCGCTGGAACTTGCTGCCGAAAAAGCTCGACACCACGTTGCCGTAGGAGTTGGTGATCACCGACATCATGATCAGCCCGGGAACGATGTACTCCATGTAGGTGAAGCCGCCCATGTCGCCGATCTGCCGGCCGATCAGGTTACCGAAGATGACGAAGTACAAGACCATGGTGATGGCCGGCGGCAGCAAGGTCTGCGGCCAGATACGCAGGAAGCGCCGCACTTCGCGGTAAACGATGGTGTTCAGGGCGACCCAGTTGGTGCGCAGTTCCACACTCATACGGCCACCTTCGACAGGTTCTTTTCAACCAGGGACACGAACAGCTCCTCGAGACGGTTGGTCTTGTTGCGCAGGCTCTGCACTTCGATGTTCTGCAGGGCCAACTGGCCGAACAGCGCGGTAATGCCGATGTCCTTGTCCACTTGCACCTCAAGGGTGTGGGGTGTCAGCAGGCGGCATGGGTAGCCCTGCAGCGTGGGCGCCTGGGCCAGGTCCTGCCTGAGGTCGAGGACGAAGGTCTCGACATGCAGCTTGCCCAGCAGCTTGCGCATGCTGGTGTTCTCGACAATCGTGCCGTGGTCGATGATGCCGATGTTGCGGCACAACTGCTCGGCCTCCTCCAGGTAATGCGTGGTCAGGATGATGGTGATGCCCTTCTGGTTGAGCTCGGTGAGAAAGCTCCACATCGAACGGCGCAGCTCGATGTCCACCCCCGCTGTCGGCTCATCGAGGATCAGCAGGCGCGGTTCGTGGATCAACGCCCGGGCGATCATCAAGCGGCGCTTCATGCCACCGGACAACGAACGCGACTGCACGTCACGCTTGTCCCACAGCCCCAGCTGGGTCAGGTATTGCTCGGCGCGCTCCTTGGCCAGTTTCGGCGGGATGCCGTAATAGCCGGCCTGGGTCACGACGATGTCGAAGGTTTTCTCGAACTGGTTGAAGTTGAACTCCTGGGGCACCACGCCCAGGCAGCGCTTGAGCGCCGAGGGTTCGCGATCCAGGTCATGGCCAAACACGTTCACCGTGCCGCTGGTCTTGTTGACCAGGGTCGAGAGGATGCCGATGGTGGTGGATTTGCCGGCGCCATTGGGGCCCAGCAGGGCGAAGAAGTCACCTTCGGCGACGTCCAGATCGATGCCTTTGAGGGCCTGGAAGCCGTTGCCGTAGGTTTTGGTCAGCTGTCGGATGGACAGGGCAGAACTCATAGCGGGTCACGTACCGAGTGAAAAGGTCAGGACACGCCAGGGCAAGTCACTGGCGCAGTGAGTGCGGCCATGGTGCAAGGCCTGGCCGCACAAGTACAGTCATGTGTATTGATAGTGACTATCGAAGCAGGTTCAGGTCAGTGCCGTCATCACCGCCGCCTGGTAGGCCGGGCGTTGCTTCAGCCGCTCGTACCAGGCTTGCAGGTGGGGCATGGCCGGGCGCTCGATGGGCATTTCGAACCAGGCGTACACGAAGCTCCCCAGTGGGATGTCGCCCATGCCGATCTGGTCACCGGAAAGGTACGGTTGGTGCGCCAGGGTTTCATCGGCGATCGACAGCAACTGCGCGCACTGTTTGTGCGCGGCATTGATCGCGACCCAGTCGCGCTGGTCTTCGGGGGTGCGCAGCAGGCCCCAGAACAACGGGCGGAACGCCCCTGCAAAGGACGAGGTGGTCCAGTCCATCCACTTGTCCGCCAAGGCGCGCTGGCGCGGGTCTTTCAGGTACCAGCCCTGCTCTGCGCCGTACTCGGCGCACAGGTAGCGCACGATGGTGTTGGACTCCCACAGGGTAAGGTCGCCGTCTTCGAGCATGGGCACCAGGCCATTGGGGTTGCGGGTGCGGTAGTGCGGCTCGTTGACGACACCGAAGGCGCCGCCGGCGTCGATGGATTCGAAATCCAGGCCCAGCTCGTGGGCGATCCACAGCGCCTTGCGCACATTGCTCGAATTCTTGCGACCCCAGATCTTCAGCATGACGACGTCCTTATGAATGCGAAGGGGTGAGTCTACTCCAGGCCTCTGTCGCCTGCATCGGCGAGTGGGTCGATATAGACGAACAATGAGCTGAAACTCCCACAGCCACACCCTGTCACTGTTCTGATACTGCCGTTCACTGTGTTGCGTCTAAGCTCTGTGAGACGGCCCAAGCCCCTGGTTCCAAGGAGGAAGGATTATGTTGCTGTTGTGGTTGCTGGTCCTGGTGATCGGCACGGCGTACCTCACCCACCGGCGTCTGCCACCGCTGCAGATACTCGCCATCGTTGCCGGCTATACCTTGCTGATGGGCATCTTCAGCTCGGCGCCCGGCTGGCTGCTGGCGTTGATCTGGCTGGTTCTGGCCGCCAAGGCTGCCCTGCTGTTACTACCCGAGTGGAGGCGCAAGGTATTCACCGGCCCTGTGTTCAAGTGGTTCCAGCGCACCCTGCCGCCCATGTCGCAGACCGAACGCGAAGCCATCGACGCCGGCACCGTATGGTGGGACGGCGAGTTGTTCAGCGGCCGCCCCGACTGGCGCACGCTGCTCGACTACCCTGCGCCAACACTTACCGAAGAAGAACAGGCCTTCATCGATGGCCCGACCGAGGCGCTGTGCGCGATGGTCAGCGACTGGCAAATCGGTCAGGATCTCGACCTGCCGCCCGAGGCTTGGGCCCATATCAAATCGCAGGGTTTCTTTGCCCTGATCATTCCCAAGGAATACGGCGGCAAAGGTTTCTCCGCTTACGCTCATTCTCAGGTCGCCATGAAGCTCGCCACGCGCAGTGGTGACCTAGCCTCCACGGTGATGGTACCCAATTCCCTCGGCCCGGCTGAGCTGTTGCTGCACTACGGCACCGACGAGCAACGCAACCACTATCTGCCACGCCTGGCCCGGGGCGACGACATTCCGTGCTTCGCGCTCACTGGCCCCCTGGCCGGCTCCGATGCAGGCGCAATGCCGGATACCGGTGTCATCTGCAAAGGCCAATGGCAAGGTGAGGAGGTCATCGGCCTGCGCCTGAACTGGGAAAAGCGCTACATCACCCTCGGCCCGGTCGCCACCCTGCTCGGCCTGGCCTTCAAGGCCTACGACCCGGATCACCTGCTGGGCGAAGAAGAAGAGCTGGGCATCAGCCTGGCGCTGATACCCACCGACACCCCCGGTGTGGAAATCGGCAAACGCCACCTGCCACTGGGCGCGGCCTTCATGAACGGCCCCAACAGCGGCAAGGACGTGTTCATCCCGCTTGAATTTCTCATCGGCGGCCAGGCCATGCTTGGCAAGGGCTGGATGATGCTGATGAACTGCCTGTCGGTGGGCCGCTCCATCTCCCTCCCTGCTGTGGGCACAGGTGCTGCCAAATACACCAGCCTGGTCACCGGCCAGTACGCCAACATCCGCGAGCAGTTCAACGTGCCACTGGCGGCTTTCGAAGGCATCCAGGAATCATTGGCGCGCATCGGCGGCAACGCCTGGCTGATGGACAGCGCCCGCCTGCTGACCGCCAAGGCCGTGGACCTGGGCGAAAAGCCTTCGGTGCTGTCGGCGATCCTCAAGTACCACCTGACCGAACGGGGCCGCGAATGCATTCAGCACGCCATGGACGTGCATGGCGGCAAGGGCATCATCATGGGCCCGAACAACTACCTGGGGCGCAACTGGCAAGGGGCGCCGATTTTCATCACGGTCGAAGGCGCGAACATTCTCTCGCGCAACCTGATGATCTTTGGGCAGGGTGCCATCCGCTGTCACCCGTTCGTGCTCGAGGAAATGGCCCTGGCAGGCCGCGAGGACCACGGCCAGGCCCTGAAGGAGTTCGACGAACTGCTGATGAAGCACATCATGTTCGCCGCAGGTAACGCGGCGAGCACACTGGTGCACGGGTTGGGGCTGGGTCATCTGGAGAAGGTGCCAGGCGACGCCCTGAGCCAGGGATATTTTCGCAGCCTGAACCGCCAGGCTGCGGCCTTTGCCTTGCTGGCTGACCTGTCGATGATGCTGCTCGGTGGCGCACTCAAGCGCCGCGAACGCCTCAGTGCAAGGCTCGGCGATGTGCTCAGCTACCTGTACCTGTCTTCGGCTGCACTCAAGCGCTACCATGACCTTGGCTCGCCCGAGCACATGCGCCCCCTGCTGCGCTGGGCCATGGAAGAAAGCCTTGGCCAGGCTGAAAACGCCCTGGATCGGCTGTTGGACAACTTCCCCAACCGCTTCGTCGGCTGCGCCCTACGGGTGCTGGTATTCCCGTTCGGTCGCAGGCATACCGGGCCGAGTGACGAACTGGATGCGCAGGTGGCCGAACTGATTGGCAGAAGCAAAGGCGACCCAGCGCTGGAAGAATTGCTGGCGGGGTGCTTCCGGCCCCAGGCCGAAGGCGACCCTGTGGCTGCGTTGCAACGCGCCAGCGACCTGCTCGATGAGGTCGCGCCACTGCAACGAACGCTGCACCAGTCAGTGAAGGACGGTACCGTACGACCAGCACCCGGGGAGTCGCCCATCGATGCGGCTGTGGATGCTGGCGTACTGCAGCCGCATGAAGGCCAGCGTTTGCTCGATGCGCAGCACGCTCGCCGCCAGGTCATCGATGTGGATGCCTTTGAAAAAGCGCAGCTTGCGCGCGCTGAAGGGCATATTCGCTAACGTCAATGTCAGCGCCCGGGGCCTGCCGCCGGCCTCGGGTTGCTCTTCGATACTCCACATTCAACCGTTGGTCAGCTCAACGAAGCGGGCGGCAGTCAGTGTTGGCACGGGTATTACAATCGAGGCCCAATAATGAAACCGGGCTTGGTCTTGAGTATCTTCAGCCAATAGCACCGTGAACGGTGAAGGCGCCGTCGGATGTGGCGTAAAAACACCCGTTGCGGACACTGTGCCGTTGCCACTAATGACAGTCCATCGAGTGTCAGCGGCTCGCACCTCCACCTCACCTTCCCAACTGTCATAAAAAAGCAGCAGCCTGACTTTGTTGTTTACCAGTTCTGCTTTCAGGTAGTGGGATTCTATGGTGTGCAACGTAACGAAGGTGGATATGGCTGTTTCACTACCTGCCGTGGCCTTGATCACATCTGCACTGATAAGCGTACGCGGGCCAGATTGTAGTGCCACCTCACGTTTGGTCTTGTTGTTGGAGTCAAGCGCGAATGCTGGCGTAGGTGCACTGGCTGGATAATAAAACATCTCATCCCTCTCGCTCATCAGGCGCCCTGATGCTGCACCCTCGAACGCCCATTGCACATTTGCCGCGGCTGGCGCCAACGTCAATGCCTGTTTCTCATCACTGACTCCAACCAATCGAAGCCGTGGGGTAATGGCGAGCGGTTGTTCGACGTGTGCCTGATGGCGGTATTGGTCAGCCACGCTGTTAGCGTCGTACATTGCCCAATACAGTAGCAACTCCGGAATCAATTGCCCGGCGGTAAAACGCAGCGATCCTGGCGGTGTGCAAAAACCGGCGAGCCAAGCGTTGTCAACCGGAGGCAACCCCAGTAAAACCTCGGGAAAGAGAACGCTCAAAAAAGACAATACGCCCGCATCCCCCGCCGTTTCCGGGGCACTCAGCGAGTTGGTCCCCCCCAGCGCAAGTTCACTCGACCCACTGGACAACGTCAGGTCCAATGACGCTTCTCGAAGCTTGAAAGAGCCTTTCACATCGTGCAGTAACGGGCTGATAGGCGGCAACACTCCATACAGGTTGACACGCGCCGTTTCTTTATAGTGCTCGGTAAGCGCTGCCCAACTAAAGTCACCGTCCGTATGTTCGAACAGTGCCTCACCGGACCACTGCAGCCGAAGGAACGACCCCTCTAGCAACTTGTAACGCAGGTAGCCGTTGGCAAGTGGCACCTTGACTGTGAATGCCGTTCTCGAAGCCGGTAATGTTTCCAGCATTTCATGAACTCGTCGCCCAACACGCCCCAACACCGCGCGCAAAGCAAACTGTGAATCTTTTACGATGGTGTTCGTTATCGTGATGTGCTGTTCGTTGTAGGTAACGCATGGTGCACCCAAGCTCAGGGTGCCCACGCGCCATATAGCGCCCTCGACCATCCGGTCGTACTGCACCTGCTCACTCACGCGGCGCGAATTACGCCGGGCGTAGTCAACCCATGACGCATTGACGATCTGGCGACTCAAGACACCGACCACCAGTGTGAGCGGGTCGACCAAAACAGTATTCAGCGTATCGCCGCGGGTCGGGGGTTGCGCGCTGTCGGGTATACCATCAGCCATTGCAATATCTCCTGTTTCAATGGGTTCATGTGAACATCCCGAACGTACAGCGGCAACTGGCAGTAATTGCAGTTGACAGTGCACTCGCTTGCAGAAGCTGGTTTGAGCCGAACCAGCCTCCAGCCAGGAGATAGCCTGTGTGCGCTCGGTCGCGACACGAAGTGGCCGGGAGCGTATGATTCAGCACTGTCTATGCAATCGAGTTACGTTCATGGCCCAATCCTACCTGGCACACCACCTGCAATTGCTGCACCACCTGCGTACCATTCTGGTGGCGCTCGGAGAAAGCGAGCAGGTTCCCGAAGAAAGCCACGTGCTGTTCCTGGAACGCTTCGACGAGCTGCTTACCCATCTGCCAACCGATCCGCTGCAAAGCCAGTACCTGGGCCAGGATCTGATCTGCCAGGTCATCCAGCGCTATCCGCAGATTGCCCACCTGGTACCCCGTGACCTGCTCTGGTTCTTTGGCGGCGATTGCCTGCACTTCATGCCGGATGAAGAACTCGAGTTGTATCAACAGCTGGAAGAAATGCGCTACGAAGCCGAACAAAAGGGCGAAACATTCGATTGGCATCAACACAAAGAAATGCTCAGCCTGTCGAATCGACGATCAGCGCACTAAGCGATACGCCCTGCCGCATCAGGGGGGGGCGCGACAGGCCGACGCGCCGCGCCTTGCGGCGGCTGCCATCCCGCAATCCATGCAGGCTTGCTAATTATTCCTACATCCCGCTTATCCCCCCCCCTTTAACCTGTTCGCCGCTCCCCCCAACAGGCGCTTAGCCGTCTGGGAGCATTCCGGGACTGCCCCACATACGAACAGGATTCAAGGAACTGCCAATGAAAAAGACTTTACTCATGCTTGCCTTGGGAATGGCCAGCAGCAACGTATTCGCAGCCCCCGAAACCGGCCAGATCAACTTCTACGGTACGGTCTATGGCGGCGGCACCTGCCCGATCGAAGTGGTCAACCCCGGCGGAAGCGTTATCCCTCGTGTATCGCTCGGCAACTTCACCACCAAGTACTTCAGCGCCAGCGGCACCGTTACCCCAGACGTGGCATTTGCGTTGCGCGTAACGCCTAGCGCTACTTGCACCATCGCACCCGGCGCAAAAACCAAGATCACCTTTACTCCATTGCACGGTGTAGTGGGCACAAACCTCTACGGTATTCGCGGCGGCGGCGCCACGGGCCTGGGTCTTGTGATCAAGGACCAGGCTCGCACCAAGATCAACCCCAATGCCGAATCCAAAGAATACGACCTGTATGAAACCCGCCCGACAGACTTGATGTTCTACGCGGCGTATGAATCCTTTGCCGCCACCGTTAGCGAAGGCTTGGCCGAGGCGGAAGTTTCTTTCGTGGTGAACCTGCCTTGACACGCACTCCAGGTGCCTGCACCTGGAGTCGATTCCAACTACACCCGGTCCAACGCCATGCTGTTTTTCCGTCACCCCCTGGCTGTTGTGTGCAGTTGCCTGCTGCTGCTCGGCGTCAACACGCCAATTGCCTATGCGGCACTTACCATCAGCCATACCCGTATCGTCCATGAGAGCGCCAAACGCAGCGCCTCAGTGATTGTCGCAAACCCTTCGAAAACGTCGTTCGCCGCTCAGGCTTGGGTCAATACCGAAGCCGACGATGCAACCACTGCTGTCCCCCTCATAACCTCGCCTGGGCTGTTCCGTCTGGACCCCGGCAATGAGCAGACAGTGCAGATCAACGCACTACCCAATGACCTGCCGCAAGACCGTGAGTCGCTGTTCTATTTCAACTTGCAGGAAATTCCGCAGGCGACGGCCGATACCCGGCAAAATATTCTGAACATTGCCCTGCGTACGCGCATCAAGCTGTTCTATCGCCCCAGCCATCTGAAAGACCGCCCGCAAGACCGGCTCAAGGACCTGGCATGGTCGGTACAACTGATAGACGGCAAACCGCACCTGGTTGTCGACAACCCTTCGCCCTACCACTTCACTTTCAACCGACTGGTCATCAGCGGCGCTGGGTTTAGTGAAACCATTACGGCCCACGACATGGCCCTGCCATTGAGCCGTCAGACGTATGCGCTGAAGCGGTTACCGACAACCCAGGGCCTTCAGGTCAACTTCACCACGATCAATGACTACAGCGGCATTACAGCCGAACGCTCCAGCCCGGTGAAACCAGAGTGAGCCAACCTATACCCTCAGGCGCGCAACGTAAGGTTGATGGAGGGGAAACGGACCCAGTTGCCGCCCTCATCGAAACTCACCTGAACGCTGACAGTAAACCGTTCATTGAGCCTGAGGCTTGCCAGATAGGTTTTTGGCACCGTCACAGCGTTATCCATGCCAATCCCCTGCCTGGCTTGCGTAGCCGATACCGGATGTGCGACAAGTGCATCATGGGCGGGCGCCTCATTGCCACTTTGCAATACGCCCGTCACCTGGATGCTGACCCGCTGCCCTTCGGCGATCATCCGCCACGTGTCCAGCTTGATCGGTACATGGGCAGGCGCAGAAGCCAAGTGAAAGCCTGTACTGTCGGCACCCACCAGGTTTACCTGAGGCAGCCTTTGCGTCATCGCCCTCACCTCCAACCTGACCGGATCAGAGTCCAGAGCACTGTCACCACCATCGACTTGGTAGATGACCGGCAGGGTCCGCTTGCTTTGCGCCAAAACCTTCTGCACCGGAATTTCAAAGTGCCGGTCGCGCCCCTCGTACGGGGTCCGGGTTGAATAGTGCCCCACGCTTCCCGGCTCCCCCCACACGACAGTGATCGTTTCACCGGGATACACCATCACCTCGGCCGGAACCTCGATCAACAAGGGAGCGTCAAAGTCGTCAAGCGCAAGCGTCAGTTGTGGCCCTGAACCCTCAGCCTGGGCGATCAGCACCGGGCTCAAGCTCCTGGGCACCGGCGTGGCCGTTACCGCCAGTGTGACGGGCTGCGATCGTGCACTGACATTACCCGCGCGATCACGTACCCGATAATGGATATAACGCGCACCATCCTCACGCTCGCGAATCATGTCTCCGGGAAATTCGAGTACCAACGGCTGCCCGACGTTCTGATCTGTCACCTCAAGCTCGGCAACCTGCTCGTTGGCAAAGGGCGCTCGGTCCCAGTAATACGTCAGCATATCGCCCACTGCCGGGCTGTCGTACCCCGGCACAGTGGCCAACAAACGATCACCATGAGACTCCAGGTAGCTCACCGTAACGCCCTCGTCCAGGACCTGCTCCTCAACAATCAAGGCACCGTCCTCGCCCCCCAGCAACGGCGCGATCTTGTCGATCGTCAGTGTCAGCGGCTCAGACACCACCTGACTTCCGTTGTAACCATGGACGCGGTAGGTCACAAGCACCTGGCCGTGAGCCAATAGCGCTACCGGGACATCGGCGTACAGGTCTTGCGGCGGTATGGTGTCGAACCAGGTTTTCTCCTCGACCAACTGCGCGCCCCAATACAGGAAAAGCTTTTCCGGGTAGTCGGGTGAAGGGTTCGAGTAGTCCCACATAGGCACTTCAATCCGCAATGGACGTGCAAGCGCCGATACGGGCAGCAAGTTGTCCTGCCCTCCTGGGATATTGGGCAGAACATCTGGCGAAACAGGCGGTTCGAGGAGCGTATCGGTGGGCAGGCCTCTCGCTGATCGTTGCATCATGCTTCCCCTTACGTTTGTTACCGTGCACAAAAACGGGAAGGCTGAACCTTCCCTGTTGCGACCGACCTACCAGCTGTAACGCAGCCCGACGTTAGCCCCCCAAGGCTGCTCAATCTTTTCACCATTGGCATAATCAAAGTCTGCATGCAGCTGCAAGCGATCATTAAGGGTCGCGGCAACCCCTAGCCCAAGCTCGCCTCGCGAACCCGACAGATCGTTGTCGAATCGATTATTGTTGACCTTCACCTGATTGTTCTGAACGAACTCATGCGCATAGGCTGCGCGCAGATACGGCTGCAGCAATCGCCCCTCGCCCAGTTCGAAGGTCCGCCCAACGGTGGCACCGGCCTTGCCGAGCAGCGAACGGGTATCATCACCTTGGGCTTGCAAGCCATTGTCCAGCTGGTAGTCCTTGCCCTGGATATTGACCACCGACCATTGCGTGTAGGGCTCGATGAAGTAACCAGCCCCCAGGTCCAGGTGCCGACCAAACTCCACGGATGCCCCCACGCCAAGGTTGTCGTAGTCGCCCTTGGTCCGCGTGCCATCGCTCAAGGCGATTTTTGATGAGTTGTCAAAACGGTTGAGCTTCACCACACCGTCCAGGTAGTACCCACTCTGGGCATCGAGCCAGGTTGCATAAAGCCCCAGGTAGTAGCTCTTGACCTCTGCCGAGGCGCCCCGGACCAAGTCCAGATCAGAACCGCTGTGGCCCGCCATCACCCCGATCAACCATTGGCCATCGCCTACCGGAAGCGGCGCATCGGCACCCAACGAGAAACCCTGCTGAACTTGCCGGTAAGGGCTACCCGATGCATCGGACACGTTGAATTTGTTGCCATAGGCTCTAACCCAGCCACCGGCACTTGCCTCATCCAGGCGTAACTCGCCCATGCGGCTACGCAACGTCGTCAGCTCGCCGTACCACACAGTCGGCGCCGTGTTGAACAGAGCCAGCACAGAAGCAGTGCCAGGGCTGATGACCTTGCGCGAGCCATCGAGGAACCAGTCGTTGCCTCGCTGCACCAGGTCATAGGAAAAAGCCCCCAGGTCGACTGGCCCGTTGAGTAATGAAAACTGCGCATCACCCGCCGCGGCGTGCACCAGATGCAGCTGGTTTTCAACCGAGGGATCAGCGCCGCTGCTGCCCACCAGCAAGCTATGGCTACCGGTGGCAGTTCCGGTGATATCAAGGAAGTCGGTCTGGCCAGTACTGAAGTCACTGTCCATGATGAACGTTCCGCTGCCTGCCAGAGTCCCCAAGGCCAAACGTTGATACTGGTCGGGTTCACCGAACCTGATACTGCCGCCATTGAGAGCCAGGCTGCCGACCTGGCTATCTTCGACCATGTTCCAACGCGCTTGGTCGTTAATGGACAGGCCGGACACATTCTCCAGGCGGCCTGTCAGGCTGGCCTGGTTGTCCAGCGTCAACGAGGCACTGGAGCCGGCTTCGACGCGTACATCTCCCACAAGTTGGCTGTTGTCGACAGTCATGCTCGCCGTCGACCGGCCCACCACTTCCAGCAGGGTACCGTTGCTACCGCGCAACGTGGAGCCGCCTGCCACGTTTATTACCCCATTGGCAGGGCCGAGCAACGGATTGCCGACAATGATGGCCGAGCCGTCCAGCCCTTGCACATCAGAGCCCACCAGGTTCAGCGTGGCTGTACCCGGCAAAGCAGCATCGGAGAAGATACGCACCCCAGCTTGCGCACCTACCAAGCGGCTGTCTTGAGCCGTCAGTGTCGCACCGCCAAACATGTTCGCTGCCGCAGCGGTCCCGGTACCGATCAACTCGCTGCGTTGCAGGCTCAAGGTGGCAGCTGATGACACCAATGCGCCGCCGCGGGCACCTTCAACATGACTGTCGCTGATCGTGGCCGAAGCCCCCGCAGTGCCGTCAGACTCCAAACGCAGGCCATAGCGGTCACTGACCACACGCGAGTTGTCCGCTATGGTCACCCTCGCCCCACCACGCAGGGCGATGCCATCAGCGCCTTGCGCATCCACGTTACTGCGTTGCATCTGCAACTGCGCACCGCTACCGATATCCAACTGCAGGGTCGATGCATCGACCGCCTCAAGCCAGGCGCCAGGGTTGAGCTGATAGCTGTCGACCGGCGTGGTGGCGTCGATCGCTCGCTTGCCCTCCACGACGGTCAACGCCTCGGTAACCGGGCTAGCCAGCAAGAGTACAGGTAACATGAGCACCGCCTGCATTGAAGGGTACGAGCGTTCTTTAAGCACAGTCGCCATTGAATCAAAGGTCTCCGTCGTATTAACTGAAATCACCCACGGATTAGGGGGTAAATTTCGTACAAGTTACGTGGCACTACCCGAAACCTCTGTAGGAATATTCGTCAATTGAGCAAAAGACATCTGACGGGAGATGAAGATGGCTGACGCCATCTTCATGCGTTGCCTGCTTACGGTTTGAGTGGGCAAGCTGCTCCCAGTTGATGCATTGAAATGATGCGTTCCTCAGTACCGGACGTGTACGTCGTACCGTCCAGTTCGAAGGTGTACCAAACACGGGCGCGCCCGTCTTTAAGGGCAGCATTGAAGTTAGGTATGGGCAGTATGTGTGTGTCATAGGGCTCCACACGCCATACAAACCCATTCAAACTTTCCGCTGTCAGGGTAATTTCCTCGACCTTGTCAATGTCCGGTATTGGCGTTTCACCGGTAAAGCCATGCACTGCCGTCCAATGCATCGTAACTTTGGCACCCGTCACTAAACCGTATGCCGCCAGGTCCGGCACCTGAACACGAATGGCCGCTGCGGCACCGCTATCGTCATCCGGGTCATACAATGATCGGCAGGTCAGCCAGCCCACGGGAGCCTCGGTATTGCCACCAAGAAACTCAGGGGCGTCCGGGACCAAGACAATGGCCGTTACGGTTACATCGGTCGATGGCGACACTGAGGCATTGGGAACACCGTCCCGAGTGATCCTGTAATGCACCGGCACTACGCCGTTTTTGTGGGCTTCGATGTAAGCCCAAGGGATCGTTGCCGTGACTTGCTCACCGGGATCGGTGTCCAGCACCTCATGATCCGCTTCAGTGATATGGGTTCCACCCCAATGGAAGGTAATTTTATCGCCCTCGATAAAGGTGCTATCGAGCACGAACGTCAGGGTCGCAGGCTTGAACTGATCGTCGGGCGTCAGTTCATTGTTTTTGCCCGAAACCTCACCTTTGACCGTGACGTTGTCCAACTTCGGGTTGACCGGGTCTGGCCAGGTTGGGTCTGGGCCTGGATCGACCGGCCCGATACGTTCAAGGTTAACGTCCACAGCCGTCCGCTCGGTGCCCGCTGGCACCGCCCCCCGTCGCAGTGCATAGCTGACAGGTGTCGACATCGCCCCGCTGCCTGCGGCCGCATACTCGCCCCACACTTGCAGCGGCAACAGGTTGATTGCCAGTGGGAAAGATGGCGCGTTGCCAATCGGCTGCCAACCCAGTTCGAGGGAGCCCCAGGTCACCTGTAACTCATCTGTGGGCTTGAAGTGCTCGAATGCCGGGATATGCACCGACACACCCGTGAACACATCCTCCTGGTCGATCACTCCATCGCCAGCCAGCGGCACTTCAGGAGCCTTCAAACCCGAAGGCAATGGCCCAAGCGCAACACCCACCGCGGTAGGAGGGGCGATTCGGCTGATGTTGCCGGCCTTGTCAACCAGCAGATAGAGGGCGTAAAGGCCACCATCGCCTGCGGCTTCGATGGCAGTTCGGGGCACCTTCAATTGCTGTGGTAACGTTCCGACATCTACAGTCACGGCAGGTAATACCGCGGTGAGGTCCTCGGGTACATCCTTCAACCAGTAGACGGCAACCTTGTCGCCGGCGGCATGATCAGGGTACGAACCCAACGTCAGCTCAACATCTGCCACGTTGGCGTCGGTGACATCTGCAATCGGCGCAAAAGCGGGCGGGACGTTACCTCGGTTGGGCGCAATGCGGTCAAAGATCAGCGCGAGCCTTCCGCCCTGAAGCCTCGTGCCCCCACTGTAAGGTAAAACCTCATAAGTGAATGTCTGTGTACCTTCACCCCACGCCTCAACTCTTTCCCTGGGCACGGTATACGGCAGGGGGAACTCGTCTCTATTACTTTCGTCAAGTTCCCTATTGATTAGTTCTTCCCGCCCCCCGTTCTCACTTAAATGATAAATATATAAAGTGTCGTAAACGCCGAAGCCGGGCGGCGCAAACGTGTCCCATGCCGGGATGCTGACTGTCAGTTCCCCATCAGCGCTGAGCAACACTTGGCTTTTCAGCGTGTTATCAGCGGGATCGGCCAATAGGCTCGGGTCGATCAACGGGGCTTCCAATGCAGTGGACACAGAAGCCTGCGCCCGCTGCTGACGCACGGCCTGGCGGGTTTGCTCGGCCGTCATGGTCCTTTTTTCATACGTGCTCATTACGTTTATCCTGTCGCGCTGGAGGGTTAAGGACGCCGAAACTAAGCGAGTTGCATACCGTTATTTAAAGGCCCCTGTTCAACACGAACAACTGGCAGAACTGACAGTTGACTTCTTGCATCAGCCTTTTAAACCGCCGAGTAATTATCGAGTTATCAACAAGATCGAGCGCCGCGCGGGCGGCGCTCGATCTCAAGGGCACCAGATCACTCCGGATATGCGCCTAACCGCATCGCCAAAGCCCAGAAACACCGGTTACACCGTGCGCACCGCTCAAAGGGTTTCCTGCATCGCCAGGCGATCCAGCGGGTCATACGCATAGTTCGCGCTGGCTGTACCGGCCGCCCCGTTGACGCTTTGCAAACGCCCCAGCGCATCGTACGCAAGCGTGCGCCCTTGCTCGTCAAGCACCAGGTTGCCGTCCAGGTCATACTCGAGCGCGACAATAAGCGGCGAATCCTCAAGCCCGCGAATTTCGAAACCAGTCAGCTGTGCAGGATCCAGTTCATTGTCGAACTGATAGCGGGCATCGAGGGTGCCACCGTCAAAACGCGTGCGCACTCGGGAGATATTGTCCAAGGCATCGAAATCGAAGCGCTGGGCCTGGATTTTCTTGCCGTAGGGGTCGACCGGCAGGTATGCGTCTTCGCCCTCACACATGTAATCGGTCAATCTGCCACGCTCGTCGTAGGTGTAAGCCTCCTCTCGCAGCACTCGCCCGTCCTCGGTGAGCGTCTTGCTCACGATCGCATCGAGCGCATCATAAGCCTGCGCCAGCACTTGTTGCGCATCGTCAAAATCAAAGCGGCGCGACGTTTCACGCTCAAACTCATCGTACTCAAGGGTGGTCTGCAAACTGCGAACGCTGCCATCGGCATCACGCGCCTGGGTCATGATCGACCTGTTACGCCCCAGCGAGTCATAGGTGAACGTACTGGTCAGCGTACCCAGGCTGGTTTGTTCGAGTTGGCCCAGCGAATTGTAGGTATAAGACTGAACCTGCCCGAGTACATCGGTGTAACTCAACAGGCGTCCGCCCAGGCTGTGTACATAGGCCATCTCGTAGCGAGCCCCCTGCTGAACTCGCGTCTCCGACCGTACCTGGCCGGTACTGAAATAAGTACGCGAAAGCTCCTCGCCCTGCTCCTTGCAGTACAGCAACCGCGCATTCTGCTTGTCATACTGGTATTGAGCCTCGACCCCCGAGTCAATCACCGTCCGTTGCAAAGGCTCTTCACCCAACTGAGGCAGATATTGGTAACGGATTTTCTGGCCACTGGGTGTGATGACCGATTCAGGCTGACGCATGCCATCGGCATACTGCAGCACGCGCCGGCGACCGCCGGTAATTGATTCGACCATGCGACCCAGGCCGTCGAACACCTGCTCACCCAGCACGCTCTGGGTAGCGCCATCGGGGTGCAGCACCTTGATCAGCACCGGCAAGTCTTCATCGCTGTGACCAGCATACTCACGCACCACCTGCGAGCCATCGGCCAGGGTATGCGTGTGCAAGCGGTCGAACTCATCAAAGGCGAAAGCAGTCTGGGCGGCGCGGCCGTCGATTTCTCGCGCGGTGCGCCCAAGGCCGTCATAAAAGTACTGGTGCAAGCTCTCGCGCGTACCATCCAGGCGCAAACGTTCGACCCGTACCGGCTTTTCGAAAAGATTCTGCCAGGTGACGGTCTTGCCAGTGCGCAACAGGCCGTCCGCCGACTCGCGCCACTGGGTGAGGATCGGCCCTTTCGATTCTGGCGTACCGATCGGGTCGATCTGCTCATGGGTGCGCACGCCGTCGGGGCCGATTTCACAGCTGCGCTGCCCCCAGGCGTCGTATTCGAAGCGGGTGCGCAGCGGCAGATCGTCCAGCGCCAGCCATTCATATTCGGTTTCTTCAAGCAGATTGCCCAAGGCATCGTAGGCAGCGCTGTAGCTCAACCGTGGCGCCTCCTGGGCGGCCATTGTCTGCGCGAAGTCAGGGTCCTGGCGCAACTGGCGAACCACACGATTGAGGCCGTCTACGTAGCTCCAGGTGGTAACCCCTTTGACATCTTTCATGACCTGCACAGCCTGATTTCCCGTGGAGGACAACTGGTAGCTGTATGCGCGCGCGGCTTTGAACTCCTCCATGTTCGGAGCCACCGTTTCCAGCACTACACGCCTGAGCTGGTCGTACTCGTAGGCAATCTGCACCTGGTTTTCATCATAGTTGAGCAGGGGCTCGCCGATCAGCTCCGAGTACTGCAGCGTATTGACCTTTTGCGCCCCGTCGAAGCCGGTCACCGTAGCTTGTGTCTCCACTACCGGGTGCTGATTCACCACCCGTAGGGCATAGCGGTAGTCGGTACGGGTAGGCTTGCCGCCCATGCTCCGCACCTCGCTCAGGCGCCGGCCATGCAGCAGCGGATCGGCCAGCGCCTCGGCGTACTCAATCCCGGTATGGCAGAGGATGGTGCCGTCAATCACACGCACCTGGGCTTCGCTGTCTGGCAAAAGCTGGCCCTTGGCCTGAGCATCGAGTGCGCCCAAGGCGATATAGGTGAAATTTCGGCTCAGCGCCTCTGCCCTCCCCTCACCGTCGGCTGCGGGCACCAGCACCTGTGATTTAAGGGTGCGCACGAAACCTTCCGGGTCGCTCGGACAACCCTCGCTGGCCTCGGCCGGGTAATAGCTATAGCGTGTCTGTACACCATTGGCCTGCACCTCCAGGGTGAGGTTGCCGTGACTGTCGTATTGCGTGGCGGACACTTCAGTACGGCGATCCCTGGAGTTGCCTTGTAACGACCAGGCAGAGGTCACCGTGTTTGGCAACTGGAAGTTGTTCGGCTGGTCTGCGAACCCAGTGTCACTTCGTTCGTGATAGGTCGTTGTGACGGTTTCGATGCAGCCTTGCTGGGTGGTGACCTGCGAGGTCAGCAAGTGAAAGCGATTGAATGTGCGCTCAGTCATACGCAGCGCGGTGCCGTCCTGATACTGACTCGCAGTCGAACTGTAGACAAAGCTGGAACCGGTGAACTTGTACAGGTTGTCCAGCCCGTTGTCCTCCCAGGCCACCCCCGTGCCATTACCAAGGAAGTTGTTGCTACTGAAGGCATACCGCGTTTCGATATCCGGCTGCCCCCCGCCCGGGCTCAGGACATGCCGCTGCACGTACGGCACCGTTCGCCCTTGGCCGCCGGGCAAGGCATGGCCGTCATCCTTGTACTCAATGACTTCGCGTGCACCGACGGGAGTGTGCAGATCAGTCAGGCAGCGCAACTCGCCCACCCGGCGATAAGTGAATGCCCAGCGTGCCTGGTCCGCAGTTGGCAAAACAATCTTGACCAGCTCATCACCCGTGCGCTCCAGGGTGTAGCGTGCGAACGCTTCGGAATCAGGGTTCAGGTCGATCAGCACCCGTGAATGGCTACTGTAATCGATCTTGAGCAAGGTGCGCGGGCGACCGTTGACCTGGGTGTCATCGGTAATGGATGCCAGGCACGGCTCGCCGTTTACCACCTGGTAGGTCAGATTGATGCCGTGCCCGCTCGCTGCCAGCACGCGTACAGGCAAAGCCACCGCAAATGTGGGTGCCTGCGGCTCAAGCAGCTCGATCAAGCCGGACTTGTGGGCGATCCGAAAACACTTGTTCCCTCCCTCGCTGACGTTGTCGAAATGAAAACTGTCGATCTTGCGTTCAGGTATCACGGCCTTTTCGCCAGGGCCATTGTCTGCCACCTTGAAACTCTCACCCGTATGCAAGCTGAGCATGCCGCTACTGACGACAAACTGGCTGAGGTTAAGGCTCCAGCCGACACCGAATCCGGTGTCCTGGCTGTTCAGCGGGTTGTAGCCCAGGCGCAGTGGCAGCGTGGGGCCGCTGAGGTGGTTGGCAGGCAACTCGGGCAGCTCTATCAGTAGTGAATACAACCCGGTTCGCGGGTCGACACTCCCCTGCACGAAGCTGAGAAAATTGAAAGCGTTGGAATGAATAAGGGATTGCGTCGTCATAGGAACACACTCGTTCTGATAGCGGAAAAAAGTCGCCCCGCCAAGGGGCGACAAACACTTACTGAAGTTCAAGCGTCAGTGTGTTTCGGCCATCGGCTCCGCCGCCAAAAGTGGCCTTGAGCCGGTGCGCAATGCCAAAGTTGTCGATCAGGGTGAACAACAATGGCTTGTCCAGCACTTCACGGTATTTCTTGCCGCCTGTGTCGTACCAGTAGTTCAGGTTGGGCGCCCGATCCAGGCTTAACAGCAGGCTGCCTTCGGCGACGTCTTCCTGCCCCTTGAAGCCGTAATCCAGTTCCTTGAAATTCACCAAGGACTCTTTCGCCAACAACTGCAACTCAGCCTGATACTCGATGCCCGTAGACGCAGGTACCGCACCCGGGTAACGGCGTGGCTTGAAGGCGAAGCCGGTGTACGTGCAATACGACTCCTTGAGCAGTTCGCTTTCCCACCTGATCATCGAGGCGTGATCGAAACGAGCGCTGGCAAACTGCACGTCCCTGGCGCTGATCACCCAGTAATCGGTGGTGTAGTGCCAATAGTTGAAGGTATCCAGCGGCTGGCCGTGATCCGAACCCATTCGGCTGGCCACACGTTTTGCCACCATCGAGTAGTTGCTGATGCTCGGTGCCGGTACACGCACCCCTTCAAGTTGCACGACCCCCTTGGTTTCGTCCTTTTCCTGCGAGTAGTGCCAGCCATTGGAATGGTCCTGGAACTTGGCCTTGAACTTACTGACTTCCGCCTCCAGGCAATGTACATAGACAGTCACCGTGCGCCTGGCATCAGCGGGCGTGCGCAATGGCACCTGCGCAGCCGGGGTGCTGCCGGTGGGCAAGTAGTCGAAGCGATTGCGAACCTTGCTGACCGCCCATTTCCTCGGGGAACCGGTTTCGTCCGGGTCAAGCCCTTCGCACCCGGGACTCAGATAATCGACTTCAGTGCCATCCTCATGCAGGATCACCAGCGTCGAGAGTTCCAGATCACTCACTGGGTCCCAGACCACACCCTCATCGCCCTCGAACGAGTTGGTTTCGATCAGAATGTCGATACCGACCTGCTGCAGCCCATTGGCCAGCACCCGGTTGCGGTTGGCGTTGTTGAGCGAAATTTCGAACCTGTTGAGCGTCTTCCAGCGCGCCCGCAGGCTGGCCACTTGTTGTGGCCTGTTAGGCTGGTGCTCGATAACGGCAAAACCGGAATGTATGCCAGCGATACCGGCGACCACGCTGACTTCGCCCGCGTCGCTTTCAGGCGCCGTGTACGCGCCGGTGGCCGAGTCGATCTCGCCGGCACCGAACAGTACCCACCGGTCAGCGGGGTAGTCGGCCAAAGTGAACGTCTGCATCCCGCTCGGTGGCATCGTGCTCACATGAAACGGTTCAACCTTCAGCACTGGGGCACGGTTGAGTATCACCACAGTGGCATAACCACTCTCGGCGCCGCAGCTGACCTTGATACGCTGCAGCACGACCTGGGCCGCCCCCGCCTGGTCCTTGGGCACAAAGTGGGCGATGCGCGGGTCGGCAGGGTCGGGCTGCAAGATGCCATGCTCCCCCCCCTCGAGCGACCATTGCACCCCTTCACTCTGGGACGCATTCAGCTTGATCGCAGCGTCTCCCTCGCCCCAAAGCACCACCCTGGGTGATATGGCCAAGGGGTCGCTGGACTCGACCACCAAGGCCGTACTGGTCTTGTTGCCCGTTTCGCCGGCAACGTGTGCAGTGACCACCACTACTTGTTGATGGCTGACGAACTCGTTCAGCGCTGAGGCGGTATAGCGGCCTTCGACGACCTCACCGCAGGCTCGCGGATGAAGCAGGTTGCGCGCCGACCATGCACCGGCGGGTGTTCCCTTGAGTTGGTAATTGACCTGGCGCGAGGCCGCGACACTGCTCAGGGCAGGTTGCAGGTCTGCGCTTTGCGCAGTGGCCCCGATGTCACCGAACAGAATTGCATCATGCGCAACATGCTCTTCGGCCATGCTCACCTGATAAGCCTGCACCAGCATTATCCGCGCCAGCGTGTTTTCGGCACGCCGGCTCAACAGTGACGCCCGCATGCGGTCTACCAGCAAGGCAGCGTTGTAGTTGCCGCCCCCGTCATCCAGCGCGGGCAACAGGTAGGGCAGCGCAGAAGGAACGTCCCCCCGGGCAGCACTGCCGCGCAGTTGCATCAACAGCAGCACTGCACCATCGTCTTCGGGTGAGGCGCCACTGCCGCCGCCCTCAGGTGCTTTCTGGGTCACGACATCGAAGCTCTCTATCGCCGTCGCGTCATAACCCAGCAAGTCGAGTGTCAGCACAGGCAGTACCCACTCAGTGCGTTGCTGATCAAGTTGCTGCTTGATGAAGTCTCCCATCGCACGGCTGGCGATCTCGGACGAGGCCAGATTACAGGTAGGCTCGGTGACAGTGCTCAGGTCCAGGATCAACTGGCTCTGGCTGGAAAAGGGTATGGGAATCACCCTCAACACCGCCTGCATCTGCAACTGGTAACCCATGCCCTGCATCAATACATGACTTCGACGCAGCCAGGCTGGCACCCCGGAATGCTGAGCGATCGCATGGCAGGTACCGGCGATCAACTCCATGCTGACGGTGACGTGCGCCGTTCTACCGCTGGCATGCTTGAACGACAGTTGCGGGGGGCCGAGCATGAGGTTGTCGAACACGACCTTCTCGGTACGATTCTCCATGAAGTACTCGCCGCTGATCGGCAAGGTAAAATCCTGCGTCGCGAAGGCATCGACAAATTGTGTCTGGAGCAACTGATTGAAGCGCTCACGCCCGATGGCCAGGATTGCGCCCCAGCCATGCAACACACTCCCTTTTTCCAGTTCATCGAGCAGGTTTTGTTTGGAGTTGGCAGCCATGATCAGCTCCTCCTTTGAGTGCTGTGCACCTGGACATGTTCGACCAGTTCGATGTGGGTCTGCTCGTAGGGCATGGGCAGCACTGCGTAGTCCCATAGAGGGAGCCGCGTGGAAGTCTTGTCAAACGCGGCAACGATGATGTAGTCACCTTCCGCACCCGGCGTGTAGATCCCTGTCGTTGACAGATCGCCCTCGCCCTTGACCAGAAACCACTGCGTGTCCGCAGGCGGTATCTCCACATCGCCCTCGTCCCAACTTTGTACCCACAAGGCCAGTTTGAGGGTATTGTCCGTTTGCGCAGTGACCCTTATCTCGGCAGTGGTGGTTGTCCACGGAATAACCACATCCATGGCCTCTGTGTGTGCCCCCGAGCTCACGGTGACCGTGTCCAGCTGCATCAGAAAATCGACTGTACCGGAAGCCCCCGGCTGTCTGGTTGGGGCGACGTAGATACGCGTTTCCTTGTCCACCGGAATGTCCAGGTCCGAATCTTCAGCGCCCGGTAACCGCAGGGTGCCTTTGGAGCCCGGCTTCATCGCCCAGCTCAACGGAGCGCCCAGGCTGCCGCCGACCACAACGTAACGGGATGGTTTGGCAGGCGACTGGTCAGAGAATTGGCCGCTGAGCATGAAGGGGAAAACCGAAACGCCCTGCGGCACGACGGTCACCAACGCCCGGCTGACCTGATCACCGGCCGTTGCGGTAACGATGACCCGCTTGGACGTCCCCGTGATCGCGTCGCTTGCCGGCGCGGTGTAAACACCGTTGGCAATGGTGCCCTTGTCCCCTGACTCACCTGGCAGGTGATCGAGGCTCCAGGCCACAGCTGCACCAGGAAGTGGCGCCAGCCTAAAGGTCTGTGTGGTGCCCGCAGAAAGCGTGGCTTCCAGCGGTTCGACGGCGAATGCGGTGAGCTTCGGTGCCAAAGTACCCAGCAATGACAGGTCGCCAGGTACCTGCAGGTTCCGAGGCTCAGCGATTTGCTCGCTACGGAACAGCAAACCGTTCAACCGCAGCACATCGATAGACGCGCCTGCCGACGCAACCGCCGTAACCACCTGATCGAACGCGTTTTTGAAAGAAGTTTTGAAAAGGTCTTGGGCTGTTTTGAATACTTCTTCCAACCACACGAATTGCCGACCGTCGTATTGAGCCAGAGCAACATCGATCTGTTGTTCTTTTTTCACCACTTTGACACGGCCTTTGTGCTCGCCAGCGGTCTCGAGTTCAAGTGCAAAGTTTTGCCGACACGTATAGTCAATCGCCACCGGATATTTGATTGCCAGACTGCCATTACCCCCATCGGCTCTCCAGATAAACTCGTCAGACTCCAGAACCGGGTGATCCTCTTCAGACGGCGGCCATTGACCTTTCCACTCCAGCACAACAACGCCGCCCTTTGAAGCAAGCGTCATGTTCACCGAGGTCCTCAGCAAATCAAACCGCCATGCTTTGAAGCCATCGATGCGCCTGGCGGTAATTGCACCGTCCAACCCTTCATACAAAGGAGGCGTTGAAAAACGGTGTGTCTGCTCGGGGCTTGTAAGGGTGAGCCCCGGCCAAGTCAGCTGGGTAATGAAACCCGCCTGCGACTCATACTCCGGTTGCTCGTTTTCATAACCCGGGACTTTCTTGAACATCTGGGCAAGCACCTGTTTGCTCCAGACATCGTTGCCCACCAGCAGGTTCATCGTGAACGGATCCGAGGAACCCGACTCCGGCAACAAGTACGGCATGTCCTCGTCCCGGGTTGGGAAGTCGCCCCCCCGTGCACCATTGAACGCGACGCCGACCACCACTGCGCCCTCGTCCAGCTCAGCCGGATCACTGCTGACGATCGATTGCCCAGCCTTGGCCAACGAATGGGTACGCACCGCAAAAGACGTGGGTTTGAGTTCGCCCTCGACAGGCTTGAGAATATTCAGCTCCCACACCCGCTCCTCGGCCGGTAGCGCTGCGAAGGTGCGCTGAATGGCGCTGCCGACCTTTTCGTTCAAGTCTTTCCAACTCGACACTTCGAAGGTATAAGCCGACCCTTGGGAGAGGTCCAAGGTCACTCGCCCTTCATCCGTGATCGTACCGTTATTACTTTGATTGAGGTTGATGTTCATGCGTACAGCCGGGGCGCTCAACGGATCGAGCCGCGAAAGCCCTACCAGTTCTGTTTGACCACTGCCGGGCGTTCTGCGCAGTTGTTTGAACTTGCCCCCCGACACGTGCATGCTTAAACGGGCAGCCGAACTACTGATGCTGGAATTGACGAACGACAGGCTGGGCTTGTCCAGCGTCAACTCAGAAATATCCGTCCAGCTGCCGCCCTCCGTTTCCACCCGCAGGCTGATCGGTTTCAACCAGTGACTGCCATCAAACCGTTCGATATGTTCTTGCGCCAACAGCATGTTGGTTTTAAACCGGTCATAAACCAGCAAGGCGCCCCAGCCTTTCGTGCGGGGTTCGACGCTCAGGTAAGACAAATATTCTTCGAGTGTGGGCTTGGCCATTTAATGTATCTCCAGACAATCGAGTCTTCATTAACAGGCGAGCGACACCTGTCCTCAGGCCATGTAAATGCCTAAAGAAAACAGGTACGACGCACGTTGTTTGGTATCCGCAGACGCCCTTAATGGCGCAGTAGCAATGCGTTGGCCACAGGGCGGTCGGTCAGTTGGTTCTAGCGGTTCAACGTCAGTGTGATACTTCTAAACGGCGTGAAATAAACGCCGCCGTCAAAACTGAGCCGTGGCGAAATGGTAAAACTTTCGCCCATTGTCAACCCTTCCAGAAATGCCTTGGGCAACTTCGCCCTTACGCCGTTCTCGGCTTGCTCGGCAGTGACAGGAGCGCTGTCCAGAATCACCTCTTCGACCTCGCCCGTCGCGGTCACGCCACTGACCGCAACTGTCAGCAATTGGCCCTGCTTACCGAACAGCCAAGTGCCCAACGCCAGGTCGGCCCCCGCTGCCGGTACCTTCGCCAGAGAGAGCCCACCTGCATCGGCCTGCGTGCAGGTAATCTGTGGGTAGCTGGTGCTGGGCACCGGCGTAATCCGAAGGTTGTAGGGCGCCGAGTCGACTTGGCCGGTAGCACCGATCAGCCGGTAAAACACCTGAAAGCGCCTGGACTCGTCCTTTTCGCCGCGCCCAAAATTGGCTGGCACATAGTCTTTGGGAATGAAGAAGCGAAGCGGGTTGGCCGGGCTGACCGGCTCCTTGGCTATGTACTGGCCTAGCGCTGACTGGCCCATCCAGTGCACCTCGGCAAGCTCCCCTGGGGCCAGCGTGTCTGCAGGCACTACGACGTAAACCCCGTCCTTGGCTTCAAGGCCGGGGATGCGGCCAGCATCAGCCGGGCCTTCTGGAATGGCACCCCTTACATCGGCGGCAGGCAGCGACCGTATCAATGCCACAGTCACCTGAAGCTCACTCGAGCTCAAGTTGCCTCCCTTACGTCCATACAGGTAACTCAATCGCACACTGCTACCGGCGTTTTGCATCACATTCTCGACGGGCACTCGAAAAAAAAGCGAGCCGGCAGCCAGGCTGCTGGGATCGACCCGCGCCGCCTGGACCAAATCACCCGCCGGGCTGCGCCAATGCAGGACAACATGGTCAGACACCTGCATACCTGGATACGCCGGCACCGCAATGGCCAAACCATTGCGAAACTGTGTCGGGTCCAGAGGGTCACCTTCGCTGTGGCCCTCGATGCGCGGGGCAGCGAGCAGGTCGGGCAACGTTGCCTTCGAGTCGATTTCCCAGCGCTGCAGAGGCGAATCGACACTACCACCGTCCACCAGGTCAATGCGGTAGAAGCCTTCCATGTAGCCTTTTTCCAAGAAACCGAACCAGTTTTTGGGCACATCGGCAGACAATGGAATCTTGTCGAAATGGTCTTTTGTCACGGTCAGCGTACGCGACCAAACGCTATCCTCCACTCCGTCCTCGTCATACCCCACCAGTTGCAGCGTGATCGTGTCATCTACCTGCATGGCCTGATACGGTGCAACTAGCATCGTAATTGCCCCACCGGCGGGCAAGGCACCTGGCTGAAGTGTCAAGCCATGTGACGGCAAGGCATGCAGCACCGAAAGGGTTTCCGGTTCGGTCCGTGCGCGCAGCCCTACGTAACAGAACTTACGCAGGGACTCCTGCCCATCGTTGACCTGATAAGAGTAGAACGCCCAACCCCCTTCGGCGGCACGGAGCCTGTCGTTGCGGATAGTGACCTCAAGCCCATTGGCCACATCCTCCGGGCCAACTTGAAGCTGCGCTGTAACATCATCAAACGCCTCGCCGGACGGGCTGGCACCCACCCAACGGGGCCGAACAAAGTCTCCATCTTGCATACCGGTATATTTAATGTAGGTCATCAGGTTCCGGCCACCCAATGCCGTCAGATCAACTTCATCATATTCATTCAAATCAGGAACTTCTGGTTCCTCGAGCAATGCTCTGTGCTGCGCACTCATGTTTAACGACCTCGGATTAAAGACGGTGGATACCCAACCGTGGTAATGGCTGAATAACGCCGTTGACGGTTGATAAATAATGAAGGCGTTACCCCCTGCCCACCGTGTACCGCCTGCGACTGATCTGAACTCAGTTATAAACCGCCCTGAATAAGCCGGACAACTGGCAAAACTACTAGGTGCGCCTTAAGGCCAACTCTCCTAGCCTTTGATCAGGCTTTACAGGCCCTGCGCGCGAACCTGCGCTGACATTGGCGACTCACACCCAGATGAGTGAAGCGCTTAACCAATGAGGTTTCTGTCATGACACATGAAAATACTCCGCTTCAATCAGGGGTCATTATCGTTACCGATCCCGACCAGGATTCCCGGGCACTCAACATCCCTGTAATTACCAAGGGCGGCACCTTCACACTTGACCTGACAAGCGGCGACACTCGACTTGGCACACCGCGCAAAATTCAAATGGACGACATACCGTCTGCATCACTGATCACCTTGTATTCCAGAAATATGAAGGCGGGTGAACCCGAATGGAGTTTGCGCTTGAAAACCACGCACCATACGGCACGCTTGAACAATCAGGATGTTGATTATTTCTTCAACACCTATATTGCCAACGACTTTATCAAAGAGGGTTTGGGTATCGTCGTAGAGGGCAAAAGCACGGGTACAGTCAAGCGCGACACCCTCGGCAAAGTGGTCGTTGTAACTTCACCTACCCCCCCCACCCGCTGAGCTGAGTGGTTTCACGAGGAACACGGTATGTCTTTGCATTCCAATGCGTTCAACTTCATGAGTTTCGTTCAAGGCAGCGTCGATCCACGCACCGGCCAATATACGCTCGGTATCGATTTGCCGGAGCTCAACGCCAACGCGCTGTGCGGCCCCAACCTGCCCCTGCAACTGGGTTTCAACCCCCTGAACGAACGCAACACCGGCTTTGGCATCGGCTGGAGCTTGAAACTGACCAGGTTCAGCGTGCCCAACGGCATGCTTGACTTGCACACCGGCGAGAGCTTCCATGTCGCCGACAATGGCCCGGGAGAAACCGCCGTTATCACGGAGCGCAAGCTGGAAAGCTTCCAGTTCCGCAATATCAGCGAGGGGGAAAAAAAACGCTTTCGCATCGCGCACAAGTCTGGGCTCACCGAGATCCTTGAGCCACAGGCCCCCAACTTTGAAGTGGCCCTGCCGGTTCGAGTGCTGGCGCCTTCGGGGCATGGTATCGACCTGCTTTACACCCCGGTCAATGGCCAGCCTTGCCTGGCGACGATTCGAGACGACAGCCAGCGCACCCTGCTGAACATCGACTACGGCCGCAACGACCAGGTATTGCTGGACCTGCAACCAGAGACTGACGCCCGAGCCCGGTTCAGCCTGGGCCTGCAAGGCGACCAACTGATCAGTATGACTTTGCCCGGTGCCGACCAGGCCAGATGGGAGTTCAGCTATCGAGCCATCGGCGGGTCGTACTACCTGACCCGCTTGAGCAACCCGGTAGGTGGTGTCGAGACAGTGACTTACAAGGAAGACGGCCACGCGCTTCCCGGGGTTGCACAAACACTGCCCTATGCCGCCGAACATGTTCTCCAGCCCGATCCGCTGGATGAAACAACCCACATGAAAAACACCTACACCTTCAGCAGCAACAACTTTCTGGGCAACGGCGCGGGCGTCACTTGGACCGAAGGCGGCGAAGACAACCTCTACAAATCGACACAGGCCGGCTTCAGCTACGAATCCACGGCAAGCCACTACCTTGATGGCCAGGTACTGCGCACCGTCAAGCGCAGTTTCAACCGTTTCCATCTGATGACCGAACAGGTCACCACCCAGCAAGGCTGCATCGAAACCGTCAGCACCACCTATCACGAACTGGCCAATCGGCAATTCGCAGACCAGCCGAATTATTTCCAGTTGCCGCACAAGGTCACCAAGACCTTCACCCTGGAAGGCAACTCGCAAGACCGTCGCGATGAAACCCAGCTAACCCGCTATGACGCCAGCGGCAATCTGGTTGAAGAAATTCAGGCCAATGGCATGCGCACCGTGCGCGAGTACTATCCCAAGGAGCAAAGCGACGGCTGCCCGGCAGACCCGGAAGGTTTCGTGCGTAACCTCAAGTGCGAGACTGTCTACCCGGCCCCGGTTGATGATGACACGCTGCCAGCAGCCCCGATCAAACGTAATCGTTACCGCTATGTGCAGCTGCCCGGCCTGCGCCAGAGCACTTACAACGCGCTGCCTGATGGCTGGCTCGCGCTCGAGCAGGAAGACACCTTCGCGGTCACCCCCGAGCAGGGCGAGGAACATGAGACGCTGTTGCACAGCAATCATCGTACTTACTTGAACATGCCTGAAAAGCCACTTCTGCACGGCCGAATCGATCAGCATCAGTTCAGCATGAATGGTGTTTCGGCGGGCCGCCGCTGGCGCTATGAGTTGATCAATGACCCTGCAGGGCAACCTACCTGGATGCAGACCCGGGAGACCTACAGTGCGCCGTGCGGCACCCTGGAGGCCACCACTCGTTCGGCACAGTCGATCCTCAGTGGCCAACTGGTCGAAGAGCAAGACACCCTGGGCGTGGTCAACCGCTATCAATACGATGTGCTCAATCGCGTCGTGGAGCACACCACAGCGCCAGACGAACCGGCATACAAGGCGACCCGCCGCTTTGCCTATCCGCGTCTGAGCGAAGACGGCCGCACACGCACCTGCGAAGAAGTCATCGATGCCAAAGGAGTGCTCACGCGCATCGTCTACGACGGCCAGAACCGGCAGATCAGGGAAGAGCGTGAGGTCAGTGCCCCGGGCAACCCGCAACAGCGCCTCCAGTACACTGTGTCACAACAGCGCTATGACTCGGTGGGCCGCCTGATCGGCGAAACCTTCTACGACTACCCGCCTGACATCGTCGGTACTCAGGCGCTAGCGCCAGATGTGACCCGCAACTACAGCTATGGTTACGACGGCTGGGGCGCGCGCAGCGAGGTGCTTCGCCCAGATGGCATCAAGGAGGTGACGCACGCAACTCCTTTCGGTGACGGTGGCGATCTTGTCACTCGCTGGCGCGAGAGCCCGGATGCACCGGGGGTCAAGCAACAGCTACAAGTCAGCCAACTCAATGCCTTCAATAAACCGGTCTTCGAGTATCGCCAGCTCGAGCGGGGCGACCAGCCAGCCATTCAGGCGGGCCGCACGGACTTCGTGTATGACGGGCTTGGCCGCTGTATCAAAGACACGTTCAGTTTCACTGAGAGCAGCACCCAGGCAGCACGACGCGTCACCGAATACGTCTACGACGTTTGGGGGCGTATGGCCGAGACCGTGCGCCCGGACGGCACCGCACTGATCCGTCATTTTGCCCCGCAGAGCACCGGCGAGCTGACCACCTCGCTGCAGGTGCGCAAGGCGGGCGCCAGCGACAGCCAGACGGTTTGCGAGCGAGCGTTCGACGGCCTGGATCGCTTGGCCAAACTCAAAGTAGGCCCGCGGGTAGAAGAATACACCTACCACGGCACAACCCAGCTGGTGGAAAAACGCACCGCCTACACCCTCCAGAGCACCGCCAAGGGCATGCGCAAGCGGGTGATCGGCTATCAGTACTTACCGCAGTTGACCGCGCAACCCACTCACGTGAACGCCAGTATCGAAATGGATGAGCAGGTACTGACCAACAGCACTCTGCAAGCCAATTTTGCATACGAACCGCTGAGCGCAGACATTTCCACTGCTGGCAACAGCAATGGGAGCCGCGAATACCAGTATTCCGATCAGGGCTACCTGGCAGCAGAATCCTGGAAGGTCGCCGGCCAGCTCAAGCATCACAGCGACTACCGCTACTCGCTGCAAGGCCAAATCAGGGCCCTCGAGCACTCCGATGTCCACGACAGCATCTATGGCCATGACGCATTGGGCCGGGTCACCAGCATCGAGCAGGGCACCCTGCAAGCGGCGTTCGAATACAATAGCCAAGGTTTGCTCGCCTGTACCACCACCCGCGACAGCGCCAATGCCGAGCGCCATGTGCAGTGCACGCAGGACTATGACTCGCTGGGACGCGAGGTAAAACGAACCCTGAGCGCAACCGGCAGTGAAATACAGGTCATCACCCTGACCTGGCTGGACAACGACATGCTGCAAAACCGCACCCTGGAACGCGGTGGTAAAGAGGTACGTAAGGAAACCTTCGAATACGATGAGCTCGACCGCCTGGTCGCGCACTACTGTGAAGGGGAGGCACTGCCGTGCAATGCCAAGGGGCGGCCGATCAGCAGCCAGCTGTTCCGCTTCGATGAGCTGGACAACCTCACCCGCTGCCAAACCGTATTTGCCGATGGCAACACCGACAGGGCTGACTTTACTTATGCCTCCGATGGCAGTTTCAAACTGTCAGGAGTCAAGCATCGGCTGCTTGAGGATTACCCCGAAGAGCAAGCCTTCGACTACGACGAACTCGGCAACATGCTCAATGACGAGCAAGGACGCAAGCTGGAGTACGACGCCCTCGGCCGCCTGCAACGAGTGCTGGATGCCGACGGGCTGACGCCTCTGGTCGAATACCAGTACGATGGCCATAATGTGCTGGTGGGCTCGCTGCACCGTGGCACCCGGCAGGACGCCCGCCGCTTCCTGGGCCAACAACTGCAGTGCACCTCGCAAGACGGTGTGCTCACACAGTACCTGTATGGCGCAAACCAACCCTTGGGGGTACAGCGCTACCCTACAGATCCCGCCGCCACGCAACTGCTGCTAAGCGACCTGCCCGGCAGCGTCATCGGCGAATGCGATGCTGACGGCACCCGCCATGCAGACTATAGCGCCTACGGCGAACGGCCTGAAGACAACGGCATGCGCAGCCTCCTGGCATTCAATGGCGAAGCCCGCGAGGAGGTACTTGGCTGGTACCTGTTAGGCAGCGGCTATCGCGCCTACAACCCCGCGCTGATGCGTTTCCACAGCCCGGACTCGTTTAGCCCCGAAGAGTCGGGAGTCAACCCCTACCTGTATGCCCTGGGCAACCCAGTCAACTGGCGCGACCCAACCGGGCACCGCTCTGAGGGCGTTTCGCCGCATCGCGATCCCCCCTCGTATGTCGACCCGCCCGAGAAGCCGAAGACGCCGTGGAGCGCATGGTTGGGGGTGGGCATCGCCGCTTTGATGCTGGGCGTATCAGTAATCACGATGCCTTGGACGGCACCGGCGAGCATCGGTATCACCCTCGGTTATATTGCAGGAATAGGCGGAGTAGCTGCCAACGCAGCGGCGCTAGGCATTCAAGCCTACTTGACGGCGACCAACGACGATAATGCCAACTTGGGCTACATTGCCTATGGGCTCAGCTTTCTGGGCGGCTTCGTCGGGGGTGTGGGGATCAATAGCGTCCGCGCTGCACTGCGCACAGCCAGGGCCGCCCAATCCGCGAAGGCGATGGCCGGTTATCAGGCGGCGAAAAAGGCCTTCTTCAAGAATGTCGACGACTTCCAACCCCCCAAGAACACAAATTCGCAGCAGTCGCCGCGAAATCCACCGCCCATGTCCCGCCAGGGGCCCCAGCAGTCCAGCCAGGGGCCCCAGCACCGCAATTCGTCAAGTTCGTCAAGTTCGTCAGACAACTTTGAAGGGCCGGGTCCGCAGACCAATGAAAACCATCAGTCGCCCCCACATACCCCTCCAAGCTCTCGCAGGAATCCGCAGTCGAACAACTCTCAAAAGGGTGGCGGTTCCAATACCGTTCTCGAATCAGTGCCGCCCAGTCCATGGAGACCGATTCCGGCTGACCTTACCTTAGTAGGTCTAGGTCAAAAAATAGCCTGGAGAAATAACGGCACGGAGTGGAGGATCGAATAGAGTTAACAAAAGCGTTAACTGATATGAACTCCCGCTGCGCATTGCGGCGGGAGTTCATTGCATTACGTGGACGACTCCACCGCAAAGCAAAGACCTTTCCTACATCCCACCTCCCCGCGCCAGCCTAACCTAGCGCCCTCGAACACGCTGTACCCAGGCCCTGATGCGGCCGGTACGCCGCTGCTCAACCCACGCACCACACATCGCTCACCGACCGCGCCCAGGCATTGATCGGTAGCGCAGTTCAGGACCCTCCCATGCTCCAATTTGACCGGCGCAGGCCTCTGCCGTCGCGCCTGCGCTTCGCCCTGCAACCGCCATTGATGGGCGGTTGCCTGACCCTGGTGCTGAGCGCCCCCTCTCTTGCCGCCGACCTTCCTGCACAGTTCCAGGCAGGCTTCATGCGCCAACCCCCTGGCCAGGCGGCAGAAGCCGGTGCGCTCGCGCTGCAGACACTGGCGGCCCAGACGCCGCTGACAGCCGGGCGCTATCGCGTGGCACTGCTGGTCAACCTCACGCCCGTCGAAGAACGCGAGATCGAATTCCATGAGGCCACCCAAGGTACAGGCCTGCAAGCCTGCCTGACCAGCGAACTGTTGCGCACTCTGAACCTGCGTGAACAGGCACTGGAAACGCCCCTGCCCGACGACGATCGCTGTGTCGACCTGCCAGCGCTGATCCCGCAAGCGAGCGTCGATTTCGACCCGTCGCAACTGCGCTTGTCGCTGTCCATTCCACAGATCGCCCTGCGCCAGGACCGCTCGGGCAACGTGCCGCAGGAGCGTTGGGATACTGGGATCAATGCTGCCTTCGTCAACTACCAGGCGTCTGCCCAGCACAGCACCAGACGCGACGGGCGCAACTCCAGCAGCCAGGACCTTTACCTGAGCAGCGGGCTCAACCTGGGGCCCTGGCGCCTACGCAGCCAGCAGGCCTTGCGCGAGAATGAAGAAGGCCTGCGCCGCTGGACACGCACCGACACCTACGCACAGCGCGACCTGCCCGGCCTGTATGCCAACCTCACGCTGGGTGAGACTTTTACCAGCGGCGAGGTATTTCGCACCTTTGCCTTCTCCGGTGCACGCCTGGCCTCGGACCAGGGCATGCTGTCCGACACCATGCGCCAATACGCTCCGGTAATCCGCGGTGTCGCACAGAGCCGGGCCAAGGTCGAAGTGCTGCGCAGCGGGTTTGCAATCTACTCGACCTACGTCGCGCCCGGGCCCTATGAAATCGATGACCTGAGTGTCGGCTCCGGCAACGGTGAGCTGGAAGTCGTGGTCACGGAAAGCGATGGCCAGGTCAGCCGTTTCATCCAGCCCTATTCATCGCTGGGCAGCCTGTTGCGTGAAGGCGTCTGGCACTACACCGCCACAGCCGGCAACTACAATGGCGCGAAGCACCTCGACAACCCGCGCTTCTGGCAGGGCACGCTGGCCCGCGGCGGCGCCTGGAACACCACCCTCTACGGCGGCGTGCTCGCCAGCGACCATTACCGCGCCACAGCACTGGGCATGGCCCGTGACTTTGGCGAGCTGGGCGCGCTGTCACTGGATGCCACCCAAGCCAATACAGACTTGGGAAGCACGCTTGGCCGCGTCCAGGGGCAAAGTTATAGCCTGCGCTATGGCAAGAGCTTCCAGACCCGCACCAGCTTGCGCTTTGCAGGCTACCGCTATTCCACCGAGGGCTATCGCGACTTTGACGAGTCCGTTCAGCAGCGCTATGCCGATGCTCGGTTTGCAGGCAGCCGGCGCAGCCGGGTCGAAGCCTCGATGTACCAGAACCTTGGGCGCAGCAGCTCACTGAGCCTGACGCTGTCCCAGGAAGACTACTGGCGCAGCGACTATCAGCGCCGCCAGTACCAGCTGCAGTACAACACACGCGTGGACAAACTGGCGATCAACCTGTTCGCCTCTCAATCGCTTAGCGCGCGCAATACCAACAGCCGCTTGTTCGGGGTAAGCCTGAGCCTGCCGCTTGATTTCGGCCGCCGCCCGCACACCGCCTCGTTCAGCCTGCAACATTCCGACGGCAAGCACAGCGAGCGGGCGAGCCTGCAGGGCGGCCTGCTGGATGATCGTCTCAGCTACCATGCTTCGCTCGCCAGCGACCAGAACAACCGCCAGAGCGGCGCTGTGGCGCTCGCGTATCAAGGCAGCCAAGGCAGCTTTGGCGTGGGTTACAGCGAAGCAAACGACCAACGCAGCCTGTCGCTGAACGCCAGCGGTGCGCTGCTGGTACATGCCGACGGCATCGCCTTGGGCAGCTACCTGGGCGAGAACCCTGCCCTGGTCCATGTTCCCAACGTCGCCAACGTCGGTGTGCAGAATGCGTCCTCGGCACGCACCGATGAGCAGGGCTATCTGCTGGTCTCACACCTGAACCCCTACCGGATCAATTCACTGGTGCTGGACACCGACCAGCTATCACCCGAAGTGGTCATCGACAATGCCAGCCAACAAGTGGTGCCTCGCCGGGGCGCAGTGATCAAAGCCCGTTTCGATGCACGCAAAGTGGTGCGCATGGTCCTTACCCTGCAGCAGCCCGACGGCCGGCCGCTGCCGTTCGGCGCTCAGGTCAGCGATACCCAGGGCCAGGCACTGGGTGTGGTCGGCCAAGCCGGACAAACACTGCTGGCCACCACCGAACCCGGCCAGCAGCAATTGCAGGTGCACTGGGGCGACATCGAAATCCAGAAATGCCATGTGACGCTGGATGCACGCGCGATGCCGGTCAGCGACGGCTATCGCATGCAAACGATCGATTGCCTACCGCACTCAGCTGACGACACCGACCCGGCTTCCGCCAACGCCCCACAGGGACACACCTCATGACCTCATCTTGCCGCAGCCACCTGCACCCACTCGCCTTGATCCTGTGCAACCTGGCGCTCGGCCTGGCGTCCACCAGCGCCCACGGCAGCTGCGCATTTGCCGCTGGCGGCCCCACCTACCTGACCTTTCAAAAAGACCTGGGCACGTTCTGGGTCCCGCGCGACGCCCCGGTCGGAGCACTCATCGGCAAAGCCAACCTGTTCGCCCGCAATGAACAGGGCACTACGCTGCAATGCTTCTATAATCCCGTCACCCCGGTGACCGCCAGGCTTCTCAACACTGCACCGTTGTTCAGCGGCAGCCTGCCACCGGTCGACGGCAAAAACGTCGATGGCCATGTGCTGCAAACCAACATCCCGGGCGTGGGTGTCTACATCGATATGGGCATCCCGTACAATGGCGCTAGTAGCAACAGCTTCACACCGGACGACGGCACTGCCATTCCCTACTCCGGGGCCATGACCCAAGATACTGTGTTCGCAGCGCAACTGAGCGCGGTCAACGGCCAAGCGCTGTTCATCAAGACCGGAGATATTGACCCAGGCCCGCAGCGGGTCAGTGGAGAGATGTTCCATGGCTTTGTCCACGACCTGGGCAAGGTGCTGGATTATCGGCTAACAGCGACGGTCAATCGCGCACAGTGCACTCTCAAAGCCGATGCGGTCAGTGCCGACCCTGTCCTGCTGGGCGATCACAAGGTAGATGACTTCAAGGGCGTCGGCACGCACACGCCGGCCACCCCCTTCCATATCACCCTCAACGATTGCCAGGACAACAGTACGCCGGGCGCCAAACGCGCAGATATCTACCTGCAACTCGACGGTGTCCGAGGATCCAGCGCCATTGACCCCGACCAAGGTCTGTTCAGCCTGACCACCACCTCGGATGCTGCAGGCATCGGTATCCAGATTCTACGCGGCGACGGCTCACCGATGCCCTTGGAGGCCGACCAATTGGTCAAAGAGCTTGACGTCGGCCTGACCCGCCTGGACTTTCAGGCACGCTACGTTCAGACCGCCCCAACGGTTAAACCTGGTGTGGCCGAAGGCGCCTTGAATTTCACCATCACTTACCGCTGAGCACGGCATCGCCCCTGCTCCAGGGGCATCGGCGTACTCACGCCGTCCATGGCAAAAAATCCAGACGCAAAAAAAGGGACCAGAGGTCCCTTTTTTCGTCTTACATTTGGAGCGGGAAACGAGACTCGAACTCGCGACCCCGACCTTGGCAAGGTCGTGCTCTACCAACTGAGCTATTCCCGCATTGTGAAGCTTTACCGCTTTCGGCGTGAAGCGTCTTGACGACCTTCACCACCACTGCACCGCATAGACGCCACAGTATTTAAACTGGAGCGGGAAACGAGACTCGAACTCGCGACCCCGACCTTGGCAAGGTCGTGCTCTACCAACTGAGCTATTCCCGCAAATGGCGTCCCCTAGGGGACTCGAACCCCTGTTACCGCCGTGAAAGGGCGGTGTCCTAGGCCACTAGACGAAGGGGACACACAACACTTTACAGTGCACCAGATTTGAACCTCACGATTCACCCTGGGTTTTCTTTTCCTGCCCCGCCGTGAGGCGCTGCAGGAGAAACTGGAGCGGGAAACGAGACTCGAACTCGCGACCCCGACCTTGGCAAGGTCGTGCTCTACCAACTGAGCTATTCCCGCAATGGCGTCCCCTAGGGGACTCGAACCCCTGTTACCGCCGTGAAAGGGCGGTGTCCTAGGCCACTAGACGAAGGGGACACGCTACAAGCATTACTGCCTGCTTTCACTCCCTGCCGCGTTCCGCTGTGTGCTTTACGCTGCAAGTGGCGCGCATTCTATGGATGCCTTGAAAGGTCGTCAACCCTTTTCTAGAAATTTATTTAAATCAATGACTTCGCTCTCTATATAGGGTGCTCGAAAGGCGTGCCCAAGGATTGGCGTTGATTTTCTGGCGGGCTGAACGCAAAGTGCCATCACTGGAGAAATCCGGCGACGAGCCGACACAGAGTCACGTGGCGCCCTGGCTGGCCTGTTCGCTACACTCTCAATGTAAAACTTCCTGATGAGGCGTTAACGGTGACACCACTTCTGATCACACTGCTCATCGTTGCGGGTATCGCGTTGCTGATCGTGATCGGCTACCTCAACAACGTGGTCGAGAACAGCAAACTGGAACGCGCGCGGCTGAAGATCGAACTCGCCGACCGCGTGCGCCGCTGTGGCGAAATCACCGAGACCTTCCCCGGCCAGTTCATGACCCCGGCGCTCAAGCTGTTGCTCACGCGCCTGGAGCTCAACCTCGATCAGCGGCAACTGGCGCTGGACAAGAACAATGCCGAACTCAAAGCACGCATCGCCGAACTGGAAGGCCTGGTTGCCCAAGGCGAGCGAATCCCGGTGAACAACCCGCCCACCCCGATCCTGACCGAGGCCAAAGCCAAGGATGTGCGCTTCTTGCTGGAGGCTTTACACACGCAGATCGTCAAGGCCACCCAGGAGAACGTCCTGCAAACGACCGAGGGCAAGCATTGGGTAAAGGAGATTCGCCACCTGCTGGTGCTGCTGCACATCGAGTTCTTCAACAACCTGGGCCAGCAGGCATTGCAGCAAGAGCAGCCAGGCCAGGCGCGCCTGGCGTTCGAGCGCGGTGTGCAGTATTTGCGCAAACAGCCTGAACCCAAGGTGTATGAAGAGCAGCTGACCTACCTGGAGAAACTGCTGGCCCGGGCCAATGCCCAGGTGTTGGACCAGATGGAGCCGGCCGAGAATGACGAAAACGCACTGACCCAAGGGCTCAAGACAGACCAGGAAGAAACCTGGAAAAAGCGGGTCATCTACGATTGATGTGAACAACGCCGGCAAGCCACAGATACAGCGCAGCCCCTGTAGGAGCCGGCTTGCCGGCGAGGGGCTGCGCAGCCCCTGTAGGAGCCGGCTTGCCGGCGAGGGGCTGCGCAGCAGCCCTGATAACGCAGGCTAGCAGTCGGTCAACTCCAGGAAGACCGCCGCCAGCCGCTCCAACCCCCGCTGGTCCGCTTCACTGAAGCGCGCCAGCTTCGGGCTGTCCAAATCGAGCACACCAATCAGCCTGCCCTCCTTCACCAGCGGAATCACCAATTCACTATTGGATGCGCTGTCACAGGCAATATGCCCCGGGAAGGCGTGCACGTCTTCCACCCGCTGGGTCTGCCGAGTGGCCGCCGCCGCACCGCACACGCCGCGGCTGAACGGAATGCGCACACAAGCCACCTGGCCCTGGAACGGGCCCAGCACCAGCTCTTCATTACGGTTGAGGTAGAACCCGGCCCAGTTCAGGTCGTCCACCTGGTTGTACAAAAACGCCGAAAACTGCGCGGCATTGGCGATGAAGTCACGCTCGTCGGCGAACAGCGCCTGCACTTGCGCAGCCAGCAGGTCATAGCCGTCGAGGCCGGCGCCACTGGCATTGAGGTCGATCATTTATTTCTGCTCCAACAATTGCAGCCCCACCCAATAACGGGCGAACTGGTAGGCACAACGGCCATTACGGTTGCCGCGGCCGGTGGCCCAGCGCACGGCGAGGATGTCGAGTGCTTCGTCACGCTGCCAGGCCAGGCCGGCAGAGCGCGCCAGCTGGCCTATCCAGTGCTCGACCACATCGAGGAAATGCTCCTGGGTGAAGGGGTAAAACGACAGCCACAGGCCAAAACGGTCGGACAAGGCGATCTTGTCTTCCACCGCCTCGCTGGGGTGCAGTTCGCCGTCGACGCGCTTCCAGTTTTCGTTGTCACTCTCTTTTTCCGGCACCAGGTGGCGGCGGTTGGAGGTGGCGTACAACAGCACGTTGTCCGGCGCCTGCTCCAGCGAGCCGTCGAGCACGCTCTTGAGCACCCGGTAGTCGCCCTCCCCGGCTTCGAACGACAGGTCGTCGCAGAACAGGACAAAACGTTGCGGCAACTTCTGCAGTTGCTCGACCACACGCGGCAAATCAGCCAGATGGTCACGCTCGATCTCGATCAGGCGCAGGCCGGCTGCGGCGTGCTCGGCCAGCAGCGCGCGCACCAGCGACGATTTGCCGGTGCCACGCGAGCCCCACAGCAGCGCATGGTTGGCCGGCAGGCCATTGATGAACTGATGGGTATTGCGGCCCAGCTGGTCACGTTGCTTGTCGACGCCGATCAGGTCGGTCAGCCGGATGTCCAGGCTCACTTGCAGCGGCATCAAATAGCCGGTACGGCCATCGCGCTGCCAGCGGGCGGCCAGCGTAGTGTTCCAGTCGATGTCCGCACGCGGTGCCGGCAACAGCGGCTCAAGGCGCGCCAGCACGGACTCTGCGCGTTCCAGAAAAGCATTCAAGCGGGCGTCCATGACGACTCCTAGCAAGACAGGTGAGATTTGAAGCTGAATGTGCGACAGGCCCACCAGCAGCCGTGGCTGATCGGCTATGCTTGCGCAGCGCAAGGGACGTGAAACCGGCTCGGGGCTCATGGATATCAAGTTCACCAATCGCCTGTCATACAAGCAAGCCCGGTTGACAGTCCTGGTCGGCTTCATCCTGGGAACATTGCTCAGTCTCATCCAGATCGGCATCGATTATGCCAGCGAAGACGCATCCATCAACCGTGAAGTGCAAGCATTACTGCAAATCAGCCACAACCCGGCCTCGCGCATCGCCTATAACATCGACTCGGAACTGGCCCTGGAGCTGACCCGGGGCCTGCTGCAGTCACCGGCCGTGTTCCGCGCGCGCTTGATCGACAACAACGAAACCGTACTGGCCGATGTACAACGCGTCCGGCTGCAGGACAGCTACCGGCCCTTGAGCGATTTTCTGTTCGGCGAACAGCGCCAGTTCCAGGAGCGCCTGTTCCTTACCCATATGCCCGAAGAGTACCTCGGCACGCTGTACCTGGACGTCGACACCTTCGCCTTCGGCAGCCGCTTCCTGGACCGCGCCGGGGTCACGCTGCTCAACGGCTTTGCCCGCAGCCTGGTGCTCACCGGCATCCTCCTGGCACTGTTCTACATGATGCTGACCAAACCCTTGGTGAAAGTGATCGGCGCACTCAGCGGCCGCGACCCCCGCCACCCCGGGCAAACCCGCCTTGATTGCCCTCCCGGCCACGAACTCGATGAAATCGGCGTGCTGGTAAAGGTCGCCAACCAGCAACTGGTCAGCATGGCTACAGAAATCCAGCAACGGCGCACCGCCGAAAACCGCCTGACCCAGTACCTCAACGAGCTGGAAGACATCGTTTCGGCCCGCACCGAAGAGCTCAAGGCCAGCAACAGCCGCCTCAGCCAGTCCAACCAGGAGCTGGAGCAAGCCCGTCAGCGCGCCCTGGACATGGCCCAGGCCCGAGCGGCGTTCCTGGCCAACATGAGCCATGAAATTCGCACCCCGCTCAACGGCATGCTCGGCATGATCGCCCTGGCCCTGGACAGCCCGCTGGAGAGTGAGCAGCGCCAGCAGCTGTCGATTGCCCACGACTCGGGCAAGGTGCTGGTGGAACTGCTCAACGATATTCTCGACCTGTCCAAGTTCGATGCCGGGCAGCTTGAACTCGAACGCATCCCCTTCGACCTGGGCGCGATGGTGGAGGACACCGCCAACCTGTTATCGCAGAACGCCGCGCAAAGCGTCGAGCTGACTTGCCTGATCGCCAGTGACTTTCCAAGTTCGGTACTGGGCGACCCGACCCGGGTACGCCAGGTAGTGAGCAATTTGCTGTCCAATGCCCTCAAGTTCACCCGGTTCGGCCGCGTCGACGTGTGCCTGACCACCATCGTCGGCGGCGTGCGCCTGGCAGTGCGCGACACCGGCATCGGCATTGCCGAAGATGCACAGGCACGCATCTTCCAGCCGTTCACACAGGCCGGCGCCGGCATTACCCGCCAATATGGCGGCACGGGCCTGGGCCTGGCACTGACCCGCAACCTGTGCAAAGCCATGCAGGGCCACCTGCACATCCGCTCCGAACCAGGTTTGGGCAGCTGCTTCAGCGCCGAATTACCGCTGACCACCCACACCGAGGCCATTGCACCTGCGCCGCTGGAGGGCCGCGTGGTGGCGCTGAGCAACGCCGCCAGCGGCCTTGGCGAACTGCTGCAGGACGTGCTGCCGCGCTGGGGCCTGAGCTACTCAAGGCATGACAGTGCCCAGGCACTGGCGGGCGGTACCATCGACCTGTTGATCACCGACGACCTGGACCACTTGTTCCAGCTGCGCCCTGCGCTGACAGCACCGATCCTGCTGGTGACGGCCTACGGCAATTTCCTGTCGCCAGAACAGGCAGCGCAACTGGCCCCGTTGCATCAGCTGGCCCGCCCATTGGCACGCAATGCCTTGTATCAGACACTGCGCCGCACCCTGCAGGGCCATGCACCCGAACACCCGCTGGCCATCCCCGCACTCACCGCCACCGACGGCCGGGCGCGCATTCTGCTGGTGGAGGACAACCCGGTGAACCAACTGGTGGCCAAGGGCATGCTGGCCAAGCTCGGCTGCCTGGTGCAAGTGGCCACCCAGGGCGTCGAGGCGCTGGAATGGCTCGAGCAGGAAGACTTCGACCTGGTGTTGATGGACTGCAACATGCCGGTGATGGACGGCTACGAGGCCAGCCGACGCATCCGCCAGAGCGGCCGCTGGCCAGCACTGCCGATCGTTGCCCTGACCGCCAACGCCATGCCCGAAGAGCGCGAGCGCTGCCGGGCGGCGGGCATGAACGACTACCTGGCCAAGCCGTTCCGGCGTGAAGAACTACTGGCGCTGATCGACCACTGGGTGCCGCTCAGCGGCTGAGCATGCGCTCGATATCGGCCTCGAGTGCCTGCGGCTTGGTGGTTGGCGCATAGCGCGTGACCTTGCCGCTGGCCGGTTCGAACAGAAACTTGGTGAAATTCCACTTGATCTTCTGCGACCCGAGCAGGCCTGGCGCACGCTGCTTGAGCTCGACGAACAGCGGGTGGGCCCCCGGGCCGTTGACCTCCACCTTGCGAAACAGCGGGAAACTGACGCCGAAATTGCGCTCGCAGAACTGCGCGATCTCCCGCGCCTCCCCCGGCTCCTGCTTGCCGAACTGGTTGCACGGGAAACCCAGCACCACCAGGCCACGCTCGCGGTAAAGCTGCCACAGGTGCTCCAGCCCCTTGTACTGCGGGGTGAAGCCGCACTGGCTGGCGGTATTGACCACCAGCAGCGCCTTGCCTGCAAAGTCGCCCAGCACCTTGCGCTCACCGGCCAAGGTCACGCAGGGGATGTCCAGCATCGATTCAGCCATGGTCAGGCTCCGTCACGCGGTTTGAAGTCCAGGCACACCGAGTTGATGCAGTAACGCAGGCCGGTCGGTGGCGGGCCGTCGGGGAACACATGGCCCAGGTGGGCGTCACATTGCGCGCAGGTCACCTCGGTGCGGATCATGCCGTGGGAGGTGTCGCGCGTCTCGATCATCGCGCTGTCTTCGATCGGCGCGTAAAAACTCGGCCAGCCACAGCCAGAGTCGAATTTCGTTGTCGAATCGAACAGCGGCAGGTCGCAGCAGATGCAATGGTAGGTACCCGCACGTTTTTCGCTGTTGTACTTGCCGGTAAACGGCCGCTCGGTACCTTTGAGGCGGCACACCTGGTACTGCTCCGGGTCGAGCATCGCACGCCATTGTTCAAGGGTTTTGTCGATCTTTTGCATGTAGGGACCTCGGCAGGCTGAATTTCACCTCGCGCCGTCTTTTCCGTAGCGCGGGTGGCACGTATATTAGTTGGCTTCGTGTGCAAGGCCTCAAGTCTGGCACCCGCGCCCCGCCCTTTCAAACCTTTCGACGGCGGCGCACCGCGTATTCTCAATCGGGATCACATCATGCAGTTCAGCAAATCGAACAAGCTCGCCAATGTCTGCTACGACATTCGCGGCCCGGTGCTCAAGCACGCCAAACGCCTGGAAGAGGAAGGCCACCGCATCCTCAAGCTGAACATCGGCAACCCGGCGCCGTTTGGCTTCGAAGCGCCGGACGAAATCCTCCAGGATGTGATCCGCAACCTGCCCACCGCCCAAGGCTACAGCGACTCCAAAGGCCTGTTCAGCGCGCGCAAGGCGGTGATGCAGTACTGCCAGCAGAAGGAAATCGAAGGCGTCACCATTGAGGACATCTACCTGGGCAATGGTGTGTCCGAGCTGATCGTCATGTCGATGCAGGCACTGCTCAACAACGGCGACGAAGTGCTGATCCCGGCCCCCGACTACCCGCTGTGGACCGCCGCGGTGAGCCTGGCTGGCGGCAAGCCGGTGCATTACCTGTGCGACGAGCAGGCCGACTGGTTCCCTGACCTTGAAGACATCAAGGCCAAGATCACCCCGAACACCAAGGCCCTGGTCATCATCAACCCGAACAACCCGACCGGCGCCGTCTACTCCAAAGCGTTGCTGCTGGGCATGCTGGAGCTGGCACGCCAGCACAACCTGGTGGTGTTCTCCGACGAGATCTACGACAAGATCCTCTATGACGAGGCCGTGCACATCAGCACCGCGTCGCTGGCCCCGGACCTGCTGTGCCTGACCTTCAACGGCCTGTCCAAGTCGTACCGGGTGGCGGGCTTCCGCTCCGGCTGGCTGATCATCTCCGGGCCCAAGCACCACGCCCAGAGCTACATCGAAGGCATCGACATGCTGGCCAACATGCGCCTGTGCGCCAACGTGCCGGCCCAGCACGCCATCCAGACTGCGCTGGGCGGCTATCAGAGCATCAATGACCTGGTGCTGCCCCCAGGCCGGCTGCTGGAGCAGCGCAACCGCACCTATGAGCTGCTCAATGACATCCCAGGGGTGAGCTGCGTCAAGCCGATGGGTGCGCTGTATGCCTTCCCGCGGATCGACCCTAAAGTCTGCCCGATCCTCAACGACGAGAAGTTCGCGCTGGACCTGCTGCTGTCGGAAAAACTGCTGATCGTCCAGGGCACGGCGTTCAACTGGCCGTGGCCGGACCACTTCCGCGTGGTGACCTTGCCGCGGGTGGATGACCTGGAAGCGGCGATTGGCCGGATTGGCAACTTCCTGCGCACGTATTCGCAGTAAGTACCGGCCTCATCGCCGGCAAGCCGGCTACCACAGAACAGCACAAGTCCTCAGAACTGTGGTGTACCTGTGGGAGCCGGCTTGCCGGCGATTGGGCTGCAAAGCAGCCCCCTGCAACCCCACATAACCTTTCTTACATCCTGCAACGCTCTAGCTCACAGCCCCCGCCAGATCCTCTGCCATACTCCGCCGTACACAGTTTGAAATAGTCCCCCGATTGAATCAGCGCGTCCGGCCCCTTATATACCCCGCATACGCAACACACTCATCCGTCAGGAGAACGTAACAACCATGATGCGCATTCTGTTGTTTGTAGCCACCAACCTTGCGGTGGTGCTGGTTGCAAGCATTACCCTGAGCCTGTTCGGCTTCGACGGGTTCATGGCCGCCAACGGGGTTGACCTCAACCTCAGCAGCCTGCTGGTCTTCTGCGCCGTGTTCGGCTTCGCCGGCTCCCTCGTTTCGCTGTTCATCTCCAAGTGGATGGCGAAGATGAGCACCGGCACCCAGATCATCTCCCAGCCGCGTACCCGCCACGAGCAGTGGCTGCTGCAGACGGTCGAAGAGCTGTCCCGCGAAGCCGGCATCAAGATGCCCGAAGTGGGTATCTTCCCGGCCTACGAGGCCAACGCCTTCGCCACCGGCTGGAACCGCAACGACGCTTTGGTAGCTGTGTCCCAGGGCCTGCTGGAGCGCTTCTCGCCTGATGAAGTGCGCGCCGTGCTGGCCCACGAGATCGGCCACGTGGCCAACGGTGACATGGTCACCCTGGCGCTGGTGCAGGGCGTGGTGAACACCTTCGTGATGTTCTTCGCCCGCATCATCGGCAACTTCGTCGACAAGGTGATCTTCAAGAACGAAGAAGGCCAGGGTATTGCCTACTACGTGGCGACCATCGTCGCCGAGCTGGTCCTGGGCATCCTCGCCAGCATGATCGTCATGTGGTTCTCGCGCCGCCGCGAATACCGCGCCGACGAAGCCGGAGCGCAACTGGCCGGCACCGCCGCGATGATCGGCGCCCTGCAGCGCCTGCGCGTCGAGCAGGGCCTGCCGGTGCACATGCCCGACACCATGAAGGCCTTCGGCATCAATGGCGGCCTCAAGCACGGCCTGGCTGGCCTGCTGATGAGCCACCCGCCGCTGGAAGAGCGCATCGAGGCATTGCGCCGCCGCGGCTGATTCACTGCCAACAAGCAAGGGCGACTTCGGTCGCCCTTTCTCATGCAGCCGGCCCGCACATGTAAGCCACAAATCCTCAGAACTGCGGGGGTATCTGTGGCCGGCTTGCCGGCGATAGGGCCGGCACAGGCAAACCCACATCAGAACCGTATGCGATACACCCGCTCCACCAGGCGCTTGACCCCCGCCTGCAAGAACTTAGGGCTTTCCCCTATCACGTCTCGCGCCTCCACCTCCTCCACCTGCCACCCGGCAAACCCACGCCGCACTTCCTCGTCGGCGACCGAAAACGGCGGCCCCTCCAACAGTTTCTGCTCGTAGTCCAGTGTCACCAGAAGCCCACTACCCCCAGGCAGCATTCGCGAAAGCAAGCCCATGTAACGCTCACGCATTTGCGGTGGCAGGGCAATCAAGGCAGCCCGGTCATACAGCCCCACGCAATCGGCCACATCCTCGGCGCGCAAGGCGAAGAAATCGCCACACCACAGCTCCACCTCACCACTGCACCAGACCTCGAACGCCCCCTGTTGCCGGACCTGCGCCTGCAGCCCCTGCTCCTGGAAAAAGTCCTCCACCGCCCGGCGCGACAGTTCGATACCCCGCACGCGATAGCCCTGCCCCGCCAGCCAGGCCAGGTCCAGGCTCTTGCCACACAGCGGCACCAACACCCGGCTACCGGCAGCCAGGCCGAGCCCCGGCCAATAGCGTTGCAGATAGGGGTTGGCTTGAGCCTGGTGAAAACCGATCTGGTTATCGGCCCACTTTCGGTGCCAGAACGCCGGCTCCATAGTTCCTCCTGGTTTTTAGATCGGTTGCGCAAAAATCTTATATTGGATATCGATCGGTGACTGATCGAAGATGACTGCATCTTACCCCTCAGGACCCTACCATGCTGCCCAGCCTGTTCATTTCCCACGGCTCCCCCATGCTCGCCCTGCAGCCCGGCGCCAGCGGGCCGGCGCTGGCCCGGCTGGCCAATGCCCTGCCACGCCCGAAGGCGGTCGTGGTGGTTTCGGCGCACTGGGAAAGCCAAGAGCTGCGGGTTACCGGCAACCCGCACCCAGAAACCTGGCATGACTTCTACGGCTTTCCTGCAGCGCTGTATGCCGTCCAATACCCTGCGCCTGGCCATGCGCAACTGGCCGCGAACGTCAGCGAGCGGCTGAACGCCGCCGGCCTGCCGGCTCGCCTGGATGCCCAGCGGCCATTCGACCATGGGGCCTGGGTGCCGATGTCGTTGATGTATCCCGACGCAAACATTGCGCTGATTCAGGTGTCGCTACCGAGCCACATGGGGCCGGCGCTGCAAATCAAGGTCGGCCAGGCATTGGCCGGGCTGCGCAGCGAGGGTGTGTTGCTGGTAGGGTCCGGGAGCATCACCCATAACCTGGGCGAGCTGGACTGGCATGCCGGGCCGGACGTGATCGAGCCCTGGGCACTGGCGTTTCGTGACTGGGTGGTGGAGAAGCTGAGCGAGGACGACCAGGCCGCGCTGCTGGACTTCAAGCAACAAGCGCCGTTTGCGTTGCGTAACCATCCCAGTGATGAGCATTTCTTGCCGTTGTTATTTGCCCTTGGGGCCGGGGGCAGATTTGGCATCGTGCACCAAGGGTTTACCCTAGGGGCGCTGGGTATGGACATCTATCGCTTCGACTGAAGAATCGCCCGTAGCGGCCTTGCATCGCGAAGGGCTGCATGGCAGCCCCAAAAAACTGCAGGCAAAAAAAATCCCCGACCTAAGCCGGGGATTTTTTCATTACACCAGGATCAATCTTCGCGGTAGCGACGCAGCTTCAGCTGCTTGCCAGCCACGCGGGTGTCCTTGAGCTTGGTCAGCAGGCGCTCGAGGCCGTCTTCCGGCAGCTCGACCAGGCTGAAGCTGTCACGCACCTGGATGCGACCGATCGCATCACGGGCCAGGCCACCTTCGTTGAGGATCGCACCCAGCAGGTTCTTGGCGGCGATACCATCACGGGCACCCAGCGCGGTACGGCAACGCACGCGGCCTTCGGCCAGCGGCAGTGGCGCACGACGCTCGCGCTCACCACGGTCGCTACGCTCGGCACGGTCACCACGCTCTGGGCGCTCACCGCGCGGTGCGAAGCTTGGTACCAGCGGCTGCTCGCGCTCTACCGCTGCCAGGTCCAGCGCCTGGCCATTGGTGGCCTTGCGCAGCAGTGCTGCAGACAGGGCACGCGGGCTGCAACCCAGGGCGTCGGTCAGGCGGTCGAACAGTTCGCCGTGGGTGGCTTCTGCTTCGGCCACCAGCGGCGCCAGGCTCGAGGTCAGCTTCTTGATGCGCGCATCCAGCACGGCCTGAGCGTTCGGCAGGCGCGCTTCGGCAACCTTCTGCCCGGTAACGCGCTCGATGACCTGCAGCATGCGGCGCTCACGCGGGGTGACCAGCAGCAGTGCACGGCCTTCGCGACCGGCACGGCCGGTACGGCCGATACGGTGCACGTAGGACTCCGGGTCGTACGGCATGTCCACGTTGAACACGTGGGTGATGCGCGGTACGTCCAGACCACGGGCAGCGACGTCAGTGGCGACGACGATGTCCAGGCGGCCGTCCTTGAGCGAGTCGATGACGCGCTCACGCTGGTTCTGGGCGATGTCGCCGTTCAGCGCAGCAGCCTTGTAGCCTTTGGCTTCCAGGGCGGCGGCCAGGTCCAGGGTGGCTTGCTTGGTACGCACGAAGGCGATCAGCGCGTCGAACTCTTCCACTTCCAGCAAACGCAGAACAGCCGGGATCTTCTGGTCGGCATGCACCATCAGGTGAGCCTGGTCGATCGCGGTGACGGTCTGGGTCTTGCTCTGGATCTTGACGTGCTTGGGCTCACGCAGGTGACGTTCGGCAATCGAGCGGATCGACGACGGCAGGGTAGCGGAGAACAGTACAGTCTGACGGCTGGCCGGGATTGCATCGAAGATCACTTCGAGGTCATCCATGAAGCCCAGCTTCAGCATTTCGTCGGCTTCGTCCAGTACCAGGTACTGCACGGTGGACAGGACTTTCTCGTCGCGACGCAGGTGGTCGCACAGACGGCCAGGGGTGGCCACGACGATTTGCGCGCCGTTGCGAATGGCACGCAGCTGTGGGCCCATCGGGGCACCACCGTATACAGCCACCACGTTAACGCCCGGCATCTGCTTGGCGTAGGTTTCGAAAGCGGTGGCTACTTGCAGCGCCAACTCACGGGTTGGCGCCAGGATCAGGGCTTGCGGTTCGCGCTTGCTCACGTCGATCTTGTTGAGGATCGGCAGGGCGAAGGCAGCGGTCTTGCCGGTGCCAGTCTGCGCCTGGCCGATCATGTCGTGACCGGCGAGGATGATCGGGATCGATTGATGCTGAATAGCCGAAGGCTCTTCGTAGCCGGTGGCCAGAACAGCAGCAACGATATTCGGATTGAGATCGAGAGCGGCGAATCCGCCGGTTTCCTGGGTCATGGGTCTGCCTCTATGTGCATCCGCAAAGACCCATGCTCCAAAGCTGCACATGCCTTGAAAGACCAAATGGTCACCCAGGCAGCTCTGGCGGCGGGGATTTGCGAAAACGATTGAAAAAGAAAAACTTGGGAAGGTCCGCCTAGCGGACGTGCAGCCGAAGCTGGACTCGGAGGATTTGCACCACCTGATTTTGAGGTCCGCTAAAAGACCGGCGCGTACTATACCCGAATTAATAGCGGGAAGTGTGGAAAATTTTCACGGGCCTGGGGCCAGTACGAGGCCATCAATGGCCGATAGCTGAAACGATTATCTCTCAAAGCCTGGCACGGCCCCGGTAGGAGCGGCCTTGTGTCGCGAAAGGGCCGCAAAGCGGACCCGGCAATGTATGCGGCGACGCTAAAATCCCGAGGGCGCTTCGCACCCTTTCGCGACACAAGGCCGCTCCTACCGGGGGACCGCGCCAGGCCTTCACGTTGCGGGGCGGATTTCCTTGATCAACCCCTCCAGGCTGTACCCCAGCTGTGGCGCCAAGGCTTCAGCCCTGCCCTTGAGCCCACCCAGGTCCAGCGTTTGCTCCAGGTCCGCCGGCACCAGCAGGATCACATTGCCCTCCTTCACCGGCAGCTCCCAGTAATGCCGGTGGTACAACCCGCGCAACAGCGCCGCGCCCAGCGGCCTGCCGTCATCACCGGCCCACTGGTTGATCACCAGCCAGCCACCGGGGTTGAGCTGCTTCTGGCAATTTTCCAGAAAGGTCCAGGCCAGATGCCCGACACCCGGGCCGTGGTCGGTATACAGGTCGACGAACAACAGGTCGGTTTTCTCCGCCGTGGGCAGCAGCTCAAGGGCATCGCCAACCCGCACATACAGCCGCGGGTCGTCGTCCAGGCCCAGATACTCCATGGCCAGGCGCGGTACATCCGGGCGCAGCTCGATGGCCTCGATGTCTTCCAGCGGCAGGAACTTCATGCAGGCCTGGGTCAGGGTGCCGGCGCCCAAGCCAAGAAACAGGGCGCTTTCAGGCTGTTCGTGGCACAGCGCACCGACCAGCATGGCGCGGGTATAGTCGTACTCCAGCCAGCTGGGGTCGGCCGTGAACACGCAGCTTTGCTCGATGGCATCGCCAAATTCGAGGAAGCGGTAATCATCCACTTCATACACGCTGATGACCCCAAAGGCATCCTCGACCCGAGCCAACAGCCGTTCTTCCCGCTCCGTCGCCATGAACCTGCCACCCGCCCGCGCAAAAACGCGCATTGTCCGCCAACGCCCCCGATGCAACAAGCTCAGCGCCAACTGTTACCATGGCAGACAGCCTATAACCGACAAGACCGAGCCTGTGATGAACCAACCGTGGAGCCCTGACAGCTGGCGTGCCCTGCCGATCCAGCAGCAACCGACCTACCCCGATGCCGCGCATCTGCTCAAGGTCGAGCAGACCTTGGCCAGCTACCCGCCGCTGGTGTTCGCCGGGGAAGCGCGCGAGCTGCGCCGGCAGTTCGCCGAGGTCACCGAAGGCCGCGCCTTCCTGCTGCAGGGCGGCGACTGCGCCGAAAGCTTCGCCGAGTTCTCGGCGGCGAAGATCCGCGACACCTTCAAGGTATTGCTGCAGATGGCCATCGTCATGACCTTCGCCGCCGGCTGCCCGGTGGTCAAGGTCGGGCGCATGGCCGGCCAGTTCGCCAAGCCACGCTCATCGGGTGACGAAACCATCGGCAACGTCACGTTGCCGGCCTACCGCGGCGACATCGTCAACGGTATCGGCTTCGACGAAAAAAGCCGCGTACCGGACCCCGACCGCCTGCTGCAGGCCTACCACCAGGCCACCGCCAGCCTCAACCTGCTGCGCGCCTTCGCCCAGGGCGGTTTCGCCGACCTGCACCAGGTGCACAAGTGGAACCTGGACTTCATCGCCAATTCGGCGCTGGCCGACAAATACCACCAGTTGGCCAACCGCATCGACGAGACCCTGGCCTTCATGCGCGCCTGCGGCCTGGACAGCGCCCCGCAATTGCGCGAAACCAGCTTTTTCACCGCCCACGAGGCACTGCTGCTGAACTACGAAGAAGCCTTCGTGCGCCAGGACAGCCTGACCGGCGACTACTACGACTGCTCGGCACACATGCTGTGGATCGGCGACCGCACCCGCCAGCTCGATGGCGCACATGTGGAGTTCCTGCGCGGGGTGCACAACCCGATCGGGGTCAAGGTCGGCCCGAGCATGAACCCTGAAGAGCTGATCCGCCTGATCGATACGCTCAACCCGGCCAACGACCCCGGGCGCCTCAACCTCATCGTGCGCATGGGCGCCGGCAAGGTCGGTGAGCACCTGCCAGGGCTGATCCGCACCGTCGAGCGCGAGGGGCGCAAGGTGCTGTGGAGCTCGGACCCGATGCACGGCAATACCATCAAGGCCAGCAGCGGCTACAAGACCCGTGACTTCGCGCAGATTCTCGATGAGGTGAAGCAGTTCTTCCAGGTGCACCAGGCCGAAGGCAGCCATGCGGGCGGCATTCACATCGAGATGACCGGGCAGAACGTTACCGAGTGCATCGGTGGCGCACGGCCGATCACCGAAGATGGGCTGTCGGATCGCTACCATACTCACTGCGACCCCCGCATGAACGCCGACCAGTCGCTGGAGCTGGCGTTTTTGATTGCCGAAACGCTCAAGCAGGTGCGGCGTTGAGGTAACTGCCTGCCGCAGCCCTTCAGCGTTCTCAAGACCGAGCGCCGCCCCCGCGGCGCATCACGGCCCCACCCTCATTTACGCAGCGGATCATCCCAGAATGGCCGCTCTGCCTCCTGCTGGATATCTGCCCGGCTCAACCCCAGATCCTGCAACGTCGCATCGCTGAGACTGGCCAGCTCCCGACGCTGGCGGTACAGCTCCAACCAGCGAGCCGGGCGCTGCAAGGCCGCATGCCACAGGTGGCTAAGGGAAAAGGCTGGGTGCTGAATGCTGCTGACATGACCTTTCATCGTGAAGCCCTCCGTGTTGATGGCTTCAGTCTCGCGCCGGCCTTAAGATCAATCCAACGAATGTTTCTTATGCCATGCATCTAGGAGATTGATGCAATGTCCCACTACCAAAGCCTCGATGCCGACGTGCTGCGCACCTTTGTCGCCATTGCCGAGCAAGGTGGCTTCACCCGCGCCGGCGAAGTGGTCAACCGCACCCAGTCGGCCGTCAGCATGCAGATGAAACGCCTGGAGGAAGACGTCCTGCAGCGCCAACTGTTCGAGCGCGACGGCCGCCAGGTGCGCCTGACCGCCGAGGGCCAGGTACTGCTGGGCTACGCACGGCGCATCCTCAAGCTGCATGGCGAAGTGTTCAACACCTTGCGCATGCCGCACATGGTCGGCCTGGTGCGCATCGGCACACCGGACGACTACGCCATGCGGTTCTTGCCGACCATCCTGTCGAGTTTCGCCCAGGCCTACCCGCTGGTGCAGGTGGAGGTGCATTGTGATTCGTCTAAACACCTGATGCTGCGCCAAGACCTGGACCTGACCATCGTCACCCGCGAACCCGGCAACGAGGTTGGCCAGTTGCTGCGCCAGGAACGCCTGGTATGGGCCGCCGCCGAAAGCTTCTGCCCACAGGAGCAACGGCCCATGCCCCTCGCACTGTTCAACACCGACTGCTTCTGCCGCGCCTGGACCTGCAATGCCCTGGAGGCCCAAGGCATCGACTACCGCATCGCCTACACCAGCCCGAGCCTGGCGGCGATCTTCGCCATCGTCACGGCAGGGCTGGCAGTGACGGCGCAGTTGCAGAGCCTGATTGGCGGCAATATCCGCATCCTGGGCGAGCAGGACGGCTTGCCAGAGCTGCCGGTGGCCAATGTGATGCTGCTGCGCAATGCACAAAGCCAGTCACCGATCACCGATTGCATGGCCGACTACATCCTCGAAGGCTTCCAGTAATGGCTGTGCCATACGCCACCCCCTAAAGCTCAAAGCCCAGCATCACCGCGCACACCACCAAAAACACACAAAACATCGCCCGCAGCACCTTTTCCGGCAGCGCATGGGCCAGCCGCACTCCCCAGCTGATACTCAGCAGGCCGCCTACCGCCAACGGTATCCCCACACCCCAGTCGACACTGTGGTGCACGCCATAGGTCAGCAAGGTCACCATGGTGCTCGGCGCCGCCAGCGCCAGCGACAGCCCTTGCGCCACCACCTGCGTGGCGCCGAACACGCTGGTCAGGATCGGCGTGGCCACCACCGCGCCGCCCACCCCGAACAAACCGCCCATGGTTCCACTGAAGCAACCCAGCACTCCCAGCCAAGGCCAGGGATGGCGCAGCTCGGAGCTTGCCGGAGCAGCCTTGATAAACAGACGCGCCACGTTCCACAGGGCCAGCGCCACCAGAAAGCCGACGAAGCCCAGGCGCATGGCCTGCGCATCGACACCCACTGCCCAGATCGAGCCCAACCAGGCGAACACCAAGCTGCACACCGACAACGGCAAGGCATGGCGCAACTCGATGCGGTTGCGCTGGTGATAACGCCACAGGGCCAGCAACACGTTCGGCACCACCATCACCAAGGCCGTGCCTTGGGCCAACTGCTGATCAAGCCCGAACAGCACACCAAGTGCCGGAATGGCGATCAGGCCGCCGCCAATGCCGAACAACCCACCCATGGTGCCCAAGGCTGCGCCCAGCACGATATACAACAACCACTCGATCATCAGTGCCTCATCCGCCTGTATCAACAATGCGAGCATGCTAACGATTACGCTCTGGCGGGGAAACGCACAGCAACGCACAATGGCTGTGCGTTTAATGCAAAAGCAAGGCAGCCATGAGCCCTGACACCCTTACCGACCAACTGAGCCTGTTCCTCGATGTGCTGGAGACTGGCAGTTTTTCCGCTGCCGCCCGGCGCCATCCACTCACCCCCTCCGCCGTCGCCCGGCGCATCGACAACCTCGAGAGCGCCGTGGGCAGCCGCCTGTTCACCCGCAGCACCCATGCGGTGCGCGCCACGCCTGCAGGCAACGCTTTCGCCGAGCGCGCCCGGCGCATCATCGAGGAACTGCGCCTGGCCCGCGCCGAGGCCGTATCACTGAGCAGTGCTCCGGAGGGCTTGATCCGTATCGACGCCCCTGCCGCCTTCGGCCGCCGCCACCTGGCCCCGGCCATTGCCGACTTCCTGGTGGCCTACCCAGGCCTTGATGTGCACCTGCGCCTGATCGACAGCTTCGTCGACCTGCACGGCAGCCACCTGGGCGAAGTCGACCTGGTGCTGCGTGCAGGCCCTCTGGCCGATACCCGCCTGGTCGCCACACCGCTGGCCTACATGGTCCGCGTCGCCTGCGCCAGCCCCGCCTACCTGGCCAGCCGCGGCATACCCGCCTGCCCCAGCGAATTGCCCGACCACGATGGGCTGGACTGGGACGGCCTGGCACCGCCGTTCGCCTGGCGCTTCAACGTCGATGGGCAATCACGGCTGTACCGCCCCTCGCGGATGCGCATGGCCGCCAACAATGCTGAAACGCTGCTGTTCGGCGCGCTTGCCGGCCTGGGCATTGCCCACCTGCCGACCTGGCTGGTCAGCGAGTACCTGCTGCGTGGCGAACTGGTGCCGCTTTTTTGCGACAACGGCCTGCCCGCGGCAGAGACCAGCGGTATTTATGCGCTGCGCCTGGCACATGAAACGAACTCTCGCAGCCGCTTGCTGCTCGAATTCCTCAAGAGCCGCTTCAGCCCGATCCCCCCGTGGGACCTGGCACTGCGAAGTGAGCTGCGATGGCAATGAGCGCGCAAACCTTCAGCGTGCTAGATTTCCCCATTGATCACATTCAAGGACCTGCATGAACGCCGACACCCAAGCTTCTTGCGACGAGCTGCTGCTGGACAACCAGGTCTGCTTCGCCCTGCACTCCACCTCGTTGCTGATGACCAAAGTCTACAAGCCACTGCTGCAGGCGCTGGGCCTGACTTACCCGCAGTACCTGGCCATGCTCGTGCTGTGGGAACAGGACGGCCTGACCGTGGGCGAGATCAGCCAGCACCTGCTCACCGACCCCGGCTCACTCACGCCATTGCTCAAGCGCCTGGAAAGCGAAGGCCTGCTCAAGCGAACCCGTAGCCGCGAGGATGAACGGGTGGTGCTGGTGCAACTGACCGACAAGGGGCGCGCCCTTCAGCAGCAGGCCAAAGAGGTGCCGCCGTGCATTCTCAAGGCCAGCGGCCGCAGCCTGGAGCGCCTGCAACAACTACAGGCAGACCTGCTGGAGTTGCGCGACAGCCTGCAAAAGAACCTCTGACGGCTATGCTGTGCAATGCCCGTTCGGACGAGCGGTGAAGATTTATCTTGCGCGCTAACTAATTGCGCGCTAATTTAAATCCCGTACCCACCCGATGCACCCGGCATACACACGGGGCGCACAGCACACTAGCGAGGCTCAATATGCACAAGGTCACTCCGCTGTACATCGCAGAAGCCACCTCCACTGGCGGTCGCGACGGCAAATCCCGCTCCAGCGACGGCAAGCTGGAAGTCAAGCTGAGCACCCCCAAGGAACTGGGCGGCGCGGGCGGTGACGGCACCAACCCTGAGCAAATGTTCGCGGCTGGCTATTCGGCCTGCTTCATCGGCGCACTGAAATTCGTCGCCGGCCAGGAGAAAAAGCAACTGCCTGGCGACGCTTCGATCACCGCCAAGGTGGGCATTGGCCAGATCCCCGGTGGCTTCGGCCTGGATATCGACCTGCACATCAACCTGCCGGGCCTTGCCCAGGCCGAAGCCGAAGGGCTGGTGGAGAAGGCGCACCAGGTGTGCCCTTATTCCAACGCTACCCGCGGCAATGTGGATGTAAGGCTGCATGTAACGGTCTGAACACAGGCACAAAAAAACCCGGCCGAGGCCGGGTTTTTTGTGCACATCACAAGAAGAATTACTTCTTGGAACGGCCCTTGAAGCTGTTGTCGCGAGTGTCGATGTCGATCCACTCGTCGATCTGGATGAAGTCGGCAACCTGGATCTCGGTACCGTTCTTCAGCTTGGCAGGCTTCATGACCTTGCCCGAGGTGTCGCCACGCGCAGCGTTCTCGGTGTAGACAACCTGACGGCTGATGGTGGTCGGCAGCTCGACCGATACCAGACGGCCTTCGAAGAAGACGGCTTCGCAGATGTCTTCCATGCCTTCTTCGATGTACGGCAGAACGGCGTCGATGTCTTCGGCGTTCAGTTCGTACATGGTGTAGTCGGTGGTGTCCATGAAGGTGTACGAGTCACCGCTGATGAACGACAGGGTCGCTTCTTTGCGATCCAGGATCACGTCGTCCAGCTTGTCGTCCGCACCGTAAACGGTTTCGGTCTTGTAGCCGGTCAGCAGGTTTTTCAGCTTGGTCTTCATGATCGCGCTGTTGCGACCCGATTTGGTGAACTCGGCTTTCTGAACCAGCCACGGGTCGTTGTCGATCCGCAGTACGGTACCGGGTTTCAGTTCTTTACCAGTTTTCATTACGAAGTATCCGAATCTGGATGGATTTATAAAAATCGAGGCCGCATATCATAGCCAATTTCGGTAAAACTGTACCAGCGCCTTGGCGAGGTCCGGCCGAGCGGCTTGGCGCGCCGCCCACTCACGGGCATGCTGCTGCAGTTCCGGCCAGTGTTTACGGGCCCCTCGCCAGGCCTGGTGCATATCGTGGTTCATGTTCCAGGCGCGCCACAATGCCACCATTGCCTCGCCGGCAGCGTCCGACAGGCCCTGTCGATAAAGGTGCAGGAACGCGTCGAGCTTTTCCCAGTGGGCGTTTTCCTCTTGCACGTAGATGTGCCAGAGCATCGGCCGGCCGGCCCACTGCGCACGCACGAACGAGTCTTCGCCGCGTACGGCATTGAAATCGCAGCTCCACAGCAGGCGGTCATAGTCGTCCTGGCTGACGAACGGCAAGATCTGCACCCTCAGCGCCCCCCGCTGGAACACGTCGCCGACCTTGAGCCCCGGCTCGCCCAGCCAATTGGCCAGGTCCGGGAGAATACGGCCTTGCGGCACTAGCAAATGAGTGGCGCAGGTGTCGGTGGCCAATGCGTCGAGCCAGCTGCCCAGTTGCGGGTTTTCATAGGCGAACAGCGAGACCAGTTGCGCATCGGCCTGCACGTCTACACCCAGCCCTTGCAGGAAGGCGGCTCGCGCCTGTGCAGATTGCTCGAAAGCCTGCCGCTGCGCCAGCAACGAAGCCTCGCGCAGCAACCCGCCAGTCTTCTCGGTAAAGCCCGGGAAGAAAAACACCTTGCGCAGGCCATTGGGCTGCGGCGACGGCAAGCCGTGGCAGCCCTCCACCCAGTTTTCAGCACTGAGGTAGTCGAGGTTGAGCCAAAGGATCGGCGTGGAACGGGCACGCATCGCTTCGACGTACTGTGCGGGCAACTGGCAGGCAAAGGCACCAATCACAACATCGGCGGGCTCGACCGGCTGCCACTGGCCAGGCCAGGCGCGCACCTCCACGCCCTGCTGCCATTGCCGCGCGGCGCCGGCGTCGGCGCCTGGGCACAGGGGCACGAAAGCCTCCAGGTCGTCCACCCACAGGCGCACCGCCAGCCCGTGCTCGGCCACCAGCTGCCGGGCCAGGCGCCAGGTCACGCCGATATCACCGTAGTTGTCGACGACACTGCAGAAAATGTCCCAGGTGACGTTCATGTGCCCTGCCCTCGCCCTGCGCAAAATCACGAATTCTGCGGTTAAATTGTCGCCGACAAAAGCACCAACGCTGAAAAACCGCCCGATGCCATGCGACAATGGCCGACATAACGCCTGCCAGGAGGCCACCATGCCCCGCCACCGTGAACTGCAAATAACCCTCAAGCCAGTGCAACTGACCCTGTGTGTGGCATTGGGCCTGTGGCTCGGTGCCGTGGCCATCGCGCTGAGCCTGTGGCTGGCCGTACACCTGTGGCCCGAGCAGGTACAGCCGGTGGCCCAGGCCGTCGCCCCCGCCCTTGCCCGGCCCGCGGCCCCGCCGGCGCAACCGGTTGATGCGCAAAACGAGATGTTCGAGCGCTACAAGGCCATCCTGCACAAGCAGGAGCTGCAGCAGGCGGCCGAGGCCGCGCAAGGCAACCCACGCAACCTCAACAGCCCCAAGTGCCAGTTCTGGCTGTCGCAGAACCGCACTGCGCCGACCGAAAAGAGCCAGGCCAACGTGCTGGAGTTCTGTTACTGATCATGAACAAGGCCGCCCTGCTCACGCGTATCGTTGAAGCCCTGGAAACCGACATGGAAGTATTGCGCCGCGCCGCGCAAACCGCCTACGAAACCGCCACCGCCGAAGAAAACATCGCCGAAAACAAGTACGACACCCTTGGCCTGGAGGCCTCGTACCTGGCCACCGGCCAGGCACGGCGCACGGCCGAGATTCGCCAGGCACTGCTGATCTACCAGCAACTGGTGCTGCGCCACTATGACCCCGTGCGGGGGATACAGATCGGCAGCCTGGTGATTCTGGAAGATGAAGCGGGGGCTCAGCGGCAGGTGTTCCTGGGGCCGGAAGCGGCCGGGTTGAAGATTGGCGAGGGAAACGCACTGGTGACGGTCATTACCCCGCGCTCACCGCTAGGCCAGCAACTGATCGGTAAAAAGGTCGATGATGAGGTTAGCCTTGGGGCCCAGCTGTTCTTCATTATCGAGGTTGCCTGAACCGGCCCCATCGCCGGCAAGCCGGCTCACAAGTACAGTGCAGACCTCAAGAACTGCGCGTTCCCTGTGGGAGCCGGCTTGCCGGCGATAGGGCCGGTAAATCCGATGCAAGACTCAAAGGAAAGCCCCGCAAAGGTAATCCTGGCTAGAAAGTTCGCACGAGCGGCATTCGCCCTGATGAAAAATCAGGACGAATAGGTCACCAAAGGCGCGAAAATGGCTTGCTGATAACCATAGAATCTCCCACAGGTACCCCGCTGCTCTCAAGCTCAGCGCAAACCAGTGGGAGCCGGCTTGCCGGCGATGAGGCCGGCCCTGCCAGCGACCGACTAACCGGCAAGCGCATCGAATTTGCGCGCCAACCCGCCATGAGCGAACTGCTCCTGCACGAACTCGATGAACGCCCGGGTCTTGCCCGGCAGAAGCTTGTGCTCGGCGTAATACAGGCTGATATGCCCATCATCCACATACCAGTCCGGCAACACCCTTTGCAGTTGGCCCGCCTGCAGGTAAGGCACGGCAAACGGCAGGCTGACCAATGCAATGCCCAACCCCTGCTGGGCTACGGCGCACGCTGCATCAGAGTCGCTCATGGTCATCGCCTGGCGCAATAGCAGTGGCTGCTGCGCCTGCCAACGGCTGGTCAACGGCCACGACCGCACACGGCCGGTCTGCGGTGAGCGAATCAAGATGCCGGCATGGTGGCCCAGCACCTGCGGGTCTTCAATGACCGGGTGCTGGCTCAAGTACCCAGGGGCTGCCACCAACACCCGATGCGCAGGGGTCAGCCGGCGCGCCACCACCCCCAGCGGTAGCTCGAACCCGCCGCCAATCGCCGCATCGAAACCTTGGCCGATCAGGTCTACCTGACGGTTGTCGAAATGCCAGTCCGGGGTGATCGCCGGGTAGCGCCGCAAGAATTCACCCAGCAGCGGCAATACGTACAGCCTGCCGAATACCGTCCCCATGCTCACCCGCAACAGCCCGGCCGGCTGGCCTTCGGCGCTGGCCAGGTTGGCCACGGCGTACTGGATGGTACGAAAGCTGTCACTGACTTCGCCTAAAAAACGCTGCCCGGCTTCGGTCAAGGTCAGCTTGCGGGTACTACGCTGGAACAGCCGCACACCCAGGCGCGCTTCAAGCTGGGCGACATGCTTGCCCACCGCCGCAGGGGTAATGCTCAAACGGCGGGCCGCTTCGGCGAAGCTGCCCACTTCGGCGCTGCGGATAAAACATTCAAGGGCGTTGAACGACTCCATGGCCATGATTACCAACCAAAGGTTTACTCTGCCAATAGTGATTGCCATCTTATCAGCAGATAATCATCGGTCGATACTACGCCCATCCAAGGCATTCGGCCTTGCTTGCAGCAGGAGATCAGCATGTCCCAGCAACTTACCCTCGAAGGCAAAGTGGCCCTGGTCCAGGGCGGTTCACGCGGCATCGGTGCCGCCATCGTCCGCCGCCTGGCCCGTGATGGCGCCCAGGTTGCCTTCACCTACGCAAACTCCGAAGGCCCGGCCAACGACCTGGTGGCACAGGTCATAGCCGCCGGCGGCCAGGCATTGGCCCTGCGCGCAGACAGCGCCGACGCCGCCGCGGTGCAACTGGCAGTGGACGACACCGTAAAAGCCTTCGGCCGCCTCGATATCCTGGTCAACAATGCAGGCGTACTGGCGGTAGCGCCGCTGACCGAATTCGACCTGGCAGACTTCGACCGCACCTTGGCCATCAACGTGCGCAGCGTGTTCGTCGCCAGCCAGGCCGCCGCCCGCTACATGGGCCAGGGCGGGCGCATCATCAACATCGGCAGCACCAATGCCGAGCGCATGCCGTTTGCTGGCGGCGCACCGTATGCCATGAGCAAGTCGGCATTGGTCGGCCTTACCAAAGGCATGGCACGCGACTTGGGGCCACAGGGCATCACCGTGAACAACGTGCAGCCAGGGCCGGTGGATACCGACATGAACCCGGCCAGCGGTGAGTTTGCCGAAAGCCTGATCCCCTTGATGGCAATCGGGCGCTATGGGCAGGTAGATGAAATTGCCAGCTTCGTGGCGTACCTGGCGGGGCCGGAGGCGGGTTACATCACCGGAGCGAGCCTTACCGCCGACGGCGGCTTTGCAGCCTGATCGAAATGTTTGCACGCTGGCGTCCAGCCTGAGCCGCCCAGATACTGAACGCCACTGACCTTGCCCGCACCGAGATATTGATGAACACCCCAACCTTGAGCCGCGCCCTGATCCTGCTGATGGCCACCGCCACCGGCCTGGCCGTGGCCAGCAACTACTACGCGCAGCCACTGCTGCACAGCATCGCCGAACAGTTCGGCCTGAGCACCGCCAGCGCCGGCAGCATCGTCATCGCCGCGCAACTCAGCTACGGCGCGGGCCTTCTGCTGCTGGCGCCTTTGGGCGACCTGTTCGAGCAGCGCCGCCTGATCGTGATCATGTCGGTCATTTCCACCTTGGGCCTGGTGATCAGCGCCTGCGCCCCCAGCTTGCCTTGGCTGATCCTGGGGACCGCGCTCACCGGGCTGTTCTCGGTGGTGGCGCAGATCCTCGTGCCCATGGCCGCCACCCTGAGCGAGCCGCATCAGCGCGGGCGCGCGGTGGGTACGCTGATGAGCGGCTTGCTGCTGGGCATACTGCTGGCGCGCACCGCTGCCGGCTTCATGGCCGAGCTGGGTGGCTGGCGCAGCATCTATGTGCTGGCCGCGGTGCTGATGGCTGTCACCGCCTTTGCCCTGTACCGCAGCCTGCCACAACACCACAGCCATGCCGGGCTGAAATACCCGGCACTGATCGGCTCTGTATTCCGCCTGTTCATCGAGGAGCCCGTGCTGCGCCTGCGCTCGCTGCTGGGGTTGCTGGCGTTCAGCCTGTTCGGGCTGTTCTGGACACCGCTGGCGTTTCTGCTGGCGCGTGAGCCCTACCACTATTCCGACGCGGTTATCGGCCTGTTCGGCCTTGCCGGCGCGGCAGGTGCACTTTCGGCCAACTGGGCCGGCCGCCTGGCTGACCGCGGCAGAGGCTCGCTGGGCACCACAGTGGGCCTTGTTGCGCTGTTGCTGTCGTGGGTACCGCTGGGTTTCGCCGAAAGCTCGCTACTGGCCTTGCTGCTCGGCGTACTGGTGCTGGACCTGGCCGTGCAACTGGTGCACGTGAGCAACCAGAACGCGGTCATCGCCTTGCGGCCCGAAGCCCGTACCCGCCTCAATGCCGGTTACATCACCTGTTATTTCATCGGAGGGGCACTAGGCTCCTTGCTGGGCACACAGTTGTTCCAGTACCAGGGCTGGATGGGCATCGTGACGGCCGGCCTGTTGATCGGGGCGCTGGCGCTGCTGGTGTGGGGTTGGGCCGAGCATAAGCGCAAGCGCGCCGTGAAGGCCTGTGCGGCATGACACCGCAACCCTCCGTCGCCTGCTCGTTGACTTGCCCGTCGCGCCAGCGCTTCAGTAGGGATTGATCAAAGCCCCTTTACTGACAGGACGACTCAATGACAAGGCTCACGGTGCAATCCGGCGATTTCTTGCAAGGTGAAGGCGAGTATCGCAATGGATCGCTCACACTCAAGACCCCGCGCAGCCCCTCGCCTGGCGAGCGGATTTCCCTTGCCCGCATCAGCGACCTGCGCCTGGCCAGCCTGGAATCCAATCGCAGCCTGGGTACCGCGCTGGGCTGGGGCATGGCCGGCGCCCTGGTGGCCGGCCCGGTGGGCTTGCTGGCCGGGCTATGGCTCGGCGGCAAGGAGGAAGAAGCCACCTTCCTTGCGACGTTCAAGGACGGCCGCAAGCTGATGGCCAGTACCGATGGCAAGACCTGGTCCAAGATCGACGACAGCTGGCGCCAGCATCGGCACCCGCCTGCAGGGGATTGAACAACTTCAGGCGTACGGTGTGATACGCGCCTGATAACATGAGCGTTTTTTTGACTGCACGGGCCCATTCGCGGGCTTACCCGCGAATGGGCCCGTGCGTGCTCACCGCTCAAGGACCCCAGCATGCCCCTGCCACACCCCCGCCTGCCCCTGAGCCTGCTCAGCCTGGGCCTGGCCCTGCACAGCCCCCACGGTTTGGCTCAAGACAGTGTCACCCTCGCCCCGGTAGAGGTTTCCGACACCTACGGCAACGACAACTATCAGGTAACTGAAGCCGCGGCAGGCGGGTTTCAGGCAGCCCCCCTGCTGGATACCCCGGCATCAGTCAGTGTTTTCAACCAGCAACTGATCGAGGACCGCCAGGTACGCAAACTCAGCGAAGTGCTGCAAAGCGATGCGTCGGTCGGCGAAAGCTACGCCCCGATCGGCTATTACGAAAACTTCAACGTGCGCGGCTTCGAACTCAATGCCGCCAGCAGCTACCGCATCAATGGCCAGACCATCGCCGGCGAGCAGAACGTGGCGCTGGAGAACAAGCAGCAAGTCGAACTGCTCAAGGGCCTTTCGGGCCTGCACAGTGGCGTGTCGGCGCCTGGCGGGCTGATCAATTACGTGACCAAGCGCGCCGAGGATGTGCGCAGCGTAACGGTATCGACCAACGAACAAGGCGAGCGCTACCTGGCCACCGACCTGGGCGGCTGGTTTGGCAGTGAGCGGCAGTTCGGCCTGCGCGCCAACCTCGCCCACGAAGATATCCGCTCATATGTCGACCATGCCGATGGCAAGCGCGACTTTGCCTCGCTGGCGTTCGACTGGCAGATAAACCCCGATGCCACCTTGCAGCTCGATGCCGAGTACCAGCACCGCGAACAGCGCTCGGTACCGGGCTATCAACTGCTTGGCGGCAGCGAAGTACCGCACGGCATCGACCCGGATGACCGCCTGGCCTACCAGCACTGGGCCAAGCCGGTACAGACCGATTCACTGAACCTGGGCGGGCGTTTCCAGTACCGCTTCAACGATACCTGGAGCGGCACCCTCAGCGCCTCGCGCAGCAAAGTGGTGATCGATGACTACAGCTCGTTCGCCTGGGGCAGCGAAGACGGCTGGCAGTCGCACTTCAGCCCGGAAGGCGACTACGACATCTACGACTTCCGCAGCCCTGACGACACCCGCCGCACCGATGAAGCGCAAGCGATGCTCGACGGCCACTTCGACGCGCTCGGCGTGAGCCATGAGCTGACGGTGGGTGCCAGCGCACAACGCCGCACGCTGGATCAGCGCCCCTACTACAACCAACTGGTCGGTAGCGGCAACATCTACACCGGCGCCCCCGCCGTAGCGCCCTCCGACCTGCCGGTCGGTGCCAGCGAGCGGCGCCTGGACAGCCGCCAGTACGGCCTGTTCGTCAACGACCGCATCACCTTCAGCGAGCAGTGGCAGGCCGTGCTCGGCGCCCGCGAAGTACGCCTGGACGAAAAGACCTGGGACGAAACCGGCCTGGCCGGGCGCCATACCCGGCAATACCAGTTGCTGCCCAATGCCGCGCTGATCTACAAGCCGCGCCAGGACACCACCGTGTATGCCAGCTACTCCAAGGGCCTGTCCGCAGGGGGTACCGCGCCCTGGTACGCCAGCAACGCGGCAGAAATCCTCGCCCCTACCCTGTCGCATCAGCTTGAGCTGGGCATCAAACGCGACTGGCAGGGCATGAGTTTCAGCGCCGCGCTGTTCCAGATCCGCCAGGCCTATCAATACGCCCGCCCTGAAGGCGACGCCACCTTCACCTACGTGCAGCAGGGCCAGCAGAAGAACATCGGCCTGGAACTGGGCGCCAGCGGCTGGGTGACCTCGAACCTGCAAATCCAGGCCAGCGCCGCAGCGATTCGCGCGCGCGTGAAGAACAGCGGTACCGATGCCTACGAAGACCATCAGGCGATCAACGTGCCGCGCCTGCGCGCAGCCCTGCAAGCCGACTACAGCCTGCCGGTGCCGGGCCTGGCCCTGCTGGGCGGGGCACGTTACAGCGCCAGCAAGTATGCGAGCCAGGCGGGGAATGTGCAGGTGGGCGGCTATACCGTGTTTGACGTGGGTAGCCGCTATCGCACGCGTATCGGCGGCTATGACACGGTGCTGCGCCTGACCGTGGATAACGTGTTCGACAAACGCTACTGGCGGGATGTGGGGGATTACCTGGGGGACAACTACCTGTTCCAGGGCGCGCCGCGGATGGCACGGGTGTCGGCTTCGGTGAGTTTCTAGACACCGTTGGCGGCGTATGTCAGAAAGCGGGATCTTCCGCTTGGTGAGCACGCATTACTCACCCGCCCATGGCTGTGATCAACAGATTCGCCCTTCGCAAATCAAGATGAATCCAACAGAATAATGTTTTGGATGCGGGGGCGTATCGGGTGGATCTCAAGCAACTGGAGTGCTTTGTACGCGTCGCTGAATTTGGTGGCTTCACCAGGGCGGCGGCGACACTGAACCTGTCCCAGTCGGTCGTAAGCCGTCAAGTGCGCCAGTTGGAGCTGGAGCTTGGGCAACACCTGTTACTGCGCAACGGTAGAGGCGTCACCCTTACCCCTGCTGGCACCCGGCTTTTCGAGCATGGCCAGGGCATCTTGCGTCAAGTACAAGTCGCCCGCGAGGATTTGCAAGAACAGCGTGACTCATTGACTGGCAAGGTGGTGATAGGCCTCCCCCCTAGTATTGCGCGGCGCCATACCGTTGGTATTGTCACAGCGTTTCAAAAGGCGTTTCCCGGGTGCTCGCTGGGCATCAAGGAAGGCTTGTCCCACTCCATGAGGGAGTGGCTGCTGTTGGGCCGCCTGGATTTTGCGCTGCTGTACAACCCCGCGCAAAACGCGCAACTGCATTTTGAGCCCCTTCAATCCGAACCCCTTTGGTTGATTGGTGCTGCCGGGGCAAGCCTCGCGCCAGAGGTGCCGCTAGCCACCCTCGGTGACTACCCACTGATCATACCCAGCCAGCCGCACTCCCTCAGGCGGCTGATCGAATCGGAAGCTGCACGGCATCATGTAGAACTCAACGTACACATGGAAATAGACGGCATTCCCTCTTTGATAGACCTGGTCGCCGCGGGCGCCGGCTTTGCCGTTCTGTCACGAATGGCACTCAGTGGCTCCTATGTGCCCCCAGGCTTGCAAGCGGCCCCAATCGTCGAGCCCACTATCAATACCCACCTGTTCGTCGCCACAACCAATCAGAGACCATTGACACGCCTGGCTTCGATGACCTTGGCCGTGGTCACCCATCAAATGCGCGATCAAGCCATGCAAAAACCACATAACTGCTAGTGGGGCTTGTCGATTGTTGCATGGCTCCTTGAGCGTCAAGATGGCTGAGAACTTACCCACGACAGCCAATAGAGACGTGCCATGAAAAGCTGCCTGCCACCCGACCTATTTCCCACCAAGCCTGTTGAGGCCCTGCCTGTTGGTTCGTGGGATGCTCACTGCCATGTATTTGGGCCAGCGGCGCAATTCCCCTACGCCGAAGACCGCAGCTACACCCCACCAGACGCCGCATTCGCGCAGCTTGTCGAACTTCATGACCACCTTGGCTTCGAACGCGGCGTTATTGTTCAGGCCAGCTGCCACGGCTCAGACAACCGCGCGATGCTAGATGCAATTGGCCGCAGTGCCGGGCGCTATCGAGGCGTAGCAATCATCGACGGCAGCGAGACTGACGAGGCGTTGGCGCGGATGGACGCCTGCGGGGTTCGGGGAGTACGGTTCAATTTCGTCGCTCACCTGGGCGGTGCGCCCGACCTTGCCATTTTCGACCAGGCACTGGAACGTATCCAACCCTTGGGCTGGCATGTGGTACTTCACCTGGATGCTCAGGACATCGTCACCTATGCCGATCGCTTGGCACGTATCCAGGTGCCGTTCGTAATAGACCACATGGGCCGCATCAAGGCTCAGGACGGCCTCGATCAAGCGCCGTTTCGGACGTTGCTTGAGCTGATGGACAATCCGCTGGCATGGGTGAAGGTCTGTGGCGCCGAAAGGGTCTCAGCGGGGCGCAAACCCTTTGATGATGCTATCCCCTTCGCCATGTCGCTTATCGAGACGGCGCCGGAGCGTGTGCTCTGGGGTACTGACTGGCCTCATCCAAACATCAGCAAGGACATGCCCAATGACGGGGGGCTTGTCGATCTGATGTACCGCTTCTGCCCGGACCCAGCGACACGTCAGAAGCTACTGATCGACAACCCCCTGAAGCTTTACGGACGCTGATTTCAGCGCTCGACCACACCAACTCCAAAAACAATCAGGTAGTGGAATCGATATGAACACTTCGACCGAAGCGACGCACCCTGCCGCGCAACTGAAGCCCGCGGCCCGCACACGACAGCCCTTCTATAAAGCGATGTATTTCCAGGTTTTGCTGGGGATTGTCTTGGGTGGGCTCGTCGGACATTTCTGGCCAGATTTCGCCGCCTCACTAAAACCATTGGGTGATGCGTTCATCAAGCTTATCAAGATGATCATCGGCCCTGTGGTGTTCTGTACCGTAGTGACCGGCATCGCGGGCATGCAAGACCTGAAAAAGGTCGGTCGTGTGGGAGGCAAGGCACTGCTTTACTTCGAGATAATTTCCACCGTCTCGCTGGTCATAGGGTTACTCGGCGGCCACCTGTTCAACCCAGGCGCCGGGTTTCACGTAAACCCTGATTCACTGGATGCCTCTGCAGTGACAGGTTTTGCTGAGAAAGCGCAGCACCTGGGTATCGTCGAATTCCTGATGAGTATCATCCCGAATACGTTCGTCTCAGCGCTGGCAGATGGCAACATCCTGTGCATTCTGCTGATTTCAGTACTTTTTGGCTGTGCCTTGTCCGCGATGGGGGATAAAGGTAAGCCGGTGTACACCATGATCGAAGGCGTTTCGGGCGTGTTCTTCGGTATTGTCCATATCATCGCCAAGTTTTCAGCAGTCGGCGCCTTTGGTGCAATCGCGTTTACCGTTGGCACATATGGCGCCGCATCGCTGCTGCCGCTGCTCAAATTGATCGCAAGCTTCTACGTGCTTTGCATATTCTTCATCGTGCTGGTGTTGGGCTTCGTTGCAAGGCTTTGCGGGTTCAGCATCCTGCGGTTCGTCTCGTATATCAAGGATGAACTACTGATTGTACTGGGCACCAGCTCATCTGAAGTTGTGCTCCCCCAAATCATGGAGAAGATGGAACGACTCGGTTGTTCGAAATCGGTCGTCGGCCTGGTGATACCCACCGGCTATTCCTTCAACCTGGACGGCACCAACATCTATTTGACCATGGCTGTTCTGTTCATTGCTCAAGCGCTCGACATTGAACTTACGTGGGGGCAGCAACTGACCTTGATCATTGTTGCCATGCTGAGTTCAAAAGGTGCCAGCGGGGTTTCGGGGGCTGCGTTCGTGATGTTGACCAGTACCTTGCTCGTCGTGCCCGTTGTGCCCGTTGCGGGAATGGTGCTGATCCTGGGCATCCACCGCTTTATGGGCACTGGCTTGGCGATGACCAACCTCGTCGGGAATGGTGTCGCAGCACTGGTGGTATCCGCCTGGGAAAAAGAACTGGATCGCGGCAAGCTGAACCAGCAACTGCACCCCACCAAACACTGATCCCCACTGCTTGACCTCCACGGCCCTGCCGACAGGGCCGAGGATTGCTGCGCCCTGGAGAAAACAATAATGAATTCCAAACTGCGCTACGCCGTAACGCTGGCGGGGATGACGTGTGTCACACCCCTGCTGGCCGCCAGCTTTATCGAAGACAGCAAGGTACGCCTGGATATCCGCAATTTCTATTACAACGCAGACTTTCGCGACGGTACGGGTGTATCAAAGCGGGAAGAATGGGCACAGGGATTTCTGCTCAACTATGAATCTGGATTTACCCAAGGAGATATCGGCGTTGGCCTGGATGCATTGGGCTATCTCGGCGTCCGTCTCGACTCCAGTGCAGATCGGACGGGAAGCGGGCTTCTGCCAACTACTGCATCGGGAGAGGCGGTTGAAGAGTACTCCAAGGGCGGTTTAGCAGCGAAAGTCAAAGTATCGAGGACTGAACTGCGCTACGGCATCGCGCTCCCCAAGGTACCGGTTTTGCAATTCAATGGTAGCCGGCTTTTCCCGCAGTCCTTCCAAGGGACGCAGATCAGTTCCAGCGAAATTGACGGGCTGACCGTCAACCTGGCCCAATTCAACCGCACAACCAGCCCCGACTCCACCGACCAACAACACATCATGCTGGCGGCAAAAAACGGCCGTTACTCAACCGCCGGCGTGGGTGATCACTTCCGGTACGCTGGCGCGAGCTACAAACCCGACCCAACACTGACGTTCAGTTACTACCACGGTGGCCTCGAGGACGTTTACGCGCAGCACTTTCTCGGCGCGACCCAGCGCCGAAAGCTTGGCCGTGGGTGGCTCGAGTTGGACCTGCGGGCTTTCTTCAGCCATGAAGCAGGCAATGCCAAGGCCGGTCGTGTTGACAACGAGGCTTACACCGCCCTGGTCAGTTACACACTCGACAATGGCCTCAGCATGCTTGCCACCTATCAGCATATGGAAGGTGACACTGGCTTCCCCTACATCAATAACCCGTATTTGCCCAACTACGTTCAATACCACGACTTCGCAGAAGCAGGTGAGCGCAGTTGGCAGTTGCGCTACGGCTATGACTTCAGTCACCTGGGTGTGCACGGGCTGAGCTTTTATACCAGCTACATCCAGGGGGCACATCTGGACAAGCGAGGCGGCGGCGGCGAGTGGGAGCGCGACGTGGATGTGACCTACGAGATTCCACACTTCAAAGGCCTTTCGATTCGCTGGCGTAACGCCCTTTACCGAAGCGATATCAACCGTGGCATCGACGAGAACCGCTTGATCCTCAACTACTCGCTTGCATTCAAGTAAACAGCCTCTTTCTCTCCTGAAACGTTGCGAACAGAACGTTGCCGTTTTTCAGGCAACCGATTACGAGGAGCCCGTGATGTACATCAAAACGCTAGGGTTGATTGGTTTTGGCGAGGCCGGTGCGATACTCGCCCAAGATATCGCCCGCCAGGGTGTCCATGTGCAGGTATACGACAAGCTTCAGCAAGATGAAGCTTGTCGCGGCGCCCTGTTGACAAAGGCACAGGCATGTGGAGTCAGGCTTTGTGCTTCGGCTATCGATGCCAGTGACGGCGCCGACCTGGTCATGTCTGCAGTGACCGCCGGTGCCGCCCTTGAGGTCGCCCTGCACCTCATGCCACAGCTCAGGTCCGGGCAAGTTTTCATGGATCTGAATTCTGTGGCGCCAGCAACAAAAAAAGCAGCGCACCAAGCCGCAACGCACCATGGTGTGGACTATGTCGATGCGGCAGTCATGGCACCGCTGCCGCCACAGCGCTTGAAAACCCCCATGCTATTGGGCGGCCCTCGGGCACTTGAACTCGAAACTGCGCTAAAGGGGCTCGGCTTGAAGGTTCAAACCGTAGCAAACACCATTGGTGTGGCGTCTTCCATCAAGATGTGCCGCAGCATAATGATCAAAGGGCTTGAAGCGTTGACAACAGAATGCATGGCCACTGCGCGGCAATATGGCGCCGAGGATTTCGTACTCGCTTCACTGCATGAAAGCTTTCCTGGCTCAGGCTGGGACGGAACACTTGCGCACTATCTCATCAGCCGGGTCGCCGAACATGGCTTCAGACGCGCAGAAGAGATGGAGGAAGTAGCGCGAACGGTATCTGACGTTGGCGTGGATGCGCATATGAGCTTGGCGACTGCCGCAACACAGCGCGCGTTTGCACAAGCAATCCGTAACGCAGGGCTTGTATATGCCGACCTTCTGCCTTTTGACTGGGCTCAGGTAGTCGATCAATTACAGGCCACGCCCACCAAGCGCCCGTAAAAAACAAAAAGCCCCCAAACCTTTCAGCTTGGGGGCTCTTCGTAGAATGTGGCGGTGAAGAAGGGATTTGAACCCTTGATACGATTTCTCGTATACACACTTTCCAGGCGTGCTCCTTCGACCACTCGGACACTTCACCGTTTTCTCTTCAAGCCATTCAGCCTGTCGAGGCGCGCTAATTTAGTAGAAGACCTTTTCTTTGGCAAGCATTTTTTTCAGTTTTTTCATGCATTTAAGCCAGGCCACCGAAAAGCCGAGGCTGCCAAGGCAAAGCCGCCAATCTCGCCAGCGCTTTTACCGCACCCGGCCGCCCTGCCCTGATTGCGCAAGGCATGAGGGCCAGTCGCTGACTGGCTGGTCAGCCTTGCTGCTTTACCTGGCCCGCGGCGCTGGGTAACGTCATCGCCACGCCACCTAAAGGACTCTGTCATGAGCGAGCTGATTACCTACCACGCCGAAGACGGCATCGCCACCCTGACCCTGAACAACGGCAAGGTCAACGCCATCTCGCCGGATGTCATCACTGCCTTCAACGCCGCCCTGGACCGCGCCAAGGAAGACCGCGCCGTGGTGATCATCACCGGCCAGCCGGGCATCCTGTCCGGCGGCTATGACCTTAAAGTGATGACCGCAGGCCCCAAGGAAGCCATCAGCCTGGTCACCGCCGGCTCCACCCTGGCCCGGCGCCTGCTCTCTCACCCGTTCCCGGTGATTGTCGCCTGCCCCGGCAACGCCGTGGCCAAGGGCGCCTTCCTGTTGTTGTCCGCCGACTACCGCATCGGTGTCGAGGGGCCTTACAAGATCTGCCTGAACGAAGTGCAGATCGGCATGACCATGCACCACGCCGGCATCGAGCTGGCCCGCGACCGCCTGAGCCGCGCAGCATTCCAGCGCTCGGTGAACAATGCCGAAATCTTCGACCCACATGGCGCGATGCAAGCGGGCTTCCTCGACAAGGTGGTGCCGGCCGAGCAGTTGCTCGACACCGCGCTGGCCGCTGCGCGTGAATTGAAGAAGCTGAACATGCTGGCGCACAAGAACACCAAGCTGAAGGTGCGCAAGGGCCTGCTCGATGCCCTGGATGAGGCAATCGCGCTGGACCAGAACCCGATCGGTTGACCCTGCAGGCCCTCTGGCCGGTACGCCGCCCGGAGGGCCATTACGGCGAACCCAAGGTTTGCCCAACCCAGTGCACAGCCGTACACTGCACCGCGACTGTCTGGTGTGAGTCGTACCATGCTTTACTGCCTTCGCATGCTCCTGCTGGCGCTGCACTTCCTGCTGGTCGGGGTTTTAGGCCTGCTGATCGGCCTGCTGCGCCCCTTCAACCGCGACAACAGCCGCATCTTCGCCCGCTTATACAGCCTGCCGGCCACCTGGCTGCTGCGCATCAAGGTCAAGGCCGAAGTCGGCCCGCTGTGGGACCAGCCACCCGGCTGCGTGATCATTGCCAACCACCAGTCCAACTTCGACCTGTTCATCCTCGGCCACGTGGTGCCCCGGCGCACGGTCGCCATCGGCAAGAAAAGCCTCGGCTGGATACCGCTGTTCGGGCAGTTGTTCTGGCTGGGCGGCAATGTACTGGTGGACCGCAAGAACGCTTACCAGGCGCGCAAGGCCATGCAGGTGACCACGCGCATCCTGCGTGACGACACTTCTATCTGGATTTTCCCGGAAGGCACGCGCAACCCCGCAGACCAATTGCTGGCGTTCAAGAAAGGCGCCTTCCACATGGCCCTCGAGGCGGGCGTACCGATAGTGCCGGTGTGCGTCAGCCGTTATGCGCGGCGCCTGGGCCTGAACAGCTGGCGACGCCGCACAGTGATCGTGCGCTCACTGCCGCCGATCGCTACTGAAGGGCTGACCCAGCAGGACATCCCGGCCTTGATCGAGCAGTGCCGCGGGCAGATGCAGCAGTGCATCGACCACATGGAAGGCGAGCTGGCCAAACGCTAGGTTGCCCTCAAGGCCCATACGGCCCAAGCTGTAACCCGTGTGCAACCGGACAAGTGGATAACCATGGGTCGAGTCGTGGCATCGGCGGTATACAGCGCCGGCAGAAAAGTCACCAACATCAGCATCGACGAGGGCAGCGAGTGGGCGCGCAAGCCTGGGCATTTCGTCTGGATCGGCCTGGAAGAGCCCAATGCCGAAGAACTGGCCAACCTGCAGTGCCAGTTCAACCTGCACGAGCTGGCCATTGAAGACGCACTGGAGAAACACAGCCGGCCCAAGCTCGAGACCTTCGGCGACGCGCTGTTCATCGTCACCTATTCGCCCGTGCGCCATGAGGGCAAGCTGGAGTTCATCGAAACCCACATCTTCGCCGGCAACGGCTACATCATTACCTGCCGCAATGGCCACTCCAAATCCTATGCCCTGGTGCGCCAACGCTGCGAGGCGCGCCCCTTGCTGTTGGAGCACGGCGAAGATTTCGTGCTTTACGCACTGCTGGACTTCGTCACCGAAAACTACCAACCGGTCAGCGAAGCCATCCATGGCGAGATCGAGGAGCTGGAGCAAAGCGTGCTTACCGGCTCGTTGCTCGAAGACGACATTCGCCGCCTGCACAGCCTGCGCCGCGACATACTGCGCCTGCGCCGCTATGTGGCACCGATGGTGGAGATAAGCGAGGAACTGCAGCGCCTGAGTTTCCCGTTCATCGACAAGAACATGCGCCCCTACTTTCGCGACGTGCAGATCCACGTGACGCGGCAGATGGAAGACTTGGTCGGGATCCGCGACATCGCCAGCCAGACCATCGAGATCGGCATGCTGCTGGAGTCACGGCGGCAAAGCATCGTGCAGCGCAAGTTCGCAGCGTGGGCGGCGATTCTGGCTTTCCCCACGGCGATTGCCGGGATCTACGGGATGAACTTCCAGAACATGCCGGAGCTTGGCTGGCATTACGGGTATTTCGGGGTACTGGCGGTGATCGGGCTGGGATGCACCGGGCTGTTCGCCAGTTTCAAGCGCTCCGGCTGGCTTTAGCGTGTCGGGGCTGCTGTTGCAGCCCCTGTGGCTCAGGCAGCGCTGTCGCTGGCCTTGGCTGGCTGCTGGATGAAGCGCATCATCCACTCACCGACCAGGTCGCCCTGGTGTTCAGTGGCCAGGCTAGCCACTGCCTTGTGGTAAACCTCATCCCCCAGGTATTCCTGACGCGCATCCAACAAGGCCCGCGAATAGTCGTGGACAAACTCCGGATGCCCCTGGAAGCACAGCACCTGATCGCGAATGTGATACGCCGCATTCGGGCAGAAATCGCTCGACGCTATCACCGTGGCACCTTCAGGCAGCTCGGTCACCTGGTCCTGGTGGCTGATCAGCAGGGTCAGCTCGGAAACCTCAGGGTCCATCCATGGCGCATGCGCCGCCAGCGAGTAGCGATGGATGCCAACGCCCCACCCCTTGTCGGCCCGCTCGGCCTTGCCACCCAGGGTTAACGCCAGCAACTGATGGCCGAAGCACACACCCAGCAGCTTTTCGCCGCGCTGGTAAAGCTTGAGCAAATACGCCTTGAGGGTCTGGATCCATGGATCGGTACCGAACGAGTCCGCCTTGCTGCCTGTCACAAGGTAGGCATCGAAACGTTCATCGTCGGCGGGGTAATCGCCGTTCATCACGTTGTACACACGAAACTCGGCTGCGATCGGCTGCCGCGAGAAGAGCTGCTCGAACATCCTGCCGTAGCCCTGATACTGCGCGGTCAACTCCGGTCGCAGGACATCGGTCTCAAGGATGCAGATGCGTAACGACATAGGGATAGTCCTGAACGACATGGGTGGGAATCAGCTGTAGAGACTGCCGTGAAAGGCACGTACAAGCAAGTAGGCTGCACTGACGAACGGTCACATTTTGTCGGGTAGGCGCTGGGTGTTGCGCCACTGTCTAGCTAGAGCGTGCCAGATGGCTGGCTTTTTGCCTCATATCATCAAGCCACCGATTATCAGCTTTAATAGAACAAAGGGTTCTTAAACATGGATGACGTTCACCCTACTGTTGGTTGTATATCGATACAAAGAGGTAAGTGGTAAGGCGTGCAGGCACGCTGCGGTGATCGACCCGAAGTGCGACAGGGAAGCCAACGGGTATTCAGGAATAACAACAAGAAGGCGGTCCGCCATGTTCAGACAATCGAAACTTCGCCAAGCTGGGCTCATTTTATTCGCCACGACGTTGCTGTTGATCTTGCCGAACCTGACACGTTTGTTCGGATGACGATGGCAGTGGCCTCAAGGGGCAACGCACAGGTAACCTGCCGGCCATGACGGTCGGAGAATGCTCATGCGCCTAGGTTTTGCCCTGCTAGCCCTTCTTCTGAGCCTGCCCCTTTCGGCGGCCCAACTGCACCTGGAACTCGACGGCTCGTCGCGCACTCTGGACAGCGCCGATTTGCTGCGCATGCCGCAAGCACGCGAAATAAACATCGAACAGGACGTGTCCTATAAACGGCCCATGCGTTACCGCGCGGTGCCGCTGGCCACGCTGTTGCAAGGCATAAAGGCAGATGACCACCTGCAGGCCGTGGCGCTGGACGGTTTCGCTGCCGAAATGCCGGCTGCGCCTTTGCTGCAGGAGGGCCCGGCGCGCGCCTGGCTGGCCATCGAGGACCCCGCCGCGCCGTGGCCGGCATTGGGTAACGGCAAGCCGAGCGCCGGGCCGTTCTACCTGGTGTGGACCGCCCCGCAGGCAAGCGGCATCCGCCCCGAGCAATGGCCGTTCCAGATTGCCACCATCCGCCGCCTGGCGGCGGTGGAACAACGCTTCCCGGCGCTGCTACCTGACCCGAAGCTGCCGGCCGAAGGCCCGGTGCGCCAGGGCTTTGCCCTGTTCCAGCAGAACTGCCTGGCCTGTCACCGGCTCAACGGTGCGGGGGATGCCCAGTTCGGCCCGGACCTGAACATGCCGCACAACCCGACCGAGTATTTCCAGCCGGGGTTCCTGCGCCAGTACATTCGTGACCCGCAAAGCCTGAGGCAGTGGCCACAGGCGCGGATGCCGGGGTTTGCCGAAAGTGTTTTGAGTGAAGAAGAACTGGATGCCTTGCTGGCTTACCTGGGGCATATGGCCAAGCGTAGGCCTTGAAGGCCAATCGCCGGCTGGCCGGCGATTGGATCGGGCCGCAAGGCAGCCCCAGCGGGTTTCAGGCTGTCGGCCGTTCCTGCTTGACGCCCCACCCCTCTACCTCGCCGCCATAGGGTGACACGACCTGCTCGAAGGCCTCTTCGAAGTCCCCGATACCACCATAGGTGGCATACATGATCTTGCTCAGTTCCAGGTGCCACACACCATCATCCCGTTCTCGCACCTGAGCATTGAGAGACTCACCGCGAAACTGCCCGGCCGCGCGTCGCGCGCCGGCTTCATCTGGAAATACCGCGTAGAACTCGATGGGGTGGATACGGGTGAAGTCGAAACCGCCAGCTTTCATCTGACGCAGGACATTGCTGCTGATATCGTCGTTCTGGCTGCTCATGAATCGTCCTCCTGAATAAAGCAATGGATAGACTTTCCGTGCACTACGCACCTGCCGGCATTGCCGTGCAGTTCGAGCTGATGCAAGACGCGAATTGACAGGTGCAGCCCCGCAGAACAGGCCAACACCTCCCACTAGCGTAGTGCCTTGCGCGGCACCACGCCAACCGTGCGGGTCAGGAAGATTCCTGGATACGGGTGATGACTACGCCGTTCTGCTCCTTGAGCCAACGTGCCGTGGGGGATAGGGCACGGTCCTGGAAGTCGTTGAGGTCCAGCTCATCCATGACCGGGAAAAGATGCGAACGAATGGCCTTGGCCGCCTCTTCCTCGCTGGGGCACAGTTCACCGTGCATCAGCAGCGTGGTTGGCTCGCCTTTCTGGTCGGCAAAGATGACTTCCCACTCTTTCATTGAATAGCCCTCTCAAGCAGAGAACACCGGGGGTGATGCCTGTTAATGCTTGACCGTGGGCCGGGCGATTTGTTCAGTCAGTTGCAGCCACTGGTGACCGCAGGCCGGCGCCATCTTGTGGGAGCCGGCTTGCCGGCGATGGGCCGCAAAGCGGCCCTGCTTGCCAGTTACTTCGGTGTACCGTGCACCACACCGGCCGTGTTGTCGAGCAGGCTCTTGGTCGCGGTCTGGATATACGCTTCGAGCTGCTTGAGCATTTGCGGCTGGTCGGGGCTTTCGATCAGCTCGGCCTTGAACTCGCTGCCCAGCTGGTAGCGGTACAGGCGCGGGGTCATGTCCTTGGACTCGATGAGGATGCGGTCACCCTGCACCAGGCCAACGATCTGCTCGCTGCCCGACGGCTTGATCATACCGATGCCCTGGTCGCCCTCAGGCAGGTTGAGCAGGTCGCGGCCCCAGCACTGGTGCCGTGCCTGGCCACCCAGGCGGCCCATGATGGTCGGCACGATGTCGACCTGGGTGCCCACGGTGTGGTTGAGCGCACCGAACTTCTCCTGGATGCCCGGCGCGATCAGCAGCAGCGGCACGTTGAAGCGGCCCAGGTCCAGTTCGGTGACCTGCTGGTGGTTGCCAAAACCATGGTCGCCAACGATGACGAACAGGGTGTCCTTGAAGTACGGCTCCTTGCGCGCCTTCTCGAAGAACTGGCCCAGCGCCCAGTCGGAGTAGCGCATGGCGGTCAGGTGCTCGTCCAGGCGGCCCTGGCCTGTGACCTTCTCGACCGGCAGGTCCTTGGGCAAGGCATACGGGGTGTGGTTGGACAGCGTCTGCAGCAGCGCGTAGATCGGCTTCTTGCCATCGTGCTTGGCCAGCTCCTCGTTGCCACGGTCGAACATGTCCTGGTCGGAAACGCCCCAGGTTGGGTCGGAGAACACCGGGTCGACGAAGTCGTTGCGGCCGATGAAGGTGGTCATGCCCTGGTTGCCGAAGAAACCGGACTGGTTGTCCCAGGCGAAATCACCGTTGTAGACGTACACGTCGTCGTAGTCACGGGCGCTCAACAGCGCCGGCAAGCCCGACAGCTTGTGGCCGCCTTCCGGGGTCTGCATCAGGTATTCGAAGCCCGGCAGGTTCGGGAAGCAGGCCATGGTGGCGAACATGCCCTGGTGGGTATGGGTACCGTTGGAGAAGAAGCGGTCGAACAACAGCCCCTCCTTGGCCAGCTTGTCGAAGTACGGGGTGATGTTGTTCGGGCTGCCCAGGGCGCCTACCGAATGGCCCGCGAAGCTCTCCATGAGGATCACCACGACGTTCTTGACCGGCAAGGTACCTTCGGCCGGCGGCACGAAGTCACGGCGCACGGCGGCCTCATCGGCATCGACCAGCGTGTCGTAAGGGGTCAGGAGATGTTCACGCACGGTCTGCGTGGCCAGGTTCTGCTCCAGCACCGGCTTCCAGATGTTGGCGCGGTCCTCGCCGAAACGGCTCTTGGCAGCGTCGATCAGCGTCAGGGTACCGTTGAGGCCCAGCTGGTTGACGAAGTTGGAATCAGTGGTGAAGGCATCGCCCCAGCGCATGGGCGGGCCCTGGCGCAGGGTGCCACGGGCGGCAACCACAGCCACCAGCAGGATCACCATGAACACGGCCAGGCGGTGGTACCACGGCGCAACACTGCGCTGCACGGTAACGCCATTGCCACCTACACCACGGGTCAGGCGGTCGATGCCCTTGAACAGCAGGCTCAGCAGCCAGGTGCCGAACAGCCAGGCCAGCAGGTAGCGGACCACCGGGAAGCCGTACCAGAGCATGCTCATCACGGTCTTCGGGTCTTCCTTGATGTACTGGAAGACCAGGCCGTTGAGGCGCTGGTGGAACTCGCGGTAGAAGTCCAGCTCCATCAGGCCGAGGAACATCACCACGCTCGCGGTGATGGTCAGCCAGAAGCGGAACAGGCCGCGCCGGGCCATGGCCCATGGGCTCAGCGTTGCCAGCAGCAACGGGATGCTCAGGTACACCACCACGCGCAGGTCGAAGCGCAAACCGTTGAACAAGCCTTCGGCAACGGTGGAATAAGGGGTGTCGCCGATCATGTCACTGTTGTAGACCAGCAGCGCGAGGCGCACCAGGCTGAGCATCAGCATGATCACCAGGGCACTGAGCAGCGTATAGGCCAAGTGCGATTTCAAGGTCGGCGAGAAGGCTCGCGCGCCCTGTTGCTTCAAGGCATCCGTGTTAGCCATGAATGGGAAGGTCCTAGGATTGCGTGTTTGCGGGATGGCGCCGGCGCTAGACCAACGCAGCATTGTGCGGGTGCGGATTCTGTTTAAACCAATGTGAAAATTTTGTCACGGGGCTGTTGCTGGTTTTGTCTGCGCCAGCAAAATGCCCCTATCCAAGCCGCACATTGCCCCTGGGACCGGCAATGACCCAGATCACCAGGCCGATCACCGGCAGCAGGGCGATCAGCAGTATCCACAGCACCTTGACCCCCACCTCCCGGCCGCTCTTGATCACATTGAGGATTGCCCAGATATCCAGCGCCAGAATGATCAGGCCAACCAGCCCGTTGAACGTCGAACCCATGGCAAAACCCCCGTTGACAGTCAGTGTGGCTGAGCATAATCAGCTATCAGGTCGATAGAAGGGAATCCTTGGCCTGCCCTGCTGGTCACTGGGTAGACTGCAAGCATTCACAGATCCGAGGTTCGCATGCCCCCAGCCCAGACTCAAACCCCCGCCTCGCCCTCGTTGTTGAGTGCCTGGCGCCAGCAGGCAGCCAATACCCCGTGGCTCAGCGCGGGGCTGGGCGTGAGCCTGCTGGCGGTCATCGTGCTACTGGCGGCGAGTTTCTGGAACGCCGTCAACGGCGAGCATGCCGACAGCCTGCACCTGGCGCTGCTCGGTGGCCTGTCCGGCTTCGGCGCCACGGCCTTGGGCGCGGTACTGGCCGTGGTGCTGCGCGATGTCAGCGCACGCAGCCAGGACGTGATGCTCGGTTTTGCGGCCGGCATGATGCTGGCTGCCAGCTCGTTTTCGTTGATATTGCCGGGCCTTGAAGCTGCCCGCGAAATTACCGGCAACGGCCCGGCCGCCGCCTTTACCGTGGTGCTGGGCATGGGCCTGGGTGTGCTGCTGATGCTCGGGCTCGACCGCTTCACCCCGCACGAACACGAAAGCACAGGCCCCTGCGGCCCCGATGCCGAGCGCATCAGCCGGGTGTGGCTGTTCGTGCTGGCGATCACCCTGCACAACCTGCCCGAGGGCATGGCCATTGGCGTGAGCTTTGCCAATGGCGACATGAATGTCGGCCTGCCGCTGACCAGCGCCATCGCCATTCAGGACATACCCGAAGGCCTGGCCGTAGCGCTGGCCTTGCGCGCAACCGGGTTGTCCAACTTCAAGGCCGCGCTGGTAGCGATTGGCTCGGGCCTGATGGAGCCGTTGGGCGCGGTGATCGGGTTGGGGATTTCCACCGGCTTTGCCCTCGCCTACCCCATCAGCATGGGGCTGGCGGCGGGGGCGATGCTGTTCGTGGTGTCCCACGAGGTGATACCCGAAACCCACCGCAATGGGCACCAGACGGCAGCGACGCTGGGGGTGATGGGCGGGTTTGCGGTGATGATGTTTCTGGATACTGCGCTGGGTTGAAACGACTTACCGACGCCGCTGTTGTAGGAGCGGCCTCGTGTCGCGAAGGGGCTGCGCAGCAGACCCAGCAATTTGTGTTGCGCTGCTGAATCTTGGGGCCGCTTTGCGGCCCTTCGCGACACAAGGCCGCTCCTACGGGCGTGTGAGCTGCCTTGAGCGCTTTCAGTGCCATTATCACCTGGCTTTGTTCAGCGCGGCCATCTGCACCTTGCTGCAGGTAGGAGCGGCCTCGTGTCGCGAAAGGGCTGCGCAGCAGACCCAGCAATTTGTGTTGCGCTGCTGAATCTTGGGGCCGCTTTGCGGCCCTTCGCGACACAAGGCCGCTCCTACGGGCGTGTGAGCTGCCTTGAGCGCTTTCAGTGCCATTATCACCTGGCTTTGTTCAATGCGGCCAGCTGCACCTTGCTGCAGGTAGGAGCGGCCTCGTGTCGCGAAAGGGCTGCGCAGCAGACCCAGCAATTTGTGTTGCGCTGCTGAATCTTGGGGCCGCTTTGCGGCCCATTCGCGACACAAGGCCGCTCCTACAGGCGTGTGAGCTGCCTTGAGCGCTTTCAGTGCCATTACCACCTGGCTTTGTTCAGCGCGGCCATCTGCACCTTGCTGCAGGTAGGAGCGGCCTCGTGTCGCGAAAGGGCTGCGCAGCAGACCCAGCAATTTGTGTTGCGCTGCTGAATCTTGGGGCCGCTTTGCGGCCCTTTCGCGACACAAGGTGATCCTACAGGCGTGTGAGCTGCCTTGAGCGCTTTCAGTGCCATTACCACCTGGCTTTGTTCAATGCGGCCATCTGCACCTTGCTGCAGGTAGGAGCGGCCTCGTGTCGCGAAAGGGCTGCGCAGCAGACCCAGCAATTTGTGTTGCGCTGCTGAATCTTGGGGCCGCTTTGCGGCCCTTCGCGACACAAGGCCGCTCCTACAGGCGTGTGAGCTGCCTTGAGCGCTTTCAGTACCATTATCACCTGGCTTTGTTCAGCGCGGCCAGCTGCACCTTGCTGCAGGTAGGAGCGGCCTCGTGTCGCGAAAGGGCTGCGCAGCAGACCCAGCAATTTGTGTTGCGCTGCTGAATCTTGGGGCCGCTTTGCGGCCCTTCGCGACACAAGGCCGCTCCTACAGGCGTGTGAGCTGCCTTGAGCGCTTTCAGTGCCATTATCACCTGGCTTTGTTCAGCGCGGCCATCTGCACCTTGCTGCAGGTAGGAGCGGCCTCGTGTCGCGAAAGGGCTGCGCAGCAGACCCAGCAATTTGTGTTGCGCTGCTGAATCTTGGGGCCGCTTTGCAGCCCTTCGCGACACAAGGCCGCTCCTACAGGCGTGTGAGCTGCCTTGAGCGCTTTCAGTGCCATTACCACCTGGCTTTGTTCAGCGCGGCCATCTGCACCTTGCTGCAGGTAGGAGCGGCCTCGTGTCGCGAAAGGGCTGCGCAGCAGACCCAGCAATTTGTGTTGCGCTGCTGAATCTTGGGGCCGCTTTGCGGCCCTTCGCGACACAAGGCCGCTCCTACGGGCGTGTGAGCTGCCTTGAGCGCTTTCAGTGCCATTACCACCTGGCTTTGTTCAATGCGGCCATCTGCACCTTGCTGCAGGTAGGAGCGGCCTCGTGTCGCGAAAGGGCTGCGCAGCAGAGCCAGCAATTTGTATTGCGCTGCTGAATCTTGGGGCCGCTTTGCGGCCCTTCGCGACACAAGGCCGCTCCTACGGGCGTGTGAGCTGCCTTGAGCGCTTTCAGTGCCATTATCACCTGGCTTTGTTCAGCGCGGCCATCTGCACCTTGCTGCAGGTAGGAGCGGCCTCGTGTCGCGAAAGGGCTGCGCAGCAGACCCAGCAATTTGTGTTGCGCTGCTGAATCTTGGGGCCGCTTTGCGGCCCATTCGCGACACAAGGCCGCTCCTACAGGCGTGTGAGCTGCCTTGAGCGCTTTCAGTGCCATTACCACCTGGCTTTGTTCAATGCGGCCATCTGCACCTTGCTGCAGGTAGGAGCGGCCTCGTGTCGCGAAGGGGCTGCGCAGCAGACCCAGCAATTTGTGTTGCGCTGCTGAATCTTGGGGCCGCTTTGCGGCCCTTCGCGACACAAGGCCGCTCCTACAGGCGTGTGAGCTGCCTTGAGCGCTTTCAGTGCCATTACCACCTGGCTTTGTTCAGCGCGGCCATCTGCACCTTGCTGCAGGTAGGAGCGGCCTCGTGTCGCGAAAGGGCTGCGCAGCAGACCCAGCAATTTGTGTTGCGCTGCTGAATCTTGGGGCCGCTTTGCGGCCCTTTCGCGACACAAGGCCGCTCCTACAGCCGATTCAGCTGTGAACGGCCACCTTGAGCGCCTCTAAGGCCGGCTCTACCTTGATACGCAGTTCAGCACCCAGCTCCAGCACACGCGCCAGGTCGTTTTTGCCAACCATCACCACCTGCAACTCATCATCGAGCAACTGGCTGAAGTTGAGCAGCACATAACCACCGGCCTCTTTGTTCAGCGCGGCCATCTGCACCTGGATGCGGTTGAGCGCCGTCAATGGCTCGGTACGCGCCAGCTGCTTGGGCTTGAGGGTGAACGGCACGCTCTTGTCGAACGAATCGCTGATGTGCTGGAACAGCTCCTGATAGCTGTCGGCCTGGAACACCACGGTGTCCGGCAGGCTGCCAAGCACCACCCACTCGCCCAGCGGGATCGGGAAGCTGTCGTCGTAGTTGATGTCCGGGTTGGCGGCGAGGAAGGCGGCGGGGTCGGCGTAGGCCTGTGCGGCCTCGTCGGCGATGCGCTCGATGTCTTCATCGCACATGCAGCCGGCGCCGATGAGGCTGATGAATTCGAGCAACTGGTTTTTCATGAAGGGGGCCTGCGACGGGTGAAAAGTCGCCAAGGATAGCCGCAAATGCCCCCAGGCAGTTAGCCGGCCAGCGCCTGCAGGCGCGCTGCGGTATCGGCTGCGCCCATGGTGTGCGCCGCCATCAGCGCGGTGGCGCCACGCGCATCCTGGCGCGCCGGGTCGGCGCCTTGGGCCAGCAGGTAGTCGAGAATCTCTACGCGGTTAAACATCGCCGCCAGCATCAGTGCAGTACGCCCGTCCTGCGCAGCGGCGTCGACCGGCACGCCGTTTTCCAGCAACAGCCGGATCATCGCCAGGTCACCCTTGAACGCCGCACCCGCGATCGGAAGCTGGCCGTTGTCGTTGGCAACAAGCGGGTCGGCACCCTGGCTCAGCAATACGCGGACCGCATCATGGTGGCCATGGTAGCTGGCCAGCATCAGCAGCGTGTCACCTTTGTGGTTGCGCAGATTGGCTGGCAAGCCGCTGACCAGAAGGCGCTCGAGCATCTCGGCATCCCCCTGGCGGGCACACTCAAAGACCTGCTCGGCAAATGCCGCGGTCTCGTCATCGGTCATGGCGGCGGGGGCTTGTTGTTCAGACATCTGGAACCTCCTGGCAGAAAAGATTGCCCAAGTGTTTGTCAGGCAAGCCCAGCACGTCAAAGGTTCAGAATCTATAGCGCCGATAGCCACCGGCCGGCTCGTGCAAAATGCACTGTGCAAAATGCACGACCATGCAGCCTGCACGGCACCACCCTTCCGCAAGCAACATTAAGCCATTGAAAATAAAGGCTTTTTAACAGAATCGAGTTCTGGCACGCTCACTGCAACTATCAACTCACGTCTGCCCACACATCAGTCAGGAGTTGATATGGACCTCATTCAGGAAAAGTTCGTCTCGGTGTTCTCGGCCTACCAGGTCACCACCCAGCCTCGCCCCGATGGCGGCATCCTGCTGACGCTGCGTGCCACCGATGGCAGGGTTACCCGCCGTGTGCTGACCTACGGGCAACTGCACAGCGCCGAACAGCTGTCCTGGGCGATCAGCGCGATTCGCCGCGACCTGGCCGAGCAAGCCAGTGAACTGCCGGTGATCTCGATGCTGCAGAGCCAGCAACGCTTCGCGCTGCCGACCTACCGTTGAGTTTTGTCTGCACCGGCCGCTTCGCGGGTAAACCTGCGCCCACAGGTACTGCATTGCCCTTAGGGATGGCGGGGTACCTGTAGGCTCAGGCTTGCCCGCGAGGGGCCGGAGCGGACACTAGAACTCGTCGATCCCAGCGTACGCACGCGCCGTATCGTCCCCGGTAAAGCGCGGCTGCATACCCTGCTCATTGGCATAGAGTCGCAGCGCCAGGCAGAACGGGTTGTCCCCCAGCTCCACCCAGCGCCGGCACCCTGCCGGAATCACCAGCTGGTCGCCTTTCTCACACACCAGCGCATACACATAGTCACCCAGGCGAAGCCCGACCTGGGCGCGACCTGTGACCACAGCAAACACTTCATCAACGTCATGCACATGCTCATCACGCAGGTCGACCTGTGCCGGGTCGGCACCGTCGCGGTTGAGCACACTGAATGCTGCGCAGCCTTGGGCAGTCATCAACCGGTCAAGGTGTTCGCGGCAGGCGCTCATGACCTCATCCTGGCTGCTGCCTGGCCGTATGCGCAGCGCCAGCGCAGCGTGGTGAAAACGCACGCCCTGCTCTGCCAGCGTTGCGGTGATGTCGTCGTGGTGGGTCAGTACCTTGTTCGGCAAGGCCGGGCTGGACGGGTGGAATACACAGAGGATGCTCATCAGCGGCAGGTCCTGGTCGATTTCAAACGAGTGGCAATGATAACGGCTGCCGCGAGCGCTGCGGCGCTGGCCATACCAAAGGTGAAGGTGGGGCCCAGCAGCTTCCAGCTGTAGCCCGAATACAACGCCCCCAGCGCACCGCCGGTGCCCGACAGCGCCGCATACAATGCCTGGCCCTGGCCTTGCTGACGGGCGCCGAAACTGGCCTGGACGAACGCGATGGAGGCAGCATGAAAGCAGCCGAACGTGGCGGCATGCAGCACCTGGGCGAAGATCAGCACGCCCGGCTCGCCCGCCAGGTTGCCCAGCAGCAGCCAGCGCAGGGCGGCCAGCAGGAAGCTGGCCAGCAGCACCTGCTGCACGCTGAAGCGCGTGAAGATGCGGCTCATGGCCATGAAGATCAGCACTTCGGCCACCACCCCCAGCGCCCACAGCAGGCCGATGGCGCCGCGGCTGTAGCCCAGGTGCTCCAGGTGCAACGTGAGGAAGGTGTAGTAAGGCCCGTGGCTGAGCTGCATCAAGGCCACGCACAGGTAGAAGCCAACCACCCCAGGCGCCCGCAACTGGCGCAGAAAGCCGCCCGCGTCGCGCCGCTCGCCCTGCTCCACCGGCTGGGCATTGGGCACCCACAGGCTGGCCGCGACGATGCCCGCCATGATGGTCACCAGGGCGACCGGGTAGATATCCAGGCTCAGCCATTCGAACAACCGCCCAAGGCCGACCACGGTCAGGATGAAACCGATCGAACCCCACAGGCGCACCTGGCTGTAGCGCGCCGTCTGCCCATGCAGGTGGGCCAGGGTGATGACCTCGAACTGCGGCAGTACCGCGTGCCAGAAGAACGCGTGCAGGGCCATTACCAGCGCCAGCCAGGCGTAGCTCTTGCCGAAGAAGATCAGCGAAAAGGTGGCCAGGGTACACAGCGCGCCTAGGCGCACGATCAGCAGCCGCTGGCCGCTGCGGTCACCCAGCCAGCCCCACAGGTTGGGGGCGATGCAGCGCATCAGCATGGGGATGGCTACCAGCTCGCCAATACGCGCCGGGGGGAAGCCGAGGTGGTCGAAGTAAAGGGCCAGGAACGGGGCCGTCGAACCCAGCAGAGCGAAGTAGAAAAGGTAGAAGCTGGACAGGCGCCAGTAGGGGATTGGGTTCATCAGAGCTCAGCCAGAATGGGGTATTGCCTGTACCGGCCCTATCGCCGGCAAGCCGGCTCCTACACTGCACCTGTGGAGCCGGTTCAAGCCGGCGCCCATGCTGCCCGTGTGGGAGCCGGCTTGCCGGCGATAGGGCCGGTACTGACGAATCAGAGCTGGCCCAGAACCGGCGTTGCGACCTTCACCTCGGCATTCTGCGCCCGGTGACGCAACAGGTGATCCATCAGCACGATAGCCATCATCGCTTCGGCGATCGGCGTGGCGCGAATGCCAACGCACGGGTCATGACGGCCCTTGGTGATGACATCGACCGGATTGCCGTCCACGTCGATGGAGCGGCCCGGCACGGTAATGCTCGAGGTCGGTTTGAGCGCCAGGTGGGCGACGATCGGCTGGCCAGAGCTGATACCGCCCAGGATCCCGCCCGCGTTATTGCTGAGGAAGCCTTCAGGGGTCAGCTCGTCGCGGTGCTCGGTACCGCGCTGGGCGATGCTGGCGAAGCCGGCACCGATTTCAACACCCTTGACCGCGTTGATGCTCATCAGCGCATGGGCCAGCTCCGCGTCCAGGCGGTCGAAGATCGGCTCACCCAACCCTGGCATCACGCCCTCGGCCACCACGGTGATCTTCGCCCCGACCGAGTCCTGGTCGCGGCGCAGCTGGTCCATGTAGGCCTCCAGCTCCGGCACCTTGGCCGGGTCGGGGCTGAAGAAGGCGTTGTCCTGCACCGAATCCCAGGTCTTGAAGGGGATTTCGATCGGCCCCAGCTGGCTCATGTAGCCGCGCACCTGGATGCCCTGGGTGGCCAGGTACTTCTTGGCGATGGCGCCGGCCGCCACGCGCATGGCGGTTTCGCGGGCCGAGCTGCGGCCACCGCCGCGGTAGTCGCGGATGCCGTACTTGTGGTGGTAGGTGTAGTCGGCGTGGGCCGGGCGGAACAGGTCCTTGATCGCCGAGTAGTCCTTGGACTTCTGGTCGGTGTTGCGGATCAGCAGGCCGATCGAGCAGCCGGTGGTACGGCCTTCGAACACACCGGAGAGGATTTCCACCTCGTCCGGTTCCTGGCGCTGGGTGGTGTGCCGGCTGGTGCCGGGCTTGCGCCGGTCGAGGTCGTGTTGCAGGTCGGCGAGGGAGATTTCCAGGCCCGGAGGGCAGCCATCGACAATGGCGACCAACGCCGGGCCATGGCTTTCGCCAGCGGTGGTGACAGTGAACAGCTTGCCGTAGGTATTGCCGGACATGGACGCTCCGCGAGTCTGCCTGAAGTGAACGAGGGGAGCAGTATACGGAAAATTTCACAAGGAATGCTTGCCCGCTCCGGGGGGCTGCAGAACCTTCCCATGAACATTGGGTCAAACGCTCATCTCCCCATGTAGTACCGCCTGATGCCGCGCTTCGTCGCTTTCTTCCTCCTGCTGTGCACCGGCCTTGCCCAGGCAGCCTCACCCACCGTCCTGCAACGCCCTATCGACCTGGACACCGGCCAGGGTGTGCTGCATGGCAGCCTGCTGTTGCCGCAACAGGCCACCCCGCCCCCTGTGGTGTTGATCATCGCCGGCTCCGGCCCTACCGACCGCGATGGCAACAACCCGGCCTCGGGGCGTATCGACAACCTCAAACGCCTGGCGCTGCTGCTGGCCAATGAGCGCATTGCCAGTGTGCGCTACGACAAGCGCGGCGTGGCCGCCAGCCTGCCGGCCACGCCCGATGAGCGCGACCTCAGTGTCGAGCGCTACGTCGCCGACGTGGTGGCCTGGAGCCGCAAGCTCAAGGCCGACCCGCGCTTCGGCCCGCTGATACTGGTCGGCCACAGCGAAGGGGCACTGATTGCCAGCCTGGCCGCCGAACAGGCCGGCGCCAGCGCCGTCATCACCCTGGCCGGCAGCGGCCGGCCCATCGCCGATGTGCTGCGCGAACAACTGGCGCAACGCATGCCGCCCGCGCAACTGGCCCGCAGCAGCGCCCTGCTCGACCGCCTGCAGGCCGGGCAGACCAGCCTGGATGTCCCCGCCCCCCTGCGCCAGGTATTCCGCCCCAGCGTGCAGCCCTACCTGATCTCACTGTTCCGGCAGGACCCGGCCAAGGCCTTCGCCCGCCTGCCGATGCCTGCGCTGATCATCCAGGGCCGCAACGACGTGCAGGTGGATGTGGCCGATGCCCAGCGCCTGAAGGCGGCCAAACCCGATGCCCAACTGGTACTGATCGACGGCATGAACCACATGCTGCGCATCAGCCCCAAGGCCATGAGCGAGCAGCGCGACAGCTACCTGAACCCTGAACTGCCGCTGGCCCGTGAGCTGGGTGAGCGGGTGGTGACGTTCATTCATCAGTTGCCCTCAGCCTGAGGAGATCGCCGCACAATGGCCTCAGGTCCTGGGCGATACGGCCGATAAGCTCGGTATTGGCTTGTATGTGAGAACGCCCTGATGACCGACGCCCCCGCCGCCGTAGAGCCGGCCGAAGAGCCGCAAGCCCCGGACAGCCCAGCGCTGCCCTGGGCTGACCTGGCAGTAGAACACTTTGAGTTGCTGCGCCTGGCGCCGCTGCCCACCGACCGCAACAGCGGCGCGCGGCCGCTGCGTTTCGTCGAGTTCGGCCATGCCGAGCGCCACGACAAGGCGCACAGCCTGCTGCGCATGGAAATCCGCCTGCCCGGGCAGAAGGTGCGCAAAGAGCAGAACCAGTTGGATGTGCGGGTTGACCACCTTGAGCGGCGGGTGAGCATCGGCAGCGACAGCGGCCTGCAGCTGGAGCCACTGAACCGCGGCCTGGGGCGTTTCATGCTGGCCCAGGCCGTGCAGTGGCTGCAGCGCAAATGGTCGCACTACCACATCGAAGGCATGGCGCTGCCGAACAAGGATGCCCTGAACGAAGACACGCGCCTGCGCCGTGACCGCTTCCTGAGCGCGACCGGCATCGAGGTGGAGTACGCCGACGGGCAGCACCTCAAAGGCCGCACGGTCGAAGCCACGGTGGGCCAGCTCAAGGGCGGCTGGAACAGTGAGAAGGTGCAGCGGGTGGCCATGCTCGAGGCGGCCGGGATGCTGCAGCAGGCCGAGCAGAACCTTCTGGAGAAGGAGGCGCAACTGCGCGAGCGCGATGAACGGGTGGCCAAGTACCAGCGCGAGGACAGCGGGCTGCGCTTTACCATTACCTGCCTGGTGGCGTTTGCGGTGTTCCAGGCTGGGTTGTTGATCTGGATTGCCACCCGCTAGAGCAAGTGGGCGCATGCCATGGGTGCTACAGCGGCTTTGAGACCGTGCAACGCAAGGCATGCCCCACCCCATCAAGCCCCGATCAAACGCGGGCCTTGAACAGCTCCTGATGTTGCCGGCACTGCTCCGCCGTCAGCATGAACACCCCATGCCCACCGCGCTCGAAGTCCAGCCAGGCGAAGTCGACCTCCGGGTACAGCGCCTCGACATGCACCTGGCTATTGCCCACCTCGACAATCAGCAGGCCCTTCTCGGTCAGGTGCTCGGCCGCCTCGGCCAGCATGCGACGCACCAGGTCCAGGCCATCGTTGCCGCAGGCCAGGCCCATCTCCGGCTCATGGTGATACTCGGCCGGCATGTCGCCGAAGTCCTCGGCATCGACATACGGCGGGTTGGACAGGATCAGGTCGAAGCGCTGCCCCGGCAGGCCCGCGAAGCCGTCACCCTGTACCGTGAATACCCGCTCGTCCAGGCCATGGCGTTCGATGTTCTGGTTGGCCACTTCAAGCGCTTCGAAGGACAGGTCGGCCAATACCACCTCGGCCTCGGGGAACACCTCGGCCGCCACGATACCGATGCAACCGGAGCCCGTGCACAGGTCGAGAATGCGCGCAGGCTCATTGGCCAGCCATGGCTCGAAGCGTTTTTCGATCAGCTCGCCGATCGGCGAACGCGGTACCAGCACACGCTCGTCAACGATGAACGACATGCCGCAGAACCACGCCTCACCCAGCAGGTAGGCAGTGGGTACACGGTCTTCGATACGGCGCTTGAGCAGGTGCTGCAGGCGTACACGCTCGTCGTCCTCGAGCTGGCAATCCAGGTAGCTGTCGGCGATTTCCCACGGCAGGTGCACGGCGCCCAGCACCAGCAGGCGGGCTTCATCCCAGGCGTTGTCGGCACCGTGGCCGAAAAACAGCTCGTGCTCGTGGAAGCGGCTGACCGCCCAGCGGATATGGTCGCGCAAGGTGCGCAGACGAGATGTGATCACGGGGTACTCCTATTCAGATCTGGACAAAAGTCTAACAGCCCGCACCGCACAAATGTTCCTGCGGATCGCCCAGCGGGTAGCCACAGGCCAGTAACTGCGCCGGTTTCGATGTCAACCATTCCCATTGGCGCCAAGGCAAGGGAGAATAGGTATACAAAAGCCCTTCCAAGGAGCCCTTGATGTCCGTTCCAACCACGATGTTCCGCCTCACTGGCCGCGATTACCCGCCGGCCAAGCTGAGCCAAGCCAGCCTGATCGTCATCGATGCGCAAAAAGAGTACCTCAGTGGTCCGCTCGCGCTGTCGGGCATGGACGAGGCCGTGGCCAACATCGCCAGGTTGCTCGACGCCGCCCGCAAGGCCGGCCGTCCGATCATCCACGTCCGCCACCTCGGTACCGTCGGCGGTCGCTTCGACCCACAAGGCCCTGCCGGTGAATTCATCCCGGGGCTGGAGCCACGCGACGGTGAAATAATCATCGAAAAGCGCATGCCCAACGCGTTCAAGAACACCAAGCTGCACGAAACCCTGCAGGAGCTGGGGCACCTGGACCTGATCGTCTGCGGTTTCATGAGCCATTCCAGCGTCAGCACCACCGTGCGCCGGGCCAAGGACTATGGTTATCGTTGCACCCTGGTGCAAGACGCTTCGGCGACCCGCGACCTGGCCCTGAAAGACCGCGTGATTCCCGCTGCGCAGATTCACGAGTGCGAAATGGCCGTGATGGCCGACAACTTCGCCTGCGTCGCCCCCACCGCCAGCCTGATCTGAGCCTGGCGAGCTGACCACCGCCCGGCAGCCGGGCGGAACCCGGGGGCCGGTTGCCGGTCGAATTTCTGATGCCCACAGAGGAAATCGGAATGAAGCTCAAAGGCAGTTTCGACGCCAAACGCCTGCGCCAGCGCGAGCCACGCAACTGGGGCGCCCGCCTGGCCGCCGGCCTGTCGGCGCTGCTGGCCACGTTCGGTGTGCTGCTGGCCATGGCCGGCGTCGCCGGGCTGCTCGGTAATTACCCGGCCTTTGCCGAGCTCAATGCCAACCGCCCGCTTTCGATTACCCTTAGCGTGGTCGGGCTGGTGCTCCTGTACCTGGGCGTGCGCTTCTGGCGGCGCAGCCGCATTCGCCTGCGCCGCGGTCGGGAGCTGAACATGTCGCCGCACCTGATGAAAAAGCACGACTGAAGGCTGTGCTGAAGCCCCCTGGCCCTGCCGGCGGCAGGGCCATTGCTGACGCCACAGGGTTGATCGCGTAAACTACGCCGCCCACGTGGAGGCACCATGCAAGACGACGATTTTTCCCTGTTCAGCGCCGAGGTGCGCGGCGTCAAGCCGATCAAGCACGACCGTGCCGAGGTCGGCAAACCCAAGGCTGACCGCAAGCAGCTGGCCGGCCTGCGCCAGGCGGCGACCGTGCGCAGTGACCAGACCTTGGTGATCGACGGCCTGTCCGACCAGTTCGTCATCGACGTGGGTGCCGAAGACGAGTTGATGTGGCGCCGCGACGGCGTGCAGGAAACCCAGCTGCGCAAGCTCAAGCTCGGCCAGATCGCCTTCGAGGGCAGCCTCGACCTGCACGGCATGACTGTCGAGAAGGCCCGCGAAACCCTGTGGGCCTTCATTGCCGAGGCCACCAAGCTGGAAGTACGCTGCGTACGCGTGACCCACGGCAAGGCCGCACGCCTGGATGGCAAGCGGCCAATGATCAAGAGCCACGTCAACACCTGGCTGCGCCAGCACCCGCAGGTGCTCGGTTTCGCCTCCTGCCAGGCCCGCCACGGCGGTACCGGTGCCGTGTACGTAATGCTCAAACGAACCATGATGGAAGGCCGCGACGAGTAACGCCGCGCTTGCAGCGCAGGCTTTGCCGCCGTAACCTTCGTTTTTGCGATTTTTTCCCACAGGTAGATACATGTCCCTGGAACAGAACTACACCGAGATCCTCAGCCAGATCGGCGAGGACGTCTCCCGTGAGGGCCTGCTCGACACGCCCAAGCGGGCTGCAAAGGCCATGAAATACCTTTGCCGCGGTTACGAGCAGACGCTGGAAGAAGTGACCAACGGCGCGCTGTTCACCTCCGACAACAGCGAAATGGTGCTGGTCCGGGACATCGAGCTGTATTCGATGTGCGAACACCACATGCTGCCGTTCATCGGCAAGGCGCACGTGGCCTACCTGCCCAAGGGCAAGGTACTGGGCCTGTCCAAGGTCGCGCGGATCGTCGACATGTTCGCCCGCCGCCTGCAGATCCAGGAAAACCTCAGCCGCCAGATCGCCGAGGCCGTGCAGCAGGTGACCGGCGCTGCGGGTGTGGCGGTGGTTATCGAAGCCAAGCACATGTGCATGATGATGCGCGGTGTGGAGAAGCAGAACTCGACCATGCTCACCTCGGTGATGCTCGGTGAATTCCGCGACAACCCGGCCACGCGCATGGAGTTCCTCGGCCTGATCAAATGATCGGCGCGTGACCCGAGCCGGCCCTGTGGGTCGGCTTTTTATTTTCAGGAGTTGCAGATGATCGTCAAAGCCTTGCGGGTCGGCCTCGGCCAGCTCATCGTGATCGGCGACCTGATCAGCCGCCCGGCCAAGCGCAAGCGCGATGCCGCGGCCCAGGCGCATGTCGAGCAGCAGGCCAAGGGCCTTGCGCTGTACCAGTTCCATGCGTGCCCGTTCTGCGTGAAAACCCGCCGCACCCTGCACCGCCTCAACGTGCCAGTGGCATTGCGCGACGCCAAGAACGACCCAGAGCACCGCCAGGCGCTGCTCGAAGGTGGCGGCCGGGTGAAAGTGCCGTGCTTGCGCATCGAAGAGCAAGGCAACGTGACCTGGATGTATGAGTCCAAGGCAATCATTGCCTACCTGGACAAACGCTTCGCGAGTATCTGAGGCGGTTCTTTGTAGGAGCGGCCTTGTGTCGCGAAGGGCCGCAAAGCGGCCCCAGGAGATCAGCGGCGCAACCGATATCCTGGGGCTGCTGCGCAGCCCTTTCGCGACACAAGGCCGCTCCTACCCCCAGCAAGGTGCAAGTGGCCGCGCTGAACAAAGCCAGGTGGTGATGACACTGGAAGCGCTCAAGGTCGCTATTCACGCCTGTAGGAGCGGCCTTGTGTCGCGAAGGGCCGCAAAGCGGCCCCAGGAGATCAGCGGCGCAACCGATATCCTGGGGCTGCTGCGCAGCCCTTTCGCGACACAAGGCCGCTCCTACCCCCAGCAAGGTGCAAGTGGCCGCGCTGAACAAAGCCAGGTGGTGATGACACTGGAAGCGCTCAAGGTCGCTATTCACGCCTGTAGGAGCGGCCTTGTGTCGCGAAGGGCCGCAAAGCGGCCCCAGGATATCAGCGGCGCCACCGATATCCTGGGGCTGCTGCGCAGCCCTTTCGCGACACAAGGCCGCTCCTACCCGCAGCAAGGTGCAAGTGGCCGCGCTGAACAAAGCCAGGTGGTGATGACACTGGAAGCGCTCAAGGTCGCTGTTCACGCCTGTAGGAGCGGCCTTGTGTCGCGAAGGGCCGCAAAGCGGCCCCAGGATATCAGCGGCGCCACAGATATCCTTGGGCTGCTGCGCAGCCCTTTCGCGACACGAGGCCGCTCCTACCCGCAGCAAGGTGCAAGTGGCCGCGCTGAACAAAGCGGGGGGTGATGGCACTCGAAGCGCTCAAGGTCGCTGTTCACGCCTGTAGGAGCGGCCTTGTGTCGCGAAGGGCCGCAAAGCGGCCCCAGGATATCAGCGGCGCCACAGATATCCTGGGGCTGCTGCGCAGCCCTTTCGCGACACGAGGCCGCTCCTACCCGCAGCAAGGTGCAAGTGGCCGCGCTGAACAAAGCCAGGTGGTGATGACACTGGAAGCGCTCAAGGTCGCTGTTCACGCCTGTAGGAGCGGCCTTGTGTCGCGAAGGGCTGCGAAGCGGCCCCAGGATATCAGCGGCGCCACCGATATCCTGGGGCTGCTGCGCAGCCCTTTCGCGACACAAGGCCGCTCCTACCCGCAGCAAGGTGCAAATGGCCGCGCTGAACAAAGCGGGGGGTGATGGCACTGGAAGCCCTCAAGGTCGCTGTTCACGCCTGTAGGAGCGGCCTTGTGTCGCGAAGGGCCGCAAAGCGGCCCCAGGATATCAGCGGCGCCACCGATATCCTGGGGCTGCTGCGCAGCCCTTTCGCGACACAAGGCCGCTCCTACCCGCAGCAAGGTGCAAGTGGCCGCGCTGAACAAAGCGGGGGGTGATGGCACTGGAAGCGCTCAAGGTCGCTGTTCACGCCTGTAGGAGCGGCCTTGTGTCGCGAAGGGCCGCAAAGCGGCCCCAGGATATCAGCGGCGCCACCGATATCCTGGGGCTGCTGCGCAGCCCTTTCGCGACACAAGGCCGCTCCTACCCGCAGCAAGGTGCAAGTGGCCGCGCTGAACAAAGCCAGGTGGTGATGACACTGGAAGCGCTCAAGGTCGCTGTTCACGCCTGTAGGAGCGGCCTTGTGTCGCGAAGGGCTGCGAAGCGGCCCCAGGATATCAGCGGCGCCACCGATATCCTGGGGCCGCTTCGCAGCCCTTTCGCGACACGAGGCCGCTCCTACGGAACCTGTGAGGCCTGCTCAGCCCACCATCGGCACATGCCGAGGATGCGCGGCCACCCGGGCCAGCCAGGCTCGCACACCCGGGTACTCGGCCAGGTCGAACCCACCCTGATGCGCCACATGGGTGTAGGCAAACAACGCCACATCGGCAATCGAATATTGCTCGCCCACCAGGTACGGCGTCATCTGCAACTGCCGCTCCATCACCCTCAATGCCTTGTAACCGCCCTTGTGCAGCTTGCGGTATTCGTCCACGCGCTCGTCAGGCAAACCCAGGTAAAACTGGATGAACCGCGCCACGGCGATGTACGGCTCATGGCTGTACTGCTCGAAGAACTGCCACTGCAGCACCTGGGTACGCAAACGCGGCTCGCTGGGCAGGTATTCGCTGCCATCGGCCAGGAAATTGAGAATGGCGTTGGACTCCCACAGGCAAGTGCCGTCCTCAAGCTTTAGCACCGGCACCTTGCCATTGGGGTTCATCGCCAGAAATTCCGGCGTTTCGGTCCCGCCCTTGAGGATATCCACCGGATGCCATTCATAAGGGCGGTCCAGCAGGCTGAGCATCAGCTTGACCTTGTAACAGTTGCCCGACTGGTAGTCGCCATAGACTTTGTACATCGCCCCTCCCTCCCATGCAGTTGCGCATTCGTGCCCAATAGTTGGCGACTGTACGGCTAAAAGCAATGCCCGCTGTATGGCAAGGATCAACCCGACGCGCGTTAGTCTGAAAAAACTGCTTACACATGGACAAGGACTTACCCCATGACCGATGCCACCTCCGCACGCCTGCGGCCCCTGGCAGACAGCTCAACGTCGGCCGTCGTCGCCGGTTTCATCGCCATGCTCACCGGCTACACCAGCTCGCTGGTGCTGATGTTCCAGGCTGGCCAGGCCGCCGGCCTTTCCACGGCGCAGATCTCGTCGTGGATCTGGGCCCTGTCCATCGGCATGGCGGTCTGCAGCATCGGCCTGTCGCTGCGCTACCGCACGCCGATCACCGTGGCCTGGTCGACGCCCGGGGCTGCGCTGTTGATCACCAGCCTGGGCGGGGTCAGCTACGGCGAAGCGATCGGTGCCTACATCACCTGTGCCGTGCTGGTACTCATCTGCGGCCTGACCGGCAGCTTCGAACGCCTGGTCAAACGCATCCCGGCATCACTGGCCTCGGCATTGCTGGCCGGCATCCTGTTCAAGATCGGCAGCGAAATCTTCGTCGCAGCGCAGCACCGCACGCTGCTGGTGCTGGGCATGTTCTTCAGTTACCTGCTGGTCAAACGCCTGTCGCCGCGCTACTGCGTGCTGGCAGCGTTACTGGTGGGCACGGCGCTGTCCGGCGCACTGGGTTTGCTGGACTTCAGCAGCTTCAGGCTGGAAGTGGCCACACCGGTGTGGACCACGCCCAGCTTCTCGCTGGCCGCGACCATCAGCATCGGCATTCCACTGTTCGTGGTGGCCATGACCTCGCAAAACATGCCCGGTGTTGCCGTACTGCGCGCCGATGGTTATCAGGTCCCGGCTTCGCCATTGATCTCAACCACCGGCTTTGCCTCACTGCTGCTGGCCCCGTTCGGCTCGCACGGCGTCAACCTGGCGGCCATCAGCGCAGCGATCTGCACCGGGCCGCATGCCCATGAAGACCCAAGCAAGCGCTATACAGCGGCGGTGTGGTGCGGGATTTTCTACGGCATTGCCGGGGTGTTCGGCGCCACGCTGGCGGCGTTGTTCGCTGCGCTGCCCAAGGAGCTGGTGTTGTCTATCGCGGCATTGGCGCTGTTCGGCTCGATCATGAACGGCCTGACGGTGGCCATGAGTGAGGCGCGCGAGCGGGAGGCAGCGCTGATTACCTTCATGGTGACGGCGTCGGGCTTGACCCTGTTTTCGATCGGGTCGGCATTCTGGGGGATTGTGGCGGGGGTGGTGACCCTGCTGATTCTCAACCCGCGCAGGGCCTGACCGAAGGGGTGCCGTACCGGCCCCATCGCCGGCAAGCCGGCTCCTACAGTTACACCACATGCCTTGAAATCAGTGGGGTTCCTGTGGGAGCCGGCTTGCCGGCGATGGGGCCGGTACAAACGATCACAAACGAAAATGCCCCACCATCCCCTTAAGGTCACTGCCCAACTGCGCCAGCTCGATACTTGACTGCGCATTACCCTGCATTGCCAATGCCGCCTGATCGGCACTGCCCCGAATCTGCGTGACACTGCGGCTAATCTCTTCAGCCACCGAACTCTGCTGCTCTGCCGCCGCGGCAATCTGCTGGTTCATCTGCTGAATCAACGACACCGCTGCCGCAATACTGCCCAGGGCGCTTTCGGTTTGCAGCGCATCGGCCACTGCCAGGCGCACCAGGTCGGTACTGCCACGGATCTGCGCCACCGACTGCTGGGCATTGCCGCGCAGGCTGGCAACCAACCGCTCGATCTCCTCGGTAGACTGGCGGGTACGCCGGGCCAGCGCCCGCACCTCATCGGCCACCACGGCAAAACCACGCCCCTGCTCGCCCGCCCGCGCCGCTTCGATGGCGGCATTGAGCGCCAGCAGGTTGGTCTGCTCGGCAACGCTCTTGATCACTTCCAGCACATCGCCAATGGTGTGGATCTCGGCGCTCAGGCTGTCGATACCGGCGCTGGCAGCATCCGCCGCCGCCGCCAGTTGCTCGATACGCTGCATGCTCTGGCGCACCACCACCTGGCCCGAATCGACCTTCTCGTCAGCGGCCTGGGCCGCCAGTGCCGCCTCTTCGGCATTGCGCGCCACATCGTGCACGGTGGCGGTCATCTGCTGCATGGCGGTCACCACCTGCTCGGTCTCCTCCTTCTGGCTGCCGACTTCGCGGTTGGTCTGCTCGGTTACCGCTGACAGCGCCTGGGCACTGCCAGCCAGTTGCTCGATACCCTGCTGCAGGCCGCTGACGATGCCCGACAGCCCGGCAGCCATCTGCTGCATGGCCTGCATCAACTGGCCCACCTCATCGTTGCGCGCAGCTTCCGCGTCCAGGCTCAACTCCCCGGCAGCGATGCGCTGGGCACGGCCAATCACCCGTTTGAGCGGGCCGACCACCGCCCGCGTGATCAACCACCCCGCCAGTACCCCCACCAGCAGCGCCAGGCCGGTTGCCAGGGCGATGGCCACGGCATTGCGCGTCAGCTCAGCCTGCATCGCCTGCTCGTCCGCCGCATAGGCCTGATCGACCCGCTGCGTAGCCTGCTCGGCACGCGCCTGCAGTTGCGCCTTGATACCGTGCTCTTTGCCGAGCAGGTCGGTGTATTCGTTGAGTTTGTCGGAGAAGCTGGCGATATGCCCCTGCACCTCGCCCAGCACGCTCTGGTAGCCCGCATCGCCGACCGCCGCCTTGAGCTGCTCGACCAGCCCTGCCGCCTCAACTGTCTGGGCGATGCGCCCTGCGGCTGCGCCCTCCTCGCCTTTGCGGCTCTGGTCCAGGCGCACGCGTGCCTCGTCCATGGCCTGCAGCATCAAGCGGGATACCTGGCTCACCTGCGCAGCCTGCTCCAAAAACTCCCCGCCTTGCTGGCCTTGTGACTGCTTGAGCGTGTAGGTGCCGTCATCGGCCAGGCCGGCCTGCAGTACATCGAGGTTGTTGGCCACGCTGGAGACCGACCAACTGGCCATGTCCAGCGCCAGCTCCTTGGCCTGCACCGCTTCGACAAAGGCTTCGAAGGCCTGGCCATACGCCGCCAGGTCCGCTTCGGCCGCCGCCAGTGCCGGCAGGCTCCGGGCGCGCTCGCTGAGGTTGTGCAGGCCGCTGCGCAGGGCCTCGGCCTCCTTGATATCGGAGCGCAGGGCAAAGGCCTGTTCGTGCTGGCGCAGTTTGAGCAGGTCGGTGTTGAACTGGCCCAGCTGGCGCAGGCCACCGAAATGCTGGCCGACGCTGTACAGCGCGGCAATGCCGATGGCTGCCACCGCCAGGGTCAGCAGCAATACCAGGGCAAAGCCCAGGCCCAGCTTGCGGGCCATGCCCAGGTTGGCCAGAAAACCCTGCCTGCTCGCCTCCATACGCCGCCCCCTTGCTCTCAGAGTTTGCAAAGGCCAAGCGTGGCAACGATTGCGTTGAACCCACAAGGGCTTGAGGGCGCAATAGTGTCAAATAGCTATGAGCGTGTCGTAATCAGCTTGCTGAAGGTCGCCCTGCATGTGAAAGAAAGGCCAGAGCACGGGAACCCTGCCCATGAGCGACATTGATGCGCAAACTGGCCGGGGCCGGTGAGCACGTCACCGGAAAATGACCCGCCCAAGCATCATTTGCAGATGACGATCATGGTACGGCTGGTATAACCCGCAGGGTTTATGCCGAACAGGAAGTCCCCTTCCTCCTCATCGTCACTGGTCGAGCGGGCGACAACTTTGTAACCACGGGCCCCACAGGACTGCGCCGCCTTGCTATAGCACTTGTCCCACGATGACGAGAGGCCCGAGCAATTGATATGCAAGCCCTTGCGGCCTTTTCTCATCTCGGTCTTGGCAGTTGCCGCGCACCCTGCAATCGCCACGATGGCCAAGAACAAAACTAAATGCTTCATTGCTGTCCTTAGATGAAGTGACTTCATCGTAAGACCGGTCACCAACGATCCAGTTCTTGCCCCAACCCTATCACAGAGAAATCAAACTCCGTACCATCGTCCCGTCGGCACAGGGCCCCTTTTCAAATAGCCGTGGCCCCACCGTCCACCGTAAGGCTGTGCCCGGTAGTGAACGCTGCCCCATCACTGCACAGGTACAGCACCGCACTGGCGATTTCCTCGACCTTGCCGATGCGCCCGACCGGGTGCATTGCGGCGGCGAACTCGGCCTTGCGCGGGTCGGCCTCGTAGGCGCGGCGGAACATGTCGGTATCGATCACCGCCGGGCACACCGCATTCACGCGGATGCGCTTCTTGGCATATTCGATGGCCGCCGATTTGGTCAGGCCGATTACCGCGTGCTTGGACGCGCTGTAGATGCTCATCTTCGGCGCCGCGCCCAAGCCTGCCACCGAGGCAGTATTGACGATCGCCCCGCCGCCCTGGGCCAGCAACAGCGGCAGCTGGTACTTCATGCACAGCCACACCCCTTTGACGTTGACGCCCATGATGGCGTCGAACTCTGCCTCGCTGCCCTCGGCCAGGCGGCCCTGCTCGATTTCGATACCGGCATTGTTGTAGGCATAGTCCAGGCGACCGTAGGCCTGAATGACCTGCTCATGCAGCCGGCGCACATCAGCGTCACGGGTCACGTCACAGGCCACGAACAGCGCCTGGCCACCGGCCTCGTTGATCAACGCCACGGTGCCCTCACCGCCGACCGGATCGAGGTCGGCCACCACCACCTTGAGCCCCTCACGGGCAAACGCCAGTGCCGTCGCCCGGCCGATACCCGCCGCACCGCCAGTGACCAGTGCTACCTGGCCGGAAAAGGTCATGCTCATCGAATGCTCCAATCATGGGTGCAGCAAAGCGCAATTTTTTTAATGTGGGAGCCGCGCTTGCCGGCGATCGAGCGCGCAGCGCTCGCCCCGGCCTGCAGGCCTTTCTCAACACCCGAAACAAAGGGGCCGCTCACAGCCCATCGCCGGCAAGCCCGGCTCCCACAAATGGTTGCAGCAGCCTTTGGCTTCTGCGCTCAGAGTCTAGTCAGCCTGCCAACCCACTGTGCAGCATCATCAAGCCAGCGGTTGGGCTATCATGCCTACCAGTGATTTTGCAGACCTGTTGTCATCACCACGTTAAATTGACCCTTCTGCTCCTGCCCACAAGGACCCCGCCATGACCCAGACCAACCGCCGCTTCCTGCTGGCCAAACGCCCGACCGGCGCCGTACGCCGCGACGACTTCACCTTCGATACAGTGCCCGCCGATGCCCCCGCCGAAGGCCAGATCCAGGTACGCAACCTGTACCTGTCGCTGGACCCGGCCATGCGCGGCTGGATGAATGAAGGCAAGTCGTACATCCCGCCCGTGGCACTCGGCCAGGTAATGCGCGCGCTGGGCGTAGGCGAAGTGGTGGCCTCCAACCACCCCGACTTCAAACCCGGCGACCATGTCAGCGGCGCCCTCGGCGTGCAGGACTACTTCACCGGCGAACCCCAGGGCCTGCACAAGATCGACCCCAACCTTGCCCCCCTGCCCCGCTACCTCTCAGCCCTGGGCATGACCGGCATGACCGCCTACTTCGCCCTGCTCGATGTCGGCCAGCCAAAAGAGGGTGACACCGTGGTCATCTCCGGTGCTGCCGGCGCCGTGGGCAGCATCGTCGGCCAGATTGCCAAGATCAAAGGCTGCCGCGTCGTCGGCATTGCCGGCGGCGCGCAGAAATGCCAGTACCTCAAGGATGAACTGGGGTTCGATGGCGTCATCGACTACAAAGCCGAGGACGTACTTGCCGGCCTGAAGCGCGAATGCCCCAAGGGCGTTGACGTGTACTTCGACAACGTCGGCGGCGAAATCCTCGACGCCGTGCTCACCCGCATCAACTTCAAGGCCCGCATCGTGATCTGCGGGGCGATCAGCCAGTACAACAACAAGGAAGCAGTCAAAGGCCCGGCCAACTACCTGGCGCTGCTGGTGAACCGTGCACGCATGGAAGGGTTCGTGGTGATGGACCACGCCAAGGAGTACGGCAAGGCCGCGCAGGAAATCGCCGGCTGGCTGGCCAGTGGCAAGGTCAAGAGCAAAGAGGATGTGGTGGAGGGGCTGGAGACGTTCCCAGAAACCCTGCTCAAGCTGTTCAGCGGGGAAAACTTCGGCAAGCTGGTGTTGAAGGTTTGAAATACTGGGGCCGCTCACGCGGCCCCTTAGCACATTTCAATGTTAAGTATCGTTAAGAACCTGTACGAAAAATGTGAAAAAACTGTAGTATTGGATCCATTATTTATGGCTATTTGATACTACAAGGAATGAAGGTGTGGTTGGCGATTCACAGATCTGGCAAAACGAATACCCCCACACTCTGCGCCATCGCGACACCACCTTGCACCTTCAAGCCCCTATTGCCCCGCATACCCGGCAAGCCTTCGAACGACTGATCGAGCAGAGCGCCAGTGCCAAACGGGTTAGCGCCCCTCTTGAATGCTCCCGAAGCCTGCTGTTCACCAAACGTGAAAAGCTCGATTCGCTGAAAAAGAAGCTGCGCATGCAGCGTGGCCGGCCCAAGCGCAACGGCATGTACGACTGGTCCCTCGAAGAACTGATCAACACCCGCGAAGCAGCCCGGCGGGGTGCGCGGGTGCCCAAGCTGGTCGGCTACGGCTACAGCCGCTCCCGGTTGGGCCTGATGCAGGACTTTTTCCTCATCACAGAATTGCTGAGCGGGCACGAGGACGGGCTGGCAAAGGTGCGCAAAAAGCCAGAGGCCGTGCACGGGGTGATCGCGGCAGCGTTCGAACTGCTGCATGCCCTGCACTGCCAAGGCGTCACGCACATGGACCTGTGGGCGGCCAACGTCATGCTCCCGGAAGAAGGACAAGCGCAGGCCATCGACCTGGAGAACAGCTTCTCCGGGCCCACGGCCTACATGAGCGAAACCTTGGGCTTTCAGTTCGGCTTTTTCTACTACCGAGAAATTTACCGCTATATAACCGAAGCGGACTATGATGCTGCGGTAGAATACGCACTGGCCGAGTACTTCCCTGACGTGCAACGCGCAGCCTTCAACCGGGTGTACGCGCTTGCCAAGCATGAGGAAATCGGGCGCCTGGAGCGCCGCGAAATCTTCACCAGCGGTGTACTCGAAAGTCGTTGGTAGAGCGCCATGGCTACCCCAGACTTCATAGAGTAGAAAATGATCAAGATCACCCAGAACATCGAATGTTCCAATGCCGCCCCGTTCGTGCTGTTCGGCGGCATCAACGTCCTTGAGTCCGAGGACCTGGCCCTTACCGCCTGCGCCGAATACGTGCGGGTAACCGAGAAGCTGGGCATTCCTTACGTGTTCAAGGCCAGCTTCGACAAAGCCAACCGTTCCTCGATCCACTCCTACCGTGGCCCGGGCATGGAAGAAGGCCTGCGCATCTTCGAGAAGGTCAAGGCCGAGTTCGGCGTACCGATCATCACCGACGTGCACGAGATCTACCAGTGCGCGCCAGTGGCCGAAGTGGTCGACGTGCTGCAACTGCCTGCCTTCCTGGCCCGCCAGACCGACCTGGTGGTGGCGCTGGCCAAGACTGGCAAACCGGTGAACATCAAGAAGCCGCAGTTCCTGAGCCCTTCGCAGATGCAGAACATCGTGCAGAAGTTCAAGGAAGCGGGTAACGACCAGTTGATCCTGTGCGACCGCGGCACCTGCATGGGCTACGACAACCTGGTTGTGGACATGCTGGGCTTTGGTGTGATGAAGCGCACCTGCGATGACCTGCCGATCATTTTCGACGTGACCCACGCCCTGCAGAACCGTGACCCTTCGGGTGCTGCTTCTGGTGGCCGCCGTGAGCAGGTGGTTGACCTGGCACGTGCCGGCATGGGCGTTGGCCTGGCTGGCCTGTTCCTGGAAGCCCACCCGAACCCGGACCAGGCCAAGTGCGACGGCCCAAGCGCCCTGCCGCTGGACAAGCTGGAGCCGTTCTTGGCGCAGATCAAGGCGCTGGATGACCTGGTGAAGTCGTTCCCGCCGCTGGTTATTGGTTGAGTCGCTTTTGCGTGATTTGAATGGGCCGGTACGCGCGAGTGTACCGGCCCTTTTTGTTGGCATTCAGGGTTTGGCTTGGGTATTGCGGCGTAACGGAAACCGAGTGCCCGAAGATTCTGTGACAGGCAGCCTCAGCCCCTCATCCCCAACTCCGCATCATCCATCAGCGCCTTGGCCATCGCGCTCAGGTAATGCGAAGCCCAGATCATCATCGGCTTCTCATCCATCAGCCCAACGATGGTCAGCTCGCGCACATACCCCATCAACTCCGAAGCCTGCTCACGGGCATCCTGGCAAGGTATACCCGGCTCGATGCGGAACAAGGGATGGCTCTGGTGCTCACCCTGAAAAAACGTGGTCACACCTGCTGTGACATAGGTAACGTCTGTAGTCATTGCCGTATTCCCCTCAATGCAGGCCGTTAGTACGTTCCAAGGCCAGCGACAGCGCATCCGACTGACCCCAGGCAATCTGCATGGCCCGCAGCCCGTTTACCATCAACTCACGGGTGGCCTCATCCTCGATTGCGTAGAGGGCCATGTGGCAGTGGTTGTAGGCCAGCATCAGGTAATGGGTGACGTTCATGACCACGTGATCGATCGGCACGATGCGCTCGCTGATGGCGCTGGAGAGGGTCTTGTCGGAGGGAAGGTCGAAATTATGGGGTGGATCGGGGACGATTTTTTTCATAGCAATTCCTTGAAGATTTCAGGAGCTGCCACCGCCGTTTCCACACGAAAGGCGGCAACTGTACACGGGGTGGAAATCCGGTCTTCAAGGAACCCCGGTAGGCCTGACGGCCTCCCGCATACAGCTGCCATTACGACAGACACTTGAAGATTGCCGGGTTTCCACACCCGCATCGCTGAACATCAGCGACCCAGAAAGCCTAAAGGGCAGTGTTTCCAGGAACAATCAGACGCGTGTCGACAGAACATGTAGGGTATTTCCTCAGGCGAGGCATCACCAGTCCTGAGTCGTAGGAAATATCTGAACAAATCGCAGGATCCTCCCTACGTATAAGCCTGCAACACGCTATCGTATCCCTCAAGTGCCCCTTCCATTAGAATGGCCAATACCTGCATAAGATGCTGAATTGCCATCACTTTAGAAAAACCAGCAGGTAGCCTGCATAGAGGCGTCAAAAGAACGGATCAAAGCTAGGGGTTTCACATGTGTTCTGAGAATCACGGCGTTGCTGACACACCGTTGGTGACAGTGATCATCGCGTCCTACAACCACGCGCGCTACATCGAAGCAAGCATCAACAGCGTCATCAACCAGACCTACAAGAACATCGAGCTTCTGGTGGTGGACGACGGCTCCAAGGACGAAAGCCCAGCAGTGCTCAAGCGGCTTCAGGAACAGCATGGCTTCGATCTGCGCTTCCAGGCCAACCAAGGCCTGGCACGCACCCTCAACGACGCGATAGCACGCGCCAGGGGCGACCTGATCGTGCCCTTCGGCTCTGACGACATCATGATGCCCCACCGTATTGCCACCCAAGTGGAGTACATGAACGGCAAGCCTGAAGTGGGCATCTGCTCGGCCAACATCGAAACCATCGACCAGGATGGCAACGTGATGGGCGCACGCGAGCAACGCAACCGCAACCTGCCCTTCCGCCGCCTGGACTTCGACGACCTGTTCCTCGACCGCAAGCCAGGGCCAATGGCAGCCACACTGATGCTGCGCCGTGAGGCGCTGGAAAAAGTGGGGGGGTTCAATGCCGATATCCGCCTGGAAGACGTGTATATCGAACTGTCGATCGCACGCGCCGGTTATTTCATCGACGTACTGGGCGAGGTACTGGCGCAGTACCGTGACCACCCGACCAACACCTTCAAGAACGGCCGCTTCATGGTGGACAACGTGCTGCGCACCTTTGCGGTGTTCAGCGACCACCCGCAATATGAGCAGGTGTGCATGCGGTTCCGTAACTCCATGGTGCTGAAGTACGCTAACCGCGACAAGGCATTGAGCCGGGAAATACTTTCGCAAATCCCGCTCAAGTACTGGAACCGCAAGACCTTGCGCGGTATATGGCGGATGGTCTGCTCTTAAGCAGACCGGCTGCGCTTCCAGTGGATCAGTGATTGCCCGTAGACCAAAGCCATCGGGATCCAGATCAGGAACCAATGCTCCTTCGGGCGCGACATGAAGGCACTGCCTTCGGTCAGGCCCGAAGCGAAGCCGAAGATCAGCCAGGTTGCCGCTATCATCACGCCTGGGTGTTTGCGGTACACCCAGCAGAAGTACATGGCCAAGCCGTAAAGCGCCATCCACAGCACCAAGCCGACGACCCCACCCGCATAAAGCACTCCAAGCTCAATGTTATGAGGGTCGGCAAGCGTCTTGCCCAAGCCTGGGATGATGATTGTCATCGGCGAATCGAAGCCGCGGCCCAGCCATGGGTGTTCGCTGATCTGGCGCAGGGAGTCCAGCCAGATGGCCGGGCGGTGCGAGACGCCACGCTGGGTAATGGCTTCAGGGTAGAGCAACACCACACTGACGGCTGCAATACCGATCACAGTCAATGCCAGCCCGGTGCGTCGGCGATCACCGACGATCAGCAACCAACCCAAAGCAGCTGACAGGCCGATCAACGGCGTGCGGGAACCTGTCGCCAGGATTGCCATTCCCAGAACAGCGAGGCAAACCAAAGGCAATGGGCTGAGCGCACTACGAGCCTGGAACCAGGATGCGAGCCAGAATGCAGCGAAGGCGCCAAATACATGCGCAGTCAGCAACGGGTTATACAACGCACCGTAACCATTCAGGCGCCTGCCTGCCAATACGGGGTTCTGGTAGAGAAAAACCGCCAATGACAAACCAGCCGCCACCGCGATCACTATAGCGGCCAGGCGCGTCCATTGATCCAGTTGCCCGGGTGTGCGCAGGCTGATGATACCTGCGGCCAGTAGCAACATCGCAATATACAGCGGGCGCTTCAGCAAGCTGCTGGTGGAGTTTTCAGTGTCGGACCACGCGATGCTCAGAAGGGTGTAGCCACTGAAAACCAGGAACGCCAAGAACAGCGGATTGCAAACCAGAGGTTTCAGCAGATGCCGGTGCTTGATCAGCATCACAAGCGTGGGCGCCGCAAGAAAAATATAAAAGAGCTTGTGATAAGCAGAGCGGTCCCAGGCCCAGAACATTCCCGTAAGAATGATGAACCAGCCTACTGGCAGCAGGTAAGTACCAATCAGGCTTCCAAAGCGCTGAACCGGGCTCTGATCCGAAACATCAACTGACATCTAACATACTCATGCGGAGGGCTCATTCCCTATGTCCTACGCGATTTCAGTTGCGTCATGACTGCAACCGTGACAAATCGCCGTTATTTGAGCGAGAGCAGCATTGCTGCCCTCGTTCATATCTCAGCCGCGAATTTCGGCGACGACCGCCGCCAATGCTGCTGCCGGGTCTGCCGCCTGGCTGATGGGCCGCCCGATCACGAGGTAGTCCGAACCTGCATCCAGTGCCTGGCGCGGGGTAAGAATGCGACGCTGGTCATCCTGAGCACTGCCTGCTGGGCGAATGCCTGGTGTAACCAGTTGCAGCGATGGGTGCGCGGTTTTCAACGCCGGTGCTTCCAAGGCCGAGCACACCAAACCGTCCATGCCAGCCTTCTCGGCCAACGCAGCCAGGCGCAGCACCTGCTCTTGCGGGTCTACATCCAGGCCGATACCGGCCAGGTCTTCACGTTCCATGCTGGTCAGCACGGTCACGCCAATCAGCAATGGCTGGGGGCCGCTGCGCTTGGCCAGCACTTCGCGGCAGGCCGACATCATGCGCAGGCCACCGGAGCAGTGCACGTTGACCATCCAAACGCCCATTTCGGCCGCAGCCTTCACGGCCATGGCGGTGGTGTTGGGGATGTCATGGAATTTAAGGTCGAGGAACACCTCGAAACCTTTCGCGCACAGGGTTTCGACAATGCCCGAAGCGCTGCTGGTGAACAGCTCCTTGCCAACCTTCACCCGGCACAGTGCGGGGTCGAGCTGGTCAGCCAGCTTCAGGGCGGCGTCACGGGTGGGGAAATCCAGGGCGACGATCAGGGGCGTCTGGCAGGCGGACATGGTCGGGGTCTCTTGGTAATTCGTAAACGGCGCGCATTGTAAACGAAGTCGCCACGCCTTGGGGGCCAGAGGCCATTAGAATTGGCCCGGCGGGGCACCCCTCCTATAATTGAACCAACGGGCAACGCGGTCGCTCAAAACGGGTACAAGCGAAGCCTCACAGCTCATAGGAGAACGAAAATGCCTTGGTATGCCTGGCTGATACTCATCCTAGCCCTTGGCTCGATCGTGGGCGGGTTGATGATGTTGCGCGATACGGCGAAGAAACTGCCCTTGACCGATGAGCAACTGAAGAAGGTACATGAGCGCAATGCCGAGGCGGATGCCAAGGATGCGCAGGACAGGTAGGCTGCAGGCGATGACGCCGGGGCAGGCAACAAGCCGCCCCGGCCTACTCCCCTACTCGACCGCCAACTTGTCCCGATTGCGCTCCATCAACGCATTGCCAATCCCTTTGATCTCCAGCAGTTCATCCACTGAAGCGAACGCACCGTGGGCCTCCCGGTAAGCCACAATGGCCTCGGCCTTGGCCTTGCCTATCCCATTCAGCTCCTTCTGCAAGGTCAGCGCATCGGCGGTATTGAGGTTGAGCTTGGCTGAGGTGGCCGGTAACTGGCTAACCATCGGTACCGGTTCCTTCGGTACAGGGGCCGTAGCAGGCGCCGCGCTGATCGAAAACGACAGGCCGGCAAACAGCGGCAGCAGCAGATAAGTGAGAACGGTATTGCGCATGAAGGTCACTCCTGTGAGTTGAGTTTGAATGCAGCAAGCTCCTTGGCTGCCCCCTCAAACTAGCGGCTCGCAGGCCATTCGCCCAGCGGTTGCCGCCAGGGAATGGTTACCAGATTAGACGTCACAGCATGTTGCACACCTGCCGGGTAAAAGCTCCCACAGCAGGCGTGCACAGAACTTTCACTGTCAGAAGATCGTGTCGCGCAGCACCCGTTGCAAGTACTGCCCGTAACCGTTCTTGGTAAGCGGCGCGGCCAGCCTGGCCAACTGCTCTGCATCAATCCAGCGCTGGCGGTAAGCCACTTCTTCTGGGCAGGCGACCTTCAAGCCCTGGCGGCGCTCGATGGTGGCAATGTAACCGCTGGCTTCAAGCAGGGAATCATGGGTGCCGGTATCGAGCCATGCATACCCACGCCCCATCACTTCCACCGACAACTGCTCACGCTCAAGGTACAAGCGGTTGAGGTCGGTAATCTCCAGCTCGCCTCGCGGTGAGGGCTTGAGCCCTTTGGCCATCTGGATCACATCCTGATCGTAGAAGTACAGGCCCGTCACGGCGTAATTGGACTTCGGCTGGGTCGGCTTCTCTTCCAGGCTCAGGGCCTTGCCCTGGCTGTCGAACTCCACCACGCCATACCGTTCAGGGTCGGTCACGTGGTAAGCGAATACGCTGGCACCTTCGCGGCGGCCCATGGCTTCGAGCAACAAGGCCTGGAAGTCGTGGCCGTAGAAGATGTTATCTCCCAGTACCAGCGCCGAAAGGTCGTTGCCAATGAAGCCTTCGCCAATGATGAAGGCCTGTGCCAGCCCGTCCGGCGAAGGCTGCACCGCATAGGTAATGTTGATGCCCCACTGGTGACCATCCCCCAGCAACTGCTCGAACCGCGGCGTGTCTTGCGGGGTAGAGATGATCAGGATGTCGCGAATGCCCGCCAGCATCAGCGTGGTCAGCGGGTAATAGATCATCGGCTTGTCGTAAACCGGCAGCAACTGCTTGGAAATCGCCAGCGTTGCAGGGTGCAGGCGCGTGCCCGAGCCCCCAGCCAGAATGATGCCTTTGCGGTTGATAGTGCTCATAGGTTGTAAATCTCTGTCAGGCGTCCATGGCTAGTTGCCAGCCATCTTTTTGCCATTATAGGGTAGCCACCCAGTTTTCAGCGCCTTTACACCGAACGCCCGGTGTAATTCTTCTCGACCCATTCGCGATAGCTGCCCGATTGCACACCTTCGACCCAGGCCTGGTTATCCAGGTACCACTGCACGGTTTTACGAATGCCCGTTTCGAAGGTTTCGGCCGGCTTCCAACCCAGCTCACGCTCCAGCTTGCGCGCATCGATAGCGTACCGGCGGTCGTGGCCAGGGCGGTCGGTGACAAAGCTGATCTGGCTGGCATACGGCTGCCCATCGGTACGCGGGCGGAGCTCATCGAGTAGCGCACAAACGCGATGGACGATGTCCAGGTTGGGCATCTCGTTCCAGCCACCGACGTTGTACACCTCACCCACCTGCCCTGCTGCCAGCACACGGCGGATAGCGCTGCAGTGGTCCTTGACGTAAAGCCAGTCGCGAATCTGCTGACCATCGCCGTATACGGGCAGCGCCTTCCCGGCCAGGGCGTTGACGATGATCAGCGGGATCAGCTTCTCGGGGAAATGCAGTGGGCCGTAATTGTTCGAACAATTGGTGGTCAGCACCGGCAGCCCGTAGGTGTGGTGATAGGAACGGACCAGGTGGTCGCTGGCGGCCTTGCTTGCGGAGTACGGGCTGTTTGGCTGGTACTGATGGGTTTCGGTAAAGGCAGGCTCACCGGCTTTCAGCGAGCCATAGACCTCATCGGTTGAAACATGAAGGAAGCGGAAGGCCGCACGTGCTTCCTCGTCCATGCCCTGCCAGTAAGCACGCACCGCCTCAAGCAGCTGGAACGTGCCTACAACGTTGGTTTCAACGAACGCCTGCGGGCCATGAATGGAGCGGTCGACGTGCGACTCGGCGGCGAAGTTAAGCACTGCACGCGGGCGGTGCTCTGCCAGCAGGCGCTGCACAAGCGGGCCGTCACCGATATCACCATGCACGAAAACATGCTGTGGGTTGCCCTCCAGGCTGGCCAGGCTCTGCAGGTTGCCGGCGTAGGTCAGCTTGTCCAGGTTGACGATCGTTTCGCCGGACTGGCTTACCCAATCCAGCACGAAATTCGCACCAATGAAGCCGGCGCCGCCGGTTACCAGGATTGTCATAGGGTTGAACGCTTCTCGTGGCTGATGGTTGACGATTGATGGCGCAATTCTAGACGGGAATGATGCAGGAGTGTGCCGGTAAGACGCCGTTCACGATTTTGGCAGTTGTTCTGTCATCGCCGGCGGGGCAAAATACGAACTCCTCTCAGGAAAAGCCATCTTGGCTCACAGGGATCGTCCATGCCTTATATTCCTCATTCGGTCGTTCTTGCGGCCGCGTTTGCTGCCGCGCCTGTCTGGGCGCAATCCACGCAGGTTGCTGACCGAGTGATCGCGCCGAGCGCGTTCCTGGGTGTTGACCTGCAGGGCAATTTCATGGCTGAGGTGCCAGAATGTTCAGCGGAAGATGAACGCCCCGACGAGCCTTGCCGTGTCGCTACCAACAAAGCGGGTGAGTTTGAGGTGCGAGGGCTGCCATATTTGCCAATTTCACCGGGCTATAAATTGTTCGCTACGGTGAATGATGGCACTGTCATTCAGCTAGTGTTGACCGGTAATGCTAGTAACTTGTATCTAGTTAAAGAGATGCTCACGGACAAGCTCGGCAATCCTGCCACTAGTGCAACCCAATGGGTAAAACTACAGTCAGGTGCTTCGTATGAGGCTGACGCCTACAAGTGGAATACAGAGGCCGGCGCTGTTAATTTCGCACGAGACCCCGGAGATCTAGGCCGTTATTCAGTAACTTTCTCAAGTTCGAGCATTGGAACCGAAGTGGGCCAAAATCAAACATCCCCAGCAACTAAAAGCTCTAGCCTATAACTTTTAGCCTATCGAATTGAAAATACTACTCCACCGGCAAGCAGTCGGCAGTTCGAAAACTGCCGACGAACTGTGAAAAAAACTAAATTTCTTTCATCCGCTGCTGATACACCCAGTCCACAATCTCCCCTTCGGGTGTGTAACCACTGACCAACTCTCTAAGTAGCTGGCGGACGCGCGAAAAGTCCTCAGTTTCAACTGCTTTAACCAACAAAGACAAGCTATCTCTAAGCGCATCCCACGCTAAGAAATCCTCGCTGGCTGTCATGATCATCGGGTGCTGGGTTGGCAGAACGTTATCGCCAATCAAAAGTTCTTCGTAAAGCTTTTCGCCAGGTCGTAGACCTGTAAATTCAATTGCAATGTCACCATGAGGATTTTTTTCAGATCTTACGCTCAACCCCGAAAGGTGAATCATCTTCTCAGCCAATGAAGCAATTTTTACAGGCTCGCCCATGTCCAATACGAATACGTCTCCGCCCTGCCCCATTGAGCCGGCCTGAATAACAAGCTGAGCAGCCTCAGGAATGGTCATGAAGTATCTGGTAATCTTGGGGTGAGTTACCGTCAATGGCCCGCCCATCTTGATCTGCTTGTGAAATAATGGGATCACCGACCCTGAAGATCCAAGAACATTGCCAAAGCGTACCATCGTAAAGCGAGTTTTATTAACTCTCGCAACTTTGCTACTGTCCCCAAACAAAACAGGCGCAGCTTCTCTACTCAACGCCTGAAGAACTAGTTCAGCCAACCTTTTTGTGCTACCCATGACATTGGTTGGTCGCACAGCTTTGTCGGTCGAAATAAGTACGAAATTGGCCACATTGGATTGCAGAGCTGCCTGCGCTGTATTCAGCGTACCAATCACGTTATTCAGGACACCTTCGGCAATGTTGTGCTCAACCATTGGGACATGTTTGTAGGCGGCAGCGTGGTAAACGGTGTCTACCCCCCACATCTTCATGGTGTCTGCCAAATGCTTCTGATTACGAATGGAGCCTAGGAATGGGACCAGCGTGACTGGCAAGGACTCGCGCCGAATACGCTGCTCTAGTTCCCCATGAATGCTATAAAGATTAAATTCACTATGCTCGAATAAAAGGAGGGTTTTAGGCTCGAGCATGAGTATCTGCCGGCATAGTTCCGAACCAATGGAGCCACCGGCGCCTGTTACCATTACGACTTGGCCAGATACGCAACGAGCAAGCAAGTCAGTCTGCGCGGGTACGGCATCACGGCCCAATAGGTCGGCAATATCAACCTCTTGAATATCATCGACTTTTACCCGGCCACTGGCCAAATCCATGAACCCAGGGATACTACGGACGTGGAGTGGGAAGTGCTCTAATAGCCCAAGTATTTCTCTTCGACGCGCACGACTGGCAGAAGGAATAGCCAGCAAGATCTCTTCAGCACCGGTAACATCAATCATTCGCTGAATATCTTTTCCACGAAATACTTGAAGCCCAGAAATGACGCGATCCGCAACACTTTCATCATCATCAATGAAAGCAACCGGTCGCATAACGCGACCAATTCTCAATGCAGCGATTAACTGATTTCCTGCAGCACCAGCGCCATAGATCGCAACTTTCGGTAAACCATTATCGCGATTGGTGAAAGGTACATGCTGCCGGGCTGCAAACCAATCACCCAAAAAATACTGCCGCATGATCAATCTAAGACCACCGATCAGCACCAGGCTTAGCCACCAGTAATTGAAAACGATAGAACGCGGAACTACTGCAGTATGATTGCTATGCCAATAAACGATTAGCGAAAGTATCAGTGAAGATAAAGAAACAGCTTTAACAATAGCAATTAATGCGTCATTACCGAAATACCGCATGACAGCACGATACATGCCAAAACGGATAAAGATAGGTATGGCGACGACTGGCGCGGCTAAAAAAAGCCAATAGTGTGTGCGCAGTGGCTGATAAATCTCATCAATGCCAAGACGTACCAAAAACGCCAACCAAAGAGCGAACCATACCAACAACACGTCGGTTACGACTTGGAGCGCGCGTTTGTAGCGTCGCGGCAAAAGTAGCATTCCCGCGCGCAGCTTATCCGTCATCCGTTTACACTCCTGATTCCGAACCAAACCAGATCCCTTCCTGTTTCATTTTCATACGTGCCCGCTTAAGGCAACTTGACACACCAACACCAGGCATAAAAGAGTACGACTCGCGCGCCAGCGTACGAGTCGTAATGCATTTCATTTGCCTGCTGCTTGGCGCATGACTCTTGTCAACACCTCACACGTCTTCGCGATTTCAGCATCTGTCAGCGTTGGATGGACCAAGAACATGAGGCTAGTTTCTCCCAGTTGACTTGCAACAGGCAGACTTTTCTCTGGCCTAAAGCCTGTGCCATCGAATGCTTTCTCAAGATATACCTCTGAACAGGAACCCGAGAAACAAGGCACGCCAAGGGAATTTATTTCATTTAGTAGTCGATCTCTATCCCAACCTGAAGCAAGTTGTCCTGGCTCAACAAACACGTAGCATTTATAAGCCGCATGTACATTATCTTCCGGGATAACAGGAACCCGAAGTCCGGGTAGGCCTTTGGCGCACTCCCAGATGCGCTGAGCATTTTCTAATCGCGACTGATGCCACTCTGGCATTCGCTTCAATTGAATCCGACCGATCCCACCTTGGACCTCAAGCATCCTCCAATTGGTACCAAAACTTTCATGCAGCCAGCGGAATCCGGGGGCATGCTGACGTTCGTAAACCGCTTCCCAGCTCTTACCATGATCTTTGAACGACCACATTGTTGACCATAATTCTTTATCATTGGTGGTGACCATGCCACCCTCGCCGCCGGTGGTCATAATCTTATCCTGACAGAACGACCAAGCCCCGATATCGCCAATAGAACCGACAGGCCTACCTTTGTAGCGGGCACCGTGCGCTTGTGCACAATCTTCGATAACACGTATACCGTGCTCTTGCGCCAACGCCATGATCGGATCCATATCACAAGGCCATCCTGCGAGGTGAACACATACAATGGCTTTTGTGCGAGGAGTAATCACCGCCTTGATGGTGTAAGCGTCGATATTCTGGGAATCGACATTCACATCCGCGAACACTGGACAAGCGCCAGCGTTGACGATACTTGATACCGAAGCGAGAAATGTACGAGAGGTGACGATCACTTCGTCACCCTTACCAACGCCCAACGCATGCAACGCCAGATCGAGCGCTACCGTACCATTTGCGACGGCCACGGCATGCTTCGCTCCAGCCCAGTCTGCAAATTCATGCTCAAACTGACGGCATTCCTGCCCAGTCCAGTAATTCACCTTGTTAGACAAGATAATATCCCGTACGCGGTCCGCCTCTTCTTCAGAAAAAGATGGCCAAGGAGAGAAAGGGGTATTCAGCATGAACAGGTCCTGATTCATCAAATTCGCAAGAGCGCGAAGGGGTTATGACACAGTCTACAACCACACGCAGAGATTTGTGGGACTAATTTAGTGGACGAGCGGGTACGCCGATGACTGTAATCCCCGCCATAACATCAGCGACAACGGCCGCACCGACGCCGACAACGACGTCCTCGCCCAAAGTAATCATTTGCCTGACGCTAGAACCTATGCCCACCCATGAGCGAGCTCCAACTCTCACATCGCCAGCAAGTCGAGCACCAGGGCTGATATGAACTGCGTTAGCAAGACAGCAGTCGTGATCAACACTGCAGCCCGTATTTAGTATACAGCCGACCCCCACTGTAGCGCCCGCATGCAATACCGCACCAGCAAATATGACAGTACCCACTCCAACATCGGCGTAGCGACTAACACTAGCAGATGGATGGATAAGAGTGGCCAATGCGGCATTGTGACTAAAAAGTTCAGATATCTTGCGCTCGCGTATTTTGTTATTCCCGATAGCAACGACCACACCATCAAACTCACTCAATCGCTTGAGAAGATCGTCTCCGGTACCGACAACTTCCCAACTACCGGTCGACAACCGTTTAGGCCAAATGTCATCGAAGAATGAAATATCGGACCACCCACAAAGCTCAGCGGTATCAGCGACTACTTTCCCATGCCCACTGGCACCTAGTATAGCCAGCCGACTCATTTTTTGTTACCTTGAAATTTAGGCATGGTAACCTCTCCATTCGCGGAAACACCATCTCTTTTAAATACCTTAACTATCGTCAGTGCAATTATTTTAAGGTCCAACAAAAAAGTACGATTTTCAACATACCAAGCATCGAGTTCAAATTTTTCTTGCCAACTCAGAGCGTTACGACCGTTAATTTGCGCCCATCCAGTTATCCCTGGACGAACTTTATGCCGTAAATTTTGCCTCTCATTGTAAAGAGGAAGATATTCCATCAACAAAGGACGCGGCCCAACAATACTCATTTCGCCCTTTAATACGTTCCATAGCTCGGGTAGTTCATCTAAACTGGTAGAACGAAGAAACTTGCCAAAGACAGTCATTCTATCTGCGTCTGCAAGTGGCTCACCTTTTGAATCGTGAGCGTCCAGCATAGTTCTGAATTTTATCATTTCGAAAGGTACACCACGCGCACCTGGGCGCACTTGACGAAATAAGATTGGAGATCCTAACTTTCTTTTTACCGCCCAAGCCACGACCAGTAATACTGGCAATAAAAATAAGATACCAAAAAAAGAAGCCAATATATCAAAAATACGCTTAATCATTATGCACCCTAACAACATCAATTAGAAGTTCTGGATAAACTTTCTTCAACCACCGCGTCCAAATGGCGGGCATAACCACTGTACACAGTCTTGGCTTCAAACTCTCGAGCAAACAACTTCTTAGCGCGACTAGACATTTCGACTTGAAGATCATCATCATCAAAAAACATAGACATCTTCTCAATCAACTCAGCAGAGCTGTTATAGATATAGCCACACTTTTCAGCCACCAACTTTTGACCTGAAATCCCGTCCAGCCAGGAAAAGATTGGCAACCCGGAGCTCAGGTATTCGAAAAATTTATTTGAATAAGAATTCTGATAATCAATCCGCCGATCTATTGGCTGCAGTGCAGCGACCGAATAGTCCCTCAACACCTTGAGAAACGTCGCATCTACCTCACCTGGAAGAATAACATTAGACAAGCACGAAAACCTTTCCTTAATAGCTTCTTGGTAGCTTCCAGACCCGCATAAAACAAAAACAATATCTGGATTAACTTCTGCAAGCTGCTGCGCTGCCTGAACAACAGGTTCAATGGCGTCATAGACTGTACGATTCAACCGCCCGGCAAAGTAGACGACCCTTTGCCCCTTACCCAAAGCAATCCCATGGGCAGCCCAAAAACCGAATGCTGCTTGACGATTTTGTTCCGAACAAATTATCGCCGTAGAATCGAAACCCAAAGGAAACACCACATCAAAGCGTGTAGGATGACGACCGGCATGTTTTAATAAATGACGAGTAAAAAAATCAGTAATTCCAATAAAGGAATGCGACTGCTTGCAAGCAAATATAAGATCGCGACGCATTTTGAAAGCCAGCAACCTAGCGGCGAGGGCTTTCCAACCTTTTGCTTCAGCCAATATTACTTCAGGCCAATAATCACGACAATCCAAAACGAGAGGAATGCCATACTCACGCGCCAATACCGCAGCCAACTTGCAAAGCGCGGGAGTCGGCATACTACAAACAATTAGGTCGGGAGCCCTAAGCTCTTTCGCTCGCTTTCGAATTTTGAGCTTGATTAAAAAATTGTCGATTATACGACCTACTGAAATAGCAGACTTATACTTAACTCCGCTATTTATGAATTCGTACTGTTGCCTATCGGAATATTTTACGGAGCAGGTAACCCCATAACGATGGAGACCAGTCAAGTGATTTAGATCTGAGCACCATCTTACAACGCTATGCCCATTGGCCACCAATTCGCGCTCGAGCATACCCATGCGGTAAGGCCTGTAATCAGCGTCTTGCGGTACCGGCTCCTCGAGCTTGATCAACCAAATATTCATCATGCCACCCTGGAATTATCTTTATAATCTCAATCAACGCATCAATAAAGTCACGCACATATTGCAATTTCATCAAATTACTCGTCGACAGTAAAGACGAATAAACTCAAAAACCTCTGTAAAACCCGACTTCGAAAAGAAACGACATTATTTAACGCAAAGAAGAATAAAAAAAGAACCATTACGAAGCAAACAACGCCTATGGGGCTCCCCCCATAAGCGTCGGTCATAAAACTACTGAGCAGCATGAACACTCAATAAAAAAAGTGTTCAACCGTTGATGCCGCTCCCTGCATCTCCGCCATCAAAGAAACTTCTAACCGCTCTGATGACCACATCTACCTGCTCGAAAGATAGATGCTCGCCAATCGGAAGACTCAGCAGGGTGCTATCTTGAGCATAATAGTTTGCTGTGCTATCTACCTGTTCCAAATAACTATACGCCTGAAGTTTGGGCAAAGCTTTAGGGTAATGAACACCTGTTTCAATCCCAGCCCTTTCCAAGAACGCCTTCAGTTCGTCACGCTGCTGCGTGCGGACTACAAAGAGATGATATACCTGCTTAGCCCAGTCTTGACGGACAGGAAGCGTTAATCCTGCTATACCCGAAAGCGCTTGCATATAACGATCAGCGATATCTATACGCTTAGAGGTCCAAGCATTGAGATGCTTAAGCTTAACACTCAAAATTGCGGCTTGAAGTCCGTCTAAGCGTGAGTTACGCCCTTCGAAAGCGTGATCGTACTTAGCAATACGGCCATGATTTGCAATCTGACGACACTTAATGGCTAGCGCTTCATTGTTAGTTACAATAGCACCGCCATCACCGTAGGCTCCGAGGTTTTTACCTGGATAAAAACTGAAAGCGGCAATATCACCAAGTCCACCGACTCGCTTACCTTCAAATTCAGCGCCATGTGCCTGAGCACAATCCTCTATGATGAAGATGCCCTTTTCCGCCGCTATTTCCTTAAGACGTTTCATGTCACAAGGGTGACCGTAGAGGTGTACAGCAATGATAGCCTTTGTGTTCGGCGTAATTTTCCGAAGGACGTCCTCAATATCAAGAACATAGCTCGCTTCGTGATTATCTACAAACACTACTTTATGTCCACAACGAGTCACGGCTTCAGAACTCGCGATGAAGCTATTACCAGGCACGAGCACTTCGCTACCAGCAGGTAATGCAAGAGCCTCTAAAGCAATTTCAAGTGCATCGGTCCCGTTACCTACACCGAGGCAGAACTTTGCATCACAATAGCTCGCAAACTCCTGCTCGAAAGCGGCCACTCCTTGCCCGCCAATGAAACTTGAGTTAGCAAGTACTCCAGCGATTGCAGCATCAATATCTTCGCGAATAGAAAGGTATTGCGAGTGCAGATCCAAAAACTTTACCATTGATCTCACCTAATTTTCTTAGCAGGGTTGCCAGCATAGACACCTGGCTTTTCGATATTTTTTGTTACTACTGCACCCGCGCCGATCACGACATTGGAACAGATACTGACTGGCAATATAGTTGCATTACTTCCTATAGATACATTGTCACCGATCAGCGTTTCTTTCCAGAGCGTTTTATCCCCTCGAGCCGGACCGCCCGCGGAAAATAGATCGTTAACAAACATTACTCCATGGCCGATAAAACAATCATCGCCGATACTGACCAACTCGCAGATAAAGCTATGTGACTGAATTTTGCAGCGCTGGCCTATCACGACACTTTTCTGGATTTCAACAAAAGGCCCTACAAAAGTGTTGCTACCAATGCTGCAGCCATAGATATTCACAGGCTGTACTACAGTAACATCATGACCGAATTCTACGTCACGAACGGCAGAAAACTTCTCTATCGGATTGTTCATTTATGCACCCAACCGACACTTGCCTGTCGACTTGCTCAGGAATACTTCTTTGCCAGTTTCGATTGACTCGTAAATCGCAACGATGAGCGCAAGACTCTTGCGTGCTCCGTTACCGTCTACCAACTGAGGCTTGTCGTTTTTAATAACATCGACAACATGCTCATAGTATGCCTGATGACCAAACCCGTAAACATTGGGCGGGTTTACAGAATAACGGTCCATGACTTGCTGATCATCTTCTGTTTCTTCAGCGAAGCGCCATGCTTTCATCTCATTAACAGCAATCCCGCCTACCTCAACTGCACCGTGCTCACCCACAATAGACAGCGACCCCTCAAGATCCCTGGGACGAGTAGCGGTAGTAGCCTCAATAACGCCAAGTGCGCCACTCTTAAAGCGCAGTGTTACAACAGCCGTATCCTCTGCCTCAATATCGACTAATGCTGTATTCGCCATCGCATAGACAGATTCGACTTCACCCATCATCCACTCAAGTAAGTCGACATGATGGCTAGCTTGGTTAGTAAGAACTCCACCATCCATTGCCCAAGTTCCACGCCAACTATCCTGGTTATAGTAAGCTTGAGGTCGGCACCAACGCACACGCACAGTTCCTAGTACTAACTTACCAAAACGTCCTTGCTCTAGTGCTTCACGGAGTTTTACAACTGGAACGTTGAAGCGATTTTGTTTTACGACAAACAGCTTTACACCCGCCTCTTCACAGGCAGAAATCATTGCATCTGCATCTGCAAGCGTCAAAGCCATTGGCTTTTCCACTACTATATGCTTACCATACTCACTGAGAGCAATAACGTTTTTTGCGTGATTTCCACTTTCCGTCAAGACAGAAACAACATCAATCTCAACCGACCTCATCATCTCATGCATATCTGCGAAATAGGGAACCTCGTATTTTTCCCCATATACTTTCGCTTTCTGCAGATCACTATCACAAACAGCTACTAACTCCCCCTGCCCAATGACTCCCCCACCAAGCAGTTCAGCATGACGCTTCGCGATACGACCACATCCAACTAATGCAAACTTAACCATGTTGTTTCACCTTAAATCGAAATACTTATGGGCGCCCAATGGAGAAATATTCAAACCCTTCCCTAACAACGGAAGCTGGATCATAAATATTACGACCATCAAAAATTAACGGATTCCGAAGACTAGCCTTAATTAGATCAAAATTCGGTGCGCGGAAACTTTTCCACTCAGTGATAACAACGAGGGCCTCGGCACCTTCGAGCGCTAATTCCTTTGTTGTGCAGAGTTTTAGCGAATCCGCATCTGGGTAAATTCGACGAGTCTCATCCATTGCCGCGGGATCATAGGCCTGAACAATAGCGCCTGCCTCCCACAAAGCCTCCATAAGAACACGACTCGGAGCTTCACGCATGTCATCGGTGTTTGGCTTAAAGCTCAGTCCCCAAAGCGCAAAGACCCGCCCCTTCAAATCCCCGGAAAAATAGTCTGAGATTTTATCAAAAATAACTGTTTTTTGGATCTGATTACGCGCTTCAACAGCCTTCAACACAATCGCATCGAACCCAATGTCGTCAGCCGTTTTGATCAACGCTTGCACATCTTTAGGGAAACAGGATCCGCCATAGCCCACGCCTGGATAGATGAACTCATAGCCGATGCGCGGATCGCTACCTATACCATTACGAACCTTTTCCACATCAGCACCAAGCTTGTCTGCCAGGCTAGCAATTTCATTGATAAAGCTGATTTTCGTCGCGAGTATACAGTTAGCAGCGTACTTAGTAAGCTCTGCACTGCGCGCATCCATTACAATAATTTTTTCATGATTTCTGTTAAACGGTGCGTAAAGCTCCCGCATTATATGTTCGGCTCGCTCACTGTCTGTGCCAACGATAATTCGGTCAGGCCTCAAACAGTCATTGACAGCAGAACCTTCCTTTAAAAATTCCGGATTCGATACGACATCATACGGAACGGATTTTGACCGCTGGGCCAAAACCTCATCAATTCTTGCTTTAACTTTATCTGCAGTACCAACAGGTACCGTTGATTTATTAATTACGACTTTATAGCTTTCGATCTGCTGAGCAATGGAAGTCGCAACATCTAAAACATATTTCAGATCTGCGGAGCCATTTTCATCCGGAGGTGTACCTACGGCAATGAACAAGACATCACCGTGACTAATTGCTGTTTTATAATCAGTAGTGAACTGGAGGTTACCGCTTTCCAGATTAGTTTTAACTATAGTCTCCAACCCAGGCTCATAAATAGGTATCCGGCCTTGAGAAAGCATTTCTACCTTAGCTTTATCAATATCAAGACACACAACTTCATGGCCAACATCGGCCAAAACCGCCCCCTGAACCAACCCTACATAACCAGTACCAAATACTGTAACTTTCATAACACCCCGCTCACCACCGCCGCTACCATAGCCAACAGCCAATAATATAAATGCTTATCATATAAAATTGGCCAGCAACACATCTTGTTACATTCGTGCCTGCTTAATCATAAACCACCAAAGCAGGTCCTCTGCTTAATACTAGCCGAACTCTGTTTTTTAGACAAGCGCAAACGACGAGCAAGCATTACAGACAACTCGAAACAGATTAAGCATACTATATACGCCTTAAGAGATTTTTAAACCATCTTTTGGTATAGCTCAACTAGCGTACGCTCTTCATTCAGCCAGTTATATTTCTCCTCTACAGCTTGACGACCATTACGCCCCATTTCTTCGGCCACAGAAGGGTTTTGGATTAGATAATCTATAGCCCGTGCGATATCTTCGGGATTAAGCGGATTCACACAAATCCCACACTTACTTTCCTCTACGATGTTTCGCCAGAGTGGAAAGTCTGAGGCTACAACCGGCAACCCTGCAGCCATATATTCAAACATCTTTACTGGTAGAGCCTCAAGGTAGTTAGGAGCAGGATGCAAAGTGACCAACCCACCCCTAGACTCTTTAAGCGTCGCTTTAACCCCATCACGATCCAAATACCCTAAAGGCTTAGTACGCACCCACCCCTTAGAATTCTCTAGTGTTTGTGCCAAAGCATCATTTTTTAATGCCCCCGCAAATGCCAATGTTGTTGTACCACTGACGTACTGGATCGCTTCGACAACCTCCACGACACCGCGAATTTTATCAACGCTGCCGATGTAGCAAACCTGGTCTTTTTTTTCAGGCCACGAAGCGTCGATAATCGCCAGTTCGTCCAGCATAGGAAAATTGTTAACTGCAACACTTGCTGGATTAATCGAGATAAATTTATCACGTATGTGCGGGGTAGCAGCAACAACCGCATCCAACCGAGAGCAAACCCAGGACTCGTACGCAGAAAACAACTTTGAAATTAACCACTTACTAGGTTTATTTAAATAGGGTTTACCCAGAATTTGCATTGGTACGTCCTCGTGCGAATCGAAGACCACCTTTTTACCATTCCTTTTTAGCTTGTATCCTACGGGAAGAAGCTCAGGGTCATGAATGTGATAAATATCAGCATTAACTTTTACTGCTTCCTTGTAAATCTTACTAGGCGTCCTTAACATCCGAGCCAAACGCCCTCGGCTGCAACCTACGTCATGAAAGCACACACCTTCTTTAATTTCACTTCCCTTCCCGTCAGCAACAACTAGATGAACTTCATGACCGACACGGACCAACGAACGACATTCTTTGTAAAATATACGAACATCATACCTAGGATGGACAGATGTCAAATGTGCAATCTTCATGACTTCCTCATTGCTTATCATGTGCAACGCTAATCTGGATTGTTTTGGAACGGGACACACGAGAGAGATAGATAAGAATTATTGCCATACCAAAACCATGAGTCAGCATGACAGTAAATAAATCTGACGAGACCAAAACACTCCGTAACGGAACTACGGATATGGCTACCGCAATCCAAATCGGCATACTTTCACTTGCCATATCGTTGATTAGTCTCAAAATAAACCCAATAATCACTGCATAAAAAAACACACCAAGTAAGCCGGCATGGGCAAACCCGCTAGAAACGAATCCATTATTAGCACCCAGGCCAGGGCGATTTAAATACTCCCCTACCACGTATGGAACACCAAGCTCCCCATAGGGATAAGCCGATAAACTTGAAAGCACAGAATTCGACCAGTAAACCTGTGGATGACTACTAAAAAAATCGAAGTAAACAAAGCACAAATTTGCAGGCACAAAAAAAACTCGTCGCGAAAACATTGAACTCAAAACTATATCCCCGAAGAGATAAAAACTAAGGAGTGTACAACCTATCACGACTATATAAGCTACTGGCAGCAATATCAACGAATTGGAATATCGGAAATACATCCACGAGCCAAACACCAATAGCGGGATAAACAGTATTGACTTATGAGAAGCGATTGAAAAAAAATAAACCTGCGCGAGCAATAACAGTACCACAAGGAAATAACGCTTATACAGCAAAGCGAAACTTATGAGGTAAATAGAAAAAACTTGATAGGTCCAGTTATTGGTGTATGCTAAAATCCCACCCCCAGTTAATTCACTATTCGCTTCTCGGTATTGATACACCTCCGCCAAATCCAAATTCGGCCGAGCGCCCGACATCGCAAACCAAACAATTAAGAACAGAACAAAAGCGAGCGAAACTACAATTGCCAATGCCCTACCACCAGTTAATACTGGCAAGTTCTTAACACTCAACACATTGACCCGGGACATAAAATAGATTACATACAATGCTGCGATAGTTACTAATACCGGAAACAATGGCTTGCTAGAATCCAATCCGTAAAGAGATGTCAATGGCGCAACAATAGATAAAATCGCCATAGCAAAAAAATAATGGCTGACTTTCCTTACGCGATCTACCGCACAAGCAAAACTAATTAAATATACAACCCATGAAATAACATATTGAGAGAAATCTATGCTTGAACTAAACCCCTCAGAAACAAAAAACTCAGATATGATATTAGCATAGGACAAGTCAAGCACCGCCCTAAATGCAATAAGCGCCGTATAAAATATAGTTCTATTCGCGCTCAACTTTAAACCCACCGATCGCATATGCCACCAACCAAAACCGAGCCACTGCATAAGCCCAATGGCAGACCATCCCAAAACCTACGCTAGAACAGCTTGATACCATCGATAAAAGTTAATCCATCTCCAGACTTCCGCACTAAATTTTGCCTTACCATTAATAGCTCTGTCAAAACTACTCAGGATTTGATCACCTCTAATAAATGGTAGTTCTAGATCCACCTCCAGCCACTTACGAATTACTGGAGCGTTACTGAGCAACAGATCTTTTTCAGGAGTTTGAAAACCGATTTTGTCACGCCGATCAAGCGATTGGTCGGGTACAATACCGCGCATTGCGGCACGGAATATGTGTTTGGTTTCACCACTATCAGAAATTAGATAATGTTCAGGCAGCGATAAAAGAAACTCTGTTAATCCAGTGGTAAGGAAAGGGACTCGGCTTTCAATAGAGAAACGCATTGAGTTTCGATCACCATGCCTAAGTAGATGCTGCAATCCTCGATAATGAAGAGAAGTCGCCAACTCAGAGGTCAATCGGCGCCCCTGCAACTGAATATCACAGTGCCGGCGTGTATTCTCGCAGCGAACACCGCCATCCGCTAAAACTCCTCCATCAATCCAGGACGGGACATTTTGTCTACCATCAAGCGCCCTCAAAAAGTCGTTAACTCGTCCCGAGGTAAACTGCCCTAGTGCCGAACCAACGGCCCATGTAAGACTACGCCCCGGCCATTTGGTCCATTTGTTAAGGAAGTTTACTGCACGCGCGTATTCCCCTCGTTCCACCATGCTCCGAATTCGCTGACCTGGGTAACCTGTATAGCCGGCTAGCATCTCATCCGCGCCTTGGCCATCTAGAGTGACGGTGACGCCACAGTCCCTCGCTAACTGGTAGACTCGGTATTGCGCATAAATACTAGTACTACCAAAAGGCTCACCTTGAACCTTTATCAGATCATCTAAGTCTCGAATCAAGTCTGTCGGAGAAACAATTACTTTGTTTGCATGAGCCCCAACATACTCATTTATCTGGTCTGCCCAATACTCTTCAGAAACAGTACTACCCTGAGCGATATAGCTAAAGGTATGGATAGGCATTTTAGGGTCGATATAACGCATTGCGCAAACAACAGCGGAGGAATCAAGCCCCCCCGACAAGGCAGCACCTAACGGTACATCGCTGCGAAGGTGTAGCCGAATACTGTCCAAAAAGCGCTCACGCAATTCGTCTGCCGCAGCTGCAAAGCTTAAGTCATTGCGCTCTTGCAAGGTGGGGGTGTACCAGCGCCTAAGCTGCAATAGTTTAGAGTTATTAATATCAAAGGATGCGATATGCCCTGGGGGAAGATGAAAAACATCCTTGAAGAAAGTCTGATCATTAGTATCGTAATCGCCATGAGTCAGATAATCATAAGCGCGCTGCCAATTTAACTCGGCACGACCACCTTTCAGCTCTTTAACAGCAGATAACTCGGATGCAAAACACAAACCACTTTTTTCAATTGAATAAAAGAATGGCTTTATACCAAATGCATCTCGCGCACAGTGTATAGTCGAGTTCCAATGGTCATATATTGCAAACGCAAACATCCCGACAAATCTCTTTAAACTCGCCTCCTGCCAGTGTTGCCACGCAACTAGAAGAACCTCAGTATCAGAGTCGGAAACAAACAAGTACCCGAAGGACTCCAATTCGCTACGCAACTCTTTGTAATTATAAATTTCCCCATTGAAAACCATGGAGTAACGACGATCTTGTGAGTACATGGGCTGATGCCCTGCCTCTGAGAGATCTATAACAGATAGACGCGTATGACCAAGCACAACGCAACTATCATTTATAGTTTCAACTTCGTACCCTGAGTCATTTGGCCCGCGGTGCCGAATTGTAGCTAGCGCCGATTTAACCCGTGACTCAAGCGATGAGTCTACTTGCTTCCAAACCCCACCTAGAATTCCGCACATAAACCCTACCTAAAACTATGTTGTTTTGTACCCAAAAGAATAAAACAAAAATACAGAAAATATAAGCTTATTTCATGAACAGTGAACGCAAGGATAAATGTACCAAGCTCTGCCCCTTTAAAAATATACAAAGTCGAAATAATTGTCACAAAATAGATACATTGCCACAGGGTACCCATTCTTACATTGTGCTCCATTGCGAGCACCATGCTTAGTGGACTTACCGCAAAACGTATCGCTACTGCAAAAATTAATATTGCGGCATAACCGCCGGCATCGCGCCATGCCTCGCCAAAGACGAAACTGAAGAGTTCCGGCCCTAAGAACCAGACAACCAGCACCAGAGGCACCATGAGCATCAGCAGTACTATGAATACCTTTAATACGAAACCAAATAGTCGCTCGGGCGCTTCGCGATGCAGGCCGACCAACTTCTGAAACAAAACCTGTGACAAGGCAGCCGAAATCAAACTCATAGGTAAATTTAGCGCTCTAAACATCAGACTAAAAACACCTACAACGTGAGCCGTATTAAATTTACTCAAGATCAGAACAGGCATCTGAATCGCCGCATTATCGAGCAACGCCCCAGCGCATGAATACTTTGGAAATTTTATATATTCTTTAGCATTTTTTCTGATTTTATCTAAAGTTACAGCATGCAAGATGGATCGATCTTCTCGCCATATTTTGCTAAGAAATACAGACGCAGCTACCGCCTGCCCGACAATATAACCTAGGATTAACCCTCCGCCAGCCATACTGCTCAATCCAAGTTGAGCAGACGTCATCCCCCCCCCTTGCACCATCCGACTAACCGCCAACCGTCTAAAATTAGCGGCGCGATTATTCCAGTAATTCAACGATTGCCATAGACCTGCGACAAATACACTAACCGGCAATAAGTACAACCAGGGGCCAATCGCTGGGACCCCAAAAAAACCTTGAATAGGCTCGTTAAAGGCCAAAACCAATATAAACAATACAAAACTTATCACTGCTGCGATACTAATCGCCAATACAACAAGACTGGCAGCATCATCATTCTTCTCTGGAAGCATCACTGCTAATTCGTAGCGTGCTGTTGCCACAACAGATATCATAGCTGCTACCGACATATAAAGGGCCAAAACCCCGAAATCTTCCGGCTCATATAGGCGCGTTAAGATCGGCATAGCCGCAAGAGGTATGGCCTGCGCAATTGTTGTGCCGGTCATCAAAGTCAACACATTTCGGGCAAACTGCCCCTGCTTCCCTTTGACCCTCGCAAAAAACCTTAACACGCGCCACTCACAATATCTTGACTATCGAAATTAATGGCAGCCTCACGAAACAATATCGATATAGAACCTCCAGACAACTCAGGCATACTCAAGGCAAGCTCTCCTTCGAATTTTATCACTGTCATTTTATAATCTGCAGCTGCTGACATTATGTATTTACCACATATAACACCTAGCACCATCCATTAACTCTGCGCAACACCAGACAAACAAGCTTGGCAACTATCACAAATCTGCTTTAAACCTTTATCTTCAAGCGTACTCATTGAGGATAACCGAGTTTCGGAAACCCGCTGGACAGAACCTTCAAGCACTCGTAGTTGTCGTAAGTGATCTTTGAAAGCACTACGCAACAGGGCAATAACTGCACCAATCAGTGTGCCACCGATTAGTGCTAACAGAATAATTATAGATCTACGAGGCTTGACTGGCTGACCTGATGCTACTGCACGCTGATCAATACTGACTAAGCGCAAGCCTTGCAACTCGGTATCAACGGACTGCAAGCGCGCACGTTCCACACGCAGGGCTTCAATGCCTTCCAGAAAGGCCTGTTCGTTATCCCGGCTCCTAATCGCCTGAACATTGCGGTTGGTCGTGAGTAGGATCAGTTCTTTGCGGATTTGCCCGATTCTCGGCTCGACGAAGTCGTCGGAGGTACGCTTGCTCAAGGCAAGGCGTTCCGCCTCGAGCACCTCGGTACCCATAAAGTAAAGTGGCACCGGCCTGCCGTTAACCTCAGTTCGAATGACATTGCCCCCTGCCATAGCTTCATCAGCCATCAACGAGGGGGTAGAGGGCTTCTTCAAACCCAGGCTTCGAGCGACACCGATTGCCTCGTCAAGCTCTGCAACTCGTGCCTCGCGTCTTAGCTTAAGCTGGACACGTAGTGCCTTCAATTCATCATTCAACTGCGCACGCTTGATAGCATCAGCTTCTTCAAGCCGTGCGATGCGACCTTCGTTTCCAGCTTGATACTCCATCATCGCAGAGCTCAATTCAGCATTCACTTCATTCAGCCGATTAGCCACAATGATCTGCATATCCCTGGACAGCTGAGCACGCTCCCGCTCGACCGCAAAATCAACGAAGTCGTTAAGAATCCCCGCACCGTCAATGCCCTTGTCATAGCGCATTTTCAAACCAATAAAGTCGCTCAGCAAATCGGTTCTCTTCGGGTCAGCCTGAACTACGCTAAGTGCGCTACTGTTAAAGTCTTCAAATGCCTGCTCAACACTTTGGCCTTCAACCTGAAAAGCATCAACTAGGTCTGGCCTTGAACGGAAAAAGTCTAGTCGTGCATTATAAGAGTCTAGCGTCGCACCTACGCGCTTGAGTGCTTCTCTTGGCGGTAATGAGTAGATCTTTGAACGATTCAACTCATCCAACTGGTTCAGAGCTACAGGCTTTAAAGTTGTGGACGTCTCGTAGACTGGTGTAATTGAGTACGCAATAGCGGCACCGAAGAACGCACAGGCGCCACCAACGGAGATAATAAAGAAGCGCCGGCGCCAAATGGTACGGAAAACTCTGAAAATATCGATCTCGCCAGAAGCGGCCATGGAAGGTACGCGTGCCACATTGTTCATTACTTGCCTGCATTGCCAACGGGAGTTAACCAAGACAGGCAAGGTAGATCAGCGCTTAATGCTCGCTCTTCCAGCTATCCATGTCATAGGCGACGAAGGTGCATTGTTGCACCTTCAGCATCGGACAACAACGCTTGCGGACACCCCCAGGGGTGATAAGTTCCTTACGCCACCTCACGCCGCCTCACCCAAAGGTCACGACCGATAGCGACGAGCACGCCCAAGCCGACGCCCGCAACCACCGAAAGCAGCATGATGATTGCCTTTCGCGGCTTGATCGGCTTATCGGGCTGCGCAACCGCGCCGTCCTGCTGATACATCGCAACCAGCGAAGGGTCGATTTTCAGGTTACGAAGGAAATTGAGTTTCTCTTGCTTCACGCGCAGGCTCGGTATGAATGGGTCATCCGAGGAGCGCGACTCCAGATTGGCAATTTCAGCCTCCAATGCCTTGGCTCCGCGCATGTAGGTGAGAGACCCGTTCATTGCGGCAGACACTTCACTGGATAACGTGTCGGAAATGATCGGCGGCTTTTCTAGGCCAATGGAGCGTGCAACCCGCAGAGCCTCCTTGAGCTGGGCAATCTGGTCAGTACGCTGATTCCCGGCACTGGCACGGGAAGCACGGATCTGCTGCTCGAGGTTGTCAGCCATGATAGAAATGTCACTACGAGTACCGCTCAACAGTTCGTTCTTTGCTCGCTCTGCCGCCATTTCGGCGTAGTTCGACACCCAAGTCGCAGCAAGCCGTGGGTCCTCGAGGTTAGCAGTGAGCACATAACGATCTGGCATGTCCTTGCCGGCCTGCGACACCTTGAGCATGCCATTGAACTGAGCGTAAAGGGCGTCTCGCGACCCGCCCCGCTCCTCCTCTGTCAGCGTAGGGAGAAATGCACTGCGAAAGAACTTATCTCGTACCGCTTCTGACTGCAGCGCCTTGAGGTAGATGCTGTACACATCTTTGGCGCTGAGCGGAGCAAGGCCTGTGCCCTCACCACGACCGTAGTTGAGCTGAGCAATCTCATTCTGAGAGGGTGGCTGAATGTAGAGCTTCGCCTCGTATACTGGCGAAACCAGCTTTATGTAGGCGAAACCTATGGCAATAATCGGTACCGCGACCAGCCCCACCCAAAGCTTTTGCCGCCAAACCCCCTGCACAAGCTCAATCAGGTCAATCTCATCACTACCGCTCAGGCGCTCGCGTTCATTGCGCATTTAGTCTTTTTTTCCTTGGGTCCGTCTGATTGCTTCATCTCTTTGGGGCGCTCCCTGCTCGCGAAAGCGGCGCTCCCCTCGCGTCAAGCGTAGCGGCATTTTGCCCACATGCCCGCCACGCTCACCTACTTAGCATTAATCAGTAATAGAGGGAACCTTCCCACAGAAGTTCCTCACTTTTCGACAGACACCACGCGCACCGCCCAATGGTTACCCCGCAACTGTGACGCTCACCTCATTTCCAGCCTCAGCAAACCTTTCCCGCATGGCCTGAGCCAGCACCTGCTTCGCCCGCCTCTCCCCATGCACCAGCACCACCCGCCGCGCCGCGCACGCCATAGCAAACCTCACCAACCCGGCCTGGTCCGCATGCCCTGAATACCCGCCCAACGTCGCCACCTTAGCCCGCACCTCATATACAGCCCCATCCAACTCAACCTGCGCAGCCCCTTCCGCACCCGCTTTGCGCTGAATGGCAGCGCCTGGTGTTCCCCTGGCCTGATACCCGACAAACATCACCTCATGCCGTGGATCACCAAGCATCGCCTTGAGGTAGTTGACGATCCGCCCACCCGAGCACATGCCATTACCGGCAATCACAATCGCCGGGCGCCCGGTACTTTTCAGGTAATTGACCACCTGCGGGTGGCGGGCATGGGTGTCGACGCACACCAGCTGGTTGAACCCAAGCGGGTCACGCCCCTCGCTCATCCGCGCCTTGGCTTCGTCATTCCAGTAGTCATGCAGCTGGCGGTAGACGGTGGTAATGCGCTGAGCCAAGGGTGAGTCGAGAATGATCGGTAGCTGCGACCAGGCGAACGTGCCATCGCCAGGCACCACGGCCGGGTCACCGAGCAGTGCCTTGCGGTGGAGAATGGCCTCGAGCTCGCACAACAACTCTTGCGTACGGCCCAGGCTGAATGCGGGAATCAGGATGGTGCCGCAGTCCTGCAGTGCGCGGTCAATAACCTGCTCCAGCTGCTGCTCGCGCATGCTGCGGTCGGGGTGCAGGCGGTCGCCGTAGGTACTTTCCAGCACCAGCAAGTCTGCACGCTCGGGTGGCTGCAGCGGGCGTAGCAGCGGGTTGCCTTCGGGGCCGAGGTCGCCGGAGAAAACGATGCGGTGGTTTTGCTCGGCCACGTCTACATCGCACTCTACATAGGCGGAGCCAAGCAGGTGCCCGGCGCGTTGCAGGCGCAGCTGGCACCTGAGGCCGGGCTTGTTTACCACGGAGTGCCACTGGCCGAAGGGCATCGACACGACCAGGCCACCGATTAGCTCGAGGTAACGCGCCACTTGTGCGGGCTCGCTGCTGATGGTCAGCCTGTAGGCATCTTCCAGTACCAGTGGCAACAGCTTTGCCGAGGGTTCGCTGCAGAGGATCGGACCGCGAAAGCCGGCCGCCAGCAGCGCGGGGATGCGGCCGACATGGTCGAGGTGTACGTGGGTGATCACCAGGGCTTGTATACCCTGGATATCAAAACCGAGTGATGCGCTGGCTGAACCCGGGGCGGCGTCGGCGCCCTGCTCCAGGCCGCAATCCACGAGCAGACTGGTGGCTGAATCGATGTGAAGCTGGTGACAAGAACCGGTTACACCGCGGGTGCCACCGTGATGGGAAAGGGTGGGAAATTCCATACTGCTGCACGCTCGTTTGGGCCGGAATAATGAAGCGGGTATTACTTCACTTACACCGTCGCGTGCACAGGCGAGCCTTTCCTAAAAAAGGCGGGAATTTTCCTTACTTACCTTCCAGCGCTGCCTGCCTGGCCGAGGCGCGAATCTTGCGCTTGCTGCGCTGTACACCATAGGCGCCCAACAGCGGGCCAATCGCCAGGCCTACTACCAGGGCCGCCAGCACCGGTACCGCAACCGGCAACTCGGGCGCCGACCAGCCAAACAGCACGAGTGCCACGGCCTGCTGGTTCTCCAGCACGAAGAACAGCACCACCGCCGCCAGCAGCAGCACGAACAACGCCGCCAGGGCGCGCTTGAGGTTACGCATCAGACTGGCTCCTTCATCGGTCAGGGGTGCTCGTGCTCTTCTTCATTGACGCGATCACGCAGCTCTTTGCCGGGCTTGAAGTGCGGAACGAACTTGCCTTCAAGCTCCACCGACTGGCCGGTCTTGGGGTTGCGACCTACGCGTGGAGCGCGATAGTGCAAGGAGAAGCTGCCAAAGCCGCGGATCTCGATGCGATCTCCGGTGGCCAGGCATTGGGACATCTGTTCAAGCATGGTCTTGATGGCCAGCTCCACATCCTTGGACGAGAGCAGCCCTTGATGGGTGACAATACGTTCGATCAGCTCCGACTTCGTCATATTTTTCCCTTCGTTATCAAGCAGCTAGATCATTGCTTAATCAGTTTGTAGCACGCTCGGAGGGATTTGAACAGGGTGGTTCTTGACTTAATAAAAAAATTCAAGATTGGAGTGTTGGGAAATAAGGCTGGGGGAGCTTTGTGGGGGATCGTGGGCGAGCCGGGTTCTACAGGGGATGGCGTTAGGCTGGGGGGATTTTTGGGGTTGGAAAGGGTGGGCTGGAGGGTAGGCTTTTATGCTGGGCATACAGAGCTTGGCTATGGATTGGCCAATGCTTTGCGCGCAGGTGCAGACTCGGTTGGGCCTGCTTTGCAGGCCATCGCCGGCAAGCCGGCTCCCACAGGGATCGTGCCAGCTTTTAGAAGTTGAGCAAGACAGTGGCTCTGACAAGGAGCTGCGTTAACTTTTAGAAATTGGTGAGACAGTTGATCCGCCGGGGATCGCGTTTGGCTGGGGTAATTTTTTGGAGGGAGAAAGGGTGGCCTGGAGGGCAGGCTTTTTTATGCTGGCCGTAAAGAGCTTGGTTATGCATTGGCGATGCTTTGCGCGGCGGTTTAGACGCGGTTGGGCCTGCGCTGCAGGCCATCGCCGGCAAGCCGGCTCCTACAGGGGATAGCGTCAGGCTTGGGGAGATTTTGGGCATAAAAAAAGGGTGGCCCGAAGGCCACCCTTTTTTTACACCGATCAAACAGAACTTAGTTCTGCTTGGCCATTGCTTCGCGCAGCAGCGCAGCCATGGTGGTATCGGCAGCCGCTTCCGGAGCGTTTTTCAGGCTCTGGATGGCTTCACGCTCTTCAGCGTCGTCTTTCGACTTGATCGACAGGCTGATCACGCGCGACTTGCGGTCAACGCTGATGATCTTGGCTTCGATCTCTTCGCCTTCCTTCAGAACGTTACGCGCGTCTTCAACGCGGTCACGGCTGATTTCGGAAGCTTTCAGAGTGGCTTCGATGTCGTCGGCCAGGGTGACGATGGCGCCTTTGGCGTCAACTTCTTTCACGATGCCCTTGACGATAGCGCCCTTGTCGTTGACAGCAACGAAGTTGGAGAACGGATCGTCTTCCAGCTGCTTGATGCCCAGGGAGATGCGCTCGCGCTCTGGGTCAACCGACAGGATGACGGTTTCCAGCTCGTCGCCCTTCTTGAAACGACGTACGGCTTCTTCGCCGGTTTCGTTCCAGGAGATGTCGGACAGGTGAACCAGGCCGTCGATGCCGCCGTCCAGGCCGATGAAGATACCGAAGTCGGTGATCGACTTGATGGTACCGGTGATCTTGTCACCCTTGTTGAACTGGCCGGAGAAGTCTTCCCATGGGTTGGACTTGCACTGCTTGATGCCCAGGGAGATACGACGACGCTCTTCGTCGATGTCCAGAACCATGACTTCCACTTCGTCGCCAACCTGAACGACTTTCGACGGGTGGATGTTCTTGTTGGTCCAGTCCATTTCGGAAACGTGTACCAGACCTTCAACGCCTTCTTCCAGCTCAGCGAAGCAGCCGTAGTCGGTCAGGTTGGTAACGCGAGCCTGTACGCGGGTACCTTCTGGGTAACGCGCAGTGATAGCAACCCACGGATCTTCGCCCATCTGCTTCAGACCCAGCGAAACGCGGTTGCGCTCACGGTCGAACTTCAGAACGCGTACGTCGACTTCGTCGCCAACGTTAACGATTTCGGAAGGATGCTTGATGCGCTTCCAGGCCATGTCGGTGATGTGCAGCAGGCCGTCGATGCCGCCCAGGTCCACGAATGCGCCGTAGTCGGTGAGGTTCTTGACGATACCTTTGACTTGCTGGCCTTCCTGCAGGGTTTCCAGCAGGGCTTCGCGCTCGGCGGAGTTCTCGGCTTCCAGCACGCTGCGACGGGAAACGACAACGTTGTTGCGCTTCTGGTCCAGCTTGATGACCTTGAATTCCAGCTCTTTGCCTTCCAGGTGGGTGGTGTCGCGCACAGGGCGGACATCAACCAGGGAGCCCGGCAGGAACGCACGGATGCCGTTAACGTCGACAGTGAAGCCGCCCTTAACCTTACCGTTGATAACGCCCTTGACCACTTCTTCGGCGGCGAAAGCTGCTTCCAGAACAATCCAGCACTCGGCGCGCTTGGCTTTTTCACGGGACAGTTTGGTTTCGCCAAAGCCGTCTTCGACCGCGTCCAGCGCAACGTGAACTTCGTCACCGACCTTGATGGTCAGCTCGCCAGCTTCGTTGTAGAACTGCTCGAGCGGGATGACGCCCTCGGACTTCAGGCCAGCGTGTACGGTAACCCAGTCGCCGTCGATGTCGACAACGATACCGGAGATGATCGCACCCGGCTGAAGATTGAGGGTTTTCAGGCTTTCTTCAAAGAGTTCTGCAAAGCTTTCGCTCATTTTAATTCCTGTAGATTCGGGCGAAACAGACGCCCATCGCCACACTCCAGACAATGTGGGTTTCGTTAAGTAAAGGAAAGCGGGCAGGACGTTGACTGGTGCCCCTGCCTGCTTTCCTGACGATCAGACCAAGTCGCGCTGGGCGAGCTCGCTCCTGATACGGTGCAGCACCTGCTCGATGGACAGCTCCGTGGAGTCCAGCTGAATGGCATCGGCCGCCGGCTTGAGCGGGGCCACTGCGCGCTGGGTGTCGCGCTCATCGCGCGCACGAATCTCATCTAGCAGACTCGACAGACTAACATCTTCGCCTTTGCCCTTCAACTGCAGGTAGCGGCGACGGGCACGCTCCTCGGCACTGGCGGTCAAAAACACCTTCAGCGGCGCGTCCGGGAACACCACGGTGCCCATGTCGCGGCCATCGGCGATCAGGCCCGGCGCTTCGCGGAACGCGCGCTGGCGCTGCAGCAGGGCTTCGCGCACTGCCGGCAGGGACGCCACCATCGACGCCCCGGCACCGACCGTCTCGGTGCGGATGACATTGCTGACGTCCTCACCTTCGAGAATGATCTGTTGCAGCTTACCCGGCTCGGCGGCGATGAACTGCACATCCAGATGGGCGGCCAGGGCCTTGAGCAGCTCTTCGTTGGTCAGGTCGACACCGTGGTTGCTGGCGTTGAACGCCAGCAGGCGGTAAAGCGCGCCGGAATCCAGCAGCCGCCAGCCCAGTTCGCGCGCCAACAGGCCTGCGACGGTGCCCTTGCCCGAGCCGCTCGGGCCATCGATGGTGATGACCGGCGCTTGCAGATTCACGACTTGCCCTCTTCTGCCACGCGGATACCCACCTCGGCGCACAGCGCGAGGAAGTTGGGGAACGAGGTGGCGACGTTGGCGCAATCATGGATGCGGATTGGCGCGCTGGCGCGCAGCGAGGCAACGCTGAAGGCCATGGCGATACGGTGGTCGCCGTGGCCATGCACTTCGCCACCGCCAATCTGGCCGCCGTCGATGATGATGCCGTCGGGGGTTGGCTCGCACTTCACGCCCAGGGCGATCAGGCCGTCGGCCATTACCTGGATACGGTCGGACTCTTTCACCCGCAGCTCTTCCGCGCCACGCAGCACGGTACGCCCTTCGGCGCAGGCGGCGGCCACGAACAGCACCGGGAATTCGTCGATGGCCAGCGGCACCAGGTGCTCGGGGATATCGATACCCTTGAGCTTGGCACCGCGCACACGCAGGTCGGCCACTGGTTCGCCGCCGACTTCACGCTGGTTTTCCAGGGTGATGTCGCCGCCCATCAGGCGCAGGATGTCGATGACACCGGTGCGGGTCGGGTTGATGCCGACATGTTCGAGCACCAGCTCCGAGCCCTGGGCAATGGATGCTGCCACCAGGAAGAACGCAGCCGAGGAGATGTCTGCGGGCACTTCGATGCGGGTGGCAGTGAGCTTGCCGCCGGACTGCAGCGAAGCCACCGGGCCGTTGGACTCCACCGCATAGCCGAAGCCGCGCAGCATGCGCTCGGTGTGGTCACGGGTGGGCGCAGGCTCGGTAACGGTGGTTTTGCCTTCGGCGTACAGGCCGGCCAGCAGCAGGCAGGATTTGACCTGGGCACTGGCCATCGGCAGCGTGTAGGTCAGCGCCTTGAGCGTGTGGCCACCGCGAATGGTCAGTGGTGGGCGGCCGTCCGGGCCGGTTTCGACCACCGCGCCCATTTCGCGCAGCGGGTTGGCCACGCGGTTCATCGGGCGCTTGGACAGCGAGGCATCGCCGGTCATGGTCACGTCGAACGACTGGCCGGCCAGCAGGCCCGAGAGCAGGCGCATGGAGGTGCCGGAGTTGCCCACGTAGATCGGCCCGGGCGGTGGCTTGAGGCCGTGCAGGCCGACACCGTGGATGGTCACGCGGCCGTGGTTCGGGCCTTCGATGACCACCCCCATGTCACGGAAAGCCTGAAGGGTCGCCAGGGCGTCCTCACCTTCGAGGAAGCCTTCGACTTCGGTCGTGCCTTCGGCCAGGGAGCCGAGCATGATCGAACGGTGGGAAATCGACTTGTCGCCCGGTACGCGGATTCGCCCGGTCAGGCGGCCACCCGGTTGGGCCAGGAAAATCAGATCGTTGGCGTTCATAGCGTCCACATAGGCCCGGCGGGCCAAGATTTTACTGAAATGCTCGCGGGCAACCCGAGCGCGGGTGAATACACCCAGCAACTGGTGCCCGTCCCCTGCATCGACCGCGTCGCGCAAGGCGTCGAGGTCGCTGCGAAAAGTGTCCAGGGTGCGCAGGACAGCCTCGCGGTTGGCGAGGAAGATGTCATGCCACATGGTCGGATCGCTGCCGGCGATTCTGGTGAAATCGCGGAAACCACCGGCAGCGTACCGGAAGATCTCAAGGTTTTCATTGCGCTTGGCCAATGAATCGACCAGGCCGAAGGCCAGCAAGTGCGGCAGGTGGCTGGTGGCGGCCAGCACTTCGTCGTGGCGCTCGACTGGCATGTGCTCCACGTCGGCCTCCAGCGCACGCCACAGGCGGTCGACCAGGGCCAGGGCGGCGGGGTCGGTTTCGGGCAGCGGCGTGAGGATGACCTTGTGGCGGCGGAACAGGGTGGCGTTGGAGGCCTCTACCCCGCTCTGCTCGGAGCCGGCGATGGGGTGGCCGGGCACGAAGTGGCGCAGGCGGTCGCCGAACACCTCACGCGCAGCACGCACCACATTGCCTTTGGCGCTGCCGACGTCGGTGATGACGGCGCTGCCCAGGTCCAGTTGTGCCAGGCGCGCCAGGAGCTTTTCCATGGCCAGGATCGGTACCGCCAGCTGGATGACGTCGGCGCCGACACAGGCGGCGGCGAGGTCTTCTTCGCAGCGGTCGACCACACCCAGGGCCACAGCTTGCTTGCGTGAAGGGGCATCCAGGTCGACGCCGACCACTTCGCGGCACAGGCCGCTTTCACGCAGGCCTTTGGCGAAGGAGCCGCCGATCAGGCCCAGGCCTACGACGACGAGGCGGCCGATGAGCGGTGCGGGTTTGTTTTTTGCTGCATTTACCACTGGTACGAACCCTGTTCAGAAATCAGGACAGTCTTTGGGACCGCAGGGGGCTGCTTTGCAGCCCATCGCCGGCAAGCCAGCTCCCACAGGTACGGCGCAATTATTACGGTTTGGGCTGTGCCTGTAGGCTGCTTTGCTGGCCATCGCTGGCAAGCCGGTTCCTACAGGTACGGCGCGGATTTCGCGGCCTGTGCTGTACCGGTGGGAGCCGGCTTGCCGGCGATGGGCCGCATAGCGGCCCCGGCAAGCTCAAATCAAAGCACCGCCTTTGGATACGAGCCCAGCACCTTCAGCGCCACAGCCTCTTGGCTGATCTTCTCCAGCACGGCCTTGATCAGCGGGTCGCGGTGGTGGCCTACGAAGTCGATGAAGAACACGTAGGTCCACTTGCCACTGCGCGACGGGCGGGTCTCGATGCGGGTCAGGTCGATGCCGTTGTCGTGGAACGGCACCAGCAGTTCGTGCAGGGCACCTGGCTTGTTGCTCATCGAAACGATGATCGAGGTCTTGTCGTCGCCGGTCGGCGGCACTTCCTGGTTGCCGATCATCAAGAAGCGCGTGGAGTTGTCCGGGCGGTCTTCGATCTTCTCGGCCAGGCGGGTCAACCCGTACAGGTTGGCGGCCATGTCGCCGGCGATCGCCGCCGAATTCCACTCGCCCTTGACCCGCTTGGCGGCCTCGGCATTGCTCGACACCGCCACGCGCTCCACGTTCGGGTAGTGCGCGTCCAGCCACTTGCGGCACTGGGCCAGCGATTGGGCATGCGAGTAGATGCGGGTGATGCTGTCAGTCTTGGTGCTTTCGCCCACCAGCAGGTGATGGTGAATGCGCAGCTCGACTTCGCCGCAGATCACCATGTCGTGCTCGAGGAAGCTGTCCAGGGTGTGGCTGACCGCACCCTCGGTGGAGTTTTCCACCGGCACCACGCCGAAATTGACGGCGCCGGCCGCCACTTCGCGGAACACTTCGTCGATGGCAGCCATCGGGCGGCTGATCACGGCGTGGCCGAAGTGCTTCATGGCCGCGGCCTGGGTGAAGGTGCCTTCAGGCCCCAGGTAGGCGATTTTCAGCGGCTCTTCCAGGGCCAGGCACGACGACATGATTTCGCGGAACAGCCGCGCCATCTCTTCGTTGCCCAGCGGCCCCTTGTTGCGCTCCATCACGCGCTTGAGCACGGCAGCTTCACGCTCAGGGCGGTAGAACACCGGCTGCTCGCCTTCGGCCAGCGAGGCGGTCTTGACCTTGGCCACTTCCTGGGCGCAGCGGGCGCGGTCGCTGATCAGCTCGAGGATTTTCTCGTCGAGGCTATCGATGCGTACGCGCAGCGCCTTGAGCTCATGTTCGGACATCAGCCGTGCTCCTTCTCGAATTCGGCCATGTAGGCCACCAGCGCCTCGACAGCGTCCAGGCCCAGGGCGTTGTAGATGGAAGCGCGCATGCCGCCCACCGAGCGGTGGCCCTTGAGGTTGAGCAGGCCACGGGCATCGGCGCCGGCCAGGAAGGCCTTGTCCAGGCGCTCATCGGCCAGGCGGAACGGCACGTTCATCCACGAACGGGCGTTGTGGCTGATCGGGTTGGTGTAGAACTCGCTGGCGTCGATGAACCCGTACAGGCGGTCCTTCTTGGCGCGGTTGCGCTGTTCCATGGCGTCGACGCCACCCTGCTCCTTGAGCCACTCGAAGACCAGGCCCGAGAGGTACCAGGAATAGGTGGCCGGGGTGTTGTACATCGAACCGTTGTCGGCCGAGACCTTGTAGTCGAGCATGGTCGGGCAGCTGCTGCGGGCGTGGCCCAGCAGGTCTTCACGGACGATGACCACCACCAGGCCGCTCGGGCCGATGTTCTTCTGCGCGCCGGCGTAGATCAGGCCGTACTGCGACACGTCGATCGGGCGCGAGAGGATGTCGGAGGACATGTCGACCACCAGCGGAACGTCACCGGTTTGCGGCACCCAGTCGAACTGCAGGCCGCCGATGGTCTCGTTGGAGGCATAGTGGACGTACGCTGCGTTCTTGGTCAGCTGCCACTCGTTCTGGCCAGGGATGGCCAGGTAGTCGTATGGCTTGGCGCTGGCGGCGACGTTGACGTTGCCGAAACGGCGCGCTTCTTCGATGGCCTTTTTCGACCAGATACCGGTTTCGACGTAGTCGGCAGTGCCGTTCTCCGGCAGCAGGTTCAGCGGGATTTCGGCGAACTGCTGGCTGGCACCGCCCTGCAGGAACAGGACTTTGTAGTTGGAGGGGACGGACAGCAGGTCACGCAGGTCCTGCTCGGCCTTTTCGGCAATGGCCACGTAATCGTCGCTGCGATGGCTCATTTCCATCACCGACAAGCCCTTGCCATGCCAGTCCAGCATTTCGGCCTGGGCGCGCTGCAGGACAGCTTCAGGAAGCGCGGCAGGGCCTGCGCAGAAGTTAAAGGCTCGTTTGCTCACATCCACTCTCGCTCTGCCAAATAGAACAAAATCGTTTGTTGCAGGCCGCGCACCCCTGTAGGAGCGGCCTCGTGTCGCGAAAGGGCTGCGCAGCAGCCCCCGCGATAGTTGTTGCGCTGCTTAACCCTGGGACCGCCAGGCGACCCTTTCACCACACAAGGCCGCCCCAAAAAAAGGCAGGTCCTGCTGTTGCCTGCTGTAATCAGTCAAACGGGGCGACCTTGGTCGCCCCGTTCGGGTTGTTGCGCTTGCTTACTCTTGCGGTGCCTCTTCGGCGCCCGCATTGTCATCGTCCGCCGCTTCCGGCGTATCGAGCTCCACGCCCTCCTCGTCCGCCCCGACCAGTTCGTCGAGTTCTTCCTCGGAAGGCTCCTGGATACGCTCCAGGCCTACCAGCGTTTCGTCTGCGGCCAGCTTGATCAGGGTCACGCCCTGAGTGTTACGGCTCAAGCTGGAAACTTCGCCAACCCGTGTGCGCACCAGCGTGCCCTGGTCGGAGATCAGCATGATCTCTTCACCTTCCTGCACCTGGATAGCACCGATCAGCAGGCCATTGCGCCCCTTGGTGCCCATGGCGATCACGCCCTGGCCACCACGGCCGCGGCGCGGGAACTTGGACAGCGGGGTACGCTTGCCGAAGCCACGCTCGGACGCGGTAAGGATCTGCGCACCAGACTCCGGGATCAGCATCGAGATGATCTGCTGCCCCTTGCCCAGCTTCATGCCGCGCACACCACGGGCGGTACGGCCCATTTCGCGCACCACGCTCTCGGCGAAGCGGATCACCTTGCCGGCGTCGGAGAACATCATGACTTCCTTGGCGCCGTCGGTGATTGCCGCAGCAATCAGGGTGTCGCCTTCCTTCAGCTTCAGGGCGATCAGGCCATTGGAGCGCGGACGGGCGAACTGCACCAGCGGGGTTTTCTTGACGGTACCGGAAGCGGTGGCCATGAAGATGTACGCGCCGGTCGGCTCAGCCACCCACTCAGGGGTGTCGCCGTCTTCTTCGTCGATTTCTTCTACTTCGACCACTTCGCCTTCGATCACGCCCTCGTCGCCGTCTTCCAGCTCTTCATCCGGGTCGGCGCTCTGCTGCAGGGCCTCGAGGTCGATCTGCAGCATGGCGGTGATGCGCTCACCCTCCTCCAGCGGCAGCAGGTTGACCAGCGGGCGGCCACGCGCGGCGCGGGATGCCTCAGGGATCTCGTAGGTCTTCTTCCAGTACACCTTGCCCTTGCTGGAGAACAGCAGCAGGGTGGCGTGGCTGTTGGCGACCAGCAGGTGCTCGATGTAGTCCTCGTCCTTCACGCCGGTCGCCGACTTGCCTTTGCCGCCACGGCGCTGGGCCTGGTAAGCGGACAACGGCTGGGTCTTGGCATAGCCACCGTGGGAGATGGTCACCACGCGCTCTTCTTCCGGGATCATGTCGCCGTAGTTGAGGTCGTGGCTGGCGTTGAGAATCTCGGTGCGGCGCGCATCGCCGTATTCGGCGCGGATCGCTTCGAGTTCTTCGCGGATCACTTCCATCAGGCGCTCGGCGCTGCTGAGGATGCGGATCAGTTCGCCGATCTGCTCGAGGATTTCCTGGTACTCGGCCAGCAGCTTCTCGTGCTCCAGGCCGGTCAGGCGGTGCAGGCGCAGGTCGAGGATCGCCTGGGCCTGTTCCGGCGACAGGTAGTACTTGCCATCGCGCAGGCCGTATTGCTCGGGCAGGTCTTCAGGGCGGCAGGAATCGGCGCCGGCGCGCTCGACCATGACCTGCACGGCACTGGATTCCCAGGCAGTGGCAATCAGCGCTTCCCGGGCTTCGGACGGCGTCGGCGAGGCCTTGATCAGTGCGATGACCGGGTCGATGTTGGACAGCGCGACCGCCTGGCCTTCAAGGATGTGGCCACGCTCACGGGCCTTGCGCAGCTCGAACACGGTACGGCGCGTGACCACTTCACGGCGGTGGCGGACGAACGCTTCGAGCAGATCCTTGAGGTTGAGCACGCGCGGGCGGCCGTCGATCAGTGCCACCACGTTGATGCCGAACACGCTCTGCAGCTGGGTTTGCTGGTAGAGGTTGTTGAGCACCACCTCCGGCACCTCGCCGCGGCGCAGCTCGATGACGATGCGCATGCCGTCCTTGTCGGACTCGTCGCGCAGCTCGGTGATGCCTTCGATCTTCTTGTCTTTGACCAGCTCGGCGATCTTCTCGATCAGGCGCGCCTTGTTCAGCTGGTACGGCAGCTCGGTGACGACGATCTGCTGGCGGCCACCGACCTTGTCGATGTCTTCGATCTCGGAGCGCGCACGCATGTAGATGCGGCCACGGCCGGTACGGTACGCCTCGATGATGCCCTGGCGGCCGTTGATGATGCCGGCAGTCGGGAAGTCGGGGCCGGGGATGAACTGCATCAGTTCGTCGACGGTGACTTCCGGGTTGTCGATCAGCGCCAGGCAGCCGTCGATGACTTCACCGAGGTTGTGCGGCGGAATGTTGGTCGCCATGCCCACGGCGATACCGCTGGAACCGTTGACCAGCAGGTTGGGGATGCGGGTGGGCATGACCGCCGGGATCTGCTCGGTGCCGTCGTAGTTGGGCACCCAGTCGACGGTTTCCTTGTGCAGGTCGGCCAGCAGCTCGTGGGCCAGCTTGGCCATGCGCACTTCGGTGTATCGCATCGCCGCGGCGTTGTCGCCGTCGACCGAACCGAAGTTGCCCTGGCCGTCGACCAGCAGGTAGCGCAGCGAGAATGGCTGGGCCATACGCACGATGGTGTCGTAGACCGCAGTGTCGCCGTGCGGGTGGTACTTACCGATCACGTCACCGACCACACGGGCGGATTTCTTGTACGGCTTGTTCCAGTCGTTGCCCAGTTCGCTCATCGCAAAGAGAACGCGACGATGCACGGGCTTCAAGCCGTCACGTGCATCGGGCAGCGCTCGCCCGACAATCACGCTCATCGCGTAGTCGAGGTAAGACTGTCTCAGTTCGTCTTCGATATTGACCGGGAGGATTTCTTTGGCCAGTTCGCCCATGAGAAGCCTGATTCCTTTTTCTGGTGAAACTTCGCAGCTCCATCAAGGGCCGAACGAAGCTCGCCGCCGCAGCGCATAAGGGTGCGACGACTTACGACAAATCAATGAGTTGTGCCATGGATCTGCGCAATGAAGGCCGCCGTCATGGGCGGTCTTGGAAACTGCCGGATGTTATCACAAAGGCAGTAGCGGTGGGGAGATATGGCGCAGGGGGTGGAAGGGGGTTTTGTGGGAATTGTTGACGTGATTGGCGCTGATGCCGGATTGCCGGCGCTCGGCCTCACACACTCCCCCTCCCACCCCACCCCAAACGGTCAATGCAGGCGTTTGCGGCACATCAATTGTGCCAATTTGGCGGTATCCGGCCGTTCAACGACGCCCTTCTCAGTCACGATCACATCGATCAGGTCAGCCGGGGTCACGTCGAACACCGGATTGAATACCTCCACCTGCGGTGCCACGCGGGTGCCGGCGTAATCCAGCAACTCGTCGGCATCACGTTCTTCCAGCGGGATGTCTTCACCTGTGGCCAGGTTGAGGTCGATGCTGGTGCTGGGCGCCACCACCATGAACCGCACACCATGGTGCATGGCGCTCACCGCCAGCTGGTAGGTGCCGATCTTGCTCGCCACGTCGCCGTTGGCGGCAATGCAATCAGCGCCGACCACCACCCAGGTGATGCCCTTGCTTTTCATCAGGTGGGCCAGCGCCGAATCGGCGCAAAGGGTCACCGGAATGCCTTCATTGGCCAGCTCCCAGGCGGTCAGGCGCGAACCCTGCAGCCAGGGCCGGGTTTCGCCGGCATAGACGCGCTCGACCATGCCTTCGAGAAAGCCTGCGCGGATCACCCCCAACGCCGTACCGAAACCGCCACTGGCCAGGGCACCGGCGTTGCCGTAGGTCAGCAGGGCCTGCTCGCTGCCCTGGTGGCGGCGGATCAGCTCGATGCCTTGCTGGGCCATGGTCAGGTTGGCCTCACGGTCGCTTTCATGAATGGCCACAGCCTCGGCCTCCAGCGCTGCCAGCACATCCTCGCCGGGGCGCAGGCGCTGCAGGCGATCACGCATGCGGTTGAGCGCCCAGAACAGGTTGGCGGCCGTAGGCCGCGCCTCGGCCAGGCTGAGAAAATCCTCTTCCAGGTCCATTTCCCAGTCGCCGCCCTCGGCCAGGCGCTCTTCCAGGGCCAGCACCAGGCCATAGGCGGCAGCGATGCCAATGGCCGCCGCACCCCGCACAGCCATGTCGCGGATCGCCGCCGCCACCTGCGCAACATTGTCGCAGGCCAGCCAGCGTTCTTGCGAAGGCAGCAGGCGCTGGTCGAGCAGGTGCAAGGCGCCGTGGTGCCACCGGATACCGGTCACCTTCTCCGCCGCCATAAGTCGCTCGCGCATCACCTCTCCCTGACTTTCGCATATCAAAAGCGGACGATTATAGCGACCAACAGCCTTGGGCGCTCGGGTATACTCCGGCGCAATTCGTAGAAGTTTCAGAGGACTGTTCAATGAGCAACGTCGACCACGCCGAAATCGCCAAGTTTGAAGCCTTGGCGCACCGCTGGTGGGACCGCGAGAGCGAGTTCAAGCCGCTGCACGACATCAATCCGCTGCGCGTCAACTGGATCGACGAGCGCGTCAGCCTGGCTGGCAAGAAGGTGCTGGACGTCGGCTGCGGCGGCGGCATCCTCAGCGAAGCCATGGCCCTGCGCGGCGCCACCGTCACCGGCATCGACATGGGCGAAGCGCCCCTGGCCGTGGCCCAGCTGCACCAGCTGGAGTCCGGCGTGGAGGTGGAGTACCGGCAGATCACCGCCGAGGCCCTGGCTGAAGAGATGCCCGAGCAGTTCGATGTGGTCACCTGCCTGGAAATGCTCGAGCACGTGCCCGACCCGTCCTCGGTCATCCGCGCCTGCTACCGCATGGTCAAGCCGGGTGGCCAGGTGTTCTTCTCGACCATCAACCGCAACCCCAAGGCCTACCTGCTGGCCATCATCGGCGCCGAATACATCCTCAAGATGCTGCCGCGCGGTACCCACGACTTCAAGAAGTTCATCCGCCCTTCCGAGCTGGGTGCCTGGAGCCGCGTGGCCGGCCTTGAGGTCAAGGACATCATCGGCCTGACCTACAACCCGTTGACCAAGCACTACAAGCTCAGCAGCGATGTGGACGTCAACTACATGATCCAGACCCTGCGCGAGGAATGAGCATGCGTTTGCGAGCGGTACTTTTTGACATGGACGGCACCCTGCTCGACACGGCGCCGGACTTCATCGCCATTTGCCAGGCCATGCTCGCCGAGCGCGGCCTGCCGGCCATCGACGACAAGCTGATCCGCGACGTGATTTCCGGCGGTGCGCGGGCGATGGTCGCCGCGACCTTCGCCATGAGCCCGCAGGACGAGGGTTTCGAGGCCCTGCGCCTGGAGTTCCTCGAGCGCTACCAGCGTGACTGCGCGGTGCACAGCAAGCTGTTCGACGGCATGGGCGAACTGCTGGCCGATATCGAGCGGGGCAACCTGTTGTGGGGCGTGGTGACCAACAAGCCGGTCCGCTTCGCCGAGCCGATCATGCAGCGCCTGGGCCTGGCCGAGCGTTCGGCCCTGCTGATCTGCCCGGATCACGTGAAAAACAGCAAGCCCGACCCGGAGCCGTTGATCCTGGCCTGCAAGACCCTGAACCTGGACCCGGCCAGCGTGCTGTTCGTCGGCGACGACCTGCGCGACATCGAGTCTGGCCGCGATGCCGGCACCCGCACGGCGGCCGTGCGCTACGGCTATATTCACCCAGAAGACAACCCGAACAACTGGGGCGCCGACGTGGTGGTGGACCACCCGCTGGAACTGCGCAAGGTGCTCGACAGCGCCCTGTGCGGGTGCTGATCTTTTAGCGGCAAGCTGCAAGCTTCAACTCAAGGACAAACGCATGTTCGACTATACCGCCCGCCCCGACCTGCTCAAGGGCCGCGTCATCATGGTCACCGGCGCTGGCCGTGGCATCGGTGCAGCGGCCGCCAAGGCTTATGCCGCCTTGGGCGCCACTGTGCTGCTGCTGGGCAAGACCGAAGCCAACCTGAACGAGGTCTACGATGAAATCGAGGCCGCCGGCCACCCGCAGCCGGTGGTGATCCCGTTCAACCTGGAAACCGCCCTGCCCCACCAGTACGACGAACTGGCGGTGATGGTCGAGGAACAGTTCGGCCGCCTGGACGGGCTGCTCAACAATGCCTCGATCATCGGCCCGCGCACGCCGCTGGAGCAGCTCTCGGGCGACAACTTCATGCGGGTGATGCACATCAACGTCGATGCCACGTTCATGCTCACCAGCACCCTGCTGCCGCTGCTCAAGCTGTCGGAGGACGCCTCGGTGGTGTTCACCTCCAGCAGCGTCGGGCGCAAGGGCCGGGCTTACTGGGGCGCTTATGGCGTGTCCAAATTCGCTACCGAAGGCCTGATGCAGACTTTGGCAGACGAACTGGAAGGTGTGGCACCGGTGCGTTCCAACAGCATCAACCCGGGGGCTACCCGCACGGCGATGCGGGCCCAGGCCTACCCGAGCGAGAACCCGCAGAACAACCCGCTGCCTGAAGAGATCATGCCGGTGTACCTGTACCTGATGGGGCCGGACAGTACCGGCGTGAATGGGCAGGCCTTTAACGCTCAGTAGGGCTTGAAACCGATGGGGCCGCTTTGCGGCCCTTCGCGACACAAGGCCGCTCCTACAGGATAGCGGTACCGTTGAATCCGGCATCAAATCTGTAATCGATGGACTCGCCCCCGCCGAGGCATCACAGTGCCACGGTGGCGTTCTAAGAAGCCAACGGCAGCGAGGGCGAGTCCATCGATTACAGGATAGCGGTGCCGTTGAATCCGGCATCAAATCTGTAGGAGCGGCCTTGTGTCGCGAAAGGGCTGCAAAGCAGCCCCAGACATTCAGCCAGCAGCCAAGGTCGGGCGCATGCGCCCTTGCTGGCGGCCCTCCAGCTGCATGCACCGTTCCAGGAACAGGTACATGCAGTCATAACTTTTGCAGATCGCCTTGCGCAGCTCATTGCGCAAGCCCAAGGTCGGGTTTTCGCCAGCCAGCGTACAGATGATCTCCAGCGCCTCCCACGGGTGCGCATCGTCATACTGCGCATGCATCTTCAACCACTTCATGGCGCGCTTGCGCTGGTCCTCCGGGAAGCCCATGGCGTAGGTATCAACCCGGGGGCTACCCGTACGGCGATGCGGGCCCAGGCCTACCCGAGCGAGAACCCGCAGAACAATCCGCTGCCTGAAGAGATCATGCCGGTGTATCTGTACCTGATGGGGCCGGACAGTACCGGGGTGAATGGGCAGGCCTTTAACGCTCAGTAAGGCTTGAAACCGATGGGGCCGCTTTGCGGCCCTTCGCGACACAAGGCCGCTCCTACAGGATAGCGGTACCGTTGAATCCGGCATCAAATCTGTAGGAGCGGCCTTGTGTCGCGAAAGGGCTGCAAAGCAGCCCCAGACATTCAGCCAGCAGCCAAGGTCGGGCGCATGCGCCCTTGCTGGCGGCCCTCCAGCTGCATGCACCGTTCCAGGAACAGGTACATGCAGTCATAACTTTTGCAGATCGCCTTGCGCAGTTCGTTGCGCAACCCCAAGGTCGGGTTTTCGCCAGCCAGGGTACAGATGATCTCCAACGCCTCCCACGGGTGCGCATCGTCATACTGCGCATGCATCTTCAACCACTTCATGGCGCGCTTGCGCTGGTCCTCCGGGAAGCCCATGGCGTAGGTGTCTTCAGCACAGACCACCGCCGACCACTCACCCGTCGCCCCTTCAATGGCATAGTTGGTAGCCGCCATGGCAATGGCCAGCGACTCGGTGGTACACACTCGCCAGCACCAGTCATTGAGGCCATTGAGCTCGGCGGGCACTTCCTGGGACTGCAGCTCGTGCAGGTGAATGCCATGGGCATGGCACCAGTGCACCCAGTAATCGGCATGGTGGAGCTCCACGCGGATATTGCGCATCAGCCAGCGCCGCGCCATGTCTTCGCCCGGGTGGCGGGCATAGCGGGTCTTGGTCAGGTTGTGGGCCATGTACAACGAAAACTGCTCGACCACCGGCCAGCCACCGATCAGGTACTGGCGTATGGTGGCTTGGCGCAACTGGCCATCGCGCAGGCGCTGGTAGAACTCATGCTCCACCACCCGACGCTTGCCCGGCCGGCAATCTTCGATCAGTTGCTGGGCCCATTGGGGGTAACTGGCCGGGTCCATCAAAGGCCCGATACGGACGAATGCATCAATCACTTTTCAGCTCCTTGATCCCTGTGATTTACCAACGCTACTTCAGCGAAAGGTTCCAGGCGCCCGATGCAGCAGGGGCCGTGCAGCAATCCGTTGGCGCTGCAGACTGTCGCAAGTGAACACCTGCGGTCGTTCGATCAGATAGCCCTGGGCGTAGTCCACGCCGATCTCTTGCAAGGCCTGCTCGATCAACGGAGTTTCAACGAACTCGGCAATGGTCCGTTTACCCATGACGTGGCCGATGTGATTGATGACTTCGACCATGGCCCGGTTGACCGGATCATCCAGCATATCTTTGACAAAACTTCCGTCGATCTTCAAGAAGTCGACGGGTAAATGTTTCAAATAAGCGAATGACGACATTCCGGCACAAAAGTCATCCAGCGAGAACTTGCAACCCAGCCCTTTCAATTCATTGATGAACCGGATGGCACTGCCGAGGTTGGCAATGGCACTGGTCTCGGTGATCTCGAAGCAGATCAGCCGTGGCGGAATCGAATATTCGACGAACAGGCGCCGCAGGTACTCCAGGAACTTGTCGTCACCGATACTCGACCCCGACAGGTTGATGGCACACATCGACAGCGGGCCCTCGCGCCCCTCATCCAGGCACTGGCGAATGACCTGGAACACATTGCGCACCACCCAGCGGTCGATCGCGGTCATCAGGCCATAGCGCTCGGCCGCCGGGATGAAGCTGTCAGGCAGGATGGTGCGGCCGCTTTCGTCTTGCAGGCGCAACAGAATCTCGACATGCCCCTGCCCTTCAAGGGCGGTGAGTGCGGCGATTTCCTGGGCGTACAGGCAGAAGCGGTTCTCCTCCAGAGCGACGTGCAGGCGCTGTATCCAGGCCATTTCACCAAACCGCATCGACAGTTCACTGTCATCGGCATGGTAGACCTGGATGCGGTTACGGCCCTTCTCCTTGGCCATGTAGCACGCCATGTCGGCTGCCCGCAGGGAGGCTTCCAGCGTGGCCGGGGCTTGCGCCATGTGCACCAGGCCGATACTCACGGTGGTGACGAACGGCCTGCCTTTCCATACGAAGTGCAGGCTTTGCACCGCCTGGCGCAGGCTTTCGGCAATGCGCTCGGCCTGTTCGCCCGGGCAGTTTTCCAGCAGCACGCCAAACTCATCGCCCCCCAGCCGGGCCAGGGTGTCGCCTTCGCGCAGCACCGATTGCAGCACGGCGCAGATGTGCCGCAGCAATTCATCACCGGCGGCATGCCCACAGGTATCGTTGACCAGCTTGAACTGGTCGAGGTCAAGGAACATCAGCGAATGCCGCCCACCCTGGCGCACCAGGTCGTTCAGTGCCTGCTCCAGGCGGTACTCGAATTCACGGCGGTTGGCCAGGCCGGTCAGGGCGTCATGGGTAGCCTGCCAGGACAGGTTGGCGATGTATTGGCGCTCCTGGGTCATGTCATGCAGCACCAGGACAATGCCCGCCACCTGCCCGTTGTTGATGATGGGCGAACCCACCAGGTTGATCGAAACCGTGCTGCCATCCAGGCGCTGGATCAACCGTGCATGTTCGGCACCCCCTTTGAGGCTGCCGCTGAGCACCTGTTCGAGCAAGGTGCTGCTGTCGTTCTGGGCCTGCTCGTCCACCAGGCTGAACAGTGCTGTCAACGGCAGCCCCACGGCCTGGCCTGCCTGCCAATGGGTGAGTTGCTCGGCCGCCGGGTTCATGTAGCCGATGCTGCCATCGACATCGGTGGTGATCACAGCATCGCCGATCGCCTGCAGGGTAATCTGCGCGCGTTCCTTTTCTTCCTGCAGGGCGCTGGCGAAGGCCTGGCGCTGGGCCAGCAGCTTGCTCGAACGGCGCCAGGCAAAGGTGATGAGGAACAGCGCGGTGAGCAGGTTGGTGACCAACAGCACGCGCAACAGCATGCGCGAGCCCTCGCCCAGGGCATCGCTGAAGGCTTTGGCTGCCGGGGTCACGCCTTCGTTGATGGCGACGATGCGGGCGCGCCATTGGCTGACCTGGCGCGGGCCGGCATGGTCGCTGGCAAAACCCTCGCGCATCTCGTTGGCCAGCACATCCAGTTGCTTGAGGTAATCGTCACCGACATTCCAGTAGGCGATCGCCGCCTGCACATAGCTGATCTGGCTGAAATTGCGGTAGAACCAGATGATACGGTCGACGTCGTCGGGGTGATTGCCGCCTTGCAAAACGGCCTGGCGCGCGACATCAAGGTCTGGATCAGGCAGGTCGAGCACCTCACGCATCTGCCGATCACCGTGGGGCACAGTGATGACCTGACGATAGCGCTGGTAGGTGCGTTCATCGCCAGTATCGGCATACAGGTTCAGGTAATAGATGGCGTCTTTCTGTGCCTTGGACCACAGGCTTTCGCCGGCGACATAGGCACGCACAGCCGACAGCGCGTACAGGCTGAAGCTGCCCAACAGGACCTGGAAGACTACAACGGCGATGAAGGGCCAGATGATACCCAGCAGCCTTGGCGCCTCTAGTGTGCGATGTCCCTTCATGAAGTCCCTGTCACAGAGCAGATAAGGCTCGAACCAACCAGACAAGCTCAGCGTAGGCCATTTGCCATCTGTGTGGAGGGAATTTTGAGTGGCAAGCTGCAAGCTTGCCGCTTGGGTCAGGTCTGCTGCAGATGCCCGTACAGCTTGGCATACAAGCCGCCCTCGGCGATCAACTGCTGGTGGCCGCCATCCTCGGCCACGTGCCCGCCGTCGAACACCAGCACACGGTCGGCTTGCTTCACCGCGGAAAGGCGGTGGGCAATGATCAGCGTGGTACGGCCACTGAGAAAGCGCGCCAGGGCCTGGTGCAGGTTGTACTCGGTGGCGGCGTCCAGCGCCGAGGTGGCCTCGTCGAGGATTACCACCTTCGGCTCGGCCAGGACCATGCGGGCAATCGCCAGGCGCTGGCGCTGGCCGCCGGACAGGCGCACACCAGAGCGGCCGACCACGCTGTCCAGCCCTTGCGGCAAGGCGCCAATGGTGGCGTCCAGCTGGGCGATGCGCAGCGCCTGCCAGCAGGCCTCGTCCGTGCAGTCGCGGCCCATGGTCAGGTTGGCGCGTACCGTGTCGTTGAACAGTGACGGGTGCTGCAGCACCACTGCCACATTTTCACGCAAGGTCTCCAGGCCGATTTCCTGCAGGCTGGCACCGCCAAAACGGATGGTCCCGGCCTGGGCGCTGTACAGGCCCAGCAGCAATTGAACCAGGGTACTTTTGCCGCCACCACTGGCGCCGACGATGGCGACCTTTTCGCCCGGGGCGATGGACAGGTCCAGGTGCTCGAGCACCGGCTCGTCGGCATAGGCGAAGCGCAGGTCGCGCACTTCGATGCCAACCGTTTCACGGCCGGCGAACGGGTCGCGGGCAGCCGGGTATTGCGGCTCGTCATCACGCGCCAGCAACTCGTTGAGCCGGCTCAGGGCGCCGCCTGCGGCATAGTAGGCATATTGCAGGTTGAGCAACTGCTCGACCGGGCCGATCATGAACCACAGGTAGCTGAACACGGCCAGCATCTGCCCGATCGACAGGTCGGAGAACAGCACCGTGAGCATGGCCGCAGCACGGAAAATATCGATACCGAACTGGAACAGCAGGCCACTGGCACGGCCACTGGCATCGCTTTTCCATTGCGAATCCACGGCGTAATCGCGCACTTCGCGGGCACGCAGGCCCAGGCGGCCGAGGAAGTAGCCCTGGCGATTGCTGGCGCGGATTTCCTGGATGGCGTCCAGGGTTTCGGCCAGCGCCTGGGTGAACCGCGAGGTGCTGTCGTTTTCGAGCTTTTTAAGGTGTTTGACGCGCTTGCCCAACTGCACGGTGAAGTAGATCACCAACGGGTTGAACAACAGGATCAGCAAAGCCAGCTGCCAGTGCATCCAGATCAGGATCGCCGCCGTGCCGGTCAGGGTCAGCATGGCCACCAGGAAGCGGCTCAGGGTTTCGCCGACAAACTTGTCGAGGGTCTCCAAGTCGGTGACCAGGTGCGTGGTCACGGTGCCGCTGCCCAGGCTTTCGTACTCCTTGAGCGAGATACGCTTGAGCCGCTCGATCAGGCGGATGCGCAGGCGATAGACGATGTCTTTGGCAAGGCCGGCGAACAGCTTGGCCTGCACCACGTTGAAGCCCAGCGCGGCCACGCGCAGGCACAGGGTAACGACCAGCATCAGGCCGATATAACCGGCCGCCACCTGCCAACCGCTGGGCAGCAGGTGGTTCATGAACTTCAGCGCGCCATCGCCGTGGCCCAGCAGTACTTCGTCGACCAGCAGGGGCAGCAGCAATGGTATCGGCACGCTGCAGCAGGCCGCCAGCACGGCCACCAGGTTGGCGGCCCAGAGGTGTTTCTTGTGGTGCAGTGCCAAGCGGCGGATTTGCGCCCAGCTCAGCCGGTCAGGCACAGCAGCGGGCTTCCCTGGCACCGGGTCGGGCGACCCTGGCAGGTCAAGCACAGGCGGCCTGCTGTAGCCAGCGGCCAAGCAAGGGCTGCAGGCTTTGCAGCGGCTGATAGCCGTTGGTCAACAGGGCGAGCTGGCCGTTGCGCTCAGCCAGCAGCGTTGGAAAACCGGCAATCCCCAGGTCCTGTACCCAGCTGAAATCGGCTGCAGTGGCAGCGCGCACGTCGGCACGCAGCAGGGCATCGGCGAAGGTTGTGCGATCGAACCCGGCCTGCTCGGCCAGCTCGACCAGCTGCGGCGCGGTGGTGACGTCCAGGCCCTGCTGGTAGAACCCACGCTGGATCAGTGCCAGCAGCGGCCAGACGCGCTCGGCGTCCAGTTCACGGGCGGCCACCAGGGCGCGGCAGGCAGGCTCGGTGTCGTAGACGAAGCCATCGGGCATGGCACCTTCGAACGCGAACGGCTGCCCGGTGGCCTCGGCCACCGCCTGCCAATGCTCGAGGATGTACTTGCGGGTCGAGGCGTCCAGCGGGCTGGCACCGCGGCGCAACCCACCCGGCACCACCCGGGTGGCCACGCCCGCTTCACGCGCCTGGGCGATAAGGGCCTGGGCCACCGGTGCAAAACCCCAGCACCAGGAGCACATCGGGTCCATCACATAGAGCAGGCGGGCAGTCATGCAATCAGGCCTCGGCTTTGTAGTTGTAACCGATCGGGTGCGGCAGGTTGCGGGCCTTGGCCAGCTCAATCTGCTTCTGCCGGTCGATGGCGCTGCGCCGGGTCTTTTCGCTCAGGCTGTCCCAGCAGTGCGGGCAGCTCACGCCTGGCGAATAGTGCTCGGACGCGCGGTCCTGGGCGTTGACCGGGTGGCGGCAGGCATGGCACTGGTCATACTCGCCTTCGGTCAGGTCATGGCGCACCGTGACGCGGTTGTCGAAGACAAAGCAGTCGCCGTCCCACAGGCTTTCTTCCTGGGGTACTTCCTCGAAGTATTTCAGGATGCCGCCCTTAAGATGATAGACCGCCTCGAAGCCTTCACCGAGCATGTAGCTGGAGGCTTTTTCACAGCGGATGCCGCCGGTGCAGAACATGGCGACCTTCTTGTGCTTGCTGGGGTCGAAGTTGGCCTTGATGTACTCGGGGAACTCGCGGAAGGTCTCGGTCTTGGGGTCGATTGCGCCCTTGAAGGTGCCGATGGCCACTTCGTAGTCGTTGCGGGTGTCGATCAGCAGTACTTCCGGGTCGCTGATCAGGGCATTCCAGTCTTTGGGATCGACGTAGGTACCAACGGCATTGTTCGGGTCCACGCCCGGCACGCCGAGGGTGACGATCTCTTTCTTGAGCTTGACCTTGGTGCGGTAGAACGGCTGCTCGTCGCAGTAGGATTCCTTGTGGTCGACATCGACCAGGCGCGGGTCGCTGCGCAGCCAGGCGAGCAGGCCATCGATGCCTTCGCGGGTGGCCGAAACGGTGCCGTTGATGCCCTCGTTGGCCAGCAGCAGGGTGCCTTTGACGCCATTGTCGAGCATGGCCTTGAGCAGGGGCTCGCGCAGCTCTACGTAGTCTTCAAGGGTGACGAACTTGTACAGCGCCGCCACGACGATCGGTTGGGTCATTGCGTTGAATCTCCAGGTGGTTGCCCTCGTAAGGGGCGGACCGGGTTTGACAAAAAGCTGGGGGGCGCTCTGCGCCCCTTTCGCGACACAAGGCCGCTCCTACAGGTGAATACATAACCCCTGTAGGAGCGGCCTTGTGTCGCGAAAGGGCCGCAAAGCGGCCCCCCGGATGTCGCAAATTGTACCAGAACGCCAAAAAGGATTCAGTGCTTGCCGCCACCTGCACACACCGGCGACGCGGGTGCAACACCCACCTTCGCCCACTCCTCGTTGGTATAGGTGTGGATGGCCAGCGCATGGATCTGGCCCATCAGTTCACCCATGGTGGCGTACACCTTCTGGTGGCGCTTGACGCTGTTGAGCCCGGCAAACTGCTCGCTGACGATCACCGCCTTGTAGTGGGTTTCCTGGCCACGGCTGTGCATGTGGCTTTCGTTGAGCACTTCAAGGTGCTGCGGCGCCAGGGCGGCCAGCTGCTGCTCGATGCGTTGCTGCATGGTCATCGGGTATTACTCACTTCTTGGCCGGGGCGGCCTTGCCGGCATTGGGGTCAAGCTCTTTGGTCATGTCTTCGAGCAGCTTGTTGACCACCGGCACTGCCGGCTCCAGGCTTTGCTGGGTCAGCTGGGCCGACTGCTGGGTGACCTTGGGCATCTGGCTGAGGACTTTCTTGCCCAGCGGCGACTGGTAGAACTTCACCAGGTCCTTGAGCTCCTGCTCGGTGAAGGTCTGGGTGTACAGGTCGACCATCTTCGGCTTGAGCTTGTTCCAGCCGATGGCGCTGTCCAGCGCGGCGTTGGCCTTGGCCTGGTAGCTTTCCAGCACCGACTGCTTGGTGGCCGGGGCTTTGGTCTGGGCGAAGCGCTGGGCGAACATCTGCTGGACCTGCATGTACACCGGGGTGCCCAGCTTGTCAGCGTTGGCCAAGGTCAGGAATTTCTCGGCGGCAGCGTTGTGGCTGGCGGTGGCAGCGAGTACCTGGCCGCTGGCACAGGCCAGGGCGACGGCAGCACAGAGGGCACGGAGACGGGTCATTGCATATCCTTCAAGGAGGGGGAGGCGGTACCTCAGAGATGAGCATTCTGCTCCCGCCAGGGTGCAGCGCTCAAGTGGCACGACGAGCGATTGAACCGCTCGATCGCATGGGGGCCTAAACTGCTGATTCTGACTGACAAGGGAGTGAACGCAGCATGAGCCGTATCGAAACAGACAGCCTGGGCCCGGTCGAAGTTCCGGAGCACGCCTACTGGGGCGCGCAGACCCAACGCTCGCTCATCAACTTTGCCATTGGTAAGGAACGCATGCCGCTCCCGGTGCTGCACGCCCTGGCGCTGATCAAAAAAGCCGCAGCACGGGTCAACGACCGCAATGGCGACCTGCCAGCCGACATCGCCCGCTTGATCGAGCAGGCTGCCGACGAAGTGCTCGACGGCGAGCACGACGACCAGTTCCCGCTGGTGGTGTGGCAGACCGGCAGCGGCACGCAGAGCAACATGAACGTCAACGAGGTGATTGCCGGGCGGGCCAACGAGCTGGCCGGCAAAGGCCGCGGCGGCAAGGCGCCGGTGCACCCCAACGACCATGTCAACCGCTCGCAAAGCTCCAACGACTGCTTCCCCACCGCCATGCACATTGCCGCAGCACAGGCGGTGCACGAGCAGCTGCTACCGGCGATCGCCGAACTGTCTTCGGGGCTGGCCGAGCTGTCGGCGCGCCACCACAAACTGGTCAAGACTGGCCGCACGCACATGATGGACGCCACGCCCATCACCTTCGGCCAGGAGGTGTCGGCCTTCGTGGCCCAGCTCGACTATGCCCAGCGCGCCATCCGCGCCACCTTGCCGGCGGTGTGCGAACTGGCCCAAGGCGGCACTGCCGTGGGCACCGGGCTCAATGCCCCGCAGGGTTTCGCCGAAGCCATTGCTGCGGAACTGGCCGCCCTCTCCGGCCTGCCGTTCGTCACCGCGCCGAACAAGTTTGCCGCCCTGGCCGGCCACGAGCCGCTGACCAGCCTGGCGGGGGCGCTGAAGACCTTGGCGGTGGCCTTGATGAAAATCGCCAATGACTTGCGCCTGCTCGGCTCCGGGCCCCGCGCCGGGTTGGCCGAGGTGCGCCTGCCGGCCAACGAGCCGGGCAGCTCGATCATGCCAGGCAAGGTCAACCCGACCCAGTGCGAAGCGCTGTCGATGCTGGCCTGCCAGGTGCTGGGCAATGACGCGGCCATCGGTTTTGCCGCCAGCCAGGGGCACCTGCAGTTGAACGTGTTCAAGCCGGTGATCATTCATAACCTGCTGCAGTCGATCACGCTGCTGGCTGATGGCTGCCGCAACTTCCAGCAGCACTGCGTGGCCGGGATAGAGCCGGATACCGACCAGATGGCGGCGCACCTGGAGCGCGGGCTGATGCTGGTGACCGCGCTCAACCCGCATATCGGCTATGACAAAGCGGCAGAGATTGCCAAGAAGGCCTACAGCGAGGGCAAGACCCTGCGCGAGGCGGCGCTGGAATTGAAGTACCTGACCAATGAGCAGTTCGATGAGTGGGTGCGGCCGGAGAACATGCTGGCACCGGGCGGCAAGGGCTGATTGATTGGCTGGTACTTATGGCCCTATCGCCGGCAAGCCGGCTCCTACAAGGGTTTTGTGGGAGCCGGCTTGCCGGCGATAGGGCCGGAACAGGCTCTCAACCAACCTGAGCCAGGCGCGCCCTTCTCGCCCGCCACCCAGCCACCAGCGATGGCCCCAAGGCCACCAGGGTCGACCCCAGTACCACCGTCACCGCGCCTACATAGCCCAGGGCATTGATGTCTTCAGCCTGCACATACGCCGGCCACATCCAGGCCGCCAATGCCACCGCCACAAAGGTCACCAGTGGCGTCAGCGCCAGCGTGGCACTCACCCGCGATGCCTCCCAGTGCGCCAGTGCCTCGGCAAAAGCACCATAGGCCACCAGCGTGTTCAGGCAGCAGGCCAGCAGCAGCCAGCCTTGCAGGGGCGTCAACTGCAACGCCTCCAGCGGGTGCACCCAGGGTGTCAGCAGCGCGGCGCAGCTCAGGTAGATCACCATCATCACCTGCTGCGAATGCCACACCGTCAGTAGCTGCTTCTGGCTCAGGGCATAGAACACCCAGATACTGGTGGCCAGCAGGATGGTCAGCACGCCCGTGGTGTAGGTGCCCAGCGAGGTCAGCAGCTCTTCAAGGCGCTGGTTGAAGAACAGGCCGAAGCCGGCAAGCAGCACCAGCAACCCCAGGCCTTGGCCCAGGCTGAAGCGCTCCTTGAACACGAACACGCTGGCCACCAGCAGCAGCACCGGGCCGATCTGCACCACCAATTGCGCAGTACCGGGGCTCAGCAGGTTGAGGCCGATCAGGTACAGCACGTAATTGCCCATCAGGCCGCACACGGCCACAGCCACCAGGCCTTTGCCTTTGGTGCCGAGCTTGCCGAACGAAGGCAAACGGCGCTTGGCTGCCAGCCAGGCGAACAGCAGGCCGCCGGACACCAGCAGGCGGAACCAGGTGACGGTCACCGGGTCGACCACCTGCAGCACTTGCTTGAGTTTGATTGGCAGGATGCCCCACAGCAGTGCGGTCAGAAGCGCCAGGGCCAGTCCATAGCTCCGGCGTCCGGATGTGATGTGCATAAAGTCCTCGGTCGAGCCCGTTGTAGGGTGCCTCGATTCTAAAGGCTTGCTACCTGCCAACGGGGAAAAAAGGCGGGAAAAGAATTCATCAGGTCATTCCCCTGCGGCATGGCGGCTGACTATTTCTTGTGTTTGGCAAACGCCGCTTCCAAGGCTTCATTGATGGTGCGCAACACCTTCACCCGCGCCCAACGCTTGTCATTGGCCTCGACCAAGGTCCATGGCGCGATCTCGGTGCTGGTGCGGTCGACCATGTCCCCCACTGCATCCACATACAGGTCCCACTTGTCGCGGTTGCGCCAGTCGTCCTCGGTGATCTTGTAGCGCTTGAACGGGATCTGCTCGCGCTCTTCAAAACGCTCCAGCTGGGTTTGCTGGTCGATCGCCAGCCAGAACTTGACCACTACCGCGCCGGCGTTCACCAACTGCTCCTCGAAATCATTGATCTCACCGTAGGCACGCATCCAGTCGGCCGGGGTGCAGAAGCCTTCGATGCGTTCCACCAGCACCCGGCCGTACCAGGAGCGGTCGAAGATGGTGAACTTGCCGCGTGCCGGAATGTGCCGCCAAAACCGCCACAGGTACGGCTGCGCACGCTCATCTTCGCTAGGGGCGGCGATCGGCACGATACGGTACTGGCGCGGGTCCAGCGCTGCCGCCACACGGCGAATCGCCCCGCCCTTGCCTGCTGCATCATTACCCTCGAACACGGCCACCAGCGAGTGCCGGCGCATGTGCTTGTGGCGCAACAGGCCGGCCAGGCGAGCCTGCTCGGTCACCAGTTGCTCCTGGTAGTCCTGCTTGTCCAGGTGCAGGGTCATGTCCAGGGCGCCGACCAGGCTGCGCTGATCGATGCTGCGCCCCAGCGGCGCAATGTTGCCCTGGTGCTTGCCTTTGGGGTTGACGGCCAGTGCGGCCTGCAGGCTTTCCAGCAAGATGCGCCCAACGGCCAGGCTGCGGTAGTTGGGGTCGACCCCTTCAACTACATGCCACGGTGCATAGTCACGGCTGGTACGGCGCAACACCCGCTCGCCAAAACGCACGAAACGGTCGTAGGTCTGCGACTGTTGCCAGTCCAGCGGGCTGATGCGCCAGCTGTGCAAGGGGTCGTCCTTGAGCGACTTGAGCCGCGCTTTCATCTGTTTCTTGGACAGGTGGAACCAGAACTTGATGATCAGCGCACCTTCGTCGCAAAGCATCTGCTCCAGGCGCTCGGCACCGGTGATGGCCTGGTCGAGCACCGCATCCTTGAACTGCCCATGCACCCTGCCCTGCAGCATCTGGCTGTACCAGTTGCCGAAAAACACGCCCATGCGCCCCTTTGGCGGCAGCGCCCGCCAGTAGCGCCAGGCGGGGGGCCGGGCCAGCTCTTCGTCGGTCTGCTGGTCGAAGGTGAGCACGTCGATCATGCGCGGGTCCATCCACTCGTTGAGCAGCTTGACCGTCTCGCCCTTGCCGGCGCCTTCGATGCCATTGATCAGCACGATCACCGGGAAGCGCGCCTGCTGCTTGAGTTCGTACTGGGCTTCGAGCAAAGCCTCGCGCAGCGCGGGCACTTCTGCCTCAAAGGTATCGTCGTCGATGCTGTGGCCAATTTCGGCGGATTCGAACATGCACTGGCTCCTTCAATGGATAAGCAAGACTAGCGGAATCTTAGCGGCAAGCGGCAAGCGGCACGCTTCAAGCTGCAAGAAAACGCAGGCCGTGCCACCATCTGCTTTTTCTTGCAGCTTGCAGCTTGCCGCTTGCAGCTCCCCACCTCCAGCGAAACCAGCCATGCCCGCATCCACCCTCCTTCAGCATGCCCAGATCGACTGGGACGACCAGGGCCGCCCCCATTCGCGGCAATACGGCGATGTGTACTTCGCCATCAACGAGGGCATTGCCGAAACCCAGCATGTGTTCCTCGAACAAACCCGCCTGCGCCAGCGCTTCGCCAACCTGGCGCCCCACGCCTGCCTGGTGATCGGCGAAACCGGCTTTGGCACCGGCATGAATTTTTTCTGCGCCTGGCAGCTGTTCGCCGAAACAGCCCACGCCGACGCCCGCCTGCATTTCGTCAGCGTCGAGAAGTACCCCCTGGGCCATGCCGACATGGCCCGGGCGATGCGCCTGTGGCCGGAGCTGGCGGCGTTCACCGAACCCTTTTTGCGCCAGTACGTCGCGGTGCACCAGGGCTTCCAGCAGTTCACCTTCGACCAGGGCCGAATCACCCTCACCCTGCTGATCGGCGATGTGCTGGAGCAGCTGCCGCAGCTGGACGCGCGTATCGACGTGTGGTTCCTCGACGGGTTCGCCCCGGCGAAGAACCCCGACATGTGGACACCCGAGCTGTTCACGCAACTGGCCAGGTTGTCCCATGCCGGCACCGCACTGGGCACCTTCACCACCACCGGCTGGGTTCGCCGCAGCTTGATCGAAGCCGGCTTCACCATGAAGAAGGTGCCTGGCATCGGCAAGAAGTGGGAGGTAATGAGCGGTGAGTACACCGGCCAGCCAAACGCGCCCACGTCGGCGCCCTGGTACGCGCGGCCAACTGCGCCTGAAGGCCCGCGCGAGGCCCTGGTGATCGGCGCAGGGCTCGCTGGCAGCGCCAGCGCTGCCAGCCTGGCCGCACGCGGCTGGCAGGTAGCGGTACTGGAGCGTCACGACGCAGCGGCCCGCGAAGCCTCAGGCAACCCCCAGGGCGTGCTGTACCTCAAGCTGTCCGCGCACGGCACGGCTTTGTCGCAGATGATCCTGGCCGGCTTCGGCTATACACGGCGCCAGCTTGAACTACTGCAGCGCGGCCAGGACTGGGATGCGTGCGGGGTTTTGCAACTGGCCTTCGACAGCAAGGAAGCCGAACGCCAGGGCAAGCTCGCCGATGCCTTCGAGGGCAGCTTGCTGCGCGCCGTGCAGCGCAGTGAAGCCGAAGCGATTGCCGGGGTCGCACTGCCTGCCGGCGGGTTGTTCTATCCCGAAGGCGGCTGGGTGCACCCACCGGCACTGTGCAACGCTCAACTGCAGCACCGTAACATTCGCCTGCTGGCCCATCACGATGTGCTCGCACTGCGCAAGGCCGATGGCCTGTGGCAAGCCTGGGCCGGCGACCGGCTGCTGGCCAGCGCGCCAGTGGTGGTGCTGGCCGGGGCGGCTGACGTGAAGCGTTTCGAGCCCTGTGCGCAGTTGCCGCTCAAGCGCATCCGCGGGCAGATCACCCGCCTGCCGGTGACCGACGCCAGCCGGGCGCTGGCTACCGTGGTCTGCGCCGAGGGCTATGTGGCACCGCCCAGGGGTGAGGAGCACACGCTGGGGGCCAGCTTCGACTTCCATAGCGATGACCTGGCGCCGACCGTGGCCGAGCACCAGGGCAACCTGGCCATGCTGGATGAAATCTCCAGCGACCTGGCCCGGCGCCTGGGTATCCCAGCGCTTGCCCCTGAGCAGTTGCAGGGGCGCGCAGCATTCCGCTGCACCAGCCCGGATTACTTGCCGATCGTGGGGCCGGTTGCCGACCCTGCAGCCTTCGCCGAAGCCTTTGCAGTCCTGGGCAAGGACGCGCGGCAGGTGCCCGAGGTGCCCTGCCCCTGGCTGGAGGGGCTGTATGTGAACAGCGGGCATGGGTCGCGGGGGCTGATCACGGCGCCGCTTTCGGGCGAGCTGATTGCGGCCTGGGTCAGTGGCGAGCCATTGCCGCTGCCGCGGGCGGTGGCTGAAGCATGCCATCCGAACCGGTTTGGCTTGCGCAAGTTGATTCGGGGTAAATGAAGGGGCTGCTGTGCAGCCCAATCGCCGGCAAGCCGGCTGCCACGATCCGCAGCGCTGCTGAGCCCTGTGGCAGCCGGCTTGCCGGCGGTTGGCCGTAATACAAAGTGCTGCTTATAACGGATTGGTCTAAAACTCTCGCAAATCCCCCAGGTCAGTTCCTTACAGGCGCCCTAATCCGGGGCGCTGATTCCCCAACGGAAAAACCGGTAAGGACCTATGTGCGGATTAGCAGGAGAGTTGCGTTTCACCCCCATCGACCAAGCCCCTCGCCCGGCGGACCTCGCCGCGGTAGAGCGCATGACCCATCACCTGGCGCCCCGTGGCCCCGACGCCTGGGGCTTCCATAGCCTGGGCCCGATTGCCCTGGGCCATCGCCGGCTGAAAATCATGGACCTGTCCGACGGCTCGGCTCAGCCCATGGTCGACAACACCCTGGGCCTGTCTTTGGCCTTCAACGGTGCCATCTACAACTTCCCCGAACTGCGCCAGGAGCTGCAGGACCTGGGCTACACCTTCTGGTCCGACGGCGACACCGAGGTGCTGCTCAAGGGCTACCACGCCTGGGGCGCGGCCTTGCTGCCCAAGCTCAACGGCATGTTTGCCCTGGCCATCTGGGAGCGCGACAACCAGCGCCTGTTCCTGGCCCGCGACCGCCTGGGCGTCAAGCCTTTGTACCTGTCGCGCAACGGCGAGCGCCTGCGCTTTGCCTCCACCCTGCCAGCGCTGCTCAAAGGTGGCGACATCGACCCGATGATCGACCCGGTAGCGCTCAACCACTACCTCAACTTCCACGCCGTGGTGCCGGCGCCACGCACCTTGCTGGCCAATGTGCAAAAGCTCGAACCCGGCACCTGGATGCGCGTCGACCGCCACGGTGAAGTCGAACGCCAAACCTGGTGGCAGCTGCATTACGGCCCCAACCCGGACGAGCGCGACCTGGACCTGGAAGGCTGGACCACCCGTGTGCTCGATGCCACCCGTGATGCCGTCGGCATCCGCCAGCGCGCCGCCGTGGACGTAGGCGTACTGCTGTCCGGCGGCGTCGACTCCAGCCTGTTGGTCGGCCTGCTGCGCGAAGTGGGCGTGGATGACCTGTCGACCTTCTCCATCGGCTTCGAGGATGCCGGCGGCGAGCGCGGTGACGAGTTCCAGTACTCCGACCTGATCGCCAAGCACTACGGCACCCGCCACCACAAGCTGCGCATCGCCGAAAGCGAAATCATCGAGCAATTGCCGGCCGCGTTCCGCGCCATGAGCGAACCGATGGTCAGCCACGACTGCATCGCCTTCTACCTGCTGTCACGCGAAGTGGCCAAGCACTGCAAGGGCGTGCAGAGCGGCCAGGGTGCCGACGAGCTGTTCGCCGGCTACCACTGGTACCCGCAGGTGGACGGCGCCAAGGATGCCTTTGGCGCCTACCGCGATGCATTCTTCGACCGCAGCCATGCCGAGTACCGCGACACCGTGCAAGCGCCGTGGCTGTTGGAAACCGACGTGGCCGGCGACTTCGTGCGCGAACACTTCGCCCGCCCGGGCGCGGCCGAGGCAGTAGACAAGGCGCTGCGCCTGGACAGCACGGTGATGCTGGTCGACGACCCGGTCAAACGGGTCGACAACATGACCATGGCCTGGGGCCTGGAAGCCCGTACACCGTTCCTGGACTACCGCCTGGTCGAGCTGTCGGCACGCATCCCGGCGCGCTTCAAATTGCCCGATGGCGGCAAGCAAGTGCTCAAGCAAGCCGCACGCCGGGTGATCCCCCATGAGGTGATCGACCGCAAGAAAGGCTACTTCCCGGTACCCGGCCTCAAGCACCTGCAAGGCGCCACCCTGGACTGGGTACGCGAACTGCTCACCGACCCCAGCCAGGACCGCGGGCTGTTCAACCCGGCCATGGTAGACCGCCTGCTGAGCAACCCGCATGGCCAGCTTACCCCGCTGCGCGGCTCCAAGCTGTGGCAGCTGGCGGCGCTGAACCTGTGGCTCAGCGAACAAGGAATCTGACCGATGAAAGCCCATGAAACCGCCTACGGTCAGCGCCTGCTGCGTGGCCAGGCGCCGTCCTACGAGCGCCTGCAGGCGCGCCTGGCCGGCGATGGCAGCGAGCCCCACAGCCAGCCGCGTGCGCTGCACTGCGGCTGGGGCCGGCTGCTGATAGGCCACACCTACCCGGACCCGGCCAGCCTGGCCGAGGCGCTGCAGCAGGAACGTCCCGGCGAGCGCGACATCGCGCTGTATGTGGCGGCCCCTCAACAGCTGCTGGCGCAGGCACCGCAGCAGCTGTTCCTCGACCCGTCCGACACGCTGCGGCTGTGGTTCACCGACTACCGCCAGGCGCAACGGGTGTTTCGCGGTTTCCGTATCCGCCGCGCACAAAGCGCCAGCGACTGGCAGGCCATCAACACCCTGTACCAGGCACGCGGCATGCTCCCGGTGCAGCCCGAGCTGCTGACGCCGCGCCACCAGGGCGGGCCGGTGTACTGGCTGGCCGAGGACGAAGACAGCGGCGCGGTGATCGGCAGCGTCATGGGCCTGAACCACAGCAAGGCGTTCGATGACCCCGAGCACGGCAGCAGCCTGTGGTGCCTGGCCGTGGACCCGCATTGCACCCGCCCTGGCGTGGGTGAGGTGCTGGTGCGCCACCTGGTCGAGCACTTCATGAGCCGCGGTCTGGCCTACCTGGACCTGTCGGTGCTGCACGACAACCGCCAGGCCAAGCGGCTGTACGAGAAGCTCGGTTTCCGCAACCTGCCGACCTTTGCGGTCAAACGCAAGAACGGCATCAACCAGCAATTGTTTCTGGGCCCCGGCCCTGAAGCGGGGCTGAACCCGTATGCACGGATCATCGTCGATGAGGCCTACCGCCGTGGCATCGAGGTGCAGGTGGACGACGCCGCAGGCGGGCTGTTCACCCTCAGCCTGGGCGGGCGTCGGGTGCGTTGCCGCGAGTCGCTGAGCGACCTGACCAGTGCGGTCAGCATGACCCTCTGCCAGGACAAGCGCCTGACCCAGCAAACCTTGCACAACGCCGGCCTGCTGGTGCCGGTGCAGCAACTGGCCGGCAATGCCGACGACAACCTGGCGTTTCTCGACGAGCACGGCGCGGTGGTGGTCAAGCCGGTGGATGGCGAGCAGGGCCAAGGGGTGGCGGTGAACCTGACCACTTACGAGGAAGTCAGCCAAGCCATAGAACACGCCCGCCGTTTCGACAGCCGTGTGCTGCTGGAGAGCTTCCACCCGGGCCATGACCTGCGCATCGTGGTGATCGGTTTCGAGGTGGTTGCGGCGGCGATTCGGCACCCGGCCCAGGTGGTCGGCGACGGTAAACACAGCATCCTTGAGCTGATCGAGGCCCAAAGCCGCCGCCGTCAGGCTGCTACCGGTGGCGAAAGCCGCATTCCGCTGGACGACGAAACCGAGCGCACCCTGCGTGATGCCGGCTTCGACTACACCAGCGTATTGCCTGCAGGCCAGCGCCTGGCCGTGCGCCGCACCGCCAACCTGCACACCGGCGGCACGCTGGAGGACGTTACCGAGCGCCTGCACCCTGTGTTGGCCGACGCGGCCGTGCGCGCGGCGCGGGCGCTGGAAATTCCAGTGGTGGGCCTGGACCTGATGGTGCGTGATGCCGAACAGCCGGACTACGTGATCATCGAGGCCAATGAACGCGCCGGCTTGGCCAACCATGAACCGCAGCCAACGGCAGAGCGCTTTGTCGACCTGCTGTTCCCGCATAGCCGGGCGTTGGCGTGAATCCATGACGGCCCTATCGCCGGCAAGCCGGCTCCCACATGGACCGTGATGAGCCTTGCCGGCTTCTACATGAACCATGATGAACCATGTGGGAGCCGGCTTGCCGGCGATAGGGCCCGCCAGAGCACCGCTTTACCCGAGGAGTACCCATGTCTGAACGATACCCCGAGCCGGACCTTGACTACCTCAAGCGCGTCTTGCTGGAGATGCTCGCCATTCCCAGCCCGACCGGCTTCACCGACACCATCGTGCGCTATGTCGCCGAACGCCTGGACGAACTGGGCATTCCCTTCGAGCTGACCCGCCGCGGCACCATCCGCGCCACCCTCAAGGGCCGGCAAAGCTCCCCAGACCGCGCCGTCTCGGCCCACCTGGACACCATCGGCGCCAGCGTGCGCCAATTGCAGGACAACGGCCGCCTGGCCCTGGCCCCGGTGGGCTGCTGGTCGAGCCGTTTCGCCGAGGGCAGCCGGGTCAGTGTATTCACCGACACCGGCGTGTTCCGCGGCAGCGTGCTGCCGCTGATGGCCAGCGGGCATGCTTTTAATACCGCCATCGACCAGATGCCCGTCAGCTGGGAGCACGTAGAAGTGCGCCTGGACGCCTACTGCACCACCCGCGCCGACTGCGAGTCGTTGGGGATTGCCATTGGCGACTTCGTGGCGTTCGACCCGCTGCCGGAGTTCACCGACAGCGGCCATATCAGCGCCCGCCATCTGGACGACAAAGCCGGCGTGGCCGCGCTGCTGGCTGCCCTCAAGGCAGTCGTGGAAAGCGGCCGCCAGCCGATGATCGACTGCCACCCGCTGTTCACCATCACCGAAGAAACCGGCTCAGGCTCTGCCGCTGCCCTGCCCTGGGACGTCAGCGAGTTCGTCGGCATCGACATTGCCCCGGTGGCACCCGGCCAGGCGTCGAGCGAACACGCCGTCAGCGTGGCCATGCAGGACTCGTCGGGGCCCTATGACTACCACCTGTCACGCCACTTGCTGAAACTGGCCGGCGACCAGGAGCTGCCGGTGCGCCGTGACGTGTTCCGCTATTACTTCAGCGATGCCCATTCGGCGGTCACCGCCGGGCACGATATCCGCACGGCACTGGTGGCGTTCGGTTGCGATGCCACCCATGGTTACGAGCGCACCCACATCGACAGCCTGGCCGCGCTCAGCCGCCTGTTGTCGGGCTACCTGCTCAGCCCGCCAGTGTTCGCAAGCGATTCCAACCCGGCCAATGCCTCGCTGGAGCGCTTCAGCCACCAGTTGGAGCACGATGCGCAGATGGAGAGCGATACCCGGGTGCCTGCCGTCGACAGCCTGGTGGGGAACAAGGAGTGAGCCGTAGCGGCCCGGTTTGGCGTAGCATGGGCGCATTCTTTTACCAAGCTGAATGCCGCCCATGCTGATCCCCTACGAACACTTGCAAGCCGAAACCCTGACGCGCCTGATCGAGGATTTCGTCACCCGCGACGGCACCGACAATGGTGATGACACGCCGCTGGAAACCCGTGTGCTGCGGGTGCGCCAGGCGCTGGCCAAGGGCCAGGCGTTCATCCTGTTCGACCCGGAAAGCCAACAGTGCCAACTGCTGGCCAAGCATGATGTGCCGCGCGAACTGCTCGACTGACCGGTACCGGCCGCTTCGCGGAACAAACCCGAGAAGCGGCCGGTGAGGTCAACCTCAAGCCGAATTGCCCTTGCGCTTCTCCCCCGCCTTGATCCGCTTGTACACCTCCGCCCGGTGCACCGACACTTCACGCGGCGCACTCACGCCAAAACGCACCATGCCATTGCGTGTTTCCACCACCTTGATCTGAATATCGTCACCAATGTTGATGACTTCGCCGACTACGCGTCCAATGACCAACATGTTCCGGTCCTCCGGCAACAGGGAAAACCGGAGAGTGCATGGGGATATTCGGTGACTCAACGCCTTCGCAGCAATTCAGAACAAGCCTACATCGGCAGGTAATTCGCCCTACAGACGGAACTACAATCCGCGCGCCTGGGCCTTGCCACGCATTTTCACCGCCATCTCTGCCATCTCGTCATACAGCCGCTGTGGCGCCTGTTGCTTGAGCTGCCAGGCCTGGCGCCCGGCCTCGTGGGGCAGGATCAGGAATTCACCGGCCTCCACCTGCTGGTGGATGTAGTCGGCAATGTCCGCCGCACTGATCGGCGAGCCCTCCAGCAGTTTGCCCACCTGGGCCTTCATGGCCGGGTTCGGGCCGCGGAAAGAGTCGAGCAGGTTGGTCTGGAAGAACGACGGGCACACCACGTGCACAGCCACTTCCAGCTGGCGCAGCTCTACCAGCAGGCTCTCGGACAGCGCCAGCACACCGGCCTTGGCAACGTTGTAGTTGCTCATGCCCGGCCCCTGCATCAGGGCCGCCATCGACGCCACATTGATGATGCGCCCCTTGCTGCGTTCGAGCAGCGGCAGGAAGGCCTTGCAGCCCTTGACCACACCCATCAGGTTGACCGCGATCTGCCAGTCCCAGTCTTCCAGCGACAGCTCGGCGAAGAAGCCGCCCGAGGCGACACCGGCGTTGTTGACGATCACATCGATACCGCCGAACTTCTCTTCGCAGGCCTGGGCCAGGGCGGTCAGCTGGCTGTAGTCGCGCACGTCGCAGCGCTGGACGAAGCCCTCGCCGCCGGCACCGCGCACAAGCTCCAGGGTTTCGCGCAGGCCTGGCTCGTTGACGTCGGCCAACGCCAGGCGCCAACCCTCGCGCGCCCAGCGCAGGGCAATCTCGCGGCCGAGGCCGGAACCGGCGCCAGTGATCATGATGCGTTTGTGCATGGTGGCAGGCCTTGTACTGATGGGTGGTCAGCCCAGTCTAATCAAGGCGTTGGCGCCAGAGAGGGTTCATCAGGGTAGTGAATGGGCGGGCATGACCAAACGGTCAGTACCAGGCAAATGGAATCTTTGCCAAGCGGCGCCGGTCCGAATTAACAAGAGGCCAGCTGTACGAGGCTCTTGACCCCTAACCACGCAAGGACTCCGTCATGACCACGATCCTCATCATCATCCTGATCCTGCTGTTGATTGGTGGCTTACCGGTCTTCCCACACTCGCGCAGCTGGGGCTATGGCCCATCCGGCATCATTGGCGTGGTGCTGGTGATTCTGCTGGTGTTGTTGTTGCTCGGCATGATTTGAACCGGGGGCGTGCAAGGCCAGTTGCTGTTCAAGCTGCAGCATGGCCTCGCGCAGCGCCCCCACATCCTGCTCGATATCGCCCGGTGCGGGCGGTTTGGCTTGGCATCTGCGCTCCAACCGCTCGCACAGGTCGACTATCACTCTTGCCCGAGCGATCCGGGCGCCTCCCTTTATCCGATGGGCCAGCATGGCCAGCGCCTCAGCATTGGCCGGCACCTGCGCAAGTAGCTGCAGGTCCTGCAGGTTGCTGGCACGAAGGTCGGCCAACAACGCTCGCAGTGCAGCCTCGTCGCCGGCCACCAGCCGCCTGATGTGTTCGAGGTCCAGCAGTGCAGGACTGGCACGGGCCAAGGCCCGAACCAGGCCGTCCAGCCCCAGAGGCTTGAACAGGCAAGCGTCCATGCCTGCTGCACGGCAGCGCCGGCGTTCAACCTGTGTGGCACTGGCAGTCAAACCGATCACCTGGCACCTGGGCCTGCCGCTGCGCCGCTCGTGCTCGCGAATGGCGCGGGCCAGCGCGTAGCCGTTGAGCCGAGGCATGTTGCAGTCACTGATCACCCCGTCGAAGTGCTCGCCCAACCACAAGCGCAAGGCCTGGGTACCGTCCTGGGCAACGCACGCCTGATGCCCGAGGTATTCGAGCTGTTGCACCAGCAACAGGCGATTGGCCGGATAGTCGTCGACCACCAGCAGGCGCAGCGGCTGGGGCGGGTGACGAGTGTCACCGGTAGCGGCCGCCGGCCGTTGCTGGGCAGCACTCAACTGCGGCAGGCTCAGGCGCACGTTCACTTCGGTGCCCTGCCCCAGCACGCTGTGCAGGTGCAGGCTGCCGCCCATCATCTCGCACAGGCTGCGGCTGATGCCAAGGCCCAGGCCGGCGCTGCAGCGCGGTGACTGGCATTGGTTGCTGGCCTGACGGAACGGTTGCCCCAGGTGCGCAAGCTCGCTTGCGGCAATGCCGACACCGGTATCGCGCACCGTCAGCTCCACCGCCAGGTAGCCGTCCACCGCTGTTGCCGACAGGTTTACCGTCACCTCGCCGTGTTCGGTGAACTTGATGGCATTGCTCAGCAGGTTGGCCAGCACCTGCTTGAAGCGCAGCGGGTCGAGCATGACCTGGGCATCCACCTGGCCTTGGGTAACCAGGCGCAACGCCAGGCCTTTGCTGCGCGCCTGCTGCTCGAACAACTGCAGCACCCGCCCCACGTGCTCGCGCAGGCACACCCGCTGGGCAGCAAACTGCAAGTGCCCGGACTCGATACGGGTGATGTCCAGGATGTCTCCGATCAGTTCCAGCAGGCCACGCGCCGCTTCGTCGGCCACCTCCAGTGCCAGGTGGTCGAACTCGCCTCGCTCGGCCTTGCGCCGTGCCAGTTCAAGCATGCCCTGCACGGCATGCAAGGGCGTGCGAAGCTCGTGGCTCATGGTGGTCAGGAACTGGGTCTTGGCCTGGTTTGCGGCATCGGCCTCACGCTTGGCACGGCGCAATTGCACCTGCAGGCGCCGCAGGTAGCGGATCCACAGCAAGGCCAGGCCGAGCAACAGCAGGGCCGTGGTAAAACCCAGCAGGATACGGCCGCGGTAACGTTGCCACACACCGTCAGCGACGATCATCGGGTTGCGCCAGCGACGCACCAGGCCGTCAATCTCGTGCGGTGACAGGCTGAGCAGGGCTTTGTCGAGTATGCCCTGCAGTTCAACCGCCCCGCGGGCGCTGGCCAGGGCGAAATGCGCGGGCGGCAGCGGCAGGCTGGCGCTGATCTTGAGCTGGCCCGGGTAGCCACGCGCGATCAGTGCTCGCGCGTCATCGAGGGTCAGCACGGCGGCGGCCGCCTTGCCGCGAGCCACGGCGCGCAAGGCTTCAACGGGGCTGGCCACGGCCATTGGCACAACCTGCGGATAATGCTGGCCAAGCATTTCATGCAGGGCACTGCCCCACACCAGGGCCAGCGGTCGCCCGGCCAGTTGCTCGAGGTTGCCAGGAGCCTGCGGTGCATCGCGCGTCACCAGTACCCGCGAGGCACTGAGGTAAGCACGGCTGAAGGACACCTGGCGCTCCAGGGCTGGGCTGCGCGGCAGGCCGGCAATCAGTTGCACCTCGCCCTCGCGCAGTTGTTCGAGCATGCCTTGCAGCGTGCCGCCAGCCTGCACCTCGAAACGCAGCCCGGTGCGCCGGCTGATCAGTTGCAGCACATCCAGGCTCAGGCCCCGCCATTGGCCCTTGCCATCGCGAAAGCTCAGCGGCAACAGCTGCTCGTCCATCGCCACTTGCACGCGTGGATTGTCGAGCAACCAGCGCTGCTCGGCCTCGCTCAACTGCAGCGGCACTGGCCGCTGCGCGGCGGCGCCCAGTGGGCTCCACCGTTCGCGAATGCGCTGGTGCTGGCGCTCGGTGAGGTTGCCAAGGGCGGCATCGACCAGCCCCGGCAAGGGCGTATCGCCATTGAGCATGGCAAAACCGATGCCCTGCCGGGGCAGCCCGGCGTGGCCGACTTCCTCGACACCGGCAAGTTGGCCGCGGCCCAACGCGTAGCGGGCCGCCAAGGCATTGCCCAAGTACAGGTCGGCATGCCCGAGTGCCAACGTCGCCAGGGCATCGAACGGAGAAAGGTGGGTTTGCACACGTGCCTGAGGGTAGCGGTCGCGGACCTGCTCCAGGCTGCGGTAGCCCTGGACCATCACCAGGTCGAGGCCGTGCGTGTCATCGACCCGTTCACGGCCACGCGCCTCACGCGCCAGCAGCAAGGGGCAATCCTCGGCGTAAGGCCGTGACAGCCGCAACCCCGCGTCCAGCGCCTGGCGGCTGGTGACCGAGCCGAGCAGGTCGACCTCGCCTGCACGCAATGCCGCATGCGCCTCGGCGAACGCTTCGAAAACCTGCACCTGCACCTGCAGGTTCAACTGTTCGCCCAGCAGCCCGGCGTAATCAGCGGTAATGCCTTCATAGGCGCTGCCGGTGCCGAGGATGTCGAGGGGCGGGTTGTCCTGGGCCAGCACGCCCAAACGCAGCGAGCGGCGCGCCCACAACCAGCGTATGCCCGCTTCATCGGGCTCGTGGCGGGGCCCGTCCAGGGTGGCCCGCGCGTGCAACTGCGGCCTGGCCAGCGCTGGCAGTGTCAGCACGAAACAGAGCAACGCCAGGAGCAAGGCACGTAAGGGCACGCGGGGCGAAATTCAGATCAGCTGATTGCGGCGAGCGAAATCCGCCAGGTCAATCAGCGAGTTGAGCCTGAGCTTTTCCAGCAGGCGCGTCTTGTAGGTGCTGATGGTCTTGTTGCTCAGCAGCATGGCCTCGCCGATGGCTTTGTTGCTCAGGCCGCGGGCCAGGTACTGCAACACCATCAGCTCACGGTCGGACAGGCTGGCGATACACTGCGGCTCGGTGGCCTGCAGGTCCTGTTTGTGCACCGAGCTCAAGGCCACTGCGGGGAAGTAGGTAAAACCCGACAGCGCAGCACGTACCGCCTTGCCCAGTTCATCCAGGTCATCGGTCTTGGCCACGTAGCCGGCTGCCCCCGCCTGCAGGCAGCGCAACGAGTAGGCCACGGCCAACTGTGAAGTCAGCACCACGACCTTGCTCGGACGGCTGCAGGCCTGGATGCGGCTGATGACCTCCAGCCCGTCCAGGCCAGGCATGGCGATGTCGAGGATCACCAGATCCGGCGCCAGCTCGCGCACCAGGCGCACCGCATCGATGCCGTTGTCGGCCTGGCCAACCACTTCGACCTGCTGCTGGCGCAGCAACTGGCAGACCGTGGCACGGATAAATGGGTGGTCGTCGACCACCAGTGCTGTGTGCATGCCCGCTCCTCGTTTTTGTGGTTGCCGATTACAACTCGGCATCGAACACGACTGTGGCCAGCCCGGTATAGATACTGCCGTTGTTGGGTAACATACGGCGCACATCCTCCTTGGCTATTTCAAAGTGCATCTGGCCAGGCCGGTTGAGGGTGGGCTGCACGGCTTCGAACTGCAGCGCTTGAGCACGCCCCGTCGGTAGCGCAAGCCTTTCGACCATCTGACCTCGGTGCTGGATGCCGGCGGGCAAGCTCAGGGACAGCAGGACAGGTACTTGATCGCCCTTGTCGTTGGTGATTGCGCACTGGGCGTCGATATCGTACTGGCACAGCTTGTAAACCTTGAACGGGCCAGAGGATGACAGCCTGAATGGCAAGTCTCTATACAGACGCTGCGGCACACTGCCCCCCGCAAGCCAGTGCTGCCAGCCATCGCGAGGCTCCAGCACGGCGCGGTCAGTACCCGGCGGAAACTCGAAAAAGAAGGCATGCTGGACGTCGAGCACGAGGTTGATTGTGACGCTGTTGGTATTGAGTGCAGTAACGCCATCACCAAAGTCGAAGTCGCCGCCAGGGCCAACGCTGTATGTGATGCTTCCTCGATAGAGCCCGGTTTTCATGCGAAATGGGGCAGGCATCCGGAGGTTGTAAGACACGCCCATGTCAGTCACGTCGATGAACCCGTGATAATCAGGCCCATTCCGGGAATTCAATGAGTGACAGCCGGCAGGCGCTGTCGGGTTGGTAATGTCCCAGAGGAAGAATACCCAGGGTGGATTGCCGATGGACGCTACACGGGTGCAACCACCCTGCACGACAGCGTTGTACGTAGGACTCTCATACCAGGGCACGCCCCCCGTTTTCTGGCTGACCCCTGTGAACTCGAACGACACTGTGTGCGGCTCACCGGTAACTTCGTGGAAGACATCGACCTGGCGCCGGCCCGGCATCTGGATGAAAAACTTTGCCCGTGGTGAGACGGTAGTCACCTCTTTTGTGTAGGTCAGGGGCAGATCGACCACGTCATTGTTGGTACAGCGATAGGCAAACCTGCGGCAGAACAATGCAGGAGGCGTCGTGTTTTCGAATTGTCCCGACCCTTTGCCCAGATACTGCGCCGACACCGTGACATCAAGTGCCTGGGCGCTTGGGGCCAGCAGCATGAACCACGCCGTTACCACCCATGCCAGGCAAAATCGCATCAGATGAACCATCACGTTTACCCCTTCACCACCATGATTTTATGATCACGTCCTTCGTGAAGCTCGAACTGGTGCACCTTTTGCGAGTGCCCCTCGAACTGCCGGCTACGGCCTGGCAGCAGGTGATGCTTGGTCGCGGGCTCACACTGTTCCCCTGCCATCAGGCATTGACGGAAGTGGTCCAGAACCACGGTGGAGTTACCTTCATTGACCACAGTCAGTTGCCCGTTTTCACGCCGCACCGGCGTGTTGAAGCGTGCCTGCGCCGGCCGTACGAACAGCAGCGAGCCATAGCCGGCCAGCAGGTTTACCCCCGCCCTGAGGCCGTCGCGGTACTGCGCCGCCTCCTGTTCGTCCACGGCAAAACCGTCACCCAATTCCGGCAGCACTGGCATGAAGCGCAGACGGAAGTAACGCTCCTGGTCCCGCGGGCCACGGTACAACAGGCGCACGGCCTGCATGCCGTGCGCCGGTACGATCAGCCGCGCCGGGCTGGCGACCAGACCGCGCTGCTCCAGGGCCAGGCCGTCGGTGTCGATTTCGTGGGCCACCCCGGCATCGTCATAGACCAGCTCGGCGACGCTGACCTTGACGAACGCCGTGCTGTCGCCGCTGTTGCGCACACGCTTGAGCAGGGTGCTCCTGTCACCGTCGAGGTAATCGTACAATCCGCCAACGTTCAGTTCGGGGGTGGCCACGGCAGCCAGTGGCATGGCCAGCAGGACGAAGGCCGATAGAGAAAGCATTTTCATGTGGCGAAGCTCCCTGGTGATTTGATTAAGGGTATTGCCGTGCGCAACCCGTCGGCCACGGCTAAAGCAGTAGGAAAATTCCGAAACTCACGAAGATCGCGATGCAATCTCGGGCTGGCACTGTTGGTCGCCGGCCAGCAGCACGTCGCCTTCACGCGTCAGGCCTTCCAGGTCCAGGCGTACGAGACAGAGCGGTTGCCCGCGCTGGCGAATTTCCAGGGTCGGTGCCGCTTCGCTCATTTCCACCGCGAAAAAGCCATCGGCCTCGCTGACACTGCGGCTGGCATGGTTGATCACCTGGGCGCCACGCAACGGCAGGCCCTGGCCATCGAGCAAGCGCCCCAGCACGGTGACGGTGCGCAGTACACGAACCTGGCGGTAGTCGATGCCCCCGCGGTTGAGGTGGTAGTCAACGCTCGATGGCTGTATCACGGCGGCGGTCGCCTCGCTCCCGTCGAAATCGAACTGCACATGCCCGGGCTTGTAGGCGGTGACCGGGATGATGTTGCGCCCGGCATGCAGGTTGACGCCCATGGCATCGTCGGCACGCAACCTGAGGCCGTCGATGTCGGTGTCCACATCGACGATCAACGCGGCCTGGTGCCCCAGGGGCTGGCCGCTCACTGCCGCCTTGCCGGCACCCACGGCCAGCAGGCTTTGCAGGTTCAGGCCACCGGTGAATTCGCCGTTGTAGGAGGAGCGCTGCAGGTAAGCGTCACCTTGCATGAACGGGTTCTCGAACTGGGTATCGGCCCCCAGCCCCGTGCCGTAGCGGTCGGCGCTGAGGGTGGCGCCAATGCTGCGCAATGGGCCGATCTCTACATCCTGCCGATAGCCCAGCGAGGTATTGAGGTCACGCCCGCCGTCACGCGAGGTGCGGCTGCCGATGCTGGCGGACAAACGTCGGCCGCCGTCGCCCAGGCTCATGCTCAGGCTCAGGTTGATGCCACGGTTGCGCGCATCACCGGTACCGCTGTTGCCCGGGCGATCGAACAGCGACAAGCGCCAGTTGGCGTCAGAGCCAAACAAACGCCCGTAATAGGCCCACCCCAGATCGATGCCGATGCCGGCATCACTGCCACTGCTGTGCGACACACGCACACTGGCGGTGTTGCGAGGGTCCAGGCGATGGTTCAAGGACAGCGATGATTGCGTCTGGCGCCGGGTGAATGGCCGTGCAGGTGCATTGCCAAGGTAGTCCCTGCCGGGCTGCGCCAGCCAGGTGCGGCTGTGGCTTGCGACCAGCGAGCCGCTCGCGTAGGCATGGATCAGTTGCAGGTCGAAGCCGTTGCCATGGCCCTGGGCCTGGAACAGGTTGCCATAGAGTTTGAGCCGGTCGCGCACATCCCAGTCCAGTGAGGTGCCGTATTGCATGGCATCGTCGAGCCGCTGAGCGGACACACCGACGATTGCCCTTGGGTGCAGCAGGTAGTTGGCCAGCACGCCCGCCGCCAGGGTGTCGTCATGCACGGCCTGCCAATTGCTGAGCTCACTGCTCTGGCGCCCGACATACAGGTTGTAACGCCAAGGTGCGTCGGTACTGCGCCAGTTGCCGGGCTTGTAGACGAATGCCTGGCTGCGCGAACTGACCTGGCCGTCCTCGACCAGACGTACTTCGACCTCGTAGATGCCGCCGGGCAGCACCTTGGTATCGAGGGTCTGCAACCCTGGCTGCACCGGCTGGCTGTTGATCAGCACACCGTTGCGGTAGATCTGCGCCACGGCCGGGCGGCTGGGTGTGACATGGATGGGCGTGGCACTGGGCGCGGCGCTGTCGATGAGCAGGCTGTCGCTGCTCCCGAACATCAGGCCCAGGGTCGTGTCAGGGCTGGCGCCCATCAGCCTGGGTTGGCGGGTCAGGCCCTGGGCGCTGGGGGTGAAGTACCCCAGGCGGTAGAAATGGTCCTCGACCAGGCGCTCGCCATACAGCTGGTCGACCCGGTAGCGGGTGCCCTCGCGGCTGTCGCTGCCGCGGTCGAGCTGGCCGTCGGCCAAGGCTGTCCACTGGCCGACACTGGCCTGGCCCTGCAAGGCGTAGCGGCCACTGGTGGCGACGCCATCATTGACCAGGTTGAGCTGGTTGCGCAGCAACAGGCCGTGGCTGCCCTGCTCCGGCAGGCGATGAAAACGTTCGGCAGTGGCGGCTACTTCGGCACGGTCGGTCAGCAGCGACAGCTGCGAGTTGGCCAGGCTGTAATGAATCGCACGCAAGCCTTCCGGGCAGTCTGCCTGGCAGTCGCCCAGGGGCCTGCCATCGGCCAGGCGCTCGCGCCAGCGTCGTCGCAGGCTCTCGGGCTCGCGGCTGTCGAAGGTTTCGGTGAATTCCAGCAACTGCACCTGCTGGTCGCGGCTGAGCACCACCATGGCATCACCGAGGTAACGGCCGTCCAGGTCGACCCGTACGGCCAACGGCACATCGAAGAAATGCGCCTCGAACTCGCGCGGCAGGCCTGCGACCGGCCCCAGGGCACTGGCCGCGCCATGACTCATGCCGGCCCACAAGGCCATGCTGGCAGCCAGTGGCAGCCAGCAGCGCAAGACGGCGGAGGAGGAATGTCGGGACATGGGTATCGCTTACAGGCATGACCTGCCCGCCCCTCGCCGTTGGCGAGGGCCCGGGCAGGCACTGGAGGTGAACGGAGCCTTAAGGGGCGGCGGTTTCGAAGATCATGCTGACCAGGCCCTGGTAGCTGCCTGGCTCATAACCGGTGCCTGGCGCCGGCTGGGCCTCGACCTGGAAACCGATGACCGCGCCCGGTGCCGCCTGGGTGGCACTGACCACTTCGGCCGGGGTGGTTTGCAACACGGTGTCACCGACCGTGACGTCCAGGCCAATGTTGTTGCTGCCGTTGGCGATCACTGCAGGCGATACCAGGTAGGCGCTGATCGGGCCGATGGTGCTCTTGACCTGCAGTTGCTTGCGGATCGGGTCGAGCTTGCCTTGAAAGGAATTCCAGGCCATTTCCTGCGGGTCGTTCATCCAGTTGCCACCCACGGGCTCGACGTAGAACGCGTCGGTGGGCACCTGGGCGACGATTTGCACCTGCTTCTCGATCGGGTCGACGGCATGGGCGGCGCCTGCGAACATCAGGGCCAGGGGAAGGGCGAGTAACGTGCGTTTCACGAATGGTTTCTCCTTGAAGGTAACAGGCCTGCCGGGTTGGCCCGGCGGGTGAGGAGAAGTATTCGGGAAGCATGGGGCTGGATAATCAGGAAGCTTCCGAGGGAGCTTCGGAAATTTCCGAGCGAAGGCAAAATGACACTGCACAATGCACAACGCCCCGACTGGCGGGGCGTTGTGTTTTTTGCGCTCTATGTCAGTGCGAAACCGCCCCGCTGGCCCCCAGGCCAGTTTGCGAGCGGACGAACTGCGGGAAGAACAGTGCGCGTTCGTTTTCAGCCGCCTTGGACTTGTCGGTGACCGAGAAGAACCAGATACCGACGAAGGCAATCAGCATCGAGAACAGCGCCGGGTACTCGTACGGGTAGATCGGCTTCTCGTGGCCGAGGATCTGCACCCAGATGGTCGGGCCAAGGATCATCAGTGTCACTGCACTCACCAGGCCCAGCCAGCCGCCGATCATGGCGCCGCGGGTGGTCAGCTTCTTCCAGTACATCGAAAGCAGCAGTACCGGGAAGTTGCAGCTGGCGGCAATGGAGAACGCCAGGCCGACCATGAAGGCGATGTTCTGCTTCTCGAACAGAATACCCAGGCCGATCGCCAGCACGCCAAGGGCGATGGTGGTGATCTTCGAGACGCGGATCTCGTCCTTGTCGTTGGCCTTGCCCTTGCGCCATACGCTGGCGTACAGGTCGTGGGACACCGCCGAGGCACCGGCCAGGGTCAGGCCGGCAACCACCGCCAGGATGGTGGCGAACGCCACCGCCGAGATGAAGCCGAGGAAGATGCTGCCACCCACGGCATCGGCCAAATGCACCGCAGCCATGTTGTTGCCGCCCAGCAGGGCGCCGGCGGCGTCCTTGAAGTCCGGGTTGGTGCTGACCAGCAGGATCGCGCCGAAGCCGATGATGAAGGTCAGGATGTAGAAGTAGCCGATGAAGCCGGTGGCGTAGAGCACGCTCTTGCGCGCTTCCTTGGCGTCGCTGACGGTGAAGAAGCGCATCAGGATATGCGGCAGGCCGGCGGTACCGAACATCAGCGCCAGGCCCAGCGAGAAGGCCGAGATCGGGTCCTTGACCAGGCCGCCCGGGCTCATGATCGCCTCACCCTTGCTGTGCACCTTGATCGCTTCGGAGAACAGGGTGTTGAAGTCGAAGCCCACGTGCTTCATGACCATCAGTGCCATGAAGCTGGCGCCGGACAGCAGCAGTACGGCCTTGATGATCTGTACCCAGGTGGTGGCCAGCATGCCGCCGAACAGCACGTACAGGCACATCAGGATACCTACCAGGATCACCGCCACATGGTAGTCCAGGCCGAACAGCAGCTCGATCAGCTTGCCGGCGCCGACCATCTGCGCGATCAGGTAGAACGCCACCACCACCAGCGAACCGGAGGCCGACAGGGTACGGATTTCCTTTTGCCCCAGGCGGTAGGAGGCCACGTCGGCAAAGGTGTATTTGCCCAGGTTGCGCAGGCGTTCGGCGATCAGGAACAGAATGATCGGCCAGCCGACCAGAAAGCCGATCGAGTAGATCAGGCCGTCGTAGCCAGAGGTGAACACCAGCGCGGAAATACCCAGGAACGACGCTGCCGACATGTAGTCGCCGGCAATCGCCAGGCCGTTCTGAAAACCGGTGATCTTGCCGCCGGCCGCGTAGTAGTCGGCTGCCGACTTATTGCGTTTGGAGGCCCAGTAGGTGATGCCCAAGGTGAAGGCGACGAAGGCCACGAACATGGCGATCGCTGCAACGTTCAGCGGCTGTTTCTGCACCTCACCGGTCAGGGCATCGGCTGCCCACACGGCGGGTGCGAAAACGCCGCAGGCCAGTACGGCCAAGGCTTTGGTGTGACGAATCATTGTTGCGCCTCCTTGAGGATGGCCTTGTTCAGCTCATCGAACTCGCCGTTGGCGCGGCGCACGTAGATGGCGGTCAGGACGAATGCCGAAATGATCAGGCCGACGCCCAGGGGGATGCCCCAGGTAATCGACGACTCAGGGCTGAGCTTGGCGCCCAGCAGATGAGGACCGTAGGCGATCAGGAGGATGAAGGCGCAGTACAGGCCGAGCATGATCGCCGAGAGAATCCAGGCGAACCGTTCGCGTTTGGTCACCAGCTCCTTGAAGCGGGGGCTGTTTTGTATCGAGAGGTAAATGCTGTCGTTCATTGTTTTTGTCCTAGCAGCACAGATAGGGGATGGAACCCACACCGTCACTTTATGCTGCCTTTGAACGCCAACCAGACGACCTTAGTCTTAGATGCAACGGTGTTTTGCAGAATAAGTAACAAAGCGGGGCCGCTGTGCGGCCCTTTCGCGACACAAGGCCGCTCCTACAGCGCATAACGCCTGTAGGAGCGGCCTTGTGCCGCGAAGGGCTGCACAGCAGCCCCGCTTCAAAAAGTTTGATTCGTTACTTGCCAGTCCATTCCTTGACTCGGTCCGGATGCTTGGCCACCCAGTCCTTCGCCGCTGCCTCAGGCTTGGCGCCTTCCTGAATCGCCAGCATCACCTCGCCGATCTCGTCCTTGGACTGCCAGCTGAACTTCTTCAGGAACTCGGCCACTTCCGGCGCTTTGGTCGCCAGTTCCTTGCTGCCGATGCTGTTGACCGTCTCGGCGGCACCATAAACGCCTTTGGGGTCTTCGAGGAACTTCAGCTTCCACTTGGCGAACATCCAGTGCGGCACCCAGCCGGTCACTGCAATGGACTGCTGCTTGCCGTAGGCGCGGCCCAGTTCGGCGGTCATCGCTGCGCCGGAGCTTGCCTGCAGCTTGTAGCCGGTAAGGCCGTAGTCCTTGATGGCCTGGTCGGTCTTGAGCATCACCCCGGAGCCTGCGTCGATGCCGACGATCTTCTGCTTGAAGCTTTCGTCGGTCTTGAGGTCGGTAATGCTGTTGGCCTTGACGTACTCCGGCACGATCAGGCCGATCTTGGCATCCTTGAAGTTGGCGCCGTAATCGACCACGTTGTCCTTGTTCTTGGTCCAGTACTCACCGTGGGTCACCGGCAGCCAGGCCGAGAGCATGGCGTCGAGTTTGCCGGTGGCCACACCCTGCCACATGATGCCGGTGGCCACGGCCTGCAGTTTGACGTCGTAGCCGAGCTTCTGCTTGATCACTTCGGCGGCCACGTTGGTGGTCGCCACGCTGTCGGCCCAGCCATCCACGTAACCGATGCTCACTTCTTTGGCCATCGCCTGCGCAGCGCTCATGGCCAGTACCAGGGCGGTGCCCGCCCCCAAGAGTCGTCGCATTTTTTTCAAAGTTGCCATCAAAGCATCCCCTCGTCAGGTCTCGGAGATTGCATGATGTTCCTGCAACAAAGCGTGACCTGCTCCCACTGCGACCTGTACCCGATGCCTTTGCGACAGCACTGTGCCATTAGCGGCGTCTGCCTGCACCATTCTGCGCGATCCTTGCATGCCAAAGGATTGGCGCCGGGCTACTATCTAACGTTTTGCGCCTGACGATGGACCGCCTGATGCCCAGCCCTGCCCGCCTGTTGCTGCCGCTGTACCTGTTCACCTGCCTGCTTGCCCTCTCAGGGCTTGGGGCGCTCTGGTACACGCTCGGCAAGCCGATCCTGCTGCCGGACGCCGCCAGCCCCACGCACAAATTGCAGTGCGCCTCCTATACCCCGTTCGACAAGGACCAGTCGCCTTTCGACCAGCCTTTTCGCTTGCGCCCGGCGCGCATGGACGCCGACCTGGCGCTGTTGGCCGAACGATTTCAGTGCATCCGCACCTATTCCATGGCCGGGCTTGAAGCGATCCCGGCACTGGCGCGCAAGCATGGCCTGAAGGTGATGCTCGGGGCTTGGGTCAATGCCAACCCGGTCGATACCGACAAGGAAGTGGATTTGCTGATCGCCGCCGCCAACGCCAACCCGGACGTGGTCAGTGCGGTGATCGTGGGCAACGAAGCGCTGTTGCGCAAGGAAGTGACCGGCGAGCGCCTGGCCGCGCTGATCGGCAAAGTGAAAAGCCAGGTCAAGGTGCCGGTGACCTATGCCGATGTCTGGGAGTTCTGGCTACAGCACCCGCAGGTGGCGCCAGCGGTGGACTTCCTGACCATTCACCTGTTGCCCTACTGGGAGGACGACCCACGCGGTATCGACGATGCCCTGGCGCATGTCGCTGATGTGCGCCGGGTGTTCGGTACGCGCTTTGCGCCCAAGGATATCTTCATCGGCGAGACCGGCTGGCCCAGCGAAGGCCGCCAGCGCGAGACGGCTGTGCCCAGCCGGGCCAACGAGGCACGCTTCATCCGCGGTTTCGTCGCCATGGCCGAGGCCAATGGCTGGCACTACAACCTGATCGAAGCCTTCGACCAGCCGTGGAAGCGCGTCAGCGAAGGCGCGGTGGGCGGCTACTGGGGCCTGTACGATGCCGACCGGCAGGACAAAGGCGTACTCGAGGGCCCTGTGAGCAACCTGCACTACTGGCCCCAGTGGTTGCTGGCAAGCGCGGTGTTGATGGCTGTGATGCTGGTGTTCGCAGGGCGCCCTGGCACCGCGACCGGGGCGTTGCTGTTGCCGTTGCTGGCGGCGTTTGGCGCTGGCTGCCTGGGGCTGTGGGGCGAATTGATGCGGACCCACGCAAGGTTTGCCGGGGAATGGCTGTGGGCGGCGTTGCTGGCGGGGTTGAACCTGATGGTACTGGCCCATGCGGTACTTGCGTTGGCGCGCCGGGCTGGCTGGCGGGAGCGTGTGTTTGCCTGGCTCGAGACGCGCGCTGGGTGGCTATTGCTGGCGGCAGGCTTTGCCGCGGCAGTGAGTATGCTTGCGATGGTGTTCGACCCGCGTTATCGCAGTTTCCCTACCGCGGCGCTGGCGTTGCCGGCGCTGGTTTACTTGCTGCGCCCGGTGGTAGCAGCACGGGCGGAGGTGGCGTTGCTGGCGTTTATCGTCGGGGCTGGCGTGATGCCGCAGCTGTACCGGGAAGGGCTGGAGAATCAGCAGGCCTGGGGGTGGGCGGTGGTCAGTGTGCTGATGGCTGCGGCGTTGTGGCGGAGTTTGCGGGTGCGCAAGGCTTGATACCCAGGTGCCGGCGAATGGGCTGCACGGCAGCCCCTGTCAGCTGCGACGCGCTTGCCGTACCAGCCGTAACCCCGCCAGCACCACCGCAAATACAGCAATGCTGGCGGTATACAGCACCAGCGCCGGGATGCCGAACACCAGCGCCAACACCGCCAGCCACCAACCGCTGCGCCCGCCAAGCACCTGCGCCAGCAACGCCAGCGCAAGCCCGGCCCAGGCCATCACCTGAAAGTGAATGCCCAGCCCCAGCACCGCGCGCACCTGGCACTGCCAGTGCTCACCCGGCACGGCGCACAGGCCGACCCACTGCGCATCTTCCATCAACCCGTAGCGCACGCCGTAACTGGCAGCCAGCCACAAGGCGAGAAACAGCAACAGCAGCGCAGCCGGCAAGGTACGAGACATCCCGTTCTCCAATAGCAGTAATCGAAACAAGCCATGATCGCCCAAGGCCGGTTGTAAGGCAAAATCACAATCTGCAGCTATGTTGCAGATAACAAGCACACCAAAGGCCACCGCACTTGGCAACTTTGCCAAGGCACTTGTGGTCCTAGCCTGCGTAGCGCAGTACCTTGCTCGCGTTCTTTCTGGGGGATTACATGCTTCGATATTGGCGCCTAGCCGCCCTTCTTGGCGGCCTGCTCATGGCTGTGGCCGCTTCTGCGCGCGACATCGACGCCGCAACCTACGGCTTCCCCTTGACCAACCCGTTCGAGGCGACGATCGCCACGACGCCGCCCGACCAGCGCCCAACGCTGCCCAGCGACGACGAGATCGACCAGAGCGACTACAGCCTCAATTTGCGCCCGGAGCGTGAATTCACCCTGCCCGACAATTTCTGGGCAGTGAAAAAGCTCAAGTACCGCCTGGCTCGCCAGGACCATGAAGCGCCGCTGATCTTCATCATCGCCGGCACAGGCGCGCCGTATTCGAGCACCATCAACGAATACCTGAAAAAACTGTTCTACCAGGCCGGTTACCATGTGGTTCAGCTGTCGTCGCCGACCAGCTACGACTTCATGAGCGCCGCCTCGCGCTTCGCCACCCCGGGCATCAGCCGGGAAGACGCCGAAGACATGTACCGGGTGATGCAAGCCGTACGTGCCCAGCACCCGCGCCTGCCGATCAGCGAGTACTACCTCACCGGCTACAGCCTGGGCGCGCTGGACGCGGCGTTCGTCAGCCACCTGGATGAAACCCGCCGCAGCTTCAACTTCAAGCGTGTGCTGCTGCTCAACCCGCCGGTCAACCTGTACACCTCGATCAACAACCTCGACAAACTGGTGCAGACCCAGGTCAAAGGCATCGACCGCAGCACCACGTTCTATGAGCTGATGCTGGAAAAGCTCACCCGCTATTTCCAGGACAAGGGCTACATCGACCTCAACGAGGCGCTGCTGTATGACTTCCAGCAGTCGCGCCAGCACCTGTCCAACGAACAGATGGCGATGCTGATCGGCACCTCGTTCCGCTTCTCGGCGGCCGACATCGCCTTCACGTCGGACCTGATCAACCGCCGTGGCCTGATCATCCCGCCGAAGTACCCGATCACCGAGGGCAGCAGCCTTACGCCGTTCTTCAAGCGTGCCCTGCAGTGCGACTTCGACTGTTACATGACCGAGCAGGTGATCCCGATGTGGCGCGCCCGCACCGACGGCAACAGCATCCTGCAACTGGTCAACCAGGTGAGCCTGTACGCGCTGGAGGACTACCTGCGCGACAGCCCGAAAATCGCCGTGATGCACAATGCCGATGATGTCATCCTCGGCCCGGGCGATATCGGCTTCCTGCGCAAGGTGTTCGGCGAGCGCCTGACCCTGTACCCCCATGGCGGCCATTGCGGCAACCTCAACTACCGCGTCAACAGCGACGCCATGCTGGAGTTCTTCCGTGGTTAACAAATTCCTCTTCGCCACCGCCCTGCTGGTTGCCGGCAATGCCCTGGCCGCGGAAACCGCGCCGCGCACCAGCGTGATCGAGTCCGATCCTCAAGTAACCGCCGAACCCTTGGCCCCCGAAGCCGACGGCTTCACCGACCCGCTGCGCGAGCTGAAATTCAACCCAGGCCTGGACCAGCGCGAATTCGAGCGCTCCACCCTGGCGGCGCTCAACATATACGACCCGCTGGAGTCGCTGAACCGGCGCATCTACCACTTCAACTACCGCCTGGACCAGTGGGTGCTGCTGCCGCTGGTGGATGGCTACCAGTACGTGACGCCCAGGTTCGTGCGTACCGGGGTGAGCAATTTCTTCAATAACCTGGGCGATGTGCCGAACCTGTTCAACAGTGTGCTGCAGCTCAAGGCCAAGCGTTCGGCAGAGATCACCGCACGGCTGATGTTCAATACCATCATCGGTGTGGGTGGGCTATGGGACCCGGCGACCAAGATGGGCCTGCCGCGCCAGAGCGAGGATTTTGGCCAGACGCTGGGGTTCTATGGCGTACCAGATGGGCCATACATCATGCTGCCGGTGCTTGGGCCGTCCAACCTGCGCGATACCACCGGGGTGGTGGTGGATTACGCTGGCGAACAGGCGATCAATTACCTGAACATGGCCGAGGTCAGCACCGATCATCCGGAAATCTTCCTGCTGCGCGCGGTGGACAAGCGCTACACCACCAAATTCCGCTACGGCCAGCTCAACTCGCCGTTCGAGTACGAGAAGGTTCGGTATGTGTACACCCAGTCGCGCAAGCTGCAGATTGCCGAATAATTTACTGCCTGCACAACCGCTGTAGGAGCGGCCTCGTGTCGCGAAAGGGCCGCACAGCGGCCCCAGGTTTTCAGCGGCGCTGCAACTATCGATGGGGCCGCTTTGCGGCCCTTTCGCGACACAAGGCCGCTCCTACGCGCCGCGTAGGTTCGATTACACCCCCAGAAACTGCTCCAGCTCCCGCCGCTTGGCCAGCGCATCCCGCCGCCCCAGCTCGATCAGCTCGCTGCAATAGCTGGCTTCGAACAGCAAGTAGCTCAACACCCCCGCCCCGCTGGTCCGCGTCGCCCCCGGCCCGCGCAGGAACAAGCGCAGCGCTGCCGGCAGCTCGCGCCGATGCCGTGCGGCAATTTCGTCCAGCGGCTGGCTGGGCGCCACCACCAGCACCTCGATCGGCGCCAGGCCCAGGCGTGGCGCATCCAGGTGGGCGGGCAGCAGGCGGCTGAGGTGGTTCAAACGCTGTAACAGCTCGATATCGCCTTCCAGGCTGTCGATGAACGTGCTGTTGAGCATGTGCCCAGCGATCTGCGCCAGGCTTGGCTGATGGCCACTGAACACGCGCTGGGTCGGCAGCGGCGGCGCTGGCCGCTGCGGGTTGCCGCTGACGCCGACCACCAGCACGCGGCTGGCACCCAGGTGCAGGGCCGGGCTGATCGGCGCCGACTGGCGAACCGCGCCGTCGCCGTAGTACTCATCGCCGAGCCGCACCGGGGCGAACAGCAGCGGGATGGCCGAGCTGGCCAGCAGGTGGTCAACGGTCAAGGGCGTGGGCACACCGAGCCGGCGGTGGCGCAGCCAGGCGTCGATGGTGCCGCGGCCTTGGTAGAAGGTCACCGCCTGGCCAGACTCGTAGCCGAATGCGGTTACCGCCACCGCGCGCAGCTGCTCGCTGGCCAGGGCATGGGTAATGCCATCGAGGTCGATGTGCGACTGCAACAGGCCACGCAGCGGGCTGCTGTCGAGCAGGGCAACCGGTGCCTGGCCACCCAGCCCCAGCAGGTTGTGGCCGACAAAGCGGCTGGCCTGGCGGATTACACCGGGCCAGTCGCTGCGCAACACCAGGTGGCTGCCCAGGTTCTGCCAGAAGGCGGTGAGCCTTTGCACTGCCTCGCTGAAGCGCATTGCGCCACTGGCCAGGGTCACGGCATTGATGGCGCCGGCCGAGGTACCGACGATCACCGGGAAGGGGTTGGCTGCGCCGGCAGGCAGCAGCTCGGCGATGCCGGCCAGAACGCCGACCTGGTAGGCAGCGCGGGCGCCGCCGCCAGAGAGGATCAGGCCGGTAGTCGGGGGTGGGGCCATGTCTTGCTCCCTGGATCTCTTACCGCCAGTGCTGGCCTCATCGCCGGCAGGCCGGCGCCCACATGATCAGCGCTTTTTCTTGTCATACAGCCGCGGCGCACCTTCAGGCCGCGACTTGAAGCGCCGGTGCGCCCACAGGTATTGCTCCGGGCACTCGCGCAACACGCCTTCGATCCACTGGTTGATGCGCAGGCAATCGGCCTCTTCGCTTTCACCGGGGAAGCCTTCCAGCGGCGGGTGGATCACCAGGCGATAGCCACTGCCATCCTCCAGGCGCTTCTGGGTGAAGGGAATGACCTGCGCCTTGCCCAGGCGGGCGAACTTGGTGGTGGCGGTAACCGTCGCCGCCTGGATGCCGAACAACGGCACGAACAGGCTCTGCTTGGCGCCGTAGTCCTGGTCGGGTGCATACCAGATGGCGCGGCCGGCACGCAGCAGCTTGAGCATGCCGCGCACGTCTTCACGCTCCACCGCCAGCGAATCGAGGTTGTGGCGCTCACGGCCGCTGCGCTGGATGAAGTCGAACAGCGGGTTGCCATGCTCGCGGTACATGCCGTCGATGGTGTGCACCTGGCCCAGCAACGCGGCGCCGATCTCCAGGGTGGTGAAATGCACGGCCATGAGGATCGCGCCCTGCCCGGCCTGCTGCGCGGCTTGCAGGTGCTCGAGGCCCTCGATGTGCGCCAGGCGCGCCAGCCTGGCCTTGGGCCACCACCAGCTCATGGCCATTTCGAAGAAGGCGATGCCGGTGGAGGCGAAATTCGCCTTCAACAAACGGCGCCGTTCGTCGACGGACATCTGGGGGAAACACAGTTCCAGGTTGCGTGCAGCGATGCGTCGGCGCTCACCGGCCACCCGGTACATCAGCGCGCCCAGGGCAGCGCCAAGCCACAACAGGGCGCGGTAGGGCAACTGCACCACCAGCCACAGCAGGCCCAGGCCCAGCCACAGGCCCCAGAACCTGGGGTGAAGGAAATAGGGACGAAAACGCGGGCGTTCCATTGAAGCTTCCGGTAAGTCAAAGGCCGAGCATTCTACATCGGATCGGCGCCGGTTGCGGCCAACCGGTCTTATCGTTATAAGTCAGGGCACTTTTTCCGCAACAAGCCGTCTATGCAGACCATGAGCCCAAACCACACACCCGACACCGCCTCCGTGTTCCAGCTCAAGGGCAGCATGCTCGCCATCACTGTGCTGGAGCTGGGGCGCAACGACCTTGAAGCCCTCGACCGCCAGCTGGCGGCGAAAGTGGCCCAAGCCCCCAATTTTTTCAGCAACACACCGTTGGTGCTGGCGCTGGACAAGCTGCCGGCCGACGAAGGGGCGATCGACCTGCCCGGGCTGATGCGCATCTGCCGTCACCACGGCTTGCGAACCCTGGCGATCCGTGCAAACCGCATCGAGGACATCGCTGCCGCGATCGCCATCGACCTGCCGGTATTGCCGCCCTCCGGCGCCCGTGAGCGGCCGCTGGAGCCGGAGCCGGAAGTGAAAAAGCCCGAGCCGGCGCCGGCGCCCGCTGCAGAGCCGGAAAGCCGCCCGACCCGGATCATCACTTCGCCTGTACGTGGCGGCCAGCAGATCTATGCTCAGGGTGGCGACCTGGTGGTCACAGGGTCTGTGAGCCCGGGTGCGGAACTTCTGGCCGATGGCAACATCCATGTGTACGGCGCCATGCGCGGCCGCGCCCTGGCCGGCATCAAAGGCAACACCAAGGCCCGTATCTTCTGCCAGCAGATGACCGCCGAAATGGTCTCCATCGCTGGCCAGTACAAGGTCTGCGAGGACCTGCGCCGCGACCCGCTGTGGGGCGGCGGCGTGCAAGTCAGCCTGTCCGGTGACGTGTTGAACATCACCCGTCTTTAACGGATACTTGCCGTCATTTTTAGAGCAACTTTTTTACCTGTTGCCGTTTTTTTGCATTTTGCTGGGACGCCTGTCCCGACTTATTTAGGGGTGAAACACCTTGGCCAAGATTCTCGTCGTTACTTCCGGCAAGGGGGGTGTGGGCAAGACCACCACCAGCGCCGCCATCGGCACCGGCCTCGCACTGCGCGGCCACAAGACGGTCATCGTCGACTTCGACGTGGGCCTGCGTAACCTCGACCTGATCATGGGCTGCGAGCGCCGCGTGGTTTACGACTTCGTCAACGTGGTCAACGGCGAAGCCAACCTGCAGCAGGCCCTGATCAAGGACAAGCGCCTTGAGAACCTGTACGTACTTGCCGCCAGCCAGACCCGCGACAAGGACGCACTGACCCAGGAAGGCGTCGAAAAGGTACTGATGGACCTCAAAGCACAGTTCGAGTACGTCATCTGCGACTCGCCGGCGGGTATCGAGAAAGGCGCGCACCTGGCCATGTACTTCGCCGACGAAGCCATCGTCGTGACCAACCCTGAAGTGTCTTCGGTACGTGACTCCGACCGTATGCTGGGCATCCTGTCGAGCAAGTCGCGCCGCTCTGAAAACGGCGAAGAGCCGATCAAGGAGCACCTGCTGATCACCCGTTACCACCCCGAGCGTGTCGTCAAGGGCGAAATGCTGAGCGTGGCCGACGTGGAAGAGATCCTGTCGATCAAGCTCAAGGGTGTGATCCCGGAGTCGCAGGCGGTACTCAAGGCGTCCAACCAAGGTATCCCGGTCATTCTCGATGATCAGAGCGATGCTGGCCAGGCCTACAGCGACGCGGTCGACCGCCTGCTGGGCAAAGAGAAGCCGATGCGCTTCATCGATGTACAGAAGAAGGGATTCTTCGAGCGCATTTTCGGGAGCAAATAAACCATGAACCTTTTTGACTTCTTTCGTGGCAGACAGAAACAGAGCAGCGCGTCGGTGGCGAAAGAGCGTCTACAGATCATCGTGGCGCATGAGCGCGGCCAGCGCAGCGAACCGGACTACCTGCCGGCCCTGCAAAAAGAGCTGCTCGAGGTGATCCGCAAGTATGTGAACATCGGCAGCGATGATGTGCACATCGAACTGGAAAACCAGGGCAGTTGCTCGATTCTGGAGCTGAACATCACCTTGCCCGATCGCTGATACAGCGAACGGGCTTGATCATTGGGGCTGCTTTGCAGCCCGTTCGCGACACAAGGCCGCTCCTACAAAGAGCGGCCTTGTGTCGCGAACGGGCCGCAACGCGGCCCCAATGGTTTTCCCCGATTTGACCGAGAACCCGCAATGCCGCTGTCGAACGTCCAGATCCTTCATGAAGACGCCGCCATCCTGGTGGTCAACAAGCCGACCCTGCTGCTGTCGGTGCCAGGCCGCGCCGATGACAACAAGGACTGCCTGATCACCCGCCTGCAGGAAAACGGCTACCCGGATGCGCTGATCGTCCACCGCCTGGACTGGGAAACCTCCGGCATCATCCTGCTGGCCCGCGATGCCGACAGCCACCGCGAGCTGTCGCGCCAGTTCCACGACCGCGAGACCGAGAAGGCCTACACCGCACTGTGCTGGGGCCAACCGGCGCTGGACAGCGGCAGCATCGATTTGCCCCTGCGCTACGACCCGCCCACCAAGCCCCGCCATGTGGTGGACCATGAGCAAGGCAAACACGCCCTGACCTTCTGGCGCATCCTCGAGCGTTGCGGCGACCACTGCCGGGTGGAGCTGACGCCGATCACCGGCCGTTCGCACCAGTTGCGCGTGCACATGCTGTCGATCGGGCACCCGCTGCTCGGTGACCGTTTGTATGCCAACCCCGAGGCGCTGGCGGCACATGAGCGGTTGTGCCTGCATGCGGCCATGTTGAGCTTCACCCACCCGGTTTCCGGTGAGCGGCTGAAGTTCGAGTGCCCTGCACCTTTTTAAGCTGCAAGCTTCAAGCGACAAGCTGCAAGAAAAGCCAGAACAGATCGCGTTGCAGCTTGCTCCGCGGCCTGCTCTTGCTTGAAGCTTGCAGCTTGCGGCTTGAAGCTCGAATTGGAGTGAGTTATGCGCGAAGCACTGAACACCGGCCTGATCGATTTTCTCAAGGCCTCCCCTACGCCCTTCCACGCCACCGCCAGCCTGGCCCTGCGCCTCGAGGCGGCCGGCTACCAGCGCCTGGACGAGCGTGACAGTTGGGCCACGGTGCCTGGCGGCCGCTACTACGTCACCCGCAACGATTCTTCGATCATCGCCATCAACCTGGGCAAGCAAGCGCCGCTGCTGGGTGGCATTCGCATGGTCGGTGCGCACACCGACAGCCCGTGCCTGCGGGTCAAGCCGCAGCCTGAGCTGCAGCGCCAAGGGTTCCTGCAGTTGGGTGTGGAAGTGTACGGCGGCGCCCTGCTGGCGCCGTGGTTCGACCGTGACCTGTCGCTGGCCGGCCGCGTGACCTTCCGGCGTGATGGCAAGGTCGAAAGCCAGCTGATCGACTTCAAGCTGCCGATCGCCATCATTCCCAACCTGGCGATCCACCTCAACCGCACTGCCAACGAAGGCTGGCAGATCAACCCGCAGAACGAACTGCCACCAATCCTGGCCCAGGTGGCCGGCGACGAGCGCATCGACTTCCGCGCCCTGCTCACCGAGCAGCTTGCCCGTGAACACCAGCTCAACGCCGACGTGGTGCTGGACTACGAGCTGAGCTTCTACGATACCCAGGACGCTGCACTGATCGGCCTGAACGGTGACTTCATCGCCGGGGCGCGCCTGGACAACCTGCTGTCGTGCTACGCCGGCCTGCAGGCGCTGCTGGCCGCTGACAGTGACGAAACCTGCGTGCTGGTGTGCAACGACCACGAAGAAGTCGGCAGCTGCTCGGCCTGCGGCGCCGACGGCCCGATGCTCGAGCAGACCCTGCAGCGCCTGCTGCCGGACGGCGACACTTACGTGCGTACCATCCAGCGCTCGCTGATGGTCTCGGCCGACAATGCCCACGGCGTGCACCCCAACTACGCCGACAAGCATGACGGCAACCACGGGCCCAAGCTCAACGCCGGGCCGGTGATAAAGGTCAACAACAACCAGCGCTACGCTACCAACAGCGAAACTGCCGGCTTCTTCCGCCACCTGTGCATGGCCGAAGAAGTGCCGGTGCAGAGCTTCGTGGTGCGCAGCGACATGGGCTGCGGCTCGACCATCGGCCCGATCACTGCCAGCCATCTGGGCGTGCGCACGGTCGATATCGGCCTGCCGACCTTTGCCATGCACTCGATACGTGAACTGTGCGGCAGCCAGGATCTGGCGCACCTGGTGAAGGTGTTGACCGCGTTCTACCGCAGCCGCGAACTGCCCTGACCGCCGGCAGTGCCCGCCCCTTCAGTGGGGGCGGGCGTTGCCGACTAAGGCGCGGGGTTCAGCAGCGCTTCGAGGTCGAGGCGGCCTTCAGGGGCCCAGTTCATGTATTGCCAGAGGGAGAAGCCTTCGGGGAGGCTGCCAGATTCGCTTTGCGCACGAGCTAAAAGACCGGCTACCCGTTCACGTTCATCGGCTGGAAAATTGAGGCGTTCGACGTCGGTCAAGTTATCCAGATACTCAAGATATCCCTTGAACACGGGTCTTAGGTCGCCTGTGTTATAGGCATGGTCGCTGAGACGTGTGAAGAAAATATTGTCCAATGCTGTTTTTGCTCTAGCTGCCGCATAACGTTCCACTTCGGTATAACTGTTTTCATCCTGCTCGATTGCCACTAGATGAGCGCGGTCCAACCCCCAAAACGGGTTTTCCTCAAACTGAGTCTCCACCCCTGAGAGTTTTTCGATACCTACCAGATAATCCAGGGCTTGCCGGTGGCGTTCAGCCTGTTCAGGCGTGTAATTTTCTGGAGGCGGTTCATTCTTGAATTTTTCTTCTCCCCGTGTTCGATAGCTATAACTGATTCGATCCCCGAGCGACGGTGTTCCATAGATCCGTGCATGAAGTGCTCGAACCTCGTCCTTGTTTCTGGCGTCGTTAAGGGCCTCATCAGACAAACTCACCTTGCACCCTGGTTGTGCAGTACCCTCCTCCGACTTTGTGGGCGGTAGCAGAACGTTTTCCTGGCGTACGACAGGCGTGGCATTAACGCTGAAAATTTTCATGGGCGTTCCTCGGTGCTCATCGAGGGGCACCTTCACTGGCGCCCCGCGAGGTTCATTGAATAGTGAACCTCACCGTGTAGTGATAAGGCATTTGCGTTCCTATCCTTTCCATCTTCACCGTACAAGTTGCGCGCGATGACCCGATCGAAACAGCATCCTTTTTCCAGGTGGGTATATAGCGTGGTGGTGGCGCAGTATGCGATACGGAGAAACGACACTTTTTACTACCGGATGCGTACACAAAGCGCATGCCCGAAATTGAATCAGCAAAGCTTGTAACTAAAAACACTCTGTTCTGGCGGGCATTCACTTCACCCATGACCGGCTGTGACGTACCTGACATGTGCTCATAGGTGTAACTGGCTGCGGCACTTGTTTTATTATCGACAATCACCGTTGCCAAGTTATTCTCGGCATGGGCAGTAATGCTCAACCCTGCCACCGCCAACAACGATAAACTGTTGCGTACTGATTTTGCACTCATCGTCGAACCTTCTAAAAATCCCCACACACCGTGGTGAATCTTATATCGGCCAAGGGATGCATTCCTGTGTAGGAAACTGGTCTGATAGATGCGTAGGAAATATGAACCTTTAACCCCACCGATTAAACATTATGTGATACAAGTCATTCCGCTTCGCCAGCTAGCCACTATGCTTAAAGCATCCCCCCCCGCACGTGCAGAAGGATCGCCCGTCATGTCCCCTTTCCTGTCCCTGTTCGTCCCCGTGTTCGGTTTCCTGATGCTGCTGACCATCGGCTTCAGCCTGCGTGAGCGCGACGTCGGTGTGCTGATGATGTGGATCGGCACCTTGGGCATCTTCGGCCTCACCTGCTGGAAGATCCTGGAGAAACTCCCCACATAAACCTCTACACTCGGCCAATCGTTTGACCTGAGGTAGATTTCCCGGTGCCAGCCCTCCTGCGTTGCCTTGCCCTGCTGCTGTTTCTGTTCATCTCCCCGGTACAGGCCGCCGGCCTGCCTGGCCTGCTTGGCTCCAGTGCGCCGGCCCAGCCAGAAGCCACCGAGCCTTTGGGCAAATCGCTGGACGAGGTGATCAAGAACCTGGAGAACGACCAGCAACGCGCCAAGCTGCTGGCCGACCTGAAGAAGCTGCGCGATGCCACCAAGCAGTCGCAACCCACCGTAGAGCAGGGCGTGCTGGGCCTGATCGGCGGTGCGCTGCATGATTTCGAGAAGCAGTTCAGCGGCGACGCCAGCCCGTTCCAGCGGTGGGCGCTGGAAATCGACCAGGCCCAGGCGGAGCTGGCTGAACTGGTGGTGCCCGTGCACCAGTGGCCGGCGATCCTGTTCGGCTTTGCCGCGATCATCGCCGTGTGGAGCCTGCTGGCCTATGCATTCAACTGGATCGGCCACCGGGTGCGTGTGCGCTTCGGCCTGACCGAGGAGTTGCCACAGCACCCGCGCACCTGGGACCTGGTGCGCTTCGCCCTGCGCAAGCTGGGGCCGTGGCTGGTGGCGCTGGTGTTCACGGTGTACCTGAGCTTTGCCCTGCCCTCCTCGCTCGGCAAGTCCATGGCCATGGTGCTGGCCTATGCGCTGGTGGTAGGCACCTGCTTTTCGGCCATCTGCGTGATCGCCTTCTCGCTGCTCGACGGCCCGCACCGCCACCGCGCGCTGCACATCCTGCGCCACCAGGCATTTCGGCCGCTGTGGCTGATCGGCAGCTTCGCCGCCTTTGGCGAAGCGATGAGCGACCCGCGCCTGACCGTCGCCCTTGGTACACACCTGGCGCACGCCCTGGCCACCCTGGCCAATGTGATCGCCGCGCTGTGCACGGGGCTGTTCATCCTGCGTTTCCGCCGCCCGATCGCCCACCTGATCCGCAACCAGCCACTGTCGCGGCGCCTGACCCGGCGCACCCTGAGCGACACCATCGAAATCCTTGGCAGCTTCTGGTACATACCGGCGATGATCCTGGTGGCGATCTCGCTGTTCGCCACCTTCGTGTCGGCCGGCGACACCAGCACCGCGCTGCGCCAGTCACTGATGTGCACGGTGCTGGTGGTGGTGTGCATGGTGCTCAATGGCCTGGTGCGCCGCCACGCCGCCAACCCCAAGCGCGCCAACAAGCGTCAGGCGGTATACACAGAGCGGCTGCGCAACTTCGGTTATGTGCTGGTGCACCTGTTCATCTGGCTGGTGTTCATCGAGCTGGGGCTGCGCGTTTGGGGCCAGTCGATGATCAGCTTCGCCGAAGGTGAGGGCCATGAAGTCAGCCTGCGTCTGCTGGGCCTGGCCGGCACGCTGATTGTCGCCTGGCTGGTGTGGATACTGGCCGACACGGCCGTGCACCACGCCCTGGTGCGTTCACGCCGGGGCCTGGCCAACGCCCGCGCGCAAACCATGATGCCGCTGATCCGCAACGTGATGTTCGTGGTGATTTTCATCATTGCGCTGATCGTCGCCCTGGCCAACATGGGCATGAACGTCACGCCGCTGCTGGCCGGTGCCGGGGTGATCGGCCTGGCCATCGGTTTTGGCGCGCAGTCGCTGGTGGCCGACCTGATCACGGGCCTGTTCATCATCATCGAAGACTCCCTGGCCATCGACGACTATGTCGATGTGGGTGGCCACCTGGGCACCGTCGAAGGCCTGACCATCCGCACCGTGCGCCTACGCGACATCGATGGCATCGTGCACACCATCCCGTTCAGCGAGATCAAGAGCATCAAGAATTACTCGCGCGAGTTCGGCTATGCGATCTTCCGTGTGGCCATCCCGCACAGCATGAACATCGACCAGGCCATCACGCTGATCCGCGAAGTGGGGCAGAAACTGCGCAACGATCCACTGATGCGCCGCAATATCTGGTCACCCCTTGAGCTGCAAGGGGTGGAAAGTTTCGAGTCTGGTTCGGCGATTCTGCGGGCGCGCTTCAAGACCGCACCCATCAAGCAATGGGAAGTGTCGCGGGCGTTCAACCTGGCCTTGAAGCGCCAGCTGGATGCTGCCGGGCTGGACCTGGCGATGCCACGCTTGTCGGTACAGGTGGTGACGGCGGGTGGCGGCGCGATGGCAGAGGCCGGCGGGACCACCGATTAAGCCCATCGCCAGCAGCCGCTATCCGGCCTGGGCGCGGATGCGGATCGCATCATGGCGCCAATACTCAAGGTCACAGTCGATCAGGTGCCCATGCTGGTCACTGTTGACCCGGGTGATATGCAGCCCCGGGCTGCCGGTGGATACCTTCAAGGCTGCGGCCGCAGCCACGGGTAACGCCGTGGGCAGGATTTCAAAGCACACCTGCCCGTAGCGGATGCCGTAGACCCGCCCATAAATCTCGGTCAGCGACTGCGCCAGGTCATGTTCGAGGATGTCGGGGAAGTAACGCGGGTTGAGGTAATGCTCGGCATACAGCACCGCCCGCCCATCGATACGCCGCAACCGGCAGATGCGTATCACGCTGGATAGCGCCGGCAGGTGCAGACGCGCGCAAATGGCCGCCGATGCCGGCTGCAACCGGGCCGAAAGCAGTTCGGTACTGGCCACCCGCCCCTGGTCCCGCACCATCGCGTGAAAGTGGCTACGCTCGATCAGGTCGTAGGTCAGCCGCTCGGGGGCAACGAACCAGCCGCGCCGCTCTTCGCGGTAGATCAGCCCTTGGGCTTCCAGCTGCACCAGCGCCTCGCGCAGGGTGATACGCGTGGTATCGAACACCTCGCTGAGTTTGCGCTCGGCCGGCAGCTTGCCGCCCGGCGCCAGCAGGCCGTGCTCGATCTGCTCCTGCAAGGCATGGCAGATGGCTGTTACCGCACGCGGTGGCGTCGACTGCATCAAGGGTTACCTATCTGGACTAGTCCAGCCCCAGAACAGGGCACTTGGAGAATAGTGCAAGCCTAGGCAGGGCTGATGAACATGCTGTGACAAAGCAGCTGTACACGCTTCATCAGAGCACTGCCAGATTCGGGCCAAGCCTTATGAATCGGGGCTTGCGATCTGGTCTACGCTGTATTCGCAGGAGGCGGCAGCACCTGGTTCAACCCTTCCCTTACATCAAATTGTCACGCAACCGGCCTACCTTGGCGCAAGGTTTGCTGACCTAGACCAAAGGTTAGCCAAGCAAGGCTTCACTCATAACAACGATCGCGCAAGGCACCCACCCAAAGGAGCTTCGGATGAAAAAGTTGTTCATGGCGTCACTGCTCGGCTCGGCCATGGCCCTGTGTACCTCGGCCATGGCCGCCGGCACCGACCTCAAGGCCCTGGAAGACGCTGCCCGCAAAGAAGGCACGATCAACAGCGTGGGCATGCCCGATGCCTGGGCCAACTGGAAAGGTACCTGGGAAGACCTGGCCAGCAAGTACGGCCTCAAGCACACCGACACCGACATGAGCTCGGCCCAGGAAATCGCCAAGTTCGATGCCGAGAAGGACAACGCCAGCGCCGATATCGGTGACGTCGGTGCCGCCTTCGGCCCGATTGCCGTGGCCAAGGGCGTGAGCCAGCCGTACAAACCGAGCACCTGGGACCAGGTACCGGGCTGGGCCAAGGACAAGGATGGTCACTGGGCGCTGGCCTATACCGGCACCATCGCCTTCATCATCAACAAGGACCTGGTGAAGGAAGAAGAACGCCCTAAAACCTGGCACGACCTGGAAAAAGGCAAGTACAAGGTCGCCATCGGCGATGTCAGTACTGCCGCCCAGGCCGCCAACGGCGTGCTGGCCGCAGCCATCGCCTACAAGGGCGATGAGAGCAACGTCGCCCCGGGCCTTCAGCTGTTCACCAAGCTGGCCCAACAGAAGCGCCTGTCGCTGGCCAACCCGACCATACAGACCCTGGAAAAAGGCGAGGTCGAAGTGGGCGTTGTGTGGGACTTCAACGGCCTGAGCTACCGCGACCAGATCGACCCGAAACGCTTCGAAGTGCTGATCCCCTCGGACGGGTCGGTCATCTCCGGCTACACCACCATCATCAACAAATACGCCAAAAACCCCAATGCAGCCAAGCTTGCGCGTGAGTACATCTTCAGCGATGCCGGGCAGATCAACCTGGCCAAGGGGCATGCCCGGCCGATCCGCGCCGAGCACCTGAAACTGCCCGCGGACGTGCAGGCCAAGCTGCTGCCTAACGAGCAGTACGGCGCTGCGCAGCCGATCAAGAAACCCGAAGTGTGGGAAGCGACCTCGAAAAAGCTGCCGCAGATGTGGCAGGAGCAAGTCATCATCGAGATGGAATGAAGAAGCTTCAAGCTGCAAGCTGCAAGCTACAAGTGCAAGCAGGTGATCGACATGCCGGCTCGTTCTTGCAGCTTGTAGCTTGAAGCTTGCAGCTCCACTGGGAGCCACCATGCAACACAATGTCATCCTGGTCCTGCTCGACGGCCTCAACCACCAGGTGGCCCATCACGCCATGGGCCACCTGCACGCTTACGTCGAAGCCGACCGTGCCGCGCTGTACCGCGTGGAATGCGAGCTGCCGTCGCTGTCCCGGCCGCTGTACGAGTGCATCCTCACCGGCGTGGCGCCGATCGACAGCGGCATCGTGCACAACAACGTCAACCGCCTGTCCAACCAGCGCAGCGTGTTCCACTACGCCCGCGAGGCCAACCTGGGCACTGCGGCGGCGGCTTATCACTGGATGAGCGAGCTGTACAACCGCTCGCCCTTCGACCCGCAGCGCGACCGCCATACCCACGCGCCGAAGCTGCCGATCCAGCATGGCCTGTTCTATTGGGACGACCGCTACCCCGACTCGCACCTGCTGGCCGACGCCGAGTACCTGCGCCGCCGCCATGCGCCGAACTTTTTGCTGGTGCACCCGATGAGCATCGACGACACCGGCCACCGCCACGGCCTGGACAGCAGCCAGTACCGCAACGCTGCGCGCAGCGCCGACATCCTCTTGGCCGACTACCTGCCGCACTGGCTCGAAGAGGGCTACCAGGTACTGGTCACCGCCGACCACGGCATGAACAACGACCGCTCGCACAACGGCCTGCTGGCCGAAGAGCGCGAAGTGCCGCTGTTCGTGTTTGGCGACGCCTTCAGCCTCGACCCGGCCGCCAAGCCGCTGCAAACCGAGCTGTGTGGCACCATCTGCGAGTTGCTGGGCGTTGCCCACGACAAGACCGTCTGCCGGGAGCTGCTCAAGTGAATGCCGGCGCCCGCGGGCGCTACCTGGCCCTGCTCTGCCTGCTGCCGTTCGCTGTGTTCTTCGTCATCTTCCAGATCGCCCCGCTGGCCTGGGTGGCCATCAACAGCGTGCAGTCGGAAGCAGGCTGGGGGCTGGCCAACTTCAGCAAGGTGTTCGCCTCGAAGTTCTACCTGCAGGCGCTGCAACGCAGCCTGGAAATCAGCTTCTGGTCGAGCCTGTTCGGCATCATCATCGCCACCCTCGGTGCTTACTCGCTGCGCCAGGTGGATTCGCGCCTGCGCGACTTCGTCAGCGCTTTCGCCAACATGACCAGCAATTTCGCCGGCGTGCCGCTGGCCTTCGCGTTCATCATCCTGCTTGGTTTCAACGGGGCGCTGACCCTGCTGCTCAAGCAGGTTGGCCTGCTGGAAGACTTCAGCATCTACTCCAAAAGCGGCCTGATCCTGGTCTACACCTACTTCCAGATCCCCCTGGGCGTACTGCTGCTCTACCCGGCCTTCGATGCCCTGCGCGAGGACTGGCGCGAATCGGCCGCGTTGCTGGGCGCCAGCCACTGGCAATACTGGCGGCACATCGGCCTGCCAGTGCTGACCCCGGCCCTGCTCGGTACCTTCGTCATTCTGCTGGCCAATGCCCTGGGCGCGTATGCCACGGTGTATGCGCTGACCACCGGCAACTTCAACGTGCTGCCAATCCGCATCGCCGGCCTGGTGGCCGGTGACATCAGCCTGGACCCCAACCTGGCCAGCGCGCTGGCCATGGTGCTGGTGGGCTTGATGACGGTGGTCACGGTCGTCCATCAATGGCTGCTGAAACGGAGCTACCATGCACGCTAACCGCTCAACCAGGCCGAGCGCCGGCAGCCTCTATCACCGCGCCGTGGTGTACCTGCTGTTTCTCATTCTGCTGCTACCACTGGCCGGCACCCTGCTCTACTCGCTGGCCACCAGCTGGTCAGCCAGCCTGCTGCCCAGCGGCCTGACCTTCAAGTGGTACGTGGCGCTGTGGGGCGAGCCGCGGTTTCTGGCGGCCTTCGGCCAGTCGCTGCTGGTGTGCGTGGGCGCGCTGCTGCTGTCGGTGGTGCTGATCCTGCCACTGCTGTTCGTGGTGCACTACCACTTCCCCAGGCTCGACGCACTGATGAACATCCTCATCCTGCTACCGTTCGCGGTACCGCCGGTGGTGTCCTCGGTGGGCCTGCTGCAGCTGTACGGCAGCGGGCCGATGGCCATGGTCGGCACGCCGTGGATCCTGATCGGCTGCTACTTCACCATCGCCCTGCCGTTCATGTACCGGGCGATCACCAACAACTTGCAGGCGATCAACCTGCGCGACCTGATGGACGCCGCCCAACTGCTCGGCGCCAGCACCTGGCAGGCGGCGTTCCTGGTGGTGCTGCCCAACCTGCGCAAAGGCCTGATGGTGGCGCTGCTGCTGTCGTTCTCGTTCCTGTTCGGCGAATTCGTGTTCGCCAACCTACTGGTCGGCACGCGCTACGAGACCCTGCAGGTGTACCTGAACAACATGCGCAACAGCAGCGGCCACTTCAACAGCGCGCTGGTGATCTCGTACTTCGCCTTCGTGCTGGTACTGACCTGGGTCGCCAACCGCCTGAACAAGGACAAGACCTGACATGAGCTTCGTCAGCGTACAGAAACTGCACAAACGCTATGGCGGCACCCCGGTGTTCGAAAACATCGACTGCCAGATCGAACGCGGCGAGTTCGTCACCCTGCTCGGCCCTTCCGGCTGCGGCAAGTCCACCCTGCTGCGCTGCATCGCCGGGCTGACCCCGGTGGACGGCGGGCAGATCCTGCTCGACGGCCAGGACATCGTGCCGCTGAGCCCGCAAAAGCGCGGCATCGGCATGGTGTTCCAGAGCTATGCGCTGTTCCCCAACATGACCGTGGAACAGAATGTCGCCTTTGGCCTGCGCATGCAGAAGGTCAAGGCCAGTGACACTCAGGTACGTGTGCGCGAGGCGCTGGAACTGGTGGAACTGGGCAGTTTTGCCGGGCGTTACCCGCACCAGCTGTCCGGTGGCCAGTGCCAGCGGGTGGCTCTGGCCCGCTCGCTAGTCACCCGGCCACGCCTGCTGCTGCTCGACGAGCCGCTGTCGGCGCTGGATGCGCGTATTCGCAAGCACCTGCGCGAGCAGATCCGCGCCATCCAGCGCGAACTGGGGCTGACCACCATCTTCGTTACCCATGACCAGGAAGAAGCGCTGACGATGTCTGATCGCATCTTCCTGATGAACCAGGGGCGCATCGTGCAGAGCGGCGACGCCGAAACCCTGTACACGGCCCCGGTGGACCTGTTTGCCGCCGGCTTCATCGGCAACTACAACCTGCTCGACCCGGACAGTGCCAGCCGCCTGCTGCAACGCCCGGTAGCCAGCCGCCTGGCGATTCGCCCCGAGTCGATCACCTTGAGCCGCGATGGCGAACTGGACGGCGAAGTGCGCAGCCACAGCCTGCTGGGCAATGTGATCCGCTACCGGGTACGGGTTCGTGACGTGGAGCTGGTGGTGGATGTGCTCAATCGCTCATCGGCCGACCTGCACGCGGACGGCCAGCGGGTATCCTTGTCGATCGACCCCACGGCGCTACGGGAAGTGGCCTAAGGAGATTCAACGCATGGCACTGGCAATTTTCGATCTGGATGAAACCCTGATCCATGGCGACTGCGCGTCGCTATGGAGCGAGCAGATGGCGCGGCTGGGCTGGGTCGACGGCAAGGAGTTCCTGCGCCGCGACCATGCCCTGATGGAGGCCTACGGCAAAGGCCACTTGCAGATGGAAGAGTACATGGCCTTCAGCCTGGAGCCGATTGCCGGGCGTACACTGGAAGAGGTCGAGCACCTGGTGGAGCCATGGGTGGAGGATGTCATCGAGCCGATCATTTTCGGTGATGCCTGCCGCTGCATCGCCGAGCATCGCAAGCGTGGCGACCGCATCCTGATCATTTCCGCCTCGGGCACTCACCTGGTCGGGCCGATTGCGGCGCGGTTAGGGGTGGACGAGTACCTGGCGATCGAGCTGGAGGCTGTGAACGGGGTGTATACCGGGAGGACTCATGGGGTGCTGACTTACCGGGAGGGCAAAATCACCCGCTTGCTGGAGTGGCTGGACCAGGAGCAGGAAAACCTGGAGGGGGCGAGTTTCTATTCCGATTCGCGCAACGACCTGCCGTTATTGCTCAAGGTGGATCATCCGCATGTGGTGAACCCGGATGCGGTGTTGCGCGAGCATGCCGAAAAGAATGGCTGGCCGATACTGAGCTGGTCTTGAGGGCCATGGGGGCGCTTTGCGCCCCTTTCGCGACACAAGGCCGCTCCTACGGTAGGAGCGGCCTTGTGTTGCGATGGGCTGCAAGGCAGCCCCGGCAATCTCACGCCAGGCTAGCGTCGATCACCATCACCAGCTTGCCCGACACCTGATTGCTCTCAAGCTCGGCATACGCTGCCTGGGCGAATTCGACGGGGTAGGTGTCCACCAGCTGTGGCGACAAGCGCTTTTCGGTGAACAGCGGCCACACCTGCTGCTGCAGCTCACGCAGCAGCTCGGCCTTGAACCCGTCATCACGGTTGCGCAAGGTGGAACCGGTGATTTCCAGGCGCTTGCCCAGCACCTGCGCCAGGTCCAGTTCAACCATGCGCCCGCCCATCAGGCCGATGATCACCCAGCGCCCATCGCGTGCCAGCAACTTGAGGTTGAGCTGCCCGTAACTGGCACCCACCGGGTCGAGAATCACGTCGAACGGGCCCATGCCCTCCAGCGCTTCCAGGTTTTCGTTGCGCACCACTCCGCCCGTCGCGCCCAGGGCCTGGCAGTACGCCAGGCGGTCCTGCGAGCCAACGCTGACGTACACCGGGTTGCCGAACGCCTTGCACAACTGAATGGCTGCCGAGCCGACACCGCTGGCACCGGCGTGTACCAGCACCTTCTCGCCGGCCTTCACCGCACCGAGCTGGAAAATGTTCAGCCACGCGGTGGCGTAGACCTCGGGCAGCGCTGCTGCCTCGTGCAGGCTCAGGCCCTCGGGCACCGGCAGCACATGGCGGGCATCGACCACCACTTCCTCGGCCATGGCCCCGCTGGCCAGCAGCGCGCACACCCGGTCGCCTACCCGCCAGTCGGCGCCTGGCCCCACTTCTTCCACTACCCCGGCGCATTCCAGGCCCATGTACGGGCTGGCACCGGGTGGTGGCGGATAAAGGCCCTTCATCTGCAACAGATCGGCCCGGTTCAGGCCCGCCGCAGCCACGCGGATGCGTACCTGGCCGGCATCCAGGGCCGGGCGCTCGGCCTCGACCCACTCCACATGTCCGTCTTCGCCTTGCAATGCCTTCACAGTGCCTCCATAGTTGATTGACATGACTGAGCCTGGGGTATCCACGCCCCTGGCTTTTTGCAGTATTTGTCCGGCTCCATGGAACCGGCAACGGAAAAGACGGCCTACTATGCGTGATCAATTGCCTCCACGTCGAATCAGCATGAAGCATTTCCTCCCAAGCACCGCCCTGGCCCTGATGATCGGCCTGGGCAGCCTCACGCTCGGCGGCAATGCGGCGGCCGCCAACAAATGGGACAGCCTGCAGCCGGACCGTGACGAAATCGTCGCCAGCCTCAACGTGGTTGAGTTGCTCAAACGCCACCATTACAGCAAGCCGCCGCTCGATGACGCCCGCTCGGTGATCATCTACGACAGCTATATCAAGCTGCTCGACCCTGCGCGCAGCTACTTCACTGCGGCCGACATCGCCGAGTTCGACAAGTGGAAGAGGCAGTTCGACGACTTCCTCAAAAGCGGCAACCTCGACCCGGGCTTCACCATCTACAAGCGCTACCTGGACCGCGTCAAGCAACGCCTGGACTTCGCCCTGGCCGAGCTGAACAAGGGCGTCGACAAGATGGACTTCACCGCCAAGGAAACCTTGCTGATCGACCGCAAGGACGCCCCGTGGCTGAAGAACCAGGCCGAGCTGGACGACCTGTGGCGCAAGCGCGTCAAGGACGAGGTGCTGCGCCAGAAGATCGCCGGCAAAGAGCCCAAGCAGATTCAGGAAACCCTGACCAAGCGTTACAAGAACCAGCTGTCGCGCCTGGACCAGACCCGTGCCGAAGACATCTTCCAGGCCTACATCAATACCTTCGCCCAGTCCTACGACCCGCACACCAACTACCTGTCGCCTGACAACGCCGAAAACTTCGACATCAACATGAGCCTGTCGCTCGAAGGCATCGGCGCGGTGCTGCAGAGCGACAACGACCAGGTCAAGATCGTGCGCCTGGTGCCTGCAGGCCCTGCGGCCAAGACCAAGCAGGTGGCCCCGGCCGACAAGATCATCGGCGTCGCCCAGGGCAACAAGGAAATGGTCGACGTGGTCGGCTGGCGCCTGGACGAAGTGGTCAAGCTGATCCGTGGCCCGAAAGGCTCGGTTGTGCGCCTGGAGATCATCCCGGCCAGCAATGCCCCGAGCGACCAGACCAGCAAAGTGGTGTCGATCACCCGCGAGGCGGTCAAGCTTGAAGAGCAGGCGGCCAAGAAGTCGGTGCTCAAGCTCAAGCAGGCTGGCCGTGACTACAAGCTGGGCATCATTGAAATCCCGGCCTTCTACCTGGACTTCAAGGCTTACCGAGCCGGGGACCCGGAGTACAAGAGCACCACGCGCGACGTGAAAAAGCTGCTCACCGAACTGCAAAAGGAAAAAGTCGACGGCGTGGTCATCGACCTGCGCAACAACGGCGGCGGTTCCCTGCAAGAAGCCACCGAGCTGACCAGCCTGTTCATCGAGAAAGGCCCCACGGTGCTGGTTCGCAACAGCGATGGCCGGGTTGACGTGCTAGAAGACGAAAACCCTGGCGCCTTCTACAAAGGCCCCTTGGTGCTGCTGGTCAACCGCCTCTCGGCCTCGGCCTCGGAAATCTTCGCCGGCGCCATGCAGGATTACCACCGCGCCTTGATCATAGGCGGCCAGACCTTCGGCAAGGGCACCGTGCAAACCATCCAGCCGCTCAACCATGGCGAGCTGAAACTGACCCTGGCCAAGTTCTACCGGGTGTCCGGGCAGAGCACCCAGCATCAGGGCGTACTGCCGGACATCGACTACCCGTCGATCATCGACACCAAGGAAATCGGTGAAAGCGCCCTGCCCGAGGCCATGCCGTGGGACACCATCCGCCCGGTGGTCAAGCCGGCGGCCGACCCGTTCAAGCCCTTCCTGGCGCAGCTCAAGGCCCAGCATGAAGCGCGCAGCGACAAGGACGCGGAGTTCACCTATATCCGTGACCGCCTGGCACTGACCCAGAAGCTGATGAACGAGAAGACCGTCAGCCTCAACGAGCAGGACCGCCGTGCCCGCCACGATGAGATCGAGGCCAAACAGCTGGCGCTGGAAAACATCCGCCGCAAGGCCAAGGGTGAAGAGCCGCTGAAGGAACTGAAGAAAGAGGACGAGGACGCCCTGCCGACCGAGGATGAAAACACCAAGCCCGAAGACGACGCTTACCTGTCCGAGACCGGTCGCATCCTGATCGACTACCTGAGTGCCAGCACCAAGGTGGCCAAGCAGTAATCAGTCAGCGCTGATGTGAAACAGAAGGGGCCGGGCACGTAAGTGCCCGGCCCCTTCTGTTTTCGGTGTGTGGCGTTGGTGGGAGTTTGGCGGGGCAGGTCTATCGGCCTGTCAGGCAATCTCCGGGTAGGCGTACTCGAATACCCGCACAACTTCCGAAGCATGCCACGACGCTGCCTCCATGCCGTCGACCGGCCCGGAGAAGCGCCCAAGGCGCTCCACACATTCGAAGAAGCCGGTACGCGGCAGGCGGCTGGCGCCCTGGCTGATCACCAGCGAGCTGCGCAGCGGCTGCTCGGCACGGGCATCGAGCACCGCCAGGTATTCAAGCGCTGCAGTCAGCGTCTGCATGGCCGGGCTGGGCAATTGCAAACGCTCGATCAGCGCGCGGTAAGTCAGCAAATGCCGTTGACGGCGGGCCAGGTCAAGCTCATCCAGCAAGCTTTGCCAATGCTGACGGCTGATCCTGACCTGGCTCATGACGGCTCGCTCCAGCCCGCCACACCCAAGTGCCAGGCCAGGGCACGGCGGATCGCCGCATCCGGCTGGCGTTCACCCGACTCGATCATCGCCAGGTAGGCGGGGCTTACCCCCACATTTCGCGCCAATTGCTCTGGCGCAATGCCTTTGGCCTGACGCAGCTGCGCCACTTCGCTGAAGGCGGGCAAACTGGCGCTTGCCGCACTGTGATCGCTGGTTTCGCCAACCGCCTCGGCAGGCGCCTGGCCGGCCGCCTTGAGCAGCGCCTGATACTGCTCCCAGGGAACGACTGCGTACTCGGGCTGACCGTCCCGGCTAATGACCTGAATACCCATTACAACCCCCTTACGTAGGATTACCGCATGTAATCCGTAGGCATAACCCTTATGCCAATTATATTACCAAGCCCGGGGGTCTGTGGGGATCTGCTCGATTTCAGTGCGTTTTACGCTCCAGGCGCAAAGCTTCAGGGGTGTCGGGCAAGCGCTCGACCACGCGCAGGCGCTCGGGTGCCTGGCTGTCGCGCCAGGCCTTGAAACGCGCCAGCTCATCGGAGACGGTCTTCAGCACCCAGCCGAGCACGGCAATATCATCGAGAAAGCCTACGCCCAACAGCCAGTCGGGGATCGCATCGATGGGGCTGACGAAGTACAGCAGGCCGGCGACGATGGTCACCAGTGCCTTGGGGCTGATCGCCCGGTACTCGCCACGCCACCAGGCCAGGCACAGCGACTGCAACAGCTTGATGTCTTCACGCAACTGGCCCAGGCGTGGCCCTTTGCGGGCCACGGCGAACAGCAAAGCCGGCAAGCGGCCACGGCTAAGCAGGCGCTCGGCCAAGGGCAGGAAGCGGGCGAAATTCCAGGGTGCGCTCATGTAGCCTCCAGCAGGGAGAGGTTATCCACATTTATTGTGGATAACCTTGTGAACAGGGCGAAGTTTCTGACGGCAGGTGCCTGTAAAGCAAGGGCCCCGGTCAGATCGGGCGTTTTTTACACAGTCGTTTCAGAACCGCAAACGATTTGCGTCAGAAGCCTCCTGCTTCTTCACACTGCCCTTTCTCGGACAATCTCCTGGCCACGAGGTTCGGCCCAATGCCTGATGCACAAACGACAACGCCCCGGCGAGCGGGGCGTTGTGCACTACCAGCCAGTATTACTTGGCAGGTGCTTCAGCCGGAGCTTCGGCAGGTGCCTGAGCTTCAGGCGCGTCGCCCTGCAGCTGGGCCGGGTCTTTGATGGCGATCAGTTCCAGGTCGAACACCAGGACCGAGTTGGCCGGGATCAGCGGGCTTGGGCTCTGTGCGCCATAGGCCAGCTCAGCCGGGATGAACAGTTTGTACTTCTCGCCAACGTGCATCAGTTGCAGGCCTTCGACCCAGCCTGGGATGACACCGCTGACCGGCAGGTCGATCGGGCTGCCACGCTCTACCGAGCTGTCGAACACCTTGCCATCGATCAGCTTGCCTTCGTAGTGGACAGTGACCACATCGGTCGGCTTGGGCTGCGGGCCGTCGGCCTTCTTGACCACTTCGTACTGCAGGCCCGAGGCGGTGGTGACCACACCTGGCTTCTTGGCATTTTCTTCGAGGAACTTCTTGCCTGCGGAGGCGGCTTCTTCGCTGGCCTTGGCCAGACGCTCCTCGGCGCGCTTCTGCAGCGAGGTGAAGGCTTCTACCAGCTCTTCGTCCTTGATGCGCTGTTCTTTCTTGCCAACGGCGTCTTCGATGCCGAGGGCGACGGCTTTGGAATCAAGGTCTTCCATGCCTTCCTGAGCCAGGCTCTTGCCCATGTTCAGGCCGATACCGTAGGAGGCTTTCTGTGCCGGAGTTTTCAGCTCGGGGCTGCTGGCCTGTTGATCACAGCCAGCCAGTACCAGGCCTACCAGGGCAACCGCAGCCGCCAAACGATGCTGTTTCATGCTATTTCCTTGTTCATGCGCCATATGGGCAATCAGGGTAAAGCCGCGAGCTTATCAGGCGGCCATTACCAATGGCTACCGGCATAAGAGCGGGTTTCATGGAGTAAGTTCACTCGACAACGCGCTTGCACACAACCTTACGGGCGTTTGGCCAGTATTGACCATATGCACAGCGGACGCCCCTGCAAAACTGGCTCTTCCAGCGACCAGCCCCGCCCTGGCATTTCTGCCAGTAGCGCCGGATTCGAGCCTGGCCTCCAATGGCCCTGCAACGCATCCAGCCGCATCTGAGTGAGCCGCGATGGCTGATAACGGCGTGAAGCCTTGATGCCCAGCGGTCACTCATCACCAAGGAAAAGTCATGAACACTTCACGAAAGCCTGCCCGCTCAACCCGCGTGCCCCCAACCTTGGCCCAAGCATCCATGCAGTTGCCACAAGCTCCCATCGATGGTGCTTATGGCATCGATGGGATTGCCTACATCCTTGAAAAAAGCGCCGGGTCTCGTGCCGACAGCACTGCAATCATCAACAGCATGGTCACCGATGGACGCAGTTATGTAATCGGTGAAAGCTTCAACCCGAACACTGAGGACGCCAGGGTCTTTGTGGCTAGCCTGAAACAAAACGGAAAGCTGGATGGCAGCTTCAATGGCGATGGAATTTTCGATTTCAACAAGACTGCAAGCGCAGCCTATGAGGCACCCGAGAGCATCGCAGAAGATGATGCAGGTAATTTACTGATCGTTGTCCCGGTGCAGGGGGAGTCAGCCAGTCACCTTTGGAAACTGAATGCCGAAGGGCAACCGGATCTGACGTTTGGTGAGGGCAAGGGGTACGTTGCTACCCATGCATTGGTCAAGGAGGAACTGCTGCTGGAGCACCTGGCTTTGGCGAAAGACCATATTTTCGTCACAGGCTTGCGTCGCGGCCCACAGAAATTCGAACCGGTGGTGATCGGGCTGGACAGTGACGGCGCATTGCGCTTGGATTTTGGCGCTGATGGCATCCTCGATGTCAGCAAGCTGATTCCCGATACCCACTCACACATCATCGACGGCATTGCCAGTTTCACCCCCCCCTCAGGTTCGCAGCACCTTGTATTGGCCTTGTATCTGATGCAGGGGGAAGACGCGTATGGCGTCACCACAGCCTTGACCACCGACGGGAAAGTGGACAATGCCTTTGGCAACAATGGCCAGCACTGGTCCGCGCCATGGATCATCAATAACGGTTTTTCCGTAGACCCCGTCGCGGAACGAATCACTTTCTACGGGGAACTGTACGACCTCGATGAAGATATCAGCCACCCGACTGTTTACCGAATCGACTATTCGGGCATGCCGGCCAGAGAGTTCAACGGCGGCGAAGCGCTGGTGTTTGACCAACCGGGCGGTTGGTATGCGGGAGTAGAGACAGGCGATGGCCTGGTCGGCTACGGTAGTTTCTACACTTATACGCTTGCCTTTAGCTTGACCTCGGATGGCACGTTTGACACCCGCTTCGTCCCTCCCTTCGGTTATGGCCAGGTCGGCGCTCAAGTGCCAGAGGACGGCTTCTATGCATCGGGATCGACGGTCACGCTCGATCCAGGCAACAAGCGCTTGTTGATCAATGGCCGTGACGAAGAGGCGCGAGGTTCCACTGTTCCTTGTGTGGTCGCGGTGTCTTTGCGAACCGCTTGATAACAGTTGGGACGTACACCACACGAGCGTTTCTGGGCCAGGAACGCTCGGCTACAACGAAGCTTACGGGTACAACCGCTCGCGATATTGCCCCGCCACTTCCCGCAATACATCGCACACCCACTGCCCCGGCAGGCTCAGCGCCAAGGCGGCATTGCGGCAGATGCCCACCGACCCGCCTGGCTCCCGCACCCCCAGATCGAGCTCGGCCAACTCACCGCGGCGCAGGTCAAGCAGCACCGCATCACGCGGCGCCACCCATACGGCATCACTGCCCAGCAGGTAGCGGCGGCTCAAGGCCAGCGAAAGGGTCTCCAGGCGCTGCGCCGGCAGTTGAATGCCGCATTGCACGAACAGGCTGTCGGCGTGCTGGCGAATGGTAGTGCCCGGTGGTGGGAGCACCAGTGGATAACGGCCAACGCGTGATCGGTCTACCTGCATACTGGCCAGCAAGGGGTGCCCGGGGCGCACGACCAGGGCCATCGACTCGCTGTACAGGTGTTCGAACGACAACCCCTGGATCTGTGGGCTGTCGGTCATGCGCCCGACCACCAGTTCCAGTTCGCCCAGGCGCAACTGGCCGAGCAACTGTGCACTGGCGCCGGTCACCACGCTGATCAGCAACGCTTCATGGCGTTGATGCAGGCGGCACAGCACCTCGGGCATCAGCAGGCCTTCGACCGTGGACAGCACGCCGATGCGCACCTGCGACGGCGCCCGCGCTTCACCGCGCAAGCTGCTCACGCCGTCGCGCAGGGCCTGTACGCTGGGCCCGGCGTAATGCATGAAGCGGGTGCCGGCCGGGGTCAGCTCGACGCCCTGGCGGCTGCGCTCGAACAGGCGCGTCTCGAGCAGGTCTTCAAGCTCCTTGAGGGTCTTGGAAATTGCCGGCTGGCTGATCGCCAGAATGTCGGCGGCCCTGGCCAGGCTGCCCTGCCGGGCAATCTCCAGGAAGCACAGCAGGTGGCGGTACTTGATGCGGGTGTCGAGGTTCATGCGCCAAGCTTACCGCATCGCCACCTGTGGCGTATCCGGGTCGCGCGGCTGGCGGCTGGCGGCTGGCGGCTTGCGGCTTGCGGCTTTCAGATCGGGTGAATATCCATTCGCCATGGAGGCGCTGATTCACCTTTCCGCCCTTACGGCGGGTTACTTTGGTCGTGGCCAAAGTAACCAAAACCGTCGGCTCCCATCATCCGGCCCCTACGCTGCGCTCCGGGGTTCCCTCGCTCCGGCCTTGCTCCCGGGAGGACCGCGCTGACGGCCCATCCATGGGCCGCAGCGCTTGACGGGCATCCATGCCCGTCACCTCCCTTCGCAAGACCTGCGCTCGGCCTCCTGAAGTCGCAATCGGCGGCGCCTGAGCTATCGCGCGCTTAGAAGCAAAAGCAAAAGCAAAAGCAAAAGCAAAGCAAAGCAAAGCAAAGCAAAGCAAAGCAAAGCAAAGCAAAGCAAAGCAAAGCAAAGCAAAGCAAAGCAAAGCAAAGCAAAGCAAAGCAAAGCAAGAGCAAGCGCAAGCGCAAGAGACAGGCAAGAGCCGGGATCAGGCCACTGCCACTTCCACCGCCTCCCCGTTCATTCGTACCGGCCACACGCGTAACCGCTGGCCGGGATCTTCCAGGCACGCACCGCTGTGCAGGCTGAAGTGCTGTTTGTACAGCGGTGCTGCCACCACCAGCTCGCCTTGCAGGCTGCCCACCAGCCCGCGGCCAATGATGTTGGCTCCGGAGCGTGGGTCGCGGTTGTCCACCGCGTACAGGCTCTGCGCCTGCCCAGGCAGGTAGAACAAGGCGACCTGGGTGCCATCGAGCCACACCACCACACCAGAGTCGGCGACCAGGTCATCGGTGTTGCACACCGCTTGCCAGTTGGGTTGCTTTGCCACAGCAGCATTGGACAGGTTCATCACACAGCCTCCTCGACGGTAGGGATCAGGTGCAGGGGTGCAGCGGGGCGACGCTGTTCACGCTCGCGGACAAAATGCACGTCCGGGTCGGCGCGTCGATCGTTGACGAACGTGCGGAAGCGCTTGAGCTTTTCCGGGTCGTTGAGGGCGTTGGCCCATTCGCATTCGTACTGCTCGACCACATGCTGCATCTGCGCTTCCAGCTCGGCAGCCAGGCCCAGGCTGTCGTCGAGGATCACCTGCTTGAGGTAGTCCAGGCCGCCGTCCAGGCTTTCGCGCCATACCGACGTGCGCTGCAGCTTGTCGGCGGTGCGGATGTAGAACATCAGCACGCGGTCGATCAGGCGCACCAGGGTCTCGTCGTCCAGGTCGGTGGCGAACAGTTCGGCATGCCGTGGGCGCATGCCGCCATTGCCACAGACGTAAAGGTTCCAGCCTTTGTCGGTGGCGATCACGCCGATGTCCTTGCTTTGCGCCTCGGCACATTCGCGGGTGCAGCCAGAGACCGCGAACTTGAGCTTGTGCGGGCTGCGCAGGCCCTTGTAGCGGTCCTCCAGGCGCAGCGCCATGGCGACGCTGTCCTGCACACCGTAGCGGCACCAGGTGCTGCCTACGCAGGACTTCACCGTGCGGGTCGATTTGCCATAGGCGTGGCCAGTCTCGAAGCCGGCCTCGATCAGCTCGCCCCAGATCAGCGGCAGCTCGTGCAACTGGGCGCCGAACAGGTCGATGCGCTGGCCGCCGGTGATCTTGGTGTAAAGGTCGTACTTCTTGGCCACCTGACCGATCACGATCAGTTTGTCCGGGGTGATTTCGCCGCCGGGAATGCGCGGCACCACCGAGTAGGTACCGTTTTTCTGCATGTTGGCCATGAAGGTGTCGTTGGTGTCCTGCAGTGGCACCAGCGCAGGGTCCATGATCGGCTGGTTCCAGCACGAAGCGAGGATGTTGCCCACCGCCGGCTTGCAGATGTCGCAGCCGACATGGCCCTTGCCATGGCGCGCCAGCAAGTCGTTGAAGGTGCGTATGCCACCCACCCGCACCAGCCCGTACAGCTCCTGGCGGGTGTAGGCGAAGTGCTCGCACAGGCTCTTGTCCACGGTCACGCCACGGGCGGTGAGTTCATGCTCGAACACTTGCTTGAGCAACGCCGCGCAGCCGCCACAGCCGGTAGCCGCTTTGGTGCAGCCTTTGACCGCGGCAAGGTCGGCGCAACCACTGTCGATCGCTGCGCACACTGCGCCCTTGCTGACGTTGTGGCAGGAGCAGATGGTCGCGCTGTCAGGCAGCGCATCGGCGCCCAGGGCCGGTGCGCCACCGCTTTGCGGCAGGATCAGCGCCGCCGGGTCGGCAGGCAGGGCGATGCCGTTCTGAGCGTATTGCAGCAGTGTGTCGTAGTAGCTGTTGTCGCCCACCAGCACCGCACCGAGCACATGCTTGCCACTGGCATCGACCACCAGCCGGCGATAGGCGGCGTTGGCCTCGTCGATGAAGCGGTAGCTGCGCGAGCCGGGCGTGGCGCCATGGGCGTCGCCGATGGAGCCGACATCGACGCCCAGCAGCTTGAGCTTGGTCGACATGTCGGCCCCGGTGAATTCCCCGGCCGCCTCGCCCAACAGCAGCGCCGCCAGGTTGCGCGCCATGCTGTAGCCCGGAGCAACCAGGCCGAACACGCTGCCGTTCCACGAGGCGCATTCACCGATGGCGAAGATGCGTGGGTCGCTGGAGCGGCAGTGATTGTCGATCACCACGCCACCGCGCGCGGCGATCTCCAGGCCGCAGGCACGGCCCAGGGCGTCCTGCGGGCGGATGCCGGCAGAGAACACGACCAGGTCGGTTTCCAAGTGTTCGCCACCGTCGAAATTCATCCGGTAGCGGTAGGCCTCACCATCGCTGATCGACTGGGTAGCGCGCGACAGGTGCACGCCGACGCCCAGGGCTTCGATCTGCGCCTTGAGCGCGGCGCCGCCTTCAGCATCCAGTTGCACCGGCATCAGCCGCGGGGCGAACTCCACCACATGCGCTTGAAGGCCCAGGGACTTAAGGGCATTAGCTGCCTCGAGGCCCAGCAGGCCGCCGCCAACCACCACGCCACGGGTGGCATCAACGGCAGCGGCGCGTATCGCGTCGAGGTCGTCGAGGGTGCGATAGACCAGGCGCGCGTTGCCGCTGGAGCCCTCGATCGGGGGCACGAAGGGGTAGGAACCGGTGGCCAGGATCAGCTGGTCATACCCATAGCGGCCTTCGGCGGTAACCACTTCACAGCGCTCGCGGTCGATTTGCAGCACCGCTTCACCCAGGTGCAGGTGCACACCGTTGACGCCATAGAAGCCCTGCTCGCACAGCGCCAGGGTTTCGGCACAGCTGCCGCCGAAGTATTCAGACAGGTGCACGCGGTCGTAGGCGCGCTGGCGCTCCTCACCGAACACACGCAGCTCGAAGCGCGCCAGCGCGCCGCGTTCGACCAGTTGCTCGACGCAATGGTGGCCCACCATGCCGTTGCCGACGATGACCAGTCGCTCTCGTTGCCCGCTGCTCGCTGTTGCCTTCATAAGCCGATCCTCGATCAAAAAAAAAGCGCCTGGAGCCGAAGCTCCAGGCGCCTTTGCCTGTATTCATCACGGTGTGCCCCCGGTTGATCGCCGTTGATCAGTGGGGCTTGTTGTGTTGGAGATAAAGCACGGAATGTGCCAGTTATGTTGCCTGGCCCGGCCTTATCGCCGGCAAGCCGGCGCCCACGGCTGCAGCACAGGGCTTGAGAGCAGCGGAGCCCGTGCAGGAGCCGGCTTGCCGGCGATAGCGCCAGCCCAAACCATGCACATTCAAGGTGCGTTGCTCCCCATCCTGGAGCATTTCAGTACACATCCCGCCGATACCGCTTGGCCTTGCTCAAACCTTCCACATAGGCATCGGCATCCACGCCCCCATGCTCGGCAATGATCTCGCGCAGCACCGCATCCACATCCTTGGCCATGCGCTGAGCATCACCACAGACATAGAAGTACGCCCCCGCCTCCAGCCACTGCCATACCTGCGCACCCTGCTCACGCATCCGCTGCTGCACATAGATTTTCTCTGCCTGGTCGCGGGAAAACGCCGTATCCAGGCGCAGGTGTCCGCTCGCCTGCCAGGCCTGCAACTGCGCGTGGTAATAAAAGTCGGTGGCTGCATATTGCTCGCCGAAGAACAGCCAGTTTTCCCCTTTTGCACCCCGCGCCTCGCGCTCTTCGAGGAACGCACGAAACGGTGCGATGCCTGTACCGGGGCCAATCATGATCAGCGGTACATCATCGTCATCAGGCAGGCGGAAATGCCTGGACGCCTGGGGGAAGATCGCCACCTTCGCAGCCTGCCCCCGGTCAGCGAGGAAGCTTGAGCACACCCCTTTTCGCTGGCCATAACGTACGGTAGAGACGGTCAGATGCACCTGGCCGGGGTGGGCCAATGGGCTTGAGCTGATCGAGTACAGCCGCGGTTGCAGGGGTTTGAGCAGGTCGAGCCAGGTTGCCAGCGGCAGGTCCTGTGCAAACGCGCGCAGCACGTCGACCAACTGCCGGCCCCACAGCCAATCCTGCAGTGCGGCCTTGCGTTCAGGCTGCAACAGGTGCCGCAGGTCGTCAGCCTGCTGGCTGAACACCTGCAGTTGCTGTGGGGTGACCCTGGCAATTTCCAGGTGCGACTCCAGTGCCTGGGCCAACGGCATGGGCGGCTGGCCCTTGAGTTGGACCTGGGTCTTGCCGTCCTGCTGCATCAGCGCCAGCAATTCCTCCACCAGCGCCGGGCAGTTGCGGGGCCACACGCCGAGCGCATCGCCCGCTGCGTAGGTGAAGCCGCTGCCTTGAATATCGAACACCAACTGGCGGGTTTCCTTGCTCGAGCCGGGGCCACTGAGCAGGTTGTTTTCCAGCAGGGTAGCCGCCCACGGCCGTTGCTTGCTGCAGGGCGCAGCCAGTGCGGGCTCGTTGACCGGTAGCGCTACGCCAGCGCTGCCCAGCTCGGGCAACAGCGCGTCGAGCCAGGTGGCAAAGGCCTCATCGAAATCCGGTTCACAATCGACCCGCGGCAGCAGGCGGCGCCCGCCCAGTTCGGCCAGGCGCTGGTCGAGCTTGCGACCAAACCCGCAGAACTGGGCGTAACTGGAGTCGCCCAGGGCCAGCACGGCATAAGGCAGCTCGGCGCAGTGGGCGCCCTCCTCGCCCTGCAGCGCCCGCCAGAACGCGGTGGCGCTGTCGGGCGCATCACCATCGCCGAAGGTGCTGGCAATCAGCAGCACACTGGCCGCACCTTGCAGCTGGCTTGGGCTGACCGCCTCCATGCAACTGAGCTGTACCTGCAGCCCTGCGCCGTGCAAACGCTCTGCGCAGCGCTCGGCCAGCGCCTCGCCATTGCCGGTCTGCGAGGCCCACAACACCTGATGTCGGGGCGGGCCGGGGGGCATGGCCAGCAGCACGCGGGCAGGCTCCGGGGCAAGGGTGGTGGTGCCAAGGTCGAGGGCATCGATGCGTTCGCCGGCAACCCGCTCAAGGGCCACGGCGCAGTGCTTGAGGGCAGGCTGCAGCGACAGCGGGTCGACCGCATCGCAGGTCACGGCATTGATTGCCAGGTGCTCGCCGATCACATCGTTCCAGTGGAACGGCGCGAAGCAATTGCCCGGCATGACCCGGTCGCTGACACGCGCCGGCAGCACGGCCCGGCCACGGCGCGAGCGGATCGCCACCTGGTCCTTGTCCTGGATACCCAGCCGCGCGGCATCCTCGGGGTGGAGTTCGACAAAGGGGCCGGGCTCTAGCCTGTTCAGCGCCGGTACCTTGCCGGTCTTGGTCAGGGTGTGCCACTGGTGTTGCACGCGGCCGGTATTGAGCACCAGCGGGTAATCGGCGTCCGGCAACTCCGACGCGGGCAGCCAGGGCCGGGCGAAGAAGCGGGCCTTGCCACTGGCTGTAGGGAACACCAGGGACGAGGGTGCGCCTTCTTCGATGTAACGCACGGGGCTGCGGTCGTCCACGCGGCCCGGCGCGCAAGGCCACTGGTGCGGCTTGTCACGCAGTTGCGGGTAGCCGACCCCACGCAGGTCGTAGCCGGTGAGCGGGTTGTGGAAGCGGCGGATTTCGTCATACACCGCTTCGGCGTCGGGGTAATCGAAGGCCTCGGCATAACCCATGGCACAGGCGACCCGGGCGATGATCTGCCAGTCCGGCAAGCTCTGGCCTGGTGCAGCCACGGCGCGAGGCATCAGTGTGAGGTTGCGTTCGCTGTTGATCATCACGCCCTCACCTTCAGCCCAGAGGGCGGCGGGCAGGAGAATGTCGGCGTAAGGGTTGGTTTCGGTGTCGAGAAAGGCATCCTGGGTGATCACAAGCTGCGCCTGGCGCAGGCCATCGATCACCTGCTGGCGATTGGCGACGCTGGCCACCGGGTTGCTGCAGATGATCCAGCAGGCCTTCACTTCACCCGTTTTCATCTGCTCGAACAGCGCTACCGTGCCCTCGCCGCTTTCTGCTCGCAGGCTGCCCGGTGCCAGGCCCCATTGCGCTTCGACAAAGCTGCGGTCGGCGTCGATCAGCGCCGAACGTTGGCCCGGCAGCCCCGGCCCCATGTAGCCCATCTCACGGCCACCCATGGCATTGGGCTGGCCGGTCAGCGAGAACGGCCCACTGCCGGGGCGGCAGATGGCGCCGGTGGCCAGGTGCAGGTTGCACAGCGCATTGGTATGCCAGGTGCCGTGCACGCTCTGGTTCAGGCCCATGGTCCAGCAGCTCATCCATTCACCCGCGCTGCCGATCAACGCGGCAGCCTGGCGGATGTCATCTTCTGCAAGGCCGGTGATGGCCGCGACGCGTTCAGGCGTGTAGTCCTCGAGGAAGGCCGGCAGTGCCTCCCAGCCCTCGGTGTGGCGGGCAATGAAGGCGCGGTTTGTCTGGCCATTGCGGTGCAGCAGGTGCAGCAGGCCGTTGAGCAGGGCCAGGTCGCTGCCGGGGCGCACTTGCAGGAACAGGTCGGCCTTGTCGGCGGTGGCGGTGCGCCGCGGGTCGACAACGATCAGTTTCGCTCCAGCCTTTACCCGGTCGAGCAGGCGCAGGAAGAGGATCGGATGGCAGTCGGCCATGTTGGCACCGATCACCAGGAACACCTCGGCACGCTCGAAGTCCTGGTAACTGCCGGGCGGGCCATCGGCCCCCAGCGAAAGTTTGTAGCCGCTGCCGGCGCTGGCCATGCACAGGCGTGAATTGGACTCGATATGGCGCGTGCGGATAAAGCCCTTGGCCAGTTTGTTGGCCAGGTACTGGGCCTCCAGTGACATCTGCCCGGAGACGTAAAGCGCTACGGCGTCCGGGCCGTGCTGGTCGATGATGCCGCGCAGGCGCTCGGCAGCCTGGGCGATGGCCTGGTCCATGCTGCTGCGCGCCGGTTCATGGTCGCGTTGCTGGCGTACAAAGGCACTTTCCATGCGCCCGGCGGCGGTCAGGGGCAGGTGCGCGGTGAGGCCTTTGGTGCAGAGGCGGCCGAAGTTGCTCGGGTGCAGCTTGTCACCGCTGATCTTGCTGACCTTGCCATCGGCCACGCTCATGACGATGCCACAGCCTACGCCGCAATAGGGGCAGACGCTGCGTACTTCGGTGCTGGCCATGGGGGGGGTCTCCTGGTGCAAACGCAAAAGGCGCCGGTTGCCCCCGGCTTGCTTTGCAAGCGAGGGCAACACGGCGCCTTTGTCGTGAAGGGTTGAAGGCAGTCGACGTTGACGGCCTTGATGGTGGTCTTTCAGCAATTGTTGGGCCAGCTGTGCCCTGGGGCCGCTTTGCGGCCCTTTCGCGACACAAGGCCGCCCCTACAGGCGCTAGCCATGTGCCGCTAACGGTTGCACAGCAGCCCCAAAACGGTGACCGACGCACCATCAGGTGGCAGCCGGGCGCCCCATGGCGCTATGCTGAAAGCTTTCCGCCTCAGAGCTACTTTGCACCCACATGTCCCAGGTGATCCTCAAGACCCCCGCCCAACTCGACCTTATGCGCAACGCCGGCCGTTTACTGGCCCAGGTATTCGCCGACCTCGATACCTTCATCCGCCCCGGCGTGACCACCATGCAGATCAACGACCGCGCCGAGGCCTTCATCGTCGGCACCCTCAAGGCGCGCCCGGCGAGCAAGGGCCAGTACGGTTTCCCCTACGCGCTCAATACCTCGGTGGACCACGTGGTCTGCCACGGCATGCCCAAGGCCGATGAGGTGTTGAGTGAAGGGTCGATCATCAACGTCGACATCACGCTGGAACAAGGCGGCTACATCGCCGACTCGTCGAAAATGTATTGCCTGGGCCCGGTCAGCGATGAGGCACGGCGCCTGGTCGACACCACCTATGAGGCCTTGTGGAAGGGGATTGAGCAGGTGCGCCCGGGGGCGACGCTTGGCGACATCGGCCACGCCGTCCAGGCCCATGCCGAGGCGGCGGGCTACAACGTGGTGCGCGAGTACTGCGGCCATGGCATTGGCCAGCAAATGCATGAAGGGCCAGAGGTGCTGCATTACGGCCAGCGCGGCATGGGCATGAAGCTCAAGCCGGGCATGGTGTTTACCATCGAGCCGATGATCAACCAGGGCGGGCGTGGCACGCGGACCTTGAAGGACGGGTGGACGGTGATTACCCGTGACCACACGCTGTCGGCGCAGTGGGAACATACCGTCGCGGTGACCGAGGATGGGGTCGAGGTGCTGACGCTACGCAAGGAAGAGCACGTGGGCTGAGCGCACGGCGCAGACACAAAAAAAGCGACCCTAAGGTCGCTTTTTTTGTTACTTCTGTCCCGTCCTGAATAAGGTTTACACCTCCCATCCCGAATTTCCGGAGAGTCAGATGGAACAAGGTGTAAAGCGCACACAGCGTGATTACTCGCTGTCTTTTAAATTGGCGGTGGTTGATCAGATTGAAAAAGGCGAACTGACCTACAAGCAGGCCCAGGTGCGGTACGGCATCCAGGGGCGGTCGACGGTTCTGGTATGGTTGCGTAAGCACGGTCGGCAGGATTGGAGCCAGGGGGCCTCGATCCGCGACGAGAGGAGCTGCGCGATGTCTGACCCCAAAACGCTCACTCCAGAGCAGCGGATCAAAGAGCTTGAGCAGCAGCTTGAGCTGATGAGCCAGAAGGCCCAGTTCTTTGAAACTGTCGTTGATGTTCTGAAAAATGACTATGGTGTCTCGATCGTAAAAAAGCGATCCGGCAAGTCCTCTCGCAAGGTCAAGTCGCAGGACTGAGCATTGCCAGGGCTTGTCAGTTTCTAGGTATCAGTCGACAGGCTTACTACAAACGTAATCGAGCTGCCGATGACAAAGAACGCCAGGCAGACCAGGTGGTTGAGTTTGTACGGCAAGTCCGGATGCGCCAGCCTCGTCTAGGCACACGCAAGCTGCACTATCTGCTGCATTGCCAACCTGACAGACGATTCCAGGTCGGCCGAGATAGGCTGTTCCAGGTCTTGGGAGAGCGCCGTTTGCTAGTGCTGCCTAAGCGGGCCTACCACAAGACAACACAGAGCTTTCATCGCTTCTACCGCCATCCCAACTTACTCAAGCCCGGCCCAAGCCAGGTCGTTCCGACAAGGCCGGAGCACGTCTGGGTTGCCGACATCACTTACCTGCCCGCACGTAACGGGCCGCTGTACCTGAGCCTGGTAACGGATGCGTACTCCAGGAAAATTGTTGGCCACCACGTCCATGAAAGCCTGCACGCCGAGTCAGTAGCGCAAGCCTTCAGGCAGGCTTTACGAAAGCGAGGTCGTCGCCAGCCATTGGTCCACCATTCGGATCGAGGAATCCAATATTGCTCAGCGCTATACCAGTCACTGCATCAACGGCACGGCGTTCAGTGCTCCATGACTGATGGGTATGACTGTTACCAGAACGCGCTGGCCGAGCGAGTCAATGGAATCCTCAAGATGGAACTTCTGTTGAGCAGCCCTGAAGATCTGGAGCAAGCGAGACAGATGGTTGACGAGGCAGTGCAGATTTACAACACAGAACGGCCTCATATGGCCCTGAAAAACAAAACGCCCGATGCGGTGCATCGGGCGTTTGAGGCCTGTCGGCCTACCTGAGCTGGTGTAAACCTATTTCAGGACTAGACATTCCGGGTGTTCAGTGGGCCCTGGAAGTGGAATATGGCGCAGCGGACGGGACTCGAACCCGCGACCCCCGGCGTGACAGGCCGGTATTCTAACCGACTGAACTACCGCTGCGCTATTCATCGAGTGGTGGGTGATGACGGGATCGAACCGCCGACCCTCTGCTTGTAAGGCAGATGCTCTCCCGGCTGAGCTAATCACCCTTCGTCTCGGTGAGGCGCGCATTCTACGGAGCAAGCGCAAGCGTGGCAAGTCGTTGGGCTGTTTTTTTTAAAAAAATTGAAAAGATTCAAACAGCACAAACAAAAAAAGCGACCCTAAGGTCGCTTCTTTTGTTACTTCCGGGTGTTCAGTGGGCCCTGGAAGTGGAATATGGCGCAGCGGACGGGACTCGAACCCGCGACCCCCGGCGTGACAGGCCGGTATTCTAACCGACTGAACTACCGCTGCGCTATACATCGAGTGGTGGGTGATGACGGGATCGAACCGCCGACCCTCTGCTTGTAAGGCAGATGCTCTCCCGGCTGAGCTAATCACCCTTCGTCTCGGTGTGGCGCGCATTCTACGGAGGGAGCGCCACCCTGGCAAGCACATTCTTCAACTTTTCTAAAAAAAATTCTCAGGCCTTTCAAAGACCTAGCGCCGTCTACGGTTTCTTTCCTCTATATGGCTGCTGGCCCGATGACAGGGCTGGCCTGGAACGGCTGCACGGAGAATAATGCCCCCCTTATGCATTAAGGAGAGACTCACCCTCATGTGGTTCAAGAACCTGCTGACCTACCGCCTGACCCAGGATGTCCCGTTCGAGGCTGAAGCACTGGAGGCCGCCCTGGCCAGCAAGCCGGCCCGCCCCTGCGCCAGCCAGGAGCTGACCACTTATGGTTTCGTCGCGCCGTTCGGCAAAGGCGAAGACGCTCCCCTGGTGCACGTCAGCGGCGAGTTCCTGCTGATTGCCGCGCGCAAGGAAGAACGCATCCTGCCAAGCAGCGTCGTAAACGATGCTGTCAAAGAGAAGGTCGAAGAGATCGAGACCGAGCAGATGCGCAAGGTCTATAAAAAGGAACGCGACCAGATCAAGGACGAGATCATCCAGGCCTTCCTGCCGCGCGCGTTCATCCGCCGCTCGATGATCTTCGCCGCCATCGCCCCGCGCCTGGGCATGATCCTGGTCAACTCGGCCAGCGCCAAGCGCGCCGAAGACCTGCTGTCGACCCTGCGTGAGGTGATGGGCTCGCTGCCGGTGCGCCCTGCCACGGTCAAGATCGCACCGGCCGCGACCATGACCGACTGGGTCAAGTCGCAGCAGGCTGCCGAAGGCTTCTATGTGCTGGATGAATGCGAGTTGCGCGACACCGCCGAAGATGGCGGCATCGTGCGCTGCAAGCGCCAGGACCTGACCGGCGAGGAAATCCAGCTGCACCTGAGCACTGGCAAGGTGGTTACCCAGCTGGCCTTGGCCTGGCAGGACAAGCTGTCGTTCGTGCTCGACGACAAGATGGTGATCAAGCGCCTGAAGTTCGAGGAGTTGCTGCAGGAGCAGGCCGAACAGGATGGCGGTGATGAAGCGGCGCAGCAGTTCGATGCCAGCTTCCTGCTGATGATGATGACCTTCAGCGAATTCCTGCCGGTGCTGTTCGAAGCGCTGGGCGGCGAAGAGATTCCGCAAGGGGTCTGACGCGGCTTGGAGCTGCAAGCTGCAAGAAAAATCAAAAGCGGTACCGCGGCGCCCAATACGACGCCGTACTGCTTGCAGCTTGCAGCTTGCAGCTGCACTATCATGCCCACGGTGAGGACGACCTCACGACGCACCGCGTGACCATTACGGGGACGGCCCCATCATTCAAACGATGGAGACTCACTCATGTCCTGGATCATCCTGTTCTTCGCCGGCCTGTTCGAAGTCGGCTGGGCTGTCGGCCTCAAATACACCGACGGTTTCACCCGCCCGCTTCCCACCGTGCTAACCGTCGGCGCCATGGTCATCAGCCTGGGCCTGCTGGGCCTGGCCATGAAAGAGCTGCCGCTGGGCACCGCCTATGCCATCTGGACCGGCGTGGGTGCCGTCGGCACAGTGATCGCCGGGATCATCCTGTTCGGTGAATCCATGGCCCTGGTGAGGCTAGTCAGTGTGGCGCTGATCGTTACCGGCCTGATCGGCCTGAAAGTCAGCGCCAGCTGACGGCTTATGCCTAACGCAGGTCGCCGCGCAAGCGGCTGACCTGCTCACGCAGCAACTCAGGCTGCGCCACCTCCACCGGGATGGACGCTCCGGCGACGATGGTCACCCGCGACCACAAGCGCTTGAAGAACCCCTTGCCCGGATCGCGGCTGAAGAAACTGCCCCACAGCCCCTGCAGCGCCAGTGGAATCACCGGCACCGGCGTTTCTTCGAGAATGCGGCTGACACCACCGCGGAACACATCGATCTCGCCATCGCCGGTCAACTTGCCTTCCGGGAAAATGCACACCACCTCCCCCGCCGCCAGGTACTCGGCGATACGGGCGAACGCGCGTTCGTAAGTGGCCTGGTCTTCATTGCGCCCGGCAATCGGGATGGCACCTGCGGTGCGGAACACGAAATTGAGCACCGGCAGGTTGTAGATCTTGTAGTACATCACGAACCGGATCGGGCGGCGGATCGCCCCGCCGAGCAGCAGCGCGTCCACGAATGACACATGGTTGCACACCAGCAGCGCTGCGCCTTCGTCGGGGATGCGCTCGAGGTCGCGATGCTCCACGCGGTACATCGAGTGGCTCAACAGCCAGATCAAAAAGCGCATGGTGAACTCGGGCACGATCCTGAAGATGTAAGCGTTGACCAGGATATTGAGCAGCGACACCACCAGGAACAGCTGCGGGATGCTCAGGTCCGCAAGGCCCAGCAGGACGATGGTGAGGATGGCCGACACCACCATGAACAAGGCATTGAGAATATTGTTGGCCGCGATCACCCGGGCACGCTGGCCCTCGGCGGTGCGCGCCTGGATCAGCGCGTACAGCGGCACGATATAGAAGCCGCCGAATACCCCAAGGCCGACGATCGACACCAGGATCCACCAGGCCTGGCTCATGCCCAGCAGTGCCAGCCAGTCGTGCGGCGCTGCGCCGGCCGGCACATCACCGGAGTGCCACCACCAGAGCAGCCCGAACAGCGTCAGGCCAAACGAGCCGAAAGGCACTAGGCCAATCTCGACCTTGCGCCCACTGAGCCGCTCACACAATAACGAGCCCAAGGCGATACCCACCGAGAACAGGGTCAGCACCAAGGTCACCACCGTGCCGTCACCATGCAGCCAGTCCTTGGCGTAGGCCGGGATCTGGGTCAGGTAGATGGCGCCGACGAACCAGAACCACGAGTTGCCGACGATCGAACGCGACACCGCAGGCGGTTGCCCCAACCCCATGCGCAGGATCACCCACGACTGCTTGAAGATGTTCCAGTCCAGTGGCATTTGCGGTGATACGGCCGCCGCACGCGGGACCCAGCGGCTGGCCAGGTAGCCCAGCACTGCGGTGCCCACCACCCCGCCCGCCACCACCGTGGCGTAGCTGTCGCTGGCCATCATCACCCCGGCGCCAATGGTGCCGGCGAGAATGGCGAGGAAGGTGCCCATCTCCACCAGGCCGTTGCCACCCACCAACTCTTCTTCACGCAGCGCCTGGGGCAGGATCGAATACTTCACCGGGCCGAACAGCGCCGACTGGGTGCCCATGCAGAACAGCGCCACCAGCATCAGCAGCAGGTTATCGCTGACGAAGCCGAGCGCGCCGATGGCCATGATGGCAATTTCGGCCAGCTTGATCGCGCGGATCAAGGCGTCCTTGGCGAACTTCTCGCCAAACTGCCCGCCCAGTGCCGAAAACAGGAAGAACGGCAGGATGAACAGCAGCGCGCAAAGGTTGACCCAGATCGAGCGGTCCCCGTCGCCAAGGCTGAGCTTGAACAGGATCGCCAGGATCAGCGACTGCTTGAACAGGTTGTCGTTGAAGGCACCCAGCGACTGGGTGACGAAAAACGGCAGGAAGCGCCGCTTGCCGAGCAAGGTGAATTGCGAGGAATGACTCATCGTCCTTGTTCCCTGAGGGGCTTTTGTCATTTGAGGCACGCAGGCCGCGATAAGCCACAAATTTGCACGCGAACGCCTGCTGCTGGCAAGCCAGGCACGTCGGGCACAGCGCCCGCAGCGCCGCATGATGGCATTTTGACGCCAATCTTCTTGATATCAGTGTTCAGATTTAGTTACATCTGCCGATTAAACATATAGATGACTGTATCTACCAGAAGGAACGGACCTCCGGTCTCCTCCAACGCACAAGAAAAGGAGCTCAGCAGCATGCTTACCTGGATAGGCGACCTCAGGATCGCCCACAAACTCTTCCTCGGTTTCGGCCTGGTGCTGGGCCTGACCTTGCTCCAGTCGCTGATCAGCTGGGAAGGTATGGGCAGCCTGGTACGCCGCAGCGAGGTGGTCAGTGAGGTGTCGCGCCTCAACGATGCCTTGGGCGACCTGCGTGAGGCGCGCCTGCGCCACGCCATCGCCAATGGCGCAGAAAACGAAGGCAAGGCGTTGCAGGGCGCGCTTGAAGCGTTCCAGACGCCGCTGGCGAAGCTGCGCGGGACCTTGGTCAAGCCACAGAGCCTGGCGCTGATCGACAAGGCCGAGCAGACCCTTCGCGGGTATGCCGCCAACCAGGCGCAGAGCTTCCAGTCGTACCAGAAAATGCGCGCGGCACAAAAGGAAATGGGCGCCCTTGCCACCCGTTCGTTCGCCAGCATCGAGACCATTCGCACCCAGGTACGCGCCCTGCCCGATGCCGAGCAACGCGTTGTACGCAGCGAAGCGATCAACCAGATCCGCGAGAACCTGATCCTGCTCCGCTACCACGTACGCGGCTACACCGGTAACACCAACGCCGACACCGAAAAACTGATGAACGCACAGATCGCCACCACGGTGAACGAGTTGCCAGGCCTGGTGGCGCGCTTCAATGGCAGCTTCGACGCACAGTTCAGCGCCTTGAACCAGCAGGTTCGCGCCTATGCCGAAGCGGTCGAAGCTTTCCGTGGTGAAGTGAGCAGGCTGGTCGAGTGCCGCGACGCCATGGCCAGCGACATAAACACACTCACAGGCCTGATCGGTGAACTGCTCGACGCCCAGGCAGTGTCGGTGGTCAGCGACAGCCAGTTCGCCAAGAACCTGCAGATCTTCACCACGCTGCTGGCGCTGCTCATGGGCATCTTTGCCGCGCTCATCATCGCCCGCCAGATCAGCGCGCCGCTGCAGCAGGCCTTGCGTGCCATGCAGCAGGTAGCCGCCGGAGACCTCAGCGAGCAACCGGCCAGCCGCCGCCGCGACGAAGTCGGCCAGTTGCAGAATGCCTTGCAGGGCATGACCGGCAACCTGCGCGATTTGATCGCGCAGGTGCGCGACGGTATTTCGCAGATTGCCAGTGCCACCGAAGAACTCTCGGCAATCACCGAACAGACCAGCGCCGGCGCCAGCAGCCAGAAAGTGGAAACCGATCAGGTTGCCACGGCCATGCAGGAAATGGCCGCCACCGTGCATGAAGTGGCGCGCAACGCCGGTGAGGCCTCGCAGGCCGCCAGTGCCACGGACGAGGAAGCACGCGAAGGGGAAAGTGTGGCCAACCGCGCCGTCGCGCAGATCGGCCGGCTGGCCAACCAGGTGGACGCCACTGGCCAAGCCATGGGTGCGCTACGCAACGAGAGCCAGCGTATCGGCAAGGTCATGGACGTTATCAAGGCAGTGGCGGAGCAGACCAACCTGCTGGCGCTCAATGCCGCGATCGAAGCAGCCCGCGCTGGCGAGGCTGGCCGTGGCTTTGCCGTGGTGGCCGATGAAGTGCGCAGCCTGGCGCAGCGTACCCAGGCGTCGACCCTGGAAATCGAGTCGGCCATCGGTAGCCTGGAAGAAGGCACCCGTTCAGTGAGCGAACTGATGGACGAAAGCCAGAGCCTGACCCAGAGCAGCGTGGCGCTGGTGCGTGAAGCCGGGGTGGCGCTGGAAGGCATAACCCAACGCGTTTCGGGGATTCAATCGATGAACCAGCAGATTGCTGCGGCTTCCGAGCAGCAGAGCGCGGTGGCCGAAGAGATCAGCCGTAGCGTGGTGACAGTGAGGGATATTTCCGAGCAGACGGCGCAGGCCAGCCAGCAGACGTCCGCTTCCAGTGTCGAGCTGGCGCGCCTGGGTGGGCAGTTGCAGCAGATGATCAGCCGGTTCCGGTTCTAGTCACTGCAACGACAGGCATGAAAAAACCGCAGCCAGGCTGCGGTTTTTTTTCATGCTTTTGAACGTCAGAGCACGAAGGTCAGCAGCACATTGAACGCCAGCGCCGCCACGAAGCCGATGGGCGCCGCCTTGAACAGCAACTGCGGGAACAACGAAGCGCGGCTCTTCTCGTTGCTGCAGGAGCCCAGAATCAGGCTGCCGCCGGAGGAAAACGGCGAGATCGAGGTGGCTTGGGCACCCGCAACGATGGCAATGAACAGGATCATGGGCTCGATACCCATGTTCTGTGCAATCGGCAGCACCATGGGGAACAGCGCCGGCGTCACGACGCCCAAGGTGCTGGAGAAGATGGACATGAATGCCGCCACCGCACCGAATACCACCGGCACCATGATTGGCGGGATGCTGGTGCCGATCCAGGAGGCGAGAATGTCGATGGTGCCGGCCTTGATCGCCACGGAAATCAGCATGCCCACACCACAGATCATGATCAGCGTGCCCCAGGGCACGGTCGCCATGGCCTTGCGTTCGTCACCGAGCTTGAGCAACAGGGCGATCACCGAGAACAGGCTGGCGATCAGGCCGATATCCACCTTGGCGTTGATGAAGGCTACCGTGGCATTGCCCGGCAGGGCGATGCTGGCCACCGGCGCAGCCAGCACCATCAGCATCATCGCCAGGGTCAACCACAACGTGGTTCGCTGCTGGCTGTTGAGCGCCGCTGGCGCCTCGACAGCAACGGCCGAAGCCTTCAACGCGCGGCCATGGCCGGTGAGGAAGACGAATACCCCGATCACCAGCAATGGGATGACCAAGGTGCTGACGAAGATACCGGCCGCGTTGATGAAAGCCTGGTTGTCACTCACGCCGGCATTGGTCATCAGCCCGCGGAAGATGATGCCGCTCTGGCTGGACATGAAGTTGGCCCCGCTGAGCGCGCCATAGTTCACGGCCATGCCGCCGACGATCAGGCTCATGCGGGTACGCTCGCACAGCAGCAGGGTAATCGGCGCCATGAACGCCAGCACGGTGTAGTACCCCGCCCCCATCGCGGCGATCACGGTGGCGGCGAAGAACACGGCGAACGGCAGCAACTGCGGCACTGCCCGGCAGCGGTAGATAAGGTGCTCGGCCAGCTTCTCCAAGGTGCCATTGACCGTGGCGAAGCTGTAGAACAGGCAGACCGAGAAGATCACGAAGAAGATCTTGAGCGGCCACAGGCCGATGACCTCCGAAGGGCTCAGGCCCATGCCGAAACAGCCGATCAGATAGGCAAAGGCGATGGCGAAAAGGCCGATGTTGATCTTGGTCTTGTAACCGAGGGCCACGGCGACAACGATGGCCGCGACGACGAGCATGCTCATCATGTTGAAAGTGTCCTGTTGTTATTGTGTAAGTATCAGCGCGAACGGTCGAAGCCGAACAGCTTCGCCGGGTTGAGTCTCAGCACCTGGGCACGCTCGCCCGCATCGGGGAGCAGCGCTTCGAAGAAGGCATACTGATCGGCGTAGCTGGTCTGGCGTTCGAACTGGGTATTGGGCCAGTCGCTCCCCCACAGCAAGCGCTCCAGGCCACCCGCCGCTTGCCGTATCTGCGCCAGAAGTACTTGCGCTTTGGCCAGATCGGTCTGGCTGCGATACCCGGCAGACAGCTTCAGCCACAGCTTCGGTTCGCTGAGCAGGTGAAGGAAAGTGCGGTGGCTGTCCTTTCGCGGGTCGATCCCTTCGCCAGGCAGACCAAAATGATCGACCACCACATCCACGCCACAGGCGAGGATCGCCGGCACGATCAATGCCAGGTCATCGAAACCACGCTGGATTTCCACCTGCCAGCCGCGCGCAGCCAGGCGTTTGAACAATGCGGTCCACTCGGGCCCGGCATAGTCTGCCAGGTGCTTGCCGATCAGGTTCAGGCGGATACCGACCACGCCAACGTCAGCCAGCGCATCCAGCTGCTGATCGCTGACCGTCGCATCGACGACCGCCACAGCGCGCAGGCGCTCTGGAAAGCGGCGCAGGGCCTGGACCATGAAGCTGTTGTCGGTGCCCAGGAAACTGGGCTGGATCAGTACGCCATGGGACAGGCCATGCTGATCCAGGTGAGCAAGGTACTGCTCGATCAGCGCATCGTAGTCCGGGCTGTAGCGACGGTTGGCCACCATCGGCAGGTCTTGGCGAAAGATATGGGCATGGGTATCGACGCCGGTGATGGCGGGCAGATAGGGGTTGGTCATGAAGCGAACCCTGGTCGATTGTTATGGCAGCTGAAGCGCTGTGTTTTTATACAAACATGCAGTCATATATATGAATATATGACCATATCTTCAGTCGACCGACTCTGTCAATCGAGCCCCGGGTGGTAAAGTAGCGCCAACTCGTCAGCCATGGACCCTTCGCACAATGAGTAACGGGATTCTCGGACAAGACCCCCGCCTACCGCTTTATCAGCAAGTACGGGAAGAAATCCTCGCCAGGATCGCCGCCGGGCAATGGCTACCGGGTGCACCGATACCTACTGAAACGGAGCTGACCCGCCTCTACGGTGTCGCCATCGGCACTGTGCGCAAGGCGGTCGACACCTTGGTCAATGAAGGTCTGTTGTTGCGCAGCCAGGGCCGCGGCACCTTCGTGAGGCGCCCTGACTTCGAGGGTTCATTGTTTCGGTTTTTCCGACAGGTGGATTCGACCGGCCAACGCCTGGTGCCGATCAGCCGCATACTGGACAAGCAGTTGCGCGAGCCGCCGGCTGAAGTCAGCGCAGCCCTCGGGCTGGACGACGCAGAACAGGTCATATGGCTCGAGCGCCTGCGCCTGGTAGATGGCCGCCCGCTGTTTCATGAGCAGATCTGGCTACCAGCTGCGCGTTTCATGGCCCTGCTGGATATCGATGCAGACGCCTTCGGCGACCTGCTCTACCCTTTCTACGAGTCCCACTGTGGCCAGTGCGTAGCCTCGGCCAAGGAAACACTGACAGTCGGTACGGCCGATGCCGCCAGTGCCCGCCACCTGGCAATCGAGGAAGGTGCGCCGGTGGTGATAATCCAGCGCACGGCCCTGGGTTACGACCGCAACCCGCTGGAGTACCGCGTGTCCCAGGCAGCAGCAGAAGGCTTCCGCTACCAGATCGACATTTCCTGAGGCGATGGCGGGCATTGCCGGGCACCGGCACAGGCTGATGTGCCCGGCCCTGCGACGACACGCCACTGCGACCATCGTCGGCGCTGACGAACCTGTGCCTGCGTGCCAGACTGACTGATCGGGACCGCGTTACTTTTTTTGCTCCGGAGTCTTCATGTCGTTGTCCAGCGGGCTGATCGCCCTGGTCGCCCTGGCCTACATGGCCGTCATGTTCGCCATCGCCTTCTACGGCGACCGCCGCAGCACACCATTGCCGCCGCGGCTGCGCGCCTGGGTGTACAGCCTGTCCCTGGCGGTGTACTGCACCAGCTGGACTTTCTTCGGTGCGGTCGGCCAGGCGGCCGAGCAGCTTTGGGCGTTCCTGCCGATCTACCTGGGCCCGATCCTGCTGCTGATCTTCGCACCCTGGGTGCTGCAGAAGATGGTGCTGATCAGCAAGCAGCAGAACATCACCTCGATCGCCGACTTCATCGCTGCGCGCTACGGCAAGTCGCAGACCCTGGCCGTGGTGGTGGCGCTGATCTGCCTGGTCGGGGTGCTGCCCTACATCGCCTTGCAGCTCAAAGGCATCGTGCTCGGTGTCAACCTGCTGATCGGCGCGAATGCCGACGCCACCGGCACCCGTGTGCAGGACACCGCGCTGGTGGTGTCGCTGGTACTGGCGCTGTTCGCCATCGTTTTTGGCACGCGCAGCCTCGACGTGACCGAACACCACCGCGGCATGGTCCTGGCCATCGCGTTCGAGTCGCTGATCAAGCTGCTGGCCTTTCTCGCCGTCGGCGTGTTCGTGGTGTTCAACCTGTACGACGGGTTTGACGACCTGTTCACCCAGGCACGCCAGTCGGTGCTGCTGGACAGCTACTGGCAGGAGACGATCAACTGGCCATCGATGGTCGTGCAGACCGCCGTGGCGATGATGGCGATCATCTGCCTGCCCCGGCAGTTCCACGTGACCGTGGTGGAAAACATCGAGCCGCAGGACATGCGCCTGGCGCGCTGGGTGTTCCCGATGTACCTGGCCCTGGCCGCACTGTTCGTGGTGCCCATTGCCTTGGCCGGGCAAATGCTGCTGCCAGGCACGGTGATTTCCGATTCCTTCGTGATCAGCCTGCCGCTGGCCGAAGCGCACCCGAGCCTGGCCTTGCTGGCCTTCATCGGCGGTGCCTCGGCTGCCACCGGCATGGTCATCGTCGAGGCCGTGGCGTTGTCGACCATGGTCTCCAACGACATGCTGCTGCCGTGGCTGTTGCGCCGCAATAACGCAGAGCGGCCTTTCGAGGTGTTCCGCCACTGGATGCTGTCGGTGCGCCGGGTGACCATCGTGGTCATCCTGCTGCTGGCCTATGTCAGCTATCGCCTGCTTGGCTCTACCGCAAGCCTTGCAACCATCGGCCAGATTGCTTTCGCCGCGGTGACCCAACTCACCCCGGCCATGCTCGGTGCGCTGTACTGGAAGCAAGCCAACCGCCGTGGCGTGTTCGCCGGCCTCGCTGCGGGTATATTCCTGTGGTTCTACACCCTGGTGCTGCCGATCGCCGCCCACAGCCTGGGCTGGTCGCTGCAGCTGTTCCCGGGCCTGACGTGGCTGCACGGCAACCCGCTGGGCCTGCCGATCACGCCGCTCACCCAGGGCGTGGTGCTGTCACTGGCGGGCAACTTCACCTTGTTCGCCTGGGTCTCGATGCTGTCACGCACGCGCGTCTCGGAGCACTGGCAGGCCGGGCGCTTCATCGGCCAGCAGACCAGTGCCCGCCCCAATGGCAAACCGCTGCTGGCGGTGCAGATCGATGACCTGCTGACGCTGGCCTCACGCTTTGTCGGTGAGGAACGTGCGCGGCAAAGCTTCATCCGCTTTGCCTATCGCCAGGGCAAAGGCTTCAACCCCAACCAGAACGCTGACGGCGACTGGATCGAACACACCGAGCGCCTGCTCGCCGGGGTGCTCGGCAGCTCCTCGACCCGCGCCGTGGTCAAGGCTGCCATCGAAGGCCGCGACATGCAGCTTGAAGACGTGGTGCGGATCGCCGACGAAGCCAGCGAAGTGCTGCAGTTCAACCGCGCGCTGCTGCAAGGCGCCATCGAGAACATCAACCAGGGCATCAGTGTGGTCGACCAGAACCTGCACCTGGTGGCCTGGAACCGCCGCTACCTGGAGCTGTTCAACTACCCCGACGGCTTGATCAGCGTCGGCCGGCCGATCGCCGACATCATCCGTTACAACGCCGAACGCGGCCTGTGCGGCCCGGGCGAGGCACAGGTGCATGTGGCGCGGCGCCTGCACTGGATGCGCCAAGGCCGTGCGCATTCGTCCGAGCGGCTGTTCCCCAATGGCCGGGTGATCGAACTGATCGGCAACCCGATGCCCGGGGGCGGCTTTGTGATGAGCTTCACCGACATCACCCCGTTCCGCGAGGCCGAACAGGCGTTGCGCGATGCCAACGAGCGCCTTGAACAGCGGGTGGCCGAACGCACCCACGAGCTGTCGCAACTCAACCAGGCCCTGTCGGAGGCCAAAAGCCAGGCCGAAGCGGTCAGCAAGTCCAAGACCCGCTTCCTGGCGGCGGTCAGCCATGACCTGATGCAACCGCTCAACGCCGCGCGGCTGTTCTCCGCCGCCTTGTCGCAGCAGGCCGGGGGCATGAACGACGAGGCCCAACAGTTGGTGCAGCACATGGACAGCTCGCTGCGTTCGGCCGAAGAGCTGATCAGCGACCTGCTGGATATCTCGCGCCTGGAAAACGGCAAGATCACCCCCGACATCAAGCCGTTTGCCCTGAATGAGCTGTTCGACACGCTGGGTGCGGAGTTCAAGGTCCTGGCCGCCGAGAAGGGGCTGGAGTTCCGCTTGCGCGGTAGCCGCCTGCGGATCGACAGTGACATGAGGCTGCTACGCCGGGTGCTGCAGAACTTCCTTACCAACGCCCTGCGCTACGGCAAGAGCCCGATCCTGCTGGGCGCCCGGCGCCAGGGCGAACGGCTGTGGCTGGAGGTGTGGGACCGCGGCCCGGGCATCGCCGACGACAAGCTGCAGGTCATCTTCCAGGAATTCAAGCGCCTGGACAGCCACCAGACCCGCGCCGAAAAGGGCCTGGGGCTGGGCCTGGCGATTGCCGATGGCCTGTGCCGGGTGCTCGGCCACACGCTGCAGGTGCGCTCATGGCCGGGCAAAGGCACCGTGTTCCGCGTCAACGTACCGATCGCCCGCCAGGCCGTAGCCGCGCCGAGCGCACCGGTGGAGCAAGCCAGCCAGCCGCTGGCCGGGCTGCAGGTGCTGTGCATCGACAACGAAGACAGCATCCTGATCGGCATGAACAGCCTGCTCAGCCGCTGGGGCTGCCAGGTGTGGACAGCGCGCAACCGCGCCGACTGCGAGGCGTTGCTGGCGCAGGGCATGCGCCCGCACCTGGCGCTGGTGGACTATCACCTGGATGACGGCGAAACCGGAACCGGGCTGATGGGCTGGCTACGCGCCCGCCTGGGCGAGCCGGTGCCTGGGGTGGTGATCAGCGCCGACGGCAGCAAGGAAACCTTGGCCACGGTGCATGCCGCAGGCCTCGATTACCTGGCCAAGCCGGTCAAGCCGGCGGCCTTGCGCGCGCTGCTCAATCGCCATCTGAGCCTGGTTCAGTAACCGCCTCGTCCGGCAACGTTTCATCCGTCAGTGCCCGCTCCAGCAAGTCGGCCGGCAGGCTCTTGCTGGCACGGGCGCCGAGCAGCTTGAGCTGCTCACTGCGGCTGACCAGGTTGCCACGCCCTTCACAGAGTTTGTTGCGCGCAGCGGCATAGGCCTTGTCGACCTGCTGCAGGCGATTGCCCAGCTCGTCCAGGTCCTGGATGAACAGCACGAACTTGTCATACAGCCAACCGGCCCGTTCGGCGATCTCGCGCGCGTTCTGCCCCTGGCGTTCTTGCTTCCACAGGCTGTCGATGACCCTCAGGGTGGCGAGCAAAGTGGTCGGGCTGACGATCACGATCTGCCGGTCGAAGGCCTCCTGGAACAGGTTCGGCTCGGCCTGCAGGGCAGCCGAGAACGCGGCCTCGATGGGCACGAACAACAGCACGAAATCCAGGCTGTGCAAGCCTTCCAGGCGGTTGTAGTCCTTGCTCGACAGGCCTTTGACGTGGCTGCGCAGCGACTGTACGTGCTGTTTGAGCGCGCTTTCATCATTGTTGCTGACAAACTGCTGGTAGGCAGTGAGGCTGACCTTGGCATCGACCACCACCTGCCTGTCACCCGGCAGCATGATCAGTACGTCTGGCTGGAAGCGCTCACCATCGGCGCTCTTGAGGCTGACCTGGGTCTGGTACTCGCGGCCTTTTTCCAGCCCGGCATGCTCGAGCACACGCTCGAGAATCAACTCACCCCAGTTGCCCTGGGTTTTCTGGCCCTTGAGCGCCTGGGTAAGGTTGGTGGCTTCGTCGGACAGGCGCAGGTTGAGTTGCTGCAGGCGTTCCAGTTCCTTGCCCAGGGAAAAACGCTCACGGGCTTCCTGCTGGTAGCTCTCCTCGACACGCTTTTCGAAGGCCTGGATGCGCTCCTTGAGCGGGTCGAGCAACTGGCCCAAGTGCTGCTGGCTGGTCTGTGCGAAACGCTGCTCGCGTTCGTCGAAGATTTTCGTGGCCAGGTCGGCGAACTGCGCACGCAGGGTATCGCGGGCTTCCTGCAGGTCTTCAAGGCGCTGCTGATGGCTGTCCTGCTGCTCACGCAGCTCAGCTTCCAGGCGTGCTGCCTGGGCCTCCAGGCGACGCTGTTCGGCTTCCCGGTTGACGCGTTCGAGGTGCCAGCCGTGGGCAGCGTCTCGGGCATTGTCGCGGTCAATCTGCAGCAGCTCGAGTTCGCGGCCCTGGGCGGCCAGTTGGGCCTGCTTGAGCGTGTTGGCTTCGCTGAGGTCACTGACCTCGTCCCGGCTGGCATCCAGTTGCGCCTGCAGGCCGGCCTGGGCCAGCAGGGCGCCATTGAGGCGTTCTTCGAGCAAGGCCCGCTCGCTTTGGCGGGCAGCCTGACGGCGCTGCACCTGCATGACCCAAACCAGGCAAGGCAAGGCGCCTGCCACCAAGCCCAGCACAATGCTGGTCAGATCCACTGCCATGCTTACCCCGAACAAGTCTGTCGCAAATGAGATGCAGCTTAACAGTCCGTATGTTCCTGCGCCTGCCCCGGCTCACTGGCCTGGCAGAGCCGCGCGTACTCCAGTTGCGCAAGGCGGTCGCCGGCCCGCGCCGCCTGGCGCAGCAGTTCATGACCGATGCGCCTGTCACGGGAATTGCCGCAGTCGCGGCAGAGCATCTGCCCCAACCGGCTCTGGGCCACTACCACGCCCTCGCGAGCCGGCTGTTTGAGCAGGCGTCCGGCCAAGTGCTTGACCTGCGGCTTTTCGCCCAGGCGCGGGTTGTCCAGCAGCCATAGGGCCACTTTCAGTGAAAAGCGTTTGGACGAAGGGGCTGATGAAGTGACAGCGGGTTCGGTGGGGGATTTACCGCGAAATTTCATGACAAACAGAGAAGGCAATTCGAAAGGCGCGCCACTCTACCCTTTTTTTCATATCGTGACCTGAGGATTTTCTGCGCCCGGAAAAAAATTTCGATGATCTTTTCTTGACGTTTCCAAGTGGATGGCCGGCGGATCTGCAGCTGCCTGATGATTGTCGGACAGTTCTGTAATTTGCTGGCACTCCCGTCCTAGAGCAAGCGCTCGGGACAATCCACAGTTCCTGTGGATAACTCGGTGGACAACCCCCCAAACCACCCCGCAAACCCGCGTGAAACGGGGCTTTCAGTCAAACTGACGATTTTTTCACCAGCTAAAAATAGTGTTTTTTTTCATTGACTTAAGGTAGCAGTCAAGGCATTGGCAGGCTTGGCGGGGGGTGTTGTCGAGCTGTTACAAGTCACGCCTCGAATGTGAACAAGTGCACCGAAAACCTGCATTTGAATGCACGAACTTGGTACATCCAGCCGGTTGTGCGCCATTTGCCCCCTCTTCACACAACGCAAAAGAAACGCCATACTGCTCGGCTTACCTTAAGACCTGTGACAAAGCTTGCAAAGCACCTCAGCTTCCGGTAAGGTGCCCCTCGTTAGTACCAAGCTGAAAGTCAATTCTGGCCAGAAACGTCCTTGCAGGCCTGCTCCCCCCAAGAGCAACACTGCTGAAACCAGGACCGGCCCTTTCGATGATTCACTCACCAGCCTTGCGCTGTTCAGCACGAATCACGTGACAGATTGATCAGGATTCCATACCGATGGCCTAGAACCTTGGCCCCGGCATGCTGCCTGCCCTCTGAAGTACCTACCAGTCAGCCCAAGCGCCCACCTTATGATTGCGCCCCCTCTGGCTGCCCTGTTCCAGTCAGGTTCGTTCGTCCCTTAATAAAGGCGTCACTGGAACGTTTCTATCATGCACGGATCATAATCCCCGTGTTTAAAGCAGGAACATCCAACAATATGCAAACTCATCATCAAATTCAGGCTGCCATTGGCACCCTTTCCCAGGCCTTCTCGCCGTTGAAGTGCCTTATCACTGCCCCACGCAAGGGCAACTTCAGCTTCACCCTGGTGGACGAGCACGGCGTTGCCTGCCACACCGAACGCCTGTACCCAGAACAGTACAGCCGCTCGGAACCGCTGCAGGCCGTCATTGCCCGGACGCGCCAGTCGCTCACTGCGTGAGCGGCGAATACCGTAGCATTCAGCTGTTGAATGCAGTAAACGGTAAGCTACCTGATCGTTCTTGGCCTAATTGCCGCAGGGCATATAGCGCCGAACGTCAGGCAGCAATCGATTTAAAAACAGCCCTTTACACCACGATTATCACACTACACTTCAACTCGAGCGGTCCTTGCCGCTTCCGGCGGGCCTGATCACTCACCAGCTGCCAAGCTCCCACGCCCGTCGGCCCCTTACTGCTCGAGGGCATCATGGGTATTGCGGCGAATGAATTGTGTCAGTATGTGATTCGACCAACCTTGGTCTACCTCAATCGTCATTGCGCCAGTGCCGAAGCCCTTTTGCTGGGCATCGCGGCCAGCCAGTCGGCACTCGGTTCGGCGTTGCATGATCGCCGCGGCCACGGCCTGTACCGTATTGGCGAGCATCGCCATCGGGCGGTCTGGGACGATTTTCTCGCCCGTGACCCTGAGCTGGCCAGCCTGGTTCGCGGCCTGGCGAGCCAGCATGCCTTCCTGGGCGGCCCGCACCTGGAACTGGCAGTCAACCTGCGCTACTCCACCGCCATTGCCTGGATGCTCATCGAAGCACAAGCAACGCCCCTGCCTGCCGTTGACGACCTGCTAGGCCAGGCGCGAATCTGGCGCCAGATTTTTCACCCCCAAGGTCGTCTGCGCGACTTCACCCAGGCCTGGCATCTGTGTATTGCTCAGAAATTGCCACAGGCATCTTAAGAAACGTCCTACAGCATTGCCGGAAAAAATGGAATTTTGGTCGGATTGTCCTACAAAACCGCTCTATCTCCTGCGATACAGGCTATGGCGCGGCGCGTGAATTGTTGGTAGCTTTTCGCCCCGGAGATCCCAAGGAGTTTCTAATAATGAAAAAAGTAATGCTCAAAACCTCCCTCGGCTTGGCCGTGGCTTTCGCTTCCAGCCATCTGTTCGCTGCCGGCTTCGCCCTCAACGAACAGAGCATCAGCAGCATGGGGACAGGTTTCGCGGGACGTTCTTCTTCTGCCGAAGATGCCAGTACCGTGTTTGGCAACCCGGCAGGCATGTCACGCCTCAAGCGCGAACAATTCACCGTGGGCGGCGCAGCCGTCATCGCCAAAACCGATATCTCGGGCCCTGGAAGCAACCTCGGGGGGGAAACCGATGGTGACATGGTGCCTGTGGTCGGCGTGCCGATGGGTTACTACGTCAAACCTATCGATGATCACTGGAGCGTCGGTTTCGGCGTTTATGTACCTTTTGGCCTGGTAACCGACTACGGTAGCGACGATGCCGCGCGCTATTGGGGTAAAAAGAGCCACGTCGAAGTCATCACCTTCCAGCCCACCGTCAGCTACGCCTTCAACGATAAAGTCTCGATCGGTTTCGGCCCGACCATCAACCGCATCAAGGGCGAACTGGGCTCGAGCTTGATCAACCCGTTCACCCCGGGCAGCAACGACGGTGAAGTGAAGATCAAGGGCGACGATACCGCCATCGGTTACAACATCGGTATCCTGGTGCAGGCCACCGACCGCACCCGCGTAGGCCTGACCTACCACTCCATGGTCGACTACAAGCTCGAAGGCAAGACCCGTGTCAGCACACCACTGATCGGCCCCTTCAACGGCGACAAGTTCGACGCCAGCCTGAAGATCAAGACACCGGAATCGGTCGACCTTTCGGTCACCCATGAGCTCGACGACCAATGGACCCTCTACGCGGGCAGCACCTGGACCCGCTGGAGCCGCCTGGAAGACATCACCGTACAGAACGATGTTCCGGCACCGCTGGCAGGTTCGGCGTTCGAGACCATCAGCGAAGAGCAGAACTGGCATGACACCTGGGCCCACGCCATTGGCGCGTCCTACAAGGTGAACAAGGAGTGGGTGCTGCGCACCGGCTTTACCGTCGACCAGTCGCCAACCAACAACCACGACCGTTCACCGCGCATCCCGACCGGCGACCGCAAGGTGTTCAGCCTGGGTGCGGGCTGGAGCCCGAACGACGACATGACCATCGATGTTGCCTACTCCTACCTGTGGGAGGAAGACACCAAGGTCAACCAGGTCAGCGCCAGCAAAGGCAGCTACCAGGCCAAGTACGAGAACAGCGCTCACGGTGTGGGTGCCTCCCTCACCTACCGCTTCTGATACGTACGGCTGTGTGAACGCCGCCCTTGTGGCTGATGCCAGTCAGTTAGCTTTATCAGGGCTGCTACGCAGCCCATCGCCGGCAAGCCAGCTCCCACAGGGGCCGCGCAGCTCTTGAGGCCTGCGCGGTACCTGTGGGAGCTGGCTTGCCGGCCATGGCTGCAAATCACAAGCAAAGCAAATACAAGAGCGCGGGGTTATGGCTGCGATGCAATCGCCTTTTCGATCGCCGCCTTGAACTCAGGATCATCCGGCTTGGTCAGGCTGGAGAAGTTGGCAATCACCTTGCCCTTGCGATCAACCACGTACTTGTAGAAATTCCACTTCGGAGCACTGCTCTGCTCCGCCAGCCCCACGAACAGCGGGATCGCATCTTTGCCCCGTACCGACTGGGTCTTGGTCATGGTGAACGTCACGCCATAATTGGCATAACAGACCTTGGCCGTCTTCTCGCTGTCGGCGTCTTCCTGCTTGAAATCGTTGGATGGCACACCGAGCATTTCCAACCCCTGCTCGTTGTACTCCTTGTAGGTACTCTCGAGCCCCTCGAACTGCGGCGCAAACCCGCAATAACTGGCCGTGTTGATCACCACCAACGGCTTGCCGCCAAAACGCTGGCAAAGGTCGACCTGACCCTTGCCACGCAACTCCGGCAGGCTGCCCTGCAGCAATGCCGGGCAATCCGCCGCCCAGGCAGACCCGGCAGCGAACATAGCCAGCAACGGCATCATCAACCCATATGCACGCATCAAAAGACTCCCCTGCAAAACGATCCTCGAACTTGCAGAGTAGCGCTTAACAAACGCCCATGCCCAGTTGCATGAGGGCCATGCCGCCCCGATGCCAGCCCCACCACGCCAGCACCAGCACCAGTGCGGCCCCCAGGGCCAGCAACCCGCAAGCAAGGTAGCGGTTCATGCCGCCTGAGCCTGCAGACGGGCGACCGGGCGTTCACTCACCGGCCAGTTGAGCGCCGCTGCCAGCAGACTGAGCAGAATCGAGATCTGCCAGACCAGGTCGTAGTTGCCGGTACGGTCATACACCACACCACCCAGCCAGCCGCCGAGGAAGGCACCCAACTGATGGAACAGGAAGACGATGCCACCCAGCATCGACAGGTTACGCACACCGAACACAGTAGCCACGGTGCCGTTGGTCAACGGTACGGTCGAAAGCCACAGCAGGCCCATGGCAATGCCGAACAGATAGGCACTGAACTGGGTCACCGGTGCCCAGAGGAACAGCACGATCACCACCGCGCGCAACAGGTACAGTGCCGTGAGCAGGCGCGGCTTGGACATGCGCCCACCCAGCCAGCCCGCCGTGTAGGTGCCTACGATGTTGAACAGCCCGACCAGCGCCAGCACGGTAGTACCGGTGGTTGCCGCCAGGTGCTGGTCGACCAGATAGGCCGGCAAGTGCACGCCGATGAACACCACCTGGAAGCCGCAGACGAAAAAGCCCAGCGCCAGCAGCCAGAAACCCGAGTGCGAGCAGGCTTCATGCAACGCCTGACCAAGCGTCTGTTCGCCACCGTAGGCAGGCAACGGGCGGTCACGCAGCAGCCCGACAAAGGGCACGATCAATGCCACCAGCAGGCCGAGCACCAGCAGCGCTGCAGACCAGCCCAGCCACTCGATGAGGCCCAGCGTGCCGGGCAACATGGCAAACTGACCGAACGAGCCTGCTGCGCTGGCAATGCCCATGGCCATGCTGCGTTTTTCAGCCGGTACCGCCCGGCCAACCACGCCCAGAATGACCGAGAACGAGGTGCCGGACAGGCCGATACCAATCAGCAGGCCGGCACTGAGTGACAGCGACCAGGCCGAGTCGGCCGTACTCATCAGCAGCAAACCGGCGGCATACAAAATGCCGCCGATGATGACCACCCGCGCCGCGCCCAAGCGGTCGGCCAACGCGCCGGCAAACGGCTGCGCCAAGCCCCAGATCAGGTTCTGCAGGGCGATGGCGAACGCGAAAACCTCACGGCCCCAACCAAAATCGGCGCTCATCGGCGCCAGGAACAAGCCGAAGCCGTGCCGGACACCAAGGGACAACGCCAAGATCAACGCCGCCCCCGCCAGTACCCACCCGCTGGTTCGCCAAACCGAAGTCATTGTCGTTATCTCCAGCACATCGCAAGGTTATGCGGGTATATACCCGCTTATGATCGTATGAATCAGGCCAGTTGGCCCAGCAAACGCACCAATTCGTCACGCTGCCCTTCGCCCAGTTGATCCACCAGCAGCCGCTGCGCGTGTTCCCAGGCAGGGTATGCCGCTTGCAAGCGCTCAGCACCCGCCGCAGTCAATAACACCACGCGGTTGCGCTGGTCGTCACCGTCGGCCAAGGCCACCAAGCCTTCGGCCTCCAACACTCGCACGTTGCGGCCCAGGGTGCTGCGCTCCAGGCCCATGGCTTCGGCCAAGGCAGTGATACTAGGACGGTCGAGGCGCTGCAGATGGCGCAGCAGGGAAAATTGGGCGACATTAATGCCAAAACCAACGAGGGCTTCGTCGTAATGCCGGCTCACCCCACGGGCGGCACGACGCAGGTGCGTGCAGATGCATTCACTGGTCAACATGATTACGTGTATATACCCGCACTATGGATGTTGCAAGAAGTTTCAATTGTGCCAAGCAGCCACTCAAGTCGCTAACGCCAGCCCCAACACCACGGTGAGCTCCAGCAACTCCAGCATCGCCCCGGCAGTATCGCCGGTTGTCCCGCCTAACCGCTGACACATCAATCGTCGCAACCACCAGAACACGCCAAGCGCCAGCGCCATCGGCCAGATCGCGCTCCAGCCGCCCAACACCAGGCACAGCAGCAGACTGCCCAGCAGCACCCAGCCAGCAGCCTGGCGCGGCAGGTGCTCGGCCAGCGCCTGCCCAAGCCCGCCTGGGCGCACGTACGGCGTGCGCAGGAACAGCCCCAGCATCGCAGCCCGCCCGATCACAGGTGCCAGCACCAGCAGCGCACCGGCGCCGCGCTCGACAAGTACCCAAAGCGCACAGAACTTCAGCAACAACACCAGCACCAGGGTGACCACGGCAATCGGCCCGCTGCGCGGATCCTTCATGATCTTGAGCGTGCGCTCGCGATCGCCGAACCCACCCAGCCACGCGTCAGCACTGTCTGCCAGGCCGTCCAGGTGCAGCGCACCGCTGAGCAATACCCACAGCGTCAACAGCAACGCCGCGTGCAAAGGCGCCGGCGCGCCTTGCAACAGATGGCTGGCAAGCCACAGCAGCAGACCGAACAGCAAACCGACCAGCGGATAGCACAGCAGCGAGCGCCCCACCTCACGCGGTTCGGGCATACCGGGCAAGCTTACCGGCAGGCTGCTGAGAAACTGCAGGGCAATCCATAAAGGCAGCATCTCAGTGCACCTCGGCCAGTTGGCCGTCTTCGCCCAGGCTCAGACGTACAAGCGCGCCGTGGCCCACCTCCACCTGCAGCAACTGCTCCTTGGGCAAACCGCGCGCACGCGCCAGCAGCAGGCGCATGACGCCACCGTGGGTGACCAGTAACACCCGCTTGCCGGCATGCTGCTGGTGCAGGCGGGCGACAGCACCCAGCACCCGCTCAGCGAAGGCACTGACGGCCTCACCGGCGGGCGGCGTGTAACTGTAAGGATCGGCCCAGAAACGCCCGAGCTCATCCGCTTGCGTCTGCATGATCTGCAAGGCGCTGCGCCCTTCCCACTCACCGAAATGCAACTCTTGCAGATCGGCCTCGCGCTGCACCGTCAAACCCAGCCGTTCACCCAGCTCATCGGCAAACCGCGCACAGCGCTGCAAGGGTGAGCTGACCAATACGTCCCAAGGGGCGCACTCACCCACGGCACTGCGCATCTGCGCCCAGCCCAGCTCGGTGAGGGCATCGTCCAGGCTGCCGCGCAAGCCGCCACCCTGCTCGGTTTCACCGTGGCGCAGCAGGTCGAGGATCATGCCGGGCGGTCCGCCACGGCTGCTTCGGCAAAGGTCGCCATCTGCCCGTGCAGCACGCAGGCCAGGCGCAACAGTGGCACCGCCAGCGCCGCACCGCTGCCCTCGCCCAGGCGCAGGCCCAGGGCCAGCAGCGGCTCGGCCTGCAAGGCATCGAGCAACGCCTTGTGCCCTGGTTCGGCACCTTGGTGGGCAAACAGCAACCAAGCCCGGCATTGCGGGTTGAGGCGCACGGCTACCAGCGCGGCGACGCTGCAGATGAAACCGTCCACCAGCACCGCAATGCCCTGCTGTGCACAGGCCAGGTACGCGCCGGCCAGGGCGGCGATCTCAAAACCACCCACACAGGCCAGCGCCTGCAGCGGGTCGTCGGCACGCAGACCGTGCAGCACCAGGGCCCGCTCGATCACTTCAGCCTTGTGGCGTACGCCTGCGGTGTCCAGGCCAGTGCCCGGGCCACTCAGTTCGCGCGCCGGGCAGCCCAGCAGGGTGCTGGCCAGCGCCGCAGCAGCGGTGGTATTGCCGATGCCCATCTCGCCACCGATGAACAACTGCGCGCCGCTCTGGGCAGCGCGCAGGACGCTGTCACGGCCGGCTTGCAGGGCTGAGCGCAGCTGCACCTCGGTCATCGCCGGCTGGCGGGCGAAGTTGGCGGTACCGCCCCCCAGGCGCAGGTGGCGGACACCCGGCAATTCCAGATGCGGGTCGATGGTGCCGAGGTCGACCACTTCCAGGCTTGCCTGCAGTTGGCGCGCCAGCACGCTGATCGCCGCGCCGCCGCCGACGAAGTTGCGCAACATCTGCCCGGTCACCGCCTGCGGATAGGCCGAAATGCCCTCCTCGACCACGCCATGGTCACCGGCAAAAATAGTGATGGCCACCTGATCCAGGTTCGGCCGCTCAACCCCCTGCAGCCCGGCCAGGTGCACTGCCAGGGCTTCCAGCTGGCCGAGCGACCCGGCAGGTTTGGTCAGCTGCTGCTGACGGGCGCGGGCCTGATCCATGGCGGCGGTGTCGAGAGGTTGGCAGGCGTCACGCCACCAGGTCGGGTTCATAGAGCAGGTCCTTTGAGCATCAGGGGTAGGCCGGCGACGGTGAGTACCACGCGCTGGCAACGTTCGGCGACGGCCTGGTGCAGCCAACCGGCCAGATCGACATAGCGCCGGGTCAGCTCGCCCATGGGCACTACGCCCAGGCCGGTTTCATTGCTGACCAGAATGATCACGCCGGGCAATTGCACCAGGCAGTCGAGCAGTGCATCGCGCTCTTGAGCCAGGCGCTGATCGTCATCGAGCATCAGCAGGTTGGTCAGCCACAGGGTCAGGCAGTCCACCAGCAGGCAGCGCCCTTCGGCAGCTTCGGCGCGCAGCACGGCTGCCAGGGCGAGCGGCTCTTCGATCAGCGCCCAATCGCTTGGCCGGCGCTGGCGGTGCAGGCGTACCCGTTCGTTCATTTCGCCATCCAGGGGTTCGCTGGTGGCGATATAGGTCACCGGCAGGCCGCTGTCGGCTGCCAACTGCTCGGCCAGGCGGCTTTTGCCCGAACGGGCACCGCCGAGGATCAGGTTGCGCATGTCAGGCGACCCCACAAAGTTTTCGCAGCTGCGCGGTGTCCAGGTGCTTTTCCACCAGGTCGGCCAGGCGCTCGATATCCCGCTCGCGCAGGGCCTCATAATCGATCTGCTGCACGTGCGCCAGGCCCGCCCAGCGCAGCAGCGCTGCGCACGACTGGCGGCCTTCGAACAGCCCATGCAGGTACGTGGCGAGGATCTGCCCGTCGGCACTGATGGCACCGTCGCTGCGGCCATCGGCCAGTTGCACAGCGGGGCGCTGCAGCGCAGGCCCTTGGGTGACGCCGGCATGGATCTCGTAACCGGCCACGGGCGACTGTTCGAGGCTCAAAGCCCCGACAACGTTGCGCAACTGCTTCTCGGCCTCAAGCACCGTGGCGTAATCGAGCAGGCCCAGCCCCGGGCTGGACCCGGCAGGCCCCTCGAGGCCGAGCGGATCATGCACCTCACGGCCCAGCATCTGCAGGCCGCCACAGATACCGATGAGCTTGCCGCCGTAGCGCAGGTGCCGGGCGATGGCGGTGTCCCAACCGCGCTCGCGCAGTTGCGCCAGGTCGCCACGCACGCTTTTGGAGCCAGGCAGGATGATCAGGTCGGCAGGCGGAATCGGCTGGCCAGGGCCGATGAACTGCAGGTCCACCTGGGGGTGCAGGCGCAACGGGTCGAAGTCGGTGTGGTTGCTGATGCGCGGCAGCACCGGCACGATCACCTTGAGCACGCGCTCATCCTTGGCCGCCTGGCGTACATCGATGCCGTCTTCGGCCTCAAGGTGCAGGTCGCTGACATAAGGCAGCACACCCAACACCGGCTTGCCCGTGCGCTGCTCCAGCCAGTCCAGGCCTGGCTGCAGCAGGGCGATGTCGCCACGGAAACGGTTGATGACGAAGCCCTTGACCCGGGCCTGCTCGGTCGGCGACAGCAGCTCCAGGGTACCGACCAGGTGGGCGAAGACGCCGCCGCGATTGATGTCGGCAACCAGAATCACCGGGCAGTCGACCGCTTCGGCAAAACCCATGTTGGCGATGTCACCGGCACGCAGGTTGATCTCGGCAGGCGAGCCCGCACCTTCGACCATCACCACCGGATACGCGCCACTGAGGCGCTGATGGGAGGCCAGCACCGCCTGCATGGCGATAGCCTTGTAGTCGTGATAGGCCACCGCGTTCATGCTGGTGACCGCGCGGCCATGGATGATGACCTGGGCGCCGGTGTCACTGTTGGGCTTGAGCAGCACCGGGTTCATGTCGGTGTGCGGCGCCAGCCGGCAAGCCTGGGCCTGCACCGCCTGGGCGCGACCGATCTCACCGCCATCGGCAGTCACCGCGCTGTTGAGGGCCATGTTCTGCGGTTTGAACGGCACCACGGCCACCCCCTGGCGCAGCAGCCAACGGCACAGGGCGGTAACCAGCGTGCTCTTGCCGGCGTCGGAGGTGGTGCCTTGCACCATGAGGGTGGTCATGCCGTTTCCTTCTGATAATCGGCCAGGGCCTGGGCCAGGCGCTGCTCTTCAGCGGCGCTGGCGGGCAGGCCCAGGCGCACGGCAGGCGGCTGTTCGAACAGGCGCACCAGGATGCCGCGGCGGGCGAGAAAGTCATGCAGGTGCGCTGCGCGCTCGCAGCGTACGTACTGGAACAGGTCGCAACCACCCGCGGGCGCAAGGCCGGTGCTTTTCAGCAGCGTGGCAAGCCGTTGGCTGGCGTGGGCACAGCGCTCGATCTGCAGCGGGTGGGCTACCAGGTCGGCGAAACACGCCTGGGCCAGCACCCGGGTCGGGCCGCTGACGGTCCATGGGCCAAGCAGCTCGGCCAGGCGCTGCAACAACGGCAGTTCGGCCGCCACGCAGCCCAGCCGCACACCGGCCAGGCCGAAGAACTTGCCGAACGAGCGCAGCACAATCAGCCCGGGGCGGTCGGCACAACCGACCACGCTGTGCTCGGGCGTGTTGTCCATGAAGGCTTCATCGACCACCAACCAGCCGCCACGCTCGGCCAAGCGGGCATGCCATGCAAGCAGGCGGTTGGGGGGCACGCGATGACCGGTCGGGTTGTTCGGGTTGACCAGCACCAGCACATCGAGGCTGTCCAGATACGCCTCGACCTGGCTTTCATCCAGCTCGATCAGCTGATGCCCGGCCCGTTGCCAGGCCTGCGGATGCTCGGCATAACACGGCGACAGCACCCCCACGCGACCGCTCGGGCGCAGATGCGGCAGGGCCTGGATCGCTGCTTGCGAGCCCGCTACCGGCAGCAACTGGCCAACACCGTAATACTGGCGGGCCGCCTCTTCGAGGCCGTCTTCGGTCTCGGGCAGTCGCGCCCAGGCGTGCGCCGGGATCGCCGGCACAGGATAAGCCCACGGCGCAATACCGCTGGACAGGTCGAGCCAGGCCTCCCGTGCAATCCCGTATTGCCGTACTGCCCTGAGCAGTCGGCCGCCATGTTCAAGCATTGCAGTAGGCTCCCACGCAGATCACCAGCAACCACAACCACACGCCACGCTGTACCAGGGCCCAGCCGCGCTCGATGGCACCGGCATCGGCCATCGGCCCTTCGCCCAGGCGCGGGCGCTCGTGCAGCTCGCCGTGATACACCGCCGGGCCACCGAGTTCGACACCCAGCGCACCGGCACCGGCCGCCATCACCGGCCCGGCGTTGGGGCTGTCCCACAACGGGCCCTGCTTGCGCCAGCAGGCCAGGGCCAGGCGGGTCTTGCCGAGCAAGGCGTAGGTCAATGCCACCAGCCTTGCGGGAATATAGTTGAGTACATCGTCGATGCGCGCCGCGCACCACCCGAAGCGTTCAAAACGTTCATTGCGGTAGCCCCACATGGCATCCAGCGTATTGCTCAAGCGGTACAGGACCACGCCCGGCGCACCGGCCACGATGAACCAGAACAGCGCGGCGAACACTGCATCGCTGCCGTTCTCCAGCACCGATTCGGTTGCGGCCCTGGCCACGGCCGGCTCATCGAGTTCGCGGGTCTCGCGGCTGACCAGGTAACCGACGCGGCGCCTGGCCTCCTCCAGATCACCCTGGCGCAAGGCACTGGCCACCGGCAGCACATGCTCGCCAAGGCTGCGCAGGCCCAGCGCGCAATACAGCGCCAGCACGTCAACCAGCCAGCCAATGCCGGGCAGCCAGGAGAGGATCAGCGCCACCAGGGTCAAGGGCACCACTGCCAGGAACCAGGCACTCACGCCGTGGCTGCGCCAACCGCGCCCGCCGGCATTCAGGCGCTGCTCCAGGCTCGACGCCAGGTTACCGAAGGCCACCAGCGGATGGCGCCGCTGCGGCTCGCCGAACAACGCATCCAGGGCCACGCCGGCCACGGTCAGCAAGGCGACGCTCATGGGCGCTCCCCCCATTGGTTTTCATACAACATGTCGCTCAAGGGCCGTTCTTCGGCCCAGTTTTCCATCACCAGCATGGGTGCCGGATAGAATTCGGTGACAGGCCCCAGGCACAGCACCGCCACCGGTTTGGCGCCGGCTGGCATCCCCAGCAGCGCGGCCAGTGCCTGTGGGTCGAACAGCGAGACCCAGCCCAGCCCCAGCCCTTCGACGCGGGCCGCCAGCCACAGGTTCTGAATGGCGCAGGCGAGCGAGGCGAGGTCCATTTCCGGCAAAGTCCGCCGGCCGAAAATGTGTGGCTCGCGGTTGTCCATCAACGCCGCCACCCACACTTCGGCGCAGTCGTTGATGCCTTCTACCTTGAGCTTCATGAATGCGTCGGTGCGCTCGCCCAAGGCGTGGGCCGTGCGCACCCGCTCCTGCTCCACCAGCGCCTGGATACGCCCGCGCAGCTCGCTCTGGCTGATGCGAATGAAACGCCAAGGCTGCATCAGGCCAACGCTGGGGGCCTGGTGCGCGGCAGCGAGCAGGCGGCCGAGCACTTCAGGCGCAACGCTGCCGCCGGCGAAGTGGCGCATGTCGCGGCGCTCGCCGATTGCCCGGTAGACGGCCGCGCGTTCGGCATCACTGAAGGCGTGCTCGCTCATGGCCGCAACAGCGCCGCCGCCGCCTCAGGGTTGGAGGGGAAATAGAAATGCACATAGGATGCCGTGAGCCGACCAAGGCGATAGACCGCCTCGTTGCCGCGCCCGCCGTTGGGGCTCTGGCCGCGGGCGATGGGCTGCAGTTCGGTGCTGGTCAGCGAGTGGTGGTAGGTGTGGCCGCGCAGGGTGCCTTCGGGCAGTTCCACAGCCTGCAGGGCCAGCGCCGCCAGGCGTTTCTGCATGGTCGCCTCGCCGGGCAGCAGGCCAAGCAATGCGGCACGCTCGCCGGCCACATCGGTCAGGGCATCGAGCAGGTAAAGCATGCCACCGCACTCGGCCAGCAACGGCTTGCCTGCGCCGTGGTGCGCACGGATCGCGGCGCACATCGGTGCGTTGGCGGCCAGCGCATGGTGATGCAGCTCAGGGTAGCCGCCCGGCAGGTACAGGCTGTCCACGGCGGGCAGCTCGCGGTCGTGCAGCGGCGAGAAGAACGCCAGCTGTGCGCCCAGGTTGCGCAGCAGGTCGAGGTTGGCGCCGTAGGTGAAGGCAAACGCTTCGTCCCGGGCAATGCCAATGCGCACACCCGCCAGCGAGGCGCTGCACGTCGGTACGTCCGGCGCGGCGAATGCTACCGGCGGCGGCAATGCGGCATCGCAGCTGCTGCCCAGTGCTTGGGCGGCAGCGTCCAGGCGCGCGTCCAGGTCATTCAGCTCGCTGGCCTGAACCAACCCCAGGTGGCGGCTGGGCAGCTCGATACCGCGCTCGCGCGACAGCCCGCCGTACCAGCGCAGGCCCTCGGTCAGGCTACCTTCGAGCAACTGCGCGTGGCGCAGGCTGCCGACACGGTTGGCGAGCACGCCAGCGAACGGCAGGTCGGCCTGGTAGCGCGCCAGCCCCAGGGCCAGTGCGCCAAAGGTCTGGGCCATGGCCGTACCATCGATCACTGCCAGCACCGGCACGCCGAAGTGGCGCGCCAGGTCGGCACTGGATGGGGTGCCGTCGAACAGGCCCATGACGCCCTCAATCAGGATGAGGTCGGCCTCACCCGCCGCTTCCCACAGCAGGCGCCGGCTTTCCTGCGCACCGATCATCCACAGGTCGAGCTGGTACACCGGCGCCCCACTGGCACGCTCAAGGATCATCGGGTCGAGAAAATCAGGCCCGCATTTGAACACACGGACCTTGCGCCCCAGGTTGCGGTGCAGGCGGGCCAGGGCCGCAGTCACGGTGGTCTTGCCCTGGCCAGATGCCGGTGCTGCGATCAGAACGGCTGGGCAGTGGCGCGTCTGACTCACAGTTCGACGCCCTTCTGCGCGCGGATACCGGCCTGGAAGGCATGCTTGAGCATACCCATCTCGGTGACGGTGTCGGCCAGCTCGACCATTTCGGGCTTGGCCGCGCGGCCGGTGACGATCACATGCTGCATGGGGGGGCGCGCCTGGATATCGCCCAGCACCTGATCGAGGTCAAGGTAGCCGTGCTTCAGGGCAATGTTCAGCTCGTCGAGCACCACGAACTGGACGCTCGGGTCCTGCAGCAGCTGGCGCGAAACCGCCCAGGCTGCCTCTGCGGCGGCAATGTCGCGCTGGCGGTCCTGGGTTTCCCAGGTAAAGCCTTCGCCCATCACGTGGTAGCGCACCTGCTCGGGGAAGCGCCGGAAGAACAGCTCCTCGCCGGTGCTGTTGCGGCCCTTGATGAACTGCACCACACCACACTGCATGCCGTGGCCCAGGGCGCGTGCGAGCATGCCGAACGCCGAGCTGCTCTTGCCCTTGCCATTGCCGGTCAGCACCAGCAGCAGGCCGCACTCATTAGGGGAATTGGCGATGCGCTCGTCGATGATCGCCTTCTTGCGCTGCATACGCGCCAGGTGACGTTCGTCGCGTTCGGTGGTTTCGCTCATGGGAGTCTCCGCAGGCTGTCGCCCCGCAAAATACGGCGACAGGTCGATAGGCGGGCAGACGGAGAACGCGCAGGAGCCGTGGCCAGATGCCACGGTGCACCGCGCATCACCCTCCGTGATGCCGTTGGCAGTGACAGGCCGGTCTCCGGGCTCGTGAGCGGGCGTTGGCCCGGGCCTGCGCGCCTTCCCGGATACTGGTATCCAGTGGCCGTGCGCGGCTTTTGACTCACCTACCGTTGCGGGGGCAGCGCCGGACTCGCACCTTGCAGGCGCACACCGGCTTCCCAGTTTCACCCTGCCCAGACGGGCTGGCAGGGCACCTGAAACACGCGCGAAGGTTAGAGTGTTGCACCGGGAGCGTCAATCGAAGGGCGGGGATTTCGCTTGAGGGTTCAGGCGCTCTCGATAGGGATCGCGGCCCGCGCGGCGCGCATCGGCCACCTTGCGAGTGGCCCGCTTCGCCATCAGGGGTTCTGTGCCAGGTGCCCCTGAGTAATCACCCGTTTTGCCTGCAGGTAGGCTTTGGACCAGTAGCTGTTGGACAGGTAGTCCAGGCGCACGGTGCCACCGGTGGACGGAGCATGCACGAACCGCCCTTCGCCCACATAGATACCGGCGTGGCTCACCTGCGAGCCACCGCTGGTAGCGAAGAACACCAGGTCGCCCGATTGCAGTGAGTGAACGTCTACGGTCGGCGCACGCATGACGATCATTTCTCGCGTGGAGCGAGGCAGGCTGATGCCCGCCGCGTCCCGGTAGACGTAGTTGATCAAGCCACTGCAATCGAAACCGGAGTCGGGAGTGTTGCCGCCCCAACGATACGGCGTACCCACCAGGCCGATTGCGCGTATCAGCACGTCGTTGGCAACCGGGGACGCTATGGGTTGGCTGTACGGGACCTGTGGCTGTACCACAGGCGCCGGTGCCGGGGCACGGCCGGAGCAGGCGGCAAGCAATGCCACCAGGGAAAGGAGTGCGAAGCGCGCCATCATCACCATGGCCAGAACATCCTGTCTGAGATCGCTGGGCTGCAACCGAAAAGTGTTGAGAATTTAGATTAGACGCATTCTGTAAATGCGCACGGCGACGAGCTTTTCAAGCATCGTCGCCGCGGCAGGGTACATCATTTTGATATCAGTTGCGTGCGATATTGCTCGCTGGCGCCATGGCCAAGGCGCGCTTGGCTTCGATGAAGGTCTTGCTCCAGTAGCGATCACCGAGGTTGTCGATGCGCACACCACCGCTGCGGCGGCTGCTGGAATGGATGAACTGGTTGTCGCCCAAGTAGATGCCGGCATGGCTGACACGGCCACGGCCATTGGTGCTGAAGAACAGCAGATCACCTGGCTTGAGCTTGTTGCGGGCAACTTTGGGCGCATCGACCTTGATCATTTCGCGGGTCGAGCGCGGCAGGTTCATGCCGGCCTCTTCGCGGAACAGATAGCCGATGAAACCGCTGCAATCGAAACCGGACGCCTGCGAGGTACCACCGAAGCGGTAACGGGTACCGATCAGGGACATGCCGCGCTCCAGGATGCTGTCGGCCAATACTGGCAACTGATAAGGCTTGCTGTTGCTGGAGAACGCCTGAAGGTCATCTTCAGTGGCCAGCTCTTGCTGCTCGCCGAATACGGACGATACCGAAGCCTTGGCCTCGGGCGCCGACTGGGAGGCGACCGGGGTGTGATCCTGGGGCTGGGAAACAGGGCCTTGGGCCGCGCAGCCAATCAGCAGGGTCACGAGTGCGAGGGGCACGAGGGGTGCGAAGCGCTTGAGCATGGGCACGACCGTGTCTGTAGTCCTTTAGAAGGGGGAAACTATGCCTTCTATCAGGACCATTTGCAAATTTTATCGAAAAAGATGTGACTTTTTCGTTTTGCCGCTCAAAGCCCCGTATTTAAGGGCTTACCAGCCGAGCGTTTCTTTCAGGAACGGGATGGTCAGCTTGCGCTGCGCCTGCAAAGAAGCCTGATCGAGCCGCTCGAGCAGGTCGAACAGCGCACTCATGCTGCGCGTACCACGGGTAAGGATGAAATGGCCGACTTCGTCGGTCAGGTGCAGGCCACGGCGCGAGGCGCGCAATTGCAGGGCGCGCAGCTTGTCTTCATCAGACAGGCCGCGCATCTGGAATACCAGCGCCAGGGTCAGGCGGGACTTGAGGTCGGGCAGCTTGATCGGCAGTTCGCGCGGCGAGGCCGAGGCCGCCAGCAGCAGGCGCCGGCCGCTGTCGCGCAGGCGGTTGAACAGATGGAACATCGCCTCTTCCCACTCCGCCTTGCCGGCAATCACATGCAAGTCGTCGATGCACACCAGCTCGTACTGCGCCAGGTAATCGAGCAACCCGATGCCCCGGTCGAGCAACTGCGCCAGCGGCAGGTACACAGCGGCTTCGCCACGCTGCTGGAAGCGGTGTGTGGCAGCCTGCAACAGATGGCTACGGCCGACACCCTGCTTGCCCCACAGGTAGATGAGGCTCTCGGTCCAGCCGGCGTCGGCTTCGCACAGCCGCTCGACGTAGCCCAATGCCGCTGCATTGGCGCCCGGATAGTAGTTGATGAAGGTGGCGTCATCGCGCAGGCGCACACCCAGGGGCAACTGGATCGGTGGTTTCATGCTCGCGGGCGGTCGGGGGACCACAGGGGGCCTAGGGTGATCGGTGTGCAAAGTCTATACCCGCAATGCGGGGGGCACAATCGCGAAGGCACGTAGCACAAGCAAAATCAAAGAGTTGCAAGGCAGTCTGGCTTATAGATCGGGGTCGACCTCCCCCGCGTACATGTCCGATTCCTTGTACAGGTCATGCACATGGCGCAGCAGCACCATGACCACTGCCGCCACCGGCAAGGCCAGCAGCACGCCGGTAAAGCCGAACAGTTCGCCCCCGGCCAGGATGGCGAAGATCACCGCCACCGGATGCAGGCCGATACGGTCACCCACCAGCAACGGTGTCAGCACCATGCCTTCCAGCGCCTGGCCGACCATGAACACTGCAACGATACCCAGCATCGGGTACAGATCACCGCCAAACTGGAACAGCCCGGCCACCAGCGCCGCACCGATGCCAATGATGAAGCCCATGTAGGGCACGATGGCCGCCAGGCCGGCCAGCATGCCGATCAGCAGCCCCAGCTCCAGCCCCACCAGCATCAGCCCGGCGGAATAGATCACGCCGAGCGCCAGCATGACCATCAACTGGCCACGCACGAACGCCCCCAGCACCTCATGGCATTCTGCGGCCAGCCCGACCACCTGCGCCTCGCGCTGGCGCGGCAGCAGGCTGCGCAACTTGGCCATCATCAGGTCCCAGTCGCGCAACAGATAGAAGCCCACCACCGGGATCAGCACGAAGTTGGCCAGCCAGGCCAGCAGCGCCAGGCTCGACGCAGTGGCCTGGGACAGCAGCATGCCGACGATGTCGGTGGTCTGGCCCATGTGTTCACTGACGGCGGCCTTGATCTTGTCGAACTTCCAGAACCCGTCGGCCAGGCCCAGGCGGCTCTGTACCCAGGGCAGCGCCACATGTTGCAACCAGTCGAGCATCTGCGGCGTCAGTTCGTACAGGCGCACCAGCTGTTTGGCCAGCATCGGGATCAGGATGAGCAGCAGAATCAGCAGGATCAAGGTAAACAGGCTGAATACCACCACCACGCCCCAGGTCCGCGACAGCCCCATGCGTTCCAGGCGATCGACCAGCGGGTCGGCCAGATAAGCCAGCAAGATACCCACCAAAAAGGGTGAGAGGATGTTGTGCAGGCCATAAAGAAGCAGGGCAATCAGCAGGGCGGCACCCAGCCAGATCCAACGGCGCATATCAGTCATGGTCGCTCTTCCTTACCAGCGAAAACGCAGGCCGTCGAACGGTTTGGGGGCTACGGCAGCCGTTGCAGGTTGCCCTGCCGCAGCCTCGGTTGCGGGTGCAGGCGTTGCCGGGGACGGGACGGGAGGCGCCTGCTCAGCCGGGACTTCCTGCAACTTGGCCAGGCCCAGCTGCGCGCGCAACTGCTCAGCGTTGGCAGTGACGCCGTAGGTCAACGTCTTGCCGTCGGCCATTTGCAGGCGCGGGCCGTAAGGTTCGAGAACGCGGTTCAGCTCAGCGTAACGCTGCAGGTTCGCGCCTTGCACCTGCACTTGCAACTGGCTGCTGGCACCTGGCCGGGTTACGTAACGTGGCGCCAGGCGGTTGCTGACGGCCAGCATCACGGCATCGGCCAATGCGGCCTGGTCAGCGCCTTCGGCGCTATCTTGCTCGCGCTTGTCGCCCAGCCACAACTGCCATTTGCCCTGCCACTTGCCGTCGGTTTCAAGCGCGTGCACTGCCAACAGGGCGTCGGCGCCATAACGCTCGGAAGCTTCGCGCAGTGGCGCCGGGTCGTTGCCTTCGAGCTGCTTGGCGTTGGCCACCAGTTGTTCCTGCAGGTCGGCCAGCGGCAGGCGCAATGGCAGGCCGCGGTGCTGGGCGGCACGGCGCAGGGACTGGGCGCTGGTCTGGCCATCGCCAACCAGGCTGCTGCCCTCGACACTGTCGTTGAGCCACCAGCCGAGGATCGACGGCCGGTTGCTGCCCCACAGCGCCAGCCCGGCCTTGCGCAAGGCCCGCTCGGTGCTGCCCGGGTCGAACTCGACCATCACCGACTCAGGCGGGCCGGCCTCGGTACCGACCTGGTTGATGATCTGTTGCGGGTCCTTGCGCAGTTCGGCCAGCGCCGGTTTTTGCGGCGCCTTGGGGTCGCCGGTCAGGCGCAGCACCAATGTATCGAGTGCCTTGGTGGTGGCTGCGGCGCGGGCTTCAGCGCCCTGCCCTTCGAGCGGTTCGCGCACCTGATAGAGCCCGGCAACGTTTTCGGCCTGGGCGGCAATACTGACCAAGGCAAGGCAGCCGGCTGACAGATAATTGAGAAGACGCATTGAGGATTCCTGTCCAGTCGAGCTTCAAGCTGCAAGCTTCAAGCTGTAAGAAAAAGCAGTCAGAACCCCAACGCTTTCGCTTGCGGCTTGGGGCTCACTGCTTGCAGCTTATACAGAAGGAACTGCATCAACCACCCGCGAGCCTTTTTCAGCAATTTACTGCCCTGCCCGTCGGCCTGAGGATGGCCGCTGCACGGCAACCCTGATAAAATCGCGCGCCTTCACAGACCTCTGACGTTTCAGGCAGCCGCCGCTCCCCAGCCGGCCTTGGCCGTCACGGTCGTTTTTACGAATCCCTCCCCCTTAAAGGCCTGGATCAATGAGCAAGCAACCCTCCCTGAGCTACAAGGACGCCGGTGTAGACATCGACGCCGGCGAAGCACTGGTCGAACGCATCAAGGGCGTGGCAAAACGCACCGCACGCCCTGAAGTCATGGGTGGCCTGGGTGGCTTCGGCGCCCTCTGCGAGATCCCGGCCGGCTACAAGCAGCCGGTGCTGGTCTCCGGCACCGACGGCGTCGGCACCAAGCTGCGCCTGGCGCTGAACCTGAACAAGCACGACAGCATCGGCCAGGACCTGGTCGCCATGTGCGTCAACGACCTGGTGGTCTGCGGCGCCGAGCCGCTGTTCTTCCTCGACTATTACGCCACCGGCAAGCTCAACGTCGACGTCGCTGCGACCGTGGTCACCGGCATCGGCGCCGGCTGTGAACTGGCCGGCTGCTCCCTGGTTGGCGGCGAAACCGCCGAAATGCCGGGCATGTACGAAGGCGAAGACTACGACCTGGCCGGTTTCTGCGTCGGCGTGGTGGAAAAGGCCGAGATCATCGACGGCTCCAAGGTCGCTACCGGCGACGCGCTGATCGCCCTGCCGTCTTCGGGCCCGCACTCCAACGGCTACTCGCTGATCCGCAAGATCCTCGAAGTGTCGGCAACCGACATCGAGAACACCCAGCTCGACGGCAAGCCGCTGACCGACCTGCTGATGGCGCCGACCCGCATCTACGTCAAGCCACTGCTGCAACTGATCAAGCAGACCGGCGCCGTCAAGGCCATGGCCCACATCACCGGTGGCGGCCTGCTGGACAACATCCCGCGCGTTCTGCCGAAAAACGCCCAGGCCGTGGTTGACGTGGCCAGCTGGCAGCGCCCTGCGGTATTCGACTTCCTGCAGGAAAAAGGCAACGTCGATGAGCACGAGATGCACCGCGTACTGAACTGCGGCGTGGGCATGGTCATCTGCGTGGCGCAGGACCAGGTCGAAGCAGCACTGAATGTTCTGCGCGCAGAAGGCGAGCAGCCTTGGGTCATCGGCCGCATCGAACAAGCCGCTGAAGGCGCTGCCCAGGTCGAGCTGCAGAACCTCAAGGCACACTGATGCCGAGCAAGCCCTGTAATGTTGTGGTACTGCTGTCGGGTTCGGGCAGCAACCTGCAAGCCTTGATCGACAGCAGCCGTGGTGAACACAGCCCGGTACGCATCGCTGCGGTGATTTCCAACCGCGCCGACGCCTACGGCCTGCAACGCGCGGCGGCGGCGGGTATCGCCACCGCCGTACTGGACCACACCGGCTTCGACGGCCGTGAAGCCTTCGATGCGGCGCTGATGGCGCGCATCGACGGCTTCGCGCCCGACCTGGTGGTGCTGGCCGGCTTCATGCGTATCCTCAGTGGCGGCTTCGTGCGCCACTACCAGGGCCGCCTGCTCAACATCCACCCGTCGCTGCTGCCCAAATACAAGGGCCTGCATACTCACCGACGGGCCCTGGAGGCAGGCGACGCCGAGCACGGCTGCAGCGTACACTTCGTCACCGAGGAACTCGATGGCGGCCCTCTGGTCGTACAGGCTGTGGTACCGGTAGTGTCAGGCGATAGCGCCGAAAGCCTGGCCCAGCGGGTACACCAACAGGAACACCAGATCTACCCGCTGGCAGTGCACTGGTTTGCCGAGGGGCGCTTGCGCCTGGGCGAACAGGGTGCATTACTGGACGGCCAGCCACTGCCGGCCAGTGGCCATTTGATCCGACCCTAGGAGAATTTATGCGTCGCGCCCTGCTCTTGGCTCTCGCCGTGCTCGCCCTGCCCCTCCAGGCAGCCGACTTGAAACCCTTCTCGGCCAGCTACACCGCCGACTGGAAGCAACTCCCCATGAGCGGCACTGCCGAGCGCAGCCTGGTCAAAAATGCCAACGGTACCTGGGACCTTAATTTCAAGGCTTCCATGATGATCGCCAGCCTGACCGAGCAAAGCACCCTGCGCATGGACAACGACACCCTGCTGCCGCAGAAGTATCACTTCGAGCGTGGCGGCCTGGGCAAAGCCAAGAAAGTCGACCTCACCTTCGACTGGAACGGCAAGAAAGTCACCGGCAGCAATCGGGGCGATGCCGTCAGCCTGCCGCTCAACCGCGGCGTGCTGGACAAGTCCTCCTATCAGCTGGCGCTGCAGCATGATGTGGCCGCCGGCAAGAAAAGCATGACCTACCAGGTGGTCGATGGTGACGAGATCGACACCTACGATTTCCGCGTGCTGGGTACCGAAAAGGTCACCACCAAGACTGGCCAGGTCGAGGCGGTCAAGGTCGAGCGCGTGCGCGACCCGAGCCAGAGCAAGCGCATCACCGAGCTGTGGTTCGCCAAGGACTGGGACTACCTGCTGGTACAACTGCGCCAGGTCGAGACCGATGGCAAGGAGTATGTGATCGTGCTGCAGGATGGTACGGTCGACGGCAAGTCGGTCAAAGGCAACTAAGCCGCAGCCCGCAAGATCCGTAGCCCCGCCCTGTGCGGGGCTTCTTTTTGCCTGGGCCACATGAAACTTGTTTCATGGTCATTTTATTTACTTAGGCTGCTAACAAACTCTATAAAAGAAGTGCGCGACATTATGTCGCAACCAACTGAGCAGTGGAGTTTAACGATGACAGTCCAAGTAACCGAACGCGACGAATCGAAAATGTCCCACGAAGGCCTGGCCGCAGGCGTGCGGATCTGGGATGTGCACCAGCAAGGTGAATTGGTCGGGATGTTCCATAACGAACACGAAGCCCACCAATACCGGGCAGAGCTTGAAGTGCTGGAAAACCAGCGCGCTACGCAATGACCCACACAGTCTTTTGATTTGGGGCCGCTTTGCGGCCCATCGCCGGCAAGCCAGCTCCTACAGGTACCGCGCAGGCCTCAAGTACTGCGAAATTCCTGTGGAGCTGGCTTGCCGGCGATGGGGCTGCGAAGCAGCCCCAATAGGCGTTACCGCTTAGGCGGGGGTTTTCATGCTTACCACATCAAGTCATCAGGGATCTTGTACGCAGCGTACGGATCGTCCTCATCCGCTTCCTCGACATGGGTGTTGAGCAGCAGGATGCGATGGGGGTCGCGCTCCTGGATCTTCACCGCTGCCTCGCGCGGGATGACTTCGTACCCCCCACCAAACGACACGATCGCCAGCGCGCCATTGCTCAGCTTGCTGCGCATCAGGGCGTTCACCGCAATGCGTTTGACCTTCTTGTCGTCGACGAAGTTGTAGTAGTCCTCGGTGGTGAGCTTGGGCAGGCGAGTCGCCTCGATCAACTGCTTGATCTGCGCGGCACGGGCCTTCTGTTCGGCCTTTTCCTGCTGCTGACGGTTCAGTTCCTGGTCACGCTTGGCCTTCTCGGCCATGGCTTCCTTGGCCAGGCGCTGCTGGGTATCGTCGACTTCGACCTGGCCCTTGTGCTCCAGGCGTTTCTGTTTCTTTTGGGCCTTGTTGGCCTGAGAGACCTGCTTCTGGTTGACCAGACCGGCCTTGAGCAATTGATCGCGAAGGGAAAGACTCATGGATGTTCACTCACTTATTCAGCCACTCAGCCGCAGCTGGGCAGGTTCTTTTCCTGACGTTTGGCTTCCCCCCAAAGGGCGTCCAGTTCGTCAAGGTTACACGATTCGATGGGGCGACCGCTGTCGCGCAATGCCTGTTCGATAAAGCGAAAACGCCGTTCGAACTTGCGGTTGGCGCGACGCAGTGCGTTTTCCGGGTCTTGCTTGAGATGGCGGGCCAGGTTGACGGCGGCGAACAGCAGGTCGCCGACTTCATCCTCGAGGGCCTCGGCATCACCGTCGGCCATGGCCTGCAGCACTTCGTCGAGCTCCTCGCGGACCTTGTCCAGCACCGGCAAGGCGTCTGGCCAGTCGAAACCGACGGTGGCGGCACGCTTTTGCAGTTTGGCCGCCCGCGACAGGGCAGGCAGTGCAGCCGGCACATCATCGAGCAGCGACAGCTGTTCGGGCTCGCTTTTCTCGGCGCGCTCCTGGGCCTTGATTTCTTCCCAGCGTGACTTGACCTGGGCCTCGCTCAGGCTGGGCGTGTCCAGCGGTGCGTACAACTCACCGGTGGGAAATACATGGGGGTGACGGCGGATCAGCTTGCGGGTAATGGCATCGACCACACCGTCGAACTCGAAACGCCCCTCCTCCCGGGCCAGCTGGCTGTAGTAGACCACCTGGAACAGCAGATCACCGAGTTCGCCCTGCAGGTGCTCGAAATCCCCGCGCTCGATGGTGTCGGCAACCTCATAGGCCTCTTCGATGGTGTGCGCCACGATGCTGGCGTAGTTCTGCTTGAGGTCCCACGGGCAACCGTACTGCGGGTCGCGCAGCCGGGCCATGAGGTGCAGCAGGTCTTCGAGGGAATAGGTCATGTAAGCAGGTCCTTCGGCGGTGACTTCGTCGCGGGCAAGCCCACGAGAAGCCACCGCAGTTTCAAGGGGTACGATTACGCCGCGTCTCGATGATGTTCGGCAACTGCGAAATCCTGCCCAGCAGACGCCCCAGCGCATCCAGGCCCGGGATCTCGATGGTCAGCGACATCAGCGCGGTGTTGTCTTCCTTGTTCGAGCGGGTGTTGACCGCCAGCACGTTGATCTTCTCGTTGAGCAGCACCTGCGACACGTCACGCAGCAAACCTGGGCGGTCGTAGGCACGGATAACGATATCGACCGGGTAGGTCTGCACCGGTATCGGCCCCCAACTGACCTGGATCATGCGCTCCGGCTCACGCCCTGCCAACTGCAGCACCGAGGCACAGTCCTGGCGGTGAATGCTCACGCCGCGGCCCTGGGTGATGTAGCCGACGATGGCATCGCCCGGCAGCGGCTGGCAGCAGCCGGCCATCTGCGTGAGCAGGTTGCCGACGCCTTGGATCTGAATGTCGCCACGCTTGCCAGTGCGCGGGCCGGTAGGCTTGCGCGGTACCAGCTCGATCTGCTCGATACGCTCGGGTTCGAGCAACTGCTGGGCAGCGTTGACCAAATGCGCCAGGCGCAGGTCACCGGCACCGAGCGAGGCGAACATGTCCTCGGCGGTCTTGACGTTGGTCTTCTCGGCCAGGCGTTCGAAGTCTACCTGCGGCAGGCCCAGGCGGCTGAGCTCGCGCTCGAGCAACGTCTTGCCGGCGGCGACGTTCTGATCGCGGGCCTGCAGCTTGAACCAGTGGACGATCTTGGCCCGGGCCCGCGAAGTGGTGACGTACCCCAGGTTGGAGTTCAGCCAGTCACGGCTCGGGTTGCCGTGCTTGCTGGTGATGATCTCCACCTGCTCGCCGGTCTGCAGGCTGTAGTTGAGCGGCACGATGCGCCCGTTGATCTTGGCGCCACGGCAGTTGTGGCCGATCTCGGTGTGCACGCGGTAGGCGAAGTCCAGCGGCGTGGCGCCCTTGGGCAGGTCGATGGCATGGCCGTCGGGGGTGAATACATAGACCCGGTCCGGCTCGATATCGACCCGCAACTGCTCGGCCAGGCCACCGATGTCGCCCAGTTCCTCATGCCATTCGAGCACCTGACGCAGCCAGGAGATCTTTTCTTCGTAGTGGTTGGAGCTGGGCTTGACGTCGGTGCCCTTGTAGCGCCAGTGGGCGCAGACGCCAAGTTCGGCCTCTTCGTGCATGCCGTGGGTACGGATCTGCACTTCCAGTACCTTGCCCTCGGGGCCGATCACCGCGGTGTGAAGCGAGCGGTAGCCGTTCTCCTTGGGGTTGGCGATGTAGTCGTCAAACTCTTTGGGAATGTGCCGCCACAAGGTGTGGACGATACCCAGCGCGGTATAGCAGTCGCGCACTTCCGGTACCAGTACGCGCACCGCACGTACGTCGTAGATCTGGCTGAACTCCAGGCCTTTGCGCTGCATCTTGCGCCAGATCGAATAGATGTGTTTCGCCCGCCCACTGATGTCGGCGTTGACCCCGGTGGCCAGCAGTTCGTTTTGCAACTGGTTCATCACATCACTGATGAAGCGCTCACGGTCCAGACGGCGCTCGTGCAAAAGCTTGGCGATCTGCTTGTACTGATCGGGTTCCAGGTAGCGGAAGGACAGGTCTTCCAGCTCCCACTTGATGTGGCCGATGCCCAGACGATGGGCCAGCGGCGCATAGATGTCGAACACCTCACGCGCCACACGCAGACGCTTCTCGTCATCGGCGGACTTCACCGCACGGATCGCGCAGGTACGCTCGGCGAGCTTGATCAGCGCCACGCGCACATCGTCGACCATCGCCACCAGCATCTTGCGCAGGTTCTCGACCTGCGCCTGCGAGCCCAGCACCAGTGACTGGCGCGGGCTGAGGCTGGCACTGATGGCAGCCATGCGCAGCACGCCGTCGATCAGCTTGGACACTACCGGGCCAAAACGCTGCCCGACCTCGGCCAGGGTCACCTTGCCCTCGCGCACGGAGCGGTAGATCACCGCCGCCACCAGCGAATCCTGGTCGAGCTTGAGGTCGGCGAGGATTTCGGCGATTTCCAGGCCGGCCTGGAAACTGGAGGTACCATCGGCCCAGGAATGCTTGGCCGGGTTGCCCTTTTTCTCGATTTCCTGGGTGAACTCGCAGGCCTCTTCGAGTGCCGCGCGATCCAGTGCCGAATCGACGCTCACCACATGATCCAGCCATGCTTCGAGATTGATACTGCCGTCCGTATTGACCGGCTGGTGCACTCTCACCTGTACCATCTTTGTTTTACCTTTCCATACAGCGCACCACTCGGAGCGCTGGCTATCACCGTACGGCTCCCAGTCCATGGGAACCGCACCAAGGGGCCAGCCTGCTAGCCCGCTTCGAATAACGCCATGGCCTCGACATGCGCCGTCTGAGGAAACATGTCGAGAATCCCGGCCCTTTTTAACCGGTACCCTTGGCCGACCAGCACCTGGGCGTCTCGCGCCAGCGTGGCCGGGTTGCATGATACATAAACCAGCCGCTTGGCCTTGAGGCGTGCGATGCCTTGCACCACCTCGAAAGCACCGTCGCGCGGTGGATCCAAGAGTACCGCAGAAAAGCCCTCGGCGGCCCATCCGGCGCCTGCCAAAGGCTGGGATAAATCGGCCTGAAAAAACCGTGCGTTATGCACATTGTTGTCTCGGGCATTGGCCGCAGCCCGATCGACCATGGCCTGCACACCTTCGACCGCCACCACTTCCCGCGCCTGGCGGGCCAGCGGCAGGGCGAAATTGCCCAGGCCACAGAACAGGTCGAGCACTCGCTCGTCGGCCTGCGGAGCGAGCCAGGCCAGAGCCTGCTCGATCATTGCGGTATTGACCTGCGCGTTGACCTGAACGAAATCACCCGGGCGCCAGGCCAGCTCCAACTGCCAAGGTTGCAAGGTGAAGCCCAGCTTCGCGCCAGCATCCACCGGCACCGGTTCACCTTCACCCTGCAGCCACAGCTGCGCCTTGGCCTCGCTGCAGAATGCCTGCAGACGCGCCAGGTCATCGGCCGGCAGCGGCGCCACGTGGCGTACCAGCAGCGCTTCGGCCGTGCCGCTGAACAGCTCGACGTGGCCGATGGCCTGGGGCTTGCCCAACGAACGCAGCACGGTCGGCAGATGCCGCAGAATCGACTGCAAAGGCTGTACCAGCACAGCGCAGTCGTCGATGGCGACGATGTCCTGGCTGGCCTCGGCACGGAACCCTACCTCCAGCTGACGCGCTTTGACATCCCAGCGCACCGCCACACGCGCCCGCCGCCGATAGCCGAATTCCGGCCCGCTCAATGGCGCCGCCCATTCTTGCGGTTGCACACCGGCAACCCGTTGCAGCTGTTCGGCCAAGGTACGCTGCTTGAGCGCCAGCTGCGCCTCATGCGGCAGGTGCTGCAAGTTGCAGCCGCCACACCGCTCGTAATGGCGGCACGGCGCCTGGCGGCGCTCGGGGCTGGCCTGCAGCACACGCTCCAGGCGCGCCTCGACTACCTTGCCACGGGCATTGAGCACGCGTGCCTCGACCGCTTCACCGGCCAGGGCGCCGCTGACGAACCAGGTGCGCCCGTCGTAAAAAGCGATGCCACGGCCGTCACCGGCCAGGCGCTCGATCTCCAGGCGCTGCTTTTTGCCCACGGGGACCTGGGGCGTGCGGTTACCGCCGGCCGGCTGGAAGCGCAGGCCGCTGTTGGTTTTCTTTCTGGACATTTAGCTCGGGTCGAACAGGCCGGTGGACAGGTAACGGTCGCCACGGTCGCAAATGATCGCGACCATTACCGCGTTTTCCACTTCACGGGACAGGCGCAGCATGGCTGCCACTGCACCACCGGAAGACACGCCGCAGAAAATGCCCTCTTCACGGGCAAGGCGGCGCATGGTGTCCTCAGCTTCGTGCTGGGACATGTCCATGACGCGGTCAACGCGGGTGGCATCGAAGATCTTCGGCAGGTACTGCTCGGGCCAGCGGCGGATGCCGGGAATGGCCGAGCCTTCCATCGGTTGCAGGCCAACGATCTGCACCGCCGGGTTCTGCTCCTTGAGGTACTGCGAGCAGCCCATGATGGTGCCGGTGGTGCCCATGGAACTGACGAAATGGGTGATGGTGCCCTGGGTCTGCTGCCAGATTTCCGGGCCGGTGCTGTTGTAGTGGGCAATCGGGTTGTCGCCGTTGGCGAACTGGTCCAGAACCAGGCCGCGGCCTTCGGCCTGCAGCTTCTCGGCCAGGTCGCGGGCGCCTTCCATCCCCTCTTCCTTGGTCACAAGGATCAACTCGGCACCGTAGGCGGTCATCGCTGCCTTGCGCTCTGCGGTGGAGTTGTCGGGCATGATCAGGATCATCTTGTAGCCCTTGATCGCTGCCGCCATGGCCAGGGCAATACCGGTATTGCCGGAGGTGGCTTCGATCAGGGTGTCGCCGGGCTTGATCTGGCCGCGCAGTTCGGCGCGGGCGATCATCGACAGGGCCGGGCGGTCCTTCACGGAGCCTGCCGGATTGTTACCTTCGAGCTTGAGCAGGAGGGTATTGCTGGTTTCTCCAGCGATGCGCTGCAGGCGAACCAGGGGCGTATTGCCGACGCAATCGGCGATGGTTGGGTACTGCAAGGTCATGGTGTATTTCACAATCCGGACGGCAGGGGCGCCTATCATACCGGCAAACCGTTCGCGGCCATATCACGCAATCTGTGGTGGGTATAGCTACAAGCTATAAGCGGCAAACTTCAAGCTTCAAGCTGTAGGTAGCGCCTGTGGCTGCGGGGGTTCCCGCGAGGGGGCGGGCAGGTGTAGCGGCAAGCGCATGCAGAGCTTCAAGCCGCGTTTGCTGTTCTCTGCCCACAGGGTTCCGCCCTGGCGCTGGATCGCACTGCGGGCGATGCTCAGGCCCAGGCCGAAACCGCCGTCACCGGGGCGCGAGCCATCGAGCCGGGTGAAGGGGGCAAAGATTCGCTCCAGATCTTCGTTAGCCACGCCACCGCCTTGATCTTCCAGCCACAGGTGCCAATAGCCACCTTCACGCTGCCCGGCCAAGTACACCAGGCCGTTTTCCGGGGAGTGGCGGATGGCGTTGCGCAGCATGTTTTCCAGGGCCTGGGCCAGATAATTCAGATTGCCCTGCACCCAGCAGTCGACTGGCAGCTCGCAGCGCAAACGCTCGGGCGACCAGCCGCTTTCGTAACTGGCATCCTCTGCCAGCAGGTCCCACAGGGCCTGCACCTGGATCGGCTCAAGGTTCATCGGCGCACGCTCGGCATCCTGCCAGGCAAGCTGCAAGGTGTCCTCGACCAACTGCTGCATGCAATCCACCTCGCGCCCCAGCCGCTCGCGCAGGCGCTGCAGGTCGGTTTCACCGTCGCAGGCCACGCGCAAGCGGCTCAACGGTGTGCGCATTTCATGGGACAGATCACGCAGCAACTGCTGTTGCATCGCCACCGTGCCCTGCAGCCGTTCGGCCATCTGGTCGAAGGCACGGGCCAGCTCGCCCAGTTCGTCATGCCGGGCGATGGTGCGCGAATCCAGCCGTGCCGAGAGCTGGTCGGCACGCCAGGCATTGGCCTGCTCGCGCAACTGGTTGAGCGGCACGATCAGCATGCGGTACAGGCCGACGCACAGCAGCAAGGTGAACAACCCTGGAATGACACCGTTGGTCAACACCCGCCACAGCACCCGGTACTGGCCAGGGTTGAAACGCTCGGGCAGCTCCATCACCAGCATGCCATGCTCCGGCGCCCCCGGGAACGGTATGCGCAGCCAGGGCTGGTCGGTACTGCGCCGGCTCATGGGCCAGTCGACACCGCGCAGGCGCGTGAGCCGGTGCATGACATCGGGGCCGAGCGTGGCGCTGGCGAGCGGTTGCAGATTGATGTCGAGCACGCCTATCCAGCCACGTTCACGCTGGTGCATGGCCGCAACCCATTGGTCCAGCCCGCTGCGGCCACCGCTGCGCCACGCCTGCTCGGCCTCCCCGGCATAGCTGCGCAGCACCTGGCGGGCAGGCTCATCGAGAAAGGCATTCTGGGTTTCCATATGGCGGCCCCAGGTGTAACTCAGGCCGATCATCAGCAGGCAGAAGCCCACCAGCAGGATGGCCAGCTTCCAGAACAGCGAGTGGCGGTCCAGCATGGCCTACTCCGCTTCGCCGGCACTGAGCACGTAGCCCTTGCCCCACACGGTGCGGATCTGCCGGTCCTGGTAGCCGATGCCCTTGAGCTTGCGGCGGATCTGGCTGACATGCATGTCCAGGCTGCGGTCATGCCGCGAATAACCCCGTTGCAGCACCTGCTGGTAGAGAAAAGGCTTGCTCAGCACCTCGTCGACGTTGCGGTTGAGGATTTCGAACAGGCGATACTCGCTAGGGGTAAGGCCTGCCTGGCGGCCGCCGAAGCTGACATCGCAAAGGGTCTCGTCGAACCACAGCTCGCCACAGGCAACACCCGATGGCGGCTGGTGACGACGCTCGAGGGCGACGCGGCGCAGGATGGCCTCGATGCGCACCTGCAGCTCGACCATGCTGAAAGGCTTGGGCAGGTAGTCGTCGGCACCGCGCTGGAAGCCATTGATACGGTCGGCCTCAGCACCCAACGCCGACATCAGGATAACCGGCGTGGCGCTGCGTCGACGCAACTGGGCCAGGGCGTCCAGGCCGTTGAGCCCAGGCAGCAGGATATCCATCAGGACCACGTCGAAGGCTTGGCGACCAGCGGTTTCCAAACCTTCCAGGCCGTTGCGGCACCAGGTCACCTCAAAGCCGCCTCGCTGCAGTTCTTCGTGCAGATAGGCACCCAACACCGGATCATCCTCGATGGCGAGGATGCTGGAAGCATTAATAGTTACGGGATTCATTGGCAACTGCCACATATTCTCAATTGCGCGATTATTGAGCATGCGTACGCCATAGGCAACCGTCCTGCGATCAACGCCCGCCGGCTGGGTGAAAACAGCCATATAAAGGGTGCATTAGGCAGGCAGGCGGAGTAACTTTCCGCTTTGGTCCGTTACCCCGGTAGCGGCGTCCAGGCACATCACAGGAGGCGAGTGTGCTCGATCGTTTGGGAATCAGAAGCCGGGTACTGCTGCTGGCCGTGCTGCCTGCCAGCTTGATGGCTCTGGTGCTGGGCAGCTATTTCACGTGGCTGCAGCAAGACCAGTTGCGCACTCAACTGCTGCAACGCGGCAAGATGATTGCCGAACAACTGGCCCCCCTGGCCGCGCCCGCCATGGCCCGGCAGACGCCTGCGCAGCTGGAGCGGATTGCCGCGCAAACCCTTGAGCAAGCCGACGTCCGTGCAGTGGCCTTCCTCGCCCCGGACCGCTCCCGCCTGGCCCACGCCGGCCCCACCATGATCAACCGGCCACCCAGCGGCGGCACGGGCACTCAACTGTTGGAGCGCAGCGGCAACGATGCCACACGCTACCTGATGCCGGTGTTCGGCCACCACCGCGACCTGGCCACCGAGGCCGTCCCGGCCGAAGCCGAGCGCCTGCTGGGTTGGGTCGAGATCGAGCTGTCGCACGACGGCATGTTGCTGCGCGGCTACCGCAACCTGTTCACCAGCATGCTGCTGATACTCGCTTGCCTGGTGCTCAGCGGCCTGTTGGCGATGCGCATGAGCCGCACCATCAATGACCCGATCGCGCGCATCAAGCATGCAGTCAACCAGCTCAAGGACGGCCACCTCGAAGAACGTCTGCCGGCCATGGGCAGCCACGAGCTGGACGAACTGGCCCGGGGCATCAACCGCATGGCAGAAACCCTGCACAGTGCCCATGAAGAGCTGCAGCACAGTATCGATCAGGCCACCGAGGATGTCCGCCAGAACCTGGAAACCATCGAGATCCAGAACATCGAGCTGGACATGGCGCGCAAGGAGGCCCTGGAGGCGAGCCGCATCAAGTCTGAATTCCTGGCCAACATGAGCCACGAGATCCGCACCCCGCTCAACGGTATCCTCGGCTTCACCCACCTGCTGCAGAAAAGCGAGCTGACCCCGCGCCAGCTGGACTACCTGGGCACCATCGAAAAATCGGCCGACAACCTGTTGGGGATCATCAACGAGATCCTCGACTTTTCCAAGATCGAGGCCGGCAAGCTGGTGCTCGACAGCATTCCGTTCAACCTGCGCGACCTGGTCCAGGACACCCTCACCATCCTGGCGCCCGCCGCCCACGCCAAGCAGCTGGAACTGCTCAGCCTGATCTACCGCGACACCCCGTCATCGCTGGTAGGCGACCCGCTGCGGCTCAAGCAGATCCTCACCAACCTGGTGAGCAATGCCATCAAGTTCACCCGCGAGGGCACCATCGTCGTGCGGGCGATGCTCGAGGACGAGCAGCAAGACAGCGCGCAGCTGCGCATCAGCGTGCAGGACACCGGTATTGGCCTGTCGCCTCAGGATGTGCGCACGTTGTTCCAGGCGTTCAGCCAGGCCGACAATTCGCTGGCCCGCCAGCCGGGCGGCACCGGCCTGGGGCTGGTGATCTCCAAGCGCCTGATCGAGCAGATGGGCGGCGAGATCGGGGTCGACAGCACACCGGGCGAGGGTTCGCAGTTCTGGATCAGCCTGAGCCTGCCCAAGGCTCACGACGACAGCGAGGCGCAGTCGTCGCAGCCGCTGCTGGGGCGGCGCGCGGCGATCGTCGACGGGCATGACCTGGCACGCCAGGCCCTGGAGCACCAGTTGCAGGATTGCGGCCTGAGCGTCAGCCTGTTCGCGTCCTATGAGCAACTGCTGCAGGGTGTACAGGCTGGCTTGCAGGCTGGGATGCCCTTCGATTTCGCGGTGCTGGGTGCCAACCTGGGCAATCTCACGCCCGAACAGCTGGGCCAGTACCACCAGCAACTGGAGCGCTACCACTGCCATTGCGTGGTACTTTGCCCGACTACCGAGCAAGCGCTGTACCACCCTCACCTGCCTAACGGCCACGGCCAACTGCTGTCCAAACCGACCTGCACGCGCAAGCTGCGCCGCCTGCTGCTGGAGCTGCTGCAACCGCGCCGCACGCGGGGCGAACCGGCCCCGCCAACGCGCGGCCAGCGCCAGCCGAAAATCCTCTGCGTCGACGACAATGCGGCCAACCTGCTGCTGGTACAGACCCTGCTGGAAGATCTCGGCGCCGATGTGCTGGCGCTCGACAACGGCCATGCTGCGGTGCAGGCGGTGCAGAGCGAACACTTCGACCTGGTGCTGATGGACGTGCAGATGCCAGGCATGGATGGCCGTGCCTGCACCGAGCAGATCCGCTTGTGGGAAAACACCCAGAGCGGCAGCCCGCTGCCGATCGTCGCCCTTACCGCTCACGCCATGGCCAACGAGAAACGTGCACTGCTGCACAGCGGCATGGACGACTACCTGACCAAACCGATCAGCGAGCGCCAGCTGGCCCAGGTGGTGATGAAATGGACCGGCCTGAGCCTGGGTGTCGGGCCACTGGAGCGCCTGGACGAACAGCAGGCCGAGGGCCAGGATCTACCGGTGCTCGACCCTGAGGAAGGCTTGCGCCTGGCGGCAGGCAAGCCGGATCTGGCGGCAGACATGCTGACCATGCTGCTGGCATCGCTGGCATCGGACCGTGAAGCCATTCGTGCTGCACGGGAGGGCGACGATCACGGCGCACTGATCGAGCAGGTGCATCGGCTCAACGGTGCCTCGCGCTATTGCGGCGTGCCGCAGTTGCGTGCAGCCTGCCAGCGCAGCGAGACCTTGCTTAAACAGGAGCATCCGCAAGCCCAGCAGGCGCTCGACGAGCTGGATGGCGCAATTGTCCGGCTGGCGGAGCAGGCACGCCAGAACGCCTGACCTTCAGGGCCTCATCGCCGGCAAGCCCTCGATGAGGCCGGTGCAGATCAACTTCCCTGCACGCCCGGGTGGCTACAATCCCCCAACCACGATAAAGGAAGCCCGACCATGCGCGCCCTGTTGTTCAGCAGCCAGCACTATGACCAGGAAAGCTTCACGCGGGCCACTTGCGATAGCGCCCTGGAGCTGCACTTCCAGCCCGCCCGCCTGACCCTCGACACCGCAGCCCTGGCTCAGGGTTTCGAGGTGGTCTGCGCGTTCATCAACGATGAGCTCGACGCGCAGGTACTGCAACGCCTGGCCGCTGGCGGGACGCGCCTGATCGCCCTGCGTTCGGCCGGCTACAACCATGTGGACCTGGCCGCCGCCCAAGCCCTGGGCCTGGCAGTGGTGCGCGTGCCCGCGTATTCACCGCATGCCGTGGCCGAACATGCCGTGGCGCTGATCCTGGCGCTCAACCGGCGCCTGCACCGGGCCTACAACCGTACCCGCGAAGGTGACTTCACCCTGCATGGCCTGACCGGCTTCGACCTGCACGGCAAGACCGTCGGCGTGGTCGGTACCGGCCAGATCGGCGCCGCCTTCGCCCGGATCATGGCTGGCTTCGGTTGCCAGTTGCTGGCTTACGACCCCTACCCCAACCCTGAGCTGCTGGCGCTGGGTGCGCGTTATGTGGAGCTGCCAGAACTGCTGCGCGAGGCGCGGATCATCAGCCTGCATTGCCCGCTCACCGAGCACACCCGGCACTTGGTCAACCCGCAAAGCCTGGCCCAGTTGCAGCCCGGCGCCATGCTGATCAACACCGGTCGTGGTGCGCTGGTCGACACTCCGGCACTGATCGACGCCTTGAAAAGCGGCCAGCTCGGGTACCTGGGGCTGGATGTGTATGAAGAAGAAGCCCAGCTGTTCTTCGAGGACCGTTCCGACCTGCCGTTGCAGGATGATGTGCTGGCGCGGCTGCTGACGTTTCCCAACGTGATCGTCACTGCGCACCAGGCGTTCCTGACCCGCGAAGCGCTGGACGCCATTGCCGCGACCACGCTGGACAACATCAACCGCTGGGCGGCGGGTAATGCGCAGAATCTGGTCACAGGTTGATGCTAGGATACGCGGCATTTCTGGAGGACCCATGGTCGAGCACGATTTCCGCTACACCCTTTTCAACCCGCAACACACCTTGATCGAGTGCCGCGCCCTGGTACCGGGCCGCTACCAGGTGACCGGCAACGGTGGCTCGATGCACAAGGGCGACACCCTGCTGGTCACCCTCAAGGGCAGCAAGGACTTGTCCATGCGCCTGACCGTCGAGAGCGTGCGCCACCTGATCAACCCGCGTGGCCAGTGGGTGGCCGTGGCCAGCGGCCCGCTGTTCAACGAGCTGGAAATCCTTAACTGGCAGGCTGAATGCGACAGCTGCGATGCCGTGCTGGACTTCGAGTTCGCCGTGGACGCAAAGCTTGGCAAGAAAGCCCGCCAGCCGGCTGCTACTGCGCGCATCGCCGAGCTGGGCTGGGCCAGCCGTGGCGACAAGCACGTGTGCCCGCGTTGCCAGGAGAGCGCCGAGTGAAGAATCTGCTGACCGGCGCCCTGATTGCCACCGGCCTGCTCGGCTGCGCCGCCGAACCCTCGAAGCTGCAACTGGAACGCAGCTATGTGCTGGAGTGGATCGGCGAGCGGCCGCTGATCGACTACAGCCACCTGACACTGACGCTGGCCAGCGATGGCCGGGCCTATGGCAATGCGGGCTGCAACCATTGGTTTGCACCGTACACGCTGGACGGTGAGCACCTGAGCTTCGGCAAGGTCGGCAAGACCCGCAAGCTGTGCGCGCCGGCGTTGATGGAACAGGAAAAGCGCTTCCTGCAGGCGCTGGAGACGGTACAGCGCTGGGATGTATCGCCCATCGAGCAGATGCGCTTCTGGCCGGCCGAGGGCAAGCCGCTGCGGTTCTGGCCTGAGGAGGGCTAGCTTCAAGCCGCAAGCTGCAAGAAAAGGCGGATCGGTGCACGGCCAGCTTTTTCTTGTAGCTTGTAGCTTGCAGCTTTCAAGCCCCCTTGAGCGCCTTGATCTTGGCTTGCAGCCCCTCCAGGGTCTGCTCACCCAGCAGCTGCTCGCGCACCTTGCCCTTGTCATCGATGATGTAGGTCACCGGCAACGCTTCGCTGCGTGGCAGGTCATAGCGCTCGGCCGGATCTTGCGCCAGCACGGTAAAGCCGATGCCCAAGGTATCGGCCGCCTGCTTCAGCTCCTGCCCCTGCAGGCCATCGAAGTTCACCCCCACCACCTTGATGCCATCGGCCGCCCACTGCTTGGCCGCAGTGTTCAGTTCAGGCACCTCGGTACGGCAAGGGCCGCACCATTCAGCCCAATAGTTGAGCACCAGCCAGTGCCCGTCGATCTGCTCGGCCTTCACCGTGTTGCCGTGCTGGTCCACGCCGTAGTCGGCACCGCAGCCACCTAGCAAAAGGCCTGCGGTAATGGCCAATGCTGCTGCCAAACGCCTTGCCATGGGTCAATCCTTCTCGAAGTTTCAAGCGAATGGGTCAGTTCCTGCGGTTAGAATAGCCGCCACACCCAGCTGGATGCGACCCGACATGACTGACTTGACGCTCTATCATAACCCGCGCTGCTCGAAATCCCGCGGCGCACTGGAACTGCTCGAACAGCGCGGCCTGGCACCGACCATCGTGCGCTACCTCGACACCCCGCCCGACGCTGCCACCCTCAAGGCTCTGCTTGGCAAGCTGGGCATCGGCCCGCGCCAACTGCTGCGCACCGGTGAAGACGAGTACAAGGCACTCGAGCTGGCCAACCCGGCCTTGAGCGATGCGCAACTGATCGACGCCATGGCGCAGCACCCTAAGCTCATCGAGCGCCCGATCCTGGTTGCCGGTGACAAGGCGGTGATTGGCCGGCCACCTGAGAAAGTGCTGGAGATCCTGCCGTGAGCGCGCCCTATATCCTGGTGCTGTATTACAGCCGCCATGGCTCGACCAGCGAAATGGCCCGGCATATCGCCCGCGGCATCGAGCTGGCCGGCATGGAAGCGCGCCTGCGCACGGTGCCGGCGATTTCCACCGAGTGCGAAGCCGTGGCGCCGGACATTCCGGCCAGCGGCGCGCTGTACGCCACCCTGGACGACTTGCGCCACTGCGCAGGCCTGGTGCTGGGCAGCCCGACCCGCTTCGGCAACATGGCCGCACCGCTCAAGTACTTCCTCGATGGCACCAGCAGTTTGTGGCTGGGTGGTGAACTGGTCGGCAAGCCGGCTGGCGTTTTCACCTCCACCGCCAGCCTGCATGGCGGCCAGGAAACCACCCTGCTGTCGATGATGCTGCCACTGATGCACCACGGCATGCTGGTGATGGGCCTGCCCTACAGCGAATCGGCGCTGCTCGAAACCTGCGGCGGCGGCACGCCTTACGGCGCCAGCCACCATGCCGGCGCAGACGGCAAGCGCGAGCTGGATCAACACGAGATCACCCTGTGCCGCGCCCTGGGCCAACGCCTGGCAACCACGGCCAAGGCCCTGGAGGCCTCGCGTGGCTAAGAAGCCGAAGGTGTTGCCACAACTGGAGTGGCTGGCACCGCGCCTGCGCCTCACACGCGCCCTGAGCCTGGCGTTCTTTTTTGGCCTGATCGCATTGCTGGTGGTGAACAACCTGTGGTTCGCCAACCTGCACGGGGCGCGGGTCGAAGTGATCCTGGCGATCGAGCTTGTGCCACTGCTGTTGCTGCTGCCAGGCATGTTGCTGGGCAGCGCCCGGGCGCATGCCTGGACCTGCTTTGTGGTGAATATCTATTTCATCAAAGGGGTGCTGGCAGCGTTCGACCCGGCGCGGGCAGTGTTCGGCTGGGTTGAGGTGCTGCTGAGCCTTGGGCTGTTCGTCAGCGGGCTGCTGTTCGTGCGCTGGAAGTTCCAGCATGAACGGCGCATGGCGGGCGAAGGGCTTTGATTCCGGGGGCTGCTGTTGCAGCCCCGGGCTTTTCAATGGTTGACGGTATGCGCCAGCATCACCGACAACTGGCACAGCGGCCGCCCGCTCTCGGCATGCCACTGGTTGAACGCCTGCTGTACCAGCGCCAGGTCGCGCTGGCTGGTCGGCTGCTTGTCGATCACCTTCTGGGCAATCAGTGCAGCGGCCATGTCATCGGTGGGGATGAACGTGTCCTTGCCGACCATGCGCAAAAAACGTGGTGCAGATAGCCCGCCCAGCTGGTTGCCATGCTTGGCCAGGTATTTCCACAACCCGACGATATCGGTCACCGGCCAATCGGCGATGAACGCACCAAAGCTGCCCTTCTCCTTCGCCACATCCAGGATCATCTGCGCATTGCGCGGCACGCTCTTGAGCTTGCCCAGGTGGCGGATGATGCGCTCGTCCTGCATCAACCGCTCCAGGTGCTCTGCGCCCATCAGTACGACCTTCTCCGGGTCGAAGCCGAAGAACACCTGCTCGAACGCCGGCCATTTGGCATCTACCAGGCTGTGCTTGAGCCCGGCGCGGAACACGCGCAAGGCCAGGGTCGACAGGTAGCGGTCGTTGCTGATGTCGCGCAGCTGCGCCGGCGTGCGCGGCTGCGGCAGGAAGGCCTCCAGGGCCTGGGCCGAGCCGAAGCGGTTCAGGCAGTACTCATGCAACCACTGGTAATCGCGCATGGGCTCAGATGTTCAGTACATCGAGAAAACGCGGGGTGGCGCTTTCGTCGATCTTGAGGCTGGTGAAGTCGAACAGGTTGCGGTCGGCCAACTGCGACGGGGCAACGTTCTGCAGGGCGCGGAAGATGCTCTCGGTACGGCCTGGGTGCTTGCGCTCCCACTCCACCAGCATGTCCTTGACCACCTGGCGCTGCAGGTTCTCCTGCGAACCGCACAAGTTGCACGGGATGATCGGGAATTCCTTCATGTCCGAGTAGGCCTGGATGTCCTTCTCGTTGCAGTACGCCAGCGGGCGGATCACCACGTTACGGCCGTCGTCGGCGCGCAGCTTGGGCGGCATGCCCTTGAGCGAGCCGTTGAAGAACATGTTGAGGAAGAAGGTCTCGACGATATCGTCGCGATGGTGCCCAAGGGCCATCTTGGTCGCGCCGATTTCGTCAGCGAAGGTGTACAGGGTGCCACGGCGCAGGCGCGAGCACAGCGAGCAGGTGGTCTTGCCCTCGGGCACCAGCTCCTTGACCACCGAGTAGGTGTCCTTCTCGACGATGTGGTACTCGACGCCCAGCTCTTTCAGGTAGGCCGGCAGCACATGCTCGGGGAAGCCCGGCTGCTTCTGGTCCATGTTCACCGCGACGATCTGGAACTTGATCGGTGCCACCTTCTGCAGGTGCAACAGAACGTCGAGCATGGTGTAGCTGTCCTTGCCGCCGGACAGGCAGACCATGACCTTGTCGCCATCCTCGATCATGTTGTAGTCGGTGATGGCTTCGCCGGCGAGACGACGCAGGCGTTTTTGCAGTTTGTTCTGGTTGACCGAGAGGGTGCCCATAGCGCTTGGATCCGCGAGGTGTGACAAAAGCCGGCTATTTTACGCACAAACCACGCGCACCTGTAGGGATTCCGATAAAGACTTCAAGGGAATCAGCAGCCCGCCTTACAGCGCAATTTGCTCTAAAAAGCGCAGTTTGTGCAGGTAACGGCTTCCTATACTGCGACATAAGGCCACATTACCGCTTGCATCGGTGCCCTGGCCTCGGGCCGCTTGCGCTCCATCTGGGGGGCGATTGGCAACAACGAGAGGAGTGACCGGCATGATTCATCACGTTGTGGGGCTGTTTACCCACCCTGACCAGGAATGGCGGGAGATACGCGGGGAAGACGAAAGCATCAGCCACATGTACCTGACGCACACGCTGATCCTGGCGGCGATACCCGCCGTTTCGGCGTTCATTGGCACTACCCAGGTCGGCTGGGTGATCGGCGACCGGCCAGCGGTAATGTTGACGATGGAAAGCGCACTATGGATGAGCATCATGTCCTACCTGGCGATGCTCGCCGGGGTCGCGGTAATGGGCGCTTTCATTCACTGGATGGCACGTACCTACGACGCCAACCCGTCCATGGCGCAATGCATCGCCTTTGCCACCTACACCGCCACCCCGCTGTTCCTCGGCGGCCTGGCAGCGCTTTACCCGCACCTGTGGCTGGGCATGCTGGTGGGGACTGCGGCCATTTGCTACACCGTTTACCTGCTGTACGTCGGTTTGCCGACATTCATGAACATACCGACCGATGAAGGCTTCCTGTTCTCCAGCTCGGTGCTGGCAGTGGGCCTGGTGGTACTGGTAGCGATCATGGCTGCGACCGTGATCATCTGGGGACTGGGCGTGGGGCCCGTCTATACCAACTAGCTTGGAAAACACCTAGATCCAACACTGGGGCATCAAACCGGAGGCCGCCGCAAGGCGGCTTTTGGCTGTGTGCTGACCGGTGGGCTCGGCAGCCTGCCGGTGCTTGCGGCATAATGCCCGGTCAGGAGAATTACCCCGCCATGCCCGAGCTGCTCAAACAACGCGTCGAAACCTGTTACCAGCAAGCCGAAACCTTTTTCAAGCGCCCCTTCCCGCGCCCGGAAGTCAGCTTCAAGCTGCGCGGGCAGAAGGCGGGCGTCGCCCACCTGCACGAGAACCTGCTGCGCTTCAACCTGCAGCTGTACCGCGAAAACCAGGAAGACTTCCTGCGCCAGACCGTGGCCCATGAAGTGGCGCACCTGGTGGCTCACCAACTGTTCGGGGACCGCATCCAGGCCCATGGCGAAGAGTGGCAGTTGATCATGCGCGGGGTGTATGAACTGCCGCCCAATCGCTGCCACAACTATGAAGTGCAGCGGCGGGTCGCGACGCGGTACATCTATCGCTGCCCATGCCCACAGGGTGAGTTTGCGTTTACCGCGCAGCGGCACAAGCTGGTGAGGCAGGGGCGGCGGTATCTGTGCAAGCGGTGCAGGGAGACGCTGGTGTACAGCGGTGAGACTCGGGTCGAATGACAGCCAGCGCACTGATAGACCAGGCACAAAAAAGGCGACCCGAAGGTCGCCTTTTGCTTTACTGCAGCAGGCTCAACGAGCCACGCCTTCAGCCACGCCCAGGTCGTCGGTCGGGCGGGTGTCAGCCAGCGGCGCACCACCGGAGGCCAGCTCCGACGCCAGCTTGTCGTTGTCCATCTCCTTGACCCACTTGGCCACCACCACGGTAGCAACGGCGTTGCCCACCAGGTTGGTCAGGGCGCGGGCTTCGGACATGAAGCGGTCGATACCCAGGATCAGCGCCAGGCCGGCAACCGGCAGGTGGCCGACAGCCGACAGGGTGGCGGCGAGGACGATGAAGCCCGAACCGGTAACGCCGGCAGCACCTTTGGAAGCCACCAGCAGCACCAGCAGCAGGGTGATCTGGTGGGTGATGTCCATGGTGGTGTCGGTGGCCTGGGCGATGAACACCGCGGCCATGGTCAGGTAGATCGAGGTACCGTCCAGGTTGAACGAGTAACCGGTCGGGATCACCAGGCCAACCACCGACTTCTTGGCACCCAGGCGCTCCATCTTGGCCAGCATGCGTGGCAGCGCAGATTCCGAGGACGAGGTACCCAGTACGATCAGCAGCTCTTCACGGATGTAGCGGATCAGCTTGAGCACGCTGAAGCCGTGGGCGCGGCAGATACCGCCCAGCACCACCAGCACGAACAGCAGGCAGGTGATATAGAAGCAGGCCATCAGGTAGCCCAGCTGTACCAGCGAGCCAACGCCGTACTGGCCGATGGTGAAGGCCATGGCACCGAAGGCACCGACGGGGGCCAGCTTCATGATCATGTTGATGATGTTGAACATGACATGGGCAAAGCGATCGATCAGGTCCAGCAATGGCTTGCCGTAGCTGCCCAGGCGATGCAGGGCGAAGCCGAAGACCACCGAGAACATCAGTACCTGCAGGATGTCGCCATTAGCGAAGGCACCTACCACGGTATTGGGGATGATGTTGAGCAGGAAGCCGATGGTGGTCTGCTGCGCACCTGCGGCGGCGTAGGCGGCCACGCTGCTGGCGTTCAGGGTGCTGACGTCGATGTGCATGCCAGCGCCCGGCTTGACCACGTTGACGACGACAAGGCCGATGATCAGGGCGATGGTGGAAACGATTTCGAAGTACAGAAGCGCGTAGCCGCCGGTCTTGCCGACCGACTTCATGCTCTGCATGCCGGCAATGCCGCTGACCACGGTACAGAAGATGATGGGCGCGATGACCATCTTGATCAGTTTGACGAAACCATCACCCAAGGGTTTGAGGGCGACGCCGGTTTCTGGATAGAAGTGGCCGAGCAGGATGCCGATGGTGATGGCAACGATCACCTGGACATACAGGGACTTGTACAGCGGCTGACGTGTCGTCATGGCTAATTTTTCCTCAAGTGTGCCGGCTTCACCCTTCCCAGGATGTCGGGGCACCTGAATCGCTAACCCTCCTGCACCCGGAGGGATTTGTCGTTGTGTTCGAGCTGCCTGGGCAGGCCTCTGCCAAGTCAGATAGCAAGGGCGATGCCAAAACGCCCATGAAGGGTGCAAAGGCCGTATTTGCTGGAGGAAAATGCCCAACGACAGGGCGAATTGCCTGAGAAAGGATGGCGGATTTCCGCCCGATGGCGGGATTTGTACAGGCACCTTGGCGGGAATCCGCCCTGCTTGTTGCGAGCGATGAGGCAGGGGCTGCCTGAACATCAATCAAGATAAAAGGTGATCCGGAATGCCGCCCCGCCCAGCGGCGAATCACCCAGGCTCAGTTCAGCGTCATAGCTGTCGACGATATCTTTGACCACCGCAAGGCCAATCCCCTGCCCCGGATGCTGGCGGTCCAGGCGCTCGCCCCGTTCGAGAATCCGCTCACGCTGATCCGCCGGCACACCCGGCCCGTCATCTTCGATGCACAACGTCTGCCGCCCGGGAGCTTCCTGCAAGCTCACCCGCACCAGCCCCAGGCTAAGCCGGAAGGCGTTTTCCAGGAGGTTGCCCAGCAACTCGAGCAGCGCGCTCTGCTCCATCGGCACTTGTGCCTGCGCCGGCACCTCAAGCAGCACTTCGACGCGCTTGTCGCGGTACACCTTGGCCAGGGTGCTGCACAGGCTGTCCAGCACCGCAAGCAACTGTACGCTGTGGCGCACCAGGCCGCTCTTGCGCAGGCTGGCGCGCTGCAACTGGTAGTCGATCTGCTGGCTCATGCGCTCGATCTGGCTCTGCAGTACCCGCGCCTGCTCGCGCTCGGTGACGCGCTGCTGCATGCTCTCCCCCACGCCTTGCAGCACCGCCAACGGCGTCTTGAGGCTGTGTGCCAGGTCACCCAGCGAGTCACGGTAACGCTGGCGCTGTTCCCGCTCGCTGCGCAGCAGGCGGTTGAGCGAGCCGGTCAGGCGTAACAGCTCACGCGGGTGCTCGGCACTTAGCCCATCGCGCGCACCGGCCTCCACCTCGTCCAGCTCGCGGCTCAGCCGGCGCAACGAACGCAGGCCCCAGGTCAGGCCGGCCCAGAGCAATGCCAGCAACGCCAGCAGGGCCGCACCAAAACCTAAGTAGAGCTTTTCACGCAGGCCATCGAGGGTTTGCTGGTACTCGCGCACCGGCTGCAGGGCAACGATGCTGTAGGCGGCGCTCTGGCCACCCAACAGCTTGATTTCGACGTCATAGACGAAGAATTCCTCGCCGTCATCCTGGTGCATGCGGGCGAATTCATTGCCGCGCCCATCGTAGCGCGGCTGGTAGTTGATGTGCTGGTCGGCGGTGGCGCGGGAGCGCCAGACCAGCTTACCTTCGCGGTCGAAGATGTAACCGAGCAAACCGGTATAAGGCAGGTTGTAACGCTCGTCCGGCAGCAGTGCGGGCATCTGCAACTGGCCATGCTCGATGCGCGCCGAAGAAATCAGCGAGGTCACGTCCGAAGCCAGGCGCTGTTCGATCGATTCCTGCAAGGCCAGGCTGAAGGCCTTCTGCAGGGCGGGCAGCAGCGCCAGCATGAACAGCACTGCCAGCACCGCTGCCGCGAGCATCAAGCGCACCCGCAGCGAACGAATCATCGGCAGCGCTCGGTGAACAGGTAGCCGAGCCCACGCACAGTGTCGATCGGCTTGAACCCGCGCTCACCTTCGAGCTTGCGACGCAGACGGCCGACCAGCACCTCGATGACGTTGGGGTCACGCTCCTCATCGCCCGGATACAACTGTTCCATCAGGCGCTCCTTGGCCACCACCTGCTGGTGATGACGCATCAGATACTCAAGGATGCGGTACTCGTAGGCGGTCAGCGCCAGCGGCTGCTCATCGAGGGTCGCCTGCTTGCGGTTGAGGTCCAGCACCAAAGGGCCTGCGGCGATGGTCGACTGGGTGAAGCCGCTGGAGCGGCGCAGCAGGGCATTGAGGCGTGCCTCAAGCTCTTCGAACTGGAAGGGCTTGACCAGGTAATCGTCGGCACCGGCGGCCAGGCCTTCGACCTTGTCCTGCCAGTTGCCGCGGGCGGTGAGAATCAGGATGGGAAAGGTCTTGGCCTGGGTACGCAGGCGGCCGATCAGCTCCAGGCCGCTCATGCCGGGCAGGCCGAGGTCGATCACGGCCAGGTCGAAGTGGAATTGTTCGGCCTGGTACAACGCTTCTTCGGCGTCAGCCACAGCCTGGACCACATGGCCGCTTTCGCCCAGGCGTGTATAGAGGTGGTGCCTTAACAGGGCTTCGTCCTCTACCACCAGCAGTTTCATGTCACGCTCCTTTCAATTATTGCCTGGGCCGGCCTCATCGCCGGCAAGCCGGCTCCTACAGGAAGCTCCACACGCCTGAAAGCAGTGGAGAACCCGGGGGAGCCGGCTTGCCGGCGACGAGGCCAGTAAAGGATAACTCGACTCGCGGATCAGAACTTGTAGTTCGCCGACAGGTAAGTCTGAGCACTGCTGGTCAGGCGCAGGGTACCCTCTTTCGGCCCGCCGCTCGCTCCCACCTTGGTCGCTGCGTTGGTGCGCAGATAACGGTAACCCAGCTCAACCGAAGCCCGGTCGGTGATCTCCTGGATGACGCCGGCCTGCAGGCCGACCGCGTAGCCATAGTCGGTATCACGGCTGGCCCCTGGCGAGTCCTGGGTCAGCTTGGTCATGCCCAGGCTGCCACCACCGAACAGTTTGGTGGTATCGCCTACCGGCAGGAACAGGTCGTAGCTGCCCAGCAGGTTCTCCTGGCGCAGCTTCAGGCCGCTGTGGTCGCCCGAGACATTGTCGTAGGTCATGTAGTAGCGACCTTGGTCGTTGATCTTGCCCAGGCGCACGCCCCAGGTGTCATCCTTGCCGATGATGCCGTCGGCGTTCAGGTGGTCGGTGTTGCGTTGCAGCAGCCCGGACTTGCGGACCTTGTCGCTGGTCTGGCCATAGGTGAGGCTGGCAAAGTTGTCGTCGGCGGCCTGGGCGGTGGTGATGCCGGCGGCACAGACGGCCATGGCGGCCAGCAGGGTATTGAAGGTTTTCATGGCGTTGTACTCCAGTTGAATGCGCTGTTTCGGTGTGGAAGCTAGAGTAAGCAGAACGCCCTGAACCGCGGCTGAACCCTGGCTGAACCTGGGCTGAACGATACGTTTGCAAAACAAGGAGTAGTGAACATGCGTGCCCTGCTGGCTTTGACCCTGATGTGCAGCGCCGCTCTTGCCCAGGCGGCAGTAGTGACCCGCGAGATCCCCTACCAGGACGACGATGGCAACCGCCTGGTCGGCTACTACGCCTATGACGATGCGCTGGAGGGCAAACGCCCGGGCATCGTCGTGGTGCATGAATGGTGGGGGCTGAACGACTACGCCAAGCGCCGTGCCCGTGACCTGGCGGCACTGGGCTACAAAGCGCTGGCCATCGACATGTACGGCGACGGCAAGCACACCGAGCACCCCCAGGATGCCCAGGCATTCATGGCCCAAGCGCTGAAGGACCCGGCAGCGGCGGCCGCGCGCTTCGACGCGGGCCTTGAACTGCTGAAAAAGCAGCCGAACGTCAACAAGCACAAACTGGGCGCCGTAGGTTACTGCTTCGGCGGCAAGGTGGTACTGGACGCGGCACGGCGCGGCGAGAAGCTGGACGGTGTGGTGAGCTTCCATGGCGCGCTGGCCACCCAGACGCCGGCCAAGCCTGGTGTGGTAAGGGCCGATATCCTGGTGGAGCACGGTGCGGCGGACAGCATGGTCACTGATGAGCAGGTCGCAGCGTTCAAGGCCGAAATGGATGCGGCCAAGGTCAACTATCAGTTCGTCAGCATTGCCGGCGCCAAGCATGGCTTCACCAACCCGGATGCCGACCGTTTGAGCCACGGCGCCCATGGCGGGCCGGATATTGGCTACAACAAGGCCGCGGACGAGCGTTCGTGGGCGGACATGCAGGCGTTCTTCAAGAAAGCGTTCGAATGAAGATTGCCGGGGCCGCTTCGCGGCCCATCTCCCACACAGCCACATCGGCTGGCACAATACCGCCATGAACAGATTGCCTTCCTGCTGCGCCCCGCTCCAGCACCACTGGCCCCTGCCCCGCCCGTTGCCTGGCGCGGTGCTGATCAGCTGCGCCTTCGACCCCGGCCGCCTGGCCGCCGATGACTTCCAGCGTGCCGGTATCGAACCCAGCCCCAGCCTGCAACGCTCGGTGGCCAAGCGCCAGGCCGAGTATCTGGCCGGCCGGGTGTGCGCGCGCGCCGCGCTGCAACGCCTGGATGGGCGCGACCATGTGCCCGGCACCCATGAGGACCGCTCACCGATCTGGCCCGCTGGCATCCACGGTTCGATCACCCACGGCAAAGGCTGGGCTGCGGCCGTGGTTGCCGCGCAAGACAGCTGCCGCGGCCTGGGGCTGGACCAGGAAGCATTGCTGGACGACGAGCGTGCCGAACGGCTGATGGGCGAAATCCTCACCCAGGCAGAGCTCGAGCGCCTGGACCGCAGCCAGCTGGGGCTGGCGGTTACCCTGACTTTTTCGCTCAAGGAAAGCCTGTTCAAGACCCTCTACCCACTGACCCGCCAGCGCTTCTACTTCGAGCACGCCGAGGTGCTGCAGTGGTCACCTGAAGGCCTGGCACGCCTGCGCCTGCTCATCGACCTGTCGCCAGAATGGCGCCATGGCGTCGAGCTGGAAGGCCAGTTCTGCCTGCAGGACGGCCATCTGCTCAGCCTGGTCAGCGTCTAAGCCTTACAGCGGCGCCTGCTCGCGTGGCCAGTTGAGGCTGAAGCAGGCACCGCCCAGCGCTTCACTGCGCCCTACCGTGGCCCGGCCGGCGTGCCAGTAGATGATCCGCCGCACGATCGACAGGCCCAGGCCATGCCCTCCCGAAGCCCGGGTACGGCTGTCGTCGAGCCGGGTGAAGGGCGTGAAGATACGGTCCCAGTAACCTTCGGGGATGCCCGGCCCGTCATCTTCCACTTCGATGCGGCAGCGCTGCTGGCCCAACTGATAGCTCAGCCGTACTTCAGCCCGGGCATGGCGCAGGGCATTGCTGACCAGGTTCTGCAGCGCGCGATGCAGATAGCGCGGCTCGGCCTCGACCCAGGCGTCTTCGCCATCCTGAAGCTGACAGGCACCACGCACCAGCCTGACGCCGGCATTGAGCGGGGCCAGCTCGTCGATAACCCGGTCAAGCAAGGCATCCAGGTCGACGCGCTGGAACTTCAGGGCCGGCGCGCCCTGCTCCAGGCGGGCGTAGGTCAGCATCTCGTCGACCAGCTTGTCCAGGTCCTGGATATCGCCGTCCATGCCCGCCAGGTGCTTGGCCCGGGCCTGTTCGGTCGGTGCGCTTTCAATCATTTCCAGGCCAAAGCGCAAACGCGCCACCGGCGTGCGCAACTCATGGGACACCGCCCGCACCAGCTCGCGCTGCATGTTCAACGAACGCTGCAGGTGTTCGGCCATGCCGTTGAACGCCGCCGCCAGGCGCCCGACCGAATCGGCATCGCCGGCGGGCACACGGGTTTCCAGGCTGCCCTGGGCGATGCGCGTGGCGGCCATTTCCAGGCCCGACACCCGCCGTTCCAGCTGGCGCACCAGCAGATAGACCACCAGGCCAATCAGGCACAGGCCGAGGAACGCGATCAACACCAGCAATTGCGGCGGATAGGGGTTGAGCTGATACAGCGGGCCAATCTCCAGCACCCAGGGCGAACCCGGCAAGCCTGCGAACACGCGGATCGAATCGCCATCCTTGCCCAGCGCCATGACCGTGTCGCCCTCCTCTACCCGGCGCCGCTGGTCATCGTCCAGGCCGACCCGCTCCAGGCGCTGCAGGGCGATACCAAAACCGAACCCCTTGCTCTGCCTGATCTGCGCCAGGCGCTGTTGCTGTTCGGTGACCGGGAAGCGCACCAGTTCATCGGCGAGCAGATAGAGCGTGGCCCGCGCCAGCTGCTCGCTGACCTGCTTGACCTCGGCCACCAGCAGCAGGTCTTCCTGGCCCACCTTGCGCAGCACCTGGGCGGCGTGTGGGCCGGTTTTCTGCACCACCACCAGGGCGCGATTGAGCCGCGCGCGCTGGCCGCCATCAAGGGTGCGCGCCGACAGGGGTTGCAAGTCCAGCGGCACGCCCAGCAAGCGCTCCCACATCAACAACGAGCGTTTGCGTTCGGTTTCATTCTGCTGGGCCAGGTTGTCAGCCATCAGGCTGAACGTGCCCTGGGCCAGGCGCTCGCGGTGCTGGGCGGCGCGCACCTCGTTGACCAGGTGCAGGCTGAGCACACCAAGCAGGGCCACCAGCACCAGCACCGCGAGCATGCCGCCATAAATGCGCAGGAAGATCGAGTTGTTCATGGTGCATCGCCGACGAACAGGTAGCCCTTGCTGCGCAGGGTCTTGATAAGACGGGGGTGGATCGGGTCGTCGCCGATCTTGGGGCGGATCTTGGAAATGCGCACGTCGATGGAGCGGTCCTGGCCGTCGTAACCGACACCGCGCAAGGCGGTGAAGATCTGCTCACGCGACAGTACTCGCCCGGCATTGCTGGCCAGCAGCCAGAGCAGGTCGAACTCGGCACCGGTAAGTTCGATCAGCTGTTCGCCGAGCCGGGCTTCGCGCAGGCGGTTGTCGATGCGCAGGTCACCAAAGGCCAGCTCCTGGGTTTTGCCTTGTGCCGGCTCGCTGCGCCGCAGCAGGGCCTGGATGCGTGCCAACAGCAGGCGTGGGCGCACCGGCTTGCACACGTAATCGTCAGCACCAAGGTCCAGGCCCTGGACCTGGTCGAGCTCGTCGCTGCGGGCGGTGAGCATGAGGATGGGGCCTGCGTACTGGCCACGTACGCGGCGGCAGATGCTCAGGCCGTCTTCACCGGGCAGCATCAGGTCGAGGATGACCATGTCTGGCTGGCTGTCGACGATACGCCGGGCGGCGCGCGCACCATCGCCCTCCACTGCCACCTCGAAACCGTTGGCCTGCAGGTATTCAGCCGTGAGCTCGGCGAGGCGCTGGTCGTCTTCGACGATCAGGATGCGGGGTACGGGTTGGTCCATGGCGTTTGCCTTGATTGTTGTTTTTGCGTTGCCTGTTCCGGCCCCATCGCCGGCATTGCCACTTTAACCAAAAGGCAACATCGCCTGCCGATACTACGTCCCGCACCCGGCACTGCCAACCTCAGCGGAAACACCCCTGGACTGAACCGTTTTTTGTGCTAGGGTTCGCGCCCTGAAAAATCTGCACCGGGGCAACGAGCCGCAGAAAAATACTGCAAACCACTTGGTACAAGGCCTACAGCGAATACCCACTATTCACTCACAAAGTACGCACAACTTATCCACAGGCGCTCGCCTTGCAAAGCCCCCGATACCGCATTATCTTGTATCCCCAGCGCAGCGAACCACTAGATGTTGGGTTTCACACACCAACGCCAAGCATGAGTCAGCAGACAAATTCAAGCGATTTTTCTGCCTGAACTTATTGTGGTTTCAACAACCAAACCGCTCCAGCGGAGATGGAGAGCAACAGCTTTTGGGCTAGCCCCATAGCCTTTGACTTCGGCCAGGGAGCGGCATGTTCTTTGCCCCTTATTCCTGAGTCTGTCCCGAAGTCGGTACGCCCGAGCGGGCGGATGCGCGCGCATGACGCATCCCCGCCAGGGCCGTCGAACAAGTGGACAGAACGGTGGGCGCCCAAAAGGCGCCTGAACATATAGAAACTGTGGAGACACCCACCCATGCAAACCGACACAACTCGCGAGAACCCGCAGGCTTTGGCGCCGCAGGCCGCCGATTCCAACCAGGATCTGGCCGCGACCGCTCCGGGCCAGCTGCGCGTGATCAAGCGCAACGGCACTGTCGTCCCTTACACCGACGACAAGATCACCGTGGCCATCACCAAGGCGTTCCTCGCAGTTGAAGGCGGCACCGCCGCTGCCTCGTCGCGCATCCACGACACCGTCGCGCGCCTGACCGAGCAGGTCACCGCCACGTTCAAGCGTCGCATGCCATCGGGTGGCACCATCCACATCGAAGAAATCCAGGACCAGGTCGAACTGGCCCTGATGCGTGCCGGCGAGCAGAAAGTCGCCCGTGACTACGTGATCTACCGCGACCAGCGTGCCAAAGAGCGCGCTACCCGCGCCAACACCGACGCCGCAGTCGAGCCGCACCCAAGCATCCGCATCACCCTGGCCGACGGCAGCCTGGCGCCGCTGGACATGGCGCGCCTGAACACCATCATCAGCGAAGCCTGCGAAGGCCTGGCCGAAGTCGATGGCGACCTGATCCAGCGCGAAACCCTGAAGAACCTGTACGACGGCGTGGCCATCAAGGACGTCAACACCGCCCTGGTGATGACCGCACGTACCCTGGTAGAGCGCGAGCCGAACTACTCGTTCGTCACCGCCCGCCTGCTGATGGACACCCTGCGTGCCGAAGGCCTGGGCTTCCTGAACGTTGCCGACAGCGCCACCCACCACGAGATGGCCGACCTGTACGCCAAGGCACTGCCGGCCTACATCGCCAAGGGTGTCGAGTTCGAGCTGCTGAACCCTGCCCTGGCCGCCTTCGACCTGGAAAAACTGGGCAAGGCGATCAACCACGAGCGCGACCAGCAGTTCACCTACCTGGGCCTGCAGACCCTGTACGACCGCTACTTCATCCACAAGGATGGCGTACGCTTCGAGCTGCCGCAGGTGTTCTTCATGCGTGTGGCCATGGGCCTGGCGCTGGAAGAGAAAGACAAGGAAGCCCGTGCGATCGAGTTCTACAACCTGTTGTCGTCCTTCGACTACATGGCCTCGACCCCGACCCTGTTCAACGCCGGTACCCTGCGCCCGCAGCTGTCGAGCTGCTACCTGACCACCGTGCCGGACGACCTGTCGGGCATCTACCACGCGATCCACGACAACGCCATGCTGTCGAAATTCGCCGGTGGCCTGGGCAACGACTGGACTCCTGTGCGTGCACTGGGCTCCTACATCAAAGGCACCAACGGCAAATCCCAGGGCGTCGTACCCTTCCTGAAAGTGGTCAACGACACCGCCGTCGCCGTGAACCAGGGTGGCAAGCGCAAAGGCGCTGTGTGCGCCTACCTGGAAACCTGGCACCTGGACATCGAAGAATTCATCGAGCTGCGCAAGAACACCGGTGATGACCGTCGTCGTACCCACGACATGAACACCGCCAACTGGATCCCTGACCTGTTCATGAAGCGCGTCTTCGATGACGGCAAGTGGACCCTGTTCTCGCCCTCGGAAGTGCCAGACCTGCACGACCTGACCGGCAAGGCCTTCGAAGAGCGCTACGAGTACTACGAAGCCCTGACCGAGTACAACAAGATCAAGGTGTTCAAGACCATCCAGGCCAAAGACCTGTGGCGCAAGATGCTGTCGATGCTGTTCGAGACCGGCCACCCATGGCTGACCTTCAAAGACCCGTGCAACCTGCGCTCGCCGCAGCAGCACGTGGGCGTGGTGCACAGCTCGAACCTGTGCACCGAGATCACCCTGAACACCAACAAGGATGAGATCGCGGTCTGCAACCTGGGCTCGATCAACCTGCCGAACCACATTGTCGACGGCAAGCTGGACACCGCCAAGCTGCAACGCACCGTGAACACCGCCGTGCGCATGCTCGACAACGTGATCGACATCAACTACTACTCGGTGCCGCAAGCGCGTAACTCGAACTTCAAGCACCGCCCGGTCGGCCTGGGCATCATGGGCTTCCAGGACGCGCTGTACCTGCAGCACATCCCGTACGGCTCCGACGCTGCTGTGGAGTTCGCCGACAAGTCGATGGAAGCGGTCAGCTACTTCGCGATCCAGGCGTCCTGCGACCTGGCCGATGAGCGCGGCGCGTACGAGACCTTCCAGGGTTCGCTGTGGTCCAAAGGCATCCTGCCGCTGGATTCGCAACAGATCCTGATCGAGGCCCGTGGCCAGAAGTACATCGACGTCAACCTGGAAGAAACCCTGGACTGGGCGCCGGTACGTGCCCGCGTACAGAAAGGCATCCGTAACTCGAACATCATGGCCATCGCGCCGACCGCGACCATCGCCAACATTACCGGCGTGTCGCAGTCCATCGAGCCGACCTACCAGAACCTGTACGTGAAATCGAACCTGTCGGGCGAGTTCACCGTGATCAACCCGTACCTGGTGCGCGACCTGAAAGCCCGCGGCCTGTGGGACTCGGTCATGATCAACGACCTGAAGTACTACGACGGTTCGGTGCAGCAGATCGAGCGTATTCCGCAGGAGCTCAAAGACCTGTACGCCACCGCGTTCGAAGTCGAGACCAAGTGGATCGTCGATGCCGCCTCCCGTCGCCAGAAGTGGATCGACCAGGCGCAGTCGCTGAACCTGTACATCGCCGGCGCTTCGGGCAAGAAGCTGGACGTGACCTACCGCATGGCCTGGTACCGTGGCCTGAAAACCACCTACTACCTCCGTGCCCTGGCCGCGACCAGCACCGAGAAGTCGACCATCAACACCGGCAAGCTCAACGCCGTTTCCAGCGGCGGCGACAGCGCCCCGGCCCAGGCCGCAGGCCCGGCGCCAGTGCCGAAGGCTTGCGCGATCGACGAGCCGGACTGCGAAGCCTGCCAGTAAGGCCTGCTGATGCCGCAAGGGGTGCCCCAACGGGTGCTCCTGGCGGGCATTTTCTTATCTGCGCAAGCGCAGCTTTTGCAGGAGCGGCCTTGTGTCGCGAAGGGGCTGCAAAGCAGTCCCGGAATCCTTGTGAAAATAGTGGATTCCAGGGGCCGCCTTGCGGCCCTTTCGCGACACAAGGCCGCTCCTACAAAAAACGCGCCAACCCAACATGATGTATCGATAAAATAAAAAACCACAACATGTAGTGCCTCGCGCTATTTGCCGCTAAACTCCCTTCCCGTAAAAGACGACACGAGATACCGTGAACGGACGCGCTTAAAACCGGTCGAAAAATTACCCTCGCCCGCAAGACGCGCACCCCGATCGAAAGCGAATTCCGGTATACTCCGCCCCCTCTGAAAAGGGCACCTATTCAAGTCCCTGGCCCCTCCCCGAGGCCTGGCCAGGCACGAATCCAGATGTAACGAGAGTCAGCCTCTCGAGCTGTCCATTCGCCGTAACGGCCTTGCGTCAGGCATCACATTCTTAAAATCCAACCGGTTGCCTCAGGGCAATCCTCAAGCAGGAGCCAAACCATGCTGAGCTGGGACGAATTCGACAAAGAAGACGGCGAAGTAGCCGCCAAAGGCAACACCCCTGCGCAGGCCAACGCCGCCGCCACCCTCGACAAGCTCGACAGCGCCGGCGGTGCTGCCGCCCTGGAAGCCCGTGCTGCCACCGCCGCCGACTCCGACGCAGTTAAGCGCGCCAAGGCCGCGCTGGACGCCCTGGACATCGCCGAAGGCCTGGCCGAGCTGGAAGGCTCCTCGGCCCGCGTCGCCGTTGACGAAAAGCGCATGATCAACTGCCGCGCCGACCTCAACCAGCTGGTGCCGTTCAAGTACGACTGGGCCTGGCAGAAGTACCTCGACGGCTGTGCCAACCACTGGATGCCGCAAGAGGTCAACATGACCGCCGACATCGCCCTGTGGAAGAGCCAGGACGGCCTGACCGAAGACGAGCGCCGCATCGTGATGCGCAACCTCGGCTTCTTCTCCACCGCCGACTCGCTGGTTGCCAACAACCTGGCCCTGGCCGTGTACCGTCTGATCACCAACCCGGAGTGCCGCCAGTACATCCTGCGCCAGGCTTTCGAAGAGGCGATCCACACCCACGCCTACCAGTACTGCATCGAGTCGCTGGGCATGGATGAAGGCGAGATCTTCAACATGTACCACGAGATCCCGTCGGTCGCGAAGAAAGCCGCCTGGGGCCTGAAGTACACCCGCGCCATCTCCGACCCGGAGTTCAACACCGGCACCGTCGAAACCGACAAAGAGCTGCTGCGCAACCTGATCGCCTACTACTGCGTGCTGGAAGGCATCTTCTTCTACTGCGGCTTCACCCAGATCCTGTCCATGGGCCGCCGCAACAAGATGACCGGCGTTGCCGAGCAGTTCCAGTACATCCTGCGTGACGAGTCGATGCACCTGAACTTCGGTATCGACGTGATCAACCAGATCAAGATCGAGAACCCGCACCTGTGGGATGCGGCGATGAAGGAAGAAGCGACCCAGATGATCCTGCAAGGGACCCAGCTGGAGATCGAATACGCCCGTGACACCATGCCACGCGGCGTACTGGGCATGAACGCGGCGATGATGGAGGACTACCTCAAGTTCATCGCCAACCGTCGTTTGACCCAGATTGGTTTGAAGGAAGAGTACCCAGGGACGACCAACCCGTTCCCGTGGATGAGCGAGATCATGGACTTGAAGAAAGAGAAGAACTTCTTCGAGACGCGCGTGATCGAGTATCAGACGGGTGGGGCGTTGAGCTGGGACTGATTGTCCGGGCTGATCATCAAGGAGGCTGCCGATTGGCAGCCTTTTCTTTACGCCAGTACTTTCCTGCCAATAGAAAATTAACGCTTCCACTCCCAAACATCCTGCTGAACTTCACTCGACTTTTTGGAGTGCCCGAGAAAACGCCCAGACAAAAAACTAGAGTCAACAACTTTAAATTGGAAGGTACCGAAGTATGAGTATTTATCACGTCTATCATACCAAGTTCCGACTATATATCCTCCACGGATGCTACCGAACAAGCAATGGCGATTTCAAAGGCTTAGTGCAACACCGGGCTTCATTGAATTAAGGATGGGCTCTCATGATGCCGAGCCATCATCTGCGTCATCATCTCGATTGGGCATTGATAATCAAAACGCTGGCGCGGCCGAATATTCAGTTCATACGCAATGGCATCCAACTGCTCCTGGCTATGCCCAGACAAGTCGGTGCCCTTGGGCAGGTACTGCCTAATCAGGCCGTTGATGTTTTCGTTGCTGCCGCGCTGCCAGGGGCTATGCGGGTCGCAGAAGTAAACAGCCACTCCGGTACGCTGGGTGATCTCGGCGTGACGCACCATTTCCCGGCCCTGGTCATAGGTCAACGTTTTACGCGCTGCCAGAGGCATGCGGTTCAAGGCGGCACTGAAACCTTCGACCGCCGAAGTCGCTGTGGCGTCATGCATCTTGATCAGCATCAGGTAACCCGTGCTGCGCTCTAACAACGTACCGACCGCAGAAGCATTGGCTTTGCCCTTGATCAAATCGCCCTCCCAGTGGCCAGGCGTCAGACGATCTTCTGCCTCAGGCGGACGAACATAGATGCTGACGAGATCGGGGATTTGGCCACGGCGGTCCACCCCGCCAGTGCGGGGGCGACGACTGGTTTTACCTTGCCGCAAGCAAATGATCAGCTCCTTGCGAAGCTCACCCACCGGCAATGCATAGATGGCGTTGTAGATCGTTTCGCGGCAGACGTAGGCGTCTTCAAGCTTTGGGAATTCCATGCGTCGGAATTTGCCGACAATTTGCTGAGGAGAAAAGCGCTGTCGCAGCAGGTAGGCCACCAGATCGAACAGTTCGCCACCTGGTTCAAGCTTGCGCGCAGGTCGGCACGCCTTGCGGCGCAGGCGCATCTGTTGCTGAGCCTGGCTGGCAGAATAGGGCGAGGTACTGGCGGCGTTACGGCGAAGCTCACGACAAACGGTCGAGGGGCTGCGATCAAGCATCCGGGCGATCGCTCTTTGGCTCAGGCCCTGAAGCTGGCCGAGCTGGATCGTGATGCGTTCTTCAATACTGAGGTCTTGGTAAGACATAGGGACACCGTACCGGATTGGTCGGGTGTTGCACTCAGTTTTTGCCGCCGCCCCCATTAAAACAATGCCTATTCAAATAAAAGAATCGTACCGCTCGCTCCAACGGAGTCATTAGTTCCGGATCAAGCCCTCGAACGCGATAATATTCTTCCTTGGTGCGAGCCAAAGAGAACACTCTCGCCGCGATATCAACATGATAATCTTTCAGTTGAACATAGAAATTTATCAAGTCCTGATTTATATCGTCCATTATTGAGCACTCAGGACTGACCTTAACAAAAAGACTCATCGAACCACAGAACGGTTCTATATACCTATCGTATTCCACTGGCATATGTTCAACCAAGATAGGTAGTATCCGAGTTTTGCTGCCAGCCCATCTTATGATTGGCCTACTCTTCAATTTTATTTCCGAGAAATCTAAAAATTTTTTGATTGCACCCTGATAACACCATTCTCGCCCACAGAAATACAGAATGAGTAAGGCCGAAAACATTCACAAACCTACACAGTCATCATGCTTCAGCTAAATTTCAGATAATTCCTACATAACATTTTATTGAGTTTCTCCTGAACATACCCATAATCATTGAGCGCCTAAGAAACGCTATCACACAGCGGCCCACCCGCTCCCGACAGATGCGGCTATTTTGTGCCTGTGGTCTAATACTGCGCGCATGAAACACTCTGTTACGTCGGGAGTGGGCTAATACAAGACCCGCGAGGGAAATACGTCCGGCCTGCTGTGTGAGGTTTCTTAGCTCCCGACACCCAGCCCTAAGAAAGCTGACAACAGACTGAGGTTATGGATATGCCTATCAAAGTATGCATTCGTGGGCCTTTCGCACATGCGTCCCGGCTGTCGAGTTATCCTGAGACCACGGAGGCCGGCCATGACTGACCTTCACACCCCTACCCTCTTCACCCGTCACAATCGCCCCCTCCACACCCTCTGGCTCGAATCCCAAGCCTGGCTCTGCGCTCACGAACTCGGCCGGCTAAGCGCTCGCTTCTTCGATGAACACTGCATCCGCAAGCTCGACCCGGACCAGTACCGCACCGTGCAGCTGCTGCGCTATGGGCAATACCAGGAGACTATGATGGTCAGCGAGTCCGGGGCCTATACCTTACTGGCGCATCACCACATTCCGGAGAACCGCCATCTGCGCTGGTGGCTGACACATGAAGTGGTGGCCGTGCTGCGCGATGGACAGGCGGCAGCGTTCGAGGATGTGCCGCGACTTGGACAGATGTGTTGGCCAGGCGGGCGTACGGTGACGCTGTTGTATTGGCAAAGTGAGCCCTGGGTTCGGATGCGGGATATGCCGGTAATGATGGCGGGGGAAGCGACCGGACAGCTTCCGATGGCGAAGCGCAAGATGAGCTGGCGCGAGTGCGCGCAGCGGGCGTTGCGCATGCATGGCGTCTAAAGAGTTCCTGTGAGCAACACGTAGCGGATGCCGATAAACGCTCTTCATAAAAGCCTCTATAAGCATGCTTAAGCTACTTAAGCATGCTTATAGAGACGTTAAATGCTGAAGTCTTATGGGCTCGCTGCCTACCTCGAATGCTCTGCAGAACCCAGCGCAAGACGTAGCATCCATGATTCGTCTGCCCATACATCGGGTAGGTATCCAGTCACTCGGTTTTTTCAGCAAATATAAGCAGTGCTATAGTGACACTTATCGATGATAAGAACGCTTATAGAAGATCTTAAAATGCTGGTTTTCCCCTTGATGTGTGCCGACCGCCTGACAAAAATCGGGCTTCTGATCAAAACCAGACGGCTAGAACGCCGAGTCCGTCAGAAGGATCTTGCAGCTCAATCCGGCCTATCCATCACCACGCTGAGCAAAATCGAAGCAGGTACGCCTACCGTGGAAATGCGCAGCTATATGACCGCACTGTGGCATCTCGGCCTGCTTGAGGATGTCTTCAAAGAAATCCCAGAGACCTCCCCCGCGCCCTACACCACCGAGCATCGAGTGCGGCTCAAGCGTATCTCAGAGGATGATTTCTAATGCCTTTACTGTACATCTATATCCAGCAACCCGGATCGCTTGAGGTCACCACGCTCGGGCGCCTTACCGTGGAGAAGGGTGTGGGTGAATTCGTCTACAGCCCTCTCTATTACAAGGCAGGGGGCTGGGTGCCTGATCCACTGCACTACCCTCTGCGCGCGGAGCCCTACACCAACATCACCAAGAACGGCGGTCTTCCTGGCTTCATCAGGGATGCAGCACCGGATGGTTGGGGCGAGCGGCTGGTCATCCGCGAGCACGGCGGCGAGCTGGACGCAATCAGTTACCTGCAGAAGTCGCCCAACCATGATCGCGCCGGCAGCCTGATGGTGGGCAGCAGCAAAGTGCCACCTGAAGGTATCGGCCAGGCAGGTCTGGGCACACTCACTCAACTGGATGCGTTCATCCAGTTTGCAGACGGAGTCCAGGGCGGCTTCCCACCTGGCACGGATAGAGCGACCAAGGCTACGTTGCAGCAACGCTCCTCGCTCGGTGGTGCGCGCCCCAAATGTACCTTGGTCGAGGCAGACAGACTTATCCTGGCCAAACCTCGAGATCGCCACGACAACTACGACATCCCTTCGCTTGAGTATGCGTGCATGGTATTCGCCGCCAGCAAAGGCTTGAATGTTGCCAACGTTCGCTTGCACAAAGGGCGGGTCAACACATTGCTGGTCGACCGTTTTGACAGAGCGCCGGCAGCTAACGGCCAATACGCACGCGTTCCGATGCTAAGCGGCTTGACCTTGCTTGACAGCAACTGGCTCGGGCAGGGGGATTGGAAGAAATGGCATTACGGGGTGCTGGTAGACGAAATGAACCGCCGTGGCGTGCCGGAAGCGGACCGCCAGGAGCTGTACAAGCGGATCTGTTTCAACATTCTTGTCGGTAACGATGATGACCATCCAAAGAATGTCGCCGTGCTGTTTACGAACGGCTGCTGGCGACTGTCGCCGATGTATGACGTAGTGCCGACTACCGAGGGAGCCCCGCCTTCACGGCTGGCAATGGCTATCGGGAGTTATGGGCATGAAATTTCACGACGAAACCTGTTGAGCCAAGTTGAACACTATGGGCTCTCCCAGGCGCAGGCCATTGAGGTAATTGATGAAGTGGCAAGCTGGGCACCGGATCTCGAGGAGCATTATCGTAGCAGCCTCGAAGTGCCGGAGCGGGACCTTGCCATAATGGCCATGGGTGCAGGCAACCTGCTTGAATGACCTGCAGGCACAGTATGCGATTGTGGACCGGGGGGGAAACTGGATAAGGGAGAGGCCCCGCCCACGCCGACAAGGGGCAGAAGTGTGCCCGACATGGAACAAGCCAGTCACGTGGTCGAGGGCGAGGCCGTAGATAAGTATAGGGCCGGTTGGCGGAGACGCCAAACCCTCTCGAAGCGCTTCAATTCAGGCTTAGCTTAATCAGGAGCCGCCAAGCGGCTCCGATACCTAGCGTCAGGCAGTGACGGCGTTGTCCGCCTGCGCTTGCGGTGCGTCTAGCAGGTTGTGCAAGGTATTGAGGAACAGATCAAAGCTCATGATCCCGTTACCGACGGTCGACAGCAGTGTTTGACCGCTCTCGTCCTTGATAACGACCAACTCGGTCCACTGATTGAGATCGACATTGCCCAGGCTGTTCAACGAGACCTTGCGGCCATCGATCTCGAGCGAGTCACGAGTGACGGTAAGGGCCCTGGTGGTGGCGTTAAAGAAGTCGCCACTGATCCGCTTGCCCCATACCTGTTTGGTGTCGAGATAGTTGAACTGCACCCCGCCACCATTTTGAAGCGTGGCGTATACCACTGGCAGCCGTTCGTTCAGATGCTGGTCGCGCACCTGTTCGATAAAGGCGAACAGGCCCTTGAGGTGCGGATTGACCCGGCGGAAAGGCTCGCTTGCGTTGCGCCGATAAGCCAGGTTGTTGGTGAGGCCTGCGAAGGCTGTCTGGCCAGAGGCGAACAGGTACAAGTCATTCATCTCGCTGAAAGGCACGTAGTCACGTTCGCTGCCGATGATCTGGCAGATGCCTTTTTCGTAGACCTCGTAACGCGCTTTGCGCAGCTTTGTCTGCCACAGGGCCAGGGCAAACATGCTCAGCCCGAGCACAGCCAGCAAGGCGACGGTGAAGTAGAAGATTTGCTTGGGTCCGTTGAATTGCAGGTCGCTGGCGACACTCAGGTAGCCGACGAAAGCGGCCAAGCCGAAGAAGATGCTGCCCAAGATGAGCATGCTGATGATCAGCGCCTTGCCGTAGCCATAGGTGCCCAGCAGGTTACCGGTGGCTATAGGTGGGGTTGATTGCATGATGGAGCCTCCTTGCGTGTGAAATGACATCATGTCGATGATGGCAGTAAGACATGTCCTGTTAGCAATGGTTCACGGGGAAGTGGGGTCCGCTCGGTACGCACGCTTGCAGAGGCGCTCAACAATCTTGCCGGGTCTTAAATCCAACATAACGCGTCTTAAACCCCCTGATCCGGTCCTAATACACAAAATTCCAGGGTTACCAGCCAATCAACGCCCTTCACACCGACTTTAGTCGTAGTATCTCTTTCAAGGCAGGGAGATGCCCGGGCTAGAGCTTCTGTTGATGAAAGGTGCCTCTCAGAAAGGTGCTAAACCAGGCGTTATTCGCCTTAGTAGGCGTTGACATTACCGCCTGCGCTTGCTAAAAAATCGCCACAGTTGTACGACAACACATAACAAAAACAACAATCAGTGGACACTCTCCCATGTCGACCCCCATCGCGCTACACCCCAGCCTCTCGCCGCCCCTCATTCCAGCATGCACGGCCACCTAGTGCCGTAACCCTGTTTCACCCTACCCGGCCTTCACCGGCCCGTACCCACCCGCCCCTGCCGCAGGCCGCTTGCGCGTGCCCGGTGGACGGGCTGCCGCACCCTTTTGTGGAGCACAACAATAATGAAAATCTGCCATACCCTTCCCTTTGCCCTGCTGGGCGCCGGCATGATCGGGAGCTTGCCGGGCACCAGCGTGGCCGCAGGCTTCATCGAAGATTCCAAAGCCACGCTTGGCCTGCGCAACTTCTATATCAACCGTAACTTCACCAACCCCAGTAACCCGCAAAGCAAGGCCGAGGAGTGGACGCAAAGCTTCATCCTCGATGCACGCTCTGGGTTCACCGAAGGGCCGATCGGCTTCGGCGTGGATGTGCTGGGGATGTGGTCGGTGAAGCTCGATGGCGGTGGCGGCACCTATGGCACCGCCCTGCTGCCGCGCCATGACGATGGGCAGCCGGCGGATGACTTCGGGCGCCTGGCGGTGGCGGGCAAGGCGCGGATTTCCAAGACTGAACTGAAGGTCGGCGAGTGGATGCCGGTGCTGCCGATCCTGCGTTCCGACGATGGCCGCTCGCTGCCTCAGACCTTCCGCGGTGGGCAGGTCACCTCTAACGAAATCGCCGGGCTGACGCTGTACGGCGGGCAGTTCCGCGGCAACAGCCCGCGCAACGACGCCAGCATGGACGACATGAGCTACGGCGGCGCCCTTTCGGACCGTTTCAACTTCGTCGGTGGCGAATACAAGTTCAACCAGGACCGCACGCTGGTCGGGCTGTGGAACGCAGTGCTCAAGGACGTCTATGAGCAGCAGTACCTGCAACTGAGCCACAGCCAGCCGGTCGGCAGCTGGACCTTCGGCGCCAACCTCGGTTACTTCCACGGTGGCGAAGACGGCTCCGAAAAGGCCGGGCAACTGGACAACAAGACGTATTCGGGGATGTTCTCGGCCAAGTATGGCGGCAACACGTTCTGGGTGGGCCTGCAGAAGGTCGATGGCGATACCTGGATGCGGGTCAACGGCACGAGCGGCGGCACCTTGGCCAACGACAGCTACAACTCCAGTTTCGACAATGCCAACGAGCGCTCCTGGCAGGTGCGTCATGACTTCAACTTCGTCACCGTTGGGGTGCCGGGGCTGACGCTGATGAACCGCTACATCAGCGGGCAGGACGTGCATACCGGGGCGGTGACCGACGGCAAGGAGTGGGTGCGGGAAACAGAGCTGGCCTATGTGATCCAGAGCGGGGCGTTCAAGGATTTGAGCGTCAAATGGCGCAACTCGTCGATTCGGCGCGACTACAGCAACAACGAATTCGATGAGAACCGGTTGATCTTCAATTACCCGCTGTCGCTGTTGTAACCCGGGCTAACGCGTTTCCTGTGGCAACGGCCTTGTGTGGCAATTGCCTGGCGTAGGAGCGGCCTTGTGTCGCGAAAGGGCTGCGCAGCGGCCCCGGCAATGGGGCCGCCTGCGAAGTTCTTGGGGCCGCTGCGCGCCCCTTTCGCGACACGAGGCCGCTCCTACTGTTGACCACCAAACCAGTCGAAAGCCGCACACGCCTCATTGACAACTGCCAACCCCACTGCCAATAATCAACACAGTCATACGACAACCTACAACAATTAACAAATAGAGCCGGCCATGACCACTACCCCCCTCAATCGCCTGCTGCTCACCGGAGCCGCAGGCGGCCTGGGCAAGGTCCTTCGCGAACGCCTGCAAGGCTACGCCGAGGTCCTGCGCCTTTCCGATATCAGCCCGATGGCACCTGCCGCGGGTGCGCATGAAGAGGTCGTGACCTGCGACCTGGCCGACAAGGCCGCCGTCCACGCACTGGTAGAAGGCGTAGACGCCATCCTCCATTTCGGCGGCGTATCCACCGAGCACTCCTTCGAGGACATCCTCGGCCCCAACATCTGCGGTGTGTTCCACGTTTACGAGGCGGCGCGCAAGCATGGGGTCAAGCGCATCATCTTCGCCAGCTCCAACCACACCATCGGTTTCTACCGCCAGGACGAGCGCATCGACGCTCACGCTCCACGCCGGCCCGACAGCTACTACGGGTTGTCCAAATGCTACGGCGAGGATATGGCCAGCTTTTACTTCGACCGCTATGGCATCGAGACCGTCAGCATCCGCATTGGCTCGTCCTTCCCCCAGCCACAGAACCCACGCATGTTGTGCACCTGGCTGAGCTACGACGACCTGGTCCAGCTCATCGAACGCGGGCTGAACACCCCCAACGTGGGCCACACCATTGTCTACGGTGCCTCCGACAACCGCACCGTATGGTGGGACAACCGCTATGCCGCGCACCTGGGCTACGAGCCTAAAGACACCTCCGAGGTGTTTCGCGAAGTGGTAGAGGCCCAGCCGGCACCTGCCGCCGATGACCCGAGCATGGTCTATCAGGGCGGCGCCTTCGCCGTAGCCGGACCGTTCAACTGACACCCAGTGCTCCAGGAGGCCCGGCCATGAACTGCGAACTGATCGTCGACGCCCGCAACGGCACCGGCGAAAGCCCCGTGTGGCACCCCACCGAACACGCCCTGTACTGGGTCGACATTCCCGCACGCCAGCTGCATCGCTGGCAGCCCGATGGTGCCCATCAGACCTGGCAAGGCGACGAGATGCTCGCCTGCATCGCGCGCACTGAGCGGGGCTGGATCGCCGGCATGGAAAGCGGCATCTTCCAGCTTGAAACCAGGGCCGATGGCAGCCTTGCCAGCCACTTGCTCAGCGCCGTCGACCATGCCCAGAGCGGCATGCGTTTCAACGATGGGCGCTGTGACCGCCAGGGCCGCTTTTGGGCCGGCACCATGTTGATGGACATGCAGCAAGGCGCAACGGTCGGCGCGCTGTACCGGCATGACGGCGAGGGCCAGTTACACCTGCAGCAGGACGGCATGATCGTGCCCAATGGCCTGGCCTTCAGCCCCGACGGCACACGCATGTACCTGTCGGACTCGCACCCCGACGTGCAGAAGATCTGGGTGTTCGACTACGACATCGACAGTGGCATACCCCACAACAAGCGGCTGTTCGTCGACATGCGCGCCTTCCCCGGTCGCCCGGACGGCGCTGCCATCGACCAGGACGGCTGCTACTGGATCTGCGGCAACGATGCCGGTCAGATCCACCGGTTCACGCCGGATGGCCGCCTTGACCGCTCACTCAACGTGCCGGTGAAAAAGCCGGCGATGTGCGCCTTCGGCGGCGCCAACCTGGACACCCTGTTCGTCACCTCGATCCGCCCCGCAGGCATCGACCTCAGCGACCAGCCCCTGGCTGGTGGGGTATTTGCCTTCGAACTCGGCGTCAAAGGCGTGGAGGAACCTGCCTGCCGGGGCTGAACACCCGTACTGCCAACCACACTCGTACGCCCGAAACCGGATAATAAAAACCACGGAGTTTCATCATGACTTTCAAACGCAAGCTGCTTCTTGCTGCACTCCCGTTCGCCTTCAGCCTCTCCCTGCCAGCCCACGCGCTGGACATCAAGTTCGCCGAGATCCACCCGGCCGGCTACCCGACCGTGGTCGCCGAGCAGAACATGGGCAAGAAGATCGAAGCCGCCAGCAATGGCGAGATCACCTTCAAGATGTTCCCCGGCGGCGTCCTGGGCTCGGAAAAGGAAGTCATCGAGCAGGCGCAGATCGGTGCCGTGCAGATGACCCGCGTCAGCCTGGGGATCGTCGGCCCGGTGGTGCCGGACGTGAACGTGTTCAACATGCCGTTCGTGTTCCGCGACCATGACCACATGCGCAAGATCATCGACGGCGATATCGGCCAGGAGATCCTCGACAAGATCACCAATTCCGAATTCAACCTGGTGGCCCTGGCGTGGATGGACGGCGGCTCGCGCAGCATCTATACCAAGAAGCCGGTGCGCAGCCTGGAAGACCTCAAGGGCATGAAGATCCGCGTGCAGGGCAACCCGCTGTTCATCGACATGATGAACGCCATGGGCGGCAACGGCATCGCCATGGACACCGGCGAGATCTTCAGCGCCCTGCAGACCGGCGTGATCGATGGCGCCGAAAACAACCCGCCAACCCTGCTCGAGCACAACCACTACCAGAGCGCCAAGTACTTCACCCTCACTGGCCATCTGATCCTGCCGGAGCCGGTGGTGATGTCCAAGACCACCTGGAACAAGCTCACGCCTGAGCAGCAGGCGCTGGTGAAGAAGGTCGCGCGCGAAGCGCAGATGGAAGAGCGCGCGCTGTGGGATGCCAAGACTGCCGCCAGCGAAGAGAAACTCAAGGCCGCGGGCGTGGAGTTCATCAGCGTCGACAAGAAACCGTTCTTCGAGGCTACCGCTTCGGTACGCGAGAAGTACGGTGCGCCGTACGCAGACCTGATGAAGCGTATCGACGCCGTCCAGTAATACCGGCCCCCTTCCAAGTTTGACCGCGGCAGTGCGGCGCCCGCCGCCCTGCCGCTTTGGTGATGCCTATGAAATCGCTTTTCCTGAGCGTGAACGACACGCTCTATCGCAGCTGCATCTGGGTCGCCGGCCTGTCGATCCTGGCCATGTCGCTGATCATTCCCTGGGGCATCTTTGCACGCTACGTGCTGGGTACCGGCTCCAGCTGGCCTGAGCCAGTGTCGATCCTGCTGATGGTGGTGTTCACCTTCGTCGGTGCCGCCGCCAGCTACCGGGCCGGCGCGCACATGGCGGTAGGGATGATCACCGACCGCCTGCCACCGCTGCAGCGCCAGCTGGTTGCACTGCTGGTGCAGGTGCTGATGATCCTGGTGTGCGTGTTCATGACCTACTACGGCATCAAGCTGTGCATCACCACGTGGAACCAGTCGCTGGCCTCTTTGCCTGGGGTACGGGTGGGCATGACCTACGCGCCGATCCCGGTCGGTGGTCTGCTGACCTTGATTTTTGTACTGGAAAAACTCCTGCTGGGCGATCAGAGCAACCGCAAGGTGGTTCGTTACGATCTGGCGGAAGAAAACGAAGGAGCTGCGTAAATGGATGCGTTCATTCTGTTGGGCAGTTTCATCGTGCTCATCCTGATCGGCATGCCGGTGGCCTTCGCCCTGGGCCTGTCGGCGCTGATCGGCGCCTGGTGGATCGACATCCCGCTGCAGGCGATGATGATTCAGATCGCCAGTGGGGTTAACAAGTTTTCACTGCTGGCCATTCCGTTCTTCGTGCTGGCTGGCGCAATCATGGCCGAAGGTGGCATGTCACGGCGGTTGGTGGCCTTCGCCGGAGTGCTGGTGGGCTTCGTACGGGGCGGTTTGTCGCTGGTCAATATCATGGCCTCGACCTTCTTCGGCGCCATTTCCGGCTCGTCGGTGGCTGACACCGCGTCTGTAGGCTCGGTACTGATCCCCGAGATGGAGCGCAAGGGCTACCCGCGCGAGTTCTCCACGGCAGTGACCGTCAGCGGCTCGGTGCAGGCACTGCTCACCCCGCCCAGCCACAACTCGGTGCTGTACTCGCTGGCGGCGGGCGGCACAGTGTCGATCGGCTCGCTGTTCATCGCGGGGATCATGCCCGGCTTGCTGCTGAGCGCGGTGATGATGGGCCTGTGCCTGATCTTCGCCAAGAAGCGCAACTACCCCAAAGGTGAAGTGATCCCGCTGCGCCATGCTCTGAAAATCGCCGGCGAAGCACTGTGGGGCCTGATGGCGATGGTCATCATCCTCGGCGGTATTCTCTCGGGCGTGTTCACCGCCACCGAATCAGCGGCCGTGGCAGTGGTCTGGTCGTTCTTCGTGACCATGTTCATCTACCGCGACTACAAGTGGCGCGACTTGCCCAAGCTGATGCACCGTACGGTACGGACCATCTCGATCGTGATGATCCTGATCGGCTTTGCCGCAAGCTTCGGCTACGTGATGACGCTGATGCAGATCCCGTCGAAGATCACCACAGTGTTCCTGACCCTGTCGGACAACCGCTACGTGATCCTGATGTGCATCAACTTCATGCTGTTGCTGCTGGGCACGGTGATGGACATGGCGCCGCTGATCCTGATCCTGACGCCGATCCTGCTGCCCGTGATCACCGGCATCGGTGTGGACCCGGTGCACTTCGGCATGATCATGCTGGTGAACCTGGGCATCGGGTTGATCACGCCACCGGTAGGTGCGGTGCTGTTCGTCGGCTCGGCCATCGGCAAGGTGAGCATCGAATCGACGGTGAAGGCGCTGCTGCCGTTCTACATTGCGCTGTTCCTGGTGCTCATCGCGGTCACCTATATCCCGGCCATTTCGCTGTGGCTGCCGAGCGTCGTGTTGTAACGGCGCTCATCCGGGGCCGCTGGGCGGCCCATCGCCGGCAAGCCGGCTCCCACTGGGACAACGCCGATCTGAAGGCCAATGCAAAACCAGTGGGAGCTGGCTTGCCAGCGATGGGCTGCGCAACAGCCTCCTGAACACACCTGCAAATGGATCATGCACATGGCTGTCGCTGCTTCTGTCTCCCTTTTCCCGCGCAAGCTGGCGGTCGCGCTACTGGCGCTGCTGGCCTGCTCGTTCGCCGGCAACCACATTGCCGCGCGCATCGCCTTCGATGACGACACCGGCGTGCTGTTGGCCATCCTCTGTCGTTCCGGCATCACCTTCCTGGTGCTGGCGAGCCTGGTGCTGTGGCAGCGCCAACCGCTGAGCCTGCCGGCTGGCACGCGGCACTGGCAATTGCTGTTGGGCCTGTTGATCGCTACCCAGAGCCTGTGCCTGTACTCGGCCGTGGCGCGCATTCCGGTTGCCTTGGCGCTGCTGGTAGGCAACACCTTTCCGATGCTGCTGGCGCTGCTCACCTGGGCGCTGGGCGGCGCTCGCCCGACCGGCCGCACCGTGCTGTTCATGGGGCTGATCCTGTGTGGCCTGGTGCTGGCGCTGGATGTACCTGGGCGCCTGGCCGATAACGGTGAGGCCAACCCGCACTGGCTACTGGGCGTGGGCCTTTCGTTCTGCGCCGCCTGCGTGTTCGCCTGCGCGTTGTGGATCACCGACCACAAACTGGCTGCGGTTCGCGGCCCGGTGCGCAGCTTGCTGACCCTGCTGATCGTGTTCGCCAGCATGCTGGTGGCGGGGGCCAGCGGGGTGATGCCCTCGGGGTTGTCGCTGCCGGCCAGCGCCAGCGGCTGGACGGCCTTGGCCAGCCTGGTGGTGCTGTATGGCGTGGCCTTCACCTTGCTGTTCGTCTGTGTGCCACGGCTGAACATGGCGCAGAACGCGCCAGTGATGAATATCGAGCCCATCGCCACGTTGCTGCTGGGCTGGGCGTTGCTGGATCAGCGCCTGGGCACCTGGCAATTGGTCGGCGCCGCCGTGGTGGTGTGCGGCATCGTGCTGCTGACCTATCGTCGGGCCAGCTGACCCGCTTTGTGAAAGGAGCCCCTGATGGCTGTCACCGAACTGCAGCTGCAAGACCGCCTGACCCGCCTGACCCTGGCGCCCGAGCTGGGCGCCAGCCTGATCAACTGGGAGGTGAAGGCGACCGGGCAGGCGCTGTTGCGCCATACCGATCAGGCAGCGCTGGCCAGCGGTACACCGCGCCAACTGGGGTGCTACCCGTTGGCGCCCTGGTCCAACCGTATTGCCGAGGGTGGTTTTGCAAGGCCCGAGGGTTGGCTGGCCCTGGCGCCCAACACCACACACGACCCGTATCCGATCCATGGCACCGCCTGGCAGCAGGCCTGGCAGGTGGCTCATCACAGTGAGCGAAGTGCAAGGCTGACGCTCCAGAGCAGCGTGCCGTTCGCCTACCGGGCGGTACTGGATGTGCATTTGCATGAAGGCCGCCTGAGGCTTGACCTGCAGGTAACGCATCTGGATGAGCCCGCTACCTGGTATGGACTGGGGTTGCATCCTTACTTCCCGCGCTACCCTGACACCCGCCTGCAGGCAGCAGCGCAGCACGTGTGGCTGGCCGAAGAGGGGCGGTTGCCGTCGTACACGGCAGCGGTGCCTCAAGACTGGCGCTTCGATGCGCCGGCCAGCCTGCCGGGCACCGTGGTCGACCATGCGTTCGGCGGGTGGGCCGGGGACTGCGTGATCGAGCAACCCGGGGCCGGTTATCGACTGGTATGCAGCGCCAGCGGTGCCGAGCATTTCTTGCTGTTCTGCCCCCAGGACAAGCCGTTCTTCTGCTTTGAACCGGTCAGCCATCCGATCAATGCCCACCACCTGCCGGGGCAACCGGGTTTGCGCTTGTTGCGCCAGGGTGAAGAAATGAGCCTGGGGTTCAGCCTGGAGTACCAGGCGATCCAAACGGTTGTCAGCGAGCGACCGCAACCGGGCGAACCGAAGGCAGGATGACTTCAGTCCAGCCCTTGGGCCCGCAGCTCATGCGCCAGCATGTCGACGAACATGCGCACCTTGGCTGAACCGTGCTTGCTTTCGCGGTGCAGCACATGGATCGGCCATGGGGCTTCCTCATAGTCGGCCAGTAGCACCTGTAACTGCCCGCTGGCGATCTCGTCCACCACCTGATAGGACAGCAACCGGGCAATCCCCAGCCCGCCCACCGCCGCTGCGATCGCACCGTCGTTGCTGGTCACGGTGAGCCTGGGCTTGATGCGCACCAGGGTCGGTTCGTCCGTCACGCCGAAGCGCCAACCGGCACGCGGCGAGAGGTTGGTGGTGGCGATCACCGCATGCGCCGGCAAGTCCGAGGGGTGCTGCGGCACACCATGGCGCGCCAGGTATTCAGGCGAGGCGCAGAGCATGCGCCTGACCCTGCCTACGCGCAGAGCCTTGAGGCCGGAGTCGGGCAGCGGACCGATACGCACCGCAACGTCCATGCCCTCCTCGACCATGTTGACGATGCGGTCGAGGAAGTAGGCGGATACGTCCACCTCGGGGTACCGCTGCAGATAACGCACGATGCTCGGCATGACGAATTTCTTGCCGAACAGGATGGGCGCGGTGACGGCCAGCTCGCCTTTGGGCGTGGCGTTGATGCCGGCGGCGGCCTCGTTGGCCTCAGAGATGCTGGCGAGGATGTGGCGGGTGTCCTCAAGATAGCGGCTACCCGCCTGGGTCAGGCGCACGCTGCGCGTGGTACGTTGCAGCAGTTTGACGCCGAGCATGTCCTCAAGCGCGCTGACAGCGCGGGTCACTGCAGCGGGCGAGATGTCCAGACGGCGGGCGGCAGCAGCGAAGCTTTCCAGCTCGCCTACCGCGACGAACACCTTCATCAGGTGAATCTGGTCCATGCCGGCTCCTGGGTATCGTGGGTAGAGATTATCTGCTATCTGCAGGCAGCATCAAATATCCAGTACCAGCGCCTGCCCGCCCTCCTGCGCTTTGCCCGGCACCGCGCAGCAGATCAGCACTGTCCCCGCTTCCGGCATCTGGGCAGGCGGGTTCGGGTAATGCACCTGCCCGCTCACCACCTTGGTCTTGCAGGTGCCGCACGAACCGCCCCGGCAGCTGAAGTCCGGCGACAACCCACGGGCTTCGGCAAGTTCGAGCAAGGTACCACCGCCCGGTGCCCAGCGCGCCTCCTTGGCCGAGCTGGCAAAGTACACCGGCACTGGCTCGCTGGCAGCCGGTGGCTGCTGCAGCGTCGGCTGGTTGTCATCGGTATGACGCCTGAGCGTCGACGGGCCGAAGGCTTCTGCATGAATGCGCTTGTCCGGCACGTGTATGGCGCGTAACCCTTCATACAGGTCCTGGGTAAAGCTGGCCGGCCCACACAGGTAGAAGTCATAGTCATCCAGCGCCAACTTCGCTTTCACCTGCTCGATCGCCAGGCGCCCGGCATGTTCATAGTCGCGTCCTGGTACTGCGTCGTCCTCCGGCTGGCTAAGGGAGCGATGCACACTCAACAGGCCGCCTGCCTGCTCGTACAACGCGGCCAGTTCCTGCTGAAATGGCAAGTCAGCGAGGCGGCGGGCGCCGTGGAACAGGTGAATTCGCCGCGTCTGCTGCCGGGCCAATTGCTCGCGCAACATGGCGATCAGCGGGGTAATACCTACGCCTGCACCAATCAGCACGATGGGCCTTGTACTGTCGCCGTCCAGGGTAAAACTGCCCATGGGCAGCCGCACGTCGAGCAGGTCGCCCACGCCGACCTGTTCGTGCAAATACCGCGAAGCCGCACCCTGGGCCTTGACGCTGATGCGCAGGTGGCCGTCCGATGGCGCGCAGGACAGGCTGTAGGTGCGAATCAACGGCGTGTCGCCTCCCACCGAGAGACGCACAGGAATGTGCTGGCCTGGGGCGAACGTTACCGGCCTGTCTGGCGCAAGGTAGAACGAGCGGATGTCTCGGCTCTCCTGCTCTACCCGCTCCACACGCCAGGTCAGCCATTGGCGCTGCCGTTCGCGCTGCTGCTGGCGCTGCTCGGCCTCAGCCCAGGTACCGGTCATCAGGCTGGTCGGTGCGTATTCCTGGAAGGCCCAGCGCAACGACACGCCAGCCCGGCGCAGCACGACCTGTTCGACCTGAAGCGTCCATAGCCGCTCGGCGCCCTCGAAGTCTTTGATCAGCGGGCTGTCGAGCAAAATATCGGTGCGCCCCGTCACTTGCAGCACGTTGCCGTTGCTGAAATCGACGAACAACAACCCTGCCTGCGGATTTTCCAACAGGTTGCCGAGGGTATTGAAGTGCAAGTTGCCGGCATAGTCGGGGATGGTCAGGCGGTTGCCGTCGACCTTGACGAACCCGGCCCGGCCGCCGCGGTGCGAGACATCCACAGCGCGATGGCCGTCTTGGTGGTCAATGTAGCTGGCGACAAAGAAGGTGTCTGCCTGCTCGATCATCGTCACTGCGTGGGTATCCAGTACGCTGGAGTCCAGCCTGCCCTGCTGCGGCTCATCGACACGCGTGTAAGCGCGCAGCTGAATGTACTGGGGACAATTGCCGAAGGCATGCTCCACCATCACCGCCAGCGGGCCACCGCTCCCTTGCTGGATAAGCCCGTTGATGCGGTTGCGCCGGCGGCTGTGCAACTCGATGCCGAGCAGGCCGACAGCACCGCCTGCGCCCAGGCCTGGCGTTGCCGGGTCGTCGCTGGCGAGTTGGGTGTCGATCAGCAATTGCCGTGGGTCGGGCGAGCTGACGAAGCCTTCGGGGCCTTCAAGCAGCGTCGCCCACGGTTTGCCCTGGGCATCCACGGCGCCTGCGACCAGGAACGGCAGTTGCCGGTAGAACTCGCGGTGTTGGTCGGGCATGTAGTCACGGATGACCTTCTGCCCGAACACCTCCATGCGCTGCGCCACACCGGCCTGCTCCTGCAGCCGTTTTTCGCCAACGTGCCAGGGCGAGGGTCGAGGGTCAGGGGTTTGTTGCATGGCGGCGTTCCTCGGTTGGATTGCGGCTCAGGCGTTGGCTTGCAGGCCCACGGCGGTACGTGGCATGGCGACGAAGCCTGGCAGCGCTTCGATGCGTGCCAGCCAGGCGCGTACGTTGGGGTACGGCTCCAGCGAGACGTTGCCCTCGGGGGCATGGGCGATGTAGGAGTAGTTGGCCACATCAGCGATGGTCGGCTGGTCGCCCACCAGGAATGGCGACTCGGCCAGTTCGCGGTCCATCACCTTGAGCAAGGCGTGGGCGCGACCGATGACTTCGTCGGTGTTGAATGAGGCGCCAAACACTGTAACCAGACGGGCAGCGGCCGGGCCGAAGGCGAGCGGCCCTGCGGCGGTGGACAACCAGCGTTGCACACGGGCAGCGGTGACCGGGTCATGGGGCAGCCAATGGCCGGCTTTGTCGTACGTGCTGGCCAGGTAGACGAGGATGGCGTTGGAGTCGGCAATGACAGTACCGTTGTCATCGATCACCGGCACCTGGCCGAGGGGGTTGAGGGCGAGGAATTCCGGCTGCTTGTGCGCGCCCTTGGCCAGGTCCACGAACACCAGTTCGGTGGGCAGGTCCAGCAGCGACAACATCAGCTCGATGCGATGGGCATGGCCGGACTTGGGGAAGTTGTAGAGTTTGATCATGGTCTGTGCTCCAGGGTCGGCACCGGCGTGGTGCTGGTGGAGCACATGCTGCGCTGAATCGCTGAATTGCAGAATCAGTGCTGGGGGAAGATCATAATTTCGCGATGCGAAATAATCACTGGGTACCCAAGGCCCGTGGGCGGGGCAGACCCAAAAGGGCCCCGCCCCATCGGGTCAGTGGCGCTGCTGCTTCTGATACCGATACAAGCCCTTCGCCGCTGCGACCACATGTGGCACGCAGGCCTGCAGCTCATCGAAACTCATGGTATCGAGCAGCTCGAAGTTATCCTCCAGCCCGTGCAGCGAAATAGCCTTGAGCAATTGATCCTGCTCGGGCGGAAGGTCGCCCCATTGTGCGATCTGGGTAGCGCGCATGTAGCCAAAGCACCACTCTTCCATGATGATCGCCGGCCCTTCCTCGCTTTCACTTTCTTCGAACACCGGCTCGAAGCCGTCGACGTTCTGCGCAAGCTGTTCCGCCACCTGGTGGGCATAGCGCAGCATCAGTGCCGTATAGGCTTCTTCATGGGCAGGCTTCTTGAACTTCGGCACCTTGCCACCGGCGACCGCAGGCAACCACTGCTCAGGGTTGACCCGCGACGGCGAGCTGGCCAGGCCGGTGAAAAAGCCGTTGAGCTCGGCAAGGTTGAGTACCGAATAGTCGTTGCCGTAGGTGATCAGCAGGTCTTCCAGGCGGTGGAGTTCTTTTTCGCTGAGGGGGGGGAGCATGGTTGCACATCCTGAAAAGCAAAAGTGTGTGCACCCTATCACAGCGACGGATCAAGGGCTGCCCACAGCCACAGAGCTGCGGGCATTTACCCTATTGGGGTAGCCAGGTGCACAGCGACGACTGTTGCCCCGTGCCGAGTAGCAGCCACAACAATATTCGACACTTGCGCGGGCAGAGTTGTCCGGCCATGTGTACGCCTTTGGACTGCAAGTCGATCTCGGCACCCGCAAAACCATAGGTGGCCCGAGCGGTGGTACCACTTCCGGTGCGGGTAGCGACAATCACCGGCAGGTTCGCCGCCAGCTCACCCAACACATCGGACCAGGCGCTGGAAACGTGCCCGGCACCAAACCCGGATATGACCAGCCCCTCGAAGCCAAAGGCCGCAACAGCCTGCAGCAAGGTTGTGTCTGCATCCAGGCAAGCTTCCAGCAGCGCAACCCGGTGCTCGACGCGTTCGGGGAGCGGTAGCACCTTGCGCGGGCAAGGCGGTTGACGATAAACCGCCAAGCCTTCTACGAGTTCACCAACGGGCCCACTGCCAGGCGACTCGAACGCGGCCATCGACAGGCTGGCAGTCTTGCGTACCCGTGTTGCGCAGTGGATCTGGTCGTTGATCACTACCAGCGCACCTCTTCCCCTGCTAGCGTGAGCCAGAGCTACCTGCGTCGCCGCCAGCAGATTGGCCGGCCCATCGCTCCCCGGCTGGCTGGGCGGGCGCATTGCACCGGTAAGCACCAGCGGTGCGTCGAAAGGCCAGAGCAGGTTGAAAAAGTAGGCCGTCTCCTCCAGCGTATCGGTCCCCTGAGTGAGTATCACTGCCTGCGAGCCACCTTCGATTTCAGCGCGAGCCCAGGCCAGCACATCCAGAAGCATCCCGAAACTCAGTGAGGCACTAGGGACCAGACACAGCGTGGCCACTTCAAGGTGCGCCATTTCGCGCAAGTGAGGTAACAAGGCCAATTGCCTCTCACAGTCGAGACTTGGCGTCACCCCCCGCCCCGGTTCACCAGCCTGCATGCTGGCTGTTCCTCCCAGGCTGGCAATCGACAAGCGAGGCAAATTTTCAACTTCCGTCATACGCCAACTCCCGTAACAAGCCCGACCAGCGGCACGATACCTAATGTACTGATGGCCATGGATAGAACGTTACCGATATAGCCATGCATATGGCTCGGTAACCGCTGGCTGATGGCCACAGCCAACGGCGGTGCGATCAGCGCGCCCAATACTGCGCTGAGCATGACCACCTGCCAGCTACCGCCATGGGTCAGCACTGCGGCAGGAACAACCGACACAATGGGAATGTAGGTGGGATACCAGCCACGTGCTTGCCACTGACGACGCCAGATCACTACACCAACCAGTGAAGACAACCCCTGCCCGGCCACCAGCTGAACAACCAGTTGCGAGCCATAGGCGGGTGCAGCGGGCGCTAGCATGTAGGCGGCCAGCACACCCAGCAAGAGCCCCAGACTGGCCAGTTCATTTCCGAAAAATGGCCCTTCGCTGAAATCGGCCAGAACTCGCCTGAGTGACCAGACCACGCCATAGTCCGGGTTTGGCGCAACAGCCTGCAACGTCTCGGGCCTGCGGCCGCGCTCGACCAGCGATGGAAAGCGCCTGCACAGCATGAAAGCCATCACGCTTGCTACAGCCATCCCGCTGACATTGCCGATCACGGCAGGCAACTGCAGGGGGTAGCACAGGTAATTGACCAGCAACAGGCTGGCTGGTGCTACCAGCAGTGCGCCCAACACCGCACCGGTAATCGTCACCTGCCAGCCGCCACCAAACAGCAGAACCATGGCAGCAGGCAGCGAGACGAAGGCGACGAATGTGGGTTGCCAGGCGCCACTGGCCAAGGTCCAGCCCCACAAGGCATGACTGAGCAGCAAGCCAAGCAGCGAGCTGATGAAAACCCAGGGCCACAAGCCACTGCCATAACAGATGGCGAAGCCCTGGCAACGGTAGCCACGGATATAGGCCCAATGCGCCAGGCAAGCGCCGAGCAGCAAGCCGAGGGCGGGTAGTTCATGCTTGTAAAAAGTGACTTCGCTGATGTCTGCGATTATCCAGCGCAGGCGGCTCAGTGGCTGATCCAGTTTCGCAGTCCACTGTGCATAATCCGGCCATTGACCAAGCACCAGGCTGGCAGCCAGCAATACTGTCAGGCTGGCCAGCATCAATGCTGGGATCAATTGCTGAGGCGAAATGAGTTTAACCTTCATTTCCGTCTCCTCAGCGAGGCATCGGTGCATGCATGCGATAGCCGAGCGTGGCGTCGTAAAGATCTGTACGCCGGTCTCGCGGCAAGTCGTTGAGGCTGTTCCAGATTGGCGCCGAACGGGCTGCGCTGAGATCGACATCGGCATAGAGGATGGTTTCGTGATCTGCGCTGGCCGTTTCACCGATGGGTCATCCGTTGGTCCCGGCGATCAGCGAACAACCCAGAAAACGGCCTCCCCGCTCGCTACCGATTCGGTTGGCGGCGGCGATATAGACATTGTTGACGTGTGCTGCCGTCATGGTGAGGTATGAAGCCATGCAACGTCCGGCAGCATCGAACAGCGGTGGTGGCGTCCATACCCAGTTGTTCAGGCTGCAGAGGATGTCGGCACCTTGCGCCGCCATCAGGCGTGGGACCTCGGGAAACCAGATATCCCAACAGATCAACAAACCTATACGCCCGATGGGCGTTTCGAAGACTGGGAAGCCCAGGTCGCCGGGGGTGAACCACAGCTTTTCCTGATTCCACAGGTGGGCCTTGCGGTAATGCCCAAGCATCCCCTCAGGCCCGAACAGCACTGCACTGTCATAGAGTTTCAGACCATCGCGTTCCGCGAAGCCTGCGGCCAGATAAACCTGTTGTTCCTGCGCAAAGTCCGCCCACGCCTGCAGGCTGGCCCTTCCTGTAGCGTCTGGGCATGAGCATAGGCTTCGGCACGCGACTGAAAGGTATAACCGGTGTTTGCCAGTTCAGGCAGCACAATCAGGTTGGCACCTTCGCGAGCAGCTCGCCGGGCCAGGGCCAACCCGTGTTTCAGGTTGCCATCGCGATTGTCTAGCCCAACCTGAGGGTCGTACTGAATGACGGCGATTTTTACCGGGCTTATGGGGAGGCATAGTTCGGACATGGCGGCTTCCTTTTTTGGTTGTTGTGGAAGAGCGCCAGTAAAACGGGGTCAGGCTGGGGAGCGACAGTCAGCGCACTCCCACAGACCTGTGGGAAAAGCGAAGACCTCCGGTAAGACTTATCTACCTGATAGCCACGAATTCCATTACCTACAGCATCTGATAATGCGGGTAGTGATCAAAGGTGAAATCGATCATCCAAACAAAAGGTCTGGTGGTTTCGGGAAGCGCAGCCCAAGGTTGCGAGGTTGAAGGAGGCTCAATGGCCAGTTTGGCGGGGTGGTTGTATGACGATCCAATCGTCATGTTCTCGTGTTCTCCATGGGGCTTGAGAACCAGAGTGGTGAATCGTGAGATCTGAGCGGTGGTGAATATATGCGCGCCAACGAGCGCAGGCCCTGCTCTGTAGAGCCTGATCGCCGACAAACCGCCCCACTTGCCAATCACTGGCCAAAGAGACCAGTGATATTCCCGTGGGAACAGCTTGCCGGCGATCGGGCCTTAAGGCTTACACCGCCAGCGCGCGCTCACGCAGCTCGCTGTTGAGGATGCGGTCGTTCTCGCTGTAGTCGACCGGGCAGTCGATCACGTGCACGCCCGGGGTCTTGATGCAGTGCTCGAGCAGCGGCAGCAAACCTTCGGCGCTTTCCACGCGGTGGCCATTGGCACCGTAGGCTTCGGCGTACTTGACGAAGTCCGGGTTGCCGTAGTCCAGGCCGAAATCGGTGAAGCCCATGTTGGCCTGCTTCCAGCGGATCATGCCGTAGCCATCGTCACGCAGGATCACCACGGTAACGTGCATGCCCAGACGGACTGCGGTTTCCAGCTCCTGGCTGTTCATCATGAAACCACCATCGCCACACACCGAGATCACCGGGCGGTCCGGGTACACCAGGTGCGCTGCCATGGCCGACGGCAGGCCGGCGCCCATGGTCGCCAGGGCGTTATCGAGCAGTACGGTGTTGGGCTTGTGGGCCTTGTAGTTGCGCGCGAACCAGATCTTGTAGATGCCGTTGTCCAGGGCGACGATACCTTCGGACGGCAGAACACGACGGATGTCGGCAACCAGGCGCTGAGGGTAGACCGGGAAGCGGTCATCGTCGCCGCCTTCGGCGATCTGGGCTTCGTTGGCTTCACGAATCGCCATGAGGCGGGTGAAGTCCCAGTGCGAGGTGTCGCCCAGGCCTTCAGCGATCTGCCAGACGGCGTTGGCGATGTCGCCGATCACTTCTACCTGCGGGAAGTACACGGCGTCGACTTCGGCGGAACGGAAGTTGATATGAATGACTTCGGTGCCGCCACGGACCATGAAGAACGGCGGCTTCTCGATCACATCGTGGCCGATGTTGACGATCAGGTCAGCCGCTTCGATCGCACGGTGCACGAAATCACCGGACGACAACGCAGCGTTACCCAGGAAGCGCGGGCTGCGCTCGTCAACCACACCCTTGCCCAGCTGGGTGGTGACGAACGGGATACCGGTCTTATCGACCAGTTGCTTGAGGACCTTGGCGGTCATCTTGCGGTTGGCGCCGGCACCGATCACCAGGATAGGGCTGCGGGCGGTGCGCAGTTTCTCGATGGCAGCTTCGATAGCCACGTGCTCGGCCAGCGGACGGCGGTGCAGGCTGCGCGGGATCGGCATGGCATCGGTCTGCTCGGCGGCGATGTCTTCCGGCAGCTCCAGGTGCACGGCGCCCGGTTTTTCTTCTTCGGCCAGGCGGAACGCTTCACGCATGCGCGAAGGGATGTTGTCGGCCGAGGCGAACTGGTGGGTGTACTTGGTGATGGGGTCCATCATGCCGCACACATCGATGATCTGGAAGCGGCCCTGCTTGGACTTCTTGATCGGCTTCTGGCCGGTAATCATCATCATCGGCATGCCGCCCAGGTAGGCGTACGCACTGGCGGTTACCAGGTTGGTCGCGCCAGGGCCCAGGGTCGACAGGCTGACGCCGGTCTTGCCGGTCAGGCGGCCATAGGTGGCTGCCATGAAGCCCGCAGACTGCTCGTGGCGGGTCAGTACCAGCTTGATCTTCGACTTGCGCAGGGATTCCAGCAGGTCGAGGTTTTCCTCACCAGGAATGCCGAACACATACTCGACACCTTCGTTTTCCAGGCATTGCACAACGACATCGGCGGCCTTGGCCATCTTGCTTGTAACCTCAGTTGTATAGGACGGTGAAGGTCCAGAAATGCGCAGCACGGCACGCTGGCATCGCTATGTCCGGGCGCGAGGATGCCCCGAACCTAAGCCTTGACGCAGCTTGGGCAGGGCAAAGTCACGTAAATGAACAGGAATAATTGTCGCACCCTTCGGCGCGTTTGCGCAGGTGCGAGAGGGACAAAACATCTTTGCCTGGAGAAAGGTGTGCGAATATCGGAAAGACAAAACCCCTACCTGCTCGCGCAGATAGGGGTTTTGCGAAATGAATCTTGACGATGACCTACTCTCACATGGGGAAACCCCACACTACCATCGGCGATGCATCGTTTCACTACTGAGTTCGGGATGGGATCAGGTGGTTCCAATGCTCTATGGTCGTCAAGAAATTCTGTAGCCAGAATGTCCAGATGGACAGCCCAGCGAATTCGGATATGCGATAGTTGTGATGTTGCGAACTTTCGGTTCTTTCGTCTTCACCACCACAATCTGCAGAAGCAAATTGCTTGGGTGTTATATGGTCAAGCCTCACGGGCAATTAGTATTGGTTAGCTCAACGCCTCACAGCGCTTACACACCCAACCTATCAACGTCGTAGTCTTCGACGGCCCTTTAGGGGATTCAAGATCCCAGTGAGATCTCATCTTGAGGCAAGTTTCCCGCTTAGATGCTTTCAGCGGTTATCTCTTCCGAACATAGCTACCCGGCAATGCCACTGGCGTGACAACCGGAACACCAGAGGTTCGTCCACTCCGGTCCTCTCGTACTAGGAGCAGCCCCTCTCAAATCTCAAACGTCCACGGCAGATAGGGACCGAACTGTCTCACGACGTTCTAAACCCAGCTCGCGTACCACTTTAAATGGCGAACAGCCATACCCTTGGGACCGGCTTCAGCCCCAGGATGTGATGAGCCGACATCGAGGTGCCAAACACCGCCGTCGATATGAACTCTTGGGCGGTATCAGCCTGTTATCCCCGGAGTACCTTTTATCCGTTGAGCGATGGCCCTTCCATACAGAACCACCGGATCACTAAGACCTACTTTCGTACCTGCTCGACGTGTTTGTCTCGCAGTCAAGCGCGCTTTTGCCTTTATACTCTACGACCGATTTCCGACCGGTCTGAGCGCACCTTCGTACTCCTCCGTTACTCTTTGGGAGGAGACCGCCCCAGTCAAACTACCCACCATACACTGTCCTCGATCCGGATAACGGACCTGAGTTAGAACCTCAAAGTTGCCAGGGTGGTATTTCAAGGATGGCTCCATGAGAACTGGCGTCCCCACTTCAAAGCCTCCCACCTATCCTACACAAGCAAATTCAAAGTCCAGTGCAAAGCTATAGTAAAGGTTCACGGGGTCTTTCCGTCTAGCCGCGGATACACTGCATCTTCACAGCGATTTCAATTTCACTGAGTCTCGGGTGGAGACAGCGCCGCCATCGTTACGCCATTCGTGCAGGTCGGAACTTACCCGACAAGGAATTTCGCTACCTTAGGACCGTTATAGTTACGGCCGCCGTTTACCGGGGCTTCGATCAAGAGCTTCGCTTGCGCTAACCCCATCAATTAACCTTCCGGCACCGGGCAGGCGTCACACCCTATACGTCCACTTTCGTGTTTGCAGAGTGCTGTGTTTTTAATAAACAGTCGCAGCGGCCTGGTATCTTCGACCGGCATGAGCTTACGGAGCAAGTCCTTCACCCTCACCGGCGCACCTTCTCCCGAAGTTACGGTGCCATTTTGCCTAGTTCCTTCACCCGAGTTCTCTCAAGCGCCTTGGTATTCTCTACCTAACCACCTGTGTCGGTTTGGGGTACGGTTCCCAGTTATCTGAAGCTTAGGAGCTTTTCTTGGAAGCATGGCATCAACCACTTCGTCGCCTAAAGGCAACTCGTCATCAGCTCTCGGCTTTGAGATCCCGGATTTGCCTAAGATCTCAGCCTACCACCTTAAACTTGGACAACCAACGCCAAGCTGGCCTAGCCTTCTCCGTCCCTCCATCGCAATAACTGGAAGTACAGGAATATTAACCTGTTTTCCATCGACTACGCTTTTCAGCCTCGCCTTAGGGACCGACTAACCCTGCGTCGATTAACGTTGCGCAGGAAACCTTGGTCTTTCGGCGTGCGAGTTTTTCACTCGCATTGTCGTTACTCATGTCAGCATTCGCACTTCTGATACCTCCAGCAAGCTTCTCAACTCACCTTCACAGGCTTACAGAACGCTCCTCTACCGCATCACCAAAGGTGATACCCGTAGCTTCGGTGCATGGTTTGAGCCCCGTTACATCTTCCGCGCAGGCCGACTCGACTAGTGAGCTATTACGCTTTCTTTAAAGGGTGGCTGCTTCTAAGCCAACCTCCTAGCTGTCTAAGCCTTCCCACATCGTTTCCCACTTAACCATGACTTTGGGACCTTAGCTGACGGTCTGGGTTGTTTCCCTTTTCACGACGGACGTTAGCACCCGCCGTGTGTCTCCCATGCTCGGCACTTGTAGGTATTCGGAGTTTGCATCGGTTTGGTAAGTCGGGATGACCCCCTAGCCGAAACAGTGCTCTACCCCCTACAGTGATACATGAGGCGCTACCTAAATAGCTTTCGAGGAGAACCAGCTATCTCCGAGCTTGATTAGCCTTTCACTCCGATCCACAGGTCATCCGCTAACTTTTCAACGGTAGTCGGTTCGGTCCTCCAGTCAGTGTTACCTAACCTTCAACCTGCCCATGGATAGATCGCCCGGTTTCGGGTCTATACCCAGCGACTAAACGCCCTATTAAGACTCGCTTTCGCTACGCCTCCCCTATTCGGTTAAGCTCGCCACTGAATATAAGTCGCTGACCCATTATACAAAAGGTACGCAGTCACCTAACAAAGTAGGCTCCCACTGCTTGTACGCATACGGTTTCAGGATCTATTTCACTCCCCTCTCCGGGGTTCTTTTCGCCTTTCCCTCACGGTACTGGTTCACTATCGGTCAGTCAGTAGTATTTAGCCTTGGAGGATGGTCCCCCCATGTTCAGACAAAGTTTCTCGTGCTCCGTCCTACTCGATTTCATTGATAAGAGATTTTCGTGTACGGGGCTATCACCCACTATGGCCGCACTTTCCAGAGCGTTCCACTAATCTCAAATCAACTTAAGGGCTGGTCCCCGTTCGCTCGCCACTACTAAGGGAATCTCGGTTGATTTCTTTTCCTCAGGGTACTTAGATGTTTCAGTTCCCCTGGTTCGCCTCTTGCACCTATGTATTCAGTACAAGATACTCAGCTTATGCTGAGTGGGTTCCCCCATTCAGAGATCTCTGGATCACAGTCTGTTTGCCGACTCCCCAAAGCTTATCGCAGGCTACCACGTCTTTCATCGCCTCTGACTGCCAAGGCATCCACCGTATGCGCTTCTTCACTTGACCATATAACCCCAAGCAATCTGGTTATACTGTGAAGACGACATTCGCCGAAAATTCGCATGTTGCTCTTTCGAGCAGAACTCACAAATTTTACCTTAGCCTGATCCACCAGCAGTGAAACTGGTGTTCAGTCTATTTCTATCACATATCCGAATTTTTAAAGAACGATCTGACAAAAGCCAGAAATCAACATTCAAACCGAATGTTCATTTCTGAGTTCTGATCAGGAACAGCGCTGGACCTATATTTAGGTCCTGATCGCCTTTTACAAAGAATCAAGCAATTCGTGTGGGAGCTCATCAGCAGGCTGATGTCGTCGATTAAGGAGGTGATCCAGCCGCAGGTTCCCCTACGGCTACCTTGTTACGACTTCACCCCAGTCATGAATCACACCGTGGTAACCGTCCTCCCGAAGGTTAGACTAGCTACTTCTGGTGCAACCCACTCCCATGGTGTGACGGGCGGTGTGTACAAGGCCCGGGAACGTATTCACCGCGACATTCTGATTCGCGATTACTAGCGATTCCGACTTCACGCAGTCGAGTTGCAGACTGCGATCCGGACTACGATCGGTTTTGTGAGATTAGCTCCACCTCGCGGCTTGGCAACCCTCTGTACCGACCATTGTAGCACGTGTGTAGCCCAGGCCGTAAGGGCCATGATGACTTGACGTCATCCCCACCTTCCTCCGGTTTGTCACCGGCAGTCTCCTTAGAGTGCCCACCATAACGTGCTGGTAACTAAGGACAAGGGTTGCGCTCGTTACGGGACTTAACCCAACATCTCACGACACGAGCTGACGACAGCCATGCAGCACCTGTGTCAGAGTTCCCGAAGGCACCAATCCATCTCTGGAAAGTTCTCTGCATGTCAAGGCCTGGTAAGGTTCTTCGCGTTGCTTCGAATTAAACCACATGCTCCACCGCTTGTGCGGGCCCCCGTCAATTCATTTGAGTTTTAACCTTGCGGCCGTACTCCCCAGGCGGTCAACTTAATGCGTTAGCTGCGCCACTAAAATCTCAAGGATTCCAACGGCTAGTTGACATCGTTTACGGCGTGGACTACCAGGGTATCTAATCCTGTTTGCTCCCCACGCTTTCGCACCTCAGTGTCAGTATCAGTCCAGGTGGTCGCCTTCGCCACTGGTGTTCCTTCCTATATCTACGCATTTCACCGCTACACAGGAAATTCCACCACCCTCTACCGTACTCTAGCTTGCCAGTTTTGGATGCAGTTCCCAGGTTGAGCCCGGGGCTTTCACATCCAACTTAACAAACCACCTACGCGCGCTTTACGCCCAGTAATTCCGATTAACGCTTGCACCCTCTGTATTACCGCGGCTGCTGGCACAGAGTTAGCCGGTGCTTATTCTGTCGGTAACGTCAAAACACTAACGTATTAGGTTAATGCCCTTCCTCCCAACTTAAAGTGCTTTACAATCCGAAGACCTTCTTCACACACGCGGCATGGCTGGATCAGGCTTTCGCCCATTGTCCAATATTCCCCACTGCTGCCTCCCGTAGGAGTCTGGACCGTGTCTCAGTTCCAGTGTGACTGATCATCCTCTCAGACCAGTTACGGATCGTTGCCTTGGTGAGCCATTACCCCACCAACTAGCTAATCCGACCTAGGCTCATCTGATAGCGCAAGGCCCGAAGGTCCCCTGCTTTCTCCCGTAGGACGTATGCGGTATTAGCGTTCCTTTCGAAACGTTGTCCCCCACTACCAGGCAGATTCCTAGGCATTACTCACCCGTCCGCCGCTGAATCAAGGAGCAAGCTCCCGTCATCCGCTCGACTTGCATGTGTTAGGCCTGCCGCCAGCGTTCAATCTGAGCCATGATCAAACTCTTCAGTTCAATACTGCTTGGGTTTTTAAGAAACCCTAAACTTGGCTCAGCAATCTCAAATGACTATGTGATTTCTCGCATGGTCACTTGTGATGCTGATAATCTTTCTGACTATCAGTCCGTACTCACAAGCACCCACACGAATTGCTTGATTCGATTTGTTAAAGAGCGTTTGGTTAAGAGCTTTTCATCTCAACCGAGGCGCGCATTCTACGCTTTCCTCATTTGCTGTCAAGCGTTTGTTTTGAAGTTTTTTTGAATCTGCTTTCTTTCAAAAGCCTTGAACTTCAACAACTTACCGCCTGCCTCGTAGCGTTCAACGCTGCGAGGAGGCGAATAATACGCGGTTTGAAATTTGAGTCAACACCTTGATCTAAAAAACTTCAAGATGCATTTTGCAGCCGCCCGGCAACTAAATGCATGAACCATCGCTCTGTAGATAAACACTCCGTGGAGGGCAATGGCATGAGCGATGCGCAGAGCGAGAAGACCCCTGGCCTGTCGGCTGATGAAGAGAAGGAAGTCAGCCATAACCAACCCCCGAGGGCGGCGGTTCTGCACGAGATCATTCGCTACCAGGGCGACCAGGAACTGGAGCGCACCCTCGCGGCGCTGTGGTGGTCGGCCCTGGCAGCAGGCCTGACCATGGGCCTTTCATTCATGGCCATGGGGCTGTTCTACGCTCGCCTGCCGGAGGGTGAGAGTGCCCAGGTTGTCGCCAGCATTGGCTACAGCGCAGGCTTTCTTGCGGTGATCCTGGCGCGTCAGCAACTGTTTACTGAAAACACCATCACAGCGGTGCTGCCGATCATGACAACGCCGACCTTCGCCAACCTCGGGCGCCTTTTGCGGCTGTGGGGCGTAGTGCTGGTCGGCAACCTGGCAGGCACCTTGCTGGTCGCCTGGGTCATGCTCGAACTACCCATTTTCGACAGCAAGACGGATGTCGCCTTCCTCGATATCGGCCGCAAGGTGATGGAGAACGATATCAGCCAGATGTTCGCCAAGGGCATTGTATCGGGCTGGATGATAGCGACCATGGTGTGGATGATCCCCTCCATGGAGCACGCCAAGATCTGGATCATCCTGATGATCACCTACCTGATGGCCCTGGGCGACTTCACTCACATCGTCGTAGGCTCGGTCGAGGTGTCCTATCTGGTCTGGGCCGGAGACGAATCCTGGCGCAGCTTCTGGCTTGAGTTTGCCCTGCCGACCCTGGCCGGGAACATCATTGGTGGCAGCTTCATTTTCGCGCTGATCAGCCACGCGCAGGTGCGCAGCGACAGCGGCAAGCCACCTTCGCAGCTATTAAAGGATGAAAAAAAGTCTTCATTCGGCAAGCAGGACAACAAGCAATGACCTTCAGCGCACTGCCATAGCAGGCTCGGGCCCGCCAATGGAGTCCGCCATGGGCATCATGAGTGGCAAGCCACCAGGCACAAATAACATGCGGTCACCCATAGGGGCCGCATCAACCGTGAATTGGCTTGCAAGGTCATTTTTCGTCAATGGCAGACTGTTGAACACTATTGACGTGAGTTGTGCGATAAACGGCGACTCAGCAGAAGAACGACCACCATCATGGACAACCGCAGCGGCAAGGGACTTTCTTTCGTCAGGCGTATCTACCTGCCGCGCATGATCGGCCTGGGCATTGGCCTGTTCAGCGTCGCTGCAGCGGTCGCGCCACTTTCGCCCCCCACCTGGGCATGGTTGCTGCTGCTCTTCAACGGCTTGCTCTGGCCCCATGTGGCCTACCAGTGGGCACGGCGGTCGATTGCACCGTACCAGGCGGAACAGCGCAACCTGCTGCTGGATTCACTGATGGGTGGTTTCTGGACCGCAGCCATGCATTTCAACCCCCTGCCCTGCGTCACTGTGCTCTCGATGATGACCATGAACAATGTGGCCGCTGGCGGCAAACGCTTGGTCATGCGAGGGCTAGTGGCGCAACTGGTCGGCATGCTGCTGGCCAGCGCACTGCTGGGCACAGGGTTACAGCTCAACGCCACACCACTGCAGATCTTTGCCTGCCTGCCAATGCTGACACTCTATCCACTGGCCCTGGGCTGGGTGTGCTACCGCCTGGCGATCAAGCTTGCCGAACACAAGCGCCGCCTTCGCGACCTGAGCCTGACTGACAGCCTGACCGGGCTGCTCAATCACGGCGCCTGGAAGGACCTGCTCCTGCTGCGCTTCCAGGCTTGCCAGAACTTGCAAATGCCATCAGTGATTGCCCTGATCGATATCGACCATTTCAAGACCATCAATGACACGTTCGGCCACGTGATCGGCGATTGCGTGCTGCGACAGATGAGCGACGAGCTCAGACGCAACCTGCGGGCGGGCGACCTGGCAGGGCGTTATGGTGGCGACGAATTTTGCGTGATTCTGCCCGATACCAGTGAGCGTGAGGCCAGGCAGGCCATGGAGCGTCTGCGCGAGCGCATCGTTTGCTACCGTGACCCGCAACTGCCGCATTTGAAAGTCAGCCTTAGTATCGGCATGGCAGCCTACCGGGCAGACCTCCAATCCCCCGAACACTGGCTGGAACAGGCAGACAAGGCACTCTACTGCGCCAAGCGACGCGGTCGCGACCAGGTCAATTTCGACCATGATGAGGCCACGGCGCTTCAGCCGGCATCCCTGGCAGAATATCCTCGCTGACCGCCGTTACGCTGTCAGCAGCGCAACGAGCGCTGCGCCAGAATTTCCGGCAGGTCACTGCGCCGCAGATACTGGCGCAATGGTTCGGCAATATTCAGCCGGTCGTCCACATGCTGATCCAGCAACAGCGCCAGGCGTTGCCGACACAGCGCCATGCGCGCGCCCTGCTCCGGCCGCCAGACGAACTCACTGCACGGGATGATGCTCTCGTCAGCCACGTCCATACCGAACGCGTCTTCGGAAAAGCGCACGATATGAACGCCGCGCTTGCCATGAAAGCCGACAAAGCCCTTGAGCTGGTCGGCAGCACTGCAGATGTCCTGGGATGTGATGGCCATGTCGAAACCTCGCAAATGATTGGAAGTGACGCACGCCAGGCGAAAACCGGTCGCCTCTTTTGGGCAACGCGTTGGGCCAGCCTAACGCAAGTGGCAGCGCTCTCGCCAAGTTTTTCGTCATCCCCCAGCAGCTCCGCTAGACTGCATGGTTGACAGCTTTTCGTCGCCGACATTGGGACCGTTCATGCCCGACGCCATCAACGCAGATATCGCCACCATTGGCCGCATCAATGCAGTACCTGCCATCCTTCAGGTCATCTGCGAAACGACCGGCATGCAGTTTGCCGCCGTGGCGCGCGTCACCGACAACAGCTGGACAGCCTGCGCCGTACTCGACACCTTGGGCTTCGGCCTGAACGTGGGCGACGACCTCGATGTGGCCACCACCCTGTGTCACGAGGTCAAGACCACCCACCGGACCATCGTGATCGACAAAGCCAGTGAAGACGAACAATATTGCAGGCATCACACACCTAAGCTTTATCGCTTCGAAAGCTACATTTCAGTCCCGGTCGTGCGTAGCGATGGCCGTTTTTTTGGCACCATCTGTGCGCTTGACCCGGCCCCGGCAGCGCTCAAGGGCAGCGCCATCGTGCCCATGATGGCGTCTTTTGCACGCCTGTTGGCCATCCAGATAGAGAGCGAAGAAAAAGCACAGCACACCGAGCGCGCCCTGCGTGAGGAACGCGCATTGGCAGAAGTGCGCGAACAGTTCATCGCAGTGCTTGGCCATGATCTGCGCAATCCTCTGTTTGCCATCACCGCAGGCGCCGAACTGTTGACTCAGCGCCTGGACGACGACAAGAACCGCGCGATCGCCCGCCACATTCATACTTGCGGGCAGCGGGCCTCACAGCTTGTGCGCGACGTGCTGGACTTTGCCAGAGGCCGGCTGGGCAACGGCATCCCGTTGAACCTGCAGCCCTGTCCAGACCTGAGCGAAGGCCTCTGGCATGTGGCCTCGGAGCTTCAGCATGTGCATCCGCAGCGGCAGATTCTGCTGGAGATCGGTGACATCAGCGGTCTGTGCTGTGATCGCGAACGGGTGACCCAGCTACTCTCCAACCTTATCGCCAACGCGCTGGCCCATGGTGCACCTGACGGGCCGGTAACGGTCAGGGCGGCCATCGCCGATGGGGAGTTCGTGCTCAGCGTGCACAACTACGGGCACCCCATCGCCGCACAAACGCTGGACCACTTGTTCCAGCCATTCACCAGGCCGCTGTCTGCGGCGCCAAGACAGGGGCTTGGCCTTGGCCTTTACATAGCCAATCAGATTGCCCTGGCCCACGGCGGACGCATGGAGGTCATCTCCGACAAGCAACGAGGCACGCTATTCAGCTTTCACTTGCCGGCCGTTCCCCTGAGGCAAGTGCCGGGGCCGTCGACCATCGGGCTGTAACGCATCGCCCTGATCACTCGGGCGACTCCTCGTGCACCTGCACGCTGGCCGTCATCCCCGCGCTGAGGTTCATGCCTTCGGGAATGTCGTCCAGCCGGATGCGCACAGGTATTCGCTGGGCCAGCCTTACCCAGTTGAAGGTTGGCTCAACCTCCGGCAACAACTGGCTGTCAGGGTTACTGTTACTGTCGGTGATACCCCGGCTGATGCTTTCCACATGCCCCTGCATGGCCTCTCCTGCCCCCATCAGCCAGACCTTCACCGAATCGCCCACGCGTATGCGCGGCAATTTGGTTTCCTCGAAGTAGGCCTGGATAAAAAAGGTCGAGTCATCCACCAGGGCCATTACCGACTGGCCGGCATTCACATAGTTGCCCTGAGCCAGGCGCAAGTTGGTGATGTGCCCACTGCGGGGGGCTCGCACTTCACTGCGCGCAAGGTTGATTTTCGCCACCTGTAACTGAGCTTGCGCCTCATGCAACTCACCGCGGGCAATGGCGGCATTGATTTGCGCGTTTTCGCGCAGCTCGGCACTGATCGCCCCGGGCCCCAATGCCGTGCGCCGCGCAGCTTCGCGCTCGCGCAGGTGCAACTGCTGGGCACGCGTTTCTGCCACAGCGCTGGCCTGATCGAACGCGGCCTGGAAGCGCTCACGATCTATGCTCATCAACAGGTCGCCAGCCTTGACCCGCTGGTTGTCCTGCACCTTGAGCTCACGCACCCAGCCGGACACGTCGGGCGCGATGACCACTACGTCGGCCCGCACCCGTGCATCACGTGTCCATGGGGTGAGCATGTAGTACTGCCAGAGTTTATAGCCGGCCAGAACGGCGATGGCGACCACGCAGAGGGTCACCAGGGTACGGACGACAGCACGCATCGAATCACTCCTTACAAAGGCCCCAGCAGGCGGACTACCAGGTACAGCACACAAACGAACAGCGCTGCGTCGAACAGCGCTTCATGCCAGATCCAGCGCCCCAACGGCGTGGCGTGCACGACAAGGCGCAACAAACCGGTAAGCACCAGGGCCATCAGCACATAGATCAGAAAAGGGCTGAGCAGCACGCCGCCCAACGCCCACTCACGCAACCCCATGGGCTTCCTCCTGCCAGCGGCACCACTTGCCCCAGCTTTTCTGCAACTGCAATACCGCCCCTTCGGCCAGGCGTAACGGGTCACTCGACGGCAGGCGTTGCAGCGCCGCGATGAATCGCTCGCTGGCGGCATCCAGGCGCTGCCCTCGTCCGGCTGCCGGCCCGCTGGCCAGGGCTGTCTCCAGTTGCTGCAGATATTCACGTTCGGCATCACCCAGCGGCGCCTGGGCGACTGCCAGGCACATGCGCAAATGCAGCAGTTCGTCGCCGATGTCCAGGCCATGCAGGCCATCGTCCCAACGCTTGCGTTCGGCCTCGGGCAGCTCGCCGGCGTGCCGTGCCAATTGCATCAGACGGTCGGCCATGCGCCCGCCAAACCAGCTGTCGGCACCTCGCAGGTCGCGCCGGGCCAGGCGCACCAGGTCGCTTTGGGTCGCCGCGCGCAGGCGCCGGCCAAGCCAGGCCGGGTGGCGGAACACCAGCAGGCGAAACGCCATGACCGCCGCACCTACACCCACCAGCATGGCCAGCGCACTGTTGAACATGCTCGCCACACCGAACTGCATGGCATTGAGCGGCGACACCAGTACGATGAAGTGCAGGCAATAAGAAGTCGCCGTGGCCCCGGTGCGCGGGTGAGCCATACCCATAGCCCCAAAGAACAGAGGTACGCCCATCCCCAGGCAAAGCATTGCAAAACTGCTCCACTGCGGCAGGATGATCTGCCCCACCAGCAATGCCGTCGGGATCGCCAGCAGGATGCCACGCAAGAAGCTGAGCCCGATCTGCGCACCATTTTCACGGCTGGCGAACAGGCTGCAGACCACACACGTCAACACCAGGCCACCGGGCGCAGAGGGCCAGGCAGTGGCGAGCCAGAAACCACTCATCACCAAAAATGCCAGCGCACTGCGTGAACCGAACAGCAACGCCAGCGACCAGTCGCGGTGGGCAGCCAGCCCCTGCGCAACATCCTTCGGCGCCCTGCCCACTTCGACATCATCGAGTGCCTGGGTGGCAGCCATGGCGTAGTCCAGTAGCAGGGTCATGCGGGCCAGGCAAAAATGCTCGGCAGAGCTGATCTGCTCATCATGCGCGGCGTCCCAGATGCGCTGACGCAACAACAACAGGCTCGGCTGATCGGGCTTGGCCAACAGGGCGCGCACTTCTTCCAGCCATGGGCCAAGACGCAGGGTTTGCTGTTCATCCAGTTGCCGCCACTGGCGACGCACCGAGCGTGAGATCCGCAGCAGCACCATCAGTTTCTGGCTCAGGCCACGAATGGCCCTTGCCCGCTGGCGCCCACGCGGGCCCTCGAACCAGGCATGTTCGCGCTGGGTATCGATGGCAACGATACGCCCCAGGATCTCCAGCAGGCCTTGGCGCGCTTGGTCTTCACCGCCAAGCATGGCACTGGCCGTCTGGAAACCGCTGTGCCAGGCCTGGCGCGCCTGCCCGGCAAGTTGCTGCTCCACGCGCATCGGCCAGAGCAACGCGCTGGTGGCCGTTGCACAGAAGATCCCCAGGCAGATCTCGGTACAGCGCGCCACCGCCTGATCGAACACTTGCAGGGGCTTGTCGATCGCGGGCAAAGCAATGATCGCTGCGGTGTAGCCGGCCAGCACAAAGGCATAAGCCCAGGCGCTTCGCAGTTGGGTCGAAGCCGCGGTACACAGGGCCAGCCACAACGCCAGCGTGATGAGAAAAAGCCATGGCGTCTGCGCGAACAGGCCGATGAACAGCACTGACATGAAGGTGCCGACCAAGGTCCCGGCCAAGCGAGCAAGGCCCTTCTGTATCACCATGCCAGACAGGGGTTGGGCCACGATGAACGCGGTCATCAGCGCCCAGGCCGGCTGCTCCAGCCCCCAGCGCATGGCCAGCCACAGGGCAAGGCCGCCGCCAAGCAGGGTTTTGATGGCGAATTTGATGGCGAGGCTGCTGGGTGCGAACAGGGCCTGGAAGGTGATGGGCACGAAACGGACCTTGCGGGGGATGATCTGGTAAACGATAGACAATGAAGGGAAGGATAATGCTGAAACAAATAATTAGCTAGCTAATCATCTTTAGGCGCTGTCATATCAACCGATCAAGGCAAAAAAAAATGGGCGACCGAAGTCGCCCTAAATGCCTTGCGTGCCCGTGAACCTGGAAGGTCAGCGCGGCTTGCGCTTGTTCGAGTCCTTCCAGATGAAAATGCCAAGACCGGCAAAGAATGCGAACATCAACCCGACCGTTACCACACCAGCGATAACCACATTGTCGAAGAACATGTTGGCCTCCCGATTCGTTTGCCGTTGTCCGATGGATGCAAGGTAACGAATACGGGGGACGGGGAAATTGATCGAGGTCAATGGTGCCCGGAGCCGGGCACGCGAGGCGGGTGCAGGGTTGACCTGCGTCAAGTTTCAGCGCTTCTTGGGCTTGTTCTTGGGCTTCTTTTTCTTCGCCTTGCCCAGCGGCATGGCTTGCTCGAACGCCTGACGCACTTCGTTCAGGCGCTTTTCCTTGAGGTCGTGCACGCGCTTGGCACGTTCGGCATCGAAGTCGATGAGGTTGTCTTGGCTCATGGGCGGGCTCGAGGATCAACAGAGACTTGCATGATGCCGCCAGGCGTTGGCCATGACCAGCCCTGCGGCACAGGGCGCCTAGACTTCGATATCGACCAGCAGGCCCTGGCGCGGCTGCTCGCCCATGAGCGGGGCCACCGGTACGGTGTTGTCGCCGTTGACTTCTTCACCCGGCAAGGCACTGTAGCGCTCGTCGCCACCCTGTTTATTACGCCGCTGCTGCCGGCGCTGCTCCTCACGCAGCAGCAAGACCTGCTCCTGCGGGTCGCGTTGCTGCTTGAGGTCAATGGCGCTCTCCCCTGAGGCAGGCTGCGTGGGGACCACGGGCTTGATGTCCGGGGTCGGCTTGACCGGGTCCTGTTGCGAGGTCACTGGGGCGGCACTGAGCGGAATGATCGGCGGCAGCATGAGAATTCTCCTGTGCCCAGTGTATCGGCCGGTTGTCAGCCGCCTTGAGGGCCGGCGAATAGGGTAATGCGGCCGAAACCGGCCACGTCATGCCAGTATAGACAGCGGCTATGAAGCTTCGTCGTCAGGGTCGTCATCACTTGGCGGGCTGGCCTCGCTCCAAGGGCGCTTGAAGACCTGCTGCCAGACCGCGTTCATGTGCTCGCGCAGCACTGGCGCCGCGTTCTTCAGCGAGGCACTGTCCTCGCGCTCACCGCCGATCGGCTCTTCGCCTGCCGGGGTGATCAGCGACTGCCCAGTGATGGTGTAACTGGCCTGGCCCTCACGCATCTCGATGGCAATGTCATGCGGGTCGATGCCACCGCCACAGAACGAATGGCTGGCCACCGTCACCTCGGCGATGCCGTCCTTGTTCAGGTCACCCACATCGCTGACATCGTTGTAGAAGTCGACATCGAGGTCCAGGCCAGGGCAGGTGGTTTCCTGCTCGATCTGCCAGCGCGGCTTGAACCCGTCGCCCTCGGTGGCTCGCCCGTACAGCGTGGCCTTGAGCTCTACCTTGTCCACTTCCTGCTCGGACTCGGCATCGACCGCCTGGCCATCGCTGCGGCTGAGCACCAGCAGGCCTTCACCGTCACGGTCACGGAAATGCACGCTCTTGATCGGCGTCTGCACACCCAGCACCTCGAGTTGCTCCACCGGGATCGCCGGCAGGCTTTCGAAGTTTTTCTGCTCGCAAGCGGCCAGCAGCGCGAGGCTGCCCACGGCCAGAGAGGCGTTCAACCAGCGGTGCTTGAGCGGCATGGCGTGCGTAGCCCTCATCGGCAAGACGGTGTTCTGCGATGAAACAGCTAGACTCTTGGACTTCAACTCTATGGTCCGCCGGGCCTATCCGTTAACATAGCCGGCTTTTCATCGCGGGAGTTCAGGCAGTATGGCGCAGCAGTATCAACCGGGGCAACGCTGGATCAGTGACAGCGAAGCGGAGCTCGGCCTGGGGACCATCCTGGCCCAGGATGGCCGCTTGCTGACCGTGCTCTACCCGGCCACTGGCGACACCCGCCAGTATTCCCTGCGCAATGCGCCGCTGACCCGCGTGCGCTTCTCGCCAGGTGACCAGATCACCCACTTCGAAGGCTGGAAGCTGACGGTACGCGAAGTCGAGGACATCGACGGGCTGATGGTCTACCACGGCCTCGACGGCCAGAACCAGCCGCGCACCCTGCCGGAAACCCAGCTGTCGAACTTCATCCAGTTCCGCCTGGCCAGCGACCGTCTGTTCGCCGGTCAGATCGACCCGCTGTCCTGGTTCAGCCTGCGCTACAACACGCTGCAGCACACCAGCAAGCAGGTCCAGTCGTCGCTGTGGGGCCTGGGAGGCTGCCGCGCGCAGCCGATCGCCCACCAGTTGCACATCGCCCGCGAAGTGGCGGACCGCAGCGCACCTCGCGTACTGCTGGCCGACGAAGTGGGCCTGGGCAAAACCATCGAAGCCGGCCTGGTGATCCACCGCCAGTTGCTGACCGGGCGTGCCAACCGCGTGCTGATCCTGGTACCGGAAAACCTCCAGCACCAATGGCTGGTGGAAATGCGTCGGCGCTTCAACCTGCAGGTGGCACTGTTCGACGCCGAACGTTTCATTGAAAGCGACGCCAGCAACCCGTTCGAGGACGCCCAGTTGGCACTGGTCGCCCTGGAGTGGCTGGTCGAGGACGAAAAGGCCCAGGACGCGCTGTTCGCCGCAGGCTGGGACCTGATGGTGGTCGATGAAGCCCACCACCTGGTATGGCACGAAGACAAGGCCAGCACCGAATACAGCCTGGTCGAGCAACTGGCCCAGGTCATCCCGGGCGTACTGTTGCTCACCGCCACCCCCGAGCAGCTTGGTCAGGACAGTCACTTCGCCCGCCTGCGCCTGCTCGACCCCAATCGCTTCCATGACCTGGCAGCCTTCCGTGCCGAAAGCGAGCACTATCGCCCGGTGGCTGAAGCCGTACAGGAACTGCTCGACGAAGGCCGCCTGTCACCCAAGGCCCACGCCACCATCCAGGGTTTCCTGGGTGCCGAGGGCGAAGCCCTGCTGGCTGCAGTCAGCGATGGCGACAGCCAGGCCAGCGCCCGCCTGATCCGCGAGCTGCTCGACCGCCATGGCACTGGCCGCGTCCTGTTCCGCAACACCCGTGCGGCCATCCAGGGTTTCCCGGAGCGCGAACTGCACCCTTACCCGCTGCCAATGCCGGAACAGTACCGCGACCTGCCAGCCGGCGAGCACGCCGAGCTGTACCCGGAAGTCGCGTTCCAGGCACAAGGTGAAGTCAGCGACGACGAGCGCTGGTGGCGTTTCGACCCTCGCGTCGACTGGCTGATCGACACCCTGAAGATGCTCAAGCGCACCAAGGTTCTGGTGATCTGCGCCCACGCCGAAACCGCCATGGACCTGGAAGACGCGCTGCGCGTGCGCTCCGGCATTCCGGCCTCGGTGTTCCATGAAGGCATGAGCATCCTTGAGCGCGACCGCGCCGCAGCCTATTTCGCCGACGAAGAGTTCGGCGCCCAGGTGCTGATCTGCTCCGAGATCGGCAGCGAAGGGCGCAACTTCCAGTTCGCCCACCACCTGGTGATGTTCGACCTGCCGGCCCACCCGGACCTGCTCGAGCAGCGCATCGGCCGCCTTGACCGGATCGGTCAGAAGCACGTCATTCAGTTGCACATCCCCTACCTGCAGGAAGGCCCGCAAGAGCGCCTGTTCCAGTGGTACCACGAAGCACTCAACGCCTTCCTCAACACCTGCCCGACCGGCAACGCCCTGCAGCACCAGTTCGGCCCGCGCCTGCTGCCGATGCTCGAAGGCGGGGACAGCAAGGCCTGGGATGCCCTGGTAGCCGAAGCCAAAGGTGAGCGTGAACGCCTGGAAGCAGAACTGCACAGCGGCCGCGACCGCCTGCTGGAGCTCAACTCCGGCGGTGCCGGCGAAGGCCAGGCGCTGGTCGAGGACATCCTTGAGCAGGACGACCAGTTCGCTCTGCCGATCTACATGGAAACCCTGTTCGACGCCTTTGGCATCGACAGCGAAGACCACTCGGAAAACGCCCTCATCCTCAAGCCGAGCGAGAAGATGCTCGACGCCAGCTTCCCGCTGGGCGATGACGAAGGCGTCACCATCACCTACGACCGTGGCCAGGCGCTGTCGCGCGAAGACATGCAGTTCCTCACCTGGGAACACCCGATGGTGCAGGGCGGCATGGACCTGGTATTGTCCGGTTCGATGGGCAACACCGCCGTCGCGCTGATCAAGAACAAGGCGCTCAAGCCTGGCACCGTGCTGCTTGAACTGCTGTTCGTCAGCGAGGTGGTGGCGCCGCGCAGCCTGCAATTGGGCCGCTACCTGCCGCCTGCGGCGCTGCGCTGCCTGCTCGATGCCAACGGCAACGACCTGGCCTCGCGCGTGGCCTTCGAAACGCTCAACGAGCAGCTCGAAAGCGTGCCTCGGGCCAGCGCCAACAAGTTCGTACAGGCCCAGCGTGACGTGCTGGCCAAGCGCATCAGTGGCGGTGAAGCCAAGATCATGCCGACCCACGTCGAGCGTGTGGCAGAGGCGCAACGCCGCTTGGCCGCCGAAGCCGACGAAGAACTGGCGCGCCTGACCGCTCTGAAAGCCGTCAACCCGAGCGTACGCGACAGCGAAATCGACGCCCTGCGCAAGCAGCGCGAAGATGGCCTGGCAATGCTCGAAAAGGCCGCACTGCGCCTGGAGGCGATCCGCGTGCTGGTGGCTGGCTAAGACTGGATTGCAGCCATTGGGGAGGTGCCCATGCACCTCCCCTCTCCTTTATACCCGCGCGTTATCACCCCAATAACCAAATCGTTGCAATCAAAGAGCCATTACCCCGGAAGGTTTAAACACCCGTTCCTATACTCCTTTCTGGATAGTCTCCTTGGGGGTTGATTGGAGACCAGTGCGAACTCGACCATGGGGCAAGCAATGGAATGGCTGGGACTGCAACTGTTCTCCGATGTGCCGGCTAGCGGTAGCATCGTCATCGACTGCCGTCATGAACCACTACTGATCCTGATCGCCTTCGCCGTGGCCAGCGCGGCCTGCTTTGCCACCCTGGACATGGCCGAGCGCCAATCCCACAGCGAGCAACCGGCTGCCCAGAGGCAATGGCGCATGCTGGGTGCCTGCTGCCTTGCCGGCGGTATCTGGGCGATGCACTTCATCAGCATGCTGGCGTTCAGGGCACCACTGGAAATGCACTACGACGCCTCGCTGACCGGGCTTTCGCTGCTGATTGCACTGGGTGTGGCCTGGATGGCGATGACCAGCCTCGATCGCGAGCGCATGGGGCCGCAGCATTACCTGCAAAGCGCCATGCTGATCGGCCTGGGTATCATCCTCATGCATTTTGTCGGCATGGCGGCGCTGCAGACCGGTGCCAAGCAGTACTACCAAACCGAGCTGTTGCTGGCCAGCACGGCCATCGCCCTGCTGACCAGCCTGGCCGCACTGCTGATGGCCCGCTACTTCCGCAACGGCAGCGGCACTGTGCATCAAGCCCTGAAATATGGCGCGAGCCTGCTCATGGCCGGCGGCATCGTTGCCACCCATTTCACCGCAATGGCCGCGATGACGCTGGTCATTCCTGCCGACACCGCCCTGCGCTTGCCCTCTGCTGACAACAGCCTGCAACTGGGCCTGACCGTGGCCTTCATTACCCTGCTGATCAGCGCAAGCAGCATCAGCGCTGCCCTGGCCGACAAAAAGCTGCAGAGCAAGGAACACGACCTGCGCAGGGTGAACATGCTGCTCAGCCAACTGGACCAGGCCCGCGCTTCTTTGCAGCAAGCCGCTCACTACGATGCACTGACCAGCCTGGTCAACCGTCGGGGCTTCAACCAGGTGTTCGCCGAACGCCTGGCCGAACAGAACCCCGAAGTGCACCGCCTGGCGGTGATGTTTCTCGACATTGACCATTTCAAACGGATCAACGACAGCCTCGGCCATGACGCCGGTGACCAACTGCTCAAGGTGATCGCCAGCCATATCAAAGCGGCCACACGCAGCCACGACCTGGTGGCACGCTTCGGCGGCGACGAATTCTGCGTGGTTACCAGCCTCAATGGGCCTGACGAAGCTCGCCATCTGGCACAGCGCATCATGCAGCGCATGAAGGACCCCATCGACCTGGGCGGGCGGCGCATGGTCATGACCACCAGCATCGGCGTCAGTATTTACCCCGACGACGGCCTCACCGCTGAAGAGCTGCTCAAGCACGCCGACCTTGCCCTTTATCAATCCAAGGGCAGCGGGCGCAACAGCCTGCATTTTTTCAACAGCAGCCTGAAAAACCGCGCCACCCTTGAACTGCAACTGGAAGAAGAGCTGCGCATCGCCTTGCTTGAAGAACGTGGGCTGCGCGTGCATTACCAGCCCATCTATGACTTGGGTAGCGGCCAGGTAGCCAAGCTTGAAGCCCTGGTACGCTGGCAGCATCCGCAGCATGGGCTGCTGAGCCCGGACCGGTTCATCGGTATTGCCGAAGCCAACGGCCTGATCGTCGACCTGGACCTGTGGGTGTTGCGCCACGCCTGTGATGACCTCGCGCAGTTGCATCGCCACGGCTTCGCCGACCTCAAGCTCACGGTCAACTGCTCAGCGGTGACGCTGGGCCATGACGGGTTGCCCAAAGAAGTGGAAATGGCACTGTTCCAAGCGGGCCTGGCACCTCGACACCTGGAACTTGAGGTCACCGAGAATGCCCTGATGGGTGACATCCAGCGCACGCTCAGCCTGCTCAAGCGAATTCGTGGCCAAGGTGTCAGCCTTTCGATCGATGACTTCGGCACAGGGTACTCGTCACTGGCTTACCTCAAGCGCCTGCCTCTGGACGTCCTCAAGATCGACCGTAGCTTTCTTCAGGACGTGCCTGCCAGCCTGAAGGACCGTGAAATCGTCCAGGCGATCATCGCAATGGCCCATACCCTGCATCTTCAGGTGGTCAGCGAGGGTGTAGAAACTGTCGAGCAGCATGAGTTTCTGGCCGCCAACGGCTGCGACTACCTGCAGGGCTACCTGCTCAGCCGGCCGGTACCGCTGGCGGACCTGCGGCCGATCCTGGAACGGCTCGACCGCCAGGAAGAAGCCTTCAGCGCTTGTTGCGATACAGCTCTACCAGGGTCGCCGGATCTTTTTGCAGATAACCCTGGCTACCGTGCAGGCGCATCAATTGCGCGGCGAGGCCACTGAGGGGGGTCGCCGTGCCCTGTTCGCGGGAGAACTTGACCGCACCGTCGAGGTCCTTGAGCAGCGTGCGCACATGCCATTTCACCGGTTCGAAACGGCTTTCGGCCATCTGCGGTGCCAGGATCTGCAGCGGCCTGGAGTCGGCAAAACCACCGGCCAGGGCTTGGGCGATGAGCGTTGCGTCCACACCTGACTGCTCGGCCAACGCCACGACTTCAGCAACCACCAAGGCATTGCAGGCCACGATCATCTGGTTGCAGGCCTTGGTCACCTGCCCCGCCCCCACCCCGCCCATGTGCGTGACCCGCTGGCCAAGGGTAAGCAATACCGGGCGCGCTCGTTCCAGGTCGGCAACCTCGCCGCCGACCATGATCGCCAGGCTGCCGGCCTCGGCGCCCGGCGTGCCACCGGAGACGGGCGCATCCAGCCACGCCATGCCACACAGGGCGGCCAGTTCGGCAGCCATCTCGCGGGTAGCGGTCGGCTCAAGGCTGGACAAGTCGACCAGCAGTTGCCCGCTACGCCCACCCTGGGCGATACCCTGCTCGCCGAAAACCACCTCGCGTACCACCTCCGTATCGGCCAGGCACAGCAGCACCATGTCGCTGCCCCGGCACAACCCGGCAGGGTCGGCAGCCAGCTGCGCGCCAGCCGCGACCAGCTCGGCACACTTTTCCGGGCTGCGGTTCCAGACGGTCAGCGGGTAACCTGCGGCCAGCAGGCGCCGACACATCGGCAGCCCCATCAGACCAATCCCGGCGAATCCAAGCGAAGGCAGTTCAGTGCTCATAACGACTCCTGGCAAATCCGATAGTTATCCGGGCCGTACCACGGCCCCATTACGCATCCCGTAAACTGTTACCGCCACGCCGAATTGTTACCTACCTCCACCCCACCTGAACGCCATCGAGCACCAGAATGGGGCAGCTGCGCATTTTCGCGCACCAAAATCATCCGGCGGATTTGGCGCTCTTCACCTGAATCACGATGAACGGCGAAACCACGACCGCCCATATCTCTGGATCGCGGGTTTGCAGGTCGAGCGCCTGTTCGGCCGTGACAGGGCCCACGGTGCCATCATCACGCCACTTGGCGAACATCTCGCTGCGATTCTGCGCCATCACTTCGGCAACCGCTATCAGGTCCAGGCTGGGGTCGACCCAAATCAGGTCACCCTTTGCCCAAAAACGCTCCAATGCCTTCCACTCGATAGTTGCCGTCTCGCCAAGCAATTTGGCATAGAGGGTGCTTGTTTGATCAGTCATGGGTTTCTACCGCAAATATCGGCCAATAAAAAAGGCCGGCATTTTTGCAGAAAAACCCGGTTTCAAATATGTAATTTGGTCGATTGGCCCAGAACTTGTGGGGTAGGGCCGAAGATGCAGGCGATGTAATGGCGCCTTTCTGTATCTTTGTGTCGATCATGCGACAACCCGCGAAACAGGCGCTTTTCGCCCGCTTTTCAAGCGCTCGGGCAGCGCTCTACACTGTACCGGTACAGTTCCGGGACATGTTCCGGGGGAAGGTGGGCATGCAGTGTGGCGTGGCCATACCGCAAATCCCGCCCGGTCTGTAGCCCTGGCCGCCAGGACTATAAGAATTACAACAGAATGAGTGGAGCACTATGATCAAGATTTCCAAGCTGTTCGCCGCAATGGTACTGGCCGGGGTAGCCAGCCATTCGTTTGCCGCCGATACCATCAAGATCGGCATCGCCGGTCCGAAAACCGGTCCTGTGACCCAGTACGGCGACATGCAGTTCATCGGCGCAAAACAGGCCATCAAGGACATCAACGCCAAGGGCGGCGTCGATGGCAAAATGCTTGAAGCCAAGGAATACGACGACGCGTGCGACCCTAAACAGGCCGTGGCAGTCGCCAACAAAGTGGTCAACGACGGCGTCAAGTTCGTCATCGGCCACCTGTGCTCCAGCTCCACCCAGCCAGCGTCCGACATCTACGAAGACGAAGGCGTGATCATGATCACCCCGGCCGCCACCAGCCCGGAAATCACCGCCCGTGGTTACAAGCTGATCTTCCGCACCATCGGCCTGGACAGCGCCCAAGGCCCTGCGGCCGGCAACTACATCGCCGACCACGTCAAGCCGAAGGTCGTTGCAGTGCTGCACGACAAGCAGCAGTACGGTGAAGGCATCGCCACCGCCGTCAAGCAGACCCTGGAAGGCAAAGGCACCAAGGTTGCCGTCTTCGAAGGCCTGAACGCCGGTGACAAGGACTTCTCCTCGATCATCCAGAAGCTCAAGCAGAACAACGTCGACTTCGTCTACTACGGCGGCTACCACCCAGAGCTGGGTCTGATCCTGCGCCAGGCTCAGGAAAAAGGCCTGAAAGCCAAGTTCATGGGGCCAGAAGGCGTAGGCAACGACTCGATCTCGCAGATCGCCCAGAACGCCTCCGAAGGCCTGCTGGTCACCCTGCCGAAGTCGTTCGACGCCGACCCTGAGAACAAGGCCATCGTCGATGCCATCAAGGCTGACGGCAAGGACCCGAGCGGTCCGTTCGTGTTCCCGGCCTACTCCGCCGTGGAGCTGATCGCCAAAGGCATCGAGGCTGCCAAGTCCGAAGACACCGACAAGGTGGCAGCCGCCATCCACGCCGGCTCGTTCAAGACCCCGACCGGCACGCTGTCGTACGACGAAAAAGGCGACCTCAAAGACTTCAAGTTCGTGGTCTACGAATGGCACTTCGGCAAGCCGAAGACCGAAGTCTCCCCTCAGTAACTGCGTGACTGAATAGCTGACCGTAAAAGCCCACTGTGCGAGCAGTGGGCTTTGTTTTACGAGGTTCATGGACCTGATTCCCGCGATCCGGGGGCCGGTTCACCTGAAAATCTTAAAACCGTCACTCGCGGTTTCCTGGCCTACCCCCGCCAGCGAAATGCAAATCAGGTTTTTAGGAGCGCTGTAATGCCTGAGATCTACCATTTCTTCCAACAACTGGTTAATGGATTGACCATCGGCAGCACCTATGCCTTGATCGCCATCGGTTACACGATGGTGTACGGCATCATTGGCATGATCAACTTCGCCCATGGCGAGGTGTACATGATCGGTTCCTATGTGGCCTTCATCGCCCTCGCAGGGCTGGCCATGATGGGTATCCATTCGCTGCCGATCCTGATGACCGTTGCCTTCGTCGCGACGATCTTCGTCACCAGCGCCTATGGCTACAGCATCGAACGGGTTGCCTACCGCCCCCTGCGCAACAGCAACCGTCTGATCCCGCTGATTTCCGCCATCGGCATGTCGATTTTCCTGCAGAACACCGTGCTGCTGTCGCAGGATTCCAAGGACAAATCCATCCCTAACCTGATCCCCGGGAGCTTCTCCTTCGGGCCAGGCGGTGCTGAAGAAGTCCTGATCAGCTACATGCAGATCCTGGTGTTCGTGGTCACCCTGGTGGCCATGACCCTGCTGACCCTGTTCATCTCCCGCTCTCGCCTGGGGCGCGCCTGCCGCGCCTGCGCCGAGGACATCAAGATGGCCAACCTGCTGGGCATCAACACCAACAACATCATCGCCCTGACCTTCGTCATCGGTGCCGCGCTGGCGGCGGTGGCGGCTGTGCTGCTGAGCATGCAGTACGGCGTGATCAACCCCAACGCCGGTTTCCTGGTGGGCCTGAAGGCCTTCACGGCGGCGGTACTGGGTGGCATCGGCAGCATTCCGGGCGCGATGCTCGGTGGCCTGGTGCTGGGCGTGGCCGAAGCCTTTGGCGCTGATATCTTCGGCGACCAGTACAAGGACGTGGTGGCATTCGGCCTGTTGGTTCTTGTCCTGCTGTTCCGGCCGACCGGCATCCTCGGCCGCCCGGAGGTTGAAAAAGTATGAACAGAAATCTCAAACAGGCGTTCTTCAGCGCCTTGCTGGTGTGGGCCGTGGCCTTCCCGGTGCTGGGCCTGAAACTGAGCATCGATGGCATCAGCCTGGTGGTGCACAGCCAGGGCTCGTTCACCATCGGCATCATCGCCGCCTGCTCGGTGCTGATGTTCCTGCGCGTGCTGTTCGACAGGCAGTGGAGCTCGGTGATGGGCCGCCGCTCGGATCGCAAGCTGATCTCGCCCGCGGTAAGCAATTACCTGACCCTGCCCAAGACACAACGCTGGATCATCATCGGGCTGATCGTGGTGGCGCTGGTCTGGCCGTTCTTCGGCTCGCGCGGCGCCGTCGACATCGCCACGCTGATCCTGATCTACGTGTTGCTGGGCCTGGGCCTGAACATCGTGGTCGGCCTGGCGGGCCTGCTGGACCTGGGTTACGTCGGCTTCTACGCTGTCGGCGCCTACAGCTATGCGATGCTGTCGCACTACCTGGGCTGGAGCTTCTGGGTATGCTTGCCGATCGCCGGCCTGATGGCCGCGACCTTCGGCTTCCTGCTCGGCTTCCCGGTGCTGCGCCTGCGCGGTGACTACCTGGCGATCGTGACCCTGGGCTTCGGCGAGATCATCCGCCTGTTCCTACGAAACCTGACCGACTGGACCGGCGGCCCCAACGGCATCAGCAACATCCCCAAACCGGAGCTCTTCGGCCTCACCTTCGAGCGGCGTGCTGCCGAGGGGATGCAGACCTTCCACGAGTACTTCGGGTTGCCGTACAACTCGATCAACAAGGTCATCTTCCTCTACCTGGTGGCACTGTTGCTGGCACTGCTGGCGCTGTTCGTCATCAATCGCCTGCTGCGCATGCCCATCGGGCGCGCCTGGGAGGCGCTGCGTGAAGATGAGATCGCCTGCCGCGCGCTGGGCCTGAACCCGACTGTGATCAAGCTCTCGGCATTCACCCTGGGCGCCTGCTTCGCCGGTTTCGCCGGCAGCTTCTTCGCCGCCCGTCAAGGGTTGGTGACACCCGAGTCGTTCACCTTCATCGAGTCGGCGATCATCCTCGCCATCGTCGTGCTTGGCGGCATGGGCTCACAACTGGGCGTGATCCTCGCGGCCATCGTGATGATCCTGCTACCTGAGCTGATGCGTGAGTTCAGCGAATACCGGATGTTGATGTTCGGTGCGCTGATGGTGTTGATGATGATCTGGCGTCCGCAAGGCTTGCTGCCTATGCAACGTCCACACATGGAGCTGCGTCGATGAGCCGCGAAATTCTGCAAGTCAGCGGCCTGAGCATGCGCTTCGGCGGCTTGTTGGCGGTCAACGGCGTGGCCCTGACCGTCAAGGAAAAACAGGTAGTGGCGCTGATCGGCCCGAACGGCGCTGGCAAGACCACCGTGTTCAACTGCCTCACCGGCTTCTACAAGCCCAGCGGCGGCACCATCCTGCTCGACGGCCAGCCGATCCAAGGCCTGGCCGGCCACCAGATCGCCCGCAAGGGCGTGGTGCGGACCTTCCAGAACGTGCGCCTGTTCAAAGAGATGACCGCGCTGGAAAACCTGCTGATCGCCCAGCACCGCCACCTCAACACCAACTTCTTCGCCGGCCTGTTCAAGACCCCAAGCTTCCGCCGCAGCGAGAAAGAGGCCTTGGAGCGCGCGCAGTACTGGCTGGAGAAGGTCAACCTGACCGAGTTCGCCAACCGTACCGCCGGCACCCTGGCCTACGGCCAGCAACGCCGCCTGGAAATCGCCCGCTGCATGATGACCCAGCCGCGGATCATCATGCTGGACGAGCCGGCAGCGGGCCTGAACCCCAAGGAAACCGAGGACCTCAAGGCGTTGATCGCCTATCTGCGTGAGTCGCACAACGTCACCGTGCTGCTGATCGAACACGACATGAAGCTGGTGATGAGCATTTCCGACCATATCGTCGTCATCAACCAGGGCACGCCCCTGGCAAACGGCACACCGGAGGAAATTCGCGACAACCCTGACGTGATCAAAGCCTACCTGGGGGAAGCGTAAATGCTGAAGTTCGAGAACGTCTCCACCTTCTACGGCAAGATCCAGGCGTTGCACAGCGTCAACGTCGAGATCAATCAGGGTGAGATCGTCACCCTGATTGGTGCCAACGGTGCGGGCAAGTCAACCTTGCTGATGACCCTGTGCGGCTCGCCGCAGGCGCACAGCGGCAGCATCAAGTACCTGGGTGAAGAGCTGGTCGGCCAGCCTTCTTCGCACATCATGCGCAAGAGCATCGCCGTGGTCCCGGAGGGCCGCCGTGTGTTCGCCCGCCTGACCGTCGAGGAAAACCTCGCCATGGGCGGCTTCTTCACCGACAAAGGCGACTATCAGGAGCAACTGGACAAAGTCCTGCAACTGTTCCCGAGGCTGAAAGAGCGTTATCTCCAGCGCGGCGGCACCATGTCCGGCGGCGAGCAGCAGATGCTGGCCATCGGCAGGGCGCTGATGAGCAAGCCCAAGCTGCTGCTGCTCGACGAGCCCTCGTTGGGCCTGGCGCCTATCATCATCCAGCAGATCTTCGACATCATCGAACAGTTGCGCCGCGATGGCGTGACGGTGTTCCTGGTGGAACAGAACGCCAACCAGGCGTTGAAGGTCGCCGATCGGGCCTATGTGCTGGAGAATGGCCGGGTTGTAATGCAAGGCACGGGGGAGGCGCTGCTGACCGACCCGAAAGTGCGTGACGCCTACCTGGGCGGTTGACTGGCAAAGGGCTTCGGGTTCAGGCCAGTCAGTTAGCTTTATCAGGGCTGCTACGCAGCCCATCGCCGGCAAGCCAGCGCCTACAGGGTCAGCGCTGTTCCTGTAGCAGCCGGCTTGCCGGCGATGGGCCGCAAAGCGGCCCCAAATCGCTTTCTCTTGTGATCAGCGCCTGGCATGGGTACCGTGGCCTGCACTTCATGCAAGCATCCCGGAGCCCCGTCCCATGCGCCTCACCCCTTCCCTGCTACTCACCGCCCTGCTGCCCCTGTTCGCCGGCTGCCAGATGCTGGCCGCCCCACCAAGCGATCCGAACATCGGCACTGTGCGCATGCAGGGCGAATTGAGCGCCGGGGGCGGCCAGTTGCTGTTCAAGCCCTGCAATGAACCCCGTCGCTTCGTGATCAAGGATGTGGCCGGCACCGGCATTTTGCAGGAAGCCGCCAACCTGGCAGACGACGCCGGTGACAAACTGTTCGCCGATGTGCGCGGGCGCCTCACCGGCAGCAAGCAGGCCAACAGCGACGGCCAGCTCGAGGTGCGCCGCCTGTACCGCCTGGACCCGTCCACCCGCGCCTGCGAAGATCCCAACTTCAAGCAGCTGACCCTGCGCGCCAGCGGCCATGAGCCTGAGTGGGACATCAAGGCCAGTGGCAAAGGCATGGTGCTCAACCGCATTGGCAAGGAGCCATTGCCGCTGCCCTTCCTGGAAGAGGAAGTGCCCGGCGGCGGCCTGACCCTGAGCAGCGAAGCCAACGGCCAGCAGGTGGAACTGTGGGTCGCCCCGCAGCGTTGCGTCGATACTGCCACCGGTGCCGTGCACCACCTGCGCGCCGAGCTGAGCATCGATGGCCAGACCCTGCAGGGCTGCGGCTACTACGGCGGTGCACGCGACAACTGATCGCCGGGCACTTTTATCCTGCCAGTCAGGGCGGCGAACAGCTTATACTTGGCGGTTTGTGTAAAGCCGCCGGCCGCCCATGGCCGGGATACTGGACCCTGCCATGCTACGAATCACCGAACTGAAGCTGCCCCTGGACCATCCCGACGAAGCGCTGCGCGAAGCCATTGTCCAGCGCCTGGGCATCCGCGATGAGCAACTGCTCAGCTTCAACCTGTTCAAGCGCAGCTACGATGCGCGCAAGAAGAACAGCGAATTGCTGTTCATCTACACCATCGACCTTGAAGCCAGCAACGAAGCGGAGCTACTAGCCAAGTTCGCTGACGATCGCAATATCAGCGTCGCGCCGGATGTCACCTACAAGTACGTTGGCCACGCCCCTGCCGACCTGCAGGAGCGTCCGGTCGTGGTCGGCTTCGGCCCGTGCGGTATCTTCGCCGGCCTGCTGCTGGCCCAGATGGGCTTCAAGCCGATCATCCTGGAGCGTGGCAAGGAAGTGCGCCAGCGCACCAAGGACACCTGGGGCCTGTGGCGCAAGAGCGTGCTCAACCCCGAGTCCAACGTGCAGTTCGGCGAAGGCGGTGCCGGGACCTTCTCCGACGGCAAGCTGTACAGCCAGATCAAGGACCCGCTTCACCATGGCCGCAAGGTACTGGAAGAGTTCGTCAAGGCCGGTGCGCCGGACGAGATCCTCTACATCAACAAGCCGCACATCGGTACCTTCCGCCTGACCGGCATGGTCGAGCAGATGCGCCAGGACATCATCGCCCTGGGCGGTGAAGTGCGCTTCCAGGAAAAAGTCACCGACCTGCTGATCGACGATGGCCAACTGAGCGGCGTGGTGCTGGAGAGCGGCGAGCAGCTGCAGTCGCGCCACGTGGTGCTTGCCTTGGGCCACAGCGCCCGTGACACTTTCCGCATGCTGCACGGCAAAGGCGTGTTCATGGAAGCCAAGCCCTTCTCGGTGGGCTTCCGTATCGAGCACCCGCAAACGCTGATCGACAAGGCGCGCCTTGGCAAATATGCCGGTCACCCGAAACTGGGTGCCGCTGACTACAAGCTGGTGTACCACGCCAAGAACGGCCGCTCCGTATACAGCTTCTGCATGTGCCCCGGCGGTACCGTGGTCGCTGCCACCAGCGAACCAGGCCGCGTCGTCACCAATGGCATGAGCCAGTATTCGCGTAACGAGCGCAACGCCAACTCCGGCATCGTGGTCGGTATCGACCCTGAGCGCGATTACCCGGGCGGCCCGCTGGCGGGTATCGAGCTGCAGGAGCGCCTGGAGGCGCACGCTTATGTAATGGGCGGTAGCAACTATCAGGCACCGGCACAGTTGGTGGGTGACTTCGTTGCCGGCAAACCCTCCACCGCGCTGGGTAGCGTCGAGCCGTCTTACAAGCCGGGCGTGACCTTGGGTGACCTGGCGCCGAGTTTGCCGGATTTCGCCATCGAGGCAATCCGCGAGGCGCTGCCAGCCTTCGATCGACAGATCAAAGGCTACAACCTGCATGACGCAGTGCTGACTGGCATCGAGACACGCACCTCCTCGCCGCTGCGCATCACCCGCGGCGAGGATTACCAGAGCCTGAACGTGAAGGGGTTGTTCCCTGCAGGTGAAGGTGCCGGGTACGCCGGGGGCATTCTTTCGGCGGGTGTTGATGGCATTCGCATTGCCGAAGCCGTGGCGCGGGATATGCTTGGGCTGTAAGCCGGCGACAGGGCCAGGGCAGGCAAATAAAAAACCCCGAACGGGCCTGGCCAGTTCGGGGTTTTGTTTTGGCGCGGTCAGTGCGTAACGCGGCTGGTACCGTCGACAGTCATGATGCGCACACGCTCACCGACGCGGAAGATTTCGTTCTCCTGCACGGCCTGAACGTAGGCGCGCATGCTGCCATCGTCCTCACGCACGGTGATTTCGACACCTTGGGTGCGGGTGATGCCTTCCTCGGCAGCGGAACCCGCCAGGCCACCGGCCACGGCACCGATTACCGCTGCAACGATACTGCCACGGCCACCACCAATGGCACTGCCGGCAACACCACCGACAATCGCGCCTGCACCGCCGCCGATAGGGGTTTTGGTGCCTTCGATCTTGACCGGACGCAGGGACTCGATAGTACCCATGCGCACGGTCTGCACGCGACGGGCCTCATCACGGGAGTAGCTGTCGCCGGTCAGGCTCGAAGCACAGCCGCCCAACAACAACGACATGGTGGTAAAGGTCGCCACCAGCAAAGCGGATTTACGCATGGGTAAAGTCTCCATAAGTCAGGTGTCCATTAGACGCTGCACCTCGACGGCTGTCACGGTAGCAAAGCCATAAAATTATTTCCGTTCAGCTACGGTACAGTCTCCGAGCCGGGCCTGGAGATCTAGACAGAGGATAGTCAGGGTTTACTGCATTGAAGTGGTGACAGCATACATGGGGCTACCGCGCAGCCCCATGAACGTCACGGAGCCAGGCGCTCGCGCTGCCACTGGCCATCGACCCACCGATAGTTCAGCCGGTCGTGCAGCCGGCTCGCCCGCCCTTGCCAGAACTCGATGCGCTCGGGCAGCAGGCGGTAGCCTCCCCAATGCTCGGGGCAGTGGGGCTGGGTGTCGGAGAACCGGGCCTCAGTGGCCTTCACCAGCCCTTCGAGCGCCTCGCGGCTGGCAATCACCCGGCTTTGCGGTGACGCCCAGGCCCCAAGGCGGCTCCCCAGCGGGCGGACCTGGTAATAGTCATCCGACTCTTGGGGCGTAACCTTTTCCACACGCCCCTCAATGCGCACCTGACGCTCCAGCGCCGGCCAGAAGAAGGTCATGGCAGCGTAGGGGTTGGCCTGGAGTTGCTGGCCCTTGGCGCTGTCGTAGTTGGTGAAGAAGGTGAACCCTCGGTCGTCGAGCCCCTTGAGCAGCAAAACGCGGCAATGGGGACGGCCATCACCGTCGACCGTGGCGAGGGTCATGGCATTGGCCTCCACCGGTGCCTGCTCGGTCTTTACCGCATCGGCGAACCACTGATGGAACAGAGCGAACGGCTCGCCCGGCGCCTGGGCTTCTGCCAGGCCATCACGGGTGTAGTCGCGGCGCATATCGGCCAGGGATTGGGTCATGGCTGCGTTTCCTTGACGATCAGTTGGTCTTCGCAGGGCTGTTGGCGGCTACTTTTTTCTCGGCCGTAGCTTTCTTGGCAGCGGGCTTGGCCGGCGCGGCTTTCTTTTTGGCGGTGGTTTTAGCAGGTGCCTTGGCTTTGGCTGCAGGCTTTTTGGCAGCAGGTTTGGCCGCTGCCTTGGCGGCTGGTTTGGTAACAGCTGCCTTGGTAGCGGGTGCCTTGGTGTCCTGGACAGCGACCATCGAGGCCGGTGCCGGCGCTGGCCGCTGATATTTGGCCATCAGGGCAAGCATGGTGTTCTGCGGGGTCAGCAGCATCTCCACGCGGCGGTTAAGGGACCGGCCTTCGACGCTGTCGTTGGCCGCGCGCGGCATTTCAGAGCCCATGCCCTTGAGCGAAAGACGGTCACGCTTCAAGCCGCTCAAACGGAAGATCGCCGACACGGAAGCGGCGCGCTCCAGGCTGAGCTTCTGGTTGGTAGCAGCAGCGCCGCTGGTGTCGGCGTGGCCCAGCACCAGCACGGCAGTCTTGGGGTCGCCTTCGACGGCTTTGGCCACACGGGTAATCGGGCCCAGGCTCATAGGCAACAGCATGTTCGGACGGTCCGGGTTGTAGGAGCTGTCAGCCGGGATGGTCACAACCAACACATTCTCACGGCGCTCCAGCTCCAGTTTGCTGTCCTTGATCGCTTCACGCAGTTTTGGCTCGTACTGATCGAGCCAGGCCTGGGTGGCCTTTTCGTCGATTTTTGGTACAACCGGGCCCTTGGCCTGCTTGTCGTCACCGCCAAAGGGCCACCACCAGCGGCTGGCGCTCTCGGACTTGGCATCGGCCTTGGCGACTTTTTCGGTGACGGCCTGCTTCACTTCCTGCTCGGCGACCTCGTCCGTACCGAATGGCCACCAGCTGCTGAGGCCGCCCTTCGAGGCATCCTGAGAATGGCTGGCGCAGCCGGTCATAGCGGTCAGGCACAGGGCGAGAGCTAAGGTTTTATGTGAAGACATCAGCGATACACCATGAAATAGAAAGAAATTTTGCCCACACACTTGAGGCGTTGGCATTGAGGATAGTCAAAGGGGTTGCGCAATACCCGCGTTACCCGATCAAAGGCAAGTGCCAAGGACACGCACCAGTTGCTGGGCTCTTGGGTCCATGAGCACGTAAGGGCCAAGGGTATTGACCACGAAACCGAAGGCAACGTCGTGCTCGGGGTCGGCAAAACCGACCGAACCACCTGCGCCGGGATGCCCAAAGGCCCGCGCACCCAGGCCGAAGGTGGCGTTGGCCACTGTGGGTTGGTCCAGCATGCAGCCAAGGCCGAAACGGGTCTGGGTCAGCAGGGTACGATCCTCGCCGATGCTGTGTTCACGCGTCAGTTCATCGAGCAATTCGGACTCGAGCAAGCTGCCGTCGAGCAGGCCGGCATAGAAACCCGCCAGGCTACGGGCATTGCCGTGACCGTTGGCCGCCGGTTGCTGCATGCGGCGCCACTCAGGCTTGTTGGTGCTGGTGAGGATGGCCGGCGGGTTGGTGAACGCACGGGTAGACAACGCCTCGGGCTCACGCATGGTCACCTGCAGCAAGCGCTGGGCGGCAGCATCGCCGGCGTTGCCCTTGCCGCGTGCGATATGGGCCACGCGATCGAATTCTTCGTCCGCCAGGCCTACATGGAAGTCCAGCCCCAGCGGCCGCGCGGTACGCGCCACGATCGACTCCCCTGGGCCACGGCCATCGGCGCGGCGGATCAGCTCGCCGATCAGCCAGCCGTAGGTGATGGCGGCATAGCCGTGCGCGGTACCCGGCGCCCACCAAGGTGTTTCGGCGGCCAGCGCATCGACCATGGTTTGCCAGTCATACAGGGCCTCTGCTGGCAGCAGCTCGCGGATGGCGGGCAAACCCGCCCTGTGGCTGAGCAGCTGGCGCAGGGTGACGCTCTCTTTGCCTGCCTGGGCAAACTCGGGCCAGTAGCGCGCCACCGGAGCATCCAGCGCCAGCTTGCCCTCACCGACCAGTTGCAGTGCGGTGACGGCAGTGAAGGTCTTGGTGCAGGAGAACAGATTGGCGATGGTATCGCTGTGCCAGGCCTGCTGGCCATCTTTGTCGGCGCTGCCCGCCCAAAGGTCGATTACAGTCTCGCCACCGACCTGGATGCACAGCGCCGCGCCGCGCTCCTGGGGATCATCGAACAATGCCGCAAACGCTTCGCGCACTGCCTCGAACTTCAGCTCATAGTGACCCTGGATCTGCACCCGCCTGTTCTCCGTTCGACCTTGCTGAAAAAGGGAGGCATTGTTTCAGTAGTTGGCGGTTTTGCCTACTGGGCAAGGCTGGATGATCACGCAGAAAAGCACCCTTTTCAGGGCGCCTCGTCGGTTGGCGCGCCCGTGGTAGAGCTCCCTTCGTGCAACAGGCTGCTCAACTGACCAACGGCCTGCCGGTTACTCTTGCGCACCGCCTCGACAAAACCCGGATATGGCATATCGGTGATCGCCACCAGCCCTAGGTGCCCGTTTTCACCATCGAGCAAACGCCCGCTGGCAGGCTGGTCGAGGTACTGGAACCAGTGAGCGCCGACGATCATCGGCTGCGCCAGTGCCGCCTTGAGGAAGTTGCCGTAGGCCGGGCCCCGATCCTCTTCACGCGCCACTTCCACCGGCCCCGGCCAGAAAGGCCCACGGTCACGGGAACCGAACTGGAACTCGGACACCAGCACCGGCTTGTCCAGCTCCGCCAGCTGGGCGAAGTCGTAGCCGTCATCGGGTTTGAGGGTATAGAAGTTGAAGCTCAGCACATCGCAGAACTCGGCGCAGGCCTTGACCGCTTCGGGTGTGCTGACGGCAAAGCGCCCGCCCAGCAGAAGGTGGTTGGGCGCATGCCAGCTCAGCGAATCGGCGATGGTCTTGAAATAGGTTTCGGCGAACACCTGCTGGAAGTGCTGGTAATCGCGTTCGATCTCAGGGTGCTCGGGGTTGGGCAGCGGCGCCTCGAAGCCTGGGTCTTCCATCAATTCCCAGGCTTGCAGGTCGATGCCCCAGGCCTTGGACACCCCCTGCTGGTTACGGTACTTGTCGCGCAGTTGCTTGAGGAAGGCACGCTTGGCCGGCACATCGGTTGTCAGACGCAGGGTGCCATAGGCAAGGCCGTAACGGGCCTTGGGGTCATTGCCAGGCGCAGCCCAGGCCAGCTCGTTATCGGCAAAGTACCCGATCAGCCAGGGATCATCCCGGTGGTCACGGGCGGCGATGGCTACGGCTCGCTCGGTGGCCATGGCGAAACGCGGATCGAACGGGTCGGGCATGCGCCCCCACCAGTCCATGCCTGTGCTGATGCTGGCATAGTCACCGACGATCGACAGCGGCAGGGTATAGGGCATGCGTTTGGCCTGGCCGAGTTCGGGGTCGCTCCAGTTGCCCAGGGTGTTGAAGCCCCAGGCCTGCAACCGATCGAGCGTATGCGCCTGCCAACGAGCGCTATACAGCGCAAGGGGCGGGCAGGGCGCGGCAGGTTGCCCCTCCTCCCCTGCCGGGCAAGGTTTGCCATGGGCGCGCTGGATGTTGGCTGCATAGAAGTCGAACCAACGCCCCTTCTTGAAGTTGCGCCCCTGCGACGATGCATTGCCATCATCGTTGTTGCCCTCGCCATAAAAGGCGGCAAGCGCGTCACCTTCGCCCGGCAGCACGCCGAACATCCCTTCGCGGCCGGCGACATAGGTACGCCCGCCATCGGCAGCCACGGCATTGACGCCCAACGAGTAGAACGGATGGCCCTCGGGGGTTACCAGGTGCCAGCGGCCGTCACGTTTTTCCGTACGGAAGAAACCCGTGGCGTCGAACGCCGGCCCCGCCAACAGGCCGCCGTAGCTGTCCAGCTGTTGCTTGTGATGCTCGGCCAGCCAGGCCTTGAGCTGTTGCTGCTCGCGGTTGTCAGCAGCTTTCAGTTGTTCATCGTTGACCACCTTTTCGGGCCAGCGGCCGCGCGTGGACTGGCCATAAGCATCGATCAGTGCGTGGTAGGCCGCCTGGTAGGCAAGGTCGTCGTCCTGAATACCGACCTTCTCGATCAGCAGGTTCTGCGCAACCTTGGGGCCGGGGATGCTCAAGCTGACAGATACCACCTGCTTGAGATCGACCTCACCGGCGCTGCTGGTCAGCAGCAACCGTTGCCCTTCATGGGTCCAGGGCATCGGTGGGCCGGCGCGCATGCCCTGGCTCAGGGGGGAACTGGCCTTGAGCGGCACCATGACCGTCTGCGCAGGCCCTGCAGGCAGGTCGATACGACTGGTCAGGGTACGGCCATCGCTGCCCAGCACCGTGACATCGACGGTCAGTGCCCAGTCCATGGCACTTTGCAGGCGCAAGGTCAGAAACTGCCCGGCCGACCAATCCCATGCGCCACTGTGAGGGCTCAGCCGCAGGGTCGGCCGTTCGACCGGGTTGAACACCACCCGCCGCAACACCTCGCCTTCTGCGGTCTGTTCTGCGTTGTACTGCGGCATCCCGGCCCCCTCAGTGGCCACATTGACGACCGAAGCCGGGCGCACGAAGCTGAACAGCGTCTGCTGCCCGGCCATTGCAGAGGCGCTGAACAACAGGGTGAGAACAGCAGGCAAGGTGCGGCGGATCATAGGGCTCAGGCTCTCCTTCCAGGCCCTCATGGGCCCGCGACAGAGTGGTGGACAACGGGCCGGCACATCATGCTCCGGCCTTCAGGAAATCTCCCGCCGGAAGGGCGGCAGCGCATTGAGAATAGCCTTGCCGTAGCGTTGGGTGACCAGACGCCGGTCAAGCAAGGTAATGACGCCCCGGTCCTGCTCGGTACGCAGCAGGCGACCGCAGGCCTGAATCAGCTTCAACGATGCATCGGGTACGGCAATTTCCATGAAGGGGTTGCCACCGCGGGCCTCGATCCACTCGGCCAGTGCCGCCTCGACCGGATCGTCAGGCACGGCGAAGGGGATCTTGGCGATCACCACATGCTCGCAGTAGGCACCGGGCAGGTCGACGCCCTCGGCGAAGCTGGCCAGACCGAACAGCACACTGTGCTGGCCATCATCGACCCGCGCCTTGTGCTTGTTCAGGGTTTCCTGCTTGGACAGGTTGCCCTGAATCAGCACCAGCTTGCGCCAGTCGCGGTCCAGGCCGTCGAAGACTTCCTGCATCTGTTTGCGCGAGGAGAACAGTACCAGCGCACCGCGGGCGTCCTCGACGATGTTCGGCAGCTCGCGGATGATCGCAGCGGTATGCGCCGCAGCATCGCGCGGGTCGGCCTTGAGGTCGGGCACCCGCAGCAGGCCGGCATCGCCATGCACGAACGGGCTGGGCACCACGCAGGTCATCGCATCGCGCGGCAGGCCCGAGCGCATGCGGAAACGGTCGAACTTGCCCAGCGCGGTCAGCGTCGCCGAGGTTACCAGCGCGCCATGGGCCACGCTCCACAGGCTGCGCCGCAGCATTTCGGCTGCCAGAATGGGGCTGGCGTTGACCTCGATGTCGAACAGCGCGCCGCTTTCGGCCAGGGTCAACCAGCGGGCCATGGGCGGGCTGTCTTGCGGGTCCTCGGCAGTGAAGGCGGTCCACAGCTCCCAGTTGCCTTGGGCGCGGGTGACCAGGCTGCCGAACAAGGGGTACCACTCTTCGGCCTGATGGCTGGCGATACCGATGTTGACCTCGCCGTCCATGCCTTCCTTGAGCAGGTCGGCCAGGCGAGTGAACAGGTCGTTGAGGCGGGCGAAGCCCTTTTTCAGCTCGATGCCGACGTCGCGGATCTGCTCGGGTACCACGCCGCCTTCGAAGCGATAGCGCGGGCGCTCACGCCCCTCCACGTCCTCGCTGGGACGGAAGTCGGCGACTTGCTCGCACAAGGTGAACATGAACTGTTGCTGGGTGCGGATTTCCCGCGCCAGCTCCGGCACCTGCTCGATCAGCTTGCCCAGATCGCCCGGCAACGGGTGCTGGGCCAACAGCTTGGTCAGGTTCTTGGCGGTCTGCTCCAGCCAGTCGGCAGTGGAGCGCAAACGGGAAAAGTGAGCGAAGTGGCCGATGGCCTTGTCGGGCAGGTGGTGGCCTTCGTCGAACACGTACATCGTGTCACGCGGGTCAGGCAGCACCGCGCCGCCACCCAGGGCCAGGTCGGCCAGGACCATGTCGTGGTTGGTGACGATCACATCGACCTTGCCCATGCCTTCGCGGGCCTTGTAGAACACGCACTGCTGGAAGTTCGGGCAGTGGCGGCCGGTACATTGGCTGTGGTCGGTGGTCAGCCGCGCCCAGTCCTGGTCTTCCAGGGCCTCGGGCCAGCTGTCACGGTCGCCGTCCCAACGATTGCCGGCGAGCTTCTCGATCATGCTGTTGAACAGCTTCTGGCTGCGCTCGTCGACCTCGATGTGAAAGCCCTCTTCCTCGAACAACTGGGCAGTGGCCGATTGCGCATGGCCCTCCTGCAGCAGGATGTCGAGCTTGGACAGGCACAGGTAGCGGCCGCGGCCCTTGGCCAGGGCGAAGCTGAAGTTCAGGCCGCTGCTGCGCATGAGGTCGGGCAGGTCCTTGAAGACGATCTGCTCCTGCAGGGCCACGGTCGCGGTGGCGATCACCAGGCGCTTGCCAGCCGCCTTGGCGGCCGGGATTGCGGCCAGGCTATAGGCGACCGTCTTGCCGGTACCGGTACCCGCCTCGACCGCGACCACGGCAGGCTCGCCCGCGCGGCGGCCTTCGTCGTCGCAGGCGATGTCGCCGAGTACCTTGGCCACTTCGGCGATCATCAGGCGCTGGCCATAACGCGGCTTGAGGCTCTTGGCTTCGAGAAAACGCGAGTAGGCGCCCTGGATGGTGGCTTTGAGTTCGTTGCTGATCATGGTCTGCAGGCGCCCGAAGGGCTGGATATATTTTCAGTGTTTCGCATGGGGCGGCTATCATACCCCGCTATTGCCCATTGTGCCGCATGGAGATCCGGATGCTTGCCTTTGCCCTCCCCTACACACTGCATGTCCTGGCCGCCCTTGTGTGGGTCGGCGGCATGTTCTTCGCCTGGCTGGTGCTGCGCCCGGCAACGGTTGCAGCCCTTGAGGGGCCAGCCCGGCTTCGGCTCTGGGTGGAAGTTTTCCGACGTTTCTTCAGATGGGTCTGGCTGGCGGTAGCCATTCTGGCGATAAGTGGTATCGGCATGTTGCACATGCGCTTCAACGGTTTCGAGACAGCCCCCCGGTATGTACAGGTGATGATGGGGGGCGGGATCGCCATGTTCGCGCTGTTCATGCGTATCCAGGCGCTGTTGCTGCCTGAGCTGAAGGCTGCCGTGCAGGCCGAAGACTGGGCCGCAGGTGCTGCGGCACTGGGCCGGATCCGGCGCATGGTCGGGGCCAACCTCCTGCTGGGGCTGGCGGTGGTGGCGGTGGCCAGTTCGCGGCTACCGACATAGCGAGGCAGCGCCGTGGTCAGCCACGGCGCGTCAGCTCTGCCTGCCGCGGTATGGACATCACGTGGAAAATGCCCGTCAGCAGTATCTGCAAACGATCGAACCAGCGGTGGCTGCGCCCACGCAAGCTGCCGTTGAAGAACAGCACTTCCAGAACGTGCAGCCCCAGCAAGGCGATGCCTGCGGCATTGATCAACAGATTGAACGGCAGCGGCTGTGGCAGCATCTGGTTGAACAGCACCACGCCCCAGAAAGCGATGGTCAGGGTTTTACCCACGCCCAGAATGAATTTCATCTGCCGCTCCCATCGCTGCTCAGTTCAGGTGCAGGTCCACCCGCCGGTTTTGCGCACGGCCTTGTTCGGTGTCGTTTTCTGCCACCGGCTCGCTAGCCCCGCGCCCTTCGCTCGTTACCTTCTGCGGTGCCAGGCCCTGGCTGATCAAATACTGTGCGACGCTGGCCGCGCGCCGCTCAGAGAGTGCCTGGTTGTAACTGTCAGACCCGACATTGTCGGTATGGCCAACCACCTTGATCCGCGATACACCCAACTCGCTGAGCCTGGGCAACAGGCTTTGCAGCCGTTGCTGGCTGCCCACCGTCAAGTCGGCAGAGTCGAATGCGAACATCACCTGGCCCTGATCGTCGAGGGAGATCACCTCTGGCTGGGGCTCAGGTGCAGGTTGGCTGGGCGGATACTGCGGCAGCGGGCAGCCCATGTGGTCGACCGCCGTGCCGGCAGGCGTGTCAGGGCAACGGTCACGGCGATCGAAGACGCCATCCTCATCTTCGTCCCCATCCTGGGCGTAACAGATCAGGCCGCCGGCGATCGCACCCAGGGCGCCAGCGCCTGCAGCCCAGCTCGAGCTTTCGATAGCGCCCAGGCCACCGCCGGCCAGCCCACCGAGCAGGCTGCAGATGGGCCAGGTCCGTTGATTGAGGGGCGCACTGCCGTCACTGTGGGTGGCGCAGCCTGCCAGCAGACTGGAAACCACCAGCAACGGCAGCGCCGCCTTTGACATGACACTCATGATGAATGCTCCTGTGTCGTTGGCCGCAACCGGCCTACAGGAGTAAAGACGCGCCCGCGCCACTTCTCAAGGCGCGGGCGCACGCCGTCAGCGCTCGATCTTGATCTCGGTGCGACGGTTCATCGAACGCCCATCAGCTGTGGCGTTGTCCGCTACAGGCTGGGTTTCGCCGGCACCGACCACCGACACGAAGCTGGCGCGTGGCACACCACTCTCGACCAGGTAATCGGTCACCGAGTGGGCACGGCGCTCGGACAGGTTCTGGTTGTAACTGTCGGAGCCCACGCTGTCGGTGTGGCCGGTGACGCTCAGACGAGCGCTCGGCGCTTCCTGCTTCAGGCGTGTGGAAATGGTGTTCAGGCGTTCCTTGTCGGCCGCCGTCAGGCGCGCAGAGTCGAACTCGAAGTGCACGTCACGGATGACGATGACTTCTTCCTTCTGTACCACGACTTCCTCGACCACAGGCGCCGGCTCTGGCGGGCAGCCATTGGCGTCGACCTGCACACCACGCGGAGTACCTGGGCACTTGTCACGGCTGTCCGGCACACCATCGCCATCCTCGTCACCATCGCCGTTGGCCCAGCAGTAGCCAGCTGCCAGGCCACCGCCCAGCAACGCACCCCAGCCAGCCCAGCTGGAGCTTTCGATGGCGCCCAGGGCAGCGCCGCCCACACCCCCGACGGCAGCACACTTCGGCCAGTCGGTTTTTTGCAAACCTGCACAACCAGTCAACACACTGGTGAGCAGTACCAGGGGTATCGCTGTGCGTACTATGCTCATTTCGTAGCTTCTCCTAGGGGAATCGGCATAAGGCCGATCCATGGGAGTAAAGACCGCGCATCTCATCCCTGCCAGCAATAAGCCACGACAGGGTCATACGGTGCTTTGCCCACGGCCGACAGCCCGTTAGTCTTGGAAGACCTGAACGAGGATTGGCAATGACCGACGGTTTTTCCCAACGCACACCCCAGCAGGCCCTGGCGGCCCTGCTGGAGCGCTTCACCCCGCAACGTCTGCTGCTGGTAGGCACGCGTTTTCCTGCCCTGGAGGCGTTTGCCCAGGCACATCCGCAGGTGACGATCGAGACGTGCCAGCCAGGCGCGCTTGCAGCGCATGTTGCCGCACAACGCTTCGACCTGGCATTGCTGGTGGACTGCCTGGAACATTTGCCCAAACGCGCTGGCCTGGAACTGCTGGGTGGCATCCGCAACCTCAACGCCAGCCGTGTCGCCGTGCTGGCCGATCTGCACGCCTGCGGCTGGCAGGAAACCGACTTTTTTGCCCTGGCCCTGTCGGCCAGCGAGAAATTCCGACGCGACGAGCAGGTCTTGAGCCTGTTCACCTATGATCTACATGACTACAAGCAGGTCCCCGACTGGCTCAACGCCAGGTTCTGGGCCAACCCTGAAAACTTCGGCAAGTACTGGTGGTGATCAATGAGTGTCTCGGTTTGCCCCTGTGGCAGCGGTAACCTGCTGGACGCCTGCTGCGGGCACTACCACGCCGGCACCCCGGCACCGGATGCCCAGGCACTGATGCGCTCGCGCTACAGCGCCTACGTGCTCGGCCTGATCGATTACCTGGTAGGCACCACCTTGCCAGCCCAGCAGACGGGTCTGGATCGCAACGCGATTGCGGCCTGGAGCGCCCAGAGCACCTGGCTTGGCCTGGAGGTGGAGAACGCCGAGGTGCTCGGAGGCCAGCCTGAGCATGCCTTTGTCACGTTCACGGCGCGCTGGCACGATCTGGAGGGTGATCACCAGCACCGCGAGCGCTCCGCCTTCGTGCAGCATGACGGGCGCTGGTACTTCATCGACCCGACCGTTGAGCTCAAGGCTGGCCGCAATGACCCCTGCCCCTGCAACAGCGGGCAGAAATTCAAGAAATGCTGCGCCGGCTACGTCGGTAACTGAGCGTGATCGCCCTGGCCCGCCTGTTCCTGCTCAGCGCTCTGCTGACGTTGCCGGCGGGTTGCGCGATATGGGGTGACGATGACTGGCGCGACCCGCAGGTGCACCTGGTCAGGGTCGAGACAGTCAAGGCGCGCTTGCTGGAGCAGGAGTTCGTCTTGCACCTGCGTGTCGACAACCCCAATGACAGCCGCCTGTTCATTCGTAACCTGGCTTATTCGGTCTGGCTCAACGACCTGATGCTGGTTGAGGATCAGGCCAGTGTCTGGCGCAGTGTCGGTGGGCATGCCCGGCGCACCTTCAAGATCACTGCGCGGACCAATCTGTGGCGCCAGCTCAAGCCGTTGGCCAAACTGCTCAAGAGCGAGCAGCCGCTGCACTACCGCTTGCAAGGCGAACTCGAGACCGGGCTGATCATCCACCGGGACCTGCACTTATCGCGCAGTGGTGAGATAATCCCCGGTGATTTCTTACCGGAGTAACCCTGCAATGACCCAACAACCCCATGTTCATGGCCCCGACTGCAACCACGGACACGATCATCACCACGATCACGACCACGGCCATGTGCACGGCCCGCATTGCAATCACGGCCATCAGGAGCCGGTTCGCAATGCATTGAAGGACGTCGGCCGCAACGACCCGTGCCCGTGCGGCAGCGAAAAGAAATTCAAGAAGTGCCACGGGGCCTGATCAAGCCTTAAAGCGGCAAGCTTCAAGTTGCAGGAAAATGCAGGCCCGCACCTCATGCAGCTTGAAGCTACCGACCGCTGGTAAATAAAGCTTCACCGCACCTTGCACGGCGCCTGCGCGCTCACTACCTTAGCGCCATTCGAACCCCGCCACGCCTTGCAGGAGCCCTTGTCATGGCCGCCCCCGTCCTTCCTCCCTTCCGCCCACGGTTCGCCACCGCTGCCACGCTGCTCGGCATGCTCGGGCTTGCCGGTTGCCAGATGGGCGGCTATCAGGACAGTGTGCCACCGACCACCGGCGTGCAGCCGCTCAAAGGCCTGGCGCAGAATGTTTCGGTGCGCCGCAACGCCATGGGCGCACCGCTGATCGAAAGCAGCAGCTTCCATGATGCACTGTTCAGCCTCGGCTACGTCCACGCCGGCGACCGTATCGGGCAAATGCTCGCCATGCGCCTGCTGGCCCAAGGCCGCCTGGCGGAACTGGCCGGAAGCGAGGCGCTGGACATCGACCGCCTGATGCGCGCTGCCAACCTCAAGCACAACGCCACCCAGCTGTACGCCGATGCTTCGCCCCGGCTCAAGCGCTTCTTCGAAGTCTACGCCCGCGGGGTCAATGCCTACCTGTTCCGCTACCGCGACAAACTGCCGGCCAACCTCGCCAGCAGCGGCTACCGCCCGGAATACTGGAAGCCCGAGGATTCGGCGCTGATCTTCAGCCTGTATGCCTTCAGCCAGTCGGTGAACCTGCAGGAAGAACTCAGCGCCCTGACCCTGGCGCAAAAGGTCGGCAGCGATAAGCTGCCTTGGCTGCTGCCTGGCGCGCCAGACGAACCCCTGGCTGAAGCTGAGGCAGACAAGCTGAAGGGTCTGAACCTGAGCAGCCAACTACCGGGCCTGGCTGCGCTGGCAGCCGCCAGCCAGAAGCTCGCCGACCTGAACCTGCTCGGCAGCCCGGGCTCGGCCAACCTGGCCCTGGGCCCGCAACGCAGCCGCAGCGGAAAAAGCCTGTTGGCAAGCGACAGCCGCGCAGCCTGGGCCCTGAGCCCGGTGCAGATCCACACCGGCAAGTACCAGGTTGCAGGCCTGTCGTTGCCGGGCCTGCCCATCGTCCTGGCCGGCTACAACGGCAAGCTGGCCTGGAGCAGCAGCGCGGTGATGGCCGACAACCAGGACCTGTACCTGGAACGGCTGCGCCATCAGGGCAGCCAGGTCAGCTACCTGGCCGACGGCAAGTGGTTGCCCGCTCGCGCACGCAGCGAAACCTTCTTCGTCCGTGGCCAACGCCCGCTGCGCGAAGTGATGTACGACACCCGCCACGGTACCCTGCTCGCCCAGACCGGCAGCCCCAGCCTTGGGCTGGCCCTTAACTTGCCGCAGCCCAAGGGTGATCGCAGCCTGGATGCGCTGTTCGACCTGACCCGAGCGCAAACCGTGGAACGCGCGTTTGACAGCACCCGCGAGGTGGCGGCTGCCGCACTCAACTTCGTGTTTGCCGAACCTGAGCACATTGGCTGGCAAGTCAGCGGCCGCTACCCGAACCGCCGTGAGGGCCAGGGCCTGCTGCCATCTCCGGGCTGGGAGGGTCGCTACGACTGGGACGGTTACGCCGACCCGATGCTGCACCCCTACGACCAGGACCCGCCGGCCGGCTGGATCGCCCATGCCAACCAGCGCAGCTTGCCACGCGGCTACGGCATGCAGCTGTCCAACACCTGGTATTACCCCGAACGCGCCGAGCGCCTGGGCCAGCTGGCCGGCAATGGCCGTCACGACAGCCGCAGCCTGATGGCCCTGCAAAACGACCAGCAGACGCTGCTGGCCGACAAGCTCAAGCAGATGTTCGACGCCCCTGGCATGGCCCAACCGCTCAAGCAAGCGATCGACGCTCTGCCAGCCGCCCAGCGCGACAAGGCCCGCGACGCGCTGGCCCGCCTCAAGGCGTTCGATGGTCGCCTGAGCCCGGTATCAGCGGATGCCGCGCTGTATGAGCTGTTCCTACAGGAAGTGGCGCTCCAGACCTTCCTCGACGACCTCGGCCCGCAATCCGGCACTGCCTGGCAGGCGTTCGTCAGCAATGCGCGCCTGTCCTACTCGGCCCAGGCCGACCACCTGCTTGGCCGCGAAGACAGCCCGTTCTGGGATGATCGCACCACGGCGCAGAAGGAAGACAAACCGGCCATCCTGGCCCGCAGCCTGGCCGCTGCCGTGGATGCAGGTACAGCCCAGCTGGGTGCCGACCGCCGCGCCTGGCAATGGGGCAAATTGCACCAATATCGCTGGCCTGCCCCTGCTTACCACGGCCTGGGCGATGCGCTCAGCCGATCGCCACAGGCGGCTGGCGGTGACTTCAGCACCCTGGCCCTGACGCCTTATGCGTGGGGCAGCGATTTCGACACCCGCCTGCCGGCCTCGGCACGCATGATCGTCGACTTTGGCCAGGCAGAACCACTACAGGTACTGACCAGCACCGGACAATCCGGTAACCCGGCCAGTGCCCATTTCAGCGATGGGCTCGATGCCTGGTTCAAGGGCCGGTTCATGAGCCTGCCAATACAGCCGCAGCATTTTGCCCGGGCCTATGGCAACCAGCGGCTGACCCTGGTGCCAGGCCGATAGGCCCAGCGTTTCCATCTGTATCCCTCAAGCCTCGGTGCTTAGCATCCTTTCTTGCCGCGCTCGTTCAGACAGCGAGTGCGGTCAACCCATCAAAAAAGGATGTTCAGCATGAGCAAAGAAACCCTCACGATCGAAGTGTCCTGGCCTGCATCGCTGGCCGTACCGGAGGGCAGCACCATTGACATTCAGCTGTGGGCCGGTAACGACAAGGCAGGCTACAGCATGATCGACGGCGATTTCTCGACGCCAGCAACCGCGTCGCCAGTCACCCTCGAAATCCCTTACGACAGTCAAGACCTGCAGAGCCATGACGGCACCACCACCTGGGACTACTTCCATACCTCCCCACGGCTGGTGCATGGCGGCTTCATCAAGAACATCGCCTACGCCGAAAAAATCAGCGTGGCGCAGACCAAAGGCGCGGCCTGGAAAATGGCCCTGCGCTGAATAGCCCGCAGCCAGCCCTGACGTGCAGGGCTGGCTGCCAACACCACGCGAACTTCCACGCCCCGCTGATGCTCTGAGCCTGTAAGCCCTCTTGCCAGGCATCGCCATGGACCTCGTCATCGCCCGCCCCGAAGGCCTTTACTGCCCGCCCGGTGATTTTTACATCGACCCTTGGCGGCCCGTGGAGCGCGCCATCATCACCCACGGCCATGGCGATCATGCCCGTCGTGGCAACACTCATTACCTGACCGCAGCCCCAGGGGCCGGCATACTGCGCAGCCGCCTGGGCCAGGATATCGACCTACTGGCCCTGCCCTACGGCGAGCGTATCCGCCACCACGGCGTCACCCTGAGCCTGCACCCGGCCGGGCACGTACTGGGCTCGGCACAGGTGCGCCTGGAACATGACGGCGAAGTCTGGGTTGCCTCCGGGGACTACAAAGTCGAGCCGGATGGCACCTGTGCTCCGTTCGAGCCGGTGCGCTGTCACACATTCATCACCGAGTCGACCTTCGGCCTGCCCATCTACCGCTGGCCCAGCCAGGCACAGGTATTAGCGGGGGTGAATGAATGGTGGCGGGCCAATCGCGAGCAGGGCAAGGCCAGCGTGCTGTTCTGCTATGCGTTCGGCAAGGCTCAACGAATCCTCCATGGCCTGGATCCGAGCATCGGGCCGATCCTGGTACATGGCGCAGTAGAGCCGCTGAACCAGGTATACCGAGAGGGCGGTGTACACCTGCCACAAACCCTGTATGCCGGTGATATTCCCCGTAATGACCCGCTCATGCGCCAGGCCATCGTGTTGGCGCCCCCCTCTGCCGCCGGCAGCAGTTGGATGCGTCGCTTCGGTGATTACAGCGATGCCTTCGCCAGTGGCTGGATGCTGCTGCGCGGCACGCGACGCCGGCGCGGCGTAGACCGCGGTTTCGTACTCTCCGACCACGCAGACTGGCCTGGGCTGCTATGGGCCATCGAACAGACCGGCGCCGAGCGGGTTATGGTCACCCACGGCTCGGTCAACGTGCTGGTACGCTACCTCAGCGAACGTGGCCTCGATGCCCGAGCGTTCGTTACCGAGTACGGTGACGAGGACGACGCTCCAGCAATGGAAGCTGAGGCATGAAGGCCTTTGCCCAGCTCTACCTGTGCCTGGATGCCACCACCTCCAGCAATGCCAAACTGCAAGCGTTGCGCGACTACTTTGCCGCAGCCCCCGCCGAGGACGCCGCCTGGGCTGTCTATTTTCTGTCCGGTGGCCGGCCACGGCAGTTGGTGCCCACCCGGGTGCTGCGCGAGCTGGCAACGGCATTGGCCGGGCTGCCGGGCTGGTTGTTCGAAGAAAGCTATCAGGCCGTGGGCGACCTGGCGGAAACCATCTCTTTGTTGCTGCCTGAAAACCAGCAAGGTAGCGAGAGCGGGCTGGCCCATTGGGTCGAAGCCCATCTGCTGCCACTGCGTGGGCTGCCCGCCGAAGAGGTCCAGCAGCGCCTGCCGCCACTGTGGGCACAGTTGGATCGCCCCAGCCTGATGCTGTGCCTGAAGCTGATCACTGGCAGCTTTCGCGTGGGCGTGTCCAAGCTGCTGGTCACCCGGGCACTGGCGCAGCTGGCGGGGCTGGATGCCAAACGCATAGCTCAGCGCCTGGTGGGCTATACCGACATCAGCCATCGCCCGACAGCCAACAGTTACCACAAGCTGATCGCCGCTGAATCGGCCGACGAACATAGCCAACGTGGTGGCCAACCATACCCGTTCTTCCTGGCGCATGCCCTGCAGGCCCCCATCGAACAGTTCGACGCCCTGCTCGGCCCGCCCAGCGCCTGGCAGATCGAGTGGAAGTGGGATGGCATCCGCGCACAAGTGGTCAAGCGCGATGGCCAGGTGTGGGTGTGGTCACGCGGCGAAGAACTGGTCACCGACCGCTTCCCGGAGCTGCACAGCCTGGCGCAGAGCCTTCCCGACGGCGTCGTGCTCGACGGTGAGATCCTGGTCTGGAAGCCTGATTCGGGCAACGACCAGGCACTGGCCGTGCAACCTTTCGCACTACTGCAGCAGCGCATTGGCCGCAAGACGCTGGGCAAGAAGCTGCTGGCCGATGCGCCGGTGGTATTGCAGGCGTACGATTTGCTGGAATGGCAAGGCGAGGACTGGCGTAGCCGCCCCCAACATGAGCGCCGCCAGCAATTGCAGCGTGTCGTGGAAAGCTATCCCTTGGCCCCGGTACTGCTTTCGCCTCTGCTCGAAGGGCAGACTTGGCACGCGCTTGCCATCCAGCGCGAACGATCGCGCAGCCTGGGCGTCGAGGGCCTGATGCTCAAACAGCGCGATGCGTTGTACGGGGTGGGCCGGACCAAGGACATGGGGGTGTGGTGGAAGTGGAAGATCGACCCGTTCAGCGTAGATGCCGTGCTGATCTATGCCCAGCGCGGCCACGGCCGGCGTGCCAGCCTGTACAGTGACTACACCTTCGCGGTCTGGAGCGGGCCACCCGGCGACCCCGAGCGTGCCTTGGTACCTTTTGCCAAGGCCTACTCGGGCCTGAGCGATGAAGAAATGCGCAAGGTCGATGCAATTATTCGCAAGACCACGGTAGAGACCTTCGGACCGGTGCGCAGCGTCAAGCCAACCCTGGTGTTCGAACTGGGGTTCGAGGGCATCGCCCTGTCAAAACGGCACAAGAGCGGTATAGCCGTGCGCTTTCCGCGCATGCTGCGCTGGCGCCTGGATAAACCTGTGGAGGAGGCCGATGACCTGGCAACCCTGCAGGCACTGCTGGCCTGAAGAAGGCAGCACGGTGAAGCATACTGGCTAAAATTATGCTTCTATCTTTGTGCCGACCCGTGTCGCAGACCGTTTTCGCCACGCAGCCAGGACCACCATGCACCATTCGACACACGACCTGCTCTCGCCCGTACCGGGCATCATTCGCCAACTCCACAGCTTCCACTTCGGCCCGCGCGGTGGCGCCAAGGTGTACATACAGGCCTCGCTGCATGCCGATGAGTTGCCCGGCATGCTGGTCGCCTGGCACCTCAAGCGTCGCCTGGCCGAACTGGAGCAGCAAGGGCGCCTGCGCCGCGAAATCGTCCTGGTGCCGGTGGCCAACCCGGTAGGCCTGGAGCAAGTGATGCTGGACGCACCACTGGGTCGTTTCGAATTACAGAGCGGCGAGAACTTCAACCGCAACTTCGTCGACCTTTCCGACAGCATTGGCGACCAGGTGGAGGGCCATCTGACCCAGGACGCCGACCACAACCTTGCCTTGATTCGTGAGTACCTGCGCCGTGGCCTGGATGCACACCCGGCACACACCCCCCTGCAGTCCCAGCGCCTGACCCTGCAGCGGCTGGCCTGCGATGCCGACCTGGTCCTGGACCTGCACTGCGACTTCGAGGCGGTAGAACACCTCTACACCACCCCGGAAGCCTGGCCTCAGGTCGAGCCGCTGGCTCGCTACCTGGGTGCGCAGGCCAGTTTGCTGGCCACCGACTCCGGCGGGCAGTCGTTCGACGAATGCTTCAGCCTGGTCTGGTGGCAGTTGCAGCAACGCTTCGGCAAGCGTTTCCCGATCCCTTTGGGTAGCGTGTCGGTAACTGTCGAGTTGCGCGGCCAGGCCGATGTCAGCCATGACCTGGCCAGCCATGACTGCCAGGCGATCCTCGATTACCTGATTCACGCCGGAGTCATCGAAGGCCCTGCAGTGCCCTTGCCACCCCTGCCCCGGGCTGCGACCCCGTTGGCCGCCGTCGAGCCGATATCGGCCCCGCTGGGCGGGCTGCTGGTGTATCACGCCCGCCCCGGTCAGTATCTGGAAGCCGGGCAACTGGTCGCTGAAGTCATCGACCCGCTCAGCGACCGGGTGACTGCCGTGCACAACCGCCAGCCTGGCCTGCTGTATGCCCGCAGCGTTCGGCGCATGGCCACGACGGGCATGGTCATCGCACATGTCGCCGGTGAACAGGTGTGTCGCAGCGGCTACCTGCTGGCCAACTGACCCGGTAAAACCAAACCGCCGGGCCGGTGGTCAGTAGAAGCACAACCTTCGAAGGACCCGACGGCCCCATGCCAAGCCCTCCCGACATTGCCAATGCCTGGTTTCGCATGCGCGGCTGGAAGCCCTTCGCCTTCCAGCGCCAAGCCTGGGCCGCAGTCGGCCGTGGCGAGTCGGGGCTGCTGCATGCCAGTACCGGCGCCGGCAAGACCTACGCCCTCTGGCTGGCGGCACTGCGCACCTTCGCCAAGCCGCGCGCAGGGCGTCAGCCGGCGCCATTGCAGGTCGTGTGGATTACCCCGATGCGCGCGCTGGCGGCCGATACCGCACGCGCATTGCAAGCGCCGCTGGACGACCTTGGCCTGAACTGGAGTGTCGGCGTGCGCAGCGGCGACACTGGCAGCGCCGAGCGCGCCCGCCAGGCCCGACGCCTGCCGAGTACATTGATCACCACACCCGAGAGCCTGACCCTGCTATTGACGCGTGCGAATGCCTGCGATGATTTCGCCAGCCTGCGCATGGTGGTGGTGGATGAATGGCACGAACTGCTCGGGAACAAACGCGGCGTACAGCTGCAATTGGCCCTGGCACGCTTGCGTCGCTGGCATCCGCAACTGGTGACCTGGGGGCTGTCTGCCACCCTGGGCAACCTGCCGCATGCGCTCGAGGTACTGGTGCCAAAGGGTGGCCAGCTGATAAAGGGCCGCCAGGACAAGCGCCTGGTCGTCGACACACTCCTGCCCGAGGCCATCGAACGCTTTCCCTGGGCCGGGCACATGGGCCTGAAGATGCTCGCTCAGGTTGCCCGGGAGCTCGACAGCAGCGCCAGCAGCCTGGTTTTCACCAACACCCGTGCCCAAGCCGAACTGTGGTACCAGGCCCTGCTTGACGCCCGTCCCGACTGGGCCGGGCAAATTGCCCTGCACCACGCCTCGCTGGCCCGCGCTACCCGCGACTGGGTGGAACTGAGCCTCAAGCAGGGCACGCTCAAGGCAGTGATCTGTACCTCCAGCCTGGACCTGGGTGTGGACTTTCTGCCCGTGGAACGGGTGTTGCAAATTGGCTCGGCCAAAGGCGTCGCCCGCCTGATGCAACGGGCCGGGCGCTCCGGGCACGCCCCGGGGCGCCAGTCGCGGGTCACCCTGGTGCCGACTCACAGCCTGGAGCTGGTCGAGGCCGCAGCCGCTCGCAGTGCACTTGCGGCGGGCCATATCGAGGCCCGTCGCTCCCCGCGCCTGTGCATGGATGTACTGGTTCAGCACCTGGTCAGCATGGCGTTGGGCTGCGGCTTTCGCCCCGCTGAGCTACTCGCCGAGGTACGTAGCACCTGGGCTTTTTGCGATCTGCGCGACAGCCAGTGGCAGTGGGCACTGGACTTCGTCTGCCACGGCGGCAGCTCGCTCAGTGCCTACCCCGATTACCAGCGCGTCGAGGCCCACAGCGATGGCGTATGGCGGGTCGTCAGCGAGCGCCTGGCGCGGCGCCACCGCATGGGCATCGGCACCATCGTCAGCGACGCCAGCCTGCAGCTCAAGTATTGGAGCAAAGGCGGCGGCGGAAAGCATCTGGGCAGTGTCGAGGAAGCCTTCATCGCCCGCCTGCGTCCAGGCGATACCCTGGTGTTCGCCGGGCGGATACTCGAGCTTGTGAGGGTGGAGAACATGACCGCTTATGTACGCCGCAGCACCGCCCGTAAAGCCGCCGTAGCCCGCTGGAATGGCGGGCGCATGCCGCTGTCCAGCGAACTGGCCGATGCCCTGGTGGAGAAACTCGACGCCGCAGCCCGCGGCCATTTCGATGATCCAGAAATGCGCACGGTGCGGCCCTTGCTCGCACTCCAAGGCCAGTGGTCGGCCTTGCCTACCACGCAGACGCTGCTGGCCGAAACCCTTGCCACACGCCAAGGCTCGCACCTGTTTGTCTACCCGTTTGCCGGCCGCATGGCCAACCTTGGTCTGGCCAACCTGATTGCCTGGCGAGTCAGCCGCAACCAACCGCTATCGGTATCCATTGCCGTCAGCGACTACGGCTTCGAACTGCTTAGCCCGGCCCCTGTGGACTGGGCAGGCCACCTGCCCGCAGCGATGTCCACCGAGCACTTGCTGGACGATGTACTGGCTAGCCTGAACGCCAGTGAAATGGCCTTGCGGCGTTTTCGCGAAATCGCCCAGATCTCCGGGCTGGTGTTCGGCGGATACCCAGGCGCGCAGAAAAGCACCCGGCAGATCCAGGCTTCCAGCGGGCTGTTCTACGAGGTGTTTCGCAAGCATGACGCCGATAACCTGCTGCTTGGCCAGGCGCGGGATGAGGTGCTGCGTGAGGAACTGGAGATCGAACGCTTGCAAGGTCAATTGGCCAGGATGAGCAAGCTGCGCCTGGATGTGCGTGAATTGCAACGGCCCGGGCCACTGGCTTTCACGTTACTGGTCGAAGGCATGCGTGAGACCCTGACCACAGAGAAACTGGCCGATCGCATTGCGCGCATGGTCGCGGACCTTGAACAAGCAGCGAGCAGGAAGGCATGAGTACGCACCTGGTCATCGAGCATTGCGGGCAAACACTGTGGTTGATGCCGGACCGCGCGCTCTATTGGCCTGCCCGGCGAGCGTTGCTGGTCGCTGACGTGCATATCGGCAAAGCCGCCAGTTACCGCGCGCTGCATCAACCCGTGCCGCGCGGTACCACCCAAACCACGCTCAAGCGCCTGGACGCTCTGCTGGCAGCCTGTGAGTGCGAACAATTGATCATTCTTGGCGACTTCCTGCACGCCCGAACGGCGCACGCGCCTGCAACGATGGCTCAGTTACAGGCCTGGAGAGAACAGCACTGCGGTTTGCGCATCGTGCTGGTACTCGGCAACCATGACCGCCATGCCGGCGATCCACCAGCCCAGCTGGACATTGAAGTGGAGGAAGAACCTTGGCTACTGGCACCGTTCGCGCTCCAGCACGAACCGGTCGCACACCCTGATCACCCGGTGCTGTGCGGCCATGTGCATCCGGTATTCGTCTTGCGCGGGCGCGCTCGTCAGCGGCTCAGGCTGCCCTGCTTCCTGATGGACCAGCAGGTCAGCCTGCTACCGGCGTTCGGTGAATTCACCGGGGGATGGACTGTCGAGCCCGGCCTAGGGAGTCGCATCTACCTTGCGGGCACAGATCAAGTCTGGGCCCTGCAAGTCTGATCTCATCGAGCGTTCATGCCACCGGCGCAGGTGGAGGTTCGTCGGGCAGGGTTGGCTCACCCGGCTCCATGGGCGGCGTGTCGCCAGGTTGGGCCGGTTGCGGGGTATCCGGGTCGGGCTGACCGGGTACGCCGCCCAGATGCATCGGGGCAGGATGGGCCAGCAGGGACCATGCCAGCAAGCCGATCTGGTTGGGCTGCAGCACAGCCAGCTTCGCACTGATTACGGGATCGAGTTTCATGGGCAACTCCTGACGAGGGCCGCCACGCATCATGCATGGCGGCACTGTTCATTAGCTTGGAGTACCCGAGCGAAAACTAATTCCCCGCGCTCGTCGGCTCAGGTGCGTGGCAGGGTGACGCCGCGCTGGCCCTGATACTTGCCACCACGGTCTTTGTACGACACTTCGCATTCTTCATCGGATTCGAGGAAAAGCATCTGCGCCACGCCTTCGTTGGCGTAGATCTTGGCCGGCAAGGTGGTGGTGTTGGAGAACTCCAGCGTCACGTGGCCTTCCCACTCTGGCTCGAGCGGAGTGACGTTGACGATGATGCCGCAACGGGCATAGGTGCTCTTGCCCAGGCAGATGGTCAGGACGTTGCGCGGAATGCGGAAGTATTCGACGGTGCGGGCCAGGGCAAAGGAGTTCGGCGGGATGATGCAGACATCGCTCTTGACGTCGACGAAGCTGCCGGCGTCAAAGTTTTTCGGGTCGACGGTGGCCGAATTGATGTTGGTGAACACCTTGAATTCGTCGGCGCAACGCACGTCGTAACCGTAGCTGGAGACGCCGAACGAGATCACCCGGCTGTCGTGCTCGCCGCGCACCTGGCGCTCGACGAACGGTTCGATCATGCCGTGTTCCTGCGCCATGCGGCGAATCCACTTGTCCGATTTGATGCTCATGGCGGGGGTGTCCTGAGAGTTGCGAGGTGAAAAAACGAGAAGCGCATATTACCGGTCCCGGCGCTCAGGTTAAAGTTCCATACCACATCCCGCGTCAGATGGGGCTTGGCGCCCGCCGCCGATCTGAATTTCATCAAAGGCCATCTTGGTGATTGGCAGGTTGCGGAAAGTGGGTTAAGGTGACACCACTGTGCTGCACGTGACACCGAGAATCTCTAGTTTGATGCACGATCCTGATCGGCCCAACGCTGAATTTTCTGCTCTCTTTGCGCTCAGTCCCGGGCAGGGTTTTTCCTGACCGTTATCAACTTTGTCCAAGGAGACAGAAAAATGTCCAACCGTCAAAACGGTACTGTTAAGTGGTTCAACGACGAGAAAGGCTACGGCTTCATCACCCCTCAGTCGGGTGACGATCTGTTCGTACACTTCAAAGCCATCCAAGCTGACGGCTTCAAAACCCTGAAAGAAGGCCAGGCTGTTACTTTCGTCGCTACCCGCGGCCAGAAAGGCATGCAGGCTGAAGAAGTTCAAATCGCCTAAGTCGATTTAGCTTCCTCGCTTTCAAAAAAACCCGCCTTCTGGCGGGTTTTTTTATGGCCGTTTGCAAGGGCTGCCTTGCCGGGGCGCCGGACCGGTCGTAAAGGGCCGCAAAGCGGCCCCGGCATTTCATGCGGCGGGGCATGTCGCCCGTGGAGCTGCATCATCGCCAACATGCAGGCTGCGCAGGCTCCCCCGCTTATTCAATCCTCGCTGATGGTAATGCTCGGCATCGCCGGTGCTGCCGCTTCCTGCAGCACGATCCGCGCACCCACCTGACGGGCGAGCTCCTGGTAGACCATGGCGATCTGGCTTTCCGGCTCGGCAATCGCCGTCGGCTTGCCGCTGTCAGCCTGCTCACGGATCAGCATCGACAAGGGCAGCGAAGCCAATAGCTCGACACCATACTGCGCGGCCAGCTTCTCGCCGCCACCTTCACCGAACAAGTGTTCGGCATGGCCGCAGTTCGAGCAGATGTGCACAGCCATGTTCTCCACCACGCCAAGCACCGGGATGTTGACCTTGCGGAACATCTCCACACCTTTCTTGGCATCCAGCAGCGCCAGGTCCTGCGGCGTGGTGACGATCACTGAACCTGCCACCGGCACCTTCTGCGCCAGGGTCAGCTGGATATCACCGGTTCCCGGGGGCATGTCGATCACCAGGTAATCGAGGCCATCCCAGGCTGTCTGGGTCACCAGCTGCAGCAACGCGCCGGAAACCATCGGGCCACGCCAGACCATCGGCGTGTTGTCATCGGTGAGGAACGCCATCGACATGACCTCCACGCCGTGCGCCTTGATCGGTACAAACCATTTCTGCTCGCGGATCTGCGGGCGGGTACCTTCGGCGATGCCGAACATCACCCCTTGGCTGGGGCCATAGATATCCGCATCGAGAATGCCTACCCTCGCACCTTCGCGAGCCAGGGCCAGCGCCAGGTTGGCGGCTGTGGTCGATTTGCCGACGCCCCCTTTGCCCGAAGCCACGGCAATGACGTTCTTGACGTTGGCCATGGCCGGCACCTGGGCCTGCGCCTTGTGCGCGGCGACCACGCAGTCGATCGTTACCTGGGCCGAGCTGACACCGTCTAGGTTCTCGATTGCGGTCTGCAGCACCTGCGCCCAGCCATTTTTGAACAAGCCGGCGGCATACCCCAGTTGCAGCTGCACAGCGACCTGCCCGCCCTGGATGTCGATGGCACGCACACAGCCGGCGCTGACCGGGTCCTGGTTCAGATAAGGGTCGGTGTACTGACGAAGCACGCCTTCGACGGCGGCACGGGTGACGGCACTCATGGAGGCTCCCATTGGCATACGATTGATCGAACAGGCGCCTATCCTAACCCGTCAATCGTCAGCCGTTGCGTCCATGGGGTGAAATATATTCGCCAGCCCTTTATAGTGGCCGATCACCTTCAATTTACCCCGAGCCAGATAAGTAGCCGAGCCACCATGTCCGAGCCACGTCAGATTCTCGTCACCAGCGCCCTGCCCTATGCCAATGGGTCCATCCACCTTGGCCATATGCTCGAGTACATCCAGACGGATATGTGGGTTCGCTTTCAGAAGATGCGCGGCAACCAGTGCATCTACGTCTGCGCCGATGACGCCCACGGTTCGGCCATCATGCTGCGCGCCGAAAAGGAAGGCATCACGCCGGAGCAACTGATTGCCAATGTACAGGCCGAGCACAGCAGCGATTTTGCCGACTTCCTGGTGGATTTCGACAACTTCCACTCCACCCACAGTGAAGAAAACCGCGAGCTGTCCAGCCTGATCTACTCGCGCCTGCGCGACGCCGGTCACATTGCCACCCGTTCGGTCACCCAGTACTTCGACCCTGAAAAGGGCATGTTCCTGGCCGACCGTTTCATCAAGGGCACCTGCCCAAAGTGTGCGGCTGACGACCAGTACGGCGACAACTGTGAAAAATGCGGCGCCACCTACGCGCCGACCGAACTGAAAAACCCCAAGTCGGCCATCTCCGGTGCCACCCCGGTGCTGCGCGACTCGCAGCATTTCTTCTTCAAGCTGCCGGACTTCCAGGCCATGCTGCAGCAGTGGACCCGCAGCGGCACCTTGCAGGATGCGGTGGCCAACAAGCTCGCCGAATGGCTGGACTCCGGGCTGCAAGAGTGGGACATCTCGCGTGATGCGCCGTACTTCGGTTTCGAGATCCCGGGCGAGCCTGGCAAGTACTTCTACGTCTGGCTGGATGCGCCGATCGGCTACATGGCCAGCTTCAAGAACCTGTGCGCGCGCCGCCCAGAGTTGGACTTCGATGCGTTCTGGAACAAAGACTCCAAGGCCGAGCTGTACCATTTCATCGGCAAGGACATCGTCAACTTCCATGCCCTGTTCTGGCCAGCCATGCTCGAAGGCGCGGGCCTGCGCAAGCCGACAGCGGTCAACGTGCACGGCTACCTGACCGTCAACGGCGCGAAGATGTCGAAATCGCGCGGCACCTTCATCAAGGCCCGCACCTACCTGGATCACCTGCAGCCCGAATACCTGCGTTACTACTACGCAGCCAAGCTGGGGCGCGGCGTCGATGACCTCGACCTGAACCTTGAGGACTTCGTGCAAAAGGTCAACTCAGACCTGGTCGGCAAAGTGGTCAACATCGCCAGCCGCTGCGCAGGCTTCATCCACAAAGGCAATGACGGCGTGATGGTTGCCGGCGACGCAGCCCCGGAGCTGACCGAGGCATTCCTGGCTGCTGCCCCGGGCATCGCCGAAGCCTACGAGGCCCGCGACTTTGGCCGCGCCATGCGCGAGATCATGGCCCTGGCTGACCGTGCCAATGCCTGGATCGCCGACAAAGCCCCCTGGTCGCTGGCCAAGCAGGAAGGCAAGCAGGACGAAGTGCAGGCGATCTGTGCCCAGGGCATCAACCTGTTCCGCCAACTGGTGATCTTCCTCAAGCCGGTACTACCGGTGCTGGCTGCCGACGCCGAGGCATTCCTGAATGTCGCGCCACTGGCCTGGAGCGACCACCTGTCGCGCCTGGAAAGCCACAAGCTCAACCCGTTCAAGCCCCTGATGAGCCGCATAGAACCTGCCAAGGTCGAAGCCATGATTGCCGCCAGCAAGGAAGACCTGCTGGCAGCCGAAGGCCAGGCGCAGGCACCGGCCGGCAATGGCGAACTGGCCAAGGACCCGCTGTCGGCAGAGATCGAATTCGACACCTTCGCTGCCGTCGACCTGCGCGTGGCGCTGATCGTCAAGGCCGAAGCGGTGCCGGGTGCCGACAAGCTGCTGCAACTGACCCTGGACATCGGTGACGAACGCCGCAATGTGTTCTCGGGTATCAAGTCGGCCTACCCTGATCCATCCAGGCTCGAAGGCCGCCTGACCATGATGGTTGCCAACCTCAAGCCACGGAAAATGCGCTTTGGCGTCTCCGAAGGCATGGTCATGGCAGCAGGCCCTGGCGGTGAAGAAATCTACCTGCTCAGCCCTGACAGTGGCGCAAAGCCAGGCCAGCGTATCAAGTAACCCCCCCTCAGCCCCGGCCTCACCGCCGGGGCTTTTTCATCCTCCTTGCGCATTGCCGGACAGCGCAGGCGATTCACGGCTATCGTCATTTGCATGAACGACTATGTCCTGGTTCTGATCAGCGCCGCACTGGTCAGCCACCTGCTTTTGCACCGACAGCCTGCCTCCCGGCTGCGCGTACATGTGTGCGGCCTGGCCTGCGCGTTGTCGATAATGTTGGCAGTCACCGGCGGCCAACTGCTTGAACACTGGATCGTGGCGCCTTGGCAACTGCAGGACCTGCGTATGTTCCTGCTGCTGCCCTGGCAGGCGCTACTCGCGTGGGGCATCCCCCAGACGCTTGCCAGGCTGCGCCCGCAGTGGCCCACGCAGAGCCTCATGTGGCCGATACTGGGGAATGTCATGGTACTGGGCCTGACACTTCAGGCAATAGGTGAACAGGGCGAATGGCTGGCCACGCTGAGTTGGGGGGCTCTGGCGGCGCTTGGCTTCTGGCTGGCCCTGGCGTGGTTCGACGACCTCCGTCAGCGCTGCGAACACGCACAGGTGCCAGGCGCACTGCGCGGCCTACCCATCGCCCTGCTTGGCGCCAGTGTGATGGGTATGGCGTTCTCTGGCCTCAACGGCATATTCACGCAATGAGCCCGACCATGGCACCACCTGACCCACGCCTGCGCAAAGCCATGGGGCTGGTCTTGTTGGCCTGCCTGCCTGGCCTGCTGGCTTCGTTCTGGCTACTGGGGTGGGGCCTGCTCTGGAGCCTGGGGCTGTGCGCGATCACCGCTGTTTGCTGCGAGGCGGCAGCGCTGGCGTTGCGCAACCAACCGGTCACATCGGCACTGAGCGATGGTAGCGCCTTGGTCACTGCAGTGCTCCTGGCCCTCGCCCTGCCCACCGGGGCGCCGTGGTGGTTGCCGGTGATTGCAGCGGGGGTTGCCATAGGCCTGGGCAAGCAAGCTTTCGGCGGGGCCGGCCGTAACGTGTTCAACCCGGCGATGGTTGGGTACGCCTTCGTGCTGCTGAGCTTCCCATTGCAGATGAACCACTGGCCGGCACAAGCGCCAGGCTTGAGCGATAGTCTGCAGTTGGTCTTTGCCCATGGCGAGCAGATCGATGCGTGGGCTGGACCCACCGCACTCGACGGCATCAGGCACAACCGTAGCCTGACCATCGATGAGCTGTTCGCCAGCCACCCAGGCTTCGGCAACGTTGGCGGCCATGGCATCGAATGGGTCAATCTGGCGTTCCTGTCGGGTGGGCTTTTTCTGTTGCAGCGCAAGGTGTTCAGTTGGCATGCGCCTGCAGGTTTGCTGGCAGGATTGTTTCTGTTCAGCCTGCTGGCCTGGAATGGCTCCGGCTCGGACTCCAACGGCTCACCACTGCTACACCTGCTCAGCGGCTCGACCATGCTGGCAGCGTTTTTCATTGCCACGGAACCTGTTTCCGGCCCCAAGACCGACGTTGCCAGGCTGCTGTTCGGGCTGAGCGCAGGGGCTTTGATCTACCTGATCAGGACGTGGGGCAGTTACCCCGATGGTACCGCTTTCGCCATACTGCTGATGAACCTTGCGGTACCCTCGCTGGACCGCCTTGCCTTGCGGTACCGGCAGGTGAGGCCATGAGGCGCCACGTGCGCAGCGCATTGATACTGCTGGCAGTGGGCAGCCTGGCACTGGCGAGCACGTTGGCCTGGCAGCGCTGGACCCGCGCCCCCATCGCCGAGGCCGAGCAACAGTTTTACGCACGCCGGTTTCTCTCGGTGCTGCCCCCCCACAGCTATGACAATCAGCCACTGAGCACCCCGGTGCCACTCCCTGCAGAACAACCGCCGCATAGCCGCATAATGGCCGCCTACCGTGCTGACCGCGGCACGACCCCCGTAGCCGTCGTCCTGGTTAGCCAGGTACAGGGTTACGCCGCACCAATCCGTTTGACCATTGCCATAAACGTGCAAGGTCGACTGATCGGCACACAAGTGATCGACCATCAGGAAAGCCCGGGGCTCGGAGGACGCATCAGCGACCCGCAAGTGAACTGGCTCGCGCAATTTGCCGACCGTCGCCTGGAGGATCGCTGGGCACTCAAGCGCGACCAAGGTGATTTCGACCAGCTGGCCGGCGCGACGGTCACTTCGCGTGCGGTGATCGAGGCACAGCAGGATGCCCTGCGCTACTTCGACCAGCATCGTGCACTTCTGCTCGGGACGCTCGCCCATGACTAGGTTCTGGCTTTTGGTGGCAGGCCTTGCGCCTGTACTCGGCGCCACACGCACGCTCACTCAAGCCGCCGTCATCGGCACCAGCATGCTGGTGCTGACGGTGCTTCACCAGGCCCTGCTGACTCTTGTGCGCTCAAGGCTTGGCGGTGCGCTGTACACGCTGGCAAGCCTGCTACTGCTAGCGGCCCTTGTCAGTTGCCTGCAGATGGCATTGCGCGCCTGGGCGTTGCCGCTTGCCCTGGCGCTGGGTTACTTCCCGGCGCTGATCTGCCTGCAGTGCCTGGTTACGGACCACCTGTTGGTAGACAAGGACCGCTGGCGTCAACTTTGCCTGCAGATGACCGGCCTGATGGGCCTCTGCCTGTCGCTTGGCGTTATCCGTCAGTGGCTGACCGAGGGGCTGGGCATACCCTTGGCCAGTCTTGCTCCCGGCGCACTGATACTGCTCGGCATGCTGCTGGCCTTGTACAATCGTCTACGCCCGGGCCCCGCCCTCTCACGTCGTCAAGGAAAGCGTTGACCCCATGAATGCCGCAAAACGCCTGGAGATCTTTCGCAGGCTGCACGAAGACAATCCCGACCCCAAGACAGAGCTGGCTTACACCACCCCTTTCGAACTACTCGTGGCCGTGACACTGTCTGCACAGTCCACCGATGTCGGCGTCAACAAGGCCACTGCCCGCCTGTTCCCGGTCGCCAACACCCCCCACGCCATCTACGCACTGGGGGTCGAAGGCCTGAGCGAGTACATCAAGACCATTGGGCTGTATAACAGCAAGGCCAGGAATGTGATCGAAGCCTGCCGCTTGCTGATCGAACGGCATGGAGGCGAAGTTCCGCAAAGCCGTGAAGCGCTAGAGGCGCTGCCCGGTGTTGGCCGCAAGACCGCCAACGTGGTACTCAATACAGCCTTCCGCCAGCCCACCATGGCGGTCGACACGCATATTTTCAGGGTCAGCAATCGCACCGGTATCGCGCCGGGCAAGACCGTGCTGGAAGTCGAGAAAAAACTGCTCAAGTTCGTACCCAAGGATTATCTGCTCGATGCCCATCACTGGCTCATCCTGCACGGGCGTTACGTGTGCCAGGCACGCAAGCCACGTTGCGGCAGTTGCCGGATCGAAGACCTGTGCGAGTTCAAGCAGAAGACGTCGGACGATTGATTCGATAGCGACTTCATGCACGTCCCGATTGAAAAAATCTTTTTTACCAAACTTCGCTTTCTCGCTATAAGGACGGCCAATGGCCCCTTGGCTTGGAGCGACTCATGAGTACCGATAAAGACGAACTGTCGATCGAAGAAGACTTTGTCACAGCTGAAGACGACGCCGAACCTCTGGTTGAAACCGCAAAGACCAACCTGAGCAAGCGTCGCACCATTGACAACCTCCTCGAAGAGCGGCGCCTGCAACGGCAACTCGCCGATTTCGACTACGACCTGTAACGACACCGAGAAAGCCTCCCTCAAGGAGGCTATCTGTATTCAGGGTCACGTCAGGCCATGGCGCCGGGCCAATTCGATCAAGTCCACCAGCGAGTGAGCATTGAGCTTGAGCAGCAAACGGGTCTTGTAGGTACTGACCGTCTTGTTGCTGAGGAACATGCTGTCGGCTATCTCCTTGTTGGACCTGCCCCGGGCAAGTTGCTGAAGCACCATCATTTCCCGTGCCGACAGGCGATCGACCATCTCCGTCTCGCTGGCTCCCCCAACCCGGCCGCGCGACTTGTGCAATGCCTGGTTGGGAAAATAGCTGTAACCAGACAGCACGGCCTTGATCGCACTGAGCAGTTCGGTGAGCTCCTGTTGCTTGCACACATACCCTGAAGCCCCCGCCTGCATGCAACGCATCGAGAAATGCCCGGGCGCCTGCGAGGTAAGCACCAGCACCCGGCTGCCCGGGCTTGCCGAGGCCATGCGGGCAATGACCTCCAACCCGTCGAGCTTGGGAATGCCGATATCCAGCACCACGATATCGGGCAGGTGCTTCCTGGTTAGCTGCAAAGCTGCCACGCCGTTGTCGGTTTCCGCGACCACATCGTATCCATGCCGCTCCATCAGCATGCGCACTGCCAAGCGTATGACAGGATGATCATCCACGATAAGGACTTTATTCATGCGATATCCATTCATTCATTATTTGCTTTGACGACGCGCCACCATAACCGAGCAGCACGCATTATGGCGCGCCAATTCTCCGCGCAAACACATGAATAGATGAACCTTACGTCGGTTTAGGAATTTTCCTACAAAGCACAACTAATCATCCAATAGGAATACCTGTTTAGCCGCAGAAGCGCATTCTTCCTCGAAACAGAGATGAAAACCTGCATAATTCAACAATCAATCCAACATCAAAATAAAAACCTGTTTCAGACATTCCGAAATGCCGGGATCAATTTCCCCCCCCGGAAACGGTGCATAATTTGGTTGAGCGGCTCGGTAGGGTATTGATTGCAAAAACGCAGGAGGCCAACATCATGGCTGCAAACCAACCCACCGCCCAACCCACCGCCCCAATGACGATCATCGCCATCTTTGCAGGCATCATCGAGGCCTCTGCACTGGCAACACTTCCGTTTCTCAGCGAAAAAAGTCAGAGTCTCTATACCTGGTTTTTAGTGGGCTTTCCATTTTTTCTGACGGGGCTATTTTTCCTGACACTCAACTTCAATTACAAATCACTTTACAAGCCCGAAAGTACTTCCGTTGACGGTGCAACCAGTACGCCGCAACCGACAACTTTCGAAGCAGAACCTGTAACGGTCATGCTCTCGGGCCCTGATGCGCAAAGAATGATCGAGCAACATGTACTGAGGACGCTTGCACAACCTCAAGTTACAGGGGGCACCTGGATATACTGCAATCTGGACAAGCAGCAGTGTTTTCGCGTGTCGGTCTGTGAGTTACCGGAAAACGCGACACACCTGAGAAATTGAGCGGTACACGATCTTGCAGCCGAGGAAAACTTCTTCACGGATTGTCGGGCAGGTGGGTATTGGGAAGTGCATACAAAAACCCCGGCCGGGGCCGAATGCCAGTCAGTTAAGCCATATGGGGCCGCTTTGCGGCCCATCGCCGGCAAGCCAGCTCCCACAGGGGCCGCGCAGTACTTGAGGTCTGCGCTGTACCTGTAGGAGCTGGCTTGCCGGCGATGGGCTGCGTAGCAGCCCTAATGACGCTAACTGACTGGCATTAGCCCCAAGCCGGGGTTCATGCAATACGCTTGAAGCCTTAGAGCAACGCGCGGCCTTTGTTGGCAGCGATACGCATGCGCAGTGCATTGAGCTTGATGAAGCCCGCAGCATCGGCCTGGTTGTAGGCGCCGCCATCTTCTTCGAAAGTCGCGATGTTGGCATCGAACAGCGAGTCGTCGGACTTGCGGCCGACCACGGTGACATTGCCCTTGTACAGCTTCAGGCGCACAACACCGTTCACGTTGACCTGCGAAGCATCGATCATCTGCTGAAGCATCAGACGCTCCGGGCTCCACCAGTAGCCGGTGTAGATCAGGCTGGCGTACTTGGGCATCAGCTCGTCTTTCAGGTGAGCGACTTCGCGGTCGAGAGTGATCGACTCGATTGCACGGTGAGCCTTGAGCATGATGGTACCGCCCGGGGTCTCGTAGCAGCCGCGCGACTTCATGCCCACGTAACGGTTTTCGACGATGTCCAGACGGCCGATACCATTGGCACCGCCAATGCGGTTCAGGTCGGCCAGGACAGTGGCCGGGCTCTTCTCGACGCCATCGATGGCGACGATGTCACCATTGCGGTAGGTCAGTTCGAGGTAGGTCGCCTGGTCCGGAGCATTCTCCGGCGAGACGCTCCAGCGCCACATGTCTTCTTCGTGCTCGGTCCAGGTATCTTCCAGAACACCGCCTTCGTAAGAGATATGCAGCAGGTTGGCGTCCATCGAGTACGGCGACTTCTTCTTGCCGTGGCGCTCGATCGGGATACCGTGCTTCTCGGCGTAGTCCATCAGCTTCTCGCGGGACAGCAGGTCCCACTCGCGCCATGGGGCGATGACCTTGACGCCCGGCTTGAGTGCATAGGCACCCAGCTCGAAACGGACCTGGTCGTTGCCTTTGCCGGTGGCGCCGTGGGAAATGGCGTCAGCGCCGGTTTCGTTGGCGATTTCGATCAGGCGCTTGGCGATCAGCGGACGTGCGATGGAAGTACCCAGCAGGTACTCGCCTTCGTAGACGGTGTTGGCGCGGAACATGGGGAAGACGAAGTCACGCACGAACTCTTCGCGCAGGTCGTCGATATAGATCTCTTTGACGCCCATTGCCTGGGCTTTGGCGCGAGCCGGCTCGACTTCTTCGCCCTGACCCAGGTCAGCGGTGAACGTCACCACTTCGCAGTCGTAGGTATCCTGCAGCCACTTGAGAATCACCGAAGTATCAAGGCCGCCGGAATACGCCAGTACGACCTTTTTTACGTCCGCCATGCCATCACTCCACGGGGTTGTACGGAAAGGGGTCGATTCTACCGGCGTTGCGGATAAATTTACAGTGGGGCGACAGCTTCTGACGACAAAGCGACAGGAACTGTCAAAGGGGCGACGCCCTGCAGCGTCAGGAAGGTTTCGCAGCAGGCGGCACAGGAGCAGCGCTGGCGGGGCCTGGCGCAGGCGCCGTAGCGGGGGCCGTCGCTGGGGCCGGATGCTGGACAGGTTGGGCCGCAGGTTTCTCGACCGGCGTGACACGATCCAGTTCGATATTGACGCGCCGGTTGCGTGCGCGGTTTGCGGCGCTGTTGTTCTTAACCAACGGATAACGTTCGCCATGGAAGCGGACGGTGATCTGCTCCTCCGGTACCCCATGGGCCTTGAAGTAATCAGCAACCGCCAACGCACGGCGCCGTGAGGTATCACGGTTGGTCAAGCGATTGCCGCTGTTGTCGGAGTGGCCATTGAGCTCGATATGGTTGACCGTCGGATCGGCCTTCAAGTAATCCAGGACCACATCCAGTCGCGCCCGCGCCGCGGCATCCAGGTCTATGCCCCCTCCAGGGAACCCCACCTGCGTCTGGCGCACCTGGTCATAGTTCATCGCCAACATCTTGCCGGCACACGCCTGATAATCACTCCACGCCTTGGCAAAGCTCACCGGCAGCACACGCACTTCGATCGGCCGCCCCGCCTCCCCGGTATAGCTTCGCACCACCGTACTGCGGCCATCGAGCAGGCCATTGATCAAGCGGCTGGCCTGGCCTTGGGATGAACTGAACAGCACCCCAGTGCGCGCCAGCCGCACCGCCCCCAGGTTGATATCGCCACGGCCCGGCTGCCAAGGGGCCGCAGCCGCCAGCAGCGTAGCGGAACCGGCCCCCAGCACATTACTGCCAGAACGCAGCTGGAACACCGGCTGCTCCCCCGCCCGGCGCACGAACTCACCACTGCCGAAACCATCGATCGGCTGAATCAGGCGGCATTCGAACTGATCACCCTCGACTTTCCAGGCGATGTTTTCCATGCGGGTCTGGAAGGTCAATGCACCGGCCGGCAGGCTGGCGAACAGGGTCAACAGGGCTAGGTAACGCTGGCGCACGGGAGGCTCCAATAATTCTGACGGCTTACAGGCAGGCTATCGGACGCTTGCCGGAAAACTTGATAGCCGTGCTCGGGCGAGGGTTTTCCGGTAGCATTGGCGCCTGAGTTCGACCCGCCTGGAATCCCCAATGTCCGATCGCCTGACCCTCCTGCGTCCCGACGACTGGCACATCCATCTGCGCGATGGTGCCGTCCTGCCCCATACCGTTGGCGATGTGGCGCGTACTTTCGCCCGTGCCATCATCATGCCCAACCTGGTTCCTCCGGTACGCAATGCCGACGAAGCCGGGGCCTACCGTGAGCGCATCCTCAGTGCCCGTCCGGCCGGTAGCCGCTTCGAGCCGTTGATGGTGCTGTACCTCACCGACCGCACCAGCCCCGAGGACATCCGCGCGGCCAAGGCCAGCGGCATCGTGTACGCCGCCAAGCTGTATCCGGCCGGCGCCACCACCAACTCCGATTCCGGGGTGACCAGCATCGACAATATCTTCCCGGCCATCGAAGCGCTGGCTGAAGTCGACATGCCGTTGCTGGTGCATGGTGAAGTGACCCGCAGCGAGATCGACGTGTTCGACCGCGAAAAACGCTTCATCGACGAACACATGCGTCGCCTGGTCGAGCGCTTCCCCACGCTGAAAGTGGTGTTCGAACACATCACCACCGCCGATGCAGCGCAATTCGTCACCGAGGCGCCTGCCAACGTCGGTGCGACCATCACCGCACAGCATCTTTTGTACAACCGCAACCACATGCTGGTCGGCGGCATTCGGCCGCATTTCTACTGCCTGCCGATTCTCAAGCGCAACACCCACCAGGTGGCGCTGCTGGACGCGGCCACCAGTGGCAACCCGAAGTTCTTCCTCGGCACCGACTCGGCACCCCACGCCCGCCACGCCAAGGAAGCTGCCTGCGGTTGTGCCGGTTGCTACACCGCCTATGCGGCCATCGAGATGTACGCCGAAGCCTTCGAACAGCGCAATGCGCTGGACAAACTGGAAGGTTTCGCCAGCCTGCATGGTCCGGCCTTCTACGGCCTGCCGGCAAATACCGACACGATTACCCTGGTCCGTGAAGAATGGACTGCCCCGGACAGCCTGCCGTTTGGCGAGCAGACCGTGATCCCGCTGCGCGCCGGTGAAAAACTGCGTTGGCGCCTGCTGGAGGACAACGCGTGAGCGAAGACCTCTACGAAGACGAGCAGGACGGCCAGGCCAGCAGCGGTTCACGCCACCCGATGGCCGAGCGCTTCCGTGGCTACCTGCCGGTAGTGGTGGATGTCGAAACCGGCGGTTTCAACAGCGCCACCGATGCCCTGCTGGAAATCGCCGCGGTGACCATCGGTATGGACGAGAAGGGCTTCCTGTTCCCGGAGCACACCTACTTCTACCGTGTGGAGCCGTTCGAGGGGGCCAATATCGAGGCTGCCGCACTGGAGTTCACCGGCATCAAGCTGGACCACCCGCTGCGCATGGCGGTGAGCGAGGAAAGCGCGCTGACCGACATCTTCCGCGGCGTGCGCAAGGCACTGAAGGCCAACGGCTGCAAGCGGGCGATCCTGGTCGGCCACAACAGCAGCTTCGACCTGGGTTTCCTGAATGCGGCGGTGACGCGCAACGATCTGAAGCGCAACCCGTTCCACCCGTTCTCCAGCTTCGACACCGCCACCCTGGCTGGCCTGGCGTACGGCCAGACCGTGCTCGCAAGGGCCTGCCAGAGCGCGGACATCGACTTCGACGGCCGTGAGGCGCACTCGGCACGTTACGACACCGAGAAGACAGCCGAACTCTTCTGCGGCATCGTCAACCGCTGGAAAGAGATGGGCGGCTGGCGCGATTTCAACGATTGAGGCACAGAGCGGCAAGCTGCACGCTGCAAGAAAGAGCAGCCCGCATGCGCTCTGCTTTTCGCTTGAAGCTTGCAGCTAAAAAAAAACCGGCCACGAAGGCCGGTTTTTTTATGCGCTCGGCAATTACAGCTTGCCAGCGTTCTCGCTCAGGTAAGCAGCAACGCCTTCTGGCGAAGCGTTCATGCCCTTGTCGCCTTTCTTCCAGTTGGCCGGGCAGACTTCACCGTGCTCTTCGTGGAATTGCAGGGCATCGACCAGGCGCAGCAGCTCGTCCATGTTACGACCCAGCGGCAGGTCATTGATGATCTGCGAACGGACAACGCCGTTGGTGTCGATCAGGAAGGCACCACGGAAAGCCACGCCGCCTTCGGACTCGACGTCGTAGGCCTTGCAGATTTCGTGGGTCATGTCGGCTGCCAGGGTGTATTTGACCTGGCCGATACCGCCATTGTTGACCGGGGTGTTACGCCAGGCGTTGTGGGTGAAGTGCGAGTCGATCGAAACGCCGATCACTTCAACGTTGCGGGCCTGGAAGTCCGGAATGCGGTTGTCCAGGGCGATCAGCTCGGACGGGCATACGAAGGTGAAGTCCAGTGGGTAGAAGAACACCAGGCCGTACTTGCCCTTGATGGCCGAGGCCAGGTTGAAGCTGTCGACGATTTCGCCATTGCCCAGTACAGCCGGGACGGTGAAGTCGGGGGCTTTTTTGCCAACGAGTACGCTCATTGCAATCTCCTGATGAGGGTGAAGAACCGTTTGCCAGGCCAAGGCGGGCTTGCCCGACATCCAACAAAGGCCGACCATCATACACGGCTTCCGGTGACAGGCCGAATCCAACCGCCGGTCGCTCAAGCACGGCACTTACAGAAAGTGTTTTGACAAGCATTCTCATTACCATTACTCTCCACCCATCGACTCAACCAGCGATGGTCCGACTTTATGTATGTGTGTCTTTGTGTCGGCGTGACCGACGGACAGATCCGCGATGCGATCTATGAAGGATGCTGCAGCTACAAGGACGTCAGAGCCGCGACCAATGTCGCCAGCCAATGTGGCAAATGCGCGTGCCTGGCCAAGCAGGTAGTCCGCGAGACCCTGACCGAGCTTCAGGTGAGCCAGCAAGCCGCCCTGCCCTATCCGGTGGAATTTACTGCCGCCTGATATCGCCCAATTCGAAGAACCGGACCTCGTGTCCGGTTTTTTTATGCCTACAATTCAATAAGTTAGCGTCCCAACGCGGTTCACAAACATTCTTATTCCTATTAATTTTCACTTATTATTCAAGAACTTAGGTTTGACAGCCCTAAGTATCAGGCTCAAACTTCCCTGTATCGGCACACTTCTCAGGGCAGGAACCCGCAATGAAAGGCGACGTAAGCGTCATCCAGCATCTCAACAAGATCCTCGGAAACGAGCTGGTCGCGATCAACCAGTACTTCCTGCACGCACGCATGTACGAAGATTGGGGCCTGAACAAGCTCGGCAAGCACGAGTACAAGGAATCCATCGATGAGATGAAACACGCTGACAAGTTGATCAAGCGTATTCTCTTCCTAGAAGGCATCCCGAACGTACAGGACCTGGGCAAGCTGCTGATCGGCGAGCACACCAAGGAAATGCTCGAATGCGATCTGAAGATCGAGCAGAAAGGCCTGGTCGATCTCAAAGCCGCCATCGCCCACTGCGAAACCGTCGGTGACTTCGGCTCGCGTGAACTGCTTGAAGACATCCTCGAATCCGAGGAAGAACACATTGACTGGCTGGAAACTCAATTGAGCCTGATCGACAAGATCACCATCGAGAACTACCTGCAGTCGCAGATGGGCGAAGAGTAAATTCCGGCCCCATAAAAAAACCCGCCATGAGCGGGTTTTTTTATGCTTGCCGAAAGATCAGGCTTCGGAAGCCTTGGCCTTGGCAGCGGCGTCCTTGATCAGTGTCTGCAGCTCACCGTTCTCGAACATCTCCAGCATGATGTCGCTACCGCCGACCAGCTCGCCAGCTACCCACAGTTGCGGGAAGGTCGGCCAGTTGGCGTATTTAGGCAGGTTGGCGCGGATTTCCGGGTTCTGCAGGATATCCACGTAAGCAAACTTTTCGCCACAACCCATCACAGCTTGCGATGCCTTGGCCGAGAACCCGCATTGCGGGGCATTCGGCGAGCCCTTCATGTAAAGCAGAATGGTGTTGTTGGCAATCTGCTCTTTGATCGTTTCGATGATATCCATGGAACACCTCGTCTGAACTTTCCGACTCGATGGTCGGCACGGTGACGCATTGTATCGGAAACCTGAGCCTAATGCTCGGCATTGCCGGTGCTCAGGCGGCGCTCACGTGCACGGGTACGCCATTGAGCGCCGCATTCCCGGAAACAGCGTCACGCAGACGCTCATCGGTCAGGTCATTGGCACTGATGCCGGGTTGCGCCTGGGCGATCTGCAGGTTGACGCCCTGGCGGCCATGACCGAAACCATGCGGCAGGCTGACCACACCAGGCATGATGTCCTCACAGGCCTGCACCTCGACTTCCAGGTCACCGGTGCGCGAACGGATGCGTACCCGCTGGCCATCCTCCAACTGCCGCTGGCGCATGTCCTGCGGATGCATCAACAACTGATGGCGTGGCTTGCCTTTGACCAGGCGATGGTAGTTGTGCATCCACGAGTTGTTGCTGCGTACATGGCGACGCCCGATAAGCAGCAAATCACCCGCTACTGCCGGTACGCATTCGGCCAACCGGCGCAAGTCCTCCAGCACAATCTGGGGCGCCGCCTCCACGGCGTTGCTGGCAGTCGCCAGGCGCCCTCGCAGATTAGCGCCCAAGGGGCCCAGATCGAGGCCATGAGGGTATTGATCAAGCGTTTCAAGCGAAAGCTTGCGGGGACTTTCGTCGCCATAGCGGCCCTTGCGCAACGCCAGGTCGATCATCTGCGCAGGTGCCATGGTCGGTTTCAGTTCCAGTTCTGCACGCTTGGCAAAGGCTTGCGCCAGGCCAACGAAAATTTCCCAGTCGTGCAAGGCGCCTGCAGGCTTGGCCAGTATGGCCCGGTTGAAGCGGGTGACATTACGCACAGCCAGCAGGTTGAAGGTGCTGTCGTAATGGTCGTTTTCCAGTGCCGAAGTAGACGGCAGGATCAGGTCGGCGTGGCGGGTCGTCTCGTTGATGTAAAGGTCGATGCTGAGCATGAACTCCAGCCCCTGCAGCGCCGCATCCAACTGCCTGCCATTGGGGGTGGACAGCACCGGGTTACCGGCGACGGTCACCAGGGCCCGCACCTGCCCCTCGCCGGGCGTGAGCATTTCCTCGGCCAGGGCCGCCACGGGCAGCTCACCAGCGTATTCGGGCAACCCCGACACGCGGCTCTGCCAGGCATTGAAATGCCCGCCCGAGGTGCTCGCCACCAGATCCACGGCAGGCTCGGTGCACAGCGCACCGCCTCGACGATCCAGGTTGCCGGTTACCAGATTGATGACTTGCACCAGCCAGTGGCACAAGGTGCCGAAAGCCTGTGTCGACACGCCCATGCGGCCATAGCAGACCGCCTTGTCGGCAGCGGCGAAATCCCGTGCCAACTGCCGAATGCTGGCAGCATCGATGCCGCACTGGGCGCTCATGGCTTCGGCGGTGAACGGCTTGATCGCCGTGCGCACCTGCTCCAGGCCATTGACCGGCAGATGCGAACCACGCGCCAGGCCTTCATCGAAGAGGGTATTGAGCAAACCGCACAGCAGCGCCGCATCGCCGCCGGGGCGCACGAACAGGTGCCGGTCGGCCATGGCGGCAGTTTCACTGCGTCGCGGGTCCACCACAACCAGTTGCCCGCCTCTCGCTTTCAAGGCCTTGAGGCGCTTTTCCACATCCGGCACGGTCATGATGCTGCCATTGGAGGCCAAAGGATTGCCCCCGAGGATCAGCATGAAATCGGTGTGATCGATGTCCGGGATCGGCAACAGCAGGCCGTGGCCATACATCAGGTAGCTGGTCAGGTGCTGAGGCAACTGGTCCACAGAGGTGGCGGAAAAACGGTTACGTGTCTTGAGCAGCCCCAGGAAGTAATTGCTGTGGGTCATCAAGCCGTAGTTGTGCACGCTCGGGTTACCCTGGTAAACCGCCACCGCGTTACGCCCATGTGCCTGCTGTATCGACCACAGCTTATCGGCGGCCAGGGCAAAGGCCTCCTCCCAACTGATGGCCTGCCATCGCTCCCCCACCCGTCGGTGCGGTTGGCGCAGGCGGTCCGGGTCATCCTGGATATCCTGCAAAGCCACGGCCTTGGGGCAGATGTGGCCACGGCTGAACGGGTCCTGGGGGTCGCCCTTGATTGCACTGATGCGCGCCTCCCCGTCGCTTTCATGGCTGACTTCGATGTTCAGCCCGCAGATCGCCTCACACAGGTGGCAGGCACGGTGATGCAGGGTCTTGGTCATGGCTGCCTCTGCCTTGCAATTGTTGAAAACCGACTATGCCCCCTGCCCTTGCACCCTGCCAGCGCGCTTCGCAGCGTGAATCTCCCGACATCAGGCGCACGATTTGCGACAGCCATTTGCCAAATTGCCAGCAAGCCGTGTACAACCTCTGTAGCAAATAAAAAACAGCGCAGGCTCAAGGGGTAACGACACCCTTTGCAACAGAGCCGCTGTTCCCCCTCTTGGTTTTAGGCGACATTTAATTATAGTATTGCGCCTTTCCCTATTTCGTCCGCCCCGTGCGGCTTACGCCGCAGGTCACTCCCGTTGTCAAAAAAACCATACGGTCGACCTGCATACCGTTGCAGATAAGGTAGTCAATCATGAGCGCTAGGCACTTTCTCTCCCTGCTGGATTTCACCACCGACGAATTGCTCGGTGTGATCCGCCGAGGCATCGAGCTGAAGGACCTGCGCAAGCGCGGCGTGCTGTTCGAACCGCTGAAAAACCGTGTCCTGGGCATGATCTTCGAAAAATCCTCCACCCGGACCCGGGTGTCGTTCGAAGCCGGCATGATCCAGCTCGGTGGCCAGGCTATCTTCCTGTCGCCACGTGACACACAGCTGGGCCGGGGCGAACCGATCAGCGACAGCGCCATCGTGCTGTCGAGCATGGTCGATGCGGTGATGATCCGCACCCACGCGCACAGCACCCTCACCGAGTTCGCTGCCAATTCACGCGTACCGCTGATCAATGGCCTTTCCGATGAGTCGCACCCCTGCCAATTGCTGGCCGACATGCAGACGTTCCACGAGCACCGTGGCGCTATCCAGGGCAAGACCGTGGCCTGGATCGGCGATGGTTTCAATATGTGCAACTCGTACATTGAGGCTGCCCGGCAGTTCGATTTCCAGCTGCGCATCGCCTGCCCGGAAGGTTATGACCCTGACCCACGCTTCATGGCACTGGGCGCAGACCGCGTGCAGATCATCCGCGATCCACGTGAAGCCGTACGTGGCGCGCATCTGGTGACCACCGATGTCTGGACTTCCATGGGCCAAGAAGAGGAAACTGCACGGCGCCTGGCGCATTTCGCGCCTTACCAGGTCACCCGCGAACTGCTTGACCTGGCGGCACCCGATGCCCTGTTCATGCACTGCCTGCCCGCCCACCGCGGCGAGGAAATCAGCCATGACCTGCTCGACGACCCCCGTTCGGTCGCGTGGGACCAGGCTGAAAACCGCCTGCATGCACAGAAGGCCCTTCTCGAATTCCTTGTCGAACCGGCTTACCACCACGCATGAGTCAACCCCTACTGCTCAACCTGCGCAACCTCGCCTGCGGCTACGGCGACCAGCGCATCGTCCAGAACCTCAACCTGCACCTGAACGCAGGCGACATCGGTTGCCTGCTGGGTTCGTCGGGTTGCGGCAAGACCACCACCCTGCGCGCCATCGCCGGCTTCGAGCCGGTACACGAAGGTGAGATCCAGCTCGCGGGCGAAGTCATTTCCCGCGCCGGTTTTACCCTGTCCCCGGAGAAGCGCCGCATAGGCATGGTGTTCCAGGACTATGCGCTGTTCCCGCACCTGACCGTGGCGCAAAACATCGCCTTCGGCATCGCCAAGCACCCATCCCAGGGGCAGGTGGTCGAAGAAATGCTCGAGCTGGTCAAGCTCGGTGGCCTCGGCGGGCGGTACCCGCATGAGCTCTCAGGCGGCCAGCAACAGCGCGTGGCCCTGGCCCGGGCGCTGGCCCCAGAGCCGCAATTGCTGCTGCTGGACGAGCCGTTTTCCAACCTGGACGTCGAATTGCGCCGACGCCTGAGCCACGAAGTCCGTGACATCCTCAAAAGCCGTGGTACCAGCGCGATTCTGGTTACCCATGACCAAGAAGAAGCCTTCGCGGTCAGCGACCATGTGGGCGTGTTCAAGGAAGGCCGCCTGGAGCAGTGGGACACGCCCTACAACCTCTACCATGAGCCGCAGACGCCATTCGTCGCCAGTTTCATCGGCCAGGGTTATTTCATCCGTGGCCAGATGAGCAGCCATGAGTCAGTCAACACCGAGCTCGGAGAGCTGCGGGGTAACCGCGCCTACATCATGGCCCCCGGCAGCTCGGTAGACGTGCTGCTGCGCCCTGACGATATCGTCCCTGACGCCGACAGCGCACTGCGCGCAAGCATCGTCGGCAAGAGTTTCCTGGGCGCATCGACACTGTACCGCCTGCAATTGCCGACAGGCAGCCAGCTGGAAGCGATCTTCCCGAGCCATATCGATCACCAAATTGGCGAGCAGGTCGGCATTACCGTCAAAGCTGACCACCTGGTGCTGTTCCCGGTACCCGGCAGTGTCGCGGCGCAGTTGCCACGGCAGGAAAACGGAGTGCGTCGCTACAGCTCGGCGACCTGATTCAGCAACGTGGGGCTGCCAGGCGGCCCCTGCGCAACTCAACCCCGACCGATACCGGCGAAGGTGCCCTGGGTCTGCTCGGCCAGAACAGCAGCAGCCAGTTCCACTTCCAACCCCCGTCGCCCGGCACTGACATGGATGGTGGCAAAGTTCTGCGCCGAATCGTCGATGAAGGTGCGCAGACGCTTTTTCTGCCCCAGCGGACTGATTCCGCCCACCAGGTAACCTGTGGCACGCTGAGCTGCCGCGGGGTCGGCCATCTCGCATTTCTTCACGCCTGCGGCATGGGCAAGCGCCTTGAGGTCCAGCGTGCCCACAACAGGCACCACGGCCACCAGCAACTCGCCCTTCTCACTGCAGGCCAACAAGGTCTTGAACACCTGCTGCGGTTCCAGCCCCAGTTTTTCAGCCGCCTCCAGCCCATAAGACGCCGACTTTGGATCGTGTTCATAACTGTGCACGCGGTGTTGCGCGCGCGCCTTTTTCAAAAGATCGAGGGCCGGGGTCATGCAGTGCTCCGCTCCGAGACAATTCGGCGGCTACTTTAGGACAAATCCTACACTCCAGCCAGTTCACAGCTGACACGCCGCTCTAGCGTGGGATTCGCGCCCGCATTCAACGCTCATATCGTGACCGATCGTTCACTTTCGACCTTTGACATAAGCGTTTCTTGTCTATATTTTTTCGTTTCTGAATAAATGGTGCACTTTTTAAGTGCATTCCTACATGCGCCCGGGGTCAATGGGGATGGACGCCGGGCTTTGCTGTCGAGCGCTTAGCGCCTCACAACAAAAAAAAAGAGGTCATACATGACGACTGCTCTACGCGAACCTACGCTGTCCAGCCAATGCCTGGCCGAATTCCTCGGCACGGCGCTGCTCATCTTTTTCGGCACAGGATGCGTCGCCGCCCTCAAGGTCGCGGGCGCCAGCTTTGGACTGTGGGAAATCAGCATCATCTGGGGCGTCGGCGTGAGCATGGCGATCTACTTCACCGCCGGTATATCAGGTGCGCACCTGAACCCGGCCGTCAGCATCGCCCTTACCCTGTTCGCAAGCTTCGACAAACGCAAACTGCCGTTCTACATGCTGGCCCAGGTTTGCGGCGCCTTCTGCGGCGCGGCGCTGGTCTACACCCTGTACAGCAACCTGTTCTTCGATTTCGAACAAACCCATGCCATGCTGCGCGGCAGTAGCGAAAGCCTGGAACTGGCGGCGGTGTTCTCCACCTACCCACACCCTTCGCTTTCCACCGCACAGGCGTTCCTGGTCGAAGTGGTGATCACTGCAATCCTGATGGCGGTCATCATGGCCCTGACCGACGACAACAACGGCCTGCCCCGTGGTGCGATGGCACCGCTGCTGATCGGCCTGTTGATCGCCGTGATCGGTAGCGCCATGGGCCCGCTGACCGGCTTTGCGATGAACCCGGCCCGCGATTTCGGGCCCAAACTGATGACCTTCCTGGCCGGCTGGGGCGAAATCGCCTTCACTGGCGGTCGGGATATCCCTTATTTCCTGGTTCCGGTGTTCGCGCCGATCTTCGGCGCTTGCCTGGGTGCTGCGACCTATCGTGGCTTGATCGCCCGCAACCTGCCGACGGCACCAAGCGCGAACCCAGAGACAAACGGCAATCGCCAGGGCGATACTCAAGCCAACTGATGCTGGCGCCCTGACTTCCTCATTTTGCAAGGCCTATGACCATGACAGATACCCAGGACAAGAACTACATCATCGCCCTGGACCAGGGCACCACCAGCTCGCGGGCCATCATCTTTGACCGCGACGCCAATGTGGTCGGCACCTCCCAGCGCGAGTTCGCCCAGCATTATCCACAAGCCGGCTGGGTCGAACACGACCCGATGGAGATCTTCGCCACACAGAGCGCGACCATGGTCGAAGCCTTGGCACAGGCCGGCATCAGCCATGCGCAGGTCGCCGCACTGGGCATCACCAACCAGCGTGAAACCACAGTGGTATGGGACAAGGAAACCGGCCGCCCGGTGTACAACGCCATCGTCTGGCAGTGCCGGCGCAGTACAGAGATCTGCGCACAACTCAAGCGCGACGGGCATGAACAATACATTCGCGAAACCACCGGCCTGGTCACCGATCCGTACTTCTCCGGCACCAAGCTCAAGTGGATCCTCGACAATGTAGAGGGCGTACGTGAGCGGGCCGAACGCGGCGAACTGTTGTTCGGTACCGTGGATACCTGGCTTATCTGGAAGTTTTCCGGCGGCAAGGTGCATGTCACCGACTACACCAATGCCTCGCGCACGTTGATGTTCAACATCCACAGCCTGCAGTGGGATGAAACGATGCTCGACATTCTCGGCATCCCGCGCCAGATGCTGCCCCAGGTGCGCCCGTCTTCCGAAGTCTACGGCCACACCAAGAGCGGCATAGCCATTGCCGGTATCGCCGGTGACCAGCAGTCCGCGCTGTTCGGCCAGATGTGCGTGGAACCCGGTCAGGCCAAGAACACCTATGGCACGGGTTGTTTCCTGCTGATGAACACGGGCGACAAAGCCGTAACCTCCTCCCACGGCCTGCTGACCACCATTGCCTGCGGGCCACGTGGCGAAGTGGCCTATGCCCTGGAAGGCGCAGTGTTCAACGGTGGTTCCACCGTGCAATGGCTGCGCGACGAACTCAAGATCGTCAACGATGCCCTGGACACCGAGTACTTCGCCAGCAAGGTCAAGGACAGCAACGGGGTTTACCTTGTGCCCGCCTTCACCGGCCTGGGCGCACCGTACTGGGACCCTTACGCCCGCGGCGCGCTGTTCGGCCTGACGCGCGGGGTGAAAGTCGACCACATCATCCGTGCTGCGCTGGAGTCGATCGCCTACCAGACCCGCGACGTACTGGACGCCATGCAGCAGGACTGCGGCCAACGCCTGTCCGAGTTGCGTGTCGACGGTGGCGCGGTGGCCAACAATTTCCTCATGCAATTCCAGGCCGACATTCTCGGCACCTGTGTGGAACGCCCGAAAATGCGCGAAACCACTGCCCTTGGCGCCGCTTACCTGGCGGGCCTGGCCTGTGGTTTCTGGAGTGGCCTGGACGAGTTGCGTGACAAGGCGATCATCGAGCGCGAGTTCAGCCCGCAACTCGATGAAGCGAAGAAGGAAAAACTGTACGCCGGCTGGCGCAAAGCCGTCGAGCGTACCCGCGACTGGGAAGATCACGAGGCCTGATCGCCCTGGGCAGGGGCTGCTTCGCGGCCCCCGTCACCCCACGGCCTACTGGCCGTAGTCCCTTTCCTACGGCATCATTGCAGAATTTGTCCGGCAGCCCATAAGGACCGCCCATGAATCTGCCCCCACGCCAACAACAAATCCTCGAGCTGGTACGCGAACGCGGCTACGTCAGCATCGAAGAAATGGCGCAGCTGTTCGTCGTCACCCCGCAAACCATCCGTCGCGACATCAACCAGCTCGCCGAGCTCAATCTGCTGCGCCGCTACCACGGTGGCGCCGCCTATGATTCGAGTATCGAGAACACTGCTTACGCCATGCGCGCCGACCAGATGCGCGACGAAAAACAGCGTATTGCCGACGCCGTGGCCCGGCAAATTCCTGACCATGCCTCGCTGTTCATCAACATCGGCACCACCACCGAATCGATTGCCCGGGCGCTGCTCAACCACAACCACCTGAAGGTCATCACCAACAACCTGCACGTTGCTGCGATCCTTGCCGCCAAGGATGATTTCGAAGTATTGGTCGCAGGCGGCACAGTACGCCGTGACGGGGGCGTGGTTGGCCAGGCGAGCGTCGATTTCATCAGCCAGTTCAAGGTCGACTTCGCCTTGGTCGGCATCAGCGGTATCGATGAAGACGGTAGCCTGCTGGACTTCGACTACCAGGAAGTACGGGTTTCCCAAGCAATCATCGCCAACGCCCGTCAGGTCATCCTGGCTGCCGACTCCAGCAAATTCGGGCGTAACGCCATGGTACGCCTGGGCTCGATCAGCCTGGTCGATTGCCTGGTGACCGACCAGCAGCCATCCCCTGCACTGGGTGAGTTGCTCAACCAGTACAAGATCCGGCTCGAGGTGGTTTAAACCGCAAGCGGGTCCAGAAGGGCCCGCGATTTTCGATATTGTTCATTTTATTGTCATCTCATCAGTTTTTTCTATAAACACTGACTGGCGATGGCCGTTCTGTTGCGCTAGTATTTTCGGAAACGAACATTAATGTTCATATTCGATGTGAACAGCCCCAGGAGGCCTTGCCCGTGTCCCAGCCCGTTTCGTCCCAGCCCCTACTTGCCGATTGCTATGATCTTGCCGTGATCGGCGGTGGCATCAACGGCGTGGGCATTGCTGCCGACGCCGCCGGGCGTGGCCTCAAGGTCTTCCTCTGCGAAAAGGACGACTTGGCCCAGCACACCTCCTCGGCCAGCAGCAAGCTGATCCATGGCGGCCTGCGCTACCTGGAACACTATGAATTCCGCCTGGTCCGCGAGGCACTGGCCGAGCGCGAAGTGCTACTGGCCAAGGCACCGCACATCGTCAAACCAATGCGCTTCGTGCTGCCGCACCGCCCGCACCTGCGCCCGGCCTGGATGATCCGTGCCGGCCTGTTCCTCTACGATCACCTGGGCAAGCGCAAGCGCCTGGGCGCCTCGCGCAGCCTGCGCTTTGGCCCGGGCTACCCGCTCAAGCCGGCCATCACCCGCGGTTTCGAATATGCAGACTGCGCGGTAGACGACGCCCGCCTGGTAGTACTCAATGCCATGGCTGCACGCGAGCAAGGTGCGCACATTCATACCCGCACCCGCTGCCTGCGCGCAGAACGTGTCGATGGCCTGTGGCAGGTAGAGCTGCAGCATGCCGACGGCAGCCTGCAGACGATTCGCGCGCGTGCCTTGGTCAACGCCGCCGGTCCGTGGGTCGCCCGGTTCATCAAGGATGACCTCAAACTCGATGCACCGTACGGCATACGCTTGATCCAGGGCAGCCACCTCATCGTGCCGCGCCTGTACGAGGGGGATCACGCCTACATCCTGCAGAACGAGGACCAACGCATTGTCTTCTGCATCCCCTACCTGGACCGCTTCACCCTGATCGGCACCACCGATCGCGAATACAGCGGCGATCCGGCCAAGGTGGCGATCACCGGGCAGGAAACCGACTATCTGCTCAAAGTGGTCAACGCACACTTCAATCATCAGTTGAGCCCCAGCGATATCCTGCACACCTACTCTGGCGTGCGGCCGCTGTGCAACGACGAATCGGACAACCCGTCCGCAGTCACGCGTGACTACACCCTCGCGCTGTCCACGCCCCAAGGCGAGGCGCCGTTGCTGTCCGTGTTTGGCGGCAAGCTGACCACATACCGCAAGCTTGCAGAATCGGCCATGGCGGAACTCAAGCCGTTCTTCACCCAGATGGGCAAAAGCTGGACAGCCAGCGCCACACTGCCAGGTGGTGAAGACATGAGTACACCTCAGGCACTGGTCGACGACCTGCTTGCGCGCCATCAATGGCTCGCGCCGGACATCGCCAAGCGCTGGGCGGTAACCTACGGCAGCCGCACCTGGCAATTGCTGGAAGGTGTGAGCGGCCCGCAGGATCTGGGCCAAGCGATTGGGGGTGGCCTCTTCACCCGTGAAGTCGATTACCTGCGCCAAACCGAATGGGCCGTCAGCAGTCAGGATATTCTCTGGCGCAGGACCAAGCTGGGCCTGTTCACCAGCGAGAGTGAACAGCGCGCACTGGCTGACTACCTGGCACAGGGCAACGCACGCAGCAACGCCGCCTGAACCTTGTAGGGCGACCGCATGGCGGTCGCCCTACGCTCAGGCTTCCCGCCCATACGCCTCTTTTGCCAATGCCAGGTAAAGGGCCCGTTCCTCGCTATTGAGCGCTTCCATCAATGCCGCAGCGTGCTCAAGGTACTGCTGCTCACCCGACTCGCCAGCCTGACGCTCATAGGCTTCCAGCTGTTCATGATACGGCGCGGCCAGGGCTTCGAAGCGCTCGGGATTGAGATTGCGCACAAACCCTTGCCAAAACTCTCGTTGCGCCAGTGCATTGCTTAACACGTCGATGTTTTCACCGGCGATGACGGTATTGCCCGCCCGCATGATCCGTGCGCGCGTAACACCGCTGTGCTCAAAGTAATTCATATGCCGGGGTTGCGCCGGCAGGTCGAGCATTTCAGCCAAGTGGACCCGGTAGGCGAGGTAAACCTCGATGTCATCCACAGCGGCAAATGGGTCCTGGCGCATTTCCTGGATATGCCGAGCGGCAATACTGTCCACAGCGTCCAGGCGATAAAGCGAGCGCCCCAGCCTCAACAAGGTCGCCTCGGCCCGCGCGCCTTCTTCGCCTGCGGTGTGCAAGGCAATATGGGTATTGACTTCCAATTGACTGAGGATCAATAGCAGCCGGTCCTCGCACGTCCTTTGCCCTTGCGTCTGCCAGTACACGGCTTCGCGCACATCGGTGTTGTCCGCGCAAAGCTCGAGTATCCGCCATACCCTTGCGCGGTAGTAACGCGGATGATCGAGGAAGTCATCCGAGCCTGCGAAATCTGCCAGAAAGCGAAACAGGTCAGCAGACTGGGGTTCCTCGGACAGCATTGTCCAGACCTGCGCGCGCCGGATGCGCACATCGTCGTTTACGTCACCCACCCAACGATCGAGCAGGGTGTTGTCGGCGATGGCGTGCTGGTAGGAGTGACGACGTTGAGCGGCCGCAACACTGCTGCTGGCAAGCAGTTCCTGACTCCCTTCATCCAGAGGGTTGTCATGCACTGAGACTCGTTGCAGTCGATCGCTAAGGCTGCGCAAGTGCCCGTTCACCTGGCGTATCTGGTTCTCGCGAACATCCACCAACCCTCTCCAGGGCATCAGGCCATCGTCTGGCAAGCCTTGCAGCCCGGTTGCTCGCAGCGACACTTCACGCAAGTTGCGCAACCCTGAGAGGTCAGGCACCTGGCCCAACGGGTTATAGTTCAGATCGAGTTGCCGAAGCAGCGTCAGGCTTGCCAGCCTTTGACTGCCCGCATCATCAACGGTAATCCGATTACCCGACAGCCGCAGGGTCCGCAGTTCGGTAAAGCGTTCAAGGCCAACCGGCAAGGTGGTCAGCTCGTTGTCCCGCAGATCCAGCTCGCGAATATGCGTGAACCTGCGCAGAAAATCTTCATCTACCTGCTCAAGGCGCATGTTGCGCAACGTCAAACGCCGAACATGGCTGAACTCGATGTCTGCCGGAAGGCTCGGCAAACTGCCCACCTGCTCACCATCGAGATGCAGGACGTAATCGTCACCGGCAAGGCCTGCCGTCTTGCGCCGCCAGGCGCGACGGATCTGGTTGGCTATGCGTTCTCGTCGAAGCCCATCCATGAAGCCCACGCGCTGTCGCCGCCAGGCATCAAGCGCCCCACGCAGGCTTTCCAACTGCTGCTGAAGACGGCTGAGGTGGTCCCAGAGCCCGATTTGGCGGTGCATCAGGTCGCGTATGTAAGCGTCCAGTTGCGCATCGGTCAAGGTAGGGAAAATATCATGTATGCCACGCCGGATCGCTTGGCGGCTGCTCTCGCCACCGCCACTGAGCACATAGCCGATACGACCGTCGGCAATTCGTCGCGGCGGTCGATAGCGCTCGGCGATAGGTTCAAGGCCCATCAACTTCGCTGACTTCTGCCGATCAGCGCTGGCCTTTCGAGAAAGCCTTTCGCCCAGCTCACGGGCCGTCATCCGATCACCCCCCAGCACCATTTTCTGGCTTTCCTCGAGGGTAAGGAGCAGGCACGGCATATAACCCTGGGCAGGGGCTAACGCGGTGGCATCACTCAAGTGATAACCCTGGTCGGTCTGGATGACACATCTGATTCGCGACGCATCGCTGCCACCCTTTGCCGCCAATAGGCGACCGCCCGATTCTCCCTGGCGCAGCTCGATACGCACCGACTGCGGCCAGGGAGCCAGTTCATCGATCAACTCCAGAGCCAGTCGCTGGGTATCGGCAGTGACCGCACCCGGGTGCTCGAACCCCATCAATGCTCGGTCAAGCCGACTTTCCTGCAAGTACCAGCGTGCGCGCTCGGCCATTGCCAGCGGTACACGGCCACTGGCCAGCAGCGCCTTGATTTGCTCACCGCTTGCCAGCCCAAGAATTTCTTCAGCGAAACGCACCGACAGACCTGGGAAGACCCTGATCAGCATGGCGCCAGCAGCAGAGGGCGGCCCTTGCCGAGCTGCCAGTTCCCGTTCGAGAGCGGCGCCTCGCAGGTCAGGATCCAGTTCAAGGCACTCGTGACGTGCATAAGCCTCTACCAGCCGGGCTGGAGCAGGCGCTTCCTGCAAGTGCAGATGGCGCAATTGATTGTGCTCAAGTCCGGTCAGGCGAAGCACCGTCTCGGCGGTCTGGTCAGATGCTTGCGCAAAGTCCCCGCCAAACCTGCGCAACAGCTCCCCTCCTCCATCGAGATAGTGAGCCGAAACCGGCCGGTGCGCCAACCTCAACCGACCTTCGCCTTCGTGCAGGGGCGTGAGCGCATCGGCAAACGGGACCCGTTCAAGCAGCCGGCCCGCACCTGCCACCCCGACGCCCACCACGGCACCGACAGCAAGGTTCTGCGCCACGCCAAACAGATGATCCAGTGCCCCCTGGCGGTCGCCTATCCGCCAATCGGTGTAACCTTTGTAGACTTCGCTGACCACATCTACTGCAGCCACGGCGAACATCACCTGCCCTAACACCGGAATGAACAGCGCAGCCAGGTTCAGCGCATCGAGCCCCGCACTTTCGAGAGCCTCCAGCCGCTGATGGCGCTCGATAGCAGTTTGGTCGCCGGTGGGTACCGCCAGGACTCTTGCATCGTCAAGCATCTTGTCGACCTGCAAGCCGCGTAAATAGGCGAACAAAGGCGTATCGATCGCAAAGTTACGCCCATCCAGAACAGCTGGCACTTGCGCGCTGCTTGCCTTGATCAGGCGCTCCAGGGTGGCAGTGAAGGCTGGTCGGTCACGTTCACTGATGAATCTTCTGAAAAAGGACCGGTAATGCGGCGCAAGCAGTCGTTTGGCCAACGATTGGTACAAGGCGTCCCAGGAGGCATGCCTGGCCACCGGCCGATACGGGTCCTGCGGTATCCAGCTGACGACCCCCACAAGTGGCCCTTCGGCGTTCTCGCGCAACTCCAGGGTGACCGCCCCATGGATACGCTTGCCCAACAGAAACAACTGGCGAGGTGTAACAACACCTGGCACCGCCGGCACGGTCGGCTTGCTTGCGAAGACGGGCAACAAGCGCAGGTAGTCCTCCTCGTCGAGTTCGCACTTGATCCTTGCCATACGCACGGCAACGTCCAGCTTGGCGCGCAGGCTTTCTTCGAACATCCGCTCCACCGCTAAACGGGCAAAATCCTCCGGCGCGGTGGGCCTGCTTTTGGGGAACAGTTGCGAGCGCAGCAGTTGTTGATACTGCCCGCCAATATCCAAGTCTCTGCAGCAGCGGGCAAACACCTCGAACGCCAGCGGCAGCCGTACCCCATGGCCGTCCTGCAGATAGGCTCGGCGATGGAGCGACGGCGTGGTCTCGCTTTCATGAAAGTTGTGCAGCGCCGCGGTCAACAAGGATTGCGCACTGTGCAGTGTCCTCCAGGGGGTATGCAGGCGTGGCGCTGCGCTGGGCATGGGCACATCGTCCTCGATGCAGACCTGCATGCTGCGCACATCGACGTTGGCCAGGCCTTTGGCCCGCATGGCCCGTTCTAGCAACGGCGAGGCGAAGGCCTCCAGGCTGGGAATGCTCGCCAACCTGTTTTTGACATGCTCAGCGGCGTCCTGCTCAAGGCGCAGGGCCCTGTGGAAGGTCAGAAGAAGATCGACATTGGCGGTTCTCAGCCAGGGCGCAAGCTGTCGGGCAATGAAGGCATCGACGGAATCGGAAGGGATCGCAATGACGGACACGAAATGAGCTCCTGATAATGAGGCAGCAAGCTCAACATGTGCTTTTCATGCAGGGGTGTTATTTAAAGCTGACGCCACGGACTCTGCGAGGCGCCCACCGTTCGGATTGCCGAACGCAATAGAGGCACTCATTCGGCGTTCCGACCACGGAGCTTTGCGCAAAAACCTTCATATAGGGTTCATGCCCAGGCTTTTCGCGGGGTTATGATCATTGTGAGAGCTTGGCACGAGTCATGCTCTACACTTGGAAGCCGAATGCACAACGCTTCATGCTGCATGCGTTGAACGAAAGAGTCCGCCAACGGCTCCATAAAAAAAACAAACACGTCGAGGAAAATTTGATGCGTATCGTTCGTCAATTGCTGGGGGCCGCCATCGCGGCTGCAGTCATCGCTTCGCCCGCCATGGCCGAGGAGCTGACCGGCACCCTGAAGAAGATCAAGGAGTCGGGCACCATCACCCTGGGGCACCGTGACTCCTCCATTCCGTTTTCCTACCTGGCTGGCAAGCCGCAACCCGTGGGTTACTCCCATGACATCCAGCTGGCAGTGGTCGAAGCCCTGAAGAAACAACTGGGTACTGACATCAAGGTCCGTTACAACCTGGTCACTTCGCAAACCCGTATCCCGCTGGTGCAGAACGGCACCGTCGACCTGGAATGCGGCTCCACCACCAACAACGTCGAGCGCCAGCAGCAGGTCGCCTTCTCGGTGGGTATCTTCGAAGTCGGCACGCGCCTGCTGACCAAGGTCAAGGATGGTCAGCCGTCCTATAAAGACTTCCCGGATCTGGCCGGCAAGAACGTGGTGACCACCGCCGGCACCACCTCCGAGCGCATCCTCAAGGCGATGAACGCCGACAAGCAGATGAAGATGAACGTGATTTCCGCCAAGGACCACGGTGAAGCCTTCAACATGCTTGAAAGCAACCGTGCCGTGGCCTTCATGATGGACGACGCTCTGCTGGCCGGTGAAATGGCCAAAGCGCGCAAGCCTGCGGACTGGGTGATCACCGGAACGCCACAGTCTTACGAGATCTATGGCTGCATGATGCGCAAGGGCGACGAGACCTTCAAGAAAGCCGTCGACGATGCCATCGTGGGCTATTTCAAGTCGGGCGAAGTCAACAAGAGCTACGACAAGTGGTTCCAGCAGCCGATTCCGCCAAAAGGCCTGAACCTTCAGTTCCCGATGAGCGACGAACTGAAAAAGCTGATCGCCGAGCCGACCGACAAGGCCGCAGACGAGAAGAAATCCTGATCCTCAGTTAGTGGCCTGGTGCGCAAGCGCACGAATCAACGCTGCAAGCCACTCATTAGTGTCTAACCTTTCATCCGAGGGCGCCAAGCGCCCCCGGATGCTCGAAGGTGCCCGTGAAACAACCGTCTGAGGGGAAATCCCGATGAATTACAACTGGGACTGGGGCGTGTTCTTCAAGTCCACCGGCGTGGGCAGCGAAACCTATCTGGACTGGTACATCACCGGCCTGGGCTGGACCATCGCCATCGCCATTTCCGCCTGGATCATCGCGCTGCTGCTGGGCTCGCTCCTTGGCGTCATGCGTACCGTGCCGAACCGCCTGGTATCGGGTATCGCAACCGCCTACGTGGAGCTGTTCCGCAACGTGCCGCTGCTGGTGCAACTGTTCATCTGGTACTTCCTGGTACCAGACCTGCTGCCTGAGGGCCTGCAGGTATGGTTCAAGCAGGACCTCAACCCGACCACCTCGGCATTGATCAGCGTGGTCATCTGCCTGGGCCTATTCACCGCAGCCCGCGTCTGCGAACAGGTACGCACCGGCATCCAGGCACTGCCGCGCGGTCAGGAAGCTGCCGCCCGCGCCATGGGCTTCAGCCTGCCGCAGATCTATAACAACGTGCTGTTGCCTCAAGCGTACCGGATCATCATTCCGCCGCTCACCTCCGAGTTCCTCAACGTGTTCAAGAACTCTTCGGTAGCCTCGCTGATCGGCCTGATGGAGCTGCTGGCACAGACCAAGCAGACCGCAGAGTTTTCCGCCAACCTGTTCGAGGCGTTCACCCTGGCTACGCTGATCTACTTCACCCTGAACATGGGCCTGATGCTGCTGATGCGCCTGGTCGAGAAGAAAGTCGCCGTGCCTGGCCTGATTTCCGTGGGGGGCAAGTAAATGGAAATGGATTTCAGCGAAATCATCCCGGCCCTGCCTGCCCTCTGGGAAGGTATGGTCATGACCCTCAAACTGATGGTCATGGGCGTGATCGGCGGTATCGTGCTGGGCACCCTCCTGGCATTGATGCGCTTGTCTTCGAACAAGCTGCTTTCGAACATCGCCGGTGCCTACGTCAACTACTTCCGCTCGATCCCGCTGCTGCTGGTGATCACCTGGTTCTATCTGGCGGTGCCGTTCGTGCTGCGCTGGATCACCGGCGAGGACACCCCGGTGGGTGCCTTCACCTCCTGCGTGGTCGCCTTCATGATGTTCGAGGCCGCGTACTTTTGCGAAATCGTCCGCGCCGGCGTGCAGTCGATCTCCAAAGGCCAGATGGGCGCGGCACAGGCACTGGGCATGAACTACGCCCAGACCATGCGCCTGATCATCCTGCCCCAGGCCTTCCGCAAGATGACCCCGCTGCTGCTGCAGCAGAGCATCATCCTGTTCCAGGACACCTCGCTGGTCTACACCGTGGGCCTGGTGGACTTCCTCAACTCGGCACGTTCCAACGGCGACATCATCGGGCGCTCCCATGAGTTCCTGATCTTCGCCGGGGTCGTCTACTTCCTCATCAGCTTCTCCGCTTCGTGGCTGGTCAAGCGCCTGCAAAAAAGGATCACCGTATGATTTCCATCAAGAACGTCAACAAGTGGTACGGCGACTTCCAGGTACTGACCGACTGCAGCACCGAGGTCAAGAAAGGTGAAGTGGTGGTGGTGTGCGGCCCTTCGGGCTCGGGTAAATCCACGCTGATCAAGTGCGTCAACGCCCTGGAGCCGTTCCAGAAGGGCGACATCGTGGTCGATGGCACCTCGATTGCCGACCCCAAGACCAACCTGCCCAAATTGCGCTCGCGGGTCGGCATGGTGTTCCAGCACTTCGAGCTGTTCCCGCACCTGACCATCACCGAGAACCTGACCATCGCCCAGCGCAAGGTACTGGGCCGCAGCGAAGCGGAGGCCACCAAGAAGGGCCTGGCCCTGCTCGAACGGGTCGGCCTCAGCGCCCATGCCAAGAAGCACCCCGGCCAGCTCTCTGGTGGCCAGCAGCAACGTGTGGCGATCGCCCGCGCCCTGGCCATGGACCCGATCGTCATGCTGTTCGACGAGCCGACCTCTGCGCTGGACCCGGAAATGGTCAGCGAGGTGCTGGATGTGATGGTGCAGCTGGCCAACGAAGGCATGACCATGATGTGCGTGACCCACGAGATGGGCTTCGCCCGCAAGGTCGCCAACCGGGTCATCTTCATGGACAAAGGCTGCATCATCGAAGACTGCACCAAGGAAGAGTTCTTCGGTGACCAGGGTACCCGCGACCAACGCACCCAGCACTTCCTCAGCAAGATCCTGCAACACTAAGCCGGCCACAGTATCTGCTGCCCCGGGCCCCACCGGGCAGCGGATGCTGGTCGTGACAAGGCCACTGTGATGAAATGCGACCCCTCGCTACTTCTCCCTGCCAAGCCTGCCGTGAAATCCCGCCTGATCCGCCAATTGCTGCTGCCGCCCCTGATCATCCTGCTGATGGTCGGGCTGGGCCTGTCTGGCTACCTGATCAGCGAAAGCAATGGCATACGCGCCCTGAGTGAAAACGGCGAGCGCCAGCTGGAGTTGCACGCGCGTACGGTCGAGAGTGAAATCAGCAAGTACACCTACCTGCCGAGCCTGCTGGAGCTGGAAGACAGCGTCTCGCACCTGCTCACCGACCCAGACGGCGGCTCACGCCAGGCCGTCAACGAATACCTCGAAGGCCTCAACCGCCGCAGCCGCAGCCGGGCTATCTTCGTGCTCGATACCAATGGCCGGGTACAGGCCACCAGCAACTGGCGCGATGCCGACTCGTTCCTCGGTGAAGACCTGTCCTTCCGCGCCTATTTCCAGACCGCCGTGCGCGGCGAGCCGGGCCGTTTCTACGGCATTGGCAGCACCACCGGCGAGGCCGGCTATTACCTGGCCCATGGCCTGGAAGAACACGGCAAGATCATCGGCGTGGCGGTGATCAAGGTGCGCCTGGACACCTTGGAAGAACGCTGGCAACGCGCCCGCCTGGAAGCGTTCGTCAGCGACGAAAACGGCATCATCATCCTCTCCAGCGACCCGGCGCGGCGCCTGAAGTCGGTGCGCCCCATGACCCCGCAGATCAAGGAGCGCCTGGCGCGCAGCCTGCAATATTACTGGTGGCCGCTGAACGAGCTGCAGCCGCTGGCCCGCGAGACGCTGGCCGATGGCGTAGAGAAGCTGACCTTCCCGGCCAACAGTGAAACCGCCCACGGCAAAGCGCAGGAGGTGGCCTACCTGGCGCAAACCCGGCGCCTGGTGGATACCCCCTGGCATTTCACCCTGCTCACTCCCCTGCAGGACCTGCGCCGCGAATCGATGGTGCAAGGCATTCTGGTAGGCGTGGCGTTCGCCCTGCTGGCGATCCTGGGTATCGCCTGGAACGAGCGGCGCAAGGTGATCGCCACCCGCCTGGCTGCACGCGAAGCGCTCGAAGAAGCCAACAGCCAGCTGGAGCGGCGCATTGCCGAGCGCACCGCCGACCTGCGCGCCAGCAACGAAAGGCTCAAGGGGCAGATCCGTGAACGCCGTCACGCCGAGCAAACCCTGCGCCACGCCCAGGACGAACTGGTTCAGGCCGGCAAATTGGCAGCCATCGGGCAGATGTCCACCAGCATCGCCCACGAGCTCAACCAGCCGCTGGCGGCGCTGCGGACACTGTCCGGCAACACCGTGCGCTTTCTCGAACGCGGCGCGCTGGACACCGCCAGTACCAACCTGCGCACCATGAACGAACTGATCGACCGCATGGGCCGCATCACCGCCAGCCTGCGTTCGTTCGCCCGGCGTGGTGACGACCGCGGCCAGGCATCGCTGGCCAAGGCCGTGGAGGCCACCTTGCAGGTGCTGGCCAGTCGCATCAGTGGCTGCCACCTGAAGCTGCACAGCCAGTTCGACGACCTGCAACTGGCCATTGACCAGACCCGCCTGGAGCAGATTCTGGTCAACCTGATCGGCAATGCCCTGGACGCCATGGCTGCCCAGCCGGCACCTGAGCTTTGGCTGGAAGGCGAGTTGCAAGGCGACAAGTACCGCCTGCGGGTACGCGACAATGGCCACGGCATTGATGACGAGGCGCGCAAGCACCTGTTCGAACCCTTCTTCACCACCAAACCGGGCGAGCACGGCCTGGGCCTGGGCCTGACCCTGTCGGCGAGCCTTGCCGCCGCCGCCAAGGGCAGCCTCAACGTCGAGCACCCTGTCAGTGGCGGAACGGCCTTCGTTCTCGCCCTGCCGCTGGTGTCCCCCCCTAATGAATCGGCAGAGCTCCCATGAACCAAGCGCCTCTTACCGTCCTGATCGTTGAAGACGACCCGCATGTGCTGCTCGGCTGCCAGCAGGCGCTGGCCCTGGAAGACATCGCCTGCGAGGGTGTCGGTAGCGCCGAACAGGCGCTGGAACGGATCGGTGATGACTTCGCCGGCATCGTCGTCAGTGACATCCGCCTGCCGGGCATCGACGGCCTGGAACTGCTCAACCGCCTCAAGGCGCGCGACCGCAGCCTGCCGGTGGTACTGATCACCGGCCATGGCGATATCGACATGGCCGTCGGCGCCATGCGCAATGGTGCCTACGACTTCATGGAGAAGCCCTTTTCGCCGGAACGCCTGGTCGACGTGGTGCGCCGCGCGCTCGAACAGCGCGGGCTATCGCGCGAAGTGCTGGCCCTGCGCCGCCAACTGGCCGAACAGAGCAGCCTGGAAGGCCGCATCATCGGCCGCTCGCCCGCCATGGAGCAATTGCGTGAGCTGATCGCTAACGTTGCCGACACCTCGGCCAACGTGCTGATCGAAGGCGAGACCGGTACCGGCAAAGAGCTGGTCGCCCGTTGCCTGCACGATTTCAGCCGGCGCCAGAACCAACCGTTTGTGGCGCTCAATTGTGGCGGCCTGCCGGAAAACCTGTTCGAGAGCGAAATCTTTGGCCACGAGGCCAACGCTTTCACCGGCGCAGGCAAGCGCCGTATCGGCAAGATCGAGCACGCCAATGGCGGTACCTTGTTCCTCGATGAAGTCGAGAGCATGCCGATCAACCTGCAGATCAAACTGCTGCGGGTACTGCAGGAGCGCACCCTGGAGCGCCTGGGCTCGAACCAGAGCATTGCGGTGGACTGCCGGGTGATCGCCGCAACCAAGGCCGACCTCGACCAGCTCGGCCAGAGTGGGCAGTTCCGCAGCGACCTGTACTACCGCCTCAACGTGGTAACCCTGGAGTTGCCGCCACTGCGCGAGCGCCGTGAAGATATCCTGCAACTGTTCGAACACTTCCTGCAGCAGTCGGCGCTGCGCTTCGACCGGGACATGCCGACACTGGACAGCCAGACCCTGTCGCGCCTGATGGCCCATGACTGGCCCGGCAATGTGCGGGAACTGCGCAACGTTGCCGAGCGCTATGCCCTGGGCCTGCCAGCGTTCAAGAAAGGCCCGAGCGGTGGCGCCAGCCAAGGGTTGGGCTTTGCCGAAGCGGTAGAGGCGTTCGAGCGCAATCTGCTCAGCGATGCCCTGCAACGCACCGGCGGCAACCTCAGCCAGGCCAGCCAGGAGCTGGGCATGGCCAAGACCACGCTGTTCGACAAAGTGAAAAAGTACGGGCTGGGCTGAACGTCTGCGAGAGGAAGGCCTACGCCACTTTCATAACCCGGCAATATGTGTCACGTCCTCGCGATGTGACTGCAGGTAAGGCAGCACGGCCCCCAGCAACGGTGCCTTGAAGGGCTCCTGGAACCGATGTGCCAACCCCGGGATCAGCCGCAGCTGGCTACCGCGGATATGCGCCGCCAGGTGCACCCCATGCATCACCGGCAACAAAGGGTCAGCCGTCCCATGCACCACCAATGTCGGTACGCGCAGCTGGTTGAGCAGCGCTACCCGGCTTGGCTCGGCCAGGATCGCCATGATCTGACGCTTGGCACCTTCAGGGTTGAACGCCCGGTCATAGGCCTGCGCGGCCTGCTGTACCAAAGCGGCCCGGTCATCATGCACCTGGGGGCTGCCCAACGCCGCCAGCAGGTCGGCCTGCTGCTCGATGGCCACTTCCCGAGTCGGCGCACTGCGCCGGGCCAGCAACTGCACCAGCGCTGGGGCTGGCGCCGGCAGGCCTGCAGCGCCAGAACTGGACATGACCAGTGTCAGGCTGCGCACCCGCTCCGGCGCCATTGCAGCCATGTGCTGGGCGATCATCCCACCCATGCTGACACCCAGAACATGGAATTGACCAATCCCCAATGTGTCCATCAGGCGCAGCCCGTCACCCGCCATGTCGGTCAGCGTATAGGGCGCGGCAACCGGCAGGCCGAACTTGTAGCGCAACAGCTCGACCGTGAGATTGGCCGAGGGAGGCTGTTGGTTCCAGCGCGACAGGCCAACGTCACGGTTGTCGTAGCGAATGACCCGAAAGCCTTGTCGACACAAGGCCTCGACCACATCATCCGGCCAGTGGATCAGTTGCCCACCCAAGCCCATGACCAGCAGCAAAGCCGGGTCCCGTGGCGCGCCGACACTTTGGTAAACCAGGCTCAGATCGCCTGCTTCGGCCCGTTGGACCGGTACTTGAGTGTCACAACGCTGATCGGCGAAGCTCGCCGGCACGCTGACAAGGAACAAGAAAAAAAGCAAAAAAGCCCGCATGAAAGAAACACCAGAATGCAGATCCCCAGTAGAGCGCGAGTCTGATGAAAATCGTTCGGGCGCGCTGCCACAGTTCCGTGACAGTTTGATGAAGCCCGCCCAGTGGTGCGGCGCAAGGTCCAGTCGACAGCGGGACCAACATGAGGGAAACTCAACTCATTCTCTGTTCACTCAAATTATGCTCTCGGAGTCAGCCGTGCTGGAGATCCGCCACCTGAAAACCCTTCATGCCCTGCGCGAGGCCGATAGCCTGGTGGAGGCTGCCGAGCGTCTGCACCTGACCCAGTCGGCGCTGTCGCATCAGTTCAAGGAGCTTGAAGAACGCCTGGGCCTGCCGCTGTTCGCACGCAAGACCAAACCTATCCGCTTCACCAGCGCCGGCCTGCGCTTGCTGCAACTGGCAGATGCCACCCTGCCGCTGCTGCGTGGTGCGGAACGTGACATCGCCCGCCTAGCCGGGGGTACTGCCGGGCGCCTGCACATGGCCATCGAATGCCACAGCTGCTTCCAATGGCTGATGCCCACCATCGACCAGTTCCGTGATGCTTGGCCGGAAGTGGAGCTGGACCTGGCTTCGGGCTTCGCATTCGCGCCGCTGCCCGCCCTCGCCCGTGGCGACCTGGACCTGGTAGTGACCTCCGACCCACTGGACCTTGCCGGCATCACTTACGTGCCGCTGTTCACCTATGAAGCCATGCTCGCCGTGGCCAACCAGCACCCGCTGGCCAGCAAGCCTTACATCGTGCCCCAGGACCTGCTCGACCAGACGCTGATCACCTACCCGGTGGAGCGCGACCGGCTGGACATCTTCACCCGCTTCCTGGAGCCGGCCGACATCGAGCCGGCGGCCGTACGCACCTCGGAGCTGACGGTGATGATGATGCAACTGGTGGCCAGCGGCCGCGGAGTGTGTGGCATGCCGCACTGGGCGCTGCATGAGTACAGTTCGCGCGGGTATGTGAAGGGCAAGCGCCTGGGCGAGAAAGGCCTGTTCGCCACACTCTATGCGGGAGTACGCACCGACATGCTCGACGCTCCCTACATGCGCGACTTCCTGCTCACCGCCAAGGACACCTCGTTCGCCACGCTCGATGGGGTCAGCGCGGTACGCTGAGGGCCTTGCGGTAGAGCGGCAGTATCAGATCACGGGTCAGCGGCGCCAACTCAGGCATCGGTGCCTGGTCAGCGGCCAGCCAGATCACTTCCTCGATTTCCGCCGCCGGGACCACGGCCTCGGCGCTGTCGACCCGGAACAGCTCGGCCTGCACCTCAAAGCCGGGCTCGTTGGCGGCCGGTGCGCTGAAACGGCCCAGCGGGATGGCCCAAGCAGGGTCAATGCGCAACCCTAATTCCTCATGCAGTTCGCGCACCAGTGCGTCCAGCGGCGTTTCACCCGCATCGATCTTGCCCCCAGGCTGCATGAACGCCTGAGTACCACGTTTGCGTACCAGCAGGGTTCGACCCAGTGGGTCGATCAACAGGGCAGCGGCGATGCGGATAACGTTGGGCATGGTCAGGCTCACTCTTAAAGCCCGTGAGGATCCCATGGAGCCCTGTCGCCGGCAAGCCGGCTTCACAGACGAACGGCCCCTTGCCAATCCGCCAGCGACCCTCCATAACCTTCTCATGAACCTGCCTGCCCAACAGCACCCGGTGCTTGAGCTGTTCCTCCCCGCCATCGGCACCTGGTTCCGTCGCCATTTCGCCACGGTCACCGACGCCCAGGCCCGCGCCTGGCCGTTGATTCACGCCCGCCAATCGATGCTGCTGGCCGCGCCGACCGGCTCGGGCAAAACCTTAAGCGCCTTTCTCGCGGTGCTCGACGAGCTGTTCCGTGAGGGCCTTGAACACAACGGCGAACTGCCCGCGCAAACCCAGGTAGTGTACGTTTCGCCGCTCAAGGCACTGTCCAATGACATTCGCCTGAACCTGCAGGCGCCGCTCGAAGGCATCAGCCAGGCACTGCTAGACCAGGGGCTGACGCCGCCGCGCATCACCACTGCCGTACGCACCGGCGACACACCGCAAAAAGAACGCGCGGCCATGCGCAAACTGGCCCCGCAAATCCTCGTGACCACGCCCGAGTCGCTCTACGTGCTGATGGGCTCTGCCTCGGGCCGCGCTGGCCTGAGCGGCGTGCACACGGTGATCGTCGATGAGATTCACGCCTTGGCCGGCAACAAGCGCGGCGCCCACCTGGCACTGACGCTGGAGCGCCTTCAAGCGCTCACCGGGCGGGGGCTGCGGCGCATAGGGTTGTCTGCCACCCAGCGCCCGGTGGAGCGCGTGGCCGCGTTTCTGGCCGGCCACCAACGCCCTTGCGCAATCGTCGATATCGGCCACGCCCGCCAGCGCGACCTTGCCCTTGAAGTGCCCCCCGTGCCCTTGGGCGCGGTCATGGCCACGGATGTGTGGAACCTGGTCTACGATCGCCTGGCAGCTCTGGCCCGTGAACACCGCACCACGTTGGTATTCGTCAACACTCGGCGCCTGGCCGAACGCCTCACCCGCCACCTCAGCGACCGCCTTGGCAAAGAGGCCGTGGCCGCACACCACGGCAGCCTGGCCAAGGAGCTGCGCCTGGATGCGGAGCAGCGCCTGAAAAACGGCCAGTTGCAGGTGCTGGTCGCCACGGCTTCCCTGGAGCTGGGTATCGATATCGGTGATGTCGACCTGGTTTGCCAGATCGCCTCGCCAGGCTCCATCGCCGCGTTCTTGCAGCGGGTCGGCCGCTCCGGGCACCAGGTCGAAGGCATCCCCAAAGGGCGCCTGTTCGCCACCTCGCGGGATGACCTGATCGAGTGCACGGCCCTGCTCGACTGTGTGCAACAGGGCGAGCTCGAGCAGTTGCACATACCCCATGCGCCACTGGACGTACTGGCCCAGCAGATCGTCGCCGAAACCAGCAACCAGCCGTGGCAGGAACAGGCATTGTTCGACTGCCTGCGCAAGGCAACGCCCTACACCGAGCTGGACACCAAGCACTACCAAGCGCTGCTAAGCATGCTCGCCGAAGGCTACAACGGACGCCAAGGCATTCGCAGCGCCTACCTGCACCGCGACGCGGTGAGCGGCACCTTGCGCGGGCGCCGCGGTAGCCAGCTGACCGCGCTCACCAGCGGCGGCACCATCCCCGAAACCGCCGACTACGCTGTGCTGCTGGAGCCGCAGGCGCTGAACATCGGCAGCGTCAACGAAGACTTTGCCGTGGAGAGCATTGCTGGCGACATCTTTCAGTTGGGCAATGCGTCCTATCGGATCCTGCGGGTGGAACCCGGCCGGGTAAGGGTCGAAGACGCCCACGGCCTGCCGCCGACCATTCCGTTCTGGCTAGGAGAGGCGCCGGGACGCAGTGACGAATTGTCCGCCGCCGTTGCCCGCCTGCAGGCACGTCTCGATGAGCAACTGGGGCTGAGTAACGGCGCTTTTGCCCCAGTGCTGTCATGGCTGCAAAGTACTTATGCACTGGACGAGGCCTGCGCCAGCCAACTGCTCGATTACCTGGGGCGTACCCGTGAAGTGCTGGGCGCCCTGCCCTCGCAACACACGCTGGTGATGGAGCGCTTCTTCGACGAATCCGGTGGCACCCAGTTGATCATCCATTCGCCCTACGGCAGCCGCATCAACCGCGCCTGGGGCCTGGCGCTGCGCAAACGCTTCTGCCGCACGTTCAATTTCGAATTGCAGGCGGCAGCCAGCGAGGACGCCATCGTGCTGTCACTGTCGACCAGCCACAGTTTCGAGCTGGACGAAGTCTGGCGCTACCTGTCCAGCCGCAACGCCGAGCACATTCTCATCCAGGCCCTGCTCGATGCGCCCTTGTTCGGGGTGCGCTGGCGTTGGAACGCGGCAGTGGCAATGGCCTTGCCGCGCTACGTCGGGGGACGCAAGGTGGCGCCGCAGATCCAGCGAATGAAAAGCGAAGACCTGATTGCCGCCGTGTTCCCCGACCAGATCGCCTGCCTGGAAAACATCGTCGGTGAACGGCAAATCCCGGATCACCCGCTGATCGAGCAGACCCTCGACGACTGCCTGCACGAAGCCATGGACAGCGAGGGCTGGATGGCACTGTTGAGGCGCATGGAAAGTGGCCAGGTGCGCTTGCTGAGCCGCGACCTGCCGGCCCCCTCGCCGCTGGCCTCGGCCATCCTCAACGCCAGGCCATATGCGTTCCTTGATGATGCACCGCTGGAGGAGCGCCGAACCCAGGCGGTACTCAACCGACGCTGGAACGAGGTGCACAGTGGCGACGACCTGGGCGCGCTGGACGCCGATGCCATCAGCGCTGTCCAGGCAGAGGCCTGGCCGCAACCCGGCAGCGCCGACGAAATGCACGAAGCCTTGATGACCCTGGGCGCCATCAGCCAGCACGAAGTCCAGGCCAACCCGACCTGGGGCTTGCTGCTCAGGCAACTGGCCAAGGCGGGCCGGGCGTTACGCTTGCCCGACGAACACCTGTGGCTGGCCCGCGAGCGCCTGAGCCTGCTCCAAGCGCTGTATCCGGATGCACGTCTGGAGCCCGCCCTCCACGTGCTCCCCGGCTTCGACCAGGCCCTGGACCCGGACAGTGCACTGAGCGAGCTGCTGCGCGCCCGCCTGAGCGGCCACGGCCCGCTGACCCTGGCGCAGATCGCGGCACCACTGGGCAAGCCGCAGGCAGCCATCGAACAGGCACTGGCCCGCCTGGAAGCAGAGGGCTACGTACTGCGCGGCCAGTTCAGCCCAGGTGAGGTGCAACGGCAATGGTGCGAACGCCACCTGTTGGCGCGTATCCATCGCTACACAGTCAAACGCCTGCGCCGGGAGATCGAGCCGGTAAGCCTGCAGGACTTCATGCGCTTTGTGTTTGACTGGCAGCACCTTGCGGCCGACGAAAAATTGCGTGGGCCGCACGCTGTGGCCGAGGTGCTTGAGCAGTTGCAGGGTTTCCCAGCCGCGGCCGGCGCCTGGGAGGCAGAGCTGCTGCCGGCACGGATCAAGGACTACAGCATTCACTGGCTCGACGAGGCGTGCCGTAGCGGGCAGTTCGCCTGGAGCCGCCTGGCGGGCAAAGTGTCGAGCAGTACGCTGGCGAGTACGCCGCTGGTGCTGTTGCCACGTCAACACCTGGGCTTGTGGCGCAGCCTTGTACCTGCGCCGGCTCTGGACGAGCTAAGCCCGCGTGCGCAACGTGTGCATCAGGTATTGCAGGCGCATGGCGCTCTGTTCTTCGACGAACTGACCCAGCAAGCCCACTTGTTGCCCAGCGAGCTGGAAACGGCGTTACAGGAATTGGTCGGTTCTGGCCTTGCAAGTGCCGACAGCTTTACCGGGCTGCGTAGCCTTATCACCCCGGCGGCGAAACGCTCATCGCGCAACAGCCGGCGCGGCCATGCGCCGATTTCCACCAGCATGGCGCACGCCGGGCGCTGGGCGCTGTTACGCAGGGGCAATGCCGAAGTGGACAACGGGCAACGGTTGGAACACCTCGCCCGCACCCTGTTAAGACGCTATGGCGTGATCTGCTGGCGGCTGCTGGAGCGCGAGAGTGATGTGCTGCCACCCTGGCGTGAGCTGCTGCGCTGCTGCCACCGGCTTGAGGCGCGCGGCGAGATTCGCGGCGGGCGCTTCATCGCCGGCTTGGCCGGGGAGCAGTTCGCCCTGCCCGAAGCGGTCGGGCTGCTGCGCCAGGTACGCCGGCGCGAGATGGAGGGCGCGCTGGTGGTGGTCAGTGCCAGTGACCCACTGAACCTGATCGGGTCGCTGCTGCCCGGAGCGAAGGTGCCGGCGGCCGGTGGCAATCGTGTGTTGTACCGCGATGGCGTGCCGGTGGCAGTGCGAGTTGCCAACCGCTACGCCTACCTGGTGCAAGCGACGAATGAAGAGCAGCAACGGTGGCGGCAGAAACTGCTGCGCGAATGATTTTCGATACCCCGATTTTCATGTTCAGCGCTGCGCAACCGGGCTATGGTCGGGGTTTGCCCCAGGCCCTGAGCCTGACCGCGCCATCGTAAGGACCCCGTATGAGCCTGTCACTTCTCAGTCGCTATGCCGTGTTTGCCGCCTGTGTTCTGTTCACCGTGGCGAGCCTGCCGTTCCTGAACCATGAATGGCTGTGGCCGTTCACCCTGATTACGGCCGTGCTCAGCCTGATCGGTTTGTTCGACCTGCTGCAGCAACGCCACGCGGTACGCCGCAACTACCCGATACTGGGCAACATCCGCTACCTGGTCGAGGGCATTCGCCCGGAGATCCGCCAGTACCTGCTGGAAGCCGACAGCGATGCCCTGCCCTTCTCCCGCGCCCAGCGCTCGCTGGTGTACGCGCGGGCCAAGAACGAAGCGTCGGACAAGCCCTTCGGTACGCTGATCGACGTGTACGAGTCTGGCTTCGAGTTCATCGGCCACTCCATGCGCCCGGCCCCGCTGGCCGACCCCTCAAGCTTCCGGATCATCATTGGCGGACCGCAGTGCAGCCAGCCCTATTCGGCATCGATCTTCAACATTTCCGCCATGAGCTTTGGCTCGCTGAGTGCCAATGCCATCCGCGCGCTCAACCAAGGGGCCAAGCTGGGCAACTTCCACCATGACACCGGCGAAGGCAGCATCAGCCCCTACCACCGCGAACACGGCGGCGACCTGGTGTGGGAACTGGGCAGCGGCTACTTCGGCTGCCGCACAGCGGACGGGCGCTTCGACCCCGAGCGTTTTGCCGCCCAGGCGCGCAGCCCGCAGGTGCGGATGATCGAGATCAAGATGAGCCAGGGCGCCAAGCCCGGCCACGGCGGCATCCTGCCCAAGCACAAGGTCACCCGGGAAATCGCCGAGACCCGCGGCATTCTCATGGGTGAGGACTGCATCTCGCCATCCCGCCACAGCGCGTTCTCCACACCCATCGAGATGATGCAGTTCATCGCCCGTCTCCGTGAGCTGTCCGGCGGCAAGCCGGTGGGCTTCAAGTTCTGCCTGGGCCACCCGTGGGAATTCATGGGCATCGCCAAGGCCATGCTGGAAACAGGCATCCTGCCCGACTTCATCGTGGTCGATGGCAAGGAAGGTGGTACCGGTGCCGCACCGGTGGAGTTCACCGACCATATCGGTGTGCCGCTGCGCGAAGGGCTGCTGTTCGTGCACAACACCCTGGTCGGCCTGAACCTGCGCGACAAGATCAAGCTTGGCGCCAGCGGCAAGATCGTCAGCGCCTTCGACATCGCCAGCGTGCTGGCCATCGGTGCCGACTGGGCCAACTCTGCTCGCGGCTTCATGTTCGCCATCGGCTGCATCCAGTCGCAGAGTTGCCATACCAACAAATGCCCCACGGGCGTGGCCACACAAGACCCGTTGCGCCAGCGTGCGCTGGTGGTCCCGGACAAAGCCCAGCGGGTCGTGAACTTCCACCACAACACCTTGCGCGCCCTGGCAGAAATGCTCGCAGCGGCCGGCCTGGAACACCCCGCGCAACTGGAAGCCAAGCACTTGGTGCGGCGCGTGTCGGCTACCGAAATCAAGCTGTTCTCGCAGATGCATGTGTTCTTGAAGCCGGGGGAGTTGCTGACTGGCGAGGTGGACGGGCAGTTCTATTCGCGGATGTGGCAGCTGGCGCGGGCGGACAGCTTCGAGCCGCACAGTGAGGTGGCGGCCTGATAGACCCCTGGGGCTGCTGCGCAGCCCTTTCGCGACACAAGACGGCATCTACCGGGATGTGTCGCGAAAGGGCCGCAAAGCGGCCACGGCTATCTCACATCAGGAAGCGTTACCGGCTACACCCTGTAGTTCTTTCGGCGCCAGGCGGAACGCGTAGTACAGCACCGTCAGCAGCACCAGGAACGCCGGGCCAATGTACAGCGCCACACGGGTATCCTCGAAGTACGCCATCAAGCCAACCACCAGCACCAGGAAGCCCAGCGCCAGGTAGGAACTGAGCGGCCACAGCCACATGCGGTACTTCAAGCCCTTGCGCTCGGCGGCCGACAGCCCGGCGCGGAACTTGAGCTGCGCCAGCAGGATCATCACCCAGGTCCAGATCGCGCCGAAGGTGGCGATCGACGTCACCCAGACGAACACCTTCTCTGGCACCAGGTAGTTGGCCAGCACCCCCAGCAGCAAGGCACCGATGGACAGCAGCAGCGCGTTACGTGGCACGCCGTTTTTCGAAGTACGGGCAAAGACGGCTGGCGCCTGGCCATTTTGCGCCAGGCTGTAGAGCATGCGCCCGGTGCTGAAGATACCGCCGTTGCAGGACGACAGCGCGGCAGTGATCACCACGAAATTGATGATGCCGGCTGCTGTCTTGATACCCAGGCGCTCGAAGGTCATGACGAACGGGCTGCCCTGGCTGCCGATTTCATTCCACGGGTAGATCGACAGGATCACGAACAAGGCACCGACGTAGAACAGCAGAATGCGCCAGAACACCGAGCCAATGGCCTGCGGGATGGTTTTTTGCGGGTTGCGGGCTTCGCCGGCAGTCAGGCCGATCATTTCCACGCCCAGGTAGGCGAACATCACCATCTGCAGCGACATCAGCACACCGGTCACGCCATTGGGCATGAACCCGCCATTGCTCCACAGGTTGGAGATACCGACTGCCACACCGTCGTTGCCCAGGCCGAAGGCGATGATGCCGATGCCGCCCAGGACCATGGCGATGATGGTGACGATCTTGATCAAGGCAAACCAGAATTCGAACTCGCCGAAAGCCTTGACCGCGATCAGGTTCACCGCGCCCATGCTGCCCAGCGCCGCCAGGGCCCAGATCCAGCGTGGCACGTCCGGGAACCAGATGCCCATGTAGATGGCCACGGCGGTGATTTCCGCGACGCAGGTCACCAGCCACAGGAACCAGTAGTTCCAACCGGTCAGAAAGCCCGCCAACGGGCCAAGGTAGTCCTGGGCATAGCGGCTGAACGAACCGGCGACAGGGTTGTGCACGGCCATCTCGCCGAGGGCACGCATGATCACCAGGATCGCCAGGCCACCGATGATGTAGGAAAGCATGATCGCGGGGCCGGCCATCTCAATGGCTTTGGCCGAACCGAGGAAAAGACCGACGCCGATACAGGCGCCTAGCGCCATCAGACGGATGTGCCGTTCGCCCAGTTCACGCTTGAGCGGGCCGCCTTGTGCGGTCTCGCCATGGGCAGGGTGGTTGCCGACGGGCATAGCAATACAACCTCATTTTGTTATTGGATTTGACCTTCGTGCAGCGCCGGCCATGCCGATAGGCGTGGCGTTGGCTTGCCAGGCTGGCCTTGTGGGCCGGCCCGTGTGCCGGTGTAGAGCGGCCCGGCAGGGCGAAGGGGCCGAGCAGTATAGGAAGCTCGCTGTAGGGCTTTTCACTATAAATAACTCAAAATTTGGAGAGAAACCCGCAGACCTACCGCTGCCTCCTGGCTCACCCCCACTACCCTAGCAACTTGGTTGTAAGAAGAAACCCACACCAAAGGCGCATATCCCACATGGGGTTTCTGCACTTTCTACAAATTTTTCACCTACTGCCTTCAACGTCTAAGCTTCAGACAAGCAAGACGAAAATACCTGGCCGGATTGAAGACTATGGGCGCACTGTGGCAATCGGAACCATCCAGAACGGAAGCACCCGAAACACCTCTGGCCGACACGCCGCAGCCAAAGTCCCCACGTCAGCGTCGGCTTTGGTGGCGGCTGATCCTGCTGATCCTGCTGGTGGCGATCACCGCCATCGGCTTTGCCGCCTATGACGAGTTCCGTACGTCCGACCTGCAGTCCCGCGAGTTCAGCAAGCTGGCCAGCACCCTTACCTATTCACTGCAGCCGGGGCCCAGTGACGCCATCGTCTACCCCGGCGAGGGGCCGTTCGACAAACGTCTGGGCTATAGCGCGCTGGGCGAGTTCCTGCCGCGCCTGCTCAAGCGCGACTACCTGATCAGCGAGCAGGTACGGTTTTCGCCTGCCTTGATGAACTACGTGGACCACGGCCTGTTCGCGCCCTACATCGAGAAAATCCAGGCCGGATTGTCGATCATCGATTGCCGCGGCGACACGCTGTACCAGTACAACTACCCGCAATACCTGTATCCGAACTTCGCCGCAATCCCACCGGTGATGGTCAACAGCCTGCTGTTCATCGAAAACCGCGACCTGCTGGACCCGAAGGACCCGAAAAACAACCCGGCAGTCGACTGGCCGCGCTTCGCCAAGGCCGCCTACAGCCAGGTGGCCAAATACCTGGCCTTGCCCGGCCAGTCCGCCGGTGGCAGCACGCTGGCCACGCAGCTGGAAAAATACCGCCATTCACCGGACGGCCTGACGGTCTCCGGTGCCGAGAAGATCCGCCAGATGATTTCCGCCAGCGTGCGCGCCTACCAGGGCGGGCCTGATACCACCGAGGCACGCCAGCGCATCGTGCGCGACTACCTCAACAGCGTGCCGCTGTCGGCGGTGCCCGGCCATGGTGAAGTGCATGGCATGGCCGAAGGCCTGCGTGTGTGGTACGGCGCCGATTTCGACCAGGTCAACCAGGCCCTCACCTCGACCGCGACAGACCCCGAAAGCATGGCCGCACGTGGCTTGGCATTGCGTCAGGTGCTGTCGTTGATGATCGCCCAGCGCCGCCCCTCGCATTACCTGACCAAGGGCCGCGTCGAACTGGCCGAACTCACTGATTCGCACATCCGCGTGCTCGCTGGCAACGGCATCATCGAGCGCGCCCTGGCCGACGCAGCGCTGGCCAGCAAGGCGCTGTACCGCGACTGGGTGGCACAACCGACCATCGTTCCGATCATCACCAACAAAGGCATCAGCCTGGCTCGCAACCGCCTGTCAGGCATGCTCAACCGCCCGCTGTATGACCTGGACCGCCTTGACCTCTCGGCAACGAGCACCTTGCAGGCCGACCTTCAGCTCCAGGTCAGCCAGTACCTGAAGAACCTCTCCGACCCTGAATTCGCTGCGCAGATCGGCCTGATCGGTGAGCGCCTGCTGACCAGCAAGACCACCGACCAGGTGCGCTACAGCTTCACCTTGTTCGAACGCACCGCCGATGGCTCACGGGTGCGGGTACAGACTGACAGCACCGACCAGCCCTTCGACATCAACGAAGGCAGCAAGCTTGAACTGGGCTCGACGGCCAAGCTGCGGGTGCTCACCACCTATCTGCAGATCATCGCCGAACTGCACGACAAGTATGCTGGCATGCCCGCCGCCGAGCTGAAGAAGGTCGAGGTCGCCGAGCTCGATCGCATCACCCAATGGTCACTGGAATGGCTGGCGCTGAACAGCAAGAACCAGAGCCTGGATGCCATGCTCGACGCAGCCCTGGAGCGCAAGTACTCGGCCAACACCGGCGAAGCGTTCTTCACCGGCGGCGGCATGCACGTGTTCAACAACTTCCGCAAGGAGGACAACAGGCGCAACCCGACCCTCAAAGAAGCCCTGCGCGAGTCGATCAACCTGCCCTTCATTCGCCTGATGCGCGACCTGGTGCGCTACGTGACCTACCAGCAGCCATTCAACCGCGTGCCGCTGCTCAAGGACGATTCGGACCCGCGCCGCCAGGAATACCTGGCACGCTTTGCCGACAAGGAAGGCACCAGCTACCTGATGCGCTTCTGGAGGAAGTACCAGCGCAAAACCTCCCAGCAACGCCTGGATACGTTCCTCGACAGCATGCGCGTCACGCCGCAGCGCCTGGCCGCAGTACACCGCTATCTGTTCCCGGCGGCTGGCCAGGAAACCTTCAATGCATTTGTTCGCGCGCATATCAAGGAAAACAAGGTCGCCCTGAACAGGCTCACCGATGGCCGTCTGGCAGAGATGTACGAGGCCTACGGCCCCGGCAAATATGACCTGCCTGACCAAGGCTACATCGCCAAGGTTCACCCGCTGGACCTGTGGCTGCTCGGCTACCTGCTGAGGAACCCGAGCGCCTCGCTGACCGAGATGGTCAACGCCAGCCGCTTCGAGCGTCAGGAAGTCTATGGCTGGCTGTTCAAGAGCCGCCACCAGGGTGCCCGGGACAGCCGTATCCGCACCATGGTGGAAATCGAAGCCTTCCTCGATATTCACCAGCGCTGGAAGAGCGTGGGTTACCCCTTCGATCACCTGGTGCCGTCACTGGCCACCGCCATCGGCAGCTCCGGCGACCGTCCTGCGGCTCTGTCCGAGCTGGTCGGCATCATTCAGAACGACGGTGTGCGCCTGCCCACACTGCGCATCGATACGCTGCACTTCGCCGCCGATACGCCCTACGAAACCAGGCTGAACAGCGACCCCGACCGTGGCCAGCGAATTCTCCCGGTGGAAGTGGCCCGGGCACTCAAAGGCGCCATGTCGCAAGTGGTCGACGCAGGTACGGCGCGGCGTATTTCCGGCAGCTTCAAGCTGCAGGACGGCACCCCGCTGGTGATGGGCGGCAAGACCGGTACAGGCGACAACCGCATCGAAAGCTTCGGCGCCGGGGGCCGGTTGATCGGCTCGCGTTCGCTGAACCGCACCGCCACCTTCGTGTTTTTCCTCGGCGACAACCACTTCGGCACGCTGACCGCCTTCGTGCCAGGGCGCTCTGCGGAGGCGTTCAAGTTCACCTCGGCGCTGCCTGTGCAGGTGCTCAAGGGGATGGCGCCCATCCTCATGCCGTACCTTGAGCCTGGCAATCCGAACGCGTGCAAACCGCCGCAGGTTGCGAGGCTTGCGAGTGACCCATCTAAAATTTAAATGATAACCATCGGCATTTGACCGCTTGTGTTTAGATATATCTTGAGTAATATCTTACGATATATCTAAACACACGGAGCCTCGCTGCCATGCGTGAACATTCCGCCCACGACCCCTTCGAACGCCGCCCCGGCCGGGGTGAACGCGGTCCAAGGGTATTCGCCCCCGGCGACCTCAAGCTGTTGATGCTGTCGCTGCTGGCCGAGCAACCTGGCCACGGCTATGACCTGATCCGCCAGATCGAGAACTTGTTCGATGGCAGCTACACGCCCAGCCCCGGGGTTATCTACCCCACCCTCAACTTTCTCGAGGAAGCAGAGCTGATCAGCGGCCAGGTGCAAGGCAGCAAACGCCTCTACGCCATTACCCAGGCCGGCCGCACCGCCCTGGCTGATCAAGCCGTGGCCCTGGACGGCGTGCGCATGCGCATTGAAGTCAGCAAGCGCGCCCTGCGTGGCCACGACCGCCCGCCAGAAATTCACGAAGCGGTCGGCAACCTGCGCCATGCCCTGCACATGCACAGCGGCCGCTGGACAGCGGAAGAAATCGAACGGGTCCGCACCCTGCTCAACGACACTGCCAAGGCCATCGCCGCCGGGCCGGCCGCCCCTGCCACGGAGAACCTCCATGAGTGACACCATCCACCGCGTCAATCACGAAATCCGCCAGCGCCGCCTGCAGGTACTGCGGGTTACCGACCTCACCCCACGCATGCGCCGCATCACCCTCAAAGGCGCCGAGCTGGAAGGCTTCACCAGCCTGGGCAGTGACGACCACATCAAGCTGCTGTTCGCCGAAACAGCCGAACAACAACAGGCCATCGACGCCCGCAATATGGGCCGCGACGGCGGCGCGCGGCCTACCATGCGCGAATACACGCCGCGGCGCATCGACCTGGTCAATCATGAACTGGACATCGATTTCGTCCTGCATGGCGATGGCCCTGCATCAACCTGGGCTGCACAGGCTGCACCGGGGCAGACGCTGAACATTGCCGGGCCACGGGCTTCGATGGTGGTCCCGGATATCTTCGACAGCTACCTGCTCATTGGTGACGAAACAGCCATTCCGGCCATCGGGCGACGCCTTGAAGAACTGCCAGCAGGCCGGCGGGTGCTGGCGGTCATCCAGATCGAGGATGAGCAGGAGCGCCAACCTCTGCCGAGCAAGGCTGAAATGGAAGTCATCTGGGTGAAGCGGGATGAGGATTTACTGGCGCTGGTGCAGGGGTTGAACTTGCCTGAGGGCAAGCTGTACAGCTGGGTGGCACTGGAGAAATCGCTGACCCGGCAGGCCAAGGCGCTGCTGCTGGAGAAAGGTGCGCCGGAAGATGCCCTCAAAGCGGCTGCCTACTGGCGGGCAGAAGGGACAGCGGACGACGAGTGATGTGCGTCGTCAGGCCCGGTCCTTTCGCGGTTTCACCCGCGAAGGGGCCTGCACAGGCCGAGCAAGCCGCCGCCCGCGCCAGCGATCGAGCCCAAGCAGTACCAGCGCAATTGCCCAGAACCCCGCCAGTACGCCCAAGGCATTGAGCATGACCTGCCCGTAGCCAAGGCTTGCAACGTCGATGAACGGATACGGGTAGACCCCGATCTCACTCCCCCGCCACAGTGCGTAGCCGAAATACACCGCCGGGTACAGCGCCCACGGCCCCAGGTGCCAGAGCCGCAAATGCCCCTTGGGCACGGCGAACCACCAGTACGCAATGTACAGTGCCGGCATCACGTCGTGCAGCAGTTCGTCCGCCAGCCATTGCCACCCCTCGGGTTGCCACAGATGCCGCAGCAACACGCTGTAGGCCAGCGCCACCAGCACGATGCTGGCGGCCACGGCGGAACTTACCGAGGGCGACAGGAAGAAGCGCTTGGCGCCTGATTCCCTGCCGAACGCCGCATAGCTGAGCACCGTCGCCACCAAGGTATTGGTCAACACCGTGAAATAGCCGAACACATTGATCAGCCCGCCGATCAGGCTCGCCGCTTCCTGCCAGCGCGCCAGCAGCACCAGGTACACCTGCACAGCCAGGCCCAGCCAGCCAAGCACTGCAGCCAGGGTCAGCCAGGGATGACGCGGCATCTCAGGCGTTGCGCTGCAGTTTCACGTAGAGCTGCTCGACTTTTTCCCGGGCCCAGGGCGTCTTGCGCAGGAAGGTCAGGCTCGACTTGATGGTCGGGTTGCTCTTGAAGCAGCGCACATCCACGCGCTCGGCCAGGCCCTGCCATTGGTAGTGCGCCACCAGCTCGGTGAGGATCTGCTCGAGGGTCTTGCCGTGCAGCGCGTTGTGGTTGGCCGTGCTCATGCCAGTACTCCCGCGGATAAAAAGATGCGCACATTACACGAGTGTAGTGATGAAGGGGGCGCGGCACCGTCAATACAAAAACCGCTGGCAAACGCTGAAACCTCTGTGCTGAAATAGTGATGTTATACAGTAACAATATAAAAGACTCTGCCAAGGACCGTCACTTTCCATGTTGTACTCTCCCCTACGCCTCTCTCCCCTCGCCGTCGCCCTCTGGCTCGCTTCATCACCCAGCCAGGCCGTGGAACTCGAACCCCAGGTCATCACCGCCAACCCACTGGGCAACCGCGAGCTGGCTGCCCCCAGCACCGTGCTCGAAGGCGACGACCTGCTGCAGCAACAGCACGGCAGCCTGGGCGAAACCCTCAACAAACAGCCCGGCGTCGCCTCCACCTGGTTTGGCCCCGGCGCCAGCCGCCCGGTGATTCGCGGCCTGGACGGTGACCGTATCCGCATCCTGCGTAACGGCGTCGGCGCTCTCGACGCCTCGGCGCTGTCGTACGACCATGCCGTGCCACTGGACCCGGTCACCGTCGAGCGCGTCGAAATCGTCCGTGGCCCCGCCGCCTTGCTCTACGGCGGCAACGCCATCGGCGGGGTGGTCAATACCTTCGACAACCGCATCCCCGACGCGCCCATCGAGGGCATTCACGGTGCCGGCGAACTGCGTTACGGCGGTGCCGATACCACGCGCAGCAGTGCCGGCAAGCTGGAAGCCGGTGACGGCACCTTCGCCCTGCACCTGGATGCCAACAGCCGCCAGTTCAACGACCTGCGCATCCCAGGCTACGCCCGCAGCTCGAAGGTGCGCGACGCTGATGAGCCCGGCAGCAAGCACCGCCTGGAAAACAGCGACGGACGCCAGGATGGCGGCGCAGTGGGCGGGTCCTACCACTGGGATCACGGCTATGCGGGCCTGTCCTACAGCCGCTACGACAGTAACTACGGCTCGGTGGCCGAGTCCGGCGTGCGCCTGGACATGAAGCAGGATCACTACGGCTTCGCCTCCGAACTGCGTGACCTCGAGGGTCCCTTCAGCTCGGTCAAGGTCGATGCCGGTTACACCGATTACCAGCACAGCGAAATCGAAGAAGGCGAAGTGCACACCACCTTCAAGAACAAGGGCTATGAGGCGCGTATCGAGGCCAGGCACCAACCGATCGGCCCGCTGGAAGGCTTGATCGGCGCCCAGGTCAGCCGCAATGAATTCTCGGCACTGGGTGAAGAAGCCTTCGTGCCGCACACCGATACCGATAGCCTGGCGTTGTTCATGCTTGAGCAATGGCAGGCCACCGAGCGCCTCGACCTGAGCCTGGGTGCGCGCCTGGAACACACCCGCGTCGACCCGGATGCCAAAGGCAACGAAAACTTCGTCGATGCCGACAGCGCCAGCAGCTTCAATGCCTTGAGCCTGTCTTCGGGGGCGGTGTACCAACTCGACCCGGTCTGGGCGCTCGCTGCCAACGTCGGTTACACCGAACGTGCCCCGACCTTCTACGAGCTGTACGCCAACGGCGCCCACGTCGCCACCGGGGCTTATGAAGTCGGTGATGCCAGCCTGAACAAGGAAAAAGCCATCTCCGCCGACCTGGCCCTGCGCTTCGACAATGGCACCCACAAGGGCAGCGTCGGGGTGTTCTACAGCCATTTTCGCAACTACATCGGCCTGATCGGCACGGGCAACATGCGAGAGGGCCATGACCACGACCATGGCGACGATGATCATGGCCACGATCACGACGACGGCGGGTTCCCTGAGTACCAGTACCAGGGCGTGCGGGCGCGTTTCTACGGCATCGAGGCCCAGGATCGCTGGCAGTTGGTCGAGAACCGCTACGGCAGTTTCGCCCTCGAGCTTTCGGGCGACTACACCCGGGCCAAGAACCTCGACAGTGGCGAGCCGCTGCCGCGCATTGCGCCTTTGCGGCTGAACAGCGGACTGGTCTGGGAGCTGGACCGTTGGCAGGCACGCGTTGATGTGCAGCATGCCGCGTCGCAGCATCGCAAGCCGGCGAATGAGACCAGCACCGATGGTTACACCACCCTGGGAGCGAGTGTGGGTTATCGCTTCGATATCGGCCAGAGCCAGTGGCTGGCGTTCGTGCGCGGTGAGAACCTGACGGATCAGACCGTGCGTTACGCCAGCTCGATTCTGCGCGATATCGCACCGGCGCCGGGGCGTAGTGTGGAAGTAGGCCTGCGCACGACCTTCTGATCTTCAAGGGGCGCTGTGCGCCCCATTCCCGCACTGTTACCGTGGGCGTAACAATCAACTGCGACAATTTGTCTTTTTTTCTTACAACTTCCCCTATATCCTCCCCGCCGCAAGCTGAATCGCTTCACTCACCTTTCCTGTCGCCATTTCCATCGAAGAGCTCGCTCATCGGTGCGTTTGCCGTTTTTTCGACAATCAAAAGATAGCGCTATCTCATGTTCTTACTGCCCAACATTCGCTACACCGGCACCGCCCTGATTGCCTTGGCCGCCTGTTTTTCGTCCACCACCAGCGCCAGTGAAATGTTCGCCAGCGACTCACCGTGGATGCTTGGTGACTGGGGCGGCACCCGCAGCGAGCTGCTGGAAAAAGGCTACGACTTCACCCTTGGCTACACCGGCGAGATGGGCAGCAACCTACACGGCGGTTACGACCACGACCGCACCGCGCGTTACAGCGACCAGTTCACCTTTGGCAGCCACCTGGACCTGGAAAAGATCCTGGGCTGGCAAGACACCGAACTGCAGCTGACCATCACCGAACGCCACGGGGACAACATCAGCAACGACCGCATCAACGACCCGCGGGTCGGCGGCTTCACTTCGGCCCAGGAAGTCTGGGGCCGAGGTGAAACCTGGCGGCTGACCCAGATGTGGATCAGGCAGAAATACTTCGATGGCGCCCTGGACGTGAAATTCGGCCGCTTCGGTGAAGGCGAGGACTTCAACAGTTTCCCCTGCGACTTCCAGAACCTGGCCTTCTGCGGCTCGCAGGTGGGCAACTGGGTCGGGGGCATCTGGTACAACTGGCCGGTCAGCCAGTGGGCGCTACGTGTGCGCTACAACATAAACGACGCCCTCTATGCTCAGGTCGGGGTGTTCGAGCAGAACCCCTCCAACCTCGAATCCGGCAACGGTTTCAAACTCAGCGGCAGCGGTACCCAGGGTGCGGTAATGCCGATCGAACTGGTGTGGAGCCCGCGGGTCAATGGCCTGAAAGGGGAATATCGCGCCGGGTACTACTACAGTAATGCCAAGGCACAGGATGTTCTGAAGGACAGCAACGGCCAGCCGGCCGCCATCAGTGGCGCCACCTACCGTAGCAGTTCGAGCAAGCACGGCCTGTGGATCGGCGCCCAGCAGCAGGTTACCTCGCTGGCCACTGACCAGTCGCGCGGCCTGAGCCTGTTCGCCAACGCCACAATGCACGACAAGAAGACCAATGCCATCGACAACTATGTGCAGGCAGGACTGGTATACAAGGGCCCCTTCGATGCCCGCGCCAAGGACGACATCGGTTTCGCCCTCGCCCGCGTGCACGTCAACCCCGCCTACCGCAAGAACGCCCGCCTGGCCAACCAGGCGGCCGGCCTCGACGACTACGACAATCCGGGTTTCCTGCCCGTGCAGGACACCGAGTACAGCGCTGAACTCTATTACGGCATTCACCTGGCCGACTGGCTCACGGTGCGCCCGAACCTGCAGTACATCCGCCATCCGGGCGGGGTGTCGCAGGTGGACGACGCCCTGATCGGCGGCCTGAAGATCCAAAGCACTTTCTGACAACCCTTCACCTAACGGAGAACATACGATGAGCACTGACGGTGCCAAGAATGGAAGCCGCTGGCTACCGCGCCTGATGGGCGTACTGCTGCTATTGATGGGCCTGGCCTTGCTGGCGGGCGGCATCAAGCTCAGCCAGCTCGGCGGGTCGCTGTATTACCTGATCGCCGGTATCGGCTTTGCCGTTTCGGGCGCACTGCTGCTGGCTCAGCGCCGACTTGCCCTGGGCCTGTACGGCCTGGTGCTGCTGGGCAGCACGGCATGGGCACTGCTGGAAGTGGGCCTGGACTGGTGGCAACTGGTACCACGCCTGGCCATCTGGTTCGCCATCGGCGTTGTGCTGCTGCTGCCTTGGGCACGCCGCCCGCTGACCGGCCCGGGCAACAAGGCCAATACCGCCCTGCTCAGCATTGCCGTGATCGCCTCTGGCGCTTGCGCGCTGGGCAGCCAGTTCACCCACCCGGGCGAAGTGTTTGGCGAACTGGGCCGCGACAACAGCGAAATGGGCAGTGCTGCACCGGCCATGCCCGACGGCGACTGGCAAGCCTATGGCCGCACCGAGCATGGTGACCGTTATTCGCCGCTGCGCCAGATCACCCCGCAGAATGCCTACCGCCTGGAAGAAGCCTGGCGCATCCGCACCGGTGACCTGCCAACGGACAACGACCCGGTCGAGTTGACCAACGAAAACACCCCGCTGAAGGCCAACGGCATGCTCTATGCCTGCACCGCCCACAGCAAGGTGCTGGCCCTGGACCCGGACACCGGTGCCGAGATCTGGCGCTACGACCCGCAGATCAAGACCCCGGTGGGTACGTTCAAGGGCTTCGCCCACATGACCTGCCGCGGCGTTTCGTACTATGACGAGAACAACTACGTCAGCCGCGACGGCAGCCCGGCACCGAAAGTCTCCGACGCAGGCCAAGCCGTGGCCCAAGCCTGCCCGCGCCGCCTCTACCTGCCGACTGCCGACGCCCGCCTGATCGCCATCAATGCCGACAACGGCAAGGTCTGCGAAGGCTTCGCCAACCAGGGCGCGATCGACCTGACCACCGGTATCGGCCCGTTCACCGCCGGCGGTTATTACTCCACCTCGCCGGTGGCGGTCACCCGCAGCCTGGTGATCATCGGCGGCCATGTCACCGACAACGAGTCGACCAACGAGCCTTCCGGCGTGATCCGCGCCTATGACGTGCACGATGGCCGCCTGGTCTGGAACTGGGACAGCAACAACCCCGAAGATACCCAGCCACTGGCCCCTGGCAAGACCTACAGCCGCAACTCGGCCAACATGTGGTCGCTGGCCAGCGTCGATGAAGACCTGGGCATGGTCTACCTGCCGCTGGGCAACCAGACACCCGACCAGTATGGCGCCAACCGTACCCCGGGTGCGGAGAAGTACAGCGCAGGCGTGGTCGCCCTGGACCTTGCTACCGGCAAGGCGCGCTGGAACTACCAGTTCACCCACCACGACCTGTGGGACATGGACGTTGGCAGCCAGCCCACCCTGGTTCATCTGAAGACCAAGGAAGGCGTCAAGCCTGCGATCATCGTACCGACCAAGCAGGGCAGCCTGTACGTGCTCGACCGCCGCGACGGTACCCCCATCGTGCCGATCCGCGAGATCCCGGTACCGCAAGGTGCGGTCAAGGGTGACCACACTGCACCGACCCAGGCCCGCTCCGACCTCAATCTGCTCGGCCCGGACCTGACCGAACAGGCCATGTGGGGTGCCACACCGTTCGACCAGATGCTGTGCCGCATCCAGTTCCGCGAACTGCGCTATGAGGGCCAGTACACCCCGCCGTCCGAGCAAGGCTCGCTGGTCTACCCAGGCAACGTGGGTGTGTTCAACTGGGGCGGCGTCTCGGTCGACCCGGTGCGCCAACTGCTGTTCACCTCGCCCAACTACATGGCCTTCGTGTCGAAGATGGTGCCGCGCGAACAGGTTGCCGCCGGCAGCAAGCGCGAAAGCGAAACCAGCGGCGTGCAGCCCAACACCGGCGCGCCTTACGCCGTGATCATGCACCCGTTCATGTCGCCGCTGGGCGTGCCGTGCCAGGCACCGGCCTGGGGTTACGTGGCGGCCATCGACCTGTTCACCAACAAAGTGGTGTGGAAGCGCAAGAACGGCACCACCCGTGACAGCACGCCGATACCGATCGGCATGCCGGTAGGCGTGCCGAGCATGGGCGGCTCGATCGTCACTGCCGGTGGTGTCGGCTTCCTCAGCGGCACTCTGGACCAGTACCTGCGTGCTTATGACGTGAACAATGGCAAGGAGCTGTGGAAAGCCCGCCTGCCAGCGGGCGGCCAAGCCACGCCGATGACCTACACCGGCAAGGACGGCAAGCAGTACGTGCTGATCGTCGCCGGCGGCCACGGTTCGCTGGGCACCAAAATGGGCGATTACATCATCGCTTACAAACTCGCCGACTAAGCGGCAAGCTACAAGCGAAAGCGGGGTCTGCGAGGTCCCGCTTTTTTCTTGCGGCTTGAAGCTTGCAGCTTGAAGCTTGAAACCCATTCCCCCGCGCCCCATCTAAGCACCATAGCCATTCACGCAGGTGCCCCATGAGCGACCAGCAGGATTTTCCGGAACAACCCGACGAAAACAGCGAAATCGAACACCTTGATGGTCAGGCCCAAACCGGCCACGCCCTCGCCCTGCCCGGCCAGCAATTGCCGGACAAGGTCTACGTGATTCCGATCCACAACCGCCCGTTCTTCCCAGCACAAGTACTGCCGGTCATCGTCAACGAAGAGCCTTGGGCCGAAACCCTCGACCTGGTGGCCAAGACACCGGACCACTGCCTGGCCCTGTTCTTCATGGACACCCCTCCCGAAGACCACCGCCATTTCGACACTGCGGCCTTGCCGGAGTACGGCACCCTGGTCAAGGTGCACCATGCCAGCCGCGAAAACGGCAAGCTGCAGTTCGTCGCCCAGGGCCTGACCCGTGTACGCATCCGCACCTGGCTCAAGCACCATCGCCCGCCTTATCTGGTCGAAGTCGAATACCCACGCCAGCCAAGCGAGCCGACCGACGAGGTCAAGGCCTACGGCATGGCCCTGATCAATGCGATCAAGGAACTACTGCCGCTCAACCCGCTGTACAGCGAGGAGCTGAAGAACTACCTCAACCGCTTCAGTCCCAACGACCCATCGCCACTGACCGACTTTGCCGCCGCACTTACCTCGGCCACCGGCAACCAGTTGCAGGAAGTGCTCGATTGCGTGCCCATGCTCAAGCGTATGGAAAAGGTCCTGCCGATGCTGCGCAAAGAGGTCGAAGTCGCGCGCCTGCAGAATGAGATATCCGCCGAGGTCAACCGGCAGATCGGCGAGCACCAGCGCGAATTCTTCCTCAAGGAACAGCTCAAGGTCATCCAGCAGGAGCTTGGCCTGACCAAGGACGACCGCAGTGCCGACCTCGAACAGTTCCAACAGCGCCTGCAAGGCAAGACCCTGCCGGAGCAGGCAAAAAAGCGCATCGATGAAGAAATGGCCAAGCTGGCCATTCTTGAAACCGGCTCCCCCGAATACGCCGTCACCCGCAACTACCTGGATTGGGCCAGTGCGCTGCCCTGGGGTGTGTATGGCAAGGACAAGCTCGACCTCAAGCATGCGCGCAAGGTGCTCGACCAGCATCACGCGGGCCTCGATGACATCAAGGAACGCATCCTGGAGTTCCTCGCCGTGGGCGCCTGGAAGGGCGAGATCAGTGGTTCGATCGTGCTGCTGGTGGGCCCGCCAGGCGTGGGCAAGACCAGCATCGGTAAGTCCATCGCCGAATCGCTTGGGCGCCCGTTCTACCGGTTCAGCGTCGGCGGCATGCGCGACGAGGCCGAGATCAAGGGGCACCGGCGCACCTACATCGGCGCCCAACCAGGCAAGCTGGTGCAGGCGCTGAAGGATGTCGAGGTGATGAACCCGGTGATCATGCTCGACGAAATCGACAAGATGGGCCAGAGCTACCAGGGCGACCCGGCCTCGGCGCTGCTGGAAACCCTGGACCCCGAACAGAACGTCGACTTCCTCGACCATTACCTGGACCTGCGCCTGGACCTGTCCAAGGTGCTGTTCGTGTGTACCGCCAACACGCTGGACTCGATCCCCGGCCCTCTGCTCGACCGTATGGAAGTGATCCGCCTGTCCGGCTACATCACCGAAGAGAAACTGGCCATCGCCAAGCGTCACCTGTGGCCCAAACAGCTGGCAAAGGCCGGCGTGGCCAAGACCAGCCTGGCCATCAGCGATAGCGCCCTGCGCGCCGTGATCGAGGGCTATGCCCGCGAAGCCGGCGTACGCCAGCTGGAAAAACAGCTGGGCAAACTGGTGCGCAAGGCCGTGGTCAAGCTCTTGGAAGCCCCGGATGCCAAGCTCAAGATCGGCACCAAAGACCTGGAGGCCGCACTCGGCATACCCGTGTTCCGCAGTGAACAGGTGCTGGCAGGCAAAGGCGTGATTACCGGCCTTGCCTGGACCAGCATGGGTGGCGCGACATTACCGATCGAGGCAACCCGCATCCACACGCTCAATCGCGGCTTCAAGCTCACCGGCAAGCTGGGTGACGTGATGAAGGAATCTGCCGAGATCGCCTACAGCTACGTCAGCTCCAACCTCAAGCAATTTGGTGGTGATCCGGCTTTCTTCAACGAAGCCTTCATTCACCTGCACGTGCCAGAAGGTGCCACGCCCAAGGATGGGCCGAGCGCCGGTATCACCATGGCCAGCGCACTGCTGTCGCTGGCCCGTGACCAGGCACCGAAAAAAGGGGTGGCCATGACCGGCGAGCTGACCCTCACCGGCCAGGTACTGCCGATTGGTGGTGTGCGCGAGAAGGTCATCGCAGCGCGGCGGCAGAAGATTTTCGAACTGATCCTGCCCGAGCCCAACCGCGGGGACTTCGAAGAATTGCCTGAGTACTTGCGTGAAGGGCTGACCGTGCACTTTGCCAAGCGCTTTGCCGACGTGGCTAAAGTGCTGTTCTGACCCGCAACGCCCTCATCGCCGGCAAGCCGGCGATGAGGCCGGCACTGATAGCACAAAACCCATCTATCATCGGTTATCCTCAGGCCTTCGCCAGCCTCTGGAGCTACCATGACTGTCCCTCGTCTGCTCGTTCCCCTGAGCCTCGTCCTGCTTACCGCCTGCGCCCAGCAGCCCAGGCAAACCGTCGAACTGGACGCTGAAAGCGAATGCCCCAAGCGCATGCAGGTCGGCCAGGCGCTCACCCTGACCCTGCCCAGCAACCCCTCCACCGGCTACCGCTGGCTGGTGCAGAACCCGGCCTCGAACATCTTGCGCAGCCTCGGCCCCGAGGTCTACAGCGCCCCCGAGGAAGCCGGCATCGTCGGCAGCGCGGGCATTTCCACCTGGCGCTTCGAAGCCCGTGCCGCAGGCGAAGGCCATCTGGTGCTGGTCTATCAGCAGCCCTGGGCCCCGGAAGTTCGGCCTGTACAGACCTTCGACTGCGCGGTGCAGGTCAACTGAACGCACAGCGCTGGTCAGCCGACCATGCATCCTTGGCGCGGTTTGGCTAGAATGCCGGCCCTGCCAATTGTCAGCCGCCTGGATTCACCGTGAGCAAACAACCCGACCGCCTTTTCGCCCAGCCTCTGGAGCAAGTTCCCGACTTCGTGTTCAACGAAGACGTGGTGCGCGTGTTCCCGGACATGATCAAGCGCTCGGTGCCCGGTTACCCGACCATCGTCGAGAACCTTGGTGTGCTCGCGGCGCGCTTCGCCCAGCCCGATACCGCCCTGTATGACCTCGGCGCGTCCCTTGGCGCCGTTACCCAGTCGCTGCGCCGCCATGTGCGCAGCGAGGGCTGCCGGGTGATCGCGGTGGACAACTCCGCGGCCATGGTCGAACGTTGCCGCCAGTACCTCACCGCGCAGGACTCGATGTTCCAGGAACTGCTGCCGGTTCAGGTACTGGACGCCGACATCCTGGCCCTGCCCTTCGAGCCTGCCTCGGTGGTGGCGATGAACTTCACCCTGCAGTTCATCGCCCCTGAACAGCGCCTGGCGTTGCTCGGCCGCATCCGTCAGGCATTGCTGCCCGGTGGCGCGCTGATCCTCTCGGAGAAACTGCATTTCGCCGATGACCAGGAGCAGACCCTGCTCAATGAACTGCACCTGGACTTCAAGCGTGCCAATGGCTACAGCGAACTGGAAATCGCCCAGAAGCGCAGCGCCATCGAGAACGTGATGAAACCCGACACCCTGCACACCCACACCGAGCGCCTGCGCGCGGCGGGTTTCAGCAAGGTGGTGCCTTGGTTCCAATGCCTTAATTTCGCCTCGCTGATAGCCCTGCCATGATCGATCTGTCCCCCCTCGTCCGCCGCCTGGCGGGCACCCCACTGGCTTTATGGTCGCAAGGCCTGCAAGCACAACTTCAAGCCAAGCTGGAGAAAGGCCACGGCGATCTCGAGCGCTGGCGCGGTGCGCTGGACGCCTTGCCGGCACTGCAGCCAAGCGAAATCGACCTGGCCGACGGCCTGCGTCTGGACTGTGACTGCGACGACGCCACCCGCGCGCAGATGCGCCAGGCCCTGATGGGCCTGGCGCCCTGGCGCAAAGGGCCGTTCGACCTGTTCGGCGTGCATGTCGACACTGAGTGGCGCTCGGACTGGAAGTGGTCGCGCGTGGCACCGCACCTGGACCTGCAGGGCAAGCGTGTGCTCGATGTCGGTTGCGGCAACGGCTATTACCAATGGCGCATGCTCGGTGCAGGCGCCGACATGGTCATCGGGGTTGACCCCAACTGGCTGTTCTTCTGCCAGTTCCAGGCCGTGCAGCGGTACCTGCCCGACTTGCCGGCCTGGCACCTGCCGTTTGCGCTGGAGGAACTGCCAGCCAGCCTGGAAGGTTTCGACACGGTGTTTTCCATGGGGGTGTTCTACCATCGCCGCTCCCCCATCGAGCACCTGCTGGCGCTCAAGGACTGCCTGGTCAAAGGGGGGGAGCTGGTACTGGAGACGCTGGTGGTCGAGGGCGACGAGCAGCAGGTACTGGTGCCTGAAGACCGCTACGCGCAGATGCGCAATGTCTGGTATCTGCCGTCGGTCCCGGCGCTGGAGCGCTGGTTGCGCCGTGCGGGTTTCAGCGATGTGCGCTGCGTGGATGTCAGTGTGACCAGCGTCGAGGAGCAGCGCAGCACCGAATGGATGCGCTACCAGTCGCTGGGGGACTTCCTCGACCCGAACGACCATAGCAAGACCATCGAGGGGTTGCCCGCCCCACGCCGCGCAACGCTGTTAGCACGCAAATGAAAAGACCCCACCGGGACTGCGCAGCTCTTGAGGCCTGCGCTGTACCTGTGGGAGCCGGCTTGCCGGCGATGGGCCGCAAAGCGGCCCCAAATCGCATAACTGAATGGCATTAACCCATGGGCCGCCTGCGTACAGCAGCGCAGATGATCAGCGCGAAGCTGCGACGATCAGCGCTTTCATCTCTGCCACCGCCGCCTTGAAACCTACGAACAGCGCATGGGCCACCAAGGCATGGCCAATGTTCAATTCATTGATGCCCTTGATTGCCGCCACCGCCTCGACGTTGTGGTAATGCAGGCCATGGCCGGCATTGACAATCAGCCCCTGAGCAACGCCAAAAGCGACGCCATCGACGATCCGCTTGAGCTCCTCGGCAACTTCAGTCGGCGTTTGGGCATCAGCATAACGGCCGGTGTGCAGCTCGATGGCAGGGGCACCCACGCGGCGGGAGGCTTCGATCTGCCGCTCGTCGGCGTCGATGAACAGCGACACTTCAGCACCAGTGCGCGACAGGCGCTCTACCGCAGCCTTGATGCGTGCCTCCTGCCCAGCCACATCGAGGCCGCCCTCGGTGGTCAGTTCCTGGCGTGTTTCAGGTACCAGACAGATATGCGCCGGGCGAATGTTTTCGGCGAACACCATCATCTCTTCAGTGACGCCCATCTCGAAGTTCATGCGGGTTTGCAGCACGTCCTTGAGCAGCACCACATCGCGCTCCTGGATGTGCCGGCGGTCTTCGCGCAAGTGCACGGTGATGCCATCGGCGCCTGCTTCCTCGGCATCCAGCGCAGCCTTGACCGGGTCCGGATAGCGTGTGCCGCGGGCCTGGCGCAAGGTAGCCACGTGGTCGATGTTGACGCCGAGAAGCATGCGGTTGCTGTGAGTCACGAAAGGCTCTCCTGAAGATTTAGCCCCACAGCATACGACGAGCTCAGCGCTTGCGAAACAGTTCCCGGCTGACCAGCGGTTTTGGCCCCAGATGGACCGCCAACGCCTGACGCATCAGGCGCTTGGCCGCGAGCAGCGCACCAGGTGCATCCCAGTCGGCCTGGGCGAGGGCCAACAGTTCGGCGCCATTGAACAAGCCAGGCTGAACCAGGTAAACGCGTTCAAGGCCGGCATCGACCTGCAAGCGGTACAGCCCGTCGGCCTCGATCGGCTCGTCGCTGACGTCGTGGTCAAGCGCAAAGGCGTAACCCAGGTCTTCCAGCAGCCGCCATTCGAAGGAACGCAGCAGTGGCTCCAGCGGGCGCCCGGCGGCCAGGGCCTGCAAGGTCAGAGCGTAGTGCTCGAACAGTTCCGGTTGTGGTGCTTCGGCAGGTAGCAGGCGCATCAGCAGTTCATTGAGGTAGAGGCCGCTGAACAGTGCATCGCCGTGCAGCCAGGCCGCGATGCCCATGCTGTCCAGGCGCCCGACGTTTTTTAGCTCACTGCGGCCGCGCAGTTCCACTTCCAGCGGCACGAACGGCCGCACCAGGCTGCCACCCTTGCCCCTTGCACGGCGCAACACCGCGCGCACGCGCCCCTGCGGCGTGAAGAAGTCCACCAGCGCGCTGGTTTCCTTGTAGGCACGGCTGTGCAGCACGTAGGCCGGCTGGCCGACAGGTTGTTCCATGAAGTGTGGCCTGAAAGCAGAGCGGCCCGGAGAGATCCGGGCCGCTGGAGGGGTTACAGGTCGCCGTAGCCCAGCGAGCGCAGTGCACGCTCGTCATCGGACCAGCCGCCTTTGACCTTGACCCAGAGGTTGAGCATGACCTTGGCGTCGAACAGGGTTTCCATGTCCTTGCGCGCGTCGGAGCCAATGCGCTTGATGCGCTCGCCCTTGTCGCCAATGATGATCTTCTTCTGGCCGTCACGCTCCACCAGGATCAACGCATGGATGTGCAGCACATGGCCCTGCTGCTTGAACTCCTCGATCTCCACGGTGATCTGGTACGGCAATTCCGCACCCAGCTGGCGCATGATTTTCTCGCGCACCAGTTCAGCGGCCAGGAAGCGGCTGCTGCGGTCGGTGATCTGGTCTTCCGGGAAGAAGTGATCATTCTCCGGCAGGTGCTTGGCAATCAGCGCCTCGAGCGCGTCCAGATTGTGCCCCTGCTGGGCAGAGATGGGTACGACCTCGGCATTGGGCAGTTGCTCCTGCAGCCACTGCAGGTGCGGGATCAGCTCGGCTTTTTCGTCCATGCGGTCGGTTTTGTTGACTGCAATGATCAGCGGGCCGGTCACGTACTGAACGCGTTCGAGCACCAGTTGGTCCTCATCGGTCCAGCGCGTACGGTCGACCACGAAAATCACCACATCGACGTCCTTCAGGGCCGCCGAGGCATTGCGGTTCATGTAGCGGTTCAAGGCCTTGTCGTTGGCCTTGTGCATGCCGGGGGTGTCGACGTAGATGGCCTGCACATCACCCTCGGTCTTGATGCCCAGCATGTTGTGGCGGGTAGTCTGTGGCTTGCGCGAGGTGATCGCCAGCTTCTGGCCGAGGATATGGTTGAGCAAGGTCGACTTGCCCACGTTGGGGCGGCCGACGATGGCCACGTAACCGCAGCGGGTCGGATTGTTCTCAGTCATTGCCATTCTCCACGCCCAGGGCGATCAATGCGGCGGCGGCGGCGACTTGCTCGGCAATACGCCGGCTCACGCCCTGGCCACGGCTCTTGTTGTTCAGCAGCACCACTTCGCATTCGACGAAGAAGGTACGGCAGTGCGGTTCGCCCTGGATGTCCACCACCTCGTAGCGAGGCAGCTCACAGCTACGCGACTGCAGAAACTCCTGCAGGCGTGTTTTCGGGTCTTTGTTGGTGTCGACAAGGGTCAGGCTTTCGAACTCGTCGGTCAGCCAGGCCAGCACGCGCTCGCGGGCGGTCTGCATGTCGGCATCAAGGTAGATGGCGCCGATCAGGGCTTCGAGGGCATCGGCCAGGATCGACTCGCGGCGGAAACCGCCGCTCTTGAGCTCACCGGAGCCCAGGCGCAGGTACTCACCCAGGTCGAAACCGCGGGCCAGCCGGGCCAGGGTTTCGCCCTTGACCAAGCGCGCACGCAAGCGCGACAGCTGGCCTTCGCGGGCCTGCGGGAAGCGCTCGAACAGCGCCTCGCCGGCCACGAAGTTCAGAATGGCATCGCCGAGAAACTCCAGGCGCTCATTGTTGCGCCCGGCGTAGCTGCGATGGGTCAGGGCCAGCACCATCTGGTCCTGGTCTTTGAAGGTGTAACCGAGCTTGCGCTCGAGACGGGCAAGGGAAGCACTCATGCAGCCACCCGTTGGTTGTTCAACGCGTTGTTCAAATCAACATCCTGAAAGACTGTTTGGCTGTGGCCCGTCGCGGCGAGCGACGAATCTCTCGATCCCTGAGAACACAGCCTATGTCAGAAATGCATTCGGCGCTGTCTGCTGGACAGCGCCGAAGGGTATCAATGGATCAGGCCGACCCGCGACAGGTTGGGCAAGTGGCTGAGCTTGGGCTCTGGCCAGCTCATCCAGACCGCGAAGGCCTTGCCGACGATGTTCCGGTCCGGAACCATGCCGTGCAGTTCCTTGGGAATGTTCGGGTCATCCCAGTAACGGCTGTCGTTGGAGTTGTCGCGGTTGTCGCCCATCATGAAGTAATGGCCGGCCGGCACGGTCCACTGCTGGTCCGGCGGCATGCGATAACGGGTCATTTCCTTGCGGATCAGGTGCTCGGCTTCGCCGAGTTTTTCCTTGAACAGTTCGGCGCTGCCCAAGGTACCTGGCTCGGCGCCAACCAGTTGCTCGGCAACCGGCTGGCCATTGACGAACAGCCGCTTGTCGCTGGTGTAGCGGATCTGGTCGCCAGGCAGGCCCACCACACGCTTGATGTAATTGACGTTCGGGTCGCTTGGGTAGCGGAACACCATCACATCACCGCGTTGCGGGTCACCCACCTCGATGACCTTCTTGTCGATCACCGGCAGGCGAATGCCGTACGAGAACTTGTTCACCAGGATGAAATCGCCCACTTCCAGGGTCGGTTTCATCGACCCCGAAGGGATCTGGAACGGCTCTACCAGGAACGAGCGCAGCACCAGTACGATGAACAGCACCGGGAAGAACGACTTGCCGTACTCGACCAGCAGCGGTTCCTTGTTCAGGCGCTCGACCACGGCCATTTCTGGCTGGGTGACGCTACCTTGGTAGTTGGCGACTGCCGCCCGCCGGCGCGGGGCCAGGAACAGCAGGTCGATCAAGCCCAACAGACCGCAAACGGCTACGGCGATGACTAGCAACAGCGGGAAATTTAGCGACATAGGACCTAGCTATCCAACCTGAGCACGGCGAGGAAGGCTTCTTGTGGAATCTCCACGTTGCCCACCTGTTTCATGCGTTTCTTACCGGCCTTCTGCTTCTCCAGCAGCTTTTTCTTACGGCTGACGTCACCACCGTAGCACTTGGCCAGTACGTTCTTTCTGAGCGCCTTGACGGTTGTCCGCGCGATGATCTGGCCGCCAATGGCTGCCTGGATCGCCACATCGAACATCTGCCGAGGGATCAGTTCCTTCATCTTCTCGGTCAACGCACGGCCTTTATAGGCCGCGTTGTCGCGGTGCACGATCAATGCCAGGGCATCGACCTTGTCGCCGTTGATCAGTACATCCAGCTTGACCAGGTTGGCCGACTGGTAGCGATCGAAATGATAGTCCAGCGAAGCATAGCCGCGGCTGGTCGACTTCAGGCGGTCGAAGAAGTCCAGCACCACTTCGTTCATCGGCATGTCATAACGCACCTGCACCTGGCTGCCGAGGAACTGCATGTCGCGCTGTACGCCACGCTTCTCGATGCACAGGGTGATGACGTTGCCCAGATGCTCCTGCGGCACCAGGATGGTCGCGGTGACGATCGGCTCGCGGAAGTCCGTGACAGCCGAAACATCAGGCAGCTTCGACGGGTTGTCGACAACGATGGTTTCGCCGGTCTTGAGTTCCAGCTCGTAGATCACGCTCGGAGCCGTGGTGATCAGGTCCAGGTCGTATTCGCGCTCCAGGCGCTCCTGGATGATCTCCATGTGCAGCATGCCCAGGAAGCCGCAACGGAAGCCGAAGCCCAGTGCATCGGAGCTTTCGGGCATGTATTGCAGCGACGAGTCGTTCAGGGTCAGCTTCTGCAGGGCGTCGCGGAAGTCCTCGAAATCGTCGGAGCTGACCGGGAACAGGCCGGCATAAACCTGCGGCTGGATCTTCTTGAAACCGGCCAGCATTTCGACCTCGGGAGTCGAGGACAAGGTCAGGGTGTCACCGACCGGCGCACCATGGATGTCCTTGATGCTGGCAATGATGAAGCCTACTTCACCGGCTTTCAGATCAGCGGTCTGGGTATGTTTCGGGGTGAAGACACCCACGCTGTCGACCAGGTGCACCTTGCCGGTGGACTTGACCAGGATCTTGTCGCCCTTCTTGACGCGGCCCTGACGCACGCGCACCAACGAAACCACGCCCAGGTAGTTGTCGAACCAGGAGTCGATGATCAACGCCTGCAGCGGGGCATCGATCTCGCCCACAGGCGCGGGAATGGTGTGGACCAGGCGCTCGAGCACCTCGTCGACGCCCATGCCGCTCTTGGCACTGCACGCCACCGCGTCGGTAGCATCGATGCCGATGATCTTCTCGATCTCGTCCTTGACCCGATCAGGGTCGGCCTGAGGCAGGTCCATCTTGTTCAGGACCGGCATGACCTCAAGGCCCTGCTCGATGGCGGTATAGCAGTTGGCCACCGACTGGGCTTCGACACCCTGGCCGGCGTCCACCACCAGCAGCGCACCTTCACAGGCCGCCAGCGAACGCGAGACTTCATAGGTGAAGTCGACGTGGCCGGGCGTATCGATGAAGTTCAGCTGGTAGGTCTTGCCGTCCTGCGCCTTGTAGTGAAGCGTGACGCTGTGGGCCTTGATGGTGATCCCGCGTTCGCGCTCCAGGTCCATGGAATCCAGAACCTGAGCTTCCATTTCGCGTGCCGACAGGCCACCGCACATCTGGATGAAACGGTCGGCCAGCGTCGACTTGCCATGGTCGATGTGGGCGATGATGGAGAAATTGCGGATATGACTCAAATCACTCACGGGTCAACACTCGAAAAGGCTGCGAGCCGGACGCCCGCCGAAAAATAGCCGGGAATTGTACCTCAACCAGCAGGGATATGGGAGATTCCTCTGACGCACGATACAGGCTGACTCCCGCCAAGAATTGTGAACTCTCATGAAAAAGGGCAGCCGAAGCTGCCCTTTGCCACTGGCAAGCCGGCTTATTCGGCAAGCTTGAAGGTGATGAAGCTCGCCCGGCCCTGGCGCAGCACGCGCATGGATACCGAACGGTTCTTCGGCAGGTCCTTGGCAATTTCGGTGAACTGCTTGGCCGAGGCGATCGCCTGGTTGTTCAAGTGGCTGATAACGTCACCCGGACGCAGGCCAATCATGGCTGCCGGGCCATCCTGGACTTCTTTGATGACGACGCCACCCTTGAGCTCCAGCGATTTCTTCTGCTCGGCGGTCAGGTCAGAGACGGAAACACCCAGGCGGTTGCTGCTGCGCTCTGCACTGCCATCGGCACCCGTACCAGTACCGATATCGGCATCGTCATCAGGCATCGCACCAATGGTCACATCCAGGTTCTGGCGCTTGCCATTACGGATGATCTCAAGCTTGGCCTTGGCGCCAGCCTTCAGGGTGCCTACCAGATGCGGCAGGTCGGCCGACATGACGATCGGCTGGCCGTTCATGCTCAGGATCACGTCGCCCACCTGCAGGCCGCTCTTGGCTGCCGGGCCATCTTCAAGCACCTGCGCCACCAGGGCACCGGCCGGCTTGTCGAGGCCGAAGGATTCAGCCAGGTCCTTGTTGACTTCCTGAATGACCACGCCCAGCCAGCCGCGGCTGACCTTGCCGTCCTTCTTCAACTGGTTGGAGACATCGATCGCGACATCGATCGGGATGGCGAACGACAGGCCCATGAAACCGCCCGAACGGGTGAAGATCTGCGAGTTGATACCCACTACTTCGCCATTCATGTTGAACAGCGGCCCGCCGGAGTTGCCTGGGTTGATGGCCACGTCGGTCTGAATGAAGGGCACGTAGGTGTCATTGGGCAGGGTGCGGCCTTTGGCGCTGACGATCCCTTTGGTCACCGAATGATCGAAACCGAACGGCGAACCGATGGCCAGCACCCACTCACCTACCTTGAGCTTCTCGGAGTCGCCCAGTTTGACGGTGGGCAGGTTCTTGCCGTCGACCTTGAGCAGGGCCACATCGGTGCGCGGGTCGGTGCCGACCAGTTTGGCCTGCAGCTCGCTGCGATCGGACAGACGGACGATGATCTCGTCGGCATCGGCAACCACGTGATTGTTGGTCAGCACATAACCGTCACTGGAAATGATGAAGCCTGAGCCCAGCGACTGGGCCTCGCGCTGGCGGTCACCGCGGGGCGAACGCGGCTGTTGCGGCATGTTGCGCTCGAAGAACTCGCGGAACATCGGCGGCAAGCCTTCGAGGTCCGGCATCTGACCGGCAGCGACACGGCGGTCAGGCAGCTTTTGCTTGGTACTGATGTTGACGACGGCCGGCGAGGCCTGCTCGACCAAGGTGGTGAAGTCCGGCAGGGCCTCCTCGGCCTGGGCGGTCAGCACCTGGCCAAGCATCAGCACGGCGGCGAACATCGATAGGTAGGATTTCAAGCGTGGTATTGACATACGGCTCCCGTCACAACGAGCGTAGTTAGCGTAAGACCGCCTGCAAAAGCAGGAAAGGCCAGACTCCAAGAAGCCTGACCTATAGAAAATTTACAGATGGATTGCAAATGACAATGCTTTAATTTCATTTCAGCCGCATGTCCGTGCGCCTTGGCATGAGCCGAAAAAGGGCGCCATTACTGACGCGCCTGAGCATCCTGTGGGCGCATCGACAATGCGACGCGTTCTGCAGTACCTAATGGAATTTCGCCGACCACAGTGACCATCACCTTACCCTTGGGCGTGTTAAGGCGACGTGAAACGGCCGAAGTAGGGCCTAGCTGAGTACGCACATCAGCGCTGGCATCTTCCGTGACCAGCTCCAGAAACACCGAGAAGCGTGCCAGGCCATCGTCATACATGAGGCTGCTGATGGTGCTATCGCCAGAAGGGTCACGCCGTACGGTACTGTTGATCAGCTCGAAACCCGGTGGCAGCCAGTCCGAGCGCCAGCCTGCAACGGCTTCGGTCTTGGGGCGGGCCACACGCTCTACCGGTTTGCAGGCGGCACTGGCCTTCAAATCGGCATCGGTAGGCAGGTCATCGGTATCAAGGCGCGTCATCTGGAAGCGCTCGAGCAACTGCCCCTTGTCGTTGAGCATCAACGAGCGTAGCGGCAGGCCGGTTTTGCTGTCCAGGTGCATTTCAAATGCGTAGCGGTGCTGGTCGCGCGGAGTAAGCGTGACAATGACCGCGTCGCGCCCGGCGACCCGTGCCTTGCCCGCTACAGCCAAATCGTACCAGCTCATCAGTTTGAGGGGGTCGAGCATGCGCGGCGCGGCATCGGGCAAGTTGCTCACGCCACTGGCCAATGCACCACTGACGCATTGCACCTTGCCGTCCACCCGCACGATTTCCTGGGCGGCACCGTCAAGCTGGAGCAATCGCTCGCTGACCTTGCCGTCCTGAACCCGATGCCAGATGTCGTGGGATGAGAAGCTGCCGTTTCGTTCGTAAACGAAGGAGCCCTGATAACTCTGCCTTTGTTCGGCCTGTGCCAGCTTGTTCAACCATTCGCTTGCCTGGGGCGACGAATTGGCTGCCAACGCCGGCACCGTCATGCAACTGCCTACAAGCAGTGACAGGAGAGGTAGCGCGCGCATGATCCTCCTTACTTAGCGGTTTTCCAGGCTGGCGGCGCGGGCATACGGCAGGGCAGTTTCAGTACCCTTGAGCGCGGATTCCTGCGCGTGCTGGCGCAGATACCCCGGCAGACGCTGATCCCAGCCGGCCTGGTTCTGCAGCACGCCATTGGCCATCGGCCCGGTCGGTTGCTCACTGCCTTCACTATAGCCTGCCAAAACAGCCGGGCCCTGAGTTTGTGGCATGCTCAGGCCTTGCTGGGCAGGTTGCTGCGAAGCCAGCTCGGCGCCGGTGATCTCGTCCTGGTTGTACATGCGTACGCCAGCCAGCACAGCAACGGTAACCGAGGCGGCAACGGCCAGGCGGCCAATGCTGCGCCATGGGCTTTGCTTGACTTTGGCCGGCACGGCTTCGTCAGCCAGGGCGGCAGACACCGCCGAGGCGATATCCAGTTTCGGCAGCAACAGCTCCTTGTGCATCGCTGCGCGGGCTACCTGGTAACGCGACCAGGTGGCACGGGTTTCGGCATCGTCGACGGCGCTCAGCACCCGTCGCAATTCCAGTTCGTCCGCTTCGTTATCCATTACCGCGGACAGCGATTCCTGCAAAGCTTCACGACTCATGGCGGTTCCTCTCTTGGCTGTCGCCGCTGTCTCAGGTTTCCTGCAACAAGGGCTGCAGGGCTTTGTCTATGGCCTCCCGAGCGCGGAAGATTCGAGAGCGCACGGTACCCACCGGACATTGCATGACACTGGCAATGTCTTCGTAACTCAACCCGTCGAACTCACGCAGGGTCAGAGCCGTGCGCAAATCTTCAGGCAGTTGCTGGATGGTGCGATGGACTGTGCCTTCGATTTCATCCCGCAACAGGGAGCGTTCTGGGGACTCGAGATCCTTGAGGCCATGATCGCCGTCGTAAAACTCCGCATCCTCGGAGCTCACATCGCTGTCTGGCGGCCGTCTTCCACGGGACACCAGATAGTTCTTCGCCGTGTTGATGGCGATGCGGTACAGCCAGGTATAAAACGCACTGTCACCGCGGAAATTGCCAAGCGCACGGTAGGCCTTGATAAAGGCTTCCTGCGCTACATCCTGGGCCTCGTGGGTATCGTGAACGAACCGCACGATCAACCCGAGAATCTTGTGCTGATACTTCAGCACCAACAGATCGAACGCTCGCCTGTCACCGCGCTGCACGCGCTCGACAAGCTGCTGATCCTCTTCCTGGGTTAGCATGAACACTCCTCAGTGAACTCGAAGGAGCGTTGCATCAGCCATCGTTCGGGCTTGCAAACATAGACTCGGGCTTTTCGCAAAAGTTCTCTCCTCCAAGCAAGTTTCCTGCGGCCCTTGACTGGCTCGCACGGAAGACGCGGCGCGGGCACGGCCGGCAGCGTCGATAATCAGGTTTCGGATACGCAGGTGTCAGCCCGGATAGAGCCGCCGCCACGCGTCGCCGCGCGAAATGATGGCGCACGGGCAGCCTTCATAGGATTTCCAGCCATGTAGGAAAGTTCCCACGAAGATTGCCCTAACGTCGCAAGTGGCATGGAAATTGGCCACCGCAGGCTGCTATAAAGGCAACCCGGCCTCTATTCACGATAGTTTCACAATGCCATCTACGCGTGTCTATTGTGCCGTGCCCCCTCCGAAGATTACTAGTGTCCCGACATGAGCCAACAATTCCAACATGATGTCCTGGTGATCGGCAGCGGCGCAGCCGGTCTCAGCCTGGCACTCAACCTTCCCGCCCACCTGCGCATCGCCGTACTGAGCAAGGGCGACCTGGCCAATGGCTCGACTTTCTGGGCCCAAGGTGGCGTGGCCGCGGTACTGGACGACACCGATACCGTGCAGTCCCATGTCGAGGACACTCTCAATGCCGGCGGCGGGCTGTGCCACGAAGATGCCGTGCGATTCACCGTCGAGCACAGCCGCGAAGCCATTGAGTGGCTGATCGAACAGGGCGTGCCCTTTACCCGCGATGAGCACTCCAGCGTTGACGATGGCGGCTTCGAATTTCACCTGACCCGCGAAGGCGGGCACAGCCACCGGCGCATCATCCATGCCGCCGATGCCACGGGCGCAGCCATTTTCACCACGTTGCTGGAGCAAGCCCGCAAACGCCCCAACATCGAACTGCTTGAGCAACGAGTGGCGGTCGACCTGATTACCGAGCGGCGCCTGGGCTTGCCCGGCGCGCGGTGCCTGGGCGCCTACGTGCTGAACCGCAACAGTGGTGAGGTGGACACCTTCGGGGCGCGCTTTACCGTGCTTGCCACCGGCGGCGCCGCCAAGGTCTACCTGTATACCAGCAACCCCGATGGTGCCTGCGGCGATGGCATCGCCATGGCCTGGCGCGCCGGCTGTCGGGTTGCCAATCTGGAATTCAACCAGTTCCATCCCACCTGCCTCTATCATCCGCAGGCCAAGAGTTTCCTGGTCACCGAAGCCCTGCGCGGCGAAGGCGCCCTGCTGCGCCTGCCCAATGGTGAACGCTTCATGCCGCGCTTCGACCCACGCGAAGAACTGGCTCCGCGCGACATCGTGGCCCGGGCCATCGACCATGAGATGAAGCGCCTGGGCGTGGACTGCGTCTACCTGGACATCACGCACAAGCCGGCCGACTTCATCAAAAGCCATTTCCCGACGGTCTATGAGCGTTGCCTGGCCTTCGGTATCGACATCACCCGGCAGCCGATCCCGGTAGTGCCCGCCGCCCACTACACCTGTGGCGGGGTGGTGGTCGACGATCGCGGCCATACCGACGTCCCGGGCCTGTACGCCATCGGCGAGACCAGCTTCACCGGCCTGCACGGCGCCAACCGCATGGCCAGCAACTCGCTGCTCGAGTGTTTCGTCTACGGCCGTTCCGCTGCCGCGGACATCGAGGCCCGTCTGGCCCAGATTGCCATGCCCAAAGCCCTGCCCTGCTGGGATGCCAGCCAGGTCACCGACTCGGATGAGGATGTGATCATCGCGCACAACTGGGACGAACTGCGGCGGTTCATGTGGGACTACGTGGGCATCGTGCGCACCAGCAAGCGCCTGCAGCGTGCCGAGCACCGCGTGCGCCTGCTGCTGGACGAGATCGACGAGTTCTACAGCAACTACAAGGTCAGCCGCGACCTGATCGAGTTGCGCAACCTGGCACAGGTGGCGGAGCTGATGATCCGCTCGGCCATGCAGCGCAAGGAAAGCCGCGGGTTGCACTACACCCTGGATTACCCCGGGATGCTGGCTGAGGCCAAGGACACCATACTGAGCCCAGCCTGAAGATCGATGCCCTTCGCGGGTAAAACCGCAAAGGGGCGACGCGGCACCTGACTAGCGTGCCGCGACCTCAGCCCACCTGCGCCGACTGAATTTCAGCCGTACCCGCAGGCGCCGATGCTGATCCGCCGCCAGGGCATCGCCGACAACACATTGACTCTCGCCCAACCAGCGCCCAGGCCTTGCGAACCGCAATACCACCAGGCCCGGCAGCGCCACGCTGTCGCGACACAGACGCACCGCCTGCCAGCCCCCGGCACGGCTGAATAGCTGCCAGCCGCAAGCATCCCGGCGCAGGCCAGTGACGGCTTGAGCATGGATCAGCAGTATGCGTCGGGGGATCACCCAGCAGGCATGGGCCAGGCAAGCGACGGAGGCAGGAAGGGAAAGCCACCAGGGCAGCGCACTCAGCCACAAGGCAAGCAACGCCAGCACCTGGCAGATCAGGTAGGCCGTCAGCAGCAGGCGCGAGCCCTGCCAACGGCACTCGAAACACTCACTTGGGCTGGACACGGTCCAGAATGATGCGGACCATGCGCTGCAGCTCCGGGTCTTCGGACTCGGTGCGCTCCATGAACCAGCCGAACATGTCCTGATCCTCACAGCTCAACAGGCGAACGTAGAGTTCGCGATCGGCTTCGCTCAGGGTCGGGTAGACCTCCTGGGTGAAAGGCACCAGCAGTACGTCGAGTTCCAGCATGCCGCGGCGGCTGTGCCAGAAAAGCCGGTTGAGTTCAGTTTGTTCGACCATGGGGCCCTCCTCAAATGGGCGGCCAGTATACAGCCAGGCGCACGAAGCGGCACGAGGCGTTGGTCTAGTCACCTACCTATTTTGTTACTGGCGTTCTATGATGGCCGCCAGTCTTTAGCCACCGCGATCCCCCATGGCCGATTCCGCTTTCTACAGCCCCCTGTCCCACGAGGGCATCCTCGCCGTCCGCGGCTCCGACGCCGGCAAGTTCCTGCAGGGCCAGTTGACCTGCAACATCAACTACCTCAGCCCCGAGCACGCAAGCCTTGGCGCCCGCTGCATGGTCAAGGGGCGCATGCAGTCGAGCTTCCGCATCCTGCCCGAAGGCAACGGCTACCTGCTGGCCATGGCCAGCGAACTGCTCGAGGCGCAGCTGGCCGACCTGAAAAAATACGCCGTGTTTTCCAAAGCCACGCTCAGCGACGAAAGCGCCGCCTGGGCGCGTTTCGGCCTGCAGGGCGGTGATGCGGCGCTGCGGACTCTGGGTTTGAAGGTGCCGACCAGCGCCGGCGCCACCGAACGCCATGAAGGCCTGATCGCCGTGGCCGTCTCCGAAGGTCGCGTGGAACTTTGGGTACCGGCGGACGCCGCCACCAGCGTGCGTGAACAACTGGCAAGCGCATTGCCGCAAGGGCCTCTCAACGACTGGCTGCTGGGGCAGGTCCGTGCCGGCATCGGCCAGGTCATGGGCCCGACCCGTGAGCTGTTCATCCCGCAAATGATCAATTTGCAGGCGGTCGATGGCGTGAGTTTCAAGAAGGGCTGCTACACCGGCCAGGAAATCGTCGCCCGCATGCAGTACTTGGGCAAGCTCAAGCGACGTCAGTACCGCTTGCTGCTGGACCAGCAGGATATTCCTGCCCCGGGTGCGCAAATCTTCTCGCCGACCCATGGTTCATCGGTCGGGGAAGTGGTCATCGCGGCCAGCACGGGTCAGGGCTGCGAGCTGCTTGCGGTACTCAGTGCCGAGGCCGTGGAAGACGACAACCTGCACCTGGGCAGCCTGCAAGGCCCACGCCTGCAGGTCTCGAGCCTGCCTTACGAACTGGATCGCGACCGGGAAATCCAGCGCTGACCAGCCCGCCACCCCTGCTGTAGAGAAGTACATGAACAAGCTGGCCGAGATGGTTCAAGCACAGTTGCTGGCTGCCATCGCCAACGATGACCTGGTCCTGCCGACCCTTCCGGAAGTTGCGCTGAGCATCCGCGAGGCTGCCGAGGACACGGAAATCAGCGTTGCTGCCCTGAGCAAGGTGATTGGCCGCGATGCTGCCCTCTCCGCCCGCCTGATCAAGGTGGTGAACAGCCCGCTGCTGCGGGCGGCGATCGAGGTCACCGACCTGCACACGGCCATCACCCGCCTGGGTATCAACTACAGCTGCAACCTGGCCATCGGCCTGGTGATCGAGCAGATCTTCCATGCACGCTCATCGGCAGTTGAGCAAAAATTGAGGGATATCTGGGCAAACAGCCTCGAAGTCGCGGGCATCAGCTATGAAATCTGCCGCCGCTTTACCCACCTCAAGCCTGACCAGGCCACCCTCGGCGGCCTGGTCAACCAGATCGGCGCGCTGCCGGTGCTGATCTACGCCGAAGAGCACAACGAACTGCTCTCCGACCCGGTATGCCTGCACTACGTGATCGAGCAGATCCAGCCTGTGCTGGGCGACAAGATACTTTCGTCATGGGAGTTCCCCGAGCAACTGGTCAACCTGCCAAGCCAGGTTCAAGACCTGGACCGGCGCACCGACAAAGTGGACTACATCGACGTGGTGCAGATTGCCCGCTGCCTCAGCCAGCGCGGACGCAGCCGGCCGCTGGCGGCGTTGCCGGCCTATCGGCACCTGGGGTTGCCGTTTGGCACGGAGCTGGAGATTGGCGAACTGCTGGAAGCGCGGAGCATGCTGCGCTAGCCAGCGTCTTGCCCGCCAAAGGTTCTGCACAGGCAAGCCATCAGTCAGCGATAAAACTCACTCGCACTTTCAACCCGCCATTCTCGCCGTCATGCAGACTGATCTGCGCCAGGTGCGCGCGACAGATCTCACCCACAATCGCCAACCCCAAGCCAGTTCCCTGGGCACTGCGGCGATAGAAGCGCTCGAATACCCGCTCGCGCTCATCCTCGGGGATACCGGGACCATCATCTTCGACCTCCAGTACCGCTGGCGCCAGAACCCGCAAGATCACATTACCGCCCGCCGGGGTATGTGCCAGCGCGTTGTCCACCAGGTTGCTGAGCAACTCGTTGAGCAGCGTCGGCTCCCCCTTGAGCCACACCGGCGCCGCGGCCTCCAGCGCCAGGGCCACGCCCCGTTTATGCGCCAGCGGTGCCATCGCCATGCCCAGCTCGCGTGCCAGCTGACTCAGGTCCAGGCGCTGAGCGCCACCTTCGGCGATTGCCCGAGCGCCATTTTCCACCCGTGCCAACGATAAAAGCTGGTTGGCCAGATGGGTCAGCCTGTCAGTGCCTTGGGCGGCAGACTCCAGCGTCTGGTGCCACTGTTCGGGCTGCTTCGAGCGCAAGCCCAACTCGACCCGCGCCTTGAGCGCTGCCAATGGCGTGCGCAGTTCGTGGGCGGCCTCGGCAATGAACTGCGCCTGGCGCTCGAACTGCCCTCGCAAGCGTTCGGTGAAGTGATTCAAGGCACGCACCAGCGGGTCAAGCTCACGCTGCACCTGCACCCGCGGCAGCGCGCGCAGGTCATCCGGCTGGCGCTCTTCCACGGCTTTGCGCAGACGCTCCAGCGGGCGCAGCGCCGCACTCACGGCGAACCAGACCATCCCCAATGCCCCCAGCGCCAGCATGCCCAGGCGCAGCAGGGTATCGGCCATCAGCCCGCGGGCCATCCTCACCCGCGCCTCCTCCGTCTCGGCCACACGGATTTCAGCCATGCCGTTCATGTTCGGTTCGCTGACCGCCTTGAGCAAACTGACCACACGCACGTCCTGCCCGAGGTAGGTGGCGTTGTAGAAGCGCGCCAGCGCCGGGTAATCGTCGGTACGCGGTGTGCCCGGCGGGGGTGGCGGCAGGTTCTCGTAGCCCGAGATCAGTTTCTGGTTGATGTCCAGCACCTGGTAGTAAATGCGCCCGGCGCTGTCGTAGGCAAACGTGTCCAGCGCCACGTAGGGCACATCCGCGCTGAGCGTGCCGTCGCGCTGGGACAGGCCGGCAGCGATGGTCCGCGCTGATGCCAGCAAAGTACGGTCGTAGGCGGTATCGGCCGCCTCGCGGCCATTCCAGTAGGCGCTCAGGCCGCTGGCCAGCATCAGCACTACCAGCAACAGCGCCAGGTTGCCCAGCAAGCGCCCGCGCAGGCTGCCATTGTCACGCATCGCGGTGCTCGAGCAGGTAGCCGAGGCCACGGAACGTGACAATGGCCACCGACTGGCCGTCGAGCTTCTTGCGCAGGCGGTGGATGTAGATTTCGATGGCGTCGGGGCTGGCCTCTTCGTCCAGGCCGAAGACCTGGGCGGCCAATTGCTCCTTGCTCATCACCCGGCCGGGGCGTGCGATCAGCGCCTCAAGTACGCTCTGCTCACGGGAGGTCAGGGTCAGGTTGTCCTCGCCCAGGGCGAACCGCCGGGTATCAAGGTCATACACCAGCGGGCCGCAGCGCTGCTGGCGCTCGCCGCCGAGCACGCTGCGGCGCAGCAGGGCCTTGACCCGTGCTTCCAGTTCGGTCAGCTCGAAGGGCTTGGCCAGGTAATCGTCGGCGCCCAGGTTCAGGCCATGCACCCGGTCCTTCACATCGCTGCGCGCCGTCAGCATCAGCACCGGCAGGGTCTTGCCGCGCCCGCGCAGGCGGGCCAGCACCTCAAAGCCGTCCATGCGCGGCAGGCCCACATCGAGCACGGCAACGGCGTACTCCTCGCTGGCCAGAGCCAGATCGGCGGCCACGCCGTCATGCAGCACATCCACGGTCAAACCATGGCTCTTCAGGGCCTGGGCCACGCTTTCGGCCAGTTGTACGTGGTCTTCGACCAGCAGCACACGCATCGGATTCTCCCTGCTCGGGTGGGGCGGTGGCGCGGAGTGTACCGCTGTCGCCCGGTCTGTGAAGCCCCTTGTAACAAACCTTTCAGGCTGAAAGGTTAGCGAAAGGTTCGTTACCTAGCATCGCACCACGGTCGCCCCACGCGCCGAAATAAAGCACCAGCAAGGTGCAACGAATAAGAACAATAACGGAGTCATCCCCGATGCTGTCATCGCAGCCGCAGGCGTTCGCGCCTACCCGTTCCCCATCCGCACGCCCATACGCCTATGCCTGCGCCCTTGCGCTTGCCGGCGTCGCCCCGATGAGCCAGGCCGCCTTCTTCGAAGACAGCACGGCAACCTTCGAAACCCGCAACATGTACTTCAACCGCGACTTCCGCGACGGCACCAGTGCACAGCAATCCAAGCGCGAAGAGTGGGCCCAGGGCCTGATGCTCAACTTCGAGTCCGGCTACACCGACGGCCCCGTGGGCTTTGGACTGGACGCCCTGGGCATGCTCGGCATCAAGCTCGACTCAAGCCCCGACCGCGCAGGCTCCGGCCTGTTGCCGACCCACGATGATGGCAAGGCCGCCGATGAGTACTCCAAGCTCGGCCTGACCGGCAAAGTGAAAGTGTCCGAGACCGAACTGAAAATCGGCTCACTGATCCCCGAACTGCCGACCCTGCAGCCCAACGACGGGCGCATCCTGCCGCAGACCTTCGAGGGCGGCCTGGTCACCTCGAAAGAAATCCAGAACCTCACCTTCACCGGCGGGCGCCTGGAAAAGGTCAAGGATCGCAACGACACCAACTGGGAAGACCTGACCCTGAACAACAAGAACGGTCGCTTCGGCGGCACGTTCGCGGCAGACAACCTCGACCTGGCGGGCGTCGACTACCAATTCACCGATCGCATCACCGGCAGCTACCACTTCGGCCAGCTCGACGACATCTACCGCCAGCACTTCCTCGGCATGGTCGCCACCCAGCCTTGGGGCCCGGGCACCTTCGGTGCAGACCTGCGCCTGGCAGTGAGCGATGATCAGGGCCAGGCCAAGGCCGGCAACATCGACAACACCACCGTCAACGGCATGTTCAGCTATGCCTTGGGCGGGCACAAGGTGAGCGCCGCCTACCAGCATCTGTCAGGTGACAGCGCCTTCCCTTATGTCGATGGTGCCAACCCGTACCTGGTCAACTTCGTGCAGATCAACGACTTCGCCGGCGCCGACGAGCGCTCCTGGCAAGTGCGCTACGACTACAACTTCGCAGCGTTGGGCGTCCCCGGCCTGACCTTCATGACCCGCTACATCAACGGCGACAACGTCAGCCGTGCCGATGGCAGCGAGGGCAAGGAGTGGGAGCGCAATACCGAGTTCAAGTACGTGGTACAAAGCGGCCCGTTGAAAAACGTCGCCGTGCGCCTGCGCAACGCCACCTTCCGTTCGAATTTCGCCCGCGATGCCGACGAAGTGCGGCTGCTGGTGAGCTACAGCGTCGCCCTGTGGTAACCCATAACAACAACGCTCACGGAGATAGACGATGACCTTTTCACTGCGCCGCCTCGCCCTGGCTACCGGCTGCCTGCTGCTGGCCGGCAATGCCCTCGCCGCCGAACCCAAACGCCCCGAATGCATCGCCCCGGCCTCGCCCGGTGGCGGCTTCGACCTGACCTGCAAGCTGGTGCAAAGCGCCCTTGTGCAGGAGAAGATCCTCAGCAAACCTATGCGCGTCACCTACATGCCAGGCGGTGTCGGCGCAGTGGCCTACAACGCCGTAGTAGCGCAGCGCCCGGGCGATGCCGGCACGCTGGTGGCGTGGTCCAGCGGCTCCTTGCTCAACCTGGCCCAGGGCAAGTTCGGCCGCTTCGACGAAAATGCCGTGAAATGGCTGGCGGCGGTCGGCACCAGCTACGGCGCCATTGCCGTGAAAAGCGATTCGCCCTACAAGACCCTCGATGACCTGGTCGCGGCGCTGAAGAAAGACCCGAGCAAGGTGGTGATCGGCTCCGGTGGCACCGTCGGTAGCCAGGACTGGATGCAGACTGCCCTGATCGCCAAGGCCGCCGGCATCAACCCCCGCGACCTGCGCTACGTGGCCCTGGAAGGGGGCGGTGAAATCGCCACCGCGCTGCTAGGTGGCCACATCCAGGTCGGCTCCACCGACATCTCCGACTCCATGCCACACATCCAGAGCGGCAACATGCGCATCCTCGCCGTGTTCTCGGAAAACCGCCTGGACGAGCCGGAGATGAAAGACATCCCCACCGCCAAGGAACAGGGTTACGACATCGTCTGGCCGGTGGTGCGCGGTTTCTACCTTGGGCCGAAAGTGAGCGATGAAGAGTACGCCTGGTGGAAGGACTCCTTCGACAAGATGCTTGCTTCTGAAGACTTCGCCAAGCTGCGTGACCAGCGCGAACTGTTCCCGTTCGCCATGACAGGTGACGAACTGGACGGTTATGTGAAGAAGCAAGTGGCGGACTACAAGGCACTGGCCAAGGAATTCGGCCTGGTTCAGTAAGCCTGGGTGCCGATACTGGCCCCATCGCCGGCAAGCCGGCTCCCACAGCTACAGCGTTGCTCACACCGTGGGAGCCGGCTTACCGGCGAATAGGCCTGCACGGCCACTGCAACCTCAATGAGGATTCCCAATGATCCTGCAACGCATCTTCGCCCTGGCTCTGCTGGCGGTGTGCGCCGCCCTGGCCGTGATGGCCTGGCCCTACCAGGCGGCCTTTTCCTACGAACCGGTCGGCCCACGCGCCTACCCGCTGTTGATGCTTGGCCTGATGAGCCTGGGCCTGCTCTATCTCGCCATACGCCCCACGCCCATCGTGCACAAGGACGACGAGCCTGCGCTGGACCGCGCAACCCTGACCAAGATTACCGCCTGCGTCGGCCTGCTGCTGGTCTTCGCCAGCACCTTTGAAGCCTTGGGCTTCATCATCAGCGCCATCTTGGTTGGCATCCCTATGGCCCGCTTGTACGGCGGCCGCTGGTTGCACAGCACCCTGGTGGTGGTGGGCATGAGCCTGTTCCTCTACTGGCTGTTCGACCGCGTGATGGATGTGCCCCTGCCCCTCGGCCTGCTGAGCGTACTGGAGAACTGACAGATGGATACCTTGAGCTACCTGGGCCAGGGCTTCGGCGTCGCCCTGACCCCCTACAACCTGGTTACCGCCCTTTCGGGCACCCTCATCGGCACCGTGGTCGGCCTGCTGCCGGGCCTGGGCCCGATCAACGGCGTGGCGCTGCTGATCCCGATCGCATTCGCCCTCGGCCTGCCCCCAGAGTCGGCACTGATCCTGTTGGCAGCGGTGTACCTGGGCTGCGAATACGGCGGGCGGATCAGCTCGATCCTGCTGAATATCCCGGGCGAGGCCTCGACCGTGATGACCACCCTCGACGGCTACCCGATGGCCCGCAACGGCCTGGCTGGCGTTGCCCTGTCGCTGTCGGCGTGGAGTTCGTTCATCGGCGCACTCATCGCCACCTGCGGCATGGTGCTGTTCGCCCCGCTGCTGGCGAAATGGGCGATTGCCTTCGGGCCGGCGGAATACTTCGTGCTGATGGTGTTCGCCATCGTTGCTCTGGGCGGCATGGCCGGGGACAAACCGCTGAAGACTTTCATCGCCGCACTGATCGGCCTGTTCCTGTCAGCGGTCGGTATCGACGCCAACAGTGGCGTATACCGCTTCACCGGTGATAGCGTGCATCTGGCCGACGGTATCCAGTTCGTTGTGCTGGTGCTGGGCCTGTTCTCGATCAGCGAAATCCTGCTGCTGCTGGAGAAGACTCATCATGGGCATCAAGCGGTCAAGGCCACAGGGCGCATGCTGTTCAACTTCAAGGAAGCGGCCTCGGTGTTCGTCGTCAACATCCGCTGCGGCCTGCTTGGGTTCATCATGGGCGTGCTGCCAGGTGCGGGAGCGACCTTGGCCAGCGCCGTGGCCTACATGAGCGAGAAGCGCATCGCTGGGGAAAGCGGCAAGTTCGGCAAGGGCGATGCCCGTGGCCTGGCTGCCCCGGAAACAGCCATCGGCGCATCCTGCTGCGGCGCGCTGGTACCGATGCTGACCTTGGGTGTTCCCGGGTCGGGCACCACGGCGGTGATGATCGGTGCACTGACCCTGTACAACATCACCCCCGGCCCCCTGCTGTTCGAACAGCAACCTGACATTGTCTGGGGGCTGATCGCTTCGCTGTTCGTCGCCAACATCATGCTGGTGATCCTGAACATCCCGATGATCCGCATCTTCACCCGCATCCTCGCCGTGCCGAACTGGGCGCTGGTGCCGGTAATCGCGATCATCACCGCGATCGGTGTATACGCGGTGCACGCCACCACCTTCGACCTGTTCCTGATGGTCGGCATCGGCATCATGGGCTACATCCTGCGCAAGCTGGACTTCCCGCTGTCGCCTATCCTGCTCGGCTTCATCCTGGGCGGCCTGATGGAGCAGAACCTGCGCCGTGCGCTGTCGATTTCCAATGGCGAGCTGGGCATTCTGTGGTCGAGCTCGATCAGCATGGGCATCTGGGTACTGGTGGTGTGCATGCTCTGCCTGCCGCTGCTGCGTATCTGGCGCAAACGTAGCCTGCAGCGTCGGGCGATGGCCGATGCCTGATCGGTCGTTGCCGCTGTACTGGGCGACAGGGCTGGTCGGCCTGGCGGGCGGGTATCTCGCCAGCCAGGTCGGCTGGCCCTTGCCCTGGATGGTCGGCTCATTGCTGGCGATCATCCTGGTGCGCTGCCTGACGCCCTGGCAGCTTTCGGAAATCCCCAATGGCCGCAAGTGCGGCCAATGCATCATCGGCCTGGGTATTGGCCTGCACTTCACCCCAGCGGTGATCGAGCAGGTCGCCAGCCATTTCGTGCTGATCTTCTTTGCCGCACTGCTGACCACCGTTTCCAGCGTGGTTGGCGTGTGGCTGCTGCGGCGTACCGGCGAAGACCGTGCCACGGCATTTTTTGCCAGCATGCCCGGTGGTTCCGGTGAGATGGTCAACCTCGGCGCGCGTAACGGCGCGGTGCTCAGCCAGGTGGCGGCGGCGCAAAGCCTGCGTGTGCTGGCGGTGGTGCTGTGCGTACCGGCGCTGTTCAAGTTCCTGATCGGTGACGGTGTACCGCTCAATCATGCCGGCAGCGTGAGCTGGGGCTGGCTGGCGCTGATCGCACCGCTGGGTGTAGCGGTCGGTTTCGCCTGGCAGCGCTTGCGCCAGCCTAACCCCTGGCTGTTCGGGCCACTGCTGGTGGCCGCCACGCTAAGCCTGGCGGGCAACCTGCAGATCGCCCTGCCCGACGGTGCCAGCCAGATCGGCCAATGGCTGATCGGGAGTGGCCTGGCTTGCCACTTCAATCGCGCATTCTTCCGCCGTGCTCCCTCGTTCTTGCTGCGCACGTTGCTCGCCACGGCGCTGTGCATGCTGATCGCGGGCACTGCCGCCTGGGGGTTGAGCGTGATGACTGCGCTGGATCTGCGCTCGCTGACGCTGGGCATGATGCCGGGCGGCATTGCCGAGATGAGCCTGACCGCAGAGACATTGCAGCTGTCGGTGCCGTTGGTGACGGCGTTGCAGGTGATGCGCTTGCTGTTCGTGCTGTTTCTGGCCGAACCGCTGTTCAGATGCTGGGTGAAAGGCCAGCACTGAAAGCTTTGCAGGTGATCGCCGGCAAGCCGGCCACTGAGCACCGGCTCGCCCCTTAAAGCGGCGGTAACGCCCAGTTGATCGGCGCCAGGCCACGCTGTTCGAGGAAGCCGTTGGTCCGGCTGAAATGCCCACAACCCAAGAACCCGCGGTACGCAGACAGTGGCGACGGGTGCACCGATTTGAGCACCAGGTGCTTGGTGCCATCGATCAGTTTCTGCTTGCTCTGGGCATGCGCGCCCCACAGCAGGAACACCACATTCGGGCACTGCTCGCTGACCACCTGGATGACCCGGTCGGTAAAGAATTCCCAGCCTTTCTTGGCATGCGAAGCGGCATTGGCGCGTTCGACGGTCATGGTGGTATTGAGCAGCAGCACACCCTGCTCCGCCCAGCTCTGCAGGTAACCATGGCTGGCGATGGGAATGTTCAGGTCGCGCTGCAGCTCCTTGTAGATGTTGACCAGCGACGGCGGCGTCGGCACACCCGGCTGCACCGAGAAGCACAGGCCGTGTGCCTGGCCCGGGCCGTGATACGGGTCCTGGCCGAGAATGACGACTTTCACCTGCTCAAGCGGGGTGGAGTTGAGCGCATTGAAGATCATCGGGCCTGGCGGGTAGATTTCCTTGCCGGCGGCGTACTCCTGGCGCAGAAACTCACGCAGCTGGTGCATGTAGGGCTGATCGAACTCGGCACGCAGGGCGTTTTTCCAGCCGGGTTCAAGTTTGATGCGATCGTCGTCAGTCATGAGGCCATCCGTAAACAATGGCGCGACACTAGGTAAGCCATCCCCCCTTGTCAATCGGTCTGACCTATGGCCTGCATGATCGCCCAGGCAGGCCATACTTGAGCGATGACTTGAACGAGGTAGTCCATGGCCATTCATTGCGAGGTACTCACCGGCGCCGATGGCGCCCGCATCGGCATTGCCACACTGGATGCGCCCAAGGCGCTCAATGCCCTGAACCTGCCGATGATCGAAATGCTCGGCGAATACCTGCAAGACTGGGCCCGCGACCCGGGCGTTGTCTGTGTATTGCTGCGTGGCAACGGCGCCAAGGCATTCTGCGCCGGCGGCGATGTACGGGCTCTGGCCCAGGCCTGCCGCGACCAGCCCGGCAGCGTGCCACCGCTGGCTGCCACGTTCTTTGCCGCCGAATACCGCCTCGACTATCTCCTGCACACCTACCCCAAGCCGGTGCTGTGCTGGGGCCACGGCCATGTGCTGGGGGGCGGCATGGGGCTGTTGCAGGGGGCCGGGGTACGCATAGTCACGCCTAGCAGCCGCCTGGCAATGCCAGAAATCAGCATTGGCCTCTACCCCGACGTGGGCGCCAGCTGGTTTCTGGCGCGCCTGCCGGGCAAGCTCGGGCTGTTTCTGGGGCTGACCGGCGCCCCCATCAATGCACGGGACGCCATCGACCTGGGCCTGGCGGACCGATTCTTTGGCGAGCATCAACAGGAAGGGCTTATCGAAGAATTGTTGCAACTGAACTGGCAAGAGCAGACCGACCTGCAGCTGAACAGCCTGCTCAAGGCCGAACAGCACCGCGCCTATGCCGAACTGCCGGAGGCGCAATGGCTGCCCCGGCGCCAGGTGATCGATGCACTGCTCGATGTTGCCGACCCGGCGGCCGCGTGGCGTGCACTGGAGGGGCTCAAGCAGCATAACGACCCATTGTTGGCTGATGCAGGCCAACGCCTGCAGGAGGGCTGCCCGCTCACGGCGCACCTGGTCTGGGAACAGATCCGTCGGGCCCGACACCTGTCATTGGCCCAGGTATTCCAGATGGAATACAGCATGAGCCTCAATTGCTGCCGTCACCCCGAATTCAGCGAAGGCGTGCGCGCCCGCCTGCTGGACAAGGACAACCACCCACGCTGGCACTGGCCGGATGTTGCGCAAGTGCCGGCGGCCGTGGTCGAAGCCCATTTTGTGAAGGTATGGGAGGGGCGCCACCCGTTGGCCGATCTTGCCTGACCTGGGCCGCTCCGCGCGCCCCCGTCAACCTTCACCGTCGCCAGTTGCGATCACCACTGCGGCCACCACCGGGACGGCGGTCATCATCACCCCGTCCATTGGAGTGCCAACGGTCGTTCTGGTACCGCCGGCTATCGTTGCGGTAATCATGCCGGTCACGATCACGGCCGTAGTCATAACGCTGGCGGTTGCCGTAGTCGTGACGCGGGTTGCCATGCCACTGCTTCATCCCCGGCTGCGGGTGCGGACGGTATTGCGGCACGGGCGCAGGCCGGTAGTAACGCGGTGCCGGCTGGTAGTAATAGCGCGGTTGGGGGGCTACGTAATAGCGGTCATGGCGGTAATAACCCGGCGAGGCATACCGGTCAGCGGTGTAGTAATCCGTACGATAATAACGGCCTCCCTCGTGGTAAGGCACGCAGGCGGTTGTCATCAGGCCCAACAGGGCGATCAACAGAATTCGATAGGACATGGCGGCCTCCTGGACCGCTGGGGTGCCCGTACAGCGGCGCTGCCGAGCGTCGAAGCCAAAGCGAACATCGACAATGATTGAGACATTGTCGCCATCGTGCAGTGCCATTTGCGCAATAATTTGAAATAGCTTGGATACCCCAATAAACCTGCAGTCTTTTTCCGGCCATATCACTAGAATGAGCACCTCGACGATGCAAGCAGGCCGGCCGCAACCGTGCCTGCATTGAACACCCCGGACTAGTGTATGAATGACAGCCAGCGCTGCCCTGCCTGCGGCGCCCTCAACCAATGCACCCTGGCCGACCCGCGCACTGCGCCAGCAGCCTGCTGGTGCTACGCCGTGAACATCGACCCCGCAGTTCTGAAGGCCCTGCCAACCGAGCTGCGCGACAAATCCTGCCTCTGCCCGCGCTGCGCCGCAGGGGCAGGTCTGCCCGAGAACGCGCCCGCCCAGGTCGAGGCAGAAAAGCGCTAGACTGCGCGCCCCTCCCCTCGACGTCCTCGATGCCATGCGCCTTGACCGCTTCCTCGCCAACCTGCCCAGCTATAACCGCCAGCAAGTACGCCTGCTGCTGGTACAGCGCCGCGTGCGGGTGGATGGCGATACGGTAGCCGACCCACGGGCTGAAGTCCGCGAATTCAGCCGTATCGAGGTGGATGATCAACTACTCCAGGCGGGGCGCCCGGCGCGCTACCTGATGCTGCACAAACCGGCCGGCTGCGTCAGCGCCACGCACGACCCACAGCACCGCACCGTACTCGATTTGCTGCCTGCGCCGTTGCGCGAGGACCTGCACATTGCCGGGCGGCTCGACTACAACACCACCGGGCTGATGATCCTGACCAACGACGGCCAATGGTCGCGGCGCCTGACCCAGCCGGCGACCAAGCTGCCCAAGCACTACCTGGTGGAAACGGAAGATGAAATTGGCGCGCATTACGTCGACAAGTTTCGCACAGGCTTCTACTTCGCCTTCGAAGACCTGACCACCCTCCCCGCGCAACTGGACATCCTTGGCCCGCGCACGGCGAGGCTGGCCATCATTGAAGGGCGTTATCACCAGGTCAAGCGCATGTTCGGCTACTTTGACAACAAGGTTGTAGGGTTGCACCGGGAAACCATGGGCGCGATCCAGCTCGATCCAGGGTTGGCGCCGGGTGAATTCCGGGCGCTCACGGCTACGGAAATCGCCTCGGTCTAGGCCGCTTCAGGCACTGTCCGGACGTCATACGACCGCCCGGCGACAAAAGTCACAATTTCACCCAGCCGGCACTTGCGTGATCCTCAACCCACTGCTTGACTCCTAACTTGTCGGTCCGTGCGTGACTCGCCAGTCACACCGCGCGCCAGACACCTTTTTGCCGGCTACCCAAGGCCTCGATGCCTTGGAGCACGGCAAATTGCCCGCCAAAAACAATACCGTCGACACGTGTGCCAAGGATCGACACAGGGCCCCGGTAATTCCTTCAGGCAAATGCCTACCTGTCATAAAGAACGTGCACCCTAGGTGACGCGAACACCCTTTTTGCGCCAGGAGTCGATGACATGAGGCCAGAAATCGCTGTACTTGATATCCAAGGTCAGTATCGGGTTTACACGGAGTTCCATCGCGCGGATGCAGCCGAGAAGACGATCATCCTGATCAATGGCTCACTGGCCACCACGGCTTCGTTCGCCCAGACGGTGCGTAACCTGCACCCACAATTCAACGTCGTGCTGTACGACCAGCCCTACTCCGGCAAGTCCAAGGCACATAACCGCCAGGAACGCCTGATCAGCAAGGAAGACGAGGCGCATATCCTGCTTGAGCTGATCGAGCACTTCCAGGCCGACCACGTGATGTCGTTCTCCTGGGGCGGTGCCTGCACCCTGCTGGCGCTGGCGCACCAGCCTCGCATGGTGAAAAAGGCGGTGGTCAGCTCGTTCTCACCGGTGATCAACGAACCGATGCGCGACTACCTGAACCGTGGTTGCCAGTACCTGGCTGCCTGCGATCGCTACCAGGTCGGCAACCTGGTCAACGACACCATTGGCAAGCACCTGCCATCGCTGTTCAAGCGCTTCAACTACCGGCACGTCAGCAGCCTGGACAGCCACGAGTATGCGCAGATGCACTTCCACATCAACCAGGTGCTGCAGCATGACCTGGAACGGGCACTGCGAGGCGCGCGCAACATCGACATCCCGGTGCTGTTCATCAACGGCGACCGTGACGAGTACACCACCGCAGAAGACGCTCGCCAGTTCGGCAACCATGTCGGCAAGAGCCACTTCACGGTGATCCGTGATGCCGGGCACTTCCTGGACATGGAGAACAAGACGGCCTGCGAAGCCACACGCAGCGCGTTGCTCGGCTTCCTCAAGCCGACCGTGCGCCAGGCCCGGGCACGCACCCCGTACAATGCCAGCCAAGAGCAGCATGCATGGGCCATCTGAGTGCATCGGCGCCCTGTAGCCATGGCCTGCAGGCTATGGGCGCCGACAGCTTTTTTTCACCGGTTTATAACGAGGGCTTCTAATTCCAGGCAGGTTCTGGTAAAAAGTCGGGCGCAGACGCGGGTATAGTTTAATGGTAGAACAGTAGCTTCCCAAGCTTCCGACGAGGGTTCGATTCCCTCTACCCGCTCCACACCGCATTACCGCATGGCGTTCAACCAGCGTCATCGCTGCCCCTGAGGCGAAGATCATCCGCAAGTCGATCTGCTTGCCGCCTTCAACAGCTCAGTACCCCAGCCTTTTCAGCAAACCTGGCTCACTTTCAGCCGGGCGATCATAAAAGCGCAGTAGCGCACCCGCCCTGTTGGTAAAGATCCCATCCACCCCTGCCTTCATGCTTGCGGCGAAGTCCTGCGCGTCATCGAGCGTATAGACGTGCACCAGCAGCCCGCGCTCATGGCTGGCCTGGTTCATCCATGGCTGAATGAGATCGGCATAGCTCTGTTCGCCCAGCTTGCTGCGCTTGGCAGAAGGCCCGGTACCGATCGCACCGCCCTGCTTGGCGAAGTCCAGCCAGCGCAGGAACTCAGCCCGGCTCTTCGGTTGCTGGCGTGCGTAAAAAGCGGCCTTGTCGCTTTCGCCTGAATCCGCCAAATCTTGCCCCGAGGCCGGTGCTATGGCCTTGGTACCCACCCACAGCAGCAGAATCTTCGGTACCTGCGGCATCGCCTCGTGCAGCAACGCCAGGCTGTTGCGATCGAATGTCTGCAGCACCACGCGCCCAGGCCGATCGAGCCAGCCACGGGCCTCCAAGCGCTCTTCGAGCTGCCGTTCAATGCCTGGAAACTGGCTGGGTACCTTGGTCTCGATATACAGACCGGGCTGGCGCTGCGGGTTGCCTTCGGCAATATCGATGACTTCGTCAAGGGTAAGGATCGACAGTTTGGCGAACGATGCCCTGGCACGTGCCGGGTAGGCGATGTTGAACCAGCTGCCGGCGTCCAGCGACCTGAGCTCGGCGAGGCTGAAGGCACTGACCGGGCTGTGTTTGCGCTCGGGGAAACGCTCGGCTACATCGCTGGTACGTGACAGCTCATCGTCGTGGACCACGACCAGCACGCCGTCGCGCGTGCGCTGCAGGTCCAGTTCCAGGTAGTCGGCGCCCAACTCGCGGGCCAACAGGTAGGCAGGCCTGGTGGATTCCGGTGCGTCGTAAGAGGCGCCGCGGTGAGCGATCACGGCCGGGTATGGTATGCCGTGGGCTGCGGCGAGGGCTTTGCCGTCCGTTGCCAAGGCCACTGAGGCCGGCCCCAGTGCTGCCAAGGCCAGCATCCCGATCAAACACTTGCGCATGTGAAGTCCTCTTTCATTCTGCGAACCTTGTCGTGGCTGTAGCGCAACCCTCGCACACATTGCATGACATGCTAAAGTCGCCCCCGTTTCCCGCTCCAGCGAATGGACCCATCATGCCCGCACTAGACGCCCACCTCGCCACTTGGCAGGAACTCGCCCAACGCCACCCCTGCGATGCCCTGCTACTGGGCAACGGCGCCAGCCGCGTGCTGTGGAAATCATTCGGCTATTTCTCACTGTTCGAGGAGGCCCAGCGCGCCGGCCGCAAGAAAGGCCTGGCAATCAGCGACCAGGCCTTGTTCAAGTCCCTGGGCACTGAATTGTTCGAGCCGGTGCTGAGCACGCTGAACCAGACTGTGCGCGCCAACGCCGCCCTGGCGATCAACTCCACCGCGCCGCTGAACCGCTACTACTCGATCAAGGAAGCGCTGATCCACGCCGTGCGTACCGTGCACCTGCCATGGCCAAAGATGCCAGCGACAACCCTGGCATCGATCAACCAAGCCTTGCGCGGCTACCGCAGTGTCTATACCAGCAACTACGACCTGATCCTGCCTTGGGCAGTGCAGCACGCACCCCAGGGCTTCGCCACGCTGTTCGATGAGCAAGGCTTCTTCGACGTACGCCGCACCCGCAGCGAAGGGACGCGCGTGCTGCATTTGCACGGCGGCCTGCACCTGCTCAAGCTGCCCGACGGTACCACCCGTCAGCGCAGCGCCGAAAGCGCCGAGCTGCTGGACGGCTTTGCCGTGAACATTCCGGGTGAAGTACCGCTGTTCGTCAACGAAGACCGCAGTGACGAAAAACTGCGCGCCATCCGCAACTCGGATTACCTGGCCTGGTGCCTGGGCCAGTTGGCCCAGGAAAACCAGGGGCTATGCCTGTTCGGGCAGCACCTGGACAGCAGTGACCAGCACTTGCTCGAAGCGATTCGCCAGGCGCGGCCGCGCCATCTTTCGATTGCCATACGGCCATTGAGCGAGGCTTCGGTGGTCAATCAGAAGCAGCACTTTGTGGACCGCTTTGGTGATCTGGCGGGGACAGCGCTGCATTTCTTTGATGCGGGTACGCATCCGTTGGGGTTGGCGGAGTACGCGATAAAGATGCCAGTGCATGCAGAACACTGACAGGCGCTCGGGGACGAGCGCCACAGCCGACTTACGCTGAGATGGGGGGAATCAACCCGTCGTTGCGCAACAACGTCTCCAGGCAATGCTCCTGCACCCCATAAAACGCTTTCAGTTGCGCAATCTTTTCCAGCAGCGCTTGCGCCGCTACGGGCTGCTTGCGCTTCACCGCAAGAATCATCTTGTTCTTGTTGGTGTGCTCAAGCGAGATGAACTCGAACACCTTGGTCTCGTAACCACAGGCTTCCAGATACAGCGCGCGCAAGCTGTCGGTGAGCATCTCGGCCTGCTGCCCCAGATGCAGGCCGTATTGCAGCATCGGCTGCAGCAAGCCCGGGCTGTGCAGTTGCGGGCGAATCTGCTTGTGACAGCACGGCGAGCACATGATGATCGCGGCGTTGCAACGGATTCCGGTGTGGATCGCGTAATCGGTGGCAATGTCGCAGGCATGCAGGGCGATCATCACCTCGATGGCCTCGGGTACTACGCTGCGCACGTCACCGCATTGAAACTCCAGGCCCGGATGCTCCAGACGCGAAGCCGCTGCATTGCACAAATCGACCATGTCCTGACGCAGCTCCACCCCAGTCACCTGGGCTGCGCGGCCCAGGCTGTTGCTCAGGTAGTCGTGCATGGCGAAGGTCAGGTAGCCCTTGCCTGAGCCAAAGTCGGCCACCCGCAGCACCTGGTCAGCCGGCACCGGCGCATTGGCCAGTGCGTGATCGAACACTTCAACGAACTTGTTGATCTGCTTCCACTTGCGCGACATGGACGGGATCAGCGCACCCTGTGCGTCGGTCACGCCCAGATCGCGCAGGAAGGGCCGCGACAGTTCCAGGTAACGCTTCTTCTCGCGGTCGTGGCCCGTGCTGGCAGCAGCCTCGCGCGGCGCCTGGGCACCGTGGCGCTGGAGCATCGGCTTGCCCTTTTTGCTGAAGGTCAGTTGCACTTCGCCGTCGGCGTCGAACAGGTGGGCGTTGCGAAAGCTCTGCCCCAGCAGGTCGGCGATCAGTGCCTGGGCCTGGTCCAGCGGCACGTTGCGGGTGATGTCGCGGGTCTGGTGGCGGTAGACCAACGAAAGGTTGGACTGCCCTTTTACCTGCACCGGCTTGGCGATGATCCGCTGTAGGGTCTGGTCGGCGCCGACATGGCGCGCCAGCACCAGTTTGACCAGGGTATTGCCGTGCAAGGCAGCGCTCAGCAGGTCGAGAAACTGGGCGCGCGCGTCCGGCGCGATAGAAGCGGAAGTACTGGCGGACATGGAAAACAGGTGCCTCGGATAGCGGTGAGCGCGTTGCGCAATGCCGCGCATTCTACGTTGATGCCTGGCTCAGGCGAAGGTTTTCGCGATGGGCGTGGTTCACTCTAGAATCACCAGACGGTTCGGCAGCTCGTTGCGTGCGTGGGTGCGTGGCACGTGCTCGCACAGCCGTTCCCCGCAGGCCTCGATGCACTCGACAAACCCCTGCAAGGTACGGCCCTGGCGCACCTGTTCGGCGAAGCGGGCACCGATCACCGCACGCGAGTGTGCATCGAGGTGGCAATCGATACCTTGATCGACCAGGATCTCCACATGCAGCTCCGCCTCGGCCACGAAGATCAGCACCCCGGCCCCCTTGGCCGTGCAATGCAGTTTCTGCTCGCGAAACTGTTGCCGGGCCAGGCGCGATGCCTGCCAGCGGCGCAGCGCAGGGGGGACCAACCAGGCGTTCAGGCGTGGGGTACGTAGCAGCGCACAAAGGCCGATGAACAGCAGCAGGTTGGCCACCAGCAGCCCGTGCCCAACGGGCCAGCCCAGCAGCAGCTGCAAAAGGCCAGGCACCACCAGCGCCAGCACGGCGGCCCAGAACAGTGGAAGGTAGGCGTAATCATCGGCACGCCGGGCCAGCACGGTCACCAGCTCGGCATCGGTGCGCCGTTCCACGCGCGCGATGGCCTCAGCGATCTGGCGCTGCTCGTATTCGTCGAGGGAAGTCATGCCTTCGGTCTCTGATCGTTTTTATAGTTGTTGTCCCGGCACTCGGGTGATCCTCAGCGAGCGCCATAATCAGGCATAATCCGCCGCTGGAATTAATGCCGGTGAATCGTACAACAATAGCCGCCTGAAAACTTCGGCCGCGCGCGTATCACCGTGGATACGGCACAGGCCTCGACAACGGAATTCATGATGAAACTGTCTTTGCTGGGCCTGGCCTTGGGCCTTGCCAGCCAGGCGGCCCTTGCCGCCCCCACCGCCCCGCCCCTGCAGGACAAGCAGGCATTCATCGAGCATCTGATCAGCCAGATGACCGAGGCTGAAAAGATCGGCCAACTGCGCCTGATCAGCATCGGCCCGGAGATGCCACGCGACAAGATCCGCGAAGAAATTGCCGCAGGCCGTATCGGCGGTACCTTCAACTCGCGCACTGCCCCCGAGAACCGGCCCATGCAGGACGCCGCCATGCGCAGCCGCCTGAAGATTCCGATGTTCTTCGCCTACGACACCATCCACGGCGAGCGCACCATTTTCCCGATCGGCCTGGGGCTGGCTGCCACCTGGGACATGGACGCCATCGCCAAGGTCGGCCGCACCTCGGCCATCGAAGCCGCCGCCGACGCCCTGGACATGACCTTTGCACCCATGGTCGACATCGCTCGCGACCCTCGCTGGGGCCGCACCAGCGAGGGTTTCGGTGAGGACACCTACCTGACCTCGAGGATCGGCCAGGCGATGGTCCGCTCGTTCCAGGGCAGCAGCCCGGCCAACCCGGACAGCATCATGGCCATCGTCAAGCACTTCGCCCTGTATGGCGCGGTGGAGGGCGGGCGCGACTACAACACGGTCGATATGAGCCTGCCGAAGATGTACAACGACTACCTGCCGCCCTACCGCGCCGCGCTCGACGCCGGTGCCGGCGGGGTGATGGTGGCGCTGAACTCGATCAACGGCGTGCCGGCCACCTCCAATACCTGGCTGATGAACGACCTGCTGCGCAAGGAGTGGGGCTTCAAGGGCGTGACCATCAGTGACCACGGTGCCATCCAGGAACTGATCCGCCACGGCGTCGCCCACGATGGTCGCGAAGCGGCCAAGCTGGCGATCAAGGCTGGCATCGACATGAGCATGAACGACACCCTGTATGGCGAAGAGCTGCCAGGGCTGCTCAAGTCAGGCGAGGTGACCCAGGCCGAACTGGACCAGGCCGTGCGCGAAGTACTGGGCGCCAAGTATGAAATGGGCCTGTTCAAGGACCCGTACGTGCGGATCGGCAAGGCCGAAACCGATCTGAAGGATTACTACGGCGAAGACCGCCTGCACCGTGACGCCGCGCGCGACGTGGCGCGCCGCAGCCTGGTGCTGCTGGAAAACCGCAAGCAGACCCTGCCGCTGAAAAAAGCCGGCACCATTGCCTTGGTCGGCCCGCTGGCCGATGCGCCGATCGACATGATGGGCAGCTGGGCTGCCGACGGCAAACCGATGCACTCGGTCACCGTGCGCGAAGGCCTGCGCCGCGCCGTCGAGGGCAAGGCCAAGCTGGTCTATGCCAAAGGCTCCAACGTTACCGGCGACAAGGCGATCGTTGATTACTTGAACTTCCTCAACTTCGATGCCCCGGAAATCGTCGACGATCCGCGCCCGGCCGCTGTGCTGATCGATGAAGCGGTCAAAGCAGCGAAGCAATCCGATGTGGTGGTGGCGGTGGTGGGCGAGTCCCGCGGCATGTCCCACGAGTCGTCCAGCCGCACCACCCTGGAGATCCCGGCCAGCCAGCGCGAGCTGATCAAGGCCCTGAAAGCCACTGGCAAGCCGCTGGTACTGGTGCTGATGAACGGCCGGCCGCTGTCGATCGCCTGGGAACGCGAACAGGCCGATGCCATCCTGGAAACCTGGTTCGCTGGCACCGAGGGCGGCAATGCCATCGCCGACGTGCTGTTCGGTGACTACAACCCTTCGGGCAAGCTGGCCATCACCTTCCCGCGTTCGGTCGGGCAGATCCCGATGTACTACAACCACACGCGCATTGGCCGCCCGTTCACCCCAGGCAAGCCGGGCAACTACACCTCACAGTACTTCGAAGAGCCAAACGGCCCGCTGTACCCGTTCGGTTACGGCTTGAGCTACAGCACCTTCGAGCTGTCGGGGCTGAACCTGTCGCACAAGGACCTCAAGCGTGGCGACACGCTGGAGGCCAAGGTGACGGTGAAGAACACCGGCAAGGTGGATGGCGAGACCGTGGTCCAGTTGTACCTGCAGGACGTAGCAGCATCCATGAGCCGCCCGGTGAAGGAGCTTAAAAACTTCCAGAAAGTGATGCTCAAGGCCGGTGAGTCGCGGACCTTGGCCTTCCGCATAAGCGAAGAAGACCTGAAGTTCTTCAATGGGCAGCTGCAGCGGGTGGCTGAACCTGGCGCTTTCAATGTCCAGGTCGGGCTGGACTCAGAGGCCGTGCAGCAGAAGAGCTTCGAACTGCTGTAACCGGTCTGCAAGCATTACCGTCCTGTCGCCGGTTTGACGGCGATAGGACGGTACTGACAACTCCTTCATCCGGACCCGCCCCATGCCATTTTCCTTTCGCGCCCTGCGTTTGGGGCTGATCACCCTGCTGATCCTGGCCGGCACCGCGCTCAGTGCGGGCTGGGCCATGCAGCAGGCCAAGCGTCAAGCCATGGAGGATGACGCCCGCCGCGCCAGCCAACAGTTGGGGCTGTACGCCACGTCGCTGCATACCCTGATCGAACGCTATCGCGCCCTGCCCGCCGTCCTGGCGCTGGACCCGGAACTGATCCAGGCACTGCGCGGCCCGATCAGCGAGCAGGTACAGGACACACTCAACCGCAAGCTCGAACGAATAAATGGTGCAGCCAATTCCTCCACCCTGGAGCTGCTCGACCACACCGGGCTGGCCGTGGCGGCCAGCAACTGGCGCTTGCCCACCACCTACGTAGGTTCCAACTACGGCTTTCGTCCGTATTTCAAGCAAACCCGCAGCCAGGGCAGCGGCCGCTTCTATGCCGTGGGCGTGACCAGCGGCGTGCCGGGGTATTTCCTGTCCAGTGCAGTCACCGACGAACAAGGGCGCTTTCTCGGGGCCATGGTGGTGAAACTGGAGTTTCCCGAACTTGAACGCGAGTGGCGCCAGGGCAGCGACATCCTGCTGGTCAGCGACGCACGCGGCATCACCTTCATCGCCAACCAGGACGGCTGGCGTTATCGCGAGCTGCAACCGCTCAGCGGGCCCGATCGGGCAGAGCTGGCCCAGACCCGCCAGTACGACAAGCAGCCGCTGGTACCGCTGCAGCATCAGGTACTGACCCGTTTCGCCAGCAACAGCACCCTCAGCCGCGTGCAGGGGCCTGATGGGCCTGCCGAGTACCTGTGGGAAAGCCTACCGCTGGAAAGTGAAGACTGGACCTTGCACCTGTTGCGCAAACCACAACTGGCCGCTGATGGCCGTAATGCAGCCCTGGGCGCAGCTGCCGCGTGGCTGAGCCTGGTGTTCGCTGCACTGTTCGTCAGCCAGCGCCTGCGCCTGGCCCGCTTGCGCCGGCGCAGCCGTGAAGAGCTCAAGCGCCAGGTCGAAGAGCGCACCCGCGAGCTGCGTACCGCCCAGGAGGGCCTGGTGCAGTCGGCCAAACTGGCCGCACTGGGGCAGATGTCAGCCGCCATGGCCCACGAGATCAACCAGCCGCTGACGACCCAGCGCATGCAACTGGAAACCCTGCGCCTGCTGCTCGATCACGGCCGCTACGACGAGGCACGCCAGGCCCTGGAGCCGCTGGAGCAGATGCTCACGCGCATGGCCGCGCTCACCAGCCACCTGAAAACCTTCGCCCGTAACAGCCCGGTCGGCCTGCGCGAGCGGCTGGACCTGGCGACCGTTGTCGATCAGGCCCTGCACCTGCTGGACACACGCATCCGCAGCGACGAGGTCGAAGTGGCCCTCTACCTGGCGCGCCCGGCATGGGTGCGCGGTGATGCGATCCGCCTGGAGCAAGTGTTGATCAACCTGCTGCGCAACGCCCTCGACGCCATGGCCGACAAACGTTACAAACGCCTGGAAATCCGCATCGAACCCGAGCACGATCAATGGCGACTGAGCGTGCTCGACTCTGGCGGCGGGATTGCCGAGACCGACCTGGCCAGGGTTTTTGACCCCTTCTTCACCACCAAACCGGTGGGTGAAGGGCTCGGCCTGGGCCTGGCGATTTCCTATGGCATCATCCATGAAGCCGGCGGCCAGTTACAGGCCGAAAACCTGCCAGGCGGTGCGCGCCTGAGCCTTACCCTGCCCCGCGACCTGGAGCCTGCATGTTGAATTCAGTGATCGTTGTCGATGATGAAGCCAGTATTCGCAGCGCCGTCGAGCAATGGTTGAACCTGTCCGGTTTCAACGTGCAGTTGTTCGCCCGCGCCGAGGACTGCCTGGCTCAGTTGCCCTGTCATTTTCCAGGGGTTGTCATCAGTGACGTGCGCATGCCGGGCATGGGCGGCTTGCAGCTGCTCGAGCGCCTGCAGGCCGATGATCCGGACCTGCCGGTCATTCTTCTGACCGGGCATGGCGATGTGCCGATGGCGGTCGAGGCCATGCGCAACGGCGCCTACGATTTCCTGGAAAAACCCTTCACGCCACAGCACCTGCTCGGGAGCCTGCGCCGCGCGCTGGAGAAGCGCCAGCTGGTGCTGGAGAACCGCCGCCTGCATGAGCAGGCAGACCTCAAGTCGCGCCTGGAATCCACGCTTCTGGGTATGTCCCAAGGCCTGCAGCAATTGCGTCGGCAGGTGCTGGACCTGGCCAGCCTGCCGGTCAATGTGCTGATTCGCGGCGAAACCGGGAGTGGCAAGGAGCGCGTGGCGCGCTGCCTGCACGACTTCGGCCCGCGTGCAGGCAAGCCCTTCGTGGCGCTCAACTGTGCAGCCATCCCTGAGTCGCTGTTCGAAGCCGAACTGTTCGGCCACGAAAGCGGTGCCTTTACCGGCGCCCAAGGCAAGCGCATCGGCAAGCTCGAATATGCCAACGGCGGCACGGTGTTTCTCGATGAAATCGAGAGCATGCCATTGGCCCAGCAGGCCAAGCTGCTGCGGGTGATCCAGGAGCAGAAGCTGGAAAGGCTGGGGGCCAATCAGAGCATCAGCGTCGACCTGCGAATTATCGCCGCAACCAAGCCCGACCTGCTCGAAGAGGCACGCGCCGGGCGTTTTCGCGAAGACCTGGCCTATCGCCTGAATGTCGCCGAACTGCGCCTGGCACCGTTGCGCGAGCGGCGCGAGGACATCCCGCTGCTGTTCGAACACTTCGCCCACGCTGCAGCCCAGAAGCTCGGCCGCTCAGCCCCGCCGTTGTCGGGTACGCAACTGGCGCAGCTGCTGTCACATGACTGGCCGGGCAACGTGCGGGAACTGGCCAATGCCGCCGAACGCCACGCGCTGGGCTTGGGTTCGCCGAGCCTTGACAGCTTGCCTGCAGGCCAATCCCTGGTAGAGCAGATGGAGGCGTTCGAGGCGCAATGTCTGCGTGTGGCGTTGCGCTTGCACAAGGGTGAGATCAAGGGCGTGATGCAAGACTTGCAACTGCCCAGGCGCACCCTCAACGAAAAAATGCAGCGCCATGGGCTGGTACGCGAGGATTTCGTCGTGCGGGAATGAGCGGAAATCCGCCTATTGGTTAATCTCAATAAGCAAAAATCCGCTTACTTTTACTCTTTTTCCTAAGCCTGCCCTGCAGTTCATCACGTGCAGGCGCAGGCCGATGCAAACCGCGGCCGGCCAGCGGCAGCGCGGCTTCCATGCAAGCTGCAGCTCCGTGAACGGCGCCACGCGCCCTCAAATGAATCACCACGCACCCGTTTGGCACACCTTCTGCAATCTCGCTGGCAAGCTGCGCTTCGGCGCGCTCCACAAAAACAACGAGAAGGTATCCCTGATGGATAACGCCACCTCCCTGCCAACCGGGGCAGCCGTCGCGCCCGCCGCAGAAAGAACCACCGCCAGCCGCCTCAAGTCGATTTTCAGCGGTTCCATCGGCAACATGGTCGAATGGTACGACTGGTACGTCTACGCCGCATTCTCGCTGTATTTCGCCAAGGCCTTCTTCCCGGCCGGCGATTCCACCGCACAACTGCTCAACACCGCCGCGATTTTCGCCGTGGGCTTCCTCATGCGCCCGATCGGTGGCTGGCTGATGGGCCTGTACGCCGACCGCAAGGGGCGCAAGGCCGCGCTGATGGCCTCGGTTCTGCTCATGTGCGCCGGCTCTCTGGTCATCGCCCTGACCCCGGGTTACGAAACCATCGGCGTCGCCGCCCCGGTCCTGCTGGTCATCGCCCGCCTGCTGCAAGGCCTGTCGGTAGGGGGTGAATACGGCACCTCGGCCACCTACCTCAGCGAAATGGCCAGCAAGGAGCGCCGTGGTTTCTTCTCCAGCTTCCAGTACGTGACCCTGATCTCCGGTCAGCTCATCGCCCTGGCGGTGCTGATCGTTCTGCAGCAGACGCTGACCACCGAGCAACTGTATGCCTGGGGCTGGCGCGTACCGTTCGTGATTGGCGCGCTCTGCGCGGTGGTCGCGCTGTACCTGCGCCGCGGCATGGAAGAAACCGCCTCATTCACCAAGAAGGAAAAGGCCAAGGAAAGCCTGATGCGCACCCTGATGCGCCACCCCAAGGAACTGATGACCGTGGTCGGCCTGACCATGGGCGGTACTTTGGCCTTCTACACCTACACCACCTACATGCAGAAATACCTGGTCAACACCGTTGGCATGAGCATCAGTGACTCGACCACCATTTCGGCGGCCACACTGTTCCTGTTCATGTGCCTGCAGCCGATCATCGGCGGCCTCTCGGACAAGATCGGCCGTCGCCCGATCCTGATCGCCTTCGGCGTACTGGGCACCCTGTTCACCGTACCGATCCTCAGCACTCTGCACACCATTGAGTCCTGGTGGGGCGCGTTCTTCCTGATCATGGCTGCGTTGATCATCGTCAGCGGTTACACCTCGATCAATGCCGTGGTCAAAGCCGAACTGTTCCCGACCGAGATCCGCGCCCTGGGTGTTGGCCTGCCTTACGCCCTGACCGTCTCGATCTTCGGCGGCACCGCAGAATACGTAGCCCTGTGGTTCAAGAGCGCCGGGATGGAGAGCGGTTTCTACTGGTACGTCACGGCGTGCATCGCTTGTTCGCTGTTGGTGTACGCGACCATGAAGGACACCAAGCAGCATTCGCGGATTACGACTGACTGACAGTGACCCTGCGGTTTGAAAAGGGGCGCCCCAGTAACTGGGCGCCCCTTTTTTTGGTTGCTCGCAAAGCCTTTGTGATGTCGCTGGTTGCATGGTTTGAGGGTTCTGGCGCCCTTGACACTCACCCGACAGCCCACCAAATCCCCGCCTTAACCCCGAATTAATACCGCTGCTGCATCCTGCGTAGGCTGGAGAGCCCAATTGCACTGCGCAACGCATCCCTGGCGTTGCCGGGCCGTACCCAGTGCAAAGTGACAATCGGTGCGCCCAAAATGATCTGATAATTCGATTATTTAACGCCAATTTTTGCGCTTTTTAATCAAATTAATCGGCGTAGCATTGGACCCATAGAAACAAACAACCTCTTGAACCCAACGGAGCAACGACCATGAAAAACAAACTGATCCTCACCCTGGCCCTCTCGGTTTTCGCCACTGGCGCCTTCGCCGAAGATGGCTTCGAGCGCACCAACGCCCACAGCTTCGCAGCGGCCCAGAGCCAAGCGGCCACTTACGCTGAAGACGGTTTCGACCGCACTGGTGCACAACGCTTCGCCGAAGACGGCTTCGACCGCACTGGCGCACAACGCTTCGCCGAAGACGGTTTCGACCGCACTGGCGCACAACGCTTCGCCGAAGACGGCTTCGACCGCACCAACGCCCACCGCATCAGCTGATCCCTGATGCGTGCAACCAGCCCGGCCTCGGTCGGGCTTGATCATTTCCAGGCGGGCACAAGCTTGGCACACTAGGCGCCTCGTCCCCTCTGGAGGTAGGGCCACAGGCCCGACAGATGTACTACTACGAACCCGCCAAAGGCCACGGCCTGCCCCACGACCCGTTCAATGCCATCGTAGGCCCACGCCCGATCGGCTGGATCTCATCCCAGGACCGCGAAGGCCGTTTGAACCTCGCCCCCTACAGTTTCTTCAACGCCTTCAACTACATCCCACCGATCATCGGTTTCTGCAGCGTCGGGCGCAAAGACAGCCTGAACAATATCGAGCAGACCGGTGAGTTCGTCTGGAACCTGGCCACCCGCCCGCTGGCCGAAGCCATGAACCAGAGCTGCGCAGCCGTACCGGCAGAGGTGAACGAGTTCGACTTGAGCGGGTTGACGGCAACCCCGTCGAGCCTGGTGAAGGTGCCCCGCGTGGGCGAAACCCCGGTGGCTTTCGAATGCAAGGTGAGCCAGATCGTCCAGCTCAAGCGGGCCGACCAGGAACATGTGCCGAGCTGGCTGATCCTCGGCGAGGTGGTGGCGGTGCATATCGCTGAGCACCTGCTCAAGGACGGTATCTACGATACCGCGGCCGCCGAGCCGATCTTGCGAGGCGGTGGCCCGGCGGACTACTTCGAGCTGGGCAACCTGTTCAAGATGAGAAGGCCGCAGGCCTGATCACCAGACCAACTCGCCTTCTTCACCAACGCCCTTGAGGCGTTCGAGTTCGGCGCAGGCGGCCTCATCGGCCGCCATGGCGCTCTTGAACACCTGGCCATCGAGCACCTTGTGAAAGCGCGGCGCACCGCCCATGCCCAGCGCCTTGACCGCGATAGCGGCGTTGTAGCCGCCGCCTTCCACCGGGACCATCGCCGAAACCGCTTCGAAATGCGGGAATTCTTTACGTGCCATGTTGCAATCCGCGTCGTTGATCGAGGGGCGGCATTTTACCCTGCGCGGCATGGCATTCAACCGAAGGTATGCAGATCCAGGCTGCTGACCACCTGGGCCTGCACCAGTTCGCCAAACACCTGCAAGGTCGGCGACTCGAAATAACCTGTCATCGCCTGTTGGTCACGCCAGCTCCCACTGAGCAGCCAAAGATCGGCATCGGCCTGCGAACGCTGTACGGTAAAGCTCAGGCAGCCAGGCGCGCTCAGCGAAGGCTCAAGCAGGTCCCGCAGGCGCGCGCCGAGCTCCGCCGAACGACCGCTGCTGGCACGGATGAAAGCCAAATGGGTGACCGGTTGTAGAAGGGCCATTGCACGATCTCCTTGGAGCAGACGGACGGGAAAACCAGGCTGCCAAGGTTAGTGGCGCGCTCGCGCGGCGCGTTAGGCCATTACTGCACGTCGATTGCCTGATCCTGCCGCACGGCAGGATCAGGCAATCGACGTGCAGCTTTGGACTAGCGCCCGCCATTGCCCAAACCTATGCTGCGTCGGTCAGCAGAGGAAAGCCATCATGACCACCGCCCCGTCCATTGATCCGACCCTGGAAGTGCAGCGCCAGGAACTGGCCGAGCTGATCGGGCGCCATGCCGGCGAAGCCCACGGCCCCGCGTCGGCCATCGATGATCTGTACCTGGTGCGCTACACCGAGAACGTGCGCTCGGTGCCAACCCTGGCCCAGCCTGCCCTGTGCGTCCTCGCCCAAGGCAGCAAAAGCCTGTTTCTGGGCGACGAGCAGTATGCCTACGACCCGCTGCATTACATGGTGGTGTCGGTGACCCTGCCGCTCAGCGGTGCCAAGCTCGATGCCAGCCCGGAAAATCCCAGCCTGGGCCTGCGTCTGGACCTTGACCCGGCCGAGATCAGCCAGTTGATTGCCGAAAGCGGGCCGATGCTGGTGCCCAATCTGCCCTCAGGTCGCGGCCTCTATGTGGAAAGGACAGATCCGCAACTGCTCGACGCACTGCTGCGCCTGATTCGCCTGCTGGACGCCCCGCGGGACATTGCCATGCTGGCGCCGCTGATCCGGCGGGAAATCCTCTATCGCCTGTTGCGCGGCCCTCAGGGTTACCGCCTGTATGAAATTGCCCTGGCCAACAGCCAGACGCACCGGGTGTGCCAAGCCATCACCTGGCTCAATCAGAATTACCAGCAACCGCTGCGCATCGAGGACCTGGCTCGGGAGGTCAACCTCAGCACGTCAACCTTGCACCACAGGTTCAAAGCCGTGACCTCCATGAGCCCCTTGCAGTACCAGAAGCAGTTGCGCCTGCAGGAGGCCCGCCGGCTGATGCTCAACGATGGCCTCGAGGCAGCGGTGGCGGGTTATCGGGTGGGTTATGAAAGCCCATCACAGTTCAGCCGCGAGTACAGCCGGCTGTATGGCGCGCCGCCGATCCGGGATGTGGCGCGCTTGCGGGCCAGTGCCGGGTAATAGAGTGCACAATCAGCCTTCTACCACCGCCTGCCACTGGTTCTGATCGACCTGGATCAACGTCGGCCCCTTACGCTCCACCGCCCGCCCCAGGGCCGCCTGCAACTGCTGCACATCGCCAACCTGTTCCGCTTCAGCCCCCAACGCACGTGCCACGCCGATGAAATCCGGGGTATGGATATCGACCCCTACCGGCTCGATGGCACGATTGACCATGTATTTCTTGATCTCTTCATAGCCCTGGTTATTCCACAGCAGCACGATCAACGGCACCTGCGCCTCCACCGCACTGGCCAGCTCCGGCAGGGTGAACTGCAGCCCACCGTCCCCGATCAGGCACACTGCCGGGGCACGCGTGGCCGGTTGCTCGGCGCTGCCCAGCCACGCCCCCATCGCCGCCGGCAGTGCATAACCCAAGGTGCCGTAACCGGTCGAGGCATTGAACCAGCGGCGTGGCTGATCCATATCCAGGGTCAGGTTGCCGGTGTACACAGGTTGAGTCGAATCGCCCACCAGGATGGCGTTGGGCAAGCGTTCCAGAATGCTGGTCAGCAGGCGGGTCTGGCTCAGGGTTGGCTGGTCCCAGGTAGCGTTCAGTGACGTGCGCAGGCGCTGCGCGCGTGCCGCCCCCCACGTGCCATCGCGGGCAGGCTGGGGCAGGTCGTGCAAGGCATCGAGCAATGCCTGTGCTGCCAGCTCGGCATCGGCGACCAGCGCCAGCTCCGGCAGGTAATTGCGCACGGTCTGGTCCGGGTCGATGTCGATGCGCAGCAGTGCCCCGGGGATTTCAAAGCCGCCCTTGAACGTCACGTCGTAGTCAGTTTCAGCCAGCTCGGTGCCAATCGCCAGCACTACATCAGCCTCAGCCACCAGCGCACGGGTGGCGACCAGCGACTGGGTCGACCCGATCTGCAACGGATGGTCAGAGGGCAGCAGGCCCTTTGCATTGATGGTCAGAGCCACAGGGGCCTGCAGGTACTCGGCCATGCGCGCAAGCGCAGGGCCAGCAGCCAAAGCACCGCCGCCTGCCAGGATCAAAGGCTTGCGCGCCTTGGCCAGGCGTTCGGCCATCAGTGCCACAGCCTGCGGCGCGGCGCCCGCGCGGCTACTGCGTACAGGGCGGCCCGGTAGCAGATGGTCAGCAGGCTCGACCAGCACGTCCAGCGGAATCTCGATATGCACCGGACGCGGCCGGGCGCCATCGAACACGGCAAACGCGCGCGCCAGTACCTGTGGCAAGTCATCAGCGCTCATCAAGGTTTGCGAGAAGGCGGCCACCCCAGCCACCAGGGCGCTTTGGTTGGGCAGCTCGTGCAGCTTGCCACGGCCACCACCCAGCTGGCTGCGCGATTGCACGCTGGAAATCACCAGCATCGGGATCGAATCGGCGTAGGCCTGGCCCATCGCGGTGGTGATGTTGGTCATCCCAGGGCCGGTGATGATGAAACATACACCCGGCTTGCCACGCGTACGCGCATAGCCGTCAGCCATGAACCCGGCGCCTTGCTCATGACGCGGTGTGATATGGCGGATGGACGAGCCCGCCAACCCTCGGTAGAGCTCCACTGTATGTACGCCGGGGATGCCGAAGACATGGTCTACGCCATAGCCTTCGAGGAGTTTGACCAGTACTTCGCCGCAGGTAGCCATCGCGTTTCACCTTGGATCTTGTTGGAATCTGCGCTCATTGGACCCAACGCACAGCTATCGCCACAAGGCAAAAAAACACATACTAGCCATGTCCTGTAATCATGGCTTGCGCGATGAAACGCCTTCCACCGCTTTCCGCTCTGCACACCTTCCTGATCACCGCTCAGCACTGCAACTTCACCCGTGCCGCACAGCAGTTGCATATCACCCAGGGCGCCGTCAGCCGGCAGATCGCCGGGCTCGAAGAGCACCTGGGGTATGCCCTGTTCCAACGCCAGGCCCGCGGCCTGAGCCTGACGCGTGAAGGCCAGGACTGGCTGCCGCGCGTGCAACAGGTGTTCGCCTTGATCGAACAGGGTGTGCGCGAGGTGGGCGGGCGCAGCACGACCTTGCAGCTCAAGGCGCCGACCTGCGTGATGCGCTGGCTGTTGCCGCGCCTGATGGAATGGCAGGCACTGCGCCCGGATGTGCCGGTAGAGCTGACCACCACGGTGCAACATGGCGTGGATTTTCGGCGCGAAGGGTTCGATGCGGCGGTGGTCTATGGCAGCTTGCCCAATCATGGGCTGCGGGTGCGCAAGCTGTTCGATGAGCAACTCACGCCCGTCTGCGCGCCATCGTTACTGGCTGGGCCTTTGCCACTGAAGCAGGTCGAGGACCTGGCGCGCCATATGCTGCTGCACCCATCGCGGGATGAGCATGACTGGCGCCTGTGGCTGCAAGCGGCCGGTGCGTCACTCGACCTGCACGGGCCGAAGCAGCACTTCGAGACGCTGGACATGGCCATGGCCATGGCATCCCAGGGCACTGGGGTTGCCATTGGCGATTGGGCATTGATTGGCGATGACCTGCGCGGCGGGCGTTTGTGCATGCCCTTCGGGTTGAAGGTGACCACCGGCAAAGCCTATTACCTGGCCTGCCAGTCCAAAAGCTTGCCAGCAGGGTTGGCCGAGCTGATGGACTGGCTGGAGGGCCGTGCCGAGGCTCAGTAACCGACGGTAAAACGCTGCCGCGAATGCGCCGGTTTCTCCAGTTCATCGAGCATGGCAATGGCGTAGTCGGCAAAGGTAATCCAGCTCTTGCCATCGGCGCCGATCAGCAGGTGGTCCTTGCCCAAGGTGTAATGCCCTGTCCGCTCCCCTTCGACGAACTCAGCCGACGGCGACAGGAAGGTCCAGTCCAGGTTCTGTTCCTGGCGCAGCACCTCAAGAAAGCGTACACCGGCGCTGGCCTCGGCCTTGTAAGCCTCGGGAAAGTCCGGGCTGTCGATGACCCGATGCCCGGAAGGCAACAGCAGGCTGCCGGCGCCCCCGACCACCAACAGGCGTTTGACGCCCGCACGCTTGACCGGCTCGATGATCGCATGCGGCTCGATGGTCGAAAAACGCGCAGCGCTCAGCACCGCATCCACACCCGCCAGCGCCTTGTGCAGCGCCGCGCTGTCCTTGACGTCGAGCGCCTGCACGGTCACGCCCGCGCGCCCCTGCAGTGTCGAAGGGTCGCGGGCAATGGCGAGCACACTGTGCCCGCGGCGCAACGCCTCTTCCAGCAGTTGGCTGCCAGCGCGGCCAGTAGCACCGATGATTGCGATCTTGCTCATGAGGAACACTCCTTCAGTTGAATGGAATTACCACTTCATCTCGCCCTTGGCGACCTTGGCACCGAGCTCCAGCGAGCTCTCGTCGGCCAGGCCCGGGTAACGCTTCTTCATTGCGCCGATCAGCCCATCGGCGTCTTTGGCCTTGGCCGCTTCAACATCGAACGCCTGGATGTAGCTCGCCGTGAAATGCACGGCATCGAGCGAATGATCGCTCTGCCCCAAGTAGTGGCCGGCCACGACAGTACGCGGTGCCAGCTGCTCGATGTGCTTGAGCGTGCCAAGCCAATCCGCATGCGACTTGGCTGACTGGGTATCGGCCATCCAGACATGGATGTTTTCGGAGACCACCACCCCACCCACCACCGCCTTGATCGACGGAATCCAGACAAAACTGCGCTCAGGTTGCGGGCCATCCAGCCCCATGACTTCGAGCGGCTGCCCCTCCAGCATCAGGCGATTGCCATCGAGCACCTGTGGCACCACCAGCCGCGCCGGTTTGTCGGAGCCCATCTGCGGGCCCCAGTAAGCCAGCTTGGCATCCATGGTCTGGCGGATATGGGCAACGGTGTCGGCCGAAGCAACCACGCTGGCCTCAGGGAAGGCCTGGGTCAGGGTGTCGAGGCCGAAGTAGTAGTCCGGGTCGCCATGGCTGATGTAGATGGTCGTCAGGTGTTTGCCGCCAGCACGCAGGCGTTGCGCCAGCTGTTCGGCCTGGGCCTTGCCGAACTGGGCGTCGACCAGGATGGCGTCCTTTTCGCCACTGACGATTACCGAGCTGACCGGGAAGATGGCCTCATGGCCTGGGTTGTAAATGTCCAGTTGCAACGGCTCGGCAGCCTGGGCCTGGCCAGCCAAGGCGACACATGCCAGCACCAGGCTGCGCAAGGGAGTGAATATCGACATGCTCTGTGACCGTCCGCGAGAAGAATGATCAACAGCTTAGTTGCCCGATCCATGACAAAAAATGCGATGCTCGAACATAGTTTGTTTCTGAAATCGGGCAAATCATGGACCGTCTGAACGCGATGCGCGTTTTTGTCACCGTCGTCGACCTGGGCAGCCAGTCGGCGGCGGCCGATCAACTGCAGCTGTCCCGCCCGGTGGTCTCGCGCTACCTCGCCGAGCTGGAGGACTGGGTTGGCGCGCGCTTGATGCAGCGCACCACGCGCAAATTGAGCCTGACCGCCGCTGGCCTGGAGACCCTGCCCCGCTGCCGGCATCTGCTGGAACTGGCCGGCGACCTGCAGGCCGCCGTGCAGCAACCGGCGGATGCGCCCCGTGGCGCCCTGCGCATCAGCGTCAGTACCTCATTCGGCCAGGCACAACTGGTGGATGCGGTAGCCGCGTATGTGCGCCGCTACCCTGGGGTGAGAGTCGAGCTGCAGATGCTTGATCGCACGGTCAACCTGGTGGACGAGCGCATCGACCTGGCCATCCGCACCAGCAACGACCTGGACCCGAACCTCATCGCCCGGCGCCTCACTGTATGCCGCTCAGTCGTCTGCGCGGCACCCGCCTACTTGCATGAGCATGGCACCCCGCAACGGGTCGAGGAACTGAGCCAGCACAATTGCCTTACTCATGCCTACTTCGGCCACAGCGTCTGGCATTTCGAAGTGGGCGGCCAGCCGATCACTGTCCCGGTCGAAGGTAATATCAGTGCCAACGAGGCCATGACCCTGCAGAAGGCGGCACTGGCCGGTGCGGGGGTCGCCATGCTGCCGACTTACCAGGCTGCCGCGGCCCTGCGTACAGGCGAACTGGTGCGCCTGCTGCCTGATGCACGCCCGCAGGAGCTGAACCTGAATGCGGTGTACACATCACGCAAGCATATGCCGGCGACCTTGCGCAGCATGCTGGATTTTCTGGCGCAGCGGTTCAGGGACGAACCGGAGTGGGATAAAGATTTGTTGTGAACTGCCGCGCAACCGGGCTGTTGCGTCAAGCGTCCACCTGTGATTGACCTATGCTTGAGGTATCACCTGTTTTTGCAACAGGAGGTGAGCACCATGGGCATCAAATCAAGAAGAGTCGCCCTTGTCATGGCAATGACTGCAGCCGTCGGGCTTTACGGCTCCGCCTGCTGGCGCGCCGAGCTGCTACGCAGCCAGCCCAACGCGGCAGCCAGTTGCGAGCAGGCGCACTGCGTGCCGCACACCGCCACCTTGAGCGCCGTCCGCTGAGCCGAACGGCGCAATGCCGATCACTCGTCGACGCTCATGTATTCCTTGGCCCAGCGGATATAGTCCTCAGGCTGGGTGTAGGTGTGCGACAGCTCGGTGGCCGTGAGGTTTTCCGACTTGTTCTGCTGGCCGCGCTGCAGGCGCAGGCAGTCATAAGTGGCCTTGATCGCGGCAAAGTAGGCGGCATGGCCATCGACCACTATCCGTACGCCAAGGCGTGCCAGGCGCTCATCGTCGCGCAGGTTCGGGTTGGCATAGGTCACCAGCATCAGCGGCACGCTGAGGTGCTCGGCGATCTGCTCCAGTTGCTCGAAGTCTTTGACACCCACCATGCAGATAGCATCGGCACCGGCCTTCTGGTAGCTCTGGGTGCGCACGATGATTTCTTCGGTGCTGAGCACGCCGGCGTTAGTGCGGGCGATGATCGAGAGCGACGAGTCGACCCGGGCCTCCAGCGCCGCACGGATCTTGCCAACGCCCTCTTCGACCGGGATCAGGTCGGTGGACTTGCGCCCGAACTGGGCCGGCAGCAGCGTGTCTTCGATAGTGAGCGCAGCCACACCGGCGCGTTCCAGTTCGATGACCGTGCGCATGACGTTCAGCGCATTGCCATAACCGTGGTCGGCATCGGCGAGCACCGGCAGCTGGGCCACACGGCCGATGCGGGTAGCCTGCTCGACGAACTCACTCAGTGTGATAAGGGCGAAGTCTGGTGCGGCCAGCACCTGCAGCGAGGCGACCGACCCGCCGAGAATGCCGACTTCGAAGCCCAGGTCAGCGGCAATACGCGCCGACATCGGGTCGAACACGGAGGCCGTGTGATAGCAGGAACCTGAAGCGAGCAGCTCGCGGAAGGCAAAACGCAGATCTTGATGGGAAGCCTTGGGCATGATCACTCCGCTTATACGTGAAATTGAACGGTTGCTACCGACCCCTGAATCGGGTCTACCTGACCTGTTCCAACCGTCGCCATCGGGGCGCTCATGCTCGACATGCAGGCAGAGGAATAAAAGGTGTGGGATACAGCGGCACTGGAATCCTGCGACATCATGCTGCACCAAGCTGGTGCGACCCGCGGATTCAAGGCTCTGCGGTCCATGCACGATATCACGCAGCCATGCAGCACTGGATGAATGCGCCAATGCCGATCTTGCATGGGCGATGCTGATAGTACATAGGTAGCTACCTAAGTCAGGTTACAATCGCGGTATTGGTGCCGGCCCGCTCGTGGGCCAGCAAAGCCACTGCTGTCTTTCAAACAAGGTGCCCCTCCGTGACCGCCGCACTGCCCCCGACCGCCCTGCGCAGCGTCCTCACCGCGTTGATGCTGGCCATCTTCCTTGGCGCCCTCGACCAGACCATCGTCGCCGTTTCACTGCCTGCCATCTCCGCCCGGTTCAATGACGTCGGGCTGCTGGCCTGGGTGATATCGGGCTACATGGTGGCGATGACCGTGGCAGTGCCGATCTACGGCAAGCTGGGGGACCTGTATGGGCGCCGCCGCATGATCCTTACCGGCATCAGCCTGTTCACCCTGGCCTCCATCGCCTGCGCCCTGGCCCAGGACATGCAGCAGCTGGTGCTGGCGCGGGTGCTGCAGGGTATCGGTGCGGGCGGCATGGTTTCGGTGAGCCAGGCGATCATTGGCGACTTCGTACCACCCCGGGAGCGTGGCCGCTACCAGGGCTATTTCAGCAGCATGTATGCCGCAGCCAGCGTGGCCGGGCCGGTACTGGGTGGCTGGCTGACCGAATACCTGTCGTGGCGCTGGGTGTTCTGGATCAACCTGCCCTTGGGCCTGGCCGCCCTGTGGGCCATCCACCGCGCCCTGGAGGGCATGCCCGTGCAACGCCGTCAGGCCCAGGTGGACTATGTGGGGGCGGTGTTGTTGATCATTGGCCTGGGCAGCCTGCTGCTGGGCATTACCCTGGTCGGCCAGGGCCACGCCTGGACTGCGCCTGCCGTGATGGCCCTGTTCGCCTGTGCCGGGCTTGGCACAGCCTTGTTCATCTGGCATGAACGTCGTTGCCAGGAACCGTTGCTGCCACTGGGGCTGTTCGGCAACCGGGTGGCCGTGCTGTGCTGGGCGGTGATTTTCTTCGCCAGTTTCCAATCGATCTCTCTGACCATGCTGATGCCCCTGCGCTACCAGGGCATCACCGGGGCCGGGGCCGACAGCGCCGCGCTGCACCTGCTGCCCTTGGCCATCGGCCTGCCCATCGGTGCATTCACCGGCGGGCGCATGACCAGCTTCACTGGCCGCTACAAGCCGCAGATCCTCGCCGGTGCGTTGCTGATGCCGGTGGCGATCTTCGCCATGGCCATCACCCCACCGCAGTCGGGCGTTCTCAGTGCGCTTTTCATGTTGTTCACAGGCATCGCCTGTGGGCTGCAGTTCCCGACATCGCTGGTAGGCACCCAGAGCGCTGTGGATAGCAAGGACATCGGCGTGGCCACCAGCACGACCAATCTGTTCCGCTCACTTGGCGGCGCCATGGGCGTGGCCTGCATGTCCAGCGTACTGCTGGCACTGCTGCATCAGGGGGGGTTCGAATTGGCGGGTAATCCGTTGCTGGGGAGCCTGCAGGCTGGGGAAGCGGATCCTGCAACCCAGGCACGATTGCTGGAAACCTTCAGGCACCTGTTGCTGGGCAGCGCCACGGTGGCGCTGCTGGGGCTGGTGGCGGCAGTGGCATTGCCGGACCGGCAGTTGCGTGGGCGCTAGGGGAGCACCTTAGGTTTTAATCATCCCTTAATGCTCAGGGAAAACACTCCCTCACAATCCTTAACAAAGTGTCAATTGCGCAAGGCAGGGCTCCAGCGCAGCATATCCAGCCCGGTGTCCACCCATTTTTCGGCATCGCGCAGCAGATCGACGCTGTCTGGCAGTAGCAACCAGCGCCCGATCAGGCCATCGACATAGGCAAACAGGGCCACGGCTGCCCGTTCTACATCCAGCCCGGCCGGCAACTGCTCACGGCGCACGGCATTGGCCAACGCCAGGGTAATGCCCTCATGGCAATCCAGCACCGCACTTTGGCGCTGCTGGCGAATTTCACACATGTCATCGGTGAACTCGCACTTGTGATGCAAGATCTCATTGATACGCCGGGTCCGGGCGTCGAGCACCAGCCCGTTGAACACTTGCAGCAGCAGCTTGCGCATGCAGCCGAGTGGGTCCAGTTCGTCCTCGCTTTCACTGGCACGCGCCAAGTGGTCATGGGTTTCGTGCAGGCTGTCGAGCAGCGCCTGCACCAACTCCGCCTTATTGTTGAAATGCCAGTAGATAGCACCGCGGGTCACGCCCGCCAGTTCGGCGATGTCAGCCAGGGTGGTTCGCGCAACCCCACGCTTGTAGAAAGCCTTTTCCGCCGCCTCGATGATCTGGGTTCGGGTTTCCTGGGCTTCTTCTTTGGTTCGACGGACCATGGCAGTACAACCTCATCTGGGCCCGCAGGCACGTTGCTTGCGGGGAATCCGCCGGGGTCACCTCTGAAGGGTGCCTCCGGATGGGCTAATCAAGGGGCCGGATAGTAGCCAAGTACTACCCAACGGTATTTACAAACAACCATGAATGTAAGTATATTCGTTAGTAAGCTATTTATCCACCTGATAGCATTTTTTCTGACAAGACTCTTCCATTACTCTTGAGCGTCTCCCTGCTCTAGCGACCCGAGGATCCTCATGCAATTCAAGCCAGCCGTTACCGCTCTGGTTTCCGCCGTCGCCCTGGCAACTCTGCTAAGTGGCTGTAAGAAAGAAGAAGCCGCGCCCGCAGCACAGGCTCCTCTGGTCGGCGTCGTGACAATCCAGCCCCAAGCCTTCACCCTGACGTCCGAGCTGCCGGGGCGCACCAGCGCCTATCGCGTGGCCGAAGTGCGCCCTCAGGTCAATGGCATCATTCTCAAGCGCCTGTTCAAGGAAGGCAGCGACGTCAAGGCCGGTCAGCAGCTGTACCAGATCGACCCTGCCGTATACGAGGCCACCCTGGCCAACGCCCAGGCCAACCTCCAGGCTACCCGCTCGCTGGCCGAGCGCTACAAGCAGCTGATAGACGAACAGGCGGTGTCCAAGCAGGAATACGACGACGCCAATGCCAAACGATTGCAGGCCGAGGCAGCGCTCAAAAGTGCCCAGATCGACCTGCGCTATACCAAGGTACTGGCGCCGATCAGCGGTCGTATCGGTCGCTCGTCGTTCACTGAAGGTGCGCTGGTGAGCAATGGCCAGACCAATGCCATGGCCACCATCCAGCAACTCGACCCGATCTACGTCGATGTCACCCAGTCCACCGCCGAGCTGCTCAAGCTGCGCCGTGACCTGGAAAGCGGCCAGCTGCAGAAGTCCGGCGACAACGCCGCGTCCGTCCAGCTGGTGCTGGAAGACGGCAGCCTGTTCAAGCAGGAAGGTCGCCTGGAGTTCTCCGAAGTGGCGGTCGACGAGACCACAGGTTCGGTGACCTTGCGCGCCATCTTCCCCAACCCTGATCACACCCTGCTGCCCGGCATGTTCGTGCACGCGCGGCTCAAGGCCGGGGTCAACAGCAATGCCATCCTGGCCCCGCAGCAAGGCGTGACCCGTGACCTCAAGGGTGCACCGACCGCGCTGGTAGTCAACCAGGAGAACAAGGTCGAACTGCGCCAGCTCAAGGCCAGCCGCACCCTGGGTAGCGACTGGCTGATCGAAGAAGGCCTGAACCCGGGCGACCGCCTGATCACCGAGGGCCTGCAGTACGTGCGCCCGGGTGTCGAGGTCAAGGTCAGCGATGCCACCAACGTCAAGAAACCGGGCAGCCCTGATCAGGCCAGCGCGGCCAAAGCAGACGCCAAAGCGGAGTAAACCATGTCGAAGTTCTTTATCGATCGCCCGATCTTCGCCTGGGTGATCGCCTTGGTGATCATGCTGGTCGGCGCTTTGTCGATCCTGAAGCTGCCGATCAACCAGTACCCAAGCATCGCGCCGCCGGCCATCGCCATCTCCGTGACCTACCCGGGCGCCTCGGCGCAAACCGTGCAGGACACCGTGGTGCAGGTGATCGAGCAGCAGCTCAACGGTATCGACAACCTGCGTTATGTGTCCTCGGAGAGCAACTCCGACGGCAGCATGACCATCACCGCCACCTTCGAGCAGGGCACCAACCCTGATACCGCGCAGGTTCAGGTACAGAACAAGCTGAACCTGGCCACCCCACTGCTGCCGCAGGAAGTACAGCAGCAAGGTATCCGCGTCACCAAGGCAGTGAAGAACTTCCTGATGGTGATCGGCCTGGTGTCCGAAGACGGCAGCATGACCAAGGATGACCTTGCCAACTACATCGTTTCCAACATGCAGGACTCGATTTCGCGCACGGCAGGTGTCGGTGACTTCCAGGTGTTCGGTGCACAGTACGCCATGCGTATCTGGCTCGATCCGGCCAAGCTGAACAAGTTCCAGCTGACTCCGGTCGACGTCAAGACCGCGGTCGCCGCGCAGAACGTGCAGGTGTCGTCCGGCCAGCTCGGCGGCCTGCCTGCCATACCCGGCACCCAGCTGAACGCCACCATCATCGGCAAGACTCGCCTGCAGACCGCCGAGCAGTTCGAAAATATCCTGCTCAAGGTCAACAGCGATGGCTCGCAGGTTCGCTTGCGCGATGTTGCCCAGGTCGGCCTGGGCGGCGAAAACTACGCCATCAGCGCCCAGTTCAACGGCAAGCCGGCCTCGGGCCTTGCGGTCAAGCTGGCGACCGGCGCCAACGCCCTGGATACCGCCACGGCCCTGCGCAAGACCATCAGCGACCTGGAGCCGTTCTTCCCGCCAGGGGTCAAGGCGGTGTTCCCGTATGACACCACGCCGGTGGTCACCGAATCGATCAGCGGGGTCATACACACCCTGATCGAAGCCGTGGTCCTGGTATTCCTGGTGATGTACCTGTTCCTGCAGAACTTCCGCGCCACCATCATTACCACCATGACCGTACCGGTGGTATTGCTGGGCACCTTCGGCATCCTTGCCGCCGCGGGCTTCAGCATCAACACCCTGACCATGTTCGCCATGGTCCTGGCCATCGGCTTGCTGGTGGACGACGCCATCGTCGTGGTGGAGAACGTCGAACGGGTCATGTCCGAGGAAGGCTTGCCGCCCAAAGAGGCGACCAAGCGGTCGATGGAGCAGATCCAGGGCGCGCTGGTGGGTATCGCCCTGGTGCTGTCGGCAGTGCTGCTGCCGATGGCCTTCTTCGGCGGTTCCACGGGTGTGATCTACCGGCAATTCTCCATCACCATCGTCTCGGCCATGGGCCTGTCGGTGCTGGTGGCACTGATCTTCACCCCGGCGCTGTGCGCCACCATGCTCAAGCCGCTTAAAAAGGGCGAGCACCATGTGGCCAAAGGTGGCTTCTTCGGCTGGTTCAACCGCAACTTCGACCGCAGCGTGAACGGCTACGAGCGCAGCGTGGGTACCATCCTGCGCAACAAGGTGCCGTTCCTGCTGGGCTACGCCTTGATCGTCGTCGGCATGATCTGGCTGTTCGCCCGCATCCCTACCGCGTTCCTGCCCGAGGAAGACCAGGGCGTACTGTTCGCCCAGGTGCAGACACCGGCCGGTTCCAGTGCCGAGCGCACCCAGGTGGTGATTGACCAGATGCGTGAGTACCTGCTCGAGGACGAAGCCGATACCGTGTCGTCGGTGTTCACCGTCAACGGCTTCAACTTCGCCGGTCGCGGGCAAAGCTCGGGCATGGCGTTCATCATGCTCAAGCCGTGGGACGAACGCTCCAAGGAGAACAGCGTGTTCGGCCTGGCCGAGCGTGCCCAGCAGCACTTCTTCAGCTTCCGTGATGCGATGGTGTTCGCCTTTGCTCCGCCTGCGGTACTGGAGTTGGGTAACGCCACCGGCTTCGACGTATTCCTGCAGGATCGTGGTGGCGTCGGCCATGCGAAACTCATGGAAGCGCGCAACCAGTTCCTGGCCAAGGCTGCCCAGAGCAAGGTGCTCAGCGCCGTGCGTCCGAACGGCCTGAACGACGAGCCGCAGTACCAGCTGACCATTGATGACGAACGTGCCAGCGCCCTGGGCGTGACCATCTCCGACATCAACAACACCCTGTCGATTGCCTTGGGTGCCAGCTACGTCAACGACTTCATCGACCGCGGCCGGGTCAAGAAGGTGTACATCCAGGGTGAACCAAACGCCCGGATGAGCCCGGAAGACCTGCAGAAGTGGTACGTGCGCAACGGTGCAGGCGAGATGGTACCGTTCTCCTCCTTCGCCACCGGTGAATGGACCTACGGTTCGCCCAAGCTGTCGCGCTACAACGGCGTTGAGGCAATGGAGATTCTCGGTGCACCGGCACCAGGCTACAGTACCGGTGAAGCCATGGCTGAGGTGGAGCGGATCGCTGGCGAACTGCCGGACGGCATCGGCTACTCCTGGACCGGCATGTCCTACGAGGAAAAGCTCTCCGGCTCGCAGATGCCGGCACTGTTCGCCCTCTCGGTCCTGTTCGTGTTCCTGTGCCTGGCAGCACTGTATGAAAGCTGGTCGATCCCGATCGCCGTCGTGCTGGTCGTTCCACTGGGCATCATCGGTGCGCTGATCGCCACCAGCCTGCGCGGCCTGTCCAATGACGTGTACTTCCTGGTAGGCCTGTTGACCACCATCGGCCTGGCGGCGAAGAACGCGATCCTGATCGTGGAATTCGCCAAGGAACTGCACGAACAAGGCAAGAGCCTGTATGACGCAGCGATCGAGGCATGCCGCATGCGTCTGCGCCCGATCATCATGACCTCGCTGGCATTCATCCTCGGCGTGGTACCGTTGACCATTTCCAGCGGCGCTGGCGCGGGCAGCCAGCATGCCATCGGTACCGGGGTAATCGGCGGCATGATCAGTGCGACCGTGCTGGCCATCTTCTGGGTACCGCTGTTCTTCGTCGCAGTGTCGTCGCTGTTCGGCAGCAAAAAGCCGGAACAGGACGCCACCCCTGAAACTCCACGTTATGAGGCTGGGCAATGACCAAGTCTTTGTTGTCCCTGGCGGTAACCGCTTTCATTCTCGGCGGCTGCTCGCTGATCCCTGATTACCAGACGCCGGAAGCACCGGTGGCAGCGCAGTGGCCGCAAGGCCCTGCGTACTCGCCGACCGAGTCGGCCGACGTGGCCGCCGCCGAACAGGGCTGGCGCCAGTTCTTCCACGACCCGGCACTGCAGCAGTTGATCCAGACTTCGCTGGTGAACAACCGTGACCTGCGCGTGGCGGCACTGAACCTCGACGCCTACCGCGCGCAGTACCGCATCCAGCGCGCCGACCTGTTCCCGGCGGTTTCAGCCACCGGCAGCGGCAGCCGCCAGCGCGTCCCGGCGGACCTGTCGACAACCGGTGAGGCCAACATCACCAGCCAGTACTCGGCCACGCTGGGCGTCAGCGCCTACGAGCTGGACCTGTTCGGCCGCGTACGCAGCCTGACCGAGCAGGCCCTGGAAACCTACCTGTCCAGTGAGCAGGCGCGTCGCTCCACGCAGATCGCCCTGGTGGCCAGCGTGGCCAACGCCTACTACACCTGGCAGGCCGACCAGGCACTGTTCAAGCTGACCGAAGAGACGCTCAAGACCTACGAGGAAAGCTACAACCTGACCCGCCGCAGCAACGAAGTCGGTGTAGCTTCGGCGCTCGACCTCAGCCAGGCGCGCACCGCCGTGGAAGGGGCACGGGTCAAGTATTCGCAGTATCAGCGCCTTGTCGCCCAGGACCTCAACAGCCTGGCCGTGCTGGTGGGTACCGGCATCCCGGCCAACCTGCCCAAGCCGCTGGAGCTCGATGCCGACCAGCTGGCGGAAGTGCCGGCTGGCCTGCCGTCGGACATCCTCCAGCGCCGCCCGGACATCCAGGAAGCCGAGCACCTGCTCAAGGCCGCCAACGCCAACATTGGCGCAGCGCGAGCAGCGTTCTTCCCGAGCATCAGCCTGACCGCCAACGCCGGCACCCTGAGCCCGGACATGGACGGGCTGTTCAAAGGTGGTTCGGGGACCTGGCTGTTCCAGCCGCAGATCAACCTGCCGATCTTCAACGCCGGCAGTCTGAAGGCGAGCCTGGACTACTCGAAGATCCAGAAGGACATCAACGTCGCCAAGTATGAAAAGACCATCCAGACCGCCTTCCAGGAAGTCTCCGATGGCCTGGCGGCACGCAAGACCTTCGAAGAGCAGTTGCAGGCGCAACGTGACCTGGTGCAGGCGAACCAGGATTACTACCGCCTGGCCGAACGCCGTTACCGCATCGGTATCGACAGCAACCTGACCTTCCTCGACGCCCAGCGCAACCTGTTCAGTGCACAGCAGTCGCTGATCACCGATCGCCTGTCGCAGCTGACCAGCGAGGTCAACCTGTACAAAGCGCTCGGCGGTGGCTGGTACGAGCAGACCGGGCAGGCCAATCAGCAGGCATCGGCGGCAACACCGAAGAGCTGACTGTTCAGGTAAACACAAAAACCCACCCCTCGCGGTGGGTTTTTTGTTGCGCACAACGCTGCCTGACAAATAATTAACCAACTGGAACATTCCGTTCGATTATCGCCCGCTTCCGCTTGCGACGAATTGCCTCACTGCTGCCCTCCCCGCACCATCCTCTCCAGCAACACGTTGCCAATTTGACAAAAAGACCCGCCCTGCAGGCTGCACTCTGCAGCGCACCGGTTCGCCAATAAAAACAAGAGATCCACGACAGATGAGCATTTCGCACCCCGCACGCCAGCTGCTGCCCGGCCTGTTGGCCATGTCCTGTGCCCTCCCCGCATTGGCCGCCGAAGGCGGTTTCATGGAGGACGCCAAGGCCACCCTCAACCTGCGCAACTTCTACATCAACCGCAACTTTGTCGACCCGGCTCACTCCCAAGCCAAGGGAGAGGAATGGACGCAAAGCTTCATCCTCGATGCCCGCTCCGGCTTCACCCAGGGCGTCGTAGGTTTCGGCGTGGATGTACTGGGCATGTATTCGGTCAAGCTCGACGGCGGTAAGGGCACCACCAATACCAACCTGCTACCGGTCCACGATGACGGCCGGCCCGCCGACGACTTCGGCCGCCTGGGCGTTGCACTGAAAGCCAAGCTGTCGCAGACCGAACTGAAAGTAGGCGAATGGATGCCAGTGCTGCCGATTCTGCGCTCGGATGACGGCCGCTCGCTGCCGCAGACCTTCCGCGGCGGCCAGCTCACCTCGAAAGAAATCGAGGGCCTGACCCTGTACGCGGGTCAGTTCCGCGCCAACAGCCCGCGCAACGACGCCAGCATGGAAGACATGTCGCTCAATGGGCGGGCGGCGTTCACCTCCGATCGTTTCAACTTCGGCGGTGGCGAATATACCTTCAACGACAAGCGCACGATGATCGGCCTGTGGGATGCCCAGCTCAAGGACATCTACCGTCAGCAATACATCAACCTGGTGCATAGCCAGCCGCTGAGCGAATGGACCCTGGGCGCCAACCTCGGCTATTTCATCGGCAAAGAAGACGGGGCCGAACGCGCAGGCCAGCTCGACAACCGCACGGCCTCGGCCATGCTCTCGGCACGCTACAAGGGCAACACCTTCTACGTCGGCCTGCAGAAAGTCAGTGGCGACGATGCCTGGTTGCGGGTCAACGGCACCAGCGGCGGCACCCTGGCCAACGACAGCTACAACTCCAGCTTCGACAATGCCAAGGAACGTTCCTGGCAGGTGCGCCATGACTTCAACTTCGTCACCGTCGGTATCCCCGGCCTGACCCTGATGAACCGCTACATCAAGGGTGACAATGTCACCTCTGGCAGCATCGACGACGGCAAGGAATGGGCGCGGGAAACCGAACTGGCCTACGTGGTGCAGTCGGGGTCATTCAAGGACCTTTCGGTGAAATGGCGCAACTCGACCATGCGCAGGGACTTCAGCACCAACGCGTTCGATGAGAACCGCTTGATCGTGAGTTATCCGTTGAACCTGTTGTGATCTCACCGGCCATCAGCCATGCGCACTGCCACCATTCGCTAAGCTGATGATAGTGGTGCGCCACAGGCTATCCTGAGCAGTATGAGTGGCCTGTGCCCGCCAACAGTGCGGCACAGGCTACACCATGCAAACAGGCCACCCAGGGAGGAACAACAATGAAAAACCTCGTTGAACACCTGAGCCAATACGCCAGCTACCACCGCGACCCACGCAATATCGCTACCCACTTCGTCGGCATTCCGCTGATCGTGCTGGCCGTGACCATCCTGCTGTCGCGCCCGGGCTGGGACGTCGCCGGGATCTGGCTGTCCCCTGCCCTTGTGGCAGCGGCAGCGTCGGTGTGGTTCTACCTGCGCCTGGACCTGCGTTTCGGGCTGGTGATGGGCTTGCTGCTGGGGCTGTGCCTGTGGGTTGGCCAGGCACTGGCGCTGCAAAGCACCGCGCTGTGGCTCAGTGCTGGGGCAGGGGCATTTGTGGTGGGCTGGATCATCCAGTTCGTCGGGCATTACTACGAAGGCCGCAAGCCGGCGTTCGTCGACGATATCAGCGGGCTGATCATCGGGCCGCTGTTCGTGGTGGCGGAGGCGGCGTTCATGCTGGGAATGTGCCCGGCGCTCAAGCATGCAGTTGAGGCCAATGCCGGGCCGGTGGCGCTGCGCTCTGCGTAGGAGCGGCCTTGTGTCGCGAAAGGGCCGCGAAGCGGCCCCATCAATTTCAGCGACGCTGCAACCATCCTGGGGCCGCTTCGCAGCCCTTTCGCGACACAAGGCCGCTCCTACAGGTGCGTGAGCTTCACGACTGTTGACGAGACTCTACACCTAACTCATCCCACACCGATTCTGCCAGGTGGAAGGTGGCATTGGCTGCCGGAATACCACAGTAGATAGCGCTCTGCATCAGCACTTCCTTGATCTCTTCACGGGTCACGCCGTTGTTGGCCGCCGCGCGCAGGTGCAGCTTGAGTTCATCGTTGCGGTTCATGCCGATCAGCATGGCGATGGTGATCAGGCTACGCGTGTGCCGTGGCAGGCCTGGGCGGGTCCAGATATCACCCCAGGCATGGCGAGTGATCATTTCCTGGAACTCGCCATTGAAGTCGTTGAGTTTCTCCAGGCTGCGATCCACGTGGGCATCGCCGAGTACTGTGCGGCGTACTTGCATGCCGGCGTCGTAACGTTGTTTCTCATCCATGGCAGATTCCTCAGCGAGCCAGCAGGAAGTCAAGCACGCGAAGGCTGAACGCCTCGCCGATCTCGACATTGGAAAGGTGCGCTGCCGGGAATTCGGCATAGGTGGCACCGATGATCGCGGCCTGCATGAAGCGGCCATGTTCCGGCGTGGTCACCACGTCCTCGGTACCGGCAACGACCAACGTAGGCACCTGGATACGGCCGAGTTGCTCACGGTAATCGGCGTCGCGTACTGCCGCGCAGTTGGCGGCGTAGCCCTGTGGAGAGGTCTGCGCGAGCATCTGGCAGATGCGCTGCGCCTGCTCAGGTTGGGCCTGGGCAAACGCGGGGGTGAACCAGCGAGCGATCGAGGCGTCGCGCAGGTCGGCCATGGCTTGCTGGCCGCCTTTTAGCACCATGTCGATGCGGGTATTCCACACTTCGTCATTGGCGATCTTGGCCGCGGTATTGCACAGGGTCAGGCTGTGCAGACGCTCGCCCGCATTGATACCCAGCCACTGGCCGATCAGGCCACCCATGGACAAGCCGACGAAGTGGGCATGCCGGATATCCAGTGCATCGAGCAGCGCCAGCACATCGCCGCCCAGTTGCTCGATGCTGTATGGGCCATCGGTGACCAGCGAAGCGCCGTGACCGCGAGTGTCGTAACGCAGTACACGCAAGTGCTCACTCCACAGCGGAATCTGACTGTCCCACATGCCCAGGTCAGTCCCCAGGGAGTTGGACAGCACCAGCACCGGGGCATCGTCCGGGCCATCGAGTCGATAGTTCAGTACGCCATCGGCCAGTTGCAAATGCGCCACAGCGGTCTCCTTCAGGCAGTGAATCGTTGATGTTCAGCCACAGCGCGCGCCACCCAGACGCGGGCCTGGCCAAGGTAATGGGCAGGGTCGAGCAGACGGTCTAGCTCTTGTTCAGTCAGTTCGGCGGTCACCTGCGGCTCGTCGCCCAACACAGCGCGCAAATGGCGCTGTTCGGCCACGGCGCGCTGGCAGCATTGCTCGAGCAAGTGATGGGCGCGGTCGCGGCCAAGGCGTTGGGCCAGGACGATGCTCACCGCCTCGGCCAGCACCAGGCCTTGGGTCAGGTCGAGGTTGCGGCGCATGCGCTCGGCGTCCACCTCCATGCCTTCGACGATCACCTGGGCCTGACGCAAGGCGCCTGAAACCAGGCAGCAGATCTCCGGCAATGTTTCCCACTCGGCATGCCACAGGCCGAGGCTGCGCTCGTGCTCCTGGGGCATGGCTGCGTAAAGCGTCGATAGCAGCCCCGGCACCCGGGTGGCGGCACCGATCAGCACTGCAGCGCCCACCGGGTTGCGCTTGTGCGGCATGGTCGACGACCCACCCTTGCCAGGCGCGGAAGGCTCGAACACCTCGCCCGCCTCGGTCTGCATCAGCAGGCTGACATCGCGGCCCAGCTTGCCCAGGCTACCGGCAATAAGGCCCAGCACCGAGGCGAATTCCACCAGGCGATCGCGCTGGGTGTGCCAGGGTTGCTCGGGCAAGGTCAGTTTCAACTGTGCGGCCAGGCCCTCGGCGACCGGCAGTGCTTTGCTGCCCAAGGCCGCCAAGCTGCCGGAGGCGCCACCGAACTGCAGTACCAACAAGCGCGGACGCAGCTCCTGCAGCCGTTGACGGTGGCGCGTAACGGCGCCCAGTATGCCGGCCAGCTTCATGCCCAGGGTCACCGGGGTGGCGTGCTGCAGCCAGGTACGCCCCACCAGCGGTGTGTCGGCGTGCAGCAGGGCCTGGCGCGACAAGGTTTCGGCCAGCGTGGCGAGGTCAGCCTCGATCAGCGCCAGTGCATCACGCAACTGCAGCACCAGCCCGGTATCCATCGCATCCTGGCTGGTGGCGCCCAAGTGCACATAGCGTTCGGCCTCGGGAACACCACTGGCGATCACCTTGCCCAGCGCCTTGACCAGCGGGATTGCCGAGTTGCCTGCCGTGGCAATGGCATCGGCGAGCGCGCGAACGTCAAAGCGCTCGGCCTGGCAGGCCGCCTCGATGGCCGCCACCGCGCTGTGCGGCACCAGGCCGGCAGCAGCCTCGGCACGGGCCAGGGCAGCTTCGAAATCGAGCATGCCCTGCAGACGGCCGCGGTCAGAAAAGATCTCGCGCATGGCCGGGGCGGTGAAATAGGCGTCGAACAGTAGGTTGCTCATGCAACGTCCTTAATCATCATGGTGCAGGTACGCCGCCTGTTTCGGCAGGCGCAGGCTGAACAGGAACGCGATTGCCATCATCGCCGTCACGTACCAGTAAAAGGTGTTCTCCATACCCAGGCTTTTCAAGCCCAGGGCCACATACTCGGCCGAGCCGCCGAACATTGCGTTGGCTACCGCGTAAGCCAGGCCTACACCAAGCGCACGCACCTGCGGCGGGAACATCTCGGCCTTCACCAGGCCACTGATCGAGGTGTAGAAACTGACGATGCACAGTGCCAGGGTCACCAGTACGAAGGCCATGAACGGGCTACTGACGGTCTTTAGCGCCATCAGCAACGGCACGGTGAACAGCGTCCCCAAGGCACCGAACAGCAGCATCGAGTTACGTCGGCCGATACGGTCGGAGAGCATGCCGAAGAACGGCTGCATCACCATGTACAGGAACAAGGCGCCGGTCATCACGAAGCTGGCGTTCTTCGCGGTCATGCCCGCAGTGTTGACCAGGTACTTCTGCATGTACGTAGTGAAGGTATAGAAGATCAGCGAGCCACCGGCGGTATAGCCGAGCACGGTGATGAAGGCTGCCGTGTGGTTGCGGAACAGGCCTTTGATGGAGCCAGCGTCCTTGTCCTTGCGGGTTTCGGCGCTGCTGGTCTCGTGCAGCGAGCGGCGCAGCATCAGCGAGATCAGCGCAGCAATGGAACCGACCACGAACGGAATGCGCCAGCCCCAGGCGCGCAGTTCGTCTTCAGTCAGCAATTGTTGAAGGATCACCACCACCAGCACGGCAAGCAGTTGGCCACCGATCAGCGTCACGTACTGGAAGGAAGCAAAGAAGCCGCGCTGGCCGCGCAGCGCTACTTCACTCATGTAGGTCGCGGTAGTGCCGTACTCACCGCCTACCGACAGGCCCTGGATCAAACGGGCCAGCAACAGCAGCGCCGGGGCCCAGGTGCCAATGCTCGAGTAGGTGGGTAAACAGGCAATCATCAAGGAGCCGAAGCACATCATCAGCACCGAGATCATCAGGGAATTCTTGCGGCCATGGCGGTCCGCCAGGCGACCGAAGATCCAGCCACCGATTGGCCGCATCAGGAAGCCAGCGGCAAACACGCCCGCGGTATTGAGCAACTGAACAGTGGGGTCGTCAGAGGGGAAGAAGGCCGGCGCAAAATAGATTGCACAGAAGGCGTAGACATAGAAGTCGAACCATTCCACCAGGTTGCCTGAAGAGGCACCGACGATGGCGAAGATGCGCTTACTGCGCTCTTCACCGGTGTAGTAGGTTGAGGTCATGACGGCTTTACTCCTGGAGTGTGCTAAGTAGGTCTAGACACACTTAGTAACACACTCGTTCCGCTTCCGGGCTGGCTATTGGCCTTGTGTCGCATAAGTCCGGCCTTTTCGCGGGCCAAGCCCGCGCCCACAAGAGAGGCGTGGTCCCCTGTGAGAACGGGCTTGTCCCGCGAAAAGGCCGGAACAGGTCAAACCCGCTCGATGGCCAACGCCAGACCTTGGCCAACACCGACACACATGGTCGCCAAGCCCTTGCGCCCGCCGCTCTTCTCCAGTTGGTGCAGTGCGGTCAGCACCAGGCGCGCACCACTCATGCCCAGCGGGTGGCCCAGGGCAATTGCACCGCCGTTGGGGTTCACCTGCGGCGCATCATCGGCCACGCCCAGCTCACGCAGCACCGCCAGGCCTTGGCTGGCAAACGCTTCGTTGAGCTCGATCACATCGAAATCGCTCATGGCCACACCCAGGCGCTCGGTCAGCTTGCGCACCGCCGGTACCGGGCCAATGCCCATTACCCGTGGTGCGACACCGCCGCTGGCCATCCCCAGAACACGGGCACGCGGGGTCAGGCCGTGCTTCTTCACCGCTTCAGCCGAGGCCAGGATCAGTGCAGCAGCACCGTCGTTCACGCCCGAGGCATTGCCAGCGGTGACCGTCTTATCCGGGCCGTTGACCGGTTTGAGCTTGGTCAGTGCCTCAAGGGTGGTTTCCGGGCGCAGATGCTCATCGCGCTCGACGATGGTTTCGCCCTTCTTGTGGGCAATACGCACAGGCACGATTTCTTCGGCGAAGAAGCCGGCAGCCTGGGCTGCGGCGGCCTTCTGCTGGCTGCGAAGGGCGAAGGCATCCTGGTCGGCACGCGAAACCTGGTAATCGTCTGCGACGTTATCAGCGGTTTCAGGCATGGAGTCCACACCGTACTGGCTCTTCATCAGCGGGTTGATGAAGCGCCAGCCGATGGTCGTGTCTTCAAGCTTCATGTTGCGCGAGTAAGCGCTTTCGGCTTTGCCCATGACAAACGGCGCGCGCGACATGGACTCGACGCCGCCGGCAATGGCCAGCTCCATCTCGCCGCTGGCGATGGCACGGAATGCAGTACCGATGGCGTCCATACCCGAGGCGCACAGGCGGTTCAGGGTCACACCCGGGATACTCTCGGGCAGGCCCGCCAGCAGCAGGGCCATGCGTGCCACGTTGCGGTTATCTTCACCGGCCTGGTTGGCACAGCCAAAAAACACTTCGTCGACCTGATCCCACTGCACACCCGGGTTACGCTCGATCAGCGCCTTGAGCGGTACAGCGGCCAGATCATCGGCACGCACGCCGGCCAAGGCGCCGCCGAAGCGGCCGATGGGGGTGCGAATAGCGTCACAGATAAATACGTCGCGCATCAAGCTTCTCCTGCCAGTGGGCCATGGGCCTCGGCGGTGCGGGTTTCAAAGTCACGCAGCGCACCCAGGTCGACCTCGGTTCAGGGTGCTACGCTGGGCTCAGATTAAGGAGAGTGGCGGGTCGCTGACAATCCGATAATCGACTATCCGTGCGTTTATCGAACATATTGTCGCCCAGCCATCCCTCTCCCAAGGGGCCGCAACGCGGCCCGTCAGCGCAGGTTCAGGTCGCGTCGGCGTGGCTAACCAGGCCTTTGACGATCACGCCTACCGTGGCCAGCGCAGCTGGCACCAGCAATGCCGTCAGCACCTGCTCGAAGTTCCAGCCCAGGCCAAGCAGGGTCGCACCACTCCAGGCGCCGAGGATCGCGCCAAAGCGGCCGATGCCGAGCATCCAGGAAACACCGGTGGCACGCGCTTGGGTCGGATAGAACCGCGCCGCCAGCGAAGGCATGGCCGATTGCGCGCCGTTCACACACATCCCGGCTACCAGCACCAGAGTGGCAAGCAAGGTAATGTTGCCCAGGCTCTGCCCTACCGCATAAGCGAACACGCCCGCCAGCAAGTAGAAGATACCGATGACCTTGTGCGGGTTGTAACGGTCCATGGCCCAGCCTACTGCCACGGCACTGAGTACGCCACCGAACTGGAACAGCGCACCGATGAACGCGGCCTGCTCCATGCTTGCGCCGCTGTCACGCATCAGCGTCGGCAGCCAGCTGGTCAGCAGGTAGACGATGACCAGGCCCATGAAGTAGGTCAGCCACAGCAGCATCGTGCCCAGGCCATAGGTGCCGGAGAAGATCACTGCGAACACGTTGCGCGCGGCCACAGCCTTCTGTTCCGGCACACTGAAGCTGGCTGCCTGCGCAACGACGGCCGGTGCAATCGGCGCCAGGGTCTTGCGCACCTTGTCGGTACCGCGGTTGCGTACAACCAGAAAGCGTGCCGACTCAGGCAGCCAGACCATCAGCACCACAACCAGCAGCAGCGGCAGCACGCCGCCCACTACCAACAGGCTATGCCAGCCGTAGGTCGGGATCATCTTCGCGGAAATGAACCCACCACCAGCCATGCCCAGGTTGAAACCGCAGAACATGCTGGTCACCAACAGCGACTTGAGGCGCTCCGGGGTGTATTCGGAAAGCAGCGTGGTGGCATTGGGCATGCCGGCACCCAGCCCGAGGCCGGTCAGAAAGCGCAGCATCAGCAACTGGTCGACGTTGCTGGCGTAGGCCGAGGCCAGGCTGAAACCACCGAACACCAATACCGCACCTACCAGCACGACCTTACGGCCAAAGCGGTCGGCCAGCGGCCCTGAACCCAAGGCACCGAACACCATCCCGATCAACGCGGCGCTCATCACCGGGCCAAGGCTGGCGCGGTCGATGCCCCATTCCTGGGACAATGCCGGAGCGATAAACCCCATGGCCGCAGTATCCAGACCATCGAGGAAGACAATCAGGAAGCAAAGGATCACCACGCGCCATTGATAGCGCGACAGCGGTTGTTCATTGATGAATGATTGAACGTCGAGGCAGTTCCCGACAGATTGTGGCTTGTTCATTGTTGTTATCCAGAAATTGGGCACAGTCGAGCCACTGCACAAGGGCAACCGGTACAGGGTTCAAAGTCGATGAAATGCGGCCTGATTCAGCCTGGATACAACGGAACTGCGTGCGGGTGCGGCCGCAGCAGCAAAGTGACAGTGGTCATGGTGTGCGCCTCTTGTGTTTTTCTTGTTCGGTCGGCACAGCCGACCGCTGCGAGAGACATTAATCAGCCAATGGAGGGCGCGCAATTCGTCCAGAGCGACACTGTGCGTTTATCGAACAGGAAACGGTTGGCATGTTCGATAACAGTGCACAGCGGCACGACGGGCTGTACGTGTTTCAGCCAAACAACTGATGGCAAAGATCGCGACTGGATGCCAGCAGGATCGGTAAGAACCGCTGTTCCAGCTCGCTTCGGCTCACACGCCCCACATGGGTACTGACATTCAACGCCGCAAGTACCTGCCCGGAAGCATCATAGATCGGCACAGCAATCGAGCGCAGCCCCTGCTCCAGTTCCTGGTCGACTACGCACCAGCCCTGCTCACGCACCTGCTGAATACAAGCGAACAGCGACTCCGGATCATGCAAGGTACGGCTGGTGCGGGCCTTGAGGTCGGCGCGGTCGAGGTACTCGCGCAAGCTGGTGTCGTCCATCGCTGCCAACAGAATGCGCCCCATCGACGTGCAGTAGGCCGGCAGCCGCCCACCGACTGACAGATCGACCGATATCAACCGCTCCACAGTGGCCGAGCGGGCTATATAAAGAATATCGTCGCCTTCGAGGGTGGCCATGTTGGCAGCCTCGTGCAATTGATCGCTGATGCGGTCCAGATAGGGCTGGGCCGACATCGCCAGGGGCGTCGACGAAAGGTAGGCATGGCCGAGGGTCAGCACCTTGGGCAGCAGCGAATAGGTACGCCCGTCGGTCGTGGCGTAGCCGAGCTTGATCAGCGTATGCAGGCAACGACGCACCGCCGCTCGTGGGATCTCGGTGCGGTGGCTGATCTGAGCGATGGTCAGATGGCGCTTGCGCTCCTGAAATGCCTGGATTACGGCAAGGCCCCGCGCCAGCGAGGTCATGAAGTCCGGGTCACCAGTAAATGCCTGAATACGCTTGGCTGGCGAGGCCACGATCGGCGGTGCCAAGGCAGGAGCGCTCGGGCGTACCGACTCCGGGCTGGCAGATTCGTTGGCCGGGATTTCGTCACTCATCGCTCACCTCAAAAAAATCGCTGCTTCGTGCGATTATCGAACAAACGGCCGATAATCGCAATTGACCGCTGACACGTTTGCTTATACCTTTCTTCTGCCACTTGTGGCTTCTTTGGAGAGACTGGTCAGGTACCCACCGTAGAAGTCCCCAGGCAACGGCCTCGCCTTTGTGCGAGGCCGTTTTTATTTCCCAGCCTGGTATCTGAACAGCAGCGAACTTTCCAAGCGCCGGCCGTTCAAACTTTGCACAAGCAGCCATTACCCGCAACTTGAACGACGGTTGTAAGGGCTGGGTAAATAACACTGTCTGGCGTTTTATCGATTGCTATAATCCAGTCGGCTGGCCCGGATCCGCATTCGGGCAAGGCACTTACGGCCTGACCCTTATCCGACGACCAGCACGCCCTGTGCATGGGCAACGTGCACGTGCACGCACTACCGGCCACTTTTTACATTCAGGTACTACTGTGACGAAAGATGAACTGCGCGCGGAACTGGAGCGCCAGGCTGAACGTTACAAGGAAGTTTACGGTGGTGAAGTCACCACTTACGCCGCTCAACCGGAACCGGAGCGCAAACCTTGGCGCAAACGGGCCACGGTCCAGGATCAGGCCTTCAACCAGGAACTGGAAAAGATGGAGAAAGAGTTGCGCAACGAAGACACCTGAGCCGTTTGCCGCGGGCAATTGCACTGGCGGTCGAGGGCGGCGCTCGCGGGACCGATCGTTACCGACAGGCCGAGTATGAAATGGAATTACACAAATTTCATACAGTCGTTTTAATCATGAATGGCCATTCCCGTTTACAGGAATACGGCGAAATTCGGCGTTTTTTGTGATTTTTAGCGAAACCTTCTACGCATTACTCCGTGGAAGACAACGTTTGGAAGTCGATCAAAAGACTGCCATCGGTCAGCTGCGGGTGCATCGATTGCCAAGGTTTTCTGGCATAATCCCGCCCCCCAAATGACCGCCAGACAACCTTCATGATCGATTTATTCAGCGGACTGGATGCCTGGGTATTGGTGAGCCTGCTGCTCGCCCTGACCTTCGTGCTCGCATTCGAGTTCATCAATGGCTTTCATGACACCGCCAACGCGGTAGCCACCGTCATCTATACCAAAGCCATGCCACCACACCTGGCCGTGTTCTTCTCCGGGGTGTTCAACTTCCTTGGCGTTCTGCTGGGCGGTGTCGGGGTGGCTTACGCCATCGTTCACCTGCTGCCGGTCGAGTTGCTGATCAATGTGAACACCGGGCATGGCCTGGCCATGGTCTTCTCGTTGCTGGCTGCGGCCATCACCTGGAACCTGGGTACCTGGTATTTCGGCATCCCGGCCTCGAGCTCGCACACCTTGATCGGTTCGATCCTTGGCGTTGGCTTGGCCAATGCCCTGATCAGCGACATTCCCTTGGGTGACGGCGTCAACTGGCAGAAGGCGATCGATATCGCCATGTCACTGGTCATTTCGCCCATGGCCGGCTTCGCTGTAGCTGCGCTGTTGCTGCTCGGCCTGAAATGGTGGCGCCCGCTGTCGAAGATGCACAAGACGCCAGAACAGCGCCGCAAGCTCGACGACAAGAAGCACCCACCCTTCTGGAACCGCTTGGTGTTGGTGATTTCGGCAATGGGCGTGAGCTTCGTACACGGCTCCAACGATGGCCAGAAAGGCATCGGCCTGATCATGCTGGTACTGATCGGCATTGTTCCGGCCAAGTTCGTGCTCGACCTGAACAGCACTACCTACCAGATCGAGCGCACCCGCGACGCGACGATGCACCTGAGCCAGTTCTACCAGCGCAATGCCGCCACCCTGGGCGAGTTCCTGGCACTGGGCAAGGCACAGGCCAGCGACCTCCCGGAGCAGTTCAGTTGCAACCCGCAGCAGACCGAGCCCACCATCGCAGCATTGCAATCCTCGCTGCAGGGCGTGACCGATTACCGTGCCCTGGAAGCCGACAAGCGCGTGGAAGTGCGCCGCTACCTGCTGTGCCTGGATGACACGGCGAAGAAGGTCGGCAAGCTGCCGGGACTGGATGCGCGTGAAAAGGCCGACCTCGACAAGTTGCGCAAGGACCTCACCGCCACCACCGAATACGCCCCGTTCTGGGTAATCGTCGCCGTCGCCCTGGCTCTGGGCCTGGGCACCATGGTCGGCTGGAAACGCGTGGTACTGACCGTAGGCGAGAAGATCGGCAAACAGGGCATGACCTATGCCCAGGGCATGTCGGCGCAGATCACCGCAGCATGCGCCATCGGCATGGCCAACGTATTCGCCCTGCCGGTTTCGACTACCCACGTGCTGTCGTCCGGCGTGGCCGGCACCATGGTTGCCAACAAGAGCGGCCTGCAAGGCGGCACAGTAAAAACCATCCTGCTGGCCTGGGTATTGACCCTGCCGGCGACGATGGGCCTGGCGGCTGGCCTGTTCTGGCTGGCGTCCAAGGTGATGGGCTGAACCATAGCGGCGCAGTGAAAAGGGCCGCTTTGCGGCCCATCGCCGGCAAGCCGGCTCCCACAGAGACCTCGCAGCTCTTGAGGTCTGCGCTGTACCTGTGGGAGCCGGCTTGCCGGCGATGGGCTGCGTAGCAGCCCTGATAACGCCAACTGACTGACACTAGCCGTCAAGGCGACTTTTATTGCACAGAGGCCAGCATTGCCAGTGCTAACGCTTCTTGCCCCCGAGCAATGACCCCATCAACCCCCGCACCAGCTGGCGCCCCAACTGGTTGGCCGCCTGACGCACCGCCGACTTGATCGCCTGCCCCGCCGCGCTCTGCAAGAAATCCCCGGCCTTGTCGACCAGGCTGTCATCATCCGCCTTGGGCGCCGGCACGGGCTCTACCGGCTCGCCTTTGCGCCGGGCCAGCATTTCGTACGCCGACTCCCGGTCAATAGGCTTGTCATAGCGCCCCGCCAACGGTGACCCTGCTATCAGCGCACTACGCTCGGCCACACCCAACGGCCCGATTCGCGATTGCGGCGGCGCAATCAGCACCCGCTGAACCATCGCCGGAGTGCCCCTTTCTTCAAGCGTACCCACCAGAGCCTCGCCAATCCCCAGCTCGGTCAGCACTGCCAGAGTGTCGAATGCCGGGTTCGGGCGAAAGCCGTCTGCCACGGCCCGCAGCGATTTCTGCTCCTTGGCGGTAAAGGCCCGCAGCCCATGCTGGATGCGCAACCCCAGTTGGGCCAGCACGCTGTCGGGCAGATCGCCCGGCGACTGGGTGACAAAGAACACCCCCACGCCCTTGGAGCGAATCAGCCGAACCACCTGTTCCAAGCGATCCTGCAGGGCTTTCGGGGTGCCATTGAACAGTAGATGCGCTTCATCGAAAAACAGCGCAAGCACCGGCTTGTCGGCGTCGCCTCGCTCCGGCAATTGCTCGAACAGCTCGGCCAGCAGCCACAGCAGGAAGGTGGCGTATACCTTCGGGGCCTCATGCACCAACCGGCTGGCATCGAGCAGATGAATTCGCCCACGACCATCAGCGTCCGTGCGCAACAGGTCCTCAAGTTGCAATGCCGGCTCACCGAACAGCGCCTCGGCACCCTGTTGCTCCAGCGTTGCCAAACGCCGCAACAATGCCTGGGTCGAGGCCGTGGTCATCAGCGCACTGTCTTCGCCCAGCAACTGGGGATTGTCTTTAAGGTGGGCCAGCAGCGCCTTGAGGTCCTTGAGGTCGAGCAGCAGCAACCCGTCACGGTCGGCCACCTTGAATGCGGCATACAACGCAGCCTGCTGGCTGTCGGTCAGCTCTAGCAGATTGCCAAGCAACAGCGGCCCCATCTCACTAAGAGTGGTGCGCAGCGGGTGGCCGGACTGACCGGCGATATCCCATAGGCTCAGCGGATAGGCCTGCGCCTTGTACCCCAACCAGGGCATGCCGGCGATGCGCTCGGCCACCTTGCCCTGGGGCGCTCCAGCCGCACCGACACCGCACAGGTCTCCTTTGACATCGGCAGCGAACACTGCCACGCCAGCATCACTGAATATTTCCGCCAGGTGCTGCAAGGTTACGGTCTTGCCGGTACCGGTGGCACCGGCGACCAGCCCATGGCGGTTAGCCAGGCGCATGGCTTGATGCACAGGCTGGCCATCCGGGCCGGCACCTAAAACTATGGTCGAAGTTTCCGACATCTTTTTAATCCTCTGCTCAAGCTTGCCCACCCACCAGCCGATAGCTCTGGATGATATTCGCCTTTGAAGACAGAACACCCCTGAAAGGACTTTCGGGATGTTGCACTGTTTTAAGCGGTACTCGTGCGAACGCCCGATAAAAACCTTAGCGGAACCGATCACGCCATGAACAAAAGCCTTCGTTTCAGCCACAAGATTCTTTTGGCCGCATCACTGATCGTGATACTCGCCTTCAGCCTGTTCACCCTCTACAACGACTATCTCCAGCGTAATGCCATCCGTGAAAACCTGGAGAATTATCTGGCTGAAATGGGCACATCCACTTCGAACAACATTCGCAACCTGTTCGAAGGCCGTATAAAACTGGTTGAAAACCTGGCGCAGAACATCGCCCAGCAACCTGCCAGCGCAGAAACGCTGATGGGCCAGAGCGCCCTGACGTCAAGCTTCCTGACCGTCTACCTGGGCAAGGTCGACGGTGGCTTCAGCGTGCGACCCGACTCGAAGATGCCTGATGGCTACGACCCACGCACCCGCCCCTGGTACAAGGATGGCATGAGCGCCCCGGGCGCCATCCTCACCGAGCCCTACATCGACATGACCACCAACCAGATGGTCATCGGCATCCTCAGCAAAGTGTCCGCGGGTGTCGGCGTGGTCGGTGGCGACCTGGCCCTGGACGGCCTGGTGCAGATCATCAACTCGCTGAATTTCGGCGGCATGGGCTATGCCTTCCTGGTCAACGACCAAGGCAAGATTCTGGTGCACCCGGACAAGGCACTGGTCATGAAATCGCTGTCGGACCTGTTCCCGCAGCACACGCCGAAACTGACCGGCGAGCTCACCGAAATCGAGGCCGATGGCCAGACCCGCCTGCTGACCTTCACCCCGATCAAGGGCCTGCCATCGGCCAACTGGTACATCGGCCTGTCGGTGGACAAGGACAAAGCCTTTGCCATGCTCAGCAACTTCCGTACGTCGGCCGTGATCGCCACGGCGGTGGCGGTCGTGATCATCATTGGCTTGCTGGGCCTGCTGATCCGCGTGCTGATGCAACCCTTGCTCACCATGACCCGCGCCATGGAAGACATCGCCGAAGGTGAAGGCGACCTGACCAAACGCCTGAAAATCCACAACCATGATGAGTTCGGCATCCTCGGCACCGCCTTCAACCGCTTCGTCGAGCGCATCCACGGCTCGATCCGCGAGGTGTCCTCGGCCACCGAGCAGGTCAACGAAGTGGCCCTGCGCGTGATCAGCGCCTCCAACTCGTCGATGACCAACTCGGACGAGCAGTCCAACCGCACCAACAGCGTTGCCGCGGCCATCAACGAACTGGGCGCCGCCGCCCAGGAAATCGCCGGCAATGCCGCCCAGGCCTCGCAACATGCAAGCTCTGCACGCCTGTTGGCCGAAGAGGGCCAGCAAGTCGTGACGCGCAATATCGAGGCGATGAATCGCCTGTCGGACCTGATCGTCACCTCCAGCGCGCACATCGAAACGCTCAACAGCAAGACGGTGAACATCGGCCAGATCCTTGAGGTGATCACCAGTATTTCCCAACAGACCAACCTGCTGGCGCTGAACGCCGCCATCGAAGCCGCACGGGCTGGAGAAGCCGGGCGTGGTTTTGCCGTGGTCGCCGACGAAGTACGCAACCTGGCGCACCGCACCCAGGAGTCGGCGCAACAGGTACAGGCGATGATCGAGGAGCTGCAGGTCGGTGCCCGCGAGTCGGTCGATACCATGGGCCAGAGCCAGCGCCACAGCCAGGACAGCATGGCGATCGCCAACCAGGCCGGTGAGCGCCTGGACAGCGTCACCGTGCGCATCGGTGAAATCGACGGCATGAACCAGTCGGTGGCCACTGCAACCGAGGAGCAGACAGCCGTGGTCGACTCGATCAACATGGACATCAATGAGATCAACATGCTCAACCAGGAAGGGGTCGAGAACCTGCAGGCCACCCTGCGGGCGTGCTCGGACCTGGAGCAGCAGGCCTCCCGCCTCAAGCACCTGGTAGGCAGCTTCCGCATCTAGCGCCAAGCGGCAAGCTGCAAGTAAAAGCGGATTTGGCGCCGCCTCTTGCTTGCAGCTTGCAGCTCCCACCCAACCCAACCGAACAAACTATCCTTCAGGTAGGTCAACCTTAGGCGCGTCATCCCCGGCCTGTTACAGCCCGATGACGGACCAAAAGTCGATCCCGGAGGGATGCTGATCGTGCACATCGCTGACATCACCATGTTCTACGCCCCGGCCAGCGGCGGCGTACGCACTTATCTTGATGCCAAACACCACCGTCTCGACGCCATTGACGGCGTACGCCACAGCCTGTTGATTCCCGGAGCCAGCGCTCGCCAGGAAGACGGCATCTATCAAGTTCCGGCTCCGCCCCTGCCCTTCGGCAAAGGCTACCGCTTCCCAGTGCGGCTGGCCCCCTGGTGCAATGTGCTGCGCGGCCTCAAGCCCGACCTCATCGAGGTGGGTGACCCCTACCTGACCGCCTGGGCGGCCCTCGAGGCGCGGCGTCAGCTGGATGTACCCGTGATCGGTTTCTATCACTCCGACTTGCCGCTGCTGGTCAGCAACCGCATGGGCAACTGGTTCATGCCAAATGTAGAAGCCTATGTCAGCAAGCTGTACGGCAATTTCGACCGAGTGCTGGCGCCCAGCCAGGTGATGGCCGACAAGCTTCGCCGCCTGGGTGTGCGCGATGTCCATGTGCAGCGCCTGGGCGTCGATCTGGCCACGTTCAACCCGCAACACCGTGACCCGCAACTGCGCGCCGAACTAGGCATACCCGATACCAGTCGCCTGCTGGTCTTCGCTGGCCGTGGCTCGCGGGAAAAAAACCTGCCCGTACTGCTCGATTGCATACAGCGTCTTGGCCGCCCTTACCACCTGTTGCTGGTGGGCTCGAACATGCCAGCCAACGTCCCTGACAACGTCAGCGTGATCAATCGATTCTGCGCGCCGCAGGACGTCGCCAGGCTGGTGGCCAGCGCCGACCTGTTGGTGCATGCCGGCGACCAGGAAACCTTCGGCCTGGTCATCCTTGAAGCAATGGCCAGCGCCACTCCCGTGGTGGCCGTGCACGCCGGGGCCTTCGGCGAGATCGTCAATGAGCAGTGTGGGCGCCTGTGCCGGGCAAACGATGGGCAGGCCATGGCCACTGCAGTGCGTGAGGTGTTCGAAGCCGGCGTGCGCAAGCTCGGGGCCCAGGCCCGCAGCCACGTTGAGCAACATTATTCGTGGGACAATGTCGTCGCCGGCCTGCTGCAGCACTATCAAGCGGTGCTTGGCCATCAACCACAGGTACGCGCCCATGCTTGAGGCCAGCACCGCGCCGGGCAGCCTGATGCTCGTGCTGCACGATATCGCGCCTGAGACCTGGCCGGACTACCAGCCCTTCGTTCAGGCGGTCGACGAAATGGGCCATGTGCCCATGACCTGGCTGGTAGTGCCGAACTTCCATCACCGCAACCCGCTGGCAGGCTCCCCAGCATTCTGCCGCCTGCTCGAACGGCGCCTGGCGCGCGGCGATGAACTGGCGTTGCATGGCTTGTACCACGCCGACGATGGGCCATCGCCAAGCAGCCTGCGTGAGTACTTCATGCGCCGCCTGTACACCCATGAGGGTGAATTCTATGCCTTGAACCAGGCGCAGGCCATGCAACGCCTGGAGGCCGGCCTTGAAGTCTTCGCCCGGCAAGGCTGGCCCGTCGCAGGCTTCGTCGCCCCGGCCTGGCTGATGAGCCAAGGCACCCGCCAGGCCCTGAGCCAACTGCCGTTGCGCTACACCAGCACACCACAGCACTTGTATCGCTTGCCGGACTTCACTGCGTTCAATGCCCCCGGCCTGGTCTGGAGTGCCCGCAGCACCTGGCGCCGCAGCGTGTCGCGAGTGGTCTGTGACTGGCAATGCAGGCGCTGGCGCAACGCGCAAACCCTGCGCCTTGGGCTGCATCCGGTGGACATGCGCCACCGCTCCTCACGAGATTACTGGCTGCGAACGCTGGACAAGCTGCTGATGCAAGGCCGCGCCCCCCTGACCAAGTCGGCCTGGCTACAGCGCCAGGCAAACGGATGAACCGTCTGGGCTGGCTGGCCATGGCTTTGGTGACGGCCATGGTGATACCGGCCCTGCTGGGGGGAAGCGAACTGCTGCCCCGGCTCAAGGCCTTCGACCCCGGCTTGATGCTGACCCTGCTGGGCATGATCCTGCTGTGCTGGGTGATCAATGCCGTGCGGCTGCGCCTGCTGCTTGGCCAGCAGGGAGCAAAGCTTGGGCACGTACGCAGCCTCGGCGTGGTGATGGCCACCGAATTCGCCATTTGCACCACCCCAGGCGGCAGTGGTGGGCCGCTGACACTCATGGCGCTGCTGGCCCGCGACCGTATCGGCCCGGCACGCAGCGGCGCGGTGTTTGCCATGGATCAGTTGAACGACCTGCTGTTCTTCTTCTGTGCCATGTTGGCAATAGCCGGTTACGCACTGTTCCACAGCCTTGGCCGCAGCCAGCAGAGCATGTTGCTGGGCAGCGCGCTGTTGCTGTGCTCGGCACTGGCGGCAATAGTGGCGCTGCTACGTTACCGACGGACGGTGATGCGCCTCAACGGGCGGCTTTTGCAGCGCATGGGGATGGCGCCGGCGCGCAAACGGCGCTGGGCACGCAAGCTGTTGCATTTCATCGATGCCTTGGCGCAGACCTGGCAGCTTCCCAAAAGCACGTTGGTGCTTGTGTTCACCCTCACCTGCGCGCACTGGAGCCTGCGCTACAGCGTGCTGTACCTGGTGTTGCAAGGCTTGGGCGTGGAGTTGTCGTGGATCCCGAGTTTTCTGGTGCAGATGCTCTCGCTCAGTGCCGGGCAATTCAGCCTGCTGCCGGGCGGAGCCGGGGCCGCCGAGCTGACATCGGCAAGCCTGTTGACGCCTCTGGTGGGCAGCTCCACCGCTGCCGCAGCGATCCTGATCTGGCGTGCGGTCACTTACTATTTTTACCTGCTGGCCGGGGGGCCGGTGTTCGTCTGCCTGCTGGCGCGCCCGCTACTGGAGCGCTGGCGGCGTCAGACGGGTTGAGCTGGCGCCAGAGCTCGGCGGCACCGGGAAAATCGGTGCCGTCCTGTTCGCTCAGGGCATCGGGGTCATAGCGGGCAAGGCAGCCTTCACCGAGGGTGGGCGGTGCTGATGCGGTGGGTTTGTTGCGTGAGCTTGTCATGTTGCATCCCCTGCATAGCTGGGGCTGCGTTGCAGCCCCAAAGCCCGTATCAGTCGAACACGACAGTCTTGTTGCCGTGCACCAGCACGCGGTCTTCCAAGTGATAGCGCAGGCCACGGGCAAGCACCATCTTCTCGACGTCGCGGCCGAAGCGGACCATGTCCTCGATGCTGTCGGCATGGCTCACACGTACCACGTCCTGCTCGATGATCGGGCCTGCGTCCAGCTCTTCAGTCACGTAGTGGCAAGTAGCACCGATCAGCTTCACCCCACGCAGGGCGGCCTGGTGGTAAGGCTTGGCACCGACGAACGACGGCAGGAAGCTGTGGTGGATGTTGATGACTTTTTCGGCGTAATCCTGGCACAACTGCGGTGGCAGGATTTGCATGTAACGCGCCAGCACCACCACATCGGCCGCATGTTCCTGAACCAGGCGCGACACTTCAGCAAACGCAGGCGCCTTGTCTTTCGGGTCGACCGGTACATGGAAGAACGGGATGCCGTGCCACTCGACCATGCTGCGCAGGTCGTTGTGGTTGGAAATCACGCAGGGGATCTCGCAATCCAGTTCATCGGTGTGCCAGCGGTGCAACAGGTCAGCCAGGCAGTGGGATTCGCGGCTCGCCATCAGCACCACGCGCTTTTTCTGAGCCGAGTCAGTAATGCGCCAGGCCATGGAAAACTCTTCGGCGATCGGCGAGAAGGCTTCACGGAAGGCCTCGATACCAAATGGCAGCGATTCGGCGCGGATTTCATGGCGCATGAAGAACCAGCCACTCTGCTCATCGGAGTGGTGGCTCGCTTCGTTGATCCAGCCATTGTACAAAGCCAGGAAATTACTGACTTTCGCCACGATACCAACACGGTCGGGGCAAGCGATCACCAGACGATAGGTGCGCATGAATAAGACTCCAGAACTTCGCAAAGGCGCTCATTCTAGCGGCCCGCCCGGAAAAACGCAGTAATCATTGCACCCCACCGCCGCCCGCCTCCTCGCTTACACGCAAGCTGCGGCACGCTGCAACAGCGAGGGTGAAACATGACGAATTGCGGGGCCTTATGTAAATATTTTTTTAACCTTGAGATATTTTGTCACAGCGACATAAACAGTTGAGGAACTGATTAATAGGTTTACTTGAGAGTTTCGCCTGTCTATTATTGCTCCACACATTTCCGAACACGCATTAAGGAACACTCCATGTCCCTGATCAACGAATACCGCGCCACCGAAGAAGCCATCAAGGAACTTCAGGCCCGCCTGGCCAACCTGTCGCAGGATGACAAGCTGAAAAAAGAACTGGAGTTCGAAGGCAAACTGCGCACCCTGATGGGCGAATACTCCAAATCGCTGCGCGACGTCATTGCCCTGCTCGACCCGGAGTCGAAACTGAGCAAAGGGCCACGTGGCGCCGTCAAGACCACCGCCACCAAACGTGCGCGCAAGGTCAAGCAATACAAAAACCCGCACAATGGTGAAGTGATCGAAACCAAAGGCGGCAACCACAAAACCCTGAAAGAGTGGAAAGCCAAATGGGGTGGCGATGTGGTTGAAAGCTGGGCGACCCTGCTGGACTGATTGTCCGCTCGATCGCTGTACTGCTAAAAACAAAAACGCCGGCACGATGCCGGCGTTTTTGTTTGCTTGTATAAAACCACTCAAACACTGATGGCAAACTGCTCCGCCAGTTGTCGGGCATGCGCCTGCCAGGCATCCAGCACCTGACGCCCGGCCTCGTCCGCGTTGGCCCAGGCGCTTTGGCGCGCCTGCTCGAAGTCACCCAGCGTGTTGGGTGCACCCCAATGCGGATCGCTCAGCCGCTGCTGGCAGAAACCATACCAGCGTTGCCGCTCTTCGCTATTCAAGGTTTCCGGGAAGTTGCGCGCCCGATACCGGAACAACAACTCAGGCATGCGCGGGTCATCGAACATCCAGTGGCCTTGCCCCAACTGTGCAGGGTCCAGCGTTCTTACTTGTTCGCACAGCCGGCGGTCGCGGTCGCCGAGAAACCCTTCATACAATTGCTGTTCCGGATCGTCACTCGGAACAAAGTCGTCCTTGCCGTAAATGTGTTCCAGCTTGTGTTGCCAAGCATTCTGTTGATTGGCCAACTCTTCAGCGCGTGATTGCACGAGCGCCAAATCGATACCGAGCCGTTGCTGATCGGCCGCGCGCAATACCGAGAGCGGCGCCACTACCGGGCAGCGATTGATCTGCACCAACTTCAGCGGTATGGGTAATTGCCCGTCAGACAATTCCTCACGACGCGTGTACAAACGTTCACGAAGCACCTCGGCACTTTCCCTTAATAAGGGTAGGGTTTCCTGTTGCAGGTCGCACACAATCAGCGCGTTGCGATTACGTGGGTGCCAGGCCAAAGGCAAGACCACCCCCAGATAATTGCGCGCCGCCGAGAACCGCCCCGATATATGCACCAACGGCTGCAGCAGACGGATTTGCTCCATCACTTTGTGCTTGCTGCGCAACTGGAACAGCCACTCATACAACTTGGGTTGCTTGTGCCGGATCAGACGCGCCAGTGCGATGGTGGCCCGCACGTCGGAAAGTGCCTCGTGTGCATGCCCATGCTCGATGCCATTGGCCTTGCTGAGCAGTTCAAGACGCAGGCTGGTGCGCCCGTCCTGTTGCGGCCAGACGATGCCTTCAGGGCGAAGGGCATAAGCAGTGCGTACCACATCGATCAAGTCCCAGCGGCTATTGCCGCCCTGCCACTCCCGGGCATAGGGGTCGAAGAAGTTGCGGTACAGGCTGTAGCGGGTAACCTCGTCGTCGAAGCGCAAGGTGTTGTAACCGGCGCCGCAGGTCCCCGGGAGGGCCAGTTGCGCGTGCACCCGCGTCATGAACTCGGCTTCGCACAGGCCTTGGCTGGCCAGTTGCTGCGGGGTGATACCCGTCACCAGGCAGGCCGCCGGGTGCGGCAGGATATCGTCGCTGGGGCGGCAATAAAGACTGATCGGCTCGTCGATCTCATTGAGCTCGAAGTCGGTGCGCACTCCGGCCACCTGCAACGGCCTGTCGCAGCGCGGGTTGATACCGGTGGTTTCGTAGTCGTGCCAGAAAATGCTAGAGGTCACGGGGACGTCCTGATCAAAGGTCGCCCCGATTCTAGCGGACATGGCCTCAGACGGAAGCGTTGGCCGGGTGGAAACTGAAATAGTCGCGCAACGAGCGCACGAATTCGTCGTATTCGCGTGGTGCCTGCAGCAGCATGAAGCCCGAATCGTAATGGCCAGGCGTCTGGTCCTCACGGCACCACAGGCAACTGGCGGTCAGGTTGATGAACTGAAAGCCGCCACCGGGCAGCGGCAGGCGCAACTGCAACTCGAAATCCGGCCCTACCAGCACCGGTAACTGGCTGATCAACATCAAGCCATCTTCCGAGGCATTGCCCAGCTGCCCGATCGGCTGATCGGTAAAGCGGTTGAAGACCTTCAGTACGCAAGGTAACTGATGGCGTTCGATATGACGCTGATTGAACATGGTCACAATTGCAGTCCGTACCCGATGCCAGGAATACGAGGTACTGGCGGTTGTTGTAACAACTGAGTTACAGGTTAACGCAGCGCACGCGGCAAATCCCGTGAAATAAACGATACCTTGGTGTTAACGCCAAGGAGAGGTATTCACCGGGCTGGCCATCGCACCCTCGCCAGCGCGGTAGTGGCCCAGCTTCTCCAGAGTCTGCAGTCGCGCCTTGGCCCGGTAGGCATACTCGTTGCGCGGATACTGCTGGATCAGGTATTCGTAGGTTTGTGCTGCGTCCACGAAAAGCTTCTGGCGCTCCAGGCACTGACCCCGCAGCAACGACACTTCCGGATGGATGAACGGCCGCGCGCGGCTGGTACGGTCGACCTGTGACAGCTCGAGCATGACCCGCTGGCAATCGCCTCGGTCGTACGCACGATAGGCGTTGTTCAGATGGTGGTCCATGGACCAGCGGGTACAGCCGACGGCGCTGGCCGCCAGGGCAAAAACGATCAGGGCTCGCATGGGGATCTCCTTTAATAAAGAGTATATCGGCGTGCCGGTATATTTCTTCAGCTTGCAACTTGCAGCTTGCAGCTGCCCTATCGTACCCGCCTGCAGGTAGTGCAACGGAACAATGACTACAGGGCGATTCAGGAGTAGCCTTTCGCTGCGCTTCACTATAGGAGTCTGTGCATGACCATCCGCCGTACCAAAATCGTCGCCACCCTCGGCCCCGCCAGCAATTCGCCGCAAGTGATCGAACAACTGATCCTCGCCGGCCTGGACGTGGCACGCCTGAACTTTTCCCACGGCACCCCGGACGAGCACAAGGCGCGCGCCCGCCTGATCCGTGAAATCGCTGCCAAGAACGGCCGCCATGTCGCATTGCTGGGCGACCTGCAGGGTCCGAAGATCCGCATCGCCAAGTTCAGCAACAAGCGCATCGAACTGAAGATCGGTGACAAGTTCACCTTCTCCACCGCCCACCCGCTGACCGAAGGCAACCAGGACATCGTCGGTATCGACTATCCCGACCTGGTCAAGGACTGCGGCGTTGGTGACGAACTGCTGCTCGACGACGGCCGTGTGGTCATGCGCGTCGAGACCGCTACCGCAGATGCACTGCACTGCGTGGTGATCATCGGTGGCCCGCTGTCGGACCACAAAGGCATCAACCGCAAAGGTGGCGGCCTGACCGCGCCGGCCCTGACCGAAAAAGACAAGGCCGACATCAAGCTGGCCGCGGAAATGGACCTGGACTACCTGGCCGTGTCCTTCCCGCGTGACGCCAGCGACATGGAATATGCCCGCAAGCTGCGCGACGAGTCCGGCGGCAGCGCCTGGCTGGTGGCCAAGATCGAGCGTGCCGAAGCCGTTGCCGACGACGAAACCCTCGACAAGCTGATCGCCGCCTCCGATGCCGTGATGGTTGCCCGTGGCGACCTGGGCGTGGAAATCGGCGACGCCGAGCTGATCGCCATCCAGAAGAAGATCATCCAGCACGCACGCCGCAACAACAAGGCGGTGATCGTGGCGACCCAGATGATGGAGTCGATGATCCAGAACCCGATGCCGACCCGCGCCGAAGTGTCCGACGTGGCCAACGCCGTGCTGGACAACACCGATGCGGTGATGCTGTCGGCCGAAAGCGCCGCCGGTTCCTACCCGATCGAAGCGGTACAGGCCATGGCGCGCATCTGCCTGGGCGCTGAAAAGCACCCGACCAGCCAGAAGTCCAGCCACCGCCTGCACACCACCTTCGAGCGCTGCGACGAGAGTATCGCCCTGGCGGCCATGTACACCGCCAACCACTTCCCCGGCGTCAAGGCGATCATCGCCCTCACCGAGAGTGGCTACACCCCGCTGATCATGTCGCGCCTGCGCTCGCACGTGCCGATTTACGCACTGTCGCCGCACCGCGCTACCCAGGCGCGCGCGTCGATGTTCCGCGGCGTCTACCCGATCGCGTTCGACCCGGCTTCGCTGCCGGCCGACAAGGTCAGCCAGGCGGCGGTCGACGAACTGCTCAAGCGTGGCCTGGTGGCGCAAGGTGACTGGGTGATCCTGACCAAGGGTGACAGCTACCACACCATCGGTGGTACCAACGGCATGAAGATCCTGCATGTCGGTGATCCGCTGGTCGGCTGATCTGCCTCAACCGGCGCCGCTCTGCGGCGCCGGTTCAATCACTGCACACCGTCTTCAGGCATGCTCGACGAACACATCGGCAAATACCTGATTCCTCGGTATCCCCGCAATGAACAGCCGCCGCGCGAACCGCTCCACACTTCCCGGCGAGCCACACACCAGCGCAATGGTCTGCCGCGATGATGGCCGCAATGTCGCCAGCGCTGCATCCAGCTGATCCGCCAGTACCCGCTCGACAATCACGCCTTCGATCTGCATCAACGGCTCAGCCAGGTAATGCCCGGCGTCATCATGCGCCACATGCATCACCCTGATCTCCCCCCGATGCCCCTGCCGCACCGCCTCGCGCAAGATGCCCCACAATGGCGCAAGCCCGGTACCTGCTGCCAGCAACCATAGCGCCCGCCCCTGCCAGTCCAGGTCGTAATGCAGCGCCCCACCGCGCAGTTCCCCCAGGCGCAGCGTATCGCCAACTTGCAAACCACGGGCCTTGTCGCAAAAGGCGCCCGGGCGCTGGCAGTCGATATGGAACTCAAGGAAGTCATCTTCGCCCGGCAGGCTTGCCAATGAATAGGGCCGGGCCACCGCACCGTTCCACAGCACCACATGCTGACCGGCCTGATAACGCAATGCCCGCTCCGGCCGCAGGCGCAAGCGCAGCACATCACCGAACCAGTCCAGCGCACAGACCTGTGCAGAGATGCCGTCCTGCAGGGGGTCGAACACCGCTACGCGCAGGTCGTCAATCACCCGGCACTGGCATGCCAACCGCCAGCCCTGTGCGTGTTTTTCCAGCGCCAGGGCCTCGGGCCGTGCATCGGCGGGTTGCCCGTCCAGGCAATGCACCAGGCAGGCGTGACAGCTACCTGCACGGCAGCTGTAAGGCACATTCAGCCCCGCGTCGTTCAGGGCATCGAGCAGATTGCTGCCGGTGGGCACCGTCCAGCGGCGCTCGCCCACACAGAGTTCAGGCATGGTCATCACTTCTCCGGCTATACATCGCCACTCTAAGGCAAGCCGGCATCGGCAGCAAAAAGGATGCCCGTCGCCTGCAGACCATGGTCCAGACCACACGCAGGTGTTTCGCAGGCACAGGCGCGCTATACTGCCGCGCCTTTTTGCGTCGGCCTGACCTGTCGACGCCTTGCCAGGCGTTTCGACACGCAGGTGTGCAGTGTCGGAAGGCCTTTACGAATGTTCCCGTCTTTAAGAGGAGCGCGCTGCATGACCGTGATCAAGCAAGACGACCTGATTCAGAGCGTCGCCGACGCCCTGCAATTCATTTCGTACTACCACCCCGTCGATTTCATCCAGGCGATGCACGAGGCCTACCTGCGTGAAGAGTCGCCTGCCGCGCGCGACTCCATCGCCCAGATCCTGATCAACTCGCGCATGTGCGCCACCGGCCACCGGCCGATCTGCCAGGATACCGGTATCGTCACCGTATTCGTGCGCGTCGGCATGGACGTGCGCTGGGACGGCGCCACCCTGAGCGTCGACGACATGATCAACGAAGGTGTGCGTCGCGCCTACAACCTGCCTGAAAACGTTCTGCGCGCTTCGATCCTGGCCGACCCGGCCGGTGCCCGCAAGAACACCAAGGACAACACTCCAGCCGTCATCCACTACTCGATCGTCCCTGGCGACAAGGTCGAAGTCGATGTGGCAGCCAAAGGCGGCGGCTCGGAAAACAAGTCGAAGATGGCCATGCTCAACCCGTCCGACTCGATCGTCGACTGGGTCCTGAAGACCGTCCCGACCATGGGTGCCGGCTGGTGCCCGCCTGGCATGCTCGGTATCGGCATCGGCGGTACCGCCGAAAAAGCCGCAGTCATGGCCAAGGAAGTGTTGATGGAGTCCATCGACATCCATGAACTCAAAGCCCGTGGCCCGCAGAACCGCCTCGAAGAGATCCGCCTGGAGCTGTTTGAGAAGGTCAACCAGCTGGGCATCGGCGCCCAGGGCCTGGGTGGCCTGACCACCGTGCTCGATGTCAAGATCATGGACTACCCGACCCACGCCGCATCCCTGCCGGTGTGCATGATCCCCAACTGCGCCGCCACCCGTCACGCGCATTTCGTGCTCGACGGCTCCGGCCCGGCCGAGCTTGAAGCCCCGTCGCTGGACGCCTACCCGGAAATCGTCTGGGAAGCCGGCCCGAGCGCCCGCCGCGTCAACCTCGACGACATCACCCCGGAAGAAGTGGCCAGCTGGAAGCCGGGCGAGACCATCCTGCTCAACGGCAAGATGCTCACCGGCCGCGATGCCGCGCACAAGCGCATGGTCGAGATGCTCAACCGTGGCGAAGCGCTGCCGGTTGACCTCAAAGGCCGCTTCATCTACTACGTCGGCCCGGTCGACCCCGTCGGTGACGAAGTGGTAGGCCCGGCTGGCCCGACCACCGCCACCCGGATGGACAAGTTCACCCGCCAGATCCTTGAACAGACCGGCCTGCTGGGCATGATCGGCAAGTCCGAGCGTGGCCCGACCGCCATCGAAGCGATCAAGGACAACAAGGCCGTTTACCTGATGGCCGTCGGCGGCGCTGCCTACCTGGTGGCCCAGGCGATTCGCAAGTCCAAGGTTCTGGCCTTCGCCGAACTGGGCATGGAAGCGATCTACGAGTTCGAAGTCAAAGACATGCCAGTCACCGTCGCGGTGGACAGCAACGGTGAGTCGGTGCACATCACCGGCCCTGCGCTGTGGCAGAGCAAGATCGCCGAAAGCCTGGCGGTAGAAGTCAAGTAAGCGGTATCGGGGCTGCTTTGCAGCCCCGATCGTTCATGCACCCCTATGGTTCACTGGCAGCCCGCCACGCGGATCATATGGGTAGTTCCTTGAGCCAGAATGACATGATCTTGTTGCTGCTTTCCTGTTCGCCCAAATCGCGCCAAGCGTAATGAGTGCGCAGGGATGGGTCATGCAGGAAGCCCCGGTTTCGCCAGAAACCGTGCAATGGCTTGTAGTTGGCAGGCCGTCTGGGGTGCATGCCAGGGCGCTCGACGGTGCAGAATGCGCAGTAGTCGAATTCGGCCAGCTTGTGCGCGTAGGATTCACGCTCGATGAAGAAGCGCACACCCAGGCCTTGGCCACGGTATTCGGGCAGCACCAGCGATTCGCCGAAATAGTACACGCTGGCAGGGTCGCGCCCCTGCGCCAGGAACGGCTGCTGAAACTTGGGCGCAACGTCCACCAGTGGCAGGCCGGTCGAGGCGCCAACCACACGCCCATCGTCCAGGGCCAGCACTACCAGGCTGCGGCCGGAGCGGGCATAGGCTGCCATGTGCTCGGCCTCAAACTCTACTGTGCCGTCATACAGATAGGGGAACTCGCGCAACACAGTCAGGCGCAGGCGAGCGAGGTCATCGATGTAAGGCGCAATAGCGGCACCGTGCAACAGGCGTATTTCCATGCTTGGCGGTCGTTCTGTCGAGGTGGGTGACGCGCTCGGCTAAGCCGGGCTTGAGGGGAAACCCTAACATCCGTACCAATGCCCCACCTTTTCCCCACACGACAGGAACTGTTCCAGGACCGCTACCGAACGGGTAAATGCCCACTACGCAGCTTTCAATGCCGGTGCACCCCAGCTTTCCTTGACTCGCTCAACTGATACGCGTCCCCAGCACCTTGAGGAAGGCCGCAAGCCATGCCGGGTGCGCCGGCCACGCAGGAGCCGTCACCAGGTTGCCATCTACGTGAGCCTGGTCCACGGCGATGTCGATGAACTTCCCCCCTGCCAGACGTACCTCCGGCGCACACGCCGGATACGCACTGCACTCACGCCCTTCCAGCACGCCGGCCGCCGCCAGCAACTGCGCACCATGGCAAACCGCCGCAATCGGCTTGCCGGCTTGGTCGAAAGCTTTGACCAACGCCAACACGCGCTCATCCAGGCGTAGATACTCCGGGGCTCGCCCACCGGGGATCAGCAAGGCATCGTAGCTTTCGGCACGGACCTGGACGAAGTCATGGTTCAGGGCAAAGTTGTGGCCTGGCTTCTCGCTGTAGGTCTGCTCGCCTTCAAAATCGTGGATCGCCGTGCGCACCGTCTGGCCCGCGATTTTTTCCGGGCACACCGCATGCACCGTGTGGCCCACCATGCTCAAGGCCTGGAAAGGCACCATCGCCTCGTAGTCCTCGACGTAGTCGCCCACCAGCATGAGAATCTTCTTCGCAGTCATCGCATCCACTCCTTCGGTAGTTTGGGGAACAACCACTGCACGATAGTCTGCTTCAGTCGCGACGGTCGAGCAGGTTGACCACAAGGCGGTCGAGCCAGCCCCACACCCGCTGCTTCACGCGGCGCCACAACGGCCGGGCGTGCCAGTGGTCAAGATCGACCTCGTCACTCAGGCTGAAGTCGCGCTCGAAGCTGGCGACCACGGCGGCCGTCAGCGGCGGGTCCAATGCCTCGACGTTGGCCTCCAGGTTGAAGCGCAGGTTCCAGTGATCGAAGTTGCACGAGCCGACGCTGACCCAATCATCCACCAGCGCCATCTTCAGGTGCAGGAAGCACGGCTGGTATTCGTAGATACGTACCCCCGCGCGTAATAAACGAGGGTAGTAACGATGACCGGCGTAGCGTACCGAGGGGTGATCGGTCCGCGGGCCGGTGAGCAGCAGGCGCACATCGACACCCTTGCCTGCCGCCCGGCGCAGCGAGCGGCGCACGCTCCAGGTAGGCAAAAAGTAAGGTGTGGCCAGCCAGACCCGCTGTTTACCGCTGTTGAGCGCACGCACCAGCGAATGCAGGATGTCACGGTGCTGGCGGGCGTCGGCATAGGCCACCCGGCCCATGCCCTGGCCCTGCACCGGCACCTTGGGCAGGCGCGGCAGGCCGAAGCCTTCAGCGGGGCGCCAGGCCGTACGGCGGTTGTTGGCCTGCCACTGGCGGTTGAACAGTAGCTGCCAATCGCTGACCACCGGGCCGCGCATCTGCACCATCACCTCATGCCACTCGCTGGTCGCTTCACCCGGCGTCCAGAACTCATCGGTGACACCGGTACCACCGACCACCGCCAAGCGCTCGTCAACCAGCAGCAGCTTGCGATGGTCGCGATACAGGTTGCGCAGGCCGCGGCGCCAGCGCAGGCGGTTGTACCAGCGCAGGTACACACCGGCATCCAGCAGGCGTTGGCGCAAAGCAGCATTGAAAGCCAGCGAGCCGTAGTCGTCGAACAGGCAACGCACGCGTACACCGCGCCGGGCCGCCTGCTCCAGTGCCTGGACCACCGCCTCGGCGCAGGCACCAGCCTCGACCAGGTACAGCTCAAGATCGACCTGGGCTTGAGCACCCTCGATCGCCTGGAGCATGCGTGGAAAGAATTCGGGGCCGTCGATCAGCAGTTCGAACTGGTTGCCATCGCGCCAGGGAAAGACCGGCCCCGGCATGTCAGCGGGCGTTGAAAATCAGCACCGCATTGACCGGTACCGTCGGGTTGATGGATTTGAGCTTGGCGAACTTGCGCAAGGTTTCCAGGCCGGGCAGCAGGCCGAAGTCGTGGGCGTGCAGTATCAACGGTTCGAGGGTCACCACCTGAAAGCGCCGCGCATCGAGGCGGGTTGCCAGCAACAAGGCGTTGTAGCTGTGCGACTGGCCATGCAGCGTAACGGTCAGTGGCAGGCGCAATTCGACCTGCGCGCCGTCGGCCAGGTCGTTTATCGGCCGCAGGTCGAGTTGGGCCTTGACCGTCGCTTCGGCAAAGCGGCCGACCTCGAACAGGTCGTCACGCATGCGCTCGTCCCGTAGCGGGATACCACTGCTCACCGAGTCCATCTCGATACGCAGCCCGGCTGCGCCCTTGCGGTCGACGGTGCCATGCAGTACCAGAAAACGATGGACCTCGGCCGTATCGCCGTCCTTGCCGGTGACGAATGAAAGGCGTGAGGATTCACCATCGAGGTGCCAATTGGCGTGGGCGGGCAGGCACAGAGCCAGCAACAGTGCGGGTAGAAGACGGGGCAGCTTGAACATGACAGATCTCGTGAAACCAGACCGCCAACCTTACCCGGCCGTCTTCATGGCAGCAAGCGGCAGCCAGCCTGCGCCCCCTGCCATGCCGCCTGATTGCGCTGGCCCAGGCCCGCTGCGACAACCAGACGCTGCTGGCTGTCCTCCTCCAGCATGCTCAACGGCAACCACTGCGCGACATAACCCCGGCAATACGCGGGGTCCAAGCCCATGACAAAACGGCAGGAGCAATATTCCTTGGCCGAATAAGCCGAAAGAATACCGGGGAAATCCGCCAATGCCTGGCGTTCCAGCCAGGCCCAGCCCAACAAGGCAACCATCACCAGCCCCAGCAGGCGCTTCATGCACCCTCCTTGGCCAGCGCTGCCAGCACACGCTTGAGCAGTTCGTTATGGTGGTAACTACCATCACGGTCGTCGGCGTAGCGGACGATGACCAGCTTGTGGGTCGGCAGTATGTAAAGGGCCTGGCCCCAGTGGCCGAGGGCGGCATAGGTGTCTGCCGGCGCGTCAGGCCAAGGTGAAGCACTGCCCGGCAGTGGCTGGTTGAGCCACCAGTGGCCACCCGGGTTGGCTTCGCCGGGCAGCGGTGTGGCCTGGCTGAACAGGGTACGGTTGAAAGCAACCCAGCTTGCCGGCAGCAACTGGCGGCCACCCCAGCGTCCTTCACGCTGCATCAACAGGCCGATGCGCGCCAGGTCGCGGGCACTGAGGTAGAGGTAGGAAGAGCCAACGAAGGTGCCACTGCCATCGCGTTCCCAAACGGCGCTGTGAATGCCCAGAGGGGTGAACAGCGCCTGCCAGGGGTAGTCAGGGTAAGCACTGCCCTTGAGCATGCCGCGCAATGCGGCGGCCAGGACATTGCTGTCGCCACTCGAATAAATGAATCGCTGCCCGGGCTTTTCGGCGACGGGCCTTGAAGCGGTATAAGCCGCCATGTCATGGCGCCCGCGCGTGTAGAGCATGGCCACTACCGAGGATTTCAGCGGTGCGTATTCGTAGTCTTCCTGCCAGGCCAGGCCACTGGCCCAATGCAACAGATCGGCCAGACGCACGTCGGGGTGTGCCTGCATGGGCGGGTAAAAGCGGGCCGCAGGGTCCTGCAGTTGAAAACGCCCCTCACCTTGGGCCACGCCCAGCACTGTCGCCAGCACGCTTTTGCTCACCGACCAGGTCAGGTGGGCGGTTTTCGCGGTGGTAGGTGCGGCATACCGTTCGTGCAGGATACGGCCGTCACGGATGATCAGCAGGGCGTCGCTGCGAATGCCGCGGCGCTTGGTGGCGTCGCGTTCAGGGAAGGCATAGCTGTCGACAGCCTGCCAGTCGATGGCCGTGATGTCGGCCTGCCAATCCGGTAGGGGCCAGTCCTCTGCCCTGGCCGAACCGACCGCCACCGCCAGGATCAACAACCCTGCCCTCAACATAAACGCCTCTTGGGGCCGCAAGGCGACCCGGGTTTTCAACGGATCAGGCGATCCTGGCAGGCGTTCATGACAATCCGGCAGCCTCCCAAGCCTTGGCCAGGCGCTTTTCCCGAGCAGCCGTCGCCAGCGCCATCACCCCCTGATCACGCTGCCACAGCTGCGCCCATTGCGCCGGCCCGGCCGACAGCGCTTTGTCGATGGCCCCTTTCAGTGCCTGAAACTGCGCAAACAAGCCCGCCAACAACAAATGGCAGCCAACACTGTCGGCGCACTGGCGGCTGGCCTCGGCACAGCCGGCCAACAAGGCAATCAGGCGCAACCGCAGCTCCTGTTGCCAGTCGCATTCCTGCGCTACGCCATACAACCAGGCAACCATCGCCGCCAGTACGTACAAATCTTCCAGCGAGCGAAACGGTTTGACGTACGCATCCCAACCATCACCTGCCAACAACTCGCAGGCAGCCTGGTGCAGTTGCAGGCGCCCGTGGCCGACCTCAGGCATCAAAGGCAGGGTCGGCAACGCCTCCAGGGTCACTCCTGGCTCACCCGGATAAACCACTCCCAGGCTCAGGCGCGGTGCTTCACCCTGCCCTTCGCTGCGCGCCGCCACCAGCAGCCATTCGGCGTCAAGCCCGGCGGTCACGAAGTCCTTGCTGCCGGTCAGGCGTAAACCCTCCAGGCGCGTCTGCATGTCCGCAGGGCGCACGCTACGCCGCTCGGTGGCGCATAACGCGCCGAGACTGGCCGGGGCGCTAGGCCACAGCATGCGCAAGGCGGCCTGGTAGCCAATGAGAAACGCCAGGCCGGGTGTGGCCATGGCGCGCCCACCCAGCACCGCCAGCTCGAACGGCGTGCACCCACCGAGGCGCTCGAGCTGCGCGGCATATGCCTCACCCAAAGTACCGGCCATAGGCTGGCGGAACGGATCGTTGAGTCGTTGCAACCAGGCCATCGGACGCTCCTCGCTTGTCAGGGGGTGTCACGCAAGCATCACCAAAGGTTCACAGGGGTGACACCGCGCCTACCTAGGCTGACTTTGCACAACAAAGCCGACCGGCCGCAACCCTTCATGGCTGGCTTAGGGAGACTCGCAATGACTCGGACAGCTCGCTCTGGCGACAACAGCACTGAACGCCGTCTGCAAGCCGAACGCCTGGTCGGCGCCGCGGCCCTGCAGGAAGCACAGGCCCTGCGCTACAAAGTGTTCAGCGCAGAATTCAAGGCCAGGCTCAAGGGCGCTGAACTGGGCCTGGACATGGATGACTACGACGTACATTGCCGGCACATCGGTGTACGCGACCTGAACACCGGCGAACTGGTCGCCACCACCCGCCTGCTCGACCATCAGGCCGCCAGCAGCCTGGGGCGCTTCTACAGCGAAGAAGAATTCAGCCTGCATGGCCTGCTGCAACTGCAAGGCCCAATCCTCGAACTGGGCCGCACCTGCGTCGACCCCGGCTACCGCAACGGCGGCACCATCGCTGTGCTCTGGGGTGAGCTGGCCGAAGTGCTCAATGAAGGCCGCTACAGCTACCTGATGGGCTGCGCGAGCATCCCCATGCAGGATGGCGGGGTTCAGGCCCATGCCATCATGCAACGCCTGCGTGAGCGTTACCTGTGCAACGAACACCTGCGTGCGGAGCCAAAGAACCCGCTGCCCACCCTGGCCCTGCCGAACAACGTCATCGCCGAAATGCCGCCGCTGCTGAAGGCCTACATGCGCCTGGGTGCGAAGATCTGCGGTGAACCCTGTTGGGATGAGGACTTCCAGGTGGCCGACGTGTTCATCCTGCTCAAGCGTGATGACCTCTGCCCACGTTACGCCCGCCACTTCAAGGCAGCGGTCTGATGCCCAAACTGCGGGTGTTCGCCCGCCTCGCAAGGCTGTTGCTGGTACTGCTTTTCGGCATGCTCATGGCCAGCGTGATCGCCATCGGTGAACGCATGGGCATGAAGGCCTCCATCGAGCGCCGCCAGCGCTGGACCTGCCTGTTCATGAAACGCCTGGTCGCTGCCCTGCCCTTCGACGTGCGGGTAATCGGTGAACTGCCCAAACGGCCGATGTTGTGGGTCAGCAACCACGTGTCCTGGACCGATATCCCGCTGCTCGGCATGCTGCTGCCGCTGTCGTTTCTGTCCAAGGCCGAAGTCCGCCACTGGCCCGTGGCTGGCTGGCTGGCGGAGAAAGCCGGCACATTGTTCATCCGCCGCGGCGGCGGCGATAGCCAGCGCTTGCGTGAACAGATCAGCGCACAACTGGGCGACGCCAGGCCGCTGTTGATCTTCCCCGAGGGCACCACCACCGACGGGCGCCAGTTGCGCACCTTCCATGGGCGTTTGCTGGCAGGCGCCATCGATCAGGGTGTGGCGGTGCAGCCTGTTGCCATTGAGTACCTGCGCAACGGCGAGGCTGACCTGGTTGCGCCGTTCATCGGTGATGATGACCTCGTGTCACACCTGATGCGGCTGTTCGCCGAGCCGCGGGGTGAGGTGTGCATCCACCTGTTGCAGCCGATCAGCAGCGTGGACAAAGAACGCGCGGCGTTGGCATTTCAGGCGCAACAGGCTATCCAGATGGCGTTGTTCGGGGTTGGCGAAGTCGAGGTGGCAGCGCGCCGGCAGGCCCGTGCTGCTTGATGCCTGATTGGCAGTACACCGCTATCGGCCAGACCTCTGTGCGGCGGCAAACGTCTGCAACTGTGGATAGAACTCACGGAAATCAGCCAGCAACGGCTCGTACAACCGCTCAAGCTCCGCCATCACGCCCATCATGCCCTCAGGCCGGGACAAGCGTCGCCCAATGCCGTTGAACACCTGCTCCAGGGTGGAAAAATCGCCATACGCCCCCAGCCAGTCATCTGCTGCCATCAAGGGCGCAATGCGCGCCAGCCGCCCTGGCAACTCGGGCTCGGCCAGCAACACGCGATAGAACGCACCGGTAAACTGCTCCAGCGGCTGTTCGGCATAGTCGCCCCAGTGTTGCGCCAGGCAATGGTCGAAGAACACATCCACAATGATCCCGGCATAGCGGCGCCGCTCCCGGGGGAACCGCGCCAGCGCCGCCAATACCAACGGGTGCTGATCGGTGTAGCTGTCGATGTGCCGATGCAGCCGAATGGCAGCCTCCAGCGTCGGCGCAAAGCGCCCCTCCAGCGAGCCTTTGACGAAATCGCCGTACAGGCTGCCAAGCAGTTGTTGCGGCGCCGGGCCGCCCAGGTGCAGGTGTGCGAGGTAATTCATGGGCGCAGTTTAGCACTGCGCATCCGTATATCGTTATAACGCGATATAACGATTCGCGCTCAGCTCAGAACCACTTCATATTTCTATATCGCGAAATACCGATTTATATTTCGTCATATCGCGATATACCGCTACACCACGAGCCCCACACCATGCCTCTCGATCTCGACGACATAATAAAAGCCCTGGCCCACCCGGTCCGGCGAGAAATCCTCAACTGGCTGAAAGACCCGGCAGCGCACTTTCCCGCCCAGCACCACAGCACCGAGCACGGTGTCTGTGCCGGCCAGATCGATCAACGCTGCGGCCTGTCGCAGTCGACCGTTTCTGCCCACCTGGCAACGTTGCAGCGCGCAGGCCTGATCAGCAGCCAGAAGATCGGCCAGTGGCATTTTTTCAAACGCGACGAAGCCACCATCCAGGCGTTCCTCGAACAACTGCGCCAAGCGCTTTGACAAGGTAGGTAACCCGTTATGACCACGCTTTTCGATCCGATCACACTGGGCGATGTGCAACTGCCCAACCGCATCATCATGGCGCCGCTCACCCGCTGCCGCGCCGACGAAGGCCGGGTGCCCAACGCGCTGATGGCCGAGTACTACGTGCAGCGCGCCAGCGCCGGGCTGATCCTCAGTGAAGCGACCTCGGTCTCTGCCATGGGCGTCGGCTACCCTGATACGCCAGGCATCTGGAACGACCAGCAGGTACGCGGCTGGAACAACGTGACCAAGGCCGTGCACGGCGCAGGCGGTCGTATATTCCTGCAGTTGTGGCATGTTGGCCGCATTTCCCACCCCAGCTATTTGAACGGTGAACTGCCGGTGGCTCCCAGCGCCATCCAGCCCAAGGGCCATGTCAGCCTGGTGCGCCCGATCACCGAATACCCGACCCCACGGGCCTTGGAAAGCGAAGAAATCGCCGACATCGTCGAGGCTTACCGCAGTGGCGCAGAGAACGCCAAGGCTGCCGGTTTCGATGGCGTGGAAATTCACGGTGCCAACGGCTATCTGCTCGACCAGTTCCTGCAGAGCAGCACCAACCAGCGCACCGACCGCTACGGTGGTTCACTGGAAAACCGTGCCCGCCTGCTGCTGGAGGTGACAGACGCCGCCATCGGCGTGTGGGGCGCAGGCCGTGTCGGCGTGCACCTTGCACCGCGCGCAGACTCCCATGACATGGGTGATGCCGACCGCGCCGAGACCTTCACCTATGTAGCGCGGGAACTGGGCAAGCGGGGTATCGCCTTCATCTGCTCTCGGGAGAAAGAAGCCGATGACAGTATCGGCCCGCTGATCAAAGCAGCGTTCGGTGGCCCTTACATCGTCAACGAGCGGTTCGACAAGGCCAGTGCCAATGCCGCGTTGGCCAGTGGCAAGGCGGATGCGGTGGCATTTGGCGTGCCGTTCATTGCCAACCCGGACCTGCCGGCACGGCTGGCAGCCGATGCGCCGCTTAACCAGGCGCACCCGGAGACCTTCTATGCAAAAGGGCCGGTGGGGTACATCGATTACCCGCGGCTGTAAGTCAGATCGCCGGGGCCGCTTTGCGGCCCTTCGCGACACAAGGCCGCCCCGACAGTCGACCGCTCAATTTCGTGTAGGAGCGGCCTTGTGTCGCGAAAGGAGGGCGAAGCCCTCCCCTAAGGCCCTAAGGCCGAGCATTGATCTGCTGCTGCAGGTTCTGAATCTGGCTCTGCAAGGTGTTGAAGTTACGCGTGGTCTGCCCACGAAACGCATCGAACTCCTGCACCGAAGCGCCACTTGCTGGCGCCGCAGCCGGGCGATTGTCCACCTGGCTCTTCAATACCAGCACGTCCTGCTCCAGGCTCTCGATCGCCGCTTTCGGGTTGCCCTGCTTCTTCAGTGCGGCCACCTCCTCGCTAAGGCTCTTGAGCTGCCCATCGAGCTTGCCGCCATCCACCTGGCCTGACTTCAACGCCGCCAGCTCGGCATTCACCGCCTTCAACTGCGCCTGTAACTGGGTTTGCAGCTCAGTTACCGCCTTTTGCTGCTCGCGGGTATCGGCCAGCACCTGCTCCAGACGCTTGCCCAGGTCACCCGTCTGCCCGGCCACCCCCTGCTGTTGCTTGCCCTGCTCGGCCAGGCTGGCCTGCAGTTGGCGGATCTGCAGCTTGAGCGCCTCACTGCCGGTGCTGGTAGAGCTCTCGGTGGCAGCGACCTTGCCACTGATCGCCTGCAAGCGCCCCGCCGCTTCCTCGCTGATGCGCGCAAAGCTTTCCTGAGTGGCCACCAGTTGCTGCTCCATCAGCGAGATCTGCTGAAAGCTCCACCAGCCGAGCCCGGCCAGCGCGATGAACGAAGCCCCCAGCAACGCCCACAGTGGGCCGGTACTGGCGGGCCTGGTGGCCTTCTGGCGGTTGCGCGACACACGCGCCGGCAACAGTTCGTCGTCATCCGGGGTGCCGGCACGCAGGGTTGGCACATCATCAAAATCGTCGTGGGCATCGTTACGCATGGATAGTTTCAACCGCGGTAGTAGCAAAGAGACATGAGTATAAACCGCTCACGCGGCGCACTGATGACCATCATCCTGGCGCCTGGTTCACTGGCCAAGGGGCTGGTGCTTCCACCACGCGCAAAATTCATCCAGCGCCGTCCACAGGCTGACCTTGGGCTGATAGTCCAGGTACTGCCGGGCGCGGCTGATATCCAGGGTGAAATCGCGGCTCATCACTTGCATCCCCAGGCGCGTGAGGGTGGGCTGGGGTCGCCCGGGCCAGAGCATGCAAGCGGCCTCGTTCAGCGCCGCCATGCTGTAGGCCAGGCCGTAGGCGCGATAACGGGTCACCTGGGGCAACTGCATCTGGCGCATCACGTAATTGACCACATCCCACAATGGCAACGGTTGACCATTACTGATGTTGTAGGCCTGCCCTAACGCGCGATCATCGGCGAACAGCGCGCCAAGCAGTGCCTCATTGAGATTGTGCACGCTGGTGAAATCGACTTTGTTCAGGCCGTTGCCGATGATCGCCACACGGCCCTTGCGCTGCATCTGCATCAGCCGCGGGAAAATACTGGCATCACCGGCTCCGGTTACAAAGCGCGGGCGCAGGGCCAGAACTTCGAGCCCGAACTCCTGGGCGCCGAAGACCTTTTGTTCAGCAAGGTATTTGGTCTGCGCGTAATGATGGTGAAAGCGGCGCGGCACCTGGTCTTCGCGGATATCCAGGCGCGAACGGCCATTGAAGTAGATCGACGGCGACGACAGGTGTACCAGGCGACGGACATGCTCCTTCAAGCAGCCCTCGACCACGTTCTCGGTGACCACCACATTGCCCTGGTAAAAATCCTGATAGCGCCCCCAGGTGCCAACCGCCCCCGCGCAATGCACCACCGCCTCGACGCCCTGGCACAGGCGCCGGGCCAGTTCGGCGTCACCGAGGTCGCCGGGGATGAACTGCGCACCGCGCTTGACCAGGTGCTCGACGCCCTCGGCGCGCCGGCCGCTGACCCGCACATCCAGGCCTTGCTCCAGGGCGAAGCGCGCAAAGCGCCCGCCGATGAAGCCGCTCGCGCCAGTGACCAGAATTCGCATGTAACACTCCGCCTCAGATTTCAGATGCAACAGACGCCAGCCGCCACTACAAGGGCACCAGCCAATGCTGTGCCGTGTGCCGCAGGTGTTCGGTCAGTTGCGCGAGCAGTTGCCCGCCGTTGCGCCAATGATGCCAGTACAGCGGCACATCGATGGGGGTATCGGCACAAATTTCCACCAGTCGCCCACTACTCAACTGCTCACGGGCCTGCAACTCAGGCACCAGGCCCCAGCCCAGGCCAGCTTCGGTCATGCGCAGGAAGCCTTCGGACGACGGGCAAAGGTGGTGCAGGAAGCCATCTTCGATACCGAGAGAAGCGAGGTATCGGTGCTGCAGAAAATCGTCCGGGCCGTACACGATCGCCGGCGTGCGGGCCAGGCGCCGGGCCTCGAAACCCATTGGGAAATAGCGCGCCATGAATGCCGGGCTGGCCAGCGCCCGGTAGCGCATGGCACCCAGCGGCATGCTGCGGGCGCCGGCCACCGGCCGCTCACTGCCGCACAGGCAGGCCGCCACCTCCCCGGCACGCATGCGCTTCAGGCCAACCTCCTGGTCTTCCACCACAAGGTCGGTGAGTACCTGCTGCTCGGCGCAAAACGAACCCACCGCAGCTGCCCACCAGGTCGCCAGGCTATCAGCGTTGAGCGCAATGCGCAGACGCTCTGGCATGCCCTCTTCATCGAGTGCCGGTACCTGGCGCTGCAGGTCACGTTCGAGCAGCCGCACCTGCTGCACATGGTTGAGCAACTGTCGCCCGACCTCGGTCGGGCTCGGTGGCGCGGCGCGCACCAGCACCGGCTGACCAACCCGCGCCTCGAGCAGCTTGATGCGCTGTGAGATAGCCGATTGCGACAGCCCCAGCACCTGCGCTGCACGTTCGAAACCACCTTGCTCGATCACCGCCGCGAGCGCGGCAAGCAGCTTGTAGTCGAACATCGATTTTCCTAATGACGGATCAGCACTATTTGTTTTTCTTATACAGGGGGGATCCGCACAATAGCCAGCATCTTCTCTGGAGTATCTGCCATGTGGCAAAGCTATCTGAACGGCATGCTGGTGGCCTTCGGCCTGATCATGGCCATTGGCGCACAGAACGCCTTCGTCCTGGCGCAGAGCCTGCGCCGTGAACATCACCTGCCGGTGGCAGCACTGTGCATCGTCTGCGACGCCCTGCTGGTAGCCGCCGGTGTATTCGGCCTGGCCACGGTGCTGGCGCATAATCCGACGCTGCTGGCGATTGCACGCTGGGGTGGCGCGGTGTTTCTGCTCTGGTACGGCGCCAAGGCCCTGCGCAGTGCATGCTCCAAACAGAGCCTGCAGCATCAGCAAGGCCAAGGCATGCGCTCGCGGCGTGCGGTGCTGCTCAGTGCACTGGCCGTTACCCTCCTGAACCCCCATGTGTACCTGGACACCGTGTTGCTGATCGGCTCGCTGGGCGCACAGCAGACCGTGCCGGGCGCCTATGTGGCAGGGGCCGCCAGCGCTTCGCTGCTATGGTTCTCGACTTTGGCGATCGGTGCTGCATGGCTGGCGCCCTGGCTGGCCCGCCCGGCCACCTGGCGGATGCTCGACCTGATGGTGGCCGTGATGATGTTCGCCGTGGCGGCGCAGCTGATCTTTGCTTGAGCTGCAAGCTTGCAACGGAGCGCCACCCGTCGGCGGCAGGCAACCGCTCTGGAACCTCTATTCCCTATCTTTGTTGCGTGGTTATGCGGCGGGGCTGGTGCTATGATCCAGCCCTTGCGTCGCAAAGAGTACAAACTCGCCGACGCACATAGGGCCGCCCGTGATCGGCCTTGCGCAAACCGCGAACTAGACCTGAATCAGGAGATCCACCATGGCTTTTGAATTGCCGCCGCTGCCGTACGCCCACGATGCCCTGCAGCCGCACATCTCCAAGGAAACCCTGGAGTATCACCACGACAAGCACCACAACACCTACGTCGTGAACCTGAACAACCTGGTCCCAGGCACCGAATTCGAAGGCAAGACCCTGGAAGAGATCGTCAAGAGCTCTTCGGGCGGCATCTTCAACAACGCCGCTCAAGTCTGGAACCACACCTTCTACTGGAACTGCCTGTCGCCAAACGGTGGTGGCCAGCCTACCGGTGCGCTGGCTGAAGCCATCAACGCCGCATTCGGTTCCTTCGACAAGTTCAAGGAGGAGTTCACCAAGACTTCGGTTGGCACCTTCGGTTCCGGCTGGGGCTGGCTGGTCAAGAAGGCCGACGGCTCCCTGGCCCTGGCCAGCACCATCGGTGCCGGCTGCCCGCTGACCAGCGGCGACACCCCGCTGCTGACCTGCGACGTCTGGGAACACGCCTACTACATCGACTACCGCAACCTGCGTCCGAAGTACGTAGAAGCATTCTGGAACCTGGTCAACTGGGCCTTCGTTGCCGAGCAGTTCGAAGGCAAGACCTTCAAGGCCTGATCTTGCGCCTTGAACTGAAAACCCGGCCATGCGCCGGGTTTTTTTATGGCCGGTGCCGGCATCACAGGCTCCCAACGAACAGTTTTCCCGGCGGCTCTTGCTCCCCCCGCAGAGCGCGCTAACATCAAACGTCTGAAAGTTCGCTACAGCGCACTCAAGTTGCAGGGTCAGGCAACCGATACACTGCTCAGGGCAGCTCCACCGGCCGATAGTGTATCGCCAAGGTTAATGGCAAAATGATGTCATGCGCATGGATTAAGGAAACCCCCATTGAAGCTGGAATTGCGGAACAGCTTATCGGTCAAGTTGCTCAGGGTCGTGCTCCTTTCGGCGCTGGCGGTCGGTGTCGTTCTTAGCTGCGCGCAGATCGTCTATGACACCTACAAGACCCGTCAGACCGTCGACAGCGACGCCCAGCGCATCCTCGACATGTTTCGCGATCCCTCGACCCAGGCGGTCTACAGCCTTGATCGGGAAATGGGCATGCAGGTCATGGAAGGCCTGTTCCAGGACGAGTCTGTACGCCAGGCTTCCATCGGCCACCCCAATGAAACCATGCTCGCCGAAAAGTCCCGCCCGCTGCAGGACTCTCCCGTACGCTGGTTGACCGACCTGCTCCTTGGCCAGGAACGCACCTACACCACTCAGTTGGTCGGCCGCGGCCCCTACAGCGAGTACTACGGTGACCTGAGTATCACCCTGGACACTGCCGCCTACGGTGAAGGCTTCCTGCTCAACGCCATCATCATCTTCATTTCCGGCGTGCTGCGCGCCCTGGCCATGGGCCTGGTGCTGTACCTGGTCTACCACTGGCTGCTGACCAAACCGCTGTCGAAAATCATCGAGCACCTCACCCAGATCAACCCTGACCGCCCCAGCCAGCACCAGATTCCGCTGCTCAAAGGCCATGAAAAAAACGAACTGGGCATCTGGGTCAACACCGCCAACCAGCTGCTGGCCTCGATCGAGCGCAATACCCATCTGCGCCACGAAGCCGAAAACAGCCTGCAACGCATGGCCCAATACGACTTCCTGACCGGCCTGCCGAACCGCCAGCAGCTACAGGCACAGCTCGACAAGATCCTTATAGACGGCGCCCGCCTGCAGCATCGCGTCGCCGTACTGTGCGTGGGCCTGGACGACTTCAAAGGCATAAACGAGCAGTTCAGCTATCAGGTCGGCGACCAGTTGCTGCTCGCCCTGGCGGACCGCCTGCGCGCCCACAGTGGCCGCCTGGGGGCGCTGGCACGCCTGGGTGGCGACCAGTTCGCCCTGGTGCAGGCCACTATCGAACAGCCCTACGAGGCCGCAGAACTGGCGCAGAGCATCCTCGATGACCTGGAAGCACCGTTCGACCTGGATCACCAGCAGATTCGCCTGCGCGCCACCATCGGCATCACCCTGTTCCCCGAAGACGGCGACAGCACCGAGAAGCTGCTGCAAAAGGCCGAGCAGACCATGACCTTGGCCAAGGCCCGCTCGCGCAACCGCTACCAGTTCTACATCGCCAGCGTCGACAGCGAGATGCGTCGACGCCGTGAATTGGAAAAGGACCTGCGCGAGGCGCTGTCGCGCAACCAGTTGTTCCTTGTCTACCAGCCGCAGATCAGCTACCGCGATCACCGCGTGGTCGGCGTCGAAGCCTTGCTGCGCTGGCAGCATCCTGAACTTGGCATGGTCCCGCCGGACCAGTTCATCCCGCTGGCCGAACAGAACGGCAACATCATCACCATCGGCGAGTGGGTACTCGACCAGGCCTGCAGGCAACTGCGCGAATGGCACGATCTGGGCTTCAGCGAACTGCGCATGGCAGTCAACCTGTCCACCGTGCAACTGCATCACAACGAACTTCCGCGCGTGGTCAACAATCTGCTGCAGGCTTACCGTCTGCCACCGCGCAGCCTGGAACTGGAAGTGACCGAGACCGGCCTGATGGAAGACATCAGCACCGCCGCCCAGCACCTGCTCAGCCTGCGCCGCTCCGGTGCGATGATCGCCATCGACGACTTCGGCACCGGTTACTCGTCGCTCAGCTACCTCAAGTCGCTGCCACTGGACAAGATCAAGATCGACAAGAGCTTCGTCCAGGACCTGCTGGACGACGATGACGATGCCACCATCGTTCGGGCAATCATCCAGTTGGGCAAAAGCCTGGGCATGCAGGTGATCGCCGAGGGCGTGGAGACGTCCGAGCAGGAAGCCTACATCATCGCCCAAGGCTGCCACGAAGGTCAGGGCTATCACTACAGCAAGCCACTGTCAGCGCGCGAGCTGACCAGCTTCCTGCGCCAGGCCCAGCGCAATCAGGTTTCTGCGTTATAACCCCTGCCCCTGTTGGTTCCAGGCCTTAACCGGCATTTACATAATTGCGCCCCACCCCTTTACAGCAAATGCAAATCTTTCGCATGATGTTGTAGTTTTACGTGCCACGGCGCACTGTCCAACCACACGACGCAGGGAAACCAACAATGATTCGTATGCCTCTGGCCTCCGCCAGTCTGCTGGCCATCGCCATCGCTCTCGCCGGTTGCGGTGAAAGCAAGGACGAGAAGGCCGCCGCCCCGCAAGCTGCGGCACCTGCCGCCGCGAGCACCGCCGCCGCAGCACCGGCTGCTGTCGACGAAGCGGCCGGCAAGGCCGTGGTCAAGCATTACACCGAGATGGTCTACGCCGTTTACAGCGACTCGCTGAGCACGGCCAAGTCCCTGCAAACAGCCATCGATGCATTCCTCGCCAACCCCAACGACGACACCCTCAAAGCTGCCAAAGAAGCCTGGGCTGCAGCGCGCGTACCGTACCTGCAGAGCGAAGCCTTCCGCTTCGGCAACACGATCATCGACGACTGGGAAGGCCAGGTGAACGCCTGGCCGCTTGACGAAGGCCTGATCGACTACGTCGACAAGAGCTACGAACATGCGCTGGGCAACCCGGCTGCCAGCTCTAACATCATTGCCAACACCGAAATCCAGGTCGGTGAGGAGAAGGTCGATGTCAAGGACATCACCCCTGAGAAGCTGGCCAGTTTGAACGAACTGGGCGGCTCCGAAGCCAACGTCGCCACTGGCTACCACGCCATCGAATTCCTGCTCTGGGGCCAGGACCTCAACGGTACCGGCCCAGGCGCAGGCAACCGCCCTGCTTCGGACTACCTCGAAGGTAAAGGCGCCACCGGCGGCCACAACGAGCGTCGCCGCGCCTACCTGAAGTCGGTCACCGAGCTGCTGGTCAAGGACCTCGAAGAAATGGTCGGCAACTGGGCCCCGAACGTCGCCGACAACTACCGCGCCACGCTGGAAGCCGAGCCTGCCACCGACGGCCTGCGCAAGATGCTGTTCGGCATGGGCAGCCTGTCCCTGGGCGAACTGGCTGGCGAACGCATGAAGGTCTCACTGGAAGCCAACTCGCCGGAAGACGAACAGGACTGTTTCAGCGACAACACCCACTACTCGCACTTCTACGACGCCAAGGGCATCCGCAACGTCTACCTGGGCGAGTACACCCGAGCCGACGGTACCAAGCTGACCGGCCCGAGCCTGTCGTCGCTGGTGGCCAAGGCCGACCCGGCTGCCGACGCTACCCTCAAGGCCGACCTGGAAGCGACCGAGGCGAAGCTTCAGGTCATTGTCGACCACGCGCTCAAAGGCGAGCATTACGACCAACTGATCGCAGCCGACAACGCTGCCGGCAACCAGGTCGTGCGTGATGCCATTGCCTCCCTGGTCAAGCAGACCGGTGCGATCGAGCAGGCTGCAGGCAAGCTGGGCATTGCCAACCTGAACCCGGACACTGCCGATCACGAGTTCTGATTCGGCATTGGCAGGCAAAAAAGGCTAACGCCAGTCAGTTAGCGTTAGTAGGGCTGCTACGCAGCCCGTCGCCGGCAAGCCAGCTTCCACCGGGGCGCGCAGTTCTTGAGTTCTGCGCGGTGCCTGTGGGGGCTGGCTTGCCTGCGGCAGCGCCAAAACTGACAGCAGTTTCATCCAGCAATTGCAAATTCCTCTTATTCAAACATTCTCAGCCTGCTAAGCTTGCACGCCGGTTTTTCGCCTACGCCCAGGATTTTGCATGTCCTTGTCGCTGTCCCGACTCTCCCCTCCGCTGCTGGCCCTCGCCCTTGCCGCCTGTGACGACGCCCCGCGTTTCACTCAGGCAGAGCCTGGCGAAGCGCTGTCCGGTGGCCAGGCGACTGTCCAGCGCAACGACCGCAATGCCTTTTCCCTGCCCTCGGCCAACCTGTCGCCCGAGCGCCGCCTGGACTTTGCCGTAGGCAACAGTTTCTTCCGCAACCCCTGGGTGATCGCCCCGTCCACCACCACTGCACGCGATGGCCTGGGCCCACTGTTCAACACCAACGCCTGCCAGAACTGCCACGTACGCGACGGCCGTGGCCATCCGCCAGAGCCTGGCGACAGCAACGCGGTGTCGATGCTGGTGCGCCTGTCGATCCCCGACCAGCCTTACCTGGCAAAAGAAATCGAGCGCCTGGGCGTGGTCCCGGAGCCTGTCTATGGCACCCAATTGCAGGACATGGCCAACCCTGGTGTGGCCCCGGAAGGCAAGGTGCGCGTGACTTACGACAACCAGACCGTCAGCTTCAACGACGGCCATCAGGTCGAACTGCGTCGCCCTACCCTGCAAATCACCCAGCTCGGCTATGGGCCGATGCACCCTGACACCCGGTTCTCTGCACGCGTGGCACCGCCCATGATCGGCCTGGGTCTGCTCGAAGCCATCCCCGAAGCTCAGATTCTGGCCAACGAAGACCCCGACGATCGCAACCGAGACGGTATTCGCGGCCGGGCCAACCGGGTTTGGGACGACGCCCAGAGCAAGACCGTGGTCGGTCGCTTTGGCTGGAAGGCCGGGCAACCGAACGTCAACCAGCAGAACGTGCACGCCTTTGCCGGTGACATGGGTTTGACCAGCAGCCTGCAGCCCCGGGACGACTGCACCCCGGCGCAGCGCGATTGCCTTGCAGCCCCCAATGGCGACGGCACCGACGGCGAAAAGGAAGTCAGCGACAACATCCTGCGCCTGGTCACCTTTTACACCCGCAACCTGGGCGTGCCAGCCCGGCGCGATGTCGGCGCCCCGCAAGTGCTGGCCGGCAAGAACCTGTTCTATCAGGCCGGCTGCCAGGGATGCCACACCCCGCAGTTCACCACTGCCGCCGACGCCCCCGAGCCAGAGCTGGCCGGGCAAGTGATCCGCCCCTACAGCGACCTGCTGCTGCACGACATGGGCCCGGGCCTTGCCGACGATCGCACCGAATTTGCCGCGAACGGCCAAGACTGGCGAACCCCGCCGCTGTGGGGCATCGGCCTGAGTCCAGCGGTCAGTGGCCACACCCAGTACCTGCATGACGGCCGCGCCCGCAACCTGCTCGAGGCCGTGCTCTGGCACGGCGGCGAAGCGCAGGCAGCGCGCGACCATGTTCTGACTTTCAATGCCGAGCAGCGCGCTGCGCTGCTGGCTTTCCTGAACTCACTTTAAAAGCGCAAGGAGCCGGGCATGTTCCGACCCAAACTGTTGTTCACCAGCCTCGCCGCACTCGCCCTCGGTGCCTGTTCACCGCAAGACCCGCAGGCCGTGACCTCCGCCGCCATCGCCAAGCAGGTGATCCTGCCCACCTACAGCCGCTGGGTCGAAGCCGACCGCCAGCTGGCCGCCAGTGCCTTGGCCTACTGCGAAGGCAAAGAGAGCCTGGACAGCGCTCGCGCCGATTTCCTCAACGCGCAAAAAGCCTGGGCCGAGCTGCAGCCACTGCTGGTCGGCCCGCTGGCCGAGGGCAACCGCGCCTGGCAGGTGCAGTTCTGGCCCGACAAGAAGAACCTGGTCGGTCGCCAGGTCGAGCAACTGGTCAATGGCGACAAGCCGATCGACGCCCAGACCCTGGGCAAGTCCAGCGTCGTGGTGCGCGGCCTGTCGGCCTACGAATACATCCTGTTCGACAGCAAGCCGGATGTCGCCACCGCCGAACAGAAAGCCCGATACTGCCCGCTGCTGGTCGCCATCGGTGAGCACCAGAAGGCCTTGGCTGAAGAGATCCTCAAAGGCTGGAACAGCACCGACGGCATGCTCTCGCAGATGACCAAGTTCCCCAACCAGCGCTATGCCGACTCGCACGAGGCGATCGCCGACCTGCTGCGTGCGCAGGTGACTGCGCTGGATACCCTGAAGAAGAAGCTCGGCGCACCGATGGGCCGCCAGAGCAAAGGCATTGCGCAGCCACTGCAGGCCGAAGCCTGGCGCAGCCACGCCTCGCTGAAAAGCCTGGAAGCCAGCCTCAAGGCCGCCCAGGCGGTCTGGGTCGGGGTCGACAACCAAGGCCTGCGCGGCTTGCTGGGCAGCGACCAGAAAGCCCTGGCGCAAAAGATCGACGACGCCTACGCCACCTCGGTCAAACTGCTGACCGATAACCAGAAGACCTTGGGCGAGTTGCTGGCTGACGAAGATGGCATGCAGCGCCTCAACCAGATCTACGACAGCCTCAACGTCGTTCACCGCCTGCACGAAGGCGAACTGGCCAAGGCGTTGAACATCCAGCTGGGCTTCAATGCCAACGACGGTGACTGATCATGCTGCGACGCCAGGCACTCAAAATCGGTAGCGTTCTGCTCAGCGCCCTGACCTTGGGGGGCTGGAGCCTGATGCGCAACAAAGGCAGCGATCCTTTGCTGCTGTCGGCGCGTGACGATGGCGACGGCAAGCACTATGCCGTCGGGTTCCGCCTGGACGGCACCCGGGTGTTCAGCACCCAGGTGGCCCAGCGTTGCCATGCCATCATCAACCATCCAGAGCTGCCGATCGCCCTGTTCGTCGCGCGCCGTCCCGGTACCGAAAGCTACCTGATCGACCTGCGCGACGGGCGCTTGTTGCAGACCGTCTCGTCGCAGCCTGACCGGCACTTTTACGGCCACGCCGTGATTCATAAAGGCGGCGAATGGCTGTATGCCACCGAGAACGACACCACCGATCCAGGGCGTGGCGTACTGGGCGTGTACCGCTTCGAGGGTGAACGCCTGGTTCACACCGGCGAGATCCCCACCCACGGCATCGGCCCGCATGAAGTGGCATGGCTGCCCGATGGCGAGACTCTGGTCGTGGCCAATGGCGGTATCCGCACCGAGGCCGAAAGCCGGGTCGAGATGAACCTCAATGCCATGGAGCCGAGCCTGGTACTGATGCAGCGCGACGGCACGTTGCTGAGCAAGGAAACCCTGGCCCAGCAAATGAACAGCGTGCGCCACCTGGCAGTGGGCAGCGATGGCACCATCGCCGCCTGCCAGCAGTTCATGGGCGATGCCGATGAAACCGCCGAGCTGCTGGCAATCAAGCGCCCAGGCGAGCCGTTCAAGGCCTTCCCGGTGCCAGAGCGCCAGCTGCAAGCCATGGCCCAGTACACTGCCAGCGTCGCCATCCACAGCGACCTGCGCCTGGTGGCACTGACGGCGCCGCGGGCCAACCGCCTGTTCGTCTGGGACCTGGACAGTGGCGCAGTCAGGCTGGATGCGCCGATGCCGGACTGTGCCGGGGTTGGCGCGGTGAAGGATGGTTTTGTCGTGACGTCCGGGCAGGGGCGTTGCCGGTTCTATGATTGCCGCAAGCAGGAATTGATCGGCCAGCCGATGGATTTGCCTTCCGGTTTCTGGGACAACCACCTGCACCTGGCCTGATCAGGCCTGCGCGCCCCTACGGGGGCGCAATCCATTTCCCCTCAATCGAAAAACAGTCAATACTTCCCCCATCCGCACGTGGGCAGGACCGCCCGTTGTCGTGTCAAAACCAATAACAACCTCGCATCCAAGGAAACGGACTTATGCTGCGCCGCCGCATGCTCATCATGTTGGCCGTCGTTCTGCTGATCGTGCTGGCCCTGGGGGGCTACAAGGCCTTCTCGATCTACCGGCAGATCCAGGTGTTCACTGCCCCCAAGCCTCCCATCACCGTGGCGGTGGCCATGGCCGAGCAGCGCCAGTGGCAGCAGCGCCTGCCCGCCGTCGGCAGCCTCAAGGCCCTGCAGGGTGTCGAGCTGAGCCTGGAGGTGGAAGGCATCGTTCAATCCCTGCACTTCGACTCCGGTCAGAAGGTCAAGGCCGGGCAACTGCTGCTCAAGCTCAATGACGATCAGGAAACCGCCCTGCTGGGGACTGCCCAGGCCGACCTGGGGTTGGCCAAAGTGGACTTCGGCCGCGGCAGCCAGCTGGTGGGTGATTCGGCCATCTCCCGCGGCGAATATGATCGCCTCACTGCCCAATACCGGCGCAACCAGGCGGTTGTCGACCAGCTCAAGGCCGCAAAAACCAAGAAGAGCATCAGTGCCCCGTTCAGCGGTACGATCGGCATCCGCCAGGTGGATGTGGGTGACTACCTGGCGGCCGGCTCTGTGATCGCTACCCTGCAGGACCTCTCCAGCCTTTACGTCGACTTCAATGTACCGGAGCAGGCACTGCCACAGCTGAGCCTCGGCCAGCAGGTACAGGTGCAGGTGGCGGCCTACCCTGGCCAGACTTTCCCTGCCAGCCTCAGCGCCATCAACCCCAAGGTTGAAGAGAGCACGCGCAACCTGCTGGTGCGCGCGACAATGGCCAACCCGGATGGCAAGCTGCTGCCGGGCATGTTCGCCAACCTGCTGGTGCTGCTGCCTGACCCGCGCCCACAGGTGGTAGTGCCCGAAAGCGCCATCACCTACACGCTGTATGGCAATTCCGTGTATGTCGCCACGCCGAAGAAAGACAAGGACGGTAATCCCGAGCGGGACGACAGTGGCCGGCCGCAGCTCAGCGCCGAACAGCGCAGCGTGCAGACCGGCGAGCGGCGCGACGGCGTGGTGGTGGTCAGCAAAGGGCTCGCAGCGGGCGAACAGGTGGTCACCGCCGGCCAGCTCAAGCTGAGCCCTGGCGCGGCGATCCGCATCGGCCAGGACGCAGCGCTCGAACCCGAACAAGGCGCCCCACGCGCGGACTGATAAGGAGGCAGGCATGGCGTTCACCGACCCGTTCATCCGCCGCCCGGTGCTGGCCAGCGTGGTCAGCCTGCTGATCCTGCTGCTGGGTTTCCAGGCCTGGAACAAGCTGCAGATCCGCCAGTACCCGCAGATGGAAAACGCCCTGATCACGGTGACCACGGCCTACCCCGGCGCCAACGCAGAAACCATTCAGGGCTACATCACCCAACCGCTGCAGCAGAGCCTGGCCAGCGCCGAAGGCATCGACTACATGACCTCGGTGAGCCGGCAGAACTTCTCGATCATCTCCATCTATGCGCGCATCGGCGCCGACAGCGACCGCCTGTTCACCGAGTTGCTGGCCAAGGCCAACGAAGTGCGCAACCAGTTGCCGCAAGACGCAGAAGACCCGGTACTGAGCAAAGAAGCCGCAGATGCCTCGGCGCTGATGTACATCAGCTTTTACAGCAAGGAAATGAGCAACCCGCAGATCACCGACTACCTGTCACGGGTCATCCAGCCGAAACTTGCAACCTTGCCGGGCATGGCCGAGGCAGAGATCCTCGGCAACCAGGTGTTCGCCATGCGCATCTGGATCGACCCGGTCAAACTGGCAGCGTTCGGCCTTGCCGCCACCGACGTGACCAGCGCCGTACGCCGTTACAACTTTCTCGCCGCCGCTGGTGAGGTGAAGGGCGAATACGTGGTCACCAGCATCAATGCCAACACCGAACTGAAGTCGGCCGAGGCTTTTGCCGCATTGCCGCTCAAGACCTCCGGCGACAGCCGTGTATTGCTCGGCGATGTGGCACGGGTCGAGATGGGCGCGGAAAATTACGACACGGTCAGCTCGTTCGATGGCACTCCTTCGGTCTACATCGGCATCAAGGCCACCCCGGCCGCCAACCCGCTGGAGGTGATCAAGGAAGTACGCCGCATCATGCCGGAGCTGCAAAGCCAGTTGCCGTCCGCGCTCAAGGGGTCGATTGCCTATGACGCCACGCTGTTCATCCAGGCCTCGATCGACGAAGTGGTCAAGACCCTTGGCGAAGCGGTGCTGATCGTCATCGTGGTGGTGTTTTTATTCCTCGGCGCGCTGCGCTCGGTACTGATCCCGGTGGTGACCATCCCACTGTCGATGATCGGGGTGCTGTTCTTCATGCAGATGATGGGCTATTCGCTCAACCTGCTGACCCTGCTGGCAATGGTGCTGGCCATCGGCCTGGTGGTGGACGATGCCATCGTCGTGGTGGAAAACATCCACCGGCACATGGAAGAAGGCAAGTCACCGGTGGACGCCGCGCTGGAAGGTGCGCGGGAAATCGCCATGCCAGTGGTGTCGATGACCATCACCCTGGCGGCGGTATACGCACCGATCGGCTTCCTGACCGGGCTCACCGGCGCCTTGTTCAAGGAGTTCGCCCTGACCCTGGCAGGGGCGGTGATCATCTCGGGCGTCGTCGCCCTGACCCTGTCGCCGATGATGTGTGCCCTGCTATTGCGGCGTGAGCAGAATGCAAGCGGCCTGGCCCATCGCCTTGACGTGCTGTTCGAGCGGATCAAGGGCCGCTACCAGCGCCTGCTGCACACCACCCTGGACAGCCGCCCGGTGGTGCTGGTGTTCGCCGTGATCATCCTGTGCCTGATCCCGGTGCTGCTCAAGTTCACCCAGAACGAGCTGGCACCGAACGAGGATCAGGGGGTCATCTTCATGATCAGCAGCTCGCCACAACCAGCCAACCTCGACTACCTCAATGCCTACACCGACCAGTTCACCCCACTGTTCAAGGCCTTCCCCGAATACTACTCGTCGTTCCAGATCAACGGATTCAACGGCGTGCAGAGCGGCATCGGCGGTTTCCTGCTCAAGCCCTGGAACGAGCGCGACCGCACGCAAATGGAGTTGCTGCCCCTGGTACAGGCCAAACTCGACAACATCAGCGGCCTGCAGATCTTCGGCTTCAACCTGCCGTCACTGCCGGGGACCGGCGAAGGCTTGCCGTTCCAGTTCGTCATCAATACCGCAGGTGATTACCCGGCGCTGCTGGAGGTTGCCCAACGGGTCAAGGAACGCGCCCAGGCATCAGGCAAATTTGCCTTCCTCGACATCGACCTGGCGTTCGACAAGCCCGAGGTGGTAGTCGACATCGACCGCGCCAAGGCTGCGCAGATGGGTGTATCCATGGACGTCCTTGGCGGCACCTTGGCGACCTTGCTGGGCGAGGGGGAAATCAACCGTTTCACCCTCGAAGGCCGCAGCTACAAAGTCATCGCCCAGGTCGAACGGCCCTACCGCGACAACGCCGGCTGGCTCAACAGCTATTACGTCAAGAACGACCAGGGCCAACTGCTGCCACTGTCCACACTGATCACCCTTAGCGACCGAGCGCGTCCACGCCAGCTCAACCAGTTCCAGCAACTGAACTCGGCAATCATCCAGGGCGTGCCTTTGGTCAGCATCGGCGAAGCCTTGCAGACAGTGCGGGATATTGCTGCCGAGCAGGCGCCGGAAGGGTTCTCCTTCGACTATGCCGGCGCGGCACGGCAGTACATACAGGAAGGCAGCGCGCTGTGGGTGACCTTCGGCCTGGCGTTGGCGATCATCTTCCTGGTACTGGCGGCACAGTTTGAAAGCTTCCGCGACCCGCTGGTGATTCTGGTGACGGTACCGCTGTCGATCTGCGGGGCGCTGTTGCCGCTATTCCTGGGTGTTTCCAGCATGAACATCTATACCCAGGTCGGGTTGGTGACGCTGATCGGGCTGATCAGCAAGCACGGTATCCTGATCGTCGAGTTCGCCAACCAGTTGCGTGAGGAAAAAGGGCTGAGCGCAAGGGAGGCGATCGAGGAAGCTGCGGCCATTCGTCTACGCCCGGTACTGATGACCACCGCCGCAATGGTATTTGGCATGGTGCCGCTGATTCTGGCGACCGGGGCCGGGGCAGTGAGCCGCTTTGACATCGGTACGGTGATTGCGACGGGGATGTCGATCGGGACGTTGTTTACCTTGTTTGTGCTGCCGTGCATTTACACCCTGTTGGCGCACAAGACAGCGGCGACGGAACCTGTCGTTGCCTGAGCGGGCCAACTACAGAAAGCAAAGGCCCCGCAATAGCGGGGCCTCTTGTGCTCAAAGCAGGTCAGCCTGCAGGCCGCAAGCCCTGCCGCAGCCCGAACAGAAGCAACAGCAAATCCTGGTCCGGCTGGGCCTGGACCTGCTGCTTCACGTCCCTGGGCAACGCGCATTGTTCTGCCTGTTCAGCCTTGCTGAACACTCTGGGCCGTGGCTCTTCCCACGCCGCTACCGCCACGGTGGTCACAGCCAGACCCGCTATCAGAAACAATGCTCGAGCGATTTCTAGTTTCATTGCCCTAACCCTTTGACAGCGCTGCCAAACGCCATCTGGTAAAAGTAGAGCAACGATTGCCATTCCGCGTCATTGAGCGACGAATGGCGGCGCAACTGACGCAGGTCATTGCCCGCAGCGCGCTGGCAGCTGATACGGCGGCGGCACTTCTCCAGATCGAGCAATGCCACTTCAACACGGGCCTGTTCGCCCTCGCCGATCACTTTGACGAATACGTGCTTGCCATACAGGCAGCCATGCTGCCAGTGGCCCAGGTGCATGCGGGCCAGGTTGTCAGCCAACTCCTTGAGCATGCGTTCATGTACCACTTGCGGGTAGTGCTCGCGCGCACCTTGGGCATGCCAGGCATCGAGTTCGATGAAACCATCGAGCGCTTCGCTGACCAGCAGCGCACGCCATTGGTGGTCGGCATCGCGCTCGGCCCCACAAAATACGATGCGCGGGACACGCACGCCCAGTTGCTCGAAGCTGTTCAGCGCGTCGAGCTCACGCAGCACCGTCGGCCTGCCGAAGGGGTGCAACAGGCTGCGGTAGATGTGCCCGACCTGGCGCTTGGCATACAGCAACTTGCCATCGGCATCGTTGAGGCGTTGCACGCCACTTTCACCACCGCGGCGCTGGTTGGGTTCCTCGACCCATTCGCCCTGCTGACGCCAGTAATAATCGAAGCGTGACTCCCCGCTCTGGGCTACAGCCATCAAACACTACCCCTTACGTAATACATAGACCCGCCACATGGCATAGAACGGCAGGAAATCGAGGCGTTCCTGGATCCTGAAGCCGGCGGCCTTGAATTCTTCTTCGACTGTCTCTGCCGGTAACACGAAACGATTCTGGTAACTGCCCGGCTCGGCTTTGGCACTGCGCCGTTGCTCGAGCTTTTGACGCCGCCAGGCCTTGAAGTTTCCGTCCACCCACAATGACAGGATTACGCTGTCACGGCTAACCCTTTGAAACTCCGAAAGAATCGTTTTTCTGTGGGCTGCCTCACCGATGTGGTGAAACAAGCGCATGCAAAAAATGCTGTCGACCGAGTTGTCCGGCAAGTCGATGGCGAACGCTGACGTTTGCAAAGGGCGTACCCGCGCTACCACCTCTGGCGGTTGTGCGGCACAGGCAGTCTCGATCATCGCCTCGGAATTGTCGGCACCAATGATTACCCTGTTGGGTTTTTCTGCCAGCAGTGGCCAGAAACGGCCCGCGCCGCAAGGCAGATCCAGCACCAACCCCGGTTCTCCGGCCAGCGCCAAGGCTCGACGGGCCAATTGCTCATCGCGCTTGTGGGAAAGGCGACGTGCCAGACCATCCTGGTGCTTGAGGAAATACTCCCGAGCATGTTGCTGGTCGTACTTCTTGGAAAATTCGAGTTTGATCGGGCTACGCATTGGGCATCTCCTGGCTCCATTGCATGTACCTTAAGTAACACTGCGTAGGAAACAGGTCATGCCAATGTGAAAAAAGTGTTATCCCTAAAGGAATATAGCCCAGTAATTTACTCGCAAAGCTTCAACGGATCGGACTTTTCAGCGCCTTGGCTCAAGTCCACCTGAAAACGGCAACCATGGGGGGCGGTAGAAGTCAGCGTAACGCGCCAACCCTGGTCGTCACAGATCCGTTGTACCAGCGATAAGCCAAGCCCCAGACCTTCGCCGCGTCGCTCATCACCACGCACGAACGGTTTGAACATCGCCTCGCGCTGCTCCTCCGGAATGCCGACCCCGCTGTCCTCGACGCTGAACCCATTGGCTTCAAGACTCAGGCGGATGTAACCACTGTCGGTGTAGTGCGCAGCGTTGCGCAACAGGTTGCCCATCACCGATTGCAGGAACGTCGCGTTGTACAGCAGCGGGCCTGCACTGACGCGGCCATCGAAGTACAGCGTCAGCCCTTTCTGCTCGATGGTGTCGCGCCATACGCCTATCAGATCGTCGGCCACCTCGCGCAGCGTCGCCTGGGAGGCCACGGCACCTTGGTCGCGCTGGGCACGGGCGAGCATCAGGAAGGTTTTGACCAACTCGCGCATTTCTTCGGTGGCCCGGGCGATGCGTTCGACCTGGCTACGTGAGCGGCTATCCAGATTGGGGTTTTCGATCAACAGCTCGCAGGAGGTGGCCAGCACCATCAGCGGCGTGCGCAATTCGTGGCTGACATCACTGGTGAACAGACGCTCGCGGGTCAGTGCATCGCGCAAACGGCCAAGGGTATCGTCGAATGCCACCGCTAGCTGGCCAACTTCATCGGCTGCGTAATCGGGTGCCAAGGGCGGTGCCAGGCCAAGAAGCTGATCACGATGGCGTACTTGCCGCGCCAGGCGGATCACCGGTGCCATCACTCGCCGTGCCAGCAGCCAGCCGAGGAACACCGCCAGTACCAGGCTGAGCACGAAGCCCACCATGACGACGGCGAACAGTACCCGCTCGCGCTCTTCGAAATCGCTTTGGTCCTGCAGCAATACATAACGTCGGCCGTCTACGATTTCCACCATTGCGTGGTAGGAAAGCTGGTCGCGAAATACCTCATGAAAGCCTGCATCGAGGTGGCGCAAGTCTCTTGGTAGCTCGAAGTCATCGCGCCCACCGCTGAAGTAGAACAGCTGGTCAGGGCGCGGCCGATGGCTCCAGTCACTGATGCTGTCCATGCGCAACAGGCGCTGCAGGTCGCCGCCCAGCACCGAGGAGATCAAGCGCTCTTCAACCAGGTGGACAGTGGCGACGATACCGAAGGCGAACGCCCCAGCCACCAGCGCGCTCATCAGCGCAAACGCGATGATGATGCGCTGCGCCAGGCTTTGCTTAAACTCCATCGCGACCCTCGGCGAGGCGATAGCCGACGCCATGGACGGTATGCAGCAACGGCTTTTCGAACGGTTTGTCGATTACTTGGCGCAGCTGGTGTACATGGCTGCGCAAGCTGTCGCTGTCGGGGCAATCATCACCCCACAGCGCCTCTTCCAGTACCTCGCGGCGCAACACGTGGGGGCTTTTCTGCATCAGCACCGCGAGCAGCTTGAGGCCGACAGGGTTGAGCTTGAGCAAGCGCCCCTGGCGAGTGACTTCGAGGGTGTCCAGGTCGTAACTCAGGTCGGCAACCTGCAGGGTACGTCGCCCGCCGCCCTGGGCGCGGCGCAGCACGGCTTCGATGCGCGCAGCGAGTTCGGACAGGGCGAACGGTTTGAGCAGGTAATCGTCGGCGCCGGAGCGGAAGCCCTGCAGGCGGTCGTCAAGTTGGTCGCGGGCGGTCAGCATGATCACCGGCGTATCGCGACGGGCATCCTCGCGCAGGCGCTTGCACAGGGTGTAACCGTCGATTCCAGGCAGCATGATATCGAGCACGATCAGGTCGTAGTGCTCGGTGGCAGCCAGGTGCAGACCTGACAGGCCGTCCTGGGCGCAGTCGACGGTATAGCCCTTCATGCCCAGATAATCAGCCAGGTTGGCAAGGATATCGCGGTTGTCTTCAACCAAAAGAATGCGCATCGGGTTCTCCTGTGCGGCGCTTCGCTATGGTGCGCGGCAGGCGCAGCTTAAGGCCATCGCACGGACAGTGCCAGTGCTGGTGGAAATTCAACGAAGTTGACGCAAACGAAAAAGCCCCGGTTCTCACGAACCGGGGCTTTTCCTGTTACAGGGGGTGAGGCTGGCTTACATCATGCCGCCCATACCGCCCATGCCGCCCATGTCTGGCATGCCGCCAGCTGGCTTGTCTTCCGGCAGGTCGGCAACCATGGCTTCGGTGGTGATCATCAGACCGCCGATCGAAGCAGCTGCTTGCAGGGCCGAACGGGTGACCTTGGCTGGGTCAAGGATACCCATCTCGATCATGTCGCCGTATTCGCCGGTAGCGGCGTTGTAGCCGTAGTTGCCCGAACCTTGCTTGACCTTGTCGGCCACAACGCTTGGCTCGTCGCCGGCGTTGGCAGTGATCTGGCGCAGCGGCGCTTCAACAGCGCGACGCAGCAGGGCGATACCGACGTTCTGGTCTTCGTTGTCACCTTTGAGGTCGACAATGGCGCCCAGGGCGCGAACCAGAGCAACACCACCGCCAGGCACCACGCCTTCTTCGACGGCTGCACGGGTAGCGTGCAGGGCGTCTTCAACGCGGGCTTTCTTCTCTTTCATTTCAACTTCGGTGCCAGCACCGACCTTGATCACGGCAACACCGCCAGCCAGCTTGGCCAGGCGCTCTTGCAGCTTCTCACGGTCGTAGTCCGAAGAGGTCTCTTCGATCTGGGCACGGATCTGCTTGACGCGTGCTTCGATGTCGGCGTCCACACCAGCACCGTCGATGATGGTGGTGTTTTCCTTGGACAGGATGACGCGCTTGGCGTTACCCAGGTGCTCCAGGGTGGTGGTTTCCAGGGTCAGGCCGATTTCTTCGGAGATGACCTGGCCGCCGGTCAGGACGGCGATGTCCTGCAGCATGGCCTTGCGACGGTCGCCAAAACCTGGTGCCTTGACTGCAGCAACCTTGACGATGCCGCGCATGTTGTTGACGACCAGGGTAGCCAGGGCTTCGCCTTCGACGTCTTCAGCAACGATCAGCAGTGGGCGGCCGGCCTTGGCAACGGCTTCCAGAACTGGCAGCAGCTCACGGATGTTGGAGATTTTCTTGTCGACCAGCAGCAGCAGCGGGCCTTCCAGCTCGGCAACCATGGTGTCCGGCTTGTTGACGAAGTACGGCGACAGGTAGCCGCGGTCGAACTGCATGCCTTCTACGACGGACAGTTCGTTTTCCAGGCCCGAGCCTTCTTCAACGGTGATCACGCCTTCTTTGCCGACTTTTTCCATGGCTTCAGCGATGATTTCGCCGATGGAGTTGTCGGAGTTGGCGGAGATGGTGCCAACCTGAGCGATGGCCTTGGAGTCGGCGCATGGCTTGGACAGGTTTTTCAGCTCGGCGACGACGGCAGCGGTGGCCTTGTCGATGCCGCGCTTGAGGTCCATCGGGTTCATGCCGGCAGCGACAGCCTTCAGGCCTTCGTTGACGATGGCCTGAGCCAGAACGGTCGCGGTGGTGGTGCCGTCACCGGCAGCATCGTTGGCCTTGGAAGCGACTTCCTTGACCAGTTGGGCGCCCATGTTTTCGAAGGCGTCTTTGAGTTCGATTTCTTTGGCGACGGAAACGCCGTCCTTGGTGATGGTCGGCGCGCCGAAGCTCTTGGCCAGGACCACGTTGCGGCCTTTCGGGCCCAGGGTCGCTTTTACCGCGTCAGCCAGAACGTTGACGCCAACCAGCATTTTTTTACGGGCGGAATCGCCGAATTTTACGTCTTTAGCAGCCATGATCGTTTAATCCTTGAAATTCTTTGGAGTAACGGGAAGTCGGGGAAATCAGCCTTCGACAACGGCGAGGATTTCGTTCTCGCTCATTACCAGCAGGTCTTCGCCATCGACTTTCACGGTGTTGCTGCCCGAGTAAGGGCCGAAAACCACTTTGTCACCCACTTTGACGGCCAGCGCACGTACTTCGCCGTTGTCCAGGATGCGACCGGTGCCGACGGCGACAACTTCGCCACGGTTTGGTTTTTCAGCGGCCGAACCCGGCAGGACGATACCGCCAGCGGTTTTCGATTCTTCTTCGCTGCGACGGATGACTACGCGGTCATGCAGAGGACGAAGCTTCATTGTCGATCTCTCCCAATTTGTGGTTTTCATCGGCCGGTGTCGACACCGGCGGGTTGATGCGGTCCGGCGTTGCCGGGGGTGGCCCGCGACGGGCGAACCACCTGTGTATTGTCTGGCGTTGCCACCAGAAACCTTGCGGTGACCACATACATGAGGCCGGCATGATCAATTACAAGGCTTGCTGCAGAAAATTTTTCAACGAGCAGAAAAGCTTGGGGCCGCAAAGCGGCCCCGGGGATGTCTACTTGTCGCGACGTTCGTATTCGCCTTCGATCACATTGGGCCGATGGCCGCTGTCGCGCGGCTGTGCCTGAGAGGGGTCGTCCTGGAACGCGCGCTGGCGCATGGCCTGGGCCTCGGCACGCTGTCGCATCTTGCGTGCGGCCAGATGGCGGGTGAAGGGCAACAGGCAGAGCAGGCCCAGCACGTCACTGATGAAGCCCGGGAGCAGCAGGAGGCCACCGCCCACCGCCAGCATCAGGCCCTGGAACATGTCCTCGGCGGGCAGTTCGCCACGCTGCAGGCTTTCACGGGCACGCAAGGCGGTGGCCAGGCCGGCCACACGCATCACCAGCACACCCAAGGCGGAACCTGCGATGATCAACAGCAGCGCCGGGAAGAAACCGATGGCTGAGCTGACCTTGACGAAGACGAACAACTCCAGCACAGGGAAAAGCAGAAACAGCAGTAGAAAAACACGCATCAAGGATTCCTCGACGGAAGACTATCTTCCTTTAAGACCATCAGATGGATGCGTGCGCTCGGTTTTTCAAGCTTCGACTTCTGTCGCGGCCGGCCATTGGTCGGCGCGCGCCAGTAAAACCAAGGCCTCGCGAACTTGTGTCGGCGTATTGCAATTGCTTGGGAAAGCCAGCCAATGGATACCTTGGCCTATGCGCAGGTGCATGCCTTCGCTGTCGATGCCGACCATCTGCGCTGGCGCGCTACGCGGCAGGTCGCTCAATTCGACGTAGTGGGCGATGGCGTTGGCATGATCGCTGTTCATGTGCTCGATCATGCTGGCCTCCGCCTTGCCGGCGAAGGGGTTGGCCAACGTCACCTGATCGAGCCAGTGGATCGCCCCGAAGCCACCTATGTAACGATGGCGCACCGGCTGCAGCACCCAGAAGTCGAAATCGTGCGCCTTGTGATAGTTGGCGGCATCGGGGAAGTAACGGTAATAGCGCTCGGCAGCGGCGTCGACGGCAGCCTCATCGACCAGCTTGTGCGCCTCGGCCATGATCGTCAGGCGGCCAACGGCCTGCACGTCCTCGGCTTCCCGCTCCCCCACCAGCAAGGAGCACTTGGGGTCTTTCTGCAGGTTGTGGGTGTGCTGGGCGATGCGGCTGATGAGGATCAGCGGGTTGCCCTCGGCATCCAGGCAATAAGGCACCACAGAACCGAAAGGGAAGCCAGGCATGGACTTGGAATGGGTCGAGAGTACACCGCGGTACTCCTTGAGCAGCAGTTCCCGGGCGGGGCGGATGGCCTTCTGACTCACGTCTGACTCCTCGACAGGTGGCTACTGGGTTGCAAGCTACCTGTAAGCTTCAAGCTTCAAGCTTCAAGCTGCAAGAAAAAGCAGGAGCGAGGCGCCATGCCACTCGCTTTTAGCTTGCAGCTTGAAGCTGACCCCTACCAGGTCACGCCAAAGCCTGCGGTATAGCGCGTCTTGTCCAGATCACTCTCACGCGTGCCGGTGATGATGTCTTTTTCTGCCTTGAGATTGAGCGAGGCCCATTCGGTCACTTTGTAGCGCAGCCCCACCTCGGCATCCAGCGAATAGTCGGCAACGCCCCCCAGCGGCTTGGCGAACTCACCGTTGGTGAACAGCTGGACATTCTTGCCGATCAGGTAACGGGTGTAGTCCCACTTCACCGCCGCCGAATAGAAGTTGTCCTTGCCGCCATTCTGATACTCGAAGTCGGTGCGGTTGATCAGTGAACCGAGCGAGAACGCACCCAGTTCGTCATCCCAGAACTGGTAACCGGGGCCGGTACCCACGGTGCGCTGACGCGCCAGATCCTCGATGTGATCCCGCTTGTACTCAAGACGCCCCTGCCAGAACCATTTCTCGGTGATGAAGCGATCGAGCGCATACTCTGCGCTCCAGTTGTTGGTCGTGGTGACGTCGTCCTTGGTCTCGCGGTTGTACTCGCCTTCGGCGTTGTGCCGCCAACGGCCATGACGGGCCGTGGTCTTGAAACCGATGTCATAGTCGTCGGTATCGTTCTCGGCACGCTGGTAGTCCAGCGCGGCATCGATATTGCCTTTCCAGACCAGGTCCTCGACCACAGGCTTGGGCTTCATGATCTGCTCGATGCTGGCAAGCTCTACAGTCTTGGGCGTCTCACCGTTGGCCAGGGTCACCTTGCCAGGCTCGGCGGCCTTCAACGACTTGGCCCGCTCGCCGTTGTAGGCGTCCTGCTTGACCAGCAGCTCCTGGTCGCTCTCCAGGGTCTGGACCTGCTTCCAGTCCAGCGAGATAGAACCACCGTATGGGGTTTCCAGCAGCAGCTTGCCACCATCGAAGACCCGAATCTTGCCGCTCAAGCGGTCACCGTTCTTCATCCACACGGTGTCGGCGAACGCAGGAGCAGCGCACAGGGAAGCGGTCAACAGGCACAGCAAGGATCTAGAATGCATAAGCGAAATACAGGTTCGATTAGACGAATGAGCCGGGCATTATCCGGATGCGGACGACCAGAGCAAGGAAAGACCCCCCACTATGGCGTTGAGTTCAATACGCATTTGCCGTGACCACTGGTCCGGTTTCACTTCAGGCCAGGGCTGCCGCGATGTCTGAGGCACATGAGTACGCGCTGCAGACGCCCGAGGCCCGACGAACGGCGCTTTATTCAGTGCTGGGCCAGGTGCCAGCAGGCAAGGTGGTCAGCTACGGCCAGCTCGCCGAATTGGCGGGCCTTGGCCGAGCGGCGCGTTGGGTTGGAAAGACCCTCGGCCAGCTTCCTGCGGACACCCGTCTGCCGTGGCACCGTGTACTGGGTGCCGGCGGTCGTCTGAGCCTGGCGCTGGGGACTCCCTCGGGAGATGAACAAAGGGCGCGGCTGCGTGCGGAGGGCGTGAATGTAGCCAATAATCGTGTGGATATGATGCGCCATGGCTGGCGCCCAATGGAGCACAGCGGTTAGAGTGCGCGTTTTGTTTTCGCAAACTTGAGGCAGATGTTGGCCCATGCCCCGTAAAACCTGGCGCGCTGCGCTCGCTGCCTATGCCAGCCCGTCAACCCTGGTGCTTCTGCTGCTCGGCTTTGCTGCCGGTCTGCCCTACATGCTGGTGTTTTCGACCCTGTCGGTGTGGCTGCGCGAAGCTGGCGTGGCGCGCGAAACCATTGGCTATGCCAGCCTGATCGGCCTGGCCTATGCCTTCAAATGGGTATGGTCGCCGCTGCTCGATCAATGGCGGTTGCCGCTGCTGGGTGGGCTGGGTCGCCGGCGCTCGTGGCTGTTGCTGTCACAGGCACTGGTGGTGATCGGCCTGGTGGGCATGAGCCTGTGTGACCCTCAGCAACATCTGTCGTGGCTCATCGCTTTGGCCGTGCTGGTCGCGTTCGCGTCTGCCACCCAGGACATCGCTGTCGATGCCTATCGCCTGGAGATTGCCGACGATCAACGCCAGGCCGCCCTGGCCGCAAGCTACATGGCCGGTTACCGGATCGCTGCGCTGCTCGCCACTGCTGGCGCCCTGTTCTTTGCCGAATGGTTCGGCTCCACCGGTTTCAGCTACCTGCACAAGGCCTGGGCCGGCACTTACGTACTGTTCGGCGTGATGATGCTGCCTGCGCTGTTCACCACGCTGGTGATGCGCGAACCTCCCGTACCATTGCGCACCCAGTTGTCGGCAGCGCGCTATGGGCTTATTCACCAGTTGGCCTCGGTGTTTGTGCTGATCATCCTGCTGGTGTCGGTACCGGCTAGCTTCACCCAGCTGTTCAACACCGACTGGGCCAGCGTCATCTTCGGCGATGCCACACCACTGGACCTGCTGCTCGAAGACCGCGCCTTCCTGCGTCTTATCCTTTATGTGCTGCTGAGTTGGGCGTGCCTGTCGAGCATGGGCCGTCGCGGCCTGGCGCCAGTGCTGACGCCAGTCAACGACTTCATCACCCGCTATCGCTGGCAGGCCCTGCTGCTGCTGGGCCTGATCGCCACCTATCGGATGTCGGACACGGTGATGGGCGTCATGGCGAACGTGTTCTACATCGACATGGGCTTCACCAAGGACCAGATTGCCAGCGTCAGCAAGATCTTCGGCCTGATCATGACCTTGGTGGGCGCAGGTGCAGGTGGGCTGCTGATCGTGCGCTTCGGCATACTGCCGATCCTGTTCATCGGCGGTGCGGCCTCGGCGGGTACCAACATCCTGTTCCTGATGCTGGCCGACATGGGGCCAAATCTTCAGATGCTGGTGGTCACCATTTCGCTGGACAACTTCAGCTCGGGCCTGGCGACATCGGCATTCGTCGCCTACCTGTCGAGCCTGACCAACCTGAAGTTCTCGGCCACGCAATATGCCCTGCTCAGCTCGATCATGCTGCTGTTGCCACGCCTGATCGGCGGCTATTCGGGGGTGATTGTCGAGAAGTTCGGTTATCACGACTTCTTCCTGATCACCGCCCTGCTGGGTGTACCGACCTTGATCCTGATCGCCTTGCAATGGCGACAGGAAGCGGGCCGCGGGAAACAGGCACCGGTGGAGAACTCGGCAACCGAGCAGCCCTGAGGGAGACTCGCGGCCTGTACCCGCCCCATCGCAGGCATGCCGGCGATGGGGCCAGGCAATCGCTACTGAGCGACAGCACCCTCATCAGGCCGGCCACCGACCACAAACCACAACGGCCAGAGCGCCAGCGCCCCCGCTACACCTGCCGCCAAGGCAAAGTGCATCAAGCTCGCCCCCGCCCCGATCATCGCCATCAGCGCCCCGCCCAAGCCCAGCAAGGCGATGGTGATCATCCCCAGCATCGCAGACACCAAGCCTTTGCTCTGATCGCTGGAGAACAGTGTCATGCGGTACAGCACCGCATTGGCCACGCCCAGGCCCAGCGCATACAGCGACATGCCCGCCACCACGCTGGTCACGGTGGGCCAGTACCAGGTGGCAAGCACCATCAGGCACAAGCCTGCCAGGTATGGCCACAGCGCACCGCGCACCAGCGCCGGCAGCGGATAGCGGTCAGCGATGCGGTTGATGATCAGGTTGCCCAGGATCAGCCCACCGAATACTGGCAACTGCCACAGGGCGTATTCCATCGTGCTGAGCCCCTCGTCATGGATAAGCAACACGGGTGACAGGCCGATCCAGCCGATCAGCGGCAGGCCCACCAGGCCCAATGCCGCGCTGCCGGCGACGAAACGCCGGTTGGCCAGCAACTGGCCATAGCCCGCCAGTAGCGGCAGCAGGTGGATCGGCGTGAACGCCAGGCGTGAGCCGTCGCGCCGCTCCACGCCCAAGGTCTCGGGCATCAAGCGGTACAGCAGCCCCCACACCAACACAGCGCCAACGGCGAACGCCACGAACAGCCAGCGCCAGTCCAGCCATTGCAACATCAGGGTACCCACCAGCGGGCCGAGCAGTGGCGACAGCAAGGCAATATTGGCCAGCAACGCCATCATCCGCACCGCATCGGCCTCGCTGAACGCTTCGTTCAGGGCCGGGTAGCTTACCGTCACCACAAAGCCCAGGCCGATGCCTTGCACTAGCCGCAGCAGGTTGAAAAGGCCAATGTCCTGCACCCAAAAGGTGGCCAGGCAAGCCGCACCAAAGAGCGCGCAACCGGCCAGCAGCAGTGGACGACGACCATAACGGTCGGCCAGCGGGCCGATCAGCCACTGCAGCACCACACCACCGAGCAGGTACAGGTTCAACGCGTGCGGGATGTATTCGGGGCTGGCGTTCAGATGGTCGACCACCACCGGCATGGCTGGCATGACGGCGTCGCTGGCCAGGTAGGTCAGCAGTTCGAACAAGGCCAGGGTCAGGCCGAACAACAGGGCTCTGAGAGGGGTGATGTACAGCAATGGTTTCATGGTGGGGTATCGGTGCAGAGGCAGGTGGGGTCAGGCTATATGCCAGAAATGACGCGGCTTGGCTGTGAACAAGTGTAAATACAAGGGGCCGCTGCGCGCCCCAATCGCCGGCAAGCCGGCTCCTCCAGGCCCACTGCAAGCATCAGGCGCAGTGCATACCTGTTAGAGCCGGCTTGCCGGCGATTGGGCCGCACAGCGGCCCCTATGTTGCAACCTCAGCGTTACTGCGCGGCAGGCTCCTGGACCACACGAATCACCCGCTGCGGGAACGGAATGTCGATTCCTTCGGCCTTCAAGCGATCACGCGCATGTTCATTGAGCATGAACAGCACATCCCAGTAATCGCTGGTCTTGGTCCACAGGCGCAAGGATACGGTGATAGAGCTGTCACCCAGGGTCGCCACCACGGCCTGCGGCGCCGGGTCGGGCAACACGCGAGGGTCCTGCGCAAGCTCCAGCAGTACGTTGCGGGCCTTCTGCAGGTCGGCCTCGTAATCCACACCTACGTCGAACACCACCTTGCGCGTCGGCTGGCGGTTGGTGTTGGTGATGATGCCGTTGGACAGGCTGCCGTTAGGCATGATCACTGTCTTGTTGTCACCGGTGCGCAGCACAGTGTGGAAGATCTGAATGCTGTCCACCGTGCCCGCCACACCCTGCGCCTCGATCCAGTCGCCGATGCGGAACGGGCGGAACATCAGGATCAGCACGCCACCGGCAAAGTTCGCCAGGCTACCCTGCAGGGCCAGGCCGATGGCCAGGCCGGCGGCACCGATGGCAGCGACGAAGGAGGTGGTTTCGATGCCGATCATCGAGGCCACACTGACCAGCAGCAGCACCTTCAGCACGATGTTGGCCAAGGTGCTGATGAAGCCCTGCAGCGCCAGGTCGGCGTTACGCAGACCTACCAGTTTGCCCAGGCGGGCGCTGACCTTGTTGATGATCCACCAGCCGACCGCCAGGGTCAGCAGTGCCAGCAGCACACGGCTGCCGTACTCCATGATCAAGGGGACCCAGGTCTGCGATTGGCGGACCAGCTGATCGACTTCAGCGTTCAAATCCATGTTCATCTCCTGATGCCGAACGGCAAGTACACGGTAAAACCGGCCGCGAAAAATTCAGCGGCCATGGCCCCCATGGACATCATTGCGCCATCGGGGTTCCTGCCAACAAGGATCAGTCGCGGAAGTTGTTGAACTGCAGCGGCATGTCGAACTCTTTGGCACGCAAGGCAGCAATGGCCTCTTGCAGGTCATCACGCTTCTTGCCGGTCACGCGCACCTGCTCACCCTGAATGGCAGCCTGGACCTTGAGCTTGGCATCCTTGATGTGGGCGACGATCTTCTTGGCCAGCTCTTTGTCGATGCCTTCGCGGAACTTGGCCTCCTGCTTCATTTCCTTGCCCGAGGCGTAGGCGTCTTGGGTTTCCAGGCATTTCACGTCGATCTTGCGCTTGACCAGCGCCAGGCGCAGGATCTCGATCATCGCTTCGAGCTGGAACTCAGCCTCGGCAGTCAGCAGCACGGTCTGTTCCTTTTCCTTGAACTCGAAGCTGCCCTTGCCCTTGAGGTCGTAACGACGGTCGAGCTCCTTGATGGCGTTTTCGACGGCGTTCTGCACTTCGTGCTTGTCCAGTTCCGATACCACGTCGAACGAAGGCATGGTTGTTCTCCATAAAATAAAAGCGCGCTCGGTCTGAAGATGGAGCGCGTCGGGGTTTGAAGGTTAAAATGCGGGCTTATTATAACGGGTTGCGAAACGCAGATGAGCAGCACCTGGCATATTCTCGGCGCCGGTAGCCTCGGCACCCTCTGGGCTTGCCGACTGGCACGTGCCGGCAAGGCGGTGCGCCTGATTCTGCGCGATCGGCAGCGGTTGCTGGCCTATGAACAGACTGGCGGCCTGACGCTGGTCGAACAGGACCACGCCAATCATTACGCGATCCCTGCCGAAACAGCCGATACCAACGGGCCGGTGCACCGCCTGCTGGTGGCTTGCAAGGCCTACGACGCAGCACCTGCGATCGCACGGCTGGCCCCGCGCCTGGCCGCTGGCGCGCAAATCGTGCTGCTGCAGAACGGGCTGGGCAGCCAGGACGAAGTCGCCGATCAGGTACCGCTGGCCCGCTGCATCTTCGCCTCCAGCACCGAGGGCGCATTCCGCGAGGACGACTGGCGGGTACGCTTTGCCGGCCACGGCTTCAACTGGCTGGGCGACCCGGCCAACCCCGCGGCGCCAGAGTGGTTCGACGAGCTCCATGACGCCGGTATCCCGGCTGAATGGACCGTCGACATACTTACCCGCCTGTGGCGCAAGCTCGCGCTCAATTGCGCGATCAATCCGCTGACCGTGCTGCATGACTGCCAGAACGGCGGGCTGCTGGGGCACCTGAGCGAAGTCGATGGGTTGATCGCCGAACTCGGCGAGCTGCTGGGCCGGTGTCGTCAACCCGAAGCTGCCGATAATCTGGGCGAAGAAGTACAACGGGTGATCCTCGCCACGTCAGCCAACTACTCTTCGATGTATCAGGATGTGCGCGCAGGCCGGCGTACCGAGGTGCATTACCTGCTTGGCCATGCCTGCCGCTCAGCCGCGCGCCATGGCATGGTGCTGCCTGGGCTGGAACGCCTGCACCAGCGGCTGGTCGATAACCTGCGTGCACGTGGCTTGCCAAGCGCCTGACGCGCCCTTTCAACCGGATACGGACATTGCCTAGCCCATGACCTTGCGCCAACGCCTGGAAAACCTCCCGGTCGGGCAGAAGCTGCTGGCCGCCCTGCTGGTACTGCTGGTGACCATCCTGCTGGTGGCCAACCTGACGTTCATCAGCGCCGCCTACTGGATCACCCAGGAAAGCATGGCGCCGCAAGCGTTGCAGACCATCGGCCGCCTGGTCGCCAACCCTCAGCTGGCAGCACGCGCCGGCGAATCCCAGGACACTGCCACGGCGCTGCTCAAAGAGCTGGACAGCTATACGCCGCTGCGCGCTGCGGCGGTCTATGGTGGCGATGGTCGCATGTTGGCCCAATTGCAACATGGCGACCCGCTGGCCCTGCCCAAGCGCTATCGAAACATCGACGGCTGGCGCCTGATGGAATTTCGCAGCACCCAACTGATCCGTATCCCCCGTGATGCCAGCCCGCCCGCGCACCTGCTGCTGGTGGCCAGCAGCGAACTGCCAACCGCGTTCTACACCGGCACCCTGAGCGCCAGCCTGGCGATCCTGGTGTTCAGCATCCTGCTATGGCTGGTCATCGCCCGGCAGATCAAACGCCTGATCACCCAGCCGATCAATCAGCTCGAAGAACTCAGCCGCCAGGTCACCCGTGAAGAAAGCTACGCGCTGCGTGCCAAAAGGGGCAACGACGATGAGATCGGCAGCCTCGCCGACGCTTTCAACACCATGCTCTCGCGCATCGAGGCGCGCGAGCAGCAACTCAAGCGCACCCGCGACGAATTCCAGGACGCTTACGATCAGGCCCAGGGCCTGGCCGAGGAAACCCGCCACACCAACCGCAAGCTGGAACTGGAAGTCCAGGTGCGCAGCAAGATCGAGAAAAAGCTCACGGGCTTTCAGAACTATCTCAACAGCATCATTGACTCCATGCCCTCGGCGCTGATCGCCCTCGACGAGCAGCTTTATGTCACCCAGTGGAATCACGAGGCCACGGTGCTCTCCGGCACGCCGCTGGACGAAGCGCTGAACCAGCCGATCTTCATCGCTTTCGAGCCGCTCAAGCCGTTCCTGCCGCAGCTCAAGGAAACCGTGGAAAAACACCGTGTCGCCAAGATCGAGCGGGTCACCTGGGCCAAAGGCGACGACCTGCGCCATTACGCCCTGACCTTCTATCCACTGATGGGTGGCGGCGGCCGCGGCGTGGTCATCCGCATCGACGACATCACCCAGCGCCTGTCGCTGGAGGAAATGATGGTGCAATCGGAAAAGATGCTCTCGGTCGGTGGCCTGGCCGCCGGCATGGCACACGAAATCAACAACCCGCTGGGCGCGATCCTGCACAACGTGCAGAACATCCGCAGGCGACTGTCGCCGGAGCTGCCGCGCAACCAGGAGCAAGCCAGCGAGCTGGGCATCGACCTGCCCAGCGTCAATCGCTACCTGGAAAGCCGCGAGGTACCGCAACTGCTCGATGGCATTCAGCAGGCCGGTGCCCGGGCGGCCAAGATCGTCACTCATATGCTCAGTTTCAGCCGCCGTAGCAACCGCCAACTGGCGCCCTGCGACCTGCCGGCATTGATCGACCAGGCCGTGGAAATCGCCGGTAACGACTTCGACCTGACCATCGGTTTCGATTTCAAGGGCCAGGCCATTGTCCGCCAGTTCGACCCCAACCTGGGGCCGGTGCCGTGCACCGCCAACGAGCTGGAGCAAGTGCTGCTGAACCTGCTGAAGAATGCCGCCCAGGCCATTCACCAACGGCCTCAGCCCAGCGAGCCAGGAAGGATCACCTTGCGTACCCGGCTCAGCCCGCCGTGGGCCGAGATCCAGGTCGAGGACAACGGCGTCGGCATGCCCGAAGCGGTCCGCAAGCGCACCTTCGAGCCCTTCTTCACCACCAAGGAAATCGGCCAGGGCACCGGGCTCGGTTTGTCGGTTTCCTACTTCATCATCACCAATAACCACAAGGGGCAGATGGAAGTGCAGTCCACGCCCGGCCAGGGCACCTGCTTCACCCTGCGCCTGCCCCTCGGCCAGCCGTCGGCAGCGGCCCCGAACCAGACGGAGACATGACATGGGCTATCGCCTGTCGAAGATTTACACCCGCACCGGTGACACAGGTGAAACCGGCCTGGGCGATGGGCGCAGAGTGCCCAAGGACCACCCGCGGATCGAGGCAATTGGCGAGGTGGACAGCCTTAACAGCCAGCTTGGGCTGCTGCTGGCCGGCCTTGCAGAGCAAGGTCTGGATGAGGTCAGCGAGGTTCTGGCGCCATGCCAGCACCGCCTGTTCGACCTGGGCGGCGAGCTGGCGATGCCCAGTTACAAGGCACTGAACGAGGCCGAGGTGGAACGGCTTGAGGCTGCCATCGATGGGTGGAACGAGGAACTGGGGCCGTTGACGAACTTTATCCTGCCCAGTGGATCGGCGCTGATCGCCCAGGCGCACGTCTGCCGAAGCCTGGCACGCAGTGCGGAACGACGCTGCCAGCAACTGAATGCGGTTGAGCCGCTGGAAGGCGTGGGGCTGGCGTATATCAATCGCCTTTCCGATCTGCTGTTTGTGGCGGCGCGGATCATCGGGCGGCGGCAGGGGGTTGCCGAGGTGTTGTGGCAGGCTGCGGACAAGCCAGCAGGCTGACACCGCAAAGGGGCTGCCTGGCAGCCCCCTGCGACGGCCGCCTCAGGCCTCAGGCCAAAAGGCCCGAATCCCGGCAACACCTTGCGCCCCGGTTTGCCAGGCCCGCTCACGCTCGCCTGGCCCAACACCACCGAGCAGGAACACCGGCTTGCCGAACCCGGCAATCAAGCGCTGAGCCTCATCCCAACCCAGCGGCGAGGCCTCAGGATGCGTCTGCGTCAGCTGCACTGGCGAGAGCGTGACGAAATCCACACCCATCTGCTCAGCCAGTGCCAGCTCTTCAGCACTGTGACAGGACGCTGCCAGCCAACGATCTTTAGGGAAAGGCCGGCCCTTGGCGGCGTATTTGCGCAGTTGCGCTGCCGTCAGGTGCCAGCCCGCCGCGGGGAAGTCGCCCAACCACTCCAGCGGCCCCTTGAGCATCAACTGTGCCTTGCCCGCACATAGCCCCACCGCATCCACCGCCACATCGCGGTACTTGGGGTCGTACATGTCCGGCGCACGCAACTGGATCAGGCGGATGCCGGCGGCGACAGCCTTCTGGATGCCCTTAAGCATCTCGGGCACGTCCAGGCCGTCCGGGGTGATCAGGTACTGATCGGGCAAGCGCGCGGCGGCCACGATCGGCTTGTTGGCCTCGGGGAACTCATACTGTGGCAATTCCCTCGGCGACACCCAGGCCAGCGGCTGCCCTTCAGCCCCGTGGGGTTCACCGGTGAACGCTTCGACCTCACGGACATCGAGCAACACCTGTTTGTCCGGGTAGTCGTGGCTGACTTTGATAAGCGCCCGTGAACGGGTCACTTCGATACCCAGCTCTTCGCGAAGCTCGCGAGCCAGCGCCGCTTCGACGCTTTCGCCCTCCTCCACCTTGCCGCCAGGGAATTCCCACAGGCCACCCTGATGCTGGCTGTCGGCCCGTCGGGCAATGAGGATGCGGCCGTCTGTACCGCGAATCACCGCTGCTGCTACATGAATCCGTTTCACCCTTCACGCTCCGCCAGGCCTGCTTGCTGCCAGGCCTTGAAGGCCGGCCATTGGTAAATGGTTTCGATATAGCTCGCAGCCTGCGCTGGCACCTCTACACGGTAAGTACGCAGGCGCACGGCAACCGGGGCGAAGAAGGCATCGGCCAGGGTCGGCTTGCCGAACAGGAACGGGCCGCTGTCCTTGGCCACCAGGCGGCATTCGGACCACAGCGCGACGATACGGTCGATATCCACTTGCACATCCAGCGGGATGTTTTCCAGCGCTTCGTCCCGGGACAGATCGAAGGGCATGGCGCCACGCAGGGCGAAAAAACCGCTGTGCATCTGCGCACAGGCCGAACGGGCCTGGGCACGGGCTGCCACATCGACAGGCCACAAGTGGGCCTCGGGGTGGCGCTCGTTAAGGTATTCAGCGATGGCCAGGGAGTCGGCGATCACCCCGTGCTCGGTCTTGAGCAGCGGCACCTTGCCGGTGGAGGAGAACGCGAGAATGCGCTGACGGGTGTCGGGCTGGTTGAGTTTGATCAGGGTTTCTTCGTAGGGAACGCCGGCCAGCTCAAGGGCCAGGGCGCCGCGTAGCGACCAGGAAGAATACAGCTTGTCGCCGATGATCAGGTAATAGCTCATGGGTCGGCTCCGATGATGTGGCAATGTCTGTGGCCTTGGGGCTGCTGTGCAGCCCATCGCCGGCAAGCCGGCTTCCACAGGTGGCTGCGAGCAGGCTTTTCGGCGATTAGGCCATTGGATCAGGTACGGTATTCGGCGTTGATCTTCACGTACTCGTGGGACAGGTCGGTGGTCCAGATGGTTTCGCTGCACTGGCCACGGCCCAGCTCGATACGGATGGTGATCTCTTCCTGAGCCATCACTGCCGAGCCCTGCTCTTCGGTATAACTCGGGCTGCGGCCGCCTTTGCTGGCGATACACACATTGTCGAGGTACACGTCGATCAGGCTTACATCCAGCGCAGGCACCCCTGCGCGCCCTACGGCAGCAAGGATACGGCCCCAGTTCGGGTCGGAGGCGAACAGCGCGGTCTTGATCAGCGGCGAGTGAGCGACAGCGTAACCGACATCCAGGCACTCCTGATGGTTGCCACCGCCATTGACCTGCACGGTCACGAACTTGGTAGCGCCTTCGCCGTCACGGACGATGGCCTGGGCCACTTCCATGCACACTTCGAACACCGCCTTCTTCAGCGCTTCGAACAGCGCGCCGCTGGCCTCGGTGACTTCCGGCAGGCCCGCTTTGCCGGTGGCGATCAGCATGCAGCAGTCGTTGGTCGAGGTGTCGCCATCGATGGTGATGCGGTTGAACGACTTGTTGGCGCCGTCGAGCATCAGGTCCTTGAGCACGGCCGGGGCAACTTTGGCGTCGGTAGCGATGTAGCCGAGCATGGTGGCCATGTTCGGGCGGATCATGCCGGCGCCTTTGCTGATACCGGTAACGGTGACGGTCACGCCTTCGTGCTGGAACTGGCGGCTGGCGCCCTTGGGCAGGGTGTCGGTGGTCATGATGCCGGTGGCGGCTTCAGCCCAGTTGTTTTCCGACAGGTTGTCCAAAGCGGCCTGCAGGGCACCTTCGATCTTTTCGACCGGCAGCGGCTCACCGATCACACCGGTGGAGAATGGCAACACCGACTCGGCAGGCACGCCGGTCAGCTCCGCAAGCTTGGCGCAAGTGCGCTCAGCGGCGGCCAGCCCCGGCGCGCCGGTGCCCGCGTTGGCGTTGCCAGTGTTGGTCAGCAGGTAACGCACAGTGCCCTGAACGCGTTGCTTGGCAAGGATCACCGGTGCTGCGCAAAAGGCGTTGAGGGTGAACACGCCTGCCACACTGGAGCCCTCGGCGCAGCGCATGACCACCACATCCTTGCGCCCTGGGCGCTTGATGCCGGCAGAAGCGATGCCGAGTTCAAAACCCGGAACCGGGTGCAGGGTGGGCAAAGGACCAAGACCAACAGCCATTAGAGCGCTCCTAGAAAAACGGTGAAGTGATGAGGAAAGAGCGGGGCCGCTTCGCGCCCCATTCGCGGCACAAGGCCGCTCCTACAGGGACCGCGCCAACCGGTGGGCGAGCGCGATATGTGAGAGCGGCCTTGTGTCGCGAAAGGGCCGCAATGCGGCCCCAGGCTTTTACAAACGTCTGTTCAGATCACTCGATCTGACCATGGCAATGCTTGAACTTCTTGCCCGAACCACACCAGCACGGCTCGTTGCGGCCCAGCTTCTGATCGTTGCGCACCGGGGCAACGGCGACTGCCACTTCGGCACCTTCTTCGCTCAGTTGCTCGCTCTCAAGGCCTGGCGCAGGGGCGTGCTGGAACTGCATGCGGCTGGCCAGTTCTTCGGCTTCGCGGCGCAGGCGGGCCTCTTCTTCGACCGGGTCTTCGCGGCGTACCTGAACGTGCGACAGCACGCGGATGGTGTCGCGCTTGATCGACTCGAGCAATTCCTGGAACAGGGTGAAGGATTCGCGCTTGTACTCCTGCTTCGGGTTCTTCTGCGCATAACCACGCAGGTGAATGCCGTGGCGCAGGTGGTCCATGGTCGACAGGTGGTCTTTCCACAGGTCGTCCAGCACGCGCAGCAGGATCTGCTTCTCGAAGGTACGCAGGGCGTCGATGCCGGCCTGGTCTTCCTTCTCGTTGTAGGCGTCGGTGATTTCCTTCAGCAGCTTCTCGCGCAGGGTCTCCTCGTAGAGGTGATCGTCCTCGTCGAGCCACTGCTGGATAGGCAGCTTGATGGCGAAGTCGCTGGCCAGCGAAGCCTCCAGGCCGGCAACGTCCCACTGCTCGGGCAGCGACTGCGGCGGGATGTGCTGGCTGATGGTGGCATCGAGCACTTCCTGACGGAACTCGGCGATGGTGTCACCGATGTTTTCGGCAGCCAGCAGGCTGTTGCGCATGTGGTAGATCACCTTGCGCTGTTCGTTGGCCACGTCATCGTATTCGAGCAGTTGCTTACGAATATCGAAGTTGCGCCCTTCGACCTTGCGCTGCGCCTTTTCGATGGCGTTGGTGACCATGCGGTGTTCGATGGCCTCACCGGACTGCATGCCCAGTGCTTTCATGAAGTTCTTCACCCGATCGGAGGCGAAGATACGCATCAGGCTGTCTTCCAGCGACAGGTAGAAGCGGCTGGAACCCGGGTCGCCCTGACGGCCGGAACGGCCACGCAGCTGGTTGTCGATACGGCGCGATTCGTGGCGCTCGGAGGCGATCACGTGCAGGCCACCGGACTCGATCACCTGCTGGTGACGCTTCTGCCAGTCAGCCTTGATCTGGGCGATCTGCTCGGGGCTTGGGTTCTCCAGGGCGGCCACTTCGGCTTCCCAGTTACCGCCCAGAAGAATGTCGGTACCACGACCGGCCATGTTGGTGGCGATGGTCAGTGCACCCGGAGCCCCCGCTTGCGCGATGATCTCGGCTTCCTTTTCGTGGTACTTGGCGTTCAGGACCTTGTGCTCGATGCCTTCCTGCTTCAGCAGGTTCGACATGTGCTCGGAGGTTTCAATGGTCGCAGTACCCACCAGAACCGGACGGCCCTGGGTCATGCTTTCCTTGATGTCGGCAATGATCGCGGCGTACTTCTCGTCCGCGGTCAGGTACACCAGGTCGTTGAAGTCCTTACGCGCCAGCGGCTTGTTCGGCGGAATCACCATCACGTTGAGGCCGTAGATCGACTGGAACTCGAACGCTTCGGTGTCGGCGGTACCGGTCATGCCGGACAGTTTGGTGTACAGACGGAAATAATTCTGGAAGGTGGTCGAAGCCAGGGTCTGGCTCTCGGCCTGGATGTTCAGGTTCTCTTTCGCCTCGATGGCCTGGTGCAAGCCTTCGGAAAGGCGACGGCCAGGCATGGTACGGCCGGTGTGCTCGTCGATCAGCAGGACCTGACCGTCCTGAACGATGTACTCGACATTGCGGTGGAACAGTTTGTGCGCACGCAGGCCGGCATAGACATGAGTCAGCAGGCCCAGGTTGTGCGACGAGTAGAGGCTCTCGCCCTCAGCCAGCAGGCCGGACTGGGTGAGCATCTCTTCGATGAACTGGTGACCGGCTTCGTTGAGCTCGACCTGGCGGCTCTTCTCGTCGATGGAGAAATGACCTTCCTGGGTGACCTGGCCTTCGACTTCTTCGATGTGCTGGGTCAGGCGCGGGATCAGGCGGTTGATCTCGATGTACAGCTTGGAGCTGTCTTCTGCCTGGCCGGAGATGATCAGCGGCGTACGGGCTTCGTCGATGAGGATCGAGTCGACTTCGTCGATCACGGCGAAATTCAGTTCACGCTGGAATTTCTCTTCCAGGCTGAAAGCCATGTTGTCGCGCAGGTAGTCGAAACCGAACTCGTTGTTGGTGCCGTAGGTGATATCGGAGGCATACGCAGCGCGCTTTTCCTCTGGCGGCTGGAAGGCCGAGACGATGCCTACGGACAGACCGAGGAATTCGTACAAAGGGCGCATCCAGTTGGCGTCACGGCGGGCCAGGTAGTCGTTGACCGTGACCACGTGCACCCCTTTGCCGGAAAGGGCGTTGAGGTAAACGGCCAGGGTACCGACCAAGGTCTTGCCTTCACCGGTGCGCATTTCTGCGATCATGCCCTCGTGCAGGGTCATGCCGCCGATCAGCTGCACATCGAAGTGGCGCATGCCCATCACGCGCTTGCCGGCTTCACGGGCCACGGCGAAGGCTTCAGGCAGCAGTTGGTCCAGTGTCTCGCCTTTGGCCAGACGCTCCTTGAACTCTGCGGTTTTGGCGCGCAGTTGCTCATCGGAGAGGGCGACCATTTTCTCTTCGAAGGCATTGACGATGTTCACCGTCTTGAGCATGCGTTTGACTTCACGCTCGTTCTTGCTTCCAAAAAGTTTCTTTAACAAAGGCGCAAACATATCGGCAGGATCTTCCACACGTAGGGATGGAGGGCGGCCCCATGAGTCGCCCGTGCAGCCCTTGGGCCGCATGCGAACGAGCATTCTACCCGGAAACGATGGTGAGGAAAGTGGTGGATTTCCACGATGCTGGCACAGCGCTTTGGCGGGGGCGTTTCTAAGATAAGGGCATTTTCGCTGAGTTCAACCCGGAGCATCATGAAACGTATCGAGAATGACTCGTATGCTGTCTGTGTGCGATGGCGCTGACGCCGTCAGTGGGGCCGATAGAGGTGTTAGACTGCCAATCTTGTAACCTGATGCGACCCCCCATGGCCTACAAACCCTCCCCCGCCCAGCCTCCTTCGGCACTGCTGCGCCAGGTGCGCCCGCTGCGCCTGTTGCTGAACCAGGCCGAACGCCTGGCGCACCTGCAGCGCCTGCTGGAAAGCCAGTTGCAACCGGCAGCCCGCGAGCACTGCCACGTGGCTTCGTGGCGCGACGGCACGCTGCTGCTGGTGGTCACGGACGGGCACTGGGCCACCCGCCTGCGCTATCAGCAGAAGCGCCTGATGCGTCAGCTGCAGGCGCTGGAAGCGTTCGGCAACCTTCAGCGCATCCTTTACAAGGTGCAGCCGCCGCTGGTTCCGGCCAAGCGCGGCGGTAACATGACCGAGCTGTCGACCAATGCCGCCGAAGGCATTCGGGGTTCCGCCGAAGGCATCACCGACCCCAAACTGCGTGAAGCACTGGAACGCCTGGCCAGTCACGCCAAGGGCAAGGGTTGAGTCAGCAGGCCTGAGCACAACCCATAAAAAAGGCCACCCAAAGGTGGCCTTAATCACTAGAGAGAGTGTTCGAACTTACACGGCCGCAACAGGGCGCATATAAGAGATCGGTGCCGTACTGGCATCTTCGAAAGTGACCACTTCCCAGGCATCGGTTTCATTGATCAGCTTGCGCAGCAGCTGGTTGTTCAGCGCGTGCCCGGACTTGTAGCCCTTGAACTCGCCAATCAGGCTGTTGCCCAGCAGGTAAAGGTCGCCGATGGCGTCGAGGATCTTGTGCTTGACGAACTCGTCTTCGGAGCGAAGGCCGTCTTCGTTAAGGACACCGGTCTCATCGACAACGATGGCGTTCTCGACACTGCCACCCAGCGCAAGGTTGTGCTTGCGCAGGTACTCGATGTCACGCATGAAGCCGAAAGTACGGGCGCGGCTGACTTCCTTGACGAACGAAGTGCTGGAGAAGTCGACGACGGCGCTCTGGGTCTGGCCCTTGAGGACCGGGTGATCGAAGTCGATCTCGAAGCTCACCTTGAACCCTTCGAAAGGCAGGAAGGTAGCGCGCTTGTCGCCCTCCTCCACTGTCACTTCACGCAGGATGCGGATGAACTTCTTGGCTGCGTCCTGCTCTTCCAGGCCGGCAGACTGAATCAGGAATACGAAGGGACCGGCGCTGCCATCCATGATCGGAACTTCCGAGGCGGAGAGCTCGACGTAGGCGTTATCGATGCCCAACCCCGCCATGGCGGAAAGCAGGTGCTCGACGGTATCGACCTTGACGTCACCGTTGACCAGCGTGGTGGACATGGTGGTCTCACCGACGTTGGCCGCACGTGCCGGGATCTCGACCACAGGGTCGAGGTCGGCGCGACGGAAGACGATGCCGGTATCGACAGGCGCAGGCTTGAGGGTCAGATAGACCTTCTCCCCGGAGTGCAGGCCGACGCCTGTGGCACGGATGGTATTCTTCAGGGTGCGTTGTCTAATCATGGCATTGGCCGCTTCAGCGCAAATTGCGAACAGGTATCAACAAAGGCTGAGGATGATAACAGACCCGGCCTTTGCTGAACACCAATCACCCTTATACCCCTGATAAATTCCATTAATCGGCCTGACGACGCAGGAAGGCCGGGATATCCAGGTAGTCCAAGTCATCCTGAGGGTTGAGTTTAGCTGCTGCGGCAGCGCCTGCGTGGGCCTGGTTGCGCATCACGGTCGGACGCTCCAGGTCACGGTAGTTGACCGCTGGCTGCTCCTGACGAACAGGGGCCGGGTTGGAGGCCTCGTACGCCTGCTGGGCAGTCTGCAGGGTGTTGTCGACCACCTTGACCGGCTTCTCGATACGCGCGCCCAGGCCAGTGGCCACCACGGTCACGTGCAGCTCATCGCGCATGTCCGGGTCGATCACGGTGCCCACCTTGACCATCGCGTGGTCGGAGGCGAAGGCTTCGATGATGCTACCCACATCGGAGTACTCGCCCAGCGACAGGTCAGGGCCTGCGGTGATGTTCACCAGGATGCCGCGGGCGCCCTGCAGGTTGACGTCTTCGAGCAGCGGGTTGCGGATTGCCGCCTCGGTGGCTTCGCGAGCACGGTTCGGGCCGCTGGCGCAACCGGTACCCATCATCGCCATGCCCATCTCGCCCATCACGGTGCGCACGTCGGCGAAGTCGACGTTGATCATGCCCGGGCGCTTGATGATGTCGGAAATACCGCGAACGGCACCGGCCAGTACATCGTCAGCCTTGGCAAAGGCGGACAGCAGGCTGGCATCCTTGCCCAGGATGGTCAGCAGCTTCTCGTTGGGAATGGTGATCAGCGAGTCGACGCTCTCGGCCAGCATGCGGATGCCTTCATCGGCGATCTGCATACGTTTGCGACCTTCGAACGGGAACGGGCGGGTTACCACGGCAACCGTGAGAATGCCCATTTCCTTCGCCACTTCGGCGATGATCGGCGCTGCACCGGTACCGGTACCGCCGCCCATGCCGGTAGTGATGAACACCATGTTGGTGCCCTGCAGCACCTCGGCGATGCGCTCACGGTCTTCCAGAGCAGCCTGACGGCCGACTTCCGGATTGGCACCTGCACCAAGGCCCTTGGTGACCCCGGTACCCAGTTGCAGGATGGTGCGCGCGCCGATGTTTTTCAGCGCCTGAGCATCGGTGTTGGCGCAGATGAACTCGACGCCTTCGATGCTGCTTTTCACCATGTGGTTGACGGCGTTGCCGCCGCCACCGCCGACACCGATCACTTTGATGACCGGGCTTTGCGGGACGTTGTCTACGAGCTCGAACATTTTCCCTCTCCTTTCAGTTCTCTAGTTGTCGCGCCTACCACTACTGCTTTGAAACTTAGAAGTTGCCCTGAACCCACCGCTTGAAGCGCTCAAGCACTGGGGCCTTCGGTTCATCGCCATAGCTGTTGCTGCTGCTGTTACCGGTCAGGGGCAAGTCTTCGGACTGCTTCTGCAGGCCGTAAGCGAGCAAGCCCACGCCGGTGGAATAGATCGGGTTGCGCACCACGTCGCTCAACCCCCGAACGCTGTGCGGTACGCCCAGGCGTACCGGCATGTGGAAAATTTCTTCGGCCAGTTCCACGGCGCCTTCCATCTTCGCGGTGCCGCCGGTGAGGACGATGCCGGCCGGCACCAGGTCCTCGTAACCGCTGCGGCGCAGCTCGGCCTGGATCAGCGTGAAAAGCTCGTCGTAACGGGGCTCTACCACCTCGGCCAGGGCCTGGCGCGACAGTTCGCGCGGTGGGCGGTCGCCCACGCTCGGCACCTTGATGGTCTCGCCGGCGCCGGCCAGTTTGGCCAAGGCGCAGGCGTAACGGATCTTGATTTCCTCGGCGTACTGGGTGGGTGTACGCAGGGCCATGGCGATGTCGTTGGTGACCTGGTCGCCGGCAATCGGGATGACCGCAGTGTGACGGATCGCGCCTTCGGTGAAGATGGCGATGTCGGTGGTGCCGCCGCCGATGTCCACCAGGCACACACCGAGCTCTTTCTCATCGTCGGTCAGCACCGAGTAGGCCGAGGCCAGTTGCTCGAGGATGATGTCGTCGATTTCCAGGCCACAACGGCGCACGCACTTCTCGATGTTCTGCGCCGCGTTGACCGCGCAAGTGACCACGTGAACCTTGGCTTCCAGGCGCACGCCAGACATGCCCAGCGGCTCGCGCACACCTTCCTGGTTATCGATCACGTAGTCCTGCGGCAGGGTGTGCAGCACGCGCTGGTCAGCCGGAATGGCCACGGCCTGGGCAGCGTCAAGCACACGCTCGAGGTCGGCAAGGCTGACCTCGCGGTCGCGAATGGCGACGATGCCGTGGGAGTTCAGGCTGCGGATATGGTTGCCGGCCACGCCGACGAACGCCGAGTGGATGCGGCAGCCAGCCATCAGCTGCGCTTCTTCCACTGCGCGCTGGATCGACTGCACGGTGGACTCGATGTTCACCACCACGCCCTTCTTCAGGCCGCGGGAAGGGTGAGTACCGATCCCGACGATCTCCAGGGTACCGTCTTCGCCTACTTCACCCACCAGCGCCACCACCTTGGAGGTGCCAATGTCCAGCCCGACGATCATTTTGCCGCTATGCGCGTTTGCCATGGTCCTGCCTCTCTCTAATTCTTCGCAACGGCGGGTTGGGCCGTCGTCGGTGCGTTCGGTTCCCGCCAACCAACGGCAAGTCCGTTGGAATAACGCAGATCAATGCGGGCGATGTTGGTGATCTGCTCTTTGAGTGTCTTGTCGTAAATGGCAATGAAACGGCGCATCTTCTCCACCAGATGATCGCGCCCCAGCAGCAGCTCGACGCCCTGCCCGGTGCTGCCCGCACCGGTGGTCAGGAACCAGCTGCCACGCTCGCGCAGCTCCAGGCGAGCGATGGAAAAGCCCAAGGGGCGCAGCATCTGGCTCAAAACCTGATACTGCTGCATGACTTGCTGCTGGGCACGCTGCGGCCCGGCCAACTGCGGCAGATGCTCGTAGTTGGCCAGCTCGCGCGGGGTGAAGGCCTGGCCCTGGTTGTTGAGCAAGGCTTCCTCACCCCAGCGTGCCACCGGCAACTGTTCTTCCAGGCGAATCACCACCTCGTCCGGCCAAACCCGGCGTACTTCGGCGTGGGCGATCCATGGCATCTGTTCGAGCTCGGCTCGCATCGCCGTGAGGTCGACGCTGAAGAAACTCGCTGCCACGTATGGCGCGATCCGCTGCTGCACCGACTGCTGGCTGATGTAACTGAGGTCGCCCTGCACGTCGATCTTGGTGATCGGCCGGTCGGCGTACGGCATCAGGCGAATGGCGCCCTCGTAGGCGCCAAAGCCTGCGGCCACCAGCAACACCGGCCACAGCAGGCGCTTGAGGCCGCCCAGGCTGGGCCGCGGCAGGCGCGCCGATACGGGCTCGTCGGCCACCAGTCGGCTGGCACCACGCGGCACCGGCTTGCTACGGCCGGTAACGGGTTGCTGCTGACGTATCATTGCGCCTTGCATGGTTTGTTAACCTCGCGTCGCTACGCTGTCGGCCAGGATCGCCAGCACCAGTTGCTGGAAGTCCAGACCGGCCGCGCGGGCCGCCATGGGCACCAGGCTATGATCAGTCATGCCCGGCGCGGTGTTTACTTCGAGCAGCCAGAACCGGCCCTGCTCGTCCTGCATCACGTCCAGACGGCCCCACCCTTCAATGCCGATGGCATCGCAGGCGCGCGCGGTCAGGTCGATAAGCTCCTGCTCCTTGGCACTGTCCAGCCCGCACGGAATGCGGTACTGGGTGTCATTGGCGATGTACTTGGCGTCGTAGTCGTAGAACACGTGCGGAGTGCCCAGGGCGATCGGCGGCAGCACCTGGCCACGCAGAACGGCAATGGTGAACTCCGGGCCGTGAATCCATTGCTCGACCAGCACCTGAGAATCGTATTTGGCGGCGTCTTGCCAGGCAGCGACCAGTTCCTGCTCGCTGTTCACCTTGGCCATGCCGATGCTAGAGCCTTCATGGGCAGGTTTGACGATCAGCGGGAAGCCCAGTTCCGTACCAGCTACAACACAATCTTCTTCGCTGGCCAGCACAGCATGACGCGGGGTCGGAATGCCCAGGCTTTGCCATACCTGCTTGGTCCGCAGCTTGTCCATGGCCAGGGCCGAGGCGAGGATGCCACTGCCGGTGTAGGGAATGCCCAGGCACTCCAGCAGGCCTTGCATGCTGCCGTCCTCACCGCCGCGGCCGTGCAGGATGATGAAGGCACGGTCGATCTTCTCGCTTTGCAGGCGGGCCAGCAGGTCGTCGCCCACGTCGATGGCGACCACGTCGACACCGGCGCTGCGCAGCGCCTCGATCACGGCAGCGCCCGACTTGAGCGAGACTTCACGCTCGGCGCTCTTGCCGCCGTACAGTACAGCGACACGACCGAACGCGTTGACGTCCAGGGTCGAATGCAGTTTCTCGTAGGCGCTGGTCATTTCGACTTCTCCTGCTTGGCGCCAGCGAACAGCGGGCTTTTCATCAATTGCGGGGCCAGGCCACCGACATCGCCGGCACCCTGGCACAGCAGGATGTCACCGGCACGCAGCAGCGGCTTGACCAGCGGTGCCAGCTCGGCGCCGCGTTCGATGTAGATCGGGTCCAGCTTGCCGCGCTGGCGGATGCTGTGGCACAGCTGACGGCTGTCGGCACCGGGTATCGGCTCTTCACCGGCCGGGTACACCTCCATCAGCAGCAGCACGTTGGCATCGCCCAGCACCTGCACGAAGTCGTCGTACAGGTCACGGGTGCGGCTGTAACGGTGTGGCTGGTAGACAATGACCAGGCGACGGCTTGGCCAGCCACCGCGCACAGCCTTGATCACCGCCGCCACTTCGGTCGGGTGGTGGCCGTAGTCGTCGACCAGCATCACGCTGCCGCCTTCAACCGGCAGTTCGCCGTACACCTGGAAGCGTCGACCGACACCCTGGAAGCCGGAAAGCCCCTGCACGATGGCTTCGTCGCTGATGCCTTCGTCGGTGGCGATGGCGATGGTGGCCAGGGCATTGAGCACGTTGTGGTTACCCGGCATGTTGACCGACACTTCCAGCGGCTCACGATCACGGCGCAGCACGGTGAAGTGGGTCTGCATGCCCTTCTGACTGACGTTGATCGCGCGGATGTCGGCCTCTTCGCTGAAACCGTAGGTCACGGTCGGGCGCTTGACCTGTGGCAGGATCTCACGCACCACCGGGTCGTCCAGGCACATCACGGCCAGGCCGTAGAACGGCAGGTTGTGCAGGAACTCGACGAAGGTTTTCTTCAGCTTGTTGAAGTCACCCTCGTAGGTGGCCATGTGGTCGGCGTCGATGTTGGTGACCACAGCAACCATCGGCTGCAGGTGCAGGAAGCTGGCGTCGCTTTCGTCGGCTTCGGCGATCAGGTAACGGCTGGTACCCAACTGCGCATTGGTGCCGGCAGCGGTCAGGCGGCCACCGATGACGAACGTCGGGTCCAGGCCACCGGCCGCAAATACAGAGGCCAGCAGGCTGGTGGTGGTGGTTTTGCCATGGGTACCGGCAACCGCCACACCATGGCGGTAGCGCATCAGCTCAGCGAGCATTTCGGCACGCGGCACCACGGGAATGCGCCGTTCAAGCGCAGTGGCGACTTCCGGGTTGGCCGGGTTGATGGCGCTGGACACCACCAGTACATCGGCATTGGCGGCGTTTTCGGCACGGTGGCCAACGAAGATCTCGGCACCGAACGACTCCAGGCGCTGGGTAACCGGCGACACCTTGAGGTCGGAGCCGGACACTTCATAGCCCAGGTTCAGCAGCACTTCGGCAATACCGCACATGCCCACGCCGCCGATACCGACGAAGTGGATGCGATGAATACGGCCCATCTTCGGCTGGGGCATGGCTTTCTGGCTTTCAACCATGGGCCACCTCCAGGCAGATATCGACCACGGTGCTGGTTGCGGAAGGTTTGGCAAGGCCCCGTGCGGTGCGTGCCATGGTGTTGAGTTTCTCGGGTTGCATCAGCACCTCGTTCAGGCGTTCAGCGAGTTGCGCTGCGCCAGTTGTCGCTTGTGGCATGAGGAAGGCGGCGCCTTCCCGAGCCAGATATTGGGCGTTATGGGTCTGGTGGTCGTCGATGGCATGGGGCAAAGGCACCAGCATCGAAGGCAGGCCGGCCGCCGCGAGCTCGCTGACGGTCAGGGCACCGGCCCGGCACACCACCAGGTCGGCCCAGCCATAGGCGTGGGCCATGTCCTTGATGAACGGCTCTACCTGAGCCTCGACACCCGCCTCTTGATAACGCTCGGCGGTGATCGGCGCGTGGTGCTTGCCGGCCTGATGGAACACCTCGGGCCGCAGGTCAGCGGGCACCTCGGACAGGGCCTTAGGCAACAATTTGTTCAATGGTTCCGCACCCAGGCTGCCACCCATGACCAACAGGCGGGCACGGCGCTCGCCCAAGGGCGCACGCTGCGCGTCCATGAACAGCTCAGGGCGCACCGGATTGCCGGTGGTACGCAGCTTTTCGCCAGCTTCAAACGTGCCTGGGAAAGCCTCGCAGACACGCGCCGACAACGGCACCAGCAGGCGATTGGCGGTACCGGCGCGGGCGTTCTGTTCGTGAATCACCAGCGGCACACCGCACAGACGCGCGGCGACGCCGCCAGGGCCGGTCACATAGCCACCGAAGCCGATCACGCAGACCGGCTTGAGCTGGCCAATGATACGCCGCGCCTGGAGCACGGCCTTGACCAGGGTAAACGGTGCCTTGAGCAGCGACAGCTTGCCCTTGCCACGCAAGCCGCTGACCTGGATCAGGTGCAGCGCCAGGCCGGCCTGGGGGACCAGCTCATTCTCGATGCCACGGGGGGTGCCCAGCCAGTGCACGGTATAGCCGCGCGCCTGGAACTCACGTGCGCAGGCCAGGGCCGGGAACACATGGCCTCCGGTGCCACCCGCCATGATCAGTACGTTTTTGCCGTCAGCGGCCATGACTGGTCTCCTCGGCAAAATCGCTTTCGCTGAATTCGTGTTCCTCGCTGCCCAGGTGCGTGCGGCTTTCCCATTCGATACGCAGCAACAAGCCGACGCAGGCACAGCAGATCACCAGGGAGCTGCCCCCGTAACTGAGGAAGGGCAAGGTCAGGCCCTTGGTCGGCAGCAAGCCGACGTTCACGCCAATGTTGATCAGGAACTGGCCAATCCACAGGAACGCCAGGCCAAATGCCATGTAGGCGGCAAAGTACTGCTTGGCCTTCTCGGCCCACAGGCCGATGTAGAGGGCGCGCACGGTCACGAATACGAACAGCGCGATGGTCACCAGCGAACCGACCACGCCCAACTCCTCGGCGAGTACCGAGAACACGAAGTCGGTGTGCGCTTCAGGCAGGTAGAACTGCTTTTGCACACTGTTGCCCAGCCCTACGCCCAGCCACTCGCCGCGGCCGAAGGCGATCAATGCCTGGGTCAACTGGTAACCAGAGCCGAACTGGTCGGACCAGGGGTCGGTAAAAGTGATCAGGCGCGCCATCCGGTAGGGCTGCGCCTGCACCAGCACGAACACTGCGACCACCGCCAGCACCACCATCAGGCTGAAGCGGAACAACCCTACGCCGCCGAGGAACAGCATGGCTGCGGCAGCGCCCATCATGACCACGGTGGCACCGAAGTCCGGCTCCATCAGCAGCAGGCCGGCCATCGGCAGCAGCACGATGAACGGTTTGAAAAAGCCCATCCAGCTTTCGCGCACTTCGGTCTGCCGACGTACCAGGTAGCCGGCGAGATAAATGACCACGAAGACCTTGGCGATCTCCGAAGGCTGGACGTTGAAGAAGCTGAAGCCGATCCAGCGCATCGAGCCGTTCACTTCCCGACCAATGCCAGGCACCAGCACCAGTACCAGCAGGCCAAAGGCGCCAACCAGCATCATGAAGCCCATGCGCTGCCACGTGGCGATCGGCACCAGCAGGGTCGCACCACAGGCGACCAGGCCAATGGCCACGTAAACCAGATGGCGGAACATGTGGTACAGCGGGTTGCCTGACTGTACTGCGGCCACCTCCGACGACGCCGAGGTGATCATCACCAGGCCCAGGCCGAGTAGCGCCAGGCAGCCGGCCAGGAAGGCGAAGTCGAGGTCGATGCCACGGCCGCTGATAAGCGGCGACGGGTACGGCTTGAGGATGCCGAAGATCATGCCAGCCCTCCCGCCGCCTGGGCGAACAGCCGCCCGCGTTCTTCAAAGTTCTTGAACATGTCGAGGCTGGCGCACGCCGGCGACAGCAACACGGCGTCACCCGGCAGAGCCAGCTCGGCGCATTGCTGCACGGCCTCGTCCAGCGTCTTGACCCGCACCAGCGGCACGGCATCACCTAGCACCTCGGCCAGGCGTTCGGCATCACGGCCGAGCAACACAACGGCGCGGCAAAAACGTGCCACCGGCTCACGCAGGGCGGCAAAATCGGCACCCTTGCCGTCGCCGCCGGCGATCAGCACCAGCTTGCCGTCGATATCCGCGCCCAGGCCTTCGATGGCGGCCAGGGCAGCACCGACGTTGGTCGCCTTGGAATCGTCGTACCAGCTCACACCGTTGCGCGCACGCACCCATTGGCAACGATGGGCCAGGCCGCCGAATTCGCGCAGGGCTTCGAGCATCGGCTCGAACGGCAGACCGGCGGCATGCCCGAGGGCCAGGGCCGCCAGGGCGTTGCTCTGGTTGTGGGCACCCCGAATTTTCAGGTCACGGACCGGCATCAGTGCCTGGAACTCGAAAGCCAGGTACTTCTCGCCCTCGACTTCACGCAAGCCGAAGGCCTTGAAGTCCGGCTGATTCAGGCCAAAGCTCCAGCACGGGCGATTTTCGACCGGCAACGGCCGGCTCAGGGCATCCTGGCGGTTCACCACCACTTGGCGGGCGCCACGGAATATCCGGTGCTTGGCCAGGTGATAGGCCGGCAGGCCGCTGTAGCGGTCCATGTGGTCTTCGCTGATGTTCAGCACCGTGGCAACTTCGGCATTGAGCTGGTCGGTGGTTTCCAGCTGGAAGCTCGACAGCTCCATGACATACAACTCGACATCATCACTGAGCAGGTCCAGGGCCGGTGTACCCAGGTTGCCGCCGACGGCCACGCGCTTGCCGGCCTTGGCGGCCATCTCGCCGACCAGGGTGGTTACCGTGCTTTTCGCATTGGAGCCACTGATCGCCACGATCGGCGCCTTGGCATGGCGGGCGAACAGTTCGATGTCACCGGACAGCTTCACGCCACGCGCCGCCGCCTGCTGCAGGGCCGGCGTGGCCAGTGCCAGGCCTGGGCTCACATACAACTCGTTGGCGCGGCACAGGAAGTCCACGTCCAGTTCACCACAGCGTACTTCCACCTGCGGGTAATCACGGCGCAGGGTGTCCAGTTCCGGCGGTTGCTCGCGGGTGTCGGCGACCGCAAAGGCAATGCCCTGGTTCGCCAGGAAGCGAACCAGGGACATGCCGCTCTTGCCGAGGCCGACAACGATGCGGAATTGGTCGGAAGCGATCAGTGACACGCTCGTCTACCTCAGTTTCAGGGTTGCAAGGCCGATCAGCACCAGAATCACGGTGATGATCCAGAAACGGACAATCACCCGTGGTTCAGGCCAACCCTTGAGTTCAAAGTGGTGGTGGATCGGTGCCATGCGGAACACGCGCTTGCCGGTCAGCTTGAAGGAAGCCACCTGGATCACCACCGACAGGGTTTCCATCACGAAGATGCCGCCCATGATGAACAGCACGATTTCCTGGCGCACGATTACGGCGATGGTGCCCAGTGCAGCGCCCAGCGCCAGCGCGCCGACGTCACCCATGAACACCTGGGCCGGATAGGTGTTGAACCACAAAAAGCCCAGGCCGGCGCCGATCAGCGCGCCGCAGAACACGATGAGCTCACCTGAACCCGGCACATAAGGAATGAGCAAGTACTCAGCGAACTTCACGTTACCCGACAGGTAGCAGAAGATGCCCAGCGCACCGCCAACCATCACCGTCGGCATGATCGCCAGGCCATCGAGGCCATCGGTCAGGTTGACCGCATTGCTCGACCCGACGATGACGAAGTAGGTGAGGACGACGAAGCCGATGCCCAGCGGGATGGTGACGTCCTTGAGGAACGGCACGATCAGGGTGGTTTCGACAGTGGTCGGGGCCGTCTGGTACAGGAAGATCGCCGCCGTCAGGCCGAACACCGACTGCCAGAAGTACTTCCAGCGGCTAGGCAGGCCGCGCGAGTTCTTTTCGATCACCTTGCGGTAGTCGTCGACCCATCCGATGGCGCCGAACAGCAGCGTGACGATCAGTACCGTCCACACATAGCGGTTCGACAGGTCGGCCCACAGCAGGGTGCTGATGCCGATGGCGGACAGGATCAAGGCACCACCCATGGTTGGCGTGCCGGATTTGGACAAGTGCGATTGCGGGCCGTCATTACGGACGGCCTGACCGATCTGGCGGATCTGCAGGGTACGGATCATCCACGGGCCCAGCCACAGCGCCAGCGACAACGCGGTCAGTACGCCAAGGATCCCGCGCAGGGACAGGTACTGGAAGACCGCGAAGCCTTTGTGGAACTGTTGCAGATACTCAGCCAACAGCAGCAGCATTAATGTTTCTCCCCGCTGGCACCGCACAATGCAGCCACGACGTTTTCCATCGCAGCGCTGCGCGAGCCCTTGATCAAGATAGTGGTGTTGCTGGCAGTTTCGGCACGAACGGCCTCGATCAGCTCAGCTTGAGTTGCGAAATGACGGCCATTGGCGCCGAACGCCTTGACCGCATGTGTCATGTTGGTACCCACTGCATACAGGGCATCGACCTTACCGCGCGCGTAATCGCCCACCTGACGGTGGCCTTCTTCGGCCCACTGCCCCAGCTCGCCGATATCCCCCAGCACCAGAACGGTGCGACCGGAAAAGCCGGCGAGTATATCAATGGCCGCGCACATCGAGGTGGGATTTGCGTTGTAACTGTCATCGATCACGCGCACGCCATTCGGGGCGATTTGCGCCACGGTACGGCCCTTGACCGGCTGCATGGCGTTCAGGCCGGCGGCAATGCCGCTCAGGCTCAGACCAACGGCATGGGCGGCGGCGGCGGCGGCCAAGGCGTTGCTGACGTTATGCTCACCGAGCACATTGAGCTGCACGGCCACCGATGCGCCGGCGCCATGCAGTGTGAACGACGGGCAACCCCGCGCGTCGCGCCCGATGTCGGTGGCATGGAAGTCGGCGCGGGCGTCGCTGCGGGCAAAGCTGATGACCTTGTGCGCACCCGCACGCGCCTTCCAGATGGCAAAGGCCTTGTCGTCCAGGTTGAGGATGGCCGTGCCACCCTCGCCCAGCCCTTCGAGAATCTCGCCCTTGGCTTCAACGATCTTCTCTGGCCCGCCGAACTCGCCGACGTGGGCAGTACCTGCGTTGTTGATGATGACCACCTGTGGCTGGGTGAGGCCCACGGTATAGCGGATCTCGCCAATGCGCGAAGCGCCCAGCTCAATGACGGCGGCGCTGTGCTGCGGGGCAATTTCCAGCAGGGTCAGCGGTGCACCCAGGTCGTTGTTCAGGTTGCCACGGGTGGCATGAACAGGGCCACGGGTACGCAGGATGCAGGCAAGCATCTCTTTGACCGTGGTCTTGCCGCTGGAGCCGGTGATCGCTACCACAGGTTTGTCGTAGCCGGCACGGTTCAGCGCACCAAGCTGGCCGAGGGCCAGACGACTGTCGGCAACCACCAGTTGCGGCAGGTCGACATCGGCCACTTCACGCTCCACCAGCGCTGCCACAGCCCCCTTGGCCTGCACATCGGCCAGGTAGTCGTGGCCATCGAAACGCGGCCCCGCCAGGGCGACGAACAACTGCCCGGCGCCGACGCTGCGGCTGTCGATGCTGACACCGCTGAAGCTGGCGTCTGCGCCGACCAGGCGAGCGCTCAGTGCTGCGGTCAGCTGGCTGAGTGTCATGGGCTTAAGCATGTGGAGCCTCCCAGGCTGCAAGTGCCTTTTCGGCTTCGACCAAGTCGGAGAAGTCATGGCGCTGGCCATTGATTTCCTGGTAATCCTCGTGCCCCTTGCCGGCCAGGACGATGACGTCCGAGGCGGCAGCAGAAGCGATCAGGTGTGCAATGGCCTCGCCACGGCCAGCGATGAACTCGACCTCGGCGGGCCGGGCAAAACCAGGGCGAATGTCGTTGAAGATGGCCTGCGGGTCTTCGGTACGTGGGTTATCGTCAGTGACCAGTACACGGTCAGCCAGGCGCTCGGCCACCTCGGCCATCAGCGGACGCTTGCCACGATCGCGATCGCCGCCACAACCGAACAGGCACAGCAATTGGCCGTGGGCGTGCGGGCGCAGGGCCTGGAGTACTTTTTCCAGGGCGTCAGGAGTGTGCGCGTAGTCGACCACCACCAGCGGCTTCTCACCACCGCCAAGGCGCTGCATGCGGCCCACCGGGCCCTGCAATTGCGGGGTGACCTTGAGGATTTCATCCAGCGAATAATCCAGAGCCATCAGAGTGGCCACGGCCGCGAGCATGTTGCTCAAGTTGAAGCGGCCCAGCAGCTGGCTGCGCAAGGTGCGCTCACCCTGGGCAGTGACGATGATGGCGCGTACGCCATCGTCGTCGAATTTGGCTTCACGGCAATACAAGGAAGCGTCGGAGTTTTCCAGGCTATAGCTGAGCAAACGGGTCTCGATATGATCGACACTCGGACGACGGGCAAAATCAGCCGCCAGGCGACGCCCGAATCCGTCATCCAGGTTGACCACCTGGCAACGCAGGCCAGGCCAGGCGAAAAGCTTGGCCTTCGCGGCCTCATAGGCCTCCATGCTGCCGTGATAGTCCAGATGATCACGGGACAGGTTGGTCATCACCGCGATATCGAATTCCAGCGCAGCAACACGACCCTGTTCCAGGGCGTGCGAGGATACTTCCATCGCCACAGCCTTGGCGCCAGCCTTTTTCAGATCATAAAGGGTCGACTGCACCGCAATCGGGTCTGGCGTGGTCAACCGACCGCTCTGCAACTCACCATGAAACCCGGTACCCAGGGTGCCGATCAGGCCGCACCGCTGGCCAAGTGCATCGAGCGCCTGGGCCACCAGCTGAGTGACGCTGGTCTTGCCGTTGGTGCCGGTAACCCCGACCAGGTTCAGCTGACGGCTCGGCTCGCCATAGAAGCGGCCGGCAATATCCGACAGCTGGGCGATCAGGCCTTTGACCGGGATCAGCGGCACATCGGTGATCGGCAGCACATGGGTGCCCTGCTGTTCGTAAGCGACTGCGGCGGCACCACGGGCCAGCGCGTCGCTGATATGGTCACGGCCATCGACCTTGGCCCCCGGCACGGCCAGGAACAGGTCACCTGCGCGCACAGCACGGCTGTCCAGGGTCAGCTCACGGATCAGCGGGTCGCGACTGGCGTGGGCGAAAAGCTTGCTCAGTGGCATTGTCATCATCCACGCCCTCCCTTGGCGGGTACTGCATTGACTTGTTGCGGGTCGGCAGGCGGTGGCAGGTTGTCTGGCGGCACATTCATCAGCCGCAGGGTGCCCGACATGACGTTGCTGAACACCGGCGCCGATACCAGACCACCGAAATAACCGCCTTTCCTCGGCTCGTCGATGACCACGACAATGGCGTAACGCGGGTCGCTCATCGGGCCGAAGCCGGCGAACAGCGAGCGGTAGGCGTTTTCGGTGTAGCCCTTGGCGCCAACTGTGGCTTTACGTGCGGTACCGGACTTGCCGGCCACGTGATAGAACGGCACCTGGGCACGGAATACCCCGCGCGGCGCCTCGATCACTTGCTGCAACATGCCTTGCACGGTCTCGGCAGTGTCCTTTGGAATGGCCTGGACTGCCTCGGGCGCCTTGTCGACCTTGAGGATCGACAGCGGCACCATCTTGCCGTCGTTGGCCAGCGCCGCGTAGGCATGCACCAGCTGCAGGGCGGTAACCGAGACGCCGTAGCCATAGGACAAGGTCGCGGTTTCGGCCTTGCGCCACTCGCGATGGTTGGGCAGGTTGCCAACGCGCTCACCCGGGAACCCAAGGCCGGTGTACTGGCCAAGGCCGACCTGGGACATGACCCGGTAGATGGCTTCGCCGCCGATATCGAAGGCGATCTTGCTCATGCCGACGTTACTGGAGTTGATCAGGATGCCGGTCAGGTCGAGGATCGGCCCCTCGCTCCTGGACACGTCCTTGATGGTGTAGCGGCCGATCTGCAAGCTGCCCGGGTACACCTCGACCTTGTCGGTGGGCTTCCAGCGCCCACTCTCCAATGCGGCGCTCATGGAGATCGGTTTGACCGTGGAGCCTGGCTCGAACACGTCAATGATCGCCCGGTTACGCATCGCCGCCGGGAACATGGTGCGACGGTTGTTCGGGTTGTAGGTCGGCTGGTTGACCATCGCCAGGACCTCACCGGTCTTGACATCCATGATCACCAGGCTGCCGGCCTTGGCGTCCTGTTCGGCGATTGCGTTACGCAGTTCGCGAGTGGCCAGGTATTGCAGGCGCAGGTCGATGGACAACGCCAAGGTCTTGCCGGCCTTGGCGTTCTTGGTTACCTGAATGTCCTTGATCAAGCGGCCGCGCCGGTCCTTGATCACTTGCCGCTTGCCGGGCACCCCGGCCAGCCATTCATCGTAGGCCAGTTCCACCCCTTCGCGGCCATGGTCATCCAGGTCGGTGAAACCGACCATGTGCGCGGTGACATCACCGGCGGGATAGAAGCGGCGGAATTCTTCAAGGCCGTATACACCCGGCACTTTCAGGTCGAGCACATGCTGCCCCTGCTCCGGGGTCAGGCCGCGGACCAGGTAGATGAATTCTTTGCTGGCCTGCTGGGTCAGGCGCTCGCTCAGCTGTTGGGCGTTTTGCCCCAGTGCTGCGGCCAGTTGCGGCCAGCGCTCCTTGGAGGCTTGCATTTCCTTGGGGTTGGCCCACAAGGTGGTGACAGGCGTACTGACGGCCAGAGGCTCACCATTGCGATCGGTAATCAGACCACGGTGTGCCGGAATAGGGATATGACGCAGGCTGCGGGCATCGCCCTGGCCCTTGAGGAAGTCACGGTCGACAACCTGCAGGTCGATGATGCGCCAGCAGATGGCACCGACCATCAACGCCAGCAAGCCGATCACCACGCGGAAGCGCCAGGGGTAGAGCGCGCCTTCGAGCTTCATCATGGCGCCACCATCCGTACTTCGTCGGCGGCAGGCACGTGCATCTTCAGCTGCTCGGAAGCCAGGTTCTCGATGCGGCTGGCAGCGGTCCAGGTGCTTTGTTCGAGGATCAGCCGGCCCCACTCGGCCTGGGCCTTGTCGCGCTCATTCAACTCGCCGTACAGGGTGTTGAGCAACTGGCGATTCCAGTGGGCGCTGTACGATACGGCAATGGCCGAAACAAGCACGCCAACGAACAGCAGAAGCATCAGGAAGCTTCCGCCTGGCAAAGGTTTGGCAAATAGCCGGCTCACCGAAGCTTCTCCGCCACCCGCATCACGGCGCTGCGCGACCGCGGGTTGGCCTTGAGCTCGGCTTCGGAAGCAAACTGGGCCTTGCCGATCAGACGGATTTTCGGCTCGAAGACCTTGTGCTGAACCGGCAGGTTGCGCGGCAGGTTGTCCGCTTCACCCTTGACCAGTTTGCGCATGAACAGCTTGACGATACGGTCTTCCAGCGAGTGGAAGCTGATCACCGCCAGACGGCCGCCGACTTCCAGCGCATCGAGCGCAGCCTCAAGGCCGGCCTCAAGGTCGCCCAACTCGTTGTTGACGTGAATGCGCAGGCCCTGGAAGGCACGGGTAGCCGGATTTTTACCTTTTTCCCAGGCAGGGTTGGCGACCTTGAGCACTTCGGCCAAGTCCGCAGTACGCGTGAACGGCTGCTTTTCGCGGCGCTCTACCACGGCACGCGCCATGCGCCCGGCAAAACGCTCCTCGCCGTACTCTTTGAAAACGCGGGCAATTTCCTCAACCGGCGCGGTGGCGATGAACTCGGCAGCACTGATGCCCTGGTCGGGGTTCATGCGCATGTCCAGCGGGCCGTCATTGAGGAAACTGAAACCGCGCTCGGGGTCGTCCAGCTGGGGCGAGGACACGCCCAGATCAAGCAGGATACCGCTGACCTTGCCAGCCAGCCCGCGCTCGGCCACTTCCGCGCCCAGTTCGGCAAAACTGCGCTGCACAATGACAAAGCGGCCGTCTTCGGCCGCCAGCGCTTGCCCCGTGGCAATCGCTTGAGGATCTTTGTCGAAGCCCAGCAGCCGCCCTTGCGGCCCGAGCTTGCTGAGGATCAGACGGCTGTGCCCGCCGCGGCCGAAGGTGCCGTCGAGATAGCAACCGTCGGCGCGCAGGGCCAATGCCTCGACAGCTTCGTCGAGCAGGACGGTGATGTGGTTGAAGCCGCTATCTATGGTCACAGGATCAGGTCACGTAAATCGTCGGGCATGGCGCCCGGTTGTTGGATAGCTGCAAGGTCGGCTGCCGAAACTGCGTTCCAGGCATCCTCATCCCACAGCTGGAATTTGTTCAACTGCCCCACCAGCATCGCCTTCTTGTCCAGCTTGGCGTACTCCCGCAGGCGGGGCGGTACCAGGAAACGGCCACTGCCGTCGAGCTCCAGGTCCACCGCATTACCGATCAGCAAACGCTGCAGGCGGCGGTTTTCCTCACGCAACGACGGCAAGGCACGCAACTTGGCTTCAATCTGCTCCCACTCATCGAGGGGATAAACACACAAGCAGGGGTCGACGGCGTCGATGGTCACGATCAGCTGACCATTGCAACGCGAATCGAGCTCGTCACGGTACCGGCTCGGCATGGCGAGACGGCCCTTTGCATCGAGGCTGACGGCGTTGGCTCCGCGGAACACGGCTGCGATTCCCCACAATGGTAGCTTTTTTGTGCCAGAAAACCCACTTCATCCCACTTTCTGCCACTTGCGCACACTATAGGAATCCGTCCGCTGCACCGTCAAGGCGCGTTCATAGGGAAAACCCTTACAGGACCGAGATTTAGCTCAATAAAGGAAGAAGGAAGGAGTACTGGGGGCAAAAAAAAACGTGAAAAATCAAACCCACTCAAACGGATACCGTTTGAACTTAAAGTGATTTATTAAGAGTAAGATCTTTTCGGTATTACAAACGCGCTCTGCTATCGATCGAGCAGAAGGGAGGAGAGGTGGAGAGTCGATCTGTAAGCCGGGTTTTGTCGAGGACAGTCATTCCTCTACGACGGCCATCACTGGACGCCTCTAGCAACCTACCCGGTTCCGACGCGGGCCACGCCTGATGGAACCCTATTTGGTCTTGCTCCGAGTGGGGTTTACCTAGCCACGAACTGTTGCCAGACGTGCGGTGCGCTCTTACCGCACCTTTTCACCCTTACCGGCACCGAAGTGCTTAGGCGGTTATTTTCTGTGGCACTTTCCGTAGGCTCGCGCCTCCCAGGCGTTACCTGGCACTCTGCCCTATGGAGCCCGGACTTTCCTCCCCCCGCCGTTACGCAACAAAAGTTGCGGAACAAAAGCAGGCAGCGACTGTCCGATCGACTCTCCGGCGCCAAGGTTAACGGCAGCTGCGCTCAAGAACAAGCAATACCGCAACTATATCAAATTGCCACTACTGCGGTTTCTGCTTTTCCAGTGCCGCCTGATACAACAGGTTCTTGCGCACACCGGTGATCTCGGCCGCCAAGGCCGCCGCACGCTTGAGCGGCAACTCGGCCAGCAGCAGGTCCAGCACACGCTGCGCTTGGACACTGATCGCCGCCTCACCTTCCGGCGCACTCCAGCCACCGACCAACACCACGCACTCGCCGCGCTGCTGGTTACTGTCACCCGCCACGAACTCGCACAACTCTGCGAGCGGCAACCCTTTGAGGGTCTCGAAGGTTTTGGTCAGCTCACGTGCGAGCAACGCCGGGCGCTCGGCACCGAACACCAGCTTCATATCCTCCAGACACTCAAGAATACGATGAGGCGCTTCGTAGAAAATCAACGTGCGCGGCTCTTCCTTCACCTGCTCGAGCCGGCCACGGCGACCGGCGCTTTTGGCGGGGAGGAAACCTTCGAAAATGAACCGATCGGAGGGCAGCCCGGCCGCCGAAAGCGCGGCGATCAGCGCGCAGGCGCCAGGCACAGGCACCACATCGACACCTGCGGCTCGCGCCTGACGCACCAGGTGGTAGCCAGGATCGGAAATCAACGGTGTACCGGCATCGGAAACCAACGCCACATCCTCACCGGCCAACAGCTTGGTGATGAATCGCCCGCCTTCGTCCCGCTCATTGTGCTCGTGACAGGCTGCTAGCGGCGTATCGATGCCGAAATGCTGCAGCAGGCGGATCGAGTGCCGGGTGTCCTCGGCAGCGATCAAGGCGACGTTGGCCAGCACCTTCAATGCCCTGGCGCTCATGTCGTCGAGGTTGCCAATGGGGGTTGCGACCACATACAGCGTCCCCACGGTGGATTTCGAAGCCCCTGCCACATCAGTCACTGCGCACACCTGCCTTTCGGATCAAAGGCGCCATTGTAGCCCGAGCGCCGGTAACAGGGCGCAAAGAACTTCACCTGCGGCCACGTCAAGTACACCTATAGTGAAGGTTCCCGTTCAGCAACATCGCGCCCCGGCCAACGCTTGGGTACAATTGCCGGCCAACTTGATCGAGTAACAGGACCTTTACATGATCGCTTGCCTGCGGCTGCTCACAGCCCTCTGCCTCGCTGCCCTGCTGGCAGCCTGCGCCAGCTCGCCCTCATCCAGCCTCGGAGAGCTGCCACGCACGCCGGACGCCAGCATCGAGCAACTGCTCGAAAAAGCGGCGGCCAGCACGTCTGCCGAAGATGCCGCCCTGCTGCGCCTGAGCGCTGCCGACCTGGCTTACAAGCAGAAGGATTACCCGCGCGCCGCACGCATTCTCGAGCAGGTCCCCATGGATACGCTCAAGCCCGCCCAACAAATCTTCGCCGCCACACTTGGCGCCGAACTGGCCATGAGCCGCAACCAGCCCAAAGCCGCCCTCAGCGCCCTCTCGCACAGCAGCCTGCAGCACCTCGCCCAATTGCCGGCAGAGCAGCAGGTGCGCACCTATGGCGTCCACGCCGCCGCCCTTGAAGCCGACGGCCAGGCCCTGGCCGCTGCACAACAGCGCGTAATGCTGGGCCCACTGCTCAGCGGCCAGGCTGCCAGCGCCAACAATGACGCGATCTGGGCCCTGGTCGCCTCGCTGCCGGCAGAGCAACTGCAGCAGCCCGCCGGCGACCAGACCCTGGCCGGCTGGACCAGCCTGGCCCTGGCCGTGAAAAGCGCCGGCACCCTGGAGCAGCAGCAGGCCGCCATCGAAACCTGGCGCAAGCAGCACCCCGACCACCCCGCGGCACAGCAACTGCCATCGGCCTTGGTCAAGCTCAAGGAACTGGCAAGCCAGCCGCTGACCAAGATCGGTCTGCTGCTGCCCCAGGAAGGCCCGCTTGCCGGTGTCGCCCGCGCCCTGCGTGACGGCTTCATGGCCGCGCACTTCCAGGCCCAGCAGGCTGGCCAGCAAGCGCCGGCCGTACAGGTGTACGACAGCTCACGCATCGGCTCGCTGGACGACTTCTATCGTCAGGCCCAGGCCGATGGCGTGCAACTGGTAGTCGGCCCGCTGGAAAAAGCGCTGGTAAAAAAACTGGCCGCCAATGCGCAGCTGCCTATCACGACTCTCGCCCTGAATTACGCCGACGCCGGCCAGAACGCCCCGCCACAGCTTTTCCAGTTCGGCCTGGCGGCCGAAGACGAAGCCCGCGAAGTCTCGCGCCGCGCCCGCGCCGACGGCATGGTTCGCGCGGTGGCCCTGGTGCCGAGCGGTGAATGGGGCGACCGCGTGCTTGCCGCGTTCCGCCAAGACTGGGAAGGCAATGGCGGCACCATCATCGCCGCCGAACGCATCGCCCAGCCGGTCGCCCTGGCCCAGCAGATCGCCAACCTGTTCCAGCTGCGCCAGAGCGAAGGCCGCGCACAGAGCCTGCAGAGCACCGTGGGCGGCACCATTGCCGCACAACCATCGCGTCGCCAGGACATCGACTTCATCTTCCTCGCCTCGACCCCGCAACAGGCGCAGCAGATCAAACCGACCCTGAACTTCCAGTACGCTGGCGACGTTCCGGTCTACGCCACCTCGAACCTTTACAGCGCCAGCGGTGACGTCAACCAGTACAAAGACATGAACGGCATTCGCTTCTGCGAAACCCCGTGGCTGCTCGACACCACCAACAGCCTGCGCCAGCAGGTGGTTCAGCAGTGGCCACAAGCCGCTGGCAGTCTCGGCCGCCTGTATGCGATGGGTGTAGACGCCTATAGCCTGGCACCACGCCTGGGTCAGCTCAAAGCATTGCCGGACAACCGTGTACAGGGCCTTTCCGGCAGCCTGAGCATGAGCGCCAGCCAGCGCATCGAGCGCCAGCTGCCGTGGGCTGAATTCTCTGGCGGCCAGGTCAAACGCCTGCCCGATACCATCCGCTAATGCCCCAAGCATCACCAACCAGCGCCGGCCATGCCGCAGAGAACCAAGCCCTTGAGTTTCTTCAAGGGCAAGGCCTGCAACTGCTGACGCGCAATTGGCGATGCAAAGGCGGCGAGCTTGATCTGGTCATGCTCGACACCGATACAGTAGTATTCGTCGAAGTCCGCTATCGGTTGCACGCGGGCTTCGGTGGCGCCCTTGGCAGTATCGACGGGCGCAAGCAGAAGCGGCTGGTGCATGCCGCCAGCCTTTTTCTGCTGAAGGAGTCTTGCTGGGCCAACCACCCTTGCCGCTTCGATGTTGTCGCCTTGCAGGGTAGCCACCATGCAGGCAGGCCGCTTCAATGGCTGAAAAACGCCTTCGAATGCTGAACCCACTCCCCTATTTTTGCTCTATGTTTCGCGGGCTGGTCCCTGTTGCGCGTAGCAAAGGCCACCGCCCCACTTAAGGTCACCAGATGGACATGCAATCCCGAATTCGCCGGCTGTTCCAGGCCAGCATCGATACCAAGCAACAGGCAATGGACATCCTGGCACCGCACATCGAGCAGGCCAGCCTGGTCATGGTCAATGCGCTGCTCAACGAGGGCAAGATGCTCGCCTGCGGCAACGGCGGCTCGGCCGGCGACGCCCAGCATTTCTCTTCGGAGCTGCTCAACCGCTTTGAGCGCGAGCGTCCGAGCCTGCCGGCAATCGCTTTGACCACCGACAGCTCGACACTGACCTCGATTGCCAACGACTACAGCTACAACGAAATCTTTTCCAAGCAGATTCGCGCCTTGGGCCAGCCCGGCGACGTCCTGCTGGCGATTTCGACCAGCGGCAACTCGGCAAACGTGATTCAAGCGATCCAGGCGGCACATGATCGCGAAATGATTGTCGTAGCATTGACCGGGCGTGACGGTGGCGGCATGGCTTCGCTGCTGTTGCCCGAGGACGTGGAGATCCGCGTACCCTCGACGGTCACTGCACGCATCCAGGAAGTCCACCTGCTGGCGATCCACTGCCTGTGTGATCTGATCGACAGCCAACTGTTCGGGAGTGAAGAATGATCCCCAAGCGCCTCGGCCTGATGGCCCTGACCCTGTGCCTGAGCGTCACCGGCTGCAGCTCGGTACTGACCTCGACCCGCAATTCGCCGATCGAGGATGATCGCGGCACTCGCACCATCGGCAGCAAGATCGACGACTCGCTGATCGAAACCAAGGCCGCTGTAAACATCTCCAAGGCCAACCCTGATCTGGACAAGGGTTCGCACATTGTCGTCAGCAGCTACAACGGCATTGTCCTGCTCGCCGGCCAAACCCCGCGCGCCGACCTGAAGAGCCTGGCCGAGCAGACTGCCAGCCAGGTGCAGCGGGTCAAGCGGGTGCATAACGAGCTGCAGGTGATGCAACCCTCCTCCATCCTTGCGCGCAATAACGACGCCTGGCTGACCACCAAGATCAAGACCCAGATGCTCACCGACAATGCCGTGCCCAGCTCACGCATCAAGGTCATCACCGAGAACGGTATCGTCTACCTGCTAGGCCTGGTTACCCGGCAGGAAGCCAACTCCGCCACTGCCGTGGTACAGGGCGTGTCGGGCGTGCAAAAGATCGTCAAGCTGTTCGAGTACATCGACTGATACGCTTGCCTGCACCGGCCCTCGCATACCGGCACAGGCATCCTAATGGCTCCACCTTCAGAACTTCAGGAAACACCGCATGAAAAAGCTTCTGCTGCCCGCCCTGTTGATCGGCGCCTTCGCCACCCTGGCCGGCTGCTCCACCCCTAGCCTGATCACCCTGAACGACGGTCGCGAATTCCAGACCGTTGACGAACCACAGTTTGATCAGGACTCCGGCTTCTACGAGTTCCAGCAGCTCGACGGTAAACAGACCCGCGTTAACCGTGACCAGATTCGCACCATCAGCGACCTGTAACCACCACCGTGCTGCAAAGAAAAAGGCGACCCAACCGGATCGCCTTTTTTGTTACTTGACCACCTTCAGGCTCGGCCGACCACTCGGGCGCGGCGGCTGCCCCCCACCTTCCGGCGGGCCATCATCATCCGGCTCGACACCCTCGTCTTCCAGCTCTTCACCCTCCATCAACGGAGGCTCCAGCTCGAAGACCATGCCTTGGCCGTTCTCCCGGGCATAAATGCCCAGAATCGCGCCGACCGGCACGAACAACGAGTGGGCAACGCCACCGAAGCGCCCCTCGAAGCTCACCGCGTCGTTGTCCATGTGCAGGCTGCGCACGGCACTTGGGGAAATGTTCAGGACGATCTGGCCGTCACTGGCGAAACCTTGCGGCACCTGGACTGCCGGATATTCGGCATTGACCAGCATATGGGGCGTGCAATCGTTGTCGACGATCCACTCGTACAGTGCTCGAACCAGATAGGGGCGACTGGAGTTCATCAACGGCTCCTTAAAGCTTGCGCATTTCACGTTCAACGGAGGACAGGCTCGCCAGGAAAGGCTCACGGGCGAACTGCCGCTCCATATAATCCAGCAGCGGCTTTGCTTGCCGCGGCAATTCGATACCCAGTACCGGCAAACGCCAGAGTATGGGCAATAGACAACAATCGACCAGGCTTTGCTCATCGCTCATGAAACAAGCGAACTCGTTGAACAATGGCGAGACGCCCGTCAGGCTCTCACGCAGTGCCTTGCGCGCCTCGGCACGAGCGGCATCACTGCTGCGCGAATCGAGCACGGTATCGGCCAGCGCGCACCAGTCACGCTGAATGCGATGCATCAACAAGCGGCTGTTACCACGCGCCACCGGATACACCGGCATCAGGGGCGGATGCGGATAACGCTCCTCGAGGTATTCCATCACCACGGTCGATTCATACAACGCAAGATCGCGGTCGACCAGGGTCGGCACGCTGCCGTAAGGGTTCACTTCACCCAGCTTGGGTGGCAGACGACCGGGATCGACGTCGATGATCTGCACGCTGACACCTTTCTCGGCGAGAACCAGGCGTACCCGATGAGAATAATGGTCAGCGGGGTCGGAATAGCAGGCTAACCTGATGGTCGCGCCCATGTAGCGCCTCCTCGCATGGGGATGCTTGTGAAACTGCAAATGCAAACGCGCCCTGGAGGCCCCTTCGCATACACGAGGGAGCGCCCAGGGCGCGTTCAACTACCAGAAACTACTGCGTGATCAGTGCACGTCCTTCCAGTATTCGCGCTTGAGCAAGTAGGCGAACACGAAGAAGAAGGCCAGGTACAGCAACACATACGTGCCGATGCGCTGGCTTTCCAGTTTGACCGGGTTGGCCGAATAGGCCAGGAAGGTCACCAGGTTCTTGACCTTCTCGTCGAACTGCTCAGGCGTCAGGGTACCGGAATTCGGCGTGATGGTCAGCTGGTCACACGCTTCATGGGTCAAAGGGCTGCCGGTCAAGGGGTCGAATTGCTTCTTGCCATCGACCACCATCTGCACCTGCTTGCACCCGATCACCTGATTGCCCTGCAGCCCGACCAGCACATTGGGCATACCGACATTCGGGAACACCTTGTTGTTAACCCCGTAAGGTCGCGACTTGTCCTCATAGAAGCTGCGCAGGTAGGTGTACAGCCAGTCGGTACCACGCACCCGGGCAACCAGGGTAAGGTCCGGTGGCGCAGCACCGAACCAGGTCTTGGCGTCATCGGGCTTCATGCCGATGTTCATGTGGTCGCCGATCTTGGCACCCGTGAATACCAGCTTCTCCAGCATCAACTCATGGGGTATTCCCAAGTCATCGGCTACGCGCTCGTAACGCTGGAACTTGGCACTGTGGCAACCCATGCAATAGTTGGCGAAAGTCCGTGCGCCATCCTGCATCGCAGCCTTGTCCGTCAGGTCGATATCGACTTTGTCCAGCTCCAGCCCCGGTCCGGCAGCAAAGGAAAAGGCAGGCATCACTGCCAGCAAAAATACTGCAATCAACTTTTTCATCAGCCAGTCACCCTTTCCGGAACCGGTTTGGTCTTCTCAAGCCTTGTGTAGAACGGCATCAGCAGGAAGTAGGCGAAGTACAGCACGGTGCACACCTGCGACAGCAGCGTGCGACCTGGCGTAGGTGCCAGCACCCCCAAAATGCCGAGGATGACGAAGGAAATGCAGAACACCAGCAGGAAGACCTTGCTGATCCAGCCCTTGTAGCGCATGGAGCGTACCGGGCTTCGATCGAGCCAAGGCAATACGAACAGCACGGCGATCGCCGCCCCCATGGCGATTACGCCCATCAACTTGTCGGGCACCGCACGCAGAATCGCGTAGAACGGCGTGAAGTACCAGACCGGCGCAATATGCTCAGGCGTCTTGAACGCATTGGCCTGTTCGAAGTTGGGTTTTTCCAGGAAGTAACCGCCCATTTCCGGGAAGAAGAACACTACCGCACAGAACACGAACAGGAACACCACCACGCCGACAATGTCCTTGACGGTGTAGTAAGGGTGGAACGGAATACCATCCAGCGGGATGCCGTTTTCGTCCTTTTTCTTCTTGATATCGACCCCGTCCGGGTTGTTCGAACCCACCTCGTGCAGGGCCAGAATGTGCAACACGACCAGCCCGAGAATGACGATCGGCAGGGCCACGACGTGCAGCGCGAAGAAGCGGTTCAGGGTAATGCCGGAAATAAGGTAGTCACCACGAATCCACTGGGTGAGATCGTCGCCGATCACCGGAATGGCACCGAACAGCGAGATGATCACCTGCGCCCCCCAGTAAGACATCTGACCCCACGGCAGCAGATAGCCCATGAAGGCCTCGGCCATCAGCGCCAGGTAGATCAGCATGCCGAACAGCCAGACCAGTTCACGTGGCTTCTGATAGGAGCCATAGAGCAGGCCGCGGAACATGTGCAGGTAGACCACGACAAAGAACGCCGAAGCACCGGTGGAGTGCAGGTAGCGCAGGATCCAGCCGTACTCCACGTCACGCATGATGTACTCGACCGAAGCGAAGGCCTCCTCCGCCGAGGGCGTGAAACTCATGGTCAGCCATACACCGGTGACAATCTGGTTGACCAGCACCAGCAGGGCCAGCGAGCCGAAGAAATACAGGAAGTTGAAGTTCTTGGGCGCGTAATACTTGCTCAGGTGCTCTTCCCACATCTTGGTGGCGGGGAAGCGAGCATCAATCCAGTCCATGAACTTGCTCATCATGCTTTCTCCTGGTCGACGCCGATGACGACGATGTCATCCGACTCGTAAGAGTGCGGCGGCACTGGCAGGTTGAGAGGCGCTGGCTGCGATTTGTAGACACGCCCCGCCAGGTCGTAGTGGGAACCATGGCAGGGGCAGAAATAGCCGCCCACCCACTTGGGCCCCAGATCGGCGGGCGCGACTTCCGGGCGGAAGGTCGGTGAGCACCCAAGGTGAGTGCACAGGCCCACGAGAATGAGGATTTCCGGCTTGATCGAGCGTACCTGGGGGTCGACGTACTCCGGCTGTACGGAGGCCTTCGATTCAGGGTCGGCGAGCTCGGCAGTGACTTTTTTCAGGTTACCGAGGATCTCATCCGTTCGCCGCACGATGAACACAGGCTGGCCACGCCATTCCGCAACCATCTGCTGCCCAGGCTCAACCTTGGCGATGTTGACCTTCACCGGTGCCCCGGCCGCCTTCGCCTTGGCGCTGGGAAACCATGACCCCACGAACGGTACCGCAGCCCCCACTGCCCCCGCTGCCCCGACCACGGATGTCGCGGCTACGAGGAAGCGGCGCCGGCCTGCGTTGACGCCGTCATTGCTCATTCAGTCCTCTCCCATCAGCTTGCTTGGCCTGTTGGATCAGGCCTGTACTTAGGTAATGTCTGTGGCACCCCAAATTGGCCGCCATGGTAAGAAACAAATCCACACAGTGACAAGGTGATTAACCCAGGTCTGGGCTACAACCCTCGCTTTGCTTGATCTGCGTCTATGCGACAGGACACCACGGACATGCTGACAGGTTAGTTCAAGCCATAAAAAAAGCCCGGTTCCAAAGAACCGGGCTTTTTTCGACTGCCGAAGCGGTATTAACGCTTGGAGTACTGAGGACGCTTACGCGCTTTACGCAGACCCACTTTCTTACGCTCGACTTCACGAGCGTCGCGGGTGACGTAGCCAGCACGACGCAGAGCGCCACGCAGGGTTTCGTCGTATTCCATCAGAGCGCGGGTGATACCGTGACGGATCGCACCGGCTTGACCGCTGACACCACCACCGGCAACGGTGACGTAGATGTCGAACTTCGCGGTGGTCTCGGTCAGCTCCAGCGGCTGGCGAACAACCATACGAGCGGTTTCGCGGCCGAAGAAGGTGTCCAGAGGACGGTTGTTGATGGAGATGTTACCAGTACCCGGACGCAGGAAAACGCGAGCGGTTGCGGTCTTGCGACGGCCAGTGCCGTAATTTTGAGTCGCCGACATAATGAACTATCCCGTTAGATCTTCAGTTCTTGAGGCTGCTGAGCAGTGTGTGGGTGAGCAGCACCCGCGTACACTTTCAGCTTACGGTACATGTCGCGACCCAGCGGGTTCTTCGGCAGCATGCCTTTGACCGCGGTTTCGATAACACGCTCAGGGGCCTTGGCGATCAACTTCTCGAAGTTGATTTCCTTGATACCGCCCGGGAAGCCGGAGTGGGAGTAGTACATCTTGTCGGAAGACTTGGCGCCAGTTACACGGATTTGCTCGGCGTTGATGACGACGATGTAGTCGCCGGTGTCAACGTGAGGAGTGTATTCTGGTTTGTGCTTGCCACGCAGACGGCTAGCGATTTCGGTAGCCAGACGACCCAGGGTCTGGCCAGCGGCGTCGACTACGAACCACTCGCGCTTTACTGTTTCCGGTTTAGCAGTAAAAGTTTTCATTCTCTAAAGCCTCAGAGGCCGCCCAGCGAAAAATAGACGGCGAATCTTACTGGATAGTGCACAGCTTGCCAAGGGCAAGCGCGCAGCCGAACACAGACGCTTTTGGGGGCTCGGGTCGGGCACGCCAATGTTCGACGGGGTTCTTCCTGCGTGGTGGTGCATCACTTCCGCCACACGGAGAGGGGCCGAATTATCCAGATTGCGCGAAAAATTTCAACCTGCTTTTATGGGTGTCTTTGCCAAGGAGTGTTTTCCCGATGGAATACCGCAAGCTCGGCCGTACCGATCTCGATGTCAGCGCCCTGTGCCTGGGCACCATGACCTGGGGCGAGCAGAACGACGAGGCCGAGGCCTTCGCCCAGATCAAACTGGCCAAAACCAGCGGGGTCAATTTTATCGACACCGCCGAAATGTATCCGGTGCCGCCACGCCCCGAGACCTATGCCGCCACCGAGCGCATCATCGGCAACTGGTTCCGCCAGCACGGCGACCGTGATGACTGGATTCTCGCCAGCAAGGTCGCCGGCCCCGGCAACGGTATCAGCCACATCCGCGACGGCCAGCTCAAGCACAACCGCCAGCACATCGTGGCGGCGCTGGATGCGAGCCTTGAGCGCCTGCAAACCGACCGTATCGACCTGTATCAGCTGCACTGGCCGGAGCGCAGCACCAACTTCTTCGGCAAGCTGGGTTACCAGCACCTGCCGCATGACCTGTTCACCCCCCTGGAAGAAACCCTCGAGGTGCTCGACGAGCAGGTGCGGGCAGGCAAGATCCGCCACATTGGCCTTTCCAACGAAACGCCGTGGGGCACCATGAAGTTCCTGCACCTGGCCGAAACCCGCGGCTGGCCCCGGGCGGTGTCGATCCAGAACCCGTACAACCTGCTCAACCGCAGCTTCGAGGTGGGCCTGGCGGAAGTGGCCATCCGCGAGCAGTGTGGCCTGCTGGCCTACTCGCCGCTGGCCTTCGGCATGCTGTCGGGTAAATACGAGAACGGCGCCCGGCCGGAAAAAGGCCGCCTGACCCTGTTCAGCCGCTTCGCCCGCTACTCCAACCCGCAGACCGTGGCGGCCTGCAGCCGCTATGTGCAACTGGCCCAGGCACACGGGCTGGACCCGGCACAAATGGCCCTGGCATTCGTCACCCGCCAGCCCTTCGTGACCAGCAACATCATCGGTGCCACTGACCTGGTACAACTTCAGAGCAACCTCAAAAGCCTGGAGCTGAACCTGAGTGATGAGCTGCTGGCGGCGATCGAGGCCGTTCATCAGGAGCAGCCCAACCCGGCACCTTGAACAAAGCTGCAAGAAAAAGCAGAGCGGTGTCGCAGCCTCTGCTTTTTTCTTGCCGCTTGCAGCTTGAAGCTTGCAGCTCGACAAAAAACATAAGACGATCCAGCCGGTGATTGACCACTCTACCCTATAAGAACAATGACAATGATGTTTACCCAACCCTCCGCGTCATTGCGGCGCGTCAGCATCCTGGCCATTGACAAGGTGTTCGCTTCGACCTTGATGCAAGCCAAGGACTTTTTCCACCTCGCCAGCCTGCGCTACAGCAAACAGCTGGGCCTGGGCCTGCAGCCCATGTTCGAGATCTGCCTGGTGAGCCCCGACGGCCGGCCGGTGGACAGTTTCAGCAATGTGCAGCTGCCGGTCGATGGCGGCCTGGACGACGCCGATGTGATCATCCTCCCAGCCTTCTGGGAAGACTTCGACAACCTGCTGCAACGTTATCCGCAAGTGCTGCCCTGGTTGCGCGAGCAACATGCCCGCGGCGCCGTACTCTGCGCTGAAGCCAGCGGGGTATTCTGGCTGGCCGAGTCCGGCCTGCTCGACGGCAAGGAGGCGACCACCTACTGGCGCTTCTTCACCAGCTTCGCCGAGCGCTACCCGAAGATCCGGCTGAACCAGGACAAGCACCTGACCGACGCCGACAACCTTTACTGCGCCGGCGGCACCACCTCGGCCTGCGACCTGTACATCTACCTGATCGAACGCTTCTGCGGGGCCAACGTGGCCCGCGCCGTGGCCCGTGACATCCTCTACGAAGTGCAGCGCAACTACACCCCTGGGCGCATGGGTTTCGGTGGGCAGAAGCTGCACCAGGACCTGATCATCCTGCAGATTCAACACTGGCTCGAGGAGCACTTCGCCGACAAGTTCCGCTTCGAGGATGTGGCCCGCAACCATGGCATGAGCATCCGCAACTTCATGCGGCGCTTCCAGGGCGCGACCGGCGACAAGCCGCTGCACTACCTGCAGCGGCTACGGATAGAAACAGCCAAGGGGTTGCTGTCGAGCACACGCAAGAGCATCAAGACCATCAGCTATGAAGTCGGCTATGACGATGCGAGTTTCTTTGCGCGGCTGTTCCGCCAGCACACGGAGTTGTCGCCGAACCAGTATCGGCAGCAGTTTATGCAGGAAGCCTGAATTCAGCCCAAGCGACCGTCTGTAGGAGCGGCCTTGCCGGGGCGCCGGACCGGTCGGAAAGGGTCGCGCAGCGGCCCCAGGTTCTGTGGCGCCACAAAAAACATCGGGGCCGCTGCGCGCCCCTTTCCGACCGGTCCGGCGCCCCGGCAAGGCCGCTCCTACAGCGCAAGGACCTCAGGGCTTGTGCGCGCGGGCCAGGAATTCGTGCGACTGCATCTCCAGCAACCGGCTCAAGGTGCGCTGGAACTCGAAGCTCAGGCGCCCACCGGTGTACAAATCCTTCAGCTCTACCTCGGCCGAAATGATCAGCTTGACGTTGCGGTCGTAGAACTCGTCCACCATGTTGATGAAGCGCCGGGCGATGTCGTCGGTGGTGACGCCCATCTGCTCGACGTTGCTCAACAGCACGGCATGGAAAATCTTGCCCAGTTCAATGTAGTCGTTCTGGCTGCGCGGCCCGTCGCACAGGGCGCGGAAGTCGAACCAGGCGACATCGTCACAGGTACGCAGCGCATGGATCGGGCGGTTCTCGATCATCAGCACGTCATTGTCGACGGCCTGGGTACACTCGGGTGTCAGCGCCTTGAAGCTCGCACGCATGCTCTGCTCGGCAGCCTCGTCGAGCGGGAAGTGGAACAGTTCGGCCTGCTCCAGGTGACGCAGGCGGTAGTCGACCCCGCTGTCGACGTTCACCACGTCCGTATACTGCTTGATCATGGCGATGGCCGGCAGGAAGCGCGCACGCTGCAGGCCATCCTTGTACAGGCCGTCGGGGACGATGTTGGAGGTCGCCACCAGCGATACGCCGTTCTTGAACAGCTCTTCCATCAGAGTACCGAGGATCATGGCATCGGTGATGTCGGAGACGAAGAATTCGTCGAAACAGATCACCTTGGCTTCATCGCTGAAGCGCTTGGCGATGATGGTCAGCGGGTTCTTCTCGCCCTTGAGGGTTTTCATTTCCTCGTGAACGCGCTTCATGAAGCGGTGGAAGTGCGTACGCATCTTCTGCTTGAACGGCAGCGCTTCATAGAAGGTATCGACCAAGTAGGTCTTGCCCCGCCCTACCCCGCCCCAGAAATACAGGCCTTTGACCGGCGTCTGCTCCTTCTTGCCGAACAGCTTGCCGAACATGCCCGGCTTGTTGTTCTGCGCGTGCACCAGGTCGTCGTACAGGCGCTGCAAGTGACGCACCGCAGTTTCCTGCGCCGCATCATGGAAGAAGTCGGGACGTTTCAGATCTGCTTGATATCGTTCTAGGGGCGTCATGATTTCGTTAGCGAGGCAACAAAAAACGGGCCGTCACTGTAGCGACCGGCCCGCCTAATGGCAATCAGACTTGCGTCAAACTGTCTCAGTCCTGCTGCGGCGCCAGGGCCTCACGCAGGCTTTGAACGGCCACGTCACGGGCCTGGGCACTGGCAAACTGCGGCCCGTCGGCAACCTGCTCGCCGTTCAGCCACAAGCTGAAGCCCAGGCCTTCGACACGCACATCGGCGTCGCCGCCCTGCTGCAACTGCTTGCTCACCGCACCCGCGCTCTTGCCGTCGGCGAAGCTGCGAGACAACAGCAGTTGCTCGCCATCAGCGGCCAACAGGCGGAAGCGGAAGCTGCCGTCCTCGTCACGGAAGCTGACGAAGCGTGCGCTCTTGACGGCCTTCTTCTTCACCTCTGTAGTGGCCTGCACGCTGCTACGGAACGAGCGCAGGCCAACGGCCTCGCGCAGTTGTTCGAGGAACGGCGTGGCGGTCTTGCGGGCCTTGGCAGCGCCGGCCAGCAGGATGTCTTCCAGGTCCGACGGGCGGGAAATCAGTTGGTGATAGTGCTCACGCTTCTCGGCCAGTTGCCCGTCAAGCAGCTGGAACAGGCGCTGCTTGGCCTCGCCCCAGCCCAGGCCCTGCAGCAGTTCTTCGCGAAACTCGGCGCATTGCACCGGCGTCGAGAAGGCCTGGAACAGGGTGAACAGGTGCGCGTTGTCCGGGTCTTTCGCTTCGCCAGGTGCACGCGAGTCGGTGACGATGCGCGAAATGGCGTCTTTCATGTCCTTGGCGCTGGAGAAAAGCGGGATCGTGTTGTCATAGCTCTTGGACATCTTGCGCCCGTCCAGGCCAGGCAACGTCGCCACACTTTCTTCGATAACCGCCTCTGGCAAGGCGAAGAAATCCTTGCCTTGGCCGAACAGGTGGTTGAAGCGCTGGCCGATGTCACGGGCCATTTCCACGTGCTGGATCTGGTCGCGACCGACCGGCACCTTGTGCGCGTTGAACATCAGGATGTCCGCCGCCATCAGCACCGGGTAGCTGTAAAGGCCCATGGTCACGCCGGCGTCCGGGTCTTCGCCATTCTCGAGGTTCTTGTCCACCGAAGCCTTGTAGGCGTGCGCACGGTTGAGCAGGCCCTTGGCCGCAACGCAGGTGAGCAGCCAGGTCAGCTCGGGGATCTCGGGAATATCGGACTGACGATAGAAGGTCACCTTGTCCGGGTCGAGGCCGCCGGCCAGCCAGGTAGCAGCGATTTCCAGACGCGAGCGCTGAATGCGCAGCGGGTCATCGCACTTGATCAGGGCGTGGTAGTCGGCCAAAAAGTAGAACGAGTCGGCCCCCGGCTGCTGGCTGGCGACGATCGCCGGGCGAATGGCACCGGCGTAGTTGCCCAGGTGTGGGGTACCGGTGGTGGTGATACCAGTGAGAATGCGCGTGGTCATGGGTGTTCGCTTATTCAGGCTTGGCTCAATTCGAAAGGCGCGGCAGCAGCAGATCCTTCAGATCGGTCAGCTTGCCATGGAAGAAGTGTCCGCATTCTGCCACTTTCAGCAGCTCATGGGGGCGCGGCAGCGTGTCAGACCATTCGTAAACGAGCTGCGGTGCAACGACTTCGTCGGCATCTGGCTGCACCACGGTGATCGGGCAGCGCTGCGGCAAGGGGAACTCTGCAGTCAGGCGCATCACGGCCGGGGCAATCATGAACAGGTGCTGCAGCGTGACGTCAGCGCTCTCAAGGCGCCCGGCCAGGCTGGTGGCGACAAAGCCGCCGAACGAGAAGCCCATCAGCACCAGCGGCAGGTGCGGGTGTTTTTCGCGCAACCAGGCTGCGGCAGCTTGTGCATCGGCCACTTCACCAGCGCCCATGTCATGGCTGCCCGCGCTCTGGCCAACACCGCGGTAATTGAAACGCAATGTCACGTAGCCAGCGTCGCGTGCCGTGCGCTGCAGGGTCGAGACCACCTTGTTGAGCATGGTGCCACCCTGAACCGGATTGGGGTGGCAGATCAGCACCGCGCCACGGGCGTCGGCCACGTCCAGGTACAAGGCTTCCAGCTGGCCGACGGGGCCATCGATGAACAAGGGGGTTTCGCGGACAAGCAAGGCACTCACTCCGTGACCTCGAAGGGGGTCGATTCGTCTAGGGTAGGAATTCTGTTCTGATTTGCGATCGCTCGCGGTATACAGCGCAGGTCTGAGCCGTTAACGTAAAGCAAAGCCGTTTATAGAGGAAGGACTCGTGGAACTCTCGCTCCTTGTTTGGTTGTTGCCAACCCTGGCCCTGGTCATCGGTGTGGCGGTCGGTTTCATCGTGGCCCGCCTGCTGCCCAATGCTGCGCCGACCAACACCCAGCGCCAACTGGACGACATCCAGAAGCGCTTCGACAGCTACCAGAACGAAGTGGTCACCCACTTCAACAGCACCGCAATGCTGGTCAAGAAACTGACCCAGAGCTACCAGGATGTCCAGGATCACCTGGCCGAAGGCGCCAATAGCTTGGCCCTTGATGAAGTCACTCGCCAGCGCCTGCTGGCTGCACTGCACTCCGAGTCGGCCCAGGCACCACGTGACCGCCTGACGCCGCCGAAGGACACCGCCGAAGTACCGCGCGACTATGCGCCAAAAGCGCCGAACTCGCCGGGCATGCTTGACGAGAGCTACGGGCTCAAGCGTTGATCTGCTGAACACGTAAAAGGCCTCGTAAGAGGCCTTTTTTGTGGATGCCGTTTTCCTGCCCGTGCACGACCCAGTGTAGGAGCGGCCTCGCGCCGCGAACGGGCTGCAAAGCAGCCCCGGCAATCTTGCAGGATGGCTGAAATCCGGGGGCCGCTGCGCGCCCCTTTCGCGGCACAAGGCCGCTCCTACAGATGCCCCAGCGCCTGCTCGATGTCCGCCAGCAGGTCTTGCACATCCTCCAGCCCCACCGATAACCTCACCAGCCCCTCCGATATCCCGTGATGCGCCCTCTCCTGCGGTGTGTAGCTGGAATGGGTCATGCTCGCCGGGTGCTGCGCCAGCGACTCGGCATCCCCCAGGCTTACCGCACGGGCAAACAGTTGCAACGCATTCATGAAGCGCCGGCCAGCCTCGTTTCCCCCTTTGAGTTCGAAGGCGATCATCCCGCCAGGCAGACGCATCTGCCGCTGCGCCAGTTCATACTGCGCGAACGTGGGCAGCCCAGGGTAATGGATAACTTCGACCTGCGGCTGGCGCGCCAGAAACTCCGCCACCTGCTGGGCATTGGCGCAATGGCGGTCCATGCGCAAAGCCAGGGTCTTGATGCCCCGCATCAACAGCGAAGCATCGTGCGGCGACAACACTGCGCCGGTCATGTCCTTGAGCCCTTCCAGGCGAATCCTGTCGACCAGTGCCTTGCGCCCCACCACCAGGCCGGCGGTAATGTCGCCATGGCCACTGAGGTACTTGGTCGCCGAATGCACCACCAAGTCCGCCCCAAGCTCCAGCGGCCGCTGCAGATAAGGCGTGCAGTAGGTGTTATCGACCACCACAAACACATCACTGCCTTGCACTGCCTCGACGACGGCCGCTATATCCACCAATTGCATGTTGGGATTGGCCGGCGTTTCGAAGTAGATCATCCGCGTTTTGCCGTTAATCGCCGCTTTCAGTGCCTTGGCATCGTTAAGGTCGACATGGCGAATCTTGACCCCGAACTCGCCGATGCCATGGTGCAGGAACGCGAAGGTGCAGCCATACAAGGTGCGCCCGACGATCAACTCATCACCAGGCCGCAGCAGGGTCCAGATGGTCGAAGTGATGGCGCCCATCCCCGACGCCAGCGCCAATCCCGCCTCTGCGCCCTCCAGCGAGGCCATGCGCTGCTCAAGCAAGGCCAGGGTGGGGTTGGAGATGCGGCTGTAGAAGTGCCCCGCCTCCTCCCCGGCGAAGCAGGCAGCACCGTATTCGACGGTCGGGAAGGCATAGGTAGCGGTCTGGTACACCGGTGGCACCAGGGCACCACCGTGGGAAAGCGGATCGTAGCCATGGTGAATGGCCCGTGTGGAAAAACCGGTGTTGTTATGGGAGTCGCGCATGGCAACAGCCTCTTGTGGTTTGTTATAAGCTTATGCCACCGAGCTGCCCGATTTTTTCCAAAATAGCCCACGCATCTGCGTGCTTGCTGGAACAAAAACAACAATTAACGGACCAGGAGGGCAAAACATGCCTTCAAGCCTCGACCGCACCGACCGCGCCCTACTCGCCGCCTTACAGGACAACGCCCGCCTCACCGTCGCCGAACTCGCCGACCAGGTAGCCCTGACCACCTCGCCCTGCTGGCGACGGGTCAAGCTGCTGGAGGACAACGGCTACATCACCGGCTACCAGGCTATTCTTTCGCCCAAATCGCTAGGGTTTGGGGTAACTGCGTTCGTCAGCATCATGATGGACTCGCACACCAAGGAAATGGCGCTGGCGTTCGAACAGCGGCTGATGGAAATCCCCGAGATCGTCGCCTGCCACAACATCTCCGGGCGCTATGACTTCCTGCTGGAAATCCTCGCACGGGACCTGGAGTCGTTCGGCGAATTTACCCGCGAAGTGCTGCAGCGCTTGCCCGGGGTGAAGGAGATCTATTCGAGCTTTTCCTACAAGGCAGTTAAGGAAAAACGCGTGATCCCCGTGTCGGAAACGCATATCTGAATGAGACCTTTCAAGCCGGAAGTAGGGCTAGCTTTCCCCATTTCCTCCAATGAGCAGTTGCTCAATAACACAACCAGTCAAAAAGTCACCTAAGAGCGCACTAAAATCTAAATCCACACAAAACCACCAAGCGTATTAAGTTTGGTGGTCTACATTCAGCGAAACGCGATTATGCATCACGGATAGTCATGTGGAATCTTAATGAGTGGCGGAGGGATTGGTGGATAGACCTCCGGATATATTTTGGTTCTACGCGGCAGCCGTCCAGGCACATAGCCATAGCGCGCCCATCGCACCTCCCCATTACGACCGTCAAAGATCAGGATATTTCCCGTATCAGTCAACGCAAGATAGTTGTTTTCCCAGTAGGACCTATCCAGTGTTTCAGTGGACTGTGCGGACCAGATCCGCAGTCGGACAGGATCATATAAAAATCCGGAGTTGCTGACAACGAACTGGAGTGACTCGCGAGTTCGTAACCGAAATGTAGAGCTATGAGGTTGACTCTCGTCTGCCACCCATACGACGGTCCCCCCATCTTCCAACACAAGATTTCCATCATTTCGAAGACGCAGAATAAACCGGCCATTCTCTGATTTTATAAACTGCCCAGCCTGCATGGCTTGATTAGGAGGTAGCAATATCCCACCAGAACCAAGGAAAGGCTGATAGCGTATTTTCCGATACTTACTTCGTCCCATTGCACACCTCATTCCTATGGATACACATGGAGTGCTCAAGCAGCGCTCCATGGCCATCATGGGTACATAGCGCGCAAAACAACACATAGAATTACTCCCCACCAAATCCGGAACAAATTCCTACGCATCAAGGCGGAATTTCCTACACCTATTGCGCCATACTAATTCTCGAAAACAAGGCATAATTCAAGAACAAACCGCTCACCCAGTCCCTGCACAGCAACGTGTACCCCTCGAGCAAATAATTACTTTAACGAACTCTACCCCATGAAAAAGCTAGCGATCACCACCCTATTATTCCTAAGTGGATGCACCGGCGAAATGCCTATGCTTCTCCCTGACAAACAAGAAATCCACTTTAAATGCGACATGGACCCCTACAAGCAGGGCTGCGAACGACAGAAGGATTACCAAGAACACTTCCGATGGATAGATAACACAAAACAAAACAACCCTACGGAGTAATTACTCGAAATTCGAAATCCATGTGCTTGCTTCGCGACAACACAGAACTGCAGCAGCCTCATGCAGACCTGCCAAAGGCAATCGAGCGCAGGATCCGGCAGATACAATTGGAGCAGCAGATCTGTTTCGACTGTCTGCCTAACTTCGTACAGCATCAGGTGGTTCAGGCCACGTCCATTCAGGATACCGATACCCTGCCCCAGCGGCTGTCGGCATACTTGAATACCGCCAACGGTCTGATTGAGGCCAAGAAGGCGCAAGTACCGGCATTCAGCGAATCCAACCCGAACATCATCGGGCCACTGTCCAAGCCGCAAACCGAAGCCTTGCAACATTTGGTCTATGAGCAGGCCACACGTCGAGCCGGACAACTGTGGGCGGACTAACATCGCGCACTCGCGCTGACCGAATCCATTCGCTACCTGCAAGGGTTCAGCGCTGCGATGCAACCTGGCTCAGCGCGCCATTGAGGTGGAGCAACTTCAAGCCAGGCACGCGGCAGAACAGGCTGCGGCACAGGAAGCTGCGCGGCTGAAGGCCGAGACGCAATGATTGGCTGCCGAGGAAGCTGCACGAAAACAGGCAGAAGTCGAACGACTGGCAGCACACGCTGAACGTCAGCGCCAAGAAGCGGCACGCCAACGCATCAGCTACATCAGCGATGCCCGAACCGCATCCTCAGTACCCACCATCACTCCGATCGGCGCGGCAACGTTCGCACTAGCGGAAAGTGCGTCCACTGTAATGCTGGAGGCTATCAAAGCAGCAGTAGCTGGCATGGGGGCGGTGACCGTTGCGGCTGCTCCTCAGTTCATCGTCACCGCTCTGGCAGCAGCTTGGCCATCAACACTCGGTAGTGCTGATCGGCGCTACCTTGTCAGCACCCCACTCTCCAGACCCAAGCCTTCTTGGCACTTTCGGCGCCTTGGCCATCATCTTTTCCACCGGATGTAGCGGATTAGCCATGCGCCCTCCAATAAACAAAAAACCCGCCGAAGCGGGTTTTTTGATGCAGCAGCCAGCGCTTAGATCGCGCCGCGCTGACGCAGCACGTCCAGCACCTGTTTCACACCTTCGTCCACGCTAGTGTCCTGGGTGTCGATAACAAGGTCAGCATCCAGCGGCACATCGAACGGGAAGCTTTCACCCGGGATGTTGTCTCCACCGGCAGCGTACAGGCCTTGCGGGTCGCGCTCACGGCAGGCCAATGGCGAGGCCTGGACGTAAACGGTCACCAGGCGCTCCTTGCCGATCAGCGCCTTGGCCTGCTCGCGGCCTTCGGCATCCGGGGCCACGAACGCGGCCAGGGTCAGCAGGCCGGCTTCGTTGAACTGGCGCGCCACATGGGCGGCGCGGCGCCAGTTTTCGGTGCGACCGGCGCGGTCTTGCGGCAGGCCCTTGTTCAGGTCGTGGCGCAGGTTCTGGCCGTCGAGCACGTAAACTGCACGGCCCATGTCGAACAGCTTGCGCTCCACGGCATAGGCCAAGGTGCTCTTGCCAGCGCCGGACAGGCCGCTGAACAGCACGGTGGCTGGCTGCTGGCCGAAGCGCAGGGCGCGCTCTTCGGTGGACACGTGGGCCTGCTTGCCATGCTGGCCGGTGCTGCCGTGCGGCAGAACAGGCGGAGCGATGATCATGCCGGCGCCGACGGTGCCGTTGGTCAGGCGGTCGATGACGATGAACGCACCGGTGGTGCGGTTGCTGTCGTAGCCGTCCAGGGCGATGGCGCTGTCCAGCGACACCTTGACGCGACCGATCTCGTTCAGTTGCAGCGCGCTGGCTGCATCTTTTTCGAGGGTGTTCACATCGACCTTGTGGGTGATGCTGGCAATCGAGCCTGGCACGTAGCTGGTGGCGCGCTTGATGTCGTATTTCTTGCCCGGCAGCATCGGTTCTTCGGCCATCCATACCAGCATGGCGTCGAACTGGTCGGTCACTGGCGGGACGTTGTCGGCATGCACCAGCAGGTCGCCACGGGAGATGTCGATCTCGTCTTCCATGGTCAGGGTCACAGCCTGGCCTGGGCCGGCGTTCTCCAGCTCACCTTCGTAGGTGACGATGGACTTGACCCGGCTGCTCTTGCCCGAGGGCAGTACGACGATTTCGTCACCTTTGTGCACAACGCCGCTGGCAAGGGTACCGGCGAAGCCGCGGAAGTTCAGGTTCGGGCGGTTGACGTACTGCACCGGGAAACGCAGGTCGGTGAAGTTGCGGTCGGCCGCGACCTCGACGGTTTCGAGGATTTCCATCAGCGCAGGGCCGGTGTACCACGGCGAACGCTCGCTGCGGTTGACCACGTTGTCGCCCTTGAGCGCCGACATCGGCACGAAGTGCAGGCTGCTCGGGGTCAGGTTGATGGCATCGGCGAACTTCAGGTAGTCGGCCTTGATTTCCTCGAAGACGCCTTCATCGAAGCCTTTGAGGTCCATCTTGTTGACCGCGACGACGATGTGCTTGATGCCCAGCAACGAAGCGATGTAGCTGTGGCGGCGGGTCTGGGTCTGCACGCCGTAGCGGGCATCCACCAGAATGATCGCCAGGTCGCAGGTGGACGCGCCGGTGGCCATGTTGCGGGTGTACTGCTCGTGGCCCGGGGTGTCGGCGATGATGAACTTGCGCTTGGCAGTGGAGAAGTAGCGGTAGGCGACATCGATGGTGATGCCCTGCTCACGCTCGGCCTGCAGGCCATCGACCAGCAGCGCCAGGTCGACTTCCTCACCGGTGGTGCCGGACTTCTTCGAATCACGGGTGATGGCCTCGAGGTGGTCCTCGTAGATCATCTTGGAGTCGTGCAGCAGGCGCCCGATCAGGGTGCTCTTGCCGTCGTCGACGTTGCCGCAGGTCAGGAAACGCAGCAGTTCCTTGCGCTCGTGCTGGGCCAGGTAGGCGAGGATGTCCTCGCTGATCAGATCAGATTGGTGCGACATGGAGTAACCCTGAAATTAGAAGTAGCCTTGGCGTTTCTTGTCTTCCATGGAACCGGCGCCATCGTGGTCGATGACACGGCCCTGGCGTTCGGACGTTCGGGTCAGGAGCATTTCCTGAATGATGTCCGTCAGGGTCTCGGCTTCCGACTCGACAGCACCCGTCAACGGGTAGCAGCCCAGGGTACGGAAACGCACCTTCTTCTTGACGATGCGTGCTTTCTCTTCCTCGGAGAGGTGCTCGAGGATGCGCTCGTCGTCGATCATGATCAGGGTGCCGTTCTTCTCGATGACTTCACGCTCGGCGGCGAAGTACAACGGCACGATCGGGATGCCTTCAAGGTAGATGTACTGCCAGATGTCCAGCTCGGTCCAGTTCGACAGGGGGAACACGCGGATCGACTCGCCCTTGTTGACCTTGCCGTTATAGACGTTCCACAGTTCCGGGCGCTGGTTCTTCGGGTCCCAGCGGTGCTTGCTGTCACGGAACGAGTAGACGCGCTCTTTGGCACGTGACTTCTCTTCATCGCGGCGGGCACCACCGAAAGCGGCGTCGAAACCATGCTTGTCCAGTGCCTGCTTGAGGCCCTGGGTTTTCATGATGTCGGTGTGCTTGGAGCTGCCATGGGTGAACGGGTTGATGCCCTGCGCCACACCTTCGGGGTTGACGTGGGTGATCAGCTCCAGGCCCATTTCCTCGACCATCTTGTCGCGGAAGCGGTACATCTCCTGGAATTTCCACTGGGTGTCGACGTGCATCACCGGGAACGGCAGTTTGCCTGGGAAGAAGGCTTTGCGCGCCAGGTGCAGCATCACGGCGGAATCCTTGCCGATCGAGTACAGCATCACCGGGTTGTCGAACTCGGCGGCCACCTCGCGGATGATGTGGATGCTTTCCGCCTCCAGCTGTTTCAAGTGCGTCAGTTTGTCGACCATGGCTACTCACGTAAAACGATCTTATGGACGGCCTTCGGGCCGTGTTCGAGCGAGCCACTTTATCACAGCGGCTGATTCTATTTAGGCGCCGGACTAGATCGAAAAGGTCTAACGATATGACTGGGGGTTTGGCTATCAAAGGGCCGCTCTGCGGCCCAATCGCCGGCAAGCCGGCCCCACCGCCCCATGGGAGCCAGCTTGCCGGCGATGAGGCCGAAGATGGCCTCAGATAGGGTTCGGGCAGTCGATGAACAGGTGCTCCAGAGCAAAGCGCCGCGCCAGGTAGTCGCCCAGCGCCTGCACACCATAGCGCTCGGTGGCATGATGCCCGGCGGCAATGAAGCTCACGCCATTCTCGCGGGCACTGTGGTAGGTCTGTTCGGACGCTTCACCACTGATGAACAAGTCCACCCCGGCAGCAATCGCCGTATCGATATAGCCCTGCCCACCGCCCGTACACCAGCCGACGCGACGGATCACCTGGTCACCTTCGACCAGCAGGGGTTCGCGCCCCATGACCTCCTGAACACGGCGGGCGAAATCGCGCGCCGTCACAGGCTCGGCCAACGAGCCGACCAGCCCGACCACCTTGGGGTCGCTTGGGTCCAGCGGCCCTTCGACGGTGATGTCCAGCTGGCGGGCCAGTTGCACGTTGTTGCCGACCTCAGGGTGCACATCCAGCGGCAAGTGGAAGGCCAGCAGGCTGATGTCGTGCTTGAGCAGGGTTTTCAAGCGCCGCTGCTTGATCCCGGTAATGCACGGGTTCTCGCCCTTCCAGAAATAACCGTGGTGTACCAGCACCAGGTCGGCCTGTGCCTCGACCGCCGCATCCAGCAATGCCTGGCTGGCGGTGACGCCGCTGACGATGCGGCTGACCTGCGGGCGGCCTTCGACCTGCAGGCCGTTGGGGCAGTAATCCTGGATTTTCGCGCTACCCAGGTAACGCTCGGCTTCTTCAACCAGGGTGTCAAGGGCGACGGCCATGGAAAATCTCCTCGAAATCTGCACGTTCAACGGGAACAACGCCCGTATAATGGCCGCCATTATGGGCCGTCGCCGGCGTTGGGGAAACCGGTGTATGATCGCGCGCGTTCGCGCCCCGCCGCGCCACCATGGCCCTCGCCCACTCCCAGGATTCGTTCATGTTCAAGGCTTTGCGTTATTTTGGCTGGCCCCTGCTTACCGGCATACTGATCGCCATGCTGATCATCCAGCGCTTCCCGCAGTGGGTCGGCCTGCCCAGCCAGGATGTAAACCTGCAACAAGCGCCACAGACCACGCAGATCATGCAAGGCCCGGTGTCCTATGCCGATGCCGTCACGCTCGCCGCCCCTGCCGTGGTCAACCTGTACACCACCAAGGTGGTGAACAAGAGCGCCCACCCGCTGTTCGAAGACCCGCAGTTCCGCCGCTTCTTCGGCGACAACCTGCCCAAGCAACGGCGCTGGGAGTCGAGCCTCGGCTCGGCGGTGATCATGAGCCCCGAGGGCTATCTGCTGACCAACAACCACGTCACCAGCGGCGCCGACCAGATCGTCGTGGCGCTCAAAGACGGCCGCGAAACCCTGGCACGGGTGATCGGCAGCGACCCCGAAACCGATCTGGCGGTATTGAAGATCGACCTCAAGAACCTGCCGGCCATCACCATCGGCCGCTCCGACACCATCCACATCGGTGACGTCACCCTGGCCATCGGCAACCCCTTCGGCGTCGGCCAGACCGTTACCATGGGCATCATCAGCGCCACTGGCCGCAACCAGCTGGGCCTGAACAACTACGAAGACTTCATCCAGACCGACGCCGCAATCAACCCGGGCAACTCCGGCGGCGCGCTGGTCGATGCCAACGGCAACCTGGTCGGCATCAATACGGCGATCTTCTCCAAATCGGGCGGCTCGCAGGGCATCGGCTTCGCCATACCGGTCAAACTGGCGCTGGAAGTGATGAAGTCGATCGTCGAGCATGGCCAGGTGATTCGTGGCTGGCTGGGTATCGAAGTTCAGCCGCTGAGCCAGGAACTGGCCGAATCGTTCGGCATGCAAGGGCGCCCAGGCATCGTTGTAGCGGGCATTTTCCGCGATGGCCCGGCGCAGAAGGCCGGGTTGCAACTGGGTGACGTGATCCTGAGCATCAATGGCGAGCCGGCCGGTGACGGGCGCAAGTCGATGAACCAGGTGGCGCGGATCAAGCCCAACGAGAAGATCACCATCGAGGTGATGCGCAACGGGCAGCAGTTGAAGCTGATCGCCGAAGTGGGGCTACGGCCGCCGCCTGCGCCGGCTGCGGCTCAGGAAGAGAAGTAAGGCTTCAAGATCCGGGGCTGCTTTGCAGCCCTTTCGCGACACAAGGCCGCTCCTGCAGGCAAAACGCGTGACCCTGCAGGAGCGGCCTTGTGCCCCTACAGCATCAGTGCAGGATCTGGCTTAGGAACAGCTTTGTCCGGTCACTGCGTGGCCGGTCGAAGAAGTCATCCGGCGCAGCCTGCTCCACGATCTCCCCCTTATCCATGAAGATCACCCGGTTCGCCACAGTGCGGGCAAAGCCCATTTCGTGGGTCACGCAGAGCATGGTCATGCCGTCCTCGGCCAGGCCAACCATGGTGTCGAGCACTTCCTTGACCATTTCCGGGTCGAGCGCCGACGTCGGCTCGTCGAACAGCATGATTTTCGGCTTCATGCACAGCGCCCGGGCAATCGCCACGCGCTGCTGCTGGCCACCGGACAACTGCCCAGGGTACTTGTGCGCCTGCTCCGGGATACGTACCCGCTCCAGATAGTGCATGGCGATTTCCTCGGCCTTGCGCCGCGGCATCTTGCGTACCCACATGGGCGCCAGGGTGCAGTTTTCAAGGATGGTCAGGTGCGGGAACAGGTTGAAGTGCTGGAACACCATACCCACCTCACGACGGATCGCCTCGATCTGCTTGAGATCGTTGGTCAACTCCACACCATCGACCACGATGCGCCCCTGCTGGTGTTCTTCCAGGCGGTTGAGGCAGCGGATGGTGGTGGACTTGCCCGAACCGGAAGGCCCGCACAGCACGATACGCTCACCCTGGCGCACGTTCAGGTTGATGTCCTTCAGTACATGGAACTGGCCGTACCACTTGTTGACGCCCTGCATCTGGATGATGCCTTCGGGGCCGGCAGGCTGCTTGATCGCTTCACTCATTTCGAAACTCCTAACGCTTGTGGCCAGTGTCCAGCTTGCGCTCCAGGTGCATGGAGTAGCGGGACATACCGAAACAGAAGATCCAGAACACCAGGGCTGCGAACACATAGCCCTCGGTGGCCATGCCCAGCCAGGCCGGGTCGGCGGCAGCCTGCTTGACGCTGTTGAGCAGGTCGAACAGGCCGATGATGATGACCAGGCTGGTGTCCTTGAACAGGGCGATGAAGGTATTGACGATGCCAGGGATCACCAGCTTCAAGGCCTGCGGCAGGATCACCAGGCCCATCGAGCGCCAGTAGCCCAGGCCCATCGCCGCAGCGGCTTCATATTGCCCCTTGGGGATGGCCTGCAGGCCGCCGCGCACCACCTCGGCGATGTACGCCGACTGGAACAGGATCACGCCGATCATGGCCCGCAGCAGCTTGTCGAAGCTCATGCCTTCGGGCAGGAACAACGGCAGCATCACCGACGACATGAACAGCACCGTGATCAACGGCACGCCACGCCAGAACTCGATGAAGGTCACGCAGACCACCTTCACCGCAGGCATGTTTGAACGCCGCCCCAGGGCCAGCAAGATGCCCAGCGGCAAGGCACCGACGATACCCACCGTGGCGATCACCAGGGTCAGCATCAGCCCGCCCCACTGGCTGGTCGGCACGCTTTCCAGGCCCAGGTAGCCGCCATGCAGCAGCGTGTAGGCCAGGAACGGGTACACCACCAGAAAGCCCAGGCCGTAAACGGCCTTGCGCGGGAAGCGCTTGATGAACAGCGGCGCAGCGCCAAGCACGGCAAGCCATACGGTCAGGTCCACGCGCCAGCGCAACTCAGCCGGGTAATAGCCGTACATGAACTGGCCAAAGCGCTGCTGGATGAACACCCAGCAGGCACCCTCCTTGGTGCAGTCGGCGCGCGTGGTGCCGACCCAGTTGGCGTCGATCAACGCCCACTGCAGCAGCGGCGGCACGATCAGCCATACCAGGTACACGGCGAACAGGGTCAACAGGGTGTTGAGCCAGCTGGAGAACAGGTTTGCCCGCATCCATGCGAGCACGCCGACGGTCTTGACCGGTGGCGGCATGTCAGGTTTGAAAACATGAGCATTCACGGGCGTATCCTCACCGCTCGATCAGCGCAATGCGCTTGTTGTACCAGTTCATCAGCAGCGAGATGCTGATGCTGATGGCGAGATAGACACTCATGGTGATGGCGATCACCTCGATGGCCTGGCCGGTCTGATTGAGTACGGTACCGGCGAACAGCGAGACCATCTCCGGGTAGCCGATACCGGCCGCCAGCGACGAGTTCTTCGCCAGGTTCAGGTACTGGCTGGTCAGTGGCGGAATGATCACCCGCAGTGCCTGGGGGATGATCACCTTGCGCAGCGTCGGGCCTTCGCGCAGCCCGAGCGAACGGGCGGCTTCGGTCTGGCCATGGCTGACCGAACGGATGCCCGAACGCACGATTTCGGCGATGAACGCGGCGGTGTAGATGGTCAGCGCCAAGGTCAGCGCCAGCAGTTCCGGGATCAGTACCCAGCCGCCAACGAAGTTGAAACCTTTGAGCTGCGGGACTTCCCACTGCACAGGGCTGCCGAACAGCAATGCACAGAGGCCTGGAATCACCACCAACAGGGCAAGCCCTGCCCAGAACTTATGGAACGGCTCGCCGGTTTCGTTGAAGCGCTTGTTGGCGTAACGCACCATCGCCATGATGGCTACGATCGCCAGGGCTACGGCAGCGACGAACGGCCAGAAGCCGTCGGCCATCAGGGCGCCGGGCATGTTCAGGCCACGGTTGCTGATGAAGAAGGCATCGTCGAAGCTGATGCTGCCCCGTGGCCCCGGCAGGGTCAGGAACACGGCGAAATACCAGAAGAGGATCTGCAGCAGCGGCGGGATGTTGCGGAACGTCTCGACATACACGGTCGCCAGCTTGTTGATCATCCAGTTCGGTGACAGGCGAGCCACACCGATGATGAACCCCAGGATCGTTGCCAGGATAACGCCGATGAAGGTGACCAGCAGGGTATTGAGCAAGCCGATCACGAACACCCGCGCATAGCTGTCGGACTCCACATAGGGAATCAGATGCTGGGCGATGCCGAAGCCGGCACTGCGGTCGAGGAAGTCGAAACCGGACGTAATGCCCCGGTGTTGCAGGTTGGTTTGAGTATTGTGGAACAGGTACCAGCCCAGACCCACCACGAAGATGATCGTGAGAATCTGGAACAACCACGCGCGCACACGTGGATCGCTCAGGGTCAGCCCCTTTTGTGCGCCGATTCGATTTTGCATGAAGTGCCCCGGACAGTAGGGATTCGAACAGCCTGCGGCGGCGGAATGCCGCCGCAGGGTGCAGCCATCAGCGCACAGGTGGCGCGTACTGGATGCCGCCGTTGTTCCACAGGGCGTTCATGCCACGGTCGATCTTCAGGTCAGTGCTCTGGCCCAGGTTCTTCTCGAACACCTCGCCATAGTTACCCACTTGCTTGACGATCTGCACTACCCAGTCCTTGGGCAGCTTCAGGTCCTTGCCGTACTCACCGTCAGCGCCGAGCAGGCGGGCGGTGTCCGGGTTCTTGGTGGACTTGGCCTCGGCTTCGACGTTCTTCGAAGTGACGCCCGCCTCTTCGGCATTGAGCATGGCGAACAGGGTCCACTTGACGATGCTGAACCACTCCTCGTCGCCCTTGCGTACCACCGGGCCCAGCGGTTCCTTGGAGATGGTTTCCGGCAGCACCACGTAGTCGGTTGGCCCGGCCAGCTTGGAACGCTGGGCGAACAGCTGCGACTTGTCCGAGGTCAGCACGTCGCAACGGCCCGACTCCAGCGATTTGGCGCTCTCGTCGGAGGTATCGAAGGTGATCGGGGTGTACTTCAGGCCGTTGGCGCGGAAGTAGTCGGACACGTTCAGCTCGGTGGTGGTGCCTGCCTGGATGCAGATGGTCGCGCCATCGAGTTCCTTGGCACTGGAAACACCCAGCTTCTTGTTGACCAGGAAGCCGACGCCGTCATAGTAAGTGACGCCTGCGAACACCAGGCCCATGCCGGCATCGCGCGAGCTGGTCCAGGTGGTGTTGCGCGACAGCACGTCGACTTCGCCGGACTGCAGCGCAGTGAAGCGTTCCTTGGCGTTGAGCTGGCTGAACTTGACCTTGGTGGCATCGCCGAACACGGCGGCGGCCACGGCGCGGCAGACATCAGCGTCGATACCGACGATCTTGCCCTGCGCATCAGGTACCGAGAAGCCTGGAAGACCGTCGCTCACGCCACACTGGACGAAGCCCTTCTTCTTGACCGCATCGAGGGTGGCGCCGGCCTGGGCATTGCTCACGGCGCCCAGCGCGGCGGCAGCGGTGAGGACTGCCAGGGTGGTTTTCAACATCTTCATTCACAACCTCCAAATCGCTCTTGTTGTACGAGCCGGAATTGCACCGCACCCTTATGAGGCGCATCCGACCCTTGTTGGCTTGTTATTGGGTCAATGGCGCAATGGGCTGTTCTATGACAGCCTTCGCGTGACAAGGGTGTTACCGTACCGGCCCGACCCTTGCATCGAAGGTTTCATAGCAAGGGGCGTACCACAGTTGGCGGCTAAAGCGTTTAAGCGCTCGTCAAGTAGGGAAAGTTGTATCGTTGCGACATTCTTTTTCCGACAATCATTTCCAGCGCCTTCTTTTTGCGCATGCCTTCATACGATTCGCACACTTTCGGAGCAGTCATGACCCACCCGTTGATTCTCGAACCCCAGAAAACCGCAGACGCCTGTGTGATCTGGTTGCACGGCCTGGGCGCCGACCGTTACGACTTCCTACCGGTTGCCGAATTCATGCAGGAGCGTCTGCTCAGCACACGGTTCGTCATGCCCCAGGCGCCGACCCGGCCTGTCACCATCAACGGCGGCTATGCAATGCCCAGTTGGTACGACATCAAGGCCATGACCCCGGCCCGCGCCATAGACGAAGCGCAGCTGGAAGAATCGGCTGACCAGATCATTGCCCTGATCGAGGCCGAGCGGGCCAAAGGCATCGACCTGGCACGGATCATCCTGGCCGGGTTCTCCCAGGGCGGCGCCGTGGTGCTGCACACTGCTTATATAAAGTGGCAAGAAGCACTGGGCGGCGTGATCGCACTGTCTACCTATGCACCAACCTTCAACGACGGCCATCAGTTGAGCGCCTGCCAGCAACGTACCCCCGCCCTGTGCCTGCACGGCGTGCACGACCCGGTGGTGATCCCCTCCATGGGCCGCACCGCCTTCGAGTACCTGAACACCTGGGGCGTGGCCGCGCGGTGGCAGGAATACCCAATGGAACACGAGGTGGTGGTGGCAGAGCTGAGCGATATCCACGACTGGCTGAGCAAGCAACTGCAATAGGCAGGCTCTCTTGTAGTTGTGGGCGCATTCCGCTACGCCGCGCCCAGATCTTGCATTACACTGCCCGGCGTACATTCCTAAATCAGTTGATGAGACGATCGTGCTCAAGGCACTCAAGAAAATATTCGGCAAGGGAGACCCGGCACCTCAGGCCGCCGCTCCTGCTGCCAGCATCACCCCGCCTGCGGCCCCCATGGCTCAGCCCGAGCCGCAGCCCTCCACGCCGCGCACCAAACCCGCCGCCAAGGCCCAGATGCCTGCAGCCGCGCCCGTTGCCGAGCAACCGGCCATGGACAAGCCGCGCCGCGAACGCAAGCCCAAACCCCAGGCCAGCCTGTGGAAGCCGGAAGACTTCGTGGTCGAACCGCAGGAAGGCAAGACCCGCTTCCACGACTTCAAGCTCTCCAACGAGCTGATGCACGCCATCCATGACCTGGGCTTCCCGTACTGCACGCCGATTCAGGCCCAGGTGCTGGGCCACACCCTGCGTGGCCAGGACGCCATCGGGCGCGCGCAGACCGGCACCGGCAAGACCGCCGCGTTCCTCATCTCGATCATCTCTCAGTTGCAGCAGACGCCGCCGCCCAAAGAGCGCTACATGGGCGAGCCGCGTGCACTGATCATCGCGCCAACCCGCGAGCTGGTGGTACAGATCGCCAAGGACGCCGCCGCCCTGACCAAATACACCGGCCTGAACGTCATGACCTTCGTCGGCGGCATGGACTTCGACAAGCAGCTCAAGGCGCTCGAAGCGCGCCATTGTGACATCCTGGTGGCTACCCCTGGCCGCCTGCTGGACTTCAACCAGCGCGGCGATGTGCACCTGGACATGGTCGAGGTGATGGTGCTGGACGAAGCCGACCGCATGCTGGACATGGGCTTCATCCCGCAGGTACGGCAGATCATTCGCCAGACCCCGCCCAAGAGCGAGCGCCAGACCCTGCTGTTCTCTGCCACCTTCACCGACGACGTGATGAACCTGGCCAAGCAGTGGACCACCGACCCTGCGATCGTCGAGATCGAGCCGGAGAATGTCGCCAGCGAAACCGTCGAACAGCACGTGTTCGCAGTGGCGGGCAGCGACAAGTACAAGCTGCTGTACAACCTGGTGACCCAGAACAAGTGGGAACGGGTGATGGTGTTCGCCAACCGCAAGGACGAAGTGCGGCGTATCGAGGAAAAACTGGTGCGCGACGGTATCAATGCCGCCCAGCTGTCGGGCGATGTGCCGCAGCACAAGCGCATACGTACCCTGGAAAGCTTCCGCGAGGGCCGGATTACCGTGCTGGTGGCCACCGACGTGGCGGGGCGAGGCATTCACATCGACGGCATCAGCCATGTGATCAACTTCACTCTGCCGGAAGACCCGGATGACTACGTGCACCGCATCGGCCGCACGGGCCGTGCCGGCACCAGTGGCGTGTCGATCAGCTTTGCCGGCGAGGATGACTCCTACCAGTTGCCGGCGATCGAAGAGTTGCTGGGGCGCAAGATCAAGTGCGAGATGCCACCGGATGAGCTGCTTACACCGGTGCCGCGCAAACACCATTGATGCGGGGCTGCTTTGCAGCCCAATCGCCGGCAAGCCGGCTCCCACTGGGTTTTGCGCTGAGTTGGAGAGCAGCGGGGTGCCTGCGGAGCCGGCTTGCCGGCGATCCGGGGCAAAGCCCCGGCCAATCGATCAGACCTTACCAGCGCCCCGCCGCATCCTGATCACTCTGCCTGCCTTCGACCCAGCGCGGGCCCTCCTGGGTATTTTCCTTCTTCCAGAACGGCGCACGAGTTTTCAGGTAATCCATGATGAAATTGCAGGCATCGAAAGCCGCCTGCCGATGGGCACTGGCCACACCGACGAACACGATCGGCTCCCCAGGCTCCAGCGCACCAATGCGATGCAGCACTTCAACCTTCAGCAACGGCCAGCGCTGCTCGGCCTCGACCACGATCTTCGCCAAAGCCTTCTCGGTCATGCCAGGGTAATGCTCCAGGAACATCCCGGCCACGTCCCGGCCATCATTGAAATCGCGCACGTAACCAACGAACCCGACCACCGCGCCCACGCCAACATTGGCGGCATGCATGGCATTGACCTCGACCCCGGGGTCGAACGCGCCATCCTGCACTCGCACTGCCATGCTCAGCCTCCGGTCACCGGTGGGAAGAACGCCACCTCATCGCCCGCTTCCAGCGGCTCATCGAGCCTGCACAGCTCTTCGTTGCGCGCGCACATCAGGTTCTGCTCGGCCAGCACCTGGTACTGCCCACCCTTGGCCACCAGGGCCTGGCGTACATCGTCAAGCACCTTGAAGTCGCCCTCCAGGCGCTCGGCATCCACACCAAGCAACTCACGGTAACGGGCGAAATACATCACTTTCACGTTCATCACGCATCCACCTTGTAGTGGCCGCTTTTGCCACCGAGCTTTTCCAGCAGGCGCACCTGCTCGATGACCATACCCTTGTCCACGGCCTTGCACATGTCATAGATCGTCAGCGCCGCGACGCTGGCAGCGGTCAATGCTTCCATCTCCACACCGGTCTGTCCGGCCAGCTTGCAGCGCGCGACGATGCGCACCGCATCCGTGCCTTCTGCGCTGAGTTCGACCTTGACGCTGGTGAGCATCAAAGGGTGGCACAACGGGATCAGGTCGCTGGTCTTCTTCGCTGCCTGAATGCCGGCGATACGCGCCACGGCGAACACATCGCCCTTGGGGTGCTCACCCTCGACGATCATCTGCAAGGTCTGCGGCAACATCCGCACGCGCGCCTCAGCGGTGGCCTCGCGCTCGGTCACGGCCTTTTCAGTGACGTCGACCATGTTGGCCCGCCCCTGGGAATCAAGATGTGTCAGCACTGCTCTGCTCCTGTGAAGGGAACACAGAGTGTAAACCTGTGGGTCAGGTTTGAGCAGTGGAAAAAACCGGGCGGCGCACCGCCCGGTTCGAGAGGTTACAGGTGCGACTCGGCGTACTCGGCCAGCACCGAGCGTGGCACGCCTTGCAAGGTGATGTGCACGCCATGGGGGAAGTCCTTGAAGCGTTCGGTCAGGTAGGTCAGGCCCGAACTGGTCGCGGACAGGTAGGGGGTGTCGATCTGCGCCAGGTTGCCCAGGCAGACCACCTTGGAACCAGAGCCGGCACGGGTGATGATGGTTTTCATCTGGTGCGGCGTCAGGTTCTGGCACTCGTCGATCAGGATCAGGCTCTGCTGGAAGCTGCGGCCCCGGATGTAGTTCAGCGATTTGAACTGCAGCGGGACCCGCTCGAGGATGTACTCGACACTGCCGTGGGTGCTCTCGTCATCCATGTGCAACGCTTCGAGGTTGTCGGTGATCGCACCCAGCCAAGGCTCCATTTTCTCGGCTTCGGTCCCCGGCAGGAAACCGATTTCCTGGTCCAGCCCCTGCACGCTGCGGGTCGCGATGATACGGCGGTAACGCTTGCTGACCATGGTCTGCTCGATAGCCGCTGCCAGCGCCAGGATAGTCTTGCCGGAGCCGGCGGCGCCGGTCAGGTTGACCAGGTGGATATCCGGGTCGAGCAACGCGAACAGCGCCAGGCTTTGATGGATATCCCGCGGTTTGAGGCCCCAGGCCTCCTGGTGCAGCAGTGGCTCCTGGTGCAGGTCGAGCAGCAGCAGTTCATCTTCGCGGATGCCCTTGATCCAGCCGACGAACCCTTGCTCATCGATGATGAACTCGTTGACATGCACTGCCGGCAGGTTGTCGATCAGTTGCACCCGGTGCCAGGTTCGGCCCCGCTCCTGACGGGTATCGACCTTGCTGACACGGTCCCAGAACGAACCGGTGACCGAGTGGTAGCCCTTGGAAAGCAGCGAGACGTCATCGACCAGCTGGTCGGTGCTGTAATCTTCGGCCGCGATACCGCAGGCCCGCGCCTTCAGGCGCATGTTGATGTCTTTGGTTACCAGCACCACGTCCAGGTCGGCACGTTTGGCCCGAAGTTCCAGCAGCTGGTTGATGATGATGTTGTCGTTGAGGTTCTCCGGCAGCAGCCGGTTGGGTTCGTTGCGTGGGCTCATCAGGATCGAAAGGAAGCCCTTGGGCCCGCTCTTGCCACGCTGTATGGGTACGCCCTGCTCGACATCGCTGGGCGAGGCGTCACCGAGGGTCTGGTCGATCAGGCGGATGGCCTGGCGACATTCGGCGGCGATGGACTGTTTACCGGTCTTGAGCTTGTCGAGTTCCTCCAGCACCGTCATCGGAAGGGCGACGTGGTGCTCCTCGAAGTTGAGAAGTGCGTTGGGGTCGTGAATCAGGACGTTGGTATCGAGCACATAGAGGATTGGCTTGCTGGAGGAAGGGTTGCGTCCTTGGTCATCCATACTCGGTCACCTTATGTCGAAGCCACACGGCGCGGTCTGCTGCGCCGCAGAGTGACTGCCGTTCTCCCCGTATCCGCGTTGCTACGGGCGGGAAGTGAACCTGGCAAGGTGGGCTCGGATGACGCCACCTGTGCTGCAGGAATCGGCTGTCTGGTTTCTTCATACCGCAAAAAGCATTACTAAAAAAAGCATTTTTACGTGTTGGTGAAGTTTATTTTTCCGATTGACGAACAGGACTTGGCGATGGACCCAGACGGGACTACAGTCAGAAGTCAGACCCGTTATTCCTGATAGCCGTATTCACGGCAATCCTCCCAGCCAATGCCGCTTTGCGCGGTATGTTCCAGCAACCATTGCACCGCCGGCTGCGCCTTGGGCAGGCTGTCATGGAACTGGATCACGCCCTTGCGCCACAGCAGCATCAAGGTCACCACCCGCTGGGCCGAGGCTTGGGCTGTCAACGGGCCGTCATCCTGTGCGTCGATATCCCACAGCGACACCCGCAGCTGCTGGCTGGCCATGAATGCCTCGCCATCGGCCCGGCGCTGGCCATAGGGCGGGCGGAACAACGGCACATACTGCTCAGGCAGGTCGGCCTGGACCCGCGCCTGGCTGCGCCTGAGCGAATCCTGCCAGCCATTCCACTGCGCATGCGAGCGATACTCCCACCCCTGAAGCCCCACGCACTGGCCATCATAGAGCTGCCCCAGCGCACCGGCCGCTCCAGCGTCACGGCGCTGCTGCAAGCGGTTGCCCAGTACAAAGAAGGTGCCCTGCATCTTCTGTTTGCGCAGGTAAGCGGTCAGCGTGTCGGTCGTGCTGCCCTGGGGGCCGGGGCCGCCCACGAAGGTCAGCAGGAACATGCGGTCATTCAGCTCATCGCCGCTGCGCTCACGATTGGACAGGCGTTCGACCTCGCTGGTGATCTGCGGCAACAGCGCCGCCTTGCGCAGTTGCTCATCCAGGTAGCGCACATGGAACTGGCGGCTTGGTTCGACCCAGCCGGTATAGAAGGTGCCGACATCGGTAGCGAACGTCGCAGCCCTTGTGCGCAAATCGGCCATGGACTCCACCACGTAGCAGAACGAGGCATCCTGCTCGCAGCTGCGCTGGGCCTGCTGGTAGCCCTGCCACAAACGCTGCCACATGCGCGCCCGCAGCGCCCGGACCTTCTGCAGGTTGATCTGCCGCAAGCCCAGGCGCGCAGCCAGCGCCCCATCGTCGAGCAGCTCACTTTCGTGCAGTACCTGGGCAAACGACAGGATCTCTGCGCGCGAGGCGACATCGAACAATGCAGGGCTGTCCAACTGTTCGGGCCACAGGCTGCGGTCCAGGCTGGCGGGGGGGATAGGGGCGGCTTGGGCGGCCAGGCTCAGGAGTGAGGCCAGCAAGACACCGGCAATGCGCACGATCGGTCTCTCCGTCACAGCGAAACGCGCACTATAGCGCCTGCTCATCCGATGGTCTGTGACTATTGTCGCCATAGTTTGGCGTTCCCCCCCTTCAGTCCGTAGAATCCCCGGCAACGATTCCAGGAGCCGACCCGATGCTGACGGTGATTTCCCCCGCCAAGACCCTCGATTACGACACCCCACCGGTGACCGAGCGTTTTACCATGCCCCAGTACCTGGACGACTCCCAGGAGCTGATCGTGCAACTGCGTGAGCTGTCACCGGCGCAGATCAGCGAGCTGATGCACCTGTCGGACAAACTCGCCGGCCTCAACGCCGCCCGCTTTGGCAGCTGGACGCCAGACTTCACGCCGGCAAACGCCAAGCAGGCCCTGCTGGCCTTCAAGGGTGACGTGTATACCGGGCTGGACGCCGAAACCCTGAGCGAAGACGACTTCACCTACGCCCAGCAGCACCTGCGCATGCTTTCCGGCCTGTACGGCCTGCTGCGCCCGCTCGACCTGATGCAGCCCTACCGCCTGGAAATGGGTACCAAGCTGGCCAATGCCCGTGGCAAGGACCTGTACGCCTTCTGGGGCACGCGTATCAGCCAATGGCTGAACCAGGCGCTGACCGAGCAGGGCGATGACCTGCTGTTGAACCTGGCCAGCAACGAGTATTTCAGCGCGGTGAAACGCAGCGCCCTGAAAGGCCGGGTAATCAACGTCGACTTCAAGGACCTGAAGAACGGCCAGTACAAGATCATCAGTTTCTACGCCAAGAAAGCCCGCGGCATGATGAGCCGCTTCGTGATCCAGGAACGGGTCAATGACCCGCAGCAGCTCAAGCAGTTCGATGTACAGGGCTACTACTACAGCGCCGAACAGTCCAAGCCTGATCACCTGGTGTTCTTGCGCGATCATCCGGCCGAGTGAGTGCCTGCACCACCGCCAAGCCCTGGTCCCTGGATCTGTGACAACCGACCGGGCCGCACAGCGGCCCTTTACGGAATTCGTACATAACCCGCCGACAGCCCCACCACCTCGACCCCCTGCGCTACCGCGACACCTGCCGTGACCGGTACCTTGCGCCCCTGTCGATCGCCCGTAGCCCGGTAGACCACGTAAGCCTGCCCCGCCTCATCCACCTGCAGCGCCTCTGCCGGTACCGCAATGCCCTGCTCCGTTCTGTGCGCGATCACTGTCAACTGCGCCGTCATCCCAAGGCGCAACAACGGTGTCGACGGCTCCCTCGGCATCTCCAAGGCCACCCGTACGTCGTACCAGGCCCCCTGCCCTTCATCGTTCCTGGCCTGAAGGGCAACGCGTTGCACCTGGCCGGCAAGTGGCTGACCGGCGATGATGACCTCGACCTCCAGCCCTTCGCGCAGCCTGTCCAGATCATGCTCCTGGACTGCGGCAAGCACCTGCAGCTGGCTCAGGTCGACCAACGTCAGCAAAGGCGCCCCCTGGCTCACCTGCTGGCCCGGTTGCAGGTGCCGTGAGGCACCGCCACCGGCGTTGTCGGCACGCACCACCAAGGCCGCAAAAGGCGCCCTGACCACCCTGCGCTCACGCTGGGCCAGCATCGCCTGCCAGCGGGCGTGGGTATTAGCCAGCGCCATCTGTGCAATGCGCAGCTCATCGCCTCGCCCGCGTTCGCGCACCAGGCTCAGCTCCTGTTCGGCATCTTGCAGTGCCTCGCGCTGAGCGACTACCTGCTGCGCCAGGCTGTCGACCTCGATGCGGGCGACGATCCCCCGCTCGAACAGGCGTCGTGTGTCTGCCAGCGCGCCCTCGCTGGCTGCCAAAGCCCCCCGGGCGCCGAACATCGCGCGGCGCGCACGGGCCACCTGCGGCCCGGTTTGCCAACCCTGCAGCAGGCGCACGCTTGTCCGCGCCTTGAGCCACTCGGCCTCGGCCTGGCGTATCTGCACATCCAGTTGTGCGGTATCGAGCCTGAACAGTGGCTGGCCTGGAGCCACCCGCTGCCCTGGCTCCACCTCCACTTCGGCGACCACCCCGTCGAATGGCGCAGCCTGGATCTGCTGGCGGACCGCCTGCACCCTGCCGACCAGGCCCACCCGGCTTTCCAGCCGCTGCGGCTCAACCCACAACCAGCGCGCCGCGACATCCTGCCCCTGGCTAGCAGGCCAGGCTTGCCACAGGAGCCACGCTGCCGGCCACGCCAGCAGCCACAACAGCAACCGCCATCTAATCATTGAGCGCCACAGCCCAGCTTTCCAGCGTGGTACCCAGTGTCCGGTCGAGTTCAGCCTGGCCATTGAGGTAGGCAATTCTGGCATCCAGTTCGACGCTCTGTGCATGGCGCAAATCGCTCTCGAAGCTGAGCACCTGGAAATTGCTCGAGCGTCCGACGGCGAGTTTCTCCTGTTCTATCTCCAGCTTGCGCCGCGATAGCGCCAGCGCCCGTGCGGCAATTTCCAGCTGGCGCCAACGCACCTGGGAATCGCGCACTGCAGTCAACACATCGCGCTGGAGTTGCTGGCGCGCCTCGGCCAGGCTGACCTGCTGCCTTTCGACAGCCACGCGGGCACGTACCTCGGCCTGACGCCGGCTCAGGTCTCCAAGCGGTATTTCCAGCTCCAGCCCTACATAGTGCTCCCAGCCGGCCTGGTTGCCAGGGCGCTGGCGCGTCTGGCTGGCCCCGCCGACCAGCGACACGTCCCACCATTGCTCATTGCGTGCCACCTGCAGCTCAATCAACGCCTGCTCACCCGTGATCACCTGCATCAGATACGCAGGCTGCAGCGCTTCGGCTTGGGTCAGTGCCTGCGCAGTATCGACCTGCAAGCGCTGGACGTGGACCTTTTCCACTGCTCGCAAAGGGGTGGCCAGGTCCACTGCCAACACCTGGGCCAACGCCAGCCGGCTTGCGTGGAGCTGATTACGGCTGCTTTCGAGCGCCAACTCCTGCCCAGCCACCTCGGCTTCGGCCTGAACCTTGTCGAATGCGGCCATGCGCCCGGCAGCGATCAGCGCCTGGTTCACCTCTACCAACTGCTGCGCCCGGGCCAGCGCCTGCTGGGCAATGTGCAACTGCTCCTGGGCGTGAAGCAGTTCGCGATAGTGCAGGATGGTACGCGTGATCACTTCAGCCACGCGGTCTTTGAGCACCAGCCGGTTTAGTTGCTCGGCCAGCAGCGCCTGGCGTAGCGGTGCACTGGCCACCTCGCGCCCGGCACCGCGCAGCAGCGGCTGAATCACCATCAGGTTGGCGCCATCACGGTAATGTACGCCAGCCCTGTCGGCGCGTGTCTGGCCGTACGCCCAGTCCAGGCTCAGCCGTGTGCCGTAGGGCGTGAGCAGGCTCGCCGCCGGAGCGAGCTGGACTTCGCGGTAGTGGTCATCACTGTTGCGATTGCCAAGGTAGCGTGCCTTGAATGACAGCTGCGGGGCATAGTGATCACGCGCCACGCGCAGGTCGAATTTCTGCGCGATGCGCTCAAGATAAGCACTGCGGACGGCGCGGTTGTCGCGCAGGGCCAAGGCAACGGCATCGGCCAGCTCCAGCGATACCTCGGCGCCCCCGCTGGCCGCCCAGGCAGTGGCCGACACCGCAAAGCCGTGGTCCGAACGCGGCAGCTGCAGCGGGTCAGCAGCCAGTACGGCACCGCCCAGCAGCGCCGAGCACAGAAAAACGAGCCATCTAGTCATCGCGCAACGCCAATACAGGTTGCAGGTGCGCCGCAGCCAGTGCCGGTTGCAAGCCGAAGAAAAGGCCGAGCGCCAACGCGCTGCCCATGCCCAGCGCTATCGATGACGCATCCAGCGCATAGCGCCAGCCTGACACCAGGGCAAAGCCCCAGCTCGCTGCTAGCCCCACCAGTGTTCCGAGCAACGCTCCGCCAACCGCCAGCAACAGCGCTTCGAGCAGGAACAACCAGGCAATATCGCGGGTGCGTGCGCCCAGCGCCAAGCGCACGCCGATCTCGCGACGGCGCTGCGCAACGCTCATCAGCATCACATTCATCACCCCGACCCCACCCAACAGCAATGCGATACCGGCGAACCCGGCGAGCACCCACGTGAACATCCGTGACTGGTTGGCCATCCCTTCCAGCAGCTGCTGTGGCAGTTGCACGTCGACCTCATACCCTGGCAGTCGTGCAGCCAGGTAGTCAGTCAGCGCCTGCGCTGTGCCCGTCAACACCGCGACATCATGCCCGCGTGCAAGCACCGTCCCCACCTCGGGCGCAGCGCCCAGGCGACGCATACCCGGCAAGGGCATCAGCAGAACATCGTCGACCTGTATTGGCAGCATCGGGTTGTAACCCCGCTGCGCAAGCACGCCAACCACCTCGAACAGGTAGCGGCCCGACTGCAGACGATCGCCCACACGCGCACCCAGTTGCCGGGCCAGCGTGGCCCCCAGCAATACATGCGTGGTGTCATCGTCGTAGGCGGACAACAAGCGGCCATGGCTGGCTTGCAGGTCCAGCACTTGCGCCAGTTGCAGCGTGCTTGCGCCGACCAGGGTCTCATGGCGCTTGCTTGCCAATTGCACTGTGGCCACAGAAACCAGCAATGGCGCAGCGGCGCTAATGGACGCTGGCAGTACTGACAGGTCAAGTGCCACGGGTGCTGCAACTTCAGCGGGGCGCTGCAGATTGGCGACCAGCAGCTCACTGCCCATGCCTCGATACAGCTGCCGAGCATGCTGCGTGGCGCTGTGGCCAATATTGAGCAGGGCGACCAGCGCAGCGCACCCCACAGCGATGCCGATCAGCGCCAGCCAGGCGCGGGGGCCTGCCTGACGCAAGCTGGCCAACGCCTCGCTCAAGCGCTGCGGCCACGAAGGGCCATAGGCCTCAGGCATCAAAGGCCCCACCGTTGCGCACCTCGATGCAACGGTCCATGCGCCGCGCCATGGCAGGGTCGTGGGTGACCATCAGCAAGGTCACGCCCCGCTCACGATTGAGCGCCAGTAACAGCGCTGCGATACCCTCGGCCGTGGCGCCATCGAGATTACCGGTCGGCTCATCGGCCAGCAGCAACGCAGGCTCCGTCACCAGCGCCCGGGCGATGGCGACCCGCTGCCGCTGGCCACCGGACAAGTCGGCAGGCAGGTGCTGCGCCCACTGACCTAGCCCGACCGCCTCCAGTTGCTGCTGTGCCGCCTGGCGTGCCGCTACCCGCCCGATGCCTCGGTAACTCAACGGCAAAGCGACGTTGTCCAGCGCAGTCAGGCGCGGCAGCAGGTTGAAGCTCTGGAAGATGAAACCCAGCAGGCGATTACGCATGATTGCGCGCTGGTCGGCGGTGGCGGCGGTCATGTCCCGGCCAGCCAGCACTATCTGGCCACGGCAAGGCTGGTCGAGCAGGCCGATCAGGTTGAGCAAGGTACTTTTGCCCGAGCCGGAAGGGCCGATGATGGCGCAGGTCTGGCCGCGGGGGATGGACAAAGAGACATCTTGCAGGACTGGCTGGCAGCCCAGAATGCGCGCGATACCGTTCACGCAGACTATCGGGTTCATGCCTTGCCCCCCCCATTCTCACCCTGAAATGCAGCGTCGCTCTGCGAGTCGAGTGCTTTCGCTTGATCGCTTCGTGCCGATTTCCACTCCTTTGCCAGCATGTCGATCAACGAAGTATCAAACTCCGGCTGCGGCACTTCATGCTGCGACAACTGCATCATGATATCGGCCTCATAGTTCCCATATTCGGCAACTTCAATGGGCGGTAGAGCATTATAAAAGTCCAGAATCTCATGCAACCCTTCATCAATTCGGCCCGTTCGCTGATATTCAGCATTCATCTTGCCGCTTATTGATTGTGCCCACTGGTTATGCTGGTCTGTTTTTTCGAACATTGCAGCACGCCGCTCACTCACCGTGAAAGCCCCGCTTTCATCGTAAATGATCAGGCTTAGCTGCTCGCGACTAAAACCCTTGAATGGGTTGCTACCTTTGCCACTTGCAAAATCATTGGCTTGGCGCGCACGCGCCAGCAACTCGGCATTATCCGTATCCGGTAGCTGTGAATCATAAAAGTCTTTCGCCAAGGAATATGAAAGCCCTCCCAACCGGTCAAGAATGCTGGCTGCAAGGTCTGCCAGCTCACTACGGGAGAGCTGGCTATCACGCAACGCCGCACGCTCGGCAGCAGCGCTCAACTGTTTAGCCAGGCTCGAAATTTTTTCTTCGCCATTCCCCGTTTTGCTGTCTATTTTCTGCGCGTCTACAAGGTCAGACTCCTCTACACGCCTGACAGTTAGAGCCGTGCCAACCTGGCTTTTATATACCCCACGACCATTGACTCCATCCATATACATAACTCCTGCTGCTGATGCAGCACCCGCCTTTCGCACAAATACTTCAATTACACTTCGCCGGCGCATACCGGCAAAGTGCAGACGTTGAGAAGAAGACTGAAACGCCACTCACCTCATCGTGAATTCAACTTTCCATGCGAAGTCAGCGGATGTACTCGTAATAGTCGCCGTGCACGTTGCCCCGCCACTTGGCGTTGCGGTTTTGGTCCACTGGGGCTGCTTGATTCCCCCCGGTAACATACGCATCTGAAATGTGGTGCCAAAAGCACACGTCTTGCTGCCAATGGTGTAGCGCACCATCGCACCATTTACGTCCGGGCTTACCAACCGCTGCACGCGCATGAAGGTGGAAGATGAGGCTGGAATCGTATTGGAGGGTTTAGGGTTGGCGATCTGATAGCTACTGGTCTCATTTGAGGTCACCAGTTTCATGACTGCGGGCTGAGCGCCGAGATTTTTGATGGTCACCTCAACCGGCGGCCCCGCCTGCGCCAGGCCGGCGGCAAGCAGCGATACGGTGGCAAGCACAATCTGCGATGTCTTTTTCATTAGCGTGATCTCGTCTCTTCCATGTGATTAAGGATGAGACGCCCCTGATGGCCAGTGGCCTCAGGCTGCCCAAGACGCTCCGTCGTTCATGGACAGCTCCGAATAGGGGCGTCCAAGGGTGTTAACGACCAGCCCCGGAAAAACCTTAGCTTTCGCATGGCTTTGAATATTTCTGAATGTGAACCCGCACCACACTGAAGCAGGGATCACGCAGCCACCATGCCAACAAACCAGCGCCAGAAAATCGTCATACGAGCCGTTATCGCAAACCGTCATAAGCCCATTCGTAGTTTTTTGACGAATTTTGAAAAAAATTTTTCGGTGCTGGCACAAAAATATCTCACACGGATTTCGCCCTTTATATACAGGGGTGCGCCTGAGGCGTGCTATCAGTTTGAAAGTATTCGCCACTGAAGAATTATTTAGAAATCTTTCATCGAGGCGAAACCCACCCAGGAACTTCTTCTGTGACGCATCGCTCATAGTGCCGTAACGAATTTCATGCCTGTGCGGTGTGAGAGATGACTTACAGATGACAAGCAGCCGCGAACCAATAGCGGCTCCGAAACTTTTAACAGATGCCACGGGTACTCCCGTAGGCCCTGCCCAGCAGGAGAGACGCGCCCCTAAAGAATCGTCCTAGTGGTTGATTTCAAAGGATTTTTCCACTTGAAAGAACAAGCACAGCAACGCGCCAAGTAGCGCTTTGCAATAAAGACGGCTGCATTTCAGGGCACGCCTATTAATTACTGGCCTTTGACTGCCAACTTTGAGTGCACAACGTTGTGCGCTCCGGATTTATTCATGCCTGCGCTCGGTGAAGTGTGCATTCGCCATGGGATCCGTGCGCCCTAAAACTGTTGTTAATCAACCCGGTCCGGCTCTTCCCGGAAGAGCTGGCGTGATAAACACATGAGGTGATAGCGATGCGTATCAGCATCTTTGGTTTGGGTTATGTGGGTGCGGTCTGTGCAGGTTGCCTGACGGCGCGAGGCCATGACGTGATTGGTGTGGACGTGTCCAGCACCAAGATCGACCTGATCAACCAGGGCAAGTCGCCCATCGTCGAACCTGGCTTGGAAGCACTGCTGCAGCAGGGCATCGCCAACGGCCGCCTGCGTGGCACCACCGACTTCGCCGAGGCCATCCGCGCCAGCGACGTGTCGATGATCTGCGTCGGTACCCCAAGCAAGAAAAATGGCGACCTGGGCCTGGAATACATCGAGTCGGTCTGCCGCGAAATCGGCTACGTTCTGCGTGACACCACCCGCCGCCACACCATCGTGGTGCGCAGCACCGTGCTGCCAGGCACGGTCAAGAACGTGGTCATCCCGATTCTCGAAGACTGCTCGGGCAAGAAGGCCGGCGTCGACTTCGGCGTCGCGGTCAACCCCGAGTTCCTGCGTGAAAGCACCGCGATCAAGGACTACGACCACCCGCCGATGACTGTCATCGGCGAACTGGACAGCGCCAGCGGCGACGTCCTGCAAAGCCTGTACGAAGAACTCGATGCACCGATCATCCGCAAGCCGATCGAAGTCGCCGAGATGATCAAGTACACCTGCAACGTCTGGCACGCCACCAAGGTCACCTTCGCCAACGAAATCGGCAACATCGCCAAGGCGGTCGGCGTCGATGGCCGCGACGTGATGGACGTGGTCTGCCAGGACAAGGTGCTGAACCTGTCGCAGTACTACATGCGCCCTGGCTTCGCCTTCGGCGGCTCGTGCCTGCCCAAGGACGTGCGCGCCCTCACCTACCGTGCCGCCAGCCTCGACGTACGGGCGCCACTGCTCGACTCGCTGATGCGCAGCAACGAATCGCAGGTGCAGAACGCCTTTGAACTGATCGAAGCCCACGACAAGCGCAAGGTCGCCTTGCTGGGCCTGAGCTTCAAGGCCGGTACCGACGACCTGCGTGAAAGCCCGCTGGTGGAGTTGGCCGAGCGCCTGATCGGCAAAGGCTACCAACTGGACATCTACGACGAGAACGTCGAGTACGCCCGTGTTCACGGCGCGAACAAAGAGTACATCGAGTCGAAGATCCCGCACGTCTCGTCGCTGCTCAACGCCAACTTCCAGAAGGTCATCGACAACGCCGACATCATCGTCCTGGGCAACCGTGACGAGCAGTTCCGCGCCCTGGCCGAACAAGCGCCAGAAGGCAAGCAAGTGATCGACCTGGTCGGTTTCATGAACAAACCGACCTGCAACACCAGCCGTACCGAAGGCATCTGCTGGTAAGCCAGCAGCCAGGCAGCGCAGGCCTCCTGCGCTGCCCTTTTCCCAGAATTCTCGACGGATGCTGAACATGCAAAGGCTACAGACAGTGCTGCTGCAGTGCGCCGGTTGGCTGCTCTACATGAGCCTGCTCATGTTGATCGCCCTGGCCTTGCCGGCCGAAATCTTCGACTCGCAGTCCAAGCACTTCATCTTCCTGGTCGGCGCAGTCGGCATCTGGCGCTACTCCATGGGCGCCACCCATTTCATTCGCGGCATGATCTTCCTTTACGGCGTGTACCCCTACCTGCGCCGCAAGGTGCAGAAGATGGGCCGCGCGGCCGACCCGTCGCACGTGTACCTGATGGTCACCAGCTTTCGCATCGAAGCGTTGACCACTGCTCAGGTATACAGCTCGGTAATCCGTGAAGCGATCGATTGCGGCTTCCCCACCACCGTTGTCTGCTCGCTGGTGGAAATGTCCGATGAGCTGCTGGTAAAGAGCCTGTGGGCCAAATACAACCCGCCCGCCCACGTGAAGCTGGACATCGTGCGCATCGCCGGGACCGGCAAGCGTGATGGCCTGGCGTACGGTTTTCGCGCCATCTCGCGGATGCTGCCGGATGAGAACGCTGTTGTCGCGGTGATCGACGGCGACACCGTGCTGGCCGAAGGCGTGGTTCGCAAGACCGTACCCTGGTTCAAGCTGTACCCGAACGTCGGTGGCCTGACCACCAACGAGTTCTGCGAAGTGCGCGGTGGCTACATCATGAGCGAGTGGCACAAGCTGCGCTTCGCCCAGCGCCACATCAACATGTGTTCGATGGCCCTGAGCAAGCGCGTGCTGACCATGACCGGGCGCATGTCGATGTTCCGTGCCAGCGTGGTGACCAACCCCGAGTTCATCGCCGACGTCGAAAGCGACTCGCTGATGCACTGGCGCCTGGGCCGCTTCAAGTTCCTCACCGGTGACGACAAGTCCAGCTGGTTCAGCCTGATGCGCCTTGGCTACGACACCTTCTACGTGCCGGACGCCGCCATCAACACGGTCGAGCACCCGCCGGAGAAGAGCTTCCTCAAGGCCAGCCGCAAACTGATGTACCGCTGGTACGGTAACAACCTGCGGCAGAACTCCCGCGCGCTGGGCTTGGGCATGCGCCGCCTGGGGCTGTTCACCAGCATCGTGCTGTTCGACCAGCGCGTGTCGATGTGGACCAGCCTCTTGGGCCTGACCGTGGCCGTGATCGCCAGCCTCAAGTTCGGCCTCGGCTTCCTGCTGGTGTACCTGCTGTGGATCGGCATCACCCGCCTGATCCTCACCATCATGCTGCTGTGCTCGGGGCACAATGTCGGCCCGGCCTATCCGCTGATCCTTTATTACAACCAGATCGTCGGCGCGCTGATGAAGATCTACGTGTTCTTCCGCCTCGACAAGCAGTCCTGGACCCGTCAACCGACTGCCCTGAAACGTGACCTCGCCAGTTTTCAACAATGGTTCAACACCTGGTCCTCGCGGACCATGACCTTCTCGGCTGCCAGCATCTTCGTCGCTGTGCTGTTCATGGTCGTGTGAGCCCAACCCGGATCGGAACTAACAGGAACAAACCACCATGAATACCGCCGTGAACGTCAATGTCGTGCATGAGTCCGAAGCCCAGCGCCAGCACGCCCGGGTGCGCATCCCGGCCAAGCTGCGCTATCTGGATGGCGAACGCCAGACCCAGGAGGTCAAGGTCGAAGACCTGTCCGCTGGCGGCTTGAGTTTTTACGCCAAGCAGCCGCTGAAGGTCGGTCAGGTACTGCGCGGGCGCTTGCAGTTCGTGGTCGACAACCTGGGCCTGTCGATGGACATCGAGTTTCAGGTGCGCTCCTGCAACCCGAGCGATGGCCGTACCGGTGCGCAGTTCCAGAACCTCGAACCCCGCGACATCGCCACCCTGCGCCACATCATCACCAGCCACCTTTCTGGTGAACTGATCAGCGTCGGCGACGTGCTCAGCACCCTGCAGCGCGACAACTTCACCAAGGCGCGCAAACAGAAGGACGGCGGCTCTGGCCTGTCCGCTTTCGGCCGCCTCAAGGCAGTGACCGTGACCCTCGGGGTGTTCGTCGTTGGTGTGGCCGCCTTCGGCTTCGTCGCCAAATCGCTGTACGGCATGTACTTCGTCAGCCACGCCGAAGCCGGCGTGGTCGCAGTGCCGACCACCAACATCACCATGCCGCGTGACGGCACCGTCAACAGCCTGGTCGAGCCCGGTGGCATGGTGGTCAAGGGCGCGCCGCTGGCAAGCTTCAGCACCAGCATGCTGGACATGCTCAAAGGCCACCTGGACGACTCGCAGCTGGAACCGGCCAAGGTCGAGGAACTGTTCGGCAAGCAACTCTCCGGCACCCTCACCAGCCCCTGCGATTGCGTAGTCGCCCGCCAGCTGGTGGACGATGGCCAGTACGCCGCCAAGGGCCAGCCGATCTTCCAACTGGTCCCGCGTACCAGCAACCCGATGGTCGAGGCACGCTTCAGCTACCGCCAGTTCGACGAAGTCAAGCCAGGTACCCGCGTCAACTTCCAGGTGGCGGGCGAAACCGAAGTGCGCACCGGCCAGATCGTCAGCAGCGCCAGCCTCGACAGCGAAAACCTGGCGTCCGACATCCGCGTGCAGATCAAACCAGACGGCGGCCTGCCTGCCGAGCTGGCCGGGCGCCCGGCATCGGTCAGCAGCGACCGTGGCCCTTCGCTCAACTGGCTGATCGACAAAGCCGTGGCCCGTGGGCTGTAAGAGGATCAAACGATGATTCCCCACAAGAAAAGCGCAAGCCTGGGCCTCTGTGCCCTGGCCGCGGCGATCGCCCTGGCAGGCTGTGCGGGCCTGCCTGACCAGCGCCTGGCCAACGAAGCCCTCAAGCGCGGTGACACCGCGCTGGCCGAGCGCAACTACAAGGCCCTGGCTGACCTGGGCTACAGCGACGCACAAGTAGGCCTGGCCGATATCAAAGTCGCTACCCGCGACCCTTCGCAGCTCAAGGAAGCTGAGGCCACTTATCGCGCTGCGGCGGCAACCTCGCCACGCGCCCAGGCACGCCTCGGCCGCCTGCTGGTGGCCAAGCCCGACAGCACCCAGGCCGAACGCGAAGAAGCTCAGACCCTGCTCAAGCTCGCCGCCAAGCAGGGCCAAGGCAATACCCTGATCCCGCTGGCGATGCTCTACCTGACCTACCCGCAGAGTTTCCCCAACATCAATGCCCAGCAGCAGATCGACCAGTGGCGCGCTGCCGGCAACCCGGAAGCGGGCCTGGCCCAGGTGCTGCTGTATCGCACCCAGGGCACCTACGACCAGCACCTGGGTGAAGTCGAGAAGATCTGCAAGGCTGCGCTGAACACCAGCGACATCTGCTACGTCGAGCTGGCCACCGTGTACCAGAAACGCGGCCAGGCCGACCAGCAAGCCGCCCTGCTCGGCCAGCTCAAATCCGCTTATGCCCGCGGTGCGGTGCCTGCCACTCGGGTCGACAGCGTTGCCCGTGTACTGGCCGACCGTAGCCTGGGCCAGACCGACGAAAAAACCGCCAAAGCGCTGCTGGAGCAGGTCGCCCCGGCCAATCCGGCTTCCTGGGTGAGCCTGGCGCAACTGGTCTACGACTTCCCGGAACTGGGCGACACCGACCAGCTGATGGCCTACATCGACAAGGGCCGCGAAGCCGAACAGCCGCGTGCCGAACTGTTGCTGGGCCGCCTGTACTACGAAGGCAAGACCTTGCCCGCCGATGCCGAAAAGGCCGAACACCACCTGCAGGCAGCTGCCGAGGCCGGCGAAGTCAGCGCCCACTACTACCTTGGCCAGCTGTATCGCCGTGGCTACCTGGGCAACGTCGAGCCGCAAAAGGCCGTCGATCACCTGCTCAGCGCAGCCCGCGGTGGCCAGAACAGTGCCGACTATGCCCTTGCCCAGCTGTTCAGCGAAGGCCATGGCATTCGCCCACAACCTGGCAACGCCTGGGTATTCGCCCAGCTTTCGCAGGCCAACCCGACGCCGCAGTCCACCGAGCTGCTGCAGCAACTCGACCAGCAGCTCACGCCTGACCAGCGCAGCCAGGCACAAAGCCTGCTGACGCAGGAAAAGCAGGCTCGCGGCAGCATGGCCCAAGGCGGCACCCTGGCCCTCGAGGCCCTGCAAGACGACGAAAAAGAAGTAGACGGTGAGGACTCGCTATGACGCTCAATCCCTTCGTGAAAGCCGGCATCGGCCTGAGCTTCGCCCTGCTGTGGTCCTGCCCGACCCTGGCCGACATGACCGCCCAGAAAAACTTCGGCCTGGATGTGAAGATCACCGGCCAGTCGGAAGACGATCGCGACCTGGGCACCCGCTCCGGCGGTGACGTCAACGGCCTGGGCCTTGACCTGCGCCCTTGGGTATACGGCGAGCGCGGCAACTGGAGTGCCTTCGCCATGGGCCAGGCCGTTGCTGCCACAGACACCATCGAAACCGACACCCTGCGCCAGAACGATGACGGCACCACCACCGACACCGGTGACGACAGCCGCCAACCCGACAAAAGCTACCTGGCCATGCGCGAGTTCTGGGTCGGCTACAGCGGCCTCACGGCTTACCCGGGCGAGCAGCTGCGCCTTGGTCGCCAACGCCTGCGCAGCGACGACGGCATGTGGCGCGACACCAACATCGAAGCGTTGAACTGGACCTTCGACACCACCTTGCTCAAGGCTGACCTGGGTGTGGCCCAACGCTTCAGCGAATACCGCACCGACCTGACCGAGCTGGCCCCGGAAGACGAAGACCGTACGCACATCTACGGTAACGTCGCCACGCAGTGGACACCCGGCCACTGGGTCGGCCTGCGCGCCCACCACACCCATGACAGCGGCAGCCTGAAAAGCCCGGGCGAAACCATCGACGCACTGGACAAGACTCGCACCGGCGACCTCACCTGGCTGGGCCTGGAAGCCAACAGCGACGCCTACAACTGGCGCAACGACCACACCGTCAACTACTGGGGCAGCCTGACCTGGCTGACCGGTGATCGCGACAAGCTCAACAGCCAGCTGGTCGGTGACGACCAGGTCGTCGTCGGCAAGCAGAGCGGCGACGTCAACGCCTGGGCCACCGACCTGGGCATCCGCCTGCGCCTGGACCCGAACTGGCAGGTTGGCGCGGCCTATGCCCGCGGCAGCGGCGGTGGTGGCGACGACGGTTCGAGCAACTTCGAGCAGACCGGCCTTGAGAGCAACCGCTCCAACTTCACCGGTACCCGTTCGCGCGTGCACCGCTTCGGCGAGGCCTTCCGCGGCGAGCTGGGCAACCTGCAGGCGGCCACCCTGTTCGCCTCCTGGCAACTGCGCGAGGACTACGACGCCAGCTTCATCTACCACAAGTTCTGGCGTGTCGACGGTTCGCAGAACATCGGCTCCAGCGGCATCAACGCTGCAGTCAACGACAACGGCGTGAGCCGCCCGCTGGTCAACGGCGAGAAAGACCTGGGCCAGGAAATGGACGTGGTCGTCACCAAGTACTTCAAGCAGGGCCTGCTGCCTGCTTCGATGAGCCAGGCGATCGACGAGCCGTCCGCGCTGGTGCGCCTGCGCGCCGGTGTGTTCAAGCCCGGCGATGCCTATGGCAAGGAAGCGGACTCCTACATGCACCGCGCCTTCGTCGACGTGATCTGGCGCTTCTAAGGCCGGTAGAGGACCTGCAATGAACCTTCACCCGCACTTACGTCACAGCCTTCTGGCCAGCGCTCTGCTGCTGGCCTCAGGGCTGGCCGTCGCCGCAGAACCTGCGGTGATCGCCAAGGAACTGCAGCATGCCAAGACCTACACCGTGTCCAGCGCACCGACCGAGCCGTTGCACATGGACCCGCCCAAGCTGCCCGATCTGAGCGGTTACACCGCCGCCGCTGTGCAGAAAAAGATCGACCGCAGCCACAAGGGCAAGGTCAGCGTGCGCCGCATGCTGCAGGAAGAATCGCTCAAGGAATTCATCGGCGGCGACAACAAGGCTGCCGAGTGGGTACAACGCCAGCACGGCATCCCCCAGGCGATCTTCGTCGATGACGGCCATGTCGACCTGGTCGAACTGAGCAAGAAGGTGCCCAAGCAGTACCTCAGCGAAGTCGAGCCAGGTGTTTACCTGGCGCGTCTGCCGATCGTGGTCGGGCACAAGGGCATCCTCGAGATCGACGGCAAGGTCAAGCAACTGCGCCTGTCCCAGGAGGGCGGCGCGTTCCTGGTCAATGACGGCAAACTGTTCGTCAGCGACACCCAGGTCACTGGCTGGCGCGAGAAGGACAACGGCCCGGCGACCTTCCGCTCGCCCAATGAATTCCGCCCGTTCCTGCTGTCGTGGGGCGGCACCGAGACGTACATCGTCAACACCAAGATGGCCAGTTTTGGCTATGCCAAGTCCAAGTCGTACGGTGTGAGCATCTCGCAGTACACCCCGAACATGGCCAAGCGCATGGGCCGCCCGGAGCCCACCGGCTGGATCATCGGCTCGGAATTCAGTGACATGTGGTACGGGTTCTACTGCTACGAGACCCAGGACTTCGTGGTCAAGGACAGCACCTACCGCGACAACATCGTCTACGGCATCGACCCGCACGACCGTTCGCACCGCCTGATCATCGCCGGCAACACGGTGTATGGCACCAAGAAAAAGCACGGGATCATCGTCTCGCGTGAGGTCAACGACAGCTGGATCATCAACAACAAGAGCTACGACAACAAGCTCTCGGGCGTGGTGATCGACCGTAACAGCGTCAACAACCTGATCGCCTACAACGAAATTTACCGTAACCACACCGACGGCATCACTTTGTACGAAAGCGGTGACAACCTGATCTGGGGCAACAAGCTGATCAACAACCGTCGCCACGGCATCCGCGTGCGCAACAGCGTCAACATCCGCCTGTACGAGAACGTCGCCATGGCCAATGGCCTGGTTGGCGTGTACGGGCACATCAAGGACCTGTCCGACACCGACCGTGACATCGCCCTCGACCCGTTCGACACCAAGGTCTCGCTGATCGTGGTCGGCGGTGAGCTGGCGGCCAACGGCTCGGGGCCTCTTTCGATCGATTCGCCGCTGTCGGTGGAGCTGTACAAAGTCTCCATGCTCGCCCCGCGCAAATCCAACGGCATCAGCCTCAACGGCATCCTGGGCGAGCGCCAGGACGAAATCCTCGACCTGCTGGTGCGCCAGCAGAAGGCCGTGCTGATCGACCCGGTCGAACGCCAGACCGAAATGATCGATTAAGGAAGCCCAGACCATGACCCCACACTTGATGAAACTGCTGGGCCTGTCCGCCGCCCTCCTGGCCATCAGCCAGGGCGTGCGCGCCGACGAGGTCAAGGCGCCGACCTTCACTGCCGAGCCTTGCTGCCAGCTGTGCCCCGAGGCACACGACGCCAGCCGCTACACCACACGCTACCAGCAGAACTTCACCACGCTGGTACAAGCCAAGGGCGACTGGCTGTTCCGTACCCGCGAAGACCTGCGTACCGAGTTCAGCACCACACCTGCAGGCTACAAGCGCCTGCAGCAAGTGCACGACGCGTTCAAGAAGCGTGGTGTGGAACTGGTGGTGGTGTACCAGCCAACCCGAGGCCTGGTGAATCGCAACATGCTCAACCCGGCCGAGAAAGCCGCCTTCGATTACCAGAAGGCCCTGGGCAACTACCAGGCCATGCTCAAGCGCTTTGCCAGCATGGGCTACAACGTGCCGGACCTGTCGCCGCTGACCAACGAACAGTTGGCAGCCGCCGAGCAGGGCAAGGACTTCTACTTCCGTGGTGACCAGCACTGGACACCTTACGGTGCTGAGCGTGCAGCCAGGATCGTGGCCGACACCGTACACAAGATGCCGGCCTTCGAAGGTATCCCGCGCAAGGAATTCGAGACCCACAAGTCCGGGCGCATGGGCAAGACCGGCACCCTGCACAACGTTGCCGGGCAGCTGTGCGGCACCAGCTACGCCGTACAGTACATGGACCAGTTCGCCACCGAACCGAAAGGCGCCAGCGGCGGCGACGATCTGTTCGGTGACAGCGGTAACGCCCAGATCACCTTGGTCGGCACCAGCCACAGCGGCAAGAACTACAACTTCTCGGGCTTCCTTGAGCAGTACATCGGTGCCGACGTGCTCAACGTCGCCTTCCCTGGCGGCGGCCTGGAAGGCTCGATGATCGAGTACCTGGGCAGTGAGGAATTCCAGAACAATCCACCGAAGATCCTTATCTGGGAATTCTCGCCGCTGTATCGCCTGGACCAGGAAACCATCTGGCGGCAGATCCTCGGTCTGCTCGACGATGGCTGTGACGCGCGCCCGGCACTGATGAGCGCCAGCAGCACCCTCAAGCCCGGCAAGAACGAGTTGATGGTCAACGGCAAGGGCGGGGTGATCAAAGACCTGGTCAACCGCAACCTGCAGATGGACATCAAGTTCGAAGACCCTTCGGTGAAGGTGCTGCAAGCCACCCTCTGGTACCTCAACGGGCGCCACGAGGACATCAAGATCGAGAAGCCGGAAACCTCCGACACCAATGGCCGCTTCGTCTTCCAGATGCGTGAAGACGAGGACTGGGCCAGCCAGAACTTGCTGGCCCTGGAAGTCCAGGGGCCAGAAAGCGGCACCCAGAAGGTCGAGGCCAAGCTCTGCAAACGCAACAACTACGCCGTGCCCGCGCAAACCGCGCAGGCCGGCCAGTGAGGCGACCATGACTGCATTCAAGCGAATCTTCAGCCCCGCCCTGCTCGTTCTGGCCCTGTACGGAGGTGCCGCGCATGCCGCGCTGGTCCCCCCCCAGGGTTATTACGAGGGGATTGAAAAAATCAAGACCAGCGACGGCAACTTCCGCTGCGAATCTGCGCCCAAACCTTTCACCGGCGCGCTGCAATTTCGCAGCAAGTACGAAGGCTCGGACAAGGCTCGGGCGACCCTGAACCGGGACTCGGAACAAGCCTTCCGCGACTCCACCAAAGACATCACAACCCTTGAGCGTGGTGTCGCCAAGATGGTCAACCAGTACATGCGTGACGGCCGCCCGGCACAACTGGACTGCACCCTGACCTGGCTGGGCACCTGGGCGCGCGCCGATGCGCTGATGTCCACCAACTACAACCACACCGGCAAGTCCATGCGCAAATGGGCGCTGGGCAGCATGAGCGGCTCGTGGCTGCGCCTGAAGTTCTCCAATTCGCAGCCACTGGCAGCACACCAGGCCGAGGCCGAGCTGATCGAGAAGTGGTTCGCCCGCCTCGCCGAGCAGACCGTGCGCGACTGGAGCAACCTGCCGCTGGAGAAGATCAACAACCACAGCTACTGGGCGGCCTGGTCGGTGATGGCTACCGCCGTGGCCACCGACCGCCGTGACCTGTTCGACTGGGCGGTGAAGGAATACAAGGTCGGCGCCAACCAGATCGACGACCAAGGCTTCCTGCCCAACGAAATCAAGCGCAAGCAGCGTGCCCTGGCTTACCACAACTACGCCCTGCCGCCACTGGCGATGATCGCAAGCTTTGCCAAGGCCAATGGCGTGGACCTGCGCAGCGAAAACAACTTTGCCCTGCAGCGCCTGGGTGAAGGCGTGCTGTACGGCGCCCGCGACCCGCGCCACTTCGCCGAGCGCGCAGGTGAGAAACAGGACATGAAGGACCTCAAGGTCGACGGCAAGTACGCCTGGCTCGAGCCTTGGTGCGCGCTGTACCAGTGCGTGGGCGACACGCTTGAGCGCAAACACCGGATGCAGCCGTTCGACAGCTTCCGCCTGGGCGGCAACCTGACCCGGGTCTATGACCCGAGCGCGCAATCCAAGAAATGAGCGTTGCCTGAATGGGGGCCGCTTTGCGGCCCATCGCGACGCAAGGCCGCTCCTACAAGGACGGCGCTGAATCTGTAGGAGCGGCCTCGCGTCGCGAAACGAGGGCCAAGCCCCTCGCCAGCGGTATTGAAGCAACAAAGGTTTCCTCCAGTTTCTCACTGGGGGGTTTGGGGGGCGCTTTGCCCTGGATGCTGTGAACAATTTAGGAGAACCGGGATGGTCTTCTCGTCCAACGTGTTCCTGTTCCTGTTCTTGCCGATATTCCTCGGCCTGTACTACCTGAGCGGGCAACGCTATCGCAACCTGCTGCTGCTGGTCGCCAGCTACATCTTCTACGCCTGGTGGCGGGTGGACTTCCTCGCCCTGTTCGCCGGTGTCACCCTGTGGAACTACTGGATCGGCCTGAAAGTCGGCGCCGCTGGCGTGCGCACCAAGCCTGCACAGCGCTGGCTGTTGCTGGGCGTAGGCGTGGACCTGGCGATCCTCGGCTACTTCAAGTACGCCAATTTCGGCGTCGACAGCCTCAACGCGATCATCAGCTCGTTCGGCCTTGAGCCCTTCATCCTCACCCACGTGCTGTTGCCGATCGGTATCTCGTTCTACATCTTCGAGTCGATCAGCTACATCATCGATGTGTACCGCGGCGACACCCCGGCCACCCGCAACCTGATCGACTTCGCAGCGTTCGTGGCGATCTTCCCGCACCTGATCGCCGGCCCGGTGCTGCGCTTCAAGGACCTGGTCGACCAGTTCAACAACCGCACCCACACCCTGGACAAGTTCTCCGAAGGCTGCACCCGCTTCATGCAGGGCTTCATCAAGAAAGTGTTCATCGCCGACACCCTGGCGGTGGTCGCCGACCATTGCTTCGCCCTGCAGAACCCGACCACCGGTGACGCCTGGCTCGGTGCGCTGGCCTACACCGCGCAGCTGTACTTCGACTTCTCCGGCTACAGCGACATGGCCATCGGCCTGGGGCTGATGATGGGCTTCCGCTTCATGGAGAACTTCAAGCAGCCTTACATCAGCCAGTCGATCACCGAGTTCTGGCGCCGCTGGCACATCAGCCTGTCGACCTGGCTGCGCGACTACCTGTACATCACCCTGGGCGGCAACCGCAAAGGCACCTTCAACACCTACCGCAACCTGTTCCTGACCATGCTGCTGGGCGGGCTGTGGCACGGCGCCAACTTCACCTACATCATCTGGGGCGCCTGGCACGGCATGTGGCTGGCAATCGAGCGCGCACTGGGCCTGGACACCAACCCGCAGCGCTTCAACCCGGTCAAGTGGGCGTTCACCTTCCTGCTGGTGGTGGTCGGCTGGGTGATCTTCCGCGCCGAAAACCTGGAAGTGGCCGGCCGCATGTACGGCGCCATGTTCAGCTTCGGCGAGTGGCAGCTGTCCGAACTCAACCGCGCCCAGCTCACCGGGCTGCAGGTGGCGACGCTGGTCATCGCCTACATCACCCTGGCGTTCTTCGGCCTGCGTGACTTCTACCGCAATGCCACCCCGCCGGCAGCCATGCGCACCCCGGCGCAGGTCAATGCCGACGGCTCGCTTGGCCTGGACTGGACCCGGGTGATGACCCGCGCCCTGATCCTGCTGCTGTTCGTGGCCTCGATCCTCAAGCTTTCGGCGCAGAGCTACTCGCCGTTCCTTTACTTCCAGTTCTGAGGTTGATGACCATGACCCGGACATTACGCATCACCTATTCCCTGTCGTTCATCGGCCTGCTGGTAGGCATGGGCGCCTGGTCCACCGGTGGCCTGCAAAGCTTCCAGCGCACCGAACAGATGACCGTGCTCAACGGCAAGCTGGCCAAGGCCGCCGAGACGCACTACGACGACGAGTTCCCGATCAAGCGCCTGGGCACCAACCTCTGGGCCGCGCTGGATTACAAGCTGTTCAACGAAGGCCGCCCGGGCGTGGTGCTGGGCCGTGACCAGTGGCTGTTCAGCGACGAAGAGTTCAAACCGACTGCCGGTGCCGACCAGCTCATGCAGGAAAACCTGGCGCTGATCCGCGGTGTGCGCGACACCCTGCAACAGCACGGCAGCCAGCTGGTGCTGGCGATCGTGCCGGCCAAGGCGCGGGTCTACTCGGAGTATGTGGGCAAGGAGGCACCAGCCAGCCTGCATGACGACCTGTACAACCAGTTCCATGCCCAGGTCCGTCAGGCCAACGTGTTCGCCCCTGACCTGATGGCCCCGATGGAACAGGCCAAGGCCCGCGGCCAGGTCTTCCTGCGCACCGATACCCACTGGACGCCGATGGGCGCTGAAGTCGCCGCACAGGCTGTGGCCGAGGCGGTCGGGCGCCAGAGCCTGCTCAACGGCGACCCACAGACGTTCATCACCGAGGCCGGCAACACCGCCCCGTACAAGGGCGACCTGACCAACTTCCTGCCACTGGACCCGCTGTTCAGCAACCTCTTGCCCAGCCCGGACACCCTGCAGCAACGCAGCACGCGCCCGGTCGAGGCCGAAGGTGATGCGGGCGATGCCCTGTTCGCCGACAGCCAGATCCCGGTCGCCCTGGTCGGCACCAGCTACAGCGCCAACCCGCACTGGAACTTCCTCGGCGCGCTGCAGCAGGCCCTGCGCAGCGACGTCGCCAACTATGCCGAAGACGGCCACGGCCCCCTGCTGCCAATGCTCAAGTACCTGCAAAGCGATGCTTTCAAGAACGCCGCGCCACAGGTTGTGGTGTGGGAATTCCCCGAACGTTATCTGCCAATGAAAAACGACCTCAGCAGCTTCGATCCACAGTGGATCGCGCAACTGAAGAACACCCGCAAATCCGAAGAAAACCTGGCCCTGTCGTCCAACCGGACGGACCACTGATAGATAGAGAGGAACACGCACATGACTACCAAGACTTCCATTGCCAAAGCCCTCACCCTCGCAGCAGGCCTGTCGTTGGCTTCGATGCAGGCATTCGCCGGCGCCGACGCTGCCCTGTATGGCCCGACCGCACCGAAAGGCTCGACCTTCGTGCGCCTGTACAACGCCTCCCCTGCACCGGCTGCCGCCAGCGTCGGCAACACCCAGATCAAACAGGTCGGCGCCCAGGCCAGCAGCGACTTCAGCTTCCTCCCGGGCGGTGACTACACCGCGCAGGTCGCCGGCAAGAGTGTCCCGGTCAAGCTCGCCGCAGACAAGTACTACACCCTGGTCAACAACGGCAGCGGCAACCCGCAGCTGATCGAAGAACCGCCTTTCAAGAACAAGCAGAAAGCCCTGGTGCGTGTACAGAACCTGAGCGATCAGGCGCTGGCCCTGAAGACCGCTGACGGCAAGACCGAGGTGGTTACTCCGGTGGCTGCCAAAGGCCGTGGCGAGCGTGAGATCAACCCGGTCAAGGTGAACCTGGCCCTGTTTGCAGGAGACAAGAAAGTCAGCGACGTCAAACCCGTCGCCCTGGAGCGCGGCGAAGCCGCCGTGCTGTACGTCACCGGCTCGGGCAGCAGCCTGTCGCCGGTATGGGTCACCCGCCCAGTGTCCACCAACTGATCCTCTGCCTCTTTAACGACCTTATTGGAGAAACAACATGATCCCGGTAATTCTTTCTGGTGGTAGCGGTTCGCGTCTGTGGCCTTTGTCGCGCAAGCAGTTCCCCAAGCAGTTCCTCGCCCTGACCGGTGAGCACACGCTGTTCCAGCAAACCCTCGAGCGCCTGGTGTTCGAAGGCATGGACGCCCCGATCGTGGTCTGCAACAAGGACCACAAGTTCATCGTCCAGGAACAGCTCGCGGCGCTGAAACTGCAGACCCAGGGCATCCTGATGGAACCCTTCGGCCGCAACACGGCCCCTGCGGTGGCGATGGCCGCCATGAAGCTGGCCAACGAGGGGCGCGATGACTTGATGCTGGTGCTGCCGGCCGACCACGTGATCGACGACCAGAAGGCCCTGCAACGTGCCCTGGCCCTGGCCACCGTGGCCGCCGAGCGTGGCGAGATGGTGCTGTTCGGCGTCCCGGCGACCAAGCCCGAGACCGGCTATGGCTACATCCGCTCCAGCCAAGACGCCCTGCTGCCCGAAGGTGTGGCCCGGGTGGCGCAGTTCGTCGAAAAACCCGACGAAAAGCGCGCCGCCGAGTTCGTTCAGTCCGGTGGCTACTTCTGGAACAGCGGCATGTTCCTGTTCCGCGCCAGCCGCTTCCTTGAAGAGCTGAAAAAGCACGAGCCCGACATCTATGACACTTGCGTGCTGGCCCTGGAGCGCAGCGACGAAACAGATGATGTGCTGAGCATCGACGAAGCGACCTTCGCCTGCTGCCCGGACAACTCCATCGACTACGCGGTGATGGAAAAGACCCAGCGCGCCTGCGTAGTGCCGATGTCGGCTGGCTGGAGCGACGTCGGCTGCTGGTCGTCGCTGTGGGAAGTGCATGACAAGGACGCCAATGGCAACGTCACCAAGGGTGATGTGGTGGTGCAGGACAGCCGCAACTGCATGATCCATGGCAATGGCAAGCTGGTGTCGGTGATCGGCCTGGAAAACATCGTTGTGGTCGAGACCAAGGACGCGATGATGATTGCCCACAAGGACAAGGTCCAGGGCGTCAAGCAGATGGTCAAGACCCTCGACGAGCAAGGCCGCAGCGAAACCCAGAACCACCTTGAGGTGTACCGCCCGTGGGGCTCTTACGATTCGGTGGACATGGGCGGCCGCTTCCAGGTCAAGCACATCACCGTCAAGCCGGGCGCCAGCCTGTCGCTGCAGATGCACCACCACCGTGCCGAGCACTGGATCGTGGTATCGGGCACCGCCGAGGTGACGTGCGATGAAAACGTGTTCCTGCTCACCGAAAACCAGTCGACCTATATCCCGATCGCCTCGGTCCACCGCCTGCGCAACCCGGGCAAGATCCCGCTGGAGATCATCGAAGTGCAGTCCGGCAGCTACCTGGGCGAGGATGATATCGAGCGCTTCGAGGATGTGTATGGGCGCACGGCCACTCCCGTCGAACGTGGCGTATCGGTGAAGACCATCGCGCAGTAAGCTACGAGCTGCAAGCTACAAGCACAGCGGGTCGGCGGTGTACCTACAGATGTGGGGCCACCGCCGACCCGCTTTTCTCTTGCAGCTTGCCGCTTGCAGCTTGCAGCTGGCCGCTCCAAGATGTCCGAAGACTCGAACGGGAATCGGACCACATGATCATCGGCGCCTTCCTCATCCTCACCTGGCTGGTACTGCTGCTGCGTTACCCGGCCAAGGCCCTGCCGATCTCGCTGGCCGCTGTCTGCGGCCTCGGGCTGGTCGCGCTGTTCGTCGTCTGGCAGGACACACGCGAAGCTTCGCAACTGGCGCGTCTTGACCTGCGCCTGACCTATGCCCCGGATCAATGCCCCGCCGACCGTGCCTTGAAGGTACACATGAAAAACGGCAACAAGGCTCCGCTGACAGAACTGCGCTGGCGGGTCGGTGCCTACGCCCCGGGCGATACCATCAACCTGGCCGAAAACACCTACAGCGCACCACGCTATCGTGGGCCGGGCGAACTGCAGCCTGGGGCAGAATGGACCGGTTGCCTGCCACTGCCGCCACTGCGCGCCGGCTACCGGCCGCAGACACTGGAGTTTCGTGCCGAGCATCTACAGGGTACATTCGCCAACTGATACGGTGCCTGCTCTGGCCCTATCGCCGGCAAGCCGGCTGCCACAGGTTCACCGCTGCCCGCAGATTCGGGGTACTTCTGGGAGCTGCCTTGCCGGCGATAGGGCCAGCCCAGCCTATACATAACTTACTTTGAGCACAGGCCTGCCCAATGCCCACCGTCCTGATCACCGGTTGTTCCAGCGGCATCGGCCGCGCCCTGGCCGAAGCCTTTCGCGATGCCGGCCACGACGTTTGGGCCACCGCCCGTAAAGCCGAAGACGTCGAACACCTGGCCGGCGCCGGTTTCACCGCCCGGCAGCTTGACGTCAACGACGCCGAGGGCCTGAAGCACCTGGCCGAGGAGCTGGAAGCACGCCACGGCCGGCTCGACATCCTGGTCAACAACGCAGGTTACGGTGCCATGGGCCCCCTGCTCGATGGCGGCGTGGACGCCCTGCGCCAACAGTTCGAAACCAATGTGTTCGCCGTGATCGGTGTAACCGGTGCACTGTTCCCGCTGCTGCGCCGTGCGCGTGGGCTGGTGGTCAACATCGGCAGTGTATCGGGCGTACTGGTCACGCCGTTCGCCGGCGCCTACTGCGCCTCCAAGGCTGCCGTGCACGCACTGAGCGACGCCCTGCGCCTGGAGCTGGCGCCTTTCGGCATTCAGGTGATGGAAGTGCAACCGGGGGCGATCGCCTCACAATTCGCCAGCAATGCCCTGCGCCAGGCCGATCAGGTGGTAGCGGCGCAGTCGCCGTGGTGGCCGCTGCGCGAGCATATCCAGGCGCGGGCCCGCGCCTCGCAAGACCGGCCCACATCCGCGGCGCAATTTGCCCAATGGCTGCTGGCGGCCACGCGCAAATCGCCTGTGCCAGCGGTGGTGCGGCTGGGCAATGGCAGTACGGCGTTGCCGCTACTGGCACGCTGGCTGCCACGCCGGTTACTGGACTGGGTACTGCGCAAACGCTTCGGGCTGCTGCGACCGCTCTGATTCACCGCCCAGGTGGATCACCTGCCCCCATTTGCGCTCGGCCATGCCGCGGGCGTAATGACGCTGCAGGCGCCGGGCAACGTCCCGCGTGCCGTTGTTGACCAGGATATCGGTATGCGGCACCTGCTCCAGCAACGCCTGTACGCCCTGTTCGGTGCCCAGGTCAGCGGCAACGCCAATGATCCGTGCCTTGGGCAAGCGCTCACGTATCGCTTTCAGCGCAGCGTCGACCAACGCCTGGGAGCGGTCGTTGAGCACGACCTCGGCGCCGGCGGCGGCAAGGTCTATGGCGGTAGACAGGCCCTGCCCTGCCATGGAGCCACTGATGAGTGCGCGCTTTCCATTGAGGGAGAGGTGCATGGCTGCCTCCGCTTGATCACACCTTTGTCGTCGGCTGCCCGTCGAACGCCTGCCAGCCACCACCCAAAGCCTTGTACAGCCCGACCAATGCCTGCGATACCGCCGCCGAACTGTCGATCCACTGCTCTTCGCTGGCCAGCAACGCACTCTGTACGGTCAGCACGTTGAGAAAGTCCACTGCCCCTTCCACGTACTGACGCTGGGCGGTTTCCAGGGCGATGCGGTTCTGCCGCACCGCTTCGGCCAAATGATCACGGCGCAGCTGGCTGGCGTTGTAAAGGCGCAACACATCGTCGATCTCGTGCCAGGCACCGAGCACCACCTTGCGGTAGTTGAGCGCCGCCTCCTGCTGCTGCGCCTCACGCAGCGCCAGGGTGCCCTTGAGCCGGCCACCCTCGAAGATCGGCAACGACAGCTGTGGGCCGAAGGCAAAGCGGCGCGAGTCCCAGGCGCCGAAATCCGACAGTTGCATGGACTGGAAGCCGACGCTGCCGGACAGCCGGATGCTGGGGTAGAAATCCGCCTTGGCCACGCCAATGCTGGCAGTGGCCGCATGCAGCCGCGCCTCGGCCTGGCGGATGTCCGGACGGCGCTCGGCCAGCTCGGACGGCAAGCCGATCGCAAATTGCTGCTGCGGCGCGGGCAACTCCCCGCCCTCAAGCAACTGTGCCTGCAAACTGCGTGGCGGCTCGGCCGCCAGCAGGCTGAGCGCGTTGATCAGGTCGTCGCGCCGGGCCTCCAGGCTCGGTAGACGGGCCTGGATCGAGGCAACCTGGGCACTGGCCTGGGCCACGTCGAGCCGGGTGGCGACACCCTCGGCCTGGCGATCCTGGGACAGCTTCAGGCTGTGCCGGGCGACCTTCAGGTTGTCGCGCGTGACATCGAGCGTGTGCTGCACGGCACGCAACTGGATGTAGTTGCCTGCGGTTTCCGACAACAGCGCCAAGAGCACACCGCGCCGGTCATTCTCGGCCACTTCCACCGTGGCGTCGGCAGCCTCCACCTGCCGGCGCACCCGGCCCCAGAGGTCCAGCTCCCAACCGGCGACCAGGTCGCCCTGCCACAGGTTGAACGCCGACTTGCCTGCTTTGCCAGACGGGTCGCTGAGGCCTTCGGCACTGTTACGGGCGCGGCTGTAGCCGCCATCCACATCGACCGACGGCGCCTGGTCGGCAGCCACCGTGCTGCGCAAGGCGCGGCTTTGCAGCAGCCGCGCACTGGCGATCTGCAGGTCGAGGTTACGCTCGGCCACCTGCTGGATCAGCGCACTCAGGCGCGCATCGTGGAAGGTCTCCCACCAACGCAGTTCAAGCGGTTCTGCTTGCGGCTGGCTGGGTGCCGCCTGGCCCTGCAGCGGTGCCCATTGCTGCGGGGCCTGGCTGTCCGGGCGTTTGAAGTCGGGGCCCAGGGTGCAGCCGGCCATCAGCACGGCCAGCAGCAAGGGGCTCAAGCGTACTGCCGGTTTCATCGTGCACTCACCTCTTTGCCACTGAACGTGTCACCACGGGTGTCGATGGTCGCTTCCACCGACATGCCCACACGCAGGCGCGCAAGCAACGGCTGGCCGTCATCGAAGACGATTTTCACCGGGATGCGCTGCACGACCTTGGTGAAGTTGCCGGTGGCGTTGTCGGGTTTTACTGCCGCGAAGGTCACGCCAGTGGCGGGCGCAATGCTTTGGACATGGCCCTTGAGGGTTTCACCGGAAAAGGTATCGACGCTGATACTGACAGGCTGCCCCGGCTGCACATGGGTCAGCTGGGTTTCCTGGAAATTGCCGACCACATAGGCATGCTGCAAGGGCACCACCGACAGCAGGCGTGCGCCCGGGTTGACGAAGGCGCCAACGCGCAGGGCACGCTCACCGACCATGCCATCCACCGGGGCGGTAATGCGCGTGTAGGACAGGTCCAGCTGAGCTTTTTCAACGCCCGCTTCGGCACGCTTGAACTGCCCATCGGCGCTGGCGACCTGAGCGCTGAGGATGTCCACCTGCTTGCGCGCGGCAACCAATGCAGCCTGGGTATTGGCCAGCCGTGCGCGGGCCTGGTCGACCCGGCTGCGCGCCTGCTGGGCATTCTGCACGGTGCCGGCCCCCTGCTGGGCGAGGCGGCTGTAGCGGTTGACCTCATGGTCGGCGAACGATGCTTCGGCCTGCGCTGCCTTCACCGCCGCCTCGGCCTGGGCAATCAATGCCGCCTGGCGTTCCAGGGTGGCACGGGCATCGGCGCTTTGCGCCTTGGCCACCAGCAACTGGGCCTGCGCGGCATCCAGGGCGGCCTGGTAGTCACGCGCATCGATGGTCGCCAGCAACTGGCCGGCCTGCACCTGCTGGTTGTCTTCGACTAGCACTTGCTTGACGAAGCCGGCCACCTTGGGCGCCACTACGGTGTAATCGGCGATCACGTAGGCGTCGTTGGTGCTTTGCCGGTGGTCACTGCCGAGCAGCCAGGGGCCGACGATACCCGCCAGCACGGCCACGGCGAGTACCGAGCCGATCACGATTGTCTTGCGCTTGTTGGTCATTTTCAGCGGTCTCGAATTCATCCGGGCTCAGGCCACCGCGCGCGGTGGGTAGACCCGGGTAGGCACGAAAGGAATCAGGCAGATCAGCGCCACGGCGATACCGGCCATGACAAGGTAAAGGTCAGCCGAAGTCAGCACCAGCGCCTGGTCATGGATACGCTTGGCAAGGCCCGCAGCGTTGTCATCGATCAGCGGGGCGTTGCCCAGGCTGTCCACCAGGTGGTTGGAATGAAAGTGTCGGCGCAGCGTGCCGAGGGCATCCAGCAGGCCACCGGCGATCACTGCGGCGAGCCCCTTGACGGTGTTGAACCAGCTGGAGGCGAATGGGCCTTCCTGCGGGCTCATGCCATTGGTGGAGAGCATCAGCAGCGGCAGTACCGCCATCGGTTGGCCGAACACCTGAAGCAGGTAGAAAGGGTAGAAATCACCACGGATCCACTCGGAGGTCAGCAGGCTGCTGCCGATGCACGACAGCGCCAGCATCGCCAGCCCCGTGGCCAGCACCCAGCGGCAGTCCACCGCACGCAGGTTGCACAGTGCCGCCGTCAACGGCAGGGCAATCAGTTGCGGCATGGCCACCAGCATCATCAGCGGGCTGGTTTGCGCCGGGCGATACCCTTGGATTTGCGCAAGGTAGGCAGAGGGAATGCTGCCCACACCGGAAAGCACCACCAACACGCCGGCCAGGGTGACCAGCGCGAAGCTCAGGTTGCGGCGCGACAGCATGCGCAACTGGAAGAACGGCAGCGGCTCGGACCATTCGTTGTACAGGAACAGCACCAGCAACAGCACGCCCCCGCCCAGCAGCCAGCAGATCAGCGGCGAATCGAACCAGCCCCAGCGGTCCCCTAGCGACAGGCCCAGGACAATGCAGCTGATGGCCGGCAGGCCCAGCAACACGCCGCGCCAGTCGAACTGCTTGAAGCGCTCCAGGCGCAGCGGGTCCTGCGGCAAGCCCCAGCCGACACAGCACATGGCCAGGGCCGAGGGCAGGATGATCTGCCAGAACGCCCACTGCCAACCGACGTATTCGGTCCACAACCCGGCCAGCGGCGTGCCGAGGTTGGGCCCGAAGGTGGCCGTCAGGGCATAGCAGGCCAGGCCGTAGACCTTGATGCCCGGCGGCAGAAAACGCAGCGCCACGCTCATGAGCATCGGTGGCAAGGCGCCCGCTGCAAAACCCTGAAGGATGCGCAGCAGCATGAGGCTGTGCAGGTTGGGGGCCAACGGCTGCAGCAACCCCAGCAGCGCAAACAGCCCGACCGCGCTCATGGTGAAGCGGCGCAAGGAGAAGGTAGTGGCCAGCCACGGCGCGAAGGCCATGGCCGAAACCGACGCGGCGCTGTACACCGCCAGCAGCCAGGCGCCCTCGTCGGCGCCGATGCCCATGCCCCCGCGGATATCGGCCAGGGAAATCTTGGTCACCGACTCGTTGAGGCCGGCGCACAGCACGGCCAGCAACACGCCGAACAGCCCGACCACCACGCGCAGGCCGAACGCCGACTGCACGGGCGCAGCCGGCGCGGGGGCGGCGGCGATCGCGGTGGCAGGGGCGGACAGGGAACTCATGGGTAGACAACTCCAGCAACAATTTTATGGCTGGGGCAAGTCTAAGAAAGTCGAATGCTTACGAAAACTGACTTATCGGCAGCTTTATATTGCGTTTGACGCAATCCGCCCCAGCCGCCGTAGGGCGAAGCGGGTTTATGGATCGACACTGCAGCAGGTTTTCAGGATCTGCCGCAACCAGCGGTGGGCCGGATCGTTGTGATAACGCGGGTGCCAGGCCTGCAGCACGGTTACCCGCTCCAGCGGCACCGGAATCTCGAACGAGCGCAACGGTAAGCCGAGCTTGTGCACACTGTTGAGGATATTGGCGGGCATCGGCAGGATCAGGTCCGAATCCGGCAGCGAGAACAACGCCGAGTGGAAGCTCGGCGTGATCAGCGCCACGCGCCGCTGCACCTTGAAGTTGGCCAGTTCGACGTCAATCGGCCCATTGGCGCGGCCACGCCTGGATACGCTGATCTGTGGATAACTGGCAAAGCTCTGCGGTGTGATCGGCTGGTCGAATATGGGATGGTCGCGCCGCGCCAAACCCACGTAGTAGGTCTGGAACAGGCTCTGCACCTTGATCTCCGGGCCCAGGTCGACGGTCGAGCTGATGATCAGGTCGGTGCGCCCGTCGCGCAGCACGCTATCGTCATCACCGCCGGGGCTCTCGGGCACGAAGCGCAGGACCGTGCGCGGGGCCTGCTCATGCATGCGGCGCAACAGCATGGCGCCATACAGGGCAATGAACAGGTCATTGGTGCGGATGTTGAAGGCTCGGTCGAGCTTGGGCAAATCCACCTCTGCAGCACTGCGGAACACCTCACCGGCCTGCTCCACCAGCGCCGCCACCTGCTCGCGCAGGGCCAGCGCCCGAGGTGTCGGTACCAGGCCACGACCCGCGCGTACCAGGATCGGGTCGCCCAAGGCATCGCGGATACGCCCGAGGGTCCGGCTCATTGCCGCCGGGCTGAGGTTCATGCGCTGCGCCGCACCGACCACACTGCCTTCATCAAGCAGGGCGTCAAGGGCGACGAGCAGGTTCATGTCCGGGAGTGGCATGGCCGATTTCCGTGGCAGTTGTGGGAACGCGATGTTAACAGGTCGCATGATTGCACCAGACGCAATGCGTTCGTGCGTGGAGGGGCATTTATCTCGAGGGCGAGATGAGCCATTAATAATGCTGTGGCTGTACCGGCCCTATCGCCGGCAAGCCGGCTCCTACAGGTGCCCCACTGCCCTGCGATCGGTGCATTACTTGTGGGCCGGCTTGCCGGCGATGGGGCGGTACAGGCAACCGACCAGCCAGTTTTTCAGCAAGGAACCTCCATGCCCAGCCCCGTCCTGATCGCCATCGACGCGTCCCCTGCCTCGACCGCCCTGCTCACCCTCGCCCGCCGCTACTGCCGGCCCGACGAACACGAACTGCATGTACTGCTGGCCATCGACTCGACTTTCGCGGTGCACGACAAGCCTGCGCCCTACACCGCCGAGGAACTGGAGCAATACCCTGCCGCCTGTGAGGAACAACGCCTCGGCGACCGCGCCGTGGCCGAGGCTGTTGCATGGCTAAAGCAGGCCGGCTTCACCAGCCACGGCTGCATGGTCGCCGGGCAACCGGTCGAGGCCATTGTCGCCAAGGCACGGGAACTGCAATGCGAGCTGATCATCATGGGCCACCGGCACCTGTCGCGGCTGGGGCGGATGCTGGATCCGTCGATCAGCACTAAAGTGATCGATCGGGTTGAGGTGCCAGTGCTGGTGGGAGCGGCTTGAGGGGACATTTTCAAAAGCCATGGCTCACTCTTGACGAATAGCCAGCTCCCGCTCGATCTGCTCGACAGTGGGCAAGCTTGCCTGCAGCTCTTCCGGCAAGGTATTGATCAACTGAAATTCAGCGACACCAATGGGTTGAGACTTGCCGCGTAACGCGTACTCGGCCACCACCTTGTTCTTGCCTTTGCACAGCAGCAAGCCAATCGTGGGGTTGTCTTGCTCTAGCTTCATCTGTAAATCAACTGCAGTGAGGTAGAAGCTCAGCTGACCCAGATGCTCCGGCTTGAACTTTTCTGCCTTCAACTCAATGACTACATAACAACGCAGCTTCAGGTGGTAAAACAGAAGATCGATATAGAAGTCATCACCTCCGACTTCCATATGCACTTGGCGGCCGACGAAGGCAAAACCTGCCCCTAGCTCAAGCAGAAATTGGGTGATGTGCTCCACCAACGCTGCCTCGATCTCTCGTTCACTCGCCTCTTGGGTTACATTCAGGAAGTCGAAAAGATAAGGATCCTTTAGAAACTGGCGAGCCAGGTCAGTCCCTGGCGGTTGCAAGAGCGCCGAAAAATTTGAAACACCATTACCCTCGCGCTCCAGCAACCTGGACTCGATATGCATCTGCAAGGTCGACCGTGACCAACCGCACTCCGATGCCCGCACTGCATAAGCAAGCCGCTCTTGTGGCTTTTTTAACTTGGTCAGCAACACCAGATTATGGCCCCATGGCAATTGTCCAACAGCCTGTTGGACAATTGCTTCCTCTGGCCAAGCCTCAGCAAATGCTCGCATATACATCAGATTGGCTCGTGAGAACCCCTTCATCGCGGGGAACGCAGTTTTGAGGTCATGAGCCAGCCGCTCTATGACTTTCGCTCCCCAACCTTGAGCCGCTTGGCGTTCGACAATATCTCGCCCAAGATGCCAATAAAGACCCACCAGCTCCCGATTCACGGCAAGGCTGGCCCTTTGCTGGGCTTTTTGAATACGACCTTTCAGGTCAGCTAGCCAAGCGCTGTAGCCCTGAGGGGTGTCGATCAGGGATAGCGTTTTTTCGGGCATGGGATCAGAGTTCCTCGAACAATCGATGGGTTGCTTTCGTGACAACCCAGGCTGCTCCGATGGAAAAGCACCGCCAAGAGCTCCAGCAGGCGATTTCTCCCTAAATCAAGTAGGATATTTCCCAATCCCTCCCTGAGCTCAAAACTAACGTTCTTACGGCATCCCGCGATAACAGTTTCATTCCTCCCTCTTCACCACCACCGTACACGTCGTCCCCGCCGCCAGCAGAAACCCGTCCGGCACTTCATCAATGTGAATCCGCACCGGCACGCGCTGGGCCAGGCGCACCCAGTTGAAGGTCGGGTTCACATCGGCAATCAGCTCGCGGCTCTGCGGGTTGTCGCGGTCGTAGATACCGCGGGCGATGCTCTGCACATGGCCCTTGAGCCGTTCGCCGCTCATCATCTGCAGCTCAGCCTGGTCACCCACCTTCACGTGCGGCAGCTTGGTTTCCTCAAAGAAGCCGTAAACCCAGAACGAGTTTTCATCGACCACTGCCATCACCGCCTCACCGGTCCGCGCATAGTCACCTTTGTGGATATTCAGGTTGGTCACGTAACCATCGACCGTGGCAACGATACGGGTGCGCTTGAGGTTCAGCTCGGCCGCTGCCAGTGCTGCCTGGGCCTGTTGATAGTCGGCCAGGGCGGCGTTGGCGATGTTGCTGGCGTCGTCGCGGTTTTCCTTGGAGATCACCAGGTTGTCCATGTCGGCACGGCGCCGGGCGTTGACCTTGCGCATCTCCCAGGTGGCCTTGCGCGAGGCGACCAGCGCCTTGGCCTGGTCGACAGCCAGCTGGTAGTGCTCGGGGTCGATGCGGATCAGCAGGTCGCCCTTCTTCACCCGCTGGTTATCCTTGACCGGTACGTCCACTACATAACCGGGCACGTCGGCGGCGACATTGATGATGTCGGCCCGCACGCGGCCGTCACGGGTCCAGGGCGTGGTCATGTAGTGCAGCCACAACTGGCGACCGATCACCACGGCAGCGGTCAGCACCAGCAAGGTAGCGATCAGGCTGAAGAACTTTTTCATCGAAGGATTCTCACCAGTAGAGCGACAGCGCCAGGGCGCCGAACAGGCAGACGAACAGGCTCAGGCGCAACAGCGCCGGGTGCCAGAAGAAGCGGTAGCCATCATGGCTGGCAATGAAGCGGTCCAGGCCCCAGGCCAGGCCCAGGGCGAACAGGAACATCAAGGTCATGGTGGGCATGTACACGCCATGAAAAGCGATCTCACGGGGCATGATTTCACGGAACATCGTGCAATCCTTTCGTCGTAGCCAACGGCGACTGTGGGTCGAGCAGGGAGGAACGGATGAAGTGCAGGTAGCTCTGCGCGCGGCGTAACACCGAGGTGTCGAAGTGCCGGGCGAAGGGTTCGTCGGTGGCCTGCACGCGGCTGATGGCGTGGTCCACCGCCACCAGCGCGCGCTCGTGGTTGCTGGCGCTGGGCTGCAGGAACAGCCGCGCCAGAGCCCGGCCCATGACACGGATGGCCTGGCGCCACGGCTGCGACTCGGCATACGCCGGGTGGATTGGTGCGCGGGCCTGCTCCTTGCGCAGCTCGATGACCGCGTGGCCGATTTCCAGCACGGTGAACATCCAGCCCATCAGCTGGCTTTGGACCTGCGGCTTGCCGGCAGCCAGGCCATAGGCCTGGTGCAACAGGTCACGAGTGCGGCTTTCGAAAGCCGAGCCCAGACCGCGCAGGCGACCGCTGATGGCGAACAGCACCTGCTCGCGCAGCTCCTGCTCCAGGCGGCTCCACAACCAGCGGCTGTTGGGCGGCAGGATGATCGCCCCGGCCGCAGCGCAGACGAACATGCCGATGACCATGCCGATGTAGTCGTTGATGAAGGTGTAAGGGTCGTACACGGTCAGGTTGTTCGGCACCGAACCGATGGCGAAGAACACCAGCAGGCCTATGCCGTAACCCGCGTAAGCCGGCCGCGAAGACAGGAACGCGCCAAGCATGAACACCGGCGCCAGGACCATGCACAGCAGCGGGTAACCGTCGATCCAGGGGAACACGAAAAAGGTTTCGAAGAAGCCGACGAACGCGCCGATCGCCGTGCCGCAGGCCATTTGGAACGACATGCGCTTGGGGTTCGGCGAAGCCGCCGACAGGCCTACGGTGACGGTGGCGATCAAGGTCATCATGGCCCCACTGGGCCAGTCGCTGAGCAGCCAGTAGCTACCCAGCAGCAACAGTACCGCCGAGGCGCGCACGCCAGCGGCCAGCGACACCAGCCAGCTGGTCCGGGCCACGTAAGGCTCGTCCCACTGCTCGCGCTCGTGCGTGTGCGCGGCCAGGGAGGCATGGGTTTCGGCATAGCTGTACATCTCGTCGACGAAGCGATAGAGCAGCTCGAAAGCGGTATGAAAATCCAGCAGGTCGGACCCGCTGGGGTCGGTCAACAGGTACTCGGCGCGCAGGCCGCGTACCTGAGCCTGCAGGCCCTCTTTGTAGGCAGCCAGTTCCAGCGTCAGGCGCAGCGCATCGGCATCGGTCAGCGCACGCCCTACATAGGGCTCAAGCAGCTCGACCAAGGTGTTCAGGCCCGGCTCGATGGCCCCGACGATCTGCAGCGGGCCGCGGGCGCGCAGGCGCTCAAGCAACCGGTGCAGGGCGTTGAAGCGCGTGGTGATGGCCATGAACTCACTGTTCATGCGCACCAGCCGGCCAGAGCGCCTGCGCATGTGCGGGTCTTCGAAGGCGGTGACGTTGCGCAGGCTTTCCAGGCCGACCGCCTCGGCGACGAAACGTACGTTGCTGGTTTCGAAACGGTCACGCTGGCTGTCACCGCGCAAGGCCTCGACCACCACCCCGGCGAACACACCAAAACGCTGGTACAACGCATTGCGCATGGCGGCGCTGGCCGATTGCGGCAAGATCGCGGCACTGACGAAGGTCGAGACCAGAATGCCCAGGGCAATCTCCAGCACCCGCCACACCGCAGCCATGAACGCCTGGTCAGGGTGCTCCAGCACCGGCAGGCCGATCATGGCAGCGGTGTAACCGGCCAGCACGAAGCCATAGGCGCGGAAGGTGCGGTAGCGCATGGCGCCCGCTGAACATAGGCCCACCCACAGCGCCAGGCTGGGCAGGAACAGCTCTGTGTTCTGCGGGAACAGGGCGATCAGCGCCACCATCATCGCCGAGCCAGCCAGAGTGCCGAGCACCCGGTAGAAGCTCTTGGCAAAGACATGGCCGCTCTGCGGCTGCATGACGATGAACACGGTGATCATCGCCGTGCGCGGCTGCGGCAACTCCAGGCGCATGGCCAGCCACAGGGTGATGAACGCAGCGGCCAGCACCTTGAAGATGTAGACCCAGGTCACCCCGTCGGTACGCGCCCAGGCAAAGAAGCCCCGGCGCCACTGCAGGCTGTGCAGCCAGCGCAGGGGCAGGCTCGATGTACTCATTCGGCGTGGTCCGGTTTGCGGTCGAAAACAGCCAGGGTGGCTGGGGTTTTCGGCACCGCCTGGCGCTCCTGCTCAGGTACGTCGTTGCCGGCCTGCAGGCCACCGCCCAGCGCTGTCACCAGCTCGGCATGGGCGATCAGGCGCGCGGCCTGCACCTGCTGTTGCACCTGCTGCTGACGCAGCAGCAAGGTCTGGGCATTGAGCACGTTGAGGTAGTCGGTCAGGCCGCGCTGGAAGGCGACCATGGCAATATCGTAGGTTTTCTGTGCAGCGGCCACGGATTCGGCGGCGAAGTGGGCCTGCTCCTTCATCGACTCACGGCGGATCAACTGGTCGGAAATGTTCTTCAGCGCGCCGATGACCGTCTGGTTGTAGTGCGCCACGGCCACGTCATAGCCCGCCGAGGCCACACCCAGCTGCGAGCGCAAGCGGCCGCCGTCGAAGACCGGCAGGCTGATGGCCGGCCCGACGTTGTAGTTGAACTTGCGCCCGGTGAGGAATTCCAGCGGCCCGCCACCGGTGGCCATGAAGCCCAGGCTGCCGACCAGGTCGACGTTGGGGAAGAAGCCGGCGTGGGCGACGTCGATACCACGCGCCTGCGCGGCCACCTGCCAGCGGCTGGCGACCACGTCGGGGCGCTGGCCGACCAGCTCGGCCGGCAGGGCCGACGGCAGTTTCAAAGGGGCGGCGAGGGCCAGGCTGGGGCGCTGGATCTGCGCGCCCTCACCCGGCCCCTTGCCCGCCAGCGCGGCCAGCTGGTTGCGGGTAAGGGCGATTTCTTCGTCCAGGCTATCCAGTTGGCGGTGGGTTTCGGGCAACGGTGCTTCGGCCTGGCTGACCTCAAAATGGGTACCGATACCGCCGTCCAGGCGGCGCTTGGCCAAAGCCAGGATCTGCTCCTGCTGCTCCAGCTGGGCCTTGACGATGTCGCGCTGGGCGAAGTGCAGGCTGAGCTGAATGTAGGCACGCACCACATTGTTCTGCAGTTCCAGTTGCGCCTGGCGGGCCTCGGCCACGCTCATGTGTGCCTGGTCCACGGCCTGTTCGCTGGCATTGCGCTCGCGCCCCCAGAGGTCCAGGGCATAGCTGAAGCCGATGGCGGCGTTGTTGTCCCAGGTGTTGGCACCCGACAGTGCGCCAGGGCCATAGAACTGGTCTTCAGGCCAGTTGTGGCGTTTGAGCGACGCCTGGCCGTTGGCCTGCAGCTTTTCTGCCGACTCGACCACACCGGCCATGGCCTTGGCTGCGCGCACCCGCGCTGCGGCCATGGCCAGGGTCGGGCTACCGGCCATAGCCAGGTCGAGCCAACGATCGAGCTGTGGATCACGGTAGGCGTGCCACCACTGCTGGTCGGGCCAGTGGGCATCGCTGGCGGCTTCGCGGATGGCCGCATCGGTGGTCAGGGTATTGGCTTGGAGGGTCTTGCTTTGTGGGGCAATGCCCCAGGTTCCGATACAGCCGCTCAAGGTGAGGCTAAGGGCACAGGCACTGAACGCCTGAAGCGTTCTGATGATGCGACGCGGCACAGCTGCGATTTCCCGAGGAAGAGGTGGAGGGCTGGGCAATTCTAGGGGGCGGCCGCACTGGCGATAAGCGCAGATTCCTGCGAATCTTTGTTACCAAAACAGCGATAATCCGGCTTTGGTCGAAGGCACATGCAACTAACTTCGTGACACAATTTGCCCTCTACCTTGAGAGTGACCCATGGACACCCTGCAAAACATGCGTGCTTTCAGTTGCGTAGCCCAGCTTGGCAGTTTCACTGCCGCTGCGGCGCAACTGGATACGACTACCGCGAACGTGTCGCGGGCGGTCTCCAATCTGGAAGCCCATCTGCAAACCCGGCTGCTCAACCGCACCACCCGGCGCATCGCCCTGACCGAGGCGGGCAAGCGTTACCTGATGCGCTGTGAACAGATCCTCACCTATGTCGAAGAAGCCGAAGCCGAGGCAAGCGACGCGCATGCCCGGCCTGCCGGGCAATTGAAGGTGCATTCGATGACCGGGGTCGGCCAGCACTTCGTGGTCGATGCCATCGCCCGCTACCGCGAGTCGCACCCGGACGTGACCTTCGACCTGACCATGGCCAACCGCGTCCCCGACCTGCTCGACGAAGGCTATGACGTGTCCATCGTGCTGGCCACCGAGCTGCCGGACTCAGGTTTCGTGTCGCAGCGCCTGGGCATCACCTACAGCATCGTCTGCGCCTCGCCCGAGTACGTGGCCAGGCACGGCTTCGCGCACAAGCCGGTCGACCTGCTGCAGCATGCCTGCCTGCGCATGGTCAGCCCGGTGATCCCGCTGGAAAAGTGGTTGTTCGACGGCCCGGAAGGCCAGGAGCTGGTCAACATCACCAGCTCGCCGTTCCAGGTCAACTCGGCCGACGCGATGAAAACCGCGATTCGCAGCGGCATGGGCATGGGCGTGCTGCCGATCTACTCGGCCATCGATGGTTTGCGTGATGGCAGCCTGGTGCGGGTGATGCCGGACTACCGGCTGCAGGAACTGAACCTGTATGCGATCTACCCGTCGCGCCAGTACCTGGATGCGAAGATCAAGACCTGGGTTGAGTACCTGCGCAACTCGTTGCCAGAGATTCTCGCAGCCCATGAAGCGGACCTGAAAACCCACGAGTTGCTGATCGCGAACTGAAAGCAGCTGCAAGCGGCAAGAAAAAGCAGATTGGTGCACGCGCTGCTTTTTCTTGCGGCTTGAAGCTTGTAGCTTGTAGCTTTTGCGTTGGAAGTAGCCCGATGAAAAAGACCGTCCTGGCCTTCAGCCGTATCACCCCGGCCATGGCCGAGCGCCTGCAGCAAGATTTCAACGTGATCGTGCCGAACCCCAAGCTCGGCGACATCAGTGCCCAGTTCAATGAAGCTTTGCCCCAAGCCCACGGCCTGATCGGCGCCGGTCGCAAGCTCGGCCGCGCGCAGCTCGAGGGGGCAGCCAAACTGGAAGTGGTGTCCAGCGTATCGGTGGGCTACGACAACTACGACGTCGACTACTTCAACGAGCGCGGCATCGCCCTGACCAATACCCCCGATGTGCTCACTGAAAGCACCGCCGACTTGGGCTTCTCGCTGATCATGGGCTGCGCCCGCCGCACGGCCGAACTGGATGCCTGGACCAAGGCCGGCCAATGGCAAGCCACCGTCGGCCCGGCGCACTTCGGCAGCGATGTGTACGGCAAGACACTGGGTATCGTCGGCCTGGGCAACATCGGCGCGGCCGTCGCCCGCCGTGGCCGCTTCGGCTTCAACATGTCGGTGCTGTATGCCGGCAACAGCCGCAAGCCGGCGCTGGAGCAGGAACTGGGGGCGCAATACCGCAGCCTCGAACAACTGCTGGCAGAGTCCGATTTCGTCTGCATCGTGGTGCCGCTGTCCGACGCCACCCGCAAGCTGATCGGTGCTCGCGAGCTGAAGCTGATGAAGCCGAGCGCCTTCCTGATCAACATTGCCCGTGGCCCGGTGGTAGACGAGGCAGCACTGGTCGAGGCCCTGCACAACGGCACCATTCGCGGCGCTGGTCTGGATGTCTACGAGAAAGAGCCGCTTAGCGAATCGCCGCTGTTCAAATTGCCCAATGCCCTGACGCTGCCGCACATCGGCTCGGCCACCGCCGAAACCCGTGAGGCCATGGCCAACCGGGCAATGGACAACCTGCGTGCGGCGTTGCTGGGCGAGCGGCCGCAGGACCTGGTGAATCCGCAGGTGTGGAAGGGCTGATTACGCGTTTGTCCCACCAAGGGGCCTGCGCAGACAACCTTCACGTGGGTTGTCTGCGCCGCCTCAGCACCTTGCGCACCACGTACCGGGGCCGCTGTTTGGTCTCCTGGTAGATCCGCCCTACGTACTCCCCCAGTATTCCGATACCGATCAACTGCACACCGCCAAGGAACAGCACTGCCGTCATCAACGACGGATAGCCCGGCACATCGTTTCCGAACAGCAGTTTGTCGATCACCATGTACACCGCAAAGGCAAAAGCCGACAGCGATACACCTCCGCCCACGTAACTCCATAGCCGCAAAGGCACAGTGCTGAACGAGGTGATGCCATCCAGGGCCAGGTTCCACAGCCGCCAGAAGCTGAACTTGCTGTTGCCCGCCGTACGTTCGGGCCGGTCGTATTCGACGATGGCGGTACGAAAGCCTACCCAGGACAACACACCTTTCATGAACAACTGCTGCTCCGGCAACTGGCGGATGGCGGCTACCACTTTGCGGTCCAGCAGGCGAAAATCACCGACGTTCTCCTCGATCCGGGTCGAGGCAATGCGGTTGTGCAGGCGGTAGTACAAGCGTGCGCTCCACCGTTTGAACCGTGTGTCAGCGGCACGGCTACGGCGCTTTGCCAGAACGACCTCCGCCCCTTGCTGCCACACATCGATCATCTGCGCGATAAGCTCGACCGGGTCCTGCAAGTCGACATCGATCGGCACCACGGCGTCGCCCTCGGCGTACTCAAGGCCGGCGAACAACGCCGACTCCTTGCCAAAGTTACGCGAGAAATTGACGACGGTTACCCATTCATCCCGTGCCGCCAACTCGGCGCAGATGGCCTCGCTGGCATCATTGCTGCCGTCATTGACCAGCAGGATCTCGACCACCACGCCCTGTAAAGACGGCTCGTTACGCACCGTGTGATAGAACCGTTCGAGGGTGTCCTGCTCGTTGTACAGGGGCACGACCAAGGTAATGTTCATGGCTGCCTCCGCTTGAACACCACTGTCCGCGAGTAGCCGTAGCCGATGATCAGGCTGACGGCTGAAAAAGCTACCAAGGTCAGCCAGGGTGACAAACCAGCCCGGTCCGATAGCGCCCCCATGCTCAGGCTCAGGCAACCCATGCCCGATACGAACGCCAGGTAACGCAGCTTGCTCGGCGCGGTGGCGAACGTGAAGCGAGCATTGAGGTAATAGGACGCACTGACAGCCACTGTGAATGCCAGCAAGTTGCTCGATGCCTGGCTCAGCCCGGCAGCCTGGTGCAGCAGGAAGAAAACCGCCCAGTGCAACAGCGTATTTCCAGCACCGATGAGGCCATAACGGTAGAAACGCAGGGTCATTACCATCGGTAGGCCTCGCTCTGGGCAGGTGCTTTCATCAGCACATAGCCATTACCGTCGACCAGGTGGATGTCGAAAAACGTGCTCTTCACCACCGCTGCATGGCTGCGCGCAAGTACCTGCTCACGGTCGAGCGGGGGATTTGTAGTGAAGTTGACCAGGCCGAGGCGCGGCATCATCTCAGGCAACATCAGAAAATCGATGTTCAGGACATAACGCAACGCTGGCATCTGTTCATAACTGGCGCTGGCTGCAGGCAACCAACGTGCGCTGCTACCGATGTCCAAAACATAGAATCGCTTGGTCTCGTACAACTGCGGCCGGCTTTGGATGGCATTGGCGAGCGAAGACGTCACCATGCGTTGCAGTTCCTTCTGCACGATCAGCGTTCGGCCGTAAGCAAACGAAAATGACAACATGAACAACACAGGAATAGCCAGCAGCCACCTCAGCCGACCGCCAAGCCCTGACAGTAGGCGATGGGCCAGCAGTGCCAGCATCATCAAGACCACGCCGAACCCCATCAACAGGCGTGCGCCACCGTCAAAATGCGCGAACACCATCATCAGGCCGTACACCAGCAACGCCACAGCCGGGATGGGCAGCAGCAGCGCAGCCGTCAACACCCCCCGTTCCCATACAGGGCGTGGATCAACCAACACCTCACGCAAGGCGATCAGCAGCGCCACAAGCGCCAGCCCCGAAAGGCCGATGAACACCCACGCCGTTCCCGGCGTGATCAACAACGCCACGTGCCCCAAGATAACTTCCAGGCGCCGCAACACCTCAGGCCACCACTGGGCATCCAGAGGCAGCAACGCGGTGCGGGGGACATCTATGAACTGATGGGCCGTGAGCGAGTACAGCAGGCACCCGCCGAGCAGTTGTGTCAGCCGGCCGAAAAGATGACGGCAGACCTGACGCAACCCGGCATGGCCGAGCACCTGACGCATGATTTCGAGGCAACACAAGCCAGCGAAGACGTTGATGCTGACCTGGTAGAAACTCGCGGCACATGCCACCAGCACGCCGCCCAGCAGGCACTGCTGCCAGCGCTCGGCACTCAGCGTGATGGCCCAGACGCATGCAGCCAGCGCCAACGCCATACCGGGTGCGTCGTATTGGTACGACAGGTTTTGCAGAAAGAAGGGGTTGTACCATAAGGGCAATACCACCAGCACAGAGGTCGCCGTGGGGGCCGGGAAGTAATGTGACACCAGCCGGGCGAGCGCCAGTGCAGTCACGCTGGCAGCCAACAGAATAGGCAAAGGGAACAGATTCACAGCCCCGACAGAGAAGCCCAGCATGCGATGCATCAGGTAGAGCAGGAAGCGCCCCTGCCCCGTCCAGGATTCATTGCCGGTAGGCGTGAGGCCAGCGTTCTGGGCGCGCCACACATCATCGATATAGGCGTAATCGGCAAGCACCAGCGGCAATAGATGCACCGCCAAGGCCAACAGGCAGAGCAGCTGCACCTGACGATGCGACAGTCGCTTGTTCCAGGGGAGCAATGGTGACATTGACGTTTCCGGGCTAATGGCTCCCGGGCAAGTCTAAACAGCCCACCCCGTGCCAACACCTGGCATTTATGTCAGTTGCTGCGCAGCGCTCAACGTGCCAGAGCACCTGCCAACGTGGGTTTGGGCTTGCGAAACACCAACACATTACCCGCCATGACAGCGACCAGCCCGAGCAAAGCGGGGGCTGTCCATTGATAGCCCTCGGCAAACGCCGACACGTTCAGCGCCACCAGCGGGAACAGCACCGTGCAATATGCAGCCCGCTCCGGGCCCATGCGCCCGACCAACGTCAGGTACGCGGTGAAACCGATCACTGAACCCGGTATCACCAGGTACAGCAGCGAGCCGACATAGCGCGTGTTCCACTCCATCGCAAATGGAATGCCGCTGATCAGGCAATACACGGCCAGCATCGCGGCGCCATAGACCATGCCCCAGGCATTGGTGGTCATGGGCTTGAGGCCAGCTTTCTGCTGCATGCTCGACAGCATGTTGCCTGCCGAAAAGCACAACGTACCGAGCAAGGCCAGGCCGAGACCATAGAGCGTTTCACGGCTTGCCGCATGGTGCGACAGCTCCGGCCAGAACAGCAGCCCCAACCCCAAAAGGCCAAGCGCGCCGCCACCGAGTACGTTGCTGGCAACCCTCTGGCCGAAAAAGAGGCGCGCGTTCAGCGCATTCCACAGTGTTGCAGTGGAAAACACCACGGCGATCAACCCACTGGCGATCCACTGGCTGGCGGTGAGGAAACACATGAAATTCACGCAGAACAGGCACACGCCCTGCGCCAGGCACAGCAGATGACCGCGCCGATTCATCGGCTGCAGGCGGCGGGTGAGCAGCAGGATGGCGAACAGAATCAGGCCGGCCAAGGCAAAGCGGTAGACGATCGAAACCGGGATGGCCACTTCACCCAATTGCAGTTTCAGGGCGATCCAGGTGGTACCCCAGATCAGGACAGTGAGCAGGTACAGGGAAAGGTTCATGGGGGTTCCTTAGGCATACGACCATGCATTGCGGGGGGGCACCATGCGGCCAACCTGTGGGAGCTGGCTTGCCGGCGATCGAGGGCGCAGCCCTCGCCAGGGCCATCAGTGTTCTCTGCGGCCAGTGAAGTGCGCTTGCACAAACTTGCGCTTTTCAACGCTCAGGGAGCTGCCACGTCGGCGCATCGGCAGTACGATGGCAACAGAGGAATCGCCCATGACCCCACTCACCCAGCTGCACGTGTTCAACGCCATGCATGCCTCGCCCCACGCGCGGCTGGAACTGAGCGCGCACCTGGGCGACGGGCTGGCGGCGGCGCTATGGAGCAACCGTGACGATGCCCGCGACTATCAGGCGCCCAGCCACCACACGCTGTCGTGCTACATCGCCCACGGCACCGGCACCTTTCGCCGCCAGCGCCCTGCCGACAAAGGGGCGCCGGACAAATTGTGCATCATGCCGGCCGGCCACGAGTCCAACTGGGTGGTCAATGGGCAGATCCGCCTGGCGCACCTGTACATCAGCGAGGTGCAATTCGCCCTGGGCTGCGTGCGCCTGCTCGACCGGGAACCGCGGGAGATGCAACTGCAGGAAGCGACATTTCTCGACGACCCACGGCAGTCGGTGCGTTTTCGCCAGTTGATCAGCCTGGCCTGGGAAGAGCCAGGCGAGCGCTTGCTGGCCAGCAGCCTGGCACACGAGATCGTCGATCACGCCGTGCTCAGCCAGGTAGGGCTGCGCCAGGGGTTACGCCTCAAAGGCGGGTTGGCACCGAACCTGCGCCGGCAACTGGTGGAATACATCGAGACACACCTGGATCAGCCCATCACCCTCGGTGAGTTGGCCGTGCGTTGCAACCTCTCCGAGTATCACTTCGCACGCATGTTCCGCACCAGCTTCGGCTTGCCGCCACACCAGTACCTGCTGGCCCGCCGGCTGCATCGGGCCTGCCAACTGCTGCGCCTGGGCCAGCTTCCATTGGGAGACATTGCACTGCTGTGCGGGTTTGCCAGTGCCAGCCATTTCAGCAACCGCTTTCGCCAGGCAGTCGGCGCGACACCTGGCGACTATCGCGCCGCCTTCAGCCACTAGAACTCGAAGGTACTCGACAGGCTCACCTGGCGCGCATCACCTATGGCAACGAAGTACTGGTTCACCGCCGAGCTGTAGTAAACCTTGTCGAACAGGTTCTTCACGTTCAGTTGCAGGCGCACATTGTGCTCGTCGAGCCGGGTCTCGTACGTGGCGAAAGCATCGGCAACGGTGTAGCTGGGCAAGTCGAAGGTGTTGGTCGAGTTGCCCGGGCGCTCGCCGACATGACGGGCTCCGGCACCGAAACGCAAACGGTCGCCACCGAACAGGCTGCCGAAGTCGTACACCGCCGACAATGAGCCACTGTGCCTGGCCACGTTCTGCAGGCGGTTACCCTCGAGGTCCGGGTCCTTGGTCACCTTGGCGTCGGTAAAGGCATAGCTGCCGATCAGGCTCCAACGCTCACTGAGCTGTCCGGTCAGGTCAAGCTCCACCCCCCTTGAACTGACCTCGCCCGCATTGCTGTAGACCGTCTCGCCGGTACCGCTGTCGAAGTTGGAGACCAGCACGTTGCGCTTGGTGATGTCGAACAGCGCCAGGGTGCCGGTCAGGCTGCCAGGCATGTCGAGCTTGGCACCCAGCTCCCACGACTTGCCCTCTTCCGGCGCAATCGACGAATCCAGCACCACACCGCCGGTCAGCGGGGCAATGCTGGAGTTGGGCTTGAACGACTCGCTGTAACTGCCATAGAACGACAACTGCTCATCGACCTTGTAGACGATGCCGGCATGCGGTACCCAGGCCTGGCCGCTGGTGTCGGTATTGGCCTTGAACGGCCGGCCGCGGCCGGCGTACTGGTCGTACTGCTGAAAGCGGGCGCCGGCCACCAGTATCCAGTGCTGGTCCAGGTGCAGTGCGTCCTGCAGGAACAGCGCCTCGGTGCGCAGCTTGTCGGTCTGGTCGCTGTCGCTGGCGCGCACCGTACTGCCCTCCACTTCCTGGCCATAGACCGGGTTCACATAACTGAAGGTGGACTGAGCGGTCTGGCGAATCAGGTCGCCGCGAAATACCTTGCGGTCTTCGTGATCAATGCCAATGAGCAGGTCATGCTGCATTCCGGCCAGCTCGACGTTGCCATTGAGGCTGAGGGTCGCGAACTGGTCGCGGCTCATGGCGTTGTGGGTGCCATCGATGCTGCGCGTGAGCGTGCCCTTGGCTTCGTTGACGCCGGTCACGCGCACTTGGCTTGCGTCGTAAGTCTCGCGGTTGAAGCTGTAGCCAACGTGCAGCTTCCAATCGTCGGCCAACTGGTGGTCGACCTCAAGGCGATACAGGTCGGAGCGGCCTTCCATGTCGTTGAAAGGTTCATCCAGGCGGCGCGTGGCCGGAATGTCCAGCGGGTGGCCGTTGCTGCCGAACGCAGTGCCCCGGTCGAACGGGTAGAGAAACTCGCGGTGCTCATAAGCCAGCACCACTTGGGTGTCCTCGCCCAGCCAGGCCAGCGACGGCGCCACCAGCGATTCGCGGTGCACGCCATAGTTGCGCCAGTAATCCTCGTCCTCATGATCGACGATCAAACGGTAGGCGAAGTTGCTGTCGCCCAGTGCCCCGGTGCTGTCGAACCCACCGCCGCTGCCGTTCTTGCCGCTGCCGTAGGTCGAGCCGCGCACGGTCAGGGCGTTGTACTGCTGCAATTGCGGGCGCTTGCTGACCACGTTGATCACCCCGCCCGGGTCCTGGATGCCATACAGCAGCGAAGCCGGGCCCTTGAGCACCTCGACCCGCTCGGTGTTCGCATTGAGGCTGCGCCCCTGCACGACGGGCATGCCATCGCGCATGATCGAACCGTCGCGGTTGTCACCGAAGCCGCGCTTCATCACCGTGTCGGAGGTGCCACCGAAATTGTTGCCCTGGGTGATGCCGCTGACATTGGCCAGGGCGTCATCCAGGTTGCGCGGGGCCTGGTCGCGGATGACCTGGGCAGGGACCACGTTGATGGCTTGGGGGATGTCCTGGGACGGGCCTTGGCCACGCATGATAGAGGCGCTGGCCGGCGGCTGGTAGCTGTAGGTGTCCATCTGCGAGGTCACCGTAGTGGCCTGCAGGTTGAGCGCACCGGAGGTGTCCATCGGTTCAAGCGTCAGGGTGCGGGCATCGACCCGGCGCCACGTCAGGCCAGCGTTGCCCAGCAATCGCTGCAGCGCCTGTTCGGCACTGAACGTACCCTGCAGGGCCGGTGCCTGCACGGCAGGCAGTTCCAAGGTGTAGACCACGCTCTGGCCGGAGGCGCGGCTGAAGGCATTGAGCGCCTGGGGCAAGGGCTGGCTCGGCTGGGCGAACCGGTGCAGTTCAAGCTGCTCGGCGGCAAGGACACAAGGGGCAGCAGCCAAGGCCGAAAGCGCAGAGAAACCTAGCCAGAGAGGGACGCAACGGTGGGTGAACTTCATGGACGCTGACCTGTGAGAGGGTGATGACTGCGAATGAATCGCACTTCCACTCATTACACGGATGTCACGTCCTGTTACCTCATCCGCTTTTGAAAATTATTTTTCCAGTGCCGCCGCTTAACGGATAACGGTCAACCGGCCGAAAACCGTCTGCCGCGAGAACCCCATCACCTTGCCCAGCGAATCCAGTGCCGCCAGTGGCTCGCGCACCGGGAAACTGCCGCTGACCTTGCGCTGCCCCAACTCGCCGTCGAGCAGCACGATCCGCCCCGGGTAATAGCGCCCCAGGTCCTCGACCACCTGCGCCAATGGCACCTGGTAGTAATTGACCCAGCCCTGGCGCCAGGCCAGACGGCTGTCGCTGTCCACACTCGCCGTCTCACCGGCCCGGCCTCTGGCATAGGCCAGTTGCTGGTTGGCCGTCAGCTCACGGGCGGCCTGCCCCTGAGCCGGCGTGACCGCCACCCGACCGTTGCGCACCGTGACCTGTGCCCCCTCGGCCTGCTCGCGCACTTCGAACTCGGTGCCCAGCACCCGCACCTGCCCCCCCGCCGCCTTTACTACAAACGGGTCACCGGTGTGCGTGACCTTGAAGAATGCAGCACCATGCAACAGCCGCACATGGCGCTGCCCCTGCTGGAAATCGACAGCAATGGCACTGCCCGCATCCAGCGTCACCTGCGACTGGTCAGCCAGCGTCACCTGGCGAATGGCGTCTGTGCTGCTGAAGTCGGCCTGCAGGTCCTGCAGCCAGTACCCCGGATGCCAGCCCCCGGCAACGCCCACGGCAAGCACCAGGCAGGCCGCTACGGCCAGTGCGCGGGCGCGCCGCCAGCGAGGCGGGGCAGGCGCCTTGGCCATGGCATCCAGGTATCGTTGCAGGTCTGCGTGTTCTTCCTCGGCCAGGCGTGCCGCGGGTGCCGCACTCTTGTGCCACAGCGCCTGGGCCTGGGCATAGGCTTCACGGTGCCTGGGGTCGGCCAGCAACCAGCGCTTGAACGCCGCACTGTGCGCTACCTCAGGCTGCTCGTTGATCCTGGCCAGCCAATGCAGTGCAGCGTGCGACGGGTCGGCGGTGGTCAAGTCTGAATGGCTCATCGACGGGCGCTCCCTGGCCTGCGCATCGGGGTCGCGGGTTCGGCAACACTGGCCTTGCACGCTTGGAGGGCGCGCATCATATGCTTTTCCACGGCGCTCTGGGACAGCTGCATGGCCTTGGCGATTTCGCCGTACTTGCAGCCGTGTATGCGGTTGAGCAAAAAGATCTGCCGGGTGCGCTCGGGCAGGGCGCGCAGTGCCGCTTCGATGCGCTGCAGGTCATGGTCTACCTCAAGGGCCTGCTCCGGTGCCTGGGCCGAGCACTCATCCAGTTGCAGCGAAGCTTCGGCGATGCGTTCGCGGCTGCCTTCGCTGCGCAGATGGTCGATGGCCAGGTTGCCGGCGCAGCGCAGCAGGTAGGTATCCAGCGCCTCGACCTTGACCTCGGGGCGCCGCCAGAAGCGCAAGAACAGCTCCTGCACCAGGTCCGATGCAGTGGCGCGGCAGCCTACCCGACGGCTGACCAGGGCTTCCATGCGTGCGCGCTGGGCCATGAAGACCTGGACGAAACGTGCGCGCGTACTGTCGCTGTCAGGTTCGATCAAGGCATCACCCGCCAGATATGACCAGCAGTGGGCCCAGTACCAGGCTGGTCGCCGCCAGCCCCAGCAACAGGCGCGGCTGGTAAGGCAAGGCGAAGACCCACAGGGTCACCCCGGCCATCAACACAGCGACCCACTCAACCACGCCATGGGCCCACCCACGCAGGTGCACCGACAGCAACAGCGATGCCAGCAGCAGCAACCAACCCGCCATACGCAGCCTGCGCAACTGGCCGACAGCAGGCTTGCGCCCGAGCAGGTCGCTGAAGTGCTTTTCCATCGCCAGGCACAAGGCGGCGAACCCGGCAAAACCGATCAGGGCGACGCTCAGCATCCGTTCACCTCGAGCGTTTCAGCCGCTGCCTTTGACACCCGGGGCTCACGCTTGGCCACAGCCTTCGGAGCACGCAGCATCTTGCCTGCGGCCCAGGCCAAAAACAGGCCGGTGCCCAGTGCCGTGAGGTCCAGGCCCGCCATCGCCCAGTCGCCGGCGGCTACGCTGTGGTTCAGCCCCTGGCCGGTGGTCAGTGCATTGAGCAAAGGCAGCAGCGCGAAGGCCAGCGCGCCCAACCCAAGCTGCTCGCCCCAGGCTCGGCGCCCGGGGCGCAGCACGGCATGTACCAGCGACAACAGCCAGACCACGAAGAACGTGTTCACCTCCCAGTCCGCCCGCCCTTGCAGCACCACAGGCAGCAAGCGGTTGGCCCAGAAAAAGCCGGCCACCGCGAGCAGCAGGCCACTCATGCTGGCGATGTTGAGCACCTCGACCAGGCGCAACTCAGCGGGCATGCGTTCGCGCTTGGCATGCTTGAGCTGGCGCTTGCCAAGCCACATCACCAGGCCCGTACCGATGACCGCAGTACCCGCCACCCCGAACACGAAGTACAGCCAGCGCAACCAGGGCCCGGCGAAGTTGCCCATGTGCAGGCCGACGAAGCTGAACGAAGTCATCATCGCAGCGCTTTCCGGTGCCCCCTGGCTCAGCAGCTCGCCCGTGCTGCCGTCGAACATCCAGTTGGCGCTGCGCTTGTAGGCGATGTTGTCGGCCGAAGCCTGGGCGAAGCTCACGCGAGCGTTGCGGTCGCCCGGGTTGTGCACCTGGATGTAACCCATGCGGGCACCGGGGACCTGCGCCTGAACCTTGGCGTACAAGCCGGCCAACGGCACCAGTGGCGCAGCGACGTTGGCCACCTTGGGCACCTCCTCTGGGCCGAACAGGTCGTTGAAGTAGCCGTTGGTAGTGCCGCCATAGCTGGCCATGATGCTGGCCGGCATCACCATGTACATGAAGATCACCAGGCTGCTGTAACTGATCATCAGATGGAACGGCAACACCAGCACACCGATTGCGTTGTGCCCATCCAGCCACGAGCGCTGGCCCTTGCCGGGGCGGAAGGTGAAGAACTCCTTGAAGATCTTCTTGTGGGTGATGATGCCGGTGACCAGGCCGAGCAACATGATGAACGCGCAGAAGGTCGCCAGCCAGCGCCCCCAGGGGTGGGGCATCTGCAGCTGGAAGTGGAAGCGGTAGAAGAACTCGCCGCCGCGGCTGTCACGGGCCTCTACTGGCTGCCCGGTCTGGGCGTCGAGTTGCTTGCTGACAAAGCCACGGCGCCCGCCGGCAGGGTCACGCCAGCCGACGCTCAACGCGGCTTCGCGCTCGCTGGGCAAGCGGATCATCCAGTTGCCCGAGTGCGCCGCGTTGGCCTCCAGGTAGCGCTGGGCCAGGCCCAGGCTGGCCACCGGGTCGAGCGCGTGGCGGCGGACTTCGGGCTGTGCCCAGTGGCTGATCTCTTCCTTGAAATACGACAGTGTGCCGGTCAGGAAAATTGCGAAAAGCAGCCAGCCGAAAATCAGCCCGGTCCAGGTGTGCAGCCAGGCCATCGCCTGGCGGAAACCGTCCTTCATGGGTTCTTCATCCAATAGGCCAGCCCGTTGATCAGCCCCAGCAGCAGGCTCGGCAGCAACACGCCGAGCCAGGCATGCCAGGCGCTGCGGCAGGCAAAGCACCAGATGAAGGCCAACAGGTAGAAAACGAACGACAGCATCATGCCGGTCATGGCCGCGTCGACTTGCGCCAACGGCACCAGCAAGGTGATGCAGACACTGGCCATGGACGCCAGCAGGTACCCACCCAGCACCGCTGCCAGGCAGCGTGAGGTCACGGCCAGGCGGTAGCTGAGGGGCAGTCCGGCGGCATTGCGCTTCATGGCGGAGGTCCGGGAAACTCTGGGGGCTGCAATAGTAATGATTTCAATTCGCATAAGCAAAGTCTGAAAGACTTTGGGTTTTTAACCGGTCTTATGTCGTCAAAGGGCTGCCCGGTAGCCTCTGCGGGGTTAATTGCAACAGAAAATTTATTTTCACGAAGGGCTTGAATTCAGGCTTCGGTTGCCTGACCTTAGAGTCAAGAGGCGAAGAATTTCCAAGGGCCTCAAGGGCCTAGGCACGCCTCCATGCGAGCAAGCTGAATAAGGATTGAATCATGCAAATCCAGGTCAACAGCAGCAACCATATCGAAGGCAACATCCGTCTCAACGAGTGGGTCCGCAGTACGCTGCAAACCACACTCGAACGTTACGAGGAGGACCTCACCCGCATCGAGGTGCACCTGCGCGACGAGAACGGCGCCAAGCCCGGGCCGCATGACAAACGCTGCCAGATGGAGGCTCGCCCCAAAGGCCATCAACCGATTTCCGTGACCCATACCGCCGCTTCGCTGGACCAGGCGGTGGATGGAGCCGCCAGCAAGCTGAACAATGCGCTGGATCATTTCTACGGCAAGCTGCGCAGCAAGCGCGGCGTACTGGAACTGAGCGATCCCGACGCCTGACCCTTGCCAGTAAGCAAAAACGCCCGGCCATGTGCCGGGCGTTTTCGTTTTCACCTTCGTCCAGTTGAGTCAGTACTTGGCAACCTGCAACAGTGGTTGCGGGAACAGGTTGTCCAGTGTCTCCAGCAACCGTGCGTAATAAATGGGCTTGCGGAAGAAATCCAGCACCTGCAGACGCAGCAGGTCGCTGAGGTCTTGCGCACCGGCGTGCCCCGACATGACGATCACCGGCAAATGCTGCCGGGCCGTATGGTCGCGCAGGCGCTGGATCAAACCGATGCCGCTTTCTTCCGGCATGCGTAGATCAGTGATGACCAAGGCAACGTCCGGATAACGGGTGAGCAGTTGCAGGGCAGCTTTCACCGAGCCTGCCGTGTGGCAGTAGTACCCCTCGTTGTCGAGGAGTTCGGCCAACTCAAGCAGGTGCTCTTCCTCGTCATCGACCAGAAGAATCTGCTGACGCGAGGGAGAGTTCTGCATGTGCGGCTCCTGTTGATCCGGTCCGACGAGACATCGCCTGTTATTGGTCTAGTTCAGGGCCGTCTGGATTGCGGTGAACATGGTACTGATGTTGCCGGAGATCCCGGGAACGAACCCGGCCAATACCACCGCCACCATCGCCGCGATGACCGCGTACTCGATACCCGAGGCACCGTCCTTGCGATGCAGGAATTGCTTGCAGTGAAGGATGACCTGTTTCAGCAACATGACCAGCTCCTTGCGGCGAACTCGCCGGCGACAATGGTGTCAAAGTGACGCCTGTTTGCCATCAAAGGATTGCCAAGCTGGAGCCGTCTGCAAATATAAAAAAGCATTAGTCATCAGGTGATAATCCAAAAGCATTAGATCCTTTTATTTCAACAACTGACTGTTTTAATTGGGTTTACGTTCTGGCTACAAAAAAAGCCGAGCGCCTAATGGCGAATGGCGATGGGTGGGCTACCGTGCAATAGCGAAATAGTGACTTTTTGCCACCACCCGACGCGTGCACGGAGGCCAGCCATGAGCAGTCGCTTGACCATGATTCTGGCTGCCCTTTTCCTGCTCGGCGCACTGCTCGCGGGATACTGGGGGGTCGTGCTCAGCCGCCCCCCTGCACCACCCCAGCCGGTAGCCCCCGTCGCCGAGCAGCCGCCTGCGGTGGTTGCAGCGCCCACCCCGCAACCGCCCGAGCCGCAGCGCTTCCCAATCGTCGTGCTGCGCAAGGCGCTGCCGGCCAATACGCCCTTGACCGCAGACGACGTGCTGCTCGAGCGCTTGCAGGTAGTCCCTGCCGGTGCCTTCCAGCAAGTGGACCAAGTGATCGGACGCAGCAGCGCCAGGCCACTGGCCGCAGGTAGCTGGCTGGACGAGTCGAGCTTCCAGCCCGGCGGACCGCTGGCACGGATGATCCGTGCCCACGAGCGGGCCGTTGCGGTAGGCGTGGACGACGTGGTCGGCGCCGCCGGGCAACTGTACCCGGGTGATTTTGTCGACGTGCTGCTGTACCTGCGCGAAGAGGCCAACAACCCGCAGTCTTCTGCCCAGGTCGTGCTGCCGGCCCTGCGCGTGCTGAGCGTCGGGGAACAGATGGGCGTTACCAATGACGGCCGCCCGGCACTGACCGCCGAGGAGCTCAAGGCGCGCCGCGAGCAGGCGACCCCAGGCAACCCCGCAAGCACCCGCACCGTGGTGCTGGCTGTCCCTGAAGTCTTGGCCAGCCGCCTGATGCTGGCAGCCCAGGTCGGCACCCTGCGCCTGGCCGTGCGCAGTGCCGCCGAGCAGCGGCTGGCCCGCTATTGGGCCCAAGCGGATAGCCAACCGCAGGTAGAAAGCATCAACCGGGAACTCTATCGGTTCAGCCAGCTTTCCCAGGCGCCATTGGCCAAAACCGCCTCAACCGCTGCAGCCGTTGCAAGCATGCAGATCATCCGTGGCGCACAGGCCGCGGACGCCAACAAGACCCCCTGACAAGGCAAGGATGCAGTATGCGTAGTTCCGAGCGTTGCAGTTCAAAACGGTTCTTCAGTCTCGCGTGCCTTGCCCTGCTCATGGTTGCGCTGCTGCCGAAGGCCCATGCCGCCAGCAACGGCTGCGAAGCATTTGCCCAGCTGCCTTCAGTGATCGAAATCGACCAAGGCCTGCAGCAAGAATTGCGCTTGCCGCTGGCGATCACCCGCGCCGCCGTCGGCGACCCCAAGGTTGCCGACGTGCAACCCAGCGGTGACCGCGCCGTGCTGGTGACGGCCGTGGGCCAGGGCAATACCACGCTCATGCTGTGGACAGCCTGCGCACCGGCGCCACACCGGGCCATGCTGTTCGTCAAAGGCCAGGCCAGCGCCGCCATGGCCGAAACGGGCCTGCCACCGTCGCTGGATCCGGAGTTGCCAAGCCAGGTGCAGGCCGATATCCGCTTCGTCGAGGTGCGCCGCACCAAGTACAAGGAAGCCGGCGCCCGGCTGTTTTTCAGCGGCTCGAACAACAGCCTGATCGGATCGCCGGGTACCGTGCCAGGCACTTCGGTGACACCGGGCGCCGTGCCTGTCACCTCGCCGCAGATCCCGCTCAACGACGGTGTGTTCAACATCGTCTGGGGCGGCGGCAGCAGCCGCTTCCTGGCGGCCATCAATGCCCTGGAAAACAGCGGTTTCGCCTACACCCTGGCGCGCCCCAGCCTCACCGTGCTCAGCGGCCTGACTGCAAGCTTCCTGGCCGGTGGCGAGATACCGATCCCGGTGCCCAGCGCCGGCAGTGACAACTTCTCGATCGAGTACAAGGAGTTCGGCGTGCGCCTGGCACTGACGCCGACCGTAATCAGCCGCGACCGCATTACCCTGAAGGTAGCACCTGAAGTCAGCGAGCTGGATTACACCAACGCGGTGACCATTGGCGGCACAAGCGTACCGGGGCTGAGCATACGGCGCACCGATACCAGCATTTCCCTGGCCGATGGCGAGAGTTTCATCATCAGCGGCCTGGTCGGCAACAACACCCGCTCCGCCGTGGACAAGCTCCCCGGCCTGGGCAACCTGCCGATCCTTGGCGCGTTCTTCCGGCAATCGGCCCTGATACGTGAGGAGACCGAGTTGCTGATGATCGTCACCCCGCACCTGGTTCAACCGCTGGCGGCCAATGCCCGCCTGCCGGAACTGCCCGGCGAAGGGTTGCGTACCTACGACCCCAGCTGGGGCCGGCTGTTTTTCATGGAAAACGGCAACTTCGATGGCCAAAGCGGGTTATCACGATGAACGAGAGCCTCAACCAGACCTTTCTGGGCATCACCCGCAATGAAGAAGACCTGCAGTGGCTGCAGAGCGCGCTGGCACCCCAAGGCCAGGTGATCGGCGCCAGTGGCGGCAGCCTCGACGAACTGCTGGCGCTGATCAATGCGACCTTCAGCACCCTGGTGTTCATCGGCCTGGACCGTGAGCAACTGGTCAATCAGTGCGCACTGATCGAGGGGGTGCTTGAAGCCAAGCCGCTATTGGCGATCGTCGCTCTGGGCGATGGCATGGACAATCAACTGGTGCTGCACGCCATGCGTGCCGGCGCCCGCGATTTCGTCGCCTACGGCTCACGGGCCAGTGAAGTGGCCGGGCTGGTCCGGCGGCTGGGCAAGCGCATGCCCACCGTCACCAACAACCCCAGCCTGGGCGGCCTGACCGTGCTGTACGGTGTGCAGACCGGTGCCGACGGCGCTTTGCTGACCACGCACCTGGCGCGGGTGGTACAGGAAAGCGGCCAGCAGACCCTGCTGCTGGACCTGGGCATGCCACGGGGCGACAGCCTGGCGCTGCTGGGGCTGGAAGCGTCGTTCTATTTCGGCGATGCCCTGCGCCACCTGCGCCGGCTCGACACCACCCTGATCGACAGTGCTTTCACCCGCGACAAGAAAGGCCTGCGCCTGCTGACCTTCGCCGAGAACGATGACCCGCTGCGCCAGACCAGTGCCGCCGAGCTGTACATGCTGCTCAGCGCACTGCGCCAGCACTTCCAGCACATCGTCGTGAACCTGACCGGGCATGCCGACAGCGAAGCCCTGCGCACCATCATCAGCCACTGCGACAAGCTCATCATCTATACCGACCAGAACATCCTCGACTGCCGGCGCAACCTCGAAGTGCTGGAGCTGTGGCGCGATCATGGCATCAAGCTGGAGCATGCCAGCCTCTTGGTCGACCGCTACCTGGGCAATGTCGCCCCGGATGCCGAGAGCCTGGCCAAGCGCTATGCGCTGCCGCTGCTCAAGGTCATGCCCGACAGCCCCGAGGTGCGGCTGAACGTGAAAAACCAGGGCCTGAGCCTGTTCGAACTGGCCCCGCGCGAAAACCTTACACAAGCCCTGCGCGGCCTGGGTGAGCGCTTGGCGCAGCGTTCGGAAAACCTTGCGCCACCGGCCTTTACCTGGCTGCGTCGGCTATGGGGCAGCAAATGAACGGCGACCAACCCTTCGGCGGCCCCAACCATGCCTCTGGCGACCCATATGCGTTAAAGCGCGCACTGCACCGCTTTGTCATCGATGCCATCGAAGACAGCGGCCGCAACCTGCTCGAAGGCGCGCGCCCGGCACTGACGCAGTTTGTGCTGGAGCAGGTGGGCGATTACGTGGCGCGCCTGCGCCTGGCAATGTCACGCTACGAAATGGAGCGCCTGGCCGAAGAACTGGTCGACGAGCTGACCGGGTTCGGGCCGCTGGAGGTGCTGCTGCGGGACGCCAGTGTCACCGAGATTCTGGTCAACGGGCCGCACAGGGTGTTCGTCGAGCGGGCCGGGCAGTTGCAACAGACCGACCTGCGTTTCATCGATGCCCAACACGTCGAGCGCGTCATGCAGCGCATCCTTGCACCGCTCGGGCGCAGGCTGGACGAATCGTCGCCGATGGTCGACGCGCGCCTGCCCGACGGCAGCCGGGTCAATGCGATCATTCCACCCGTGGCCCTGGACGGGCCGTGCCTGTCGATCCGCAAATTCCGCCAGGACATGCTCAAAAGTGCCGACCTGCTCGCCACCCGTGCCATCGACCAGCACATTTTCGACTTCCTCGAGCGCGCCGTGGGTCGGCGCTGCAACATCCTGGTCAGCGGCGGCACCGGCACCGGCAAGACCACCCTGCTGAACATCCTCAGCCAGATGATCGCCCCGCGCGAGCGCCTGGTGACCATCGAAGACGTCGCCGAACTGCAACTGCACCATCCCCACGTGGTACGCCTGGAAACCCGCCCGCCAAATGCCGAGGGGCACGGCGAGATCAAGGCCAGCGAGCTGATCCGCAATGCCCTGCGCATGCGCCCGGACCGTATCATCCTCGGCGAGATCCGCGGCACCGAGGTGCTGGACGTGCTCACCGCGATGAACACTGGCCACGACGGCTCGATGAGTACGGTGCACGCCAACACCGCGCAGGACGCCTTGCTGCGCCTGGAAACCCTGGTTGGCCTGAGCGGGCGGCAGATCGCCGAGAAGACCTTGCGGCAGATGATCTGCGCGGCACTGGACGTGGTGATCCAGCTGACCCGCCTGCCCGACGGTCGCCGCTGCGTCAGTGAAATCCTGGAAGTGGTCGGCGTGCGTGACGACGTGTATGTGACCAATACCCTGTTCCGCCTCGACCGCCGCGGCGGCGACGTGTTTCTGCGGGAGGCGCCGAACCCCGCGGGCAGCAAACTGCGCCATGAAGGTGTGCAATGACCGGCCCCCTGCTGCTGGCGCTGGCGCCCCTGTTGCTGGGCGTCTCCCTGATGCTGTTTCGCCTGGGCCTGTACAAGCGCAGCGAACAGCGCATTCTCCAGCGCCTGGGGCGGGCCTTTGAATTGGTCCGCAGCGGCAATGCACGGCGCGACTGGCTAGAGCCGCTGTTGCAACGTGCCGGGCTTGGCGCAACCGACTGGCAACCGCAGCGCTGGCTGCTGGCCTGGCTCGGCCTGGCACTGGTGGCGCTGCTGGGGGCCGGGTGGGTGGCCGGGCTGATGGTGCTGGTCGGCCTGCCGCTGCTCGGCTATTTCACCCTCAGTTGGCTATGCCGACGGCGCGTGCACCAGCTTGTCGAACAACTGCCCGCTTTGCTGGACTACAGCGTGCGCAGCCTCAAGGCCGGGCGCACCCTCAATGATGCGGTCCTTGGTGGTATCGACGGCTCTCGCGAGCCCTTGCGCTCGACCATGACCCGGGTACGGCGCAACGTACAGCTGGGCGTGCCGCTGGACGATGCGGTCAACGAACTGGCCGAGCTTTACAACCAGGACGAGCTGCGTCTGTTCGCCATGGGGCTGCGCATCAACCAGCGCTACGGCGGCAATACCAGCGAGCTGATGGAGAACCTGATCAAGCTGATCCGCGAGCGCGAACAAGGCAGCCGTCAGCTCAAGGCCATGACCGGCGAAACCCGCATCACAGCGATGGTCCTGGGTGCCTTGCCGCTGTGCATGGTCGGCTACTTCCTGATGGCCAATCCGCACTACCTGCTGACCATGTGGCAAGACAGCAGCGGCCAGATGATGCTGCTGTTCGCCTTCGCCCTGCAGGTGGTCGGCTGCCTGGTGCTGTGGCGCATGATGAGGAGCCTCTGACCATGGCCTTGTTGCTCTGCGCCGTGTGCCTGTTCATCGCCGCCGGCTTGCTTGGCGTGCAGGCCGCCCGGCAGCTGCGTGCCCGCTACCTGGTCGCTCGCAGGCTGCAGGGGCGGCTGACGCGCGAGGAGCGCCTGGGGGACTGGCTGCACTGGCTGGGCAGTAGCCCGCTGGGGCGGCGCCTGCAGAAACTCGACGGGGAAACCCAAGCCTTGCTTGACCGTGTCGGCTGGCGCCGCAGCCGCCAGCGGGCGCTGTTCGCTGCCATGCAACTGGGGCTGCCGCTGCTGGCGGTCGTGCTGACACTGATCCTGCAGCAAGGCGTGCTAGGCGGTGAAGGCACGCACTGGTTGGTCTGGCCGTTATGCGCCTTGGGTGCCAGCTACCTGTTGCCCAAGCGCTTGCTGGCGGTTGCCGCCAGACGGCGCCAGCAGCGTATCGCCCAGGAAGTCAGCCTGATGATTCCGCTGCTGCGCATTCTCTTCGAGACCGGTCTGGCCGTAGAGCAGGCACTGCGCGTGCTGAGCCAGGAAGGCCAGGCGCTGGTCCCCGAAATCAGCGAAGAGTTGCGCCAGGTGCTGCAACGGGTGGACTCGGGCCTGGCGCTCGGCCCGGAGCTGGAAAAGAGCGCCCGGGTACTGGCCGTGGATGAGTTCATCGACACCTGCGTGATCCTTCAACAGTTGCTGGTACAGGGCAGTGGTGCGATGAAATCGCTGCTCGCGCTCAAGGACCTGCTCGATGACCGGCGCCTGACACGCATGCAGGAACGGGTATCGAAAATGTCGGCAAAAATGTCGGCGGTGATGATGGTATTCCTCTTCCCGGCACTGCTCATCGTCCTGGCCGGGCCGGGATTTTCCGCCTTGACGCGGGCCTTGGGCCCCTAGGGAGTAATGGATGAAAGCGACCCTGTTGTTCACCGGCCTGCTCTTGCTGACAGGATGCGCCGGCCAGCAGCCTGAAGGGTTCGGACACCTGTTCGGCACCTCGAGCTGCGGCAAGCCGAACGCCGATCAGCAACTGGCGCTGAACCTGGCGGACGAGATGCTCAACGATGGCCGCCCGCATGCCAGCCTGGCGCACCTGGAGCAGTTGCCCAACACCCTCGACCAGGTACGCTTGCGCAAGGCCAGGGTCTCGCGCTTGTTGGGGCGTAGCGAAGCAGAACCGCTGTACCGCAGCCTGCTCGGCGGCTGCCTCGCGGCCGAAGGTGAACATGGCCTGGGCCAGCTCGCCTCGGCCCGGGGCGATGACGTGCAGGCCTTGCAGAACCTGCAGCGTGCGGCGCGTCTGGCCCCCACCGACGAGCGGGTTCGCAACGACCTGGGTGTGGTGCTGATGAGCATGGGCCGGTATGAACAGGCACGGTTCGAATTCCTGACCGCCATCGAGCTCAAGGATGACAACCCGCTGCCCGCCGTCAACCTGGTGACCTTGGCGCTGCTGCAGGACAACTGGCAGCAAGCCACCGACCTGGTCGGCCGCCTGCGGCTCAAACCGGCGCAGTTTGCCCAGGCCCAGGCACGCGCCAGCCAGATCAAAGCCACAGGACGCGGGCCGATAGCTTCGGCCAGTGGCGCAGGTGTGATGGTCAACTGAGCAAAGGAGAAGGTCATGATCAGGTATGTGATGCTGCTGGCCTGCTGCACCGGTATTACCACGGCCTGGGCAGAGGATTACCCACGCCAGCAACCGCCTGCGCTGACGGCAACCGAAGCGCTGCTGCGAGTGCAGTCCAGTGGCGAACAGGCGTCCACGCGCCTGCAGGTGCAGACGGCGCGCGAGCGTGATCTGTCCAAGCAGCGCTGGCTGGAAACCTACAAGTACGCCATTCCGGATTTCTATCGCTGGACCAAGATGACTGAGTCGAACAACTGACCGGGCCTGGCGCTCTCACTGCAGGCACACGCTGGTCAGCAAAAAACCCACCAGCACAAAGGGCGCGAAAGGCTGCTTTTCAGCCCCCTGCCCTGCCCTGCGCCGCGCCCACCGTCGCAACAGCGCCCAGACCAGCAAGGTGCCGCCGGCGCCGATGAACGTACCGAGCACGTAGTCCTGGCTGGTGGCCAACCCCAGCGCGCCGAGCAATTTGACGTCGCCGGCACCGAAACGCCCCATCGCGTAGCCGGGCAACGTGAGCAGCAACACAATCGCCAGTGCCCAGCCGGCATCACTGGCCCGGGCGCCGATCCAGCTGTGCCCGGTAACCGCCAGCCACACCAGCGCACAGGCTGCGACGCCCAGGGTCAGAAGGTTGGAAATCTGCCGTTCGCGGACATCTTGCCGGCTGCACAAGGCAAGCCACAGCAGCAGGGCGATACTGGATATTGGCAATTGGCCATCCCTGTTCGTCGAAGGCTTCTATGCTGTAACTCAGGACTCCTCGTCAGGGTAGACGCAATCATGCAAGCAGGCCCGGTAGCACGGCAAAAAGGCGCGGCAGCCATCGAGTTCGTCGCCGTCTTCATGATCTTTTTCACAGTGTTCTACGGCCTGGTCAGCTACACCCTGCCAATGCTGATGCTGCAATCGTTCAACCAGGCCAGCAGCGAGGCCGTGCGCCGCTGCGTGGCTCTGGACCCGAGCAGCGAGACCTATGACGACGATGTACAGGCGCTTGCCCATGCAGTGATCCGCGAGCAGTTGGCCTGGATGCCTGAGGCACTCGACTTCCAGCCGGCCGATGCACAGGTGAGCGTGGATGATGACAAGCTGCTGAAGGTGACGATCAATTATCCGAAAAGCAAACTGCACAAGGTGCTGCCGCTGCTGGTGATACCGCTGATTGGCGAAGTGCCCCGCCTGCCTGAGAGCTTGCAGGCCGAAGCGAGCCTGCAACTGTGAGTGGCCTGTTCGATCGCTGGCTGGGCAGCCATGGCGCAGAGCCCGCCGCGCAGATGTCGCATGCCGTGGGCCTGCAGGTGTGGCTGGACGATCAGGGGCATGTGCTGCGCCTGGCCGGGCCCTTGCGCACGCTGCTGGCCGTACCCAGCCACGCGCAGGCGCGGGTGCACGACTACCTGTATCGGCACAGCTGGCTGGCCCTCGAAGGTGTGCCCGCCGATTGGCAAGGGCAAGCACTGGACCTGGATTTTCATACCGTGCACGGCCAGGCCCTGCAGACCCGTGGCTGGCTGCAACACCAGGCTGTCGGCTGGATGCTGCAGCTGTTCGATATCAGCGACCTGCTGCGCCAAGGCGCTCAGCAGGAGCAGTGCCTGACCTTGCGCCAGCTGGCCGCAGACGTCGGCCAGGCCGTGCGTGACTGCAGCGAAGACTGGCTGACGCAGACGACCGCCGAGCAACTGCTGCGCCTGGCCGAGCACTGGCATGCCGGCTCGGTACGCCTGATGTTGGCGGACCCATCGGGCTGGCGGGCGCATACCTGCAGCGAAAGCGACTGGCCTTGGCCCGATGACCAACGCCTGCAGCCGTGGCTGCAGGCACTTCCCGCCCATTTTCAGCAGGTCGCGCCTGACTTGCCGCACTGGCGGGCGACGTGCGCTGGGTTGCCGCTGTTCCTTGTGCCTTACAGCCACGGCCATGAGGTTCAGGCCTGGTTGCTGTGTGCGGGCGCGCCATCGGTGCCTTCACCAGAGGCGGCCAAGGCGCTCTTGCAAGCCTTGCTCGAGCCGCTGCTCGCGCGCCTGCGGCAACACCAGCTGCAGCAGCGCTCGCGCCATCTGGACGAGCTGCAACAGCAACTGGGCGCAGGCTGGTGGCAATGGCCGGGGCAAGGGCCGCTGCATTTCGATCCGGCCCTGGCCGCCAGCCTTGGCCTGCCCAGTGCGGTGAGCATCGAGCAATGGCTGGCGCGCCTGCACCCGGCTGATCGGGAGGCTGCGCAAATGGCCCTGGAGCAGCTGCGCAACGGTGTGGCATTGAGCTTGAACGTGCGGCTGCTCGAAGCCGACAGTGGCGCGGCGCCTCGCTGGCTGCACTGGGTCGGGCAGTTGCACGGCGGCCAGGGGCACGGCTTTGTGCTCGACATCAGCGCACTGAAAGCCCAGGAGCTTCAGGCCAGCGCCGCGCGCGCCCGGCTGGAGAACCTGATCGCCAGTTCGCCTGCGGTGATCTATATCCAGCGCTGTTGCGAGGGCGCGTTGCACAGTGAGTTTTTCAGCGCCAGCCTGACGCCGATGCTGGGCTGGCCCAAAGATAGCGAGCTGGCGCGCCATCCAGGCCAGGCGGTACACCCGCACGACCGGGCGCTATGGCTTGAGCGAACACGTACGCTGCTGCGCGATGGCCAGGTCCGCAGCCGCTATCGCCTGCGCGACCACTTGGGTGGCTATCACTGGGTGCTGGACGAAGCCCGGCTGTTGCGTGACGACCTTGGCCAGCCGGTCGAGGTGGTCGGCCTGTGGCTGGATGTCAGCGAAGCGACCGAGGCAGCCGAGCGTGTGCGCCAGAGTGAGGAACGCTACCGGGTGCTGGTGGAGGATTCACCCGCGATGATCTGCCGCTACACCCCGGACCTGCAGCTGCTGTTCGGCAACCGGCCGCTCGCCGAACAACTGGAGTGCGCACCTGAGCAACTGAGCGAGATGAACCTGGGCCAATGGATGTCCGACAGCCAGCGCCTGTCGTTTCTGCAACGCCTGGCCGACCTTACCCCGGAGCAGCCGCTGGGCAGCGCGGAGATCTGCCTGCAACTGCCAGGGCACAGGCATGCCTGGTGGGTGTGGGCCGAGCGTGGGCTGTTCGATGAGCAAGGCCGGCTGCTGGAAGTGCAGGCAGTGGGGCGCGACAACACGCAGGTAAGGCAAAGCCAGCAACAATTGATGCAGGGCGCCAAGATGGCCACGCTCGGCGAGTTGGCGACAGGGCTGGTGCATGAAATCAACCAGCCGCTGAACGTGATGCGCCTGGCCATTGCCAACACACTCAAGCGCGTGGAAAGCGGGGTGGTCGAAGTCGAGTACCTGACAGGCAAGCTGCAGCGCATCGATGCACAGGTGGGGCGCGTGGCCAGGCTGGTGGAGCACATGCGCACCTATGGGCGGCGCTCCGCGCTTGAGCACCAGGTGTTTGCAGCCTGGACTGCGGTGGATGGCGCAGTGGCGTTGCTGGCTGAAGGGCTGCGCGGCAAAGGTGTGGCGTTGCAGGTCGAAGAGCCGGATTTCTGCCCGGAGGTGCAAGGGCATGAGGACCAGCTCGAGCAGGTGCTGATCAACCTGATGGTCAACGCCCGGGACGCTTTGCTCGAGCGCCAGGTGGCCAGCCCACGGATCGGCATCTGCCAGCGTATCGAGCAAGGGCAACTGTGCCTGCAGGTGGAAGATAACGCCGGCGGTATCGACCCACGCCTGATCGAGCGCATCTTCGAGCCGTTCTTCACCACCAAGCCTGCGGGCGTGGGTACCGGGCTGGGGTTGTCGGTGAGCTTCGGCATCGTCGAAGCCATGGGCGGCAGGCTCGAAGCGCTCAATGGCGTCGACGGTGCCTGCTTCCGGGTGTTGCTGCCCATCTACAACACCAACTGAGCACGGCCGGTGGAGCAACTGAGGTTGGCGCCGACGTCGGTATTGACCAGGTCGATTCCCAGAACCTTCAGCAGCACATTGACCAACGGGTCGATCAGGGGGCTGAGCAACCCTCTTATCAAGGGTTCGATGATGCCTTTGACCGTACCGAGTACATTGCCGGCGATCACCAGCACATCGCCGAGGCCACTGTTGGCGGTGGGTTTGAAGGCCTGGAGCTGGACGCCCAGCAAGGTGTCGCTGAGGCTGCCGACCACGTTGTCATTGACCGGGCGCATGTTCAGGTAGGCGGCGGGCTGCCCGATATTGGGCGGTTCGCTAACCGGGCCCTGGAACACCAGCGAGTGCTCTACCGGGCCACTGCCCAGCAGCTTGCTGTCGACCCGCAGGCCAAGGCCGCCACCGGCGTAGGGTATTCGGCTTTGGCAAGTTCCGAGTATCAGCAGCTTGGTGCAGCGTTTGGTGCCGATATCGATCAATGGCAGCGCCTTGACTGCGGTAGTGCCGGTGGTGAAGAACGCGTCAGTGGATTCGAAGCGCCCCACCGCCAGCTTGGCAGCAGCGCTCTGGGCCTGGACGGTCAAACGCTTGGGCGAGCATCTGAACGTGTCAGGAGACTGCGGGTCGAGGCGTGCCGTGGCTTCGGCGACCTGAAGGCCAATGTCCAGCTGAAGCTTGTCAGGCACGAGCACGATATCGGTCACGGTGCACGGCACACCCAACAGGCATAGCACCGACTCCAGTGTCGAAGCCAGGTTCAGGCTGAGCAGGTTGTTGAGCACGTTGGTCAGTGGCGAGGCCAGGTCGAGCACCGCATTGACCAAGCCGAAGACCGTGCTGAGCAGCGGCAGGTCGAGCGAAATCATCGCCCGTACCTGAGCCGTGTGAACCCTCAGTTCATCCGTACGCGGATCGCCGACCGCCGAGACCTGTTGCGGCTCGATCACCTTCAGCCGCACCCGACCGTTGATCAGGCCGAGCACGCTAATCGGCAAGTCGGCAGTGGCTGCGCTTTCGCTCGCAGCCAGCTGGATCACCCCCTGCACCAGTTGCAGCAGCTGGATGCTGGCGTCCAGCCCCGCTTGGGCAGTACCGTTCTGAATATCGAGAATGTCGCTCAGTTGCAGCAACGTGCTGTTGCCGGCCCCCAGGGCGACCTTGCCCAGGTTGGTGACAACATCGGCGGCGGCACCGCTTTGCTCAAGTACCTTGACCGCCGCTTCCAGCAATTGTGTGGCGGTGGCGTCGGCATTGAGCAGTTGCTCGTAGTCGCCAACGGTCAATTGCAGGTCGACAGCCAACTGCTCGAGGTAGTTGAGCAGGTTGAGGTCGGTTGCGGCTATGCCTTTCCAGCCTGCGAGGCCAAGCTGCACGTTGCCTCCCAAGGCGCCGAGCAGGCCATCGAGCAACACCGACTGTTGCGAATCCACCGTAGCCAACGTAGTGCGAATGCTCAGCATGACCTGTGGCGGCAATGCCTTGGACGCCACCGCATGGGCCTGCAGGGTGGTGGTCAGGGGAGCCCCGCCACCTTGGGTCAGGATGTAGATGCCGGCGGCAAAACTGGTGGTGACTGTGTTGCTGACATCGACCCGTATCGCTTCGTTACGGGCATTGTCGCTGGTAAACGTGCGCAGGCTATTGGCACCGGTCTGCAGGTAACCGCAACTGGCCACCAAGGGGCTGCCAGGCGTGTGGCCGTTGCGGGCCGCGGCTACGCTGGCGATGGCCGTGGCCTGTGGGCCACTGCCCGTGCACACGGCAGACTGGCCTGCAGCTTCAAGCGCGGCCATGTCGGCGATGCGTTGCAACTTGCGCTGCTCAAGGTAAAGACGGCCGCTGTCGACCACTACCAGCATGAAAAGCAAGGCCAGGGCCAGTGTGGTAACCGCCATCAGGCCGATCGCGCCACGCTGCCGGGCAGCGGAAGAGGGAACCACGGGCACTCCTTTGCAGGCCAGAGGCCAGCCATCGCGGCTTTGGTCACAGGAGTGTAGTCACAATAGTGGCTAATTGCCTTGCCCTGGGGCGCGAGGGCTACCGATCAAATGCCCTGAACCAACCCGGCATCTACCCGGTCAATTCCTGCAATCACCTATTGCAGGCCCAGACCATGAACAATCCATTCGAACAGATCAGCGCCGCCTTCGCCCCCGAGTACCGCGTAAACCTGAGCATCGAGCGCCTGGACGGCAGCATCATGCTGACACTGTCCGATGATGCCGGGGTGGTCGCCAAGCGCCTGATCACCCAGGCCCAGCGCAACGACCCGGTGCGCCTGCAGCGGGTCATCGACAGCATTCGCCTGGGCTTGGCCATCGAACTGGGGCAGAACCCTTTGCAGGTACTGGCCGCCCTCACCCGCGACCCGCGCCAGCAGCCAGGTCACTCCATCGCCAACTGACGGCTACTTGCCCTCTTCCACTGCCTTGCCATTGGCGTCCAGCACCTTGGTCGAGGGGTAACGGTACGAGGCGTAGCGCACCACCAGGATCGAAAACGCCAGCAGCAGGATGCCCCCGCACAGGTACAGCAGGCCCTCATCCGGCGCCTTGTGGTGCGACACATCACCGATCAGCAGGCGGGTCAGCGCGGTGATCGCCACATACAGCAGGAAGCGGATAGGCATGTGGTTGGTCTTGAAATAGATCCCGACCATCGCCCCAAGCTCCAGGTAGATGAACAGCAGCAGGATGTCATCGACGCTGATGCCGCCCTTGCCGAGCATGTCCAGGAACGTCATCACCGCCGCGTAGGCGGTAATGGCGCCGATGCCGAACAGGGCAAGGTAGTGAAACCCCTCTACACACAGATTGCCCAGCGAGTCGGCCGAGCCATGCAGGCCCTTGCGCAGCTTTTCTGCCCATTTGATGTTCACGATGTGCGATTCCCCGATACGACATGAAGGATGATGCGTCACGCGTGTGACGCTTGTGCCATGCAGTTAAAGGGCCAGGCCCCTGCTTTTGGAAGGCGGCAGATTGCCGCAAGGCACCTGTGGGCTACGCTTTTTTGCGGCAAGGGTTGCACCTGAGGTGCGATTGCCATTACTGTATGCACATACAGTGATCGATAAACCAACCGCAAAAAGGCACAGAGGTGATGAATGGCCGTCGAAGTGGTGTACCGCAGCAGCCGCGACCCGGAGCGCTTGTTCATGGATAAGGCCGAAGCAGATCGTCACGACAAGATGCTCGAACTGGCCGAGCGCCTGGCCGAGGTGCTGCACAAGGCGGTGCCGTCGCTGACCGAGCAGCAGGTCGAGGAAGCCGGCATTTACATGGCGAAGAACCGCGACGTGTTCGCGCGGGCATTCAAGAGCCAGCCGGACGCGTTGGGTGAGTTGTTGCAAGGTGACGCTGCAGAATGATGTCGACGGCCGGGCCGCCGTGCGGCTTCAGCCGTATAGCAACCGCTCCGCCAGCATTTGCGCCACACGGGCGGGCGAACGCTTCTCGGCCTGAGCGTGAGCGAACACCTCGGTCAGGCGCGTCGGGATCCGTGCCAGGTGCGCGGTGATGGTGCCCAGCTCCTCGCCGCGGTGCTTCATTGCCACGTAGATCAAACCACCGGCATTGATCACGTAGTCCGGAGCATAAAGAATCCCGCGAGCCTCCAGCTGGTCAGCAACCTGCAAGGTGGTCAGCTGGTTGTTCGCCGCCCCTGCCACCGCAGCACAGCGTAATTGCATCACCGTCTGGCCATTGAGCACCGGGCCCACGCCACACGGCGCAAAAATATCGCAGGGCGTACTGATCAAGGCATCGTTGGTCACCGGATGGGCGTTGAACTGCTCCACCGCCAGCCGCACCCGACCGGGGTCCAGGTCACTCACCAGCAACTCGGCACCTGCTGCGTACAATTGCTCGGCCAATGCGTAACCCACATTGCCCAGGCCTTGCACCGCAATGCGCAAGCCTTTGAGGTCGCTGCTGCCCAGGCGGGCCAGGCAGGTTGCACGGATACCGGCGAATACCCCCATGGCCGCATGCGGCGAGGGATCACCCGAGGCCGTTGTGCTGGTCACATGGGGCGTACTCTGGGCGATGCAATCCATGTCCAGCGTGGAGGTGCCACTGTCCACAGCGATGATGAAACGCCCCTGTAGGGTATCGACGAAGTGCCCCAGCGCCTCGAACAGCGCCGCGCGGTTTTCCACGTGCGGGTTGCGCATGACCACCGCCTTGCCACCCCCCAACGCCAGCCCGGCCAGCGCCGCCTTGTAGCTCATGCCTTGCGCCAGGCGGATGGCATCGGCCATGGCGCTCTCGTCGTCAGCGTAGGGCAGGTAGCGGCAACCTCCCAGCGCCGGGCCTCTAATCTCGTTATGAATGGCCACCACAGCCTTGAGGCCGGTTTTCGGGTCGGTAAAGAGGTGCAGTGACTGAGTGCGGGTGCTTTGCATCAGCGCGAACATCGGCGGGCTCCCCTGGGAGGTGCTCCTAGCAGTATAGGCATCCACATGCACGCCAAGCTGCGACCGGACCACTGGACGAATCACGACGCCAGCGCTATTACTCAAGGGTATGCGGAGATGCCCCCATGAACCCACGCCAAGCCTGCCTGGCCTGCCTGGAACGCGAACCGGTCGCCTTGCTGGAAGCTGCCTTGTGGATTGCCGCCGAGCACGATCGCAAGGTCGAGCCCGCAGCCAGCCTTGCCAGCCTGCACCACCTGCAAGCCGAAATCAGCGCCAGCCTGCCGATGCTGCCGGTGTGCGAGCTGGCTCAGCCACTGCTGCGCCAACTCAATGCGCTGGGCTTCCAGCAGGATGAATTTCACCCACTGCGCCCGCAGGCAGCACTGATGGACAAGGTTTTGCTGCGCCGCCGGGGCCAACCGCTGGCGCTGGCCATCATTACCCTGGAGCTGGCCCGGCGCCTGTCCATAGCGCTGGAGGGTGTGGCATTCCCAGGGCACTTTCTGCTGCGCGTACCCGGTGCCGATCACCTGCTCGACCCTTGCGGTGGCCGGCGCCTGTACCCCAATGATTGCCGCGAGTTGCTGGCCCGCCAGTTTGGCCCGCATGTGCCGCTGACAGCCGAGCACCTGCGCACGGCCAGCCCGGCCCAGATGCTGCAGCGCCTTTCGCGTAATTTGCGCCAGCTGCATATCAGCAATGACAACCACCTGGCCGCGCTGGTCGACGCCGAACGGGTCATGCAACTGGGCCCGGTGCAAGTCAGCGACTACATGACCCGCGCCTCGCTCTACCAACACCTCGACTGCCCGCAGGCCGAACGCTTCGACCTGGAGCATGCCTTGCTGCTCACCGAGGATCCGGTCCAGCGCCTGAAGCTGTCCGAACGCATCGGCCAGCTACCGCTGGCGAACCGTTCGATTCACTGAAGCGGTGTATCCGGCTGGCAGGACGGGTGCGCCTTGGCGAATGCAGCATGCCTGGCGGCCAATGCCGCAACCCGGCGGATACGCGGATAGCTGCCAAGGTCGATGTTGAATCGCTCGGCGGCATACAGTTGCGGGACCAGATAGACGTCTGCCAGCCCCGGCGCCTCACCAAAGCAGTAGCCATCATCGCCGATCAGCTGCTCTACAGCCGCCAGGCCTTGGCCAATCCAGTGGGCAATCCACTGGTTGACCTTGGCCTCGTCATGGCCCAACTGGCGCAATTGGTTGAGCACACTGACGTTGTGCAACGGATGGATATCGCAACCGATGATCGCCGCCACACCGCGCACCCTGGCCCGTGCTGCAGCGCCACGGGGCAACAGCGCAGGCTGTGGATAAACCTCTTCCAGGTACTCGATGATCGCCGGCGACTGTACCAGCAGCTGGGCATCGTCGGTGCGCAGAGCCGGTACCCGGCCCTGCGGATTCACCGCTACATACTCGGTACCGCGCTGCTCGCCCTTGAGCAGATTGACCGGCAGGGCCTGGTAATCCAGGCCCTTGAGCGCCAGGGCAATGCGCACCCGGTAGGAAGAGGTGGAACGGTAGTAGGTGTACAGCTCCATTGCCCTGCTCCCTCAGTTGGCGGCGATGATCTTGCCGCGGCACTCACCAAAGCCGATGCTGGCCACGCCATCACGCTTGCAACGGGCACGCAGGATGATCTCATCGCCATCCTCGAGGAACTTGCGCTGCTCGCCACTGGCCAGCTCCACCGGCTGCTTGCCACCCAAGGTGGTCTCCAGCAGGCTGCCGTAGGCGTCGGGCGAAGCGCCGGACAGCGTGCCCGAACCGAACAGGTCGCCTGGCTGCAACTGGCAGCCGTTGACACTGTGATGGGCAATCAGCTGCGCCACGGTCCAGTACATGTTCAGGGTGTTGCTCAGCGCCAGGCGGTGGGCCGGCAAGCCCTGCTCACGCATGCGCTCGGTGATCAGCAGCACTTCCAGCTCGATGTCGAAGGCGCCATTGGCCTGGTCACGCGGGTCAAGCAGGTAGGGCAACGGTTGTGGATCACCTTGCGCACGCGCCGGTTGGGCGCAGCGGAAAGGCTCCAGAGCCTCGGCGGTGACCACCCAGGGCGACAGCGTGGTGATGAAGCTCTTGGACAGGAACGGCCCCAGCGGCTGGTATTCCCAGGCCTGGATATCACGCGCCGACCAATCGTTGAGCAGGCACAGGCCTGCCAGGTGCTGATCGGCTTCAGCGATCGGAATCGCCTGCCCCATCTCGTTACCCCGGGCAATCCAGATACCCAGCTCAAGTTCGTAATCCAGGCGCGCACACGGGCCGAAGCTCGGTTCGGTGTGCCCGGCGGGCAGCGTCTGGCCCTTGGGGCGGCGTACATCGGTGCCTGACGGGCGCAGCGTCGAGGCGCGGCCGTGGTAGCCGATCGGCACGTACTTGTAGTTGGGCAGCAGTGGGTTATCGGGACGGAACAGCTTGCCGACGTTGGTAGCGTGCTGGATGCCTACGTAGAAATCGGTGTAGTCGCCGACCTTGGCTGGCAAATGCAACTGGCAATCACTGGCAGGATGCAGCGCGCCCTTGAGCACAGCCTGATGCTCGCTGTGTTCGCCCAACAGCGCCAACAACCGCTCGCGCAACGCCACGCGGGCCTCTCGGCCGAGGGCGAAAAAGGCGTTCAGCGCGCCACCACGGGTAGCCTCCACGGCGGCCTTGGCCTGGCCTTCGAACAGCCCGGCAGCCAGCACGGCCTCCAGGTCGAGAATCGCATCACCGATGGCAACGCCGCAGCGCAGCGTTTCACCTGGGCGGCTGAAGATGCCCAACGGCAGGTTCTGCAGCGGGAAGTCGCTGTGCCCGTTGGCGTGCTCGACCCAGCTACGGGCAATGGCGGACTGGTTCATGGGTTATCTCCGGTTCGGGTTGAAGGTGCTCGGCAAGGTGGCCCAGCAACTATCGTAGTCGGCCTGCAACTGCGGGCACTCGAGCGCCTGCAGGCTCGGGCGCAGCACCTGGCTGGTCTCGAACATGAAGGCCATGGTGTTGTCGATCTTGTGCGGTGCGAGGTCGGCGGCAATGGCTTTTTCGCAGGTCTCGGCATCGGGCCCGTGGGCGCTCATCACACCGTGCAGCGAAGCGCCACCGGGCAGGAAACCTTCGGCCTTGGCATCGTAGGCACCGCTGATCAGGCCCATGAATTCGTTCATCAGGTTGCGGTGGAACCACGGTGGACGGAAGGTGTTCTCGGCCACCATCCAGCGCGGCGGGAAGATCACGAAGTCCATGTTGGCCAGACCATGCACGCTGGTCGGTGACGTCAATACGGTGAAGATCGACGGATCGGGGTGATCGAAGCTGACCGTGCCGAGGGTGTTGAAACGACGCAGGTCATACTTGTAGGGCACGTTACTGCCGTGCCAGGCGACCACGTCCAGTGGTGAGTGCTGCAGCTCGCAGGCCCAGTGTTCACCCAGGAACTTCTGCACCAGCTGTACCGGGCCTTCAGCCTCCTCGTAGTGCGCTACCGGGGCCAGGAAGTCTCGGGGGTTGGCCAGCCCGTTGCTGCCGATCGGGCCCAGGTCCGGCAGGCGCAACGGCGCGCCGTGGTTCTCGGCAATGTAGCCCCGGGCCTGGCCATCAGGCAGTTCGACGCGAAACTTCATGCCGCGCGGTACCACGGCGATTTCCTGCGGCTCGACCTCCAGCAGCCCCAGCTCAGTGGCGATGCGCAGGCGGCCCTGCTCCGGCACTATCAGCAGTTCACCGTCAGCGTTGAAGAACACCCGTTCCATCGAGCGGTTGGCGCAGTAGATATAGACACTCACCCCCGCCGGTTTGTCCGCAGCCGAATTGGCCACCATCGGCAGCCAGCCTTCGATGAAGTCAGTCGGTTCAGTTGGGAGCGGTTGAGGGTTCCAACGCAGGCGATTGGGGGTGACGCCGCCCAGCGGCCCGTTCAGTGGCTGACGCGCCAGCCGTTCAAAGCGCGGGTGCAGGGCGGACGGGCGAATGCGATACAGCCAGGTCCGGCGCAGTTCGCTGCGCGCCATGGTGAACGCCGTACCCGACAGTAGCTCGGCATACAGGCCGTAGGGGGCCTTCTGCGGAGAATTTTGCCCGACGGGCAGGGCCCCGGGCAGGGCTTCACTGGCGAACTCATTGCCGAAGCCGCTCAGGTACTGAAGGTCGGGCGACGTGTCGCGGTTCATCGATGCCTCCGGATTTTGTTTTTATCGTAATCAGATTACGAATAACGTAATTTGCTCCGTGCAACCCGTCAAGCTATAAAGGCGCGACTCGACGAATCCGGAAAACCCAACCCATGGCCAAAGCCAGCTCCCCCACCGACAACGGCAAGCAGAAGGTCCGCTCGGCGGAAGTCGGCACCGACATCCTCAAGGCCCTCGCCGAGCTCTCGCCGTCCACCTCCCTGTCGCGGTTGGCCGAGCACGTGCAGATGCCCGCGAGCAAAGTGCACCGTTACCTGCAAGCACTCATTGCCAGTGGTTTTGCCGAGCAGGATGCGGCCACCAACCACTACGGGCTTGGCCGTGAAGCATTGCGCGTGGGGCTGGCAGCGTTGGGCAGCATTGATGTGCTGAAGCTGGCGGCGCTGCCCTTGTCGCAGCTTCGCGACGAGCTCAACGAAAGCTGCTTCATCGCCGTGTGGGGCAATCAGGGAGCAACGGTGGTCAGCATCGAGCCTGCTGTACGGGCGGTGACGGTGGTGACCCAGATCGGCTCGGTGTTGCCGCTGCTCAGTTCCTCTACCGGGCTGGTGTTTGCCGCGTACTTGCCTGAGCGCGAAACCCTGGAGCTGCGCGACAAGGAACTGGCCGTGCTGCAGCAAAGCGCGAGCGATTACGACCGGCTGCTGGCAGGCATTCGCGAACGGGGCCTGCACCATGTGCACGGTTTGCTGATGCCGGGCGTGGATGCGCTCTCGGCCCCCGTGTTCAATGCCATGGGGCAGATCGCCGCGGTGATGACCGTGGTAGGGCCGACCTCGATCTTTCACGCCGATGAACATGGGCCGGCGGCGCAGCGCCTGCTGGCAGCAGCGCGTGATACCAGCTGGCGCATGGGTTACGCACCGAAGGCCTGAGACGGGCTGTGGCACTGTTGCCTGAAACGTAAAGGTGAATGTCGCAAGCGGCTATTTTTCCTGCCGGATCAAGCGCTTATTCTTGAATCACTGGCCGGCATGAAGGGCACTCCCCCCGCCTTTCAGGCCTGCGAGGTTCACCGACGTTGATTTTGAAGCTCCTTGATCTGACGTCTCGATTGGCCGCTGCGCTTGCAGCGGCTTTTTTTTGTCGGTTGTTTACAGTGCGTTGGTGGCGCATGCCTTGACTGTTCTGGCGGCCAGCAGACCGAGCGCCGACCGCGATGGAGCTCGATCTCAAGGACGCTGCAGCGGATACTGCTGCAGGTTCGCCATCATCTGCTGCAACGCCTGCAAGCTGTCCTGCGGGTGTATCGCCTCAGCGAAATCACCAATCTGCGCCCAGCTGTCAGCCACCTGCTCAGGGCTAAAACCTTCCCTCGGGTCGAAGCCGACACCCAGGCTACGCTCCCAGCGCACCTTGCCAATCCAGCCCCCGCCCACCTCGAACAGCTCACCGCTGCTCTGGCACTGCTCGCTCCCCAGGTAAACCACCAGGGGGCTGACCAGTTCAGGCTTGAGGCGTTCGAACACCTGTGCCGGGATCAGCCCTTCGGTCATGCGCGTGCCACCGGTAGGCGCGATGGCATTGACCAACACGCCGTGTTTGCGCCCTTCGATGGCCAGGGTACGGGTCAAGCCATATAAGCCAAGCTTGGCCATGCCGTAATTGGCCTGGCCGAAGTTGCCATAGATCCCAGAGGTCGAAGCGGTGAAGATCACCCGCCCCCAGTTCTGCTCGCGTAAATGGGGCCAGGCAGCGCGGGTGACCTTGTAGGCGCCCTCGACATGGACCCGGTAAACCTGATCCCAATCACTGTCGTCCATCTTGTGGAACGTCTTGTCACGCAGGATGCCGGCATTGTTGACCAGTACATCGACCCGACCAAAGCTGTCCAGCGCCTGTTCGACGATGCGTGCGCCGTCACTGACGGAGTCGTGGTTGGCCACAGCCGTACCACCTGCGGCGCGGATCTGCTCGACAACCCGATCGGCCGCCGAAGCGCTGGCGCCTTCCCCATGGGTGGAACCCCCAAGATCGTTGACCACCACCTTGGCGCCACGCGCGGCGAACAACAGTGCATGGGCGCGGCCCAGGCCACCACCGGCCCCCGTGACGATCACCACACGGTCTTGCAGACTTACCGGCTCGCTCATGCTCTTGGCTCCAGACAGGTTGAAGGCCTCGAGTGTCCACCAGCCTCTGCCAGCGGACAATCAAGCTCACTCAGCCTGAATGCCAGGCGATAACGCGCAACGATGTCAGTGGCTCAGGACCAGGCCACTTTTTGCGGGAAGTAGCTCAGCGGCTGTTCGCGAAAGGCCAGATAATGGCGCAATACCTGCGCAGGGGCTTCGGTGTGCGGGTAATGGCCAATGCCTTGCAATTGCACGATGTCCGGGTTGGGCACCAGTTGCTGGTAACGCTCGACCATCTGCGCTCCGCTAAGCGGATCGACCACGCCGTTGATAAAACGCAGCGGCACGCCCTCACGCTGCAGCGCACCCACCCAGCGCTCGCGATGCAGCCTGCGCTCGGTCACGAAACCGACCAGCTTGTGCAGGATGCGAGTGCCGCCGTTGGAAGCGATCAGGCTCCAGAAGTCATCCAGCGCGCTTTCACTGGGGTGAGTGCACGGCCCATAGACCTGGCTGACGTTGCGCACCAGGTCGTCGCGCCCGAACGAACGCGCCACCAGCCAACCCAGGCGGCTGAGCAACAGCTTCTGTATCAACAGTACCCGGCAGCTTTCAGGGAACAGGCCGCTGTTGAGGAACACGCAACTGGCGATGTCGGCACGCTGTTCATGGTGTCGCGCCAGCAACTCCTGGGCCACACTGCCGCCGTAATCGTGTGCCAGCAGGTGCACAGGCTGGTCGACCTTGAGGTGGGCGAGCAAGGCCTGCTGCAGGTCGGCTTGCTCGATCAGGCTGTAGCCATGGTTGAGCGGCTTGGCCGAATCGCCAAAGCCGAGCATGTCGCAGGCGATGAGGCGAAAGCGCTGGGCCAGCGGCGTCCAGAGGTAATGCCAATCCCAACTTGCCGTCGGGAATCCATGCAACAGCAGCAGGGGCTCTCCTTGCCCTGCGGTCCAGTAGCGGATGCTCTGGCCCCGGAATGAAAAACTCTGACTCCGGGTACGCCAGACGCACAATGGTATCTCGGCCAAAGGCATCAGATTCGTCCCGGTATGCAAAGGTTGTGGTTATAGGGCAAGGCTGCGGTCATTGCATTTCACCTCGGCACATACATGTGCTCTCTATGTCGAGGCTGAGTCTAGTCAGCCGCCCACTCGGTGAAACTTGCGTTGACAGCCAGCTTGATGACCGAGCGAGTCAGTGGCACGAACGGTCACTGCGCACACGGGTCGCCACTACAACCTCAGGCCGTCAGGGCCTGGGCAAATGCTGCCAACCACGGTTCGGCGTCAGTCTCCGGGGTTACTGTCTCGCTGGCATCGAGCTTGAGCATCGGCTGCAGTTCACGCACACCCAATTCGGCAAACAGTTCACGCAACTGCTCGCCACCGCCGCAGTAAGTATCGCCATAACTGGAGTCGCCCAACGCAATGACCGCCCCCGGCAAGCCACGCCAGGCGGCGGGCAGGGTGTCACGGATGCTGCTGTACAGCGCCATGAGGTTGTCCGGCAGTTCACCCATGCCGGTGGTGGAGGTCACTGCCAGCAACGCTTCTGGCGCAAAACCTTCGAGATCCTGTTGGGTGGCGCGGGCAGCGTGCCAGGCATCATGGCCTGCAGCCTTGAGCAGCGACTCGGCATGACGGGCAACTTCTTCGGCAGTACCGTACACGGAGCCGGAAATAATGGCGATTTTCATCGAGAGATGGATTCCGAAACTGAGTGAAAACGTAGGATACTAGCATCCGGCGGTGGCAAAAGGCCGCCCATCCCTATGCCCCCTTTGTCTACTGGCCAGGACATGATCAACGCACAACTGCTGCAATCGGTGGTCGATGCGTCCAACGACGGCATCGTGGTCGCCGAACAGGAAGGCGATGACACCATTCTGATCTACGTCAACCCGGCGTTCGAGCGCCTGACCGGCTACAGCCGCGACGAGATCCTTTACCAGGATTGCCGTTTCCTGCAGGGCGATGACCGGGACCAGCTTGCCCGAGCGCGCATTCGCAAGGCGCTGGCCGAAGGCCGTCCCTGCCGCGAAGTACTGCGCAACTACCGCAAGGACGGCAGCGCCTTCTGGAACGAGTTGTCGATCACGCCGGTGAAATGCGATGCCGATCATCGCACGTATTTCATCGGCATCCAGAAGGATGTCAGCCGCCAGGTCGAGCTGGAACGTGAACTGGCCGAGATGAACGTTCGTCGGAATTTCGACAAGCGCCAGGAACCAAGCGCTTAAGGCAGAGTCAATCCCGTTGAAGAAGCCGTCAACTCCGAGTTCGATCATGCACGCCAATGCGCTTTTGACCCAGGACGAGCTGGATTTCATCCAGGACATGCAGCATTCCCCGCAATTGAACCAGACCGACCCGATGTCGAGCCTGCTGGTCAATGGCGACCGTCGTATTCAGTCGTTGCTGGCTCGGCTGGTGGCCAACGAGCAAGTCACCCTGCAGGCACAGTTCAACAACCAGCAGATCAACTTCCCCCTGCACCTGGTGGAAGACGAGTTCCACGCCGTGCACCTGCAGATCGGCTCGCCGGAAATCTACGAAGACGGCCCGATGCTGCGCCCTTGGCGCCTGTCGATGGACCAACCCACTGCGCTACTGGATGCGCACGGGAAGGTTAGCGGGCTCTTCGTGCGCGAGATTTCGTTCAAAGGGGCGCTGCTGGAAATTCGCGGCCTGCCCGAAGCGCCTTCGCGCTTCGACCTGCGCTTCGCGCCAGGGGGCATCCCGGCCATCACACTGCACGGCAGGCTACGCCGGCGTATTGGCTCGGATCTCGCTGCCTACGACCTCAGCCGCAGCCCGGCGCAAGAAACCGAGCGCTTGCGTGAATACATTCTGCAGGCTCACCTTCAGGCCCACCCGGAGCTGCACGCTCAGCTGTCGAGCTGACCGGCCAGGTATTGCCGCAGGCGCCGCCGCATCAGGCTTACCTCTGCACCCAGGCACGCCACCGGGCTGCCGGCCAGGCTTTCCTGGGCCATTTCGGCAGCCTCCCCCGCCAGTAGCAATGGGCACTCAAGCCCGGCAGCCAGACGGCTCAAGCGCTTGCTCAGCTCAGCGGTCGGCGCGTGGTTGGAGAACAGCACCAAAGCATCGGGCCGGAGCTTTCCAGAGACGACCGCCAATTCATCCAGCGGCTGCCCAGGCGTCAACACCGTCACTCCGACATCATCGCTGCACAACAACAGGCCGGTGACCAACAGTTCCAGTTCCAGGCACTGCCCTGGCAACGGTGCCAGTAGCACGCAGCGGCTGCGCTGCCGACGCGTGAGCTGCAGGCGCGAGAACACCCGGGCTCGCAAGAACTGATCGAGGAACAGCCACTCGCTGGCCTGGCCGAACGCACCCTGCCCCGCCGCCAGGTCGTGCCAGACAGGCATGAACACATCAGCGAAAACCTGGTCCTGACTGATGCAGGCAAACACCTGGTCGAACAAGCGGTCAAGGCTTGCGGCATCAAAGCGTTGCACGGCCTCGCGCAATTGCGCCTGCCAGCGGATGGCGGAATCGGCTGCAAACGCGTCATGCACGTTCGCCTGATCACGCGCCAGAATACTGCCGACCTTGCTGACCGCCACACCGCGTTCGAGCCACCCGAGGATGCGCCGGATTTCGTCGATGTCTGCCAGCGAATAGAGCCTATGGCCACTGTCGGTGCGTGTTGGCTGGATCAGCCCATAGCGCCGCTCCCAGGCACGCAAGGTCACGGCATTGACCCCGGTGAGCCGGGAAACTTCACGAATCGGGTACAGCTCCGAATGCTGCAGGCCTGCTTCGACTTGCGCGATAAGTCCCTGTTTGTCCATCTGCACTTAGTGACCTGTGCGCAAAAAATTGGAGGTACAGTCTACTACGACCGGGAACGTCTCACGTTAGCCTCCCTTTTGCAGCGGAGCAGTTGCCAACGAAGTCCAATAAGCGATAATCCGCGCCCGATTCTTGCATGCAAGCCTGCGTCGCCCACCACCCCGGGCAACGCAGCCAAGGGGCCGGCTACCCGCCAGCCCCGTCGCCAGGAGATACACGATGTCTACCCCACCCGTCACCCTGATGGTGTCGCGCCGCGCCGCCCATGGCCGCTACCAGGACCTGCTGGCCTGGCTGCACGAAGGCGAGCAACTGGCCACCGACTTCCCCGGCTATCTCGGTTCAGGCATCCTCGCACCGCCCCGCGACAGCGATGAATTCCAGATCATTTTCCGCTTCAGCGATGAACCCACCCTGCACGCCTGGGAGCATTCCGCGTCGCGCCGGGCCTGGCTGCAACGCGGCAACGGCCTGTTCGAGCGCCCCAAAGAAAGGCGCGTCAGTGGCATTGATGACTGGTTCGGCACCAACACAGTGCAAAAACCACCACGCTGGAAACAGGCAATCGCGATCTGGCTGGCATTTTTCCCCGTCTCGCTGCTGTTCAACGTGCTGTTCGGCCACTGGCTGACCGAATTTGAACTGGTGCCGCGCGTGATGCTCAGCACCCTGGCCCTGACGCCGCTGATGGTCTACCTGTTCATTCCCCTCTCCACCCGCCTGCTGGCCGGCTGGCTTCATGCCTCGCCGCCCTCAGGCGCCGCACTGCGCAGCCGCTGAGGCCAGGCCATACAAGAGGGAAACAGTTCGGGTATGCTGGGCGGCAACGACAGGAAAGACAAGTTGACCGCCCGCACATGAACAGCCCAATTCTCGTTACCGGAGCCAGCCAGCGCGTCGGGCTGGCCTTGGCCCTTGAGCTGGCAGAGGCCGGCCATACCGTGGTCAGTGCCAGCCGCAGTGTCCAGCCCCAGCCTGCGCACCCCAACATCGTGCAGTTCCAGGCCGACCTTTGCCTGGCGGCCGACCGTCAGGCGCTGATCGACCACCTGCAGCAGCACTACGATGGGCTGCGCGCGATCATCCACAATGCCTCTTTGTGGCTCGACGATGGCCTGGACAACCTGCAGACCATGTTCCGCCTCCACGTCGAGGCGCCCTACCACCTGAACCTGGCGCTGGGTGATTTGCTGAACAAGGTCGACAAGGCCGATATCATCCATATCTGCGACGAAACCTCCTCGCGTGGCAGCAAGAGCCATATCGGCTATGCCGCCACCAAGGCAGCGCTGCAGAACATGGTGCTGTCGTTCGCCGAAAAATATGCGCCCAAGGTACACGTCAACGGTATCCTGCCCGGGCTGCTGATCCTCAAGGAAGGGGGCGACGAAGCCTATCGCCAGCAGACCCTGAAAAAGGCCCTGCTGGAATTCGAACCCGGCGCCGGCCCGCTGATCGAGACGGTCAAATACCTGCTCGACAGCCAATACAGCACCGGCAGCCAGGTGGTCATCAACGGTGGCCGCCACCTGAAGAATCGCATGACCTGAGAGAAGCCCATGACTGCGCAAGAACAACTCGAACTCGAGGCCGCCGCCTTCCGGCGCCTGGTCGCACACCTGCAGAACCGCACCGATGTGCAGAACATCGACCTGATGAACCTCTCCGGCTTCTGCCGTAACTGCCTGTCCAAGTGGTACAAGGCCGCGGCCGACGAACGCCAGGTCGACATCAGCCTGGATGACGCCCGCGAAGCGGTGTATGGCATGCCCTACGCCGAATGGAAAACCCAGTACCAGAAAGAAGCCAGCGCCGACCAGCAAGCGGCGTTTGAAAAAGGAAAACCTCGTGACTGATCTGAACACCCTGCGCGCCAGCCTGGCCAGTGGCGAACACGCCTTTGCCGACACCCTGGCGTTCATCGCTGCCAACTACAGCTACCAGCCACAGGCCTTCACCAACGGTGGCGTGGAAAACGCCGCCGGGCAGAACGAAGGCTCGTGCAAGACGCTGGGCCTGGCCCTGCTGGAAGGCCTGAGCGACCAGGAGGCGCTGCTGGCCTTCGGTGAACACTACCGCGACGTGATGGCCACGCCCGAGGGCACTGACCATGGCAACATCCGTGCGCTGATCGCGCATGGCCTGGCAGGCGTGAAGTTCACCGCCCAGCCGCTTTCGCGCAACGCCTGATACTGCCGGGCCGGGCAGGCCCCATCAACTGATGATCTGCCCCGGCCCGTCGGCCGGCAACCCGCCGCGCTGCAACCACGCCAGCGCAATCGGCCACAGGCTCTCGCGGAATCGGTCATGGAAAAACGCGAAGTGGCCAATGTCCTCGACCGCGATATCCACAGGTGCGATCCGCAGATGCCGACGCTCGGCGCCTTCCAGATAACCTAGCAATCGCTCTGTAGCGGCAACCGTGCCAAACGGGTCATCGGCCAGGCTAATCGCCAACGTTGCCGCCCGCACCTGAGCAAACGGCAAGTACTGCAACTGGCGCCCGCTGGGCCTTTGCTCGTAGCGCGCAGTACGGGTAGTCCAGTCCTGGACCACACCGGCAGGCGTGTCTTCCATCCAGCCCAGGCGCTTGCCAGGGAAGTAACCGAACACACGGGTCAGCAACGGCATCGCCACATGCCATTTACCGAACAGTCGCCAACGCTGATCGGCCGCGTAGTCACGCCAGTAGGCGAACTGCGCACCCACCATTACCACCCGCCTGATCCGCTCGGCAGACGGCGCCAGCCCTACGGCGCAACCGCCGAAGCTGTGCCCAACGACATCCACCGGCTGGCAGGGAAATGCCTGGGCGGCGTACGCCAGCATGGCTTCGAAATCCAACCTGCCCCAGTCGCTCCAGGAGGCCTGGAAACCGCGCAAGGAAGGCGGCCGGGATTCGCCGATGCCGCGGTAGTCATAGGTCAACACGTCGCAGCCTTGGGCGAACAGGTAATCGGCAAAGCGGGTGTAGTAACGGCAGCGCACGGACGTGGCGGCATTGATGATCACCAGCGGGCGCTGGGGATTGGCCAGGGCGTGGCGCCAGTAGAAACCACCAAGGCTGTAGCCGTCGGCTGTGGTCTGGCGAAAAGGCGTGGCCGGTTGGGTGAGGCTGCTCATGGCGCGCTTCCTGTTGTTGTGCGCCAACGCTAGCAAAAAACGCGAGGGCTATACCGGCCCTTTCGCGGGGCCGGTACAGCCAGAGGGCCTACAGCTCGACGCAGTCGAACTTCACATCGGTCGCCACATCTTCGTCGTAGTTGACGTCAGCGCGCTCGAAGCCGAACAGGTTGAGGAACTGCTTCTTGTAACCGGCGTAGTCGGTCAGTTCGAACAGGTTCTCGGTGGTCACTTGCGGCCACAGGGCCTTGCAGGCGCTCTGCACGTCGTCGCGCAGCTCCCAGTCGTCCAGGCGCAGGCGGCCCTTCTCGTCCAGCTCCGCCGGGGCGCCGTCAGCACGGTACATGCGGTCACGGAACATGCGGTCCAGCTGATCCTGGGTACCTTCGTGGACGCCCTTCTCCTGCATGATCTTGAAGACCATCGACAGGTACAGCGGCATCACCGGAATGGCCGAACTGGCCTGGGTGACCACCGACTTGAGCACGGCCACGTTGGCGCTGCCACCGACCTTACCGGCCAGACGCTGGGCGGTTTCGTCCAGGTCCTGCTTGGCCTTGCCCAGGGCGCCGTGCCAGTAGATCGGCCAGGTGATGTCGCTACCGATGTAGCTGAAGGCCACGGTGCGAGCCTGTGGCGCGAGCACGCCAGCGGCGTTCAGGGCGTCGATCCACAGTTCCCAGTCCTGGCCGCCCATGACGGTGACGGTGTCAGCGATTTCCTGCTCGGTGGCCGGCTCGATGCTGGCCTCGATGATGGTGTCCTTGTTGGTGTCGATGGCGGTCGACTTGTACGGCTGGCCGATCGGCTTGAGCGCGGAACGGATCACTTCACCGGTCTGCGGCAGCTTGCGCACCGGCGAGGCCAGGGAGTAGATGACCAGGTCGACCTGACCGCCCATTTCGTTCTTGATCAGCTCGATGACCTTGGCACGGGCTTCATCGGAGAAAGCGTCACCGTTGATCGACTTGCTGTACAGGCCCTCGGCCTTGGCGAACTTGTCGAAGGCAGCAGCGTTGTACCAGCCGGCAGTGCCAGCCTTGGTCTCGGTGCCTGGCTTTTCGAAGAACACGCCCAGGGTATCGGCCTTGAAGCCGAAGGCTGCGGTAATGCGTGCCGCCAGGCCGTAGCCGCTGGATGCACCAATGACCAGGACCTTCTTCGGGCCATCCTCGCGCACGCCCAGCTTGCGGGTGGCTTCGATCTGGTCACGGACGTTCAGCTCGCAGCCCTTGGGGTGAGTCGTGGTGCAGATGAAACCGCGAACCTTAGGATGAATGATGGCCAATGTCTGTACCTCGTCAGGTTTATGCAGGGAAGCGCCGCCTTGGGCGATTCCGATTGATCAGAGGGTGAGACTACCCCCACAGGTTATCCGACACATATTACGGGGTGATCAAAGGGATGCAAAACGATGCGCCCCCCGATGAACACTCTGTCGCCGGCAAGATCCGGTGGTTAAGAGCAAAGACCGGACACCAGCCCAGGAGCCATTGATTGGTTTTTCACATCAATGGCAAAGAAAAACAAACTTAACAAATGAGCCAAACCCGCCGAAGCTGGTGGCACTGCGCCCGCTGGGCGCCCACCTGCACACGGAGAACAACAAGATGAACGATGTGGTCATCGTCGCCGCAACCCGCACCGCCATCGGCAGCTTCCAGGGTGCCCTGGCCAACGTGCCTGCGGTAGACCTGGGCGCTGCCGTGATCAAGCGCCTGCTGGAGCAGACCGGGCTGGACCCGGCACAGGTCGATGAGGTGATTCTCGGCCAGGTACTCACCGCCGGCGCCGGGCAGAACCCTGCCCGCCAGGCCGCGATCAAGGCCGGCCTGCCCTACAGTGTGCCGGCGCTGACCCTGAACAAAGTCTGCGGTTCTGGCCTCAAGGCCCTGCACCTGGCGGCCCAGGCCATCCGTTGCGGTGATGCCGAGGTGGTGATCGCCGGAGGCCAGGAGAACATGAGCCTGGCCCCCTACGTGATGCCTTCGGCGCGAACCGGGCAGCGCATGGGCCACGGCCAGTTGGTCGACAGCATGATCACCGACGGCCTGTGGGATGCCTTCAACGACTACCACATGGGCATTACGGCCGAGAACCTGGTGGAGAAGTACAGCATCAGCCGTGAACAGCAGGATGCGTTCGCTGCCCAATCGCAACGCAAGGCCGTGACCGCCATCGATGCCGGCCGCTTCAAGGACGAGATCACGCCCATTGTGATGCCGCAGAAAAAAGGTGACCCCAAGGTCTTTGACCGTGACGAGCAGCCACGCCCGGACACCACCGCTGATTCCTTGGCCAAGCTGCGCCCGGCCTTCAAGAAAGACGGCAGCGTCACCGCTGGCAACGCCTCCAGCCTCAACGACGGCGCCGCTGCGGTGCTGCTGATGAGTGCGGGCAAGGCCAAGGCCCTTGGCCTGCCGGTACTGGCCAAAATTGCCGGCTACGCCAGTGCGGGGGTGGACCCGGCAATCATGGGCATTGGCCCGGTGTCGGCCACCCAGCGTTGCCTGGACAAGGCCGGCTGGCAATTGGCCGAGCTTGACCTGATCGAGGCCAACGAGGCCTTTGCCGCACAGGCGCTGGCGGTGGGCAAGGCGCTGGAGTGGGATGCCGCGCGGGTCAACGTCAACGGCGGGGCAATTGCCCTTGGGCACCCGATCGGTGCTTCGGGGTGCCGGGTGCTGGTGACCTTGCTGCACGAAATGATCAAGCGCGACGCCAAGAAGGGGTTGGCCACGCTGTGCATCGGCGGGGGCCAGGGTGTCGCTTTGGCGATCGAGCGTTGATCCTGGTTTAAGGCAGACAGCACTGCCCTCATCGCCGGCAAGCCGGCGATGAGGGCGGTACAAGCAGCAAATGCTCAGGCTGTGGCGCGCAACTCACGAGCCGCCGCCACCATGTTCACCAACGCCGCCTCGGTCTCAGGCCAGGAACGGGTTTTCAATCCGCAATCCGGGTTGACCCACAGACGCTCGGCCGGAATACGCAAAGCCGCCTTGCGCAGCAACTTGACCATCTCCTCTCTGGTCGGTACCCGTGGCGAGTGAATGTCATACACACCTGGGCCGATCTCGTTGGGGTAGTCGAACTTCTCGAACGCCTCCAGCAATTCCATGTCAGAACGCGATGTCTCGATGGTGATGACGTCGGCGTCCATCGCAGTGATCGACTCGATCACATCATTGAATTCGCTGTAGCACATGTGGGTGTGGATCTGTGTTTCGTCACGAACGCCCGAAGCGCACAGGCGGAAGGCTTCGGTGGCCCACTCGAGGTAAGCCGGCCAGGCACTGCGACGCAGCGGCAGGCCTTCGCGGAAGGCGGCCTCGTCGATCTGCACGATCTTGATATCAGCTGCCTCAAGGTCGAGCACTTCATCGCGAATCGCCAGCGCCAGTTGACGGGCCTGGGCTTCGCGGCTGACATCCTCACGCGGGAACGACCACATCAGCATGGTCACCGGGCCGGTCAGCATGCCCTTCATCACTTTGCCGGTCAGCCCTTGTGCATAGCGGGTCCAGGCCACGGTCATTGCCTCAGGCCGGCTCAGGTCACCGTAGATCACCGCCGGCTTCACGCACCGCGAACCATAGCTCTGCACCCAGCCAAAACGGGTGAACAAGTAACCGTCGAGTTGCTCGGCAAAGTATTCCACCATGTCGTTGCGCTCGGCCTCGCCGTGCACCAGTACGTCCAGGCCCAGGTTTTCCTGGATCTGTACGGCATGGCGAATTTCACTGTGCATGGCTTCGACGTAATCGGCTTCGGTCAACTTGCCCTGTTTAAACGCCTGGCGTGCCAGGCGTATGGCAGGGGTCTGTGGGAAAGAGCCGATGGTGGTGGTCGGATAGGCAGGCAGGTTCAGCCCGGCTCGCTGCTTGGCAATGCGCTGGCCGAACGCCGACAGGCGTTGGCTGTCGCCAGGCTTTATCGCGTCGACACGCGCCTGTACGGCAGGCTTGTGGATACGCGGCGAGCTGGCGCGGCCAGCCTCGATGGCGCGGCTACGCGCCAGTGCGGCGGCAACTTCGGCAGCGTCCGGCTGATTGACGGCCTTGGCCAGCACGGCGACTTCCTGGCATTTCTGCACGGCGAAGGCCAGCCAGCTTTTCAGCTCGGTGTCGAGCTGGTCTTCACGGCTCAGGTCCACCGGGCTGTGCAACAGCGAACAGGATGGTGCGACCCACAGGCGGTCACCCAGACGCTCGGCAGCGTGACGCAGTACATCAACGGCATTTTCCAGGTCGCAGGCCCAGACATTGCGGCCGTTGACCAGGCCCAGCGACAGTATCTTGTAGGCCGGCAGGCGGTCGAGGATGGTCGGGTACTGCTCCGGCGCCCGCACCAGGTCGATATGCAGGCCGTCGACGGGTAGGTTGGCGGCAAGGCCGAGGTTTTCTTCCAGGCCGCCGAAATAGGTGGCCACCAGTTTTTTCAAAGGGGCGCGCTGGAGGATGTTGTAGACACGCTCATAGGCGTTTTTCCATTCCTGCGGCAGATCGAGTACCAGGATCGGCTCGTCGATCTGCACCCACTCCACACCCTGACCAGCCAGGCGATTGAGGATTTCGTCATACACCGGCAGCAAGCGGTCGAGCAGCTCCAGCTTGTCGAAGTCGCCACCTTTGGTTTTGCCCAGCCACAGGTAGGTCAGCGGGCCGATCACCACCGGTTTGGCGGCATGGCCCAATGCCGTGGCTTCGTCCACTTCCTCGAACAGCTGCTCCCAGCTCAGGGCGAAATGCTGATCGACGGTAAACTCAGGTACCAGGTAGTGGTAGTTGGTGTCGAACCACTTGGTCATTTCCTGCGCGTGGGCACCGCCGCAGCAGTTGGCACTGCGCTCGGTCGCCACGCCACGGGCCATGGCGAACAGGGTTTGCAGGGTGGGCTTGGCACCGTCATGGCCTCGGAAACGCTCGGGGATGACGCCGAAGGTCAGCGAGTGCGTCAGTACCTGGTCGTACCAGGCGAAATCGCCGACGGGCAACAGCTCGATGCCAGCATCCTTCTGGGCTTGCCAGTGCGCCGCGCGCAAGTCGCGGCCAACCTTGCGCAGGCCGGCTTCGTCCAACTCACCTTTCCAGAAGGCTTCCTGGGCTTTTTTCAGTTCGCGGTCGCGGCCGATACGCGGAAAACCCAGGTTATGTGCCAGTGCCATCTCTTGTCCCTCAGAATGCAAAAAATAATGAGGGGGATTTTCCGGCCCGCCACACAATGAGACAAACTCATTTAATTTGAGATGAAGTCAAGATTCTTTCATGATGAATAGGCCGGGCACGTCTTGTTCAGAGCAGCCTGGTACGCTCGCAGACAAGCCTGCGCCCAAGACGCGTCGCACAATGCCTCACTGAACAATCCAGGTGCCCCATTGCCATGAGCCTGCTGAAATCGGCGCTGCGCGAAAAAACCTTCGTCTGCGTCATGGAGTTCGTGCCCAAGCCGTCGGCCGAACGCTTCGCTGCGATGGAGGCGATCATGGCCCGTGGGCACTTGTGCGGCTGGCCAATGACCGTAGCCATCGGCGACCGTGTCGGCAGCCCGCTGGACCTCTCACCATTGGACGCCCTGTCCAGCTTCAGTAAACCCGTCCCTGCCCTGCCCCACTTTTCCGGCAAGGACCGTGAACGCCATGATCTGCTCGCGCAGCTGAAAAGAATGGACGCCGCCGGCCTCGACCAATTGCTGCTACTGACCGGCGATCGCCTGCCAGGCCACCAGCCAGGCGAGCGCCCGGTGCGCTATCTGGAATCGGTCGCCGCACTGCAACTTGCTCGCAAGGCCTGCCCCCACTGGCTGCTGGGGGCTGCACTCAACCCATTCAAATACCGCGAGGAGGAAGGCGGTGCGCAGTATTTCAAGGCAGAGAAGAAGCTCGCTGCGGGCGCCGATTTCCTCACCCTGCAATTGGGCTTCGATGCCAGCAAGCATCTGGAGGCCATGCAGTGGATGGGGCGTCAGGCCGAACCCAAGCCCCTACTGGCCTGCCTGATGAGCCTGAGCCATGGCCGTGCAGCGATGCTCGAGCATGTCGCCGGCGTTACCGTATCGCCGTCGATGCGCGACATGCTTGAGGCCGAAGCGGGCGTATCCAAAGCCTATGCCCAGGCACGCGGCCTTGATCGCCTGGCCCTGCAGATCATTGGCGTAAAGTTGATGGGGTATGCCGGGGTGCACCTTTCAGGTGTTCACGAACTCAAGCAACTGCTCGCCCTGGAGGCGCGCATCGAGGACTGGCAAGCACGTGTCCATTCACAGGAACAGTGGACAACGGCCTGGGCCGGCAGCTGGCAGATGCCAGGCCTGCCGGCGGTGACCTTTCACCCACCACAAGCAGACTGGCGCCAAGGCCAGTCGAGGGTCAGCGCAACCGCCAGGGAGAAACTGCGTTATCACCTGCTGCATGGGTTTCACGCCCTGTTGTTCAGCCGTAACAACTGGCTGAGCAAGACCTTTGGCTGGGCCGTGCGCCAGCCGCTGTGGGCCAGCGACAGCGGCGCCCGCTGGCTGCACGGGCTGGAGCGCATCGTGAAGCGCCCGCTGCTGGGCTGCGACACCTGTGGCCGGTGCCGCCTGGAAGACACCTTGTACATCTGCCCCGAAACCTGCCCCAAGGGCCTGGCCAACGGCCCCTGTGGCGGTACTGCGCTGAACCGCTGTGAGTTCGGCGACCGCGAGTGCATCCACAGCGTCAAATACCGCACCGCCAAAGCCGTGCAACAGACCGCCGTGCTCACCGAACGGCTGATCCCCTGCATCGAGGTACAAACGCGTCACCGCAGTTCATGGCCGCAGTGGTTCGCCGTGCAGACGCCTGCCCGGTTCAGCCCGCAGCCAACGCTTCGAAACCCGCCCGAATCTTCGCCTCAGGCAGTTCATCGGCAATGAACACCATCACGCTTTCGCGCGTTTCGCCTTCGGCCCACTCGGCGTCCCAATCGAAACCATAGAGCTTGAGCACGCCCTGGAACACCAGGCGACGGTCTTCTCCGGCAATGTTGAGCACACCTTTATAGCGCAGCAGTTGCTTGCCGTGAGTCTCGAGCAATTCGTTCATGAAGCCGCTGAGGCGGTCGATGTCCAGGGGGACCTCGGTACGCAACACCAGGGTCGAGATACGATCAGGTGTGGCGGGTTTGAACGCCGGGCGCAGGGTTGGCTTGAGGTTGGCGCCCAGATCCGGGTTGAGGTTGAACCCGCGCACGTCGAGCAGTTCGGCCAGGTCGATACGGCCGTGCTCGACCACGCGCAACGCCGCACGGCCATTGATACGCGCCAGGCGCTCGCGCAAGGCGTCCACCGCCGCCGGCTCGACCAGGTCGGTCTTGCTCAGCAACAGGCGGTCGGCAAAGCCCACCTGGGCCTGCGCGATGGTTTGGGCCAGATGCAGCTCGGCATGGGCCGCATCGACCAGGGTAATGATGCCATCGAGGATATAGCGGTCGCGCAATTGCTCTTCGACGAAGAAGGTCTGCGCCACCGGCGCGGGGTCGGCCAGGCCAGTGCATTCGATCACCAGGCGATCGAAAGCGATCTCCCCGGCGTCCAGGCGCTCGAGCAGCAGGAACAGGGCACGGGTCAGGTCGCCATGAATGCTGCAGCATACACAGCCGTTGGCCAGGGTCATGACCTGCACCGGCTCGTCACCCAACAGCTGGCTGTCGATGCCTGCCTCACTGAACTCGTTCTCGATCACGGCGATTTTCAGGCCGTGCTCGGCTTTTAGCATGTGCTTGAGCAACGTGGTTTTGCCGGCACCGAGAAAACCGGTGAGCACGGTTACGGGAATTGGCGTCTGCACGCAGAAATCTCCTGAAGCTGAAAATGACTGTGGGAGCCCACAGGCTCCCACAGGTTCACGCAGTGTGCCGAATCAGCAGCACTTGGGGCCGGACTTGCCACCGTAGCGGGCTTCCTGGCGTTCCCGGAAGAACGCCTCGTAGCTCATCACCGGCTTGTCCGGGTGCTTGGTCTGCATGTGCTCGACATAGTTGTCGTAGTCGGGCATGCCGACCATCAGGCGGGCTGCCTGCCCCAGGTATTTACCCAGCCGACCCAGGTCGTTGAACATCGCAGCATTCCTCTCAAGCGTCAGGCAGTGCCTGGAACGGGGTTTCCTTGTCGGTGCGTTCCTTGCGGCCGAGGGCGGCGTAGCCGACCTTGACGGCAAAGAACAACACGCTGAACACCACAATCAGGAACAACACGGTGAGCCCGGCGTTGGTGTAGGCGTTGTAGATCACGTGCTGCATCTGCCCGATATCCTTGGCCGGGGCCAGCACCTGGCCGGCGTCCAGCGCAGTGCTGTACTTCTCGGCCAGGGCCAGGAAGCCAACCGCAGGGTTCGGGTCGAACAGTTTGATCAGCCCGGCAGTGGTGGTGCAAATCAGCAGCCATACCGCTGGCAGCAAGGTGACCCACATGTAGCGCTGGCGCTTCATCTTGATCAATACCACCGTGCCCAGCATCAGGGCGATACCGGCCAGCATCTGGTTGGAGATGCCGAACAGCGGCCACAGGGTGTTGATGCCACCCAGCGGGTCGATCACGCCCTGATACAGCAGGTAACCCCAAAGGGCCACGCAGCCAGCCGTGCCGATCAGGTTGGCCGTCCACGACTCGGTACGCTTGAGCGCCGGCACGAAGCTGCCCAGCAGGTCCTGTAGCATGAAGCGGCCGGCACGGGTACCGGCGTCCACTGCGGTCAGGATGAACAGCGCTTCGAACAGGATCGCGAAGTGGTACCAGAAGGCCATGGTGTTTTCACCCGGCAGTACCTGGTGCAGGATCTGCGCAATACCCACCGCCAGCGTCGGCGCACCGCCGGCACGGGCCAGGATGGTGTGCTCGCCGATGTCGCGGGCCACGGCCTCAAGCTGCTCGGGGGTGATCAGGAAGCCCCAGCTGCTAACCGTCTGCGCCACCGACACGACGTCGGCCCCGACCACTGCGGGCGGGCTGTTCATGGCGAAATAAACGCCTGGCTCGATGACCGAGGCGGCGACCATGGCCATGATGGCGACGAACGATTCCATCAGCATGCCGCCGTAGCCGATGTAGCGGGCGTTGGTTTCGTTGTCCAGCAGCTTCGGCGTGGTCCCCGAGGAAATCAGCGCGTGGAAGCCGGACACCGCACCACAGGCGATGGTGATGAACAGGAACGGGAACAGTGTGCCCTTCCACACCGGGCCTGTACCGTCGGTGAACTGGGTCAGCGCAGGCATTTTCAGCTCTGGCGCGATGATCAGGATACCGATGGCAAGGCCGACGATGGTGCCGATCTTGAGGAAGGTCGACAGGTAGTCACGCGGCGCCAGCACCAGCCACACTGGCAGCACGGCAGCGACGAAGCCATAACCCACCAGCATCCAGGTGATCTGCACGCCGGTGAAGGTGAACGCCGGGCCCCAGACCGGATCCGCGGCAATCTGGCCCCCCAGCCAGATCGACGCCAGCAGCAGTACCACGCCGACGACCGATATCTCGCCGATACGGCCCGGGCGGATGTAGCGCATGTAGATGCCCATGAACATCGCGATCGGGATGGTCGCCATCACCGTGAACATGCCCCATGGGCTTTCAGCCAGGGCCTTGACCACGATCAGCGCCAGCACCGCCAGGATGATGATCATGATCAGGAAGCAGCCGAACAGGGCGATGGTGCCAGGGATGCGCCCCATCTCCTCGCGCACCATGTCGCCCAGCGAGCGGCCGTTGCGGCGGGTAGACAGGAACAGGACCATGAAGTCCTGGACCGCGCCGGCCAGCACCACGCCGGCGATCAGCCAGAGCGTGCCAGGCAGGTAGCCCATTTGCGCCGCAAGCACGGGACCGACCAGGGGGCCGGCGCCAGCGATGGCGGCGAAGTGGTGACCGAAAAGAATGTGTTTGTTGGTCGGGACGTAGTCCAGGCCATCGTTGTTGAGCACCGCAGGGGTGGCTCGGCGAGGGTCGAGTTGCATCACCTTGGTGGCGATGAACAGGCTGTAGTAACGGTAGGCGACCAGGTAGATGGCCACTGCCGCGACCACGATCCACAAGGCATTGATCGCCTCGCCTCGACGCAGGGCGACCACACCCAGCGCACAAGCCCCTATGACCGCCAGCGCCAGCCACGGGATGTGGCGTAGCAGGCTGTTATTGTTGTTCATGGCATGCTTCCAGCTAAGTGGTTGGAATAGACAGCCCCTTGAGTCTAGGGCTTGCTTGAAGGGTTTACCATCCCGAATTGGCATACAGCCGGTGGCGAGCACAGGCTCTAGAACGCCGCTACCCGTACAACCTCATGCCTGGGAAGCAACACGCGCCCCGGCGGGCCTGTCATTTTTGCCAGTTGTGCATGAAAGGGGCACGCGCTTTCAATGATCAGGCAATCCGATTGCCCTTGGACGACACGCGATTGGCGAATCTGCACACGCTGAAATCGTGCGTCGAACATCTGAAAAGCCAGCAGAAAGGAAACGATCATGACCACGGAAAAAGCCGGCCCCCCTCAACGCTCAGCCCCCATCGCCCCCACCCATGGTTCGATTGCGAGCCCAAAGTCCCGCGCCACGTTCGCTGAAGAAAAAGGCCTTATCGAAGGCAATCTTCACAACGGGATCGAAAGCGGCAAGTTCTTCCCCGAGACGACCGGTGGCCTGACCGACCCCTACGCCAAGGACGACGTTAAAAATATTGCACCACCGGCCGATGGCAAGATTGCCAGCGGCGAACGGCCCGGCGCGGCCTACCTGGACAAAACGGATGTCGACTGGGACAAGCATGACGTTGCCAGCGGCGCATCCCTTGATTTTGTCTGGAGCTTCAGCGCACGACACAAATATCGCCGTTTCAACTACTTCATCACCAAAGCCGACTGGAAAGCCGGGGAGCCGCTGACCCGTGCCCAGTTCGAACCGCAGCCGTTCGCCACATTCCTCAATGAACTTCAGCCTTACTGGGGCTTCACCGACGAGCAGATGTGGCCGGCACAACCCACCACGCATACCTTGGAGCTACCTGAACGCCAGGGCTATCACGTACTGCTGGGCGTATGGGAAATAGCCGAGACCGACAAGGCCTTCTATCAGGTGGTCGACCTCGATTTCGTCACCAGCTAACGGTGGCGCCGGGTGACTCGGCCATATGTCCCCCGTGTCACCTGTCATCCGGCAGGAGTGCCCGTGGCTGGTCTATAGTCAGTGCTACTGACGAGGGCCCGCCATGACCACTCCTTCCGACGATCGCCGGCGCTTCCAGCGCATTGACTTCGACGCCCCCACCGAACTGCGCCAGGGCGATCGCCGCTGGCCGGTCAAACTCCTGGATCTGTCGCTCAAGGGCCTGCTGATCGAGCGCCCTGAGCCGTGGAACGCCGACCTCACTCAGGATTTCGATGCGATCATCCAACTGGACCCGCACACCCATGTGCAGATGCAGGTGGAACTACGCCATGAAGAGGCGAAGCGGCTGGGGTTCATCTGCCTCTACATCGACATCGATTCGATGAGCCATTTGCACCGTCTTGTGGAATTGAACGTGGCCGACAGCACCGAAATGATGCGCGAGCTGCGACAACTCATCGAATAATGGGATCTCTTAGCTAGCTAATAGCTTTCCCAACTTGTGTTTCTTGTCTACCCAGACAGCTTTCAACCTGGGTATCGCAACGTTGTACACACCCCTCTAACACCGTATTCAATGAGTTGGTACGCGATCTGCATTGCGTTCTTGCACACCCTGCAAGCCTGCTTGTTCGCGCTCCAATCAAAATATTGTATACAATTCTTGTAGCAATTATTTGTAGGAAGTGTCTACAGTAGCGGCACAACAATAAACAGTGAGCCTGCTCAATGACTACGTCCCCTAGCACGTCTCCCGCCAAGCGCCCCGAGGACGAAAACCTCGGCCTTGGAGCCAACTTGGCCTATGGCCTTCAGCATGTGCTGACCATGTATGGAGGGATCGTCGCAGTACCCCTGATCCTGGGGCAGGCTGCGGGCCTCAATGGTGCCGAGATCGGCATGCTGATCGCGGCCTCGCTGTTTGCCGGTGGCCTGGCCACGCTGCTGCAAACGCTCGGCCTGCCCTTCTTCGGATGCCAGTTGCCGTTGGTGCAGGGCGTGTCGTTCGCAGGCGTGGCAACCATGGGGGCGATTCTCAGCAGCCAGGACGGTGGCGGCTTGCCAGGCGTGCTGGGCGCAGTCATGGCGGCATCGCTGATCGGCTTTCTGATCACCCCGGTGTTCTCGCGCATCACCAAGTTCTTCCCGCCTCTGGTCACCGGTATCGTCATCACGACCATTGGCCTGACCTTGATGCCGGTGGCCGCACGCTGGGTGATGGGCGGCAACAGTGCTTCGCCGGAATTCGGCAGCATGGCCAACATCGGCCTGGCAGCGCTGACGTTCGCCATCGTGCTGCTGCTGAGCAAACTGGGCAGCGCGACCATTTCGCGCCTGTCGATCCTGCTGGCCATGGTCTTCGGCACCCTGATCGCCTGGGCGCTGGGCATGACCGACTTCAGCAAGGTGGCCGAAGGCCCGATGTTCGCCTTCCCCACCCCGTTCCACTTCGGTATGCCGACCTTCCACATCGCGGCGATCCTGTCGATGTGCATCGTGATCATGGTGACCCTGGTGGAAACCTCGGCCGACATCCTGGCCGTGGGTGAGATCATCGATACCAAGGTCGACTCCAAGCGCCTGGGCAATGGCCTGCGCGCCGACATGGCTTCGAGCATCCTGGCACCGGTATTCGGCTCTTTCACCCAGAGCGCCTTTGCGCAGAACGTAGGCCTGGTGGCCGTGACCGGGGTCAAGAGCCGCTACGTGGTGGCCACCGGTGGTGTGATCCTGGTAGTGCTGGGCCTGCTGCCGGTGATGGGCCGGGTGATTGCAGCAGTGCCAACCCCGGTACTGGGCGGCGCAGGCATCGTGCTGTTCGGCACTGTGGCTGCCAGCGGTATCCGCACCCTGTCCAAGGTCAACTACAAGAACAACGTCAACCTGATCATCGTCGCCGCCTCGCTGGGCTTTGGCATGATCCCGATTGCCGCGCCGAACTTCTACCACCACTTCCCGAACTGGTTCGAGACCATCTTCCACTCCGGCATCAGCTCGGCAGCGATCATGGCCATCGTGTTGAACCTGATCTTCAACCATTTCACGGCAGGCAATTCGGACCAGCAGTCAGTGTTCGCGGCAGGCTACGAGCGCACCATCCAGTACTCGGACATCTCTGCACTGCGTGATGGCGATTACTTCAAGGAAGGCAAGCTGTTCGACGCCGAGGGCAATGAGGTGCCGGTGCTGGAGCTGGACGAGCATGGCAATGCGGCGCCCAGGCGAACGCCGGTAGCCGAGCACTGACCGCTGACTGAGCGGTGACCCAGGGGGAGCCGATGCGCATCGTCGGCTCCCTTTTTTGTTGCCTGCACCGGCCGATTGCCTGCACAACCAGCGGCTTATTCGAACAAGGCGTCCAGAGCCTGTTCCAGCCGGGTTACGGCGATCACCTGCAACCCCGCCGGTGATTCCTTCGGTGCGTTGCCCTTGGGCACGATGGCCCGCTTGAAGCCATGTTTTGCCGCTTCTTTGAGGCGTTCCTGGCCACTGGGAACCGGCCGCACCTCGCCCGACAAACCAATCTCGCCAAATACCAGCAGCCCGTGGGCCAATGGCCGGTTGCGCAGGCTGGACATCACCGCAGCCAACAAGGCCAGGTCCGACGCGGTTTCAAGGACCTTCACCCCGCCGACGACATTGAGAAACACGTCCTGGTCATGGGTGGGAATACCACCATGGCGGTGCAGCACCGCCAGCAACATGGCCAGCCGGTTCTGGTCCAGGCCCAGGGTGACACGCCGCGGGTTGGCCAGGTGGCTGTCATCGACCAGTGCCTGTACCTCTACCAGCATCGGCCGGGTACCTTCCCACGTGGCCATGACCACGCTGCCCGGTACCTCTTCCTGAGCCCGGTTGAGGAAGATCGCCGATGGGTTGGAAACCTCTTTGAGCCCACGGTCGGTCATACCGAAGACCCCCAGTTCATTGACCGCACCGAAGCGGTTCTTCACCGCGCGCAGCAAGCGCAAGCGGCCATCGGACTCGCCCTCGAAATACAACACGGTGTCGACCATGTGCTCCAGCACCCGCGGGCCTGCCAGCGAGCCTTCCTTGGTGACATGGCCGACCAAGAAGATCGCCGTGCCACTCTGCTTGGCATAGCGCACCAGCAATGCCGCACTTTCGCGCACCTGGGCGACACCGCCGGGCGCTGATTGCAATTGCTCGGTGAAGATGGTCTGGATCGAATCGATGACCATGACCCGGGGCTTTTCCTGGCGCGCGGTGGCGATGATCGTTTCGATACAGGTCTCGGTCATCACTTTGAGCTGGTCCTGGGGCAGCCCCAGGCGGCGTGAGCGCATGGCCACCTGCTGCTGCGACTCTTCGCCGGTGACATACAGCGCCGGCATGCCCACGGCGATATTGCACAAGGTCTGCAGCAGAATGGTCGATTTGCCGATGCCCGGGTCGCCGCCAATCAACACCACCGAACCGTCGACCAGGCCGCCGCCCAGCACACGATCGAGTTCGGTGCTGCTGGTGGTGAACCGCGGAATCTCCTCGACGCTGACTTCGGCCAGGGTCTTGATCTGCGCCTGTTGCCCGGTCCAGCCGGCGCGACCGCTGGGTGCCGCCGCACCGCCGCTCTCGATCATGGTTTCGACCAGGGTGTTCCACGCCCCGCATTCGCCACACTGGCCGGCCCATTTGGGAAAGGTAGCGCCGCACTCGGTGCAGCCATACAAGCGCTTGGCCTTGGCCATGGGCAGGGTCTCCTGGAAAAATCGCCATGATAGCCGACGCAGACGTGTCTCGAGCGCGTCGGCATGCGACAAAACTATTCGTTCCAAGCGCAGTCACTACCCGTGAACGGCACGCATGAAGCGATGCAGTGGCTTACACTGCGTAAACATCACCATTTGTCACAAGGGAATCGAACATGGGAATGATCAGTGAGTTCAAGGCCTTCGCGGTCAAGGGCAATGTCGTCGACATGGCAGTCGGTATCATTATCGGCGCTGCATTCGGCAAGATAGTCTCCTCATTCGTCGGCGATATCATCATGCCGCCACTGGGGATATTGATCGGAGGCGTGGACTTCAGTGACCTGGCCATTACCTTGAAGGCGGCTGAGGGCGATATACCGGCCGTGGTGCTGGCCTACGGCAAGTTCATCCAGACCGTGATCGACTTCGTGATCGTGGCCTTCGCCATCTTCATGGGTGTCAAGGCGATCAACCGCCTGAAACGCGAAGAGGCCGTTGCGCCAAGCGCCCCGCCGCCCCCGACCCCTCAGGAAACGCTGCTGACCGAGATTCGTGACCTGCTCAAGTCGCAGAACCAGAATCGCCTGCCTTGAAAAGTGGCAAGCTGCAAGCGTAAGGCCGCTCAAGGGCAGCACTTGTAGCTTGCAGCTTGCAGCTACCAGTAGTTCTCCACCGCCACCTGCCCAGGCCGCTTGCTCAAGCTCAACTGCAGGTCACGCGCCTTGAGCACCTTGCGGGTCTCATCGATCATTTGCGGGTTGCCGCAAAGCATGATCCGTGAGTGCTCAGGCGACAGTTCCAGCCCCGCCGCCTTTTCCAGCTCGCCATTCTCGATCAGTGTAGTGATGCGTGCATTCAGCGCGTCCGGATACTGCTCACGGGTAACCACGGGAATGAATTGCAGCTTGCCTGCAAACTCTGCCAGGTAATCACGCTGTTCAAGCCCGGCAATCTCATCCACATAGGCCAGCTCCTTGGCCTCGCGTACCGAATACACCAGTTTGATGTTGTCGAAACGCTCCCAGGCCTCGAAGTCCTGCAGGATCGACATGAACGGCGCAATGCCGGTACCGGTCGCCAACAGCCACAGGTCACGGCCACCGACGAAGCGATCAAGGGTCAGGTAGCCAAATGCCTGGCGGTCGATCAGCAGTGAATCACCCTCGCCAAGGCGGCTGAGCTCGCTGGTGAACTCCCCGCCCGGGACCACGATGGAGAAGAAGTCTAAATACTCGTCATGCGGCGCACTGACCATCGAGTAAGCACGCCAGACCACGCTGCCATCGGCCTTGGTCACGCCAAGCCGGGCGAATTGCCCGGCCCGAAAGCGAAACCCCGGATCGCGAGTCACCCGCAGGCTGAACAGGCCAGGCGTCAGTGGCTGGACGTCCAGCAAGGTCTGGCGGGTAAACTTTTCGGCACTGGCGGTCATGACGGGCTCCGTGAATAGCGTGCGCACAGTGTCGCGCAAAGCGGCCAGGATAAAAACCGTTCGATTGTAGGGTCACAGGCCACGGCCTGGCTGCTGTCCTGGAATGATGAGACATTCTTAACAAAAAAATCCCAACAAAACGCTCGGTCTTTTCCTACAATCCCACCGGTATGCAAACGGATTGGGTCCTCTGGACGCAAGGGAGAGGGTTGATGCCTCACTGGAATCACGAGCATTTAGACCGCTTGGTCAACGAAAGTACCCCGCAAAAGGTGTTCGACCTCGCGGTTCACCTGGCACAGGACCTGGGCATGGAGTTCATGGGGCTCAAGCTTCGCATTCAGCTTGCAGCCCAGGCACCCAGGCTCTACCTGTACAGTAACTACCCGCTTGCCTGGATCGAGCGTTATCAACGCGACGAGTTCTACAAGCAGGACTCGGCAGCAGCATTGAGTCACACGTCGACCGGGCCGGTACTGTGGACCGATGAGTTGTATCGCGAAGCGCCGGATTTTCGTGAGCAGGCCTGCAAACATGGCCTGCGCCACGGCTGGACACAATCGCTGCATGACCTCAGGCACAACGAGACCCAAGTCAGCGTGGCACGGCCCTGTGGCAAGATCGACACCCACGAGCTGTACGACAAGGCCGGCCAAGTACAATGGCTGTGCCATACGCTGCACGACACCATTTGTGAGCATCACCTGGCCAAGTTGAGTTCGCCGCTGAAGATGAGCGATCGGGAACTCGAGGTGCTGAAATGGTCGGCCGCCGGCAAGACCGCCGCCGACGTCGCCTGCATTCTGTCACTGTCGCAAAGCACAGTGAACTTCCATATCCGCAGCGTGATTACCAAGACCAATGCTTCCAACAAGGCAGGCGCCGTCGCCATTGCCGTGATGCGAGGCCTGATCGATCAATAACCCGGCCTGCGACCAGAGGCAAAGCCCTGTAGAATCGCGTACCGAAGCCCGTGACGATCTGTGACGGGCGACCCGTGCCCGAGCCTGATGCCATGCCCCTGTTGATCACACCCTACGCCGAACTCGACCTGATCCGCCAGCCGGACCAGGCCAACGACCCGTTGCAGGCCTTTGACGCCGCCGATGAATACCTGCTCGAGCAGTTGCACGCTCAGCAACTGGCGGCCGGGAGCAGGGTGCTGGTACTCAATGACAGCTTCGGCGCGCTGGCCGCCAGCCTGGTCGACCACGTGCCGGTGGTCAGCAGCGGTGACTCGCACCTGGCCCACATGGCCCTGGAAAAAAACCTCGCGCGTAACGGCAAGGCATTCGACAGCGTACCTTTCGTGCCCGCCAGCGAGCATTGGCAGGGGCACTTCGATCGCGTACTGGTGCGCGTGCCGAAAACACTTGCACTGCTCGAAGAGCAACTGATCAGGTTGCAAGGCCACCTGGCGCCCGGCGCACAGGTCATCGCTGCGGCCATGATCAAACACTTGCCACGGGCTGCGGGTGATCTGCTGGAGAAGTACATCGGCCCGGTACAGGCTTCGCTGGCGCAAAAAAAAGCGCGCCTGCTGACGGCCACCTTCGCCCAGCGCCCTGCCGCCAGCTCCCCGTACCCGACCCGCTACCGCCTCGACTCACCTGCGCTCGAACTGCTCAACCATGCCAACGTATTCTGCCGCGACGGCCTGGACATCGGCACGCGGGCCTTCCTCCCACACCTGCCACACGACTTGGGCAATGCACGTGTCGCCGACCTGGGTTGCGGCAACGGCGTGCTGGCCATCGCCAGCGCGCTGGCCAACCCCCAGGCGCACTACACACTGGTGGATGAATCGTACATGGCGGTGCAGTCGGCGCAGGAAAACTGGCAGGCTGCGCTGGGCGATCGCGCGGTGACGGTAGTGGCAGGCGATGGCCTGGCGGGGGTGGAAAAGCAGTCGCTGGATGTGGTGCTGTGCAACCCGCCGTTCCATCAACAGCAGGTGGTGGGCGACTTCCTTGCCTGGCGCATGTTCCAGCAGGCGCGTGAGGCATTGGTGGTCGGCGGTGCGTTGTATATCGTCGGTAATCGCCACTTGGGCTATCACAGCAAGCTGGCGCGCCTGTTCCGGGGAGTTGAACAGGTGGCCGCGACACCGAAGTTCGTGATCCTCAAAGCCCGCAAGTGAAGCGGGGGCTGCTCAGTGCAGCCCCACGGCCCTCAATGCGTGGTCAGCCCCGCCGCGCTCATGAACAGCCGCATCACATAGGCCGCCACGCCCAGGGCGGCCACGCTCAAAGCCCAGATCAGCAACAACCAGCCCAGGCGTTGCCACAGGGGTTTCTTCTCTTCAAGGCCATGTTTGCCAGCCATGATGGGCCTCCTAGTGATAGCCGTCTTCGTGGGTGACCTTGCCGCGGAACACGTAATAGCTCCAGAAGGTATACCCCAGGATGAATGGCAGGATGAACAATGTGCCGACCAGCATGAAGCCCTGGCTCTGTGGCGGCGCAGCTGCATCCCAGATCGAGATCGACGGCGGGATGATATACGGCCAGAGGCTGATGCCCAGGCCGCTGTAGCCAAGGAAGATCAGCACCAACGTCAGCAAAAACGGGGTGTAGTTGGCACTGCGCGCCACTGCCTTGAACAAACCGTAGAACGTTACCAGCACGAGAAGCGGTACCGGCATGAACCAGATCAGGTTGGGCATGCTGAACCAGCGATCGGCAATCTGTGGGTAAGCGATCGGCGTCCACAGGCTGACGATGCCGATCACCACCAGCAACACCAGGGCCAGCGGCCGGCCGAGCTTGTGCATCTGCGCTTGCAGAGGCCCCTCGGTCTTCATGATCAGCCAGGTGCACCCGAGCAAAGTGTACGCGACGATCAGGCCCAGGCCACTGAACAGGCTGAACGGGGTCAGCCAGTCTAGCGTGCCGCCGGCGTAATGCCGGTCCACTACCTTGAAGCCCTCGATGAATGCCCCCAGCGCGACCCCCTGGAAGAAAGTCGCCACCAGTGAACCGCCGATGAACGCCTTGTCCCAGATGTGGCGCTTGTCATCCTTGGCCTTGAAACGGAACTCGAAGGCCACTCCGCGGAAGATCAGGCCGATCAGCATGAGGATCAGCGGCAGATAAAGCGCTTCGAGCACCACCGAATAGGCCATCGGGAAGGCCCCGAACAAACCGGCGCCGCCCAGGACCAGCCAGGTTTCGTTACCGTCCCATACGGGGGCGACGGTGTTCATCATCACATCCCGGTCCTGCTCAGCCTTGACGAACGGGAAGAGCATGCCGATGCCCAGATCGAACCCGTCCATCACCACGTACATCATGACACCGAAGATGATGATCACGGCCCAGATCAGCGGAAGATCGATACCCATGGCTCAGTTCTCCTTGCTCAGGCTGGGGGCAGTGGCCTTGCGGCCTTCATCGGCGGCGGAAAGCGGCCGTGCCGGCGTGCGTTTCTGGCCGGGACCGCCAGGGGTGTGCTCGTCGCCCTCGCCCGTTTTCGGCCCTTTGCGCACAAGGCGCATCATGTAGCCCAGGCCAGTGCCGAACAGCGCGAAGTACACCACCACGAATGCAATCAGGGTAAAGCCCAGCTGGGCGTAGCTATGGTTGGAGACACCCTCCGAGGTACGCATCAGGCCGTACACCACCCACGGCTGGCGGCCGATCTCGGTGGTGAACCAGCCGGCAAGAATGGCGATCAGGCCCGATGGGCCCATCCACAGTGTCAGGTACAGGAACGGGCGTGAAGTGTAGAGGGTGCCGCGTTTGCGCAGCCAGAGGCTCCACAGGCCAACGAAGATCATCAGGAAACCAAGCCCGACCATGACCCGGAACGACCAGAAGACAATGGTCGAATTGGGACGGTCCTCGGGCGGAAACTCCTTCATCGCAGGCACTTGTTTATCCAGGCTGTGGGTAAGGATCAGGCTACCGAGCGCCGGGATTTCAACCTTGAAGCGGGTGGTTTCGGCTTCCATGTCCGGGATGCCGAACAGGATCAGCGGGGTCGGCTCGCCAGGAACGTTCTCCCAGTGGCCTTCGATTGCGGCAATTTTCACCGGCTGATGCTTGAGGGTGTTAAGCCCGTGGAAATCACCGATCACAGCCTGGATGGGGGCGACGATCAGCGCCATCCACATGGCCATCGACAGCATCTTGCGCACCGCCGGGTTATCGCGCCCGCGCAGCAGGTGCCAGGCCGCCGAGGCGCCAACGAAGAAGGCGGTGGCAACGAACGCGGCGGTGGCCATGTGCATCAGGCGGTAGGGGAACGACGGGTTGAAGATGATCGCCAGCCAGTCCACCGGGACGACCCGACCGTCGATGATCTCGTGGCCTTGCGGGGTCTGCATCCAGCTGTTGGACGCCAGGATCCAGAAGGTCGACACCAGCGTACCCAATGCCACCATCACGGTGGAGAAGAAATGCAGGCCGCGGCCCACGCGGTTCCAGCCAAACAGCATGACGCCGAGGAAGCCCGCCTCGAGGAAGAACGCGGTCAGCACCTCATAAGTGAGCAGGGGGCCCGTGACAGCGCCGGCGAAGTCGGAAAAACGACTCCAGTTGGTACCGAACTGGTAGGCCATGACCAGGCCGGAAACCACCCCCATACCGAAGTTGACGGCGAAGATCTTCGACCAGAAATGGTAAAGGTCACGGTAGACCTGCTCATGGGTCCTCAGCCAAAGGCCTTCGAGAACCGCCAGGTAACTCGCAAGGCCAATGGTGATGGCCGGGAACAGGATGTGGAACGACACGGTAAAGGCAAACTGAATTCGGGCGAGCTCGAGGGCTTCTATTCCGAACATGGTGCTTCCTCTTCAGGTAATCCGGCTTCCGGGCTCGTGGCCCGTCGCCCACTGCCCCCGCGTTAGTGTCGAGTGCGGCACGTTGGAATTGTTCTGTTCGATCGCAGGGATTTCAGCCCACTGGCCAAATCGTTGTTTCTGGAACGATTGATCCAGATCAACGATTGATAGCAAGCATAGTCCCGAATGGCCCGGCAGGCGGTGCGGTTGTTTGCCGCGTGACCGGTTGCCCCACCCCCTTCCAGAGCCGAAGAAACCGTGTCGACAACGGCAAACAGTAACCGTTTGTTACAAACAGATGATAATCTGCCGCCCCCCTCTACTGCGCCGAGGCCACAGGTTTCCGATGTCCGATTCCGCACCGCAGTTGTTGCGCCATCACCGCCCTTTCATTGCCTTCTGGCTGGCCCGGGTGTTCACCGCCAGCGGTTTTCAGATGCTTACCGTTGCTATTGGCTGGCACCTCTACCAATTGACCGGCAATGTGCTCGACCTGGGCCTGGTTGGCCTCGTCGAATTCGCGCCGCGGGTGCTGTTCATGCTGCACACCGGGCACGTCGCCGACCGCTATGACCGGCGCAAGGTCGCGGCCCTGTGCCAGACGCTGCAGGGGTTGATCGCCCTGGTGCTGGCCTTGGGCAGCGCCACCGACAACGTCAGCCGCGAACTGATCTTCGCCCTCGCCTTCCTGCTCGGAGCCACCCGCTCGTTCGAAATGCCCGCCACCCAGGCGCTGCTGCCCAATGTGGTGCCGCCCGGGCTGTTTCCTCGGGCCGTAGCGGCCTCAGCCTCGGCCACCCAGGCGGCGACCATCGTCGCCCCGGCCGTGGGTGGGCTCCTGTATGCCTTCGGCAGTACCTGGGTGTATGGCCCGACCGTGGCCCTGTATGCCATTGCCTGCCTGCTTATGCTGACCCTGGATTCGCGCCAGCAAGTGCCGCAACGCGGTCGCGCCAGCCTGGAGTCGCTACTGGCAGGCGTGCGTTTCATCCGCAGCCGGCCAGACATTCTCGGGGCGATTTCCCTCGACCTGTTCGCCGTACTGCTGGGTGGCGCCACCGCACTGCTACCAGTGTTCGCCAAGGATATCCTGCTCACCGGCCCTTGGGGCCTGGGCCTGTTGCGGTCGGCGCCAGCGGTGGGCGCGCTGTTGATGTCGTTCTGGCTGGCGCGCTTCCCGGTGGAGCGCAAGGTCGGCCGCACCATGTTCACCGCAGTCGGGGTGTTCGGCGTGGCAACTATCGCCTTTGGCCTGTCGACCTCATTCTGGTTCTCGCTGGCGGTACTGGTGGTGCTGGGTGCAGCAGACATGATCAGCATGGTGATACGCGGTGCGTTCGTGCAACTGGAGACGCCGGATGAGATGCGTGGCCGGGTAAGCGCAGTCAACGGCCTGTTCATCGGTGCCTCCAATCAGCTCGGTGAATTCGAATCGGGGGTCACGGCGCACTGGTTCGGCACGGTGCCGGCGGTGGTGCTGGGTGGCGTCGGCACCTTGGTGGTGACCGGAGTGTGGATAAAGTTGTTCCCGACACTGGCCACGCGGGATCGGTTGCACAATGGTTGACGGGGGCCTGAACGGCCATAGGCCCCTGCCAGCCATGCTGGTATGATGCGCGGCTTTTTTCCTCCCCACGCAAAACCACGGCAGCCGTTACGGTCTGTGCTTTGCTGATGGGGTCGATACATTCACGGCGCCGGGGGCGCCTCGGGGAGCGGGCATGCTGGAAAGGCTGTTTCAACTAAGAGCACACAACACCAACGTGCGCACCGAGATTCTTGCGGGCGTCACCACCTTCCTGGCCATGGCCTACATCCTGTTCGTCAACCCGAGCATTCTTGGCGAAACCGGCATGGACAAGGGCGCGATCTTCGTCGCCACCTGCCTGGCTGCCGCCATCGGCTCGGCGACCATGGGCCTGATCGCCAACTACCCCATCGCCTTGGCGCCGGGCATGGGCTTGAACGCGTTCTTCACCTACACCGTGGTCCTGCACATGGGGCACACTTGGCAGGTCGCGTTGGGCGCGGTGTTCCTCTCGGCGGTGATGTTCTTCCTGCTGTCGATCTTCCGCATCCGCGAGTGGATCGTAAACAGCATCCCGCTGCCGCTGCGCTCGGCCATTGCCGCGGGCATTGGCCTGTTTCTGGCGCTCATCGCCCTGCATAACGCCGGCATCGTCGTCGATAACCCGGCCACCCTGGTGGGCATGGGCGACCTCAAGCAGCCGTCGGTGATCCTTGCCACGCTGGGCTTCTTCCTGATCGTGGGCCTTGAAGCGCTCAAGGTGCGCGGCGCGGTGCTGATTGGCATTCTCGCCGTGACGGTCGCTGCGATCGCCATGGGCGTCACGCCGTTCGGCGGTATCGTGTCGATGCCCCCTTCGCTGGCACCGACCTTCCTGCAGCTGGACATCGCCGGGGCACTCGACGTAGGCCTGGTCAGCGTGATCTTCGCTTTCCTGTTCGTCGACCTGTTCGACAACTCCGGCACCCTGATCGCCGTGGCCAAGCGCGCCGGCCTGATGGGCAAGGACGGCCACATGCCGAAGATGGGCCGTGCCCTGATCGCCGACAGCACTGCGGCCATGGCCGGTTCGCTGCTGGGCACCTCGACCACCACAAGCTACATCGAGTCGGCAGCAGGCGTGAGCGCCGGTGGCCGCACCGGCCTGACCGCCATCGTGGTGGCCGTGCTGTTCCTGCTGGCGCTGTTCTTCGCCCCGCTGGCCGGTAGCGTACCGGCCTTTGCCACCGCACCGGCGCTGCTGTTCGTCGCCGTGCTGATGGCTTCGGGCCTGGCGGAAATAAACTGGGACGACGTGACCGAGGCCGCACCGGTGGTGGTCACCGCCCTGGCCATGCCGCTGACCTACTCGATCGCCAACGGCATCGCCTTCGGCTTCATCTGCTGGACCGCCGTCAAGCTGATTTCCGGCCGCCGCCGCGACCTGAACCCGGCACTGGTGATCCTTTCCATCCTGTTCGTCATCAAGCTGGGCTGGTTCAACGCATGAGTGCTGCCTTCGACCCTAGCGCCTACGACGCGCAACTGCAGGCCAAGGTTACCCGCCTGCGCGAGCTGCTGGCCCCCTTCGGTGCGCCGCAGCCCGCTGTGTTCGACTCGCCGCGCGAGCATTACCGCTTGCGTGCCGAGTTCCGCCTGTGGCGCGAGGATGGCCAGCGCCACTATGCGATGTTCGCCCCGGGCGAGAAGCACAAGGCCATCCTGATCGACGATTTCCCCATCGCCAGCGAGCGCATCAACGCATTGATGCCGCGCCTCAAGGCTGCCTGGCAGGCCAGTGAAGAACTGAGCAATCGGCTGTTCCAGGTGGAGTTCCTCACCACCCTTGCCGGCGATGCGATGGTCACGATGTGCTACCACCGCCCGCTGGACGAGGCCTGGGAAGTGGCAGCACGGCAGTTGGCCGAAGAACTGGGCGTGAGCCTGATCGGCCGCTCCAAGGGCAAGCGGCTGGTCATCGGCCGTGATTACGCCGTGGAAAAACTCGATGTGGCTGGCCGGGTGTTCAGCTATCGCCAGCCGGAAGGCGCATTCACCCAGCCCAATGGCGCGGTTAATCAGAAGATGTTGAGCTGGGCGTACGACGCCATCGGCGAGCGCGATGACGACCTGCTGGAACTGTACTGCGGTAACGGCAATTTCACCCTGCCGCTGGCCACCCGCGTACGCCAAGTGCTGGCCACCGAGATCAGCAAGACCTCGGTCAACGCCGCCCTGAGCAACCTCGAAGAGAACGCGGTGGATAACGTGCGCTTGGTGCGCCTGTCAGCGGAAGAGCTGACCCAGGCGCTGAACGAGGTTCGTCCGTTCCGACGGCTGGAAGGGATCGACCTGAAGAGTTATGCGTTCGGGACCGTGTTCGTCGACCCACCACGTGCGGGGATGGACCCGGATACTTGCGAGCTGACACGGCGTTTTGAACGGATTCTGTATATCTCGTGCAATCCAGAAACGCTGGCGGCCAACATCGAGCAGTTGCAGGACACGCACCGCATCGAACGCTGTGCGTTGTTTGACCAGTTCCCGTATACCCACCACATGGAAAGTGGGGTATTGCTGGTTCGGCGCTGATTGACGGAAATTGGGGCTGCTTTGCAGCCCCAATACACTCAGAAGTCGAAGAAGACCGTCTCCCCTTCCCCCTGAACACGGATATCGAAACGGTACGCCGTCTTGCCATCCACCTCGCAACGCTTGGCAATCAAGGTTTCACGGCGCTGCGGCTGCTCGATCAGGTTGAGCACCGGGCACTTGGCGTTCGCTTCGGCCTCATCATCGAAATACAGCCGCGTGTGCAAGTGGATGTTGATGCCGCGAGCAAACAGGCTGATGTTGATGTGCGGGGCCATCGGCACACCGGCAGCGTTGTTCACCACACCGGGCTTGACGGTCTGCACGGTCCACTCACCGGCATCGAAGGTGGTGGCAGTACGACCGAAGCTGTTGAAGGCGTTTTCCAGGTTGTAGTCATCCTGGTACTGGCCATTGGCATCGGCTTGCCAGAGTTCCAGGAATGAATCGCGCACCAGGTGGCCGTTGCCGTCATACACCTGGCCGATCAGCAGGATGTGTTCACCCGGTGCCTGCGGCTTAGCCAGACGGTTCCAGATTTCCTGATCACGGGTAGGGTTACCGGCCGCTTCCAGGGCCAGGCCGATGTGCACGTAGGGGCCGGCGGTCTGCGAGGGGGTTTCCGGCAGCAGTTCGATTGGCATGGCGGGGTCCTCAGCAGTTTTCGAAGTGGGTTTTGCGCTGGCCGCGCAGCACGATGTCGAAGCGGTACGCCAGGCAATCCATGGGGTTGGCGTTGCTCATGTCGAGCTTGGCGATCAGTTGCTGCACCGCTTCTGGGTTGGCGATCGACTTGACGATCGGGCACATCGGGATCAGCGGGTCGCCCTCGAAGTACAGCTGGGTGATCAGCTTGGTGGCGATCGACGGGCCGCTGACAGCGACGTGGATGTGCGCCGGGCGCCAGTCGTTCGGGCCGTTGCGCCATGGGTATGGGCCGGGCTTGATGGTGCGGAAGCTGTAGTAGCCTTCACTGTCGGTCAGGCAGCGGCCGACACCACCGAAATTCGGGTCCAGCGGGGCCAGGTAGCGGTCGTTCTTGTGGCGGTAACGGCCGCCGGCGTTGGCCTGCCAGATCTCTACCAAGGTATTGGGCACTGGCTTGCCGTACTGGTCGACGACACGGCCAGCAACGATGATGCGCTCACCAATCGGCAGGCCGCCGTTGTTGAAGTTCAGCAGCAGGTCATGGTCGTGGGCGCCGAAGCCCAGGTGGGTGAAGTCCGGGCCGGTGGTTTCGCTGATCGACTGCGGGATGCTGACCAATGCCTGGCGCGGCGAGCGGGCAATGGAAGTCTTGTAGTCGGGGGTCAGGGCCTTGGGGTGCCAGTTGCGATCACGGATCACGAAGCGGCTGTTGTCCTGGGCGGGCATGCCGTTTTCCTCTCTTGGAGTTATCAAAGCGCCTGTGGTTCGCAGGCGGACTTGCAGTTTCGGATAGGTCGCCCCAGATGAATATTGAATTCCGCCGACCGTTACTTAACCAAATGGTTATGCATTAGTACCTTTGGCTGGCGTGAACTAACCTTTGTCTTCATGTTTCAGGCTCTGGAGTGCACTTCATGGAATGGCGAAAAGGCCGTCGTAGCGACAATGTGGTCGATGCCCGTGGCCAAGGCGGCGGCGGTGGTGGCATGCGCTTTGGCGGCGGCAAGGGCCTGGGGCTCGGGGCCATCCTGCTGATCGTCGGCATCGGTTGGCTCACTGGCCAGGACCCGCTGCAGATCCTCGGCCAGCTCACTGGCCAGATGGAGCAGCAGCAAGCCCCAAGCGGTGCGGGCAACAAGGCCCCAGCGGCCAACGACGAGCAGGCCCAGTTCGTCGCCTCGATCCTGGGCGACACCGAAGACACCTGGAAGGCTCTGTTCTCGCAGGCTGGCAAGCAGTATCGCGACCCTAAGCTGGTGCTGTTCAGCGGCCAGGTGAATTCCGCCTGCGGCTTCGCTTCAGCGGCGGTGGGGCCGTTCTACTGCCCGGCCGACCAGCGGGTGTACCTGGACATGTCGTTCTTCCGTGAAATGGAAACCCGCTTCGCCGCCGCAGGCGACTTCGCCCAGGCCTACGTGATCGCCCACGAGATCGGCCACCACGTGCAAACCTTGCTTGGCGTGTCGGCCAAGGTCGATGCCGCGCGCCGTGCAGGCCAGCGCCTGGAGGGTGACAATGGCTTGCTGGTGCGCCAGGAATTGCAGGCCGACTGCCTGGCCGGTGTATGGGCTTACCAGGCGCAGCAACGCCTGAACTGGCTGGAGCCAGGGGATGTCGAGGAAGCACTCAATGCTGCCAATGCCATCGGTGATGACCGACTGCAGCAAAAGGGCCAGGGGCGCGTGGTACCTGACTCCTTTACCCACGGCACCTCGGCGCAGCGGGTGCGTTGGTTCAAGGCCGGGTTTGCCCAGGGCGATGTGAACAGCTGCGACACGTTCAGTGCGCGAAGCCTTTGAAATTTCAAGGGGTCCCTGCGCGCGGCAAGCCCGCTGCCGCGCGTGGTGTTGCAATTGAGCTGAAAAAGCGTTTCAGCTTCCCCGCCATTTGCCGATAACCCCTGCACGATTCAGCGGGCATCCAGAACAACAACGCCTCGCGATCGAACATTGATCAAGTGAGCGAAATCATTTCTGGAGAGCGTGCATGAACAGCTGGTTTGCCAACATCAGCGTCAACCTCAAACTCGGCCTGGGCTTCGGCCTGGTGCTGGTCCTCACCGGCCTGCTGGCCCTGACCGGCTGGAACAGCCTGGGCAGCCTCATCGACCGCAGCAACTGGATGGGCGATATCGGCAAGCTCAACAAAGACCTGACCGACCTGCGCGTAGCGCGCCTGCAGTACATGATCGCCAATGGCGACGATGCTGCCGCAGCCAACACCCAGGCCAAGCTGGATGCCTTCAGCAAGCAGCAAGAATACCTGGTCAGTACTTTCAAGAGCCCGGAAAACGTCAAGCTGCTCAAAGAACTGGGCCAGACCATCAGCGAGTACGAGGTTTCGCTGAACAAGATGCGTGCCGGCTACAAAGGCTCGCTGGCTGCACGTGACGCGATGAATGTATCGGCTGCCAAGGCCGACGCGGCCATGGATCTGCTCGGCGAGGACGTCATGGGCCGCCCCGAAGCCGATAGCGTGCGCTTGTCGCAATACCAACTGATCAGCAAGGCGCGCCAGCAACTGCTGCAAGTGCGAGTGGATGTGCGCGGTTATATTGCCGACAACTCTGCGGCCAACGAACAGGCCGCCCTGCGCCAGCTGGAGTCGGCACTTGCCGAGATCGACAACCTGAAGCGTCAGCTGCCTGCCGAAGCCACGCGCGTGCAGCAGTTGGAGCAATCGATACAGGCCTACCGCGAGGCCGTGCGCCAGTTCCGCGATGCAGTCGCCGACATCACCACCGCCCGTGCAGAGATGACCGTGCAGGGCGGCGATATCGTCAAGCGCAGCGACGCGCTGTACAAGATCCAGATCGACCGCCGCGACGCCGAGAGCGCCCAGGCGCGCAGCCTGCAGACCATCGCCACGTTGCTGGCCCTGCTGGTCGGTGTACTGGCGGCGGTGCTGATCACCCGCCAGATCACCCGCCCGCTGCATGACACGCTGCAAGCGGTGGAGCGCATCGCTGGTGGCGACCTCACCCACGACCTGCGGGTTACCCGTCGCGACGAAATCGGCGTGCTGCAGCAGGGCATCGCCCGCATGGGCACCACCCTGCGCGAGCTCATCACCGGCATCCGCGACGGTGTCACGCAGATCGCCAGCGCCGCTGAGGAACTGTCGGCGGTCACCGAGCAGACCAGCGCTGGCGCAAACAGCCAGAAGGTCGAAACCGACCAGGTCGCTACCGCCATGCACGAAATGGCCGCGACCGTTCAGGAAGTGGCGCGCAATGCCGAGCAGGCTTCGCACGCAGCGACCGGCGCCGATGACGAAGCACGCGCAGGTGATCGCGTGGTCGGTGAAGCGATCAGCCAGATCGAACGCCTGGCCGAGGAAGTGCACCGCTCCACCGAAGCCATGAACCTGCTGCAGCAGGAAAGCCAGAAAATCGGCAGTGTCATGGATGTGATCAAGTCGGTAGCCGAACAGACCAACCTGCTGGCGCTCAACGCTGCCATCGAAGCCGCCCGTGCCGGTGAGGCTGGCCGTGGCTTTGCCGTGGTCGCCGACGAGGTACGTGGTTTGGCCCAGCGTACGCAGAAATCCACCGAAGAGATCGAAGAATTGGTGGCTGGCCTGCAACATGGCACCCAGCAAGTGGCCAACGCCATGCAAGGCAGCCGCACCCTGACCGACAGCAGTGTCGAACTGGCGCGCAAAGCCGGCACTTCGCTGGAAAACATCACCAGCACGGTGTCGAGCATCCAGTCGATGAACCAGCAGATTGCCGCGGCAGCCGAGCAGCAGAGCGCGGTGGCTGAGGAGATCAGCCGCAGCATCCTGAATGTGCGCGATGTGTCGGAGCAGACCGCAGCGGCCAGTGATGAGACCGCGGCGTCCAGTGTCGAGCTGGCGCGCCTGGGTGGGCACCTGCAGACGCTGGTCAGCCAGTTCCGCGTCTGACCTCGTACTTTAGGGCCGCTTTGCGGCCCATTGTCGGCAAGCCGGCTCCATCAGGGATACGCAAGGCTCGAGGCTGCGCGATACCAGTAGGAGCCGGCTTGCCGGCCATGACACCAGAACTGACAACCGATTATTTAACGACCATCCCCACCCCGCGCCCACGCGGATCCGAAGCCGTCTCAAGCTTCGCCCCGTTCACCCGGATCGCCTGGATATCCCCCATCTCCCAGCCCTGATCCTCCAGCACGTAACCCATCTTCTTCAGGTCGTCGGCTACCGGCCCGCTCAGCGGTGCGTAGCTGTCGAAGTAGATGGTGTCCTTGGGCAACAACTGGTGGTGCACACGCTGCGCCGCCACGGCCTTGTCCAGGGGCATGCCGTAGTCGTACAGGTTGTTCATCACCTGGAAGATCGAAGTGAAGATCCGCGAGCCGCCGGGTGTACCGATCACCAGTGCAACCTTGCCATCGCGGGTCATCAGGCTCGGGCTCATGGACGACAGCATGCGCTTGCCCGGCTCGATAGCGTTGGCATCACCGCCCACTACACCAAAGGCATTGGCTGCGCCCGGCTTGGCACTGAAGTCGTCCATTTCGTCGTTGAGCAAAAAGCCCGCGCCCTTGACCACCACACCACTGCCGTAGTCGAGGTTGAGGGTGTAGGTATTGCTGACCGCGTTACCCTGTTTGTCGACGATCGAGAAGTGCGTGGTCTGGTGCGGCTCCAGGCCCGGTTTGACATCCTCGGTCGCGGAAATGGCCTTGGGGTTGACCTGCGCGGCGCGCTTGGCCAGGTAATCCTTGGCGATCAGCTGGTCTACCGGCACCTTGGTGAAGGCCGGGTCGCCCAGGTAGTCGGCGCGGTCGGCGAACACGCGCTTCTCGATCTCGGCCAGCAGGTGAATGTATTGCGCCGAATTGTGCGCCACGCCTTTGAAATCGGCCGCACGGTCTTCCTTGATGCCCAGCAACTGGGCCAGTGCAACGCCGCCCGAGCTTGGCGGTGGCGCGGTGTAGACCACATTGCCGCGCCAGCTCAGGGCCATGGGCTCACGCCAGACGGCCTTGTAGTCCTTGAGGTCTTCTTTGGTGATCAGGCCTTTGTCAGCCTGCATCTGCGCCACCAGCAGGTCGGCGGTCTTGCCTTGGTAGAACTCGCTCACGCCTTTGTCGGCAATACGTTCAAGGGTCTGGGCCATCTCTGGCTGTTTGAACAGCTCGCCCACCTTCATGGTGCCGAAATAGTCGTTGAAGTTGGTCGCGGTCTTGAACAGGCCCTGCGCGTCATTGCGGTACTGGTACTGCTTTTCGGCAACCTTGAAGCCGTTTTTCGCATAGCCGATGGCGGGGGTCAGCAGCTCGCTCCAGGGCAGCTTGCCGAATTTCTCGTGTGCTTCCCACAGGCCCATCACCGTGCCAGGCACACCGGCTGCGCGCACGCCGACCAGGCTGAGGTTCTCGATGACCTCACCTTTTTCGTCCAGGTACATGTTACGGGTCGCGGCCTTGGGCGCCACTTCCCGGTAGTCGAGGAAATACGGCTTGCCGTCGACGAACAGGGTCATGAAACCACCGCCACCGATGTTGCCGGCCTCAGGGTAGGTCACCGCCAAAGTGAAGGCGGTGGCCACTGCCGCATCCACCGCGTTGCCACCTTTTTTCAGGATGTCGGCGGCCACCTGTGCGCCATATTGATCGGGCGCGGCCACCGCGCCACCCTCCAGGGTTACCGCATAGGCCGATGAACAGCTCAAGATCGCGGCGCCGAGGGCCATGGACTGGAACAGGACAATACGCATGACACTTCCTTGGTGTTGTTTTTGTTGATCACTCAGTAAGGCCGAAGCGTCTCGACTGTGCAATCACATGTAGGAAGTTTCGCCGCCCTTGGACAGGATTTGTCGCGTTCAGGCAACTCAGCAGGCGTACATCGCCAGTTTGCGCTGGATGAAGTCGAGGAAGCACTGGATGCGCAGGGCCAGTTGCGTGTTGCGGTAGTAAACAGCGTGGATCGGCTGGCGGTAGCCGTTGTTGGCCTCGCTCAGAATGACCTGCAGGCGGCCGGCGCGGATGTCCTCGTGGGTCATGAAGTGCGACAGGCTGACGATACCCTCCCCGGCCAGCGCCAACTGGCGCAGGGTCTCGCCGCTGGAGGCGATCAGCGCCGGGCGGATCGCCCAGCGGTCGCCCTGGGCATGGCGCAGCGGCCACTGGTTGAGTGACTCGGGCTGGCTGAAACCGAGCAGGCAGTGATGGTTCAGGTCTTCGACATGCTGCGGTGTACCGTGCCGCTCAAGGTACGCCGGACTTGCCAGTACCTGCACCGGGCTGCACCCCAGCGAACGCGCGTGCAGGCTGGAGTCGGCCAGCTCACCGATGCGGATCGCCACGTCGGTGCTCTGCTCCAGCAGGTCGATGATCAGGTCATCGGTGTTCAGTTCCAACTCGATGTCGGGGTACTGGCTGCGAAATTCACCGATCCACGGCAAGATCGCGTGCAGCATGAACGGCGCTGCGGCGTTGATGCGCAGGCGCCCGGAAGGCGTCTGGCGGTTCATCGACAGGCGCTCTTCCATGTCATTCATCTGCTCGAGCACCAACCGTGAGCGTTCCAGGAAGAAGCGCCCTTCTTCGGTCAGGTCCATGCGCCGGGTGGTGCGATTGACCAGCGTAGTGCCCAGCTTTGCCTCCAGGCGCGACAATGTGCGGCTGACCGCCGAAGGGGTCTGCCCCAGTTGCTCGGCGGCAGCGGAAATCGAACCGCAGTCGATAACGGCGACGAATACCTGGAGTTCTTCGGATCGGGTTTTCACAGGATTGGCCTGACAATGATATGCCGTGATTGATAGCGGCTGATCGGCCTCTATGCAAGGGGGCGCGAAGCGGCCCTATTGAAAGGCACTTACTGAGCCATGCCGAACACTTTATTCAGATGCGCCTCATAAGCTGCCAATGCAGCCGGCACATCCGGGCGCTTCATCACATCGACTGCCAGATAGGTCGGCAGGCCGGTCATGCCAAGAAACTCATTGGCCTTGTGGAACGGGAAATACACTGCATCCACCCCTTTGCCCTCAAAGAAATCGCTCGGGTCGTCGAAGGCCTGCTGCGGTGCGTTCCAGGTCAGCGACAGCATGTACTGCTTGCCCTGCACCAGACCGCCGCTGCCGTACTTCTGCGAAGCATCCGAGCGAGTCCGGCCGTCGTTGGCGTAGAGGCTGCCGTGGCCTGCTGTGAAGACTTCGTCGATGTATTTCTTCACGGTCCAGGGTGCGCCCATCCACCAGCCCGGCATCTGGTAGATCACCACATCGGCCCAGAGGAACTTCGCCACCTCTGCCTGCACGTCGTAGCCCGCGTCGATGAAGGTTTGCTGCACGTCGAAACCGGCTCGGTCGAGATGAGCAAGGGCGGCGTCGTGCAAAGTCTGGTTAAGGCGACCTTCGGAATGGGCGAATTGTTTACCGCCATTGAGCAGGAGAATCTTTTTCATGCTGACCTCAAGTCAAGAATCAATGGCCGGCAGATTAGCGATTCAGGGTCACGGGATACAGGGTGAGCGGGGCAAAATACAATTGACCATAAGTCACGAATACGAAGCTTATTATTGCCTTAGAATCGCTTCACCCTCCACCAACGAGTTGTGATCAATGAGCGAGCAATACGCCTTCATTCTCAAGGCAAAGACCCGTCCGGAAATGGCCGACGCCTTCGATACCCTGTTCCGTGCTTACGTTGAACCGAGCCGCAATGAGCCTGGCTGCATCGAATACCACATGCTGCGCGACAAGGAAGACCCGAGCCTGTTCGTATTCTTTGAGGTGTGGGCCAACAAAGCAGCGTTGGACGTGCATTCGGCCCTGCCGCATATGGTCGAGTTCTTCGAAAAACGTATGGACTACCTGGAGCGCGACTTCGATATCCAGCTGATCGAAATGCTCAGTGCGTCCTCCGCTAGCCGTTGATCAGCAGATGGCCGCCCAGCGCGGCCAGGCCGATGAAGAAGCACCGTTTGAACAGCTCGGCGCTGATGCGCTGCCGCAACCACTGGCCAGCCAGCATGCCCAGCAGCGCGGGCGCCAGCATCAGCAATGAAGCGCCCAGTGCCTGGCTGCCCAGGGCGTCTTGCCCGGCCAGCCCCAGGGCCAGCGCCACGGTCGAGACGGTGAACGACAGGCCCAATGCCTGGATCATTTCGTCTCGGCTCAGGCCAAGGCTCTGCAGGTAGGGCACTGCGGGCATCACGAATACACCCGTGGCGGCAGTCACGATGCCGGTCACCCCCCCGCACACTGGTCCCAGCCACCCTTCCCTGCCCGGCGCCAGCCGCAGGCCAGGCCCGATCAAGCCATACACCGCATACACCAGCAGCGCCGCGCCCAACGCGTGCGCCGCCCATGGGCCACTGTTGATCCCCAGCCAGGCACTGCCGACCAGCGTGCCGATGAAGATCATGGCGAGCATCGGCCCAAGACGCCGCAGCAACGCCGACAGATGGCCGCCCGCCGCCAGTTGCCAGAGATTGGTGATGGTCGATGGCACGATCAGCAAGGCGGCAGCCTGCGCCGGAGGCATAGCCAGGCCCAAAAGCCCCATCGCAATGGTCGGCAGGCCCAGGCCGATCACGCCTTTTACCGCGCCAGCTAGCACGAAAGTCACGATTACCAGCAGGGACAAGGCCGGCCCGATATGTTGATAGAAAGCGATCAGGTTATTCATGACCACCATCATGGCGTGCACCGCAGTGGCTGAAAATCTGCCATATACTCACCCTGACTCTCGCCAGGACAGAGGCTGATGCATTTCGACCTGATTGATCTCACGCTGTTCCGGCACACCCTGGAGTGCGGCAACATCACGGCCGGGGCCCGCAGCAGCCACCTGTCGCTGCCTGCTGCCAGTGCGCGAATCCGCGCCATGGAAGCCTCACTCGGTACTGCGTTGCTGGAACGCAACCGCCGCGGTGTGCAACCGACCCCGGCTGGCCAGGCGCTGCTTCAGCATGCGCGGTTGATCGGCCAGCAGGTCGAACGCCTGCAGTTCGACCTGGGCCAGTACGCTCAGGGGCAGCAGGGTCAGGTACGCCTGCTGTGCAACACGGCGGCGCTGACCGAATACCTGCCGGAGCTGCTGGCCGGGTATCTGGCCGACAACCCTGGCGTGAGCGTCGACGTGCAGGAAATGCCGAGCCTGAGGATCGTGCAGTCGATCACCCAAGGCATGGCCGACCTGGGCATCATCTCCACCGCTGCGCCCAGCACGCACCTGCAAACCCGACCGTTTCGAGACGACCCGCTAGCGCTGATCACACCGCTGGCTCACCCCCTCAGCTCGAAGCCTGCCCCAAGCTTCATCGACAGCCTTGCCCACGGGCATGTCGGGCTCGGTGCGAACAGCGCCCTGGCGTTGTATCTGGAGGAACAGGCCCTGCGCGAAGGTAGGCGCATGCGCGTACGGGTGCGCGCCGAAGGCTTTGACGGGGTGATCCGCATGGTTGCGGGTGGCGCCGGGGTTGGCGTGGTGCCGCTGGCGGCAGTGAAGCGCTGGGAAGGCCTGTTGCCGCTGCACTGGGTGGCGCTGCGCGAGGATTGGGCGAATCGCCGCTTGCGGCTGTGCGCACGGGATTTTGCGGGGTTGCCGGGCTATGCGGCCGGGTTGGTCGAGCGGCTGGCAAAGGCCTGAACGCTCATCCCCACACGCATGCGCATAGCGCAGTCAGGCACCTGAGCGTCGAGCCCAGGCAACTGCGGCTCGGCCAATGGCCCTATGGTGTCGAGTCATTCAGCCAGTCACAGGAGTTGTGCCATGTCCGATTTCATTACCGTCCTGCGCGAAACCTGCCCGACGCCGGTCGTGGACGCCACCAAGTGGAAGCGCATCGGCGGCGATCCACACACCGTCAACCTCAATGCCTACCTGTCGGCCGACGGCAGCAAGATCATGGGCACCTGGATCTGCACACCGGGCAAGTTCGAGGTCAACTACGAGAAGTGGGAGTTCTGCCACTTCCTCGATGGCTATTGCATCATCACTCCGGAAGGTGAGGAGCCCAAGCACCTGAAGGCGGGTGATGTGTTCGTGATCGAACCTGGGATGAAAGGGACTTGGGAAGTGGTTGAGACGGTACGCAAGTATTTCGTTTTCGCCTGATCCAACGTGTTGTTTGTTGTCCCCGGCGAAGGGCCTCAACAGACAAAAAAATCGCGGAGCAAGTGCCCTTCCCTCTGGTGCGCAGTTACAGAGGGAAGGCCGCCCGGCCCGCGATGAAGTCCACCTCGCTCGTCAATTCTTCTTGCGGTACCCCTCGACAATCGCCGAGAAATCTTTGCCACCCTCACCCCGCAGGCTCATTGCCTGATAGAGCTGCTGGGCCACAGCACCGAGAATCACTGGCTGATGCGCCTGGCGCGCAGCCTCGGTAGCCAGCCCCAGGTCCTTGAGCATCAACTCGGCGCCAAACCCGCCGGTATAGCCGCGTGATGCCGGGGCGGTTTCGATGATGCCCGGCCACGGGTTGTAGGTGTCGGAACTCCAGCAACGCCCTGTCGAGCTGTTGATGATGCCCGCCAGCACCTTGGTATCGATGCCCAGCGCATTGCCTAGCGCCATGGCCTCGGACACGCCGATCATCGAGATGCCCAGCAGCAGGTTGTTGCAGATCTTGGCGATCTGCCCGGTGCCGACCTCGCCACAGTGCACGATGTTGCGGCCCATCTGTTCCAGCACCGGCTTGAGCGTGGCGAACAGTTCAGTGCTGGCGCCGACCATGAAGGTCAGTGTGCCGGCCGCCGCGCCGCCGGTGCCGCCGGAAACCGGCGCATCGCCCATGTCCACGCCTTTGGCCGCAGCGGCCTTGGACACCTCGCGCGCAGTCTGCGGATCGATGGTGCTGCAGTCCACGGTCGGTGTGCCCGGGCGCACGCCCGCCAGCACGCCGTCGTCGTTCAGGTAGACACTGCGCACATGGGCTGCGGCCGGCAGCATGGTGATCACCAGTTCGCTGTTGGCTGCCGCTTCCTTGGGCGAGGCGCTGACCTGCCCGCCCAGTTCGGCGAGCTCGGCCAGTACGGTCTTGTTCAGGTCGAACAGGTTCAGCTGGTGCCCGGCCTTGATCAGGTTGCGGGCCATGGGGGCGCCCATGTTGCCCAGGCCGATGAATGCGATACGCATGGCGATCTCCTTAGCGCAGGCTGATGGTGGTGTTCACACCGTCATTGACGCTGTCGTCATCGAACCAGCGGGCGGTAACGGTCTTGGTCTGAGTGTAGAACTGCACCACCTGCTTGCCGTACGGGCCAAGGTCACCGAGCTTGGAGCCACGCGAACCGGTGAAGCTGAAGAACGGCACCGGTACCGGGATCGGGATATTGATGCCGACCTGACCGATGTCGATTTCGCTCTGGAACTTGCGCGCCGCCGCGCCGCTCTGGGTGAACAGGCCGGTGCCGTTGCCGAACGGGTTGGCATTGACCAGGGCGATGGCCTCGTCGAGGGTGTCGACTTCCAGGGTCACCAGTACCGGGCCGAAAATTTCCTGGGTGTAAACCTGCATGTCGGTCTTCACCCCGGAGAACAGCGTCGGGCCGACAAAGTTGCCTTGCTCGTAGCCCGGCACCTTCACGTCGCGGCCGTCGAGTTCGAGCTTGGCGCCCTCCTTGATACCGCTTTCGATCAGGCCCAGCACGCGCTCCTTGGCGCGCTTGGAGACCACCGGGCCGACATCGGTGCCCGGCTCACTACCGGCGTTGACCTTGAGCTTGCTGGCCGCTTCCTTGATGTCCGGCAGCCATTCACGCGCCTTGCCCACCAGCACCGCCACCGAGGTGGCCATGCAGCGCTGACCCGCGGCGCCGAAGGCGGCACCGACCAGGGCGTTGATGGTTTGGGTGCGGTTGGCATCGGGCAGGACCACGGCGTGGTTCTTCGCGCCCATCATCGACTGCACGCGCTTGCCGTGCTGGCTGCCCAGGTTATACACATGTGTGCCGACTTCGGTGGAACCGACGAAGGAAATCGCCTTGATGTCCTTATGGGTGCAGATCGCATCCACTACCTGCTTGCCGCCGTGCACCACGTTCAGCACGCCGGCCGGCACGCCGGCTTCCAGCGCCAGCTCGACCAGCATCATGGTCGACAGCGGGTCCTGCTCGGACGGCTTGAGCACGAAGGTGTTACCGCAGACGATCGCCATCGGGAACATCCACAAAGGGATCATCGCCGGGAAGTTGAACGGGGTGATGCCGGCGCACACGCCGATGGGTTGGCGCAGAGTGTAGGTGTCGACACCGCCGGCGACGTTTTCGGCGAACTCGCCCATCTGCAGGGTACCGATGGAGGCGGCGTGCTCAACCACTTCCAGGCCGCGGAAAATATCACCTTCGGCATCGGCAATGGTCTTGCCCTGCTCGGCGCTCAGGGTCTGGGCGATGCGCTTGCTGTGTTCGCGGATCAACGCCTGCAGCTTGAGCATGATGCGCATGCGTGCGCCGATCGGGGTGTCGCGCCAGGTCTTGAAGGCGCGCTCGGCAGCAGCCACGGCGGCATCCACTTCTTCGGCGGTGGCGAACGGCACTCGCGCCAGCACCTGCTGGGTGGCCGGGTTGACGATGTCGCGCCATTCGGTGGTTTTCGACTCGACCCACTGGCCGTCGATCAGCAGCTTGACCTGTTCGACCTTGGTCTGGTCGGGGGATTGGGGTGCGTTCATCTGCGTTCTCCTTGGAATTATTGTCAGGACGAGATCGCCAGCGCCGTGCAAACGCGAGGTGGCGTCATGGGGCTTTTTTCGAGTATAGATGTGCAAACATCCAACAAGAACGCACAAAAAAACCGGATCAACATGCAAAAAGATCTCACCTCCCTGAGCGCGCTCAACTGGGACGACCTGAAGTTTTTCCTCGAAGTGGCCCGCACCCGCAAGGCTAGCAGCGCCGCCAAACGCCTAAGCGTGGACTACACCACGGTGTCGCGGCGCATCAGCTCGCTGGAGGGGGCGCTGGGCACGTTGCTGTTCGAAAAGTCGCGGACCAACGGCTTTGTCCTGACCGCCGAGGGGCAGCGCTTGCTGGGCTACGCGGAGTCGATCGAAAGCACGCTGCACATGGCCTGCGAACAGGTGTCCGGTTCAGGTGTGGCGTTGTCGGGCCATGTGCGCATGGGCTGTACCGAAGGCTTCGGCAGCTTTTTCGTTACCCCGCAGCTGAGCCATTTCGTCGATGCCTACCCGGCGATATCGGTGGATATCCTGCCGCTGCCGCACTTCATAAGCCTCTCCAAACGTGAGGCGGACATCGTCATCGCCCTGGAGCGGCCCGAGCATGGGCCTTATGTGTGCTGCAAGCTGTGCGACTATCGGCTGCGGCTGTATGCGACCCAGGATTACCTGGACGACCATGCGCCGATCAACCAGGTCAGCGACCTGGTTGGCCATCCGTTCATCAGCTATGTGGATGACCTGGCGTTCAGCTCAGAGCTGCTGTACCTGGCCAACCTGATTCCCAACGCCAGCGCGCACCTTCGCAGTACCAGCGTGATTGCACAGTACACGGCGGCGTTGCAGGGGCGAGGGTTGGCGATCTTGCCGTGTTTCCTGGCGGCGCAGGATGCGCGATTGGTCACGGTGCTGCCTGAGCAGATCGAGGTGACGCGGCAATTCTGGATGTATTGCCGGGAGGATCTGCGCAAGTTGAAGCGCATTACCTTGCTGTGGGAGTACATTCGTGGGGTGACGGAGGCGAATGCGCCGTTGTTGATGGGGCAAACGCGTGAGATGCGTTTCGCTCAGGAGTGATGGGGCTGCTGTGCAGCCCATCGCCGGCAAGCCGGCCCCACGTTTTCCACTGCCTTCGATGTAGTTGTGGAAGCACACCTTGGCCACACTTTGCGCCCGCTGCTCTGAGGTTCTGGCAGTCAGCTCAAAGGCCTCGTTGGCCGCGGCTCAACGATAGCGCAACGCCATCATTACGATGCGAGCGCCCTTTCGCGGCACACGGCAGTTCCTACAGCAGTGCATCACACCTGTTCGAGCATCAGCCCGGAAATACGCCGTACCTTGCGTGCCACCGCTTCTTCGAAGATGCCCTGGCGTGGCTCGACCAGGCTGAAGCAATGCTTGGCCCGGGTTATACCGGTGTATACCAGCTCCTTGGTCAGCACGGGGTTGAGCGCATCGGGCAGTACCAGCGCGGTGTGGCTGAACTCAGAGCCCTGGGACTTGTGAACGGTCATGGCGAACACCGTTTCCACCTCGTTGAGCCGGCTGGGCAGCACGAAACGTACCCCGCCACTGCCGTCGTTGCGTGGGAAGGCCACGCGCAGCAAAGGCTCGCCCTGCTCGTCCGGCAAGCGCAGGGCGATGCCGATGTCACCGTTCATCAGGCCCAGGCCGTAGTCGTTGCGCGTCACCAGTACCGGGCGCCCTTCGTACCAAGGCTGCTGGCTGTCGATCAGCCCGGCGCTGTGCAGCACCCGCGCCACCCGCTCGTTAAGGCCTTCAACCCCCCAGGCACCCTTGCGCACCGCGCACAACAACTGGAAGTCCTCAAAGCTGCGCAGCACCTTGCCAGCCCACTGCTCCCAGTGCGGGTCGTCGAAAGCACTACCAGGCGCTGGACGATGGCGGCCAATGGTACGCAGATAGCTACGATAGCCTTGCGGTCCCTCAGCGCCGCGGTTCAGACCGTCCAGTATCAGCCGATCAAAGGCGCGGTCGTGCTCGCCGCGCAGGGCCAGGCCGAATACATCGGCCGGGGGCATGGTCAACAGGTCGCGGGCCGCCTGGGCTTGCTGGCGGTTGACCAGGCGCGCCAGCTGGCCGATGCCGCTGCCTTCGCCAAAGCGCCGGGAAAAACGCAGCATCACCACCTGCTGGGCCAATGGGTTGCGTTGCGCGTCGCCGGCCTTCAGGCCACTGTCGGCCAGCGACTGACCGCCAATCTGCTCCAGCCATGCCTGGGTAGCGGATGAGTAGCAGCCCTCTTCGGCATCCCGGCACAGGTCGCCGAGCACCGCGCCCGCCTCGACCGAGGCCAGCTGGTCCTTGTCCCCCAACAGGATCAACCGGGCTTTGGGTGGCAAGGCATTGAGCAGGTTGGCCATCATTTCGAGGTCGATCATCGACGCTTCATCCACCACCAGCACATCCAGCGGCAGCGGGTTGCCTGCATGGTGGCGGAAGTGCCGCGACCCCGGACGGCTGCCGAGCAGCCGGTGCACGGTGCTGACATCGGTAGGAATCTGCCCGCGGACATCGGCACTCACCTGCAAGCGCTCGACCTGCTGACCAATGGATTCGGTCAGGCGTGCTGCAGCCTTGCCGGTGGGCGCTGCGAGGCGAATGCGCAGAGGCCTGCCCTGCTCGACTGCAGGTGCCTGCAGCAAGGCCAGCAGGCGCACTACCGTGGTGGTCTTGCCGGTGCCCGGCCCCCCGGTGATGATGCTGAAGCCGGCGCGGGTGGCCAGGGCACAGGCCAGTTTCTGCCAATCCACCTGGCCTGCCAGAGCGCCTTCGTCGAACAACTGCGCAAGGCGTGCAGGCAGGTCGGCGGGCGTGGCCTCGTCCTGGCTCAGGCGCTGGCGCAGGGTTTCGTCTATCTGCCGCTCATAACTCCAGTAGCGGCGCAGGTAGAGGCGCTCGCCGCTGATCACCAATGGCCGGGCGTTATGACCAGGGGTATTGCCAGTTGCAACCAGGGGGCTGGCGGCAATGCGCTCGCGCCAGGTGTGCAGGTCGAGGTTGGCGAGCAATTGCGACGGTAGCAGCAACGGGCCTGCCAAAGCATCGCCCTCCGGCGGCAGCGACAGGGCGAAATCCGGCTCGGCAAGGGTTTGCTGCAGGTCCAGGCAGACATGCCCGTGGCCCAGTTGATGGCTGGCCAACGCAGCGGCCAGCAGCAACAGCGGATCGCTGCCGGGTGCGCGCTCTTCCAGGAAGGACACGAAAGCCCGGTCCAAAGCCCGCAACCAGCCGCGCTCAACCCAGCGGTCGAGCAGTTGCAGCAGGTCTGCGCTGTTACGTTGTGGCGCCAGCGTCAGCAGGTGCTCTGCGTTCAATGGGGTAGGCAAGAGGTCATCAAGGGTGCGGCTCATGGCGCAGCTCCGGCGAACAGGTCCTGTTGTTGAGGCGCGTGAACGCCACGGAACAGCGCATCGAGCGCCTCGATCAACTCACGTGGCGGCTTGACGAAGTACACGCCGTGGCCGCTGCTGCTGGCCCCGCGCAAGAAGATGAACAGCGCACCGCCCACATGCCGGTCGTAATCGTAATCGGGCAGCCGTGCACGCAGCTGGCGATGCAGGGCCAGCAGATAAAGCACGTATTGCAAGTCGTAGCGGTGCTCCAGGATCGCCTTTTCCATGGCCAGGGTGTCATAGGCCTGGATATCCGGGCCAAGCCAGTTGGACTTGTAATCGGCCACGTAGTAGCGGCCATCGAGCTCGAACGCCAGGTCGATAAAGCCTTTGAACATGCCGTTGAGCAGTGTCGGCTGAGCAGCGGGGCGCGCTGCGCCTGGATGGGTGTGGCGGGCGACCAACCGGTCCAGTTGCTCTGCATCGACCTGATGACTGGCGAACCAGAATTCCATTTCTATCTGATAGTGCTGCAACTGCGCCAACGTCAGGCTCATGTCACGGGCCGGCAGTGGCTCGTTCAGCAGTTGCTGCAACCATTGGCTGAGCGTCGGGATCCAGCCGGTCCAGTCGCGCCGGTTGCAGCGCTGGCCGACGGTGCGCTCGATCAGTTTGGGGTTGGCAGCGACCTCGGCGAAGCCTTCGCGCCCGGCCCACTCAAGCAAACCATGGAGGAAGGTGCCGGGGTTCGGCCCGCGCGGGAAGCGGTGAATGTCGCCGCTGTCGGCGGGCACCTCACGGGGCAGTTGAGCATCGATCCCCTCATCGTCGAGCAACTGCTGGGCCCGGGAACTGTCGCCCCCCAGTGTCTGTTCACCCACCCGCAAGGCGCTGTACGACGCGATCCACCAATGCTCCACCGCTGCGCGACGAGGCTTGCGTGCAGGCAGCAGCTCGCGCTCGGCATGGGGCGATCGGTAGCGCTCTTCGTCTGCCTCCGGCAGGCCGGGGCAGGCAATGTGCGGGCAGCCTGCCTGCAAGCTCTGCAGCCAGTCCGCCAGTTGTTCCGAGCCCTGCAGTGGCACTCCGCCGCCAAGCAGATAGCCGAGCGCGGAACGGTGCAGCTGCGAGCTTTTCTGGTTACCGCGCTTGAGGTCGGCGACGCCCAGCCAGCATGCGTGCTGGGCACGTGTGAGGGCCACGTAGAGCAGGCGCAGGTCTTCAGCGAGACGTTCATCATCGGCCAGGGCAATCTGTGCCGGGTCGGGGGTCAGGGTCATCTGTGCATTGCCCTGGCTGTCGTGCCAGGCCAGCGGCAGGCGGCTACCGTCGACCGGTTTGCTGGTGCAGATGAACGGCAGGTAGACCAAGGGGTATTCCAGGCCCTTGGACTTGTGGATGGTCACGACCTTGACCAGTTGTTCATCACTCTCCAGGCGAAGGATCTGGTCCTCACCGGCCTGCCCGGCATTGGCCAGGTGCTCGGCCAGATGGCGGATCAGCGCTTGTTCGCCGTCCAGTTCGCCCGCCGCTTGCTGCAGCAGCTCGGCAAGGTGCAGCAGGTTGGTCAACACCCGCTCGCCATCGCTGCGGGCAATGAGCGTACGCGGCAACTGGAAGTCGTGCAGCAGGTGCCGCAACATCGGCAGTACGCCCTGGCGCTGCCAAGTGTCGCGGTAGCGGCGAAAACGCATTACCCAGTCTTCCCAGACCCGCTCGTCCTGGTTCAGCTGGTCCAGTTCGGCCAGCGACAGGTCCAGGGTCAGGCTGGCCAAGGCGGCCTTGAGCAGGCGCTCGGAGTCCGGCTCGGCGCAGGCCTTGAGCCAGGCCAGCAAGTCATGCGCCTCCTGGGCGGCGAAAACCGAGTCCTTGTCGGACAGGTACACGCTGCGAACGTCACGGGCGGCAAGCTCGGCTCGCACCAGCTGCGCTTCATGGCCGTCGCGTACAAGGATGGCGATGTCAGAGGGCAGGCACGGGCGCAGCTCACCGTCAGCCTTGCTGAAACCGCTCTGGCCGCGCTGGGCACCGTTGAGCAGGGCGACGATGTGGCTGGCGCAACTGGCCGCCAGTTGCTGCCGGTACAGTGTGCTGGAGACGGGGTCGTCGCTTTCCAGTTGCCAGCACTGCAGGGCCGCGATGGCTTGGCCGTCGATCAGCAGGCGTTCGCTGCGCCCCTTGGCGCGCACCTCGATGAACGGCAACGGGTTGTCATCGTCTTCTCGGAACAGGAAGGCGCCCCGCCCTTGCTCACGGGCTTCAGCCTGCAGGAACACCCGGTTGACAGCGGCCACCATGGCCTCGCTGGAACGGTAGTTGGTGTCCAGGCTGTGCAGCCGCCCGGCGGTGGCGCGCCGCGCGGACAGGTAGGTGTAAATGTCGGCGCCCCGGAAGGCATAGATGGCCTGCTTGGGGTCGCCGATCATGAACAGGCCGGTTTCCTCACGATTTTCGCTGATGCGGTAGATGCGCTCGAAGATGCCGTATTGAACCGGGTCGGTATCCTGGAATTCGTCGATCAGGGCTACCGGGAACTGTTCGCGAATCAGGCCTGCCAATCTCTCGCCGGCTTCACTGGCCAACGCATGTTGCAGGCGCAGCAGCATGTCATCGAAGCCCATTTCGGCGCGGCGGCGCTTTTCCACCTCGAAGCGCGCCGAAACCCAGACAGCGGCGTGTTCGAGCAGGCGTGCATCGGGGCTTGCCAGAGCCTGCAGCTGTTGTGGCAGGTCTTGCATGGCGTGCAGCGCTGGGTGATCTGGAGGCTCACCGACCTTCCAGGCTTCGGCCATGCCTGCTGGAGTCAGGCGCGTAAAGCCAGTCCCAAGGTCAAGTTCCACTATCTGCTCATCAGCAGCCCAGGCGCGTAACTTGTCGAACCAGGGTTCGAAGAAGCGCGCCTGCAGCTTGCGGCCATCGGCCTGCTTGGCGGCGACGGCGTCCCGGCAGATCTGTTGCAACTGCTCGACCCATTGCGCCCATGGGGCTTTAAGCTGGTGCAACTGATCGGCGCGCTGCAGCAGCGCTGCATCAATCAGCGCTTGCGGTTCTTGCTCATCCTGCTGCGCACGCACGCGACCAAACAGGGGGCGGATCCTGGGCAACAATGCATCGGGGCTGCCCCAATGGCTACGCACCCAGCCCAGGGCCTCGCCGTGCATGCCGTAGCAGAACCGCCGCCAGTAGTCGCGCATGACCTGGCCAAGCAGGTCGCTGTGGTCGGTTTCCAGGCTCTGGGTGAACAGGCTGCCGCTGTCGAAGGCATGCTCGCGAAGCATGCGCTGGCACCAGCCATGAATGGTCGAGACTGCCGCTTCGTCCATCCACTGTACGGCGATCTCCAGGCGGTTGGCGCAGCGCGGCCAGTGCTCGGGTGGGTAATCGTCACGTAGCTGGTGCAGCAGCGGGTCGGCTTCCTGTAACTCGCCGCGAAAGAAGCGTGCAGCTTCGGCCAGGCGCGCGCGAATACGCTCGCGCAGTTCCTTGGTGGCGGCATCGGTGAAGGTCACCACGAGGATCTGCGGTGGCAGCAACTCGCGGCCAAAAGCGCACTCGCCGCCATGGCCGAGGATCAGCCGCAGATAAAGCGCCGAAATCGTGAACGTCTTGCCGGTACCGGCACTGGCTTCGATCAGTTGGCTGCCATGCAGGGGGAAACTCAGTGCCAGGGGACGGACCTGGGTCATGCGCCACTCTCCGGGTTGCCCAGCGTCTGCCAGGCTGCGCTGAATAACGGGCGGTACAGGGTTTCGCACCAGCCTTCAAAAGTTTCGTCGGCACTGAGTGCGGCGAAGTCACGGAACTGTCGGGCCAGGGCCAGGCTTTCGCTGCGCTCACCGAAACTGGTGCGGCCATCACCTTCGTAAGCACGGGCAGCTGCGGCGAGGGCTTTGTCAGGATCGTCCTGGGCCAGCCAGGCGAACGCTGTCTTGGCGGCGACCGGCAGCGGCGCATTCATTGCGGCCTGGCGTGACACCAGCAGATGGCCGAGCTGCTCGGCAGCTTCGTGTTGTGGCAGTGGCGCGAGCAGCAGGGTGATGTCGCTGGCCAACAGGGCGCTATGCAGCGGATAGCCTTCGGCGCACGCCGCCAGGTGCATGACCCAACTGGCGATCAGCCGGTGCCACTTGAGGCTGTGACGCCCGGCGCTGATGGTGTTGGGCACCGTGGTGATGCTCAACAGGCTTTGGTCATCGGCCTGATACACCCGGCCAAGCCAACCCTCCAGGCGATGGCTGCCATGCTCGAAATGGATCGGCAGTGCGCCCTCGACCACGTTGGGCCAGCGCTGCAACAATTGGCGATGGCGTTGCAGCAGATCGGGCAGCGGCTGGATCAGCTCTGCCTGCAGAAGCTCGCCGAACCCGGCCAACGGCAGCATGCCGCACGCCTGCAGCCGGCGCGCCTGGGCTTGCAGCGCCTGCTCGGCGTTTTCCGGCTCGGCCAGCGCCGCGCCGAGCAGGCCTTCACTGGCGCTATAGCGCTGCAAGGCATCGAGGACAAACGGCTCCTCATCCGGCGTCGGCGCCTCCAGCGCCTCGAAGAACACTTTCAGGCGCTGGCTGAAGAAGTGACGCACCGGATGACGCAGAAAGTCCTGCAGTTGCGTAAGGGTCAGGGCTTCATCGCTGCTGTAAGCCGGCAGGCCAACATCCGCCTGTTTAGACTCATCGCAGACTTGGTGCAGCAGCTGCCATTCATGGGCATAACTGAACAACGCGCTGCCTTTCTGGAAATAACGCGGGCTGAAGGGCTGCAGCGGGTGCTCTTGAGTCAACGCATGCAACAACTGCTCGCCCGCTTGCTGGCTGCCGCTGCCACCGGCCAGCCGCCAACCTGCCGCCAGGTGATCGCGCAGTTGGCCTATGAGCACGGATGCCGGGCGCTCGCTATTATCGCGGATGCTCCGGCCGACCCAGCTGATGTACAGCTGATCGCGCGCGGACAACAACGCTTCGAGCAGCAGGTAACGGTCATCCTCCCGACGCGAGCGGTCGCCGGGGCGGTAGTCACTGGCCATCAGGTCGAAGTCCAGCGGCTGCTGGGCGCGCGGGTAATCGCCATCGTTCATGCCAAGCAGGCAGACCACTCTAAACGGGATGGCACGCATCGGCATGAGGGTGCAGAAGTTTACCGAACCTGCAAGAAAACGCTGGGACAGCTTGCCCTGATCCAGGCCCGACAACCACGCCTCGCGTATGACCGTGAGGGGCAACAAGTCCTGCAAGCCTACGGTCTCGCACACCTGTAGCCAGCTATCGCGCAGCTCCTGCAGTTGCATGAGCAGGAATTCGTCGTGCTCGCCTTCTGCCAGGAAAAACACTTGCAACAGCGCGTTCAGTCGCTCGCCCCACTGGGCCGCAGTGGCTGGCTGAGAGAGGGCATGGTTGGCCACATCGAGGGCGTCGAGCAAGGCCACCAACGGGCCGATCAGCGCAGCATCCAAGCCGCCGATTTCGTCGTAAGGTTCGATACCGTCACAGCCCTCCCCCATACCGACGGCATAACCCAACAGCATACGCCGCAGGCCGAACCGCCAGCTGTTCTGCTCCAGCCCTTCGGGCAGGCCCAGGGACGCTCGCTGCTCGGCATTGAGCCCCCAACGGACACCGGCGCCCTCGATCCAGCGGTGCAGCGTGGGCAGGTCGCTTTCGCGGATCCCGAAACGCGTTCGTACAGCCGGTACGTCCAGCAGATCGAGCACTTCGCTGACGGCGAAACGGCTGTCTGGCAGCTTGAGCAGATGCTCCAGGGCAATCAACAATGGATCACGCCCGCGCTGGCCCTGATCGGTCAGGGTGAAGGGTATGTAACGCGGGTCGTTGCGCTGTAGCTGGCCGAAAACGGCACGGATATGCGGTGCATAGTTGTCGATTGCCGGGAGCATCACGATGACGTCACGTGGGCGCAGGGTGGGGTCGGCACTGAAGCGGGCCAACAATTGGTCGTGCAGGATCTCTACTTCGCGTTGTGGGCTGTGGGCGATGTGGAAGCGCACGGAGCGGTCTTGCGCCAGATCGACCTCAGGCCACAGCTCACGGGTTTCAGCAAGCGGGCGCAGTTCGAGGATATCGTCCTGCAGCTGCTTGAGCAGTGTTGCCGGCTCGCTTTCGCTGAAAAGGTCGATGCGTCCATCGCTGAATGCGCCCTGGTAGCTGCCTGGGTCATCATAACTGTCGAGCAGGTTGATGTAGTCGCGGCCCTGTTTGCCCCAGGCGGCAAGCAAGGGGTGGGCGTGCTGGTGCAAGGACTCGTCATCCAACTGCGCGGGCATGCCCTGCTTGCGCTGCTGGCGCTTGTACTGGTGGCGCAGCAGGTCCTTGTCGGCGACGATGTCCGCCCAGTGATGGCGACAAGGGTTGTGCACACACAGTAATACCTGGCTGAACCGCGCAAGACCTGCCAGTGCCTCCAACGCTTGGGCAGGCAGCGATGAGATACCGAATACGATTACCCGTGAAGGCAGACCCGCAGGGGGTTGCTCAAGGCTGTTGATCCGTTCGATGAATCGCTGGTGCACCCCTGCACGGCTCTGGGCCATGCCTTGTTCACCTACATCCTCGAGCAAGGCCCGCCACAGCTCGGCCTGCCAGCGGTTGCCAGGTGCCAGGGGTTTGCGTTCGCCACGGGCCGTATTGAGGACGTGCTGGCCGGCAGCCCAATCCTTGAGCCAGTCGGCACGATAGACCTGATACTGGTCGAACAGGTCAGCCAGGCGCTCTGCCAGCTGATAGCGTTTGCGTAGATCACCGTCGTCGGTGAGGAAGCGTCGCAACGGTTCGAAATGCGTGCGCTCGATCAGCGCTGGCAGCAAACGCATGAGTCGCCAGGTCAGCGGGGCCTTGTCGAGCAAGGAAACCTCTGGAATCTCGTCACGCCCGAGGACTTTTCTGTACAGCTGCCACATGAAGCTGCCCGGCAACTGCACTTCGATGGCAGCAGCGATCCCACAACCACCCTGGTCATCTTCGAGCGGGTCCTCGGCCAAGGCCAGCTTGAGCCACTGGGCGATGCCATTGCTTTGTACCAGGGCGATTTCGTTTTCCAGGGGGGCCAGCGGATAGCGCCGCATCCAGCTCACCACCAGGCTGCGCAAGTCGTCCAGGCGATTGCCGTGCACGATCATGAAGCCGGGATGGAGTGAAGTCGGGTTGGCCATTGATGGTTCTCTGGAAGGCAGTTCGGGCTGATGGGGAACGATATCACGGCTAGCCGCCGAGTCCGGGATCTGTAAAAGCCAGAAAAGACAAAACCCCTACCTGCTTACGCAGATAGGGGTTTTGCGAAATGAATCTTGACGATGACCTACTCTCACATGGGGAAACCCCACACTACCATCGGCGATGCATCGTTTCACTACTGAGTTCGGGATGGGATCAGGTGGTTCCAATGCTCTATGGTCGTCAAGAAATTCTGTAGCCAGAATGTCCAGATGGACAGCCCAGCGAATTCGGATATGCGATAGTTGTGATGTTGCGAACTTTCGGTTCTTTCGTCTTCACCACCACAATTTGCAGAAGCAAATTGCTTGGGTGTTATATGGTCAAGCCTCACGGGCAATTAGTATTGGTTAGCTCAACGCCTCACAGCGCTTACACACCCAACCTATCAACGTCGTAGTCTTCGACGGCCCTTTAGGGGATTCAAGATCCCAGTGAGATCTCATCTTGAGGCAAGTTTCCCGCTTAGATGCTTTCAGCGGTTATCTCTTCCGAACATAGCTACCCGGCAATGCCACTGGCGTGACAACCGGAACACCAGAGGTTCGTCCACTCCGGTCCTCTCGTACTAGGAGCAGCCCCTCTCAAATCTCAAACGTCCACGGCAGATAGGGACCGAACTGTCTCACGACGTTCTAAACCCAGCTCGCGTACCACTTTAAATGGCGAACAGCCATACCCTTGGGACCGGCTTCAGCCCCAGGATGTGATGAGCCGACATCGAGGTGCCAAACACCGCCGTCGATATGAACTCTTGGGCGGTATCAGCCTGTTATCCCCGGAGTACCTTTTATCCGTTGAGCGATGGCCCTTCCATACAGAACCACCGGATCACTAAGACCTACTTTCGTACCTGCTCGACGTGTTTGTCTCGCAGTCAAGCGCGCTTTTGCCTTTATACTCTACGACCGATTTCCGACCGGTCTGAGCGCACCTTCGTACTCCTCCGTTACTCTTTGGGAGGAGACCGCCCCAGTCAAACTACCCACCATACACTGTCCTCGATCCGGATAACGGACCTGAGTTAGAACCTCAAAGTTGCCAGGGTGGTATTTCAAGGATGGCTCCATGAGAACTGGCGTCCCCACTTCAAAGCCTCCCACCTATCCTACACAAGCAAATTCAAAGTCCAGTGCAAAGCTATAGTAAAGGTTCACGGGGTCTTTCCGTCTAGCCGCGGATACACTGCATCTTCACAGCGATTTCAATTTCACTGAGTCTCGGGTGGAGACAGCGCCGCCATCGTTACGCCATTCGTGCAGGTCGGAACTTACCCGACAAGGAATTTCGCTACCTTAGGACCGTTATAGTTACGGCCGCCGTTTACCGGGGCTTCGATCAAGAGCTTCGCTTGCGCTAACCCCATCAATTAACCTTCCGGCACCGGGCAGGCGTCACACCCTATACGTCCACTTTCGTGTTTGCAGAGTGCTGTGTTTTTAATAAACAGTCGCAGCGGCCTGGTATCTTCGACCGGCATGAGCTTACGGAGCAAGTCCTTCACCCTCACCGGCGCACCTTCTCCCGAAGTTACGGTGCCATTTTGCCTAGTTCCTTCACCCGAGTTCTCTCAAGCGCCTTGGTATTCTCTACCTAACCACCTGTGTCGGTTTGGGGTACGGTTCCCAGTTATCTGAAGCTTAGGAGCTTTTCTTGGAAGCATGGCATCAACCACTTCGTCGCCTAAAGGCAACTCGTCATCAGCTCTCGGCCTTGAGATCCCGGATTTGCCTAAGATCTCAGCCTACCACCTTAAACTTGGACAACCAACGCCAAGCTGGCCTAGCCTTCTCCGTCCCTCCATCGCAATAACTGGAAGTACAGGAATATTAACCTGTTTTCCATCGACTACGCTTTTCAGCCTCGCCTTAGGGACCGACTAACCCTGCGTCGATTAACGTTGCGCAGGAAACCTTGGTCTTTCGGCGTGCGAGTTTTTCACTCGCATTGTCGTTACTCATGTCAGCATTCGCACTTCTGATACCTCCAGCAAGCTTCTCAACTCACCTTCACAGGCTTACAGAACGCTCCTCTACCGCATCACCAAAGGTGATACCCGTAGCTTCGGTGCATGGTTTGAGCCCCGTTACATCTTCCGCGCAGGCCGACTCGACTAGTGAGCTATTACGCTTTCTTTAAAGGGTGGCTGCTTCTAAGCCAACCTCCTAGCTGTCTAAGCCTTCCCACATCGTTTCCCACTTAACCATGACTTTGGGACCTTAGCTGACGGTCTGGGTTGTTTCCCTTTTCACGACGGACGTTAGCACCCGCCGTGTGTCTCCCATGCTCGGCACTTGTAGGTATTCGGAGTTTGCATCGGTTTGGTAAGTCGGGATGACCCCCTAGCCGAAACAGTGCTCTACCCCCTACAGTGATACATGAGGCGCTACCTAAATAGCTTTCGAGGAGAACCAGCTATCTCCGAGCTTGATTAGCCTTTCACTCCGATCCACAGGTCATCCGCTAACTTTTCAACGGTAGTCGGTTCGGTCCTCCAGTCAGTGTTACCTAACCTTCAACCTGCCCATGGATAGATCGCCCGGTTTCGGGTCTATACCCAGCGACTAAACGCCCTATTAAGACTCGCTTTCGCTACGCCTCCCCTATTCGGTTAAGCTCGCCACTGAATATAAGTCGCTGACCCATTATACAAAAGGTACGCAGTCACCTAACAAAGTAGGCTCCCACTGCTTGTACGCATACGGTTTCAGGATCTATTTCACTCCCCTCTCCGGGGTTCTTTTCGCCTTTCCCTCACGGTACTGGTTCACTATCGGTCAGTCAGTAGTATTTAGCCTTGGAGGATGGTCCCCCCATGTTCAGACAAAGTTTCTCGTGCTCCGTCCTACTCGATTTCATTGATAAGAGATTTTCGTGTACGGGGCTATCACCCACTATGGCCGCACTTTCCAGAGCGTTCCACTAATCTCAAATCAACTTAAGGGCTGGTCCCCGTTCGCTCGCCACTACTAAGGGAATCTCGGTTGATTTCTTTTCCTCAGGGTACTTAGATGTTTCAGTTCCCCTGGTTCGCCTCTTGCACCTATGTATTCAGTACAAGATACTCAGCTTATGCTGAGTGGGTTCCCCCATTCAGAGATCTCTGGATCACAGTCTGTTTGCCGACTCCCCAAAGCTTATCGCAGGCTACCACGTCTTTCATCGCCTCTGACTGCCAAGGCATCCACCGTATGCGCTTCTTCACTTGACCATATAACCCCAAGCAATCTGGTTATACTGTGAAGACGACATTCGCCGAAAATTCGCATGTTGCTCTTTCGAGCAGAACTCACAAATTTTACCTTAGCCTGATCCACCAGCAGTGAAACTGGTGTTCAGTCTATTTCTATCACATATCCGAATTTTTAAAGAACGATCTGACAAAAGCCAGAAATCAACATTCAAGCCGAATGTTCATTTCTAAGTTCTGACAAGTTACTGCAAAAGTGGTGGAGCCAAGCGGGATCGAACCGCTGACCTCCTGCGTGCAAGGCAGGCGCTCTCCCAGCTGAGCTATGGCCCCGTATTCTACGGCTGAACCATGTAATGGTAGGTCTGGGCAGATTTGAACTGCCGACCTCACCCTTATCAGGGGTGCGCTCTAACCAACTGAGCTACAGACCTATAACAGGGTCGCGTTACAGCATCGTCTTTATACAAAGAATCAAGCAATTCGTGTGGGAGCTCATCAGCAGGCTGATGTCGTCGATTAAGGAGGTGATCCAGCCGCAGGTTCCCCTACGGCTACCTTGTTACGACTTCACCCCAGTCATGAATCACACCGTGGTAACCGTCCTCCCGAAGGTTAGACTAGCTACTTCTGGTGCAACCCACTCCCATGGTGTGACGGGCGGTGTGTACAAGGCCCGGGAACGTATTCACCGCGACATTCTGATTCGCGATTACTAGCGATTCCGACTTCACGCAGTCGAGTTGCAGACTGCGATCCGGACTACGATCGGTTTTGTGAGATTAGCTCCACCTCGCGGCTTGGCAACCCTCTGTACCGACCATTGTAGCACGTGTGTAGCCCAGGCCGTAAGGGCCATGATGACTTGACGTCATCCCCACCTTCCTCCGGTTTGTCACCGGCAGTCTCCTTAGAGTGCCCACCATAACGTGCTGGTAACTAAGGACAAGGGTTGCGCTCGTTACGGGACTTAACCCAACATCTCACGACACGAGCTGACGACAGCCATGCAGCACCTGTGTCAGAGTTCCCGAAGGCACCAATCCATCTCTGGAAAGTTCTCTGCATGTCAAGGCCTGGTAAGGTTCTTCGCGTTGCTTCGAATTAAACCACATGCTCCACCGCTTGTGCGGGCCCCCGTCAATTCATTTGAGTTTTAACCTTGCGGCCGTACTCCCCAGGCGGTCAACTTAATGCGTTAGCTGCGCCACTAAAATCTCAAGGATTCCAACGGCTAGTTGACATCGTTTACGGCGTGGACTACCAGGGTATCTAATCCTGTTTGCTCCCCACGCTTTCGCACCTCAGTGTCAGTATCAGTCCAGGTGGTCGCCTTCGCCACTGGTGTTCCTTCCTATATCTACGCATTTCACCGCTACACAGGAAATTCCACCACCCTCTACCGTACTCTAGCTTGCCAGTTTTGGATGCAGTTCCCAGGTTGAGCCCGGGGCTTTCACATCCAACTTAACAAACCACCTACGCGCGCTTTACGCCCAGTAATTCCGATTAACGCTTGCACCCTCTGTATTACCGCGGCTGCTGGCACAGAGTTAGCCGGTGCTTATTCTGTCGGTAACGTCAAAACACTAACGTATTAGGTTAATGCCCTTCCTCCCAACTTAAAGTGCTTTACAATCCGAAGACCTTCTTCACACACGCGGCATGGCTGGATCAGGCTTTCGCCCATTGTCCAATATTCCCCACTGCTGCCTCCCGTAGGAGTCTGGACCGTGTCTCAGTTCCAGTGTGACTGATCATCCTCTCAGACCAGTTACGGATCGTCGCCTTGGTGAGCCATTACCCCACCAACTAGCTAATCCGACCTAGGCTCATCTGATAGCGCAAGGCCCGAAGGTCCCCTGCTTTCTCCCGTAGGACGTATGCGGTATTAGCGTTCCTTTCGAAACGTTGTCCCCCACTACCAGGCAGATTCCTAGGCATTACTCACCCGTCCGCCGCTGAATCAAGGAGCAAGCTCCCATCATCCGCTCGACTTGCATGTGTTAGGCCTGCCGCCAGCGTTCAATCTGAGCCATGATCAAACTCTTCAGTTCAATACTGCTTGGGTTTTTAAGAAACCCTAAACTTGGCTCAGCAATCTCAAATGACTATGTGATTTCTCGCATGGTCACTTGTGATGCTGATAATCTTTCTGACTATCAGTCCGTACTCACAAGCACCCACACGAATTGCTTGATTCGATTTGTTAAAGAGCGTTTGGTTAAGAGCTTTTCGTCTCAACCGAGGTGCGCATTCTACGCTTTCCTCAGAGGCTGTCAAGCGTTTATTTTGAAGTTTTTTGCGAGAAACTCGTTCAACTTCAAACACTTGGCTCGCTGCGATCTCTCGTAGCGGGAGGCGAATCATACAGCGTTTAGAAGCGCTGTCAACCACCATTTCACCGCTATCGATCAGACGACCGAAGCACCACCAGCACTACCTGGATTAAGCAACTCTTTGAATTTCAAGGAGTTTCTCGTTCCGACTACGCTGGAAGTGGGGCGCATTATAAGGAGATTCGAACGCCCGTCAAGGCTTAATTTCAAGAAATTGAAATATAGGCGGAAATGGCCCTATCAAGCACAGCAGGTGTTCGCCATTTTCCTTTTAGCGCCTAGGAAGCCACCCTTCCCCGACGCCCCATGATTCGAGGCACTCGCCGCGCCACCGCCGGCACCCGCAGCACCATCAACACGCCAGCAATGGCCGCGTAGATCGCCCACTCACGCAGATCGGAGCGCACAATCCACAGGAAGTGCAGCAGGCCCAAACCGAGAATCACATACACAAGCTTGTGCAGTTTCTTCCAGCGCGCGCCCAAGCGCCGCTGACTGTAACGATTGGAAGTCACCGCCAACGCCAGCAAGCAAAGAAAGCCGAGCGCCCCCACAATGATGTACGGCCGCTTGCGCAGCTCGACGGCAAACTGCCCCCAATCCAGCCCCAGGATAAAGAACAGGTAGCAAAGGAGGTGCAGCACGATATAGGCAAAACACCACAACCCCAGTTGCCGACGCACAACGATCCACCCCGACCAGCCTGTCAGCTTCTGCAGCGGCGTCATGCTCAGCGTGATCAAAAGGAAGATCAACGCCCCCAGCCCAAGCCGATCCATAAGGATCTTCCCCGGGTCCGGTCCGAGCAGGTTCATCGCCGCCTCATACAACCACCACAGCGGAAACAGACAACCCACTATAAAGATAGCCAGGCGCAGCCAGGGATAACGCATCAATAGTTCTTCCGCAGGTCGAGGCCAGCGTACAGCGACGCCACTTCATCGGCGTAGCCATTGAACATCTGTGTCTGTCGCACGTTGGGGCTGAACAGGCCACTGGGCAGGCGCCGTTCGCGCGCCTGGCTCCAGCGCGGGTGATCGACCTCGGGGTTCACGTTGGCATAGAAACCATATTCATCAGGCGCAAGACTCTCCCAGGTCGTGCGCGGCCGTTCGGCCACCAGGCTGATCCGCACGATCGACTTGATACTCTTGAACCCGTACTTCCACGGCACCACCAGGCGCAGCGGCGCACCGTTCTGGTTGGGCAACTCGCGCCCATACATGCCGACCGCCAGGATGGCCAGCGGGTTCATCGCCTCATCCAGGCGCAAGCCCTCTTCGTACGGCCAATCGATCAACGCGAAGCCCGAACGCTGACCCGGCATGTGCTGCGGATCCTGCAGGGTCTCGAACCGTACATAACGCGCTTTTGAGGTCGGTTCAACCTGCTTGAGCACTTGCGCCAGGGGAAAGCCCAACCAGGGGATGACCATTGACCAGGCCTCCACGCAGCGTAACCGATAGATACGCTCCTCAAGCGCGTAGGGTTTGACAAAGTCTTCCAGCGCATAACGCCCGGGCTTGCCAACCTCACCATCGACCACCACCGACCAGGGTTCGGTCTTCAGGCTCCCGCCATTGGCGGCGGGGTCGCCTTTATCAGGCCCGAACTCATAGAAGTTGTTGTAATGAGTGGCATCCTTGAAGGGCGTGATCGCCTCGTCTTTTACCGTCACCGCTTGCCAACGCGTGTCAGCCAGCTTGCTGGTGAACCAGGCCGGTGCGTTACCTGCCTCGACATCTGCGTAACGCGATGTTTGGGCCGTGCGCGCCGCAAAGGGCATCGCACCCAGCGCAACGCCGGCCATGGAGCCACCCAACAGGGTACGACGGGAAAGGTAGATGCTTTCGGGAGTGATCTCCGATGCCTTGCAATCGGAAGACCTGGGAAGCTTTATAAGCATGACGGCTCCACAGCACTGGTTAACGGATGTACCAGTAAGACTATGGAGCCGCAGGGTTATTCCATCATTAAATCATTCAGGATTTACGATGGCGGCCTTTGAGCAGGAACTGGATCGGACCAGAAGCGGCGTAGGCAAGGAAAATCAGCAGCAAGATGCGCGGCGGGTCGCTGAATACCACGGCAAACACCAGCACCACCGCCAGGATCGCCACGAACGGCACGCGGCCCTTGAGGTCGAGCTCCTTGAAGCTGTTGTACTTGATGTTGCTGACCATCAACATACCGGCGGCGGCAACCAGCAGTGCCACCAAAAACGACAACTTGGAGCCCTGGATACCATAGTCGCTGAAGGCCCATACGGTACCGGCGACCACACCAGCGGCAGCCGGGCTGGCCAGGCCGATGAAGTAGCGCTTGTCGGCAGTACCAACCTGGGTATTGAAACGCGCCAGGCGCAGCGCGGCACCGGCCACATAGATGAAGGCGACCATCCAGCCGACCTTGCCCATGTCGCCCAGCGCCCAGCCAAAGGCCAGCAGGGCCGGGGCCACGCCGAAGGCGACCATGTCCGACAACGAGTCGTACTCGGCCCCGAAGGCGCTCTGGGTGTTGGTCATGCGGGCGACACGGCCATCGAGGCCGTCGAGCACCATGGCCACGAAGATGGCGATGGCGGCAAATGCAAAGTACTTGCTCGCCTCGCGCGGGTCGCCAGCACTCAGGGCGCTCTGCGCGCTCATCGAGTTGATGATGGAATAGAAACCGGCAAACAGGTTGGCGGTGGTGAACAGGTTGGGCAACAGATAGATACCGCGATGGCGCACCTTGCGCCCTTCGGCATCATGCCCTTCTTCAACGTGCTCATCGACAGGTAGCAGGCTTTCGGCGTCGGAGGGCTTGTTCGGCTCTTCGGGACGTTCGCTCATGGAGGGTACCTTGCAACAGGATGGAAAATGTTCGACACGGGCCCGCGAAACAGGTTCTGACGGCAGGCCACTGGTCTGCTTTATACCAGAAGCTGAATGCCAGAACGAAAAAACGCGGCCGAAGCCGCGTTTTTCATCATTCGATAAGACTCAGTTCTTGGTCTTGTCGACGATTTTGTTAGCCGAGATCCACGGCATCATCGAACGCAGTTGCTCGCCGATGACTTCGATACCGTGAGCGGCGTTGTTGCGACGCTTGGCGGTCATCGATGGGTAGTTGGTGGCGCCTTCGGAGATGAACATCTTCGCGTACTCGCCGTCCTGGATGCGCTTCAGAGCGTTGCGCATGGCCTTGCGGGATTCTTCGTTGATGACTTCCGGACCGGTGACGTACTCACCGTATTCGGCGTTGTTGGAGATCGAGTAGTTCATGTTGGCGATGCCGCCTTCGTACATGAGGTCGACGATCAGCTTCAGCTCGTGCAGGCACTCGAAGTAGGCCATTTCCGGCGCGTAGCCAGCTTCGACCAGGGTTTCGAAACCGGCTTTGACCAGCTCGACGGTACCGCCGCACAGAACGGCCTGCTCACCGAACAGGTCGGTTTCAGTCTCGTCCTTGAAGGTGGTTTCGATGATGCCGGTACGGCCGCCACCAACGCCGGAAGCGTAGGACAGGGCGACGTTCTTGGCGTTGCCGGAGGCGTCCTGGTAGATAGCGATCAGGTCAGGGATACCGCCGCCTTTGACGAACTCGGAACGCACGGTATGGCCCGGGGCCTTCGGCGCGATCATGATTACGTCGAGGTCGGCACGTGGAACGACCTGGTTGTAATGGATCGAGAAACCGTGGGAGAAGGCCAGGGTGGCGCCCTTCTTGATGTTCGGCTCGATTTCGTTCTTGTACAGAGCGCCCTGGAACTCGTCCGGGGTCAGGATCATGACCAGGTCGGCAGCAGCGACGGCGGTGGCAACGTCGGCCACTTTCAGGCCGTGAGCTTCAGCCTTGGCAACGGTAGCCGAACCTTTACGCAGACCGACGGTAACGTCTACACCGGAGTCCTTCAGGTTGCACGCTTGGGCGTGGCCCTGGGAACCGTAACCGATGATGGCGACTTTCTTGCCCTGGATGATGGAAAGGTCGCAGTCTTTATCGTAGAAAACTTTCATGAAATACCCCTGGTTATATCTCGGCCCCTGCGGAGCCATCGCTAATTTTTGAATTCAGATGCTGAGCACTTTGTCGCCACGGGCAATGCCGGTGACGCCACTGCGCACGGTTTCGAGAATCGATGCAGTGCCGATGGCCTGGATGAAGCTGTCCAGTTTGTCGCTGGTACCACTGAGCTGTACGGTGTACACGCTGGCGGTAACATCGACGATCTGGCCACGGAAGATGTCCGTGGTGCGCTTGATCTCGGCACGCTGGGCACCGGTGGCCTTGACCTTGACCAGCATCAGTTCACGCTCGATGTGAGCGCTTTCCGACAGGTCGACAAGCTTGACCACTTCGACCAGCTTGTTGAGGTTCTTGGTGATCTGTTCGATCACTTCGTCATGGCCAACGGTGGTCAGCGTCAGACGCGACAGGGTCGGGTCTTCGGTGGGCGCCACGGTCAGGCTTTCAATGTTGTAGTTGCGCTGGGAGAACAGGCCGACCACGCGGGACAGAGCACCGGGTTCGTTTTCCAGCAGCAGGGAAATGATGTGCCGCATATCAGGTACGCTCCGTCTTGCTCAGCCACATGTCACGCATCGAGCCATCCTTGATCTGCATCGGATAGACGTGCTCGGTACGGTCGACCGCGATGTCGATGAACACCAGGCGGTCCTTCATCGCGAAGGCTTCTTCGAGCTTCGGCTTGAGGTCCTTCAGGCTGGTGATGCGGATACCCACATGGCCATAGGCCTCGGCCAGCTTGATGAAGTCAGGCAGCGACTCGACATAGGAGTGCGAGTGACGGCCGTTGTAGGCCATGTCCTGCCACTGACGGACCATGCCCAGCACGCCGTTGTTCAGGTTGACGATCTTCACCGGCAGGCCGTACTGCATGCAGGTGGACAGCTCCTGGATGTTCATCTGGATGCTGCCTTCGCCAGTCACGCAGGCCACGTCCTGATCCGGGAAATTGAGCTTGATGCCCATGGCTGCCGGGAAACCGAAGCCCATGGTGCCCAGGCCACCGGAGTTGATCCAGCGGTTCGGCTTGTTGAAGCGGTAGTACTGTGCTGCGAACATCTGGTGCTGACCGACGTCGGAGGTGACGAAAGCATCGCCGTTGGTCACTTCGCACAAGGTCTCGATGACGGTCTGCGGCTTGATGACGCTGCCGTCGCCCTTGTTGTAGGGGAACAGGTCGCCATTACCGCGCCACTCGTCGATCTGCTTCCACCAGGCTTCGGCCGCGGCCTTGTCTGGCTGCTCGCCGATTTCCTTGAGGATGCCGAGCATCTCGCTCAGCACGCTGTCGACCGGGCCCACGATCGGCACGTCGGCCTTGATCATCTTGGAGATCGACGCCGGGTCGATGTCGATGTGAATGATCTTGGCATTCGGGCAGAACTTGGCCGGACCATTGACCACGCGGTCATCGAAGCGCGCGCCGACCGCGAAAATCACATCGGCATTGTGCATGGCCATGTTGGCGGTGTAGCTGCCGTGCATGCCGAGCATGCCGAGGAACTGGCGGTCGGTACCCGGGAAGCCGCCAAGGCCCATCAGGGTATTGGTGACTGGCAGGTTCAGCGACTTGGCAATTTCGGTCAGCGCTTCGGAGCCACCACCGAGAATCACACCGCCACCGGCATAGACGATCGGACGCTTGGCAGCCAGCAGCATCTCGGCAGCCTTGCGGATCTGGCCGGAGTGGCCACGCACTGCCGGGCTGTAGGAGCGCAGCTTGACCTTCTTCGGATAGACGTATTCGAACTTCTCGGCCGGGTTGGTCATATCTTTTGGAATGTCGACCACGACCGGGCCTGGACGGCCGGATTGCGCCAGATAGAAGGCTTTTTTCAGAACTTCAGGGATCTCGGTAGCGTGTTTGATCATGAAGCTGTGCTTCACGATCGGCCGCGAGATGCCGATCATGTCGGTTTCCTGGAAGGCATCGGTACCCACCATGGTGCTAGGCACCTGGCCGGACAGGATGACCATCGGAATCGAGTCCATGTAAGCGGTGGCAATACCGGTGATGGCATTGGTCGCGCCCGGGCCGGAGGTTACCAGCACCACACCGGCCTTGCCGGTGGCGCGGGCGTAGCCGTCCGCCATATGGGTAGCAGCCTGCTCGTGACGAACCAGGATGTGCTCGACTTCCGGTTCCTTGAACAGGGCGTCGTAAACATGCAGGAGAGCACCACCAGGGTACCCGTAGATGTGCTTAACGCCTTCGTCACGCAAGAAGCGGACGACCATCTCAGCGCCAGATAAAAGCTCCACGTTGTTCACCTCTAAAACGCCAGAATACCGTCCCTAGTGGACGGGTCTTAATAGGTTTACTGCCAAGCAGAGCATGAGCGAACGTCAGCACTGACTGAGCAAGTATTGGGAGCACCCCTGAGTGTTGCGGGGTTATCCCACCCAGCGCGAGGTAACGCGTTGCGGGGTGTAACAGGTCGGCGCGGGTGTGCGCCTCATGATCTGCTTAGCGGGTCTGCTTCTGGCAGTCCCTCTAAAGCGGAAACTGGATTCTTGTGATTTGGCGGCTACAAGTCAAGAAAAATTATTGCCAATTTTTCCTCAAGATGAATTCCTGCCACCACTAAAAACCGACACAGCAGCAGGAAAAATAACTTTTCCACAAAAAAGGGCCACAATCTGCGGCCCCTGAAGGAAAAAGAGAAGAAATCAGGCTCAAGCAGCGATCAATTGATCGAACTCTGCCAGCAGGCGCCGCAACTCACGACTCTGCTCCGGCCGGTCGACGAACACCGTCTCGGCCATCACCAGAATGCTCGAGGCGTTGGGCAGCGGTTGACCAAGCTCGATGATGATCTTCATGCGCGGCAGGAATATCCACTGCAGCCACTGCTCGAAGCTCATGCTATCGACCGCAAAAGGCACTGTGCTGGCCAGCGCCTCATCGCTTGGCGGCTCGTCAGCCCACCAGCCCTGCACGATCAACTCACGCTCGATGAGCAGCAGGTGGTCGGCGATGTCCAGAATGCGCTGCTCGATCATCAGGAGTTGACCCGCGCTTTTTGCCGGGCCAGCGCGGCGCCGGCGCTGTCACCCTGCTTCTCACGGGCCTGGGCGATGGTGTTCCACAGCTCGGCCTGAAGGTCAGGGCGACCATTGGCATAGGTCAGGGCACGGCGCGCCAATTGCTCGGCCTGCGCCGCATCGCCCTGGGACAGGCGCACCTGCGCCAGACGGAACAGTACCTGCGGCTCACGCGGGGCGATGCGCTGGGCGCGCTCCAGGCTCGAGGCCGCACCGTTGAAGTCGCCACTGCCCTGTTGCGACTGGGCGGTGGTCAACAATGCCAGCACCGGGCCATCGAGCTGCTCGTCAGCCGACAGCCCCCCGGATGCCGCACTGCTGCGCGGAATGCCGGTTGGCGCGCTGGCAGCGGCCGGGGCACTGTTCATCGACGCGATGTCGAACGGTTCGTCGGCGATCGGGTTGGGGTTGGTCGTCATCGGTGCAGATGTGCCGGGGCCAGTGGTAATCGGCGTGGTGCTGATCGGGGCCACGCCATTGCCTGCCGGGAACGTCTGGATGCCCGTGGCACCGGCACCTTGCGGAATCATCACGGTCACGCCGGAGTCCTCAGGCAGGGTCTGCGCCTGCGAGGTGCCATTGCTGATGCCGGCCGCCGAGCGGTTGGCCGTCACGCGTTCACTGTTGGACACCCGTGTGCTCGAGTCCACAACCGGGATGTTGCCACGCTGAACGCTGGAACAGCCCTGCAGCACCACCAGTGCCGTCACGGCAGGAAACCACCACTTTTTCACTTCACACCTCATCAATGCTGCCAGGGCTTAATTCATCCAGCCTTTGACCCAGTCCATGACCGATTCTGCCGGATTCTGCTCGCCGCCACAGATCGCGCCGGCGGGCGGTTCGCTCCCGCGAATATACGGCATCTGCACCGCCCCCGGACAGCTTGCGTCGGAACCCTGCCCACTGTAGGGGTCGATCCAGGCCTGTACCACGTTGTCCGGTTGCGGCATGTCCAGCGGTAGCGGGTCAGCCTTCTTCATGAAGCTGGTCCACACCTGCAGTGCGCCAGTAGCCCCGGTGAACGGCGTCTTGCCGTTATCGTCACGGCCCATCCACACCACCGCCAGCAGGTCCTGGCTGAAGCCTGAGAACCAGCTGTCACGCGAGTCGTTACTGGTACCGGTCTTGCCCGCCAGGGTCAGCGACCTGGGCAGCACGTTGTACACGGAGCGGCCGGTACCTTCGCGCATCACCCGCTGCATCGCGTTCTGTACCAGGTAGATGGAGCCCGGATCGAAGGTCTGCTGGATCTGGAACGGGTAACGCTTGAGCGGCTCACCTTCGGCGGTGAGCACACTGCGGATGCCGCGCATCGGCGTATTGAAACCGCCATTGGCGATGGTCTGGTACATGGTCGCCACCTGCATCGGCGACATGCCACCGGCCCCCAGCAGCATTGCCGGGAACGCAGGCCAGTCGACACTGACCCCGAGCCGGCCGATGGTCTTGATGACGTTGGGCACACCCACTTCCAGGCCGATCTTGGCGGTCGACAGGTTGTAGGAGTTGGCCAGCCCCTGGTACAGGTAAATGGTGCCATGCGGGCGGCGGTCATAGTTTTGCGGGCGCCACACCTGGCCATTGGCGCCCTTGACCGAAAACGCCTCGTCCTGCACCCAGCTGGTCAGGGTGTACTTGCTCGGCTGCTCCAGCGCGGTCAGGTACACCGCCGGCTTGACCAGCGAGCCAATCGGCCGCACGGCATCGATGGCACGGTTGAAGCCGGCGAATCCGGCCTGACGACTGCCGATAAGGGCCTGCACCTCACCGGTTTCCGGGTTGGTCACGACCATCGCCGATTCGACCTCGTCAGCGCCTTTGCGCCCCGACAGACGCTTGAAGGTCTCATTCATCGAGGTTTCGGCCTTCATCTGCAGAATCGGGTCGAAACTGGTGAAGATGCGCAGGCCCTCTTCAGTCAAGTCTTCGTCGCGATAGTCCTGGCGCAGCTGGCGCTTGACCAGGTCGAGGAAGGCCGGGAACGAACTGTCGGCCAGGCTGCCTCGTTTGGTCACGCCCAGCGGCATCTTCTTCGCCGCATCGACCGCTTCCTGGCTCGCAACGCCCTGCTCGGCCACAAGGTCCAGGACCAGGTTACGCCGCGCCAGAGCCCGCTCGGGGTGGCGACGCGGGTTGTAGTAGGACGGCCCTTTGACCATACCCACCAACAGGGCGATCTGGTGCAACTTGAGCTCCGACAGCGGTTGGCTGAAGAAGAACTGGCTGGCCAGGCCAAAGCCATGCACGGCGCGCTGGCCATCTTGGCCGACGAACACCTCGTTGAGGTAGGCCTCGAGAATTTCGCGCTTGTCGTAGTGCATCTCCAGCAGTACGGCCATCATCGCTTCGGTCAGCTTGCGGCTGAGGGTGCGCTCGCTGGTCAGGTAGAAGTTCTTCACCAACTGCTGGGTCAGGGTACTGCCACCTTGGCGCATGGAACCGGAGGAGGTGTTGATCCACATTGCGCGTGCGATGGACTTTGGCGACACGCCGAAGTGGCTGTAGAAGTCTCGGTCTTCGGTTGCCACCAGGGTTTCGAGCAAGTACGGCGGCACCTGATCGATCTTGATCAGGATGCGGTCCTCGAGGTTCTTCGGGTAGATACCCCCGATCATCAACGGCTCGAGGCGCACCACATCCAGCTTGCCATTGTTGGCGCCGGACAGCCCGGCAACGTAGTCGCCGGAGAAGCGCACACGCACGAACTGCGCGGGCTCCATACCCTCGTAGAACTGGAAGCCGCGGGTGTTGAGGTCGACGGTGTTACCGTTGACAGCCGCAGCGCCCGGGCCATTGGCCGCGCTTTCACGCCGGTAGCCGAGAGCATCGAGTTCGGTGAGGAAGTCGTTCTTGCTCAGCTTCTGGCCGACGAACAGCTCCAGCGGCCGGGCGTACACCTTGGCAGGGATGGTCCAGCGCTTGCCGGAGAACTTCTCCTGGACGACAGCATCGAGGTAAACCGCGAAGCCGGCAACGATCACCAGGCCAACCAGGCTGAGCTTCAACGCCCAGCCCAGCCAGGCGCGCGAGCGGCCGGTCGGGCGTTTCTTAGGAGTACGGGAATTTCGGGTTCGAGTCATGGCGGCGGATTATACGCACTTTGTAAAGGCTGGGCAGGCGCCCTCTGGCGGTATGCAGGGGCGGCACCATTGACCATAATGGCGCCTTCGAATTCCCTGCCCCCGGAAGGATTTCCCGTGAGCCAAGCCTTGATCAAAGCGTTGCAGAACCCTGCCCTCTACCCTCACCCCGTGGACGGGTTCCAACTCATCGAGACGCATATCTCCTGGGTCCTGCTCACTGGCGAATACGCCTACAAGATCAAGAAGCCGATGAATTTCGGCTTCCTCGACTTCACCGGGCTTGATCAGCGCCAGCATTTCTGTAACGAAGAGTTGCGCCTGAACCAGCGCCTGACCGACGGCCTGTACCTGGAAGTGCTGCCGATCACTGGCAGCGCCGAAGCCCCGCAGCTCGGCGGTGAAGGTGCGGCGATCGAGTACGCGCTGAAAATGCGCCAGTTCCCGCAGGGGCAGATGCTCAACACCCTGCAGGCCAACGGTGAACTCAATGCCGGGCACATCGACCAAATGGCCCGGCAGATCGCCGAATTCCACCTGCAAACTCCGAAAGTGCCCGCCGAGCAGCCCTATGGCTCACCTGAAAGCGTCATGGCCCCGGTCGAGCAAAACTTCGAGCAGATCCGCCCATTCCTCAGTGACAAGGCCGACCTGCAGCAGCTGGACAACCTGCAGGCCTGGGCGCGCAGCAGTTTCGAACGCCTTGAAGGCCTGTTCGCGGCGCGCAAGGCCAATGGGTTCACCCGCGAATGCCATGGCGACATTCATTTGGGTAACGCCACCGTGATCGATGGCAAGGTGGTGATCTTCGACTGCATCGAGTTCAATGAACCGTTCCGCATGACCGACGTCTGGGCCGACACCGGTTTCCTCGCCATGGACCTGGAAGACCGCGGCCTCAAATGCCTGGCGCGGCGCTTCGTCAGCCAGTACCTGGAGCTGACCGGCGACTATGAAGGCCTGGAAGTGTTGAACTTCTACAAGGCCTACCGCGCCCTGGTCCGCGCCAAGATCGCCCTGTTCAGCATGCCGGCCAATGCCGATGGCGTGCAGCGCGCCACCAGCCTGCGCACCTACCGCAACTACGCCAACCTGGCTGAAAGCTACAGCGCCATCCCTTCGCGCCTGCTGGCCATCACCCACGGCGTCTCGGCAGTGGGCAAGAGCCACGTCGCCATGCGCCTGGTCGAAGCCTTGGGCGCCGTGCGCGTGCGTTCCGATGTGGAGCGCAAGCGCCTGTTCGGTGAACAGCAGAAAGCCGAAGCAGGCCAACTGCAAGCCGGCATCTACGACAACGATGCCAGCACCGCCACCTACCAGCGCCTGCACCAGCTTGCCGCGACCATCCTGCGCGCAGGCTTCCCGGTAGTGCTCGATGCCACTTACCTCAAGCACGAACACCGCAAGGCCGCAGCCGAGGTCGCGAGCGATACCGGCGTGCCACTGCTGATCCTCGATTGCCAGGCACCGGAGGCGGTCATCGCCAGTTGGCTGGCGCAGCGCCTGGCCCAGAATAGCGACCCGTCGGACGCCACCCTGGAAGTGGTCAAGGCACAGCAGGCCAGCCGTGAGCCATTGGATGACGTTGAACTGCAGCAGAGCACACGTGTTGATACTCAGGATGCCAGCAGCATGGACCAGGTGATCGACCAGGTCCGTCAGCGTTTGCCCGGTCTTTGATTCAACGCAATTCGGGCCGGCAATTGGCCGGCCCGCATTCCTGCACCCAGCGCAAACAGGGCATCTCGTCGCCCCCGATGGCAAAAGGCCGCGCATTTTCCAACCCCCGCTACACTCCTCTCTGACCTGCTCGCGATTTATCCCCTAATACCCGTTCAGCCATCGCAAGGAGGCTCGATGAACGATGAATTGCAGCATCTGAAGAATCTTGGAAAGACCTCCGCGCAGTGGTTGCATGCGGCCGGTATCCACAGTGCATCGGATTTGCGTCGACTCGGCGCGGTAGGTGCGTACCAGGCCGTGAAAACCCGAGGATTCCGGGCGTCGAAGGTGTTGCTGTACGCCATTGAAGGCGCGCTGCTGGACATGCACTGGAACGATTTGCCGGCCGAACGCAAGCAAGCGCTCAATCAACAACTGGATGCGAAATGCCCTGCGCAAAAAAATGCAAAATAAACATCAGATGGGGATTGACTCGATAATGAGAATCGTTATGATTATCACAACTGGTCGCGAGACTGGTTGGATAAGCTGAAAGCCCCTGGTTCGGACTCTCAGATTATCTCCTCATCAGGCTAATCACGGTTATTGACCCGGCATTTTTGCCGGGTCTTTTTTTGCTTGTCACTGCATTGTCAGCGCCCGCGCTTCCCCGTCTACCTACGCAACCGTGCGCAATAGTCCTGCTCCGGCATCGCAGCCGTATACCACACAAAGTCTGCCATCCCCGCCTCGACCTGCTGACCGACCTCGGACAGCAGCAGCACTTTGCTCTGCCCCTCGGCCCCCAGGTCGGCAAGGTGCAGCGGCACGCCCAGGTCCTTGCGTGCGTGGAATGCACCGGCGAACAACAAGGCCGGCTGCGGCGCTGCCAGCAGCCGCTCGGCAATGCGCCGGTCACGTTGTTGCTGAACGGCCAGCATGGCCGGCAACTGGCTCTCGGGGAGCAAATTACAGTGCCCGGCCCTCACCTGCTCGAGCAATGCCGCCTTTACTGACGGGGCATTGGACTGCGCCCCCGGCACCGCCGCCGCCTGCCGGTAGGCTTGGCGCATTTCGCCAGGCGACAGGTTGGCGGCCAGAAGGGGAATATGGTTACCCAGTGCTTCACGTACGATCGGCCCGTACAGCTGCCAGTCCCAGCCCTCCTGCCACGCCAGGGCCTTGGGCAGGTCCTGCGGCAACCGGGCCTGGCCTTCAACCGCATCGACCCGTGACTGCTGCTGCGGTTGCAGCATTTCCAGAAGCAGGCTGCCCTGGGCACGCCGGGCCTGCATGGCGCGGATCAACCAAAGTTGCAAGGCGTGATGGTCGGCATTGTCATGCTTTTCGCCTACCAGCACTCGCGGTACGCCAGCCAGTTGCTCGACCAGCTGTTCCGGGCTGATGACCTTGCCACTGGCCAGGTCGTGGATTTGCCCCAGTTCTGCGCTGTCACGCCCCTCGCTACTCTGCCAGGCGGGTAACGGCGGCAAGCTGGCCTGGCAGCCACCCAACGCCAGCAACAAGCCCAGCAACGCGCCAGACAGTAAGGAATGATGCATCGGCAACGCCTCCTAGCGGGTGATGATCAGCGGATGCCCCCGTTCCGGATGGGCCTGCACCAATACGTCAATGCCGAACACGGCCTTGAGCGCCCTGGGCGTCAATACCTCCTGCGGCGACGCCAGAGCATGGGCACGGCCGCCTTCGAGCAACAGGATACGATCACAGTAGCGCGCCGCCAGGTTCAGGTCATGCAGGATCACCAATACCGCTGCGCCGCGATCGGCAAAACTGCGCACGGCTTGCAAGGTGGTGTGCTGGTGCAAGGGGTCGAGCATCGAGGTCGGCTCGTCAAGCAGCAGCGTAGTCCCCTCCTCACCCGGCCAAAGCTGAGCCAGTACGCGGGCCAGATGCACCCGTTGCCGCTCTCCGCCCGACAAAGCCAGGTAACTGCGACCCAGCAGGTGCCAGGCATCCGCCGCGCGCAGGGCCGCCTCAACGATCTCAGCGTCACGCACCTGGCCGCTGTCATGCGGCATTCGCCCCATGCCCACCACTTCCTCGACCCTGAACGCAAAGCCCAGGCTGGACACCTGCGGCAACACCGCCAGGCGCCTGGCCCGCGCCTGCCCAGGCCAATCGGCCAACGGCCGGCCCTGCAGCGTCACGCTTCCTTGGCCGGGCGACAGCTCGCCACACAGCACGCCCAGCAGGCTGCTCTTGCCTGCACCATTCGGCCCGAGCACGCCCATGACCTGGCCCGGGTGCAATTGCAGGTGGAGGTCTTGCAGTACTTCATTCCCACCACGACGCAGGTACAGGCCCTCGACTTGCAACATCAGCTGCGCCCTCTGATCAGCAGAACCAGGAAAAACGGCGCACCGATAAATGCCGTGACAATACCGATCGGCAACTCGGCCGGCGCCAGCGCCAAGCGCGCCACCAGGTCGGCGAGCAGCATCAGCACGCCGCCGGCCAACAACGAGGCGGGCAACACCACGCGGTGATCAGGCCCGGCCAGCAAGCGCACCAGGTGCGGTACCACCAGGCCGATGAAGCCGATAAGCCCCGCCGCCGCAACGGCCGCTCCCACACCCAAGGCCGTGCAGAACACCAACTCGCGCTTGAGCCGCTCCACCTCGATCCCCAGGTGCCGCGCCTCGGACTCGCCCAGCAGCAAGGCATTGAGCGCCCGCGCCCGGCGCGGCAACCACAGCGCGACGCCTGCGGCAACGATCAGCAACGGCCACAGCCGGTCGTAGCTGGCACCATTGAGACTGCCCAGGTTCCAGAAGGTCAGCGTGCGCAGGGTGGCATCGTCGGCCAGGTAGGAAAACAGGCCAACCGCCGCGCCCCCCAGCGCAGTCATGGCTACACCGGCCAGCAACATTGTGGCCACATTGGTCTGCCCGTCGCGCCGCCCAAGGCGATAGACCAGCGCGGTGACCCCGAGGCCGCCGGCAAAGGCGCACAGTGACAATAAGTAAGGTGCGAAAGCCTCAGGCATGCCGCCAAACCAACTACCGCCAACGATAGCCACTGCGGCGCCCATTGCGGCACCGGCGGAGACACCCACAAGCCCAGGGTCGGCCAGCGGATTGCGGAACAACCCCTGCATGGCCACACCGCACAGGGCCAGCACCGCCCCCACTGCCAAACCCAGCAGTGTGCGTGGCAGGCGAATCTGGCCCAGGATCATTTCGGCCTGCTGCAGGCCTTCGCCATCGATGCGCAGCCCCGATAACCGCAGGCCCGCGCGCAAGGTATCGAACAGCGGCAAGCTCACAGGGCCCAACGCGAGGGACAGCCATACCGCCAACAGGCACAGCAGGCTCAGGCAGATAATCAGTGTACGTGGCTGCACGCGCGGCTTCATTGCGTGAAGCTGACCTTTGCCGCCGGGTAGAGCGCAGCCGCCAGGTCTTGCAGGGCCAGCGGCAAGCGCGGGCCCAGGCCGCCAACCAGCAAGGTCGGGTCGAGTGGCACCAGGCGCCTGTCGCGTACCGCGCGGGAGGCGTTCAGGGCCGGGTTTTCCTTGAGCAGTGCCTGCAGGGCCTGGTCGCCGACCAAGGCGCGGTCGGAGAACACCACGACATCCGGGTCCAGCGCCGCCAACGCCTCATTGGAGAAGTTCTTGTATCCCTGATGCTCCGCCAGGTTTCGCCCACCTGCCTGACGCAGCAGCCAGTCACCTGCGGTGCCCTGCCCGGCAATCAGCGGTTTGGCACCGGCATGGCCGACCAGCAACAGCACACCCGGCACCTTGTGGCTGGCCTGAGCCTGCTTGACCTGCTCCTGCAATACCTCGAGCTGCTGATGATAATCGGCAACGAGTTGCGCGGCCTTCTGCTCGGCGCCGAGCAACATACCCAACTGCTCGAGGTTTGCATCCACGGCGGCGAGGTCAGCCTTGCTGGAGAGCAGCTCCACCCGAACGCCGGCTTTGCGGATTTGCGCAAGCACAGGTGGCGGCCCCATCTCTTCTGTGCCCACCAGTACATCCGGGCGCAAGCTGAGAATGCCCTCGGCCGACAACTGGCGCTGGTAACCGATACTTGGCAGGCCCTTGAGTGACTCAGGATGCTGGCTGGTGGTGTCCACACCCACCAGGCGCGGTTCGCCGCCCAGTGCGCTGATCCACTCGCTCAATGCGCCGCCAGCACTGACCCAGCGCTGTGGCAGGTCGGCGGCCAGGGCCTGGGTGCAAGTAACCAGGGCCGCACACAAGGCAAGCAAGACAGTGGGACGACGCATCATCGGATTCCTTCTGAAGGCGAGCCACACGCCTTGTGGCGAACGGCGGAACTGCGCACCATAGACAACCGGGCGCAGCGATAGCGGGCAATTTGATAATTATTCGCATTGACGCGTCAAGCCATCACTTGTTTCACGAGTCGTTCCCGCAAATGCACTTCCTTTGTACTTCCGCAGCGCTGGCCGAGGGCCACAGCCGCGCCTTCAGCGTAGACGGCACCGAACTGTTCGGCGTGCGTCGCCAGGGCCGTGTGCACCTGTATCGCAACCGCTGCCCGCACCGGGGTATCCCCTTGAACTGGCAGGCGGACGCATTTCTCGATGACAGTGCCAGCCTGATCCACTGCGCCCATCACGGGGCGCTGTTCCTGATTGAGAATGGCGAATGCGTGGCAGGCCCCTGCGAAGGTGACGCGCTGCAGGCCCTGGACTGCCTGGAAGATAGCCAGGGCATCTGGCTCAGGGGTTGAGCAGCACCGGTAGCGGACGGTCGATGACGATGTGCCCGGCATCCAGGCGCGCACCATAGGCCAGCACCTCTACTCCATCCGCCACCGCGGTGCGCAGTGCCCGGGCATAAGCCGCATCGATCTCGTCGGCCGGGCGCACCGCTTCGATGCCTGTCAGGTTCACACAGTACAACTGCACCGCACGTATACCTTGCCGGGCCAGCGTCGCCAGTTCGCGCAGGTGCTTGGCACCGCGCTGGGTGACAGCATCCGGGAAAGCAGCCACTGCCGTGTCCGGGTACCCCAGTGTCACACTCTTGACCTCGACGTAGGCCGGCCCGTGGTCGAACTCCAGGCGAAAGTCCACACGGCTGCCTTCTTCACCGTAGGCCACCTCACGTTTGAGTGCAGTGAAGCCCGCCAGCTCTCGGATCACGCCGGCGCGAAGCGCTTCTTCGACCAGCGCGTTGGCCCGCCCCGTGTTGACGCAGGCCAGCCGCCCCTGGGGCGTTTCACTGATTTCCCAGGTGCCCGGCAGCTTGCGCTTGGGGTCGTTGGAGCGACTGAACCAGACCTGCCCGCCCTCACGCATGCAATTGAGCATGGAGCCGGTGTTGGGGCAATGGATGGTCAGTTGCTCCCCATTGGCCAGTTCGATGTCCGCCAGGAACCGCTTGTAGCGGCGCAACAGCCGCCCCTGCTCGAGTGGAGGAAAGAACACCATCAGCCTTGCCAGCTCCGTAAGCCCCGGGCGATGCGCTGGACCGCTTCCTCCAGCCGCGGCAGGCTCTGGGTGTAGGCAAAGCGCACATGATGGCCGGCCAGGTGGCGACCAAAGTCCAGGCCCGGCGTGAACGCCAGATGCTCGGTTTCCAGAAAGTGCCGACAGAAGGCAAAGGCATCGCCACCAAAGGCACTGATGTCGGCATATAGATAGAACGCGCCCTGCGGCTCCACGGCAATGCGAAAGCCCAGTTCGCGCAGGGCGGGCAACAGGTAGTCGCGACGACGGGCAAACTCGGCGCGGCGCGCTTCGAATATTGCCAGGGTTTCAGGCTGGAAGCAGGCCAGTGCGGCGTGCTGGGCCATGCTGGGCGCGCTGATGTACAGATTTTGCGCCAGCTTTTCCAGATCGGCCACGGCGTCAGGCGGCGCAACCAGCCAGCCAAGCCGCCACCCGGTCATGCCGAAATACTTGGAAAAACTATTCAGGACGAATGCCGAATCATCCACCTCCAGGACGCTCGCAGCGTCCATGCCGTACGTCAGCCCGTGGTAGATCTCGTCCACCACCAGGTGGCCATTTCGTTCGCGGGTGGCCTTGGCCAGGCTGGCCAGCTCATCACGCTCCAGCACCGTACCGGTGGGGTTGGCTGGCGAGGCGACCAGGGCACCGACAGTGTCCTGGTTCCAGTGACGGGCCACCAGGTCGGCGGTCAGCTGGTAGTTCACCTCAGGCCCGACAGGTACCAGTTGCGCACCACCCTCGACCAGTCGCAGGAAGTGGCGGTTGCATGGATAGCCGGGGTCTGCCAACAGCCAGTGCTTGCCCGGGTCGACCAGCAGGCTGCTGGCCAACAGCAGCGCGCCAGAGCCCCCCGGGGTGATCAGGATGCGTTCAGGGTCTACCGCAACGCCATAACGCTGGTCGTAAAAACCCGCAATCGCCTCGCGCAGTGCCGGCAGGCCACGCGCGGCGGTATAGCGGGTATGCCCGGCAGCCAGCGCTGCCTGGCCTGCCTCGACGATAGGCGCGGCAGTGGTGAAGTCCGGCTCGCCGATCTCCAGGTGGATCACATCATGACCGGCCGCTTGCAGCTCGTTGGCCCGCGCCAGCAACGCCATGACGTGGAAGGGTTCGATGGCGCGGCTGCGCGCACTGTAGGGGTGAGCCATGACCTTCTCTCAATTGGGTCTAAACTGGTGATTCTACCTCTGCGCGGCACCGAACGTGCGCTTCACGGCGCTGTCAACAGCTAGGACCGGGCGGGCTAGCGCACCCCCGATCTATCTGGTAAGTTCGGCGGCTCGCAGTCGCAGGGCCGGCGGGTGCCGGAGATGGAGCATCCTGCGCATTGGATCAGATGAGTGAGAGGCGGTCTATTCATGTCCACCGTAGAAAAGCAAAAAGTCCAGACCATGTACGGTGTCGAGCCCTACGTCGAAAGCAAGGGTGAGGCGTACATGGGCGAGCCCATGAAAAAGCACTTCACCAAGCTGCTCAATGCCTGGAAAGGCGAGCTGATGGTCAGTGTGGATCGCACCGTTGATCACATGAAAGACGAAGCGGCCAACTTCCCGGACCCGGCCGACCGCGCCAGCCAGGAAGAGGAATTCGCCCTTGAGCTGCGCAACCGCGATCGCGAGCGCAAGCTGATCAAGAAGATCGACAAGACCCTGCAGAAAATTCAGGACGACGAGTACGGCTGGTGCGACTCCTGCGGTATCGAGATCGGCCTGCGCCGTCTGGAAGCCCGTCCGACTGCCGACCTGTGCTTCGACTGCAAGGAAATCGCGGAGAAAAAGGAAAAAACAGTCGGCAAAGGCTGATCCTTCTCCTACCCGAACGGGGCGCATCATGCGCCCCGTTTCATTTCATACGCACGACCACCCATGAACGACTCCCGCTACATCGGACGCTTCGCCCCCACCCCCAGCGGTTTTCTGCACTTCGGCTCGCTGGTCGCAGCCCTCGCCTCCTGGCTTGACGCCCGTGCGGTCAATGGCCGCTGGCTGCTTCGCGTGGAAGACACCGACCCGCCCCGGGAAATGCCGGGCGCCCGTGATGCAATCCTGCAGACGCTGGAGCGCTATGGGCTGGAGTGGGACGGCGAGGTTGTCTTCCAGAGCCAGCGCCACCCGGCTTATGCAGAAGTGGTCGAGCGCTTGTTCAATATGGGCCTGGCCTATGCCTGCACCTGTTCGCGCAAGCAGCTCGAAGGCTACAACGGCATCTATCCAGGGTTTTGCCGCAACGCCGGGCATGCCCGTGAAGGCGCGGCCATCCGCCTGCGGGTGCCAGAACTGCTCTACCGCTTTACCGATCGGGTGCAAGGGGCGTTCCAGCAACACCTTGGGCGCGAGGTGGGCGATTTCGTGATTCAGCGCCGCGACGGGCTGTATGCGTACCAGTTGGCCGTTGTGCTGGATGATGCCTGGCAAGGTGTTACCGACATCGTGCGCGGGGCCGACCTGCTCGACAACACGCCGCGCCAACTGTACCTGCAGGAATTGCTGGGCTTTTCCCAGCCGCGCTACCTGCACATTCCGCTGATCGTGCAACCTGATGGGCACAAGCTGGGCAAGTCGTACCGTTCGCCGCCCCTTGAGGCTGGCCAGGCGACGCCGTTGCTGTTGCGGGCGTTGCGGGCATTGGGCCAGGAAGCTGACCCCCAGTTGTTGACGGCAACGCCGGCTGAAGTGTTGGCCGTGGCGCGCCAGCGCTGGCAGCCAGCGGCCATTGCACAGCGAACGACGGTGCCCGAGGCTGATTTGAACTGAAGCATCACCGGCCCTATCGCCGGCAAGCCGGCTTGCACAGGTACAGTGCAGTACCTATAGGTGTGGGTACTTGTGGGGGGCGGGCTTACCGACGATAGGGCCATTACAGGCAACTAACGTCTCAAAAACAAAAGCCCAATAATTTCAAACCCTTGGCGAACACCACCGATTCCCGCTAGCATCGCCCCAGCCATTTGCGCCAATAATAAGTCCAAGCCCGCAGCGCCCAACCATCGAGGCCAGCATGTACATCTATCGTTTGGTCCTGCTTCTGGTCGTGGGGATCTACCTGTTCTCCCCGGCCATCATGGACTGGTGGATCGAACCGACCGGTGCCTGGTACCGCCCTTACCTGCTCTGGCTGATCCTGATCGTCGTCACCTTCATCCTGCAGAGCCAACGAGATGCCGATGAGCTTTAGCCTGACCCAGATGATCCTGATCAGCGCCGCGTACCTGATGGTGCTGTTCGGCGTGGCCTGGATCAGCGAGCGTGGGTTGATACCCCGTTCGATCATTCGCCACCCGCTGACCTACACCCTGTCGCTGGGCGTCTACGCCAGCGCATGGGCGTTCTACGGCTCGGTGGGCCTGGCCTATCAGTATGGCTACGGCTTCCTCGCCTGTTACCTTGGGGTGTCCGGCGCCTTCCTGCTGGCACCGGTGCTGCTCTACCCGATCCTCAAGATCACCCGCACCTACCAATTGTCGTCACTGGCCGACCTGCTGGCCTTTCGCTTTCGCAGCACCTGGGCCGGTGCGCTGACGACCATTTTCATGCTGATCGGGGTACTGCCCCTGCTGGCGCTGCAAATTCAGGCAGTGGCCGACTCGATCAGCATTCTCACCGGTGAACCAGTCAAGGCCCGGGTGGCCTTTGCCTTCTGTGCGCTGATCATCCTGTTCACCATCTTCTTCGGCTCACGCCACATCGCCACGCGCGAAAAGCATGAAGGGCTGGTGTTCGCCATCGCCTTCGAGTCGGTGATCAAGCTGCTGGCCCTGGGCGGCATTGGCCTGTATGCCCTATACGGCGTGTTCGGGGGCCCGCACGGGCTGGAAGTGTGGCTGCTGCAGAACCAGACAGCCCTGGCAGCGCTGCACACCCCCTTGCAGGAGGGCCCATGGCGCACCCTGCTGCTGGTGTTCTTCGCCTCGGCCATCGTCATGCCGCACATGTACCACATGGCCTTCACCGAAAACCTCAACCCGCGCTCACTGGTCAGCGCCAGCTGGGGCCTGCCGCTGTTCCTGCTGTTGATGAGCCTGGCCGTGCCGCTGGTGCTGTGGGCAGGCCTGCGCCTGGGCGCCAGTACCAACCCCGAGTACTTCACACTGGGCCTTGGCATCGCCGCCAACAACAAGGCGCTGGCACTGCTGGCCTATGTCGGTGGGTTGTCTGCCGCCAGCGGCCTGATCATCGTCACCACCCTGGCGCTGTCGGGCATGGCGCTCAACCACCTGGTGCTGCCGTTGTACCAGCCACCGGCCGAAGGCAACATCTACCGCTGGCTGAAATGGACCCGCCGCGCGCTGATAGTCGCCATCATCACCGCTGGCTTCATGTTCTACCTGAACCAGAACACCCACCAGAGCCTCGCCAACCTGGGCATCGTCGCCTTCGTCGCCACCTTGCAGTTCCTGCCTGGGGTGCTGTCGGTGCTGTACTGGCCGACCGCCAACCGCCGTGGCTTCATCGCCGGCCTGCTGGCCGGCACCCTGGTATGGATGGTGACCATGCTGCTGCCCCTGCTGGGCAACCTGCAGGGCTTCTACATCCCGCTGCTGGACATGATCTATGTGCTCGACGACACCAGCTGGCACATGGCGGCAATTGCCTCGCTGGCCGCCAACGTATTGTTGTTCACGCTGATTTCACTGTTCACCAACGCCAGCAGCGAGGAAGTCAGCGCCGCTGAAGCATGCGCGGTGGACAACGTGCGCCGCCCCCAGCGCCGCGAGCTGCATGCTGCCTCACCGCAGGAATTCGCCACCCAACTGGCCAAGCCACTGGGCGCCAAGGCTGCACAGAAGGAAGTCGAACAAGCCCTGCGTGACCTCTACCTGCCGTTCGACGAGCGCCGCCCCTATGCCCTGCGCCGCCTGCGTGACCGCATCGAGGCCAACCTCTCGGGCCTGATGGGCCCGAGCGTGGCCCAGGACATGGTCGAAACCTTCCTGCCTTACAAGTCTGGCAACGAGAACTACGTCACCGAAGACATCCACTTCATCGAAAGCCGCCTGGAAGACTACCACTCGCGCCTGACGGGCCTGGCTGCTGAACTCGATGCCTTGCGCCGCTACCACCGCCAGACCCTGCAGGAGCTGCCCATGGGCGTCTGCTCGCTGGCCAAGGACCAGGAAATCCTGATGTGGAACAAGGCCATGGAAGAGCTGACCGGCATCGCCGCCAAACACGTGGTCGGGTCGCGCCTGGTAACCATCGATGAACCCTGGCGCGGCCTGCTGCAAGGTTTCATCAACGTGCCTGATGAGCACTTGCACAAGCAGCGCCTGGCACTGGACGGGCAGCCGCGCTGGCTGAACCTGCACAAGGCAGCCATCGACGAGCCCCTGGCACCCGGCAACAGCGGCCTGGTGCTGCTGGTCGAAGACCTCACCGAGACCCAGGCCCTGGAAGACAAGCTGGTGCACTCCGAGCGCCTTGCCAGCATCGGCCGCCTGGCTGCGGGCGTGGCCCACGAGATCGGCAACCCGATCACCGGCATCGCCTGCCTGGCGCAAAACCTGCGCGAGGAGCGCGAAGGGGACGGCGAGATCATCGAATTGTCGAGCCAGATACTCGAACAGACCAAACGGGTGTCGCGCATCGTGCAGTCGCTGATGAGCTTTGCCCATGCCGGCGGTAGCCACCAGAACAGCGAAGAGCCGGTGTGCCTGGCTGAAGTGGCCCAGGATGCCATCGGTCTGCTGGCGTTGAACCGGCGCAATTTCGAAGTACAGTTCTTCAACCTCTGCGACCCCGACCACTGGGCCGAGGGGGACCCCCAGCGCCTGGCCCAGGTACTGATCAACCTGCTCTCCAACGCGCGCGATGCTTCGCCGCCCGGCAGCGCCGTGCGGGTACGCACCGAAGTCAGCGAGCACACCGTCGACCTGATCGTCGAGGACGAAGGCAGTGGGATTCCGAAGAACATCATGGACCGCCTGTTCGAACCTTTCTTCACCACCAAGGACCCGGGCGAGGGAACCGGACTGGGGCTCGCTCTGGTCTATTCCATCGTGGAAGAGCATTATGGGCAAATCACCATCGACAGCCCGGCCGACATCGAACGGCAACGTGGCACACGGATCCGCGTGACCCTGCCCCGGCATGTCGTAGCGACGTCCCCTGAAATTCGAGACCGTCGAGAGAATTGAATCAATGCCGCATATTCTGATCGTCGAAGACGAAACCATCATCCGCTCGGCCTTGCGTCGCCTGCTCGAGCGGAACCAGTACCAGGTCAGCGAAGCCGGCTCGGTGCAGGAAGCCCAGGAACGCTTCAGCATTGCCACCTTCGACCTGATCGTCAGCGACCTGCGCCTGCCCGGCGCGCCGGGAACCGAGTTGATCAAGCTCGGCCAAGGCACCCCGGTGCTGATCATGACCAGTTACGCCAGCCTGCGCTCGGCGGTGGACTCGATGAAGATGGGCGCGGTGGACTACATCGCCAAGCCTTTCGACCACGACGAAATGCTCCAGGCCGTGGCGCGCATCCTGCGCGACCGGCAGAGTGCGCCGGCACCCGCCCCAGCCGCCGAGCCACGCAGCAACGGCAAGGCAGCGCCTGCCGACAAAGGCGCCCCGGCATCTGCCAACGGCGAGATCGGCATCATTGGCTCCTGCCCCCCCATGCAGGATATGTACAGCAAGATCCGCAAGGTGGCGCCCACCGATTCCAATGTGCTCATCCAGGGTGAGTCCGGTACCGGCAAGGAACTGGTAGCCCGTGCCCTGCACAACCTGTCACGGCGCGCCAAAGCGCCGATGATCTCGGTGAACTGCGCGGCCATTCCCGAAACCTTGATCGAGTCGGAACTGTTCGGCCACGAAAAAGGTGCGTTCACCGGTGCCAGCGCCGGGCGTGCCGGCCTGGTGGAAGCGGCAGACGGCGGCACCCTGTTCCTCGATGAGATCGGTGAACTGCCACTGGAAGCCCAGGCCCGTCTGCTGCGCGTACTGCAGGAGGGCGAAATCCGCCGGGTGGGTTCGGTACAGTCGCAAAAAGTCGATGTGCGCCTGATTGCCGCGACCCACCGCGACCTGAAAAACCTGGCCAAGGCTGGGCAATTCCGTGAAGACCTTTACTATCGCCTGCATGTGATCGCCCTGAAATTGCCAGCCCTGCGCGAGCGCGGCAGTGACGTCAACGAGATCGCCAGCGCCTTCCTCGCCAGGCAGAGCGCGCGCATCGGTCGTGACGACCTGCACTTCTCGCCTGAAGCCGAGCAAGCCATTCGTCATTACAGCTGGCCGGGCAACGTGCGCGAACTGGAGAACGCCGTAGAGCGTGCGGTGATTCTGAGCGAGAGCGCGGAAATATCGGCCGAACTGCTGGGTATCGATATCGAGCTGAGCGATATGGACGATGACGACCTTCTCGACAAGGCGATGGCCGCTGGCGCTGCCAGCAACGCCAGCCATGAGCCGACCGAGGATCTATCGCTGGAAGACTACTTCCAGCATTTCGTGCTTGAGCACCAGGACCACATGACCGAAACCGAGCTTGCCCGCAAGCTCGGGGTCAGCCGCAAGTGCCTGTGGGAGCGCCGTCAGCGCCTGGGCATACCGCGCCGCAAGAGCAACGCTACCAGCGAATGAGCGACTCCGATGGTGCACGCCGCAGCAAAGGTGGCGCCAGTCAGATCGAGCGCCGCCCGCGCGGCGCTTGATCGCATGGACGCTGAACAGGTCGCGGCAACCCGTGGTAACACATCAGTACCCGCAAAAATCTGTTACCCAATCTTTGCGCCGTAACAGTTCCCGAGGCGTACGGTAACGAAATTCCGACATTTACCACCCGCCAGCCTTTTCAAAAACCCGCCAAGCCATTGATTTCATTGGGTTTGCAAAAGTTGGCACGCCACCTGCTATATGTTCAGTACAAGAACAATAACAAGCACTGCAACTCAGAATAAGAACAAGACGAAACGGCTCACGCACAATAAAAACAAGACGGCGGAGGCGCAGCTAACTGATTCTTTTGGAGAGGATGCGTGTTTGGGGCTTGCCCCACGACCAGGCAGAGAACAACAAAAACTGCACTAAAAAGCAGCGCCTGAACTGGTTGGATCGAATGATCAGCGTGACATCAGCGGCCAAAGCAATCCGTTTGCTCTTAACCCCTGGATTGGGGGTCGTCCACAAGCTTTGAGATTTGTGGGCAGGGCACTCAACAAAAACAAGAAGCCCGGCATAAAAACAATAAGAGCACGCAACGACTTCTTGGGGAGCTTAGGCTCCCCTTGTCGTTTCTCCCTTCTGGCAGTCCATCCTGCTACCGCCTACACCATTCCCCGAGTAAATGCTAGAATCCCCGCCCATCATGCGGCCATTCTCCTATTCTTGGCCGAACATTCCTTCACACAGTGCATCCCATGCTGAAGAAGCTGTTCCAGTCTTTCCGCCCTCCCGTACCGGGCCAGCACCACAAGCGCACCACGCCTGAGGTGATCAACAAGAGCCAACACTCGCTGCAGCGCCACCAGTTCAGCCGCCATGCGGTGAATATCGTCGAGCGCCTGCAAGGCGCGGGCTACCAGGCCTACCTGGTCGGTGGTTGCGTGCGCGACCTGATGCTGGGCATCACGCCCAAGGACTTCGACGTCGCCACCAGCGCAACACCTGAGCAGGTACGTGCCGAGTTCCGCAATGCGCGCATCATCGGCCGTCGCTTCAAGCTGGTTCACGTGCATTTCGGCCGTGAAATCATCGAAGTCGCGACCTTCCGTGCCCATCACTCAGAAGACGACCAAGGTGACAGTCACCGCTCGTCGCACAATGCCAGTGGTCGCATTCTGCGTGACAACGTATATGGCAGCCTGGAAGAGGACGCGCAACGCCGCGACTTCACCATCAACGCCCTGTACTACGACCCGGTCAGCGAACGCGTCCTCGATTACGCCAACGGCGTGCACGACGTACGCAACCGCCTGTTGCGCCTGATCGGTGACCCGACGCATCGCTACCAGGAAGACCCGGTACGCATGCTGCGTGCGGTGCGTTTTGCCGCCAAACTCGACTTCGGCATCGAAAAGCACACCTTCCAGCCGATCCGCGGCCTGGCACCGCTGCTGCGCGAAATCCCGCCTGCGCGGCTGTTCGAGGAATGCCTCAAGCTGTTCCTGTCCGGCCAAGGCGCGATCGTCTTCGAGATGCTGGTCGACCTGGCATTGTTCGAGCCGCTGTTCCCGGCCAGTGCGCATGCACTGGAAGAGCGCCCGACCTACACCCATACCCTGATCAGCCAGGCGCTGAGCAACACTGACCTGCGTATCAAGCAAGGCAAACCGGTGACCCCGGCCTTCCTGTTCGCCGCCCTGCTCTGGCCAGCCCTGCCAAGCCGCGTACTGCACCTGCAAAACCAGGGTGTACCGCCGATCCCGGCCATGAATGGCGCAGCCCACGACCTGATTGCCGAACAGTGTGCGCGCATTGCCATTCCGAAGCGTTTCACCTTGCCTATCCGCGAGATCTGGGACATGCAGGAGCGCCTGCCACGACGCAGCGGCAAACGCGCAGACCTGCTGCTCGACAACCCACGCTTCCGTGCTGGCTACGATTTCCTCCTGCTGCGCGAGAGCGCAGGCGAAGAAACCGACGACCTTGGCCAGTGGTGGACCGATTACCAGGATGCCAGCGACTCCGAGCGCCGCGAGATGATCCGCGAGCTGGGCAGCCGTGATGAAGGCACCGGGGCCGGCCCACGCAAGCGCAAGCGCAGCAACAGCAAGCGCAAACGTGGTGGCGATGAGGCGTTCGAGTGACCACTCGCGCCTACATCGGCCTTGGCAGCAACCTGGATGCGCCTGCCGAGCAACTGGGCAACGCCCTGCAGGCGCTGGACCGGGTCGCGAGCACCCGCCTGGTGGCGGCCTCTGCCCTGTACACCAGCGACTCCCTGCTGCCTGGCCAGCCGCGTTACACCAACGCCGTCGCCGCTCTGGATACCTCTCTCGCCCCCCTGGACCTGCTGGACGCCCTGCAGGCCATCGAGAATGAACAGGGCCGTGTACGCAAGGAACGCTGGGGCCCACGCACGCTCGACCTGGACATCTTGCTGTTCGGCGACCACGTCATCGATGTGCCACGCCTGCAGGTGCCGCACTACCACATGCATGCCCGCCCCTTCGTGCTGTACCCACTGGCCGAACTGGTGGCAGACGACTTTCACCTGGCCGACGGCCGCCCGCTTGCCCAGTTGCTCCAAGCCTGCCCGTTTGTCGGCCTGGAACGCCTGTAGCCCAGGCGCTTGGGGCCTTTCTCCAAGGGCGGTAACGCCAGTAACACCCTGTTCGTAACAATGCGGTAACAGGGTGATTGACTTCCCCCACCTCGCTCACGACTATAGGCGTCCCGTGTGGCACCAAAGTGCCGCATACCCGTATTTAGGCCCGGACGGACCTGTGCCCCGAACATCACACGCGATGATGTGCCGCTCCGGAAGATGACTACACGCGTTGTTGGCGGTCGTTTTTCACAGCGCCTGAACGAGGATTTTCCTACATGCCTGAAGTAACCCTGACCACCCTGCACGGCCTCAAGGCCAAGGGTGAAAAGATCACCATGCTGACCTGCTACGACGCTACCTTTGCCAAGGCTGCAAGCCAGGCCGGCGTCGAAGTGTTGCTGGTGGGCGACTCCTTGGGGATGGTCCTGCAGGGCCATGACAGCACGCTGCCCGTCACCACGGCGGAAATGGCCTACCACACCGCCTGCGTCAAACGCGGCAACGAGGGTGCGCTGATTCTTGCCGACCTGCCCTTCATGGCCCATGCCACCCCCGAGCAGGCCTTCGCCAACTGCGCCACGCTGATGCAGGCCGGCGCCCACATGATCAAGCTTGAAGGCGCTGCCTGGCTGGGCGAGACCATTCGCCTGCTGGCCGAGCGCGGTGTGCCGGTGTGCGCTCACATGGGCCTGACCCCGCAAACCGTCAACGTTCTGGGCGGTTATAAAGTGCAGGGGCGCCAGGAAGCCCAGGCACGGCAGATGCGCGCCGATGCCATCGCCCTGGAACAGGCCGGCGCCGCCATGCTGTTGCTCGAATGCGTACCCAGCGAATTGGCCGCAGAAATTACCCAGGCCGTGAGCATCCCAGTGATCGGTATCGGTGCCGGCAACGCTACCGACGGCCAGGTGCTGGTCCTGCACGACATGCTGGGCTTGTCCCTTAGCGGTCGGGTACCAAAGTTCGTGAAGAACTTCATGGTCGGCCAACCGGACATCGCGAGCGCACTTACCGCCTACGTCAAGGCTGTCAAAGACGTCAGTTTCCCAGCGAGCGAGCACGGATTCAGCGCATGAACACAGTCAAGACCGTCCGTGAACTGCGCGCAGCCATTGCGCGCGCCCGTGGCGAGGGCAAGCGTATCGGCTTCGTGCCAACCATGGGCAACCTGCACAGCGGCCATGCTGCGCTGGTGACCACAGCGGCCCAACGTGCCGACTTCGTCGTTGCCAGCATATTCGTCAACCCGCTGCAGTTCGGCGCCAACGAAGACCTCGACAAGTACCCACGCACCCTCGCCGCCGACCAAGAGCGCCTGCTCCAGGCTGGCTGCAATCTGCTGTTCGCTCCCACTGTCGAAGAGATGTACCCCGACGGTATGGCCGTGCAGACCCGCGTCAGCGTGCCGAACCTTTCCGAAGGCCTGTGTGGCACAAGCCGCCCGGGGCATTTCGAGGGCGTAGCCACCGTGGTCAGCAAGCTGTTCAACATGGTTCAGCCCGATCTCGCGGTGTTCGGCGAAAAGGACTACCAGCAACTGGCGGTGATTCGCGCCATGGTGCGTGACCTGAACATGCCGATCCAGATCATCGGCGAGCCGACCGTGCGCGCCGAGGATGGCCTGGCGCTGTCGTCGCGTAATGGTTACCTGACGGCAGAACAGCGTGCTACTGCCCCGGTTGTGTACCGCACGCTGCAGCAGATCGGCGACGCCATCAGCCGTGGCCAGCGCGACTTTGCAGCGCTGGTTGCCGATGGGCAGGCTCAGCTGACAGCGGCCGGCCTGCGCCCGGACTATCTGCAGGTACGCCATGCGCTGACCCTTCGCCCAGCGATGGTCGATGACCGGGACCTGGTGATTCTGGTGGCGGCCTACCTGGGTAACACGCGGCTTATCGACAACCTTTACGTGCATCTGGACGAAAAGACTGCATGATGCCGGGGGCTGCCCTGCAGCCCCAAATTCCCCTCCCCGCCCCATTCCCTGCGCGCAACCAATGCCTATAATGATGGCCAGCCTGAACCTGGCCATGACGCCCCTGTCCAAGGCCACACTACGCAACAAGGAATTCTGCGCAATGGCGTATTACCGGACACCCCATGATGTTACGGCCCTGCCAGCCTGGCAGGCCCTCCAGCAGCACCGCGACGCCATGCAGGATTTCAGCATGCGCGAAGCCTTCGCCGCCGACTCCAAGCGCTTCGACGAGTTTTCCCTGAGCTGCTGCGGCCTGTTCCTCGACTACTCGAAAAACCTGATCAACGAACAAAGCCGCGACCTGCTGGTGCAGCTGGCCGAACAAGTCGGCCTGCAGGATGCGATCAAGTCGATGTTCAGCGGCGAAATCATCAACGCCTCCGAAGGCCGTCCGGTGCTGCACACCGCCCTGCGCCGCCCGGTGGGTGACAAGCTCAGCGTCAACGGCGTCAACGTGATGCCCGAGGTGCACAAGGTACTCAACCAGATCACCGAGCTGGTGGGGCGTATCCATGACGGGCTGTGGCGTGGCTACAGTGAGAAGCCGATCACCGATGTGGTCAATATCGGCATCGGCGGTTCTTTCCTGGGCCCTGAACTGGTTTCCGAGGCGCTGCTGCCCTACGCCCAGCGCGGCGTGCGCTGCCACTACCTGGCCAACATCGATGGCAGTGAGTTCCATGAGCTGTCGGCCAACCTGCGCGCCGAAACCACCTTGTTCATCGTCTCGTCCAAGTCGTTCAACACCCTCGAGACCCTGAAAAACGCCATGGCCGCACGTACCTGGTACCTGGCCCAGGGCGGTTCGGAAGCCGAGCTGTATCGCCACTTCATCGCCGTATCCAGCAACAAGGCTGCCGCCGTAGCCTTCGGCATCCGCGAAGAGAACATCTTCCCCATGTGGGACTGGGTCGGCGGGCGCTATTCGCTGTGGTCGGCCATCGGCCTGCCGATCGCCCTGGCCATCGGTACCGCCAACTTCAAGGAACTGCTGTCGGGTGCCTACACCATGGACCAGCACTTCCAGACCGCGCCGTTCGAGAAAAACATGCCGGTGCTGCTGGCCCTGCTGGGCGTCTGGTACGGTAATTTCTGGGGTGCCCGCAGCCACGCGATCCTCCCTTACGATCATTATCTGCGCAACATCACCAAACACTTGCAGCAGCTGGACATGGAGTCCAACGGCAAGAGCGTGCTGACCGACGGTACGCCAGTGAAGACCGATACCGGCCCGGTGATCTGGGGCGGCGTCGGCTGCAACGGCCAGCACGCCTACCACCAGTTGCTGCACCAGGGCACCCAGCTGATCCCGGCCGACTTCATTGTCCCGGTGGTGAGCTTCAACCCGGTTGCCGACCACCATCAGTGGCTGTACGCCAACTGCCTGTCGCAAAGCCAGGCGCTGATGCTGGGCAAAACGCGTGAGGAGGCCGAGGCCGAATTGCGCCAAAAGGGCCTGAATGAAGCCGACATCGAAAAACTCGCTCCACACAAGGTGATCCCGGGCAACCGCCCGAGCAACACCCTTGTGGTCGAACGCATCAGCCCGCGTCGCCTTGGCGCGCTGGTGGCGATGTATGAGCACAAGGTGTTCGTACAGAGCGTGATCTGGGGCATCAACGCCTTTGACCAATGGGGCGTGGAACTGGGCAAGGAGCTGGGCAAGGGTGTCTACCAGCGTATCGTCGGCAGCCTGGAAGACAGCGCCGAAGATGGTTCCACCCAGGGCCTGATCAACTACTTCCGCGGCCGTCACCGCGGCTGACCGATGCCGGCGTCTTCGTGGCCAGCCCGCGAAGACGCCGGCACAGGTTGAACACCTCTTCCAGCTACACTGTCCAATCGAATAGCCGTTGCAGTCCACCGCCCCGACAAGAGCAAAGGACCACCTGCCATGTTCGATATACGCGACTACCCCCAGGCCCTGGCCGTCAGCCAGTCCGCCAGCCTTTCTACCGACGACTACAGCCGCCTCTACCGCCAGTCGGTCGAAGCCCCCGACACCTTCTGGGCCGAACAGGCCAAACGCCTGGCCTGGATCAAACCGTGGTCCAGGGTACAGCAATGCGACCTCAAGACCGGCGAAGCCCGCTGGTTCGAAGGTGCCCAGCTGAACGTCAGCTACAACTGCATCGATCGCCACCTGGCCCAACGCGGCGAGCAGACCGCCCTGTTGTGGGAAGGCGACGATCCTGCGGACTCCAAGGCCATCACCTACCAAGAGTTGCACCGCCAGGTCTGTCGCTTGGCCAATGCACTCAAGGCACGTGGCGTGAAGAAAGGCGACCGGGTATGCATCTATATGCCGATGATTCCCGAAGCTGCCTACGCCATGCTTGCCTGCACGCGGATTGGCGCGATCCACTCGGTGGTGTTCGGCGGCTTCTCCCCGGATGCGTTGCGCGACCGCATTCTCGATGCTGACTGCCGCACCGTGATTACTGCCGATGAGGGCGTGCGCGGCGGCAAACGCATCCCACTCAAGCAGAATGTCGACAAGGCAATGGCCAGTTGCCCGGACGTCAGCAGCGTATTGGTGGTGCGCCGTACCGGTACCGATGTAGCCTGGAGCGAGGGCCGCGACCTCTGGTATGACCAGGCAACGGAAAACGCGGGTGACGACTGCCCACCTGAACCCATGGAGGCCGAAGACCCGCTGTTCATCCTCTACACCTCCGGCAGCACCGGCAAGCCCAAGGGCGTGCTGCACACCACCGCCGGTTACCTGCTGCAGGCCACCATGACCTTCAAGGTGGTGTTCGACTACCGTGACGGCGAGGTGTTCTGGTGCACCGCCGACGTGGGCTGGGTCACCGGCCACAGTTACATCGTCTATGGCCCTCTGGCCAACGGCGCGGTTTCACTGTTGTTCGAGGGCGTTCCCAACTACCCGGACACCTCGCGGTTCTGGCAGGTGGTGGACAAGCACAAGGTCAATATCTTCTATACCGCGCCCACCGCACTGCGTGCTCTGATGCGTGAAGGCTCTGGCCCGTTGCAGGGTACGTCGCGCAAGAGCCTGCGCCTGCTCGGCAGCGTCGGCGAGCCGATCAACCCAGAGGCGTGGGAATGGTACTTCGAGGAAGTCGGCCAAAAACGCTGCCCCATCGTCGACACCTGGTGGCAGACCGAAACCGGCGGCATCATGCTCACCCCGCTGCCCGGCACACAGAAGCTCAAGCCAGGTTGTGCGACACAACCCATGTTCGGCGTGCAACCGGTGCTGCTGGATGACCAAGGCAAGCTGATCGAAGGGCCCGGCGCCGGCCTGCTGGCGATAAAGGCGAGTTGGCCGGGGCAGATCCGCAGCGTCTACGGCGACCACCAACGCATGGTCGATACCTACTTCAAGCCCATGCCCGGCTATTACTTCACCGGCGACGGTGCCCGGCGCGATGCCGATGGCGACTACTGGATCACCGGCCGCATCGATGATGTGATCAACGTTTCCGGCCACCGCATCGGTACCGCCGAAGTGGAAAGCGCACTGGTATTGCATGAAAGCGTCGCCGAGGCCGCAGTGGTCGGTTACCCCCATGACCTCAAGGGCCAGGGTGTGTATGCGTTCGTGACGACCATGAACGGCGTGACAGCGGACGATGCCCTGAAAGCGGAACTGTTGGCACTGGTCAGCAAGGAAATCGGCAGCTTCGCCAAACCCGAGCTGATCCAGTGGGCGCCGGCCTTGCCCAAGACCCGCTCGGGCAAGATCATGCGGCGTATACTGCGCAAGATCGCCTGCAACGAACTCGACACCCTGGGCGACACCTCGACCCTGGCTGACCCGAGCGTGGTGCAGGGGTTGATCGACAAACGCCTCAACCAATAGCCGGCGGCACCTGTTCATGGCCGCCCTGAACGACAGGTCACCATGGAAGCCCTACGCCGCCGTATCGAAACCCAGGTCATGAGCCTCACCGGGCTGGCCCTCGGCCAGCTCGACCTGGAATCCCCCAAAGGTGACCCCGGCCTGTTCGGCCCGCACAGCATGAGCTGGCGGGTGCATGGCGATTTCCCCAGCATGCTGGTTGGCGGTATCAGCGCCCTGATGCTGCAACTGCTGCACCCGCTGGCACTGGCGGGCGTGTGGGACCACTCCAACTTTCGCCAAGACCTGCTCGGCCGCTTGCGCCGCACCAGCCAATTCATTTCGGGCACGACATTCGGCTCGACCCGTGACGCCGAGTGGCTGATCGACAAGGTGCGCACCATTCACCTGCAAGTGACCGGGACTGCGCCCGATGGCCGTCCATACGCTGCCAGCGACCCCGATCTGCTGACCTGGGTACATGTGGCCGAAGTCAGCAGCTTCCTCGCGGCCCACCTGCGCTATCGCGACCCGCAGCTGTCACGCACCGAGCAGGATGCCTATTACGACGAAATCGCCCTGATCGCCGAACGCCTCGGCGCCCGCGATGTGCCCCGTTCATGCCAGCAGGTCGACGAGTACCTGCAGCGTATGCGCCCTCAACTGCACTGCGACGCGCGCAGCCTGGAAGTGATCGAGATCCTGCTTCAGGCCCCTGCACCGAGCCGTCTTGCCCAGCCGGTTGGCAGGTTGATGCTGCAAGCGGGTATCGACCTGTTGCCGGCCTGGGCCCAGGCCATGCTCGGCCTGCATCAGGGCCCGCTGCAGCAGCGCATGATCCGTTTGGGGCTAAGCCGCACCGCCCCGGTACTGCGTTGGGCCATGCGTGACGGTTCGGCGCATCGCGCCAAAAGGCGCATGGGGATCGAGTGAGCGCAAATGCCGCGCCCCCAGCGGAACCGATTTAACCTGCCATACTCCAAGCTCTCCTGCCTGGACAGACGAAGCGACACATGTACAAAGGATTGACTCGCGCCCTCGGCGCCCTGTTGGCTCTCGTGGCCCTCTACAGCCTGCTTGGCTTCCTCATCGTTCCTGGCGTTGCCCTGCGCATCGCCAACCAGCAGCTGGCCCAATACGCCACACTGCCGGCGCACCTTCAGCGTATCGAGCTCAACCCGTTCAGCCTCGAGCTGACGCTGTGGGGCCTGCAGATCGGCGAACCGGGCAAAGAACAGGTAGGGTTTGAGCGGCTGTATGCGAACCTTGCGCTCGACAGCCTGTGGAGCGGCGCCCTGCACCTGCAGGCGATCGAACTCGACAAACCCCGCAACGAAGTGCTGTTCGCCAAGGACGGCACGCTCAACCTCACCCAGCTGTTCAAGCTGCCAGCCAGCGAACCCAAAGCTCAAGAGCCTGCATCCGATCCGTTCCCCTTGCGCATCGGCAGCATCAAGCTCAGCGCTGGCTACCTGCATTTTGCCGATGCGCGTCCAAGCGAGCCGATCGAGTTCATCTACGACGACATGAACCTGGAGCTGAAAAACCTCAGCACCTTGCCGGACGACAACGCTGACATGACGTTGGTGGCATTGGGCCCTAACGGTGGGCGCATCGACTGGAACGGCACCTTGAGCCTTGCGCCTATAGCTTCAAAGGGCACTCTGAAAATCACCGACGGCAAGATGAAGCTGTTCTGGCCCTACGTTCGCGATGCCGTGCCGCTGGTGCTGGAGGACGGCGTGGTCAACCTCGACACGCACTACACGCTCAACCTGTCCAAGGAAACCGAGCTGCTGCTGGACAACACCTCGGTACGTGTCGCGCCATTCGCCATAAAGGCGCCAGATGGTCGCCCACTGGTACGCCTGGCGAGCCTCGATGTCAGCGAAACCAGCATCGACCTGGCCAAACAGCGGGTTACCGTGGGCAAGATCCGCAGTGAAAAACTGGAAACCTGGGCCGCCCTGGAGCAGGACGGCCAGCTCGACTGGCAGAAACTCTTCGCCAGCCAGCCGGCCAAGCCCACGCCGACGGAAAAGGCAGAGCCGGCCGCCGCAGAACCGGCTGCCAACGACAAGGCAGCCAAGGAACCAGGCAAGCCATGGCAAGTGCTACTCAAGGACGTTCAGCTGCGCAATTATCAGGTGCACCTGGCCGACCGTAGCCAGAAAGAGCCAGTTGCGCTGGACGTTGGGCCTCTGAACGTCGACATGCAGGGTTTCGACAGCCTCAACCAGTCGCCCTTCACCCTCAAGCTCGACACCGGCATTGGCAAGCAGGGCAAGTTGCAGGCCAGTGGCGAGGTCAACCTGGCGCCGGTCAGCGCCAGGCTCGATGTCAGCACACGCGACATCGACCTGCGTATTGCGCAGGCCTACATCAGCCCGTTCATCCGCCTGGAGCTGCGCAGCGGCATGCTTGCCAGCGACCTCAAGGTCGACCTCAAAGGCACCGAACCACTGGCCTTCACCGTGGCCGGCAAGGCGCAGGTCAACCAGTTGCACACCCTGGACACCATCAAGAACCGCGACTTCGTCAAATGGCAACAGGTGAATGTGGACGGCCTGGCCTATGTGCACGGTGATGCCCTGTCGATCGACAAGGTAACCCTGCTGCAGCCCTATGCCCGCTTCATCATCAACGAAGACCGCACCACCAATGTCGATGACCTGCTGATCCCGCAGCCTGCCAATGCCCCCGCGCCAAGCCAAGCCAAGCCGGCCAGCACCCAAAGCAGCAAGCCGCTGGGCATCCGCATCGGGCAGATCAGCATCAACGATGGTTCAGCCAACTTTGCCGACCTCACTCTGACACCTAACTTCGCCACGGCGGTGCAGCAGCTCAACGGCCAGATCGGCACCATCGACAACCGCAAGCCGGCGCCGGCCAAGGTCGACATCAAGGGCAAGGTCGACCGTTATGCACCGGTTACCATCAAAGGCGCGCTGAACCCGTTCAACCCGATGGCAAGCCTGGATATCGCCACCAGCTTCAAACGTGTCGAGCTGACCACGCTGACGCCCTACTCTGGCAAGTTCGCCGGCTTCCGTATCCGCAAGGGCCGCCTGAACCTCGACCTGCACTACCTGATCACCAATGGCCAATTGAAGGCCGAGAACAAGCTGGTGGTCGAGCAATTGCAGTTGGGTGAGAAGGTCGATAGCCCGGATGCGGTCGACCTGCCCATTCGCTTGGCGGTCGCGCTGCTCAAAGACACCGAAGGCAAGATTTCGATCGAGCTGCCGGTGACCGGCGACCTCAACAACCCGCAATTCAGCGTCATGCCAATCGTCTGGCAGACCTTGCGCAACCTTGTGCTGCGTGCGGCGCAGGCACCGTTCAAGTTCATCGGCGGGTTGATAGCAGGCGGCGGCTCCCAAGACCTCGGCAATGTATCGTTCGCCCCAGGTTCCAGCGAGCTCAGTGGCGATGCGCAATCGGCCCTGGACAAGCTCGCCTCGGCCCTCAAAGAGCGCCCTGAACTGCGCCTGGAAATCGAAGGCACCAGTGCCCAGAGCAGTGATGGCCCACTGCTCGCTCAGCAGCGCCTGGAGCGGGAGTATCAGGCCACCTGGTACAAGATCCTGCAACGCCGTGGCGACAAGGTGCCAGCCAACGCCTCCATGCTGGTGGTCGACGACAGCGACAAGCCGGCCATGCTCGAAGGCATCTACCGTACCCGTCTGAAACAGCAACCACCGGCCGACTGGGAACAGCTGAGCCGCGAGGAGCGCACCGCCAGGCTGCGCGAGGCGGTAATCAAATCATGGGCCGAAAGTGCCGCATTGCTGCGCACCCTGGGCCAGGAGCGGGCCAGCAGTATCAAGGACTACCTGGTCGACAAGGGCAAGCTTGAGGATGACCGGGTGTATTTCATCGATACCACGCTGGGGCAGGCTGAATCAGATGGCCGGGTGATTACGCCGATGCATCTGGATGCTGAGTAAACAATTTCTGCCCTGACGCGCCCTGTAGGAGCGGCCTTGCGTCGCGAAAGGGCTGCGCAGCAGTCCCAGGATATCTGTGGCGGCGCTGATATCCTGGGGCCGCTTTGCGGCCCTTTCGCGACGCAAGGCCGCTCCTACGAAAGCCGCTGCCCGGATACCGCCGGGTGGTACAGCGGCTGCACCTTGTTGCCTGCCGGGTCCAGCAAGTGGAAGCTGCGCGCGCCATCCCCATGATTGAAAGGCCGGTCCAGCAAGGTCACCCCACGAGCCTTGAAGTACTGATACCAGGCCTCCAATTCCTCCACGCTGTCGACGATGAAGCCGTAGTGATCCAGCGTCTGCAGGCCATTGGCAGCCCCTGCCCCCCGCCCCAGCGAGAGGTTGTCGTTACCACACGTCAAGTAGACCAGATCCTCGTTGGCTCGATTCAACACCTCCATGCCCAGCACATCGACATAGAAACGCTCGCACTCTTCAAGGTTGGGCACCAGCAGGGCGATATGGCGCAGGCCATTGAGACGACCGGGGCGTGCAGGTAATTCAGACATTAGCGCGACTCCATTTTTGTATACAATTCATAATAGAATTTAAAACAAAAGGAGCTTCATGTGTATAGCTTGTTCATCAAGACGCGCGTCAAGCCTGGTTGCGCCGAACGCTTTCTCACGGCCATCAAGGTAAACGCTGCCGCCTCCGTGGCCACGGAACCCGGGTGCCTGGTGTTCGATGTGTCACAGGACCGGGTCGATCCGGAGGTAATCTACCTGTACGAAATCTACCGCGACGACGAGGCATATGAAGCGCATACCCGCACTGCGCACTTTCGTGACAGCCGCCCCCTTGTAGAGCCTCTGATCGCCGAGCAGGAGTATTTCGAAAGCAACGTTATCGCGCGTAACCCAGCGAATTGAGCGGTAACGAAAAGCCCCGGCCAAGGCCGGGGCTGTTTTGAAAGGTGGCCAGATCCTTTGGCCGACGGGACATTCCTTATTCGGACTTCAGACCATCAGACATGACGCTCTTGACGCCCTTGATGTTCTTGGCAATGCGGACCGCTTCTTCTTTCTGAGAATCGGTGACCTTCACGTCAGAAGACAGCGACACGACGCCTTGGCTGGTTTCGACTTTGATGTCACTGCCTGGAACGCCTTTTTCAGTCATCAGGTCAGCTTTGACTTTGGTGGTGATCCAAGTGTCGGAGCCTTCCTGTTGCATGTTGTCCACAGTGTCGTTGGCAGCCAGCATGACTGGAGCCTGGACAGGCTCGGCGGCGAACGCACCATTAGCCATGGTCAGGGTCAGGGCAGTAGCAGTAGCGGCAGCAATGGCGAACTTCTTCATGTGAGTCACTCCTGTTTTTCGAAAGGTCTGCGCCGTATGTCCTGGCGGCAGGTATGAAGGTAGTTGCACGGGCTGTGCCAGGTTTTAATATTTAATTTTTTCCTTGCATATCAACTACTTACTAAAATCACAACAAGTCATCAATCGTGCAAATTGCAACCTGCGAGATAAATCTGCGTGCAAGATGCAAGTGTGCAAAAGGTTCCGTGCAGACAATAAAAAAGGGCCCGCTAAGGGCCCTTTTTGTACAACGTGTCCCGTCCTGAATAAGGTTTACACCTCCCATCCCGAATTTCCGGAGAGTCAGATGGAACAAGGTGTAAAGCGCACACAGCGTGATTACTCGCTGTCTTTTAAATTGGCGGTGGTTGATCAGATTGAAAAAGGCGAACTGACCTACAAGCAGGCCCAGGTGCGGTACGGCATCCAGGGGCGGTCGACGGTTCTGGTATGGTTGCGTAAGCACGGTCGGCAGGATTGGAGCCAGGGGGCCTCGATCCGCGACGAGAGGAGCTGCGCGATGTCTGACCCCAAAACGCTCACTCCAGAGCAGCGGATCAAAGAGCTTGAGCAGCAGCTTGAGCTGATGAGCCAGAAGGCCCAGTTCTTTGAAACTGTCGTTGATGTTCTGAAAAATGACTATGGTGTCTCGATCGTAAAAAAGCGATCCGGCAAGTCCTCTCGCAAGGTCAAGTCGCAGGACTGAGCATTGCCAGGGCTTGTCAGTTTCTAGGTATCAGTCGACAGGCTTACTACAAACGTAATCGAGCTGCCGATGACAAAGAACGCCAGGCAGACCAGGTGGTTGAGTTTGTACGGCAAGTCCGGATGCGCCAGCCTCGTCTAGGCACACGCAAGCTGCACTATCTGCTGCATTGCCAACCTGACAGACGATTCCAGGTCGGCCGAGATAGGCTGTTCCAGGTCTTGGGAGAGCGCCGTTTGCTAGTGCTGCCTAAGCGGGCCTACCACAAGACAACACAGAGCTTTCATCGCTTCTACCGCCATCCCAACTTACTCAAGCCCGGCCCAAGCCAGGTCGTTCCGACAAGGCCGGAGCACGTCTGGGTTGCCGACATCACTTACCTGCCCGCACGTAACGGGCCGCTGTACCTGAGCCTGGTAACGGATGCGTACTCCAGGAAAATTGTTGGCCACCACGTCCATGAAAGCCTGCACGCCGAGTCAGTAGCGCAAGCCTTCAGGCAGGCTTTACGAAAGCGAGGTCGTCGCCAGCCATTGGTCCACCATTCGGATCGAGGAATCCAATATTGCTCAGCGCTATACCAGTCACTGCATCAACGGCACGGCGTTCAGTGCTCCATGACTGATGGGTATGACTGTTACCAGAACGCGCTGGCCGAGCGAGTCAATGGAATCCTCAAGATGGAACTTCTGTTGAGCAGCCCTGAAGATCTGGAGCAAGCGAGACAGATGGTTGACGAGGCAGTGCAGATTTACAACACAGAACGGCCTCATATGGCCCTGAAAAACAAAACGCCCGATGCGGTGCATCGGGCGTTTGAGGCCTGTCGGCCTACCTGAGCTGGTGTAAACCTATTTCAGGACTAGACAACGTTGCAGGTCGCTTAGACGCCCGAGGCCTTGGCCGCGGCAACGTCTTTGATCGACAGCTTGATACGGCCGCGGTTGTCCACGTCCAGTACCAGCACTTCGACTTCCTGACCTTCTTTCAGAATATCGGTCACTTTCTCTACGCGTGCATCGCTGAGCATGGAGATGTGTACCAGGCCGTCCTTGCCAGGCAGGATGTTGACGAAGGCGCCGAAGTCGACGATACGCTCGACCTTGCCCACGTAGATCTTGCCGATCTCGGCTTCAGCGGTGATGCCCAGAACGCGCTGACGCGCGGCTTCTGCAGCTTCTTTGGTTTCGCCGAAGATCTTGATCGAGCCATCGTCTTCGATATCGATCGAAGCTTTGGTCTCTTCGCAGATGGCACGGATGGTGGCGCCGCCTTTACCGATGACGTCACGGATCTTGTCGGTGTCGATCTTCATCGCGATCATGGTCGGGGCGTTGGCCGACAGCTCGGTACGCGACTGGCCAATGATCTGGTTCATCTGGCCGAGGATGTTCAGGCGCGCTTCCAGGGCCTGGCCCAGGGCGATTTCCATGATCTCTTCGGTGATGCCGTTGATCTTGATGTCCATCTGCAGTGCGGTAACGCCTTTGGCAGTACCGGCAACCTTGAAGTCCATGTCGCCCAGGTGGTCTTCATCACCCAGGATGTCGGTCAGGACTGCGAACTTCTCGCCTTCCTTGACCAGGCCCATGGCGATACCGGCCACCGGTGCCTTCATCGGTACACCGGCATCCATCAGTGCCAGGGAAGCACCGCAGACCGACGCCATGGAGCTGGAACCGTTGGACTCGGTGATTTCCGACACAACACGGATGGTGTACGGGAACACGTCAGCGGCAGGCAGCATGGCCTGTACCGAACGGCGGGCCAGGCGGCCGTGACCGATTTCACGACGGCCAGCACCGCCCATGCGACCACACTCGCCCACCGAGAACGGCGGGAAGTTGTAGTGCAGCATGAAGGGGTCTTTCTTCTCGCCTTCGAGGGTGTCCAGCAGCTGGGCGTCACGGGCAGTACCCAGGGTCGCGACGACCAGGGCCTGGGTTTCACCACGGGTGAACAGTGCCGAACCGTGCGTCTTCGGCAGAACGCCGACTTCGATGTTCAGCGGGCGAACGGTCTTGGTGTCACGGCCATCGATACGCGGCTTGCCGTTGACGATGTTTTCGCGAACGGTGCGGTATTCGATCTCACCGAAGATTTCTTTTACTTCGCTGGCCGATGGCTGGCCTTCTTCACCGGAGAACTTGGCGATCGCCTGGTCGCGCAGCTCGCCCAGGCGCGCGTAGCGGTCGGCCTTGACGGTGATGGTGTAGCCCTGCGAAACGGCTTCGCCGAATTCAGCGCGAATGGCGTTGAACAGCTCGGTGTTGGCAACGGCAGGTTTCCAGTCCCAGGTCGGCTTGGCAGCTTCGGCAGCCAGCTCTTTGACAGCCTGGATAACGGCCTGGAATTCGTCGTGGGCGAACAGTACAGCGCCCAGCATCTGGTCTTCGGTCAGCTCTTGGGCTTCCGACTCAACCATCAGCACGGCGTCGGAAGTACCGGCAACGACCATGTCCAGGCTCGAGGCAGCCAGTTGCTCGTAAGTCGGGTTCAGCAGGTAGCCGGTGCTTTCGTGGAAGGCAACACGGGCAGCGCCGATCGGGCCTTCGAACGGGATGCCGGAGATGGCCAGCGCAGCCGAGGTACCGATCATCGCAGCGATGTCCGGATCGGTCTTCTTGCTGGTCGATACCACGGTGCAGACGACCTGGACTTCGTTCATGAAGCCTTCAGGGAACAGCGGGCGGATCGGACGGTCGATCAGGCGCGAGGTCAGCGTCTCTTTCTCGGAAGGACGGCCTTCGCGCTTGAAGAAGCCACCCGGGATCTTGCCGGCGGCGTAGGTCTTTTCCTGGTAGTGGACCGACAGAGGGAAGAAGCCCTTGCCTGGATCGGCCTGCTTGGCACCGACCACGGTCACCAGCACGGTGACATCGTTGTCGACGGTAACCAGCACGGCGCCGGTTGCCTGACGGGCAATGCGGCCCGTTTCGAGAGTAACGGTCGATTGACCGAACTGGAATTTCTTGATTACCGGGTTCACGGTTTCCTACCTTTTTTCAGTGGCTCTGGGGGAACTGGTTTCTTGCGAATTCTTGGGCAGAACGGGGAATCGGCCCCATTGACCGTCCAGATACAACACGAGGCTGGGAGCCTGGCGCCGAGCGGAAAAAACCGCTCGGCGTTGCCAGGCTGCCAACCTCGAAGATACGCGTGGCGTGTCCGACGCAAACGCTGCCAAGCAGCGCTGGCGAAGCATGCGACACGCCATGCACACCACTGACCAGGCCGCTATTAGCGACGCAGGCCCAGGCGACCGATCAGGGCGCTGTAACGAGTGGTGTCTTTGCCCTTCAGGTAGTCCAGCAGCTTACGACGCTGGTTAACCATGCGGATCAGGCCACGACGCGAGTGGTGGTCTTTACCGTTGGCCTTGAAGTGGCCTTGCAGCTTGTTGATGTTCGCGGTCAGCAGAGCGACCTGAACTTCCGGGCTACCAGTGTCACCAGCAGCTTGCTGGAAGTCGGTAACGATTTGAGCTTTTTCTTCAACGCTGAGGGCCATGTGGCTTCTCCTGATAACGGAACCCGCAAGCGGGTCCAATAGGCCAGGGACAAATCCCTGTATTAATAAAAAAGGTGTGACCGTGCCTACTGACAGCCACCCTTGTATCCGCAGGCCACAGCATGAGCCGAAGCCTGCGGTTTCGATCATTCCGACCGAATCAGTCGACGCGGCGCAATACGCCCGTCTTCGCTCACTTCACCGATACCGATGAAACGACCATTGTGATCCTGTACCCGGACCATGCCAAATTGCGGCGCGTCCGGAGCACGTACCGCCTGGCCATGCAGCCAGTAGAACGCGCTGTGTTCGGACAAGCCGATCAGCGGCCAGTCCTGCAGGCCACTGTCCGAAGGCATGAGGAAGCGATCGAGCGCTTCGTTGCCGCCTTCGGCGTGGGCCTGTTCGAGTTCCTCGAGGGTCACGGTCTGGGCCAGCTCGAAGGGCCCGGCGTGGGTCCTGCGCAGCTCGGCAACATAGGCGCCACAGCCGAGGGCCTCGCCGATATCCTCCACCAGGGTGCGGATATAGGTGCCTTTGCTGCATCCTACGCTCAGCCGTGCACGGGTGCCTTCGCACTCGAGCAACTCCAAGCGGTTAATAGTAACAGAACGCGCCTCGCGCTCCACTACCTCTCCTGCACGTGCCAGTTTGTAAAGCGGCTGACCATCACGCTTGAGCGCCGAGTACATCGGCGGTATCTGGCTGATCGGGCCGCGAAAACGTGGCAGTAGCGCCTCGATGTCGGCACGACCAACGGTCACTTCACGGGTTTGCAGGACCTCGCCTTCAGCATCGGCAGTATTGGTAGTCTGCCCCAGCTGCATGACGGTTTCGTAGCCCTTGTCGGAATCGAGCAGGTACTGCGAAAACTTGGTCGCTTCGCCGAAGCACAGCGGCAGCACGCCGGTGGCCAACGGGTCGAGGCTGCCGGTGTGGCCAGCCTTTTCCGCGTTGAGCAACCAGCGCACTTTCTGCAGTGCGGCGTTGGAGGTGAACCCCAGTGGCTTGTCGAGCAGGATGATGCCGCTGACGTTGCGGCGGATACGTTTGACCTGGGCCACCGGTTACTCCTTGGTGTCCTGCTCGTCGGTATCCTTGTGCAGGCGGTCTTCGGCCACTGCACGCTCGATCAGCGCTGACAGGTGGACACCACGGCTGACGCTCTCATCGAAATGGAAGTGCAACTGCGGCACGCTGCGCAGCTGCATCGAGCGGCCCAGGTGCAGGCGCAGGAAGCTGGCAGCGCTGTTCAGCGCCTTGAGCGACTGCTGCACTGCGTCCGGCGTTTCTTCACCCATGACGGTGATGAAGACCTTGGCATGGCCCAGGTCGCGACTGACGTCGACGGCGGTGATGGTCACCAGGCCGACGCGTGGGTCCTTGACTTCACGGCGGATCAGTTCTGCCAGCTCGCGCTGCATCTGATCACCGATACGTTGGGTACGGCTGTATTCTTTGGCCATTCTTGCTACCTGTAACTTAAAGCGGCAAACGCCCGGTCAGGCTGAAGCCTGACCGGGCGCTACCTACTGAGGGGCTGCCCACCGCCCTGGGGCGGGGGCCGACACCCTGCTCGCCCTTAAAGGGTACGAGCAACCTGGACTTTCTCGAAGACTTCGATCTTGTCGCCGACCTTGACGTCGTTGTAGCTCTTGACGCCAATACCGCACTCCATGCCCGAACGCACTTCTGCAGCGTCGTCCTTGAAACGACGCAGCGATTCCAGCTCGCCTTCGAAGATGACCACGTCGTCGCGCAGTACGCGGATCGGACGGTTGCGGTACACGGTACCCTCGATGACCATACAGCCAGCGATGGCGCCGAACTTCGGCGAACGGAACACGTCACGCACTTCGGCCACACCCAGGATGTTCTCGCGAACATCGCTGCCGAGCATGCCGGTCAGGGCCTTCTTGACGTCTTCGATGATGTCGTAGATCACGTTGTAGTAACGCATATCCAGACCTTCCTGCTCGACGATCTTGCGCGCACCGGCATCGGCACGCACGTTGAAGCCGAACAGCACCGCATTGGACGCCAGCGCCAGGTTGGCATCGCTCTCGGTGATACCACCGACGCCGCCACCGATCACGCGAACCTGAACTTCGTCGTTGCCCAGGCCGCCGAGCGAACCCTGAAGTGCTTCCAGGGAACCGCGCACGTCGGTCTTGAGGACGATGTTGAGGGTCTTCTTCTCTTCCTGACCCATGGTCTCGAAGATGTTTTCCAGCTTGCCGGCGTGAGCACGGGCCAGCTTGACCTCGCGGTATTTGCCCTGACGGAACAGTGCAACCTCGCGGGCCTTCTTCTCGTCGGCAACCACGGACAGCTCGTCACCGGCTTCCGGAGTGCCATCCAGGCCGAGGATTTCGACCGGGATCGACGGGCCGGCTTCCTTAACAGGCTTGCCGTTCTCGTCCAGCATGGCACGCACGCGGCCATAGTTGGAGCCGCACAGGACCATGTCGCCCTGACGCAGGGTACCGTCCTGAACCAGGATGGTCGCCACCGGGCCGCGGCCCTTGTCCAGGCGCGATTCGACAACCACACCACGACCAGGCGCGGTCGGAGTGGCCGTCAACTCGAGGACTTCGGCCTGCAGCAATACGGCTTCAAGCAGTTCGTCGACGCCCGTACCCATCTTCGCCGAAACCTTGACGAACGGCGTGTCACCACCCCATTCCTCGGAGGTCACGCCTTCGACGGACAGCTCGTTACGGATGCGATCGAGGTCAGCACCAGGCTTGTCGATCTTGTTCACCGCAACCACCAGAGGAACGCCAGCTGCCTTGGCATGCTGAACGGCTTCACGGGTCTGTGGCATCACGCCATCGTCCGCCGCCACCACCAGGATGACGATGTCGGTCGCCTTGGCACCACGGGCACGCATCTGAGTGAACGCAGCGTGGCCTGGGGTATCGAGGAAGGTGACCATGCCGCGGTCGGTTTCCACGTGGTAGGCACCGATGTGCTGGGTGATACCACCGGCTTCGCCAGCGGCAACCTTGGCACGACGGATATAGTCGAGCAGCGAGGTCTTGCCATGGTCAACGTGACCCATGACGGTAACGACCGGTGCACGCGACTCGGCCTGGCCTTCGAACTTCAGCGATTCGGCCAGGGAATCTTCCAGGGCGGTATCGCTGACCAGGGTGACCTTGTGGCCCAGCTCTTCTGCGATCAGCTGAGCGGTTTCCTGGTCGAGCACCTGGTTGATGGTGACCGGAGTGCCCATCTTGAACATGAACTTGACGACTTCAGCGGCCTTGACCGACATCTGCTGCGCAAGTTCCGAGACGGTGATGGTCTCGCCGATGGTCACGTCACGGATGACCGGACCGGTCGGGTTCTGGAAGCCATGCTGGTTACGCTTCTTCAGCTTGCCCTTGCCACCACGACCACGGCGAGCGCCATCGCTCTCTTCGTCGGTGGTGCGCGGAGCGGCACGAGGGGTCGGAGCCTTTTCTTTCTCCTTCACCTTGACCTTGATCGACACACGTGGCGCCTCGCCACGGCGACGGTCGTCATCGCGAGTACGGCTTTCGTTGCGACGGGTCTCGTCCTTCTTGCGCTCGGCAGCACGGGCTGCAGCGTCTTCGGAAGCCGGGGCGTTAGCGACGGCCGGTGCTGGTGCCGGAGCAGCAGCAGCCGGTGCCGGCTCGGCCTTGGCAGCCGGCGCAGCGGCAGCAGTAGCGGTCGCGTGGCGACGAGCCTGCTCTTCGTTACGTTGGCGAACGTCGGCGTCGACCTTGTCACGCGCGGCATTTTCAGCCGCACGGCGCTCGTCCTGCTCACGTTTCTGCTCAGCCTGAATCTCTTCAGGGCTGCGCTGAACGAATACTTTCTTCTTGCGTACTTCTACGCTGATGCTTTTGCTACCGGCGACACGCAGGGTGCTGGTGGTCTTGCGCTGCAAGGTAATCTTGCGCGGCTCTTCCGCCTTGCTCTTGTGGCTGCTCTTCAAATGGGTCAGCAGAGTCTGCTTCTCATTGTCGGTCACTACCTGACCGGCGTCGGTGTGCGGCAGACCTGCCTCACGCATCTGCTGCAGCAGGCGCTCTACCGGTGCCTCGACCTCTTGGGCCAGTTCTTTCACCGTGACTTGCGTCATGCACTTCTCTCCTCAGGCCGCGCCTAATTACTCGAACCAGTGGGCTCGGGCGGCCATGATCAACTTGCCGGCACGCTCTTGGTCGATGCCGTCGATGTCGAGCAGGTCGTCAATCGACTGCTCGGCCAGGTCTTCGCGGTTAACCACGCCGCGCACCGCCAGTTCCGCCGCCAGGTCCTTGTCCATGCCCTCAAGGGAGAGCAGGTCTTCGGCCGGATGGGCGTCTGCCAGTTTTTCTTCGGTAGCGATGGCCTTGGTCAACAAACGGTCCTTGGCTCGAGCGCGGAGCTCATTGACGATATCCTCGTCAAAGCCATCGATGTTGAGCATTTCTTCCAACGGTACGTAGGCAATTTCTTCAAGGCTGGTAAAGCCTTCGTCGACCAGCACTTGGGCCAGCTCCTCGTCGACTTCCAGTTCCTCGATGAAGTTGCGCAGGATGTCACCGGTTTCCGCCTGCTGCTTGGCCTGGATGTCCTTCTCGGTCATCACGTTCAGGGTCCAGCCGGTCAACTGACTGGCCAGGCGAACGTTCTGACCACCACGGCCAATGGCCTGGGCCAGGTTGTCCTCGGCAACGGCGATGTCCATGGCATGGGCATCTTCGTCAACGATGATCGCCGCGACTTCAGCCGGCGACATGGCGTTGATGACAAATTGCGCCGGGTTCTCGTCCCACAGGACGATATCCACACGCTCGCCACCCAGCTCGCCGGATACGGCCTGGACGCGCGAACCGCGCATGCCGATACAGGCACCCTGCGGGTCGATGCGCTTGTCCTTGGAGCGGACGGCGATCTTGGCACGCGATCCCGGATCACGGGAAGCGGCCATGACTTCAATGAGGCCTTCTGCGATTTCCGGCACTTCGATGCGGAACAGTTCGATCAGCATCTGTGGCGCGGTGCGCGACAGGATCAGCTGCGGACCGCGGTTCTCGGTGCGGATTTCCTTGAGCAGCGCACGCAAGCGCACGCCAACCCGGAAGGTCTCACGTGGAATGATGTCTTCGCGAGCCAGCAGCGCCTCGGCGTTGTTGCCCAGGTCGACGATGACGTTGTCGCGGGTAACCTTCTTGACAGTACCGGAGATGATCTCGCCAACGCGTTCGCGGTAGGCATCGACCACCTGGGCGCGCTCGGCCTCACGGACCTTCTGCACGATGACCTGCTTGGCGGTCTGGGCGGCGATACGACCGAATTCGATGGACTCGATCTTCTCCTCGATCACGTCACCCACCTTGGCTTCAGGGTGAGTCTCGTGGATCTTGGCCAGCCAGGTCTCGATTGCCGGATCGTCCAGATCGGCTTCGTCGACCACGGTCCAGCGACGGAAGGTCTCGTAGCTACCGGTGTGGCGGTTGATTTCCACACGCAGGTCGACTTCGTCTTCAAAACGTTTTTTGGTTGCAGTAGCCAAGGCCACTTCCAGCGCTTCGAAAATGACGCCGGGCGGTACACCTTTTTCGTTGGATACCGATTCAACAACCAGCAGTACTTCTTTGCTCATCGTACGCCTCGCCTTGCGCAAGCCATTGGGCCCGGATAGTCCGCCGGGCCCGGCACGTCTCAGTCAAAACTGGGAATAATATTGGCCTTGTCGATCGAGTCGATCGGCAACAGGAACTCATGACTGTCCACCTGGACCACCACATCCTGCTCCTCCACACCGCGGAGAAGGCCCTGGAAGTTACGACGACCCTCGAAGGGCGTACGCAGCTTGATCTTCACTTGTTCGCCGGCATGCGAGGCAAACTGTTCCAGCGTGAACAGCGGGCGATCCATGCCTGGAGAGGACACCTCAAGGGTATATTCACTGCTGATCGGATCTTCCACATCAAGAATGGCGCTGGCCTGACGGCTGACCGCTTCACAGTCCTCCACCAGAATGCCGCCTTCCTTGTCGATATAGATGCGCAATACCGAATGCTTACCCTGGGAAACGTACTCGATCCCCCAGCATTGATAGCCCAGACCCTCGACCACCGGGGCCAACAAGGCCTGCAACTGTTCTAGCTTGCTCGACACCTGAACCCCCTCGTGCATGCTGTGCAAATAAAAAATGGGCGAAGCGCCCATCCCTGAAAGCGCCGTTGGACAACGACGCCGTAAACTGTTCGGCTAGCAAAAAGCCCCTGAAAAGGGGCTCCGCTGAAGCTGGTTGCGGGGGCTGGATTTGAACCAACGACCTTCGGGTTATGAGCCCGACGAGCTACCAAGCTGCTCCACCCCGCGACAAAGCTGGGGCGAAAGTATAAGACTGAACCCGTCGCTGGGTCAATCTAACCTCCACCTGCAAGAAAGCCCGCTAAAGCGGGCTCTCAAGCTTTAATTGGTACCGAGAAGGGGACTCGAACCCCTACACCCTATGGGCACAACCACCTCAAGGTTGCGTGTCTACCAATTCCACCACCTCGGCAATATTACTTCTTGAAACCCGTTACTTCTGCTCTTCGGCTGGAGGAGGTACGTCACCCGCTGGGGTGGTTTCGCTCTTCTGCTCCTGGAGCACCGGTACATCATCATTTACTGCCGGCTTTGGCTGCTTTACTTCCAACACCGCTGGATCCGGAAGTCCCGCCTGACCAAGCTGGTGAGCTTGTTGCTTGGCGAAGTATCCTAACCCAAGTGCTGTCAAAAAGAAAGTGGCAGCAAGTATAGCAGTGAATTTACTCAGGAAGGTAGCAGAACCTTGGCTTCCGAACACAGTATTTGAAGCACCTGCGCCGAAAGATGCACCTGCTTCCGCACCCTTACCCTGTTGCAACAGCACCAGCACTACAAGCGACAGCGCTGCCAACAGATGAAAAACAACGATGACTGTTTCCAGCATTTGTTCAGTTTCCTGCGGCGCGACAAATTGCACCGAATTCGTCTGCGTTCAGGGATGCTCCACCAATGAGCCCCCCATCAATATCCGGCATGCCGAACAGTTCGGCCGCATTGGCCGCCTTCACGCTACCGCCGTAGAGAAGCTGCACATTCTGCGCAACTTCGGCGTCCTTCGCTGCCAACTGCTTACGGATGGCTGCATGCACATCCTGAGCTTGCTGCGGCGAGGCCGTCAAACCTGTACCGATGGCCCATACAGGCTCATAGGCAATTACTGCATTGGCAAAAGCGGCAATACCGAACGCGTCGATAACACTGCTTAGTTGACGCCCTACAACTTCAAGCGTCTTGCCTGCTTCGCGCTCTTGTAGAGTTTCCCCTATGCAGAGCACCGGCGTCAAACCACTTTTCTGAGCAGCTGCAAACTTGCGATTAAGCACTTCTTCACTTTCACCGATAACCTGGCGACGTTCGGAGTGACCAATCAACACCAACTTGCAACCCACTTCAGCCAACTGACTCGGTGCAACTTCACCAGTCAGCGCACCCTGTTCGGGCTGTACTGCAGAATTCTGTGCTCCAACGATGATTCCTTTGCCTTTCAGGCCATCAATGACTTCATTGATGAACAGGGCCGGAGGAAAAACCGCGACTTCGATACCTTCGGGAATGAGCATATTGCCCAAGCCCTGAGTCAGCTCAGCGACGCTGGCGCGGGTACCGTGCATCTTCCAGTTACCAGCTACCATGGGGCGACGCATGCTTTACCTCGTCGGTCAAAGTGGGCGCAGATCTTACCCAACCAGATCTGCGCTGGCAAGCCCAATTCAGACACAAACTTCAGCGACCAGTTTGGCCAGGGCTTCGGCATGCGTGCGCACCTGGCTTTCATCGTCACCTTCAACCATCACCCGCACCAACGGCTCGGTGCCCGACTTGCGCAACAGCACACGCCCACGCCCCGCCATGTCCTCGGTAACCTTGGCACTGGCCTCCTTGACAGCCGGATGCTCCAGGGGGTCGACCTTGCTGGCGCCGAAACGAACATTGATCAACACCTGCGGGCACTTGCGCAAGGCCTGGCGAGCCTGCGCCAGGGTCTCGCCGCGGCGCTTGAGCGCCAGCAGTACCTGCAGTGCGGCAATGATCGCATCACCGGTGGTGGTGTGGTTGCAGCACACGACATGCCCGGAGTTTTCACCCCCCACCAGCCAGCCGCGCTCCAGCAGCTCGGCCATGACGTAGCGGTCGCCAACCTTGGCCCGCACGAAAGGAATGTCCAGGTCCTTGAGTGCAAGCTCCAGGCCCAGGTTACTCATCAGCGTACCGACCACCCCGCCCTGCAGCTTGCCCCGCTCGTGCAGGTCCCGGGCGATGATGAACAGCAGCTCGTCGCCATCGACGATCGCGCCGGTATGATCGACCATCAACACCCGGTCACCATCACCGTCGAAGGCGATGCCCAAGTCGGCGTGACCGACCAGCACTGCCGCCTGCAGCGACTCGATGTGGGTCGAGCCGCAGCTTTCGTTGATGTTCAGGCCGTCAGGCTGCGCATGCAGCACCGTCACTTCGGCACCCAGCTCACGGAACACGCTCGGCGCGACTTTGTAGGTGGCGCCATGGGCGCAGTCGACGACCAGCTTGAGCCCTTCGAAGCCGGTGCTGGACGGCACACTGCTCTTGCAAAACTCGATGTAGCGGCCAGCGGCATCGTTGATGCGCGAGACCTTGCCCAACTTGCTCGAGCCGACCACCGTCATCGGCTGGTCAAGAAGCTCCTCGATCATCAGCTCGATTTCGTCGGGCAGCTTGGTGCCCTGGCCTGAGAAGAACTTGATACCGTTGTCATCGTGCGGGTTGTGCGAAGCACTGATGACGATACCCGCTTCAGCATGGAAGGTACGGGTCAGGTAGGCGATGGCCGGGGTAGGCATCGGCCCGAGCAGCAAGACGTCAGCACCTGCAGCAGAAAGGCCCGCCTCGAGCGCGGACTCGAACATGTAACCGGAAATGCGCGTGTCCTTGCCCACCAACACGCGGCAGTTACCCTGCTTGCGGAAGGCCATGCCCGCCGCCCAGCCCAGCTTCAGCATGAAGTCAGGGGTGATCGGGTATTCGCCGACGCGGCCACGGATGCCGTCGGTACCAAAGTATTTTCTGCTCATAGGGACTCCAATGTTCTTATTCGGCGTTCTGTACCGCAGCAATCATGCGCACCACATCGGCGGTCTCGGCCACATCATGGACGCGCAGAATGCTGGCACCCTTGGTCATGGCCAAGGCCGCCAGCGCCAGGCTGCCGTACAGCCGCTCACCAACCGGACGATCCAGCGTCAGGCCGATCATGCTCTTGCGTGAAACACCCACCAGCAACGGGCGCCCGAGACTGTAAAGTGCTTCCATATGCTTGAACAGGCTCAGGTTATGCGCCAGTGTCTTGGCGAACCCGAAACCCGGGTCGAGGATGATGCGTTCGGCACCGATACCCGCTGCTGCGCAAGCCGCCATCCGCTGTTCAAGATAGCGCGTTACATCGGCGGTCACATCCTCGTAATGCGGGTCGTCCTGCATGTTCCCCGGCTCGCCGCGCATGTGCATCAGGCACACCGGCAGCCCGGTATCTGCAGCGGCATCGAGGGCGCCATCACGCTCCAGCGCACGCACGTCGTTGATCAGGCCAGCACCGAGGCGAGCCGACTCACGCATGACGGCAGGCGTTGAGGTATCGACCGAAATGACCACATCAAGGCGACTGTTGATTGCCTCGACCATCGGCGCCACACGCTCGAGCTCCTCGGTCACCGAGACCGCACGGGCGCCGGGGCGCGTCGATTCGCCGCCGATGTCGATCAGCGTCGCGCCCGCCGCAACCATGGCTTCTGCATGACGTAGGGCCTCGTCGCGCTGACTGAAGCGCCCGCCATCAGAGAAGGAATCGGGGGTGATATTGAGGATACCCATGACATGGGTACGGGACAAATCAAGAACCCGGTTGCCGCAAGGCAACCGGGTCGGGTACAGCTTAGAGCTCATAGATGCCCTTAGTGTTGAGCCGCTGGGCCGCCGATCGGCGATTCAGGGCGATCATTCTGGGCAGCAGGCGTGCCCGAAGTCTTGTCGTCATCCCAGTCACGCGGTTCGCGAGGCGTACGACCGGACATGATGTCGTCGATCTGGTCGGCGTCGATGGTCTCGTACTTCATCAGCGCTTCGGCCATGGCATCGAGCTTGTCGCGGTTGTCGGTCAGCAGCTGCTTGGCAGTGGCGTAGCACTGGTCGATGATGCTGCGCACTTCCGAGTCGATCAGCTTGGCCGTTTCGCCAGAAACACTGGCGTGCTGGCTGCCGGCGCTGCGGCCGAGGAAAACCTCGCCCTCTTCTTCGGCATACATCAGCGGGCCGAGCTTCTCGGACAGGCCCCACTTGGTGACCATGTTCCGAGCAATCTGGCTGGCACGCATGATGTCGTTCGAGGCACCGGTGGTAACACCGTCGAAGCCCAAGGTCATTTCCTCGGCGATACGGCCACCGTACAGCGAGCAGATCTGGCTGATCAGAGCACGCTTGGACAGGCTGTAACGGTCTTCCTCGGGCAGGAACATGGTCACACCCAGGGCGCGACCGCGCGGGATGATCGAAACCTTGTAAACCGGGTCATGCTCAGGCACCAGGCGACCAACGATGGCGTGACCGGCCTCGTGGTAAGCGGTGTTCTGTTTTTCCTTCTCGGACATGACCATGGTCTTGCGCTCGGCGCCCATCATGATCTTGTCTTTGGCCAGTTCGAACTCTTTCATCTCGACCAGGCGCTTGTTGGAGCGCGCAGCGAACAGCGAAGCTTCGTTGACCAGGTTGGCAAGGTCAGCACCGGAGAAGCCTGGAGTACCACGGGCAATGACTGCCGGATTGACGTTCTCGCCGATCGGAACCTTGCGCATGTGAACCTTGAGGATCTGCTCACGACCACGGATGTCTGGCAGGCCGACCACCACCTGGCGGTCGAAGCGGCCAGGACGCAGCAGGGCCGGGTCCAGTACGTCCGGACGGTTGGTGGCAGCAATGACGATGATGCCATCGTTCATTTCAAAGCCGTCCATCTCGACCAGCAACTGGTTGAGGGTCTGCTCACGCTCGTCGTGACCACCGCCCATGCCGGCGCCACGGTGGCGACCAACGGCGTCGATCTCGTCGATGAAGATAATGCATGGGGCGTGCTTTTTGGCCTGCTCGAACATGTCGCGCACACGGCTGGCACCCACACCGACGAACATCTCGACGAAGTCCGAACCGGAAATGGTGAAGAAAGGCACCTTGGCTTCGCCGGCAATGGCCTTGGCCAGCAAGGTCTTACCGGTACCCGGCGGGCCGACCATCAGCACGCCACGCGGGATGCGGCCACCCAGACGCTGGAACTTGCCCGGGTCGCGCAGGAACTCGACCAGCTCGCCGACTTCTTCCTTGGCCTCGTCGCAACCTGCAACGTCAGCCAAAGTGGTCTTGACCTGGTCTTCGGAAAGCAGGCGCGCCTTGCTCTTGCCGAAGCTCATCGGCCCGCCCTTGCCACCTGCACCGCCCTGCATCTGGCGCATGAAGAACATGAACACGGCAATGATCACCAGGATCGGGAAGCTCGCCACCAGCAGCTGAGTCCAGATGCTCTGCTGCTCGGGCTGCTTGCCTTCGACGACCACGTTATTGTCGACCAGGTCGCCGATCAGGCCGTTATCGGTAATGGCCGGGCGAACGGTCTTGAAGCTGTCGCCGTCGGCGCGCTTGCCGGTAATGATGTAGCCGTCGACGGTCACACGCTCGACCTTGCCATCCTTGACCTGCTGGATGAAGTCGGAGTAGTTGAGGGTCTGCGGCTCGTTAGGGCTGGAGAAGTTGTTCATCACTGTCACCAGGACAGCTGCGATGATCAACCACAGGATCAGATTCTTTGCCATGTCGTTCAATTCGCTACCCTCTGAGGCCGGCGCACGACGCAGCCGTGCCTCGCATGATATTCATCGCCCTAACTTACTACATTACCTACGCAACCGCAGGCACCGTCTGTAACCCTTTGTGAAATCTAGACTACACGAAGTTCGGACAATCCAGACGGGGCGGCCGATTGGAAATAACTATCGACCACCCCGCAGCACGCCATTCAAGCGCCCTTGAAACCCTTACCCAACAGGTACTGTTCACGCGAGCGATCCCGTGAAGAGGACGGCTTGCGCATCTGCACCTTGTCGAACTTGGTGCGCACATCCTTCAGGTACATGTCAAAGCCTTCGCCCTGGAAAATCTTGATCAGAAAATCACCGCCGGGCTTGAGCACACGGGTTGCCAGGTCCAGGGCCAACTCACAGAGGAACATGGCGCGCGGCATGTCCACCTCAGGCGTACCACTCATATTGGGGGCCATGTCGGAAATCACAAGGTCTACGTGCGAATCACCGACCGCATCGAGGATCTGCTGCAGGACCTCATCCTGGGTGAAGTCGCCCTGAATGAAGGTAACGTCCGGGATCGAGTCCATTTCCAGAATGTCCGAAGCGATCAGACGGCCCTGGCCACCAATCAGACGACTGGTCACCTGCGACCAGCCACCCGGCGCCGCGCCCAGGTCGATCACGCTCATGCCTGGGCGGATCAGGCGGTCTTTCTCCTGGATCTCCAGCAGTTTGTAGCTCGCACGCGAGCGGTAGCCATCCTTCTGTGCCTGCTTAACAAAAGGGTCGTTAAAATGCTCTCGCAGCCAGTTAGCGCTGCTTTTGGAACGTTGTACCACGGGGCACCTCGATGATATGCGTCGTGTTTGACTGGGCGGAGCCACAGGCCCTCGGGTAAAATGCCCGTCAATTTTACAGAATCAGACGGAAAGGGTCAGATTATGCCGCTCAATAACGAGCAGAAGAAGCAATACAAATCCATTGGTCATGACCTGAAACCGGTCCTGATCGTTGCTGGCAACGGTTTGAATGAAGGCGTGATCGCCGAACTGGAGCGCGCACTGGTCGACCACGAGCTGATCAAGGTCGAAATTCGCTCGGAAGATCGCGAAGAGCGCGCCGAGACCATCGCAGAGCTGTGCAAGGCCGGCCGCGCCGAGCTGGTGCAGACCATCGGCAAGAAAGCGCTGATCTACCGCAAGAACCCACAGCCGAACAAACAGCTGTCCAACATCCACCGCTACAAGTAACGGTGGCGCCGATCAGTGGCGCGCTTGGCGCGCCCTGACCGGTACCGGTTGAGCCACCAGCACGATGCCGGAAAAACCCAGAACCAGAAAACAGAACATCTGCCAGCGCTCGCCGACCGAGATGCCATAGCGCAAGGTGTAATACCCCACGCAGGCCGCAAAGCCGAGCAACAGCATCTGGCCACGAAATTGCCGCCACCAGGCCGCCAGGCCATCGACCCTCGCCAGTACTGCCAGCTGCGTCAGCAGCCCGAGCAACGCCACGCCAATCAACCAACGGTCAATCTGCCCGGCGATATCCTGTACCAGCAAAGGTGCCAGGCCACTGACCTTGAGCGCAGGCACCAGCCCAACATGGAACACCCAAAGGCCACCGACCCAGAAAACCTGGGCCAGTTGCCAGAGGATCCCCTCAAGGGATGGCGCCCGCAGGCGCCGGTCAGATGTGCTTGACTTCGACAATCTCGTACTCGACCGAGCCGCTTGGCGTCTTGACGACGACAGTATCACCTTCTTCCTTGCCGATGATGGCACGGGCGATCGGTGCGCCGCTCGAGAGCTTGCCTTGCTTCACGTCGGCTTCATCCTCACCAACGATCTGGTAGCTCACCTCTTCATCGGTTTCAGTGTTGGCCAGCACCACAGTGGTGCCGAAAATCACTTTGCCGGTGTGAGGGATAGTGGTCACGTCGATCACTACCGAGTTCTGCAGACGGCCTTCGATGTCGCGGATACGCGCCTCGACCATGCCCTGCTCCTCACGGGCGGCATGGTATTCGGCATTTTCCTTGAGGTCGCCCAGTTCGCGCGCTTCGCCAATGGCCTGGCTCAGGCGCGGGCGCTCGGTCTTGCTCAGGAACAGGTGCTCCTCTTCCAGGGCGCGAGCGCCCTGAACGGTCATCGGATACTTGGTAATGCTCATGCTTTAAGTCCTGCATGCAGATCCTGCAAGCGACGAACGGTCTTTTCAGGGCCGAATTTCAGCGCTTCGCAGATGGCTTCACCAGCCGCAATGGTCGTGGTGCAGTAAATCTTGTGCTGCAACGCATTGCGACGAATCGAATAGGAATCGGCAATCGACTGACGGCCTTCGGTGGTGTTGATGATCAACGACACTTCGTCGTTCTTGATCATGTCGACCACGTGCGGACGGCCTTCGGTCACCTTGTTCACGCGGCGCACTTTCAGGCCAGCCGCCTCGATGACCTTGGCGGTACCTGCAGTAGCGACCACTTCGAAGCCCAGGGCGATCAGGTCACGGGCAACTCCAGCCACTTGCGGCTTGTCGTCGTCACGTACGCTGATGAACGCGGTACCGCCCGTTGGCAGTACTTCGCTGGCACCCATCTGAGCCTTGGCGAACGCTTCACCGAAGCTGTCACCGACACCCATGACTTCACCGGTCGATTTCATCTCAGGGCCGAGGATCGGGTCAACCCCCGGGAACTTGGCGAACGGGAAGACGGCTTCCTTGACGCTGTAGAAGTTCGGGATGATTTCCTGGGTGAAGCCCAGCTCTTTCAGGGTTTTGCCAGCCATGACGCGGGCAGCGATCATCGCCAGGGAAGTGCCGATGCACTTGGACACGAACGGCACGGTACGCGAGGCGCGCGGGTTGACTTCGATCACGTAGATCTTGTCGCCCTGCAAGGCCAACTGCACGTTCATCAGGCCAACCACGCCCAGCTCCAGGGCCATCTTGCGTACCTGGTCGCGAACCTGGTCCTGCACGTCCTTGCTCAGCGAGTAAGGCGGCAGCGAGCACGCCGAGTCACCGGAGTGAACGCCGGCCTGCTCGATGTGCTGCATGATCGCGCCGATCACCACGTCGGTGCCGTCGCAGACCGCATCCACGTCCATCTCGATGGCGCAGTTGAGGAAGTGGTCCAGCAGTACCGGGCTGTCGTTGGACACTTGCACGGCTTCACGCAGGTAGCGCTTGAGCTCGTCCAGTTCGTAGACGATCTCCATCGCACGGCCGCCCAGTACGTAGGAAGGGCGCACCACCAGCGGGTAACCGATACCGCCCGCGGCACGGATGGCTTCTTCTTCGCTGCGCACGGTAGCGTTTGGCGGCTGCAGCAGGTTCAGGCGCTGAACCATCTGCTGGAAGCGCTCACGGTCTTCGGCACGGTCGATGGCGTCCGGGCTGGTACCGATGATCGGTACGCCGGCCTCTTCCAGGGCGCGAGCCAGTTTCAGCGGGGTCTGGCCGCCGTAGTGGACGATGACGCCCTTGGGCTTCTCGACGCGGCAGACTTCCAGCACGTCTTCCAGGGTCAACGGCTCGAAGTACAGGCGGTCGGAGGTGTCGTAGTCGGTGGAGACGGTTTCCGGGTTGCAGTTGACCATGATGGTCTCGTAACCGTCTTCACGCAGTGCCAGTGCCGCGTGTACGCAGCAATAGTCGAACTCGATGCCTTGACCGATACGGTTAGGGCCGCCACCCAGGATCATGATCTTGTCGCGGGTCGACGGGTTGGCCTCGCACTCTTCCTCGTAGGTGGAGTACAGGTAGGCGGTGTCGGTGGCGAACTCGGCAGCGCAGGTGTCGACGCGCTTGTACACCGGGAACACTTCCAGCTTGTGGCGGTGACGGCGCAGGTTCTTGTCGGTGATGCCGAGCAGCTTGGCCAGACGCTGGTCCGAGAAGCCCTTGCGCTTGAGGCGCAGCATGTAGTCCTTGTCGATCGCCGACAGGGCCAGGGTCTTGACCTTCTCTTCTTCCTTGATCAGGTCTTCCATCTGAACCAGGAACCACATGTCGATGCCGGTCAGGGCGAAGATCTCTTCGCAGGTCATACCCGAACGCATGGCGTCAGCCACGTACCAGATGCGCTCGGCACCCGGCACGGTCAGCTCGCGCTTGAGGATGCCGGCGGCTTCCGGGCTGGCCAGGTCGACTTTAGGGTCAAGACCGCAAGCACCGACTTCCAGGCCGCGCAGGGCTTTCTGCAGGGATTCCTGGAAGGTACGGCCGATGGCCATGACTTCACCCACGGACTTCATCTGGGTGGTCAGGCGGGCGTCGGCTTTCGGGAATTTCTCGAAGGCGAAGCGTGGCAGCTTGGTGACGACGTAGTCGATCGACGGCTCGAAGGACGCCGGAGTACGGCCGCCAGTGATGTCGTTCTGCAGTTCGTCAAGGGTGTAACCAATGGCCAGCTTGGCGGCGATCTTGGCGATCGGGAAGCCAGTTGCCTTGGAAGCCAGCGCCGAGGAACGCGAAACACGCGGGTTCATCTCGATCACGACCATGCGGCCGGTGTTCGGGCAGATACCGAACTGCACGTTGGAACCGCCGGTTTCAACGCCAATTTCACGCAGCACCGCCAGCGAGGCGTTGCGCATGATCTGGTATTCCTTGTCGGTCAGGGTCTGCGCTGGAGCAACGGTGATCGAGTCACCGGTGTGCACGCCCATCGGGTCGAAGTTTTCGATCGAGCAGACGATGATGCAGTTGTCCTTTTTGTCGCGGACCACTTCCATCTCGTACTCTTTCCAGCCGATCAGCGATTCGTCGATCAGCAGCTCTTTGGTCGGCGACAGGTCCAGACCACGGGTGCAGATTTCTTCGAACTCTTCACGGTTGTAAGCGATACCACCACCTGTGCCACCCATGGTGAACGACGGGCGGATGATGCATGGGAAGCCAAGCTTCTCAAGGACCGCATTGGCCTCTTCCATGCTGTGGGCGATACCGGAGCGCGGGCACTCCAGGCCGATGTCCTTCATGGCCTTGTCGAAGCGCGAGCGGTCTTCGGCCTTGTCGATGGTGTCGGCGTTGGCACCGATCATCTCTACGCCGAACTTCTCCAGAACGCCGTGGCGCTCCAGGTCCAGGGCGCAGTTCAGTGCGGTCTGGCCACCCATGGTCGGCAATACGGCGTCCGGGCGTTCTTTTTCGATGATCTTGGCCACCGACTGCCACTTGATCGGCTCGATGTAGGTGGCGTCGGCCATGGCCGGGTCGGTCATGATGGTGGCTGGGTTGGAGTTCACCAGGATGACGCGGAAACCTTCCTCGCGCAGGGCTTTACAGGCCTGGGCGCCGGAGTAGTCGAATTCGCAGGCCTGGCCGATCACGATCGGGCCAGCGCCGAGAATCAGGATGCTTTTGATGTCTGTACGTTTTGGCATGGTGGTCACTCAAATCCGGGGTCAGTCGGCAAGCCGCTTTGAACAATCTGGGTCAGGCGCTTCCGGGCGCGGCAGGTGCCGGCCCGGGGCCTTGAAGCAGGATGCTCAGCGGCGCTTGGCCATGGCATCGGTGAAACGATCGAACAGTGGCGCGACGTCGGTCGGGCCCGGGCTCGCTTCAGGGTGGCCCTGGAAGCTGAACGCGCTCTTGTCGGTACGCTCGATACCCTGCAGGGTGCCGTCGAACAGCGACTTGTGGATGGCGCGGACGTTACCCGGCAGGGTGGCTTCGTCTACGGCGAAACCGTGGTTCTGGCTGGTGATCATGACCACACCGGTGTCCAGATCCTGGACCGGGTGGTTGGCACCATGGTGACCGTGGCCCATTTTCACGGTCTTGGCGCCAGAGGCCAGCGCCAGCAGCTGGTGGCCCAGGCAGATGCCGAACACCGGAATATCGGTGTCGAGGATCTCTTTGATCGCCTGGATCGCGTAGTCGCATGGCTCCGGATCACCAGGGCCGTTGGACAGGAACACACCATCGGGGTTGAGCGCGAGCACTTCACTGGCCGGGGTCTGGGCAGGCACCACGGTCACGCGGCAGCCACGGGCGACCAGCATGCGCAGGATGTTCAGCTTGACGCCGTAGTCGAAGGCAACAACGTGGTACGGCAGCTCGGAAGCTTCCAGGGTCGGGTGGCTGTCGGTTTTCAGCTCCCACACGCTGGAGCGCCACTCGTAACGCTCCTTGGTGGAAACGACCTTGGCCAGGTCCATGCCCTTGAGGCCAGGGAAGGCGCGGGCAGCGGCGATGGCGGCTTCTTCGCTGATGTTGTCACCGGCGAGGATGCAGCCGTTCTGAGCGCCCTTTTCACGCAGGATACGGGTCAGGCGACGGGTGTCGATGCCGGCGATGGCAACGACATTGTTGGCCTTGAGGTAGTCAGGCAGCGACTGGGTGTTACGCCAGTTGCTGGCCAGCAGCGGCAGGTCACGGATGACCAGGCCAGCGGACCAGACACGGTTCGACTCGGCGTCTTCCGGGGTGGTACCGGTGTTGCCAATGTGCGGGTAGGTCAGAGTAACGATTTGCTGCGCGTAGGAAGGGTCTGTAAGGATTTCCTGGTAGCCGGTCATAGCGGTGTTGAACACCACCTCACCAACGGTCTGACCGTCGGCTCCGATGGCTTCACCGCGAAAAATACTGCCGTCGGCAAGGGCGAGTATGGCTGGCTTTGTCAAGAAGACCTCCCGTAAATCAAGCATGAAAGGGCGATCGCAGGTTGCAAAAAAGCGGAGTGACGTATGGACACGTCACCCCGCTTCTATGTGCTGAATTCAATTCGCTGCGCGCTTTTAGTGGACACACTAAAGCTGTAGCTTACAGAAAAGTGCTTTTTTGGTCTACCGCAAATGTGCCTCTAAAACACATGATTGCGACAGACTGACCTTCTTGGGCAATGAACACGCGCGTAGGAGCGGCCTTGTGTCGCGAAAGGGTCGCAAAGCGGCCCCAGGGATCTCGGCAGCGCCGCAGAAAGCTGGGACTGCTGCGCAGTCCTTTCGCGACACAAGGCCGCTCCTACCAGGGATCACATGTACCCCGAGGGAACGGCTTAACGCAGCTCCAGCACATCCTGCATGTCGTACAAGCCCGCCTCGCGCCCATCCAGCCACAGCGCGGCACGCACCGCACCCTTGGCGAAGGTCATGCGGCTGGAAGCCTTGTGGGTGATTTCCAGGCGCTCACCTTCAGCGGCGAACAGCACGGTGTGGTCACCGACCACATCGCCGGCACGCACGGTGGCAAAGCCGATGGTCTTGCGATCACGCGCGCCCGTCTGGCCCTCACGACCATACACCGCCACTTCCTGCAGATCACGGCCCAGGGCATTGGCAACCACCTCACCCATGCGCAGCGCAGTGCCTGACGGCGCGTCGACCTTGTGGCGGTGGTGCGCCTCGATGATCTCGATGTCGACATCATCGCCCAGCACACGCGCCGCCATGTCCAGCAACTTCAGGCTGAGGTTGACGCCTACGCTGAAGTTGGCGGCGAAGACGATCGGGATGTCCTTGCCTGCCTCGGCCAGCAACTGCTTCTCCTCGCTGGTGAAACCGGTGGTGCCGATGATCATCGCCTTGCCATGCTTGCGGCAGAACGCCAGGTTCTTCAGGGTCACCGAAGGGTGAGTGAAGTCGATCAGCACGTCGAATTCGTCGGCAACCTTGGCCAGGTCATCCGACAACAGCACGCCGATCCGACCGAGCGCCGCCAACTCACCGGCATCCGCACCGACCAGCGAGCTGTCCGGGCGGTCGATCGCCGCCGTCAGCCCGGCACCCGGGGTTTGCTGCACGGCTTCGATCAGGGTCTTGCCCATCCGCCCAGCCGCGCCCATCACTGCAATACGTCGCATAGCCTGTTCCTTGTCAGAGATCGCCGAAGAAGCGCTTCACGCCATCGAACCAGCCATTGGCCTTGGGCGAGTGGGAGCTGTCGCCTTCGAGCGAGTCGCGCAGCTCTTCGAGCAGTTCACGCTGGCGACGGCTGAGGTTGACCGGGGTCTCGACCGCAACGCGGCACAGCAGGTCACCCGCACCACCACCACGCACCGGTGCCACACCCTTGCCACGCAAGCGGAACTGCTTGCCGGTCTGCGTGCCTTCCGGGATCTTCAGCTTCACACGACCATCGAGGGTCGGCACTTCCAGCTCGCCACCCAGAGCGGCATCGGTATAGCTGATAGGCACTTCGCAATACAGGTGCTTGCCGTCACGCTGGAAAATCTCGTGCTCACGCACGTTGATCACCACGTAAAGGTCGCCGGTCGGGCCACCATGGGTGCCTGCCTCGCCTTCGCCGGACAGACGGATGCGGTCGCCAGTGTCGACGCCGGCCGGCACCTTGACCGACAGGGTCTTGTATTCCTCGACACGGCCTTCACCGTGGCAAGAACCGCAAGGGTCGGTGATGATCTTGCCCTGGCCATGGCAGCGCGGGCAGGTCTGCTGCACCGAGAAGAAGCCCTGCTGCATGCGCACCTGGCCGATACCGCCGCACGTCGGGCAGGTCGACGGGGTCGAACCCTTCTTCGCACCGCTGCCGTCACAAGGCTGGCAGTTGACCAGGGTCGGCACCCGAATGCTGACCGTGGTGCCGCGCACGGCTTCTTCCAGGTTCAGCTCCAGGGTGTAGCGCAGGTCACTGCCGCGCGAAGCACCACCACGACCACCGCCACGACCACCACCGAAGAAGTCACTGAACACATCGCCAAAGATGTCGGAGAAGTTGGCGCCACCGAAGCCTGCACCGCCGCCACCCATGCTCGGGTCGACGCCGGCGTGACCATACTGGTCGAACGCCGCCCGCTTGCTCGCGTCAGACAGTACTTCGTAGGCCTCGTTGGCCTCCTTGAACTTGTCTTCGGACTCTTTATCGCCCGGGTTGCGGTCCGGGTGGTACTTCATCGCCAGGCGGCGATAAGCCTTTTTCAGGTCTGCTTCACTGGCGCCGCGCTCGACACCCAGGACCTCATAATAATCACGCTTGGACATAGGTCATTTGCACCTTGTTGGGCGTTCGGCATCCGCGCCGCGCCGTCAGCACCCGCCTGAAGACCCGATGCGGCCCAGACAAATGCTGTAAAAATTCTCGAATTCCAGATACGCCAACGCGGGAGCAAGCCCCCGCGCGGCGACATCCTACCAGCTCACCGCCAAACGGCGGTGGGCTGGCCGACAACATGCAACGATTACTTCTTGTCGTCGCCTTTCACTTCTTCGAACTCGGCGTCAACCACGTCATCGTGCTTGGCTTCCGGCTCGGCCTGCTGAGCGCCGCCCTGAGGCTGTTCGGCCGACTGCTCGGCGTACATCTTCTGGGCTACCGGCGCGGAGACCTTGGACAGCTCTTCGACCTTGGCATCGATGGCAGCCTTGTCGTCGCCTTTCACAGCGGCTTCCAGGGCAACCACGGCCGCTTCGATGGCAGTCTTCTCTTCGGCAGTGACCTTGTCACCGGCGTCAGCGACCATCTTGCGGGTCGAGTGAACCAGCGCATCACCCTGGTTGCGGGCAGCGGCCAGCTCTTCGAACTTGCGGTCTTCCTCGGCATTGGCCTCGGCGTCACGCACCATTTTTTCGATCTCTTCGTCGGACAGACCGGAGTTGGCCTTGATCACGATCGACTGGGTCTTGCCGGTGGCCTTGTCTTTGGCGCCGACGTGCAGGATGCCGTTGGCATCAATGTCGAAGGTCACTTCGATCTGCGGAACACCACGCGGTGCTGGCGGGATGTCAGCCAGGTCGAACTTGCCCAGCGACTTGTTCTGCGAAGCCTGCTTGCGCTCGCCCTGCAGCACGTGAATGGTCACTGCGCCCTGGTTGTCGTCGGCAGTCGAGAACACCTGCGACTTCTTGGTCGGAATGGTGGTGTTCTTCTCGATCAGCGGGGTCATCACGCCGCCCATGGTTTCGATACCCAGGGTCAGCGGGCTGACGTCCAGCAGCAGTACGTCTTTCACGTCACCGGCCAGTACGGCACCCTGGATGGCAGCGCCCATGGCAACTGCTTCGTCCGGGTTGACGTCCTTGCGGGCTTCCTTACCGAAGAAGTCGGCAACGGCCTTCTGAACCAGCGGCATACGGGTCTGGCCACCGACCAGAATCACGTCGTCGATCTTGCTGGCGTCGATGCCTGCGTCTTTCAGGGCGATGCGGCAAGGCTCGATGGTACGGTTGACCAGGTCTTCCACCAGCGACTCCAGCTTGGCGCGGGAGATCTTCACGTTCAGGTGCTTCGGACCGGTCGCATCTGCAGTGATGTACGGCAGGTTGACGTCGGTCGACTGAGCGGAGGACAGTTCGATCTTGGCCTTTTCCGCGGCTTCTTTCAGACGCTGCAGGGCCAGAGGGTCGTTCTTCAGGTCCATGCCCGACTCTTTCTTGAACTCGTCGACGAGGTAGTCGATCAGGCGCATGTCGAAGTCTTCGCCACCCAGGAAGGTGTCGCCGTTGGTGGCCAGTACTTCGAACTGGTGCTCACCGTCGACTTCGGCGATTTCGATGACCGATACGTCGAAGGTACCGCCACCCAGGTCATAAACGATGACAGTGTGGTCGCCCTTGGCCTTGTCCATGCCATAGGCCAGCGCAGCAGCGGTCGGTTCGTTGATGATGCGCTTTACGTCCAGACCCGCGATGCGACCGGCGTCTTTGGTGGCCTGACGCTGGCTGTCGTTGAAGTAGGCCGGAACGGTGATGACTGCTTCGGTGACTGGCTCGCCGAGGTAGTCTTCGGCGGTCTTCTTCATCTTTTTCAGAACTTCGGCGCTGATCTGCGGCGGCGCCATTTCCTTGCCGGCAGCCTCGACCCAGGCGTCACCGTTGTTAGCCTTGACGATCTTGTAAGGCACCAGCTTGATGTCTTTCTGCACGACATCTTCTTCGAAGCGGCGGCCGATGAGGCGCTTCACTGCGAACAGGGTGTTGTGCGGGTTGGTGACGGCCTGGCGCTTGGCCGACTGGCCAACCAGGATTTCGCCATCATTGGCGTAGGCCACGATCGAAGGGGTGGTACGCGCACCTTCGGCGTTTTCGATGACCTTGACGTTACCGTTTTCCAGAATGGAGACGCACGAGTTGGTGGTCCCCAGGTCGATACCGATGATTTTGCCCATGTTTACTCTCCCGAAACTTGAATTTGGTAGCAGCGACTACTTTGGCCAACTGCGGTAATACTTGAAGGCTTGACACCTAGATGGGGATGGCCCGTCAGATTTCAAGCCTTTTCATCGATCGAAGGCTGCGGCGCGCTCGGCGCCTTGCTGACCACCACCATGGCAGGGCGCAGCAGGCGGCCGTTGAGCAGGTAGCCCTTCTGGAACACGTTCAGCACGCTGTTGGGCTCTACCTCGGCGCTTTCCTGCATGGCCATGGCCTGATGGTGCTCGGCATTGAACGGCTGACCGTGCGGGTCGATGGCTTCGAGGTTGTAACGCTTGAGGGTGTCCTGGAACATCTTGAGGGTCAGTTCGACGCCTTCACGGATCTTCTTGACCTGCTCATCTTCAGCGCTGGAGTGCGCCAGAGCCAGCTCCAGGCTGTCGATCACCGGCAACAGGTCGCCGGCAAACTTCTCCAGGGCGAACTTGTGCGCCTTCTCGACATCCTGCTCGGCGCGGCGACGCACGTTCTGCAGGTCGGCGACGGCACGCAGGGACTGATCCTTGGCGGCGGCCAGCTGCTCCTCGAGCTCTTGAACGCGGGCGCCGTTATCCACTGCACCAGCCTCTTCGGCGTTAAGGTCTTTCTCATTCAGCTGTTCGTCAGCCATGGGGTCTCTCCTCCGCAATCTCTGTAGTACGAGCAAAGCTCGCCGTGTCTGCCGGCTATATGGGGCCGGAAAAATCAGCTTCAAGGGGCAAAGCGGTTTTCAGGTCGACGATGGAAACTGCGAGCAGGCATTGGCAGGCTCGAAAAAAGTACTGTATAAATAACCAGACCTGACTTCTCGGGAGCCGCCCCATGCTGGTGCATCTGTCCATTCACAACTACGCCATCGTCGAACACCTCGATCTCGAACTCGCCCGCGGCATGTCCGTCATCACCGGCGAGACCGGCGCAGGCAAATCGATCATGCTCGACGCCCTCGGCCTGGCCCTTGGTGATCGCGCCGACAGCGGCGTGGTGCGCCCTGGCGCGGACAAGGCGGACATCCTGGCCACCTTCGATCTGGTGGATATCCCCGAAGCGCACACCTGGCTGGCCGAGCGCGACCTGGACGACGGCGGCCCGTGCATCCTGCGCCGCGTCATCACGGCCGAAGGCCGCAGCCGCGGCTACATAAACGGCACGCCCTGCCCGCTGGGTGACCTGAAGGCGCTCGGTGAACTGCTGATCGACATCCACAGCCAGCATGAGCACCAGTCACTGCTCAAGACCGACACCCACCGCCGCCTGCTCGACGAATATGCCGGCGCCATCGACCTGTCCCGCCAGGTCCAGCTCGCAGCCAAGCGCTGGAACCAGACCCGCCTGGAGCTCGAGCGCCTGTCCAACTCCGGCGATGAGCAGCGCGCACGCCACCAGTTGCTCAGCTATCAGCTGGAAGAGCTCGACAACCTTGGCCTGGGTGAAAACGAACTGGAGCAGCTGGAGCAGGAACACAAGAACCTGACCAACGCCGAAGCCCTGTTCGGCATCTGCCGCCAGGTCATCGACCAATGCAGCGAAAGCGACTCAGGCAATGTGCTCGGCGCCCTCACCTCCAGCCTCAATCGCCTGGGCGCCGCAGCCAACACCCCCAAGGCACTGGGTGAAGCCGCCAACCTCATCGCCAGCGCACAGATCCAGATAGAAGAAGCCGTAGGCGAACTCAACCGCTTCCTCGACAATTTCGACGCCGACCCCATGCGCCTGCAGGCCCTGGAAGAGCGCCTCGACACCATCTACACCCTGGCACGCAAACATCGCGTGCACCCGACCGAACTACCCCACCTGCAGCAGCAGTTGATGGAGGAGCTGGAAGGCCTGAATGCCAGCGACGAATCCATAGAGCGCCTGGGCGAAGAACTGTCCGCCTATGCCAAGCACTATCAGGAAAGGGCGATCGAGCTGAGCGCCCTGCGCCAGCAGGCAGCCCAACAGCTCGCCGTCGCGGTCGAACAGGAGATCCAGCGCCTGGGCATGCCTGGCGGGCGGTTCTGCATCGAACTCACACCCAACGAAAGCAGCGACCTGTCGCCACACGGCCTGGAGCAGATAGAACTGCTGGTCAGCGCCAACCCCGGGCAGCCGCTCAAAGGTTTGGCCAAGGTGGCCTCGGGCGGCGAACTGTCACGGATCAGCCTGGCGATCCAGGTCATTACGGCGCAAACCTCACGCATCCCGACACTGGTCTTCGATGAGGTTGACGTGGGCATCGGTGGCCCGACGGCCGAGATCGTCGGCCAGCTGTTGCGCCGCCTCGGTGAGCGCGGCCAGGTGCTGACCGTCACCCACCTGCCGCAGGTCGCGGCGCAGGGGCATCATCATTTGTTCGTGCACAAGGTGCGCAACAGCGACACCACGCACACTGCCGTAGCCAGCCTTGGCAAGCGCGAACGGGTCGAGGAAGTGGCGCGGATGCTGGGCGGGATCGACCTGACCAAGGAATCGCTGGCGCATGCGCGCAAGATGGTGGTGTCCGGTAAGGCGTGATACTGCCTGCACTGGCGTCATCGCCGACAGCCGGCTCCCGCAGTTACCCCTACCGCAGAAAGCACAAAGGCGACCCCAGGGTCGCCTTTGCTCTTCATAACGACCGCAATCGTTACTTTTTCTTACGCACGTAGAGGACCAGATTGTGGTCCACCAACTCGTAGCCATGCTCGGCCACGATCTCTTTCTGGCGCCGCTCGATTTCGGCGTCCATGAATTCGATGACTTCACTGGTCTCCACGTTGACCATATGGTCGTGGTGACCGCCGTCCGCCAGCTCGAAAACTGCGTGACCGCCATCGAAGTTGTGCCGTACCACCAGCCCAGCAGCCTCGAACTGGGTGAGTACGCGATAAACGGTTGCCAGACCGACGTCCTCGCCAGCCTCCATCAGCGCCTTGTAGACATCCTCGGCGCTCATGTGACGTTGCTCGGTCGAGTCGAGCATCTGAAGGATCTTGACTCGAGGCAGTGTCACCTTGAGACCGGCTTTGCGCAATTCGCTATTTTCAACCATGGTCAGCTTTCTCGCCGATGCTGCTTCGCAGCTTCTCTTAATACGGGTATGATCGGGGTTTACGTTGTCCAGCCAAGATAGTGGAAGTCGCCCACCGATGCAAAACAACACCAAGCTCTTGCTAACCAGCCTCACCTTCGTGGGACTGCTCGCACTCGCCGGTTGCTCGTTTCCCGGGGTTTACAAAATCGACATCCAGCAGGGCAATGTCGTTACGCAAGACATGATAGACCAATTACGCCCCGGAATGACCCGCCGGCAAGTAAGGTTTATCATGGGCAACCCTCTGCTCCAGGATACTTTCAACACCAATCGTTGGGATTACCTGTACAGCCTGCAACCTGGTGGCGGCCAACGCCAGCAGGAGCGCATGAGCATCTTCTTCAACGACAGCGACCAACTGGTCAGCCTGTCGGGTGACTTCATGCCAGGCGTGAGCCGCGACCAGGAAATCCTGGGCGGCAGCGGTGATACCACGGTCAGCCCGGCCACCCAGCCAGGCCAGCCAGCGTCGCAACCGGAAGAGCAGCCGGCCAAACCTGGTTCGGTGGAAGAATCCATCCAGCGCGAGATCGACACCATCGAGACCACACCGGTGCCGACACCTGCCCCGCTGGAAACCTCGCCGCAGTAAATGCAGGCGCAAAAAAAGCCCGGATCAGTCCGGGCTTTTTTGTGCCTGATGACTTGGCAGCATCACGTATTGAGCTGCTTGGCACGCTGGCAGAAAGCATCCACCAGCGTGTTGGCGGCCTGATTGAACAGCGGCCCCAGGGTCGCCCGCACAATCGGCCCGGCGTAATCGAAGGACAGGTCCAGGCTGATCTTGCAGGCTTTTTCACCCAGTGCCTTAAACACCCACACGCCGTGCAGCTGGGTGAACGGCCCTTCTTCCAGGTTCATCTCGATGGACTGCCCCGGCACCAGCACATTGCGGGTCACGAACTGCTGGCTCATGCCCCCTTTGGCCACCTCCAGCTTGGCGCGCATGTGCGTGTCACTGGCTTCGAGCACCGTCGAAGCCGAGCACCAGGGCAGGAACTGCGGGTAGCTGGCTACATCATTGACCAGGTCGTACAGCGCCTGGGCAGGGTACGGCAGCAGGGCGGAGCGTTGAATATGGGTAGTCATCCAGGCGTCACTTCCAAGGCTGGGTGGCGGGCTTCGCAGCGTGCCAAAAACAGGTTCTGTGCGTAAGACAGGGCCTGTATTGTCCGGTATTCATTGCGGTGGCTCAAGCGCACCTAAATCCCGTAGCCGACCACGCGGTGACTTGCCTATAATGCCGCCCCTATGGCTAAACAAAAGAAACATCCGACCGGGACCATCGCGCAAAACAAAAAGGCGCGACACGATTACTTCATCGAACACAAGTTCGAGGCCGGGCTGGTCCTGTCCGGTTGGGAAGTAAAAAGCCTGCGGGCCGGCAAGGCGCACCTGACCGACAGCTACGTGCTGCTCAAGGATGGCGAAGCCTGGCTGTTCGGCAGCCACATCACCCCGCTGACCACTGCCAGCACCCACGTCATCGCCGACCCCATCCGCTCGCGCAAGCTGCTGCTGAACAAGCGCGAGCTGGAGCGTGTGGAAGCTGCGGTGGCGCAGAAGGGCTACACCTGTGTGGCCCTGGCGCTGTACTGGAGCAAGCACCTGATCAAGTGCGAGATTGCACTTGGCAAGGGCAAGAAGGAATTCGACAAGCGCGACACCGTGCGCGAACGCGATTCCAACCGCGAGCTGCAGCGTGCGGTGCGCAACAAGGGCAAGGAAGACTAATTCCCGCCCTTGCGCGGCCGCCGTAGGAGCGGCCTTGTGTCGCGAAAGGGCTGCGTAGCAGCCCCAGCTTTCTGCGGCGCTGCCGAGATCCCTGGGGCCGCTGCGCGGCCCTTTCGCGACGCAAGGCCGCTCCTACAGGGCGCGCATTCAGCGGCAACCGATCAGCGCCCGCTGCGCCGCTCTGCCCGCGCTACGCGCTGGGCTTCGTTCTGCGCCTCTTCCAGCACCTCCTGCACATACAGAATGTGCCGGCTGGACACCTCCCGCGCATCGTCCGCCCTGCCCTCGACAATCGCCTGGTACAACTCACGGTGCTGGCTGATCAGCATGTCCCGCGTTTCGGTACGCTGCTGGTACATGCCCCCGATATTCGTCACCACGTTGCGCTTTAGCAGGTCGAACAACCCGCGAATGGTATGCAGCAGCACGGCATTGTGGCTGGCTTCGGCAATCGCCAGGTGGAATCGCGCATCCGCCGCGCCCTCCTCTGCACGCGTGACCTGGTCAGCCCGCGCATAACAGTCCTGCAGGGTGTCGAATGCAGCCTTGAGGCGCGCCCGATCTGGCTCGGTGGCGCGCTGGGCAGCGTAGTAGGCGCATGACGCCTCCAAGGTGTGACGGAACTCGAGCAAATCGCGCTGCGCCTCGGCGCTGTGCTCCAGCAGCTGCAGCAACGGGTCACTGAAAGTTGAACCGAGCGATTCGGCCACATAGTTACCGCCACCCTGCCGACTGACCAACAGCCCCTTGGCCACCAGCTTCTGGATCGCCTCGCGCAGTGAGGGGCGCGACACACCGAACTGCTCGGCCAGGGCACGCTCGGCCGGCAGCCGCTGGCCTGAGGTCAGCGTGCCTTCGAGAATCATCCCTTCCAACCGATCGACGATGTCGTCGGACAGGCGCCGCTGGCGGACCTGATCAAAAACCATCACATGCTCTCCACAAACCCCCGGCAAAGTTCAGGGGGCGCCTATTCTCGCCGATCCACGCCACGCCGACACCCACCAGCCGACGTTTTTCCCATGCCATCAGCCGCCCGCTCATCGGCACACGACCAAAGTTTTGCACAGGACAAATTGACACACCCATGACAGCGCTTTTAACCTAGCGTCCAGCCATTGTAAATTGGTCTTACCAATTATCCAATGCCAGTGCCTGACCAACAACAATTAGGGGCTACCCCATATGCAAACCTGGCAACAACTCTATTCCCCGCTTGGTAGTCTTGGCCTGTCCGCACTGGCGGCGGTCATACCCATCGTGTTCTTCTTCCTGGCCCTCGCCGTGTTCCGCCTCAAAGGCCACGTCGCCGGCAGCATTACCCTTGGATTATCGATGCTGGTGGCGATCTTCGCCTTCCAGATGCCGGTCGACATGGCCCTTGCTGCCGCAGGCTATGGCTTCCTCTACGGCCTCTGGCCAATCGCCTGGATCATCGTAGCCGCGGTGTTCCTGTACAAACTCACGGTCAAGAGCGGCCAGTTCGAGGTGATCCGCAGCTCGGTACTGTCGATCACCGACGACCAGCGCCTGCAGGTGCTGCTGATCGGCTTCTGCTTCGGTGCCTTCCTCGAAGGCGCGGCCGGCTTCGGCGCACCAGTGGCAATCACTGCCGCGCTGCTGGTGGGCCTGGGCTTCAACCCGCTGTACGCCGCCGGCCTGTGCCTGATCGCCAACACCGCCCCCGTGGCGTTCGGCGCCCTGGGCATCCCGATCATCGTCGCCGGCCAGGTCACGGGCATCGACGCCTTCCACATCGGCGCCATGACCGGCCGCCAGCTGCCTCTGCTGTCGTTGTTCGTGCCGTTCTGGCTGGTGTTCATGATGGACGGCCTGCGCGGCGTCAAAGAAACCTGGCCTGCAGCCCTGGTGGCCGGCCTGAGCTTCGCCGTCACCCAGTACTTCACCTCCAACTTCATCGGCCCGGAACTGCCGGACATCACCTCGGCCCTGGCCAGCCTTGTCGCCCTGACCCTGTTCCTGAAGGTCTGGCAGCCCAAGCGCTCGTTCGCCGAAGCCAAAGGCAGCGTCGGCGCCGCCGTGGTCAGCAGCGGCGGCAGCCAGCCAAGCCCTTACAGTTTCGGTGAAATTTTCAAGGCCTGGTCGCCGTTCCTGATCCTCACCGTGCTGGTCACCATCTGGACCCTGAAACCGTTCAAGGCGGCGTTCGCCCCGGGCGGCGCGATGTACAACTTCGTGTTCAACTTCGCCATCCCGCACCTCGACCAACTGGTGATCAAGACCGCGCCGATCGTCGCCGCGCCGACCGCCATGCAAGCGGTGTTCAAGCTCGACCCGATCTCCGCCACCGGCACAGCGATCTTCCTGTCCGCGCTGATCTCCATGGCCGTATTGAAGATCAACTTCAAAACTGGTCTTACCACTTTAAAGGAAACCTTCTGGGAGCTGCGCTGGCCGATCCTGTCGATCGGTATGGTCCTGGCCTTCGCCTTCGTCACCAACTATTCGGGCATGTCTTCGACCATGGCCCTGGTACTGGCCGGCACCGGCGCCGCGTTCCCGTTCTTCTCGCCGTTCCTGGGCTGGCTGGGTGTGTTCCTCACAGGCTCCGACACCTCGTCCAATGCCCTGTTCGGTTCGCTGCAGGCCACCACTGCCCACCAGATCGGGGTCAACGACACCCTGCTGGTAGCAGCCAACACCAGCGGCGGCGTGACCGGCAAGATGATCTCGCCGCAGTCGATCGCCGTGGCCTGCGCAGCCACCGGCCTGGTTGGCAAGGAGTCCGACCTGTTCCGCTTCACCGTCAAGCACAGCCTGTTCTTCGCCACCATCGTCGGCCTGATCACCTTGGTCCAGGCCTACTGGCTGACCGGCATGCTGGTCCATCACTAAAGTGAAAGGGGCCGGGCGCCACCGAGCGCCCGGCATCTCCTTCAACCCACGCTGCGAGAATCCATGATCATTTCCGCCTCCACCGACTATCGCGCCGCGGCCCAACGCAAGCTGCCCCCCTTCCTCTTCCACTATGCCGACGGCGGCGCGTACGCAGAGCACACCCTGCGCCACAACGTCTCGGACCTGGCCGGCATTGCCCTGCGCCAGCGGGTGCTGAAGAACATGTCCGAGCTGAGCCTGGAAACCCGGCTGTTCGACGAAACCCTGAGCATGCCCGTGGCCCTCGCCCCGGTCGGCCTCACCGGCATGTATGCCCGCCGCGGCGAAGTGCAGGCAGCCCGTGCGGCAGCCGCCCATGGCATCCCCTTCACCATGTCTACCGTGTCGGTCTGCCCGATCGAAGAAGTGGCGCCAGCCATCGACCGGCCGATGTGGTTCCAGCTGTATGTGCTCAAAGACCGCGGCTTCATGCGCAACGCGCTGGAGCGGGCCAAGGCCGCCGGGGTCAGAACCCTGGTGTTCACCGTCGACATGCCGGTGCCAGGCGCCCGTTACCGCGATGCACACTCCGGCATGAGCGGTGCCAACGGGCCAATGCGCCGCGTGTTGCAGGCCATGACCCACCCCGAATGGGCCTGGGACGTTGGCGTGATGGGCCGCCCGCACGACCTGGGCAACATTTCCAAATACCGCGGCAACCCCACCGGCCTTGCCGACTACATCGGCTGGCTGGGTAGCAACTTCGACCCGTCGATTTCCTGGAAGGACCTGGAATGGATACGCGAGTTCTGGGACGGCCCGATGATCATCAAAGGCATCCTCGACGCCGACGACGCACGTGACGCGGTCAAGTTCGGTGCCGACGGCATCGTCGTCTCCAACCACGGCGGCCGCCAGCTCGACGGCGTGCTGTCCAGCGCCCGTGCGTTGCCGGCGATCGCCGACGCAGTAAAAGGCGACCTGAAAATTCTCGCCGACTCCGGCATCCGCAGCGGCCTCGATGTAGTGCGCATGATCGCCCTGGGCGCAGACACCGTACTGATCGGCCGCGCCTTCCTCTGGGCCCTGGCCGTGCACGGTCAGGCCGGGGTGAAGAACCTGCTCGAACTGTTCGAAAAGGAAATGCGCGTGGCCATGGTGCTCACGGGCGCCAAGGCGATCAGCGAGATCAGCCGCGACTCGCTGGTACGCGAACTGGGCGCTTGAGCGCCTGCAAAAACACCGCCTGTATGACCGGGCATGCGGCGCGCCAGACGCCGTGGCCCGGTGAGGAGATAGCATGAGCCTGCCCGCCGCATTCCTGCGTGATGCCGAGCGCCTGATACCCGCCGATCGCCGTTTCGACGACGCCACGTCCACCCTGGCCTTCGGCACCGACGCCAGTTTCTACCGGCTGATCCCCAAGCTGGTCGTGCGCGTGGAGTCGGAAGACGAAGTGGTCGGGCTGCTGCAACTGGCCCAGCGCGAGCGCGTGCCGGTGACCTTCCGCGCCGCGGGCACCAGCCTGTCCGGCCAGGCTATCAGTGACTCGGTGCTGATCGTGCTCGGCGATAACTGGGGCAACAAGGAGATCCGTGGCCAGGGCGAACAGATCCGCCTGCAACCCGGGGTTATCGGCGCCCAAGCCAACGCCTGGCTGGCCCCTTACGGGCGCAAGATCGGCCCGGACCCGGCCTCGATCAATGCCTGCAAGATTGGCGGCATCGTTGCCAACAACGCCAGCGGCATGTGCTGCGGCACCGCGCAAAACACCTACCACACTCTGGCCGGCCTGCGCCTGGTGCTGGCTGACGGCACGCGCCTGGACAGCGAAGACCCGGCCAGCGTTGCCGCCTTTGAAAACAGCCACGCCGACCTGCTCGAAGCGCTGGCCCGGCTTGGCCGCGAAACCCGCGCCAACACCGCACTGGCAGAGCGCATCCGGCACAAGTACCGGCTGAAGAACACCACCGGCCTGTCGCTCAACGCCCTGGTGGACTACGACAAGCCGCTGGATATCCTCCAGCATTTGCTGGTTGGGTCTGAAGGTACGCTGGGCTTCATCAGCGCCGTCACCTACGACACCGTGCCCGATCACCCGCACAAGGCCAGCGCGCTGCTGGTGTTCCCCAGCGTGGAAAGCTGCTGCCGTGCGGTGACCGTGCTCAAGCGCCAGCCGGTGTCCGCCGTGGAGCTGCTCGACCGCCGCAGCCTGCGTTCGGTGCAAAACATGCCGGGCATGCCGCTGTGGGTAAAAGGCCTGTCGGGCAATGCCTGCGCGCTGCTAATCGAGTCCCGGGCCGCCAGCCAGAGCCTGCTGCACGAACAACTGCAACAGGTCATGGCCTCTATCGCCGAATACCCGCTGGAACAGAAAGTCGACTTCAGCGAAGACCCGGCGGTGTACAACCAGCTGTGGAAGATCCGCAAGGACACCTTCCCCGCCGTCGGCGCCGTGCGCCAGACCGGCACCACGGTGATCATCGAAGACGTCACCTTCCCCGTCGAGCAACTGGCCGAAGGCGTCAACCGCCTGATCCAGCTGTTCGACAAGCACCACTACGACGAAGCGATCATTTTCGGCCATGCGCTGGAGGGCAACCTGCACTTTGTCTTCACCCAGGGTTTCAACAGCGCGCAGGAAGTCGCGCGCTACCAGGCCTTCATGGATGACGTGGCGCAACTGGTGGCCGTGGAGTTCGGCGGCTCGCTCAAGGCCGAGCACGGCACCGGCCGCAACATGGCGCCGTTCGTGGAGCTGGAGTGGGGGCACGACGCCTATCAGCTGATGTGGACGCTCAAGCGCCTGCTCGACCCCAACGGCATCCTCAACCCCGACGTGGTGTTGAGCGAAGACCCGGACATTCACCTGAAAAACCTCAAGCCCCTGCCCGCCGCCGACGAGATCGTCGACAAATGCATCGAGTGCGGCTTCTGCGAGCCGGTCTGCCCGTCCAAAGGCCTGACCCTCAGCCCACGCCAGCGCATCGTCATGTGGCGTGACATTCAGGCGAAAAAACGCGCCGGCATCGATACCCGCGCACTGCTGCAGACTTACCAGTACCAAGGCATCGACACCTGCGCCGCCACCGGCCTGTGCGCCCAGCGCTGCCCGGTGGGCATCAATACCGGCGAGCTGGTGAAGAAGTTGCGCAGCCAGGCCGCCGAACATGCAAAGACCGCCGACTGGCTGGCCGAGCACTTCCCTACTGCACTGGGTGGCGCCCGCCTGACCCTGACCGCCGCCAACACCGCCCGCAAGCTGCTCGGCGCCCCGCGCCTGGGCCGCCTGAGTGCCTCGTTGAGTAAGGCCAGCAAAGGCCGCCTGCCGCAATGGTCCCCCGCCATGCCGCAGCCGTTGCGCAGCATCGATTTCGGCCCGGCGAGCAACGATGCCCGGCCACGGGTGGTGTACCTGGCGGCTTGCGTATCACGAGTGATGGGCCCGGCCTATGCCGACCGCGAGCAAAGCTCACTAATGGACAAGACCCGCGCCCTGCTGGAAAAGGCCGGTTACCAGGTGGTGTTCCCCGGCAACGCCGACAGCCTGTGCTGCGGGCAGCCGTTCGCATCCAAAGGTTACCCCGAGCAAGCGGAGCACAAGCGCCAAGAGCTGATCAACGCGCTGCTGCACGCCAGCCGCGGCGGCCTCGACCCCATCTACTGCGACACCAGCCCCTGCACCCTGCGCCTGGTGCAGGACCTGGGCGACACCCGCCTGGACCTGTACGACCCGGTGCGTTTCATCCGCACCCACCTGATGGACAAGCTGGAGTTCACCCCACAAAACGAACCGGTGGCGGTGCACGTGACCTGCAGCACCCAGCACCTGGGTGAAAGCCAGGCGCTGATCGACCTGGCGCGGCGCTGCAGCACGCAAGTGGTGATCCCGGAAGGGATTCACTGTTGCGGGTTTGCCGGTGACAAGGGCTTTACCACGCCAGAGCTCAATGCCCACTCACTGCGCAGCCTGAAGGACGCAGTGCAGTATTGCAGTGAAGGGATTTCCACCAGCCGGACCTGTGAGATCGGGCTGTCCAGCCACAGCGGGATCGATTACCACGGGCTGGTCTACCTGGTGGATCGCGTCACCCGCCCGCGTACCCTCTGATCTGCCCGCTGATTCGCCGGCAAAACCGGCCCCGGTGGTAGCAACGGTCTTGCTTAACTTCTAAAAGCTGGCGCGATCCAGGTGGGATCCGGCTTGCCGGCGATGGGCCGCAAAGCGGCCCCAGATGCTCGCTGGTCCCGTCGAGCGCGCTCGGGCTATTACAGCTCCGCTATGGGGGCTGCTGCGCAGCCCATCGCCGGCAAGCCGGCTCCCACCGCGACCGCGCAGTTCTTCAGGCCTGCGCTTTACCTGTGTAAGCAACCGTCTTGCCCAATTTCTAAAAGCCGGCGCAATCCATGTGGGAGCCGGCTTGCCGGCGATCGAGGGCGCAGCCCTCGCCTACGCCCTCCACCCGTAAGACATTTCCTAACCTGCAACCAAATGCTTCTGGATTGGATGCTTCGGCCTGCCCAGCCACAGCCAGATTGATTACCACGCTGCCCGCGCCCCCTCTGATTTCTCCTCTAATTCACCGGCAAACGCTGCCCCCCGGTGGGAGCCGGCTTGCCGGCGATCGAGGGCGCAGCCCTCGCCTACACCCCCACCCATAAGACATTCCCTAACCCGCAACCAAACGCTTCTGAATTGGATGCTTCGGCCTGCCCAGCCACAGCCAGATTGATTACCACGCTGCCCGCGCCCCCTCTGATCTCTCCTCTAATTCACCGGCAAACGCTGCCCCCCGGTGGGAGCCGGCTTGCCGGCGATCGAGGGCGCAGCCCGCGCCTACGCCCTCCACCCATAAGACATTCCCTAACCTGCAACCAAACGCTTCTGAATTGGATGCTTCGGCCTGCCCAGCCACAGCCAGATTGATTACCACGCTGCCCGCGCCCCCCTCTGATCTCTCCTCTAATTCACCGGCAAACGCTGCCCCCCGGTGGGAGCCGGCTTGCCGGCGATCGAGGGCGCAGCCCTCGCCTACGCCCTCCACCCGTAAGACATTTCCTAACCTGCAACCAAATGCTTCTGGATTAAATGCTTTGGGATTTATCCTACGACCGCCGCTGCCGTTTCGCTGTTGTTGCTCACAACCATCAGGGCTAACTTCCCTGGGTCGTCATCTTTGACGATTTGGGTGTGAGAGCCCGCAAACTTCGGCAGTACTGCTATGGCAGCCGCAACGCGGGCAGGCTTCGGCCTGGCCGGCTTATGCCGATCTTTGCCGGTCTCTCACCCCGCGTTCGGCTGCCACCTTATTCTGTGAGAGGAAGACGAAGGGCAGCTCAAATCCAGCCACGATCGGATCTGCACCATGAAGAAAATCGTACCCGACCCACCCCGCTCCAAACTCCTCACCAACCCTTACTTCTCCATCCACAGCGACATGCCCCCTCCAGACGCCCTTGCCCACGCCAGCGAACTGCTGCGCGGCGTCGCCGAAACCATCGACGAACACTGCCGCACCCACGCCGGCGAACCGGGCCTGAGCATGCTCAGCAACGCCGAGCATGCCTGCGAGACGTCCAGAGCCCTGATCGAGCATGCCTTGACTGGCCTCTACAACGCGCAAAGGCAGAGGTGATTCAATGAATGACGCGTTGAAAAACGTCACCACAGCCGGCAGTGAAACCTTCGACCTGTTTCGCCTGCAACCGGGCGTGCCTTTCGAGCACGCCTTCAGCCAGCTATCAGTACTGCTCGGTTGCATCCGCCACCTCACCACCGAAGCCGAAATGGAAAACGACCGCAAAGCCGGCAGCGCGGCGCGCATCCTGAGCGAGATGGCCAAGGCGCTGATCGACGACATCGAGCTTGGGCTGAACAAGTCCCACTGATGCCACCCGGGCCGCGCTGCGGCCCAATTGCCGGCGATCGAGGGCACAGCCCTCACCTAAGCCCTCCACCCGTAAGACATTTCCTAACCTGCAACCAAATGCTTCTGGATTAAATGCTTTGGGATTTATCCTACGACCGCCGCTGCCGTTTCGCTGTTGTTGCTCACAACCATCAGGGCTAACTTCCCTGGGTCGTTTTCGAACGACAGGGTGTGAGAACCCCGTAAACATGACAGCAGCCTCGTAATGGCGGCCCTGCGTGGGCAGACCTCGGTCTGGCCGGATTTCCCATGTTTACCGGTTTCTCACCCCACGCATGGCTGCCACCCAATCCCGTGAGAAAGGATCGCGTAGGCAGCTCCTGTTGAGTAATCAAACTGGGATCTGCACCATGAAGAAAATCGTACCCGACCCACCTCGCTCCAAACTCCTCACCAACCCTTACTTCTCCATCCACAGCGACATGCCCCCTCCAGACGCCCTGGCCCACGCCAGCGAACTGCTGCGCGGCGTCGCCGAAACCATCGACGAACACTGCCGCACCCACGCCGGCGAACCGGGCCTGAGCATGCTCAGCAACGCCGAGCATGCCTGCGAAACGTTCAGAGCCCTGATCGAGCATGCCTTGACTGGCCTCTACAACGCGCAAAGGCAGAGGTGATTCAATGAATGACGCGTTGAAAAACCTCACCACAGCCGGCAGCGAAACCTTCGACCTGTTTCGCCTGCAACCGGGCGTGCCTTTCGAGCACGCCTTCAGCCAGCTATCAGTACTGCTCGGTTGCATCCGCCACCTCACCACCGAAGCCGAAATGGAACACGACCGCCAGGCCGGCAGCGCGGCGCGCATCCTGAGCGAGATGGCCAAGGCGCTGATCGACGACATCGAGCTTGGGCTGAACAAATCCCACTGATGCCACCCGGGCCGCGCTGCGGCCCAATCAGCGGCACCACCCCGCCGCACACCATCATGTCGCCAAGCCAGCACCCCGATTGAACCCTCGGCAAACCCCAACAGTCCACCCTTACAGGCCCACCTTCCAGAGGCCTTCAAGGAGACACCCATGAAAGGTACCGCGCTTTCGGCCCTCTTCGCGGCCGCTACCCTCCTGGCTTCACCGGTGTTCGCTGCTGACGACCTGTGCACTATCAACCTGCAGAAGATCGACAACCAGATGGCCACCGCCGGCGCCACCTCCGAAGGCCTGGACAAGGCCATCACCGAACACGTCGACAAGGCCAAGGCCGCGCAGGCATCGGGCGACACCAAAGAATGCATCGCCATTTCCACCAAAGTGCTCGAACGCCTGGAAAAAACCGACAAGGGCAGCGGCTCGGCGGGTGGCAGCGGTAGCTAAGCTTTGAGCGGGCGGCAAGAAGCGGCTGTCGACGCCGCCCGCGCAAAGGCGTATACTCAGCAGCACGTGCCGAAAGGTACGTCAGCTAGAGCTGAGTGTGGGGCCGATTAGGATTCGACGCCGGTAGCGAAACTCTAGGTGCATGCCGAGTTGGTAACAGAACTCGTAAATCCACTGTTGCAACTTTCTATAGTTGCCAATGACGAAAACTACGAGGGTTACGCTCTCGCTGCGTAAGCAGCTGAGCCCGCTCTCCTGGTAGCTTCGGCTCCAGCAATCATCAGGGGATGCCTGTAAACCCGAAATGATTGTCATACAGAACAGGATCGTCGTGTAGCACGTTGGGGGCAAAGCGACTAAAACTTACCCAACTCGTCCAAAGCACCCTGCCCGTCGGGCGGCTGCGGATTAACTCAATAGACACGGCTAAGCATGTAGTACCGACAGCGGAGTACTGGCGGACGGGGGTTCAAATCCCCCCGGCTCCACCAAATGATCAAACAAAGACGTCCACGGACGTCTTTTTTTGTGTCTGCGATCCAGTAAATACGCGGCTTCCAGCGATTTTGCGGTCTTTTGAGAGTTTTGGAGTTCCAGCCGTTCGGGTATTCCAGACGGTATTCCAGTCCACCCGGTGCTAATCTTTGGAATACCGAATCAGTGCCTGAGGACAATCTCATGCCTGCTCAAAACCTCCGCCTCTCCGATCGACAGCTCAAGGGAGTCAAACCCGCGTCCAAGGATTACGTCCTCACGGACGGTGACGGTTTGCAGCTCCGCGTACGTAGCAACGGCTCGTTGCTGTGGAATTTCAACTACCGCGAACCGGTGACCAAGAAGCGCATCAACATCGGCTTTGGGACCTACCCCGAACTGTCACTGGCGAATGCACGAAAGAAGGCAGTCGAAGCGCGTGAGCTGCTCGCACAAGGCATCGATCCGAAGGTGCAACGCAATACATTGAATGAAGCCAAGCGCGCAGAAACGGAACACACCTTCGAGAACGTGGCCACCGCTTGGTTCGAGCTCAAGAAAGACTCGGTCACCCCTGCCTACGCCGAGGACATTTGGCGGTCGCTCACGCTGCATGTATTCCCCGACTTGAGGACAACACCACTGACGAAAATCACCGCGCCGATGGTGATTGCATTGCTTCGTCCAATCGAAGCGAAAGGTAGCCTGGAGACAGTCAAACGTCTTAGCCAGCGGCTAAACGAGATCATGACCTACGGCGTAAATTCCGGCCTGATCTTCGCCAACCCGCTCAGCGGCATCAGGGCAGTCTTCAAGAAGCCCAAGAAAGAAAACATGGCTGCGCTTCCGCCCGAAGAGCTCCCCGAGCTCATGCTGGAGATCGCGAACGCCAGCATCAAACGCACCACCCGCTGCCTGATCGAATGGCAGTTGCACACGATGACTCGCCCCGCCGAGGCGGCGACTACTCGCTGGGCAGACATCGACTTTGAAAGGCGTGTCTGGACTATCCCTCCGGAGCGGATGAAGAAGCGCCGCCCACACAGCATCCCGTTGAGTGATCATGCTGTCGCACTATTGGAGTCACTGAAGACTCACAGCGGCCATCGCGAATACGTCTTCCCGGCCGATAGAAATCCACGCACCCACGCCAGTAGCCAGACCGCCAACATGGCATTGAAACGCATGGGCTTTCAGGATCGATTGGTCAGCCACGGTATGCGCTCGATGGCCAGCACCATCTTGAATGAACATGGGTGGGACCCCGAACTCATTGAGGTCGCATTGGCGCATGTCGACAAGGATGAGGTGCGCAGCGCCTACAACCGAGCCGACTACATTGAACGCAGACGACCGATGATGGCCTGGTGGAGTGAGTACATCCAGAAAGCCGCCACCGGCAGCCTGCTTGCCTCAGCATACGGTCAAGTCAGAGACAAGAACGTGGTACCGATCCGCTAGCTCTGTACGGCGCAAGAATTGCGGAAACAACTGAACGTCCAAGATTCGGGGCAAGCAGCCTCGCTTATCTGCTTCTCAGCGCGGGTCCATCCAAACAGGGCTGCAAAGCCGCCCTGTTTGGATGGACCTCACTTTGAAAAGCTAAAAAGCCACGACGTTGTCCGGGATTTACCAAGTAATTCCACCGATGGATAACCGCTTTTCACGTCCTCAAGGGCGCTTAATTTCGGCCCTTGACCGGGTTTATCCACAGGCGTAGAACTGGCCGTGCAAAGGCTGTCGATGACAGCACCCCAGGTGACCCGAGCCTTAAAGGTCACGCCGCCCAGCGGTGGTTCAGCCCAAGTACGATTCGCATCCGGCAGCTCGTACGGTCACTACCCATGTGATGGATGCTCTTACACATATTGCGCTCGTGCGCCAGATACACCGTACCTCGCTGCCCTGCAGCAACCTATCCGTTTGGCCGAATCTTGCGCCAACCTGTGCCCGTCTCTTTCTTCTGGAAAGAGACGGGCAGTTCTACCACTGCTGCAGCCCTGATCGCACATGGCTTTGCGGCAATCCCCCTCGTGACAATCGGCGTGACAAACGCCGATGTCACCAGCAACAGCGCTGTAGATGATGGTGCCGCAGACCAGGGAATGGACTGCACCTGACTGACAGTCAGGCACGCCCCGGTCATCGCAGTGCTGCGTTCACCCGGCTCAGGATCTTCAGGCGCTGGTCTAGTCAGCCAGTGCTGCCTCCACCCGCCCACCGGTAACGGTGTTCAGGAGGCCAGATCATGAGATGCCCTTGCTCCCGGACGTAAGGAGCCGCCAGTCCCGCGTAAAGGACACTCCCCACAGGTCGCAGGGGCCTTGATCCCTGATAACACTCAACATTCTTGGCGGGATGAAGTGGGGCGAGGATCGGAGACCAGGCGATGAGGTGATTCGACATGGCATTGGTGGGTAGACGCGATGGCCGAAATTTCGGCTACGGCAGGCAACTGAGCTATGCAGGGCCGCAGGCGTTGAAAGACATGTTCGGCGGCGGCCACTACGGCACGGTGAAGGCACACTGTGATCGGTGGCAGGCATTCGTCAGATGGTGCCGCTCCGAACAAGGGCCCGGTATCAATGATGCGCGGCAAATTGATCGGAAGGTATTGGCCGACTATGCGGCGTATCTGCGCGATGCGGTTGAGTGCGGTAGCCTCGCCATCAGCACCGCACAAAACCGCCTATCCAGCGTTAACAGGACCATGGCGGCGCTGCGCGGTGATCATTGTGTGAAATTGCCCAGTCCGAGCAAGGCGCTGGGAATGCAGCGCACCGGAGTTCGCCAATCGGCTCCGCAAGGCCAAGACCGCGAACAGGTTAAGCAGATCGTCGATGCGCTTTGTCGCCATCATCAGCAACGGGCCGCCGCGATTGTTCTGTTGGCGCGAGCCACCGGCATGCGCCTGCGTGAGGCCATCCTGGCTGACCTGCCACGGCTGAGCCGTGAGGCTGAAGACCTAGGCAGGATCAACATCCAGGATGGCACCAAAGGCGGTCGCGCTGGCGCCTCAGCGCCACGATGGATTGCGGTGGACGAACATGTTCAAGACGCACTTGGGTTTGCACGGCAGGTGTCGCCTGCGAGTAGCCGCAACCTGATTGCGCCAGACGAAAGCTATCTAAATGTTCTGCAGGAAATCATCCGCCCAGCGCGGGACGTCCTGCATGCACACAACCTCAAAGGCTTCCACGAATTGCGGGCGGCCTATGCATGCGAACGCTACGAGCAAATCACCCAACATCTCGCGCCCATTAATGATGGTAGCTACTACCAAATCAACCGGCACCTCGACCAGCGGGCCCGAGACCTAATCAGCTTTGAACTAGGGCATGGCCGTATCGACGTCGTATCTGCTTATATTGGCGCCCGAGCATGAGCAAGCCATTCGATATGGAGCTGTTCCTTGCAGGCAGCCTGACCGGATCGCACGCCACCCGCCAACGCCACCTTCGCCAAGCGAAGGCTATTCAAGCGGCGATTTCTAATCGCTGGCACATCGACAACCCATGGACTTGGCAGAGAAAGCATCTCGTATGGGTTCTAAATCGCCACTTGGATCAGGCCGCTGAATCGACGCGCTATTACTATCTGCTGACCATGCGCTTACTCGCTCTTCGCCTAGGAAAATCTTGGGAGCTCCTCTAGAGCGACGAGCCTCGGGGATGACGAGCGCACGCAAGGCATTTGGCGCCAACACACCCTGGTTTCTTACCCGGACCCATACCCCAAAAGGTTTCGATGACGATTTTCCCAAAAAGGGAGGATTGACAGCTCAAGAGAAAGGCAGAATACTTATCCCAAATTGGGAAGAAAAATACGACGTATGCGACTCATTGGATGTGAAAAGCTAGCTAGCGCCAAGAGCATTGGCTTGGACCTACAGAGATGGGTCCTCAGCTGGACCGCTGAGGTGAAGAGTGCGCATTGGAAGCAACCCAGCGACGTGTGCGACCAGTTCCCCAATGTACTCCACGAAGGCGATAGCTTGTTTCTATTTCCAATCAGCCAGTGTGGTTTTGCAGTTCAAGTTCTCATTGCTTTCCCACAAGGCATTGCTCTAATCCAAGATTTAAAATCTAGCGAAGACTCAAATGAACATTAAGGTTATCCGGACAGAAGACCAATACCGAGCATACCTTGAAGAAGTTCAAGTGCTGATGGCTAAAGCTCCAGCGCTCTATACCGACGACAGCGAGCGCTTAGAAGTTCTTACCGTTCTTCTAGAATCGTACGAAAATGAGAAATTCCCCGTCGAGCCACCTGATCCAATCGACGCGATTCTGTTTCGAATGCAGGAAAAAGGTCTTAAGCAGGCAGATTTGGTGCCTTATTTTGGCACCAGCAGCAGAGTTTCCGAAATACTCAACAGAAAAAGACCTCTAACTGTCCAAATGATTCGGGCGATATCTATTGGTCTCGGAATTTCAGCCGACACGCTCATAGGTCTTTCTAGCCCCGACGTTGACCAGCCCAAGTCGGATATAGACTGGGGAAAATTCCCAATTAAAGAAATGACTAAACGCGGCTGGCTAAAGGCACTGTCCGGGCAAGCTAAAACCTCAGTCGAAGATGTAGTTAAAAATTTTATCTTCGACTCCGGCTTGCAATTTGGAGCAGCCTCGTTCAGACGAACACTTTCAGGAGAAGCGACGTCTCCGACAACTCAGTATGCGCTATATGCTTGGCTTGCCAGAATCATACAAAGAGCAAGAGAAAATAAAGACAGACTAGGAAGTTTTGAGCAAGAAAAATTGTCAAGCCAATTCCTCAAGGAACTGGCGCAGTTGAGCTGGTCGGAAAAGGGCCCGCTGCTCGCTATTGAGTTCCTTGAAAAACGTGGCATTGCAGTCATAATTGAGCCCCATTTAAAAGGCACGCTACTTGACGGCGCCGCACTAAAAGATATTGATGGAACGCCAATAGTTGCACTCACCCTTAGATTTGACAGAATCGACAACTTCTGGTTTACGCTACTCCACGAGGTAGCGCATTTATGGAAACATGTTGGAAAGGAAGAAGCATTTCTAGATAATCTCAGCACAGACTCTGAGGATAGGCGTGAAGCTGAGGCCAATAGATTAGCAAGAGAAGCGTTTATACCTAGGCTCATATGGAAGAGATGCAACGCCCATATAGCGCCTAGCAAAGAGAGTATCGAAGAGCTTGCTAGAGAGCTGAAGATTCACCCAGCGATAATCGTCGGAAGGATCAGACGAGAGCTAGACAACTACAGCTTATTTGCCGACCTGGTTGGTCAAGATGAAGTAAGAAGTCTACTAACCCCATAGATAGCTGCGAGGCTTGAGATGATCCCAACGTACGTTCCGCTTCTAAAGGCACTAAAGAGCGAGTTTCTAGCTGTCGCAGAGATGGCAAGAGATGATGCGCGAAAAACCCTTCCTCTTTTTGAGATTTCCCGAATAGGGAAAAATATTATTGAGGCGAAGCGATTTGAAAGCTGCACAGAAATCAAAACAGCGTACTTGAACGAGGTCATGTCAGGAATCGCTAGTGTTTGGGCCGGTAGGATTGCCATGGTAGACGCTTATCATTGGGCAGCAGACGCCACAATCGAGAATGGCGAACATATTATTCCCTATATTTATTCAACGCTTAACACCCTTGGAGTTGAGATTGTTCCCGTAATTGGATATGACCGCTGGGAAGACGAGTCCTATAGCTTAGCACTCCGGTCATTTGACGTCCCTCATGATAGAAACTATTGCTTGAGACTAGACAGTACGGCCATCGAGGACTCGGCCGAGCCCGATTTCTTCCAAGAAAATATCGAGACTATTCTCGATGATCTTAGCTTGGACGCTGGCCGCTGTTCAGTACTCATCGACTTCGGGGATGTCACAAACACTTCTATCGAAATTTTGACCACCAAGGCAACCGATATCGTAGATCAACTCAAGAGCTTTGGTTTCAAATATTTTATAACGTCTGGGTGCTCGCTTCCAAAAACGATTGATGCAGCCGTCAAAAAAGTTGACTCTGTTGGCTTCGTCCTGCGGCGTGAAATGCAGCTTTGGCAAAACCTCAGACAAAGTGCTCCAGCGACTCCAATAATTTATGGAGATTATGGTGTACGGGGCCCAAACACTAACGAGGGCGTAAGAAGCAAGCATACTAATGGAAAGATTCGCTACACAATCGACAAGCAGTTTTTCGTAGTCCGCGGACACTCCATGAGCCTTCCAGGCAAAGGAGAACAAATGTATACGCTTGCCGAAACCTTAGTTAACTCATCCCACTACATGGGGGAGCCGTTTAGTTGGGGTGATAAGCGTATCGCTGACTGTAGTCGAAAGAAAATCAAAGGGGGTGCCCCACAATGGATAACTATCGACACCAGCCACCACTTAGCATATGTGGTTTCTGAAGTAGAAGAATTCGAGCGTAGCGCGGTTATGGCGGCCACTAAACGGGCGCTCAATTAGTGATCAGCTGCTATGTGAGCATATCCCCTTAATAAAAAATGGGGCATCCCATACGGGTGCCCCTTCCTACACGCTGCGAACAGCCTCTACACAGAGCAGACCCGCCGGCGCTTAAATCAGAGAGGCAAGATGAGATTGGCCCGCCCCAACCGATCCGCCCGCTATTTCAGGAACGGCTCATGTAAAGGTCAAGCAAGTCGTAATGTCGCACGAAGCTAGAACCCGAAGGACAACTATGAAGCTCAAAAAACTTTTAACGCTCGATTTCATACAAGAATTTGAGTCGTTGTTAGAAACAAATTTTGAGAAAAAGCTCTTCGTCGCCAGTTTAAGAAACTACGCGACTCATGGAAACCCCTTAAGATTTCACAACTTTGCTTTTTCGATGCGCGAGCTTGTACTGCATGTCATCCAGCGAAAAGCTCCGCCGCAAAAAGTCAAAAATGCTACTTGGTACGTTCGCGAGAGTGACAATCATGAAGTCACCCGCCGCCAGCAACTCAAATACTGCGCTCAATCGAATTTGTCGGACGCATACCTTGGAAACGAGGTAATTGATCACCTAAACGAGTGCATAAAAGAATTTTTGAGCGAGTTTCAGTTCTTCAACAAATACACACACATTACAGAAAAATACTTCGATGTATCTTCAGAAAAATTCTTTTTGGGTGTAAAGGACATAATATCCATATCGCGTGACTCTTTAAATGGGCTTCAAGATCTTGAGATGCTCGTTATCGAGTGCCTAGAGAAGAAAGTCAACAATGCAGTAGTCTCAACGGCAGTCAGCGCAATACCTGAGAGCTTATCCCTGCTTGCCAACCACGTGTATATCGAGTATACACAAGTGGAAGAGATTGCGTGTTTAGGGATTGATGATGAGTTTATTCATATAGAGGCCAGCGGCGAGGTTCATGTAACTCAGGAGTATGGTCCCAAGCATGACCTCTGCGAGATAAACGAAAGCTACCCATTCAGTTTGTGCATGAAATCAAGTGTAAGCGACCCGGAACAATTCGTCATCCTTTCCGAGGAGCTAGATGTAGACACCTCCTCTTGGTATGAATGAAGTCCTCCACACGCACTTCAGCTTCTTGGAGCTCTACCTCAGGGGGTAAAAATAGTGAGCCCCCTATTGATAAGACCAATTACCAGACGTAAAGTCTCCACTTGAAAAGTCAATGAAAGGATGAGGCAATGAAAGAGACTTACTACGTTCGCACCCAGTACGATGGCAGGGATTACAGATCCGTACAAGAAATATATTACTACGACAAAGAGGGCGAGGAGCAAGTAGACTGGAAAATCACTAACATCTGCTTGAATATTAGCACTTGTGCAGACCAAGGCAGCGACACTTGGGACTATATAAAACACAAAGTAAAGGAACACCTTGACAGTAATGGCATTCCTTACGATGACGTTGAGTGCGGCCTTGATTATGAATAAATGTAGCAAACCCAAGAGAAGGTAGCTCTTTTTTAGTTTCCTTTTTCAGCAGCAGCTAGTAAAAACTTTCTTTATAGGGATAGCGCTGCGCAAACATTTGTAATAATAGCTCCCACCTTTCCGATTCATTACTTGCAAACCGTCTAATTTGATCTGGCTTGAATCTCCCCAAAACCATTTGCAACTCCATGACTGTGAACTCGTGTACAATGCCACTCATTTTAATTGAGCCGATTATAGATTCCAGGTTAAGATTATCAGCCTTGTGACCTAAAAGGATACTCTTTACTGGTTCCCGCTCCATCGAGAACTCTGCGCCCTCTGGCACATCCACATACTCTCGGAGCGTCAATGTCTCTGACGGTATCTCTCGTTGATCAGATATCTGTCCAACCTTGGAGATCTTGTAAAATTCGTTAATGGCCGATGCGCTTTTTTTATCAATTTTATAGTTTCGCAGCGAGTAAGATGAAAAGCGTGTAGATGTCGCTGGAGGGTGCATAACCACTGACGGCATGTGAATCTGAAGTAAGCACTCAATTATATCCGGACGCCCTGAAAAGACTGGGAGTCCTAATACTTTCTCTCCAATCATTTTCAGCTTATCTTGAATTATATCTCTCGCATGATCCGTGGTCATCGCCATAGTCAATCCATTATGTGAAAATCCTAATTTGGTGACATCAGCCGCAATAATTCCGTATGTACGCCGCCCCTCATACTTTTTTGGCATTCGACAAATTATTTGCTCCTTAGCCTTCATAAAATTGTCCTTAAGATTTCTAATTCCCGCAATTCTTTTGCATTCAACAAAAAATGAATGCTTATCAGTTATGGCAATAATGTCAGTCTCGGTACTGAGATCAACAATGCATCCAGACTGACAAAAATAGCTTGCCACTCTTAGTTCAAACTGAGTATCTCTAGACTCAGTGTTTTTATCCAGCGCGGCAAAATCGCTTCCGCCAACTATTTTCTCAACCTTTACTTCAATACCTTTCGGTGCATGTTTTTCTAGCCCTCGGAGAATCCACATGAGCTCATGAGCCTCCCTCAGCAAATAAAGCTGCCAGTCAATGGAGCTCTGAAATCTACTATCATTCACATTTTTAAATATTTTCTTCTCATCAGTTGTTTTCCCGCTTGCCAAATCCTCAAAATACTGTACGTATCGCGATATCCTTGTGTTATGGGTCTTAACACCAAGCCTTTGAGCAAAAATTTCAAACTTTCGTAAATCGCCCGCATGGTCTTTAAAGCTTATTGCTGGCAACGTATGGTTTGGCAGCTTATACAAACGTTCCTCTTCCATTTTTTCCTCTCTTCCTTTGAGTAATATTTTACCGTACTGAGTTTCTCTATCCCAGCGGCCTCAATCTACAGAACTACTTCAGCATTAATGCACATCGATGTTCCTGAAAGATCGGAGCATAGCCGACGATATGCCTCATTTTGAAAACTTACCAGCAGATCCGATGGTTCAGTGCCTGCTTTGGATTCACTTGGCGTCACGGCAGCTTTGTCGGATGCCTGCCAGTTTCTATGGCGGGGGCTGCTCGACAAAATTCGACATCAGGACGTTTACCAACAAACGAACTGGGTGAAGAAATGGCTGCTGGTCAGTGGGCACGGTCGCCATGGCCAACTGGACTACGCCCGCTGAGAGGCACAGGGAGACATTTTTGTCGCCAGCCCACTCGCCACGCTCGAAGGATATAGCGAGCGCTGGAAAGCAATACTGCAGACAGTGAGTGAGAGAAAAACACAAAAAACCTGCGCAAAGAGCGTAAAGTCTTACAATCCAAGGCCGGATTTCCTACACATTTTTTGCCCCCACTGATACCCAAGAGATAGCCACGTGAGTGATTCAGACAGTTCATCCGAACCACTGATTGATGTAATGAAGCTTGCTGCATCCCTCCAGCGTTTCGCAGATGCTCGCGACTGGCAGCAGTTCCACTCCCCAAAAAATCTCATCTTGGCGCTCACTGGCGAGGTAGGCGAGCTGTGCGAGATTTTCCAATGGATGAGCGATGCCGACTCGATCTCCGCCGCAACAGATCCCGAAATCGGCCAAGCCGTGAAGGACGAACTGGCGGACGTACTGATGTACCTGGTTCGCCTGAGCAGCGTACTCGGCATTGACCTCAACGAGGCCGTGACACAGAAACTCGCCTCGAATGGCCAGAAGTACCCCGTAGATAAAGCCAGAAGCAACAGCAAAAAGTACGACCGACTCTGACCAACACGCACCTAAGGACAACCCGTGATCGTTTACGCTGCGACCAAACAGCAATTTCTCAAAGACAACGATAACGATGACATTGAGGAGGTGATCCTCAGGCATTACAAGGAAGCTACCGGCAAGAACGTTGGCTCCTCGGAAATTAGGTCGTGGCAAGGGTCTCTGACGTACATGGCCAAGGTCCTTAGAGATGAGGGCCTCCCGAGCGATGCAGGCCTGGCCATCGAATTGCACATTCCACAGTCGTCGAAGCGAATCGACTTTCTACTCACCGGTCGCGACGAAAACCAGGCAAAAAAGGCCGTACTGATCGAGCTAAAGCAATGGAGCAAGGCCAACGCCACAACCAAAGACGCAATCGTCAAAACGGCATTGGGTGGCGGCCTCATTGAGACCATTCACCCGTCCTATCAGGTATGGTCCTATGCAGCGCTGCTGGAAGGCTTCAACGAGGCGGTGTATGACAAAAGCATCGAAATCCGTCCCTGTGCCTACCTCCATAACTACGTCAGCGACGGGGTCATAGATTCAGCCCACTATGAGCCCCACATCAGCAAGGCTCCGCTGTTTCTGAAAGGCCCGGAAGAGCTCAGTAAACTCAGAGCCTTTCTGAAAAAGCACATAAGTCATGGCGACAACAAAGAGGTTCTTTACGAGCTGTCCGAAGGAAAAATTCGCCCGTCCAAGGCGCTAGCCGAAGCCCTTGGAGGGTTGATGAAAGGCAAACCCGAGTTCGTATTAATTGACGATCAGAAAGCAATTTTTGAGTCGGCGCTGGCGGCGGCAAGCGAGGCCTCGGACCAAGCACCCAAGGTGATGATCATCGAAGGTGGACCGGGCACCGGAAAAACTGTTCTGGCTATCAATCTGCTGGTGAAACTCACCGAATTGAAGCTGATGAGCAAATACGTCTCCAAGAATGCCGCCCCTCGCAAGGTCTACGAAAGCAAACTGGTTGGGACCATCAAGCGCAGCCATTTCTCGAATTTCTTTTCAGGCTCTGGGGCATTCATCGACACTGAGCCCAACACATTCGATGCGCTTATCGTGGACGAAGCTCACCGGTTGAATGAGAAAAGCGGGCTTTATGGAAACCTTGGGGAGAACCAAATCAAGGAGCTGATTGACTCAGCGAAATGCTCCATTTTCTTTATTGATGAGGACCAGCGTGTAACCTTGAGCGATATCGGCAGCAAGCAGGCGATTCGCGCCTTTGCGAACGCCAAGGGTGCTGTGGTTGAAGAACACGTGCTGTCTTCGCAGTTTCGCTGCAGTGGTTCTGACGGTTACCTGGCATGGCTGGATGACACGCTAGGTATTCGCTCGACGGCAAATCCGACGCTTGAGACCCAAGAGTACGAGTTTAAGGTGTTCGACTCACCTCAGGCGATGCATGACGCAATCAACGAGAAAAACCACGGAAACAAAGCTCGTGTGGTCGCGGGCTATTGCTGGCCTTGGTTGAGCAAGAAAGACCCCACCGCTGCTGATATCGTGATTGGTGACTACAAACGCCAATGGAACCTGGATCAGGATGGCAGCCTATGGATCATCGCTGAAAACTCCATCGAGCAGGTTGGCTGCATTCATACCTGCCAAGGTTTGGAAGTCGACTACATCGGGGTGATTATCGGACCAGATCTGGTCGTACGTGACGGTCAGGTAGTGACATCCCCGGATGAGCGCGACAAGCAAGATAAATCGATTCGCGGCTGGAAAAAAATGATGAAAGAGCAACCTGCCCTCACGAAAAATGAAACAGACCTGATCATCAAAAATACATACCGAACCCTGATGACACGCGGGATGAAGGGTTGCTACCTGTATTGTACCGACAAAGAGACTGCGCAATACTTCGAGAGCCGGCTTAGCCAACAAAGCAATCGTTGACGCTAGCGTTTGCTAGAAGCCCCTGTTCATGCGAGTGGGGACATCGTACGTACAGGGGCGACAATCGTAAGCGTCCACCCAACTCGCCTTAAGTAAGTAAGGTCGGCACCCACTGATGCATCAGCAATGTAGGCATGGCCATATTCCCAAGGATTGAGTTACCCTCAATTTCCCTGTCATACGTACCTCTCTAGGGTCAGCTCCCCCTAAACGTCGAGATCGCCTTCACCGAGGAGATCATCAAAAAAAGCAGCGCCTGATTCAGATAAGACTAAATTCCCCTTCCCGTTACGGTATGCAACGGCGCGTGTTTCGAGCTTCTTAATGTGCTCCATCAACACACCGCTTTTCATCCCACACGCTATCAGAACCTCAACCTTATCCTCCGCCTTGCCGATTTCCTCGATATGGATGTTTGACAGGCCCGCCGAGTTTTTCAGCAACACGTCCATTGTAAACCCCAACTCCAATACTCCCCGAAACAGCACCAGTAGCAGACCTTGGATGTTGCGTGCTAGATCATCTCTGACATCAGTGCCATCACTGGTGCGGATGTAGGCAAAGCCATCACGCATGACCAGCTCGTAACCAATCAGATCGTAGAAACTGCGGTAGTGATCGAAATTATTCAGTACCTCCTCGAAGTGCGGGTTTGATTTCAAGCCACCATCAATAAAGACGGTGCGGTTGATCATCTTTCCGTACATGAGCTGACCATACAGCTCTACAGACAGCTTTCGATTAATCACTTTGGCCTGTGCAATCGGCAGCGAAGGTTCGTGGTCAAACATGTTCAGTCTCCACTTGTAGCTTGTAGTACCTCAGGCTCTCGCTGTCAGTTGCGAGTTTGCCGATATGGTAGTGCGGGATGAGGCGAATTCCTTCTCGCTTGCGCAGCCAGCCCACCGACATTAAAAGATCAGTCAACTCGTACCCTTTAAGTCGGCCTTTCAGGTGTTCATGCATGGCGACATGGGCGTCATCGGTAAGCCGTGGCTCCCATTCCTCGACCAGATTACCGATGGCCAACAAGCGAGCATCGCGCCGACGCTTGAGCTCGCCCGACTCGTTGGCCTGCCCGCTGAGCTGGTGAATCTTCCCGGTGCTGATCTTGACGTTGGGCAGCGTTGCGCGCAGATGCTCTGCCAGCGCCAAGCGTTGATTAGCGTCTGGCCACTCAACTTTTGCTTCGAACACTCGCATTTTCAGCCCGGAGTAAGTGTTCAGATGGGCGAAGACAGGGTGCGTGCTGGGCAAAATATTGTCCTTCAAACTCCCATCATGCAGCTCACGCACGCTGCCATAGAGACGATTCCAAGCCTGTTCGATCTTGTCATAGGCACGACGGTGCGCCTTACTCTGCTGGACATAGCGCATCAACGAACCGCTGATGATCGAAATGTCATGCCGGTATGAGCGAATCGACTCGACGGAGTAATAAACCGAGCTGGCCAGCTTGTCGTGACCATAGTGAGCCAGTTGATCGCCGATGCAGGTCAGTGCTGTAAGAGCAGGCTTAGTCCCCTTCAGGTCAGTGTGCTCCCCCAGAAACTGCAAAGCAGGCAGGATGTTGCGTAGATAGATGTTGTTGATCTCCCCCAAGGCTTCCTGAGCCTTAGCCACCTCATCAATTACGTCATAGCGCATCCGATCGACGATCTCACCGAGTCGTTGGAGCCGGCCCTGTAGCGCATCCACACACTCCTTCATCTTGGCGGTTGCAGCGCGTATCTCCTTGCGCAGCACGCTCACCTGCTCCTGAAAACCGATATCTTCATTGCTCAGGGAGGGCAGAGTGACAAACACTTCGTATAGTCGATTGAACGAGGCTCGAATCAACTCATAATCAGCACTGTTCAAATGACGCAGACGCGCTCCGTCGAAGTGACGGAACATCTCGATCACGAAGGGGGCAAAAACCATCACGCCACGAGCGCTGTCTACCTGAATGACAAGCCCAACACGCTCAAGGTTTTCAACACAAAGAGCACTTTCTAGTTTGCGCCGCTCGGCCGGCACCTCACGCAAAACCCGCGTATTAGGTAACGGTGCTAAGGAGTCCAGCAGGGCGCGTAACTTCTGCTGGTACATGACAATGCGTACTTCCTCGCCTTCACCAACTTTATCCATGTGGTCAATCAGATCAAGGAAAACCCCCTTGTTCTGGATCATGTTGATCAGTGCAACGTCTGTTTTGACGACCATCAGATCCTCTACTCTTCCATTTCGGCAGCAAGATCCGGCTCGACAGCCTCAAGACACTCCAGGGCGATCAATGACTCACTTACTCCGGTATAAAGAATCGTCCGGTTCGGGCTGTAGGACTGGTCAGTTGCGTTGAAGTAGTCGAGATTCATGTAGTTGCCCAGCACTTTGCTGATACCGGAGGTCAGGCCAGGAGTGGCCCCGAACACACAGAAGCCATCCGCGTCGGCAATGTCGCGGGCAGAGCGCAGATTCTTATCATCAAGATTGGATAGCTCATCGATGAACAGCGGCAAGCTGACCTTGGTGTCGGCTTGCAGCAACTCTTTGAGCAGGAAAGCCAGCAGGCGGCAGTTAATCATCACTGAAGTGCCGGTTGATTGCGCTTCTACAGTGTACTCGTCACTGCCGTGAAGCTTGACGCGGTAATCGACGCTGACAATCAGGCGAGCCATGTTCAGGGTGGCATCGCGACGCTGATCGGACTCGACGAACTGAGTGCAGAAACTCCCCAGACGGTCGTAGAGGACTTGTGGTGGTAGCTCACCACCGGTCAGATTCACCGAATCTACGGTCTTCAGTAACTCATCGAACTGGGGATGGAGCTTGCAGTCGATAGCCACAGCCGTGAGGTTGGATACCTTGATTGACGACAGGTGATTCTCGATCTCCTTGATAAAGGTGCTGATCAGCGTGCGCGCGTGCCTGATCGACTGAATCTGGATCATCGTGTCGTCGTTATGCTGGACCACTTGGTTGAAATGGTTGCTCTCCTCCATATCGAGACGACCGTAAAGAACCCGGTACTTCTCATGCAAATTGGTTAGCGTTTCCAGGCTGATGGCGCTGCGATGGGCATGCTCGGCATCATCGTCAAGAGCCACCACATCCAAAAGATCGGATACCAGCAACCTGATCTGGTTAAAACTACGGGTGGTGGCTTGGCTGCGACTTTCGATGGTATCCATCAAATTCTGAGTTACCACGATCTCCTGCCGCTCTGCACGCTGGTAACCGGTATTCAAGTACTCCAGACGGGAATGCAGGATGTCGTTGACTGTCCTACCCCAGCGGAGCATGGATTGTTCACGCTCCTTGGCGGCCTCTAATGCCGTCCTGGCCTGCTCAACCAGACGGTTGGCCTCGTCGAGCTGCTGGTTGAGCTCAAGACAACGAGCCTCAAGAATTGCGTACTGCTCGGTGGCCTCGCCGTGCTCCTGCCCAAGCCGCACGAACTCCTGTTCAATGAACTCATGGCGTTTCAGAAGAGCAATGTTGCGTTCATCCTTCTCGATCTGAGCCTGCTTAGCAGCAATAGTGGCTTCGATCTGCTCGACTGACATTTTCGTCTTATTGGCAAGATCATTGGCGCGGCGCTTTTGCTGTGTAAGGCGCTTTCCAACAGATGCCAATTCGTCCTTACGGCTCTGTAGCAGCTTGCCAGCATCGTAGTGTTTGACCGGGACTGGAGTCGGACTGCTGAGAAACATGAGCGAGCCATCCAGCTCATTAAACAGCGCGGTGAAATCGCTGATTGTCTCAATATTGCCCTCGAGCAATGGCGGGCACTCGCCGGTGAAGACCTCCTGGTTCAGCGAGTAGAGGATGTCCGCTGTGCGGCTGGGGATCTGATCCAGATCCAGGAGTGATGGCCTCGCACCTTCAATAAGGATTTCAAGGTCTTTGACCTTCTGGCTGCCTTTGTTGATCTCGCGCGTTAACTGCTCGAACTCACGGCGAAATTCGCCATCGTCCTTTAGAGCCTTGATGTCGGCTCGATCCTCCTCGACCTGCGCCGCCAGTGCGGCAGCAATCTCTTCCGGGGTCATAGACGCGTAGCCATGCATTGCCGTTGAGAGGTCGATGGAGTCCTTCTTGATCCGGTCGTAGTTCTTCCCAATCTCGCCGATTGCGCCTTTCAGCTCCTTGAGCTGGGTATTTTTGCTAATCGCCTGCTCACGCTGGTGGTCAGCACCTTCTTTGACCGCACTGTAGTCCGCAGAGCACTGCATGCGAACGTCGAGGTAAGCAGAGCCCTGCTCGTTGATGCTCTGCTCAACGTCACACAATAAGTTCATCAGATCCGAACTTTGAGCATAAAAATCTGCGAAGCCTTGATTGAAACGGTCCCAGTACGGCTGTCCGTTACGAATCATCTGGAGCCGATTTTTTACCGAGCTCAGGGTTTCATAACGCGACAGAATTTCGATGAGGTTAACGTTCAGCTCAGCCTCAGTACGATCCTTTCTGCCTTCAATAATCGTGGCGATGGTGTCCGGCAGAGTACGTTTGTCTTTGGCTGCAATGTCAAAGGCCAGATGGATCAGGCGCTTCCAGGCATCAATCTCGCGAGCCTGCCCACCTCCACTCTTGAGCGGCAGCAGGCAAAAGCGCCCGGCATCAGGGCGTGTCGGCTGGTGCTTGTAAATTCGCTCCTTGATATTAGCTACATCCTTGATCACAACAGCGCCTAGCCTTTTCAGGGGCAGTTCAATCTGTGATCTCGACAACTCTTCAATTGGTGCCCCCATCCCTCCATTGAGGCTAGATTCATGATTCCAGAACAGGTGCTCGATTTCCGAATATTGCACTGGCACAGCAGTACGCTCATAGCTGTATTGCTTGGTTCCCACGTTAAGGATGATACAAAACGGACCGTGCGGGTTTTCCGCTTCAAGGACCATGAAGGAGTTTCGCTCGGGAAAATAAAATCCAAAAGTCGCATCTCGACCGTAATAGCCTTTTGTGCTTTTGAATCCAAACTTTCTCTCGCAATCGTGAAGGTTTTCTTCGGACAAAAGAAAGAACTTCAAAGCATTGAGCATTGAAGTCTTACCCTTATTATTATCGCCGAGCAAGGCCGTGTGTTGGTCGATACGAACCTTTGTATAGCAGTATGCCCCGCTATTTATCAAAACGATCTGCTTCATTTTAAAGGTTTCGTGAAACATAGATTCAATGCTCATGACCGCTCCCCAAATACTACTGACCCAGATAGGTTTCTTGCTCAAGCACTTTGCTAGTCTCACGCATAAACTGGATCAATTGATCTGTTTCCGGTGATAAACCCTGATACTTAATTACCTCTTGGCGCTGCTGATCAGTCAACGCGTACTTTGACTGAGCCAGGCGCTCTCTCACGTCAGGCGGCACAAGGAATACGGGGGGCTTGTCGTGCAGCAAGATTGTCAAGGAAGCGAACATCCGTAGCCCCCCAATGTCCACATCAAACAAGCAATACAGCCTATCGAACTGACCTAACATTTTTGCATTCAGTCTATTAGTTACCTGGTTGCCCGAACCGGAAATCAACTCAATATCACTAGCAGTAACAGCCAAAATTTCAGCAATGAATGGCAGCGTTTCATCGACTCGAAGGAAGTTCTCCAGATTCTCGACAATGACCCCCACCTTACCCAACACGCGCGGCAGCACCCAAGACCCAGCCTCAGTCACCGCCACAGCCGGGTGCCGGTATTGAAAAGAGCGAAACATCAGTAGCGACTCGGAGACACCAATTCGATGACTGTTTCCGTCTATAGCAGCACCGACTCGCCCCCCAACATCAGAAGGCCTGAACCTCATCAGGAGCTCATCGAATGCAGCCGAAATAAGCACTTCGACGTGATAACTATTTTTTTTAAGCTTCTTGGAAAGGAATATTCGACTGATATCTGCACGTGCCACGCCAGCAGCCAAAAGCTTGGCAATCAGTGCATCAAAATTGATGGGCTGCCTAGATTGAATCTTGTCAAGGTAGCGATAAATGACAGATGACATGGACTTCCTTGTAGAGCTGTAAACATTCAAGAAACTACGGCCGGGCTCAATGAAAAGCGCCCTCCTTCGTGAGGATGCATCCGCTAGGCCTCCCGTTCCATTCTGATCAAGCGCCCGTGCTGCTGCGATCAAGCGGCCACTCCGCACTATGCAAGCCTTTGATTGAGTTCGGCAATCACGATATGTAGTCTTTAGCGACTCATCTAGAGTGTTTACCTGTACAGGTAAAGTTTTCGAACAGATGGAGGGACCATGAAACGCAAGCAGTCGATCGAGTCTATACGTTGGGATCTAGCACTGCGCTATCGTCTGATCGAGACAGTGGTCTGGTGGGAGGGCCGCCTGACCACCAATCACCTGATGCAGAGCTTCGGCATCAGCCGTCAACAAGCGTCGAAGGACATCAACACCTACATCAACGAACACGCGCCGAAGAACCTTGAATATGACAAGCATTTGAAGGGGTACGTCCCAAGCCGCCGCTTCCAACCGCTGTTCATCGACGACAGCGCCAGTGCCTATCTGCACCTTCTCAACCAGAACCATGAGCGCGCCCCACACATCGAGGGTCTGGCACTTGCTTATGCACATACAGAGGTATTGGCAGTGCCGGATCGCTCGGTACGGCCGGAAGTGCTGCGTCCGCTGCTAAAAGCCTGCCGGGATGGTCTGCGCCTGGAGTGCGAGTATGTGTCCTTCACCAGCCCCGGTGGCGAAACTCGCCTGATCGCCCCGCACACCTTGGTTTACACCGGAATGCGCTGGCACGTGCGGGCCTATTGCGAGAAAAATCGGGATTATCGCGACTTCGTTCTGAGCCGATTCCGCGGCATACCGGATCTGATGGATGATCCTACAGACCACGGCCGCGAGAGTGATCCGGGCTGGACCACCTTGCTGCAGGTGATCATCGAACCCGACTCGCGTCTGAAACCGGAACAACGCGCCATCATCGAGGCCGACTACGGCATGCGGGATGGCCGACTGCCAATCGAAACCCGTGGCTCACTAGTACAATACGTGCTGCAGCGCTATCAGATCGACCCAACTAAAGTGCATGCCAAGGCGACAGCGCAGCAGATTGTCGTCGCCAACCTGGATGAACTGCAGCCTTGGCTGTACCACTGAGCAGAGATAAATATGTGGTCACGCCGCCGATTCTCTAGCCCAAGGGCAACAATCAACAGCGCGACCATCTGCTTGATAGATTCGGCTCCGATTCGTTTTAGGGGGCGGAGCTGAAAAGGCACCGTCCATCGGAATCCAGTCCACGCAGCGTTCCAACTGGTATTCCAAGCATGTTAACCAAAAATTTTTTTACCAGCAAAAACAACTAGATACCGACTTGTTTCAGATTACCCCGGCCCATTAATTCTCAATCAAAGATGTCCACGGACGTCTTTGATTGTGCCTGCGATCCGTAAGTTCTTATGAGCATCACCCTTTGGGGTGTTCCTACAGTATGCCCAGCTATTCTGAATAGCTGAGCTGGCGCCTTGGCGATCGCAACCAAACGCAGCGCTTCAGTCTTCCACTGGCCCAATACCGGCCGCTTGCCAACTGCCTGGCAGTTCATGGCTGAGACTGCCGGATCTACGTCGAGCGCAGTACACTAAGCCTTACGCCCTGGAGGGTTGAACGTGCACAACGCAGGAAGCGAACGGCAACGATGCGGCGCAGTAATCTGGCTAACCGGCCTGTCCGGCGCGGGCAAATCTTCCTTGGCAAACGCCCTGGCACTACGCCTGGAGCAATTAGGCCACCCCTGCTACGTGCTTGACGGCGACGTCCTGCGCAACGGCCTGAACGCCGACCTTGGCTTCTCCCCCGCTGACCGCCATGAAAACAACCGCCGTACCGGCGAGGTGGCAGCGCTGTTCGCCGATGCCGGGCTGATCTGCATCGCCGCGCTCATTTCGCCTTACCGCGCCGACCGCGCAGCGGCGCGCCGGGCGTGCAAGGCCGGGTTCCATGAAGTGCATGTCAAGGCGGATCTGGCCACCTGCGAAGCGCGCGACCCCAAGGGGCTGTACCGCCGGGCACGGGCGGGTGAGCTGAAGGGGTTCACGGGCATCGATGCACCCTATGAAGCGCCGCAGCACCCCGAACTGGTAGTGGATACCGCTGGCACCACACTGCAAACGGCGCAGGACCTGCTGTTGGGTTATGTCCTCAAGCAGGTCCTGGCGCCCCAAGATGTCATGACTCCGGCGTGATCTCGCCACGCTGCCAGCGGGCCTCGCTGTTGCCCAGCGCCTGGGCGATGTCGGCCAGCTTGTCGGACGGCAAGGTTGCCGGCAGCGGATCAAGGCCGGCACTGGCGAACAGTTGGCCGTAGCTGTTGCGCAACTCGGCGTAGGCCAGATCGCGGCGCAAGTCTGCCTGCAAGGCGTTGAGCTCACCCTGGATCAGTTCCAGCTCACCAATACCCTGGGCCTGATGGCGGTTGCGCAGTTGCTCGACGATCTGTTGATCAAGGGCGACCATCTGCTGGCTGGTGGCGAACTGGCGACGCGCCTCGCTGTAGTTGGCGTTGGCCACGTAAAGTTGGGCCAGAATGGCCATCGACATGGCCTGGCGGCGTGCCTCTACCACCTGCTCACCTGCCTTGGCCACATCGATCGAAGCCGGGCCGGACAACACATTGAACAGGTTCCAGGTGACCTTCACGCCGTAGTCGGCCCAGTGCTGGTTGGTCAGGAAGCTGTTGCTGTCGTAATGGCCGCCAGCGGAGAACTCCAGGCCCGGCAACATGCGCAGCATCGCCTTGCGCACCTCGGCGGCACTGATGCGTGCCTGGTAGTCCTGTTCGCGCAGTTCCGGGCGTGAGGCAAGCGCCTGCTGCTCAAGGCTGTCCAGCCCGACCTTGAGCTCGGGCACGCTGTAGTCATCGCTGGCCGCCAGGGTCAGCTCGGTGCCCGGCGGCAAGTTGATCAGCGCGCCCAATTCGGTCTTGGCCAGCGACAAGGCGCGGCGCTGTTCCTCCAGCTGGCGGGTGGCTTCTATCAGCGAACGCTGGTAGTTGAGCGCCTGGATCTGGTCGCCAATGCGCTGCTCGCCCATACGCTCGCTGTTGCCCCGCGCCTGCTCGACCCGCACCATCAACGCATCGATCTGCTTGAGCAGGCGCTCAGCAGCCACCGCCCGCCAGTAGGCCGAGCGCACGTCCTGGATGATGGTCTGCACCACCTTGCGCCGGCGCTCCTGCACGATCAGGCGCTGGTCGCCCTGCTGTTTGGCGCTGACATAGCTGACACCGAAGTCCAGCACGTTCCACACCATGGTCAGGTCCGCCACGTCGCGGTCGCGGTCCTGGGAGGTGGAGGGTTCCAGCGACTGGGTGTTGGTCAGCACGCTGCGGCTGCTGGCGGCGCTGGTGTTGCTGCGCCCTGCATACCCCGCCGACATCGCCATGCGTGGCAGCATGTCGAACGTGGCCAGGTCTACCTGGCGCTGGGCCAAGGCTTCTTCCATCACCTTCAGGCGCGCCTCTAGGTTGTACTTGACCGCGCGGGCCATTGCCTGGTGCAGGGTCAGCGGACCTTGCAGTGCCTCCTGGCCCTTGAACATGCTGGCCAGGTCGTCACGCGCGCGCTGTTCGCTGACGCTGCGCTCGATCGGCTGGGTCTTGACCGCACAACCGGTCACTGTCAGTGCCAACATGCTGATCGCAAATATCCTTGATGCCTTGCTCATCCCCACCGCCCCCTGGTACTGCTTTTTGATATCCATTGTGTTGTTATCCGCCATGGCTCCGGCTCACGCCTCGGGCATGGGTGCCTTGATCTGCCCAAGCGCCAGGGCCAGCTCCCTGACCTGGCGCTGCTCGCTCTCCTTGAAAGCCTGCAACTGCTGCCCCAGCGTCGGCGCACCTGACTGCCCTTCGCCACCCTGGCGCCAGGGTTTGCCACCGCTGAGCTCATACTGGCCGCCATCGTCCGGCAGCGTCTTGTCGAAAATATTGGCCAGGCTGCTAGCGCCGAACACGCTGGCATCACCACCGCCAAAGCCGAGGAAACCTGCCCCGGTGCCGTTGCCGATGGCGGAGCCGCCCTGCTGACCTGCGAACACCTGGGCAAGGTAGCTAGGCGCCAGGGCCCCCTCGCGGATAAAGATGCTGCCCAGCGGCGGCAGCCCACCGCCAGCACTGGGCACTTCGAACAACGGTACTGGCAGCAAAGGTGACTGGAACGCCGAGAACGCTGGTGCAGGTGTGCCGGGCAGGGGTAAAGGCTGGCCGGCCAGACTTGGCGGCGCGGCCGGGTAGGCCAGGAACTGCGGGTCACCGCCCGTGCTCTGCAGCACACTGCCCTGGCCGACGAAACCACCCTCCAGCCCGTTGCCAGCCATGTCACTGATAGCCGTGCCGCTGGTGTTCAAGGCCAATGCCAGGCTGCCGCTGCCGGCAACCCCGGCGATATTCACCTGCCAGGTACGGCTGTCGAGCTGCACCAGTGATTGCAGGGTGCCGCTGGCGTTGCCGCTCGATACCAGTTGGAAGTCACTCAGATCAACGCCGCGAACCTCTTCACTGAAGGTCACGGTGAACCCCTGGCTGCCGTTGCCACTGACAGGCGTCGGCACGATCGACTCGACGCTCGGCAAGCGCGTATCGACGATGATTCCAGTGCTGTCGCCAACCGCCCCCAGCCCTGGCTGCAAGGCATTGCCGGCAGCGTCATGCAAGGTCGCGCCATTGGCTGTCAGCCCCACTACCTGAATGCCGTCGGCATCGTTGTCGCCAGCCTGGATGCGGTACTGGAACACCAGCGTCGGCGTGCCGGAGCCAGCGACGAAATCGGCATACACCGTACGCCCACCCACATCCAGTGCCAGCTGCGGGGCGCCGTCGACAATCACCGCTTCGCTGGTATCGACCACGAAGGTCAGCGTATCGCCGGTGTTGTAGTGCACCCCCACCGGCACGCTGACGCTATTCACCGTGGGGGCGTCATGGTCGATGTTGTACACCGCGCCGGTCAGGCCGCCCGTCAGCAGGTTGCCGGCCACATCGCTGATAGCGGTGCCAGCAGCCTTCAGGTTCAAGCCCAGGGTACCGGTGCCGCTGACACCGCTGGCGGTGATCTCGTAGACGCCATCGCTTATCTGGCGCAGGCCACTGAGCGTAGCGCTGGCGGTACCGCTGGCGACCAGGCTGAAGTCGGCCAGGTCAACGCCGTTGACCCGTTCGCTGAAGGTGACGGTGAAACGCACGCTTTGCGCGTTGCTCGGGGATGGGTCGAGGGTGACGATGCCGACGGCTGCAGGTGCCAGCGTATCGACCAGCACCTTGCTAGTGTCGGCGACGCCATTCAAGGCCAGGTTCATTGCATTACCCTGGGCATCGCTCAGGGTGGCTCCATTGGCCGACAGGCCGGTCACGCGGATGCCGTCGCTGTCATTGTCGCCGGCCTGGACGATGTACTGGAACACCAGCGTCGGCGTGCCAGCACCCGCCATCAACTCGGCGAACACCGTGCGCCCGCCGACGTCCAGGGCCAGGCGTGGCGAACCGGCCACCTGCACTGCTTCACTGGCATTGACCACGAACACCAGTGCGTCGCCGGCGTTGTAGGAAACGCCCGCCGGCCCACCGACACTGGTCACGCTAGGGACGCGTGTGTCGATGGTGTAGTTGTTGGAAATGCTGCTACCCACACCGGCGTTGCCAGAGGCCGTGGCAACTACGCCACTGTTGTCCAGAGAAACAAGGTTACTGGTGTCTTCGACATTGCTGGTCGGTGTCAGCGTTGCGCTCCAGGTGATGCCACCGTCCTGGCTGCTCAGATTGGTCAGCACACCATTGGCCGCGCTCATGTCAGCCAAGGTAAAGCCGCTGACCGCTTCGCTGAACGTGATGGTCACCAGGCTAGACTCGCCCGCCCGCAACGCGTTGTCGGCCACCACGATGGTCGCGGTAGGGACAATGGTGTCGACCGCGTAGTTGCCCGACGAGGTGGTGCCGCTGCCAGTGTTGCCGGCAAGGTCGGCGATGCCCGTGTTGGCCAGGGTGATGACATTGCTGGTGTCGCGCACACCGACGGCCGGGGTGAAGGTGGCTGTCCAGGTGATGCCGCCGTCGGCACTGGAAAGCGCGCTCAAGGTGCCATTGGCAACCGTCAGGTCGGCATTGCTCAAGCCCGTCACCGCTTCGCTGAAGGTGATGGTCACCTGGCTGGTTTCGCCCACGGTCAGGTTGTTGTCGGCGACCACGATGGTAGCGGTCGGGCGTTGGCTGTCGATGGCGTAATTGTTCGAGTCGGTGCTACCGATGCCGGCGTTGCCCGCCAGGTCCGCCACGCCGGTATTGTCCAGGGTGATCAGGTTGCTGGTATCGCTGATGCCAACTGTGGGCGTCAGTGTCGCAGTCCAGGTCAAGCCGCCGTCACCGCTGGCGAGCCCGCTAAGGGTACCGTTGGCCATGGTCAGGTCGGCCAGGCTGAGGCCGACCACTGCCTCGTTGAAGGTGATGGTCACCAGCGATGTCTCGCCTGCCGCCAGTTGGCTGTCGGCCACCGCGATGGTTGCCGTCGGGCGCTGGGTGTCAATGGCGTAGTTGTTCGAATCGGTGGTGCCGACACCGGCGTTGCCGCCCTGGCCGACCACGCCGGTATTGTCCAGGCTGATGAGGTTGGTGGCATCGGTGATATTGCTGGTGGGCGTGAAGGTGGCGGTCCAGGTAATGCCGCCATCGGTACTGGAAACCATGCTCAGGGTGCCGTTATTCACCGTCAGGTCGGCATTGTTGAAGCCGGACACCGCCTCGCTGAAGGTAATGGTCACCAGCGACGTCTCACCAAGGCGCAACGCAGTGTCGGCCACCACGATGGTTGCCGTGGGGACAATGGTGTCGACCGAGAAGTTGCCCGACGAGGTGGTGCCGCTGCCAGTGTTGCCGGCAAGGTCGGCGATGCCCGTGTTGGCCAGGGTGATGACATTGCTGGTATCGCGCACACCCACGGCCGGGGTGAAGGTGGCTGTCCAGGTGATGCCGCCGTCGGCACTGGAAAGCGCGCTCAAGGTGCCATTGGCAACCGTCAGGTCGGCGTTGCTGAAGCCCGTCACCGCTTCGCTGAAGGTGATGGTCACCTGGCTGGTTTCGCCCACGGTCAGGTTGCTGTCGGCGACCACGATCGTAGCGGTCGGGCGTTGGCTGTCGATGGCGTAATTGTTCGAGTCGGTGCTGCCGGTGCCGGCGTTGCCCGCCAGGTCCGCCACGCCGGTGTTGTCGAGTGTGACCAGGTTGCTGGTATCGCTGATACCCGTTGTGGGCGTCAGTGTCGCAGTCCAGGTCAAGCCGCCGTCACCGCTGGAGAGCGCGCTGAGGGTACCGTTGGCCACGCTCAGGTCGGCCAGGCTGAGGCCGACCACCGCCTCGTTGAAGGTGATGGTCACCAGCGATGTCTCGCCTGCCGCCAGTTGGCTGTCGGCCACCACGATGGTTGCTGTCGGGCGCTGGGTGTCGATGGCGTAGGTGTTCGAATCGGTCGTGCCGACACCGGCGTTGCCGCCCTGGCCGACCACGCCGGTATTGTCCAGGGTGATCAGGTTGGAGGCATCGGTGATATTGCCGGTGGGCGTGAAGGTGGCGGTCCAGGTGATGCCGCCATCGCTGCTGCTCACCGCGCTGAGGGTTCCGTTGGCCACGGTCAGGTCGGCATTGCTGAAGCCGGACACCGCCTCACTGAAGGTAATGGTTACCAGCGACGTCTCACCAAGGCGCAACGCAGTGTCGGCCACCACGATGGTTGCTGTGGGGACGATGGTGTCGACCGAGAAGTTGCCCGACGAGGTGGTGCCACTGCCAGTGTTGCCGGCAAGGTCGGCGATGCCCGTGTTGGCCAGGGTGATGACATTGCTGGTATCGCGCACACCCACGGCCGGGGTGAAGGTGGCTGTCCAGGTGATGCCGCCGTCGGCACTGGAAAGCGCGCTCAAGGTGCCATTGGCAACCGTCAGGTCGGCATTGCTCAAGCCCGTCACCGCTTCGCTGAAGGTGATGGTCACCAGGCTGGTTTCGCCCACGGTCAGGTTGCTGTCAGCGACCACGATGGTGGCGGTCGGGCGCAGACTGTCGATGGCGTAGTTGTTCGAGTCGGTGCTACCGGTGCCGGCGTTGCCAGCCAAGTCCGCCACGCCGGTGTTGTCCAGGGTGATCAGGTTGCTGGTATCGCTGATGCCAACTGTGGGCGTCAGTGTCGCAGTCCAGGTCACGCCGCCGTCACCGCTGGAGAGCGCGCTGAGGGTACCGTTGGCCACGCTCAGGTCGGCATTGCTGAAGCCGACCACCGCCTCGCTGAAGGTGACGGTCACCAGCGACGTCTCGCCTGCCGCCAGTTGGCTGTCGGCCACCACGATGGTTGCCGTCGGGCGCTGAGTGTCGATGGCGTAGTTGTTCGAATCGGTGGTGCCGGAGCCCGCGTTGCCACTGCTCTGGCCCACCACTCCGCTGTTGTCGAGGGTGATCAGGTTGGAGGCATCGGTGACATTGCTGGTGGGTGTGAAGGTGGCGGTCCAGGTGATGCCGCCGTCTGCACTGGCAAGCCCGCTCAGGGTGCCGTTGGCCACTGTCAGGTCAGCAGTGGTGAAGCCGGCCACCGCCTCGCTGAAGGTAATGGTCACCTGAATGGTCTCGCCGATACGCAGGGCCGAATCGCTCATCACGATCGTCGCAGTGGGTTGCAGGGTGCTGACTGTGTAGTTGCCGGAGGTGGTGGTGCCGCTGCCAATGTTGCCGGCCAGGTCGGCCACCCCGGTGTTGCTCAGGGTGATGACGTTGCTGGCGTCCTGCACGTTGATCGACGGCGTGAAGGTGGCCGTCCAGGTGATGCCGCCGTCGCTGCTGGTCAGCCCGCTCAGGCTGCCGTTCGGCGCCGACAGGTCGGCCAGGGTGAAGCCGGTCACCGCTTCGCTGAAGGTGATGGTCACCGTGGTGGTTTCACCCACGGTCAGCGTCGTGTCGGCCATCACGATGGCCGCAGTTGGCCGCTGGCTGTCGATGGCGTAGTTGTTCGAATCGGTGCTACCGGTGCCGGCGTTGCCAGCCGTGTCCATCACGCCGGTATTGTCCAAGGTGATCAGGTTGCTGGCATCGGTGACATTGCCGGCGGGCGTGAAGGTGGCGGTCCAGTTGATGTTGTCGCTGGTGCTCAGGCCGCTGAGCGTGCCGTTCTGTACCGTGAAGTCGGCCAGGGTCAGGCCGGTGACGGGTTCGTTGAAAACGATGGTGACGGTGCTGGTTTCGCCAATGGCCAGGCTGTTGTCGGCGACCACGATGGTCGCGGTCGGCCGTACGGTGTCAACAGCGTAATTATTGGAGTCGGTGGTGCCGCTACCGCTATTGCCGGCAGCGTCGGCCACGCCGGCGTTATCCAGGGTGATCAGGTTGGTGGCGTCAGTGACAGTGCTGGCAGGCGTGAAGGTGGCGGTCCAGGTAATGCCGCCATCGCTGCTGCTCACCGCGCTGAGGGTTCCATTGGCCACGGTCAGGTCGGCATTGCTGAAGCCGCTCACCGCCTCGCTGAAGGTGATGGTCACCAGGCTCGTTTCGCCAATGCGCAAGGCGGTGTCAGCGACGACGATTGTCGCTACCGGGCGTTGGGTATCGAGGCTGTAGTTGTTCGAGTTGGTAGTGCCGGAGCCGGCGTTGCCAGCACTGTCAGTCACCCCCGTGTTGTCCAGGGTGATGAGGTTGGTCGCATCGGTAATGTTGCTGGTCGGCGTGAACGTCCCGGTCCAGGTGATGCCGCCATCGCTGCTGCTTATCGCGCTCATAGTACCGTTGGCCACGGTCAGGTCGGCATTGCTCAAGCCGCTCACCGCCTCGCTGAACGTGATCGTCACCAGGCTGGTTTCGCCGATGCGCAAGGCATTGTCGGCGACCACGATAGTGGCGGTGGGGCGCTGCGTGTCGATGCTGTAGCTCGGCGACACTGTGGCGCCACTGCCAGCATTGCCCGCCAGGTCAGAGACGCCGGCATTGTTCAGGGTGATCGTCGCACTGGCGACAGTGGTGTTGGCGGAGGGGGTAAAGGTCGCACTCCAAGTGAGGCCACCATCACTGCTGCTCACTGCCGACAACGTACCGCCCATCACCGTGAGGTCAGCATTGCTGAAGCCAGCCACCGCTTCGCTGAAGGTGATGGTCACGTTCGATGTGTCGCCGACTTTCAGTGCGGTGTCACTGAGGCTGATGGTAGCGGTCGGCGGCACCGTCTCGCGGACACTGACCTGCACCGTGGCGGTAGTGGAGGTAGCGCCATCGCCGTCGCTGACGGTTACCGAAACTGATCGGCTGGCCTGGCCGATGCCATTGCCGGCATTACCGTTGTCATACGTGATACTGCGCACCAGCGCCTGTACCGACGCGGCCGTGGCATTGGCGTTGAACGTCACCACCAGGCTGGCGCCGCCGGTGCCGCCGGCTACGGTGCCGATGGCAACCCCGCCGTAACTCACCGTATTGCCGCTGAGGCTGATCTGCCCGGCGCCGTTACCCACGCTGAGGATACCCAGGGTATCTTCCCCGGCTACGCCATTGGCGCTGACCGAGGCCGTTAGGTTGCCACCGCCGAAGTCGGCCGAGTCACTGTCGCTGACCGTGGCATTGCCGTTCGCGTCGATCAGTATCGCGCCATTGCCCTGGGTGAATGCCGTGCTGTCGCCGTTAAGGTTGCCGATCACCGGTGCGCTGTTCTGCGCCAGCACGACCACCGAAGCGGTACGCGTAGTACTGCCCATGTCATCGTTGACGCTGACGGTCACGCTGCGCGTGCCAGTGGTATAGGCAGCCGCCGCGTTGCCATAGGCCACCGATGCAAGAATCGCCCGGTACTGGGCCAGGGTGGCGACACCGCTCAGGGTAAGCACGGCGCTGCCCGAGCCGCTTACCGTGATGCCGAACCCGGCGGCCGTGGCGATCTGCGCTGCGCTGAGCGACAAGGTTTCGTTGGCACCATCGGCCACACCGCTCAATGCCAGCGAGGCACCGCTCACCTGGGTGTCGCCGTCAGTCTGGGTCAGGGAGATGTTCGGCACGATCGCCACTGCGGTGCCGGTGAAGTTGACCGTGCTGTCGTTGCCGCCAGTACCGGTGTCCAGATCGACCACCGGTGGTGCCGAGTACAGTACCTCGTAAGCACCGATATCCACACCGCCACCGCGAGGCCGCTCGAAACCGCGCAGGTCGGTGGCCGGCGCGCCACCGCTGGTGCCCTGGTCGATGGCGTTGCTGGCCGTGGAAGCCAGGCGGTAATCACCCCCGGCAGCATTGACGAAGTTGACCGTGGTGCCGATCAGGTTGGTGATGCTGGTGTAGCTGCTGCCGGTGATGGCATCGGCCGCAGCGCCGTTGACGGTGTTGCCGGTGAGGATGGAGTTCTGCACCGTGATAGTGCCGACCTGGCCAACGGCCCAGCCAAGGCCCGCGGAGGTGATGCTACCGGTACTGGTGTTGAGAAACACGTTATTGGCAATGGTGCTGTTGACGATGTTGACCGAGCCACCCACGTTGCTCAGGACGATCACCGCCCCCCCGGCGACGGTGCCGGTCGCACTGTAGGTGCCGGTGTTGTTGTAGATCGCTACGTTTTCCAACACATGGTTGTTGGCGCCACCTAGGCGCACCAGCGATGACATCGCGGTGCCTCCGACGATACTGGCGCTGTTGTCATGAATGGTGGTGTTGCGCACCACTACCGTCGAGCCGGCAGTAGTCGCCGAGTTGATCACCGCACCGGCGTTGTTCTGGAAGTTCGAATCTTCAACGGTGATCGAGCCACCGTTGGCACGGATCGCGCCACCGGTGAGGTTGCCCGAGAAGTCACGGAAATCAAGGTTGCGCACCGTCAGCACGCCGCCGTTGTTGCTCTGCAGCCCCGACGCCTCGAGCGCATCACGCACGCCGTTGTTGTTGACGTCGCCACTGAGGATGATGTCGCCTCGGCCGTCGCCATCCACATCACCGTTGATGGTGATGTTGCTGGTGACCAGCAAGGCCGAAGCGGTGGACCAGCGGATGGTCTGGCCACTCAGCGATTGATGGAACACGATGATGTCGCTGCCACTGCCGGCGGCGGAGCCGTTCACCGATGTGTCGGTGTTGGCGGCCTGGATCGCCTCGGCCAGCGAGACAAAGCTATCAACCGCAGTGGACGTGGCATTGGTGTCGGTCACCGTGATGGTCGCCAGCGACGTATTGAACGCCGTCAGGTCACCACGTTGCACACCAACGCCCGTAGCGACCACACCGGAGACGGTTTCCAGTTCCCAGTCCTCGCCCTCGCGGTTGCCGGTCGAGTCGGAAGACGCGCCTACATCGGCACCGCTCAGCCGTGCCACCTCATCGACGAACAGCTGCCCATCACTGCCCTCGCCGGTGTTGCAGGCGAAAAAGCGGATGTCGCCACCCTCGGCCAGGCTGGCACCGATGCGCGCCAGGTCGGCCTGATGGCTGGCCAGCTGATTGGCCCAAATGGCGTTGCCGGCCAGGTACACATAGCCGCTGTCACCGTGGCTGATGATATCGATGGAAGTGACATCGGTACGGCCGTCGAGGTAATCAGCGATCTGCTTGAAACCGTCCTTGCCGTTCTCCAGCACCACCACCTCGACGCCGGCGGGCAGGCCGGCGATGAGCTTTTGATAGTCACTGACGGCGGAATCGACGAACACCACTTCGTGGCGCTCGGCAGCCAGGGTAGCCGGCGCCGTAGCGGGTGCGGCCTGTTGCGCGCTTTCATGGCTCGCGCTGTCCTGGGTACTGGACGTATCGCTGGCGGTAGCGGTGTCCTTGCTGGTGGCCGTGGCAGCGGCTACCTCTGCGGCCTGGGCGCCCTGGTCGGCGACCACGGCCACCGAAGCATCGAACATCATGCGGGGTTCCAAGGCCTGAATCAGGCTCGGCCGGCTCATGGAAACGCTGGGGTTTTGGTTCTTCTTGTTTCGCTTCCAGAATGCCATGCCGACCTCATTCAGCCCTTGGGCTGGTTGATCCTGTAACTGCGCCAGGCAATGGCGCATCCTTGTCGAGAATCCTGACGCACCGCGGGGAGCCGACATGCCCCCCGCGATGAACTGCAATGCTTGCCTTGACTCAGTTACGGCTCGGGAAGATGCCTTCCAGGGCGATGATGAAGTTCATGCCCAGGTAGGGGTTTTGCACAGAAACGGGCAGCGAGGCACCACCCAGGTTGACGCTGGTTTGAGGCACCGTGACGTTGAACGGCTTCAGGCTGGTATTAGGCACGTCACTGGAATAGATATCCGCCGCCGCCCCTGCCCCCGAACTGTCAAAGGACTTGGCCAGCACGTTGCCAGACGAAGGTGCCGCAGCGTTGGCATCGCCTTCCACCGCCGGTATGGCCACCGAAACGGTCTGGGCAGGGATCACCGCCTGCTGCATCGGCATGTTCGACTGCAACAGCGTGACATCGTTGACACCGCCAGCTTCGCCCTGCACCACATCGGCCAGGCCTGGCCCGGTGCCGAAACCGATTGGCCCGCGACCGCGCAGGTCTGGCAGGGCGAAAGTGGTCTTGCCATCGCCGCCATACGTAGTGCCAAGCAGCGCGAACAAGGCGTTGTTCTGGGCAATGCTCATCAGCTGACCTTGGCAGAATGCCCAACCGCGAGGCGCGAAGTTGCCTGCGAACATCTTGATCTCACCGAGAAACGGATCCATTTGCTGCTCTCCTATGACTACCTGCAAGGCGGACCTGGTGGCCCGCGAAATGGGTTCAGGAACGATGCATCTTCAGGTACAGACCATTGTCCTCGACAACCGCGAAGCCACTGCGCCGATACAGGCGCACTGCCGGGCTGTGCGAAGTGACGTGCAAACCGGCGCTCAGGCCCTGGCGGTCAGCCTGTGCCAGCCACTGGCGCAGCAGACGAGAGCCGATACCCTGGCCCTGCCAGGCGGGCAAAATTGCCATATCAATGATCTGCAGGTGGCTGTCGGCCCATTGCAGGGAAGCACGACCGATACGTTCGTTGGCGGTTTCGATGATCAGAAAGCAGGCGTCGGGGTACTGCGCCTGGTAATGGAGGTGCTGGGCACGCCACTGCTGGTCGAGAAAATGCTCGATCGTTGCCTGGTCCCACGCCAGCGCAGCCATTTCGGCGGCCCGGGTGGTACCGTACAAGGCGCGCAGAAACACTTGGTCAGCGTCCACCACGGGACGGAGAAGCACTTCAGAGGTCGACATCGGGTCACGCTTCCCTGCTGTAGTTACCCCATGGTGAGGGGAGCACATCCAAGTGAATTGTCCTACACGATGGCGTAGAGCCTAGTCGATTGCCGAGGCAAATCGCCACCACTGTGTCGGGCGATTTACACAGTTTCCTCAAACAGGTGTTCGAAGCCTTTTGGCGCCAGTTTTCAGGCTTTATGCAAGCGTATGAATTCCAAGCACTTATAGGGCTCTAGCGCCCATTGACGCACATTTTCAATTACTTGCTCGCTGGCTTGTGCTCGCTTGCGCTGGCTGTCAGCACTGAAGTTCATGCCCGGTTGCTTGGCATCGAACGCTGCCACTTCACGCAACCTCGGCACATCGCTGGGCATCACCCCGCACACTGGGGCCAGGCGCCCCCAGATGGCCTCAGGCAGTTCACTGTAGTTGACGGCAATGCCGCCGTGTTCCCGGCATAGCTGCAGGCCGGCCTTGAGGATCTCGCCTACTACCCGGCAGGTGTATTGCACCGTGTCCATGCCCTTGCCGCTGCCCAACAAGGTGTCCAGCGCCGAAGCGCCAAGCAGGCCCGGCACCCGGTGCATGCCAGCCTGGCGCAACTGCGAGACAACGATCTCCAGTGGGTCGCGATACAGGAAGACCCTCGGCACTTCGGGGTACAGTTCGGCCAGTAAGGGCGCTTCGAACACGTTCCAGGCATCAAGTTTGATCACCAACTGGCGCTCATCGCCCTGGCGCCGCTGGCCGTAGGCTGAAAGCAGTGCGCGCACGCCTTCGGCCTGCCAGTCCTTGGCGCCTGGGTCCTGCAGCGATGCCCTCAGCAGGTTGTCCAGGGGTGGCGGCTCGCTGAGCACGATGTTGCGCGCCTGGCTGGCCAACAGTTGTGCGATCAGCGTGGAGCCACATCGCGAGGCATGGAACACCAGCACCGAAGGTGCCAAGCCCGGGCTGCGCACTTGCCAGTCCAACAGTGCCTGCAAGTTGGTGTCGCGGCGCAGGGCCTGGTTGAACGGCAGGCGTAAGGCCTGATCGACGTCGTCTCGGAAAAACGGCCTGGTCAGGGGCTGCTGGCCAAACCAGCACCAGTCCAGGCGCCACTCAGCCTTGTCACGCCACAGGCGAATGGGCATCCAGCCGTGAAAACCGCCTGGCGCATTCAGATTCGCCATTGATCGCTCCATGCTTGCTTGCCTTGGCGCATGGCACTCAGCACCTCGGCTTCGGAAAACACCAGGCCCATGGTTGCACCGAGGGCAATGGCCGCTGCCACGAATGCCCGTGGATCGTCCAGTGTCTGCAGGCTGGCTGCCAGTGCAGGGGTATGCGCCACTTGCTCACGAAAGCGCTCGAATGCCTGCCCTGCCCGCCCTGGGCTCAATGCCGGGGTTCGTGCCCGCCCCTGTTCGATCAACCCGAGCAGCCAGTTGTCGGCCAAGCAGTCGAGCACCAGGTGGATACGCTCACCGGGGCCGGGGTTGTGCACCCGATGCGCACGTGACAGGTCAACGAACCAGCACTCGCCAGCCTGCATGGGGACCTGCAGGCCGTCGACGATAAATTCAACACCAGGTGGGCTCAGCAATGGCACATGCAGGCGCAGGCAGCCTCCAGGGCGACCCAGGTCCGGGTCTCGGTGCTCGTGAATCCGCGCGCCCTCGCCCAGACGCAGCAGACGTGCGGCCTGCAGGGATGCGCGAAATGGCCCCAGCGCGGCCTGCCACGCCGTCTCATGGCGCCACCAGTCCTGCCTCACGGGCGCGCCCCGGCCCGGTGCAAGCGGCACAGGAGCATCCTCGGCACTGACCAGCGCCACACCGCTCCAGTCGCCCTCGTGATAACCGCGGTTGAAATGCGCCTGCCAGGCCCCTGCCTCCACCCGTGCCAGAGCCTGCAGCAATGCCGGCAGGTCCATGGCAAGAGGCAGTCGGGAACATAGCGGCAGCGAGACTTCGCTCATGGCTGCTCCTTGCAGTGAATTCGCACTAGAAACCACTCTCGCGCACTCCCAAGGCCGCCAACCGGCGCCAGGCAGCGCCCAGCAGCGACTCGCGGGCACCCTCGAGCACCACCACCCCACGCAACGGCTGGGCCACATCAGCCACATCCGTCAGCGGGCTCAGGCGCACCCCGTACTGCGCCTGCAGCGGCTGGGCCCGCTGTTGGCCATCGCGGCGCACGGCCACCGGGCCATGCCGGTCAGACGCCAGCGCCTGCAGTTCCAGCGCGGCAACCCCGGTAGCATCCACCTGCTCCACGCGCACGGGCAACGCCGCCCGCGCCGGGTCATCGGCAATGAAGCGCCCTTCACTGCCAGCCGCCACGCGCCACAGATCGGCCTCGCCCAAGTAACCACGCAGGCGCACCCCCGGTTCGACGACCCGCCCCAAGGCCTGGCCTGTATTGACCCACTGCCCCGCCTGCAGGTCCCTGGGCATGTCGCGCCACACTCCCGCCCCCGGCGCGCGCAATTGCAAGCGTTCACGCTGCGCGGCAAGGCCACGGTACTCGGCCACTGCCTCGGCCAGCTGCTGCTCGAGCACCCCGGCATCGCTGGCGGTGGCGCTGCGCCCGGACTGACGGCGCAACAGCAACTGTAGAATTTCTATTTCGCGGCGCACGATCTTCAGGCGCGAATCCAGGTCCGGCGATTCCAGCGCCAGCAGCAACTGCCCCTGAGCGACCGTCTGGCCATCGTGCACCTGCAACTGCTTCACTCGCGCCGCCACAGGCGCATGCAAGGCACTCACCCGCGACGCCTCGAGCATCGCCGGCACCTCCACTGCACCGCGCCAAGGCACGGCCAGCAGCGCCAGCAGCAGCATCAACCCCAGGCCAAGCCCCAGCGCCTTGCGCGGCTGGGCCTGGTCACGGCGCAGCCACCACTGCTGCAGCTCCTTGCATACCGGCAAGCCGATGAACCACACCAGTTCCACCAGCATGAGGAAGATGCCCAGCACCTTGAAGAACAGGTGATACACCGCCAGGGCGATACCCAAGAACAACAGCGCACGCCAGACCCAGGCGCCATAGCCCCATATCAACAGGCGCTGGCGCATTACCGGTGGCCACGGCTCGGGCATCGTCTCGCCATAGCCGAACAACGCCTCGCGCAAGCGCCACCGGCACAGGGCAAACGCGCGTTGCTGCAGGTTTTCCACGCCTAACAGGTCACTGACCAGAAAGTACCCGTCAAAGCGCATGAACGGGTTGAGGTTGACCAGCAAGGTAGTGATCCACGTGGCACTGGCCAGCATGAACGCTGCGGTGCGTAGCGGCCCATCGGGCAGCAGCGACCAGGCCAGCAGTGCCAACACCGCCAGTACCAGCTCGGCGAATACGCCACCTGCATCTATCAGCAGCCGTGAGCGACGGTCGCTGACGCGCCAGGCGTCGCTGACATCGGTGTAGAACATCGGCAGCAGTACCATGAACGCCAGCCCCATGCTCTGCACACGACAGCCCGCGCGCTTGGCCATGTAGGCATGGCCGAACTCGTGGCATAGCTTGGCGAAAGCCAGGGCCAGGCCAAAGGCGAGCATGCCGCCGAGGCTGAACAGGTGCGGGAACGTGGCGATGAAGCGCGACCAGTCACGAATCACCAGAAACAGGCCAAGCACCAGCAGCGCCGGCAGGCCAACGCGCAGCAGCCAGCCACCATGGCGCTCGAGCAGCGGCCAGGTACGGTTGAGGAAGGCATCCGGGCGCCACAGCGGGATGCGGAAGAACAGGTACTGGTGCAACGCTTTGTGCCACAGCCCCTGTTGGCTGGCGGCGGCCTTCACGGCATAGCTCTGGCGCTGCTTGGGATCGTTGGCGCTGAGCAGGTCGTGGTGGCCGAGAAACGCCAATAGGTCCTCCACCGCCTGAGTATCCAGGGGCAGGCCCGGCTCGGCATTGGCAGCTGCCAGCACCCGTTGCGGCTCACCCAGCGGCCAGTGACGGAGCAAGCGCACCGCTGCCGCGCCAAGCTTGAAATAACGGCCGCGCAACGGGTCGGCCAAGGTCCATTGCGGGGCACCGTCCAACGCCGGTGCCGCTGGCGAGAGCTGCAGGTCCGCACGCAGCGCCGGCAACATTACAGGCCCAGCCCTTGGCGCAGGGCCGCCAGAGGCCGGCGCAGCAGGTAATAGGCCAATGGCGCGCGTTCGCCGTACAGCTTCGCCGTACCGCGCAGGCCAATGCGTGGTGAGGCCTCGACGAAGGTCGCATCCAGCCGGTAGGCAAGCTGCCCGGCGGCGGTGGTTTGCGCCTCGTAGGCGGCACGTTCAAGCTGCGCCACGTGCCGATGCAGTGGGTCACTGTCAAGGAACAGCGCCACCTCGGCCCCCGGCTGCAGGGCGATGGCATCGCCGACCGGCAATTCCAGGCGCAGTTCGGCGTGCACAGGGTCGGCCAGTTGCATCAGCCGCTCGCCGGTCTGCACCGGTTTGCCAGTCCAGCGCTCGGCATCGGCGAACACCGCGATGCCGTCACGTTCGGCGCGGATCTCGCTGCGCGCCAGCAACTGGTGGGCATAGTCGAGTTCGGCGCGTTTCTGTTCCACGCGTGCGGCCAGCAAGTCCAGGCGCGCGCTGGAGTCGGCATCGGTAAAGGCACGCTGGGTACTGACCTTGAGTTCGGCCTCTGCCACGCCCAAGGTGCGTGCGGCAACATCGGCCTGGGCCTTGAGGGCGGTGGCATCGAAGCGCACCAGCAAATCCCCCGCCGTCACACGCTGGTTGGGTTTGACCAGGAACTCGGCCACCACCCCGTCCAGCGGCGCCGCCACCACCCAGCCACCGCGCGGCACCACCTCGGCCGGCGCCAGCACCGACTGGCGCACCGGCAGCAACAGCAACAACAGCGCGGCCGCCAGCACCGCCAGCAAACGCCGCCGCGGCCAGCGCAGGCGCCAAGGGCGCACCGGGTTCAGCGCCTGCCAGGCATGCGCATAAGTTTCCCCCAACTGCACCAGCAAGGCCTGCTCGGCGGCGTTGAACGCCTGCTCGCGGGCCAGCCACAAGCCGCCGAAGGCCTCACCCTTGCGGTCGTGCAATGGCAACCAGAAGGCTTGCCCTGCCGACAACGCCTGCCAGTCGGCGAGGGTCTGGGCATCCAGCACGCTTGGTTCCACCTCGCCGGCTTGCCCTGCGACACCCGCTGCCTGCAACTTGCCCACGGCACGTTCGACAAAGGCCACGAACGGTGCATTGGCTTCCACCACGCTGATGCCTGTCAGCGCCTGCACCTTGCCGGCGATCAGTAACGCGGCATGGCGAAAACCAAACATCGCCTGGCCGTCGTTGACCATGGCATACGCCAGCTGCTCGGTACTGGTGGCCTGGCGCGCCTGGCGCTGCAGCCCCAGAAACAAGGCGAAGGCCCGCTCCGCCGTACCATGGGCAGCGGCGGTCATGGCTGCTGCGCAAAGCTGGCCGTACCGCTCATGCCCGCCAGCAAACCGTGAGCATCTGCGGGCAGTTCGCCGATCAACAGCAGCGTCTGGCTGCCTTCATCGATTCGCGCGCCCACACGCTTGACCGTGGCGCCCAGCGGCTGGCCGGTTTCATCCGGTGTGAACTGAAAGCTTTGCCCGGGCTTGAGCCTGGCCAGCCAGCGCGAAGGCACCAGCAGCTGGATTTCCAGCGAACGATTGTCCACCACCTCCACCAGCGGTGCGCCGTTGGCAACGCTTTCGTGGGGCTGGGCGCGGCGTTGTACCACTCGCCCGTCGAACGGGGCGGTGACCACACAGCGCTTGACCTGCACTTGGTAGACCTGGGCTTCGGCCTGGGCCTGGGCTTGCTTGGCCTCAGCCAGCGATACCTCGAACTGCCCCACCGATTTCAATGCGGCCAGTTGACGGTTGTGGTTGAGCTCTTCGCGGCTTGCGCGCACCGCCGCTTGAGCGGCATTGAGCTGGGCCTGGTAGGCCGAGCAGTCGAAGCGCGCCAGGGTGCTGCCCTTCTTGAAGGCCTCGCCATCAGCATAAGGCATCTCGACGATGCGCCCGGCCAGCTCACTGGCCAGCACTGCCTGGTGACGCGCGCGCAACACGCCACGGGCGCTGTGCTCGGCGCCCGTGTTACCGACGCTCGGCGTGTCCAGCAGCGGGTCGCCTGATGCTTCATTGGCCAGCGCCAGTGGCAGGTGCAACATACTCAAGGCCAAAGCCAGTCGAATCCCACGACACATGTTGCACACTCCCTTGCAAGCTAGGAGACCGGAGTGTACGAAAAAAGTGATGGCACGGATACATCACGCCATCGGTCCATGGTGGCCGATCAACCCGGCCACCATGGAGGTATCACCGCCGCCGCTCAACCGAGCGAGCGCACCCCCGCCGCCTGTCGTTCATGACCGCGCGCGGTGACGATGCCAAGGAAGGAAATGAAGATCGCCAGGCTCAATGTAGCGGTCACCTCCACCCGGTGCTCGGGCGTGTACATCATCACCGCCAGCGCCCCGCCAATGAAAATGATCACCGCCCAGGTCAGCCAAGGGAACAGCCACATGCGGAATTTCAGTTCCGCGTTTTCGCGCTCCAGGCGGCGGCGCATGCGCAGCTGGGAGATGGCGATGACCATGTAAACCAGCAGCGCAATGGCGCCGGAGCTGGCCAGCAGGAACTCGAACACACCCTTGGGTGCGAAATAGTTGAGGATGGCGATGGCCGCGCCGATCAGGGTGCTGCCGAACACGGCAGCGCGTGGCACGCCGACCTTGGAGGTCTTGTTGAGGAAGGCCGGTGCATCACCGCGCTTGGCCAGTGAGTACATCATCCGCGAAGCGATATAGATCGAGGAGTTCATGCAGCTAGTTACGGCCACCAGCACCACCAGGTCGACCATGAAGGCGGCATTGGGGATGTTCATGATTTCCAGCGCACGCTGGTAAGAACCCACCACCGCAAGCTGCGGGTCGTTCCACGGCACGATCGAGATGATCACGAAGATCGACAGGATGTAGAAGGTACTGATACGCCAGATCACCGAGCGCGTGGCCTTGGCGATGTTACGCGACGGGTCGCTGGATTCGGAGGCGGCAATGGTCACCGCTTCGGTGCCGATGAAGCTGAACATCACAGTGATGAATGCGCCGATCACGGCAGACCAGCCGTTGGGCGCAAAGCCGCCGTAGGCGCTCATCAAGCCGCTCAACCCGCTGACTTCGCGGTTGGGCAACCAGCCCATCAGGGCCGCAAAGCCCAAGCCGATGAAGCAAAGGATTGCCGTGACTTTGAGAATGGCGAACCAGAACTCGAACTCACCGTACTTGGCCACGCTGAACAGGTTGGTGCACGCCAGCAGCAGTACGGAGGCGAGGGCGAAGATCCAGCTGTCCACCTGTGGGAACCAGGCGTTGAGCACATGCCCGGCGGCCAGTGCTTCGATCGGGATCACCAGCACCCAGAACCACCAGTACAGCCAGCCGATGGTGTAGCCGGCCCAACGGCCGATGGCCTGGTCGGCATAGGTGGAGAACGAACCGGTGTCGGGGTGCGCCACGGCCATTTCGCCGAGCATGCGCATGACCAGCACCACCAGGGTCCCGGCCACGAAGTAAGAAACAATGGTGGCTGGCCCGGCTGCCGCGATGGCGTGCCCGGAGCCGACGAAAAGACCGGCGCCGATGATGCCCGCGATGGACAGCATCGTTACATGACGTGGCTTGAAACCTTGTGCAAGGTTGCCATCAGTTCCCACGGTGTTCATTGATGTTGTTCTCTTTTTGCTGACACAAGGAAGGACGGGCAGGCGTAGGCGAAAATATCTCCTTTGGATTCAATGAGTCGACACCTTGCTTGCGCGCTGTTGTTGATCTTTGGCGCGCGTCACAAAGCAGGGCGTCAGTGCGGTTCGGGGTTCATTTAAGCCGGCTGAGGCTGCAGGAAATTACACGAGAACGCCTCGCAACTGTTCGATCACGACAGCGCTTTTCCATAAACGTCAGATGTCGTGGATGGCATGTCCAGACACGCCTGATGGCCATTTGAGGGTTTTGTTTTTCATCTGGGTATGCGTAACTGTCTAGTCCTGAAATAGGTTTACACCAGCTCAGGTAGGCCGACAGGCCTCAAACGCCCGATGCACCGCATCGGGCGTTTTGTTTTTCAGGGCCATATGAGGCCGTTCTGTGTTGTAAATCTGCACTGCCTCGTCAACCATCTGTCTCGCTTGCTCCAGATCTTCAGGGCTGCTCAACAGAAGTTCCATCTTGAGGATTCCATTGACTCGCTCGGCCAGCGCGTTCTGGTAACAGTCATACCCATCAGTCATGGAGCACTGAACGCCGTGCCGTTGATGCAGTGACTGGTATAGCGCTGAGCAATATTGGATTCCTCGATCCGAATGGTGGACCAATGGCTGGCGACGACCTCGCTTTCGTAAAGCCTGCCTGAAGGCTTGCGCTACTGACTCGGCGTGCAGGCTTTCATGGACGTGGTGGCCAACAATTTTCCTGGAGTACGCATCCGTTACCAGGCTCAGGTACAGCGGCCCGTTACGTGCGGGCAGGTAAGTGATGTCGGCAACCCAGACGTGCTCCGGCCTTGTCGGAACGACCTGGCTTGGGCCGGGCTTGAGTAAGTTGGGATGGCGGTAGAAGCGATGAAAGCTCTGTGTTGTCTTGTGGTAGGCCCGCTTAGGCAGCACTAGCAAACGGCGCTCTCCCAAGACCTGGAACAGCCTATCTCGGCCGACCTGGAATCGTCTGTCAGGTTGGCAATGCAGCAGATAGTGCAGCTTGCGTGTGCCTAGACGAGGCTGGCGCATCCGGACTTGCCGTACAAACTCAACCACCTGGTCTGCCTGGCGTTCTTTGTCATCGGCAGCTCGATTACGTTTGTAGTAAGCCTGTCGACTGATACCTAGAAACTGACAAGCCCTGGCAATGCTCAGTCCTGCGACTTGACCTTGCGAGAGGACTTGCCGGATCGCTTTTTTACGATCGAGACACCATAGTCATTTTTCAGAACATCAACGACAGTTTCAAAGAACTGGGCCTTCTGGCTCATCAGCTCAAGCTGCTGCTCAAGCTCTTTGATCCGCTGCTCTGGAGTGAGCGTTTTGGGGTCAGACATCGCGCAGCTCCTCTCGTCGCGGATCGAGGCCCCCTGGCTCCAATCCTGCCGACCGTGCTTACGCAACCATACCAGAACCGTCGACCGCCCCTGGATGCCGTACCGCACCTGGGCCTGCTTGTAGGTCAGTTCGCCTTTTTCAATCTGATCAACCACCGCCAATTTAAAAGACAGCGAGTAATCACGCTGTGTGCGCTTTACACCTTGTTCCATCTGACTCTCCGGAAATTCGGGATGGGAGGTGTAAACCTTATTCAGGACGGGACAAACAAATACAAAAAAGCCCCGGTCTCCCGGGGCCTCTGTTGCTCAGGCGTCTGCCTACGCCTGCCCCGTCCGTTCGAAGCGCCGGGCCAGCAACAGGTAAGCGAAGATCCCCAGCACGCCATGGGCGGCCACGAACCAAAGTGCGTTGTCGAAGGAGCCGGTGCTGGCCACTACGTAGCCGATCACCAGCGGGGTGACGATGCCGGCAATGTTGCCGATGCCGTTGAACACGCCACCGCACAGGCCGACCATTTTCTTCGGTGCCACATCCGACAGCACCGCCCAACCCACCGCTGCCAGGCCCTTGCCGAAGAATGCCAAGGTCATCAGGGCAATTACCGCCGCGTTGCCATCCACGTAATTGGCCAGCACCAAGGTGGTGGACAACGCCATGCCGATCACGAACGGCGTCTTGCGCGCCCTGGACGGGTGCACGCCGCGGCGGATCAGCCAGTCGGACACGAAGCCCCCAAGGATGCCACCGGTAAAGCCGCAGATGGCCGGCAACGCGGCCACCCAGCCGGCCTCCATGATGGTCATGCCACGGCCCTTGATCAGGTAGATCGGGAACCAGGTGATGAAGAAATAGGTGAGCGCAGTGATGCAATACTGCCCCAGGTAGACCGCCCACAGGTTGCGGCTGGTGAACAGCTGTGCAAGCTCCGCGCGGGTCGGTTTGCTCTTGGCCGTCTTGCGCTCTTTTTCCAGGTCGACCAGCGCTCCGCCTTCACGCATGTAATCGAACTCTTCACGGCTCAACCCTGGTGCGCTGTGCGGCTCATGGTAAAGGCGGAACCACACCACGCTCAGCAGCAGGCCGAGCACGCCCATCCAGATGAATACCTGCTCCCAGCTCATCGTGTGGGTCATCCACGCCATCAGCGGCGCGAACACCACCACTGCCATGTACTGCGCCGAGTTGAACAGCGCCGATGCGGTACCGCGCTCGCGGGTGGGGAACCAGCAACTGACGATGCGCGAGTTGGCCGGGAATGCCGGTGACTCCACCAGGCCGAGCATGAAACGCATGGAGAACAACGCCACCGCAGCCGACACACCGGCCAGGCCCAGCCAGCCCACTGTGCCTTGCAGCAGGGTGAACAGCGACCAGAGAATCAGGCTGATGCCATATACGCGGCGTGCACCGAAGCGGTCCAGCAACCAGCCGCCTGGCACCTGGCCGAGGGCATAGGCCCAGGCGAAGGCAGAAAAGATCATGCCGAGCATGACCGGGTCCAGGCCAAGGTCTTTGAGTACCTCGGTGCCAGTGATCGACAGGGTGGCGCGGTCGGCATAGTTGATGACCGTGATGACAAAGATCAGCGCCAGGACAAGGAAGCGATGGCGGCCGATTGCGGCGACGGCCTGCGGTGCGGCGACGGCGGATTTGCTGTTCATGTGTACCCTCTTGCTTCTCGATGGAAGCGATTGTTCTTGTGCAGAGAAGGTGTGGCCTTGTGGTGTCGCTAGTGGCCCTATCGCCGGCAAGCCGGCGCCTACAGGTACATCACCGGGCTGCAAAGCAGTGGGCTCCCAGTGGAAGCCGGCTTGCCGGCGATAGGGGTTACGCGCAGTTCGGCGGCACCTCGCCGCGGAAACAGGCTGCGAGGTTGTCCAGCACCATTTGCCCCATTTCCAGGCGGGTCTGCAGGGTGGCGCTGCCACGGTGCGGCTGTAGGCTGACCTGGTTGAGGTCACATAAAGCCGGTGGCACATGGGGTTCATCGACGAACACATCCAGCCCGGCACCGGCAATGCGCCGTTCACGCAAGGCCTCGACCAGTGCGTCCTCATCCACCAACTTGCCGCGCGCCACGTTGATCAGGTAGCCCTGCGGGCCCAGCGCGTCGAGCACTTCGGCGCTCACCAGCACCTTGCCGCCATCAGCCGAGGCCGCTACCACCAGCACATCCACCGCACGCGCCAGTTCGACCAGGTCAGCGACGAAGCGGTAGCCACAGCCGTGCTGTTCGCGGCGGCCGTTGTAGGCAATGTGCATGTCGAAGGCGGCAGCGCGGCGGGCGATGGCCTTGCCGACTTGCCCCAGGCCAACGATGCCCAGCGCACTACCACTGACCTTGCGCGCCAACGGCAGGTTGACCGTGCCCCACAAGCCGTCACGCACCAGACGTTCACCTTCGCCCAGGCGGCGTAGTGTGTTGATGATCAACCCCATGGCCATATCGGCCACGTCATCGGTGAGCACCCCCGGGGTCGTGGTGACATGTATGCCGCGCTTCGCCGCGTGGTGCAGGTCGACAGCGTCGGTGCCGATGCCACTGATGGCGATGATCTGCAGCGCTGGCAGTTGATCCATCAGCGCATTGGCCAAGCCTTTGGCGCCACCGGTGACCACCCCACGAATACGAGGGCCGACTTCATCGAGCAGTTGTTGAGGATTGTCATGTCGATACAGCCGATGCACCTGGTAGGCACTGACCAGTTGCGCATCGATGGCATCCGGTACCGGCTGGGTCAGCAGCAGCTCGACGGCTGCGGTGTTGTCGTTGTTCATCGTTGATATCCGGCAACTTCAAAGGTGTGACTCGATGCTAGGCCGGCATGCGATACAGGTCTAATATAGATGGTGGATCGAATAATTCAGGAATTGAATCATGGAGCTGCACCAGCTGCGCTGCTTCGTAGCGGTTGCCGAGGAGCTGCATTTCGGCCGTGCCGCCAGCCGCCTGCACATGACCCAGCCGCCATTGAGCCGGCAGATCCAGCTGTTGGAGCATTCGCTGGGGGTGCTGCTGCTCGAGCGCAACAACCGCCAGGCGCGGCTCACGCTCGCCGGGCAGAGCTTTCTGGAAGATGCCCGGCGCATACTGCAGATTGCCGAATCGGCCAGCCAGTCGGCCCGGCGCATTGCCCATGGCGAGGCTGGCCGACTGACGCTGGGCTTCACAGCGGTCGGGGCCTACAGCATGATCCCGCGCCTGCTGGTGCACGCCGCCAAGACCGTACCCGACATCGAACTGGTGCTCAGCGAGCGCATCTCCGCAACCCAGGTGCATGACCTGGAGGCTGGGCTGATCGATGTCGGTCTGGTGCGCCAGGTACTGCCCAGCGCGCGCGTGGAGTACCTGCCGATCCACCGCGAGCCCTTCGTCGCTGCCCTGCCCGCCGGGCATGCACTGGCAGCGCGCGAGCGGCTCAAGCCGACCGATTTCGATCAGCAGCCGTTCGTGATGTACAGCGCCAACGAGGGGCGCTACTTCCATGACCGCATCGCCAATCTGTTTGCCCGCCACGAGGTGCAGCCGCGTTATCTGCACCAACTGGGGCAGACGCATTCGATTCTGGGGTTGGTCAATGTCGGGCTGGGCTGTGCGGTGGTGCCGGCATCGGCGCAGGCGCTGCGGCTGGAGCAGGTGGTGTTCAAGCCAATGGTGGGGACGGACCAGCAGGCGGAGATCTTTCTGGCGTATTGCCGGGATAATCCGAACCCAGTGCTGGGCGCGTTTGTGGCGATGGCTCGGGCATTTTTTGAGGCGGGGTGAGGGGGCTGCTGCGCAGCCCAATCGCCGGCAAGCCGACTCCCACAGGTACCCCGCTGCTCTCAAGCTCAGCGCAAACCCAGTGGGAGCCGGCTTGCCGGCGATAGGGCACCGGGCTTCAACGCACCAGGCAAGGCCGCTTGTTATCGAACGTCCAGCCCGGGATCAGGAACTGCATCGCCACACCGTCATCCCGCGCTCCCAGCCCCATGCTGCGGTAGCACTCATGGGCCTTGGCCAGTTGGTCTTCATCCAGCTCCACCCCTAGCCCTGGGCGCTCTGGCACGCGCACATGGCCGTCGACGATGCGTAGCGGCTCGCGGGTAAGGCGCTGGCCGTCCTGCCAGATCCAGTGGGTGTCGATCGCCGTGATCTCACCCGGCGCCGCCGCGGCCACCTGGGTGAACATCGCCAACGAAATATCGAAGTGGTTGTTCGAATGCGAACCCCAGGTTAGGCCCCAGTCGTTGCACATCTGCGCCACCCGTACCGAGCCCTGCAAGGTCCAGAAGTGTGGGTCGGCCAAGGGGATGTCCACCGATTGCAACTGGATCGCATGGCCCATCTGGCGCCAGTCGGTGGCAATCATGTTGGTGGCGGTGGGCAAGCCGGTGGCACGGCGGAACTCGGCCATCACCTCACGGCCCGAATAGCCGTTTTCGGCACCGCACGGGTCTTCTGCATAGGCCAGCACGTGGTGCTTGTCACGGCACAGGGCAATGGCCTCTTGCAATGACCAGGCGCCATTGGGGTCTAGCGTGATACGCGCTTCGGGGAAGCGCTCGGCCAGCGCCGTCACCGCCTCCATCTCCTCTTCGCCACGCAGCACGCCGCCCTTGAGCTTGAAGTCGCTGAAGCCATAGCGCTGCTTGGCGGCTTCAGCCAGGCGCACCACGGCCTCAGGGGTCAGTGCCTTCTCGTGACGCAGGCGGAACCAGTCATCATCGGCGTCGGCCTCATTGCGGTAAGCCAGGTCAGTCTGCTGGCGGTCACCGATATAGAACAGGTAGCCGAGCATTTTCACCGCGTCGCGCTGCTGGCCTTCGCCGAGCAGCGCGGCCATGGGCACATTGAGGTGCTGGCCGAGCAAGTCGAGCAGCGCCGACTCGATGGCCGTCACCGCATGCACGGTAATGCGCAGGTCGAAGGTCTGCAGGCCACGCCCGCCGGCATCGCGGTTGGCGAAGGTCTGGCGCATGGCATTGAGCACACGCTGGTAGTGGCCGATCGGCTGGCCGACCACCAGGCTGCGGGCATCTTCCAGGGTCTGGCGGATCTTCTCGCCGCCGGGCACTTCGCCCAGGCCCGTGTTGCCGGCGCTGTCACGCAGCACCACAACGTTACGGGTGAAGAACGGGCCATGGGCGCCACTGAGGTTGAGCAGCATGCTGTCATGGCCGGCTACCGGGATCACGCGCAGGTCGGTGACCACGGGGGTGCTGGTGTGGAGTGCGGGAGTCGTCTGCATGTTCATGATTGTTGTCTCGCAGTCATCAGTGGGTCTGGCCCAAGGCCGAAGGGGCCTTGAGGTCATTGGAGGGGACGCCCTTTGGGCGAGTGCGCACGAAGAACACCGCAATGGCCGCCAGCACCGAGGTCACGGCCAGGCCGTACAGGCCACCCTGGATCGACCCGGTCTGCTGCTCGAGCAGGCCGAAGGTGGTGGGCGCGACGAAGCCGCCCAGGTTGCCCACCGAGTTGATCAGGGCGATCACCGCCGCAGCGATACGCGCGTCCAGATAGCCTTGGGGGATCGGCCAGAACAGTGACGAAGCCGACTTGAAACCGATGGCGGCAAAGCACACCGCGACAAAGGCGAACACCGGCCCGCCCGTGGTCGACATGAACATGCCAATGGCCGCGATCACCAGGGCAGCAGCCACCCAGGCCTGCTGGAACTTCCAGCGTGAGGAGCCAGCGGCGAAGGCATACATGGCCAGAATCGAGATCAGCCACGGGATGGAGTTGAAGAAGCCGACCTGCAGGTCGCTCAGGTCACCCATGCGTTTGATGATGCTGGGCAACCAGAAGGTCGCAGCGTAGATGGTCAGCTGGATGCAGAAGTAGATCAGGCAGAACAGCACGATCTGGCGGTCCTTGAGCAAGCTCCAGGACGATACCTTGACGGCGCCGGTGGCTTCGCGCTCACGTTGCTCGCGGTCGATGGTATCGACCAACGCGTCCTGCTCGGCCTTGCTCAGCCACTTGGCGTCGTGCGGTTTGGAGTCGAGCCAGAAGAACACGAAGAAGCACAGCGTGACCGAGGCCATGCCCTCGATGAACAACATCCACTGCCAGCCATGCATGCCCAGGCCCTGGATCTGCATCAGCGCGCCGGCCAGTGGGCCGGAGATCAGCGAAGCCAGCGCCGAGCCGCTGAGGAAGATGGCAATCGCCTTGCCGCGTTCGGCAGCTGGCAGCCAGCGGGTGAAGTAGTAGATCACCCCAGGGAAGAAGCCGGCCTCGGCAACACCGAGCAAAAAGCGCAGCACGTAGAACTGGGTTTCGTTCTGCACGAATGCCATGGCCGTGGCCACCAGCCCCCAGGTGAACATGATGCGGGTCAGCCACAGGCGGGCGCCGACGCGCTGCAACAGCATGTTCGAGGGCACTTCGAACAGCGCATAGCCGATGAAGAACAACCCGGCACCAAAACCATAGGCCGCAGCGCTGATACCCAGGTCGCTTTCCAGGTGTGGCCGGACGAAGCCGATGTTGACGCGGTCGAGGTAGTTGACGATGAACATGATCACGAACAGCGGCAGGACGTGGCGCTTGACCTTGGCCACGGCGCTGGCCAGCACGTCGCCGCCGTTACGGGCAGACGGATCGAGGGTGTCGTTCACTTGTGTATCTCCCACTAATTGTTTTTGTGCGGGTCGAGGTGGTCTGACATGACAGTGGGCAGAGCATATGCGCGGCACAGTTGTACGACAAGATGGCGACTGTCGTTAAAAACACAAAATACAAGCTTATAGATCGTATAAAAGCGGCGATAAAGCTAATAAGTTCACTTTTAAGGTTGTCCGGCGCTGCGAAAAAACAGGCAGAAAATATTTTTATCGACTAACTTGTCGTACAAGCTAACTCGCCAACCGGAGCGGCCCATGCCCCAGCAGCCCCGCAAAACAGGCCACAGCCGTGCCCACGACCTGGTCTCCAGCCTGACCCAGCAGATCCTGCTGGGCACCATCAAGCCGGGCGACAAACTGCCGTCGGAAAACACCCTGGTGCGCGAGCACGGTGTCAGCCGCACCGTGGTGCGTGAAGCCCTGTCGAAGCTGCAGGCCTCTGGCCTGGTAGAGCCGCGCCATGGGATTGGTACGTTCGTGATGGCGCGCCCGGCGCAGGCCGGGTTGCGGGTGGGAGTGGAGAATGCCGCAAGCGTGCGCGACCTGCTGGAACTGCGCATCGGCCTCGAAGGCCAGGCAGCCGCCCTCGCCGCCGTGCGCCGCAACGAACAACACCTGGCACGCATGCGCCAGGCGCTGGACGATTATCAGGACCTCGCCGCGGCCGGTGACAGTTGCATCGAAGCGGACCGCCGCTTTCACCTGCTGATCGCCGAGGCCACCGGCAACCTGTACTTCAGCGAGATGATGGCGCAGCTGGGCAATGGCCTGATTCCACGCAACCGCATGGCCATCGCCGAACGCGCCGGGGCCAACCTGGCCCGGCATGCCTACCTGGCCAACCTGGAGCATGAGGCGATTCTCAACGCCATTGGCCGGCAGGACCCGGATGCGGCGCGGGCGGCGATCTGCCTGCATCTGTCCAACAGCCGGGACCGGTTGTTGCCGGACTGAGGCTGGCGATTACCAGGTCAGGCAGATCTTGCCGAAATGCCGGTTGCTCTCCTGGTAGCGGAACGCTTCGACGATCTGCTCCAGCTCAAAATGCTTGTCCACCACAGGCAGCAAGCCGTTGGCGTCGATCGCCCGGACCATCGCCTGCTGCTGCGCGCGGCTACCCACCAGCACGCCCTGCAGACGGATCTGCCGAACCAGCGCCTGAACCAGCGGCAACTGCCCGGCGACACCGGTAAGGATGCCGATCAATGACACATGGCCGCCGATCCGTGCGGCAATCATCGACTGCTCCAGCGTCGCCGGCCCGCCTACCTCGATCACATGATCGACGCCACGGTTGCCGGTGAGCTCACGCACCTTCTCGCCCCAGGCCGGGGTGCTCTTGTAGTTGATCAGGTGGTCGGCGCCCAGGGCCTTGAGGCGTTCGAGCTTGGCATCGCTGGACGAGGTGGCGATTACCGTGGCGCCTGCCAGCTTGGCGAACTGCAGGGCGAAGATCGACACGCCGCCGGTGCCCTGCACCAGTACGGTGTCACCGGGCTTGAGGTGATCGTCGCTCATCAGCGCACGCCAGGCCGTGAGGCCGGCGGTCGTCAGGGTGGCGGCCTCGGCGTGGCTGTAGCCCTTGGGCGCCAGCGTGAAGGAGGTGGCGCGGGCGGTGACCTGTTCACGGGCGTAGCCGTCGATGCCGTCGCCCGGCACGCTGGCGAAACCTTCGACCAGTGCCTGGCCATCGAGCCAGTCCGGGAAGAAGGTGCTGACCACGCTGTCGCCTACCTTGAACTCACTGACGCCCGCCCCGACAGCGGTCACTTCGCCAGCGCCATCGGCCATGGGAATGCGCCGCTCGCTCGGCCCCCACATGCCGCTGACCACGGCAAAGTCGTGGTAGTTGAGGGAGCTGGCGTGCAGGCGCACGGTGATCTCACCGGGCTTGGGCGCAGCAGCCTCGCAGGTGCCGACTTCGACCTTGTCGTAGCCGCCGCCGGGTTGCACGTAAATGGCTTTATGGGTCATGGCTGGTTCTCCATTTGGGGAAAAGACTGGGGGTGAGCATAGACAGTAACGGCCCTATCGCCGGCAAGCTGGCTCCCACAGGTGCTCGGGCAGCCTTCAGCAGCGGTGATCAACTTGCCGGCGGCAGGGCAAGCGCAGACGACCGAAAACTCGGCCCAGCAACGCCCGCAAAGCCCGGCAGTCCACCGCATGCCAGTCCACCAGTTCCGGCCATGGGTTATCCGGCAGGTTCACCAGCACTGTGCGCGCCCCGGCCGCTCGGCCGCAATCCAGGTCGAAGCGGTAGTCACCCACCATCACCAGTTCGCTCGGCGCCACACCCCAGGCACTGGCGATCTTCAGCAGGCCATCGGGGTTGGGCTTGGGCGCCGCCTCGTCACGACCGAGCACGTGCTCGACGGCAAAGCAATCCGCCAGGCCGATCGCCTCCAGCGTGACATGCGCCAGCTCACGCGCATTACGGGTAAGGATGCCCAACCGGCAGCCACGCCCGGCCAGCTCCCGCACCAGCTCCACAGCACCGGTAGCAGCAGTCGAGGCAACCGCCAGGTCGCGCTCGTGCTCCAGCAGCCACGCATGCTTGGCGGCCGCTTGCGCCGCAGGCAATGCCGCCAGGTGGGTGAGGATGTCGTCCTCGGGCGGAATCTCCAGCGCCTCACGAATGGCGGCAAAATCATGCACCGCCACGGTAAGGGTGCCGTCCATGTCGAACACCCAGTTGCGGATATCGGCCAGGCTCATGCCCAGTCCTTGCGGTGACGGATCAAGCCTTCCTGCGAAGACGACGCCACCAGCTGCCCGGCACGGTTGTAGATACTGCCCCGGCAGAAACCCCGGGCATTGCCGGCCCAAGGACTGTCGGTGGCGTACAGCAGCCACTCATCGGCGCGCAGGTTGCCGTGGAACCACAACGAGTGGTCGAGGCTGGCGATCTGCATGTCGCGCTGCCACACCGATTTGCCGTGGGGCAGCAGCGAGGTGGTCAGCAGGCCGAAGTCCGAGGCGTAGGCCAGCAGGTACTTGTGCAGCGCGGGCACGTCCGGCAGGGTGCCGTCGGCGCGGAACCAGGTGTATTTCACCGGGTCGCCGGGCTTGGGGTTGAACGGGTCACGCTCGGTGACCGGGCGTATCTCGATCGGTTTGGCACACAGCACCTTGTCACGAATGCGCTCAGGCAGGTGGTCGGCCATGGCGCGGGCCAGTTCGACCTCGCTCGGCAGGTTCTCCGGCCCGACCACATCAGGCATCTGCGCCTGGTGCTCGAAACCTTCCTCGTCGTACTGGAACGACGCACTGCAAGTGAAAATGGTCTGGCCCTTCTGGATGGCCGTCACGCGCCGGGTACTGAAGCTGCCGCCATCGCGCACACGGTCGACCGAATAGACCACCGGCAGGCTGGCATCGCCCGGGCGCAGGAAGTAGCCGTGCAGCGAATGCACATGGCGCGCGTCTTCGACCGTCTGGCTGGCCGCCGACAGTGACTGGCCCAGCACCTGGCCACCGTACAGCTGGCGGAAGCCCAGGTCCTGGCTGCGCCCACGGAACAGGTTCTCCTCGATCGACTCGAGGCTCAACAGGTCGACCAGGTCGTCCAACACATGACTCATCGGGGGTTCTCCTAGCAAGGCATCACAGCTCTACGGCGCTTTCATGAAGGTAAATGATACAGGGTTTGTCATCGGCACCGCGCATGACCGCTCATTCAGCGCGCAAGGTCTGCTCCCAGCGGGGCCGGTCGATGCGGTACAGCACGTGGGGCCGCAGCGGGTGCCCGGCGGGCAGGCGCGGGTGCTCGAAACTGCCTTGCAGGTCCTGCACCATGCCGATGGCCTGCATGACCTTCTGCGACGGCAGGTTGGCCTCGGTAGTGAACGACACCACCTCCTCCAGGCGCAATTGGGCGAAAGCACAACGCAGGCAGGTCCACGCCGCCTCGCTGGCAAAGCCCAGGCCCCAGTGGCGCCGGGCAAGGCGCCAGCCGATTTCCACGGCCGGCGCGAACGCCGCATCGAAGTTGACGTTGAGCAGGCCGGTCATGCCGATGAAGGCGCCGCTGTCCTTGCGTTCCAGGGCCCACAGGCCGAAGCCGTATTCGTTGAAATGGCCGCGGATCCTGCCGATCAGTGCCGCCGCCTCCAGCCGCGTCATGGGGGCTGGAAAGTAACGCATCACCTGCGGGTCGGCGCTCATGGCGGCGAACTCGCGCAGGTCGTCGTCATGCCATTGGCGTAACACCAGGCGGGCGCTTTCCAGTTCAAGGATGGGGGTCATGGGGCGTGCTCCGGTTTTGCCGTGCTACAGGTTCAGCGTAGGCGCGGCGCAGCACTTTTACCCACAACCCAACAACTGGCAAGATCAGCACTGGCCCCGATTGCGAACCCACCATGCCGTTGCCGCTGATCTACCACGATGACTACAGCCCGGAGTTTCCACCCGAGCATCGTTTCCCCATGGACAAGTTCCGCTTGCTGCGCGACCACCAGGTCGAGAGCGGGCTGACCACCGACCAGGCTTTGCTGCGCCCGCAAATCTGCCCCAACGACATCCTCGCCCTGGCCCACGACCGCGACTATATCGAGCGCTACATGCACGGCGAGCTGTCGCGCGAGGACCAGCGCCGCCTGGGCTTGCCCTGGAGCGAGGCCTTGGCGCGGCGCACCGTGCGGGCGGTGGGCGGCTCGCTGCTGGCTGCCGAAATGGCGCTGCAGCACGGCCTGGCCTGCCACCTGGCCGGCGGTACCCACCACGCCCACTATGACCACCCAGCCGGTTTCTGCATCTTCAACGACCTGGCCGTGATCAGCCGCTACCTGCTCGAAGCCGGGCGGGTGCACCGGGTGCTGATCTTCGATTGCGACGTGCACCAGGGCGATGGCACCGCGCGCATCCTGCAGGACACCCCGGACGCCATCACCGTATCGTTGCACTGCGAACAGAACTTCCCGGCGCGCAAGGCCCACAGTGACTGGGACATTCCGCTACCGCGGGGCATGGGTGACGCCGCCTACCTGAAGGTGGTGGAAGACGCGCTCAACTACCTGTTGCCGCTGTATCAACCCGACCTGGTGCTGTACGACGCCGGTGTGGACGAACATAAGGACGATGCCCTCGGCTACCTGCAACTGACCGATGCCGGCTTGGCTGCGCGCGACGAGCATGTCATGCGCCACTGCCTGGGGCGGGATATCCCGGTGGTCGGCGTGATCGGCGGCGGCTACAGCAAGGACAGGGAAGCCCTGGCGCGGCGCCACGGCATCCTCCACCACAGCGCGGCGAAGGTCATCAGTTGTTCACAATGACTGTGGAACCGCCTGTGGATAACCTGCTGGAAAGCCGCTACAGCCCTTTACCACCGTGCCCTGCAGCATACTGATCATTTTTTGCTCAGTGCTTGCATGTCCCCTGCTGCGTTAGAATGCGCGGTCTTTTCCACAGCCTGCTGACCACCATGTCCGATCTACGCCCCGCATCCCCTCCCCTGGCTGTCGTCATCGGCGCCGGCCCCGCCGGCCTGATGGCCGCCGAAGCCCTGGCCCAGGCGGGCCTGGCAGTGCAGGTGTTCGACGCCATGCCGTCGGTGGGCCGCAAGTTTCTGCTGGCGGGCGTCGGCGGCATGAACATTACCCATTCCGAGCCCTATCCCCAGTTCGTGGCGCGCTATGCCGAACGCGAAAGCGAGATAAAGCGGCTGCTGGGCGACTTCGATGCCGATGCCCTGCGCCAGTGGATTCACGGCTTGGGCATCGAAACCTTCGTGGGCACTTCGGGCCGAGTATTCCCTACCGACATGAAAGCCGCGCCGTTGTTGCGCGCCTGGCTCAAACGCCTGCGCGACAGCGGCGTGGTTATCCACACCCGCCATCGCTGGCTGGGCTGGCACGCCGACGGCGCCTTGCAAATCGCTTATCCACAGGGCGAACTGCAGGTAAAGGCTGATGTTGTTGTGTTGGCCTTGGGTGGCGGCAGCTGGGCCAGGCTGGGCTCCGACGGCGCCTGGCAACCTGTGCTGGCCGAACGGGCTGTGGATATCTCCCCCTTGCAAGCGAGCAACTGCGGGTTTGAAGTCGCAGGCTGGAGTGCGCTGCTCAAGGACAAGTTCGCCGGCGCGCCACTGAAGAACATCGCCTTGGGCATGCCAGGCACGGCAACGCGCAAAGGTGAGTTCATCCTTACCGCCCAGGGTGTCGAGGGCAGCCTGGTGTATGCCTGGTCTGCACCGTTGCGCGAGGCCATCAACCGCGACGGCCAGGCAACGCTGCTGCTCGACCTGCTGCCGGACAAGCCTGTGGACAAGATTGCCCAGGCCCTGGCCAAGCCGCGTGGTTCGCGGTCGATGGCCAAGCACCTGCACAGCCAACTGGGCATCGACGGGGTGAAGGCGGCACTGCTGCGTGAACTGACCGATCAGGCGACGTTTGCCGACATGCCCGCCCTGGCGCGAGCGATCAAGGCGCTGCCGATCACGCTGGTACGCACCCGGCCGCTGGACGAGGCGATCAGCAGTGCCGGTGGCGTGCGCTTCGAGGGGCTGGATGAGGGGTTGATGCTCAAGGGCATGCCTGGGGTGTTCTGTGCCGGCGAGATGCTGGACTGGGAGGCGCCGACGGGGGGGTATCTGTTGACGGCGTGCTTTGCCAGTGGGTTGCGGGCCGGGCGGGCGGCGGCGGATTGGCTGCCGCGGTCTTCCTGACAGGATGCGGGGGCCGCTTTGCGACCCTTTCGCGACTGTCCGTAGGAGCGGCCTTGTGTCGCGAAAGGGCTGCAAAGCAGCCCCAAGACCTCAAGGCTTGCGCTTCTTCGGCCCGGTATTGAAGCTGGGCACTTTGCGCACCGACTTGACCGGAGCCTCGTCGCCACTGTCCATCCAGCGCCCCAGCCCGCGCTTGGCACTGTTCTCTTTCGGCTTCTTGGGCTTTTTCGGCTTCTTGATCACCTGGCCACTGGCATCGGTCATCGGCACCCGGTGATCGGGAATGAAGTCCGGTTCCTCGTGGCGCGGCAAGGTCTGGCGAATCAGCGTCTCGATCGTGGCCAACTGCTGCACTTCATCGGCGCACACCAGCGAGATCGCCTCGCCTTTATTGCCGGCACGGCCCGTGCGACCAATACGGTGCACATAATCCTCGGCCACGATCGGCAGGTCGAGGTTGACCACCAACGGCAGGTCGTCGATGTCCAGGCCACGGGCGGCAACGTCGGTGGCGACCAGTACCTGGATCTCACGGGCCTTGAAGCTGTCCAGCGCGCGCTGGCGCGTGGCTTGCGGGCGGTCACCGTGAATGCCATCGGCGTTCACTCCCTCGCCCAGCAGCCGCTCGACCAACTGGTCTACGCCATTGCGAGTCTTGGCAAACACCAGTACCTGCTTCCAGCGCTGCTTGCGCAGCAGGTGGCAGAACAGGTCGACCTTGCGCTTCTTGTCCACCGGCACCAGCCACTGCTTGACCGTGGTGGCAGCCGCGTTGCGCGGGCTGACCTCGATGCTCAGCGGGTCATTGAGCGCCAGCCCTGCCAGCATGCGGATCTGGTCGGAGAAAGTAGCGGAAAACAGCAGCGTCTGGCGCTTGCGCGGCAGGGCCGCGTATACCGACTGCAGCTCTTCGGCAAAACCCAGGTCGAGCATGCGGTCGGCTTCGTCGAGCACCAGGGTCTGCACCTGGTTGAACTTCACCGCGTTCTGGCGGAACAGGTCGAGCAAGCGCCCCGGGGTAGCCACCAGCAGGTCGACGCCACGACGCAGGCGCATCATTTGCGGGTTGATGCTGACCCCGCCATACACCGCGTACGTGCTCAGCGGCAGGTTTTCGGCGTATTCACGCACGTTGTTGTGCACCTGCTCGGCCAATTCACGGGTCGGTACCAACACCAGCGCACGGATCGAGTTGCTGGCGACCTTTTCCCCTTCCAGGGCCAGGCGCTGCAGCACAGGCAGCGCAAAACCGGCAGTCTTGCCGGTGCCGGTCTGGGCTGCGGCCATCAGGTCGCGGCCGGCCAGCACGGCGGGGATGGCCTGGGCCTGAACCGGGGTCGGGGTGGTGTAGTCCAGCTGCTGCAGGGTACGCAGCAACGGTTCGATCAGGCCGAGTTTGGCGAAATTCATGGCAATACCGTCAGGGGGTTCAGCGAAGGCGGCAAGTTTACCGCAACACCCCGGCCTACTTGCAGGTTTCGCCCTCAAGCGATGCAGTGGGCTGCGCCGGCCTGCGCCACTGCGGCAGGCCGATCAGCACCACGGCACTGATGATCACCGCCATCGCCAGGCATTCCTCTGCGCCGATCTGCTCGCCGGCAAAGACGATACCAAGCAACACTGCAACCGCCGGGTTGACATAGGCGTAGCTGGTGGCCGCCGCCGGGCGCACATGCTTGAGCAGGTACATGTAGGCGCTGAATGCCAGGATCGAGCCGAACAAGACCAGATAAGCCAATGCGCCCCAGCCTGCCGCAGTGGGCATCTGAGTCATGCGCTCACCCGACAGGGCGCTGCCCAACAGCAATACCGCACCACCGACCAGCATCTGGGCCGCACTGGCCATGGGGCCTTGGGGTAACGGCAGGCTCTTGCTCCAGACCGACCCGAACGCCCAGGCGGCAGCCGCAAACAAGATCAGCGCCGCACCGATGGGGCTGGCCTGCAGGTTAGAGCCGAGGTTGAGCAGGCCGATGCCAACCAGCCCAAGGACGATGCCCGCCCACTCCAGGCGCGAATTGCGATGGCCGAACAGCAGGCCAAACACCAAGGTAAACAGCGGCACAGTAGCCACCGCCAGCGCAGCGACGCCGGAGGCAACGCCAGCATGCTCTGCAACCGTCACGCCACCATTGCCGCAACTGAGCAGCAGAAAACCGATGGCCCCTGCCGCACGCCATTGCGGCCAGGTCGGCGCCGGCACCCCGCGCCAGCGCAAAAACCCATAGAGCAGGCCGCCGGCGATAAGGAATCGCACCCCGGCCATCAGCATCGGTGGCCAGGACTCCACACCGATGCGAATGAACAGGTAGGTCGAGCCCCAGACCAGGTACAAGGCCAGAAAGGCACCAATCAGCAATAACGGGAAGCGGCGGGAGGCAGGCATGGCAAAACTCGAAATCCGTTTACGGGGAAATGAGTTTAGGGAGCCTCGCCGCCAAAATTAAGTTACAAAACCGGATTAATTGGGCGGCACAATTTGCGTAATGACTGGGTATCCGGCGCAATGGCAATCAAGCGCCGCCGAGCCTCAATGCTTCAACAACAGACGCCCTTCGATCGGCACATAGCGGCTGGCCGCTCGGATCAGCGACATGGCGGTCAACCCCGGCACACCGTAGACCACCGCCTCGGCGCCATGACGCTGTATCACCCGCTCCAGCAGCAGGTCGAAATCACCATCGCCCGAAGCCAGTACTACCTGATCGACACGGCTGGCTGCATCGATCACATCCAGGGTTATCCCCACATCCCAGTCACCTTTGGCCGAACCATCGCTGCGCTGTATGAACGGCTTGAGGCGCACATCGAAACCAAGGTTGCGCAGGATCTGCTGGAACTGCTGCTGTTTGCTGTCCCCACGGTCGATGGCATACGCCACGGCCTCGACGATCTCACCCTCGCGGCTGACTTCAGACCACAGCGCGGTGTAGTTGAAGTGACAGCCATGGGCCTGGCGCACGGTGTAGTAGAGGTTCTGCACATCGGCGAACAGTGCGATTTTCTTCACTACATACCCTCGGCTGAAGGGGCGCAACGCGCCCCCGAAAATGCCAGCAGTATGCCAGACCGATCAGACGAAGGTGTCGTCGTCCGAGAAGAAGCCGCCATCATCGCTGCCATAATCGCTGTCAGCGAAACCACCCTGGTCAGCGCCCCAGCCACCATTGTCGGCCACCTGCGGCTGCGCGCCCTCGTCGTTCCAGCCAGCGGTATCACTGGCCGGGGCCGGTTCTTCCTTGATCACCTCGACCACCTCTTCCGGCTGCGAGTGGTGGTTGAACAGGCTGCTGATGCCTTGTGCCAGCAACACACCACCGGCCACACCGGCAGCGGTCTGCATCGCACCACCCAGGAAGCTGCTGGCACCACCCCGAGCCGGCGCGGCGCCGAAACCAGGTTGCGCAGCCTGCGGCTGGGAGAAGCCCGGGGCACTCGGCTCACGCCAACCGCCTGCCGACGCGACCGGCGTGGCAGGCCGCTGGGGCTGCTGTGATGGTTGGGCAGGCTGCGGATTACGCCCACTGGCGCCAAAGATGCTGGAGAGGAAGCCACCACTGCTGGTGCTGCTGGTGCGGGAAGCCTCGACCTGGGCACGAGCCTGTTTGAGCTCTGCTTCCAGTTGCTTGTTCTGTTCGTCCAGGCGCTTGAGCGCAGCCTCCTGTACCAGGATTGCCTGGGCCATGTAGTAAGGCGCCGCCGGCTGCTCGCGCAGGTGTTCCTCGATGCGCGCCTGGGCCTGTGCATCACGCGGCTGGCTGGGGTCTTCGGCTTGTTTGATGCGGCCAAACAGGCCATCGATCAGGGTTTGTTCTTCAGTGTTCATGGGCTACCTCGTGGGAAGCGGGACATCGGACGTGTCAAAGATGGGGCGCGCAGGCGGCGGATTCAATCACTGGCCTGGTGAAACTTTTTTCAGCAATTGACTGCTCTGGGCTAAAGTTAGGCCCCTGCTTTTACTGCCATGCGATGTTGACCGATGAATCCGCTGAGCGTTTTGCGCGACTCCCTCTACTTCTTCCGCCGCCACCTGGCAAACATCATCCAGCTGTGCTTGCCGCTGGTCGTACTCGAAGCCCTGGTAACCCAACTGTTGTACCAGCAGTTGGGCGACCAGGCATCACCGGCCTACAGCATGCTGGTGAGCCTGCTGTTCTACCCGCTTTACAGTGCAGCGCTGATTCTTTACCTCGACACCCGCAGCAACGGCCAGGAGATCCCCAAACGCGAGCTGTTTGCCCGCGCCATGCAGCTATGGCCGCAATTGGCGCTGCTGATCATGATCAGTTCGCTGCTGATCATGGCCGGGCTGGCGCTGCTGGTCTTCCCGGGGGTATGGATCATGATCAACCTGGTGTTCGCCGAATATCTGCTGGTGCTGCGCGGCCTGCCGGTGGTGCAGTCGATGCGCGAAAGCGCACGCATGACCACCGGGCACTTCATGCGCATCATGCTCTGCGTACTTGCCGTGCTCGCACCGATCTGGCTGATCGACGGGCTGCTGCTGATCGCCTTCCCCGAGCCTGCACCCGCCCTGGAGCTGGCCATGGCCAGCCTGCTCGGCTTCCTGCAGTTGTTCAGTACCGTGGTGCTGTATCGCCTGTTCATGCTGCTGGAGAGCAAGAACGACGCCTGAACTGCCTCCCAGTCAGGTACCGCGCGGTTTGGCCCGCGCGGTGGCCTCCGCCACCAGCGGGTCGTCCGGCCAGTAATGCTTGGGGTATCTACCCTTGAGGTCCTTCTTCACCTCTGCATAGGTGGTGCGCCAGAAGTTGGCCAAGTCCTGCGTCACCTGCACTGGCCGGCGCGCTGGCGACAGCAGGTGCAGCTTGACCTGCTGGCGACCTTGGGCGATGCGCGGCGTGTCAGCCAGGCCGAACAGCTCTTGCAGGCGCACGGCGAGGATCGGCGGGTTTTCACTGTAGTCGAGGCGGATACTGGAGCCCGACGGCACAGCCAGGTGCGCGGGCGCCCATTCGTCCAGGCGCTGGGGCAGCGGCCAGGGCAACAGATTACGCAAGATCGAAGGCAGGTCCAGGGCGGCGAAATGGCTCAGGCGGGAGACTTTGCCCAGATAAGGCTGCAGCCAGTGTTCCAGGCTGGCAAGCAGCGCCTCATCGCCCAGGTCGGGCCACTCGCTGTGGCCGTCTTTTTCCAGGTCAAGCTGGCGCAACAGCGCTATTCGCGCCTGCCACTGGCGTAGCTCTGGCGTCCAGTTCAGCAGGTTCAGGCCCTTGCGCCGTACCAGGCCGAGCAGTGCCCGGGCGCGGGCGTCATCATCCAGCCCAGGCAACGGTTCACGGCTGAGTACCAATTCGCCGACCTTGGTCTGACGCTCGGCACGCAACACCTGCTCGCGCTCGTCCCAGTCGAGAATGTCGACGCGCTCCACCTGTTCGGCCAGCACATCGTCGAGCAGCGCCGGGTCGAATTCGGCAGCCAGGTAAATCCGCTCTTCCCGCTGCCCCTGGCGGCTGCCCAGGTCGGCGATGACCAACCACGGGCATTTCATCAGTGCATCGGCCTCGGCGAACAAGGCGGCACGGCCGTTGGCCAGGCGATACTCGGCCCCGCCCTCGCGACGCTGCTGGGCAACCCGGTCGGGATAAGCCAACGCCAGCAGGGCGCCGAGCCAGCGTGGATGCTCAGGATCGGCAACCGCCGCACCGGCCTTGCCGCGCAATAGCCCCCGATACTGGCGGGCCAACTGCCGGGCACGCTGCACACCGCCCTGGCCGCCACGGCTGGCCTTGCTGTCACCGCTGATCAGCGCCAGCCGGTCATGCAGGTCGGCGCCACCTGCGCGCTGGATGTCGCGCTCGCCCAACAAGGCGGCAACATCGCAAGCCATCGCGGCCAAGCCCAGGTCCTGGCCGCGCAGCAGCAGGTGAGCGATTCGCGGGTGAGCCGGAAGCTCGGCCATGGCCTGGCCGTGTTCACTGAGGTTGTCGCGGCTGCCCAGCTTGAAAGCGCCAAGCCGCGCCAGCAGGTCCTGCGCCTGGGAAAATGCCGCCGCTGGAGGCTGGTCCAGCCAACGCAACTGGTCAGGCGCAACACCCCATCGGCCAAGTTGCAGCGCCAGGCCCGCAAGGTCTGCCTGGAGGATTTCGGCACTCCCATGCGCTGCCAGCTGGTCGTGCTGTGCCTCTGACCACAGGCGGTAGCACACGCCCGGCTCCAGGCGCCCGGCACGGCCAGCCCGCTGGGTGGCGCTGGCACGGGAGATACGCTGGGTGTCCAGGCGCGTCATGCCGCTGCCGGGGTCGAAACGCGGTACCCGGGCAAGGCCGGCATCGATGACCACGCGCACGCCGTCGATGGTCAGGCTGGTCTCGGCGATGTTTGTGGCCAGCACGACCTTGCGCAGGCCCTGGGGCGACGGATCGATGGCGGCACGCTGGGCATTGAGGTCGAGTTCGCCATGCAAGGGGCACAGCAGAATGCCCGGGCGCTCGGCCAATGATTCCTGCAAACGTTGGTGAACCCTGCGGATCTCAGCCTGGCCTGGGAGGAACACCAGCACACTGCCGGGTTGATCGGCCAAGGCCTGTAGCACGCTGTCCACCACCCGTGGCTCGATGAATTCCCCTGGCTGGAACGGCCGGCCCCAACGAATATCAACCGGGTACATGCGGCCTTCGCTGCTGATCACCGGCGCGTCGTCGAGCAGCCGGGACAGGCGCTCGCCCTCCAGGGTTGCGGACATCAGCAAAATTTTCAGCGGCGGGTCGTCGCGCAGCAGCTCCCGGCCATTGAGACTCAGCGCCAGGGCCAGGTCGGCATCCAGGCTGCGCTCGTGAAACTCATCGAAGATCAGCAGCCCTACCCCCTCCAGCGCAGGGTCTGCCTGCAACCGGCGGGTCAGGATGCCTTCGGTGACCACTTCGATACGGGTATTGGGCCCGACCTTGCTGTCCAGGCGAATGCGGTAACCCACCGTTTCACCGACTTTCTCGCCCAGCTCGCTGGCCAGCCGTTCTGCCGCCGCACGCGCCGCCAACCTGCGCGGCTCCAGCATCACGATGGTCTGCCCGGCCAGCCAGGGTTCATTCAACAGTGCCAGCGGTACACGGGTGGTCTTGCCTGCGCCGGGCGGCGCCTCGAGCACCGCTTCGTGACGGTTTTCCAAGGCATGGCGCAAAGCCGGCAGGGCAGCATCGATCGGTAAGGAAATCATGGTGGTCCTCGAACAGTCTGGCGAGTATAACGGCGAACCCAGCCTGCTCTATCATGGTCTTAGCATCAGGTGCCGGCGTATCGCCCCACCTTGAGGCAACTTTCTTCGGAGATTCAAATGCGCATCCCATCCCGCGTCATCGGTGGCGCCCTCATCGCCACCTTGCTGACCCAGCTGACGGCCTGCGGCACGCTGTTCTACCCCGAACGCCGCGGGCAGATCGAGGGCAAGGTCGACCCCGTAATCGTCGCCCTCGATGCCATCGGCATCCTGTTCTACGTGATCCCAGGCCTGATTGCCTTTGGCGTCGACTTCGCCACAGGTGCCATCTACTACCCTGGGGGCACCACGGCACAAGTAGCGCCAGAGAAACTGCGCGAGGCCATCAAGCCCGATGGCAAGGTCGACAACCTCAAGCTGCAGGCCATTCTCGAAAGCGAACTGGGCCAGCGCCTGCCGCTGGACGACCCGCGGTTGATCCAGCATCGCGGCAGCGTCGAGCAACTGGCAGCGTTCGGCCTGGTGCCGGCAGCCTGAAACCTGCAAGGAAACCACCGTCGGCATGATCACCTCGGCTGAACACCAGCGCCTGCTACGCCTGGCCACCCGGGCCTCGCTCGCGGTGGCCAGCATCCTCGTGCTGAGCAAGGCCGTGGCCTGGTGGCTGAGTGGCTCGGTCAGCCTGCTGGCCGGGCTGACCGATTCGGCGCTGGACGCGGTTGCCTCGTTCCTCAACCTGCTCGCAGTGCACTATGCGCTACGCCCGGCTGATGATGACCATCGCTTCGGCCACGGCAAGGCAGAAGCCTTGGCAGGCATGGCCCAGGCAGTGTTCATCGGCGTGAGTGCGGTACTGATCGGGGTTCAGGCCGCCGAGCGCCTGCAATCGCCACAGCCCTTGGGTGATACTGCAATCGGTATCGGCGTGATGTTGCTGTCGCTGGTACTGACGCTGGCCTTGCTGGCGCTGCAACGCAAGGTGGTGCGTGTGACAGGCTCAACGGCGGTGCGTGCCGACTCGCTGCATTATCGCTCTGACCTGCTGCTAAATGGCAGCATCCTGCTGGCCTTGCTGCTGGCGCGCTACGGCTGGCCGCAGCTGGATGCGCTGTTTGGCCTGGGTATCGCGCTGTACATCCTGTGGAGCGCACTGCAGATCGCCCGGGAAAGCACGGCAATTTTGATGGACAAGGAACTGCCCGGCGACATCGGCGAGGGCATGGTCGAACTGGTGCTGGGCATTGCCGGGGTCAAAGGTGTGCATGACCTGCGCACCAGGGTGTCGGGCAATCAGTGGTTCGTGCAACTGCATCTGGAGCTGCCGGGGCAGTTGCCGTTGCACGAAGCACATGCCCTGTGCGTTCAGGCCTCTGAAGTCATCCGCCAGCGTTATCCACAGGCCGATGTGATGGTGCATGCCGACCCCGTCTGAGGCTCAATTGATACTGTAGCCCCGGCCACTGAAACACGCCCCCAGCGCCCGCCGGTAGTTGTCTGCAACATTGGCCGGCGGTGCGCTGGGGGCGGTTGCGGGGTCGAAGTTGGACTGGCTCACCGCCCAACGGTGGCACTGGTAGCGGTCCTGGTCCTGCTGCTCCTGGCCTTGCCCATGCATCGGGTAGGCCACCACATCGTATGCGTTGCCTGAAGGGGCTTGCGCCACGGGCACCGGTGCCGGTGCAACCGCAGGCGGGCTGACCACCACGTACTCCTGGCTGTCTGCCAGGTACTGGTAATACGTATCGGCCACCAGGAAGAGCAAGGCACCCCCCACCCACACTTCACGTGCATAGGATGGCAGGTAGCCGACCCGCACCCCGTAAGGCGGAGCTACCACGATGTAGCTGCCGCCATGCGGGCGGTACCAGTAACCACCTGAGTAAAAATAGTCCTGCCCACGGTAGGGCACTTTCCAGTAGCGGTCCGGGAAATGGTCGATGCTATGCCCGGGGCGATACTGCGGCCCCGGCCCCCAGCCATTGCCATGGCCATCCGGCCGCCCCTGCCAGTCGCCACCAGGCCGTTGACCAGGGCCGCCAGCCTCCCAGTGCCGGTAATCGGCATTGCGCCGGGGAATATCCTGGTAGTAGCCCTGGCGGGCGGGCTGGGTCTGGTGCACTTCATCGCGCGAGTTGAGCGGCGAACGGCCTTCGTAACTACCGTTGGAATCCTGCCGGCCATTGCCACCATGCCCGTCGTCAGGGCCTTGGGCCATCGCCCCCAGGCAGATGCTCACGCCAAGCAAACCAACACCTGCCAACTGCCAGATGCGCGACTTCATGTTGTTCCTCACGGTCAAGATAACGGCACGCTGCCAGTCTACCGTGCCTGTAACGGACAAACAGATGAAATCGCGGCCATGAAAAAAGGGAGGCCTTGAGGCCTCCCTTTGAGAATTGTCGTCCGTGCTCGGCACTTGTGGCGCCGGCTCACCTCATACGCTCTTGTGGAGGTACGTAGCCCGGGGGCCTGGCGGATCCTGTTGGATGGCTGGCCGCGACCGCCCGCCTAGGGCGCGTCGCCGTGGACTGATGTCCGGGCAGTGATTCTGTTGATAAAGATACGGGACAGGGGGCGGCAGCGGATTGCGAAGATTGCTCAGATAAATAGCACTTGCGCAATTTTTAACCCTGGATCGATAATTCACCGCAATCTGATCAGAAAAGGCCTTTTCCATGAGCAAGCTTGACCGCTACGACCTGAGCATCCTCGCCGAATTGCAGCGCGATGCGCGCATTTCCAACCAGGAGCTGGCCGAACGCATTGGCCTGTCGCCCTCACCCTGCTCTCGTCGGGTCAAGCAACTGGAAGACGACGGCTATATCTCACGGCAAGTCGCCCTGCTCGACCGCAAAAAGCTTGGCCTGAGCCTGACGGCTTACGTGCTGATCGGCATGGACCGGCACACCCCGGAGCGCTTCGAGACCTTCGAGGCGGCCATCCGCAACTTGCCACAGGTGCTCGAATGCAGCCTTGTAACCGGCATGGATGCCGACTATCAGCTCAAGGTGGTGGTACCGGACATGGATCACTACCAGAAACTGCTATTGGGCAGCCTGACCCGCATCGAAGGCGTCACCAGCGTGCGCTCGAGCTTCGTGCTCAATCAGGTGCTGGCGAGTACCGAACTGCCCCTGACCCACCTTCGTTGATTGGCTGCTGAGCTTGCCTGGAGAACACACAGATGGATCCGGCTGTATTTGAAGAATGGATGATGATCATCCTGGTCACCGTGCTGATCGGTTTCATGGGCTTCATCGTCTGGGACTTGGCAAAGAAATCCAAGGCCGGGCGCTTTGGCACGATGATCCTGTTCTTCGTGCTAGGGCTGGGGGTGCTGGCCTTTATCATCAAGACCGTGGTCGTGGGGTTTCTGGAAGGGGTGTAGCGCCCTCTCAAGCCGCAGCGCCGGCAAGGCGGCGCCCACGAATGCCAAGGCCTGCGCATTTTCTGTGGGGGCCGGCTTGCCGGCGATGAAGCCAGCGAGCATTACAGCTTGGCCGGCACCTCGCGCCAACACCCCTGCTCCAGCCCATCCAGCGCCCAATCACCGATCCGCACCCGCACCAGGCGCAAAGTCGGCAAGCCCACCGCCGCTGTCATGCGCCGCACCTGGCGGTTACGCCCCTCGCGAATCACCAGTTCCAGCCAACTTGTCGGCACGCTCTTGCGAAAGCGTACCGGCGGGTTGCGCGGCCACAGCTCAGGCTCATCGAGGCGCCGTGCTTCGGCAGGCAAGGTCGGCCCGTCATTGAGCTGCACGCCCTCGCGCAAACGCGTTAGCTGCTCATCGCTCGGCTCGCCTTCCACCTGTACCCAGTACGTCTTGGCCAGCTTGTGCCTGGGGTCGGCGATGCGCGCCTGCAAACCGCCGTCGTTGGTCAGCAGCAGCAAACCCTCACTGTCACGGTCCAGCCGCCCGGCCGGGTAAATGCCGGGAATATCGATGTAATCCTTGAGCGTGACACGGCCATCGCTGTCGCTGAACTGGGTAAGCACATCGAACGGCTTGTTGAACAGGATCAGGCGAGGCTCGGCCGGTGGCGCCTTGGGCTGGCGCTTTGGGCCGGCAGGCCGCGCCTTGGGGTGGCGCGGCTTGGAACGGGGTGGCAGTGGCATGGATCCTCAGCGGAACGGCGGCTCATCGAAGCTGCGCAGTTTACGCGAGTGCAGCGAATTGAGCTCGGTGCGCAGTAGGTCGAGGGCGGCGATACCGATCTTCAAGTGCTGGCTGACCGCGCGGTTGTAGAAGGCGTTGGCCGACCCAGGCAGCTTGATTTCGCTGTGCAGCGGTTTGTCGGACACACACAGCAAGGTGCCATATGGCACTCGCAGGCGATAACCCTGGGCGGCGATGGTGCCGCTCTCCATGTCTACCGCCACGGCCCGCGACAGGTTGATCAGCGGCCGTTCCTGGGCCCAGCGCAGCTCCCAGTTACGGTCGTCGTATGTCAGCACGGTGCCGGTGCGCAGGCGCTTCTTCAATTCCTCGCCCCGCTCGCCGGTAACCTGGGCTGCCGCCTCCTGCAACGCCAGTTGCACCTCGGCCAGGGCCGGGATCGGGATGTTCGGCGGCACCACCCGGTCAAGGATACCGTCGCGGCGCATGTAAGCGTGCGCCAGCACATAGTCCCCGATGGTCTGCGACTGACGCAGGCCCCCACAGTGGCCGATCATCAGCCAGCAATGCGGACGCAGCACGGCCAGGTGGTCGGTGATGTTCTTGGCGTTGGACGGGCCGACGCCGATGTTGACCAGGGTGACACCATCACCGTCGGCGGCGATCAGGTGATACGCCGGCATCTGATAGCGGTGCCAGACCACGCTGGCCACCAGGGCCTGGGCCTCACCATGGTCCATGCCTTTTTCGATCGCCACGTTGCCCGGCAGCACCATGCGCACGAAACGCGGGTCGTCACGCAGCTGTTCAAGGCCATGGCTGATGAACTGGTCGACATAACGGTGGTAGTTGGTCAGCAGGATCCAAGGCTGCACATGGCGCCAGTCGCTGCCGGTGTAATGCACCAGGCGGCGCAGCGAGAAGTCCACGCGGGCGGCGTCGAACAGCGCCAGCGGCAGGGTTTCGGCACTGCCCCAGTCACACAGCCCGTCGGCGATGTTGTCGGTGGCGGCGGACAGGTCGGTACTGGGGAATACCCGTGCCAGCTCGGCGGCAGTGATGCCGCTGCCCGCCAGTTCATCGCCCTGGTCGACCACGTAAGGGTACGGGATGTTCTGCTCGCTGACGCCTACCTCGACGGTCACGGTGTAGTCGTGCATCAAGGGGCGCAACTGCTCGAGCAGATAACCCCGAAATGCCGCAGGCTGGGTGACTGTGACGCTGTAGGTGCCCGCCACCTGTACCTTGGCATAGGCACGGGTGGTGGCGGCGACTTCGCCGTGGCTGTAATAGGTCAGGCGCAAGGCCGGGTAGCGGTAAACGGCGCGCTCGTCGGCGTCCGGCTCGGTGCGGTCCTTCAGGTAACGCTTGAGGGCCTGGCTGAGGGCCCCGGTGGCCTGTTCATGCAAGGCCGCCAGACGGTCGACGGCCTGTTCGGGGGTATCAACGACTACAAAGGCTTGGCTCACACTGTGCTTCCTGTCTGGACATGCATGTCAGCCATCTTGCCTGCCTTCGCCGGTAAAAACACCCCCTGTCAGCCGTGCCAGACCGGCGTGGCCCGTGCCACCAACGCCTGGACATCGGCGCCACGCGGCAATGCCCCGTAAACGCGACCGCCGCCGGCCAGCCGGCTGCCGATGAAGGCATCGCTGACTGAGGTGTTGCCCGCTTCCAGCAACAGCTTGGCCTGCAGGGCCAGGGCGATGTCCTCGGTCAGCTGCCGGGCACGATACTGAATGTCGCCCGTGTCGGCGAACGCGCCCTTGAGATTGCCGATGTGCGCCGCCAGCCGTGGATCGCCATGGCCATCGCCCAGTTCAGCGAACAGCGCATCGAGCACACCCGGCTCCTTGGACAAGGCACGCAGTACGTCCAGGCACTGGACGTTGCCCGAACCTTCCCAGGTGGAATTGACCGGTGCTTCGCGGTACAAGCGCGGCAGGATGCTGTCCTCGACATAACCGGCGCCGCCCAGGCATTCGGCAGCTTCGTTGATCATCGCCGGCGCGCGCTTGCAGATCCAGTACTTGCCCACCGCCGTGACCAACCGGGCGAAGTGCGCCTGCTGCGGATCATCGAGTTGCTCTAGCGCTTGCCCCATGCGCAGGCTCAAGGCCAGGGCCGCTTCGCTTTCCAGTGCCAGATCGGCCAGCACGTTCTGCATCAGCGGCTGCTCGCTCAGTACCCGGCCGCCGACCTTGCGGTGCGCGCAGTGGTGGGTAGCCTGGGTCAAGGCCTGGCGCATCAGGGCGCTTGAGCCGACCATGCAGTCGAAGCGGGTCATGGCCACCATCTCGATGATGGTTGGCACTCCGCGCCCCTCCTCGCCGACCATCCAGGCCAGAGCGCCACGCAGCTCCACTTCGCTGGAAGCATTCGAGCTGTTGCCAAGCTTGTTCTTCAGGCGCTGGATGTAGAACTGGTTACGGCTGTCATCCGGGCGATGGCGTGGCAAGAGGAAACAGCTCAAGCCTTTGTCGGTCTGCGCCAGTGTCAGGAAGGCGTCGCACATCGGCGCCGAACAGAACCATTTATGCCCAACCAGCTCGTAGGCCTGGCCCGGCCCCGGGCTGCCGACAGGATAGGCGCGGGTGGTGTTGGCGCGTACATCGGTACCGCCCTGCTTTTCTGTCATGGCCATACCGATGGTCACGCCCGCCTTGTGCTGATCGCCGACGTTGCGGGGGTCGTACTCGCGGGCGAGAATCTTCGGCAACCAGTACTCGGCCAGCTCAGGCTGCAGCCTGAGTGCGGGGACAGCGGCAAAGGTCATGGTCAGCGGGCAACCGGTACCGGCTTCTGCCTGGCTGTGCAGGTAAGTCATCGATGCCCGGGCTACATGGGCGCCGGGGCGCGGCTCGGCCCAGGGCAACGACGGCAGGCCGTGTTCGACGGCCGTACGCATCAGCTCGTGGTAGGCGGGGTGGAACTCCACCAGGTCGATGCGGTGCCCGTAACGGTCATGGCTGCTGAACGCTGGTTTGTGCGCGTTGGCCAGAAAGCCTGCGACCATCAGGGGCCCACCGGCCAAGGCACCGTAGGCATCGATCCGCGATTCGGCCCAGCCGGCACCGAAACGCCGCGACCACTCCTGCAGTGGCAGGTCCAGGCGGTACAGGTTGGCGCCGTCGAGGGACGGTGGCTGATTGGTGACTTCGTGGGTTTCAGCGTACTGGTGCAGGTTCATCGGGAGCTCCTGGGGCCGGGTATGCATGAAAGTCCCAGTGAAGCACTCCCTGTGGGCCAGTCAAAGTGACAATAATGACTAAACAGGTGGCAACGCACACCATCGTGGCATGCGCCCGGCAGCCTTCAGAACCGGGTAACCCCCGAAGCCGCCCTGCCCGCCGTTACCTGCACCTGCGCTATCGCCACATTCAGCGTCAACTCGAAACGGCTGCCCAACCCCCGCGTAGACTCATGCATCAACGTGCCCCCCAGCACCTCGCCCAACTGCCGGCAGATCGACAGGCCGATGCCCAGGCCACCGTAGCGCCGGGTCATCGAGCCATCGACCTGGAAGAAGCGCTGATACAGGATCGCCTGGTCCAGGTCATCGAAGCCGATGCCGCTGTCACTGACAGTGAAAGTCAGCGCCAGGCTGTCGGGCCCAAGCCGACGGCCGCGCACCTGAACCATCACGCCGCCCTGGTGGGTGAACTTCAGGCCATTGTCTACCAGGCAACCCAGGCAGCGCGTCAACTTATGCGCATCGCCAAGCAGTTCGTCCGGCAGCTCTGCGGGAATGTCCAGGCTCAGGTAAAGCCCTTTGCCAAGGGCCGCTCCAGCGTAGCCGGCACGCAGGTCCTGAAGCGTGCGGCGCAAGCTGAACGGCACCGGCTGCGCGCGCAGGCGACCTGCCTGCAGCTCGGTGAGGGTAAGAATATCGTCGACCATGTCCATCATGTTCTGCGCAGAGCCCACCGCCGTGCGGTGGTACTGGGCCATCTCGGCGCTCAGCGGCAATGTGTGCATCAGCTCCAGCGAGCCGATAACACCGTTCATCGGGGTGCGCAGTTCATGGGTGATCGTGGCCAGGAATTCATCCTTGAGGTGGTTGCTCCTGGCCAGCTGCTGGTTCAGTTGTTCCAGTGTCCGCCCGGTATCACGCAGGGTCTGCGCCTGCTGTTCGCGCATGCTGTTGATACGGTCGGCCAGGGCCAGGGACAACAACGCCACTTCCAGCGCCGCACCGAGCTGGCTGGCATACATGGTCAGGAACACATTGGGCAGGTACCCCAGCACCATCAGGGTATTGACCAGCCCGCCCAGCAGGAACGCCGTCCAGGCAATGATGAACCAGCGAGCCACGCGCAGACCGCGCACCCAGGCGTATAGCCCCGCAGTGAAAATGCTGACGGTGAACAGCAGGGCCAGCACAGTGGCCATGCGCAAGGCAATGCCATAGGGCATGCTCACCGCCAGCAGCATCACCAGCACTGCCCCGAGCATCAACAGTTGCAGCAGCCGATCGAACCCTCGGCTGATCGTGCCCAGGCGCAGGAAGTGGCGGGCGAACTGGCAACCGAACAAGCCGGCAGCACCGATGAACAAGGGCGTGGCGGCATTCGCCCACCAGGGGCTGTTCGGCCAGAAGTACGCCACCCCTGCGCCGTTGACCGACACCTGGTAGAAGCCGAACGAGGCAATATAGAGGATGTAGTAGAGGTAACTGACGTCCCGAACGCTGAGGAAGATGAACAGGTTGTACACCAGCATCACCAGCAACACCCCGTAGATCATCCCCAGCACATACAGGCGCGTGGGCTGCTCTTCCATGTAGGCCTCGGCAGACCACAGCGCCAACGGCGCCTGTACCGAGCCCTGGCTGTGCAGGCGCAGGTAGACGGTGGTCGCCTGATTGGGCTGCAGCGGCAGTTCGAACAGGTAGTTGTTCTGGCGGATCTGCCGGCTGTCGTAGGGCAAGGCATCGCCTGTACGCTGTGCCAGGCGGTAGGTACCATCGGCGCCCGGCAGATAGAGCTCGAGGTGATCCAGCGGCGGGTACGCCAGCTCCAGCAACCATTGGCGCGGTGCGGGGTTGGCCGAGGCCAGGTAGCGCAAATCGACCTTGAGCCAGAACACCGAAGTCGAATAGCCGGCATTCAGCACTTGTTCACGGTGCAGGCGAAAACGCTTGGCGAAGGTGGGCGCGGTAACCTGGGCGATGCTGGCGCTGCCCTCGCGGTCTTCATAGACCTGCATGGTGCTGCCCAGCGAAAGGTACCGGGTGGTGTCGTCGAAATCGACCGCAGTGGCCAGCACGGGCAAGCAGCCCAGAAGCAAAATCAGCAAATAGCGCATACGGCCCCAGCATGGCGTGCCCGGACACGTCGCAATGGCCCCCTATCCCTATGAGACGACGAATTCCGGTAAAGCCCGTTTATCGAGTTATCCGAGCACTCTAGCATAGCTTTGAAGGCTGGCAACGGGCCATCTTGATTTAAGCTTAAAAGGCTCTAGATCAGTGCTTTCAGGCCAGTTAAAAGCACAAAGCTGACCCATCGATCAACAAAACCCGTTTGTAGGACGATCCGTACAAAAGGGTTTGGTGGTAAGCTCGCCGACCATGAATACCTACAGCTCCCGCCCCGTTGTCCTCTGTCTATCCGGCCACGACCCAAGTGGCGGTGCCGGCTTGCAGGCAGATATCGAAGCCCTGATCGCCCAAGGCTGTCACGCCGCACCTGCGGTGACCGCCCTGACCGTGCAGGATACCGTCAATGTTTCCGACTTCCGCGTGCTCGACCGCGAGTGGGTGCTGGCCCAGGCCAATGCCGTACTGGCCGACTCCACGGTAGCCGCGGTCAAGCTGGGCATGCTCGGCTCGATCGAAATGGTCGATACCGTCGCCGAACTGCTCAGTGCCCACCCGCACCTGCCGGTGGTCTGCGACCCGGTGCTGCGCGCCGGTGGCGGTGGCCGGCTGGGCAAGGACGAGGTCGGCTATGCCCTGCGCGAGCGCCTGTTGCCGCTGGCCGCCATCGCCACCCCTAACCTGCCCGAGGCCCGCATTCTTGCCGAACTGCCCGAAGGTACGGCAGACGAGTGTGCCGAAAAATTGTTGCCGTTCTGCAAACACCTGCTGATCACCGGTGGCCACGGCGACGAAGACGAAATCCACAACCGCCTGTACAGCCGCGATGGCCAGCGTCATACCTGGACCTGCCAGCGCCTGCCTGGCAGCTACCACGGCTCGGGTTGTACCCTGGCCAGCACGTTGGCCGGCCGCCTGGCCTTGGGCGAAGCCCTGCAAAGCGCCGTGCGCAGTGCACTCGACTACACCTGGCGCACCCTGCGTGACGCCGAGCAGTTGGGCAAGGGCCAGTTCGTCCCGCGCCGCCTGCCCCTGGACTTCTGCTCCTGATACGAGGCTTTCTGATGAAGCTACGCGGTCTGTATGCAATCACCGACAGCCAGCTGCTCGCCGGCCGTTTCCTGTCCCATGTCGAGGCGGCACTGGAAGGCGGCGTGCGCCTGCTGCAGTACCGCGATAAAAGCGATGATGACGCCCGTCGACTGCGTGAAGCCCAAGCGCTTCTCAAGCTCTGCGAACGCTACGGCACCGAGCTGGTCATCAACGACGACGCCGAACTGGCTGCGCGCCTGGGCGTCGGTGTGCATCTGGGGCAGACCGACGGCCCATTGACCCCGGCGCGTGCGCTGCTGGGCCGCCAGGCCATCATTGGCTCGACCTGCCACGCCAGCCTCGACCTGGCCGCCCAGGCTGCCAGCGAAGGCGCCAGTTATGTCGCCTTTGGCCGTTTCTTCAATTCCGTGACCAAGCCCGGTGCACCCGCTGCCGATGTTGGCCTGCTGGCGCAGGCCCGGGCCCAGGTCAAACTGCCGCTCGCCGTGATCGGCGGCATCACCCTCGACAACGCCGCCCCGCTGGTCGCCCACGGTGCCGACCTGCTGGCGGTGATCCATGGCCTGTTCGGTGCCGACAGCGCGCAGGAAGTCACCCGCCGCGCCCGCGCCTTCAACGCCCTGTTCGCTTCCTGATTTCAAGAGAAGATCCCATGTCCCGTTCCGAATCCCTGTTCGCCCAAGCCCAGAAGCACATCCCAGGTGGCGTCAACTCGCCGGTCCGCGCCTTCAAGAGCGTCGGCGGCACCCCGCTGTTCTTCAAGCATGCCGAGGGCGCCTATGTCGTCGACGAAGACGACAAGCGCTATGTTGACTACGTGGGTTCGTGGGGCCCGATGATCCTCGGCCACGGCCACCCACAGGTGCTCGACGCGGTGCGCAACCAGTTGCAGCACGGCTTGTCCTACGGCGCGCCGACCGCCATGGAAACCGAGATGGCAGACCTTGTCTGCTCGCTGGTGCCGTCCATGGAAATGGTACGCATGGTCAGCTCCGGCACCGAAGCCACCATGAGCGCGATCCGCCTGGCCCGGGGTTACACCGGCCGCGACGCCATCATCAAGTTCGAAGGCTGCTACCACGGCCACTCCGACAGCTTGCTGGTCAAGGCCGGCTCCGGTTTGCTGACCCAGGGCGTGCCAAGCTCGGCAGGCGTGCCGGCGGACTTCGCCAAGCACACCCTGACCCTGCCGTTCAACGACATCGCTGCAGTCGAGAAGACCCTGGCCGAAGTCGGCCAGACCGTAGCCTGCATCATCGTCGAGCCAGTGGCCGGCAACATGAATTGCGTACCCCCAGCGCCTGGCTTCCTCGAAGGCCTGCGCGAGCAGTGCGACAAGCACGGCGTAGTGTTGATCTTCGACGAAGTGATGACGGGCTTTCGCGTCTCGCTGGGCGGCGCCCAAGGCTACTACGGCATCACGCCGGACCTGTCGACCTTCGGCAAGATCGTCGGCGGCGGCATGCCGGTCGGCTGTTTCGGCGGCAAGCGCGAGATCATGGGCTGCATCGCCCCGCTGGGCCCTGTGTATCAGGCCGGTACCCTGTCGGGTAACCCGCTGGCCATGGCCGCAGGCCTGACCACGCTGAAGCTGATCAGCCGCCCGGGCTTCCACGACGAGCTGAGCGGCTTCACCAGCCGCATGCTCGACGGCCTGCAGCAGCGCGCAGATGCCGCTGGCGTGCCGTTCGTGACAACCCAGGCAGGTGCCATGTTCGGCCTGTACTTCAGCGGCGCCGACGATATCGTCACCTTCGATGACGTGATGGCCAGCGATGCCGAGCGCTTCAAGCGCTTCTTCCACCTGATGCTCGACGGTGGCGTCTACCTGGCACCTAGCGCGTTCGAGGCCGGCTTTACCTCGATCGCACACGGTGACAAGGAGCTGCAGATCACCCTGGATGCGGCTGAGCGGGCATTTGCCGCACTGAAGTAAAGCGCGGCCAGAGCTCTTCGCCGGGTAAACCCGCGAAGAGCTCTGGCGATAAATGCCCGTCCATCACCAGTAACTTTTCCCACCGGTACATAAATTCGAGTAAAACTTTGTAAGGTTGGCGCTGCTTATCCCATAATGTGCCACCAGAGACATTGGCCGTAGCTTTGCAGAGGTAAGTCGATCCCCATGAACCGCACCGGCCGCGCCCTTGCCCTGGGCTGCCTGTTGCTTCTTCAGCCCCTGCTGGCACTGGCGGAGGGCGGTAACTCGTTGCTGATTCCTGCAGCGGGGCGCTGCACGCTCAATGTCCAGCCAGAGGACCAGCAAAACGCCCTCAAGGCTTGCGAGCAGATGGCGGCGACCGGGGACGCCCAGGCGCAGTACGAACTGGGTGAGTACTACTACGCGCAAACCCCCAAAGACCTGAAAATGGCCTTGGACTGGTTCGAAAAAGCCTCGCTGCAGGGCCATGCACAAGCCCAGTATCGCCTTGGCGGCATGTTCTTTCATGGTGAAGGGGTCGAGGCCAACAACGTACAGGCCTATATCCTGCTGAAAATGGCGGCGGTCAACGGCGCCGAAGATGCGCTGGACATGGCCGACGAAGTCACCGAGCAGATGCCCCGCGATGAACTGGAGCATGCCACCCAGGTGCTCGGCCAGATCTTCCGCAAATACCTGCTGGAACTGCAAAGCGCCGAAGGGCGCACGCCGTTCTCGCCGCTCCCCTGACTCGCTTTACTTCTCTGGCATCGGCATAGGGAACGGCATCACATTGCCACTTCCCTTGGCTTCGCTGATCTTGGCCGTGCCCAGGCGCTCGACCTCGTCGATACGCACGATCGAGTGCATCGGCACGAAGCTGCGGATCACACCTTCGAACTGGTTCTTGAGCTTCTCTTCGCTCGGGTCGACCACGATCTGGGTGCGCTCCCCAAAAACGAATTCCTCGATTTCCAGGAAGCCCCACAGGTCGCTCTGATAGATCTGTTTGGCATACATCTCGAAGACCTGCCCCTGATTGAGGAAGATCACTTTATAGATGGCGGGTTCGCGTTTGCTCATGTTTGCCGGGATAACACATGCGTAAGAAAAGGCGCGCATCATAACAGACAGGCCCGTTGATCTGTGCCGCCGATACCGTTGAACGTTTCAGTGCTTTCGCCCCTGCCCTTCAAGGGTTATTCTTGAGTTCACCACCATTGCCGTCGAGCGGCTAAAAACGACCTTGAACGCACCCATACAACCTCATCGCTTCATCCTCGAACCTTTCGAGGCCCACCGCTTCGCCAACCTGTGCGGCCAGTTCGACGAGCACTTGCGCCTGATCGAACAACGCCTGGCTATCGAAATCCGCAACCGCGGCAATCAATTCGAGCTGATCGGCGAACCCAAGACAACCTCTGCTGCCGAGCAACTGCTGCGCCGCCTCTATCGCGAGGCAAAGGCCACCGAGCTGTCGCCGGAAACCGTGCACCTGTACCTGCAGGAGTCGACCGTCGAGAACATCGATAACCCGGCAGTCAACGAGGTCAGCGTTTCCCTGCGCACGCGCAAGGGCAACATTCGCCCACGCGGCGTCAACCAGCAGCGCTACGTCAAGGAAATCCTGGCCAACGACATCAACTTCGGCGTAGGCCCGGCCGGTACCGGCAAGACTTACCTGGCCGTGGCCTGCGCCGTCGATGCCCTGGAGCGCGAGCAGGTGCGACGCATCCTGCTGGTGCGCCCGGCGGTCGAGGCCGGCGAAAAGCTTGGCTTCCTGCCTGGCGACCTGGCCCAGAAGATCGACCCGTACCTGCGCCCGCTGTACGACGCCCTGTACGAAATGCTCGGCTTCGAGCACGTGGCCAAGCTGATCGAGCGCCAGGTGATCGAGATCGCCCCGCTGGCCTACATGCGCGGCCGTACCTTGAACAACAGTTTCATCATCCTCGACGAGAGCCAGAACACCACGCTCGAGCAGATGAAAATGTTCCTGACCCGTATCGGCTTCGGCTCCACTGCGGTGATCACCGGCGACATCACCCAGGTCGACCTGCCACGTGGCACCAAGTCGGGCCTGGCTCATGTGATCGAGGTGCTCAAGGACGTTCCGGGTATCAGTTTTACCCACTTCCAACCCAAAGATGTGGTTCGTCACCCACTGGTGCAGCGCATTGTCGAGGCCTATGACCGCTTCGATGCCCGCCAGGCCAAGCCCGAGGCGCCCGGCAAAGATGCTTGAACTTGACCTGCAGCGCGCCACGGATGCCGCCACCCCTGACGATGCCGCTTTGCGCGCCTGGTGCGAACTGGCCTTGCGCCAGCGCAGCGCCGACTCGGAAATGACCATCCGTCTGGTCGACGAAGCCGAAGGCCGCGAGCTCAACCACACCTACCGGCACAAAGACTACGCGACCAATGTGCTGTCGTTCCCGGCCGATGTGCCCGATGAACTGCTCGATATCCCGCTGCTGGGCGACCTGGTGATCTGCGTGCCGGTGGTCGAGCGCGAGGCTGCCGAACAGGGCAAATCGCTGCAAGCGCATTGGGCGCACCTGGTCATCCACGGCTGCCTGCACCTGCTTGGCTACGACCACATCGAAGACGATGAGGCCGAGGAAATGGAAGCGCTGGAACGGGAATTGCTGGCAGAACTGGGTCACCCCGACCCGTATGCCGATGATGAAAACGATTCAATCACACACTGATACTGCAAGGATCACGAGAAACGCCATGAGCGAAGATCGATCGAGCAACGGGCAGAAGTCCTGGCTGGGTAAACTGACCCAGGCTTTTGCCCATGAGCCGAAAAACCGCCAGGAGCTCCTCGAGCTGCTGCGCGAAGCCCATCAGAACAAGCTGCTCGACAGCGAAGCGCTGACCATCGTCGAAGGCGCCATCCAGGTCGCCGACCTGCAGGTACGCGACATCATGGTGCCGCGTTCGCAGATGATCAGCATCAAGGCTACCCAGTCGCCTCGCGAATTCCTGCCGGCCGTCATCGACGCCGCGCACTCGCGTTACCCGGTGATCGGCGAAAGCCATGACGATGTGCTCGGGATCCTGCTGGCCAAGGACCTGCTGCCGCTGATCCTCAAAGAGAACGGCGACAGCTTCAACATCAGGGACCTGCTGCGCCCGGCCACGTTCGTGCCCGAGTCCAAGCGCCTGAACGTGCTGCTGCGCGAGTTCCGCGCCAACCACAACCACATGGCCATCGTCATCGACGAGTACGGCGGCGTGGCGGGCCTGGTCACCATCGAGGACGTGCTCGAACAGATCGTCGGCGACATCGAAGACGAGCATGATGTCGAGGAAGACAGCTATATCAAGCCACTGCCCAGCGGCGACTTCCTGGTCAAGGCGCTCACGCCGATCGAGAACTTCAACGAGTTCTTCGACAGCGAGTTCTCCGATGATGAGTTCGACACGGTTGGCGGCCTGGTGATGAGCGCTTTCGGCCACCTGCCCAAGCGCAACGAGACCACTGAGATCGGGCCCTACAAGTTCCGTATTCTCAATGCCGACAGCCGGCGGATACACTTGCTGCGCCTGACCCCGATCACCCGCTAAGGACAAACATGCGTTGGATCACCCGCCCCGGCTGGCCCGGTAACCTGCTGGCCTTGGCGGCCGGCGCCTCTACCCTTCTGGCCCTGGCGCCATTCGACATCTGGCCGCTGGCCCTGTTGTCCATCGCGGTGCTCTACCTCGGCCTGCGCGAGCTCACCCCGCGCCAGGCCATGTGGCGCGGCTGGTGGTTCGGGTTTGGCCTGTACGGGGCCGGCACCTGGTGGATCTACGTCAGCATGAACACCTACGGCGGCGCCTCGCCGCTGCTGGCGATCGTGCTGCTGGTGGCGTTCTTCGCCGCCCTTGCCTGGTTCTTTGCCCTGCCCACCTGGCTGTGGGCGCGCTGGCTGCGCCGCAATGAAGCCCCCTTGGCCGATGCGCTGTGCTTTGCTGCCCTGTGGCTGCTGCAAGAGGCTTTCCGTGGCTGGTTCCTGACCGGCTTCCCCTGGCTTTATGCCGGCTACAGCCAACTGGACGGGCCTTTGGCTGGCCTGGCGCCGCTGGGCGGCGTGTGGCTGATCTCTTTCGCCCTGGCATTGAGCGCGGCGCTGCTGTGCAACCTGCACCGCCTGCGTGCACGCCCATCGTTCCTTGCCGTGGGAGCCTTGTTGCTGCTGGCCCCCTGGGTTGTCGGCATAGCCCTCAAAGACCACGCCTGGACCAAGCCTGCTGGCGACCCACTGACGGTCGCGGCCCTGCAGGGCAACGTCGAACAAGAGCTGAAATGGGACCCGGCGCACATCGATGCACAACTGGCGCTGTACCGCGACATGAGCTTCAGCTCAAAACCGGTGGATCTGCTGGTTTGGCCAGAGACAGCCGTGCCGATCCTCAAGGACCAGGCCCAAGGCTACATCGACGTGATGGGGCGTTTTGCCGCCGACCGGCATTCGGCACTTATCACCGGCGTGCCGGTGCGCGAAGTGGTGCATCAGCAACGCCGCTACTACAACGGCGTGACCGTGACGGGCGAAGGCGATGGCACCTACCTCAAGCAGAAGCTGGTGCCCTTCGGCGAATACGTGCCACTGCAGGACATGCTTCGCGGCCTGATCGAGTTCTTCAACCTGCCGATGTCGGACTTCGCCCGCGGCCCTGAGGACCAGCCACTGCTCCAGGCCAAGGGTTACCAGATTGCCCCGTACATCTGCTACGAGGTGGTCTACCCCGAGTTCGCTGCGGGCTTGGCGGCGCGCAGCGACCTGTTGCTGACCATCAGCAACGACACCTGGTTCGGCACCTCGATCGGCCCGCTGCAGCACCTGCAGATGGCGCAGATGCGCGCGCTGGAAGCCGGCCGCTGGATGATCCGCGCCACCAATAACGGCGTCACCGCTTTGATCGACCCGTTTGGCCGGATCACGGCCCAGGTTCCGCAGTTCCAGCGGGCCGTGCTGTATGGCGAAGTGGTCCCGATGCAGCAACTGACGCCGTACCTGCAGTGGCGCTCGTGGCCGCTGGCGATTGTCTGTGCCTTGCTGCTGGGTTGGGCATTGCTGGCGGGGCGCATAGCCAAAACCGTCTGATCAGGCCGGAGCGGCCTTGTGTCGCGATGGGCTGCGAAGCGGCCCCAGGATATCAGCGGCGCCACAGATATCCTGGGACTGCTGCGCAGTCCTTTCGCGACACAAGGCCGCTCCTACACCGGCTCGAGTGCTCTCTTGAATCAATAGAACAACCGATACCCCGCCAACCCTACCGCTTCATTCAGCAATTGCCCGCTCTGCCACATCGCCCGGCTTTCCGGCAGCAACCCGGCAAACGGCCGCGCATGGTCCCGCCCAAGGAACCCCATCGGCGCCGGTATCACTTCAAACCCGGCCTGCTCGAAGCTCCAGCGCGAACGTTGCATGTGCCACGCCTGGGTCACCAGCACCACACGCCCAATACCCAGTGGCTTGAGTAATTGCGCGCTGAATTGGGCATTTTCCCACGTGGTTCGGCTGGCCTCTTCCTTCCATTTGACCTCGACAGCGAAATCTTCACGCAGCCGATCCGCCATTAGCCGCGCCTCGCTCGGCGGGGTACCGTAGTGCAAACCGCCACTGGTCAGCACCGGCAAGCCCGAAGCCTTGGCCAGTCGCGCGGCAAAGCGCATACGCTCAAGCGCCGTTGCCGAGGGCTGGTCCTCACCGCCCCAGGCCGGATCACCGCGCTCACGCCCTGCACCGAGCACGACGATGGCATCCGCCCGGTGCGCCAGGCTGGCCCAATCGCCGGATGCCAGCGGTGGCTCGATTTCCAGCAGGCGCGCACCGTGCTGCACCACCAGCGGCAGGCTCATCAACCACAACCCACCCAGCCCCAGCACAAAGCACAGCGCCGCCAGCCGCGGGCGCCGGGCGCGCAGCCACCAGGCCGCCAGCAACAGCAGGAACAGGATGCCCGGCGGCATCAACCATTGTTTGATGAAAAATCGAATCGGCATCGGCTACACCTCCTTGGCAGGCGTGCAGCCTATGAGGATCGGCGCCGGTCAACAAGTGCGCTGCCGGCGCCGATCGGGTGAAGTGTTTGTTGAATTACCGGGGCGCGATGGCCTGCGCCGGGCGCCCTGAACGGCTAGCGATGTGGCAGCGTCCTGGGTGTCGCCGTCGTGGCGGGGCGTTTCTTGTCCTTGAGCCAGATGATCTTCGCCGATGTCGGTTCCGCATGCGGGTAACTACCGGCGCAGGCATTACGGCGTTCCGGGACCGAGTCCAGGTAAGCCTTGATCACTTCGAACTCTGCATGGCTCAGGCCACGCAACTCCAGCTCGGCTGGCATCTCGTCGCGCAATCGTACCGACGTTCTGGCGACTTCCAGGGCCAGGCCAAGACGGTCGATCAGGCGTTCGTAAAGCTCCGGTTTGGTTGCGGGTAGCTGCGTCTCTCCCATCCGTTCACCTCATTGAAGATAAAGAATATCTCCCCCCACACCTGAGCTTAGCGCCGCTTCGAAAAGCAGCCCGATGCAGCGACCAGCGGCCATTCGCAATCAGGGTTTCCCACGATGCGCGGCGCTACTGTATGCTACGGCGTTCACTCTCACGACACCGGAGTGCCGGACGCAGCGAGGTTCCGCTGCCTGGAACAAGGTCTCTTCTCTCTCAGCCAAAAGTAGCCATGCACGAACAATACACGCCCCGTGATATCGAAGCCGCCGCCCAGCATTTCTGGGACGAGCAACAGTCGTTCGCTGTTACCGAACAGCCAGGCAAAGACACCTACTATTGCCTATCGATGTTCCCGTACCCGAGCGGCAAGCTACACATGGGCCACGTGCGCAACTACACCATCGGCGACGTGATTGCCCGCTACCAGCGCATGCTGGGCAAGAACGTCCTGCAACCGATGGGCTGGGACGCTTTCGGCATGCCCGCGGAAAACGCGGCGATGAAAAACAACGTCGCCCCGGCCAAGTGGACATACGAAAACATCGACTACATGAAGACCCAGCTCAAGAGCCTGGGCCTTGCCATCGACTGGGCACGTGAAGTCACCACCTGCAAGCCGGACTACTACCGCTGGGAACAGTGGCTGTTCACCCGCCTGTTCGAAAAAGGCATCATCTACCGCAAGAACGGTACCGTGAACTGGGACCCGGCCGACCAGACCGTGCTCGCCAACGAGCAGGTCATCGACGGCCGCGGCTGGCGTTCGGGCGCGCTGATCGAAAAGCGCGAAATCCCCATGTACTACTTCCGCATCACCGACTACGCCGACGAGCTGCTGGAAAGCCTCGACGAGCTGCCGGGCTGGCCTGAGCAGGTCAAGACCATGCAGCGCAACTGGATCGGCAAGTCGCGCGGCATGGAAGTACAGTTCCCGTACGATCAGGCGAGCATCGGCCACGAAGGTACGCTGAAAGTCTTTACCACCCGTCCGGACACCCTGATGGGCGCGACTTACGTTGCCGTTGCCGCCGAGCACCCATTGGCTACCCAGGCTGCCCAGGGCAACCCGGCGCTGCAGGCATTCATCGACGAGTGCAAGAGCGGCAGCGTTGCCGAGGCCGACATGGCCACCCAGGAGAAGAAGGGCATGCCCACTTCCCTGCTGGTCGAGCACCCCCTGAGCGGTGAAAAGCTGCCGGTATGGGTCGCCAACTATGTGCTGATGCACTACGGCGACGGTGCCGTAATGGCCGTACCGGCCCACGACGAGCGCGACTTCGAGTTCGCCCACAAGTACAACCTGCCGGTCAAGGCTGTGGTGCGCACCAGCGCCGGCGACGAAGTCGGCAGCGAATGGCAGGCGGCCTACGGCGAGCACGGCCAGCTGATCAACTCCGGCGAGTTCGACGGCCTGGACTTCGCTGGCGCCTTCGACGCCATCGAGGCGGCCCTGATCCGCAAGGAGCTGGGCAAATCCCGCACCCAGTTCCGCCTGCGCGACTGGGGCATCAGCCGCCAGCGTTACTGGGGCTGCCCGATCCCGATCATCCACTGCCCGTCCTGCGGCGACGTGCCGGTGCCGGAAGACCAGCTGCCGGTCACCCTGCCAGAGAACGTGGTGCCGGACGGCGCCGGTTCGCCACTGGCGCGCATGCCCGAGTTCTACGAGTGCAGCTGCCCGAAATGCGGCGCCGCGGCAAAGCGTGAAACCGACACCATGGACACCTTCGTCGAGTCGTCCTGGTACTTCGCCCGCTACGCCTCGCCGAACTACGACAAGGGCCTGGTCGATCCGAAAGCGGCCAACCACTGGTTGCCGGTCGACCAGTACATCGGCGGCATCGAACACGCCATTCTGCACCTGCTTTACGCGCGCTTCTTCCACAAGCTGATGCGTGACGAAGGCCTGGTCACCTCCAATGAACCGTTCAAGAACCTGCTGACCCAGGGCATGGTGGTCGCCGATACCTACTACCGCGTCGCCAGCAACGGTGGCAAGGACTGGTTCAACCCGGCCGACGTCGAAATCGAGCGCGATGCCAAGGCCAAGATCATTGGCGCACGCCTGAAGACCGACGGCCTGCCGGTGGAAATCGGCGGCACCGAGAAGATGTCGAAGTCGAAGAACAACGGCGTCGACCCACAGTCGATGATCGAAGCCTACGGCGCCGACACCTGCCGCCTGTTCATGATGTTCGCCTCGCCGCCCGACATGAGCCTGGAATGGTCGGACTCTGGCGTCGAAGGTGCAAGCCGCTTCCTGCGTCGTGTCTGGCGCCTGGCCCAGGGCCACGTCAACCAGGGCCTGCCGGGTAAACTGGACCTCGCCACGCTGAACGACGAGCAGAAGGTCATCCGCCGTGCAATTCACGCCGCGATCAAGCAGGCCAGCACCGATGTGGGCCAGTACCACAAGTTCAACACCGCCATCGCCCAGGTGATGACCGTGATGAACGTCCTGGAGAAGGCCCCCCAGGGCACCGAGCAAGACCGTGCGCTGCTGCAAGAGGGCCTGGAGGCCGTCACCTTGTTGCTGGCCCCGATCACCCCGCACATTTCCCACGAACTGTGGAAGGCGCTGGGCCATGAGCAAGCCGTTATCGATGCTGGCTGGCCAGTTGTCGATGAAAGCGCTCTGGTGCAGGACACCGTCACCCTGGTGGTCCAGGTCAACGGCAAACTGCGTGGCCAGGTAGAAATGCCTGCAGCCGCCAGCCGCGAAGAAATCGAAGCCGCCGCCCGCAACAACGAAAATGTCCTGCGCTTCATCGATGGCCTGACCATCCGCAAGGTCATCGTAGTGCCAGGCAAGCTGGTCAACATCGTCGCCAACTGATGGCAACGCCCACCTGCAGCCAGTGCGGGTGGGCGGTATCGGCCCACAAGGGAGCAACAACATGATCAAACGCAATCTGCTGGTATTGGGCCTGGCCATCATGCTCAGCGCCTGCGGTTTCCAGCTGCGCGGCACCGGCACCTCCGAGCTCAGCGTCAAGGAAATGGACGTCAGTGCACGTGATGCCTACGGCCCGACCGTGACTCAACTGCGCGAAGTACTGGAGCGCAGCGGCGTCAATGTGCACACCGGCGCCCCGTATCGCCTGGTACTGACCAACGAACAGCAAACCCAGCGCGCAGCGTCCTACGCCAGCAGCAACCAATCTGCCGAGTACGAACTGACCACAGTGCTCAGCTACAGCATTCTTGGCCTGAACAACCTGGAGCTGATGAGCGACAAGCTGGAAGTGCGCAAAATCTATGTACGCGACGGCGGCAACATCACCGGTTCCGACCAGGAAGCCACTGTTGCCCGCGAAGAAATGCGCCGCGACCTGGTCAACGCCATGGTCGTGCGCCTGCAGATGCTGACGCCGCCTCAGCTGGACCAGTTGCAGCGCGAAGCTGACGAACGCGCCAAGGCCGAAGCCGCCGCACTGGAGGCCGCGCGCAGCCAGCAGGCGGAAACGCCGCAGCAATCGCCGCTGGAAATTCCGGGCAATTGAGCCCGTGCGGGGCACTCCGGTGCCCCGCCTGTTTCCGATGAAGCTCGCCCCCGCCCAACTCAACAAGCACCTGCAAGGCGCTCTGGCCCCGGTCTATGTGGTCAGTGGCGACGATCCGCTGCTGTGCCAGGAAGCCGCCGACGCCATACGCAATACTGCGCGTCAGCAGGGCTTTGACGAGCGCCAGGTGTTCAGCGCCGACGCCAGTTTCGACTGGGGCACCCTGCTGCAGGCGGGCGCCAGCCTGTCCCTGTTCGCCCAACGCCGGCTGCTGGAACTGCGCCTGCCCTCGGGCAAGCCTGGTGACAAAGGCGCAGCGGCGCTGATGGAATACTGCGCCAACCCTGCCGAGGACACCCTGCTGCTGGTCAGCCTGCCCAAACTCGATGGCAGTGCGCAGAAGACCAAATGGGGCAAGGCCCTGATCGAGGGCAGCCATTGCCAGTTCATCCAGATCTGGCCGGTGGATGCCCAGCAGTTGCCGCAATGGATCAACCAGCGTTTGGCACAGGCCGGCCTTTCGGCCCAGCGTGATGCGGTCGACCTCATTGCCGCACGTGTCGAAGGCAACCTGCTGGCTGCTGCCCAGGAAATCGAAAAGCTCAAACTGCTCGCCGACGGCAGCCAGGTCACCGTAGACACGGTGCAGGCGGCCGTTGCCGACAGCGCGCGCTTCGATGTCTTCGGCCTGGTCGATGCCATTCTCAATGGCGAAGCTGCGCATGCCCTGCGCATGCTCGAAGGCCTGCGCGGTGAAGGCGTGGAGCCACCTGTGATTCTGTGGGCCCTGGCGCGCGAACTGCGTCTGCTCGCGGGGCTTTCGCAGCAGTTCAGCCAGGGTGTGCCCTTGGACAAGGCCTTCAGCCAGGCCCGCCCACCGGTATGGGACAAGCGCCGGCCGCTGGTCAGCAAAGCCCTGCAGCGCCTGTCGGCGCAGCGCTGGGCGCAGCTGCTGCAGGATGCCCAGCGCATCGATGCACAGATCAAGGGGCAAGCCGTGGGGTCACCATGGACCGGGCTGTCACGCTTGTCATTGCTCATGGCCGGGCAGCGGTTGGCTCTACCGCCTGAGTGACTCAAATACTGGGAGCTTGTTTGCAGCCCCGGTATTTCAAACCATTGACACAATCAATTGGCCCCGGCCTCTCTACAGGCCTAGAGTCCGCCCCGAAACCCACCCAACCCGGGAATCCCGCCATGAGCAAAAAGCCGAAGAAGCACGGCCCCAACAAGGCCAAATCCATCGTCGCCCAACCCTTGTTCCGCTGCCGCCAGGAGCGACCGGACAAGGGCAAAGGCAGCTACCGCCGCGAAGCCTTCCAATCGAGAGATTGGGAGGCTTCTTACTTTTTGGCCGCATGAAAGCATCGAAAGCGCAGGCATGATATGGTCGACACCTGACCTGAAATTCTGGATCTGTGCATGCCCTTCAGTCTTACCCCTCGCTGGAAATCCCGCCAGCTGCTCGCGGCCTCCAGCTTAATCCTGCTCGTCGCCTGCGCGGAAAAGCCCACCGCCGCCGACGCCCTGCCGCTGGCCCCCGCCCAGCCCGCGCCGGTAGTGACTCTGCCCAGCGCCACGCCCGACGTCAGCACTGAAATTCAGCCGCTGCAAACATTTGCCCAATGGCAGGCCGGCTTCCGCCAGCAAGCGCTGCAGGCTGGTATCTCGGCAAGCACTTTCGACCGCGCGTTCATTGGCGTGACGCCGGACATGGATGTGATCAAGGCAGACCGCAGCCAGCCCGAATTCACCCGCCCGGTGTGGGAATACCTGGAGGGAGCACTGTCGCCGCTGCGAGTGCGAAACGGCAAGAAACTGCTTGAGCAGAATGCCGAGCTGCTGGCCCGCCTCGAACAGCGCTATGGTGTAGACCGTCAGGTCCTGGTCTCGGTCTGGGGCATGGAGAGCAACTTTGGCCAGTTCCAAGGCAGCAAATCGGTAATTCGCTCACTCGCGACCCTGGCGTATGAAGGCCGCCGCCCGCAGTTTGCCCAGGATCAGCTGATTGCCGCGCTGCAGATCATCCAGCATGGTGACATCCAGCCAGAGGCCATGCGTGGCTCCTGGGCCGGCGCCATGGGCCAGACCCAGTTCATCCCCACCACCTACAACACCCATGCAGTGGACTTCGACGGTGACGGCCGCCGCGATATCTGGAACAGCACTCCGGATGCCTTGGCATCGACTGCGCATTACCTGCAAAGCTCCGGCTGGAAGCGCGGGCAACCATGGGGTTTCGAGGTTCAGGTACCTGCAGGCTTCGACTTCTGGCTGGCCGATGGCGCGCTGCGCAAGCCCGTCAGTGAGTGGTTGCAATTGGGTGTGAAACTGCCGGCGGGCACCGAACTGCCGATGGGCAGCAACGAACTTTCCGCAGCCCTGCTGCTGCCGGCCGGCGCCCGTGGCCCAGCATTCCTGGTGCTGGACAACTTCCGCGCCATTCTCAAGTACAACAACTCATCGTCCTATGCACTGGCCGTGAGCTTGCTGGGCGATCGTTTTTCGGGCTGGGGCTTCATCGCAGGCAGCTGGCCCAAAGAAGACTTGCCGCTGAGCCGCAGCGAGCGCATGGAGCTGCAGAACCTGCTCAACGCCAACGGGCATGATGCGGGCAACCCCGATGGCATCATCGGTGCCAATACCCGTAAGGCCATTCGCAATGCGCAGCAGGGTTTTGGGTGGCCAGCAGATGGGTACCCGACGCACAAGTTGCTCGATAGCCTGCGTCAACGGTGATAATGCCGGGGGCGCCTTGCGCCCCATCGCGACACGAGAAATCGCTCATCCCCCTGTAGGAGCGGCCTTGCGTCGCGAAAGGGCCGCAAAGCGGCCCCGACAATCTCACCCCTTGAACAAATCCTGCGCCAACACCAGGCTCCGCGCCTCGCTGTCCAGCACCACCTCTGCCCCCAGCGGCAAACACACGTTCGGGTCACAATGCCCGCTGCGCCACCCGGCCAGCACTGGCACACCCAATGGCGCGAAGATGTCCAGCAACAGGGGCGTCAACGCCGCCACGGTGATACCGGCAAAATCCCCCACCAGCACCCCCTTCACGCCCGCCAGCTTGCCTGCCAGACGCAACTGGGTCAGCAGCCGGTCCACCCGGTAAAGCGGCTCATTGACGTCCTCGATGAACAGGATGCAGCCCTTCGTATCGATCTGCGCCAGTGTTCCCAGGGTCGCACCCAGAATCGACAGGTTGCCGCCCAGCAAACGCCCCCTGGCAACACCAGGCACCACGCAATTCAAGACGAATTCAGCCGGGTGCACGATGGCATCACCCTCCCCTAACGCCCCACTCAACTGCGCCATCAGCGACGACTCGGTCGGTGCGAGCTTGGCACCCAGCAGGTCAGCGTTGAGCATCGCCCCATGAAAGCTGATCAAGCCGCTATGACGATAGATAGCCGTGTGCAGCGCAGTGATGTCGCTGTAGCCGATCAGCGGCTTGGGGTTGCGCCGGATCAAGTCGAAGTCGAGCTGATCGAGCAGGCGCATGCTGCCATAGCCACCGCGCATGCACAGGACTGCGTCGATGGTCGGGTCAGCGAAGGCATCGTGCAGATCCTGTAACCGTTGCTGATCGGAGCCCGCCAGATAGCCTTCGGCATGCCCCACTCCAGGGTAGATACGGCAGCGATAACCGCGCTCGGCAAACCACTGGCCAGCCTTTTGCGCATCCAGCCTTGCCGGCCCGGCCGGAGCGACAATGGCAAAGCAGGCATTGTCCGGCAGCGCGGCGGGCAGGCGGTGTTCAAACGTTTCGGCGCAATTCATCGCAACTCCTTGCAGCGCTGGGCACAAAAACAAAAAAGCCGATGCCGCCTTTCGGCGTGCATCGGCATGTACGGCTCAAACCAGGATCAGAGCTTGATCTTAGCTTCGTGAGCCTGCTGGTCGGCATGGTAGGACGAACGCACCAACGGCCCCGATGCGACGTTCTTGAAGCCCATCTTGTAGCCTTCCTCGGCAAACCAGGCGAAGGTGTCGGGGTGCACGAAACGCTGCACTGGCAGGTGGCTGCGCGAAGGCTGCAGGTACTGCCCGAGGGTGAGCATGTCGATGTCATGCTCACGCATGCGGTGCATCACTTCGATCACTTCTTCGTCCGTCTCGCCCAAACCGAGCATCAGGCCCGACTTGGTCGGTACGTGCGGCACCATCTGCTTGAACTTCTGCAGCAAGTCCAGCGACCAGTCGTAGTCCGAACCGGGACGTGCGGCCTTGTACAGGCGCGGTACGGTTTCAAGATTGTGGTTGAAAACATCCGGCGGCTCTTGCGCGGTAATCTCCAGGGCCACATCCATCCGGCCACGGTAATCCGGCACCAGGGTTTCCAGCTGTACGCCCGGCGACAGCGCGCGGATCTCGCGGATGCAGTCGGCGAAGTGCTGGGCACCACCGTCGCGCAGGTCGTCGCGGTCCACCGAGGTGATCACTACGTACTTCAGGCGCAGGTCGGCGATGGCAACAGCCAGGTTTTTCGGCTCGTCCACATCCAGCGGTTTCGGCCGGCCGTGGCCGACGTCACAGAACGGGCAGCGACGGGTGCAGATGTCGCCCATGATCATGAAGGTGGCGGTACCACCGGAGAAGCACTCACCCAGATTCGGGCAGGAAGCTTCTTCGCACACGCTGTGCAGCTTGTGCTTGCGCAGCAGTTGCTTGATGCGGTCTACCTCAGGGGAAACCGGGATGCGCACGCGGATCCAGTCGGGTTTCTTGGGCAGCTCATCGGTAGGGATGATCTTCACCGGAATGCGCGCCACCTTGTCGGCACCACGCAGCTTGACCCCAGCTTCCACCTTCTTCGGCGCTGGGCGCGGGGTGGCATCCTGGGTAGGTATCAGGTTCGGCACGGCTTCTTGCACAGTTGTCATATTCAGTCGATTCCGCCCGTCAGGGTCGTCTGCTCAGCATAGTCGAGGTGCTTGACCAGCTGTCCGCGCAGCCTTGTCCTGACCTCGTCGAGTTCGATCGGGCCTGCCAGGTCACGTAGCTGGGTCATGGCCAGCCCCGCATACCCGCAGGGGTTGATTCGGCGGAATGGCGCAAGGTCCATGTCCACGTTCAGAGCAAGGCCGTGAAAAGAACGGCCATTGCGGATTCGCAGGCCGAGGGAGGCGATTTTCGCTCCATCGACATAGACACCCGGCGCATCGGGCTTGGCCGCAGCGCTGACACCGTAACTGGCAAGCAGCTCGATCAGCGTCTGTTCGATGCGGCTGACCAGTTCGCGCACACCAAAGCCAAGGCGGCGCACGTCCAGCAGCAGGTAGGCAACCAGTTGCCCGGGGCCGTGGTAGGTCACCTGGCCACCCCGATCGGTCTGCACCACCGGAATATCGCCCGGTACCAGCAGGTGCTCGGCCTTGCCGGCCTGGCCCTGGGTGAAAACCGCGGGGTGCTCTACCAGCCAGATTTCATCCTGGCTGTCCGGGCTACGCTGCTCGGTGAAGCGACGCATGGCTTCCAGCACCGGTTCATAGGGCTGCAGGCCAAGCTCGCGAAAACCGAGACAAAGGGACATCAGAGCACCATTTTCACGATGCCGGTGGCACGCAGGGCGCTGTTTATATCGTGCAGCTGATTTTCGCTCTCGGCAACGATGTGCAACTGCACCGTGGTGTACTTGCCTTCCTTGCTCTGGCGTTCGGCCAAAGTGGCGAGGTCGACCTTGGCATGCTTGCTCAGGACCTCGATCACCATGTCCTTGAAGCCGACAACGGTATCGCCGATGACCTTGATCGGGTAATCGGCGCAGGGGAATTCGATCTTGTGCGACTTGACGTCAGGTTCGCTCATGGCGGAAACGGCCTCGTAAGCCGTGGCAACAACAACGCCCCCGCAGGATTACGGGGGCGTGCAGGTCACGTATCAGTTGAACAACCCGTAGAAGAATAGACGGATGCTATCCCACATACGACGGATGAAACCACCTTCCTCTACGCCATCGAGGGCGATCAGGTCGGCGCTGTGAACCACGTTCTCGTCCAGTTTGACTTCCACTTTACCGATCACGTCACCTTTGGCGATCGGTGCGGTGAGCTGCGGGTTCATGGTCATCGAAGCCTGGAGGCGCTTCATCTGGCCTTTGGGCATGGTCAGGGTCAGGTCGTCGGCCAGGCCGGCCTTGACGATGCTGGTGGCGCCTTTCCAGACCGGGGCCTGGGTCAGTTCCGTGCCCTTCTGATAGAAGGTCTGGGTTTCGAAGAAGCGGAAGCCATAGGTCAGCAGCTTCTGGGTTTCGGCAGCACGGGACTGCTCGCTGTTGGTGCCGAACACCACCGCGATCAAGCGTTGGCCGTCGCGTACAGCCGAGGCCACCATGCAGTAGCCGGCTTCTTCGGTGTGGCCGGTCTTCAGGCCATCGACTGTCTTGTCACGCCACAGCAGCAGGTTGCGGTTTGGCTGCTTGATGTTGTTCCAGAAGAACTCTTTCTGCGAGTAGATCGCGTAGTGGGCCGGGTCGACGTTGATGATCGCGCGCGCCAGGGTAGCCATGTCATGGGCCGAGGAGTAGTGGTCCGGGTGCGGCAGACCGGTCGGGTTCATGAAGTGGCTGTTGGACAGACCCAGGTCGGCGGCAGTCTTGTTCATCATGTCGGCAAAGGCATCTTCGCTGCCAGCGATGTGCTCGGCCAAGGCGACCGATGCGTCGTTGCCCGACTGGATGATGATGCCATGCAGCAGGTCACTGACGGTGACCTGGCTACCGACCTTGATGAACATGCGCGAACCACCGGTGCGCCAGGCATTCTCGCTGACGGTGACCGGATCGTTCTCGCCGATCTGGCCACGGCGGATGTCAAGGGTGGCGATGTAGGCGGTCATCAGCTTGGTCAGGCTGGCCGGCGGCAGGCGCTCGTCACCGTTGTTCTCGACCAGCACATTGCCGCTGGACGCGTCCATGAGTACGTAGGACTTGGCTGCCAGTTGCGGTGGTGCCGGCATCATCTGCTCTGCCGCAAAGGCAGCAGGCGTGATCATCAGCAGTACGGGCAGGCAAAGTCGTTTGGCAAGGTTGGTGATGTTCATCCGTCTCTCGAAAATCGCTAATGGTCTGAGATGTTCCCTGGGCCACATCGTGTGCCCAGCGCCAGTCAGTCTAGTTTTTGCGGCTCAGGGCCGAGCCCAGGAAGTGCGGCTTTATGTCGCTGCGGGCAAAAGCGGACATTGTACATGGCCGCGCCCGTCAATTCATGACAAAACAGACAGCTAGAGGCTCAAGCCTCAAGCTGCAAGACAAGGCGACGCGCACCTTGGCTTCTTCTTGAAGCTTGCCGCTTGCCGCTGCCGTCAGTCTGTGACCAGCTTGGCCTGGCCAAGGTTCGCCAGGCGAATGCTGTCCTGCGCCTGCTGGATTTCGCCCTGGCTGCTGATCGGCCCCAGGCGCACGCGGTGCAGGGTCTGCTGGTTACGCACGATGGAGCTGATGAACACCGGTGCGCTGACCATGGTGCTCAGCTTCGAACGCAACAGCTCGGCGGCGTCGGGGTTGGCAAATGCGCCTACCTGCAGGAAGCTGCCACCGTTGCCTGCCGGCACATTGTTGCCACCCACTTGCACTGGCACTACGGGTGCTGCGTGTTGCTGCGCCGGCGGCGACCATTGCTCGACACGCCCGGTGCTGGCCGCAATCGCCTGAGGCTGGGTGGCCTTAGGCTCCTTGAGCATCAACGGCGGCTGCTGGCCACGCTGAGCCCACCATTGCTGGGGATCGATACCTTCGACCCGCACATGCGCGGTGCCGCTCTCGGCATAGCCGAGCTTCTTGGCTGCGGCATAGGACAGGTCGATGATGCGGTCGGAGTAGAACGGGCCACGGTCATTGACCCGCAGGATCACACTGCGCCCGTTGGCGAGGTTGGTCACCCGCACGTAGGCCGGCAGCGGCAGGGTCTTGTGCGCTGCGCTCATGCCATACAGGTCGTACAGCTCACCGTTGGCGGTGTTCTGCCCGTGGAACTTGGTGCCGTACCAGGAGGCGGTGCCTTCGGCACGGTAGTTGCGCGAGTCCTGCATGGGGTAGTAGGTCTTGCCCAGCACCGTGTAAGGGTTGGCCTTGTAGTTGCCAGTGTGCACGGTCGGCGTCGCGTCCGGGATCTTGTTCACATCCACGTCCCACCACGGCGCACCGTCCTTGTGGGCACGGTTGATATCCAGGCCAGGCTGCGCACGAACGGTATTGCCGCTTTTCTGGGGGGCCGGCCGGCTGGAGGAGCAACTGACCAGCAGCATGCCGACGGCCATGCAGGCCAGCAACTTGAAGGTATTGGCAGAAATCATTGCGCGCATTACTTGACGCCCCGTGCTTGGACCAGCTGTTCCGAAAGCTGATGCACCGCCATGGCATACATCACGCTGCGGTTGTAGCGAGTGATCGCGTAGAAATTCTTCAGGCCCAACCAGTATTCAGGCCCGTTTGCGCCTTCCAGACGGAAGGCGGTGACTGGCAGATCACCGCGCAACGCATCATGACTCGACCAGCCAAGCGCCTGCAACTCTGCGACCGTTTTCACCGGCTCGATACCCGTGGTCAGGCCTTCGTCTGCCCGCGCACCACTGACCTGGGCACGACTGACCACGCCCTGCCCAGCCACCCAGCCGTGCTCTTTGAAGTAGCTGGCGACACTGCCGATGGCATCGTCAGGGTTGTTCCAGATATTGATGTGGCCATCGCCATCGAAGTCCACCGCGTAGTTGCGAAAGCTGCTCGGCATGAACTGCGGCAGGCCCATGGCACCGGCGTATGAACCTTTGAGGGTCAGCGGGTCGAGCTGTTCTTCGCGCGACAGCAGCAGGTATTCACGCAGCTCCTTGCGGAAGAACTCGGCGCGCGGCGGGTAATCGAAGCCCAGGGTCGACAAGGCATCGATCACACGGTAGTTGCCAGTGTTGCGGCCAAAAAAGGTTTCCACACCGATGATCGCGACGATGTACTGCGCCGGTACGCCGTACTCCTGCTCCGCCCGGGCCAGCACCGCTTCATGCTGGCGCCAGAAGTCCACACCGCGGGCGATGCGCGCGTCGGTGATGAACATCGGTCGGTAATCCTTCCACGGTTTTACCCGCTCGGCCGGCCGCGATATGGCGTCCAGGATCGATTGCTTGCGCTGAACCTCGCGGAACACGCCCATCAACTGCTCGCTGGCAAAGCCATAGTCGCGGCTCATCTCACCGACGAATTCGGCCACCTGAGGCGAGCCGTCATAATCGCCGGCATGCGCCTGCTGGACAGCGGCGAACAGGCCCACCGCGCCGAACCACGGCGCAAAACGGGCAGCCCAGTTACGCACTGCTTGCATGAAATTCTTCACCTTTTTCAAACCTGTGCGATCCATTTACGGTGCGTATGGATCGACATGAGAACGCCAAACGCTGACAGCAGCGTCACCAACGAAGTTCCGCCATAACTAATGAAGGGCAGCGGCACGCCCACCACGGGCAATAGGCCGCTGACCATACCGATATTGACGAATACATATACAAAGAAGGTCATGGTCAGGCTGCCTGCAAGCAGCTTGCCGAACAAGGTCTGCGCCTGAGCCGTGATCATCAGCCCACGACCGATCAGCAAGAGGTAAACGATCAGCAGCAGGCAGATGCCGACCAGGCCGAATTCCTCGCCGAGCACGGCGATGATGAAGTCGGTATGGCTCTCGGGAAGGAAGTCCAGGTGCGACTGGGTGCCCAGCAGCCAGCCCTTGCCGAACACGCCACCCGAGCCAATGGCCGCTTTGGACTGGATGATGTTCCAGCCGGTGCCCAGCGGGTCGCTTTCAGGGTCGAGGAACGTCAGCACACGCTGTTTCTGGTAGTCGTGCATGACGAAGAACCACATGGCCACCGCCACAGGCACGGCCGCCGTCAGCACGCTGAGGATCCAGCGCCAGCGCAGGCCGCCCATGAACAGCACGAAGGCGCCGGAGGCAAGGATCAGCAACGCCGTACCCAGGTCCGGCTGGCGGACGATGAGGATGAACGGCACGCCAATCAGCACCAGGCTGATGGCCACGTGTTTCAAATGAGGCGGCAAGGTGCGTTTGGACAGGTACCAGGCGATGGTCGCCGGCATGATGATCTTCATGAACTCCGAGGGCTGGAAGCGTATTACCCCGGGTATGTTGATCCAGCGCGTGGCGCCCATGGCGTTATGCCCCATGACGTCCACCACGACCAGCAGCAGCACCCCAGTGAGATAGGCAAGAGGCACCCAGCGCGCCATGAAGCGGGGTTCAAGCTGAGCGATGACGAACATCGACACCAGCCCGATACCGAATGAAGTGGCCTGCTTAAGTAGCAAATCCCAGTTCTTGCCGCTGGCAGAATAGAGCACGAACAGACTGCCGGCGGCGAGGGTCAGCAGGATGACCAGCAAGGGGCCGTCGATGTGGATGCGCTGCAGGAAGCTGGCGCGTCGACGCATCACGTCCTCGCTGGAGAGCATGCGATCGAAATTGTTCTTCACGGGGCCGTTTCCTGGGCGACAGTGGCAGGAGCGAACTCAGGCTTGAGCCGACCGTTCTCGTCGAGCAGCCAGGCGTCCATGATCTGCCGCACAACGGGTGCGGCTACACCGGAGCCGGACTCGCCGTTCTCGACCATCACCGAAACCACGATCTTCGGATCGTCGGCCGGGGCGAAGGCGACGAACAACGCATGGTCGCGGTGGCGCTCCTGAATTTTGTTGCGGTCGTATTTCTCGCCCTGCTTGATCGCTACCACCTGCGCGGTACCGCTCTTGCCGGCAATGCGGTACTGGGCACCGGCCGCAGCCTTGCGTGCAGTACCACGGGCGTTGTGCATCACCTGCTCCATGCCGTGGGTGACCTTGGCCCAGTCGGACTTGTCACGCAGGATGATGTTTTCCATCGGGTTCGGGTCCACGGGCGGCTGGCCTTCGATGGTCTTGGCCAGGTGCGGACGGTTCCAAACGCCTTTGTTGGCGATCAGCGCTGTGGCCTGGGCCAGTTGCAGCGGTGTTGCCTGCATGTAGCCCTGGCCGATGCCCAGAATCAGGGTTTCACCGGGGAACCAGGCTTGGCGGCGGGTGGCGCGCTTCCATTCACGCGACGGCATCAGCCCGGCCGACTCCTCGAACATGTCCAGGGCAACTTTCTGGCCGATGCCGAACTTGTTCATGTAGGTGGACAGCCGATCGATACCCATCTTGTGGGCAAGATCGTAGAAATAGGTGTCATTGGAACGCATGATTGCGGTATCCAGGTCGACCCAGCCATCACCACTGCGGTTCCAGTTACGGTATTTGTGATCGTAGTTGGGCAGTTGGTAATACCCCGGGTCGAACACGCGACTGCCGGCGTTGACCACACCACTGTCGAGGCCGGCGATGGCAACCGCCGGCTTGATGGTCGAACCCGGCGGGTACAAGCCGCGCAGCACGCGGTTGAACAGCGGCCGGTCGATCGAGTCGCGCAACTCGGCGTAGGCCTTGAAACTGATGCCGGTGACGAACAGGTTGGGGTCGAAACTCGGCTGGCTGACCATCGCCAGCACTTCGCCGTTGCGCGGGTCGAGCGCTACCACCGCACCGCGGCGCCCACCCAGGGCCGCTTCGGCAGCTTCCTGCAACTTGATGTCCAGGCTCAGCACGATGTCCTTGCCAGGTTTCGGGTCGGTACGCTTGAGGACCCGCAGCACGCGCCCGCGAGCGTTGGTCTCGACTTCCTCGTAACCGACCTGGCCATGCAGGTCGGCTTCGTAGAAGCGCTCGATGCCGGTCTTGCCGATATGGTGGGTGCCGCTGTAGTTCACCGGATCAAGGCTTTTGAGCTCTTTCTCGTTGATCCGCCCGACATACCCTACCGAATGGGCGAAATGCGCACCTTGCGGGTAATGCCGCACCAACTGGGCGACCACTTCGACGCCAGGCAAACGGAACTGGTTGACCGCCACGCGGGCGATCTGCTCTTCGTTCAGCTCGAACAGGATCGGCACTGGCTCGAACGGCCTTCGCCCCTGCCTCATGCGTTTTTCGAAAAGTGCACGATCGTCCGGCGTCAGCTCCAGCACTTCCACGATATTGTCCAGCACTTCCTGCCAGTTACCCGCACGTTCACGGGTCATGGACAGGCTGAAGCTCGGCCGGTTATCGGCGATGATCACCCCATTGCGGTCGAAGATCAGCCCGCGCGTCGGCGGGATCGGCTGCACGTGCACCCGATTGTTCTCTGACAACGTGGAGTGGTAGTCGTACTGGATGATCTGCAGGTAGTACAGGCGTGCGATCAACACGCAGACAAGCAGCATGATCGCGACGGCGCCGACCACGACGCGGTTACGCACCAGGCGGGCGTCTTTCTCGTGGTCCTTGAGGCGGATCGGCTGCGACATCGGACTGCTTACAGGCTCATTTGTGGTAAGGGTGCCCGGACAACACGGTCCAGGCGCGGTAGATCTGCTCGCCGATGAGTATCCTTACCAACGGGTGCGGCAGGGTCAGCGGCGACAGCGACCAGCGTTGCTCGGCGCGCGCACAAACCTCAGGCGCCAGCCCTTCCGGGCCGCCCACCATCAAATTCACCGTGCGCGAATCCAGCCGCCAGCGGTCCAGCTCGGTCGCCAATTGCTCGGTACTCCAGGGCTTGCCATGGACCTCGAGGGTGACGATGCGTTCCCCGGGCTGAACCTTGCTCAGCATGGCCTCACCCTCCTGACGAATCAGGCGGGCGACGTCGGCATTCTTGCCACGGGTGTTCAGCGGAATTTCCACCAGCTCCAGCGACAGCTCCTGGGGCAGGCGCTTGGCATATTCATGCCAGCCTTCCTCGACCCACTTGGGCATGCGCGAGCCGACCGCGATCAGGCGCAGACGCACGACGCTTCCTTATTCCCGGTCTTTGAGCTTGTCGGTGAAGTAGTCGCTGGCGTTTTCCGGGCTGTGGTGCTTGGCATCGGCGGCGCGGCTCTGCTCGGCACCCAGCCACAGGCGTTCCAGGTCGTAGAACTGGCGGGCAGCGGCGGTCATCATGTGCACGATGACGTCGTTCAGGTCCAGCAGTACCCAGTCGCTGTCGCCCTTGCCTTCTTCGCCCAGCGGCTGCGCACCCTCTTTCTTGACCGCTTCACGGACCTTTTCCAGCATCGCGTTGATCTGGCGATTGGAGGTACCGGTGGCAATGATCATGTAGTCGGTCAGGCTGTGCTTCTCGCGAACGTCGATGACCTGGATATCCTGGGCCTTGACGTCTTCCAGCGCGCTGATGGTCAGCTTGACCAGTTCTTCGCCATTGATTTTCTGCTTGCTCATATAAAACTCGTTCAACTCGTTGGATGAGGCGCCCACAGGGCACCGTCAGTTAGGCGCACGATACAGTTCATGCGCCTCGATGTAGGCCAGTACGGCGTCCGGCACCAGGAACCTCACCGACCTGCCGCTGGCCAGCAGCTGTCGGATCTGTGTAGCCGACACCGCAAGCGGTGTCTGCCAGACGAACGAAATACTACCCGCCGGGCCGGACATGGCGGTGGGATCGCTCTCGGAGCGCGCGGCCAACAGGTTGCGCAGCTCGTCAGGGGGTTCAACGTCGGCATCCGGGCGTTGCAGCACCAGGATGTGACAGTGTTGCAGCAGTTCTTCCCAGCGGTGCCAGCCAGGCAAGCCGCAGAAGGCATCCCAGCCCAACACCAGAAACAGCTGGTCAGCAGCGCCCAGTTCGGCGCGGACCGACTCCAGCGTATCGATGGTGTAGGACGGTTTGTCGCGCTCAAGCTCGCGGGCATCCACGCTCAGGCGTTCGACGCCTTGCACGGCCCCACGCACCATCGCCAGGCGATCTTCGGCCGCCACCTGCGGGGTGTCGCGGTGTGGCGGCCGGGCATTGGGCAACAGGCGCATCTCTTCCAGCCCCATGAACTCGGCGACCTCAAGCGCGCTGCGCAGGTGGCCGATGTGCACGGGGTCGAAAGTACCGCCAAGAATGCCGATGCGCCGGACTGCCTGGGCCTTGCTCAACTCAGCAGGACTCCTGGCCGCGCAGTTGGCCATCGCCGATCACTACGTACTTCTCGCAGGTCAGGCCTTCCAGGCCGACCGGTCCGCGGGCGTGCAGCTTGTCGGTGGAAATACCGATCTCCGCGCCCAGGCCATACTCGAAGCCGTCGGCGAAGCAGGTCGGGGTGTTGAGCATCACCGATGCCGAGTCCACCTCGGCCATGAACTGACGGGCCTGGCCCTGGTGTTCGGTAATGATCGAATCGGTGTGATGCGAGCCATAGTGGTTGATGTGCTCGATGGCCTGGTCCAGGCCATCGACCACACGAATCGACAGGATGGCGTCGAGGTACTCGGTGTGCCAATCGTCTTCGCTGGCCGGCTTGGCCTCGATCAGCGCACGGGTACGCTCGCACCCGCGCAGTTCGACGCCCTTTTCCTGGAAACGGCGGGCCATTTCCGGCAGGAAACCTTCAGCCACACGTTGGTCGACCAGCAGGGTTTCCATCGCACCGCAAATACCGTAACGGTAAGTCTTGGCGTTGAAAGCAACGCGCCAGGCCTTGTCCAGGTCCGCGTGCTCGGCAACATAGACGTGACAGATGCCGTCCAGGTGCTTGATGACCGGCACACGGGCATCGCGGCTGATGCGTTCGATCAGGCCACGGCCGCCCCGCGGGACGATGACATCGACAAACTCAGGCATGCTGATCAGCGCGCCAACCGCCTCACGGTCGGTGGTCTCGACCACCTGAACCACGGCGGCCGGCAGGCCGGCCTCGGCAAGGCCACGCTGAATGCACGTGGCGATGGCGCGGTTGGAGTGAATGGCCTCGGAGCCGCCGCGCAGGATGGTGGCGTTGCCTGACTTCAGGCAAAGGCTGGCGGCATCGATGGTCACGTTCGGGCGCGATTCGTAGATGATCCCGATCACCCCCAGCGGCACGCGCATCTTGCCGACCTGAATACCCGACGGGCGATAGCTCATGTCGCGGATGGCGCCGACCGGGTCTGCCAGGCTGGCCACCTGGCGCAGGCCGGTGATCATGCCGTCGATACGCGCTGGGGTCAGGGCCAGGCGGTCGAGCAGGGCAGGCTCCAGACCGTTGGCACGGCCGGCGGCCAGGTCCTGTTCGTTGGCTGCGGTAAGCTCGGCACGCGCGGCGTCCAGTGCATCGGCAGCAGCCTGCAGGGCGCGGTTCTTCTGCGCAGTGCTGGCGCGGGCGATCACCCGGGAGGCCTGGCGAGCGGCGCGACCCAAACGGGTCATGTAGTCAAGAACGGACTCAGTCATGGGTTCGGTGTCTTGGCGAAGGGGAAATCGGCTGATTATAACTGCCGCGCAGGTATACGCCCAGCGGCGGGTGGCGGATGGTAGAAAATGGCAGACAAGAATCTGTAGGAAAGATGTAACCGGCCTTATCGAACTGTCTTGGTTCAGCCTCGATTAAGCCAATCGTTGCTATCATCCGCGCCTGACCACGACGAACCGCCAGCATGCCAGACACGACCCCCTGCCTTGCCCGCGCCTTGCCCGACAGCTTCTTCGACCGAGACGCCCAGACCCTGGCCACAGCCCTGCTGGGCAAGGTCATCCGCCATCGGCATGGCGACCTGTGGCTGGCCGCTCGGATCATCGAAACCGAGGCCTATTACCTGACTGACAAGGGCAGCCATGCCTCGCTTGGCTACACAGAGAAACGCAGGGCGCTGTTTCTCGATGGCGGGCATATCTACATGTATTACGCCCGCGGAGGTGACTCGCTCAACTTCAGCGCACACGGCCCAGGCAATGCAGTGCTCATAAAGTCGGCCTACCCCTGGGTGGACGCCCTTTCCGGTGCCAACAGCCTGGCGCAAATGCAGTTGAACAACCCCGACGCCAGCGGCAAGCTGCGCCCAGCCGAACGCCTGTGCGCCGGCCAGACCCTGCTCTGCCGGGCCTTGGGCTTGAAGGTAGCGCAGTGGGATGGCCAGCGCTTCGACCCTGAACGCCTGTACGTCGAGGATTGTGCCATCACCGTGCCCAAAGTGGTCCAGGCCGCGCGCCTGGGTATCCCCCATGGCCGCGATGAGCACCTGCCGTACCGTTTCATCGACGCCGAATACGCCCGCTTCTGCACCCGGAACCCGCTGCGCCGGGGGCAAGTCGAAGGGCAAGACTTTTTCATTCTCAAACAAGGAAGCTGAAACATGGGCCAATGGCTCGACAGCCTGACCGGCTGGCTCAGCGCCAACCCGCAGTGGCTTGGCGTGGCAATTTTTCTGGTGGCCTGCATCGAATGCCTGGCCATCGCCGGCATCATCGTACCTGGTACGGTACTGCTGTTTGCCGTCGCGGTATTGGCCGGCAACGGTACCTTCAGCCTGGGCGAAACATTGCTACTGGGGTTCCTCGGTGGCCTGCTCGGTGACGCCCTGTCTTACACGATAGGCAAGTACTTCCACCAGAACATCCGCCGCCTACCCCTGTTGCGCCACCACCCGGAATGGATCGGCAGCGCTGAAACCTACTTCCAGCGCTACGGCATCGCCAGCTTGCTGGTTGGCCGTTTCATCGGCCCGCTGCGGCCGATGCTGCCGATGGTCGCGGGCATGTTCGACATGCCGTTGCCGCGCTTCATCGCGGTCAGCGTGCTGGCCGGTGCCGGCTGGTCGGTCGCCTACCTGTTGCCGGGCTGGGCTACCGGGGCGGCCATGCGCCTGCCATTGCCGGAAGGGTTCTGGCTGGATGCAGGCATCATCGCCGGCGCCCTGGCGGTGCTGATCGGGCTGAGCCTGAACAGCAGCGTACGCGACCAACGTCACGGGACGCGGCTGATCGCCGGTTTGAGCTTTCTGGCATTGGCCGGGGTGTTTCTGGGATGGCCGTATTTTCACGAGTTCGACCAGGGCGTGATGACCCTGGTGCAGGAGCATCGCAGCCAAGCCTTGGACGGCACCATGGTGCTGGTAACCCGCCTGGGCGATTTCCGCACCCAGCTGTTCCTGGGCGGGCTGCTCACCGGCCTGCTGCTGCTCGCCCGACAATGGCGGCATGCACTGTTCGCCGGTGGCGCCTTGATGGGTACGGCAATTGCCAATGGCTCGCTGAAATGGCTGTTCGCCCGGGCGCGACCGGAGGTGCTGACCGACCCCTTGACCAGTTACAGCATGCCCAGCGGGCATAGCTCGGCTTCGTTTGCGTTCTTCCTGGTGATGGCGGTGCTGGCCGGGCGTGGCCAGCCGCCACGCATGCGCCTGACCTGGGTGATGCTGGGGTGCATTCCGGCGTTGGCGATTGCCCTGTCGCGCGTTTACCTGGGAGCGCATTGGCCCACCGACATCCTGGCCGGAGCCTTGCTGGCCTGCTGCGTCTGCGCGCTCAGCCTGACGCTGGTGCAATATCGCCAGCCGCTCAATGCATTGCCACAACGGGTATGGTGGCTGGTATTACCGGCGTGTATCGCGTTGCTGGCTTTCTTTGCCCTGTATGCCTTGCCGTTGGCCCTGGAGCGTTACCAATATTGACGCTGGCTGTACAGCCCTATCGCCGACAAGCCGGCGATAGGGCCATAAAGGCAACCACCCTCTATCAGGCAAACAACTCGCCCTGAATCCGCTCCAGCAGCCTCTGGATTTCTGCCAGCCGCTGCGACGGCGAGTCGATCGCCAGCAAGTCCAGCTTGTCCTCTTCCATGAACGGCAGCAGATAAGCCAGCTGGTTGGCCAGTGCCTGGCGCCCCGCGACGTCACGGGGCATGTCCAGTGCCTCGACCATCGGGTGCTCACCCAACGCCACCAGCAGGGCCAGCAGGTCATCGTCCTGATCGGTCAGCGGGCTGTCCGCCTGCTCCGCCAGCCAATGTACCTCGCCCAGCAGCAACTGGTCTTTCTGCACCTCGGTCTGACCCAGCTCGAAGCGCCGCACACCTTCCACACGGATACCCAGCAAGCCGTTGTCCTGCTGGACAAAATCACGGATCAGCGCCTCGCACCCGATCGATGCAACCACAGGCGGCGCCTTGCCGACCTGCTCGCCTTCGACGATGCACACCACACCAAAGCCTGTGCCCTGCTTCATGCAGCGGCCAATCATGTCCAGGTAGCGGGCTTCGAATATCTGCAAATCCAGCAGGCAACCGGGAAACAACACAGTATTGAGGGGAAACAGCGGTAGCGTCATCACAACTCCTCAAGCCACCAGGCTGACCGCCAACGGCAGGAACACCGCCGTGGCCACCCCCATCAGGCTCATTGCCAGTGCGGCAAACGCGCCGCACTCGTCACTTTCCTGCAAGGCCACCGAGGTACCCACAGCATGCGCGGTCACGCCCAGGGACATGCCGCGCGCCTCGGGGCTATGCACACCAAAACGGCTCAACAGCGCAGGGCCGAAAATGGCCCCGATCACCCCGGTGATCAACACGAAGACCGCCGCCAGGGCCGCCACACCACCAATTTGCTCGGCCACAAGCATGGCAATCGGTGAGGTCACCGACTTCGGCGCCATGGTCATCAGGATCATGTGTTCGGCGCCGAACCACCAGCCCAGCAACAGGCAGCAGAGCGTGGCGAACAGGCCTCCGATTACCAGCGTAGTAAATGTCGGCCAGAACAGCTGCCGGATACGCCGCAGGTTGAGGTAGAGCGGCACGGCCAAGGCCACCGTGGCCGGCCCCAGCAGGATGTTCATGATCTCGGTGCTCTTGCGGTACTCACGGTAGTCGATACCACAGACCAGCAACACACCGATCACCATGACCATCGACACCAGTACCGGCTGCAGGAAGATCCAGCGCGTTTTCTCGTAAGCTGCTAGCACCACCTGATAGGCACCCAGCGTAATGCCAATGCCAAACAGCGGATGGTGGACAACCGCATCGAGCGCGCCCTGCCAATCGAGGATCATGGCTGCTCCCCGCGCTTGCCCTGGCGATGCATGAGTTTCTGCATCAATACACCGACAAAGACCAAGGTGGCCAGGCAGGAGATCAGAAGCGCGCCGGCGATGGCCCAAAAGTCTGCAGCGATATCCTTGGCATACACCATCACACCCACTGCTGGCGGCACCAACAGTAGCGGCAGGTAACGCAACAGACTGCTCGCCGCCTCGTTCAACGGCTTGCCGACCTCACCGCGGGCCATGAGAAACGACAACAAAAGCAAAAGGCCGATGATCGGCCCGGGCAGTATCGGCACCAACAGATGATTGAGCGCCGTACCCAGCAGCTGGAACAGCACCAGCCAGGTCAAACCACGCAACAGCATAAGGATCTCCTTTCGGCCATGCCGGCCATTATAAGCACGCGCAAGGCTATGGGCGGATATTCGCCCTGATGCTGGCAACTTGACTGTAATTGTTCGCCGTGCTGATCTTGCACACTCGTACCAAATGACAACCTGGAGAGTCGCGATGCCCTATGTACCGGTTACCGAGCTTTCGCAGTACGTTGGAAAGGAACTGGGACGTTCCGACTGGCTGAAGATCGACCAGCAACGCATCAACCTGTTCGCTGAGGCCACGGGCGATTTTCAATTCATCCATGTCGACCCTGACAAAGCGGCCAAGACACCCTTTGGCTGCACCATTGCCCATGGCTTCCTGACCTTGTCGCTGATTCCAAAGCTGATGGAAGACATACTGGTGCTGCCTGAAGGCCTGAAGATGGTGGTCAATTACGGGCTCGACAGTGTGCGTTTCATTCAGCCGGTGAAAGTCGGCAGCAAGGTGCGCCTGAAGGTGGATCTGGGTGAGGTGACCGAGAAGAAACCTGGGCAGTGGTTGCTCAAGGCTACCGCGACACTGGAGATCGAAGGCGAAGAGAAGCCGGCCTATATCGCCGAGCCGCTTTCGCTCTGCTTCGTCTGATCTTTTTTTGGGGGTCGCCACGCGGCCCCTGCCATGGCTGTCTCATCCGCCCCATTGTGCGGCATACTCGGCATAACTTTTGCCCGGATTCGGCCATGCGTGCTCTGTTGCCTCTCACCCTGACCCTGATGCTCGCTGCCTGTGGCGATGGCGAATCGCTGTTGCCACCGGATGCGCGCCTGCCCGACGGCGGTCGCTACAGGGGCCAGGTGGTTGACGGCTTGCTGCAAGGCGAAGGGCGCATCGACTATCCCAACGGCAGCTGGTACGCCGGCGGCTTCAAGGATGGCCAATGGCATGGCCAGGGCGAGTGGCATGGCAGCAATGGCGAGGTCTATCGCGGCCAGTTCGCCGCCGGCCTGTTTCAGGGCGTGGGCGACCTGACCACCCCCGGCAGCCACTATGCAGGCACCTTCAGCCACGGCCGTCGCGACGGCGAAGGTACGCTCAAGCAGGCGGACCAGACCTACCGCGGCCAGTTCAAGGACGATCAGTACCATGGCGCGGGTGAGCTCGAACTGGCGGACGGCAGCCGTTACCAGGGCTTGTTTGCCAGCGGCAAGCCCAATGGTGCCGGCGTACGCAGCGATGCCAGCGGCAATCAGTTCAGTGGCCGCTTCGTCGACGGTCTGTTGCAGGGCAGCGGCACCTACGACAGCGTCGATGGCGAGCAATATATCGGCGAGTTCAAGGACAACCGCCTGGAAGGTCGTGGCCGCTATGAAAACGCCGAAGGCGATGTCTGGATCGGCGAGTTCAAGGACGGCTCGCTGCTTGGCGAGGGGGAAATGCTGGGCAGCGATGGCAGCCACTACAAGGGCAGCTTCGTCGACTGGCGCCTGGCCGGCCAGGGCAGCCTGCAATTGCCCGATGGCAGCCGCTACGTCGGCGGCTTCGAAAACGACGCCTACCAGGGCCAGGGTAAACTGACCCTGGCCAGCGGCAAGGTGCAAAGCGGTTACTGGGTCAATGGTGTGCGCGTTCGCGACCACAACGGCAAACTGCTCCCCGACCCGCTGGAACTGGCCCTGCTCAATCAGGGCAAGCTACTGGATGAGGCGCTGGCGCGCGTACCGCGCTCCGCGCCGCCCATTGAGCTGTATAGCCTGGTGGTCGCCGGTGACGGCCAGCAGAGTGTATTTCTGCGCGAGGCCGACTACGTCAGCAATCTTTTGAAGGTGCGCTTCGGTGCCCACGGCCAGATCACGCTGGTCAACCACCGCGACCAGATGTCCACACGGCCCATGGCAACCCGCGAGAACCTTACCCGCGCCGCCCGCACACTGGCTGAGCGCACCGGCCCGCAGGACTTGGTGTTCATCTACCTGACCAGCCATGGCAGCCAGGACCACCAGTTGGTATTCGACCAACCACGCCTGCAGCTTGCCGACCTGTCCGCCGACGAACTGGCCAGCGCCTTGGCGCCGCTCAAAGAGCGCGACAAGGTGATCGTCATCTCCGCCTGCTATTCAGGGGGTTACATCGCCCCGCTCAAAGATGAGCGGACAATCATCATGACTGCCGCACGGGCGGACAGGGTGTCATTCGGCTGCTCGGAAGAGGCCGATTTCACCTATTTCGGCGAGGCTCTGTTTGCCCAAGCGCTGAACCAGACCGACGACCTCGAACAAGCGTTCGAACTGGCGCGCAGCAGTGTTGCCGAACGTGAGAAGAGGGAAGGTTTCGAAGCCTCCGAGCCACAGATCTGGGCACCATCAACCGTACTGGCACATTGGCAACGCTTGCGCCAGCAGCAAGCTGAAAAAGCCTTACGCAATGCCGCACAAGCGACTTCGCAGGGGCAGGAAAAAAGGCCAGCCCCGCACTAGACTTGTGTGTAACACAGGAGAGACATCATGTACTTGACGCCTCAGCATGTCCTGCTTGCCGGAGCCACGGGCCTGACGGGTGAACACCTGCTTGACCGCCTGCTCAACGAGCCCACCATCAGCCGCGTTCTGGCACCCACCCGCCGCCCCCTGGCCGAACACCCACACCTGGAAAACCCGGTCGGTGACCCTGCGGTGTTCCTACCGCAACTGGCCGGGCGCGTGGACATCGCTTACTGCTGCCTGGGCACTACCTTGAAGCAGGCCGGCTCCGAGCAGGCGTTCCGCGCCGTCGACCTGGACATGGTGGTGGCCTTCAGCAAGCGTGCACGGGAGATGGGTGCGCGCCACCTGCTGGTGGTCAGCGCCATCGGCGCCGATCCCAAGTCGTCGATCTTCTACAACCGGGTCAAGGGCGAAATGGAAGAGGCGCTCAAGGCGCAGGATTGGCCGCAACTGACGATTGTCAGGCCTTCGCTGCTGCTGGGTGAGCGCATTGCGCCGCGCTTGGGCGAACGGCTGGCTTCCCCGTTTGCACGGTTGATGCCGGGCAAGTATCGGGGCATCGAAGCCTGCACATTGGCGCGGGCGCTATGGCGCCTGGCGCTGGAGGAAGAGGACGGGATTCGGGTTGTCGAGTCGGATGAGCTGCGTAGATTAGGCAAGAAATAGCGCCCGCCTGAACGGCCCTGTCGCCGGCAAGCCGGCGACAGGGCCGTTACAGACCGCCAGTGGCCTGGAAGCCGATCCCGGCAGCCGTCAGCAACGATAATGGCAGCAGCAGGGTATCGAGCAGCATGCTCCCAGGCAGGTCCAGCCGCGGATACGCCGGCGCCTTAGCCCCGAAATGATCCTTGGGGCAGCACCCGCCATTGATCACGTACAAGTCCAGCCGGGTGCCGGCATACACCACCGGCGCGCCCGGCTTGTTGGCATCAAGCGTGCGCACCGTGGCACAGCCGTTGAGCAACAGGACGGCCAGCATTGCAGGCAACGTGCGTTTCAATCATCCGCCCCAAGATGATGCTCCCCCCAGCGCGGCAACATGTCCTGCGGGATGTTCAGCAGGTTCAGAATGCGCGCCACGACGAAGTCGACCAGGTCATCGATGGTCTGCGGCTGGTGATAGAAGCCGGGCGCTGCCGGCAAGATCACCGCCCCCATCTGCGAGAGCTTGAGCATGTTCTCCAGATGGATGGTCGAGAATGGCGCCTCGCGCGGCACCAGGATCAGCTGGCGACGCTCCTTGAGGGTCACGTCGGCGGCACGTTCGATCAGGTTGTTGCAGGCCCCGGTGGCGATGGCCGACAAGGTGCCGGTGGAGCACGGCACCACCACCATGGCCGCCGGTGCGCCGGAGCCCGAAGCCACCGGCGACATCCAGTCCTCCTTGCCATACACGCGGATCTGCCCATCGGCAGCACCGGTGTACTCGGTCAGAAAGGCCTGCATGGCCTGAGGCTTGGGCGGCAGCAGCACGTCGGTCTCGGTGGACATCACCAATTGCGCGGCCTTGGAGATGAGAAAATGCACCTCACGGTCTTCGCGCACCAGGCAATCGAGCAGACGCAAGCCATACTGCGCGCCGGAGGCGCCGGTCATGGCCAGGGTGATGCGTTCCGGCCCGCTCACTTCAGGGCCTCGGCCAGCTTGCCATGCAGGCCGCCAAAGCCGCCATTGCTCATGATCACCACGTGTGTGCCCGGCCGCGCCTGGCCCTTGACCCGCTCGATGATCGCTTCGAGGCTGTCGGCGACCACGCTCGGCACCTTGCACTGCGCCGCAGTCGCCGCCAGGTCCCAGCCCAGGTTGGCTGGCGCATACCAGACTACCTGGTCGGCATCGTTGACGCTTTCCGGCAGGCCGTCACGGTGCGCGCCCAGCTTCATAGAGTTGGAACGAGGCTCGATGATGGCGATCACCGGTGCCTCGCCCACCCGCTTGCGCAGGCCGTCGAGGGTGGTGGCGATAGCCGTCGGATGGTGAGCGAAGTCGTCGTAGATAGTCACGCCCTGAACTTCTGCGACCTTCTCCATGCGCCGCTTGACGCTCTTGAACGCGCTCAGGCCTTCAATACCCATGGCAGGCACCACCCCCACGTGACGGGCAGCGGCCAACGTTGCCAACGCGTTGGCAACGTTGTGCTGGCCGGTCAGGGCCCAGTCCACAACGCCTTGCGCTTGCCCCTCGAACAGCACTTCGAAGCGCGAGCCGTCGGCACTGAGCAAGCGCGCCTGCCATTGGCCACCCTCGCCGGTGGTCTGCACTGGCGTCCAGCAACCCATGCCGATTACCCGCTCCAGCGCCTGTTCGGTGGTCGGATGGATCACCAGGCCTTCGCTCGGAATGGTGCGCACCAAGTGATGGAACTGACGCTCGATGGAGGCCAGATCCGGGAAGATGTCCGCGTGGTCGAACTCAAGGTTATTGAGAATCGCAGTGCGCGGACGGTAGTGCACGAACTTCGAACGTTTGTCGAAGAACGCGCTGTCGTATTCGTCGGCCTCCACCACGAAGAACGGCGTATCGCCCAAGCGTGCCGACACCGAGAAGTTCTGCGGCACGCCACCGATCAGGAAGCCGGGGCTCATGCCGGCATGCTCCAGGACCCAGGCCAGCATGCTGCTGGTGGTGGTCTTGCCGTGGGTACCGGCCACGGCCAGCACCCAACGCCCCTGCAGCACATGGTCGGCCAGCCACTGGGGGCCGGAGACATAAGGCAGGCCTTTGTTGAGCACATGCTCCACCGCCGGGTTGCCCCGCGACATGGCGTTGCCGATCACCACCAGGTCCGGCGCCGGGTCCAGCTGGGCCGGGTCATAGCCTTGGGTCAGCTCGATGCCCTGGGCCTGGAGCTGGGTGCTCATCGGTGGGTAGACGTTGGCGTCCGAACCGGTCACACGGTGGCCGAGTTCTTTGGCCAGCACCGCCAGCGAACCCATGAAAGTGCCGCAAATACCGAGAATATGAATATGCATGGTCGACCTCGCAAAACTTCGAGGCAGGGTAGCCCAGGGCGCGGGAAATCGCACTCGCTGTTTCGCTCAGACGCCCCTGGCGATGCCGTGTTTGCGCAGTTTGCGATACAAGGTATTGCGGCTGATACCCAAGTGCTCGGCGACACGGGTCAGGTGCCAGCGGTTTGCCTCCAGTACGGATAACAGGGCCTGGCCCTCCGCCTGTAGGAGCGGCCTTGTGTCGCGAAAGGGCTGCGAAGCGGCCCCCGCAAACTGGGCAGCGCTATCGAAATCCTGGGGCCGCTCGGCGGCCCTTTCGCGACACAAGGCCGCTCCTACAGGGCTGGAAGTGTTGCGCACGATTGCGGGCAGATCCGCAAACGCGACATGACAATCCTCACACAATGCCACCAACGTACGCAGCACGTTGCGCATCTGGCGCACATTGCCCGGCCAGGCAAAATCCAGCAGCGCCTGGCGGGCGCTTGGCTCGATTTCGATGGCCTGGCCTTGCGCTTCCTGCCGCAACAGGAAATCCAGCAACTGAGCCTTGTCACTGCGCTCACGCACCGCCGGCATCGTCACTTCCAGGCCATTGAGCCGGTAATACAGGTCCTCGCGGAAGGTGCCCTGCTCCACCCGCTCAAGCAGGTCGCGGTGGGTAGCACTGACGATCCGCACATCGACCGCTTGCGGCTCACCACCGATCGGCACCACCTGACGTTCCTCCAGGACCCGTAGCAGACGGGTCTGCAGCGCCAGCGGCATGTCACCGATCTCGTCGAGCAACAATGTGCCGCCATCGGCCTGCAGCAGCTTGCCGCGCATGCCTTCCTTGCGCGCCCCGGTAAAACTGCCGCCGCGGTAACCGAACAACTCGCTCTCTATCAGGCTTTCGGGAATCGAGGCGCAGTTGACTGCCACGAACGGCTTGCCGCGCCGCTGGCTAGCCTGGTGCACTGCCTGGGCGAAGGCTTCCTTGCCACAACCGGTCTCGCCCGACACCAGCAGTGGCACATCACGCTCGAACACCCGCAGCGCACGCCGGAAATCACCCTGCAGCGCCGGGTCCATCAGACAAATGCCGGGGGCAGCCTCTGGCCGGGCTTCGGGCAAACCCGCCGGCACCGCCCACACCGGTGCCTTCGCCTGCCCGCGCAAGCTGGCAAATACCTGGCGACCATCACGCGTATACAGCGGCCAGGCCGTGCTGCCATTGGGCATGGCGCGGCTGAAGAGCTCATCATGGTTACAGGCAAAAAACATTTCCAGCGGCTTGCCCAGTACCCCGCCACGGACGGTGCCCAACAGGTTGAGGGCGCTCTGGTTGGCCGCGCAGACACGGCCATCGGCGTCGAACGCCAGCAGCCCTTCGCTGAACAACCCCACCGACTCGGCCTGCAGATGGAAGCGCAGCAACCATTGCTGCTCGAAGTGGCGCAGGAAGTAACAGCTCTCGATCATCTTTGCCGAAAGGTTGACCAGCGCCATGGTATGAAACTGGCTCTGACGCGAGACATCCGGCCTCGCCGATGACACATCGAGCACTGCCAGCAGCTCGCCATGCGGGTCGAAAACAGGGCTGGCCGAACAGGTCAGCCCGGTGTGCCGCCCGCGAAAGTGTTCGTTCTGATGGATGGTCAGCGCCTGGCGCTCGACCAGGCAGGTGCCGATGCCGTTGGTGCCTTCGCGCGCCTCGCTCCAGTCAGCGCCCAACCACAACCCTGCACGCTCGAAAATGCGCCGTTCGCTGGGTGCGGTGACACAATTGAGGATGACACCGCGCGCATCGGTCAGCAGTACCGCGTGCCCGGCACCTGATAGCTGCTGGTGCAGGCTGTTCATTTCATTGTCGGCGATTTTCAGCACCTGGTTCAGGCGCTCACGGCTTTCGAGCAGGCGGCCGTGTTCCAGCACGACCGGCGCCGCAAGCACCTCGGGATCAAGATGATAGTCCTCCAGGCATCGCAGCCAGGATCGGGCAATCGACGGGTCGCTACCGGCACCGCCGGCTTCGCCGTGGGCAACGGTATGCACTTGCTGGGCATGCCGACTGAGGTGGTGGCTCTGCATTGGTTTTTGTTCTCCGCAGATAGAGCGTCCTGCCAGCATCCTCCACCCGCCCGGGCTTTGCAATGCACCGCAATCAAGCGTGTCGCAAACGGTACAAAGTGTCACCCAGGCCGTGCCACTTCTGGGACAACCCCCTCTGCAGGCTCATCCAGAAACTGCGCAAACCCTTGATTCCAATGGCCCTCCCCACGCTGGCCCAACCTTTGCTCTACGCTTTCCAACTCCTCAACAAACACAATTAACCAGGAGACACACCATGCGTTATGCACATCCCGGTACCAAAGGCGCGAAGGTTTCCTTCAAGAGCCGCTACGGCAACTACATCGGTGGTGAATTCGTAGCTCCGGTCAAGGGGCAGTATTTCGACAACACCTCCCCGGTGAATGGCAAGCTGATCGCTGAATTCCCCCGCTCCACTGCCGAAGACATCGACAAGGCGCTCGACGCCGCCCACGCAGCCGCCGATGCCTGGGGCCGCACCTCGGTGCAGGACCGCTCCAACGTGCTGCTGAAGATCGCCGACCGCATCGAGCAGAACCTGGAAGTGCTGGCCATCGCCGAAACCTGGGACAACGGCAAGCCGGTCCGCGAAACCCTCAACGCCGACATCCCGCTGGCGGTCGATCACTTCCGCTACTTCGCCGGCTGCATACGCGCCCAAGAGGGCGGTGCCGCCGAGATCAACGAAAATACCGTGGCCTATCACATCCATGAGCCACTGGGCGTGGTCGGGCAGATCATCCCGTGGAACTTCCCGATCCTGATGGCCGCCTGGAAACTGGCGCCGGCCCTGGCCGCTGGCAACTGCGTGGTGCTCAAACCGGCCGAGCAGACCCCGCTGGGCATCACCGTGCTGGTAGAGCTGATTGGCGACCTGCTGCCGCCCGGCGTGCTCAACGTAGTCCAGGGCTATGGCCGCGAGGCCGGCGAAGCACTGGCCACCAGCAAGCGCATCGCCAAGATCGCCTTCACCGGCTCTACCCCGGTCGGCTCGCACATCATGAAATGCGCCGCCGAGAACATCATCCCGTCTACCGTCGAACTGGGCGGCAAATCACCCAACGTCTACTTCGAAGACATCATGCAGGCCGAGCCGAGCTTCATCGACAAGGCTGCCGAAGGCATGGTGCTGGCGTTCTTCAACCAAGGCGAGGTATGCACCTGCCCGTCGCGGGCGTTGGTGCAAGAGTCGATCTACCCGCAGTTCATGGAAGTGGTGATGAAGAAGGTGCTGCAGATCAAGCGCGGCGACCCGCTCGACACCGACACCATGGTCGGCGCCCAGGCTTCGCAACAGCAGTTCGAAAAAATTCTGTCGTACCTGCAGATCGCCCAGGATGAAGGCGCCGAACTGCTGACCGGTGGCAAGGTGGAGAAGCTGGAAGGCGCGTTGGCGACCGGTTACTACATCCAGCCGACGCTGCTCAAAGGCAACAACAAGATGCGCGTGTTCCAGGAAGAAATCTTCGGCCCGGTGGTCAGCGTCACCACCTTCAAGGACGAAGCCGAGGCACTGGCCATCGCCAACGACACCGAGTTCGGCCTTGGCGCCGGTGTATGGACCCGCGACATCAACCGCGCCTACCGCATGGGCCGCGGCATCAAGGCTGGCCGCGTATGGACCAACTGTTACCACCTGTACCCGGCGCACGCCGCGTTCGGCGGGTACAAAAAGTCCGGCGTGGGCCGTGAAACCCACAAGATGATGCTCGACCATTATCAGCAGACCAAGAACCTGCTGGTGAGCTACGACATCAACCCGCTGGGCTTCTTCTAAGCGGCAGCGGCAAGCTGCAAGCTGCAAGAAAAAGCGGATAGAACGCCAACCTGCTTTTTCTTCAGGCTTGTAGCTTGCGGCTTGTAGCTTGCATGGCTCGCTTCCTGCAGTACCCATCACCATCGGCCGGAACCCTTCCGGCCACCAAGAAAAAGAACAGGTGAAACTATGCCAAGCGATCAATCCTCCGGCGCACCGGCAGGCGCTTCCGTCGATTTCGAAAAGGTCGGTTCGGACTATTTCCAGCAACGTGAACTGAAAAAAGGCGCCGCCGGCTGGGTCCTGCTGGTGGGCCTGGGCGTCGCCTACGTGATCTCCGGCGACTATGCCGGCTGGAACTTCGGCCTCGCCCAAGGTGGCTGGGGCGGCATGTTCCTTGCCACCCTGCTGATGGCCACCATGTACCTATGCATGTGCTTTTCGCTGGCCGAACTGTCCTCGATGATCCCTACCGCCGGGGGCGGCTATGGCTTTGCCCGCAGCGCCTTCGGGCCGTGGGGCGGCTTTCTGACAGGCACGGCGATCCTCATCGAGTACGCCATCGCTCCGGCAGCCATCGCGGTGTTCATCGGTGCCTACTGCCAGTCCCTGTTCGGCATTGGCGGCTGGATGATCTACCTGGCGTTCTACATCGTCTTTATCGGCATCCACATCTTCGGGGTCGGTGAAGCCCTGAAGCTGATGTTCATCATCACCGCCGTCGCCGCCATCGCCCTGGCTGTCTTCCTTGTGGGCATGGTGCCCCATTTTGATGCGGCGAACCTGTTCGACATCGCCCAGACCGACGCGGTCGGCGCCAGCAGCTTCCTGCCGTTCGGTTATGTTGGCGTGTGGGCGGCAATCCCCTACGCGATCTGGTTCTTCCTGGCGGTAGAAGGCGTGCCGCTGGCGGCCGAGGAAACCAAGAACCCGAAACGTGACCTGCCACGCGGCCTGATTGGCGCAATGCTGGTGTTGCTGGCGTTTGCCCTGCTGATCCTCGTGGTAGGCCCGGGTGGTGCGGGCTCCGAAGCGCTCAAAGCCTCCGGCAACCCACTGGTAGAAGCACTTTCCAAGGCGTATGGCGGTTCCACCTGGATGGGCGGCTTCGTCAACCTGGTTGGCCTGGCCGGTCTGATTGCCAGCTTCTTCTCGATCATCTATGCCTATTCGCGGCAGATCTTCGCCCTTTCCCGCGCCGGCTACCTGCCGCGCAAGCTGTCCGAAACCAACAAGAGCAAGGCCCCGGTACTGGCCCTGATCATCCCTGGCATCATCGGTTTCGGCCTGTCACTGACCGGCCAGGGCGACCTGCTGATCCTGGTTGCAGTGTTCGGTGCGACGCTGTCTTATGTACTGATGATGGCCGCGCACATCACCCTGCGCATCCGCCGGCCCAAGATGGAACGCCCCTATCGCACCCCTGGTGGCATCTTCACCTCGGGCGTAGCCCTGGTGCTGGCATGCATCGCCGTGGTCGCAGGCTTTTTGGTCGACCCACGGGTGGTGATTGGCGCCGCAGTGATCTATGCAGTACTGATTGCCTACTTTGCGTTCTACAGCCGCCACCACTTGGTTGCGGGTACACCGGAAGAGGAATTCGCCGCGATCCAGAAGGCCGAAGAGGCCCTGCACTGATTGCCGACACCTGCCGCGGGCACGCCCGCGGCACTCTGGAGATTCTGTATGGCAAGTTTCGTACACACGGTAGGCCACCTGGTCTACCGCTTCGACAGCCTCAAGGACGTGATGGCCAAAGCCAGCCCCGCACGTTCCGGGGATTACCTGGCTGGCGTTGCTGCCGCCAACGACGGTGAACGGGTGGCGGCGCAGATGGCACTGGCCAATATTCCGCTCAGCCACTTCCTCAGCGAAGCGCTCATCCCGTACGAGCAGGACGAAGTTACCCGCCTGATCATCGACACTCACGACGCCCAGGCCTTCGCCCCGGTCAGCCACCTCACCGTCGGCGGCCTGCGTGACTGGCTGCTCAGTGACGAAGCCGACGAGGACAGCCTGCGCGCCCTGGCGCCTGGCCTGACCCCGGAAATGGCCGCTGCCGTATCGAAGGTCATGCGCGTACAGGACCTGGTACTGGTGGCGCAGAAGATCCGTGTAGTCACCCGTTTTCGCGGCACCATGGGCTTGCGCGGGCGCCTGTCGACCCGCTTGCAGCCCAACCACCCCACTGACGAGCCGGCCGGGATTGCCGCCAGCATTCTCGATGGCCTGCTGTACGGCAATGGCGACGCCATGATCGGCATCAACCCGGCCACCGACAGCATCGCCTCGATCTGCGCCATGCTGGAAATGCTCGACGCCATCATCCAGCGCTATGACATTCCCACCCAGGCCTGCGTGCTGACCCACGTCACCACCTCGATCGAGGCAATCAACCGCGGCGTGCCGCTGGACCTGGTGTTCCAGTCGATTGCCGGCACCGAGGCGGCCAACGCCGGCTTTGGCATCAACCTCAACGTGCTGCAGGAAGGTTACGAGGCCGGGTTGTCGCTCAAGCGCGGCACGCTGGGGCAGAACCTCATGTATTTCGAAACCGGCCAGGGCAGCGCCCTGTCGGCCAACGCTCACCACGGCGTCGACCAGCAAACCTGCGAAACTCGCGCCTATGCCGTGGCCCGCCATTTCAAGCCGTTTCTGGTCAACACCGTGGTCGGCTTCATCGGCCCCGAGTACCTGTACAACGGCAAGCAGATCATCCGTGCCGGCCTTGAGGACCACTTCTGCGGCAAGCTGCTGGGCGTGCCGATGGGGTGCGACATCTGCTACACCAACCACGCCGAGGCCGATCAGGACGACATGGACACCCTGCTGACCCTGCTGGGTGTGGCCGGGATCAACTTCATCATGGGCATCCCCGGCTCCGACGACATCATGCTCAACTACCAGACTACCTCGTTCCATGACGCGCTTTATGCGCGCCAGACACTGGGCCTCAAACCCGGGCCTGAGTTCGAGGCTTGGTTGCAGCGCACCGGTATATTCACCCAGGCCGATGGCCGGGTACGCTTCGGCGACAACCTGCCGCCGGCGTTCCGCCAGGCCTTGGCACAGCTGGCATAGAGGTGACCATGGACCGTCAGATACCCACCCCCGAAAATCCTTGGCTGGCCCTGCGCAACCTGACGCCGGCGCGTATCGCCCTTGGCCGCAGCGGCATCAGCCTGCCAACCAGCGCCCAGCTGGACTTCCAGTTCGCCCACGCCCAGGCCCGCGATGCCGTGCACCTGGCATTCGACCACACGGCACTGAGCGAACAATTGAAGGAACGCGGGCGTGACAGCCTGGTACTGCACAGCGCCGCCAGCGACCGCAACCAGTACCTGCAACGCCCGGACCTGGGCCGGCGCCTGAACGATCGCTCGGTGGAACAGTTGCGCCAGCACGCCCAGACCAACCCTGGCGGCTGCGACCTTGCCATCGTGGTGGCCGACGGCCTCTCGGCCCTGGCCGTGCATCGCCACACCTTGCCGTTCCTGGCCCGTTTCGAGGAGCAGGCCGCCGCCGATGGCTGGACCAGCGCACCGGTGGTGCTGGTGGAGCAAGGCCGGGTAGCCGTGGCCGACGAAGTGGGCCAACTGCTGGGGGCGCGCATGACCGTGATGCTGATCGGCGAGCGCCCCGGGCTCAGTTCACCCGACAGCTTGGGCTTGTACTTCACCTACGCGCCGAAGGTGGGCCTGACCGACGCTTACCGCAACTGCATCTCCAACGTGCGCCTGGAAGGCCTGAGCTACGGCATGGCCGCGCATCGCCTGCTATACCTGATGCGCGAGGCCTGTCGCCGACAGCTATCTGGCGTGAATCTTAAGGACGAAGCGGAGGTCCATACTATCGACAGTGAAAACACCTCTAATCAAAAAGGCAATTTCCTACTCGGTGAAGGGTAAAGAACATGTCACGGACGGTGGATTGCGCTTCTGGCCGGCATTGGGCAGCATGCGATTGAAAGCTGCTGGCATTCCGCTGTTTCCCAAATGGACTCTGAGGGCCGCACATGCGCATTATCAAGGCAACCCTGGAACACCTCGACCTGCTCACCCCGCTGTTCGTCCGATACCGCGAGTTCTATGGGCAACTGCCATACCCGGACAGCTCGCGCAAATTCCTGGAAACGCGCCTCAAACGCGACGAGTCGGTCATTTACCTGGCACTGCCGGACGATGACGACGCCAAACTGCTGGGCTTCTGCCAGCTCTACCCGAGCTTCTCGTCGCTGTCGCTCAAGCGGGTATGGATTCTCAATGACATCTATGTGGCCGAAGACTCACGGCGCATGCTGGTGGCTGACCATCTGATCCGTGAGGCCAAGAAGATGGCCAAGGACACCCAGGCCGTGCGTATGAGGGTTTCGACCAGCGCCAACAACGAGGTGGCGCAGAGGACCTATGAATCCATCGGTTTTCGCAAAGATACCGAGTTCGAAAGCTACATCTTGCCGATCAGCCAAGACTGATCAGTACTGGCCCGACCGCCGGCTGGCCGGCGATCGGGCCGGTACCGGCACCCTCAGTAACCCCCCGCTACAAACTCTCCGGGCATCCTCGCGACTTGGCCGTATAATGCCTGCTCTTGGCATGTCTGAAAATTTACCCTACCGCAAGTCCGCTCGCCCGTAGCTGCGGGTCAAGAACACAGGTGCTGTACATGGATTTCAACCCGCTGGACCTCATCCTGCATCTCGATGCCTACCTTGATCTGCTGGTCACCAACTACGGCCCCTGGATCTACGCCATCCTCTTCACCGTGATTTTCTGCGAGACCGGCTTGGTGGTAATGCCCTTCCTGCCGGGTGATTCACTGCTGTTCATCGCCGGCGCCGTGGCCGCAGGTGGCGGCATGGACCCAGTACTGCTGGCCGGCCTGCTGATGGCCGCGGCAATCATGGGTGACAGCACCAATTACGTGATCGGGCGAACGGCAGGTGAACGGCTGTTCAACAAACCCGATTCGAAAATTTTCCGTCGCGACTACCTGCAGCGCACCCATGAATTCTATGAACGCCATGGTGGCAAAACCGTGACCCTGGCGCGCTTCCTGCCGATCCTGCGCACCTTCGCGCCGTTCGTCGCTGGCATCGCCCACATGCATTACCCACGCTTCCTGGCCTTCAGCGTTGCAGGCTCGCTGTTGTGGGTCGGCGGCCTGGTGACCCTCGGCTACTTCTTCGGCAACGTGCCGTTCATCAAGCAGCACCTTTCGCTGATGGTGGTCTGCATCATCTTCCTGTCGCTGGTACCCATGGTCCTGGGCCTGCTGCGCGGGCGCCTGGGCCGCACCGCCAAGGCACACTGACGAACGCCATGTGGTCCTTCAGCGCCTGGCGGCGCAAGCGCACGCTGGCGCGCTACCCGGTCGATCCACAGCAATGGCAGGTGGTCCGTGAACGCCTGCCGATGCTCGACGGCATCAGCGACGACGAAGACCGTCGGCTACGTGATGCCTGCATCCTGTTCCTGCTCGACAAGCACCTGACCACCCTGCCCGGCGTCGAGCTGGATGACCAGCAACGCCTGTTCCTCGCCGCCCAGGCCCAGCTACCGCTGTTGCACCTGGGGGAACTCAACTGGTACCAGGGTTTTCACGAGATCATCCTCTACCCGGACGACTTCAAGAGCCCGCAGCGCCATCGCGACGCCAGTGGCGTGGAGCATGTCTGGGATGGTGAACACAGCGGTGAGGCCTGGCAGCAGGGCCCGGTGATCATGGCCTGGGCCGGGGTGCTGGCCAGCGGCGGCTGGGAAGCCTACAACCTGGTGATCCACGAGCTGGCACACAAGCTCGACATGCTTAATGGCGATGCCAATGGCCTGCCACCGCTGCACAGTGACATGCAGGTTGAAGACTGGGCCACGGCCATGCAGCAGGCGTATGACGACCTCAACCGCCAGCTGGACGCCGACCCTGAAACGCAAACGGCCATCGACCCTTATGCGGCCGAAAACCCGGCAGAATTCTTTGCCGTCACCAGCGAGTACTTCTTCAGCGCGCCCGACCTCTTGCAGCAGGCTTATCCACAGGTGTACCGGCAACTGTCACTGTTCTACCGCCAGGACCCTCTGGCGCGCCTGACGCGGTTGCAGGCCGAACACCCGGACTACCGCGAAAGCCACGCCTGAGGCGCCCGCGCATCAGGTCGGGCGTGGCATGCCCAGGCCGAATGTGCCTATAATCGCCGCCACTTTTTTGATCAAACACGGGGGCACTGCCCAATGAGCTACAGCAAGATTCCGGCTGGCAAAGACCTGCCGAACGACATCTACGTCGCCATCGAGATCCCGGCCAACCACGCGCCGATCAAGTACGAAATCGACAAGGACAGCGACACCCTGTTCGTCGACCGCTTCATGGCTACCCCGATGTTCTACCCGGCCAACTACGGCTTCATCCCGAACACCCTGGCTGACGACGGTGATCCGCTGGACGTGCTGGTGGTTACGCCTTACCCGGTCGCACCAGGTTCGGTCATCCGCGCTCGCCCAGTCGGCGTTCTGAACATGACCGACGACGGCGGCGGCGACGCCAAGGTCATCGCTGTTCCGCACGACAAGCTGTCGCAGCTGTACGTTGACGTGAAGGAATACACCGACCTGCCAGCACTGCTGATTCAGCAGATCGAGCACTTCTTCGCGAACTACAAAGATCTCGAGAAGGGCAAGTGGGTCAAGATCGAAGGCTGGGAAGGCGCCGACGCCGCCCGCGCCGCGATCACCAAATCGGTCGCTGCCTACAAGGGCTGATACCGGTTGCACCAAGCCCCGCTTCGGCGGGGCTTTTTTGTGTGCGCTGTCCCGTCCTGAATAAGGTTTACACCTCCCATCCCGAATTTCCGGAGAGTCAGATGGAACAAGGTGTAAAGCGCACACAGCGTGATTACTCGCTGTCTTTTAAATTGGCGGTGGTTGATCAGATTGAAAAAGGCGAACTGACCTACAAGCAGGCCCAGGTGCGGTACGGCATCCAGGGGCGGTCGACGGTTCTGGTATGGTTGCGTAAGCACGGTCGGCAGGATTGGAGCCAGGGGGCCTCGATCCGCGACGAGAGGAGCTGCGCGATGTCTGACCCCAAAACGCTCACTCCAGAGCAGCGGATCAAAGAGCTTGAGCAGCAGCTTGAGCTGATGAGCCAGAAGGCCCAGTTCTTTGAAACTGTCGTTGATGTTCTGAAAAATGACTATGGTGTCTCGATCGTAAAAAAGCGATCCGGCAAGTCCTCTCGCAAGGTCAAGTCGCAGGACTGAGCATTGCCAGGGCTTGTCAGTTTCTAGGTATCAGTCGACAGGCTTACTACAAACGTAATCGAGCTGCCGATGACAAAGAACGCCAGGCAGACCAGGTGGTTGAGTTTGTACGGCAAGTCCGGATGCGCCAGCCTCGTCTAGGCACACGCAAGCTGCACTATCTGCTGCATTGCCAACCTGACAGACGATTCCAGGTCGGCCGAGATAGGCTGTTCCAGGTCTTGGGAGAGCGCCGTTTGCTAGTGCTGCCTAAGCGGGCCTACCACAAGACAACACAGAGCTTTCATCGCTTCTACCGCCATCCCAACTTACTCAAGCCCGGCCCAAGCCAGGTCGTTCCGACAAGGCCGGAGCACGTCTGGGTTGCCGACATCACTTACCTGCCCGCACGTAACGGGCCGCTGTACCTGAGCCTGGTAACGGATGCGTACTCCAGGAAAATTGTTGGCCACCACGTCCATGAAAGCCTGCACGCCGAGTCAGTAGCGCAAGCCTTCAGGCAGGCTTTACGAAAGCGAGGTCGTCGCCAGCCATTGGTCCACCATTCGGATCGAGGAATCCAATATTGCTCAGCGCTATACCAGTCACTGCATCAACGGCACGGCGTTCAGTGCTCCATGACTGATGGGTATGACTGTTACCAGAACGCGCTGGCCGAGCGAGTCAATGGAATCCTCAAGATGGAACTTCTGTTGAGCAGCCCTGAAGATCTGGAGCAAGCGAGACAGATGGTTGACGAGGCAGTGCAGATTTACAACACAGAACGGCCTCATATGGCCCTGAAAAACAAAACGCCCGATGCGGTGCATCGGGCGTTTGAGGCCTGTCGGCCTACCTGAGCTGGTGTAAACCTATTTCAGGACTAGACACGCGCTGCAATGGTAAAAAATCCTACGCAGTCCTAATCCAGCGTCCTACCGTTAGGCGTTTTTCGTACACATCACGTCAACACCCGGTTCATATCCCTACTGGCACCGCGCCGCTACACTCGGCTGCATGAAAACCTCCGGTGACCGCCTCAAGGCCCTCCTCCACGAGTGTGGCCTGACCTCTTCCGACTTCGCCGCCCAGCGCGGTGTGACGCCCCAGCACGTCAACAACTGGTTCAAACGCGGCGTTCCCCTGGCTCGCCTGGACGAACTGGCCGACCTGTTTTGCGTACACCGCCGCTGGCTACGCAGCGGCGAAGGCCCCAAACACCCCAGCTCGATCCTGCGCACCTGCACCCTGCCGCCCGCCTCGGACAATTCGCCCACCTCGCTATCGACCCGGGCCACCCGGCTCTTGCAAGTGCCGTTTCAGCAAGTGCACGACGGCAAGCTGGTAACTCTCGACGGCAAATACCTGCAACTCCCGGTTGAAGCGCTGCAGGCCTTAGGCGTGGCAACAGAAAATGTCGTCTGCCTGGCCATGCCAAGCCAAAACATGGCGCCGTGGGTGCCACGCGACGCGATACTGGCCATTGACGTCAGCCAGACCCGGGTCAAGGACGGTGAAACCTATGCCCTGCTGCACAATGGCGCACTCAGGGTGAACAGCCTCAGCCTCGGCCACAAGGGCACCCTGTGCCTGCACAGCCATGACCGGCGCAACTACACCGTGGAACGCTTCACCCCTGCCCAGCGCCAGGCACAGCACTTGAAGATACTCGGCTGGGTTTTCCACTGGTCGCATTTTTCTCAGCAACGCCCCGAATGAAACACCCTGTGCCATTTTTTGCTGGGCATCCTGGGCAGGCCCTTGTATGCTACGCGCCACATTCAGCCCCGACCGGCGCAAGCCGCAGTCCAGAGGGCTCGGCAACGTTTCACACGAACGTTCGCCATCTCTTTCAGGCCCTTGATGGCCACACAGTTAAGGCGGTTGCGGCTTACCATAAATTAGCCGGAAGCGTCCCCGAGAAGCCGGCCACAAGCCGGCTTTTTAATGCCTGCTGTCCCGTCCTGAATAAGGTTTACACCTCCCATCCCGAATTTCCGGAGAGTCAGATGGAACAAGGTGTAAAGCGCACACAGCGTGATTACTCGCTGTCTTTTAAATTGGCGGTGGTTGATCAGATTGAAAAAGGCGAACTGACCTACAAGCAGGCCCAGGTGCGGTACGGCATCCAGGGGCGGTCGACGGTTCTGGTATGGTTGCGTAAGCACGGTCGGCAGGATTGGAGCCAGGGGGCCTCGATCCGCGACGAGAGGAGCTGCGCGATGTCTGACCCCAAAACGCTCACTCCAGAGCAGCGGATCAAAGAGCTTGAGCAGCAGCTTGAGCTGATGAGCCAGAAGGCCCAGTTCTTTGAAACTGTCGTTGATGTTCTGAAAAATGACTATGGTGTCTCGATCGTAAAAAAGCGATCCGGCAAGTCCTCTCGCAAGGTCAAGTCGCAGGACTGAGCATTGCCAGGGCTTGTCAGTTTCTAGGTATCAGTCGACAGGCTTACTACAAACGTAATCGAGCTGCCGATGACAAAGAACGCCAGGCAGACCAGGTGGTTGAGTTTGTACGGCAAGTCCGGATGCGCCAGCCTCGTCTAGGCACACGCAAGCTGCACTATCTGCTGCATTGCCAACCTGACAGACGATTCCAGGTCGGCCGAGATAGGCTGTTCCAGGTCTTGGGAGAGCGCCGTTTGCTAGTGCTGCCTAAGCGGGCCTACCACAAGACAACACAGAGCTTTCATCGCTTCTACCGCCATCCCAACTTACTCAAGCCCGGCCCAAGCCAGGTCGTTCCGACAAGGCCGGAGCACGTCTGGGTTGCCGACATCACTTACCTGCCCGCACGTAACGGGCCGCTGTACCTGAGCCTGGTAACGGATGCGTACTCCAGGAAAATTGTTGGCCACCACGTCCATGAAAGCCTGCACGCCGAGTCAGTAGCGCAAGCCTTCAGGCAGGCTTTACGAAAGCGAGGTCGTCGCCAGCCATTGGTCCACCATTCGGATCGAGGAATCCAATATTGCTCAGCGCTATACCAGTCACTGCATCAACGGCACGGCGTTCAGTGCTCCATGACTGATGGGTATGACTGTTACCAGAACGCGCTGGCCGAGCGAGTCAATGGAATCCTCAAGATGGAACTTCTGTTGAGCAGCCCTGAAGATCTGGAGCAAGCGAGACAGATGGTTGACGAGGCAGTGCAGATTTACAACACAGAACGGCCTCATATGGCCCTGAAAAACAAAACGCCCGATGCGGTGCATCGGGCGTTTGAGGCCTGTCGGCCTACCTGAGCTGGTGTAAACCTATTTCAGGACTAGACATGCTGTTAATGCATCATGCCCAACTCGGCATCATCCATCAGCGCCTTGGCCATGGCACTGAGGTAATGCGAAGCCCATATCATCATGGGTTTCTCATCCATCAGGCCAATTATGGTCAGTTCCCGCACATACCCCATCAACTCCGACGCTTGCTCCCGGGCATCCTGGCATGGAATGCCGGCTTCGATGCGGAACAGTGGGTGGCTGTGGTCTTCACCCTGGAAGAAGGTGGTCTTGCCGACAGTGAATTTGGTCGTGTGAGTGGTCATTGCTCAAACTCCTTGAAATTTCCGCTGCCCGGCCTGGCCTCATCGCCGGCAAGCCGGCTCCTACAATGCCCGCAGCGCTGCTGAACCCTGTGGGCCGGCTCAGGCGGCAGATCATTTAAGCCTTAATGCAAGGTCCGAGGGCCTGTGGGCATCTGCACCTGGATCAGCGCCGATTCGAGCAAAACCCGTAGCGCCTCCATTTCATGCAGCGAGGTCATCATCAAGATCGATACCAGGGACTTGGGGTGCAGCAGCAGTGCCTGGTGCACCACGGTCGTGGCGCACAGCGCATAGTCCGCGGCCTGGATCAGGGTGTCTTCAAGGGAATGATTATCATGGGGTGGGTCGGGGACAATTTTAAGCATGATGTAATCTCGTCTGCGTCCTGATGGACCACCACGACATCACTTGCATTTGATGGGTGGCGGCTACGTGCAGGTCTGCAAGACCGGACAGACGAGAACCGGCAGATCCGAAGATCTCCAGCACGCAGCCACCATTGGCCGAAGCTGCCGACACTAGGCACCTCGGATAGCGCTGGGATTCGTCTGCGGGCTTGCAGGCCCGGTCGCTGATTTGGCAACGACGGGGCCAGACTAGGCCGCAGAGAAAAGCAGCACAATGCCGAAAAGGCGGTAGCAAGCTATTTCAGAAATGGACTACAAGCAACGGTAAAAATCTGAATATTTCCTGGGAAATACGTCAGAAATCGTAACGTGCACCAACCATCATGCTGCGCGAAGGCCCATAGAAGTTGAACGTCGAAATCCACCCCACCCGCGACAGGTAATCGCGGTCGAACAGGTTGTTCACGTTGAAGGTGGCCGTCAGCGTCGAGGTCTCCTTGAAATTTCCGCTGCCCGGCCTAGCCTCATCGCCGGCAAGCCGGCTCCTACAATGCCCGCAGCGCTGCTGAGCCCTGTGGGCCGGCTCAGGCGGCAGATCATTTAAGCCTTAATGCAAGGTCCGAGGGCCTGTGGGCATCTGCACCTGGATCAGCGCCGATTCGAGCAAAACCCGTAGCGCCTCCATTTCATCCAGCGAGGTCATCATCAAGATCGATACCGGGGATTTGGGGTGCAGCAGCGCCTGGTGCACCACAGTCGTGGCGCACAGCGCATAGTCCGCGGCCTGGATCAGGGTGTCTTCAAGGGAACGATTATCATGGGGTGGGTCGGGGACAATTTTAAGCATGGCGTAGCCCTCTGTGGATTCACTAGAGCCGCACTCATGACTTGCAGTGTGATGGGTGGCGGCCACGTACGGGTCTGCAAGACCGGACAGAGAACGAAAACCGGCAGGTTCGAAAACCTCCCGTACGCAGCCACCGTCAAGCGTGCTCAATGGCAAACCATTGGCTTTCGGTGATAAGCATGCGTTTTCTGTGCGGGCTTGCAGGCCCGGTCGCTGATTTGGCAACGACGGGCCCAGACTAGGCCGCAGAGAAAAGCAGCACAATGCCGAAAAGGCGGTAGCAAGCTATTTCAGAAATGGACTACAAGCAACGGTAAAAATCTGAATATTTCCTGGGAAATACGTCAGAAATCGTAACGTGCACCAACCATCATGCTGCGCGAAGGCCCATAGAAGTTGAACGTCGAAGTCGACCCCACCCGCGACAGGTAATCGCGGTCGAACAGGTTGTTGACGTTGAAGGTGGCCGTCAGCTTCGAGGTGACCGGGTACGACAGCATCGCATCCACCGTGGCGTAGCCCGGTGCGTCGATGCGCACGCCGCCGCTCTCGGAATGGAAGTTGCTCATCGCCGAGACGCCGCCACCAATGGCCAGCCCGGTCAAAGGCCCTTGGCTGATGGTGTACTTGCTCCACAGCGACGCCTGGTTGCGCGGCATGATGAAGAAGGTAGTTTCGGCATCACCGTCGAGGGTTTCGGTTTCCATCCAGGTGTAGCCCGCCAGCAGCTCCCAGTTCGGCGTCAGCTTGCCGCTGACTTCCACCTCGGCGCCCTTCACGCGGGTCTTGCCCGATGCCACGGAGAAACCGGTGTCTACGCCATCTTCATCATATTCGGTGCTGGCGCGGTTCTCGTCGGTCAAACGGAATACCGAGACACGCGTATTGAGGTCGCCGCCAAAGTAACTGCTCTTGAGGCCAAACTCATACTGCTCGCCTTCACGCGGTTTGAGTACGCGGCCATTGCTGTCGGTATCTGACTGCGGCTTGAATACCTGCGAATAGCTGGCATACAGCGCATGGTTTTCGGTCAGGTCGTAGACCACGCCACCGTACGGTGTGAACCGTCCATCCACGCGTTTGTTGTCATCGACAGTCGAAGCAGTGCTCAGGGTAGTGGTGTAGAAATCACCGCGATACCAGCTGAAGCGGCCACCAGCAATCAGCGCCAAACGCTCGACCGGGCGGAAGGTGACCTTGGAGTACAGGCCGTACTCTTCCTCCTGCATACCGGTTTCGGTGCTGTAGTTCGGTGACGGCTTGGCGAACTGGGTCGGCGAGTAGCTGTTGACGTTGATGGCCCCCAGGTTGGTGGTGCCGTTGAGGTACTCGGTGTCGTAGTTCTTGTAGTCGGTACCCACCACGAATTCGCTGACCTGGCCGAAGGTTTCGAACGGCTGGCTGTAGCTGGCATCCAGCGAATAGGTATCCTGGGTGAAGTCTCGGGCGCTGGCGCGCTCGGAGTTGGCACCGGTGGTGGCATTGGTCGCAGTGAAGGCATAGAGGTAGTTGGTGTCGCGGTGCGAGCCACGGGCGGCGATACGGCCATAACCACCGTTGTCAAAGCGGTGCGTCAACTCGGCAACCAGGTCGGTGGTCTTGCCGTCGAAGTAGTTCCAGTCAGCGCCAAGGAACTTCGAATGGCTGAAATCCGGGACCTCACCAGACAGCGTTGCCGGGTAGCCGTTGTGCGGGGTGATGTTCTTCACTTCGTGGATCAGGCCGAACGACAGCTGGGTGTCGTCATCAAGGTCGATGTCCAGCGCGCCGTAGTAGCTGTTGCTGGTGTTGGCGTTGTAGTCCACTTCACCATTGGTGTCGTCCCGCGATGCAACGAATCGCCCGCGCACCCGGCCTGCATCATCCAGCGGCCCGCCCAGGTCGATTTCTTCGTGGTTGGTGTCCCAGGTGCCGTAGCTGGCTTCGACGTGGCCCTGAAACTCGGCGGTTGGGCGCTTGCGCACCATGTTGACGATACCGCCCAGCTCGCTGGTGCTGCTGAACAACCCCGCCGGGCCGCGCATGATCTCCACGCGGTCGAATGCCGCCAGCGACGGCACGGTGCCAAAAATACTGGCCATGGGCGCCGGCAGGCCGTCGATGTTGAACTCGCTGTACTCGTAACCACGGGCATAGATCGACGACCGCCCGCTGTCGTTGGTCAGGGTGCGCAGGCCCGCAGTGTACTTGGCCAGGTCGTCCAGGTGCACGAACTGGCGGTCTTTGAGGTAGTCCTGGGTGTAAACGGTGACCGACTGCGGTATTTCCTTGAGCGACGCTGGGGTCTTGGTGCCCACCGTGGCAGCGTCGACGCTGTAACCGCCGGTTTCTTCCGAAGGCAGCATGTCGTACAGGCGGTTGCCTTCGATGGTCAGCGCCGGCAGGTCGAGCGAGCTGTCCGCAGCAACCTCACTGGCGACCGTTTCGGCCAGTGCCGACAAAGAAAACGGCGCCAACAACCCCAGCATCAGCCAGCCCCGCACCCGTCGGGGGCTTCCCACACCTTTGAAACCGCTCATGACACACCTTCCGCCCAAATGATATTTAATCGCAAACGAAACACGTTGCTTTTTGCGAACGATACCGGACGAAAACTAGGGGTGCAGCAGGATTAACCTTCTTAACACTTAGGCCCGGCACGGGGCGATTGCCCTTCCCCTGCCTGCAATGGGATGATCGCCAACTGATACGAATTCTCATTCAAGACTGCCAATGCCAACCTCACTCCTGCTCGTCGAAGATGACCCACGCCTGCGTGAGGACCTCCAGCGCCACTTCCTCAACCGGGGCTTTGTGGTCAACGCCTGCGCCACCGGCCCTCAGGCGTTGAACGCGGTGCAACACAATGGCTTCGATCTGGTGTTGCTGGACATCATGCTGCCAGGCCTGGACGGCCTCAGCCTGCTCGACGAGTTGCGCCGCCAGCAGGCAGTTCCGGTGATACTGATGTCGGCGCTGGGGGCCGAGCAGGACCGCATCAGTGGCTTTACCCGCGGGGCGGACGATTACCTGCCCAAGCCCTTCAGCCTGGCGGAACTGGACGCGCGGGTCGATGCTCTGATGCGCCGGGTGGCCTTTGACCGCAGGCCGGCGGCACCAACCGAAACCGGCAAGGTAATGCTCGACCAGGACCATCAGGATGTCATTCACCACGGCAAGGCTGCCGGCCTCACTGCCTCTGAGTTTCGCTTGCTGGCCACCTTGAGCGCCCACCCCGGTGAGGCCTTGAGCAAAGCATTCCTCTACCAGACCGTATTGCACCGCGCCTACACCCGCCTGGACCGTGGGCTGGACGTGCATGTGTGCAACCTGCGCCGCAAGCTGGCCGATATCGGTGCCCAGCATGTGCAGATACAGGCAGTACGTGGCCAAGGGTACATCCTGGTCGACACGGAACACCTGTGATGCGCCGCCATCCCCTGCTGTGGAAACTGGCCGCACTGCAAGTCAGCTTCTGCCTGCTGATGACCTGGCTGATCTGGACCTGGGGCCTGTCGGTGGAGCGCAGCACTTATTTTCTGTCCCAGGCCGACCAGGATTATCTGGCGCGCTATGCGCAGCAGGCTGAACAGGCCTGGCAGCAAGGCGGTGCGGCCGGCGCCGAAGCCTTTCGCAGAAAACTGCAGCACGCCGAGAACACCTGGGCGGCATTGATCGGGCCGCACCTGCAAAGCCTCGGCACCGCGCCGCTGAATGTCGACGAGGCCAGCCGCCTGACCTTCATGCGCAAACTCGACTGGCCGATGAGCCGGCGCCTGCAGGATGAGCTGCCCTACGTCAGCATCGAGTTCCCGCAGCATCCAGAACAGGGCCGGCTGGTGTTGCAGCTGCCCGAGCGCCTGCTACCCACCGGCCTGACCCCCTGGACCCACCTCATCACTCACGGCGTTGCACCCACACTGCTGGCGCTGTTACTTGGCCTGGCGATCTACCGGCACCTGGTGGTACCGCTCAACCGCCTGCGCGACCGCGCTGATGCTTTGCGCGCGGACGACCTGGACGGCCCTGGCCTGCCCCTGCAGGATCGCCGCGATGAATTGGGCGAACTGGCGCAGGCCTTCGAACACATGGCCGGGCGCCTGCGCCAAAGCCTGGAGCAGCAACGCCTGCTGCTGCGTACTTTGTCTCACGAACTGCGCACGCCCCTGGCGCGGCTGCGCATCGCCCATGACAGTGATTTGCCCCCCGCCCAGTTGCGCGAGCGCCTGGGCCACGAGGTCAATGACATGCAGAAGCTGCTCGAGGACACGCTGGACCTCGCCTGGATGGACACCGAGCAGCCGCAGTTACGCACCGAACCGGTGCTGATGGTGTCCGTGTGGGAAGCGTTATGCCAGGACGCCTGCTTCGAGAGCGGCTGGGACCGTGCACGGCTGCCCTGCTCGCTCGGCATCGAATGCGTGGTGCAGGCCCATCTGGACAGCCTGGCCCAGGCGCTGGAAAACCTCATGCGCAATGCCATCCGCCATTCGCCTGCCGATGGCCGGGTCAGCCTCGATGGCTGGCGTGAGGGCGACCGCTGGCATTTGCGCCTGAGTGACCAGGGTCCCGGCGTGCCTCACGCTGAACTCGAACGCATCTTCAAGCCCTACCAGCGCTTGCCCGACAGCGGCGCAGGTTTCGGCCTGGGGCTGGCCATCGCCCGCCGCGCGGTCGAACTGCAAGGCGGCCGGCTGTGGGCCAGCAATGGTCATCCCGGCCTTTGCCTGCACCTGTTGCTGCCTGTTGCCCAGGAATGTTTAGAAAGTTAATACGCTTTACGCTCAATCAGGACTGATTATCATCTGGGCTCTCCCGCTTTGCGCTCCTTGCAAAGCATCGATGAGGCGCCTGATGAGCAAGATCACCCTGTCCCTGGCATTGGCGTTGGCCCTTGCGGCCCCGCTTGCCCTGGCGCAGCCGCAACGCGAGCAGAAGATGGACACTTCACTGCTGCAGCGCCAGGACCTGGCCTATCGTTTCAGCCACCTCGACCTGGACTCGGCCGATGGCCAGCGCCATTACCGCTTGTGGGTCGGCAAGCCAAACCGCCCGGCGCCCGCCGCAGGTTATCCGGTGTTGTGGATGCTCGACGGCAATGCCGCACTCGGTGCTTTGGACAGTGCGCAACTGGGCAAACTCGCAGCGGGCCAGGCACCACTGCTGGTGGCGGTTGGGTATCAGACCGAGCAGCGCATCGAGCGAACCGGGCGTACCTACGACTACACACCGGCAATTGCCGGGCTTGCAGAACAGCGCGATCCGCTGACCCACCTGCCCAGCGGTGGCGTGGATGCATTCCTGGACTTGCTTACCGAGCGCATGCGGCCGATGGTAGCCGGTGTGGCGCCCATCGACCCGCAGCGGCAGACGCTGTGGGGGCATTCCTATGGCGGCTTGGCGGTGTTGCACGCGTTGTTCACTCGGCCTGGAGCGTTCAGCGAATATGCGGCGGCCAGCCCGTCGTTGTGGTGGCACGATGGAGCTATTGTTCGGCAAGCGCGGGGGCTACAGCAGCGCTTGGGCAATAACCGACCGACGCTGTTGCTCATGCGCGGTGGCGACGAACCGTCGAGCCCGCGCGCACCGGTGCAAGGCGATGTAGAGCGGCCGACGCGCGAGCTGGCGGCTTACCTGGACAAGGTGCCGGGGTTGCAGGTGCGTTTCGAGCGGTTCGAGGGGGTGGGGCATGGGCCGATGCTGCCAGCTTCATTGCAAGAAGTAATTGAGGATATGTCTCGCTAGACCTACGCGTTCCATCAGGCCTGTCACCCCTGATACGCCAAAGGTCGCAGATCATCGGCTTGTCAGCAGGGTGGCACTGTGCGGTATGCTTGCCCGGTCTTCAGGGCGGGGTGAAAGTCCCCACCGGCGGTAAATCGAAAGATGAGCCCGCGAGCGCCCCGGCCATGCCGGGGGTCAGCAGATCTGGTGCGACTCCAGAGCCGACGGTCATAGTCCGGATGAAAGAAGGCGTCAGGCAAGGGCCATTCGGGCGCCCTTGCGCGCGCATTTTGTTCGCCCCGAGACGTTCATCGATCATTCACGAGGAGCGTTTCATGTCCCCCAAGCATCACCAGCAATTCCCCAATGTGTCCGCTGCCATCGCCGCCTTCCAGGCAGGCCGCCCCGTGCTGCTGCTCGACGATGACGACCGCGAGGACGAAGCAGATATCGTTGCCGCCGCCGAAAACCTGTCGTTGCAGACCATGGCCATGATGATTCGCGATTGCAGCGGCATCGTCTGCCTGTGCCTGGACGAAGCCACCGTCGATGCCCTGCAACTGGCACCGATGGTAGCGAACAACCAGGCTCGCCATGGCACCGGCTTCACCGTGACCATCGAAGCGGCAGAAGGTGTGAGCACCGGCGTTAGCGCCCAGGACCGCATCACCACCATCGAAGCAGCGCTGCGCTCGACGGCGCAGCAACGGCATATCGTCAGCCCCGGCCACGTGTTCCCGCTGCGGGCGCGTGATGGTGGGGTGCTGACCCGTCGCGGCCATACCGAAGGCTCGGTGGACCTGGCTCGCCTGGCAGGCCTGCGCCCGGCAGCGGTGCTGTGCGAGCTGATGAACCCCGACGGCAGCATGGCCCGCGGCGAGCAAGTGGCGGTGTATGCCCGCCAGTACAATCTGCCGGTGCTGACCATTGCCGAGCTGGCACGCTGCCGCGAGGCAATGGTGGAGCTGGAAGCTGTGCCAGCCTGATTGATCGACGGGGCCGCTTTGCGGCCCAATCGCCGGCAAGCCGGCTCCAACAGGTTCAGCACAGCCTTCTGGCATTGTGCTGTACCTGTGGGCCGGAAAAACCACCCTCAAGTTTGCTCCCCCCGCCCCGCTCTGCTAGTGTCGCGCCGTTCTGAACAGCCACCGAGACCCGTCGCCATGGCCCGCAAAAAAGCCTCCATCGATTTCGAGCAATCCCTCGCCGACCTGCAAGCGCTGGTCGAACGCCTGGAGAACGGCGAGTTGTCGCTGGAAGACTCGCTGGCCGCCTTCGAGCAAGGTATCGCCCTGACCCGCGATTGCCAGGGCGCCCTGGCCCAGGCCGAGCAAAAAGTACAGATACTGCTGGAACGCGACGGCGAGCTCGCCGCTCAGCCCTTCGATGCGGAGCCAGAGGCATGATCGGCGCCTACCAGGCCAGCAGCCAGGCGCGCGTCGATGCGACCCTTGAACCCCTGTTCATTGCGCCCACCAAGGAGCTTGAGCGGCTGTACACCGCCATGCGCTACAGCGTGATGAACGGCGGCAAGCGCGTGCGCCCGCTACTCGCCTATGCGGCTTGCCAAGCGCTGGGCGCACCGGCCGAGCAGGCCAACGGCGCCGCCTGCGCGGTGGAGCTGATCCATGCCTATTCGCTGGTGCACGACGACCTGCCGGCCATGGACGATGACGACCTGCGCCGTGGCCAGCCGACCACCCATAAAGCCTTCGACGAAGCCTGTGCGATCCTCGCCGGCGACGGCCTGCAGAGCCTGGCCTTCAGCGCCCTGCTCGACCCCCGGCTGAGCCCGCAGCCCGACGCCATCCGCCTGGCCATGGTCCAGGCCCTGGCCAAAGCTGCAGGCCCTGCCGGCATGGTCGGAGGCCAGGCCATCGACCTTGGCTCGGTCGGCGTGAAGCTGGACCAGCAGGCCCTGGAGTTCATGCACAGGCACAAGACCGGCGCGCTGATCGAAGCCAGCGTGCGCCTTGGCGCACTGGCCAGCGGCCGCGCCGAGCAGGCGCAGCTGGACGCCCTGCAGACGTATGCACAGGCCATTGGCCTGGCATTCCAGGTGCAGGACGACATCCTCGACGTGGAAAGCGACACCGCCACCCTCGGCAAGCGCCAAGGTGCCGACATCGCCCGTGACAAACCGACCTACCCGGCCCTGCTTGGCCTGGAAGCGGCCAAGGCCTACGCGATCGAACTGCGCGACCAGGCGCTGGTCGCACTTGAAGGGTTTGGTGAAAACGCAGAACCTCTGCGGGCGCTGGCGCGCTACATCGTCGAACGCCGCCATTAAGAAGCACTGGTTCCAAACCCGCACACAGGGGGCTGCAACCTCTGGTCGAATGGGCACTTTTCCCACAATGGGGTAAACTGCCGCGTCTTAACATCTATAACGACTCGCCTGATGCCCACGACGTTTCAAGAGATCCCCCGCGAACGCCCGGTCACGCCGTTGCTCGACCGCGCTGACACGCCTGCCGGCCTGCGCCGGCTGGCCGAAGCCGACCTTGAGCACCTGGCCGACGAGCTGCGCCAGGAGCTGCTCTACACCGTGGGTCAGACCGGTGGGCATTTTGGCGCCGGCTTGGGCGTGATCGAACTGACGATCGCCCTGCACTACGTCTTCGACACCCCGGACGACCGGCTGGTGTGGGACGTCGGCCATCAAGCCTACCCGCACAAGATCCTTACCGGCCGGCGCAACCGCATGCTGAGCCTGCGCCAGAAGGACGGGATCGCCGCCTTCCCGCGCCGCAGCGAGAGTGAGTACGACACCTTTGGCGTCGGCCACTCCAGCACCTCGATCAGCGCCGCACTGGGCATGGCCATTGCCGCCCGCCTGCAGAACAGCGCGCGCAAGTCGATTGCAGTGATCGGTGACGGTGCCCTGACAGCCGGTATGGCGTTCGAGGCGTTGAACCACGCCCAGGAAGTCAACGCCGACATGCTGGTCATTCTCAACGACAACGACATGTCGATCTCGCGCAACGTTGGCGGGCTGTCCAATTACCTGGCCAAGATTCTTTCCAGCCGCACCTACGCAAGCATGCGCGAGGGCAGCAAGAAGGTGCTGTCGCGCCTGCCAGGTGCCTGGGAGATTGCCCGCCGCACCGAGGAATACGCCAAGGGCATGCTGGTACCCGGCACCCTGTTCGAAGAGCTGGGCTGGAACTACATCGGTCCGATCGATGGCCACGACCTGCCGACCATGATCGCCACCCTGCGCAACATGCGTGACCTCAAAGGCCCGCAGTTCCTGCACGTGGTGACCAAGAAGGGCAAAGGCTTCGCGCCGGCCGAGATCGACCCGATCGGCTACCACGCCATCACCAAGCTCGAGCCTGCCGACAAGCCGGCCGCGCCGAAGAAGGCCAGCGGGCCGAAGTACTCTGCGGTATTCGGCCAGTGGCTGTGCGACATGGCCGCTGCCGACAACCGCCTGGTGGGCATCACCCCGGCAATGAAGGAAGGCTCCGACCTGGTTGCCTTCAGTGAGCGTTACCCCGAGCGCTACTTCGATGTGGCCATCGCCGAGCAGCATGCCGTGACGCTGGCGGCAGGCATGGCCTGCGAAGGCAGCAAGCCGGTGGTCGCGATCTACTCGACCTTCCTGCAGCGCGCCTACGACCAGCTGATCCACGACGTGGCGGTACAGAACCTCGACGTCCTGTTCGCCATTGACCGGGCAGGCCTGGTCGGCGAAGACGGCCCAACCCACGCGGGCAGCTACGACCTGTCGTACCTGCGCTGCATCCCGGGCATGCTGGTGATGACGCCCAGCGACGAGAACGAACTGCGCAAGATGCTCAGCACCGGCCACCTGTACAACGGCCCGGCAGCGGTGCGCTACCCACGCGGCACCGGCCCCAACGCGCCGATCAGTGGCGACCTGGAACCGCTGGAAATCGGCAAGGGCGTCATCCGTCGTCAGGGCGAAAAGGTCGCTTTGCTGGTGTTTGGCGTGCAGTTGGCCGAAGCCCTGCAGGTTGCCGAGCAAATCAACGCCACCGTGGTCGACATGCGTTTCGTCAAGCCGCTGGACGAGGCACTGGTGCTGGAGCTGGCAGGCAGTCATGAGCTGCTGGTGACCCTCGAAGAGAACGCCATCATGGGCGGTGCGGGGGCTGCGGTGGGTGAGTTTTTGGCCAGCCAGGCCGTGATCAAGCCGCTGCTGCACCTGGGCCTGCCGGATATCTATGTCGAGCACGCCAAGCCTGCGCAGATGCTGGCTGAATGTGGGCTGGATGCGGCCGGCATCGAAGCTTCGGTGAAGGCCCGCATGGCCAGGCTCGGCCTGTAATCCCTGGGGCCGCCTTGCGGCCCATCGCGACACAAGGCCGCTCCTACACAGGACCGCGGAATCCTGTAGGAGCGGCCTTGTGTCGCGATCGAGGGCGTAGCCCTCGCAAACTGGTACTGCCCATGAAAACCTCAACCTTCGCCACCCTGCTCTGCCTGCCCCTGCCGCTTCTGGCCGCCGAACGCGACGACGCCCTGAAGCTCCCCGACGTGCTGATCAGCGCCAACCGCCAAGTCGAATCACGCACCGCCACCAGCGCCGCCAACACCGTTTTCACCCGCAACGACATCGACCGCCTGCAACCGACCAGCGTCACCGACCTGCTCGCCCGCGTGCCCGGCGTGCAAGTCGCGCCCACCGGTGGCCGCGGTAGCCTGCCGGGTATCTTCATCCGCGGCACCAAGGCCGCGCAGAGCCTGGTGCTGGTCGACGGTGTGCGCATCGCCAACGCCACCTCGGGCGACAGCGGCCTGCAGTTTCTCGACGTCGACCAGATCGAGCGTGTCGAAGTGCTGCGCGGCTCACGCTCGGCGATCTACGGCAGCGATGCCATCGGCGGTGTCATTCAGATCTTCACCCGTCGCAGCAACGGCACGGGCCTGCAGCCGCGCCTGCGCATGGCGGCAGGCAGCAACCAGACCTGGCAACGCAGCCTGGGCCTGTCCGGAGGCGAGGGCGCGACCCGCTTCAACCTGGGCGCCAGCCTGGACGAAACGGCAGGCATCGACTCGACCGGCCCGTCCTTCGCCAGCGACGGCGATCATGACGCCTACCGCAACAAGTCGTTCAACCTGAGCCTGAGCCACACCTTTGGCGAACGTTTCGAAACCGGCCTGAACCTGCTCGACAGCCGAGGGCGCAGTGAGTACGACAATCCGTTCGGTGGCTTCGACCCGGTAACCTTCGAAAGCTTCGGGCAAAAGCCCTACACCGACTTCAGCGTCAGCAGCCTGGGTACGTATTTCGATGCTCAGCTCAATGACATATGGCATTCACGCCTGGAGCTGGGCCATGGCGAAAACCGCGACGACAAGCGCGACAAACTCAGTGACGAGCGCTCGGTGTTCAACACCTATCGCGACCAGGTCACGTGGCAGAACGACCTGGCCCTGAGCGAGCGGCAGAACCTGTTGATCGGCGGCGACTGGTACGAGGACCGCGTGCACGCCAGCACTGAGTTCAGCGAAGACAGCCGCTGGAACCGCGCCGCCTTCATCCAGCATCGCTTCCGCGGCGAGCACGTCTCTACCGAACTGGGCGTGCGCCGCGACGAGAACCAGCAGTTTGGCGGCCAGACCACGTGGAGCGGTAGCCTGACCGTGCCGCTGAATACGCACAACGATGTGCTGCTGTCCTACACCGAAGGCTTTCGTGCGCCGACCTTCAACGACTTGTACTACCCGCAGTACAGCAACCCGCAGCTGGACCCGGAGCACTCCAGAAGTTTCGAGCTGCAATGGCGCAGCCAGCTCAGCCGCGACAGCCGCCTGGAAACTTCGCTGTACCGTACTGACCTGCGCGATGCGATTATCTTTGGCCAGGACTCGATCCCGCGTAATGTGGCCTCTGCGCGTATCAACGGCGTGGAAATGGCACTGGAGCAACAGTGGGGCCAATGGCGCAGCCAGCTGGGCCTGGCGTTGATCGATCCACGTGATCGTGACAGCGGCCACACCCTCGCCCGCCGCGCAAGGCGCACCTTGAGCCTGGACCTGGACCGTCAATTCGAGCGTTTTACGGTAGGAGGCAGCTGGCAGGCCGTCAGCGCCAGTTACGACGACGAGGCCAACCGCAACCGCCTCGGCGGCTATGGCTTGCTGGGCCTGCGCAGCAGCTGGGCAGCGACCGACGAGCTGAAGCTGGAACTAAAGCTGGATAACCTGCTGGACAAAGGCTACAGCCGTGCGCTGTACAGCTACGATGGCGCCAGCTACGGCTACCGCGAAGAGGGCCGCACGGCCCTGTTCAGCGTCACCTGGACGCCGGCGCTTTAGCTTCGAGCAGCGCACACAAGCGGGCGGTGGCTTCGATCATCTGCCCGCTGGGCCGCTCCAGGCCCTTGTCCGGCACCACCAGCAGACGATCACCGGCCACAGCGCCCAAATCTGGCCAGGCCTTCCAGCTTGCCAACTGCCCCTGGTCGCCAGCCAGAATCACCTGCGGATCGCGCATCAGCACTGATTCCACATTCACTTGCGGTGCCGGCTGGCTCAGGTCGGCAAAGATATTGCGCGCCCCACACACCGCCAAGGCATCACTCACCACCTGTCGCCCACCCAAGGTGTACAGCGGCCGGTCCCAGACCTGATAGAACACCCGTAGCGGCTGTTCACGCCGATAGTGCTGACGCAGTTGCCGCAACCGTTCACGCAGGCCTCCCACATACTGCCGCCCCTGCTCTGCCCGCCCTACACGCACGGCAATGGCCTCGATCTGTTCAAGCAGTTGCTCAAGGTCGTGGGGTTCTGCACTGTAGGTCGCGATACCCAGGCGCGTAAGCTGATCGCGCTGGGCCGGTGCCACGCTGCCGGGCCAGAGCAATAGCAGGTCAGGCCTGAGGCTGAGCAGGCGTTCCATGTCCAGTTGCCCCTGGCGCCCTACCGAAGGCAGGTTACGCAGCGCCGCTGGGCGCTCGCCGCCGTCGAGCATGCCTACCAGCAGGTCATCGGCCTGCAGCTCAAGCATGATTTCGCTCATCGAAGGCGCAAGGCTGACCACGCGCAGAGGCTCGCCAGCCTGGACGGTGCAGGCCAGCAGCGCCAGCAGGCAGAGCAGGCGGCGCATCACCCCAGCTGACGCGGGATGCGGTAGAGGTAAAGCACCACCACTGTGGATAACGCCAAGAGGATTTGCGGCACAGCTTCGAGCCCTACCAGCACCGACAGCGCGGCGACCCAGGCAGGGAAACAGGCGAACAGCATGGCCATGCGCCGCACCCGGGCCAACTCGATCCAGGCAGCCGGCTCTTCAGCCGTGCCAAGCAACTTGGAGGTGGCGATCAAAGCACGCTTGTAGGCGCCGAAACGCGGCAGGCTGAGGAACATGGTTGCCGCACCGGCGATGAACAGCGGCATCGCCAGCACCGGGATCAGCGCATCACCACCGCCAAAGGCCCAGGCCATCACCGGCAGCGGCACCAGGCCAACCGCCAGGTATTGCCACCAGGCCAGCGCCAGGCGCCGCTTCACCTCGCTGCGGGTCACGCCTGGGGGACCTCACCCTGGTGTTCGTTACCCAGCATGTGGCCAAGCTTGTCGGCCTTGGTCGCCAGGTAGTAACGGTTGTGCGGGTTATGCCCGGTATGCAGCGGCACGCGCTCGGCAACCTTGATGTTCATGTCGGTCAGCGCCTTGACCTTGCGCGGGTTGTTGGTCATCAGGCGCAGCGATTTCACGCCCAGGTGCTCGAGCATCGGCAGGCAGATCGCGTAATCACGCTGGTCGGCAGCGAACCCCAGACGCTCGTTGGCCTCTACAGTGTCGGCACCACCATCCTGCAACTCATAGGCGCGGATCTTGTTCAGCAGGCCGATACCACGGCCTTCCTGACGCAGGTAAAGCAGCACGCCGCGCCCTTCACGGGCAATGGCCTGCAGGGCGGCTTCCAGTTGCGAGCCACAGTCGCAACGCTGGCTGAACAGGGCATCGCCAGTCAGGCACTCGGAGTGCAGGCGCCCCAACACCGGCTCACCGTCGGCGATGTCACCCAGGCTGAGCACCACGTGCTCACGGCCGGTGGCTTCGTCGAGGAAACCATGCATGGTGAAAGTCGCGAAGGGGGTCGGGAGTTTAGAGGCGGCAACAAAGACGACGGGCACGTTGTGCTCCTGGATAAGTAGGAAAATTCTCGTGAAGCGATTGTATCAGCAGGTCAGCGCCTGTGCGCTGGCTGAATACCGTGGGTTAAGATCGAAAAGTTCGATGTTCGGTTAACCTGTGGCAGCCCTTGGTGCTATTGAGGCTTGCTGTCGGCAGTAAAGGGATACGGCTGTTTCCAGTGCTGGAAGATAGGCTTCAACTCGCCGCTGCGTACCAGTTCAGCCATGCGTCTGTCGAACAGTTCACGCAGGACCTTGCCGTGCTCGTTGCGGGCAAAGGCCAGGTACAACGGCAGTTCGGCGACATGGGTCCGCCGGAACCGTTCTGGCTGAGAGGTTTGGCCAAGCACGTAGTCAACTTCGGTCAGCGCATCGATGTAGAAGTCCACGCGATCATGCTCAAGCATTGGCAGGATGCCTTCGCGGCGCTGAATCTCGCGCGACTCCTTTACGTTCGGCAGGTAGCTGCCGTAATCGTAGCCACGCACCCAGGCCAAGCGATACTGACCAACGGTCTCCAGGGTAGGCACCGGTTTGCTGGCAAGCCCCAGCGCATAGATGTGGTCCATGTCGAAGTGCCAACGCGGGTAGAGATTGTCGTCGTTCTCATCCTTGTAGGAACCGACCCAGGCATCGGCCTCGCCGCGTTTGACCAGCCCGACGGCACGGCTGTAAGGGGCACTCTTTGCCACCACCTTGACGCCGGCAGGCTCAAAGACCTTGCGCAAGACATCCCAGGCCACGCCGGTACCATCGGCATTGGTGTAGTCCAACCACTCTTCACTGACCAGATGGACCTGTTTCGGTACGCCTTCGGCCGCCAGCGCCCCATGGGCAAAGCTGAGCAAAATTGCCAGCAGCACAGTCCGAATGGCCATCAAAGCGCTCCCTGTCTCAGCCTACCGCCCACACCAGAACCTGCATGCCCAGCCAGGCGAACACGCCAGCCAGGATATCGTCGAGCATGATGCCGACACCGCCGTGCACATGGCGATCGATCCAGCGAATCGGCCATGGCTTGAGGATGTCGAAGAAGCGGAACATCAAGAACCCCGCCAGAATCCACTGCCACCCTTGCGGCACAAGCCAGAGGGTGATCCACATGCCGACCATTTCATCCCAGACAATGCCTTCATGGTCGTGCACGCGCAAGTCATTGGCGACTTTACCGCACAGCCAGAAGCCGAACAGCATGGTGATGCCCAGCAGCAGCCAGTAACCCCAATCGGGCAGCATCTGCCACAGCGGGATGAACGGAATGGCCACCATCGAGCCCCAGGTGCCGGGTGCCTTGGGCAGCGTGCCCGAACCGAAGCCGAAAGCGATGAAGTGCCACGGGTTGCGCCAGACCGATGGCGGAACGAACTCCGCAGGCACCTGGTTGGGGTGGTCGGTCACGGTGTCTCCCTAAAGTGTTGATAGCCCCGCTGTACGGGGGTGATGTCCTGGCCCTGGGGGTCACGCAGGGTCACGCCCTGCCCTTGGAGCACTCGGCCGACGACATGTACGCCGGCGTCCGCCAGGGATGAAAGCGCCTCAGGCGGCAGGGTGAACGCCAATACGTAATCGTCGCCACCGGTGAGCGCCGCTTGCACCGCCGCGTCGCGGCCGAGAAAGGCCTCTAGTGCAGGAGACACTGGCACCTGCGCCAGGTTCACCTCAAGGGCGACGCCAGAGGCCTTGGCGATGTGCCCACAATCGGCAAGCAGGCCATCGGAAATGTCCAGCGCCGCCGTCGCCCGCCCGCGCAAGCGCTGGCCCAGGCCGAGTTGAGGCAGCGGCGACCAGTAGTGGGCCAGCAGGGGCTCGGCCTGCTCGGCAGGCGCTTCCCGCTCGCCCAGCACCAACGGTAACGCACCGGCTGCCTTGCCCAGCACGCCCCCCACACACAGCAGGTCACCCGGCCGGGCACCGCTGCGGCGCAGGGCCTGGCCAGCCGGGACGCTGCCCAAAACAGTGACGGTGATGCTCAAGGGGCCGCGAGTGGTGTCGCCACCAATCAGGCTCATGCGGCAACGCTGGGCCATGCGGCTGAGGCCGTCGGCAAAGGCGGCGAGCCAGTCGGGACCAACGTCGGGCAGGGTGAGGGCAAGGGTGAAGCCGATGGCATTGGCGCCCATGGCTGCAAGGTCGCTGGCCGCCACGGCCAGTGAGCGCTGCCCCAGCAAGCGCGGGTCACAGACCGTCGGGAAGTGCACCCCGGCAACCAGGGTGTCGGTAGACACCGCCAACTGCTCGCCCGGGGCAAGCTCGAGCAAGGCGCAGTCGTCGCCAATGCCCAGCGCCACGCCCTCACCGCCCTGCGCACAGGGCGCGGCGGCGAAGTAATGGTTGATCAGCTCGAACTCACCCATGGCTCGACAGCGCCAGGATCAGCGCTTGTTCGCCTTGACTTCTGCTTCGCGCAGCGAAGGTGCCAGCTTGTCCAGCACGCCGTTGACGAACTTGTGGCCGTCAGTGGCGCCGAAGACCTTGGCCAGCTCTACGCCTTCGTTGATCACAACGCGATACGGTACATCGACACGCTTGATGAACTCCCAGGTGGACAGGCGCAATACGGCCAGTTCGACCGGGTCGAGCTCTTCCAGGGCGATGTCCATGCACGGTTTCAGCGCGCTGTCGATTTCGCTCTTGATGGCCGGAACCCCATGCAGGATTTCGCGGAAATAGGCGCCATCTACATCGGTAAAATCGTTATCGACCCGGAACTGCGCTTCGATCTCGTTCAGCGAATGCTGAGCCATGTGCCATTGGTACAGGGCCTGGGTCGCGAGCTTGCGGGCTTCGCGGCGCTTGGCGCTCTTCGATGGCTTGCCGGCATCCGCAGGTTTTGGATCGCGCGGGTTGAAACGATCGCTTTCGTCGCTAATCACTTGGCCTCCAACTGCGCCAGCAGGCTGACCATTTCCAGAGCGGACAGGGCAGCTTCAGCACCTTTGTTGCCGGCCTTGGTGCCGGAACGCTCGATGGCTTGCTCGATGGAGTCGACGGTCAGGACACCGAAGGCCACCGGCACACCGAACTCCATGGACACCTGGGCCAGGCCCTTGGTGCATTCGCCCGCCACGTATTCGAAGTGCGGGGTACCGCCACGGATCACTGCGCCCAGGGCGACGATCGCGTCGTATTCACCTTGCTGGGCGACTTTCTGAGCCACCAGCGGGATTTCGAACGCGCCCGGGGCACGGATGATGGTGATGTCGCTTTCGCTGACACCGTGGCGTACCAGGGCATCAACGGCACCGCTCACCAGGCTTTCTACGACGAAGCTGTTGAAGCGGCCAACCACCAAAGCATAGCGACCTTTGGGGGCAATGAAGGTACCTTCGATGGTCTTCAGGGTCATTCCGATGTTCTCATCTTCAAGAGCGAGGCCGCGCTCTGGCGGCCTCGGGAGGGTTTGGACTCGAGCGTGAGGGCGCAAGCGCCGCCTCAAGTCACTCGGAGGGCACGTATTCTACAACTTCCAGATCGAATCCGGATATCGCATTGAATTTCATCGGCGAACTCATCAGGCGCATCTTGCGCACGCCAAGGTCACGCAGGATCTGCGAACCGGCACCCACAGTGCTGTAGGTGGTCGGTGCCTTGGTCGGTGCATCGCCTGCGCTTTCGCGGATATGTGCCAGCAGCACGTCGCCATCCAGTGGGTGGCCCAGCAACAGCACCACGCCGCTGCCGGCCTCGGCAACCGCGGCCATGGCGGCGCGAAGGCTCCAGCGGCCAGGCTGCTTGACCAGCAGCAGGTCGCGCAGCGGGTCCATGTTGTGCACACGCACCAGGGTCGGTTCTTCGGCGCAGACCTTGCCCAAGGTCAGGGCCATGTGCACATCGCCTTCCACGGCGTCGCGGTAGGTGACCAGGTTGAACTCACCCAGCTCACTCTCGATCGGCTGCTCGGAAACGCGCTGCACGGTGCGTTCGTGGATCATGCGGTAGTGGATCAGGTCAGCGATGGTGCCGATTTTCAGGCCATGCTCGGCGGCGAACACTTCGAGCTCGGCGCGACGCGACATGGTGCCGTCATCGTTCATCACTTCACAGATCACGCCGCTCGGCTCGAAACCGGCCATGCGCGCCAGGTCGCAGGCGGCCTCAGTGTGGCCGGCGCGTGCCAGGGTACCGCCGGGCTGGGCCATCAGCGGGAAGATGTGGCCCGGGCTTACGATGTCTTCGGCCTTGGCATCCTTGGCGGCTGCGGCCTGCACGGTGCGTGCGCGGTCGGCCGCCGAGATGCCGGTGGTAACACCTTCGGCCGCTTCGATCGACACGGTGAACTTGGTGCCGAAGCCCGAGCCGTTGCGCGGCGCCATCAGCGGCAGCTTGAGCATTTCGCAACGCTCGCGGGTCATCGGCATGCAGATCAACCCACGGGCGTGCTTGGCCATGAAGTTGATGTGCTCAGGCAGGCAGCACTCGGCCGCCATGATGATGTCGCCTTCGTTTTCACGGTCTTCGTCATCCATGAGGATGACCATTTTGCCCTGGCGGATGTCTTCGACCAGTTCTTCGATGCTGTTGAGCGCCACGCGGCACCCCCTTCTCAATCAGGATTTCAAGAAGCCGTTGGCGGCCAGGAAGCTTTCGGTAATGCCACTGCCCTTGCTCGGTTCGCCAGCCTTGTCGCCCAGCAGCAGGCGCTCCAGGTAACGGGCCAGCAAATCGACCTCAAGGTTGACCCGACGCCCTGCGCGGTAGTCGGCCATGATGGTTTCGGACAGGGTGTGCGGGACAATGGTCAGCTCGAACTCGGCGCCATTGACCTCATTGACCGTCAGGCTGGTGCCGTCGACGGTGATCGAACCCTTGTGGGCAATGTACTTGGCCAGCTCCTTGGGTGCACGCACGCGGAACTGGATGGCGCGAGCGCTATCGCTGCGCGAGATGATTTCGCCGACACCGTCGACGTGGCCGCTGACCAGGTGGCCGCCCAGGCGGGTGGTCGGGGTCAGGGCCTTCTCCAGGTTGACCTTGCTGCCGCTCTTGAGGTCGATGAAAGCGGTGCGCTTGAGGGTCTCGACGCTGACGTCGGCCCAGAAGCCATCGCCCGGCAGTTCGACGGCGGTCAGGCACACGCCGTTGACGGCGATACTGTCGCCGAGCTTGACGTCACCCAGGTCGAGCTTGCCGGTCTCGACGTAGACGCGCACGTCACCGCCCTTGGGGGTCAGGCTGCGGATGGTGCCGATGGATTCGATGATGCCGGTGAACATGGGGACTTCCTCAAAAACGGGTTGCGCAGGGCAAGCCCGGCATTATACGCCGGGCGCCGGCAGAGGGATGGCCGTGACCCGCCAGTCATCGCCCACTGCACGCATTTCGGTGATTTTCAGCCGTGGCGCTTCGCTCATCTTCGACAGAGGCCAGTCCAGCAACGGACGGGCCTGGGAGCCAAGGAAGGTGCCGGCGACGAACAGCTGGTACTCGTCGATCAGGCCCAATTGGGCAAAAGCGCCGACCAGGCCTGCGCCAGCTTCCAGCAGGATGTCGTTGACGCCACGCGCTGCAAGCGCCTGCATCAAGGCGAGCAGATCCACCTGGCCATTGCTGCCCGGCAGGCTGAGCAGCTCGTGGCCAGCTTGGGCGTACCGCGGGTCGCTCCCCATGGCGGTTACCACCAGGGCCGGGCCAGCCTTGAAGAACGGCGCGTCCAGTGGCAGGCGCAGGCGGCCATCGATCAGTACGCGCACGGGGGGGCGGCTCAGCGCCAGCGCGGTGGTGTCGGGGTCCAGGCCCAGCTCGGCACCGCGCACGGTCATCCGTGCGTTGTCGGCCAATACGCTGGCGGCGCTGGTCAGTACCACGCTGGCACGGGCACGCAGGCGCTGCACTGCAGAGCGGGCGGCAGGGCCGGTGATCCATTGGCTTTCACCGCTGGCCATGGCGGTACGGCCATCCAGGCTCATGGCCAGCTTGGCCCGCACGAACGGCAAGCCGTGCTCCATGCGCTTCAGGAAACCGGGGTTCAGGGCGCGGGCCTGGGCATGGAGCACACCACTGGCGACTTCGATGCCTGCTTCGGCCAGGCGGCGCAGGCCCTGCCCGGCGACCTGCGGGTTGGGGTCCTGCATGGCTGCCACCACCCGCGCCACACCAGCCTGTACCAGCGCTTCGGCGCACGGTGGGGTGCGGCCATGGTGGCTGCAAGGCTCGAGCGTCACGTAGGCACAGGCGCCGCGGGCACGCTCACCGGCCTGGCGCAGGGCATGCACTTCGGCATGTGGTTCACCGGCGCGCACATGCCAGCCCTCACCCACCACTTCGCCGTCACGGACGATCACACAACCCACGCGCGGGTTGGGGTGAGTGGTGTAGATACCCTTGCGGGCAAGCTCCAGGGCACGGGCCATGTAATGGGCGTCGAGGATCGCGGTCTGGCTCGGCATGCTCACTCTTTAGCCGGCTCGCGGGCCAGGCGGTCGATTTCTTCGCGGAATTCATCGAGGTCCTGGAAGCGGCGGTACACCGAAGCGAAACGGATGTAGGCCACTTCATCGAGCTTGCGCAGCTCGGCCATCACCAGCTCACCCACCACCAGCGACTTGACCTCGCGCTCACCCGTAGCGCGCAGCCGGCTCTTGATATGTGCCAGGGCCGCCTCGAGGCGTTCGACGCTGACCGGGCGCTTCTCCAGCGCGCGCTGCATGCCGGCACGCAGCTTTTCTTCGTCGAAAGGCTGGCGCGTGCCGTCCTGCTTGATCAGCCGGGGCAAGACCAGCTCGGCGGTTTCGAAGGTGGTGAAACGCTCGCCGCAGGCCACGCATTCGCGACGGCGGCGCACTTGTTCGCCCTCGGCGACCAGGCGCGAGTCGATGACCTTGGTGTCGTTGGCACCGCAAAAGGGACAGTGCATGGTGGCAGGCAACAAAAAAAGGGAGGGCCATGGTAGCGCATCCCACTGGCAAGACAAGCCAAAGGGGTTAACATCCAGGGTAAATCTGCCCCTGAAGGACTACCCCATGCATTATCGAGCGCTCGTCGTGCTGGGCTGCGCCGCCCTGCTCGCCGCCTGTGGCAGCGATCGGCCGAAGACCGAGCCAGCCCCGGCACCTGCGCCCGCCAAGGTGGCGAAAAAGGCCGAACCGCTGGGCCCGCTGCCCGCCTATCAACGCGAACTGAGCGGTACCTTGCTGGAAATCCCCCGCGGTGCCGACGTGGAGCTGGCCTTGCTGGTCATCGACGAGCGCGACCGGCCGCAACAGCTTCTGGCCAGCAGCACCCTGACCGGGACCGGCCAGGCGCTGCCCTACCGCCTGCGCTTCAACCCGGAGGTCTTCCCGGCCGGGGCTCGGGTCGAACTGCGTGGCCGCGCCAGCCAGTCGGGCCAACTGATCATGCACCTGCCGCCCGTGCGCATCACCCAGGCCCAGACTCAAGCCACAGGCCCGCTGCGTTTCAAGAAGGCGCCTTAGGTGGCGCCGCTTGCCTTGCAACAGGCCCTCAGCGGCCTGATCGGCGAAGCGCGGCTGGTCGTCAGTGAACTGCCGGGGTGTACGCTCAAACTCTGGTTGATCGACGATCAGAACATGGACCGCGCCTTCAGCAGCGAAGAAACCCGGCGCATTCTCGACGACCCACCGTACTGGAGCTTTTGCTGGGCCAGCGGCCTGGCCATGGCCCGCTACCTGGCCGAGCACCCTGAATGGGTGGCCGGCAAGCGCGTGCTGGACTTTGGCGCCGGTTCCGGTATCGCCGGCATTGCTGCAGCGCGCGCCGGTGCATTGGAAGTGGTGGCCTGCGATCTCGACCCGCTGGCACTCGATGCCAGCCGCGCCAATGCCGAGCTGAACGGGGTCGAGCTCAGTTACAGCAATGACTTCTTCGCCGAAGACGACCGTTTCGACCTGATTCTGGTTGCCGATGTGCTGTACGACCGCGCCAATCTGCCGCTGCTCGATGCCTTCCTCGGCCGCGGTCGCCAGGCGCTGGTGGCAGACTCCCGAGTACGCGATTTCAGCCACCCGCTTTACCAGCAGTTGGGCGTGCTTGAAGCACTGACCCTGCCGGACCTGGCCGAGCCGCACGAATTCCGCCGGGTCAGCCTGTACCACGCCAGCCGCGAGCCTTTATAGTGGTGCCATTCACGGATTTGCGAGAGTCACGATGAGCCAGGAAACACCGTTTATCTTCGATGCCACCGATGCCAACTTTCAGCAACTGGTGATCGAAAACTCCTTCCACAAGCCGGTCCTCGTGGACTTCTGGGCAGAGTGGTGCGCGCCCTGCAAGGCGCTGATGCCACTGCTGGCGAAAATCACCGAGGGTTATCAGGGCGAGCTGCTGCTGGCCAAGATCAACTGCGACGTTGAGCAGCAAGTCGTTGCCCAGTTCGGGATTCGTAGCCTGCCCACAGTAGTGCTGTTCAAGGATGGCCAGCCGGTCGACGGCTTTGCCGGCGCGCAGCCGGAGTCGGCGATCCGCGCCATGCTCGAGCCTCATGTGCAGATGCCTGCCGCACCGGCCGCCTCGCCCTTGGAGCAAGCCAAAGGCTTGTTCGCCGAGAGCCGTTTCGCCGAGGCCGAGGCATTGCTGCAGGCCCTGCTGGGGGAAGACAACAGCAATGCCGAGGCGCTGATCCTGTATGCCCGCTGCCTGGCTGAGCGCGGCGAGCTGGGCGAAGCGCAGGTTGTGCTGGACGCGGTCAAGACCGATGAGCACAAGGCCGCCCTGGCCGGTGCCAAAGCGCAGCTGACCTTCCTTCGCCAGGCCGCCAGCCTGCCGGAAGTCGCCGACCTGAAAAGCCGCCTGGCGCAGAACCCGCAGGATGATGAAGCGGCTTACCAGCTGTGCATCCAGCAACTGGCGCGCCAGCAGTATGAAGCGGCGCTGGATGGGCTGCTTAAACTGTTCCAGCGTAACCGCGCCTATGAAAACGGCTTGCCGCAGAAGGCGATGCTGCAAGTGTTCGACCTGCTCGGTGGCGACCATCCGCTGGTGGCTGTTTACCGCCGCAGGCTGTCTTCGGCCATGTTCTGATTCGCCCAACAGGCGAGGGCCATGCCCTCGCTTGCGGGGCAACACAGGCCTACAGCTTTACCCGATCCAGTGATACACCGGCGCATCCGCGCCACTTTCCACCTTCACCTCACTGCTGTGTCGCAACCGCACCAGCAGCCGCTTGCCCGCCGCCGTACTACCCGCCAGCCCTTCCAACCGGTCCAGCAATTCTGGCCCGTTCATCTGCCCCGCCTGACGCAGCACCTCCCGCGCAGCCGTCCACTGCCCGTCATCCTGGCGCGGCGCTGCTGCTATAGCCTGCGATACCGTTTCGGCCGCCACAGGCATTTCAAGCTGCCGCCCCAACTGCGCCCACTCTTCGGGCTCCAGCTCAATGCTCAGGTCCACCGGCCAGTCACCAATCTGTCCACGAATTCTCACGATGCATTCCTTCAGGCGCGTTCAATACCCTCATGCTACAACAACATGAAACCTTCACCACGCAGGCTGGCGGGACAGAGAAAAGTTGTTATAACATTACCAAATCATTCCCCGTCTGCTTCTGGAGTCGTCCATGCGTCGCCTGCTGCTCGCCCTGCCCTTCGCACTGCTGCCACTGGCCGTGGCTCATGGCCACGAAGGCCATGACCATGACCATGATCACGCCCACGGCACGCTCGGGGCGCATGAGCACGGTGTGGCCAAGCTCAATGTAGTGCTCGACGGCAACACCCTTGAGCTGGAGCTGGACAGCCCGGCAATGAACCTGGTCGGCTTTGAACACAGCGCCAGCAGTGATGCCGACAAAGCCAAGGTCGCCGCCGTGCGCCAGCAGCTCGAGCAACCTCTGAAGCTGTTTGGCCTGGCAGCGGCTGCTGGCTGCAAGGAAGATGCTCAGGAGCTGGAGAGCCCACTGTTCGGTGATGCGGCAAAAGATGACGACGGTGATGAACATGAGCATGGCCACCAGCACAGCGACATCAGTGCGCACTATCAGCTCAAATGCTCCGCCCCGGAAAAACTCTCTCAGCTCGACCTCACACCGCTGTTCAAGACCTTCCCCGCCACGCAGAAAATCAATGTGCAGTTGATCGGCCCGAACGGCCAGAAAGGCCTGGAAACCTCGCCTGCCAAGGCCGTGGTCGCGTTCTGAATGAGCCTGCCGTTGATCGCGCTGCAAGACCTGGTGTTCGCCTGGCCAGGGCAGCCGCCATTGCTGGATATACCCGCGTTTCGCCTGGAAGCAGGCGAGGCCCTGTTCCTCAAGGGCCCCAGCGGCAGTGGCAAGACCACCTTGCTGGGCCTGCTGGGCGGGGTGAACGTGCCAGCCCAGGGCCGTATCCAGTTGCTCGGCCAGGATCTCGGCAGCCTTGGCCAGGGCGCCCGCGACCGCTTTCGGGTCGATCACACCGGTTATATCTTCCAGCAGTTCAACCTGCTGCCGTTCCTCTCGGTACGGGAAAACGTCGAACTGCCCTGCCGCTTTTCGCACAGCCGGGCCGACCGCGCCCGCCAACGCCACGGCAGTGTCGACCAAGCTGCCAGCGAGCTGCTTGCCCATCTGGGCCTGAACGACCCGGCACTGCTTGCCCGCCGCGCCGACAGCCTGTCGATCGGCCAGCAACAAAGGGTAGCCGCTGCCCGAGCATTGATCGGCCAACCCGAGCTGGTCATTGCCGACGAACCGACCTCGGCACTGGATGCCGACACCCGCGAGGCGTTCATCCGCCTGCTGTTCGATGAATGTCGCGCCGCCGGCTCCAGCCTGTTGTTCGTCAGCCATGACCAGAGCCTGGCACCGCTGTTCGACCGTCATCTGTCACTGGCCGAACTCAACCGCGCAGCCACGCCCCGGGAGGCCTGATGTACCTGCTTCGCCTTGCCCTGGCCAGCCTGGCCAATCGCCGTTTCACGGCGTTTCTCACTGCCTTCGCCATCGCCTTGTCGGTATGCCTGCTGCTGGCCGTGGAACGTGTGCGCACCGAAGCACGCGCCAGTTTCGCCAGCACCATCAGCGGCACCGACCTGATCGTCGGCGCCCGCTCGGGTTCGGTAAACCTGCTGCTGTATTCGGTGTTCCGCATCGGCAACGCCACCAACAATATCCGTTGGGACAGTTACCAGCATTACGCCCAGGACCCACGGGTGAAGTGGGCGATTCCCATCTCGCTCGGCGACTCGCACCGCGGCTACCGGGTAATGGGCACCACCGGTGAATACTTCAGCCATTACCAGTACGGTCGCCGGCAGCACCTGGAGCTGAGCCAAGGCCGTGAGTTCGCCAGCGACCCGTTCGAGGTGGTGCTGGGGGCCGAGGTGGCCGAGGCGCTGCACTACAGGCTTGGCGACAAGCTGGTGCTTGCCCATGGCGTGGCGGCAATCAGCCTGGTCAAACACGACGACAAGCCGTTCACCGTGGTCGGCGTGCTCAAACGCACCGGCACACCTGTCGACCGCACGCTGCACATCAGCCTGGCGGGCATGGAGGCGATCCATATCGACTGGCATAACGGCGTGCCTGCCCGTGGTGCCGGGCGCATCAGCGCCGAACAGGCTCGCGCCATGGACCTTCAGCCCGCCGCGATCACCGCGTTCATGCTGGGCCTGAACAGCAAGATCGCCACCTTCAGCCTGCAGCGCGAGATCAATGAATACCGCAGCGAGCCGCTGCTGGCGATCTTGCCCGGGGTAGCGCTGCAGGAGTTGTGGAGCCTGATGGGTACGGCCGAACAGGCGTTGTTCGTGGTCTCGCTGTTCGTCGTGTTGACCGGTTTGATCGGCATGCTCACGGCCATTCTCACCAGCCTCAACGAACGTCGCCGGGAAATGGCGATTCTGCGCTCGGTGGGGGCCCGGCCTTGGCACATTGCCGGGTTGCTGGTGCTTGAAGCGCTGGCACTGGCAAGTGCCGGTATCGTTGCCGGGCTTGGCCTGCTGTATGCCGGCATCGCCCTCGCCCAAGGCTACGTTCAGGCCAACTACGGCCTATACCTGCCGCTGGCCTGGCCCAGCACGCACGAGTGGACGCTGCTTGCTATCATCCTCGGCGCAGCGCTGCTGATGGGCAGCGTGCCGGCCTGGCGCGCTTACCGGCAGTCGCTGGCCGATGGGTTGTCGATTCACCTCTGAGAAAACGCCATGTTCCGCGCGCTGTTTTTATCCCTGCTGATGCTCGCCGCCCCCACCTGGGCGGCCGAACCCCGCGAACTCGACTGGCCTGCACTGATCCCGGAAGGCGCGCCGATCATCCCGCCGCAACTCGCCCCGCTACACGACATGTCGCAACTGAGCAGCGCCCTGTCCGCTGAGTCAGCCCCAGCGGCGCGCCAGCAAGCGCCCGATGCGCCGGTGGTCAAGGACCTGGACGGCCAGCAAATCAAACTTCCCGGCTATATCGTGCCACTGGAAGTCAGCGAAGAAGGTCGCACTACCGAGTTCCTGTTAGTGCCCTACTACGGCGCCTGTATCCATGTACCGCCACCGCCGCCCAACCAGATCGTGCATATCTTCAGCGAAATGGGCGTACGCGTCGAAGACCTGTACCAGCCCTACTGGATTGAAGGAAAGCTGCACGTCAGAGCCTCCAGCAGCGAACTGGCCGACGCCGGCTACCAGATGGAAGCCGAGAAAATATACGTTTATGAGCTGAAGTGAGAACTGTTTCTACTTCGTGAACGCAGTTCTTTGAGCTGGGTCAAACATTCGGTTTAGACGGCTCCGTACCATTGGACAACTTGATTACTCACGTCCTTTCGGAGCTTCCATGAACAAGTCCTTGCTCGGCGCCTCACTTGTGGCCCTTGCGCTCGCCGCCCCTGCCGCCCACGCCTACCAGGCGGGAGACATGATCCTGCGCGCAGGCGCGATCACCACCGCCCCGAACGAAAGCAGCGGCGACCTGAAGTTCGACGGCAACAAGGTGTCGGGCACCAAGGCGACCCTGGACAGCGACACCCAACTGGGCCTGACTTTCGCCTACATGCTCACCGACCACGTCGGCCTTGAACTGCTGGCGGCCACGCCGTTCCAGCACACCGTGGGCGTTAAGGGCCTGGGTGGCGGCCTGGACGGCAAGCTGGCCGACATCAAGCAACTGCCACCGACCCTGTCGCTGCAGTACTACCCGATGGCACCGAACTCGCGCTTCCAGCCGTACGCTGGCATCGGCATCAACTACACCCTGTTCTTCGACGAAGACCTGAGCAGCGCGCGCAAGCAACAGGGCTTCAGCAACCTCAAGCTGCAGGACTCGGTCGGTATCGCCGGGCAGTTGGGGATGGACTACATGCTCACCGACAACCTGTTGGTCAACGCTTCGGTCTGGTACGTCGATATCGACACCAAGGCCACCGTCGACGGCCCGAGCGCGCTGGGTTACAGCAAGACCAAGGTCAACGTGGAAGTCGACCCGTGGGTCTACATGGTCGGCCTTGGCTACAAGTTCTGACCACTGCGATGCAGGGCGGCCAAGGCCTGATGCCAGTCAGTTAGTCTCATTAGGGCTGCTACGCAGCCCATCGCCGGCAAGCCAGCTCCCACAAGGTGCGGAGTACATCAATCAGCGTGGGAGCCGGCTTGCCGGCGATGGGCCGCAAAGCGGCCTAAGTCAGGCCTTGCCGAGCAAGTGCGCCAGCCCTTCGACCATCGAAGTCGGCTGCGGAAAATCGAATCGTGCCAGCAAACGCTGGTTATCCGCCCGCGAGTGGCGAATGTCACCCGAACGAGCCTCGCCATAACTGACAGGCGGCAAGCTGCCGACCACGGTTTCCAGCGCCTTGAGCAACTGGTTCAGCGAAGTCGCTTGGTTCAGGCCGATATTCACCGCGCCCTCTTCCACCTGCGGCTGCTCGAGCGCCTGCACCATCACCTGCACCAGGTCGCCCACATACAGGAAATCCCGAGTTTGCTCGCCGTCGCCGAACACCGTGATCGGCAACCCTTGGGTGGCCCGCTCACTGAAAATGCTGATCACCCCGGAGTACGGGGACGAAGGGTCCTGGCGCGGCCCGAAGATGTTGAAGAAGCGGAACACCACCGGCTCCAGCCCATGCTGGCGGCGGTAGAAGTCCAGGTATTGCTCGCTGGCCAGCTTGTCCACCGCATAGGGGGTCAGCGGTGCCTTGGGCGTCTCCTCGGCAATCGACTGGCCTTCGCCGTTATTGCCGTACACCGCCGCGCTGGAGGCGAACAGCACCCGGCGCACACCCTGCAGGCGCATGGCCTCACAGACATTGAGGGTGCCGATGAAATTGCTCTGGTGGGTCTTTACCGGGTCTTCGACCGAAGCCTGCACCGAAGCCACCGCGGCCAAATGAACCACAGCGCTGCAACCTGCCGCGGCGCGCTGCACCAATGCGGCATCGGCAACATCACCCTCGACCAGCTCAAGGCGCGGGTTGCCCAGTTGCAGGTTGTCGCGCTTGCCAGTGGAAAGGTCGTCGAGCACACGCACCGCGTAGCCTTTAGCCAGCAACGCATCGCACAGGTGGGAGCCAATGAAGCCGGCGCCGCCGGTGATCAGGATGGGGGCGTCAGCCATGGCGGTAGAATCGGTCCAGTAGAGGCGGCAGGCCGGCGCGCCAGGCACGCGGCTTGATGCCGAAGGTATGAAGGATTTTCTTGCAGGCCAGCACCGCGTTCTGCGGCTCCTCACTGGCATCCGGGCGGGCGGCATGCGCCTGCGCGGTCGGTGCCTGCACGGCCAGCTGGCGATGCTGCCCGGCCTCGGTGAGGATCGCCTGGCCCAGCGCCAGCGGCGTGGTCGCCTCGTTACCGGCGTAGTGGTAAGTGCCCCACAGCGGCGCGGTGCAATCGAGCTGCTTGAGCACCGACAGGATCACCCGCGCGGCATCGTCGACCGGCGTCGGGTTGCCGCGGCGGTCATCGGCCAGCAACAGCTCCTGCGGTTGCTCGGCGCGGGTCAGGAAGCGGCCCAGGGCACCGTCGATGCTCTCGTCCAGCAACCAGCCGAAGCGCAGCAGCACATGCTGCGGGCAGGCCGCACGCACGCTCTGTTCGATGCGCCACAAGGCCTGGCCACGCAGGCCCAACGGCACGGGCTCATCTTTTTCGCTATAGGCCGTGGCACGCGAACCATCGAACACCCGGTAGCTGGAAGGCTGCACCAGGGTGATCTGGTGATGCTGGCACAGCTCCGCCAAGCGCTCCACCGCCCGCTCCTGCTGAGCCAGGCGCGGCTCGCTGACCGACTCGGCCTGGAACCAGTCGAAGTAGTAAGCCAGGTTGACCAGCGCATCGGGGCGATGATCGTCAAGCAGCTGGGTCAGGCTTGCTGGCGTCCAGCCGTCTTCCGGCGGGCGCGGCGCCAGAAATGCGATGTCCTCCTCGGCCCCGAGACGAATCAGCGCTTGCCCGAGGGCATTGCCACCACCCAACAGCATCAGGCGCATACGCATAGAGTCAGCAGATCCGAACAGGTTGATGAGGGAAAGGGTTCATTTTGCGGTTTCCAGACGGGGAAGTCCAACCCTGAGGCTGACAGCACTACCTACCTAAGACGATTCCTACCAGACCCATGGACATCCCCCACAGCTCGCAAGACCTCGACCTTACATCAGCGGTAAAAAATATCTGGCTAAATAGTCGGCGCCCTAACAATAAGTTTTACCTTTCCCTACATACAAGGAGAACAACAATGCCAGGGGTAAACGCTAAAGCCAGACCCGAGATCCTCCATCTCACATTCAGTAAACTTCAAGCCAGCATACTTGATCACGGCTCCAGACAAACTGCCGCCATCGGCGGCCCAGATGCCGCAGGCGCTGCTGCACTATCTGCCTGCCAGGCACAAATATTGAAAAGCTCACTGGACGATGTACAACTCGAATCGCTTGAAATATTTGCCTCCGGAAAAGCGGCAGCACTTGAATTCGCGGCAATGGAAGCCCCCCATGCCGACCCTGTACCAAAGTGCCTGGCAGACATTGAAACTCTGAAAACCGACCCCGCAATCCTCTATATGGCATCACGAAACCAGATTCTTTTGAACCTTGTCGACTACCGCTCATTCGCTTTCGATATCGACAATGGCGGCATGCAAGTACGAATTGTTGGTAATTTCAAAGGCGGTGGAGAACGATCGCTGCCGAATGAATTTAGCCACCATCACGCGGAACTGAGTTCCCATGCAGGCGTTCAGCTAGGTCCGCACACTGAACCTCCCTATACCTGCTCGGTTCAGTGCGAAGGTGAGCATTCCCCAGCCCCAAGCGCATTGATCCTGAGTGCAAGATGGAATCCATTACGGGAACCGACGCAAGTGATACCCGTACGCAATGCAATTTCAAAACTCAACGCCCTTGAGGGGCTGGCGTTATCTTCCAAGTCATTTTGCTTTACCCGCAGCGACTGCTTCGTTAACGATGAGCATCAGGGGATGAACGCAAGTTCAATACTTCAGTTCGATTCTAGAGGTGATTTTACCCTCCGCTATAATAGCTATAGACACTCATTGCACCATGAAGCCAGCCATTCAACACGACAGGCTTATCAAACATTGCAAGCCTTACTAGAAAACGAGCAACCCTACGACTTTCTACCAAGCCCTGACTCCGCAATATTGATTAATAACAGCCAGGCACTTCACGCTCGCGACATCGTCAAGGACAACCGAAGACTACTGGTTCGTCTATTCGGGTACTCACCTGATGCACGGCCGGTGACATTACAACAAGATCCACTGATCGTACGCGGCTAAGGCGGGGTAGAGAAAAATGGAGACTGAAGTTTCAATACTCTTGACGCTGGCAGCTGTCGCATTGCTCGCCGGCTTCTTTGATGCGATAGCAGGAGGCGGAGGATTACTTACGTTGCCGGCCTTTTTCATTGCAGGTGTCGATCCGTTGGCTGCAATGGCTACCAACAAATTTCAGGCGTCTTCAGCCAGTGTTTCAGCAGTGTGGGCGTTCGCCCGCAAGCGAATGATCCAGTGGCGAACGGGCGGGCCGATGGCCGCTTTGTCGTTCGCGGGTGGCGTTACGGGTGCATTGTCGATCAGCATGCTCGACAAAGCCCTCCTGGAATCAATTGCCCCCATCTTGCTAATTACAGTAGCCCTCTATTTTGCGTTCAGCCCCAAGCTTGGTACCAAGGATCGCAGGCAGAGGATGTCGTATCTGGGCTTCACGCTGGTAGTTGCTCCAGCCATTGGGTTCTACGACGGTATCTTTGGACCAGGCACGGGTTCATTTTTCATGGTCGCCTTCACCTTACTCTTGGGGCAGCATCTTATGCAGGCGATCTGCAGCAGCAAACTGCTCAATGCATCCTGCAACCTCGGCGCCCTTTCGGTCTTTGCCTTTAGCGGCGCAATCATCTGGCCTTTAGCCCTGGCAATGGCACTTTGCGCCATTGTTGGCGCACAACTTGGCGCACGTTGTGCTATCTACTTCGGGCCACGGCTGATCAAGCCATTGCTAATCACTGTTTGCTGCCTGATGTCGTTGAAGCTGTTACTCAATGAGGGACATCCGGCTGGGGAGTGGTTGCGACAGCTTTGACGCGTTGTTGGCTGGCCATTTACCTAGGTGCCGGTCAATGGTCATCCGCAGCGATACCCATACAGACGCTCAATCTATTCGATTTCGAACAAGCCGTTACTGAGTGGCCCCACACTCAGCCGCTCACGCACGTCGTCATCGATTCGCGGATCGTCCGGCTGATACAGCTTCACCTGCCGGTAGGCGTTGATGCGGTTGATCTCCTCACCCAGGTACTCCCACACCACCCGTGTGCAGGCCGGGTTGCGCCGGTCGCCGCTGGAAACACCGGTCTTCAGGCCATTCAAGCGGGTGATGCGGCTCTTGAAGCTGGGGATGAGGATGGTCTGGCTCATCTCGTTCAGGGTCAGCGACTCGTAGTCGATGAGAAACATCCGGTCCTGCAACTGGAACGCCGCGCCCAGGTAGCGGCAACGCACCTCGGCATGCAGGTCGGTGGCGGTGGAGCGCTCCTGACGCTCCTGGCGTTCGAACAGGAAGCGGCCGCGCTCCTCGCGCAGGTGCACCAGTGACACCAGGATCGTGCCAGGTACCGACATGCAGTTGGAGTACTCGAAGTAATAGCCGCAGTAGCGCGACAGGTTGCCGGCGTGCTCGTGCAACGGGCGGAACAGCTCGCTGATCGGGTCGCTGGGCTGATCGGCCACGGCCGATACCCGGGCGCCGATCAGGCGGGCGAACTGCTCGGGAGGCAAGTTCAGCTCGTAGTCCTCGACACCGAAGAAATCACCGATGCGCTTGAGGTTGAACGCCGTCGGGCGGCTCTGCCCGCTCAGGTACTTGTTGAACTGCGCACGGTTGATCGACAGCTGGCGGCAAACTTCGGAGATAGAGCGGTAGTGGCTGCAGGCCAATTTGAGGTTGGTAGCGAAATGATCGCTCATGTTCTGAATCCAGGGTGACGCGAATGGCGCAAGTGTAGCATCAAGTCGCATCAATTCAGAGCAACCCGCGAAATTGTAACCACTCTTGTCATGGCCAACCATGCGCCCCAACGATAGCGGTGCGCCTGCCGTCCGCTGGTCTTTTCACGCGAAGAATAAGAATCGAGGTCATTTTCCAATGCTCGAAGCACTCAACGATTTCCTTTCGGGGAAGCTTCTCATCGTGCTGATCGTCGGTCTCGGCGGTTACTTCACCATCCGCTCGCGGTTCGTACAGTTCCGCCATTTCGCCCACATGTTCAGTGTGTTCAAGGAATCGCTGCGTGGCCAGGCAGGCCAGCTGAGCTCCTTCCAGGCCCTGATGCTGAGCCTGGCCGGCCGCGTTGGCGCCGGTAACATCGCCGGTGTCGGCATCGCCGTGACCCTGGGTGGCCCGGGGGCCGTGTTCTGGATGTGGGTCACCGCACTGGTGGGCATGGCCAGCAGCTTCTTCGAATGTACCTTGGCCCAGGTGTACAAGCGCGCCGATGGCGATGGCCTGTACCGTGGTGGCCCGGCCTACTACATCCTGCACGGCCTGAAGCTCAGGAGCATGGCCATCGTGTTCTCGATCCTGCTGCTGGTCACCTACGGCTTCGCCTTCATGGGCCTGCAGTCGTACACCGTGACACATTCGCTGCAGAACGCCTTCGGCTTCGACCCAAGCCACACCGGTATCGCCCTGGCGGTACTGCTGGCTATCGTGTTCCTGGGTGGCATCAAGCGTATCGCCGCAGTCTCCGACCTGCTGGTACCGGTCAAGACCCTGGCCTACATCGGCGTGACCCTGTACGTGATCGGCACCCAGATCGAACACGTACCGGCAATGCTGGAAACCATCTTCAAAAGCGCCTTCGGCCTGGACCCTGCATTCGCCGGCCTGCTCGGCAGCGCCATCGTCATGGGCGTGAAACGCGGCGTGTTCGCCAACGAAGCAGGCTTGGGCAGTGCGCCCAACGTCGCTGCCGTGGCTGCCGTGAAGCACCCGGGCGCGCAAGGCGTGGTCCAGGCTTTCAGCGTGTTCCTCGACACCTTCCTGATCTGCACCTGCACCGCCCTGCTGATCCTGCTGTCTGGCTTCTATACCCCGGGTTTCGAAGGTGACGGTATTGTCCTGACGCAGAACTCGCTGGCCGCCGTGGTCGGTGACTGGGGCCGCCTGTTCGTCAGCGTCGCGCTGTCGCTGTTCGTCTTCACCTGCATCCTCTACAACTACTACCTGGGCGAGAACAGCCTGCAGTTCCTCAGCCGCAACCGCCTGGTACTGCTGGTGTTCCGTGGCCTGGTACTGGCGCTGGTGGTCTGGGGTTCGGTACAGGACCTGACCACCGTGTTCGCCTTCGCCGACATCACCATGACCTGCCTGGCCTTCGTCAACCTGGTCGCCTTGGCCTTGCTGTTCAAGGTCGGCCTGCGTGTGATGCGCGATTACGATGACCAGCGCAAAGCCGGCATCAAGCAGCCCGTGTTCGACTCGAGCAAGTTCGCCGACCTGGACCTGGACCGCAACGCCTGGCCGGCCAATCCGCAGGCCGAAACAGCCGTTGACAAAGCCGTCGGCGAAGTTCAGCCGCAGCGCTGATATCCTCGCCTGCCCAGCCGCCCCGTTCGCGGGCGGCTGCCTACTCTCAGCTCACCGCTACGGATGCTTTCCATGCGTGCAGTCACGAATCTTCTCGTCCTCTACACCGGCGGCACCATCGGCATGCTCGAAACCGCCGAAGGCCTGGCGCCGGCCGGTGGTTTCGATGCGCGGATGCGCGAACACTTCGCCCAACTGAGCGATGCACCCCAGGTGCAGTGGACGCTGCAGGAAATGAACCCGCTGCTCGACAGTGCCAACATGCAGCAGCACAACTGGCTGGCAATGCGCGATGCCATCGTCTGTGCAGTGGACAATGACGGCCACGATGGCGTGCTGGTGCTGCATGGCACCGACACCCTCGCCCACAGTGCTGCGGCGTTGTCGTTCCTGCTGCTGGGCCTGCCGGTGCCAGTTCTGCTGACCGGGTCAATGTTGCCAGCCGGTGCACCGGGCAGTGATGCCTGGGACAACCTGTGCGGTGCCCTGCGCCAGTTCGAGCAAGGCCTTGAGGCTGGCGTGCAGCTGTACTTCCATGGCCAGCTGTTGCAGGGCTGCCGCGCCTCGAAGCTTCGCAGCGAAGCGTTCGACGCCTTCGCCGCGTTGCCGCGTCATCGTGAAGGCGAGCGGGCGAACGACGTACCTGCCACCTTGGGTTATCGCCAGCAGCGCCAACCGGTGAACATTGCCGTGATGCCGGTATTCCCCGGTTTGCAGGCCGAACACCTGCGTGCGGTGCTCGACACCGGGGTGCAAGGGCTACTGCTTGAATGTTACGGCAGCGGCACCGGGCCGTCGGATGACCAAGCCTTGCTCGACGTGCTGCGCTCGGCGCGCCAGCGTGGGGTGATGCTGGTTGCCATCAGCCAGTGCCCCGAGGGTTCGGTGGTGTTCGATACCTATGCGGCGGGCAACCGCCTGCGCGGTGCCGGGCTGGTCAGTGGCGGTGGCATGACCCGTGAGGCTGCGCTGGGCAAGATGTTTGCGCTGCTGGGCGCGGGGCTGGATGCAGATGCTGCAGAGCAGTGGTTTGCGCTGGACCTGTGCGGCGAGCGCGCTTGAACAGGAAATTGGCGGAAGGCAGCGGGAGTCGAACCTGCCCGGGAACGGCTGCCGTCCCCAACCGGGTTTGAAGCCCGGCCGCGCCACCGGGCGCGATTGCCTTCCTTGAACTCAGTGCCTGGCCTGCTGTTGGGCCAGGGCGCTGTCGGCGCGGATGTGACGCTGATCGGCAACCCTGCGGGTCAGGCCGATACGGTCGAAGTATTCCAGAATCTGCACACTGCGCTTGCGACCGATGCCCAACATATCGCGAAATGCGGCCACCTGCACTATCGGTGTTTCATTCGCTTGCCCAAGCAGCAGCTCTGCCATGCGCTGTAGCGTCGCCTCGGGGTAGAACAGGTCACGTACCACCTGATGCACTACGCCGAGCCTGGCCAACTTTCGCAACAACAGGCGCACATCCGCCTCGGCACATTTCTCTTCGCTGGCCAGCGTCCGCACCCAAGGCGGGTCGAAGCGCCCTTCCAGCAACCTTGGCTGCAGCCGCGACCATAGCGCACTGTCGGCGTCGCTCAACTGCACCGTGTGACCAGGCAGATGCAACCACGGCCCGCTGCTGGCAATAGTGCCTTCGCCGAGCATCTCCTCGAGCAGGCTGACGAATGCGGGACGCTCGACAGGCAGGGCGGCGAAGCGGCGCAGGCGGTCACGGTCCGGGCCAAGCTGGTCGGGTTCCTGCTCATGGAACAACGCCAGTTGTTCGCGCACCTGGTGTTTGAGCGCCTGCCACTGGGCTTTAGCGAACAACAACTGGCCTTGCCTGGTTGCGACCACCAGCACGTCAGCTGGCAACTGCCAGCCCTCACGCAAGCGGTTGAACTGGCGTTCCAGCCGCTGCGGGTCGAGCCCGCCTGGTGCGTTGTCGAGCAACGCCATCAAGGCCTGCTCCAGGCCCTCGGCATCACGCAGCACGTTCAACTGGCGCAAGCGCGCCTCGCTGCGCCGCTGCCGGCTCGGTGCGAACGGGTCCAGCACCGTACCGCCGCCAAGGGTGCGTTGGGCACGCTGGTCACGCAGCACCAGGCGGTCGCCATGCACGGCTTGCAGCGGCGCATTGAGCAACAATTGGGCGAACATGCGCTGGCCTGCAAGCAGGCGCTCACCTTCGAGCAGGGCGACCCGTGCGGTGACGTCCTGGGTCCCCAGATGTACATGCACGGCACTGAAATGTTCGAAAGGACGGGACTCGCCGGCGAGCAGCTGCAGTTCGATATCGACCCGTGTGCTGGGCGCGTGCAGCCATTGCGATACCAGCCAATCGCCACGGCGCACCTGCTCCACCGCGAGGCGCTCGGCAGCAATGTTCAGCGCTACACGCTGCCCCGCTTCAGCCACCAGCGCCGCCTGGTTCTGCGCATGCAGGCCACGTACCCGCACCGCTTTACCGGCCTTGCCCAGCAACAACGTATCACCCGCACTGACACGCCCGGCCAGCGCCGTACCCGTGACCACCAGGCCAGCCCCGGTGACCGCGAAGGCGCGGTCGATAGCCAACCGAAAGCCGCCACGCACGCTGCGCTGCTTCAAACCCTCGCCCGCCGCCAGCAACGCATGACGCAGCGCCTCGACCCCCGCGCCGGTGACACTCGACAGCGGGAACTGCGCCGCCCCGGCATAAGGCCCGGGCGCCAGCAACTGCGCAATCTGCACCTGCACTTGGGCCACGCGCGCCGGCGTGACCCGGTCGCACTTGCTGATTGCTACCAGCGCCTGGGGAATGCCCAGCAACTCGATGATCGCCAGGTGCTCACAGGTCTGCGGCATGACGCCGTCATCAGCAGCCACCACCAACAACACCAGATCGATACCCTGGGCGCCGGCAAGCATGTTGTGGATGAAACGCTCGTGGCCGGGCACATCGATGAACCCCGTCAGTGGCGCGCCTTCAGCCAAGGCGGCATAGCGATAGCCCAGGTCGATGGTCATGCCGCGCTCGCGTTCTTCCTGGCGATGGTCGCCGGCCTGCCCGGTCAGGGCCTGGAGCAATGCGGTCTTGCCGTGGTCGATGTGGCCGGCGGTACCAACGATCACTGCACCGGCCCCAGTTGCAGGGCCGGTAGCTGCGCCAGCCATTGGGCTTCATCGTCCAGCTGGCGCAGGTCGAGCCACAGCGCGTCATCGTCGATACGGCCGAGCACGGGCACCGCCAGATCGCGCAAGGCGCGCTCCAGCACATGCAGGCTGCGCCCGCGCAGTTTCTTCGACACCTGTGGGCGCAGGCACAGCGCGGCGCTGGGCAGGCGCGCAACCGGCTGGCTGCCGCTGCCGATCATGCCGAGCGCCGGCTCGACGCTGACGGCCCATTGCCCCCCGAGGCGAGCCTTGAGCTCGGGTGCCAGGCGCTCGGCCTGGGCGTGGATTTCAGCCTGGCTGCGGGTCAACAGGCGCAGGCTGGGCAAGCGCTCGGCCAGCCTGTCCGGGTTGCGGTACAGCGCCAGCACGGCTTCGAGGGCGGCGAGGGTGATCTTGTCGACGCGCAGTGCACGTTTCAGCGGGTTCTTCTTGATCCTCGCGATCAAATCCTTGCGACCGACGATGATCCCCGCCTGCGGGCCGCCAAGCAGCTTGTCACCGCTGAAGGTCACGATATCCGCACCATCGGCCAGGGCCTGGCGCACGGTCGGCTCGGCGGGCAGGCCCCAGCGGGTCAGGTCGAGCAGGCTGCCGCTGCCCAGGTCTTCCAGCAGCGGCAGTTCATGCTGATGGGCGATTCGCGCAAGCTCCGCGGTCGGCACCTGGGTGGTGAAGCCCTGGATGCTGTAGTTGCTGCAATGCACCCGCATCAACAAGCCGGTACGCGGGCCGATGGCAGCTTCGTAGTCGCGGGCATGGGTGCGGTTGGTGGTGCCGATCTCGTGCAGACGTACACCGGCACGGGCCATGATGTCGGGAATGCGAAAGGCGCCGCCGATCTCGATCAGCTCACCGCGGGAAATGATGCCCTCCTTGCGCGCGCCCAGGCTGTTGAGCGCAAGCAGCACGGCGGCAGCGTTGTTGTTGACCACGGTGACCGCTTCGGCGCCGGTCAGCTCGCGGATCAGCCCTTCGATCAGAACATCTCGGTCGCCACGCTTGCCGGTGGCAAGGTCGAACTCCAGGTTGAGCGGATAGCGGGCGGCGGTCTGCATGGCTTCAACGGCTTCCTCCGGCAACAAAGCACGACCGAGGTTGGTGTGCAGTACCGTGCCGGTGAGGTTGAAGACGCGGCGTACCTGGCTGCGCTGCTGGGCGGCCAGGCGCTCGCCGCTGCGGCCCAAGAGGATTTCAGCGCCCAGTTCGGCAGCGCCGAGTTGGCCGTTGCGAACAGGTTCGCGCAGGTCGCCGAGCAGCTGGCGCAGGGTGGCGAGCACAGCGTCGCGGCCATGGCGCTCGATCAGCGGGAGGCAGGCCGGGTGACGTAGCAGGGTGTCGATGGAAGGGAGCCGTGGCGTATTGCTGGCAAGGCTTGAAGACATCAGGTACTACCTTATCCATTGTCTGTTCGGGCCTCATCGCCGGCAAGCCGGCTCCTACAGGGCTGCATCGCTCTGGGGAGCGGTGAAATAGCTGCGGGAGCCGGCTTGCCGGCGATGGGGGCAACTCAATTGTGCAGTGTAGACACTCACCCACCACCCGGCGCCAGCATCAGGTTGGGTGCCAGCCGATGAAAGCCCTCCTCGTCCAACCGGATATCCAGCGCCAGGCTGGCCAGGTCATCGGCCAACGGCTCGGCAGCAGCGTCGTTCTCAAGGTAATTCTGTTTCAGGTAGGCATTGCACCCCGGGCAGCACTCCGCCCGCAGCGGCGCCTTGCCCGGCGCATGGCGGTCATCCTCCAGGCTGGTGTAGCACAAGCCCTTGCTCGATTCGCAATACACGCACTTGACCCGCACCACATGCCATTCGCAGGCACACAAGGAGCACGCCAGGTAACGCAGGCCGTTGTGCTTGCCACGGTTACGCACCACTCCGGCCATGGCCGGCGAACCACAGGCCGGGCACTGGGCCTGGCTGCCCGACGGCTTGAGTTCAACTGCCGGCAGCGCCAGCAACCAGCTGGACCAGGCCGCCTGCAGCGCGGCCCCCAGAAACGGCACCAGTGCTGCGGGCACAGCGTCGTACTGCCCGGCCAGCAATGCGCTCCCCCAGCCTTTGCGCTGGCTGTCATCACTGCCACGCAGCGCCAGCAGTGCTGCCGCCAAAGGGCCACTGGCCTCGCCGTCGAAATGATCGATCAGCGCCTGCAACCACGCCAGCCACGGCCCCTCGCGCACCAGGCCGTCGGCCGCGAGCGGTGGCAAACCATGACTTATGCACAGGCGCTGCCGGTCATCGGCCACTGGCAAACCACCAGGCGGGTTATCCACAAGCTGCTGCTGAATGCGGCACAGCCGGGCGATCAGGCGCAGGTAGTCGCCAAGGGCATGCCCTGCAGCGAGCTGTTCGAGGCGCAGGGCGCGCAGTTCGAACAGGTTGGCGGGCGGCAGGTGAAGAAACGGCGGCATCACCGCCGACGCTTCGATCTGCCCCGGTTCGAGTATCGTGCTCAAACGTTCATCCTTCTTTACGTCCATGGTCACTCGGCGTCTTGTCGCCGGTCACCTCGCGGTACCACAACTGATGGTGTTTGCGCGCCCAGGCACGGCTGACCCAGCCATGCAGCATGGCGCCGATCGAGCCCTTGATCCAGATACCGGCGTAGATGTGCACGATGATGCTGAGAATCAGCACGAAGCCCGCCAGCGCATGGGCCAACGACGCCAGGCGAATCGAACCTATGCCGAAGAAATGGCTGAAGTACGCACGCCAGATCACCACGCCACTGAGCAGCAACACCAGCATGCACACCAACAACGTCCAGAACAGCAGCTTCTGCCCGGCGTTATATTTGCCGATCGGCGGCACGCCCTCCTCCTTGTTGAGCATCACCCGGTCGATGCGGCGCAGCCACAGGCGGTCGTTGGCAGTGATGAAGTTGGCGCGCCAGAAACGCACCACCAGGAACAGAAAGAACACGAACATGGCCACCCCGATGAAGGGGTGCAGGATGCGTGTCCACGGCCCGCCGCCGAACAGATGGCTGAGCCAGAACAGCGCCGGATGGAACAGCGCCAGCCCCGAAAGCCCGGCCAGCACGAACAGGATGGCGACGATCCAGTGGTTGGTCCGCTCGTTGGCGTTGTAGCGCAGGATGGGTTTGTCGTCGTTCATGGCCGCTGCTCCCCTTGCCCACCGGGCTGCTTCGGATCATAGACATGCACCGCCGGGTCCACCTGGTGCACGCTGTCATCAGGTGGCGTGGGGCTGGGGTGTTCGTCCTCCTCGACCCGCTGCGGGCCAACCCGCACATAGTGGAAGAACCCGGCCAGCACCGCCGCGCCCATCGCCAGCAGTGCCAGCGGCTTGGTGATGCCCTTCCACAAGCCCACCAGCGGGCTGATCACCGGCTGGTCCGGCAGGCCGGCATACAAGCGGGGCGTATCGGCATGGTGCAGTACATACATCACATGCGTGCCACCGACGCCGTCCGGGTCGTAGAGCCCGGCGTTGTCGTAGCCACGCGATTTGAGGTCGACGATGCGTTCGGCAGCATGCACCTTCATTTCGTCCTTGCTGCCAAAGACGATCGCGCCGGTCGGGCAGGTTTTCACGCAGGCAGGCTCCAGGCCCACGCTCACGCGGTCGGAACACAGCGAGCACTTGTAGGCCTTGTGGTCTTTCTGCGAGATGCGCGGAATGTTGAACGGGCAGCCAGTGATGCAATAGCCACAGCCGATGCAATGGTCCTGGTTGAAATCGACGATGCCGTTGGCGTGCTTGATGATCGCTCCCGGGCTCGGGCACGCCTTCAGGCAACCCGGCTCGGCGCAATGCATGCAGCCGTCCTTGCGGATCAGCCACTCCAGGTTGCCATCGTCGCGCTCGTGTTCAGTGAAGCGCATCAGGGTCCAGGTATCGGCCGTCAGGTCCTGGGGGTTGTCGTAGGTACCGTGGTTGTGGCCGACCTCGTCACGCAGCTCGTTCCACTCTGAACACGCCACCTGGCAGGCCTTGCAGCCGATGCACTTGGTGGTATCGATCAGTTTGGCGACTTCCTGCTGCAGGCGTACCGAAGGCGGTACGGTGGTGGTGGCCGAGCGGGCAATGATGTCTTGGCTGGCCATCAGATTTTCTCCACTTTGACGAGGAACGACTTGGACTCCGGCGTCTGCGTGTTGCCGTCACCGAGGAAGGGCACCAAGGTGTTGGTCAGGTAACCGTGCCGTGTCGCGCCGGTGAAGCCCCAGTGCAACGGGATGCCGATCTGGTGCACGGTCTGGTTGTTGACCTGCAGCGGGCGAATCCGCTTGGTCACCACCGCCACCGCTTCGATATGCCCGCGCTTGCTCGACACCCGCACCCGGTCGCCCGCCTTGATGCCTTTCTCGTTGGCCAGCACCTCACCGATCTCGACGAACTGCTCAGGCTGGGCAATGGCGTTGAGCCGGCAATGCTTGCTCCAGAAGTGGAAGTGCTCGGTCAGCCGGTACGTCGTCGCCGCATAGGGGAATTCGTCGTGCTTGCCGAGGGTGTCCCACACCGAATCGAAGATCCGCCCGGCCGGGTTGCTGGTGGCCTTGTTGTTCTTCGGGTGCAGCGGGTTGATGCCGATCGGCGTCTCGAACGGCTCGTAGTGCTCGGGGAACGGCCCTTCGGCCATCTTGTCGATGGCAAAGAACCGCGCCACGCCCTCGGGGTTCATGATGAACGGGTTCATGCCCGCTTGCGGTGGTGAATCGACCTTGAAGTCGGGCACGTCGGTGCCGGTCCAGGCCTTGCCGTTCCACCACACCAGGCGCTTTTTCTCCGGGTCCCATGGCTTGCCTTGCAGGTCACTGGAGGCACGGTTGTACAGGATGCGGCGGTTGGCCGGCCAGGCCCAGGCCCAGTTCTGCGCCTGGTGCATGCCATACGGGTCGCTGTTGTCACGCCGCGCCATCTGGTTGCCCTGCTCGGTCCAGCAACCGGCGAAGATCCAGCAGCCGGACGCAGTGCTGCCGTCGTCCTTGAGCTGGCCGAAGCCTGCCAACTGTTGCCCGGCCTTGATGAGCGCGCCGGTGGGGTCGGTCACATCAGTGACCGCCCAGCCGTTCATTTCCTTGGCCAGTTCCTCCGGGGACGGCTCGTCAGGCAGCTTGTAGGGCCAACTGATGTTCATGATCGGATCAGGGTAAGTGCCACCCTCGGTCTGATAGCGCTGACGCATGCGCAGGAACAACTCGCTCATGATCTGCACGTCGGTGCGGGTCTCGCCCGGGCCGTCGGCGCCCTTCCAGTGCCACTGCAGCCAGCGGCTGCTGTTGACCAGCGAACCATCCTCCTCGGCGAAACAGGTGGTGGGCAGGCGGATCACTTCGGTCTGGATATTGGCCGTGTCGACGTCATTGAAGGGCCCGGCATTGCGCCAGAACTCCGAGGTCTCGGTGGCCAGCGGGTCCATGACCACCAGCCACTTGAGCTTGCCCAGGGCAGCAGTCACGCGGTTCTTGTCGGGCAACGCGGCGATCGGGTTGAAGCCTTGGCAGATGTAACCGTTGACCTTGCCTTGGCTCATCATCTCGAACATGCGCAGCACGTCATAGGCCGGCACGTCGAGCTTGGGCAACCAGTCGTAACCCCAATTGTTTTCTGCCGTGGCATTGGCGCCATACCAGGCCTTCATCAGGCTGACATGGAACTTGCCGTAGTTCTGCCAGTAGGACAACTGGCCAGGGCGCAGCGGCTTGGAGGCCCGCTTGTCAATGTAGGCGGCATAGTCCTGCTCGGCATCGCCAGGCAGGCTCAAGTAGCCCGGCAGCGAGTTGGACAGCAAGCCAAGGTCGGTCAGGCCCTGGATGTTGGAATGCCCGCGCAGGGCATTGACCCCGCCACCCGGCATGCCGACGTTGCCCAGCAGCAACTGGACCATGGCCGCACTGCGGATGATCTGCGCGCCGATCGAATGCTGCGTCCAGCCCAGTGCATAGAGGATCGTCATGGTCTTGCCCGGTACCGAGCAGGTGGCGATCTCTTCCCAGATCTTCATCATGGCGTCCTGCGGCATGCCACAGGTCATGCTCGCCAGTTCCGGGGTATAGCGGCTGTAATGCTGCTTCATCAACTGGAACACGCAACGCGGGTGCTGCAGGGTCGGATCGACCTTGGCGAAACCGTCCTCGCCCAGTTCGTACCCCCAGCCGGACTTGTCGGCATACACACGCTTGGCCGCGTCGTAACCACTGAACAGCCCGTCTTCGAAACCATAGGTTTCTTTGACGATGAACGACACGTCGGTGTAGTTGCGCACGTACTCGTGCTGGATCTTGTCATTGCTCAGCAGGTAGTTGATCAACCCGCCCATGAAGGCGATGTCGCTGCCGGTACGAATTGGCGCGTAGTAGTCCGCCACCGAGGCGGTACGGGTAAACCGCGGGTCGACCACGATCAGCCGCGCCTTGTTGTGCGCTTTGGCCTCGGTCACCCACTTGAAGCCGCACGGGTGCGCTTCTGCTGCGTTGCCACCCATCACCAGGACCAGATTCGCGTTGGCGATATCTGACCAGTGGTTGGTCATGGCGCCACGGCCGTACGTCGGGGCAAGACTTGCCACCGTCGGGCCATGTCAGACACGTGCCTGGTTATCGAACCCCAGCATGCCGGTTGCGCGGATGACCTTGTGGGTCAGGTAGCCGGCCTCGCTGGAGGCGGCGGAGGCAGCGAGAAAACCGGTGGTAAGCCAGCGGTTGACGGTTTGCCCCTGGGCGTTCTTTTCGATGAAGTTGGCGTCGCGGTCCTGCTTCATCAGTCCGGCGACGCGGTCGAGTGCCTCGTCCCAACTGACCCGCACCCACTCCTTGCTGCCCGCCTTGCGCACCTCAGGGTATTTGAGGCGGCTCTCGCTGTGGATGAAGTCCAGCAGGCCGGCGCCTTTCGGGCACAGGGTGCCGCGGTTGACCGGGTGGTCGGCGTCGCCTTCGATATGGATGATGTTCTGTTTGACGTTCTTGCCCGCATCGCCCTGGCTGTAGAGGATCAGGCCGCAGCCGACCGAGCAGTAGGGGCAGGTGTTGCGGGTTTCCTTGGTGTGCGCCAGCTTGAAGTGGCGCACCTGCTCGGCGAAGGCCGGCGTCGGGGCCATGCCCAACGCCGCCAGGCTCGAGCCTCCAAGGCCGACAGCGGCGACCTTGAAGAATTGCCGACGGTTGAGGTCCATCGTGCACTCCTGATCAGGTTTCGGGCGCTCGGGGCATTGCCGGCGCCTCGGGTCATCACGATGGCGGCAAAGTGATGCCGCCAACCGTTAAGACTAGCCAAGAATGCCAAAAGTGCGATTGACCCCGGTCAGCAAGGCGGCAGATTGCGCGCCACATTCAAGGCCGCGCTGCTCTGCGCCACTGGCATGATTTCGAGCGTGTTGATGTTTACGTGTGGCGGCTGTTCAGCGATCCACGCAACCGTGGCAGCAATGTCCTCGGGCAAAATCGCCTGCACATCACGGTACAACGCATCCACTGCATTCAGGTCGCCGTTCAGGCGCACCACCGAAAAATCGGTCCCGGAACACAGCCCAGGTTCGATGTTGCTGACTCGCACGCGGGTCCCCGCCAGATCGGCGCGCAGGTTCAGGCTGAACTGACGCACGAACGCCTTGCTCGCGCCATAAACGTTGCCGCCCGGGTAGGGATAAGTGCCGGCAATCGAACCAATGTTGATGATCATGCCGCTGTCGGCCCGGACCATCTGCGGCAATACCGCATGGGTGACCATGGCCAGGCCGGTGATGTTGGTGTCTATCATGCGCTGCCAGTTCTCGGCGCTGCAGGCCTGGGCCCGCTCGATACCCAGCGCCAACCCTGCGTTGTTGACCAGCACATCGATGCCCGGCGCAGCTTCGTTGATCTGCGCCACCGCTGCGCTGACCGACTGCATATCAGTCACATCCAGCGCCAGTGGAATGAAGTTGTCGCCAAGTTCATGCTCCAGGGCCTGCAACTTGTCCATACGGCGGGCGCCACCGATCACGCGATAGCCCTTGGCAACCAGGGTGCGGCATATGGCCCGGCCAAAGCCTGAGGAGGCGCCGGTTACGAATGCAGTTTTCATCAGGTTTGTCTCCCAGAAGGTAATGTCAGACCAGGTACTTCACGCCAAGGCTGGTGAACAGGCACAGCATCGAGAACACCAGCGCCTTGCGCACCACGTCGTTGCCTTTGCGCAGCGCCAGTGCACTGCCCATGTGATTGCCGAGGATGTTGCAGGCCACCAGCGGCAGCGCCAGCAGGTAGACCACCTTGCCGGCCATGATGAATGCGACCAGCGCACCGATGTTGGAGGCGAAGTTGAAGGTCTTGGAGTTGGCCGAACTGGAAACCAGGTCCATGCGCAGCAGGTAGTGGAAGGCGATGATGAACATGCTGCCAGTGCCTGGGCCGAAGAAGCCGTCGTAAAAACCGATGGCCAGGCAGGTCACCGGCACGACGGTGTAGAGCATCCGCGCCGACAGCTCTCGCTCCTCTATCGGGCGGTCTTTGGGGGTGAGGAAGATCAGGATGCCGAAAGGGATCAACGCCAGAATGATCTTGCCTACGGTTTCCTGAGAGATCGACACGATCAGGTGCGCCCCCAGGTAGGCGCCGAGCAGTGAGAACGGCACGCCGACCAGTGCCACCTGCCAGACCATCTTGCTGTTGGCCAGGAAATTGCGGATGGCAGCCAGCGTGCCCAGCGTACTGACCAGTTTTTCCTGCCCCAGGGCTACCTGAGGCGGCATGCCCACCAGCAGAAACCCTGGTACCAGGAACAACCCGCCACCCCCGGCAATGCTGTCCACAAAGCCTGCGACAAAGGCAATGGCGCCCAGCAGCAGGATCGCCAGCAGCCAGTGTTCTGCCCAGTAAGCGCCTAACAGTTCCATAGCAGTAATTCCGTCGAAAAATGAAAAGAAATCAGGAGAGCACTTCGTAAAGGTGGTCGGCCCGGGCGAAGCGCACCCGGTTCAGGTCGTTGACCGCGAACACCCGCAGCAGCCAACGGTCAGCGCCGTCGTTCTGCGGCTCGAAGCCATCGCGGGCATGCAGCACGCGCTGGTTCTTGAAGATCATGAAATCGCCTGGCAGCAGCAGGTGTGGCTCATCGAAACGCCGGGTTTCCAGCAAGCCGCGCAGGGTGGCCAGGGCCTGCTCGGCGCGCAGGTTCAGCCCGTGGGTGTTCTCGCTGTCGAAGCGGCACAACCACTCGCCTGAATGGCCACGCACCAGCACCGGCAGCTCGGCGGTGCAGCGGCGGTTACCGGTGAACGAGTCGGGGCGGCGGATTTCGAATTGCGCTTCGCACAGTTCGCGCACGGTAGCCAAGGGCAGCGACGCGATCACAGCATCCAGGTTGACCAAGGTGGTGCTGATACGTGGATCACAGCGCATGCCGAAGAACGACAGGTATTCCGGGCAGCAGGAAACCGTACCCAGCGGCTCGGAAGACAATGGCAGGTCGGGATTGTCTACGTGATAGGAAAATCGCAGCCGTGAGCCATGCGAGCTCTTGTGGCTGGATGAAGTACGGGCCGGGATGACATGGCGAAACAGCCGACCGTCATTTTCACCCTCGTAGACAACCGGGTTGATGCCCATCAGGTTCTGCATGGTCAGGCTGACCAGGCAGGCAATCGGCGTGCTGCGTGGGCTGAGCACACCGGAGTAAGGGGTAGGAGGCACATCGCGATCGCGCGGGCAATTACGCACGATCATGCTGGTCAGTTGCGGATCTTCAACGAACCCCCGGATTTGCTGGCACAGCGCTTTGCCCAAGACCTCCTGCGCCTGCTCCTTGAGTTGCGGATAAAGCTCTTTGCTGGTTTCGAAATCGAGCGGGGTGTTGCTCAGCAAGGTTTGCCAGGCACTGGAGACAACCCAGGGCAGGCGGATCTCCAGTGAAGTCTGAGGCTCGGCTGCTTGTTGCAGGTATGCGCTTTCCATTTCGAGTGCTATTCCATTGGCCATTCGGTGTCGTGCCATGCCGGGCAGAGGCGGCAGTCATTGTCTTTTTTTGAAACCGTTCACAGCTAAGCGATGCGAACGAGGGGTGCTGCTCCAGGCACCACCACATTGCACCGACTCAATCATTGTAATTACAAAAAATAGAATCGATTCAATTTATTTCATGGGCCGATTGCCATCAGCATTGAATCGAATCAATCAACTTATTGATTTCAAAAGATTTCTTCTGAACGTGGATTGATCGCGCTCACGCTTGCGCTCCCGTTGTGTAGGGAGGACCCGCTGCGACAAGCCTTCAAGTCATATCAATAGAGGCAATTCACATACAAAAAACGCGATTACTCCGATCTTGCCTTTCGTGCTAGGCTTCCGCGTTCTTGCAGATTCTGGTGCCATTTCCATGTGGGTTCCTCACTACAGCGACCTGGCGCAGCCGGTCTACCTGATGATTGCCGATGCTCTTGAACAGGACATAGGCAACGGCCGGCTGGCGCCTGGCGACCGCCTGCCAACACTCAAGGATCTTGCCGAGTCATTGCACGTGACGCCTGGCACCATTGGCCGAGCCTATGACGAAGCCGCCAAGCGGGGCTTGGTGGTGGGCGAGGTTGGCCGCGGTACTTTCGTCCTGCAGCAACGACCGGCGCCTACCCCCACCGCATTCTCGCGGCCCGCACCGCTCAAGCATGAAAGCGGCCAGATCGACCTTTCGATCATCAAGCCCAACGATGCGCACATGGCCGACTGGCTGCGCGGAGCGATCACCGAGCTGGCGGCTTCCCCCGACCTTGACCAAGTGCTCGACTACGTTACCGACGGTGGCCATGCGACGCACAAGCAGGCTGGCGCCACATGGATTCAGCGCTGGTTGCCCGAAGCTCGCGCGCAACAGGTGGTGCTGACCTCCGGCGCCCAGCATGGCCTGCTGGTAGCGATCAGCAGCCTGTCGAAAAGCGATGATGTGATCCTCTGCGAGTCGCTCTGCTACCCCGGCATCATTTCCCTTGCCCACAGCATGGGCCGCCGCTTGCGCGGGGTAGCCATGGACGAGCACGGCCTGATGCCCGAGGCCTTGCGGGCCGCCTGCCTGGAGCACCGCCCCTCGCTGCTGGTATGTGTGACCACTCACCAGAACCCGACCAACTCGGTAATGCCGCACGCGCGTCGCGAGGCTATCGCCCAGATTGCCCGCGAGTTCGACCTGTTCATCGTGGATGACGATATCTACGGCTTCCTCGAACCGGCGCCTGACTACAAGCCCTTGGCCGCCTATGCACCTGAGCGCTCGGTGTACCTGACCAGCCTGTCCAAGAGCGTGCTGCCGGCCCTGCGTATCGGCTACCTCTACGCGCCGCCACAAACGCTGTCACGGTTGTCGTCTATGGTGCGCAGCAGCGTCTGGATGCCCTCCCCGCTGATGGCTCAGCTGGCCAGCAACCTGATCAACAGCGGCATGGCCGAGCAGTTGGTGCGGGTGCAGCAGGAAGAAGCCGCCGCACGCCAGTTGATGGCCCAGGAAATCCTTGGCAGGTACAAGGTGCGCAGCCAGCCCAACAGCTTCCATATCTGGCTGGAACTCCCTGAGCCATGGACCAGCGATGAGTTCGCCAACCTGGCGCGCAACAATGGCGTAACCGTGGTCAGCGGCAGCCAGTTCCTGCCTGAGCGCAGCCCAGCCAGCTGTGGCGTGCGCATCGCCCTGATGACGCCAAGCCGTGCCGAGCTGAGCTTTGCCCTGACCAAACTCGCCAGCTTGCTGGATTCGTCCGAGCCGCGGCTTTTCTACTAGAGATGAACAGGGCCGCAGGGGGCTCACTAACCGTCATGCGGCTCAGCGGATCAACCGCGCCAGCCCATCCAGCAACCGCTGCAAGGCCCCCTGATTGGCCTGCATCACCGCCCTGCCCGCCTCACCCATGCGCCGGGCATCCTGCGGCAATTCGATCAACTGCCGCACTGCCTGTGCCAACCCTTGGGCATCGTCCACCTGCTGCAACGCCCCGGCATCACGCAACATCGCGCTGATTTCGAGGAAGTTGAACACATGCGGCCCCATGATCACCGGCAGTGCCAGCGCTGCCGGCTCCAGAGGGTTGTGGCCGCCAGTGGCGACCAGGCTACCGCCAACGAAAGCGATGTCGGCCAGTGCGTAGAGGAACAGCAGCTCGCCCATGGTATCGCCGAGCAGCACGCGGGTCTGGCCATCGACCGCCGCACCGGCAGAACGGCGCACGGTAGCGAACTGCCCGCAGCACAAGGCATGCACTGCATCGAAACGCTCGGGGTGGCGCGGCACCAGGATCAGCAGCGCGTCGCCATGCGCCTGCAGCAACTGCTGATGAGCCTGCAGGATCAGCGCGTCCTCACCCTCATGGGTACTGGCCGCAATCCACACCGGCCGCTCGCTTGCGCCCCACTGTTCACGCAGTACCCTGGCACGCGGCAAAAGCTGGTCATCGACCTTCAGGTCGAACTTGATCGAACCTGTGACCTGCACGCACTCAGGACGCGCACCCAAGTCGCGGAAGCGTTGCGCCTCGGTTTCGGTCTGCACTGCAATCAGGTTCATCTCGGCGAGCATCGGCCGGGTCAGTTTGGCGAAACGCGCGTAGCCACGAGCGGAACGCTCGGACAACCGAGCATTGGCCAGCGCAACCGGAATGCCACGCTTGGCGCATTGGTGAATGTGGTTGGGCCACAGCTCGGTTTCCATGATGATGCCCAGCCGCGGGCGCACATGGTCGAGAAAACGCCCCGCCGCCCACGGCAGGTCATAAGGCAGGTAGCAATGCTGGATGCGTGGTTCATCGGCGAACAGCGCGCGAATGCGCTCTGAGCCGGTGGGGGTCATGCAGGTGAGCGTGACCGGCAGGTCCGGGTAGGCCTTGAGCAAGGCTCGCACCAGGGGCGCGGCGGCAATGCTTTCACCTACCGATACGGCATGTACCCAGATGCCACCCTGGCGCATCGCCGGCAGGTTGCGGGCGAAACGTTCGCCGATACGCTGGCCGTAGGCCGGGGCCTTGCGGGCACGCAGGTAAAGGCGCAGCGCGACCAGCGGCAGGCCCAGGTGGAACAACAGGGTATAGAGAGTTCTGTTCATGGCGGCGAAGTTTACCCGATCGCGCGCAAGTGCACCGCAAAGCGCTCGGCCAGCCATTGCGCGGCGGGCCCCAGCGGTTCGTCACGGCGCCAGGCCAGTTCGACGACCAAGGCCGGGGGCCGCCATTCGCTGGCCAGCTCGACCATGTGCGCCTGGTAGGTCGGGTATTGCACCACATGGCGTGGCAGCCACGCCCAGCCCAGCCCTCGCATCAACAGCTCGGCCATGGCGTAGAAGCTGTCGGCGCGCCATACCTGCGGGCTGATCGCTTCGCCGCCGGGGTAGCCACTTTGCTGCGGGGCGATCAGCAACTGGCGGTAACGTGCCAGCTGCTGGCGTGTGACGCGGCTTTCACGCGCCAATGGATGATCCACCGCGCACACCGTGACCATCTCCACGCTACCCAGGGCACGCCGCTCCAGTGAGGCAGGCATGCTTTCATGGTGGAAAAACAAACCCAGGTCTGCACGTCGCTCCACCAGCTTGCGCGCTACATCACCTTGGGCACCGCTGGCCAGTTGCACTTCCAGAAAAGGGTAATGACTGGCCAGTTCGTCGAGGCTGTCGATCACAGGTTGATAAGGCATGGCTTCATCCTGGGCCACCCGCAACAAGGCTTCCTGGCCACGCATCAGGGCCAGAGCGCGGCCATCGAGCCGCTCGCACTGGCGCAGCAGTTCGCGGGCATCCTCCAGCAGCGCGGTACCGTTTTCGGTTAGCCCGGGCTGACGGCCGCTGCTGCGCTCGAACAAAGTGACGCCGAGGTCCGCTTCGAGCATTGCAATGGCATTGCTGACGGCGGACTGCGCTTTGCGCTGCTCGCGGGCGACGGCAGAAAACGAGCGCAGTTCGACGACGCGTACAAAGGTACGCAACTGCTCGAGGCTCCACTTTTCGGCCATCAACCTATCTCCCAGAGTGATAGGTAATGACTTTACCGCATTCAGGGACACTCTAGAATGCCCGCCCAGAACCGGAGGAACGAACCATGAACGCCTACACCTACCTCGCCATCGCCATTGTCGCCGAAGTCATCGCCACAGCCTCCATGAAGGCTGTGAAAGGCCTGAGCACGCCATTGCCCCTGCTGCTGATGGTGGTCGGCTATGCCATCGCGTTCTGGATGCTGACGCTGGTGGTGCGCAGCATTCCGGTGGGTATCGCCTATGCGATCTGGTCGGGGCTTGGGATTGTGCTGATCAGCGTGGCGGCGCTGGTGATCTATGGGCAGAAACTCGATGTGCCGGCGATGCTGGGGATGGCGATGATCGTTGGCGGCGTGGTGGTGATCCAGTTGTTCTCCAAGACTGCCGGGCATTGATGGGGCCTGTCGGCGATGAGCCAAGCCAGGCATAGCCTGTATACTTGCCAGCTGTCCCAGACTTCGAGGTACCGCCATGCCATCCGCCATTTCCACTGACGTGCTCATCGTCGGCGCCGGGGTCGCAGGCCTGTGGCTCAATGCCCGCCTGCGCCGCCTGGGTTACTCGACAGTGCTGGTGGAGCGCGCCAGCCTTGGCGGCGAACAGACCATCAAGTCCCAGGGCATCATCCATGGCGGTACCAAGTACGCCCTGCACGGTGCGTTGACGGGGGCCTCGGAAGCCATCGCCGACATGCCACGGCGCTGGCGCGAAGCCGTGGCCGGCAGCGGCGAACTGGACCTGAGCCGCACCCGCCTGCTTTCCGACGCCCACTACCTGTGGTCGCCCGGCACCCTGGCCGGCAACCTCACCAGCTTCTTCGCCAGCAAAGCCGTGCGCGGCCGGGTTGACCAGGTCAAGGGGGACCAGTTGCCTCCCGCACTGCAGGACCGCGCCTTCAAAGGCAAGGTGTATCGCTTGGCCGAACTGGTGATCGATGTCCCCAGCCTGCTGGCCAACCTGGCTGAACTGGCTGGCGACTCCTTGCTCGCCGGTGAGCACATCGAGCCCCTGCGTGAAGGTGATTCACTGGTTGGCCTGCGCGTGGACGGCCGTGAAATACGGGCCCAGCGCATCGTGCTCAGTGCTGGCGCGGGCACCGAGGGCCTGCTTCACGCCCTGGGCCTTGAGCAACCGGCCATGCAAACACGGCCGCTGCATATGGTCATGGCCAAAGGCCCTAACCTCAAACCACTGTATGCCCACTGCCTGGGCGGCGGCCCCAAGCCGCGCGTCACCATCACCACCCACCCCGCAGCCGATGGCCAATGGGTCTGGTACCTGGGCGGCGACCTGGCTGAAGCCGATGGCGTAGCACGCGACACGGCGGCACAGATTGCCGCAGCCCAGAAGGAAGTCAGCCAGCTCTTGCCGTGGGTAGATCAACGCCTGGTCCGCTGGGCCACGCTGCGGGTCGACCGCGCAGAGCCTGCACAATCGGGCCTGGTGCGGCCCGACAACGCGTTCCTCGCCGACCAGCAGCGCCTACTGGTGGGCTGGCCGACCAAACTTGCCCTGGCGCCCGACTTCAGTGACCGTGTGCTGGCCAGCCTGGAACGTGACGGCATCCGCCCAAGCGCCCAGGCCGAGCTTGCAGGGCTGCCACGCCCGCCACTCGGCGTGCCCGCCTGGGAGCAACTGCTGCCATGACCTTGCCGACCCTGCACGACTTCTACCGCCCGCTGGGCAGCACAGGCTTGAAGGTGTCCCCTCTGGGCCTGGGCACGGTCAAGCTTGGCCGCGACCAAGGCGTGAAGTACCCCACCGGGTTCACGATCCCCGGCGATGACGAAGCGCGCCTGCTGCTGGCCCAGGCGCGCGAACTGGGTATCAACCTGATCGACACGGCACCGGCCTATGGCCGCAGCGAAGAGCGCCTGGGGCCGCTGCTGCGCGGCCAGCGCGATGAATGGGTGATCGTCAGCAAGGTTGGCGAAGAGTTCGAAAACGGCCTGTCGCGCTTCGACTTCAGTGCAGCCCACACCCGTCTTTCGGTCGAACGCAGCCTGCGCCGGCTGGAAACCGACCGTATCGAACTGGTGCTGGTGCACTCCGATGGCAACGACCTGGAGATTCTCGAGCAGCAAGAGGTCTACCAGACCCTCGCAGCCCTCAAGCAAGAGGGCAAGATCCTCGGCTACGGCCTGTCGGGCAAAACTGTCGCCGGCGGGCTGAAGGCACTCGAGCAGGGCGACTGTGCCATGGTCACCTTCAACCTCAACGAGCAGGCAGAACGACCGGTACTGGACTACGCTGCCGAGCACGGCAAAGCCATTCTGGTGAAGAAGGCCTTGGCCAGTGGGCATGTCTGCCTCGCACCTGGTGTCGACCCGGTACACGCCAGTTTCGAACTGCTGTTCGCCCACCCTGGCGTCAGCAGTGCTATCGTCGGCACCATCAACCCGTTGCACCTGGCCCACAACGTGGCCACGGTCGCCCGCATTTTGGGCCAGCATTGAGTTGTCCCCACCCCGGGCCTGGAGACTGACCCGACGCAAGGAGGAGCCTCGTGCCGCGTACGCTGATTCGCAAGAACCCGAGCAACTTCAAAACACTGCCATTGCATGTCGAAGCCACCTCCGAGAGCCTGGTCTACCAGAGCATCGGCATGCCGGTGAACTTCGCCCAGACCCAACAACGGCGCCGGGCCATCCAGCTACCCGATAACCAGCGTTTCGTAGCTGAACTGGCCAACCTGGGTGTATCGGTACGCCTGACCCTGCACTGGCAGAACCGCGACTACTGGGTACTGGTGCGTCAGCGCCGCCAGGACCGGGGCGACGTGGTGCTTAAATTGATTTCAGGGTATGTCCCGGCTCAGGAGCTCAACCTGCCGCTGCACACCGCGGTACAGGAAGTGGCGGAAGAGTGCCTGCTGGAAACGCCGGAAGGCTGGCTGGGTGGTCGCTTCAACGACACCTGGCTACCTGCACCTTACGCTGCTGCCCTGCACTACCGGGAAGCGCTGCCGTTCGTGCTGACGCCGGAATCGGGTGCCGCCCGGCCGGTGCATTGCGGCAACCTGATGTTGCTGGAGCGCCCACGGGCCTACGTGCACCTGCCTACGGCATCGCTGCAACTGATCTACGACATGCGCCTGCAAGTACCCAGGGACGCCAAGAAGCTGAGCCTGTTCCATGTCGATGAACGCCTTGAAGGTGATCAGCTGGTCGCCCGGCTCAACCGTAAACGGCCCGACCTGTACCTGATGCCGGTGCAGGACGGTCAGCCGCAGGCCGAGCTGTATACATTGAGGAAAGATGAACTGGTGCCGGCCAGTACCCGCGGGCTGTACCTGGCGGAGAGCTTTGCCCGGCAGGACGGGTGGGTGGTCGCGGACGAGCGGATACGCTGGAAGGATTGGGTAAAGCAGCAGGGGCTGGTGGAGCGCAAAACCGCAAAGGCTTCACACCTGCGACGCTTTGGCGACAAGGCGCGGGCACTGCTGGAGCGCGCGCGCACCTCGCTGAACAAATGAATATCCGGGGCCGCCTTACGGCCCCGGGCACATCAGTTCTTGCGGATTTTTTCGACTATCGCGGTCGTCGAGCTGTTCTCGACCAAGCCCAACACCTTCACGGTGCCGCCGTAGCCCTTGACGATATCGGCACCCACCACCTGGTCGATACCGTAGTCACCGCCCTTGACCAGCACATCCGGTTTCACCTGGCTCAGCAGGTTCTCCGGCGTACCTTCAGGGAAGCTGATGACCCAGTCCACCGCGCCCAGCCCAGCCAGCACGGCCATGCGCCGATCGACACTGTTGATCGGGCGGCCAGGGCCCTTCAGGCGGCTTACCGAGGCATCGTCGTTGACCGCGACGATAAGACGATCACCCTGGGCACGCGCCTGCTCGAGGTACGTCACATGCCCTGCATGCAGGATGTCGAAACAACCATTGGTGAACACGATCTTCTCGTTGTGCGCACGCGCATCGTCGATGGCCAGCAGCAATTGCTCCAGGCCCAGCACGCCACGCTCGGAACCTTCCTCGCGCTGGATCGCGCGACGCAGCTCAGGTGCGCTGATCGCTGCAGTACCCAGTTTGCCAACCACGATGCCAGCCGCAAGGTTGGCCAGGGCGACCGCGTGGGGCAGGTCTTCACCGGCCGCGATGGCCGCAGCCAGGGTGGAAATCACGGTATCGCCAGCGCCGGTCACATCGAACACTTCGCGGGCACGGGCCGGCAGGTGCAGCGCCGGCTGGCCGGTGCGCAGCAGGGTCATGCCGTGCTCGCCACGGGTCACCAGCAACGCGCCCAGGTCAAGGTCCAGCAGCAGCTGCAGGCCCTTGGCGACCAGTTCGGCCTCATCGGCGCAGCGGCCGACAATGGTCTCGAACTCGCTGAGGTTCGGCGTGATCAGGCTGGCACCGCGGTAGATGGAGAAGTCCTTGCCCTTGGGGTCGGCCAGTACCGGAATACCCTTGGCACGTGCGGCCTCGATCAGGCTCTGATGATTTTTCAGTGCGCCTTTGCCGTAGTCGGACAACACCAGCACCTTGACACCCTCGAGCAGGCTCTCGACTTCGGCGCCCAGCGACAGCGGGTCAGTGGCGAACGGCTCTTCGAAATCGATGCGCAACAGCTGCTGGTGACGGCTCATGACCCGCAGCTTGACGATGGTCGGCTGGTGCGCAATGCGCTGGAACACCGAACGCACCCCCGCAGCCTGCAGGCTGTTGGCCAGGCTGTCGGCGGCCTCATCCTGGCCGGTAACGCCGATCAGTGCCGCCGGGGCACCGAGGGCGGCGATGTTCAACGCAACGTTGGCCGCGCCGCCGGGGCGATCCTCGATCTGATCGACCTTGACCACCGGCACTGGCGCTTCAGGCGAGATACGCGAAGTACCGCCATGCCAGTAGCGGTCCAGCATGACATCGCCGACCACCAATACCGGGGCTTGATCGAAACGCGGCATGGACAACTTCATGGGCAACCCATATGAAAATAATGAACAGGGGCAGGATATTAGCACAGGGTAGGCGACGGCTTTACGGCCAGATCGGGCCCTGGAAAATTCCGGTGACAATCGGGGCCGTACGGCCCCGATCAAGGGCAACTCAGGTGATATCGGCCTTCGCCGGCTCGTCCAGCCCCATGGCGTGCAAGCGGGCATAATAGCCATTGGCTGCCAGCAGCTCGGCATGGGTACCGCGCTCCACCAGGCGGCCCTGGTCCATCACCAGGATCTGGTCGGCTTTTTCGATGGTCGACAGGCGGTGCGCGATCACCAGCGTGGTGCGGCCCTGCATGACATGGTCCAGGGCAGCCTGGATATGCCGCTCGGACTCCGTGTCCAGTGCCGAAGTCGCTTCGTCGAGGATCAGCAGCGGCGCGTTCTTCAACAGGGCCCGGGCAATCGCCAGGCGCTGGCGCTGGCCACCGGACAGCAGCACGCCGTTTTCACCAACGTCGGTGTCAAAGCCCTTGGGCAGCTGGTCGACGAACTCCTTGGCATAGGCATCGGCAGCCGCAGCTTCGATGTCTGCGCGCGGCGCGCCGGCCAGGTCGCCGTAGGCAATGTTGTTGGCCACTGTGTCGTTGAACAGGGTCACATGCTGGGTCACCTGCGAAACGTGCCGGCGCAGGTTGCGCAGGCGGTAGTCTTCGATCTCCACGCCATCGAGCAGAATCTGCCCCTGATCGTGGTGATAGAAGCGCGGGATCAGCGCCGCCAGGGTCGACTTGCCGCTACCAGAGCGCCCGACCAGCGCAATCATCTGCCCAGGCTCGGCGGTAAAGCTGATGTCGCTCAGCACTTCGCGATCGGTACCTGGGTAGGTGAAGCTCAGGTTGCGTACTTCGAGGCGACCGGCCACCCGCTCCTTCTCGATCGTACCGCGGTCGATCTCGGGCTGCTCGTCGAGCTGCTCGAAGATGCTTTCAGCACCGGCAAGGCCTTTCTGGATGGTCGAGCTGACCTCAGAAAGCTGGCGGATCGGCTTTGGCAGCAAGCCCGCAGCAGTGATGTAGGCCACCAGATCACCGGCGGTCGAGTCGCCCCGCAGGAACAGCACCAGGAACATCAACGCGGCCATGGCGCTGTAGATCACCAGTTGCAGCATCGGCGTGTACAGGGCGCCTGTCTTGGTCATGCGCAGCTGTTTGTCGGTGTTGCTCTGGCTGGCACGGCCAAAGCGCTGCTGCTCGTAAGCCTCGCCGCCGAAGCTGCGCACCACACGGTAGCCCTGGATGGTTTCGGAAGCTACGTGGGTCACGTCGCCCATCGCCACCTGGATCTTCTTGCTCTGTTTACGGAATTTCTTGCTGGCGACGCTGACCATTACCGCGATCACCGGCAGGATGGCGACCATTACCAGGGTCAGGTGCCAGTTCATCCAAAGCAGGTAGGCAAACAGGAACACCACGGTCAGGCCTTCACGGATCACCACCTTGATTGCATCGGTGGCGGCCCCCGTTACCATGGTCACGTTGAAGGTGATGCGTGAAATCAGGTGCCCGGAGTTGTGATTGTCGAAATAGCGGTTGGGCAGTACCAGCAGCTTGTTGAACAACTCCACGCGCAGGTCATGCACCAGGGAAAGGGAAACCTTGGCCAGGAAATAGTTGCCGAGGAACGAACCCAGGCCCTGCCATGCGGCGATCAGGATGATCAGCAGCGGTACCGCCTGCAGCAATTGCAGGTCGCGCAAGTAGGGCACGTTGGGGAACAACACCGCTTCGGGGTTGCTCAGGCCATCGACAAAGTACTTGAGGATCCCGGCCAGCATTGGCTGGGTCGAGGCAAAGATCACGAAACCGATAATACTCAGCAGGAAAATGCCGATATAGGGTTTCACGTAGCTCAGCAACCGGAAGTAGATCTTCAGGCTGGAGGTGTGCTCCGCCGGTAGCGGTGTTTCGGCCATCATCGAGCTCGCTGTTCAGGTTGAACCGGAAATTTTACCACAGGCGTCATTTTCGGCACGCCTGCGAGGCAACAACATGCCAGGCCGGCGGCCCACAAGGCCGGCGCCCGGTTTTTTTCGTACGGTATGAGCCCCCCCTGGTCAGTCAAAAGAGACCAACGTGGTGCTGGAGGATTATTTTCGGCATTATTGCCGGTCATTTTGCTCGCCAGACGACAAGGCTCAACTCATGCAATGCTCTCGGCTCACCCAGGTCGACTTCGATCAGCTGACACTTGGCGCCCAGATACTGGAGGCGGACAGCCATGGCGCCAAAGTCTACCTGCTTGAGGATGGTAACTTCCTCAAGGTTTTTCGGCGCAAGCGTCTGATTTCATCTGCGCTGCTGCGCCCCTACTCCCAGCGCTTCGTGGACAACGCTGCGCGCCTTGCGCAGCTGGGCATCCCTACGCTCGAGGTAATCAGCCAGCACAAGCTCGACCTGCCGGGCAGAACAGCGGTGCTGTACCGGCCATTGCCGGGGCGCACGCTGCTGCAGATGTCGCGGGACGAAGGCTTCAGCTGGGACATCTACCTGCCCCGCCTGATCACCCTGATCCGCCAGTTGCACCGTAGCGGCGTGTACTTCCGCTCGCTGCACCTGGGCAATGTGGTGGTCACGCCCGACCAGCAGCTGGGCCTGATCGACGTTGCGGACATGCGCTTCCTGCGCCCGCCGCTGTCTGCCCGTATGGTTCGACGCAACGTGCAACATATGGTGAGTTACATCGCACGCGAGAAACTGGGCGACCGCTTCCCCCTCGCCGATTTCCAAGCGGCCCTGCTGGCGCGTTGAACATCAGCCCGGCAGCGCCTGGCAGGCCGTTGAAAAAACCTGCCAGGCGCGGTGTCAGTGCACGAAGATGGATATACCCATACCTGCCAAGGCACCGATCACCAGCGTCAATGCGAGCTTGACCCGGTCGCGATTACGCCGCTTGGCCTTGCGGTGCACTTCTTCAGGCACGGTGACGTGGCTGCCAAAGCCTGTGTGCAGTACCGCGTCACCCTCCAGGGTCACCGCTGTCAGTTTCAACTCCGCGTAACGGCGCGACAACGCCTTCTCGCCGGCATAGGCGGCAAATGGCGCACAGCGCTGATAATCGCTCAGCCGACGCAAGCCCGGGTTGAGGGAAAAGGCCTGCCATTCGGCTTTCTCGGAGTGCAATGGATAGCACGGCACGCCGGCGATCACCTGGCGATCCCCCAGATGAATGTAAGGGCTGTGGATCGACAAGTCATGGGCGTGGCTGCGCAACCAGACTTGCAGCACATCGGGGCTGACCTCGAGGATCGCCTTGGAGTCTTCGACGAAGGCCTGGCGATAGAAGCGCCAGTCGTCCTCGCAATGGAAGATGTAAGCCGTCTTCACATGGCTGTACGCCAGGTCGATCGACGCCAGCTGCCCAAGCTTGGGGCGGTTGACGAACACCGTGCAGTGGGGTTTCCAGTGCTCGGGTACGGCACCGTGAACAGCGTCGTCACCGGAGTCCTCGGTAATGAAGACCTCGCGAATGGGCGCTGTGTTGTAGCGATCGAAGCTCTCAAGGGTTTCCTTGAGCAGATCGAACCGACCGCAGCTGGTCACGACAAGCGTGACATCACTATCATTTGAAAAGCGCACCGGACTCCCTCCGCGTTGCGACAACAGACTTTGCGTAGCCACTCCCTGGCCACGAAAGCTCTTTAGATTAAATGCCCAGCGTCAACCGCAGCCTCTGCCAGGCGGACAAGGGCGGGTGCGGCCTGAGTGCCGGGCGCATATGGTCGACGATGCTACGGCCAACTTCAGCGAAACTGAAGCGGGAAACCGCCAGGTCCCGCCCATTTTCCGCAATTTGCTGCGCCAGGCCCGGATCGGCGCGCAGGGTGCTCAGCTTCGCCTGGAGCGTCGGAATGCTGTCGTATAACACCACGTTGTGCATATCCTGCAGGCCCAGGGCGCTATTTTCTTCTGCCCCTTGGTCGAACGCCAGCAACACGCAGCCGCAGGCCATGGCCTCGAAGTTCTTGATCATGTACTCGCCCATGCCCACATCGGCACTGACGAAGAAACGGATCCGGTTGAGGGTGTTGCAATAGTCTTCGCCTGATTTGGTGCGGGTCACCACCAGGTTTTCCACCCGCCCCAGCTCATCCAGCAACGCCTTGCGCCCGCTGTAGGCAACACTGTTGGTACTGCCGACGAACGCCAGCTCGATATCACGCTCAAGCCCTTGGTCCGTGAGCAGGCGCTCGTCATAACCCTTGGGCACGAACACCGCATCGAAACCTTCCTGGCGCAGGCGCTCACTGACCATGTAGCCGGAACTGATCACCCGTGCCCACGGCAGCTTGCGGTAATGCGCACTGAACTTGCCGGTGTACTTGCAGGGGATGTAGTTCTGGTAGGCATCATGCTCGAGGATCACCAGGTTCGGCACGGTACGGATGAACGCCGCCTGGCGTATCTCCTGCTTGAAGCGCAGGAAGAAGACGATGCGGTCATAGCGCTCGACCTGCACTTCACGTTTGAAATAACGGCGCAGGTTGCGCTGGTCATCGCTGGTCAACCAGCGCAGGTCGCACTCACAGTTGGCCGCGACGCCGTCGTACAGGCGATCGAGGATCGCCCGCTGTTCCTTCTGCACCAGAAATAAGACTTTCATTGCTTTCCTTGGGCGCTCTGCGCCTTCGCGGTCAACCATCGGCATCATCTACAGCTCACGGCGCCAGAACAGTTCATGCCGGCGCACGGCCTTGCGGAAGAACTCGTTCTCACCGTAAGGCGATGGCCGGCGCCCGGCCAGCCAGCGCTGCAACAGCCGACGCACTCGGCGCTTGAACGGTGCGCCAGGTTGCAGGTCGTGCATCATGCCCAGGGCCATCGCCTTGTCGCGCTGCGTTGGCAGGTCCAGCACCAGGCTGCAGGGTGCCCACGGCTGGTCGGCACTCAATTGCGGTGGCAAGGCCACTCCATCGCCGCTGTTGCCCATGGGCCAGCGGTCGTTGTCGTGCAGATGGTTGGCATAGCACAGCAGCGTCTGCGGCTGCCACGCCAAGCCCTGCAGCGCCTGCATGACGGCAACATGGGCGCAGATGTGATCAGGGTGCGGGTCCAGTTGCGGGTGCGGCATGACCAACACTTCAGGCCGGGCCATCTCCAGCAGCGCACGCAAGTCAGCCAGCAGGTTGTTCCAGGTTGGCGCGCCATCGCTGTCGGCCGGCAACCGCAACGGGTTGAAGCGACGGAACGGGCGGATATCGGCCATGTCGGCTTCTCGGGAAACGGCCGGCACATCGGGCGCTGCCTGCATGGCGGGCAGTTGCAGGCAGAAGTAGCCTAATTGCACGCAACGCGCCTCTGGCACCCCGGCCCAGCGCGGCACGGCAATGCTGTCCCAGGCGCGCAGACGGCCCTTCAGCCGTGCCGCCTCGGCCTTGCCCATGCCCATCTGCTGGTAGTGCTCTGTTTCGATTTCGCCAGCGGTCAAGGTCACCACCCAGGCTTCGTCCGCCTGGCTGTAAAGGCCATAGGCCGCCAGCTCGGCATCATCGGCATGCGGCGCGATCACCATCACGCGACGGCGCTGCGTTTCGACGCCGGCGGTTATCCACAGACGCGGCTGGCCCTGCAAACGACAGTGACGGCCGCGCACGCGCAGCGTACCGGCCTGCAGCGGTGCAGCCAGCCCGGTCAGGTTCAGGAAGCGAACGCCGTCGACACCGCGCTCGAACGCCTGCCGGTCAGCACACTCATCGGCCAGCAGCTCGACACACGGGTCGAGAAAACGCCCCAGCCATCCGCTTTTTACCCGCACTTCGAGGATCAGCGTTTCATTACCCTGCAGCGCCGCATCGACCTTGAGCACGCCGTCACGCAAGGTGACAGGCGCTTCGCCGGTCTGCTCGCCGAAGTTATAGGCGTAATCTTCGCCCGGTGCATAGAACAGATGATCAGCGAACCAAGCTTCGTGGGCAGCCCAGAGCAGCGGCAGCAGCAACAACGGCAGCCACCACCAGGCGAATACGCCCAGGGCAACCAGCACCGCCAGGCCGGCCAGCAGCCCCAGGCGCTTGTTGCGCCGGTGGCGCTTGAGCAACTGCTGTTTGCGGCTCACGCCTGGAACACCGGCACGGGGTTGCACCAACGGTCCTTGTACTCGCGGTCGGCACGGCCAAACGAGAAGCGCAGAGGTTTGTTGCGTGCGCGGGCATCGTCCCAGGCAGCTTGGGTGTTGAGGAAGCTCAGCACGCTGCCAGGGCTGAAGGCCTTGGTCTCAGGGTCGACGCCGCCGTTGACGTACTCGACACTGATCCACTGCGGCGCTTCGACCCGATAGACCAGCTGGATGGCGATGGGCTTGTCGTCGAGCAACAGCACCGAGCCGATCAGCAGCTCACGCAGGCGCTCGAGCACATCGGCCATACGCTCGGCACCGGTGGCCGGGAACCCCCAGCGGCGCTGGAACAGGTCGCAATACATGGCCGCGATCTGCTGGGTATTGAAATCGGTAATAGGGCGCACCACACCACCCGCCTCTTCCAGCAGGCGCAACTCGCGGCGCTGGTTGTAGCGGAATTTCTTCGACAGGTCTTCATGCGCCCGGGCCATCGCCAACTGCTCTTTCTGAGCCTTTAGGCCGCTGAAGCGCCCCTGGTTCAGCTCGGACAGGTAGCGCGCGGTATGGCGCAAGGGTGCGGCGGCATCGCCAGCGGCTGGCAGAATGATCTCGGCATTGCCCAGGTCAAACAGGCCTTTCTTGCCGGCACGCTTGAGCACGTCCTTGGACAGCGCCAAATGACGCCCCCAGGTCGCAACGCCAGCCTTCAGCTCGCCTGCCTGATGCCAGCCCAGGTAACGCACGGGTATCTGCGCCAGGTCCGCCAACTGCTCGATCACCAGCGGGTGCGTGGCAACGCTGCCACCGAAGCGTGCCCACGCCTCGGCGTAGGCGGCAGCGTCGATCACCTGCCATCCGCGTTCTCGCCAAGCCTGAATATGATTGAGCATCACTTGCCCACCACCAGCGCGCTTACCTGCGGCAGCTGCCAGAAGGCTTCGCGCACGGCCTGATCGGAGAAACGCTCGCGCAGGCGCTGCAGCATGTGCGAGGCGCATGCATCGCGCTGCTGCTCGTCCAGCAACGCCATATGCTTCAAGCCTTGGGCCAGCTGCGAGGCATCGCCGAGCGGGAACAACACACCCACACCCTCGACCACTTCACGAGCCCCGCCGCAGGCCGTTGCCAGCACAGGTACGCCGGCCACCATGGCTTCGAGCAGGACCATACCGAACGGTTCATGGTCGGAACTCAGGGCAAACACGTCGAATGCCTGGAAGTAGCGGCGCGCATCCGGGACCTGGCCCAGAAAGTCGACTTGCCCGGCAATGCCCAGCTCGCCAGCCAGCGCCTTGAGCTTGTCTTCCAGGCGCCCCATGCCGAGGATCGCCAGACGAGCGCCGGCCGGCAGCTCAGGCAGGGCTTGGGCAAAGCCGCGCAGCAAGGTCGCCTGGTCCTTGTCCGGGTGCAGGCGCCCGACATTGCCGACGACCCACGCCTGCGCATCCAGGCCAAGGGCCTGACGCGCTTCAGCGCGCGGTACCAGTGCGGCCTGCAGGGCCTCGATGTCGATACGGTTGTACAGCGTCTGGATACGTTCGGCCGGCCACTGAGGCAGGCAACGGCGCATGTCGTCACGCACGGCGTCCGACACGCCAAGCAGGCTCAGCCGTTTGCTGAACAGGTTGGCGAACAGGCGCCGCCCCTTGCGCTCATAGTCGCCGAACGCATGGTGCACGCCGATCACCGGCAGGCCCGTCGCCAGCAAAGCCACGTAGATCGGCTTGAAACGGTGGGCGATGCAGAAGCTGAAATTGCGCTCGGCCGCGATGCGGCGCAGGGCGCGTATGGCGCCGAGCTTCAGGCCGCGGACGGCCTTGGAGCTGAATTGGAGGAACAGCACCTCGTCCGACGCGCAGCCAGCCGCAACCTGCGGGTCGGCGGCGCCGGTGAGAAATACCGTGGTGACCTTGTAGCCGCTGCCCTGGAACAGGCTGGCGTACTGACGGGCGCAGTCGAGGAACGGCCCGTCGTAGCCATGGCAGAACTGCAGGATGCGCGGTTCAGAGCGGCTGGTCATACGCGGCGGCGCCGTCCTTCACAACAAGAATGTCTTCCATGATCAGGTACTGCAGGTCCGAACCGAAGAACATGTTCAGCGCATCGGTCGGCGAGCAGATCATCGGCTCGCCACGGCGGTTGAGCGAAGTGTTCAGCGACACGCCATTGCCGGTCAGGTCTTCCAGTGCCTTCATCATGTCGTAGTAACGCGGGTTGTACTCACGCTTGAGCACCTGGGCACGCGAAGTGCCATCCTCGTGAACCACTTCCGGCACACGGGTTTTCCACTCTTCGGCCACTTCGAAGGTGAAGGTCATGAACGGCGCCGGGTGATCGATCTTGATCATTTGCGGGGCGACGGTGTCGAGCATCGACGGGCAGAAAGGTCTCCAGCGTTCGCGGAACTTGATCTGGTGGTTGATGCGGTCAGCCACACCTTCGACGCTCGGGCAGCCGATGATCGAACGGCCACCCAACGCGCGCGGGCCGAATTCCATGCGGCCCTGGAACCAGGCCACCGGGTTACCGTCGACCATGATCCGGGCGATCTGCTGGGGCATGTCGTCGAGCTTGCGCCATTTCGGCTGGTTCGGGTGACGGGCACAGGCGGCGATCACGTCTTCGTTGGAGTACGAAGGGCCGAGGTAGACGTGCTCCATCTTCTCGACCGGTACGCCACGGGCATGCGACACATAGGCCGCAGCACCGACTGCAGTACCGGCGTCACCGGAGGCCGGCTGGACGAACAGCTCTTTGACGTCCGGACGGGCGATGATCTTCTGGTTGAGCTTGACGTTCAGCGCGCAGCCGCCAGCGAAGGCCAGCTTGCCGGTTTCACGCAGGGTGTCGCCCAGGTAGTGGTCGATCATCTGCAAGGCCAGCTTCTCGAACAGCGCCTGCATGCTCGCTGCGTAATGGATATAGGGCTCGTCGGCAATGTCGCCTTCGCGCTTTGGGCCCAGCCATTCGATCAGTTTCGGCGAGAAGTAGAAGCCCTTGCCCTTCTCTTTATAGCGGCGCAGGCCGATGACGTTGGCATACTCGGTGTTGATCACCAGTTCGCCGTTCTCGAAGCTGGCCAGGCGGGAGAAGTCATATTTGCTGGCATCGCCATAGGGCGCCATGCCCATGACCTTGAATTCGCCATCGAGCATTTCGAAGCCGAGGAATTCGGTGATCGCGCCGTACAGGCCGCCCAGCGAATCCGGGTCGAAGAATTCCTTGATCTTGTGGATCTTGCCGTTTTCGCCATAGCCGAAGAAAGTGGTGGCGTACTCACCCTTGCCGTCGATACCCAGGATCGCGGTCTTTTCCTTGAAGCCCGAGCAGTGATAGGCACTGGAGGCATGCGCCAGGTGGTGCTCGACCGGCTCGATCTTGACTTTTTTCGGGTCGAAGCCCAGTTGCTCCAGGCACCAGACGATCTTCTTGCGGTAGCGCTTGTAACGGCGGTTGCCCATCAGGATCGCGTCGAGGGCACGGTCCGGGGCATACCAGTAGCGCTTGGCATAGTGCCAGCGAGCCTTGCCGAACAGGCTGATCGGGGCGAACGGGATGGCGACCACGTCGACATCGGACGGCTTGATGCCGGCCTGTTCCAGACAGAACTTCGCCGACTCGTAAGGCATGCGGTTCTTCGCATGCTTGTCACGCACGAAGCGCTCTTCTTCGGCGGCGGCAATCAGTTTGCCGTCGATGTACAGGGCCGCGGAAGGGTCATGGCTAAGGGCGCCGGACAGGCCAAGAATCGTCAATGCCAAGGGATTAGCCTCTTCATTCGGTAGAGATGCGCCAGCGGCCTCAGGGGCGGGTGGCGGCTAAAAGGCGGGATTATAACGCAAACACTTCCAACTGGCCCTATCGCCGGCAAGCCGGCACCGACAGGCGCGGCGCCGCGCAAAGAGCGGCGCCGCGGCGGCGACAGGGCCGGCCTGGGCACCCGCTTTATTCAGCGATCAGCCAGTCCATCCGGTAGCTGCCGGCCGTCTGCGCCAGTTCTCTGGCCAGCCAGGGCAGCAGTTCCTTGAGTTCTTCTTCCAGCCCCCATGGCGGGTTGGCAATTGCCAGGCCCGAACCATTGAGGCCCTGCGGGCTGTCCTGGTGGTGAACGTACAGCTCGACCCGCAGCAGCTTGGGCGCACCAGTGCTGGTCAGGTCCTGGTAGAACCGGGTGAGCGAGCGCTGGTCCTTGATCGGGTACCAGATGGCCGCGACGGTCTGGCGCATGCGGCCGATCGCCTCTTTCATCGAGGTGGTGCAACGTTTGAGCTCATCGGCCTGTTCGAACGGCGGGTCGATCAGCATGATCGCGCGCTTTTCCGGCACCGGCAGCAACGCCCGCGGCACATGCCAGCCTTCACCCAGGTGCACCACCACGCGCGGGTCTTTCTTCATGTTCTCTTTGAGCAGCGGCCCGTCTTCGGGGTGCTTCTCGTTGAGCAGGGCGCGGTCCTGCTGGCGCATCAGGCGGCGGGCCAGCTCCGGCGAGCCGGGGTAGTAGCGCAACTCGCCATCGCTGTTCAGGCGCTTGATGATGCGCAGGTAATCGGCGGCCATGGCCGGTAGATCATCGCGGTTCCACAGGCGCGCGACCCCTTCCAGGTACTCACCGGTACGGGTGGCCTGGTCGCCTTGCAGGTCATACAGGCCCAAACCGGCGTGGGTGTCGATATAGGCGAACGGCTGTTCTTTGCGCGACATCAGGGCGATGAGGCGGGTCAGCACGATGTGCTTGAGGACGTCGGCATGGTTGCCGGCGTGGAAGGCGTGACGATAGTTCATGGCAACTCCTGCGCGAGCGGCAAGTTTACCTTGCCTTGCCGGCGGAGTCAGGCCTGGCTGCCGATCGACAGCGCCCCGACCGCCGGTTTAGCGGCGGCCGGGGCACCTCGACCCGACAGGTGTCAGGTATTACTTTTCAGCGTGATACGCGGCATCAGCGGTTTCAAAGCGCGAAACCATGCTGCTCGACGGGCTGCTCAGCTTGCTCACCACGACAATGGCGATGCTGGCGAACAGGAAGCCCGGGATGATTTCGTACAAACCGATGGTGTCGAACTGTTTCCACAGGATCACGGTCAGCGCACCGACCACGATACCGGCCAGCGCGCCGTTACGGGTCATGCCTTTCCACAGCACCGAGATCAGCACGACCGGGCCGAAGGCGGCACCGAAGCCGGCCCAGGCGTAGGCCACCAGGCCCAGCACGCGGTTTTCCGGGTTGGCAGCCATGGCGATGGCGATCAGGGCCACGGCCAGCACCATCAGGCGACCGACCCAGACCAATTCACGCTGCGAGGCATTCTTGCGCAGGAAGGCCTTGTAGAAGTCCTCGGTCAGCGCACTGGAGCACACCAGCAACTGGCAGCTCAAGGTACTCATCACCGCGGCCAGAATGGCCGACAGCAGCACACCGGCCACCCAAGGGTTGAACAGGATCTTCGCCAGCTCGATGAACACACGCTCGTGGTTCTCGGTGACCGGGCCTGCCAGGTCAGGGTTCGCGGAGAAATAAGCGATACCGAAGAAGCCCACGGCGCAGGTACCGACCAGACACAGGATCATCCAGGTCATGGAAATGCGGCGCGCCTTGGCGATGGATTTGACCGAATCGGCGGCCATGAAGCGCGCCAGGATGTGCGGCTGACCGAAGTAGCCCAGGCCCCAACCCATCAGCGAAATGATGCCGATGAAAGAAGCACCCTTGAGCATGTCGAAGTGCGCCGGGTTCTGCGCCTCGATGGCCAGGAAGGTCGTGTCGAAGCCACCCGTGGAGATCAGCACGATGATCGGGGTCAGGATCAGCGCGAAGATCATCAGCGAAGCCTGCACGGTGTCTGTCCAGCTCACCGCCAGGAAGCCACCGATGAAGGTGTAGGCGATGGTTGCCGCAGCACCGGCCCACAGCGCAGTCTCGTACGACATGCCGAAGGTACTTTCGAACAGACGGGCGCCGGCGACGATACCGGAGGCGCAATAGATGGTGAAGAACACCAGGATGACGATGGCCGAAATGATCCGCAGCAGGCCGCTGCTGTCTTCGAAGCGGCTGGAGAAGTAGTCCGGCAGGGTCAGCGCATCGCCGTTGTGCTCTGTCTGCACGCGCAGACGGCCAGCGACGAACAACCAATTGAGGTAGGCACCGACGGTCAGGCCGATGGCGATCCAGGCCTCGGACAGACCTGAAAAGTAGATGGCGCCCGGCAGGCCCATCAGCAGCCAGCCGCTCATGTCGGAAGCACCAGCGGAAAGCGCGGTGACAACGCTACCCAGGCTGCGACCGCCCAGAATGTAGTCGGAAAGGTTCTTGGTGGAGCGATAGGCGGCAAAGCCGATCAGTACCATTACCGCGATATAGATCACGAAAGTGATCGTTAGTGGATTGCCCATGCTTGTGCCCTGGCGTTTGTTTTTATTTCATGCACAACCGAATCGAGACGGTTGCACCCAGGCGGCGAATCCTATGCAACAACGTTAATAGGGTGCAACCACTTTTCGTCCGCCAGTTGCACCTTCTCGTGCATTTTCAGGTAATGCCGCTTTTTTGCTCCTTTATGGAGCAAAACCCGCGTTTTTCAGAACAAAACGCATCAGAAAAAAACGTATTTGAAGCGTAGGATCATTCATCGGACGAGTTGCACCTTTTCCGTCAAAAAATCGGGTTGCACCTGGTTGCACCCGAAATGTCCTACGGCTACTCTTGGCGTTAGCTTAGGCCACAACCGTGGCAATAACGAGGATAAGAAATGGCGACGACCACCCTTGGGGTCAAACTCGATGACCCTACCCGTGAGCGACTCAAGGCAGCTGCGCAGTCCATCGACCGCACGCCGCACTGGTTGATCAAGCAAGCAATCTTCAACTACCTGGAGAAGCTCGAGGGTGGCGCCACCCTGACCGAACTCAACGGTCAGGCCAACAGCCCGGCCGACGATGCCGGTGAAGTACAGCCCGACCATGCGCACCAGTGCTTCCTGGAGTTCGCTGAGAGCATCCTGCCCCAGTCGGTGCTGCGCTCGGCCATTACAGCCGCCTATCGCCGCCCCGAGCAGGAAGTGGTGCCGATGCTGCTGGAACAGGCGCGCCTGAGCGCGCCCCTGGCCGAGGCGACCAACAAGATGGCCGCCGGCATCGCCGAGAAGCTGCGCAACCAGAAGAGCGCCGGTGGCCGCGCCGGCATCGTCCAGGGCCTGCTGCAGGAGTTCTCGCTGTCGTCCCAGGAAGGCGTGGCGCTGATGTGCCTGGCCGAAGCCCTGCTGCGCATTCCCGACAAAGGCACCCGTGACGCGCTGATCCGCGACAAGATCAGCAGCGGCAACTGGCACCCGCACCTGGGCAACAGCCCGTCGCTGTTCGTCAACGCGGCCACCTGGGGCCTGCTGCTGACCGGCAAGCTGGTTTCCACCCACAACGAAGCCGGCCTCACCACCTCGCTCACCCGCATCATCGGCAAGAGCGGCGAGCCGATGATCCGCAAGGGCGTCGACATGGCCATGCGCCTGATGGGCGAACAGTTTGTCACCGGCGAGACCATCGCCGAAGCGCTGGCCAACGCCAGCCGCTTCGAGTCCAAGGGCTTCCGCTACTCCTACGACATGCTCGGCGAAGCCGCGCTGACCGAGCACGATGCGCAGAAATACCTGGCGTCCTATGAGCAGGCGATCCACTCGATCGGCAAGGCCTCCCACGGCCGCGGCATCTATGAAGGCCCGGGCATCTCGATCAAGCTCTCGGCACTGCACCCACGCTACAGCCGCGCTCAATACGAGCGGGTGATGGAAGAGTTGTACCCGCGCCTGCTGTCGCTGACTCTGCTGGCCAAGCAGTATGACATCGGCCTGAACATCGACGCTGAAGAGGCCGACCGCCTGGAGCTGTCGCTCGACCTGCTCGAGCGCCTGTGCTTCGAGCCTTCGCTGGCCGGCTGGAACGGGATCGGCTTCGTCATCCAGGCCTACCAGAAGCGCTGCCCGTATGTGATCGACTACGTCATCGACCTGGCCAAACGCAGCCGTCACCGCCTGATGATCCGCCTGGTGAAAGGCGCCTACTGGGACAGCGAAATCAAGCGCGCCCAGGTCGAGGGCCTGGAAGGCTATCCGGTCTACACCCGCAAGGTGTACACCGACGTTTCCTACGTCGCCTGCGCCCGCAAGTTGCTGGCGGTACCGGAAGCCATCTATCCGCAATTTGCTACTCACAACGCACACACTCTGTCGGCTATCTACCACATCGCCGGTCAGAATTATTACCCGGGGCAGTACGAGTTCCAGTGCCTGCACGGCATGGGCGAACCGCTGTACGAGCAGGTTGTAGGCAAGGTCTCGGAAGGCAAGCTTAATCGCCCGTGCCGCGTCTACGCGCCGGTCGGCACCCACGAAACCTTGCTGGCCTACCTGGTGCGCCGCCTGCTGGAAAACGGCGCGAACACCTCGTTCGTCAACCGTATCGCCGACCACTCGATCTCCATCCAGGAACTGGTCGCCGACCCGGTCGCCAGTATCGAGCGCATGGCCACCCAGGAAGGCAGCATCGGCCTGCCGCACCCGCGCATCCCGTTGCCGCGTGACCTGTATGGCAGTGAGCGGGCCAACTCGGCCGGTATCGACATGGCCAACGAACACCGCCTGGCGTCGCTGTCCTGCGCCATGCTGGCCACGGCCCACAATGACTGGAAAGCCACCCCATTGCTGGCCTGCGCCGCCAGCGAAGGCGCTGCCACAGCGGTACTGAACCCGGCAGATCATCGCGACGTGGTCGGCCACGTGCAGGAAGCCACCGTTGCCGACGTCGACAACGCCATCCAGTGCGCGCTCAATGCCGCCCCCATCTGGCAGGCCACTCCACCCGCCGAGCGCGCAGCGATTCTGGAGCGCACCGCTGACCTGATGGAAGCCGAGATCCAGCCGCTGATGGGCCTGCTCATCCGCGAGGCCGGCAAGACCTTCGCCAACGCCATCGCCGAGGTGCGCGAGGCCGTTGACTTCCTGCGCTACTACGCCGTGCAGGCGCGCAACGATTTCAGCAATGACGCCCACCGCCCACTGGGGCCAGTGGTGTGCATCAGCCCGTGGAACTTCCCGCTGGCCATCTTCACCGGCCAGGTGGCCGCAGCCTTGGCTGCCGGCAACCCGGTACTGGCCAAACCAGCCGAACAGACCCCACTGATCGCAGCCCAGGCTGTGCGCCTGCTGCTCGAAGCCGGCATTCCGGAAGGCGTGCTGCAACTGCTGCCAGGGCGCGGCGAAACCGTTGGTGCCGGCCTGGTCGGCGACGAACGCGTCAAGGGCGTGATGTTCACCGGGTCCACCGAAGTGGCGCGCCTGCTGCAGCGCAACGTCGCCGGGCGCCTGGACAACCAGGGCCGTCCGATCCCGCTGATCGCCGAAACCGGTGGCCAGAACGCGATGATCGTCGATTCCTCGGCGCTGACCGAGCAGGTGGTGATCGACGTGGTGTCCTCGGCCTTCGACAGTGCCGGCCAGCGCTGCTCGGCCCTGCGCGTACTGTGCCTGCAGGAAGACTCGGCTGACCGCGTGATCGAGATGCTCAAAGGCGCCATGGCCGAAAGCCGCCTGGGCAACCCGGACCGCCTGGCCGTGGACATTGGCCCGGTGATCGATGCCGAAGCCAAGGCCGGTATCGAGAAGCACATCCAGGGCATGCGCGAAAAAGGCCGCCCTGTTTATCAGGTCGCCATCGCCGATGCTGCTGAAACCAAGCGTGGCACCTTCGTGATGCCAACGCTGATCGAGCTGGAGAGCTTCGATGAGCTCAAGCGCGAGATCTTCGGCCCGGTACTGCACGTGGTGCGTTACAACCGCCGCAACCTCGACCAGTTGATCGAGCAGATCAACAACTCCGGCTACGGCTTGACCCTCGGCGTGCATACCCGCATCGACGAGACCATCGCCAAAGTGGTGGAGAACGCCAACGCCGGCAACATGTACGTCAACCGCAACATCGTTGGTGCGGTGGTGGGCGTGCAGCCATTCGGTGGTGAAGGCCTGTCCGGTACCGGCCCGAAAGCGGGTGGCCCGCTGTACCTGTACCGCCTGCTGTCGACCCGCCCGGCAGACGCCATTGGCCGTCACTTCCAGCAGCAGGATGGCGAAGGCAAACCGGACCGCACCCTGCACGATCAGCTGATCAAGCCGCTGCACGGCCTGAAGGCCTGGGCCCAGAGCAACCAGCTGGCCGACTTGGCTGCGCTGTGCGACCAGTTCGCCAGCCAGTCGCAGAGCGGCATCGCCCGCCTGCTGCCAGGCCCGACCGGCGAGCGCAACAGCTACACCATCCTGCCACGCGAGCACGTGCTGTGCCTGGCCGACAACGAGGCTGACCTGCTGGCGCAGTTGGCCGCAGTACTGGCCGTCGGCAGCTCGGCGGTGTGGGCAGACAGCGAGCCTGGCAAAGCCCTGCGTGCCCGCCTGCCGCGTGAGCTGCAGGCCAAGGTCAAGCTGGTGGCGGACTGGAACAAGGATGAAGTGGCGTTCGACGCCGTGATTCACCATGGCGATTCGGACCAGCTGCGCAGCGTGTGCCAGCAGGTGGCCAAGCGTGCTGGTGCGATCGTCGGTGTGCACGGGCTGTCCAGCGGGGATCACCAGATTGCGCTGGAGCGGCTGGTGATTGAGCGGGCGGTGAGTGTGAACACCGCGGCGGCGGGGGGGAATGCCAGCTTGATGACCATTGGCTGATTGCTGTTGATAAAAAAGGGGAGCTTCGGCTCTCCTTTTTTATGGGCGCATATCTTGAGATGTTTGGCGCCTGTGAGATCGAGCGCCGCGCGGGCGGCGCTCGATCTCACAGGCGCTGAAACTGCTGCGGCGAATACATTGGGGCCTTCATGCAGCCTGAAGCCAGGCCCTCACTGCTTCATCCCCAACTCAGCATCATCCATCAGTGCCTTGGCCATCGCACTCAAATAATGCGCAGCCCAGAGCATCATCGTTTTCTCATCCATCAACCCGGTAATGGTCAGTTCGCGCACATAGCCCATCAACTCCGAAGACTGCTCTCAGGCATCCCGGCACGGGATACCCGGCTCGATGCGAAACAGTGGATGTGTGCCATTCTCGCCCTGGTAGAAGGTGGTCTTGCCGACGGTGAACTGGGTGTCTTCTGTTGTCATTGTTCAATCCCCTGATAATTCTCGACTGCCTGGCCTGGCCCTTTCACGGGTGAACCCGCTCCCACAGGTTCATCACAAGCCCCAAGGCTTGCACAGTACCTGTGGGAGCGGGTTTACCCGCGAAGAGGCCAGCCCAGGCAACACATTACGCAGCCTCAATGCACAGGTCTGGCCTCAGCGGGCATCTGCACCTGAACCAATGCAGACTCAAGCAAAGCCCGCAGCGCCTCCAGTTCATGCATCGTGGTCATCATCAGGATCGAAGCCGGCGACCTGGGCTGCAGCTGCATGGCGTGGTGCACCACGGTTGCGGCACACAGCGCGTGATCCGTGGCCTGGATCAGGGTGTCTTCAAGGGAATGGGCGTTAGGGTGGATCGGGGACTATCTTCAGCATCATGGTTCACCTAGTGATAAAGGCCACTACACACCTGCTGTCAAACAAGAGGGTGGCAGCTGTACATGGGTTGACAGACCGGTAGGCAAACCAAAACCCGGCGCACACGAAGTGCCCCATGCACAGCTGCCATAAAGGCAAAGCGATTCGGTTTGACCTAAGCGGCCTGTCAAAGCCGGTCACTGATTCGGCAGCGACCACCCGAGACTAGGGCCCTACCCAGAGCACCGCAATGGCTTGGAGGGGGTTGGGAGTATGTTTGGGAAATGGACTACATGGAATAGGTGAAAACCTAAAATGATCTGCCGGAACTGGCCGGAATGCGGTGAGACTGGCAGGTGTTCGCGCCTCACCCTTTTCAGCGCCTGTGAGGCCGAGCGCCGCCCGCGCGGCGCTGCGCAGCACAAGGCTGCTCACATTTGTTGCAACGTGGCCATGCCTGTGAGGCCATGGTTGTCAGCCTTGTCGCATGAGCGAAGGAATGCGGGGCGGCAGCCGCGCCAACAGGGAAATACCGTCAAACCACAAAGCGGGCAACCATGGCCGAGCAGTTGCCACGCTATCTTTCCACCATGCGCGCCCCAGAGTTACGCCAAAGCCACCAGATACTCCACCCCTTAAACGCTTCTGAAGCAAGCAACAACCCAACCCATATCCAGTTATTGATGCCAGCAACGACCATAGGCAAGAGCAAAACCACCGAAACTGACGGAACGATGAAAAAAAATCTGAATGGCATCTGCACCAGCGCCAAAAACACCACGATTTTTTTACACCTGAAAAAACCCACGCATGTAACAATAACTGAAAACTGTAAAAACAGCCCGGCCCAGATCACAATGCCTGAACCACCCCAACTCCGCACTACGTCAAGACCACTATTCAAATCCGACAAAAAAGGTATTGCGCCTCGGGCGATATTACGCAAGATGTACAAAATAATATAAAACGCATCCATACTTGCCCAAAGCAAATATAGAGCTCGCTGCTTATTGGTAGTTGACACCATCAATAGGCCCCTATTCTATATTCATACTCCTCGTCAGGTACCACAGGACGCCAGTGCCAGGACTCCCCCGTGATCGCCCAGGCATCATCTGCCTGTACATAGTTTTGCGTTATCCGTCGTACATCCCCATATCGATGTGTAGCCGATAGTCTGGCGAAGCTCCGCTCCTTTTCGCCTAATGGCACCCACCTCTGACTTACCAATCTACGGGTATTAGCATAGTCTTTCCCCTCGCTCGAAAAAAGACGTCCCTCGTCACCTCGGGATGTTAAAAAGTTTGCGGCCAACGCCACCCCAGACCACAATAAATCTGTATCAATACTAAATGTTTTCCACTTGCCAGGGCCATCAGCTTCTGGGTATTTACTCTCAGACAGCAGTAAATCCAGCTTTGATTCCGCCCATCTCAAACGAGGGTAACGCGACACATCAATTGGAGAAATTGGCTGCTCCCGAATAAGGAACCACCTGCCGTCTTCCACCAGCTTCAAAGCTCGCCAGATATCATCCTGCAGCAAAGGACGCCCCAGAGGCAAATCACATGCTTTCTGGAAGTCACACAATCCACGCAGGGTCGTATTTTCCAGCAAAGCCCTCTGAACTACCGAACAAGCAAAAAAAGGGTCTTCAACCCTCTCTAAATCTTCTTTCCAAACGTCGCGCCACTCACAAATCCTGTCCATAGAATTCCTCCACAGTGAAGAATCAATATCTACCTCATTTTCCATCACTGCGGTCGTAGGAGATTTCGGCGCAGCGCGTAGGAATATTCCTGTCGCCTTCTACAAGCACGCCTCTGACGCCTCAAATTTTTCATGCAGTCAGTGGAATAGCAGAGCTTAAAAGGTGCCAAGGCTGACAGATGAATGCCTTTTGATCTCACACGTGCTTCAAGATTTGCTGCGAACGGGTGGCCTTGACGCTCACTCAACCCAGCCCCTTCCCCCGTCAACCAACATCAGAGGCTCCAAATGCGAGGATTTTTGACTGAACATCATCTCAATCAATCATGGTAGCCAGTCTTATTCGGCCAATCCTAGACTCGCCTCAAGCCCGCTCAAGGACCGCCCCCATGCCCGAGACCCTGCTCAGCCCCCGCAACCTGGCCTTCGAACTCTACGAAGTGCTCGACGCCCAAGCCCTCACCCAGCGCCCGCGCTTTGCCGAGCACAGCCGCGAAACCTTCGACGCGGCGCTGACCACCGCGCGCACCATCGCCGAAAAGTACTTCGCCCCGCACAACCGCAAGGCCGACGAAAACGAGCCGCGCTACGTGGACGGCCGCGCTGAACTGATCCCCGAGGTCAAGCCTGCCGTCGATGCCTTCCTCAAGGCCGGCTTCCTCAACGCCAATCGCGACTTCGAGGTCGGCGGCATGCAGCTACCCAGCCTGGTCTCGCAGGCCTGCTTCGCCCACTTCCAGGCCGCCAACGCTGGTACCACGGCCTACCCCTTCCTGACCATGGGCGCGGCCAACCTGATCGAAAGCTTCGGCAGCGACGAGCAAAAACGCCTGTTCCTGCAGCCAATGATCGAAGGCCGGTTCTTCGGCACCATGGCGCTGACCGAGCCGCACGCAGGTTCGTCCCTGGCCGACATCCGCACACGCGCCGAACCCTGCGCAGACGGCAGCTACCGGATCAAGGGCAACAAGATTTTCATCTCCGGCGGGGACCACGAACTGTCGGAAAACATCGTGCACATGGTCTTGGCCAAGCTGCCGGACGCGCCACCCGGTGTGAAAGGCATCTCGCTGTTCATCGTGCCCAAGTATCTGGTCAATCAGGATGGCCGCCGTGGCGAGCGCAACGACGTACTGCTGGCCGGGCTGTTCCACAAGATGGGTTGGCGCGGCACCACCTCCACGGCACTGAACTTTGGCGACAATGGCCAGTGCGTCGGCTACCTGGTCGGCCAGCCACACCAGGGCCTTGCCTGCATGTTCCAGATGATGAACGAGGCACGCATCGGTGTTGGCATGGGCGCAGTGATGCTGGGCTACGCTGGCTACCTGTATTCGCTGGAGTATGCCCGCCAGCGGCCGCAAGGCCGGCTGCCGGACAGCAAGGACCCTCTAAGCCCGGCGGTGCCGATCATCGAGCACACCGATGTGAAACGCATGCTGCTGGCACAGAAGGCTTACGTGGAAGGCGCCTTCGACCTGGGCCTGTACGCAGCGCGCCTGTTCGACGACACCCAGACGGCTGATGAAGAAAGCGCACGCCAGAGGGCACAAGCGTTGCTCGACCTGCTGACGCCAATTGTCAAATCCTGGCCTTCGACCTTCTGCCTGAAGGCCAACGAACTGGCCATCCAGATCCTGGGCGGCCACGGTTACACCCGCGAATACCCGGTAGAACAATACTACCGCGACAACCGTTTGAACCCGATCCACGAGGGCACCGAAGGCATCCAGTCACTCGACCTGCTGGGCCGTAAGCTGGCACAGCACAACGGAGCCGGCCTCAAACAACTGATTCGCCTGATCGCAAGTACCGGTGAGCGCGCCAGCCACCACCCCAATCTTGATGCCTTGCGCCAACCGCTCGAGCAACTGGTCACTCGCCTGCAAGCCGTGACCCTCGGCCTGCTGGGTGATCTCGCCCAAGGCCAGACTGCCGGCGCCCTTGCCAACTCGGCCCTGTACCTCAAGGCCTTTGGCCATTGCGTGATCGGCTGGCGCTGGCTGGAACAAGCGATACATGCCGAGCTAGGCCTGCTCAAGGGCAATGCCGCAGACCGCGACTTCTACCTGGGCAAACTGCAGGCAGCCCGTTACTTCCTGACCTGGGAGGTACCAGGCTGCCATAATGAGCTGGCATTGCTCGAGGCACGCGACGATACCTGCCTGGCCATGCAAGATGGGTGGTTCTAGGGGGAGCCACCGTGCACACGGAGGTTTTCCATGTTCGATTCCAGCGCCCTGCTGCGCCAGCGCTTTGCCACGCTGCGCAGCACGGCCGAGTTGTTTTCCCTGCGCCATGTGAAACAGTCCCACCAGGCGCTTTCGGTACGCCGTAACGTGGCCGAACCGCCATTCTTCAGCCAGGACGAGGGCGCCATGCTCACGGTGCGGGTCAACGGCGTAGAGGCCTACGCGGCCACCGCCGATCTGTCCCAGCAAGGGCTACAACGAGCATTGGAACATGCCGAAGCCATGGCCCGGCAGATCGCCAGGCACAGCCTGCTTGACCTGCGCGACCAGCCGGTGCCCAGCTCGCGCCACGACCATGTTTCGCCAAATTTCGACCGCCCACTGCCCAGCCTCGCCGACTGCCTGGGCCTGCTCGCCGCCGAATCAGCCAGCATACCCAAGGACAGCCGCCTGGTGGACTGGCAGACCAGCCTGAGCCAAAGCCTGGTCGAGCAGACCTACCTGAACTCCGCCGGTGCCGAACTGCGCCATGCTCAGCGGTTCCTGTTCCCGGGGCTGAGTGTCACCGCCAGCGACGGCCAGGACAGCCAGACCCGTAGCCTGGGCCGGGACAACTTCGGCCAGCAGGGTGGCTTCGAAATCATCGAACGCTGCGGCCTGGTCGGTGCTGCTCAGCATGTGGCCGACGAGGCGCTGCAGCTGCTGCTGGCGGCCAACACACCCAGCGGCCAGCGTGACCTGCTGCTGATGCCAGACCAGATGATGCTGCAGATCCATGAGTCGATCGGCCACCCACTGGAAATGGACCGCATCCTCGGCGACGAGCGCAACTACGCGGGCACCAGCTTCGTCAAAGCCAGTGATTTCGGCCACCTGCAATACGGCTCGCCACTGCTCAACGTGACCTTCGACCCGACCATCGGGGAGGAACTCGCCAGCTACAGCCATGACGACGACGGCAGCCAGGCCAGCAAGCAGTTCCTGATCCGTGACGGTCTGTTGCTGCGCCCGCTGGGCGGCGCGCTGTCGCAGTTCCGTTCCGGGCTCGATGGCGTGGCCAACAGCCGCGCCTGCGGCTGGAACCGCGCACCGATCGACCGTATGGCCAACCTCAATGTCGAGCCGGGTGATCGAACCCTTGAACAACTGATTCAGGGAATCGAGCACGGCATCCTGATGCGCACCAACCGTTCCTGGTCCATCGACGATGCGCGCAACAAGTTCCAGTTTGGCTGTGAATGGGGCCAGTTGATTGAAAACGGCGAGCTCAAAGGCATCGTCAAAAACCCCAACTACCGCGGCATCTCCGCGCAGTTCTGGCGCAACCTCGCGGCGGTTGGTGACCGTAGCACCTTCCAGGTACTGGGCACGCCCAACTGCGGCAAGGGCGAACCCAACCAGGTGGTGCGGGTGGGCCATGCCGCTCCGGCCTGCGTGTTCCGCCAGATCGACGTATTCGGGGGGGACGCCTGATGAGCGCAACACCACAGCATGCTTTCGAACAACTGGTCAGTGCCTTGCGTGAAGTGAAACATGCAGAAGAACAGTTCACCCTGGGCTACAGCGCTGAACAATCGCAATTCGTGCGTTTCAACCATGCCAAGGTGCGCCAGGCCGGCGAGGTCAGCCAGGCCAGTGCGCACCTGAGGCTGATCCGCGACGGGCGCCAGGCTGAACAGCAAGTGACCCTGAGCGGCGATGCGCAAGTGGACCGTCAGCGCCTGGGCGAAGCCCTTGAACAGCTGCGCCAGACGCTGCCCCTTCTGCCTGCGGACCCCTACCTGCGCCTGGACCAGAGCGCTTGGCACAGCCACAGCCTGCAGGATCAGGCGCTGCCTGAGCTGGGCGAAGTACTGGCGCTGCTCGACGGCGAAGCAGGCGACCTGGACCTGGTTGGGATCTATGCCGCTGGCCCGATCTGCAGGGGCTTTGCCAGCTCTTACGGGGCCTTCGGCTGGCACCAGGCCAACAGTTTCAACTTCGACTGGAGCCTGTTCCACAGTAACGGCCAGGCCGTGAAGGCGAATTATGCCGGCCAGGCGTGGAATGCAGACGAATTCACCGCCCGCCTGCGCCAGGCCCGCGAACAGCTGGGCTTCCTCGGCCGCCCGGCAATTACCCTGAAGCCTGGTAGCTACCGCGCCTATCTGGCGCCTGCCGCGATGGACGAAATCGCCGGCATGCTGTGCTGGGGCGGTTTCTCTGCGCAGTCTCTGGCCACTGGCAACAGTGCGTTGCAGCGCCTGTACAGCGGCGATGCCCGGCTGAGCCCGCTGGTGTGTTTCCACGAGCAGGTCAGTGGGTCGTTGAGCCCGGCGTTTTCCGATGAGGGTTCGCCGCGTCAGGACGTACCACTGATAAGAGAAGGGCAAGCGCTGGGCAGGCTGGTCAGTGCCCGCAGTGCCGCCGAGTTCGAGCTGCTTGCCAATGGCGCGGACAGCTACGAATCGCCCTGCGCACTCAGCCTTGCAGCGGGAAATCTTGCCAACGCAGACATCCTGGCGCGGTTGGGTACTGGCTTGTACATCAGCAACCTGTGGTACCTGAACTACTCGGACCTGCCGGCTGCGCGCATGACCGGGCTCACCCGCTTCGCCACCTTCTGGGTGGAAAACGGCCAGATTCAGGGGCCGGTAAGCACCATGCGTTTCGATGACAGCCTGTACAGTCTGCTGGGCAGCCAGCTGGAAGACCTGACCTGTGAGCGAGAGATGATCCTGTCGACCAGCACCTATGGACAGCGCAGTACCGGTTCGAGTCATTTGCCGGGGGCGCTGGTCAAAGGGCTGACCCTGACATTGTGATCGGCTATCCCGGCCTCATCGCCGGCTTGCCTGCGATGGGGCCGGGACAGGCAACACTGAACATTGAGGTTCATATGCCCGAACGCACTCCGCTGGACCCTGTCACCGCCCGCTGGATCCCCTGGGTAGTGGCGATCGCCTTCTTCATGCAATCCCTGGACGGCACCATCCTCAACACCGCACTGCCGGCCATGGCCCGCTCGCTCGAAGAGAACCCGCTGCGCATGCAGGGTGTGATCATCGCCTACATGCTCACCGTGGCCCTGCTGATCCCCGCCTCGGGCTGGATCGCCGACCGTTTCGGCACCAAGCGTATCTTCTTCAGCGCCATCGTGCTGTTCAGCTTCGGTTCACTGCTGTGTGCCATGGCCAACAGCCTGGGCTTTCTGATTTTCGCCCGTGTGGTGCAGGGCCTGGGCGGCGCACTGATGCTGCCGGTCGGGCGGCTGGTGGTGCTGCGCGCCTATCCACGTAGCGAACTGGTGCGGATCATGAGCTTCATCACCATCCCCGGCCTGCTGGGCCCACTGCTAGGCCCGACGTTGGGCGGCTGGTTGGTTGAGATCCTCACCTGGCACTGGATCTTCCTGCTCAACCTGCCCGTGGGCGCGCTGGGCTGTTACGCCGTGTGGAAGTTCATCCCCGACCTGCGCGGTGCCGAACGCACCACCTTCGATGGCCCAGGCTTCATCCTGTTTGGCGCGGCGATGGTGCTGATCACCATCGCCATGGAAGGCCTGGGCGAGCTGCACCTGCCGCACCTGCGGGTGATGCTCCTGTTGTTCGCCGGCATGGCCTGCCTGGCGGCCTACTGGCTGCGCGCCGGGCGCGATCCCGAGCCACTGTTCTCGCCCAGCCTGTTCCGGGTGCGCACCTTCGCCATCGGCATTCTGGGCAACCTGTTCGCACGCCTGGGCAGCGGCGCCCTGCCCTTCCTGGTGCCGTTGCTGCTGCAGGTGGCACTGGGCTATTCGCCGGCGCAGGCCGGCATGAGCATGATCCCGCTGGCGGCGGCGGCAATGGTCGCCAAGTCCGTTGCCCGGCCGCTGATCGAACGCCTCGGTTACCGCATCGTCCTCACCGGCAACACCGTGCTGCTCGGCCTGCTGCTGGCCAGCCTGGGGCTGGTCGACGGGCAGACCCCGTATGCCGTACTGCTGGTGCAACTGGCCCTGCTGGGCGCGGTGAACTCCATGCAGTTCACCGCCATGAACACGGTAACCCTGATTGACCTCGACGATGCCAGCGCCAGCAGCGGCAACAGCCTGCTGTCGGTGGTCGCGCAGCTGTCACTGAGCCTGGGCGTGGCCTGCGCAGGCGCACTGCTGGGCGGTTTCACTGCAGCCGGCAATGCCGATGGTGTGGAAACCACCCTGGGCGCCTTCCAGCTGACCTTCGTGACCATCGGTATCATGGCCATGCTGGCGGCGGCGATCTTCCTGCAGCTGTCGCCGACGGACGGAAGGCGTGCCCGTCGTCCGGAACCGCACATGGAGTCTTAGGGCGAATGGCCACGAGGCTGGTAGACTATGCGGCATTTTTCGCTTCGCAACGCAGGCCCGCCTCGTGACCACCGAATCCACCGCTTTTGCCACCTTGCCGCTGTCCGCCGCCATGCTGGCCAACCTGGACGCCCTCGGCTATGCCTCGATGACGCCGATCCAGGCCCAGAGCCTGCCCGTCATCCTCAGGGGCCAGGACCTGATTGCCCAGGCCAAGACCGGCAGCGGCAAGACCGCCGCCTTCGGCATCGGCCTGCTCAACCCGATCAACCCGCGCTACTTCGGTTGCCAGGCACTGGTACTGTGCCCCACCCGCGAGCTTGCCGACCAGGTTGCCAAAGAGCTGCGCCGCCTGGCCCGCGCTGAAGACAACATCAAGATCCTCACCCTGTGCGGTGGCGTCTCGCTGGGCCCGCAGATCGCTTCGCTGGAGCATGGCGCGCACATCATCGTCGGCACCCCAGGGCGCATCCAGCAGCACCTGGACAAAGGCACCCTGGTGCTCGACGGGCTCAATACCCTGGTGCTGGACGAAGCCGACCGTATGCTCGACATGGGCTTTTTCGACGCTATCGCCAGCATCATCGGCAAGACCCCGTCGCGCCGCCAGACCCTGCTGTTCTCGGCCACTTACCCCGCCGGTATCGAGCAATTGGCCGCCGACTTCATGCGCAAGCCGCAGCAGGTCAAGGTCGAGAGCCTGCACACCGACAACCAGATCGAACAGCGCTTCATCGAAATCGACCCGCAACAGCGCCTGGAGGCTGTCACCCGCGTGCTCGGCCACTACCGCCCGCAGTCCTGCGTGGCGTTCTGCTTCACCAAGCAGCAGTGCGAGGACGTGGTCGCCCACCTCACCGCCAAGGGCATCGTGGCCCAGGCCCTGCACGGCGACCTCGAGCAGCGCGACCGCGACCAGGTGCTGACCATGTTCGCCAACCGCAGCAGTTCGGTGCTGGTGGCCACTGATGTAGCCGCACGCGGCCTGGATATCGATGGCCTGGACATGGTCATCAACGTGGAGCTGGCGCGCGATGCCGAGATCCACGTGCACCGCGTCGGCCGTACCGGTCGCGCGGGCGAGAAAGGCCTTGCCGTGAGCCTGGTCGCTCCGGCCGAAGGCCATCGGGCCCAGGCCATCGAGGCGCTGCAGAAGAGCCCGCTGCGCTGGGACCAGCTGGACAGCCTGAAGAACAAAGGTGGCGAACCGCTGCTGCCGGTCATGACCACGCTGTGCATCGCCGCTGGCCGCAAGGACAAGCTGCGCCCGGGTGACATCCTCGGTGCGCTGACCGGTGATGCCGGCATCCCGGGCAAGCAGGTGGGCAAGATCGCCATCTTCGACTTCCAGGCCTTCGTGGCGGTGGAGCGGGCCCTGGCCAAGCAGGCGATGCAGCGCCTGAACAGCGGCAAGATCAAGGGCCGCGCCCTGAAAGTTCGCATTCTCTGAAATCTTTGGGGGCCGCTTTGCGGCCCTTCGCGACACAAGGCCGCTCCAATGGATTGCGTACGCCTGTAGGAGCGGCCTTGTGTCGCGAAAGGGCCGCGCAGCAGCCCCAGCACTCTTAATGAGGTACCCCGTGCACACCACCGACGTGATCATCCTCGGCGCCGGCGCCGCCGGCCTGATGTGCGCCCAGCTCAGCGCCCGCCGTGGCCGCCGGGTGCTGCTGCTCGACCACGCCAACAAGCCAGGCAAGAAGATCCTCATGTCTGGTGGCGGGCGCTGCAACTTCACCAACCTGTACACCGAGCCGGCCAACTTCCTCTCCCAGAACGCACACTTCTGCAAGTCGGCCCTTGCCCGCTATACACAGTGGGACTTCATCGAGCTGGTGGCCAAGCATGGCGTGCCCTACCACGAAAAGAAGCTCGGCCAGCTGTTCTGTGACAACAAGGCCAGCGACATCCTCGACATGCTGTTGGCCGAATGCGACGAAGCCGGTGCCGAACTGCGCATGCAAACCAGCATCGAGCATATCGAGAAGACCGAAAGCGGCTATCTGCTGCAAACCAGCGCCGGCCAGTTTGCCTGCCAATCGCTGGTGATCGCCACCGGAGGCCTGTCGATTCCAACGCTGGGCGCGACCGGCTTCGGCTATCAGGTAGCGCGCCAGTTCGGCCATACCTTGCTGCCGACCCGCGCGGGCCTGGTGCCGTTCACCATTACCGAGCCCCAGCTCAAGGCACTGTGCACCGAGCTGTCGGGCACCTCGCTCGATTGCACAGCCAGCTGCAACGGCACCAGCTTCCGCGAAAACCTGCTGTTCACCCACCGCGGCCTCAGCGGCCCGGCGATCCTGCAGATTTCGTCGTTCTGGGAGGCCGGCGACACGGTCGAAATCAACCTGCTGCCCGACCGTGATGCCCTGACCTGGCTGCAACAGCAGCAGACCGAGCGCGCCAATGCGGAACTCAAGACCGTATTGGGCGAGGTGTTCACCCGCAAACTGGCCAACCTGCTGGCCGAGCAGTGGTTCGAGTCAAAGCCGATGAAGCAGTACACCCCGGCGGAGCTGGCGCAGATCGCCGACAAGCTGGCGGCCTGGCAGCTGGTACCGGCAGGTACCGAAGGCTATCGCACCGCCGAAGTCACCCTGGGTGGCGTCGATACCCGTGAGGTGTCGTCGAAAACCATGGAATCGCTGAAGAGCCCCAACCTCTATTTCATCGGTGAAGTGCTGGATGTCACCGGCCACCTGGGCGGTTTCAATTTCCAATGGGCCTGGGCATCGGCCAACGCTGCAGCACAGTTCGTGTAGAGTAGAATCCATTCAGCAGCACGGAACGCTTCTTGCTGGTCCGTGCCGCAATGCATTCAATCGATCACTGCCAGCAGGCCATCATGTCATCGAGCTCGTTCCGTCAGTCATTGCGTCGCCTGTGGGGTCAAGACAAGTTCAGCTACGCCATCCGCGTGACCATCGCGCTCACCGGCAGCATGGCCTGGTGCTGGTACCAGAACGAGATGAGCCTGCTCATCCCGCTGTTCCTCGGCATCATCGCCAGCGCCCTGGCCGAGACCGACGATAGCTGGCAAGGCCGCCTCAGCGCGTTGCTCGTCACCCTGCTGTGTTTCGCCATTGCCGCGCTTTCGGTGGAACTGCTGTTCCCCTACCCCTGGATCTTCGCCGTCTCCATGGCCTTGGCCGCCTTCTCCCTGACCATGCTTGGCGCATTGGGTGAACGCTACGGCGCGATCGCATCGGCAACGCTGATTCTGTCGGTGTACACCATGATCGGCGTGGACCAGCGCGGCGGCGAAGTCAGCGACTTCTGGCATGAACCGTTGCTGCTGGTGGCCGGTGCCGCCTGGTATGGCCTGCTCTCGGTGCTGTGGCAGGCGCTGTTCTCCAACCAACCGGTACAGCAGAGCCTGGCCAAACTGTTCTTCGAACTGGGCACTTACCTCAAGCTCAAGGCCAGCCTGTTCGAGCCGATTCGCACACTCGATGTCGAAGCCCAGCGCCTGGCACTGGCCCAGCAAAACGGCAAGGTGGTGGCCGCGCTGAATGCCGCCAAGGAAATCATTCTGCACCGGGTAGGCAACAGCCAGCCCAACTCCAAGGTCAGCCGCTACCTGAAGCTGTACTTCCTGGCCCAGGACATCCACGAAAGGGTGAGCGCCTCGCACTACCCTTACAACGCCCTCACCGAGGCGTTCTTCCACAGCGACGTGATGTTCCGCTGCCAGCGCCTACTGCGCAAACAAGGGGCATCCTGCCAGGAACTGGCACGCTCGATCCGGCTGCGCCAGCCGTTCGTTCTGGCCACCGGCTTCGCCGAGGCCCTCGAGGACCTCAATGCCTCGCTTGAGCACCTGCGTAACCAGAACAACCCGGCCTGGCGTGGCCTGTTGCGCTCACTACGCGCCCTGGCCGCAAACCTGGCCACGCTGGACCGCCTGCTTGGCGCCGCCAGCAACCCCGACAGCCTGGCCGACGCCAGCGACAGCAGCCTGCTCGACCGTTCGCCACGCAACCTCAAGGATGTGTGGAAGCGGTTGCGCACCCAGCTCACACCTACCTCGCTGCTGTTCCGCCATGCCCTGCGCCTGTCGCTGGCGCTGTCGGTGGGCTACGGCATGGTGCACTTGATTCACCCGACCCAAGGCTACTGGATCATCCTCACCACCCTGTTCGTCTGCCAGCCCAACTATGGCGCCACCCGGCGCAAACTGGTGCAGAGGATCTTCGGCACAGCCATCGGCCTGACCGTGGGCTGGGCCCTGTTCGACCTGTTCCCGAATCCGCTCATCCAGTCGGCGTTCGCAGTGGTGGCCGGGGTGGTGTTCTTCGTCAACCGGACCACCCGCTACACCTTGGCCACGGCGGCGATCACGCTGATGATCCTGTTCTGCTTCAACCAGATCGGCGATGGCTACGGCCTGTTCCTGCCACGGCTGTTCGATACCTTGGTCGGTAGCCTGATCGCCATTCTCGCCGTGTTCCTGTTCCTCCCCGACTGGCAGGGCCGCCGCCTTAACAAGGCGCTGGCCAATACCTTAGCCTGCGCAAGTGTGTACCTGCGTCAGATCATGCAGCAGTATGCCCACGGCAAGCGCGATGACCTGGCTTACCGCCTGGCCCGGCGCAACGCACACAACGCTGACGCGGCGCTGTCCACCACGCTGGCCAACATGCTCATGGAGCCGGGGCACTTCCGTAAGGAGGCCGATGTAGGCTTCCGCTTCCTGGTGCTGTCGCATACCTTGCTCAGCTACCTCTCAGGGCTGGGGGCACACCGTGATACGGCGCTGCCGGCAGAGGTCCATGAACAGTTGATCGAGGGGGCGGGGCAGGCATTGGCTGCCAGCCTCGACGAAATCGCCAACGGCCTGGCCGCGCGGCTACCCGTGGCGATTCACAGCGATGCCGAAGAAGCCTTGGCCAATACGCTGGAGCAGATGCCTGAGGAACTGGATGAACATCAACGATTGGTGCAGACCCAGTTGGCGCTGATCTGCCGGCAGTTGGGGCCCTTGCGGACCTTGGCCGCGCACCTGATCAAAGAGGGCTCACCGGCCTGATTGTTCGTTGCCTGCGCTGCACATCAAAAGCCATGCTGGCGCAGAAGCCGTGCATAGCTGCCGTCTGCCTTCATCGCTGCAATGCTGCGTTCGAACCGCTCGACGATCTGCCGATGCTCAGGGTGCTTGAGGCTCACCAGAATATGCAGGGTGTTCTCGCCCAGCGCGGGTTCGACCAGCACTACCCCATCACGCACCTGCTCGGGTTCGCGCTGCAGGTTGTAGCGCGCCACGAACTCATCTTCCACTGCCAGATCCACCCGCCCTGCCGCCAGCATGCGCACGGCGGAGGAAAAGTTGCGTACCGGCACCTTGTGCAAGCGGGTGTCGCTATCGAATTCGGGTGAGTAGGCATAATCACGCACCACGGCAATGCTGTAGGGATACAGATCAGCCTGGCGCCTGTAACGGAAGCTGTCGCCCTTGCGCTTGAGCAAACGAATGCGGTTGGTCAGGTAGGCCTTGGAAAACTGGCCGATGCGGGTACGCGTATCGTTGTACCAGGCATTGATCAGTACGTCGTAACGGCCTTCGCTAACCCCGAGCAGCGCCCGCGCCCACGGTACTTCCTCGTACTCGCTGGGGTAACCTGCACGCGCCAGCGCCGTGGTGACGATGCTGGTGGCAAGGCCACCACCGGGCATGCCGGCATCAGTGAACGGCGGCCAGGTATCGGCCACCAGCCGTAGTTTGCCCTGGCCCAAGGCTGGCCCAGCCAGCATCACACCCAACAATCCCAGAACGCAAAGCAGTGGCCGCATGCTCAAGTCCTTTTGCAGTGGTAGGCACAGGCTGTTGATGGCGGTCTTCGATAACGCAAGTCATGAGACTACACAAAGCCGCCGCACAGGGCAGCGGCCAATAGTGTCAATTAGCCTCTATTTTGGCCGAAGCAGGCAGCCCCCCGCATTTACGGGTAGCCGAGCACTTCCCTGATCTGGCGCAGATGGCGGATGATCCACTGCTTGTCGATCGCACCCCAGTCATGGATGCGATAATGCCCGGCATGGTTGCGCGCCCCTTCCTGCTGCTCGAACTCGCAGACAATGTCCAGGTCAGCCAACGCAGCGATGGTGTCCTGCGCGGTGCGGCGCGGCATCCCGGTGGCTTCCATCAAGGCTGGCACGCTGGTAGCGGTCTGGCTGTCGATCAGCCAGGCCACGTACAGGCGGCGATAGAAACTGCTCTTGGTCTTGCTCACATCCATGCTGCGTGATCCTTACAGGTTACCCGGCAGCTCCCGATAGGTCAGGTAGACGCGCAGGTCGAATTCCAGTTGGTGGTAGTCCGGCTCCATGTGCTGACAAAGCTGGTAGAAGGCTTTGCTGTGGTCACGCTCGCGCAGGTGCGCCAGTTCATGTACCACGATCATGCGCAGGAACTGCGGCGCCGCCTCCTTGAACAGCGAGGCGATGCGAATTTCCTTCTTCGCCTTGAGCTTGCCACCCTGCACCCGCGACACCGCAGTATTGAGCCCCAGCGCACGGTGGGTGAGGTCCAGGCGGTTGTCGAACAGTACCTTGTCCAGGCTTGGCGCACTGCGCAGGTATTGCTGGCGCAGATCCTGGGCGTAGCCGTACAGCGCCTTGTCGCTCTGCACTTCATGGCGATCGGGATAGCGGCGTTGCAGGTAGTCGCCCAGGCGGTCGCTGTCGATCATCTGCTGCACCTGCTCTTGCAGGTGCGGCGGGTAAGCTTGCAAATAGCGTAATACGGTCATGGCATGACATTCGGCGTAACGAATGCCGATTCTAGCCAATCAGGACTGCGGCCAGGGAAAAATTGCCGGAAAGCCGCTGGCATCGGCGGCGGTCATCGGCCGGGCGACAAGGAAGCCCTGCACGTAGGCGCAACCGTTTGCCTTGAGCCAAGCAGCCTGGGCCGCAGTTTCCACGCCTTCGGCGATGACCGTGACGTTGTACTCGGCGCACAGGCCGATGACACTGCGCACCAACGCGGCGTCCGGCGCCGAATCGGGCAGGCGCGCCACCAGGTGGCGGTCCAGCTTCAAGGTGTCGACAGGCAGGTCGCGCAGCATGCGCAGCGAGCAGTCACCAGCACCAAAGTCGTCCAGCGCCACGCGCACTCCCAGCTCGCGCAGGCGGTGGATCTGCTTGATCGCCGCGTCGATGTTGTACATCAGTGAGGTCTCGGCAACTTCCACTTCCAGTTGCGCCGGGTTGAGCCGGTAATCCTGTATCACCCGCTGCAGCTCATCGACAAGCCCAGGCATGGCGAACTGAGCGCGGCTCAGGCTGATACCCAGCACCAGATCCGGGGCAAAACGCTCACACCAGGCCTGACGCTGCGCCGCCCCCTGGCGGTAGATCCAGCTGGCCAGGCGCGTTATCAGTCGCGCCTCCTCAAGCAAAGGGATGAACAGCCCCGGCGGTACATCGCCGACGCTGGGGTGCTGCCAGCGCAGCAGGGCTTCGAAACCGCGCAGGTGACCATCGGCGAAAGCGACCTGGGGCTGGTACACCATGTTGAAGCCTTGCGACTCGACGGCGTGCCGCACGCTGTCCTCAAGCATCAGCCGTGACCGCGCCCGGCCATTGAGCTCCTGGTCATAGAAGCGGTACTGCCCGCGCCCAGCCTGCTTGGCCGCATACATCGCCGCATCGGCGGCACGCAACAGGCCTTCGACAGTGGCACCGCAGTCCGGGAAGGTGGCAATGCCGATGCTGACACCCAGGCAGACATCCAGGCCGGCCACCTGGCGCTGGACGGACATACGCTCGAGCAGTTGCTCGGCAAAGCGGCCAGCTTGTTCCGGATACGGCAGGCCATCGAACAGCGCCGTGAACTCGTCGCCACCCATGCGTGCCAGCAACGCCTCACTACCAAGGCAGTCTTTGAGCTGCTCGGCAACCCAACCCAGTACCCGGTCCCCGGCCTCGTGGCCGAGCGAGTCATTGATCCGCTTGAAACCATCCAAATCCATGTACATCAAGGCCTGGGCCTTGTCTGAGCGTTCGTTGCGCAGCAGCACGCTTTCAGCGGCCTGATAGAACCCACGGCGGTTGAGCAGGCCGGTAAGCGGGTCGGTGACCGCCTGGTATTCGAGCTGCTGGTGCAAATTGCGCACCGCCGACATGTCCAGCACCGTCACCACCATCGCCTGCTGATCGGCCGGCAGCGGTGCGCAGGACAATGCCACCGGGACCAGATGACCGCCTGCCGTGCGCAGGTGGGCGTCGTGTACACGGAAGATCTGCCGTGACTGGTAGGCCTGATGGAAATCCGATTCGCTCCAGAGGGTGGCATTGGGCAGTTGCAGCAACTCAAGTAACTGCACGCCCTGCAATTGCTCGACCGGGGCATCGAGCAAGCGTGAGATCGCCGGGTTGGCAAAGCTGATGTTGCCGTGGGCGTCGACCACCAGAATGCCTTCGGCGGCATTCTCCAGGATGGACGCATTGAACGCCCTGGCCGCCTCCAGTTCGCGCGTCAAGCGTTGCAGCATGCGCCGGTTGCGCTGCTGGTCCAGTTGCGCCTGCACCTTGGGCTTGAGGATCTGCGGGTCGAACGGCTTGAACAGGTAATCCACCGCACCACTGGCATAGCCCTTGAGCACGGCGGCATCGGACTGCTCGTTGGCGGTGAGGAAGATGATCGGGGTCAGCCGGGTACGGTGGCTGCCACGCATCAGCCGGGCAACCTCGAAACCGTCCATTTCGGGCATCTGCACGTCGAGCAAGACAAGGTCGACTTCGTGCTCCAGCAAGGCGCTCAAGGCTTCCGTCCCTGAACCTGCTGTCAGCACCTGCCAATCTGTGCGGGCCAGTAAGGCTCGCATGCTTATGAGGTTCTCAGGGTAATCGTCCACCACCAGGAGAACCGAGTTGCCATCCGGTGGTTGAGGGTAAGCGCCATCCATGCTGCTTTCTCTTGTATGACCGACTTCGACTTGCATCTGGATCCGGTTTAACACTCTAGACTCGAGTGTGTAACACGCAATGCAATCAGAACGCTATCAGTGACTAAAGGTAAGGGTAGTCGACTAACGGTCGTTTGCCGGGCATTCAGCCATAAAAAAACCCACATTTCTGTGGGTCTTTTTAAGGCGGCCTGTGATCAGTTGACCTTGGCGGCCAGCTCACCTTTCAGGTAACGCTGGAACATGCCTTCCAGGGAGATCGGCTTGATCTTCGAGGCATTACCGGCGGTGCCGAAGGCTTCGTAACGTGCGATGCACACATCGCGCATGGCTTTCACGGTTTCACCGAAGAACTTGCGCGGGTCGAACTCGCTCGGGTTCTGCGCCATCAGGCGGCGCATGGCACCGGTGGAGGCCAGGCGCAGGTCGGTATCGATGTTGACCTTGCGCACGCCGTGCTTGATGCCTTCAACGATTTCTTCGACCGGTACGCCGTAGGTCTCTTTGATGTCGCCGCCGTACTGGTTGATGATCGCCAGCCACTCCTGCGGTACCGAGGAAGAACCGTGCATCACCAGGTGGGTGTTGGGGATGCGCTTGTGGATTTCCTTGATGCGGTCGATCGCCAGCACGTCACCGGTTGGCGGCTTGGTGAACTTGTAGGCACCGTGGCTGGTGCCGATGGCGATGGCCAGGGCATCCACCTGGGTCTTCTTGACGAAGTCGGCGGCTTCTTCCGGGTCGGTGAGCATCTGGCTGTGGTCCAGCACGCCTTCGGCGCCGATGCCGTCTTCTTCACCGGCCATGCCGGTTTCCAGCGAACCCAGGCAGCCCAGCTCGCCTTCGACCGAAACACCACAGGCGTGCGCCATGGCGACAGTCTGCTGAGTGACGCGGACGTTGTACTCGTAGTCGGTCGGGGTCTTGCCGTCTTCGCCCAGCGAGCCGTCCATCATCACCGAGCTGAAGCCCAGCTGGATCGAACGCTGGCACACGTCAGGGCTGGTGCCGTGGTCCTGGTGCATGCACACCGGGATGTGCGGGAATTCTTCGATGGCGGCCAGGATCAGGTGACGCAGGAACGGCGCGCCAGCGTATTTGCGGGCACCGGCCGAAGCCTGGACGATCACTGGGGAGTCGGTCTTGTCGGCCGCTTCCATGATGGCGCGCATCTGCTCGAGGTTGTTGACGTTGAAAGCTGGAACGCCGTAACCGAACTCGGCGGCGTGGTCCAGCATCTGGCGCATGCTAATGAGTGCCATTGTGTATCTCTCTCCCGACAAGCGTCGTTTTGTTTCGTGCAAGCCTGCCGCAGGGGCGGTTGCTGTTCAAGTAGTGTGGGCCACCGGTGCGGCCCGGCCAGTCACGGTGCCTTGCAGCCCCGCCCAATCAGATCGTTGGTTGCCACCCAGTACACCAGGCCTTCCTCGCCCTTGGTGTGGAAGGCCAGCACGCCATCGCTGTACATCGCGCCCGACGCACTCGGCTCGGACTTGAGCCGGTAGACCTGGTCGCCGCCGCCGAGGCGCACGTCGACCGAATCCTGTTGTGCATCGGCGAAGCGCCAGAGCACTTCGGTCTGGCTGTCACAGACCCAACGGGTCCAGGCGGCTGCCGGGGCGGGTTGCGCCGGCTGCAGCAGCGAGCATCCTGCCAGTGTCGCCAGGGCCATCAAGGCCATCAGCGCTTTCATTGCATATCCTCTAGATGACCACACAATGGTCGCTTGGTTGCCTGCTCCGACGAAGCGCATCGGTTCATGGGCAGCCAGGCGCCTTGCGCTGGTGGTCTTCGTCATACTTTTCCAGGCCTTCCGGGCCCACGCGCTTGCTGATTACCGGCACGGTCTCGGCCTGCCACTCAGACTGGTAGCAGCCGCCCTTGGGCGGCTGCGCCGGATCGTTGTCCGAGGACGGGCTGCTGGAGCATGCGCTCAGCAAACCAGCCAGCAAGATCACAGGCAATTGCTTGACCATCAGGTCGCTCCCTTTGCCAGGCGCCGCCATTGTCAGGCTTTTGCCCGCTCTTCAAGGATCGCCACGGCCGGCAGTACCTTGCCTTCGACGAACTCGAGGAATGCACCACCACCGGTAGAAATGTAGGAGATCTCGGCGCTGACGCCATATTTGTCGATGGCTGCCAGGGTATCGCCACCGCCGGCGATGGAGAATGCAGCGCTCTCGGCGATAGCCTTGGCCAGTACCTTGGTGCCGTTGCCGAACTGGTCGAACTCGAACACACCGACCGGGCCGTTCCACAGGATGGTTTTCGACGACTTCAGCAGTTCGGCGAAGTTGGCCGCAGTCTGTGGCCCGATGTCCAGGATCATGTCGTCGGCGGCCACGTCGGCGATGGCCTTGACGGTGGCCTCGGCGCTCTCGGCAAACTCCTTGGCAACCACCACGTCGACTGGCAGCGGTACGCTGACCTTGGCGGCGATGGCCTTGGCGGTTTCCACCAGGTCAGGCTCGTACAGCGACTTGCCCACCGGGTGGCCGGCGGCGGCCAGGAAGGTGTTGGCGATGCCGCCACCAACGATCAACTGGTCGCAAACCGAGCTCAGGCTGTTCAGCACGTCCAGCTTGGTGGAAACCTTGGAGCCGGCAACGATGGCCGCCATTGGTTTGGCCGGTGCCTTCAGGGCTTTGCCCAGGGCGTCCAGCTCGGCGGCCAGCAGCGGGCCTGCCGCAGCGACCTTGGCGAACTTGGCGACGCCGTGGGTGGAGCCTTCGGCACGGTGAGCGGTGCCGAAGGCGTCCATGACGAAGACGTCGCACAGGGCCGCGTACTTGTGCGCCAGCTCGTCGGCGTTCTTCTTCTCGCCCTTGTTGAAGCGAACGTTCTCGAACAGCACCAGGTCACCGGCCTTGACCTCGATGCCATCGAGGTAGTCGGCGACCAGTGCAACGTCGCGGCCCAGGGCCTTGCTCAGGTAGTCGGCAACCGGCTTGAGGCTGTTCTCGGCCGAGAACTCACCTTCGGTCGGGCGGCCCAGGTGCGAGCAGACCATTACCGCCGCGCCCTTCTCCAGGGCCAGCTTGATGGTCGGCAGCGCAGCCAGGATACGCGCGTCGCTGGTTACCACACCGTCCTTCACAGGCACGTTGAGGTCTTCGCGGATCAATACGCGTTTACCTTGCAGGTCGAGGTCGGTCATCTTCAACACGGTCATGAATGCAGTCCTTCAGGGCTGTTTGGTGCGGGTTGGGTGGACGACGTGCAGATAATGTTCGGCAACGTCGAGCATACGGTTGGCAAAACCCCATTCGTTGTCGAACCAGGCCAGCAGGTTCACCAGGCGGGGGCCCGAGACGCGTGTCTGGCTGGCATCGACGATCGCCGAATGCGGGTCATGGTTGAAATCACAGCTGGCGTGGGGCAATTCGGTGTAAGCCAGCAAGCCTTTGAGCGGGCCATCCAGCGCCGCCTCGCGCAGCACCCGATTGACTTCGACCGCACTGGTGTCACGGGCGGTCTGCAGGGTGATGTCCAGGCACGACACGTTGACGGTCGGCACGCGTACCGCTTTGGCCTGTATTCGCCCGGCAAGTTCCGGCAGCAGGCGCTCGATACCACGCGCCAGGCCAGTGGACACCGGGATCACCGACTGGAAAGCCGAGCGCGTACGGCGCAAATCCTCATGATGGTAGGCATCGATCACCGGCTGGTCGTTCATTGCCGAGTGAATGGTGGTGATCTGTACGTACTCGATGCCGAACGCCTGGTCCAGTACCCGCAGCAGCGGTACGCCACAGTTGGTGGTACAGGAGGCGTTGGACACCAGGCGCTCGGTGCCGGTCAGGCAAGCCTGGTTGATGCCGTAGACCACCGTCGCATCCACATCGGCCTCGCTGGCCATGGGCTGCGAGAACAGCACCCGCGGCGCACCGGCATCAAGAAAGCGCTGGCCATCGGCACGGGTGTGATAGGCGCCGGAACACTCCAGCACCAGGTCGATGTCCAGGGCGGCCCAGTCGACGCCCTCGGGGGTGGCACTGCGCATGACCTTCACGCAGTCACCATTGATATGCAGACAGTCGCCGTCGACCTTCACGTCGCCGGGGAATCGGCCGTGAGTGGAGTCGAAGCGTGTCAGGTATTCCACACTGGCCTGGTCGGCCAGGTCGTTCAATGCAACGATTTCGAAGCCAGCCTTTGCCCCACGCTCAAACAGTGCGCGCAGGACACAGCGGCCGATGCGGCCGTAACCGTTGAGTGCAACTTTGTAGGGACGCGGGTGGGGCATTGGTGGGCTCGCTAACGCATGGTGGCTGTTGGGGCCGCGTTGCGGCCCATCGCGACACAAGGCCGCTCCTACAGGCACCGCGCCAACATCGAGGCTGCGCGGTAACTGCAGGAGCGGCCTTGCGTCGCGATGGAGGGCCAAGCCCTCCAGGGTTGCATCAGTCTTCCAGCAGCTCTTCGGCAGTACCCAGGATGTTCTCCAGGGTGAAGCCGAACTCCTCGAACAGTGCGCTGGCCGGAGCCGATTCACCGTAAGTGGTCATGCCGATGACACGGCCTTCGAGGCCCACGTACTTGTACCAGAAGTCGGCATGAGCCGCTTCGATGGCGATGCGGGCACCCACTTGCAGCGGCAGTACGGACTGCTTGTAGGCCGCATCCTGTGCGTCGAACACGCTGGTGCTCGGCATCGACACGACACGTACCTTGCGGCCCTGCTCGGTCAGCTTGTCGAACGCCTGAACGGCCAGGCCCACTTCCGAACCGGTGGCGATCAGGATCAGCTCGGGCTCGCCGGCGCAGTCCTTGAGCACGTAACCGCCGCGGGCGATATCGGCGATCTGCTGGGCGTCGCGGTCCTGATGCTGCAGGTTCTGGCGCGAGAAGATCAGCGCCGATGGGCCGTCCTTGCGCTCCAGGGCGTGCTTCCAGGACACAGCCGACTCGACTGCGTCGGCCGGGCGCCAGGTGTCCAGGTTCGGCGTGCTGCGCAGGCTGGTCAGTTGCTCGATCGGCTGGTGGGTCGGGCCGTCTTCGCCCAGGCCGATGGAGTCGTGGGTGTACACATGGATGACGCGCTGCTTCATAAGGGCGGACATGCGCACGGCGTTACGGGCGTATTCCATGAACATCAGGAACGTCGCGCCGTAAGGCACCAGGCCGCCGTGCAGGGCAACCCCGTTCATGATCGCGGTCATGCCGAACTCGCGCACGCCGTAGAACACGTAGTTGCCGCTGGCGTCGTTGGCGTCCACACCCTTGCAGCCCTTCCACAGGGTCAGGTTGGAGCCGGCCAGGTCGGCCGAGCCGCCAAGGAATTCCGGCAGCAGTGGGCCGAAGGCATTCAGGGTGTTCTGGCTGGCCTTGCGGCTGGCGATGGTCTCGCCCTTGGCAGCGACTTCAGCGATGTAGGCAGCGGCCTTTTCGGAGAAGTCGGCTGGCAGATCACCGCTCAGACGGCGCTTGAGTTCGCTGGCCAGTTCCGGGAAGGCGGCGGCATAGGCATCGAACCGCGTGTTCCACTCGGCTTCAGCCTTGGCGCCTGCTTCTTTGGCGTCCCATTCGGCGTAGATGTCGGCAGGAACTTCGAACGGAGCGTGGTTCCAGTTCAGTTCCTTGCGGGCCAGGGCGATTTCGTCGTTGCCCAGCGGAGCACCGTGGCAGTCTTCCTTGCCCTGCTTGTTGGGCGAGCCGAAACCAATGATGGTCTTGCAGCAGATCAGGGTCGGACGGTCGCTCTTGCGCGCAGTCTCGATAGCCGTGCGGATCTCGTCGGCGTCGTGGCCGTTGACGTTGCGGATCACCAGCCAGTTGTAGGCCTCGAAGCGCTTGGGGGTGTCGTCGGTGAACCAGCCTTCCACTTCACCGTCGATGGAAATGCCGTTGTCGTCATAGAAGGCCACCAGCTTGTTCAGGCCCAGGGTGCCGGCCAGCGAGGCGACTTCGTGGGAGATGCCTTCCATCATGCAGCCGTCGCCGAGGAACACGTAGGTGTTGTGGTCGACGATGTTGTGGCCTTCGCGGTTGAACTGGGCACCCAGCACTTTCTCCGCCAAGGCAAAGCCCACGGCATTGGCCAAACCTTGGCCCAGCGGGCCGGTGGTGGTTTCCACACCCGGGGTGTAGCCGAACTCGGGGTGGCCCGGGGTACGGCTATGCAGCTGGCGGAACGACTTGAGGTCGTCGAGGGTGACGTCGTAGCCGGTCAGGTGCAGCAACGAGTAGATCAGCATCGAGCCGTGGCCGTTGGACAGCACGAAGCGGTCACGGTCGGCGAAGCTCGGGTTGCTCGGGTTGTGCTTCAGATAGTCGCGCCAAAGCACTTCGGCGATATCCGCCATGCCCATGGGGGCACCTGGGTGGCCGCTGTTGGCCTTTTGCACGGCATCCATGCTGAGGGCACGAATGGCGTTGGCACGTTCACGACGGCTGGGCATCGCTTATCTCCTGGGGCTTGAATAGGTGGTGTAACGAAAAAGGCGGCCATTTTCCCCCACTGGGGGGCTGGGGGCAAACATTTAAGCGGCAAGCGGCAAGCTTTAAGCAGCAAGAGAAAGCCGAAGCGTGCGCGCAAGGCTCTATTTCTTGCAGCTCATCGCCAATATCAAAACTTTTTGATATTGGTCTTGCTAGGGCAACGATGCCTGTCTAGACTGCCGCGTCATGAACCTCCGTGCGCAACCGATCCCTCAGCGAAGCGACACACTGGCAGCCCTGTGCAAAGCCAGTGGCGACGAACTGCGCCTGAATGTCCTGCGCGCCTTGGCCAGCGACTCGTTCGGCGTCCTGGAGCTGGCACAGATTTTCGACATCGGGCAGTCGGGCATGAGCCATCACCTCAAGGTTTTGGCCCAGGCCGAGCTGGTGGCTACGCGCCGCGAAGGCAATGCGGTTTTCTACCGCAGGGCCCTGCCCGACAGCCACCGCCTGGGCGGCCGCCTGCACACCGCGCTGCTCGAAGAGGTCGACGACCTGGCACTGCCGCTGGACGTGCAGGCGCGCATCGCTCAGGTGCAACAACGCCGCGCCGCCACCAGCCAGGACTTTTTCCTGCGCGTGGAAGAAAAGTTCCGCGCCCAGCAGGACCTGATCGCCGGCCTGCCGCAGTACCGCGAAAGCCTGCTGGCGCTGCTCGACACACTGAATTTCGAGCCGACCGCCAGCGCGCTGGAAGTCGGCCCCGGCGACGGCGGCTTTTTGCCCGACCTGGCCCGGCGCTTCGCCTGTGTCACAGCCCTGGACAACAGCCCGACCATGCTCGAGCTGGCGCGCCAGGTCTGCGAACGCGAACGCCTGGATAATGTAAACCTGCAGTTGGCCGATGCACTGGGTGCAACGGATGTGGAAGCCGACTGCGTTGTGCTGAACATGGTCCTGCACCATTTCAGCGACCCGGCCCTGGCCCTGCGCCTTTTGGCCAAACGGGTGAAGGCAGGCGGCAGCCTGCTGGTCACCGAACTGTGCAGCCACGATCAGGATTGGGCGCGGGAAGCCTGCGGCGATCTCTGGCTTGGTTTTGAACAGGACGACCTGGCCCGTTGGGCCAACGCTGCCGGGCTGGCCCCGGGGGACAGCCTCTATGTGGGCTTGCGTAACGGTTTCCAGATACAGGTCCGCCATTTTCAGCGGACGGCTGGCGACACACACCATCGGTAAATTTTAGGAACCCGTCGAGATGAGCGAATACTCCCTTTTCACCTCCGAGTCCGTGTCCGAAGGGCATCCGGACAAGATCGCCGACCAGATTTCGGACGCGGTCCTGGATGCCATCATCACCCAGGACAAATACGCCCGCGTGGCGTGTGAAACCCTGGTCAAGACCGGTGTCGCCATCATCGCCGGCGAAGTCACCACGTCGGCCTGGGTCGACCTGGAAGAGCTGGTGCGCAAAGTCATCATCGACATCGGCTACAACAGCTCCGACGTCGGCTTCGACGGCGCCACCTGCGCCGTGATGAACATCATCGGCAAACAGTCGGTGGACATCGCCCAAGGCGTCGACCGCTCCAAGCCGGAAGACCAGGGCGCGGGTGACCAGGGCCTGATGTTCGGCTACGCCAGCAACGAAACCGACGTGCTGATGCCGGCGCCGATCTGCTTCTCGCACCGCCTGGTCGAGCGTCAGGCCGAAGCGCGCAAATCCGGGCTGCTGCCTTGGCTGCGCCCGGACGCCAAGTCCCAGGTCACCTGCCGCTATGAAAACGGCAAGGTAGTCGGCATCGACGCGGTGGTCCTGTCGACCCAGCACAACCCTGAAGTCTCGCAAAAAGACCTGCAGGAAGCCGTGATGGAGCTGATCGTCAAGCACACCCTGCCTGCCGAACTGCTGCACAAGGACACCCATTACCACATCAACCCGACCGGCAACTTCATCATCGGTGGCCCGGTGGGTGACTGTGGCCTGACCGGCCGCAAGATCATCGTCGACTCCTACGGCGGCATGGCCCGTCACGGTGGTGGCGCGTTCTCCGGCAAGGACCCGTCCAAGGTCGACCGCTCCGCCGCCTACGCCGGCCGTTACGTAGCCAAGAACATCGTCGCCGCCGGCCTGGCCGAACGTTGCGAGATTCAGGTGTCCTACGCCATCGGCGTAGCCCAGCCGACCTCCATCTCGATCAACACCTTCGGTACCGGCAAGGTCTCGGACGACAAGATCATCCAGCTGGTGCGTGAGTGCTTCGACCTGCGTCCGTACGCCATCACCAAGATGCTCGACCTGCTGCACCCGATGTACCAGGAAACCGCTGCCTACGGCCACTTCGGCCGTACCCCGCAGCAGAAGACTGTCGGCGACGACACCTTCACCACCTTCACCTGGGAGCGCACCGACCGCGCCCAGTCGCTGCGTGATGCTGCCGGCCTGTAATTTCTCCTGCAGCGGTGCATCGAAGCCCTTGCCGAGTGATCGGCAGGGGCTTTTTTGTAGTTTCCATGGTATCGCCCCTCGACACATCACCTGACAACTGAACCCGCCAACCTCCCCCACGCTTGCCTAGCCTGAACACTCCACTCCGCCACGCAAGGATGCTGGCCATGTCACCTTTCCTGCGCCTCGCCGCCCTGTTGCTGCTCCACACATCCATCGCCCAAGCCGGCCACTGTCCAGACTGGGATGCCAAGCAAGCCAGAACCGAAGTTGCACAACTGCGCACCACCCTGGCCAACTGGGACGACCATTACCACCGCCAGGGTATAGCGCTCGTAGCCGATGAGCTCTACGACCAGGCCCGACAGCACCTGCTACACCTGCAACAGTGCTTTGGCCTGGAACCCACAGGCCCAAGCCCACTGGCCAGCGCACGCGGCCCAATTGCCCACCCCGTTGCCCACACTGGCGTCGAGAAACTCCCTGACGCAGCTGGCGTTGCACGCTGGATGACCGGCAAGAAGGGCGTGTGGGTGCAACCGAAAGTCGACGGAGTGGCGGTCTCGCTGGTCTATCGCCAAGGCCGGCTGGTACAGCTGCTCAGCCGCGGTGATGGCCGCCAAGGGCATGACTGGAGCCGCCACATCAAGGACCTCGACAGCATCACCCGGCAATTGCCTCAGCCGCTGGACGTCGTATTGCAAGGCGAGTTGTACCTACGCCTGCAAGCGCACGTGCAAGCTGAGGCAGGCAGCAGCAATGCGCGCGGTAGCGTGGCCGGGATGCTGGCGCGCAAGCAGCTTGGCCCGAAACTGGGCGCGAGCATCGGCCTGTTCGTCTGGGACTGGCCGCATGGGCCTGACAACCAGGGCGAGCGCCTCACACAACTTGCAGCCTGGGGGTTCCCCGACAGTCAGCGTTTCAGCACAGCTATCGACACCCCCGCGCAAGCTACCCACTGGCGCCTGCACTGGTATCGCTCACCGCTGCCCTTTGCCACCGACGGCGTGATTCTGCGCCAGGACAGCCGCCCGCCAGCCGCCCGCTGGCGGCCCAACGCCCCCTATTGGATCGCCGCGTGGAAATACCCCTTCGCCCAGGCGCTGGCAGAGGTGCGCGACGTACGCTTTCTAATCGGCCGCACCGGCAGGGTGACGCCAGTGCTCAAGCTGCAGCCGGTCACCCTGGACGACCGCCGGATCAGCCAAGTCAGCCTCGGCTCCATGGCCCGCTGGCAAACCTTGGACATTCGCCCAGGCGACCGGGTGGCGATCAGCCTAGCCGGGCTGACCATTCCACGTTTCGAAAAGGTGGTCCACCGCGCTGTCGAGCGACAACCGCTGACGGTACCTGTACCTGGAAGATATGGTCCTCACAGTTGCTGGCAAGCCGGCGAGGGGTGTGAAGAGCAGTTCATCGCCCGCCTGGCCTGGCTCGGGGGCAAGCAAGGGCTGGCCATGCCAGGCGCCGGCCCGGGCACCTGGCGGCTGCTGGTGCACGCGGGCCTGGTCACATCGCTGACGGACTGGTTGGCGCTCGATGCCCAGCAACTGCAACAAGTGCCGGGCATCAGTGAAGTCAAAGCCATGCGGCTGCAACGCGGTTTCGACATTGCCCGCTCCAGGCCTTTCGCCCATTGGCTGAGGGGCCTTGGCGTGCCTGCCCACGGCAACGTGCCTGAGCATGAGTACTGGCCGGCGCTTGCCAGCCGTTCCCCCAGCGAATGGCAAGCCTTGCCCGGCATAGGCGAAACACGCGCCAGGCAGCTCGCAGACTTCTTCGCCCAGGGAGAAGTACAGCGCATTGCAACACATCTGGGGAACAATGGCGTCGACGGTTTTCACATGGCTGAAGAGGCCAAATCCCACTAGCGAATGCGCAACGACCTGTAAGGGGATTTCCGAATCTGAGCCTGGAAAAACCTGCCAAGGGTTTATAAATCGGTAAAACCAAGGCAGGATTTCCCCACTTTCTGCTGCCCCGCCCCGTCCAAGAGGCTTTTCATGAAACGTATTTCCACCCTTTTCGTGCTGGCAACGCTGGCTTTTTCAGCTAACGCCGCCCAGCCCGCCAAAGAACAACCCGCGCTCACCGGTTGCGCAGCCAAGCGCCAAGCGATTGCTGAACAGATCGAACAGGCCAAGGCCCACAACAACAGCAACCAACAGGCCGGGCTGGAAAAAGCGCTGAGCGAAGTTGACGCGAACTGCACCGATGCCGGCTTGCGCAAAGAGCGCGAACAGAAGGTGCTCGAGGCGCGCCACGAGGTCAACCAGCGCACCAAGGACCTGGACAAGGCCATGAAGAAGGGCGACCCGGAGCGCATCAACAAGCGCAAAGACAAACTTGCCGAGGCGAAAAAGGAGTTGCAGGAAGCTGTCGAAGACCTGGAGCGTTGACAGCAAGTTCCTACTCCTCTTGGCTTGTAGGACTTTTCTGAAGTTACCCACTGAAGGGTTCACTTGGTCTTAGGGAAGGGGCACCATCGCAGCGCTACTGCCATATGCCCCTACAAGGAGGCTTCCATGAAAGTTGTTTCTTCCGTAGTCATGCTGGCTGTTCTCGGTTTGAGCGCATCCGCCGCCCAAGCAGCTCAGCCCACGCCTGGCTTGACCGGTTGCGCAGCCAAACGCAGCGCCATCGAAAACCAGCTGCAATATGCCAGGGCGCACAATAATTCGGGTGAGATCCGCGGCCTGGAGAAGGCCCTGCAGGAGAACACCGAGCACTGCACCGATGCCGGCTTGAAAGAAGAGCGTGAACAAAAAGTGCGCGAAGCCGAAGCAGAAGTCCAAGAGCGGGAAGCAGACCTGAAGCAGGCGCAGGCAAAAGGCGAAGCGAGCAAAATTGCCAAGCGCGAAAAGAAACTGGCCGAATCCAAAGCAGAACTCGAAGACGCCAAAGCCGAATTGACCAAGTAATCTGAGCCTTCAGTCACGCGCGCCAGCCAGCAGTCCGCAAACTATTGGCTGGCGCATCAATGATTACGAAACTCTGTATGGCAGGCCTTGCAGGCTGCCTCGACCTTGTCCATAGGTGCCTTGAGCATCGCCGCATCCAGCGGCTGCTTGCGTGTCACCGCCAGCAACTCGCCTGTCACCCCTTCCAACGCTTGCGCCAAGTCATGAAAGCGCGCCTGACGCTCCCAGACCTCGGGCCGCGCACTGCTGTCGCCATCATCCTTTACCTGCGGAAAATGCTGCCAGGGCGCATGGGCCAGGCTATCGAGTTTCACCGCACCCTCGGAAAACTTAGCCCCATCGAACGGCAACCGCCCGCGCAGCATGCCACCCATGTCCTCGCTGGTCTTGAGCATCTGTTTGAAGATCGCCTTGCGCTGCCCCAAGGGTGAGTTAGGATCGACACGGTCGCAGGCCACCAGGGACAGGCTGATCAGCAGTATGGCGGTGAAACATTTGAACATCACAGTCACATTGGCAGAGGAAAGGGCCACCAGTATCCTCGCCTGCCATGCAAAGACCAATACCCTTACGAACACTATGGGCAGCCATCCGCTGCTGCCCTCCAAGGATTCAACCATGAAATCTGCTCTGCGCCATCTCGCCTGGGCGCTGCCGGCCCTGGCCTTGCTGGCCGGCTGCAACGGCGGCGAAAACGCCAAGCCCGAACCCCACGCCGTCGCTACTTACACCCCTGCGGCTTGGGCCGACCTGCCCAGCGTCAGCGACAGCGACCTGGTCGCGGGTTTCAACGCCTGGCGCACTGGCTGTGAAAAGCTCAAGCGTGATCCGGTGTGGGCCGCCACGTGCGAAGCAGCACAGCCGATTGCCCTGGAGGCGCCCCAGGTGCGCACGTTCCTGCAAGCGCAATTGCAGGTCTATGGCCTGCGCTCGGCCGAGAACAACGCCAATGGCCTGATCACCGGCTACTACGAACCGGTCTACCCCGGCAGCCTGACACGCACCGAAGCGGCCAATGTACCGGTGTATGGCATCCCCGATGACATGATCGTGGTCGACCTGGCCAGCGTTTACCCGGAACTGAAGGGCAAGCGCCTGCGAGGCCGCCTCGACGGCCGCGTGCTCAAGCCCTATGACCCCGCCGAGGTGATCTACCGGGACGGCGTGAAGGCCCCGGTACTGGCGTGGTTGACCGACCCGATGGACCTGCAGTTTCTGCAGATCCAGGGCTCTGGCCGGGTAAAGCTGGAAGATGGCCGTCAATTGCGCTTGGGCTACGCCGACCAGAACGGCCACCCGTACCGGCCGATAGGTCGCTGGCTGATCGAGCAGGGCCAGTTGAAGAAGGAAGACGTGAGCATGGGCGCCATTCATGCCTGGGCTCAGGCCAATCCGCAGCGTGTGCCGGAATTGCTGGCGAGCAACCCCAGCTATGTATTCTTCAGCACCCGCCCTGACAGCAACGAAGGCCCGCGCGGCTCGCTGAATGTGCCGCTTACCGCGGGCTACAGCGTGGCCATCGATCGCAAGGTCATTCCATTGGGCAGCCTGCTTTGGCTGTCCACCACACGCCCGGACGGCACACCGGTGGTTCGGCCGGTGGGCGCTCAGGATACCGGTGGCGCGATTACCGGCGAAGTGCGTGCGGACCTGTTCTGGGGCACCGGGCCTGAGGCCGGCGAACTGGCGGGGAACATGAAGCAGCAGGGGCAGATCTGGATGCTATGGCCAAAGGGCAAGCCACTGCCTGAAGTACCCAAAGTCCTTTGACTGGCTGCTGCCCTCCTCGCGGCTCACACGCGAGGAGGGCAGCCAGGCTTCAGGCCGAAACGACGAAGAACGACACGATCAGGGCCACCCCGGCGAACCACACCAGCGAGCGCAAAGCCGCCCAGTCCGCCAGATAGCAGATGATGTAAAGCAGCCGACTGGTGATGTACAAGACCCCCAGCACGTCCTGCGTCACCTGCTCGGCATTGCCCACGATATCGGCCACCAGCACCGCCGCGGCAAATGCCGGAAACGCTTCATAGCTGTTCTGCTGGGCGGCATGGGCACGCCGTGGCAGGCCCGATAATGTGTCGAGGAAGGCGCGTGGGTCGTGATTGTCCTTCAAGCCGAAACGGCCACTGCTCACCTTGGCGATCAAGGCGCACAGCGGCGGCAGGAACAATGCGATCAGGATGCACCACAGGGCAACGGTCATGGACAGGACTCCTTCAGTCGTTAGGTTAGAGCTTCATCACCAGCATGCCTGCCAGTACCAGCCCGCAAGCTAGGAGTCTCGGGCCGCCAAAAGGTTCTTTGAGGTAGCGCATGCCCAGCAGTACCACCAGGATGACGCTCAGCTCGCGCAAGGCCGCCGCCTCGGCCACCGAACCCAGATGCATGGCCCACAATACCAGCGCGTAGCTGAACAACACGCAAAAGCCCACTGCCAACCCCAAGCGCCACTGGGTGCGCCAGAACAGCACGAACGGCCCCCGCCGTGCCACACAGGCCAGCAGCGGAAACGGCCAGGCGCTGAGCAGGGTCAGCCATACCAGGTAGTCCCAGGGCTTACCCCACAACCGCACGGCCTGCCCGTCGAACCAGGTGTAGCAACCGATGCACAGGCCGATCAGCGCCACCACTGGCAGCATCGACCAGGGCAGGCGCTCACCCCCACCTCCCTGCCACAGCAGGCACGCCATGCCACACGGGATCAGCAATATGCCGATGATTTGCTGCTGGCTGAGCGACTCGCCGGCGAACGCCAGGGTCAGCCCCAGCACCACCAGCGGTGACAGGCCACGCATCAGAGGATAGACCAGCCCCAGATCGCCTACCCGATATGCCTGGATCAGCAGGAATCGGTACAACTGCTCGGCCAATGCCGAGGCGATCAGCCAAGGCCAGATCTCGGCAGGCGGCAGGTCCACGAAGGCCACTGCGAGCACGGCAAAGGCCAGGGCTACCGAGTCCATGCTGGCGATCACCAGCAAGCGCTCGCCACTGAATTTGATCAGGGTGTTCCAGGTCGCGTGCAGCAATGCCGCGATCAATACCAGGGAAGTTGCCAGCACGCCTTCAGGTCCTTGTGACGTTATCAGCCACTGAATATATAGCCTTGGTAGTGACAATGGGCGCGAGGCGGTTCTGCATCAAATGCGGAACGAAACCAGCCAACCAGGTCAAAAACTGTGTCCCGAGACCCTCGCCAGATCATCAAAGAACTGCCCGAGCCATTCGGGTTACGACTTGGAAGCCATTGTTACAGGATTTGGGATGCTTGAATTAGTTGCTGCGTTTATCTGCCTCACAACACTCCTCACCTACGTCAATTACCGCTTTATCGGCCTGCCACCTGCCATCGGCGTGATGGTCACGGCACTGCTGTTCTCGCTGATGCTGCAGGGGCTTAGCCTGATCGGCTTCCCGGGCCTTGAAGAACGCGTCGAAGGGCTGATGAACCAGATCGACTTCAATGACCTGTTGATGCACTGGATGCTGGCGTTTCTGCTGTTCGCCGGCGCACTGCACGTCAACCTCACCGATCTGCGCAGCTACCGCTGGCCGATCGGGCTGCTGGCAACGCTCGGCGTGCTGATCGCCACCGTGGTGATCGGCTTTCTGTCGCACTGGGTCTTTGCGATGTTCGGCTGGCAGGTGCCGCTGATCTACTGCCTGCTGTTCGGTGCACTGATCTCGCCCACCGACCCGATCGCTGTGCTGGGGGCCCTGCGGACCGCCAACGCCTCCAAGCCGCTGAAGACCACCATCGTCGGCGAGTCACTGTTCAACGACGGCACCGCCGTGGTGGTGTTTACCGTCCTGCTGGGCATCATTCAACTGGGTGAAACGCCAAGCATCACTGACACAGCGATCCTGTTCGCCCGCGAAGCCATTGGCGGGGCGGTGTTTGGCGGGCTGCTCGGTTACGCCACCTACCGCATGATCAAAAGCGTCGAGCAGTATCAGGTCGAGGTCATGCTGACCCTGGCGCTGGTCATCGGTGGTTCGGCGATGTGCTACGAGCTGCACGTCTCGGCACCGATCGCGATGGTCGTGGCCGGGCTGATCATCGGCAACCTGGGGCGCAACCTGGCGATGAACGACATGACCCGTCGCTACCTGGACGGTTTCTGGGAGTTGATCGACGACATGCTAAACGCCCTGCTCTTCGCCCTGATCGGCCTGGAGCTGTTGCTGCTGCCGTTCAACTGGCTGCACCTGGCGGCTGGCAGCGTGCTGGCGCTGGCGGTGCTGCTGTCGCGGCTGCTGACCGTGGCCCCGGCGATCGTGCTTTTGCGCCGCTGGCGCAGCGTGCCCAAAGGCACCGTGCGGGTACTGACCTGGGGCGGCCTGCGCGGTGGCGTTTCGGTAGCCCTGGCACTGTCGCTGCCATTGGGCGAGGAGCGTGACCTGCTGCTGTCGATCACCTACATCGTGGTGCTGTCGTCGATCCTGGTGCAGGGCTTGAGCATCGGGCGGGTGGTGCGCAAGGTCAGCGCACAACCCTGAAAACCCAGGGCCGTCTTGCCGGCGAAAGGGCTGCGAAGCAGCCCCATCACGTTATTCCACCGCGCTGTCCGGAAACTGGTCCTGAACATATTTGATCTCGGTGCGCCCGTGGGCCGCCGGCTGGCCATCCTCGCCCAGGTTGACGAAGACCATCTTGTCGACAGTCAGGATGCTCTTGCGGGTGATCTTGTTGCGCACTTCACACTTGAGGGTGATCGAGGTGCGGCCGAACTCGGTTGCGGTGATGCCCAGCTCGATGATGTCGCCCTGGCGCGAGGCACTGACGAAGTTGATCTCCGACATGTACTTGGTCACCACACGCTGGTTGCCCAGCTGGACGATGGCGTAGATCGCCGCCTCTTCGTCGATCCAGCGCAACAGGCTGCCGCCGAACAGTGTGCCGTTGGGGTTGAGGTCTTCGGGTTTTACCCATTTGCGGGTGTGAAAGTTCATCTGTACTCCTGACCTGCTTGGCTAACGTGCGGTAATGATGGCAGAGCGGCCGGCGCCGCTCCATTGATCATCGACTATCGTCGCTATTAATCGACAGAAAACCTTGGGCGATGACTCCCGCCAAGGCTATAATCTGCGCCGATTCACATGGCCACCCGCCGCGGTGCCATGCCCGCCACCTGTCCGAGGGGCGCTGCAGCAGGGTCATCCTGTCAGGCTCGGATGGGGCGTTGTCCGCTCCCGCGGACGCTCAACGCACAACGGCGCCCATTCGCACACTACGAATGGAGGCTCTCATGAGCGCTGTAAACACGCCTGCAGGTTTTACCGATTTCAAAGTCGCAGACATCTCCCTGGCCGCCTGGGGTCGTCGCGAAACCATCATCGCCGAATCGGAAATGCCTGCCCTGATGGGCCTGCGTCGCAAGTACCTCGCCGAGCAGCCGCTCAAGGGTGCGAAGATTCTGGGCTGCATCCACATGACCATCCAGACTGCCGTGCTGATCGAAACCCTGGTTGCCCTGGGTGCCGAAGTGCGCTGGTCGTCCTGCAACATCTTCTCCACTCAGGACCAGGCCGCAGCCTCCATCGCTGCCGCCGGTATCCCGGTGTTCGCCTGGAAAGGTGAAACCGAGGAAGAGTACGAGTGGTGCCTGGAGCAGACCATCCTCAAGGATGGCCAGCCATGGGACGCCAACATGATCCTCGACGACGGCGGTGACCTGACCGAGCTGCTGCACAAGAAGTACCCGGCCGTGCTGGACCGCGTCCACGGTGTCACCGAAGAAACCACCACCGGCGTGCACCGCCTGCTGGACATGCTGGCCAAAGGCGAGCTGAAGGTCCCGGCGATCAACGTCAACGACTCGGTCACCAAGAGCAAGAACGACAACAAATACGGCTGCCGTCACAGCCTGAACGACGCCATCAAGCGTGGTACCGACCACCTGCTGTCGGGCAAGCAGGCCCTGGTGATCGGCTACGGTGACGTGGGCAAGGGTTCTGCGCAGTCGCTGCGCCAGGAAGGCATGATCGTCAAGGTCACCGAAGTTGACCCGATCTGCGCCATGCAGGCGTGCATGGACGGCTTCGAGCTGGTCTCGCCGTTCATCGACGGTATCAACGACGGCACCGAAGCCAGCATCGACAAGGCCCTGCTGGGCAAGATCGACCTGATCGTCACCACCACCGGTAACGTCAACGTCTGCGACGCCAACATGCTCAAGGCCCTGAAGAAGCGCGCCGTGGTCTGCAACATCGGCCACTTCGACAACGAGATCGACACCGCCTTCATGCGCAAGCACTGGGCATGGGAAGAGGTCAAGCCGCAGGTCCACAAGATCCACCGTACCGGCGCTGGCGACTTCGACCCGCAGAACGACGACTACCTGATCCTGCTGGCCGAAGGCCGCCTGGTGAACCTGGGCAACGCCACCGGCCACCCAAGCCGCATCATGGACGGTTCGTTCGCCAACCAGGTACTGGCACAGATCTTCCTGTTCGAGCAGAAGTTCGCTGACCTTTCGGCCGAGAAGAAAGCCGAACGCCTGACCGTTGAAGTACTGCCCAAGAAGCTCGACGAAGAAGTGGCCCTGGAAATGGTCCGCGGCTTCGGCGGCGTGGTCACCAAGCTGACCCAGCAACAGGCCGACTACATCGGCGTGACTGTCGAAGGCCCGTTCAAGCCGCACGCCTACCGCTACTAAGCGGCAAGCTTGAAGCTGCAAGCGGCAAGAAAAGGCAGACCGTGCCCTTGCCGCTTGCAGCTCCAGCACCCACGATCTTGAACGATGCCAAGCCAGATCGGCCATCACCGATCTGGCTTTTACTTGCAGCTTGCCGCTTGAAGCTTGCTGCTTGAGGAACGAGTGATGTCACAAGAACGCCGCTACAGTTTCGAATTCTTCCCGACCAAGACCGACGCCGGTCATGAAAAGCTGATGGGTGTTGCCCGCCAGCTGGCTGGCTGCAACCCGGACTTCTTTTCCTGCACCTACGGTGCCGGTGGCTCCACCCGCGACCGCACGCTGAACACCGTGCTGCAGCTGGAAAGCGAAGTGAAGGTGCCTGCCGCCCCGCACCTGTCGTGCGTCGGCGACACCAAGGACGAGTTGCGCGCGCTGCTCGCCCAATACAAGGCTGCCGGCATCAAGCGCATCGTCGCCCTGCGCGGCGACCTGCCGTCGGGCATGGGCATGGCAAGTGGTGAACTGCGTTATGCCAGCGACCTGGTCGAGTTCATTCGCCAGGAAACCGCTGATCACTTCCACCTGGAAGTGGCCGCCTATCCGGAAATGCACCCGCAGGCACGCAACTTCGAAACCGACCTGGCCAACTTCGTGCACAAGGTCAAGGCCGGTGCCGACAGCGCCATTACCCAGTACTTCTTCAACGCCGACAGCTATTTCTACTTTGTCGAGCGCGCACAGAAGCTGGGCGTGGAAATTCCTGTAGTGCCCGGCATCATGCCGATCACCAACTACAGCAAGCTGGCGCGCTTCTCCGACGCTTGCGGCGCCGAAATCCCGCGCTGGATCCGCAAGCAGCTGGAAGCTTATGCCGACGATACCGCCAGCATCCAGGCCTTCGGTGAAGAAGTCATCACCCGCATGTGCGAACAACTGCTGCAAGGCGGCGCACCGGGCCTGCATTTCTACACCTTGAACCAGGCAGAGGCGAGCCTGGCGATCTGGAACAACCTGAAGCTGCCTCGCTGAAATCATTTGGTAAAAACCTATTCAGAAATGCTTAAGGCTTTAGTCATAGACTAAGGCCTTATTTCATTTCCGGTTCAGACGGGTCTTGCCAGCCATGCAACATCTCAAACCCCAGCGCCCTCAACTGGTTTACCTGGCCTTCGGCCCTGCCACCTATCATCAGGAGGCCTGCTTCAGCATCGTCAGCGCCCTGGCCCACCTGGGCACGGCTGCGGGCGAGGCCATGGATATACAGGTCTACACCGACAACCCCGAGCCCTACGGCAAGCTGCCGGTTACCGTTCATCTGCTCGATGAGGCAACGCGCAAGGCCTGGAACGAACCTCACGGCTACCATTTCCGCAGCAAGCACGTCGTGTTGCGCCAAGTCCTCCAGCAGCATTCGCAGGCCGTGCTGATCGATACCGACACATTCTTCCGCAAGTCGCCACTGAACCTGTTCCAGCGAGTCAAAGCCGGCAGCCTGCTGTGCAACGCGATCGGCGGGCGCTACGGCGCAAATCAGCAGTGCCTGCTCTACCAGAACCTGCAGAACATTCTCCAGGCGCGGGGCTTGGCAGACGGCCAGATGCCTATGGTCAACTCCGGGGTGATTGGCCTGACCGCCGAAGATGCGGGGATACTGGACCACTCGATCGCGATGATGGACGAATTCCATCCACTGGTTCGCACGGCCTATACGCTGGAAGAGTTCTGCCTGGCGGTCGCCACCTACCGTAAGCTGGCGCTGGCTGAATGCACCGATGTCATCCATCACTACTGGAGCCGCAAGGCTCAGTTCCGGGCCAAGATACAGGCCTGGCTGCGCAAGCACGCAGACCAGCCACTTAGCACCGCCGCCTTGGCCGACGTGCTGTTGGTGAATGACCAGTTGCCGCGCCCGCCGACCTTGCAACGCCTGGGTTACAAGGCCATGAGCCTGACGCTGCCCAGCCGCGAGCGCCAGTTTGCCCGCGAACTGTTGTATGGCAGCTACCCCTACCCCAACGAATTTGACCGTGCCTGCGCACCCGCCTGGTGGGACAAGGCACTGCAGAATCTCAATGAGCGTTATGGCCCGATGGAGCCGGAGCAATTACGCCAGTGCCTGCGCCACCCATGCCTGCGCCTCTCGCTCGGCGCCCAACGCAAGGAAATCGAAGCGCATCTGCTGCAGCCCGCACAGCGTTGAGCGTACTACTCCCGCGAAGGTGCTGCCTCAGCGCCTGCAACTGGCCTTACCCAAGCCGAGCGCGTAATCTCGCCTCATGCCGTTCATCGTCCGCTTCTTCTGCATCCTGCTGCTCGCCTGCCTGAGCCCCATGGCGCAGGCCGAACGCCTGCGCCTGGTTACCGATGACTGGGCGCCTTATGTGTACCAGCACAACGGCCAGCCCAAGGGCATAGATTACGAAGTCACCACTGAGGTGTTCAGGCGCCTGGGTGTCGAGCTGGAGTGGGAGTTCATGCCTTGGAAGCGATGCCTGGCAATGATCGAACAGGGCCAGGCCGACGGGGTCATGGACATCTTCAAAGTGGACTCGCGCCAGGCATACATGGTCTACCCGCTGGAGCCCATGTCGGATGTCGAGTTCGTGCTGTATCAATCCAGCCGCCGTCGCCATGCCATAACCCGACTGAGCGACCTCACCGACCTGACTGTCGGCACCTCACCGGGCTATGCCTATGGAGCACAGTTCAACGATGCATCAGGCTTTCGGCGTGAAGCGGCGCCAAGCCACGAAGCCAATTTTGGCAAGCTGGTGCTCGGGCGCATCGATTTGCTGGTTACCGACCGCCTGGTCGGGCGCTACCTGCGCCGCCAACTCGGCCTGGAGCAACAGGTAGAGGAACTGCCACTGGTCATCAGCCGTCAAGCGCAATACCTGGGGCTGGCACGCAAACCTGGCCGCGATGCCTTGGCGCTGGCGTTTACCGAAGGGCTGCGGCGCTTCAAGCAGGAGCCCGCTTACCTAGCGATAATCGAACGCTATATCGGCAGCACTGACCACCTTCCTCACACCGTTGAGCAGCAGGAAAGCAGCACACAGCGATAGCTCTGTTATACTCGGGCCTTCCCGCCCGGCTCACGCCCGGACGCTCGGCCTCGCAACAGGCATCCCGATCGGCACCGACGCACCTTGCGTCCTAACTCCGTTTTCCGGATGTGCAGTGAAAGCCCAGCTGGACCGGACGCGATCGCATCTCACCGATGCCCGTCGCGCCAGGCAGAATATCCCTACGGGCCCAGCCCCCACAGAACAGGATTGCCCATGTCCTTTGCTTCCCTCGGTCTCTCCGAGGCACTTGTCCGCGCTATCGAGGCTGCGGGCTATACCCAGCCGACTCCGGTGCAACAGCGGGCGATTCCCGCCGTGTTGCAAGGCCGCGACCTGATGGTCGCCGCACAGACAGGTACTGGTAAAACCGGCGGTTTCGCCCTACCGATCCTTGAGCGCCTGTTCCCGGCAGGCCACCCGGACAAATCCCAGCGCCACGGCCCGCGCCAACCGCGCGTGCTGGTCCTGACCCCGACCCGCGAACTGGCGGCTCAGGTACACGACAGCTTCAAGGTTTACGCTCGCGACCTGCCGCTGGTCAGTGCCTGCATTTTCGGCGGCGTTGGCATGAACCCGCAAATCCAGGCCATTGCCAAGGGTGTCGACGTCCTGGTGGCCTGCCCGGGCCGTCTGCTCGACCTGGCAGGGCAAGGCCGCGTCGACCTGGCCCACGTGGAAATCCTGGTCCTGGACGAAGCCGACCGCATGCTCGACATGGGCTTCATCCACGACGTCAAGAAGGTCCTCGCCCGCCTGCCGGCCAAACGGCAGAACCTGCTGTTCTCGGCGACGTTCTCCAAAGACATCACCGACCTGGCCGACAAGCTCCTGCACAACCCTGAGCGCATCGAGGTCACCCCACCGAACACCACCGTCGAGCGTATCGAGCAGCGCGTCTACCGCCTGCCCGCCAGCCACAAGCGCGCGCTGCTGGCGCACCTGATCACGCTCGGCGCCTGGGAGCAGGTACTGGTATTCACCCGTACCAAGCACGGTGCCAACCGTCTGGCCGAGTACCTGGAAAAGCACGGCCTGAGCGCCGCGGCCATCCACGGCAACAAGAGCCAGAACGCTCGTACCAAGGCACTGGCCGACTTCAAGGCCAACAGCGTACGCGTACTGGTCGCCACCGACATTGCCGCCCGTGGTCTGGACATCGACCAACTGCCGCATGTGGTCAACTTCGAACTGCCCAATGTCGAAGAAGACTACGTTCACCGTATCGGCCGCACCGGCCGTGCCGGCCGCTCGGGCGAGGCCATTTCCCTGGTCGCGCCGGACGAAGAAAAACTGCTCAAGAGCATTGAGCGGGTCACCAGGCAGAAGATCGCCGATGGCGACCTGATGGGCTTCGACCCAAGCCAGGTGGAGGCCGAGAAGCCTGAAGTGCGTGAACGCCCGCAGAACAACGGTCGCGGCGGCCGCAATCAGCAGGCCCGTGGTGACGGTGGCAAAGATGGCAGTGGCGGCCGCAAGGACAAGGGCAAGGATAAAGGCAAGGCCAAGCAGCAGGCCGCCGACAAGCCTGCCGACAAGGAAAAGCCCGCCGACAAGCAGCAACAGCCGCGCAAGCCGCGTGACAAGAAGCCGCGCCAACAGCAAGCCAGCCAGAACAGTGTGCCGAAGGCACCGGCCGACCGTGCTCCGGATGAATTCCTGGACGACGAAATCGACAACTTCGGTAACCGTGCCGACTACGTCAGCCCCTACCAGAATGCCAAGAACCAGGGCCGCAACCGTCGCCCGGGTGCCAATGCCGGCGCTGGTCAAGGCCAGGCCAACCCTGGGCGCAGCAACAGTGGTGGCAGCAACAGTGGTGGTGGCCAAGGGCGTAACGGCGGCCAGCCGCGCAGCGCCAGTGGCGAGAAACGCCCGCCGCGCAACAACAAGGGAGGTGATGCGCGCCGCGATAGCAACGGTGGTGGCCGCAACCGTTCGGCCGGCCGTGATGACGCATCCCGTCAGGAACCGGCAGTACGTAGCTCGCGAGAGCCGCAAAACCAGCCTGTGATCATCCGCAAGGAATCCAAGCTCGACCGTTTCCCAACGCCTGAGCAACTGGAAGACCTGCCAAGCCGCCCACGTGGCGAGCGGCCTGCGTTACTGACCCGCAAAGGCGGCTAACGCTACCGGCAAATAAAAACGCCGCCCCATGGGGCGGCGTTTTTATTGCTCAGGCAACGATCACTTCTGCTTCACACCTTCGACGCTGATGTCCAGGTCCAGGGTCTGCGAGGTTGCGCCAGGGCCCTTGATACCGAAGTCGTTCAGGTTCAGCGTGGTGGTAGCGTTGAAGCCAGCACGCTCACCGCCCCATGGGTCCTTGCCCTCACCGTTGAAGGTGGCCTTGAAGGTCACAGGCTTGGTCACACCATGCAGTGTCAGGTCACCGGTCACGTCTGCAGTCTTTTCGCCGGTCGATTTGACGGCAGTGGAAACGAATTTCGCTTCCGGGTACTTCTTCACGTCCAGGAAGTCAGCGCTGGCGATATGCTTGTCGCGCTCGGCGTGATTCGACCACAGGCTGGCGGTTTTCAGGTCGACGCTGATCTTGCTGGCTTCAGGCTTGGCGCTATCCCAAGTGAAGTTGCCGTCGAAGTCCTTGAAGGTACCGTGAATGAAGCTGTAGCCCAGGTGGCTGATTTTCCAGTCGACGAACGCGTGCTGGCCTTCCTTGTCGATCTTGTACTCGGCGGCCATGGCCTGACCAGCACTGAGCAGAGCGGTACCGAGCGCCAGAGCGGCAAAAGTCTTTTTCAACATCCTTTCAGTTCCTTGCAATTGAGGTTGAGAGTCAAGCTTTGCGGCCCAGCATGCGAACCAGGGTCGCGTCACGGTCGATGTAATGGTGCTTCAGGGCAGCCAGGGCATGCAGCGCGGCGAAAATCACCAGGCCCCACGCCAGCCACAAATGAATAACGCCGGCCAGGTCTGCCTGATCAGGCAGGTCACTGACAAGGGCAGGTACTTCAAACAAGCCAAATACCGGAATACCGACACCGTCGGCGGTAGAGATCAGGTAGCCGGCGATCATCACCGCGAACAGGCCTGTGTACAGCGCCAAATGCCCCAACCTGGCGGCCAGGCGGGTAAATGCCCCGTGGCTGGCAGGCGCCGGCGGCGGTGGGCTGATGAAGCGCCACAGCACACGCACAAGCATGACAGCCAGCAGCACCAGGCCGATGCTCTTGTGCAGGTCCGGGCCTGCCTTGCGCCAAGGGCTGTAATAATCGAGACCGACCATCCACAGACCAAGACCGAAAAGACCAAAGACCGCCAGCGCAACGCCCCAGTGCAGGAGGATGCTGACCACGCCATAGCGAGAGGGTGAATTGCGCAGTTGCATGATGCCGTGTTTCCCCGTGAAAGCTATGCACAGACTAACGCGTAACGTATCGAATAAAAGCACAAAAAATTGCTTTGGATTATCGATAAATCCGATAGTAATTGTCCGAGTTGGCTATTAAGGAAACATTAACGATAGCGGGTAATTCCAGGTTGTCAGCCCTGGCCCTGCCGTCCGCTTGACGGTGACAGGGCCAGGCGATCACCCATCAGCCAGCCTTGGCCTGGGAGTGGGTAACGGCCTGTGTTTCAGGCTCCGATTTGGCTGGGGCCTTTTTTGCCTCGACAGGCGCCGGAGCAGCCTTGGCTTCGGGCTTGCCAGCGCTGCCGAACAGCCGCGAGAAGAAACCAGGCTTGTCCACCCGCGCCTCCTCGGCCTTCACCGGCTCGGCTTTGGCAGGTGCCTTTTCGGCGTTGTCTTCTTTGTCGGATGACCCACCAAACATGTTGGAGAAGAACCCACCTTTGTCCTTCTGCGACCCAGCAGTTGCCGCTACCGGGGCAGCTTTTACAGGGTCGAACGACTTGCCGGCCAGCAGGTCCTGCACCTGGCTGGCGGCACGCTGGCCACTGCGCAGGGCACCTTCGAGGGTGCCTGGGTACAGCGCGTCGGTGTGCTCACCGGCAAATGCAATGCGTTGCACCGGGCGCTCCCACAGGCGCCAGTACTTGCTGATCTGCCCGGGGCCAAAAGCCAGGTAAGCACCGCCAGTCCCGGCGTCGGCGCTGTAGCGCTTGACCTCATAACCGGTGAACGCGCCACGGGCCTTTGGATAGAAGGCATGCAGGCGGATCAATACCTGGTCGACCATCTGTTTGTCACCGAAGGCCTGTAGCAGACGGGCGTTGTCACCCGACAGGTTGATCACCACGTTGGCGCCACCTTTGAGTGCTGGCTCGATCCATAGCATGCCAAGGCCTGCGTTGCTGAAGATTTCGCCAGACATGCGCGCGCGGCTTTCCCAGACTGGCTGCTTGAATTTGAGCAGCAGCTGATCGCGCCAACCATAGTTGGTGCCCCTCAGCGCCGCGACGTGCTGGGTGTCCAGGGCCGGAGTGATCTGGATCTTGGCCAGGGCACGCAGCGGTACGGCCATGACCAGGTAATCGGCCTGGTAGCTGGCGCTGCCAACCTTGACAGTGACCCCGCTGCGGTCCTGGACGATGGAGGTGACTGGCGAGCTGGTCTTGATGGTTTTCAGCTGCTTGACGAAAGCCTGGGCCAGTACCGGGCTGCCACCAGGCAAGCGGGCGGCACGCAGGTCACGGTCGCTGACGCCGCGGTAGACACGGCTCTGCTGGGCGAAGTAAAGCAGTGAGAGACGCGACGGTTCATCGTAGCGGGTACGGATCTGCTGGTTGATCAGCTGCCGTGCAGTGCTGGGCAACTGCAGCTTGTCGAGCCAGGTGGAAACGTTCATCTGGTCGAGGGCGAACAGCGTACTGGTCGCCTGTGGCTTGAGCGGGTCATCGATCGAACGGGCCAGGTCATCGAGGGTCTTCTCGTAGCGCTTGAGGGCTTGGGCGGTAGCCGGCTGCCTGGTAGCCAGGTCGCTGGCGCTGAAGTACTCACCGTCGATCAGATACCCGGGAGTGCGTACGAACTCAGGCGCGGGCAGTGTTTCAAGCTTGAAACGCTCGAGGTACTGGTTGAGCACCGGCTGAGCCTTGCTGTTGCCGACCCACTCACTGGTGGCCAGGCCCGAACGGCCGCCCATGCCCGCCTTGGCTTCCAGCAAGGTCACCTGCCACCCCTTGCTCTGCAGCTCGTAGGCTGCAGTCAGGCCTGCCAGGCCGCCACCCACCACGATTGCCGAAGGTGTCTTGTCCTTTGCCAGCGCGGCGCCGCTGGACACACCGATCAATACCAACGCGCACAGGCGCACCCAAGCAGCAGCCATGATGGCGAACTCCGAGTTGACGTTACAGAAATGGGAAGAGGCAAAGACGCCCCGAGATGATGCGTTAAGAATACGTCAGGTATGCCGACCCTGCCACCACAGCGCCATCAAGTCCTTTTGGCAACTGGCATTTTTGTCAGTAGACGAGCCTGCTGCCCTTGCGCGACGCTGGTCCGGGTGACTGGAAAAACCGACAAAAGGAACTGCGCATGACCTATGAGGAGCATTTTGCCCACATCAAAAGGCAGCTCCTGTGGCACAAACAAACGTTACTGACGCCCTCAGGCTTGCGTATCCGCAGCAATGGCACTTCATGGGCCGGTGTTCATGAAGCCTTCAAAGGTGAAGATGGCACCGAGCTGGTGATTGGCGAGCAGAGTGAAGTGGAAATCAGCTTCAGCCAGGAAGTCGAAAGCCTACGCCTGGAATGCTACGTCGTCAGCGACCAGCATTTCGAAGATGTGACAATGCTCATGGATACCGAGGGCTTCGATTGGGACGGGATTGCCCCGACCCCGCACAATTTTTACTGGCTGACGCTTTCGGGCAGCGGATACACCGAGTTCATGCCTGGCCATTTCTGCACTCAACCCTGCTACCAGCACCTCCCCGGGCCGTTTCGACGCCTGACCATCTCCACCTCCAGAGCCGGCACCGTGCATATCCGCAAGCTCGAGTGGACCCGCACCTGTCGTCATTGACCCGCAGCGGTTGTCCTGCCTCCCGGCATTGCTTAGGCTTACGCGGTCAAACATGCCGTAACGCCAGGAGAAGTGCCAATGGGCCTCAATGATCAGTGGATGCAGCGTGACCTGAAGGTCTTGTGGCACCCCTGCACCCAGATGAAAGACCACGAGCAGCTTGCGCTGATCCCGATCAAGCGCGGGGAAGGCGTGTGGCTCGAGGACTTCGAAGGCAAGCGCTACCTGGATGCGGTCAGTAGCTGGTGGGTCAATGTGTTTGGCCACGCCAACCCGCGCATCAACCAGCGCATCAAGGACCAGGTCGACCAGCTGGAGCATGTGATCCTCGCGGGCTTCAGCCACCAGCCGGTGATCGAGCTGTCCGAGCGCCTGGTCGCGATGACGCCTGCCGGTCTGGACCGAGTGTTCTATGCGGACAATGGCTCATCGTGCATCGAAGTGGCGCTGAAAATGAGCTTCCATTACTGGCAGAACATCGGCAAGCCGGCAAAAAAGCGCTTCGTCACCCTGACCAACAGCTACCACGGCGAGACCATCGCCGCCATGTCGGTGGGCGATGTGCCGCTGTTCACCGAGACCTACAAGGCGCTGCTGCTCGATACCATCAAAGTCCCCAGCCCGGATTGCTACCTGCGCCCCGAGGGCATGGGCTGGGAAGAACATTCGCGCAACATGTTCGCAGCCATGGAACAGACGCTGGCCGAACACCACGAAACCCTCTCGGCGGTAATAATCGAGCCGTTGATCCAGGGTGCAGGCGGCATGCGCATGTACCATCCGGTCTACCTCAAGTTGCTGCGCGAGGCTTGCGACCGCTATGGCGTGCACCTGATCCACGACGAAATTGCCGTGGGCTTTGGGCGCACCGGCACGATGTTCGCTTGTGAGCAGGCTGGCATCCGCCCCGATTTCCTGTGCCTGTCCAAGGCGCTGACCGGCGGCTACCTGCCGCTGGCCGCGTGCCTGACCACCGACACGGTGTACCAGGCGTTCTACGACGACTACCCGACCCTGCGCGCGTTCCTGCATTCGCACAGCTACACCGGCAACCCGCTGGCCTGCGCGGCGGCCCTGGCGACCCTGGACATCTTCGAACAGGACAACGTCATCGAGGCCAACAAGGCGTTGTCCGCACGCATGGCCAGCGCCACTGCGCACCTGGCCGATCATGCCCATGTTGCCGAAATCCGCCAGACCGGCATGGCCCTGGCGATCGAAATGGTCCAGGACAAGGCGGGCAAGGTCGCCTACCCGTGGCAGGCGCGCCGCGGCCTGAAAGTGTTCGAGCATGCCCTGACCCGCGGCGCCCTGCTGCGCCCGCTGGGCAGCGTGGTGTACTTCCTGCCGCCGTACGTGATCACGCCCGAGCAGATCGACTTCCTTGCCGAGGTGGCCAGTGAAGGCATCGATATTGCCACGCGAGACAGCGTCAGCGTGGCGGTACCGGCAAACTTCCACCCCGACTTCCGCGATCCGGGCTAACCGACCAGCAATCGCAACGCCTTGTAGGGGCGGCCTCGTGTCGCGAACGGGCTGCACAGCAGCCCCAAGGATCAGCAGCGCCGCCAAATGACCGGAGCTACTGTGCGGCCCTTTGGTGACACAAGGCCGCGCCTACAAGGACGATGTCCAACCTTCTTCCTGAGCAGAACCATGAGACTGTCCCGCTTCTTCATCGACGCCCCCCTGAGCCTCGGCGAGCACGACCTGCCCGAAGCCCAGGCCCACTATATCGGCCGCGTACTGCGCATGGCCCCCGGCGCTGCCGTGCAACTGTTCGACGGCAGCGGCCAGGAATACCTGGGCCAATTGCTCGAAGTGGGCAAGAAGACCGTGCGCGTCAGCCTCGACCAGGCCGTTGCCGGCCAGGCCGAGTCGCCATTGCACATTCATCTAGGCCAAGGCCTTTCCCGCGGCGAGCGCATGGACTGGGCCATCCAGAAGGCCACCGAACTGGGCGCCAATGAAATCACCCCGATCGTCAGCGAACGCTGCGAAGTGCGCCTCAAAGACGAGCGCGCCGACAAGCGCCTCGCCCACTGGCGCCAGGTCGCGATCAGCGCCTGCGAGCAATGCGGCCGCTCGACGCTGCCGATCATCCACCCACCGGTGACCTTGGCCGACTGGATCAAGGGCAGCGATGCTGACCTGAAACTGGTCTTGCACCCTGTTGCAGAGCCGCTGACCAGTCATGACAAACCGGCACGCCTGGCGTTCCTGATTGGCCCCGAGGGTGGTTTGAGCGATGCCGAAGTCGAACAGGCCAAGGGGGCAGGCTTCCAAGCTGCCCGTCTTGGCCCACGCGTGTTGCGCACTGAAACAGCGCCGGTGGTGGCCCTTTCGGTGGCGCAACAGCTGTGGGGCGATTTTTAACGCACGTAGAGCGATACCGCCACGAAGTGCATCAGGCTGCCAGCGATGACGAACAGGTGCCAGATGCCGTGCCAGTGGCGGAATCGGCTGTCAAATGCGAAGAAAATGATGCCCACGGTGTAAAACACACCGCCCGCCGCCAACCAGGCAAAGCCGGCGGTGCCCAGGCTTTGCAGCAGCGGCTTGACCGCCACCAGCACGATCCACCCCATCACCGCATAGATGATGATCGATAGGACCCGCGCCTCCGAGCGTGGCTTGATTTCCTGCAGCATGCCGATCACCGCCAGCCCCCAGACCACCCCGAACAGGCTCCAGCCCCAAGGCCCGCGCAGGCTCACCAGGCAGAAGGGTGTGTAGCTGCCGGCGATCAGCAGGTAGATGGACAGGTGATCGAGCTTGCGCATGATCACCTTCGCCCGGCCGCGGGTGCTGTGGTAGAGGGTCGAGATGCTGTAGAGCAGCAACAGCGTGCCGCCGTAGATGGAGAAGCTGACGATCTTCCAGGGGTCGCCCTGCAGGCCTGCAGCGACGATCAGCCAGATGGCGCCGATGCAGGCCAGAACGGCACCGACCAGATGGGTCCAAGCGTTGAAGCGTTCACCGTGATACATGCAAACACAGACCTCCCAAGCACCTGCAAGGTTCAAGCTGCAAGCTTACAACTTCAGTCATTGCAACTGCGCGTCACGCACCAGCCTTTCCAGCCCAACCAAGTCTGGCACCCGTGCCACCTGCTCGCCCACCTGCACAGCCGCCAATTCCAGGCTACCCAGCGCCACATCCACATAATTGAGCTGGCTGTCGAGCTTGCACGAGCGTGGAATGTCCTGCAGCAACACCGCCAGATATCGCAGCCCGGTATCGCCCAAAGCGTTCAGCACCACGATACGCGCCCGCTCGCCGCAGGGAGTTTCATCACCGCACGCTGCCTCGAAGCCGATCAGCGGCAGGTGCTGCTGGCGCCAATCGATCCACCCCAGGTGCCAGGCCGGCTCGGCACGCTGGCACACCAGGTTGCGCTGGCCGATCAGCTCGGCCACCGCCACATTGGGCAACACCAGGGTTCGGTCGCCCAAGGGCAACAGCAGGCCGGTCAGGCTGCTGCGCTGGCCTGCGATCAACTCAAGCATGGGTTTGGCTCCAATGGGCGATACTCTGCAGCAGCACCGACTCCTGATACGGCTTGCCCAGGTAGTCGTTGACGCCGATGGCCATGGCCCGGTCGCGGTGTTTCTGCCCGGTGCGCGAGGTGATCATGATGATCGGCAGGTCTTTGAGGCGCTCGTCGCGACGAATGCGGGTGGCCACTTCAAAGCCATCCATGCGCGGCATTTCGATGTCCAGCAGCAACACATCCGGGCGGTGCTCCTCCAGCAACGCCATGGCATCGACACCGTCCTTGGCCGTCAGCACACTCATGCCATGGCGCTCCAGCAGGCGGCTGGTGACCTTGCGCACGGTCACCGAATCGTCCACCACCATCACCAGCGACGCCCGGCGCGGCGCCGGGCCGAACAGCGTACGCTGCACCCCGCTACCCCCCGGCAGCCGCGCCAGGCGACGCTGTTGGCCGCGCAACTGGCCAAGCAGATCAAGAATCAGTACCACCCGACCATCACCGAGCAGGGTCGCGCCAGACAACCCAGGCACGGCGGCGAACTGCGGGCCCAGGCTCTTCACCACAATCTCGCGGCTCGGCGACAGGCTATCGACCTGAATGGCGAACGACTGTTCCTGCGAATGCACCAGCAACACCGGCAATGGCACGCTCTGGCCCAGAAGGCTTGGCCGTGGCAGGCCTTGCAGCAGCTCGCCCAGGTAGCGCAAATCGTATTCATGGCCAGCATAGCCATAGCGCGGCACATCCCGCTGGTAACAGAGAGCCAGCTCGGCCGGCGGCACGCGCACGATACCTTCGATGGTGTTGAGCGGGATGGCATATTGCTCCTCACCCAGGTGGACCATCACCGCACGGTTGATCGACACGGTGAACGGCAGGCGAATCAGAAAGCGCGCACCTTTGCCCTGCGCCGACTCGATACTCATCGAGCCGCCCAGTTGCTTGACCTCTTCGTGCACCACGTCCATGCCCAGCCCACGCCCGGAAATCTGGGTGATCTTCTCTGCGGTGGAAAACCCCGGGCGCAAGATGAACTGCAGTATCTCGTGGTCGCTCAGGTGTGCCTGGGGGTCCAGCAGGCCACGCTTGATCGCCTTGCGCCGCACAGCCTCCAGCGGCACGCCGGCACCGTCGTCGGTCATCTCGATGACGATATCGGCCCCCTCATGGAGCAAATTCAGCTGGATGGTGCCCAGCTCAGGCTTGCCGGCAGCCAAGCGCGCTTCACGGGTTTCAAGGCCATGATCGACAGCATTGCGCAGCATGTGCTCCAAAGGTGCAACCATACGTTCGAGCACACTGCGATCAAGCTCACCTTCGGCATTGCCGACCACCAGTTCGACCTGCTTGCCCAACTCGCTGGCCACTTGGCGCACCACCCTCTGCAGGCGCGGCACCAGGCGCTCGAACGGCACCATCAACGTAGCGGTGAGGCCTTCCTGCAACTGGCTGTTCACCCTCGCCTGCTGCTGCAACAGGGCCTGCGCCTCCTGCGCGCGCTGGGCCAACGTCTCTTTCAGGTCAAGCAGGTCAGAAGCCGATTCGAACAACGCCCGTGACAATTGCTGCAGCTGGGAATGGCGGTCCATTTCCAGCGGGTCGAAATCCTCGTAGGCGTCCCCTTCGAACGGCTGACGGCTGCTGATTCGCCCTTGGGTTTCCATATCCAGGCGCAGCAACTGGTCGCGCATGCGCTCCAGGGTGGTTTCCATCTCGCTCAAGGCGAACTGGGCGTCATTGACCTGTTGCTCGATACGCCCACGGATGACCGAGTGCTCACCCGCCAGGTTGCCCAGGTCATCGAGCAGTTCGGCGTCCACCTTGACCAGGTCACCGGGGGCCCGCTCCGGCGTAGCGGCAGGTGCGTCGGCAGGTGCAGCCCCGGCCGGGGCCTGCCCGGCAGCGCTGTCGGTCAGGGCGGCGCTGCTGAAGTTGCGGATGTAGTCGATCAACGCGGTAGCCGCATGCAGCGGCTGCCCCAGGCGCACGGCGTCAAGCATGTGCGCCAGGCGGTCATGGCAGTTCTGCAACAGGGCGAACAACGGGGCACCAGGCGGCAAGCGCCCGGCAGCCAGCAGTTCGTACAAGAACTCCAGTTCGTGGGCCAGGTCGCCGATGGCGGCGATTTCCACCATGCGCGCCCCGCCCTTGAGCGTGTGCAAATCACGCAGCAGGTTGTCCACCTCGGCGCTGTTGCGCGGGTCGGCCTGCCAGCGCGCAAGCGCGGCGGCGGCACTTTCAACAATGTCAGAGCTTTCTTCGAGGAAGACTTCAAGCAGCTCCTTGTCGCCCGGGTTTTCGGCCTCTTCGGCCAACGCCGGGGGACCATCAAGGCGCGTGACCGACCCGGGTGCCACCAGGCCGGTAGCATCGGGTGCCAGTGCGTCGTCCAGCAAGCCACGCAAGCCGTCGATGCAGGCTGGGCGGGCGGACGGTTCCTGGCCGGCAGCGATCTCGTCGAGCATGTCGAGAAGTACCCCATGGGCTTGCCGTGCCTGGGCGAAGAAGCGTTCATCAGCAGCAAGGCTGCCCTCTTCCACCGCGCCATACAGGTCCAGCAACGCTTCGCAGACATCGTCCATCTGCCTCAGGTCGGCCAGGTGCGCACCGTGACAGAGGGTGGTCAGCTCATCGAGCAAGCTGTCCAGCGACTGGCGTTGCCCAGGCTGCTCCTGCCAGCGCGACAACAGGGCCTCGGCATCCAGCAGAATGTCCATCGACTGGGCGAGGAAGCTGGCGATCACCTGTGGATCACGCTTGCCCCGGCGCCCATGCTGCGGCTCCTCATGCAAGCTGGCCAAGCGCATGTCCACGGCCTCACCGACCTGCTCGATCAACTGCGCCGCGCCCGGAATGGGAGCCAGCGGGCTGCTGCCCAATTGCGCGAGGCCCAGGTGCAACAGTGCGCGCGCCGCTTCCAGCCATTCCAGTTCGGCCATTTGCAAAGGCAAGTGGTGGCCCCGGTATTCGCGTACCAGCCGGTCGAACGCGGTGGCCAGCTCGGCGATCGGCAAAACGCCGGCCATCGCAGCGCTACCCTTGAGGGTATGCAAGGCGCGTTGCAGGGTGTCGCTGACATCGGTGTCATGGCCCCCGGCGCCCTGCAGAAATGCCTCCAGGCTGGCCAGATGGCCCTGCACTTCATTGCGGAATATGTCCAGCAACAGCGGATCGAGGCCATCGATTTCGGCACCTGCCGGCGAATCGTTTTCCGCCAGCGCATGCAGATGGCTCGCCAGCTGCTCGATCTCGGTCACCTGTGGCATCTGGCCGGCGGCAAAGTCAGCCAGCAGGTCGGGCAAATGAACCACGACCTGCTGCAGGGCCACCACACCCTCCGGGGCCAGCGCCATACGCCCTTCCAGAACCCGGTTGAGCAGGTGCTCACCGCCCCAGGCCAATTCGGCGACCGCCTGGGCATGGACCATCCGGCCACTGCCTTTGAGCGTATGCAAGTCCCGGCGCACCTCCAGCAAGGCATCCCGCAGGCTGTTATCAGCGCGCCAGCGCAACCAGTGCCGCTCGATCTGTGGCAGCAGCTCGCCGGCCTCTTCAAGGAAAACCTCGCGCAACTCGTCATCAACCCCGTCGGTACTGCCGTCCTGGGCAATGACGCCAAGCGAGCATCGCACACCGAGCGCCGCCAGGCTGGCGCGCGCCCTGTCGAGGAAAGGTTGGGCATCGGCAAGAGGGTCGGCCACCCGCCATTGCAGGTAACACTCACTGGCGCTGAGGGCATCGGCCAGGTGGTCAAGCTCCTCCGGCGGCGGCTCGACGTCCAGGTGCTGCAACCAGCCGTGCACGTAACCTGCACAACCGGCCAAGACTTCGGCAGCTGCCGGCAGCATCAGCATCGCCAACGCCCCTCGCACTTGCTGCAGCAACCCCGGCAGTGGTTGCAGGCGCTGACGCGGCCAACCGGACTCCAGGCAATCTCCGATCAGGTCTTTGGCCTGCTGCAACACGTTCAGCGACTCGTTCAACACCAGTTGGCGAATCTCGGCCAGGTCCGAGCCGGGCAAGCCGCCCTGCCCGCCCTGCTCCAGCGGGCCGACCATGCCATTGAGGCTCGCCTCCACATACAACAAGGCGCCCGCCACATCCATGAGTGCGGCGTCATCCGCCACGCGTTCACCCTGGGCCAACGCCTGCAGGGCCAGTACCTGATCGATGATGACCCGCCGAGGCTGCTGAAAGCCCAGGACCGCAAGGGTATCGGCCACGTGACGCAAGGGGGCCAACAGGGCGTCCAGCTGTTCGCTGTGCTGACGATCCCCGCGTACGAACTGGTCCAGACGCTCCTTGATACGCATCAGGTCGTCGCACAATGCGCTGATCACCGAACGCAGGGCGTCACGCCCAGGCCCTGCCTGAACCTGCTCACGCCAATTGCCCAGCGACAGGTCTAGATTGGCCAGGTCGTCCGAGCCTGCAAAGCGCTGCGCCGCACCACTGACCAGGCTGCCTTGAGCCAAGGGCTCTACCCCCCTGCAAGCCCGCAACTGGTTAAGCAGCGGCAGCATGACCAACGGCAAGTCATGCCGCGCTCCGCGCAGCCGCTCCAGGTACGAGGGCAGTTGCTCAAGGCCGCGGAACAGCGGGCCCAGGCAGTCGCCGCGGGGGCTGACCTGGCCCTCGGCCAAGGCCCTGGCCAGCAACTCCAGCTCTTCGGCCAGGCGCGTGGCACCGCGCAGTTCGAGCATGCGCAGGCAGCCGTGAACCTGGTGCAGGTTATCCACCACGAACGCCAGCATGGACAAATCGTCCGTCTCCCCGGCAAAGCGCTCAAGGGCCTGGCGTGCCTGGCCCAGGCAATCGAGGATGGCCGCCTTGGTCCAGGCCAGGGCGACGGTATCGTGGCGCTCGGGGCTTACTGCTGCAGCCATCATGACTCCTCAGTGCCGCTCGGCAGGTGCAGGCAGGGTGAAACCGGACACGGAGCGGCGCATCTCGCTGGCCATTCGCGCCAGGTGGCGGATACTGTCGGCGGTGGCACCGGAGCCAGCGGAGGTCTGCGCGGTAATCTGCTGGATCACCGACATGGTGTGGGAGATCTGCCCTGCCGAAGAGGTCTGCAACTGGGCGGCGTCGGAGATGCTGTGGATAAGTTCGGCGAGGTTCTGCGACACCCCTTCGATTTCGGCCAGCGCCACCCCGGCGTCCTGCGCCAGGCGTGCACCGCGCACCACCTCAGCGGTGGTCTGTTCCATGGATATCACTGCCTCGTTGGTATCGGCCTGAATGGTGCGCACCAGTGCCTCGATCTGCCGTGTCGCCGAGGACGAACGCTCAGCCAGGCGCTGGACTTCATCGGCCACCACGGCAAACCCTCGGCCGGCCTCTCCCGCCAGCGAGGCCTGGATGGCGGCATTCAATGCGAGAATGTTGGTCTGATCAGCAATGTCGTCGATAAGGCTGACAATGTCGCCGATTTCCTGGGAAGATTCACCCAGACGCTTGATCCGCTTGGCGGTGTCCTGAATCTGCTCACGGATGTTGTCCATGCCGTTGATGGTGTTATGCACCACCTCGTTGCCCTTGTTGGCGATCGCCACCGAACGCTCGGCCACCTTGGCCGATTCGTAGGCATGCGCGGAAACCCGGTCGATCGATTCGACCATGTCACCCACCGCCTCGGAAGCCTCGCTGATCTGTTCGGCCTGGTGCTCTGAAGCTTTGGCCAGCTGGCGGGCAGTGTTTTGCGTGTCCTGCACTGCGGCAGCCACTTGCTCGGCGCTGTGGTTGATGGTGGCCACCAGGTCGCGCAATTGGTCGACGGAATAGTTGATCGAGTCGGCGATGGCACCGGTGAAGTCCTCGGTCACCGACACGGTCACGGTCAGGTCACCGTCGGCGAGCTCCTCGATCTCATCGAGCAGGCGCATGATCGCCTGCTGATTGCGCTCATTTTTCTCGGCGGTTTCCTGCAGTTGACGATGGGTTGCCCGCACCATCACCAGGCCGATCAGGATGATCGAGGCCAGCGCCAGCAGCCCCAGAACATACCCGCCCACAGTATCGAGGGTACGCCCGGCTGCCAGGTTCTCGAAGCCGTTGGCAAGGTGCGAGGCTTCGTCGAGCAATGTTTGCGAGAGGCTGAAAATGTTCCCGGCCGCTTCGCGAACGCGGAACAGCTCGGGCGAGGTTTCGAGGATTTCATCGACTGAACCGGCGACGAACTGGAACAGTTCGGCGATTTCGGCCAGGCGCGCACGTGCGTCGGCATCCTCGACGCGTGTCACCTGAATCGCCGGGTTGCCCGCCAGCATGCCTTCGAGCACCTGACCAAACCGGCTGGCATCGCGGCCGAAGGCATCGGCGGCCTGGGCGGCTGCGTCGTCGCCAGCCAGCACCGTGTTGACCGACCCCAGAATGCGTTCTGCGAGCAGCAACTGGCGCTGGGCCACCACCACCTGGCTGGCCGGAGCCCCACTCTGCAGCAAGACCTCCACAACCTTCTCGTACTCGACCTGTAGCTGCGGTACGGTTTCGGCCAAGGTCGCCGCCACCTGATGCAGCGATAGCACGGTCTGCTCGCTGGCCAGGATGATATCGGTGTCCTTGCGCAGGTTTTCCCAGTCCTGGCGCACCGCTTCCATTTCATCCTTCACGGCGGCGGGCGCCGCTGGCAGGCCAGTGGACTTGTCACCTTCGCGCAGGTAGCTCCAGCGCTGCTCGAAATCGTTGCGCGCATCCGAAAGCAGCTTGAAAGCCAACGCCTTGCCGGTTGCAGCCTCGGTGGCATTCTTGGCGATGCGCTGCGACAGCACGCGCAGCTCGCCGGCATGGCCGATGTACTGTTTGTCGTGATTGGACTGGGTGTTGAGGTACGCAAAATTGGCGAACAGCAGGATGATCGAAAGGATCAGCACCACGAACAGCACAGTGATCTGAGCGATGCTGCGCGTGCGCGGGGTCATGCTGGTAGGGGCGACATTGGTGGCCGGCTTGTTCACGTTCGAATGTCCTATAGCGCCACGTCGAGAAAGCCCGGCGCCTGGGCCAGGGCGAAGGGGCTGAAGATGGCCCAGTTGCGCTCACGCGGGAAATGCCCCTGAACGAACCGTGCAGCGGCGCGAATCAGCGGCTGTGGCGGCGCAAGTTCCAGGGTATCCAGGGCAAAATGCTGCAGGCCGAGCACTTCGTCCACCAGCAGGCCGACGAACAGGTCCTCATGGTCCAGCACCAGCACGCGCCGCTGCTTGCCCGTTGCCGCGGGACCGAGGCCGAAAAAGCTGCTCAGGTCCATCACCGGCAACAACCTGCCGCGCAGGTTGGCTACCCCGCAAACCCAAGGCTGTACGCCCGGCACCCGACTGCTGCGTGGCTCGCGCGACACTTCGGCCACCTCGCCCATCGGCGCGACGAACCACTGCCCGGCAACGCGAAAGCCGATACCGCTCCATTGCTGCAGGCGCGTGTCCTGCGGCGGCTGGTCGGCAACCAGCAGTCGGCATCGCCGGTCGATGTCCAGCAACAACTCGAAGGCGGTCAGCGACGCGCCTTGGGGGCGGGTGGTCAAGCGCCCAGCACTTCGTTGAGCTTTGCGATCAGGGCGTGCTCTTCCACCGGCTTGGTGACGAAGCCGCGCGCACCCTGGCGCTGCGCCCAGATACGGTCGGTTTCCTGGTCCTTGGTGGTAACGATGAGCACAGGAATTGCGCTGGTTTCCGGGTCCTTGCTCAATTGCCGGGTGGCCTGGAAGCCGTTCATGCCGGGCATGACGATGTCCATCAGCACCGCGTCGGGCTTTTCCTGGCGGGCCAGGGCCACAGCGTCAGCGCCGTTGTTGGCCTTGAGCACTTGGTGGCCATGCTTTTCGAGCCACTCGGTCAATCTGTACATCTCTGTCGGCGAATCGTCGACAATCAGAACTCGGGCCATGCTGTTTCCCCATCAGGAAAATAAAAGCCACGCCACCTCGGGCGTGGTCAGGGTGCGTGTTGTTCGTGCGCGGCGAACCCGGGCACGTGGGCCCTGATCGCGTCGAGCAGTTCTTCCTTGCTGAATGGTTTGGTCAGGAACTGATCGGAGCCGACCACCCGCCCGCGCGCCTTGTCGAACAGGCCGTCGCGCGACGACAGCAGGATGACCGGGATGTCCTTGAAGGCGCTGTTGTGCTTGATCACGGCGCAGGTCTGGTAGCCATCCAGGCGCGGCATGAGCACGTCGACGAAGATGATCTGTGGCTGGTGGTCAACGATCTTGGCCAGGGCATCGAAACCGTCGCTGGCGGTGATCACCTCGCAGCCTGCTTCACCGAGCAACATCTGCGCAGTGCGGCGGATCGTGCGTGAATCGTCGATCACCATCACCTTCAGGGGTTGTTCCATAGATGCCTACCAGAAAAAATTGAGCTGCAAGATGCAAGCGTCAAACTGCAAGAAAAGGCGGACTGGCACATGGCTGGCTTTTCTTGAGGCTTGTAGCTTAAGGCTTGCAGCTCATTTTTAGCACACTCCGGGTGGCCATTCCATCTACCGTGCCCCTTGACCCGCGGCGTTCGCGGCGCCACCCTGAGCCACTTTTCTTTCGATTCGTCGCGGCTACCCGCCGCCAAGAGGAACCACCCCCATGAGCGTTCGCCTCGGCATTGTCATGGACCCCATCGCGTCCATCTCCTACAAGAAGGACAGCTCGCTGGCCATGCTGCTGGCCGCCCAGGCCCGTGGCTGGAGCCTGTTCTACATGGAACAGCGCGACCTGTACCAGGCCGAAGGCAAGGCCCGCGCGCGGATGCGCCCACTCAATGTGTTCGCCGACCCGGCGCGCTGGTTCGAGCTGGGCGAAGAGCAGGACAGCCCGCTGGCCGAACTGGACGTGATCCTGATGCGCAAGGACCCGCCGTTCGACATGGAGTTCGTCTACAGCACCTACCTGCTGGAGCAGGCCGAAGCCGAAGGCGTGCTGGTGGTCAACCGCCCACAGAGCCTGCGCGACTGTAACGAAAAACTGTTCGCCACCCTGTTCCCGCAATGCACGCCGCCTACCCTGGTGAGCCGCCGCCCGGACATCATTCGCGCCTTCGCCGCCCAGCATGGCGACGTGATCCTCAAGCCCCTGGACGGCATGGGCGGCACCTCGATCTTCCGCCACCGGGCTGGTGACCCCAACCTGTCGGTCATTCTCGAAACCCTGACCGCACTCGGCGCCCAGCAAATCATGGCCCAGGCCTACCTGCCGGCCATCAAGGACGGCGACAAGCGGATCCTGATGATCGACGGCGAACCGGTCGACTACTGCCTGGCGCGCATCCCGGCCAGCGGTGAGACACGCGGCAACCTGGCCGCAGGCGGGCGTGGCGAAGCACGCCCGCTGAGCGAGCGTGACCGCTGGATTGCTGCCCAGGTCGGCCCGACCCTGCGTGCAAAAGGCCTGCTGTTCGTCGGCCTTGACGTGATCGGCGACTACCTCACCGAGATCAACGTCACCAGCCCGACCTGCATCCGCGAGATCGACGCGGCCTACAACACCGATATCGGTGGCAAGCTGATGGATGCCATTGATCGCCAGTTGAAGGCGCGCTGACCGCCGACGCGGAGCAAAAGCGCAGAGTGGGGTATGATGCGCAGCCGCAAGCTGCAAGCTGCAAGCCGCAAAAAAGCCGGCCTGCACCAACCTGCCCTTACTTGCAGCTTGCGGCTTGTAGCTTGTAGCTGACTGTGGATACCTGATGACGCTGCCCGCCGACATCCCCGCCGACCTGCTTCCACCCCGCGTTCGCCCGGTGGACCGGCTTGGTTTTACCCTGTTCCTGGCTGCCCTGGTGCACCTGGCGCTGATCCTCGGCGTGGGCTTTACCGTGGTCAAGCCGGCTGAAATCCGCCAGACCATGGACATCACCCTGGCCACCTTCAAAAGCGAGAAGCTGCCCGAGAAGGCCGATTTCCAGGCCCAGGCCAACCAGCAAGGCAGCGGCACCCTGGAGAAGAAGGCGGTACCCACCACTACCGAGGTCGCGCCGTTCCAGGACAGCAAGATCAACAAGGTCACCCCGCCGCCGGCGGCAAAACCTGAAGTGAAACCGCCGCCTGCGCCGCAAAAATCCGCCGTGGCCACCCAAGCCCCCAAGGCGCAGAAGGTCGAGCCCAAGCCGAAGGAAAGCAAGCCGCAGCCCAAACCGGCAGCAACGCCAGATTTCGACAGTTCGCAGTTGTCGAGCCAGATCGCCAGCCTCGAGGCCGAGCTGTCCAACGAACAGCAGATGTACGCCAAGCGCCCGCGCATCCACCGCCTGAACGCTGCCTCGACCATGCGCGACAAGGGCGCCTGGTACAAGGAGGAGTGGCGCAAGAAGGTCGAGCGGGTGGGCAACCTCAATTACCCCGACGAAGCACGCCGCCAGCAGATTTACGGCAACCTGCGGATGATGGTGTCGATCAACCGTGATGGCTCGCTCTATGAGGTGCTGGTGCTCGAGTCGTCCGGGCAGCCGGTGCTGGACCAGGCAGCCCAACGCATCGTGCGGCTGGCGGCGCCGTTTGCGCCGTTTACCGGAGACCTGGCGGAATACGACCGGCTGGAAATCATCCGTACCTGGCGGTTTGCCCGTGGGGATCGGCTTTCCAGTAACTGAGCTGCAAGCTGCAAGCTCGAATGCCTTGTCAGCCTCGCCACCTGGCGCCACACTATCCCCCATGAAAAACCTCGCCCCGAGCTACCTCAAGCATCAGTTCCTGATCGCCATGCCGCACATGGCCGATCCGAACTTTGCCCAGACCCTCACGTACATCGTCGAGCACAACGCCAATGGGGCCATGGGCCTGGTGGTCAATCGACCTCAGGAGCTGAACCTGGCGGACATTCTCGAGCAGTTGCGCCCGGACGAGGAACCGCCGGCCAGCACCCTGCAGGTGCCGATCTACCAGGGCGGCCCGGTGCAGACCGACCGCGGCTTCGTACTGCACAGCAGCGAATGCAGCTACCAGGCCACTGTCGAGCTGCAAGGCCTGTCGCTGTCCACCTCGCAGGATGTGCTGTTCGCCATCGCCGAGGGTGTAGGGCCACAAAAGAGCCTGATCACCCTGGGCTATGCCGGCTGGGAAGCCGGGCAACTGGAGGCGGAACTCGCCGATAACGCCTGGCTGAACTGCCCGTTCGATGCGGACATCATTTTTGGCCTGGCCAGTGAACAGCGCCTGGGGGCCGCAGCCGCCAGCCTGGGCATCAACCTCAGCCTGCTGACCAGCCAGGCGGGCCACGCCTGATGGCCGAGCTGCGCCTGCTGCTGGGCTTCGACTACGGCAGCAAACAGATCGGTGTGGCCGTCGGCCAGGTAGTGACCGGCCAGGCACGTGAACTGTGTACGCTCAAAGCGCAGAATGGCGTGCCGGACTGGGCCCAGGTGGAAAAACTGATCAATGAGTGGAAGCCCGATGCCATCGTTGTCGGCCTGCCATTGAACATGGACGGCACGCCAAGCGAAATGAGCGCCCGCGCCGAAAAGTTCGCCCGCCGCCTCAACGGCCGTTTCAACCTGCCGGTGCACACCCACGACGAACGCCTGACCACTTTCGAGGCCAAGGGCGAGCGCATGGCCCGCGGCGGCCAGCGCGGCAGTTACCGTGACAACCCGGTCGATGCCATCGCCGCGGCCCTGCTGCTGCAAGGCTGGCTGGAGGCCAATACCTAATTTTCCGCTTTGCCGTCGGCCCAACCCGGCGCCCTCCAGGAGACACGCAATGAGCCTACCCAATCCCGCCGATCTGATCCGGCAGATGGCTGTCGACCTTCGCGCCCATCTCGCCCGCCGCGGCATCACCGAGCCGCGTTACATCGGCATCCGCACCGGCGGCGTCTGGGTAGCCCAGGCCCTGCAGCAGGAACTGGCCGATGCCAGCCCGCTGGGCACCCTGGACGTGTCGTTCTACCGCGACGATTTCAGCCAGAACGGCCTGCACCCTCAAGTGCGCCCGTCAGAGCTGCCGTTCGAGGTCGAAGGCCAGCACCTGGTCCTGATCGACGACGTGCTGATGAGCGGCCGCACCATTCGCGCCGCGCTCAACGAACTGTTCGATTACGGCCGCCCGGCCAGCGTGACCCTGGTCTGCCTGCTTGACCTGGACGCCGGCGAACTGCCGATCCGCCCCAACGTGCTGGGTGCCACCCTGTCGCTGGCGGCCCATGAACGGGTAAAATTGACCGGCCCCGCACCGCTCGCACTCGAGCGCCAGGACCTCGCCACCGCTTCCGCCCTTTAAGAGTCCACTCGCGATGACGCCAATCGACGCCAAGCGCCCGCTGCAGCTCAATGATCAGGGCCAGCTGCGCCACTTTCTCTCGCTCGACGGTTTGCCCCGCGAACTGCTCACCGAGATCCTCGACACCGCCGACTCGTTCCTCGAAGTCGGCGCACGGGCCGTCAAGAAAGTCCCGTTGCTGCGCGGCAAGACCGTGTGCAACGTGTTCTTCGAGAACTCGACCCGCACCCGCACCACCTTCGAACTGGCCGCCCAGCGCCTGTCGGCCGACGTGATCAGCCTGAATGTGTCGACCTCCTCGACCAGCAAGGGCGAAACCCTGTTCGACACCCTGCGCAACCTCGAAGCCATGGCCGCCGACATGTTCGTCGTGCGCCACTCCGACTCGGGTGCCGCGCACTTCATCGCCGAGCATGTATGCCCGGATGTCGCGGTGATCAACGGCGGTGACGGCCGCCATGCGCACCCGACCCAAGGCATGCTCGACATGCTGACCATCCGCCGCCACAAAGGCAGCTTCGAGAACCTGTCCGTGGCGATCGTCGGCGATATCCTGCACTCGCGTGTGGCCCGCTCCGACATGCTCGCGCTCAAGGCGCTGGGCTGCCCGGACATCCGCGTGATCGGCCCGAAAACCCTGATCCCGATCGGTATCGAGCAGTACGGCGTGAAGGTCTACACCGACCTCACAGAAGGCCTGAAGGACGTCGATGTGGTGATCATGCTGCGCCTGCAGCGTGAACGCATGGCCGGCGGCCTGCTGCCCAGCGAGGGTGAGTTCTACCGCCTGTTCGGCCTGACCACCGCGCGCCTTGCTGGCGCCAAGCCGGACGCCATCGTCATGCACCCGGGGCCGATCAACCGCGGCGTGGAGATCGAGTCGGCGGTGGCCGACGGTAAGCATTCGGTGATCCTCAACCAGGTCACCTACGGCATCGCCGTGCGCATGGCGGTGCTGTCCATGGCCATGAGCGGGCAGAACACGCAACGTCAACTCGACCAGGAGAACGCCCAGTGACCCTCAGCATTCTTGGCGCCCGGGTCATCGACCCCAAGAGTGGCCTGGACCACGTCACCGACCTGCACCTGGACGGTGGCCGCATTGCCGCCATCGGCGCGGCCCCGGCTGGCTTCAGCGCCAGCCGTACAATCCAGGCAGATGGCCTGATCGCCGCACCCGGCCTGGTCGACCTCGGTGTATCGCTGCGCGAGCCGGGTTACAGCCGCAAGGGCACCATTGCCAGTGAAACCCGCGCCGCCGTGGCCGGAGGCGTCACCAGCCTGTGCTGCCCACCGCAGACCAAGCCGGTGCTCGATACCTCGGCAGTGGCCGAGCTGATCCTCGACCGCGCCCGCGAAGCCGGCAACAGCAAGGTCTACCCCATCGGCGCCCTGACCAAGGGCCTGGAAGGCGAGCAACTGGCCGAACTGGTCGCCCTGCGTGACACCGGTTGCGTAGCCTTCGGCAACGGCCTGAAAGAAATCCCCAACAACCGTACCCTGGCCCGTGCCCTGGAATACGCTGCCACCTTCGACCTGACCGTGGTCTTCCACTCCCAGGACCGCGACCTGGCCCAGGGCGGCCTGGCCCATGAAGGCGCGATGGCCAGTTTCCTCGGCCTGCCCGGCATTCCGGAAACCGCAGAGACCGTGGCCCTGGCGCGCAACCTGCTGCTGGTCGAGCAGGCCGGCGTACGTGCGCACTTCACCCAGATCACCAGCGCCCGTGGCGCGCGGCTGATCGCCCAGGCCCAACAACTCGGCCTGCCAGTGACCGCCGATGTGGCGTTGTACCAGCTGATCCTCACCGACGAGTCGCTGCGGGAGTTCTCAAGCCTCTACCACGTGCAGCCGCCACTGCGTAGCGCCGCCGACCGCGATGGCCTGCGCGAAGCGGTCAGATCGGGCGTGATCCAGGCGATCTCCAGCCATCACCAGCCGCACGAGCGCGATGCCAAGCTGGCCCCGTTCGGTGCCACCGAGCCCGGTATCAGCAGCGTCGAACTGCTGCTGCCATTGGCCATGACGCTGGTGGAAGACGGCCTGCTCGACCTGCCGACCCTGCTCGCCCGCCTGACCAGCGGCCCGGCGGCCGCCATGCGCCTGCCGGCGGGTGAACTGAAGGTCGGTGGCTCGGCGGACCTGGTGCTGTTCGATGCCAAGGCCTCGACGGTTGCCGGCGAGCAGTGGTACTCGCGCGGCGACAACTGCCCGTTCATCGGCCACTGCCTGCCCGGCGCGGTGCGTTACACCGTGGTCGACGGGCACGTCTGCCACGAGGGCTGAGTAAGCACACCGCTCGCTGTAGGAGCGGCCTTGTGTCGCGAAAGGGGTGCGAAGCAGCCCCGGGAATTTCCGAATAGTGCCGGGATCTTGGGGCCGCTTTGCGGCCCTTTCGCGACACAAGGCCGCTCCTACAGCGACCGCGCCCCGCACAGGCTGATAGCAACCATTCATCCCCCTCGGTTGAAATCCTTCCCCCCACCCCCATATGAGTCTGCATCAGGCAATTTTGCCCCGCTGCGTGGAGACTCTCCCCTTGACCACCATCGTTTCTGTCCGCCGTCACGGCAAAGTCGTCATGGGCGGCGACGGCCAGGTATCTCTCGGCAACACCGTCATGAAAGGCAACGCCAAAAAGGTACGTCGCCTGTACAACGGTGAGGTCATCGCCGGTTTCGCCGGCGCCACCGCCGACGCGTTCACCCTGTTCGAGCGCTTCGAAGCCCAACTGCAGAAACACTCCGGCCATTTGGTGCGGGCCGCCGTCGAGCTGGCCAAAGAATGGCGTACCGACCGCTCCCTGAGCCGCCTGGAGGCCATGCTGGCCGTGGCCAACAAGGACGCATCGCTGATCATCACCGGCAACGGTGACGTGGTCGAGCCAGAAGACGGCCTGATCGCCATGGGCTCCGGCGGCGCCTACGCCCAGGCCGCGGCCCGCGCCCTGCTGAACAAGACTGACCTCTCGGCCCGCGAAATCGCCGAAACCGCACTGAACATCGCCGGAGACATCTGCGTGTTCACCAACCACAACCTGACCATCGAGGAGCAGGACCTGGCCGAGTGATCAGCTGTTCTGGCGCCCCGTCCCGGTGACGGGGCTTTTCCACGCTGACTCATTCTGCTCGAGGACCATTTTCATCATGTCCATGACCCCCCGCGAGATCGTCCACGAACTCAACCGCCACATCATCGGCCAGGACGACGCCAAGCGCGCCGTGGCCATCGCCCTGCGCAACCGCTGGCGGCGGATGCAGCTGCCAGCCGAGCTGCGCGCCGAGGTGACGCCTAAAAACATTCTGATGATCGGCCCCACCGGCGTCGGCAAGACCGAAATTGCCCGCCGCCTGGCCAAGCTGGCCAACGCACCATTCCTCAAGGTCGAAGCGACCAAGTTCACCGAGGTGGGCTACGTTGGCCGCGATGTCGAGTCGATCATCCGCGACCTGGCCGACGCCGCGATGAAGATGCTGCGCGAGCAAGAGATCATCCGCGTGCGCCACCGCGCCGAAGATGCCGCCGAAGACCGTATTCTCGACGCCCTGCTGCCGCAGGCCCGGGTCACCAGCTTCAGCGAGGAAGCCGCGCAGACCAGCAGCGACTCCAATACCCGCCAGCTGTTCCGCAAGCGCCTGCGTGAAGGCCAACTGGACGACAAGGAAATCGAAATCGAGGTGGCCGACGCCGTCGGCGTCGAAATCGCCGCGCCGCCCGGCATGGAAGAGATGACCAACCAGCTGCAGAGCCTGTTCGCCAACATGGGCAAGGGCAAGCGCAAGGCGCGCAAGCTCAAGGTCAAAGAAGCGCTGAAGATGGTTCGCGACGAAGAAGCGAGCCGCCTGGTCAACGATGATGACTTGAAGGCAAAGGCCCTGGAAGCGGTCGAACAGCACGGCATCGTGTTCATCGACGAAATCGACAAGGTGGCCAAGCGTGGCAACGTCGGCGGCGCTGATGTGTCCCGTGAAGGCGTGCAGCGCGACCTGCTGCCACTGATCGAAGGCTGCACCGTCAACACCAAGCTGGGCATGGTCAAGACCGACCACATCCTGTTCATCGCCTCCGGCGCGTTCCACCTGAGCAAGCCGAGCGACCTGGTCCCTGAACTGCAAGGCCGCCTGCCGATCCGCGTGGAGCTCAAGGCGCTGACCCCGGAAGACTTCGAGCGCATCCTGCAAGAGCCGCACGCTTCGCTGACCGAGCAGTACCGCGAGCTGCTCAAGACCGAAGGCCTGAACATCGAGTTCAAGGCAGACGGTATCAAGCGCCTGGCCGAGATCGCCTTCCAGGTCAACGAGAAGACCGAGAACATCGGTGCCCGCCGCCTGCACACCCTGCTCGAGCGCCTGCTCGAAGAGGTGTCGTTCAGTGCCGGCGACCTGGCCAGTGCACATGATGAAGCACCGATCCAGATCGACGCAGCGTACGTGAACGGCCATCTGGGTGAGCTGGCCCAGAACGAAGACCTGTCGCGCTACATCCTTTAAGCGGCGAGCTGCAAGCTGCAAGCGACAAGCTGTTTGGCGTCGCTTGCAGCACTGCGCTCACATGATCTTTCCATGGTGGCTCTAATATCACTTCTTGCAGCTTGAAGCTTGAAGCTTGAAGCTTGAAGCTTGAAGCTTGAAGCTTGTCGCTCAGAAGAGATTCAGACCATGGCCCGCATGCCAACCGCCATCAACCTGCACAAAGCCTCCAGGACACTCAGCCTCACCTACGGTCCCGACGAGGCCTATCACCTGCCCGCCGAATTCCTGCGCGTGCACTCCCCCTCCGCCGAGGTCCAGGGCCACGGCAACCCCATCCTGCAATTCGGCAAGATCAATGTCGGCCTCAGCGGCCTTGAGCCCGCTGGCCAATATGCACTGAAACTGACCTTCGACGACGGCCATGACAGCGGGCTGTTCACCTGGGAATACTTGGAGCAACTGTGCCTGCGTCAGGAACAACTCTGGGCCGAGTACCTCGATGAGTTGCACAAGGCCGGCAAATCCCGCGATCCTGCCGAAACAGTGGTCAAACTGATGCTCTAGCTCAAGCCTTCCACGCTTTAGAGCGCATTTTCTAATCTCATCTGCTTGAATGCCCTACAGACAGCTCATTCAAGGGCTGTCTTGCGCATTACATGAAAGTCGGGTAACCAATGGAGCTGGCAAGTTCCCTGCATTGCTTTGAAGGCAGTCAGGGCATGGCCGGTATGTAGAGGTCGCGAGCGAAAGCAGGCTGTCTTCACACGCAGATTCCCCCGCAGCTCATCGCCGATTGCATCCGGCCCGCAGCACCGCTGTTCCTTATCACTGGTCACCCGAGTAGCAGTACCGGGCTGTCGACTGTGCATGCGCCACAGCAAACCGGTACTCGTCTCAGGACAACGGAGCGTCGTAGATGAGTAACAAGAACAACGATGAGTTGCAGCGGCAAGCCTCGGACAACACCCTGGGCCTGAACCCGGTCATCGGCATCCGCCGCAAGGACCTGCTGAGCTCTGCGCGTACCGTGCTGCGCCAGGCCGTGCGCCAGCCGCTGCACAGCGCCAAACACGTGGCACATTTCGGCCTGGAGCTGAAAAACGTGCTGCTGGGCAAGTCCAGCCTGGCCCCCGAGGGCGACGACCGTCGCTTCCAGGACCCGGCCTGGAGCAAGAACCCGCTGTACCGCCGCTACCTGCAAACCTATCTGGCCTGGCGCAAGGAGCTGCAGGACTGGATCGGCAACAGCGACCTGTCGCCCCAGGACATCAGCCGCGGGCAATTCGTCATCAACCTGATGACCGAAGCCATGGCGCCGACCAATACCCTGTCCAACCCGGCGGCGGTCAAACGCTTCTTCGAAACCGGCGGCAAGAGCCTGCTCGACGGCCTGTCCAACCTGGCCAAGGACGTGGTCAACAACGGTGGCATGCCCAGCCAGGTCAACATGGACGCCTTTGAAGTGGGCAAGAACCTCGGTACCAGCGAAGGCGCCGTGGTGTACCGCAATGACGTGCTGGAGCTGATCCAGTACAGCCCAATCACCGAGCAGGTGCACGCCCGCCCTTTGCTGGTGGTGCCGCCACAGATCAACAAGTTCTACGTCTTCGACCTGAGCCCTGAGAAAAGCTTGGCGCGCTTCTGCCTGCGCTCGCATCAGCAGACCTTCATCATCAGTTGGCGCAACCCGACCAAAGCCCAGCGTGAGTGGGGCCTGTCGACCTACATCGACGCACTCAAGGAAGCGGTCGACGCGGTCCTGGCGATTACCGGCAGCAAGGACCTGAACATGCTCGGTGCCTGCTCCGGCGGCATCACCTGCACCGCACTGGTTGGCCACTACGCCGCGCTGGGCGAGAAGAAGGTGAATGCGCTGACCCTGCTGGTCAGCGTGCTGGACACCACCCTGGATACCCAGGTGGCATTGTTCGTCGACGAGCAGACTCTGGAGTCGGCCAAGCGCCACTCCTACCAGGCCGGCGTGCTCGAAGGCAGCGACATGGCCAAAGTGTTCGCCTGGATGCGCCCCAACGACCTGATCTGGAACTACTGGGTCAACAACTACCTGCTCGGCAACGAGCCGCCCGTATTCGACATCCTGTTCTGGAACAACGACACCACGCGCCTGCCGGCGGCCTTCCACGGCGACCTGATCGAAATGTTCAAGAACAACCCGTTGACCCGCGCCGATGCACTGGAAGTGTGCGGGACCGCCATCGACCTGAAAAAGGTCAAGTGCGACATCTTCAGTGTGGCCGGCACCGCCGACCATATTACCCCGTGGCAGTCGTGCTACCGCTCGGCGCACCTGTTTGGCGGCAAGATCGAGTTTGTCCTGTCCAACAGCGGCCACATCCAGAGCATCCTCAACCCGCCGGGCAACCCCAAGGCGCGTTTCCTGACTGGCGCGGACCGCCCCGGCGACGCATTGGCCTGGCAAGAGAACGCAGACAAGCATGCCGACTCCTGGTGGCTGTATTGGCAGGCATGGCTGAGCGAGCGCGCCGGCGACCTGAAAAAGGCGCCGGCCCGCCTGGGCAACCGTGCCTATGCCGCAGGTGAAGCCGCACCGGGAACTTACGTTCACGAACGTTGAGTTGTAACGCCGTGGCTGCCCACCGGCAGGCCACGGCGCTTCATTCACCACAGAGTCATGCGCATGTCGTCACACTACATATTCCGGACCGTCGAGCTGGACGACCAGTCCATCCGCACTGCCGTGCGCCCAGGCAAGCCGCACCTGACGCCGCTGCTGATCTTCAATGGCATCGGCGCCAACCTGGAGCTGGTGTTCCCGTTCATCGAAGCGCTGGACCCGGACCTCGAAGTCATTGCCTTCGACGTGCCAGGCGTGGGTGGCTCCTCCACCCCCCGCCACCCCTATCGCTTCCCCGGCCTGGCCAAGCTGACCGCACGCATGCTCGACTACCTGGACTACGGCCAGGTCAACGTGATCGGGGTGTCCTGGGGCGGCGCCCTGGCCCAGCAGTTCGCCCATGACTATCCGGAACGCTGCAAGAAATTGGTGCTGGCCGCTACCGCCGCCGGTGCAGTGATGGTGCCGGGCAAGCCGAAAGTACTGTGGAACATGGCCAGCCCTCGGCGTTACATCCAGCCCTCACATGTGATCCGCATCGCTCCGCTGATCTATGGCGGCGCCTTTCGCCGCAACCCTGACCTTGCCATGCACCATGCCTCCAAGGTGCGCTCCGGCGGCAAGCTGGGCTACTACTGGCAGTTGTTCGCCGGGCTGGGCTGGACCAGCATCCACTGGCTGCACAAGATCCAGCAGCCCACCCTGGTGCTGGCCGGCGACGACGATCCGCTGATCCCACTGATCAACATGCGCTTGCTGGCCTGGCGAATTCCCAATGCCCAGCTACATATTATCGACGACGGTCATCTGTTCCTGATCACCCGGGCTGAGGCCGTCGCCCCGATCATCATGAAGTTCCTCGAGCAAGAACGTCAGCGCGCGGTCATGCACCCCCGCCCGGCCTCCGGCGGCTAGGGTGCTGTTTGCTGTTGTTCTGTCCCGACCGTGGCCTGACGAAGGAGTGCTGCCATGAAAGACAAACCGGCCAAAGGAACGACAACGCTCCCCGCCATGAGCATGAACGCACAGAACGCGATCGTCGGCCTGCGCGGCCGCGACCTGATTTCCACGCTGCGCAATGTTGGCCGCCATGGTTTGCTCAACCCGTTGCATACCGCACGCCACCTGCTCGCCCTAAGCGGCCAGCTGGGTCGCGTGATGCTCGGCGACACGCCCTATTCGCCAAGCCCGCGGGATGCGCGCTTCAGCGATCCTACATGGAGCCAGAACCCGTTTTACCGCCGTGGCCTGCAGGCCTATCTGGCCTGGCAGAAGCAGACCCGCCTGTGGATAGATGAAAGCCACCTGGACGACGACGACCGGGCCCGTGCGCATTTCCTGTTCAACCAGATCAACGACGCCCTGGCACCGAGCAACTCGTTGCTCAATCCGTTGGCGGTCAAGGAACTGCTCAATACCGGCGGGCAGAGCCTGGTGCGCGGCGTGGCACACCTGCTCGATGACCTGCGCCACAACGACGGGCTGCCGCGCCAAGTGGATGAGCGGGCCTTCGAAGTGGGCGGCAACCTGGCAGCAACTCCGGGCGCGGTGGTGTTTCGCAACGAGATGCTGGAGCTGATCCAGTACAAGCCGATGAGTGAAAAACAGCACGCTCGGCCTGTGCTGGTGGTGCCCCCCCAGATCAACAAGTTCTATATCTTCGACATGCAGGCGAACAACAGCTTCGTCCAATACATGCTCAAGAACGGTTTGCAAGTGTTCATGGTCAGCTGGCGCAACCCCGACCCGCGCCACCGCGAATGGGGCCTGTCCAGCTACGTGGAGGCGCTTGAAGAGGCACTCAACGCCTGCCGTAGTATCAGCGGCAACCGCGACCCCAACCTGATGGGGGCCTGCGCCGGCGGCCTGACCATGGCCGCGCTGCAGGGCCACCTGCAAGCCAAGCACCAACTGCGCCGGGTGCGCAGCGCCACCTACCTGGTCAGCTTGCTCGACAGCAAGTTTGACAGCCCCGCCAGCCTGTTCGCCGACGAGCAGACCATCGAAGCGGCCAAGCGCCGCTCTTACCAGCGCGGGGTACTGGATGGCAGCGAAGTGGCGCGGATCTTCGCCTGGATGCGGCCCAACGACCTGATCTGGAACTACTGGGTCAACAATTACCTGCTGGGCAAAACGCCCCCTGCTTTCGACATTCTCTACTGGAACGCCGACAGCACGCGACTGCCCGCTGCCCTGCATGGCGAACTGCTGGACTTCTTCAAGCTCAACCCGCTCACCCACCCCGCCGGGCTGGAAGTCTGCGGCACGCCCATCGACCTCAAGCAGGTCAACCTCGACAGCTTTACCGTGGCCGGCAGCAATGACCACATCACCCCATGGGATGCCGTGTACCGTTCGGCCCTGCTGTTGGGCGGCGAGCGACGGTTCGTGCTGGCCAACAGCGGGCACATCCAGAGCATCATCAACCCGCCCGGAAACCCCAAGGCCTACTACCTGGACAACCCCAGGCTATCGAGCGACCCGCGGGCCTGGTTCCACGATGCCAAGCGCAACGACGGCAGCTGGTGGCCCCTGTGGCTGGAATGGATAACCCCACGTTCCGGCCCGCTCAAGGCGCCGCGGGTGGAGCTGGGCAACGCAACCTACCCACCGCTGGGCCCCGCGCCAGGCACCTATGTCCTGACCCGATGAGCACAACGACTGGATGAAGACCCGCGACCGTATTCTCGAATGCGCCCTGCAGCTGTTCAACCAGCAGGGCGAGCCCAACGTTTCGACCCTTGAGATTGCCAACGAGCTAGGGATCAGCCCTGGCAACCTGTATTACCACTTCCACGGCAAAGAGCCTTTGATAATCGGCCTGTTCGAGCGCTTCGAAGAAGCGCTTGTGCCGCTGCTGGACCCGCCGCTGGAAGTGCGCCTGGATGCCGAGGACTACTGGCTGTTTCTGCACCTGATTGTCGAACGCATGGCCCAGTACCGCTTCCTGTTCCAGGACCTGTCGAACCTGACCGGTCGCCTGCCCAAGCTGGCGCGGGGCATGCGCAGCCTGATCAATGCGCTCAAGCGCACACTGGCGGCATTGCTGGCCAGCCTCAAGGGCCAGGGCCAGGTGGTCAGTGAGACGCAGGCACTGGGGCAACTGGTGGAGCAGATCACCCTGACGCTCATGTTTTCGCTGGATTACCAGCGGGTACTGGGGCGCGAGGGGGATGTAGGGATCGTGGTGTACCAGGTGATGATGCTGGTGGCGCCGCATCTGCAGGCGCCTGCGCGGGAGGCGGCGGAGCATTTGGCGGTGCGGTATCTGGAGGGGTAGATAGCTTACAAGGTGCTGGAGCTGGCCCCATCGCCGGCAAGCCGGCCCCACACCTACCCTGCTGGCATTGAAACCAGCGGGGTACCTGTGGGCCGGCTTGCCGGCGATGAGGGCAACCCGGTGTCAGGCTTCAGCGCTCACCGGTGCCGACGGCGTGCTGCTGGCCGGTGCCGCGCTTGGCGACGGCGCTGCGGTAGCGGCCGGTGTGGCGCTGGCCGCTGGGGCTGCCGGTTTGGCGGCGGCGGGTTTGGCCGGCGCTTTTTTCACGGCGGGCTTCTTCGCCGCAGCGGGTTTGGCTGCAGGCTTGGCGGCAACCGGCTTGGCTGCAGGTTTCGCTGCTGGCTTGGCCGCAGCAGTCTTGGCCGCAGGTTTTGCCGCCGCGGTTTTCGCCGCAGGCTTCGCTGCTGCCTTGGCCAGCGGTTTGGCCGCAGTCTTGCTGGCTGCCGGTTTGGCTGCAGCAGCGCGCGAGGAGACCGGTGTGACCGAGGCGCCGGTCAGCTTCTCGATCTGCTTGGTCAGGCTATCGACCTGCTGGTGCAGGGCCTTGATCTCGTTCCGGCTTGGCACACCGAGGCGCGAAATGGCGCTGTTCAGGCGTTTGTCGAAGGCTTCTTCGAGCTCGCTCCACTTGCCCAGTGCGCGATCTTTCACGCCGGACACACGCGAAGTGGTCGAGGCCTTGGCGTTATCGGCGACATCCTCGGCGGTTTTCTTCGCCTGCTTCTCGGCCTTCTCGCCATCTTTCACCAGCGAGTCGAACAGCTTCGGGCCGTCCTGGTCGATCTTCGAATAGATACCCAGCCCTGCCAGCCAGATCTTGCGGGAGTACTTCTCGACCCCGCCGACCCAGGAGCTGCCGTCTTTGTCGGAATTCTTCTTGCCAGCCATCCTGCTCTCCTTATGGTTTGTGCGCGACGCGCTCAAGCAGCTCATGCAGCTGTTCAAGCTTGATGGACAACGCCTCAACGTCATGTTTAGACGGAATGCCGAGGCGATTCAAGGCGCGACCGACCCGCGCGTCGAAAGCCTTCTCGATCTTGTCGAGTTGAACTTCGACCTTGCCACGTACGCGGCTGACTTCTTCGCTCGCTTCGTCGATCTGGGTGTTGGCGGCATCGAGTTCTTTGTCGATGCGCTTCTTGCCACGTTTCTCGACCCCTTCACCGGCTTTTACCAGCTCCTGAAAGTAGTCCGAACCCTCCTGGCCAACACGGGCGTAAGCGCCGATGCCTGCCAGCCAGATCTTGCGCGCGTAGCCGCGCACCTCGCCCAGCGTGCTTTGGGCGTCATCCTTTTTCTTCACATTCACTTTGGCCATGCTCTATACCTCATGCTCATGAGTGGAGGGAGAAACCGCCCATGGAGGCTGGGCTTGAGCATAAGGTAATGAGTGAAATTAGAATCTTCACCCTAAGAGCAGCTGCAGCTTTCAGACCAGAGCCTTGTCCAGCGCCCGCTCGATCTCACTCTTGATGGTGCCGCTCATCATCGACAGCATCATGCCCAACTTCAATTCGACACGGATGCTGTCCTCGCCAATATGTACGCTGCCGTTGGCGCCGCTGCGGGCGACGTCCACACGGTCACCGTTCCAGGTGGCCTTGAGGTCGTATTCCTGGCTCAGTTTGTCCACCAGCGCTTGGGCCTTGGCACGGGCGGCCTCGCGACCGAGGGAGTGTTTGCGTTCGACGCTGATCTGGGTCATGCGGGTGTTCCTGGATATGAAGACATAATCGGCATTATGCCCGCCCCTGCCGCACGGTACACCCCGCCAAGACAAATGCGCCCGTTCGCCCTAGAATGGCGATAATTTTTTCCGGTGAAGCGATATGAACGACCAGCGCAAAGGCGAACACGCCGAACCCACCACCCATTTCGGTTACCAGGATGTGCCCGAGAGCCAGAAGGCGAAGAAAGTCGCCGAAGTGTTCCACTCGGTGGCTGCCAAGTACGACCTGATGAACGACGTGCTTTCCGGCGGCATGCACCGCCTGTGGAAGCGCTTCACCATCGAGCTGTCAGGTGTGCGTAGCGGCAATCGGGTGCTGGACATCGCCGGCGGCACGGGTGATCTGGCAGCCAAGTTCTCGCGCCTGGTCGGCCCTACCGGCCAAGTGGTGCTCGCCGACATCAACGACTCGATGCTCAAGGTCGGCCGCGACCGCCTGCTCGACCGTGGTGTTGCCGGCAACATCGAATTCGTCCAGGCCGACGCCGAGAAACTGCCATTCCCGGACAACCACTTCGACTGTGTGACCATCGCCTTCGGCCTGCGCAACGTCACCCACAAGGACGAAGCCATCCGTTCGATGCTGCGCGTGCTCAAGCCAGGCGGGCGCCTGTTGATCCTGGAGTTCTCCAAGCCGACCAACAAGCTGATGTCCAAGGCCTACGACGCCTACTCGTTCGCCTTCATGCCCCTGGCCGGCAAGCTGATCACCAATGACTCCGAGAGCTACCGCTACCTCGCCGAATCGATCCGCATGCACCCCGACCAGGAAACCCTCAAGGCCATGATGGTCGATGCCGGTTTCGACCGGGTCACCTACCACAACATGACCAGCGGCATCGTCGCCGTGCACCGGGGAATCAAGCCCTGATGTTGCTGGCAGGGCTGCTCGCCAGCGTCGAACATGGCCTGAACCGCGTCCTGCGCATGGACAGCACGGCATTGCCGCGGCTGGGCGCGCTGGAAGGCAAGGTCATCGAAATCGATTGTCGCCAGCCGGCCCTGCAAGTGTTCATCCTGCCCGATGAAGAGGGCCTGATGCTTGCCGCCCACTGGCAAGGCGAGGTCGACTGCAGCCTGCGCGCGCCAGCCGGGAGCCTGCTGCAACTGGCCGTGGCCAAGGACAAGACGGCCGTGCTGCATAGCCCTCAGGTCGAGCTGCATGGCGACAGTGCCGTGCTGCTCGACCTGTTCGGTGTGTTGCAAGACCTGGAGCTGGACTGGGAACACGAACTGCAACGCTGGCTCGGCCCGGTCGCCACCTCGCTGCTCGCCGGCCACGTGCGCCTGCGTGCACGCTGGACCCGCCAAGGCCTGGCACGCTTCAGCCAAAACCTGTCCGAGTACCTGGCCGAAGAGTCGCGCACCCTGGTAGGCAAGCGCGAAGCCGAAGCCGCCTTCAGCGAGCTCGATACCCTGAAGGTCGATTTAGAACGCCTCGAGGCGCGCCTGCAGCGCCTCTCCCGATCCCTTGATACCAGCGATAACGCATGAAGCTGCTCGCCGTCCGTCGTCTCTTTCGCATCCAGCGCGTGGTGATCCGCTACCGCCTCGATGACCTGCTCTTCGACCTGCCGCTGCCGTGGTGGCTGCGCAGCCTGCGCCTGCTGATGCCGTGGCGCTGGTTGCCTCGCACACCCTCCGAACTCAGCCGGGGAGCCCGCCTGCGCCTGGCGCTTCAGGACCTGGGGCCGATCTTCATCAAATTCGGCCAGTTGCTGTCCACCCGTCGCGACCTGCTGCCCACCGACATCGCCGACGAGCTGATGCTGCTGCAGGACCGCGTACCGCCGTTCGACCCGAAACAGGCCGTGGCGCTGATCGAAAGCCAGCTTGGCGCCAAGGTGGGTGAGGTGTTCAGCCGCTTCGACGTCGAGCCGCTGGCCTCGGCCTCGGTGGCCCAGGTGCATGCCGCGCGCCTGAAGACCGGCGAGGAAGTGGTGGTCAAGGTAGTACGCCCGGGCCTCAAACCAGTGATCGCCCAGGACCTTGCCTGGCTGTTCCTGATCGCAAAAGGCGCCGAGCGGGCTTCGGCCGATGCCCGCCGCCTGCACCCGGTGGAAATCGTCGGCGACTACGAAAAAACCATCTACGACGAACTCGACCTGCTCCGCGAGGCGGCCAACGCCAGCCAGCTGCGGCGCAACTTCGAAGGCTCGGAGCTGATGTACGTGCCCCAGGTCTACTGGGACCTGTGCCGCCCCAAGGTGCTGGTGATGGAGCGCATCTACGGCGTGCCGGTGACCGACATGGCCACCCTGGCCGACCAGCGCACCGACATGAAACTGCTGGCCGAGCGCGGTGTGGAGGTGTTTTTCACCCAGGTGTTCCGCCACAGTTTCTTCCATGCCGACATGCACCCCGGCAATATCTTCGTCAGCACGGTCAAGCCGTGGAGCCCGCAATACATCGCCATCGACTGCGGCATCGTCGGCAGCCTCACCGCCGAAGACCAGGACTACCTGGCACGCAACCTGATCGCCTTCTTCAAGCGCGACTACCGCCGTGTCGCCGAGCTGCACATCGACTCGGGGTGGGTACCGGCGCACACCAAGGTCAATGAATTCGAAGCGGCCATCCGTACCGTGTGCGAGCCGATCTTCGAAAAACCGCTCAAGGACATTTCCTTCGGCCAAGTGCTGATGCGCCTGTTCCAGACTGCCCGGCGCTTCAACATGGAAGTCCAGCCGCAGTTGGTGCTGCTGCAGAAGACCCTGCTCAACATCGAGGGCCTGGGCCGCCAGCTGTACCCCGACCTTGACCTGTGGAGTACCGCCAAACCGTTCCTGGAACGCTGGATGCGCGAGCGTTACAGCCCCAAGGCCATGTTCGGCAACCTGTACAGCCAGGCCGAACAGCTGCCGCACCTGGCCGGCATGACCCGCGACCTGCTCGAACGTCTTTCCCAGCCGCACCTGCACGACCCGCAACTGCCGGAGCGGCGCCGCCAGGGCGACCGCTGGGCACTGCGCCTGCTCGGTGCCGGCCTGCTGGGTGGCGGTGCGGTGCTGGCCGCCGGCGCCGCCGAGGCCGCCAGCCTCGCCGCCCCGGCCGCCTGGCCGGCTTGGCTGATGCTGGCCGCAGGCCTTTACCTGATCGTGCGCCAATAGCCAGCCGCGCTGCTGGCTGGCACACTAGCGCAAAGGGCCCGGTACAGGAGCGGGCCCGGTTTTGGAGTCGACGATGAAAGAGTGGCTGGACGAGATCAAGTGGAGCAGCGACGGCCTGGTACCGGCGATCGCCCAGGACCACAAGACCGGACGCGTGCTGATGATGGCCTGGATGAACCGCGAATCGCTGGCCCTCACTGCCGCCGAGCAACGCGCCATCTACTGGTCGCGCTCGCGTGGCAAGCTGTGGCGCAAGGGCGAGGAATCGGGGCATGTGCAGAAGCTGCACGAAATGCGCCTGGACTGTGATGCCGACGTGATCATCCTGATGGTCGAGCAACTGGGCCATATCGCCTGCCATACCGGCCGTGAAAGCTGCTTCTACCGCGTCTTCGAAGACGGCCAGTGGAAAACCGTCGATCCGGTGTTGAAAGACCCGCATGCCATCTACAACGCAGGACACTGACATGAGCGACACCCTCAACCGCCTGGCCGAAGTGCTCGAAGAACGCAAGCACGCGGCCCCCGACAGCTCCTACGTGGCCAGCCTGTACCACAAGGGCCTGAACAAGATCCTCGAAAAGCTCGGCGAAGAGTCCGTAGAGACCATCATTGCTGCCAAGGACGCAGAGGTCAGCAAGGATTGCAGTGATGTCATCTATGAAACCGCCGACCTGTGGTTTCATAGCCTGGTCATGCTCAGTGCACTGGGCCAGCACCCACAAGCCGTGCTCGATGAACTGGAACGCCGCTTCGGCCTGTCCGGGCACGATGAAAAGGCCGCTCGCGAGCCCTCGGCCTGACCAAATAGCATTCTAGGAGAGCACCATGGGTATTTTTGACTGGAAACACTGGATCGTCCTGCTGGTCGTCGTCGTCCTGGTGTTCGGCACCAAGAAGCTGAAGAACTTCGGCAGTGACCTTGGCGAATCGATCAAGGGCTTCCGCAAAGCCATGAACGAAGAAGAAAGCAAACCCGCCGAGCAGACCCCACCGCCTGCCCAGCCGGTACCGCCGGTGCAGAACACCGCACAACAGCCACAGGGCCACACCATCGAGGGCCAGGCGCAACCGGTCCAAGAGCCGCAGCGGAAAGACTGAACCATGTTCGGCATGAGTTTCAGCGAGTTACTGCTCGTCGGCCTCGTCGCGCTGCTGGTGCTCGGCCCCGAGCGCCTGCCCGGCGCCGCGCGCACTGCAGGGCTGTGGATCGGCCGGCTCAAGCGCAGCTTCAATTCGATCAAGATGGAAGTCGAGCGCGAAATCGGTGCCGATGACATCCGCCGACAGTTGCACAACGAGCACATCCTGCAAATGGAACAGGAAGCCAAGCGCATCCTCAACCCGCTGACGCCGCCTGCGCAGCCACCCGCCGCTGTGGCCACCGAGCAGCCCGCCGCCACGCCAACATCGGCACCGGTAGCGCCGGCGCCTGCGCCTGAGCAGCCCGAACAGCCTCAACCGCCGCGAGCCCCATGAGCGAAAAACCGCAAGACGACCAGCCCATGCCGCTGGTCTCGCACCTGACCGAACTGCGCACCCGCCTGCTGCGCTGCGTGGCTGCCATCTTCCTGATTTTTGCCGGGCTGTTCTCCTTCGCCCAGCAGATCTACACCCTGGTCTCGGCGCCACTGCGCGAACACCTGCCGGCCAACGCCACGATGATCGCCACCGACGTGGCCTCGCCGTTCCTGACGCCGTTCAAGCTGACCATGATCGTTTCGCTGTTCCTGGCGATCCCGTTCATCCTGCAGCAGATCTGGGGTTTTATCGCGCCTGGCCTGTATCGCCACGAAAAGCGCATCGCCATTCCGCTGCTGGTGTCGAGCATCTTCCTGTTCTATGCCGGCATGGCCTTCGCCTACTTCCTGGTGTTCCCGCTGATCTTCGGCTTCTTCGCCAGCGCCACGCCGGAAGGCGTGTCGATGATGACCGACATTTCCAGTTATCTGGACTTCGTCATGACGTTGTTCTTCGCCTTCGGTGTTGCCTTCGAGATCCCGGTAGCGGTGGTGCTGCTGGTGTGGATCGGCGTGGTCGACGTGCAATACCTGAAGAAAATCCGCCCCTACGTGATCATCGGCTGCTTCGTGGTCGGCATGATCCTGACCCCGCCCGACATCTTCTCGCAGACCTTGCTCGCCGTGCCCATGTGGCTGCTGTTCGAGATCGGCGTGCTGTGTGGCAGCCTGATCCGCAAGCGCAGCCACGCCGAAGATGACACGGCAAACGACCCCAACGACCAGCCACCAGCGACCCAGCCGTGAACCTGTTGCTTCTTGAAGAGGCCGACTTTGTGTCGGCCGACCGCGTCGTCCTTGCCGATCGGCGCTTCACCCATATGCAGGAGATTCACCGCGTGGTGGTGGGCGACAGCCTGCGCGTGGGCCGCATCAATGGCCTGATGGGCACCGCCACCGTGGTACGTCTGGCACAGCACGAAGCCGAGCTTGAAGTCGGCTTCGACCAGCCGCCGCCGGCCAAGCTGCCGCTGACCCTGGTGCTGGCCGTGCCGCGGCCAAAAATGCTGCGCAGGCTGTTCCAGACCGTCGCCACACTGGGCGTACAGCGGTTGATCCTGGTCAACAGCTACAAGGTCGAAAAAAGCTTCTGGCAGACGCCGTTCCTCAACCCCGAGAGCATCCGCGACAACCTGATACTGGGCCTGGAACAGGCCCGCGACACGGTGCTGCCCGAGGTGGTCATCGAAAAACGCTTCAAACCGTTCGTCGAAGACCGCCTGCCTGCCATCGCCGACGGCACCCTGGGCCTGGTTGGCCACCCCGGCCCCTACCCCGCGTGCCCGCGCGCCGTCGAAGGCCCGGTGACACTGGCCATTGGCCCCGAGGGCGGCTGGATCCCCTACGAAGTCGAGCTGCTGGGCAAAGCAGGGCTCGCGCCAGTGCAGTTGGGTGACCGCATCCTGCGTGTGGAAACCGCCGTAACAGCCTTGCTTTCAAGGATTTTCTGACAAACGGGTCAGGATTTTCCCATCAAGTTTCCCCGGCGCAGGCCGATGCCTAGGCAACACAACAATAATCCGTGCTGCCAAGTTTACCGGGGAGTCGAACATGTTCCGATGGGTTACCGAAACGCTGGGAAATGTGAGCGTCAATCGCAAACTGGGGCTGGGCTTTGGCCTGGTACTGCTACTGACTTTGGCCATCACCTTCACTGGCTGGCAAGGCATGAACAGCATCATCGACCGTGGTGACAAGCTGGGCAATATCTCGGTCATCAGCCAGGGCACCCAGGAACTGCGCATCGCGCGTCAGCATTACCAGCGCGATCGCAACGAAGCGGCGATCGGCGAACTGGAAAAAGCCCTCGCTGGCCTCGACCGCCAGATCAGCCTCATGCTCGGCCAGATCGAGCAACCCATCGATCATCAGCGCCTGCAGCAACAGCAGGAGGCGGTGCGCAAATATCAGCAAGCTTTCGCCGACCTCAAGCAGGCCGGGCAGCGACGCGAAGCCAGCCGAAGCGCACTGGGTGACAGTGCCGACAAGGCAGCCGAGCTTATCAGCCGGGTGCAGGAGCGCCTGCTGCAAGCCGGCGATATCACGCCCTACCAGAGCACGGTAGAGGTCAGTGCCCTGCTACAGCAAGCACGCTTCCAGGTGCGCGGCTACACCTACAGTGGCGAAGCGAACTACCAGCAGACTGCGCTCAACGCCATCGACCAGGCCATGACCAACCTCAAGGCGCTACCGGCCAAGCTGCCCGCCGAATATGCCGCCAGCCTCGATGACTCGATGTCGGCCCTCGCCGCTTACCGCGATGCGGTCAACCAGTTCGGTAGCGCGCAATCGGCCAGTGATCAGGCCCTGCAGGTGATGACTGATCAAGGCACCGTGCTGATGGATAACAGCCAGAAGATGACGGTTTCACAGACCGAAGTCCGCGATGCAGGCTCGCGCAAGGCAAAAACCTTGCTTGCCTCTGCCACGGCACTGGCGTTGGTACTGGGCCTGCTCGCGGCCTGGGCCATCACTCGGCAGATCATCGTCCCGCTGCGCCAGACACTGGCCGCCGCCGAGCGCGTGGCCAACGGCGACCTGCGCCAGGACCTTCTGGCAACCCGCCGCGACGAGCTGGGGCAGTTGCAGGCCAGCATGCAGCGCATGACCCAAGGCCTGCGCGAACTGATCGGTGGTATCGGTGACGGTGTCACGCAGATAGCCAGCGCCGCCGAAGAGCTTTCGGCGGTAACCGAGCAGACCAGCGCCGGGGTCAACAACCAAAAGGTCGAAACCGACCAGGTGGCCACTGCCATGAACGAAATGGCGGCCACCGTGCATGAAGTGGCACGCAATGCTGAGCAAGCCTCGGAGGCGGCCCTCATGGCGGATCAGCAGGCGCGTGAAGGTGATCGGGTTGTCAGCGAAGCGGTGGCGCAAATCGAGCGCCTGGCCGGTGAAGTGGTCAACTCCAGCGAGGCGATGAACCAGCTCAAGGCCGAAAGCGACAAGATCGGCAGCGTGCTGGATGTGATCAAGTCGGTGGCCCAGCAAACCAACCTGCTGGCCCTCAATGCGGCCATCGAAGCGGCGCGGGCCGGTGAGGCCGGCCGTGGCTTTGCCGTGGTCGCCGACGAAGTGCGCAGCCTGGCGCAGCGTACCCAGCAGTCCACCGAAGAGATCGAAGAGCTGATTGCCGGTTTGCAAAGCGGAACGCAGCGAGTGGCCAGCGTGATGGACGCCAGCCGCCAGCTCACCGACAGCAGCGTCGAGCTGACCCGCCGCGCCGGCACTTCGCTGGAGACCATCACCCGAACCGTGTCGTCGATCCAGGCGATGAACCAGCAGATCGCCACGGCCGCCGAACAGCAGAGTGCGACCGCCGAGGAGATCAACCGCAGCGTGATCAATGTGCGGGATATCTCCGACCAGACTTCGGCGGCGAGTGAGGAGACGGCCAGCTCCAGTGTCGAGCTTGCGCGGCTGGGCACACACCTGCAGAACCTGGTTGGCCGTTTCAGGCTTTAAGCCCACGCCAGCCCTGTCGCAAACGAGCTGCCGACAGGGCTGGTACTAATTCCTACATGCGCTACTGAAGTTTCCTACCTTATTTTCAGGTCAAGTCCTACAAGCCATCCGCCGATGGGCAGGAGTGCCATGCCGGCAAAGCGCCAGCGTGGCTTACCCACTCAACTGGATGGAGACTTGCCATGTTCAGCTACCTCAACCGCAGGATTGGCAACATCAGTGTCGGCGCCAAGCTCGCCTTGGGTTTCGCCGTAGTGCTGCTGCTAACCTTGGCCACCGCGGTCAGTGGCTGGCGCGCTCTGGACGGCGCCATTACCCGCTCGGAACAGCTCAGCGAAATTGGCCGGATCAATGATCTGGTCAAGGATCTGCGTGCCGAGCGCATTACCTATAGGGTGCTGGCCGATGATGCCAGCAAGGCGCAGATAAGCAGCATCCTGCAACAGCTCGACGGCATGCTGACGACACTGCAACAACGCAGTAGTGTCGACGAGTCACGCCAGATACTCACCCAGAAGCTGCAACTGCTGCAGCGGCTGAACGACAACTTTGCCAGCTTGCAGCGTACCGTCGAAAGCCGACGTGCCCTGCGCGAGGCCATGCAGGCGCAGGAACAAAAACTCAACGCCGTCATTGATGAGCTCGAGACCCAGGCATTGCTGAAAATGCCCGCCGATACCCAACAAGGTGGCCTACTGGGGCTGATGGACACCCTCAGCCGCCACGTAGACGGGGCCAATCAGCAAAGCCTCGTGCCGGCCTACACTTTCTCACCGCTAGAGGACTACGCCAAGGTCGGCGAGGTTGCACTGGACGCGCCGACAAAAGCCTCGAACAACTGATCAAGGCTCTTGCCCCCTTGGGCCTGCCGCGGGCAGTGATGGAGCAGCCTGGCGTCGAGCTGGGCAAGTACCGAGCCACCCTCGGTCAGTATCGAAGCGCCGCCCTGATTGTCGAGCAGTTGCAAAGCGAAATGGAGCAGATGGGCAACGAACTGCGTGCTGTGAGCCTGGAGTTGGGTGAAAGGAAGGTCGAGCAGCGCGACAGCGAAGCACTGGCCGCCCGCTCGCTGTTGACCAGCGTTGCGGTACTGGCCTTGCTGGTGGGCGTAGCAGCCGGCTGGCTGATCACCTTGCAGATCACCCAGCCGCTACGCCAGACCCTGGCGGTGGCAGCGCGCATCGCCCGGGGTGACCTGAGCCAGGTGGAGCCTGTGGGTCGTCGTGACGAAATGGGCCAGCTGCAGGCCAGCATGCAGGAAATGACCCTGAGCCTGCGCAAGCTGATCGGCGGTATAGATCAAGGTGTTGGCCATTTGTCTCAGGCCGCCACACAACTGGCTGCCAGCAGCGAGGACACCAAGCTGCGCATCAGCCAGCAACGTGAGGAAACCGATCAGGTCGCCACTGCCATGAACCAGATGAGCGCCACGGTCCAGGAAGTCGCGCAAAACGCCGAACAAGCTTCATTGGCGGCAACCAACGCCGACCAGCAGGCCCAGCAGGGCGATGAGGTGGTGACTGAAGCCATTGGCCGTATCGAGCAACTGGCCAGGCAAATGGACGACTGCCTGGCAGCTATGCAGCATCTGGCGGGCGAAAGCCAGCGCATTGGCAGCATTCTCGATGTGATCAAGTCGGTCTCCGAGCAAACCAACCTGTTGGCGCTCAACGCTGCCATCGAGGCTGCCCGAGCAGGTGAGGCCGGCCGTGGTTTTGCCGTGGTGGCTGACGAAGTGCGCGGCTTGGCGCAGCGTACACAGCAGTCCACGGAGGAGATCGAGCAATTGATCGAAAGCTTGCACAACGGCACCGACGAGGTGACCAGCCTGCTCGACAACAGCAAGCGCCTGACCGAACAAAGTGTCGAGCTGAGCCGCAAGGCCGGGGATGCCTTGAGCCAGATCACCGATACGGTGTCGAGCATCCAGGGCATGAACCAGCAGATTGCCACGGCCAGCGAGCAACAGAGTGTGGTGGCCGAACAGATAAACCGCAGTGTGATCAGCGTGCGCGATGCGTCAGACCAGACCAGTGCGGCCAGTGAACAAACGGCAGCTTCAAGCGGCGAGCTGGAGCAGCTGGGCCAGCAGCTGCGAGGTATGGTCGGGCGTTTCAGCCTCTGAAAGCTTCAAGCCACAAGCTAAAGCCGAACGCTATGGGCCGCCCATCACCGCCCGGCTTTAGCTTGCAGCTGCTTTCAGAGCACTTGGCGCAGGAACGCTTGCGCCCGCGGATCCTTCGGCGAGGCAAAGAACGCCGCAGGCGCCGAATCCTCCAGCAACTTGCCGTGATCGAAGAACAGCACGCGGTCGGCCACTTCGCGGGCAAAACCCATTTCATGGGTCACGCAGACCATGGTCATGCCTTCCTGGGCCAGTGTCTTCATCACGTCCAGCACTTCACCGACCATTTCCGGGTCGAGCGCGGAGGTCGGCTCGTCGAACAGCATCACCTTGGGTTCCATCGCCAGCGCACGGGCAATCGCCACCCGTTGCTGCTGACCACCGGAAAGCCGCGAGGGGTACTCATTGGCCTTCTCCGAGATACCCACCTTTTCCAGCAACGCCCGCGCCTTGGCCTCACGCTCTGCCTTGCCACGCTTGCGCACGACCTTCTGCGCCAGGCACAGGTTTTCCAGCACCGTCATGTGCGGGAACAGGTTGAAATGCTGGAACACCATGCCGACTTCGCGGCGGTAGGCGTTGATGTCGGTTTTCGGGTCTTCCAACCGCAGCCCGTTGATGGCCACATGGCCCTCGTCGAAATGCTCCAGGCCGTTGAGGCAGCGCAGGAAGGTCGACTTGCCGGACCCCGACGGGCCAAGCACCACGACCACTTCACCCTTGGCCACCTGGGTGGTGACGTTGTCCACCGCACGCACTACCTGGCCTCGGGTGTCGAACACTTTCAAAAGGTCACGGACTTCAATCACTTTGCGCAAGCCTCCGCTCGAGCCGGCTGGCCAGATGCGACAGCGGCAGGTTGATCAGCAGGTACAGGCCTGCCACGCAGAACCAGATCTCGAATGTCGAGAACGAAGTGGTGATGGCCTCACGGCCGCTCTTGGTCAGTTCGGTGATGGCGATCACCGAGACCAGCGAGGTGTCCTTGACCAGGCTGATGAACTGCCCGGCCAGCGGAGGCAGTACGCGTTTGAACGCCTGCGGCAGGATCACGTGGCGCATCGACTGGCTGGCGTTAAGCCCGAGCGAGCGGGCCGCCTCATTCTGCCCCTTGGCGATCGACTGCACGCCGGCCCGCACGATCTCGGCCACGTAAGCACCGGTGAACAGCGCCAGCGCTGCCACCCCGGCGAACTCACGGGACAGGTTGAGCACGGTACCGATGAAGAAGTAGAAGATGAATATCTGCACCAGCAGCGGCGTGCCGCGCACCAGTTCGACATAGACGGTCGACAGGTCGCGCAGGGTCGGGTTGTTCGACAACCGGCACAACCCGGCAAACAGGCCGATCACCAGGCCCAGCGCCCCGGACACTACCGAGATCCACAATGTGGTCCACAGGCCCCAGGCCAGTGGGCCAGCAGCCCAGTGACGGGTGACGCCGACCTGATCACCTTCGGCCACATCGTCACCGCGGCTCAGTTGCAGGCTGTCCTTGGCCACATCGAGCACCTGCTCACCGCCGTTCTCATCCTTGAGCGTAACGCGGGCGTTATCGCCGGAGACGACGATGTCCTGCACCGTGCCGTAATCGCTGGCACGCTGCACGTCCTCGGCCTTGTAGGCAAAGTATTGTGGTACGCGGTTCCAGCGCCACTCGTAGGAAATCATCGAGGTGGCCAGGTACAGGCTGATCGCCAGGCCCACCAGGACCAGCGCCGTCAGCGCATGCCAGGGCCATTGGGCTTTCTTGTGTTTGATCACGGGGTTACTCCAGAAAGCGGCAAGCCGCAAGCCACAAGCTGCAAGGAAAAGCAGCCCGCGTATTGGCCCACCTCCTCTTGCAGCTTGCAGCTTGCGGCTTGAAGCTACTTCTTATTCCATTTCCTTCAGCCAGTCCTTGTTCTTGAACCACTTGTCGTGGATACGATCGTAGGTCCCGTCATGCTTGATCTGGTGCAGGAAGTTGTTGATGAAGTTGATGCTGTCGTAATCGCCCTTCTTCAAGCCGAATGCCAGCGGCTCGTAGGTGAAGGGCTCGTCGAGGAACAGCAGCTTGCCGGCACCGGCCTTGTCGACCGCCACCACGTTGTACGGCGCATCGTAGACAAAGGCATCAGCCTTGCCGTTGACCACGTCCATCACCGCTTCCTGCTCATTGTCGTAGCCATGGTACGTGGCCTTGGCGATCAGCTTCTTGGCGACCATCTCGCCGGTGGTACCGAGCTTGGAGGTGATGCGGTACTTCTCGTTGTTCAGGTCTTTGTACGACTTGATCTCGCCAGCCAGATCCTTGCGGATCAGCAGGGTCTGGCCAACCACGATGAACGGTTCGCTGAAGTTCAGGCGCAGGTTGCGTTCCTGGGTCAGGGTCATGCCGCTGCCGATCATGTCGAACTTGTCGGTCAGCAGGGCCGGGATGATGCCGTCATAGGCGGTGGAGACGGTCTCCAGCTTGACGCCCATGGATTTGGCCATGGCTTTGAGAATATCGACTTCGAAGCCGATGATTTCGCCGCGCTTGTTGGTCATCTGGAACGGCATGTAGGTCGGGTCCATGCCCACCCGCAAGGTACCGCGCTTGACCGCGTCGTCGATGGCACCGGCCTGGGCCGAGGCCACCGCGACCAGCGCCGTGACGCCGACCAGCAGCCGCGAAAGGTATTTCTTCATCATCACCAAGTCCCCTAGCAAGAAAAGTAGCGAATCTTATTGTTGGCACGGCCGTACCGGCCGGCATGGCTTATCGGAGAGGGATGCTAACGCATGGCGGCCCTGGGACCTAGAGCCGGGGGGGACTTTGTTGGCCAAAATCCGAGGGGATGAGAAAGATTGGAAAACCCTGTCGCCGGCAAGCCGGCGAAAGGGCCGCATAGCGGCCCCAGAGTCGGTCAGGCGCCAACCAGGCTAGGTTGCGCCTCGTCCGCCGGGTGCAACGGCAACAACGGCGAATGTGGGTCGTTGTTGATCGATGCACGCCACACGTCGATCCAGGCGGCATTGTGCTCGGCCCATACCTGTGCATGCAGACGCGCCAAGGCGACCGGGTCGCTCAGCAAGGCAAGGCGAGTACCCAGGTCCAGCCCTTTGGGCCCGACCTCGATCGCCTTGGCAAGGCGCTCGGCGCGCATCGCCTCGATCGGTGCTGCCTGGCCATGACGGGCAGTGGCCATGGCACAGGCCAAGGCGTTCTGCCGAGGGTCGACCACAGCGCGGACGAAGCCGTCGTGCAGGGCATGCCAGCGGTTCTCGTGGGTGTACTGGTCGGTGGCGAGCAGCTCCTGGGGCGTTGCGTACTCCTCAGGGATCAGGAACAGCTTCTCGTCCTTGGCCGCCAGGCCCAGGCGTGTGCGGCTGGAGATCACCGAAACGGGGATCGACAGCACCAGCGAACCAACGATCGGCGCCAGCCACCACAGGAAGCTCGGGTTCAGCCACGCCACCAGCGCCGCCCAGGCAATACCCAACAGGGTTTGCGGGCCGTGGCGACGTACCGCCTCGCTCCACGGGGTGGAGTCGTCGTCACGCTGCGGCGAGTTCCAGGTCGCAGCCCAGCCGAGGAATGCGGCCAGCACGAAGCGGGTGTGGAAGATCATCCGCACTGGCGCCAGCAGCATGGAGAACAGCATCTCCATCAGCATCGACAAGGTGACCTTGAACCGCCCGCCGAACTCGACCGCGCCCTTGGCCCAGATCAGGATGATACTGAGCAGCTTGGGCAAGAACAGCAGCACGATGGTGGTGGAGAACAGCGCGACGGCCTTCTCCGGGTGCCACTGCGGCCACAGCGGGTAGAGCTGGTACGGCTCGATGAAGTATTGCGGCTCCATCAGCGTGTTGGTTGCCAGCAGCGCGGTCGACAGCACCAGGAAGAAGAACCACAGCGGCGCCGACAGGTAAGACATCACGCCCGTGAGGAACACCGCACGGTGCACCGGGTGCATGCCCTTGACCAGGAACAGGCGGAAGTTCATCAGGTTGCCGTGGCACCAGCGGCGGTCGCGCTTGAGCTCGTCGAGCAGGTTCGGCGGCAGCTCTTCATAGCTGCCCGGCAGGTCATAGGCAATCCACACGCCCCAGCCGGCACGGCGCATCAGCGCCGCTTCGACGAAGTCGTGGGAAAGGATCGCGCCGGCGAAAGCGCCCTTGCCAGGCAACGGCGCCAGGGCGCAGTGCTCGATGAAAGGCTTCATGCGAATGATCGCGTTGTGGCCCCAGTAGTGCGACTCGCCCAGTTGCCAGAAGTGCAGGCCGGCGGTGAACAGCGGGCCGTACACGCGCGTGGCGAACTGCTGCATGCGCGCATACAGCGTGTCCATACCCGACGCTTTGGGCGCGGTCTGGATGATGCCAGCGTCCGGATTGGCCTCCATCAGGCGTACCAGGCTGCTCAGGCACTCGCCACTCATGACGCTGTCGGCGTCGAGCACGACCATGTACTTGTATTCGCCACCCCAGCGACGGCAGAAGTCGTCGAGGTTGCCGCTCTTGCGCTTCACGCGGCGGCGGCGGCGGCGGTAGAAGATGCGGCCGAAGCCTTTGGTCTCGCGGCACACGTCCAGCCAGGCCTGTTGCTCGGCCACGGCAATGTCAGTGTCGTTGGTATCGCTGAGCACGAAGAAATCGAAACGGTCGAGGTTGCCGCTGGCGGCGACCGACTCGAAGGTCGCCCGCAGCCCTGCGAACACGCGCGGCACGTCTTCGTTGCAAATAGGCATCACCAGCGCGGTACGTGCTTCAGGAGCGATCGGCTCGCTGCCGGCACTGCTGCCGGAGATACGGTATTTGTCGCGGCCGGTGAGCAGCTCGAGGAAGCCCATCAGCGCCGTCCAGAAGCCCGCCGACACCCAGCAGAAGAGGATGCCGAAGAGGATCAGGATGGACGTCTGCAACGCATACGGCCAGACCTGCACTACGGTGTCCCACAGTGGCTGGTTGACCACTTCGTCGAGGTCGACGAACGACCAGCCCTGGTAAGGCAGGATGCCCTTCATGTACCAGCCGGCGACGAGCGTCTGGCCGATCATGAGGGTCAGCAGGATATAGCGGCGAATCGAGCCGACCGTGCGCCAGCGCGCCAGCGGCAACTCGCGCTTTGGCGGCTGCGGCGCGTTGGGGCGGCCGGTCATGCGCCGCCACATGCGGATCAGCACATTGGTGCGCCATGGCTCGGGCACGACCCGGGTACGCTTGATCGGCGGTGCGATCTTCAGGCAAAGCCGGCCGCTGCCGTCGACGCCAAGCATCTGGGCATCTTCCAGTTCGGCCGCGCTGCCTACAGTCAGGCGCGGGCCCACCGAGGCCTGCACGGCCTCAGTGGTGGTGGCGGTCGCATTGCCCGCCAGGCGTTGGTGCAACTCACTGAACGAGGTGCAACTGGCGAGTTCCGCGCGCTGCTCATCGCTCAGTGGGAGGTGGGCCAGGTACTCGCCAAGCGATTCCGGCCTTGCGCTTGAGTTACTCATCGGCAGGCAACTGATAGCTCCAGGTCTCGGTCAGCACTTTTTCGGTGGTGGCCGGGGTCCCGTTGGTGGATGCCGCATCGGCGGCAGGTTGTTCGGCCTTGGCAGGTTGCTCGGCCTTGGCGGCTTTTTCAGCCTTGCCATGCTTGGCTGCGGTCTTGTCGTGCTTGGTTTCTTCGGCAGGCTTGGCCGCTTCGACCGGAACATCGCTGACCAGTGCGGCCCGCATCTCGGTAGCCTTCTTGGCTTCCTTGATCTTCAACCGCAAAGTCAGGCGCCAGCCCTTGGTCTCTGGGTTATAGCGCAGATTGTTCTCGACCACTTCTGCGTTGTCGCCGACGCTGATCTGGCTGCGTACCGCGGCGTCTTCCGGCAGGGCTGCCAAGGCCGGGCCGGCGAAGTCGACCAGGAACGCTACGCTACCGTCTGGTTGACGGATCAGGTTGGACTGCTTGACGTCACCGGTGGAACGCATGGTCTGGGTAACCGAACCCAGCTCCTGGGCCTGGAAACGCGACTCGTCGATGGTCCAGTGCATGCGGTAGTCGTACTCGAACGGCTTGCCCGGCTCCGGCAGGGTTTCCGGGCTCCAGAAGGCAACGATATTGTCGTTGGTTTCGTCGGCAGTCGGGATCTCGACCAGATCGACGGTGCCTTTGCCCCAGTCGCCCTTAGGCTCGATCCAGGCGCTCGGACGCTTCTGGTAGTTGTCGTCGAGGTCTTCGTAATCCTTGAAATCGCGATGACGCTGCATCAGGCCGAAACCGCGCGGGTTCTCGACGCTGAAGTTGCTCACCGACAGGTGTTTGGGGTTGTTCAGCGGGCGCCACAGCCACTCGCCGTTACCGGCGTGGATCGACAGGCCTTCGGAGTCATGCAGGGCCGGGCGATAGTTCATGACCTTGGAGGGCTGGTTAGGGCCGAACAGGTACATGCTGGTCAGCGGCGCGATGCCCAGACGGCTGACGTGGTCACGCAGGAACACGCGGGACTGCACATCGACCACGGTATCGTTGCCCGGGCGCAGGATCAGCTTGTAGGCACCGGTTGAGCGCGGCGAATCCAGCAAGGCGTAGATCACCAGGTGCTTGTCGGCCGGCTTGGGTTTCTCGACCCAGAATTCGGTGAACCGCGGGAACTCTTCGCCCGACGGCAGCGCGGTGTCGATGGCCAGGCCACGGGCCGACAGGCCGTACACATGCCCTTTGCCGACCACACGGAAATAACTGGCCCCCAGCAGGGTCATGATTTCATCCTGCTTGTCGGCCTTGTTGATCGGGTAAAGCACGCGGAAACCGGCGTAGCCCAGGTTCTTGGTGGTATCCGGGTCGTGGGGCACGTCGCCGAACTCGAAACGGTTCGGGTCGTACTTGATTTCCTCGACGGTGGTGGCGGTGACTTCGTTGATTTTCACCGGCGTGTCGAAGTGCATGCCCTGGTGGTAGAAGGACAGCTTGAACGGCGTCTTGTCCTTGGCCCACTCGGCCTTTTCCTGCAGGAAGCGAATCTTCTGGTAGTCGGCGAACTTCATGTCGCGGAAGACTGCCGGCAGATTGCTTTTCGGTGCTTCGTACTTCTGGCCGGCGAGATCCTTTGCCTTGGCTGCAACATCGTCAAGATTGAATGCCCACAGCTGGCCCGCGCTCATCAGGCCGACCAGTGCGGCACTGGCCATCAGGGCCTTGCGCAGCCGATTGCCGGGGATTCTAGATGCTTTATGGGGACTAACAATCACGAGCAACCCTCGCCGAAAACAGATCATGAAACCAACGGCCAGCGACAAATGCCGGGTTGGCGAGCACTGTTCGGACCCCGTGAGGGCGTAATGATTCCCCAAACGGTTCCAGACAATGCTCGAGTCAGAGTAAAACGAACCTGCGAACGCAGGCCCTAACAGCGCGCGATTATCCAGCAGGATGCGTTACAACGCATCAGGCTGGATCAACTATTTATCGTACAAAACACCTTGTTTCGCGCAACCAAGGCCGTTTTTTCCTTCATATTTGTAACAGAAAAGTCACAGGGCCATCATTGACCAGGTGCACCTGCATGTCAGCACCGAATCGGCCGCTTGCCACATCTGCATGCTGGCCCTGGGCCTGCTGCAAAAGATAGTCGAACAGTTCGGCACCGAGCGCTGGCGGCGCAGCCGTCGAAAAGCTCGGACGCATGCCACTGCGGGTGTCCGCTGCCAAGGTGAACTGGGACACCAGCAGCAAACCGCCGCCCACATCCTTGAGGGACAGGTTCATCTTGCCCTGCTCATCGCTGAAAACGCGGTAGTTGAGCAACTTGTGCAACAGCTTATCGGCCTGTTCACGGGTATCTTCAGGCTCTACCGCCACCAGCACCAACAAGCCTTGGTCGATGGCGCCGACAATTTCACCCGCCACCTCTACCCGCGCGCCGCGTACACGCTGCAGCAGCCCCTTCATGCTTCTTCCAGCGGCAAATCGAGCAGGCGACGGGCCATCTGATCGGCTGCCCGTACCAGCGCATCGGTGATCCCAGGCTCGGACGCCGCATGGCCCGCGTCGCGGATCACCTTCAGCTCACTGTTGGGCCATGCCTGGTGCAACGCCCAGGCGTTATCCAGCGGGCAGATCACATCATAACGGCCATGCACGATCACGGCCGGCAGGTGGGCGATCTTGGGCATGTCGCGGATCAACTGGTCGGGTGCAAGGAACGCGTTGTTCATGAAGTAGTGGCATTCGATGCGGGCGATGGACAAGGCCCGTTGCGGCTCGGAGAAGCGGTCGATCACCAGCGGATTGGGGCGCAGGGTGGCAGTGCGGCCCTCCCAGGTGGACCAGGCCTTGGCGGCATGCATCTGGGCGATCTGATCGTTGCCGGTCAGGCGCTTGTGGAATGCCTTGACCAGGTCATTACGCTCATCCGGCGGAATCGGCCCGATGTAGTCCTGCCAGTAATCGGGGAACAGGCGGCTGGCGCCCTCCTGATAGAACCACTCGATCTCTTGCGGGCGGCACAGGAAGATGCCGCGCAGGATCAGGCCGTGAACCCGCTCGGGGTGGGTCTGGGCATAAGCCAGGGCCAGGGTCGAGCCCCAGGAGCCGCCGAACAGCACCCACTTGTCGATGCCCAGGTGCTCGCGAATGCGCTCCAGATCCTCGACCAGGTGCCAGGTGGTGTTGTTCTCCAGGCTTGCGTGCGGGGTGGAACGGCCGCAACCGCGCTGATCGAACGTGATGATGCGGTACAGGTTGGGGTCGAAATAGCAACGGCTCTGGGCATCGCAACCCGCGCCCGGGCCACCGTGAATGAACACCACCGGCAGACCTTCAGGCGAGCCGCTTTCATCGACATACAGCACATGCGGCGCTTCCACGGCCAGATCGTGCCGGGCGTAGGGTTTGATCTGAGGGTAGAGGGTCTGCATTGCGCACTCCGTGTGAGGATTAAGTCTGCCGTTGGGCATCATAAACCTGAATTGCGCTTTGAGCATGTGTCTGTGGGTAGATCATGTTATGCACATGCCCGCCACCGCGCTCGATAGCCTCGCTGCTTTATGACGCGAGGCCAGTAAATGACGCACCTTCCCGATGCAAGGTCATCCCGAAGCGATGACACTTTTCACCCCCAGGCCCTGATAGAGGGCAAGATCCCGGCCTGGATGCTCACTGCCACGCCTGAAACCCATCAGCACATGCGCGCCGCCGTGAGCACCCCGGTACCCTGGTTCGCCGAAGCCTGCCAGAGGCAACCGGCTGACGCCCACCGGCTGGTCAAGGAATATGAAACGTACCGCAAGGCCGAAAGCGAAGCTGGCGCACTGTTCGCCCTGCTTCCCGACCTGGCGGCGTTCGCCAGGGAGCGGCTGGGCTCGGCGATCAAGGAGCGTTTCAATCTTGAGCTGGATGTCACCCGGACCTACCTGTTCAACGCCGGCAAAGCCGAAGCCTACCAAGCCAACATGACTGGGGACCCGCTCACCACTGCCCAGCGGGCATTCAAACTGGCTACCCAAAGCCTGCTGCACTGCGCCTTGCAGAATTTTGAAGCTGCCGAAGCCCAGCCTGGCGGCCTCGATGGCCAAACGTTGGAGTCCGTGATACTCGACAACAACCAGTTCCTGGCGCACCTGCCCACCGGAAACCTGGTTCAGATAGCCCCGCAGGCCTTCGCCTCGCTAGTGCGCGACTTGGACATCGGCGGCACCTATCAAGCTTTGCTCAACGCCATTTATCACCCTGGCACCGACGTTGGGAGCGCAAGCGTTATCGAGACGCTCGGCAACGCCGAGCAGTGCGCCTTTTGCCTTGAGCTGCACAGGGCTTACCTGGGCAACATGATCGACCTGCCCTTGTATGAGGCTCTGCTGACGCTCGCCAGAGGTGGCGAGGCGCACTACCTGCAAAGCCCCATGCGGTGCGCCTTTCTCAAGCTCTTTGACATATCCCTGACCGGTGCGCTGATGATAGGCCTCGTACCCTCTCCAGAGTTGCTTCTGAGTTACGACGCAACCCGTCTTGCGTACAAGAACGTGCTGGTAACGTACCTGCCCGGCGCAGGGGTCCCGCTGAAAGTGCACGCTACCGTTCATGAAGTCCAGGCGCACTTGCGCGAGCAGCTGTGGGCAATGCAACTCAGCCATCTGCGACAAGGCGTGCCGGCGCGTGACAGTGGCCGCTTCATGGAAAAGCTGCGCGACTGTCTACAACCATTGGATTGGACCCTGCTGCTGCCAGCGCCGGCGCACCAGGGAGAACAAGCCAGGCGTATTCGTGACCCGCAGGCTTGGGTACCGGTAACGCTACAGCCCTTCAACCGGCCACTACCCAACGAACTGGTCAGCCAGAAACGCCAACGACGCATGGACGATGCTTCGTTCCATGCCGTTTCCACGGCCCAGGAAGACCAGAAAAGCGCCGAAAAACGCAGGGCCTATTTTACCCAGCTGACCTCTGGCGCCTTGAACATTGGCGCCTTCGTCGTACCGGGCTTGGGGCAGTTGATGCTCGGTCTGTCGCTCATTCAGCTGAGCTACGAGGTTTTCGAGGGCCTCGAAAGCTGGGCTGACGGCGACGGTGAGCAAGCGCTCGATTACCTGATGGATATTGTCGAGAACGTTGCCTTAACCACTGTGGCCGTAGCAACAGGGGCGGCCGACGGCAGGCCGGCCGTCGAGAAGATTTCCGTGGAAACACCCTCGTTCATCGAAGAGCTCGAGCCCGTGCTCATGCCCGATGGCAGTAGCCGCCTGTGGCGACCAGACGCCCGCCCGTACGCCCATGACGTCGTGCTACCGGCTGGCCTGCTGCCGGATGAATCCGGCCTGTATCGCCATGCTGGAAAGACCTGGCTGGCAGTCGAAGACAGCACCTATTCGGTCAAACGGATATCTGAAAATGGTGAGTACCGCCTGGTGCACCCCGCCAAGGCCCTGAGCCATGAACCGCCGCTACGCCACAACGGTGCTGGCGCCTGGTTGCTACCGGCAGAAAGGCCCGAGCAATGGCCAGAACTGCAATTATTCAGACGTGCCGGCCACCTTGGCGCGCATTTCGACGATGAAACCGCCCTGCGCATACTGCGGGTGAGTGGTACCCAGGAAGATGTTCTGCGCCATGCGCTCTGCAACAGCCAGCGGCTACCCGCACAACTGGAAGACACCCTGTCTCGCTTCAAACTCTACCAGACACTCAAGCACCTGCCTGAGCTGGCCGAGCCCAACCAACTCCATGCAGCCTTCGAAAGGCGCTATCGTCAGCTGCCCGCGCCTCAGGTGCCCGGCGCCGATGTCATCCAGGCTCGCTATCCGCGGCTTCCGGCACCCCTCACCGAGGAGTTGTTGCGCCATGCCAATACCTTCGAACAGGGTGAGCTGACCACTGGCAAAGTCCCCAGACGGCTCGCCGAAGAAGTCCGCTGCCTTGCGCAACAGGTACGGTTGAATCGCGCCTATGAAGGGCTTTATCTGGAAGGTGTACGCAACTGGGATACCGACGTGCTGGTCTTGCACACCCTCGAGCAACTGCCTGGCTGGCCAAGCGAGGTCGGCATCACCCTCGAACAGCGCCAGAACTCGCCGGCCCAGATCGACAAGATCGGCGCCAGTGAGGTGCCAGCAAGCAAGTCGATCATCAGCGCCCGGGCAGGTTACGTAGTCATGGACAGTACCCGCCCCGACGATCAGCTTTGCGTCCACGGTTCATTGCATGGGGCGCTGTTCGAGGTACTCACTGCCGAGCAAAGGCAGGCGCTGGCGATCGAGGACATGCACGCACTCAGAAGCAGGATTCAACACGCGCCTCTCTTGCCACGGGCGATATTGCGCCGGGTGCTGGGCATGCAGGGCGTGCCACCGGGCTTTCGCTCGCCCATGCGCCTGGCAGATGGGCGGCTGGGCTACCCGCTGGGCGGCACCCGCCCCCGCGCTGGCAGCACTTCAAGGCAGACGCTGCTCAATTCCATACGCCGGATCGGCCAACACACTCCCGTACCACGGCCCGCAGAGCAGATCATGGCCGCGCTGGAAAACAGAAACCTGACCCGCGCTCAGATCGATGAGATGCTCAGCGGGCTGATGGAGCAACGCGACCGACTGCAAAGCCGGCTGGACGACTGGCGTCGACAAGCCGCACAAGGATCTCATCAGAGCACCGATGGCCTGGAGCGGTTGATGAACGCCATCTCCCAGCACTGGTATGAGCGTGCGTTCCTGGCGACCAGCGAAGCCATCGCCCCGCTTCGTCTCGAGCGCCTATCCCTGGCGCAGTTTCCTCTTGAACTGCCGGACTTCTTCAGCGCCAGCGTCACGGACCTGCAATTGATTGAAACATCACCCGAACATTATGAAGGCTGGAACCAGCACGGTCCGCAACTGGACAGCCTGGTCCGACAGTTTGCCAACCTGAGATCGCTGGAGATCAGCCGCGCCTACCGGCCTGAAGGAACTCCTTCAGCATTCCAGTTCAGCCTGCCCATGATTGCCCAGCGCCTACCGGCGCTCGAAACACTGAGCCTGACCAACCAGAATCTCACGCTGTCCTCAACAGACATCGACAGCCTGGCAGGGCTCACACGGCTGCGACGACTGGACCTGAGCGGTAACCGATTTTCGGGGCAGCATCCCCCACTCTTCAATGAACTGACACTCGATTACCTGGGCCTGGACGACATGGCACTGGATCATTGGCCAGAGGGCGTTGGCTACAACACCCTGACTCAGGTTCGGCACATTGGCCTGCGCAACAACCAGATCAGACTCCTCCCGCACCTTTTGCGGGATAACCGAATCAACATTGCCGAGCACGCGCTGGTTTCCATGCAGGGCAATCCGCTCTTCGAGGATGATATACGCCGCGTTATGTTGAGCGAAGATGGCCGCGCCTCACGTTTTGAGATGGACCAGTCTGATGCGTTCAGAACGCTTCTGGCTGCCCAGTTGCAGCAGCGCCAGCAACTGCGCGACGCCATCGATAACTATGTGAATGCCTCAAGCTCAAGCGCGCCAGTCAGCCAAACGGCAATGACTGCCAGAACCCGTATCGCTGCGGCACTGAACGAGTTCTGGCATTACCAGGAAACAGGGCTGACACGCGCGGCTTTACGCCTGAATGATGTTGCCCTGGCGCATTTTCCAAGACGCTTGCCGGCCTTCTTCATCGCACAGGTGCATAACCTTGCGCTTGAGCGCGTCAGTGGTACGACGGCACAGCTCGATGGATTGCTGAGCCGGTTCCCACGGGTGACGCGCCTGACGATCGACAACTACCGACAAGCCGAGCAGTCACTGCCTTCTGCGCTTCTGCGCTTGCCGGGGTTGACGGACATCGCCTTGCGCCAGTCAGGCCTGCTGATCGACCAGAACGTGATCAACACGTTGGGCGGCTTACCCACCCTCAACTCGCTGGACCTCACGGGCAACCGAATGGGGGCGATCGCACACACTCCTCAGGCCTTGCAAACACTTCGCCGACTCGACCTCAACAGCATGGGCCTTGAGCAGTGGCCGGCCTGGGTAGACAGCTTGTTCCCACTGGAGATGCTGGACCTGAGCGAAAACCGGCTTACCGAACTGCCGGCCCACATACTGGCCAACCTGGACAACGATTTCCCCATCAGCTCGATTCTGTTGTTCAGCAATCCGCTGACGGACGAAGCGGTCATGCGTGCCCGTGCATCTTCAAACAGCCAGCACAGTTTCACCTTTGGCATCGATCTGTCAGACAGCATGAGCGAGTCATCGGGAGACGGCGGGATAGTCGGTCATAACCACCTGCCCCTCCTGGACCCAGCTGCCGATGTCCCCAACGTGGAAAACTGGCTGCTTGCCTCGGACATCGAGAACCAAGCCCTGAGGGACAGTTGGGAGAGTTTGCAGCGATCGGGGGGTGCCGAAAATCTTCTGGCGCTGGTAGGCCGTCTGCGCAACTCGGCCCCATACCAGAATGGCAAGACCCGCGTTTCATTCTGCGGGCGCGTACGCAAGGTCCTGGTCAGTGCAGTGGTCAACCTGGACGACCTTGCGCTGTTCAACCATCAGGCCAACGAAGCACTTGTTCAGGACAATGGTGACCAGACCTGCCACGACGGCGCTCTGCTGGTGTTCCAGAACATCGAACTGTACATCGCCAACCAGCGCCTGCAGATCGATACGGCCGATAGCGAGGGCAACCTTTATCGGGAACTGCGGCGCCTGTATCGCCTGCAAGCACTGGATGAGATTGCCAAGAGCGAGGCTGCCAACCGGGACGAAGCGGAAGTTCGCCTTACCTACCGCCGTGAGCTCAATACCCCGCTTGAGCTGGGCCAGCCCGAAGACACCCTGCGCTATGCCATCAATGCCAATATCGACGAGTTGGCGTATGCGGAGTTGGCAGTGCAGCGCAGCGAGTTGGGAGAGGATTTCCTGAATTTTGCCGCCGGTAACCAGAGGTGGGTCCAGCACTTGCGCCAAGCCCATGCTGAACGTTTTGCAGACATCGAGCATATCTACCAGGCCCAGATACTTGAACTGCCGGATCAGTACCCTGACAGGCCAATCGCTACGCTGGGCGACGAATTCCAGGCACTGGAACGCAACAAACAGGCGCGCGAGCTGCGCCTGATTCGCGAGCTTACGTCTTTTGCAGATCCTGATCGCAAACCCCGCTCATCGACCGAGTAAGCAATAGCGTGCAGGGCGGCCGCGGTGCGCGGGCCGCCCCGTTTCGCTCAACTCCCGTAGCGCCGTAAGCCCCAGGCCAACACGCTTTCCAGCAAACGTCGCAACACTGCCTGAGTCGGTTGCGCCAGGTCCGCACGATAGGCGAACGGCTCGGTTTCCTCCATGTAGGTGCTCTGCGCCAGCTCCAGTTGTACCGCATGGACATGGTTGCCCGGATTACCATAGTGGCGAGTGATGTGACCGCCCTTGAAACGCCCGTTGAGTACATGCCTGTAGCCCGGCGCCTCGGCACACACGCCCGACAGCCACTGCGCCAGCTCAGGATCACAACTGGCACCGTTGAAGGTACCCAGGTTGAAGTCCGGCAGCTTGCCGTCGAACAGGTGCGGGATCAGCGAACGGATCGAGTGTGCGTCCCACAAAAGGGCGTAGCCGAACTGCTCACGCAGGCGGGCCAGTTCGCGCTCGATGGTGGCGTGGTATGGCCGCCAGATCTGCTCCAGGTAAGTGGCCCGTTCGTCGGCAGAGGGTGCCTGCCCCTGCTTGAACAGCGGCGCACCGTCGAACAGTGTGGCCGGATACAGGCCCGTGGTTGCACCTGCGTACAAAGGCGTGTCGTCATCCGGCCGGTTAAGGTCGATGACGAAGCGCGAATACTCTGCCGCCACCACACTGGCCCCCAGCTCATGGGCGAAATCGTAGAGGCGCGGGATATGCCAGTCGGTGTCCGGCAGGCTGCGCGCCTCGTCGACCAGGCCGTCGCGCACGGCCGGGGTCAGCTTGAGCCCCGCATGGGGCATGCTGATCAGCAGGGGCAAACGGCCCTGGTGGAAGCTCAGTACCTTGTCCATCTCGCCTCGCTCAGTGGGATATTTCATGGCCTTTGCGCACCACGCGCTTGGGCAGGTCGCCGCCCAGCCAATAGGCCAGGTCGGCGGGGCGCTCGATCTGCCAGGCGACAAAGTCCGCCACCTTGCCGACCTCCAGCGAACCATGGGTGTCGCCCATGCCCAGCGCCGTGGCGGCATGGATGGTAACGCCAGCCAGGGCTTCTTCCGGCGTCATGCGAAACAGCGTGCACCCCATGTTCAGCATCAGCCGCAGCGACAGACCTGGCGATGTGCCAGGATTGAGGTCGCTGGCAAGGGCAATCCTCACGCCGTGGCGGCGCAAGGCGTCCATTGGAGGCAGTTGGGTTTCGCGCAGGAAGTAGAACGCGCCGGGCAGCAGCACGGCGACAGTGCCAGCCTCGGCCATGGCCACGGCGTCTTCCTCGGTCATGAATTCCAGGTGGTCGGCCGACAGCGCCTGGTAGCGCGCTGCCAGGCTGGAGCCGTGCAGCGACGAGAGCTGCTCGGCGTGCAGCTTGACCGGCAAGCCCAGTTCGCGGGCCTTGATGAACACCCGCTCGACCTGCGCCGGGGAAAACGCCAGGTGCTCGCAAAACGCGTCCACGGCGTCCACCAACCCCTCGGCGGCGAGTGCAGGCAGCATCTGGTCGCAGATATGCGCAATGTAGTCGTCGGCGCGACCGGCATATTCCGGCGGCAAGGCGTGGGCGGCCAGGCAGGTAGCGCGCACAGCAACCGGCAATTCGTCGGCCAGGCGCCTGGCCACACGCAGCATCTTGCGCTCGTTGGCCAGGTCCAGGCCGTAGCCGGACTTGATTTCGATTGTGGTTACACCATCGCGCATCAGCGCCTGTACCCGCTCGCGGGCACTGGCGAACAGCTCATCCTCGCTGGCCGCGCGGGTGGCCCGCACGGTACTGGCGATGCCCCCGCCTTGCGCAGCGATTTCGGCATAACCTACACCCTGCAAGCGCTGCTCGAACTCGCCACTGCGGTTGCCACCGAACACGGCGTGGGTGTGGCAGTCGATCATCCCGGGGGTGACCCAGGCATTGCCCAGGTCAACCGTACGTTGCGCCTCGACCGGCCGCATTTCGCTACGTGGGCCGAGCCATTCGATCACGCCGCCGCTGGTAACGATCGCTGCGTCCTCGATGATCGAGTAACGGCCGTCCACCATGGTTGCCACATGGCAGTGCTGCCAGAGGGTTCTCATATGCAATCTCCTGAACTAGCGATGCAGCTCGGCCGCTGCCTGGGCCACCTCGCCCTGCCCTGCTCGCGGCTTGCACCACAACAGGTAGGACGCAACCAGGAACACCACCCAGATCACACCGACAAGCAACGCTGCCTGTGTATCGGGGAAGTAACCGAGCACGCCAAAGATGAACACCATGAACGCAATGGCCATGGCCGGGCCGTAGGGCCAGAACGGTACCGGGAACTTGAGCCGGGCCGCTTCCTCGCGGCTCATGCTGCGGCGCATGGCAACCTGGGTAACCAGGATCATCAACCACACCCACACGGTGGCGAACGTGGCGATGGACGCGATCAGCAGAAACACGTTCTCGGGGATCAGGTAGTTGAGCACCACGCCAATCAACAGCGCAGCCCCCATCACCACCACGGTCATCCACGGCACTCCGTGCCTGGACAGCTGGCTGAAGCCGCGTGGCGCATGGCCTTGCTGGGCCAGGCCGTACATCATGCGACCCGCGCCGAAGATGTCACTGTTGATGGCAGAAACCGCAGCGGAAATCACCACGACGTTGAGCACTGCCGCCGCCGATCCGATGCCCAGGTTGCTGAATATCTGCACGAAGGGGCTACCTTCGCTGCCGATCTGCGGCCACGGGTAAAGGCACATCAGCACGAACAGGGTCAGTACGTAGAACAGCAGGATACGCAACGGCACGGCATTGATGGCCCTGGGGATGATCCGTTGCGGGTCCTTGGCCTCACCGGCAGTGACGCCGATGGTTTCGATGCCGCCGAAGGCGAACATGACCACCGCGAAGGACGCGATCAAGCCGCCGACGCCATTGGGCATGAAGCCGCCGTGCTCGACCAGGTTGCTCAAACCGACCGCATGCCCGGTGCCAACCTGGCTGAAGCCGAAGGCCATGATGCCAAGGCCGGCAAGGATCATCGCGACGATGGCACCGACCTTGAGCAGCGACAGCCAGAACTCCATCTCGCCGAACACCTTGACGTTGCACAGGTTCAGGCCGCCGATCAGGAAGACGATGCCCAGCACCCAGATCCAGCGGGCCACTTCAGGAAACCAGAAGCCCATGTAGATGCCAAAGGCGGTGACATCGGCGATGGCGACGATGACCATTTCGAAGGCGTAGGTCCAACCGAGGATGAAGCCGGCCATGGGGCCGAGGTAGGTGGTGGCGTAATGGCCGAAGGAGCCGGCGACCGGGTTGTGCACGGCCATCTCGCCGAGGGCGCGCATGACCATGAACACGGCTGCGCCGCCAATCAGGTAGGCCAGCAGCACGGCCGGCCCGGCCATCTGGATGGCAGAGGCCGAACCGTAGAAAAGCCCGGTACCGATTGCGGAACCGAGCGCCATGAAACGGATGTGGCGGGCCGATAGCCCACGCTTGAGACCTTGAGCTTGTTGCATGTCACGTCCTGATCTTGTTTTTGTGGTCGTGAGATCGAATGGGCCGCATGGCGGCCCCAAAGGCATCACAGGCTGGGCAGAACGCCTGCCGGCAGCAGGCCGGTCAGGCTGCCCTTGGCCAACAGCTCGACGGCCTTTTCGATATCCGGCGCAAAGAAACGGTCACGGTCGTAGTGCGGCACTTCGCTGCGCAGCGCCTGGCGCGCCTGCTCCAGCTTGGCCGAGGTCTTGAGCCCCTTGCGCAGGTCCAGCCCCTGGCAGGCGCCCAGCCATTCGATGGCCAGCACGCCGCGGGTGTTCTCGGCCATTTCCCACAGGCGCTTGCCTGCAGCCGGGGCCATCGACACGTGGTCTTCCTGGTTGGCCGAGGTGGGCAGGCTGTCGACGCTGTGGGGGTGCGACAGGGCCTTGTTCTCGCTGGCCAGGGCCGCAGCCGTGACCTGAGCGATCATGAAGCCGGAGTTGACCCCACCGTTTTCCACCAGGAATGGCGGCAGCTGCGACATGTGCTTATCCATCATCAACGAAATGCGGCGCTCGCTCAGCGAGCCGATTTCGGCGATGGCCAGGGCCAGGTTGTCAGCGGCCATGGCTACAGGCTCTGCGTGGAAGTTGCCACCCGAGATCACATCGCCCTCGGCAGCGAACACCAGCGGGTTGTCCGACACCGCGTTGGCCTCGATGCCGAGCACTTCGGCGGCCTGGCGCAACTGGGTGAGGCAGGCGCCCATGACCTGCGGCTGGCAACGCAGCGAGTACGGGTCCTGAACCTTGTCGCAGTTCTTGTGCGATTGGGAAATCTCGCTGGTATCACCCAGCAGTTCGCGGAAACAGGCGGCGGTATCGATCTGGCCCCGCTGACCACGCACGGCATGCACCCGTGCATCGAATGGCGCACGCGAGCCCAGTGCCGCTTCAACGGTCAGACCACCGCAGGCGATGGCGGCGGCGTACAGGTCTTCGGCGTAGAACAGGCCGCGCAAGGCGTAAGCCGAGGACGCCTGGGTGCCATTGAGCAGCGCCAGGCCCTCTTTGGCGGCCAGGGTCAGTGGCTCCAGGCCAGCGACGGCCAAGGCTTCAGTGGCCGACAGCCATTGGCCCTTGTACCGTGCCTTGCCTTCGCCGAGCAGCACCAGCGACATGTGCGCCAGCGGTGCCAGGTCGCCGGAGGCGCCGACAGAGCCTTTGAGTGGTATATGCGGATAGACTTCAGCGTTGACCAAGGCGATCAGCGCATCGATCACCTTGCGCCGGATGCCGGAGAAACCACGGCTGAGGCTGTTGATCTTGAGCACCATGATCAGCCGCACCAGGTCGTCGTCCAGCGGCGCGCCGATACCGGCGGCGTGGGACAGCACCAGCGAGCGCTGCAGGTTTTCCAGGTCATGGCTGGCAATACGGGTCGAAGCCAGCAGGCCGAAGCCGGTGTTGATACCGTAGGCCGTGCGGTCTTCGGCAAGGATCTGTTCGACGCAGGCGACGCTGTCGTTGATCGGCTGATCGGCGCTGGCGTCCAAGCGCAGGCGCACGGGTGCGGCGTGGATTGCGCGCAGCTGGGCCAGGGTCAGGGTGCCAGGCTTGAGGGTCAGTTCGGTCACTTCGCTACTCCATTCTGTCAGGGCCCGCAGGCCCTTTCTTGTTGTTCAGTATCGGTCAAAGTGCAGCGATCAGCCTGTGATCATTGGCAGGTCGAGGCCTTGTTCCTTGGCGCAGTCCACGGCGATGTCGTAGCCGGCGTCGGCGTGGCGCATGACACCGGTGCCCGGGTCGTTGGTCAGCACGCGGGCGATGCGTGCAGCGGCTTCATCGGTACCATCGCAGACGATGACCATGCCCGAGTGCTGCGAGAAGCCCATGCCTACCCCACCACCGTGATGCAGCGAAACCCAGGTAGCGCCGCTGGCAGTGTTGAGCAAGGCGTTGAGCAACGGCCAGTCGGAGACGGCGTCAGAACCGTCACGCATCGATTCGGTTTCACGGTTGGGGCTCGATACGGAGCCTGAGTCCAGGTGGTCACGGCCGATGACGATCGGCGCCGACAGCTCGCCGCTGCGTACCATTTCGTTGAAGGCCAGGCCCAGCTTGGCGCGAAGGCCCAGGCCAACCCAGCAGATGCGCGCTGGCAGGCCCTGGAAGCTGATGCGCTCACGGGCCATGTCCAGCCAGCGGTGCAAGTGGGCGTCGTCGGGGATCAGTTCCTTGACCTTGGCATCGGTCTTGTAGATATCCTCGGCTTCGCCGGACAGCGCAGCCCAGCGGAACGGCCCCACGCCGCGGCAGAACAGCGGGCGGATGTATGCCGGTACGAAGCCTGGGAAATCGAACGCGTTGGCTACGCCCTCTTCCTTGGCCATCTGGCGGATGTTGTTACCGTAGTCGAAAGTCGGAATGCCCTGCTTCTGGAAGTCGAGCATGGCTTGTACGTGCACGGCCATGGTCTGCTTGGCAGCCTTGACCACGGCAGCCGGCTCGGTCTGCGCGCGGTCACGGTACTGCTCCCAGGTCCAGCCGGCCGGCAGGTAGCCGTTGAGCGGGTCGTGGGCGCTGGTCTGGTCGGTGACCATGTCCGGGCGCACACCACGCTTGACCAGCTCCGGCAGGACTTCTGCGGCGTTGCCATGCAGGGCAATGGAGATGGCCTTGCCTTCGGCGGTGTACTTGGCGATGCGCGCCAGGGCGTCATCGAGGTCTTTGGCCTGCTCGTCGACGTAGCGGGTTTGGAGGCGGAAATCGATACGGCTCTGCTGGCATTCGATGTTCAGCGAGCAGGCGCCGGCCAAGGTCGCGGCCAGGGGCTGGGCGCCGCCCATGCCGCCAAGGCCTGCAGTCAGTACCCACTTGCCTTTGAGGCTGCCACCGTAGTGCTGGCGGCCGGCCTCGACGAAGGTTTCATAGGTGCCCTGGACGATGCCTTGGCTGCCGATGTAGATCCAGCTGCCGGCGGTCATCTGGCCGTACATGGCCAGGCCCTTGGCGTCCAGTTCGTTGAAGTGTTCCCAGTTGGCCCAGTGCGGCACCAGGTTGGAGTTGGCGATCAGAACGCGTGGAGCGTTGCTGTGGGTTTTGAATACCCCGACCGGTTTGCCCGACTGCACCAGCAGGGTTTCGTCATCTTCCAGGCGGGTCAGGGTTTCGACGATCTTGTCGTAGCAGGCCCAGTTGCGGGCGGCGCGACCGATACCACCGTAAACCACCAGTTCCTTGGGGTTTTCTGCGACCTGCGGGTCGAGGTTGTTCATCAGCATGCGCAGTGGCGCTTCGGTCAGCCAGCTTTTGGCGGTCAGCGTGTTGCCACGTGGGGCACGGATTTCAACGTCACGGTATTTATTGTTGTCGGTCACGGGAAGGGTCCTCTGCGGTCGTCCGCGGGCAGGTGTGTCGTGTTGGATATACAAACACACCTTTACTTGTATGTACAAGCATGGACAACCAAAATAGTGGGACCGCTTTTGAACAGCCTGGAGAAAACCGGGGCCGCTGCGCGGCCCTTTCGCGACACAAGGCCGCTCCTACACAGATCGCGTTTGCCCAGACGGGCGCGGTTTCCGGAGCGGCCTTGTGTCGCGAAAGGGCTGCACAGCAGCCTCAGCCAGCTCAGGTTGGAATCAGCTCGATCAGGCAGAACCGCCCCTGAACCTGCAACTCCAGCAGCGTGTCGTTCCCCTCGAGCCGCAGGCAGTCATACAAGCCCAGCCGCTCCAAACCATGCCCGGCCAACTGCACCTCAACCTGGTTACTGCCCGAAAACAGCAGCACAGTCGACGCCGAACTGAACAACCGGCTGGTACCATCGAACCACTGCAAGCGCGCGCGATAGCGCTGCGGCGAGTAGATCAGGTTGAAATCACGAATCCTCTCACCCAGCAGCTTGCAACTGACCTGGCTCTCGCCAGCGAAAGCGAAGGCGTCGAACGGTAACAGCGGCCGGCTGGCCTGCCCGTCGACCAGCAGGCGCATGCCATCCCCCTGCAAGACCGTGATGATCCGCTGGTAGCCCGCAAACATCGAGAAACCACCAGACGCTTCGATATCCGCAATCGACAGGCGCCAGCCGAACCCCTCCAGGCCCTCGCCACTGTCGCGGGTGATTTCCTCGGTGAAGCCGCCGCCGTTCTTCCACGGCATCCGCGGGTAGTCCTGCGCACGCAACAACTGCAACGGGTTCATTTGCTGAAACGTCCTTCCAGGCGATGACGGGAGCCGGGGTGGATCAACCGCGCGGCCGTCACCGGCTGGCGACCGGACCAGGTACGGCGGCGAATCAGCAGGCAAGGCTCGCCCCGCTCGATCTGCAGCAGTTGGCACTCGTGGGGCTCGGCCAGGATCGCCTCGACCACATGCTCACCCTCGGTCAGCGGTGCGACCTGGGACAAGTAGGCGTAAGGCGTCTGCCGAGTGAAATCCTGCTTGAGGTAGTCGGGCGCGATCGCCGCGTTGACGTAGCGGTCCTCGATTTGCACCGGGATGCCGTTTTCGTAATGCACGATAAGCGAATGGAACACCCGCTGGCCTTCGCGCATGTCCAGTGCCAGAGCGCGCTCGGAACCGGCCGCTTCTTCAGCAAGGGTGATCACCTGGCAGCTATGCTGGTGGCCACGCGCGGCAATCTCGTCGGCGATGTTGTTGACTTCGAACAACGCCGAGCGGCTCTTGGGTTCGGCCACGAATGTCCCTACCCCCTGCATGCGCACCAGCAGGCCTTCGGCAGTGAGCTCACGCAGGGCGCGGTTGATGGTCATGCGGCTGAATCCCAGCTGGCTGACCAGTTCGCTCTCCGAAGGGACCCGGTGATGGGGCGGCCAGCTGCCGTTGTCGATCTGCTGGATGATCATCTGTTTGACCCGCGCGTACAGCGGCGCCGGGCCCTCGCCCATCTGGGCAACCAGCGCGGAGACAGGAGGTGTCGGCACGGCGTTGGATCCTTGTGCGATTGAATGGGCGGTAGCTTGCCGCAGTTTACCCAGCAGGCAAACAACTGTATATGTATATACAAGTCAGCCATAACAGGATTTCACAGATGTCCGCCTACTTCGCCGAATGCGCCCTGCTGCCCGATGGTTGGGCCAGCGATGTCCGAATCGAGGTCGCCAGCGATGGCACAATGACCCACATCGAGTCCGGCGCTTCGGCCGACGGCGCCGAACGGCTGGCCGGGCCACTTCTGCCCGGCATGCCCAACCTGCACTCGCATGCCTTTCAACGCGCAATGGCCGGCCTGGCAGAAGTCGCGGGCAACCCCAACGACAGTTTCTGGACCTGGCGCGAACTGATGTATCGCCTGGTCGGCAAGATCACCCCGGAGCAACTGCAGGTCATCGCCCGCCAGCTGTACATCGAGATGCTCAAGGCCGGTTACACCTCGGTGGCCGAGTTCCACTACGTGCACCATGACCAGGCGGGCAAGGCCTATGCCGACCCAGCCGAGCTGTCCCGCCGCATCAGCGCGGCGGCGGCCAGCAGCGGTATCGGCCTGACCCTGCTGCCGGTGCTGTACAGCCATGCCGGCTTCGGTGGCCAGCCGCCCAGCGAGGGGCAGCGGCGCTTCATCAATTCCACCGAGCAGTACCTGCAATTGCACGCGCAACTCGCTGCGACAATCGCTGCACAACCCGCGCAGCAGCTGGGCTTGTGCTTCCACTCGCTGCGGGCGGTTACACCGGGGCAGATTGCCCAGGTACTGGCAGCGGGCAATCAGCAATGTCCGATTCATATTCATATCGCCGAGCAACAGAAGGAAGTCGACGACTGCCTGGCCTGGAGCGGCCTGCGCCCGCTGCAGTGGCTGTATGAGCATGTGCAGGTCGATGCGCGCTGGTGCCTGGTGCATGCCACCCACGCGCAGGCTGACGAAGTGGCGGCCATGGCCGGCAGTGGCGCGGTGGCCGGGCTGTGCCTGACCACCGAAGCCAACCTGGGTGACGGGATTTTCCCGGCAGTGGACTACCTGAGCCAGGGTGGCCGGATGGGTATCGGCTCTGACAGCCATGTATCGCTGAGCGTGGTCGAAGAGCTGCGTTGGCTCGAATATGGCCAGCGCCTTCGTGACCAGCGGCGCAACCGGCTTTATCGCGAAGATCAGCCGATGGTTGGCCGCACCCTGTATGACGCGGCACTGATGGGTGGGGCTCAGGCATTGGGGCAGCCCGTGGGTGAGCTGGCCGTGGGCAAACGTGCCGACTGGCTGGTGCTGGATGGGCAAGACCCGTATATCGCCACGGCCGACGAAGATGCAATTCTCAACCGCTGGCTGTTTGCCGGGAGCGACCGCCAGGTACGCGATGTGATGGTCAACGGGCAGTGGGTGGTGCGCCAGGGGCGCCACGGGCAAGAAGAGGAAAGCGCTCGGGCGTATGTCGAGGTGTTGCGACAGTTATTGGGCTGACGACAAAAGGGCCGCAAAGCGGCCCCCTAAGGCCTCAATGCATCTGCACGATCTGCTTGTCCGCCATGCGCCAGATCAAGCGGCTGGTGTCGTAGCCCTGTTGACGTGCCTTGGCCAGCAGGCTCTCGCGCTCCCATGCCGGCAGGGTCGGCGTACGCGACAGTATCCACAGGTACTTGCGGTCGGGGCTGCCGACAATGGCCGTGCGGTAGCGGTCGTCCACGTACAGGATCCAGTATTCGCCCTTGGTCAGGCCCGGTACCAGGCGGGTGAACCAGTTGTCGAACTCCACCCACAACCTGTCGGTATGCCCCGGCTGCTGGATGTTGGCATGCCCCTCGGCGCGCAGCCATTCGTCACCCATGGTGCGGCAGCGGCTCAGCACCCCGTACGAACCATCAGGCTTGAGGTTGTAATGCGCCTCGGACTGGGCGCATTCGCTCTGGTAAGGCATGGGCAAGCGCGCCAGCTCGTACCATTTGCCCTGGTAGCGCTTGAGGTCGATATCGCCGGCGGTCTTGGGTGCCAACGGGTCGTTGGCCGACGTGGCGCAGCCACCCAGCAGCATCACCAGGCACAACCCCAGCAGCAGGTGCAGACGCGTCATTTGAGGCCCTGCCCTGAATACATCAGTACTTTGTCAGCCGCATACTGCACGCTGATGAAGCTCTTTTCGTCCCCCCAGGTACAGCTGCTCATGCCCAGTGCGCCGGAGCACTCGGTGGGCGTGCCGAGCAGTTGCTCGACCTCGGCCTTGTTCATGCCGGCCTTGAGCTTGGAATAGTTTTCCTGATTGATCTTGCTGCACGCAGTCAGGATGACGCACAGGGACAACAGGGCGAGGGAACGCAACGACATGAAGGAACACTCCTGAAAGGTGGATGCAGGCGAGAGGCCTGCAGGGACCTTCGACGGGAAAAACGGTCCCTGGTTCCCTGACAGGCCTTTTTCGTTCTACACCGTTGGTCGGCAGGCGCTCAAGCCCTTGGCGGATGCCTACCCAGGCAACACGCCGCACATCAGCAGCGGCCTCAAGGAAGTCGAGCTGGATGGGCGCAAGCAGTTCATCAGTTTCACCCACGTCGACGGCGTGCCCTCAGCGGACTGGTACGTGGCCCTTGTGGTCGACCAGGACGCGGCATTCGCCATGCTCAGCGAGCTGCGTACCTCGGCCATCGTCGCGACGCTGATCGCGATACTGGTCATCATCGCCCTGCTCGGTCTGCTGATCCGCGTGTTGATGGAGCCCTTGCACCTGATGGGTCGCGCCATGCATGACATTGCCGAAGGCGAAGGTGACCTGACCCGGCGCGTGGCCATCCACGCGCCGGACGAGTTCGGCAGCCTTGGCCAGTCGTTCAACCGTTTCGTCGAGCGTATTCACGAATCGATCCGCGAAGTGGCCTCGGCCACTGGCCAAGTCAATGCGGTGGCCACGCAGGTGGTGAGCGCCTCGAATGCCTCGATCTACAACGCCGACCAGCAGTCCAGCCGCACCAACAGCGTGGCCGCGGCCATCAACCAGCTGGGTGCCGCAGCCCAGGAGATCGCCCAGAACGCAGCGCTGGCTTCGCAACACTCCAGTGAGGCACGCGGCCTGGCCGAAGACGGCCAGCAGGTGGTCGGGCGCACCATCGATGTGATGAACCAGCTGTCGGCGCGCATCAGCGATTCATGCGGCAACATCGAAACGCTCAATGCCCACACCGCCAACATCGGCCAGATTCTCGATGTGATCAGCGGCATTTCCCAGCAGACCAACCTGCTGGCCCTGAATGCCGCGATCGAGGCGGCCCGTGCCGGTGAAGCCGGCCGTGGTTTTGCCGTGGTCGCCGACGAAGTCCGCAACCTGGCGCACCGCACTCAGGAGTCGGCGCAGCAGGTCCAGCGCCTGATCGAGGAATTGCAGGCCGGTGCCCAGATGGCCGTCAGCACCATGAACCAGAGCCGTGAGCACAGCGACCAGAGCGTCGGGATTGCCAACCAGGCCGGTGAGCGCCTGGGCAGCGTGACCCAGCGTATTGGCGAAATCGATGGCATGAACCAGTCAGTGGCTACCGCTACCGAGGAGCAGACGGCGGTGGTCGAGTCGATCAATGTCGACATCACCGAGATCAATACGCTGAACCAGGAAGGAGTGCAGAACCTGCAGAGCACCTTGCGTGCCTGCACCGACCTTGAACACCAGGTCGAACGGTTGAAGCACCTGGTAGGGAGTTTCAGGACCTGAAACGAACGGGGCCGCTTTGCGGCCCCATTCATCACTCAAAACCTGGAGCCAGGCTCCAGCAAAAAGTCCATCTCTTCACTGGTGCTCGGCCGCTCCAGCAACAGATTGCGATGCGGGAAGCGCCCGAACCGGGCAATCACCCGCTGGTGCTGCTCGGCATAGTCGAGGAACCCTTCGAACAACCGACGGTTGGCCTCGGGCTGCTCATCCAGCAGCACCTGGTACCGCTCAACGCACAGGTTCTGCCAGTCCAGCACCTCGGCATGCTCCAGCACCAGCAGCACGAATACCCGCTGGATCGGCAGCAACTGGTAATCCCAGCCCTTCTGCAGCCCCTGCATGGCCACCACCTGGGCACGCCGGTCGCCCTCGAAAGCGCGCGGCGTGTCGCGGTAGATCATGCGCGGCAGCTGGTCCAGCAGTATCAACAGGCCGAGCCAGCCCTGAGGGCTTTGCTGCCACTCCTCGAGCCCACCCGCCAGGGCATGCTCGACGAGCTCGCCAAACAGCGCCTGGGCTTCGGCATCGTGATGCTTGCCGAACCACAGCGTGCTCTTCTCGTCAGCCACGGCCTGGGGACTGGTGCCCCAACCGAACCACCACTCCAGCAACGGCTGCCAAGGTGCGAGCATGATTTACTCCTTGTGATAGGCGGTGACGCGCTCGACCTCTTCCTTCGAGCCGAGAATCACCGATACACGCTGGTGCAGGCTCTCTGGCTTGATGTCGAGGATGCGTTCGTAACCGTTGGTAGAAGCGCCGCCGGCCTGCTCGATGATGAACGACATCGGGTTGGCTTCGTACATCAGGCGCAGCTTGCCCGGCTTGCTCGGCTCGCGGGCGTCGCGCGGGTACATGAACAGACCGCCACGGGTCAGGATACGGTGCACGTCGGCCACCATCGAGGCGATCCAGCGCATGTTGTAGTTCTTTTTCAGCGGCCCGGTCTCACCGGCCAGCAGCTCGCCCACGTAGCGCTGGACCGGGGCTTCCCAGTGGCGCTGGTTGGACATGTTGATGGCGAACTCGGCGGTGGTTGCCGGGACCTGGATGTTTTCGTGGGTCAGCACGAAGCTGCCCAGCTCACGGTCCAGGGTGAAACCCTTGACGCCGTTGCCCAGGGTCAGGATCAGCATGGTCTGCGGGCCATAGATGGCATAACCGGCGGCGACCTGCTCGGTACCTGGCTGCAGGAAGGCGTTTTCGTTCAGGGTTTCGTTCTGGCTCAGGTATTCGTTAGGGCAACGCAGTACCGAGAAGATGGTGCCGACCGAAACGTTGACGTCGATGTTCGACGAGCCGTCCAGCGGGTCGAAGACCAGCAGGTAGGCACCTTTGGGGTATCGGCCCGGGATCTGGTAGGCGTTGTCCATTTCCTCGGACGCCATGCCGGCCAGGTGGCCGCCCCACTCGTTGGCCTCGAGCAGGATATCGTTGGAAATCACGTCGAGCTTCTTCTGCACTTCGCCCTGCACGTTTTCAGTGCCCATGCTGCCCAGCACGCCGCCAAGGGCGCCCTTGGACACGTGATGGCTGATTTCCTTGCACGCACGCGCCACCACTTCGATCAGGAAGCGCAGATCGGCAGGGGTATTGTTGCTGCGGGTCTGCTCAATCAGATAGCGACTCAAGGTAACGCGGGACATGTATGGCTCCGAAAGGATGGGGGAGAAAAACCCCCGCAGTTTACAGGGAGAGTTCAATGCTAGCGAGTAAAGAGACACGCCTGGGCAGTCAGACGGCACAACAGGTCGGTAGTTCAGCGCTCACCAGGCCGATGGTCAGGTGGGGCCGCTGTGCGGCCCCAAGCCTCAATCCAGCACCTTCCAGATCTCGGTCGCATACTCGCGAATGGTCCGGTCCGAAGAGAACCACCCCATTCGCGCGGTGTTGAGCACCGCCATCCGCCACCACGCCTGCGGCGTATGCCACAACTCCTCCACCCGCCGCTGGGCATCCCAGTAAGCATCGAAGTCGGCACAGACCAGGAAGCGGTCGTAAGCCACCAGCCCGTCGATCAGCCCGGCATAGCGCGACGGATCATCGGGGGAGAACACGCCACTGCGGATCGCCTGCAGCACATCGTTCAAGCGGTGGGAGACGGCTATCGCGGCCACGGCACCAAAATCACCGTCACGCTTGCGCGCCTCCACCTGCTGCGCGGTCAGGCCGAAAATGAACATGTTGTCGGCACCCACCTGTTCGCACATCTCGACGTTGGCGCCATCGAGGGTACCAATGGTGAGTGCACCATTGAGCCCGAACTTCATGTTGCTGGTGCCCGACGCCTCGTAGCCGGCCGTGGAAATCTGCTCCGACAGGTCCGCCGCCGGGATGATGCTCTCGGCCAGGCTGACGTTGTAGTTGGGCAGGAACACCACCTTGAGCAGGCCGCGCACGGTAGGGTCGTTGTTGACCACCCGGGCGATGTCATTGGCCAGCTTGATGATCAGCTTGGCCTGGTGGTAGCTGGCTGCGGCCTTGCCGGCAAAGATCTTCACCCGCGGCACCCAGTTGGTGCCCGGGTCGTTACGGATGGCCTGGTACAGCGCCACGGTGTGCAGCAGATTGAGCAGCTGGCGCTTGTACTCGTGGATGCGCTTGACCTGCACATCGAACAGCGCCTCAGGGTTGACCGTAACGCCCACCCGCTCCTGGATGATGCTGGCCAACGCGCGCTTGCTGTGCAGGCGCTGCGCGGCGAACTGCTTGAGGAAGCCGCCCTTGTCGGCGAACGGCACCAGGTTGGCCAGGCGCCCTTGCGGGTCGTCAAGCAACTCTGGGCCCAGGGCATCCACCAGCATCGCCGTCAACTGCGGGTTGGACTGGTACAGCCAGCGGCGGAAGGTAATGCCGTTGGTCTTGTTGTTGATGCGCTGGGGGTAGAGCTTGTGCAACTCGGAGAACACCGTGCTTTTCATCAGCTTGCTGTGCAGCGCCGATACCCCGTTGACGCTGTGCGAGCCGAGAAACGCAAGGTTGCCCATGCGCACCCGGCGGCCGTTGTCTTCCTCGATCAGCGACACCGCCCGCAGCACGTCGAAGTCATGCAGGCCTTTCGCGCGCAGGGCATCGATATGGTAGGCATTGATCAGGTAGATGATCTGCATGTGCCGCGGCAGCATGCGCTCCATCAGGGCCACCGGCCACGTTTCCAGCGCTTCTGGCAGCAGCGTGTGGTTGGTGTAGGCCAGGGTGCCGACGGTCAGCTCCCAGGCTTTTTCCCACGGGATTTCATGCTGGTCGACCAACAGCCGCATCAATTCGGCCACGGCAATCGACGGGTGCGTGTCGTTGAGCTGGATGGCCGCAGCATCCGGCAGGTTGAGCAAGTCCTTGTGCATGTTCAGGTGGCGTCGCAGCAGGTCCTGCAGCGACGCCGAGACGAAGAAGTATTCCTGGCGCAGGCGCAGTTCCTGCCCCGCTTCTGTGCTGTCGGCCGGGTACAGCACCCGCGAGATGCTCTCGGCGCGAGCCACTTCGGCCACCGCGCCAAGGTGGTCGCCGGCATTGAAGCGCTCCAGGTGCAGCTCTTCCAGCGCCCGCGCACGCCACAGGCGCAAGGTGTTGACGCTGGAGCCCCGCCAGCCGACCACTGGCGTGTCGTAGGCCACCGCACGTACCGTCTCGCCCGGCCACCACACCTGACGTTGCTGACCATGGGTATCTTGCACCGTTTCGACGCTGCCGCCGAAACTGATCGGGTAGATCACCTCGGCGCGCTCGAACTCCCAAGGGTTGCCGAAATCCAGCCAATTTTCGGTCTGTTCCTGCTGCCATCCGTCGACCATGGCCTGGCGGAACAGCCCGTGCTCATAGCGGATGCCGTAGCCGTGGGCGGCGATGCCCAGCGTCGACATGCTCTCCATGAAACAGGCGGCCAGACGGCCCAGGCCACCATTGCCCAGTGCGGCGTCCGGTTCCAGCAGGCGGATGCGCTCCAGGTCCACGTCCAACCCCTCCAGCGCATCACGGGCGATGTCCAGCAGGCCAAGGTTGCTCAGGCTGTCGTAGAGCAGGCGCCCGATGAGAAACTCCAGAGAGAGGTAATAGACCCGTTTCTGGCTGCGCCGGTAGGCCTGACGGGTGTGATCCATCCAGTGATCGACCATGTGATCACGGGCAGCCAGGGCAATGGCCTCGAACCAGTCGTGGTCAAAGGCGTGCTCCGGGTCCTTGCCGACCGCGTAGGTCAGCTTGTCCAGTACAGCGGCGCGAAAGTCGGCCACCTCGGCGTCACGTGCTTTGGGTTCCTGGGACATGCGGCATCCTCGGGCAAATTGGCAAAAGCGGCGGGAGAGTGTTGAGACTAGACCCTTCGACAGGGAGTGACAGCCTCGGTTCGCAGTTTTCATGCCGGCTTGGCCAATCCGGCAAAAGGTTGTTCACAAATTGAACAACTCCGGTATGATCGCGCGCCCCAAGACCGTGATCCGCCACCTATAACGATGAAAACGACCCTGATTGCCGCAGCCGAAGTCGACCGCCTGGAAACCTGGCAGCGCTATGCCAGCCACATGTGCGGGGGCTGCCATTCGACCTGCTGCACCCTGCCTGTGGAAGTGAAGATCAAAGACCTGATCCGCATCGGCGTGGTGGATGAGTTCGAAAAGGACGAACCGCCGAAGAACGTGGCCAAACGCCTGCAGAAGGAAGGCATCATCGAACGCTTCAACCAGAAGTCGGGGATCTTCACCCTGACCCGGATGAGCAACGATGATTGCATGTATTTGGACCGCAAGAGCCGGCTGTGCACCATTTATGACAAGCGCCCGGATACTTGCCGGAACCACCCGAAGGTGGGGCCGCGGCCGGGGTATTGCGCTTACAAGCCCAAGGCGGCCACGCGCTGATCGTTGGCCTCACCGCCCCAAAATCGTTGCGCAAGGACCTGTGGAAGCCGGCTTGCCGGCGATGAGGCCGGTACAGCCGATACAAAAAGCCCAGACAAAAAAACGCCCCCGGCCTTTCGACCAGGGGCGTTTTCATTAAGCCTGAGCTAACTCAGTTCTTGGCTTTCTTGGCAGCGCGGGTACGCTCGCCTTCGTCCAGGATCTTCTTGCGCAGACGGATCGACTTCGGCGTGACTTCGCACAGCTCGTCGTCCTGGATGAATTCCAGAGCCTGTTCGAGGGTGTGACGAACCGGCGGAACCAGGGCGATGACTTCGTCTTTGCCCGAAGCACGCATGTTGTCGAGCTTCTTGCCCTTGGTCGGGTTCACGCCCAGGTCGTTGTCACGGCTGTTCAGGCCGATGATCTGACCGTTGTAGATCTCCTGGCCGTGCTCGACGAACAGCTTGCCGCGCGCCTGCAGGGTTTCCAGGGAGTAGGTCAGTGCCTTGCCGGTCTCGACCGAAACCAGTACGCCGTTGAGGCGGCCGGACATCTGGCCCGACTTCATGGTGTCGTAGCGATCGAAGATCGAGGTCAGGATGCCTGCGCCGTTGGTCAGGGTCAGGAACTGGTTACGGAAGCCGATCAGGCCACGGGCTGGAATGTTGTACTCCAGGCGAACACGGCCCTTGCCATCCGGAACCATATTGGTCAGGTCGCCTTTACGCAGGCCCATTTCTTCCATGACCTTGCCCTGGGATTCTTCAGGGATGTCGATGGTGACGTTCTCGAACGGTTCCTGCTTGACGCCACCGACTTCGCGGATGATCACTTCAGGACGGCCTACGGCCATCTCGAAGCCTTCACGGCGCATGGTTTCGATCAGTACCGACAGGTGCAGCTCACCACGGCCCGATACCTTGAACTTGTCAGGGGAATCGGTTTCCTGAACGCGCAGAGCAACGTTGTACAGCAGCTCTTTGTCCAGACGGTCCTTGATGTTACGGCTGGTGACGAACTTGCCTTCCTTGCCGCAGAACGGCGAGTCGTTGACCTGGAAGGTCATCGAAACGGTTGGCTCGTCAACGGTCAGCGGCTTCATCGCTTCGACGGCTGTCGGGTCGCAAAGGGTGTCGGAGATGAACAGCTCGTCGAAACCGCTGATGCAGACGATGTCGCCAGCCTGGGCTTCTTCGACGTCGATACGGTGCAGGCCGTGGTGGCCCATCAGCTTGAGGATACGGCCGTTACGCTTCTTGCCGTTGGTGTCGATGGCGACCACCGGAGTGTTCGGCTTCACGCGGCCACGGGCGATACGGCCAACGCCGATAACACCCAGGAAGCTGTTGTAGTCCAGTGCCGAGATCTGCATCTGGAACGGGCCTTCACGGTCAACGTCCGGCGCAGGTACGTTGTCGACGATCGACTGGTACAGCGGGGTCATGTCTTCGGCCATGGCGGTGTGGTCCAGACCGGCGATGCCGTTCAGGGCCGAGGCGTAGACCACTTTGAAGTCCAGCTGCTCGTCGGTAGCACCGAGGTTGTCGAACAGGTCGAAGATCTGGTCCAGAACCCAGTCAGGACGGGCGCCCGGACGGTCGACCTTGTTGATCACGACGATCGGCTTCAGGCCGGCTTCGAAGGCCTTCTTGGTCACGAAGCGGGTTTGCGGCATAGGGCCGTCCTGGGCGTCGACCAGCAGCAGCACGGAGTCGACCATGGACATTACACGCTCAACCTCGCCACCGAAGTCGGCGTGGCCGGGGGTGTCGACGATGTTGATGTGGTAGCCGTTCCAGTTGATGGCGGTGTTTTTCGCCAGAATGGTAATCCCGCGCTCTTTTTCCTGGTCGTTGGAGTCCATTACGCGCTCGTCGTTGAGCTCGTTACGTTCCAGGGTGCCGGACTGACGCAGGAGTTTGTCGACCAGGGTGGTTTTACCATGGTCAACGTGGGCGATGATGGCGATGTTACGCAGATTTTCGATCACAACTGTATCTCGATCAGAGGATTCGGTTGCCGCCAGTCTAGGCGGCCAATATGAAGGTAAAAGGCTCAGCGGGCCCGGCGGTCGGGAGGGCGATGGCGGATGCTGCCGCCATACAGCCCTGGGGTCTTATGCCGGACGATAAACACGCACATTGGCATGTCCCTCACTGAGCAGGTGGTGTGCGTGCAATCGGCTCATCACACCTTTGTCGCAATACAGCAAGTACTGGCGGGTTTCATCCAGCTGCTTGAACTTGCTGTTGATCGCGTAGAACGGCATCACCTGAACTTCGATACCCTCGAGCACCAAAGGCTCGTCTTCCTGGGCGTCAGGGTGACGGATGTCGATCACGATCTGGCCTGGCAGCGCTTCGCTTACTTCCTCGATTTCCACGTCCTTGCCCAGCTCGTCGATCACGTGGTCGATCGAGATGAACTTGGCACGTTCGAGGGCGCGCTCCAGCACGGCCATGTCGAACTGCTTCTCTTCATGCTCCATGCGGTGACGCTTGGCATGGGTGGTCGGGTTCACCGAGATCACGCCGCAATATTCAGGCATGTGCTTGGCGAAGTCGGCGGTGCCGATTTCGGTCGCCTGGTCGATGATGTCCTGCTTGTGGCTGGCCAGCAATGGGCGCAGCACCAGCTTGTCGGTGGCCGAGTCGATGATCGACAGGTTCGGCAGCGTCTGGCTGGACACCTGGGAAATCGCCTCGCCGGTGACCAGCGCATCGATTTCCAGACGATCGGCCATGCGCGCAGCGCCGCGCAGCATCATGCGCTTGAGGGTCACGCCCATGTAGCTGTTGTCGACCTTGTTGAGGATCTCGCCGACCACTTCTTCGAACGGCACGCTGATGAACAGCACGCGCTGGCTGCTGCCGTACTTTTTCCACAGGTAGTGGGCCACTTCCATCACGCCCAGTTCGTGGGCACGGCCGCCGAGGTTGAAGAAGCAGAAATGGGTCATCAGGCCGCGACGCATCATCTGGTAGGCCGCCACGGTGGAGTCGAAACCGCCGGACATCAGTACCAAGGTCTGCTCCAGGGCGCCCAGCGGGTAGCCGCCGATGCCTTGGTGCTGGTTGTGGATCACGTACAGGCGCTGGTTGCGGATTTCGATGCGCACCGTCACTTCAGGTTGCTTCAGCTCGATGCCAGCGGCGCCGCACTGCTGGCGCAACTGGCTGCCAACGTAGCGGTCGACGTCCATCGAGGTGAAGTCATGGTGGCCCCCGCGCTTGCAGCGCACGGCGAAATACTTGCCGGCCAGCAGGTGGCCGAAGTGCTGCTTGCACTTGGCGACGATATCGTCGAAGTCACCGAGCGGGTATTCCTCCACCTGCAGGAAGTGGGTAATGCCCGGGGTGCAGGTGAGCCGCTCGATCATCTCGCGCTGGACTTTTTCGTCTTCGACGCGGGTGACCACTTCGAGGTTGTCCCAGACACCATCGACCGCGAGCTCAGGGTCGAGGTCCTTGAGCACGTTGCGGATGTTCTTGCCGAGCTGGCGGATGAAGCGCTTGCGTACCGGCCGGCTCTTGATGGTGATTTCTGGGAAGACTTTGACGATAAGTTTCATTGGTTAACAGCGCGCGCAGGGCCTGCCGAAAAATGAGGGGCGCGAATTATATCGGAAATTGCTCAGGATTTGACCAACTTTTGTACAGAAGGTTGGATTTATATTGCCTGTACTGGCCTCATCGCCGGCAAGCCAGCATCTACAGGACGTCGGTAGGCCTCAAGACTGCGCTTAGGGTGTGGGAGCTGGCTTGCCAGCGATGAGGCCCTTAAAGGAAGCACACAACCCGATCTGTGCACGCTATTGGTGCACCCACAGCAAAAGCCGCCTCGTAAGGGTGCGTTTTTCCCCGCCAAACCGCCGCCAAATGCCCGCAAACGCCCCCTTTTATCCCGGCCTCGCCATTTTCGGGCACTGGCATGCAATTTGCTCCCTTGTGAGGCAGGTAAGCTTGGCCGACTATCCGCGCCCGGCAACACCCTTTTTTCCAGGGCAGCGGCCCACCGCGCTCTAGACCATCCGGAGGACAACATGTCGAAGTCGGTTCAACTCATCAAAGATCATGACGTCAAGTGGATTGATCTGCGTTTCACGGACACCAAAGGCACTCAGCATCACGTGACCATGCCAGCGCGTGATGGCCTGGACGAAGACTTCTTCGAAGTCGGCAAGATGTTCGACGGCTCCTCCATCGCTGGCTGGAAAGGCATCGAAGCCTCCGACATGATCCTGATGCCGGTCGACGATACCGCCGTACTGGACCCGTTCACCGAAGAGCCGACCCTGATCATCACCTGTGACATCGTCGACCCGTCGAGCATGCAGGGCTACGATCGCGACCCGCGTGCGATCGCCAAGCGCGCTGAAGAGTACCTCAAGAGCACCGGCATCGGTGACACCGTCTTCGCCGGCCCAGAGCCTGAGTTCTTCATCTTCGACGAAGTGAAGTTCCAGTCGGACATCTCCGGCTCGATGTTCAAGATCTTCTCCGAGCAAGGCTCGTGGATGACTGGCGCTGACGTAGAAGGCGGCAACAAAGGCCACCGTCCTGGCGTCAAAGGCGGCTACTTCCCGGTTCCGCCGTTCGACCACGACCACGAAATCCGTACTGCCATGTGCAACGCACTGGAAGAGATGGGCCAGACCGTCGAAGTTCACCACCACGAAGTGGCGACTGCCGGCCAGAACGAAATCGGCGTCAAGTTCAACACCCTGGTGAAGAAAGCTGACGAAGTACAGGCCCTGAAATATGTCGTGCACAACGTTGCCGACGCCTACGGCCGTACCGCCACCTTCATGCCAAAGCCACTGTACGGCGACAACGGCTCGGGCATGCACGTGCACATGTCGATCTGGAAAGACGGCAAGAACACCTTCGCGGGTGAAGGCTATGCCGGCCTGTCCGAAACCGCCCTGTACTTCATCGGCGGCATCATCAAGCACGGTAAGGCCCTGAACGGCTTCACCAACCCGTCGACCAACTCCTACAAGCGCCTGGTTCCAGGCTTCGAAGCCCCGGTAATGCTGGCCTACTCGGCACGCAACCGTTCCGCCTCGATCCGTATCCCTTACGTCGGCAGCCCTAAAGCCCGCCGTATCGAAGCGCGCTTCCCGGACCCATCGGCCAACCCGTACCTGGCTTTCGCGGCCCTGCTGATGGCTGGCCTGGACGGCATCCAGAACAAGATCCACCCAGGCGATGCTGCCGACAAGAACCTGTACGACCTGCCGCCTGAAGAGGCGAAAGATATCCCGCAAGTTTGCGGCAGCCTGAAAGAAGCTCTGGAAGAGCTGGATAAAGGCCGTGCGTTCCTGACCAAGGGCGGCGTGTTCTCCGACGACTTCATCGATGCCTTCATCGAACTGAAGAGCGAAGAAGAGATCAAGGTCCGTACCTTCGTGCACCCACTGGAATACGAGCTGTACTACAGCTGCTGATTTGATTGGCGCATTGCGCCGATGAAATCCCGGAAACGGCCTTCTCATGAAGGCCGTTTTTGTTTTTCCAGCCGTCCCGATCGGAAGCGCCCCAACACCTTGGCGCCATACGCCACGCGCACCGATGCTCTATATTGGTGCAATGCAACGTTGCCTGCCCCGCCCCGCACCCCAAAACAGGTCACGTTGAACGGCAAATCAGTGCATTTTGGTCCGAATAGGCGCAATTTCGGGGGTTTATAAAGCAATCCCGCTTCTTTTCGGAGCCTTGGTTTGTTTCTTGCATTTTCTACGCAAAGAGCCTGGCATGAGCAGATCCATAGTGCGCCGGCCACGCTCACCGCCATGCCCGGCAAGCGCCAAAAGAGGTCAACGACGCCTTATGACCATCAGCGATGCACAGCACCGTCTGCTTCTGGACAACCTGACCACCGCCACGCTCTTGCTCAACGCCGAGCTGCGCCTGGAGTACATGAACCCGGCTGCGGAAATGCTCCTGGCCGTGAGTGGGCAGCGCAGCCACGGGCAGTTCATCAGCGAACTGTTCACCGAATCGTCCGAGGCGCTCAACTCCCTGCGCCAGGCGGTCGAGCAGGCGCACCCGTTCACCAAGCGCGAAGCCCAATTGACCTCGCTGACCGGCCAGACCATCACCGTTGACTATGCCGTGACGCCCATCCTGCACCAGGGCAACACCCTGCTGTTGCTGGAGGTACACCCGCGTGACCGCCTGCTGCGCATCACCAAGGAAGAAGCCCAGCTGAGCAAGCAGGAAACCACCAAGATGCTGGTCCGCGGCCTCGCCCACGAGATCAAGAACCCACTGGGGGGCATCCGTGGCGCGGCGCAACTGCTGGCCCGGGAGTTGCCCGAAGATGGCCTGCGCGACTACACCAACGTGATCATCGAAGAGGCCGATCGCCTGCGCAACCTGGTCGATCGCATGCTCGGTTCGAACAAGCTGCCATCGCTGGCCATGACCAACATTCACGAAGTCCTTGAACGGGTCTGCAGCCTGGTCGACGCAGAAAGCCAAGGATGCATCACTTTGGTGCGTGATTATGACCCGAGCCTACCGGACGTGCTGATCGACCGCGAACAGATGATCCAGGCGGTACTGAATATCGTGCGCAACGCGATGCAGGCGATCAGCTCACAGAACGAGTTGCGCCTGGGCCGCATCACCCTGCGCAGCCGCGCGATGCGCCAGTTCACCATCGGCCATGTGCGCCACCGACTGGTGGCCCGCGTCGAGATCATCGACAACGGCCCCGGCATCCCCAGTGAACTGCAAGACACCCTCTTCTATCCCATGGTCAGTGGCCGCCCGGACGGTACCGGGTTGGGCCTGGCCATTACCCAGAACATCATCAGTCAGCACCAAGGCCTGATCGAGTGTGAAAGCCACGCCGGCCACACCGCCTTTTCGATCTTCCTGCCGCTGGAACAAGGAGCCACCGCCTCATGAGCCGAAGTGAAACCGTATGGATCGTCGACGATGATCGCTCCATCCGCTGGGTCCTGGAAAAAGCCCTGCAACAGGAGGGCATGACCACCCAGAGCTTCGACAGCGCCGATGGCGTGATGGGCCGCTTGGCCCGGCAGCAGCCGGACGTGATCATTTCCGACATTCGCATGCCCGGCGCCAGCGGCCTCGACCTGCTGGCACAGATTCGCGACCAACACCCGCGCCTGCCGGTCATCATCATGACCGCCCATTCCGACCTGGACAGCGCAGTGGCGTCGTACCAGGGGGGCGCTTTCGAATACCTGCCCAAACCGTTCGATGTCGATGAGGCGGTCTCGCTGGTAAAGCGCGCCAACCAGCATGCGCAGGAGCAGCAAGGCCTCGATGTGCCCCAGGCCCTGGCCCGTACGCCGGAAATCATCGGTGAAGCCCCGGCGATGCAGGAGGTGTTCCGTGCCATTGGGCGGCTGAGCCACTCCAACATCACCGTGCTGATCAATGGCGAGTCCGGTACCGGCAAGGAGCTGGTAGCCCACGCCCTGCACCGCCACAGCCCGCGGGCGGCCTCACCGTTCATTGCCCTGAACATGGCCGCCATACCCAAGGACCTGATGGAGTCGGAGCTGTTCGGCCACGAAAAAGGCGCCTTCACCGGCGCGGCCAACCTGCGACGCGGCCGCTTCGAGCAAGCGGACGGCGGCACCTTGTTCCTCGACGAAATCGGTGACATGCCTGCCGATACGCAGACTCGCCTGCTGCGTGTGCTGGCCGATGGGGAGTTCTATCGTGTGGGCGGCCATGTGCCCGTAAAGGTCGATGTGCGAATCATCGCTGCAACCCATCAAAACCTCGAGTCACTGGTACAGGCTGGCAAGTTCCGTGAAGACTTGTTCCATCGCCTGAACGTGATCCGTATTCATATCCCGCGCCTGGCCGACCGCCGCGAGGACATCCCCGCGCTGGCACGCCACTTCCTTGGCCGCGCCGCTCAGGAGCTGGCCGTCGAACCGAAGCTGCTCAAGCCGGAAACCGAAGAATTCATCCGCAACCTGCCTTGGCCTGGCAACGTCCGCCAGCTGGAAAACACCTGCCGCTGGATCACCGTCATGGCGTCCAGCCGCGAAGTGCTGGTCGGCGATCTGCCGCCCGAATTGCTCAACCTGCCGCAGGACGCTGCACCGGTGACCAACTGGGAGCAGGCGCTGCGCCAATGGGCCGACCAAGCCTTGGCACGCGGGCAATCCAACCTGCTGGACAGCGCCGTGCCCAGCTTTGAACGGATCATGATCGAGACGGCGCTCAAGCATACTGCCGGGCGCCGCCGGGATGCAGCGGTGCTGCTGGGGTGGGGGCGCAATACCCTGACCCGCAAGATCAAGGAACTGGGGATGAACGTGGATGGCGGGGATGACGATGAGGGCGATGATCACTGACTTCCTGCTGAATCAGTAACACCGTTGGGGCCGCTTTGCGGCCCCAACCATTTCCGGCCCATGCACCGAAGCTGTGCCAGCTGCACCGCGCCAAGGCACAAATCCCCTCAAAAACCGGCCAGATCGCCCTGAAACCCAATGTTTCCAGGCTTTTCAAAACTGGCACGCCACCTGCAATAGGTAATGTATCTCCAGTTTCGGGGGCCTCGGTACAGGCAGGCCGGGTGAACCCCTCTTTTATACGCAGTTGCACAAGCTTTGGGGACCTCGGTACAGGCAGGCCGGGAATCCCCTCTTTTACACGCAGTAGCGCAAGCTTTGGGGACCCTGGTACAGGCAGGCCGGGACATCCCCTCTTTTATTCGTGCAGCCTCACCTGCACCCGCCAGCGCCCCGCGTCCTCTGCACCGGCCCATTCGCCACGCAGAGGGCGCGCGGCAATCACGCTCAGCAGCAACCCTTCCTCACTTTTCTGCAAACGCCAGCTCACCGGCTTGCCCTGCAGGGTCAGTTGCCCACGCTGGGCTTTGCCTTCGGCCTGGAACAGCAACGCGACCGTACCCTGGACATTCTCGCCATGCAGCTTCGGTTCATCGTTGAACCACAGGTCCAGCCCGTCCTGCACCACCTCCACCCGCTCAAGCACGAGCGCTTCGGGTGCAGTCAGACGGCCGATCATCAAACCGACCATCAAGCCGACGATCGCCAACGAGAGCAAAACCTTCGGCAAGCCCTTCGAACGCACATCAGGTTCGGGGGTAGAATGCTCGCCATCTTCACGCTTGGAGCCGTGCATGTTTCACGTCATCCTCTTTCAACCTGAAATTCCGCCCAATACCGGCAATATCATTCGCCTCTGCGCCAACAGCGGCTGCGCGCTGCACCTGATCGAACCGATCAGCTTCGAGCTCGACGACAAGCGGCTGCGCCGTGCAGGGCTGGATTACCACGAGTATGCCACGCTCAAGCGCCACGAAAGCCTGGCTGGATGCCTGGAGAGCCTGGGCAACCCACGCTTGTTCGCCTTTACCACAAAGGGTTCGCACCCGTTTCATGAGGTTGCCTACCAACCGGGCGACGCCTTCCTGTTCGGGCCGGAAAGCCGTGGCCTGCCGGCCGAGGTGCTGGACAGCCTGCCGGCCGAGCAACGCCTGCGCCTGCCGATGCGGCCGGGGTGCCGCAGCCTGAACCTGTCCAACACCGTGGCGGTGACGGTGTATGAGGCGTGGCGGCAGCAGGGGTTTGCCGGGAGCTGACAAGCCCGAAGCAGGCAGCCGGGTAATAAAAAGGCGACCTCGAAGGTCGCCTCTTTGCTACCGGGCAAAATTACTGCACGGTCGGTGCTTCGCCCGCTTCCTGCATGCGCTGCATCTCTTGCGCGTACAGGGCGTCGAAGTTGACCGGCGACAGCATCAGGGCCGGGAACGAACCACGGGTCACCAGGCTATCCAGGGTCTCGCGGGCGTACGGGAACAGGATGTTCGGGCAGAACGCGCCGAGGGTGTGGCTCATGGAAGAGGCGTCGAGGTTCTTGATCAGGAAGATACCGGCCTGCTGAACTTCAGCGATGAACGCAACTTCGTCACCATTCTTGACGGTCACCGACAGGGTCAGCACCACCTCGTGGAAGTCGCCTTCCAGGGCCTTCTGCTTGGTGTTCAGGTCCAGGGCAACGCTCGGCTCCCAGGTCTGACGGAAGATCTGCGGGCTTTTCGGGGCCTCGAACGACAGGTCGCGCACGTAGATACGCTGCATGGAGAACTGAGGGCTGTTGTCTTCGGCTGCTGCGCCGTTGGTCTGTTGATCAGTCATGGCAGATCCTTATCCTAATGTTTTTGAATGCAGTGCAAATCAGGCCTTGAGCAGCGCGTCGAGCTTGCCGGCGCGCTCCAGGGCGTAGAGGTCATCGCAGCCACCGACATGGGTACTGCCGATCCAGATCTGCGGCACCGAAGTCCGGCCGGCCTTCTGGCTCATCTCGGCGCGTACCTGCGGCTTGCCGTCGACCTTGATTTCCTCGAAGGCCACGCCCTTGCTCTCGAGCAGGTACTTGGCACGCATGCAGTAAGGGCAGTAGTCGCTGGAGTAGACGATGACGTCGTTCATATCACTTCACCAGGGGCAGGTTATCGGCTTTCCAGCTGGAAACGCCACCGCTCAGCTTGGCGGCGGTATAACCAGCCTTGAGCAGTTCGCGGCAGATGGTGCCGGACTGCTGGCCCATTGCGTCGACGACGATCAGGGTCTTCTCTTTGTGCTTGTCCAGTTCGGTCATGCGGGTGGCGACCTTGTCCTGCGGGATGTTCACCGCACCAACGATGTGGCCGGCGGAGTATTCCTTGGCAGGGCGGATATCGATGACAAGGCCCTTCTCGGCATTGACCAGGGCGGTCAGTTGGCCATTGCTCAGGCTCTGGCCGCCACGGCGGATTTCATTGAGCAGCAGCAGGACCAGCAGAACAACGAAGATCGCAACCAGGATGTAGTGATCTGTCGCGAATTGAATCAGGTGAGCAACCATCAGCGGTGTTCCAGGCGATTGAAAATGCCGGCCAGTATACACAGCCCCCAATGACCACCAAAGTCCGACAGGCCGGTGGGAAAACTACCTTCCCGTTCTCGCGGGCGCCGCGCTGGTCAGGGAACAGGACGAATATTCGCCGCAGGTGGCGCATTTGCCCTAAAATGCGTGTCTTTATCATCTTTGAACAACCGTGAGTTTGATTGATGACGAGTACGCCCAAACCCCTGGTCCTGATCATCCTGGATGGCTTCGGCCACAGCGAAAGCCCCGAATACAACGCCATCTATGCCGCCAACACTCCGGTCTATGACCGCCTGCGTGCCACCGCGCCGCATGGCCTGATTTCCGGTTCAGGGATGGACGTCGGCCTGCCGGACGGGCAGATGGGCAACTCCGAAGTCGGTCACATGAACCTGGGCGCCGGCCGTGTCGTCTACCAGGACTTCACCCGCGTCACCAAGGCCATTCGCGACGGCGAGTTCTTCAAGAACCCGGTGCTGACAGGCGCGGTGGACCAGGCTGCAGGTGCCGGCAAGGCCGTGCATATCCTCGGCCTGCTCTCCGACGGCGGCGTACACAGCCACCAGGACCACCTGATTGCCATGGCCGAACTGGCCGCGCAGCGTGGCGCCGAGAAGATCTACCTGCATGCGTTCCTCGACGGTCGTGACACCCCGCCGCGCAGCGCGCAATCGTCCATCGAGCTGCTCGATTCGGCCTTTGCCAAGCTTGGCAAAGGCCGAATCGCCAGCCTGATCGGCCGTTACTACGCGATGGACCGCGACAACCGCTGGGACCGCGTCAGCGCCGCCTACAACCTGATCGTCGACAGCGTTGCCGAACACACGGCAGACAGCGCCATTGCTGGACTCGAAGCGGCCTATGCGCGCGATGAGAGCGACGAATTCGTCAAGGCCACACGTATTGGCGAAGCGGTAAAGGTCGAAGATGGCGATGCCGTGATCTTCATGAACTTCCGTGCCGACCGCGCACGTGAGCTGTCACGCGTGTTCGTCGAAGCCGATTTCAACGAGTTCCCACGGGCACGCCTGCCGAAACTGGCTGCGTACATCGGCCTGACCCAGTACTCGGCGAAAATCCCGGCCCCGGCGGCGTTTGCCCCGGCCAGCCTGAACAACGTGCTGGGTGAATACCTGGCCAAAAACGGCAAGACCCAGCTGCGCATCGCCGAGACCGAGAAATACGCACACGTCACCTTCTTCTTCTCCGGGGGGCGCGAAGAACCGTTCGAAGGCGAAGAGCGCATCCTGATCCCGTCGCCGAAAGTCGCCACCTACGACCTGCAGCCGGAAATGAGCGCCCCAGAGGTCACCGACCGCATCGTCGAGGCCATCGAGCAGCAGCGCTACGACGTGATCGTGGTCAATTACGCCAACGGTGACATGGTCGGCCATACCGGCGTGTTCGATGCCGCAGTCAAGGCCGTCGAAGCCCTGGACGGCTGTGTCGGTCGCATCGTCGAGGCACTGGACAAGGTGGGCGGCGAAGCGTTGATCACCGCAGACCACGGCAACGTCGAGCAGATGGAAGACGAATGCACCGGCCAGGCGCATACGGCCCACACCACCGAGCCGGTACCGTTCATCTATGTCGGCAAGCGCCAGGTCAAGGTTCGCGAGGGCGGCGTGCTGGCCGACGTGGCGCCGACCATGCTCAAGCTGCTTGGGCTGGAAAAACCTGCGGAAATGACCGGTACCTCGATTCTGCTCGAGGATTAAGCGGCAAGCGGCAAGCGAAACCTGGCCTGGCGCCTGCTTTTGCTTGCCGCTTGTAGCTTGAAGCTTGCCGCTGACGCCGTGAGGCGTTTTTTTTGCAGCCCCGGGCGGGCATACTAGGCCAGTCTCCATCCTTGGTACGCCCAACCTCATGCTTCGCGCCCTGATTCTCCTAGCCCTGTCTTGCCTGCTCAGCCCGGCCTTCGCCGACGAGCGCGCACAGACCCAGCAACAACTGGACGCCACCCGCCAGGACATCGCCGAGCTCAAGAAAACGCTGGGCAAGCTCCAGGAAGAAAAATCCGGCGTGCAGAAAGACCTCAAAGCCACCGAGACCGACATCGGCAACCTCGAAAAGCAGGTGGAGGCTCTGCAGCAAGAACTAAAAAAGACCGAGGGCGAGCTGGAGCGCCTTGATACCGAGAAAAAAAAACTCCAGAGCTCGCGCATTGAACAACAGCGACTGATCGCCATTCAGGCGCGGTCCGCCTACCAGAACAATGGCCGTGAGGAATACCTCAAGCTGCTGCTCAACCAGCAGAACCCAGAAAAGTTCGCCCGCACCCTCAGCTACTACGACTACCTGAGCAAGGCGCGTATGGAGCAGCTGCGTGCCTTCAACGAGACCTTGCGCCAGCTGGCCAATGTCGAACAGGACATTTCCCGCCAGCAAGAACAGTTGCTGGCCCAGCGCGCCGATCTCGACAGCCGCCGCCAGGCCCTGGAAGCCGAACGTGGCAAACGTCAGCAGGTGCTGGCCAAGCTCAACAGTGACATGAAAGACCGCGACAAGAAGCTGCAGGCCCGTGAACAAGACCAGGCCGACCTTGCCAAGGTGCTCAAGACCATTGAGGAAACCCTGGCCCGTCAGGCCCGTGAGGCCGAAGAAGCGCGCAAGAAGGCCCTGCTGGCCGAGCAAGAGGCCCAAAAGCGCCGACAGCAGGAAGCGCTGGCCGCACAGCAAGACAGCGAACCGCCAAAAAAGGCGCGCACCACCCTAGGCCCGTTGGTTTCCAGCAGCAGCTCAACCTACGGCGGTGCTTTTTCTGCCGCACGGGGCAAACTTCCCTGGCCCGTCAATGGTCGATTGCTGGCACGTTTCGGTGAAGCCCGTGGCAGCGATGCCCGAGCCAAGTGGGACGGCGTGATGATCAGCGCCAACCCCGGCACCCAGGTGCGTGCCGTGCACGGCGGGCGCGTGGTGTTCGCCGACTGGTTGCGCGGTGCTGGACTTCTGGTCATTCTCGACCATGGTAATGGTTACCTGAGCCTGTACGGCCACAACCAGAGCCTGCTCAAGAGCGCCGGGGACATCGTCAAGGCCGGCGAGGCCATTTCCACCGTTGGCGACAGCGGCGGCCAGGATGCCGCCGGCTTGTACTTCGCCATCCGCCAGCAGGGCAGGCCAACCGACCCTTCGCAGTGGTGCAAAGGTTAAGGTTAAAGCCTAGTCACTTTTTTACGGCCCGGCGCCCCACGCTGGGCCGATGCTCCCCAGGGAGCGCCTACAGGATCAGGAGTTCGTTCGACATGCTGCACTCGCCTCGTCTCACCCAGCTGGCCCTGACCATCGCCCTGGCGACTGGTATGCCTTTGGCCATCGCTGCCGAGCCGGCGCCCGCCAAGCCCGCCGCGGTGCCAGCCACCGAGGTGACCGCCAGGGCGCCGCTGCCACTGGAAGAGCTGCGCACCTTCGCCGAGGTCATGGACCGCATCAAGGCGGCCTATGTCGAGCCGGTAGACGACAAGACGCTGCTGGAGAATGCCATCAAAGGCATGCTCAGCAACCTCGACCCGCATTCGGCCTACCTTGGCCCCGAGGACTTCCAGGAACTGCAGGAAAGCACCAGTGGCGAGTTCGGTGGCCTGGGTATCGAAGTCGGCCAGGAAGACGGCTTCATCAAGGTGGTCTCGCCCATCGATGACACCCCCGCTTCGCGCGCCGGCGTGCAGGCAGGCGACCTGATCGTCAAGATCAACGGTGCGCCCACCCGCGGCCAGAGCATGACCGAAGCCGTGGACAAGATGCGCGGCAAGGTCGGCGAGAAGATCACCCTGACCCTGGTACGTGACGGCGGCACCCCGTTCGACGTGAACCTGGTCCGCGCGGTGATCCAGGTCAAGAGCGTGAAGAGCCAGTTGCTGGAAAACGACTACGGCTACATCCGCATCACCCAGTTCCAGGTCAAGACCGGCGACGAAGTGGGCAAGGCATTGGCCAAGATGCGCAAAGACAACGGCAAGAAACTGCGCGGCGTTGTTCTGGACCTGCGCAACAACCCCGGTGGCGTGCTGCAGTCAGCGGTGGAAGTGGCCGACCACTTCCTGACCAAGGGCCTGATCGTGTACACCAAGGGGCGTATCGCCAACTCCGAACTGCGCTTCTCCGCCGACCCGGCCGACGCCAGCGAAGCCGTGCCACTGGTCGTGCTGATCAACGGCGGCAGCGCCTCGGCCTCGGAAATCGTCGCCGGCGCCCTGCAAGACCAGAAACGCGCCGTACTGATGGGCACCGACAGCTTCGGCAAAGGTTCGGTGCAGACCGTGCTGCCACTGGCCAACGACCGTGCCCTGAAGCTCACGACCGCACTGTACTTCACCCCCAATGGCCGCTCGATCCAGGCCCAGGGCATCGTGCCGGACATCGAGGTGCGCCCGGCCAAACTCACAGCAGAGGTCGATACCGAGAACTTCAAGGAAGCCGACCTGCAAGGCCACCTGGGCAACGGCAACGGTGGCGCTGACCGCCCGACCGGCAGCAGCAAGCGCAAGGAGCGTCCGCAGGACGATGACTTCCAGCTGAGCCAGGCGCTCAGCCTGCTCAAGGGGCTGAACATCACCTCAGGCAAATGATTCATCCGTTGCGGTATCTGCTGCCCGTGCTGTTATGCCTGTCGGCCGCGTTCGCCCATGCAGCGCCGGCCAACAAGGCCTACATGAGCATCATCATCGACGACCTGGGCCAGAGCACCGAGCGCGACAGCAGAACGCTTGCGCTGCCTGGCCCTGTGACGATGGCGATCATGCCGGATACCCCCCACGCCAGCGAGTTCGCCCGCCAGGCGCACAAGGCGGGCAAGACGGTAATCCTGCATATGCCCATGGACCCCGCCACCGGGCCCTATGCCTGGCACCCGGACATCGCCTTGCCGGAGCTCGCCAGGCGACTGGACGCGGCCTTGGCCAAAGTGCCCTACGCCGCCGGCATCAACAACCACATGGGCAGCCGCATGACCGCCCAGCGTGGCGCCATGACCTGGCTGATGGGGGAACTCCAGCGGCGGCATCTGTTTTTCGTAGACAGCCGTACCAGTGCTGCCACCGTCGCCGCCGCCGAGGCACAGGCACAGGCCCTTGGGCATGTGTCGCGCGACGTGTTTCTGGACGACGTACGCACCACAGAGGCCATCACCACACAGCTGCAGCAAGGCGTGGCACTGGCACACAGGCAAGGCTCGGCTGTGCTGATCGGGCATCCTTATCCGCAGACCCTGCAAGTACTGGAACAGCAAATGCCCCGGCTCAAGAGCCAGGGCATCGAACTGATCACGCTCTCACAGATGATCGCCGAGCGCGGTAATCAGGCAATGCCCGCACACGGCAAGCACGGCCGCTACAGCAACCGCTGAGGCATTTCAGTCGAAAGGGATCAGGCCCTCCACCTGGTTCAGGCGTAAATTACCCCGGTAGATCGCCACCAGGGCTTCACCGCTGGTCGCTGCCCGCAGCTGCGCCAGGCGCCCCAATTTGCGCTGCGCCCACAGCTTCAGATGGCCCTTGCTGAATTGCCGCGCCGTCGTATCCATGTCCAGGTAGTGGAAGTGCGCCTCCCACAGCCCGTCGCCTTGAGCCTGCCCGGCCCGCGGCATACGCCTGATTTCGTAGACATCCAGGTAATCGCCCGCTGCCAGCAGCTTGCGTGGCCCTGCGCGGTGTATCGTCACTTGGTGGTTGTCGAGCAGAAAGCGCAGGCTACTGGCATCCGGATGGTCGGTTGACAGGTAGATACCGGTCAGCAGATCGCGACGGGTGGCCTGCAAGCGTTCAATGGCCGCCCCCAGCTGCTCGAACAAAGCATCGTCAGGGGTCATGCGGGGCAAAGTACTGTGAGCAATCCGCAGTTTTTCCAGGTGCCCATCGACGACCGTGGCCAAACCATTGGGTTGCTCAGCCTGGAAAAAGCTTCTGGCCAGTTTGTTGATCCGATCGACCTCGTCAAGCAGTGCCTGAGCCCGCTTGCGTGCCAAGCGTGGGATCTGCGGCGAGAATGGCGGCTTCGCTTCATCGGGCTGTGGCGCATCCTCGACCCATTCATCACCTTGCTGACGGAAGGTTTTCAGCACATGCCGGGTACGTTCGTCGCGCTGCTGGACGACCGCCACCCCATCCAGCTCGACTTCCTCGCCCAGCACCTTGCGCCCGCGATGGGTGCGGACCAGCTTGCGCCGCCCGCCGCGCGGGGTGTAGAACACCGGACGCGGCGCGGCAGGCTCGGACAGTTCCTGCTCGCGTACCGCTTGGGCCAGCTCGTTCTGGGCGGCACGCTGCAAACCGCGCAGCGTTCTCTTGTACTGCTGCAACGGTTCCTGCCTGATCGCGGCGCCGCCCACACTGCCCAGGTAATCGGCCATCGCTGCGGCTTCTTCATAACCTTCCAGGATGCCGCTCAAGACCTCGATCTGCTCGGCCAGCGCCAGGTTACTGCCAGCCAGATCGCCGTGCGCGTTGCCTGCACTTTTCAGGCTGTCGCCGGCCAGGTACTCGAGGTATTGCGACAACACCCGTTCCTCCACATCGGCCAGCCGGTCCAGGCTGACCTCCGCCAAGTCCTGGAGCAGGCGAAAGTCCAGATCGATGGCCGATACCCGACGCGCCTCAATAGTACCTTTGAGCTCGGCTTCCTTGTTGATGCGTTGGTGGGTTTCATCGTTTCTGAAAACGTAACTGTCGTCCTTGAGCGTTTCGTCGAGCAGGGTGTCGAGCAGTCGGGACATGTCCACAAGGTCCGACTCCCACTTGATGACCTCTTCCAGTACGCTGCGAAAGTGCTCGTACTGGCTGATCTCCTCTGCCTGCTCAGGGTGTATGACGACCTGGTCGGCCAGGCTTTGCACATCCTCATCATTGATGATGGAAGCCAGTTCGTTATAGAACGTCGAAATATTCTCGATCAGGCTGTGGCGGATCCTGCTGCGCTGCTCCCTGACAGCATTGCTGTAGGCATTGTTGTCATGGCGCATGCTGAAGAGGCTGGCGACCACTCGCTCATGCTCGAGTGAGTTCCCGATCAGGCTCTTGACCTCATAGACAATCTTCAAGTTGATCTGCTTGCGCAGGCGTTGGGTCAGTTCCAGTTCGCGAAGGGCCAAGTCGTCCGGCTCGGCAAGCGCCTCGAGCACTGCGATGCGCTTGTCCTTTTCACCGAGCAGGTCGCGGTGCCTGTTCAGCGTATCTGCCAGCGCATTGTGCTGGCGGGCCAGTACTGTTTCTTCGCTCTTGAGTTGCTCGATTTTCTTGCGATTTTCCTCTTTCAAGGCTTCAAGGCGACTGCGTGGCATGCCGCCTTGCAAGCGCAAGCCACGATCGACACGCCATTGTCCGTGCTCGAACGCCAACCAGGGCCCCAGGCCGCCGTCGGCCCCCACCATACGCAAACCTTGCTCCTCAAAGGTGGCCTGGTACACACCATCGCCTAGCGTAAGGTAATAGTGCTCGCCAACGCGGTACAACCCGCGTTCCGCTCCCGCTGCAAGCGGTTCCAGGCCTTCCAGCGATACATCCACGCGCATACCGGACACCACCTTGCGCTGCTGCGGTGAGAGCACATTGAACCCCTGTGTGCCACGCCAGGAAAAATCCAGCCGGGTAGAGCCATGCTTCGCCAGCCCTCCTGGAACACCAACCTTGCCTTGTATGGGAACAACCATTGCTTGTGCGCCAGGCCACGCAGGCATTGCGCCCCGAGCGGGAAGGTCCCTTACAGGCTCGCTTAAGTGCAACCGCGGCAAACGCAAATGCATCAAGGCCATGCAGGCGTTGAGCAACAGGTCCACCACAGCTGCACTGCGCTCGAACGCACTGCCATCGCGCAAGGCCACAAGGTCGTCGTGCAATCCGGAAATGGCCTGTACCAGCCAGGCAACGACGGCCACAGGCCCACGCAGCAGCAACGTTACAACGTCGAACAACAGCCAAGCCCCCTGAACGAGAACCGCCCAGCGACTCTCGGCATTGGAAACCGATTCGCGGTCAGCCAGTTCCACCAGCAGGTTGCGATTGGCCTTATACAGCCTCACATCCACATCATTGCGCCAGAACTGCGCTGCGAAAGTTGGTGGGCGCCCTCGCTCAGGCAGCAAATCGCTTGCCAGGATAGGCCCTGGCCAATGCGGCTCGTAAAAGCCGCCATATGCGTAGGCGGCACGCGAGGCGGGCGACATCCACTCAAGGACGCTGTCCTGCAATGGCCCGGGCTTGCGGATTGCAGCCATCATCAGGTCCAGGCTGGCAAACTCGAGCAGCGGCGTTGCGTTGTACAGAGGCCGATACAGCAAAACCTTTGCAGGCTCAGCAGCGAACAGAACATACATGCCACGGACCTCATCCTGCTCGATCGCGCTCGCTTCACGCCTGAAGGCCAGAGGCATCAGCATCAGCGCTGGCAATTGCGGGTCAAGGTAGCCGTGGCAAAAATCGGTCACACACTGCAAGCCTGCGTCGCTCAGCCCGCCCTGCAAGCGGGCATAGAGCGCGCTGAACAGTAGTGAACACCGCCATTCACGGCCAAAGCGTTTGATCCGCTCGGTCTGTGTAGCGGGGTCGTCCAGCTTCTGCGCGACGTAGGTGGGGTAGTGCTTGCCGATGTCGACACGCTGCACCAGCGACTTGACGTAGTCGACATTCATCCAGTCCATGATCAACTGGTTTTCACGGTGCGTTATGCCGGTAAGCTGCGCGCTCTGCAGCGACCAGAGGTTACCGATGGCGAAATCGGTCAACGTCATGCTGCGGTGCTCAACCGCCGAATCGCCCGGCCCGACGCCGGCACCACCGGGCCAGCCGGCATTGATGGTCAGTTGCAGAACCAGGTCATCCGGAAAATAGTTGGCCTCGACCGGGAAATCAGCAAGCATTCGCGCCCGCAGCGCCTGACGGGTGTAGCTGCGCAGATCAAGTACATCCTCAAGCGCCCCACCCCCTTCGGACTGAGCCTGAGCCAAAGCCAGTTCGAACACGCCCCGTTGATAGACAAAGTTATTTGCAGCATTGCTATTTCGCAGGCCAGGCGGCAATGCAATCTGTGCCTCGCTGGCTTGGCCGTAACCTTCAATGAACCAGCGCGCGGGGTCGCTCAGCGCAGAAAAAGCCCTCTCAAGCAGCGAACAGTCTGGCAACTGCGCGTAACGCAAACGCCCTATGTCATCAAGCATGATCTCCAACAACAGGCTGCTTTGCTGGGCAAACACGTCACCTTCCAACTCATAGCGGTGCCATGCCATGGATTCGAAGCGCTGGTGCTCGGCAAACTCGTCACGTAACGTTTCAGCGAAGTCATCCAGCGATGCAAATGCCCTCACCAGGCTGGACGGGGCGCACCACAGAAACACCTCGCGCTCGTCCCACTCGCCCCTGACCAGCAGGTTAGGCAACCACTGAGCGTCGTTATCGAGTTGCACCTGGACCATAAATACAGAAGGAGTGGCGCCGTGATTCTTGAGCAAGCTGAGCAAACACTGACGTTGCTGGTCGTCCAGGCTTTGCAATCTCAAATTCTGCAGCAATGCCGTTTTGAGCAGGTGCTGCAGCCACAGGTCCCGGCTCACGCCTTGACTGCCTGACGCCGTCCAGTAATCGACCAGGGCTTGGCAGAAGTTGTCCGCAAGCATAAGCAGGAGGTCATCCAAGGCAGCCAGTTGGGGCCGGATCGAAATCGCCCCAGACGGCAATTTGTTGCCCTGCTGGTCGCGCAGGAACCAGGGTTCCCGGACTGCCAGCAGGAAATCCCCACCGTCAGCCCCCAGCGATGCCAGGGGTTGGCGGGCGTGAAATGCCTCAAGCATGACCTCCAGCAATGGCCGGGGCGTCCACGCGTCGTAGGTCTGCGGGCCGGACGCAATGCGGGCAGGGATGTTGAGTATGAGCGGTTCGGCATCGGGCAGCCTGGCGCCGGCCAAAGCGGCATGACAGGGGACCAGCAATTCGAGAATTTGCTGGCTCAGAACACTACGTAGGGTTGGACGACTGAAAAACTCGGTAGCAACTGCCCGACGAAAGTCAGGCACAGGACTTGGCTGAATGGGCATGGGGCGGCTTCCTCGCGACAAATGGAGCGCAAGGATGTGCCAAGGGGCAAAGTTCGCTGCGTTACATAAAGCTGGAGCCGTTGGGCGGCCGGCATCCGGCCGCCCAAGGGCTAACCGGATCAGCTGTAGACGCGGCCCAGCAACTGGCGATGGCTCTCGAACTGGTCGAGTACATCACGCACGATCTGCTCAGGCGCGAAGCCCATCAGGTCGTACTCCTGGCTGCCATCGTGCAGGTACACTTCGGCGCGATAGAAGCGCTGGCGCACCTGCGGCTCGCCCTCGACCGGCGCATCGCTCGGTGCGGCCATGTAACCGTCCAGGCTCACCTCGTAAACGAAGGGGTTGCCCTCTTCCATCATCACCCGCAGGCCCATCATGTTGCGCGACTGGCCAACACGGCTCTCGACATCAAAGCCCAGGGTGCGCAGTTGCTCGGCTGCTTCTTTCAGGGCCGGGCTGACCTGCTTGTCCATGAAGCGCTGCACCACGGCCTGGGTCGGCTGCAGCTCCAGCTGGCTCAGGCGCTCGGTGAAACCGCGACGGCCACGGGCGGCCAGCTCGGCACGCTCCTGCTCCACGGCAACGTCCTGCTTCATGGCCTTGTACAGGCCGAACATGAACAGCACCAGCACCACCGAGAACGGCAGGCCCGCCAGCACCACCATGGTCTGCATGGCTTCGAAGTTACCGGCGAACAGCAGGCCAATGGTGACCAGGGTGATGATCACCGACCAGAACACCACCATCCAGTGCGGGGCATCTTCGTCGACCTTGCCGCCCTTGCACGACAGGTTGGCCATCATCACCGCACCGGAGTCGGCCGGGGTGAGGAACAGCACGAAGCCCACGAACACCGCCACACCGATCACGATCTTGGCGGCTGGGAAATACTCCAGCAGCTGGTAGATCGACATCGACGGCTGCTCCAGCGCGGTCTTGCCCAGCTCCACGGCGCCCTGGTTGATCACCAGGTCAAGTGCGGTATTGCCGAAGATCGACAACCAGGCCAGGGTGAAGCCCAGCGGGATCAGCAGTACGCCGCAGACCAGCTGGCGCACGGTACGGCCCTTGGAGATACGGGCAATGAACATGCCGACGAACGGGCCCCAGGAGATCCACCACGCCCAGTAGAACACGGTCCACAGGCCCAACCAGCGCTCAGAGTTGCCGGCCTCGCCTTCGTAGACATAAAGGTCGAAAGTCTTCAGCACGATGCCATTGAGGTAGTCGCCGATGTTCTGCACCAGGCCGTTGAGCAGGTGCAGGGTCTCGCCGCCCAGCAGCACGAAGATCAGCAAACCACTGAACAGCATGATGTTCAGGTTGGACAGGCGGCGGATGCCGTTTTCCACACCTGACACCGCAGCCACCGTAGCCACGCCGGCCATGACCAGAATCACCACCAGCAGGTTGGTCTGGCTGTGGTCCATGCCGAACAGGTATTCAAGGCCCGAAGACACCTGCATCGCACCGATCCCCAGGTTGGTCACCAGACCGAGCAGGGTGACGAACATGCCGAAGATGTCCACGGCATTGCCGGCAGCGCCCTTGACCCAACGCTCGCCGACCAGCGGATACAGTGCCGAGCGCAGTGCCAGCGGCTGGTTGTGCCGGTAGGCAAAGTAGCCTACGGCCAACCCGACCAGGGCGTAGATCGCCCAGCCATGCAGGCCCCAGTGCAGGAAGGTCAGTTGCAGGCCCTGGCGCGCGGCCTCGAGGCTGGCAGGGGTGCCCTGGGGCGGATTGAAGTAGTGGTCCAGCGGCTCGGAGGCGCCGAAGTACAGCAGCGAGATGCCGATACCGGAGGAAAACAGCATGCCGGCCCAGGCGCCGTAACTGAAGTCGGGCTGGTCATCCTTGCCGCCAAGCTTGAGCTTGCCGTAATCGGAGAACGCCAGGTAAACGACAAACAGCAGGTAACCGCAGATCACCAGCATGTAGTACCAGCCGAAGGTGCGCGTCAGCCACTTCTGGGCCACGCCCAGTACCTGACCGGCGGTTTCGGGAACAGCGATAAGCAAGGCAGTCAGAACGAGGATCATCAGCGCGGAAGTGAAAAACACCACGCGATTGACCCGTACCCTCTCGGCGGGGGGTTTGGTAAGGGAGGCAGAACTCATTGCACGAATGCTCCGGGCAGTGCGGCTGTGGAGGCTAATCAGTCTTTTCCCGAGCAATTGGTGGAATACCCCCACTGCGTCAGGTGTTATAAAAGCACCTTGGAAACCGTGATCCCTGATAGAAACGTTGCAAAAACCAGACAGGTGGTCGGCGCAAATGCTTCGCCAAATCAGATTGGTGCGCGCATTCGTCACAGAGCACCCCGCCCGCTCCAAGGGCCTGCCGCAGGTCGATGACCGCTCGGCAGAATCTGCAGTTCGCATCGCTCATACCCGTCAACGCCTTGTATTCCGGGGGTTACGCGATTTCCTGGGGTGTCAATCCGTGCCCTCGAAACAGCCTGAAAAACTGTCAATGGCACAAATTGTCGCAGAGCTTATTCTTTATTGATTGAACGTTCAATCAAAACAAAATAGACTGGTCCTCGCCGAGTCAGCCGCACTTCGGCTGCTCGTCAGGCCTGAGGAGATAGCAAGATGCCCAAGGTCGGTATGCAACCCATCCGCCGCCAGCAATTGATCGAAGCTACGCTGCAAGCAGTCGATCAGGTCGGCCTGGGAGATGCCAGCATTGCGCTGATTGCCCGTTTGGCCGGTGTGTCGAACGGCATCATCAGTCACTACTTTCAGGACAAGAACGGCCTGATAGCGGCGACGATGCGCTACATCATGAACATGCTCAACGAGGGCGTGATCGCTCGTCGCCAAGCGCTGACCGACGACAGCCCGCGAGCCCACCTGAGGGTGATCATCGAAGGCAACTTCGATGCCAGCCAGGTGAATGGCCCGGCAATGAAAACCTGGCTGGCCTTCTGGGCCTCCAGCATGCACCAGCCGTCCTTGCACAGGTTGCAGCGGATCAACGATCACCGCCTGTATTCCAACCTGTGCTGCCAGTTCCGCCGCGCCATGCCGCTCGATGAAGCGCGCACCGCCGCCCGCGGCCTGGCTGCCTTGATCGACGGGCTGTGGCTGCGCGGAGCGTTGTCGGGCGATGCCTTCGACACCGGCCAGGCGATACAGATCGCTTACGAATACCTGGAACTACAACTGGCTAAACAGCAGCGCCCGGACACGCAACCACCGGCCTCTGAAAAAACGCGCACAGCCCTTGCCCAGCCGGCCGGAGCGTGACGCGAAAGCCACTCACACACTGCACTTGCGAGGACACTATGGCCCGTTTCGGAACGCAAAAACTCTACATTGACGGCGGTTATGTCGACGCTGGCAGCGACGCCACCTTCGAAGCCATCAACCCGGCGACCGGCGAAGTCCTCGCCCACGTGCAGCGCGCCACTCAGGCCGACGTCGAGAAAGCCGTCGAAAGCGCCGAGCGCGGTCAGAAAATCTGGGCCGCAATGACTGCCATGCAGCGTTCGCGCATCCTGCGCCGTGCCGTCGACATTCTGCGTGAGCGCAACGACGAACTGGCCATGCTGGAAACGCTGGACACCGGCAAGTCGTACTCCGAAACCCGCTACGTCGACATCGTCACTGGCGCCGACGTGCTGGAATACTACGCAGGCCTGGTGCCGGCCATCGAAGGCGAGCAGATTCCGCTGCGCGAAAGCTCGTTCGTCTACACCCGCCGCGAGCCGCTGGGCGTGACCGTCGGTATCGGCGCCTGGAACTACCCGATCCAGATCGCCCTGTGGAAGTCCGCCCCAGCCCTGGCCGCCGGCAACGCGATGATCTTCAAGCCTTCGGAAGTCACCTCGCTGACCACCCTGAAACTGGCCGAGATCTACACCGAAGCCGGCCTGCCGGACGGCGTGTTCAACGTGCTGACCGGCAGCGGCCGTGAAGTCGGCACCTGGCTGACCGAACACCCGCGCATCGAGAAAGTCTCCTTCACCGGCGGCACCACCACCGGCAAGAAAGTCATGGCCAGCGCTTCGAGCTCCTCGCTCAAGGAAGTCACCATGGAGCTGGGTGGCAAGTCGCCGCTGATCATCTGCGCCGACGCCGACCTGGACAAGGCCGCCGACATCGCCATGATGGCCAACTTCTACAGCTCCGGTCAGGTCTGCACCAACGGTACCCGCGTGTTCATCCCTGCCCAGATGAAAGCGGCCTTCGAAGCCAAGATCGCCGAGCGCGTTGCCCGTATCCGCGCCGGCAACCCGGAAGACGAAAACACCAACTTCGGCCCGCTGGTCAGCTTCCAGCACATGGAAAGCGTGCTGGGCTACATCGCCAAGGGCAAGCAAGAAGGTGCCCGCGTACTGTGCGGCGGCGAGCGTCTGACCGAAGGTGATTTCGCCAAGGGCGCCTTCGTGGCCCCGACCGTGTTCACCGACTGCACCGACGACATGACCATCGTCAAGGAAGAGATCTTCGGCCCGGTGATGAGCATCCTCACCTACGAAACCGAAGAAGAAGTCATCCGTCGCGCAAACGACACCGAATACGGCCTGGCCGCAGGCGTGTGCACCAACGACATCACCCGCGCCCACCGCATCATCCACAAGCTCGAAGCCGGCATCTGCTGGATCAACGCCTGGGGTGAATCGCCAGCCGAAATGCCGGTCGGTGGCTACAAGCAGTCGGGCGTCGGCCGTGAAAACGGCATCAGTTCGCTGGCGCAATACACTCGCATCAAGTCGGTCCAGGTCGAACTGGGCGGCTACGCGTCGGTCTTCTGAGAAACTCAGCTCCAAGCCGCGAGCAACAAGCTGCAAGCAAGTGCCGGGTGCATCATGCCCCGGCCCTTGCAGCCCTAATCCATTCGCGAGCTTCGCACGGCTGTGTTTTCTTGCAGCTTGTAGCTTGAAGCTTGCCGCTGCTTTCGAGGAGAAAGCCCATGGAATACGATTACATCATCGTTGGTGCCGGCTCGGCCGGTAACACCCTGGCCACTCGCCTGACCGAAGACGCCAGCGTCACCGTCCTGCTGCTCGAAGCCGGTGGCCCCGACTACCGCCTCGACTTCCGCACCCAGATGCCGGCCGCCCTGGCATTCCCGCTCCAAGGCCGTCGCTACAACTGGGCCTACGAGACCGACCCGGAGCCGCACATGGACGGCCGCCGCATGGAATGTGGCCGCGGCAAGGGCCTGGGTGGTTCCTCGCTGATCAACGGCATGTGCTACATCCGCGGTAACGCCCTGGACTTCGACGGCTGGGCAAAACTGTCGGGCCTGGAAGACTGGGCTTACCTGGACTGCCTGCCGTACTTCCGCAAGGCGGAAACCCGTGACATCGGCCCCAACGATTACCACGGTGGTGAAGGCCCGCTCAGCGTTGCCACGCCCAAAGCCGGCAACAACCCGCTGTTCAACGCCATGGTCGAGGCCGGCGTACAGGCCGGTTACCCGCGCACTGAAGACCTGAACGGCTACCAGCAGGAAGGCTTCGGCCCGATGGACCGTTCGGTGACCAAGAACGGCCGCCGCTCCAGCACCGCCCGCGGTTACCTGGACCAGGCCAAGAAGCGCCCGAACCTGACCATCGTCACCCATGCCCTGAGCGACCGCGTGCTGTTCGAAGGCAAGCGCGCCGTTGGCGTGACCTATCTGGTCGGCGACAGCGAGGAGCGCGTCGAAGCCCGCGCCCGCAAGGAAGTCATCGTAAGCTCTGGCGCCATCGCCTCGCCGCAATTGCTGCAGCGCTCCGGCGTGGGCCCGCGCGCCCTGCTGGAAAGCCTCGACATCCCGGTCGTGCACGACCTGCCGGGCGTCGGTGAGAACCTGCAGGATCACCTCGAGCTTTACCTGCAGTACGCCTGCACCCAGCCGGTGTCGCTGTACCCGTCGCTGCTGTGGTGGAACCAGCCGGCCATCGGTGCCGAGTGGCTGTTCAACGGCACCGGCATCGGCGCCAGCAACCAGTTCGAGGCAGGCGGTTTCATCCGTACCCGCCCCGAGTTCGAATGGCCGAACATTCAGTACCACTTCCTGCCTGTCGCGATTAACTACAACGGTTCCAACGGCGTGAAGGAACACGGTTTCCAGGCACATATGGGCTCGATGCGTTCGCCTAGCCGTGGCCGCGTCCAGGTCAAGTCCAAGGACCCTCGCCAGCACCCGAGCATCCTGTTCAACTACATGGCCACCGAGCAGGACTGGCAGGAGTTCCGTGACGGTATCCGCCTGACTCGCGAGATCATGGCCCAGCCAGCGCTGGACCCGTACCGTGGCCGCGAGATCAGCCCGGGGGCGCACGTGCAGACGGACGAAGAGCTGGACAAGTTCATCCGCGAGCACGCCGAAACCGCCTTCCACCCGTCCTGCTCGTGCAAGATGGGTACCGACGACATGGCGGTGGTCGATGGCGAAGGCCGCGTGCACGGCATGCAGGGCCTGCGTGTGGTGGATGCGTCGATCATGCCGATCATCATCACCGGTAACCTCAACGCCACCACGATCATGATCGCCGAGAAAATCTCGGACAAGATCCGCAACCGCAAGCCGCTGCCTCGCAGCACTGCCAAGTACTACGTGGCCAACGGCGCCCCGGTAAAAGGCAAGCCAATGCGTGAAGTGAAGCAGGCCTGACCTGCTCCGGCCTCATCGCCGGCATAGGCAACACAAGAAAAGGCACCCACCGCGGTGCCTTTTCTACATCTGCAGAAACGCTTTACATGCTGCCAATTCATCAGGTTAGAATCGATTGGCACGCGACCTGCTAGTTCTTCAAAGCTATCGAGTCCTCTTCCCCGCGTTATCCCGGAGTACCTGCCTTTGGATGCAAGCACCATCAACAGCCTGTTCCTGATCGGCGCATTGCTGGTGGGCGCAAGTATCCTGGTCAGCTCGCTGTCGTCGCGCCTTGGCATTCCAATCCTGGTCATCATCCTCGCGGTCGGCATGCTCGCAGGCGTGGACGGTGGCGGCATCATCTTCAACAACTACCCGACCGCCTACCTGGTGGGCAACCTGGCACTGGCGGTGATCCTGCTCGACGGCGGCCTGCGCACGCGGGTAGCGAGCTTCCGCGTGGCCTTGTGGCCGGCATTGTCGCTGGCCACCATCGGCGTGATGATCACCACTGCCCTCACCGGCCTGGTCGCGGCCTGGCTGTTTGACCTCAGCCTCATCCAGGGCCTGCTGATCGGCGCCATCGTCGGCTCCACCGACGCCGCAGCGGTGTTCTCGCTGCTCGGGGGCAAAGGCCTGAACGAACGGGTCACGGCCACGCTGGAGATCGAATCGGGCAGCAACGACCCCATGGCCGTCTTCCTCACCGTCACCCTGATCGACATGATCGCCAGCGGCCAGACCGGGCTGCACTGGAGCCTGCTGGGGCACTTGCTGCGCGAGTTCGGCATCGGTGGCCTGCTGGGCCTGGGCGGTGGCTGGCTGATGCTGCAACTGGTCAACCGGATCAACCTGGCCGGTGGCCTGTACCCTATTCTGGTCATCGCTGGCGGGCTGGCGGTGTTCTCGCTGACCAACGCCCTGCACGGCAGCGGCTTCCTTGCCGTTTACCTGTGCGGCCTGGTGCTGGGCAACAAACCGATCCGCAGCCGCCACGGCATCCTGCACATGCTCGACGGCATGGCCTGGCTCGCCCAGATCGGCATGTTCCTGGTGCTGGGGCTGCTGGTCACGCCACATGACCTGCTGCCGATCGCCCTGCCCGCACTGGGCCTGGCGCTGTGGATGATCCTGATCGCGCGGCCGCTGTCGGTGGTTGCCGCACTGCTGCCGTTCAAGGCCTTCCATGGCCGCGAGAAAGCCTTCATTTCCTGGGTCGGCCTGCGCGGCGCGGTCCCCATCATCCTCGCGGTGTTTCCGCTGATGGCCGGGCTGCCTGACGCGCAGCTGTTCTTCAACCTGGCGTTCTTCATCGTGCTGGTATCGCTGCTGGTGCAGGGCACCAGCCTGCCGTGGATGGCCAAACTGCTGAAAGTCACGGTACCACCGGACCCGGCACCGATCTCGCGGTCTGCGCTCGAGGTGCACATCACCAGCGAGTGGGAGTTGTTCGTCTATCGCCTGGGTGCGGAAAAGTGGTGCATCGGTGCCGCCCTGCGCGAACTGAAGATGCCCGAGGGCACCCGCATCGCCGCGCTGTTCCGTGGCGAACAGCTATTGCACCCCTCCGGCAGTACCGTGCTCGAAGTCGGCGACATGCTTTGCGTGATCGGCCACGAACACAACCTGCCAGCACTGGGCAAACTGTTCAGCCAAGCCCCGCAACGCGGCCTGGACCTGCGCTTTTTCGGCGACTTCGTGCTCGAAGGCGATGCCGAACTGGGCGCGGTGGCAGCCCTTTACGGCCTGAAACTCGACGGCCTGGACGCAAAAATGCCGCTGGCGCAGTTCATCCGACAGAAGGTCGGGGGCGCTCCAGTAGTGGGCGATCAGGTCGAATGGCACGGCACGATCTGGACCGTGGCAACCATGGACGGGAACAAGATCCAGAAAGTGGGCGTCAGATTCCCCGAAGGAACGCGACCCGGACCAGGATTGTTCCTCTAAACTTCGTTTCTGCATGATCCACAAGTAGTCTGCCTATGTCCCTGCGCGTGTACCTTCGCACAGCCCTGCTCGGGCTGTGCCTGTCCCTGCCGTTCGCCGCTGCTGCGGCCGAAGCCCCGAGCGCTGCCAGTATCCAGAACAGCCTCGACAAGATCGCCGAACGCAAGCTGCCCGAGGCCGATCAGAAAGCCTTGCAGCAGGTGCTCGAACAAACCCTGAGCCTGCTTGCCAACAAGGAAGACAGCGAGAAGAAGCTTGCCGCGCTCAAGCAACAGCTGGCTGGCGCCCCCAAAGAGACCAGCGACAGCCAGAAAGAACTGGCCAAGCTCAAGGCCAGCAAGCCACAACCGGTGGCCCAGCGCTACGCCAGCCTTAGCGTGCCGCAACTCGAACAGATGCTCAGCGAACGCAACACCCTGCAGGGCGAGCTGCAAAAAGCGCTGTCCGACGCCAACAGCCTGATCATCAATTCGCAGACCCGCCCCGAGCGCGCTCAGGCTGAGATCAGCAACAACCAGACCCGCAGCCAGCAGATCAACACTATCCTCAAGAGCGGCAAGGATGGCGGCAAATCAATCAATGCCGACCAGCGTAACCAGCTCAATGCCGAACTGGCTTCGCTAAATGCCGTGACCCTGCTGCGCCGCCAGGAGCTGGCCGGCAACGGCCTGCTGCAAGACCTGGGCAACGCCCGCCACGACCTGCTGATTGAACGCACCGCACGCCTGGAACAGGAAATCCAGGACCTGCAGACGCTGATCAATGAGAAGCGTCTGGCCCAATCCCAGCAAACCGTCACCCAGCAGTCGATCGAAGCGCAGAAGGCTGGCGGCAGTAGCCTGCTGGCCAGCGAAAGCGCAGCCAACCTCAAACTTTCCGACTACCTGCTCAAGAGCACCGACCGCCTTAACGAGCTGACCCAGCAGAACCTGCGCACCAAGCAGCAGCTCGACAGCCTGACCCAGGCCGACCAGGCCCTGGACGAGCAGATCAGCGTGCTCAAGGGCAGCCTGCTGCTTTCGAAGATCCTCTACAAGCAGAAACAGGCCCTGCCGCACCTGAAGCTCGACCGTGACCTGGCCGACCAGATCGCCGACATCCGCCTGTACCAGTTCGAGATCAACCAGCAGCGCGAGCAGATGAGCAGCCCCGTGACCTACGTCGACAAGCTGCTGGCCAACCAGCCGCAGGAAGACGTCACCCCGGCCCTGCGCAAAGCCCTGCTGGAAGTGGCGATCACCCGCAGCGACCTGCTCGAACGCCTGAACCGAGAACTGTCGGCGCTGCTCAACGAATCGATCACCCTGCAGCTCAACCAGAAGCAGCTGCTCAGCACTGCGCAAGGCCTGCGCACCACGCTCGACGAACAGATGTTCTGGATCCCGAGCAACAAGCCGCTGGACTGGGACTGGTTGAAGTCTGTTCCGGAGCGCTTTGCCAAGCAGGTCGCCGATGTGCCTTGGGGGTCTGGCCTGAAGGAGCTGGGCGACGGGCTGAGCCAGCGCCCACTGTTGTTCCTGCCGCTACTGCTGGTGATCGGCGCCCTGCTGTGGCGCCGCAAATACCTGTACCAGCGGCTGAGCAAGGTGCACCAGGACATCGGTCATTTTCGCCGTGACAGCCAGTGGCATACGCCCCAGGCGATCCTGATCAACATCCTCCTGGCGATGCCAGTGAGCCTGGGCCTTGCCCTGTGCAGCTATGCCCTGCAGATCGACGCCCGCGGGCAGAACGCCAACCTTGGCTCCGCGCTCTGGCAACTGGCCCAGGCCTGGCTGGTGTTCTACACCGCCTACCGCATACTCGCCCCGGGCGGGGTGGCGGAAGTCCACTTCCGCTGGCACAAGCCGCAAGTCGAGTTCCTGCGCGGCTGGGTGCGCAGGCTGGGCACCGTGGTGCTGGCGCTGGTCGGCGTCGTGGCGGTGGCCGAGCACCAGCCGTCGGCACTGGCCGACGACGTGCTGGGCATCGGGGTAGTGCTGACCTGTTATGCACTGATGGCCTGGCTGCTCAGCCGCCTGTTGCTGAGCAGCCCCGCGCACCGCGACGCCTCGCTGTTCCGCAGGGCCGTCGGGCTGGCCTTCACGGCCTTGCCGATCGCCTTGTTCGTGGCAGTCTGCTTTGGTTATTACTACACCGCACTCAAACTCACCGACCGGTTGATCTACACCCTTTATCTGCTGATGTTCTGGCTGGTGATCGAGGCCGCCTTCGTACGCGGCCTGTCGGTTGCCGCGCGACGCCTGGCCTACCAGCGTGCCCTGAGCAAGCGTGCGGCCGCCAAGGAAGGGCTGGATGGCGAAGTCATCACCGAAGAGCCGACACTGGACATCGAGCAGGTCAACCAGCAGTCGTTGCGCCTGATCCGCCTGGCCTTGCTCGGTGGCTTCATTGCCGGCTTGTACTGGGTGTGGGCCGACTTGATCACGGTGTTCGCCTACCTCAACAACTTCACCCTGTACGAATACACCAGCGGCACCGGCACGGCCGCCAGCATGGTGCCGATCAGCCTCGGCGACCTGCTCGGCGCGCTGGTGATCGTCGGCATCACCTTCGCCCTGGCCGGTAACTTGCCGGGCCTGCTGGAGGTGCTGGTGCTGTCGCGGCTGAACCTGGCCCAGGGCAGCGCCTATGCCACCACCACGCTGCTGTCGTACACCATCGTCGGTATAGGCATCGTCAGTACCCTGTCGACCCTCGGCGTAAGCTGGGACAAATTGCAGTGGCTGGTGGCAGCCCTGTCGGTCGGCCTGGGCTTCGGCATGCAGGAGATATTCGCCAACTTCATCTCCGGCATCATGATCCTGTTCGAGCGCCCGGTGCGCATCGGCGACACCATCACCATCGGCAACCTGTCCGGCACCGTGAGCAAGATCCGTATCCGCGCCACCACCATCACCGACTTCGACCGCAAGGACATCATCGTCCCCAACAAGACCTTCATCACCGGCCAGCTGATCAACTGGTCGCTGACCGACACGGTCACCCGCGTCACGCTGAAACTGGGCATCGACTATGGCTCCGACCTGGACCTGGTGCGCGAGCTGCTGCTCAAGGGCGCCCACGAGAATCCACGGGTGCTCAAGGACCCGGAGCCGCTCGTGTACTTCCTCAATTTCGGCGAAAGCTCGCTGGACCACGAACTGCGCATGCATGTACGGGACCTGGGCGACCGCAACCCGACGCTGGACGAGATCAACCGCTTTATCAATCGCGAGTTCAAAGCGCACAACATCAAGATCTCTGTTCGCCAGGTCGAGGTGTACCTGATGGACATGCAGGGCGGCAAGCAGCAGCTGATACCGGTGGAGCAACCGAAACCGGATGGCACTCAACCAGTGTGAGTAGACGCCGTAGCGCTTGAACACCCAAAATACATACGAGGGCTGCGCCCTCGATCGCCGGCAAGCCGGCTCCCACAGGGTCCGCGCCGCTGCGATAGTCATGTGGGAGCCGGCTTGCCGGCGATTGGGCCGCAAAGCGGCCCCTTGGCACCGATCCCCAGGAGCAGCCCGTGAAAGCCCTCGACCAACTCACCTTCGACAACCGCTTCGCCCGCCTGGGCGATGCGTTCTCCACTCAGGTTTTGCCCGAGCCCATCGCAGAGCCTCGCCTGGTGGTGGCAAGCGAGTCAGCCATGGCCTTGCTCGACCTCGACCCGGCCCAAGCCGATTTGCCCTTGTTCGCCGAAGTGTTCAGCGGCCAAAAGCTCTGGGAAGAGGCCGACCCGCGGGCGATGGTCTATTCCGGACATCAGTTCGGCTCGTATAACCCACGCCTGGGCGATGGGCGCGGCCTGCTACTGGCCGAAGTGCTCAACGACGCAGGCGAACACTGGGACCTGCACCTCAAGGGCGCCGGCCAGACGCCGTATTCACGCATGGGCGACGGCCGCGCCGTACTGCGTTCCTCCATCCGCGAGTTTCTCGCATCCGAGGCCCTGCATGCCTTGGGTATCGCCACCAGCCGGGCACTGTGCGTGATCGGCTCCAGCACCCCGGTATGGCGCGAAACACGCGAAAGTGCGGCCATGCTCACCCGCCTGGCGCAGAGCCACGTGCGCTTCGGCCACTTCGAATATTTCTACTACACCAAGCAACCGGAACAGCAGCGGGTACTGATCGATCATGTGCTGGAACAGCACTACCCCGAATGCCGTGAGGCCGAACAACCCTACCTGGCCATGTTCCGCACCATCGTCGAGCGTAACGCCGAACTGATTGCTCACTGGCAGGCGTACGGCTTCTGTCATGGGGTGATGAACACCGACAACATGTCGATCCTGGGCATCACCTTCGATTTTGGCCCCTATGCCTTCCTCGACGACTTCGACGCCAACTTCATCTGCAACCATTCCGATGATCGTGGCCGCTACAGCTATGCCAACCAGGTACCGATCGCCCACTGGAACCTCAGCGCACTGGCCCAGGCCCTGACCACCGTGATCGAGGTCGAGCCTTTGAAGGAGGCATTGGGGTTGTTCCTGCCACTGTACCAGGCACATTACCTGGACCTGATGCGCCGGCGCCTGGGCCTGACCACGGCCGAGGACGACGACATGGCGCTGGTCGAGCGCCTGCTGCAACGCATGCAGAGCGGGGGTGTGGACTACAACCTGTTCTTCCGCAGGCTGGGCGATCAACCGGTGGCCGAGGCACTCAAGGGCGTACGCGACGATTTCATCGACCTGGCAGGTTTCGATGCCTGGGGCGCGGACTATCTGGCCCGCTGTGAGCGTGAAGCCGGTAATGGCGATGGCCGCCGCGAGCGCATGCATGCGGTGAACCCGCTGTACGTACTGCGCAACTACCTGGCGCAAAAAGCCATCGAAGCCGCCGAGGCCGGTGACTACAGTGAAGTGCGGCGGCTGCATCAGGTGTTGAGCACGCCTTTCGAGGAACAAGCCGGAATGCAGGCCTACGCCGAGCGACCGCCCGCGTGGGGCAAACACCTGGAAATCAGCTGCTCCTCCTGATGGCTGGCCGGCGATAGCGTCCGAACAAACACCACAAGGAAACGACATGTCCGACTCACTGCTAGTGCCCTGCCCCCACTGCGACGGCCTCAACCGCCTGCCTTCATCCCGCCTGGGCGATGCGCCGAAATGCGGCCGCTGCAAACAGGATGTGCTGTTGAGCCAGCCGTTCGAGCTCAACGAACGCAACTATGCCAGCCAGATCAAAGGCGACCTGCCGCTGCTGATAGACGTCTGGGCCGACTGGTGCGGCCCGTGCAAGTCCTTCGCCCCCACTTTCGAACAGGCCGCCCGCCAGCTTACCGGCCGCTGCCGCCTGGCCAAGCTCGACAGTGAAGCCAACCGCAACCTTGCGGGCCAGTTGGGTATCCGTTCGATTCCCAGCCTGATCCTGTTCAAGAACGGCCGCGAAGTCAGCCGCCAGGCCGGCGCGTTTCCACTGCAGTCGTTGCTGGAGTGGCTACGCAGCCAAGGGGTTTAAGCCTCAAGCGTTCGCCAGTAGGGATTCATAGGGAATACGGAGGCCATCGTGAAGCCGTTTGATCATGGACAGACTTAGCCTGCGCTTCCCGTTCAAGACTTCAGATACGCGACCGCTTGGGCCGATGTAAGGCTCCAGGTCCCGCGCTGTCAACCCCTGCTGGTCCATGCAGAATTTGATAGCCTCGATTGGGTCTGCGGGCTGAATGGGGTAGTGCTTGTTTTCGTACACCTCAATCAATGTCACAAGAACTTCCATTTCATCAGCATCGGGCGTACCGGCTTGTGCTTGATAAATGGATTCCAGTCGCAGAAATGCGGCTTTAAGGTCGTCGTCATTGCGGATTGGCTTAATATTCACTGATCGTCTCCACGTCAATTTCGTCATATCGCTTGTGCGTTCCGACGAATTTCACCCAGGCAATACCAGCTCGATACTGCATTTCAACCACTAGCCGGTATTTATTGCCTCCGATGTTGAAGACCACGCGGTTGTTGCCACATATGCTAGCGCTGCCAATCTGGCTTTTCACCTCTTGCGGTGTTCGCCATGTGGCTTTTTGTGCCATATCGTGCCAACTCTCCAACGGTGCCTTGGCATCTTCATGCCCTGGTAACTCCCAGAATTTCACCAATGTACTTTTGGCAATGACGCGCATCCAAGCAGATCTCCCGTTTTGGGAGATGCTAGCGCTTATCTACTCCTCGCGCAAGGATGAGCATTTCACGCGGTGCGCTCAAGCAAGTCATGCAGCTCGACAAACTGCTGGGTCAGCTTGTGCCGTGGCTCCAGGTGGATCAGCGGTAAACTGGCGTGGTGCGACTCGCGCATCTTCACCGAACTGCTCAGGTATACCGGCAATACCGGCAGGCCTTCGGCCAGCAGTTCGTCGAGCATCTGCTGGGGCAGGCTGGCGCGGGACTGGAACTGATTGACGACAATGCCTTCGACCACCAGCTCTTCGTTGTGGTCATCCTTCAACTCTTCTATCTCGGCCAGCAGCCCATACAGCGCCTGGCGCGAAAAACTGTCGCAGTCGAACGGGATCAGCACACGGTCTGCCGCAATCAGCGCCGATACCGCATAGAAGTTGAGTGCAGGCGGCGTATCGATGTAGATCCGCTCGTAATCCTCGTCGAGCTCGTCGAGCAACTTACGCAGCTTGTTGATCTTGTGCTTGGCCTCAAGCTTGGGCTGCAAATCGGCCAGCTCTGACGTGGCGGTGATCACATGCAGGTTGTCGAACGGGGTTTCGTAGATATCGACCTTGTTCTTCTTGCTGAACGGCCCGCTGGAGAGGCTTTGCTTGAAGAAGTCGGCGATGCCCATCGGAATGTCTTCTCCGGTAAGGCCGGTCAGGTACTGAGTCGAGTTGGCCTGGGCATCCAGGTCGATCAGCAGGGTCCGATAACCTTCACTGGCGCTGACCGCCGCCAGATTGCAAGCGATGCTCGACTTGCCCACACCACCTTTCTGATTGAACACCACGCGCCGCATGAGAGACCTCCGTGTATCAACGAATGCCCGAGTATGTGGCGGCGCAGCGGCATTGGCCAGCGCCAATTGCCCGACGCCGACGGCAAGGGTTCAATTGCCCCCTGCGGTTACGCCCGTCAGCAATGCGGCAAAGGCCTTGGCCATTGCCGATCCGCCATGTTGGCGCTGGACCAGCCATACAGCAGAGGTGGCGTCTTCATCCAGAAGCGTTCGGTACACGACGCCCTCGATGCGCATGCGCTGAAAGGAAGCAGGCAAAATCGACACCCCAAGGCCCGCCGACACCAGCCCAATGATGGTCATGGCTTCCCCTGCTTCCTGAGCAAAATGCGGATTGAAACCCGCCTGTCGCGCCAGGCTCAGCAACTGGGCGTGCAATCCACTGCCGTAACTGCGCGGGAAGAACACGAACGGTTCATGGGCCAGCGCCGCCATGTGTACACCGTGCTCGGTCCCTTCGGCCAGCGCATGTGAGGCATTGATCACCGCCACCAGCGGTTCGCGAAACAGCTCCGTGGCCACCAGCCCTTCCGGCAAGGGCATGGGCCGCATCAGGCCGACCTCGATGGACTCGTCGAACACCCCTTCGGCGACATCGCGGCTGCTCATTTCCTTGAGGTTCAGGTGCACCGCCGGGAAGCGCTGGCGGAAGGCATGAATCGCCTTGGGGATCTTCGAGGTAAAAGGGGCCGACGAGGTAAAGCCGATCTTCATTTCGCCCAGCTCACCCAGTTGCGCACGGCGCGCAACATCGGCCGCCTTCTCTACCTGCGCAAGTACCTGACGGGCTTCCTCGAGGAACAGCCGACCGGCCTCACTCAGCTCGACCCGACGATTGGTACGTTCGAACAGGCGCGCGCCCAACTCCTGTTCCAAAGCCTGAATCTGCTGACTCAGGGGTGGCTGAGAAATGCCTAACTGCTGGGCCGCCCGCCCGAAGTGCAGCTCTTCGGCAACGGCAATGAAATAACGCAGGTGGCGCAGTTCCATGGGGCCTCCAGAACAAGTCGCAAAACGTCTTAAATAGGTCGAACAATATATTGGATCTAATCATTAGGCAGCTATATGCTTTTTCCATTGCGCCAGAGGTACCCGCCCGTGAAAACTGCTGTAGCCCCCCTTCCTGCCGACCCCGAGCCTGCACCGCTGAACGAAATCTGGATCGAGAAAGGCACCCCTGCCTTTATGAAGACCGTATTGGCCCTGTTCAGCGGCGGCTTCGCGACCTTCGCCCTGCTGTATTGCGTGCAGCCGATGATGCCGCTGCTGTCGCAGGAGTTTTCGATCAATGCCGCGCAGAGCAGCCTGGTACTGTCGGTGTCGACCGGCATGCTGGCGTTCGGCCTGCTGATCACCGGGCCGATTTCCGACCGCATCGGGCGCAAGCCGGTGATGGTATTCGCGCTGCTCTGCGCCGCGTTATCGACCATGGTCAGCGCAGTGATGCCGACCTGGGAAGGCGTACTCGCCACGCGGGCGCTGGTCGGCCTGTCGCTGAGCGGCCTGGCAGCTGTGGCGATGACCTACCTGAGTGAAGAAATCCACCCGCAGCACATCGGCCTGGCCATGGGCTTGTATATCGGTGGCAATGCCATCGGCGGCATGAGCGGTCGGCTGATCACAGGCGTGCTGATCGACTTCGTCAGCTGGCACACGGCAATGCTGACCATCGGTGGTTTGGCCCTGATCGCAGCGCTGGTGTTCTGGAAGGTGCTGCCCGAATCGCGCAATTTCAGGGCGCAGACGCTCAAACCGCGCAGCCTGCTGGATGGCTTCGTCATGCACTTCAAGGACGCGGGTCTGCCCTGGCTGTTCCTCGAAGCCTTCCTGTTGATGGGCGCATTCGTCACCCTGTTCAACTACATAGGCTATCGGCTGCTCGCCGAGCCGTATCACATGAACCAGGCGCTGGTCGGTTTGCTCTCGGTGGTCTATCTGTCGGGTATCTACAGCTCGGCACAAGTGGGTGCGCTGGCAGATAAACTTGGGCGCCGCCGGGTGTTCTGGGCGAGCATTCTGGTCATGGCGGGCGGGCTGTTGATGACATTGGCCAACCCACTGGTGATGATTATCGTCGGCATGCTGATCTTTACCTTCGGCTTCTTCGGAGCGCATTCGGTGGCCAGCAGCTGGATCGGCCGCCGAGCGCTGAAGGCCAAGGGCCAGGCGTCTTCGCTGTACCTGTTCTGCTATTACGCGGGGTCGAGTGTGGCGGGGACGGCAGGCGGGGTGTTCTGGCACCAATGGGGCTGGAGTGGCATCGGGCTGTTCATCGGCAGCCTCCTGGCGGTGGCGTTGCTGGTGGCGTTGCACCTTAGCAAGCTGGCGCCCAAGGCTGCCTGAAACAGGGCTGCTCTGTGCAGCCCAATCGCCGGCAAGCCGGCCCCCACAGGTAAACCACTGTATTCAAGGGCAGTGGGATACCTGTGGGGGCCGGCTTGCCGGCGATTGGGGCTTCAGATCAGTTCACGATCTCGACAATATCCACATCCACTTCACGGCTCATCAGGTGCTTTTCCACCTCGCCGGTCAGCTTGACCTTGGTCTTGTCGTTGAACGGCGTCGGCGGCAGGTCTTCATCGTCGATTTCAACGGTGATGGTGCCGGTGTTGTCCTTGAATTCGTACTTGTCGTCGTTGTTGATCTTCTTGGTGACATAACCCTGCAGCACCACGGGGGTGTCATCGGCTGCGTCATTGGCAGCAGCGACGGTAGTCACCGACTGGGCGCCCGGGCCGGTATAGCCGGCGGCCAAGGCAGCGGTACTGAACAAGGGGGCGAGAATCAGAGCGAAGTAACGAGCTTTCATGAGGATCGGGTCCTGTTTCGGTTTCGATGGGACCAGATTAGCGACAATCGCTGAATTAAAACTTAATGCAACAAAAAACGGCCCGCCGGCAAGCCGGCTCCTACAAGGACCGCGCAGTTGTTGAGCTGTGCGCCGTACCTGTGGGAGCCGGCTTGCCGGCGATGGGCCGCAAAGCGGCCCCAAATCGCTTGACTGACTGCCATTCAGATCACTGGTGATACTGCGCCGACAGCTCATGCACGGCGTTGATGAACACACCTGCATGCTCCGGGTCGACCTCCGGCGTAATGCCGTGACCCAGGTTGAACACATGGCCGGTACCCTTGCCATAGCTCGCCAGGATCCGTGCCACTTCGTTGCGAATGGCCTCAGGCTTGGCGTACAGCACGGTCGGGTCCATGTTGCCTTGCAGGGCAACCTTGTCGCCAACGCGGCGGCGGGCGTCGCCGATCTCGCAGGTCCAGTCCAGGCCCAGGGCATCAGCGCCGGCTTCGGCGATGCTCTCCAGCCACAGGCCGCCGTTCTTGGTGAACAGGATTACTGGCACCTTGCGCCCATCGTGCTCACGGATCAGGCCGCTGACGATCTTGCGCATGTAGGCCAGGGAGAACTCCTGATACGCCGCCGCCGACAGGTTGCCGCCCCAGGTGTCGAAGATCTGCACGGCTTGGGCGCCGGCCAGGATCTGCCCGTTGAGGTAGCTGGTGACCGACTGTGCCAGCTTGTCCAGCAGCAGGTGCAGGGCTTGCGGGTTGTCGTAGGCCATCGCCTTGGTCTTGCGGAAGTCTTTGGACGAACCACCTTCGACCATGTAGGTGGCCAAGGTCCACGGGCTGCCGGAGAAACCGATCAGCGGCACACGGCCGTTGAGCTCGCGCCGAATGGTACTGACGGCATCCATCACGTAGCCGAGGTCTTTCTGCGGATCAGGGATTGGCAGGGCTTCGATGTCGGCCGGGGTGCTGATGACCTTCTTGAAGCGCGGACCTTCGCCGGTCTCGAAGTACAGGCCCAGGCCCATGGCATCGGGAATGGTGAGGATGTCCGAGAACAGGATCGCTGCGTCAAGCGGGTAGCGCTCCAGCGGCTGCAGGGTGACCTCGCAGGCGAACTGCGGGTTCATGCACAGGCTCATGAAGTCACCGGCCTTGGCGCGGCTGGCGCGGTATTCCGGCAGGTAACGGCCGGCCTGGCGCATCATCCATACAGGGGTGACGTCTACGGGTTGCTTGAGCAGTGCACGCAGGAAACGATCGTTCTTCAGGGCAGTCATGTCGGCATCCGGCAAAAAAGTGCGGGCATTTTCTCAGACGCCAGCGCAAAAGGCACGGTTGAGACCATGCGTTTTGTCTATTGGGTGCCGTGGATCAAGCAATTTTGTATACAAAAAGCGATGAGGCCGCTGTGCGGCCCCATCGGTCACATCAGACTTCGAGGTAATCCAGGATACCTTCGGCAGCGGTACGACCCTCGAAGATGGCGGTCACCACCAGGTCCGAACCGCGCACCATATCGCCACCGGCAAAGATTTTCGGGTTGCTGGTCTGGTGCTTGAACTTGCCTTTCTCCGGGGCCACCACGCGGCCTTGGCTGTCCATCTGGATGCCATGCTGCTCGAACCAAGGTGCCGGGCTCGGGCGGAAGCCGAAAGCGATCACCACGGCGTCCGCCGGGAGGATTTCTTCGGAACCCGGGATTGGCTCAGGGCTGCGACGACCACGGGCATCAGGCTCGCCAAGACGGGTCTCGACCACCTTCACGCCTTCGACCTTGTCTTCACCGACAATGGCGATCGGCTGACGGTTGTAGAGGAATTTCACGCCTTCTTCCTTGGCGTTCTTCACCTCTTTGCGCGAGCCCGGCATGTTGGCTTCGTCACGACGGTAGGCACAGGTCACCGCCTTGGCACCCTGGCGGATCGAGGTGCGGTTGCAGTCCATTGCGGTGTCGCCACCGCCCAGCACCACGACCTTCTTGCCCTGCATGTCGACGAAGTCTTGCGGCGACTTCTCGAAGCCCAGGTTGCGGTTGACGTTGGCGATCAGGAAGTCCAGCGCGTCATGCACGCCCGGCAGGTCCTCGCCCGGGAAGCCGCCTTTCATGTAGGTGTAGGTACCCATGCCCATGAACACGGCGTCGTACTCGGCGAGCAGCTGTTCCATGGTGATGTCGGTGCCCACTTCGGTGTTCAGGCGGAACTCGATACCCATGCCGGTAAAGACTTCGCGACGATTGCTCAGCACGCTCTTTTCCAGCTTGAACTCAGGGATGCCGAAGGTCAGCAAGCCGCCGATTTCCGGGTTCTTGTCGAACACCACCGGGGTAACCCCGGCGCGCACCAGCACGTCGGCACAGCCCAGGCCTGCCGGGCCAGCACCGATGATGGCAACGCGCTTGCCGGTCGGTTTGACCTTGGACATGTCCGGGCGCCAACCCATGGCGAAGGCGGTGTCGGTGATGTACTTCTCGACCGAACCGATGGTCACCGCGCCGAAGCCATCGTTCAGGGTGCAGGCACCCTCGCACAGGCGGTCCTGCGGGCACACACGGCCGCAGACTTCCGGCAGGGTGTTGGTCTGGTGCGAGAGTTCCGCCGCAGCCAGGATGTTGCCTTCGGAGACCAGCTTCAACCAGTTCGGGATGAAGTTGTGCACCGGGCACTTCCACTCGCAATAAGGGTTACCGCAGCCCAGGCAGCGGTGTGCCTGCTCTACGGACTGCTGGGGCTTGAAAGGCTCGTAGATTTCCACGAACTCCTTCTTGCGTTGGCGCAGCAGCTTTTTCTTCGGGTCCTTGCGGCCCACTTCGATGAACTGGAAGTCGTTACTCAGACGTTCAGCCATTTTTCAAAACCTCTTAACAGCAGCTGCAAGCTACAAGCTGCAAGCCGCAAGACGATCACTTAAGCCGGGCAAACCTCGAGCTGCTATTACTCGCAGCTTGAGGCTTGCCACTTGCAGCTGTTTTTACTGCGGGTTGGCACGGGTGCTGGACAGCAGTTGCTTGAGGTTGGCCGCCTTCGGCTTGACCAGCCAGAAGCGCCGCACATAGTCGTCCAGGTTTTCCGAGAGCTCACGCCCCCACTCGCTGCCGGTTTCTTCCACGTATTCGCCAAGGACCCGCGCCAGGTGGCTACGGTAGGCTTCCATCGCTTCACCACTGATACGCTGGATTTCCACCAGCTCGTGGTTGAGCTTGTCGACGAAGCTGTTGTCCATGTCGAGCACGTAGGCGAAGCCGCCAGTCATGCCAGAGCCGAAGTTGTAACCGGTCTTGCCCAGAACGCAGACAAAGCCACCGGTCATGTATTCACAGCAGTGATCGCCAGTACCCTCGACAACAGCATGGGCGCCGGAGTTACGCACAGCGAAGCGCTCGCCCGCGGTGCCGGCGGCGAACAGCTTGCCGCCCGTGGCGCCGTACAGGCAGGTGTTGCCGACGATGGCGCTGTGCTGAGTTTCGAACGGGCTGCCGGCTGGCGGCACGATGGTGACCTTGCCACCGGTCATGCCTTTGCCGACGTAGTCGTTGGCGTCTCCTTCCAGGTACAGGTTCAGACCACCGGCGTTCCACACGCCGAAGCTCTGGCCCGCAGTACCCGTGAAGCGGAAGGTGATCGGCGCTGCGGCCATGCCCTGGTTGCCGTGCAGCTTGGCGATTTCGCCGGAGATGCGCGCACCAATGGAGCGGTCACAGTTGCAGATGTCGAGCGCGAACTCGCCACCGGCCTGATCGCGAATGGCCGGCAGGGCCATTTCGACCATCTTCTCGGCCAGCTCGCCCTTGTCGAAGGGCGGGTTCTTGTCGACTTCGCAGAACTGCGGCTTGTCAGCCGGGATGTGCGAGCTGCCCAGCAGCGGCGACAGGTCCAGGTAGTGCTGGCGCTCGGTATCGCCTGGCAGCACGTCGAGCAGGTCGGTGCGGCCGATCAGCTCGCCCAGGCTACGCACACCCAGCTTGGCCAGCCACTCGCGCGTCTCCTCGGCGACGAAGGTGAAGAAGTTGATCACCATGTCGACGGTGCCGATGTAGTGGTCCTTGCGCAGCTTGTCGTTCTGCGTGGCCACGCCAGTGGCGCAGTTGTTCAGGTGGCAGATGCGCAGGTACTTGCAGCCCAGGGCGATCATCGGTGCGGTACCGAAGCCAAAGCTTTCGGCGCCGAGGATGGCGGCCTTGATCACATCCAGGCCGGTTTTCAGGCCGCCGTCGGTCTGTACCCGTACCTTGCCGCGCAGGTCGTTGCCGCGCAGGGTCTGGTGGGTTTCGGCCAGGCCAAGCTCCCACGGGGCGCCGGCGTACTTGATCGAGGTCAGCGGCGAAGCACCGGTACCACCGTCATAACCGGAGATGGTGATCAGGTCGGCGTAGGCCTTGGCCACACCAGCAGCGATGGTGCCAACGCCAGCCTCTGCCACCAGCTTGACCGACACCAGGGCTTGGGGGTTGACCTGCTTGAGGTCATAGATCAGCTGGGCCAGGTCTTCGATCGAGTAGATATCGTGATGCGGTGGCGGCGAGATCAGGGTCACGCCCGGTACCGCATAGCGCAGCTTGGCGATCAGGCCGTTGACCTTGCCGCCGGGCAACTGGCCGCCCTCGCCCGGCTTGGCGCCCTGGGCAACCTTGATCTGCAGCACTTCGGCATTGACCAGGTATTCCGGGGTCACACCGAAGCGGCCGGTGGCCACCTGCTTGATCTTGGAGCTGCGGATGGTGCCATAGCGCGAGGGGTCTTCACCGCCCTCACCGGAGTTGGAGCGCGCGCCCAGGCGGTTCATCGCCTCGGCCAGCGCTTCGTGAGCCTCTGGCGACAGCGCACCCAGCGAGATACCGGCGGAGTCGAAGCGCTTGAGGATCGCCTCCAGCGGCTCGATCTGATCCAGCGGCAGGGCCTCGTCGGCCACCTTCACTTTCAGCAGGTCGCGGATCATCGACACCGGGCGCTGGTCGACCAGCGTGGTGTACTCCTTGAACTTGGCGTAGTCGCCCTGCTGCACGGCGGCCTGCAGGGTATTGACCACATCCGGGTTGTAGGCGTGGTACTCGCCACCGTGGACGAACTTGAGCAGGCCGCCCTGCTGGATCGGCTTGCGCGCGCTCCAGGCTTCAGCGGCGAGCAGCTTCTGGTCGCCCTCGAGGTCGACGAAACGCGCACCCTTGATGCGGCTGGACACGCCTTTGAAGCTCAGGCCGACCACTTCTTCGGCCAGGCCTACGGCCTCGAACAGCTGAGCACCACGGTAGGAGGCGATGGTGGAGATGCCCATCTTCGACAGGATCTTCAGCAGGCCCTTGGAGATGCCTTTGCGGTAGTACTTGAAGACTTCGTCCAGGTCGCCCAGCACTTCGCCGGTGCGGATCAGGTCGGCCAGCACTTCATACGCCAGGTACGGGTACACCGCAGAGGCGCCGAAGCCCAGCAGCACGGCGAAGTGGTGCGGATCACGGGCAGTGGCGGTTTCGACCAGGATGTTGCTGTCGCAACGCAGGCCTTTTTCCGTCAGGCGGTGGTGGACCGCGCCAACGGCGAACGAAGCGTGCACCGGCAGCTTGCCCGGGGCGATGTAGCGGTCGCTGAGCACCAGTTGGGTCTTGCCCGCGCGCACCGCTTCTTCAGCCTGATCGGCGATGTTGCGGATGGCCGCTTCCAGGCCGATGCCTTCATCGTAGTTGAGGTCGATCAGCTGACGGTCGAAGCCTTCGCGCTCCAGGTTCATCAACGAACGCCACTTGGCGGGCGAAATGACCGGGGAGCTGAGGATTACCCGCGAGGCATGCTCAGGAGATTCCTGGAAGATGTTGCGCTCGGCACCCAGGCAGATCTCCAGCGACATGACGATCGCTTCGCGCAGCGGGTCGATCGGCGGGTTGGTAACTTGGGCGAACTGCTGGCGGAAGAAGTCGTAAGGCGAACGCACGCGCTGCGACAGCACGGCCATTGGCGTGTCGTCACCCATCGAACCGACCGCTTCCTGGCCTTGCTCGCCGAGTGGGCGCAGTACCTGGTCACGCTCTTCGAAAGTGACCTGGAACATCTTCATGTACTGCTTGAGCTGGTCAGCGTCGTAGCTGGCCGCGCCCTGGTCGTCGGAGAGCGTCGCCTGGATGCGCAAGGCGTGCTGACGCAGCCAGCGCTTGTACGGGTGGCGCGACTTTAGGCGGTTGTCGATGGCATCGGTGTCGAGGATGTGGCCGGTCTCGGTATCCACCGCAAAGATCTGGCCTGGGCCGACACGGCCCTTGGCGATGACATCTTCAGGCTTGTAGTCCCACACGCCGATTTCCGACGCCAGGGTGATATAGCCATTCTTGGTGGTCACCCAGCGCGCCGGGCGCAGGCCGTTGCGGTCAAGCAGGCAGACCGCATGACGGCCTTCGGTCATGACGATGCCGGCCGGGCCGTCCCACGGTTCCATGTGCATGGAGTTGTATTCGTAGAAGGCGCGCAGGTCGGCGTCCATGGTCTCGACGTTCTGCCAGGCTGGCGGTACCAGCATGCGCACGCCGCGGAACAGGTCGATACCGCCGGTGACCATCAGCTCCAGCATGTTGTCCATGCTCGAGGAGTCGGACCCTACGCGGTTGACCAGCGGGCCGAGCTCTTCGAGGTCGGGGATCTGGTCGTTGGCGAACTTGGTGCGACGGGCCATCGCCCAGTTGCGGTTACCGGTGATGGTGTTGATCTCGCCATTGTGGGCGAGGAAGCGGAACGGCTGCGCCAGCGGCCATTTCGGCAGGGTGTTGGTGGAGAAGCGCTGGTGGAACACGCAGATCGCGGTTTGCAGACGCTCGTCGTCCAGGTCTGGATAGAAGGCCGCGAGATCGCGCGGCATCATCAGGCCTTTGTAGATGATGGTCTTGTGCGAGAAGCTGCAGATGTAGTGGTCGGCGTCGTGGGCGTTGGCCACGGACGAACGGCGACGGGCACTGAACAGCTTGATGGCGAATTCCTGATCGCTCAGGCCTTCACCGCCGATGAACACCTGTTCGATCTGCGGCAGGCGCTCCAGCGCTAGGCGGCCGAGCACGCTGGTGTCGATCGGGACTTTGCGCCAGCCAACCAGGGTCAGGCCGGCAGCGATGATTTCGCGATCCATGTTGGCGCGAGCGGCTTCGGCTTTCACCGGGTCCTGATTGAAGAACACCATGCCAACGGCGTACTGCTTGGGCAGCTCGACGGCAAAGTGTTCCTGGGCCACGGCACGCAGGAATTGATCGGGTTTCTGCATGAGCAGACCGCAACCGTCACCGGTCTTGCCGTCGGCGTTGATGCCGCCACGGTGGGTCATGCAAGTCAGGGCCTGCATGGCCGTTTGCAGAAGGTGGTGGCTCGGTTCGCCCGTCATATGGGCGATCAGGCCAAAACCACAGTTGTCCTTGAATTCTTCGGGATGGTACAGACCTGTTTTCATAGACACTTTCTCACCAGGTTCACCTCTCAACCGGAGGCAAATCTCTTTTTTAACAACCACTTACCATCCACGCCGATCAAATGCCAGCTTTTTTGCGGTGGCCATGGAAAACCATTGTTGCACAGCGACAGCGATGCCCACAAATTTTCATGTCTCACCATTGAAAATTTATGTCGCAATTTTGAATGTTTATGCGCCATGCGCCGTGATAGCGGCTTGGCTCGAGTCTGAAGCGTTTCAGCCATGACTGCAAGATTGGCTTGTGGCCGGCAGCCTGGGACAGAAAAGCCTGCCGCGCTCGGGCGCAGCAGGCTAGACGAAAGTCAGTTATCGCTCAGCAACTGGGCGGCGGGGTGGTGCCGCCCGGAAGGTATCAGCGGGCCGTGGCCAGCTCTTGTTGGACGCTGGCGACAGTACGTGGCCAAGGTTTACCAGCCTGAACCTTCGCTGGCAAGTTCTTGATTGCCGCAACCGCTGCATCGCGGTTGGCGAAGCTACCATAGGTGACCACGTAGAGCGGCTTGCCCTGCAGGCTTTTCTTGAAGTAGCGATAGTCGCCACCCTGCGCCTTGACGAAGGCCTGCGCCGACGCTTCGGAGCTGGTACCAAGGATCTGCACTACATAATTGCCAGGCTTCTGTCCGGAGTACCAGCCGCTGTTACCGCTGCCGCCTGTTGCAGGTTTGGCAGCGGGCTTGGCAGTGGCAACCTGGGTCGGTGCAGGAGCGGGCTTGGCGGGTGCAACCGGCTTGGCCGGCTGGGTTGCTACCGGCTTCTGCACAGGCGCAACCGGCTGGGCCGGCGGCGTACTGGTGGTAGCCTGAGCCATGGTCGGTGCGGGGCCTGCAGCTTCACCCTGCGGTGGTGCGATGGTCGTTACCGTTGGCGGATTGCCTGGCTGCAGCGCAGTGCTGTCCGCCGGGCCACCTTCTTCACCATCCCCCATGCCGGCGGCCTGCGCCAGCGGCTCGCGCATCACCGGCTGCGACTGGCCAACCAGGGGCAGTGGCATCGGCTGCGACGAGCCTGAGAATTCGATGGCCGGGTCAGCGGGCTTTGCTTCCCCCAGCGGCAATTGGGCTTGGGCTGCGGGCGCATCCGTAGCCGCCTTGTCGCTTTTCTTGGGCATGAGAACCGCGGCAGCAACGGCCACTACAACGACAGCGGACAGCGCGAGCACGTGTTTCTTAGGCATTTTGAACCCCATGGTTGGTCGCTTCGCCGTACTACGGCTGGCGATCATGGCTTCGATCAAGGTATCGCGGGCGACCTGGTTGATGTTGCCAGGCCAACCGTCGGAGTGTTCATGAATATCGACGATCTGCTCATGGGTGAACACCTCGATGCCCCGGCCTGCACCTTCCAGGCGCTGCTCCAGGTACTCGCGGGTCTCTTCCTCGCTGTAGGGGGCGAGTTCGATGACGTGGAAACGCTCTTCCTCGACATGGATCTCATCCAACCCGGCGATCAGCGACGCTTCGCCGAACAGGAACACGTGCGGGCGCCCCTCCGGGACACCTGCCGCCAGCTCCAGCAACGCTTGGAGTGCCGACTCGTCGAGTTGTTCCGCATCGTCGACCAGTAAATAGACTTCCTGCCCGGTGAGGGCAAGCTGTACCACCTTGGAGAGGATCGCCTGAACTTCCGCCGGAGCCACGTCCAGCGCCTGGGCCACCTGGCCCAGCACGCTGGCAGCATCGCTGGCGCCGCGCGCCGATACCACGACGCTCTGCACCGACTGCTTGTTGGTGCTGGCCACCAAGGCCTGGCGCAACAACGTCTTGCCGCTGCCGACCGGGCCTGTAACCACCAGCATCAGCTGGCTGTAACGGGCCAGGTGGTGCAGTTGGCCGAGCACAGGCTTGCGCTGGGCAGGGAAAAACTTGAAGCCGGGCACACGCGGCGCGAACGGATCGTGGCTCAACTGGTAATGGTCGAGAAACGCCTCATCGGCATGCAAACTGGTCATTGCGCTGTCACAACCTCAAAGCTGGGCCACGATCGCGCGGTAATCCGCCGACAGCGTGGCCTGAAGAATCTCTTTCGGATAGTCGTCGGTAACCACGGCTTCGCCCATCTGGCGCAGGAGCACCAGACGCAAACGCCCATCGATCACCTTTTTGTCGACCGCCATATGCTCCATGAAATGCGCCGGGGTCATTTCCTGTGGTGGCACCACCGGCAAACCTGCATCCTGCAGCAGGCGGATTGCGCGATCGCGCTCGGACTGATCGATCCAGCCCAGACGCATCGACATCTCCAGGGCCATCACCGTACCCGCTGCCACGGCCTCGCCGTGCAACCAGACACCGTAGCCCATGTGCGTTTCGATGGCATGCCCGAAGGTATGCCCCAGGTTGAGCGTTGCGCGCACACCAGACTCACGTTCGTCAGCCCCGACCACCGCTGCCTTGGCTGCACACGAGCGCTGGATCGCTTCGGTCAGCGCCGCTGGCTCGAGGGCGCGCAAAGCCTTGATATTGTCCTCGAGCCAACCAAGGAAGGGCTTGTCGCAGATCAGCCCGTACTTGATCACTTCGGCCAGGCCCGCCGACAGCTCGCGCTCGGGCAGGGTGTTGAGGGTGGTGGTGTCGATCAGCACGGCGTTGGGCTGGTAGAACGCACCCACCATGTTCTTGCCCAGCGGATGGTTGATGCCGGTCTTGCCGCCGACAGAGGAGTCGACCTGGGACAGCAGGGTGGTCGGTACCTGGATGAAATCGACGCCGCGCTGATAGCACGCTGCTGCGAAGCCGGCCATGTCGCCGATAACGCCACCACCGAGGGCCACCACCGTGGTGCGGCGGTCGTGCCGGGCCGTGAGGAGGCCGTCGAAAATCAACTGCAGGGTTTCCCAGTTTTTGTGGGCTTCGCCATCCGGGAGGATCACTGGCAGCACCGAATAGGGACCCAGCGTCTTGCTGAGACGTTCGAGATACAGGGGCGCGACGGTCTCGTTGGAAACGATGGCAACCTGCCGGCCGGCAATGTGCGGCGCCAGCAGTTCTGGCTGCTCAAGCAGGCCTTCGCCAATGTAGATCGGGTAGCTGCGCTCGCCCAGGTCGACCTTTAGTGTCTGCATGTATCCCCACAATGTACTTGGGCGCGGCGTCGGCTGAGCGACCCACGCGGTAACGTTGAACCTCGCCTCGGCGCTGGCCGAGAATAGTCCCGGCCTACCGGGGCGGCAACTGCTGCAAGCGCTCGAGAATATCCAGTACGACCATGCGCGGGGGCCGTTCGTCGGTTTCAACCACGATGTCGGCGATCTCACGGTAGAGCGGATCGCGTGCTTCAAGAAGGCTACGCAAAGTCGCCTCCGGATTGGCAGTACGCAGCAAAGGGCGATTGCGATCGCGCGCAGTACGCCCGACCTGCTGTTCCACCGAGGCATGCAGGTAGATCACCCGGCCACCATGGTGCAGAGCCTGGCGGTTGGCCTCGCGCATCACCGCGCCGCCGCCGGTCGCCACGACCACGCCATCGAGCGCGCAGAGCTCGGCGATCATCGCCTGCTCACGATCACGGAAGCCCGGCTCGCCTTCTTTGTCGAAGATCCACGGGATGTTGGCGCCTGTTTTCAGTTCGATTTCCTTGTCGGAATCTTTGAACAGCAGGCGCAGCTCTTTGGCCAACAGGCGCCCGATGGTGCTTTTTCCAGCGCCCATGGGCCCTACAAGTATCAAATTTCGCACAGAATCAACGACTCACAGCAATCGCCTGGTCATTCATGATACGCGGAGTCAGGAAGACCAGCAGCTCGGATTTTTTCTCTTGTAATGCATCGCGTCGAAACAGCCGCCCAACATACGGCAGATCACCGAAAAATGGCACCTTGTCGACCACATTGTTTTGCGTGGTCGAATACACACCGCCAATGACGATGGTTTCCCCGTCAGCTACCCGTACCTTGGCATTGACCTCGTTCTTGCGGATCGGCGGCACATCGTTCAAGGCATTGACGAAATCAGGCTCGTCCTTGGTCACCTTGACCGTCATGATCACCTTGCCGTCCGGCGTAATCTGCGGAGTGACCTCCAACGACAGCGAAGCCTCGCGGAATGCAACCGAGGTAGCGCCACTCTTCGTGGTCTCCTGGTAAGGGACTTCGGTGCCTTTGAGGATGCGGGCGGTTTCCTTATTGGCGGTGACCACCTTGGGCTGGGAGATGATTTCACCATTGCCGGTCTTCTCCATGGCGCTGAGTTCAAGGTCCAGCAGCACGCTCCCACGCAACACCCCCAAGCCAATGCTGGAACCGGCCCGTTCCACCCCAAGATCGACAAACACGTCCTTGCCCAAAACAGCAGCTTCGCTGTAGAGCCGCGGGCCCCAGCGCACCCCAAGGCTTTTCTCGTAATCGACATTGGCCTCGACGATGCGCGCCTCGATCTCTACCTGCCGTACCGGCACATCCAGTTGCGCCACCAACTGGCGCAGCTCGGCAAGCCGCTCCTCAGGCTGGTGCGCCACCAGCGTATTGGTGCGCACATCCACATTCAAACTACCGCGACCCGTCAGAATGCCGTCATCGGCCAGCGTGGCCAGCAGCAATTCGGCAAGCTCTGAGGCCTCGGCGTGGTGTATCGGCAGCAACTCGCGGCGCAACGGCTGCGATTGGGCGTCCAGCTCCAAGCCTATACGCGCGCCCAGGGCTTGTTCGGCCAGCTCAGCCGCTGGCGCCACCAACAGCACCTTGCCCTCTTCGCGCCGGGCCAGGCCCTTGCTGCGCAACACCAGCTCCAAAGCCTGATCCCAGGGAACATCCTGCAGACGCAAGGTAATACTGCCCTGCACCGTGTCGCTGGCGACCAGGTTGATGCCGGCATAATCGGCCAGCACCTGCAACACCAGGCGCACTTCCACGTCCTGGAAGTTCAGCGAAATCGGCTCACCCCGATAAGGCGTTGCCGCCAGCAACGGCATCGGCAGCAAGGCCGCCACCACCCACTTCATCAACCTGTTCATGATCTTCCCTGATCTCCCCGTCCACGCCCTGCCTGAGCCTCAGAAATGCCGTGCGCTCGCGCCAAGTGCCGCCCACGAACAACCGCTCGCGCACCGTTACCTGGTGCTCATCCACGCGTTCCACCAGCCCCCCATCGCGCCCCAGACGGTCACCGGAACGCACGCGATAGAGCCTACCGGCAGATGACAGCAAAGCCTCATGTTCCATGCCCCGGGACAAGCTTCCGACCATTTCCAGCTGAGCCAGCGGGACAGAGGCGAGCCCTCGCCTGACAACGCGACCCGACCACGTCGAAAACGGATCGAGAACCGCTGGCAAGACCTCACCCCGGGCGGGTATCCAGGCCAATGATTCCGGCTCTGCCACCGGCCCATCGGCGTGGAAGGCGTCAACCCGCAGCCTCAATCGCAGCAAGCCGGGCCTGCCTTGAGCATCGGCCAGATGCATGTCGCCGACACGCAGCAGGCGAACCTGCCCAAGCCACTCATCGAGCCAAAGTCGCAACGCCGCGTAACGCCCAACTACCTGCACATCCAGCGGCGTTCGTGCAAAACCTGCCTTCTTCTGCTCATCCAGTACCTCAAGTTGCTCGAAATGCAGCCCATGCACATGCCCCGACGCGGCCAACTGATCGAGCAGATCGCTGATTTCGCCCCCGGCTGCCAGGCGCCATCGCATATCGTGCAGGTGCCGCTGGGCTTCACTCAGCGCTTGCGGTGCATGCACATGCGCCAACACCTGGGTGGCCTTGGCATGATGCTTGTCGTTAAGGGCCCTTTGGTTTACCTGCGCTGCCTGCTGCAGTTGCCGCCATTCCGGCCAACGAATCAGGCAGCCGACCGCAAACACCAGGCACGCCGCAGCTATCTGCAGGGCACATCGGAACAAGCGCGAGCGAGCTACCAGCGCCTGCCAGTCCAGACGCACGCGCAGCTTCACGACCAAGAGTCCGACATCCGCGCCAGCAGCAAAAACTCTTCACCAGCAGGCAAGCTCTTGATCCGCCTCAATTCCAGGTCGAGCAATATCCCGGAGCGCCCGAGATCACGCATCAATTGCGCTATCACAGCGCTGGAAGCGGCCAGCCCAACCAAGTGCAACCGCTCACCCTCGACCTTCAGTTCGACAACCTGAACGCCCTCGGGCAATGCCCGCTCCAGATCGCTGAACAGCGCCGTGAGAAGCCCTCGGTCCGCAAACAAAGCGTCCAGCGAGGCGGTTTGGGCCCTTGCTGCGTCGAGAGCCTGCTGAATGACGTCAAGCTGCTCCAGCTGCCTATTGAGCCCCGCGATCGCGGCCTGGCGCCCCAGGTTGGCAGCGGCCTGATGCTGCGCCCGCTGGCGCGCCAGCTGGTCCATCAACAACACAACACAGAGTGCCAGCACCACGCTGCCAATCAGCATGAGCTGAAAACGGCGAAGCGCCGCCAAGCGTTGCTGTTCGCGCCAGGGCAAAAGATTGATACGCAGCATCAGCGCAAAGCTCCCAGCGCCAGGGCAGACGCCAATGCCATGTTGTCGTCGTGACATGCAAGGCCAGCCACCTGGGGCAACGCCCGATAAGGCACTTCCAACCGGTCAATCAAGTCACCGAGCCGACCTTGCTCAAGCTGCAGGCTCCCAGCCAGAAGCAGGTCTTGCACCTGCAGGTCATCGACAAACAGTTCGGCCAGCCGGCCCAGGGGCACTTCGCGCCGCTGCGGCAATACACCCTGTGACCAGCAATGCAGCGTAGCGCTGCCGGGCTCAAGGCGCAGCAGCGCGCAGCCGTCTGCACCCGGTTGCGGCATCATTCGCCGCAAGGCGATGCTGTCGACCTCGACGACTTCCAGCAGCAACCCAGCGTCATCGAAAATCGCTTCCAACGACTGCAGCAGGGTCTGCCGGCAGGCCACCACCAGAACATCACGCGCGCCAGCCTGCCCACATGAAGCCCCCAACACCTGGAAGTCCATCACCAGGTCTTCCAGCGGGAAAGGAAACAACCTGTCCGCATCAGCCAGAAGTTGCGCCTCCATTTCGGCTACTGGCTGGTCTGCCGGTAGCTGGCACAACTTGCAGATTACCTGCGAGGCAGGCAGGGCCACTGCGACCCGGCGCTGGCGACTGCCACTGCGCCGACAAGCGCTACGCAGCGCCGCCACGACGCGATCAGCCACTTGCCACCAATCAGCAGCACCTGTGGGCTCGAATCGCTCAACCTCCCAGGCAAGACGCTCACAGCGCCCTTTTCTGCGTTGCAGTTGTACAAGCCGAACCGAATCGACGGCAATTTCAACCCCCAACAGTGAACCGGCATCCTTGCCAATGCGTCCAAGCATCGCTGCTCCTTTGTGACAGCCCTGAAACCCGCGCCAGCACCAAGGCTTGATGGCCGGAAGGTGCAGCGGGCCGCCCGGCCGGTCACCCGGCGAGGCGAAAAATGCTTATAATGCCCAGCGTTTTTTCGTCCGCCGGCTCCGTGCGCAATTCACCCCTCAACCTGGACACCCAAAAGCCTTGATACGTCTGCTGAAGTTCTTCTGGTGGTCTTTCGTCGCAGTCATCTGCGCGCTCGTACTCGGTGTGAGCGGTGCGTTTCTGTATCTTAGTCCCAACCTGCCGTCGGTCGATTCGCTCAGAAGCATCCAGTTGCAGATCCCCCTGAGGGTGTACAGCAGCGACGGCAAGCTGATCGCCGAGTTTGGCGAAATGCGCCGCTCGCCCATCCGTTTCGCGGACATTCCCCCGCAATTCATTCAGGCGCTTCTGTCAGCCGAGGACGACAATTTCCTCAATCACTACGGCGTTGACCCGGCCAGCCTGATGCGCGCCGCGACCCAACTGGTGAAAACCGGTCATATACAGACCGGCGGCAGCACAATCACCATGCAGGTGGCGAAGAACTTCTTCCTCACCAGCGAGCGCAGCTTCTCGCGCAAGACCAACGAGATTCTCCTGGCCCTGCAGATCGAGCGCGAACTGACCAAGGATGAGATCCTCGAGCTGTACGTGAACAAGATCTACCTGGGCAACCGCGCCTACGGCATCGACGCTGCCGCACAGGTTTACTATGGCAAGTCGATCCGTGACGTGAGCCTGGCGCAGATGGCGATGATCGCCGGCCTGCCCAAGGCACCGTCGCGCTTCAACCCTCTGGCCAACCCGGTGCGTGCAAAAGAGCGTCGCGACTGGATCCTGGGCCGCATGTACAAGCTCGGCAAGATTGACGAGGCGAGCTACCAGGCCGCCCTGGCCGAACCGCTCAACGCCAGCTACCACGTATCGGCGCCGGAGGTTAACGCGCCTTACATCGCCGAGATGGCCCGTGCCGAAATGGTTGGCCGCTATGGCAGCGATGCGTATACCGAGGGTTTCCGCGTCACCACCACAGTGCCGAGCGACATGCAGGAAATGGCCAACAAGGCCGTTCACGGTGGCCTGTCCGATTATGATGAGCGCCACGGCTACCGCGGCCCTGAATCGCGCTTCCCGGGCAAAGGCCAGGCTGCCTGGCTGCAGGAATTGAACAAGCAGCGCACCTTGGGCGGGCTGGAGCCGGCCATCGTTACCCAGGTTGAAAAAAGCGGCCTGAAAGTACTGACCCGCGGCGGCAAGGAAGAAGACGTCGCATGGGACACCATGAAGTGGGCGCGCCCGTTCATCAATAGCAATGCGCAGGGCCGGGCACCACAGTCGCCGGCAGACGTGGCCCAGGTTGGCGATCTGGTGCGCGTGCAGCGGCTGGACGACGGCAAACTCAAGTTCAGCCAGGTACCGGCAGCGCAGAGCGCGCTGATCACGCTGGACCCTTACAACGGCGCCATCCGTGCGCTGGTTGGCGGTTTCTCGTTCGAGCAGAGCAACTACAACCGCGCCATGCAGGCCAAGCGCCAGCCCGGCTCAAGCTTCAAACCGTTCATCTATAGCGCGGCGCTGGACAGCGGCTACACCGCCGCCAGCCTGGTCAACGACGCTCCGATCGTGTTCGTCGACGAATACCTGGACAAGGAATGGCGACCCAAGAATGACACCAACACCTTCCTCGGCCCGATTCGCATGCGCGAAGCGCTGTACAAGTCGCGCAACCTGGTATCGATCCGCTTGCTGCAGGCCATGGGCGTAGGCCGCACCATCGACTACATCACCAAGTTCGGCTTCAACAAGCAGGATCTGCCGCCCAACCTGTCGCTGGCATTGGGCACCGCGACCCTGACGCCCATGGAAATCGCCACTGGCTGGAGCACCTTCGCCAACGGCGGTTACAAGATCAACCCGTACCTGATCGAGCGCATCGAGAGCCGCAACGGCGAGACGCTGTTCACCGCCAACCCTGCGCGCGTGCCGCAGGGCGCCGAGGACGACGCAGGCCTGGCGGCACCAGAGCAGCCGATCAGCACGGCGTCGCTGCCTGGTGAGGCGCCGTCGGTTCCTGGCCAGCCTGCACCCGCCACACAGGCACCGGTAACCGCCGAGCAGATCATCGATGGCCGTACCACCTATATCCTCACCAGCATGCTGCAGGACGTGATCAAACGCGGGACCGGGCGCCGCGCCCTGGCCCTGGGTCGTACGGACCTGGCGGGCAAGACCGGCACCACCAACGAGTCCAAGGATGCCTGGTTCTCCGGCTACAACGCCGATTACGTCACTACCGTCTGGGTCGGTTTCGACCAGCCGGAAACCCTGGGTCGCCGCGAATACGGCGGGACGGCTGCCCTGCCGATCTGGATGAGCTTCATGGGCGCGGCCCTGAAGGACAAGCCCAACCACCCGCCTGCAGAACCGGAAGGCATCCTCAGCCTGCGTGTCGACCCGGTCAGCGGCCGTGCGGCCTCCCCGAGCACGCCTAACGCGTATTTCGAACTGTTCAAGGCTGAAGATTCGCCACCATCGGTGGATGAACTGGGCAACGGTGCAGCGCCGGGCAGCCCGCTGCCGGCCGATGAAGCGGCGCCCATGGATTTGTTCTGAGCCGACAGCTTGCAGCTTGAACCCAAAAAAAAACCGGCTCATATGAGCCGGTTCTTTTTTGCACCCTGCTTCAGCCGTTGAATACTTCGTCAACGCTGTTGAGCGGGTAGTGCTTCGGATATGGCAGGGTAGCCACGCCGGATTCGATGGCAGCCTTGGCTACGGCATCGGAAACGACGGTGATCAGGCGTGCGTCCAGCGGCTTCGGAATGATGTACTCACGGCCGAATTCCAGGCCTTCAACGCCATAGGCTTCGCAAACTTCCTTAGGCACCGGCAGCTTGGCCAGGTCCTTCAGGGCGATAGCGGCGGCGATCTTCATTTCTTCGTTGATACGCTTGGCGCGAACGTCCAGGGCACCACGGAAGATGAACGGGAAGCCCAGCACGTTGTTGACCTGGTTCGGGTAGTCGGAACGACCGGTAGCCATGATCACATCGTTGCGGGTGGCATGAGCCAGCTCTGGCGAGATCTCCGGGTCCGGGTTCGAGCAGGCGAACACGATCGGGTTGGCAGCCATCGATTTCAGGCCTTCCGCGCTCAGCAGGTTCGGGCCGGACAGGCCAACGAACACATCGGCACCGTCCAGGGCATCAGCCAGGGTGCGCTTGTCGGTAGCGTGAGCGAACTGGGCCTTGTACTGGTTCAGGTCGTCACGGCCAGCGTGGATCACGCCGCTACGGTCGATCATGAAGATGTTTTCGACCTTGGCGCCCATGCTGACCAGCAGCTTCATGCAAGAGATGGCGGCAGCGCCGGCACCCAGGCAGACGATCTTGGCGTCTTCGAGCTTCTTGCCCGCGATTTCCAGGGCGTTGATCATGCCGGCAGCGGTAACGATAGCGGTGCCGTGCTGGTCATCGTGGAACACCGGAATATCGCACTGCTCGATCAGGGTGCGCTCGATTTCGAAGCACTCGGGTGCCTTGATGTCTTCGAGGTTGATGCCACCGAAGGTGATCGAAATGCGGCGAACGGTGTCGATGAAAGCTTGCGGGCTTTCCGACTCGACTTCGATATCGAACACGTCGATACCGGCGAAACGCTTGAACAGAACGCCCTTGCCTTCCATGACCGGCTTGGAAGCCAGTGGGCCAAGGTCACCCAGACCGAGGATGGCGGTGCCATCGGAAATAACTGCAACAAGGTTGCCCTTGCCAGTGTATTTGTAGGCCAGCTCAGGATCACGGCCGATTTCACGCACCGGTTCTGCAACACCTGGGCTGTAGGCCAGGGCGAGATCGCGGGCGGTGGCGGTGGGCTTGGAGAGCTCGACGCTCAGTTTCCCCGGACGAGGTTGAGCGTGGTATTCGAGAGCGGCGGTTTTCAGGTCTGACATGGTGGGCATTCCGCTATTTACTGTTCTGACGGACCGCCGAGGATACGCAAAGAGCCGGGGAGCCACAAGACTGGTCGGTCACTTGTGTCAAGGCCTTTAGCCTACGACTTTACGCTATAACACACGGGGGCATTCGAACAACAGTGTGTACAATCCAATAGCGAAATGTCTACATCTTTTCAGCTTGAAATGCGTTCCAGCATGCTCGGATCGGTGATTGGCAACACCCAGCGTCGCTGCCCCGGCTTGAGCCCACCCTTGCGGGAACGATCCAGCACCCAACCCCGCGCCTCGACCTGGCGTCCTTTGAGGTTATCGAAGAAGCCGACGGGGAAGTTGCGTTGCAGACGAGCGGGAACCTGCAGCACCACGTCAGTTTCAAGTTCCAGCCAGACTCCACCGCGATTGCGTGCAATATTCCGGATGCTGCCGCCGATCACCGCGAAGCCCGACTGGCGAACCTGGCTGGCGCGAAGTACCGGTGAAGGGCGCCAAAGGCCAGCGCCTGCCTTGCGCGCCGATTGCTCGGCCACTCGCTGGCACGCCACCAAACGCACATTGGGCGCAACCGCGACGCGATAGCCAAGCCCTTCGCCAAGCAATCGGGCTTCAAGATTGTCGCCACTGCGGGCGTAAACGTGTGCCAGCGTGCGGCCGTACTTGTCCTTGGGCTCGACGCCGAGCACCAAGCCGACACGGCCGTCGCTGGCTTTGACCAAGGCTTGCAAACGCCGCTTGGCGGCCTCGGCAAAAGGTTCGCTGGTGCGCCCCTTGCGCCCTATCTCCGGGGCGTTGATGCCAATCATGCGCACGCTGCGACCATCGGTAAGGCGCAGGGTATCGCCATCGACCACCTGACGCACCGCCACGATCTGCGGCCTGTCCGGCAATGGGCAAAACGCCAGGGCCGGCACTTGCCAGAGCGCGCCCACAAAAAAGGCGCCCACAAGGGGCGCCTTTTTCAGCAACAACGCGAAGCCCGAAGGATTCGCCATGCGCATGATTACTTCTTGGTACCGAACATACCGAAGCGATCGGCGAAGCGCTGAACGCGACCACCGGTGTCCAGCACTTTCTGCTTACCGGTGTAGAACGGGTGGCACAGGTTGCAAACGTCGATCGCCAGGGTGCTGCCCAGGGTCGAACGGGTTTCGAATTTGTTGCCGCAGCTGCAGGTCACAGCAACTGCTTCGTAGTTCGGATGAATATCAGCTTTCATGGTCACTTCCTCGAGCTGCGTGCCGCCACCCAACACCAATTGTTGAATACCGCACGTAATTAGGCGGGGAATAATACCAGAGCGCCGCGTCGACGCAAGTTGTCGCTTGCACCGACTGTCGTCTGATAGGCTCGCCAGTCTTCGAAACGCCCTGCGAGACCTTACGCGTGTCCGACGTCATCCTGCGCCTTGCCCTGCCCTCCCCCCTGCGTCGCCTGTTCGACTACAGGGCGCCGGCGAGCATGGCGCACCAGGCACTCACCCCGGGAATGCGCATCCGGGTGCCGTTCGGCCGCCGCGAGATGATCGGCGTGCTGGTGGAGGTCTGCGACCACAGCGAGGTCCCTGCCGACAAGCTCAAACCGGCCAGCGCCCTGCTCGACCCGGTTTCACCGGTGCCGGCGCCGCTGTTCAAGCTGTGCCTGTGGACGGCCCAGTACTACCAGCACAGCCTCGGCGACACCCTGAGCTGGGCCTTGCCCACCTTGCTGCGCCAGGGCGAGCCGGCCGAGATGCGTCAGGAGCGCTTCTGGCACGTGGCCCCAGGTGCCCGCCTGGAAGACCCGCGCATCGCCCGCGCACCGCGCCAGCGGGACGCCCTCAGAACGCTGGCGCAACACCCGCACGGCGTTGCGCACAGCCTGCTGAGCAAGCTCAACCTTAACAAGGACAGCCTTGACCTGTTACTGGCCAAGGACTTGGTTCAGCTCGAAGTACGCCGCCACCTGCCAGATCAACGCCATGAGCACTGGCTGGCCCAGCCGGAACTGCCGCTCAACGAAGAACAGCGAGTGGCCTTCGAGGCCGTGCGCGATGGCTTTGGCAGCTTCAATGCGTTCCTCCTGGCCGGCGTTACCGGCAGCGGCAAGACCGAGGTCTACCTGCAACTGATCCGCGAAACCCTGGAAGCCGGCAAGCAAGCGCTGGTGCTCATCCCGGAAATCAACCTCGGCCCGCAAACCCTGGCGCGTTTCGAACAGCGTTTCAACGCACGCATCGCCTTGGTGCATTCGGCCGTCAATGACCGCGAACGCCTCGACGCCTGGCTGGCGGCGCGAGATGGCGAGGCGGATATCATCATCGGCACGCGCTCGGCGCTGTTCACTCCCATGAAGAACCCGGGCCTGATCATCATCGACGAAGAACATGACGGCTCTTATAAGCAGCAGGAAGGCCTGCGCTACCACGCCCGCGACCTGGCGATGGTGCGCGCTCACCAGGAGAACATCCCGATCCTGCTCGGCTCGGCCACCCCTTCGCTGGAAACCCTGCACAATGCCCTGACCGGCCGCTACCGCCTGCTGCGCATGAACCAGCGCGCAGGAGGTGCCCGCCCGCCACGCATGTTACGCCTGGACGTGAAAAGCCTGCCGCTGGACAGCGGCATCAGCGGCCCGCTGCAACAGGCCATCCGCCAGACACTGGAAGCAGGCCAGCAGGTGCTGGTTTTCCTCAACCGCCGCGGTTTCGCCCCGACGCTGCTGTGCCACGACTGCGGCTGGCTCAGCGAATGCCCGCGCTGCGATGCCCGCATGACCGTGCATCAGCGCGCCGGCGTACTGCGCTGCCACCATTGCGGGTACGACGAACGCCTGCCGCACCAGTGCCCCAAGTGCGACCATGTCGACTTGCGCCCGGTAGGTGCAGGCACCGAGCGCGCCGAGGAACGTCTGAAGGTACTGTTCCCCGATTACCCGATCCTGCGGGTCGACCGCGACAGCACGGCGCGCAAGGACGCGATGCACAATTTGTTCAGCACCATTCAGCGCGGCCAGCCGAGCATCCTGGTCGGGACGCAGATGCTGGCCAAGGGGCATCACTTTCCGCGGGTGACCTTGGTCGCGATTCTCGATGCTGATGGCGGGTTGTTCTCCGGCGACTTCCGCGCCACCGAGCGCATGGCCCAGCTCATCGTGCAGGTCGCCGGGCGCGCGGGGCGTGCCGAGGAACCCGGCAAAGTGGTCATCCAGACGCACCTGGCCGACCACCCGCTGCTGGTGCAGTTGACCGAGCAAGGCTACTTCGCCTTTGCCGAACAGGCGCTGGACGAGCGCCGCGCCGCTGGCCTGCCACCGTATTCCCACCTTGCCCTGCTGCGCGCCGAAGCGCACAAGCCAGGGCAGGCCGAAGGTTTTCTCGACGAAGCCTGCAGCGCCGCGCAGCGGCTGGTGACCGAGCAGCGCTTGCCCGGCATTGAACTGTTGGGCCCGGTGCCTGCTCCGATGGAGCGCAAGGCCGGGCGCTTCCGTGCGCAATTGCTGATACAGGCCGAAACCCGGGCACCGCTGCATCGACTGATCAGTGCCTGGTTGCTAGTGTTGGAGCAGCTTCCAGGCGGGCGGCAAGTACGCTGGTCGCTGGATGTCGACCCGGTCGACCTATATTGAGCTGTAAGCTGCAAGCTACAAGCAAGAGCAAGAGCAGGCCGGGCGATGGCGTTTGTTCTTGCAGCTTGAAGCTTGCAGCTCAAAGGTTGGCAACCCGGCCCCAGCAACGGATAATGCCCAGTTTTTCCACCTGCGCACCCAGGCGCTCCACCGCGCTAGCGGTCGAAAAGAGATCCCCATGAAAGACACCATTCGCCAGCTGATCCAGCAAGCCCTCACCCAACTCGTCACCGACGGTGTGCTGCCTGAAGGGCTGTCGCCGGCGATCCAGGTGGAAAACGCCCGGGACAAGACCCACGGCGACTTCGCCAGCAACATCGCAATGATGCTGGCCAAGCCGGCTGGCATGAAGCCGCGCGACCTCGCCGAAAAGCTGATTGCAGCCCTGCCGGCCAGTGCCGACATCAGCAAGGTCGAGATCGCAGGCCCAGGCTTTCTGAACTTCTTCCAGAACACCGACGCCCTGGCCAACCGCCTGGACGCCGCCCTTGCCGATGCGCACCTGGGTGCGCGCAAGGCTGGCCCTGCGCAGAAGGTGGTGATCGACATGTCGGCACCGAACCTGGCCAAAGAGATGCACGTCGGCCACTTGCGCTCCACCATCATCGGTGACAGCGTCGCCCGCGTGCTGGAGTTCCTGGGTGACCAGGTCATCCGCCAGAACCACGTGGGCGACTGGGGTACTCAGTTCGGCATGCTGCTGGCCTATCTGGAAGAAAACCCGATCACCAGCGACGAGCTGTCCGACCTGGAGAACTTCTACCGCGCCGCCAAGAAGCGCTTCGACGAGTCCGAAGAATTCGCCACCCGCGCTCGCGGCCTGGTGGTCAAGCTGCAGGCCGGCGACCCTGAGTGCATGGCGCTGTGGACGCGCTTCAAGGACATTTCGCTGTCGCACTGCCAGAAAACCTACGAGCTGCTCAACGTCAAACTGACTATGGCCGACGTGATGGGCGAAAGCGCCTATAACGCCGACCTCGCCAACGTGGTTGCCGACCTCAAGGCCAAAGGCCTGCTGGTCGAGGACCAAGGCGCCCAGTGCGTGTTCCTCGAAGAGTTCAAGAACAGCGAAGGCGAGCCGCTGCCCGTGATCGTGCAGAAGGCCGACGGCGGCTACCTGTACGCCACCACCGACCTGGCTGCCGTGCGCTACCGCAGCAATGTGCTCAAGGCCGACCGCGCGCTGTACTTCGTCGACCAGCGCCAGGCACTGCACTTCAACCAGGTGTTCGAAGTGGCGCGCCGCGCCGGTTTCGTCGGCCACCCGATGCAAATGGAACACATGGGCTTCGGCACCATGAACGGCGCCGATGGCCGCCCGTTCAAGACCCGTGACGGCGGCACCGTGAAGCTGATCGACCTGCTCACCGAGGCCAAGGAACGTGCCTACGCACTGGTCAAGGAGAAAAACCCGAGCCTGGCCGAGGACGAATTGCGCCACATCGGTGAAGTGGTCGGTATCGGCGCGGTGAAATACGCAGACCTGTCCAAGCACCGCACCAGCGACTACAGCTTCAACTTTGAGCTGATGCTCAACTTCGAAGGCAACACCGCGCCCTACCTGCTGTACGCCTACACCCGCGTGGCCGGCGTGTTCCGCAAGCTGGGCAAGGGCTTCGACGAGGTGGAAGGCCGCATCGTCCTGCAGGCTGCACACGAGCAGGACCTGGCTGCACGCCTGGCGCAATTCGGCGAGATCCTCAACAACGTCGCGGACAAGGGCACCCCGCACGTGTTGTGCACCTACCTGTACGACCTGGCTGGCCTGTTCTCCAGCTTCTACGAGAATTGCCCGATCCTCGCCGCCGAAACCCCCGAGCAACAGCAGAGCCGCCTGCGCCTGGCAGCCCTGACGGGTCGCACCCTCAAGCAAGGTCTGGAACTGCTCGGCCTGGAAACCCTGGAGCGCATGTAAGTTGGCTGCCAAGAAAAAACCAGCTCCCAAGCGCGGTGCAAGCCGCACCCAGGCACCGGCCAAACAGCCGATCCCCGGCTGGATATGGCTGGCAGTCGGCCTGACGGTCGGCGCCTTCATCGTCTTCCTGATGAAGCTCGAGCCTGGCGGTGGCGATATCAAGCGCGCCAAGCCCGAGCAGCAGAAGCCCGAGAAAGTTGCCGAGGCGGGCAAATCAACCGCGGCCGCTACGCAGCAGCCGGTAAAGCCCAAGTATGACTTCTACACCCTGCTGCCCGAGTCGGAAGTGATCGTGCCGCCAGAAGCCGTGCCTGAGAAGACGCCGCCTGTCCCAGCCCAGCCAGTCACCCCGGTCACACCTGCCGAAGCGGCGAAAATCGATACCGCGCGCGCCCAGGCTGCACTGTTGGGCCAGACGCCACCCCCGGCTCCGCCAGTGATCAAACCTGCGGCCACCACGCAGTACTTCCTTCAGGCCGGCTCGTTCCGCAAACAGGCCGACGCCGACAAGGTGCGGGCGCAGATCATCCTGTTGGGCCAGACGGTGAAGGTGGAGTCGGGCACGGTCAAGGATGAAACCTGGTACCGCGTGCTGGTCGGCCCATACAGCAACCGTGAGCAGTTGACCGGTGCGCAGAAGCAACTGGCCGGAGCGGGGTTCAGTAACCTGCTACTGCAGCAGCGCCAGACCCGCCAGTAACGAAAAAGGCCTTGTCGCTCAGCGTGACAAGGCCTTTTTTGTGCTCAACGGCGTTCAGCGTTGGCTTGGGAAACCTGGCTGTTCAGCGTCCAGAAGTCATACAGCACACCCACCAGGAACAGGCCACCGGTGAAGAAGTAGATGATCGCGGTGATCCACTTGCCCTGGTACAGGCGATGCACGCCAAAAATGCCGAGGAAGGTCAGCAGTACCCAGGCAATGTTGTAGTCGATGCGCCCAGACTGAAAACGCAAGTCAGCCTCGCGGTCCATCGACGGGATCAGGAACAGGTCGATCAGCCAGCCTATGCCAAGCAGGCCCAGGGTGAAGAACCAGATTGTTCCGGTGATCGGCTTGCCGTAGTAGAAACGATGCGAGCCCGTGAAGCCGAAAATCCACAACAAATAGCCGATGACCTTGCTATGGGTGTCGTGGAACGGCGCCCCTTGTTCATAACTGTTCATTCATAGCCCCCATGGGTTAGCCGAAAATTTTCTAAAAAAAAATGTGACTTTTGCGTCGCAGGCCGACGTACGGCAGCATGAAAATCGACAAACGGATCAGAAATTGATCAAAAAGCTGTTATAAAGTTGCGCGCCAATACCAAAACCAACACCAAAACTTCACAAGAGCTTCATCTATGCCGCCTTTGTTCAAGACATGGCTGACCCTCTGCCTATTATTGCCCCTGGCCGCCCACGCCACCAACCGTGAGCAACGTCTTCCCAACGGTTTCACCGGCTATACCACCAATGCCACGGTGAAACACGTGCCCAGCAAGCACACCGCCTTGCGTGCACGCGCCAACAACGCTGGCCAGGTGCCAGTGGCTGCCATGTCGCCGAAACAGAGCAGCGACGTGCTCAGCCGCGCCGTGAATGTGCTCGGCACCCCTTATGTTTGGGGCGGCAGCAGCCCTAAAAAAGGCTTCGACTGCAGCGGGCTGGTCAAGTACGCCTTCAATGACGTGGCTGATGTCGACTTGCCGCGCACCTCCAATGCCATGGCAACGGGCCACGGCGTGAAGGTGGCCAAAAGCGATCTCAAGCCTGGCGACCTGATCTTCTTCAACATCAAGAGCCGCCGCGTCAACCACGTAGCCATCTACCTGGGCAACGATCGCTTCATCCATGCACCGCGCCGCGGCAAGCGGGTAAGCATCGACAACCTGAGCAAGCCTTACTGGCAGAAGCACTATGTCGTGGCCAAGCGAGTGTTGCCGAAGGCGCCGCAGCAGTTGGCCCTGGCCAAGCGCTGACCTGGCAAGGCAACCGATGGATTGCTGGGGCCACTGCTACACGGCCCCGATCAACCCTTGGGTCTTCAATCGCTGCAACGCCCCCTCCATCGTCCGCATGCCCTGCGCAGCACCCGCCTGCATCACCGAATTCAATTGCGCCATACGCCCCTCGCGGATCAGGTTACGCACCGCAGGCGTTCCCACCAGCACCTCCCGGGCAGCCACCCGCCCACCCCGCACACACTTGACCAGCACCTGCGCCATAACCATACGCAGCGACTCCGCCAACATCGCTCGCACCAGCGGTTTCTCCTCGGCGGCAAACACCTCCACCAGCCGGTCGACACTGCCAGCAGCCGAGCGCGTATGCACCGTTGCCAGCACCAGGTGCCCGGTCTCCGCAGCCCGCAACGCCAGGCGAATCGTCTCCAGGTCGCGCAATTCGCCTATGACGATCACATCCGGGTCCTGACGCAGCGCGCTGCGCAGCCCTTGGGAAAAGTCGCGGCAATGCCGACCGATTTCTCGCTGATTGATCAGGCTTCGCTGGCTGTTGTGGATAACTTCGACAGGGTCCTCGAGGGTGATGATGTGCAAGGACCGCTGCCGGTTCAGCTGATCGATCAGCGTCGCCAAGGTGCTGGATTTTCCACTGCCGGTAGGCCCGCCGAGTAGAATCAGGCCGTCAGTCCACTGTGCAACAGACCGAAACACATCTTCCAGGTCAAGCTCGTCGAGCGTCGCAATCCGCTTTGGGATCAAGCGAAAGGTGGCCGCCGGGCCATTCAACTGACGGAACAGGTTCAGGCGAAAGCGCCCGAGCGAGGGCAGCTCCAGTGCCAGGTCCTGCTCATCACCTTGCGCCCACTGCTGGCGCCGGCACTCATCGAGCAGCGGCGCCAGGGCATCGGTCAACGCCGCTGGCGTCAAGTTCGGTAGCGCCATGCGCCGCAGCTCACCATCCACGCGCAGCATCGGTATCTCGCCCGCGGCCAGGTGCAGGTCACTCGCCCCTGCATCGCCAGCCCGGGCCAACAGGTCAGTCACGTCCATGAGACTCCCCAACAGCCATCAAGCAGGTAGAATGCCGCTGACTCCTGAGCCAACGGCATCGATCCATGTCCACCATAGCAGACAACCTTTGCGCCCTTGCCGCCCGTATCGATAGCGCAGCCAAGGCCGCTGGACGCGACCCGGCCAGCCTCCAGTTGCTGGCCGTCAGCAAGACCAAACCGGCCAGTGCCATCCGCGAGCTGCATGCCGCAGGTGTATGCGATGTCGGTGAAAACTACCTGCAGGAAGCCCTGGCCAAGCAGGAGGACCTGCGGGACTTGCCCTTGATCTGGCACTTCATCGGCCCCATTCAGTCGAACAAGACCAAAGCAATTGCCGAACATTTCGACTGGGTACACTCCGTGGACCGCCTGAAGATCGCCCAACGCCTGTCTGAACAACGCCCCCCAGGCCTGCCGCCTCTGAATATCTGCCTGCAGGTGAATGTCAGCGGCGAGGACAGCAAATCGGGGTGCGCCCCCGAGGACCTGCCGGCACTGGCCAATGCCGTGGCCGCACTGCCCAACCTGCGCCTGCGCGGGCTGATGGCGATCCCCGAACCCAGCGAGGACCGCGCCGAGCAAGAAGCCGCCTTCGCTAGCCTGCGCCAGCTGCAGGAGGGCCTGAATCTTGGCCTGGACACCCTGTCCATGGGCATGAGCCACGACCTGGAAGCTGCGATCGCGCAGGGTGCGACCTGGGTGCGTATCGGCACCGCCCTGTTCGGCGCCCGCAGCTACGGCCCCGCCTGATTCCATGCTTTACTCACTCTTTCCATCAAGGACCTGACATGAGCAAGACACGTATTGCCTTCATCGGCGCCGGCAACATGGCTGCCAGCCTGATCGGCGGCCTGCGCGCCCAGGGCCTGGACGCCACGCAGATCCGCGCCAGCGATCCAGGCGCCGAAACCCGCACCCGGGTCCAGGCCGAGCACGGTATCGAGGTATTCGAAGACAACGCACAGGCCATCGCCGGGGCTGACGTGATCGTCCTGGCAGTCAAACCGCAGGTGATGAAAACCGTCTGCGAGGCCCTGCAGCCGAACCTGCAGGATGGCCAGCTGATCGTTTCGATTGCCGCCGGCATCACCTGCGCCAGCCTGCAGGCCTGGCTCGGCACCCGCCCGGTAGTGCGCTGCATGCCCAACACGCCGGCCCTGCTGCGCCAAGGCGTAAGCGGGCTGTATGCCACCGCCGAAGTGACCAGCACACAGCACCAGCAGGCCGAGCAGCTGCTATCGGCCGTCGGCACCGCCTTGTGGCTGGAGCATGAACACCAGCTCGATGCCGTTACAGCTGTCTCGGGCAGCGGTCCGGCCTATTTCTTCCTGCTGATCGAAGCCATGACTGCCGCCGGCGAGAAGCTTGGCCTGCCACGCGAAACCGCTACCCAGCTGACCCTGCAGACCGCACTGGGTGCCGCGCACATGGCGGTGGCCAGTGACGTTGACGCCGCCGAGCTGCGTCGCCGGGTCACTTCGCCAGCCGGCACCACAGAGGCCGCAATCAAGTCGTTCCAGAGCAACGGTTTCGAAGCCATCGTCGAGCAGGCACTGGCAGCCGCGGCGCAGCGTTCTGCCGAGCTGGCCGAGCAATTGGGCAAATAAGGAGTATTAGATGAATGCATTGTCGGGCGCCGCGATCTTCGTGGTGCAAACCCTGGTCAGCCTGTATCTGGTGATCGTCCTGCTGCGCTTCGTGCTGCAGCTGGTAAAAGCCAACTTCTACAACCCGCTGTGCCAGTTCGCGGTGCGCGCCACGCAACCGCTGCTCAAACCGATCCGTCGCATCATCCCAAGCGTCGGCGGCCTCGATACCTCGTCTCTGCTGCTGGCGGTGGTGATCCAGGCTCTGCTGATGGGCTTTGTGCTGATGGTGACCTACGGCACCTTCGGTGATGTGCTGCACCTGCTGATGTGGGCGATCATCGGCATCACCTCGCTGTTCCTGAAGATTTTCTGGGTCGCGATGATCGTCATGGTGATCGTGTCCTGGGTCGCGCCGAACAGCCACAATCCTGCGGCCGAGCTGGCCTACCAGATCAGCGAACCCGTGCTGGCGCCGTTCCGCCGGATCGTGCCCAGCCTGGGCGGCATGGACATTTCGCCGATCTTCGCCTTCATCGCGATCCAGGTGCTGCAATCGTTTGTCATGCCGCCGCTGGCAGCCTATGCCGGCATGCCACAGGAACTGTGGCGGATGATCTGAGCCCTGTTGTTCCCGGCGGCAAGCCTTTGCTTGCCGCTGGGGGTAGCGCTCTTTAGACTTACGCCTCCGTCAAGCGTGAGCAGGGTCGATGTCCACTGTCCTTCCCGAAGATTCCGTCGGTCTGGTTACACCGCAAACAGCCCGGTTCGATGAACCGCTGGCCCTGGCCTGTGGCCGTTCTCTGGCCAGCTACGAGCTGGTCTACGAGACCTATGGCACCCTGAACGCCAGCGCAAGCAATGCTGTGCTGATCTGCCATGCCCTCTCTGGCCATCACCACGCGGCCGGCTACCACGCCACCACCGACCGCAAGCCCGGCTGGTGGGACAGCTGCATCGGCCCTGGCAAGCCGATCGACACCAACCGTTTCTTCGTGGTCAGCCTGAACAACCTCGGTGGCTGCAACGGCAGCACCGGCCCCAGCAGCGTCAACCCCGCCACCGGCAAGCCGTATGGCGCCGATTTCCCGGTACTGACCGTTGAAGACTGGGTACACAGCCAGGCACGCCTTGCCGATCGCTTGGGCATCCGGCAGTGGGCGGCCATTGTCGGCGGCAGCCTCGGCGGCATGCAGGCCCTGCAATGGACCATGACCTACCCCGACCGCGTGCGCCACTGCGTCGATATCGCCTCGGCACCAAAGTTGTCGGCCCAGAACATTGCCTTCAACGAAGTGGCGCGCCAGGCCATCCTCACCGACCCCGAATTCCACGGCGGCTCGTTCCAGGACCAGGGCGTGATCCCCAAGCGTGGCCTGATGCTGGCGCGTATGGTCGGGCATATCACCTACCTGTCCGACGACTCGATGGGGGAAAAGTTTGGCCGGGAGCTCAAGAGCGACAAGCTCAATTACGACTTCCACAGCGTCGAATTCCAGGTCGAGAGCTACCTGCGCTATCAGGGCGAAGAGTTCTCTGGCCGCTTCGACGCCAACACCTACCTGCTGATGACCAAGGCGCTGGATTACTTCGACCCGGCGGCGGCCAATGGCGGCGACCTGGCCGCGACCCTGGCCCACGTCACAGCCGACTACTGCATCATGTCGTTCACCACCGACTGGCGTTTCTCGCCGGCCCGTTCGCGCGAGATCGTCGATGCCCTGATGGCGGCACGCAAGAACGTCTGTTATCTGGAGATCGACTCTCCTTACGGGCACGATGCCTTCCTGATCCCCACGCCTCGCTACATGCAGGGTTTCGCGAACTACATGAACCGCATCGCCATCTGAGGACAGCATGAGAGCCGACCTGGAAATCATCCACGACTGGATTCCCGCCGGCAGCCGGGTACTCGACCTGGGCTGCGGCAGTGGCGAGCTGCTGGCTTCGCTGCGTGATCGCAAGCAGGTCACCGGCTACGGCCTGGAGATCGACCCCGACAACATCGCCGCCTGTGTGGCCAAAGGCGTCAACGTCATCGAGCAGGACCTGGACAAGGGCCTGGGCAACTTCGCCAGCAACAGCTTTGACGTAGTGATCATGACCCAGGCCCTGCAGGCCGTGGAGTACCCCGACCGCATCCTCGACGAGATGCTGCGGGTAGGCCGCCAGTGCATCATCACCTTCCCCAACTTCGGCCACTGGCGTTGCCGCTGGTACCTGGCGACCAAAGGCCGCATGCCGGTTTCGGACTTCATGCCGTACACCTGGTACAACACCCCGAACATCCACTTCTGCACCTTTGCCGACTTCGAACAGCTGTGCCATGAGCGCCGCGCCAAGGTCCTGGACCGCCTGGCCGTCGACCACTTGCACCGCAATGGGTGGGGCGGCCGGCTTTGGCCTAATCTGTTAGGGGAAATCGGCATTTACCGCGTCAGTAGCCCCGGCCTGCAGGAGCACCAGCTCGCGGTCTGACGCCCAGCAGAGGAATCGCACCATGCGTCGCCTAGCCCTGTTTCTGATCAGCTTGTGCCTGGCGCTGCCGGTACTGGCTGCCGATGCCGCCAAACCCGAGCGCAAGGAAGTGTTCGGCGACGTGACGGTGCACTACAGCGCCTTCACCTCCAGCATGCTGCAGCCGGACATTGCCGCCGCCACTGGGCTTGTCCGCAGCAAGAATCAGGGGGTGCTCAACATCGCCGTGCTCAAGGCCAGCAAACCCGCCATGGCGGTGGTCAGCGGCACGGTAAAAGACCTCACCGGGCGCAGCAACCCACTGTCGTTCAAGCAGATTACCGATCGAGGCGCGATCTACTACATCGCCCAGTTCAAGATCCAACAGGCCGAGACGCTGACCTTCGACCTGAATGTCGAAACCGGTGGGGTCAGCCATAAACTCAGCTTCAACCAGGAAGTGTTCCCAGGCGAATGATGAATCTCCAGCAACTCGTATTGGCCAGCCACAATGCCGGCAAACTCAAGGAACTTCAGGCCATGCTCGGCCAGACCGTGCAACTGCGCTCGATTGGTGAGTTCAGCCAGGTAGAACCCGAAGAAACCGGCCTGTCGTTCGTCGAGAACGCCATCCTCAAGGCGCGCAATGCTGCACGCATCTCCGGGCTGCCCGCGCTGGCCGACGACTCTGGCCTGGCGGTCGACTTTCTCGGTGGCGCGCCGGGCATCTACTCGGCGCGCTATGCCGACGGCAAGGGCGATGCGGCAAACAACGCCAAGCTGCTCGAAGCACTCAAGGATGTACCGCAAGATCAGCGCGGCGCCCAGTTCGTCTGTGTGCTGGCACTGGTACGCCACGCCGACGATCCACTGCCCATCCTCTGCGAGGGCCTTTGGCATGGGCGCATCATGTTCGAAGCCAGCGGCAATCAAGGCTTTGGCTATGACCCGCTGTTCTGGGTGCCTGAGCGCAACTGCTCGAGCGCCGACCTCGCGCCTGCCGACAAGAACCAGCTCAGCCACCGCGCCCGCGCCATGGCCCTGCTGCGCCAACGTCTGGGCCTGGCATGATCGAATTGTTGTCCACCCAGCCGCGCCAGCCTGGCGTGGCGGGTTTCGCCACGTTGCCACCTTTGGCACTGTACATCCACATTCCGTGGTGCGTGCGCAAATGCCCTTACTGCGACTTCAACTCCCATGCAGCTGGGCCTGAGCTTCCGGAAGAGGCCTATGTCGATGCCCTGCTGACCGACCTAGACCAAGAGCTGCCTGCGGTTCAGGGAAGGCCAATTTCGTCGATCTTCTTCGGCGGCGGCACCCCTAGCCTGTTCAGCGCCAATGCCCTTGGCAGGTTGCTGCGCGGCGTGGAGCAACGCATCCCCTTCGCGCCGGACATTGAAATCACGCTGGAAGCCAACCCAGGGACGTTCGAGCAGGAGAAGTTCAAGGCGTACCGGCAGACGGGCATCAATCGCCTGTCGATTGGCGTGCAAAGCTTCCAGCCGGCCAAACTGCAGGCGCTTGGGCGCATCCACAATGGCGACGAAGCCATTCGCGCAGCGGGCATGGCCCGGGCGGCCGGCTTCGACAACTTCAACATGGACCTGATGCACGGCCTTCCCGATCAGTCACTGGACGATGCGTTGGGCGACCTGCGCCAGGCCATCGACCTGGGGCCAACGCACCTGTCCTGGTACCAGCTGACCGTGGAGCCGAACACGGTATTCTGGAACCAACCACCTGAACTGCCCGAGGACGACATCCTTTGGGACATTCAGGAGGCCGGCCAGGCACTGATGGCGGCGCACGGCTACAAGCAGTATGAGGTTTCGGCCTATGCCCAGGCGGGGCGTGCTGCCAAGCACAACCTCAATTACTGGCGCTTTGGCGATTTTATCGGCATCGGAGCCGGCGCCCACGGCAAGCTGACCTTTACCGACGGCCGTATCCTGCGCACCTGGAAAACCCGCCTGCCCAAGGACTACCTGAACCTGGCCAAGCCGTTCAAAGCCGGCGAAAAGCTGCTGCCGGTGGACGAGCTGCCGTTCGAGTTCCTGATGAACGCGCTGCGCCTGACCGATGGCGTAGAAGCCGAGCTGTTCAGCCAGCGTACCGGCTTGCCACTGGCGCAACTGGCCGAGGCCCGCCGCGCCGCCGAACAAAAAGGCCTTTTGCAGGTCGAACCGGATCGGTTGGTGGCCACGCCACGCGGCCAGTTGTTCCTCAATGACCTGCTGCAGTATTTCTTGACCTAAGGATGACCCATGGATCTGGTACTTGACCTGCTGGCAACGGTTTCCCGCTGGAGCCGTAGCAACCTGTCTGAGATTTCGCTGGCCTTGGTGGGCTGCCTGCTGGTGCTGTTTGGCACCGATATCAAGGGCTGGGTGGAACAACGGCTGGGCGGCCTGGCAGGTGCCCTGCGGGTTCCGTTCATGGCGCTGCTGGTGATGATCGGCAGCGGCGCGGCGCTGATCTATGCCACGCCGTGGGTGGTGAAGGGGCTGAGCCAGTTCAACAACTACGCGTTGGCGCCGGTGCTGTTGGTGGTGCTGGTGTTGATTGGCGTGGTCGCTGATCGGCGGGGGTAAAGCTGACTGACTGGAAGCTGCCCCGCAAAACCAGGGCAGCTCTACCACTCGACTGCCCTTTGCAGGGAGCTACCGAGGCGGTCAGGCGTACCCCCTCGGCCTTGTTTACAAACAAGCCCCGGAGGGCTTGCATAGGCGGCTCAGCGCAACATCGAAAGGCTCAAACAGCCAATCAAGCCACCTTCTCGAATTTCAAATCCCAAACCCCATGCCCCAAGCGCTCACCACGGCGCTCGAACTTGGTGATCGGACGTTCTTCGGGACGCGGCACATAAGCCCCGTCTGCGGCCAGGTTTCGGTACCCCGGCGCCGCGCTCATCACTTCCAGCATGTATTGGGCATACGGCTCCCAGTCAGTGGCCATATGGAATATGCCACCCGGTTTGAGCTTGCGACGCACCAGCTCGGCGAACTCCAACTGCACGATACGACGCTTGTGGTGGCGCGCCTTGTGCCATGGGTCAGGGAAGAACAGCATCAAGCGGTCGAGGCTGTTATCGGCCACACAGCGGTTGAGCACTTCGATGGCGTCGCAATCGTACACCCGCAGGTTCTTCAGGCCCTCGGTCAGCACGCCGTTAAGCAGCGCGCCGACACCCGGGCGGTGCACTTCAACACCGATGAAGTCTTGCTCAGGTGCGGCAGCGGCCATCTCCAAGAGGGAATGGCCCATGCCGAAACCGATCTCCAGGGTGCGTGGCGCCGAACGGCCGAACACCTGGTCATAGTCCACCGGGCTTTCGGCCAGCGGCAGGATATACAGCGGGCCGCCCTGGCCCAGGCCGCGTTGCTGGCCTTCGGTCATGCGCCCGGCGCGCATCACGAAACTCTTGATGCGGCGGTGTGGACGCGCTTCGCCGTCGGTGGTGATCGGCGTATCTTGCGATTCAGTCATCAGTAGCTCTTACTTGATCAGACCATCCAGCGGCGAAGACGCGCTGGCATAGAGTTTCTTCGGCATGCGCCCGGCGAGGTAGGCCATGCGCCCGGCGACGATTGCGTGTTTCATGGCCTCGGCCATCAGCACGGGCTGCTGGGCGTGGGCGATGGCCGAGTTCATCAGCACCGCTTCACAGCCCATTTCCATGGCGATGGTGGCATCGGAGGCGGTACCCACGCCTGCATCGACCAGCACCGGCACCTTGGATTCTTCCAGGATGATCTGCAGGTTGTACGGGTTGCAGATGCCCAGGCCAGTGCCGATAAGGCCGGCCAGCGGCATGACCGCGATGCAGCCTGCTTCGGCCAGTTGACGGGCAATGATCGGGTCATCGCTGGTGTAGACCATCACGTCGAAGCCGTCCTTGACCAGTACTTCGGCGGCCTTGAGGGTTTCGATCACGTTGGGGAACAGGGTCTTCTGGTCTGCCAGGACCTCCAGCTTGACCAGGTTATGGCCGTCGAGCAGTTCACGGGCCAGGCGGCAGGTGCGCACCGCTTCGACGGCGTCATAGCAGCCGGCGGTGTTCGGCAGAATGGTGTAACGGTCCGGTGGCAGCACATCGAGCAGGTTCGGTTCGCCCGGGTTCTGGCCGAGGTTGGTGCGGCGCACGGCGACAGTGACGATTTCGGCGCCCGAGGCCTCGATGGCCAGGCGGGTTTCTTCCATGTCACGGTATTTGCCGGTGCCGACCAGCAGGCGCGACTGGAAAGTGCGCCCGGCCAGGGTAAAGGGCTTGTCGCTACGAACGTTGCTCATCAAAGATCCTCTGGAAAAGGTTGCTGGGCTTGCAGGTGAATCGCCAGGCCGGAATCAGCCGCCGCCAATAGCGTGGACCACTTCGACCTGGTCGCCGTCGTTGAGCTGCGTGCTGTCGTGCAGACTGCGTGGCACGATATCCAGGTTCAATTCCACTGCCACCCGGCGCCCGGTCAGCTCCAGGCGGGTCAGCAGCGCCGCGACGCTTTCGCCAGCGGGCAATTCATAGGGTTCACCGTTCAATTGAATGCGCATGCGCACGGCCACCATTGTGCGTTGGGGGCCAGCATTCTAGCGCCGATCAACGCGTTAACCCAAGGGCGGTGCACGCCATTAGTCGTGATTGTGGACCGCTTGGTCAGCCTAAACGCCATGCTGCCATGCCCAGGCAGACCCAGCCGGCCAGGAAGCACAAGCCGCCGATAGGGGTGATGATGCCAAGCTTGCCCAGCCCACTGAGGGTCAGCAGGTACAGGCTACCGGAGAACAGCACGATGCCCAGGGCGAACAGACCACCGGCCCAGCCAACCAGGCGCCCCGGCAAGTGCGCCGCGAGCAGCGCGACCCCGAAGATTGCCAAGGCATGTACCAGTTGATAGGTCACTCCGGTTTGGAAGATGGCCAGGTAATCTGCGCTCAGGCGGTTTTTCAGCCCATGGGCGGCGAATGCGCCCAGGCCGACACCGGTAAAGCCGAAAAGGGCGGCGAGCATGAGGAAGGTGCGAAGCATGGGACGACTCCTGGGATCGGGTCTGTATAATGGCCCGTTCCACCGGTCCGGCCAAGCCATCGCCATGCTGTCATCCCTACTCCGTCGCCTCGCCCGCGCCCTGTTCTGGTTCGCTGCCGGCAGCATCGTGCTGGTGCTGGTGTTCCGCTGGGTGCCGCCTCCCGGCACGGCATTGATGGTCGAGCGCAAGGTGCAGTCGTGGATCAGTGGCGAGCCGATCGACCTGCAGCGCGACTGGCAGCCGTGGGAAAATATCTCGGATGACCTCAAGGTCGCGGTCATCGCCGGTGAAGACCAGAAGTTCGCCAACCACTGGGGGTTCGACATCCCCGCCATCCAGGCGGCGCTAGCCTATAACGAGCGCGGCGGCAGCATCCGTGGTGCCAGCACCTTGACCCAGCAGGTGGCCAAGAACCTGTTCCTGTGGTCGGGTCGCAGTTGGCTGCGCAAGGGGCTGGAGGCCTGGTTCACGGCGCTGCTGGAACTGTTCTGGTCGAAAGAGCGGATCCTCGAGGTCTACCTGAACAGTGCCGAATGGGGCAAAGGGGTATTTGGTGCCCAGGCTGCGGCGCGCTACCACTTCGGTATCGATGCCAGCCGCCTGAACCGCCAGCAGGCTGCTCAATTGGCTGCGGTGCTGCCCAGCCCCATCAAGTGGAGCGCCAGCCGGCCGAGCGCCTACGTGGCGAGCCGGGCAGGCTGGATTCGCCGGCAAATGAGCCAGCTGGGTGGGCCGAGCTACCTGATGCAGCTGGATGCTTCGCGCAGGCCCTGAATTGATACGCTGACTTTGACTGCCCCTTCCCGAGGCCGGTAAAGCATACGCAAACAAAAAAGCCGCTCACCCTGTCATGGGCCAGCGGCTTTTCAGTGCATCAGGCGCCAATCACGCAGCAATCAACGCCTTCACCTTGTTCATCGCATTCTTTTCCAGCTGGCGAATACGCTCAGCCGAAACGCTGTACTTGTCTGCCAGCTCATGCAATGTGGCTTTCTCTTCAGCCAGCCAGCGCTGGTAGAGAATGTCGCGGCTACGCTCGTCCAGGCCCTGCAAGGCTTCATGCAGGTTGCTGGTGGAGTTGTCGCTCCAGTCAGCGTCCTCAAGCTGCACAGCCGGGTCGTAGCGATGGTCTTCCAGGTAATGTGCAGGCGACTGGAAGGCGCTGTCGTCGTCCGCCTCTGCTGCCGGGTCGAAGGCCATGTCCTGGCCACTCAGACGGCTTTCCATCTCACGCACTTCACGCGGCTCGACGCCGAGGCTTTCAGCCACGCGGTGCACTTCATCGTTGTTCAACCAGGCCAGACGCTTCTTCTGGCTGCGCAGGTTGAAGAACAGCTTGCGCTGGGCCTTGGTGGTAGCCACCTTGACGATGCGCCAGTTGCGCAGGATGAATTCGTGGATTTCAGCCTTGATCCAGTGCACGGCGAACGACACCAGGCGCACACCCATTTCCGGGTTGAAGCGCTTGACCGCCTTCATCAGGCCGACGTTGCCTTCCTGAATGAGGTCGGCCTGGGCCAACCCGTAGCCAGCATAGCTGCGGGCGATATGTACGACGAAGCGCAGGTGGGCCATCACCATTTGCCGAGCGGCCTCAAGATCCTGCTCATAATAGAGACGCTCGGCCAGATCACGCTCCTGCTCGACAGTCAGCAGCGGGATGCTGTTGACCGTGTGCACGTAGGCTTCCAGGTTTGCACCGGGAACCAGGGCATAGGCAGGTTGCAACGATGTGGTCATTCAAGAACCTCCGACTTACCAGACTCGTGCCTTGTGAGCACTGCCAACATAGACCTGGAACCAAGGTGCAAGTTCCAAAAATGAAAAATTGTCAATGCTGGCTCAGAAAACTATCGCGGGGCCAACTCGTTCAAATGCCGAGCCACCGCAATCCATGCACCGATATACCCCAACAGTACCGCCCCGATCAAGAGCGACAGACCATCGGATGCTGGCACACCGCCCAGGGAGAAGTCGCTGCCGTAGAGCCCGGACAGCCCTACCACGGCCTCGTTCAGCCAGTTGAGGCCGAACGCGAGGATACCCCAGGCCAGCAGACCCGCACCCAGGCCGTACAACGCGCCCATGTACAGGAAAGGCCGACGGACGTAGCTGTCGGTGCCGCCTACCAGCTTGATGACTTCGATCTCGGTACGGCGGTTTTCAATATGTAGACGAATTGTGTTACCGATTACTAACAGCAAGGCAGAAATAAGCATCACCGCCAGGCCGAAGACGAACCGGTCGCCCAGCTTGAGGATCGCCGCCAGGCGCTCCACCCACACCAGGTCGAGTTGTGCATTTTCCACCCGCGGCAGCTCGGCCAGACGTTGCCGCAGCGCCTCCAGAGCCGGCTTGTCGACTTCGGTCGGGGTCACCACCACGACACCAGGCAGCGGGTTGTCGGGCAGTTCACGCAGGGCTTCACCCAACCCGGACTGCTGCTGGAACTCTTCCAGCGCCTGCGCTGGGCTGATGTACAAGGCATCGGCCACCCCAGGCATGCCTTTGATCTCTTGGCCCAGGGCCTCGCCCTCCTTGCTGCCCGCGTCGAGCTTCAGGTACAGGGAAATCTGCGCGGCGCGCTGCCAGGAGCCCCCCAGCTTCTCGACGTTCTTCAACAGCAGCGAAAGGCCCATGGGCATGCTCAGCGCCACCGCCATCACCAGGCAGGTGAAGAAGCTGCCGATCGGCTGCTTGCCCAGGCGACGCAGGCTGTCGGCCAGGCTGGCACGGTGGCTGTCCAGCCAGGCGTGCAACAGCGTGCGGAAGTCCGGGCCGTCATCATCATGCTCGCCGCGCTTTTTCCGGGTATCCGCGTCGGCGGCCTTTGGGGCGACCCGTTCGGAAACCTTGGGTGTACGTGTAGTGCTCATTGCCCGGCCTCCCCATCGCCGATCAGACGGCCGCGCTGCAAGGTCAGCATGCGGTGGCGCATGCGCGCAATCAGTGCCAGGTCATGGCTGGCGATCAACACCGTGGTACCCAGCCGATTGATGTCCTCGAACACCCCCATGATCTCTGCGGCAAGGCGCGGGTCGAGGTTACCGGTGGGTTCGTCGGCCAGCAGCAAGGCGGGCTGGTGGACGATCGCACGAGCGATACCGACCCGCTGCTGCTGGCCGGTGGACAGGTCGGCCGGGAACAGCTCACCCTTGTCGACCAGCGACACACGCTCCAGCGCCGAATCCACGCGTTTGGCGATCTCTGCCTTGGACAGGCCGAGAATCTGCAGCGGCAGGGCGATGTTGTTGAAAACGGTGCGGTCGAACAGCAACTGGTGGTTCTGGAACACCACCCCGATCTGCCGACGCAGGAACGGGATCTGCGCGTTGCTGATCTGGCCCAGGTCCTGCCCTGCCAGCATCAACTTGCCGCTGGTGGGGCGTTCCATGGCCAGCAGCAGGCGCAGCAAGGTGCTCTTGCCGGCCCCGGAATGGCCGGTGACGAACAGGAATTCGCCCCGGCGCGCCCGGAAACTCAGCTCATGCAAGCCAACATGGCCGTTGGGGTAGCGCTTGGCAACCTGTTCGAATCGGATCATGGGTGCTCTCGCTCGGCAAACAGAGCCTTGACGAACGGCTCGGCTTCGAAGGTGCGCAGGTCGTCGATACCTTCACCCACGCCGATGAAGCGGATCGGAATGTTGAACTGCTTGGCAAGGGCGAAGATCACGCCACCCTTGGCGGTGCCGTCCAGCTTGGTCAGGGCCAGGCCAGTCAGCTCGACGCTCTGGTTGAAGTATTTGGCCTGGCTGATGGCGTTCTGGCCAGTACCGGCATCGAGCACCAGCAGCACCTCATGCGGCGCCTCGGCGTCAAGCTTGCCGATGACCCGGCGAACCTTTTTCAGCTCTTCCATCAGGTTGTCTTTGGTGTGCAGACGGCCGGCGGTATCGGCGATCAGCACATCGACGCCACGGGCCTTGGCGGCCTGCACGGCATCGAAGATCACCGACGCGGAGTCGGCACCGGTGTGCTGGGCGATCACCGGGATCTGGTTGCGCTCGCCCCAGACCTGCAACTGCTCGACGGCGGCAGCACGGAAGGTATCACCCGCGGCCAGCATGACCTTCTTGCCCTCGAGTTGCAGCTTCTTGGCCAGCTTGCCGATAGTGGTGGTCTTGCCGGCGCCGTTGACGCCTACCACGAGGATCACATAGGGCTTGTTCTGCGCCTGGATCTTCAGCGGCTGCTCGACCGGGCGCAGCAGCGCGGCCAGTTCTTCCTGCAGAGACTTGTACAGGGCATCGGCATCGGCCAACTGTTTGCGCGCAACCTTCTGGGTCAGGTTCTGAACGATGGTCGAGGTCGCCTCCACGCCAACGTCGGCGGTCAGCAAGCGTGTTTCGATCTCGTCGAGCAGGTCGTCATCAATGACCTTCTTGCCCAGGAACAGGCTGGCCATGCCTTCGCCGATGCTGGCGCTGGTCTTCGACAGGCCCTGCTTGAGGCGAGCGAAGAAGCCGGGTTTGGCAGGGTCGGCAACGGCTGGGGTGACGGCCGCGACGGCCGGTTCGGGGGCAGGGCGCTCAGGAATCGCTGGCGGGGTTTTTGGCTCAAGGTCTGGAACCAGGGCGACCGGCTCTTCGGCAACGGGCAGGACCAGGTTGCTGACCGGAGCTTCGGGGGCTGCTGCGACTGGAACCGGGCTCTCGAGCTGCGCAGCAGCGGGCTCAGCACTCGCAGGCAACTCCGCCCTCACAGGGGCCGGGACAGGCTCGGGAACCGGCACTGGCTCAGGGGCTGGAGCAGGCTCAGGGGCCGGTGCAACCTCAGGAGCCGGAGCGACCTCCGGGGCCGGTGCGACCTCTGGGGCCGGAGCAGGCTCAACGACAGGCGCAGGCTGGGGGGCCAGTACCGGCTCAGCGGGACGTACCGGCTCAACGGCAGGCGGGGGCGCTTCGGCAACCACCGGCTCGGCCGCAGCCGCTTCAGGCTGCTCGGCGGCAGGCGGCGGCGATACCGGCTCTACTGCGTGAGCATCAGGGGCTTGTGGCTGTTCGGCGACAGGTTGCTGCGGCTTCTTGCGAAACCAGCTGAACAGGCCTTTTTTCTCGCCAGCCTCGGCCGGCGCTTTTTTGTCGTCGTTGGAACCAAACATGGAAGACGGCTATCTCAGGGTAGCGATGGGCCAGCAGCGGCTCATCTGGAATTCTCTAAACGCAGAACAGACTGTTTTGAAGCCGGCTGGTTCATGCGCAATGTTTTGTCTTAATGGACCTGCAGGCCAGAACGGCGACAGGCATGGTCGCCAGGCAACCGGATCAGTATCCTAGCACCTCCTGGCCCGCCGACGCTAAACCCTGCGGGCCGCCGAACAGGTTAAACACCTTATGAATGCTCTAGCCCGCCGCGCCGCTGGCCTGTTGCTCAGCACGCTCTGCCTGCCGCTCGCAGCCTTTGCCGCCGATGTGCAACCCACCCACGAATTCATCCTCGACAACGGCCTGAAAGTGGTCGTACGCGAGGACCACCGCGCGCCAGTGGTGGTTTCGCAGATCTGGTACAAGGTCGGCTCCAGCTATGAGACACCCGGCCAGACCGGGCTGTCCCACGCTCTGGAACACATGATGTTCAAGGGCAGCGCCAAGGTCGGCCCCGGCGAAGCTTCGCGCATCCTGCGCGACCTGGGCGCGGAAGAGAACGCCTTTACCAGCGACGACTACACCGCCTACTACCAGGTTCTGGCCCGCGACCGCCTGCCGGTGGCTCTGGAGCTGGAGGCCGACCGGCTGGCCAGCCTGCGCCTGCCGGCCGATGAGTTCAGCCGCGAAATTGAGGTGATCAAGGAAGAGCGCCGCCTGCGCACCGACGATCAGCCAAGCGCCAAGGCTTTCGAGCTGTTCCGCGCCATGGCCTACCCGGCCAGCGGCTACCACACCCCGACCATCGGCTGGATGGCCGACCTCGAACGCATGAAAGTCGAGGAGCTGCGCCACTGGTACGAGTCCTGGTACGCGCCGAACAACGCCACCCTGGTGGTGGTCGGCGATGTTACCGCCGCCGAGGTCAAAGGCCTGGCGCAGAAGTACTTCGCCAGTATCCCCAAGCGCGCCGTGCCGCCGGCCAAGCTGCCGCTGGAGCTGGCCGAGCCAGGCCGGCGCCAGCTGACCCTGCACGTGCGCACCCAACTGCCAAGCCTGATCTACGGCTTCAACGTACCGGGCCTTGCCACCGCCAAGGACCCGCGCACCGCGCACGCCCTGCGGCTGATCTCGGCCTTGCTCGACGGCGGCTACAGCGCCCGCCTGCCGGCGCGCCTGGAGCGTGGCCAGGAACTGGTGGCCGGCGCCTCGTCCAGCTACAACGCCTTTACCCGCGGCGACAGCCTGTTCATGATCTCGGCTACCCCTAACGTACAGAAGCAGAAGACGCTCGCCGATGTCGAGAAAGGCGTCTGGCAGTTGCTCGATGAGCTCAAGACCACCCCGCCGAGCGCCGAGGAACTGGAACGTGTACGCGCCCAGGTGATCGCCGGCCTGGTCTACGACCGCGACTCCATCAGCAGCCAGGCCACCACCATTGGCCAGCTAGAGACGGTCGGCCTGTCCTGGAAACTGATCGACAGCGAACTGGACGAACTCAAGCGCGTGACCCCCGAAGACATCCAGGCCGCCGCACGCACCTATTTCACCCGCGAACGCCTGAGCGTTGCCCATGTACTGCCTGAGGAGTCCGCTCATGAGTGATTGCAGCGCACCACGCTACACCCTGATCGGCACGGGCATCATCGCACTGGTGGTGGCGATGACCTGCGTCCTGGCTCGCCCTGCCCACGCCGAAACCGACAGCACCGCGGCCCGCCCCGCCAATACCCTGCAGTCGCTGGCCGAGCTGGACGGCAAGGCCCCCAGCCGGCGCCAGCTGAACATCCAGAACTGGACCACTGCCGAAGGTGCACGCGTACTGTTCGTCGAGGCCCGCGAGCTGCCGATGTTCGATTTGCGCGTGACCTTCGCCGCCGGCAGCAGCCAGGACGGCAACACGCCGGGCCTGGCCACCCTGACCAATGCCATGCTCAACGAAGGCGTTGCCGGCAAGGATGTGACCGCCATCGCCGAAGGCTTCGAAGGGCTCGGCGCAGACTTCGGCAACGGTTCCTACCGCGACATGGCGGTGGCCTCGCTGCGCAGCCTGAGTGTGAAGGACAAGCGCGAGCCGGCCCTGAAGCTGTTCGCTGAAGTAACCGGCAAGCCGACCTTCCCGGAGGACGCACTCAAACGAATCAAGAACCAGCTGCTGGCCGGTTTCGAATACGAGAAGCAGAACCCCGGCAAGATCGCCGGCAAGGCGTTGTTCGGCAAACTTTACGGCGACCACCCTTACGCCCATCCAAGCGACGGCAGCGCTGAAAGCATCCCGGGCATCACCCTGGAACAGCTGCGCGCATTCCACGCCAAAGCCTATGCAGCGGGCAACGCGGTAATCGCACTGGTCGGCGACCTCAGCCGCGAAGAGGCCGAGGCGATTGCCGCCCAGGTCTCCGCCGCCCTGCCCAAAGGCCCGGCACTGGCCAAGCCTGCGCAACCCGTCGAGCCCAAGGCAGGCACCACCCACATCGACTTCCCGTCCAAGCAGACCCACCTGATGCTGGCCGAGCTGGGCATCGACCGCCAGGACCCGGACTGGCCAGCCCTGTCGCTGGGCAACCAGATTCTCGGTGGCGGCGCCTTCGGTACCCGCCTGATGAGCGAAGTGCGGGAAAAACGCGGCCTGACCTACGGCGTATACTCGGTATTCAGCCCGATGCAGGTGCGCGGCCCGTTCATGATCAACCTGCAAACCCGTGCCGAACTCAGCGAGGGCACACTCAAGCTGGTGCAGGGTATCCTTGCCGACTACCTCAAGAGCGGCCCGACCCAGCAGGAACTGGACGACGCCAAGCGCGAACTGGCCGGCAGCTTCCCGCTGTCGAACGCCAGCAATGCGAGCATCGTCGGCCAATTGGGCGCCATCGGCTTCTACAACCTGCCATTGACCTGGCTGGAAGACTTCATGCAGCAGTCCCAAGCGCTGACCGTCGAGCAGGTCAAGGCAGCCATGAACAAGCATTTGGCAGCCGACAAACTGGTGATCGTCACCGTCGGCCCGAGCGTGCCGCAAAAGCCGCTGCCAGCCCCTACTGACAAACCCGCCGAGCAGCCTCTCGGCGTACCGGAGCACTAATGCCTAGATCCACCTCTCCCGCCCGACCTCAGCAGGGCCAAAGCAAGGGACAGGGCCACCTGCGCATCATCGCTGGCGAGTGGCGCAGCCGCCGCCTGGCGGTGCCTGAAGGCGAAGGCCTGCGGCCGACCACCGACCGTGTGCGCGAAACCCTGTTCAACTGGCTGGCGCCCTACATCGAAGGCGCCCGGGTGCTGGATGCCTTTACCGGCAGTGGCGCCCTGGTGCTCGAAGCGTTGTCACGCGGTGCTGCAGATGCCGTAGCACTGGACAGCAACGCGGCGGCTATCAACAACCTGAAGAACAACCTGGAGATCCTGCGCTGCCCGCGCGGGCAAATCCTCCAGACCGACGCCCAGCGCTACTTGCAAGCCCCGGCCAAGCAACAGTTCGACGTCGTGTTTCTCGATCCGCCGTTCCACCAGGACCTGCTGGCCAACACCTGCAACCTGCTGGAGCAGAACCAGTGGCTGCGCGAGCAGGCGTGGATCTACACCGAGAGCGAAGCCGCCCCCTCTACCCTGCAAATGCCAGGCAACTGGCGCCTGCACCGCGAAAAAAAGACCGGCCAGGTGCATTACGCGCTGTGGCAGCGCGCCTGAACGCAGGCCCTAACTATATAGCGCAGGCAAGCGCACAATCTCGCCGAAGCTGCTCCTGGTCACCCCAACCAGGAGCACTTGAGCAATGCCATCGACTCCCCCGTTTACCCTCGACGACCAAACGGTGTCAGCCGGCATCGACTCCATCGCGGATGCCACCCCCACATCGTTGCAGCATTTCACACTGGATAACGGCTTGGCTGTCTATCTGCGTGAAGACCACAGCACCCCGCTCGCCGCAATCCAGCTCTGGTACCACGTTGGCACCAGCCATGAACCGGCCGGCCATACCAACCTCTCGCACCTGCTGGAACACCTGATATTCGAAGGCAGCCGCAAACTCGAAGCGGGCCGATACACCCAGGTGATCGCGCGGCTCGGCGGAAAGGCCAATGCCACTACCACCGATGACGCAACGGCATACGATGTCCTGTTACCCGCGGCACGATTGCCGATTGCACTCGAAATAATGGCGGATGCCATGGCGGGCGCAACCTTTGGCCAGGCAGACATGGAACGGGCAGTCAAAGCGATCGAAGACGAGCGCCGACTCAAAGTCGAAAACGCTCCTGCACAGCAGGCAGCTGAACGGCACATAGCGCTTGCTCACGGCAGCAGCCCGTATGCCACGGCGGCGTTTGGCAACCCGGCAGACCTGAACAACATGCGCCTGGATACCGTGCGCACCTGGTATCAAACGTGGTATCGGCCCAATAACGCCACCCTCGTGGTGGTGGGCGCCGTCGACCTCCCCACGCTTCGCCAGCACGTGAGCCGGTATTTCGCCAGCATCGCCAGGGCCCCGCTTGGCGCAGCACCGGTCCCCCGGCATGACGCGCACCTGCAGGAGCGAAGCCAGAAGCTGAAATTGCCAGGCCTGCGTGATGGTTTGTTCATGTCCTTCAATGCACCAAGCCACGCCACGGCCACCGAGGCAACCACAGTGCCTGCCTTGGGCGTGCTCTGTGAAGTGCTTGGCAAAGGGTTCAGCGCAAGGCTCTACAGCGAGCTGGTGCGAGACCGACGGCTGCTCAAGGGCATCGGCCTGTCATATGAGCCAATGGTGCGTGGCGACACGCTGTTGACCCTTTCAACCTATATCAACAGTCAAAGATCCACCCACGAGCACGCCGTAGAAGCGATCTATACCTTGATCGATACCCTGCGCCATACGCTGCTTTCCCCCCAGGAACTGGAGCGCGCGAAACTGCGCATGCTTACCCGCCGCCTGTTCAGCCGCGACAGCGTCACCCTGCAAGCTGGGCGCATCGGCGCAGCGGCGGCCGCTGGTCTGTCTCCCTCGCTGATCGATCAAGAAGCCGAACGTGTCCGCCACCTCGATAGCGCGACATTACGACAGGTAGCGTTCGACTACCTGAGCCGCGAAAGGCTGACCATCACTCATCTGCAAACAGGAGCACCGGCATGAACAAACCTCTTTCCACCAGCAGCATGCCACTGATTTGCAAGGGCCCCATGACCGATACCGCCGTGGCGGCAATGGCCCGGCTGGAGTCCACGCAAGGCCTGGACCTGGAGCAGCACCAGCCCTTGCCGGCCCAGATACAGCAATGGCAGACCGACGAAGGCGCCAAGGTCAGCTTCATGCCATCCCATGACCGCCCGATATTCGACCTGGCGCTACGCTTTCGCGCTGGCAGTGCGCTCGACGGCACTAGCCCGGGCCTGGCCGCCCTTGTCCTTTACAGCCTCGATCAGGGTACCGAGCATCTGGATGCCGCCCAATTCGCACAGGCCATCGAGGGGCTGGGTGCGATCATGGCAAGGCAGATGAACCAGGATGAGGCCGTGATCACGCTGCGCTGCCTGAGCCTGCCGGCACTGCGTACAAGCGCCCTGCAACTGCTCACGCAAATGCTGGCGCGCCCCGCCTTCCGGGAGGAAGCCGTCGCAGGCATCCGCGAACGACTGCTCAACTTCCTTGGCGCAGTTGCATCGAGCCCGGCCTCAGGGATGTCTCACGCGACAATGAGCCATGTATTCGATGGCCACCCCTACGCCACACATTGGGCTGGCACCCCTGAGAGCCTCAAGCAGATCGACGAGCAGCAGCTGCGCGATTTCCACCGACGCGCCTACTCTGCCAACAACCTCGATATCGGCGTGGTGGGCGACCTCTCGCGCGACGAGGCGCAGACACTCATCACTGAACTGCTCCAGGCGCTACCACAACACTGGGCAGGGCAGCTCCCGCCACCGGCGCCGTTGCCAGAGGCGCTCACCCGGCATCAGGAACACACCGCAAGTACGACCCGGGCCACGCTGACTCTGCTGCTGCCCACATCACCCGACAAGCCAGGGTATGCAGCTTTGACCATGCTTGACGAAATCCTCGGCAGCGGCTTCGAGTCGCGTCTGACACAAGAGCTACGAAGCCGACGTGCCTTGACCTACACCATCCGCTCGTCGCTCAGACCCTTTGATGCGGCGAGCCTGCTGCAAATTGAATGGGACATTGCCCCCCAATACCGAGATGCCTCGCGTGAGCTGGTTTCCGGGATGCTGGCTTGCCTGCGCGAGCATGGCCCAAGCCAGGCGGAGTGCGACATGGCGCGCAACCAGATAGCAGGCAGGTTGCATCGCACCATGGCGAGCAACGCAGAGCTGGCCAAGAGCCTGGCAACGTCAAGCCACCTTGGCCAACCTGCAGATCATTTTGCAACCTACATCCAAAGCCTGGCAGCCCTGACGCCCAAGGACATTCGCGAAGCCGCGCGCTTATGGCTGAGCCCTGCGCAGGAAGTGTTCATCACTCTCGGCCCGCCCCATGCGCAACAACCTTTGCCCGAGCTGCCCTGACCGACCAATAGCGCAAGTACAACGGCGGTGTTTCATGGCAATCTAGGCAGGCACAACACGAGTCGCCCAGCATGCCCAGTCTTACCGCCACATTCCGCCCGGCCACCGGGTTGTCCAACCCTCACCTGCAAACCCTTTGGGGCCCGCTGTGGCGCAAACTGCCTGCACTTGAACGCAAGCGCGAGCGCCTGTGGCTGGCCGATGGCGACTTCATGGACCTCGACTGGCACGGGCCCCACCAGCCAGATACACCGCTGGTGCTGGTGCTGCACGGCCTGACCGGTTCGTCCCATTCGCCTTATGTCAAAGGCCTGCAGCAGGCGCTCGATGCCCGCGGCTGGGCCAGCGTTGCGGTGAACTGGCGTGGCTGCTCGGGGGAGCCGAACCTGCTGGCACGCAGCTACCATTCCGGGGCCAGCGGGGACCTGGCCGAGGTCGTCGCCCACCTGCGCGCTCAACGCCCGCTGGCCCCCTTGTATGCCGTCGGCTATTCACTGGGCGGCAATGTGCTGCTGAAGTACCTGGGTGAAAGTGGCAGCGCCAGCCAACTGCAGGCGGCCGTGGCGGTTTCCGTACCGTTTCGCCTGGATCAGTGCGCCGACCGCATCGGCCAAGGCTTTTCCAAGGTGTATCAGGCGCATTTCATGCGTGAAATGATGGCCTATGTGCAGGTCAAACAACGGCATTTCCGCGCACAGGGCCATCATGAAGGCCTGGCCGCGCTCGACCGGCTCGGGTCGTTGCGCAAGCTGCGTACCTTCTGGGATTTTGACGGCAAGGTGACCGCGCCACTCAACGGTTTTGACGATGTACACGACTACTATCGTCGCTCATCCAGCCGCTACTATCTCGGGGAAAACCGCACGCCGACGCTGATCATCCAGGCAAACGATGATCCGTTCGTATACCGCCACAGCCTGCCCACCCCCAGCGAGCTGACGCCGCAAACTCAGTTCGAGCTGCATGAGCGGGGCGGGCATGTGGGGTTTGTCGAAGGCAGCCTGCGAAATCCGGGGTATTACCTTGAGCGGCGGATTCCGCAGTGGCTGGTGGATAGGCGATAACCCGGCGTATCAGTCGCCCGTGGCAACCTGATGCGCCGGATCATTGATCCACTCACTCCACGACCCGGCATACAGCCTGCCCAGCGGATACCCCGCCAATGCCAGGGCAAACAGGTTATGGCAAGCCGTCACTCCCGAACCGCAATACGCCACCAGGTGTTCCGGTGAACGCCCCGCCAGCTTCTCGGCAAAGCGCTGCCTGAGCTGCTCTGGCGCCAGGAAACGCCCATCTTCGCCCAGGTTGTCGGTGAAGGCTGCGCACTGAGCGCCGGGAATATGCCCGGCCACCGGGTCGATCGGCTCCACATCCCCACGAAAACGCGGCAAGGCACGCGCATCGATCAGCGTCAGCTTGGGGCTTGCAAGCTCAGTGGCCAAGTGCTCGGCGTCAATCAGCAGCTTCGCATCCGGCTCGCCGTTGAACGTACCCTCATAGCGTGCCGGCGCGTCCAGGCTCAATGGCTGGCCCGCGGTGTGCCAGGCTTTGAGGCCTCCGTCGAGAATGGCCACACCTGTGCGTTTACCCAACCAGGCCAGCAGCCACCAGGCACGAGCGGCAAAGGCACCAGGCCCATCGTCGTACAGCACCACCTCGCTGTCATTGTCCAGCCCCCACTCACGCAAGCGCTCGACCAGCCGCTGCGGATCAGGCAAGGGATGGCGGCCGGTCTTGCCCTTGCTTACCGGCCCACTCAGATCGCGCTCCAGGTCGGCGAAGTGCGCCCCGGCGATATGCCCCTCGGCATAGCTGCGTTGGCCGTAATCCACGTCTTCCAAGGCAAACCGACAATCGAGGATCACCAACTTGGGCGAGCCCAGGCGCTCGGCCAGTTGCTGCGGGGTGATCAATTGCGCAAGGGGCATGACAATCTCCTGATCGATGGCACGAAGGCTCTGGGTTAACGTTCCAGAGCCTGGTTGAACGGAACATGGAATTCCTGGCACAAGGCATCCACGGCACTGCGGGCGTTGGCGGTGACGAAGCCGAGTTCCAGTACCAGTACCTGATAGACGCCACGCTTGAAGGCTTCTTCACCCAGGTGAGCGGAGTGCTCGCGCGTGGTGCTGAGAAAGCGGACCCAAGAAGTAAGCACGATCCAGGCGTTGATGGTCAGCGATTCGATCTGCGCAGGTGCCATGACCAGAATGCCGGCCTCGACGAAGCCCCGATAGATCGCCTGGCCCTGGCGCAGGCAACGTTCGGAAAAGCGCCGGTAACGGGCAGCCAGCTCAGGGTCGCTGTCGAGCAGGTGCTCGAGGTCACGGTGCAGGAACCGATAGCTCCACATCGCTGCGAGCAACGCCTTGAGATAGAAACGCTTGTCTTCGACGGTGGCGGCGCGCCCCTGCGGCGGGCGCAGGAAGCTGTCCACCAGCTCTTCGTACTGGCTGAACAGCAGGGCGATGATCGCCTGCTTGTTGGGGAAGTGGTAGTAGAGGTTGCCGGGCGAAATTTCCATGTGCGCAGCAATGTGGTTGGTACTCACGCTACGCTCGCCTTGCTGGTTGAACAGCTCAAGGCTGTTCTGCACGATGCGCTCTCGGGTCTTCATGCGCGGGGCCATGCTCAGCTCCCAGTCTGCAGGCTTACGGTAAGGGTCCATATTACGGGGTAACAGGGCCCGGATGCACCGTGCGGTGGCGGGAAAAATATTCGTACCATCGTCCCGATTAGAGTATAGGCTCTAGAGATTCTCTAGCCCCGATGAGAGCCGCCGTGACTTCACCTATCGCCGTGCCTCCCTTGCAGTCCGACATCGACCTGGCGGCCACGTTCGCCACCCAGCGCAAAGCATTTGCGGGCAACCCCATGGCGCCCCTGGCCCAACGCCGGCAATGGCTGAAAAGCCTGCGCGAGGCTGTGCTGGCGGATCAACAACGGCTGATAGAGGCGATCGATACGGACTTTTCCGGCCGCAGCGCCGACGAAACCTTGCTGGCCGAACTGTTGCCCTCGGTACAAGGTATTCGCCATGCCGAGCGCCACCTCAAGCGCTGGATGCGACCCGCAAGGCGAACCGTAGGCCTGGCCTTCCAGCCGGCCAGCGCCCGCGTGCTGTATCAGCCGCTTGGCGTAGTTGGCATCATCGTGCCGTGGAACTACCCGCTGTTTCTCGCCATCGGCCCGCTGACCTGCGCTTTGGCCGCCGGCAACCGGGTGATGCTCAAGCTCAGTGAGGCCACACCTGCCAGCGCCCTGGCGCTGAAAACCTTGCTTGAGCGGGTATTCCCGCACGAGCTGGTCAGCGTGGTGCTGGGCGAGGTGGAAGTCGGCCAGGCGTTTGCCCGGTTGCCCTTCGATCACCTGCTGTTCACCGGCGCCACCAGCGTCGGGCGCCAGGTCATGCTGGCCGCAGCACAAAACCTGACCCCTGTCACACTGGAGCTTGGCGGCAAGTCGCCAGCCATCGTTTCGTCCAGCGTGCCGCTGGACAGCGCTGCCGAGCGTATCGCGTTCGGCAAGACCCTCAATGCCGGCCAGACTTGCGTCGCCCCAGACTACGTCCTGGTACCACGCGAGCGCCTGAACGCCTTCAGCGATGCCTACCGCAGGGCGGTCCACCGGTTGTACCCGCGCATCGCCGACAACCCCGACTACAGCGCCATCATCAATCCGAGGCAATTGCAGCGCCTGCAACACCTGCTGGATGACGCCCGCAGCAAAGGCGCGCAGATCATCGACCTGTACCCAGACGAGCCCCGCCAAGGCAGGCGCCTGCCGCCGCAGCTGCTACTGGAGGTGAACGACAGCATGCAGGTGATGCAGGACGAAATCTTTGGCCCGCTGCTGCCGGTAGTACCCTATGACAGCCTCGACGGCGCACTGGCCTACATCAATGAACGGCCACGCCCACTGGCGCTGTACTACTTCGGCTACGACCGTGCCGAGCAGGAACATGTACTGCAGCACAGCCACTCCGGTGGTGTATGCCTCAACGACACACTGCTGCATGTCGCTCAGGACGACCTGCCGTTCGGCGGCATCGGCCCCTCGGGCATGGGGCACTACCACGGCCACGACGGCTTCCTGACCTTCAGCAAGGCCAAGGCAGTGCTGGCCAAGCAGCGCCTGAACGCCGCACGCCTGGTCTACCCGCCGTATGGCAAGGCCTTGCAGCGCCTGGTCTACAAACTGTTCATCCGCTGAGGGCCGGGCCATGCAGCGGCGCGAATTCATGCGTTTCAGCCTGGGAGCCAGCGTGTTTCTGGCCAGTGCCAGCCTGGTCGGTTGCAGCCCTCAGGCGCCTGCAACCGGGTACCACGTATTGCGCGATGACGACCTGCCATTGCTGCGGGCACTGATCCCGGTGGTGCTCGCCGGTACTTCGGCAAGCGCAGCACTGGTGCTGCCCACTCTCGACGCCAAACTGGCGGCACTGTCCCCGCAAATGCTCAAGCTCACCCGGCAATTGTTCGATGTGCTCAACCTGCCGCTGACCCGTGGCCCACTGACCGGGGTCTGGGGCGCCTGGGAACAGGCCAGTGAACAGCAGATTGCGGGGTTTCTGCAACGCTGGCAGGACAGTTCGCTGAACCTGCTGCGCATGGGGCACTCGTCGATCGTGCAACTGCTGACGATGGCCTGGTACGAGCGCCCGGAAAGTTGGACCGCCTGTGGTTACCCCGGGCCGCCGAAAATCTGACCAACAACAAGAGCATCTTCAATGCCTGTCATCGACCCGTTTCGCCAAGGCCTCGAACGCGGCTGGATCACCTACGACGGCTCACGCCTGGGGCAGGACCTCAGCCTGCAAGCCGACATTGCCGTGATAGGCAGCGGTGCCGGCGGCGCCACCAGCGCGCAGATGCTCAGTGCCGCAGGTTTCAAGGTACTGCTGATCGAGGAAGGCCCGCTCAAGACCAGCAGTGACTTCCACCTGCTTGAGAATGAGGCCTACGCCAGTCTCTACCAGGAAGGCCTGGGCAGGATGAGCAAGGACGGCGCCATCACCATTCTGCAGGGCCGTGCGGTAGGCGGCACCACGCTGGTCAACTGGACCTCCAGCTTTCGCACGCCCGCGCCGACCTTGGCCCACTGGGCCACGGCCCACAACGTAAAAGGGCTGGACAACGACGCGCTACGCCCCTGGTTCGAACGCATCGAGCAAGACCTCGGCATTACGCCTTGGGCGGTGCCGCCAAACGCCAACAACGACGTACTGCGCCGTGGGTGTGAACGGCTCGGCTACCGATGGGCCGTGATTGCGCGCAATGTCCGGGGGTGCTGGAACCTTGGCTATTGCGGCATGGGTTGCCCGGTCAACGCCAAACAGTCGATGCTGGTGACGCGCATTCCAGCCATGCTCGACAAGGGCGGCGAGCTGCTGTATCTGGCCCGGGCCGAACGCTTCGAGCATGACGGCGAGCGCATCGAGCATCTGCGCTGCCAAGGGCTGGATGCTCAAGGGATACACACCAACGGGCGCAGCATCACTGTGCGCGCACGCCACTACATCCTCGCAGGCGGCGGCATCAACAGCCCCGCCCTGCTGCTGCGTTCCAAGGCTCCTGACCCCCACGAGCGCCTGGGCAAGCGGACCTTCCTGCACCTGGTCAACTTCAGCGCGGCACGCTTCGACGCACGCATCGACCCTTACTACGGCGCCCCGCAATCCATCTACAGTGACCACTTCCAATGGCAGGACGGCGTCGATGGCGCGGTCGGCTACAAACTTGAAGTGCCGCCCCTGCACCCGGCGCTGGCCAGCACCTTGCTCGGTGGCGATGGTGTCGAAAATGCCCGGCGCATGGCCGAGCTACCGCATACCCACGTCATGCTTGCGCTGTTGCGCGACGGTTTCCACCCCGAAAGCCCGGGCGGCGCGGTGGAACTGCGTGGCGATGGCTCACCGGTGCTCGATTACCCGGTCACCGACTACTTGCGAGACGGCCTGCGCCGCGCCTTTCACAGCATGGCGCAGATCCAGTTCGCAGCAGGCGCCACGCAGGTTACACCCGCGCACAGCGATGCCCGCGCTGCTGCCAGCCTGGCGCAGGCCCAACGCATGATCGACGGTTTGCGCCTGGAGCCGTTCCATACGCGGCTGGGCAGCGCCCACGTAATGGGCGGCTGCGCAATGGGCGAAGATCCACGTCACGCGGTGTGCGACAGCCTGGGCCGTCACCATCAGCTGGAAAACCTGTCGATTCACGACGGCTCGCTGTTCCCGACCAGCATCGGTGCCAACCCACAACTGTCGGTCTACGCCATCAGCGCGAAGCTCACCGACGCCCTGATAGCCCGCCTGGCACAGAGTGCATGACAACAAATGCCCCTGCTGTCTATAGTGCCATCAGCCGGCCGCATGACTTGGCCGGGCGCAATCGCTGCGCTACCATCCGACTCCCCAACGCACTCCAGCCAGGATGACGCGATGAACCGAGTGTTGTACCCGGGTACTTTCGACCCTATTACCAAGGGCCATGGCGACCTGGTCGAGCGCGCCTCGCGGCTGTTCGACCACGTGATCATCGCAGTGGCAGCCAGCCCGAAGAAAAACCCGCTGTTCCCGCTGGAACAACGGGTAGCGCTGGCCCGTGAGGTCACCAGGCACCTGCCCAATGTCGAAGTCATCGGCTTCTCCACCCTGCTTGCGCATTTTGCCAAGGAACAGGGCGCCAACGTCTTCTTGCGTGGGCTGAGGGCAGTGTCCGACTTCGAATACGAATTCCAGCTGGCGAACATGAATCGGCAACTGGCGCCAGAGGTCGAAAGCCTGTTCCTCACGCCTTCGGAGCGCTATTCGTTCATTTCCTCGACCCTGGTCCGGGAAATCGCAGCGCTGGGCGGCGACATCACCAAGTTCGTGCACCCGGTGGTGGCCGAGGCCCTGACTGAGCGTTTCAAGAAGTAAGCCTGAGCGCTGATTATCGCGCCCGCGTGCACTGCGGGCGCGAATGCGGCACAATTGTGCCCATTGCGTTGAACATGCCCGGGCGGTGAGCCCCGGCCGGAGTCCCCATGTCCCTGATAATCACCGACGATTGCATCAACTGCGACGTCTGCGAACCCGAGTGCCCGAACGAGGCCATCTCCCAAGGCGAAGAGATCTACGTGATCGATCCGAACCTGTGCACCCAGTGCGTGGGTCACTACGACGAGCCGCAGTGCCAGCAGGTCTGCCCGGTCGACTGCATCCCGCTGGATGAGGCGCACCCGGAAACCGAAGAGCAGCTGATGGCCAAGTACCGCCGGATTACCGGCAAGGCTTGAGCGCTGCGCTGCGCCTGATGGCCCAATCGCCGGCTAGCCGGCGATTGGGCCATGCCATTCAACGCTGGCAACGCGGGCAGTAAACGCTGGCCCGTTGCCCAAGCTTGGCCTCGCGCAAGGCAGTGCCACACAGCTTGCAAGGCATTCCGCCCCGGCCGTACACGAACAGTTCCTGCTGGAAATACCCAGGCTGCCCGTCGCCGCCAATGAAATCGCGCAAGGTCGTACCCCCTTGCTCGATGGCTGCCGCCAGCACGCGCTTTATCTCGATGGCCAGTTTCAGGTAACGGGCACGGGAGATTCCGCCCGCCTCACGGCGCGGGTCGATACCGGCGGCAAACAGCGCCTCGGTCGCGTAGATATTGCCCACGCCCACCACCACCGCGTTATCCATGATGAAAGGCTTGACGGCCATCGTCCGCCCGCGCGACAGCTGAAACAGACGCTCGCCGTCGAACAGGTCGGTCAACGGCTCTGGGCCCAGACGCAGCAGCAACTCGTGATTGAGCGGATCGAGGCTCCAGAGCATGGCACCGAACCGGCGTGGGTCGGTGTAGCGCAGCATCAGCCCCGACTCCAGCTCGATATCGACGTGCTCATGCTTGGCCGCCGGTAGCCCCATCTGCACCAGACGCAGGTTGCCCGACATGCCCAGATGGCTGATCAAGGTGCCGACCTCGGCATTGATCAGCAGGTACTTGGCGCGCCGCTCGACGCTGAGAATACGCTGCCCGGACAAACGCACGTCCAGGTCCTCGGGGATTGGCCAGCGCAAGCGCCGGTCTCGCACCACCACGCGGCTGACCCGCTGGCCTTCCAGGTGCGGTGCGATACCGCGCCGCGTAGTCTCGACTTCGGGTAATTCCGGCATGAATCAGTGCCCGCCCAGCTCGCGAATGGTCTGTTTGAGGTTCTCGAAGTCGTACTCCGACAAACCGATGTAGTCCAGTACCAGCGGGCCGACCGCATTCCACTCATGGTCGACATGCTGGTTGCCCAAGACCCGGCAGGACGCGCAGATGTGTTCGGCCATCTTCAGCACCGCCAGCAGGTTCTTCAGCTGGCTCTGGGTGTTGCGCGGCGACTCCTCGCGGAACACGGCCAGGGCATTGTGATGGTTGGCGATGGCCGCGCTGATGTGCTCCGGCAGGCGCCAGGACTTGGCGGTGAAATAGCCGACCACCGAATGATTGGTGTTGAATGCACGGTTCTCGGTGTCGACCACGCGTGTTTGCGCATCAGCCTTGGCGTAGGCCTCTTCAAGTACATCCATATAGTTGGGGAAACGCTTGAGCATCAGCGGGACGCCGCAATCATGGAACAGCCCGAGGGTGTAGGCCTCGTCCGCCGCCTGGATGCCGGTGCGCTTGGCCAGTGTCAGGCAGGTCATGGCCACGTCCTGGGCAGTGTCCCAGAAGCGGTTGAGGGTAACGATGGTCTCGTCGCTCATCTCGCCCTTGATCGACTGGGCGTTGATCAGGTTGATGATCGAACGGCTACCCAGCAGGTTCACCGCACGCTGGATCGAACCGATCTTGTTGGACAGCCCGAAGTGCGGCGAGTTGACCAGCTTGAGCAAGGCACCGGACAGGCCCGGGTCCTGGGAAATCAGCTTGGCGATGGTTTCCAGGTCCGGGTCGGGCATGTACTGCTCGAACTGCAGGTCGACCATGATCTGCGGTTGCGGCGGGATGGTAATGCCTTGCAAGGCTTGCTGGATCTGTTCGGCGCTGAGTTCTTGGGACATACGTACATACTCGTTGAGGACGGGGGATTCTAACCCTGTAGGTCGCTCGACTTATAGCGCTTGTGCCCGCGAACAGGCAGGGCAGTTTGTCGTACCCTGCACCGAATCAAGGGCCAACCGGTTATACTCCCGCTCTTTTTTCCCGGAGCGACGTCATGTCCCTGCCCAGCCTTCGCCTCAAAGCCAATGCCGACCGCCGCCTGCGCGCCGGCCACCTGTGGGTCTACAGCAACGAAGTCGATGTCACCGCGACGCCGCTGCAGGGCTTTCAGGCCGGCCAACAGGCGATCCTCGAGGCCGCCAACGGCAAGCCGCTGGGTATCGTGGCGCTGAGCCCGAACAACCTGATCTGCGCCCGCCTGCTGTCACGCGATGCCAAGCTGCCGCTGGACAAGTCGCTGCTGGTACACCGCCTCAACGTCGCCCTGTCCCTGCGCCAGCGCCTGTTCGACCAGCCGTGCTACCGCCTGGTCTATGGTGATTCCGACCTGCTGCCGGGCCTGGTGGTCGACCGCTTCTTCGACATTCTCGTGGTGCAACTGGCCTCGGCCACCATGGAACTGCACAAGGACGACGTGATCGCCGCCCTGGTCCAGGTCCTCAAGCCCAGCGGCATCCTGTTCAAGAACGATTCCGCCGCCCGTGACGCCGAAGGCTTGCAGCGTTACGTCGAAACCGTCTACGGCGAAGTGCCGGACTGGGTCCCGCTGGAAGAAAACGGCGTGAAGTTCGAAGCGCCGGTACGCGAAGGGCAGAAGACCGGCTGGTTCTATGACCACCGCATGAACCGCGCGCGCCTGGCGCCCTACGTCAAAGGCAAGCGTGTGCTCGACCTGTTCAGCTACATCGGTGGTTGGGGCGTGCAGGCCGGCGCATTCGGCGCCAGCGAAGTGTTCTGCGTGGATGCCTCGGGCTTTGCACTGGATGGCGTGGAGCGTAACGCCGCGCTCAATGGCATCAGCGAAAAACTGACCTGCATCGAAGGCGACGTGTTCGAGGCACTGCGCGAACTGAAGGCCGCTGAAGAGCGCTTCGATGTGATCATTGCCGACCCACCCGCGTTCATCAAGCGCAAGAAAGACCTGAAAAACGGCGAAGCCGCCTACCGCCGCCTCAACGAACAGGCCATGCGCATGCTGACCAAGGACGGCATCCTGGTCAGTGCTTCGTGCTCGATGCACCTGCCCGAAGACGACCTGAACAACATCCTGCTGACCAGCGCCCGCCACCTGGACCGCAACCTGCAAATGCTCGAACGCGGCGGCCAGGGCCCGGACCACCCGGTTCACCCGGCCATCGCTGAAACCCGCTATATCAAGAGCATTACCTGCCGGTTGCTGCCCAACAGCTGATTCACGTCCAAGGGGCCGCGCTGCGGCCCCTTGGGTGCCTCAGATGCCCAGCACGTAAGAAGCAATACCGAAATACACCAGCACCCCTGCCGCATCGGCGATAGAAGTCACCAGCGGCCCGCTGGCAGTGGCCGGGTCGAGCTTGAGCCTGGTGAACATGAAGGGCAGGCTCATGCCAATCAGGCTGCCCAGCAGGACGATCACCAGCATGCTGCTGGCAACGATCAAGGCGACATCCGCCCCTCCGCGCAGCGCCCCCAGCGATGCCACCGCCACTGCCATGGTGCCGCCCAGCGCCAGCGCCACAGCGCATTCACGTGCCAGCATGCGCAACCAGTCGCGCATCACCACCTCACCCGTTGCCAAGCCACGCACCATCAATGTCGCCGACTGCGCGCCCGCGTTGCCACCGCTGTCCACCAACAGCGGCAGGAAGAACACCAGGACGATATGCGCGGCAATGGTTTGCTCGAATGCCGCGATCCCCGCCCCCGAAAACAGATTGCCGAACACCAGCAGCACCAGCCACAGCACCCGCTTGCGGTACAGCAGGCTGACAGTGGCGTCCCTGAGATTGCCCACGTGGTTGGTGATGGAGGCGCCCTTGTGGAAGTCCTCGGTAGCCTCTTCGACGACCACATCGAGTGCGTCATCGCAGGTCACCAGGCCGACCAAACGGCCGGCCTCATCCAGCACCGGCACCGCCAGCAGGTCGTGCTCGCGGATCAACCGCGCCACTTCCTCCTGGCGGGTCGAGGTACAGACGCAGATGACCTTGCGCACCATGAGCTGCTCGATCGGCTGTTCACGCGCCGCAAGGATAAGCTCGCGCAGGGAAAGCGAACCCAGCAGGTTGCGTTTCTCGTCGAGCACATAGGACTGATAGATGGTTTCGGCATCTGCGGCCTCGCGGCGCAGCATGTCGATCGCCTGGCTGGCAGTGAGGCCGGCATCCAGACACGAATACTCGCTGGTCATCAGGTAACCGGCTGTGCCCTCGGGGTAGCCTTCAGGATGAAGCAGGCCATCACGACGCGCCTGTGCAGCCTGACGCAGGTCGAACGGGGAAACGACGAAATCGGAAGTGTGTTGCATGAGATTCTCCAGGCGCCGACGCAGGCACCCGTAAACCTCAGCCACACGAGCTCAAGCCTTCGGAAGCCCTGGCGACGGCGCGCTCAGTGCCAATTTGCAGGTTCTGTATGAACTGAAACTGGGAAGGTCCATTGAGGTGTTGTCTCGTGATACCGCACATGCGGCGCGGCGGATAATAAGCAGCCAATGCGCACCTGTCAGCTGCGCACCGGGCTTTTCAGATCGGTCCTACAAAGTGCCGGTCATGCTCCCCAAGCCACCGCCCAGACACATCGCCATTCCCTCGCCGCGCCAGCGGTGTAGAATCGGGCTATTCATCGCCAGTCATCCCCGGCGGGTTTATGAGCTCTGGTCGAGCACGCGGCGATCCCGTTGTGTCTTCGGCCCCATCCGTGCCAGTGGCAACCGGCCTAAGGCGCATAGGAAAAGAGAAGCTCACTCCCCTTTTTGTGACCTGATTAAGCCGCCAGGAGTGCTTCATGCCTGATTATCGTTCCAAGACTTCCACCCAAGGCCGCAACATGGCCGGCGCCCGTGCCCTGTGGCGCGCCACCGGGATGAAGGACGAAGATTTCAAGAAACCGATCATCGCCATCGCCAACTCGTTCACCCAGTTCGTCCCGGGCCATGTGCACCTGAAGGACCTGGGCCAACTGGTCGCCCGCGAGATCGAACGCGCCGGTGGCGTGGCCAAAGAGTTCAACACCATTGCGGTCGATGACGGCATCGCCATGGGCCATGACGGCATGCTGTACTCCCTGCCCAGCCGCGAGATCATCGCCGACGCCGTGGAATACATGGTCAACGCCCACTGCGCCGACGCCATCGTGTGCATTTCCAACTGCGACAAGATCACCCCCGGCATGCTGATGGCCGCCCTGCGCCTGAACATCCCGGTGATCTTCGTGTCCGGCGGCCCGATGGAAGCGGGCAAGACCAAACTGGCCAGCCACGGCCTGGACCTGGTCGACGCCATGGTCATTGCTGCAGACTCCTCGGCCTCCGACGAAAAGGTTGCCGAGTACGAGCGCAGCGCCTGCCCGACCTGCGGTTCCTGCTCCGGCATGTTCACCGCCAACTCCATGAACTGCCTGACCGAAGCACTCGGCCTGGCCTTGCCTGGCAACGGTTCGACCCTGGCCACCCACGCCGACCGTGAGCAGCTGTTCCTCACCGCCGGCCGTACGATCGTCGAGTTGTGCAAGCGCTACTACGGCGAGAACGACGAGTCGGTCCTGCCGCGCAGCATCGCCAACTTCAAGGCGTTCGAAAACGCCATGATGCTCGACATCGCCATGGGCGGTTCGACCAACACCATCCTGCACCTGCTGGCCGCAGCGCAGGAAGGCGAGGTGGCATTCGACCTGCGTGACATCGACCGCCTGTCGCGCAAAGTGCCGCAGCTGTGCAAAGTGGCGCCGAACATCCAGAAGTACCACATGGAAGACGTCCACCGCGCCGGCGGCATCTTCAGCATCCTCGGTTCGCTGGCCCGCGGCGGCCTGCTGCACACCGACCTGCCTACGGTACACAGCCGCAGCATGGAAGAGGCCATCGCCAAGTGGGATATCACCCAGACCGACGATGAGGCGGTGCACACCTTCTTCAAAGCCGGCCCGGCGGGTATTCCGACCCAGACGGCCTTCAGCCAGTCGACCCGTTGGGAAACCCTGGACGACGACCGTGAAAACGGCTGCATCCGCAGCTTCGAACATGCCTACTCACAGGAAGGCGGCCTGGCCGTGCTGTACGGCAACATCGCCCTGGACGGCTGCGTGGTGAAAACCGCAGGTGTCGATGAGTCGATCCACGTGTTCGAAGGCAACGCAAAGATCTTCGAAAGCCAGGACAGCGCGGTGCGCGGCATCCTCGCCGACGAAGTGAAGGCCGGTGACATCGTCATCATCCGCTACGAAGGCCCGAAAGGCGGCCCGGGCATGCAAGAAATGCTCTACCCGACTTCGTACCTGAAATCCAAAGGCCTGGGCAAAGCTTGCGCGTTGCTCACCGATGGCCGCTTCTCGGGTGGTACTTCGGGCCTGTCGATCGGCCATGCCTCACCAGAAGCCGCCGCTGGTGGCGCCATCGGCCTGGTACGTGACGGCGACAAGGTATTGATCGACATCCCCAACCGTTCGATCAACCTGCAGGTCAGTGATGAAGAGCTGGCTGCACGCCGCGTGGAGCAGGACAAGAAAGGCTGGAAACCGGCCGAAGTGCGCCCACGCAAGGTGACCACCGCGCTGAAAGCTTACGCCCTGCTGGCGACCAGTGCCGACAAGGGTGCTGTGCGCAACAAGGCGATGCTTGAAGGGCTGTGAGGCCTTGATGACGTGAAGAAACCGGCCCCCTGAGCCCTAGTGCCAGGCAGTCAAGTGATTTAGGGCCGCTTTGCGGCCCTATCGCCGGCAAGCCGGCTCCCACAGGTACCCCGCTGCTCTCAAGCTCAGCGCAAACCCAGTGGGAGCCGGCTTGCCGGCGATAGGGCCGGTAAATCCGATGCAAGACTCAAAAGAAAGCCCCGCAAAGATAATCCTGGCTAGAAAATTCGCACGAGTGGCATTCGCCCTGAGGAAAAATCAGAACGAATAGGTCACCAAAGGCGCGAAAATGGCTTGCTGATAACCATAGAGTCTCCCACAGGTACAGCGCAGACCTCAGGAACTGCGCGGTCCATGTGGGCCTGCACAGGCATCCAATGGCCTACTGAATCTGCTCCGGCGTGACGATCACCCAGTTCTTGTCCGCTGTCACCGGCAACCCCGCCTTGGCCTGGGCCACCGCGTTCCTGGCGATCATCCCGTTCAACTGGTCCATGTAATTGGCCTTGCGGTTTATCCACAGGTGGATACCGCCCCTGTCAATATCCACGCCCTGAAACTGCATGTAGCCATCACTGGCCGGGGTATCACCGCCCACCAGCACCGGCTTCTTCCACTCATCGATATACGTGAGGATCGCCGCCTGCTTGGCCGCCTCGGCTGGCTAATGCTTGAGCTCAGTGGCTCCGCTTTCGATACTGAACAGCAGGGACAAACCGATGGCCAAGGCTTTCGGAGCAAACCTCATGTACGAATCCCCTGAAATGATCGGGAAAAACTAGACCATCAAACCACCCGAGCGCCCCTCCACTGCGACGCTCATACAATTGTAAACGTCGTGTTCATTGCTATTTGCGACCACCTGTTATTCCATAAACGACTAAGCAAATTACCTTTGGGTATAAATTCGTTTGTTTTCAGGCTGTTAGCATTTCCGTTCGCAATCGCTCACAGAGGCGATGCCTCTTCTGCTTTTTCCTGGAGCTTCAATGAACCTGCCGCTGTCTCTCAACCTGCTGGTGTTCCTGGCCTTGCTGCTGGGCCTGGCGCAAACTCGCCATACCGACTGGAGCCTGGCCAAGAAAGTCCTGCTCGGCCTGGCATTGGGTGTGGGCTTCGGCCTGGTGCTGCACACCCTCTACGGTGCCGGCCACCCGGTACTAAAGGCCACCATCGGCTGGCTGGATCTGGTCGGCAACGGCTATGTCGGCTTGCTGCAGATGATCGTCATGCCGCTGATCTTCGCCTCGATCCTCAGCGCCGTGGCCCGCCTGCACAACGCCTCCGCGCTTGGCCGCATCAGCGTCCTGACCATCGGCACACTGCTGCTGACCACTGCCATCGCTGCGCTGATCGGTATCGCCCTGACCAATCTGTTCGGCCTGAGCGCCGAGGGGCTGGTGGCAGGCGTACAGGAAAGCGCACGCCTGCAGGCCATCCACAGTGACTATGCCGGCAAGGTCGCCGACCTCAACATCCCGCAACTGCTGCTTTCGTTCATCCCAAGCAATCCGGTAGGCGACCTGGCACGGGCCAAGCCGACCTCGATCATCAGCGTGGTGATCTTCGCAGTGTTCGTCGGGCTGGCCGCGCTGCAGCTGATCAAGGATGACTCCGAGAAGGGCGCACGCGCCCTTTCGGCCATCGATACCCTGCAGGCCTGGGTAATGCGCCTGGTGCGCCTGGTGATGAAGCTGACCCCGTACGGCGTGCTGGCGCTGATGACCAAAGTGGTGGCCAGCTCTAACCTGGACGACATCCTCAAGCTCGGCAGTTTCGTCGTCGTGTCGTACATCGGCCTGGGCCTGATGTTCGTGGTGCACGGCATCATCCTGGCCGCAACCGGCGTCAGCCCGCTGCGCTTCTTGCGCAAGGTATGGCCGGTGCTGACCTTCGCCTTCACCAGCCGCTCCAGCGCGGCGAGCATCCCGTTGAACATCGAGGCGCAGACCCGTCGCCTGGGCGTACCACAGTCGATCGCCAGCTTCAGCGCCTCGTTCGGTGCAACCATTGGCCAGAATGGCTGCGCCGGGCTCTACCCGGCCATGTTGGCGGTGATGGTGGCCCCGGCAGTGGGTATCGACACCTTCGACCCGCTGTGGATCGCGACCTTGGTGGCCATCGTGACCTTGAGTTCCGCTGGCGTTGCCGGCGTGGGCGGCGGTGCGACCTTCGCAGCGCTGATCGTGCTGCCAGCGATGGGGCTGCCGGTCGAGCTGGTGGCACTGCTGATTTCGGTTGAGCCGCTGATCGACATGGGCCGAACGGCCTTGAACGTGAACGGCTCGATGACGGCGGGCGTGGTGACCAGCCAGTTGTTGAAAGAAACCGACAAGGATGTGCTGGCCGGCGAAGAGCATGCCGAGCTGAGCCAATCCTGATATAGACGGGGCTGCTTGCGCAGCCCCAACCACTTCAAGACTTGTCCCACACCTCGAAGTGATACGCAGGCTTGTCCGCTTCTGCCTGCGGCTCACTCGATGCCAGCTGCCACTGCGCCTTGTCGAACTCCGGGAACCACGCATCCCCTTGCGGCGAAAGCTCCACCCGGGTCAGATACATACGGTTCACCAAGCCCTTTTCCAGGGCCTGAGCGTACAACTGCGCGCCGCCGATCAGCATCAGTTCGTCAACACCCTGCTCATGTGCCCACTGCTCAGCGCGCTCCAGCGCATCTTCGAGCGAAGCGAACACTTCGGCCCCGGCCAGCACCAAGCCGGCCTGACGGCTGACCACGATGTTCAGGCGCCCCGGCAGCGGCCTGCCCAGCGAGTCCCAGGTCTTGCGGCCCATGATGATCGGCTTGCCCAAGGTGGTGGCCTTGAAATATTTGAAATCCCCCGGCAAGTGCCAGGGCATGGTGTTGTCGATGCCGATGACGCGGTTCTCGGCGAGGGCCGCAATCAGGCTGAGGGGGAGTGAAGTAGTCATGCCGGCGAGGATAGCAAACCCATGGTGGGTTATGCTTGCGCCCTGAACCGTGTGCAATGGAATACCCTGTGACTGGACATACTCCACTGGACAAGCGCTGGCTCACCGAAGCGGTGCGCCTGCGCGAGGAACACGCCGGCCCCCTGGAGGATCAGGAAGCCAACCGCCACGCCCGCCAGCAGGGCGGCGACCTGGCAGCCCGCATCGAAGCGCGCGCACTGTTCCTGGCCGAACGGGATGGCATGACCACTGCCCTGCAGCACTGGAAACAAGGCGCACGCCTGGCCCTGCTGGCGTTGCTGCTGTTGGCCATACTCAGCGGCGCGGGCCTTGCCTTTGCCGCCCTCGGCGATGGCCTGCGCCCGGTCAACGTGTTCTGGGCGCTGGGCAGCCTGCTCGGGCTCAACCTGCTGATGCTTCTGGGCTGGGCCGCCGGGCTGGCCTTGAGTGGCGAACATGGCGCCAGCCTCGGACGGCTGTGGCTCTGGCTGAGCGAACGCTTCGCGCGCGACACCAAGGCCGTACACCTGGCGCCAGCACTGCTGGTGCTACTGCAGCGCCAGCGCCTCAACCGCTGGTTGCTTGGCCTGCTCGTACACAGCTTGTGGCTGGCGGCCATGCTCAGTGCGCTGACACTACTGCTGGTGTTGCTTGCCACCCGGCGCTACGGCTTCGTCTGGGAAACCACCCTGCTCGCCCCCGAGCCCTTCATCACCCTTACCCAAACGCTTGGTGCCCTGCCCTCATTGCTCGGCTTTGCCGTGCCGGACGAGGGCATGATCCGCGCCAGCGGCGACACCCAGCTTGCCGTTGATATCGCCCGCCAGTCCTGGGCCAGCTGGCTGCTGGGCGTAGTGTTGGTTTATGGCCTGCTGCCGCGCCTGCTGTTGGCTGGCTTGTGCCTTTGGCGCTGGTACCAAGGTCGCCGACGCCTGGCCCTGGACCTCAGCCTGCCCGGCTACGCCCAACTGCGCGATGCACTGATGCCCCGCAGCGAACGGATTGGTGTGCAGGACACCGCCCCCGAAGCGTTGCCACAGTTCCAGGCAGGTCAACTGGAAACCGGCAGCAGTGGAGCCTTGCTGGTCGGCCTCGAACTGGACGACCAGCGCCCATGGCCGCCTGCGCTGGCCAAGGGGGTGACCGACGCCGGCCTACTCGACAGCCGTGAATCGCGCAACCGGCTGCTCGAGCAGTTGAGCCGCTTCCCTCCGGCACGCCTGGCCATCGCCTGCGACCCCCGCCGCTCACCTGACCGCGGCAGCCTGGCACTTCTGGCAGAGTTGGCACGCAATGCCGGTGCCACGCGCATCTGGTTGTTGCAGGCTGCCCCAGGCCAGGTCCTGGACGCCGAGCGCCTGGGGGACTGGCATGAAGCCCTCGACCGCCTGGGCCTGCCCCACGCCGACACCGCCCCCATGAGCTGGCTGGAGCATGGCCATGACTGAGCCCCTGAAACTGGCCGTGGTCGGCCACACCAATGTCGGCAAGACCTCGCTGCTGCGCACCCTGACCCGCGATGTCGGCTTCGGTGAGGTGTCTCATCGCCCGAGCACCACCCGCCACGTCGAGGGCGCGCGCCTTTCGGTGGACGGTGAGCCGCTGCTTGAGCTCTACGATACCCCCGGGCTGGAAGATGCCATTGCCTTGCTCGACTACCTGGAACGCCTCGAACGGCCGGGCGAGCGCCTGGACGGCCCGGCACGGCTGGAGCGCTTTCTGCAGGGCAGCGAAGCACGCCAGCGCTTCGAGCAGGAAGCCAAGGTGCTGCGCCAGTTGCTGGCAAGCAATGCCGGCCTGTATGTGATCGACGCGCGCGAGCCGGTGCTGGCCAAATACCGCGACGAACTGGAGGTGCTGGCCAGTTGCGGCAAGCCATTGCTGCCGGTGCTCAACTTCGTCGCCAGCAGCCAGCATCGCGAACCTGAATGGCGTGAGGCCCTGGCCCGCCTCGGGCTGCATGCGCTGGTAAGGTTCGACAGCGTTGCGCCCCCTGAAGACGGCGAGCGCCGCCTTTACGAGAGCTTGGCATTGCTGCTGGAAGACGCCCGCCCCGCCCTGCAGCGGCTGATCGACGACCAGCAGGCACAGCGGCTGGCCCGCCAGCACAGCGGTAAACGGCTGATCGCTGAGCTGCTGCTCGACTGCGCTGCGTGTCGGCGCAGCGTCGAAGCTGAACCAGCGGCTGAAGCCAAGGCCATCGAGGCCTTGCGCCAGGAGGTGCGCCAGCGAGAACAGCGCTGCGTCGAAGCGCTTCTGAAGCTCTACGGTTTCCGTCGCGAAGATGCCAATGCCGGTGACCTGCCGCTGTTGAACGGGCGCTGGGGCGATGACCTGTTCAACCCCGAAACCTTGAAGCTATTGGGCGTACGCCTGGGCAGCGGCGTGGCGGCAGGGGCTGCGGCCGGCGCGGGGGTCGACTTGCTGGTCGGTGGCCTTACGCTCGGTGCTGCCGCCTTGGCCGGAGCCATTGCCGGCGGAGCCCTGCAGACTGCACGCAACTATGGCGCACGGTTGATGGGCAAACTGAAGGGCCAGCGCGAGCTGACGGTGGACGATACGGTGTTGCGGCTATTGGCGTTGCGTCAGCAACAGTTGATGGCAGCACTGGATAGCCGCGGGCATGCAGCACAGAACAGTATTCGCCTGAATGAGCCGGACGAGAAAACCTGGCGTGAAGGCAAGCTTCCCGAGGCGCTGAGCAAAGCGCGGGCGCATCCGCAGTGGTCGACGCTCAATCCGGGAGCGCGAGTGAACCAGACTGAGCGGCAGGAACAGCTGGAAGCACTGGTATTGCAGATTTGAGCTATCCGATCCAGCCTGATCGCGGGTAAACCCGCGCCCTCAGGGTTGGCGTTGCCAACCTGAGGGCACAGGCCCCGCAGAGCTTACTGCTGCGCCACCTTCTCCGACTTGCCGTCATAACGCTTGCGCCACTCGGCCAGGATCTGGTCGCGGTTCTTCGAAGCCCAGGCGAAGTCGTTCTTGATCAGGCGCTGCTCGTAGTCCGCGGGGAGCTCGGTTTGCGGTTTGGCAATACCCGGGGCAGCGAGTACAGCGAAGTTCTCTTTGTACAGTTCCATGGCCGCAGGGCTTGCCGAGAAATCCGCCAGCCGCTTGGCGGCATCAGCCTTCGGTGAACCTTTGATCACTGCAGTCGCCTCGATCTCCCAGCCCAGGCCTTCCTTGGGCAGTACGATATCCAGTGGCGCGCCCTGGCGCTTGAGCTGCACCGCCGGGTACTCGAAGGAGATACCGATCGGGAACTCCCCTGCCGCTGCCAGTTTGCAAGGCTTGGAGCCGGAATGGACGTACTGGCCGATGTTCTGGTGCAGCGCGTCCATATAGGCCCAGCCCTGAGGCTCGCCAAAGGTCTGCAGCCACGCGCTCACATCCAGGAAACCGGTACCGGACGACGCCGGGTTCGGCATCACGATCTTGCCCTTGTACTCCGGCTTGGTCAGGTCCTGCCAGCTCACCGGTTTGCTCAGGCCCTGCTTCTGGGCCTCGATGGTATTGAAGCAGATCGTCGCGGCCCAAACGTCCATGCCGACCCACGCCGGAGGGTTGGCGGCGTCACGGTAGTTGGCGGAGATCTTGCCCAGGTCTCTCGGTGCATAGGCTTCGAGCATGCCGTTCTGGTCGAGGATGGCCAGGCTGGAAGCCGCCAGCCCCCACACCGCATCGGCCTGCGGGCGCTCTTTCTCGGCCAGCAGCTTGGCAGTGATGATGCCGGTGGAGTCACGCACCCACTTGATTTCGATGTCCGGGTTGGCCTTTTCGAAGGCCTGCTTGTAGGTCTTGAGCTGCTCGGCTTCCAGGGCGGTGTAGACGGTCAGCTGCGTAGTGGCGGCCGAAGCCTGCAGGCTGAATACAGCGGTCACGGCAGCGGCAAGTGCGAGGGGCTTGAACATGATGCGTTTCCTGTCAGTGTGGGCAGTCGGTCAATGGCCGGGAGCGCGCTGGCGCCAGGCCTGGGAGCGGCGCAGCAGGCCGCGGGAAGCGCCGGCCAGCAGCAGCGATGCAGCCGCACTGGTCAGCAGGATCAAGGTCGACATGGCGGCAGCGCCGCCGACATTGCCGGCATCGTCCATGTTCAGCACGGCGACGGCGGCGAGGATGGTGTCGGGGCTGTACAGGAAGATTGCCGCCGATACCGTGGTCATGGCCGAGACGAACAGATAACGGATGATGTCCAGCAGTGCAGGCAGGCAGATCGGCACGGTCACCCGCACGAAGTGCTTGTACAACGGCGCCTTGAGCGACAGCGCGGCGGCCTCGAACTCCCCATCGAGCTGGCGCAACGCCGTGGTTGCGGTCATCTGCGCAGTGGTCAGGTAGTGGGCGATGGTGCACACCACCAACAGCCCCATGCCGCCATAGAAAACGTGCAGTGGGTTGCCATTGAGGTTGAAGAAGAAGACATAGCCCAGGCCCAGCACCAACCCCGGTACCGCCATGGGGATGAAGCTGAGCAGGCGCAGGGCCTGGTTGAGCAAACGCTGGCCCTGGGTTTTCTCCATCAGGTAGGCACCGGCAAAGATCACCATGCTGCCGATCAGCGCGGTGCCGATGGCCATGGTCACACTGTTGCGATAGGCCAGCCAGCCACCGCCGGCGGTGTCTTCGAACATGTAGTGCTTGAACGACAAGGTCAGGTTGTAGGGCCAGAAGGTCACCAGTGACGAGTACACCGCCATGCCGATCACGCCCACCAGCACCGTGCATACCAGCATGACGATCACCAGATAACAGGCATCACGCCCGGGCGACGGCTTGGGTTCGAATACCTGGGCACGACCACTCATGGCCTCGCCCTGACGGCGACGCAGCCAGGCATCGACCGCAAAGCTCAGCAATGCCGGCACCAGCAGCACCATGCCGATCAATGCACCCCGGCCGAACTGCTGCTGGCCGACGACCGCCTTGTAGGCCTCGAGCGCCAGCACCTGGTAGTCGCCACCGACAACCACCGGTACACCGAAATCGGTGATGGTCAGGGTGAACACCAGGCAGAACGCCGCGAACACCGCCTGGCGCGTTGCCGGCCAGGTAATGCTGCGAAACGCCCGCGACGCCCCGGCCCCCATGCTGGAGGCGGCATCGAACAACCGTGCATCGGCCAGCGACAAGGCCGACAGCAGGATCATCAGCGCATGCGGGAAGGTGTAGATGGCCTCCCCCAGGACTATGCCCCAGAAGCCATAGATGTTGTCACTGAGCAACCCGCGCAGCAGGCCTTGGTTACCGAACAGGTAGACCAGGGCAATCGCCGGCAACATCGACGGTGCCAGCAGTGGCAGCAGCGAGATACCCCGCCACAGCCCCTTGGCCGGGATCAGCGTGCGCTGCAAGGCATAAGCGAACAGGTATGCCAGGGGGACCACGATCGCGGCAACCGTGAAGGCAACCGACAAGCTGTTGCCAAGCAGCCAGTGGAAGTTGTCGCTGGCAAACAGTTCACGGGCCGCCAGCAGACCGCCACCCTGGCCGGCATCGCCGCTGAAGCCGCGCCAGAAGATCGCCAGCAACGGCATCAGCACCGCCAGCAACAGCAAGGCCAGCAGCAGGCACTTGCCACCGACGACGAACAGCCGATCACCGAATGCAACATCATTGCGCGCTGTGTGCTTGGGCTGGGCCAGCGGCAAAGGCATGGGCGCGGCCATCTCAGGCAAACACCTGCAGGCTCTGCGGCGGCAGGGCCACCCAGATGTCCTGCGAGCCCAAGTGTGGCATGGCTTCTGGCGCCAGTTCGGCGAGCAGCGGATGGCCCGGCAGGGCCTTGAATTCAAAGCTCATGCGGCAGCGGTTGCCAAGGAATGTGATTTCGCGGACCTTGGCCGGGAACAGGTTTTCTTCATGCACCACCGGGTTGACAGTGATAGCCTCCGGGCGGCAGAACAACCGGCCGCTGCTGGCCCGCGGCGCACCCGCTGCCAGGCGCATGCTCATGGCGCCCACCTGGGCATGGCTGTCGCCAGTACGCTGAAACGGCAGCCAGTTGCCCTGGCCAACGAACTCGGCAACGAACGGCGTGGACGGCTGATCGTAGATTTCCTGAGGGGTGGCGTACTGCTCGACCTGGCCGTTGTTCATCACCGCAATGCGGTCGGCCATCAGCATGGCTTCGTCCTGGTTGTGGGTGACCATCAGCGTGGTGATACCCAGTTGACGCTGCAGCTGTCGAAGTTCGGTACACAGGTGCTCACGCACACGCGCATCCAGCGCCGACATAGGCTCGTCGAGCAACAGCAGCGAAGGCGACGGGGCCAGGGCACGGGCCAACGCAACCCGCTGCTGTTGCCCCCCGGACAATTGCCCGGGATATTTCTTTTCACTGCCGGCCAGGCCTACCAGGTCCAGCATCTCGGCTACGCGCTGGCGGCTTTCTTCACGGCCACTGCGGTTCAGGCCGTAGGCAATGTTGGCTTCGACGGTGAGGTTGGGGAATAGCGCGTAAGATTGAAAGAGGATGCCGTAGTCACGCGCCTGTGGGGGCAATTCGCTGATGTCACGCTCACCGATGTACAACTCGCCACGGTCTTGGCGTTCCAGCCCTGCGATGCAGCGCAGCAGGGTGGTCTTGCCGCAGCCGGAAGGGCCGAGCAGGCAAACCAGCTCGCCGGCGGCGATGTCCAGGGAGACATCGTTCAACGCCGTGAAGGCGCCGAAACGCTTGTGGATACCGCGCACTTTCATTTGTGCGCCCGGGGTGGCGTGGTTCATGGCAAAGCCTCATCGAGCAGATGTGGCCATGCTAGAAAGGCTGTGCGAAGGTTCTGTGGCGGCGAGGCAAAAGCGGGCGATAGTGGTATAGGCAGATTTTGTAGTGACGTTGCAGGTTCAGAACTGCGACCCCACCACTTCCTGCGCCACCCCGAGGAAGGCTGCCGGCAACCGGGCCTGGCGTCTTTCCTTAAGGCAGTACAGGTACTCATGCATCACCGGCGCATCTTCCAGTGTCAGCACCCGCAGCTCCGAGTTGTGCGGCACCTCGTGCCGGGCAATCACGCTGATGCCGATATTGCGCAGCACCGCCTCACGGATCGACTCGCGGCTGCCGATTTCCAGCACCGCTTCGGCCTTCACCCCAGCGCCGTGCATCATTTCTTCGGTGAGTTTGCGCGTGGTCGAACCTTTCTCGCGCATCAGCAGGCATTGCCCTGCCACCACCTCGATAGACACCACCTGACGCTGCGCCAGCGGGTGATTGCGGTGCACCGCCACCACCAGCGGGTCAGTGCCCAGCACGCGCCTCACCAGGCGAGCATCCTCCACCAACTGTGACGAGGCGGCGAGATCGACGCGGTAGTCCTCCAGCATCTCCAGCACCTGCTGCGAATTACCGATCTCCACGGCCACGCCCACCTGTGGCAAGCGCTCACGGAAGATCTTCACCAGATCGAGGATGTAATACGGCGCGGTGGCAGCGATGCGCAGGTTGCCTTGGGCATGGCCGCTGTTGCGCAGCTCGAACTCGATGTCGGCTTCCTGTTGCAGCAGCGCCTTGACCATTGGCAGCAGGCGCACGCCCTCCTCGCTCAGCACCAGGCGCCGGCCGCCGCGGTAGAACAGCTCCACCGCGTACTGGCTTTCGAGGTTGCGGATCTGGGTGGTCACCGTCGGCTGGCTGAGGCCAAGCTTCTTCGCCGCCAGGGTGATGCTGCCCAGGCGGGCCACCATGTAGAAGGCTTTGAGCTCGGCACTCAGCATTGCTGGGCTCCGCAGCCGCAAAAGCAGCCGTAAGCAGAGGCAGCGCTGTGTAGTTTCATAAGTCTCGATTCCACCTCGATCAGCTTGTAGCTTGCAGCTGCTACTTGCGCAAAAGGCGCAGGCCGTTGAACACCACCAGCAGGCTTACGCCCATGTCGGCGAACACCGCCATCCACAGCGTGGCCATGCCGGCAAAGGTGATTGCCAGGAAGATGGCCTTGATGCCCAACGCCAGCACGATGTTCTGCTTAAGGATCGCCGCACTTTGCCGCGACAGCCTGACGAAGGCCGGGATTTTGCGCAAGTCGTCATCCATCAGCGCCACATCGGCGGTCTCGATGGCGGTGTCGGTACCGGCAGCCGCCATGGCGAAACCGATCTCGGCACGGGCCAGCGCCGGCGCATCGTTGATGCCATCACCGACCATGCCAACCCGGTGCCCCTGGGCGTAGAGCTGCTCGATCGTGCTCAGCTTGTCGGCAGGGAGCAGGTTGCCTTCGGCGCGGTCGATACCGACCTGGGCAGCGATGGCCTGGGCGGTATGGGGATTGTCGCCGGTAAGCATGACAGTCTTGATGCCCAGCGCGTGCAGCTCGGCGATAGCCTCACGGCTGCTGTCCTTGACCGTGTCGGCGACGGCAAACAGCGCCAGCGGGCCAGAGCGGTCGAGCAACAGCACCACGGTCTTGCCTTGGCGCTCGAGTTGGTCCAACTGTGCTTCGAGCTGCGGTGAGCACAAGCCCAGCTCTTCGACCAGACGATGGTTGCCCAGGTGATAGGTTTCGCCATCGATGTCACCACGCACACCGCGCCCCGCCAAGGCAGCGAACGCGCTGACCTCACTCAGGGCCAGCCCCTGCGCCCTGGCCAACTGGGCGATGGCAGCCGATACCGGGTGGTCTGAGCGCTCGGCCAGGCTTGCCGCCAGTGCCTGGGCGCGGCCTTCGAACAATGGGTCTAGCACCTTGGTATCGGTCTGCACCGGCTTGCCGTAGGTGAGAGTGCCAGTCTTGTCCAGGGCCAGGAAGTCCAGCTTGCGGCCCCCTTCCAGGTACACACCCCCCTTGATCAGGATGCCCTTGCGCGCCGCAGCCGCCAGGCCACTGACAATGGTCACCGGGGTGGAAATCACCAGGGCACATGGGCAGGCCACCACCAACAGCACCAAGGCGCGGTAGACCCAGTCGAACCAGGCGCCGGCCATGAGCAGCGGCGGGATGAGCGCTACGGCCAAAGCCAGGGCGAACACCACAGGCGTGTAGATGCGCGAGAAGGTATCGACGAAACGCTGGGTAGGCGCTCGAGCGCCCTGCGCCTGCTCAACGGCCTTGATGATACGGGCCAATGTGGAATGCCCTGCCACTGCAGTTACCCGGTACTCCAGAGCGCCGGCCTGATTGATGGTGCCGGCGAACAGCTTGTCGCCAGGGGCCTTGTCCACAGGCAGGCTCTCGCCGGTGATCGGTGCCTGATCGACGCTGGATTGCCCACTGACCACTTCACCGTCCAGGCCGATACGCTCACCGGGGCGTACCCGCACGAGCGCACCGATCGCTACGTGGCGCACCTCGGCCTCACGCCATTGGCCGTCAGCCTGCTGCACCGTGGCCATGTCCGGCGTAAGCTGCATCAGGCCACTGATGGCATGGCGCGCACGGTCAAGTGAACGTGCCTCGATCAGTTCGGCGATGGTGAACAGCACCATGACCATGGCCGCCTCAGGCCACTGGCCGATCAGCACGGCACCGGTCACGGCAATGCTCATCAGCGCGTTGATGTTCAGGTTGCGGTTTTTAAGGGCAATCCAGCCCTTCTTGTAGGTGCCCAGGCCACAGCCAAGGATCGCTGCCAGCGCCAGCGCGGCTACCACCCACTCGGGCGCCAGCGCGCTGAAATGGATGATTTCAGCGGCGATCGCCGCGATGCCGGACAATGCCAATGGCCACCAGCGAGTCTTGGCTGGCGCGGGTGCGATCACGCCACCCTCATCCTCTACAGCCAGCGGTTCTGCCTTCATGCCCAGGCTTTCGATGGCCCGCTCGATCTCAGCAGTGCCATCCAAGGTATGGCGCACGCCCAGCACGCGGTTGATCAGGTTGAACTCCAGCTGCTCGATGCCGGCCAGCTTGCCGAGCTTGTCCTGGATCAAGGTCTGTTCTGTCGGGCAGTCCATGGCTTGTATGCGAAAACGGCTGAGCCGGGCCTGGTCACTGGCCTTTTCGCTCAATTGCACAAACGCAGGCGCCGCACTGGAACCGCAGCAACTGTGCGCATGTGCGTCGTGGCAATGGCTTTTACCGGCGTTGACGTGGTCATGGTCATGCACGTGTTCGTGGCTGACAGGCTGGTTCATGGGGTCATCCTTAGTGAGCACCTGTTGCCAAGTGAACACCCTGTAGCCACTATAGGGTCAAGCCACCTGATGGAGAATCGCCATGAAAATCGGAGAACTGGCCAAAGCCACCGACTGTGCGGTGGAGACCATTCGTTATTACGAGCGTGAGCAGCTACTGCCAGAGCCAGCGCGTACCGACGGTAATTACCGGCTGTACACCCAGGCCCATGTCGAGCGGCTGACCTTTATCCGCAACTGCCGCACCCTGGACATGACCCTGGACGAAATACGCAGCCTTTTGCGCCTGCGCGATAGCCCGGCGGGCTCATGTGGCAGCGTCAATGCGTTGATAGACGAACATATCGAACACGTGCAGGCGCGGATCGATGGCCTGGTGGCATTGCAGGAGCAACTGGTGGAGTTACGCAGACGGTGCAGTGCGCAGGGAGAGGAATGCGCGATCTTGCAGCGTTTGGAGGTGAACGGAGCCGTATCCGTGCCGGATACCGAGCATTCGCACGTGGGGCGTAGCCACGGGCATTGAAGCCGCTGGGGCTGCTGCGCAGCCCTGGGCATTTGCGCGAATCAGACCGCCATCGGCGCCGTCATCGGTGCATGGTGCTCATAGCCTTCCAGGCTGAAATCGCTCGGTTCGATCTTCTCCAGCCATTCTGGCTCGTACTTGCCCGTCTCGGCGAACGCAGGCACGCGGTCGCTGATCACCAGCTTCGGTGCTTCCAGCGGCTCGCGCTTGAGTTGCTCGTTAAGCATGTCCAGATGGTTTTCGTACACATGGGCATCGCCAATGAAGTACGTGAACCAGCGCGGCGTATAGCCCGTCAGGCGGCCGAACAGCGACAGCAGCGCCGCACCTTCGGTGAGGTTGAACGGTGTGCCCAGGCCCAAGTCATTGGAGCGGATGTAGAGCGTCAGGGAGATTTCCCTGGTCTGGACATTGGGGTGGAACTGGTACAGCAGGTGGCACGGCGGCAGCGCCATTTCGTCCAGCTGCGCGCAGTTCCAGCCATGGAACAGGATGCGCCGGCTGCCCGGGTCGTTGGCTATGGTGTCCAGGCACTGACGCACTTGGTCGATGGCCTTGTACAGCACGACGAACGCCTGGCCATCTTCCTCGTCCTGGGCAATCCTGCGAAAGCCCGCTTTTTCGGCCATCTCGATCGCTGCCGGGTTGCTCAGCGGGATGCGCTTGTAGCCCGGCCACTGGCGCCACTGCACACCGTAAATCTCGCCGAGGTCGTCATGGCCCTGGCGGAACGGGTTGGCCAGCCACTGGGCGTTCTCGTTGGCGTTCTGATCCCACACCTTGCAGCCCAGTTCGCGGAATTCACCCGCGTTCTTCACGCCACGCAGGAAGCCGACCATTTCGCCGATGGCAGACTTGAATGCCAGCTTGCGCGTGGTGATGGCCGGAAAGCCCTTTTGCAGATCGAAGCGCAGCATGGCGCCCGGCAGGCTGATGGTGCGGATGCCCGTGCGGTTTTCCTGCAGAGTGCCGTTTTCGATGACGTCACGGACCAGGTCCAGATACTGTTTCATGGCTTACCTGTAGCAAGAACGGCAGGGGGATCGCCCCTGCCGTTGGGAATCAGATGGCGGGTTTCGCCGTGGGTTTGCGATTATAAGCCCACCAGATCAATCCGAGGCCGGCCAGAATCATCGGGATGCAGAGTATCTGACCCATGGTCAGCCAGCCCCAGGCAATGTAGCCCAGCTGGGCATCCGGCACGCGGACGAATTCGACGATGAAGCGGAAGATGCCGTAGAACAGGGCGAACATCCCGGAAACCGCCATGGTCGGGCGCGGCTTGCGCGAGAACAGCCAGAGGATCGCGAACAACGCCACGCCTTCCAGGGCGAACTGGTACAGCTGCGATGGGTGGCGCGGCAGCTGGGCCGGGTCGCTGAACGGCGGGAAGATCATCGCCCACGGCACGTCGGTCGGCTTGCCCCACAATTCGGCGTTGATGAAGTTGCCGATACGCCCTGCCCCCAGGCCAATCGGCACCAGCGGTGCGACGAAGTCCATCAGTTCGAAGAATGACTTGTTGTTGCGCTTGCCGAACCACAAGGCCGCCAGCATCACGCCGATGAAGCCGCCGTGGAACGACATGCCACCCTTCCATACCTCGAAGATCAACGTCGGGTTGGCCAGGTAGGCGTGCAGGTCGTAGAACAGCACATAACCCAAGCGCCCGCCGACGATCACCCCCATCGACAACCAGAACACCAGGTCAGAGAGCTTTTCACGCGACCAGGTGGGGTCGAAACGGTTGAGCCGGCGCGAGGCGAGCAGCCACGCGCCACCAATGCCGATCAGGTACATCAGGCCGTACCAATGGATTTTCAGCGGCCCGAGCGCAACGGCCACGGGGTCTATCTGCGGGTAAGGCAGCATGGATATTCCTCTGGTTTCAAATCAAAAAGCTCAGGCCTACGCAAAACAGCAGCGCGGCGAACAAGCGCTTGAGCAGGCGGGGCGACAACTTGTGCGCCAGCCGCGCGCCGAAGCGGGCGAAAAACATGCTGGTCACGGCAATGCCGACCAGCGCTGGCAGGTACACGAAGCCCACGCTATGGGCTGGCAGATGCTCATCGTGCCAACCCAGCCACATGAAACTCAGGGCGCTGGCCACGGCAATCGGCAGGCCGCAGGCCGAAGACGTGGCCACCGCCTGCTGCATCGGCAGGCTGCGCCAGGTCAGGAATGGCACGGTCAACGAACCACCGCCGATGCCGAAGATCGCCGAGGCCCAACCGATCACGCCACCGGCACCGATCAGTGCGGGCTTGCCGGGAATGCCGCGGCTGGCCTTGGGCTTGAGGTCCAGTGCCATCTGCGCGGCAATGATCAGCGCGAATACGCCGATGATCTTCTGCAACAGCGGGCCCTGGATAAGCGAAGCCGTCTTCGCGCCCACCCCGGCGCCCAGCAGGATACCCACGGTCATCCAGGCGAAGATCGGCCACTGCACCGCGCCCCGACGATGGTGCTCGCGCACGGCATTGATCGATGTGAAGACGATGGTTGCCAGCGAGGTACCCACCGCCAGGTGAGTGAGCACCGAAGCGTCGAAGCCCTGCAGGGTGAAGCTGAACACCAGCACCGGCACGATGATGATGCCGCCGCCCACGCCGAACAGCCCGGCCAGCACGCCGGCACAGGCGCCCAGAAGCAGATAGAGTGCGAACTCCATTCGTCGTCCCCGAAAAAACAATCCGGCATGGTAACGGAAGCCGGGCTCGGGGCTCTAGTGAACTCTGTGACAGGATGGATCGGCGCCGCCGCAGTGGGTAGAGTGGCAAAAAACCCAGAGGCCCAACCTATGTGCCTGATCGTATTCGCCTGGCGGCCAGGGCATGCCCTGCCGCTGATCGTGGCGGCCAACCGCGACGAGTTCTATGCCCGGCCCACGCAGGCGCTGGCAGCCTGGGAAGATGCGCCCGGCGTGCATGCAGGGCGTGACCTGGAGGCCGGTGGTACCTGGCTGGGCGTGGGGCCGCAGGGGCGGTTCGCCGCGCTGACCAACATTCGCGACCCAGGGCAGCCGTTGGGCCCCCGCTCACGCGGCGAGCTGGTGGCGGCATACCTGCAGGGTGAACTTGGGGTCGAGGCCTATCTGGACCAGGTCGCCAGCCGCAGCAAGCAGTATTCGGGGTTCAACCTGCTGGTGGGCGATGGTGTGCGCCTGGGGTATCTGCACGCTCGAGACGCGGCGCCGCGCTTGCTGGCGGCTGGGGTGTATGGGCTTTCCAATGCCGGGCTGGATACGCCGTGGCCCAAGCTGGTCAAGGCGCGCGACGGGCTGGAACGGTTACTGGGGTCAGCAGACCCACAGCGTTTGATGGCGTTGCTGGCCGATGGTGAGACGGCGCCTGAGGCAGAGCTGCCGGAAACTGGCGTGGGGGTGGCGACAGAGAAGCTGCTGTCGAGTGTGTTTATTGCCAGCCAGAATTATGGGACGCGGGCCAGTACGGTGCTGATCGTGGATGATCAGGGTAAAAGACGGCTTGTCGAGCGCAGTTTCGGGCCTTTTGGGGGCCACCTGGGGGAGGTTGAGCTTTGGGTTTGAGGGCCATGGGGCTGCTTTGCAGCCCTTTCGCGACACAAGGCCGCTCCTACCAGGGTCGCGTCGCCTGTAGGAGCGGCCTTGTGTCGCGAAAGGGCCGCAAAGCGGCCCCATAATTCACAGGGTCTTGTTGGCCTCTGGCCCGATCATCCGCGCCAGCCCCAGGTTCTTCAGCGCCAATTGCAACGAGCTGTGGATAACCTGCGGGTTGTCATGGCTCAGGGCATCGGCCAGCAGCTCCTTGGCCTTGCTCATGTTTATCTGGCGCAGCATCCACTTCACCTTCGGTAGGTTGGTGGCGTTCATCGACAAGCTGTCGAAGCCCATGGCCATCAACAGGACCGCTGCTGCCGGATCACCGGCCATCTCGCCGCAGATACTGACTGGCTTGCCCTCGCCATGGGCATCACGCACCACGGTGTTCAAGGCTTGCAGCACTGCCGGGTGCAGGTAGTCGTAAAGGTCGGCAACCCGCGGGTTGTTGCGGTCTACTGCCAGCAGGTACTGGGTCAGGTCGTTGGAGCCTACCGAAAGGAAATCCACCTGACGCGCCAGCTCCTTGGTCTGGTAAACCGCGGCCGGGATCTCGACCATCACGCCAACCGGTGGCATCGGCACGTCCGTGCCTTCGTCACGCACCTCGCCCCAGGCGCGGTGAATCAGGTGCAGCGCCTCTTCCAGTTCGTGAATGCCGGAGATCATCGGCAGCAGAATGCGCAGGTTGTTCAGGCCTTCGCTGGCTTTGAGCATGGCGCGGGTCTGGACCAGGAAGATTTCCGGGTGGTCGAGGGTCACGCGGATGCCACGCCACCCCAGGAACGGGTTTTCTTCCTTGATCGGGAAGTAGGACAGCGCCTTGTCCCCGCCGATGTCGAGGGTACGCATGGTCACCGGCAGCGGGTGAAACGCCGCCAACTGCTCGCGATAGATGGCCAACTGCTCTTTTTCGCTGGGGAAGCGCTGGTTGATCATGAACGGCACTTCTGTGCGGTACAGGCCCACCCCTTCGGCGCCCCGCTGCTGGGCACGGGCCACGTCGGCAAGCAGGCCGGTGTTGACCCACAGCGGCATGCGATGGCCGTCCGGGGTGATGCAAGGCAGTTCGCGCAACGCATCCAGGCCCTGGGCCAGCTGACGCTCTTCTTCGACCACCTCGCTGTATTGCTTGCGCAGCACGTCGCTGGGGTTGGTGAACACCTCGCCCTTGTAGCCATCGACGATCAGCTCGATACCATCGACCTTGGAATACGGCAGGTCGACCAGGCCCATCACCGTCGGGATACCCATGGCACGGGCCAGGATGGCAACGTGGGAGTTGCCCGAGCCCAGCACCGAGACCAGGCCCACCAGCTTGCCTTCCGGCACCTCACCCAGCATCGCCGGGGTCAGTTCCTCGCTGACCAGGATGGTGTTGTCGGCATACACCAGCGATTGCGAACGGGCTTGCTGGAGGTAGGCCAGCAGACGGCGACCGAGGTCTTTCACGTCCGAGGCGCGCTCGCGCAGGTAATCGTCGTCCATCAGCTCGAACCGGCTGACGTGCTCGCCGACCACCTGGCGCAGGGCGCCCTGGGCCCACTGGCCGGTCTTGATGACGTCAGTCACCTCACCGCCGAGGGCTGCGTCCTCAAGCATCATCAGGTACACGTCGAACAGCGCGCGTTCTTCCGGGCGCAACTGGGTGGCCAGTTTGGCCGAAAGCTTGCGCATGTCGGCGCGCACGCCCTCGAGGGCGTTGTGGAACAGTTTGAGTTCAGCGTCGATGTCTTCGACCGTCTTGTCCGGCACCACCTCAAGGTCGGCAGGCGGCAACATGACCACGGCTCGGCCGACGGCAGCACCCGGCGAGCCTGGTACGCCGACGAAGCGCGCTTCCTGGATGCCCTTGCCCTGGCGGCCCAGGCCACGAATCGAGCCGGTGGCCTCGGCGTGAGCGATAACCCCGGCGAGTTGAGCGCTCATGGTGACCAGGAAAGCTTCTTCACCCTCGTCGAACTGGCGGCGTTCTTTCTGCTGAATGACCAGCACGCCGACCACACGACGGTGGTGGATGATCGGTGCACCCAGGAAGGACGCGAAACGCTCCTCGCCCGTTTCAGCGAAGTAGCGGTACCGTGGGTGATCAGCGGCGTTTTCCAGGTTCAGCGGCTCTTCCCGGGTACCGACCAGACCAACCAGGCCTTCGTTGGGGGCCATGCTGACCTTGCCGATGGATCGCTTGTTGAGGCCTTCGCTGGCCATCAGCACGAAGCGGTTGGTTTCCGGGTCGAGCAGGTAGACCGAGCAGACCTGGCTGCCCATGGCCTCCTTGACGCGCAAGACAATGATCCCCAACGCCGTCTTGAGATCTTTGGCGGAGTTCACTTCCTGGACGATCTTGCGCAGCGTATTGAGCATGGCTCGGGGTCGAACTCCGTCGTCAGTCGCGCGTCAAAAGACGCGGTGCTAGCTCTTTCAGGGCGCGGCGATACACTTCACGCTTGAAGGTCACCACCTGGCCCAGCGGGTACCAATAGCTGACCCAGCGCCAGCCATCGAATTCAGGCTTGCCGGTCAGGTCCATCCGCACCCGTTGCTCATTGCTCACCAGGCGCAGCAAAAACCATTTCTGCTTCTGGCCGATACACAGCGGTTGGCTGTGGGTACGTACCAGACGCTGGGGTAAACGATAACGCAACCAGCCGCGGGTGCAGGCAAGAATTTCCACATCATCGCGTTCAAGGCCAACTTCTTCGTTCAGCTCGCGGTACAGGGCATCTTCCGGCGTCTCGTCAGGGTTGATACCACCCTGAGGGAATTGCCAGGCATCCTGGTTGATCCGCCGAGCCCATAGCACCTGCCCGGCATCATTCGTGAGAATGATCCCGACATTTGGGCGAAAACCATCCGGGTCGATCACGGTAGCAACCTCGCAAACGCATGTCACCGCATTGTTCCACAAAGCCTGCGAGCGCAGCAACGCGCCCGCCACGCTTATGTGCAGCGAGGTGAAAACTCCGTATTCTGCGGGCCTTCCCTATGGCTGACGCGAGTAACCGCAATGCGCCTGGCTTTATTCGACCTGGACAATACCCTCCTCGGTGGCGACAGTGACCACGCGTGGGGTGATTACCTGTGCGAACGGGGGATTCTTGACCCGATCGCGTACAAACAACGCAACGATGCCTTCTACCAGGATTACCTGAACGGCACCCTCGACCTGCAGGCCTACCTGGCCTTTTCCATGGAAATCCTCGCAGCCACCGAACCCGCCCAGCTCGACCAATGGCACCGCGAGTTCATGCGCGACTGCATCGAGCCGATCATCCTGCCCAAGGCCCTGGCCCTGCTGCAGCAACACCGGGAGGCAGGGGACCAACTGGTGATCATCACCGCCACCAACCGTTTCGTCACCGCGCCGATTGCCCGCCGTCTTGGCGTTCGCACGCTATTGGCGACCGAATGCGAAACACGCGATGGCCGCTATACCGGGCGCAGTACCGATATACCGTGCTTCCGTGAAGGCAAGGTGACGAGGCTGGAACGCTGGATGCTGGAGAACGGGTTCGACCTGCAAGACAGCTACTTCTATAGCGACTCGATGAATGACTTGCCGCTGTTGCAGCGGGTGTCACATGCTGTCGCGGTGGACCCGGACCCTAACCTGCAGGCTGAGGCTGAGCGGCGCGGGTGGCCGGTGATTTCGCTTAGGGACTGAGCCTTTTTGGGGCTGCAGAGCGGCCCGGCCAGCTTCAGACCGGCTTGGCGCCCATCAACCCGGCGATGGACAGGAAGCAGACACCGCTGAAGACCGCCAGGGCCAGGGTAAACCGCAAACCCACCGCCTCAGCCTTGCGCAGCCGGTTCAGACGCACCAGCAACCACCACGCGGCGAACGCACCGAGGGTATAGATGACGCTGGACGCCAGCACCCAGGTCTGCCCCAGCGGCCAACCTACCAGGTGAACCAGCCACCAACCGGTGAACGGCATGCTCAGCAGGCTCACGCCCATCACCAGCCAGACGAACACCAAAGGCCGACGCAGCAGCTTGCCATAAGCCTGGGCGTCGCCTTGACGCCGGGCGCGTACGGTCCAGATCGCCAAACCCAGTGCGCCCAGCAATAACAGGGCGGTGGCAATGAGGTGCAGGGCCTTGAGGGTGGTCAGGTGTTCCATGTCTTCACATCCTTGGGGGGTTAGCCAAGCTTAGTCGCTCAACCCAGGAAGAGCCGGTAAGCGGGATTGTCGGTCTCATCCCAGTACGGATACCCAATCTTGGCCAGCGCCGCCGGCACCAGGTGGCGTTCGTCCTCCGGCACCTGCAACCCGGCCACCACACGCCCGTCGGCGGCGCCGTGGTTGCGGTAGTGGAACATCGAGATGTTCCAGCGCCCGCCCAGCTTGTTGAGGAAGTTGAACAGCGCCCCCGGCCGCTCAGGGAACTCGAAGCGCAGCACGATCTCGTCGCGTGCACCGGCCGAATGGCCACCCACCATGTGGCGGATGTGCATCTTGGCCAGTTCGTTGTCAGTCAGGTCGGTAACAGGGAAACCCTGCTCGGTCAGTTGCTGCACCAACGCAGCGCGTGGGTCGTTCTCCGGATGGGTCTGCACGCCAACGAAGATATGGGCTTCGTCGGATGTGTGCTTGCGGTAGTTGAATTCGGTGATCTGGCGCTTGCCGATGGCCTCGCAGAACGCCTTGAAGCTGCCCGGCCGCTCGGGGATGGTCACGGCGATGATCGCTTCGCGCTTCTCGCCCAGCTCGGCACGCTCGGCGACGTGACGCAGGCGGTCGAAGTTGACGTTGGCGCCCGAGTCGATAGCCACCAGCGTTTGCCCGCTGACGCCGTTGAGCTCCACATACTTCTTGATGCCAGCGACACCCAAGGCACCTGCAGGTTCGGTGATCGAGCGGGTATCGTCGTAGATATCCTTGATTGCTGCACAGATCTCGTCAGTGCTGACGGTGATCACTTCATCCACATGCAAGCGGCAGATGTCGAAGGTATGCTGACCGATCTGGGCCACGGCCACGCCATCGGCGAACAGCCCAACCTGCGGCAGCACCACGCGCTCGCCAGCGGCCATGGCTGCCTGCAGGCAATTGGAGTCATCCGGTTCGACGCCAATCACCTTGATTTCCGGGCGCAGGTATTTCACGTAGGCGGCGATGCCGGCGATCAGCCCACCGCCGCCCACCGGCACGAAGATCGCATCCAGCCGGCCTGGGTGCTGGCGCAGGATTTCCATGGCCACGGTGCCTTGCCCGGCAATGGTGTGCGGGTCGTCATAAGGGTGGATATAGACGAAGCCCTTCTCATCGACCAGTTTCAGCGAGTAGGCCAGCGCCTCGGGGAACGAATCGCCATGCAATACCACCTTGCCGCCACGCGAGCGTACGCCTTCGATCTTGATCTCCGGGGTGGTCTTGGGCATCACGATGGTGGCCTTGATGCCCAGCTCGCGGGCTGCCAGGGCCAGCCCCTGTGCATGGTTGCCGGCCGAGGCGGTGACCACGCCGCGGGCCAGTTCTTCCGGGCTCAGTTGCGCCAGCTTGTTGTACGCCCCACGGATCTTGAAGGAGAACACCGGCTGCAGGTCTTCACGCTTGAGCAGAATCTGGTTGCCCAGGCGCTTGCTCAGTTGCCCGGCGCTGTGCAGCGGGGTTTCGACAGCGACGTCGTAGACGCGCGAGGTGAGGATCTTCTTGACGTACTGTTCGAGCATCGGGAAAGCATCACTGGCCGCGGGACAAGGGCTGCGAGTCTACCCCAGCGCTACGTCGGGCGACCACAGCAAAGCCGCCCGAGCCGTTATACTAGCCTCCTTTCATTACCGCCCTGCCCCTTTCCGGAGCCCGCATGACCCAGGACCAACTCAAACAGGCCGTCGCCCAGGCCGCTGTCGACTTCATTCTGCCCAAGCTGGATGAAAAGAGCGTCGTCGGCGTCGGCACCGGTTCGACTGCCAACTTTTTCATTGACGCCCTGGCCCAGCACAAGACGGCGTTCGACGGCGCGGTCGCCAGCTCCGAGGCCACGGCACAGCGTCTGAAGGGCCATGGCATCCCGGTCTATGAGCTGAACAGCGTCAGCGAGCTGGAGTTCTATGTCGACGGCGCCGACGAGAGCGATGCACACCTGAACCTGATCAAAGGCGGTGGCGCGGCACTGACGCGCGAAAAAATCGTCGCGGCCGTGGCCAAGACCTTCATCTGCATCGCCGATGCCAGCAAGCTGGTGCCGGTGCTGGGCGCCTTCCCGCTGCCGGTCGAGGTGATCCCGATGGCCCGCAGCCACGTGGCGCGCCAACTGGTCAAGCTGGGTGGCGACCCGGTGTACCGTGAGGGTGTGGTCACCGATAACGGCAACGTGATCCTGGATGTGTACAACCTGCAGATCACCAACCCCGTAGAGCTGGAGGCGCAGATCAATGCGATCGTCGGCGTGGTGACCAATGGCCTGTTTGCCGCACGGCCGGCAGACTTGCTGTTGCTGGGCACCCCTGAAGGCGTGAAGAGCCTGAAAGCCGAGTGATGCCATTGCCGGCAAGCTGGCTCCCCCAGGCAATCCACAGCAGTGGTGACCGCGTGGGAGGCGGCCTGCCGGCAATTACGCTCAAAAGCCCAGTCAATCCGTGGGCTGTTTGAACACATAGAACAGGTTCGGCTCACTGACCAGATAAATGGTCCCCGCTTCATCCATGGCAATCCCCTCCGCCTGCGGCACCGTCTGCTTGAGCCCCTGGTACCCCTTGCGCAGCGACAGCGTGCTCAACGGTTTACCTTTCACATCCAGCTCCAGCACCAGGCGTGATTCATCCGACAACGCCAGCAGATGCCCGCTGCGCTCGTCGAACTGCAGGCTGGAAAGATCCCTCACGAACAGCCGCGCATCGCGCTTGCGGTCCTGCACCACATGCACTGCATAGGGCTGCTCCGGGTTTTCATGGGGAAACCCGTGAATTTCGTAGATCACCATCGGGTCTCGCTCCTTGGCCACGAACAGGCGTTTGCCCGCCGAGTCGTAGGCCAGCCCCTCGAACCCCTTGTTGCCGTTCAGGCCGATACCAAGGCTCAACTGCTCGGCATCGTGGGCATCCAGGAACATCGTGTCGTCCTCAAGGCGCACGCGAATCAGCCGTTGCTGGCGCTCATCGGTGATCACGTAACTGTTGGGCCCTACGTATTCGACCGCCTCGGGGTCGCCGAAACCGGTCAACGGCACCCGCCGCAGGATACGACCGTCGAGGGACAACTCGATCAGTTCGGACCGCTTGTTGGTCACCGTGAACAGGGTCTTGCGGTCGGGGTCGTAAGTCAGTGCCGAAACATCATCGTCCAGCCCGTCTATAGGCTGCGCCTCGGTCACTACCCGATAGCGATCCAGGCCCATGCTTTGCTCAGCGGGCTGCCACCAGGTCTTGAAGTTGAACCAGCCACGCTCGAGCAAACGGAACTGCTGCTCCGCCACGCCCAGCAAGAGCACGGCGAGCAGGCCAATGACAGCCAGGACCAGGGGCATACGAACATAGCGACGCATAGGGCAGACTCGGTTTGAGGATGACGAATCTAACCACGAACAACTGAAGTAAAGCTTAATGCCAGCATGCGAAAAATCTGAAATGGCCGTCAGTTTTTCTTGAATCGATAGAACAGCGCCGGCTCACTGACCATGTACAGGTTGCCCTGGTCGTCCATCGCCACCCCTTCAGCACGCGGAATGGTGTCCTTGAGGCCGTTGAAACCGCCCAGCAAGGTCATGAAACTCACCTGCTGACCTTGCTCGTCGAGCTCCAGCAGCATGTTGGAGTCCGCCGACAGCACCAACAGATGGCCCGTACGCGGGTCGACACCCAAGCCTGAGAGGTTGCGCAGGTCGAGTTCGTTGCTGGCCAGCGGCTGCTTGTCACCTTTGAGCGGGCTGCGCCCATCGGTGCTCCAGGTATACAGCTTTGGCGGCCGCTCCTCGCCGATCACCAGACGCTGGCGCATCGGGTCCCATGCCACGGCCTCGAAGCCCTTGTTGCTTTTCACCGACTCGCCCAGGTCGTGGCTCTGAAAATCTGCATGGTTCAGCGACTTGGTTTGTGCGTCCACCTTGACCACGGTCAGGTCGTGCAGACGTTCATCGGTAATGGCCAAGCGGCCATCTTCCAGCACGGCAACCCCTTCGGGGTTGTTCCACCCCTGCAAGGGGATCTGCCTCAGCACATCACCATCCAGGCTCAGCTCGACCAGGAACGGGTTCTTGCCCATGACCACAAACAACGTGCGGGTATGCGGATTGAATGCTACGTCCGAGGCTTCATCATCTTCCATGCCCGGCATAGGCTTGGCATCGATATCGACCTTATAGTCCGGCAACCAGACGCTTTCGCTGCGCTCGGCGCTGCTCTCGAAGCCTTCCTGGACCCACAGTCGGCCACGGTCATCCCAGTGCATCGCCACGGCCACGCCATAGCCGATCACCGCAGCCACAGCCAGGCCGAACGGCCAGCGCAGATAGAAGCGACGCTTGGTGGATACGGGAGCGCTGGAAGACAGGGCCATACAGAGTATTCCTGGGTAAATAGGCGGAGATTCGCGCATTATCCAGATAGGTTGTGAAAAAAACGGTAAATCGCGTCGCCCGCTTCGCGGGCGACACAGTCTCTGCTCAGAGTACCCGGCTTTCGAAGCGGCTCACGCCCGGCAACTCCAGCACCAGCTCATCACCCACTTCGAAGGGGCCGACGCCAGCCGGGGTACCGGTCAGGATCACATCCCCCGGCAGCAGCGAAAAGTGCGAGGCCATGTGCTGGATGATCGGCACGATCGGGTTGAGCATCATCGCGCTGTTACCGTCCTGGCGAACGTCACCATTGATGGTCAGGCGCACCGGGATGTCGGCCAGGTCTTCGAACGTGCCGGCAGCGACGAAAGGCGGCAGTACGCAGGCACCGTCGAAGCTCTTGCAAGTCTCCCACGGCATGCCCTTTTCCTTGAGTTTGGCCTGCACGTCACGCAGGGTCAGGTCCAGCGCCGGGGCAAAGCCGGAGATGGCATCCAGCACTTCCTCTTCAGATGGATGTGCCGACAGCGGCTTGCCCAGCAACACCGCGATTTCGGCTTCGTAATGCACCGAACCACGGTCGGTAGGAATCTTGAAACCACCCTCCAGCGGCACCACGCAACTGCCCGGCTTGATGAACAGCAACGGCTCGGTCGGAATGGGATTGCCCAGTTCCTTGGCGTGCTCGGCATAGTTGCGGCCAACGCACACCACCTTGCCCAGCGGGAAGTGGATACGGGTGCCGTCTACGTACTGGTGCTGGTAACTCATGGCCGACTCCTTTGATTACTGCTTTTATTCAGGAGCGAAGATCTTACCCGGATTCATGATGCCGTTAGGGTCGAAGACGGCCTTTATCGCCTTCATGCAGGCGATTTCCTGTGGTGAACGGCTATAGCCAAGGTAATCGCGCTTGGTCATGCCCACACCGTGCTCGGCGGAGATCGAGCCGTTATAGCGCTGGACGATCTCGAACACCCACTTGTTGACCTTGGTGCATGAAGCGAAGAAATCGTCTTTGCTCATGGACTCGGGCTTGAGGATGTTCAGGTGCAGGTTGCCGTCGCCGATGTGCCCGTACCAGACCACCTCATAGTCGGGATAGTGCTCGCTGACGATGGCATCGATGTCGCGCAGGAACGCCGGCACCTTGGAAACCGTGACAGAGATATCGTTCTTGTACGGTGTCCAGTGGGAGATGGTTTCGGACAGGTACTCGCGCAGCTTCCAGAGGTTTCTCAACTGAGCTTCGCTCTGGCTCATCACCCCGTCCAGTACCCAGCCTTGCTCGACGCAGTGCTCGAAGGTGGCCAGCGCATCGTTGGCCACCTCCTCGGTACTGGCCTCGAACTCCAGCAGGGCATAGAACGGGCAGTCGGTGGCGAACGGCGCAGGCACATCGCCACGTGCCATGATCTTGGCCAGGCCCTTGTCGGAAAAGAACTCGAATGCCGTGAGGTCAAGCTTGCCCTGGAAGGCATGCAACACCGGCATGATCGAATCGAAGTCCGGCGTGCCCAGCACCATCGCAGTGAGGTTGCGCGGGGCGCGGTCCAGGCGCATGGTGGCCTCGACCACGAAGCCCAGGGTACCTTCGGCGCCGATGAACAACTGGCGCAGGTCATAGCCCGTGGCGTTCTTGATGAGGTCCTTGTTCAGCTCGAGCAGCTCGCCCTTGCCAGTGACAACTTTCAGGCCGGCAACCCAGTTACGGGTCATGCCGTAGCGAATGACCTTGATGCCGCCGGCGTTTGTGCCGATGTTGCCGCCGATCTGGCTGGAGCCACTCGAGGCGAAATCCACCGGGTAATAAAGCCCCTGTTCTTCGGCGAATGCCTGCAGCTGGCGAGTGATGACCCCTGGCTGGCAGACCACCGTGCGGTCGAAGGCATTGAAATCGAGAATCTGGTTCATGTAGTCGAAGGCGACTACCACTTCACCATTGGCTGCCACCGCACCGGCGGAGAGCCCGGTCCGACCGCCGGAAGGCACCAGCGCCACCTGATGGCGATTGGCCCAGCCAACGATGGCCTGAACCTGTTCCACGCTTTTGGGGAACACGATGGCAGTGGGCGCGGGCGGAAAATGCTTGGTCCAATCCTTGCCGTACGCTTCCAGGGAAGCGGCATCGGTCAGGACCTTGCCAGGGTCTACCAAGGTCATCAGTTCATCAATTACCGCGGGGTGCGTCATCGCCGGAACTCTCGACTTATTCATAGTCACCCTGAGTACTCTTCACCTGTCGGGATAAGCTCAGATTGTGTCGCGTATGCTAGCATAGCGCCCCCGCTGTTCGTGCTAAGGCCCGCGCTGCGCCTAGCATCATTTCTCGCCATTTTTTCTCCGGGATACAGGTTTACGCAGATGAGCAAGACTTCTCTCGACAAGAGCAAGATCAGGTTCCTTCTTCTTGAAGGTGTGCACCAGAACGCGGTGGATACCCTCAAGGCCGCCGGGTACACCAACATCGAGTACCTCACTGGCTCGCTGCCGGAAGCAGAACTCAAGGAAAAGATCGCTGATGCCCACTTCATCGGCATCCGTTCGCGTACCCAGCTGACCGAAGAGATCTTCGACTGTGCCAAGAAACTGGTCGCCGTCGGTTGCTTCTGCATCGGCACCAACCAGGTCGACCTGGACGCTGCACGCGAGCGCGGCATTGCCGTGTTCAACGCGCCATACTCCAACACCCGTTCGGTGGCGGAACTGGTACTGGCCGAAGCCATCCTGCTGTTGCGCGGCATCCCCGAGAAAAACGCCTCCTGCCACCGTGGCGGCTGGATCAAGAGCGCGGCCAACTCGTTCGAAATCCGCGGCAAGAAGCTGGGCATCGTCGGCTATGGCTCGATCGGTACCCAGCTGTCGGTACTGGCCGAGAGCCTGGGCATGCAGGTCTACTTCTACGACCCGCTGACCAAGCTGCCGCTGGGCAACGCCGTACAAGTCACCAGCCTGCACGAACTGCTGGGCCTGGCCGACATCGTCTCGCTGCACGTGCCTGAGCTGCCATCCACCCAGTGGATGATCGGTGAGAAAGAAATCCGCGCGATGAAGAAGGGCTCGATCCTGATCAACGCCGCCCGTGGCACCGTGGTAGAACTGGACCACCTGGCCGCAGCCATCAAGGACAAGCACCTGATCGGCGCCGCCATCGACGTGTTCCCGGTCGAGCCACGCTCCAACGACGAAGAGTTCGAAAGCCCGCTGCGCGGCCTGGACAACGTGATCCTGACCCCGCACATCGGCGGCTCCACCGCCGAGGCCCAGGCCAACATCGGCCTGGAAGTGGCCGAGAAACTGGTCAAGTACAGCGACAACGGCACCTCGGTATCGTCGGTCAACTTCCCTGAAGTCGCCCTGCCGGCACACCCGGGCAAGCACCGCCTGCTGCACATCCACGAAAACATTCCGGGTGTGCTCAGCGAGATCAACAAAGTCTTCGCCGAGAACGGTATCAACATCTCCGGTCAGTTCCTGCAGACCAACGAGAAAGTGGGTTACGTGGTAATCGACGTTGACGCCGAGTACTCGGACCTTGCGCAAGAGAAGCTGCAGCACGTCAAGGGCACCATCCGCTCGCGCGTACTGTTCTGAGCTTGATTGCGGTATGAAAAAAGGGAGGCCTTGGTGGCCTCCCTTTTTTGTTTCGCCAACAAGCCAGCTCACACAACGATGCGAGTGGGGATCGACTTGCCAGCTTAAGGGCTGCGTGATGGCTCGGCTTACTTCACTTCAACCGTGATCTTCTTCGACTCAACGCTTGGCTTGAACGGCACGTGATACTGGTCACCCAGTACCAGCTGCAGGGTATGCTTGCCCGGCGTCAGGGTAAGAGTGGTTTCGGTCTGGGCCTTGCCGAAGTGCAGCACCTGCGGGCCGGCTGGCAACGCCGCGCCGCCTTCCGGCATCAGGCTGGTCGGCAGTGGCTGATCGGCTGCAGGCTCCTTGTCCACATCTACCAGCAGGTGGTGGTGGCCCGTGTGCGGGGTCTGGTCACCCGCAGGCTTGAGCCCCATGCCTTCGATGCCAAACTTGACGGTAAAGGTCTTGTCGACCGTTGCGCCATCGGCGGGGGAAACGATGAAGACCTTGGCATCCTTGGGCGGCTCCTGGCTCTTCAGCGCATCCGCAGCGCTGGCCAGTACCGAGGCCCCCATCAGCAGACCGGCTACGGCAGCACGCGAAAATAGGCTGTTCATTCACTTCTCCTGTGATTCACTCATTGACCGCCACCTGCAAACGAACGGCAGCGGAAGCTCACCATAGCCCACAAAGAGAAAAAATTCAGTTAGGGTTAAACATCGCCAAGGCTTCAAGGTCATAGGCTGCGCTCGACCACGACGAGGAAGAAAGTCGTGGCGACAGTTATTCATTTGCCAAAGAAAAGGGGCATTAGATGCGTTCGACCATGGGTGTACTGCTGGCAGTACTGATCACGCCATTGGCTCAAGCCGAGCTGATAGACGAAATCGCCGACCGGGGCGAACTGCGCATTGCCGTACAGGCCGACAACTCGCCGTATGCCTTCAAGGAAAACGAGCATCTGACGGGCTTTGAAATCGAATTCGGCCAAGAGCTGGCCAAACAACTGGACCTGCGTGTCGAGTTCATTGAAACGCCTGTGGCCGAGATACTGCCGGGTGTTGAAAGTGGCAAATACGACATCACCCTGACCCCATCGGACAATGCTCCCAAGGCCGATACGCCGTTTGATCTGAGCCAGCCTTTTGGCGAGAGGAAACTGGTCATCCCGTTCCAGAAAGACAACCCGGCGTTCGAGAGCGCGGTGAACAACGCGCTGCAGCGCCTCAAGGACAGCGGCCGTACAGCGGAGCTTGAGCAGAAGTGGTTCAAAGGTGTGCCGGAGACGGCTACCGGGCAGTGAGTCATTTATTGCCTGCACCAGCCTTTACGCGGCTAACCCCGCGAAAGGCCATCACCAGACTACGCTGACAGCCCAGCCAGCGCTCGCTGGGCCTCTTCCAGCTCCAGCTCACTGAACACCAGTACCCCCTCCCGCTGCAGCAGTGCAGTGGTAACCCCTTGCCCCGGCACCTTCACCCCTGCGAACGTGCCATCGTAGGTCAAGCGGTTGCCACACGAAGGGCTGCCCGCCTTGAGCACCGCGACCCGGATGCCATGCCGACGCACCAGTGCCAGCGCCTGGTGCGCACCGGCAAGAAAGGCCGCGCTTACGTCCTCGCCCTTCACCGTCAGCACCTGCGCTGCCCCATCGAGCACATCGCCACCCTGCCCGCCCGGGATCTCTGCGGGCGGGCGCGGTGTGGGCAGGCCACCGGCCACCTCCGGGCACAACGGCACCACACGCCCTTCAGCCTGCCAGCGCTGCAACAGATCAGGATGGCCGCTGGCCCGCCCGTCATAACGCACCGGCTGCCCCAGCAGGCAGGCGCTGACCAGTACCTTGGGCGGGTCAGAACGGGTCATTGCCACGGCGCCGGAACCAACCCGTCAACGAAAGCCGCTCACGCCCCGCAGGCAAGACTTCGTGAGGCACTTCACCCGACAGAAACACCACCAGGCAGCCGGCCACGGGCTGCACGTCATGCTCGACAGCGTCAGCCAGGAACATGCGCAACTGGCCACCATCCTGCGGCTGCCAGTCTTCGTTGAGGTAGAGCACAGCCGAGACCATGCGCCGGTCGTCGTCGCGAAAACGGTCCAGGTGGCGACGGTAGAACGCACCTGCCGGGTACAGGGCGAAGTGACACTCGAAGTCTTCAAGGCCCAGGAACAGGCCCTGGTTGATGGCCAGGCGCAGCTGGTCCATGGCTTCCAGGTATTTGTCGCAAGCCTCGGCCTGCCCCGGGTCGATCCACTGGATCTGGTCGCCACGGATCGCCTCGCGCACCTCCTGGGCCACACCGCGCCCCACCCCGGCAGGGTTGAGCTGGCCTTCGGCATCACGGCGCCGACACTCGGCCGCAAGCGCACGCACCAGCTCAGCCGGCAGGAAAAGGGCCTGCTGCGACCAGCCATGGGTGGCCAGATCGTCAACGACGGCCGCAAGCATCGGGTGTTCAGGGGAGATATGCATGGCGCGCATCATATCCATTAGCCCTGCACTCGCACAGCGCCACTTGGCCGAGAAACACTCCGCTATCTCGACAAACCGGCGCCGAGCCAAGGACAATAGCCACCTGCCGACAGGAGTCCTGAATGCGCCGTCTGTTTTCCCTGATTCTGCTGATGATCTGCACCATGCCGGTCTGGGCAGACAGCCTCGATCAACTGTACAAGGCCGCCGGCTGGCCCGACCAGCGCGCCCATTTCAATGATGCCGTGAGCGCTGCCCAGCAGCGCTATCGCAACAGCCTGCCGCCTGCGGTTTACCAGGCGCTGGTCAGTAACAGCAATCAGCGCTTCCAGGCCGAGGCCATGGACCGCCGTGCCCAGGCGCAATTGCGCAGCGCCCTGCCCGACCCTGCACCGGCGCTGGCCTTTTTCCAGTCACCGCTGGGGCGCAAGATCGTCGCAGCCGAACTGCTGGCCACGCGCAAGGACCAGTTGGCCAAGCACGCCAAGGGCTTGCCGAAAATTCAGGCCAGCGACAACCGTCTGCTGATCATCGGGCACCTGGCTCAGGCCCTTCCGGCCCGCGAAGCCGGTGCCGAGGTTAGCCTGGCGATAGCCGGTGTGGCGGCCGACAGCCTTAGCTCGATGATCCCCGGCCTGTTCGGCGGTGGCCAGGCCCAGGGCCTGCTCGATGGCCAGCGCCAGCGGCTGATGAACCAGATTGGCGAAGACCTCAACAACACGTTGCTTTACGTCTACCGCGACCTGTCCGACGCCGAGCTGGAAGAGTTCGCCACCTTCGCCGAGTCACCTGAAGGCAAAGCGTACTACCAGGCCGCAGTGGCAGCCGTGCGCGCCGGCCTGGCAGTCGGCCAGAGCGGCGCGAACCTCAAGTGATCAGCCCAAGCGCTGGTCGATGAAGTCGAAATAGCGCTGGCGGATGCCCGGCAGTTCGTTGGCCAGGTGGTGACGGGCTTCGGGCAGCAGCAGGATCTGTGGCTCAGCAAACTTGGCCTTGAGCACTTCGAGGTTGTAGGGCCAGTCCACTGTGCCATCGGCCTGCCCCTGGACGATCAACGGCCGCCGCGGGCTGCACGGCGCGGCCTCGATCCGCTTGACCCAGGCCATCAGCGCGCCGACCCAGGCTGTCGGCAGGCGCCGAGGCTGCAGCGGGTCGGCCTCCAGGAACGGCAGGAACGTCGGGTCGTTGCTATTTTCGCTGAAGCGCCGCTCAATGCCATTGACGAAGTGACGCAACACCCGATAACTGAGTTTCGACCACAGCCAGGCGCGCGGGCGCACGAGCGGCGCAAGCAGGATCACTTGGCCATCAACGGGGCTCTGTACCCCCTGATGCAACAGATGATCGACGGCGATGGCACCGCCAGTGCTTTGCCCGAACAGGTGCCACGGGTGCGGCAAAGCAAGGCCGCGCGCCTGCTCGAACAGGGCATCGAGCACCTGCTGATAGAGTGCGAAATCAGTGATGCTGGCGCGCTCGCCACTGGACAGGCCATGGCCAGGCAGGTCGCAGCTGATCACTGCATAACCCTGTTTCAGTGCCCATTCGATCACGTGGCGGTAGAGGCCCATGTGGTCGTAATAGCCATGCAGCACAAACACTGTCGCCACGGGCTGCGAAGGTAGCCAGACCTGCCCCACCAGCTCGAAACCCGCTGCCTGAAAACCGCCCAGCCAGCTCTGCGCCGGCAGGTTCAGGCCGTAGAAACGCTGATAATCCTGCCCCTGAACGGACAAGGGTTGGCGTTTGCCCAGGGGCGCGAGGCTGACGCGCAGGCGGTCGGGGTGAAAAGCGGCAGGCATCGGGTACATCCACAGCGAAGCGAGTATTGATCCGGGATATTCAGCTCTTGGCTGCGCCGTGGCAAGCTTGGCCACTTTTTCAATCAACAAGACCGCTCCTCCAAAGGCTGCGGATGTGCCATGAAAACTCGAACGATCAAGCCGATATTTTCAGCCATTGCATTACTGTCATGCGCCGCCGTGCTCTGGTGGGCATACGACAGTTTCCAGGCCCGCTACCTGCGCCCGTTCGAAAGCCAGACCACGCTGTTCGACGGCAGCCAGCTGCGCCTGCCCGCAGAGCTCGCCGGCCCCGGCCTGGTTCGCGTAGTGCACTTCTGGGACCCGACCTGCCCGTGCAATGTCAGCAACCAGCAGCACCTGGGTGACCTGGTCAGCCATTTCGCAGACAAGGGCGTGGCCTTCCACGTCGTGCAAAAGCCGGGCAGCCATGGCCAGCTGCCGGCAAGCCTCACCCGCCTGCAACCCATCACCCACCTGCCGGGCAGCGAAAACCTGCCCGCCTCTCCGGCCGTAGCGATCTGGGACCGCCAAGGCAACCTCGCGTACTTCGGCCCCTACAGCGAAGGCGCGGTGTGCAACGCCAGCAACAGCTTCATCGAGCCGATCCTCAAGGCCCTGCTCGATGGCCGCCACGTCACCGCATCGAACACGCTGGCCGTCGGCTGCTATTGCCCTTGGGCCGGCTGACGCACGCGCGCCGGGTTACCGACCACCACCGCGCCTGCCGGCACATCGCGGGTCACCACACTGCCCGCACCAACCACTGCGTTATCGCCAATGGTCACCCCAGGCAGGATGATTGCGGCACCACCGATCCACACATTGTTGCCGATGGTCACCGGCCGTCCGCTCTCCAGCCCGGTACGCCGCAGTTCAGGGTCGAGCGGGTGATCGGCGGTGTAGATCTGCACCGCCGGGCCAACCTGGCAATCATCGCCGATACGTACCGGCAGCACGTCCAGGATCACGCAGTTGAAATTCATGAAGGTATTGCGGCCGACACTGATGTTGTAGCCGTAGTCGCAATAGAACGGCGGGCGGATGACCGTGCCTTCGCCCACATGGCCGAAGTGCTCGGCAAGCAGGCCGTTGCGGGCTTCGTTAAGCAACTCGAAGCTGGTGTTGTAGCGCTGCATCCAGTGCTTGCTGGCGATTTGCTCAGCCTGTAGTTCGGGGCAGCCGGCGTGGTAGGGCTGGCCGCTGAGCATTTTCTGTTTTTCGCTGAGGGACATGGAAACTCCTGTCGAGGGCTATGCTCTTTGCGCGAATCCGCCGAAGATCGGACCACAATTCCCGCTCGAATGCACAAGGAGCTTCAATGAAGCGCAGCCTGACCCTTTTGGCCGTGGTAGTGGCCGTGGCCGCCGGTGCCGGTTACTGGTACGTGCACGGCAAACTGCCGCAGCGTGACGGCGAGGTAGCGGTAGCCGGCCTGCAGGCCCCGGTCAGTGTGCGCTATGACACCCGCGGCGTGCCGCACCTGCAGGCGCAGAACGAAGCAGACTTGTACCGCGCCCTCGGCTACGTGCATGCCCAGGACCGATTGTTCCAGATGGAAATCATGCGCCGCCTGGCTCGCGGTGAACTGGCCGAGGTGCTGGGCGACAAGCTGCTGCCCACCGATACCCTGTTCCGCAGCCTGCGCATCCGTGATCAGGCGGCGCTGATGGTTCAGCGCCTGGACCATCAATCCCCCGCGTGGAAGGCCTTGCAAGCCTACCTCGATGGCATCAACGCCTGGCAGGCGAGCCACCCCAAACCCATGGAGTTTGACCTTATAGGCATAACGCCCAGGCCGTTCACCGCTGAAGATACCCTGAGCATTGCCGGCTACCTGGCCTACAGTTTTGCCGCCGCGTTCCGCACCGAGCCTGCCTTGACCTACATCCGCGACCAGCTCGGGCCGCAGTACCTGAAGATTTTCGACCTCGACTGGCAACCTGAAGGCGCGCTGGGGACCCCGCTGGCGGCGCAGGACTGGCAGGGCCTTGAAACCCTCGCCCGCCTCAGCCACCAAGCCCTTGGCGATGCCGGCATTCCCCAATTCGAAGGCAGCAATGCCTGGGCAGTGGCCGGCGGCCGTACCCGCAGCGGCAAGCCGCTGCTGGCCGGCGACCCGCACATCAGCTTCGCGGTGCCGGCCGTCTGGTACGAGGCCGAGCTGTCGGCGCCAGGGTTCAATCTGTACGGCTACTTCCAGGCGCTGAACCCGTTCGCGCTGCTCGGTCACAATCGCGACTTCGGCTGGAGCCTGACCATGTTCCAGAACGACGATGTCGACCTGATTGCGGAAAAGACCAACCCGGCCAACAGCGATCAGGTGATGGTCGAGGGCCAGTGGCGAACACTGGAAAAGACTGAGCAGAAAATCGCCGTCAAAGGCGAGCAGCCCGTCAGCATCAGCCTGCGCCGCTCACCCCACGGGCCGATCGTCAACGACGTGCTGGGCGCGACCGCCGGCACGACGCCAATCGCGATGTGGTGGGCCTTCCTGGAAACCGAGAATCCGATCCTCGAAGGCTTCTATCAGCTCAACCGTGCCGACTCCCTTGCCAAGATGCGCGAGGCGGCGGCCAAGGTTCAGGCGCCAGGGCTCAACTTCGTCTGGGCCAGTGCAGGTGGCGATATTGGTTGGTGGGCTGCGGCGCAACTGCCGATCCGCCCGGATGGCGTCAACCCGTCGTTCATCCTCGATGGCGCGAGCCACCAGGCCGACAAGCTGGGTTTCTACCCTTTCAGCGTCAACCCACAGCAGGAAAACCCGGCCAGCGGTTACATCGTTTCAGCGAACTACCAGCCGCCAGCGGCGGTACCGATACCGGGCTACTACAACTTGCCGGACCGGGGCCGCCAGCTGGACCGCCACCTGGCAAACCCGCAAATGAAATGGGATACCGAGAACAGCCAGGCGCTGCAACTGGACACCGCCAACGACTATGGCCCACGCACCCTGGCGCCCCTGCTTGCGACCCTGCGCGACATCGCCCAGGGCGATGAGGAAAAGGAGCTGGTCGAGCAACTGGCCGCCTGGCGCGGAGATCACCCGCTGGACTCGACCAGCGCCACACTGTTCAACCAGTTTCTCTACCAGTTGGCACATGCCGCGCTGCATGACGAGCTGGGTGATACCTGGTTCCCGGTGCTCATCAGTACCCGCACCATCGACTCTGCCCTGCCCCGCTTGGCGGCGGACGCGCAATCACCGTGGTGGAACACGCGCGGCGCCAACCAACGTACCGACCGCACCGCCATCGTGCGCATCGCCTGGCAGCAAACCCTCGGGCACCTGCGCGCAACCTTTGGCAAAGACCCGGCCAGCTGGCAATGGGGCAAGGCGCATACCCTGACGCACAACCATCCACTGGGTGTTAAAAAGCCGTTGAACCTGCTGTTCAACGTCGGCCCGTTTGCCGCCCCGGGTACCCATGAGGTGCCCAACAACCTGTCGGCGAAAATCGGGCCTGCGCCGTGGCCGGTGACGTATGGACCTTCGACGCGGCGGTTGATCGACTTCGCCGACGCTGGGCAGGCGTTGACCAGCAACCCGGTCGGGCAGAGTGGTGTGCCGTTCGATCGGCACTATTCGGATCAGGCTGAAGGCTATATCGAGGGGCAGTATCAGCGCGCCCAGATGGGGGTGATACCGGCCCACACTACCTTGCGTCTGGTACCCACAGAGTGATGGAAACTTTTCTTCGGATCGGCTTCTCCAACAGCTTCAGACTGCGATCCGCACGGCCATCACACTACAAGGACGATAACGATGAAAAGCCCCTGCCCGACTGACTCCAACGAACAACTGCTGTGGCTGCTGGCATTGAGCCGGGCATTGGGTAGCCAACGCTGAGCGTTGTGCCCACCCAAAAAAGACGCCGACGCGAATGCGTCGGCGTTTTTCATGCAAGGGTCAAGCAGGCGAATCAGAACGCCGGCAGCACCGCACCGCTGTACTTCTTGGCGATGAATTCCTTGACCTCAGGGCTGGTCAGGGCCTTGGCCAGCTTCTGCATAGCCTCGCTGTTCTTGTTGTCCGGGCGGGCCACCAGGAAGTTCACGTACGGCGAGTCGCTACCCTCGATCACCAACGCATCCTTGGCCGGGTTCAGGCCAGCTTCCAGCGCGTAGTTGGTGTTGATCATGTCCAGGTCGACCTGGTCCAGTACACGCGCCAGCATGGCCGACTCAAGCTCCTTGAACTTCAGGTTCTTCGGGTTCTCGGCAATGTCTTTCGGAGTGGCCAGGGCGTTTTTTGGATCTTTCAGGGTGATCAGGCCAGCCTTCTGCAGCAAGATCAGGGCGCGGCCACTGTTGCTGCCTTCGTTAGGAATGGCAACGGTGGCGCCGTCCTTCAGTTCGGACAGGTTCTTGATCTTCTTCGAGTAGCCACCGAACGGTTCGACGTGCACGCCGATCACGGTTTCCAAATGGGTGCCTTTACCTTCGTTGAAGCTCTTCAGGTAAGGCAGCGTCTGGAAGTAGTTAGCGTCCAGGCGCTTCTGATCTACCTGTACGTTGGGCTGTACGTAGTCAGTGAAGACCTTGATCTGCAGGTCCACGCCTTCCTTGGCCAAGGTCGGCTTGATCAGCTCCAGAATTTCGGCATGGGGCACAGGGGTCGCGGCAACCACCAGTTTCTCGGCGGCGGCAGCCAGGCCGGAGAACGACAGGGCAGCGGCCAGGGCAGTGGTCAGCAGGGTCTTCTTCATGGTGGTCCTTGTTTTGTTTCTGGGCCATCGGTGATGGCAAAGTCAGATGCCCAACCGTTTCATCAGCGGGCGTGAGGCGCAAGATACCGAGATTTTTTATTCCGCAACAATATCTTTTAATTAGCTGCTTATTCCAAAAACAAATTGCCATTACCCACTTTGCTTATGAGCGACGTCTAGCGTGCGGTGTTCGGCAGGTCGAGGTCCTGTGGCTGGATCTCTTCACTGTCATTCACCAGCAGGGCGAAGTGGATGATGTTCTCCAGTTCGCGGGTATTGCCGGGCCACGCGTGGGCTTGGAGCACCTGCTGGGCCGCTTCACTGATTAACGGCACAGGGCGCTGCAGGCGTGCGCAGTAGATACCTACGAAATACTCAGCCAACGGCAGGATATCGCCGCAGCGCTCACGCAACGGAGGCAGCTCCAGCGAGCCCTCACGCAAGTACTGGTACAAGCGTTCATTGAACCTGCCAGCTTTGACCACCCGGGCCAGGTCAATGCTCGTCGCAGCCACCAGGCGTACGTCCACCGGTTGCGGCAGCTGCGCGCCGACGCGGATGACTTCACGGTTTTCCAGCGCGGCCAGCAGCTTGCCCTGGATCGCCAACGGCAAGTCGGCGATTTCATCCAGGTACAACGTGCCGCCATTGGCCGATCCGAACCAGCCCGCCCGGCTGCTGGCGGTACCTCCATGGGTGCCGGCGCTGTAGCCGAACAGCTCAGCATCGGCGTAGGTATGGCTGATGGCCGCGCAGTTTACCGAGACGAACAGCCCACCACGGTCACTGGCCCGGTGGATTTGCCGTGCCAGCAACTCCTTGCCGGTACCGGTCTCACCGCGGATCAGCACCGGCAAGGCTTGCGGTGCCAGGCGGTCCAGCGCCTGGCGCAACTGCTGCGAGCGTGGGTCGATGAACACCAGCGCCTTGGCACGAATGCTAAGTGGGCTCTTGTCCAGTTCAGGGAAGGTCAGCAGCGGCTGGCCAAACGGGTTTTGAAAAGTCATGACTAACTCCCGCCCAAACCTCTGCGGGCCGGGCGTCAGGCAAACGATAAACAGTGGTGGCGATCAGGCGCGGCGCAGCGCGCGCTGTTCGACACGGCTTTGCAGGCGATACAGGTAGGCAAACCCCTGCTCCCAGCGTTCATGCCCGGATTTGACGTTGATATGCCCTGCATTGGTCAGCAACCCCGCTTCTGCGCCCCAAGCCTGAGCCAGGTACAGCGCGCGCGGCACGCTCACGGCAGGGTCGTTGTCGGAGCTGACCACCTGGCTGGGAAATGGCAGGGCCTGCAACGGCATTGGCGCGAAGTTGCGCAGGGCGGGCGAGCAGGTCGGCCGCTCGACATCTGCCGGGGCAACCAACAGCGCGCCGCGTACGCGCCGCAGCAAGGCCGGGTTGGCCTGGGCAGCCCAATGGGCGACCGTGATGCAGCCCAGGCTGTGGGCAATGAGAATCACCGGCGAGCGTTCAGCAGCTATTGCCTGCTCCAACGCCTGCACCCAGTCCTGGCGCTGCGGGGTGAGCCAGTCGTTCTGCTCTACCCGCGCGCTGTTGGGCAAGGTGCGCTGCCAGTGACTCTGCCAATGATTGTCTGGCGATCCTTGCCAACCCGGCACAATCAGGTAGCGAATGGACTCATTGCGCATGGGGAAGCCTCCTGTGAATTTGCGTACTTGGAGGCAAGTATAGGGAAGGGTTTATATCCTTAAAGGAATAAGAAGATATTTACTAATAACCAAAAATCAAAACGAGCCTGCCAACCGTTTAGCATTGGGGCTGCTCCGCAGCCCATCGCCGGCAAGCCAGCTCCCACTGGTACAGCGCAGTTCTTGAGTCTGCGCTGTACCAGTGGGAGCTGGCTTGCCGGCGATGGGCCGCAAAGCGGCCCCGAATCGCTTAACTGGCAGGCATCAGGACCTTGTCCGGGTTTTTCACCCGCTAAAGCAACTCAGATATCCGCCACCTTCTGCCAGACCTTTGGCCTGAAGAACAGCGTCTCACCTCGCGCCAGGCCGGTCAGGCTGTCGTGATCCTTGACCACCTCGGCCTCGATCAGCTCGCTCTGCCCTTCCACCTTCAAAGTCACCCGGGTAGTCGCGCCCAATGGGCGGATATCACGTACCTCGGCGGCATGGTGCCCTTCTGTTTCATGGCGCGACAACGACACCTCGTGCGGGCGGAACAGCACATGATGGCCCTCGCTCAACGCCAGGCGGTTGGAGTCGCCGAGGAAGTGGTAGACGAAGTCGTTGGCCGGCTTCTCATACACTTCCCCTGGGGAGCCGATCTGCTCGATCACCCCCTTGTTCATCACCACGATGCGATCGGCCACTTCCATGGCCTCTTCCTGGTCGTGGGTGACGAACACCGAAGTCAGGTTGATGTCCTCGTGCAAACGCGCCAGCCAGCGGCGCAATTCCTTGCGCACCTTGGCATCGAGGGCACCAAACGGCTCATCGAGCAGCAGCACCTTGGGCTCCACCGCCAAAGCGCGGGCCAGGGCGATACGCTGGCGCTGGCCACCGGAAAGCTGTTCAGGGTAGCGGTCCGCCAGCCAGTCCAGCTGCACCATGTTCAGCAGCTCATGAACCTTCTCGGCAATCTTGCTCTCGCTCGGGCGCTCGCCCTTGGGCTTCATGCGCAGGCCGAAGGCAACGTTGTCGAACACGCTCATGTGGCGGAACAGCGCGTAGTGCTGGAACACGAAACCAACGTTGCGATCGCGTACATCGTGGCCGGATACGTCTTCGCCGTGGAACACGATATTGCCGTCATCCGGCGTTTCCAGGCCGGCGATGATGCGCAGCAGGGTGGTCTTGCCACAGCCAGAGGGGCCGAGCAGGGCCACCAGCTCACCGCTATGGATATCCAGGTTGATGTTGGCCAGGGCCTGGAAGCTGTTGAAGCGCTTGCTGACGTTACGAACTTCGATCGACATGACTTATTCCTCCGCTGCGCTATGGCGCAGGCGGTTAATACGGTTCTCGCTCCACTGCTTGAGCAGCAGGATGAAGAGCGCCAAGATCAGCAACAGGCTGGCCACACTGAAGGCCGCGACGTGGTTGTACTCGTTGTAGAGGATCTCCACATGCAGCGGCAAGGTAATGGTGACGCCACGGATATGGCCCGAGACCACCGATACCGCACCGAACTCGCCCATGGCCCGCGCAGTACATAGCACCACACCGTAGATCAGGCCCCACTTGATGTTCGGCAGGGTCACGTGCCAGAACATCTGCCAGCCGTTGGCACCGAGCAGGCGCGCAGCCTCTTCTTCCTGGGTACCCTGCTCCTGCATCAGCGGGATCAGCTCACGGGCAACGAAGGGTACGGTGACGAAGATGGTCGCCAGCACGATGCCCGGCAAAGCGAAGACGATCTGGATATCGTGGTCCTGCAGCCAAGGCCCTAAAAAGCCTTGGGCGCCGAACATCAGCACGTAGACAAGACCGGCGATCACCGGCGATACCGAGAACGGCAGGTCGATCAGGGTGACCAGGATGCTCTTGCCACGGAAGGTGTACTTGCTCACGCACCAGGCGGCGCTGACGCCGAATACCAGGTTCAGCGGTACCGAGATGACGACGGCGAGCAGCGTCAGCTTCAGCGCCGACAAGGCATCAGGCTCGAAGATCGCCTCGAAGAAGGTACCGAAACCGTTCTTCAGCGCCTGCGATACCACGATCACCAGCGGCAGCAGCAGAAACAGTGCGAACACCAGCCAGCCAAGGCCGATCAGTATGCGCCGCGACGTGGCGCTGCCGCGACGTGCGGCATTGGCGGCGGCGTTAGTGCTCAGGGATGAACTGGACATGCCGGCCTCCTTCAAGGGGTTTCGATGCGGCGCTGCAGCAGGTTGATCAGCAGCAGCAGGATGAAGGAAACCACCAGCATCAGCACGCCGATGGCAGTCGCGCCGGTGTAGTCGTATTGGTCGAGCTTGACCATGATCAGCAGCGGCAGGATCTCGGTCTTCATCGGCATATTGCCGGCAATGAAGATCACAGAACCGTACTCGCCCACGCCACGGGCAAAGGCCAGGGCAAACCCTGTGAGCCAGGCGGGCAGCAGGGCCGGTGCAAGCACGTGCCGGAACACCTGCAGTGGTTTCGCGCCCAGGCAGGCAGCAGCCTCTTCGACTTCCCGCGGGATGTCCGCCAGCACCGGTTGCACGGTACGCACCACGAACGGCAGGGTGACGAAGGTCAGCGCCAGGGTGATGCCCAGAGGGGTGTAGGCGATCTTGAAGCCCAGGTCGGTGGCGAACTGACCGACCCAGCCTGCCGGGGCATACAGCGCAGTCAGGGCGATACCCGCAACGGCAGTGGGTAGAGCAAATGGCAGGTCGATCATCGCATCGATGATCTTGCGCCCAGGGAAGGTATAGCGCACCAGCACCCAAGCCAGCAGGGTACCGATGACACCGTTGATGATGGCGGCGAACAGGGCGGTGCCGAAACTCAGCTTGAGCGCGGCGATCACACGCGGCGCACTGATGATGTTCCAGAACTGCTCCCAGGTCAGCTGCGCGGCATGCACGAACATGGCGGCCAGCGGTATCAGCACGATCAGGCTGAGATACACCAAGGTGTAGCCCAGTGTCAGCCCGAAGCCGGGTATGACGGGGGAAATGCGACGTGACATAAAGATCCCTGGTTTAACGCACCAAGCCCGGCGGATGTGCCAGGCGGGTGCAGGCTTGTGAATCCTGGGGCTGCTGCGCAGCCCTTACGCGACGCAGGCCACGCTCTACCTATAGGAGCGGCCTTGTGTCGCGAAAGGGCCGCAAGGCGGCCCCGCTTTTCCATGGCTGTTTACTGCGCCTGATAGATCTGGTCGAACACCCCGCCATCATTGAAGAATTTGGGCTGTGCTGCCTTCCAGCCACCGAAATCCTTGTCGATGGTTACAAGATCCAGTTCCGGGAATTGCTTGCCGAACTCGGCAGCGACCTTCGCGTCACGTGGGCGGTAAAAGTTCTCGGCAGCGATTCTCTGGCCAGCCGGGCTGTACAGGTGCTTGAGGTACTCCTCGGCGATCTGTTCATTACCCTTCTTCTGAGCGTTCTTGTCGACCACCGCCACAGGCGGTTCGGCCAGGATCGACAGCGAAGGCACGACGATTTCGAACTTGTCGGTACCGCCGTCTTCCTTCAGCGCCAGGAAAGCTTCGTTTTCCCAGGCCAGCAGAACATCACCCTGGCCGTTGTTGACGAACGTGATGGTCGAGCCACGGGCACCGGTATCCAGAACCGGCACGTGCTTGAACAGTTCCTGCACGTATTCCTTGGCTTTGGCTTCGCTGCCACCTTGCTTCAGGCCGTAGGCCCAAGCGGCGAGGAAGTTCCAGCGAGCGCCGCCGGAAGTTTTAGGGTTGGGGGTAATGACCGACACGTCCTTCTTGATCAGGTCACCCCAGTCCTTGATACCTTTCGGGTTGCCCTTGCGCACCAGAAACACGATGGTCGAGGTGTACGGGGTGCTGGCGTCCGGCAGGCGCTTCTGCCAGTCCTGCGGCAGGGTCTTGCCCAGCTTGGCGATCTCGTCGATGTCACCCGCCAGGGCCAGGGTCACCACGTCGGCGCGCAAGCCGTCGATCACCGCGCGGCCCTGTTTGCCCGAGCCGCCATGGGACTGCTGGATCTTCACCTTGTCGTCCGGGTGAGACTGCTGCCAGTGCTTGATGAATTCAGCATTGTATTGCTGATACAGCTCACGGGTCGGGTCGTAGGACACGTTCAGCAGTTCGTAGTCCTTGGCGATGGCGGGACCGGCAAAAACAGCACTGGCCAACGCGGCGAGTGCATAACGGCGGATGGACATGGTGAAGCTCCCGATTGGCATTTTTCTAATTTTGTGTGTGGTGCGTGATCAGCTGGGTTTGTTGCCGGGCTGTTGCAGGCGGAACTTCTCTTTACGCTCAATCTGCACGACCTGAGCGTTATGCACGGTAATCTCCACCGCTCCGAAACGCAGATCGCGCAAGGCGCTCTGGATCTCACGCAAAATGGTGGCTTCGTCCTGACCGTCGATGCTGCGCACAGATGCACTCATGCTCGTTCTCCTGTGAGTGAAGTGCCGGGCAGAAGTTTTTGAAGGGGATTTGCGCCTGGCTTGAGAGCAATAGTAGATAGGCGCAGTTATTCTTAAAAATACTGTTTAAGAATTTTTATATAACCGTTTTAAGATTACGGTTCGAGGCGTTTGTGGGAGCTGTTGTGCCCAGCTCCCACAAAGATCACGCCGCAGGTTTTTTGCCTTCTGGCTCGCGGATCTTGTACCAGGCCACGTAAAGCGCCGGCAGGAACAGCAGCGTCAGCAGCGTTGCACTGATGATGCCACCAATCATGGCGTAGGCCATCGGCCCCCAGAACACCTCACGGGCAATCGGGATCATGCCCAGGCTGGCCGCTGCGGCAGTCAGCAAGATTGGCCTGCGGCGGTGGTTTGTGGCTTCCAGCACCGCATCCCAGGGTGAGTAGCCCTGGGCCTCGAACTCATCGATCTGGGTCACCAGAATGACCGAGTTACGAATGATGATGCCGGCCAGCGCGAGAATCCCGAGAATCGCCACAAAGCCCATGGGCGTGCCCGTCGGCACCAGTGCCACGACCACGCCGATCAACCCCAGCGGCGCCACGCTGACCACCAGGAACAGCTTCTGCACACTGTGCAGCTGGATCATCAGGAACGTCGCCATGAGGAACAGCATCAGCGGGATGACCTTGGCGATCGGCCCTTGTGCCTTGCCGCTCTCCTCCACCGTACCACCTGTGGCTACCTCGTAACCGACTGGCAACTGGCTGGCGAACTCATCGATCTTCGGCTTGAGCTGCGCGACCAGGTCGGTAGGCTGGATCTCGCCGTTGACCGATGCCTTGATGGTGATGGTAGGTTTACGGTCGCGGCGCCATACCAGCGGCTGCTCCAGCTCGTAGCGCACCGTGGCGAATGCCAGCAAGGGTATCGAGGTGCCACTGGGCGTGACGATCTGCAGGTTCTGCAAGGTGTCTGGTGAGCCCCTCTCGCTGTCCACGGCACGGGCGATCACGTCCACCAGGTAGATGTTGTCGTTGACCTCGGTGACCGGCGCGCCGCTGACGATGCTGTTCATCACATTGGCCACGTCCTCGGACGACAGCCCGAGCTGGCGCGCCTTGTCCTGGGCGATTTCTATGCGCAGCACCTTACCCGGCTCGTTCCAGTCGTAGATCATCTCGCCGATGTGTTCATTGGTATTGAGCATCGTGGCCAGGTCGATCGCATGCTTTCGCACTTGGTCGATGTCCTTGCCGCTGACCCGATACTGGATCGGCCGCCCTACCGGCGGGCCCATTTCCAGCGACTGCACGTTGGTGCCGATGCCGACGAACTCTTCGTGCAACAGCTTCTGTAGACGCGCCATCATGCCCGCACGCTCCTCGAAGCCTTTACTGACGATGACCAACTGGGCGTAGTACGGGTTCTGCAGTTGCTGGTCCAGCGGCAGGTAGAATCGAATGGCGCCCTGGCCGATATAGGTACTCCAACGCACCATGTCGGGGTCGTCCTTGATCTTCGCCTCCAGGCGATCGACCACCTTGCGCGTCTCCTCGATCGAGGCGTTCTGCGGCAGGTTGAGGTCGACGAGGATTTCCGGACGGTCCGAGGACGGGAAAAACTGGTTTTGCACAAAGCGCATGCTGAACAGCGACAGGGCGAACAGCAGGATGGTGCCGATGATGGTCAGCCAGCGGTGCCGCATGCACCACAGCAAACCACCTTCGAACGCCCGCCCCACGCGGCCGGGCTCCGCCTCATGGCCCTTGAGCTTGTCGCTCTTGAGAATATGCACACCGAGCACTGGCGCAAAGAACACCGCCACCACCCAGGACACGATCAGCGCCACGGCAATCACCGCGAACAGGGTGTAGGTGTACTCACCGGCGGAGCTGGCGTTCAGGCCGATCGGCACAAAACCGGCCACGGTCACCAGGGTACCGGTAAGCATGGGGAACGCGGTCGAGGTATAGGCGAACGTCGCCGCCTGCTCTTTGCTATCACCCATTTCCAGGCGTGTGACCATGACCTCGACAGTGATCATCGCATCATCCACCAGCAGACCCAGCGCGATGATCAGCGCACCGAGTGAGATCCTCTGCATGGTGATGCCGCTGTACTCCATGAACACGAAGACCATGGCCAGCACCAGCGGGATCGAGCAGGCCACCACCAGCCCTGCACGCACGCCAAGGCTGACGAAACTCACTGCCAGCACGATCACCACGGCCTCGAACAGTGCGCTGGTGAAGCCCCCTACCGCCTCTTTGACCACCACCGCCTGATCGGACACGGTGTGAACGCCCACGCCAACCGGCAGGTCGTTGACGATGCTATCCATCTTCTTCTTGAGTGCGGCGCCGAACACCTGGATGTTGCCGCCGGCCTTCATGCCAATGGCCAGGCCAATCGCGGTCTGGCCGTTGTAACGGAACATCGGTGACGGCGGATCGACATAGCCGCGCTCGATATCGGCGATATCGGCCAGGCGGAAAAAACGGTCGTTGATGCGCAGGTTGACAGTCTGCAGGTCTTTCTCTGACGCGAATTGCCCGGTGGTGCGCACCGAGATCCGCTCTGGACCCGCTTCGATCACCCCGGCCGGGGTTACCGCGTTCTGTTGCTGCAGGGCTTGCATGACCTGACGCTGGTCGATGCCCAGAGCGGCCAGCTTGCGCGTGGAAAACTTCAGGTAGAGCACCTCATCCTGGGTGCCGACCAGCTCGATCTTGCCGATATTGGGGACTTCGCGCACCTCGGCGCGGGCCTGCTCCACGTAATCGCGCAGCTGGCGCAGGGTCAGCCCATCTGCGGTGAACGCGTAGATCGAGCCGAACACATCGCCGAACTCGTCATTGAACCCTGGCCCCTGGATACCCTGTGGGAACTCGCCGCGAATATCCTGGATCTTCTTGCGCACCTGGTACCAGATTTGCGGAATGTCAGCAGCTTTGGTGGTGTCGCGCAGGTAGACGTAGACGGTGGACTCACCCGGGCGGGTGTAGCTTTTGGTGTAGTCGAGGGAGTCCAGTTCCTCGAGCTTTTTCTCGATGCGGTCGGTGACCTGATACAGGGTTTCGTCCTGGGTCGCGCCAGGCCAGCGGGTCTGGATCACCATGGTCTTGATGGTGAACGATGGGTCTTCTTCGCGGCCAAGGTTGAAGTAGGAAAAAATCCCCATCAGCAGGCCGACGAACATCAGGTACCAGACGAAAGACTGATGGCGCAAAGCCCATTCGGACAGGTTGAAGCTTCCTTTCATTGCGCATCCTCGTCGAAGGTGACCTTCTGGCCAGGCTTGAGGCTGTTGACGCCGGCAGTGACCACACGCTCGCCAGGCTGCACTCCAGACGCCAGTACGATACTGTCGCCGGTGCGGTCCAGCAGGGCAACGTCGCGGGTAGCGACGGTTTTTTGCTGCGGGTCGATGACCCATACCTGGGTCTTGCCATCGCGCTCGAGCAGCGCGCTCAGCGGCAATTCGCTGCGCGGGGTGATTGCCGAGGTCAGTGTGACACTGATCGCGGTGCCCAGGTGGAAGGCATCGGGTGTACTGGCAAGGGTCAGGCGGGCACGCCGGGTGCGCGTGGCGGCATCAGCCTGGGGCTCCAGCTCACGCAGCGTGGCAGTGGTATTGATGCTGTTGTCCAGTTGCGAGGCAACCGTGAACGTCAGGTCCTTGGTCAGCTGTTCGGCGATGCCGATGGGCAGGTCGATCACCGCTTCCTTGATGTCAGGTCGCGCCAGCGTGACCACCGCCTGACCGGCGGTGACCGTCTGCCCGGCCTCTGCCTGCCAGGCCGTGATCACCGCCGCATGGTCGCTGCGCAAGGTGCTGTAATCGAGCTGGTCACGCGCCTGACTGACCGCCGAACGCGCTTGCTCCAGGCTCGCGCCGGTGGTTTTCAGGTCGGTCTGGGCGATGTCCAGCTGGGCCTGGGCGCCGACGCCCCGGTCATACAGCTGTTGTTGCCGGCGGGCATTGGCCTGGGCGTTGATCCATTGCGCCTGGACCCTGGCCAGGTCGCCCTCGGCAGCGCGCAGCTGGTTCTGCTGGTCGGTGGGATCAAGGGTGGCGAGCGTGTCACCCGGCTTCACCTGGGCCCCGACATCCAGCCAGCGCCGGGCAATGCGCCCGGCCACCCGGAAACCCAGCGTGCTCTCATAGCGCGCCTGGATGGTACCGGCGAAGCGGCCAAGCTGCGACTGCGCCTGGGCCTCGACCACGGTTGATAGCACCGGTCGCACAGCTTCGGGTTGTTCTTCCTCTCTGCCACAGGCCATCAACAGCAAGCATGCCGCACACATCAGCAGTACTTTATTCATGGCGCGGCGCCTCCGCCCTTGGCATCGACCTTCTCGACCTGCATGCCTGGATGCAACAACTGACCCCCGCTGACGACAACCGTCTCACCGCCTTTGATGCCTTGGGCGATGACCACTTTGCCGGTCAGATAACGGGTTACCTGGACTTTGCGCAACTCAACCTTGTCGCCTTCACCCACCACCCACACCGCAGGCTCATGCAAGGCCTTGGTCAGTGCCGCCCAAGGCAACTCGATGCTCGGCCGCCCTTGCGCGTTGGCCGTGGCAGTAACAGGCGAACCCAGGCGCATGGCCGCTGGCACATTGCGCAGGGCCACCTTGACCTGCACCGTGCCGCTCTGGGCCGATACGGTCGGGGTGATTTCACGGACAAAGCCTTGGGCCTGGACCTTGGGGTCGTCGAGCAGGCTGACCATCACCCCGGCATCGCTCGGCGGCGCCACCAGCAGGGACTCGTAGACATTGAACACCGCATCGCGGTCGCCATCGCGCGCAAGGCTGAAGATCGGCATGGTCGCCTGGACCACTTGACCGACCTCGGCCTGGCGCTCGGTGATCACCCCATCAGCCTCCGACACCAATGCGGTGTAGCCCAGTTGCTCTTGGGCATTGGCCAGTTGCGCCTGGGCTGCCTTGAGCGCGCTCTGGTTGCTGCGCAGCGATGCTTCGGCCGAGTCGTATTCGCTCTGGCTGGTGTACCCCTTGGGCAAGAGTTTTTGCTGGCGGACGAAGGCCGCGCTGGTCTGGGTGACGCGCGCCTGAGCAGCGAACACCTCGGCCTTGGCCGAATCGACATTGTTCTGCAGGTCTTTGGGGTCCAGCCGGGCCAGCACCTGATTGGCCTTCACGTGGTCGCCCACGTCAACGCTGCGCGAGATGATCTTGCCACCCACGCGAAACGAGAGATCAGTCTGCACACGCGCCTGCACATCACCGGTCAGGGTGACCCTGGCGGCGAAGTCAGTGGGTTGGACTTGCAATACACCGACCCGTGGCAAAACCTCGGGAGCCTCTTCCTTGCTGCAACCTGTGAGCAGGCCAAGCAGCCCCAAGCCTACGACCAACAGTGAACGCGTCACCCTCATGCAGGCTCCTAGCTTGCGCGCAAACGATTCGTGGGATGCGACTGTTAGCGTAGATCAGGGTTCAGAAAAAACACTGATCAAGGTCAGTTGGGCGGTCATGGCGACAATGCGGGCCCTGAAACAAGCAAGCCCGCTTCCACTGGATCGATGCAGCCCTCGCGGCGTGCAACCTACCTGTGGAAGCGGGCTTGCCCGCGACTACCGCGCTCAGGCCGACGCTGCGGCTGCCGTCGTGCGTTTGACCTGCGGCTGCGACACGCTGGCCGCAGCACCCTCCTCGATCGCCTGCTGGATCGCCTTGCGGCGATGCTCTTCGGCGCGGCGGCTGAAGTACCAGACCATGAAGGTCACCAACGACACCGACAGCAGGATCAGGCTGGCCACGGCGTTGATCTCCGGCTTCACGCCCAGGCGCACAGCGGAGAACACTTCCATCGGCAAGGTGGTCGAACCAGGCCCGGACACGAAGCTGGCCAGTACCAGGTCATCCAGCGACAGGGCGAACGACATCATGCCGCCCGCCGCCAGCGACGGCGCAATCATCGGGATGGTGATCAGGAAGAACACCTTCCACGGCTTGGCACCCAGGTCCATGGCCGCTTCTTCGATCGACAGGTCCAGCTCGCGCAGGCGCGCCGACACCACTACCGCCACATAAGCCGCGCAGAACGTGGTATGGGCGATCCAGATGGTGACCACGCCCCGTTCCTGCGGCCAGCCGATCGTCTGCGCCATGGCCACGAACAGCAGCAACAGCGACAGACCGGTGATCACTTCAGGCATCACCAGCGGTGCAGTGACCAGGCCACCGAACAGCGTGCGGCCCTTGAAGCGGGTGACCCGGGTCAGCACGAAGGCTGCCAGGGTACCCAAAGCCACCGCCGCCACCGCCGTGTAGCAGGCGATCTCCAGCGAGCGCATCACCGACCCCATGAGCTGGGTGTTGTCGAGCAGGCCGACGTACCACTTGATCGACCAGCCGCCCCACACCGTTACCAGCTTGGAGGCGTTGAACGAATAGATCACCAGGATCAGCATCGGCAGGTAGATGAACAGCAAGCCGAGCACCAGCATCAGCTTGGAGAAAGTGAAGCGCTTCATGCCCTGCCCTCCATTTCTTTGGCCTGGCTACGGTTGAACAGCAGGATCGGTACGATCAGGATCGCCAGCATCACCACCGCCAGGGCAGAGGCCACCGGCCAGTCACGGTTGTTGAAGAACTCTTGCCACAGCACCTTACCGATCATCAGGGTTTCCGGGCCGCCCAGCAGTTCCGGAATGACGAACTCGCCCACCACCGGGATGAACACCAGCATGCAGCCGGCGATAATGCCGTTTTTCGACAGCGGCACGGTGATCTTCCAGAAGCTGTTGAAGGTGCTCGAACCCAGGTCCGATGCGGCTTCGAGCAGGCTCTGGTCGTGCTTTACCAGGTTGGCGAACAGCGGCAGGATCATGAACGGCAGGTACGAATAGACCACGCCGATGTACACCGCCAGGTTGGTGTTGAGGATCTGCAACGGCTGGTCGATCAGCCCGGTCCACATCAGGAACCCGTTGAGCAGGCCGTTGTTGCTGAGGATGCCCATCCAGGCATAGACGCGGATCAGGATCGCGGTCCAGGTCGGCATCATGATCAGCAGCAACAGCACGGTCTGGGTTTCCTTGCGTGCGTTGGCAATCGAATAGGCCATCGGGTAGCCGATCAGCAAACACAGCACGGTGCTGATGAAGGCCATCTTCAGCGAGCCCAGATAGGCCGAGATGTACAGCTCATCCTCGGTCAACAGGCCATAGTTGGCCAGGTTGATTACCAGCTGCACCTTGTCTTCGACGTAGCTGTAGATCTCGGTATACGGCGGGATCGCCACGTCGGCTTCGGCAAAGCTGATCTTCAGCACGATGAAGAACGGCAGCATGAAGAACAGGAACAGCCAGATGAACGGCACGCCGATCACCAGGTGCCGCCCCTCGGGGATAAGGCGCTGGAAGGCTCGCTTGAGCTTGCGCAGTTTCATGACCGCAGTACCACGCCGCTGTCGTCTTCCCACCAGACGTACACTTCATCGCCCCAGGTCGGGCGGGTGCCCTGGCGCTCGGCGTTGGCGACGAAAGACTGGACCACCTTGCCGCTGGGCAGCTCGACGTAGAACACCGAGTGGCCGCCCAGGTAGGCGATGTCATGGACCTTGCCGCGCGACCAGTTGTGCTCGAAATCCGGCTGCTCGGTAGTCACCAGCATTTTTTCCGGGCGCAGGGCGTAGGTGATGTGCTTGTCTTCAACCGAAGTGGACACACCGTGGCCAACGTAGATCTTGCGCTCGAGCTCCGGCGAGGCGATCAGCGCATGGCCTTCGGCATCGTCGATCACTTCGGCCTCGAACAGGTTGACGTTACCGATGAACTCGCACACCAGGCGGCTGGTGGGCGTCTCATAGATATCCACAGGCGAACCGATCTGGGCAATCCAGCCCAAGTGCATGATGGCAATGCGCTGGGCCATGGTCATGGCCTCTTCCTGATCGTGGGTCACCATCACGCAGGTCACGCCCACGCGCTCGATGATCTCGACCAGTTCCAGCTGCATCTGCGAGCGCAGCTTCTTGTCCAGCGCGCCCATTGGCTCGTCGAGCAGCAACAGCTTGGGGCGCTTGGCCAGCGAACGGGCCAAGGCCACACGCTGACGCTGACCACCGGAGAGCTGGTGCGGTTTGCGCTTGGCGTACTGGGTCATGTGCACCAGCTTGAGCATCTCGGCCACGCGGGCGTCGATCTCGGCCTTGGGCATCCGGTCCTGCTGCAAGCCGAAGGCGATGTTCTGCGCCACGGTCATGTGCGGGAACAGCGCGTAGGACTGGAACATCATGTTGATCGGCCGCTCGTAGGGCGGCATGTCGGTGATGTCTACGCCATCGAGGAAAATACGCCCTTCAGTCGGGCGCTCGAAACCGGCCAGCATACGCAGCAAGGTCGACTTGCCCGAACCGGAGCCACCGAGCAGGGCGAAAATTTCGCCCTTGCGGATCTCCAGCGACACATCGTCCACCGCTACCGTTTCGTCGAATTTTTTTGTGACCCGGTCGATCTTGACCAACACCTGCTTGGGTTGCTGGCCACCCTCGAGGGCTTTCTTATAGGCACCGGAGGCAACTGCCATGAGTGAAACTCCCAACAAGATTTGTGTGCCCGCCCCTGCTTTGGCGGCGGGCCTGGATTGTTACTTGCCCGACTTGACCTTGGTCCAGCTGCGGGTCATCAAACGTTGCACCTTCGGTGGCAACTCACTGTTGACGAACATCTTGTCCAGCACTTCCTGCGGTGGGTAAACCGCGGCGTCAGTCCTCACGGCCTGGTCCATCAGGTCGCCAGCCTTGGGGTTCGGGTTGGCGTAACCGACGTAATCACTGACCTGGGCGATAACCTCAGGCTTCAGCAAATAGTTGATGAAGGCGTGAGCCTCTTTGACGTTCCTGGCGTCCTTGGGGACTGCCAGCACGTCGAACCAGAGGTTGCCGCCTTCCTTGGGAATCGCGTAGGCCAGGTTCACGCCCTTCTTCGCTTCTTCAGCGCGGGCCTTGGCCTGGAACACATCGCCGGAAAAACCTGCCGCGACGCAGATGTCGCCGTTGGCCAGGTCCGTGATGTACTTGGACGAGTGGAAGTAGGTTACGTACGGGCGTACCGCCAGCAGCTTCTGCTCGGCCTTCTCGTAGTCCTTGGGGTTGGTGCTGTTGGGGTCCAGCCCCATGTAGTTGAGCACCGCCGGCAGCATTTCATCCGCCGAATCCAGGAACGCCACGCCGCATTGGGAGAGCTTCTTCATGTTCTCGGGCTCGAACAGCACGGCCCAGGAATCGATGGTGTCCACGCCCAGTGCCGCCTTGACCTTGTCGACGTTGTAGCCGATGCCATTGGTGCCCCACAGGTAAGGCACGGCGTACTGGTTGCCTGGGTCGTTCTTTTCCAGGCGCTTCATCAACGCCGGGTCCAGGTTGGAATAATTGGGCAGCAGGTTCTTGTCGAGCTTCTGGAACGCGCCCGCCTTGATCTGCTTGCCGAGGAAATGGTTGGACGGCACTACCACGTCATAACCGGTGTTGCCGGCCAGCAGCTTGCCTTCCAGGGTTTCGTTGGAGTCGAACACGTCCTGCACAGGTTTGATACCCGTGGCTTTCTCGAAGTCTTCGAGCGTGGTCGGGCCAATGTAGTCGGACCAGTTGTAGAAGTGCACCGTAGGCGCCGCTTGGACGCTGCATGCCAGCGTCAGGCCCGCTCCAGCCATCAAGGCTTTGCGTAATACAGAAATAGACAAGTGGGTGGTCCTCACAATCAGTGCCTTGGTAACGGCGCAGCGCTGCCGCGCACGCAAAACCGGCGCGCAACTTACCCTCGCAGCCACGATGCCGCAATCATCAATTGCCATTCACCGGCTCTGGGCCGGAAAACCCCGGCCCAGAGGTCTTGCATCGGGCTTACTTGCCCGACTTGATCCTGGTCCAGCTGCGGGTGATCAGACGCTGGGCAGCAGCTTCTGGCGCGGCGATCGCGTACAGGTGCTTTTTCACGTCGGCAGGTGGATAGATGCTCGGGTCGCTGGTGATGTCCTTGTCCACCAACGGGGTCGCAGCAGCGTTACCGTTCGGGAAACGTACGGCGTTGGTGATCTCGGCCATGATTTCCGGCTGCATCAGGAAGTCCATGAACTTGTAGGCGGCGTCCTTGTGCTCGGCATCCTTGGGGATGGCGACCATGTCGTAGAAGGTGCCAGCGCCTTCTTTCGGGATGATGTAGTCGACCTTGACCTTGTCGCCGGCTTCGTGTGCGCGGGCTTTGGATTGCTCCAGGTCACCCGAGTACCCGACGGCCACGCAGATGTTGCCGTTGGCCATGTCGCCGATGTATTTGGACGAGTGGAAGTAGGTGATCGAAGGACGAATCTTCAGGAACAGGTCCTCGGCCTTCTTCAGGTCTTCTTTCTTGGTGCTGTCGCTAGGCAGGCCCAGATAGTGCAGCGCGGCTGGCAGCATTTCGGTCGGGGCGTCGAGGAAGCTCACGCCACAGCTCTTGAGCTTCTCGATGTTCTCAGGCTTGAACACGACGTCCCACGAATCGATCTTGTCGACGCCCAGCGCGGCCTTGACCTTCTCCGGGTTGTAGCCGATGCCGATCGAGCCCCACATGTAAGGGAAGGCGTGCTTGTTGCCTTTGTCGCTGGCGTCACCGACGGCCTTGAGCAGGTCTTCGTCGAGGTTCTTCCAGTTCGGCAGCTTGGAGCGGTCGAGCTCTTCGTAGACCCCCGCCTTGATCTGCTTGGCCAGGAAGTTGTTGGACGGCACGACCACGTCATAGCCGGACTTGCCCGCCAGCAGCTTGGCTTCCAGGGTTTCGTTGCTGTCGAAGACGTCGTACTTGACCTTGATGCCTGTCTGTTTTTCGAACTTCGCGATGGTGTCCGGAGCGATGTAGTCCGACCAGTTGTAGACGTTCAGCACCTTGTCTTCAGCCTGTACAGCGGTGGCCATGGCACCCATCAGGGCGGCGGCCAGCAACGTCTTGCCCATTTTCTTCATGCGTCATGCTCCAGAATTTTTTATTTAGCCATCTGTTCAGCAGCCAGAACCTACCGTGCAGAGCGCCGGGCGACTGAAACAGCCGCTAGTCTGGCAAGTTACAAGGCGCTGTTTCAAGGAAACCATCCCCTTGTAACGACTTAATGTCACATCGCTAGCCTAGCAGGCGCTCAACGGATCGCTTCGAGGGTCAGGTCCAGGCACTTGCGCGCCTTTTCCACCAGCTCGTCCACCTCTGCATGGCTGATCACCAAGGGTGGAGCGATGATCATGGTGTCACCCACCGCGCGCATGATCAGGCCGTTGTCGAAGCAGAAATTGCGGCAGACCATGCCCACACCCTTGCCTTCGTAACGGCTACGGGAGGCCTTGTCCTTGACCAGCTCGATCGCGCCGAGCAGGCCCAGGCCGCGTACCTCGCCCACCAGCGGGTGGTCCTGCAGCTCACGCAGACGTTTTTGCAAGTAGGGTGCCACTTCCGTACGGACCTTCTCGATGATCTTCTCGTCGCGCAGGATGCGCAGGTTTTCCAGGCCTACCGCAGCCGCCACCGGGTGGCCGGAATAGGTGAAACCGTGGTTGAAGTCTCCGCCTTCGCTGAGCACCTTGGCCACCTTGTCACGCACGATCACACCGCCCATGGGGATGTAACCGGAAGTAAGGCCTTTGGCGATGGTCATCAGGTCGGGCTTGAGATCGTAGTAGTCGGAGCCGAACCACTCGCCGGTACGGCCAAAACCGCAGATCACTTCGTCAGCGACGAACAGGATGTCGTACTTGGCGAGGATCTCCTTGACCTTCGGCCAGTAGGTTTCTGGCGGGATGATCACGCCGCCGGCGCCCTGGATCGGCTCGGCGATGAAAGCTGCGACGTTGTCCTCGCCCACTTCCAGAATCTTTTTCTCCAGTTGCTCGGCCGCCCACACCCCGAAATCGTCCGGGCTCATGTCGCCGCCTTCACCGAACCAGTACGGTTGCGGAATATGCACGATGCCCGGGATCGGCAGACCGCCCTGTTCGTGCATGCCGCTCATGCCGCCCAGGCTTGCACCGGCGACGGTCGAGCCGTGGTAGCCGTTGATGCGGCCGATGATGGTCTGCTTCTGCGGCTTGCCCTTGAGCGCCCAGTAGTGGCGGACCATGCGCAGCACGGTGTCATTGCCTTCGGAGCCGGAGCCTGTGAAGAACACATGGGTCATGCCCTCGGGCGCCACGTCGGTGATGGCCTTGGCCAGCTCCAGCGCAGGCGGGTGGGCCGTCTGGAAGAACAGGTTGTAGTACGGCAGTTCGCGCATCTGCTTTTCGGCAGCCTGCACCAGCTCTTCACGGCCATAACCCACCGCGACGCACCACAGGCCGGCCATACCGTCGAGGATCTTGTGCCCCTCGCTGTCCCACAAATGCACACCCTGCGCCTTGGTGATAATGCGCGGCCCCTTTTCCTTCAGCTGCTTGTAGTCACTGAAAGGTGCAAGGTGGTGCTCGCCGCTCAGGGTTTGCCAGTCACGGGTTTGCGGGTTTTTGACGCTCATGTGCTTCTCCAGGGTCCACAGGCCGCCGGCGGGCGGCCTCAGGGGTTGATCACACAGCAAACAGCAGGAACTCACGCTCCCAAGAGCTGATGACGCGCTTGAAGTTCTCATGCTCGGCGCGCTTGGTGGCAACGTAGCCGGTGATGAATTTCTTGCCCAGGTACTGGGTCAGCGCGCGGCTGACTTCCATGCGTTCCAAGGCGTCCTCGATGGTCAGCGGCAGGCGCAGGTTGCGCCGCTCGTAGCCGCGCCCCTGCACCGGCGCGCTGGCGGCAATACCTTCGACCATACCGATGTAGCCGCACAGCAAGCTCGCAGCGATGGCCAGGTAAGGGTTGGCATCGGCGCCTGGCAGGCGGTTCTCGACGCGACGGTTCTGTGGGCCGGCATCCGGTACGCGCAGGCCGACGGTGCGGTTTTCCTCGCCCCACTCGACGTTTACCGGGGCCGAAGTGTCTGGCAGGAAGCGGCGGAACGAGTTGACGTTCGGGGCAAACAGCGGCAGCGCCTCGGGGATGAACTTCTGCAGGCCACCGATGTGGTGCAGGAACAGCTCGCTCATGCTGCCGTCTTCATTGCTGAAGATGTTCTTGCCGGTGACCGAATCGACCACGCTCTGGTGCAGGTGCATGGCGCTGCCCGGCTCGCCGGTCATGGGCTTGGCCATGAAGGTGGCGGCTACATTGTGCTTGAGCGCCGCTTCGCGCATGGTGCGCTTGAACACCAGGATCTGGTCGGCCAGGTGCAGGGCGTTGCCGTGACGGAAGTTGATCTCCATCTGCGCCGTGCCGTCTTCGTGAATCAGGGTGTCGAGGTCCAGTTGCTGCAGCTCGCACCAGTCGTAGACGTCCTCGAACAGCGGGTCGAATTCGTTGGCCGCTTCGATGGAGAACGACTGGCGGCCGGTTTCCGGGCGGCCTGAACGACCTACCGGCGGCTGCAGCGGGAAGTCCGGGTCCTCGCTGCGCTTGGTCAGGTAGAACTCCATCTCTGGCGCGACGATCGGTTGCCAGCCCTTGTCGGCGTAAAGCTGCAGGACTTTCTTCAGTACGTTGCGCGGCGACAGCTCGACTGGGTTGCCCTTCTTGTCGTAGGTGTCGTGAATCACCTGGGCGGTAGGCTCGATGGCCCACGGCACGAGGAACACAGCGTTTTCATCGGGCCGGCAGATCATGTCGATGTCGGCCGGGTCGAGCAGTTCGTAATAGATGTCGTCATCGACGTAATCGCCGGTCACGGTCTGCAGCAACACGCTCTCGGGCAGGCGCATGCCTTTCTCGGCGATGAACTTGTTGGTCGGCGAGATCTTGCCGCGGGTGATGCCAGTCAGGTCACTGATCAGGCATTCGACTTCGGTGATCTTGTGCTCTTTCAACCAATCGGTGAGCTGGTCGAGGTTGTTACTCATAGATACCTCAGGAGGTAATGTGGTCCGCGCATTGATTCTGGATGGAGTGGGTTGCTAAAGCAAAAACCCCCACGCAGGAGCACAGTGGATACACTGGAAACAAGCGTGTCCGTAATGAGTTCGAAGGGCAGGAATACAAGAAAGGAAGCGAAACGGCGCTACGAGGGGTAGTCCAGAAGCGCAAAGCGTCAATTATTGCGGCCAGTGCGACCACCGCGCAATTGATGCGTGCCGGAACGGCAGGGATACCCGAGCGCACTGCACAGGCAGCGCTTTCAGGTCGCGACAAGCGGACCATGTGACCCTCGTATTATTGTGTTTTGGGTTGAGACCGAGCTTAGCCTTGTTCATTTTTTTACACAACACCTCCGTAAAAAATAAAACACGGCTTGTCGGAGATAGCCCTTTGTCAGGGAAATAGCGGATAATGGCACGCCCCGATATGCAGCAAATCTGCCGTCGATGTGCCATTTCAGGGCATCATGGGGTTGGCTTGACATCAGTAAGGCTTTTCGATTGACTGGTCCTGCAAGCCCCCCTTGATTGATATTTTTAACAACAAAGGTGTTGCATCATGTCGGTACCCCCGCGTGCCGTTCAGCTTAACGAAGCGAACGCGTTCCTTAAGGAACATCCTGAGGTTCTCTACGTTGACCTTCTGATTGCAGATATGAATGGTGTGGTGCGCGGCAAGCGCATAGAGCGCACCAGCCTCCACAAGGTTTACGAGAAAGGCATCAACCTGCCGGCCTCCCTCTTCGCCCTCGATATCAACGGGTCCACCGTCGAAAGCACCGGGCTTGGCCTGGACATCGGCGATGCTGACCGCATCTGCTATCCGATCCCGGACACGCTCTGCAACGAGCCGTGGCAGAAACGCCCGACCGCCCAGTTGCTGATGACCATGCACGAGCTTGAAGGCGAGCCGTTCTTCGCCGACCCTCGTGAAGTGTTGCGTCAGGTGGTGAGCAAGTTCGACGACCTGGGCCTGACCATCTGCGCCGCGTTCGAACTGGAGTTCTACCTGATCGACCAGGAGAACGTGAACGGCCGCCCACAGCCACCACGCTCGCCGATCTCGGGCAAGCGCCCGCAGTCGACCCAGGTATACCTGATCGACGACCTCGACGAATACGCCGATTGCCTGCAGGACATCCTCGAAGGCGCCAAGGAACAAGGCATTCCGGCCGACGCCATCGTCAAGGAAAGCGCCCCGGCACAGTTCGAAGTCAACCTGCACCACGTCCCCGACCCGCTCAAGGCCTGTGATTATGCAGTGCTGCTCAAGCGCCTGATCAAGAACATCGCCTACGACCATGAAATGGACACCACGTTCATGGCCAAGCCCTACCCGGGCCAGGCAGGCAACGGCCTGCATGTACACATTTCCGTGCTGGACAAGGATGGCAACAACATCTTCACCAGCGAGGATCCCGAGCAGAACGCCGCGCTACGTCATGCTGTCGGCGGTGTGCTCGAGACCCTGCCTGCGTCGATGGCGTTCCTTTGCCCGAACGTCAACTCGTACCGTCGCTTTGGCGCCCAGTTCTACGTGCCGAACGCGCCGAGCTGGGGCCTGGACAACCGTACCGTGGCCCTGCGCGTGCCGACCGGTTCGCCCGACGCCGTACGCCTGGAACACCGCGTGGCCGGCGCCGACGCCAACCCGTACCTGATGATGGCCGCCGTACTGGCTGGTGTGCACCATGGCCTGACCAACAAGGTCGAGCCGGGTGAGCCGATCGAAGGCAACTCGTACGAGCAGCTGGAGCAGAGCCTGCCGAACAACCTGCGCGATGCCCTGCGCGAGCTGGACGACAGCGAGATCCTGAACAAGTACATCGATCCGAAGTACATCGACATCTTCGTCGCGTGCAAGGAGAGCGAGCTGGAGGAGTTCGAGCATTCGATCTCCGACCTCGAGTACAACTGGTATCTGCATACCGTGTAAATGAAAACGCCGCCCTCTGGGGCGGCGTTTTTCATGGGTTGGCAGGGCACTCGATTCCCTGGCCTACAGAGACTTTTCGAAAATTTTCGAATTGCGCTGGTAGTTGTACAGCGATGCTCGCGCCGACGGTAGCCGCTCTACCCCACTGGGGGCAAAGCCTCGCTCGCGGAACCAGTGCGCGGTCCGGGTGGTAAGCACGAACAGGGTATTCAACCCCAACGCCCGCGCCCGGCTCTCGATCCGCTCCAGCAGCTCATCACCGCGCCCGCCATGGCGGTACTCCGGGTTCACTGCCAGGCACGCCAGCTCACCAGCCTGGGAATCGGCAATCGGATACAGCGCCGCGCACGCGATGATCATGCCCTCGCGCTCGACCACGCTGAACTGCTCGATCTCACGCTCCAGCACTTCACGTGAGCGTCGCACCAGAATGCCCTGCTCTTCCAGCGGGCTGATCAGCTCCAGCAAACCACCCACATCCTCGATGGTCGCCTCGCGCACCACTTCGAACTGCTCCTGCGACACCAGCGTGCCGCCACCGCCGCGGGTGAACAGCTCGGTGAGCAGTGCGCCGTCCTCGGCATAGCTGACGATGTGGCTACGCGCCACGCCGCCCTTGCAGGCCTCGGCGGCGGCATCGAGCAACTCGCCTTGGTAATCACTGCCCAGCCGCGCCAGGTGTGGTGCAACCTGCTGCGGGCGCAACTCACGCACCAGCTTGCCGCTCTCATCCAGCAGCCCGGGTTCGGCGCCGAACAGCAACAGCTTGTCGGCACCCAATTCGATGGCGGCGCGGGTGGCCACGTCTTCGCAGGCCAGGTTGAAGATCTCACCGGTCGGCGAATAGCCCAGCGGCGAAAGCAGCACAATCGAGCGCTCGTCAAGCAGGCGGCTGATGCCTTTGCGGTCGATGCGCCGTACTTCACCGGTGTGGTGGTAGTCCACCCCTTCGAGCACGCCGATAGGGCGGGCAGTCACCAGGTTGCCGCAGGCCACGCGCAGGCGTGAGCCCTGCATCGGCGAGGCGGCGATGTCCATCGACAGGCGCGCTTCGATGGCCAGGCGCAAGGCACCCACGGCGTCGATCACGCAGTCCAGGGTTGCGGCATCGGTGATGCGCAGGCCGTGGTGATAGTGCGGGGTCAGGCCACGGGCGGCCAGCCGGCTCTCGATCTGCGGGCGCGAACCATGCACCAGCACCAGGCGCACGCCCAGGCTGTGCAGCAACACCAGGTCATGGACGATATTGCCGAAATTCGGGTGTTCCACCCCATCGCCGGGGAGCATGACCACAAAGGTGCAGTCGCGATGAGCATTGACGTACGGGGAGGCATGACGCAGCCAGTTGACGTAATCGGGCATGACAGGGCCTGTGGATAAAGTGGACGGAGAACGTTGGATCACACGGCGTTCAGGATCATCGTCGGAACAGGCTTGCGGTCACGCGCGGTCTCCTCTAGGCAAAGACGAATCAGCAGGGTGGACGTTTAATTCAGGCAATAGTGCCGGATCAGGTCACGCAATAGACGCACGGTAGGCTCGATTCGTGACATTTCCAGGTATTCGCCCGGCTGGTGGGCACAGGCAATGTCGCCAGGGCCAAGAACGATGGTCTGGCAACCCAGTTGCTGAAGATAAGGCGCTTCGGTACCGAACGCCACCGCTTCGGCGCGATGGCCGGTCAAGCGCTCGGCCACCTGCACCAGTTCGGCATCGGCCGCCTGTTCGAACGGTGGCACCTCGGGGAACAGCGGCGCGTAGTCGATACGCACCTCATGGCGCTCGGCCACCGGCCGAAGCTTCTCACGGATGGCCGCACGCAACTGCTCTACATCCATGCCTGGCAGTGGGCGCAGGTCGAACTCCAGGGCACACTGGCCGCAGATACGGTTGGGGTTGTCGCCACCGTGGATGCAGCCAAAGTTCATGGTCGGCGTGGGCACGGTGAATTGCGGGTTGCGGTAGGTGTCCTGCCATTGCCGGCGCAGGCCCATCAGCTCACCCATCACCGCGTGCATGGCTTCCAGCGCGCTGCGGCCAAGGCTTGGGTCAGAGGAATGGCCGCTGCGCCCGAGAATGTCGATGCGGTCCATGAGGATACCCTTGTGCATGCGGACCGGGCGCAAGCCGGTCGGCTCACCGATGACCGCCGCACGGCCAAGCGGCTGACCCGCTTCGGCCAGGGCGCGGGCACCGGACATCGAGCTTTCTTCGTCGCAGGTGGCGAGGATCAGCAGCGGCTGCTTGAAGTCATGCTCCAGCAACGGAATCACCGCTTCGATGATCAAGGCGAAAAAACCCTTCATGTCGCAGCTGCCCAGGCCCACCCAGCGGCCATCGGCCTCGGTCAGCTTGAGTGGGTCGCTCGTCCACAACTGCTCGTCATACGGCACGGTGTCGCTGTGGCCAGCCAGCACAAGCCCGCCCGGGCCAGTGCCACGGCTGGCCAACAGGTTGAACTTGCCTGGGCTGACCTGCTGGATGTCGCAACTGAACCCCAGGTCGCCCAACCAGCCTGCCAGCAGGTCGATGACCTGGCGGTTGGACTGGTCCAGGGCAGGTTGGGTGCAGCTGACCGAGGGCGCGGCGATCAAAGCGGCAAACTGGTCTTTCAGCGTGGGCAACGGCATGCGCGAACTCCTCGGAAGCATTGCCCATCATAGGGCCATCCGCCGTAAGGAATAAACCGTTGCCGGCACACTGCTGTAGACTGCACGGCAATCACGCCCCTCTTCGAGCCTGCGATGCACAAAGAAACCGAACTCAAGCTCCGCGCCAGCCGCGACACCCTGGCCGCACTGCGCGAGCACCCTCTGCTGAAAAAGCGCAACAAGTCCGGCTGGCAGACCCGCGAGCTGCTCAACCAGTACTTCGACACCCCTGAGCGCGACCTTTCTGCTGCCCGAGTGGCGCTGCGCCTGCGCCGCGACGGCGAGGTGATCATCCAGACCTTGAAGTGCCGTGGCCAAAGCGTCGCCGGCCTGTCCGAACGCAACGAATACGAGTGGCACCTGGACAAAGTCAAACTCGACCTGAAAAAGCTCGACGCCACCTGCTGGCCTGAGCAACTGGCCGAACTTGACAAAAAATCCATCAAACCGCTGTTCACCACCGACTTCACCCGCGAATTCGCTGAGATCGCCTGGGGCCGCGGCAAGAGCAAAGTAGTGATCGAGGCAGCGCTGGACCAGGGCTTCGTGATTGCCGGCAAGCGCAAGGAAGAGATCTGCGAGCTGGAGCTGGAACTGCGCGAAGGTGCCCCCGAGGCACTGCTGGAGCTGGCCGCCGAGCTGGCCGCCAGCCTGCCCCTGATGCCGTGCGACATCAGCAAGGCCGAGCGCGGCTACCGACTGCTGGAGCCGGACAGCTATGAGCTGGGCCTGCCAAGCACCGAACTGGACGCCGAAATGCCGGTCGACGATGCCTTCGCTGCCCTCGCCTGGCAACTGCTGGGCAGCAGCCAGCGCCTGGCCGAGCAATATCGCCACAATGGCCACTGGCGCCTGCTGCAGGACTGGGTGCAGTGCCTGGCAGAACTGCGTGCACTGGTCGCAAGCCTTGGCCAGGCCGCGCCGCGTGCCAGCACGCGTGACCTGCGCGCCAGCCTGGACGCGCTGCTGGAAGACTGGCGCCCGCTGGTACAGGCCGGCAATGACGACGAAGACATCCGTCGCGCCGCGCCAGAGCAGTTCCTCGAAGAGCTTGAGGACGTGCGCTGGGGCCAATTCTCCCTGGAAACATCACGTTGGCTGCTGGCCCGCGCCTGGACCGCAGAGCGCAAGGGCCGTGGCGAACGCCAGGGCAAGGCGCAACTGGCCAGCTGGGTGGCACACCTGCTGGGCGAAGAAGGCCGTGCGCTGAAGCTACCGCTTTACACTCAACGCCCGGAAGACCTGGCAGAACAACTGCCGCGCATCGAACAGTTGCTGGCCTGGCTGCACCATGCGCGCCAGGTACTCGAGGCGCCGCAGATGGACCGCTTGTATGGCGATCTGAAAAAGCTGCATGAGCTGGCTGAACTGCCACTGGCCGAAGAGCCTGGCGAGCTGCTGGAGGCCCGCGTGGAACAAGCCCGTGCGATTGATCAGAGCCGTGGCTGGAAACATCTGCTCAAGGCCTGACATCCCCTTGTGCATCATCGCCGGCAAGCCGGCCCCCACAGGTTACCCCGCGGCTCTCAAGCTCAGCGCAAACCCAGTGGGGGCCGGCTTGCCGGCGACAGCATCAGCGCATCAGCGGCAGGCTGGTGGTGGACTTGATCTCCGACAGCGCCACAATGGAATTCACCTCCTGAATCCCCGGTACGTTCGACAGCTTTTCGAAGAAGAACCGCTCGTAAGCCTCGATATCCTGCGTGACGATACGCAACAGGAAGTCTACTGACCCCATCAGCACATAACACTCCAGCACCTCTGGAAAGCCCCGGATCGCCTCGGTGAACTCGGTGAAGTTGGAGCGACCATGGGCGTTCAGTTTCACCTCGGCAAAGATCTGCGTGTTCAGGCCGACCTTCTTGCGATCGAGCAGGGTGACCTGCCCCCGGATGACCCCCTCTTCCTTGAGCCGCTGAATACGGCGCCAGCACGGCGACTGCGACAGCCCTACGCGCTCGGCAATCTGCGCGCTGGACAGTGACGCATCCTCCTGAAGAAGCTCGAGAATCCGCCGGTCATACGCATCCAGATCGCTTTGCATTAAAAATTCCCCAAGCTTATATTTTTCGAATCAACCAATTCGCCTGAACGGCTGATTCATCAAATAATAGCGAAAAAAAGCCGGCATCAACCTGCCAGAATTTCTCCCACCTTTGCGGAGACCAGCATGAACCCATTCGAACGCCCCCTGCCCCGAACCGATGTCTGGGCCGCCAGCAGTAGCCACAGCAACGTGTGCTATCGCCTGCAAGCCGAAGCCGAGCCGGATACCCTGTGCCGGGTACTCAACCTGTTCGCCCTGCAGTTTCTGACGCCGCACAGCGTGCAAGTCAGCCAGCAAGATGACTTGCTGGACATCGAAATAGGTATCGGCGGGCTGAGCAGGCATCGGGCCGAGGTGATTGCGCAAAAATTGCGCAATCTGGTGTGCGTCGCGCAAGTGCGCCTGGATCAGGAAAAATGGACAAAGATCAAGGCGATGGACGCAATCGAATCAGATGGGTATCATGCGTGCGCGTTGCACTCGTAGCTCAGCTGGATAGAGTACTGCCCTCCGAAGGCAGGGGTCGTGGGTTCGAATCCCGCCGAGTGCGCCATATCAAAAAGCCCTGGGCCTGCGCCCGGGGCTTTTTCGTTGGCGGACCGGGGCTGGTTTGCAGCCCCTCCCTGCTTAGCGAAGTTCAGTACTCAGGCTCGGCGTGCCGAAACCTTCCAGGGTCGCGTTGGACGCATTCAGGTATTGCGCCCAGAAATCGTTCAACGCATCCATGGTCTTGCCCGATCGGTAGGCATGCTTCACCGCATCGGTAACCAGGCCTGCACCGGAAACATACACCCTGGCACCCTGCAGGTCCGCATACAGCCCTTTGCTCTGTGCCAGCTTGAGTTCATTACTGACATTGAGCTGCTTGATCTGGTTTGCCGCATAGAAGCTGGTGTAGTCCGAATGCTCGAGCATGTCCGAAATCAGATACACCACCCGCTCCTGGACACCCTGCTCTTTGCTCATGTCCTCACCAACCCGGCGCAAGGTGTTCATGATTTCGCTCTTGGGGATATCCTGGCGAGCGTCACGCAGCCCTTTGACGAACAGCCCGCCGAAGCCGGCCTGGAACGCTTTCTTCTGGGTCGCCAGGCACTGATCCAGGCCCCTCAGCTTGCGCATGTTGACGTCGTCGCGAACCTCGCCCTGCAACGGCATGTCCAGCTCACCGGCGTACACCAGGCGCTGATACTCCCCCGGCAAGAACGCTGAGAATGTATAGAGCCTGACGCGATCGCCCGGCTGAACGAACCGGTCGATCTGGCCCCAGCTGCTGCGCTGCAGGTCTTCAGGCATCGGGATGGTCTGATCGATGATCACCACCAGCTCGCGCCCGGACGCTGCAGGCTTGATGTCAGCCAGACCATTGCGCGTGTAGCAGCTCTGCAGGTCATTGCGCTCAGCAGCCAGTGCTGCGCAAGGCAACGCCAGCGCAAGGATCAGGGCCTTGGCAAGCCTCATGACAGCATGCCCTCCTTTTTCGCAGGGAACAGGCCAAGCGCCTTGAGCGCCTGCTGTTGCTCGCGGATGTCACGCAGTTGTGCCTCGCTGACATTCAGCGCACGGCTGGCGGCAGCCAGGTTCTCTTCAGGCAGGCCAGTCATGTCGTGGAAGTCCGAAGCCTTGATTTCGGCAGGGGCGGCAGGCTCGGCCAAGGGCACTGCGACAGGCTCGAATACAGCAGCCTGCTGCGCAACCGGGGCGGGGGCTACAGGTTGCGCGGCAGGCGCTGGCGCAGCGGCTTCAACGCTAGGTTTTGGCTTGACTGCCTGGGGCGCGACCTTGCCGGCCTTGTACTCGACGTAGGCGAGGAAGTTGCGATGTGCGGTGTTCTCACCTTCCAGCGCGTGCAGCACAGCGGCGTCGGTGTGGTCGCGGCCAGACAGCGAGGTCTGCAGGCGGCGCAGCTTGTCGTCGGCGTGGCTGGCAATGGCATGACGCTTCTGATCCATCGCGTCGAGCATTTCCTCGGCGGTGGCGTACTCGTGGGTCAGGCGCCAGGCGGTTGGCGAGTGGGTGCCGGCAAAGTAGTAACGGCTGGCCAGCCAGATGCTGATGCCCTGAATAGCGATGTAGATCAGTGACAGCATGATGTAGGTGGTCAGGCTGGCCTGGCGTATCGCTTGCATCTTGTCATCGATGGTGGCGTTGTCGGCCTCATCGTTGATGGCCTGGGATTCTGCTGGCAGGTCAAACGGGGAACCTGCACTGGAGCTTTGCGCAGCGGACTCTGCGCGCATACCGTTGACCATCTCGGTCTCGATGCTGTCCAGGGTCGCCGAGCGCACGACGAATGCCCCCACGGCCATGGCCGCCACGAACACACCACAGACCACCAGCCAGACGAACTTGCGCGAGACGTTGGAATTGACGTCCTTCACCCGTACCAGCAGTTGCTCGTAGTCCGGCTTGTCCGCGTCGGAGAAAGAGTCTTCCAGGTTGATCGCCTTGCCAGCCTTCAGCGAACGCGAGCGCTTGGTAGGCTCTTCACCTTGCCACCAGTGGCGTGCACGGGCGATCAGGCTGTTGTGGTGCAACGTATGGCCGGCGGCTTCGGCGAAGAACGCCGAGGCGACGGCGAGCAGGATCGCAGTGCCGGCGGTCAGCCAATGGCGGTCATTGGTAGAAGCATCCATGTTCATCCAGCCCGCCAGGACGTAGGCAAAACCCATGGCCTCGATCAGCACCAGCATCAGCACCAGCACCAGCACCCAACCCGGGCGCGGCGAGCGCCCGGCCTCACCGGCCTTGGCGAGGTAGTCAAGGGAGGCATTGTAGGCGTTGACGCCCTTCATGTACTTCTTGTACTGGCCGTAGTACGGCTTGGACAAGGTCACTTCGTGGTTGATCCAGCCATCGCTGTCGACCGAGGAACGCTTGCGCGACAGCCGGGCCACCGTACCGATCAGGGGGAGGCTGTGCCAGACACGGATGAGAAAGTAGGACACCTCCTCCCAGTATTTACGCACGATCAGCGCAGTAACCAGCAGCGAAAGGAGGCCGGCGGTGAACAACTGATTGGCGAGAATCAATGATTTGAGTGCAGCTAGCGAAAAGTCTTCCATTCAGGACGTCCTTGACTGGGTTATTTGGTGGCCGGGATCGGCTTGTAAGCAGCGACGAAAGCATCACCGCCGGCGGCATAGAACAAGGCACCTTGACTGGCCTGGGCATTGCCCTTGCTGAACACGATATCCATGCAGGAAATCGATGCCTGGGCATCACTGGCGAAGACCCGGTACAGCACTTCGCTTTCGCCTTCATAGGTGTTGGCCACGGCTTTCATCGTGCGTGGCTTGTGCTGCGTGGGCAGCTTGTAATCTTCGACCAGCTGAAGGATCGGCTGGCGATCGACCTTGGCGTTCTCGCGCAGGATCGATACCGGCGACACCGTCACCAGGTGCCCATTGACCAGATTGGCCCAGACGCGGTTGTTATAACCGGGCAGGTAGTCTTTGGTAGCGCGCCGCTGCAGCGGCTGGTCGTTGACCATGCTCAGGACCTCGCCAGCGTTGCGCGGCCTGTCGGCCTCACAGCTCGACATCGGCATCTGCGCGGCATAAGCGCTGCTGATCAAGGTGAAACCGCTCTGTTTGGGCTTGATGCTCTGGGCCATGGTCCAGTTGTAGCTGGCCACCGGCGTGCCAGCGAAATCGACTTGCGGCCGGGCAGCGGCTTTCGTGGGGTTGGTGCGGCCAGGGGTGCTGGCGACGCCCGTACCGGGCATTGCGGTCTCCCGCCCGGTCGGCTTGGCCTGTGCCGGCGTGCTACTGGCCCGAGCGCTGCCGGCAGCCTTGGGTTTGGCTGCGGTCGAGGTGCCATAGTGCAGGTAGCGCGTGTTGCTCGCCTCTGCCTGGGCCCGCATCACCAGGGCCTGTTCGTTGGCCAGCTCGACGATTTCCACTCGGCGGTTCTGGCCACGCAACAGCGGGTCACTGTTGTCGGCAATCGGTCGCGAGGCTCCGGCCCCCTGGTAGTAGATCGCATTGGCGGGAATGCCCGCCTGCAGCATGACCTTGCCCACGGTCTTGGCGCGGCGCTCAGACAGCTTCTGGTTGAACTCGGCGTTACCCACAGCATCACTGTGGCCGACGATCAGCAGGCGACGATCCTGCGACTCCTTGGCGGCGGCCTGCTTATCGGTGGCGGCAGGCTTGGCATACATCTGCGCCAGCTTGGCCACGGCGCGCTGGCCGCTTGGGGTCAACTGGTCAGAGCCGGTGGCGAACATGCCGCTGTCTTCGATCTGGGTCACCAACCCTGCCTGCTCGGGCACAGCGGTTACCACGGCGGCCGAGGCCACGGTCAGCTTCTCGGTGGTGATCTTCAGGTTTTCTTCCTTGGCGATGCGATCCAGCTCCTGCAGTCGGGACTGCCAGACATAACCCACGACGCAACCCACCGCGCCGCCTACGGCAGCACCCGGCAAGATGCCGTCCTTGCCTTTGAGGGCGTAACCGGCAGCTCCACCGGCCACCACACCGACACCACAGAGCACCGGCATGCCGTAGTCCCTGCCAATGTCTTTGACTTTCTTGGAAATAGTGTCCATCTGCTGAGTGCTGCACCCGGCAGCGGTGATGAAGGCACAGCTTAGCGCTGTAAGGCGAAACACACGGTGCATTGCGGCTCCTTGCCGAAAGAAGACTGAGTGATGGCAACTTGACATGCATTGTCACAGATTATCGTGAATATTGCCCCATCCGATTCGACATCCCACCTGCGACCTCAAGCCTGACCACTGCCTCACCACGCACCGACTTCAGCCATGACGTTTTTCAATCGACTCGATGCCGTTTCCTGCATTGCCGTGCAGGCCTCCGTGCCGGATGCTTTAGTTACTCCAAGAGCTCGTTTTTTCCACCCGCAGAGGCCTGTATGAAGAACGTCGAACAAATCCTCAAGACCAAGTCCCAGCACCAGACCGTCTACACCATCGGCCCTGATGACTCGGTGCTCGACGCCCTGAAAATGCTGGCGGAGAAAAACGTCGGTGCGCTGCCGGTCGTGGAGAACAACCAGGTAGTGGGAATCGTCAGCGAGCGTGACTATGCCCGTAAGCTCGTGCTCAAGGGGCGCTCTTCGGCGGCCACGCCAGTGCGGGAAATCATGAGTGCGCCTGTGGTCACGGTGGAGCCCAAGCAGAATCTTGAGTACTGCATGAACCTGATGACCAACCGCCACCTGCGCCACCTGCCAGTGGTCAGCAATGGCGAGCTGCTCGGGCTGCTGTCGATCGGCGACCTGGTCAAGGAAACCATCGCCGAACAGGCCAGCCTGATCCTGCAGCTGGAGCAGTACATCCGCGGCGAATGACCACCCTCAATGGTAGGCGCGCTCCAGTTCGTCCAACTGATGGTCGAAGCTGCGCAGGCGCGCCGACCAGGTGTAAACCAGCACTTCAAGGTCACGATTGAGCACTGCGGTGTTGCCTTGGCCACTGCTCGAGGGCTCGCACAGGTCGAGCTGGTAACGTTCGCGTGCCATGGCAGTGGCCACACTGGAGAGATCGCGGGCGTTGGCCAGCCAGTGATGCTGATGGTCGTGGATCTCGCGGTCCAGCACCCGGCACTGGCGCTTGAGCGCATCCAGGCTTTGCTCCAGGGGTGTGCCCTTGAGCTCGCCCATCACTTCCTCGAAGGTGCGCCCCGAGTGCCAATAGCTGCCCCAGAAATACCGGTCGAAAACCGTCTCTACCCGGCGTAGCGCTACCTTGGTGTTCCAGATGGTCAGCAATGTTCGCCCCTGAATCACCTCGCGCTTGTTCAGGTGCAGTTGCTGCCAGGCGATCCACGTCAGGCCCAGCAGCGCGACCGCCGCCGCGACTGCCGCCGCAGCGTACAGAAACTGCACAGCCTGGCTCATCTGGTGTGTATGGCGGATACCGTAGAAGTAACCGGCCGTCAGGGTGCCCAGGATGGTCACGGTGCACCAGAAACCTGGTGCGTAGGGATCTTTCATCGCGCATATCCCCTTATTGTTTTCCTGAGCATAGCAACGGCCGATCACTCGTCAGGTGCCGCTCGGCGCTTTATTTGCGGGGGCGGCGCAACGCTTCGTTGAGTTGATCGAAGGGCACTGCCCAATCGGAATCTTCAATGATGCTCTCCTTGAGAAAAGCGCGCTGGGAGTCGCTCCAGAACGGCGCATCCACCAGCTTGATCTCGTTTTTCAGCGGTGAATGGCTGGTGATGAACTGATCGATGCTCTGAGGATCGTCGGGCAAGCCCAACTGCTTGAACAGCTCGGAAAAGTGGTGGGTAGGCGCTTCCATGTTTCCTCCTGGGTACCGGGCGGGCCGTCCACGACGCCAGCCCGGCATTGGTTTGAGAACATCAGCACAGCTCGCGTACTTCGGCTTGCGGCACCAGTTTCAGGTACTGCTCCATGCTCATGTGGATCAGGTGATCGTGGTCACCTGCCTCCAGGTAGACATCGCCCTGGCGGGTAAGACTCGAATCGAGCAGCATCTTTATCTGATAAGCGTCACCCATTGCCGGGATGGCGCCACGCTCGCAGTCACCGAACAAGCTCGGCAGGCCGCTTTCGCGGGTCAGTTGCCAGGCGCCAGACATGCGTACCTTGCTCATGTCCAGGTGCCGATTGGCAGGCAGCACCGCCATGATGTAGTTGCCATGGCGGTCGTCGAGCATGACCGACTTGGCAACCCGCTCGGCCGGCACACCAGCCGTACGCGCCGATTCCAGGCTGGTCGCCGAGTGGGGATGGGGAATGATGTCGTAGTCGCAGTTGGCCTGGTCCAGGCGCTGCTGCAGGGTCTTGGCCATTCGCATGATGCACCTCCGGTTTCGCCCCCATCTCCAATTTTAGGCCCTGCCTGGGTAGGCATGGCTAAACTTGGGGTATAGAAGCGAACAAGGTGACGACAGGTGATCGCTCGCTGCTGGCGCTGGTGGTTATTGGTGCTGATGCTTGGCTTTGCACCGGGCAGCCAGGCTGCGCCCGGGGCTATCTGGGTGCTGAGCATCGACGATGCCATAGGGCCGGCCAGCGCCGACTATGTTATGCGCGGCCTGGATCATGCCAAGGAACAAGGCGCGCAACTGGTGGTGATCCGCATGGATACACCCGGCGGCCTGGACAGCGCCATGCGCCAGATCATCAAGGTCATCCTCGCCAGCCCCGTGCCGGTTGCGACCTTCGTTGCCCCAGGCGGTGCCCGTGCTGCCAGCGCTGGCACCTACATCCTGTATGCCAGCCACGTGGCGGCCATGGCGCCGGGGACCAACCTCGGCGCCGCCACCCCCGTGCAGATTGGCGGCCCTGCAGGTACACCAAAGGATGACAAGGCCAAGCCCGACACCAATGAACAAGCCCTTGCGCGCAAGCAGGTGAACGATGCAGCCGCTTATATCCGCGGCCTGGCGCAGCTGCGCGGGCGCAACGCCGACTGGGCGGAAAAGGCTGTACGCGAAGCGGTAAGCCTGTCGGCCAGCGAAGCGCTCAAGCAGAAGGTGATCGACCACGTGGCCAACGACCTGCCTGACCTGCTGCGCCAGCTCGACGGCAAGACCCTGATCGCCGCTGACCAGCCGCGCCAGTTGCAGACCCGCGACGCCAACCTGGCCGAGCATCTGCCGGACTGGCGCACGCGCCTCTTGGCCGTGATCACCAACCCCAGCGTGGCACTGATCCTGATCATGATCGGCGTCTATGGCCTGCTGTTCGAGTTCATGAACCCTGGCTCCGGCGTGGGCGGCGTGGTCGGTGGCATCTGCCTGTTGCTGGCGCTGTATGCCCTGCAATTGCTACCGGTGAGCTTTGCCGGTGTCGCGCTGGTCATGCTCGGTATCGCATTCATGATCGCCGAGGCGTTCCTGCCCAGTTTTGGTGTGGTCGGCTTTGGCGGCATCGTGGCGTTCGTGGTGGGCGCGGTCATCCTGATAGACACCGACGCCCCCGGCTTTGGCATTCCGCTGGCGTTGATCGCGAGCCTGGCGGTGCTCTCGGCATTGTTGATCGGTGGCGTGTTGGGCATGGCCCTCAAAGCTCGCAAGCGGGCCTTGGTCAGCGGTGATGCCGGCCTGGTCGGCAGCTTGGTGAGTGTCTCTCAGGTGGTGGCAGGCAATCCGTTCTGTGGCGCGGTAATGGCCCAGGGCGAACAATGGCAGGTCCAGTGCACTACGCCCTTGCAGCTCGGCCAGCAGGTGCGGGTCACCGCGCGTCATGGCGTGATGCTCGAAGTGAGCGCTGCTGCCCCTACGGCGCAAGGAGAATGACGATGTTCATGCAATTGGGTTTCGGCGCCCTGCTGATGCTGCTGGGCGTCTTACTGCTGTCGGCGTTTCGTATCTTGCGCGAATACGAGCGCGGCGTGGTGTTCCAGCTGGGGCGCTTCTGGCAGGTCAAAGGCCCAGGGCTGATCCTGCTCATCCCCGTGATCCAGCAGATGGTTCGGGTGGACCTGCGCACCGTGGTGCTGGATGTACCGCCGCAGGATGTGATCACCCGCGACAACGTGTCAGTGAAGGTCAATGCGGTGCTGTATTTCCGCGTGCTCGACCCTCAGAAGGCGATCATCCAGGTCGAAGACTTCCTGGTCGCCACCAGCCAGCTGGCGCAGACAACGCTACGTGCGGTGCTGGGCAAACATGAGCTGGACGAGCTGCTGGCCGAGCGCGAGCAGTTGAACCTGGATATTCGCCAGGTGCTGGACGCGCAAACCGATGCCTGGGGCATCAAGGTGGCCAACGTCGAGATCAAGCACGTCGACCTCAACGAATCGATGGTCCGCGCCATTGCCCGTCAGGCCGAAGCCGAGCGTGAACGCCGGGCCAAGGTCATCCACGCCGAAGGGGAACTGCAGGCGTCGGAGAAGTTGATGCAGGCCGCGCAGATGCTCAGCAAGGAGCCGGGGGCCATGCAGTTGCGCTACATGCAGACGCTGGGGTCGATTGCCGGGGACAAGACATCGACCATCGTGTTTCCGATGCCGTTGGACTTGCTCAAGGGGATGATGGACCGAGAGAAATGAGGGGCCTGCGCAAGGCCCCGCAAATCGGTCAGACAGGTGCGCGGCGCAAGGTCGCCAGGAACGTGGCAGCACCAATGAACAAGCCCGCGAACGTCCGGTTCAAACGCTTCTGTTGCTTGGGGGTGCGCAACAGGCGCAGCACCCTCGAAGCCAAGCCGGTATAACCCGCCATCACCAGCATGTCGACGGTGACCATGGTGACCGTGATCGCCACGTATTGTGGCAACAGCGGAGCATGCGGGTTGATGAACTGCGGCAGTACAGCGAGCATGAACACCAGCGCCTTGGGGTTGCTGACGTTGACCAGGAAACCTCGGAACACCAGGCTCAACGGCTTGCCGATCGGACGCACGGCGGACTCATCGGTCATGTCCATCGGCAAAGCGCGCCATTGCTTGTAGGCCAGGTAGACCAGGTAGGCGACGCCGAACCATTTGATGATGGTGAACGCTGTAGCGGAAGCGGCAAGGATGGCGCCGACACCCGCTGCGATGATGGCAATCTGCACGACCAGGCCAATCTGCAGGCCCAGCGCGTTCCAGTAGCCGCGCCAGAAACCATATTGCAGGCCGCTGGACATCGAGGCGATCGCCCCGGCCCCGGGTGAAAGGCTGATCACCCAACACGCGGCAAAGAAGCCCAACCACACTTCCATCGACATCACACACCTCGCTCGAACATATGTTGCAAAACGTTAAGCTAAGGTTTTGGCGAAAAAATAACCAGCGAATTTTGCAGAGTTCAAAGGCAAGCCGGGTATTTCGGGTGTGCTGTAAATGCCCGGCCTGGCATCCGCAAATCCTATAGCGATCTAGCCCTCAAGCCTGCGCCAACCCAGGCTTCAGGACAGCGCCTCAAGCTCGGCCTGCATGCTCTCCAACGTTTCCAGGGCTTGCATCCAGCCTTCCTCGAGTTCGCCTTCGCGCTGCTTGAGCTTGCTCTGGCGGGCCAGCAGGTCGCGCAGTTCATCTTTGCGCGCCACCTCGTAGAGGCCGCTGTCGCCCAAGGCGGTTTCGATCTCGGCCAGTTGCGCATGCACCTGGTTGAGCTCGGCCTCCAGCTTGTCGGCAGCCTTCTTGTGCGGTGCCAGTTGCTGGCGCAAGGCAGCGGCGGCCTGGCGCTGGGCCTTCTTGTCGGTCTTGTCCGGGTTGGCCGGCGCGTTGCTAGCCGGTGCGCTGCGCTGCCGGTACTCGACCAGCCAACGGCTGTAGTCGTCCAGGTCGCCATCGAAGGTATCGACCTTGCCATCGGCCACCAGCAGGAAATCGTCGGTGGTGCTCTTGAGCAGGTGGCGGTCGTGGGACACGACTACCACGGCACCGGCAAACTCCTGCAACGCCATGGTCAGCGCCAGGCGCATTTCCAGGTCCAGGTGGTTGGTCGGTTCGTCGAGCAGCAGCAGGTTTGGCCGCTCCCAGGCGATCAGGGCCAGCGCCAGGCGGGCTTTTTCGCCCCCGGAGAAATTCACCACCGGCTCGTCCACGCGGTCGCCATGGAAGTCGAACCCGCCGAGGAAGTCACGCAGGGTCTGCTCGCGCTCGGCCGGCGCAATGCGCTGCAAGTGCAACAGCGGGCTAGCCTTGTCGTCCAGCGAGTCCAGCTGATGCTGGGCGAAGTAACCGACTGCCAGGTTCTCACCCAGCACCAGGCGGCCCGACAGCGGCGCTAGTTCGCCGGCAAGGTTCTTGATCAGGGTCGACTTGCCGGCGCCGTTAGGGCCCAGCAGGCCGATGCGCGCACCGGGCACCAGCTGCAGCTTGACCTTGTCGAGGATCGCCTTGTCGCCATAGCCCAGACAGCCTTCGGAAAGGCTCAGCAGCGGGCTGGAAATCTTCTGCGATTCACGGAAAACGAAGTCGAACGGCGAATCGACGTGCGCCGCCGACAGCTCTTCCATGCGCTCCAGGGCCTTGATCCGGCTCTGCGCCTGACGGGCCTTGGTGGCTTGGGCCTTGAAGCGGGCAATGTACTTTTCCATGTGCGCACGCTGGGCCTGTTGCTTCTCGTAGGCTTGCTGCTGCTGCGCCAGGCGCTCGGCACGGGTGCGTTCGAAGGCGGTATAGCCACCCTTGTACAGGTTCAGCTTGCGCTGCTCGACGTGCAATACATGGTCGACAACAGCATCCAGGAAATCGCGGTCGTGGGAAATCAGCAACAGCGTGCCCGGGTAGCCCTTGAGCCAGTCTTCGAGCCACAGGATCGCATCGAGGTCCAGGTGGTTGGTCGGTTCGTCGAGCAGCAGCAGGTCGGATGGGCACATCAGGGCCTGGGCCAGGTTCAGGCGCATCCGCCAGCCACCGGAGAAGTCGCCGACGCGGCGGTCCATCTGCTCGTTGGTAAAACCAAGACCGGCCAGCAATTTGCGCGCACGGGCATCGGCGGTATAGCCGTCAGCGCTTTCCAGCTCACTGTGCAGGCGTGCCAGGGCCGTGCCGTCGTGGGCCGTCTCGGCCACGGCGAGCTCGGTCTGGACCTTGCGCAGGCGCGCGTCGCCATCGAGCACATAGTCCACGGCCAGGCGATCGAGCGTATCGACCTCCTGACGCATGTGGGCGATGCGCCAGTCACCCGGCAGCTGGCAGTCGCCACCATCAGGCGACAGCTCACCGCGCAGCAAGGCGAACAGGCTGGATTTTCCGGCGCCGTTAGCGCCGATCAGGCCGGCCTTGTGACCGGCGTGCAGGGTCATCTCGGCGCCTTCTAGCAAGCGCTGCGGACCACGCTGTAAAGTGAGGTTGGATAGTCTGATCATGATGGTCGCGGAGTCTACCAGCTTCCTCGACCCGGAGCGTAAGTGGAATCATGTACACCGACCTGTGGAATTACGCCCTGGCCCTGTATGCCCGGCCGGGAGTCGAAGCGGCTTGCCTGAGCGTTCAGGCCCAGGGGGGCGATGTGTGCCTGCTGCTGTGCGCAAGCTGGCTGCAAACCCGAGGTGTCGCCGTAGAAGCCGGGCGAATCGACGCTTTGCGCGCCATTGCCGAGCCTTGGCAAACTGAAGTGGTAACGCCGCTACGCAGTTTGCGCCAGCAATGGCGGACGGCCGCACAGCATGACCTGCACCTGGAGGCGTTGCGTGAGCACGTAAAGGGCTTGGAACTGCAGGCGGAGAAGCGCTTGCTGCAACGCCTTGAGGAATGCGCAAGGCAATGGCCCACGGGCTCGCTTGAGCCCGCAGACGATTGGCTGGCCAGGCTGGCGCCCGACCAGGTCCGTGGCCACGACTCGCTGGCTCAGCTGCGAGTCGCCGCCACAGGGCTTCAGGAGGCCGAAGACGGCGTCTGAGGCGAGGTGCTTGCCGGTGCCGAGGACGGCGCCGGGGTAGCGGGGCCTGCCGAGTTGGTCACCGCAGGCGTAGCCGGCTTGGCTTCAGCCGGTTTGCTGGCGACCGGCTTGGCAGCGGCAGGTTTGGCCGCAGCCTTGGCCGGAGCTTTGGCGGCTGGCTTGGCTGCAGGCTTGGCTGCAGGCTTGGCGGCAGCTTTCGCAGCGGGCTTGGCTGCAGGCTTGGCGGCAGCTTTCGCAGCGGGCTTGGCTGCAGTGGTTTTAGCCGGCGCTTTGGCCGCGGCCGGTTTAGCCGCAGCCCCTTTGGAAGCGGCTGGTTTGGCGGCAGGCTTGGCAGCAGCGGTTTTGGCCGGGGCCTTGGTGGTAGCTGGCTTGGCCGCAGCAGCGCGCGATGGCGCCTTGGCTGCAGCCACTTTGGCAGCGGCCGGTTTGGCTGCAGGTTTAGCCGCAGCCTTGGCCGGGGCTTTTACGGCAGCAGGCTTGGCAGCAGCGCGCGACGGCGCCTTGGCAGCGGCGGCCTTGGCAGGCGCTTTTGCGGCAGCTTTGGCGGCCGGCCTTGCTGCAGGTTTGGCCGCTGCTCTGGCAGGCGCTTTTGCAGTGGCTGGCTTAGCCGATTTGGCTGCCACAGCCCGCTGGTCCAGTGCCTTGCCAGCAGCCTCACGCACCTTGCCTACACCCTGGGCCAGCTTCAGGCTTTCCTGGGCATCGCGTTTGAGTTGCTGAATATAAGTACGGGTTTGCGTCTGACGCTCTTTGAGCGAGTCGAGCAACGACTCAAGTTCACCAATGGCTTTCTGGGCTTTGCCCTGGGCCTTGGCTTTACCTGCCTTGGCCGCGTCCTGCAACTTCAGGCGACCGTTGTGCAGTTTTTCCTGGGCCTTGCCGCGCTGCTTTTCCAACTTTGCCAGCAGTTTTTCCGCATCAGCCAGCGCTTGCGAGCAGGCATCTTCCAAGTGTTCGAGCAAGCTGCCCGAAAGTTGCTGGAGCAGGTGTAACGGCGTACTTACAGGCTTCTTCTTGGCCGACATGGTTTACCTCCTGGCTGACGAGTTTGCGGCTAATACTATGCTTGTGCTGCTACCGCCGCTAGGGCATGTTGACAGTATCGTTGGCGCCGCGTTGCATGCCTGGGCAAAGTTGTTGTCTTGCAGCTGCGTGAAAGTGTAGTTGCTTAGCAAATCGTTGCCGACATTTACGCAAATCGAAGCAACAAGGCTGGCATACTTCGCAGCTCTTGAGCTCGGAGTTGACCATGCCTCGTTATCTTTTTATCGGCCTGTGCCTGGCGGCTCCTATCGCACTCGCCGCCCCCGAAACGGCTCCTGCCAGCGATCACGACGTGGCCTACAGCCTGGGCGCAAGCCTTGGAGAGCGACTGCGCCAGGAAGTGCCTGGATTGCAGCTGGAGGCGTTGGTTGAAGGCCTTCGCCAGTCCTATCAGAACCAGCCCCTCAAACTCGACAAGGCTCGCATGCAAGCCATTCTTCAGCAGCATGAAGAACAGGCGAACAACGCCGCCGTGCAAGCCGAAGTGGAAAAACTGCAAGCTATCGAGGCGCGTTTCATGGCCAATGAACGCGCACGCGCCGGTGTGCATGAGCTGCCTGAGGGCGTGCTCTACAGTGAACTGAAAAGTGGTATCGGCGCGCAGCCCAACCGCAAGGGCAAGGTGCAAGTACGCTATGTAGGCAAGTTGCCTGACGGCACGGTGTTCGATCAGAACCTGCAGCCACAGTGGTTCAGCCTGGACTCGGTCATCGAAGGGTGGCAGGTGGCGTTGCCACACATGAAAGCAGGAGCGAAATGGCGCCTGGTGATCCCCTCGGCACAAGCCTACGGTGCCGAGGGCGCGGGTAATCTGATCGCGCCCTATACACCTCTGGTGTTCGAAATCGAGCTGCTGGCGGTCGGCGGCTGACGTCGACCCTCAGGCCTGGACCGCGTCTTCTTCCTTGTGCGCGTTGTGCAACACCTCGATCAGGCAGTCTTCGAGCTCGAAGCGTTCGTGCAGCAGGCTGCCGAGCTTGCCGAGTTTATCGGCGAAGCGCTCAGTGTCCTTGCAATCACCTTTCTCGCAATGGTCATTGAAAGCCAGCGCAATCTGGGTAATGTCATTGATCCGCGGGTTGATCTCTTCAGCCAGCTTCAGCGCTTTCTGGTCACCAAACGCCTTGGCCTCGGTGACCAGTTGTTCACTGACCTCGAAATGCCAGGCTGACACGTAATCGACAAGCACCGCACAAAAGTCGCGGCTCTTGTCCTTGTCCGCAAATGCCGGCTTGGCATCGCGCAAGGCACCGAAGGCCTGAACCAACTCCTCCCGCTCCTTGAGCCAGGTGTCGATCAGCTTGTGAACCCCACCCCAGCGTTCCTGGGCGTTCTGACAACTATCGAGCATGGCGATCTCTTCCCTTCTGGGTAGATGCCGCTGCACCTCGCACCCCGATCGTGCGGTACAAAGGTGACATCAGCAGGACGGCATCGAGCAGTTGTGTTTTTGGTATGCGTGCTGGGAGATTATTCCCGCGCGTGCTGCCCTTCAAGGTACGCAGCAGACAAAGTTCATACAAGTGTTTAATACCCTGGGGTATCACCACTGGTCGTGCCGGCTACCGCAGCCGCGCCAACTCAAGCTTTGCCCAGTGTGCGGAAACGATACGCCAGCAGGCAGGTCAAGGGCAGCACTGCCAGCAGCAAGAAGGCCAGCAGGCTCCATTCGGGCAAGGTCAGGTCAAGAAAGCTCCAGGTCAACGAGCTGCAATCGGGGCCGCCGAGCAAGAGTTGACGGGCCGCTTCACGCCAGGAGCTTTCCACTACATGCCAGAAAGGCGCCGGGCACTCGTGGCTTGTACCAATTTCCCCTTGTATCCAGACATGCCTGGCCGCCAGCAGGGCCCCGGCTGCCGAACAGCCCAGGGCTGCTCGCGCATACTGGCACACAGCCGCAACGCCCGACGCATGCACGGCCGCACACAGGCAGATCATGGCATACACACCCAACAGAAACCGCTGGCTGAAGCACAGCGGGCAAGGCACCAGACCGAGGGTGCGCTCCAGGTAAAAGGACGCGACCAGCACCGCCAACGAGGCAAGGCAGGCCGGTAGAAAAAACGTGCGCAAGCGGGCCGGCAACATGAAAGGTGGTGGTCCCGGGGCAAATTGAGTGGCTTGGAACGGTAGAGGAAAGATGTGCTTTGTTTCAAGGCACTACAGGGGAGATAAGTCACTGAGGGGTAGAAGAAATTTCCACTCGCATTGTGGGAAATTTCTTGCGAAGCGCATTACAGAAGAAAACAGGTATCGCGAGACTCACCAACCACCCCATGAGCCCGCCTTCAGTGCGGGCTCATGGGGCCTCTCAGGCGCGCACGGCCTCGGGCAATGGCAGGGCCAACAACCGCTCATCAAGCAGGCCCAGGCCTTCCTGGAACAGCTGGTTACTGCGTTCGGTCTCACCGAGGCCAGCCAGCAGCCGGGCCAGTTCGGCGCAGGTTTCCGGGTTGCGCTCCATGCGCAAGCTGCTTTCCAGGTAATCGCGCGCCTTGCCCCAAAGGCGGTTCTGCAAGCAAAGGCGTCCAAGCGTCAGCAACAGGCTCGGGTCCTGGGGATGCGCCTTGAGCCAGCCCTCGGCTGTTTGCAGTTGACGCGCCGGATCATCGCCGCGCACCAGGCCATACAGGCGCGCAAGGTGGCTTTCGTAGTCACGCTTGAGGGCAGCGCGTAGTACCTGTTCGGCTTCGCCTTGAGCGCCCACCTGGCGCAGTTGTTCGGCATAAGCCAGCACCAACCGGGGCTCCTGACGCTGGGCCGCAGTCAGCTGTTGCCAGGCGCGCTCCAACGACTGACGGGCGCTTTGCTCATCGTCGCCACGGGTCGCCGCAAGCCCCAGGTTCTGACCCCAGGCACGCTGTTCCAGTGCAGCGAGTTCCTCGGCCGGCAGCACTTTGCCCTTGCGCAAGTCGGGCAACAGGCGAATCAACGCCGACCAGTCGCCGCGCTCCAGATACAGGCGCTGCAACAAGCGCAAGACCTGATTGTTGTGCGGGTGCCGCTCCTGCATGGCCAGCAGGGCTTCCAGGGCGCCATCGCTTTCGCCACGGTCCATCTGCAATTGCGCATGGGCCAGGGCGACCGCCAGTTCCGCCTGGGGCTGACGCTCCAGTGCACGCTCGAGCAGGTTGTCCCTGTCTTCCGTTCGCCCCTGTTCATTGGCCGCACGCGCGGCACCGAGGTAATACAGCAATGGCTGGCGTTCGGCCTCGGCGGCGCGGTGCAAGTGACGTTGGGCGCTGGCCCAACGACCCTCGGCGAGGTCCAGCTGGCCCTGCTCGATTGCGATGCGAATGCGACGGCTGCGGTTGCGTCGCGACCAGGGGTTGACCACACCACTGGACGTCAGCACCAGCCCAACCAGATAGCGCAGCAGCCACAACAGTGCGAGCACGGCAACCAGCGCCGCGAGCGCCGCCCACAGCCCGGACTGGTAACGGAAGCCACCGTAGGAAATCAATACGTAGCCGCTGTGCTTGGCCACCGCGATGCCCAGTGCCGCAGCGATCACGATCGCCAGCACGGCCAGCAGGTACACACGTTTCATGGTTTGCCCCCCTCACCCTCGGCAGGCAGATGGCGGCGCTGGATATACGCCTGCACCGCAGCCAGGCTTTCGCTCAGGTCCGGGGTAACCACCGACACCGGTTGCTCGGCCAGCGCATTGAGGCTTTCGAGCATGGCCTTGCTCTGCGGGTTGTCAGCGTTGAAATTGGCCACCAGCACACTGCGCGCATCATCCAGCGCCTGGGTGTAGACCTTGGCGTCGCCATTGAGCGCAGCCCACTGGGCTTGCTCGATGGTCAGGCTCAGGGCCAGGCGCAACTGGTTGAGCGACTGCCCGGCCAGCAACGGACGGACGTTGTCGTCGGCGTTGAAATCGATCTGGAAGTACTTGGAAATCTCCGCCCACCACTGCGCCAGGCGGCTGGCGCCATCGCCATCGGCGGTCAAAGCACCGAGGGCATCGGCATCGCTGTCGAATTCCGGCGACTGGGCGTTGAGCTGCTGCACCAACTCCCGCTGGGCAGCCAGCTTCAGATACAAACCGGTACGGTCCGGCTGCTGGGTGCTGTTGAGCGTTGCCAGGCTACGCGCCAACTGCTCGCGCGCGGCAAACGAGCCAGGGTCGCTCTGCTCGCGCAGGATTTCGTCGGCGCCTTCGACCAGGGCCTTGGCGCTGGTGATGTCCTGCAGGGCCGAAAGCCGCAGGGTGGCCAGGCGCAACAGGTGCTCGGCCTCGGCCAGGCGCCATTCCTTGCGGCTTTCGCCAAGCACGGTTTCAAGCCGCTGGCTCAAGCGCTGCTGGTCACCCTGCAACTGCGCCACCAGGCGGCGGCGGTCTTCCAGTTCGCTGGCTGCCGGCAGGCTGGCCAACTGGGCACTGATCTGTTGCTCGCGCTGCTGCAGTGCAGCGGCACGCTGGCTAAGCGCCTCGAGGTGCTCACCCTGGCTCAGCTCACTGCCTTGCAGATGCCGCACCTGCCAGACACCCCACCCGCCCACTGCGACCCCAGCGGCACCCACCAACAATGCCAGCAAGGCCAGGCCTGTGCCGGAACGTTTGGCAGGTGGGGGGGTGACGGGTTGCGTCGGCTCCTGCGCCGACGGCTGATCATTGTGGGACAAGACAGTTTCGCTCACGTATCCATCCTTTGCATGGGGGCGCGTCGCTCTGAGCTTAGCGCCTTAAGAGGCAGGTGCAGCGCTGCGCTGCACGGCTGCCAGCAAGGCCGTGGCACTCGCGCCACGGCAATCCACAATCTGTTGTGCCCCTGCGGCCCTGGCCTGCTCGGCCACCCTGGGGCTCGGCACGAACAATGGCAAGCGCGCCACACGCGGCCAATCGGCAGCGGCCATCCGTTGCAGGTGTTCAAGACCCTGCCCACTGCTGACCACCACGCCGTTCAGGCGTTCCGCTTCGATGCGACCCACCAGCGTGCCCGCCGGATACACCGGCAGACAACGACGATACAGTTCCAGATAATCGACACTAGCACCTTGCTCTGCAAGACGCTCGGCCAGCAGTTCGCGACCCCCTACACCACGCACGATCAGGACACGTGGCGCAGGCCCCGCCATAGCCTCGTGCAAGGCCGGGAGCGTGAGCAAGGCTTCGCTGTCGTCACCCTGTGCAGGGTAAGTCACCGTCAGCCCCGCAGACTGCAACACCGCCGCCGTGGCTTCACCTACAGTGAACCATCCGGCTGAAGGGGGCTGCAGCCCTGCTTGTGCGAGTTGCGCAAGCAGCAACCTGGCTGCAGGTTTACTGACCACGATCATGGCCTGGCACTGCCCTAGCCCGGCAAGCTGCTGGCGCTGCCGAGCGTCCGGTTGCACTGGCTCGATCGCCAGCAAGGGCAGGCAGGCGCTGGCAATGCCGGCAGCTGCCAGCGTCTGCGCCAGCGCCGCGCAGTCCTCTTCAGGACGGGTCAGCAACAGGCGCCAGGGGCTCACGGGTGCCCGGCCTCACCGTAGACTTCCTTGAGAATGGCCGCGGCACCTTGGCCCAGCAGGTCTTCGGCCACCTGCACCCCCAACGTTTCGGCGGATGCCCGCGGTGCACGGGCGTCAGCCACCAGCAGGGTCCCACCGCTGGGCTGGCCAACCAGCCCGCGCAGCCATAGTTGCTCGCCTTCGAGCACGGCATAGCAGGCAATCGGTACCTGGCAGCCGCCGTTCAAGTGCTTGTTCAACGCTCGTTCGGCCACCACACGGTCAGCGGTATCGGCGTGGTGCAAAGGCGCCAACAGCGCATGGATCTCGCTGTCTGCGCTACGGCATTCGATGCCCACTGCGCCCTGGCCACCGGCCGGCAGGCTGTCGTCGACGCTGATGCTGGCGGTGATGCGCTCTTCGAAGCCCAGGCGGATCAGGCCCGCCGCGGCAAGGATGATGGCGTCATACTCACCGGCATCGAGCTTGGCCAGGCGAGTGTTGACGTTGCCGCGCAGAAAGCGGATTTGCAGGTCAGGGCGGCGCGCCAGCAACTGGGCCTGACGGCGCAGGCTGGAGGTGCCGACGATGCTACCGGCAGGCAGAGCCTCAAGGCTGGGAAAATGGTTGGAAACGAAGGCATCGCGCGGGTCTTCACGTTCACAGATGCAGTAAAGGCCCAGGCCTTCGGGGAAGTCCATGGGTACGTCCTTCATCGAATGCACGGCGATGTCGGCCTCATTGTCCAGCAGGGCGGTTTCCAGCTCCTTGACGAACAGGCCTTTGCCGCCGATCTTCGCCAGCGGCGCGTCGAGCAGTTTGTCGCCGCGGCTGACCATGGGCACCAGAGTCACCCGAAGGCCAGGGTGCGCCTGTTCGAGGCGGGCTTTGACGTATTCGGCCTGCCACAGGGCCAAGGCACTTTTACGGGTGGCAATGCGGATTTCGCGAGTGGACATGGAACGCCCCAATGCTTAGGAATACCGCCGATGATAACAGCTCCGTCGGTTTCGCTAGCAGATGTGGGTCACGATCCAGTTTTGCCTTGTGCGCCCTCATCGCCGTTTGCCGGAGATGAGGGCCCTGCAGGGATCACAGCGTCTGCATCATCTTGCGTACGCCAGCCACATGCCGGCGGCTGACAGTCAAGGCATCACCATCCAGGCCCTTGAGGAACAGTTGAAAATGCCCAAGCGGCGTGCGCTGCAGGCGTTCGATGCGCTCGCGGGCTACCAGGGCGTTGCGGTGGATACGCACGAAGCGTTCGCCGAACTCATCTTCCAGGGCCTTGAGCGGCTCATCAAGCAGCACTTCACCTGCTTCATGGCGCAACGTCACATATTTGTGGTCGGCGATGAAATAGATCACCTGCGGCAAAGGGATCAGCTCGATGCCCTTGCGCGTACGCGCGCTGATATGGCTGCGCGGGCCACCCCCTTCACTGCCCGGCCGGGTCAGCGCCGCCAACTGCGTACGGCTGGGTTTCTCAGCCTTGCGCAAGGCATCGCGCAGGGCATGGGGATGGATCGGTTTGGTTACATGGCTGAGGGTGCTGTCCGTGAAAGCCTCTGCGCCGTATTCATCGTCACCGGTGCAGAACACCACCGACGGTGGCGCTTCGCGCTCGCACAGGCGGGCCGCGACCTGCAGGCCATCGAGGCCCGGCATGCCGATGTCCAGCAGGACCACATCGGGCTTGAGGCTTTCGATCAGGGCCAGGGCCTCCTCGCCGTTGGTGGCGCTGGGCTCCAGCACGGTGTACCCCTCCAGTTCCCCGAATAACCGCGTCAAGCGTTCACGGGCTTGGGGTTCGTCATCAACGATCAGGACATTCATAATTGCTCTGGATTCCTGAGTGAGTCTCGCACAGGTATAGCGTAGACAGTTGCAGGTCGAGCGACACTGCGGTCACGCTCTAGACCAATACGATGGCCAAAGATTCACTGCGCCGGCAGATTCGCTGCCAGTCCTTTGTCCAACTGTAGACGGTCCGTGGAACACTGCCGTTCAATCGTTGAATATCGTCTTCACCTGCATTGAGCGCTGTTTTCTGCCGATTTCTGTCGACCGGCGTCCTTCGGCCACAAGCCCAACCCTGCTATTATCGGCGCCACTTTTTCGTTCACGCCTTCAACGAGTGAATCCATGAGCACCGACAAGACCAATCAGTCCTGGGGCGGCCGCTTCAGTGAACCCGTCGACGCCTTCGTCGCCCGCTTCACCGCCTCGGTCGATTTCGACAAGCGCCTGTACCGCCACGACATCATGGGTTCGATCGCCCACGCCACCATGCTGGCGCAGGTCGGTGTACTCAGCGATGCCGAGCGCGACACCATCATCGATGGCCTGAACACCATCCAGGGTGAAATTGAAGCCGGCAATTTCGACTGGCGCGTCGACCTCGAAGACGTGCACATGAACATCGAAGCACGCCTGACCGACCGCATCGGCATTACCGGCAAGAAGCTGCACACCGGCCGTAGCCGCAACGACCAGGTCGCCACCGACATCCGCCTGTGGCTGCGCGACGAGATCGACCTGATTCTGGCCGAGATCACCCGCCTGCAGCAGGGCCTGCTGGAACAGGCCGAGCGTGAAGCCGAAACCATCATGCCGGGCTTCACCCACCTGCAGACCGCTCAGCCAGTCACCTTCGGCCACCACCTGCTGGCCTGGTTCGAAATGCTCAGCCGTGACTACGAGCGCCTGGTCGACTGCCGCAAGCGCGCCAACCGCATGCCTCTGGGCAGCGCTGCGCTGGCTGGCACCACCTACCCGATCGACCGCGAGCTGACCTGCAAGCTATTGGGTTTCGAAGCCGTTGCCGGCAACTCGCTGGATGGCGTTTCGGACCGTGATTTCGCCATCGAATTCTGCGCTGCCGCCAGCGTGGCGATGATGCACCTGTCGCGCTTCTCCGAAGAGCTGGTGCTGTGGACCAGCGCCCAGTTCCAGTTCGTCGATCTGCCCGACCGTTTCTGCACTGGCAGCTCGATCATGCCGCAGAAGAAGAACCCGGACGTGCCGGAGCTGGTGCGTGGCAAGAGCGGCCGTGTGTTCGGCGCCCTGACCGGCCTGCTGACCTTGATGAAAGGCCAGCCGCTGGCCTACAACAAGGACAACCAGGAAGACAAGGAGCCGCTGTTCGACGCCGCCGATACCCTGCGCGATTCGCTGCGTGCCTTTGCCGACATGATCCCAGCCATCAAGCCACGCCACGCGATCATGCGCGAAGCGGCCCTGCGCGGCTTCTCTACCGCCACCGACCTGGCCGACTACCTGGTGCGCCGCGGCCTGCCGTTCCGTGATTGCCACGAAATCGTCGGCCATGCCGTGAAGTATGGCGTCGACACCGGCAAGGACCTGGCCGAGATGAGCCTGGACGAACTGCGCCAGTTCAGCGACCAGATCGAGCAGGATGTGTTCGCCGTGCTGACCCTGGAAGGCTCGGTGAATGCCCGCGACCACATTGGCGGCACTGCGCCGGCGCAGGTGCGTGCTGCCGTTGTACGTGGCAAGGCGCTGCTGGCTTCGCGCTAAGCGCCATTGCGAGGGCTTGGCCCTCGATCGCCGGCAAGCCGGCTCCCACTCGACCGCATCGGCTTCAAGCCCTGTGCAGTACCAGTAGGAGCCGGCTTGCCGGCGATTGGGCTGCAAGGCAGCCCTGGTCTTCAGCGCTTACCGCTGCGAATCATCTCCATGAAGGCCGGCATCGCCGCCTCCTTGTCTGCCACGATCCGCGCCATATGCGGGTTTTCGTGCATTTTCTGCAGCAGCGCCTTGGCCTCAGGGAAGTCGGCGAGGAAGTCGACGTTCAGCACCTTCTTGCCTACTGCACAAGCCAGGTCGACCGAGAAGCAGAACATCAGGTCGGCAATCGTCAGTTGTTCACCGGCTACATAGGGTGCAAAACGGCCATTGCGCTTCAACGTGGCGAACCCCGCCAGCAGATCCGCACGCGCGCGCTCCTTGATCAAGGGCTCTACCGCCGCGCCAAAGAACGACTCGGCATAGCAGGTACGGGCCGGCAGCTCGATGTACAGCTCGATCTCCTTGAGCAGCTCGCGCACCTTGGCCTGCTCGAACGGGTCGGCTGGCAGCAGCGCCTTACCCGGCTGGGTCTGCTCGATATAGTCGAGAATCACACCGGTTTCGCTGAGCAAGCCGTGTTCGGTCTGCAGCACCGGCACTTTGCCGCGCGGGCTGACGTCCAGCGCCTGAGCCGTCTGACCACCATAGAAGGTGACCTCTTCGAACGGCAGGCCCTTTTCCAGCAGGGCCAGCTTGACCATGTTGTAGTAGTTGCTGACCGAGAATCCGTGAAGCTTGAGCATGGGGTAACAGCCTCCAGGCCGTAGGGGATTGGCCGGGCTTTTATAGCTCGTTACGCCAGTGCCTGACCAGCGTCATGCACCCGGTCGATGACCGGGCATTGCCGACGCGGGCATGGCACACTGTGTGCCCAATCACAGGAGTAGCGCCATGAGCGAGCCCACCGACATCGACAATGACGACGAAGCCTTCGCCGAGGCGACGCTGACCCAGGCCATCGAAAACCAGATCGAAAGCGGCGAACCGCCGGCAGCCAAGGCTACGTTCAACAAGCTGAGCCTGGTTGGCTACGAGCGCGAAGACATCCTCAACCTCATGGCCCACGTGCTGGCCATCGAGATCGACAACATGCTCGACGAGGACCGTCCGTTCAACACCGAGTGGTACGAAACCGCCCTGCGCGCTCTGCCCGAGCTGCCACCTGAGGCAGATCAAGGCGAGGACGAATAACCCGGCTACACTCCAGGGTCAGGCACCGCTGGCGGTGCCGCCATCCTCGTCTGGAAGTCAGGAGTCGCCATGTCCTTCACCCCCGAACTGATTGCTGAACTGGAAGTCCTTGCCCTGTTCAACCTGGACAGCAGCCAGGAAGGCATCAAGATTCACGCCAATGCCTCCCCCGCGCTGGTCGCAGCAGCTCGACGCCTGCATGAAAAGCAATTGACCGATCAGCCCGATGGCGGTTACCTCACCAGCCTTGGGCATGACGCAGTCGAAAGCGTGCAACTGCTGCTGAACATTCTCAAGTCGCCCCAGCCGGCATAAACCTGCCCCGCCCCATCGCTGGCAAGCCGGCGATGGGGCCCGCCAAGGCGCAAGAAAAATGGCGTCAAAACTCCAATTGCCGCTTATCCGAGTGCATTACTCAGGCTAAACTCGCCAGAGCTCCCCCGGCCTGCCCTGAGTGTGCAATGACCCACCCCCACGAAATCCGCCCCGATATCGACGAAGGCATCGACCGCAAGGTGCTGGCGAAATTGCGTGCGCGGTTTCTGCAACTGAATACAGGCCGGCTACAGCGCGCCATGGATGGGCTTTCGACCCGCCAGCAACAGGTGTTGACCCTGCTACCACTGCTGTTTCACGTCAACCACCCGCTGCTGCCTGGCTATGTTTCAGGTAGCACTCCGGCCGGCGTGTCGGGCTTCGAGCCCGATGCCAATCTGGTCGCCGAAGGCCAGCGCCTGGCGCGATCGTTCACGTACAAGACACGCCTGGGCAACCCCAACCGCCCGATCCACGGCCTGTTCCTGATGGGCAGCCTTGGCACGCTGGCCCAGGCTGAGCAAAGCGACATCGACCTGTGGGTCTGTCATGCCCCCGGCCTGGGTGACAGCCAGCTCGATGAACTGCGACGCAAATGCCAGTTGCTCGAAACCTGGGCCGCCAGCCTGGGCGCCGAAGCACACTGCTTCCTGATCGACCCGCAAAGCTTCGCCCAAGGCCTGCGCGACAGCCAGCTGAGCTCTGACGATTGTGGCACCACCCAGCACTACCTGCTGCTCGACGAGTTCTACCGCACGGCCATCTGGCTGGCCGGGCGCACACCGCTTTGGTGGCTGGTGCCAGCGTATGAAGAGCGCAACTACAGCAGCTATACCGAAACCTTGCTGTCCAAGCGTTTCATCCGCAGCACCGATGCCCTCGATCTCGGCAACCTGGCCCACATCCCGGCCGGCGAATTCGTCGGCGCTGGCCTGTGGCAGCTGTTCAAAGGTATCGACTCACCTTACAAGTCACTGCTCAAGCTGTTGCTGACCGAGGCCTACGCCAGCGAACATCCAGCCGTGCGCTGCCTGAGCCTGGACTACAAGCAGGCGGTATTCGCCAACCACCTCGACCTCGACGCGCTCGATCCCTATGTGATGGTTTACCGGCGCATCGAACGCTACCTGCAAGCGCGCGGTGAAACCAGGCGGCTGGAGCTGGCAAGGCGCAGCCTTTACCTGAAGGTCAACAAGAAACTCAGCGGCCTGGACCGCGCACGAAGCAACGGCTGGCAGCGCCGGTTGCTCAAACGCCTGGTCGATGAGTGGGGTTGGGACGAGCGCCAACTGGCGTTGCTCGACAGCCGCAGCCAATGGAAAGTGCGTCAGGTCGCCGTGGAGCGCCGCGAGCTGGTTGCCGAGCTGAACCATAGCTACCGCTTCCTCAGCCAGTTCGCGCAAAACAACAATGCCAGCAGCCGCGCCGACCAGCGTGACCTGAATGTGCTGGGCCGGCGCCTTTATGCCGCGTTCGAGCGCCGTGCCGGCAAGATAGAAGTGATCAACCCCGGCATTGCCCCGGACCTCGCCGAGGACACCCTGACCCTGGTCCAGTCGCCGAACCGCAAGGAACCGGGCAGCCATCACTGGGGCCTGTACAACGGTAACCTCAGTGTTCACGAATGGGAGCACTTCAGCCCGATCAAACGCTGCCGAGAGCTGATCGAGCTGCTGACCTGGGCACACCGCAACGGCGTCATCGACAGCACCACGCGCCTGGCGCTGCACCCCGGCGCCAGTGACCTGAACGAGTTCGAGCTGTTCAACCTGCTCGGCAGCCTGCAGCAGAGCATCCCTCTGCCATTGGAAACCGTCAGTGAAGTGCGCCTGTTGCAACCGAGCGTGGCCAACGAGATTCTGCTGCTGGTCAACGTCGGTGTCGATCCGTTGCGACACCATCGCGACTTGAACATCCTGATGACCACCGAGCGAACCGACTCGCTGAGCTACGCGGGCGTTCGCGAAAACCTGGTGCTGACCCTCGACCAGATTACCCTCAACAGCTGGAACGAAGTGTTGGTCCAGCGTTACGACGGCGAGCACGCCCTGGCACGTTGCCTGCGCGATTTCCTCAACAGCCTCGGCCAGCGCAGCCACCGGCCGCGCGTGCGGGTGCGCTGTTTCTGCCACAACCGCGCCCAGGCCATCAGCCAGCGGGTCGAGGAGATTTTCGACACGGTGCAGCTGTTGCTAGATCAGGGGCGCAACCACCGCTACCTGCTCCAGGTGGCGCAGCACACACACGTGCTGGAACTGCTGCCCGGCCAGGTCAGCCTGACCACCCTCGCAGAGCATGAGGCCGTACTCGAATGCCTGGGCGAAGAACGCAGCACCTACAGCCCGCTGTACCTGGATGCCAATGCCCTGCAGGACCACGACCTGCCACTGGTACTGGAAAACGCACGCCCCGGCTGCATCCAGGTGTTCTACCGCCTGCTCGAGGGCTGGGCCGACCTGTATGTGCTGGATGAGTACAATGCCCTGTGGCAGCAACGCCTGCCCTTGCACGACGAAAACCACCTGCTGCTGCCGCTGCAGCGCTTTCTGCGCTCGATGGTAATGCGCCACGACGCACGCGTGCCGCTGGACAACCTGCAGCAAGTACCATTGCAGACCCACTATGCGCAACTGCTGCCCTCGGGGCCGGGCAAGGCCCGCAGCATAGAGCCGCGGCCAACGCCAGACGACCTCAATGATCAGCCGTATTACGAGGTGCAGGCCATCGTCCAGGCCGGCACGGGCGATGACATGCATGTCACGCTCTATTGCAATCAGCAGGAGTTTTCCGAGCTTGACCATGGCGATGAGCTCTATACCGTGGTCGCCCGACAGATTCTCAGCCAGCGCCGCAGCGCCGGGCACTACCGCTGTTACATCACAGATCTTGACCTGTCCGAACTGCTCGATGACGAACGGGGCTCGACCCTCCTCTACCTGCGCTACAAGCGCGAGCTGGAGCAGGCTCTGAACGATGGCCTGGCGCAGTTGCAGGCAACCCTGGAGCCTTGAACCCTCAGAGGTCGAAATCGCCCGCAGCTTCAGGCTGGTACTCGACGGCCAGCAACTTGAGCTTGAGGGTCTTGCCCCCCGGCGCAGGCCAGTCGATCTGCTCGCCCACCGACAAGCCCAGCAGTGCGCAACCGATCGGCGCCAGGATCGATACCTTGCCTTCGCCGCCGGCATCCTTCGGATACACCAGGGTCAGGTGGTAGTCCTTGCCACTGGCTTCTTCGCGGCAGTGCACGCGCGAATTCATGGTCACAACACCAGCCGGCACCTCCTCGTGACCGACCACCTGCTCGGCGCGGTCCAGCTCGTCCTGCAGGGCGAGCACACCCGGGGTACTTTCGTCGAGGCTGTCGATCAGGCGCTCCAGACGCTGCACGTCCAATCGGGTAAGGATGAGGGAAGGCTTGGTGCTCATGATCCAGTCAGACTCCATTGAACAGTTGGTTTTCTAGGGGCAGATAAAGCAAAACCCCGCCCAGAGGGCGGGGTTTGATGAGTGCTTTGGCGTCACCGACGCATAACCCGACACTACCACAGCCGGGCAAATACTCAAGCCTGCGCGCGCAAGGCCTCGGCTTCGCGGCAAATCTGCCGGCGCCGTTCGTCGTCGGCCGAGCGCCACTCACGAATGTGCTCGACATGGCGGTGGCAACCGGTGCAAACGCGCTGTTCATCCAGCCGGCACACGCTGATGCACGGCGACGGCACCGCTGGGCTGACGTTGCTGTAAAGCGGCTTGGCGGGCCGCGCCTGGGCGCTCATCTCAGATCTCGTCGAAGTCCAGCTTTTCGCCGGCCCGCTCCCAGACAATCCGCTCGAGGATCTCGCCCAGCAGCTCTTCGCTCTTCTCGCAGACCCACTTGCCGCTCTCTTCGTCGTAGTCGAAGTGGAAGCCACCGGAGCGGTCGGCCAGCCAAAGCTGACGCAGTGGCTCCTGGCGGCTGAAGATCAGCTGGCTGCCGTTGTCGAACTTGATGGTAAGGACGCCGGCGGAATTCTCCATGTCCAGGTCCAGGCCGCTCTCGTCGAACAGGTCTTCCAGGGCCTGTTGGGTGGCGTCGACCAGATCATGGAAACGCGCTTCGCTCAAACTCATTGCAGGAACCTCGAAATTGGCTGCGTTACAGGCAGGCCGGGCACGATACGGGCGCTTGGCGCCAGCCGCAAGCGGCGAGCTCCAAGCTGCAAGAAAAAGCACAGCGTACACCTGAGCGCTTTTTCTTGCCGCTTGCCGCTCGCCGCTTGTGGCTAATTTCTGCCCGCCCGGCGGACCGGCTCTTGCATAGGCAATCCGGCAGTCGCTCGGTATACTCGGGCGCAATACTGCATATTTCAAAGGATTTCACCCATGAAGCGCCTGATTTCCTCGCTCGCGGCGCTGGTCGCGGTTGCCTGCCTCGTTTCGGCCTGCGGTCAGAAAGGCCCCCTGTACCTGCCAGAAGACGGCAAGGACGGCAAGGGCAGCCAGAAGTCGCATCAGCACCAGCACGCTCAGCCTGTCCAGCCACAGGATGAGCAGCCAATCGAGCCCGAGCAAACGCCAGAGCAGTAAGGAAATCAGATGAACGCTTTCAATTACCGCGACGGTGAACTGTTCGCGGAGGGCGTGGCCCTGTCGGCCATCGCCGAACGTTTCGGCACCCCCACCTACGTGTACTCGCGCGCCCACATCGAGGCCCAGTACCGCAGCTATACCGATGCCCTGCAAGGTATCGAGCACCTGGTGTGCTTCGCGGTCAAGGCCAACTCCAACCTTGGCGTGCTGAACGTTCTGGCTCGCATGGGCGCAGGCTTCGACATCGTTTCCGGCGGTGAGCTGGAGCGGGTACTGGCCGCCGGTGGGCGGGCTGACCGTGTGGTGTTCTCCGGCGTCGGCAAGACCCGCGAAGACATGCGCCGGGCGCTGGAAGTCGGCGTTCATTGCTTCAACGTCGAATCCACCGACGAACTGGAGCGCCTGCAGGTGGTTGCCGCCGAGATGGGCAAGGTTGCCCCGGTCTCGCTGCGGGTCAACCCGGACGTCGATGCCGGCACCCACCCGTACATTTCCACCGGCCTCAAAGAGAACAAGTTCGGCATCGCCATCGCCGACGCCGAAGCCATCTACGTGCGTGCCGCGCAGCTGCCCAACCTGGAAGTGGTCGGTGTCGACTGCCACATCGGTTCGCAGCTGACCACCGTAGAGCCCTTCCTCGACGCCCTCGACCGCCTGCTGGACCTGGTCGACCGCTTGGCCGATTGCGGCATCCACCTGCGCCACCTGGACCTGGGCGGCGGTGTTGGCGTGCGCTATCGCGACGAAGAGCCGCCACTGGTAGCCGATTACATCAAGGCCATCCGCGAGCGCGTCGGCGGTCGTGACCTGGCCCTGGTGTTCGAGCCAGGCCGCTACATCGTAGCCAACGCCGGTGCCCTGCTGACCCGCGTGGAATACCTCAAGCACACCGAACACAAAGACTTCGCCATCATCGATGCGGCGATGAACGACCTGATCCGCCCAGCCCTGTACCAGGCCTGGATGGGCGTCAGCGCGGTCACCCCACGTGAGGGCGAAGGCCGTGCCTACGACCTGGTCGGGCCAATCTGCGAGACCGGCGACTTCCTCGCCAAGGACCGCCAGCTGAACCTGGCCGAAGGTGACCTGCTGGCTGTGCAGTCTGCGGGCGCCTATGGTTTCGTCATGAGCTCGAACTACAACACCCGTGGCCGTTGTGCGGAAATCCTGGTCGACGGCGATCAGGCTTTCGAAGTCCGCCGTCGCGAGACCATTGCCGAACTGTACGCTGGCGAAAGCCTGCTGCCGGAGTGACCCCATGCTTCTGCGTTTTACCAAGATGCATGGGCTGGGCAATGACTTCATGGTCCTGGACCTGGTCAGCCAGCACGCACATATCCAGCCCAAGCACGCCAAGCAATGGGGCGACCGCCACACCGGCATCGGCTTCGACCAGCTGCTGATCGTCGAGGCACCGAACAATCCGGAAGTGGATTTCCGCTACCGGATCTTCAATGCCGACGGTTCGGAAGTGGAGCAATGCGGCAACGGTGCGCGCTGCTTCGCACGGTTCGTGCTGGACAAACGCTTGACCGCGAAAAAGCGCATCCGTGTTGAAACCAAGGGCGGCATCATCGAGCTGGACGTGCAGAACGACGGCCAGGTGTGTGTCGACATGGGCCCGCCGCGCTTCATTCCCGCCGAAATCCCATTCGTCGCTGATGAGCAGGCGCTCAATTACCCGCTGGAAGTCGACGGCGAGTTGCACTCTATTGCTGCCGTGTCCATGGGTAACCCGCATGCCGTGCTGCGCGTCGATGACATACGTACTGCGCCGGTTCATGGCCTGGGCCCGAAAATCGAGAACCACCCACGCTTCCCGCAGCGGGTGAACGCCGGTTTCCTCCAGGTCGTTGACCGCCACCGCGCCAACCTGCGGGTATGGGAACGTGGCGCTGGCGAGACCCAGGCCTGCGGCACCGGTGCCTGTGCAGCAGCCGTGGCAGCCATCAGCCAGGGCTGGATGGACTCTCCGGTGTCCCTGGACCTGCCTGGTGGGCGCCTGCACATCGAGTGGGCCGGCCCCGGCACGTCCGTGTTGATGACTGGCCCAGCCGTACGCGTCTACGAAGGACAGGTTCGTCTCTAAGCGAGTAACCGCCATGACCGATCAGCCCAAGGTTGTACCCCAGCAGTCCAGTGAGCTCGATGCCGAAGCGGTGGTCGCCTACCTGCGCGCCCACCCGACCTTTTTCGCCGAACACGACGAACTGCTGGTCGAGCAACGTATCCCTCACCAGCGTGGCGACAGCGTGTCGCTGGTGGAACGCCAGCTCAAACTGCTACGCGATCGCAACATCGAGATGCGCCATCGCCTGTCGCAACTGATGGACGTGGCCCGGGACAACGACCGGCTGTTCGAAAAGACTCGCCGGCTGATCCTCGACCTGCTCGATGCCGGCAGCCTGGAAGAAGTGGTCATGGCGGTCGAAGACAGCCTGCGCCAGGAGTTCCAGGTCCCGTTCGTCAGCCTGATCCTGTTCGGTGACCATGCAGCACCGGTCGGCCGTTGGGTCAGTAATGCCGAGGCCCAGCAGGCCATCGGCGGGCTGCTGGGCGGCGGCAAGACAGTCAGTGGCAACCTGCGTGAGCACGAACTGGCCTTCCTGTTCGGTGAGGAGCAGCACCATGAAGTGGGCTCCAGCGCCGTCGCTGCCCTGGAGTACCAAGGGTTGCACGGCGTGCTGGCAATAGGCAGCCGCGACCCGCAACACTACAAGAGCAGCGTCGGCACCCTGTTCCTTGGCTACATCGCCGAAGTGCTCGGCCGCGTGGTCCCGCGCGTTACCCAGCCCCTGCGCCCGGTGCGCTGATGGAACGCCAGCTGGAGGCTTATTGCGCCCACCTGCGCAACGAGCGCCAGGTGTCCGAACACACGCTGCTGGCCTACCGCCGCGACCTCGAAAAGGTCATCGAATACTGCAACACCCAAGGCATCGCGGGCTGGGGCGCCTTGCAGATCCAGCAACTGCGCCAACTGATCGCCCGCCAGCATCATCAGGGGCAGTCCTCGCGCAGCCTGGCGCGGCTACTGTCGGCGGTACGCGGGCTGTATCGCTACCTGAACCGTGAAGGCCTCTGCCAGCACGATCCCGCCAGCGGCCTGAGCGCGCCCAAGGGCGAGCGCCGGCTGCCCAAGGTGCTGGACACCGACCGTGCCCTGCAACTGCTCGACGGCGGCGTCGACGACGACTTCATCGCCCGCCGCGACCAGGCCATCCTCGAACTGTTCTATTCCTCTGGCCTGCGCCTGTCCGAGCTGACCAACCTCGACCTTGAGCACCTGGACCTTGCTGCCGGCCTGGTACAGGTGCTCGGCAAAGGTGGCAAGGCGCGCGTGCTGCCCGTCGGCCGCAAGGCGCGCGAGGCCATGCAGCAGTGGTTGCGGCTACGCGGCATCGGCGGCCCGCGTGACGGCGCCGTCTTCATCAGCCGCCAAGGCAATCGCCTTGGGCCACGGGCTATCCAGATGCGGGTCAAGGCAGCCGGTGAACGCGAACTGGGCCAGCACCTGCACCCGCACATGCTTCGCCATTCATTCGCCAGCCATGTGCTGGAATCGTCCCAGGACCTGCGGGCGGTGCAGGAAATGCTCGGCCATGCCGACATCAGCACCACACAGATCTACACCCACCTGGACTTCCAGCACCTGGCCGCGGTGTACGACAGCGCCCACCCACGGGCCAAACGCAGCAAAGGCACAGACTCATGAGCATCAAGCTGATCACGTTCGACCTTGACGACACCCTGTGGGACACCGCGCCAGTGATTGCCAGCGCGGAAGTCGTGCTGCGCGACTGGCTGCAGGCCAACGCTCCAATACTTGGCGGCGTGCCGGTGGAACACCTGTTCGCCATCCGCGAACGTCTGGTGCAGGCCGAGCCGGGCCTCAAGCACCGTATCAGCGCCCTGCGCCGGCGTGTGCTGTTCCATGCGCTGGAAGAGGTGGGATACAGCGAAAAGCACGCTCAGGAGCTGGCCAACGAAGGGTTTGAGGTGTTCTTGCATGCCCGGCATCAGGTCGAGGTGTTCCCCGAAGTGCAGCCGGTGCTGGAAATTCTGCGCCACCACTACACCCTGGGCGTGGTCACCAATGGCAATGCCGACGTACGCCGCCTGGGCCTGGCCGATTACTTCCGCTTCGCCCTGTGCGCCGAGGACCTGGGGATAGGCAAACCAGACCCGGCGCTCTTCATCGAAGCGCTGAAGCGTGGCGAAGTAGAGGCCAGTGCCGCCGTGCATGTTGGCGATCACCCCGGTGATGACATTGGCGGCGCCCAGCGCGCAGGCTTGCGTGCGGTGTGGTTCAACCCCCAGGGCAAGGCCTGGTTGGGGGAAGCGGCGCCGGATGCCGAAGTCCAGCGCCTGTCGCAGCTGCCCGACATACTTGCGCGCTGGCGCTGACAGGGGCCGCTTTGCGGCAGTGAAAACCAGTAGCCACAAAAAAGCCCGCAGCGACGGCGGGCTTTTTGGTGTTCAGCCACTCAGATAGGGCGGCTGCCGTACTTGTTGTCCGGCTTCTTGGGCGGGTCGGCGACTACATTGGCCTCGACTTCCTGCACCTTGCCACCGCGCGAAAGGAATTCTTCCATCGCTTTGGCCAGGGCATCACGCTCCTTTTGCTTGGCTTCCATGCTCGGCATCTCGTCTACCGAGACAGCCGCCTTGGATTTGCCCTTGGCAACCGGTGCCGGGCTGCTGTCGTCATCGCCAGCGTCTTCGGCGCCATCGCCAGCCGCAGCGTCGAGGCTATCATCAGCCTCGTCTTCGTCGCCTACTTCGAGGTCATCATTTTCCAGATCGTCGTCGCTCATGTTCTACCTCATGACTTGCGAAAAGCAGGTTGGTTATAGACCAGTGCAGCCGTAGACCGGCAGCCACCAGTGAAAATTCAACTGGCCGTGGGTTGGCCACTGCCCTTGGGACGGCACTCCTGATGGGACGCCCCGCCCGGCAGGCCCTGCTCCTGGCAGGACCTGACAAAACCTTGCAGCCCTTGCTGTCCACACGCTAATGGCAAGCCTAGCAAAGGCTGACGAAGCGTGCGGACAACTCGTGCAACACCTCTCGGCGCGCATTCTAGCGCGCCCGTGGAAAAAGCAAAGCTCCATAAACGCCCTGCTTGTTGTAAGTTTTTGGCTTACGTCGCGAACGTGACTGATAAACCGTTTGCTCTGCGGGAAATGGCAAAAAACAGGCAAAAAAAATGCCCGGCAAGCCGGGCAAGTTTTTCCAGCGTCGCAGTTACAGGTTGTAACCGCGTTCGTTGTGTTGAGCCAGGTCGAGGCCGACCGACTCTTCTTCTTCGTTGACCCGCAGGCCCATCACCACGTCCAGCACCTTGAGGATCACGTAGGTGACGATGGCGGTGTAGACCACGGTGAAAATCACGCCCTTGGCCTGGATCCAGACCTGCGCACCGATATCGGTGACCGCGCCGAAGCCGCCCAGGGCCGGTGCCGCGAACACACCGGTGAGGATCGCGCCGATGATGCCGCCGATGCCATGCACGCCGAAGGCATCCAGGGAGTCGTCATAACCCAGCTTGCGCTTGAGGGTGGTAGCGCAGAAGTAGCAGAGCACGCCAGACACCAGGCCAATCACCAGGGCGCCCATCGGGCCCACGGTGCCGGCAGCCGGGGTGATGGCAACCAGGCCGGCGACCACACCCGAGGCGATGCCCAGGGCGCTAGGTTTGCCGTGGCCGATCCACTCGGCGAACATCCAGCCCAACGCTGCAGCAGCGGTGGCGATCTGGGTCACCAGCATGGCCATGCCGGCAGTGCCGTTGGCGGCTGCGGCGGAGCCGGCGTTGAAGCCGAACCAGCCGATCCACAGCATGGCTGCGCCCATCAGGGTGTAGCCCAGGTTGTGCGGGGCCATCGGGGTAGTCGGGTAGCCTTTGCGCTTGCCCAGTACCAGGCAGCAGACCAGGCCGGCGATACCTGCGTTGATGTGCACCACGGTGCCGCCAGCGAAGTCGAGCACGCCCCAGTCCCACATCAGCGCGCCATCACCGCTCCAGACCATGTGCGCGATCGGTGCGTAGACCAGGGTGAACCAGATGCCCATGAACACCAGCATCGCCGAGAACTTCATGCGTTCGGCGAAGGCACCCACGATCAGCGCCGGGGTGATGATGGCGAAGGTCATCTGGAAGGTAATGAAGACCGCTTCAGGGAACAGTGCGGCAGCCGACGTCAGGCCGTCCGGCGTTACGCCGCTGAGGAACGCCTTGGAGAAGCCGCCGACGAAGGAATTGAAGTTGAGCACGCCCTTTTCCATACCAGTGGTATCGAAGGCCATGCTGTAACCGTAAACGACCCAGAGAATGCTCATCAGGCCGGTGATGGCAAAGCATTGCATCATCACCGAGAGTACGTTCTTCGAACGCACCATACCGCCGTAGAACAGGGCCAGGCCCGGGATGGTCATGAACAGCACCAGCGCCGTGGCAGTCAGCATCCAGGCGGTGTCACCGGAGTTCAGTACTGGGGCGGCAGCCTCCTCTGCCAGGGCGAGGCCCGGCATTACGAGGGACAATAGGGCTCCTAGCCCTGCGATCTTACGCAGAGTCATGTTGTTTTCTCCTGGGGCGTTGGGTTTGGTGAGGCTTTTTTTGGGCGCTTAGATCGCGTCGGTATCGGTTTCGCCGGTACGGATGCGGATTGCCTGCTCCAGATTCACCACGAAGATCTTGCCGTCACCGATCTTGCCGGTGTTGGCAGCCTTGGTGATGGCTTCGATCACTCGATCGAGGTCCTTGTCGTCGATGGCGACGTCGATCTTCACCTTGGGCAGGAAGTCGACCACGTATTCCGCACCGCGATACAACTCGGTGTGACCCTTCTGCCGACCGAAGCCTTTTACTTCGGTGACGGTGATGCCCTGCACGCCGATTTCCGACAGTGACTCTCGCACGTCGTCCAGCTTGAACGGCTTGATGATGGCTGTGACTAGCTTCATGAAACTCTCTCCCGATTTGGTGGACTTGCCCCAGGAAAACAAACCCGTCTCAAGTCTAAGCGCAGCGGTTGGCTTTGTAACGCGTCGTCGGCATCCGGCTCCGCGTGCGCACTGCCTGGTCACAAGGAACTGCATCAGTGCATGGCTCGTACAGGTCTTTGCAGAAACCTTGCCAGTTCCGTTAAAGCGCCGAAAAACAGGCAGTTGCGTGGAAGAGTCAGGCTTGGCCAGTCGCCAGCATTGAAAAGATGCACAGTCTTGGTGCGCGGCATTGCACAGGACTGCTCGAAAAATGTGCAACGGAACGCAAAACGGGCCCGTGTTACACTGCCGGCCATTTCCCGTCAGCAGTGGACAGCCGATCATGCTCGCGCCCAAAGCCCTTCTCGATGCCCTGAGCGACCAGGCCTCGCGCCTGTTCAGTGGCGATACCGCCCAGCCCCGCGCCGAACTGGAAAGCCAGTTCAAGGTGCTGATGCAAGGTGCCTTCAGCAAGCTGGACCTGGTCAGCCGCGAAGAATTCGACAGCCAGATGGTCGTATTGGCCCGCACCCGTGCGCGCCTGGAGGCCCTGGAGAAGCAGGTCGCCGAGCTGGAAGCCCGCATGGCACCCGCGGCACAGGATTAAGCTCCGCGCCCCGCCCTCACGCGGGAGCCCGTAGCCGGCCGAGCGCCTGGCTGCTTGGCTTGGGCGGCAGCTCACTGGCATGCAGGTCCCCTCGAAACAGCGTTGCGCCGCACACCGTGAACAGCGTCCTGAACAGGTTGTGCGAGTTGCGAATCCGAGCCTGAATGCCCTCGATGGCCGAATCCCCTGGCTGCAGCGCGACCGCACGGTTGGCCCACTCGATGGCCGCGAAGCGGCTCGGCTTGCGCGTACCATGCCCGTGCATCCAGGCCAGGCCTAGCTCCGCGCTGGCACGCCCGGCTATCGCGCAATCAGGGTAGTGCACCAGATCCAGCAGGTAGGCGACCGCCTCTGCGCGCTCCCGGGGGTCGCCGAACTGGCGCTGCAGAATGGCCAACTGCAAGCGGGCCTGGGCATCGAGCGCCTCGTTGCCTAGGCAATCGAGCAGCAAGCGCCTTACCGCCAGCATCGCGCTACGCTCGCTCAAGTTCTGGTCATTACGCATGCGTTGGCAGGCCAGGTCGTACTTGGCCACCTGGCTGCCTGCCTGCGCGGCACACAGCAGCCAATGCGCTGCTGCCCCAGAGTCTATGTAGTATTCCGGCGTCCCCTCGAGCCGACCGCAATGCAGCGCGTAAAGCGCGGCTGCGGCATCGGGCAACTTGCACTCGGCACACTGCCTGTACAGAAAATAAGCGGCCTCGTAATACTTGGCGGCCCAAAGCAGGCGCGCTACCTCGAGTACATCAAAGCCCAGCCCCTCGCGCCCGCACTGCCGTTTCACCGCAGCGTGCAGCCAGATACGCGCCTGCTCGGCGCATTGCCTGAAACCCCACAACCCGAACTGGTGCCCCACGGACCGCAAGGCACAGGCCGCCGCTTGCCTGCGGTTTTCGCTTAACCGCTCGATGGCGATACGCAAGCTGTGCGCATCGTCTTGCACGCCATGGGTCACTACCAGGCAGACAAAGCTGTAGAACGGCTCACCAATGGCCGGTACGAAGCCCTGATCGGGGTATAGCGCCACAGAAGCGACGAAGTCGTGCATCGCACCGGGGTAATCCTTTAGCGAAAAGCGGCGAAAAGCCCCTCGCCGGGCCATGAGCGTGGCGCGTTCCTTTGGCCTGAGCTCGCGTTGCATCCACCGCTCGAAGACTCGCTGCCAAGCCGCCACTTGCTGCACCTGATCGGCAGGAGGCAGCCGGAACTGATCCTCAAGTGCCAGCCAGCGGATCGCATTACGCAGGGTTTCAGGCCAGCCCCGGCACAAAGGGCCGCTGGCCACGGCATCAATGGCCTCATAACTACCGCCCCAACGGGGTGTGAGGTAGCTGGCATAGGCCTCGACCACCTCGAAGCAGCCAGGGAACCAGTTCAAGGCATGGCGCAGCCAGTAGTCCCGCGCAGGTTCCTGCTCAGCGGGCAGGCGGGCACTCAGGCACGACGGCAGCACTTGCGGCAGCTCAACCAGCGGTGCCAGCCCATATTTGACCAGTAGCGGTGCCGCAGCCTCCTGCACTTCGACATCGGCATGGGCGCTGGGCCGAAAGCGCGCCGGCCGGCCATGAAACAGCTCCACCAGCCAGCCCGGTTCACGAAAGTGCGCACTGATCTGCAACATACCGATCACCGCCGCCACAGGCTGCGCGCAACGCTCAATGGCCCGCAGAAAGTGCGCTGCGGCCATTTCGCAGGCCTGTTCGGCGGCCAGCCAGCGCGCTGCGGACACCTCATTGGCGGCAACCGTACCGCGAATACGGCAAGCGCGATTGAAGCAGTGAAAGCCCATGGCTACCTGGGGGTGATAAGCCTTGGGGCAGGCATCGATCCAGGCTTTGAGGCGTTGTGTGAGGGCCTTGCTGCCTTCTACATCCCAGTCGACCAGCATGTGCCCCTGAACAGCCTCAAGGTAGGCCGGGCACTCCCCTGGGCGCGCTTGCCGCCACTGCGCCTGAAGGGTATCGAAGAAATGGTTGAGTTCAGCGAACTCCTTGGCCTTTACCCGCTCCAGGATCTGCTGGCGGGTGCGAATGAGCGTTTGCACGGGCAGTACCTCAAGTCCATTTGGAGGAGATGCATTGCCATCCCTTGGCAAGGCAGTAACGGTTGAACACTAAGCCATAGCTTTGCCGGGCGCAAAGTTATTGGATCCATTGTTTGTCAGATTGTATGAAACGTAGGGTCAATGCCCTGATCTGAACAACAAGGATGCACTCTTCCTGCACCTGGCCTCTTCAACCTCATTATGCTTGCCAACACCGCAGGAAGCGGCTCCCGTCGGACAACTGCTGGAATTGGTCGCGCACCTTAACGACCAGGTGCCGCTGCCTTCCTTTGCCGCCGCTACTTGCTCCAACGGTGTAGCGCATTATCCCTTGATGCAAGCTGGCCTGTTTCAAGCGAAGTGAATTTCATACACAACCGTTTGGCGTAATTTTGTTGACGTCATTTTTCCATCTACCTAAGATCTGCTGGCAATGATGGCAAAATGATATGCACAAGGAAGTTATATGCAGTATCACCACCTCGTGATGAGGTTGTGCTTCGTAGCCCTAACCATGTGCGCGGCTAAAAGCACTTTTGCGGCTACGCCGGGCGAGCAGGACCTGATTCGCGATCGCCAGGACCGTCTGCTGCAGGAGCAGCAGCGCCGCCTCGACGAACTGCGCGACCTGCCAGGCAAGCAAGCATCACCGCCTTCAGCGCCGGCAGCCACTGACAAACGCTGTTTCCCCGTCGATACCATCGAGATCAAGGGTGCCGACAGCCTGTCCCAGGCCGAGCGCGAGCGCCTGGTGCAGCCTTGGCTTGGCCAGTGCATGGGGGTGGCGCAACTCAATGCCTTGCTCAAGGCCATCACCGATCACTATCTGGCCATCGGCCAGGTCACCAGCCGGGCCTACCTTCCCCAGCAGGACCTGACCACTCGGCACCTTGAAGTGCAGGTCGTGGAAGGGCGCCTGGAGGGGCTCAAGAGTGACGATGGAAGCGGCCTTTCCGCACGCGAGTTGGCAATGACTTTCCCCGGCACGGTCGGTAAGCGCCTCAACCTGCGGGACATCGAGCAGATGGTCGATCAGCTCAACCGCCTGCCGTCCAACCAGGCGAAGATGGAGTTGAAGCCAGGCAACACCGTGGGCGGCAGCACCGTCGAGGTGCGCAACACCCCGACCAAGCCTTGGCGGGCCAACCTGTCACGCAACAACGAAGGGCAGCGCGCCACCGGCGAACAGCAATGGGGTTATGGCCTGGAGTGGGACAGCCCGCTGGGTATGGCCGACCAGTTGCTGGTCCGTGGCGGCCATGACGCAGTCAGCGACCATCAGCACACCTCCCACAGCGAGATGCTCAACTACAACCTGCCCTGGGGCTGGTGGAACTTCAACTATGCCTACAGCCAGAGCGCCTACCGCTCACAAGCCATGGCCAACAACTTCGCCTTCAAGCAAACCGGTGATACCCAGAACCATCAGTTTCGCGCAGAGCGGGTGATTTACCGTGACAGCGTTTCGAAGACCGCATTGAATACCGGCCTGACCTACCTGCGCTCGAACAACTACATCGAAGATAGCCGCCTGAAGAACAGCAGCAACCGGCTCAGCGAAGCGCAGTTTGGCATCAACCATGGCCGGCGCATCGGCACTGCGTTCGTCAACCTCGACCTAGGGATGCAGCAAGGCATCGGTGCCTTTGGCGCCCAACCCCGGCAGACAGACGCCCCCGGCGACCCGGACGCGCGCTACCGCAAATACACCCTCACCCTCAGCTACCTGCAGCCGTTTGCGTTGTGGGGCGAACGCCTGAGTTTCAGCAGCCTGTTCACCGGGCAGCGCAGCGAGGACCCGCTGTTCAGCCCGCAGCGCATGAGCCTGGGCGGGCTGTCTTCGGTGCGTGGCTACAAGGATCAGTTCCTGACCGGCGACAGTGGTGGCTACTGGCGCAACGACCTGCGCTGGAGCCGTCCGGTACAACTTGAGTGGTTGCGCCCGCTGCTCGCCGAGTATGGCGCCAGCGTCGGCTACGACCAAGGCGTGATTCGCCACGACCGCTTCAGTGGCGACCAGCACGGCCGCGTCTCCAGCCATTCCCTGGAGCTGTTCGCCCGCGGCCAGCACCTGGCCGCCAGCGTCACCCTTGCCCATTCACTCGAACGCCCGGATGCCATCACCGAGCACGAGTCACCCATCTATTTCCGGCTGGACCTGCTGCTGTAAGCGCCGCCGCTGCTGACCTGAGGTCGTTACATGGACGTTCGCCAATTCGCCTTCATGGTTCGTCTGCCTTCTTCCGCCATGCAAGCACGCGACACCTTCTGTGGCATGCCCAAGCGTGCGCTGGCGTTCCTGCTGGCCAACGTGATGTTCTGGCAGCCGCTGTGGGCCCAGGCCGAAGGTATAGCGGTCAGCGCGCCAGGTACCGGGCTGGCGCAGGCAGGCAATGGCGTGCCGATCGTCAACATTGCCGCGCCCAATGGCAAAGGCCTATCGCATAACCACTTCAAGGAATACAACGTCGGTGCCCAGGGCCTGATCCTCAATAACGCGACGCAGCGCACGCAGAACACCCAGCTGGGCGGCATCATCGTCGGCAACCCGAATTTCTCCGGTCGTGCCGCCGATATCATCCTCAATGAGGTCAACGGCGCCAATCCCAGCCAGTTGCGCGGTTACACCGAAGTGGCGGGCAAAGCCGCCCACGTCATCGTTGCCAACCCCCATGGCATCAGCTGCGATGGCTGCGGCTTCATCAATACCCCAAAAGTGACCCTGAGTACTGGCAAGCCGGTGATCGAGAACGGTCAACTGAGCCGTTACCAAGTCGATCAGGGGGCTATCGCGATTCAGGGCGCGGGGCTCAACGCGAGCAATGTCGACCAGTTCGAGATCATCACCCGGGCGGCGCAGGTAAATGCACAGATCCAGGCGAAGAAACTGGCTATCGTCGCCGGGCGCAACGATGTCGATGCCCGCACGCTGACGGCCACCGCGCGGGCGGCTGATGGCAGTAAAGTGCCGGAGCTGGCGATCGACTCATCGGCCCTTGGCGGCATGTACGTCGATACCATTCGCCTGGTCGGTACCGAGGCTGGGGTGGGAGTGAAACTGGCCGGCGACATGATTGCCGGGGGCGATATCCAGATCGATGCCAATGGCCAGCTGAACCTCGGCCAGGTGTCCGCCGGCGGCTCGCTGACTGCCAAAGCACAGGGTGTCGATGCCCAGGGGACTGTGTATGCGGGCAAGGACCTGGCCATTAGCGCCCAAGGCGAGTTGCGCAACCAGCGCAACCTGGCAGCGCGTGACAGCGTGCGCCTCGACAGCGCAGGGCGGGTGCTCAACCAGGGCGTCATTGAAGCCGGGGTCAACGCCGACAACAGCCGCAATAGCCAAGGTGATGTGCGCATTAGTGCGCAGTCGCTGGACAACACTGGCCATACCCTGGTCGCCAGCCGGGACGTTGCGGTCACGGCCAGCGAGCTGGCCAACCAGGGGGGCTCCCTGAGCGCCGGGCGCAATGCCCAGCTTGAGGTCACCCGGGTCGACAACCAGAACCACGGGCGTGTGCTTGCTGGCGCCAACCTTGGCGTCAACAGCCAGAGCCTGCTCAACGGGCAGGGCGGGCTGTTGGGCAGCAGCGGTGCATTAAGTGTCAGCAGCACCAGCCTGATCAACCGCAATGGCGAATTGTCGGGCCTGGGGCAAGTCACCCTGCACGTGGCAACGCTGGACAACGTCGCCGGCCTGGTGGCAGCCGGGCAAGCGCTCGACCTGTATGCCGCGGGCCTGCTCGACAACCGCAGCGGTGGCCAGCTCACCAGCAAACAGCGTCTGACGGCCAGCGTCGGCAGCCTTGATCAGCAGGGCGGCGGGCGCCTGGTCAGCGAGGGTGACCTGAGCCTCGACCTGCGTCGCGGACTGTTGGACAACCGCGGTGGTGTGATCAACGCCAGCGGGCAACTGACCCTGAGCAACCTCGATGGCGTCGATAACCGTCAGGGTGAAATCGCCAGCCAGCGCGCCTTCAACGTCAGCGCAAGCAGCCTCGACAACGGTGCTGGCAAACTGTTGAGTGACCAGGGCCTAACCCTGAGCATTGCCCGTACCCTCAGCAACAGCGCGGGGCTGATCGCCGCCAGTGGCTTGTGGCTCGACGCCGCCAGCCTGCTCAACGACCAGCAAGGCATGATCAGCAGTCAGGCAGGCCTGGATGCCCGTGTCAGTGGCGCCCTGAACAACCACGACGGCAACCTGACCGCGCAGGGCGACATGCGGCTCGCGGTCGGCAGCCTGGACAACAGTGCCGGCCGCCTGCACGGCCAGGCCGGTGTCAGCCTGGACCTCAACCATGGCAGCTGGAACAACCAGGGCGGCCTCGTCACCGCACCGGGCTCGCTGCAACTGCTCAACCTCGCCTCGGTGAACAACCAGGGCGGCGAAATCTCCAGCGTGCGCAGTTTCGAACTGCGTGCCGACCAATTGGACAACCGCGCTGGCAAGCTCAAAAGCGAGGATGACCTGGGCCTTGTAGCCACAGCTGGGCTGGATAACCGTGGCGGTGAGGTGGTGGGCGCAAACCTCGGCCTCGACGTGGGGGCTCTGGATAACCAGGGCGGCCGGATCCAGGCCACCGACCGCTTGCAGCTGAACGCAGTCCGTGTCGATAACCGTGACGGCATCCTGGCCAGCGGCGTAAACGTGGCGCTGACCGCCGGTGAGCTCGATAACCGTTCCGGCAAGTTTACCAGCGGCGGCGACCTGACAGCGGCCTTGGCAGGCGACTTGCTCAACCAGAGTGGCCTGTTCAGCGCCGGTGCCAACCTGCAACTGAGCAGCGCCAACCTGGTCAACCAGCAGGGCGAGTTGGCCGCCGGGGCTACTTTGCAACTGCGTGCCGCGCAACTGGATAACCGCAACGCAGGGCGTGTCCACGGCCAGAATGTGCAAGCCAGCGTCAGCGAGCTGATGCAGGCCGGTGGCGGGCAGCTCTACAGCCAGAACGACCTGGTCCTGGACTTGAATCACGGTCACTTGAACAATCAAGGCGGCCTGCTCAACGCCCCGGGGCAGTTGCTGCTGCGCAACCTGGACAGTGTCGATAACCAGGGCGGCGAGATCTCCAGCCGCCAAACTTTCACCGTGGATGCCAGCAGCCTGGACAACCGGGGCGGCAAATTGCTCAGCGAGCAACTGCTGACCCTGCGTATCGCCAGGGCCATGGACAACGCGGCCGGGCTGGTTTCTGCGGCGCGGCTGGACGCGCAGCTGGGTAGCCTCGGCAACAGCCAAGGCAAGCTGAACATACGCGATGACCTGACACTGGCCGTTGAGAGTACGCTGAGCAACGCCGACGGCGAACTGCAGGCCGCAGAAGGCCTGATTTCCACTGCCACGCTGGACAACCGCAACGGTCGAATCCAGGCAGACCGAAATTTGAAGCTTACCAGCGCAGGAGAGGTGCACAACGAGACAGGTCATCTCAGTGCCGGGGACCAGCTTTTCCTGCGTGGAGCACAACTGGATAACCAGCAGGGTGCGGTGTTCGCAGGCAACCATCTTGGGCTAATGCTCGACGGCACGCTGAGCAACGCCAACGGCACGCTGCGCGGCGAGCGCAGCCTCGACCTGCAAGCCGGGGCATTGAACAACAGTAGCGGCGGCCGGGTCAGCAGTGGCGAACAGCTCGATGCCAGGCTGGGCGCTCTTGACCAGCACGGTGACGGGCAATTGCTCAGTCAGGGCGCACTCACCCTCGACCTGAACCAGGGGCGCCTCGACAACCAGGGTGGGCGGTTGAATGCAACCGGTCGCCTGCTGCTAAACAATGTCGCGTCGGTCGATAACCGCGGTGGCGAAATTTCCAGCAACCTCGGTTTTCTGCTGGCCACCGGTGCACTGGACAACGGCGGTGGCAAGCTGCTCAGCGAGCAGGGGCTGACCTTACGTATCGCCCGTGTGCTGGAAAACACCAAAGGCCTGGTTTCGGCAGCCCAGCTGGATATCCGCGCGGGAGCCTTGGTCAACCAGGCCGGTAGCGTCAGCAGCAGTGGCGCGCTTGCGCTGCAAGCCGAGGGTGGCGTCGACAACCAGGGCGGCCAACTGCTGGCCGGTGAGGCGGTGATCAGCGTCGGTGCGCTGGACAACCGGCAAGGCCTGGTTCAGAGCGACCGTCAGCTGACTCTCGACAGCCTCGCCGCCGTGGACAACCGCCAGGGGGTGCTGTACGCCAGGCAAGCGGCCGAACTCAACGTCGCCAGCCTGGACAACCGCGCAGGCAAACTCAGCAGTGACAGCGGCCTGGCCGCACGCATCAGCGCCCAACTGCTCAACCAGGCCGGCCTGATCGACAGCACGGGCGACCTTAACCTCAATGCGGGTGCTACCGACAACAGCTTGGGTGGCAGCATTCACAGCAGCGGGCAACTGCAGGCCTCGGTCGCCAGCCTGGACCAGCATGACGGTGGCCGGCTCTACGGCCAGGCGGATGTCACCCTCGATTTGAACAATGGCTACTTGAACAACCAGGGTGGGCTGATCAACGCACCAGGCCAATTGCTGCTGAAGCAGCTCGCCGGCGTCAGCAACCAGGGCGGTGAAATTTCCAGTGGCCAGGCTTTCGAACTGGCTGCCATCGAGCTGCTCAACGGCGGCAAGGTCCTCAGCGAGCAAGGCCTGACCCTGCGCATCGCCCAGGCCCTGGACAACACCCTGGGGCAGATCAAGGCCGCCTCGCTGGATGTTCGCGCGGGCAGCCTGGTGAACCGCGAAGGCAGCCTGGAGGCCCGCGAGGGTCTTGAACTGGCCGTGGATAGCCTGCTGAACAACCAGCAAGGGCGCGTTCTGGGTGGCAGCGTTGCGCTGAACAGCGTCGAGCTGAACAACAGCGCCGGCCTAGTCCAGGCCGACACGCGCCTGGACCTGCGCCAGACCGGTGCGGTCAACAATCGCACTGGCCAGTTGCTGGCCGGCGAGGTGCTGAGCCTGGAGGCCGCGAGCCTCGATAACGGTCAGGGGCGTGTTGCCAGCGATGGCACGATGGCGCTGGCCGTTAGCGGTCAGTTGCTGAACCAGGGGGGAGTGCTGGGCGCCGTCGGGGCCCTGCAATTGCGCGCCGACAGCTTGTTCAACAACGCTGCCGGGCGAATCACCGGCAAGCATGACATCGACGTCGAAGCCCGCCAGTTCGATAACCGCGGTGGCAACGTGGTCGCGACCGGGCAATTGCGGGTGCAGAGCCACGCGCTGGACAACCGTCAGGCCGGTCTGCTCAATGCCGGCAACGGCATGACACTCTCGGTCGAGCGGCTCGACAACCGTGCGGGCCAGATCGCCAGTGTTACGGACCTGGACATCAACGGCGAGTCCCTGGACAACAGTGGCGCAGGCCAGGTCGTCGCCAATGGCATTCTGAAACTGACTCTGTCGCGTCTGGACAACCAGGCCAAGGGCATCATCTCCGGCCAACGGGCCGTCACCATCGTTGCCGGGCAGATGGACAACAGCGCCCAAGGCAGCCTGTATGGCAAGACCGGCGTTTCACTGCTGCTGCAGGGTGGTGGTTCGAGTGGGCAACTGAACAACCGCCAGGGCGTGATTCGCAGCGATGCCGACCTGCGCCTCTCCACGGCGCAGGGCATCGGCAACCAGGGGGGCGAGCTGCTTGCCGCCGGTGCCCTGGCGCTTTCCAGTCTCAGCCTCGACAACACTGCTGGGCGCATCGCTGCCAATGGCTCGATAACGTTGGGTACTGGCGCTTTCAACAACCAGACCGGGCGCCTCATCAGCCTCGACCAGCTCGATCTGAAAGCCGGGCAGGTAGAGAACCTGGGCGGCACGATTGCCAGCGTCAAGGCGCTCACGGCCTCATTGCACGGTCTGGACCAACGCAGTGGCGGCGAGCTATACAGCAACAGCGCCCTGACCCTGGACCTGAACCACGGCCTGCTGAACAACAGTGGTGGCCTGATCAACGCGCCGGGGCCATTGGTGCTGCGCAACCTTTCCACAGTCATCAACCGAGGCGGCGAGATCTCCAGTGAGCAGGGTTTCGGCCTGCTGGCCGACAGCCTCGACAACAGTGACGGTGGCCTGCTCAGCGACCAGGGCATCGATCTGGACATCCGTCAGGCGTTGCTCAACGTCGGCGGCCAGATCACCGCCAACGGCCTGACGGCCAAGGCCGCCAGCCTGGACAACAGCAATGGCCTGTTCAGCAGTGGCGCCAACCTCGATCTGGCGATCACTGGCGCCTTGCTCAACGCGGCCGGCGAAGTCTCCGCCGCTGGGGTCAACAAGGTCGCAGCCCAGTCCCTGAGTAATGATCGTGGCCAGGTCATGAGCGATGTTGCCCTTGACCTGCAGGTGGGCGGTGCACTGTCCAACCAGGGCGGTACCTTGGGTGCCGGGCGCGTGCTGCAGGTCACTGCTGGCAGCCTGGACAACAGTGGCAATGGCAGCCTGGTCAGCGACGGCAGCCTGGGGCTGAGCGTCGCAGGCCTGCTGGATAACCAGAACGGTGGCAGCGTGCTCGCCAAGGGCGCCATGGCGCTGCAAGTCGAGCGCCTCGACAACCGTGGCGGCCGGCTCGCCGGGCAGGACGCCCTGACCTTCAGGGGCACGTCGCTGGATAACCGTGGCGGGATCGTGCGCGCCAACCAGGACATGCAGTTGCATCTGGCGCAGCTGGACAACCGCGCAGGCCTGATCAGCGGCGTGCAGGCGCTGGACCTCGATATCGGTGAGCTGCTCAATCAGGGCGGCCTGGTCAGCGCCAGCGGTGGGCTGGGGCTCAAGGCCGATTCAGTCGGCAACGGCAAGGGGCGTATCGCCAGCCAGGGCGATCTGGTGGGGAGCATCGGCCTGCTTGAACAGCAAGGCGGCGAACTGGTGGCCGAGGGCGAGCTGAGCCTGACCGGCGACGAGTTGGACAACAGCGCGGGTGGCCTGGTCGGCAGCCGCAAGGCACTGCGCCTGCAGGTGCAGTCCGTGAACAACCAGGGCGGGGAAATCTCCAGCCAGCAGCAGGTCACGCTTGGCGTCACCCAGCTGGACAACAGCGCGGGCAAGCTGCTGGCGGGCACTTCGCTGGAAATGACCGTGGCTCGGCTGGTCAACCAGGCTCGTGGCCTGGTGTTCGCCCGTGACATCAACCTGGCCGCTGCCCGTCTGGACAACGCCCAGGGTACCCTCGCCGCGCAGCAATCGTTGCAGGTTCGCCTTGCCGCACAAGGCGCAGGAACGCTTGACGGCGGCCTCGATAACCGCCAGGGGCGCCTCGGCAGCGAGGGCACCCTGAGTCTCGACGGGCAGCTGTTGGACAACCGCGCGGGCAGTATCTCCAGCGCGGGCCAGTTGATGCTGAACGGTGCGGCCGGGTTGCTCAACCAGGGCGGCGTGCTGGAGAGCGGTCAGGGGCTCAACCTCAAAAGCGCCAGCCTGGACAACAGCGAGCAAGGCCTGATCAAGGGCCAGGGCAACACCACCGTGGTTACTGGACGCCTGGATAACAACCAGGGCGGCCGGCTTATCAGCAACGCAGACCTGACCCTGAACGCCGACCAGGTCAGCAACGGCGGGCGCATCGCCAGCAACGGCGTGCTCGACGCCAGCGTCACTGGCCTGGTCCAGGACCAGGGCGAGTTGTTCAGCAACCGCCAATTGACCCTGGACCTGAACCAGGGCGCGCTGATCAATGGTGGCCTGATCAATGCCCCGAGCCTGACCCTCAAGAACCTGGCTACGGTGACCAACCAGGGTGGCGAGATCTCCAGCCAGGGCGCGCTCGATCTTGCCGCCCGCAGCTTCGACAACAGTGATGGCAAGCTGGTCAGCAACCAGCATTTGGCCTTGCGCGTCGACCAGGTGCTGGGCAATCGCAACGGTCGTATCAGCGGGGCGCAACTGGCGCTGGACAGCCAGCGCCTGGACAACAGCGACGGCCTGATCAGCACCCATGGTTCGCTGGCGGTCCATGCTGGCGAGTCGTTGCTGAACCGCCGCGGCACCCTGATTGCCGACAATGTGCTCACGCTCGACAGTGACAACCTCGACAATGGCCAAGGCCAGATCGCCGGCAAGGCACTGGTCGAGCTGAAGGCCGGTACCCTCGACAATCAGGGTGGCCAACTGGTCGGCACCGATCGCGTCAGCGTCGCCGCGAGCCGCCTGGACAACCGCAGTGGCTTGATCGGCGCTACCCAGGTGCTGGACCTCGCCGTCGACAGCCTGGACAACCGGGCAGGCGAGCTGACCAGCAACAGCGACCTCACCCTCACCGGGCAGTATCTGGACAACAGTGACGATGGTGTTCTGTTCGCAGGCGGCAAGCTGACGCTGGCGATGCTGCAGGTGCTCAACCGTACCCGTGGCCAACTGCACGGGCAGGCCGTGGACCTGAGCGGTGCCAGCCTGGACAACAGCGGCGGGGCGATCTTCTCGCAGCGGCCACTGGTGCTGAATTTCAGCGGCGAACTGAGCAACCGGCAGGGCACGCTGAGCAGTGAGTCGACGCTGGTGGTCAGCGCGAACAGCCTCGACAACCAGGGCGGCAGCCTAGGCAGTGCCGACGACCTGACTTTGACCGTGGCCGGGGCGCTCGACAACAGCGACGGCGAACTGCTTACCGATGCTCGCCTGCACCTGCGCAGTGCCAGCCTGGTCAACGACCAGGGCAGCATCAGTGCCAAAGGTGCGGTCAGTGTGGGGACCGGTGCGGTGAGCAACCGGGGCGGCAAGCTGAACAGCGCGCAGACCCTCGACCTGAACGCCGGGCAGGTGATCAACGGTGGCAGCATCGGCAGCCTCGGCGCGCTGACCGCCACGGTTACCGGGCTCGATCAGCAGGGTGGCAAACTGTCGGGCAATACCAGTCTCAGTCTCGACCTCCAGGGCGGCAAGCTGGACAACCAGGGTGGCCTGATCAACAGCGTCGGCCCGTTGCGGCTGAGCAACCTGGCCGATGTCAGTAACCGCGCGGGCGAAATCTCCAGCGCCCAGGCCTTCACTCTCACTGCTCGTAGCCTGGACAACGATGGCGGCCGTGTACTCGCCAGCCAGGGCCTGAACCTGGTCATCGCCCAGACCCTGAGCAACCTCAAGGGCCTGGTCGGTGCCGCCAGCCTGGGCGTCAGCGCAGGCGCGGTGGACAACCGTGGGGGCACCCTCAACAGCCGCAGCGACTTGTTGCTGGGCAGCAGTGGCCTGCTCGACAACGGTCAGCAGGGTCTGATCAGCGCGGCAGGCCAGCTGACCCTGAACAGCGACAGGCTGAGCAATCAGGGCGGGGCGCTACTGGCGGGCGAAGGCCTGTCGCTGACGTCGCGCGCGGTGAACAACAGCGCGGCTGGCCTGATCAACGGCCAGACGGGTGTGAGCATCAACGCCGACAGTGTCGACAACAGCGGGGGCGAGATCTCTGCCACACAGGACCTGGCGCTGACCGCCAGTAACCTGATCAACGCCAGCGGCAAACTGATTGGCGCACGGCAGCTGGTGCTTTCCGCCGCCAGCGTCAACAACCAGGGCGGCCTGTTGTCCGGTTGGCAGTGGCTGAGCCTCAAAGGCGGCAGCCTCGACAACCGCAACCTCGGCACACTCTCCAGTCGCCAGGGTGCCCTGGATGTGCAACTCACCGGTGCCCTGCTCAATGGTGGGGACGGTGCCCTGGTAAGCCAGGGGCGCATGGACGTCGATGCGGCTAGCCTCGATAACAGCGGCGGCGTGCTGTCCAGTGGCGCAGCCTTGCAACTGAACACGGCCACCCTGGCCAACCTGGGCGGCAGCATCGATGCCCAGCAGTTGCTGAGTGTCAACGGCAGTGACCTGGACAACCGTGGTGGCCGCATCGCCGGTAATGGCAGCCTGCTGCTCGACTTGCGTGGCAACCTCGACAACAGCGGCGGCACCCTGGTCAGCGCCGAGGCGCTGCAGTTGGTGCAGGCCCGGCAGGTGCTCAACCATGGCGGCAAGATCATCAGCCGCAGCGGGCTGGCGCTCAATGCCGGCAGCTTCGACAACGGCCAGCTGGGTACCTTGGCGGCCAAGGACCAGGTCAAGGTCAATGTCGCTTCGACCCTGCGCAACGACAGCCAGGGGCTGATCTACAGCGAAAACGCCGATGTCGCGTTGCAGGCGGGCGAACTGCTCAACCAGCAGGGCGAAGTGCAGGGGCGCAGCAGCGTGCTGCTGGACATCGCCGGGGCACTGGAGAACCGCGGCGGCAAGCTGCTGGCCCAGGGCGGCAACCTGGTGGTGCAGCGGGCCGGCAGCCTGGGTAACCAGGGTGGCGTCCTGGCCAGCGTCGCCGGGCTGCTGGACGTGAACGTCAGCGGCCTGCTCGACAACCGGCGCGACCTCGCCGGCAACGGAGGTGTGGTGCAGGGCCAGCAACTGTTGCTGGTGGCCGGCAGCATCGACAACAGTGGCGGCCGGGTTGCCGCCCAGTCAGGCGATGCCCGGATCCGCAGCGCGGGCCTGGTCAATGCTGGCGGTGGTCTGTATGCCAAAGGCCTGGTGCAGGTCGATGGCAGCAGCCTGGACAACAGTGCCGGGCAGTTGGCGGGTAACCGCATCGAACTGGCGCTCGGCAACACCCTGATCAACCGTTCGGGCGTCGTCGAAAGCGACACGCAATTGCTGGTGTCGGCGGCCGCAGTGGACAACCAGGGTGGCCAACTGCGGGCTCTGGGCACGACAGGCAAGAGCGACTTCCAGATCGGCGGTGGCTTCGACAACCGTAACGGCAGGGTCGAGGTGGCCAACGCCGACCTGACCCTCAACACCAGCGGCCTGAGCAACCTCGATGGCACCGTGCTGCATGGCGGCACCGGCACCTTCGACGTTTCCACGGCAAACATCACCAACAGCGGCGGCACCCTGGTCACCCGGGGCGGGCTGACGCTGACGGCGACCAGCTGGACCAATAGCAGTGTGATCCAGGCCGGGCGCCTGACCGTCAACGTCGATGAACTGAACCAGACGGCAGGTGGGCAACTGCTGGCCTCGGAACGTTTCAGCGGCAGCGGCAACAATTGGAGCACGGCAGGGGTGATCGCCAGTGATGGCGGGCTAGACCTTAGCCTTGCCGGCAGCCTGAATGCCAGCGGGCGTGTCAGCAGCCTTGGGGCCATGAACCTGACCCTCAGCCAGCTGACCCTGGGTGGCAGCGGCAGCCTCGCTTCCGGCGCAGCCGGCACGCTCAATGTCGGTGGCCTGCTGAGCAATGCCGGACGCCTGACGTCGGCGTCCAGCCTCACGGTCCAGGCGGGTGGCATCGACAACTACGGTTCGCTGGGCAGCGCCCAGGCCCTGACCCTGAGCACCGGCAACCTGTCGAACCAGGGCGGTTTCATCTACAGCGGCACGGACATGGCGCTGTACACCCAAAGCCTGACCAACCGCCAGGGCGATATCTACAGCCTGGGCGCGATCCGGGTAGCTCGGGACGCCCAGGGCAATCGTTCGGCCCTGCTGGAAAACATTTCCGGGACGATGGAAAGCGTTGGCGACTTCACCATCGCGGCCAGCACCGTCAGCAACAAGCGCGTCGACTTCAGTCTCACGCCGACGGTGCAGTCCGGTTACATCGGCGTGCGCTGCTACAGCTGCTCTAGCTACATGGACGGCAGCGTTCAGATTTCGCCGAGCTCGCACTTGGTCTGGGGGCAGACCTACACCTATGAGGCTGTGGGGGCGGTCGAGCAACAGGCCAGCCTGGTGTCGGGGCTTAATCTGAGCGTGGCCAGCGATGTCTTCGCCAACTCCAACTCCACGGTTGCAGCCTCCGGTAACATCACGATCAATACCGGCTCCTTTGCCAATACCGGCACATCGCTCAACGGCTATTCGGAGCTGAAGTACATCGATATCGGCAATGCCAATTCAATTCCGTGGAAGGGTATCACCAAGTACAACGCAGACAACGATGCAGGTTACACCGGCGGTATCCGTTTCTGGAATGCGGCGGGTGCCGAGTCGATGGCGACGATCAACGGCGGTGGCCGCTCCGTCGGTAGTGGCAACTGGATCTATTGGGTGAATTTCGCCAGCATGAGGCTGGATACAAGCTATTCGCAAGGCGGCAGCAATAAGTACAAATACGCTGAGTTCATTTTCCCGGCCAACTATGGCAGTGGCCACCCCAGCAGCGCTCCTGCGACCATTCAGGCTGCCACGCCGTTCCTCACACAACGCTTGGAAAATGCCGGTTCCAACTACCTGCCTTCCGTTGTCCAGGCCGGAGGCGCCCTTGCCATCACCGCGTCCAGCAACATTTCCAACGGCGTGGAGCGGGCCTACAGCCAAGCGGCCACCGGGGCAGCAAGGGGCCTGAATACCAGTACCATGGGCACTGGCTTGGCGCCGGTGATCGTGCTGAATCGGCAGTTGCCGCCCAACCTCGCCCAACAGCAGATCAACCCGTTGAGCCTGCCGGGCTTCAGCCTGCCGACCAACTCCAACGGCCTGTTCCGCCTGAGCGACCAGGCGGCCAGCGCAGGCCAGGCCGGCCAGGCTGGCAGCGGCGCCGGCAACTGGACCCTGGGTGCTGCCAGCATTGAGTTGGCACAACGCGAGCAGGCGCTGCCGGGCACGACCGGGCGCACCATGCAAGTTGGCGACAACACCCAGCTTTGGGCCAGCACGCAGCAACTCTCGGTCACCGCACGCGAAGCCAGCACGTTAGACGCCACCGCGAGTGCGGTCGATGTGTCTGCGGTTGGCAGCGTCAACAACGGCAGCTGGCAATCGGGTCGCAGCCAGGCCGGCGAAATCACCCGCAACGACGGCATCGGCAACCAAGCGCCTTCCGGCGATGCCGCCGGCTCGCTAAGCGCCACTGGGCAGTCTGTCGACCTTGCCGGTATCGAGACGAACCGCGACACCCAGGTTAGCGTTAGCACACCGGGAAGTTCGACAGGCCCGGCGAATGTGCCGGGGCTGGCTTCCGGTAGCCGCGACACCACTGTGGCCGGCCAGTCCGCAGGCCGCACCGACCTGGCGCCGCAGGCCCGTGACGGGCTGACCGATGTGGCCGCTGTGCAACCTGCACGGGTGACCACGGTCGACCCCTTGTCGCCGGCCAACCAAACCGTAGTTTCGGCGACAGATCGCCCCGGCATGCCGAGTGCCGACGGCCGCGCGACCGTCACCTCGCCAGGCAGCGCGCAGCCTACGGCCGCGGCCGGGCAGAGCATCGACCGGGTCACCGGCCTGCCTGACCGCACCTTCGTCTCTCAGCCGCACAAGTACCTGGTCGAAACCAGCCCGTTGCTCACCGACCTCAAGCAGTTCATGAGCTCCGACTACCTGCTGGCCGGCCTGGGCTACAACCCGGACGAAAGCGCCAAGCGCTTGGGCGACGGCTTCTACGAGCAGCGCCTGCTCCAGCAAGCCGTGGTGGCAGCCACCGGGCAGCGCTTCCTGGCCGGCCAGACCAGCGACGAGCAGATGTTCAAGTACCTGATGGACAACGCCATCGCCAGCAAACAGCAACTGAACCTGGCGGTGGGCGTGGGCCTGACCTCGGAGCAGGTGGCGGCGCTGACGCACGATATCATCTGGCTGGAAGAGGTCACGGTCAACGGCGAGAAGGTGCTGGTACCGGTGCTGTACATGGCCAATGCCAACAACCGCCTGGCACCCAATGGCGCATTGGTGGCGGGCAATGACGTCAACCTGGTGGCTGGGCAAGATCTGCTCAACGTCGGCACCCTGCGCGCCAGCAGCAACCTCTCGGCCGCAGCTGGCAACGACATCGTCAACAGTGGCCTGATCCAGGCGGGTAACCGGGTCGACCTGCTGGCCGGCAACGACATCGTTAACAAGGCCGGTGGCATCATCTCCGGTCGCGACATCAGCATGACCACGCTGATGGGGGATGTGATCAACGAGCGTTCGGTGACCAGCCAGGTCACCGACGCTGCCCGCTTGCAGTTACGTACCGATTACGTCGACAGCGCCGCGCGCATCGAGGCCGCCAACGACTTGAGCATCGGCGTCGGGCGAGATTTCGTCAGCGTTGGCGGAGTACTGCAAAGCGGGCGCGACACCTCAATCAAGGCCGGTCGCGACATTTTGCTGGGTTCCGCCGAGGCCATCGACAGCGCCGCCTATGGGCGCACCACCACCCAGTCGGTGACTCAGAACGGCTCCAGCGTGAGTGCCGGGCGCGATTTCACCGCCGTGGCAGGGCGCGACCTCACCGCGGTGGCCAGCCAGATCGAGGCGCAGCGCGCCATTGAAATCAGCGCCACGGGTGACGTGACCTTGATGTCGGCGGCGGACGAGACCCATTCGGCGTACACCTCGAAGAAGCTCAAGACCCAGGAAGACCATATCAGCCAGGTGTCCACCGTGCTGACAGCCGGTACCGATGTCTCCATCAGCGCCGGCCAGGACCTGGCCCTGAGTGCCAGCCGCATCAGTGCCGGCGACGAAGCCTATCTGGTGGCAGGCGGTCAACTTGCCTTACTGGCGGCGGAGGATCTGGACTACTCGCTGTACGACAAGAAAAAGAAGGGCAGCTTCGGCAGCAAGTACACCAAACGCGATGAAATCACCCAGGTTACCAACGTCGGCAGCGCGATCAGCACAGGTGGCGACCTGATGTTGGTCAGCGGTGGTGACCAGTTGTACCAGGCGGCCAAGCTCGACAGTGGTGCAGACCTGATCATCGACAGTGGCGGCGCAGTGACCTTCGAAGCGGTCAAGGACCTGCATCAGGAGAGTCACGTCAAGAGCAAGAACAGCCTTGGCTGGAACAGCGCCAAAGGCAGGGGCAACACCGATGAAACATTGCGTCAGAGCCATTTGCTGGCCAGTGGTGAGGTACTGATCAAGGCTGCCGATAGCTTAAGGATCGATATTAGGCAGGTAGATCAGAAGAGCGTCAGAGAGACCATCGATCTGATGGTCCAGCAAGACCCGCAACTGGCCTGGCTGAAAGACGCCGAGGCGCGAGGTGATGTCGACTGGCGGCAAGTGAAGGAAGTGCACGACTCCTTCAAATACAACAGCGCAGGGTTGGGTGTCGCGGCGCAGTTGATCATCGCGATCATCGTCACCTACCTCACGGCGGGTGCCGCCAGTGCAGCCTTGGGGTCCGCAGCAGGTGCGACCGCAGGTTCCGGGACAGCCATGGCGGCCAGTGGCACGGCCACGGCCAGTGCCGTGGCTGGTGGCGCGGCAGCGGGTTCGACCGTAGCGGCAGGATGGGCGAACGTGGCGCTATCCTCGATCGCCGCCAGTGCGGCAAGCGGAGCGACCATAAGCACGATCAACAATCGAGGCAACTTGGGCCTGGTGCTCAAGGATGTGACGTCCTCTGATGCGCTTCGTGGTTATGTGGTTTCGGGAATTACCGCAGGTTTGACCACCGGTGTGTTCGATGACTGGACAGCGACCGAAACGGCAACCTCAACCGCGCTGCCTAATAGTGGCGCCGTATTGCCAGCCGGGGGGCTTTCCACTTGGGACGGCATTGGTCGCTTTGCAGGCAACCAGCTTCTTCAAAACGGTACTTCGACTGTGCTGGATCGTGCTCTCGGTGGTGACAGCGCGTTGAGTGATGCGCTGCGTAGTAGCCTTGCCAGTACATTCGCAGCTGCTGGGTTCAATCTGGTTGGCGATTTGGGTAATCGCTTCGACCTTCAGCAAGGAGGCGCCGCCAAAGTTACACTCCATGCGGTGATGGGCGGGCTGGCAGCGGAGGCGGCTGGAGGCGATTTCAAAACTGGCGCAGTTGCAGCCGGGCTCAATGAGGCGTTAGTAAATACCCTTGCGCAGCATTATGCGGAAATGGAGCCTGAGAAAAAGCAGCAGTTACTGTTAATGAACTCACAGTTATTGGGTGTTTTAGCTGCTGCTGCGGCCAACGGAGACGGCGACAGCTCGCAAATGGGAGCGTGGGTGGCGAGCTACTCGACGCAATATAATTATCTTACACATGAAGAAGTTGAAGATAAGCGCGCGAAAGAAAAAGCCTGCGCGGATGATGGGTGCGTACAAGATGTACGAGAGGAATATGCAGAACTGGATGAAGGTCGCAATAAAAAGTTGGCCGACTTGTGTCGTAATAATCCTGGGAGATGCGAGGATATTTCCGCGAAGCTCAGTGCCGACGAGCCGAAACTCAGAGCGTTAGCTAAAGAAGCAGCTGCTCAAGGTGAATATGGCGCATCCGTTGTCATCGGATATGTGATTAGCAGTAGTAACCAAGACGCGCAGAATATCATCGCAAGTGAATTGAGCGCGCTCGAAGGGGGAGATGGGAGTCGGTTCCTTTCCGTGCTAGGCTCAACGTTGCTGAGTGCGACCATGGGCGGTAGCTCCGTTGGCGCAAAAGGCGGATCGAAGACTCCAAAAGCTGTAGAAGAGATATCAAACCCCCCACAGGCACCGGTCATTCCGGCAGGGTGGGTCAGTCGACCGGGGCGAAATGGCGGTGAAATCTACTTTCCAGCTGGTACTGATCCAGCGAAAGGAGAACACATTAGAGTTATGCCACCCGGTTCATCACCTGTTCCAGGATACGAGAACGGATACTGGCGTTGGCAGAACTCCGGCAAACAACCGATGAATCCAGCAACAGGTAAACCTGGTATAGGGCAGGGGGATACACATGTTCCACTTCCGCCGGATTCTTTACCACCTGTTCGTCGTTGAAAACATGGATTAATTAGGGGGGCACATGTACAAATTGCCAGGTGATTTTGATTTTATGCTGCTTTCCGAGTGTTATTTGGAAATGGTTTGTTATGGTGCGCACCTCACAAGGCTGGATTTTTCACGACCGCAAATTGCTCCTGGTGTCCCTCCATATAAGGTTTCTATTTGTGTTGAGGCAGGCTTAACTTATCAGGTTGGTGATATATCAGGGAGGAGAGACTTTACAGACTCATCTACCAGCGCACCGTTGTTAGATCTTTTGTTGAAAGATGTTGTGCTTGTTGAGGAGGTTGAGGGGTCTTCACTTCAGATTTCATTTGATTCAGGCGACAAAATTGTAATTGAGGCTGATTGCGGTGGCGACTATGAGTCCTATTCGATTTATCTAGACTCTGGTGACGTGATAGTCGTTTAGTCGGTGCAAAAGCGGCAGCCGATACATCTGCTACGGGCAAAACGAATGTTGCTGCAGGGGCAGGTACGTTTCCAGTACAGTGCCCTGGCAAACGGATGAGTACAACGCACGGCATTTACAGCTGCACTCACTGAACACCGGCAGCTTTCGACACATGGCAGGCGCAAAAAAACTGGTTCTGTGGGCAAGTCGCGCACTCTAAGGGAGCGGGTTTGTCCGCGAAGCAGGCGCTGCGGTGGATGGCACCGACTGTGCCGGAGTTCGCGGGTAAGCCACTCCTACTGAAATTGCTGTTGGGCAGAAAATAAATTTGACCCGTTGTGGAAGGCCAAAGTGCGGAGGTGGAGAGGATGACAATTGAACAAAGCGGCGTTGTTGATATGATTTCAATTTCCGCAGATCAAAAGACTGCGCGCCTGATCATTACTGACCACCTAGAATGGTCGACGAAGCAGTCCGACCACCGACTACTACTGCAAAATAAAATTAATGAATATCTGAATTTCATCGAGGAGGGTACTTTGCTGGAGGCGAGACCTGACCTTCAGGGTATGAAACTCGCGATTGAGGTAGTGGGGAAATACATGCCTGACCTAGACGGGGAGAAATTTTTAAATCAAGTAGTTAAAAAGCTCGATGAAGATGGATACAAGTTCACCTTCAGGCTCTTCGAAGGTGGGTAGCTAAGGCGCTACCTGTCCCGATCGCAGTAGTCGTCTGTACCAGCTGCCTTTTTGCGTAACTCGCAATGTCCGCTATGGGTCCAGGCTGGGTGAAAACTCGCGGAATGCGTTGAAGGTCGTGGCTATCTAGGGACGCTTGCAAAACTGGCAGGAAATTGCCTGGATTAGCTCAGTTGGCCTCGCAAGGGTGCATCTGGCCGGTATGAATCCGTCGTGGAGACTTTGGGGCCCCCTAACTGGCGGCTCAGCAGGCCATTTCACGTTTTGAGCGCTTCGAGCAACGCCTTAGAAGTGGACACATTGGATGGCTTCTCCACCCAGCATGTTCTACGGCCCCATGCTTTCCGCTCCATGGGCGCCAAGCAAGCCGCCTATCTCGTGTCAGGATCAGAACCCTTCTTAAACAATTTCCAATACTGGAGGAATGAGCAAGATAAGGAGCGCCCTATCCCGCTGAAAGATCTGCAAGTGGGCGTAGAGGCTGGAAAAGCAGTTTTTTCATCGAAACACATGCTGGCGTCGAAAAGCTTGACCGCGGGAAGGCCAGAGCGCTTATAGAGAAGCTAGGGCGTACTGGCGCGTATACCCATGAGTTGGGGCGCTATTGGGTCTATCGAACGTTGATTCAACAACCTGCAATTCTGCGAGCGCTCGTCACTCGCTACCCCCAGATTCTGGTAGATGAATCGCAGGACCTGGGGTCAATGCATCAGGCAATCCTTGAGCAGCTGATCAATGCGGGCGCCCAGGTTTCATTGATCGGTGACGCTAACCAAGGCATCTTCGCTTTCGCCGGCGCCGATGGCATGTTTCTGAAAACCTACGCCGACCGCCCGGGAGTGCAAGAGTACAAGCTTACCCGCAACTACCGTTCCCTTCCCCCCATCATAGCTATTGCCAACCGGCTTTGCGGCCGCAACGATGAGCCGGACAGGGAAGCTGACCAAGGCGGAGCGTTTTTTATTGGGTACAAAGGCACTCAAATTCCCCATCTCATCACGGCGTTCAACCACGGCCAGCAACGGCTCGCTTTCCGGCTCGTTGAACATTGCCAGTTGCGGCGTATTGGGATCGACCGTCTGCTCGGATTTGCGGTTGAACAACCGATCCCGCAGCAGCTTGATCTGTTCTTACAGGTCGACGATTTGGGTGGCATAGGCTTCGTTGACTTCCTGCTCGCGCAAGCGTGCTTCGTAGGCCTCAAGCAACATCTACTTGAGTAGTACGGGATCGTCTGAAAGGTTGTCGGGCAAGGAAATCATGCCCCGGATTATACCGGGTCAGGCAACGAAACAGGGTGTCAGAACCTGATGTGGACGGTTGCGCCAGAGGTCGAAGCCGTCGAGTAAACAGTTAAGTTCCTGGACGGTCAGGACGATGGCTTCGTCGGTGGGATAAAGGTAAACCTTTTCGACTTTGCTGTCGGGACGCATCATGGCGGACTGGCTCCAGAAAGAAATCGGGAGCGCAGCATCGGGCTTCAGGTAGTCGCTTGGAATGTGGGCTTCATGGAGCGCAGCGGGATGACGGGTTGCATTCAATATGGTCGTAGTAGCGGCGTAGCCCTTGGCGGCAAGGAACCATTTACAGCGTTTACGCGTGCGGCCAGAGGCAAGCCGTACGCCGGCCTGGTTGAGCAGCTCGCCGTCGACGACCAATGCCAGGCCAGCGCGACTAGGGATGGGTAATACGAGTGTCAAAAAGATTTCTCCGTCTTCACCGCGCTGCAGAAAGACATGGAAGCACTTTTTTCTACAGGGCCATGAGGCCACTCACTATGCTTGAGCCAGCCGCAGGAAGCGGCCCCCCATTCGCGACAACGGAGCGTCCATGTCCCTAGCCCTCGTCCACAGCCGCGCCCAGGTTGGCGTGCAGGCACCTGCTGTCAGCGTCGAAACCCACCTGGCCAACGGCCTGCCCCACCTCACCCTGGTCGGCCTGCCCGAAACCACCGTCAAGGAAAGCAAGGACAGGGTGCGCAGCGCCATCGTCAACTCCGGGCTGAACTACCCGCAAAGGCGCATCACCCAAAACCTGGCACCGGCAGACCTGCCCAAGGATGGCGGGCGCTACGACCTGGCCATCGCCCTGGGCATCCTTGCCGCTGACGGCCAGGTGCCGGTGGCAACATTGGCCGACATCGAATGCCTGGGCGAGCTGGCGCTTTCGGGCAAGCTGCGCCCGGTGCAGGGCGTGCTGCCTGCCGCACTGGCGGCGCGCGAGGCTGGCCGGGCGCTGGTGGTACCGCGGGAAAACGCCGAAGAGGCGAGCCTGGCGGGTGGGCTGGTGGTGTACGCCGTGGGGCACCTGCTGGAACTGGTCGCGCACCTCAACGGCCAGGTGCCGCTGCCTCCCTTTGCCGCCAACGGTCTATTGCTGCACAGCCGCCCTTACCCCGACCTCAGCGAGGTGCAGGGCCAGGTGGCCGCCAAGCGTGCCTTGCTGCTGGCGGCTTCAGGTGCGCATAACCTGCTGTTCACGGGGCCGCCCGGCACGGGCAAGACACTACTGGCCAGCCGCCTGCCCGGCCTGCTGCCGCCGCTGGATGAGCATGAAGCGCTGGAAGTGGCAGCCATCCAGTCGGTAAGCGGGCACAAACCGCTTGATAGCTGGCCGCAACGGCCGTTTCGCCATCCGCACCACTCAGCGTCCGGGCCCGCGCTGGTAGGCGGAAGCAGCCGGCCACAACCCGGTGAAATCACCCTGGCGCACCATGGGGTACTGTTTCTGGATGAGCTTCCGGAGTTCGAGCGCCGTGTACTTGAGGTGCTTCGCGAGCCGCTGGAGTCTGGCGAGATCGTGATTGCCCGGGCACGGGACAAAGTACGCTTTCCGGCGCGCTTCCAATTGGTGGCGGCCATGAACCCCTGCCCTTGCGGTTACCTGGGCGACCCCACGGGCCGCTGCCGCTGCAGCACCGAACAGATCCAGCGCTACCGCAACAAGCTTTCCGGCCCGCTGCTGGACCGCATCGACCTGCACCTGACCGTGGCGCGCGAAACCACCACGCTCAACAATCAACCTTGCGGCGAGACAAGTGCCGATGTGGCGGCCCGGGTGGCCGAGGCGCGCGAGGTGCAGCACCGGCGGCAAGGCTGTGCCAATGCGTTTCTGGACCTCGAGGGGCTGCGCCGGCACTGTGAATTGTGCGCTGCCGACCAGGCCTGGCTGGAGAGTGCCTGCGAGCGCCTGACGCTTTCCCTTCGCGCCGCACACAGGCTGTTGAAGGTAGCGCGCACGCTGGCCGACCTGGAGGGGGCCAGCACGATTGCCAGGGCGCATCTGGCCGAAGCCCTGCAGTATCGGCCCGGAAGTCATTAGCCCTGCGGCCTGCACCTCATATGCGCACTCAATGCTGCCCATAGCAGCAATATATTTTGCGCGCTAACTAATTGCGCGCAACATTAATTCCAGACAGCAAGCAATCGTCGCCACCCCTTACTGAATCTGGAGAACGACCATGACCCTTCGCACCGTTTTCGCACTCACCCTCGCTACCCTTGCACTGGGCACCAGCGCCGGCGCCTTTGCCCAGTCCACCGAAGCGACGACCTACCACTACGGCATGAACCTGGACATCGCCGAAGTGATCAGCCTCGCCCCCTCGGCCAAAATCCAAGGCCAGGCAAGCACCGCGACCATGACCTACCGGGACAGCACTGGCCAGGTTCGGAGCATTCGCTACTACCAACCAGACGACGCTCAAGGCAACCAGAACTAAATGCCCATGCGAGTTCGAAGAAGGCCGTGCAAACGGCCTTTTTCATTTGCAGGATACTGGCACTTTCGAGGCATCTGCTCGCGACACCAGTAGTAACAAGGCATCACCTAAAATCTGTAATACTTAGAAACATTTGAAAACAAAATGTAGTTGTACGACATCCTATCTATTGTGTTCGACTGCGCTCGTTTAACAAGAACAATAATCGGAGACATCCCCATGTCGAGCATTCATTCGGCCGAGGGCAGTGCTGCCACACCCTCTCAAGGCCGTGTAACACGGCTGATCAAACTGCTGGGCCCAGGTATCATCGCAGTGTTGTCCTGGCTTGGCGCAGGTGATCTGATAACCTCATCCGTAGCCGGCGCCAACTACGGTTACGCCATGATGTGGGTACTGGCCGTTTCGCTGCTGCTCAGATACCTGATCGTCAACATCATCGCCCGCTTCCAGCTGTGCAATAACCAAGGCATGACCATCCTTCAGGGGTATGCGCAACTGCACCCCGTATTTGCCTGGTTCATGCTGGCCTATGCACTGCTGATGGGCCACCTGATGAACGCCTACATGATCAAGGGCGCCGGCGAAGCCTTGGCGATGCTGTTGCGCATCGACTACCCGCTGCTGTGCTCGATGGCTGTAGTGCTGGCTGTGTGGATGCTGGTCGGGCGCAACATCTACGCAATGATCGAAGGCGTAATGAAGGTCCTGCTCGCCGTGATGACGCTGGCGTTTCTGGCACTGGCCGTGATGTCTGGCCCGGATATGGCCGGTATCGTCAAAGGTACGATCGGCTTCAGCATCCCGGCTGACGAAGGCGTGCACGGGGCGCTGCTGGTGGCGGTCTCGGTGATCGGCGCGGTGGCAGGCTCGGTGGCCAACTTCGTGCACCCGTACGTGATGCGCCAGAAGGGCTGGGTAGGCCCGCAACACAAACGCATCCAGCGCAACGACCTGCTGTTCGCGGTGTTCGTCGGTATCGTCATCAACCTGGCCATCTGGATCGTCGGCGCGGAAATCCTGCGGCCAAACGGCATCGAAGTGAAAACCCTCGGCGACCTTGGCAAGGCGCTGGAAATCTTCTTCGGCCCGATCGGCTGGTACATCTTCTTCATCGGCGTGTTCGCTACGCTGTTTGCCAGCATCTCCGGCAAGACCACGGCCTTCCCGATGCTGATTACCGATGCCTTCCAGCATGTACAGCCGCAGCGGCGCGAGCGTTACGGCAAAGAGTTCCACAAAGACCCGATGCACAAGTGGTTCATGCTGTTCATTCTGGTCACGCCGCTGATCTGGTCGATCCCGGGCATGCCCGACTTCGTGACCCTGACCATTGGCGTCAGTGCGTTGAACATCATCGGCTTGCCCGTCATTTCGCTGGGCCTGCTGATCATGTCCAACCAAAAGTCGCTGCTCAGCAAGGAATACCGCAACAACCTGTTCGAAAACATCGCGCTGGCATTCGCGACCGGGCTGGCGTTGTGGGTGGCCTTCCAGTTGGGTGTGGATCTGCTCGGCCTGGGCTGAGCCCCTTGCACCATCGCTGGCGGGCCGGCGATGGTGCACTGAAGGTTAACGCTGTCTGTTTTTAGCGATCTCGATATCGTCCATCAGCGCTCTGGCCAATAGGCTGTCGGACTGGACGGTGAAGACGCTGCTACTGGTCTAGGCCATGTCGCTGGACTCGAATTCCTTCGCCAGGTGATCGATCAGCGACCGCACCGACGGCAGCAACCCACGCCGCGAAGGAAAGATGGCATGCACGATGCCGCAGCGGGGGTGCCACTGCGGCAACAGCTCCACCAAACGGCCTTCGGCCAGGTCTTCGCGCACCGCCACCCGTGGCAAGTGCGCAATACCAACTCCGGCCACCACGAAATGGCGCAGGGCAAACAGGTCATCGGTGACCATGCGCGGTGTGTGCGGGATCACGATGCTGCGGCTCATGTCCTCGCCCTGGAACAGCTCCCACTGGTACTCGCGCTGGGCGCTCCCCCAATGCACGCTGGGCAGCGTCCCGAGCAACTGCGGGTCGAAGCCCTTGGGCAAGTGCTCCAGATACTGCGGGTGCCCCACCAGGCACTGGGTGCTGTTGCTCAGTACTTTCATCACCATGTCGGTGTTTTCCAGCGGCGGGAAGCGCACGCGCAGCGCCACGTCGAAGCCTTCGTGCAGCAGGTCGACGCGGCGGTTGGTGCTCTCGATGAACAGCTCTACCTGCGGATACTTGAGCATGTAGCGGGTGAGCATTGGCCCGACCCAGGAGTTGAGCAGGGTAGTCGGGCAGCTGATGCGCACCAGCCCGCGCGGTTCGCTGCGGTTGCGCTCGATGATTTCTGCCGCGCCCTCGGCCTCTACGCGCATGGCCAGGCAACGGTTGTAGTAGGCCTGGCCGATCTCGGTGAGCGAACAGTGCCGGCTGGTGCGGTGCAGCAGGCGCACGCCCAGGCGGTCCTCAAGGTCGGCGATGCGGCGGCTGAGTTTCGACTTGGGCATGTCCAGCGCCCGCCCGGCCGGGGCGAAGCCGCCGTGCTCGACCACTTGGGTGAAGTAGTAGAGGGAGTTGAGGTCTTCCAATGATCGTTCTCCAGGCGGAACGCTAAGGGCAATTTTCGCAGTCTATCGCTTTTGCCGGAGCGCGAAATCAGTTGCCCTTGAGAACAGGCTGGCCAATCCGGAAATTTGCCTGAAGCTTAATCCGCATCCGAATCAAACAATCGCTCCAACTCCACCCGCGCTTCCTTGGCCGTCTGCATCACCTTGGCCCGGTCATCACGCACCTGCCCCTGCGCCTCCAGCACTTCCTCGTCATGCTGGGCAAACCGCTCGATGCGGTCCGCCGCCTGTTCACTGCTCAGCCCCAACCCGACCAGCGCCCGGCGGGTCATTTCCAGGCTCGAATAGAACGTCTCGCGAATTGGCTCTGCGCCCACGTCTACCAGTTTGTGCACATGCTGCCGGTTACGCGCGCGTGCCAGTACCTTAAGGTGTGGGTACAGGCGTTTGACCCGCTCTGCCGTGCGTGTGGTCACTTCCGGGTCGTCGGTGGTGATGACGAAATACTCCGCTTCGCCGACCTTGGCTGCATGCAGCACCTCGGGGCGCTGTGGGTCGCCGTAGAACACCGGGGCCTGTTCGAACATGCGGGTCATCTCGATGGCGTCCACCGAGGTTTCCAGGGCGACGAAGGGGATTTTCTGCGCCCGCAGGATACGCGAGACGATTTGCCCCATGCGGCCCATGCCGACGATCACCACACGCGGGGTACCGGCATCGATGGCCTTGTATTGCTCGGGTACTTCGCGTGCAGGTTGCGTGCGCTTGAGGGCGCGGGCGCAGCCGAGCATCAGCAGCGGGGTGATGGCCATCGACAGGGTGATGGTCATCAGCAGCAGGTCGTAGGTCTGAGTGTCGAACAGGCCCTGGTCCTTGCCCAGCTTGAACACCACGAAGGCGAACTCACCACCGGCGGCCAGCACCATCCCCAGGCGCAGTGCGCTGGCGCTGTTCAGGCCTCCGGCCAGGCGGCCGACGCCGATCAGCAGCACCAGTTTGACCGTCACCAACAACAGGGTCAGGCCCAGCAGAACGAGCGGCATTTCCAGCAGCAGGCTCAGGTTTGCGCCCATGCCGACACTCATGAAAAACAGCCCCAGCAGCAGGCCTTTGAACGGTTCGATCTGCGATTCCAGCTCATGCCGGTATTCCGAGTCGGCCAGCAGCAGGCCCGCGAGGAAGGCGCCCAGGGCCATGGAAATGCCGGCTTCCTCCATCAGCCAGGCGGTGCCGATCACTACCAGCAGCGCGGTGGCGGTGGACACTTCCGGTAGGCCGGTGCGGGCCACGATGCGGAACACCGGGCGCAGTAGGTAGCGCCCGCCTACGACCACCACAGCGATGCTGGCGAAGACGTTCAGGCCATTTTGCAGGCTGTCACCGTGGCTGGTGTCCTGGCCGCTGGCGGCCAGCAGTGGCACCAGGGCAATCAGCGGGATCGCGGCGATGTCCTGGAACAGCAAGATGGCGAATGCCAGGCGGCCATGCGGGGCGTTGAGCTGCTTGCTCTCGGCCAGGCTCTGCAGGCCCAATGCGGTGGACGACAGGGCCAGGCCAAGGCCTACCACGATGGCGGCAGAGAGTGACTGGCCGAAGCCGAACAGGGCGATGGCGCCGATGAGTGCGCCGGTCAGCAGCACCTGTGCAGTACCGACGCCGAACACTGACTTACGCATCAGCCAAAGGCGCTTGGGCGACAGTTCCAGGCCGATGATGAACAACAGCAAGACCACGCCCAGTTCGGAAATGTGCGCCACGCTTTCGGTGTCGCGGATCAGGCCCAGGGCCTGTGGGCCGATGGCTACGCCAGCCAGCAGGTAGCCGATAACGGCGCCAAGTTGCAGGCGTTTGGCCAGGGGGACGGCGAGGACGGCGGCGAGCAAGAAGATCACCGCGGTTTGCAGAAGGCTGCCTTCGTGTGGCATTGGCTCGAACTCCATGAGCTGCCGGGGCAGCGTTAGAACAGTGTGGCGGGCAATTCTGGGGATTGCGGGTGGTTCAGACAATCTGCCTGCGGCAAGAAACATTGTCCCGTTTGATGTGACAGTCTGGGCCGACCTCGTGGCGAGATTTCCCGTGAAAGGACCAATAGCCGTAAGACATTTCTGAACCTGAAACCAAATGCTTCAGCATCGACCTGCTTGGGAATTATCCTACGAGCGCTGCTGAAGTATCGCTGTTGTCGGGGAAATGCCTCAGGGATAACGTTTTCGGGTCGCTCAGGCGACCGGGTGTGAGAACCTGAAAGGTAGATTTTTGGCAGCACCACTATGGTGGCCGTACGTGGGCGGGCTCTCGCCCGGCCGAGTTTTTGCCAATTTCTCCTCGGTTTTCTCACCCCACGTATGGCTGCCACCCACAATCTGTGAGAAAGATTCGAGTGGTAGTTCCCTTTCTTGAGAAATGGAATTACATCATGAAGAAGATTGTTCCTGATCCACCCAGCCGTAAACCCGTCACTACCCCATTCTTCACCGTCCAGTCCGACATGTACCCGCCCGACGCCCTGGCCCACGCCAGCGAGCTGTTGCGCGGCGTCATCGAAACCATCGACGAACACTGCCGCGCCCGCGCAGGCGAACCTGGCCTGAACATGCTGAGCAATGCCATGCATGCCAGCGAGATCGCCCATTCGCTGGTCGAGCACGTGCACGCTCGGCTGTTTGGCCAACGGACCGAGGAGTGAAGCCATGGCAGACGAACCCAAGGTCCTGACCACCGTTGGCGTGGCGACCTTCCTCGATGTGGGTAACCCTCCGGTCGATCTGCTGCGTGTGCAGCCCGGCATTCCCATAGACGATGCCTACGAACAGGTGTCCGTGCTGCTCAGCTACATCAAGCACCTGGTGCGTGAAGGCGACATGGAGGATGACCACAAGCTGCTGGCAGCAGCCGACTATCTGAGCCTGTTGGCCAAAGCGCTGATGGACGATATCGAGATCGCCAAGAACAGACAGCGTTGATACCCGTCAGGTAAGCGATTGGGGGCCGCTTTGCGGCCCATCGCCGGCAAGCCAGGCCCTGTGGGAGTCGGCTTGCCGGCGATGGGCTGCGTAGCAGCCCTGATAACTAACTGACTGGCATTACCGCAGAGAGTCGCTTCCTTACATCAGCTCAAAACGCAAAGCACGAACATCCCAAGGCTCCCCAGAAGCCCTGGAAGTCATTCACCGGCACACTCGAATGCCGCGCCTTTTCATGGCTGTGCGCATGCACCCCGCAAGGCCCGCTGCACTGGTGCACCGCTGCAGCCAGTGATGGCGTACCCACGCGCCAGTGCCCCGGCACCTTGGCCACCGGCGACCACTCCGGCAGCACCGGCACCTGTGGCGGGCCAAGCCTGTCGAATTCGCCAGCGCCGTACACCACCTTGCCGTCGACGATAGTCAGTACCGACTCGATGCCCTTGATCGCCTCTTCATCAACGCTGAAGAAGTCCAGCGACAGCGCCGCCAGGTCCGCCAGCTGGCCAACCTTGATCTGGCCTTTCTTGCCCTGCTCGCTGGAGAACCAGGCGCTGCCCTGGGTGAACAGTTGCAGTGCGGTGTCGCGGCTCAGGCCTTCCGGGTACAGCTCCATACCGCCTACGGTCTTGCCGCTGACCAACCAGTACAGCGAAGTCCACGGGTTGTAGCTGGAGACCCGGGTGGCGTCGGTACCGGCGCCCACAGGCACACCCATTTCGAGCATGCGCTTGATCGGCGGGGTCTGCTCGGCGGCTTTCGCACCATAGCGATCGACGAAGTACTCACCCTGGAAGGCCATTCGGTCCTGGATGGCTATACCACCGCCCAACGCACGCACGCGCTCGATGTTCTGCGGGGTAATGGTCTCCGCGTGGTCGAAGAACCATGGCAGCCCGTTGAAAGGGATGTCGCGGTTGACCTTCTCGAACACGTCGAGCATGCGCGTGATCGATTCGTTGTACGTAGCGTGCAGGCGGAACGGCCAGCGCTGCTCGACCAGGTGGCGCACCACCGGTTCCAGCTCTTCTTCCATGGTTTGCGGCAGGTCCGGCCGCGGTTCGAGGAAGTCCTCGAAGTCGGCTGCGGAGAACACCAGCATCTCACCGGCGCCGTTATGGCGCAGGAAGTCGGTGCCGCTGTGCAGCTTGACGCTGGAGGTCCACTTCCTGAAGTCGTCCAGCTCTTCCTTGGGCTTTTGGGTGAACAGGTTGTAGGCGATGCGCACGGTCAGCTGGTTATTGTCGGCCAGCTCCTGAATCACCGAGTAGTCGTCAGGGAAGTTCTGGTAGCCGCCACCTGCGTCAATGGCGCTGGTCAGGCCCAGGCGGTTGAGCTCACGCATGAACTGGCGGGTCGAGTTGACCTGGTATTCCAGCGGCAGCTTCGGCCCTTTGGCCAAGGTTGCGTAAAGGATCATCGCGTTGGGGCGGGCGATGAGCATGCCGGTCGGGTTGCCGAACTTGTCGCGCTGAATTTCACCGCCCGGCGGGTTTGGCGTGTCCTTGCTGTAGCCCACGGCCTTGAGCGCGGCGCGGTTGAGCAGTGCGCGGTCGTACAGGTGCAGCAGGAACACCGGGGTATCGGGCGCAGCCTGGTTGATTTCTTCCAGGGTGGGCATGCGTTTTTCGGCGAACTGGAATTCGTTCCAGCCACCGACCACGCGCACCCATTGCGGGGTTGGCGTACGCGCCGCCTGGTCCTTGAGCATGCGCAGGGCATCTGCCACCGACGGCACACCTTCCCAGCGCAGTTCAAGGTTGTAGTTCAGGCCGCCGCGGATCAGGTGCAGGTGCGAGTCGTTCAGGCCCGGGATAACCGTGCGCTGCTTCAGGTCGATGATCTGCGTGGCAGCACCCTTGTGGGCCATGGCCTCGGCGTCGTTGCCCACGGCAATGAAGCGGCCATCCTTGATGGCTACGGCGGTGGCTGTGGGCTTTTCACGGTCCACTGTATGCAACTTGCCGTTGAACAGGATCAGGTCGGCGGTCATGGAACCTCCTTGGATGGATGCGTGGGCGGAGCCGGCGGCGCCGGTGAAGGGCAATGCGGACCAGAGCGCGCCGGCGGCACCGAGCACGGTACTGGTGGCGAGGAACTGGCGACGGGTCTTGTCGTTGGGGTCCTGGGACATCTTCTTCTCCGTCTGGGTGCGGCGGTGGCTGGGGCAACTGCGGAGCATGCCGGTTCAAGCCTGGCCAGGGATTGCAGGGGTGTGCGGTGGGTTGATGAAGGTTAGCCCTGTTCACATTTTGTGCTGCCGGGGCCGGCGATGGGCCGCAACGCGGCCCCCGCTTATTCAGCGGCTCAGGAACGCCAACAGGTCTTCATTGAGCTGCTGCGCATGGGTCACTGCAAACCCGTGCGGCGCCCCGCTGTACACCTTCAGCTCAGCCCCGAGAATCAACTCCGCAGCCCGCTTGCCGGTGGTCTCGAACGGTACGATCTGATCGTCGTCACCGTGGATCACCAAGGTCGGCACATCGATCTTGGCCATGTCCGGGCGGAAGTCGGTTTCGGAGAACGCACTCACACAATCCAGCGTGCCCTTGATCGAAGCCATCAGGGCAATGTTCAGGGTCTGCGTCTGCACACCCTGAGACACCTGCTGCCCATGGTTCAGCCCATAGAACGGCGTGGCGAAATCGGCGATGAACTGCGCCCGATCCGCCCGCAGTCCAGCCTTGATGCCGTCAAATACCGAGGTATCGACACCGTCCGGGTTGTCGTCACGCTTGCCGAACACCGGCGTCACCGCGCCCAGCAGCACCAAGCCGGCAACGCGTTCGCTGCCGTGGCGGGCAATGTAGCGGCTGACGTCGCCGCCACCCATGGAGAAGCCCACCAGGGTCACGTCGCGCAGGTCGAGGTGCTCGATCAGCTGGGCGATGTCGTCAGCGAACGTGTCGTAGTCATAACCGTTCCACGGCTGGCTCGAACGGCCGAAACCACGACGGTCGAAGGCAATGGCGCGGTAGCCGCGGCTAGCCAGGTACTCCATCTGCGAGTCCCACATGTCGGCATCCAACGGCCAGCCATGGCTGAACAACACGGGCTTGCCGGTGCCCCAGTCCTTGTAATAGATCGAAGTGCCATCGCGGGTAACGAGCGTAGTCATGTCGGTATCTCCTTGAAAGTGTCGAGGTCAAAAACTGATCAGCTGCGCAGCCAGTTGGCGCAGCGACGGGTTACCCACGGCATGATGAAAAACACCACGGGCAGGATGACGAACAGGTTGACGATCAGGTTGCCGGTGATCACCCCGCCCAGTTGTGGGAAGCGTGCGAAAAACGGCGCCAGCAGTTGCGGGATGATCATGGTCATCGGGCAGATCACCAGGTAGGTCAGTAGCGCCTGCTTCCAGCGCGGCGGTTGCGCGGAGGTAGTGCTGGGCGGTGTGAACCAGAACTCCGGGTCTTCGTGCACCTGGGTGTGGTCGCCGCCTTCGAGCAGCGGCAGTACTTCGTTGACCAGCGTCTGGCGCTCGCTGGAGTTGACCCAGGCCTGCAGCAGGCTGGCATCTGCGAAGCGCACCACGGTGGTGAAGTGCAGCCCGCCGTCGTCCGGGCGGATCACATTGACATCCAGGTGCCCCGGCTGCCGCCGTGCGGTGCTGACCGTATGCTTGAGCCAAGCCTCGTAGCTGGCCAGCGCCTGGGCGCGGACCTTGTGCTGGATGACCAGGGTCACCACGTTGCGGTTGTCTTGGAGTGCGGTGTTCATCGGCGTTCCTTGGGATGAGCTTGCCCGCATCCACTGTGCAACGGCGGACGGGCGGAGGATTGGATGGGTGTGCTGCCCTGCGCGGGCACCGCTGTCGGTGCCCGGGGCGGTCGGCTTACTTGCCGGCGTTGAAGGCGTTGTAGCTGGTCATCAGGTTGCGGTAATCCGGGATGTGGTTGGAGCACAGCGCGGCCAGGCCTTCGACGTCGTTGCGCCAGTCGCGATGCAGCTCACATGCCACGCCGAACCAGGTCATCAGCTGTGCGCCAGCCTGGCTCATGCGATCGTGGGCGGCGTCGCGGGTCATGGCATTGAAGGTGCCGGAGGCATCGGTCACCACGAACACCTCGAACTCTTCTTCCAGTGCCGACAGCGCCGGGAACGCCACACACACCTCGGTCACTACACCGGCGATGATCAGCTGCTTCTTGCCGGTGGCCTTCACTGCCTTGACGAAGTCTTCGTTGTCCCAGGCGTTGATCTGGCCAGGGCGGGCGATGTACGGGGCGTCCGGGAACAGTGCTTTGAGTTCTGGTACCAGCGGGCCGTTAGGGCCTTGTTCGAAGCTGGTGGTGAGGATGGTCGGCAGGTTGAAGAACTTGGCCAGGTCAGCCAGGGCCAGCACGTTGTTCTTGAACGCATCCGGCTCGATGTCACGGACCAGGGACAGCAGGCCAGCCTGGTGGTCGACCAGCAGAACAGCGGCGTCGTCTTTGTTCAGGCGGTTGTATTTGAAGTTGGTCATGGTCGTGCTCCTAAGGGTTTTGATGTTCAGTAAGTTGGGTGTTTCGCGTTGATGGGAGAAGATTAAAACCATCACCTTTGGAGCGGTAGATAGTGATTTTTGGCTATAGCGTTCTATTTTGAGAACGATGATCTAGCCGTGGATTTGCCGGCACATTGAAGACGGGTAAGCTCTCGAAGGACTTCCCGAGAGCCGAAGGCGGAGAGTTTTCTCTAGTTTGCGTAGGACGTTTCCCAAAGCATCTTCAAGTGACCTCTAGGCCTATTGCGGGGTGCTAGCTTCCAGGTTTGCCTAGGACCTGGATATGAGTCGCATCAAGATGAATGGCAGAGGCCAAGCACTGGAGGGTGATCGCACCACGACGGGCGCTACCTGCCTTGCCAGCATCGGCAGCTTCCGCGTTGGTGGTCGCCGGGTACTGCGCGAAGGCGACGTGACTAACCCTTGTCCGGCCTGCGACAAGAGCGGCACCATCGTGGAAGGGATGCCAGGGTTCGTGGTTGCTGGCCGGCTGGCCGCAATGGATGGAGCTCGAGTAGCCTGTGGTTGTCCGGATGGATGCCGGGTAATCGCGCCCTTGGGGGATTCCTCCCCGTCCAAGCCAACATCCGTGGCCAGGTCTGCTGAAGCAAGCCCAACACCACATGAAGCGGATTCACTGCCTACTCGCTTCAGACGAAATGTTGCAAGCTCCCCGGTGGATACCTTAGAGCCAGGTTTCTTCATCGTCCCGCGCTGCATGACCTACCAGGAAGTCCTGGTTGAACTCGGCGCTCCGCAGGCCAATCTGCCGCGCTCCCTCCTGGAGCGCCTGAATCCTACCTATCAACAGGGTTTCAAAGCGGGCGAACTATTCATCATTGGCGACGGCCTCAGCCGACCGGTCTGTACGCGCGAAGAGCTGCATGCGATGAGCGCGGCGAAACAGGCGCGGGAGGCGTTGGCAAGCCTGACGCCGGAAGAGGCGGATTTCATGGTGCGGCATCAGGCTGAAATTGCAGGATGGCTCAGTGAAGTGAGCCTCTCAGTCGGAGTGAGCGAAGCGATGATGGCAAAGTCGTTGAGTGACATAAACCACATCTTGCGAAAGATCGAAGAATTGCATCAGCAACAATTTGCCAAGCACGGGCACCTGCGCAGTCGTGAGTTTTTCGCTGAACGTATGAAACTCCTCAAGCAATTAGATACGACCCTGAAAGCGACTGTTCTGAATAAGCGCCTGAACCTTGGCAACTATGAAAGACTGCGTCGGGACTTGGGCATCTCATCAAAAAGTCTGGTTCATCATTGGAGCAAAGCAGGGATACCTGGCCAGATCCCCGGATATTCAACACACCTGGATAAATTGGCGAACATTTCCAAGTATTTGAAGGCAGGGGGACATATAGGCGTTGCTATTGGAGGTGTTGGCTCGATAGTGAAAATTTCCGATGTATGCCGAGCGGGCGATGCCAGGGCCTGCGAAAAAGTCAAAGTCACAGAGGCAGGGAATTTTTCCGGCGGTTTAGCCGGGGGCTGGGCTGGAGGCCAGGCGGGAATTAGAGCTGCTTTAAAAGTTTGCTGGAGAGTCGGACATCCTAAAGGCGTATTCATATGCGGCATAGCCATGACCGGAGCTGGAGCTTACTACGGCAGCACTAAAGGGATGAAGTATGGCGAGGAACTTGCGGACCTGATCTTCGAGACTTTCCACGATGACTGACACACTCGACGTCAACGTTAGGCTCTTTTTACTGGCATCTCCATTCTGTCTCGGCTTGATCGGGCTTTCATTAGACCTCTATATTGCTTGCAGCCGGGACTTCAAAGTAATGACTTCAGCACTTCAAAGGAGTGATTGTCTACCCTTTGCGAAAGGCCTATGTGGACAGCAAGGCTTAAAATCCAGAGTTCTCATCGTCTCCGCGATATCGAGCGAACTCATGTTCCCTAACGCCAGAATTCGCCGAGGATCACTAGATGCTCAGGACTATCTAGAGTTCCCCAAAGGCCTGAGAACAAGGATGGTCATCGCCGCTTGGTTTAATATAGTTGGCTTCACTTGGCTGATTGTAAATGGCTTCATCCTGTAACCTGTATAAATCGGGAGTGAAAAATATCGAGAACAAGGCAAGCCGTTGTCGAGATCGGTCAACGGCCTGGCACTTCGAATCGAGATCGCCCCATTGCCTGCCACCTCAACCTGCTCTATTACTACGCACAACTCTCCTCACCCCCCCGAGACATCCATGCTGGCGTTCATCCAGTCGTCCCCGTTGTTGCTCGGCACAATCCTGATCCTGCTCGACCTCGTGCTCTGGCAACTGATCCCCCCACAGCGCCGGGCCTGGCGCATCGGCACGCGGTTGTTGACGTTCGTGCTGTTCAGCTGGGTACTGGTGGCCGCCGGCATGAGCCCGCTGCAGCCGCCACCCTGGGTCGACGATGTGTCGCGCAACCTGATGGCCACGGTGCTGGCGATCGGCTGGTGGCTGTTTGGCGCGCGTACGGTGACCGTGGTGTTCGGCCTGCTGCTAGTGGCGCGCGGCAGCCATGGCGGGCGGTTGCTGCAGGATGTGCTGGGGGCGTTGATCTTCCTCGCGGCCGTGGTGGCCGCTGCGGGCTATGTGATGCAGCTGCCGGTGAAGGGCCTGTTGGCCACCTCCGGGGTCATGGCCATCGTCATCGGCCTGGCGCTGCAAAGCACCTTGGCCGACGTGTTCAGTGGCATCGTGTTGAATACCACGCGGCCCTACCAGATCGGCGACTCGATCTCCATCGACGGTACCGAAGGCAAGGTGCTGGACATCGACTGGCGAGCAACGCGCCTGCTCACGGGCTCAGGCAGCCTGGCGGTGATCCCCAACTCGGTGGCGGCCAAGGCCAAGTTGCTCAACCACAGCCGCCCGGCCGATGTGCATGGGGTGTCGGTCAGTGTGGTGGTGCCGGCCAAAGTGCGGCCTAAACGGGTGTTCGATGCGCTGGAAAAGGCGTTACAGGGCACCAGCGCCATTCTTGCCTCACCCAAGCCGAAGGTCACGGTGAAGGCCTCCACGCTGGAGTCGGTGGAGTACGAAGCCAGCGGCTTTGTCGCCGACATGGGTGGCAAGACCGAGGCGCGCAACCAGCTGTTCGACCTGGCACATCGGCACCTGGAGGCCAGTGGCGTGACGTGGAACGTTGACCTGGCCATGCCGCCGCGCAGCCGTCAGCGTGAAGTGCTGGACGAGGTACGGGTGTTCCGTTCGCTGACTGACGAGGAGCGCGATGCCTTGAGCCAGCGCATGACTGCCGTCGAGTACCTGGCAGACCAAGTGATTCTGGGCGTTGGCGAGCATTCCGATCATTTGCTGGTGATCGGTAGCGGGGTGGTTTCGGCGGCGATACGCGATGGCGACAAATTGCTGGAAGCCGGGCGCATGGGGCCAGGGGAAGTGCTGGGGATCGAGGGCATCATCGATGAGGATGACTCGTTTGCCGAATTCCGTACCCTGACCAGCTGCGTGCTGTATCGCATCGAAAAGGAGCAGGTGCGTACCTGCCTGGTACAGCGCGGCGAGGTGCAGACGGCGCTGACCAAATTACAGCGGTTCCGACGGCAGAGCCGGGAGTCTTTGTTGCTGCAGAAGCCGACCCTGATCAAGAAAGGGGGCTTCCTCAGCTGGTTGCACAGATAAACTGATTTCCCGCACGGCCTTATTTGTAGGAGCGGCCTTGCGTCGCGAAAGGGCTGCATAGCAGCCCGGGCAATTGCTGCAGCGCCGCTGAATACCTGGGGCCGCTGCGCGACCCTTTCGCGACGCAAGGCCGCTCCTACAGTCAGCGTCGTGGGACAACCTTACAGCACTACCCGCAAACACTGCCCCGCGTGGTATAGCGAGAACCCGGACTCGTAGAACGCCGTGCGCAACGACGGCGCACTCACCCCGGTCATCGGCGAGAACGGGATCGGCAGGCTGTCCGCCTCACCCTTGAGCAGAAACTCGGCGAACGCCCGACCAATCACGGTGCCCGTGGTATTGCCCCGCCCGTTGTAGCCCGTCACCGCGACCAACCCGGGCGCCGGCTCGAACAGGCGCATCAGGTGGTCGGGGGTGAAGTCGATGCAGCCGGTCCAGTGCATCTCCCACTCGACCTTGCCCAGCTCCGGGTAGTAATGGCTCTGGATACGGTCAGCCCAACTGCGCACGAACCACGCAGGCTTGTTGTCGACCCGTCCAAGGCTGCCGAGCAGCAGGCGGCCTCGATCATCGCGGCGGATGCTGCTGAGCACCGTGCGGGTGTCCCACGAGCCCTGGCCATGGGGCAGGACCTTGTCGGCTGCAGCGCCGTGCAGCGGTTTGGAGGCCACCTGATAGTAGTAACCGCGGAAAAACTGCTTTTGCAGGTTGCTCCAGTCGCCCTCGGTGTACGCGCCGGTGGAGATCACGACCTTGTCGGCGCGCACCGAACCGCGTGCAGTCTTGACCCGCCAGGCATCGCCGTCGCGCTCCAGGCCTTCGACGGCCGATTGCTGGAACAGTTTGCCACCCAGGCGCGCAACCGCAGCGGCCAGGCCCTGTGTGTAACCCATGGGGTTGATGGTGCCGGCGCGGCGGTCTAGCAGCGCGGCGGAAATCTTGTCGGTGCCGCAGTATTCCTGGCACTGGGCGCCGGTCAGCAACTCCACATCGGCACCGCGGCGGCGCCACTGTTCATGGCGTGCTTCGAGGTCAGCGATGCCTGTGGCGTTGTGCGCCATGTGCAGGGTGCCTTTGTGCTGTGCCTGGCAGTCGATGCCAAGGCGCTCGATCATGGCGAACACTTCGCCAGGGGCCTCACCGAGCACTTTGTTCAGGCGGCTGCCCTGCTTCTGGCCTAGAGTCGCCTCGACATCGTCGGGGCGGATCCAGGTGCCTGCGTTGACCAGGCCGACGTTGCGCCCGGAGCCGCCGTGGCCGATCTTCCAGGCCTCCAGCAGGATCACCGACTTGCCCTGTTCGAGCAGGTGGATGGCCGCCGAAAGGCCGGTAATGCCGCCGCCGATGACGCAGACGTCGGCCTTGTGTTCACCGGCCAGAGCCTGGGCGGCGACGGTCGGTTGGCTGACGTGTTCCCACAAGCATTGTTGACGCAGTTCGGACATGGCCGGCTCCAGCGATATTGTTCTTGTTGGGGCTGCTGCGCAGCCCTGTCGCCGGCAAGCCAGCTCCCACAAGGATCGCACCGAACCCTGTGGGAGCCGGCTTGCCGGCGAAACGGGGGCAAAGCCCCCGGCCATGCAGCATCAGTCGAACACGATACCCTGCGCCAGCGGCAGCTCACGCGAGTAGTTCACGGTGTTGGTCTGGCGACGCATGTAGCCTTTCCAGGCATCGGAACCCGACTCACGACCACCGCCGGTTTCCTTCTCGCCACCGAATGCACCGCCGATCTCGGCACCGCTGGTGCCGATGTTGACGTTGGCGATGCCGCAGTCGCTGCCCGAGGCGCTCTGGAAGCGCTCGGCCTCACGGATGTCAGTAGTGAAGATGCACGACGACAGGCCTTGTGGCACTTCGTTGTTCAGGCGCAGGGCCTCTTCGAAGTCATCGTAGGCCAGCACGTAGAGGATCGGCGCGAAGGTTTCATGGCGCACCACATCGCTCTGCGCGGGCATCTCGGCGATGGCCGGCGAAACGTAATAGGCGTTCGGGAACTGGTCGGCCAGCTGACGCTCGCCACCGAATACCTGGCCACCCTCGTCGCGGGCCTTGGCCAGCGCGCCCTGCATGGCATCGAACGACAGCTTGTCGATCAGCGGGCCCACCAGGTTGTCTTTGCGTGGGTCACCGATGCGCACTTTGCCGTAAGCCGCTTTGATGCGGGCAACCACTTCGTCCTTGATCGAGCGGTGCACGATGAGCCGGCGCAGGGTGGTGCAGCGCTGGCCGGCGGTGCCCACAGCGGAGAACAAGATGCCACGCACGGCCAGGTCCAGGTCGGCGCTCGGCGCCAGGATCATGGCGTTATTGCCGCCCAGTTCCAGAATGCTGCGGCCGAAACGGGCAGCAACGCGCGGGCCGACTTCACGGCCCATGCGGGTGCTGCCAGTAGCGCTGACCAGCGGCACGCGCGGGTCATCCACCAGGGCTTCGCCGGCTTCGCGGCCACCGATGACCAGCTGTGCCAGGCCAGCCGGGGCATCGCCAAAGGCTTTCAGGGCTTTTTCGAACAGCGCCTGGCATGCCAGCGCGGTCAGCGGGGTCTTCTCGGAAGGCTTCCACACCACCGAGTTACCGGCCACCAGGGCCAGCGCGGTGTTCCAGGCCCATACCGCCACCGGGAAGTTGAAGGCGCTGATCACGCCGACCACGCCCAGCGGGTGCCAGCTTTCACGCATGTGGTGGCCAGGGCGCTCGGACGCGATGGTCAGGCCGTACAGCTGACGTGACAGGCCAACGGCGAAATCGCAGATGTCGATCATTTCCTGGACTTCACCCAGGCCTTCCTGAGTGATCTTGCCGGCTTCGATCGACACCAGTTCGCCCAGGTCGGCCTTGTGTTCACGCAGCACTTCACCGAACAGGCGCACCAGTTCGCCACGGCGCGGGGCCGGCACGCTGCGCCAGGCTTCGAAGGCACTCTGCGCCTGGTCGATGCGGGCGGTGGTCTCGGCCTTGCCAAGCAGTTTCACCGAGGCGATCTGGCTACCGTCGATCGGGGTGTGAACAGGGTAGTCGCCCTGGGTGTAAGCCGTGGCGGCAACGCCAAGGCGCTCGAGCAATCCAGCAACCATTGTGCTTCTCCTACATCGGGTGATGGGGTGGAAAAATGATGTGGATCAGTATTAATCCGATCACACCAGTGCAACAAACGACCTTTATTCCGCATATCATTCCGTCAGGTAATGATTTGAGCCGCAGAGACCGCTATGTCCAAACGCCTGGTGCCTTCCATGACCGCCCTGCAGTGCTTCGAAGCTGCAGCCCGCCACCTGAGCTTTACCCGCGCCGCCGAAGAGCTGCACCTGACCCAGAGCGCGGTCAGCAAGCAGGTCGCACAGCTCGAAGAGATGCTGCGCCACCACCTGTTCCTGCGTATCCGCCGGCGCCTGCAATTGACCCCCGCCGGCAGCCTGTACCTGGCCGAGGTCAACAAGATCCTCACGCAGGTGGACATGTCCAGCCGCTACGTTCTGACCTATGGCGAGCAGACCGAGATATTGAAGGTAGCCACTCAACCGAGTTTTGGCGTGCGCTGGTTGATCCCGCACCTCAAAGGCTTCGGCAAGCGCCACACGAATATCCACCTGGACATCCGTAACGAGATGGAGCCGTTTGCCTTGCTGCAGGGCTCGGCGGATGTGGTGTTTTTCTATGGGCAAGGCACCTGGCCGGGGGCGACCTGCGTGGAGCTGTTCCGTGAGGAAGTGGTGCCGGTGTGTGCGCCGGAGCTGCTGGCCGGGCGCACGCTGGGCGATGCTGCAGAACTGGCCGACCTGGTGCTGCTGCAAAGCACCTCGCGGCCGGAGGCCTGGCATGAGTGGTTCCTGGAGCTGGGGCTACACAGCGTCAGCTCCTACCACGGGCCGCGGTTCGATACCTTCTACATGGCGCTAAGTGCGGCGCAAGCGGGTTGTGGGGTAGCGCTGGTGCCGCGTTACCTGGCGGCCAAGGAACTGGCGGAAGGGAGCCTAGTGGTGCCGTGGAACCATGCGATGCGCAGTGCCGGGGCGCATTACCTGGCGTATGCCGAGCATGCGGCGGAGGTGCCCAAGGTGCGGGCATTGGTGGAATGGATTCATGAGCAGCTTCAGGCTTGAGATTGCCGGGGCCGCTTTGCGGCCCATTCGCGACACAAGGCCGCTCCTACAAACAGCAGGAGCGGCCTTGTGTCGCGAATGGCCCTGACGATCGATCAAAAAAGGAATGATACAGCCACTTTTTTTCGCTTGTGGCCATAGTGCATTCCCAGCTTTCATGTAAGCGTCCGAACCCAACCAGGAAGCTAGCGATGCCCGCCCACGATTTCGTCAGCCCCGACAGCATCCGCGCGCAGTTCTCTGCCGCCATGTCGCTCATGTACAAACAGGAAGTGCCGCTGTACGGCACGCTGCTGGAGCTGGTGAGCGAAATCAACCAGCAGGTCATGGCCCAGCAGCCAGAGGTGGCCCAGGCTCTGCGCTGGACCGGCGAGGTCGAGCGCCTGGACCAGGAGCGCCACGGCGCCATACGCGTCGGCACAGCACAAGAGCTGGCCACCATCGCCCGGTTGTTCGCGGTCATGGGCATGCAACCGGTCGGGTATTACGACCTCAGCAGCGCCGGCGTGCCTGTGCACTCCACTGCGTTTCGCGCCGTGCACGAACAGGCACTGCACATCAGCCCGTTCCGCGTATTCACCTCACTGCTGCGCCTGGAACTGATCGACAATCCCGCACTGCGTGAGTTGGCACAGACCCTCCTGGCCAAGCGCAAGATTTTCACCGCCCGCGCCCTTGAGCTGATCGCCCAGTGCGAGCGCGATGGCGGCCTGAACGCGGCCGACGCCGAAGCGTTCGTGCAGCAAGCCCTGCATACCTTCCGCTGGCACCAGGATGCCACGGTCACCGCCGAGCAGTACCAGCAGTTGCACGACCAGCACCGCCTGATCGCTGACGTGGTGGCGTTCAAGGGGCCGCACATCAATCACCTGACCCCGCGCACCCTGGACATCGATGCGATCCAGTTGGGCATGCCGGCCAAGGGTATCCCGCCCAAAGCCGTTGTCGAAGGCCCGCCCACTCGCCGCCACCCGATCCTGCTACGCCAGACCAGCTTCAAGGCACTGCAGGAGAAGGTTGCGTTCAGTGACCAACACGGTAGCGAAGGCAGCCACACCGCACGTTTCGGCGAGATCGAGCAGCGCGGCGCGGCACTCACGCCCAAAGGCCGGCAGCTGTATGACAAGCTGCTCGACGCTACCCGTGCAGCCTTGGGCGGTGCACCGGCCGAGGCCAATGCCGAGCGCTACATGGCACTGCTAAAAGAGCAGTTTGCCGAGTTCCCGGATGACCTGGCGCAGATGCGTGAGCAAGGGCTGGCGTACTTCCGCTATTTCGCGACCGAAAAGGGCCTGGCTGCACGCGAGCAGGCTGATCGCCCGACCACTTTGGAGGGTTTGATCGAGGCGGGCCATGTGCACTTCGAGGCGCTGGTCTACGAGGACTTTCTGCCAGTGAGCGCGGCAGGGATCTTCCAGTCCAACCTGGGTGACGATGCCCAGGCGGAGTATGGCAGCAACGCCAACCGCGAGGCCTTCGAGGCGGCGTTGGGGCTGCAGGTGCAGGATGAGCTGGCGTTGTATGCGCAGAGTGAGCAGCGCTCGTTGCAGGCTTGTGCGCAGGCGTTGAACCTGGCGTTGGGGTAAGGGTCAGGATTGTTGGGGGCGCCTTGCGCCCCTTTCGCGACACGAGGCCGCTCCTACCGGGGGGGTGTAGCAGCGGCCCCTGGGGTTTCAACGAAACCGATCGACTTCCTGGCGCAACTGCGCCGCCAGCCCTTCCAGCTCTTTGGCGGTAAAGGCCAGCTCATTGGCCACGTCACGCTGTTCGCTGTTGGCCTGGGCAATGCTCTGCAGGTTGCGGCTGAGCACGGTTGCGGTGCTGCTTTGTTCCTGGGTGGCAGTGCTGATCACGGTAAACTGCTCACCCGCGACGCGGCTTTGCTCGTCAATACGCGCCAGCGCCTCGGCCACCTTGTCGTTGCGTGCCAGGCCTTCCTGCATCAACTGATTGCCCTGCTCCAGGGTGCTGATGGCATGGCCGGTCTGCTGCTGGATACTGGCGATCATCACGGAGATTTCATCGGTCGCTTGACGCGTACGGGCTGCCAGGCCACGTACCTCGTCAGCCACCACGGCAAATCCACGGCCCTGCTCCCCTGCGCGCGCCGCTTCGATGGCCGCGTTGAGCGCCAGCAGGTTGGTCTGTTCGGCAATGGCGGTAATCACCCCGACAATGCCGCCGATTTCCTGGGAGCGTGCACCCAGTGTGTCCATCACGGTTGCAGTGCCACCCAGTGCCTCGGCGATCTGGCGCAACGAACTCGACGCTTCATCCATCGCGCTACGGCCAATACGGGTCTGCTGGGCATTGTCACGGGCCATGCGCTCGGTGCCCGCCATGTTGTCAGCGATGTTCATCGAGGTGGCGCTGAACTCCTCTACCGCACCGGCCATGCTGGTGATTTCGCCGGACTGCTGGTCCATGCCTTCGCAGGCACCGGCCGACAGGCCAGACAGCGAGCGGGCGCGGCCGCTGACCTGCTCGGAGGCCCCGCGAATGTGTTCGACCATGGTCGCCAACGCTTCGCCCATCTTGTTGAAGCTGCGTGCCAGTTGGCCGATCTCGTCATGGCTGGTCACGGCCAGGCGGGCGCTCAGGTCGCCTGCGCCCAGCGCCTCGGCCTGGCGCACCAGGTCATCCAGCGGGCGCAACTTGCGGCGCAACAGCCACAGCGTGGCGGCCACTGCCAGCAACATCGCCAGCAAACTGCCGATGGCCAGGCGCAAGCCAACATCCCAGGTCACCGCGCGGATTTCTTCCAAGGGCATGCTGGCTACTACCGTCCAAGGGCCTTCGGCAAAGGGCGCAGAAGCGCTGTACAGAGGCTGGTCGGCATTGGCCGGGGGTACCAGCCACTTGCCCTGCTCGTCGCGCAAGGCCAGCGAGCCGGTATCGCCAATACGGAAGCGCTTGAGGTTGGCGAACTGCGCGTTCTGCGCGTCGGTATAGTCGAAGCCAACGAACAGCACCGCGATCACCCGCCCGCTGCCATCAGTCACCGGCACATAACGGGTCATGTAATTGCGCTCGAACAGCAGGGCACGGCCGACGTAGGTCTGCCCAGCCATCAGTTTCGCGTAGGCCGGGTGCTGGCGGTCGAGCTGGGTGCCGATGGCCCGGCTGCCATCCTGCTTTTTCAGGTTGGTGCTAATGCGTACAAAGTCGTCGCCGCTGCGTACGAACAGGGTCGCTACCCCTGCGGTCATCTGCTGAAATTCATCGACCTGCTGGAAGTCGTTGTTGAGCAGGTGATCACCCAGGTACAGCGCCGGTGTGGCCTGGCCGGCCACCTGCACGGTTTCGCCGGCATGCAGCGACAGCCCCGAAGCGAAGCGGCGCTCGAACAGGCCGCTCAGGCGCTGGGTGTTGTCCTTGAGCGAACCGTGGAAGGTTTCAAGCTGATCGGCCAACAGTCGCGCTTCACTGGCCAGGTGTTCCTGGCGAGTGGTGAGGTTGGCGTCGTCCAGGGAACGCAGGGCGAACAGAGTACTGCCGGTGATCACCAGCGCCAGCACGATGGCGAGGGCGATACCAAGCTGCGAGGCGATTCGGGCACGCGGTTGAGACATGGGAAGCTCCTGGCAGGCGGCCCGGATCATCCTGATCACCCCGACCGACCGCTGTTGTCAACGGAGAATCGCGCCCTCTTCCGGGACGCTGGTGCAACTAGATCGGCGTCGCTGGCAAATACTTGAGTGTCGGACCCGGATATTCGCAAACGTTTTCTTCGTCTGCACCGCCCCACCTGTAGGAGCCGGCTTGCCGGCGATAGGGCCAGTGCAGGCAATCAAATAGTCGGCAGGATGTGCACAGCCGGCAAATTCACCGCCTGCGCCTCTTCCTGCAAAAACACGCTCAACCGCCGCAACCGCTCACCACCCGGCCGGGTCCGCGGCCACACCAGGTAATAATCCATGCCGCTGGGCACCGCCGTCGGCCATGGCAGGCTCAAACGACCATGCGCGACATCTTCGGCGACCATCAGCAGGTCACCCATGGATATCCCGTAGCCACGCGCCGCCGCGATCATCCCCAGTTCCAGCGTGTCGAACACCTGCCCACCCTTGAGCGAGACGCTGTCTGCCAGCCCCATGCGCTCCAGCCATTCGCGCCAGTCACGCTTGTCGGGGGTCGGGTGCAACAGTTCGATCCCGGCCAGCCGGCGTTCGTCCAAAGGGCCTTCATTGAGCAGCTCGGGTGCGCCCACCGGGATCAGTAGCTCGGAAAACAGCCGGCGTACCTCCCAGTCCGGCGGAAAAACGCCGTCACTGAGCAATACCGCACAGTCGAAGGGTTCCTGGTTGAAGTCCACGTGGTCGACGTCCATCCAGGCGCTGGTCAATTGCACTTCATTGCCCGGCTGCAAATGCCGGAACTGGCTCAGGCGCGCCAGCAGCCAACGCATGGTCAGCGTCGACGGCGCCTTCATGCGCAATATGTCGTCCTCACCGCGCAAGGTGTCGCACGCGCGCTCCAGCGCGGCAAAGCCCTCACGCACGCCGGGCAGCAGCACCCGCGCGGCTTCGGTCAACTGCAGGCTGCGGCCGCTGCGGATGAACAGGCGGCAGGCAAAGTGCTCCTCCAGGGTACGGATGTGTCGGCTGACCGCACTCTGGGTGATCGAAAGCTCCTGGCCGGCACGGGTGAACGAGCTGAGCCGGGCGGCGGCTTCGAATGCGCGCAGCGCATACAGCGCAGGCAGCTGACGGGACATATGGCACCTGCATACGGGGCAGAGAAGGAATGTGTAGAATCATATATGCATGAGTTCAACTCATGCCAATCATCGTTTTTATCCTTTTGTGCAAAGTTGACCGAAGCCTCAGAATCGTCCCTCGCTCACAGAGTCGGAAGGACCGCCCCCATGCACGTTGCGCCCACCACAGAACTCAAGGCTTTGCTGCGCTTGGCCGGGCCGCTGGTTGCCTCGCAGTTGGCGCACATGCTGATGGTGCTGACCGACACCCTGATGATGGCCCGCATCAGCCCCCAGGCGCTGGCCGGCGGCGGGCTGGGGGCGGCGAGCTATTCGTTCGTGTCGATCTTCTGCCTGGGGGTAATCGCCGCGGTCGGTACCTTGGTGGCGATCCGCAAGGGTGCCAATGACATCGAGGGCGCCACCCGGCTGGCGCAAAACGGTTTGTGGCTGGCCTGGGGGCTGGCGCTGGTGGCCGCACTGGCGCTGTGGAACCTGAAACCGGTGTTACTGCTGTTCGGCCAACAGCCTGAAAACGTTGCTGCGGCCACCGAGTTCCTTACCCTGTTGCCACTGGCGTTACCGGGCTACCTGACTTTCATGGCCCTGCGCGGCTTCACCAGCGCCTTGGGCCGCTCGACCCCGGTGATGGTCATCAGCCTGGTCGGCACGGTGCTCAACTACCTGTTCAACGTCGCGCTGATCGAAGGCATGTTCGGCCTGCCCAAGCTTGGCCTGATGGGCATCGGCCTGGTCACCGCCGTGGTGTCGATGGGCATGGCCATCGCGCTGGCCTTGTACATCCGCTGGCACCCGGCTTACGCGGCCTACCCACTGCGCAAGGGCCTGTCGCGCCCTTCGCTGCCGGCCTTGCGCGAGCTGTGGCGCCTGGGCTTGCCGATTGGGGGCACCTACATGGTGGAGGTTGGCCTGTTCGCCTTTGCCGCCCTGTGCATGGGTGTGCTTGGCAGCACCGAGCTTGCGGCCCACCAGATTGCCCTGCAGATCGTTTCGACCGCGTTCATGGTGCCGACCGGGCTCTCGTATGCAGTGACCATGCGGGTAGGGCTGTATTACGGTGCCGGCAACCTGCTGGCGGCGCGCAGTGCCGGGCGGGTCGGCATCAGCTTTGGCGCGCTGATCATGTTCGCCTTCGCGGCACTGTTCTGGCTACGCCCGGAGATGCTGGTGAGCCTGTTCATCGATGGCGATGATCCGGCGTTCGCGCCGATCTACCAGTTGGCGGTGAGCTTGCTGATGGTGGCGGCCTGGTTCGAGCTGTTCGATGGCGTGCAGACCATTGCCATGGGCTCGATCCGTGGGTTGAAGGACGCCAAGACCACCTTCCTGATCGGGCTTTGCTGCTACTGGCTGGTCGGAGCGCCGAGTGCGTGGTTGCTGACCTTCAACCTGGGTGGCGGCGCGGTCGGTGTGTGGTGGGGCCTGGCGTTGGGGCTGGCGTGTGCTTCGGTGGCGCTGACCCTGGCCTTTGAATGGCGGATGAAGCGGATGCTGGGGAAGGCGGGGGTGACTGGAAAAGCGGTGATACCTGCATGATTGCCGGTGCTGTCTTGCACTGCTTGTAATCGATGGACTCGCCCCCGCCGAGGCATCACAGTGCCACGGTGGCGTTCTAAGAAGCCAACGGCAGCGAGGGCGAGTCCATGAAAAAGCATAGTTCGAGCACGATTCCCTGTCTTCCACTGATGTGGAGCTTTGCACAACCATCTGCGTAGGAGCGGCCTTGCGTCGCGAAAGGAGGGCAAAGCCCTCCCCTACAGCTTCAAAGACTCACCACCTGAGCCGGGGTGCTTCTCGACAGATATTCCACCAGCTCATCCACCGGCAGTGGCTTGCTGACCAGAAACCCCTGCACCTGGTCACAGCCAAACTCACGTAGCAAAGCCATCTGCTCAGGGCTTTCAACGCCCTCGGCCACCACCTCGAGGTTGAGGTTGTGCGCCAGGTTGATCATCGCGTGCACCAGCTTGCGGTTTTCCTCGCGCATCTCCATTTCGGCGACAAAGCTGCGATCGACCTTCAGCAAGGTGATCGGCAGGCTGTTCAGGTGCACGAAGGATGAGAAGCCGGTCCCGAAGTCGTCGAGCGAGAAGCGTACGCCCAGGCGCCCGAGGGCATCCATGGTCTGGCGGACCAGCTCATTGCGGCGCATCACCGCCGTCTCGGTCAGCTCGAACTCCAGCCAGCGGGCATCGACGCCATGCTCGATGATCAGCCGGCTCAGGGTGGCCAGCAGCTGGCTGTCCTGGAACTGGCGAAAGCTCAGGTTGACCGCCATGTGCAGGGGCGCCAGGCCGCTCTCGCGCAAGGCCTGCATGTCACGCAGGGCACGGGATATAACCCAGTAGCCCAACGGTACGATCAGCCCGCTCTGCTCGGCCAGCGGCACGAACTCGCTCGGCGGCAACAGGCCGCGCTCGGTATGACGCCAGCGCACCAGCGCCTCCAGGCCGACGATGCTGCCATCGGCCAGGTTCAGTCGCGGCTGGTAGTGCAGCTCCAGTTCATCACGGCGCAGGGCCCTGCGCAGTTCGCCTTCCAGGTCGGCAAGGCTGCGGGCGTTGCGGTTGATCCGCTCATTGAACACATGAAAGGTACAGCCCTGGCTGCTCTTGGCCTGGCGCATGGCGATGTGCGCATGCCACATCAACGGGTCGGCGCCACTTTGCGCGCGGGCGTGGGCCAGGCCCAGGCTGCAGCCAAGCAACAGGCTTTCGCCGTCGATCCAGTAAGGCTCGGCCAGGGCTTCGACGATGCGTTCAGCGATGCGCTCGGCCCGGCCGGTGTCGCGACGGGTGTCGATCAGCAGGGCAAATTCATCACTGCCCAGGCGCGCCAGCTGGTCGCCGGCCTCCAGTTGCTGCTTCAGGCGTGACACCACCTGCAGGATCAGCCGGTCGCCACCCTGGTGGCCGAGGGCATCGTTGACATGACGAAAGTTGTCCAGGTCCAGGTGCCCGAGGGCTACCCCGCGCCCGTCATTCTCAGCCAGCCGTGCCGTCAAGAGGGCCTGAAAACCCTGGCGGTTGGCGATACCGGTCAGCGGGTCCTGCTCGGCCAGGCGCTGCAAGGTGGCCACCAGCACGCCACGTTCGCGCACGTGGCGCAGCGAACGGCGCAGCGCATCGGCATTGAGCTGGCTGCGCACCAGCCAGTCGCTGACGCCCGTGGGTGGGGCCACCGGCTCATCGTCGAGCAACAGGATGGTTGGCAGCTCGCAGCGCCCCGGCGCGGGTTGCAGGGCCTGGGTGGCCAGGATCACGGCCTGGCGGTCTTGGCTGAACAGGCTGTCGACTGCTGCCCAGTTGGGCGCAGTCAGCAGTACCGCCGCACCGTTCAGCGGCAGCAGGCATTCGCGCAACACGGCGGCCCATTCCGGCTCATCAGCCAACAACAGCAAACGCAAAGGTTCGACAGGCGTGGACAAGCGGGCTCCTTAAAGCGGGGACGGGGGCACGAGGGAGGCCGGGTATGCTACTGCAGAAATGAAAATGATTTTCACTTTTAGACATATCCTTGCCCACAGCGCGTCCCGACACATTTTGACGTGCATCCTGCTGGAAAGTGGTTAAACCAGCAAATACGATTTTTTCCATGAATAGCATGAGCCTGACTAATGCTATGCGCGATACAAAGTCTGACTCAGACGTCAGACGGTCGCGCCACAATGGCCCCATGCCTGTTAGAATGCGCGGCTATTTTCTGGCGACCCCCGGTTTCTAGCATGTCCCGACTCAATCCCAGGCAACAGGAAGCCCGTGACTACGTCGGCGGCCCTCTTTTGGTGCTCGCCGGTGCAGGCTCCGGCAAGACCAGCGTGATCACGCGCAAGATTGCCCACCTGATCCAGAACTGCGGCATCCGTGCTCAGTACATCGTCGCGATGACCTTCACCAACAAGGCTGCGCGCGAGATGAAGGAGCGGGTCGCCACCCTGCTGCGCCCGGGGGAAGGCCGGGGCCTGACGGTATGTACCTTCCACAACCTGGGCCTGAACATCATCCGCAAGGAGCACGACAAGCTGGGCTACAAGCCGGGCTTTTCGATCTTCGACGAATCCGACATCAAGGCGCTGCTGTCGGACATCATGCAGAAAGAATATTCCGGCGACGACGGCATCGACGAGATCAAGAACATGATCGGTGCCTGGAAGAACGACCTGATTCTGCCCGCCGAAGCCCTGGAAAAAGCGCGCAACCCGCGCGAGCAGACCGCCGCCATCGTCTATACCCACTACCAGCGCACGCTCAAGGCGTTCAACGCGGTGGACTTCGACGACCTGATCCTGCAGCCGGTCAAGCTGTTCCAGGAGCACCCAGAAGTGCTGGAGCGCTGGCAGAACCGCGTGCGCTACCTGCTGGTGGACGAATACCAGGACACCAACGCCAGCCAGTACCTGCTGGTGAAAATGCTGATCGGCATGCGCAACCAGTTCACCGTGGTAGGTGACGATGACCAGTCGATCTACGCCTGGCGTGGTGCGCGCCCCGAGAACCTGATGCTGCTCAAGGAGGATTACCCTTCCCTGAAAATCGTCATGCTCGAACAGAACTACCGCTCCACCAGCCGTATCCTGCGCTGCGCCAACGTGCTGATCGCCAACAACCCGCATGCGTTCGAGAAGCAGTTGTGGAGCGAGATGGGCGTGGGCGACGAGATCCGTGTGATCCGCTGCAAGAACGAGGAAGCCGAGGCCGAGCGTGTGGCCATGGAAATCCTCACCCTGCACCTGCGCACCAACCGCCCTTACAGCGACTTCGCCATCCTCTATCGCGGCAACTACCAGGCCAAGCTGATCGAGCTGAAACTGCAGCATCACCAGGTGCCGTATCGCCTGTCGGGCGGCAACAGCTTCTTCGGCCGTCAGGAGGTCAAGGACCTGATGGCCTACCTGCGCTTGCTGGTCAACCCGGATGACGACAACGCCTACCTGCGGGTGATCAACGTACCGCGCCGCGAGATCGGCTCGACCACCCTGGAAAAGCTCGGCAACTACGCCACCGAACGGGGCGTTTCGATGTATGCCGCCAGCGAGGAACTGGGCCTGGGCGAGCACCTGGACGCGCGTTATACCGAGCGTCTGCAGCGTTTCAAGCATTGGCTCGACGGCGTGCGCCACAAGGTCGCCCTGGAAGACCCGATTGCCGCGCTGCACGAGATGATCCGCGACATCGACTACGAAAACTGGATCCGCCAGCAGACGGCCAGCGATAAGGCTGCTGAGTTCCGCATCAGCAACGTCTGGTTCCTGGTCGAAGCGCTGAAGAACACCCTCGAGAAGGACGAAGAGGGTGACATGACCATCGAGGACGCCATCGGCAAGCTGGTGCTGCGCGACATGCTCGAGCGCCAGCAGGAAGAGGAAGAAAACGCCGAGGGCGTGCAGATGATGACCCTGCATGCGTCCAAAGGCCTGGAATTCCCTTACGTGTTCATCATGGGCATGGAGGAGGAAATCCTCCCCCACCGCTCGAGCATCGAAGCCGACACCATCGAAGAGGAACGCCGCCTGGCCTACGTGGGCATTACCCGCGCCCGTCAGACCCTGGCCTTCACCTTCGCTGCCAAACGCAAGCAGTACGGCGAAATCATCGACTGCACGCCCAGCCGGTTCCTCGACGAACTGCCCCCGGACGACCTGGCCTGGGAAGGCCTGGACGATGCGCCAGTGGAAGTCAAAGCCGCGCGTGGCAACAACGCACTGGCCGATATCCGGGCAATGCTCAAACGCTGATCAACCATTACTCTTTAACTCTGCCGCTCTTTGCGGCCACCTTTGCTACATCGGAGATACACAGTGGAAGCACTGCAGCAGAAGATTCGCGACGAAGGCATCGTGCTTTCCGATCAGGTTCTCAAAGTCGATGCGTTTCTCAACCACCAGATCGACCCTGCGCTGATGCAGCTGATCGGTGACGAGTTCGCCCGCCTTTACGCCGATGCCGGTGTGACCAAGATCGTCACCATCGAAGCCTCGGGTATTGCGCCGGCGGTGATGACTGGCCTGAAGCTGGGCGTTCCGGTGATCTTCGCGCGCAAGCATCAGTCCCTGACCCTGACCGAAAACCTGCTGACTGCCTCGGTGTATTCCTTCACCAAGCAGACCGAGAACACCGTGGCGATCTCGCCGCGCCATCTCAACAGCAGCGATCGCGTGCTGGTGATCGATGACTTCCTGGCCAACGGCAAAGCCTCGCAGGCGCTGATCTCGATCATCAAGCAGGCCGGTGCCACCGTGGCCGGCCTGGGTATCGTCATCGAGAAGTCGTTCCAGGGCGGCCGTGCCGAGCTGGATGGCCAGGGTTATCGCGTAGAATCGCTGGCCCGGGTGAAGTCGCTGGAAGGTGGTGTGGTCAGCTTCATCGAGTGACAGCCATTGGCGCCGCTATGCGGCCCATCGCGACGCAAGGCCGCTCCTACAGGACCACCGAGCTTCTGTAGGAACGGCCTTGTGTCGCGATGGGCTGCAAAGCAGCCCCGGCAATCACCGCGTCGCCGCCAATCCTGCCAATATCAACCGCTGATACAGCTCGTCTTTCAGCCCTCGTGGTTCATCCAGTTGCATGCGCGCCAACTGCGCCGCATACCCCTCCGGCCCCGGTGCATCCAGCGCTGCCTTGCCCAGCTCCAGCACCTCGCTCAACCTGAACTTGCTTTTGAGCCAGCTCAAAGCCCGCAACAAGTCCCGCTCCTCGGCCGTGAAATCAGTTCCCAACGGATACTCCGGGAACAGCCGCGCATGCCGCGCCCTGATTTGCTCAAGTCGCTCTGGCGTGTTGTCGGTAAACCGCGCATCCAGCTGAAAGTCTTTTGCGAGCTTGCCGGCTTTCTTGGCCTGCTCGAGCAGCTCGCCCTGGAATCTCGAATCACTGATCGCCAGCAGCCGTGCGATCACTTCGCTGTCGGTCTGCCCACGCAAGTCGGCGATGCCGTACTCGGTCACGACGATGTCGCGCAAGTGCCGGGGGATGGTGCAATGGCCGTAGGCCCAGAGCAGGTTTGAGCTGACCTCGCCTCCCGCCTCGCGCCAACTGCGCAGCAAGAGGATGGATCGCCCGCCCTCCAGCGCGTGCCCCTGTGCAACGAAGTTGTATTGCCCGCCCACGCCGCTGAGCACGCGGCCATCCTCCAGCTGGTCGGCTACCCCCGCGCCGAGCAGGGTCATGGTGAACACTGTGTTTATGAAGCGGGCATCACGCCGCTGCCGGCGCTTCGTTTCTTCCTGGCCATACAGCTCGTTGATGAAGCTGATGCGCGTCATGGCAAACTGAGCGCGCTGCTCCAACGGCATCTCCCGCAAGCGTTGATAGAACGCCTGCGGGCCGAGGAAGAAGCCGCCGTGTACCAGCACGCCTTGCTCGTCAGCAGGGCGCCGCACCACCCCGGCTTCGGCGAGAGCCAGCAGGCCGTTGACGAACATCTCACTGCAACCGTAGAGGCCTTGGCCGAAAGCATCGAGCCCACCTTCCCGCTCGATCAGGGTTTGCCATGGCCCTACATCCAGCTCACCCATCAGTGCCCGGTAACCAGAATTGTCGCCTTGGCGCGCCAGCAACGCAGCGGCCACGGCATCACCCATGGCGCCGATGCCGATCTGCAGGGTGCCGCCATCGCGCACCAGGGTACTGGCGTGCAGGCCGATGCAATGGTCCTGGGTGGTAACCGGCATGTTCGGTGTGGAGAACAGCCGACGTTGCTCCACCTGATCGATCAGCAGGTCGAACGCTTCCATGCCCAACTCCGAATCACCAGGCATGTAGGGCAGTTCGGCATGCACCTGCCCGAGCATGAGGATGGTTTCACCGGCCTCGCGCCGCTTGGCGATCATCGGCAGCAGGTCGAGGGTGATGTCGGGGTTGCAGGCCAGGCTCAAGTGCACCGGCTTTTCCGGCGTGGCGGCTACCAGTTGCGCAATCAGGTTGAGGCCCTTGGCGTTGATATCGCGGGCTGCGTGGCTGTAGTTGCTACTGACGTAGTCTTGCTGCGCGCAATCACTGTGCAGCAGGCCGCCGGGCTGCATGAAGAACTGCTCGACGCGGATGTTCGGCGGCAGCTGGTCGTTGCGCAGGTCGGCGAGATAGGTGAGCTCCTGGTAATCGGCGAACACACGTTCGATGAAGGGCTCGAGCAAGCGCCGTTGCAAGCCGTCGCCCAAAGGTGGGCGGCCAAGCGACAAGGCCGTGTAGATCGTCAGCCGGCGCTCTGGCAGGTCACGCACCCGGGCGTACAACGCATTGACGAAGGCATTGGGTTTGCCAAGACCCAGCGGCAGGCCCATGTGGATATGCGCGGGCAAGCGCGACAAGACCTGCTCGACTGCCTGGTCGATGGAGCATAGGTGCATCGTGGCCTCCTGAATCTTCCGTGGGTTCAGAGGTTGGACATGAACCGGCGCGGGTTCGTTGCCTGCGCAAAGACAAAGCCCGCCATGCAAGGCGGGCTATTGGCAACTCAACCCCAGGCTCAAAGCCCGGACATCTTCTGGATGGCCGCTTTGAGGTCTTCATCCGAACAATCGGCGCAGGTGCCCTTGGGGGGCATGGCGTTGATCCCGGTGATGGCCTTGGCCAGGATGCCGTCAAGGCCGCCCTGGTGATCGGCGCGCTCTTTCCAGGCGGCGGTGTCGCCAATTTTCGGCGCGCCGAGCAGGCCGCTGCCATGGCAGGCGTTGCAATGCTTGGCGATGATTTCATCCGGTGTCTTGGCACCGCCACCGCCAGCCGAAGCGGCCACCTCCATGCCCTTGCATTCCTGGCCCTGGACGCACACTTGGCCAACCGGCTCAAGGCGTTTGGCAATGTCATCATTGGTCGCAGCGGTTGCGCTCATTGCCCAAAGGGCGAATACGGCTGCTGGTACGGCCAGCATCTTCTTGATTTGGTTCACGCGAACACCCTCATGGTGGCTAATCACGCCCGCGGCCACGGTAATGCGAGCGTTGAAAAGTATAGCGGGAACCCGGAAGCCGTGAAACGACCCTACTCAGGAAAGGGGTATTGCCGAATCAATGCACTGCGCTGGATCAAAAGTTCGAGGGCGTTGCAGCACTGATCAGCCGCGCCGGCTCATCGAAAGGGTTGCGAAAACGGTGCGGGCGGGTGCTCTCGAAGTAGTAGCTGTCACCTTCTTCGAGGATGAAGGTCTCGGTGCCCACCACCAGTTCCAGCCGGCCTTCAAGGAGGATGCCGGTTTCTTCGCCATCGTGGGTGAGCATCTCGGCTCCGGTGTCGGCACCCGGCGGGTAGACCTCGGTCAGGAAGGCAATGGCACGGTTGGGATGCGACTTGCCTACCAGCTTCATGGTCACCGCACCGTCGGAAATGTCGATCAGTTCGTGGGCCTTGTAGACAATCTGGGCGTGGCTTTCAGCTTCCAGTTCCACGGAGAAAAACTCGACCATGGACATGGGAATACCGCTTAGCACCTTGCGCAGCGAGCTGATCGAGGGGCTCACACTGTTCTTCTCGATCATCGAGATGGTGCTGTTGGTCACGCCCGCACGCTTGGCGAGTTCACGCTGGGACAGGCCCTTGAGCTTGCGGATGGCTTGCAGTCGTTCGCCGACGTCCAAAGCTGGAGCCTCCTGAAACGGTGAGATGGCGGGGTGAATGTGAACGATATCATGGCAATGCCGTTCAGTATTTACAACACACCGCCCCTCAGGCTGTCCGCTTCAGCGTGTCATTCGCCGAAGTAGTCCAGCGGCACGCGTTTGAGGTTGCAGAAGATCTGGTAGGGGATGGTCCCTGCGTGCATGGCGACTTCACTGGCCAACACGTGCTTGCCCCACAGCTCGACCGGGCTGCCGATGTTCGCTTCGGGCACGTCGGTCAGATCGATGCACAGCATGTCCATGGAAACGCGGCCAATCAGCTGGCAACGCTTGCCGGCGACCATCACCGGCGTACCGGTCGGGGCCTGGCGGGGGTAGCCATCGGCGTAGCCCATGGCAACCACGCCCACCCGGGTGGGGCGTTGGCTGATGAACTTGGCGCCATAGCCCACCGGCTCGCCAGCAGGCAACTCTCGCACGCTGATCACCCGCGATTGCAGGGTCATTACCGGCTGCAGGCGCTCGGCCTGGGCTTGCGCCACCTCGAACGGTGTTGCGCCATACAGCATGATGCCAGGGCGCACCCAGTCGCTGGGGGCATGCGGCCAGGCCAGCACGCCGGGCGAGTTGCGCAGGCTGCATTCGGCAGCCAAACCCTGCCTGGCGGCCTCGAACACGGCAATCTGTTGCGCAGTGGCGTCGGCATCCAGTTCGTCGGCACGGGCGAAATGGCTCATCAGCACGATGCGCGCAACCTTGCCGCTGGCCAGCAGGCGCTGGTAAGCCTCGTGATAGTCCTTGGGGTGCAGGCCGACACGGTGCATGCCGCTGTCGAGCTTGAGCCAGAGGGTCAATGGCTTGTGCACGGGCGTCTTTTCGATGGCCTCCAGCTGCCACAGCGAATGCACCACGCACCACAGGTCATGCTCGGCGATCAGCGAAAGCTCGCTGGCTTCGAAGAAACCTTCAAGCAGCAGCATCGGAGCCTTGATACCCGCCGCACGCAACTCCAGCGCCTCTTCGATACACGCAACGGCAAAGCCATCGGCTTCGGCTTCCAGCGCGAGGGCGCAACGCACGGCGCCGTGGCCGTAGGCGTCGGCCTTGATCACGGCGAGGGCCTTGGCGCCGGTCAGTTCACGGGCAAGGCGGTAGTTGTGGCGCAGGGCTTGGAGGTCGATCAGGGCACGGGCGGGACGCATGGCGGCAGCCTTATGGTGGTTCAGGTTGAAAACAGTGTTGGATTCATCGCCGGCAAGCCGGTTCCCACAGGGTCAGTGTAGGAGCCGCCGTACCAGCGATGAGGCCGGTATCGCAGGCCGATTACTGATGCACTGGCGCCGTATGGCCTTGCTTGGCGACTTCCCGGGTTTTGCCATACCGTGAAATATCCAGCCCTTCAGCGCTGATTTGCGGCTTTTTGCGTGCAATCAGGTCAGCCAGCAGGCGCCCGGAACCACAGGCCATGGTCCAACCCAGGGTGCCGTGGCCGGTGTTGAGGAACAGGTTACGGAATGCGGTGCCCCCCACAATCGGGGTTCCATCCGGGGTCGCCGGGCGCAGACCGGTCCAGAAACTGGCCTGGCTCAGGTCACCGCCGCGAGGATAAAGGTCGTTGACGATCATCTCCAGTGTTTCGCGCCGGCGCGGGTTAAGCGACAGGTCAAAACCGGCGATCTCAGCCATGCCACCGACACGGATACGGTTGTCGAAACGGGTGATGGCAACCTTGTAGGTCTCATCGAGAATGGTCGAGGTCGGCGCCATGTCGGCGTTGGTGATCGGCACGGTCAGCGAATAACCCTTGAGCGGGTACACCGGCGCCTTGATGCCCAGCGGTTTGAGCATCTGCGGCGAGTAGCTGCCCAGCGCCAGCACGTAGCGATCGGCGGTTTCCAGCTTGCCGTCGACCCATACGCCATTGATTCGGTCACCGGCGAAGTCCAGGCGCTGGATGTCCTGGCCAAAGCGGAATTCGACACCCAGCTTGAGGGCCATTTCTGCAAGCTTGGTGGTGAACAGCTGGCAGTCGCCGGTCTGGTCGTTGGGCAGGCGCAGGGCGCCGGCAAGAATGTCCTTGACCCCAGCCAGGGCCGGTTCGACGCGGGCAATGCCATCACGGTCCAGCAGCTCGTAGGGCACGCCCGACTGCTCGAGCACAGCGATATCCTTGGCAGCAGCATCAACCTGAGCCTGGGTGCGGAACAGCTGGGTAGTGCCCAAAGTGCGGCTTTCGTAAGCGATACCGGTTTCGGCGCGCAGTTCGTCGAGGCAATCGCGGCTGTACTCGGACAGGCGCACCATGCGCTCCTTGTTCACTGCATAGCGGCTGGCGGTGCAGTTGCGCAGCATCTGTGCCATCCACAGGTACTGGTCAACGTCGCCGGTCAGCTTGATGGCCAATGGCGCGTGGCGCTCCAGCAGCCACTTGATGGCTTTGAGCGGCACGCCTGGAGCAGCCCAGGGCGAGGCGTAGCCGGGCGAGATCTGACCTGCGTTGGCGAAGCTGGTTTCCATCGCCACCGCTGGCTGGCGATCGACCACAGTTACTTCAAAACCTTGCCGGGCCAGGTAATAGGCACTGGCGGTTCCGATTACACCGCTACCAAGTACCAGAACTCGCATCGTTGATCCCTCGCACGCGGCGCACCGCATTTTTGTTGATATGGCATGGATGCGCGCAGTATAAAAATTACAGCCCAGTGCAATTCACTATATAAAAGCCTATATTTGGCGAGAATTCTCGGCAAAATCGCCTTTCACGGAGGGGCATCCCCTATGAGAACCCAGCACCAGAGCAAGCGTGAACTGGACAAGATCGACCGCAACATCCTGCGGATCCTGCAGAATGACGGGCGCATTTCCTTCACCGAACTGGGCGAGAAAGTTGGGCTTTCCACCACCCCTTGCACCGAGCGCGTGCGCCGCCTGGAGCGTGAGGGCATCATCATGGGCTACAACGCCCGGCTCAACCCTCAGCACCTGAAGGGCAGCCTGCTGGTGTTCGTGGAAATCAGCCTGGACTACAAGTCGGGCGACACGTTCGAGGAGTTCCGCCGCGCGGTACTCAAGCTGCCACACGTGCTGGAATGCCACTTGGTGTCGGGCGATTTCGATTACCTGGTGAAGGCACGCATTTCGGAGATGGCCTCGTACCGCAAGCTGCTGGGCGACATCCTGCTCAAGCTGCCGCACGTGCGCGAGTCCAAGAGCTACATCGTGATGGAGGAGGTGAAGGAAAGCCTCTGCCTGCCGATCCCGGACTGACGCTAAACCAGCACCTGCCGGGTGGTGGCGATGAACCGGTGGACGAGCTGCTCGGCTTGCGGCTCGACCATCTGTTGCGGGCCACGGCCGCGTGGGCAGGCCATGCGCGGGGTGGTGCCGAACAGGCGGCAGATCATCGGCCTTTCTTCATACACGGTGCAGCCATTGGGCCCCAGGTGCACACAGTCCAGGCGCTGCAGCGCCGCATCCTGCTCAGCCTGCGACTTGCGCGGCAGGCGGGCCATCTCTTCGGCTGACGTGGTAACCGGGCCACAACAGTCGTGGCAACCGGGCTCGCATTCGAAGGAAGGGATGAGTTCACGCAGGAACTGGATCTTGTGGCGGTTGCAGGACATGGCGAGGAACACATTGAAGATTGAGACTGAATTATAGGCCTCATCGCCGGCTTGCCGCGAATGAGGCCGGTTGCCCGACCCCGAAAGCCCGGCTTATCCTCCCACTTCTGTCTCGATACCCAGGACCCGCCAATGATCCACAGCGCGCAGCACGCCGCCTCCTACTACGCCGCCAGCAGCGCGCCACACCCCGATCACCCGTTCCTGCAAGGCGAGCACAGCGCCGACGTGTGCATCGTTGGCGGCGGCTATTCGGGCCTGAACACCGCCATCGAGCTGGCCGAACGCGGCCTGTCGGTGATCCTGCTGGAAGCGCGCAAGCTCGGCTGGGGGGCCAGCGGGCGCAATGGCGGCCAGCTTATCCGGGGCGTCGGTCACGGCCTGGAGCAGTTCCTTGCGGTGATCGGTGAAGAAGGCGTACGCAGCATGAAGCTGATGGGCCTGGAAGCCGTGGACATCGTCCGTGAGCGGGTCGAGCGCCACGCCATCGCCTGCGACCTGACCTGGGGTTACTGCGACCTGGCCAACAAGCCCGGCGAGCTGCAAGGCTTCGCCGAAGACGCCGAGGAACTGCGCAGCCTTGGCTACCGTCACGAACTGCGCCTGGTGCACAAAGACGATATCCACAGCGTGGTCGGCTCCGACCGTTATGTCGGCGGCCTGATCGATATGGGCTCAGGGCACCTGCACCCACTCAACCTGGCGCTCGGCGAAGCGGCCGTGGCCAGCCGTCTCGGTGTGCAGCTATACGAGCAATCGGAAGTCAGCCGCATCGAGTACGGCCCCGAAGTGAAGGTGCACACCGGCCAAGGCCGGGTGCGCGCCAAAACCCTGGTGCTGTGCTGCAACGCCTATCACAACGGCCTCAACCGCGAATTGGGCGGCAAAGTGCTGCCAGCCGGCAGCTACATCATCGCCACCGAACCGCTGGGTGAGGAACGCGCGCGCCAATTGCTGCCGCAGAACATGGCGGTGTGCGACCAGCGCGTGGCGCTGGACTACTATCGCCTGTCCGCCGACCACCGCCTGCTGTTCGGCGGTGCCTGCCATTACTCCGGGCGCGACCCACAGGACATTGCCGCCTACATGCGGCCGAAGATGCTCAAGGTGTTCCCGCAACTGGCCGATGTGCGCATCGATTACCAGTGGGGTGGGATGATCGGCATCGGCGCCAACCGCCTGCCACAGGTCGGCCGCCTGGCCAGCCAGCCGAATGTTTATTACGCCCAGGCCTACTCTGGCCATGGGCTCAACGCCACTCACCTGGCAGCGCGCCTGCTGGGTGAAGCCATCAGCGGCCAGCAAAGCGGGCGCTTCGACCTGTTCGCCAAGGTGCCACACATCACCTTCCCTGGCGGCAAACACCTGCGCTCGCCGCTGCTGGCGTTGGGGATGTTGTGGCACAGGCTCAAAGAGCTGACTTGAGACCTGAACGGTCCTGCATGGACCGCGCAGTGTCATGTTGATCAGTCTTTCCAAAAGGGTTTACGCCCCTCGGTCAAGGCATGCTCCCAGCTCAGCCCAACATCGCGCAACTGCTCATCGGTCAACTGCAGCAACGCCCTGCGGGTGTGCCAGCGATGCAGCATCAGGCCCCAACGCCCCATCCCTTGCGGGGCGTTGAACACCTTGGCCTGCTGCCCGGCTTCCAGTTCCCTGGCCAACAGTTGCAAGCGCACATCGCTCATGCCACCCATCGCTGCGTTCTCCCATTCAGTGGTTACTGTGGAGAAAGCATGCGCGCTGCCAGCACCGGCAATACAGATTCAATACAGGCTTATTATTCCCATACAGAATTGGCGGATCTGCGGCTGAATGCTGTATTTTCTACGCAACTGTACTGGTCGTGCTTGCAATCGAGCACAGGAGTATGCCGTGACGCTCTACCTGAACCTCGCCGAGCTGCTCGGCACCCGTATCGAGCAAGGCCTGTACCGCCCCGGCCAGCGCCTGCCATCGGTGCGCGCCCTGAGCGTGGAACATGGGGTCAGCCTGAGTACGGTGCAGCAGGCCTACCGCCTGCTGGAAGACAACGGCATGGTGTCGCCACGCCCCAAGTCCGGCTACTTCGTCAACGACCATCGCCACCTCGCCGCACTGCCCGCCGTCAGCCGCCCTGCCCAGCGACCCGTGGACATTTCGCAGTGGGAACAGGTATTGGAGCTGGTGCGCAGCACACCTCGTCAAGACGTCATACAGCTCGGCCGCGGCATGCCCGACATCGACAGCCCGAGCCTCAAGCCCTTGTTGCGCAGCCTCGCCCAGCTCAGCCGGCGCCAGGACATGCCGGGGCTGTATTACGACAACATCCATGGCAACCTCGCTCTGCGTGAGCAGGTTGCCCGCCTGGTGCTGGACTCTGGCTGCCGCCTGGGCCCGGCGGACCTGGTGGTGACGACCGGCTGCCACGAAGCGTTGTCATGCAGCATCCGCGCGGTGTGCGAGCCGGGCGACATTGTCGCGGTCGATTCGCCGAGCTTTCACGGCGCCATGCAAACACTCAAAGGCCTGGGCATGAAGGCGTTGGAGATCCCCACCGACCCGATCACCGGCATCAGCCTGGAAGCCCTGGAACTGGCGCTTGAGCAGTGGCCGATCAAGCTCATCCAGATCACGCCAAGCTGTAATAACCCGCTTGGCTACATCATGCCCGAGGCACGCAAGAAGGCCCTGCTGAACCTGGCCCAGCGCTATGACGTCGCCATCCTCGAAGACGATGTGTATGGCGACCTGGCCTACACCTACCCCCGCCCGCGCACTCTCAAGTCGTTCGACGACGACGGTCGCGTGCTGCTGTGCAGTTCGTTTTCCAAGACGCTAGCCCCGGGCCTGCGCATTGGCTGGGTGGCGCCAGGGCGCTATCTGGAGCGGGTGCTGCACATGAAGTACATCAGCACCGGCAGCACGGCCACCCAGCCGCAGCTGGCGATTGCCGATTTCATCGCCAGCGGCCACTACCACCCCCATGTGCGGCGCATGCGCAGCCAGTACCAGCGCGGCCGCGACCTGATGAGCGACTGGGTAAACCGTTACTTCCCGCCTGGCACGCGCGTCAGCCGGCCTCAGGGTGGCTTCATGCTGTGGGTGGAGCTGCCAGAGCATTTCGACACGTTGCGGCTGAACCGCGCTTTACTGGAACAGGGCGTGCAGGTTGCCGTGGGCAGCATCTTTTCGGCCTCAGGCAAGTTCCGCCACTGCCTGCGGATGAATTTCGCCGCGCGGCCAACACCGCAGATCGAGGACGCGGTGCGCAAAGTGGGAGAAACCGCCCTTCGTCTACTGGATCAAAGTAACACCGACGGGTAACTTTGCGCCGCCCTATACGGTCCAACCTCTCAAGCCTTTGCCGCACAGGACGATCCACACTTGAGACTCCAGCGAGCTCTGCCCCTGCTGCTGGTGCTGCTCGGCCTTGCAGGCTGCGCCAGCGTCGGTACACCCCGCGAGACCAGCCAGGCACTGCCGGCCAAAGATTCAGCCTTCGGCCGCTCGGTGCTGCGCCAGGCCGCACCCTATGAAGGACGGTCCGGTTTCCGTCTGCTGCCCAACAGCAACGAGGCCTTCCGTGCCCGCGCTGAGCTGATCCGCAACGCGCAGGCCAGCATCGACTTGCAGTACTACATCGTCCACGACGGCCTGAGCACCCGGGCCCTGGTCCATGAACTGCTGCGCGCCGCCGACCGAGGCGTACGCGTGCGCATCCTGCTGGACGACACCACCAGCGACGGCCTGGACACCATCATGGGCACCCTCGACGCCCATCCGAACATCCAGATCCGCGTATTCAACCCACTGCATCTGGGCCGCAGCACGGGGGTGACGCGCGCGGTGGGCCGCCTGTTCAACCTGTCCCGCCAGCACCGGCGCATGCACAACAAGCTGTTCCTGGTGGACAACAGCATGGCCATCGTCGGCGGGCGCAACCTGGGCGATGAGTATTTCGATGCTGAGCCCAACCTGAATTTCACTGACATCGACATGCTCGGCTTGGGCCCGGTGGCCGAACAGCTCGGGCACAGCTTCGACCAGTACTGGAACAGTGCCCTGAGCCGGCCCGTGACTGACTTCCTCTGGCAACTGCCGGATGCCGCCGACCTGCGCGCCAGCCGCCACCGCCTGGAAGTGTCGCTGGCCGAGGCGCGGGTGCAGCGCAAGGCGCTGTATGACCGCCTGATGGCCTATCAGTCGGCGCCTCGGCTGGATGTTTGGCGCAATGAGCTGATCTGGGCCCACAGCCAGGCCTTGTGGGATGCACCGAGCAAGGTGCTGGCAGACGATGAGCCAGACCCGCACCTGCTGATGAGCCAGCAGTTGGCCCCTGACCTGGCAAACGTGCACCACGAGTTGATCCTGGTTTCGGCCTATTTCGTCCCTGGCGAGCCGGGGCTGCTGTACCTGACCGGCCGTGCCGACGCCGGAACGTCGGTCAAGCTGTTGACCAACTCGCTGGAGGCCACCGATGTACCGGCCGTGCATGGCGGGTATGCGCCCTACCGCCGGGCGCTGCTCGAACACGGCGTGCAGCTGTTCGAGTTGCGCCGCCAGCCGGGTGACCCCAGTGCCGGGCGCCTGAATTTCCACGGCGGTTCGGATTCCAGCCTGCACAGCAAGGCGATCGTGTTCGACCGACGCAAGACTTTCATCGGCTCGTTCAATTTCGACCCGCGTTCGGTGTTGTGGAATACCGAGGTCGGGGTGCTGGTGGACAGCCCGGAGCTGGCCGAATACACCCGCGAGCTGGCCGTTCAGGGCATGGCGCCTGCGCTGAGTTATCAGGTCAGGCTTGAGAATGACAAGCTGGCCTGGGTGACCGAGGACAACGGCCAACTGCACACCCTGACGGCAGAGCCCGGCGGGCTCTGGCGGCGGTTCAATGCGTGGATCAGCAAGGCCGTCGGGCTGGAGAAAATGCTGTAGTGCAGGGCCTCAGGCGGCAGCAGGCTCGAAGGCACCGCGCCGCCGGGTCAACACCACCAACCCGGCCGCCCCAACTGCCATCAGCAGCGGCAAGGCATGGCCACTGAGCCACTGGCTACCCGCACCGGCCAGCAACGGCCCCAGCAGGCAGCCGATACCCCACAGCTGCGCCACATGAGCATTGGCCCGCACAAGTGCATCATCCCGATAACGCTCGCCGATCAGTATCAGCGACAACGTGAACAGGCCACCGGCACTGGCCCCGAACAGCACCCACAATGGCCAGATCACCGGCGTGTGCACAAGCAACGGAATCGCCAGGCTGGAACACAGCAAGGTCACGGCACAACCGGTGAACAGTGCGCGCCGCGACATGTGGTCGGCCAAGGCGCCGATCGGCAACTGCAGCACCGCGTCGCCAACCACCACAGTACTGACCATGAACAGCGCTAGCTCGGTGGTGAAGCCCTGCTGCAGGCAATACACCGGCAACAGGGTGAGGATCATCGCCTCGAAGGCAGCGAACAGCGCGATGGCCCAGGCGATCACCGGCAGCCGGCGACAGAAGGCGAACAGGTCGCTGAAGGTTACGCTGCAGGCCTCGGTACTCGGCGCGCCGCCACGACCCAACAGCAGCAAGGGCGATAGCAGCAGCAGGCCGGTCGCAGCCCAGAAGCCAAAGTCATCGTCGGAGCCGAGAAAGCCCAGCACCAGCGGCCCTGCCAGCTGGCTCAAGGCATAGCTGCTGCCATACAGCGCCACCAAGCGCCCACGCCACTGCTCGACCACCAACTGGTTGATCCAGCTCTCGCCAAGGATGAACACCACGGTCAGCGACATGCCGATCAGCAAGCGCAGCGCCAGCCACAGCGGGTAGCTGGGCAGCACCGCCAGCAGGCCAATCGACAATGCCCCGCCCCACAGGCACAGGCGCATAGCCGAAGGCACGCCGACCCAGCCGGCCAGGCGGCTGGCCAGGCTGGCACCAATCAGCACGCCCAGCGCGGGCATCGCAGCCATTACGCCGATGGCGAAGCTACCGTAGCCCCAGGCCTCCAGGCGCAGGGACACCAGCGGCATGCTCACGCCGAGCGCGAGCCCGACGCTCAGCACCGATGCCAGCACGGCAAAGTAGGTTCCCCAGCGCATAGCAGCCTCCCAGGCACAATTCTTGAATGGCAGAAACGACACAGCCGGGACGGTGTGAACCGGCCCGGCTGTCGTTGGGGCTGCAGTGCAGCCCCTCTTGATTTACAGCTTGATCCAGGTCGCTTTCAGCTCGGTGTACTTCTCCAGCGCATGCAGCGACTTGTCACGGCCGTTGCCCGACTGCTTGAAACCACCGAACGGCGCGGTCATGTCGCCGCCATCGTACTGGTTGACCCAGACGCTGCCGGCACGCACGGCACGGGCAGTCTTGTGGGCCTTGGAAATATCCGAGGTCCAGATGCCAGCGGCCAGGCCATAGGGTGTGTCGTTGGCAATGGCGATGGCTTCTTCAGCGGTATCGAAGGCGATGACCGACAGCACGGGGCCGAAGATTTCTTCCTGGGCGATCTTCATGGCGTTGGTCACGCCGTCGAAGATGGTCGGCTCGACGTAGGTGCCGCCAGTCTCTTCCAGGGTGCGCTTGCCACCGGCCAGCAACTTGGCGCCGTCCTTGTGGCCGGCGTCGATGTACGACAGCACGGTATTCATCTGCTGGGTGTCGACCAGCGCACCGACGGTGGTCTGCGGATCGAGCGGGTTACCTGGCTTCCAGCCCTTGAGCGCTTCGACCACCATGGGCAGGAACTTGTCCTTGATCGAACGCTCGACCAGCAGGCGCGAACCTGCGGTGCAAACTTCGCCCTGGTTGAAAGCGATGGCGCTGGCAGCAGCTTCGGCGGCGGCTTGCAGGTCCGGAGCGTCGGCAAAGACGATGTTCGGGCTCTTGCCACCGGCTTCCAGCCAGATCCGCTTCATGTTCGACTCGCCCGCATACACCATCAACTGCTTGGCGATCTTGGTCGAGCCGGTGAACACCAGGGTGTCTACATCCATGTGCAGGGCCAGGGCCTTGCCGACGGTGTGGCCGTAGCCTGGCAGCACGTTCAGCACACCGGCCGGGATACCGGCTTCGATGGCCAGCTGGGCAATGCGGATGGCGGTCAGCGGCGACTTCTCGGATGGCTTGAGTACCAGCGAGTTACCGGTGGCCAGGGCTGGTGCGATCTTCCAGCAGGCCATCAGCAGCGGGAAGTTCCACGGTACGATGGCACCGACCACGCCAACTGCTTCGCGGGTAACCAGACCCAGCTGATCACTAGGGGTCGGCGCGACTTCGTCGTAGACCTTGTCGATGGCTTCGGCGGTCCAGTGGATGGCATTGGCCGCGCCCGGCACGTCGATGCTGGAGGAGTCGCCGATCGGCTTGCCCATGTCCAGAGTTTCCAGCAGCGCCAGCTCTTCGACGTTCTTGCGCAGCAGGTCGGCGAAGCGGATCAGCTTGGCCTTGCGTTTGGCCGGGGCCAGCTGCGACCAGACGCCGGAATCGAACGTTGCGCGGGCGTTTTCCACAGCGCGATTGGCATCGGCCAGGTCGCAGCTGGCAACCTTGGCCAGGAAGCGTCCGTCGACCGGGCTCAGGCAGTCGAAGGTTTCACCGGATGCGGCGTCGGTGTATTCGCCGTTGATGAAGGCACGTCCTTCGATCTTCAGTTGCTGGGCACGTTGCTCCCAGTCTGCACGAGTCAGGGTGGTCATACGAAACTCCTCCTCTTGTTTAGGTGCAACGCCGCACTGAGGACTCACAGGCGTTGTCAGAATTCTGGCCGGGCGACAAGCGCACACTGGCAAGCGATACCCTAAACCAGCCAGTGCAAACTATCAATATATTTGACACATAAGGCCTAAAAGCCTACTGATGTGCATTTTATTAAACAAAAATAGGAGCTGCACCATGAACATCGCCAGCATCATCGACTTCGCCCAAGTCCTCACCGAGGCTGAACGCTACCGTCCCGCGGCAGAAAAAATCCTCAAGGGCGAGCCGGACCAGGCTGTCTACAACCATTATTCCACCCCGTGCGGACAATTCGCCGCAGGTGTCTGGGAAGGTGAGGTCGGGCAGTGGACAGTGAACTACACCGAGCATGAATACTGCGAGATCGTGCAGGGCGTTTCGGTACTGCGCGACCCGGATGGCGGCGCCAAGACCCTGCGTGCCGGTGATCGGTTTGTCATCCCGGCCGGCTTCAAGGGCACCTGGGAAGTGCTGGAGCCGTGCCGCAAGATTTATGTGATGTTCGAGCAGAAATGAGTGCGACGCCGGCGTGGTGATTAATTACCACAGCCCGGCAAGCCAAGAGCGTGATCCTTGCAGCGTCCAATCCAGGACAATCCAGGGAGAATCATCATGACTACCGACATCCTCGGCGCCGCTCGTCACGTGATTGGCTCGCAGTATGTAGAAAGCGTCAAGCCTTACATCCTCGAGCTGACCGGCCTGACGACCGCCGCCGGCCCACACGACATCACCAGCAAGGACATACGCTCCGACAGGGTGATGATCCGTGTCGACGCTGGCGGTACCATCGACGGCCTGCACATCAGCTGATACCCACTGCTGATCGCTACAAGAAAGGGGCTCCAGACGGAGCCCCTTTCTTGTTGGCATCCACGTAAAAAAAAACCCGCGTCCTTTCGGATGCGGGTTTTTTCAGGTCGCCGATCAATTACTTGATCTTGGCTTCCTTGTACACCACGTGCTTGCGAACAACGGGATCGTATTTCTTGATCTCGATTTTGTCCGGGGTGGTGCGCTTGTTCTTGTCGGTGGTGTAGAAGTGGCCAGTGCCAGCACTCGAAACCAGACGGATCAATTCACGCATGACGTTCTCCTTAGAACTTTTCGCCGCGAGCACGCAGCTCGGCCAGCACTACGTCGATACCACGCTTGTCAATGACGCGCATGCCTTTGGCAGATACGCGCAGACGCACGAAACGGTTCTCGGATTCAACCCAGAAACGGTGGTGCTGCAGGTTCGGCAGGAAACGACGACGGGTTTTGTTGTTTGCGTGGGAAATGTTGTTCCCGGTTACTGGACCCTTACCAGTAACTTGACAGACTCTCGACATGACTCAGCCCTCTAAAACCACATGCCCAACCCGGCATGGGTTGGCCGCTTAATCTCTCAGTCTTTGGCGCCAGGCGCCGTGATTCTGGAGGTCTTACCGACCGGATCCGCTGATGCGACAGGCCGAGCCCCTAGAAAAGAGCGCTGCTTTATACCAGAAAGACTGCATTGCAACAACTGCTGATGAGCATCTGTCGGAGACAAATCGTGCGCGAGCAGCATAGCGGCTAGCCCGGCGAACTGTCGACCACTCGTCGCCAGCCGGTAGAAAAAGAGGGTGGTCATTTCCTGATGCGCACACTAGGGTAGGACGTTTCCAGACTGCACTGGCAGATGGGCCACTGACAGCCAAGGAGTCACGATGCGTGCCGCCGCCCTTTCCTTAATGCTCACCTCCCTGCTTGCTGCCGGCATCGCCCAGGCCGCGCCACTGAGCGTCTGCAGCGAAGCCAGCCCCGAGGGCTTCGACGTGGTCCAGTACAACTCGCTGACCACCACCAACGCCTCGGCCGACGTACTGATGAACCGCCTGGTCGAGTTCGACGCAGGCCAAGGCAAGGTCGTCCCCAGCCTGGCGCAAAGCTGGACAGTGTCGGCTGACGGCCTGGTGTACGACTTCAAGCTGCGTGAAGGGGTCAAATTCCACTCCACGCCTTATTTCAAGCCAACCCGCGCCCTCGATGCCGACGATGTGCTATTCAGCTTCCAGCGCATGCTCTACCCCGCCCACGCCTGGCACAAGACCGCACCGGGTGGCTACCCGCACGCCCAATCACTGCAACTGGGCAGCCTGATCAAGTCGATCGAGGCGCCGGAGCCGAACAGCGTACGCTTCACCCTGACCCACCCCGATGCGACCTTCCTGGCCACCTTGAGCATGGGCTTTGCTTCGATCTACTCCGCCGAGTACGCCGACAAACTGCTCAAGGCAGGCACCCCGGAGAAGCTCAATAGCCAGCCGATCGGCACCGGCCCGTTCGTCTTCCAGCGCTACCAGAAGGACGCCGTGGTGCGCTACCGCGCCAACCCGGACTACTTTGATGGCAAGCCTGCGGTCGATCCGCTGATCTTCGCCATCACTACCGATGCCAACGTACGCCTGCAGAAGCTCAAGCGTGGTGAATGCCAGGTGGCCCTGTCACCCAAGCCCCTGGACGTTGCCGAAGCAGGCAAGGACGGTAACCTCAAGGTCGTCACGACACCGGCCTTCATGACCGCTTTCGTTGCCATCAACAGCGAGCACCCGCCGCTCGACAAACCCGAAGTGCGCCAGGCGATCAACCTGGCCTTCGACAAGCAGGCCTACCTCAAGGCCGTTTTCGAAGGCACCGCCACCGCCGCCAACGGCCCCTACCCGCCCAACACCTGGAGCTATGCCAAGGACCTGCCCGGCTACCCGCTGGATCTCAAGCGCGCCAAGGCGCTGCTGAGCAAGGCCGGTTACGCAGATGGGTTCAGCACCACGATCTGGACCCGCCCGTCGGGCAGCCTGCTCAACCCCAACCCAAGCCTGGGCGCGCAGATGCTCCAGGCAGACCTGGCCAAGATCGGCATCAAGGCCGAAATCCGCGTGATCGAATGGGGTGAGCTGATCCGTCGGGCCAAGGCTGGCGAGCATGACCTGCTGTTCATGGGCTGGGCCGGCGACAACGGCGACCCGGACAACTTCCTCAGCCCGCAGTTTTCCTGTGCGGCAGTAAAGTCGGGGACCAACTTCGCGCGGTTCTGCGACAGCCGGCTGGACCAGTTGATCAGTGCAGGGCGTACCACCAACGACCAGAGCGTACGCAGCCGGTTGTACCAGCAGGCGCAGACGCTGATCCAGCAGCAGGCGCTGTGGGTGCCGCTGGCGCACCCGACGGCGGCAGCGCTGTTGCGCGAGGGCGTCGAGGGTTATCAGGCAAGCCCGTTCGGGCGGCTGGATTTCAGCAAGGTTTCGGTGAAGCGCTGAACCCTGGCTTTGCAGGCTCGACCAAATGCCGGCTTGCCAGCGATTGGTTGAGCCTGCAAACAGGCAGCCACTAAGCGACAATCCACCCCTGCTCCACCATCGACAGCGGCTCCCCATCACCCACGATGATGTGATCGAGCACCCGCACATCGATCAGCGCCAACCCCTGCTTCAATGCAAGCGTCATGTGCACGTCGTCCTGGCTCGGCTCACTATTGCCCGAAGGATGGTTGTGGCAAAGGATCAACGCCGCAGCGTTGTGCATCAACGCACGGCGCACCACTTCCCGCGGGTAGATGCTGGCCCGGTCGATCGTCCCTCTGAACAGGATTTCGAAAGCCAACGGCCGGTGTTTGCTATCCAGAAACAGGCAGCCAAAAACTTCGCTAGGCTCATGACGCAGCATGGCTTTCAGGTATCTGCGCACCGCAAAAGGGCTCTCCAGAGCGCAGTCGCGCTCGATCGATGTGGCAAGGTTGCGCCGCCCGATCTCCAGCAGCGCCTGCAATTGGCCATACCGCACCGGCCCAAGCCCGAGCGACCCAACGAATGCGTCCCTGTCAGCTTCAAGCAACTGGCGCAAGCCGCCGAACTTGACGAGCAACCCCCGCGCCAGCTCCACGACGTTGTGGCCCCGCACGCCAGAGCCGAGAAACACGGCCAGTAATTCGGCATCCGAAAGGCTGCCCACCCCGCGCTGCATCAACTTTTCCCTGGGCCGCTCCTCGGCTGGCCACTCGCTTATCTTCATTGCATCTCCTTTGCGCCCTGCTGCGACACGTTTAGGCCCTGTGTTAATCTATTTCGCCTCGTACATGCGACGTTCTGCCGCAGGCAATCCTGTTCGTCGCTGCCCGCTCTCTCTGGAAAAAGGCAAGCCTATGCAGCGGCTGTATCGCAAGCGCATCGTTCTCGGCGTCGGGGGCGGCATTGCCGCCTACAAGAGCGCCGAGCTGATTCGCCGACTCCTGGAGCACGGCGCGCAAGTGCGCGTCGTCATGACCCGTGGTGGTGCTGAATTCATCACCCCGCTGACCCTGCAGGCGCTGTCCGGCCACCCGGTACACATGGATCTGCTCGACCCTGCCGCCGAAGCGGCCATGGGCCATATCGAACTGGCCAAATGGGCCGACCTGGTGCTGATCGCCCCCGCCACCGCCGACCTCATGGCGCGCATGGCCCAAGGCATGGCCGACGACTTGCTGACCACCCTGGTACTGGCCACCGACGCCACTGTGGCAGTGGCCCCGGCCATGAACCAGGCCATGTGGCGCGACCCGGCGACCCAGGCCAATCTCGACCTGCTCAAGACCCGTGGCATCCAGGTGTTCGGGCCGGCTTCCGGCAGCCAGGCCTGCGGCGACGTGGGCCTTGGCCGCATGCTCGAAGCCACCGACCTGGCCTGGTGCGCCGCCGAGAGCTTCAAGCGCCAGGCGCTTACCGGCAAACATGTGCTGATCACCGCCGGGCCAACCCAGGAAAACATCGACCCGGTGCGTTACATCACCAATCATAGCTCCGGGAAGATGGGCTTCGCGCTGGCCGAGGCGGCCGCAGAAGCGGGTGCCCGGGTGACCCTCGTCACCGGCCCTGTGCACCTGCAGACCCCTGACCGGGTCAACCGGATCGACGTGGTCAGCGCGCGGGACATGCTCGCAGCCTGCGAGGCGGCCATGCCGTGCGACCTGTTCATCGCCTCGGCAGCGGTCGCGGACTACCGCCCGGAGGTCGTTGCCACACAGAAGCTCAAGAAAGATCCTACGACCGGCGACGGCATGCTGCTGCAGATGGTGCGCAATCCCGATATCCTTGCCACCATCGCTGGCCGCACCGACCGCCCGTTCAGCGTCGGCTTCGCCGCCGAGACCGAACATTTGCTCGATTACGCCACGCGCAAGCTCAAGGACAAGAACCTCGACCTGATCGTCGCCAATGATGTGGCCAACCCCAGCATCGGCTTCAACAGCGAGGAAAATGCCCTGACCGTGATCGACCGCCAGCAGCATCAAACCCTCTTCGCGCAGACCAGCAAAGGCAAGATTGCCCGGCAACTGGTCGCCTTCATCGCCGAACGGCTCAACCAGGTTCAATAAGTTACATGCACGCTCTTCAAGCCAAGATCCTCGACCCACGCCTGGGCAGTGAATTTCCGCTGCCGCAATACGCCACCCCTGGCTCCGCCGGCCTGGACCTGCGCGCCCTGCTCAAAGAGGACACCGTCCTGGAGCCGGGGCAGACCCTGCTGATTCCTACCGGCCTGTCGATCTACATCGGCGACCCGGGCCTGGCCGCGATGATCCTGCCGCGCTCGGGTCTGGGCCATAAGCATGGCATCGTGCTGGGCAACCTGGTCGGCCTGATCGACTCGGATTACCAGGGCGAGCTGATGGTGTCGTGCTGGAACCGTGGCAACACGCCATTCACCATCGCCGTTGGCGAGCGCATCGCTCAGCTGGTGCTGGTACCGGTAGTGCAAGCGCATTTTGAAGTCGTCGAGGCCTTCGATGAAAGCCAGCGCGGCACCGGCGGCTTCGGCCATTCCGGCAGCCACTGAGCCGACCGGCGACCGTTCAGGCCATGGATGGCGAACTCTCTGATGAAACCACCGTCCAAGCGTTCAGTTTGCGCCTGCCCAGAAAGCCTTTGACTAATGGAGCTTCCAGAGATGAACGACATGGCCCACCTGGTCCCCGCACTGCCCGACAGCATCTTCCGCGCCTATGACATCCGCGGCGTGGTCGGCAAGACCCTGCACGCCGAAACCGCCTACTGGATCGGCCGCGCCATTGGCGCGCAGACGCTCGCCCAAGGCGAGCCGCAGATTTCCGTCGGCCGCGACGGCCGCCTGTCCGGCCCGATGCTGGTCGAGCAACTGATCAAAGGCCTGGCCGATGCCGGTTGCCAGGTCAGCGACGTCGGTCTGGTGCCGACCCCGGCGCTGTATTTCGCTGCCAATGTCCTGGCCGGCAAGTCCGGCGTGATGCTCACCGGTAGCCACAACCCTTCGGATTACAACGGTTTCAAGATCGTGATCGCTGGCGATACCTTGGCCAACGAACAGATCCAGGCCCTGCTGACTCGCCTGAAAACCAACGACCTGACCCGTGGCGAAGGCAGTGTGGAAAAGGTCGAGATCCTCGAGCGCTACTTCCAGCAGATCGTCGCTGACGTGAAGCTGGCGAAAAAGCTCAAGGTGGTGGTGGACTGCGGCAACGGCGCTGCCGGCGTTATCGCGCCGCAGCTGATCGAAGCCTTGGGCTGCGAAGTCATCCCACTGTTCTGCGAGGTGGATGGCAACTTCCCCAACCACCACCCGGACCCGGGCAAGCCTGAAAACCTTGAAGACCTGATCGCCAAGGTCAAGCAAACCGGTGCCGATATCGGCCTGGCCTTCGACGGCGACGGTGACCGCGTCGGTGTGGTGACCAACACCGGCAGCATCGTTTACCCCGACCGCCTGCTGATGCTGTTCGCGCAGGACGTGCTGGCGCGTAACCCGGGGGCCGAGATCATCTTCGACGTCAAATGCACCCGCCGCCTGACACCGCTGATCGAACAACACGGCGGCCGCGCCTTGATGTGGAAGACTGGTCACTCGTTGATCAAGAAGAAGATGAAGCAGACAGGTTCGCTGCTGGCCGGCGAGATGAGCGGGCACATCTTCATCAAGGAGCGCTGGTACGGTTTCGACGACGGTATCTACAGCGCCGCACGCCTGCTGGAGATCCTCAGCAAGGCTGGCCAGGACGCCGAAAGCCTGTTTGCCGCATTCCCGAACGACATTTCCACGCCGGAAATCAATATTGATGTGACCGACGAGGGTAAATTCAGCATCATTGATGCACTGCAACGCGACGCCGACTGGGGCCAAGCCAGCCTGACCACCATCGACGGTGTGCGGGTCGACTATGCCCAGGGCTGGGGCCTGGTTCGCGCCTCCAACACCACGCCGGTGCTGGTGCTGCGCTTCGAGGCCGAAAGCGACGCCGAGTTGCAACGTATCAAGGATGTTTTCCGCGCCCAGTTGCTGCGGGTTGCCCCTGAGCTGCAACTGCCGTTCTGACCGACTATCTGTTCCTTACAGGAGCCCTGCATGACCCTCGATCGCGATGCCGCTTCCCATGTAGCCGAGGTTTTGTCCGAAGCACTGCCTTACATTCGCCGTTTTGTCGGCAAGACCCTGGTGATCAAGTACGGCGGCAACGCGATGGAGAGCGAGGAGCTCAAGACCGGGTTTGCCCGTGACATCGTGCTGATGAAGGCCGTGGGCATCAACCCGGTGGTCGTGCACGGTGGTGGCCCTCAGATCGGCGACCTGCTCAAGCGCCTGTCGATCGAAAGCCACTTCATCGACGGCATGCGTGTCACCGACGCGGCGACCATGGACGTGGTTGAAATGGTGCTGGGTGGCCAGGTCAACAAGGACATCGTCAACCTGATCAACCGCCACGGCGGCAGCGCCATCGGCCTGACCGGCAAGGACGCGGAGCTGATCCGCGCCAAGAAGCTCACCGTGAGCCGCCAGACGCCAGAGATGACCCAGCCGGAAATCATCGACATCGGCCACGTCGGCGAAGTGGTCAGCGTCAACACCGACCTGCTGAACATGCTGGTCAAAGGCGACTTCATCCCGGTGATCGCGCCAATCGGCGTGGGTGCCAACGGTGAGTCGTACAACATCAACGCCGACCTGGTGGCCGGCAAGGTGGCCGAAGCACTGAAAGCCGAGAAGCTGATGCTGCTGACCAACATCGCCGGCCTGATGGACAAGCAAGGCCAGGTCCTGACCGGCCTGACCACCGAGCAGGTGAACGAACTGATCGCCGACGGCACCATCTACGGCGGCATGCTGCCGAAGATCAAGTGCGCGCTGGAAGCAGTCCAGGGTGGCGTGAACAGCTCGCACATCATCGATGGCCGCGTGCCGAATGCGGTGCTGCTGGAGATCTTCACCGACAGCGGTGTGGGCACCTTGATCAGCAACCGCAAGCCACGCTGATCGCCTGCACTGGCCCTATCGCCGGCTTGCCGACGATAGGGCCGTAAAAGGCAACAGATAAAAAAGGCGACCCGAAGGTCGCCTTTTTCATTACCGAGCCGCAATCAGATCCCGTACTGCGCCCGATAGGCCTCGACCGCCGGCAGATGCTGCTTGAGCTGCGAATCATCGGCCAGAAACTCCAGCACCTGGGTCAGCGAAACGATGCTGACTACCGGGATACCGAAGTCACGCTCCACTTCCTGGATCGCCGACAGTTCGCCGTTGCCGCGCTCTTCGCGGTTGAGCGCGATCAGCACGCCAGCGGCCTTGGCCTGCTGGGCATTGATGATCTGCATGACCTCGCGGATGGCAGTGCCAGCGGTGATCACGTCATCGATGATCAGGACGTCACCGGCCAGTGGCGCGCCGACCAGGCTGCCGCCTTCGCCGTGATCCTTGGCTTCCTTGCGGTTGAAGCACCACGGCACGTCCAGCTGATGTTGCTCGGCCAGGGCCACGGCGGTGGCCGCAGCCAGCGGGATACCCTTGTAGGCCGGGCCGAACAGTACGTCGAACGGGATCTTGCTGTCGACGATGGCCGCCGCATAGCAACGCCCCAACTGAGCCAGGGCAGAACCTGTGTTGAACAGGCCGGCATTGAAGAAATACGGGCTGGTACGCCCCGATTTCAGGGTGAATTCACCGAAGCGCAGAACGCCGCGATCGATGGCAAAACGGATGAAGTCGCGCTGATACGGCTGCATGGAAAGTCCCGGACACCACGGATTTAGCTAAATGGGTTGAGCTCGGGTATCATACACGCACGAGATTTTTGGGGCCATTTATGCGGATCATCAGTGTGAACGTAAATGGCATTCAGGCTGCAGCCGAGCGTGGATTGCTCAGCTGGTTGCAAGCCCAGAATGCCGACGTCATCTGCCTTCAGGATACCCGCGCCTCGGCCTTTGAACTCGACGACCCAGCTTTCCAGCTCGATGGCTATTTCCTTTATGCCTGCGACGCGGAGGTACCCGCCCAAGGTGGCGTGGCACTGTATTCGCGCATGCAGCCCAAGGCAGTCATCACCGGCCTGGGCTTCGAGACAGCCGACCGCTACGGGCGTTATCTGCAAGCAGATTTCGACAAAGTCAGTATTGCCAGCCTGCTATTGCCTTCGGGCATGAACGGCGACGACGACTTGAACCAGAAGTTCAAGTTGATGGACGACTTCGCCAAGTACCTGGACAAGCAGCGGCGCAAGCGTCGTGAGTACATCTATTGCGGCTCGTTCTACGTGGCGCAGCAGAAGCTCGACATCAAGAACTGGCGTGACAGCCAGCAGTCGCCAGGCTTCCTGCCGCCTGAGCGTGCCTGGATGGATGCGATCACTGGCGACATGGGCTATGTGGATGCCCTGCGCGAAGTCAGCCGTGAAGGTGACCAGTACAGCTGGTGGCCGGACAACGAGCAGGCCGAGATGCTCAACCTGGGCTACCGGTTCGACTACCAGATCCTCACCCCGGGCCTGCGCCGCTTCGTGCGCAATGCCCGCCTGCCGCGTCAGCCGCGCTTCTCGCAGCATGCGCCGCTGATCGTCGACTATGACTGGACGTTGACCATCTGAGCACTGTTCAGATACGAAAAAGCCGACATTGAAGTCGGCTTTTTCATACCTGCAGGATCAATCAGTCGGCCAGAGCGACCTGCTGCAGTTCGAAGATCTCGTTCATGCCCTTCTGCGCCAGCGCCAGCATGGCGTTGAAGTCTTCGGGCTGGAACGGCGCACCCTCTGCAGTGCCCTGCACTTCGATGAAACCACCGGCACTGGTCATGACCACGTTCAGGTCGGTCTCGGCAGCGGAGTCTTCCAGATAGTCCAGGTCGAGTACGGCTTCGCCCTGGTACATGCCCACCGATACGGCGGCGATCATGTGCTTGAGCGGATTGCCGCCCTTCAGGCCACCCCGATTCTTGATCACTGCCAGGGCATCGACCAAGGCGACCATGGCGCCGGTGATCGACGCGGTGCGGGTGCCGCCATCGGCCTGGATCACATCGCAGTCGACGTACAGGGTGATGTCACCCAGCTTGCTCATGTCCAGCGCGGCGCGCAGCGAGCGGCCGATCAGGCGCTGGATTTCCAGGGTGCGACCACCCTGCTTGCCACGGCTGGCTTCGCGCTGGTTACGCTCACCGGTGGAGCGCGGCAGCATGCCGTACTCGGCGGTCAGCCAGCCTTGGCCCTGGCCTTTGAGGAAGCGCGGTACGCCGTTTTCAACGCTGACCGTGCAGATGACCTTGGTGTCACCGAACTCGACCAGTACCGACCCTTCGGCGTGCTTGGTGTAGTTGCGGGTGATGCGGATCGAGCGGAGCTGATCGGCGGCGCGACCACTTGGACGTTTCATCTGGGATACCTGTACTGGGACTTTGAATCTGCCCGGCATTATAAAGCCCGTAGCCCGGTGAGGACATGCTTATTGTCGGGCCGCGCACAGCCTGTCGCCTTTTCCCACCGGCCGATGAGGGCTCTGTAACATGGGCGGATTGGGCGCCAAGGGCGCACTGCGCTACAATCCTGCGCCTTGCAGCCGAAAGGCTTTCCCGTTCACATCATCTACGCGAGGTACTCCCCATGGTGCACAGCATGACCGCTTTTGCTCGTGTCGAGCGCGCAGGCAGCCAAGGCACCCTGGTCTGGGAACTGCGCTCGGTCAACCACCGCTACCTTGAACCTCACCTGCGCCTGCCCGACGCCCTGCGCGACCTGGAAGGCGCGGTGCGTGAGGGTCTGCGCCAAGGCCTGTCGCGCGGCAAGGTCGAATGCACCTTGCGCCTGCACGAAGACAGCAACGGCAAACCACTGAAGGTCGACCGCGAGCGTGCCGCACAACTGGTCGCCGCCGCCGAAGAAGTGGCCGGCCTGATCAAGCAGCCGGCGCCGCTCAACCCGCTGGAAGTGTTGTCCTGGCCGGGCGTGCTGGTGGCCGACGCCAGCGACCCGCAGGCGCTCAATGCCGAAGCCGTGGCACTGTTCGACGAGGCCCTGGCCGAATTGAAGGCCGGGCGCCTGCGCGAAGGCCAGGAGCTGGCACGCCTGATCAACGAGCGGCTGGACAGCATGGCCACCGAGGTCACCACCCTGCGTGCCCTGGTACCGCAGATGCTGGCCGCACAACGGCAGAAGATCATCGACCGCTTCGGCGACCTCAAGGCCGAGCTCGACCCGCAACGGCTTGAGCAGGAGATGGTGCTGCTGGCACAAAAGAGTGACGTTGCCGAAGAGCTGGACCGCCTCAGCACCCACGTCAATGAAGTACGCCGGGTGCTCAAGTCCGGTGGGGCCGCTGGCCGGCGCCTGGACTTCCTCATGCAGGAGCTCAACCGCGAGGCCAATACCCTGGGCTCCAAGGCCTTCGACCCGCGTAGCACGCAAGCGGCGGTCAACCTGAAGGTACTGATCGAACAGATGCGTGAACAAGTACAGAACATCGAGTAAGGCCACCCCTACCATGAACCACAGCAGCGGCACCCTATATATCGTCTCGGCCCCGTCAGGTGCCGGCAAGACCAGCCTGGTCAACGCCCTGATCAAGGACGACAAACGCGTCAGCGTTTCTGTCTCGCACACCACGCGCGGCAAACGCCCGGGCGAGGAGCACGGCATCAACTACCACTTCGTCAGCCATGACGAATTCAAGGCGCTGATCGACAAGAACGACTTCCTTGAACACGCCGAAGTGTTCGGCAACTTCTACGGCACATCGCGTAGCACGCTGCAGCAAGTGCTGGACCGGGGCGATGACCTGATTCTGGAAATCGACTGGCAAGGCGCCCGTCAGGTGCGCGAGCTGATGCCCGAAGCCCGTTCGATCTTCATCCTGCCACCCAACCTGGAGGCGCTGCGCCAGCGTCTGGACGGGCGTGGGCAGGACAGCGATGAGATCATTGCCGGCCGCATGAAAGAGGCCGTCAGCGAGATGCAGCACTACGACGAGTACGAGTACGTCATCATCAACGACGACTTCGATGTGGCGCTGGAGGAGTTGAAGGCCGTGTTCCGCTCGAACCGTTTGCTGTTGAGCAAGCAGCAGGATCGGCACGGGGCATTGCTCAAGCAGTTGATCGGCTGAAGATAGAGACAGTTGGGGCCGCTTTGCGGCCCTTTCGCGACACAAGGCCGCGCCTACCGCGGGGTGTTGGGGCGCAACGCGCCCCACCCAGCATTATTCCTGCAGCTGCAGAGTCGCCTGCTGTCGCAGGGTAGCCCCCAGGAAGTAAGCCGGCGCGCGCATCCGCGACAGCATCATCAGCACTATCCCCAGTGCCGAAATGATCGCCGCAATCACGAACACCAATCCTACGCCAGCCACATGCGAGCCACTGCCGAAATCCGGCGACGCGCTGTCGATGGCGGTGCGCACGAAGATCACCGACAGGATCACACCACCCAACAGGGGGCACAGGCCGCGCATGCAGAAGTGGCGCAGGCTGTCGAACAGGCTGTGGCGGAAATACCACACGCAGGCAAACGCGGTCAGCGAATAGTAGAAGCAGATCATCATGCCCAGGGCGGTGATGGTGTCCGCCAGCACGTTTTCGCTGAGGGTACGCATGGTCACGTAGAACAGGCCTGCGGCAACGCCGGCACAGATGGTTGCGTAACGTGGCGTCTGCGAACGCGGGCAAACCTTGGCAAAGCGCTCTGGCACCGCACCGTAGTAACCCATGGCGAGCAGCGTGCGCGCCGGAGAGACGAAGGTCGACTGCAGCGAAGCGGCGGTGCTGGCCAGCACGGCGATGGACATCAGGATCGCCAGCGGCCCCATGACTGGCCCGGCCAGGTGGGCAAAGACGTTCTCCTGGATACGCGGGTTGTTCAGTCCCAGCCCTTGCTCGCTGATCCCCGCGAATTGCAGGGTGGCGATGGCGGTGAGCAGGTACAGACCAAGAATCAGCAGCACGGTCCAGGTCGCCGCTTTGCCCGGCACCTCGTCGCTGCCGATCGATTCCTCACTGACGGTCAGGCACACGTCCCACCCCCAAAAGATGAAGATCGACAACGACAGGCCAGCGGCAAAGGCCGAGAACGACTCCACGCCGAAGGGGTTGAACCAGGCCAGGTCGAACTCCAGCGGCGCTGGCGCGGTGGTCTCACTGAAGGCGGCGAAGGCAAAGCCGATCAGCACCAGCAGTTGCAAGGCCACCAAACCATATTGCACGTTCATGGTGGTGGCCATGCCGCGACAACAGATCCACACCGCCATGGCGATGAACACGCAACAGGTGGTGATGTTGATCAGCAGGTTATCCGCCAAGGCAGCCAACGCCTGGTTACCGGTGATCTGAGCCAGGAACAGATAGAAAAAATCAACGGCCACCCCGGCCAGGTTGGACAACACGATGGTGGTGGCAACGACCAGCCCCCAGCCACCGATCCAGCCGATCATCGGGCCGAAGGCGCGGGCCGACCAGGTAAAGGAAGTACCGCTGTCCGGCTCCGCCGCGTTCAGCTCACGGTAGCCCAGGGCGACCAGCAGCATGGGCAGGAAGCCGACGATGAAGACGGCCGGAAGGTGCTCGCCGACCTCCCGCACGGTGGGGCCAAGGGCACCGGTCAGGGTATAGACCGGGGCGATAGTCGAAATGCCCAGCACCACGCTGGCCAACAGGCCAAGACGGCCTTTTGCCAAACCTTTGCTGCGCTGAGTGCTGCCTGAATCGGCCACATCGGGTGGGCGGCCAGCTTCTGTGTAATCGCTCATGAGTATTTGCCGTAACTATTGGAATTGTTGTCACAGGCCCTGCGAACAAGGCGCTTTCACTCATTGAAAGCTTGCGTATCGGTATCAGTCATCCAAGACCTTCGGGTAACGACCCTACCGTGCAGCATGGGCAATGCAGGCCTCGCGGAACGCCTGGAACAGGCGTGTGGAGACCGGGTTGTCGGCAAAACGCCATTCCGGGTGCCACTGCACGCCAAGCACAAAGCCAGGCGCGTCAGGCATCGACACCGCTTCGATCAGGCCATCCGGGGCCCTTGCCTCGACGCGCAGGCCTGGGGCCAGGCGGTCGATGCCCTGACTGTGCAGCGAGTTGACCTCGAACTGCGCAGCCAGGCCCAGGCGCTCGAATACCCCGCCAGGCGTAATGCCGACAGGATGACGAGGGCCGTATTGCACCTCCAGGGGTGCGTCCTCAGGTTCACGGTGGTCCAGGTAGCCCGGCAGCTCGTGCACGCGCTGGTGCAAGCTGCCGCCGAGGGCGACGTTCAATTCCTGGAAACCACGACAGATACAGAACACCGGCACGCCGGCGGCAATGGCCGCCTGCAACAGCGGCAAGGTCAGGCGGTCACGTGCAAGATCGTGCCGGGTACCTTCCGCGCTGGGGGCGCCATTGTAATGATGCGGCTCGACATTTGAAGGCGAGCCGGTAAAAAGAATGCCATCGAGCCGTGCCAGCAACGCCTGCGTGTCGCTGCCCCCGTCGCGGGCCGGCAGGATAAGCGGGAGCCCGGCAAAGCCGGCCGCCTCGACATACTTGTCGCCCACCGTGTGCGACGAGTTCTTCCCCACCTGCTGACGGCAGGCGCTGACACCGATCAAGGGGACCGCAAATGCGCTCATGGGCTTACACCGTGTGCAGGTACCAGTTGTACTCGAGGTCGGAGATCGATACTTCGAACTCGGCCAGCTCACTTTCCTTGCAGGCCACGAAGATATCGATGTAGTCCGGGCTTATGTATTGGTTGAGGACTTCACTGTCATCCAGCGCGCGCAAGGCGTCGCGCAGGTTGTTCGGCAGGCTTTGCTCCAGCTGTTCGTAAGAGTTGCCTTCAATCGGCGCGCCAGGCTCGACCTTGCTGGTCAAGCCATGGTGGATCCCCGCGAGAACTGCCGCGAGCATCAGGTAAGGGTTGGCGTCGGCGCCCGCTACACGGTGCTCGATGCGCACGTTTTCACTGCTGTCAGTCGGCACGCGAACCGCTACGGTACGGTTGTCCAACCCCCAGCTCGGCGCATTCGGCACGTAGAACTGGGCGCCAAAGCGACGGTACGAGTTGACGTTCGGGCACAGGAAGGCCATCGACGCCGGCATGGTCTCCAGCACGCCACCAATGGCATGGCGCAGAGCATCGCTTTGCAGTGGGTCTTCATGGGCAAAGATGTTCTTGCCGGTCTTCTTGTCGAGCAGCGAAATATGCACGTGCAGGCCATTGCCCGCCTGGCCTGGGTAAGGCTTGGCCATGAACGTGGTGTCCATTTCATGGTCGTAGGCGACGTTCTTGACCAGGCGCTTGAGCAGGATCGCGTAGTCGCACGCCTTCAGCGGATCGGCAACGTGGTGCAGGTTGACTTCGAACTGCGCGGGCGCGCTTTCCTTGACGATGGCATCGGCCGGCAGGCCCTGCTCCTTGGCCGCTTCCAGCATGTCCTGCAGGCAGTCGACATATTCGTCGAGGTCGTCGATGAGGTAGACCTGGGTCGACTGCGGACGCTTGCCCGAAGTGGGCGAGCGCGGCGGCTGCGGACGACCGTTGAGGTTGTCCTGGTCGATCAGGTAGAACTCCAGCTCGAACGCGGCGCAGATGTCCAGGCCCAGGTCATCGAACTTGCTCACCACCTGGCGCAGCACTTCGCGTGGGTCGGCGAAGAACGGCTCGCCCTCGAGCTCGTGCATGGTCATCAGCAACTGGGCAGTCGGGCGCTTCTGCCAGGGTTCGTTGCAGAGCGTGCCGGGGATCGGGTAGCAGATCCGGTCGGCATCGCCGATGTCCAGCCCAAGCCCGGTGCTTTCCACGGTCGAGCCATTGATATCCAGGGCGAACAGCGATGCCGGCAGGTTGATCCCCTTTTCGTACACCTTGTGCAGGCTGGCCCGCTCGATGCGCTTGCCACGTACCACGCCATTCATGTCGGAGATCAGCAGATCGACGTACTGAGTGTCCGGATGGGCCTGGAGGAAGTCTTTCATCTCGCTGGAAGAACTGGCGCACGGGGTGACCGACGTCATGGTGTACATCCTTTGATGTGCTGCGGCGATGTGGGGATACGGCTGGCGCCTCACGGGCGACGATGGTTGCAGCTGTTGTTTTTTTAACTTTCCCATCGTGGGGATTGGTTACCCGACCGGGCGCATTGATTCCCGGGGGCAGTTCCACTATAAAATGGCCTCAACGCAACAGACATTGGCATTTCGGCAAGTAGAGCGTGCACCAATGCAATATCAGATCACCCACGCCGACCTCTCCCTGGTCCTGGCCCTGGAGCGCGGGCGCTCACTGGCCAAGGCCGCCGAACTGCTCAAGGTCGATGTTTCGACCGTGTTCCGTTCGATTCGCCGGCTTGAGTCGGCACTGGGCACCGCACTGTTCGTCAAGAGCCGCAAGGGCTACCTGCCGACCGACACCGCCCAGGCCCTGGCCGAGCAGGCCGAACGGGCCGAGCAGGCGCTGGATGCTGCGCGCATCGCCATGACCAGTGGCGAGCAGGTGGTGAGCGGCACCGTTCGTCTGACATGCACTGAGGCGGTAATGCACAGCCTGCTGCTGCCGGCGCTGGCCGAGTTCATGCCCAATTACCCGGCTCTGTCGCTGGAGATGGGCACGTCCAACACCTTCGCCAACCTCAGCAGGCGCGATGCCGACATCGCTCTGCGCCTGACCAATACGCCGCCCGAGCACCTGGTCGGCCGTTGCCTGGGTTCGACGTCCTATGTGATCTGTGGCCAGCCGCAATGGCGCGAGCGCCTGGACGAGTCCCACAACAGCGTGCCATGGATAGCCCCGGACGACTCCATGCAGGACCACCCCACCGTGGTCTGGCGCAATCAGCAGTACCCCGGGCTGAGCCCGCGCTACCAGTGCAGCAGCATGTCGACCATTGCACAGCTGGTAAGCACGGGGCTGGGCGTTGCGGCGCTGCCCGACTACATGGTCCATGCACTGCCTGGGGTCGAGGCGCTGAGCGGACCGCTGGCCGGTTGCGACACCCAACTGTGGCTGCTGACCCGGCCCGATTGCCGGGCCTTGCGCTCGGTGCAGACATTGTTCGAAGAGCTGACCCCAAGGTTGCGCGGCGCGATGTTGTGAGATACAAGATGAAGGTGTCTGTCGCGGCCCTTTGGCGGTGGTTCGGCGCCCCGGCAAGCCCGCGTCCACAGGGTGAGGGATGCAGGCCTGATGGGGTATCCGGCAAAACAGCGCTTCCCTATTGGCTGGTGATTTTTTAAACTATCGAGTCCGCCTGCCCATATTGGGCTGCACGCCCATCGCATTTGCTACTGAGGAAGACCATGGCCCGCGTAACTGTTGAAGACTGCCTGGAACACGTGGATAACCGTTTTGAGCTGGTCATGCTCTCGACCAAGCGCGCCCGTCAGCTGGCTACCGGCGGCAAAGAGCCACGCGTAGCGTGGGAAAACGACAAGCCGACCGTCGTTGCCCTGCGTGAAATCGCAGAAGGCATCGTCACCAACGAATTCATTGCCGCTGAAGAGATCGTCACCGAGGATCCGGTCTTCGCCGCGTTCGAGGACGAGTCCAACGAGGCTGTCTGATCGATGCCTGGTCGACGTCGCGCGGCGCAAGGCCCTCTTCCTCGGCAAGAGGTGAAACCATGCCGGGCATAGAAGCCTTAGCCGAACGGCTGTCGACCTACCTGGGCCCCGAACAGGTCAACCTGGTTCGCCGGGCCTATTTCTACGCCGAACAGGCACACGATGGGCAGCGCCGCCGCAGCGGCGAGCCCTATGTGACCCATCCGCTGGCCGTGGCCAGCATCCTCGCCGACATGCACATGGACCATCAGAGCCTGATGGCGGCCATGCTGCACGACGTGATCGAAGACACCGGCATCGCCAAGGAAGCCCTCAGCCAGCAGTTTGGCGAAACGGTTGCCGAGCTGGTCGATGGGGTCAGCAAGCTGACCCAGATGAACTTCGAGACCAAGGCCGAAGCGCAGGCTGAAAACTTCCAGAAGATGGCCATGGCCATGGCCCGCGATATCCGCGTGATCCTGGTCAAGCTGGCCGACCGCCTGCACAACATGCGTACCCTGGAAGTGCTGTCTGGCGAAAAACGCCGACGCATCGCCAAGGAAACCCTGGAAATCTACGCGCCCATCGCCAACCGGCTGGGCATGCACACTGTGCGCGTAGAGTTCGAAGACCTCGGCTTCAAGGCCATGCACCCGATGCGCTCGTCGCTGATCTACCGGGCGGTCAAGAGCGCACGCGGCAACCGTAAAGAGATCGTCGCCAAGATCGAACACTCGCTGGCCAACTGCCTGGCCGCCGACGGTATTCAAGGCGAGGTCAGCGGCCGGCAGAAACACCTCTATGGTATCTACAAGAAGATGCGCGGCAAGCGCCGCGCCTTCACCGAGATCATGGACGTGTACGCCTTCCGCATCATCGTCGACAAGGTCGACACCTGCTACCGCGTGCTCGGCGCCGTACACAACCTGTACAAGCCGCTGCCCGGGCGCTTCAAGGACTACATTGCGATCCCCAAGGCCAACGGCTATCAGTCGTTGCACACCACGCTGTTCGGCATGCACGGCGTGCCCATCGAAATCCAGATCCGCACCCGCGAAATGGAAGAGATGGCCAACAATGGCATCGCCGCACACTGGCTGTACAAGTCCAACGACGACGAGCAGCCCAAAGGCAACCATGCGCGCGCTCGCCAGTGGGTCAAGGGCATCCTCGAACTGCAGCAGCGTGCCGGCAACTCGCTGGAATTCATCGAGAGCGTGAAGATCGACCTGTTCCCTGACGAGGTCTATGTCTTCACGCCCAAAGGCAGGATCATGGAGCTGCCCAAAGGCTCCACCGCCGTCGATTTCGCCTATGCGGTGCATACCGATGTGGGCAACAGCTGCATCGCCTGCCGCATCAACCGGCGCCTGGCGCCGCTGTCCGAGCCGCTGCAGAGCGGTTCGACGGTCGAGATCGTCAGCGCCCCGGGCGCGCGGCCCAACCCGGCCTGGCTCAACTTCGTGGTCACCGGCAAGGCCCGTACGCACATCCGCCACGCACTCAAGCAGCAGCGACGCTCCGAGTCGATCAACCTTGGCGAGCGCCTGCTGAACAAGGTGCTGACCGGTTTCGACAGCAGCCTCGAGCAAATCCCTCAGGAGCGTATCAACGCGATTCTCGCCGAGTACCGCCTGGAGCTGATCGAAGACCTGCTCGAAGACATTGGCCTGGGCAACCGCATGGCCTATGTGGTGGCCCGCCGCCTGCTGTCAGCCGAAGGCGAACAGCTCCCAGCACCGGAAGGCCCTCTGGCGATCCGCGGCACCGAAGGCCTGGTATTGAGCTATGCCAAGTGCTGCACGCCCATCCCGGGCGACCCGATCGTCGGCCACCTGTCGGCAGGCAAGGGCATGGTCGTGCACCTGGAGAACTGCCGCAATATCAGTGAAATCCGCCATAACCCGGAGAAGTGCGTACAGCTTTCCTGGGCCAAGGACATCACCGGCGAATTCAATGTCGAGTTGCGTGTCGAGCTGGAACACCAGCGCGGCCTGATTGCCCTGCTGGCCAGCAGCGTCAATGCCGCCGACGGCAACATCGAGAAGATCAGCATGGACGAACGCGACGGCCGCATCAGCGTTGTCCAACTGGTGGTCAGCGTGCACGACCGCGTGCACCTGGCTCGTGTGATCAAGAAGCTGCGTACGCTGACCGGCGTGGTCCGCATCACCCGCATGCGTGCGTAGTCCGCCAACCGCAAGGAGTCATCATGAGCAAGACCGTCATCAACAGCGACAAGGCCCCTGCCGCCATCGGTACCTACTCGCAAGCGATCAAGGCCGGCAATACCGTTTACATGTCGGGCCAGATTCCGCTGGACCCGAACACCATGGAACTGGTTGAGGGCTTCGAAGCCCAGACCGTACAGGTCTTCGAGAACCTCAAGGCCGTTGCCGAAGCCGCCGGCGGTTCGTTCAAGGACATCGTCAAGCTGAACATCTTCCTCACCGACCTGAGCCACTTCGCCAAGGTCAACGAAGTGATGGGCCGCTACTTCGAGCAGCCGTATCCAGCCCGTGCCGCCATTGGCGTTGCCGCGCTGCCAAAAGGCGCCCAGGTAGAAATGGACGCCATCCTGGTCATCGATTGATGCCGCTGGTGACGGGCGCCTTGCCCGTCACCTTTCAGTTCAAGGTTAACCTACCATGCGTCAAGCACTGCCCCTCGCGCTGGCAGCCCTGCTTCTGAGCGGCTGCGCCAGCCACAAACCCGAAGATTTCAACGGCACCTGGATCAACCAGGACGCCATCAACGCCGCCGTCAAAGGTGGCAGCCTGCGCCAGGCCCTCAATGAACACGGCCCCATCTTCGAGTGGAAACTCGATGTGGCCAGCCAGCAGGCCAGCTACAGCAATGGTTTCGAGGCCGTCGACGGCCAATTGAGCGCCGCTGACAAGCAATGGCAGGCCAACTTCCCGGGCGGCCAGACCGAACAGCTGGCGCTGGATGGCGACGAGCTGAAAGCCACGGACACAACAGGTGCCGAACGCAGTTTCGTCCGCGCCAAACAGCCCGGTAATGTGCCCTTGGGCAGCAGCTTCGAGAAAGCACTGTACCAAGCGTACCTCGGCGGGGACTGGAAGATTGTCGAAGGCCAGGGCACAGGTAGCGTCGTCCGGTTCACCGATAACGGCGGCGTCACCGGCCTGCCCGGCCCTGACCGCTACGCCCTGTGCCTGGCCGGCGATTGCGCAAGCATGGGGGGCAGCAACGACAGCCTTTGGCTTGAGCGCAACCAACGTGGCGCGCCATTCATCTTCAAGCGCGATGGCGACAAGCTGGAGATCTTCCAGGCGCTCAACCGCGCACAGCCCGATGAAATCCCGCAACTGGCAGCCGGTACCCGCCAGTGGGTGCTGGAGAAAGACTGACCCAAGTCGCGCCTGGTTTCACTGGCCTAATCGCCGGCTTGCCGGCGATAGGGCCAGCAGCGATACAGCAGGCTTCAGCCTTCGCCTTTCAGGATCGCCGCGTAACCTTCCTTGTAACTCGGATACTCCGGCACCCAACCCAATGCCCGCACCCGGGCATTGCTGCAGCGCTTGCTGCCGGTGCGGCGCACCCGCTGCTCATCGGACCATTCGGTAACGCCCATGTAAGCTCGCAACCAGCCAACCACATCGGCCAGTGGCGCAGGGTCGTCATCAACGCCTATATAGCAATCGTCCAACGCCACACCATCGGCATCGGCCTGCAGCAGGAACGCCAGCAGGCTTGCGGCATCCTCGGCATGGATACGGTTGCCATACAGCGGCGGCTCGGTCGCCACCCGATAGCCCTGACGCACCTGGCTGAGGAGCCACTCACGCCCGGGGCCGTAGATCCCCGTCAGGCGCACGATGCTTGCCGGCATGCCGCCAGCCAGGGCCAGCCGCTCAGCCTCCAGCATCACACGCCCCGAATAGCCTTGCGGCTCGGTAGGTGCGGCCTCATCGATCCACTCCCCATCCTTTTGTGCAAACACACTGCTGCTGGACACGAACAGCAGGCGGCGCGGGCGCTGCCCACGCTCGGCCAGCCAACCCAGCACGTGACGCAAGCCTTCAACGTAAGCGCTTTGATAACCCGCCTCATCGTGCTGGCTGGCGGCTACGCAATACACCAGATAATCCGGGGAATGCTGTGGCCAAGCCTGGGGCAAGCCCGAATCGGACAGGTCGGCAGCGATCGGTACAACACCCTGTGGCAGGTGTTCGACCGAACGGCGCAGGCCGCTTACCTGCCAGCCACGGGCGAGCAATTGGCGGGCCAGCCGGCCGCCGACATCACCACAACCTACGATCAATACGGAACGGTCTGACATCACTTAACTCCCTAGACCAAAGGATCAGGCTAGCCGGATTACACGATAGGCGGCTAGACCATGGGCGAAAAAAGCAACGAGATTACTTTTGTTAACAAGAATTACTTGCAATAATGGCACCCCTATCTGTTCTCGGCCTATCTCGAGGCCTTGGAGAACGCACACTTTTTTCTTCATCAGGTCCGGCCAGCATGACACGTACTCACACTTCCGCTTCGCCAACCCCGTCACGCGCCTGGCGCGCCATTGCCGCGCTGATGTTCAGCCTGGTGCTGGCCCCAGCGGCTATGGCCGATGAGCCCAATACCAACGTCAGCGCCCCAGCAGCTGCAAGCGCACCGGCCACCCCAGCCACCGAAAGCCAGGCACCTGCTGGCGACGCTCAGGCCGCTACGCCGGTCGATGCGCCAGCGGCAGCGGCCCCAGGCACCGAAGCCGTGGTCGAGAACACTTCGCTGGGCATGGCCCATGACCTGTCCCCATGGGGTATGTACAAGAACGCCGACGTGGTGGTGAAAGCGGTCATGATCGGCCTGGCCATTGCCTCGATCATCACCTGGACCATCTGGATCGCCAAGGGCTTCGAACTGATGGGCGCCAAGCGTCGCCTGCGCGGCGAAATCGCACAGCTGAAGAAGTCTGCCAGCCTCAAGGAAGCCAGCGAGGTCTCCAACAAGGAAGGCACCCTGGCCCACACGCTGGTCCACGACGCCCTGGAAGAAATGCGCCTGTCGGCCAACGCCCGTGAAAAAGAAGGCATCAAGGAACGCGTGAGCTTCCGCCTGGAGCGCCTGGTGCATGCCAGCGGCCGCAACATGAGCAGCGGCACCGGCGTGCTCGCCACCATCGGTTCCACCGCGCCGTTCGTCGGCCTGTTCGGTACCGTGTGGGGCATCATGAACAGCTTCATCGGCATCGCCAAAACCCAGACCACCAACCTGGCCGTCGTTGCCCCGGGTATCGCCGAAGCCCTGCTGGCCACCGCCCTGGGCCTGGTCGCAGCGATCCCGGCCGTAGTTATCTATAACGTCTTCGCCCGCTCCATCGCCGGCTACAAAGCCCAGGTTTCCGACGCTTCGGCGCAGGTCCTGCTGCTGGTCAGCCGCGACCTGGACCACCAGGGTGGCGAGCGCGTCGCCCCGCACATGGTGAAAGTGGGGTAAGCCATGGGCCTGCATCTGAACGAAGGTGGCGACGACCTCGCCGAAAACCACGAAATCAACGTCACGCCGTTCATCGACGTGATGCTGGTACTGCTGATCATCTTCATGGTGGCCGCGCCCCTGGCCACGGTCGACATCAAGGTCGACCTGCCTGCCTCGACCGCCAAGCCGGCACCGAGGCCGGAGAAGCCGGTGTTCGTCAGCGTCAAGGCCGACCAGAAGCTGTATGTCGGTGACGATCAGGTGCCTGCCGCCGACCAGCTTGGCCCGATGCTCGATGCCAAGACCAAGGGCGACAAGGAAACCACCATCTTCTTCCAGGCCGACAAAGGCGTGGATTACGGTGACCTGATGGAAGTGATGAACAACATGCGCGCGGCCGGCTACCTCAAAGTCGGTCTGGTAGGTCTCGAGACGGCAGCCAAGAAATGACGAAGACGCGGCACAATATGGCGCGTTACAGCGGCAGCCTGGCACTTGTGCTGGGTGTCCATGCCGTCGCTGTGCTGCTCACGCTCAACTGGTCGGTGCCCCAGGCCGTCGAGCTGCCCCCGGCAGCCATGATGGTCGAACTGGCACCGCTGCCCGAGCCCGCACCGCCACCACCACCGAAGGCCGCTCCACAGCCACCGGCACCGGTCGAAGAGCCGCCGCTGCCCAAAGTGGCCGAAGCGCCCAAACCAAAGATCGCCATCGCCAAGCCGCCCAAGCCCAAACCCAAGCCTCAACCGCCGAAGCCTGAGAAAAAGCCTGAGCCGCCAAAGGATGAGCCACCGACCAAAGAACAGGTCGTGGACACGCCGCCAACCAACACGCCACCGCAGAAGTCGGCGGCACCGGCACCCAGCATTGCCGCGAACAGCAAAGCGTTGCCTACGTGGCAGAGCGACCTGCTGCGCCACCTGGCGAAGTACAAGCGCTACCCGGAAGATGCACGCCGCCGGGGCCTTCAGGGCATCAACCGCCTGCGCTTCGTGGTCGACGCCGAAGGCAAGGTGGTCTCGTACTCCATGGCCGGTGGTTCGGGCAGCGCGGCGCTGGACCGGGCAACCCTGGAAATGATCCGCCGGGCCGGCAAGGTACCCAAGCCGCCTGCCGAATTGCTGAACAATGGCACGATCGAAGTAGTGGCACCGTTCGTCTACTCGCTGGACCGTCGCTGATACTTTTGTTTCTGTCACAAATCGGCAAGTCTGATAACGTGCGTCTATCGATTGCAGCCGCTATGCTGGGCTCGCAACTTCATGGACGCACGTTATGACCCTCACAGAATTACGCTACATCGTCACTCTCGCCCAGGAGCAGCACTTCGGCCACGCCGCCGAGCGTTGCCATGTCAGCCAGCCCACCCTGTCCGTCGGTGTCAAAAAGCTTGAGGACGAGCTTGGCGTGCTGATCTTCGAGCGCAGCAAGAGCGCGGTGCGCCTGACGCCAGTCGGTGAAAGCATCGTCGCCCAGGCCCAGAAGGTACTGGAGCAGGCGCAGGGCATCCGCGAACTGGCCCAGGCCGGCAAGAACCAGCTCACCGCCCCGCTCAAGGTCGGTGCTATCTACACCGTCGGCCCTTACCTCTTCCCGCACCTGATCCCGCAGCTGCACCGCGTGGCACCGCAGATGCCGCTGTACATCGAAGAGAACTTCACCCATGTGCTGCGCGAAAAACTGCGCAATGGTGAACTCGACGCAGTGATCATCGCCCTGCCGTTCAACGAAGCCGACGTGCTGACCCTGCCGCTGTACGATGAGCCATTCTGTGCCCTGATGCCCGCCGACCACCCCTGGACGGCGAAAAAGACCATCGACACCGCCATGCTCAACGACAAGAGCCTGCTGCTGCTCGGCGAGGGCCACTGCTTCCGCGACCAGGTTCTGGAAGCCTGCCCGACGCTGAACAAAGGCGGCGAAAGCGCCAAGCACACCACGGTGGAGTCCAGCTCGCTGGAAACCATACGCCACATGGTCGCTTCGGGCCTGGGCGTGTCGATCCTGCCGCTTTCGGCGGTGCACAGCCACCACTACGCACCAGGGGTCATCGAGGTGCGGCCGCTTACCGCACCGGCACCGTTTCGCACCGTAGCCATCGCCTGGCGCGCCAGCTTCCCGCGGCCCAAGGCCATCGAGATCCTTGCCGACTCGATTCGCCTCTGCTCGGTAGCCAAGCCCGCTGTGGAACAACCGGCCTGAGTCATGACTGAGCTGTCGAAGGTCTCTGTCACCGCGCTCAAGGGCGTAGGCGAAGCCATGGCGCAGAAGCTCGCCAAGGTGGGCCTGGAAAACCTGCAGGACGTGTTGTTTCACCTGCCGCTGCGTTACCAGGACCGCACCCGGGTGGTGCCTATCGGCGCCCTGCGCCCCGGCCAGGACGCCGTGATCGAAGGGGTGGTCAGTGGCGCCGATGTGACCATGGGCAAACGCCGCAGCCTTGTCGTGCGCCTGGGTGATGGCAGCGGCGTGCTCAGCCTGCGCTTCTATCACTTCAGCAATGCGCAGAAGGAAGGCCTCAAGCGCGGTACCCACCTGCGCTGCTATGGCGAGGCCCGCCCCGGCGCCTCGGGCCTGGAGATCTACCACCCGGAGTACCGTGCACTCAATGGCGACGAGCCGCCACCGCCGGTCGAGCAGACCCTGACGCCGATCTACCCGTCCACCGAAGGCCTCACCCAGCAGCGCCTGCGCCTGCTCTGCCAGCAGAGCCTGGGCATGCTTGGCCCACGCAGCCTGCCGGACTGGTTGCCGGACGAACTGGCCCGGGACTACCACCTGGCACCGCTGGACGATGCCATCCGCTACCTGCACAACCCGCCGGCCGATGCCGACCTTGATGAGCTCGCCGAAGGCCAGCACTGGGCCCAGCACCGCCTTGCCTTCGAAGAGCTGCTCACCCACCAGCTGTCGCAACAGCGCCTGCGTGAAAGCCTGCGCAGCTTGCGCGCTCCGGTTCTGCCCAAGGCCAAGCGCCTGCAGGTGCAGTACCTGGCCAACCTGGGCTTCAAGCCGACCGGCGCACAGCAGCGGGTAGCCGATGAAATCGCCTATGACCTGAGCCAGGCCGAGCCGATGATGCGCCTGGTACAGGGCGATGTCGGCGCCGGCAAGACCGTGGTTGCCGCACTGGCGGCGCTGCAGGCACTGGAGGCCGGCTACCAGGTGGCGCTGATGGCGCCCACCGAGATTCTCGCCGAGCAGCACTACATCACCTTCAAGCGCTGGCTGGAGCCGCTGGGCCTGGAAGTCGCCTGGCTGGCCGGCAAGCTCAAGGGCAAGGCCCGCGCCAGCGCCCTGGAACAGATCGCCAACGGTGCGCCGATGGTGGTGGGTACCCACGCGTTGTTCCAGGAAGAAGTGCAATTCAAGCACCTGGCCCTGGCGATCATCGACGAACAGCATCGTTTTGGTGTGCAACAACGTCTGGCCCTGCGCAAGAAGGGTGTTGCAGGCGAACTGTGCCCGCACCAGCTGATCATGACCGCCACGCCGATTCCGCGCACGCTGGCGATGAGCGCCTATGCCGACCTCGACACCTCGGTGCTCGACGAACTGCCGCCAGGGCGCACGCCGGTGAACACCGTGCTGGTCGCCGACAGCCGGCGTTTCGAAGTGGTGGAGCGGGTGCGCGCCGCTTGCGCCGAAGGGCGCCAGGCCTATTGGGTCTGCACCCTGATCGAAGAGTCCGAAGAGCTCACCTGCCAGGCAGCCGAGAGCACCTACGAAGAACTGGGCAGCGCCTTGGGTGAACTGCGCGTGGGCCTGATCCACGGGCGCATGAAGCCTGCGGAAAAGGCCGCGGTGATGGCCGAATTCAAGCAAGGCGACCTGCAACTGCTGGTCGCAACCACGGTGATCGAGGTGGGTGTGGACGTGCCCAACGCCAGCCTGATGATCATCGAGAACCCTGAACGCCTGGGCCTTGCCCAACTGCACCAGTTGCGCGGCCGGGTTGGCAGGGGCAGTGCGGTGAGCCACTGCGTGCTGCTGTATCACCCGCCCCTGTCTCAGATCGGCCGCGAACGCCTGGGGATCATGCGCGAAACCAACGACGGCTTCGTCATCGCTGAAAAGGACCTGGAGCTGCGCGGCCCCGGCGAGATGCTCGGGACGCGTCAGACCGGCCTGTTACAATTCAAGGTCGCCGACCTGATGCGCGATGCCGACCTGTTACCCGCCGTGCGCGACGCCGCACAGGCCCTCATTGCACGCTGGCCCGAGCACGTCAGCCCGCTGCTCGACCGTTGGCTGCGCCACGGCCAGCAATATGGCCAAGTGTGACGCCAGTACCAGAATGGATCCAGCTTTGCGACCAGACTGGTTATACTTCGCGTTTAAAAGAATCAGTGGATACGGACCATGACTGAAGCTGCCCTGGACACCGCAACCCCACACGCACCGTCTGTTATCCGGCTGTTGCTCGAAAAACTGGGCGTTGCCTATCGCGAGGTGCCAGAGCATACGCAACTGCCGGCTGCTTCACGGGTACAGGCGATCCTGCTGGATGACGAGATCGGCGCATTGATGGTGCTGTTCCCGCAGAGCAAGCTGCTGGACCTCAATCGTCTGGAAGAGCTGACGGGCCGCAAGCTCAAAGCCGTGCCGGTACAACGCCTGAAACAGATGCTCGACAAGCACCATCTGAAGGCCTTGCCTGCGATTCCGGCGCTGACCAGTTCGCCCTGCCTCTATGAAGGCAAGTTGCTCGATGCCGAACGCCTGCTGATCCAGTCCGGTGAAGCCGGTCTGTTGCTGGAAATCCAGCGTGACGACTTCAAGCACATGATGCAAAAGGCCAGCGCTGGCACTTTCGGCCAACCCGTCAGGGAAATACGCCCCAATCTCGACCGCCCGGATGATGACTCCAGGGAGATTACCCTAGCAGTGCAGGCATTCACCGCCCGCCGCATCCAGAAGCGCCTGGAAGAAACCATCGAGATACCGCCGCTGGCCGATACGGCGCAGAAAATCATCAAGCTGCGGGTCGACCCCAATGCCAGCATCGACGACATCACCGGCGTGGTCGAAACCGACCCGGCCCTGGCCGCACAGGTGGTCAGCTGGGCTGCTTCACCCTATTACGCCTCCCCAGGCAAGATCCGCTCGGTGGAAGATGCCATCGTCCGCGTCTTAGGCTTCGATCTGGTGATCAACCTGGCCCTGGGCCTGGCATTGGGCAAGACGTTGAGCCTGCCCAAGGACCACCCGCAACAGGCGACGCCTTACTGGCAGCAGTCGATCTACACCGCGGCGATCATCGAAGGCCTGACCCGGGCCATGCCTCGGGCCGAACGCCCTGAAGCCGGCCTGACTTACCTGGCCGGGCTGTTGCACAACTTCGGCTATCTGCTGCTGGCGCATGTGTTCCCGCCGCACTTCTCGCTGATCTGCCGCCATCTGGAGGTCAACCCGCACCTGTGCCACACCTATGTGGAGCAGCACCTGCTGGGTATCAGCCGCGAGCAGATCGGCGCCTGGCTGATGAAGCTGTGGGACATGCCCGAAGAGCTGTCGACCGCGCTGCGCTTCCAGCATGATCCTGCCTATGACGGCGAATACTCGGCGTACCCCAACCTGGTGTGCCTGGCGACCCGCCTGCTGCGCTGCCGCGGCATCGGCTCGGGGCCGCAGGAGGCGATCCCCGACGAATTGCTGGAGCGCCTGGGCATTACCCGGGAGAAAGCTGAGGACGTCGTGAACAAGGTGCTCGAGGCCGAGAGTTTGCTGCGCGAACTGGCGTCGCAGTTCAACGCACCGCACTGAAAACGTTGGGGCTGCACAGCAGCCCCAGCTGTTCAGCCTTTTTTCTTCTTCGGTTTCAGGTATTTCATCAAACCCTGGAACCACATCACCAGCGCCGGATTGCCCTTGATCTGGATGCTCTTGTCCTGAATGCCCTGCATGAACGCCAACTGCTTGTTGCTCGCCTGCATCGTGGCGAAGCCATAGGCAGCGTCCTTGAAGGCAATGGCAAAGGCTGGCTGCGGATGAGCGCCACCTTTGCTGCTGATGCGTTCGCCACTGACGATGAAGTGCCGGGCAACCTTGCCATCGAGCGTCTGCATCTGGAACACCAGGTCCTTGTCCTTGAGTTGCTGCTGAAATGCCGGGTTGTTACGGCTGGCCTTGGCCATCAACAACCCCATGGCCCAGAGAAGAAAGCGGAACTTCATCAACGCGCCTCGAATATAAAATGACCGAAGCGCACAGTTTATCCGTTTCCTGAACTATTTACGCACATTCGCAGCTCGATGCTTTCCGAAAGCACAACGGGCGCACTGAGGCGCCCGTTTGAGCAGAGGCTGCAAGTCAAGCGTCGGTCATTTGGCTTTCTTGGCCGGCTTGGCGGGCACATTGACGCTGTCACGCAGGTTTTTGCCAGGCTTGAAGGCCACAGTATTGCTGGCCTTGATCTTTACCGGCTCACCGGTCTGAGGATTCTTGCCGGTACGGGCGCCGCGATGCCGTTTTTCAAAAGTGCCGAAGCCGACGAGGGTCACGGTGTCTTTGTCCAGCGCACCGGTGATGCTGTCGAGAATGGCATTGAGCACCTGATTGGCCTTTTCCTTGGTCAGATCGGCCTTTTCGGCGATGACGGCGGCGAGTTCTGGTTTACGCATAATGAAGCCTCTTTGACGGGAATTCTTGTTGTTATTGCCGTGCTGCCCGTGAAGCAGCGTTCAAGGCACCGCAGGCTCTAATCTGCGGCAGACGGAAGTGAGAATGGCACGCCGACCGGGGCCGCGCCAGTATCTGGGCGGCCATTGTGCGGTCAACTACAGGATAAATCCGACAGAACGCCCGCTGTTTACGCCATCAGCGCAGGCAGCTGCCGGTTCAGGGCCAGTTTTTCCATGACGGCGCTGCCTGTCAGGGCATAGCCCAGCAACTGGCCGTCAGCAGCGTGACAGAGCACTTTCAGGTCACTGCCCTGCCCTTGCACCTGCCAGGTACCTTCGCAACCAGGCGGCGGCGGCGAAACCACCAACGGGCAAGCCGGTGTTTTCACAGTGATGGGCATCGGCCCGTAACTGACCTGCGTCGGGTTGCCTGTCAAAGTCTGGGCCAGGGCTCGAGCGCAGGCCATCAATGGCATCACATAGAGCAGGTTGATACCTTCGACTTCAGCGCAGTCGCCCAGCGCGAAAATGTTGCCGTGGGAGGTGCGCAGTTGGCGGTCCACGACTACGCCGCGGTTGGTCTGCAGGCCCGCTGCAGCGGCCAGGTCGATACGCGGGCGCAGGCCGATGGCCGATACCACCAGGTCGCACGCGATCACGCTGCCATCGGACAAATGCGCCTCAAGGCCTTCGCTCACCTGCTGCAGGCGAGTGAGTACGGGGCCCAGGTGAAAACGCACGCCCAGCCCTTGCAACCCACCCTGAACGGCAGCGGCAGCGGCAGGATGCAACAGGGTCGGCATGACCTGCTCGCACGGCGCCACCACATCGACCTCAAAGCCACCCAGGCGCATGTCATTGGCGAACTCGCAGCCGATCAGGCCGGCCCCGAGGATCAGTACACGCTGCTTGCCAGCCGCGGCAGCACGCAAACGTGCGTAGTCTTCCAGATCATTGACCGGGAACACATGATCTGCCCCGTCACCCTCCACCGGCACCTGCACGGTCTGCGCGCCCCAGGCCAGCACCAGATCGCGATACTCCACCGCTTCTTCGCCAATCCACAGGCGCTTGTGGCCAGGGTCGATACCGCTGATGCGCGTGTGGGTGCGGATAACCGCCTTGAGTTGCTCGGCCATGGCCCCCGGCTCGGCCATGCACAGGCCGTCCGCGTCCTTTTGCTTGGCGAAGCCGGTGGAAAGCATGGGCTTGGAATAGGAGCGACCGTCGTCGGCCGTAATCAGCAGCAGCGGCGTATCGCCATCGAGCTTGCGAAACTCACGGGCGAGGTTATAGCCGGCCAGGCCGGTCCCGATGATGACCACGGGGGACGTCATTTCGTGCTTTCCTCTTGGTTGAACAGCATGGCGATCAGCCGATGGCGATCATTTCAAAGTCGCTTTTGCCGACGCCGCAATCGGGGCACAGCCAATCCTGCGGCACATCCTCCCACCGGGTACCCGGCGCGATGCCGTCATCCGGCCATCCTTGGGCCTCGTCGTAGATCAGGCCACAGACAATACACTGCCACTTCTTCATGATTTGTCGTTCCTCGGTACAGGCTCAGGCTATGTCAATCGGGCTCAGGGCCCTTACGCGGGCATTATGCAAGCAGTTGGGGCAATCATGCTAAGCTCGCCGCCTCTCTGGCTCTAATCAAGCATATCGACGTGTCGTACGAATCCCCGCAAGCAGCCGCTGTCGCGTGGCTGGCGTATCCACAACTGGCGGTCGATACCGACCAGCCTGCCCTCGACTGGCTGTTCGACGAAGGTTCCCTGACTCGCCGCCTTACCCGACTGTCTCACGATCATTTCAGCGTCACTCCGCTGTTCGAGGGCTGGCAGGCGCTGCGCGATGACGAATGCCTGGCGCTGGGTATCGCGCCAGGCGCTGAAGGCTGGGTGCGCGAGGTGTACTTGCGCGGCCATGGTCAGCCGTGGGTCTTCGCCCGCAGTGTGGCCAGCCGTAGCGCCTTGGAACACGGCGGTTTGCACCTGGAAACCTTGGGCAGCCGTTCGCTGGGCGAGTTGTTGTTCTGCGACCAGGCGTTCATCCGCCACCCCATCGAAGTGTGCACTTATCCACAGCAGTGGTTACCTGTCGAGGCGGCCCACGCAGGGTTGTGGGGGCGGCGCTCGCGCTTCGAGCGCGATGGCCTCGACCTGCTGGTGGCCGAAGTATTCCTGCCGGCACTGTGGCAAGCCGCCAAGGAGGAAAACCGCTGATGTACCTGCAACTGCTCAAGTCGCTCAACCGCGTGCACCCGCGCGCCTGGGACTTCATCCAGCTCAGCCGCATGGACCGGCCGATCGGCATCTACCTGCTGCTGTGGCCGACCCTGACGGCGGTGTGGATTGCAGGCCTTGGTTCACCAACCTTGGCCAACGTGCTGATCTTTGGCCTGGGCGTGGTGCTGATGCGTGCCGCTGGCTGCTGCATCAATGACTTCGCCGACCGCAAGGTCGATGGCCACGTCAAACGCACCGCCGACCGCCCGCTGGCCAGTGGCCGGGTCAAGCCGCGCGAGGCGCTGGCGCTGTTCGCGGCCCTGGTGGCGGTGAGCTTCCTGTTGGTGCTGTGCACCAACAGCCAGACTGTGTGGCTGTCATTCGGCGCGGTGGCTTTGGCGTCTTGTTACCCGTTCATGAAGCGCTACACCTACTACCCGCAGGTGGTGCTGGGGGCTGCGTATTCGTGGGGCATCCCCATGGCCTTCACGGCCGCCGGCGGCGAACTGCCGGCCAGCGCCTGGCTGCTGTACATCGCCAACCTGCTGTGGACGGTGGGCTACGATACCTACTACGCCATGGTCGACCGGGACGATGACCTTAAGATCGGGGTGAAATCGACCGCGATCCTGTTCGGCGAGTCCGACCGGGTGATCATCCTGACCCTGCAGATGCTGTCGCTGGGCTGCCTGTTGCTGGCGGGAAGCCGCTTCGAGCTGGGTGGCTGGTTCCACCTTGGGCTGCTGGGTGCCGCACTGTGCTTTGCCTGGGAGTACTGGTCGACACGCAAACTGGACAGAGAGTCGTGCTTCAAGGCGTTTCTGCACAACCACTGGGCGGGGCTGCTGGTGTTCATGGGTGTGGTGCTCGATTACGCCCTGCGCTGAACACAACCCCCGGCAAGCCACCCTGTGGAAGCCAGCTTGCCGGCGATTGGGCCGCAAAGCGGCCCCAGCCATCTCAAGGCTTGGCGACGTGCCAGACGTCTTTCAAACCATCACCGGTCATGTCCCCAGCCTTCTTGTCCTTCACGAAGGTATACAGGGGCTTGCCGTCATATGCCCACTGCTTCTTGCCATCGTCGCGCATCACCACCGACCACTTGTCCTTGGCAGGCTCGTCATCGGCCTTGACCAGCAGCGGCGGCCAGTTGGTGGCGCACTCGCCATTGCACATCGACTTGCCGCCAGCATCCTTGTCGAAGGTGTACAGCGTCATGCCCGCGTGATCGACCCACATGCCGTCCTTCTCCATGGCATGGTGGGCCGACGCTACCCCGGGCAGTGCCAGTGCAGCGCAAAGGGCCATCCAGCTCAGCGTGTGTCGTGTCATTGGAATCACCGTGAATTCGGGGGGTGGAATGAGTTCGAACAGCCGCCGCAGCGGCCCCTCAAAGCCTAGCCCAGTCATGCAATGTCGCCAGAATGGCCAACACCCTGTCACACAGCTGCAATAATTCCGTTATCTAATGCGGGCCAGACCCGATATTCCAGGAGAGGTTTAAAGCATGGTTGGCAGAAACATTCTGATCGTCGACGACGAAGCGCCCATTCGCGAGATGATCGCCGTTGCATTGGAAATGGCCGGCTATGACTGCCTGGAAGCCGAGAACTCCCAACAGGCCCACGCAATCATCGTCGACCGTAAACCGGACCTGATCCTGCTCGACTGGATGCTGCCGGGCACCTCCGGCATCGAGTTGGCACGCCGCCTCAAGCGCGATGAACTCACCGGCGATATCCCGATCATCATGCTCACCGCCAAAGGCGAAGAGGACAACAAGATCCAGGGCCTGGAAGTCGGCGCCGACGACTACATCACCAAACCCTTCTCGCCTCGCGAGCTGGTGGCGCGCCTGAAGGCCGTGCTGCGCCGCGCCGGCCCGAGCGACAGCGAAGCCCCTATCGAAGTCGGCGGCCTGCTGCTCGACCCGATCAGCCACCGCGTGACCATCGACGGCAAGCCGGCCGAAATGGGCCCCACCGAATACCGCCTGCTGCAGTTCTTCATGACCCACCAGGAACGCGCCTACACCCGGGGCCAGTTACTCGACCAGGTCTGGGGCGGCAACGTCTATGTCGAGGAACGCACCGTCGATGTGCACATCCGCCGCCTGCGCAAGGCACTGGGTGAAGCCTACGAAAATCTGGTACAAACCGTTCGGGGCACTGGCTACCGTTTCTCGACCAAAAGCTAGCTGCGAGCTTCCAGCCTCAAGCTGCAAGGAAAAGCCAGCAGCATCCAGGCTGGAAAAAGGACTATCAGCATCACCGATCCGCTTCTTCTTGCAGCTTGTAGCTTGCAGCTTGCGGCTGGATCCGAAGGATCTGTCAATTGAACCAGAACTGGCACGCAACCCTGATTCGCCACCTGCTCCTGCTGATCACTGTCTGCCTGGTAGGCGGCCTGGTCAGCGGCTTTTACGGCTGGAGCCTGGCCATCGGCCTGGGCCTGTACCTGGGCTGGACCCTCAAACAGTTGCTGCGCCTGCATGACTGGTTGCGCAACCATCAGCCCGACGAAGCACCGCCCGACGGCTATGGCCTGTGGGGCGAGGTGTTCGACAGCATCTACCACCTGCAACGCCGCGACCAGCGCGTACGCGGCCGTCTGCAGGCAGTGATCGACCGGGTACAGGAGTCCACGGCCGCACTGCGCGACGCGGTGATCATGCTCGACAGCGACGGCAACCTGGAATGGTGGAACCGCGCCGCAGAAACCCTGCTGGGCTTCAAGACTCCGCAAGATGGCGGCCAGCCGGTCACCAACCTGGTACGCCACCCACGCTTCAAGGAATACTTCGAGTCGCAGAACTTTGCCGAACCGCTGGAAATTCCCTCCCCCATCAATGACCGCATGCGCGTGCAGCTGCACCTCACCCGCTACGGCAACAACGAACACCTGATGCTGGTGCGCGACGTTACTCGCATCCATCAGCTCGAACAGATGCGCAAGGACTTCGTGGCCAACGTCTCGCACGAGTTGCGTACACCGCTGACGGTGATAGCCGGTTACCTGGAAACCCTGCTGGATAACGTCGAAGACGTGAACCCGCGCTGGAACCGGGCGTTGCAGCAGATGAGCCAGCAAGGCTCGCGCATGCAGGCCCTGCTCAACGACCTGCTGCTGCTGGCCAAGCTGGAAGCCACCGATTACCCGTCGGACAACCAGCCGGTGGCGGTCGACACCCTGCTCGGTGCGATCATGAGCGACGCCCAGGCGCTGTCCGGGCCGCGCAACCAGCGCATTACCCTGGAGGCAGCGCCGGGCCTTCGCCTCAAAGGCAGCGAGTCGGAGTTGCGCAGCGCTTTCTCCAACCTGGTGTTCAACGCGGTGAAGTACACCCAGGACGAAGGCAACATCCGTATCCGCTGGTGGGCCGACGACCAGGGCGCCCACCTGTCAGTGCAGGACTCGGGGGTCGGTATCGACGCCAAGCACCTGCCGCGCCTGACCGAACGTTTCTACCGCGTCGACTCCAGCCGCGCGTCCAACACAGGAGGCACCGGCCTGGGGCTGGCGATCGTCAAGCATGTGCTCATGCGCCATCGCGGGCGCCTTGAGATCAGCAGCGTACCGGGCCATGGCAGTACCTTCACCTGTCACTTTGCCCCCGCACAACTGGCTAACGGTGACGCTTGATTCCAAGGGCCACTTTGCTTTTGCCGCCCCAGCCGCTACATTGACCCCCCTGTGCCAGCAAAAGCTGGCACTTTTTTTCTACCTTCCCCAAAGACGGACCCCGTAAAAAATCCATCATGGACCCTTCCCCTGGTATCAGCCTCACCTCGTTATTCGCCGATTTCGGCATGATTCTCTTTGCCCTGTTCCTGGTGCTGCTCAACGGCTTTTTCGTAGCCGCCGAGTTCGCCATGGTCAAGCTGCGCTCCACGCGTGTCGAATCCATTGCCGAGCAGCACGGCTGGCGCGGCAGCATCCTGCGCAAGGTACACAACCAGCTCGACGCCTACCTGTCGGCCTGCCAGCTGGGTATCACCCTTGCCTCCCTGGGCCTTGGCTGGGTCGGTGAGCCGGCATTCGCCCACCTGCTAGAGCCGCTGCTGGCATACCTGGGCGTGGACACGCCAGAGTTGATCAAGGGTGTCTCGTTCTTCGTCGCGTTCTTCGTCATCTCGTACCTGCACATCGTGGTCGGTGAACTGGCGCCCAAATCCTGGGCGATCCGCAAGCCCGAACTGCTGTCGCTGTGGACCGCGGTGCCGCTTTACCTGTTCTACTGGCTGATGTACCCGGCCATCTACCTGCTCAACGCCAGTGCCAACACCATCCTGCGCTTTGCCGGCCAGGGCGAGCCTGGCCCGCACCACGAGCACCATTACAGCCGTGAAGAGCTCAAGCTGATCCTGCACTCCAGCCGTGGCCAGGACCCGAGCGACCAGGGCATGCGTGTGCTGGCCTCGGCCGTGGAGATGGGCGAGCTGGAAGTGGTCGACTGGGCCAACTCGCGCGAAGACATGGTCAGCATCGACGCCCATGCGCCACTGAAGGAAATCCTGGCCCTGGTGCGCCGCCACAAGTTCAGCCGCTATCCGCTGTACGACGCCGAGCGTGAGGAGTTCACCGGGCTTTTGCACATCAAGGACCTGCTGCTGGAACTGGCCGAGCTCGAGCACCTGCCCGAAACCGTCGACCTGGAAGACTTGGCCCGCCCGCTGGAGCGTGTATCGCGGCACATGCCGTTGTCTCAACTGCTGGAGCAGTTCCGCAAGGGTGGCGCGCACTTCGTGCTGGTCGAGGAAGCCGATGGCAAGGTGATTGGCTACCTGACCATGGAAGACGTGCTGGAAGTGCTGGTGGGCGACATTCAGGACGAACACCGCAAGACCGAGCGCGGCATCCTGGCCTACCAGCCAGGCAAGCTGCTGGTGCGTGGCGACACGCCGCTGTTCAAGGTGGAGCGCTTGCTGGGCATCGACCTTGACCACATCGAAGCGGAAACCCTGGCCGGGCTTATCTACGAAACGCTCAAGCGCGTGCCTGAGGAAGAGGAAGTGCTGGAAGTCGAAGGCCTGCGCATCATCATCAAGAAGATGAAAGGGCCCAAGATCGTGCTGGCCAAGGTGCTCAAGCTCGGCTGAGCTGGCGGGGCCGCTTGGCGGCCCCGTGAATGCTTGAGTTCAGTGTGCAGATTTTACGTGCTTGCGAGACGTCAGGTCCAAACCAACGGCCCTCATCACGGCCAGCATGGTTTTAAGCGTAGGGTTACCCTTTTCCGAGAAGGACCGGTAAAGGTGCTCTCGGGATACACCTGCCTCATTCGCAATGGCAGACATTCCTTTAGCCCGAGCTACTACGCCAAGGGCCTGTGCGATGTAGGCAGCATCACCCGTTTCAAAAGCGTCTTCCATGAAGACGGCAATGGACTCAGCGTCCGTCAACGCTTCGGCTGGGTCATAGTCATAGAATTGCTCTTTCACTCGTCGTCCCTCCACTGACTGGCCAAGCCTTTAGCTGTCTCGATATCTCGCGCCTGGCTGCTCTTGTCTCCACCACACAACAACAGAACAAGCTGATTTCCACGCTGCTGGAAATACACTCGGTAACCGGGGCCGTGGTGGATGCGCAGTTCACTAACGCCTTGGCCCACTGGCTGGACATCACCAGCTAAACCATGCGCTAAACGAAATACACGTGCAGCGATGATCGCCCTTGCCTGTTTGTCACGGAGCTTCTGCTCCCAGTTTCTGAAGGTGGTTGTTTGTTTGATACTCCTCATAAGCATTTTTGTAGCTTATAAATCACAGCCAGGCAAGCAATTTCAGGGATTACCCGCAGTAAAGTTCGGCAAACCGCCAATCGGCCGGTCGAACTGGAAGGGGATCGACTCCAGCGCCAAGCCGACGTTGCGCTGCACCACGAAATGCAGGTGAGGGCCTGTGCTGTTGCCGGTATTGCCCGACTTGGCCAACGCCTGCCCCAACGCCACCTGCTGCCCCTCGGCCACTACCACTGAACCGCGCAGCAGGTGCAGATACACTCCCATCGTGCCGTCCGGGTGAAGGATGCGCACGAAATTGCCCGAAGGGTTGGTACCTCGTCCGCTCTGGCTGTTCTCGATCTTCACCACCATCCCACCCCTCGCCGCAATGATCGGGGTGCCCTCCGGCATGGCGATGTCCATGGCATGACGGCCCTTGGGACCGTAATGGCTGAAGCGGCCGTTGGGCCCTTGAGTCAGGCGGAAAGGGCCGCCTTTCCATGGGAAAGGATAACGATAAGCCTGCGAGCGCTGACCGGGGTCACCCATGGCGTACTGGAATTTGCTGGCATAACGGAGCGGCCCGCCGGGTGCCGCCAGCACCGAGCTGAGCACCTTGGTCGAGCGTGGCCCGACTACGGCCCGCACGATCCGCGGGCCGTTGCCGCCGAAGGCATTGGCCAACTGATCGACGCGCAGTTCAACCTGCATGGGCACGTACAGCTCATTACGCACCAGGAAGCGCACGCCGCCCGGAAACGGCTCGGTTTGCAGGCGTACCTGGCCCTCAACCTGCTCGAACATCGGCTCGCCCAGCTCCAGAGCCTTTGCCCCTGGGCTGGGGCGCTCGGAATAGGAAGCCACCCCGAAATTGTCAGTGGTCTTGTAAATGGTCATGCCCAGGCTCGACGCCGAGGCCGTGAGCGAGGCACAGAACAGCAGCAGGCGGGCGGCGGCGGGCATGATAGTGGCTTTTTGACAGTGATGTTCTGTCGAAGCCTAGCAGTGGGATCCGGGAGCGGTATGACAGTTGGTCGGAAGACCGCCGCAGCCCTGTAGGAGCGGCCTTGCGTCGCGAAAGGGCCGCACAGCGGCCCCGTTTGCAGCGCGGCAAGAATGGCTGGGGGGCTGCGCTGCAGCCCTTTCGCGACACAAGGCCGCTCCAACAGGGTCGGAGTACGACGAAACTAGGCGCCGGGGGTGAAGTGCTTCTGCGTGGTGCCGCGGGCAATCAGCCGCGACAGGTAGTCGAGCTTCTGTGCATCCTGGTCGACGAATTTGAAGGTCAGTTGCAGCCAGTCGCTTTCAGGTTTCGGCTCCAATGCCGCAATGGCATGCAGGTAACCATTCAGGCGGGCAACTTCAGCGCTCTCGCCCTGCTCAAGGTCCAGTACAGCGCCTTCGAGCACCTGTGGCAGCACTGCACTGCGACGTACCACCAGCAACGCCTCCTTAAGGCTCAGCGCCTTGATCACACAAGGCTGAGTACCACTGGAAAGGCGCAGCTGGCCTTGTCCACGCCCGGTCTGCGCAGCGGCTGCGGCGGCCGTCTGCGGTTTCGGTGCATTGATCAACGGCTTGGCCGGCGCAGCCGCAGCAGGCGCGGCCTTGACCGCTTCAGGTTTGCCCCCGGTCAGCGCGCTCAGCGAATCGTTGGCGAACGCCGAATTCACCCGCGCCTGGCCACCGGCGACCAAGCTTTCAAGCTTGCCGATCTTGGTCAGGGCTTTCTTCACCTTGGTCAGCAACTGCTCGTTGGTGAATGGCTTGCCGACAAAATCGGAGACGCCCGCCTGAATGGCCTGGATGACGTTTTCCTTGTCGCCGCGGCTGGTCACCATGATGAACTGCAGGCTCTTCATTTCTGGCTGCTGGCGGCACCAGGTCAGCAGCTCAAGGCCGGACATCTCGGGCATTTCCCAGTCGCACAGCACAAGGTCGAAGGTTTCCTTGCCCAGCATGGCCATGGCCTTGCGGCCGTTGACCGCATCTTCGATGACCATGCCCGGGAAGGCATTACGCAGGCACTTCCTCACCAGATCACGGATGAACGGGGCGTCATCCACGACCAGCACATTGACTTTACTCATCGATACTCCTCTTGAATCCCGACTAGCCTACCGCCGATTGGTGGCCATTTGCCAACACCTGGATCACGCCGGGACTTCTTTGCATCGTTCGCGGGTGCCTGCTGACTGCTCAAGCGCAAACGAAAACGCCCGGCGAAGGCCGGGCGTCGATGCTCGGGAGCAATCTTATTTATCGTCCGGTTCAGCCGGAACATTAGCAATTTCGGCCTCATCGCCAGCCGTGCCCTGAACTTCGGCTTTCATGCGCTTGAGGCCCATGTGGCGTACATCGGTACCGCGCACCAGGTAGATCACCAGTTCCGAGATGTTACGCGCGTGGTCGCCGATACGCTCCAGCGAACGCAGGGCCCAAATGACGCTCAGCACCCGCGAGATCGAGCGCGGGTCTTCCATCATGTAGGTCACCAGTTCACGCAGGGCGGTCTTGTACTCGCGGTCGATGGTCTTGTCGTACTGGGCAACCGACAGAGCCAGGTCGGCATCGAAGCGGGCGAAGGCATCCAGTGCGTCGCGCACCATGTTGCGCACCTGGTCGCCAATGTGGCGCACCTCGACGTAGCCGCGCGGCGACTCGCCTTCTTCGCACAACTGGATGGCGCGGCGGGCGATCTTGGTCGATTCGTCACCAATACGCTCCAGGTCGATCACCGACTTGGAAATGCTGATGATCAGGCGCAGGTCGGAGGCCGCCGGCTGGCGACGGGCGAGGATGCGCACGCACTCCTCGTCGATGTTGCGCTCCATCTGGTTGATCTGCTCGTCGACTTCACGCACCTGCTGGGCCAGGCCCGAGTCGGCCTCGATCAGCGCGGTGACCGCGTCATTGACCTGTTTCTCGACCAGCCCGCCCATGGCCAGGAGGTGGCTGCGCACCTCTTCGAGTTCGGCGTTGAACTGCTGGGAAATGTGGTGCGTCAGGCTTTCTTTGTTGATCATCGTTTAGCTCCGCGAAGCTGCAAGCTGCAAGCCTCAAGTAGTTCGTGTCGTTTCCTGGCTCCGCGCTGGCTGCTTTTTCTTGAAGCTCGAAGCTTGAAGCTCAAAGCCCGCAGGCGCGCCCAACAGCGCCGTTAGCCGTAGCGACCGGTGATGTAGTCTTCGGTCTGCTTCTTCGCCGGGTTGGTGAACAGGGTGTCGGTATCACCGAATTCGACCAGTTTGCCCATGTACATGAACGCGGTGTAGTCCGAAACACGGGCCGCCTGTTGCATGTTGTGGGTCACGATAACGATGGTGTACTTGGATTTCAGTTCGTAGATCAGCTCTTCGACCTTCAGCGTCGAGATCGGGTCCAGTGCCGAGCAAGGCTCGTCGAGCAGCAGCACTTCAGGCTCGACGGCGATGGTACGGGCGATCACCAGACGCTGCTGCTGGCCGCCGGACAGGCCCAGCGCCGAGTCATGCAGGCGGTCCTTGACCTCCTCCCACAGGGCCGCGCCCTTCAGTGCCCACTCGACCGCTTCGTCCAGCACGCGCTTCTTGTTGATGCCCTGGATACGCAGGCCATACACCACGTTCTCGTAGATGGTCTTGGGGAACGGGTTTGGCTTCTGGAACACCATGCCCACGCGGCGGCGCAGCTCGGCCACGTCCTCGCCCTTGCGGTAGATGTTGTTGCCGTACAGGTTGATGGCGCCTTCGACACGGCAACCGTCAACCAGGTCGTTCATGCGGTTGAAGGTGCGCAGCAGGGTCGACTTGCCGCAGCCGGACGGGCCGATGAAAGCCGTCACGCGTTGCTTGGGGATGTTCATGCTGACATCGAACAACGCCTGCTTGTCACCGTAATACAGGCTCAGGCCGGGTACTTCGATGGCCACGGTCTCTTCGGCCAGGCGCAGGCTCTGCTTGTCGCGGCCCAGGGCAGCCATGTCGATGCCGTGGGTGTGGGATTCTTGCTGCATGGTCTCACTCCGTTTGTAGCTGCAAGCTTTGAGCTGCAAGCTGCAAGTTAGGGCAAAGCGGCACTCCTCTTGGAGCTTGCCGCTTGTGGCTTAAAGCATCAATCAGTGGTCGAGGGCCTTGTACTTCTCGCGCAGGTGGTTACGGATCCACACCGCCGAGAGGTTAAGGGTGGCGATTACCATCACCAGCAGCAGCGCAGTGGCGTATACCAACGGCCGCGCGGCCTCGACGTTGGGGCTCTGGAAGCCGACATCGTAGATGTGGAAGCCCAGGTGCATGATCTTCTGGTCCAGGTGCAGGTACGGGTAGTTACCGTCCAGCGGCAACGACGGCGCCAGCTTGACCACGCCGACCAACATCAGCGGCGCCACTTCACCAGCGGCACGGGCCACGGCGAGGATCATGCCGGTCATCATCGCCGGGCTGGCCATTGGCAGCACGATTTTCCACAGGGTCTCGGCCTTGGTCGCGCCAAGCGCCAGCGAGCCTTCACGCACGGTGCGTGGAATACGCGCCAGGCCTTCCTCGGTGGCCACGATCACCACCGGCACAGCCAGCAGCGCCAGGGTCAGCGATGCCCACAGCAGGCCAGGCGTGCCCAGGGTCGGTGCCGGCAGCGACTCGGGGAAGAACAGACGGTCGATCGAACCACCCAGCACATAGACGAAGAAGCCCAGGCCGAACACGCCGTAGACGATGGCCGGAACGCCCGCCAGGTTGTTCACGGCGATGCGGATCAGGCGCGTCACCGGGCCTTGCTTGGCGTATTCGCGCAAGTAGACCGCCGCCAGCACGCCGAACGGGGTGACGATCACGGCCATGATCAGGGTCATCATCACGGTACCGAAAATAGCCGGGAAGATACCGCCTTCGGTGTTGGCTTCACGAGGATCGTCGCTGAGGAACTCCCAGACCTTGGCGAAGTAGGTGCCCATCTTGGTAAAGCCGGACATGGCGTTAGGCTGGATGGCGTGCACGACCTTGCTCAGGTTGATCTCCACTTCGCGGCCGTTGCCGTCGCGAGCGACCAGGCTGTCGCGGGAGAAGGCCTGATGCAGGCTGCTGAGGCGGTCTTCGATGGCCTTGTAGCGGCTGTTCAACTCGGCACGTTCGGCATCCATGTCGGCCTGGGCCGTAGCGTCCAGCTTGCCTTCCAGCTCCAGCTTGCGGCCATGCAGACGCAGGCGCTCAAGGCCATGGTTGATGGCACCGATGTCTTTTTTCTCAAGCTGCTGCAGCTCGCTGTTGAGCTGGTTGGCGCGTTTCAGGCGTGCCTGCAGCTCGTCCCAGGCGCCAGCGCCCTCGGCGACCACGCGGCCTTGTTCCTTGACGCTCACCAGGTAGCCGTAGAAGTTGCCCCATTCGCGGCGCTCCAGGGCGATCAGGTCGACCGGGCGCTGCTCATCGACCAACCATTCACCGACCACCCAGGTGAAGTCACTGCCGTTGAGGTCACGGTTACCCACCTTGATCAGCTCACGGGTCATGAACTCCGGGCCTTCGTCCGGCACCGGCAGGCCGGCACCCTTGAGGCGGACGCGGGGCACTTCTTCTTTCTGAACCACTTCACCGACGATGACGTGGTCACCCTGGCCCGGCACCTTGTAGGTGGCCTGGACCAGGTCGGCGGGCCAGAAGTGGCCCAAGCCGCGTACAGCGATCACGGCCAGCAGGCCGACGGTCATGATGACCGCCATGGCGACCGCGCCACCGCTGATCCAGACGCCTGGGGCGCCGCTCTTGAACCAGCCTTTGAGGGAATCCTTTTTCACGGATCTCTACCTTTCTATCAAAGCGACGAGTATTTCTTGCGCAGACGCTGGCGAATCAGCTCGGCCAAGGTGTTCATGATGAAGGTGAACATCAGCAGCACGAGAGCGGCGAGGAACAGCACACGGTAATGGCTGCCGCCGACTTCGGATTCGGGCATCTCCACCGCCACGTTGGCGGCCAAGGTACGCATGCCTTCGAACAGGTTCATCTCCATCACCGGGGTGTTGCCGGTGGCCATGAGCACGATCATGGTCTCGCCCACCGCTCGGCCCATGCCGATCATCAGCGCCGAGAAGATACCCGGGCTGGCAGTGAGGATGACCACACGAGTCAAGGTCTGCCACGGCGTCGCACCCAGGGCCAGGGAGCCCAGGGTCAGGCTGCGCGGCACGCTGAACACGGCGTCTTCGGCGATCGAGTAGATGTTCGGGATGACCGCAAAGCCCATGGCGATACCCACTACCAGGGCGTTGCGCTGGTCGTAGGTGATACCCAGGTCATTGGTGATCCACAGGCGCATGTCGCCGCCGAAGAACCAGGTTTCCAGGTACGGGCTCATGGTCAGGGCGAACCAGCCGGTGAACAGGATCACCGGAATCAGGATGGCGGCTTCCCAACCATCCGGCACGCGCAGGCGAATCGACTCAGGCAGGCGGCTCCAGGTGAAGCCCGCCAGCAGGATGCCGAACGGCATCAGCAGGAACAGGCTGAACACACCCGGCAGGTGCCCTTCCAGGTACGGCGCGAGGAACAGGCCAGCGAAGAAGCCGAGGATCACCGTCGGCATCGCTTCCATCAGTTCGATCACCGGCTTGACCTTGCGGCGCATGCCCGGGGCCATGAAGTAAGCGGTGTAGATAGCTGCGGCAATGGCCAGCGGAGCCGCCAGGATCATCGCGTAGAAGGCGGCCTTGAGGGTACCGAAGGTCAGGGGCGACAGGCTCAGCTTAGGCTCGAAGTCGGTGTTCGAAGCCGTCGACTGCCAGACGTACTTGGGCTCGTCGTAGTTCTCGTACCAGACCTTGCCCCACAGTGCGCTGAAGGAAATTTCCGGGTGCGGGTTCTTCAGGTTCAGTGGCAGCAGCTTGCCGCCCTCTTCGATGAAGATACGGTTGGCACGCGGCGACAGGGCCAGGATACCCGGGCCTTCGGCAGCAGGCTCGACCAGCAGGGTGCGGTGCGCGGTGCTGTGGAAGACGCCCAGCTTGCCTTCGGCGTCCAGGGCGATGAAGCCCTTGCGGCGCTCTTCGGCGTCGATCTGGACGATCGGCGCCTTGCCCATCTGGAAGGTACGGATCTGCTTGAAACGCGATTCGCCATCCGGGTCACGGGCCATGAACCACTGGGCCAGGCCACCTTTGGAGTCACCGATGATCAGCGAGATGCCGCCGACCAGTTGCGCGGTGGCGGTGATCTCGGTGTCAGCGCTCTCGGACAGCTTGTAGCGGCCATTGAGGCTCTTGTCTCGCAGGCTGAAGACATCCGCGGTGGCTCGGCCGTTGATCACGTACAGCCACTGCTGGCGCGGGTCGATGAAGATGTTCTTCACCGCCTCGGTCATTTGCGGCAGCTCGATGCGGTTCTGCTCGGTGGTGACCTCTTCGGTCATCAGGTTTTCGGTGCGCGTCAGCTCGACCACCTGCAGGTGCGCGCCGGTGGAACCGGCCAGCATCAGGGTATCGCCGTTTACGTTGACGCTGACGTGCTCCAGCGCGCGGCCCTGCTCATCCAACACGAACGGCTCCTGGCCGTACGGGTAGTCGATGCCTGGGGTGATGGTCTTTTTGTTGTCCGGGTAAGTGATCTTGTAGGTGTGGTGGAACACCAGCGCCTGACCATTGGACAAGCCCAGCACTACCAGCGGGCTGCCCGGCTGGTCGGTGCTGATCGAGCTGACCTGGGTGCCTGCCGGCAGCGGCAGGTCGACGCGGTTGAGCTCGTTACCAGTCTTGGTATCGAAGAACAGTGCCTGTCCCTTGTCCGAGACGCGCATGCCGACCAGGTTCTGCTCTTCGAGCGCGATCATCAGCGGCTTGCCGGCATCCTGCTGCAGCCAGGTCGGCTCCAGGGCCTTCTTGCTGGTCAGCTCGGCGCCCTGGAACAGCGGCAGCACCACATAGGCCAGATAGAAGAAGATCAGCGTGATGGCTGCCAGCACGGCAAGCCCGCCCACCAGTACATACCAGCGGGTCAGGCGGTCCTTGAGCGCGCGCATGCGGCGCTTGCGTTGCAACTCGGGCGTATTGAAATCAATCCGCTCGGGAGGGGATTTTTGGGTCATGGTGGAGTTGGCCAGATCATTCATGCGCACACCCTAGCGGTCCCGTATGACAAAAACATGACAGTGCGTTGACGCAAAAAAGCCCGCCGCTCAGGAGCCCTGGCTTCGGACCGAGAATTCGTGGAAAAGGCCGGCTTCAGTGCCAGCCTTTTCCTCAGTTACTTACTTCTTTGCAACGTTACCGGCGTGGGACAGGCCCAGGTCAGCCAGGGTCTTGTCGACCACCTTGGCCGGCAGCGGAATGTAGCCGTCCTTCACCACGACCTGCTGGCCAGCCTGCGACAGCACCAGCTTGACGAACTCGGCTTCCAGCGGGGCCAGAGGCTTGTTCGGGGCCTTGTTGACGTAGACGTACAGGAAGCGCGACAGCGGGTAGGTACCATTCAGGGCATTGGCTTCGTTGTCTTCGATGAACTCGCCGCCTTCCTTCTTGGCCAGACCTACGGTCTTGACGCTGGCAGTCTTGTAGCCGATACCCGAGTAGCCGATGCCGTTCAACGAGGAGCTGATCGACTGCACGACCGACGCCGAGCCGGGCTGTTCGTTGACGTTAGGCTTGAAGTCGCCTTTGCACAGGGCTTCTTCCTTGAAGTAACCGTAGGTACCCGATACCGAGTTACGGCCGAACAGCTGAACTGGCTTGTTGGCCAGGTCGCCGGTCACGCCCAGGTCGCCCCAGGTCTTGACGTCGGCCTTGGCGCCGCACAGGCGAGTGGAAGAGAAGATCGCGTCGACCTGAGCCATGGTCAGGCCCTTGATCGGGTTGTCCTTGTGTACGAACACGGCCAGGGCGTCGACGGCGACCGGGATGGCGGTCGGCTTGTAGCCATACTTCTGCTCGAAGGCCTGCAACTCGACGTCCTTCATCTTGCGGCTCATCGGGCCAAGGTTGGCGGTGCCTTCGGTCAGCGCGGGTGGCGCGGTGGAGGAGCCAGCAGCCTGGATCTGGATGTTGACGTTCGGATATTCCTTCTTGTAGGCCTCGGCCCACAGAGTCATGAGGTTCGCGAGGGTGTCGGAACCGACGCTGGAGAGGTTGCCCGAAACACCGGTAGTCTTGGTGTAGGTCGGGATCGCAGGGTCGACGGCGGCTACCGCGTTGGCGGTTGCAACGCCAGCGGCGGCAAAGGTGAGGGCCGCCATCAAACGCTTCAGTTTCATGCCTTGCTCCTAGCAGGAATATTGGGATGTTGGATGGATCGGGCCCAAGTATCTGCAGGCCGCATGAATACGATATGACTCCAATGTGACAATTGGATGAAAGGCCATCACTGGATACCCAGGATGGCCTTTCAAAATGTTGCAGGAGCGGTGGCTAGAGCGTTATCAGCGTTTTTTAGACAGCAAGTACAGCCCGACAACCAGACCGACGGCGCACAGGCCCGCTACGTAATAAGCAGGCGCCATCGGGCTGACCTTGAGCAGCGCGGTCACCACCATCGGCGTCAAGCCGCCGAAGATGGCGTAGGCCACGTTGTAGGAGAACGACAGGCCGCTGAAGCGCACCGCCGCCGGGAACGCCTTGACCATCACATAGGGCACCGCGCCGATCACGCCTACGCACAGGCCGGTGATGGCATACAGCGGGAACAGCAGTTGCGGGTGGGTCGGCAGGCTGTGGTAGAAGGTCCAGGATGTCACCAGCAGCAACAGGCTGCCGATCACGAAGACGCGGCCGGCACCAAAGCGGTCGGCCAGGCTCCCAGAGCCGACGCAGCCAAGGCTAAGCAGCACAATCGCCAGGCTGTTGGCCTTGAGCGAGTCGGTGGGGCTGATGTGGTAGATGCTCTGCAACAACGCCGGTGTCATCAGGATGACCACTACGATGCCGGCAGAAAGCATCCAGGTCAGCAGCATCGACAGGATGATCGGCCCGCGGTGATCACGCAGCACGGCCCGCAGCGGCAGCTCTTCGGCAAGCGCCTTGCGCTGCTGCATCTCGGCGAATACCGGCGTTTCGTGCAGCCAGCGGCGCAGGTACACCGAGAACAGGCCGAACACGCCGCCAAGCAGGAACGGGATACGCCAGGCGTAGTCGGCGACTTCTTCAACGCTATAGACCGTGTTGATCAGTGTCGCCACCAGCGAGCCAAGCAGAATGCCAGCGGTCAGGCCGGCGGTCAGGGTGCCGCAGGCATAGCCGGTGTTGCGCGCTGGCACATGCTCGGACACGAACACCCAGGCGCCAGGTACTTCGCCCCCGATCGCCGCCCCCTGGATCACGCGCATCAACAGCAACAGGATCGGTGCCCACATGCCGATCTGGGCATAGGTCGGCAGCAAGCCCATGATCAGCGTTGGCAGGGCCATCATGAAGATGCTCAGGGTGAACATCTTCTTGCGCCCAAGCAGGTCGCCGAAGTGGGCCATGATGATGCCGCCCAGCGGCCGGGCCAGGTAGCCGGCGGCGAAAATGCCGAAGGTCTGCATCAGACGCAGCCACTCGGGCATGTCGGCCGGGAAGAACAGCTTGCCGACCACCGTGGCGAAAAACACGAAAATGATGAAGTCGTAGAACTCAAGGGCTCCGCCTAGCGCGGACAGTGAGAGGGTCTTGTAGTCACTGCGGGTCAGCGGCCGCGAGGGCTGCTCGATACTGCTCGGCACGGAGGTCATTGCTTGTTCTTCTCTTGTAGGGCATGCAGGCCGCTTGGCACGCGGCTTCTGGCGGTGACAGGCGAAGATAGCAAATTGCCGGGGCGTGCTGAAAGCGATACAAAATCCATACAGATATTCATGACTGCACGGTCGTCGCTGAGCGTTTGGCTATATATACTGCCCGTTCGTAGGAAAACGTTGCCGCCACAGTGGGATGTTGTGCGAAAACGCCGGTCTTTTAAGTCAGGCGGTTTCGCAGAATTTCCCTACGGCCGTCCAGCGAAACGAAATCGGCGTAGTATGTTTCAAGCTGAATCGTTTACTCGGCCTTTGCGCCACACCAACGAAAGCGTCACGGGTCAGAGGCCCCACCGCATGATTGAGCTCGAACAAGAAGATCCTATCCCGCAAGGCGACCTGGCCCTGCAAATCACTGCGTTGCCCCGCGAAACCAACGGTTTTGGCGACATCTTTGGCGGCTGGCTGGTCGCCCAGATGGACCTGGCAGGCACTGCCATGGCGAGCCGCGTCGCGGGTGGCAGGGTGGCAACAGTGGCCATTGACCGCATGGCCTTCCTGGTGCCTGTGGCCGTGGGCGCACAACTGTCGTTCTATACCCAGACGCTGGAAATCGGCCGCAGCTCGATCCAGATGATGGTCGAAGTGTGGAGCGACGACCCGCTGTCCAGCGAATGGCGCAAGGTTACCGAAGCAGTGTTCGTCTTCGTCGCCATCGATGGCAGCGGCCGCACCCGCTCGGTGCCTCGTCGCTAAGCCATACGAGCGGTAAACTCATTGCAAGCCACCGGGTCGAAGGCCCACAGGCAATCAATGAGACGAGCGCAATGGCTACCTTCCAGGTTGTAACCGAGCAACACGGCGAACTCAACTGCTGGCGTATCACCAGCGACCGTGCCGAACTACTGATCGCCCAGCAAGGCGCCCAGATCCTCAGCTACCAGCACATTGGCGAGCCGCCACTGCTGTGGCTGAGTGACCAGGCCATGTTCCGTCAGGGTAAGTCGGTGCGCGCAGGTGTGCCGGTGTGCTGGCCGTGGTTCGGCAACCTGCAGCGCAACCCCGAATCCGTTCAGGGCATGTACCGTGGCACGCAGGCTCCCGCCCATGGGTTGGCCCGCACATGTGACTGGCAACTGTTGGGCATCGAAGAGGCAGCCGGCGCGCTGCGCATCGAATTCGAACTGCCAAAGGCCCAGGGCGATCTGCCAGAGTGGCCGCATGATGTGGAGCTGAAGCTGCTGATCGTCATGGGTGATGCGCTTGAACTGACCCTCACCAGCCGTAACAGGGGCAATACCCCTGTCACCATCAGCCAGGCCCTGCACAGCTACTTTGCCGTCAGCGATGTGCGCCAGGCGCGCGTCGAGGGTGTCGACGGGCTGGGCTACATCGAGACCCTGGCTGACTGGGAACAGCGCCAGCAGCAGGGTGCGCTGACGTTCACCGGTGAGACCGATCGCATCTACCTGAATACGCCTGCACAACTGAGCATTGTCGACCCGCACTGGAACCGGCGCATTACCCTGACCAGCAGCGGTTCACGTTCAGCGGTGATCTGGAACCCATGGACCGACAGAGCCCGGGATTTGCCTGACATGGCCGATGATGGCTGGCAGCGGATGCTGTGCATCGAGACGGCGAATGTCTGGGACGATGTGGTGGAGTTGAAGCCTGGGGCGGTTCATTCCCTGCAAGTGGCAATTGGCAGCGTAGCGCTTTGATTCAACTGCCTGGGACCGCTGTGCGGTCCTTTCGCGACACAAGGCCGCTCAGAGATCGCGCATACCTGCAGGAGCAGCCCCTTCACAGGTCAGCGTCCTCCACTACCCTCACCTTCCGGGCTTCCAGCGCATACGCCGCATCGGCCAGGTCGTTGCTGACCTTTTCCACCTTCAACGTCCCGCTGACCCACAACGGCGTGTAGATGTCATCGATCTTCAAGCCCTTCGGATAGCGCACCAGCACCAGCTGGTTGGGTGGCGGCGGCGGTACATGGATGCAGGCGCCCGGGTACGGCACCAAGAAGAACAGCGTGCTGTTGCCCTTGGCATCGCTTTCAAGCGGCACGGGGTAACCACCGAGACGAATTTCCTTGCCATTCATGGCGGCCACGGTCTTGGTCGAGTACATCACCGCCGGCAGGCCCTTGCTTTGCTTCAAGCCGCCCTTGTCGGTGAAGGTACCCATCGCCTCCGGCGAGTTGTGGTCGATCTCGGGCATTTGCTCGAGGGCTTTCTGGTCCGACTTGGGCATCAGCTCGAGCCAGTCGGTTTCAGGCAGTTCGGCATGGGCCAGGGAGCTGGCCAGGAGCATGGGGATGAGGAATAACGCACGCATGAAGATGCTCGGCAACTCGGATGAATTGCCGGGCATTCTAACCAGTATTCAGCGTTTCTTGATGAATCCGTAGATCACCAGAAGGACGATGGCACCCACCAGCGCGCCGAAGAAGCCCGCTGCCTGCCCGGCCTGGTAAATACCCAGCGCCTGGCCGCCATACGTGGCGATCAAGGAGCCGGCAATACCCAGCAGGATGGTCATGATCCAGCCCATGCTGTCGTCACCGGGCTTGATGAAGCGCGCCAGCAGACCAACGATGAGGCCGATGAAGATAGTTCCAATGATACCCATGGCAATCCCTCTGCAGTGAAGATGGAGCAAGCCAAAGCCTAGACAGCGCTTTGGCTTGTTGCCATTTCAGAGGGCGAACCGCTTGCAGAAGTTCGATCAGATGCCCGATCAGTTGCTGATCAGGGCCTCTACTTCGGCAATCTTGCGCTCGAGGGTGGCCATGTCCTGGCAACGCAAGGTGGCGTGGCCTACCTTGCGCCCGGCCTTGAAGGCCTTGCCATAGTGATGCAGGTGGCAGTCATCGATGGCGATGACCTTGTCCACTGCCGGCACTTCACCGATGAAGTTGAGCATGGCGCTCTCGCCAACCTTGGCAGTCGAACCCAGCGGCAGGCCGGCAACGGCGCGCAGGTGGTTTTCGAACTGGCTGCACTCGGCGCCTTCGATGGTCCAGTGCCCGGAGTTGTGCACACGCGGCGCGATCTCGTTGGCCTTGAGGCCACCGTCGACTTCAAAGAACTCGAAGGCCATCACACCCACATAGTCCAGCTGCTTGAGCACACGGCCGACATAATCTTCGGCCAGGCCCTGCAGAGGGTGCGCCTGGCTTGCCACGGACAGGCGCAGGATGCCGCTCTCGTGGGTGTTGTGCACCAACGGGTAGAAGCGGGTTTCGCCATCGCGTGCTCGCACGGCCACCAGGGATACTTCGCCGGTGAACGGCACGAAGCCTTCCAGCAGGCACGGCACGCTGCCCAGCTCGGCAAAGGTACCCACCACATCTTCAGGGGTGCGCAGAACCTTCTGGCCCTTGCCGTCGTAACCCAGGGTCCGGGTCTTGAGCACGGCCGGCAGGCCGATGCTGGCCACCGCCGCATCAAGGTCGGCCTGCGAGAGGATGTCGGCGAAGGCCGGGGTTGGAATGCCCAGGTCGCGGAACATGCTCTTCTCGAACAGGCGGTCGCGGGCGATACGCAGCGCTTCGGCGCTCGGGTACACCGGGACGAACTGCGAGAGGAAGGCGACGGTCTCGGCCGGGACGCTTTCGAACTCGAAGGTCACCAGGTCGACTTCGTCTGCCAGCTGGCGCAGGTGGTCCTGGTCGCCGTAGTCGGCACGCAGGTGCTCGCCAAGTGGCGCCGCGCAGGCGTCCGGCGCCGGGTCGAGGAAGGCGAAGTTCATGCCCAGCGGGGTGCCCGCCAGAGCCAGCATGCGGCCCAGCTGGCCGCCACCGATAACACCGATCTTCATGGGTTCAGCCTCAAGCCTGACGTGGGTCTGGATTGTCCAGCACAGTGTCGGTCTGCTCGGTGCGGAACTGCTTGAGCGCCGCGTGATACTGCGGGTATTTGGCACCGAGGATGCTCGCCGACAGCAGCGCGGCGTTGACCGCGCCGGCACGGCCGATGGCCAGGGTGGCAACCGGTACGCCGGCAGGCATCTGCACGATCGACAGCAGCGAGTCGACACCCGACAACATCGACGACTGTACCGGCACACCCAGCACCGGCAGGTGGGTCTTGGCGGCGCACATGCCAGGCAGGTGCGCAGCGCCACCAGCGCCGGCGATGATCACCTCGATGCCACGCCCTTCGGCTTCTTCAGCGTACTGGAACAGCAGATCCGGGGTGCGGTGGGCGGAAACCACCTTCACTTCGTAGGGAATGCCGAGTTTTTCCAGCATATCGGCGGTGTGGCTAAGGGTGGACCAATCGGACTTGGAGCCCATGATCACGCCAACCAGTGCACTCATCGTCGAGCCTCTCCTGCAAGCGCCTTCTGGCGCGCTAAAAGCAACAAGCCACGCAGGTGGACCGGCGTGGCTTGTCATACGGATTCTGAATCGACCGGGTCGGCCGAAGGCGCGGGATTGTAGCGTATTTCAAGTCGGCCCGCCCACCCCTACAAGCACATGTCGGATCAAAGGGCAAGCTGTCTCGTGGGACAACTTTTTCCCACTGCCGAAAGGCATTCCGGGTGGTGACGATTGCGCCCGCCAATTTCAATCTCCTTGGAGAATCGCCATGCCCAAGACCCTCACGTTCTTTTTCAGCCTCCTGCTGTCCCTGCAGCTGCCTTGCGCAGTAGCGGCCAAGTCGCTGGTTGTGACCGTTTACCTTCACGACGAACTGGCCAGCATCAGCGACGAGCAATTGCACAACGATTACTTTCAGCACTGGCTCGATGAGATGCGCAGTTTCACCTCCCACCCCACGGAACTGATCTTGCGACGCAACGTGCCCGGCATCACCGATATTGATTATCAAGGCGTGCCATCGAGTCAGATTCTTGAGGCGTTCACCCAAGGAGTGCTTGAACTGACCTCGAACCACCCCTTCTCGTTCATGAACAAGCACCTGCTGATGACGCGCAACAGCTATGACCACAGCGGGCTTAACTACAATGCGGGCCTGGCGTACTTCAAACAGAACACCGCCATCGCCTCATTGGCCGCTTACAGCAGCGCCGCCCATGAAATCGGCCATCTGCTTTCCGCCACGCATGAAGACGCCGAACTGAAGTTCAACGGATGGGTGTGCGAAACCTACACACACCCCCGAATTCCGGCCCGATCGAACTGCTACCGGTACAGCGACAAGAACCGGGCGAACATCGCCGACTACCTCAAGTACAACTCACACTGAGCCTTCACCTTGAGCACCAGCGGACTCGAGCTTGCGCCAGAGCAGGCGCACGTTGGCCTTGCGCACCAATGCACAGCGATACAAGCGGATTTCCAGTGGCACATGCCACTGGGCCCCTCCGCAGATGGCCAACTCGCCACGCTCCAGTTCGCCACGCATTGAAAGCCGGGGCACCCAGGCAACGCCCATGCCTTCCAACGCCATGCTCTTCAAACTGTCAGCCATGGCTGTTTCATAGACCGTGGTGTAACGCAAATTACGCTGGCGCAGCAGCAGGCTCACGGAGCGGCCAAGGAAGGCGCCGGCACTGTAAGCAAGCAACGGTACGCTGGCATCGCCCTCAAGGTCGAACATCGGCTTTCCATCGGCCCCCACGGCGCAGACGGGAAGCATTTCGGTGGTCCCCATGTGCAGCGACGGGAAAATTTCGGCGTCCATCTGCAGCGCCGCATCCGGGTCATAGAAAGCCAGCATCAAATCGCAGCCGCCTTCGCGCAAGGCATGCACAGCATCACCGACGTTGGTGGCTACCAGCCGTGTGGCGATGTTCAAACCATCGTTACGCAGTTGTGCAACCCAGCGAGGGAAAAAGCCTGATGCCAGCGAGTGCGCCGCCGCCACCTGGATCACCTCGCCCTGGCCACCTTCAAGATGATGCAAATGGCGTAGAACTTCGCTCAACTGGTCGACAACTGTGCGCGCCGTAACCAGAAAAAGTTGACCAGCCGCCGTCAGCTCGACGGGCGTGCGGGAACGATTCACCAGCGTCAGGCCAAGCGCCGCCTCCAGGCTACGAATACGTCGGCTGAACGCCGGCTGGGTGACGAAACGGCGCTCCGCCGCCTGGGAAAAACTACGGGTGGCGGCCAGCGCACTGAAGTCTTCCAGCCATTTGCTTTCTAGGTTCACTAAGCGAATCTCCCGGCATGCACCAAAATGGAACACGCTCGAATGTCAATTGGCGTCACATCAAACACTATGCCGTTTGTGCATAGGTTAGCGTGCAACAGCATTGGCCGCAAAATCCCCTTAAGGCCTAGGATTGGCGCCATTCCGGCATGTGCCGGGTCAAAATCGAGATGATATCCATCATGTCCTCCGCTGCATCGTTCCGCGTCGAAAAAGATCTGCTTGGTACCCTTGAAGTCCCTGCCGATGCCTACTACGGCATCCAGACTCTGCGCGCTGCCAACAACTTCCATCTCTCCGGTGTTCCGCTGTCGCACTACCCGAAGCTGGTCGTGGCACTTGCCATGGTCAAGCAGGCCGCTGCCGACGCCAACCGCGAGCTGGGGCACCTGAGCGATGCCAAGCACGCCGCCATCAGCGAGGCCTGCGCCCGCCTGATCCGCGGTGACTTCCACGACCAGTTCGTTGTGGACATGATTCAAGGTGGCGCTGGTACTTCCACCAACATGAACGCCAACGAAGTCATCGCCAACGTCGCACTGGAGGCCATGGGCCACCAGAAGGGTGAGTACCAGTACCTGCACCCGAACAACGACGTGAACATGGCGCAGTCGACCAACGACGCTTACCCGACCGCCATCCGTCTGGGCCTGCTGCTGGGCCACGACGCGCTGCTGGCCAGCCTCGACAGCCTGATCCAGGCCTTCGCTGCCAAAGGTAAAGAGTTCGACCACGTACTGAAGATGGGCCGCACCCAGCTGCAGGACGCCGTGCCGATGACCCTGGGCCAGGAATTCCGCGCCTTCGCCACCACCATGACCGAAGACCTGCAGCGCCTGCGCTCGCTGGCCCCGGAACTGCTGACCGAAATCAACCTGGGCGGTACCGCCATCGGCACCGGCATCAACGCCGACCCTGGCTACCAGGCCCTGGCCGTACAGCGCCTGGCGACCATCAGCGGCCAGCCGCTGGTACCGGCTGCCGACCTGATCGAAGCCACCTCCGACATGGGCGCCTTCGTGCTGTTCTCCGGCATGCTCAAGCGTACTGCGGTCAAGCTGTCGAAGATCTGCAACGACCTGCGCCTGCTGTCCAGCGGCCCACGCACCGGCATCAACGAGATCAACCTGCCAGCGCGCCAGCCAGGCAGCTCGATCATGCCAGGCAAGGTCAACCCGGTCATCCCGGAAGCCGTCAACCAGGTTGCCTTCGCCATCATGGGCAACGACCTGGCCCTGACCGTCGCCGCCGAAGGTGGCCAGCTGCAGCTGAACGTGATGGAGCCGCTGATCGCCTACAAGATCTTCGACTCGATCCGCCTGCTCCAGCGTGCCATGGACATGCTGCGCGAGCACTGCATCGTCGGCATCACTGCCAACGAACAGCGCTGCCGTGAACTGGTCGAGCACTCGATCGGCCTGGTCACCGCCCTGAACCCCTACATCGGCTACGAAAACGCCACCCGTATCGCCCGCGTAGCCCTGGAAACCGGCCGTGGTGTGCTGGAACTGGTGCGCGAAGAACAGCTGCTGGACGAAGTGATGCTCAACGACATCCTGCGCCCGGAAAACATGATCGCTCCACGTCTGGTTCCGCTGAAGGCGTAACCCGGCTGCTGCAAACAGTCTCACCAGGTTTGAGGGACTAGACACCTCTCGACCTTTCAAGGGCCCGAGCGCACGCTCCGGGCCCTTTTTTTGTTCTTCACGCAATCCGGGAAAGACGCAAACAAGGACGCCGGATTGATGGGTGATATTCGTGCGAGCAAACCAAAGCCCCACCACCGCTTGGGATTGTGAAGCGATGACTGCGCCTGCCTAAGACAAGCGGAACAGCAGGTTCTTTCTCTTGGGGGTGAGAAATCTCTTTCCGGAAGCCCACCACCTTTTATATCTGAATGTCGTTTCGAATAAGGGCCTCAAATTAGCTTAGCGCCACTACCCTTGTTTACCTGTCAAAACTATCATTTTTACCAGTTGCCGCAGCCATTGAGTGAAATTAGCATTCGGACTACCAACTCCTCAAAGAGACGTGTCATGAAAAACTATAAAATCACTCGCATCGTAAAGGCTCCTCGGACAGGCTTTGAAACTCATCCTTATGTTATTGAAGACCCCGCCAGTCCGCACGCCCCTGAACATCGCCTGGGCGACTATAGTTTAGGCAATGCTTCCAGCTACGAGGGGCTACTCGATAAAAACTTCATTTATGATCCCTCTGATACCACCCTGCTGATGGGCACCTGGAATAGCGGGGAAGCAAAAAGGCAAGGTGATACCTTCGTTCTGCCAGTCCTCGCCCATAAGCTTTTTCCTGGATCCGTAGTCGAATTAGGAGAAAAAATCAGAAAATTACGCATGGTGGTGATCGTGAAAAGCAACACCATTCCTGCAAATATTTATGACAGCAGCTACATGCTTTTGCCACTAGAGTTCTATATAAACCATACTGACACCATCAATGAAATTTTAGCGCCAGTTATCAAATCATTGAGAGGGCAGGACGTTTTCCTGGAGCGGATAGCCAAGCCAAAATGGGATACGATTGATAGTCAAGCTGCAAAAATGAAAGCGGCAAAAGAAGAAAACGACCGTATTATGTGGATGCGGGGAAGTTCCATGCCAGACCACGGGATACCCTGGCCCATCAAGAACGCGGATCAAGGTCGCTCGCTGAATAGGTCAAAAACCTACGATGAAAACTCGATAGCAGATGATGAAGTTGTTGTTTGCACCCTCTACCGCAGCGGAAACGGAATGACGAGTTATGGAGGCGCCGGTAAATTCGACACAGCAAATTTCTGGACAGATACGTTGGCGGATATGTTGGCCGTCGTCATTTCGAGTGCCGTCTAAGCGCCAAGATGATTATCGTTGCTTTCCAGGTGAACCCGATCGCCGGCAAACCAAAGCGGATGACGCTTGGCCAGGCAATGCCGGGACGTCGCGCCAATGTAACCAAGCCTTTCTGGCTGCATCCTTAAGCCCCTCGGCGGGAGCCAAGTGCGTAGCGCAGTCACACTGGGCTCCTGGCCGGTGGCTTTAATGATCGCCACGGGCATTGTACCTTCCGCGAGTCAACGCCGATTGCGATAACGGCATGCAAATTGCTCATCTATTCATACCTGTCCCGGGAATAGCGAGCATGCTGCACAGCCACCTGACCACCCTCAACGCGGTTTCGCTGATCCTCAACCTGTTTCAGGAACAGGGGTGCGAGGCAACGGCGCTGCTGGCTGGCAGCGGTATAGGCCCGGCAGACCTTGGCCATGCCGATGCCCGCATCACCACCCAGCAAGAGCTGCAGGTATGCGCCAACGCCGTGGCACGGCGTGAAGACATCGGCCTGGAGCTGGGCAGACGCATGCATGTGTCGTGCTACGGCATGCTGGGTTACGCCCTGCTCTCCAGTGCCACTTTGGGTGACGCCTTGCGCCTTGCTTTGCAGTATCCGGCACTGCTGGGAACAGTCTTTCGCTTACGCCTGATAGACGATGGCCAGCGCATCTGGCTTAGCGCCGATGAATACCGCGACCTCCCGGCGCTGGCCGCTTTCAATGCCGAGTTCTGCCTGGTCTCGCTCAAAGTCATCTGTGACGACCTGCTGGGCCGCCCGCTGCCGCTGCTCGGCGCGCGTTTCGAACATGCTCGGCCCGACTATCACGCCCGCTATACCGATGCTTTCCCGTGCCCGCTCGGGTTCGACGCGCCGGACAACGCTTTTGCTTTCGAGCGGCGCTGGCTGAACGCCCCACTGCCCCTGGCCGACCCGATCACCCACAAAGCCATGAGCGAGCGCTGCCGGCGCCTGAACCTTGAATTCACCGGGCGCCAGGCCTGGCTGGGGCGGATACGCCAATTACTGCTGCAGCAACTGGACGCTGCCCCCGGCCTGGAAGGCTTGGCGCGGCAGATGAACTGCTCGTCTCGTACCTTGCGCCGGCACTTACAGGCGCTGGGCAGCAGTTATCAACAGCTGCTCGATGAGCTGCGATTCGAGCGAGCCAAGCAGCTGCTGGCCGAGGGGCAGATGCCGATCTACCGAATTGCCGAGCGCTTGGGGTTCAGTGAGACGGCAAGCTTCCGGCATGCCTTCCAGCGTTGGAGCGGTGTGGCGCCCAGCCATTTCCGAGGTTGATCAAGGCCGGCGAGCTTGGCCACATCGATCCCCTTTTGGCCGTTTGCGTCGTTCTCCCGCGCCCGGCAGCCCGTGAAAATGGGCCAACGCCAGTACTACCGGAGAACAACAATGCTGACGATCTATTCCGATGACCACCGCCTGCACCACGGCCGCTGCGAGCTGATCGACGGCAAGCTGATGCCCTGCTTCGAAATGCCTTCGCGTGCTGACCATGTGCTCGAGCAGGTGAAAAAGCGCAACCTCGGTGATGTCCAGGCCCCGACCGATTTTGGCCGTGCACCACTGCAGCGCATCCACAGCGCAGACTATCTCGACTTCTTCGAAGGTGCCTGGGCACGTTGGGCGGCGCTGGGTCAGGAGGGCGACTTGTTGCCCTTCACCTGGCCGGCACGCACCTTGCGCCAAGTCAAACCCACCGGCCTGCATGGCGAGTTGGGCTACTACAGTTTCGATGCCGGCGCGCCCATCACCGCAGGCACCTGGCAGGCCGCCTACAGCGCAGCACAGGTTGCCCTCACCGCCCAAGCTGCAATCGAGCAAGGCGCCCATGCGGCCTTCGCCCTGTGCCGCCCACCAGGGCATCACGCCGCCGCCGAGGTCATGGGAGGTTACTGCTACCTGAACAACGCCGCGATTGCTGCCCAGGCCTTCCTCGACCAAGGCAGGGCCAAGGTGGCTATCCTTGACGTCGATTACCACCATGGCAATGGCACCCAGGACATCTTCTACCAGCGCGATGACGTGTTCTTCGCCTCGATCCACGGCGACCCGCAAGACGAGTTCCCGTTCTTCCTGGGCTACGCGGACGAAACCGGCGCAGGCGCGGGCGAAGGCTGCAACATCAATTACCCGCTGCCTACCGGCAGCGACTGGGCAGCCTGGAGCGCCGCGCTGGAAGACGCCTGCCGGCGCATCGCCGATTACGATGCCGACGTTTTGGTCATCTCTCTGGGCGTGGACACCTTCAAGGATGACCCTATCTCCCAGTTCAAGCTGGACAGCCCGGACTATCTGGAGATGGGCAAACGCATCGCCCAGCTCGGCAAGCCGACCTTGTTCGTGATGGAAGGCGGCTACGCAGTGGAAGAAATCGGTATCAACGCGGTCAATGTGCTGGAAGGCTTCCAGCTCGCCCAGCCAGGAGCCCGATAATGGCCCGACTCAAGCGCCTGCTCGCCCCACTCATAGCTGCCACCCTGTTCACCGGCGCCGTCCAGGCACAAGCCGAACAGCGCACCTTGCGCGTCTACAACTGGTTCGATTACATCACCCCGCAAACCTTGACCGGCTTCCAGAAGGACAGCGGCGTCAAGCTGGTCTACGACATCTTCGACACCAACGAAGCCCTGGAAGCGAAGCTGCTGACAGGCAACTCCGGCTACGACGTGGTAGTACCGTCCAACGTCTTTCTCGCCAAGCAGATCGAGGCGGGGGTGTTCCAGCCACTGGACCGCAGCAAGCTGCCGAACTGGCAACACCTGGACCCGGCACTGATGAAGCTCATCGAGGCCAACGACCCAGGCAACAAGTTCGCCGTGCCCTACATGTACGGCACGGTGCTGATCGGCTTCAACCCGGACAAGGTCAAGGCGGTACTGGGCGACAAGGCCCCCGTGGACAGCTGGGACCTGCTCTTCAAGGAAGAGAACATCGCCAAGCTCAAGCAGTGCGGCGTAGCGCTGCTCGACTCGCCATCAGAGATCCTGCCGCTGGCGTTGCAATACCTGGGGCTGGACCCCAACAGCAGCAAGCCGGATGACTACAAGCAAGCCGAGGCTCTGCTGCAGAAGATCCGCCCCTACATCACCTACTTCCACTCTTCCAAGTACATGGCGGATATCGCCAACGGTGACATCTGCGTTGCCGTTGGTTATTCCGGCAGCTTCTCCCAGGCAGCAAACCGCGCCCGGGATGCGAAAAACGGTGTGGTGGTGGACATGCGTTTGCCCAAGGAGGGCGCGCCGATCTGGTTCGACATGCTGGCGATTCCGAAGGGCGCTGCCAACCCGGAGGATGCGCATACGTTCATCAACTACCTGCTGCGCCCAGAGGTGATTGCGCCGATCAGCGACTTTGTCGGGTACCCGAACCCGAACAAGGATGCGACGGACCAGGTCAGCCCAGCGATCCGCAACAACCCCAACCTGTATCCAACGGCGGAGGCGATGGCCAAGCTGTATACGCTCAAGCCTTTGACGCGTGAGGCAGAGCGGGCGAGGACGCGGGCCTGGACCAGGATCAAGTCCGGGACTTGATACCGTCTTGCAACAGGACCGCGCGCTCCTGCAGAAGAGCGCGGTTCCTTGTTGAGCGGCCTTGTGTCGCGATGGCCTGCAAAGCAGGCCAGCAATCTCAATCCCGCTTCACAAGGCCCGGCAACTGCGCCACCAGCTTCTGGTTGTTGAACGGCGCGCGTATGAACCCACGCTGACGTCCATCCGGCCCGACAATCGCCAGGTTACCGCTGTGATCCACGGTATATCCGGGCTTGCTGGTATCCGCCGGAATGAACGGAATGCTCAAGGCATTGGCCAGCTTCTGGGTATCCTCGATCGACCCCACCACCCCGACGAAATCCTTGTCGAAATAACCCAGGTACTGCTTGAGCTGGTTCGGCGTGTCGCGGTTCGGATCGACACTCACCAGTACCACCTGCAGCCGGTCGACCGCTTCCTTGGGCAGCTCGCTCTTCACCTGGCGCAACTGGGCCAGGGTGGTGGGGCAGATATCCGGGCAATAGGTATAGCCAAAGAACAGCAGCGACCACTTGCCCTTGAGATCGTCGAGCTGCACCGGCTGGCCGTCCTGGTTGGTCATGGTCACGTCGGCAACTGTGCGGCTCTGCGGCAAGAGGATGATGCCGGCATCGATCAGCTCGGTGGGGTTTGGCTGGTCACTGCCATTTAGCACCTTGTTGACGGTCAGGCCCATGATCAACGCGACCAGGGCAACGAGGATGAAGACGGTTTTCTGGGTTCGGGTCATAGGTTCAGCAACAGGTAGTGGTCAACAAGCAACGCAATGAACAGCGCGAACAGGTAGCCGATAGAGTACTTGAAGGTGCCGATCGCCGCGTGCGGCCGGCTGCCACGGTACAACACCCAGGCCCATTGCAGGAAGCGCAGGCCAAGGGCGAGGGCGCAGGCCAGGTACAACGGGCCGCTCATGTGGATGGCGTAGGGCAGCAGGGTCACCGCCAGCAGTATCAGGGTATAGAGCAGGATGTGCAGCTTGGTGTAGCGCTCGCCGTGGGTTACCGGCAGCATCGGGATATCGGCCTTGGCATACTCCTCCTTGCGGTGAATGGCCAGGGCCCAGAAGTGCGGCGGCGTCCAGGCGAAGATGATCAGCACCAGCAACAAGGGCTCGGCACTGACTTGGCCACTTACTGCCACCCAGCCAAGCAGCGGCGGGGCCGCGCCTGCAAGGCCACCGATAACGATGTTCTGCGGGGTCGCACGCTTGAGAAAGCCGGTATAGAGCACCGCATAGCCGAGCAGAGAGGCAAGCGTCAGCCAGGCGGCGAGGGCGTTGGTGAACACCAGCAACAGGGCCATGCCCAGCAGCGCCAGGGCGAGGGCGAACAGCAGCGCCGGCAGTGGCGCGACCCGCCCTTGGGCCAGCGGCCGCTTGTGGGTGCGGGCCATCAGCGCATCGATGCGCCGGTCCAGCACATGGTTGACCGCCGCAGCGCCCCCGGCGCACAGGGCAATCCCCAGGTTGCCGAACAACAGCACGCTCCAAGGTACCCCGGCACGGGTCGCCAGGAACATGCCCACCAGCGAGGTGATCAGCATCAGCACCACCACCTTGGGCTTGGTCAGCTCCAGATAGTCGCGCCAGCCTGCACGCTGCGCAGTTAGAAGCGTCGCCACGAGTCGTTCCTCAAGTGATGGGCCGCGCCCACGCCTGTCACCGGCGTCAGGCGCCAGCCCTGGCCCACGCGCACCTTGTCGACGACGCGGATACGGTAGTTGACCAGCACCATGCTCAGCAGCAACAGGGCGCCGCCTGCGTTATGCGCCACAGCCACCGCCAGAGGCAGGTGCAGCAGCACATTGCTGATGCCCAGGCCTACCTGCAGCGCCAGCACCAGCAGTACCAGGCGCCCCAACCCAGGCAAGCCACAGCGGTGCAGCTTCCAGCTGAGCATCAGCAGCACACCAGTGACCAGCAGCGCGCCCAGGCGGTGGCTGATGTGGATGGCCGTGCGCGCATCGCTGTCCAGTTGCCCGCCCAGGTAGTTGGGGCCGACGTGCTGGGTCAGGTGGAAACCGTTGCTGAAGTCCGCTGCCGGCCACCACTGGCCATGGCAGGTCGGCAAGTCTGTGCAGGCAACGGCCGCATAGTTGGAACTGACCCAGCCGCCCAAGGCAATCTGGCCGATCACCACCAGCAGCGCCAAGGCAGCAATCCGCCGCAAGCTCAGCGGTAATTTAGGCAACGGTGCAAAGGCCCGTGACAGGCGCAGCGCCAGCAGGAACAACAAGGCCAGGGTAGTGAAGCCACCCAGCAGGTGTGCGGTGACGACCTGCGGCCACAGCTTGAGGGTCACTGTCCACATGCCGAATGCCGCCTGGGCCAGTACAACGCCTAGCAACAGCACCGGCAGGCGGTAGGGCTGGCCGTCGCGCGAATGCCGGCGCACGGCCTGGAAGGCGAGCAAGGCAATCACCAAGGCGAGCGTGCCGGCAAAGTAACGATGGACCATCTCGGCCCAGCCCTTGGCGACCTCCACCGGGTGCTCGGGGAAGTGCAGCTCGGCATGGGCCAGCTGCGCGTCGGTTTTCGGCACGCTGATGAAGCCATAGCAGCCAGGCCAGTCGGGGCAGCCCAGGCCAGCATGGGTCAGACGGGTATAGGCACCGAGCAGTACGACCAGCAGCGCCAGCAGGGTGGCGAACACAGCGAGGCGGAATCCGGGTCTGGCCATGGCAGGGCTCCTAGCCGATGTTGGACAGCTTGAGCAGGTGGCGCAGGTCATCCAGTACATGCTTGCCGCTGACCTTGCCGTCATAGCGCAGCACCAGGTTGCCGTGCGGGTCGACGATCCACAGCTGCGGCGCGGGGTCTCCTACCTTCTGAAGGTAGCGCTGTGTATCGAGTGGATAACGCTGCAGCTGTGGGTACTCGCGCCCCAGCAAGGCCTGGTAGCCGGCACTCAACGGTTGGGCAGCGGCCAGGGCATGGCTGGCACGGCTGGCGTCCCGGCCAAGGCCAATCTGGATCTGCCGCGCCAGGTAAACCAGGCGCTGGCAGTCTTCGGCACAGCTTTCTGGGGCGCTGACCAGCAGTTGCCAACGTGCGTCTTCGCCAGCGATGCCGATATCGCTGCGGCTCTGGCCATTGCCGATCATCGTCCCGTGATAGCTTCGGCCTTCCGGCACCCAGAACTTGAGCTTGTACATGCTGGTGGCCAGGATCATCGGGCCGAGCACCACCAGCAGAATCAGGATCAGCTGCAAACGCCCGCGGGCCCTGGGTTTGCGACGTTCAGGCAGGTCCAGTGGAGTGGTGGTGGCGGCCATGGCGGTTCTCCTTTTTGTTGTGCCAGCCAAAGTAGAGGTAGAGCAGCACCAGTGCGGTGGCCAGGGCGAACCATTGCACCGCATAACCCAGGTGTTTTTCCGGGCCCATGGCGACCACCGGCCAGTCCAGGCGGTAAGCCGCCGGGCCGGGCTGCAGGCGCAATTCATGGGCGAACCCTTCGCGCCGAAGCTGTTGCCACAGTTGTGTGGGGTTCACGACCGTCAGCAGGTGCGGCCATTGGCCGCCAACGGGGTCGGGGTGCAATTGAAAGGTGCTGCCGGGCGCTACGTATACCGAGGCATCCAGGGCCAGAGCCTGCGCAGGGGTGTCGAAGGGCACCGGTACGCGGCGGTCGGGCCAGGGCAGCCACCCGCGGTTGACCAACAGCCACAAGCCGCTGGGCTGGTCGAGAAAGGGCTGCAGCAACTCGACGCCTGCCTGGCCGTCGCGCATGCGATTGTCCAGCAGCACGCTGTGCTCGGCATCGAAACGGCCGTAGAGGTGCACACGGCGGAAGGCGGTATCGTTGCTCAACTGCAACTGGGCCGCGGAAAGCGGCGCGTCGACGCTGCGCTCGGCATGGTTGGCCAGCAATGCGCGCTTTTCGTCGGCTCGGCCCAATTGCCAGCAGCCAAGGGCAATCAACCCCGGCAGCAGCGCAAGCACTACCAGGGTGGGTACCCAGCCCGGGCGAAACGGCCTCACGGGCGCCTCGCTATACTTATCCACATCACCGCATCCCCCCGGAGAAACGCCATGCTCAAGGCCGCGATCGTCATGATGCTGTTGGCCACCATTGCCAGCCTGTTCAGCGGCCTGGTGTTTCTGGTCAAGGACGATGAGAACTCGACCCGCCTGCTCAAGGCACTGACCGTGCGTGTCACCTTGGCCTGCCTGACCATCGCCCTGGTTGCTTATGGCCTCATCAGTGGCCAGCTGGTCTCCCACGCTCCTTTCTGAGCCTCTCTGCGCCACTTGTAGGAGCGGCCTTGTGTCGCGAAAGGGCTGCAGAGCAGCCCCGGCACTTTATGCGTTTGAGCCGACATCCAGGGTCCGCGCTGCGGCCCTTTCGCGACACAAGGCCGCTCCTACAAGGGCTGCGTCGCCCTTCACAGCACATATACAAAGATGAACAAACCGACCCACACCACATCGACGAAGTGCCAATACCAGCTTGCCGCCTCGAAGCCGAAGTGTTTGTCCGGGTTGAAGTGCCCACGCAGGATGCGCACGAACATGACGATCAAAATGATCGTGCCCAAGGTAACGTGGGCACCGTGGAAGCCTGTGAGCATGAAGAAGGTTGCGCCGTAGATCCCCGAGCCCAGCGTCAGGCCCAACTTGGTGTAGGCCTCGAAGTATTCGTAGGCCTGCAGCGCGATGAAGCTCAACCCCAGCAGGATGGTGATTGCCATCCACAGCTTCAGCGCCCCACGGTGGTCACGTCGCAGTGCATGGTGGGCGATGGTGATGGTCACGCTCGAACTGACCAGCAAAATGGTGTTGATCAAAGGCAGGTGCCAAGGGTCGATGACGTCCTTGGCCGGCGGGAACAGCTTGGGGTCCGGGGTATTGAGCAGGGGCCAGGTGAATTCGAAACTGGGCCACAGCATGTGTGCGACCCCCTTGTCGCCTTCACCACCGAGCCATGGCCCGGCCAGTACCCGCACGTAGAACAACGCGCCAAAGAAGGCCAGGAAGAACATCACCTCGGAGAAGATGAACCAGCTCATGCCCCAGCGGAACGAGCGGTCCAGCTGCGCGCTATACAGCCCGGCGTGGCTTTCCTTAACGACCGCCCCGAACCAGCCGAACAGCATGTAGGCCAGCAGCAGGGCACCGACGAAGAAAATCAGCGGCCCATGGGAGTCGGGGTGGCCAGCCTTGAGGTCGTTGAACCACGTGCCAAGGCCGTACACCGTGACGAACATGCCGATGGTGGCAATGATCGGCCACTTGCTCTGCGCAGGGACGTAGTAGTGGTCATGACTTGCCATTGCTGTTCTCCTTCCCTTAACGGGCGCCCTGAACGTCCTGGGGCGCGACATGCGCGACCGGCGGGTGGCGAGCGGTGATGTCGAACAAGGTGTAGGCCAGTGTCAGGTGCTTCACGCTGGCCGGCAGGTCCCGGTCGACGATGAAGCGCACAGGCATCTCGATACGTTCGCCGGGCTGCAGCACCTGCTGGGTAAAGCAGAAGCACTCGGTCTTGTGGAAATACGCCGCGGCCTCGGCCGGTGTGATGCTGGGTACGGCCTGGGCGCTCATCGGCCGGTCAGTGGTGTTGTGAGCCACGAAGATCATCTGGTTGACGGCCCCCGGGTTGACCGCGAGCTGGTCGGCAGTGGCATAGAAGTCCCAGACCATGTCGCCGGCATTGGTCGACATGAACTGCACCCGCACCGAACGCGTCGGATCGCTGACCTGGCTACCCTCATACTGCCCGCCGGTCTTGCCATTGATGCCGAAGGCCCTGCACATGACGTCGTAGATCGGCACCAGGGCAAAGCCGAAGGCGAACATCACCACCGTCAGCATCAGCAGGCGCAGCACCAGACGTTTGAGCGGTTGGCCGGTCATGGGCGGTTACCTATTTCACATCCGGTGGCGTCTGGAAGGTGTGATACGGCGCCGGCGAAGGGACCGACCACTCAAGGCCCTCTGCACCATCCCAGGGTTTGGCCGGGGCCGGCGCGCCGCCGCGAATGCACTTGATGACGATGAACAGGAAGAAGATCTGCGTGGCACCAAACATGAACGCACCGACCGATGACACCATGTTGAAGTCGGCGAACTGCAGGTTGTAGTCAGGAATGCGCCGCGGCATGCCGGCCAGGCCAACGAAGTGCATGGGGAAGAAGGCCAGGTTCATGCCGATGAACGACAGCCAGAAATGCAGCTTGCCGAGGGTTTCGTCGTACATGTGGCCGGTCCACTTCGGCAGCCAGTAATAGGCCGAGGCGAAGATGCCGAAGATCGCCCCAGGCACCAGCACGTAATGGAAGTGCGCCACCACGAAGTAGGTGTCGTGGTACTGGAAGTCTGCCGGCGCGATGGCCAGCATCAGCCCGGAGAACCCACCGATGGTGAACAATATGACGAAGGCGATGGCGAACAGCATCGGCGTCTCGAAGGTCAGCGAGCCTTCCCACATGGTGCTGACCCAGTTGAACACCTTCACCCCGGTGGGCACGGCAATGAGCATGGTCGCGTACATGAAGAACAACTCACCCACCACCGGGATGCCGACCACGAACATGTGGTGCGCCCAGACGATGAACGACAGGAAGGCGATCGCACCCGTGGCATAGACCATCGAGGTGTAGCCGAACAGCGGCTTGCGCGAGAACGCCGGGATGATCGAGCTGACCGCGCCGAAGGCCGGCAGGATCATGATGTACACCTCTGGGTGGCCGAAGAACCAGAACACATGCTGGAACAGCACCGGGTCACCGCCACCGGCGGCACTGAAGAAGCTGGTGCCAAAGTGGATATCCATCAGCATCATGGTCACCACACCGGCCAGCACCGGCATCACCGCGATCAGCAGGAAGGCCGTGATCAGCCAGGTCCAGACGAACAGCGGCATTTTCATCAGGGTCATGCCCGGTGCGCGCAGGTTGAGAATGGTGGCGATGACGTTGATGGCCCCCATGATCGAACTGATACCCATCAAGTGGATGGCAAAGATGAAGAAGGTCACGCTGGCGGGGGCATAGGTGGTCGATAGCGGGGCGTAGAAGGTCCAGCCAAAGTTCGGCCCGCCACCAGGGCTGAACAGGGTCGATACCAGCATCAGAAACGCTGCCGGCAGCAGCCAGAAACTGAAGTTGTTCATCCGCGGCAGGGCCATGTCCGGCGCGCCGATCATCAGCGGGATCATCCAGTTGGCCAAGCCGACGAAGGCCGGCATCACTGCGCCGAACACCATGATCAGGCCGTGCATGGTGGTCATCTGGTTGAAAAATGCCGGCTCGACGATCTGCAGCCCGGGCTGGAACAGTTCGGCGCGTATCACCATGGCGAACGAGCCGCCAAGGAGGAACATGATGAAGCTGAACCACAGGTACATCGTGCCGATGTCCTTGTGGTTGGTGGTCAGCACCCAGCGCATCAGGCCCTTTGCCGGGCCGTGGGCATGCTCATGGCCGTGGGCGTGGTCGTCGATCACTGCACTCATGTCCTGTCTCCTGCAGCCCACTGACTGCCGCGAGTAACCCGGTTCATTGCGCTTGTGCCTGCTTGAGCGCCAGCACGTCCTTCGGTGTGACCATGTCGCCTTTGTCATTGCCCCAGGCGTTGCGCTCGTAGGTGACCACGGCGGCGATATCGACCTCAGACAGCTGCTTGCCGAAGGCCGCCATGGAGGTGCCGGGCTTGCCATGGAAGACGATGTTCAGGTGGGCCTCTATGGGGCCGGTGGCGATCTTCGAGCCCTTGAGAGCCGGGAACATCGGCGGCAAGCCCTGGCCTTCGGCCTGGTGACAGGCCACGCAGGTGGTGTGGTAAACCTTGTCGCCGCGCGCGACCAACTCTTCAAGGGTCCATTCCTTGCTGGTCAGCTCCTTGAGTTTGGCCGCCTCGGCCTTGCGCTCGCCGAGCCAGGTGTCGTAGTCGGCCTTGGACTTGACCTCCACCACCACCGGCATGAAACCGTGGTCCTTGCCACACAGTTCGGTGCATTGGCCGCGATAGATGCCGGGCTTCTCGACGCGCGTCCAGGCTTCATTGACAAAGCCTGGGATGGCGTCACGCTTGACCGCGAAAGCCGGTACCCACCAGGAATGGATCACGTCGGCGGCCGTCACCAGAAAGCGCACTTTCGCCCCTACCGGCAGCACCAGCGGCTGGTCGACCTCAAGCAGGTAGTGCTCATCCTTGGGCGCCTTGTTCTGGATCTGGTCGGCAGGGGTGGCCAGGTTGCTGAAAAACTCCACGTCCTGGCCCAGGTATTTGTAGTGCCATTTCCACTGGTAGCCCGTAACCTGGATATCAATGTCCGATTCGCTGGCGTCGTAGATATCGATCAGGGTCTTGGTGGCGGGGATGGCCATGGCCACCAGGATGAGCAAGGGGACCACGGTCCACAGGATTTCCACCCAGGTGTGCTCGTGAAAATGCGCAGCTTGCTGGCCGGTGGAACGGCGGTGGATGACCATGGACCAGAACATCGCGCCGAACACCACGACGCCGATGATCACGCAGATCCAGAAGATGGTCATGTGCAGGTCGAACACGGCGTTGGAGACTTCCGTCGCCCCCGGCGCCATGTTCACGGTCCAGGCGGCGTTGGCCTGACCTAAAACCAACCACAACAGGAGGCCCATCCAGACTGGTGGATGTCGCATCATTGCGGGTTCCCCTTCTAATTCTTGTTGTCCCGGAGGCGTGGCCTGCGGCAAGAGGGAACGGCGGTCAAGACTGCCTGGCTTCGACGACCGAGCCCCTGCGAAAAGCAGTCGGGCCTCATCAGCGAATCACGTTCAACCCGAGTATAGACAGCGACCAATGGCACGCAACGACGCAGGTGAAATGATCTTCATGAAATCGCGAAATCGCCTGCAAGGCCTGCTCTAGACGCTAAGTGGCATAATGGTGGCATCTGCATATACCCAACAGCGCACACGTTTGCGCGATTTATAACAAATGCGTCTTAGGTATTCTGTATACCGAGCTAATTTAGTGTCTTCCGTTTGAAACGTATTGTCCCTGGAGTTGTCATGAACATCGCTGCTGTACGCGAGCAAATAAGCCAAGCCCACGATCACGAACGCCATACCGGCCAACTGAAAGAGCGTCTCGAGCTGCAACTGCCCCATCTGCACCCCTCGATCCAACTGCCTGAGCAGGACGCCCAGGGTACTTTGGCGCGCTTCGTCAGCGCCTATATCGACCAGGTGCCGGAGTTGCTGGAGGCTGCCCACGCGGTGGCGCTCGAGGCCGGTATCGAGTCGCAGATCAAACCTGTACTGAAGATCGCCGAAGCCTATTTCCTGCAGCCGCCGAGCGTGATGCAAGGGCACGTGGGCCTGGACTGCCTGCTGGATGAAGCCTACCTGGCGCACCGTCTGGTGGAGGAGGTGAACGACCTTTATATCCGCCACTTCCAGCAACCACTGATCCCATTCGATACCACCATGGCCAACTTGATTGCCCATCAACTGATCGGAGAGACCTTCGCCAACCAGCTCGATGAGGTGGTGCACCATTCGGTGGATGAAATGCTCAACGAGGAAAGCTTTGCTACCGAATCCGTAGAAGCCTACCGGGAAACCTTGAGCAGCCCGAAGACTGGCGAGGCCTGGAAACGCTGGCCATGCCTGTCGCGCCAGCTGGGTGTCGAACTGGGCCAGCCGGCCTGAGCGCTGCCAGCAGCCCCATGGGAACAGGCTCCAACTGATCGGCTGTACCGCGCACGGATAGATTCTTCCCGCCCCCTATCGGGTAGGCATTGACCTAACAAGGCGAGGAAGAACCATGAGCATCAAATGGAACAGGCTTTACACGGACCTGTTACGCGGCAGCCGCTCCACCCTTTGGGGCAACTGGGCCCTCAACCCGGTCATCAAACCCGGTGCAGTAGGCATCATCGACCCGGCTTCCGGCGATTTCACCCTGGTCAACGAAGCGTTGCCCACCGTGCAGATTTCCAATGTTCAGCAAGGGCGCCGCTGGGCCATCAGCTCCAAGGACGTATCACGCAGGGAGACCAAGGCCAATGTTTCAGGGACGGTGATCGACCCTGCCACCGGCGCTCAGGTCAAGCCAGACCTGACGCTAGAGTGGAACTTCGGTAAAGAGGAGTCGATCGCTTCGGAGTTTGCCCTTCATGGTGAGCAACGTCTGAGTGACCTGGCCTTGATCCACGACCAGTACGATTGGCTATATGCACAGGCCGAGAAAGTCGGCATGGCCAGCAATGGCAGGATTGCAGAAGGTTTTGGCGTGGTAACGAGCGTCATTCTGGCCAGTAGCGGCGTGAATGCCGGGGCCAAGAGCAAGAATGCCAAATTCGCCCTTTCGGGTTCAGCCAGCGGCCTGAACACCTTGCTGGGCGAAGACGGTATTTCAGGCAAAGGTGGGGCAACGTTCATTTCCATCCGCGATACCGCTTCGGTGGAATCGCACACGCTGCCTGCTCAAGATGGCCAGGTTGCGACCATCCCGCTGCCTGTGGCCTACAGCTTTGCCTCTTTTGGCCCCGACAGAATGATCATTCCGATCTGGGTGCGCAAAGTTGGCAGCTTGCAACTGCATGTCGACAGCAAGGCCACTTCCGCCACCACCTACATCACCAAGGTATCGATTGCCTATGATCTGCCAGGTGAACGCCGCACCACGGTTGGCCCGATGACCATTTCCGGCGGCCTGTCGCATAACTTCACCATTCCGCTCGGCGCCAGGAATCTCGACTTCAGCGCCGAATTCGTCAACCTGGGCGCCAATCAAACGTTGAAGCGGCACTGGGCGACGCCCCTCAGCCAGTGGGTTGGCGGCAGCCGGACCATCAACCTGTACGGTACCTGGCCCGGCTCGCCCTCCATGCGTGTCGTCGAGGAAGACTGACCTCAACACTCTGCCGCAGTGCGCAAGCCCCCTTCGATACGCCGCTTGAGCCCACGCGGCTCTATGAGCAGGCGTGATCCGGCGCTGCGCTGTGTACGCCCCCAATCTTCCAGTAACTCCAGTACCGAGTGGTCGATGTAACTGAGGTTGGCCAGAGGTACGTGCAGCTGAGTGCCAGGGGGCACCGTTTCCAGCACCTGGGTCAGTGCCGGCACCTTGAGAAAGGTGGCGGCGCCGGTGAGCCGCAGCTCCATGTGCCCCGGCCGGTCCAGGCTGAGCAGGTTGATCTTCAGGCGGGCCGCTTTGAGTGCCAGCTTCAGCAGCGTCAGGGCAAAGCCCAGCAGTACACCGGTCAGCAGGTCCGTGAAGATGATCGCCAGCGCGGTAGCTGCATAGGTGAACATGGGCATGCGACCGTAGCGGCCAAGCCCACGAAAGGCCTTGAAGTCGACCAACTTGATACCGGTGTAAACCAGCACGCCCGCCAGGCTTGCCACCGGGATCTGCTGCAGCACACTGCTCAATACCACCACGAAAGCCAACAGCCACAAGCCGTGGAGGATCGCCGATGCACGGGTTTGCGCGCCTGCCTGCACATTGGCCGAACTGCGGACGATCACTCCGGTCATCGGCAGCGCGCCCAATACACCGCATAGCATGTTGCCGATACCCTGCGCGGAGAGTTCACGGTCGAAGTCCGAGCGCTGGCCGCTGTGCATGCGGTCCACCGCCGCGGCAGACAACAGCGTTTCGGCACTGGCGATGAAAGCCAGGGCGAAGGCGGCCACCAGCAAGGTCGGATCAGCCAGTTGCAGCAAATCTTCGGGGCGCAGCCAGTCGATGGCCTCGGTCAAGTCTGCCGGCACTTGCACGCGATTGACGGGCAGTGCCAGCCACATGCTGACCAACGTCATGCCCGCCACACCGAGCAAGGCCCCAGGTACGAACCGCAGCCGCTGTGGCCGCAAGCGTTCCCAACCCCACATCACGGCGATGGTCCCCACACCGAGCAGGCCGGCCTGCCAGCCACTGCCGGCACTTTCAAAGGGCAGGGCGCTAGCCACTGTAGCGGGGAACCCGATCAGGTTCTGCAAGCCCGAAGGTTGCGGCGCGGTGTCGAACATCACATGCACCTGTGACAGCACGATCAGCACACCGATACCTGCCAGCATGCCGTACACCACCGCCGGGGCGGTGACGCGGAACCAGCAGCCCAGGCGCAAACGCCCGGCCAGCAATTGCAACACCCCCGCCAGCAGCAGGATCGGCCCGAGCATGGCAACGCCGTGTTGGCGCACCAGTTCGAACACCAGCACGGCCAAGCCCGCGGCAGGGCCACTGACCTGCAGTGGCGAACCGGCCAGAAAGCCCACCACGATACCGCCGATGATGCCGGTTATCAGGCCTTTGGCAGGAGGCATGCCCGAAGCGATCGCAATGCCCATGCACAAGGGCAGGGCCACCAGGAAGACCACAACCGACGCCAGCAACTCTCGCGGCAAGGCCGCTTTCAACTGTGTAATGTTCACCGTGTTTCTCCTTTCTCTGTCACATGGCCTTTCCTCTGGCCATGGGCACGTTTGGCCCCTGACAAACGCGCAGGCGCGGGCCGCCAGCGAGCATGCCGGCAGGGCAGTCAGGGAATTCAAGGCAGCCGAAGGCCGCGCCACACCCCTGCGGGGTGCAGCCGGCTATCAAGGTTCTAGCGGTGGATGGGTCGCTTAGTAGCGGCCTCTCGGAGTCGCGCAGGGCACCGGCTCACCGGCGGCCAGGGGCATGAAGCTGTCGCTGGCGGCATCGTAGGCTTCGATCCGGCTGGTCTCGATGTCATAGACCCAACCATGGATGTACAGCTCGCCAGCCGCAAGGCGCGACGCCACCGACGGGTGGGTGCGCAGGTGGTGCAACTGGGCAATGACGTTTTCGCGGGTCAGCACCTGCATGGTTTCATGCTCGCTGCCGCAGGAGCAGTTGTTCTCGACCACGGTGCGTGCCACTTCGGCATGACGCAGCCAGGCGGAAACGGTCGGCATCTTGGCCAGCGATTGCGGGTTGAGTACCGCACGCATCGCGCCGCAGTCGGAGTGGCCACAGATGATGATGTGGTGCACGCCCAGCGCCGACACGGCGTACTCGATGGCGCTGGAAACGCCGCCGTTCATCTGGCCATACGGCGGTACCACGTTGCCAACGTTACGGGTCACGAACAGGTCGCCTGGCGAGCTCTGGGTGATCAGCTCGGGGACGATGCGCGAGTCGGCACAGGTGATGAACATGGCGCGCGGCGTTTGCGCGGTGGCGAGCTTCTTGAACAGCTCTTGCTGCTCGGGGAAGACGTCATGGTGGAAACGCAGGAAGCCGTCGACGATGTGCTTGAGGGCGGCATCGGCGCTCTCCGCGGGGGCCTGCGGAACGACCTTGGATGGGTCCTTGACGGGCATGATTCATCCTCTTGACGGTGAGTTGGTAAATCCATTTTACCGGTGAAAGATTCTGGCTATGCGAGGAATTAGATGACACGCACAGGCCATAGATCACAGTCTTCGTGGACTGGTTTCCTACGCTAGCGGGGAAAACTTAACTGAAACTTAATTCGGAGGCTCTAGAACGGGTGTTCCAGATATGAAAGGCGGGAATTGGATAATAGCAAAAAACCATCAACTGCCAAGTACCATTACTGTAATTATTTACTGGGATGAGTATTACTGAGGCTGACCTGCCCCGGGTTTACCGGGGCGTGCTGTTCCACACCAGCCAAGGTTGGACGACTTCGTCCAGCTGTGCCTGCGGCACTGCACCGAAATAGCGGCCATCGAACGACAACCGGCTGTAATCGGAGAGCATCAGCACCTGGCCATTGCCCAGTCGAAAATTTGCCGATGAAGGGTGCGGCATGCTGCGCCCGCTGGGGTCCTGCGGTAACGGCTGGCTGCGAGCCTGCAGCTGGCCGTTGACACTGACCCCCTCGGCGGCGATCAGCACTTCGTCGCCTGGCACCGCGACCAGGCGCTTGATCATGCGCATGTAACCCCCCGGGCAGGGCCCGCTGCTCAGGTAACCGCGCGTATGGGCCAGGTCGAAAACCGGCTGCTGGGGCGGGCAGAACATCACCAGGTCGCCTTTTACCGGTGCCTTGTCTACAACCCAGTAGATGCCCGGCGGGAAGCTGCTGGTGATGTTAATCCTCGCGCCGCTGCGCAACACAAGCGGCAATACCAGCAACGCCAGGATGGCCAGCACTGCTGCCACGCTCAGCGGTCGCCTCATGCCGGTGTCGCCGTGCCACGTATGTCGATGGTGCGGTCGCTTTCACGCGGTGCAGGCACTTTGGCGCGGGCCAGGAAAATCGGGTCCTGGAAGTACAGCGGCTGCTTGCCATAGAACGCCGGGTAACCGGCGCAATACACCACCATGTCGCCGGGTTCCTCGATATTGCCCTGGCTATCCTTGCGTGGCCCGGGCATGCGTAGGGCCTCGTCAGTGGTCAGCAGCGGCCGCTGCACTTCCTGGATGGTCCGCGACACCTGGCCCAGCAGCGCGCTGGAGCGGCGCCCGCTGGTAGTGATCTGCTCCTTGACGATAGTGGTCTGCCCGGTGAGCTTGGACAGGTGTTCGGCCGTTTCCACGCGGTTAGGCGGGTAGGCGTTCTGGATGTGGCAGTTGGAGGTGATGCTCTCGTTCTGCCCGTAGAATTCCTGCAACTGCGACAGGTCCTGGATGATCAGGTAGCACTTGATGCCGTAACCGGCAACAAAGGCCAGCGACTCCTGCATGATGTCGAGCTTGCCCAGGCTCGGGAACTCGTCAAGCATCATCAGCAGCCGGTGCTTGTAGTGCGCCTTGGGCCGGCCGTCCTCGAAGTCCATCTTGTCCGCTAGCAGGCGCACGATCATGTTCACCAGGATCCGCACCAGCGGGCGCAGGCGCGCCTTGTCGTTGGGCTGGGTGATGATGAACAGGCTGACCGGGTCGTCGTGATTCATCAGGTCGCGGATCTTGAACTCCGAGCGAGCGACGTTGCGCGCCACGATCGGGTCGCGGAACAGCGACAGGTAGGACTTGGCCGTGGAGAGCACCGAACCGGCCTCTTCCGCTGGCCGGTCGAGCATGTCGCGTGCGGCAGAACCCACCAGCGGGTGGTTTTCGCCGTCCAGGTGGCCGTAGTGGGTCATCTCCTCCCACAGCTCGCTGATTGGCCGCGACGGGTCGGCGAGCAGGGCGTCCAGCGCCGGCAGGCTGGCCACGCCACCTTCGTCCAGCGAGCGGTAGCACAGGTGCAGGATGCAGCCGACCAGCATGGCCTGCGAAGTCTTCTGCCAGTGGTCGTTGAGGCCCTTGCCGTCCGGGTCGACGATCAGCGTGGCGAGGTTCTGCACGTCGCCCACTTCGAACTCGGTGCCCAGGCGGATTTCTTCCAGCGGGTTCCAGCCCACGCAGCCATTGGCCGTGGCCGGCTCGAAGCGCAGCACCCGGTTGCCGGCATGCTGCTGCCGCCAGCCGGCGGTCAACGCCCACAGCTCGCCCTTGAGGTCGGTGATCACCGCGCTGTGCTTCCACGACAGCAAGGTCGGGATCACCAGGCCGACCCCCTTGCCGCTGCGGGTCGGGGCGAAGGTGAGGATGTGCTCGGGGCCGTTGTGGCGCAGGTAATGCAGCTTGTTGCGCTTGTCCAGCCAGGCACCGACGTACACGCCTTCGTCGGCCAGCAAGCCGGCGCTTTCGATGTCCTTGCGCTCGCCCCAGCGCGCCGAGCCGTGCAGAAACGCATTGCCTTTGGCGCTGTTGCTGTTGATCAGGCGGATGACCATCAGCGCCATCATGCCCACGCCACTGACCAGCATGCCAAGCGAACCGGCGCGCATCAGCGAGTCCTGATACTGGCCCGACCAGTTGGCCGCCCACACCAGGATCATCCAGGGCGCGTAGACGCCATTCAGGTTGGCCCCCAGCGCTACGTGGTACTGGAACAGGTAGGCGAAGTACTGGGTGGCGGTGGCAAGGCCGGCCAGCAGGAAGAAGATCGCCAGCAAAGCCTGCCAGGTGCTGCCGCTGCTGCGCTGGCCACCGCGTATCTGCGGGCCGACGGCGTTGTTGTGTTTCATGGGTTCGCTCCGTGAACGAAGGAATGGAAAGAGAGAGTGCCGGTTCAGGGCGATGAGGTACGCGAACGCCCAAGCTCCTGGGCCTGGGTACGCCGCTGCGCCTCGGTCAGAGAGCGCTCGGCCTGACGCTGCAGGCTCCACTGTTCGGCAAGCTCGGGCTGTTCGGCGCGCAGCTTGCGCACCGCCAGCTCTTCGAGCAGCGGAGTGTACAGGCCCATGCCGTTGTGCAGGTCCTGCACCCGCTCCAGGCGCAACTGCAGCTGCTGCAAGCGCGCCTGGCAGCGCTGGTTGGCCTGGTCCCAGGCCGCGCGAGTGGATGGCAAGGCAATCCAGCCAGGGCGCTGGGCCAGGTTTTGTTGCAGTTGCGCCTGCTGGCGATCCACCAGGCCTTCCAGGCGCTGCTCAAGGGCAGCGCACTGGTCGGCCTTCTGCTCGACGTATTCGCCCAATGCCTGGTTGTACCGCGCCTGCACCGAGCCACCCTCAAGCAGGGCCGTTTGCTCGGCAGCCAGCGCCTGCGCCTGGGCTTCGAGGCCAAGCCCGTCGTCACCTTGCGGGAGCTTCACTTTCTTCGATTCGTCCATGGGCTCGTGCTTCATATCAGGAAGAGGTAACCGGCTTTGGCCATCGGGATGCGGATCAGCAATAGCGCCAGCAGGTGCAAGGGGTAATAGGCATAGAACAACCAGCGCCAGCGCGGCAACTTCGGCTGCACCCACATGGCTGCCAGCAACAAGGGCAGGGCGGAGAGCGCCCAGGCATTGCCGTTGATTGGCGACAGGGCCACGAGCGAGACCAGGATACCCACGCCCGCCAAGGCATTCGGGCGCCGCACGTACCACCCAACGCACAGCCCCAGCAGCACGGCCGGCCACCAGAACTCGACCAGCGCCCCACCCACCACGAATACCAGCAGCGCCACAGCCCAGTACAGCGGCCGCCCCGCCGACGCGCGCTCACACGCGGCAGTCGCCAGGGTAATCACCAGCAGGGTGAACAGGATGTTCAACGGGTAGCCGCCATACAGCAGCCCGCCCAGGGCAATGAAAGGTGGTGTCGCCAGCACGCCAAACAGGCACAGGCGCTGCGCGGTGCGACGGTAGGCGCCATTTGCCAGCGCACCCGCGCGCGCCAGGTTGCAGGCCAGTACCACCACGAACAGCGGCATCGCCAGCCGCCCCGCCTCGAACAGGTACGGCAGAGTCTCGTTGAACAGGTACTTGTTCACGTGGTCGCCGGTCATCAGCAGCAACGCGAGCCACTTCAATGCCTCCAGGGCACCGTCGGCCAGTTGCAGGCGAGGCAGGGCGAACGCATGCTGTCCTTGCCGCGCAGCAACCGTGCCGGTTTTAAGGAACTCACTCACCGACGCATCGCCTGCGACAGCCCCATGTCCAGCTCCAGTTTCGGCGCCACTTCGCGGGCCACTTCACCGATACCTTTCTCATTGACGATCGCGGTGCTCTTGCCCAACTGGAAATTGCGGCTGGGGTCGACGTCGCGGCGGTCATGGATGACGAACTGATCGGTCTGGCCGACCTTCTGCAGGATGTGATGGTCGTCCACGTCAATGACCATCCCGCTGGTGGCCTTGCGCCCGGTTTGCGAGGCTTCGCCAATGCTGCCCGACGGGTTCAGGCCGCGGGCTTTTTCTTCCATGGCCTTGAACGAGTCGCTGCGCTGTTGGGCCTGGGTATCTAGCTGTTGGCCTTGCTTGAGGTCCTTGGGAAATGGCACAGGTTGCAGGTTGAGCTTTTCGATGGCGTTGCTATCGGGTCGAGAGTTAGTAATCGACTCTTGTAGCGCTGTGCTTTGGCTCATCGCCTTGGCCTGCTCCATACGCTGCAGTTGAGCGTCAAAGCCATTTTGCTGATAGGCCTCGTTAGCCGTAGCTCGGCTGTTCAGGCCAAAGAACTCGGCAGTGCTGTCCTTGATCTTTCCCGCGGCCTCACTGAACCATGCGCCCACCGTTTCAGCGCCGCGCTGGATTTCCAACTTACTCAGCGAGTTATCGTTCTCAAATACCACACCCCGCCCATTGGTCGCATGATCGAAAGGATGCGCCTGGCGATCGAAGACATTGATCGTTCCGCGCTCCATCGGGAAAGGCGTATTGTCCAGCTTCTGGTAAGAGCCATCGGTCCCTCGGGTGAACGCATCCTTACCGTTGATCAGTCGCGAATCGATCAGCGCTTCCTGGACCTTCTCCGGGTTTTTGATGACATCGTTGTACTGACCGATGCGCTGCAGGTCCTCCTGCTGCATCGGTTTCATCTCGATACCGGCCGACTGCAGACGGTCGTACATCAACGCAAGCGGCCCTGCCGCCAGCACGTCGTCTTTGTAACCCCCCCCCACCTGCGAATGTGCACCTGCGAATAGGATCTCTTCAATACGCGAACTGTCGTCGTTGCGCAGGGCGCTGGTCAGGCGGAAAGTGTCACGATATTCATTCGCCGCCACCAGATGGGTAGTCGAATCGACGTTCTTGCCGATTTCCAGGTTTTTGCCCAGGTGGGTATCCGACATCGCGTTACCGTATGAAGCCACGGTATCGAAGATGCCAAGTTTGTTCACATGGGCTTGCCCCGGCGGGATCAGAAATTCGCCAGTAGCCTTGCCCTGCTCATCCAGCTTGGGTACACCACGCTCGATAAACTCGTTGGCCAGTGCGCGGGACTGCGCCGCACCGCGGCTGAAGCCGACAATATTCACGTCGACCTTCTGGTCGGGGTACTTATTGTGAAAGGCCACGATGGCGTCGTAGGCTTGCTCGATGCGTTCCTGGCCACCTAGCCCGGTACCGCCCTCCAGCGCCGAGCGAGCAGAGGTTTTGCCCTGGCTGCCAACCCCGTCGAAGTAGACTTTTTCCGATTGGCCGGAGCGGTCCTGGGCATCGTACTGCTGCGGGGCATGCCCTGAGTTGCGCGCCAGATTGGTGCCTTTGGCCGTGTCCAGCTCGAAGAGCCGAGCTACGTTGGTCTGCGTGCCTTCAGGCGCATTTAAGTCCTTGTTGTTTCCAGTGCCGTCGAAATACACGTTAAAACGCATTGTGTCGCCCATCTCATATCCCTATGTTGCTGGGTGAGTACGCCATAAATCTGCGGTGGGATTGATACCCGACTCAGGCCCCTGGCTTGTTCAGGGTGACGATCAGGTCGTGGACACCATCACCTGCCGCACCTATCAGGTCCGAGCAGAACTCGCGGCCTTTATAGAGCAGCGGCGACCCTTCGAGGGAGTCCGCAGCGCCATCCACGGCAACACCGCCGAAGTGCTCACCCAAACGCTCAACACTGCGATTACGCGCCTCAAGATCGTCGTAGGGTTTTTGATACCAACTGGAGATCTGATATTCGGCGCCTTCTTTCTCAAGCCTGGTATTCAAATGGGTAGCCAGAGCGATCAACGACTCACGGATCAATGTCGGGTCAACCTTCTGGGCCTTCATGAACGCTTCCACGCGCGCCTGGGCTGCGGCGATCAGGTCGCCATGGGTGTAGCCCTTCATTGGGGGAAAAACCCCATCGGGCAGCTTCATGCCAAGGGTATAAGGTTGGTATTGGCTTTGGTTGTCTTGCATGGAAATATCCTTCGCTTGAAGCTCTGATGAAGTGGCAGGCAGGAGCACGCAGGCTGCCAACACGACAGGTGCGAGCGAGCTCAGGCGCAGTCGCGACCAAAGGCCCTGGGTGTGGCAAGAGGCGTTGCCGTTAATGGATGCGTTCGCACCGATGGTATTACCGTTCAATCTCATTCTCCATGCCTGCGCCTCGAGGCGGGTCCTTGTTCAATGTCGTTGCACAGCCAGAGCCGCCTTGGGTGGATCGAAGAATACCGAGAAACCTGTGGCCAGCGCTCATACAAACGTGCAACGTTGGTTTGCGTCCCTTCTGGAGTGGCCTGGTCCTTGTTGTTTCCGGTGCCGTCAAAGTACACGGTGAGCTGTCTGGATTCACTCATCTCATATCCCTACGAATAACTGCAGTGATCCGTGCTTGTTCAACGTAAAAATCAGATCGCCCACCGCATCGCCTGATTCAGTTATGAACCCTCACCGACGCATCGCTTGAGACAGCCCCATGTCCAGCTCCAGTTTCGGCGCCACTTCGCGGGCCACTTCACCGATACCTTTCTCATTGACGATCGCGGTGCTCTTGCCCACCTGGAAGTTGCGGCTGGGGTCGACGTCGCGGCGGTCATGGATGACGAACTGATCGGTCTGGCCGACCTTCTGCAGGATGTGGTGGTCGTCCACGTCAATGACCATCCCGCTGGTGGCCTTGCGCCCGGTTTGCGAGGCTTCGCCGATGCTGGCCGACGGGTTGAGGCCGCGGGCTTTTTCTTCCATGGCCTTGAAGGAGTCGCTGCGCTGCTGGGCCTGGGGGTCTTGCTGAAGGCTTTGCCTGGCACCTTGAGGTAACGGTACAGATTGCAAATCAAGGCTCTCGATATAGGCCACACTGGGGCGCGAAGCATTTAGCTCGTCGGACAACGCGTCACCTTGCTGGCGAGCAACCGCGCTCGCCTGAGCGCGGGTTTGCTCCACCCGGTCGAGCGTTTCATCAAGTGCTTGCTCGGGGTCATCCTTGCCTACGAAGCGGGCAACCCCCGAGAGTGCCTGTCGCCCAAGATCCGCCAGGCGGTTGCCCAGGTTTTCAGCGGCACGGACTACCTTGAGGTGACTGAGGCTGTCATCATTTTCAAAGACAACGCCCCGGCCAGCGGTTTCATGTTCAAACGGTTGGTTTTGGCGATCCATCACATTGACGAAGCCGCGTTCCATAGCAAACGGCGTGTTGTCGACCTTCTGGAAAGTACCGTCCGCGTTTTGAGTGAAAGCCTCGTTCCCTGCCTTGAGACGTGAATCAATAAGCACCTGCTGGACTTTTTCCGGGCTCTGGACCAGCTCGTTGTAATTTTCGATGCGCTGCACGTCTACCTGCTGCAACGGGCCCAGCTTGACGCCGGCCGATTGCAAGCTTTCATACATGTAAGCCAGCGGCCCTGCTGCCAGCACATCGTTACGGTATCCACCCCCTACTTGCGAGTGGGCACCGGCGAACTTCACTTCTTCGATGCGTGAGTTGTCGTCGTTGCGCAAGGCACTGGTCAGGCGAAAAGTATCCCGGTACTCGTTCATCGCCACCAGGTGTGTAGTGGAATCAACATTATTGCCGACTTCCAGATTCTTGCCCAAGTGGGTATCGGACATCGCATTGCCATATGAGGCGACGGTGTCGAAGATGCCTAGCTTGTTGACATGCGCTTCGCCCGGCGGGATCAGGTAATCGCCGGTGGGCTTGCCCTGGCCGTCCAGTTTCGGCACGCCCCGGTCGATGAACTCGTTGGCCAGCGCGCGGGATTGCGCAGCGCCACGGCTGAAGCCGACGATGTTCACATCAACCTTCTGATCCGGATACTTGTTGTGAAATGCCACGATGGCATCGTAGGCCTGGTCGATACGTCCCTGGCCACCCAGCCCAGTGCCACCTTCCGCCAGTGACCGCAGGGTCACGTCGGGTTGGCTGCCAACCCCATCGAAATACACCTTCTCGGACTGGCCGGAGCGATCGTGAGCATCGTATTGCTGCGGCTCGTGCCCAGAGTTGCGTGCCAGGTTGGTGCCCTTGGCCTGGTCTGCCTCGAACAGCCGCGCGACGTTGGTGTGAGAACCTTTCGGGGTGTCCAGGTCTTTGTTGTTGCCGGTGCCATCGAAATACACCGTAAAACGCAATGCATCGCTCATGTCATGTCCTTATGAATATTCCAACGGCCAGGCTGGAATGATCGTTCAACCTTGACGACTCAGGTACCGGGTTTGTTCAGGGTTTCAATCAGGTTCTGCACACCCAGACCGGCGCTCTGCAGGTAGCTGCGTTGGAAATCCCGACTCATGTTGCCCAGCGGCGACTTGATCAGTGCATCGCCGGCGGCACGAATGGTGAGTGCGTTGAATTCCTTGGCCATTGCCTTGACGCTCTCGGTACGAGCCGAAGGGTCGTTATAAGGTTTCTGGTACCAAGTCGAGATCTGGTAGTCCACATCGTTTGCCTGGTAGGCAGCGGTCAAGTGATTGAAAAGGTCGAAAAGAGACTCACGGGCAAGCGTCGGATCGATGTTGTTTTCCTTGAACACCTTGTCGACACTTTGGCACGCGGCGGTGGCCAATTCTTGGTTGGTGTAGCCCTTCATGGGAGGGAACACACCTTCGGGCAGTTTGGTATCGGCTGTGGTGGATGAATTCTGGACTTGATTGTCTTGCATGGAAATCTCCTTGGCGTGAATCGCAGATGAAGTGGCGGGCAGGAGTACGCAGACTCCCAGTATGAGAGGCATGAACGAGCTCAGGCGCATTCGCGACCAAAGCCCCTTGGTGCGGCAACAAGCGTTGCCGGTAATGGATGCGTTCGCACCGACGGTTGTTCCGTTCAATCTCATTCTCCCTGCATCCGCCTCACGGCGGGTCCTTGTTTATTGTCGTTGCGCAGCTAGAGCCGCCTTGGGTGGTTCGAAGAATACCGAGAAACCTGTGGCCAGGGGCCGCCAGGTCAGGAATTCTGCTTGTTGAGGGTTACGATCCGGTCACTGACCCCGTCACCGGCAGCACTGATGAAGGCGCTCAGGAAAGCGTCGCTCTTGTGCAGCAATGGGGAGCCCTTCAACGAGTCGCCCGCTGCACGGATGGCGAGAGCACCAAAGCTTTCACCCATGGCAGAAACGCTTTGTGCGCGTGCAGCAGGGTCGTCGTACGGTTTTTTGAACCAGGTTGCGATCTGGTATTCGACGTTTTGCGACTGGAAGGCTCGGTTCAGATGATCGGCCAAGGCGAAAAGCGTTTCTTTGGCCAGCGTCGAATCGACGTCATTAGCTGTCAGCACGGCTTCAACCCGCTTGCCGGCCGCCTCGATCAGATCCTCGTGGGTGTAACCCTGCATCGGCGCAAAGACGCCTTCGGGCAGCTTCATGCCAGGCGTATAAGGTTGGTACTGGCCCTTGTGGTCTTGCATGGAAATCTCCTTGGCGTGGACTGGAGAAGATAGGCCAGACAAGAGCAACGAGGCGCCCAACAGCAGTGGAGCGAGCAGTGTTGCCCGGCAAGGCATGTTCATACGCTGAAGTCCCTCACCGACGCATCGCTTGAGACAAACCCATGTCCAATTCCAGCTTAGGCGCGACATTGCGAGCCACGTCGCCGATACCCTTTTCATTAACGATCGCCGTGCTCTTGCCCAACTGGAAGTTGCGGCTGGGGTCGACGTCGCGGCGGTCATGGATAACGAACTGGTCGGTCTGACCGACCTTCTGCAGGATGTGGTGCTCGTCCATGCCCACGACCATTCCGCTAGTGGCCTTGCGGCCGCTTTGCGAGGCTTCGCCGATACTGGCCGACGGGTTGAGGCCGCGGGCTTTTTCTTCCATAGCCTTGAATGAATCGCTGCGTTGCCGGGCCTGGGGATCCTGCTGCTGGTCTTGCTTGGCGCTTTGAGGAACGGGTACCGGCTGAAGCTTAAGCCCCTCGATGTAAGTGGTATTCGGACGCGATGCCTTGAGGTCTGTGGAAAGACCGGAAACCTGCTCTTGCGCGACAGCAGCCCGCTCGGCCTGCATCTGCTCGAGCACGTCCATACTCTTGTCTACTGCCTGCTCACGGGTTTCCAACCCTACGAAACGTGCCGTAGCGGACAAGGCATTCTGCCCCAGCGACTTAAGGTTGCTGCCCACGCTCTCCAGGGCTCTGGAGACTCCGTTATGGCTAAGACGATCATCGTTTTCAAAGATTACACCTCGGCCGTTGGTCTCATGATCAAATGGCCGGCTCTGGCGGTCAAAGACATTGAGCGTGCCTCTTTCAAGCGGGAATGGCGTGTTGTCAACCTTCTGGTAAGCACCGTCAGGGCCCTGTGCAAATGCTTGCTCGCCCTTCAGCAACCGGGAGTCAATCAGTGCCTCATGAATCTTGTCCGGGTGCTTGATCAACTCGTTGTATTGTTCGACGCGTCGCACATCGTCCTGCAGCATCGGCTTCATCTCGATGCCAGCGGACTGCAAGCGTTCATACATCACTGCCAGCGGGCCCGCCGCCAAGATGTCGTTCTTGTAGCCACCACCCACCTGCGAATGCGCACCCGCGAACTTGATTTCTTCGATTCGCGAGTTGTCGTCGTTGCGCAGGGCACTGGTCAGGCGGAAGGTATCGCGGTATTCGTTCATCGCCACCAGGTGGGTGGTGGACTCGACGTTCTTGCCGATTTCCAGGTTCTTGCCCAGGTGCGTATCGGTGTTAGCCAGGCCATCCGTGGCCACGGTATCGAAGATTCCCAGCTTGTTGATATGGGCCTGGCCCGGCGGAATCAGGAATTCCCCGGTAGGCTGTCCCTGACCATCGAGTTTCGGCACGCCGCGCTCGATAAATTCGTTGGCCAGCGCTCGGGACTGTGATGCACCGCGGCTGAAGCCAACGATATTCACATCGACTTTATGGTCCGGGTATTTATTGTGGAAGGACACGATAGCGTCATAGGCCTGGTCAATACGTTCCTGCGCCCCCCGTCCCGTGGCTCCCTCCAGCAAGGATGTTCCCGAAGTCTGCGCTTGGCTTCCCACTCCATCGAAATAGATTTTTTCCGACTGACCAGACCGCTCCTGATCGTCGTACTGTAGCGGGGCATGCCCCGAGTTGCGCGCCAGATTGGTCCCTTTGGCAGTGTCCAGGTCAAACAGGCGGGCCACGTTGGTCTGGGTGCCTTCGGGGGTGTTCAGGTCCTTGTTATTTCCGGTGCCATCGAAGTACACCGTGAAACGCAGAGCATCACTCATCTCAAATCCTTATGGATCATCCCACCCTAAGGCGGGATGAACTTTCCTGGAAAGTCTCGTACCTTTCTCAAGCGCCAGGTTTGTTCAAGGTAACGATCAGGTCATGAACGCCATCGCCAACGCTGCTGATGTAGTTGCGCAGGAAGGCCTTGTCCCGATCAAGCAAAGGCGACCCCCTCAGGGACTCAGTCGCAGCATGCACGGCCATAGCACCATAGCTTTCACCCATGTCGGCGACACTTTTGCTGCGATCTGCCGGATTCTCATAAGGCTTCTGGTACCAAGTCGAAATCTGGTACTCGACATTCTGTGCTTCCAACGCCTGGTTGAGGTGCTTTGCCAGTGCAAACAGCGATTCGCGCGCCAGCGTCGGATCCACGCCGCCAGCCTTCATGACCGCTTCCGCGCGCTTGGCCGCAGCTTCAATCAGATCTTCATGGGTGTATCCCTGCATCGGCGGAAACACACCATCGGGTAGTTTCATGCCAGGTGTGTAGGGCTGGTACTGAGCTTGATTGTCTTGCATGAAAATCTCCTTGGCTTGAAGCGCCGATGAGGTGGCAGGCAGAAGGACGCAGGCGCCCAGTGCGAGAGGTATGAGCGAGTTCAGGCGCAGCCGCGACCAGAGGCTCTTGGTGCGGCAACAGGCGTTACCGACGATGGATGCGTTCGCACCGATGGTTGTACCGTTCAATTTCATTCTCCCTGCAGACGCCTCACGGCGGGTCCTTGTTTATTGTCGTTGCGCAGCCAAAGCCGCCTTGGGTGGATCGAAGAATACCGAGAAGCCTCTGGCCAGGGGCCGCCAGGTCAGGAATTCTGCTTGTTGAGGGTTACGATCCGGTCACTGACCCCGTCACCGGCAGCACTGATGAGGCGCTCAGGAAAGCGTCGCTCTTGTGCAGCAATGGGGAACCCTTCAACGAGTCGCCCGCTGCACGGATGGCGAGCGCACCAAAGCTTTCACCCATGGCAGAAACGCTTTGTGCCCGTGCAGCAGGATCGTCGTACGGTTTCTTGAACCACGTTGCAATCTGGTATTCGACGTTTTGCGACTGGAAGGCTCGGTTCAGATGGTCGGCCAACGCGAAGAGCGTTTCCTTGGCCAGCGTCGGATCGACGTCATTGGCCTTCAGCACGGCCTCAAACCGCTTGCCGGCCGCCTCGATCTCTTCTCTCCCTCATCCGCCTCACGGCGGGGTCCGTGTTGATGTCGTGGCACGTGTTTGCCCCCTCGCATGGACCGAAGAATAACTGATTGGTATCCATCACCTGCTCCCCATCACCAGGCCGCGAGGGACATATCCTGACGTTGCGGCGGGCTGCGTTGTAACCGACTGCTTCACAACAGCCGCCTTGACCGCCGGGGCCGTTTCAACAGCCGCCGCCGGAACTTCGCCGGGCACGCCGGAGAATACCGCACCCTGCGCCACCTGCTGGGTGGCAAAGCGTTCATCCAGCCAGTCGGCCCACCAAGCGGCACGGCGCATCACCTGCTGGCGGTAACGGGCATTGATCGCAGGGGTGCGTGAGTGGTAGTTGGCGACCCGCGTCCACAGGTCCCCACGGTCATTGCGCACATGGCCACGAATGCGCCAGGCGGCCAGTTCGTAGGAATAGCAGCCACCCTGTTCCACATCCTCGGCGGTGATGCCGTAGCGCGACAGCTCGCGCAGGTAGGACGTATTGAACTGCATCGGCCCGACATCATAGGTGCCATTGCTGTTGCGCACCCATTGGCCAGGCTTGCCGCCTTCCTGGCCGGACACGGCCAGGACGATGTTCACCGGCAGCTCGTATTTGACTGCCGCCATGATCGAGCAGGCGATAGGTTCGCTCAGGGCCGGGGGCGGAACGTCAGCGACGAATGGCATCGTGGCGCGCCTCAGATGACCTTGCCGAACTTGTCGTTGATCGACTTGGTCGCGCTCGGGTCGGCCTTCGGGCAACTGTCGAGGAAGGACTGCCGCGCGTTGGCGGTTCGGCTCAGTTTGATCTTGCCTTTCTTCTTCTTGACGATGTCGAAGTAGTCAGCGACGGGGCCGTCGCAGTTTTCCACCACACCGGCGCCCTTGAGCTTGCCCCACATGCACAGCACGGTCGCGCAGGGGTCCTTGGCCTCGGCGGGGAGGGCGATGGCGAAGGTGGCGGCCAGTCCGGCCACCGGAAGAATTTTTGCGATTTTCATGAGCACTCCATGTTCAGGTTTTGTCCTGCTTGCTTTCACTGAAGCTCTGCACTTCGGCATCCGGCTCGAAATCACGACTGGCCGAGCGAGTATCCATTGCTGCGTGCCGGCTAGATTCAGAGTCGGAGATCTCCGTGGCAAGCCGTCCGCCCAGCGTTTTGTCGATTCGCGATTGGGAAACGCGGCCAGTGCCAGAGGCAAGGTTGGCCGTCATCTGAAGGGCAATTCGGCCTGCGTTGCCAATCTTGCTGGATGACGAACTGGAAGTGCCCTCTCCTTTGCCGCCTTTGGCGCCGGAGCCACCACCACTGGCCGCCTGGCCACCTGCATCACCGCCACCTTGGCCCCCTGAACTGCTATCACGGCTTGATACGGTTCCGGCTGTTCCGGCCGCACCGCCTTCAGCCCCTTCTCCTGAAGATGCTCCTGTGCCGCCCGCCGTTTCCGCTGACTGGCCAGAGGACGATAAAGCAGGTGCCTGATCTACGGGCGAAAATTCTCCACCCGCAGAAAATGCCGTCTGCGCTATTGCGCCGGACGAAGAAGATGAAGTGCCCATTACGGAACCAAGGGGGCTAGCGCCGCCGGGGCTGCTTGAGCCAGGGCTCGCGCCGCTGTGGCTCCCCGGCCCTCCCAGCATTCCACTGACACGCGAGGAGATGTCCGTCCCGGCAGAAACACTCGACTGCGCCCCCTTGAAGGCAGAGGTCAAAGCTTGCATGCTGCCAACTAGGTTCGTTCCCCCCGTCATCATCGACGATGCGCCCTTACCCATGTAGGACGCAGCGGTAGTTGCCGCGCCCACAGCTGCACCTGCACTGAAATTGCCGATACCTGTCGAGGCGCTGCCCGCACCTCCAACCAGCGCCGCAATCATCGGGGGTATCTTGTTTACCAAGAACAGCAGCAATACCGATACGACCAGCATGACCGCAAGCTCCTGCACGGCGACATCGTCGCTAATTTTACTGGCAAAGGTCTGGATAAAGTCCTTACCAATAGCGATCAACAAGACCATGGCGAACAGCTGAGCGCCCACACCAAGAACAGCTCGGTAGTAATTCGTGGCGATATCTGAAGTCCAACGAGAGCCACCGAAGCCCAAGAAGAACACGCCCGCGTAGAGTAAGAACCAGCTTGATGCGAGGAGCACCAAAAGGTTGATACCGACGATCGCCAATACCAGCAAAATGGCGATAGCCATAAACTCCATACTTATTTGGCGCCCCATTTCTCGCCAGCTGAGCTGGTCAGTAGCTTCCACGGTTCGGTCATAAAGCTCGAAGCCCAGATCGACAATGCTGGATGGCTTCAAATCGGTGCTGCCCAACTTGCCAGCTTCAGATCCAAGTTGACTCAAGGATCTGACGATCGAATCGGCGATTTGCAGACCGCCCATGGCATTTTTAAGTAGCCACCAATAGAAGCCGAACACCACGAGGAAACGAATGAACTCTGAAAAGAACTCTCCCATCTCGGCCTTGCGCATTACCATCATACCGAAAGTCCAGACCATCGATATAGTTGCCAGCGCAAGGAACAACCGTTCAGCCGCCGACTGGATGGCAGGCAACCACTTCTCGGTTGCATTATGAAACCTAACAAGCACCTCATTCATGATACCTGAGCTGCCCAACTGACTGTCTGCCGCAAGGGCAAGCGTCGGCGTTGCAAGGCAAAAAGCAACCAGCAGTACTGTCAGGGTCAGTTCCCGACGCTTACCAATCATCAGACTAGTCCACCTTAGAATTTGTCTTCAGGGCTTTTTTCAAACTTCCACTTGGTCATTTTCTTCGCTTTGAGGAAGCTATTGCAGGCGGCAGTGAATTCATTTCGGCTGGCTTCCTTCGACAGACTAGCCAAGTTCTTTTCGTACATGTCCGGCGCGCAGTTGTCCGCCGTAGGCTCAGGTACTTTTTCCTCCAGGCACCCTGCTAGGGTAACGGCCATGCCTGCAGCAAGCACCAACTTATAATATTTGAATTTCATATGTATTCCTCAATAATCATCTTCAGGGCTTTTCTTATATTCCCAGGTGGTCAGCTTTTTCGCTTGGGCTTGACCACGGGCTTTCTCATCCAGCTCAGCTGCAGCTCGGTTAGCCTCCGCGGACTGCTGCGCCAGCATCAGCGTTCGCAACTGCAACAGTTGGTTCGCTTGCTGGCTGGACAATTGATTAGCGTATTGAATGGCCTTGACCTGACCGTCGGCGGTCGTTGCAGCTTTTTGCAGGTTCTCCAACTGTGAGGCGTCAGCCTTTAGATTTTCCTGCTGTTGCTTGATGCTTTTAAATAGGGCGTCATTGGCCGTTTTTTGCGACTTAGATGTCATTTCTTCATGCTTCACGAGCGCTGCCCGATCGGCATCCGTGCACCCACCGCCACTAAAGCATGGCGAGCTGCGGTAGTAGCTGGTGTCTTGGAACTTATCCAAATAAGAATCAAGACTACCCGCCTGATTGGTGTAGTAGTCGAGCATGTCTTGGGCTTGCATCAGCTTATTGATAGTTGCATTAGCCTCATCCCAGATATAAGCCGCCGGCGCCGCCGTATTTTTGAGCATGTTCTCGTACTGATCCAACTGTGTCTTGTACTGATTGATCTGGGTCATGTACTCCTGAACCTGCTTGGTCGTCTGTGCAATGCTCTCCACAGAAGTTATCTCGTTGAGGACGACATTCGCCCCATCAATCACAGGAATCCCAGCGTTAGCCTGCAGGGTAAATCCAATCCCGGCCAACAGCGCAATGGCAGGTTTCAACAAGTGCGTGGGCTTCATGTTGCTCTCCTTGGCGGTTTATCAGTAATCGAAAGACTGGTAAGGCTTCGAGAAAGTCAGGTCCTTGGTCACCATCACGTTAAAGCGATAGCCCGGACGGATTTCGAGGGTCGGTGCGATGTTCAGGTTCTTCGAGATCATCTGCGCGGTCACTTGGCCCAGTTGCTGGCCGAGTGCTTCACTCATGGCGCTGCTAGCGGTCTCGCGGTCGCTGCTGTCACTGCTTGCGCGGTCCTGGCTGAGGCTGATGCCAGCGACGATGCCAGACATCAACAAGGCCGAACCAAAGATCCGCACATAGTGGTTGTTGACCTGGTCATGCATGCCCGAATAGCCCGCAGCGTCTGCACCTGGCATCGAGCCGATATCCATCGCCTTGCCATCAGGGAAGATGATGCGCTGCCACGCCACCAGTACACGCGACTGGCCATAGGAAACGTCGCTGGAGTAGGCGCCGACCAGGCGCGAGCCCTGGGGTACCAACAGGTGCTTGCCGGTAGGGGTGTCATACACGGCCTGCGAAACCTGGGCCATGATCTGCCCGGGCAGCTCTGAGTTGATACCAGAAACCAGCATGGCTGGGATCACGTAGCCGGCACGCAGTTCGTAGGGGCTGCGCGGTGCTTCTGGCGCAGAATTCAACTGCCAACGGTCGCCATTACCGGAATTGCCAAACTGGCTGTAGTCCTTGCCTGTGCTCGCTGCGGCCTGCATCAGGAACGGGGAATCGCCCTGCGCAGTACCACCGGCCCCACCCCCGCCGATACCGGCGGAGCGCAGCTCAGCCAACCTTGCCTTGAAGGCTGTATTGGGGTCACTGCGCGATTGTTCATCCAGACGCTGACGTGCCGCGGCGATACGAGCCAAGGCATCTTGCTGGCTGACTGGAGCGCCGGCACCTGCGCCGATGCTCGAACCCGAACTGCGCGGTGCCTCGACGCGCACGGTGCTACGTGCGCGAACTGCATCCTGGAACTGCTGCATCTTCATCCGGCGAATGCGCTCCAGCTCATCGGCATCAACGTCAGGCGGCAGCTCGCGCGGTGGCATCGGCGGCGCATCCAGATTGGTAGGGCGCACTACCTGCAAGGCCGCCGGCTGGGCTTGTACATTGTCCAGCACCGGCACGACCGGTGGTTCGGCCTTGCTGGGAATGATGCCGTCAGAATCGATGCCTCTGATCTGCTGGGCGAACAGGCTACTGTTGCCAGCCTTCTCGGCTTCTTTTTCCACCGGTTTGTTCTGGTTCTCAGCGCGGTCGGCCGCGACCATCAGCATGATCAGCAAGAAGACCATGGCGGCGCCGCCAATGATGTACATCGGCCAGTTGTTGACCCGACGCACGCCGCTGCTGCGATTCAGCTTGCCGGGGGACGCGTCCGGTGACATGACATCGTTCATGTTACTCATTTCCTATCACTCCTTGCGCACCCAGGCGCCGGCAGCCAACAGCCGGCCACTCTGTACCGCATAGATGCGGCTCAACGACTCACGGCCCACCAGCAGAGTGACACGCAAGAACTCGCTGTCCTTGGGCGCATCGACGATGTAATTGACTGGCAATGGCGCAATACCGCCAGACGGTGCCGGCGCTGGCTGAGCTTGAGGGTTGAATTCCTGCACCGAGAAACCAGAGGCACGCAGTGCACTGACCAGCGAGGTGCCGTAGCCGTCCGGCGTTTCCTGGTTGATCCGCAGCCGCGTGCTGGCCGGCGGGTGTACGACGGCCAACTGGCGTACGGAGGCGCTAGCCAACTGCTGGTTGATCGCCGGCGTAGTGCGCTCGGCGAAGTTGCCATAGGGGCCGCTGGCGCAGGCGGCAAGCCACAGGGTGGCGAACAGGGCGATCCATGCGCGCATCATCATTTACCTCGCTGGATGGTGACACGGTCCTGCGACTTGCCGACGCCGGCAATCAGGATGGCCTTGTCGAACACGGTATCGACGATGTAGCGGTCGCCCTGGATGCGGTAGTTGACCATCACGGTCTCATCATCCTTGAACCAGCCACCGTCCTTGCGCACTACCAACAAAGAAGGTGCTTCGGTCTGGGCCATGCTGCGCGGCATCTGGATGATGGTCTTGGTACCGTCGTTATATACCCGCACCGGCTTCCACGAGGTATCGCCACTGACGGTGTATTCGAAGCTCAGGTTACCCAGGTACTCGCCGGTTTCCGGGATGGTTGCCTTCTTGCGCTCGGTCGCTTCGCGGTTCTTGATCAGGTTCCACTTCGCAAGTGCCTCTTCCGGATAGGTGAAGGCAACCTGCGGCATGTACTGGGTACGGTGCGAACGCAGTTTGAAGTGGTAGGTACGACGATTGGTGGTGACCACCAAAGAGGTCTCAAGACCAACATCCATCGGCTTGATGATCAGGTGCTGGACCTCGCTCTCACCCATGCCAGTGATCGCCGGTTCGACCGTCCAGCGCGCGGTGTCGCCGAGGTTGATCGAGTTGACCTGCTCCCCGGCCTGCAGGGCAATGTCGCAAACCTGCAGCACGGCACAGACGATGCTCGGCTGCTGGGCGCCGAAAATGAAACGAGCAGTGCCGTCGCCACCGTCCACCGGCTTGATGCCTGTGGCGCTGGCCTGCTGCCAGCGCTGAGAAATGGCCAGCGCAGCCTTTTCCTGCGGGGTCAGCGTCGGGTTGGCATCGGAAAAGTACAGATCGGCCTGGCTGGTTCCTGGCGCGGCCTGTGCGAACACGGGCAAAGCTGCCGCGAGCATTGCGCAGAGGTAACGGTTCATGGTCGGTCCTTCAAAGTTGCTTGGACCAGGAGAAGTCGCGCACGTAAGTCCCGATCGGGTTCATCCTTACTTGCTCTTCGCTGGTCTGGGTAGTGGGTTCGGCGGTATAGGTGGTCACCAAGGCGCGCCAGTTGGCCTTGCCCTTGATCAGTCCCTGGCGGTCGCGGGTGACTTCCTCCCAGTCCACCTGCCAGGTTTCCGGTGTCTGCTGCATGACTGAACGGATATCGACGCTGACGGTTTCTTCAGCGGCGCGCAGGAAGGGGCTCGACTCTTTGGTGCCGTTGAGCCACTCGTTCATCTTCTGCGTGGCCGGATCGTTCGGCCCAAGCAGAGCGTAAAGCCGGAAGATCGATTTACGCAGTAGCGCGACGTCCGGGGTGACAGTGCGTGCATCGGCGACGAAAGAGGCGACCTGCGACTTCACCACTCGCAGGTCTACCGGCCGTGCCATTTGCGCAGGCGCCACAGCCATGGCCTGGCCGAGTTTGTCGACTTCCACCACGTAGGGCACGAACTTCGACTGGCTGCCAATATGGATGATGCCGCCGACTCCCGCGAGAGCGACCATCATCGACAGGATGCCCACCACCTGCCAGGACTGGCGAGAGGTGACGACACTGCCAACGTGGTCATTCCAGGTACGCCGTGCGGTCAGGTACGGGTTGTCGAGCACCGCGCCCTTGGGCTCGCCGCTCTTGGGTTCCCCGGTTTTTGCGGAATCTTTGGCGGGGCGTTTCATGACCATCCCCTTGATGCTTTCAGCGAGGCTCATGCGGCCACTCCATAGTCATTGAGTCTCAGACCCCTGGCCGCCAGCCACTCTGCCACCCAGGCATCACCGTATTTGGCTTCCAGGCGCTTGATGGCAGCCACGGACTCTTTGTCGGACGAGCCGACGAAGGCCAGGGCCAACGGGCCCAGGGCCAGGTCGTAGAGGCGACGGCCGTTTTCCGACACGTAGTAGTACTGGCGCTTGGGGATAGCGGTGGCGAGGATCTCGATCTGCCGGGCGTTCAGGCCCATGCGGCGGTAGAGGGCAGCAGTGTCCTCATCGCGGGCATACACGTTGGGCAGGAAGATCTTGGTTGCAGTGGATTCGACGATGACGTCGAGAATCCCCGAGTTGGCCGCATCCGACAGGCTCTGGGTGGCCATCAGCACCAGGCAATTGGCCTTACGCAGTACTTTCAGCCACTCACGGATCTTCTCGCGGAAGGCCGGGTGGCCGAGCATCAGCCAGGCTTCGTCGAGGATGATCACTGCTGGCTGGCCCTTGAGCGCGCACTCGATACGGCGGAACAGGTACAGCAGCACCGGCAGGGCGTACTTGTCGCCCAGGTTCATCAGCTCTTCGATTTCGAACACGGTGAAATCTGAGAGCGATAGCCCATCTTCTTCGGCATCGAGCAGGTGACCCATAGTGCCGTCGACCGTGTACTGGCGCAGGGTCTCGCGAACCGATTCGTCCTGCACGATGATGCAGAACTCGGACAGGGTACGCGAGCCGTCGCGGTACATGGTCATCACTGCGTGACCGATTTCGTTGCGCTGGGCTGCGGTGGTTTCCAAGCCATTTAGCGCCAGCACGGTGTCCAGCCACTCCATCGCCCAGGCGCGGTCACCCTTGGTTTCGAGGAACTGCAGCGGGCAGAAGGCCAAACGCTCGTCGTCCGCCGCCACGGTGAAATGACGCCCCGACTGGCCACCGCTTTCGGCACGAATACCGGCCGCCAACGGGTACATGGACATGCCTTTGTCAAAGGCGAAGATCGACATGCCCTTGTACCGGCGCAGTTGGGCCGCGATAAGCGCCAGGTGCGTCGACTTACCGGCACCGGTGGGGCCGAACATGAAGGTGTGGCCCAGGTCACGCACGTGCAGGTTCAGACGGAACGGCGTGGCACCACTGGTTACGCAGTGCATCAGTGCCGGCGACAGCGGCGGGTAGAGGGGGCAGGGCGCATCGGCGCTGCCGGTCCAGATGCTGCTGGTGGGCAGCAGGTCGGCCAGGTTGAGGGTGTTGATCAAAGGCCGACGCACGTTCTCCACGCCGTGACCGGGCAGGCTACCGAGGTAGGCGTCGAGGGTGTTGATGGTTTCGATACGCGCGGCGAAGCCCAGACGTTCGATGGCTTTCTCGACACTACGTGCGGATTCTTCCAGCAGGGCGCGGTCCTCGCTCATGAGTACCACCACGCTGGTGTAGTAACCCTGCGCGACCAGGCCGGAGTTGACCTCGGCAATCGCATCGGCAGCGTCCTGCACCATGGCCAGGGCGTCCTGGTCAATGTTGCCGTTGTTGGTGTTGAACACTTGGTCAAAGAAGCCGCGGACCTTCTGCTTCCACTTCTTGCGGTACTTCTCCAGGTGCTGAACCGCCTCGTGGGTGTCCATGAAGATAAAACGGCTGGACCAGCGGTATTCGCAAGGTAGCTCAGCCAATGCCGAGAGGATGCCTGGGGCAGACTCCAGCGGGAAACCTTCGATGGCGACTACCTGGACAAAATTGCGCCCGATCTTCGGCACCACTCCGCCCCAGAGCTCCTTGCCGCCGATCACGGCATCCAGGTACATCGGGTTGCTCGGCAGCAGTACCGGTTGGCTGACGCCGGTGACACAGAACTGCACCCAGCTCAACAAGTCGTCATGGGTGATTTCAGCACCTTCCTCGGTGACCATGCGATTGCCCTTCAGGCGCGTCAGCTTGAGTACCGAGGACAAGCTGCCTTCGACGCTGAGGCAGTCACGCTTGAATTGCTCAATCAGATTACGGGTGCGTGCCTTGTGGTCCGGTGGCGCAGCGTCATCGTCGAACATCAGTTCTACGAACTTCTGCTGGGCCAGCATCGGAGGGAAGTAAGTGAGGGTCAGCACGAAGTAGCCCTCGTACATGGTCCCAAGCGATTCGAAGTACGCTCGGCGCTCCTGATCCATCGCCTCAGTCAGGCTGTCGGCAAAATGCGATACGCCTTTGGCGGAATAGTTCGAAGCCGGGCGGCGAACCGCATCGACGTGAATCATCCAGCCATTGCCCAGGCCAGCCAGGGCCTGGTTGATACGCAGTGAAACCAACTCGCGCTGCGCGTCAGTGCTACTGGCGTTGTCATCACCACGGTACAACCAGGCTGCCATGAAGGCACCGTTCTTGCCCACGATCACGCCGTCATCAACCATCGCTGCATGGTTCAACAGGTCCGCAAGACCAGCATCCTTGGAGCGATGCTTTTTCAGCTTGAGCTCGGCATCCACCTGCAGCAGGCGCTGAACCAGCAGCAGGACCAGCAAGGCACCGAGGGCTGCGATGGCATACGCAATACCTTCGATCATTTGTATTGATTTCCCTGACTTGGAGGATTTTCCCTGAACGGTGTGCTACGCGCCGAGTAATACGACTTGTAGCGCCTGTGACGCAGGTAGACGGGACGCATCTTCGGGTCGGACTTGGCCATCACGCGGAGCATGAACAGCGCGCCGAACCACAGCACCAGGCCGACCACGGTTGCCCGCAGCTCCTGTGCGCTGAAGATCAGCGCGAAGGCGAGCAGGCCGGAGAACATCACCAGTTCGCGATCCCCGCCCATGAACAGGTTGTCCCGGTTGCCGGCCCGCCGGATGGGAATCGTGCGCAGGGCCATGGTTCAGACCTGACCCTGTACCAGGCTGTGCTGCGGCAGCAACTGAGCCAGCTCGGCGCTGGTACCGAAGAAGCCGGTCATGATGTTGTTGGCACCCACGATCAGCGCCATCACCAACACCAGGAAGATCAGGGTACGGAAGAAGCCGTTGAGGTCACCGCCAAAGATCAGCACACCACCGGCAACCACGATGCCGATGATCGACAGGGCGAAAGCGACCGGACCGGTGACCGACTCACGCAGGGAGGTCAACCAGCTTTCGTACGGAAGCGAACCGCCGCTGCTGGAGGCTGCGAACGCGTGCTCCGGGGTGATCGTCACGGCCAGCACCAAGAAGCAGAAGGCCAGATAACCAAACGTTTGGGCGTTTAAACGGAACAGCGAAGTGTTGGCTTGCATGTGCAGTGTTTTCCTTAAAGATTGCGCATGATGTAACGGCCGTTTTCGTACCCGGAAACCTCGAGGATTTCCTGGATGCGGCGGCCTTCTGGGGTTCTGGCGATAGAAATGACGACGTGAACCGCTTCGCCAATCAGCGGCTCGATGTCGGCCGGGGCCGATTTGTTGCGGGAAACCAGGGATTTCAGACGGGTCAGGCCTTCGCTGGCGCTGTTAGCGTGCAGGGTCGCCGCGCCGCCGGGGTGGCCGGTGTTCCAGGCATCGATCAGGTCGAGTGCCTCCTCGCCACGCACCTCGCCGACCAGGATGCGGTCCGGGCGCATGCGCAGGGAGGTCTTGAGCAGGTGAGTCATGCTCACATCGACGGTGGTGTGGTACTGGACGAAGTTCTTCGCCGCGCACTGGATTTCGCCGGTGTCTTCGATGATGAACACGCGCTCGCTCGGAAACTCCACGACCATCTCGTTGATGACTGCGTTGACCAGTGTGGTCTTGCCGGTACCGGTACCGCCGATGACAAGGATGTTGCGGTGATCACGGATAGCACGCTTGATGGCATCGCACTGGATCGGCGTCATGATCTGCGACTCGACGTACTGGTCGAGGGTGTAGATGGCCACTGCCTTTTTACGGATGGCGAACGTTGCTGCCCGCACCACCGGGGGTAGCTGGCCGGCGAAACGCGAACCGTCCAGCGGCCATTCACCTTCGAGCAGTGGCTTGCTGCGGGTCACTTCCTTACCGTGGTAGCCCGCCACGGTCTTGATAATGGACTCTGCCTGCGCCGGGCGAAGGTCACCGATGTGCTTCATCGGCTGCCCCAGCTTTTCGAGCCACAGCTTGCCGTCGCCATTGCACATCAGTTCGACGGTCTGCGGATCGTTGAGCGCATCAATGATGAGGGGGCCGGCATCGCGCTCCAATTTTTTCTTGGCGCGATCTTTCAGGCTGGCAGTTTCTGCAATATCCACACTAATCGTCCATGAAATAAATGCCGCCCACAGTAATGGGCGAGCGACTCAAGCTTCCTGCCAGTGCAGGTCATCGAACTTATGGCGAATCGAAAAACACCTCGCCTCGAATTACCCTGCCAGCGGTTAGCAGGATTTCTTCAAGTTATGCGAGGCAATTCACAAGGGCGCGCAGAGTACCCGAGCAACAATTGTTAACGAAATGGTAAATTTCTTACAAGCTTGTAAGCTTTATCCTACAAGACTGGAACTAACGTTCCAGCCAGCTTTTAAGGCAATCCGGCTGTAACGCGCGTAAAAGCTGGGCTCCAGCATTGTTCAGCCGCATTTAGCGGCATAGTTGCCATCATGTTTGCCATTACTGCGCACTGCAAAAATTTGACCGAGTTCACACTTCCCTGCGACGTATTCTTACCTATGCAATGACAACCAACGCGTTAAGCGTTAGGTACTTCCCGCTTTACAGACAAACTTTGAGCAGTGATATCTAAGTGCCACTTAGTGATAGCACTTAGATATCACTTCGATGTTTGCCGCGAGACCTTTCAAGCTCGGAAAAGTTCAGAACAGTGTCAATTGGTTACCCGGCGGACAGAAGAGGGTGCAATCCAAGGTCTGTGCCTGGCGCCCCTCCAAACCCAGCTTGCGCATGGCCTTGGCAAAGCGTTGCGCCAGCAACTCTGCGAAAATACCCTCACCACGCATGCGCGCACCGAAGCGGCTGTCATACAGCTCGCCACCCCGGCTCTGGCGAATCAGGCTCAACACATGGCTGGCGCGCTGCGGGTAATGGTCCTGCAGCCACTGCTCGAACAGCGGTGCCACTTCCAGCGGCAGGCGCAACATCATGTAGGCTGCGTTCTGCGCGCCAGCCTCCTTGGCGGCTTCCAAGAGGTGCTCCAGTTCGCTGTCGTTGATCATGGGAATCATCGGCGAACACAACACGCCCACCGGTACACCCGCCTCGCGCAGCACCCGGATTGCCCGCAGCCTGGCATTGGGCGAGGCCGCACGCGGCTCGAGCACCCGCTTGAGGCCGTCGTCCAGCGTGGTCAGGCTGATCATCACCCGCACCAACCGCTGGCTGGCCATTTCGGCCAGCAAATCCAGGTCACGCAATACCAGCGAACCTTTGGTGACGATGGTCACCGGGTGGCGAAAACGCAACAGCACTTGCAGCAAGCGCCGGGTCAATAGGTGCTCACGTTCGATCGGCTGGTAGGGGTCTGTGTTGGCACCCAGGTTGATGGGGGCGCACACATAGCCCGGCTTGCTGAGTTGCTCGGCAAGCACCTCGGCGGCATTGGTCTTGGCGATCAGTTTGGTTTCGAAATCCAGCCCTGGGGACAAGTCCCAATAGGCGTGCGAGGGGCGGGCATAGCAGTAGATGCAACCATGCTCGCAGCCTCGGTAGGGATTGATGGAGCGATCGAAGGGCAGGTCGGGTGAGGTGTTGCGGCTGATGATCGTCTTGGCCGTTTCAACCCGCACCTCGGTGCCTTGGGTCAATGGAACCTCCTGATGCCAGCCGTCATCCTCAGCCACCGAATGGCTCGGGGCGAAGCGGTTGTGTGGATTATGCGCCGTCCCACGGCCTTTCTGTGGTGCTGGAGGATTCATCGCCAAGCCCTATACTGTATATATGAACAGTATAGGGGCAAGGCTCATCTTGCCAGCACCTCCGGTCAGGCCAGCCCGTGCCAACTCAGGTAGGGGGCATGGCTTGGGGCGCGCCCAAGGAAGGCTTCAAGGCCCTCGCGCAGTGGCCGCGAAGCGCCGGGCTCGAACAATGCCTGCGCAAGCGCCTGGCCCGTTGCGCGGTCAAGCAAACCGTTCGTTTCAAAACGGGTAAACAGGTCAAACGCGTGCACATCGGCCCACAGGTAAGCGTAATAGCCAGCATCGTATCCGCTGACCAGATGGTCGAAGGCATGCGCGGGGTGCTCGAAATCTGCCAATGGCCAATAGCCGCATCGCTCCCGGGCATCGTCGAGCCGCTGCTCGAGCGTTCTGCCGTCATACGGCGTGCCGTGCAGGTCCAGGTCGAACAGCGCCAGGCTCAGGTCGCGGCCAATTTCCTCGATCCCCTGCTGCTTGAACTGTTTCAGGTACGCTGCAGCGCCAGCCGTGCTCAGCCTACTGCCAGACTGGTCCGGCACGGCGATGCTGGCCAGGTAGCCTGCATCCCACACCCAGCGCTCCACCAACTTGCCGAACAGTTCCATGCCATCGGTGCCCAGCTCCGAAACATTGGACATGACATTGTTGCTGGTGCGGACCAGCAAGTGATGCAAGGCATGGCCAAACTCGTGATAAAGCTTGCGCAATGCCAGGTGGTCCAAAAGCGGCTCACTCTCGCCCAACGCTGCGGGGATGTCACTGTTCACCACCACCACCGCTGCATGGTAGATACCCTCGGCATCAATACGCCGGTTGCGCACGTACGTGGTGAACACGGCGTCAGCCTGTTTCCCGGCGTGTTGCACGGCGTCCAGATAGAACAGGCCGATAGGCGCTTGGTCTTGCCAGACTTCGAAGGTCTGCACGCTGGCATCCCAGGCAGGCATTCGGGCTGGACGCAGCTCAAGCCCAAACAGCTGCTGCGCCAGCCGGGCCAGTGCAGTGACCACGGCACTCAAGGGGAAGTGCTCGCGAAACACCTCACTCGGTTGCGCATGCGCCGGCAATGCCTGCAGGTGAATGACATCCCAAGGCTGCACGCGCGTGAGGCCCTGCACGAGCGCCTTCTGCCCAACGCCCTCACGCCATCGTTGCAGGGCGGGTCGTACGCTGGCTGCGAGGGTTTGCAGAAAACCCCGAACAGCGCTGACCGAGCCGGCACTTTTGGTACTCAGGCTCAGCTCGAGGTGGCTGGCAAAGCCGAGCAGGCGGGCTTTGTCATCCAGCAGTTCGGCCAAACGCTGCAAACGCGTACCGTTGTCCTCCTGCAGGTCAGTATCGACCCCACGGGTGTGGAAGGCGCGGTAGAGCTTTTCGCGCAGGGGGCGGTGCTTCGCTTGCCGAAGCACCGCCTCGGTTGGGGCGCTTTCACAGGCAACCAGCCAACCTTGCAAACCAGCCTCGCTGGCCCGGGCGGCCAGCTCATCTCGCAACCGTTGCGAAAGACCAATCAGTTCGCCCTCGTCCTCGATCAGCAACCCCGGCCGGTCGATATCGCGCACAAAGGCCTCCCGCAACGTACCGATCTGCGCTTGCAGCTCGGCGAGGCGGGCTTTGTCGTGTTCGTCCAACGCTGCGCCACTGGTTGCAAACCTGTCGAGATGCCAGCGCAAGGTAGCGCGCTTCATCGCGGCCAGGTTGATGCCGATGTCACTGCGCGCCAACCGTTCATACAAGGCATGCAGCCTGCTGTCGGTATCTTTCTGCTCGAAACGCGCAACTGTTCTGCCATAGAACCCCAGAATGGATTCGGCCCAGTCCTGGTCCCGGCCCACGAGCGGGATGACGGTATACAACGTGCCCGACAACTGCGCGTCCAGCTCATCCACGGCGAGCACCAGGTCGTCCCAGGTGGGCTGTGCCTGCTGTCGTTCGATGATGCGCGCGATACCTTGCTCATGCGCCGAAAGCACATGGTCGAAAGCAGCGGCCATGTTTTGCAGGGTTATCGAAGGGAAATCAATAGGGGCGTTGCTGCTTTGCAGGAGGGGATTGTTCATGGTGCATCGCCTTGCTCAGGTTCATGAGCGGGCGAGCATGCCTGCCTGGCGGAGCGGTAGAGGCTTGAATATCTACCACCCCGACGCAGGCGGGCAGGCCTTACTCGGCCGGTTTCTTGAGCTTCGGGTTGGGGAAGAACTGCACCGTCTGCACCTTGGCCGGCGCCGCCTTGGGCGCCAGGTGGTTGACCCGCGTCCCAAGTTCCTTGGGTACCGACAGGCCCTGTTCATTCAAGGTGTCGGTGAAGCCACAGGCTACGCACTCACGGTGCGGCACGTCGTCTTCGCTCCACATCATCAGCTTGTCCGGCTCACTGCACGCCGGGCAGACCGCCCCGGCGATGAAGCGCTTCTTGGTTTTGTTCACAGCTACCTCGCTCATGCCGCCGCGCCCTCACTCAGCCCACAGTGGCGCAGCAATGCATCGATGGAAGGCTCACGGCCACGGAAGTCGACGAACAGCACCATCGGCTCGCGCGAACCGCCACGGGCCAGAATGGCCTCGCGGAAGGCGCGGCCTGTCTCGGCGTTGAGCACGCCTTCTTCCTCGAACCGTGAGAAGGCATCAGCCGACAGTACTTCGGCCCATTTGTAGCTGTAGTAGCCCGCCGCGTAACCGCCAGCGAAGATGTGCGCAAAGCTGTTCGGGAAGCGGTTGTACGCCGGTGGGCGCATGACCGTCACCTCGTCGCGCACGCCTTCAAGCACCTGCAGCACACTGCGGCCGTCGCCGTGGCTGGCGTGCAGCTCGAAGTCGAACAGCGAGAACTCCAGCTGGCGCACCATCATCATGCCGGACTGGAAGTTCTTCGCCGCCAGCATCTTGTCCAGCAGGTCCTGGGGCAGGGCAGCCCCCGTTTCGTAATGGCCGGAGATCAGTGCCAGGCCTTCCGGCTCCCAGCACCAGTTTTCCATGAACTGGCTCGGCAACTCGACCGCATCCCAAGCCACGCCATTGATGCCAGACACGCCAGCATGCTCGATACGGGTCAGCAGGTGGTGCAGGCCGTGGCCGAATTCGTGGAACAGGGTCGTGACTTCGTCGTGGGTCAGCAACGCAGGCTTGCCAGGCGCAGCGGGCGTGAAGTTGCACACCAGATTGGCCACCGGGCTTTGCAGCTCACCACCAGCGGTACGGCGACGGTCGCGGGCACCATCCATCCAGGCACCGCCACGCTTGTTGGCGCGGGCATAGAGGTCGAAGAAGAAGCGGCCGACGTGCTGGCCGTTTTCCTTGATTTCGAACAGGCGTACGTCCGGGTGCCAGCTGTCGAAACCCTTGAGCTCGGCGATTTCGATGCCGTACAGGCGCTGGACGATGCTGAACAGGCCGGACAGCACCTTGTCGATCGGGAAGTAGGCGCGCAGGGTTTCCTGGGACACGCTGTAGCGCTGCTCGCGCAGCTTCTCACCGAAGTAACCGGCGTCCCAACTGGCCAGCTCGGGGCAACCTTGCTCGGCGGCATAGGCCTTGAGCTGCGCCAGGTCCTGGGCGGCAAACGGCCTGGAACGCTTGGCCAGGTCGCGCAGGAAGCTCAGCACCTGATCGCTGGACTCAGCCATCTTGGTGGCCAGGCTCAGCTCGGCGTAGTTCTTGTAGCCCAGCAGCCCGGCCAGTTCCTGGCGCAGGTCGAGGATCTCGCGCATCACCGGGCCGTTGTCGAACTGGCCGGCATTCGGGCCCTGGTCGGAGGCGCGGGTGCAGTAGGCCGCGTACAGCTCTTCACGCAGGGCGCGGTCACTGGCGTAGGTCATCACCGCATAGTAGCTGGGGAATTCCAGGGTGATCAGCCAGCCATCGAGGCCTTTGGCCTGGGCGGCAGCAGCCATCTGCGCCTTGGCCGAATCGGTCAGGCCGGCAAGCGCGGCTTCGTCGGTAACGTGCTTGGTCCAGGCCTGGGTGGCGTCGAGCAGTTGGTTGGAGAAACGGCTGCCCAACTCGCTGAGCTTGCTCTGCACTTCGGCGTAACGCTGCTGCTGGGCAGGTGGCAGGTCGATGCCCGACAGGCGGAAGTCACGCAGTGCATGCTCGAGGGTGGTTTTTTGCGCCACATCGAAACCTGCGGCCTCAGGGCTGTTGGCCAGTGCCTCATAGGCCTCGAACAGCGTACGGTTCTGGCCCAGTTCGGTAGAGTAGGCACTGAGCGCCGGCAGGCAGGACTCGTAGGCCTCACGCAGCTCTTTGCTGTTGCACACCGCATTGAGGTGGCTGACCGGGCTCCAGGCAGCGCCCAAGCGGTCATTGAGCTCGTCCATGGCCAGCACCAGGCCGGCCCAGGTGGGGTTCTTGCCTTGCTTTTCGAGGATCTGGGCAATGGCTTTACGGTTATCGGCCAGGATCTCTTCGATCGCCGGCAGCACGTGTTCGGCACGGATCGCCGAGAAGGGCGGCAGATCATAAGACTGCAGAAGCGGGTTGTTCGCACTCACGGTTTGGCTACCTTGGCAGAAGAAACACTGCCCCATCTTAATTACAATCGACGCCGACCGCAGCAGGCAGCCTGCCTATCGGCACAGATGAGAGACCCTATCATGGCCATTCGTAGCTTCCAGCAACACACTCCGAAAGTTGGGCCACGGGCCTTCGTCGACCGTTCGGCAGTGGTTCTGGGTGACGTGGAAATCGGTGAAGACAGCTCTGTATGGCCTTTGACGGTGATTCGCGGCGACATGCACCGCATCCGCATCGGTGCAAGGACCAGCGTGCAGGACGCCAGTGTGCTGCACATTACCCACGCCGGCCCGTTCAACCCGGACGGCTTCCCGCTGATCATCGGCGACGAAGTGACCATCGGCCACAAAGTCATGCTGCATGGCTGTACCCTTGGCAACCGCATTCTGGTCGGGATGGGCAGCACGATCATGGATGGCGCCATCGTCGAAGACGAGGTGATCATCGGTGCCGGTAGCCTGGTGCCGCCCGGCAAGCGCCTGGAGAGCGGCTACCTGTATGTGGGCAGCCCGGTAAAGCAGGCACGGCCACTGACCGACAAGGAACGCGCCTTCTTCCCTTACAGCGCCGGTAACTACGTGAAGCTCAAAGACCAGCACCTGGCCGAAGGCTACGACCGCCCGGAATGAACCTGACTACCGAGACCACCATGCACCAGCAGAATATCCTTTTCGACCTTGACGGCACCCTGACCGACCCGCGCCTGGGCATTACCCGTTCGATCCAGTACGCCCTGGCGAAACTGGGCATCGACGAGCCGGACCTGGCGCGCCTCGAGCACTTCATCGGCCCACCCCTGCTGCAGGCCTTCATGCAGTTCTACAGCTTCGATGAAGCCAAGGCGTGGGAGGCGGTGAATTTTTACCGGGAACGCTTCCGTGTCACCGGCCTTTACGAAAACCTGGTCTTCGAAGGTGTGCCGGAACTGCTCCAGGCCCTGAACGGTCAGGGCCGCACGCTTTACATCGCGACGTCCAAGCCCTGGGAGTTCGCCCGTGAGATCGCCAGGCACTTCGCCTTCGATCATCACTTCAAGGTGATTTACGGCAGCGAACTGGACGGCACCCGCACCAACAAGGTCGAGCTGATTCGCCACCTGCTGGACGAGGAAGGGCTGGACCCGGCGCAGACCCTGATGATCGGCGACCGCAAGCACGACCTGATCGGGGCGCGCAGCAATGGGTTGCAGGCAGTGGCAGTGGGGTATGGGTTCGGCAGCGAAGAAGAGCTGAAGGCCCACACGCCTGAATTCCACTACGCCACCTTGGCTGAGATGCATCAGGCGTTCATCAGGGCCTGAGCGCGTATGTAGGATGGGCCGCAAAGCGGCCCCCAGCGCTCACTGACTGGCCACCAATCGAGCCAACACCGCCTTGCGCTGCTCGGCCGGCAACCGTCCTAGCGCTTCTACCTTCCGATAGAAGCGTACCCAATCCCCACCAACCTCGCGAAACACCGCCGCAAACGCCGGCACCCATTGGTCATACAGCCCAAACGGCAATAGCTTGGCATTGCTCATCGGCCCATACATCCAGGCGTCATAACGCTTGTCCCCAGCCCACTGGCTATCTCGAACCTGGCGATAATCGCGCCTCAACCGGTCGAATTCTGCCTGTTTGGCCGCACGTTTGTGCGCATCATCCAGCGGCCCGGCATAGAGCGCCTGCAGCCGCTCGCGGCTGGCCAGAATCAGCCGTATGAACTGGTCACGCTGCAGGCCCTGCTCACCCTGAGTCGCTTCAAGCCCACGAGCGGCGCGCCATTGCCGCGTTCCTTCCTGCTCGACGAACGTGGCGAAGGACTCGTTGAACTCCGTGTCGTCCTGCACATAGACGCGCTGATGCGCCAATTCGTGGAAGATCAACGTGGCCAGGCGCTCATCACCCCAGCCGACCATCGACGACAGGATCGGGTCGTCGAACCAGCCAAGCGTCGAATACGCCTCGACACCGCTCACATAGACATCCATGCCCGCCTGACGCATCACCGCCGCCGCGCCGCGGGCCGCGCCCTGTTGGTAATAACCGCGGTAAGCGACGCAACCGGCAACAGGGAAACAGTGCGTCACCGGTTGCAGCGAGAGCTCAGGCGTAGCAAACACATTCCACACCACATAGGGCCGCCCAAGGTCGGCATACACCCGATAGCTGCCGTTGTCCGGCAGGCCCAGTCGTTTGCTGGCGAACAGCCGCGCCTGCTCGGCGTGTTGCAGACGGGCCCGCAACTGCGGGCTGGTCGCCGGGTCGGCGAGTACTCGCTCCACCGGCTGACGTGCACGCAACAGTTGCCACTGGCCATCGGCCAACTGGCCGTAATAGGCAAGGCTGCTGCAACCACTGAGCAGAAAGGCGCCCAGCACGGGAACCAAAGTGCTGAAAACGCGGTCGAGTGGCCCAGGGCCTGAGCGCTTCAAAAGAAAAAACCAGACCATCTTGGGCTATCCATTCGCTCACGGCCGATGCGCTCCAAGACTATCTCGCCAAGGGGGAGTTTCGCCATGCGTGCACTGTTCATCGCCAGCTCAATGCTGCTGATGTCTGCCTGTTCGACCCTGCCCGACCCGGACCCGAACCAGGCATGGATCGACCTCACCCCGCACGACGAAACCTCGCTGCACGCGGTGCAGGTGGACGAGCGCGATTGGGCAGACACCCGCTATTTCGAGGTTCAGCCCGGCAGCCACGAGCTGACCGTCCGCTACCAGTTCCCGGTCACACCCAGCAATATCGGCCCGGTCGGGGAACCGTTGTGGCGCGACTGCCAGCTCAATCTGACCTTCAAGGGCTTCAACGCCGGCCAGCGTTATCAACTGCAAGCAGGCAGCATCGGCTTCCGGCCCTGGATCAAGCTCTATGACCACCAGCAGAAACTGCTCAGCCAAGGCCTGCCGGCGGGCTGCCAACGCACCTGAAGCCCGCAAACGGCGCTATGCTTGTAACTTGTGAATCGCAAGTGGGAGTTTCGCCATGCGCCAGCCCATGATGCTGATGGCCCTCAGTGCATTGGGGGCATGCGCCAGCCCCTTGCCCCCCGTAGACCCCAAGCAGGCCTGGGTCGACCTCTACACCATCACGCCCGGCCGAGTCATCATGGCGGACAAGCTCGATGGCAAGCGCCTGGAGGACGGCCGTTACTTCCAGGTCACACCTGGCAAGCACGAACTGGTGGTGCGCTTCGATTATGAAATCTACGGGGGCGGCATGATGAGCCAGCCCAGGGATCGGACCTGTTACCTGACCGTGCGCTTTGACGATTTCAAGGCAGGCGAACGCTATCGCCTGGAGGCGCGTGCACCAGTAATGGAACCACAGGTGCTGCTGTACGACGCCAACCGCACAGTGGTGGTCAACGAACCCAGCAATGTGTTCTGCATTCCCTGAAACCGGGGGGCTGCTTACCAGCCCCGGTTTCAATTGGCGATCATTCGTTCTTCTGATAAATGATCTTTTTGGTCCCGCCATCACAGCTGCCAACGATCATGTTCTGATCCTTGACCTCACTGTTGGGCACGATCTCCAGCGTGTACGACGGCACACCCTGAGCCTGGATCTTGGCTTCGATCTCGGCCTTCAGTTCCTCACACGGCTTGACCGCCGCCACGGCAGATGTGGCCAACAGAGACGCCAACACGGCGATTGCGACGCGTATCATGGCACGGCTCCTGGATGGGCAGCTGCGCTGCCGATGCTGTTTAGACTACAGCAAACCGAAGCTGTTGCGCCGCTTAGCCCACCAGGGTGGCGTCCAGGCTGATCTTCGCGTTCAACACCTTGGACACCGGGCAGCCTGCTTTGGCCTTATTGGCGATTTCAAGGAACTGGGCCTGGCTGGCGCCAGGCACTTTGGCCTTCAGCACCAGGTGCACAGCAGTGATGGCAAAGCCATCGGGCTGTTTTTCCAAGGTCACTTCAGCGATCGTATCGATACGGTCGGGCGTCAGCCCCGCCTCGCCGAGCATCATCGACAGCGCCATCGAGAAGCAGCCGGCATGGGCCGCGCCGATCAACTCCTCTGGGTTGGTGCCGGGCGAGCCTTCGAAGCGGGTGTTGAAACCATAGGGGTTCTGCTTTAGCGCGCCGCTTTCAGTCGAAATAACGCCTTTGCCGTCCTTCAAGCCACCTTGCCAGATCGCCGATGCAGTCTTTTTCATGATGCCTCCTGGTCACTCTGTTACGTATCTATGGGTTCAGAGGCTACTCACCTTCGGCAAGTTCAGATCAATCGCACCGCAAGCATTGAATCTTCCGAATGTGCCCATACAGAGTTTAAAAGGCCTTCGGCCAATCACTTTTGCGGAGGCTCCAATGACGCAGCTGCGTGACCTGAAAATTTCTACCCTCGACCTGGTGCCAGTGCGGGCCGACTCCGGCCCGGCGCAAGCGTTGCGCAATTCGCTGGACCTGGCCCAGCATGTCGAGCGTTTTGGCTACAACCGCTTCTGGGTTGCCGAACACCACAACATGGACGGCATCGCCAGCTCCGCGACCTCCGTGCTGATCGGTTACCTGGCGGGGGGTACTTCAACCATCCGTGTCGGCTCGGGTGGCGTCATGCTGCCCAACCATGCCCCCCTGGTGATCGCCGAGCAGTTCGGCACGTTGGCCAGCCTTTATCCCGGGCGTATCGATCTGGGCCTGGGCCGTGCGCCGGGCTCCGACCAGATGACCGCACGCGCCCTGCGCCGCGAGCGCTCGGGCAGCGCCGATGATTTCCCGGACGATGTAGAAGAATTGTCGCGCTACCTTGGCCCGCGCACAGATGATCAAAAAGTGATCGCCGTACCTGGCCACGACACCGAGGTGCCGATGTGGCTGCTGGGCTCCAGCCTGTTCAGCGCACAGCTGGCCGGCATGCGCGGCATGCCCTACGCCTTCGCCTCGCACTTCGCGCCGCGCTACATGCATGAGGCGATCCGTATCTACCGCGACCATTTCAAGCCCTCTACCACGCTCGACAAGCCTTACGTGATGCTGGGCATTCCGATGGTGGTGGCCGAAACCGACGACAAGGCCGAGTTCCTGGCCACTTCGGTGTACCAGCGTATTCTTGCCCTGATACGCGGGCAGAGCCTGATGCAGCGCAAGCCGGTACCGAGCATGGATGGGCTGTGGCTGCCACATGAGCGCGATGCGGTGGGTAGCTTCCTGGGCCTGGCGATGATCGGCAACCCGCAGAAGGTGAGGGCCAAGGTCGAGGTGCTACTGGAGCAGACCGGGGCGGACGAGCTGATCTTTACCTGCGACCTGTATGAGCATGAGGACCGGATCAGGTCTTATGAATTGTTGGCGCAAGCCTTGAAATCTGAGTAGGCCCCAATCGCCGGCAAGCCGGCTCCCACTGGGAACTCCAAGGCCGCGAGATATTGGAAACGCAGTGGGGCAGGCTTGCTGGCGGTTGGGCCAGCGCTCAACCACGCCGGTAGACAATTTCCTTGCTGCCACCTTCACAGCTCCCCACAACCTTGCCAGCGGGGTCGCCCTTACTGACGATCTCCAGTGTGTAGCCCTGCACACCTTTGGCATCCAGCTTCGCGGCAATCTCGGCCTTGAGCTCCTCGCAAGGCTTGCCCGCCGCCAGCGCGCCACCCGCCAGCATCATCAGGCCCACCGCCAGAATCAGTTTCTTCATCACTCGCTTTCCTTGTGCAGATGAAAATGGGAAAGGGCGCCGGCAAAGGCGCCCCTGTCTGTATAACGCCATCACGCCGGCCGTTGCCAGCCAGACCCTGTTTCAGCTATTGGCGATGCGAAAGCCCACTTTGAGCGTGACCTGAAAGTGCGCCACCTTGTTGCCTTCGATGTGGCCACGGGTGTCGACCACTTCGAACCATTCCAGATGCTTGATGCTCTTGGCCGCTTCGGCCAACGCATTGTTGATGGCGTCTTCGATGCTGGTGGTCGAGGAACCTACCAGCTCGATCTTCTTGTAGGTGTGATGATCGGTCATGAGCGCTCTCCTTGGGTGACAGTGAAATTGAGCCTAGCAGTGCCGGCCTGGTTTACCTGCGAGCCGTCAGGCTGGGCGAAAGTTCGATCGCACTTTCGCCCCGGGCCGCAGTCGCAATCCATACAGTCCATACTGCAAAGGAGAGTCACCATGCACCGCAATTCGCTGCGTAAAACATCCCTGGAAAGCATGGAAGCGGAGATCGAAAGCCTCCTTAAGAGCCTGGAGAGCCTCAAGCATGATGCGTCGGAGGAGTCGCAGAAGTCCGTGAAGGCAATCCGCAGCAACGCCGAAAGCGCGTTGAAACACTCGCGCAGCCTGCTTAGCGATGCTTATGAGGAAGTGAAGACCCGCACCCGCCAGACCGGTATCGCAACCCGTGATTATGCTCAGGAGCACCCGGTGACCACTGCTGGCGTAGCCATCGGCGCGCTCGGCCTGCTCGCGGCCTACCTGTTGTACCGCCGCAACTAACCTGCCTGCCGCTCCAGTTCGCGGCGCAGCCACTGCGCCAGCTGCTCGGCGCGCCCGTCTGCGGCGCGCCGTGGCACCCACAGCGCCAGCGCCGCTGCAGTAGGGGAAAAGCCCCACGGTGCGCTGAGTCGCCCGGCACGCAAGTCATCCGCCACCAACGGCTGCGGTGCGATAGCCACCCCCAGCCCTGCCACAGCCGCCTCCAGCAGGTAATACAAATGCTCGAAGGCCTGCCCATACTGCAGTGCAGCCGGGTCCAACCCCTGTTGTCCGGCCCAGGTCGGCCACGCCTGCGGGCGTGAAGTGGTATGCAGCAAGGCTTCGTCCAGCAGCGCCACGGCGGGCGCACTGCGCAACCGCTCGAAGCCGTTAAAGTGTGGGCTCAACACTGGCCCGATACGCTCTTCGGCCAATACATGTACCTGCATGTCCGCAGGCCAAGGGGGTTCGGCATACACCAACAGCGCATCGAGCCCCGGCCGACGCGGATCAAGGTCGCCTTCCCCTGCTGACAGATGCAGGCGCAGCTCTGGCAAATCCGCCTTCAGGCGCCCAAGCCGGGGAATGAACCATCGCGCCAGCAGGCTACCCGAGCACCCCAGCACGAATGGCGCCTCGCTGACATCCCGGCTGAGTTCGGCGCAGACACTGCGCAGCCTGTCGAACGCTTCACCACTGGCATCACGCAGCCTGACCCCGGCATCTGTGAGTTTGATGCCGCGCCCGTCCTTGACGAACAAGGCCACGCCCAGGTGTTCCTCCAGCACCTTGATCTGCCGGCTCACGGCGCCATGAGTCACATGCAGCGCTTCGGCAGCCTGGCTGACGCTATTGAGCCTGGCGGTGGTTTCGAAGGCCCGCAGGGCGTTCAGGGGAGGGAGGTCGTGGGCCATTTGACGTGTGAGTTTTCCTGACAGGTTTGCGCAATCTTATCGGTTTTCAGCCGGGCTTGCCGTGGTTAGAGTAAAGCCCATCACTCATTCATTACGCCCTGGAGCGCCCCATGACCCAGTCCCAATACCGCCCCGGCCCCGACGCCAACGGCCTGTTCGGCTCGTTCGGTGGCCGCTATGTGGCCGAAACCCTGATGCCGCTGGTGCTGGATCTGGCCCGCGAATATGAAGCCGCCAAGGCCGACCCCAAGTTCCTCGAAGAACTGGCCTACTTCCAGCGCGACTACATCGGCCGCCCCAACCCGCTGTATTTCGCCGAGCGCCTGACCGAGCATTGCGGCGGCGCCAAGATTTTCTTCAAACGTGAAGAGCTCAACCACACCGGCGCGCACAAGGTGAACAACTGCATCGGCCAAGTGCTGCTGGCCAAGCGCATGGGCAAAAAACGCCTGATCGCCGAAACCGGCGCCGGCATGCACGGCGTGGCCACTGCCACCGTCGCCGCACGCTTCGGGCTGCCCTGCGTGATCTACATGGGTGCCACCGACATCGAGCGCCAGCAGGCCAACGTGTTCCGCATGAAGTTGCTGGGCGCCGAGATCGTTCCGGTTACAGCCGGCACCGGCACATTGAAAGACGCCATGAACGAAGCCCTGCGCGACTGGGTCACCAACGTCGACGACACCTTCTACCTGATCGGTACCGTGGCCGGCCCGCACCCGTACCCTGCAATGGTTCGCGATTTCCAGTCGATCATCGGCAAAGAGACCCGCGCCCAGTTGCAAGAGAAGGAAGGCCGCCTGCCCGACAGCCTGATTGCTTGTGTCGGCGGTGGCTCCAATGCCATGGGCCTGTTCCACGAATTCCTCGAAGACGAGAGCGTCAAGATCATTGGTGTGGAAGCCGGTGGCCATGGCGTGCACACCGACAAGCATGCGGCCAGCCTCAACGGTGGCGTACCCGGCGTGCTGCACGGCAACCGCACCTACCTGCTGCAGGACGGTGACGGCCAGATCACTGACGCCCACTCGATTTCGGCCGGCCTCGACTACCCGGGCATCGGCCCCGAGCATGCCTACCTGCATGAAGTGAAGCGTGTGGAGTACGTCAGCATCACCGACGATGAGGCCCTCGACGCGTTCCACGCCACCTGCCGCCTGGAAGGCATCATCCCGGCCCTGGAAACCTCGCACGCCCTGGCTGAAGCGATCAAGCGCGCGCCAAACCTGCCCAAGGACCACCTGATGGTCATCTGCCTGTCAGGCCGTGGCGACAAAGACATGCAAACCGTGATGAACCACATGGCCGCCCAGGAGAAACAGGCATGAGCCGTCTTGAACAACGCTTTGCCGAGCTGAAAGCCGAAGGCCGCTCCGCACTGGTCACCTTCGTCACTGCCGGCGACCCTGGCTACGATGCCTCGCTGCAGATCCTCAAGGGCCTGCCGGCGGCCGGTGCCGATGTGATCGAACTGGGCATGCCGTTCACCGACCCGATGGCCGATGGCGTAGCTATCCAGCTGGCCACGCTGCGTGCGCTGGAAGCAGGCCAGAACCTGGCCAAGACCCTGCAGATGGTGCGTGAATTCCGCGTCGACAACCAGGCCACACCGATCGTGCTGATGGGTTACTACAACCCGATCCACCGCTTTGGCGTAGAGAAATTCGTCGCAGAAGCCAAAGAAGCGGGTGTCGATGGCCTGATCATCGTCGACCTGCCGCCGGAGCACGATGCTGAGCTCGCTACCCCGGCCCAGGCCGCTGGCATCGACTTCATTCGCCTGACCACCCCGACCACCGACGATGTGCGCCTGCCACGGGTGCTGGAGCGCAGCTCGGGGTTCGTCTATTACGTGTCGGTGGCAGGCGTGACCGGCGCCGGCTCGGCAACCACCGAGCACGTCACCGAAGCCATCGCCCGCCTGCGTCGGCATACCGACCTGCCGATCAGCGTTGGCTTCGGCATTCGTACGCCAGAGCAGGCCGCAGCGATTGCGCGCCTGGCTGATGGCGTGGTGGTAGGTTCGGCGCTGGTCGACAAGATCGCCCAGGCCAAAGACGCCGATCAGGCTGTTGCCGATGTATTGAGCCTGTGCTCTGCGCTGGCTGAAGGCGTGCGCGGCGCTCGGCGCTGAGCCGTGTGGCTTCTTCGCGGGTTTGTCCGCGAAGAAGCCAACACATCGCTAACCGCCAAAAACCGATAATTTCAAAGGCCGCAAAGCCCCCATCCAGATCGCATGATCGCGGTGATCCGCCAGCTCATCCCCAGTCAGCGGGTGCAGAAACACCACCAACCCCTTGCGATACAACGCCAACCACGGCAATACCACCCCCAACACCTCCGGCCCGAACGCCAGCTGGCAGCTCCAGTCCGGGTGCGGCCCTACCGGCTTCTCATGCATGCGCCCCATGGTCACGGGGAACAGCCGCGCCGCCTCCTCGCACAGCTCACGCGCTTGCTCGATAGTCGATGCGTCGTAATAAACGTGGGCGTGATAGCCCTTGATCCTCTGCACGATGTCTCCTGATTGCGGTCAAACCATCACCCACCCGCAAAGGGAGTGATGCAGTGAAAAATGCCGAAACCCCAGTGTTCAAGCTGGTGCTGTTCGGGGCTCAAAGCAGCCTGGGCAGTGCCCTGATGGTCGAGTTGCTGTCACGTCAGCACGAGGTCACTGCCGTGGTCGATGACCTCAACCGCCATGCGCCGCGCCCGGGCCTGCATTTCAAGCTAGGCGGGCTGGGTGATGCCGACCAGGCGGAGCAGGGCGCAGCAGGGGGCTCGGCGGTGATTGCCCTGTTGTCGGCGCTAGCGCCGGGTGACCTTGCAGCGCAAGGGCAGATGAGCGAAGCGTTGGTGGCCGGGCTTTCTCGCACGACTATACGCCGGGTGCTGCTGGTGGGCGATTTCGATGTGCTGGATGCGCCGGGCAAGTACACCGAAGCAGAACGTGAGTGCGTGGACCAGGTTGTGGATGCGCTGCAACGCAGCCCATTGCACTGGACGTTGATCAATGCGCCACAGGCACTCATGGACCTGGAGCGAATGGCGGCGGGGATGGCCGATATGCTCGAGCTGGATCTGCATCGGGGCGAGCATCTGAACTTCGTGACGTAGAGCCCCGGGGCCTACAGGTACTGCGCAAGCTCAAGTCCTGCATGGACCTGTAGGAGCTGGCTTGCCGGCGATGGGCTGCGCAGCAGCCCCAATCACTGACTCCGCTCATCTTCAAGCCAACCCACAAACCGCTCGATCAGCGCCCCACGCCGCTTGCGCGGCGGCAACACCACGTAATACCCCCGCGTCGAGCGCAGGCTCCCCTCCAGCGGCCGGCACAGCAACCCTTGCTCGACCAGCCCATCGACCAGATGCCGCCAGCCGATCGCCACCCCTTGCCCGGCAATTGCCGCCTGGACCAACAGCGTGTAGTTATCGAACCGTAGCTGCCCGGGCGGCGGCGGGCTTTCCACGCCAAAGCCACGAAACAGCCCCGCCCAGTCGAACCAGCGGCTGGCTTGCTCGCCGCGCAGATGAAGCAGTGGCAAACGTTGCAAAGCCACGGCTGACAAGGGTTTGCCACGAGTCAGCCGAGGGCTGCAGACCGGGAATACTTCCTCATCGAACAGCCAACGGCTCTCGCCCTGGTGGAACCGCCCATCCCCAAACAACACCGCCACATCGATATCCGGCCGCAGCATCCCCTGGCTGCGCTCACCGGTCACCAGGCTAACGTCCACCTGTGGATAAGCCTCGTGAAACCGCTGCAACCGCGGCATCAGCCAGAACGCTGCGAAGGCAAAGTCGGTGGCCACCTGCAGCACCTCGCGCTGGCTGCGCCCGCTGGCCAGGGCAATGCCGTCATCCATGGCCTGCAGGCCTTGATGAACCTGCTCGAACAATACCTGCCCGGCATCGGTCAGCGCGATGCCGCGGTAGATACGGTCAAACAGGCGCGTGTTCAACCGAGCCTCCAGCCGTTTGATCTGCTGGCTTACCGCCGGCTGGGTAGTGCCCAACTCCAGGGCCGCAGCCGTGAAACCACGCAAGCGGGCAGCGGCCTCGAAAACGCGCAGTGCGTCGAGCGACAAGTCGGTCAGGTGATCAAACATAAGCTTAACTAATCCCAGACATTGCCCGCCATGGGCTTTACCCATGTTACTTGCAGTCGCATCTTGATAGGCAAGCTATTCGCATAACCTTCAACGATGGAAGCCAACCATGACGCGCCCGAATATCCTGTTCATCATGGCCGACCAGATGGCCGCGCCGCTCTTGCCGATATATGGCCCTTCACCAATCCAGATGCCCCACCTGAGCCGCCTGGCCGATCAGGCGGTGGTGTTCGATTCGGCCTACTGCAACAGCCCGCTGTGCGCACCCTCGCGCTTTACCCTGGTAAGCGGCCAGTTGCCCAGCCGTATTGGCGCCTACGACAACGCCGCCGACTTCCCGGCCGATATCCCGACCTACGCCCACTACCTGCGCCGGCTCGGCTACCGCACCGCGCTGTCGGGCAAGATGCATTTCTGCGGCCCGGACCAGTTGCACGGCTACGAAGAACGCTTGACCAGCGACATCTACCCCGCCGACTACGGCTGGGCAGTTAACTGGGATGCCCCGGACGAGCGCGCAAGCTGGTATCACAACATGTCATCGGTATTGCAGGCCGGCCCTTGCGTGCGTACCAACCAGCTGGATTTCGACGAAGAAGTGGTATTCAAGGCCCGTCAGTACCTTTACGACCATGTCCGCGAGAACGATGGTCGTCCGTTCTGCCTCACCGTGTCCATGACCCACCCCCACGACCCGTACACCATCCCCAAGCGCTACTGGGATCGCTACGAGGGTGTGGATATCCCCATGCCCCGCGCCGAGTTCGGCCAGCACGAGCTCGACCCGCACTCACAGCGCCTGCTCAAGGTGTACGACCTGTGGAACAAGCCCCTGCCTGTGGACAAGATCCGCGATGCACGCCGTGCCTACTTCGGTGCCTGCAGCTACATCGACGACAACATCGGCCAGCTGTTGCAGACCCTGGAGGAGTGCAACCTGGCCGACGACACCTTGGTCATTTTCTCTGGCGATCACGGCGACATGCTTGGCGAGCGCGGGCTCTGGTACAAGATGCACTGGTTCGAGATGTCGGCGCGGGTGCCGCTGCTGGTCCACGCGCCCAAGCGCTTCGCCCCGGCCCGGGTCAGTGCCTCGGTATCGACCTGCGACCTGCTGCCGACGCTGGTCGAGCTTGCCGGCGGTACTGTGGATAAAAGTTTGCATCTGGACGGCCAATCGCTGCTCGGCCACCTGCAAGGGCAGGGTGGCCACGACCAAGTGATCGGCGAGTACATGGCCGAGGGTACCGTCGGGCCACTGATGATGATCCGCCGCGGCCCATACAAGTTCGTGTACAGCGAAGACGACCCGTGTTTACTCTATGACCTGAGCCGCGACCCGCACGAGCGGGAGAACCTCACCGGCAGCCCGGACCATCAGGTGCTGCTGCAGGCATTTGTCGACGAAGCACGCCAGCGCTGGGATATCCCCAGCCTGCGCCAGCAGGTACTGGCCAGCCAGCGGCGCCGCCGCCTGGTGGCCGAAGCGCTGGCCATCGGCAAACTGAAAAGCTGGGACCACCAACCGCTGGTGGACGCCAGCCAACAGTACATGCGCAACCACATCGATCTCGACGACCTCGAGCGCAAGGCACGTTATCCACAGCCCGCACCCCTGGATTGAGAAGAGAAGCCGCCATGCAGAAGTTCTCCACCATCGTGTTCGCCCTGGCCCTGAGCCTGGGCACCGCCACGGCCCACGCCGAAGACGCGCAATGCAGCACCGTAAGGATGGCCGACCCCGGCTGGAGCGACATCGCCACCACCAACGCCATCGCCCGCTTGCTTCTGGAGAGCCTGGGCTACCAGGTGAAGATCGACAGCCTGGCGGTGCCGATCATCTACGGCGGCCTCAAGGACGGTAAGGTCGATGCCTTCCTGGGTAACTGGATGCCGGCGCATCAGGGTTTTCATGACAAGTTCGTTGCCAATGGCGATGTGCAGCAGCTGTCGCGCAACCTTGAAGGCACCGAGTTCACCCTGGCGGTGCCCGATTACGTGTGGGATGCCGGCGTGAAGAGCTTCGCCGACCTGCAACAGCATGCCGATCAGTTCGACAAGAAGCTGTACGGAATCGGCTCAGGCGCGCCCGCCAACCTGTCGCTGAAGCAGATCATCGACAAGAATGAATTCGACCTCGGCCAATGGAAGCTGGTCGAATCGAGCGAACAGGCAATGCTGGCGCAGGTCGACCGCGCCGTGAAGAAGAAGCAGTTCATCACCTTCCTGGGCTGGACCCCGCACCCGATGAACGTGAAACTGAACATGCATTACCTGACGGGCGGGGAGAAGTGGTTTGGCAGCAAGGGTGAGGTCTATACCCTGACGCGCAAAGGTTATCCACAAGCCTGCCCTAACCCCGCAAAATTGTTGGGTAACCTGACATTCACCCTGGACATGGAAAACAGCATCATGGCGGAGGTTGTGGATAAAAAGATCAGTTTCGATGAAGCGGCCAAGGCGTGGGTCAAGGCGCATCCAGATCTGCTTCAAAAATGGCTTGATGGAGTGACCACCACTTCTGGCGGCGATGCCAAAGAGGCTGTCAACGCCAAACTCTGATTGGTTTATCTGTTAGGTTGCTGGGGCCGCGTTGCGGCCCATTCGCGACGCAAGGCCGCTCCTACACGCAGGGTACGATTTGGCGTAGGAGCGGCCTTGTGTCGCGAAACGAGGGCAAAGCCCTCGCCTGCGCTTTTGAATCAGGAACTGCCCATGCCCCGCTTAAACCACCTGCTGCCCTTCTTGACCTGGCTGCCCCGTCAATCGGGCCGCAGCCTGCGCGAGGACCTGCTGGTCGGCCTGAGCGGTGCCATCCTTGCCCTGCCGCAATCGATCGCCTACGCCCTGATCGCCGGCCTGCCTGCCGAATACGGTCTTTATGCGGCCATCGTGCCGGTACTGGTCGCCTGCCTGTGGGGCTCGTCCTGGTACCTGATTTGCGGGCCGACCGCCGCCATCTCCATCGTCCTTTACGCCAGCATCAGCCCCTTGGCGGTGGCCGGTAGTGCCGATTACGTGACCCTCGTGCTGCTGCTGACCTTCCTCGCTGGCATCTTCCAGTTGCTGCTCGGGCTGCTGCGCTTCGGCGCACTGGTCAACTTCGTTTCCCATTCGGTGGTGCTTGGCTTCACCCTGGGCGCCGCCATCGTCATTGCCCTCGGCCAGTTACCCAACCTGCTGGGTATGGATTTGCCGAGCCAGGCCACGGCGTTTAAAACAGTACAAGACCTGGCAAGCCATGCTGGTGAGGTCGACTTGCCGTCCCTGATCCTGGGCTTGGGCACCGTCCTTGTCGGTGTGGCCTTCAAACTTTGGCGGCCACGCTGGCCGAGCCTGTTGATAAGCCTCATCGTAATCAGCCTGGTGGCCTGGTCGCTGCCTGGTTTCTTTGGCCATGTACCGCGGGTGCCAGCGTTCACCGGCCAGCTACCCCCACTCAGCCCACTGCCGTTACTGGATGTGGAGCTGATGCTGCGCCTGCTGCCCAGTGCCGTAGCGGTGGGTATGCTGGGCCTGGTAACCAGCCTGTCGATTGCCCGTTCGCTGTCGGCACGCTCCGAACAGCTGATCGACGCCGACCAGGAAATCCGCGCCCAAGGTATGTCGAACATCGTCGGTTCATTCTTTTCAGGCTACCTGTCTTCTGGCTCCTTCACCCGCTCTGGGCTCAGCTACGACGCTGGCGCCCGCTCGCCCATGGCAGGGGTGTTCTCGGCGCTTTGGGTGGCGCTGTTCGCCGTCACCGGTGCAGGGTTGATCGCACACCTGCCGATACCGGCCATGGCCGGCAGTATCCTGCTGATCTGCTGGGGCCTGGTGGACCACCGGGGCATCCGTGCGCTGTTCAGGGTCAGCCGGTCGGAGTTCCTGGTTATGGCCCTGACCGCTGCAGCAACCTTGCTGCTGGAGCTGCAGACAGCGATTTATGCCGGTGTGCTGGCTTCGCTGTTCTTCTACCTCAAGCGCACTTCACGGCCACGCGTACAGCAGAGCCGCGAAGGGCAGGCCGACGTGCTGCGGGTGGGCGGGTCGATCTTCTTCGGTGCGGCGCACTACCTGCAGGTGCGCCTGCAGCGTTGCCAGGGCCCGCATGTGGTGATCGATGCACGCCAGGTGAATTTCATCGATTACTCGGGTGTGGACATGTTGCACCGCGAGGCACGGCGGTTGCGCCGGGCCGGAGGGAGCCTGACCTTGCTTCGGGCAAGGCCGCAGGTGGTCGAGGAATTGCAGAAGCTGGAAGGGGTGGAGCTTTGCCCCATTCAATTTGCGGAGTGATCTTCAGGGCTGCTTGCCAAGGCCTGAGGCCGGCGCTGTACCTGTAGGGGCTGGCTTGCCGGCGATGGGCCGCAAAGCGGCCCCATAAATCTCAGCCCCGAGCGAGCTGCCGGCGTAACTCAGCCAGCACCGGCGCCGTTTCCGGACGTACCCCACGCCAGATGAAGAACGCCTCCGCCGCCTGCTCTGCCAACATGCCCAGCCCATCCAGCACCTTGGCCGCCCCCAGCTTGCTGGCCCACTGGCAGAATGGCGTCGGCTCCTTGCCATACATCATGTCGTAGCACACGGTGCGCCCGGCCTCGACCAGGCTGTCGGCAATCGGCGGCAGCTCGCCGGACAGGCTCGCCGACGTGGCGTTGATGATCACGTCCACCGGCTCGTGCAGCCAGGCGAAACCGCTGGTCATCACCGGCCCCATCTCATCGAACTCGCGTGCCAGCTGCTCGGCCTTTTCCAGTGTGCGGTTGGCAATTACCAAGGACTGAGGGTCATGCGCCAGGATCGGCTCCAGCACGCCGCGCACTGCGCCCCCGGCGCCAAGGATCAGAATACGTTTGCCAGTCAGTTCAACCCCGGCATTCACTGTAAGGTCGCGCACAAGGCCCGCGCCATCGGTGTTGTCACCCCGCAGCGAGCCATCGGCCAACTTGCTCAAGGTGTTCACCGCCCCGGCCCGTTGGGCGCGCGGGGTGAGGCTGTCACACAGGCGGTAGGCCTCTTCCTTGAATGGCACGGTCACGTTGGCGCCACTGCCTTGCTTGAAAAAGCCCCGGGCGCAGTCGCTGAACTCGTCAAGCGGCGCCAGCAGGGTGGCGTACTCCAGGTCCTGGCCGGTCTGTTCGGCGAACAGGCGGTGAATCAACGGCGACTTGCTGTGGCCGATTGGGTTACCAAATACGACGTACTGGTCCATGAGGGCTCCTCGGTTATCCACAAGCTTACTGTGCAAGCCAATCGCGGTCTTGCAGGAAGTACTCGGTCAGGCGCGCTTCTTCGCTGCCAGGTACGGCCTTCCAGTCGTAGCCCCAGCGCACTTGCGGCGGCAGCGACATGAGGATCGACTCGGTACGGCCACCGGACTGCAGGCCGAAGAGGGTGCCACGGTCATACACCAGGTTGAACTCCACATAGCGCCCGCGGCGGTACTCCTGGAACTCGCGCTGCTCAGCGGTATAGGGCGTGTCCTTGCGGCGCTGGACGATCGGCAGGTAGGCGTCGACGTAGGCATCGCCGATGGCGCGGATGAAGGCGAAGCAGGTATCGAAGCCCCACTCGTTCAAGTCATCGAAGAACAGCCCGCCGATACCGCGCGGCTCGCCACGGTGTTTGATGTGGAAGTAACGGTCGCACCAGGCCTTGTAGCGCGGGTACACGTCAGCGCCGAACGGCGCGCAGGCCTGCTCGGCCACACGGTGCCAGTGGATGCAGTCTTCCTCGTTGCCGTAGTAGGGGGTCAGGTCGAAGCCGCCGCCAAACCACCACACAGCCTCTTCACCTTCTTTTTCGGCGATGAAGAAACGCACGTTGGCGTGGGAAGTCGGCACGTGCGGGTTATGCGGGTGGATCACCAGCGACACGCCCAAGGCCTCGAAGCCACGGCCTGCCAGCTCGGGGCGGTGGGCGCTGGCCGACGGAGGCAGGCCGCTACCGAACACGTGGGAGAAGTTGACGCCGCCTTTCTCGATCAGCTTGCCGTCGCCGATCACCCGCGTGCGGCCCCCGCCACCGGCTTCGCGCACCCAGGCATCCTCGACGAAGCGGGCGCCCCCGTCCTCGGTTTCGAGGGCAGAGCAGATGCGGTCTTGCAGGTCGAGCAGGTAGGCTTTCACGGCCTCGGTGCGGCTAGTCATCGGGTCACCAGGAACGGGCAGGGAAGAATTCGCCGCGTAGCATACCACCGGCAGCTGGCGCGCCGCAGTTGACGGCGATCAAGCAAAGGCGTCCGATAGAAGGCCTTTCCCGATCCCGACAACAGGAGTGCGAGATGGCCAAGCGTATCCAGTTCAGCCAGCATGGCGGCCCGGAAGTATTGCAGCTGGTGGAGTTCGACCCGGCACCGCCCGGGGCGCAGCAGGTTCGAGTGCGTAACCATGCGATCGGCTTGAACTTCATCGACACCTATTTCCGCAGCGGGCTGTATGCCCCGCCTGCGCTGCCTTCAGGCCTGGGCACCGAGGGTGCCGGGGTAGTCGAGGCGGTAGGTGAGGGCGTCACCCGCCTGAAAGTGGGCGACCGCGTGGCCTATGGCGGCGGCCCGCTGGGTGCCTACAGCGAGGTGCACACCTTGCCGGAGGCCAACCTGGTCAAGCTGCCCGACAACATCAGCTTCGAGCAAGCGGCGGCGGTGATGCTCAAGGGCCTGACCGTGCAGTACCTGCTCAAGCAGACCTACGCCGTGCAGCCGGGCGAGGTGATCCTGTTCCACGCCGCCGCCGGGGGCGTCGGCTCGCTCGCGTGCCAATGGGCCAAGGCGCTGGGGGCCAAGCTGATCGGTACCGTCAGTTCGGCCGAGAAAGCAGAGCGGGCCAAGGCACTGGGCGCCTGGGAGACCATCGACTACAGCCGCGAGGATGTGGCCAAGCGGGTGCTGGAGCTGACCGATGGCAAGAAATGCCCGGTGGTGTATGACGGTGTAGGCGCCGATACCTGGCTGACCTCGCTGGACTGCCTGCAGCCACGCGGGTTGATGGTGAGCTTCGGCAATGCGTCCGGCGCAGTCAGCGGGGTGAACCTGGGGATCCTGGCGCAGAAGGGCTCGCTGTATGTCACCCGGCCGACCTTGGCCAGCTACGCCAACAATGCCGAGAACACTCAGGCCATGGCGGATGACCTGTTTGCAGTGATCGCCAGTGGCAAGGTGGTTGTGGATATCCAGCAGCGGTATCCGTTGAGCGAGGCGGCCAAGGCGCAGAGCGAACTGTCGGCGCGGCGGACGGTGGGTTCGACTGTTTTGTTGCCTTGAGTGCCTGGCTTGGAGCTTTTAGAGCCTTTGAGATAGAGCGCCGTGCGGACGGCGCTCGTTCTACGCATCTATGCAAAAACCAAGACGAACACCTGCAAACCTCACAACTACCTCTGCTGCGCAGGCGCTGACTCGATGCCATCAAGCATCGCCTCTACCAACCCTTCCGCCATCTCGATCGCATGCAGGTTCGACCAGTACATGCCGCGGCCTTCTTCGCGCAGGTAATCGAGCGTCTTGTAGCCAGTCTCGTAGGCACACCGCAGGTAGAGGGCTACGTGGACCAAGGCGTCGGCGGCGGAAATGTTGGGGTTTACGCTGAACAGCGCTGAATGGCCGGCGTCGCAGCGGCCGAAGGGGCGGGTGGAAGTGCAGGGAAGTGGTGGATCGGGCACTAGCTTTTTCATGATTAGCTCCAGAGATTGAAGCTGACATCCATCCGTTACCACACGGATTAGGTGGCAGCTGTACGCGGGGTGGTAAACCGGGCTGGAGCATTCCCCGGCAGGCAAACGCCTCCCGCGCACAGCCGCCATAGACTGTGACTCCAGACCACCCGGGTTACCACACCCGATCGCCAAGTTGTTCGGCGACGGTCTGAAGCCTAGAGACAGGACTTCCCACTGAGAAGGTGATGGTATTCGATGCGGGTTGTAGGAGTTTTCCCAAACTGATGTGCTGGCAGCATTCAGGGCCGCTTTGCGGCCCATTCGCCGGCAAGCCGGCTTACACGCAACCCCTGTGGGAGCCGGCTTGCCGGCGATTCGAGGGCGCAGCCCTCGCCAGCGTCAACCCGGGCGAACGATCTCGCCCGTGGCCAGGTTACGAATCACACTCGGATTCTTCCGCCCACCCAGGGCCCCACCCAGCACCATGTCCAGGTCACCATGGAAATACTGCTCCACTCGCAACCGGCTCTTCGCCGCCGGGCGCCCGCCTGGGTTGCAAGAAGTGGAAATCAACGGCCCGACCAGCGCGCACAGCTCGCGCACCTGCGGGTGATCACTGACCCGCAGCGCCACGGTGTCATGCTGCCCCGTCACCCACTCCGGCAACAGGTCCTGGTGCGGCACCAGCCAGGTATTGGGCCCAGGCCAGGTGCTGCCCATGCGGTCGATCCAGTCCTCTGGAAAATCCTCGAACAGGAAGTCGAACTGGCGGATGTTGTCGGCGACCAGGATCAGCCCTTTATCCACAGGCCGCGACTTGAGCGCCAGCAAGCGATACACCGCGTCCTCGTTCCATGGGTCGCAGCCCAGGCCCCAGACCGCTTCAGTCGGGTAGGCGATCACCGCACCGGCCCGAATCTCACGCGCGGCTTGTTGCACACGCCAACTGCTCACCATTTGTGTCTCTCCGCATTTAAGCCATGCGCGCAGTTTACTTAGCCAGCGCGGGCAAACCAACGCCCGGCTTCATTGGTCACCCGGCCCTCAAGCTCCAGCTCGGTCAATTGCGCCAGTACTTGCGCCAAGGGCAGCTCGCTACAAGCAGCCAGTGCCTCGCTGGTCTGCGGTGCAGCATGCAGCAAGGCAAGCAATGGATGGGACGGTTTATCCACAACTGCCGGCGGCAGGTTCTGCCAACCCTGCAAGCTTTCCAGTATCTGCCCCACACTTTCAACCAGCAGTGCGCCGTCGCGAATCAACTGGTGGCAGCCTTTGGCACCGGGGTGGTGGATCGAGCCGGGAACGGCGTAAACCTCACGGCCTTGCTCGGCGGCCAGGCGGGCAGTGATCAAAGAACCGCTGGCCAGGCTCGCCTCAACCACCAGCACGCCAAGTGACAGGCCACTGATGATGCGATTGCGTCGCGGAAAGTTACCCGGCAGCGGCCCGGCATCGAGCGGGTACTCGGAAACCAGCGCGCTACCGCTGTCGATCATCGCTTTGGCCAGGTCACGGTGGCGCTGTGGATAAAGTTTTTGCAGCCCAGTGCCTAACACACCGATCGTGCCTCCCCCGGCCTGCAATGCGGCCCGATGAGCGGCACCGTCGATTCCCAAAGCAAGCCCACTGGTGATGGTGAAGCCAGCCTGCGAGAGGTAACGGGAAAATGCCTTGGCGGTGTCGAGCGCCGGGGGTGAAGCACGCCTGCTGCCCACTATTGCCAGCTGTGGCCGTTCGAGCAAAGCCGGGTCGCCTGCGACGAAAAGCAGCGGCGGGGCATCATCGATTTCGCCCAGCAGCGCGGGGTAGCCAGGGCTGTCCCACATCAGCAAATGCTGGCCCGGACGCTCTATCCAGGCCATTGCAGCCAGCGCCCCGTCGCGTACTTCGGCACTGCGCCGGGCGTCGATGGTGGCCTGCGCAATGCCCAGCGCACGCCAGGCACCCGCCGGTGCACTGAGCGCTGAAGACGCACTGCCAAAGGCTTGCAGCAAGGTGTGAAAACGACGCAATCCCGTCTCGGGCAGGCGGTGTAGACGTAACCGCGCTTCCAGTTCGGCAGGCGGGCAAAGCGACGAATGGTTGAACGGCATAGAGATCATCCTTGATCGAAACAGGGCCATTTACGTGGCACAACCTGTGGATAAGTTTGTGGGTAACACTTTGAAAAGCTGTCCATTAAATGGACGCTATCAAGCCCATAAACACCCTAGACGAGCTTGCCAGGTGCCGAAATCGTCGATTCCCTTTATTATGTATGCTCAGTTTTCAACCGAACGCACAGTGATTGCCTGACCCTATGGCCATTTTGAACATTCTCGAATTCCCAGACCCGCGCCTGCGCACCATCGCCAAACCGGTGACGGAGTTCGACGACGCCCTGCGCCAGCTGATCGACGACATGTTTGAAACCATGTACGAAGCGCCTGGCATCGGCCTGGCTGCCACCCAGGTCAACGTCCACAAACAGATTGTGGTCATGGACCTGAGCGAAGACCGCAGCGAGCCGCGGGTCTTCATCAACCCGTCGGTCGAAGAGCTGACCCACGACATGGGCCAGTACCAGGAAGGCTGCCTGTCGGTGCCGGGCTTCTACGAGAACGTCGACCGTCCGCTGCGTGTGCGCGTCAAGGCGCAGGACCGTGACGGCAAGCCTTTCGAGCTCGAAGCCGAAGGCCTTCTGGCGGTATGCGTGCAGCACGAGTTCGATCACCTCAACGGCAAGCTGTTCGTCGACTACCTGTCGCAGCTCAAGCGCGACCGGATCAAGAAGAAGCTGGAAAAGCAGCACCGCCAGCAAGCCTGATCCCACCTTCCAGAAGGCTTGCTCCGGCAAGCCTTTTTCTTTTTTGAAGCGAGAACTCCATGCGCATCGTCTTTGCAGGCACTCCAGAGTTTGCCGCCGAACACCTCAAGGCCCTGCTCGACAGCCCCTACGAGATCGTGGCCGTCTACACCCAGCCCGACCGCCCGGCCGGCCGTGGCCAGAAGCTGATGCCAAGCGCGGTCAAAGCACTGGCGGTGGCCCATGACATCCCGGTGTTCCAGCCGCCAACCCTGCGCAATGAAGATGCCCAGGCGGAACTCGCCGCGCTCAAGCCGGACCTGATGGTAGTGGTCGCCTATGGCCTGATCTTGCCCCAGGTGGTGCTGGACATCCCGCGCCTGGGCTGCATCAACAGCCACGCCTCCCTGCTGCCACGCTGGCGCGGCGCCGCGCCGATCCAGCGCGCCGTGGAAGCCGGCGACGCCGAGAGCGGCGTGACCGTGATGCGCATGGAAGCAGGCCTGGACACTGGCCCGATGCTGCTCAAGGTCGTCACGCCAATCAGTGCCGAAGACACCGGCGGCAGCCTGCACGATCGCCTCGCCGCAATGGGCCCGCCAGCCGTGGTGCAAGCCATCGCCGGCCTGGCCGATGGCAGCCTGCAAGGCGAGGTGCAGGACGACGCCCTGGCCACGTATGCGCACAAGCTGAACAAAGACGAGGCACGCATCGACTGGAGCCGCCCGGCTGTGGAGCTTGAGCGCCTGATCCGCGCCTTCAACCCTTGGCCGGTGTGCCACAGCACTCTGGATGGCGAAAGCGTGAAGATGCTGGCCGCCAGATTGTCCACCGGTGAAGGCGCCCCTGGCGAGATCTTGTCAGCCAGCAAAGACGGCCTCGTGGTCGCCTGCGGTGACCAGGCCTTGAGCCTTACCCGCCTGCAATTGCCTGGTGGCAAGGCCCTGGCCTTCAGCGACCTGTTCAATAGCCGCCGCGAGAAGTTCGCCACCGGCAAGGTGCTTGGCCAATGAATCCACGCCTCGCCGCCGCCCGTGCCTTGGCCGCTGTGCTCAGTGGCAAGGCCTCGCTGAACAGTTCGCTGCCAGCGCAACTGGACAAGGTCGAGGACCGCGACCGCGGCCTGACCCAGGACCTGGCGTTCGGTACCGCCCGCTGGCAGCCACGCCTGGACCTGCTCGCAGCCCAGTTGCTGCAGAAGCCGTTCAAGGCCGCTGATGCCGATGTGCAGGCACTGCTGCTGGTAGGCCTGTACCAGTTGTTCTACACGCGCATCCCGGCCCACGCCGCCATCGGCGAGACGGTCGGTTGCGCCGACAAACTGAAAAAACCGTGGGCCAAGGGCCTGCTCAACGCCGTGCTGCGCCGCGCCCAACGTGAAGGCGAGGCGCTGCTCGCCGGCATGGAACGCGACCCTGTTGTACGCACCGCCCACCCACGCTGGCTGCAGAAAGCCCTCAAGGCGTTCTGGCCCGAGCAATGGGAAGCCATTTGCGCGGCCAACAACGCTCACCCGCCAATGATCCTGCGGGTCAACCGCCGCCACCACAGCCGCGATGGCTACCTTGCCCTGCTGACCGAAACCGGCGTTGGCGCCAGCGCCTGCCAGTTCAGCCGCGACGGCATTGTGCTGACTGAGGCCTGCGACGTGCGCAGCCTGCCGGGCTTTGCCGAGGGCTGGGTGAGCGTTCAGGACGAAGCCGCGCAGCTGTCGGCCGACCTGCTTGAACTGGCCCCCGGCCAGCGCGTGCTCGATGCCTGCTGCGCCCCAGGCGGCAAGACGTGCCACCTGCTCGAGGCAGAAGCGGGCCTTGCGCACCTAGTGGCCATCGACCTGGAAGCCAAGCGCCTGACCCGGGTGCGCGAGAACCTCGACCGCCTGCAACTGGACGCCGAACTGATCGCCTGCGACGCCCGTGACACCGCCAGCTGGTGGGACGGCAAGCCGTTCCAGCGCATCCTGCTCGACGCGCCGTGCTCGGCTACCGGCGTCATTCGCCGCCACCCGGACATCAAGCTGACCCGCCAGGCTGACGACATTCCGGCGCTGGCCGCGCTGCAGGGCGAGTTGCTCGATGCCCTGTGGCCGACCCTGGAAGTCGGCGGCATGCTGCTGTACGCCACTTGCTCCAGCCTGCCGACCGAGAATACCGAAGTGATCGAGGCCTTCCTTGCCCGCACGCCGGGCGCCCGTGAGCTGGACCTGGCCACCGAAGCTGGTATCCGCCAGTCCCATGGCCGCCAGCTGCTGGCCCAGGAAGGCGGCCATGACGGTTTCTACTATGCCAAGCTGATCAAGATCGCCGCCTCGCGCGGTTAAGAAAAAAGTTAGGGAGTAGCGGATGAAGATCATCATCCTTGGCGCAGGCCAGGTGGGCGGTACGCTGGCAGAGCATCTGGCCAGCGAAGCCAACGACATCACTGTGGTCGATACCGACGGCGACCGCCTGCGTGACCTGGGCGACCGCCTGGATATCCGTACCGTGCAAGGCCGCGGCTCGCTCCCGACGGTCCTGCGCCAGGCCGGTGCCGATGACGCTGACATGCTGGTGGCGGTGACCAACAGCGACGAAACCAACATGGTCGCCTGCCAGGTCGCCTATTCGCTGTTCCACACGCCCACCAAGATCGCCCGGGTGCGTGAATCGGCCTACCTCACCCGCGAAGAGCTGTTCGACAACGACCACATCCCCGTGGACGTGCTGATCAGCCCCGAGCAGGTCGTGACCAACTACATCAAGCGGCTCATCGAACACCCAGGTTCGCTGCAGGTGATCGACTTTGCCGAGGGCAAGGCGCAGCTGGTGGCGGTCAAGGCCTATTACGGCGGCCCATTGGTGGGCCAGCAGTTGCGCCAGATCCGCGCGCACATGCCCAACGTCGATACCCGCGTGGCCGCAATCTTCCGCCGTGACCGGCCAATCACCCCACGGGGCGACACCGTGATCGAGGCCGATGACGAGGTGTTCTTCATCGCCGCGAAGAAAGACATCCGCGCCGTGATGGGCGAGCTACGGCGCATCGACGAGACCAACAAGCGTGTGGTCATCGCCGGCGGCGGGCAGATCGGCGAACGCCTGGCCGAGGCCATCGAAAGCCGCTACCAGGTGAAGATCATCGAGATGAGCGCAGCCCGTTGCCGGCACCTCTCCGACACCCTGGAAAGCACCGTGGTGCTGCAGGGCAGCGCCTCGGACAAGGACCTGATGCTCGAAGAGAACATTGCCGATGCCGACATCTTCCTGGCCCTGACCAATGATGACGAGGCGAACATCATGTCGTCACTGCTGGCCAAGCGCCTGGGCGCGGGCAAGGTAATGACGATCATCAACAACCCGGCCTACGTAGACCTCGTGCAAGGCGGCGAAATCGATATCGCCATCAGCCCCCAGCTGGCAACCATCGGTACCTTGCTGGCGCATGTGCGCCGTGGCGATATCGTCAGCGTGCACTCCCTGCGCCGCGGTGCGGCAGAGGCCATCGAGGCGGTGGCCCATGGCGACTCGAAATCGAGCAAGGTGATCGGCAAGGCCATCGAAGATATCGCCTTGCCGCCGGGCACCACCATTGGCGCGATCATCCGCGACGAGCAGGTGCTGATCGCCCACGACGACACAGTGATCGAGTCGGGTGACCACGTGATCCTGTTCGTTGTGGATAAAAAGCACATTCGCGACGTGGAGAAGCTGTTCCACGTCGGCTTGAGTTTCTTCTAGGGGAGGCGGGCATGCGCGAATCGCTGGAGAAAATGCTGGCCAAGGGTGTGGATAACCCGCTGCTGCGGTTCGGCCTGGGCAAGGCTTGGCTGGACGAGGGCAACGGCGCCGAAGCGGCAGTGCACCTGGCCCGTTGCGTGGCCCAGGACCCCAAATATTCGGCAGCGTGGAAGCTGCTCGGCAAGGCGTATCAACTGCAGGGCGACCTGACGGCGGCGCGCAAGGCCTGGGAAGACGGGATCGTGGCGGCGCAGGCCCATGGGGACAAGCAGGCCGAGAAAGAGATGGCGGTGTTTCTCAAGAAGCTGAATAAAGCCTGAAATGCCGGGACTGCTTTGCAGCCCATCGCCGGCAAGCCGGCTCCCACAAGTACAGTGCAGGCCTCAAGAACTGCGCGTTCCCTGTGGGAGCCGGCTTGCCGGCGATAGGGCCGGTAAATCCGATGCAAGACTCAAAGGAAAGCCCCGCAAAGGTAATCCTGGCTAGAAAGTTCGCACGAGCGGCATTCGCCCTGATGAAAAATCAGGACGAATAGGTCACCAAAGGCGCGAAAATGGCTTGCTGATAACCATAGAATCTCCCACTGGGTTTGCGCTGAGTTTGAGAGCAGCGGGGTAGCTGTGGGGAAAGGGGCGCAAGGCGCCCCCAAAATCTCAGTACCAGCGCGCCTCGCCAGGCGGGCGCTTCTTGAAGCGCTTCATGCTCCACATGTACTGGCTCGGGTATTCGCGCACATAACGCTCGACCACCTTGCTCATGGCCGCCGCCGACACGTTCACATCCGTGCTGTACATTTCTTCTGGCGCAGCTTCGAGAAACACCTTGAAGCCCGAGCCATCCGGCAAGCGCAGGGCATGCAGGAACACCCCCACCGCCTTGCCACCGGCCAGCATGTTCGGCACGAACTTGCTGGTCAGCGCCTGGGTGCCCAGGAACGGCACGAACACACCAGCCGATTCCGCCGGCTCCGGGTCGGCGGGAATCCCCACCTGCCCACCGCGGCGCACTTCCTTGATCACGCTGAGGATGCCTTCCTTGGTCGAAGGCGCCACACGGTTGCCCATCTGCACCCGCTGCTCACGCAGCAGATCGTCCACGGCCTTGAGCTTCGGCGGGCGGTAGAAGATGATCGGTTTGCACTGGTTGCAGTAGAAGTGGTTGAGCACTTCCCAATTACCCAGGTGGCTGGTGATGCCGACCACACCCTTGCCTGAGGCCAGGGCCTGCTCCAGCACTTCCAGGCCGTGCACTTCCTTGACCAGCTCAAGCGAACGCTGTGGCGGCCAGATCCAGGCACAGGCACTTTCGACAAAGGATTTGCCGATGTCTCTCAGCGCACGGCCGACCAGCTGCTCGCGCTCGACCGGGTCCATCTCAGGGAAGCACTTGGCAAGGTTGATGCGCACGACATTGCGCGAACCGTTGGGGACTTTCCACATCAGCCAGCCGATCCCGGCACCGACGCGCTGTACCGCGCCCCAGGGCAGCTTGGCAAACAGACGCAGCACCCCGACCATCAGGGCGCCCTTGAACTTTTCCACAGGCCAATTCCTTATTTCAGCAAGGCGCGCATTGTAACCCCTCAGCGCAGCAAGGCGGCGTAACGATCACAATCGGTGGTGTGGTCCATGACCATGCCGGTAGCCTGCATGAAGGCGTAGCAGATGGTCGGGCCAACGAATGTAAAGCCGGCTTTCTGCAACGCCTTGCTCATCGCCTTGGCCTCGTCGGTGACCGCCGGCACTTCGCTTCGGGCACTGAAATGGTTGATCTTCGGCTCGCCGCCGACAAACGACCAGAGCCACTCGGCCGGGTTATCCACAGCCAGCCAGGCCTGGGCATTGCGCCGGACAGCCTTGAGCTTGAGGCGGTTGCGGATGATGCCGGCATCGAGCATCAGCTCTTCGATGCGCTCATCGCTCATCTGCGAAAGCTTCACCGGGTCGAAGCCATGCAGCACCTCGCGATAGCGCTCGCGTTTACGCAAGACGGTGATCCATGACAGGCCGGCCTGGAACCCTTCGAGCAAAAGCATCTCGAACAGCAACGCCGGATCACGCTGCGGTGTTCCCCATTCCTGGTCGTGATAAGCCTGGTACAACGGATCGTCGGTACACCAAAAGCAGCGTGGCATAAGGCTCCAATGAGTAGAGGGCGAGGCGAATCAGGTTATACTCCCGCTCTTTACATCCGCATCCCCAGATACAGGTGAATTTCGTGAGCCAGCCTACGCCAGCCGTGCGTACCTTCCAAGACCTGATCCTCGCCCTGCAGAACTACTGGGCAGCTCAAGGTTGTGTGGTGCTTCAGCCCTACGATATGGAAGTAGGCGCCGGCACTTTCCATACCGCTACATTCCTGCGCGCCGTCGGCCCGGAAACCTGGAACGCCGCCTACGTGCAGCCCAGCCGTCGCCCTGCCGACGGGCGGTATGGCGAAAACCCCAACCGCCTGCAGCACTACTACCAGTTCCAGGTGGTGCTCAAGCCCAACCCGGCCAACTTCCAGGAGCTGTACCTCGGCTCGCTGAAAGCCATCGGCCTGGATCCGCTGGTCCACGATATCCGCTTCGTCGAAGACAACTGGGAATCGCCGACCCTGGGCGCTTGGGGCCTGGGTTGGGAAATCTGGCTCAACGGCATGGAAGTGACCCAGTTCACCTACTTCCAGCAAGTAGGCGGCATCGAGTGCTACCCGGTCACCGGTGAAATCACCTACGGCCTGGAGCGCCTGGCCATGTACATCCAGGGTGTCGACTCGGTGTACGACCTGGTCTGGGCCGACGGCCCGTTCGGCAAGGTCACCTACGGCGATGTGTTCCACCAGAACGAAGTGGAACAGTCGACCTACAACTTCGAGCACGCCAACGTCGAGAAACTGTTCGAGCTGTTCGACTTCTACGAAAGCGAAGCCAACCGCCTGATCAAGCTGGACCTGCCGCTGCCGACCTATGAAATGGTGCTCAAGGCCTCGCACACCTTCAACCTGCTCGACGCCCGTCGCGCCATCTCGGTGACCGAGCGCCAGCGTTACATCCTGCGTGTGCGTACCCTGGCCCGGGACGTGGCGCAAAGCTATCTGCAAGCCCGTGCACGCCTGGGCTTCCCGATGGCTACCCCTGAACTGCGTGACGAAGTGTTGGCGAAGCTGGAGGCTGCACAATGAGTGCTCAAGATTTCCTGGTAGAACTGGGCACCGAAGAGCTGCCACCCAAAGCCTTGGCCACCCTTGGTGACGCCTTCCTGGCCGGCATCGAAAAAGGCCTGCAGGCCGCCGGCCTGAACTACACCGGCAAACAGGTGTACGCCGCGCCGCGTCGTCTGGCCGTGCTGATTCGCCAGCTGGATGTACAGCAGCCTGACCGCAGCATCAATATCGACGGCCCGCCCCTGCAGGCTGCCTTCAAGGACGGCGAGCCGACCCAGGCTGCCTTGGGCTTTGCCAAAAAGTGCGGGGTAGAGCTGTCGGAAATCGACCAGAGCGGCGCCAAGCTGCGCTTCTCCCAGCATATCCCGGGCAAGGCCACCGCCAGCCTGCTGCCGACCATCGTCGAAGATTCGCTCAACGACCTGCCGATCCCCAAGCGCATGCGCTGGGCCGCCAGCCGTGAAGAGTTCGTGCGCCCGACCCAGTGGCTGGTGATGCTGCTGGGCGATCAGGTCGTCGACTGCACCATCCTGTCGCAGCAGGCCGGCCGTGAATCCCGTGGGCACCGCTTCCACCATCCGCAGAACGTGGTCATCACCACCCCGGCCAACTACGTCGAAGACCTGCGCAAAGCCTACGTGCTGGCCGACTTCGCCGAACGCCGCGAGCTGATTGCCAAGCGCACCACCGAACTGGCCATGCAGCAGGAAGGCACTGCCATCGTACCGCCAGCGCTGCTGGATGAGGTGACTGCGCTGGTCGAGTGGCCGGTACCGCTGGTGTGCTCGTTCGAGGAGCGTTTCCTCGAGGTGCCGCAGGAAGCCTTGATCACCACCATGCAGGACAACCAGAAGTACTTCTGCCTGCTGGACAGCGAAGGCAAGCTGCTGCCGCGCTTCATCACCGTGGCCAACGTCGAAAGCCGTGACCCCAAGCAGATCGTCTCGGGTAACGAGAAGGTCGTGCGCCCGCGCCTGACCGACGCCGAGTTCTTCTTCAAGCAGGACAAGAAGCAGCCGCTCGAAACCTTCAACGAACGCCTGAAGAACGTAGTCTTCCAGGCGCAGTTGGGCACCGTCTACGACAAGGCCGAGCGCGTCTCCCGGCTTGCCGCGTACATTGCCCCGCTGATCGGCGGCGACGCCCAGCGCGCCGGCCGTGCCGGGCTGCTGTCCAAGTGCGACCTGGCCACCGAAATGGTCGGCGAATTCCCAGAGATGCAGGGCGTTGCCGGTTACTACTACGCGCTCAACGACGGCGAACCGCAAGACGTGGCCCTGGCGCTGAACGAGCAGTACATGCCGCGCGGTGCTGGCGCCGAGCTGCCACAGACCCTGACCGGTGCTGCGGTAGCCATCGCCGACAAGCTCGACACCCTGGTCGGTATCTTCGGCATCGGCATGCTGCCCACCGGCAGCAAAGACCCATATGCCTTGCGCCGCGCCGCCCTGGGCGTGCTGCGTATCCTGATCGAGAAGCAACTGGACCTGGACCTGACCCCTGCGGTGGAGTTCGCGGTCAAGCAGTTCGGCGCCAAGGTCAAGGCCGCAGGCCTGGCCGAGCAGGTGCTGGAGTTCATCTTCGACCGCCTGCGTGCACGTTATGAAGACGAAGGCATCGACGTTGCCACCTACCTGTCGGTACGTGCCCTGAAGCCGGGTTCGGCCCTGGACTTCGACCAGCGTGTGCAGGCCGTGCAGGCCTTCCGCAAGCTGCCGGAAGCCGAGGCGCTGGCCGCAGTGAACAAGCGTGTGTCGAACCTGCTGAGCAAAGCTGAAGGCGCCATTGCCGAACAGGTCGAGCCGAAGTACTTCGACAACGCCAACGAGTTCTCGCTGTATTCGGCCATCCAGCAGGCCGACCAGGCTGTGCAACCGATGGCTGCCGCACGTCAGTACAGCGAATCGCTGGCCCGCCTGGCGGCCCTGCGTGACCCGGTCGACGCCTTCTTCGAGGCGGTGATGGTCAACGCCGAGGATGCCAAGGTCCGCGCCAACCGTTATGCCCTGCTCAGCCGCCTGCGCGGCCTGTTCCTGGGCGTTGCTGACATTTCGCTGCTGGGGTAAGCCTTGAAACTGCTGATTCTCGATCGTGACGGGGTGATCAACCAGGACTCCGACGCCTACATCAAGTCGCTGGAGGAGTGGATCCCGATCCCCGGCTCGATCGAGGCCATCGCGCAGTTGAGCAAAGCGGGCTGGACGGTGGCCGTGGCCACCAACCAGTCCGGCATTGCCCGTGGCTACTATTCACTGGCAACCCTCGAAGCCATGCATGCGCGTCTGCGCACGCTGGTGGCAGGGCACGGCGGCGAAGTCGGCCACATCGTGTATTGCCCGCATGGGCCGGACGAGGGTTGTGACTGCCGCAAGCCCAAGCCTGGCATGCTGCGGGCAATCGCCGACCATTATCAGGCCGACCTGCGCGGCGTATGGTTTGTCGGCGACAGTAAAGGTGACCTGGAGGCCGCCCTGGCCGTCGGTGCACAACCGGTGCTGGTGAAAACCGGCAAAGGCGAGCGGACGCTTGAAAAGGGTGTCGCGCAAACCACACTGATTTTCGACGATCTGGCAGCTATCGCCAGAGAACTAATCTAAACAATGCGCCCAAGGGCGCATTTTTATCAGGCGGGCAAGCCCGCAACGGTACATGCCACTATGTCGATCCTGCGGGCGATCAGAATCTTTCTTTTTTACCTGCTGCTGGGCACCAGTTCCCTGCTGTGGTGCTCGCTGAGCTTTTTTATCGCGCCATTTTTGCCGTTTCACAAGCGCTACCGCTTCATCAACGTCTACTGGTGCCGTTTTGCCGTGCTGCTGGCGCGGGTGATTCTGGGTATCCACTACAAGGTCACCGGTGCCGAGAACGTGCCCAAAGAGCCCTGTGTGATTCTGTCCAACCACCAGAGCACCTGGGAGACGTTCTTCCTGTCAGCCTATTTCTCGCCATTGAGCCAGGTGCTCAAGCGTGAACTGCTGTACGTGCCGTTCTTTGGCTGGGCCATGGCCATGCTGCGGCCGATCGCGATCAACCGCGACAACCCCAAGGAAGCCTTGCGCCAGGTGGCGAGCAAGGGTGACGAATTGCTCAAGCAGAAGGTCTGGGTGCTGATCTTCCCGGAAGGTACTCGGGTACCCTTTGGCACCGTGGGCAAGTTTTCCCGTGGCGGTACCGCGCTGGCGGTAAATGCCGGGCTGCCCGTGCTGCCGATCGCGCATAACGCCGGCAAGTACTGGCCCAAGTCAGGGTGGGGCAAGCGCTCTGGCACCATCGAGGTGGTCATCGGGGAGCCGATGTATGCCAATGGTACCGGCCCGCGTGCCATTGCAGAGTTGAATGACCGTGCCGCGGCGTGGAACGAAGCGACTCAGCGCCGCTTGGGCTCGTTGCCACCGGTAGATGAAAAACCACACGAGCAGATTGCCTGACGATCTGTGGATAACGTGTTAGCAATTTTTGGATGAAATGCCTCGTTTGATAGCTAAGTCTATGAATTGCCTATTTATTTTTGTGTATGACATTTTTCTGAAAAGCGTGCATAAGTTTTTTTGAGGCATAAGAAAACCGGCTTTTACAGCCGGTTTTTTTATGGCTTCACGACATCATCAGACCTTGTCGATATCCACATCCTTGGTTTCTTTCAGGCAGAAGATTCCCACCACCAGGCTGATCCCGGTTACCAGCACCGGGTACCACAAGCCGTAGAAGATATCCCCGGTGTACACCACCAGCGCGAACGAAACCGTGGGCAGGAAACCGCCAAACCAGCCATTGCCAATGTGGTAGGGCAGCGACATCGAGGTGTAGCGGATACGCGTCGGAAACAGCTCCACCATCACCGCCGCCAGCGGGCCATAAGTCATGGTTGCGATCAGGATCATTGCAACGATCAGCACCACCACCATCACCTGGTTGACCTGCGACGGGTCCGCCTTGGCCGGGTAGCCCGCCTGCTCGATGGCTGTGCGCATGGCTGTTTCGTCAAACCCGTTGATGGTCTTGTCGCCAATGTTCACCACCACTTGGCTGCCCGCCACATTCACCGAGCTGTACGGCAGGCCCTGTTTGACCAGGAAGGTCTTGACCTTGTCGCACGGGCTGTCGAAACGCGCCTTGCCGACCGGGTCGAACTGGAACGTACAGCCTTGCGGGTCAGCGGTGACCACGATCGGCGCCTGACGGCTCGCTGCGTCGATCTGCGGGTTGGCGTAGTGGCTGAGGGCCTTGAACAGCGGGAAGTACAACACCGTGGCCAGCAGCAGGCCGAGCATCAGGATAGGCTTGCGGCCGATGCGGTCGGACAGCCAGCCGAAGAACACGAAGAACGGCGCACCGATCACCACGCTGATGATCAGCAAGGTATTGGCCTGGGCCGGATCCATCTTGAGCATCTGGGTCATGAAGAACAGCACGTAGAACTGCGCCGTGTAGAACGTCACGGCCTGGCCGGCGTTGATACTGAACAGTGCGGTAAGCACCACCTTGAGGTTTGGCCAGGAGGTGAACGACTCGCGGATTGGCGATTTGCTGATCTTGCCCTGGGCCTTCATTTTCACGAAGGCCGGCGACTCATGCATGCTCATGCGGATCCAGGTGGAAATGCCCAGCAGCACGATCGACAGCAGGAACGGCAAGCGCCAGCCCCAGGTTTCGAACTCATCGCCGGTGATGTAGCGGCTGCCCAGCACCACCAGCAACGACAGCAGCAGCCCGAGGGTAGCAGTGGACTGGATGAAGCCCGTGTGGAAGCCGCGCTTGCCGGGCGGTGCGTGTTCGGCCACATACGTCGCCGCGCCACCATACTCGCCCCCCAGTGCCAGCCCCTGCAGCATGCGCAGTACCACCAGGATGATCGGCGCGGCAATGCCGATGCTTGCATAGGTGGGCAGCAAACCAACGGCGAAGGTGGACAAGCCCATCAGCACGATGGTGATCAGGAAGGTGTATTTTCGCCCGATCATGTCACCCAGCCGGCCGAACACCAGCGCGCCGAAGGGCCGTACCAGGAAGCCGGCGGCGAATGCCATCAGGGCGAAGATGAAAGCGGTGGTGTCGTTGACGCCAGCAAAGAACTGCTTGCTGATCACTGCCGCCAGCGCACCGTAGAGAAAAAAGTCATACCACTCGAAAACCGTCCCGAGGGATGACGCGAAAATGATCTTGCGTTCTTCACGACGGCTTGGGCTGCTCGCCGTCGCCCCCTGCTCTTGGATGTAATCCGACATCGTTGCTGTCCTCGGCCCGCAGGCCACAGTGATTATTCTTGTTGTTCCACTGTCGGCAGCTTCTGACCGCAAGCCGCCGGTACTGCACGCACCCGGGTCAGGGCGTCGGTAACGCGTCTTCGTTCAGGTAGGTCTGGGTAGCAGCTCCCTTGAGAATGAGTTGGGCCGCCTTCTCGGCGATCATCAGGGTGGGTGAACAGGTATTGCCGGAGGTGATCTGCGGCATGATTGAAGCATCCGCCACGCGCAGGCCGGGGATGCCGCGTACACGCAGCTGGTTATCCACAACGTCCAGCGGGCCGCTGCCCATACGGCAGGTCCCGACCGGATGGAAGATGGTGGTGCCGATCTTGCCTGCCGCTTCGAACAGCTCCTCCTCGGTCTGCAGGGCAGGGCCTGGCAGGTATTCCTGCGGATCGAAAGCGGCGAGGGCAGGGGCCTGGACGATGCGGCGTGTGATACGGATGGCGTCGGCGGCAACGCGCAGGTCTTGAGGGTCACTGAGGTAGTTGGGGTCTATCAGTGGCGCGCTGTTCATGTCCGAGCTACGGATGTCGATGCGCCCACGGCTAGCCGGGCGCAGGTTGCACACCGAAGCGGTGAAGGCGGGGAAGCGGTGCAGCGGCTCGCCGAAGCGTTCCAGCGACAGGGGTTGTACGTGGTATTGCAGGTTGGCGGTGGCCTGCTCCGGGCTGGACCGCACGAACGCCCCAAGTTGGCTTGGCGCCATGGCCAGCGGGCCGCTGCGGTCGTAGAGATAACGCAGGCCCATACCCATCTTGCCCCACAGGCTGTTGGCCATCTGGTTGAGCGTTCTGGTGTTGCGGATCTGGTAGATCAGGCGCAATTGCAGGTGGTCTTGCAGATTGCCACCGACACCGGGCATATCGTGCCGTACGCCGATGCCGAGCGTTTCCAGCAACGTGCGCGGGCCAATGCCGGAGCGCTGCAGGATGCCGGGCGAACCCACCGCCCCTGCACACAGGATGATCTCGCGGCGCACAGCGAACTCGTGCCAGGCGCCTTGCCAAAATGCTCTCACTGCGCGGGCGCGGGTGTTGTTCAGCAGCACTTGGTCAACCTGCACGCCGGTCAGCACGGTGAGGTTGGAACGGTTATGCACAGGTCGTAAAAAAGCCTTGGATGCGTTCCAGCGCACACCGCTGCGCTGGTTGACCTGAAAATATCCACAGCCTTGGTTGTCGCCGGTATTGAAGTCATCGACCTTGGCGATGCCGCTCTGTTCGGCGGCATCTCGGAAGGCATCGAGGATCGGCCAACTGTAGCGCTGGCGTTCCACCCGCCATTCGCCAGTGGCGCCATGGTGATCACTGTTGCCTGCAAAGTGATTTTCGCTGGCCTTGAACAGCGGCAGCACGTCCTTCCAGGCCCAACCGTCATTGCCCTGTTCGGCCCAATGGTCATAGTCCGCAGCCTGGCCACGCATGTAGATCATGCCGTTGATCGATGAGCAGCCCCCCAGCACCTTGCCCCGGGGATAACCCAGGCTACGACCACCCAGGCCGCTTTGCGCTTCGGTCTTGAAGCACCAGTCAGTGCGGGGGTTGCCGATGCAGTAAAGGTAACCGACGGGGATGTGAATCCAGGGGTAATTGTCGCGGCCCCCGGCTTCCAGCAGCAACACGCGGCGGGACGGGTCGGCGGACAATCGATTGGCCAGCAGGCAACCGGCAGGACCGGCACCCACGATAACGTAGTCGAAGACAGAATCGGCTGATGGCATGTGCAACCTCGCGCCTGATTTTTATTCTTGTCGTCGTACATCTTATTGATTAATTTCGCTGAGGAAACACGAGATTTCGCGCAGCCGTTGTGCGTTTTAGCACAGCGAAAAACAGGGAAAGGATGCATGTTCGACTGGAATGATCTGCGGTTTTTCCTCGAGTTGCAGCGCAGTGGCCGCCTGCTCAGCGCTGCCAAGCGTCTCAACACGACCCATAGCACGGTTGCCCGGCATATCGAGAGCATCGAGAAAAGCCTGGGCACCCCACTGTTCGTGCAACACGCGCAGGGCTACGAATTGACGCCCTCCGGCCAGGCGCTACTCAAGCACGCCGAAGCCATGGAGAACGTCGCGTTGCTGGCGCAGGAAGAAATCACCCAGGCCATCACACCGCTGGGCAAGATTCGCCTTGGGGTCACCGAAGGCATCGGCATCATGTTCTTCACCCCACGCATGAATGCGCTGTTCGATCGGTATCCGGGCCTGGAAGTGGAGCTGGTGGCCGTGCCTCGCTTTGTCAGCATCCTCAACCGCGAGGCGGAAATCAGCATTCACCTGGAACGTCCCAGTGCCGACCTGCTGATTACCCGCAAACTCACCGACTACCGCCTGGCCCTGTATGCCAGCCAGGCTTACCTGGACCGCGCGCCACCTTTACGCAACCGTGAAGATCTGGCCCGGCACAGCTGGATCGGCTACGTCGACGACCTGCTGTTCAGCCAGGAGCTGCTGTTTCTCAACAGCTTCTGCCGGGCGCCCAATGTGGCTTTTCGCAGCACCAGCGTAATCGCCCAGCAAACCGCTGCGCGCGCCGGCCTGGGTATCGCCGTGCTGCCCAACTACATGGCTCGCCACGACCCGACATTGGTGCGCGTACTGCCCAGCGAAACCATCCAGCGCAGCTACTGGATATGCACCCGTCGTGAATTGCACAAGTCGGTACGCCTGCGGGTGGTCTGGGATTACCTGCTGGCGCTGTGCGCGCAGGAACAGGCCGAGCTGCTAGCCGAGTAGCGCCTTGCCGGCCAGCAGCAGGGCAGCCGCAAAGCCGGCCACCGAGAACAGCTGCTGCAGGCGAGGCCCGGCCAGCCGCGTCGCCAGTGGCCGCGCCAGCAGCAGGCCAAGCACCGCGCCCACGGCAAAAGGTGCTCCCACCTGCCAGTGCATAACGCCGGCCAGGCTGGCACTGACCACGCTACCTGTAGACACCAGGGCGATCACCGCCAACGAGGTCGAGACGATGCTCTTCATACGCAGGTTGGTGTAGCGGTTCAAGGCAGGGATGATCACGAAGCCACCCCCCACCCCCAACAAGCCGGACAACAATCCCGAAAGCGCTCCGGTCATGGCCAGCGCCCGCGCGCAGGGCAGTGTCCAGCGCAAACGGCCCTGCAGCGGGTTGAGCACGCACGGTTCGATGAAACGGTGCGCGTCGTTGGCCTCGCCACGCAGCTCGCTGGCAGCCTTGCGCCAGATGCGCAGGCATGCGTAAACCAGCACGCCGGCGAACACCAAGGCCAAGGGTGTGTCGGGCAGACGATGGGCGAGCATCAGCCCGAGCGGTGCAGCAGCGATGCCGATCAGGGCGATGAACAGCGCGGCGCGATAACGCACCAGCCCTTGGCGCAAGCCGAGGATCGCCCCCACGGCAGCGGCAAGACCTACGGCAAGAAGGCCAATGGGCGCAGCTTCGACCATCGACAGACCAAGGCCAAACACCAGCAGCGGCACCGCCAGGATGCCGCCCCCCGCGCCAGTCAGCGCCAGCACTGCGCCAATGATCGCGCCCAGCCCGGCACCGAGCAGTTGATGTTCGATCACCGTGGTGCCTCGGCCGCCAGCGGTTGCGGCCGTGCCAGCCACTCCCGCCCCTTCAGCATGCCTTGCCAGTACAGCGGCGGCAGCACTCGCGCCTTGAGCAGCCAGGCCAGGCGCGTCGGCTGGCGGCCATCCAGCAACCAGCGCGGGAAGCTCGGCGCGACCTTGCCGCCATAGGTGAACTCGGCAAGCACGATCTTGCCGCGCTCGACCGTCAACGGGCAGGAGCCGTAGCCATCGTACTGGGCAAGGTTAGCCAGCCTGCCCAGCGCCACCAGCACGTTGTTGGCAACCACCGGAGCCTGCTTGCGCGCAGCGGCCGCAGTCTTGGCGTTGCTGGTGCTGGCCACATCGCCAAGGGCATGGACATTGGCAAACTGACGATGACGCAGCGTATGCGGGTCGACATCGACCCAGCCAGCGGCATCGGCCAATGGGCTTTGACGAATGAAGTCCGGGGCAACCTGTGGCGGCACCACGTGCAGCATGTCGAAAGCTTCAGTGCGGGTTTCAGTGCTGCCATCGGCAAAGGTGCGGACAAAGGTGGCGCGCTTGTTCGGGCCATCTACTGCAGCCAGACGGTGGCTGTAATTGAGGTCCACACCGTACCTGTCGATGTAGGCCATCAGGGCCGGCACGTAATCGGGAACACCGAACAGCACTGCGCCGGCATTGAAGAAGCAGGCTTTGATATCGCCCAGCAGCCCCTGGCGCATCCAGTGGTCGCAGGACAGGTACAGCGCCTTCTGCGGCGCACCGGCGCACTTGATCGGCATGGGCGGCTGAGTGAACAGGGCGCGGCCTTGCTTGAGGTTCTGCACAAGCTCCCAGGTGTAGGGTGCCAGGTCGTAGCGGTAGTTCGAGGTGACGCCGTTGCGCCCCAGGGTATCACTGAGCCCGTCAATGGCAGCCCAATCGAGCTTGAGGCCGGGGCAGACCACCAGCTGTTCATAGCTGATGGTGCGACCATCTTCGAGCATGACCAGCTGGCCCAGCGGGTCGAACCCTTGCACGCGCGCCTTGATCCAGCGCACGCCACGGGGGATGGTCGAGGCCATGGTGCGCGCGGTGCTCGGTGCCTTGAACACACCCGCACCGACCATGGTCCAGCCGGGCTGGTAGTAATGGACGTCGGCAGGGTCGACCACCGCGATATCCAGTGACGGGTCGCGGCTGATGAGGCTGGAAGCAGTGGCGATGCCGGCAGCGCCGGCACCGACGATGACCACCTTGTGGTGGTCGGAATTAGCAGGGGACAACAAGGCAGGCATGGCGTAAATCCTGGGAATTCTAATGATGGGGCAGGGCGCTCAGAGCTTGTTCAACGGGATCTTCAGGTAGCTCACGCCGTTGGATTCCGGCTGCGGAAAATGGCCACTGCGCATGTTGACCTGCACCGAAGGCAGGATCAGGACGGGCATCTCGAGGGTCTTGTCACGCGCTTCACGCATGGCGACAAAGCTGTCCTCATCGATGCCCTGGTGAACATGAATGTTGCTGGCGCGCTGCTCGGCAACGGTGGTGACATAACGCATGTCACGCCCGCCCGGCAGGTAGTCATGGCACATGAACAGCAGAGTCTGGTCAGGGAAGGCCAGCAGGCGGCGGATCGATTGGTACAAGGTGCGAGCATCAGCGCCTGGGAAGTCACAGCGTGCGGTACCGTAGTCGGGCATGAACAGGGTGTCGCCCACGAACAGTGCTTTTTCTCCCGCATCCTCTATCAGGTAACTCATGCAAGCGGGGGTATGCCCAGGCGTGTGCAACGAGCGGGCGTGCAGGTTACCTATGCGAAAGCCTTCTTCGTCCATGAGCAACACATCGAACTGGCTGCCATCACGGGCGAAGCCCGGCTCGGCGTTGAACAAGTCGCCGAAGACTTTCTGTACCTTGGTTATCTCAGCGCCAATGGCGGTGTGGCCGCCGAGCTTTTCCTTGAGATACGCCGCAGCTGAAAGGTGGTCGGCGTGTACATGGGTTTCCAGAATCCACTGCACCTTGGCGCCCAGGCTCTGTACCCGATCAATCAGACGGTCTGCAGACTCGGTGCAGGTGCGGCCTGACTTGGGGTCATAGTCCAGTACGCTGTCGATCAACGCACACTGGTTGGTCTCGCGGTCCAGTACCAGGTAGCTGATGGTCGAGGTGGCGTCGTCGAAAAAGGCTTCCACCTGAAGGTTGTTGCCGATGATCATCACGTTCTCCAAATAATCCACCCCGCCTTTTAGAGGCGTAGGCAGTGACGGGTGGTTTATCAAGATGCATGCCAGCGGTTTAACCCGTACCAAGGCCAGTGAAATCGGCCCCTGATGGCGCATGACAGCCCGGTGTGGCAGCTGCGCTGGCAGTCGACTGTCAGCCAATGGCAGTGTTTGGCAGTCCTTGTTACCCTCAACGGCTTATCCAATCGGTGCCGTCATGCCTGAATCCCATCCCCTCATCCTAGCTCTGGTTTCCTACCTCGAACACGATGCGTTGCCTACCATCGTGCTGGACACCGACTACAACATCCTCGCAGCCAATGCCGCCTATCGTCGGCAGTTCGGCCGTGACGACCGTGCGCCACTGGGTGAGAAGTGCCACCGGGTTTCCCATCACTACGCCGTGCCTTGCGACCAGGCCGGTGAGCATTGCCCCATGCGCAAGGCCTGGGACAGCAAGCTGCCGGAACGGGTACTGCACATTCATCACACCCCCCGCGGGCCTGAGCATGTGGATGTGGAACTGCGGCCGATCCTCGATGAGCAGGGCAGGGTGGTGGCGTTCGTAGAACGCCTGACCACGGTCACACTGGCCTCGGCGCAACCTCAACAACAGGGCCTGGTCGGCCGGGCGCCAGCGTTCAAAACGGCACTGGCCAGCCTGCAACGTGCGGCCCCCGCACAGATCCCGGTATTGCTCCAGGGTGAATCCGGTACAGGCAAGGAGCTTTTCGCCCGGGCGATCCATATGGGTAGCCCACGGGCGAATGGCCCTTTGGTGGTGGTCGACTGCACCGGCTTGACCGAGTCACTGTTCGAGAGCGAGCTGTTCGGCTATGAGAAGGGAGCCTTTACCGGTGCCAACCAGCGCAAGATCGGCCTGGCAGAAGCGGCCCACGGCGGCACGCTGTTCCTCGACGAGATTGGTGAGGTGCCACTGGCGATGCAGGTCAAATTGCTGCGCCTGATCGAATCCGGCACCTTGCGCCCGGTTGGCAGCCTGCGCACCGTGCATGCGGACTTCCGCCTGGTGTCTGCAACACACAAACCGCTCAAGCAGATGGTTGCCGAGGGTACGTTCCGGGAAGACCTGTATTACCGCATCAGTGGCTTTCCCATCCGCCTGCCTGCCTTGCGCGAACGCGTAGAGGATCTGCCGCTGCTTGCGCAGAGCCTGCTGCAACGCATGGCAGGCAAACCTGCCGCGAGCCTTACTGACGCTGCGCTTCAGCAACTGGCCCTGCATACGTTCCCAGGCAATATCCGCGAGCTGCGCAACATCCTGGAACGGGCGCGGCTGTTTGCCGATGATGGGCTGATACGGCCTGAGCATCTGCCGGAAGATGTAGGCCCGCAAATCGCAACCGGTGCGAACAAGGGTCGCGCTCGCAGCGACCTGAGTGATCTGGCACAAGCGCTGGAACAGTTTCAGGGCCCGCGTAGCGAACTGGCGCGCCACTTAGGGATGAGTGAACGTACGCTGTATCGGCGCTTGAAAGCGCTGGGGCTGAATCCGGCTTAGGGCTTGGCGATTCTTTACCGGACCTTTACCTCTTGCCAGGGATTACTCATCGCGAATCACGGTCTGAAGCATTAACCGTAATCGGCGTCTCGTTGAAACCCGCCGGACGTGAACATGCAAAGGATCGACATACGATGAAAAAAAGCCTCTCTGTGCTCTGCGCTACCTTGATGCTCAGCGTACCACTGGCCAGCTTCGCCCAACCCGGCCCGCCTCAAGGGCACGATGGCGACCGCTCGCATCAGGGCCAAGGTCATCCGCAGCAGAGCAAGCAGCAAGGCCATCCGCAACAACATGGCAAACCCGGCAACGGCCAGGCTCAGTCCTACCGTAATCCGAACTTCCGTCCACAACCGGGGATGCCGGTACCTCACCAGCAATGGAAGCGCGGCCATGTGGTAGACCCGCACTATCGCAATGACCGTTACTGGGTGACCGACTGGCGCGCCCGGCACCTCTCGCCGCCGCCCCGCGACCACCGTTGGTTGTACGTCAACGGCGACTACGTGCTGGTGGCCATTGCTTCCGGGGTGATCGTAAACATCCTCAGCGGTTACTAAGGCCGTATAAAACCAGCCGCCAACAAAAAGCCCGCTTGCGCGGGTTTTTTGCTGGGTTGTGGATTGAAACTTCTAGTCTGTTAACTATTCGATCAGTCTCTTGAAGGTACTGCACATGATTGCGCGTTGGCGTTGGGTAGCGGGTCAACTCACCAAGCGACTCTGGTTCAGAGCCTCTCTGTTCTCCATTCTGGGTGTGGCGACTGCATTGCTTGCCATCCTGTTCAGAGACTTCATCCCGCAAACCTTGCCAGCGCGCATCGGCGCAGATGCAGTGGACAAGATTCTCGGGATCATTGCCTCCAGCATGCTGGCTGTGACTACCTTCTCATTGAGCACGATGGTCACCGCCTACGGGGCCGCAAGTAGCGGGGTGACCCCGCGTGCCACAACGCTGGTCATGGAAGACACCACGACCCAGAACGCGCTGGCCACATTCATCGGTTCGTTTCTCTTCAGCCTGGTTGGCATCATTGCCCTGAGTACCGGCCTCTATGGAAGCCAGGGCCGAGTCGTGCTTTTTGCGGTGACGCTAGCTGTCGTGACGCTGATCATTTACACACTGCTGCGCTGGATAGACCACCTTTCCAAACTCGGACGGGTTGGAGAAACCATTGACCGTGTGGAAAAGGCGGCGATAGAGGCCATGGCTCATCGCATTCGCTGGCCCTATCTGGGAGGCTCAGCGTACCCGGTAGACCTTGTACTACCGCTATCCGCGCAAACCATTGCCAGCAACCAGACTGGCTACGTCCAACATATCGATGTGCAAGCCTTGGGCGCCATTTCCAACGCGCTACAGATCCGGATCTATGTGGAAGTTCTCCCAGGTAGTTTTGTCCACATCGGTATGCCGGTCGCTCGCATTGTACCTTTGAGTGACAAGCATCCTGATGAGCAAAGCCTCAAGGACACGCTGGCGACGTTGACCATAGGCACCCGAAGAACCTTTGAACATGACCCGAGGTTTGGGCTATGCGTGCTATCGGAAATCGCATCCCGCGCGTTGTCACCAGCGGTCAATGATCCGGGCACCGCTATTGATGTGATTGGCAGGGGCCTTAGAACTTTGACGTACTGGGGCAAAGCACACGCTTGCGAACCGGACCAGGAAAAAAGCTGCGAGTGGGTCCACCTGCGAGGGTTGACGGTGGACGATTTGTTCGACGATTTTTTTGCCCCTATCAGCAGAGACGGCGCCGCTCTTCTAGAAGTCGACCTTCGGTTGCTCAAGGCACTTGTCAGCCTGGCCCAGATAAACCCCGCGCTTTTCAAGCAGAGTTGCATCAGGCATGGGGAGCAGCTTGTCATGCGTGCAGAGGCGTCACTTACACTCGCGCATGAAAAAGATCAGCTGAGGTCAGTGCACGTGAAGCTCAGGACGATTGAATGACAGCCCAAACCAAAAAGCCCGCTTGCGCGGGCTTTTTGGTAAGAACAACCTGATCAGAAGTCCAGGTTAGAAACCGACAGCGCGTTGCTTTCGATGAAGTCGCGGCGAGGCTCAACCGCGTCACCCATCAAGGTGTTGAAGATCTGATCGGCGGCAATCGCGTCTTCGATGGTGACCTTGAGCATGCGACGTACAGTTGGGTCCATGGTGGTTTCCCACAACTGGTCCGGGTTCATCTCACCCAGCCCTTTGTATCGCTGGATGGTGTGACGCTTGGTGGTCTCGTTCATCAGCCAATCCAGGCCTTCCTTGAACTCGACGATCGCCTTGCGACGCTCACCGCGCTGTACGTAAGCACCTTCACCCAGCAGGCTCGACAACTTGGAGCCAATGTTGACCACCGTGCGATAGTCGTTGCTGCCGAAGAAATCGCGGTTGAAGGTGATGTAGCTGGCCAGGCCGTGCGAGGTGATTTCCACTTCAGGCAGCCACACATTGCGCTCCTTGTCCTCGCGCAGGGTGGCCTTGTACATCAGGCCAGACTTCTGGCTGTTGCTCAGGCGCTCCTGCAGTTTGGCCAACCAGTTCTCCATGACGGCATGGTCGCCCAATTGCTCCAGGGTAACTTCCGGCAGGTAGATGAAGTGCTCGGTCAACTCTTCCGGGTACAAGCGAGACAAACGCTTGAGGGTCTTCATCACACCACGGAACTCGTTGACCAAAACCTCCAGCTGAACGCCGGAAACGGCCGGCGCAGACTCATCCAGGTGCAGGCTGGCATCTTCGAGGGCCGACTGGGTCATGTATTCTTCCATGGCCTCGTCGTCCTTGATGTACTGCTCCTGCTTGCCTTTCTTCACCTTGTACAGCGGTGGCTGGGCAATGTAGATGTAGCCACGCTCGACCAGCTCTGGCAGCTGACGGAAGAAGAAGGTCAGCAGCAGGGTACGGATGTGCGAACCGTCAACGTCAGCATCGGTCATGATGATGATGTTGTGATAGCGCAGTTTGTCGATGTTGTACTCTTCGCGGCCGATGCCACAGCCCAGCGCGGTGATCAGTGTGCCCACTTCCTGGGAGGAGATCATCTTGTCGAAGCGTGCTTTCTCGACGTTGAGAATCTTGCCCTTCAGCGGCAGGATCGCCTGGGTACGACGGTTACGACCTTGCTTGGCCGAGCCACCTGCGGAGTCACCCTCCACCAGGTACAGTTCGGAAAGGGCAGGGTCCTTCTCCTGGCAGTCCGCCAGTTTGCCCGGCAAGCCCGCGATATCCAGCGCGCCTTTACGGCGAGTCATTTCACGCGCTTTGCGCGCCGCTTCACGGGCACGGGCAGCGTCGATCATCTTGCCGACTACCGCTTTGGCTTCGTTGGGGTTTTCCAACAGGAAGTCGGCGAAGTATTTGTTCATTTCCTGTTCCACGGCGGTTTTCACCTCCGAGGAGACCAGCTTGTCCTTGGTCTGCGAACTGAACTTCGGATCCGGCACCTTGACCGAAATGATTGCGGTCAGGCCTTCACGAGCATCGTCACCGGTGGTGGAAACCTTGTTCTTCTTGGCCAGGCCTTCCTGCTCGATGTAGCTGTTCAGGCTACGGGTCAGCGAAGAGCGGAAACCAACCAGGTGGGTACCGCCATCGCGCTGCGGAATGTTGTTGGTGAAGCACAGCAGGTTTTCGTTGAAGCTGTCGTTCCACTGCAGGGCAACTTCAACACCCACGCCATCTTCACGCTGGACGTTGAAATGGAACACCTGGGAGTTGACCGGAGTCTTGTTGGTGTTCAGGTATTCAACGAATGCACGCAGGCCGCCTTCATATTTGAAGAACTCTTCTTTGCCCGAGCGCTCGTCTTTCAGCAGGATGCCAACGCCAGAGTTCAGGAAGGACAGTTCACGAATACGCTTGGCCAGGATGTCCCAGCTGAAGTGAATATTCTTGAAGGTCTCGGCCGAAGGCTTGAAATGAATATGGGTGCCGGTGGTTTCGCTTTCGCCCACAACGGCCATCGGCGCCTGTGGAACACCATGAACGTAGGTCTGCTCCCAGATCTTGCCGCTACGGCGAACGGTAAGCACCAGCTTTTCCGAAAGGGCGTTTACTACCGAAACACCTACACCGTGCAGGCCGCCGGAAACTTTGTAGGAGTTATCATCAAATTTACCGCCGGCGTGCAGTACGGTCATGATGACCTCGGCTGCAGAAACGCCTTCTTCTTTATGCACGTCGACCGGAATGCCGCGACCGTTGTCGCGCACACTGATGGATTCATCGGTGTGGATGATGACGGTGATGTCATCGCAGTGCCCGGCGAGGGCTTCGTCGATCGAGTTGTCGACCACTTCGAAGACCATGTGGTGCAGGCCGCTACCGTCATCGGTGTCGCCAATGTACATGCCGGGACGCTTGCGCACGGCATCCAAACCTTTCAGCACCTTGATGCTTGAAGAGTCGTACGTTTGATTTTCGCTCATGCCTTCACTCCCGATGGTCGTGGGTCTGGGTGATACGGCCTTGTTCCACGTGGAACAAAGCAACTGGCGTTTCCGTCTGCCAGCCTTCCCTCAGTAATTCGTGATCTACACAGGTGATAAACACCTGGCAGCGTAATTCTTCTAGCAAGCGGCACAGTGCACGGCGATGCTGGTCGTCCAACTCGGACGGCAAGTCATCCACCAGATAAATACAGTGGCCGCGGCGAGCCTGACTAACGAGGTGGCCTTGGGCGATGCGCAATGCACAAACCACCAGCTTTTGCTGACCACGCGACAAGATGTCGGCTGCGTTGTTGGCAGCCAGACGAAGACGCAGATCAGCACGCTGCGGACCGGCCTGGGTATGGCCCATCTGCTGATCGCGAAGGAGAGAAGAGGCGAGTACTTCGTTGAGTTCCCGGTCCTTGTCCCAGCCTCGGTAGTAGCTAAGGGTCAACCCGTCCAGCTCGACCAGTTCGCTCAGGGTTTGCTCGAAGACGGGCTTCAAGGCCTTGATGTAGTTGCGACGGTATTCATCTATTTCCGCGCTGGCCAGGCACAATTCCCGGTCCCAGGCGGCTTGCGAAGCTGGGTCAAGTGTACCATGCCGCAACCATGAGTTCCGCTGCCGCAACGCCTTCTGCAGGCGCTGCCAAGCTGGCATGAAGCGAGGTTCCACGTGGAACACTCCCCAATCCAGAAACTGGCGACGGATCTTCGGCGCGCCTTCAAGCAACCTGAAACTGTCTGGGTTGATGAGCTGCAGGGGCAGTAGTTCTGCAAGCTGCGCGGCGCTCTTGGCATTCTGCCCATCGATACGGATAGTGAAGTCGCCCGCCCGCTCGCGCGACACACCCAAGTTGCTGGTGCCGCCTTCGCCCAACTGTACTTCGCCGAAAACCGTACACGCAGCCTGCTCGTACTGAATGACGGGATTGAGCCGGGTACTGCGAAACGATCTGGCCAACCCGAGCAAATGCACAGCTTCCAGCACACTGGTCTTGCCGCTGCCGTTGGCGCCGTAGAGGATATTGATGCGGGGGGAGGGTGAGAGGGTCACCGGGTGCAGGTTGCGCACCGCGGTGACCATGATACGTCGAAGGGACATTTGGCCTGCTACAGGTTACAGGCGCATCGGCATGACAACGTAAGACGAGTCGTCATTGCCGGCTTCCTGCAGCAGAGCACTGCTATTGGAATCGGAGAGAATCAGGCGAACCTGTTCCGTTGTCATCACACCCAATACGTCCAGCAGGTAACTGACGTTGAAGCCAATCTCAAGCGATGCACCGTCATAGTCCACGCTGATCTCTTCTTCCGCCTCTTCCTGTTCCGGGTTGTTTGCCTGGATTTTCAACTGACCGGCAGCCAACTGAAGGCGGATACCGCGGTACTTCTCGTTGGAAAGGATTGCGGTACGGCTGAACGCTTCGCGCAAGGCCTGGCGATCGCCGATGACCAGCTTGTCACCACCCTTGGGCAGTACACGCTCATAGTCAGGGAACTTGCCATCGACCAGCTTGGACGTGAAGGTGAACTCGCCTGTGTTCGCACGGATGTGGTGCTGGCCCAGGACGATGCTGACCATGCCTTCCGGGTCGGTGAGCAGGCGCGCAAGTTCGAGGATACCTTTACGTGGCACGATGACCTGATGACGCTCATCCTGCTCGATGGCTGCGCTCATGGAGCACAGCGCCAGACGATGCCCATCGGTAGACACGGCACGCAAGGTATTACGCGACACTTCCAGCAGCATACCGTTGAGGTAGTAACGTACATCCTGCTGAGCCATGGCGAAGCTGGTGCGCTCGATCAAACGACGCAGTTTGCTCTGCTCAAGGTTGCAGGTCAGCGAACCTGGGCCTTCTTCCACAGTGGGGAAGTCGTTAGCTGGCAGGGTCGACAGGGTGAAACGGCTACGGCCGGCCTTGACCAACAGCTTCTGTTCGTCGACCTTGATATCGATCAGAACGTCGTTCGGCAGGCTTTTGCAGATGTCCATCAGCTTGCGCGCCGGGACAGTGATTTCGCCAGGCTCGGCCGGCTCTTCCAGTTGGACGCGGCCTACCAGTTCGACTTCCAGGTCGGTACCGGTCAACGACAGCTGCTGGCCTTGCACGACCAGCAGTACGTTGGACAGGACCGGCAAGGTCTGACGGCGCTCGACGACACCGGCGACCAGTTGCAGGGGTTTCAACAGGGCTTCGCGTTGAATGGTGAAATGCATGGTCTAGTCCCTTGCCTTCAATTAGCTGCGCTGGCGGCCATCAGGTGGTGAGCGTGCGCAGCAGGTTCTTGTAGTCCTCGCGGATGTCCGCGTCGGATTCCTTCAGTTCGTTGATCTTGCGGCAAGCGTGCAGCACGGTGGTGTGGTCACGGCCGCCAAACATGTCGCCGATCTCCGGCAGACTGTGGTTGGTCAGCTCTTTGGACAACGCCATGGCCACCTGACGCGGGCGCGCTACAGAGCGCGAACGGCGCTTGGACAACAGATCGGAGATCTTGATCTTGTAGTACTCGGCCACGGTGCGCTGAATGTTATCCACACTCACCAGCTTGTCTTGCAGCGCCAGCAGGTCCTTCAGCGACTCGCGAATCAGCTCGATAGTGATGTCGCGGCCCATGAAGTGCGAGTGGGCGATGACGCGCTTCAATGCCCCTTCAAGCTCACGTACGTTGGAGCGAATACGCTGAGCGATGAAGAAAGCGGCATCGTGCGGCAACTCGACCTTGGCCTGGTCGGCCTTCTTCATCAGGATCGCCACGCGGGTCTCCAGCTCCGGCGGCTCCACAGCCACCGTCAGCCCCCAGCCGAAACGCGACTTCAGTCGCTCTTCCAGACCTTCGATTTCCTTCGGGTAGCGGTCACTGGTGAGAATCACCTGCTGGCCACCTTCGAGCAATGCGTTGAAGGTGTGGAAAAACTCCTCCTGTGAACGCTCCTTGCGGGCGAAGAACTGGATATCGTCGATCAGCAGCGCATCGACCGAACGGTAGAAGCGCTTGAACTCATTGATCGCGTTGAGCTGCAACGCCTTGACCATGTCCGCGACGAAGCGCTCGGAATGCAGGTACACCACCTTGGCATTCGGGTTCTTCTTCAGCAGGTGGTTACCCACAGCATGCATCAAGTGCGTTTTACCCAGGCCCACGCCACCGTAAAGGAACAGTGGGTTGTAGCCATGCTTCGGGTTGTCGGCAACCTGCCAGGCGGCTGCCCGGGCCAACTGGTTCGATTTACCTTCGACAAAGGTTTCGAAGGTGAACGTACGGTTCAGATAACTGGTGTGCTTGAGCGCACCCTCCACCTGAACGTTGCGCTGTTCGGTACGCCCCGGCGCGACAGGTGCCGGAGCGCTGTCCGCCATCGAATCATAGCTGCCTCGCGACGACGCCTCGGCCATGTCGGTGGCCTGCGCAGGTTCAGCAGTGGGCACCGAGACCGGGTCAGCAACAGCCATGACTGGCGCGGCTGCTGGCTGCGCGTGGCTCTGCGCAAGGGACGCAGCCATTGCAGCGCTGACCGGGGCATTGGGCGCGGCCCGCGGTGCGGAGCTGCGACGGCTACCTATCAATAAGGAAAGGGCAGGCGCGATGCCGCTACCGTTCTCACCCAACAGTTCGAGCAGACGGCCGAGGTACTTTTCATTCACCCAATCGAGAACGAAACGGTTAGGCGCATACACGCGCAACTCGTCGCCTTCGGCTTCGACCTGTAGCGGACGGATCCAGGTGTTGAATTGCTGGGCAGGCAGTTCATCGCGCAGAAGCTCCACGCACTGCTGCCAAAGTTCCACTGACACGGATATCCCCTGAGTTTGAAAGCCGGATGAGGCAAAAACAAACGGCCATTGTACCGGTCAAGCGATCAGTTATCCACATGTGGAAACATTATGAGCCATGGCAAAACAGCCATTTAGCGACCAAAACGACCCTGAAGGACTGTGAATAAGCTCTGTGGATAACCCGCCATAAGGGCTATGCACAACCCAGGGTCAAGATCTGTTGATAACTCACCTGTGGATAATGAGCCTTTTCATCCACAGGCTGTACTCAGGCCCAGCACAAGCGCAGCACGGGTTGTGGACAATGTTTTTGATCGCTGTACAGCCCGTAATCTTTGGCCTGCAGAAGGTTATCCACAGAAACTTATCCACCTAAGATTTATAAGTTATTCAGAAAAGCTTTTTATATGTCTCTTCTTTTTTTTAGTTTTGTCATCCGTTTGCCTGCCCGACCAGACGCCGCCCCGCTCGATCGCTGAAAGCACCTTCCATAAGGAAAGGCTGGTTGGAAATTGACCTATTGGCTTGCTTTCTCTAGAATCGCCGATCTCTTAAAAAGGGGGCCATTCCGGCCCGTTGTCGACAAACCAGGTAACACGCCATGAAACGTACTTTCCAACCAAGCACCATCAAGCGCGCTCGCACCCACGGCTTCCGTGCCCGTATGGCTACCAAGAACGGCCGTGCTGTTCTGTCGCGTCGTCGTGCCAAAGGCCGTAAGCGTCTGGCCATTTGATCTTTCGGCAAAGGTGGTGAGTCAGGACTTCAGTCGGGAAAAGCGACTGCTTACACCCCGGCATTTCAAAGCGGTCTTCGACTCCCCAACCGGCAAGGTTCCAGGGAAAAACCTGCTGATCCTTGCTCGCGAGAACGGTCTCGATCATCCACGCCTTGGCTTGGTGATTGGCAAGAAGAGCGTCAAGCTTGCCGTTCAACGCAATCGCCTCAAGCGCTTGATGCGCGATTCCTTCCGTCTGCACCAGCAAATGCTCGCTGGCCTGGACATAGTGATCGTCGCGCGCAAGGGATTGGGTGAGATAGAAAACCCGGAATTGCACCAACACTTTGGCAAGCTCTGGAAACGCCTGGCGCGCAGCCGGCCCACTCCAGCGGCTAACGCCGATTCCGCAGGGGTAGACAGCCAAGATGCGTAAACTGGCACTCGTTCCGATCCAGTTTTACCGTTATGCCATCAGTCCTCTGATGGCCAGCCACTGTCGTTTCTACCCCAGTTGCTCCTGTTATGCGTTGGAAGCCATAGAAACCCATGGCCTCTTGCGTGGCGGGTGGCTAACCGTTCGTCGCCTGGGGCGTTGTCATCCGTGGAACGACGGCGGTTTCGATCCCGTTCCCCCCGCGCCTTCCTCCCGAACTTCTTCGATAGCCGAGTAATCATGGATATTAAACGCACGATCCTGATCGCCGCCCTGGCAATCGTGTCCTACGTCATGGTCCTGAAGTGGAACGATGACTACGGCCAGGCTGCCTTGCCGACTCAGAATACTGCTGCCAGCACTGTTGCTCCGGGCCTGCCCGATGGCGTACCGGCCGCTAACAACGGCGCCAGCGCCGATGTACCGAGCGCCAACGCCGAGTCGAGCCCTGCCGAACTGGCACCTGTTGCACTCAGCAAGGATCTCATCCGGGTCAAGACCGATGTCCTGGAACTGGCTATCGATCCAGTCGGCGGTGACATCGTCCAGCTGCACCTGCCGAAGTACCCGCGTCGTCAGGATCATCCGGACATTCCGTTCCAGCTGTTCGACAACGGTGGCGAGCGCGTATATCTGGCCCAGAGCGGCCTGACCGGTGCCAACGGCCCGGATGCGCGCTCCACCGGCCGTCCGCTGTACGCCGCAGAGCAGAAGTCCTTCCAGCTGGCTGATGGCCAGGAACAACTGGTGGTCGACCTGAAGTTCAGCGACAACGGTGTGAACTACATCAAGCGCTTCAGCTTCAAGCGCGGTGAGTACGACCTGTCCGTCAGCTACCTGATCGACAACCAGAGCGGCCAGGCCTGGAGCGGCAACATGTTTGCCCAGCTCAAGCGTGACGCCAGTGGTGATCCGTCCTCGAGCACCGCCACCGGTACCGCCACTTACCTGGGTGCTGCCCTGTGGACAGCTGGCGAGCCGTACAAGAAAGTGTCGATGAAGGACATCGACAAAGGTAGTTTGAAAGAAAATGTGTCTGGCGGCTGGGTTGCCTGGCTGCAGCACTACTTCGTAACTGCCTGGATCCCTGCCAAGTCGGACAACAATGTCGTCCAGACCCGCAAGGACAGCCAGGGCAACTACATCATCGGCTACACCGGCCCGGCCATCAGCGTACCGGCTGGCGGCAAGGCCGAAACCAGCGCCATGCTGTATGCCGGCCCGAAGATCCAGTCCAAGCTCAAGGAATTGTCCCCAGGCCTGGAACTGACCGTCGATTACGGCTTCCTGTGGTTCATTGCCCAGCCGATCTTCTGGTTGCTGCAACATATCCACAGCCTGCTGGGTAACTGGGGCTGGTCGATCATTGTCCTGACCATGCTCATCAAGGGCCTGTTCTTCCCGCTGTCGGCCGCCAGCTACCGCTCGATGGCGCGCATGCGTGCCGTGGCGCCGAAGCTCGCCGCACTGAAGGAACGCTTCGGTGACGATCGCCAGAAGATGTCCCAGGCGATGATGGAGCTGTACAAGAAAGAGAAGATCAACCCACTGGGTGGATGCTTGCCGATCCTGGTACAGATGCCGGTGTTCCTGGCCCTGTACTGGGTGCTGCTGGAAAGCGTCGAGATGCGCCAGGCCCCATGGATGCTGTGGATCACCGACCTGTCGATCAAGGATCCGTTCTTCATCCTGCCGATCATCATGGGCGCTACCATGTTCATCCAGCAGCGCCTGAACCCGACGCCGCCGGATCCGATGCAGGCCAAGGTGATGAAAATGATGCCGATCATCTTCACCTTCTTCTTCCTGTGGTTCCCGGCTGGCCTGGTGCTGTACTGGGTTGTGAACAACTGCCTGTCGATTTCGCAGCAGTGGTACATCACCCGCCGTATTGAAGCAGCGACCAAAAAAGCTGCTGCTTGACGGGCTACTGCGCTAGCCTGTGAATAAAAACGCCCCCTCGGGGGCGTTTTTGCTATCTGTCGTTTTTGTCGTAGAGGCTTTCGAGCATGAACACTGTGCGTGAAACCATCGCTGCCATCGCAACCGCACAAGGACGTGGAGGGGTGGGTATTGTCAGGCTGTCCGGCCCATTGGCGGCCAAGGCTGGCCAGCTCATAACCGGGCGCACACTGACACCGCGCCATGCCCATTACGGCCCATTCCGCGACCAGGAAGGGCTGGTGCTGGATGAAGGTATTGCACTGTTCTTCCCCGGACCCAACTCGTTCACCGGTGAGGACGTGCTCGAATTGCAGGGGCATGGTGGCCCGGTCGTACTGGACATGCTGTTGCAACGCTGCGTGCAGGTGGGTTGCCGCTTGGCCCGCCCGGGTGAGTTCAGTGAGCGGGCGTTTCTCAACGACAAGCTCGACCTGGCCCAGGCCGAAGCGATTGCCGACCTGATCGAAGCCAGCTCCAGCCAGGCAGCACGCAACGCCCTGCGCTCGTTGCAAGGGGAGTTCTCCAAGCGTGTGCACAGCCTGACTGAAGCACTGATCGCGCTGCGGATCTATGTCGAGGCAGCGATCGACTTCCCCGAGGAGGAAATCGACTTTCTTGCCGATGGCCACGTCCTGTCGATGCTCGACTCAGTGCGTGCCGAGTTGTCCACAGTGCAGCGTGAGGCCGGGCAGGGTGCGCTGCTTCGTGACGGCATGACGGTGGTGATCGCCGGCAGGCCGAATGCAGGCAAATCGAGCCTGCTGAATCAACTGGCCGGTCGTGAGGCGGCAATCGTCACCGACATCGCAGGTACTACGCGGGATATCCTGCGTGAACATATCCACATCGATGGCATGCCGCTGCACGTCGTCGATACGGCCGGTTTGCGCGACACCGACGACCATGTGGAAAAGATAGGCGTCGAGCGCGCACTCAAGGCCATAGGCGAAGCCGACAGAGTGTTGTTGGTGGTCGACTCCACCGCCCCTGAGGCCAGTGATCCGTTCGCCCTGTGGCCGGAGTTTCTTGATCAAAGGCCTGATCCGGGCAAGGTCACACTGATTCGCAACAAAGCCGACCTCAGCGGCGAACCCGTAGGGCTGGAACAGTGCGATGACGGTCATGTAACCATCACCTTGAGCGCCAAAGGTGACGATCAGGGCTTGCTGCTGTTACGCGATCACCTCAAAGCCTGCATGGGTTATGAACAGACTGCAGAGAGTGGCTTCAGCGCACGCCGGCGGCACCTCGATGCCCTGCGCCAGGCCAGTGCTCATCTGGAGCACGGTCGTGCGCAATTGACCTTGGCGGGGGCCGGAGAGCTGTTGGCTGAGGACCTGCGCCAGGCCCAGCACGCGTTGGGGGAAATCACGGGCGCGTTCAGTTCGGATGACCTGCTGGGGCGGATTTTCTCGAGTTTCTGCATCGGTAAGTAGCTTTTAGCCAAACCATTCACGACGCCGCTCTTCCTGGAGCGGCTTTTTTTTGCCTGAGATTTGGGGCTCGGGCGTCTCGGACAGGGTTTTGTAGCTGCAAATTTTTAATCACCGGCCTGAAAAAGCGCTCATGAGCCCTGTGGAAAAGTCGGCTTCAGCTCCGTTGATAAGCATGCTTTTTTTCTGAGGAAAACCTGCCCTGTGGGTAAGTAGGCATTTCATCCACAGGCTAAATCCGGTTATCCATAGCCCTCATGGCACTCCAACCACAGGGTTTAATTTTCTTCTACATGGCGAATCCAGAGGGATGTAGAACGTTATCCACAGATTGGTGCGTGCATAAGAATAAACATAAAAACAAAGCTTTTTTAAATTTCTTCTCTCTAGTTTCTGTTATCAGCCACTCATCCACAGCCTGGTCAAAATTTGCGCAAAAGGTTTCTTTAGAGGGGGTGAAGTCCCTATACTTGTCCGCTTACCTTCTCTATTCGCAAAAACAGGCACGAGGTGCGTGGTGGATTTCCCTTCCCGTTTTGAAGTGATCGTCATCGGCGGCGGCCATGCCGGTACCGAGGCTGCGCTTGCGTCTGCACGCATGGGTGTGAAAACCCTGCTGCTGACCCATAACGTGGAAACCCTCGGTCACATGAGCTGCAACCCGGCCATCGGTGGCATCGGTAAAAGCCATCTGGTCAAAGAGATCGATGCGCTCGGCGGTGCCATGGCACTGGCCACTGACAAGAGCGGCATCCAGTTTCGCGTGTTGAACAACCGCAAGGGCCCGGCTGTTCGCGCCACCCGTGCACAGGCCGACCGCGCCATCTACAAGGCCGTGGTTCGCGAAATCCTGGAAAACCAGCCAAATCTGTGGATATTCCAGCAGTCCTGTGACGACCTGATCGTCGAGCAAGACCAGGTCAAAGGCGTGGTTACGCAAATGGGGCTGCGGTTCTTCGCCGATTCGGTGGTGCTCACGACCGGCACTTTCCTGGGTGGCCTTATCCACATCGGCCTGCAGAACCATTCCGGCGGCCGCGCTGGCGATCCACCGTCGATTGCCCTGGCCCACCGCATGCGTGAATTACCGCTGCGCGTCGGTCGTCTGAAAACCGGTACACCTCCGCGTATCGACGGTCGTTCGGTGGACTTTTCGGTGATGACCGAACAGCCGGGCGACACACCAATCCCGGTCATGTCGTTCATGGGCAACGCCGCGATGCACCCGCGTCAGGTCAGCTGCTGGATTACCCACACCAATGCGCGTACCCACGAAATCATCGCTTCGAACCTCGACCGTTCGCCGATGTACTCGGGCGTCATCGAAGGTGTCGGCCCGCGTTACTGCCCGTCGATCGAGGACAAGATCCATCGCTTTGCCGACAAGGAAAGCCATCAGGTGTTCATCGAGCCGGAAGGCCTGACCACCCATGAGCTGTACCCCAACGGCATTTCCACTTCGCTGCCGTTTGACGTGCAGCTGGAGCTGGTGCGCTCGATTCGCGGTATGGAAAATGCGCACATCGTGCGCCCGGGCTATGCCATCGAATACGACTACTTCGATCCGCGTGACCTCAAGTACAGCCTCGAGACCAAGGTTATCGGTGGCTTGTTCTTCGCTGGCCAGATCAACGGCACTACCGGTTACGAAGAAGCCGGCGCCCAAGGCCTGCTGGCCGGTACCAACGCCGCACTGCGCGCGCAGGGCCGCGAAAGCTGGTGCCCGCGCCGTGACGAGGCGTACATCGGAGTGCTGGTCGACGACCTGATTACCCTGGGTACCCAGGAGCCGTACCGCATGTTCACTTCGCGAGCCGAATACCGGTTGATCCTGCGCGAAGACAACGCCGACCTGCGCCTGACCGAGAAAGGTCGTGAGCTTGGTCTGATCGACGACCAGCGCTGGGCCGCGTTCTGCGCCAAGCGTGACGGCATCGAGCGTGAGGAACAGCGCTTGAAATCGACCTGGGTACGCCCGAATACCCCGCAGGGCCAGGCCGTTGTGGATAAGTTCGGTACCCCGCTGAGCCACGAATACAGCCTGCTCAACCTGCTGGCGCGACCGGAAGTGGACTACGCCGGGCTGATCGAAGCGACCGGCGGCGAACAGATCGATCCACAGGTTGCCGAACAGGTCGAAATCAAGACCAAGTACGCTGGCTACATCGATCGCCAGCAGGACGAGATCGCTCGCCTGCGTGCCAGTGAAGACACCTGCCTGCCTGTGGATATCGACTACACCTCGATTTCCGGCCTGTCCAAGGAAATCCAGGGCAAGCTCGGCCAGACTCGCCCGCAGACGCTGGGCCAGGCTTCGCGGATCCCTGGCGTGACACCAGCGGCAATTTCCCTGTTGTTGATACATCTGAAAAAACGCGGCGCTGGCCGCGAATTGGAGCAAAGCGCTTGAGTTCCTTGGTCACCCCGCAACACGCTGAAGAGTTGTCCACAGGTGCACGCCAGCTCGGTGTCGAGCTGAGCGCCGAGCAGCACGAACGGCTGCTTGGCTACCTGGCCCTGTTGATCAAATGGAACAAAGCCTACAACCTGACGGCCGTGCGCGACCCGAACGAGATGGTTTCGCGCCATCTGCTGGACAGCCTCAGCGTAATGGGTTTTATCCACAGCGATCGCGATAGCTGGCTTGATGTCGGCAGCGGCGGTGGCATGCCCGGGATTCCATTGGCTATCCTGCATCCGCACAAACGCGTAACCGTGCTGGACGCCAACGGCAAGAAAACCCGCTTCCTCACCCAGGTGAAGATGGAGCTGAAACTGGACAACCTCACGGTTATCCACAGCCGGGTCGAGGCCTTCCAGCCAGCACAGCCGTTCAAGGGCATCATCTCTCGCGCCTTCAGCAGCATGGAGAACTTCACCAACTGGACCCGCCACTTGGGCGACACCGGGACGCAATGGCTTGCAATGAAGGGGCTGCATCCTGCCGATGAACTGGTAGCATTGCCCGCAGACTTCACAGTGGAAAGCGAGCAGGCCCTGACCGTTCCAGGTTGCCAGGGCCAGCGCCATCTGCTGATACTGCGCCGCAAGGCATGACTGGGAACACACGCAACAATGGCTAAGGTATTCGCAATCGCGAACCAGAAAGGTGGAGTGGGTAAAACCACCACCTGTATCAATCTCGCCGCATCGCTGGCTGCGACCAAGCGTCGTGTGCTGCTGATCGACCTCGATCCGCAGGGCAACGCCACCATGGGCAGCGGTGTGGACAAACACGAACTCGAACACTCGGTCTACGACCTGCTGATCGGGGAATGCGACCTTGCCCAGGCCATGCACTACTCCGAGCATGGTGGCTTCCAGTTGCTGCCGGCCAACCGCGACCTGACTGCCGCGGAAGTGGTGCTGCTGGAAATGCAGGTCAAGGAGAGCCGCCTGCGCAACGCCCTGGCGCCGATCCGCGAGAATTACGACTTCATCCTCATCGATTGCCCACCGTCGCTGTCGATGCTGACGCTCAATGCCCTGGTCGCCTCCGATGGTGTGATCATCCCGATGCAGTGCGAGTATTACGCACTGGAAGGTCTCAGCGACCTTGTGGATAACATCAAGCGCATTGCCGCCCGTCTGAACCCGGAGCTGAAGATCGAAGGGCTGCTGCGCACCATGTACGACCCGCGTCTTAGCCTGAACAACGATGTATCGGCGCAGCTCAAGGAGCACTTCGGCGAGCAGCTTTACGATACCGTCATTCCGCGCAACATCCGCTTGGCCGAGGCACCGAGCTTTGGCATGCCGGCGCTGGCCTACGACAAGCAATCGCGTGGCGCACTGGCCTATCTGGCCCTGGCCGGGGAACTGGTTCGCCGTCAACGCCGTCAATCACGCACTGCACAAACAACTTAAGGAATCCGCATGGCCGTTAAGAAACGGGGTCTCGGACGTGGGTTGGATGCACTGCTCAGTGGTCCTTCCGTCAGCGCGCTCGAAGAGCAGGCTGTCAAGATCGACCAGAAAGAACTGCAACACCTGCCGGTCGAGTTGATCCAGCGCGGTAAATACCAGCCGCGCCGTGACATGGATCCGCAGGCGCTGGAAGAACTGGCGCACTCGATTCGCACGCACGGTGTGATGCAGCCGATCGTGGTGCGCCCGATCGATGGCAACCGCTACGAGATCATTGCCGGTGAGCGCCGCTGGAGGGCCACGCAGCAGGCTGGCCTGGACACCGTCCCGGCGATGGTGCGGGAAGTGCCTGATGAAGCGGCCATCGCCATGGCCCTCATCGAGAACATCCAGCGAGAGGACCTCAACCCGTTGGAAGAGGCCCTGGCCCTGCAGCGCCTGCAACAGGAGTTCGAACTGACCCAGCAGCAGGTAGCCGATGCCGTAGGCAAGTCGCGGGTTACCGTGGCCAATCTGCTGCGCCTGATCTCGCTGCCTGAAGCGATCAAGACCATGCTTGCCCATGGTGATCTGGAGATGGGCCACGCACGTGCTTTGCTCGGTCTTGAAGAAGATCGCCAGGAAGAAGGGGCGCGTCATGTTGTCGCACGTGGGCTTACCGTGCGCCAAACCGAGGCACTGGTGCGCCAGTGGCTCAGTGGCAAACCTGACCCGGTAGAACCGAGCAAACCTGATCCGGATATCGAGCGCCTTGAACAGAGGCTCGCAGAGCGCCTGGGCTCCGCGGTGCAGATTCGTCACGGAAACAAGGGAAAAGGCCAGCTGGTTATTCGCTATAACTCGCTCGACGAGTTGCAGGGCGTCCTTGCTCACATCCGCTGAAACAATTCCAGTTGTAGCGCGCAGTCGGAAATCACTACCCAAGAGTTGAATAGGGGTTAATCCACCCCTATACTCTGCGCGCATTTTGTCGGCACAATTTATGCCAAGTCGTTACTGACTTGTTGGTCGACTTCTGAGGAGCAGTTGTGATGGAAATCCGCACGCCAAACCGCCTGCCTTTCCATCGCTGGGCGGTTTTTCCGGTACTGCTGGCTCAATTTGTCGTGCTGCTGCTGGCAACATTGGTGTTGTGGCAGTGGAAAGGGGCAGTCAGTGGATATTCAGGTCTCTGCGGAGGTTTGATTGCCTGGCTGCCGAATATGTATTTCGCCTGGAAGGCTTTTCGCTTTAGCGGAGCCCGGGCGGCGCAGGCCATCGTCAAGTCGTTTTACGCAGGCGAGGCCGGCAAGATGATTTTGACGGCAGTGCTGTTCGCACTGACCTTCGCAGGAGTGAAGCCACTGGCGCCGTTAGCAGTCTTCGGCGTCTTCGTGTTGACCCTTTTGGTCAGCTGGTTTGCGCCCCTGCTGATGAATAAAAGACTTTCGAGACCTTAGGGCGTTTGAGGCAACCATGGCAGCAGAAACCGCTTCGGGCTATATCCAGCACCACTTGCAGAACCTGACCTACGGTCAACTACCAGACGGCAGCTGGGGCTTCGCCCATTCGGCTGCAGAAGCCAAGGCAATGGGCTTCTGGGCGTTCCACCTGGACACCCTGGGTTGGTCCGTCGCGCTGGGTCTGATCTTCCTGTTCATCTTCCGCATGGCGGCGAAGAAGGCGACCTCCGGCCAGCCTGGCGGTCTGCAGAACTTCGTCGAAGTGATGGTCGATTTCGTCAACGGCAGCGTGAAGGACTCCTTCCACGGCCGTAGCCCGGTGATTGCGCCGCTGGCACTGACCATCTTCGTCTGGGTATTCCTGATGAACGCCGTCGACCTGGTACCGGTCGACTGGATTCCTCAGCTGGCCATCCTGATTTCCGGTGATCCGCACATTCCGTTCCGCGCCGTGTCGACTACCGACCCGAACGCGACGCTGGCAATGGCCTTCTGCGTGTTCGCCCTGATCATCTTCTACAGCATCAAGGTCAAGGGCCTGGGCGGCTTCATCGGTGAGCTGACCCTGCACCCGTTCGGCAGCAAGAACATCTTCGTGCAGATCCTGCTGATTCCGGTCAACTTCCTGCTCGAGTTTGTCACCCTGATCGCCAAGCCGATCTCGCTGGCGCTGCGACTGTTCGGCAACATGTACGCCGGCGAGCTGGTGTTCATCCTGATCGCCGTGATGTTCGGCTCCGGCCTTCTGTGGCTGAGCGGCCTGGGTGTGGTGCTGCAGTGGGCGTGGGCTGTGTTCCACATCCTGATCATCACCCTGCAAGCTTTCATCTTCATGATGCTTACCATCGTCTACCTGTCGATGGCTCACGAAGATAACCATTAAGACCGCCTGGCGTGTCTGATAGCCTTCCCCGCTCGTTTGGGGGGAGGGCTTTAAAAGTCCGCAAGGGCAGCTGTTCCAAACGATTTGTTTTACCGCTTCAAACTAAAAACCTAACCAATACGACGTAAAAGTCGGGAGGAAAGATGGAAACTGTAGTTGGTCTGACCGCTATCGCTGTTGCTCTGCTGATCGGCCTGGGTGCTCTGGGTACCGCCATTGGTTTCGGCCTGCTGGGCGGCAAATTCCTGGAAGGCGCTGCTCGTCAGCCTGAGATGGTTCCGATGCTGCAGGTCAAAATGTTCATCGTTGCCGGTCTGCTCGACGCCGTAACCATGATCGGTGTTGGTATCGCTCTGTTCTTCACCTTCGCGAATCCGTTCGTTGGTCAGATCGCCGGCTAATCACTCGTATCCACGAGTTGATGGCTGTATGAATTAAGACCGAGCGAGGTGTTGGCGTGAACATTAATGCAACCCTGATTGGCCAATCCGTTGCTTTCCTGATTTTTGTACTCTTCTGCATGAAGTATGTATGGCCTCCGGTCATCACTGCTCTGCAAGAGCGCCAAAAGAAGATTGCCGACGGCTTGGACGCTGCCAACCGCGCAGCTCGCGACCTGGAGCTGGCCCAAGAGAAAGCGGGTCAGCAACTGCGTGAAGCTAAAGCACAGGCAGCCGAAATCATTGAGCAAAGCAAGAAACGCGCTGCTCAGCTTGTCGAGGAAGCCCGTGAACAGGCCCGCGTCGAAGCTGACCGTGTGAAGGCTCAGGCTCTGGCCGAGATCGAACAGGAACTGAACAGTGCCAAAGACGCCCTGCGTACCCAAGTGGGTGCCCTGGCCGTTGGCGGTGCTGAAAAGATCCTTGGCGCCACAATCGATCAAAACGCGCATGCGGAGCTGGTTAACAAACTGGCCGCTGAAATTTAAGCGAGGGCGATCATGGCAGAACTGACCACGTTGGCCCGACCTTACGCTAAGGCTGCCTTTGAGCATGCCCAGGCCCATCAGCAACTGGCCAATTGGTCAGCCATGCTCGGCCTGGCTGCTGCGGTGTCGCAAGACGACACCATGCAGCGCCTGCTCAAGGCCCCGCGACTGACGAGCGCAGAAAAGGCCGCCACGTTCATTGACGTGTGCGGTGACAAGTTCAATGCACAGGCACAGAATTTCATTCATGTTGCCGCGGAAAACGACCGTCTCCTGCTTCTGCCGGAGATTGCCGCTCTGTTCGACCTGTACAAGGCCGAGCAAGAGAAATCCGTGGACGTGGAAGTCACCAGTGCCTTCGCGTTGAACCAAGAACAGCAAGACAAACTCGCCAAGGTTCTCAGTGCACGGTTAGGCCAGGAAGTGCGCCTGCACGCGTCGGAGGATGCCAGCCTGATTGGCGGCGTCGTCATCCGCGCTGGTGACCTGGTAATCGATGGCTCTGTTCGCGGCAAAATCGCGAAACTGGCCGAAGCATTGAAATCTTGAGTTTGAAGGGGCAGCAGAGCAATGCAGCAACTCAATCCTTCCGAAATTAGTGAAATCATCAAGGGCCGCATCGACAACCTCGATGTGAGCTCCCAAGCCCGTAACGAAGGTACCGTCGTTTCGGTTTCCGACGGTATCGTGCGGATCCACGGTCTGGCCGACGTCATGTACGGCGAAATGATCGAGTTCCCTGGCGGCGTCTACGGCATGGCCCTGAACCTGGAGCAAGACTCCGTAGGTGCAGTGATCCTGGGTGCCTATGACACCCTCGCCGAAGGCATGAGCGCCAAGTGCACCGGCCGCATCCTGGAAGTTCCGGTTGGTAAGGAACTGCTGGGCCGCGTAGTCGACGCACTGGGCAACCCGATCGATGGCAAAGGTCCTCTGGGCAACACCGAGACCGACGCGGTCGAGAAAGTTGCTCCAGGCGTGATCTGGCGTAAGTCGGTAGACCAGCCTGTACAGACTGGCTACAAGTCCGTCGACGCCATGATCCCGGTCGGCCGTGGCCAGCGTGAGCTGATCATCGGTGACCGTCAGATCGGCAAGACCGCCATGGCCATCGACGCCATCATCAACCAGAAAGACTCCGGTATTTTCTGCGTTTATGTTGCTGTCGGCCAGAAGCGTTCCACCGTTGCCAACATCGTTCGCAAGCTGGAAGAAAACGGCGCCCTGGCCAACACCATCGTGGTGGTTGCCAGTGCTTCGGAATCCGCCGCACTGCAATTCCTGGCGCCATACGCCGGTTGCACCATGGGCGAGTTCTTCCGTGACCGCGGCGAAGACGCACTGATCGTTTACGATGACCTGTCCAAGCAGGCCGTTGCCTACCGTCAGATCTCCCTGCTGCTGCGCCGTCCACCAGGACGTGAAGCGTACCCAGGCGACGTGTTCTATCTCCACTCCCGTCTGCTGGAGCGTGCATCGCGCGTTTCGGAAGAGTACGTCGAGAAGTTCACCAACGGTGCTGTAACTGGCAAAACCGGTTCCCTGACTGCGCTGCCGATCATCGAAACTCAGGCTGGCGACGTTTCCGCGTTCGTTCCGACCAACGTGATTTCCATCACCGACGGTCAGATCTTCCTGGAATCGGCCATGTTCAACTCGGGCATCCGCCCTGCAGTGAACGCCGGTGTTTCGGTATCCCGCGTAGGTGGTGCTGCTCAGACCAAGATCATCAAGAAGCTGTCCGGTGGTATTCGTACCGCTCTGGCTCAGTACCGTGAACTGGCTGCATTCGCCCAGTTCGCCTCCGATCTGGACGAAGCGACCCGCAAGCAGCTGGAGCATGGTCAGCGCGTTACCGAGCTGATGAAGCAGAAGCAGTACGCGCCAATGTCCATCGCGGACATGGCCCTGTCGCTGTACGCCGCTGAGCGTGGTTTCCTGACTGACGTAGAAGTCTCCAAGATCGGCAGCTTCGAGCAAGCACTGATCGCCTTCTTCAACCGTGATCACGCTGAACTGATGGCGAAGATCAATGTGAAGGGTGACTTCAACGACGAAATCGACGCAGGCCTGAAAGCCGGTATCGAGAAGTTCAAGGCCACCCAGACCTGGTAAGCCGCAGCGGGGGCTCAGGCCCCCGCTTGCTAACCTGATAGGTGATACATGGCAGGCGCAAAAGAGATTCGCAGTAAGATTGCGAGCATCAAAAGCACGCAAAAAATTACCAGCGCCATGGAGAAAGTGGCGGTCAGCAAGATGCGCAAGGCACAAATGCGCATGGCTGCTAGCCGTCCTTACGCGGAGCGTATCCGCCAGGTGATCGGTCATCTGGCCAACGCCAACCCGGAATACCGCCACCCCTTCATGATCGAGCGCCCTGTAAAGCGTGCCGGTTATATTGTGGTGAGCAGTGACCGTGGTCTGTGCGGTGGCTTGAATACCAACCTGTTCAAGGCCCTGGTCAAGGACATGAACGCGAACCGCGAACAGGGCGTGGAAATCGACCTGTGCGTGATCGGCAGCAAGGGTGCGACTTTCTTCCGCATCTTTGGCGGCAACGTCGTAGCCGCGATCAGCCACTTGGGCGAAGAGCCATCGATCAACGATCTGATCGGCTCCGTCAAAGTGATGCTGGACGCCTACCTGGACGGCCGTATCGATCGCCTCTGCGTGGTTTCGAACAAGTTCATCAATACCATGACCCAGAAGCCGACGGTCGAGCAATTGGTACCGTTGGTGGCAACCCCGGATCAGGAACTCAAGCACCACTGGGATTACCTGTACGAACCCGACGCAAAAGAGCTGCTGGACGGCTTGATGGTGCGTTACGTGGAGTCGCAGGTATACCAGGCGGTGGTCGAGAACAACGCTGCTGAACAAGCGGCCCGGATGATCGCGATGAAGAACGCCACAGACAACGCCGGTGATTTGATCAAAGAGCTCCAGCTGATCTACAACAAGGCGCGTCAGGCTGCGATCACCCAGGAGATCTCGGAAATCGTCGGCGGCGCTGCCGCGGTTTAACGGTTCACATATTCAGAGGATCCAGCTATGAGTAGCGGACGTATCGTTCAAATCATCGGCGCCGTCATCGACGTGGAATTCCCACGTGACGTCGTGCCGAGTGTATACAACGCGCTGAAAGTACAAGGCGCGGAAACCACCCTGGAAGTTCAGCAGCAGCTGGGCGACGGCGTGGTTCGTACCATTGCGATGGGCTCGACCGAAGGCCTGAAGCGCGGTCTGGATGTCGTCGACACCGGTGCTGCCATTTCCGTTCCTGTTGGTAAGGCCACCCTGGGCCGTATCATGGACGTACTGGGCAACCCGATCGACGAAGCCGGCCCGATCGGCGAAGAAGAGCGTCGCGGTATCCACCAGCCAGCGCCTTCGTTCGCTGACCAGGCAGGCGGCAACGACCTGCTGGAAACCGGCATCAAGGTTATCGACCTGGTTTGCCCGTTCGCCAAGGGTGGTAAGGTTGGTCTGTTCGGTGGTGCCGGTGTCGGCAAGACCGTAAACATGATGGAACTGATCCGTAACATCGCCATGGAACACAGCGGTTACTCCGTGTTCGCTGGTGTGGGTGAGCGTACTCGTGAGGGTAACGACTTCTACCACGAGATGAAGGACTCCAACGTTCTCGACAAAGTAGCCTTGGTCTACGGTCAGATGAACGAGCCACCAGGAAACCGTCTGCGCGTAGCGCTGACCGGCCTGACCATGGCTGAGAAGTTCCGTGACGAAGGTAACGACGTTCTGCTGTTCGTCGACAACATCTATCGTTACACCCTGGCCGGTACCGAAGTATCCGCACTGCTGGGCCGTATGCCTTCGGCAGTAGGTTACCAGCCGACCCTGGCTGAAGAGATGGGCGTTCTGCAAGAGCGCATCACCTCCACCAAGGAAGGTTCGATCACCTCCGTCCAGGCCGTATACGTACCAGCGGACGACTTGACCGACCCGTCGCCAGCGACCACCTTCGCCCACCTGGACGCCACCGTCGTTCTGTCCCGTGACATCGCCTCCCTGGGTATCTACCCAGCGGTCGACCCACTGGACTCGACTTCGCGTCAGCTGGACCCGAACGTGATCGGCAATGAGCACTACGACACTGCTCGTGGCGTTCAGTATGTTCTGCAGCGCTACAAAGAGCTGAAGGACATTATTGCGATCCTGGGTATGGACGAACTGTCCGAGACCGACAAGCAACTGGTAGCCCGCGCTCGTAAGATCCAGCGCTTCCTGTCGCAGCCGTTCTTCGTGGCCGAAGTTTTCACCGGTTCGCCAGGTAAGTACGTTTCCCTGAAAGACACCATCGCTGGCTTCAGCGGTATCCTCAAAGGTGACTACGACCACCTGCCAGAACAAGCGTTCTACATGGTCGGCAGCATCGACGAAGCGATCGAGAAAGCCAAGAAACTGTAATTCCTGCGCCCCGCAAGGGGCGCTATCAGGTTGAGGCAAGCAGATGGCTATGACAGTCCATTGCGATATCGTCAGCGCGGAAGGAGAGATTTTCTCCGGTCTGGTCGAGATGGTGGTTGCGCACGGTAACCTGGGTGATCTTGGTATCGCTCCAGGCCACGCGCCTCTGATCACCAATCTGAAGCCAGGTCCGATCACGCTGACCAAGCAGGGTGGCGCCCAAGAGGTGTATTACATCTCTGGTGGTTTCCTCGAGGTTCAGCCGAACATGGTCAAGGTGCTTGCCGATACCGTGCAACGTGCTACAGACCTGGATGAAGCTCAGGCTCAGGAAGCCCTCAAGGCTGCCGAGAACGCCCTGAGTCTGAAAGGCGCGGACTTCGATTACGGCGCCGCCGCCGCACGTCTGGCCGAGGCCGCAGCTCAGCTGCGTACCGTCCAGCAAATGCGCAAAGGCAAGTAATCGGCCCCGGCTGATCACTGCTGTTGCGATTGAGTAAAAGGGTAGCCTCGGCTACCCTTTTTCTTTTTCCGAATTCCCCCTCGGTCATTTCTCTGACCGCCCAGGATTGGTAGCCAGTCAATGTCACTCGATATCGTTATTCTCGCCGCCGGCCAAGGTACCCGCATGCGCTCGGCGCTGCCCAAGGTGCTGCACCCGGTGGCCGGCAATTCCATGCTCGGCCATGTTATCCACAGCGCACGGCAGCTTCAGCCTCAAGGCATTCACGTAGTGATTGGCCATGGTGCGGAGCAGGTGCGTGAGCGCCTGGCAGCCGACGACCTGAATTTCGTTATGCAGGACAAGCAACTGGGTACCGGGCATGCCGTTGCCCAAGCGCTGCCGGCGATCACTGCCGACACGGTGCTGGTGCTGTATGGCGACGTACCGCTGATTGAAGTGGAAACCCTGCAACGCCTGCTGGCCAAGGCCACCGACCAGCAGCTGGGCCTGCTCACCGTTAACCTGCAAGACCCGACCGGCTACGGGCGCATTGTGCGTGATGCCCAAGGCAAGGTGACTGCGATCGTCGAGCACAAGGACGCCAGCGATGTGCAGAAAGCGATCAAGGAAGGCAATACCGGCATCCTGGCCCTGCCAGCCGCTCGCCTTGCCGACTGGATGGGGCGTTTGTCGAACAACAACGCCCAAGGTGAGTATTACCTGACCGACGTCATCGCCATGGCAGTGGCTGATGGCCTGGTGGTGGCTACCGAACAACCGCACGACCCGATGGAAGTGCAGGGTGCCAATGACCGGCGCCAGCTATCCGAACTCGAGCGCCACTATCAACTGCGCGAAGGCCGACGATTGATGGCACAGGGTGTGACCCTGCGTGACCCGGCTCGTTTCGACGTGCGTGGTGAAGTGACCGTTGGTCGCGATGTGCTGATCGATATCAACGTCATCCTCGAAGGCAAGGTCGTGATCGAGGACGACGTTCAGATTGGGCCTAACTGCGTGATCAAGGACAGCACCCTGCGCAAAGGCGTGGTGGTCAAGGCCAACAGCCATATTGAAGGCGCCGTGATGGGCGAGGGTAGCGATGCCGGCCCGTTCGCGCGCCTGCGCCCGGGCAGCGTGCTGGATGCCAAGGCCCATGTGGGTAACTTTGTCGAACTGAAGAATGCCCACCTGGGTGAAGGCGCCAAAGCGGGTCACTTGAGCTACCTGGGTGATGCCGAGATCGGGGCACGCACCAATATTGGTGCTGGCACCATCACGTGCAACTACGATGGCGCCAACAAGTTCAAGACTGTGATGGGCGAGGATGTGTTCATCGGTTCGAACAACTCGTTGGTGGCGCCTGTGGATATCAAGGCAGGGGCCACGACTGCGGCGGGTTCGACGATTACCCAGACTGTCGAGGCTGGGCAACTTGCCGTGGGACGTGCGCGTCAGCGTAACATCGAGGGCTGGAAGCGGCCGGAGAAGATCAAGAAGGGCTGATTATCCACAGCCCGTTCGATCGAAAGCCGACCTGTGTGAATAAGTCGGCTTTTTTATTGGCTGTAAAGGCATCGGAGGGGCAAGCCGCTGCACCGCGATCGGTGGCATTTATTTATCCACAGGCCGGTGATTTTTCAGATCGACAGCCTTGACGAAATCTCTCTCATAGGTTTTGATTGCAATCATTATCTTTCGAATCGAAACTTAAGCGCCCATGTCGAAACGAAATACCCCCCAACGCCGTCACAACATCCTGGCCATGCTCAGCGAGCAAGGTGAGGTCAGTGTGGACGCGTTGGCCAAGCGCTTTGAAACGTCGGAAGTCACCATACGCAAGGACCTCGCGGCCCTAGAGGCCAATGGCTTGCTGCTGCGTCGCTACGGCGGCGCGGTACCGGTTCCGCAGGAGATGCTTGGGGAAACCGCACAGCCAGTGTCTGCCTACAAGAAAGCCATCGCCCGCGCTGCTGTCGGCCGTATCCGTGAACACGCGCGGATCATCATCGACAGTGGCAGCACTACTGCCGCGATGATCCCGGAGCTCGGCCGCCAGCCAGGCCTGGTGGTGATGACCAACTCTTTGAACGTGGCCCGCGCCATTAGCGAGCTTGAGCATGAACCGGTACTGCTGATGACCGGCGGCACCTGGGACCCGCACTCCGAGTCGTTCCAGGGCCAGGTCGCCGAGCAGGTACTGCGCTCATACGATTTCGACCAGTTGTTCATCGGCGCAGATGGCATCGACCTCAACCGCGGCACCACGACTTTCAATGAGCTGCTGGGCCTGAGCCGAGTCATGGCCGAAGTGGCCCGCGAGGTGATCGTGATGGTCGAATCCGACAAGGTCGGGCGCAAGATCCCCAATCTTGAACTGCCTTGGGGCAGTGTCAGCACCCTCATTACAGACGAACGCCTGCCAGCAGCGGCACGCGAACAGATTCAAGCCCGCGGCGTCAACCTGATCTGCGCCGCGATCAGCCAGGAGAAATAATCATGTGTGGAATCGTTGGCGCCGTAGCTGAACGCAACATCACCGCCATTCTCATCGAAGGCCTCAAGCGGCTCGAGTACCGCGGCTACGACAGCGCCGGCCTTGCCGTTTATACCCAGCAAGGTGAACTGCAGCGCCGGCGCCGCATCGGCAAGGTCGCTGAACTGGACGCTGCCAACGCTGCCGACCCGCTGATCGGCCAGTTGGGCATTGCCCACACCCGTTGGGCTACCCACGGCGCACCGACCGAGGGCAATGCGCACCCGCATTTCTCGGGTGAAGAAGTGGCAGTGGTACACAACGGCATCATCGAAAACCATGAAGAGCTGCGCGAAGAGCTCAAAGGCCTTGGCTATGTGTTCGTTTCGCAAACCGATACCGAGGTTATCGTCCACCTGATCCACCATACTCTCAAGACCATCCCGGACCTGGCGGACGCACTGAAGTCAGCGGTCAAGCGCCTGCACGGTGCCTATGGCCTGGCGCTGATCAGCGTGAAACAACCCGATCGTCTGGTTGCCGCGCGCAGTGGCAGCCCGTTGGTGATTGGCCTTGGCCATGGTGAGAATTTCCTGGCTTCCGACCAGTTGGCGCTGCGCCAGGTCACTGACCGCTTCATGTACCTGGAGGAGGGCGACATCGCTGAGATCCGCCGTGACCAGGTGAAGGTCTGGGATCAGGCCGGCAACGCGGTCCAGCGCGAAACCGTGCAGTATCACGAAGGCGCCGAAGCCGCTGACAAGGGCGCATATCGCCACTTCATGCTCAAGGAGATTCACGAGCAGCCGACCGTGGTTCAGCGCACTCTGGAAGGCCGCCTGGGCAAGGACCATGTGCTGGTCCAGGCCTTTGGCCCACAGGCTGCTGAACTGTTCGCCAAGGTGCGCAACGTGCAGATCGTGGCCTGTGGTACCAGCTACCACGCCGGCATGGTTGCCCGTTACTGGCTGGAAAGCTTGGCCGGCATCCCTTGCCAGGTCGAAGTAGCGAGTGAGTTCCGCTACCGCAAGGTGGTGGTCCAGCCGGACACCCTGTTCGTTTCGATTTCCCAGTCTGGCGAAACTGCCGACACCCTCGCTGCCCTGCGCAATGCCAAGGAATTGGGCTTCCTCGGCAGCCTGGCCATCTGCAACGTGGGTATCAGCTCGCTGGTACGCGAATCCGACCTGACCCTGCTGACACTGGCCGGCCCGGAAATCGGCGTGGCGTCGACCAAGGCGTTCACTACCCAGCTGGTATCGCTGATGCTGCTGACCCTGGCCCTGGGCCAGGTGCGTGGCACCCTCGAGGCTGGTGTGGAAGCGGAGCTGGTCGAAGAGCTGCGTCGCCTGCCGGCACGCCTGGGCGAAGCCCTGGCCATGGACCACACCGTCGAAAAGATCGCCGAGCTGTTCGCCGACAAGCACCACACCCTGTTCCTGGGCCGTGGTGCGCAGTACCCGGTTGCGATGGAGGGTGCGCTCAAGCTCAAAGAGATTTCCTACATCCACGCCGAAGCGTACCCGGCGGGTGAGCTCAAGCATGGCCCGCTGGCGCTTGTGGATAACGACATGCCGGTGGTAACGGTAGCGCCGAACAACGAGCTGCTGGAGAAACTCAAGTCGAACCTGCAGGAAGTCCGCGCCCGGGGTGGTGAGCTGGTGGTGTTCGCCGATGAGCACGCCGGTATGAGCAACGGCGAAGGTACCCATGTAATCAAGGTGCCGCATATCGCTGACGCGCTGGCACCGATCCTGTACACCATTCCACTGCAGTTGCTGTCGTACTACGTGGCGGTGCTCAAGGGCACTGATGTTGACCAGCCGCGTAACTTGGCTAAGTCGGTGACGGTGGAATAAGCATCGGCGGCCAAGAGGCCAATTGGTTTCGTTGAATTAAAACGGTCGTCGAACAATTGAAACTGCCGCCGGTAGAGGGGGAAGCGTTCGCTTTTCCTCTACCGGCGGTTTTACAAGCCTCCCTGCTTCTCCCCTACCTCAGACTGGCGTTTTCTCGCAGCCTTCCCAATTAAGGCTGATGAAACTCTTTCGTCGTACGTGACAAGCGCCATCCCGCGTCGCCTTACATTGCAGGCGACTGATCAACTCCCGCCCTGGCCCAGAATGTTTCTGCAGACTGACTGAGGGTTGCTTTTGGCCGGGTCAGATGAATTTCCAGGGGAATGTCCCAGCTTTCATCGAGCGCCCGGATCAAACGCCCGTCCAGTATCTCCTGCTCCGTAAGGCTCTTGGGTAGCCACGCCACGCCCTTGCTTTCCAAGGCCATGGACATCAACACCGCTGCAAGGTGACTGGTGAACAGGGGCTTGAGGTGAAGGTAATCTTCTTTGCCGCGCAGTCTGTGCGCGACGATACGGCCCAGTCCGGATTCATGGGTGTAGGCGAGGTAAGGCAATGCCGCAGGAGAAGTACCGAAGTCAGCGCGGGCACTGGCAAGCGGAACGAGAGTGTCTTCGCCTACCTTCTTGCTGGTGAACTGTTCGGGTGCCAATAGCGGCGGTACGTCGGGGTGGCGGTGGCATAGCAAAAACTGAACCTGGCCATGAATCAGCATTTGCTCACAAACGGCCATGCTATCTGAGTGCAGTTGAACTGCCTCGATTGGCGCACCGCTTTCGGAACTCCGGAGCCACTTCGGGAAGAATGTAAACGAGAGGGAGTGTGTCGCTGCGAATTGTAGTGACCTGGCTGCTACCCCTGCGACCTCTTGAGCTTCGCTGCGTATCCGGTACAAGGATCGGGCCGCTTCTTGGGCACTGGGCAAGATATGCCTGCCAGCCTCGGTGAGCGTGGCTCCATGTGGTGAGCGCACGAACAGCTCAACTCCCATCCAGTTCTCAAGAGAGCGGACTCTGCGGCTGAAGGCCGGCTGGGTTACGTGTCGCGCTTCGGCCGCCCGCACGAAGCTTCCGTACTCCGCCAGCGCTGAAAGATCTTCTAGCCAAACAAGTTCCAAGGGCCATGCCTCCTGTGCATAGGGTCCGGCATTAATAGCATTGGGCGAGCGCTACCTCAAAGCATAACGTGGGGTCACATACAACAAGAGGAACCCGTCATGCGTATCGTCGACATCCGTGAAAAAACCGTTTCCATTGCCTCGCCAATCGCCAATGCCTATATCGATTTTTCCAAGATGACCTGCTCGGTCGTCGCTGTTGTCACGGATGTGATTCGCGACGGTAAGCCGGTCATCGGCTATGGCTTCAACTCCAACGGTCGCTATGGCCAAGGCGCTTTGATGCGTGACCGCTTCCTTGCACGTATCACTGAAGCAGACCCAGAGACTCTCATCGACCACGAAAACAACAACCTGGACCCGTTTGCCATCTGGAAAACCCTGATGACCAACGAGAAACCAGGAGGTCACGGTGAGCGCTCTGTCGCCGTGGGCACCATCGACATGGCGGTTTGGGATGCCGTAGCAAAAATCGAAGGAAAACCGCTGTACCGCTTGCTCGCTGATCGTTACCGCAACGGCGTCGCCGACGATAAAGTCTGGGTGTACGCAGCCGGCGGCTATTACTACCCTGGCAAAGATCAAACCAAGCTCAAAGCCGAGATGCAGAGCTATCTCGACCGCGGCTACGACGTCGTGAAAATGAAGATCGGCGCGGTCCCGCTGGACGAGGACATCCGCCGTATCGAAGCCGTGCTTGAAGTGGTTGGCGACGGCCGCCGCCTGGCCGTCGATGCCAATGGGCGCTTCGATCTGCAGACCGGCATCGCCTACGCCGAAGCCATCAAGAAATACAACCTGTTCTGGTACGAAGAGATCGGTGATCCGCTCGACTACGCGCTGCAGGCTGAGCTGGCAAATCACTATGAACTGCCTATGGCCACTGGCGAAAACCTGTTCTCTCATCAGGACGCCCGCAACCTGCTGCGCCACGGCGGTATGCGACCTGATCGTGACTATCTGCAGTTCGACTGCGCGCTGTCTTACGGCCTTGTCGAATACATGCGCACCCTCAAGGTGATGGAAGAAATGGGCTGGTCTTCCCGCCGCGTTGTACCCCACGGTGGCCACCAGATGTCGCTCAACATTGCCGCCGGCCTGCACCTTGGTGGTAACGAGTCGTACCCGGATGTTTTCCAGCCGTTCGGCGGCTTCGCGGACGGCATCAAGGTTGAAAACGGCTACGTCGGCCTGCCCGACATTCCGGGTGTGGGCTTTGAAGCCAAATCCGCCTTGTACGCAGTGATGCGTGAGCTGGGCGAGGGTTGATCATCCTCGGTATGCGGTCTCTGTAGAAGAGGCCGCAGTACCAGGCGGAGCGCAGCACCGCCAAGCCACATGCCCATCACAAAAATAAAATGAGGTGCTTTCGTGGAAATTTCCAAATCCCGCTGGTACGGCCAGCTGTATGTGCAAGTGCTGATCGGCATCGTGATCGGCGCGGCAATCGGTTACTTCTTACCCGATATCGGTGCCAAGCTCCAACCTTTCGCCGATGGCTTCATCAAACTGATCAAGATGCTCTTGGCACCGATCATCTTCGGTACTGTCGTTGTTGGTATCGCCAAGATGGGCAGCATCAAAGAGGTTGGCCGAATTGGCGTTAAGGCGCTTATCTACTTCGAGATACTGTCGACCATTGCCTTGGTCGTCGGCCTCATTGTGGTCAACATCGTTAAACCCGGCGAAGGCATGAACATCAATGCCAACGCCCTCGATGGCAGTGCCATCAGCAAATACAGCCAAGCCGCGAGTGAACAAGGCGGCACGATCGAATTCTTCCTCAATATCATCCCGCATACCTTCGTCGGCGCTTTCTCCAACGGCGTAATGCTGCAGGTGATCCTGCTTTCTGTCTTGATGGGCGTCGCTCTGGTGCAGATGGGTGAAACCAGCAAGCCGCTGATCAATACCATCGACTTGTTCCTTCAAGGCCTGTTCAAAATCGTCGCAATGGTCATGCGCCTCGCTCCGATCGGCGCCGGTGCCGGCATGGCATTCACCATTGGCAAGTACGGTATCGGCACGTTGCTGTCACTCGGCCAATTGCTGATCGCACTGTATATCACCACTCTGATATTCATTGTGGTCGTGCTCGGTGCCGTCGCCAGATGGTCCGGAATGCCGCTGATGCAGTTCCTCCGTTACTTCAAAGATGAAATTCTCATCACCCTAGGTACCTGCTCAACCGAAGCCGTGCTTCCGAGAATGATGGTGAAACTGGAGAAGCTTGGCTGCAAGAAATCGGTGGTCGGCATGGTGCTGCCTACGGGCTACACCTTCAACGCGGACGGCACATGCATCTACCTCACAATGGCTGCCATCTTCATCGCCCAAGCGACCAACACGCCGCTGACATTCATGGATCAAATGATTCTGCTGGCCGTATTCCTGCTGACCTCCAAAGGCTCGGCTGGCGTTGCGGGTGCGGGGTTTGTAACGCTGGCTGCAACGCTCACAACTATCCATTCCATTCCGCTGGTAGGCCTTGTGCTGCTGCTGGGCATCGATCGGTTCCTCAACGAAGCGCGGGCGGTGACCAACCTGATCGGTAATGGCATCGGCACCATCGCGATCGCCAAGTGGGACAACTCCTTTGATGTCGAAGCTTGTGAACGAGAAATCGCAGCCATGAAACAGGAAAAGGCGGCAAGGAAGGCCTTGCTGGCGCATAAGTGACTCACCTTCACTTCCGGTCATCGCGCTTGAAAGTCGGCGATGATCGGTTGTGATCTGGTTTCTTTAGCCCCGCAAAGCGTGCTCTGCACCAGCTGAATGAATTTGATGGAGCCGAATATGATCGAGCGATCGCATCATGAATTGCGCAAGGCGTTTGGTGATTTGCTTCAAGGACATGTCTGTAAATTTGCTGCTTCCGTATTCGATCCCATATCGGTGCGTATGGCATCCGACCTCGGTTTCGAGGTGGGTATACAGGGAGGGTCTGTCGCCTCGCTTCAAGTGCTTGGGGCACCGGACATTGCACTCCTGACGCTTGATGAGTATGTCGAGCAGGTCAACAGAGTTGGGCGTGCGAGCCAAATCCCTATCATCGCTGACGCTGACCATGGGTTTGGGAATGCGCTGAATGTCATGCGCACAGTCACTGAGTTACAGAAAGCCGGCGTTGCCGCGTTGACTTTGGAAGACACTCATCTGCCGGCCAGATACGAAGAGCAATCGCCGGCGTTGATCGGAGGGGAAGAGGCAGCAGCCAAGATCTACGCTGCTCGATTTTCCCGCTCGGATGACAGCCTCAGCATCATCGCCAGAACGAACGTGGCCGCAACCACTCTGGAAGATTCTATCGCTCGTACTGCGGCCTATGAGAAAGCGGGTGCAGATGCTATCTGCTTGGTCGGGGTCAAAGACTTCCATCACCTAGCGGCACTCACGGAACACCTCACCACGCCGATCATGCTTATCAACTACGGTAATCCGGCCCTCAGTGATGTTGAAAAACTCAGCGCGGCCAATGTGCGCATCGTGGTCAATGGGCATACTCCTTATTTTTCAGCGATCAAGTCGATCTACCAAGCGCTGCGTGAGCAAAGCGGTTCACAGGGGCGCGAACTCTCCCTCCCTGAGCTGATTTCGAAGTACACGCGCGTCGAAAGTTATCGAGAGTGGACGAAGACGTATCTGAAGGTAGGGCACGACTCGCCACGCTGAGTCATCCCACGCGGCCCGGTGAAAGCGGAGGCCTGACGGTCCCCGCATTTCCTCACTGATCAGTTTGCCTGGTGTGCAATCTCACTGTGCCTGGGCAATGCGATCGAGATGAGTGCGGCAGCCAATACGAAGATGCTGGAGACCCACAAACAAGCCTCTAACCCATAAGCTTGGAACACCCAACCTGACAGCAACGTGCCGACCAAGCGACCGAGGGCGTTGGACATGTAGTAGAAGCCTACATCCAGGGAGACGCCGTCTTCCTTGGCATAGCTGACGATCAGGTAGCTGTGCAGCGATGAGTTCACCGCGAATAGCACGCCGAACAGCATCAGCCCACCGAGCAGCACCAGCTGCGCCGACCAGCCTGCCGACAGGCCCACGGCTATGAGCGCAGGGAGCCCGGCCAGGGCGATTGCCCAGATGAAGGCCGCTCTGCCATCGGGCACATGACCGCGCTTCTTGCCGGTGATGTGAGGAGCAAGCGACTGGACGATGCCATAGCCGATCACCCACGCGGCCAAGAAACCACCGACCAGCCAGAAGTCCCAGCCAAACGCCGTGCTCAGGTACACCGGCAACGCCACCACGAACCAGACGTCCCGCGCACCGAACAAAAACAGCCGTGCGGCCGAGAGGATGTTGATGGCCCGGCTCTTGGACAGCATGTCGCGGAACTTCGGTTTGGCCTTGGCTTTGCCCAAGTCCTTTTTCAGCAGCATCAAACTGCCGATCCAGATCAGAGCCAGTACTGCTGCCATGGCCAGCACCGCCAGGGTGAAACCAAGCAGCGCAAGCAGTGCTCCCCCGAGGAAGAAGCCGACGCCTTTGAGCGCGTTCTTGGAGCCCGTGAGGATGGCCACCCACTTGTAGAGCGTGCCTTGCTGGCTGTCCGGGACCAGGAGCTTGATGGAGCTTTTGGCGCTCATCTTGTTCAGGTCCTTGGCGATGCCGGATAGCGCCTGGGCGGCCATCACCCACGGCACCGTCAGCCCGGCTGCCGGTACCGTGAGCATCAGCAAGGCCACAACCTGCATGCCAAGGCCGATGTTCATGGTGCGGTTGAGCCCCAGGCGGGCGCCGAGGTAACCGCCCACCAGATTGGTGATCACACCGAACACTTCGTAGAACAGGAACAGCGCCGCGATCTGCAGCGGCGTGTAGCCCAGCGAATGGAAGTGCAGCACCACCAGCATGCGCAATGCGCCGTCGGTGAGGGTGAAGGCCCAGTAATTGCCGGTAACCAGCAGGTACTGACGCACTTGTGCAGGCAGGGCTGACAACGCCTTCATGATCGCTGTTTACTCCGCTGCGCCGACCAAGCGTGCCAGCTCAACTGCACGGTTGGCGTAGCCCCACTCGTTGTCGTACCAGGCGTAGATCTTCACCTGGGAACCATTGACCACCAGGGTGGACAGCGCATCGATGATTGAGGAGCGTGGATCGGTGCGGTAGTCGATGGACACCAAGGGGCGCTCTTCGTAGCCCAGGATGTCCTTCAGCGGCCCTTCGGCAGCGGCTTTCAGCAGCGCGTTGACCTCTTCAGCCGTCGTCTGTCGTTCCACTTCGAACACGCAGTCTGTCAGCGAGGCATTGGCCAGCGGTACACGCACGGCGTGACCATTCAGCTTGCCGCGCAGCTCGGGGAAGATCTCGGCGATTGCGGTGGCCGAGCCTGTGGTGGTCGGTATCAGGCTCATGCCCGAGGCACGCGCGCGCCGCAGGTCCTTGTGCGGTGTATCGAGGATGCTCTGGGTATTGGTGAGGTCGTGAATGGTGGTGATCGAGCCGTGGCGGATGCCCAGGTTCTCGTGAATCACCTTGACCACCGGGGCCAGGCAGTTGGTGGTGCAAGAAGCGGCGGTGACGATACGGTGCTGCGCCGGGTCGAACAGGTGCTGGTTGACGCCCATCACCACGTTCAGTGCGCCTTTTTCCTTCACTGGAGCGCAGACCACCACGCGTTTGACGCCCTGATCCAGGTAGGCCTGGAGCACGGCTACCGACTTCATCTTGCCGCTGGCCTCGATGACCAGATCGCAGCCCGACCAGTCTGTGTCCGCGATGGTCTTGTTCGCGGTGACCTTGATGCGCTTGCCCTCGATCACTACCGCGTCACCTTCTGCGCGGGCTTCACGGTGCCAGCGTCCGTGGATCGAATCGAAGTTGATCAGATGGGCATGGGTCTCGGCGTCACCGGCCGGGTCATTGATCTGCACAAACTCGAATTCTGGCCAGTCCCAGGACGCGCGAAGCGCCAAGCGGCCAATACGGCCAAACCCGTTGATACCTACTTTGATAGCCATGTTCTTGTTCTCGGATCGCGATTAGCGAATGGTCAGAGGGTGTCGCTGAACTGGTTGATGTACCCAACGTGCGCAGCGTTGCCAGCACGGGATACGGGTGCAGTTGCCTGCTCAGAAAGCCTCAGATGGATCGTTGATTAACGCGTTTGGAAAGCTCTTCAGCCGACTCCTTGCGCTCGGAGTAGCGATCGACCAGGTAGTCGGAGCGATCACGAAGCAGCAGGGTGAACTTCACCAGCTCCTCCATAACGTCGACGACACGGTCGTAGTACGAAGAGGGCTTCATGCGGCCCGCCTCGTCGAATTCCAGATAGGCCTTCGGCACGGACGACTGGTTAGGGATGGTGAACATGCGCATCCAGCGGCCGAGGACGCGCAGCTGGTTGACCACGTTGAACGACTGCGAGCCACCGCAGACCTGCATCACCGCTAGGGTTTTGCCTTGGGTCGGGCGCACGGCGCCCATGCTCAATGGAATCCAGTCGATCTGCGACTTGAACACGCCGGTCATTGCACCGTGGCGTTCTGGCGAGCACCAGACCATGCCTTCGGACCACAGCACCAGATCGCGCAGCTGCTTGACCATGGGGTGGTCATCGGGGGCGTCGTCCGCCAATGGCAGGCCGGTCGGATTGAAGATGCGCGTCTCGGCACCGAAGTGCTCCAGCAGGCGTGCTGCTTCTTCCGTCAGCAGGCGGCTGAACGAGCGTTCTCGGGTCGATCCGTACAGCAGCAGGATGCGAGGCTTATGGGTGGACTTTTGCTCGACTGCCAGTTTGGCTGCGGTCGGCAGGTCGACCAGATCGTTGTCGATGTTGGGGATGTGGTGTTCGGTCATGATTTACTCCTGAGACAAGGCGCCAGGTGGCTGAAAGCGGTCTCGCAGAGGGTGTTGCGGCAGCTATTGGCTGTGCAGAGGAACAGAACTTTCATCGGTTCTTCTCGGCAAGGATCAGCAGCACGAGGCGACGCGTTGTGGGCGGTCACCCATGGAGTCCAGACGTTTGGTGCTGGTACTCAGCCATTCACGGTTGGCCTCCAGCGTCGTTGCCAGGACCTCACGTACCCAGGCGGGAAGCGATGGATGCAGCCGGTAATAAACCCACTGGCCCTGGCGGCGGTCTTCCAGCAGGTCACAGGTGCGAAGCTGCGCCAAGTGGCGGGAAACCTTTGGCTGGCTTTCTTCCAGCGCGCAGGTCAGTTCACAGACGCAGAGTTCTTCCTCGCGAGCGATCATTAGCATCATCCGAATGCGGTTTTCGTCGGCGAGGCATTTGAAGACCTTGGTAGGGGTCAGCGAGTCAGTCATGGGGTTACTCAGTGTTTGGTATTCACAAGGACGAGCAGCTTGATGCGCTCATGGTTCTCGTGAAGGGTGTGTCGGAGGCATCGTGTTTGTCACTGGTCGCCGCGCTGAAAGCGTCGAAATGCACAGGGTTCGTGTGCCGGAGCAAAGCTTGGCGAGCGGCGAGCGAGCTGCGTTTGCGGTACAAACAAACAGGACGCGGATCTTGCCAATCCGCGTCTATATGTTTTTTCGAATATACGCTTTTTCGAATGTATCGCAACCCTTCGATGATGGGTGTACTCATCCTGGATGAGCAGACATCCCCAGGCGGGACTGGCGTAGCTACTGCGACAGCCTGCAGTTGTTCGCCCAGCGGAAAGCGCAACATGCACAGCTACGGCTATGCTGCCCCTGCCAGTGACCCACCCACTCTGTGCTTTTCTCTTATAAAACACGTCACCATCGCCGCCACGCCAATGCTGAAGATATACAGCGCCTGCGGGCCGGATTGCTCCATCATCGCACTGGCAATCAAGGGCCCGATGGTGGCGCCAATGCCAAACGTCATCAGCAATACCCCAGCCACCGCTACACGCAGCTCAGGCTCCAGATTGTGGTTGGCATGCGCCACACCCAGTGGATACAGGCAGAACTGCAAGAAACCGATGGTGGCGCCCGCCAAAATTATCCACAGCTGTCCTGATGCCAGGCCCAGAGCCAGCGGCAGGTAAGCGATGCACAGCAATAAGGCCGTAGCCCGGATCAGCGTGATGCGCGAAAAATGATCCGACAGTTTGCCCAGCGGCAGCTGCGCCAGCAGCCCGGCGGCAATGCTGATGGCCATGAACTGCCCAACCTGCGCCGGGGTAAAGCCCAGTTGCGCGGCGAAGATTGGGGTCAGCCCATACAGGCAGCCGTTCAGCAATCCCGAAGCAAGGATGGTGAACAACGATTGAGGAAGCCGGCGCAGGTACAGCATCGGTTTGATCCGAGCCTGGCTGATACCGCTCGGCTGGGCGCCGCTGTGCAGGGCCACTGGGATCAAGCCAATGGCAAAGGCAATGGCCACGCCTGTCAGCGCCAGTGTGTGCAACCCATCTCCAAGGCTGAGCATCAGCTGGCCAAGCATCATGCCGACATAGCTGGCCACCATGTACAGCGACATGGCGCCGCCTCGCCGGCTAACCGGGGCACAATCGTTGAGCCAGCTCTCGATGACCATCAGTTGGCACATCATCGCCGCCCCCACGATAAACCGCAGGGCAAGCCACAGCGGCAAGCCATCACTGAGCTGGTGCGTAAGCACCGCGGTCACTATCACCCCGGCGCTCACCACAAAGGCCCGCGCATGGCCGGCCAGGCCAATCAGCCAGTAGCCGGAGCGGGCTCCGAACACCATCCCCAACGCGTTTGCGGCCATCAGCGCGCCGCCCCACAACTGTGCCACTCCGGCTGCATCCAGGCGCAGGGCCAGGTAGGTCATCAGCAGGCTGGAGCCCAGTTGCATCAACAAGGCAGCGACATAAATCGTGCCGAACCTTTTACTTAGTGCGAACAATTGGCTTCCCCAGGGAGAGGGTCGGTAGTCAGGCAAGGCCGTGACGCTGTTTCCAGTCGCCCGGGTACACCACATAGCCGAACAGCGCGTGGCCTGCATAAACCAGTTGCGTGCCTTCGGGAATCCACAACACCTGGCCAGGCGATACCCGATACAGCTCGCCGTTGGCCTGGAGCTCAAAGCAGCCCTCGATGATGAAAATCACTTCGTCGTAAAGCACCGTCCAGGCCACTTCGGCACCTGCCCAGCGGGCAAAGCCGATGCCCAGGTTGGGCGACACTTCGTTGCTGATGGCGCGTGCGACCCATGCGTCACCCGGCGGGCCGCCACGCTGGGCAAAATCCAGGTCGCGATGATCGACCAGGCGCACCGGGCCTTTGCCGCTCGGCACGCGGCTCATACTTCGCGCCTGCTGTTGAACGCTGCCCAGCGAATCCGAGTGCGCACGCCCAGGCCCAGGAACGGCTCAGGCGGGTTGCGTGAGGGCATCCCGGTCACGGCGCGGATGTCGCTCAATTGCCGCGAGTCCGCGCCCACTGCCATGTCGGCCAGCAGCGTGCCGGAAATGGTGCCCCAGGCGGCACCAACGCCGTTGTCGCAGGCGGTTGCGTAGACGCCGTCATCGAGTTGACCGAAGTAATTGGTGAAGTTGCGCGAGATCGCATAGGCACCGCCCCAGGTATGCGTGAACGGCACCTGTTTGAGTTGTGGATAGCGCGCCTCGAACGCCTTGCGATGATCATCGCGAATCTTGTTGCGGGCGGTATCGGTGATGCTACGGCCGTAGCGAGGAACGTGCTTGTAGGTATTGCGAATGATCAGGCGTCGGTCCTGGGTCATGCGCACCGTGGTACCGGCGTGGTCGGCAGGGGTAAGCCCCCAGTCGGCCTGGGCGCCGATTGCTGCCATCTCGGCATCGCTCAGCGGCCGTGTCCAACTGGCGAAGGTCATCACCGGCAGCAGGCGGTTGCGCAGGTAACCGAACTCCTGGGTGAAAATGCTGGTGCCCAGCAATACCTGCGGGGTACGGATCAGTCCGTTGTCGCCGCGCAGCAGCCACTTGCCGCTGGGGTCTTTCTCGAGTGAGCGGATGGGCGACTCTTCAAGCACTTCGACGTTGGCCGGCAGCGCACCACCCAGGCCACGGACCAGGGCGGCAGGCTGCATCAAGTAACAACCCGGGGTATAGATAGCACGGCTGTAGTAGCGGCTACCGAGTACGCCGGCCAGTTCGTCACGCTCCACCACGCGATAGGGCTCACCCAGGTCGGCCATGAGTTTTTCGAAATGGTCCAGGTAGCCCTGGCCACGCTCGCCCACCGCGCCCTGGTACTTGCCCGCATGAGACCACTGGCACTCGATGCCATGACGGTCGATCAAGGTCTGCAGTTGGTCGATGGCGGCCCGGTTCAGCCCCAGCAGGCGCTGCTTGTGTTGCGGGTCGGGATGCTCCAGAGCGAACTTGTGCGGCAGGTCGATGACAAAGCCCGAGTTGCGACCCGAGGCGCCATAGGCGATGCGCTGGGCATCCACCAGGATAATGCGCGCCTGTGGCAGGTGCTCGGCCAGCCGCCGTGCGGCCGCAAGCCCGGCGAAGCCTGCACCGATCACTACATGGTCGGCATTCTGTTCGCCGCTCAGGCGCTTGCTCGGTGCCGGCTCAGGCAGCGCGGCGTACCAACCGCAGCTGCGGTCGTCGTGAGGCAGATTGACAATACTGTTCATGGTTCGGCCTCAGGCCACATGTTGCTGGGTGTCCTGGCAGCTTTGCAGCCAGGTATTACGTTGCAGTTGCGCCTGGCGCCCGAGCAGCACGAACCCGCGCAGGGCACCGGCGTGGTCGTGGAACGCCGCGCTCAATCCATCGCTGGTCGGATCGCAACGCCATTGCCCCTGACAGTCACCGGGTGGCGTCAGCAGGCACAGTGGGGCAACCGGGGTTTTCACGGTCACAGGCGCCAGTGGGTAATGGGCAGCGGTCGGTTGGCCCAGCAACGTCTTGGCCAGGGCACGAATACCCTCGTTGATCGGCGCCAGGTAGGGCAGCAACTGGCCATTAATCTCGACGCAGTCACCCAAGGCGTATATGCCCGGGTGCGAGGTCTGCAGTTGTGCATCGACCTTGATCCCCCGGCCGCAGTCCAGGCCGGCCTCTAGCGCCAGTTCAAGGTTGGGGCGCAAGCCCACTGCGCTGAGCACCAGGTCTGCCTCGACCACTTGACCGTCGGCCAGAGTCAGTTGGTAGCCGTCGCTGTTGCGCTCGATGCGCTGCAAGGTGGTGCGCAGATTCCATTGCACGCCAAGGCCCGAAAGCGCCTGCTGCAAGTGCTGGCCTGCCGCCTCGGGCAGCAGGCGCTCCATGGGCCAGGCGCCCAGGCCGATCACCCGCACCTTGTAGCCATTGCTCGCCATATCGTTGGCGAACTCGCAGCCAATCAACCCGTCACCCAGAATTGCCACGCTCTTTACATCTTTGAGACGTTGGCGGAACGCCTGGTAATCGTGCAGGTTGTTGACGCTGAGCAGGGCCTCGGCGCACCCCTCGATAGGCAACCGCACCGCAGAAGCACCGCTGGCCAGTACCAGTTGGCCGTAGTCCATTTCGCCTAGGCTGGTATGCAGCCGTCGCGCCTGGGTATCAATACGCTCGACCTTGCATCCGGCATAGATACGAATGCCCAATCGCTGCTCGATCGCCAGCGGGCTTTCAGTTGCCAGGGTTGCAGCAGTGCGCCCTTGGGCCAGGGCGATCGACAAGGCAGGTTTGGAGTAGATATGCCCCGACTCTTGGGTCAGTACGCGAATCTCCAGCTGCGGGTCGGCCTTGCGCAGGGCTTGTGCCAGGCCATAGCCGGCATGGCCGCTACCGATGATGACCACCGGTTGCGCCGGGCGGGCGATGGCAACAGGTGGTGCCTGGATGACCGGCGCCGCCGCCACAGCAGCAATCGGAGTGCTCAGTTCGATCATTTCAAAGTCGGCCTTGCCGACCTTGCACTCAGGGCACAGCCAGTCCTCGGGCACATCTTCCCAGCGGGTGCCGGGGGCGATGCCGTCGTCGGGCCAGCCTTTGGCTTCGTCGTAGATCAGGCCACAGATGATGCAGAGCCAGGTTTTCATCGCGTTACCTCCTCACTCGCCCTTGATACGTACGGCCAGGTTTTTGGTCCTGACGTAGCTGTAGAGCGCCTCCTGGCCTTTTTCGCGTCCGAAGCCCGAGAGCCCGACCCCGCCAAACGGGGTTTCGATGCCGCCGGCATACCACTCGTTGACGAACACCTGGCCGGCGCACAGGCGCCGTGCGCAGCGCAGAGCGCGGTTGAGGTCCTGGGTGAACACGCCTGCCACCAGCCCGAAGACGGTGCCGTTGGCAATGGCGATGGCCTGCTCTTCGCTGTCGAAGGGCATCACTGCCAACACCGGGCCGAACACTTCGGCCTGGGCGATCTCCATGTCCGGGGTTACATCGCGCAGTACCGTCGGCGCCATGTAGTGCCCACGCAGGCCAGAGATGGCCTCGCCGCCGGTTGCGACGACGGCGCCTTGCTGTTGGGCCCGCTGGCACAGGGCTTCGATACCCTCGAGCTGGCCTGCAGAGATCACCGGTGTGTGGTCCGGGTTGTCCTGGCCCAGGCCGACGCTCAACCCCTCTGCCATTGCCACGACATCAGCGACGACATCGTCGTAGACCGAGCGATGCACCAACAGGCGTGACATGGCCGAACATACTTGGCCGGCGTTGAAGAAAATGCCGCTTTTCACGCTGTTGATCACTTGCTCGCGATCGGCATCGGGGAACACCAGGGCAGCCGACTTGCCGCCCAGCTCCATGACGCTGGGGGTCGCGTGGTCGGCGGCGGAACGCAAAATGCTCTGGCCGGTAGCAACAGAGCCGGTGAAGACGATCTGGTCGACGTCGCGATGGCCGGCCAAATAGGCCCCCACTTCACGGCCCCGGCCGCAGATCAGGTTGACCGCACCCTGTGGCAGGCCAGCACGCTCGATGGCCTGCATCAGCACGCACAGGCCGAGCGGCGACAGCTCCGGCGACTTGATCACCACAGCGTTGCCCGCCGCCAGGGCCGGGGCCAGGGAGCGCGCGCAGATCGACACCGGGAAATTCCACGGCACGATTTGCAGCGACACGCCCATCGGGTCGTAGACGGTGAAGTCCATGTAGCCGTCGCCCAGCGGAATCGACTTGCCTTCGATCTTGTCGGCCATGCCGGCGTAATACTCGAAGTAGCGCGCAGCCTCGACGAATTCGTCACGCGCATCACGCAGGCTCTTGCCGTTTTCCTGGCACAGCACCCAGGCGCCTTCATCGGTGATTGCACGAATCTGCGCCGCAATCTCAAGCAGCCAGGTCACACGCTGCGCCGGCCGCACGCGGCTCAACACATTGCTGTCGACACAGCGTCGGGCGGCCTGCAGGGCGCGTTCGGCGTCGGCCACGCTGGCCTGGGCGACGGTCGCCACAGGTGCGCTGGTGCCGGGGTTGTGGATGGTCAGGTGCTGCTCACTGTCGGTCCACTGGCCGTCGATGAAGTTCAGCCAGTGCGGGGCTATCGAATGCATGGTGATCACCTCAGGCGCGCTGCGCGCAGTCGAGCAATTGGCGGGCAGCCCACTTGTGGAAGTAGTGGGTCGGCAGGTCCATTTCCGGCGAGAATGCGCCACCGCTATAGCCAGGGGAGAGGCGGCCCTTCTGCATGCCTTCGACCGAAGCGATATCTTCGGCGAACACCACGCGCCAGGACTCCATCACGGCTTTGCGCGAGGCGTCGTAGTGGCTGTCCAGGGCCTGATCGCCGACATAGAACAGGCGCAGGTGTTCGATGGTTTTGCCTGGGGCCACGGGCTCCAGCATCATGGCGAAGGCGTGGTCGGCCTGGATGCCGAGCAGCACGTTGGGGAAGAACGCCACGTACTCGGCGGTGCGCAGGCGCTCCTGTGGCCAGGATGGGAAAATCGGCAAATGGGTGCCGGCAACGGCCGAGAGGTTGTAGGCGTGGCTGCCCTGGCCGGCGAACTCCTCGAACATGATGTTGTAGTGGTCTTCCAGGCGCGAGTAGCTGTTCAGGCTCGGGTGTACCCACGGCAAGTGGTAGGCCTCGCAGTAGTTCTCGACCGCGAGCTTCCAGTTGCAGTTGACCTCGATGCTCATGGCGCCGCTGTTCGCTTCACGGCGCAGCAGGTTCATGCCGTCGCTGCCCAGGAACTGGGTCCAGCGCTCGGTCAGTGGCTTGAGTTGCTCTTCAAGGGCCGGTGCATCGCCGGACAGGTTGATGAACACCATGTCCATCCAGATCGTGGTGCGCAGTGCCTTCAGGCCATGCTTTTCGCAGGCGAAACGCTCGTCCTTGTGCTGATTGATCCCGCCGACGTGCGGTGTGCCTTTGAGGCCGCCATTGAGGTCGTAGGTCCAGGAGTGGTAGGGGCAGCGGATCACGCCCTGCACTTCACCCGCCTGCTGCACCAGTTTCACGCCGCGGTGGCTGCAGACGTTATGGAACACCTGCACCAGGCCTTCGCGGTTGCGCATCATCAACAGCGGCAGGCCCATGAAGTCCACAGGCTTGACGTAGCTGGTGGTCGGCAGGTCGCTGGCAAAACCGATACAGGCCCAGTTGCGCCCCAACACTTCATCGCGCTCAAGCTCGAAATAGCGCTGGTCGGTGTAGAACTCATTGGTCAGGCCATGGGCTTCATGGATCGGTGCCAGAACGGTTTCCAGGGCGTGGACGGGAATAAGGCGGGAATCAGTCGATACGGTCATTTTTGTTTTCTCTTGTCAGATGCACGGCAGGCAGTGCCTTGATGCCTGGCGCCAGTTTCAGCAAGAGAAGGAGGGCTCGACAAACGATTTATTTCAGCGTTATTTATCAGTTTTAATCATTAATGATTTGCGCGCAGGTTAGGGTCTTCGCAAAGGAATAGTTGATGAACGGTCATCTTCTGGATTGCCCACGTTTATGATTTTTTGTAATCAATTGATGACAAGAAATAGTTTGTCGAAGTGTGGGTGATTCTCCCATTTTGTCAGGGCCCAAGGGAGCGTGCCGTGCCTTGGGCCTACGGGAGGACCGCCGCCAGGGATCTGGCACCTGCCTGTGGCAGCGGCGCTATCCAGCCGTGACATAAAACCCTTGAACAAAAACAATAGGGGATAACCCATGCGTGCCGAATCTGGCCTGCTCAAAGGCCTCAATCCCACCGTGACGATATGGTCGTTGCTGGCCGTTGTACTTTTCGTGCTGTTTTGCGCCCTGTTCGCAGAACACGCGGCTGCTGCCTTTCAACGTGCCTCCGACTTTATCTTGCAGAACTTCAAATGGTTCTACCTGATCTCGGTCACTGGTGTGTTGGGGTTACTGTTTTATCTCATGTGCAGCCAGTTCGGGCACATCAAGTTAGGGCGTGACGACGACAAGCCTGAGTTCAGCTTCGGCTCCTGGATCGCCATGTTGTTCAGTGGTGGCATGGGCATCGGCCTGATCTTCTGGTCGGTTGCAGAGCCCATGTGGCATTACGCGGGCAACCCCTTTGCCACGGGCCTGACCGACGAAGCGGCGACCACCGCCATGCGCATCACCTTGTTCCACTGGGGCCTGCATCCGTGGGCAATCTTTACCATCGTGGGCCTTGGTCTTGCGTACTTTGCCTATCGTAAGGGCTTGCCGCTGAGCATGCGCTCGATCCTCTACCCACTGATCGGTGAGCGCATCTATGGGCCTATCGGTCACGTGGTCGATATCCTTGCAGTGGTGATCACTGCATTCGGTGTCTCCCAGTCGTTGGGGCTGGGTGTAGTGCAGATGAACACCGGCTTGAGCCAGGTGTTCGACCTGCCCATCAGCCTGGGGGTGCAAGTCACCTTGATCGTGCTCATTACCCTGGTGACCACCGTATCGGTGATGGCTGGTGTTTCGCGTGGCATGAAGCGCCTGTCGGAATGGAACATGCTGCTGTCGGTGATACTGGTGGTGTTGATCCTGCTGCTTGGGCCGACGCGCTACATTCTCAACCTGATGCTTGAAAGCACCGGCGACTATGCCCAGCACATCGTCGGCTTGAGCTTCTGGAGCGATGCCCAGAAGGACAGTGGCTGGCAGAACTGGTGGACGGCCTTCTACTGGCCGTGGTGGATGACCTGGGGGCCGTTTGTAGGTCTGTTCATCGCCCGGATCTCCAAGGGCCGCACCATTCGTGAACTGATTGCTGGCGCGCTGTTGGTGCCAACCTTGGTGACCATTGTCTGGATGTCGGTGTTCGGGGGTGCAGCCCTCAAGACCGAACAGGTCGACCGCCAGCACCACGAGCAGCAGGTAGCCAGCGGCGAACTGCAGGGCGACAAGGCCAAGTTCGAAGGTGGCACGGTGTTGCTGGCGACCAAGCAGGAAACCACCGCCGCCATGTTCACCCTGCTGCACAAGATCGAAGCAGGTACGTTGGGCAAGGTGCTGAGCGTGCTGGTCTGTATCCTGCTTGCGACGTACTTCATCACTTCGGCTGACTCCGGCACCCAGGTGCTGTGTACGTTGAACTCCATGGGCAGTGCCAACCCGCCGCAGAGTATCCGCCTGCTCTGGTGCATTCTGGAGGGTGCCATTGCTACGGCCCTGCTGATGGCGGGAGGGCTCAAGGCGATCCAGATGGCAAGCATCGCAGCGGGCTTGCCCATTGCGGGGTTCATCCTGCTTATCAGTTACACCCTGATGCGCAGCTTGCGCCAGGAAATGGCTGATGGCGTGCTCGATACACCGCCGGGCGGGCGCATGCCAATCCCGCAGATCATCCCTCAGGGCATCACCCCGGTGACGGGCACACTGACGGGCGGGGGCCTTGATGGGGGGCTGACGGCGAAGAAAGCCAGCTGAGCCCAACCCGGTATGCAATACCCAAGACCGGCAGTCATCCGCTGTCGGTCTTGGGCTTTTCTGGCAGCCTATTTCTGCACGGATGGCTGGGCCATCAACCAGTCCCGGAACAGCCGCACGCTTTCACGGGGGCCCCGCTCGTTGGTCGACTCCAGCAGGCAGAACTTGGCATCGGTCTGCAGCACCACATCATTGGGCATGACCAGCGCGCCACTGCTCAACGCATCGTCCACCAGGTTGCCCCAGGCCAGAGCCACGCCCTGGCCACTGATCGCCGACTGGATCAACATGCTGTAGCTGTTGATGTTCACGCGGTGCTTGGGCGTCATCGGCTGATACCCCAGGCGCTTGAACCACTCCGGCCAACCTACCCAGTCGCGCTGGGAGTCTTCAAGCCACAGCCAGGTGCACGTCGACAAGCCTTCGATGCTGCTCAGTTGCGGATGCCTGGCCAGATAGGCCGGGCTGCATACCAGAAAGATCTTTTCCGAGAACAGCGGCGTGACAGTCATGTCCTTGGGCGGTGGGTTGCAGTAGTACAGCGCGAGGTCGCTCTCGAGCCTGGCGTAATCCTTCACATGATCGTGGGCGATGATCCGCAGATCGATGTCTTCATGGGCACTCTGGAACTCCGACACCTTGGGCAGTAACCAGAGTGAGGCCATGGCGGTACTGGTGGCCACCGTCACTTGCTGGTTGCCATGCCACTGGCGAATCTCGCCCGTGGTACGGGCCAGGTGCAACATGCACTCGCGCACCGTTTCGTAGTACTGCGTGCCGGTATGGGTGAGGGTCATGGTGCGGGTGGTGCGGGTGAACAGTGCCTTGCCCAAGTAGTCTTCCAACAGGCGAACCTGACGGCTGATGGCACCCTGGGTGACGTTCAGTTCTTTGGCAGCAAGGGTAAAGCTCAAATGGCGGGCTGCAGACTCAAACGCATGCAGGCTGTTGAGCGGCGGAAGAGGCTGGATTTTCACGGCTTGGGGTTCCACTCATTATTATTATCAGCCGCTCTATATTAATGATCCGTTCAGTCTCCAGGGGGCAGTCGGGAGAAATATTTTGAAGACTGGACCAGACCACAGGCCCCATGATTTGGGGCCTGCCGCAACAGCTTCAGTTCTTCGAACTCACTGTAACAACCCTCAGTGAGAGGGGCGTCGTTCCGGGGTTTCGAACCTCAGATCTGCATCGCCATCCCATCCACATTCATCGCCGCCTGGCGCAAGGCCTCGGAGCGGGTCGGGTGCGGGTGGCAGGTGAGGGCGATGTCTTCAGCCGAGGCCGAGAATTCCATCGCCACGCAGAACTCGCCGATCATCTCGCTGACGCTCGGGCCGACCAGATGCACGCCCAGTACCTCATCGGTGTTGGCATCGGCGAGGACCTTGGCGAAGCCTTCGGTCTCATGGTTGATCTTCGCGCGGCTGTTGGCGGTGAAGGGGAACTTGCCCACTTTGTAGGCGCGGCCCTCTGCCTTGAGTTGCTCTTCGGTCTTGCCGACGCTGGCCAGCTCGGGGCGGGTATAGATCACGCCGGGGATCAGGTTGTAATTGACCTCGTGGGGTTTGCCGGCGATGCGCTCGATGCAGGCGACCGCTTCGTCTTCGGCCTTGTGCGCCAGCATCGGGCCGGAGGTGACGTCGCCAATGACCCAGACACCTGGCACCGAGGTGCGATGATGCTCGTTGGTGAGCATGCCGCGTTTATCGGTCTGCAGCCCGACGCTTTCCAGATTCAGGCCTTGGGTATAAGGACGACGGCCGATGGCAACCAGTACGTAGTCGGCTTGCAGTGTTTCTGCAGCGCCGCCGGCGGCCGGTTCCAGCGTCAGGCTGACCCCGTCGGGCAAGGCCGTCGCCTGGGTCACCTTGCTGCCGAGCTTGAAGGCCATGCCTTGCTTGGCCAGGGCCTTTTGCAGGGTCTTTGCGGTTTCCTCATCTGTGCCGGGGCAGATGCGGTCGAGGTATTCAATGACGGTGACCTGGCTGCCCAGGCGACGCCACACCGAACCCAGCTCCAGGCCGATGACGCCGGCGCCGATCACGATCAGGTGCTTGGGCACCTCGGGGAGGGCCAAGGCGCCCGTGGAATCGATGATGCGCTGGTTATCGATAGTCACGCCTGGCAGGGGAGTGGGCTCGGAGCCGGTAGCGATGACGATGTCCTTGGCCTGCAACGGCGTCTCGCTGCCGTCCTCGGCTTTGACAATGACCTTGCCGACGCCATCCAGGCGGCCCCAGCCTTTGATCCAGTCGACCTTGTTCTTGCGAAACAGGTACTCGATGCCCTTGGTCAGGCCAGTCACGCTCTCGTCCTTCTGTTTCATCATCTGGGCGAGGTTCAGGGTTGGCTTCACTTCGATGCCGAGGTGGGCAAACTCGTCACCGCTGGCAGCCTCATACAACTCCGAGGCGTGCAGCAATGCCTTGGACGGCATGCAGCCGACATTCAGGCAGGTACCGCCAAGGGTCGAGCGGCCTTCCACACAGGCGACACTCAGGCCCAGTTGCCCGGCACGAATCGCCGCGTTGTAGCCGCCGGGGCCACCGCCGATGATCACCACGTCATAGGATTTCATGGGTTTTCTACTCCAGATGAAGAAGCGCGAGATGGACACAAGGTTAAGCTGAGAGCGCTAAATTGTATACAATCTGAGGTATTCATAAGATCAGTTGGTTCTAGACCTTGGTCTCGTTCAGCGGAAACTTCGCACGAATGAACTACCCTGTTTCGGTGGTGTTCGAAATTTCATGTATCGAGCCCAGAAGGAGGGTCGTTCATGCTTGCGCAACTTCCGCCGGCGCTGCAGAGCCTGCATCTGCCACTTCGTCTGAAATTGTGGGACGGTAACCAGTTCGATCTGGGGCCCAGTCCGCAGGTCACCATCCTCGTCAAGGAGCCTCAGTTGATCGCTCAGCTGACCCATCCAACCATGGACCAGCTGGGCGCCGCGTTCGTGGAAGGCAAGCTGGAGCTGGAGGGCGATATCGGTGAAGCCATTCGGGTGTGCGATGAGCTGAGCGAAGCCTTGCTGACGGGGGAAGATGATGCACCGCCACAGCGTGTGGCTCACGACAAGCGCACAGACGCCAAGTCCATCTCCTATCACTACGACGTCTCCAACGCGTTCTATCAACTCTGGCTCGATCAGGACATGGCGTATTCCTGCGCCTACTTCCGTGAGCAGGACAACACCCTCGATCAGGCACAGCAGGACAAGTTTGACCACTTGTGCCGCAAGCTGCGCCTGCAAACCGATGACTACCTATTGGACGTCGGCTGCGGTTGGGGGGGGCTTTCACGCTTTGCCGCACGCGAGTACGGGGCGAAAGTGTTCGGCATTACCTTGAGCAAAGAGCAGCTCAAGCTGGCGCGGCAACGGGTCAAGGCAGAAGGCCTGGCCGACAGGGTCGACCTGCAGATCCTCGACTATCGCGACCTTCCTCAGGATGGCCGCTTCGACAAGGTGGTCAGCGTTGGCATGTTCGAGCATGTCGGGCATGCCAACCTGGCGCTGTATAGCCAGAAATTGTTCGGCGCTGTGCGAGAGGGCGGCCTGGTGATGAACCATGGCATCACCGCCAAGCATGTCGATGGCCGTCCGGTGGGGCGAGGGGCGGGTGAGTTCATTGACCGTTACGTATTCCCCAACGGTGAGCTGCCGCACTTGTCGATGATCAGTGCAAGTATCTGTGCGGCCGGGCTGGAGGTCGTCGACGTCGAGAGCCTGCGCCTGCATTACGCCAAGACCTTGCACCACTGGAGCGAAAACCTGGAGAACCAGTTGCACAAGGCTGCCGCGCTGGTGCCGGAAAAGACCCTGCGCATCTGGCGTCTGTACCTGGCCGGCTGCGCCTACGCATTCCAGAAGGGCTGGATCAACCTGCATCAGATCCTTGCCGTCAAACCCTACGCCGATGGGCATCATGACCTGCCCTGGACGCGTGAAGACCTGTATCGCTGATTCCCCCGGGGCGCTTCAGTGGCCCCGGTTACCTATCAGAGTATCGGCGAAATCAACCGCGCAATACGCATCCCTAGCTGTTGAATGCGGTGGGTTTTACTGCTGTCCTCAGGCGTAATTTCCCTGGCCTTCTCGAAATCAGTGGTCAACATCGTTTCGACCTGATCCGCGAAATCTCGATCCACGGTCAGCAGGGTAATTTCGAAGTTGAGCCGGAACGACCGGTTGTCCAGGTTGGCACTACCGATAGCACTGACCTCGTCGTCCACCAACACCACCTTCTGATGAAGGAAACCTGGCTGATAGCGGAACATGCGTACCCCCGCCCGTACGGCCTCGAAGGCGAACAGGCTGGAGGCTGCGTAAACGATCCGATGGTCAGGCCGCGCTGGAATCAGGATGCGCACATCCACACCGCGCAGCACGGCCAGGCGCAGTGCGGCGAACACGGCCTCGTCGGGAATGAAGTAGGGGCTGGTGATCCATACGCGGCGAGTCGCGGAGTGGATGGCTTCGATGAAAAACAGTGAGCAGGTTTCCTGGGAATCTGCCGGCCCGCTGGCCAGGGCCTGGCACAGCACACCATTGTCAGGATAGGTGTCCGGCAGGATCAGTGGCGGTAGCTGACGCGTTGCCCAGTACCAGTCTTCGGCGAAAGACTCCTGCAGGCAGGCCAGCACCGGGCCGCCGATCTGCACGTGGGTATCACGCCAGGGCGAGAGCTGGGGGTTGCCGCCAAGGTATTCATCACCGACGTTGTGCCCGCCGATGAAACCGGTGACCCCATCGACCACGACAATCTTGCGGTGGTTACGGAAGTTCACCTGGAAGCGATTGAACCAGCCGCGGCGGGTGGCGAAGGCATGGATCTGTACACCTGCGTCTCTGAGGCTCTGGCTATAGCTGGCGGGCAAGGCATGGCTGCCAACCCTGTCATACAGCACGAACACCTTCACGCCATCGGCCGCTTTGCGCAGCAACAGTTGCTGCAGTGCTTTGCCGAGGGTGTCGTTGTGGATGATGAAGAACTGTACCAGCACCACTTCTCGCGCTTGTTCGATAGCAGCAAAGATGGCGTCGAAGGTGGCCTTGCCATCGATCAACAGCTTCACTTGGTTATTGGCCAGGCATGGCATTCGCCCAAGTTTCGGCATGGCACGCAGGGCGGCGTAGCTCTGTGACTCCCGAGCGGTTAGGGCTTCCTCCACCCATGGCCGCCAGTTGAGGTTGGCCATGGCCACGTGCATTTCCTGGTTGGCCTGGCGCCGAGCCTTGATGTAGGCATTGAAGGAGCGGGCACCGAATACCAGGTAGGGGATGAGGGTGAAGTAGGGAATGAAGAACAGCGACATGGCCCAGGCGATGGCCCCTTGGGCAGTACGCACGGTAAACACCGCATGCAGCGCGGCGATGATGCCAAGCAAGTGAACGAGCCCGAGCACATAGCCGAAGAAGTAGGGGCTGTGGTAATCCATACGCATCCTGCTTGGCAAATACACAGCAGATAACAGAACACTTCCAGGGCCGCCTTGCAACCTGAAAGCGGATTTGCCGTCTAAGCCTTTGCCCGGCCATGAGCCGGTTAATTTGAGGAGCGTTCGTCCATGAAGATTCGTCTGCCACTGCTGGCCCTGGCTTTTGGCCTGGCCAGCCCACTGGTGCATGCGCAGATGTTGCAGCCTGGTCTGTGGGAGCTCACCACCAGCAACATGCAGGTCGACGGTAAGCCGTTGCCGGACATGCAGTTCATGCTTGGCCAACTGAAGAACCTGCCGCCCGAGCAGAGGGCTATGATGGAAGGGGCGCTGGCCAAGCAGGGCATCGCGGTAGCAGGTAATGGCGTGCGTTCCTGCCTGACGCCGGAGCAGGTGAAAACAAACGATATTCCCTTGCAGGACCCTCAGTCAGGCTGCACGCAAAAGATTACCGACCGGACCGGCAATGTCTGGAAGTTTCAGTTCAGTTGCCCAAAAGCTCAGGGTACCGGCCAGGCTACTTTCCTCAGCGATAAGGAGTTCACTACCCAGGTCAACGGGACATTCAATGCTTCGGGTGTCCAACAACGGGGCAGTATGAATACCCGTGCGGTATGGCTGGGAAATGACTGTGGAACAGTAAAGCCGCGTACCTGAAGAGCTCACCATTGCCAATGGCTGGCGGCTACTGCGTCGTGGGCATGCAGGCTTTCTGCATGTACCACACGCAGCTTGAAGGCCGTGGTCCATTCCATCTGTCGCAACGCTTCATGCAGGCGGCGGGCGGCATCTTCGCAGAACATCAGGTTCTGTCCGTTGGCCAAGGCGAACGCCTGTTCGTCTGCGCGTTTCACGGCTGTTTGAACGGCGGTGCCCAAGCTTGCCTCAATCTGGTCGATCAGCTTCGTGACCGGTAGTACTTCCAGGCTTTCGCCCAACCGTACGTGAACCTCAGCCAGGCTCCGTTGGCTGTGGGGGGTAGCAACGATGCCCTGGCTGCTGCCCAACCACTCCACGACCGCCTCTCGGTTCATTGCCTGCCCGGAAAAGTCTGCCTGGAATTGTTGCTGAATCAATTGCCGTGCAAGTGCCGCAGAGCATGGGCAGGTCGACGAATAAGGCACGCGAACCGATAGTTCCACGTGGAACATTCCATTTTCAACCTTGGCATTCACGGTGATCGAGTAGCTTTTCCATCCTGCCAATGGGCTGACAAGGGCCGGCCTTTTCAACAAATGATCGAAGGTCAAACGCAGGTAGGCGGCATGGGATAGGCCCTCATGACTAGCCAGAAAATCTGCCAGTATTTGGCGGATTGCCAACGGAGTCAGCGATTGACGTTCGAGACGCTCCAGTGACAGGTACAGCCGGGACATATGAATACCGCGCGAGGCGCCATCCTCCAGGCTTACACCTGCATCGGCCATGGCCGCTACGCTACGCCCGTCGAAGTGCACGAGCTGGGCGATCCCGCACATGCCCACCCAGGCCAGTGGCGTAGCATGCTGATGTGTCTGTGCGGCGATATCGGGGAGCGTCAGGCTAGTCATTGGCAATACCAGATAAAAGAAATGTCAGCGGCAGCCACCGACCAGGCTGCAATGCAGATTGAATCGTTGGCCGTTGGAGCTGGAAACGCGGTTAAGAGAGGTCCAGCCAACTCGGCGGCTGTAGCCAACCCAGGCTTCACCATCGCTGGCCAGGCCGGTGAAGAATGTCAGCGCTCCATAGCGGCTGTTGGTTTGCGCCCATAAGCGGCGCGTCGCACTGTCGAAACCGCGCAGGTAGAAGTGGCTGCCCTCCGTACGCACGCTGTAGTAACTGCCATTGGCGTCCTTGCAGGCCAACAGCGTCGCGCTGCGTGTACATACCGCCAGCGTGTTTTGCTGAGGCATCGCAAGCAAGGATGTAGGCGCAGCGAGCAGCAGCAACAGGGCGGCAGGTGACAGGTTCATTTCCATCTCCGGGTACTCATCCGACGAGTACGGCTTGGCGAAATTGTATTGTTACTTTATAACATTGTGCAATGCATCGTTTCGAATGCGTCTGCCTGTAGAGGTTTCGCCATGCCCAATCGTCTTCCCGTTACTGTGCTTTCCGGCTTCCTGGGTGCCGGTAAAAGCACCTTGCTCAACCATGTCCTGCGTAATCGCGACAACCTGCGTGTCGCAGTCATCGTCAATGACATGAGCGAAATCAACATTGATGCCAGTGAGGTCCAGCGTAATGTCAGCCTGAATCGGGCTGAAGAAAAGCTGGTTGAGATGAGCAACGGCTGCATCTGCTGCACCCTGCGTGAGGACCTGCTGGAGGAAGTCGCACGGCTGGCTGAGGAAGGCAGGTTCGATTATCTGCTGATCGAGTCGACCGGCATCTCCGAGCCGTTGCCGGTAGCTGAGACGTTCACTTTCCGCGATGAGCAGGGCCGTAGCCTGAGCGACATGGCACGGCTGGACACCATGGTGACGGTGGTCGATGGCCTCAACTTCCTGCGCGACTATCAGGCGGCGGACAGCCTGGCGAGCCGTGGCGAAACCTTGGGGGACGACGATGAGCGATCGATCAGCGACCTGCTGATCGAACAGGTGGAGTTTGCTGATGTGCTGCTGCTGAGCAAGATCGACCTGATCAGCCAGCATGAGCGCGAGGAGCTCATCGCCATTTTGCGCAGCCTCAATGCCCGAGCGCAGATTTTCCCGATGGTCATGGGCCAGGTGCCGCTGGCACAGATCCTGGATACCGGCCTTTTCGATTTCGAGCAGGCTGCACAGGCACCTGGATGGCTTCAGGAACTGCGCGGTGAGCATGTGCCGGAAACCGAGGAATACGGCATTGCCGCTACTACCTGGCAAGCTCGCAGGCCGCTGCACCCACAACGCTTCTTTGATTTTATCCACAAGCAATGGAGCAATGGCCGGTTACTGCGCTCCAAAGGCTTCTTTTGGCTGGCCAGCAAGTTTCAGGAGGCTGGCAGCTGGTCGCAGGCTGGCGGCATGATGCGCTATGGACTGGCCGGCCGCTGGTGGCGTTTTGTGCCAAAGGAACACTGGCCGCAGGACGAACAGAGCGCTGCAGAAATTCTTGAACACTGGGTGGCTGAGAGTGGTGACTGCCGTCAGGAGCTGGTGTTCATTGGGCAGAACATCGACTTCGCCCAGTTATCCACAGACCTGGATGCCTGCTTGTTGACCGATGACGAGATGGAAATGGGTCATGCGGGCTGGCTGCGCTTGCCGGATCCCTTCGGTCCCTGGCACACCGAGGAGGCAGCATGACGCCAGCGGCTCAGCCTGTGGATATCCGCCAAGTACACGGCGAATCGCCTCGGGTACTCACCGACATATTTCAAGAGGGCGTGAACCTGGCAGTCTGGCAGCGACGCTTGCCTGCCCAGGTTGAAGACTTCGCGGGATTGGTGGTCAGCCTCGGCCAACCGTTGGCGGACCAGCGGGTGCTCGAGGTGGATGAGCATGAGCCGCCGTTATTGCCGGGCTTTTTGGGGGAAGCGGCTGATCTGCAGGGCTATGAGAGTTTCGTCGCAGATGTGTGCTGGCTGGTTTCAGCCTATACGTGCCTGTTGGGTGCTCGTCGGGTCGGTCTGCGCGTGCGGGTACTGCACAATGCAATGTGCCCGCGCTTTCATGTGGATAACGTGCCTGTGCGCCTGCTCACGACTTATGTGGGCTGCGGCAGCGAATGGCTGTGCGAAGGAGCCATCGAACGAGCCGGATTGCAGCTCGCACCGGCACCTGTGGATAACATCCAACGACTGCAAGCGGGTGATGTTGCGCTGCTGAAGGGCGAAAAATGGGTAGGCAACGAAGGGGCAGGCCTGATCCATCGCTCGCCGGCTGGCCATGACCCTCGCCTGTTGCTCAGCCTTGACTGGTTGGCGTGACGGGGCATAGTGGAGTGAATTTCGGCCTGAAGTAAACGCATGCTGCAGAACATTCCTACCCACGTCATCGCTGGCCCCTTGGGTGCAGGCAAGACCAGCCTCATCCGTCAGCTTACGGCTCAGCGCCCGGCCGGCGAGCGTTGGGCCGTACTGGTCAATGAGTTTGGCCAGATCGGCCTGGATGCGGCCCTGCTCAGCCGTGATGAAGATGGGGTTGCCATTGCCGAAGTGGCGGGTGGATGCCTGTGCTGCGTCAATGGCACTCCGTTTCAGGTCGGGCTGGGGCGCCTGTTGCGCAAGGCGCGGCCCGACCGGCTGTTCATTGAACCTTCGGGTCTTGGTCACCCCTTGCAGTTACTGGCTCAACTGAATCAGGCCCCCTGGGTTGGAGTGCTGACGCTGCAGCCGATGGTGATGGTTGTGGATGCTCAAGCGCTGGCGCGAGGTGAGCCGTTACCTGATGCGCAACAGCAGGCCCTGGCAGCTGCGGCGCTGGTCGTTTTCAATAAGAGCGAGGCTGTTGATGAAAATAGTAGGTTGTTGATAAATAAGGAATTTGCAGCGAAACAGGGCGTTTGGACAGAGCAGGGGCTGTTAGCAGTTTCCAGGCTTCCTTATTCATCCACAGCCGCCGTGAGCGATGCTGCTGTGGATAAAAGGGTTGTGGACAATCACCAAGCGGCCGCAGGCGCCCTGTGGATAGACCCACGTCAGCCAATCTGTCATGCACAGCAAGGTGAGGGCGGCTGGAGTGTCGGCTGGCGCTGGCACCCAAGCCAGCAATTCGATCCACAGGCTCTGCGTGGCTTGCTTGACTCTCACTCATGGCGTCGGGCCAAAGGTGTTATCCACAGCCCGCAGGGGTGGCAGTCTTTCAACGGCCTTGACGGCAATTTGCCGGCTTGGCAGCCGAGTGACTGGCGCAAGGACACGCGCATTGAGCTTATTTTCGACCAGCCCCAACCCCTTCAAGCGCTGCAGGCTGCGCTGGAGGCTTGCCGGGTGGTGTGATCAGTTGTGCCAGCGATTGTGTTCCTGGCGCCATTGCTTCATCTCGATCACGTTGTCGGCCCGTGGCGGCGTATTGATCTCGAACGGGTAGGGCGCCAGCTCGATCTGCACGCTATGAGCGCCAAACTGAGTCACCGTGCCCGGGTGGCGTTGTTCGCCGGTGACAGTGAACTCGAAGGCATACACGCGGGCCAGGCGCTTTCTGCCGTTGGCATCGCGCAGGAATGCGATGCGCTTGAGCGCGACGGCATCGTCGAGCAGCTCCAGATCCAGCTTGGCACAATGCTGTTTGACCCGTTCCAAGGCTTTCTCGCGCAGCCCGTGGTTGTGCCATAACCAAGCGCCTGCCGTGGCCACCAGCATCAGGACGAAGAGATTCTCCAGGGTCAACATTTGCGTATGCTCCAAACAGGTCGATCCAGCTTAACTGCGTCCCTGGTCTGTCGTACAGGTGGCAATCGAGTTCATACTGCGCGACGCACAATCCTTGAAACAGCTTTGGAAAACGCCCGCATGAAACGCACTCCGCACCTGCTCGCCATTCAGTCCCACGTGGTGTTCGGCCACGCCGGCAACAGCGCCGCGGTGTTCCCCATGCAGCGTATAGGGGTCAATGTCTGGCCGCTCAATACCGTGCAGTTCTCCAACCACACTCAGTATGGCCAGTGGGCGGGCGAAGTGCTTGCTCCAGCGCAAATTCCTGCGTTGGTGGAAGGCATTTCCAACATTGGCGAACTGGGGCATTGCGATGCCGTGCTCTCGGGCTATCTGGGTAGCGCCGAACAGGGGCGGGCGATATTGGCAGGTGTAGAGCGGATCAAGGCGGTCAACCCGAAGGCGCTGTACCTGTGCGACCCGGTCATGGGGCATGCGGAGAAGGGCTGCATCGTGCCCCAGGAGGTGAGCGAGTTCCTGCTGGACGATGCGGTTGCCCAGGCTGACATCCTGTGCCCCAACCAGCTGGAGCTGGACAGTTTTTGTGGCCGGCGCGCGCAAAGCCTGGAAGATTGCGTGGACATGGCTCGCGGCCTGCTCGAGCGTGGCCCGCAGGTTGTGCTGGTCAAGCACCTGGCCTACCCGGGGCGTTGCGAAGACATGTTTGAAATGTTGCTGGTCACCCATGACCACAGCTGGCACTTGCGCCGCCCGCTGCTGGCATTCCCTCGCCAGCCGGTCGGGGTAGGGGACTTGACCTCAGGGCTGTTCCTGGCCCGGGTGCTGTTGGGCGACAGCTGGGTGCAAGCCTTCGAATACACCGCGGCAGCTGTCCATGAGGTGCTGCTGGAAACCCAGGCCTGCGCCAGCTACGAACTGCAGTTGGTGCGCGCTCAGGACCGCATCGCTCACCCGCGTGTACGCTTCGAGGCGCAGCGCCTGGCGTTTTAAAGGGCGTCGGTCTTCAGGTCCTGGTAACGCTTTTCCAGCTCCTGACGGATCTGCCGGCGTTGCTGGCCCTGCAGGAAACGGCGCTTTTCTTCACTGGACTGCGGCTGACGCGCAGGGACCGGGACCGGGCGGCGGTTGTCGTCGACCGCGACCATGGTGAAAAAGCAGCTGTTGGAATGCCGCACCGAGCGTTCGCGAATGTTCTCGGTCACCACCTTGATGCCCACCTCCATGGAGGTATTGCCGGTGTAGTTGACCGAGGCCAGGAACGTCACCAGTTCGCCCACGTGCACCGGCTCGCGGAAAATCACCTGATCGACCGACAGGGTTACCACATAGCTGCCGGCATAGCGGCTAGCGCAGGCATACGCCACTTCATCGAGATACTTGAGCAAGGTGCCGCCATGTACGTTGCCAGAAAAGTTGGCCATGTCCGGGGTCATCAGGACGGTCATGCTCAGCTGGGCGTTTCCAGGTTCCATAGTGTGCTCACGGTGAGGTTGCGCTGAATCGGGGCGGGTATCTGCTGACACTTTCTGTTTCCCCTCTTGAAGTTTGCCTTCCTGATACGGGACGCTGACAGACGCTCCGTCGTCACGCCGATCATGCCATCAGGGGCCGTTGCTCGGCCGATCTGTTTCTACATATTGCGTCGGCAATATGCGGCGGGGTGCGATGTTAACCTGAGTACGCCCATGCAACATGGGCCTTCCTGCATTCAATACAGTATGTACTTGCTGCTCGCTCGGGTTTTCCTTGGCAGAGGAGCGGTTTGCCCGGGCAACGAAAAGGAGTATCGCGCCATGCATGCCATCAGCTTCATCCAGGATCTGGCAGTGATCATGCTGGTCGCCGGGGTAGTGACCATTCTGTTTCATCGCTTCAAGCAGCCAGTAGTGCTGGGCTACATCGTTGCCGGTTTCATCATCGGCCCGCACACCCCGCCGTTCGGCCTGATTCACGATGAAGACACCATCAAGACCCTCGCTGAGCTGGGGGTGATCTTCCTGATGTTTTGCCTGGGCCTTGAGTTCAGCCTGCGCAAGCTGTTCAAGGTGGGGGCCACGGCGTTCATTGCAGCATTTCTGGAAATCGTCCTGATGATCTGGATCGGTTTCGAGATTGGCCGCTGGTTTGGCTGGAGCACTATGGACTCGCTGTTCCTCGGTGCGATCCTGGCGATTTCCTCGACCACCATCATCGTCAAGGCACTCAACGACCTGAAGATGAAAAACGAGCGTTTTGCTCAGCTGATCTTCGGCGTGCTGATCGTCGAGGACATTCTCGGCATCGGCATCATAGCCCTGCTATCGGGGATTGCGGTCAGCGGTACGGTCAGTTCCGGTGAGGTCTTTTCCACAGTCGGCAAGCTGTCGCTTTTCATGATCGTGGCGCTGGTTATCGGCATTTTGCTGGTGCCGCGACTGCTGGCCTACGTGGCGAAATTCGAAAGCAACGAAATGCTGCTGATCACCGTCCTGGGCCTGTGTTTCGGCTTCTGCCTGCTGGTGGTCAAACTGGAGTACAGCATGGTGCTGGGGGCCTTCCTGATCGGTGCGATCATGGCCGAATCCCGCCAGTTGCTGAAGATCGAACGGCTGATCGAGCCGGTACGTGACTTGTTCAGCGCCATTTTCTTCGTCGCCATTGGCTTGATGATCGACCCGAACGTGCTGCTCGACTACGCCTGGCCGATTGTGGTCATCACTGTGGCCGTGGTGCTGGGCAAGATGCTGTCCTGCGGCATGGGTGCATTCATTGCCGGCAACGACGGCCGTACCTCGCTGCGCGTGGGCATGGGGCTGTCACAGATCGGCGAGTTCTCTTTCATCATTGCGGCCTTGGGCATGACGCTGCAGGTTACCAGTGACTTCCTCTATCCGGTTGCGGTGGCCGTTTCGGCCATCACCACGTTGCTTACGCCCTATCTCATCCGCGCCGCGGACCCGCTGTCGCTGAAGCTGGGCAAGGTGATGCCGAGCCGGCTGTCGCGCGTGCTGTCGCTGTATGGCGAATGGCTGCGCAGTATCCAGCCGCAGGGTGAAAGCGCGATGCTGGCCGCGATGATCCGGCGCATCCTGCTGCAGGTGGGTGTCAACCTGGCGCTGGTGATCGCGATCTTCTTCAGCGGCGGCTATTTCGCTGTACGTATCGGTACTTGGCTCAGTGAATGGGTGAGCGATATCAGCCAGCAAAAGGCGATAATCTGGGGCGCGGCGCTGTTGTTGTCGCTGCCCTTCCTTATCGCTGCCTATCGCAAGCTCAAAGCGTTGTCGATGCTGTTGGCGGAGATGGGTGTCAAACCGGAAATGGCAGGGCGCCATACCCAGCGCGTTCGCCGTGTAGTGGCCGAAGTGATCCCGCTGCTGTCACTGCTGGTCATCTTCCTGCTGCTGTCGGCGTTGTCGGCAAGCATCCTGCCGACCAACGAATTGCTGCTGATCATCGCCGTGGTGGCCGCGATAGTGGTGGCGGTGCTGTGGCGCTGGTTCATCCGCGTGCATTCGCGGATGCAGATCGCCCTGCTGGAGACGCTGGAAAACAGCCGGGAAAACACGCACTGAGCGGGAGGGTCTCTGCGCTGGATTCCACCATTGTGGGAGTGGACGGTGCGGTAACGATGTCGCCAGGCGCTTAAAGCCTGGCGACCGTGCAAGTCATCAGCTTTCCAGCCAGACGTCCCGTGCCCAGTGCCAGACCGATTCCCAGCTGTCTTCACCAACCCCTTCCTCGTCGGCATCCCACAACACCACCGTGCCGTCTTCCTCGACGCAGTAGAAATTGTCGCCGTCCTGGCACAGCGGGATCAGGTCACGCGGTACTCCAGCATCCCAGGCATTGGCGGCCACGTCGGGCAGGTAGGTATGTGACTGGGGATCGGTGACGGTGACCGGCTCCAGGGAGCCGTACACCACGTCGCTGACGGTCAAGAGGAATTCTTTGAATACGAACGGAATGTTGATGAACAGTTGTTCCTCGATCTCGACCAGTTGGTCCTCGTCGGGAAGCTCCAGGGGCACCGGTACCGGTTCATTGGCTTCACGGAGTTGTTCGATCACTTCTTCCACGGTTCATTTCCTCCAACCTTGATGACATCGCTGCGCGTTATACCCTAGTAGGGCGGTCTGGCAAAAGCAAAAACCCCGGGGCTAGCCCGGGGTTTTTTGTGCAACGTGCGACGGTTAACCGTTTTGGCGGATACCGGCGACCAGCCAAGGCTGGTTCTCGCCCGGGGCACGAACCATGTGCCAGCTTTCGCTGAAAGGTTCGCCCTGGTCGAAGCGCGAGGTCTTCGACACGCCACGGAAGGTCAGGGTGGCGTCGGTGCGGTCGGCACGATCGTCGACACCGTCCAGTTGCACATCGAGGTTATCGATGTAGGTAGCCTGGAAACCATCACCCAGATCAGCACGCTCACGCTTGAGGAACTCGAGCATCTGCGGGGTGACGAACTCGGCGATCTTGTCCATCTCGTTGGCATCCCAGTGCTGCTGCAGCGACTGGAAGTGGCTACGGGCTGCGGCCAGGAAGCTCTGCTCGTTGAACCAGGCCGGGGCGTTGATGACCGGCGCGGCTGGCGCTGCAGGTGCAGCCGAACCACCGAAGATCGACGGCTGGGCAGGCTGGCCGTGGGCTTCACGCTGGAACGGTGCGTGGCCCGGAGCGGCCATCTGCGGCTGCTGCTGGCGGCGCCGTGCGGCGATGAAGCGGAACACCAGGAACGCGATCAGGGCGACGATCAGGAAGTCCATGATCTGTAGGCCCTCGAAGCCGTCACCCATGAACATGGACGCCAGCAGGCCACCGGCGGCGAGGCCGGCCAGTGGGCCCAGCCAGCGCGAAGCACCGCTGGCGGCGGCCGGTGCACGGCCAGGAGCGGTCGGTGCAGCGGCGGGCGTGGTTGGCGTAGCCTGGCGGGTCTGGTGGATAGGCGCGGAGCCCGAGCTCTTGCCGCCGCCGAAGCGCTTGGCGTTGGCGTCCAGGCTCAGCGTCAGGCCGACGCAAAGCGCCAGTGCGATGCTAAGAAAACGTTGCATAAATGGGATTTCCCCTGTTGTGGATTGCACGCGCGTCATGTTGCACAGGTTCCTGTGCACATGACCAGCGACATAATGTTTCCAGCTTTTGCCTAAATATTTCAGCGCGCCCCACAGGCTTCAGATAGCTTCGAGCTTGGCATAGCCAAGCATCAGCCACTTGCTGCCTTCGGCAAAGTTCACCTGCACACGCGCCTGTGCGCCGGAACCCTCGAAGTTGAGGATCACGCCTTCACCGAATACCGAATGTTGTACCCGCTGGCCCAGATTGAAAGCGGTCTGCGGAATGTTGGCATTGGCGAACAGGCTGCTCGCGCTGGTGCTCTTGGCGCCGCCGAACGGGCGGCTGACGCTGTTCGAAAGACGCACTTCCTGAACCAGGCCAGGCGGAATTTCACGTACGAATCGTGACACCTTGTTGTAGGTCTCACTGCCATACAGGCGACGCGTTTCGGCATAGGTCATGAATAGCTGGCGCATGGCGCGGGTAATGCCCACGTACGCCAGGCGGCGCTCTTCTTCCAGGCGGCCTGGCTCTTCCAGGCTCATCTTGTGCGGGAACAGGCCTTCTTCCATGCCCACCAAGAAGACGTAGGGGAATTCCAGGCCCTTGGCGCTGTGCAACGTCATCAGCTGAATGCTGTCTTCGTGCTCGTCAGCCTGGGCCTCGCCGGCTTCAAGCGAAGCATGGCCGAGGAAGGCCGACAGCGGCGAAAGGTCGGCGTCATCGTCAGTGGTTTCGAAGTTGCGAGCGGCGCTGACCAGTTCCTCAAGGTTTTCTACCCGTGCCTGGCCCTTTTCACCCTTTTCTTCCTGGTGATAGATGATCAGGCCGGACTGCTCGATGACCGTCTGCGTCATGGTATGCAGGGGCATGTCCGCGACTTTGCCAGCCAGGCTCTCGATCAGCTCGATGAAAGCGCCCAATGCACTGGCGGCCCGGCCTTTGAGTGCTTTGGCTGCCAGCAACTGGCACATGGCGCCCCACATCGACAACTGACCGTGGCGCGCATGTTCGCGGATGGCCTCGACGGTTTTTTCACCGATGCCACGCGGCGGCACATTGATTACCCGTTCGAGCGCGGCGTCGTTGCCACGGCCTTCCATCAAGCGCAGGTAAGCCATGGCGTTCTTGATCTCGGCGCGCTCGAAGAAGCGCTGCCCACCATAGATGCGGTAGGGGATGCGCTCGCGCAGCAGCGCTTCTTCCAGCACGCGCGACTGGGCATTGGAGCGATAAAGAATGGCGATGTCGCTGCGCGAATTGCCTTGCTTGATCAGGCTCTCGATGGTCTCGACCACGTAGCGCGCTTCGTCATGCTCGTTGTAAGCCGCATAAAGGGTCAGAGGCTCGCCTTCGCCCAGGTCGGTCCACAGCTCTTTGCCCAGGCGCCCGCTGTTGTTTGCGATCAGCGCGTTGGCGGCTTTGAGGATGCCGCCGGTGGAGCGGTAGTTCTGCTCCAGGCGGATCATCTCGGCATCAGGGAAGTCAGCCGTGTACTGGTGAATGTTTTCAATCTTGGCGCCGCGCCAGCCGTAAATCGACTGGTCGTCGTCGCCCACGGCCATCAGGCTGCCGCCGCCCTTGCCAGCCAGCAGGCGCAGCCAGGCGTACTGCACGGCGTTGGTGTCCTGGAACTCGTCCACCAGCAGGTGACGGAAGCGCCGCTGGTAGTGTTCGAGCAGGCCCGGGTGGTCGCGCCACAGGTCCAGGGCCCGCAGCAGGAGCTCGGAGAAGTCGATCACCCCGGCGCGTTCGCAGGCCTGCTCGTAGGCCACGTAGATGCTGCGCATGGTCCCCAGGAACAGGTCGCCACCGGGCTGGATATGCTGTGGGCGCAGGCCTTCGTCCTTCTGCCCATTGATGAACCACTGGGCCTGGCGCGCGGGCCAGCGCTGCTCATCGAGGCCAAGCTCACGGATCACCCGCTTGACCAGGCGCTGCTGATCATCACTGTCGAGGATCTGGAAGTTCTGCACCAGACGGGCTTCCTGCCAGTGAGCGCGCAACAACCGATGCGCCAGGCCGTGGAAGGTGCCCACCCACATGCCGGCCGGGTTGATGCCCAGCAATTGCTCGATGCGCTGGCGCATCTCGGCGGCGGCCTTGTTGGTGAAGGTCACCGACAGGATCGAGTGCGGCGAGGCCTGTTCGACCTGGATCAGCCAGGCGATGCGGTGCACCAGCACGCGGGTTTTACCGGAACCGGCGCCAGCAAGCACCAGCTGACGCCCGAGCGTGGCCGCGACGGCCTGGCGTTGGGCATCGTTGAGGGAGTTCAGCAGGAGGGAGAGGTCATCTGTGTGCATCCGCCCATTCTAGGGGCAGGCCGGTTACGGGGCAAACGCCTACTGTATAAATATTCACCCTGCCGCGCCGCCGCCCATCGTTGCGTGGCGTACCTCTTCAGCCATGCCAGTGCCTGCCGTGCCTGGCCAACAGGCTGTTGGCCTGGTCGGGGCCATTGCTGCCGGCCGCATAATGGCGGGGGGCCTGAAAATGCTCCTCCCAACCCTTGATGATCGGGTCGACCCAAGCCCAGGCGGCTTCCACCTCGTCACGCCGCATGAACAGCGTCGAATCACCTTCCAGCACGTCCAGCAGCAGGCGTTCATAGGCTTCCCAGCGACGCGTCTGGCCGAACACCTGCGCCAGGTTGAGGTCAAGGTCCACCGGCTCCAGGCGCATGCCTTTGCCGGGGCTTTTGGTCATCATGCGCAAGCTGATGCGCTCGTCGGGCTGTAGCCGGATCAACAGCTGGTTGACCTGGCCACCGTTGAACAGCTCGTGGGGGACGGGCTTGAACTGGATGACGATCTGCGACGAGCGTCGTGCCATGCGTTTGCCGGTGCGCAGATAGAAAGGCACGCCAGCCCAGCGCCAATTGTCGATGTGGGCGTGGACGGCGACGAAGGTTTCGGTGTCGCTGTCATTGTCCACGTCCTTCTCGAAGTAGTAGGCGGGCACTTCCTGGCCGCCGATGTGCCCGGCACCGTACTGACCGCGCACGGTCTTGTCCTGAACGTCCTGGCCGGTGATTGGCTTGAGGGCGCGCAGAATCTTGACCTTCTCGTCGCGTACCGCCTCGGCCTCGAACTGCGCAGGCGGCTCCATGGCTACCAGGCACAGCAGCTGCAGCAGGTGGTTCTGCAGCATGTCGCGGGTGGCCCCGGACCGATCGTAGTAGCCGCCCCGGTTTTCTACACCGAGGGTTTCACAGACGCTGATCTGCACATGATCGACCTGCCCGTTGCGCCACACCGGTTCAAGCAGCGCATTGGCGAAACGCAGAGCCATGAGGTTCTGCACGGTCTCCTTGCCCAGGTAGTGGTCGATGCGAAACACCTGAGATTCCTCGAACACCGCGCCGATCGCTTCGTTGATGGCGGTGGCCGACTCCAGCGAATGGCCAATCGGCTTTTCCAGCACGATACGCGCCTCATGGTCGGCCAGGCCCGCCACCCGTAGGTGGTTGGCAATCGGCACGAACAGATTGGGCGCGGTGGCCAGGTAATAGATGCGGGTCAGCCCGCCAGGCTCGCCGAGGTAGCGCGCCAGGCGCCCGAAGTCGGCACTTTGCGCGGCGTCCATGGGAAAGTAGTCCAGGCGTGCGCAAAAGCGTTGCCACACTTCTTCGTCGAAATCACTCCGGGCGATCTGCACTCGGCAATGGCGTTCGGCGAGCTTCAGGTACTCATTGCGCGACAGGTTGCGCCGGGCCAGGGCAATGATGCGCACGGCAATGTTCAGGCGTGCCTCGCGATACAGGTGATAGAGCGCCGGCAGCAGTTTGTGCAGGGCCAGATCGCCAGTGCCGCCGAACACCAGAATGTCGCAAGGAATAGTCAAACCACCACTCTCCACGTTCGTTTAACTGGGCGGGTTGGCGTCCATGTAGTATAACTACAAGAAAGCTACATCCCGGCCAGCCGATCATAACCGAGTCCAGCCCGTGAATCTGTTGCAACATATCGCCCAATCGCGCCACCTGCTGCGCAAATCGGAACTGAAAGTGGCCGACCACGTGCTGCTGGACCCGGCTGCCGTCATGCACAGCTCGATGGCGGACCTTGCACACAGCGTGGGTATCAGCGAGCCGACCATCGTGCGGTTCTGCCGGGCGATCGGCTGTTCAGGTTTTCAGGACCTCAAGCTCAAGCTTGCGCAGAGCCTGGCTGCCGGCGCCAGCTTCGGGCAGTTCGCCATCCATGAGGACGACTCGGTTGCCGATTACAGCCTGAAGATTTTCGACACTACCTTGCACACCCTGATGGAAGTGCGCGAGCACCTTGACCCGCACGCGTTGCAACAGGCGGTGAGTGCCATGGCGCAGGCGCAACGTGTGGAGTTCTATGGCTTTGGTGCATCCGGCGCGGTTGCTGCAGACGCGCAGCACAAGTTTTTCCGCCTGTTGCTCAGTGCCGCCGCGTACTCCGACCCGCACATGCAGGCCATGTCGGCGGTCACCCTCAAGCCGGGTGACGTGGCGGTATGCATTTCCCAGTCCGGGCGCTCCAAGGACCTTTTGATCACCGCCAACCTGGTGCGTGAGAGCGGCGCCAACCTGATCACCCTGTGCCCCAGCCAGACCCCACTGGCCGAGCTTTCGACCGTCAACCTGGCGATCGATGTGCACGAAGACACTGAAATCTACACCCCGCTGACCTCGCGTATCGCCCACCTGGTAGTGATCGATGTACTGGCCATGGGCGTGGCCATGGCCCGTGGGCCGAGCCTGGTCAATCACCTCAAGAGTGTGAAGCGCAGCTTGCGCAGCCTGCGGTTGTCGCCCAAGTCGATCAAGGCGATGGATGACTGATCGGCAATTGCGGAAGAATCTGCAAATTTCATCGATTTGTCACCAATCCTCAGCAAAACGGTAAAGCGCTCGAGCCAGTCTGAAACTCCCCGCACTCGATCAGGGAGACAGGCATGGCTCGTGATTTCGATGGCTCTTACCTACCTAGCGCCAAGGCTCGCAAACAGCAGGAAAAAGATCAGCGCCGCATGGAGTACCGCCGTGCGATCGAAAGCTACTGCGACCAACGTCAACTGCTGCGCGACCTTGCAGACTACCCGGAGCTGCAAGCCCTCACGGTGTGGCAGACTTCAGCGCCAGCTTCCCCGAAAAGCGCTCAACAAGCGCGCTGATCAGCGCACGTTCGCTGCGAATGAAAGCCAGAAAGGCCAAGGCTACCGGTGACTGCCGCTTGGCCTTGGCCTGCACCACACACCAGCTGCGGTACAGCGGTAGTTCCTCCACTGGCAATTCCTTGAGCACGCCCATGGCCAGCTCCATGTTCACTGCATGGCGGGTCAGCAGGGCGACACCAAGGCCGGCGATGACGCATTCGCGCTGGGCATCGGCCGACGCTACCTCCAGCGTCTGGGTGAAGTGCACACGCTTGTCCTTGAAGTACTCCTCGCAGGCTTTGCGCGTCCCTGAGCCCTGTTCACGGACCAGCAGTGTATGAGGCTCGAGGTCCTGCAGGCGCAACTGCTCCAGTTTGCACAACGCATGGTCCGGCGGCGCCACGGCGATGATCGGGTTGTTGAGAAACGGCAGGAACTCCAGGCCCATGTCCTGCGGCACCATGGACATGATGATCAGGTCGTCGCGGTTGTCGGAAAGGCGCCGAATCGCCTGGGCGCGGTTGACCACGGTAAGGGTCAGGTTGACCTCCGGGTGACGTTGCTTGAAGGCGGCGAACAGGTGTGGGACGAAGTATTTGGCGCTGGATTCGATCGCCAGTTTCAGTTGCCCTTGCAGTGAGCCCTGCATGTCGGAAAGCTGCATGTCGAGGCTTTCCAGGCGCCCGAAGATGTCCCGGCTGGCGCGCTGCAGCGCCTCGGCGGCTTCGGTCAGGTAAAGTTTCTTGCCGACGTATTCGAACAGCGGCTGCCCTACCAGCTCTTCCAGCTGACGAATTTGTAGACTAACGGCGGGTTGCGTCAGCGCCATCTCCTCGGCGGCGCGGCTGTATGAGCGCAAATCGCACACCTCATTGAAGACCTGCAACTGACGCAAAGTCATACGCATCAAGGACTTACGCATTTTTATTCTAGGCTCCGGTAAAACCTTGTTACCTAACTATAAGCTTTTGCTAATACAGCCTCTAACAAATATTGATTTTTGTTTATCGACCTACAGCGCTAGGGTGAATGTGCGACTGGCCAGCGACGCTTGGTCACGCGCCGACCGGTAGAACCGGCTCGACTGTTCCTACGGCTTTGGGAAGACTCCAGTGATAAAAAGAATCCTGATCGCCAACCGGGGTGAAATCGCAGTCCGCATCGTGCGTGCCTGCGCCGAGATGGGTATTCGCTCTGTCGCGATCTACTCCGACGCCGACCGTCACGCCTTGCACGTCAAGCGCGCTGACGAGGCCTACAGCATTGGTGCCGAGCCGCTGGCTGGTTACCTGAACCCGCGCAAGCTGGTGAATCTTGCTGTGGAAACCGGCTGTGATGCCCTGCACCCGGGCTACGGTTTCCTGTCGGAAAACGCGGAGCTGGCAGAGATCTGCGCCGAGCGTGGTATCAAGTTCATCGGCCCGGCCGCCGACGTCATTCGCCGCATGGGCGACAAGACCGAAGCGCGCCGCACCATGATTCAGGCCGGCGTGCCCGTTACCCCAGGCACCGAAGGCAACGTTGCCGACATCCACGAAGCCCTGAGCGAAGGCGAGCGTATCGGTTACCCAGTGATGCTCAAGGCCACCTCCGGCGGTGGCGGCCGGGGCATTCGCCGGTGCAACAGCCGTGAAGAGCTGGAGCAGAACTTCCCCCGCGTCATCTCCGAAGCTACCAAGGCCTTCGGTTCAGCGGAAGTGTTCCTGGAAAAGTGCATCGTCAACCCCAAGCACATCGAGGCGCAGATTCTGGGCGACAGCTTCGGCAATGTGGTGCACCTGTTCGAGCGTGACTGCTCGATCCAGCGCCGCAACCAGAAGCTCATCGAAATTGCCCCAAGCCCCCAGCTCACCCCCGAACAGCGTGCCTACATCGGTGACCTGGCGGTCCGGGCAGCCAAGGCTGTGAACTACGAGAACGCCGGTACTGTGGAGTTCCTGCTCGCCGATGGCGAGGTGTACTTCATGGAAATGAACACCCGCGTGCAGGTCGAGCACACCATCACCGAAGAAATTACCGGTATCGACGTGGTCCGCGAGCAGATCCGCATCGCCTCGGGCCTGCCGCTGTCGGTCAAGCAGGAAGACATTCAGCACCGCGGCTACGCGTTGCAGTTCCGCATCAACGCCGAAGACCCGAAGAACAACTTCCTGCCCAGTTTCGGCAAGATCACCCGTTACTACGCCCCTGGCGGCCCGGGTGTGCGCACCGATACAGCGATCTACACCGGTTACACCATCCCACCGTTCTATGACTCCATGTGCCTGAAACTGGTGGTGTGGGCGTTGACCTGGGAAGAAGCCATGGACCGTGGCCTGCGGGCCCTGGACGACATGCGCGTGCAAGGGGTGAAGACCACCGCCGCGTACTACCAGGAAATCCTGCGCAATCCGGAATTCCGTAGCGGCCAGTTCAACACCAGCTTCGTCGAAAGCCACCCTGAACTGACCAACTACTCGATCAAGCGCAAACCCGAAGAGCTGGCCCTGGCCATCGCCGCCGCCATCGCCGCCCACGCAGGCCTATGAATGCAGCTGCAAGCTGTGAGCGACCCGCTGCAAGTTGAAGCGAATCGGCTTTTTCTTGCGGCTCGTAGCTTCAAGCTTGTCGCCATGAGGAGATAAGAATGTCCAAGAAGATCTTTGTTACCGACACAATCCTGCGTGACGCCCACCAGTCCCTGCTGGCTACCCGTATGCGGACCGAAGACATGCTGCCGATCTGCGACAAGCTCGACAAGGTCGGCTACTGGTCGCTGGAAGTGTGGGGCGGCGCCACTTTCGATGCCTGCGTGCGCTTCCTCAAGGAAGACCCGTGGGAGCGCCTGCGCAAACTGCGCAATGCGCTGCCCAATACCCGCCTGCAGATGCTTCTGCGCGGGCAGAACCTGCTGGGCTACCGCCACTACAGCGATGATGTGGTCAAGGCGTTCGTCGCCAAGGCGGCGGTCAACGGTATCGACGTGTTCCGCATCTTCGACGCAATGAACGACGTGCGTAACCTGCGCGTGGCCATCGAGGCGGTGAAGGCTGCCGGTAAGCACGCCCAAGGCACCATCGCTTACACCACCAGCCCGGTGCATACCATCGAAGCCTTCGTGAACCAGGCCAAACAGATGGAAGCCATGGGTTGCGACTCGGTGGCGATCAAGGACATGGCTGGCCTTTTGACCCCGTATGCCACCGGCGAGCTGGTCAAGGCGCTGAAGGCCGAGCAGTCGCTGCCTGTGTTCATCCATTCCCACGATACTGCCGGCCTGGCCGCCATGTGCCAGCTCAAGGCTGTGGAAAACGGTGCTGACCATATCGACACCGCCATCTCCAGCTTTGCCTGGGGGACCAGCCACCCGGGTACCGAATCGATGGTCGCCGCGCTCAAGGGCAGCGAGTTCGACACCGGTCTGGACCTGGAACTGCTGCAGGAAATCGGCCTGTACTTCTATGCCGTGCGCAAGAAGTACCACCAGTTCGAAAGCGAGTTCACTGCGGTGGACACCCGCGTGCAGGTCAACCAGGTGCCAGGCGGGATGATTTCCAACCTTGCCAACCAGCTCAAGGAGCAGGGCGCACTCAACCGCATGAACGAAGTGCTGGCCGAGATCCCGCGGGTGCGAGAAGACCTTGGCTTCCCACCTCTGGTGACCCCGACCTCGCAGATCGTCGGTACCCAGGCGTTCTTCAACGTACTGGCCGGCGAACGCTACAAGACCATCACCAACGAAGTGAAGCTGTACCTGCAAGGCGGTTACGGCAAGGCGCCGGGCGTGGTCAACGAGCAACTGCGCCGCCAGGCGATCGGCAGCGAAGACGTGATCGATGTGCGCCCGGCCGATCTTCTCAAGCCGGAAATGGCCAAACTGCGTGCCGACATCGGCGCCTTGGCGCACAGCGAGGAAGATGTGCTGACCTTCGCCATGTTCCCGGACATTGGCCGTAAGTTCCTCGAAGAGCGTGAAGCCGGCACCCTGACCCCCGAAGCGCTGCTGCCGATCCCGGAAGCCGGTGCGGTCGCCGCCCCGGGGGGTGAAGGTGTGCCGACCGAGTTCGTCATCGACGTGCACGGTGAAACCTACCGCGTCGACATCACCGGCGTGGGCGTCAAGGCCGAAGGCAAGCGCCACTTCTACCTGTCGATCGACGGCATGCCGGAAGAAGTGGTGTTCGAGCCCCTCAACGAGTTTGTCGGCGGCGGCAGCAGCAAGCGCAAGCAGGCCAGCGCGCCAGGCCACGTCAGCACTACCATGCCGGGCAACATCGTCGATGTGCTGGTCAAGGAAGGCGACACAGTCAAGGCCGGCCAGGCAGTGCTGATCACCGAAGCGATGAAGATGGAAACCGAAGTGCAGGCGGCCATCGCCGGCAAGGTCGTTGCCATCCACGTGGCCAAGGGCGATCGCGTGACGCCGGGTGAGATCCTGATCGAGATCGAGGGCTGACATAAGCCCTCATCTACAAGCGGTTAACCTCTGGGGAGCGGATGCTCCCCTTTTTTTGGGTGGTTGTCAGGCCCCTTGCGATGCGGGCGGCGCTAGCTCAAATACCCCTCGGTTGCGCTGGACCTAGCGCTGATAGCCCTTGCCAAAATGCCGCTCCAGCCTGGCCTGGGCCAGTTCGAGCAGGATCGACAGCACCCAGTAGATCACTGCAGCTGTCGTCAGCATCTCCAGGTAGCGATAGCTTGAGCGCCCATACGACTGGGCCAGGAACATCACTTCCCAGACACCCATCACCGAAATCAGCGACGAGTCCTTGAGCATCGAGATGAACTGGTTGGCGCTCGGCGGGATGATGGTGCGCATTGCCTGGGGCAGGGTGATGTGCCAGAAGATCGCCACCGGGCGCATGCCCAGGGCGAGCGCTGCCTGGCGCTGGCCCAAGGCAACGCCAATGATGCCGGCTCGGAAGATTTCGCTCAGGTAAGCGCCATAGTTTAGCGACAGGGCGATGATGCCCGCTGCGATTGCACCTGGCACCAGGCCTACTTGGGGCAAGCCGAGGTAGATCAACAGGATCTGGATCAGCAGCGGCGTGCCGCGGAAGAACGAGGTGTAGAAGCTGGCCACGCCGAATAGCAGGGCACTCTTCGACAACCGTGCCAGGGCGGCGGCAAAGCCCAACAGCACCGACACCACCATAGAGCACAAGCACAGGAACAGGGTCAGCGCAGCGCCCTGCAGGAAGCCATTGGGGCCCAGCTTGAAGCCTGCCAGGTTGGGGAACTTCTCGACGATAATCGAGAATTTCAGATCAAAGCTGAGAAAGAAACCCACGAACAGCAACAGCAGTACCAGCCACGTCAGGTACAGACGGGTGCGAAAGCCGAACAGGCGTGAACCCGTCGCGGAGGCGACGGGCTTGGGTGCAGGTTGATGGGCGCTCATTTACTGATGTCGGCGCCGATCCACTTCTGCGACAGCTTGGCCAGCGTGCCATCGGCCTTCAGCTCGGCGAACACTTGCCGCAGCTTGGCGTCCCACTCTGGATCGCCTTTCTCGATGGCGACTGAGTTGGGCTCTTCGTAAAGCGGCGCGCCTGCCAGTTTGAAGCGCTTGTCCTGGGCCAGGCGTGGCTGCGCGGTCACCAAGTTGGTCAGGATCGCATCCAGGCGCACGCCTGCACCCAGGCCGAGGTCCTGGAAGGCGACGTTGTCGGTGTCATAGGGGGCAATCTGGACGAAGTCGAAGGGGTACTCGATCTTCTTGTCTTCCGCGCCTTCGATAACCAGGTTCTTGTTCAGGTAGCTCTCATAGCTGGAGGCGCTGGTCAGGCCGACCTTGAGGCCGTCGAGGTCCTTGGCCGTGTGAATCCGCTCATCCTTGGCGTTGACCACGATCACCGCAGGCGAGGCGTAGTACTCCACCGGGAAGTCGAACACCTCGGCGCGGGCCTTGCTTGGCGTCATCGAACAGATGCACAGGTCGTAGCGACCACTCCAGCGGCCCGCAGCAATGACATCCCAGGAGGGTGTTTCCAGTCGCAGCTTTACGCCGAGCTTGGCCGCGACCGCCTTGGCCACATCGACGTCAAAACCATCGAGCTGGTTCTGTTCATTGAGGAAGGAGAACGGCGGGTAGCTCTCCATCAGTACGTTGACGACTTCCTTGCGCGACTCGACGCGGTCCAGTGTGGCACCGGCAAAGGCTGCAGAGGTGGCGCTCAGGGCCAGAAGGCCTGCGCAAATCAAGGAAGGCAAACGCATGAAGACACCTGGAAAAAGTTGTTAAAAAATCAGATTTCGATATTTAATAGTTATAAGTTTAAAGCCACCAGTGAATATTATTCATATCAATATAAGCGGAAGTTATATGGGCGATCGGACGTTGGAAATTCTTGATGGCGGTATGGGTCGGGAGCTGCAGCGCCGAGGCGCGCCGTTCCGCCAGCCGGAGTGGTCGGCACTTGCACTGAGCGAAGCGCCGGAAGCCGTAGTGGCGGTGCATGCGGCCTATATCGAAGCCGGTGCTGGGGTGATCACCAGCAACAGTTATGCAGTGGTGCCGTTCCATATTGGTGAAGACCGCTTCGCTGATGAAGGCTTCGCCTTGGCCGCCACCGCTGGTCAGCTGGCACGTACTGCGGCGGATGCCAGCCCACGGCCAGTGCGAGTCGCTGGCTCATTGCCTCCGCTGTTCGGCTCCTACCGCCCTGACCTGTTCGAGCCACAGCGCGTGTCCGAGGTATTGCTCCCACTGGTGGTGGGGCTGGCACCGTATGTCGATCTTTGGCTGGCCGAAACCCAGAGTGCGATCGCAGAAGTGCAGGCAATTGCCGGCCAGTTGCCAGCAGATGGCAAGCCGTTGTGGGTATCGTTCACCTTGCAGGATGAAGAGGTCGGCGACGTACCGCAGCTGCGTTCTGGTGAAAGTGTGACCGCAGCTGCCGAAGCAGTAGCAACGCTGGGCGTCAAAGCCATGCTGTTCAACTGCAGCCAGCCGGAAGTGATCGGTGCTGCCATCGACGCTGCGCGCGAAGTGTTTGAGCGCCTGGGTGTGGATATCGCCATCGGAGCCTACGCTAACGCCTTCCCGCCGCAACCCAAGGACGCCACCGCTAACGATGGCCTGGATGAGCTGCGCGAAGACCTCGACCCGCCGGGTTACCTGAGCTGGGCCCAGGATTGGCGCCAGCGCGGCGCCAGCTTGCTCGGCGGATGCTGTGGCATCGGGCCAGAGCACATCGCTGAGCTCAAGCGTAACCTGAGCTGAGCCTCAGCCCTGCTCCCGGCAGGCTTCCAGCGTTTTCGACTGACCCTCGTGGCGCTGGTTGTCGGCACTCAGCCAGCGCTCGAAAGCGGCCGCCACTGCAGGCCACTCGTGATCGGTAATCGAGTACCAGGCCGTGTCGCGGTTCTGGCCCTTGATCACCATGTGATTGCGGAACACACCCTCGTAGATGAAGCCAAAGCGCTCCGCTGCGCGCTTGGAGCGGGCATTGGCGTTGTTGCACTTCCATTCCAGTCGGCGATTACCCAGTTCAAAACCGAGCTTGCCCAGCAGGTATACCGCTTCGGTGCCCTTGGGGGTGCGTTGCATGGCTGCGCCGAAGGCAATATGGCCGATCTCGATGCGACCGTGGGCAGGCACCATCGACATCAGGCTCAGAATGCCTTGTACCTGGCCGCTGCTGCGGTCGATGACGCTGTAAAACAGCGGATCGCGGCTGGCGGCATTGTCTGCAAGCCATTGATCGAACGTACCGCGCTCGGCAAACGGGCCATAGGGCAGGTAGTCCCACAGTGCTGGGTCGCAGTGCGGACCTTGCAGCACCTCCCAGAGATCGTCCGCATGACCCGCCGGATCGAGCTTCTCCAGGCGGATGAAACGCCCTTCAAGGGGCTCGGCCTGGGGCAGGGCTGCAGGTTGCCAGTTATTGGGTTGACTCATGCGTTGCTCCCGTCTCACAGCGTTTGGCGAAATTGGATGAAGCCGGGTCGCTCGGCGACCTGCTCGTACAAGCCGATGGCGGTAGCGTTGGTTTCATGTGTCAGCCAGTGCACCTTGCAACAGCCGGCCGCTTTGGCACTGGCGTTGACCAGTTCGATCAGTTGCCGGCCAACGCCCAGGCCGCGCTGCTTACCGTCAACGTACAGGTCCTGCAGGTAGCAGGCGTTGGCAATGCTCCAGTTGGTTCGATGATAGATCCAGTTGACCATGCCTACCGCCTTGCCATCGATCCAGGCCAGCGCCGAGTGGGTTGGCTCCTGCGAGTCGAGGATGCGTTGCCATGTCACGGCGCTGACTTCATCGGCCAGTTCGGTTTGATAAAAGCGCAGGTAGGCCTGCCACAGGGGCAGCCACGCGGCGTGGTCGTTGGCGCTGACGGGGCGCAGGATGACGTTGGGCATGGGGCTGTTCCTTCAGGGCGTGCGCATCTGCGCCGCCAGTTGATTGTTTAGCTGATCGGTACTGCTGGCCAAGCCTTGGCGTACGCCTTCGATGTCCTGCGCCGAGCGGTTCTGGCTGAGTTTGCGTGCCCCCTGCAGGCGTGCGATGGGCAGACGGAAGCCGACGATGGCGCGGAGCATGCCTTCGATGTAATCGCTGGGTGCATCGGCGACCTTCCATGGGGCGCTGCGTCCTTGCTCGTGCAGGTCGGTCAGGCGGCTGACGATATCCAGCAGGTCGGGGCCGCCCTGCACCACTTCAGCGACGCCGTAGGCATGCACCGCCAAGTAGTTCCAGGTGGGCACAACCTTGGGGTTGTCGAGCTTGCTCGGGTAGTAGCCGGGGCTGACATAAGCGTCAGGGCCGGCGAAAACCAACAAGGCTTCTACACCTTGCTCCAAGGCCAGCCACTGATGGTTGGCACGGGCCAGATGCCCGTAAACGGTGCCCAAGTCACCTTCGCTGGTATCGATCAACACGGGTATGTGACTGGCCAGCAGACCTTGCTCGCCGTGGGTGACAAGCAGGGCCAGGCGGGTTTCCCGCATCTGTTGATGCAGGCGCTCAAGGTTGTGTTCCTGGTGCGGTTTGCTGTTGTACATGGGCGGATCCTTGTCGATTGGCTTCATCGTAGGCAGGCTATTGGTTCAGGTTAAGAGCCATTGGTGATGATTTTGATAGGTCCAATGCGATGAGCGAGCGCCCTTTGGTATTGCCATTCGATCCCGCCGGGATCGTCCTCGATCAACGCCGAGGGTTGAGTCAGCAGCTCTATCAAGCGCTGCGCGCTCGCGTGCTGGATGGGCGCTTGAGCAGCGGCACGCGCCTGCCGTCGACACGAGACCTGGCGGGCATGCTCGCGCTCTCGCGCAACAGCGTGGTGCGTGCCTATGACCAACTGTATGCCGAAGGCTACATAGAAAGCCGGGTTGGAGATGGCACCTATGTTTGCCATCTGCCGAAACTATCCACACAACTGTCCACAGGGTTATCCCATGGCTTATCAACAGGGTTATCCACAAAATGCTCAGAAAGCACTGATGATTTATCCAGATGTGGGCGTTCCAGTGAGCGTTTGGAGCGTCTGAAAAGTAACCATCTGCCATTCCCAAAAGTTGGCCCGCCGCGGGCGTTTCGGGTAGGTGTTCCGGCCTTCGATCTGTTCCCCTTTGAGGTCTGGGCCAAGCTGCATGCGGGCTTCTGGCGAAATCCCGATCCAGCGCAGCTTGGCTATGGCGACCCGGCGGGCGAGCCGTTACTGCGTGAATTGATCGCTGCGTATCTACGTCGGTCGAGGGGGATGTCGTGCACGGCTGGACAAATTGTGATCACCAGTGGTGCGCAGGAGGCAATAAGTCTTTGTGCACAGTTGTTGTTGCAGCCCGGGGATGAGGTGGCTGTGGAAAACCCCGGGTATCGTGCAGCCGGGCATGCGTTTGCAGTAGCGGGCGGGCGGGTGAGGGGTGTGCCGGTAGATGAAGAGGGCCTCGACTGCGCCAGGCTTGCCCTCGCTGGCGACTGTCGCTTGGTTTACGTCACCCCGGCGCACCAGTACCCGACGGGGGTGACCATGAGCCTGGCCCGGCGCTTGGCGTTGCTGGCCTGGGCCGAGCGCCAGGATGGCTGGATCATCGAAGATGACTATGACGGCGAGTACCGTTACAACGGAGCACCGCTGGCGCCGTTGGCGGCTTTGGACCGGCAAGGGCGGGTGCTGTACGTCGGTACCTTTGGCAAGATCGCTTTCCCAGCGCTGCGCCTTGGCTATTTGGTATTGCCGGCGCGGTTGGTGCAGGCTTTCAGCCAGGGCAGGGCGCTGGCAGTGCGGCATTCCGAGGTGGGAACCCAGTGCGTGATGGCCGAGTTCATGGCCCAGGGGCACTTTCAGCGGCATATACGCCGCATGCGCCGTGCGGCGTTGAGCCGGCGCAATGTGCTGAAGGCAGGGTGGCCTGTGGGCGTGCCAGGGCTTGCGGGGATGCCGGATGTGGCAGCGGGGCTGCATGTGAAAGTCGATGTGGATAACTTTACACGCGAGCAGGAACTGGTGGCCAAGGCCGAGGCGGTGGGAGTGGAAGTGAATCCGCTCAGCAGTTACTGGCTTGAGGACAGCGAGGTGCCTGTGGATAAACGCGCGGGGTTGGTGCTTGGGTTTGCGGCGGTGCCAGAGGGAGAGATTGCTGAGGCGTTGATGCGCTTGCGCAAGGCTTGGAGGTAGGGGGGCCTGGTGTCGCCAAAGGCCTGCAAAGCAGGCCGACGGTTTTTGCATGCCGATGAAATCCTGGGGCCGCAAAGCGGCCCGGGGATTTCTGATCAGAACGCCGGCACTACAGCGCCTTTGTACTTCTCGGTGATGAACTGCTTCACCTCAGGCGAATGCAGCGCAGCCGCCAGTTTCTTCATGTCTTGCGAGTCCTTGTTGTCCGGGCGGGCAACTAGGATGTTCACGTACGGTGAGTCGCTGCCTTCAATGGCCAGCGCGTCTTTTTCCGGGTTCAGTTTGGCTTCCAGCGCGTAGTTGGTGTTGATCAGGGCAGCATCGACCTGGGTCAGTACACGCGGGATGGTGGCCGCTTCGAGCTCACGGAACTTCACGTTCTTCGGGTTCGCGACAACGTCCTTCACGGTCGACAGGATATTGCTGTTGTCCTTGAGCTTGATCACGCCGGCCTTGTCCAGCAGCAGCAAGGCACGGCCGCCGTTGGTGGCGTCGTTGGGGATGACCACGGTGGCACCGGAAGGCAGTTCGTCGAGCTTCTTGATCTTGGCCGAGTAGACGCCCAGCGGCTCGATGTGCACGCCGGCAACGCTGACCAGGTTGGTGCCCTTGGCCTTGTTGAACTCATCCAGGTACGGCTGGTGCTGGAAGAAGTTGGCATCAAGGCGCTTCTCTGCGACTTGTACGTTCGGCTGGATATAGTCGGTGAACTCTTTCACCTTCAGGTTTACACCCTCTTTTTCCAGCTGCGGTTTGACGAAGTTGAGAATTTCGGCGTGCGGCACCGGGGTGGCGGCGACAGTCAGGTCACCGGCGTGGGCCGAGAACGCCGCGACAGCGGCAGCGACAGCAAGCAGCTTCTTCATGAATCACTCCTTGTGAGGGCCGCGACGGCCCCCGAACGGGTCGGCCGGGCCGACCCCATTGGGGTTACTTACGGGAAAAATGCACGACCAGTTTGTCGCCCACGCTCTGCAGTACTTGAACCAGAACCAGCAGCAGTACCACGGTGACCACCATTACATCGGTCTGGAAACGCTGGTAGCCGAAGCGGATGGCCAGGTCGCCCAGGCCGCCAGCGCCGACAACGCCGGCCATGGCGGTGTACGAGACCAAGGTGATGGCGGTGACGGTAATGGCCGCGAAGATGCCCGGGCGGGCCTCCGGCAACAGCGCACTGGTGATGATCTGGCGGGTGGTGGCGCCCATCGACTGGGTGGCCTCGATGATGCCGCGGTCCACCTCACGCAGGGCAGTTTCCACCAGGCGGGCGAAGAACGGCGTGGCACCCACCACCAGCGGCGGGATGGCGCCGGCAACGCCCAGCGAGGTACCGGTGATCAGCACAGTGATCGGGATCATCACGATCAGCAGGATGATGAACGGCAACGAGCGCAGGATGTTGACCACCAGCGACAGCAGCGCATACACGCCCCGCTGTTCGAACATCTGCTTCGGCCCGCAGAGGAACAGCAGCACGCCCAGTGGCAGGCCCAGCAGCACGGTGAAGAACAGCGAGCCGAACAGCATGATCATGGTGTCGATGGTGGCCAGCCAGATTTCGGCCCAGTCGACGTTGGCGAAGAAATTCAGGGCGTCCATCAACGCAGTACCTCCATATGTACGTCAGCTGCCGTGAAGCGGTCGAACGCCGCTTCCATGTCGCCGCCGGTGACGGCCAGGGTCAGCTGCCCATAGGGCACATCCTTGATGCGGTCGATACGCCCGGCGAGGATGCTGTAGTCGACACCGGTTTCGCGGGCCACGGTGCCCAGTAGCGGCGCGTAGGTGGCGTCGCCCTGGAAGGTCAGGCGCACGATGCGGCCTGGCACGTGGGCAAAATCGTCGCGCTGCTCGCCTTCATCGACCTGCTCGTCTTCCTGGACAAAGCGCTTGGTGGTGGGGTGCTGCGGGTGCAGGAACACGTCGGCCACCGAGCCTTGCTCGACGATATGGCCGGCGTCCATCACCGCGACGCGGTCGCAGACACGGCGGATCACGTCCATCTCGTGGGTGATCAGCACGATGGTCAGCTTCAGCTCACGGTTGATCTCGGCCAGCAACTGCAGCACCGATGCGGTGGTTTGCGGGTCCAGGGCGCTGGTGGCTTCGTCGCACAGCAGGATCTTCGGGTTGGTCGACAGGGCGCGGGCGATGCCGACGCGCTGCTTCTGGCCGCCGGAGAGCTGCGCCGGGTACTTTTTGGCGTGGTCCGACAGGCCCACGCGGGCCAGCAGCCCGGTGACGCGTTTGTCGATTTCGGCCCGCGACAGCCCACCCGCCAGCGTCAGCGGCAGGGCGACATTGTCGGCGACGGTCTTGGAGGCCAGCAGGTTGAAGTGCTGGAAGATCATCCCGACTTGCTGGCGGAAGCCGCGCAGCTGGTTGGCGTTGAAGGCGGTAACGTCTTCGCCGTCGACGATGATCTTCCCGCCAGAGGGCTCTTCCAGCCGGTTGATCAGGCGCAGCATGGTGCTTTTGCCTGCGCCGGAATGGCCGATCAGGCCGAACACCTGGCCGTCTTCGATGGTCAGGCTGGTTGGGTTCAGAGCGGGGATTTCCCTACCGGCGACGCGGTAGGTCTTGTGTACATGTTGGAACTCGATCACGTAGCGAACCTTGTGGGGCGCATGGAATTTGGGTCAGCGGTTGGCTGGGGTGGCGCATTTTAGCCTTTTCCAATAGTTGTTCTTAGCATTTATTTCGTAATGGACCAATCCATCAGGCATAACGCGACAACTGGTAATCCCGATTGAACGCTCGCCAAAGCCCTCTAGTCACTACTGGAACGAGCCCGCAGAGGGCAAGCCTGAAGACTGATGAGGAGAGCCGACCATGACCAGCAAGAAAACGGACGCGCCCAAGCACAGTGAGGCCGCCGGCACGCAGACCCCCGACCGCGCCAACACCAACGCCAAGCTGCAGAGCCTGGAGGCGTTTCGCAGCGATGCCACTGGCCAGGCCTTGCGTACCAACCAGGGTGTGAAGGTAGCCGACAACCAGAACAGCCTGAAGGCTGGTGCTCGTGGGCCATCGCTGCTCGAAGACTTCATCATGCGTGAGAAGATCACCCACTTCGACCACGAGCGCATTCCCGAGCGTATCGTCCACGCCCGAGGTACCGGTGCCCACGGCTACTTCCAGAGCTACGGCAACCATAGCGAACTGACCAAGGCCGGTTTCCTCCAGGACCCCGAAAAGATAACCCCGGTCTTCGTGCGCTTCTCCACCGTACAAGGCCCGCGCGGGTCGGGTGACACGGTGCGCGACGTGCGTGGCTTTGCTGTGAAGTTCTACACCGATGAGGGCAATTTTGACCTCGTTGGCAACAACATGCCGGTATTTTTCATTCAGGATGCCATCAAGTTTCCCGACTTCGTGCATGCGGTCAAACCTGAGCCGCACAATGAAATGCCCACGGGCGGTTCAGCCCACGACACGTTCTGGGATTTTGTCTCGCTGGTGCCTGAGTCGGCGCACATGGTCATCTGGGCCATGTCCGACCGCGCCATCCCGCGGAGCCTGCGGATGATGGAAGGCTTTGGCGTGCATACTTTCCGCCTGATCAATGCCCAAGGGGTGGCCAGCTTCGTCAAGTTCCACTGGAAGCCACGCCAGGGTGTGCATTCGGTACTGTGGGACGAAGCCCAGAAGCTGGCAGGCAAGGACACCGACTACCATCGCCGCGATCTGTGGGATGCGATCGAGACGGGTGATTACCCCGAGTGGGAACTGGGCGTGCAGATCGTCCCAGAGGCCGATGAGCACAAGTTTGATTTCGACCTGCTCGACCCGACCAAACTGATCCCCGAGGAGCTGGTACCGGTGACGCCGCTCGGCAAGATGGTGCTCAACCGCAACCCGGACAACTTCTTCGCCGAGACCGAGCAGGTCGCTTTCTGCCCTGGCCATATCGTGCCGGGCATCGACTTCAGCAACGACCCGCTGCTACAGGGCCGGCTGTTCTCCTATACCGACACACAGATCAGCCGCCTTGGCGGCCCGAACTTCCACGAGATCCCGATCAACCGGCCGGTAGCGCCGAACCACAGCAGCCAGCGCGACGCCATGCACCGCATGACCATCGACAAGGGCCGTGCTTCCTACGAGCCCAATTCGATCGATGGCGGCTGGCCGCGGGAAACGCCGCCGGCGGCGCAGGATGGTGGCTTCGAGAGCTATCAGGAGCGCATCGAGGCACACAAGATCCGCCAGCGCAGCGAGTCGTTCGGCGATCATTTCTCGCAGGCGCGGCTGTTCTTCCAGAGCATGAGCCCGACCGAGCAGCAGCACATCATCAAGGCCTACAGCTTTGAATTGGGCAAGGTGGAGCGCGAAGCAATCCGCGCGCGTGAGGTCAATGAGATCCTGGCCAATATCGACCTGAAGCTGGCAGCGGCTGTGGCGGCCAACCTCGGCTTGCCGGCGCCCAAGCAGGGCACGGTTCAGGTCAAAGGTAGCAAGCTTGCGCAGTCCAAGGCTTTGAGCCAGATGAACCACCCTGGAGATGTGGGCATCAAGGGACGCAAGATTGCCGTTGTGGTCGCCGATGGCGTGGACGCCGCGAGCGTCGACAGGCTGGTCAAGGCGCTCGAAGCACAAAGCGCGCGGCCCATGCTGCTGGGGCCATCCTCGGCGCCGGTGAAGAGCGCCGATGGCAAGCAATTGCCGGTGGATGCTTCGATCGAGGGTATGCCGTCGATCATGTTCGACGGGATAGTGGTGCCGGGAGGCAAGGCTTCAATCGATGCCTTGAGCGGCAGTGGTGTGGCCAAGCACTTCCTGCTCGAGGGTTATAAGCATTTGAAGGCGATCGTGTTGGCCAAAGAGGCCAAAGCGTTGCTGGGCAGCTTGGGCCTGAAGGAGGACAAAGGCTTGTTGCTTGGGGATGATCAGAAGGCAGTGGATGCCTTCGTCAAAGCCGTGGAAGGGCATCGGGTCTGGGAGCGGGAGGCGGCTGCAGAGGCGATCCCTGCGTAAGACGCTGCGTTGGTACCCATCGCCGGCTGCCGGCGATGGGCCCCCAGAAGTGTCAACGCTGATGCGGTACCAATACCACCTGAGCGGGCAACTTGCGCTGAATCTCGTGTTTTTGCTCAAGTGCGAAGCCGCTGTCGATCTTGCGAACCCGCTTTTCCAGCAAGGTCTTCAACCAAGGCGCATCTTCGGTGCGAGGTACCTGGAACACCACGTCGCACTGATAATTCACCACATCAGTGGCAATTTCATCGAGCTGCCGGCGCATGGCCCGGATGTCCGTGGTCTTCAGTGCAATGACCGTGCTAGGCGCGGTCGGGTCGATCACCCGCGCCTTGGGCTTGGCCTCGGCAGCCTTCAGGGCGGCCTCGGCTTTTTCCAGCTCAGCCTTGCGTGCCTGTGAGACCGCGTCACCGCCAGTCACGGCAGGTGCCTGCGGCATCAGTGCGCGGGCACGTGCCAGCGCGGTTGCGGCAGCGTTGACGTCACCCTTCTGAAGGACGATCTGGCTGCGTTTGAGGTAAGCCTCAGCCAACTGCCGCTGGTACTGTTCCAGGCGGCCATCGTCGGGCGATTGAGCCTGCAGCGAGGCAAGCTGATCTTCGGCTGTGGCCAGTTCATTGCTGTTGATACTTTGCTGCAGCTGCTGCCAGGCATCGGCTTGGGCAGGTGCACCGGGCTGCTCGACCGGCGCACTTGAACAAGCGGCCAGGAACAGGGAAAACGCGGCAACAAGCAGATAACGGGATGCGAACGGCTTCATTCCTGCGACTCTCTATTTGCGCAAAAAGCGAGCAAGTCTACACCCAGGTGCGCACGCTCGAAAACAAGTCTTACAGACCCTTTACCCGCGAAAAGGTTGCAGGGTGTGCCATGGCGCACCCCGGTTTTCAGCGTTTGGGCAGGGCCAGGCTCAGCAAGAATAGCACTGCCGCGCAGACCACGATCGATGGGCCGGCCGGGGTGTCCTTGAACCAGGACATGGCCAGGCCGCCGCAGACGGCCGTGACGCCCAGCAGGCTGGCCCCCACTGCCATCTGCTCCGGCGAGCGCGCGTGGCGCTGTGCCGCAGCGGCAGGGATGATCAGCAGGGAGGTGATCAACAGCACGCCGACGATCTTCATGGCGACGGCGATGACCACGGCAATCAGCAGCATCAGCGCCAGGCGCAGGCCAGCGACCGGCAGGCCTTCAACCATGGCCAGCTCTTCGTGGACGGTAACCGCCAGCAACGGTCGCCAAAGGACTGCAAGCAGCAGCAGTACCAGCGCACTGCCGCCCAGGATCCAGGCCAGGTCAGTGGTACTGATGGCCAGCAAGTCGCCGAACAGGTAGGCCATCAGGTCGATGCGTACGTCGTGCATGAAGCTCAGCACCACCAGGCCCAGCGACAAGGTGCTGGGCGCGAGGATGCCGAGCAGGGTGTCGGACGCCAATGGCTGGCGTTGCTGCAGGGTTACCAGCAGCAACGCCAGCAACAGGCACCCCACGGTTACCGCCAGCGCCGGGCTGACGTCCAGCACGAAGCCCATGGCCACGCCCAGCAGCGCTGCGTGGGACAAGGTATCGCCGAAATAGGCCATGCGCCGCCACACCACGAAGGAGCCCAGCGGGCCAGCCACCAGCGCCAGGGAAAGACCCGCGAGCAGGGCGTAAAGAAGAAAATCAGCCATGCTTGCAGTGGTCTCCGTGAACATGGGTGCCAGGGGCGACCACCGAGCCATGCAGGTCGTGGCTGTGATCGTGGTGGTGGTGGTAGACGGCCAGGCTCGGTGCGTTCTGGCCGAACAGTTCGACGAAGGCGGGGTCGTTGCTGACCTGCTCGGGGTGGCCGGAGCAGCACACATGCCGGTTGAGGCAGACCACCTGGTCGGTGGCGCTCATCACCAGGTGCAGATCGTGCGAGACCATCAATACCCCGCAACCATGGCGGTCGCGCAGGCGAGTGATGAGGTTGTACAGCTCGGTCTGGCCGACCACGTCGACGCCTTGTACCGGCTCATCCAGTACCAGCAGCTGGGGCTCGCGCAGCAGCGCCCTGGCCAGCAGCACGCGCTGCATCTCGCCGCCGGAAATGGTCTGGATCGGGCTGTCGATGACCTGTTCGGCGCCCACTTCCTGCAGTGCCGACAACGCTGCCTGCCGGTCTACACCGGGTACCAGGCGCAGAAAGCGCAGCACCGACAACGGCAGCGTGGCGTCCACCTGGATTTTTTGCGGCATGTAGCCGATACGCAGTTTCGGCTTGCGCCACACTGTGCCGCGGTGCGGCTTGAGCAGCCCGAGCACAGCACGGACCAAGGTAGTCTTGCCTGCGCCGTTGGGCCCGATCAGGGTGACGATCTGGCCGGGTGCCACCGACAGGTCGATGCTGTCGAGCACGGCCTCGCCGCCGAACGTGACGCCGACTTGCTCCAGACGGATCAGTGCATCGCTCATGCGGCGCCCCGGCAATTGCCGCACAGGCCGACGATTTCCACCGTCTGCGTTTCCACGCTGAAACCCACGCCTTTGGCGCTGGCGATGATCGCATCGCTGATGCTGTCCTGCTCCAGTTCGATGGCGACGTGGCATTCGCGGCAGATCAGGAACTGGCCCTGGTGCGCGTGCTCGGGGTGGCTGCAACCGATGAAGGCGTTGAGTGAAGCGATGCGGTGTACCAGGCCGTTTTCCAGCAGGAAATCCAGCGCCCGATAAACGGTTGGTGGCGCAGCACGCCGGCCATCCTGTTCGCTGAGCACGGCGAGGATGTCGTAGGCGCCCAGCGGCTTGTGGCTTTGCCATACCAGCTCCAGCACACGCCGGCGCAGTGCGGTCAGGCGCAGGCCCTGGCGGGTGCACAGCACCTCGGCCTCGGTCAGGGCGCTGTGCACGCAATGAGAGTGATCGTGGGGACGGTGGGCCAGCGGCGTGATGGACATGAGCAGCGACGGTTCTGGATGGAGACGTTATTATGTTACCTGTTTCTGACGAGTCGAGTATTCACTGTGTCCCGATTGCTTGTGCTTTTTGTCGCTTTTATCGCCTGCTCGGCGCAAGCCGACGTGCGTGTGCTGACCAGTATCAAACCGTTGCAGCAGATTGCCGCCGCTGTGCAGGACGGGGTTGGTAGCCCCGAGGTGCTGCTGCCTCCTGGCGCCTCGCCGCACCACTATGCCCTGCGCCCATCCGACGTGCGCCGCGTCGGCGATGCCGACCTGCTGTACTGGATCGGCCCCGACATGGAAGGTTTCCTGCCGCGGGTGTTGGGCAGCCGCAGCAAACCTGTCGTGGCTGTTCAGTCGCTGCCGGGCATGCAGTTGCGCCACTTTGGCGAGGACAGCCATTCACACGATGAAGAAGACCACGATGAGCATGACCACGATCATCGTCCGGGCAGCCTGGACGCGCATTTATGGTTGTCGTCAGTTAACGCCCGGGTGATTGCGGCGAAGATGGCGGCGGACCTGGCGTCGGCGGACCCTGCCAATGCCGCGCGCTACCAGAGCAACCTGAAGGCCTTCACTGCACGCCTCGATAGCCTGGATGCACGCATCAAGGCCCGGGTGGCGGGTATTGCCGACAAACCTTACTTCGTGTTCCACGAAGCGTTTGACTACTTCGAGTCTGCTTATGGGCTCAAGCACGCGGGTGTGTTCAGCGTGGCGGCCGAAGTGCAGCCGGGGGCGCAGCATGTCGCTGCCATGCGCAAGCGTCTGCAGGAAGTGGGCAAGACCTGTGTGTTCAGTGAGCCGCCGCTGCGACCGCGCTTGGCTGAGACGCTGACGGCCGGGCTGCCGGTGCGCTTGGCTGAGCTGGATGCGTTGGGCGGGAATGACCCAGTGGATGCCAAGGGCTACGAGCGTTTGCTGGAAAAGCTGGGCGCAGAGCTGGCAGGGTGCCTGGAGCAGCTTTAAGCCATTTGCATAGGCGCTGTAGGAGCGGCCTTGTGTCGCGAATGGGCTGCGCAGCAGCCCCAGACATGTCTGCGGCAGCGCGATATCCGGGGCCGCTTTGCGGCCCTTTCGCGACACAAGGCCGCTCCTACCGAGAGCGGTGGCGCTTCGGTCAGAGCGCGAACGGCAGGTGCAAAGCCACTTGCTGGCGCTGCGCCAGACGCACCTCGAACTCGCTCGGGTCATGGATCATCACATCCATCCCGGCAAACGACTCGGCCGCGATCAAACGCGACAGCCAGAAGCGCACGCACCCGACCCGCAACATCTGTGGCCAGAGCTCGGCCTCGGCTGCCGTGAACGGCCGTAGCGCTGCATAGGCCGCCAGCAGGGCCTGGGCACGAGGCATATCGATCGCGCCGGTTTCATCCAGGCACCAGTCATTCACGGTGATGGCGATGTCGTACAGCATCGGCCCCGAGCAGGCATTGTAGAAGTCGATCACGCCGGTCAGATGGGTGCCTTCGAACATCACGTTGTCGCGGAACAGGTCGGCATGCAGGTTGGCCCGCGGCAATGCCAGGATCTGCGCCTTGTGCGCGATGATTTCGTCCAGCGCCGGCTGCAACAGGGCAACCTGTTCTGCCGTGAGGCGCGGCATCAGCTCGGCACCGCTGGCGAGCATCCAGTCCAGGCCGCGATCGGTCTTGCGCTCGATGACGTGCTCGCGGGTGGCCAGGTGGATATGCGCCAGCAGCTCACCTACCTGGGCGCAGTGCTGGTTGTTCGGCGCCTTGATGTGCTTGCCCGACAGCCTTGGTTGCAGCAGTGCCGGCTTGCCGCACAGCTCGCGCAGGCCATTGCCGTCACGGTCACGTATGGCGTAAGGCACCGGCATATCGGCGGCGTGCAGCGTGTCTAGCAGTTCGATGAAGAACGGCATGTCCTCGCTGGGGCCGCGCTCGATCAGCGTCAGGACGAACTCCCCCTGTTCGAGGCTGACGAAGAAGTTGCTGTTTTCGGTGCCGGCGGCAATGCCCTGGAAATCGAGCAGACGGCCCAGCTGATACGGCGCCAGAAAGGTTTCCAGCTCAGGCCGGGTCACGGGGGTGAAGACTGACATGATGAAAGAATGCCCATACGGGCACTTCCGCCGGGAAGTGCCAGGTTGATGTGAACGGTACGCGTCAGATTACCACTCGAAGATCTTCCAGGACGGTATCAGCATGTCCGGTTGGTCGGAACGAATGAAATTGCCATCAGAGCCATCGGCGCGTACCAGAAAATAAGGCTTGCCGTTTTTCGGCGTGATCTTGATCGCATACAGGAAGCCGTTCTGCCGGTATTCCTGGATGGTTTTATCGCCTTCCGTGCGAATGGTCACCTCGGGATCTGCCGAGGGGGCGTCGTCCGCCGCCAGGGTGACGACTGGCATGGTTGCCAACAGGCTGAGCAGTAACAGGCGATTGAGTGTACGCATGATAACCTTGTCCCTTTGTCGTCATTGATCCGGCTATTCTAGCTCCGGACCCGCCGAAAAGGTTGATTCTGCTCATGAGCCAAGCGCCCCTCGTCCTGGTGGACGGTTCCTCCTACCTTTACCGCGCCTTCCACGCGCTGCCGCCGCTGACCACTTCCAAGGGCATGCCCACCGGCGCGGTCAAGGGTGTGTTGAACATGCTCAAGAGCCTGCGCAAGCAATACCCCGACAGCCTTTTCGCCGTGGTGTTCGATGCCAAGGGCGGTACCTTCCGCGATGCCATGTTCGCCGAGTACAAGGCCAACCGCCCCAGCATGCCGGACGACCTGCGGGTGCAGGTAGAGCCGCTGCATGCCAGCGTCAAGGCTTTGGGTTACCCGCTGCTGTGCGTCGAGGGGGTCGAGGCCGACGACGTGATCGGCACGCTGGCGCGCAGCAGTGCGGCAAAGGGGCGGCCAGTGATCATCTCGACCGGTGACAAGGATATGGCGCAGCTGGTGGACGGCCACGTTACCCTGGTCAACACCATGACGGGCAGTGTGCTGGATGTGGCTGGCGTGCATGAGAAGTTCGGCGTCGGCCCGGAGCACATCATCGACTTCCTCGCCCTGATGGGCGACAAGGTCGACAACATCCCAGGCGTACCTGGGGTCGGTGAAAAAACCGCAGTAGGGCTGCTGACCGGTATCGGCGGCGGCCTCAGCGACCTGTACGCCAACCTGGACAAGGTGCCGGCACTGGCGATTCGTGGCGCCAAGACCCTGCCGGCCAAGCTCGAAGAACACCGTGACGCGGCGTTTTTGTCCTACGAACTGGCGACCATCAAAGTCGACGTGCCGCTGGATATCGAAGTGGATGCCCTGGTGTGCGGCGAGCCGGACCGTGAAGCGCTGCTGGCGCTTTATACCGAGATGGAATTCAAGAGCTGGATCGCCGACGTTCAGCGGGACGCGGCCAGGGCCGGCGATGAAGTTGCGCCTGTGCAGGCGCCTGCGGCCACGGTCGAGCCGAAATACGAAACCATCCGCGATCAGGCTCGCTTCGATGCCTGGCTGGAAAAGCTGCGTCAGGCGCCGCTGTTCGCTTTCGATACCGAGACCACCAGCCTCGATGCGCAAAAGGCACAGCTGGTCGGCCTGTCCTTCGCTGTCGAACCCCATGAAGCGGCTTACGTACCGTTGGCACACGACTATGAAGGCGCGCCGGTGCAACTGGATCGCGAAGCCGTGCTGCTGGCATTGAAGCCGCTCCTGCAAGACCCGGCCAAGGCAAAGGTAGGGCAGAACGCCAAGTACGATATCAACATCCTTGCCAATGGCTCGCCGGCGATCCAGATGCAGGGCGTTGCCTATGACACCATGCTTGAATCGTATGTGCTCAACTCCACTGCGACCCGTCATGATATGGACAGCCTGGCGCAGAAGTATCTCGACCACGCCACCATCGCGTTCGAAGACATCGCCGGCAAAGGCGCCAAACAGCTGACCTTCAACCAGATCCACCTGGACAAGGCCGGCCCTTACGCCGCCGAAGATGCCGACATTACCCTGCGCCTGCATCAGGCGCTGCAGGCCCGCCTTGCGCAGACACCGAGCGTGCAGCCGGTGCTGATGGATATCGAGATGCCGCTGGTGCCGGTGCTGGCCAAGATCGAGCGCCAGGGCGCGCTGGTTGATGCCGCCCTGTTACAGATACAGAGCGGTGAGCTGGGCGTGAAAATGGCCGACCTCGAGCGTCGGGCCTTCGAGCTGGCGGGTGAGGAATTCAACCTCGGCTCGCCCAAGCAGCTCGGCTCGATCCTCTACGACAAGCTCGGCATGCCGGTGCTGAGCAAGACCGCCAAGGGCCAGCCTTCCACGGCCGAAGCAGTACTGGACGAGTTGGCCGAGCAAGGCTACCCGTTGCCGGAGGTACTGATGCAGTACCGCAGCCTGAGCAAGCTCAAGAGCACGTACACCGACAAGTTGCCGGGGCAGATCAACCCGCGAACCGGGCGGATCCATACGTCTTACCAGCAGGCCGTGGCCGCCACTGGGCGCCTGTCGTCCAGCGACCCGAACCTGCAGAACATCCCTATCCGTACCGCCGAAGGCCGGCGTATCCGCCAGGCGTTCATCGCCAGCCCGGGCTACAAGTTGCTGGCGGCGGACTATTCGCAGATCGAACTGCGCATCATGGCCCACCTGGCCAAGGACGAAGGCCTGCTGCACGCCTTCCGCAATGACCTGGATGTGCACCGTGCCACGGCTGCGGAAGTTTTTGGCGTAGCCCTGGAAGCGGTCACCACCGATCAGCGTCGTAGCGCCAAAGCCATCAACTTTGGCCTGATCTACGGTATGAGCGCCTTCGGCCTGGCCAAGCAGATCGGCGTAGACCGCAAGCAGTCGCAGGATTACATCGACCGCTATTTCGCCCGTTACCCAGGCGTCTTGGCCTACATGGAACGCACCCGCGCCCAGGCTGCCGAGCAAGGCTTCGTCGAGACCTTGTTCGGCCGCAGGCTTTACCTGCCGGACATCAACGCCAAGAATCCGGCCCTACGCAAGGGCGCCGAGCGCACGGCGATCAACGCACCGATGCAGGGTACCGCCGCCGACATCATCAAACGGGCCATGGTCAACGTGGACAACTGGCTGAGCGAAAGCGGCCTCGATGCTCGTGTGATCTTGCAGGTACACGACGAATTGGTGCTTGAAGTGCGCGAAGACCTGGTCGAGCAGGTGAAAGATGAAATTCGCGGGCACATGAGCAAGGCCGCGCAGCTGGATGTACCGCTGCTGGTCGAGGTCGGCGTTGGTTCGAATTGGGACGAAGCTCACTGATTGAGCAGGGAAACCTGTGTAGGATCCGGGTTGCAGCGACGCGGATCCTGGCATGGCTCGATGCCATTAGTACTACGGTTTCATGAAACTATCGCAAATAGTTTTGAGGGCTCTGGAACTAAACCGGTGAAGCGGAACTCAGAGTAACTGAATGGCTGGTGAAGCCCTTCGATGCTCCTATGTTGTGTTAAGTGTTGGCAGATATCTGGACCCCGCCCTAGCGGTCCGGACTTGGACCCCGAACTTCCCCCTCCCCATACGAAGTCCGGGTTTTTTTTTGCCCGAAATTTGGGGGTGACGATGGCGGCACTATCGCCAAAAGCCGGCCCCCACAGGGTGGGAAGCCGACTTGCCGGCGATGACGTCGCTTCAGGCTACCGGCTTGTCTTCCAGCACCATCCAGCCCGCCAGCACTTTGTAGGCCTCTTCCAGCCCCAGACGCTTGGGAGCCGAGAACAGCTGGATGGTCACGCCATCCCCCCAACCTTTGCGGATTTCCGACTGCACCTTGAGCAGGGTGTTCTTGCCTGCGCCGTGGGTCAGCTTGTCTGCCTTGGTCAGCAGGATGTGCATAGGCATGCCACTTGCCCTGGCCCAGTCGAGCATCATCTTGTCGAAGTCGGTCATCGGGTGGCGCACATCCATCATCAGGATGACGCCGCGCAGGCATTCGCGGCTGCCCAGGTAGGCCTCCAGGTGACGCTGCCAATGCTGCTTGAGCGGGATCGGGACTTTTGCATATCCGTAACCTGGCAGGTCGACCAAACGCCGTTCATCGTCCAGACTGAAGAAATTCAACAGCTGGGTGCGCCCTGGAGTTTTCGAGGTTCGCGCCAGGCTGGCATGAGTCAGGGTATTGAGGGCGCTGGATTTGCCGGCGTTGGAACGGCCGGCGAAAGCCACCTCGTAACCCTGGTCGTCCGGGCATTGTTCGACCTTGGCAGCGCTGAGGGCGAATGTGGCTTTCTGGCAGAGGCCGAGGATGGGGTTCTTGACTTGCATGGGATATCCGATGTGGGTGTTGCCAAAGCCTAGGCCGGCAAGCGGTGTCGTTTCCGTTTGGATGGCGGAAGTATATAATGCCCCAGTATTTGTGTGCTCATTCTCCCAGCGAAGGAGAACGGGCATGGGGTGTCGAACAATAGCTCGCGCATCAGAACGCAGCGCGTCCCCCAACCCTGTCAGGCCGTTCCGCATGGCGAAATGGCTGCTAGCTGTCGGTATGTTCCTGCCGTTTTTCAGCGCACAGGCTACACAGGATCCCGAGGCGTTGTACAACCGCACGTGTGCGGCCTGTCACGCCGGGCAGTTGCCACAGGCGCCCAAGAAGGGTGACCGGGCAGCCTGGGAGCCAAGGCTGGCGCAAGGCATGGAGGTACTCATGGCACATGTGACTCAGGGTTTCAAGGCTATGCCGCCGCGTGGATTGTGCAGGGACTGCAGTGCCGAGGACTACCGTTTGGTCATCCTTTGGATGAGCGGCAGTCCCGATACATAACATTTCACCCTTAGCCGTGTTGGATTAGCTGATGAACAAACTAGTCGTGAGTCTGCTGTTGACCATGGGTGTCGCAGGTGCGGCCAATGCTGCAGAACCTGTCAAAGGCGACGCCGCCGCCGGCCAGGCCAAGACCGCCATCTGTGGCGCCTGCCACAACCCCGACGGCAATAGCCTGGCACCCAATTTTCCGAAACTGGCCGGCCAGGGCCAGCGCTATCTCGAAAAACAGTTGCATGACATAAAGTCCGGCAAGCGTACCGTGCTGGAGATGACCGGCATGCTGGCCAACTTCAATGACCAGGACCTGGCCGACATCGCCGCCTACTTCGCCAGCCAGAAAGGCAGCGTCGGCGCCGCCGACCCCAAGTTGGTCGAGCGTGGCCGGGCGCTGTTCAATGGCGGCGATCTGGAAAAAGGCATGCCTGCCTGCACCGGGTGCCATTCGCCCAATGGCGCAGGCATCGCGCTGGCCGGCTTTCCACACCTGGGTGGCCAGCATTCGCAGTACGTGACCAAGCAGCTCACCGACTTCCGTGAAGGCAACCGCACCAATGATGGTGATGCCATGACCATGCGGACCATAGCCGGCAAGCTGAGCAACCATGATATCGAAGCGTTGGCCAGTTATATCCAGGGCCTTCACTGAGCTATCTGCGCATTAACATTCGGTTAATGCTGCAACGCTAAAGATGAAAGGGCGGCGCGGACCGCCCTTTTTTCAGTCCGCAGCCGGTACACTACAGAACTCGGGCCCTTCCCGACCTGTCTCAGTACAGGTCGTGTCGAGGCGACCAAAGACTGCTCAGGAGTAAAGCATGCGTAAACTGATTCTCAGCGCTGCGCTGGTCGCCGCCAGCGTATTCGGTATGTCCGCCGTTCAGGCTGCGGAGCCTGCCACGGCCGGCAAGGAGTACCTCGAGCTGAGCAACCCTGTTCCGGTGTCCGTTCCCGGCAAGATCGAAGTGGTCGAGCTGTTCTGGTACGGCTGCCCTCATTGCTATCACTTCGAGCCGGTGATCAACCCTTGGGTTGAAAAACTGCCGAAGGACGTCAACTTCAAACGTGTGCCGGCGATGTTCGGCGGTGCATGGGACGCCCACGGCCAAATGTTCCTGACCCTCGAAGCCATGGGCGTCGAGCACAAGGTTCACGCCGCAGTGTTCGATGCCATTCAGAACCAGCGCAAGCGCCTGACCGATCCCCAGGACATGGCTGACTTCCTCGCCACCCAGGGCGTCGACAAGGACAAGTTCCTCGCCACCTTCAACTCGTTCGCCATCAAGGGCCAGGTCAACCAGGCCAAAGAGCTGGCGAAGAAGTACGAAATCACCGGCGTACCTAGCATGGTGGTCAACGGCAAGTACCGTTTTGACCTCGGCACCGCTCAGGGCCCGGAAGGCGTGCTGAACGTCGCTGACCAACTGATCGACAAGGAGCGCGCCGCTAAGTAAGCGGCGAACCCATGCCCCGCTTCAGAGCCGCGCGTGGTATTGGCCTGCATCAGCCGCAGGTCAACGAGCATCATCTGCAGGCCAATGGCCTGCCGGAAGATGGTCGCCTGCGGCTGCTCAGCTTCAATATCCAGGTCGGCATCAGTACCGAGCGCTATCGGCATTACCTGACCCGCAGCTGGCAGCATCTGCTGCCGCACACCGGGCGCGCCGGCAATCTGCAGAAAATCGGCGACCTGCTCAATGATTTCGACCTGGTGGCCTTGCAGGAAGTAGATGGCGGCAGCCTTCGTTCTGGTTACGTCAATCAGGTGGAGCACCTGGCCCAGTTGGGGGGCTTCCCTTACTGGTACCAACAGCTCAACCGCAACCTTGGGCATTTCGCCCAGCACAGCAATGGGGTGCTCAGCCGCCTCAAGCCGCATCTGCTGGAAGATCACCCCCTGCCCGGTCCCTCCGGCCGCGGTGCGATCCTGGTGCGCTTCGGCGAAGGCGAGGACGCGCTGATCGTGGTCATGATGCATCTTGCGCTTGGTGCAAGGACCCGCGCTCGCCAGCTCGCCTACATCCGAGAACTGATCGGTGGATACCGCCATCAGGTCCTGATGGGCGACATGAACACCCATGCCAACGACCTGCTCGACCATTCTCCATTGCGTGATCTGGGCCTGATTGCACCTCAGGTCGAAGCCACCTTCCCCAGCTGGCGCCCGCAGCGTTGCCTGGACCACATCCTGCTCAGCCCGAGCCTGACCTTGGAGCGGGTCGAGGTGCTGGCCCAGCCTATTTCCGACCATCTCCCGGTCGCCGTAGAGATCCGATTGCCTGATGCATTGACTGTGGATACGCTTCCGGCCCTGAGCTAGATCAGCAAAAGGCCATTGGAGCACTCAAGAGTTCCAGCCGTGCGCCGACAGCGTGTAACCATAGCCCACCGATGCATCACCCGTTGCGGATCCAGGCATGACCGAAGAAGCCGAGCGCTGGAAAGAAAAATACCTTAAAAGCATCGAACAGCAGGAAAAGCTGGAGCGCCGATGGGCAGCGCGGCTTGACCTGCTGCGTCGAGGCCTGGTGCGCAGTACCTTGGCCGCAGAAGGCAGCGACAAGGCGGTGGACCAATGCATGAAGGAAATGCGTGAGGTCATTCGCAGCGACAACATGGATGCCGGCCTTGCCGGGTTGATCCCGCGTCTTGAAAAGGCCGTGCTCGACTCCGAGCAGCGCCGCGAAACCCGCATGAACCAGGTCAGCGATGCGCTGACCGCGCTCGTGACGCAACTGCAAGGCCTGCCGTTGTCCGGTGACGTATCGCGGTCGCTCAAGAAACTGGCGAAGAAACTCGACGGCGGCGTCAGCCAGTCGCGCGAGTTGCCGCCGCTGCTCGGAGAGCTGAGCGGGTTGCAGGGGCGGGCGCTGTCATCGTTGAACAGGCCGGATGAGGATGCCAGGCCGGGCTTTTTGCAGCGCTTGTTCGGCAACCGTGAGAGCGAACCACAGGGTGTAAACGCTGTAGAACCGGCGGCCCCTTCTGTAATCGCTGCGCCTGAACTGCAGCCATTGCCGGACGGGCCGGTGCTGGTGGATCTACCACCCCCGGATATCGACGAGCTGCAGCCGTTGGTAGCACCTGAGGTTCATGACCCTGTGCCTGTGGTGCCTGAAACGCCTGTTGCCGCACCGCCCGCTCCAGGCGAGCCTGAGCCGCACGCACAGGAGCCGGTCGAGGTTGCAGCCGTCTGCGCTGAGCAACCGCAGCGCCTTGAGGGCGCTCGAACCGAGCTGCCAATACAGGTCGATGAGCCACAAGCGCTCAAGCCCCTGGAAGAAACCTTCGGCGAAGACGGACCCTATTCACTCCCTGACGCAGTCGAGCCGCCCTACAGTCAGGTTGCCGCGCATATCGAGCAAACCCTGATCGGCCTGCTCGATGACCTCAGCCTGCCGGAACGCCACAAGGCCCAAGCCCTGGAAATGCGCGAGCGCGTGGCGCGGGGGCTGAACTGGTACGAGCTGATCCCGGTGCTCGATGACCTGGCCGTGCTCATGCTGGCCATCACTGACAGCGGGCAGCACGAATTCGAGACTTACCTGCAGCAGCTCAATGAGCGTCTGGAAAGCTTCCAGAGCCACCTTCATGAAGCCAGTGCCGGTCATGCCGACAACAGTTCTGCTGCGCGCGAGCTGGACAGCCAGCTGCGTGAGCAGGTCGATGGCCTGCAAAGCAGCGTGCAGGGGGCGGCCGATGTGGACAGCCTCAAGCACATTCTCGAGAACCGCCTGGAAGGGCTGCTGGGCACCATGGATGAGCATCAGCATGAGCGTGACCGCCGCGAACAGGAACTCGCCGGGCGCCTTCAGGGCTTGGCCGAGCGCGTCGCTAACATGGAGCAGGAGGCCCTCGGCTACCGCGAACACCTGGAGGAACAGCGGCAGAAGGCATTGATCGACCCGCTGACCGGGCTGCCCAATCGCGCGGCCTGGAGCGAGCAGGTAGAGCGCGAAATGCAGGCCTGGCAGGAGAACGGCGGCCACTTGGCGATGGCGATTCTCGACCTGGACCACTTCAAGCGCATCAATGACAGCTATGGCCATCTGGCGGGTGACAAGGTACTGAAGATTGTCGCTGACCAGTTGCGCAAGCGCTTGCGGCCGCGCGATTTCATCGCCCGTTTCGGTGGCGAGGAGTTCGTACTGTTGCTGGCGCAGACGTCACCCACCGTAGCTGCGCAAGTGGCCGAGGTGCTGCGTGCCGCTATTGAAGCGTGTCCGTTCCATTTCAAGGGCGAACGGGTGGTTATCACCGCCTCCATCGGTTTGAGCGCATTCCGCTCGGGTGAGCGCGGTGATCAGGTGCTCAAGCGTGCTGATGCAGCGCTGTACCGGGCCAAGGACTTGGGCCGTAATCGGGTGGAACAAAGCTGAGCGGGTGAGCCGGGTGCGCATACGTTATGCTAATGCGTCACTGCTAATTACCCTGGCTTCTTCCATGAAAGCGTTGTTCACTGCATTTTTGCTGATCGTACTGGCCGGTTGTTCGACCGGCCTGCGTATCGACCGCAGCCATCCCTCGGCCAACCAGGACAACCGCATCCAGTTCGTCGTGCTGCATTACACCAATGCTTCGCTGGAGCGCTCGCTGGCGCTGCTAACTCATGGCGAGGTCAGCAGCCACTATCTGATCGGCGATGGCCCAGCCAAGGTTTATCAACTGGTCGATGAAAGCCGTCGTGCCTGGCATGCCGGGGACAGCCAATGGCAGGGGCGAACCTGGTTGAACTCGAGCTCAATCGGTATCGAGATCGTCAACCCAGGCTTTGACACCACGCCCAATGGGCGAGTCTGGTATCCGTACAGCGAAGCGCAGATTCAGTCTTTGATCGCGCTGCTAAAGGATATCGTCAAACGTAACAACATCGACCCTCGCCATATCATTGGCCACAGTGATATCGCACCCTTGCGCAAACTGGATCCGGGGCCGTTGTTCCCATGGAAGCGTCTTGCCGATGCGGGGCTTGGGGTATGGCCAGAGCCCAATGCCGTGGCGCGCCAGCAGGCGTATTTCAACGCCAATCCACCGAGCATGGGTTGGTACCAGCAAGAGCTGGCACGCTTCGGCTACGCCATCGAACAGACCGGGCAGCTCGATGTCGCTACCCGCCATGTCATTGCGGCGTTCCAGATGCGTTTCCGGCCACAGCGCTTCGACGGCATGCCCGATGCGCAGACGGCTGCCATGCTTCAAGTGCTCAACCGGATGCGCTGATCCTCCGCGCGCCCTTGGGCTCCGCCAAACGGCCAAGCCAATACGCCATTCAGTTGCTATACCCTGTATATCAACTGGATGCTGCCCATGTCGGCTCTGATTACCGCGTTGCGCCAATTTTTTTACCGCCCCTGGATGCTGGCCTCTCTGGCAGCGTTGGCCAGCGCTGCGGTGTTGCTGACTGCCAGTATCGGTATTGCGCTGCAGCAGATGAAGCAGAGCGAGAGTGCGCAGATGAATGCGCAGGGCGAGCGTTTTCTCGACCGCCTCGAGCAGGTTTTCGGCCAGTTGCGCGAGGGTGTCGACGACCTGCAGGCGCAGCCTTTGCGCGGCTGCAACCCGGCGATGCTGGCGTTGTTGCAGCAAGTTGGGCTGGGCTCGCGTTTCATTTATGAGGCGGCATACGTAGACGTCAATGTCGCCTGCTCCAACCGCGGGGGGGCACGGGCTTTCGTGCCCACGCGGGCTCCGGACATCCAGGGCCCGACTTACAGCTATTGGCTCAATACCACCACCGAACCCAACGAGAACCTTGCCGCGTTGATGCTTGCACGTGGCAACTTCCTGGTTTCTACGTCGCGTGGGCACTTGACCGACGTGGTTGACCTGCCGCCCGGAGGTAGCCTGTTGGTGGTGCTGGACAATGGCACCAGAGCGATACCGGTACTGGGCCCGCCACAAGTCTGGCCGCCAGCTGACAATTGGCCGCCACCCAGCGGCAATTCGTTGTTCGAACTGCATGACCGCCTTGTCTATCGCATGCTGACCAAATCGCCCGATTACCAGCTCGTGCTGATCGCCCCACGAGCCAGCCTGCCACTGCGGATGAACGGCATGCTCTGGCTATTGTTCCCAGGCAGCGTTCTGGCGGCCTGTTGTATCGGTTGGCTGGTACTGCAGCTGATCCTGCAGCGGCGTTCCATGAGTTCAGAATTGCAGAACGCTTTGCGCCGCGGTGAACTGCAGGTGCTCTATCAGCCGATCATCGAACTCGACAGCCGCCGCTGTGTGGGCGCTGAGGCGCTGGTACGCTGGCGGCGCCCTGACGGGACCCTGACCAGCCCGGACCTGTTCATTCCGCTGGCTGAAAATACCGGGCAGATTCGCCAGATCACCGATTTCGTCCTGCAACGGGTGCTTGAGCAACTTGGCCAGTTGCTGCGTTCGCACCGCAACCTTTACATCTCGGTGAACCTGGCGGCCTGTGATGTGATGGTCCCGCGCATCGGCCGGGTGGCTGCACGGTTGCTGGCACTGCACAGGGTGGCTGCCAGCCAGATTGCCTTCGAGGTTACCGAGCGGGGGCTGATCGATGTGGTGGTGGCCCGTGACAACCTGCAGGCGCTTCGTTCGGTGGGGCATCAGGTGTTGATCGATGACTTCGGTACTGGCTACTGCAGCCTGGCTTATCTGCAGACCTTGCCGGTGGACTGCCTGAAGATCGACAAGGCCTTCATCGACGCGCTCGGGCACGATGCCGCCAGCAGTGGTGTGGCGCCTCATATCATTCGCATGGCCCATGACCTTCATCTACGGGTGATAGCCGAAGGCATAGAGTGCGAGGCCCAGGCAGTGCTGCTCAACAGCGAGGGTGTCAATTATGGCCAAGGCTGGCTCTTCGCCCATCCGCTCAATGCCCGGCAGTTCGTCGAGTTGGTGACGCGAGGCCGGCAAGTCCGCAGGCCGCGGATAGATGATGAACCGTGAGTGTACTTGCAGTGGCCGGCAAGGCGTTGCCTCAACGACCTCTGCAGGTCAAGAAATCACACCGGAAGAGCCATGTAGAACTGTGTTCCCTGCCCGGGCCGGGAGAAGACGCCCATGCGGCCGCCGTGCAATTGCACGATTTCCTTGCACAATGCCAGCCCCAGCCCGGCCCCGCCCTTCTTGCGCCCTACCTGTACAAAGGGTTCGAAAATGCGCCCCTGCTGTCCGTAGGCAATGCCTTCGCCATTGTCCTCGACGCTGATGATGACGCGCTCCGCGTGGCGTCGCGCATGCAGGCGGATTCGCCCCCCGCTGCCGGTATGCCGAATGGCGTTGTGCAGCAGGTTGTCGAGCACACGATCCAGTTGGGCGATGTCGGCCTGGATCCGAGGCAGCGGCGGCTCCAGCGCCTTGATCAGCTCGATCTGCTTGACTGATGCCTGCTCGCTGAACCGTACCTGGGCACGTTCGAGCAGTTCGTCGATGGCACAGGGGGCGAGTTCGAGTTTTTGCAGCCCGCTCTGGTAGCGTGAAAAATTCAACAGGTCGTTGATCAGTTGGGTCAGGCGCTGCATTTCCTCGCCGATGGTCTCCAACAGGTCATTCTCACGCGCCTCAGGTGGAAACTTCACGCGCTCTCGCAGCAGGCCGAAGGCCATGTGCATGCCGGTGACCGGCGTACGCAGTTCGTGGGAGGCGCGCAGTACGAACTCGCTACGCACACGCTCGAAAGCGCGCTGCTCGGTCACATCGTGCAGCACCATCACGGCACCGAGAATCGGTCCTTGCGGGTGGCTGACCGGGGTCAGGCTGTAGGACAGCAGGCGTGACTCTTCATCAACCTCGATACTCAGGTCCTCAGGTGGGCGGTCCAGGCTACCGCCGCGCAGCACCTGGCGCAGCTGTTGCTCCAGCTCTGGGCGCTGCAGTGCCTCTGCCAAGGGGCTGCCCAGGCGGTTGTTGCTCCAGCCGAGCTGGCGCTGGGCGACCGGGTTGAGATGCTCCAGGTTGCCTTGGCGGTCGATGATCAGCAGGCCATCGTCGATGCTGTCGAGCACAGCCTGCAGGCGTTGTTGGCCGGCCAGCAGTTCATCGACGTTGGTCTCCTGGTGCTTGCGCAGCGCCTCGGCCATCAGCCCGAAGCGGCGGGTCAGCTGGTTGACTTCTATGGCTTGGCTGACGGGCAACGTGACATCGAAGTTACCTTGGCCGAGTTGATCTGCGGCCTTGGCCAGGGCTTCGATGGGTTGCCCGAAGCGGCGGGCGATGTTGTGTGCGGTAAAGAAGCCGAGCATAAGCACCACCAAGCCCGTCAGGCCGAGTACACCACTGACCAGTAAAGCGCGGTCGCGGGACAGTTGTTCGCTGCGAGTGATGTAATCGATGGCAAGCTTGTGCGAATCGATCAGGTCGGTGCGCACTTGGTTGAACGCGGCGCCCAGTGGCTGGTCGGCACCCATGCTGTTTGCCGGTGCAGGGCTTTGGCGATAGGCACTCAGGAAGGCCTGATAGTTGCTGCTGGCCTTGTTGAAGCCGGTACGTTCACCGCCTTGTGCAAGCCCTTGGTCAAGCAGGTCCTGGAAATTGTCTTGCAGCGCTCGCAGGCTCTGAGGCGAAGTTTGCGCATCGAGGATGAGCATCAGTTGCTCGCCCAGGTTCTGCCGAAGCTTCAAGCCTATTTCCAGGACATGGGTGGTATTGCTCACCGAAGCTTGCTGCGCGGCAGTCATTTGCAACACGCTGACCAAACCTAGCATCAGGCCCAGCAGAGCGACTGTGATCAGCGCTGAAATGCTGAGGAAAAGCCGCGTACGCAGCTTCATCGGCCATTTCATAGGTTGTACTGCTTACGCTTGCGGTACAGGGTCGAGGCATCGATACCCAAGGTCTTGGCGGCCTGGTCCAGTGTGTCACTGGCTGCCAGCACAGCGCCGATGTGGGCACGCTCCAGTTCATCCAGGCTCAGCGCCGCACCAACCCGGGGAGCGCTGCCGGCAGGTTGCTCGCCCATACCCAAGTGAATGATCTCCACCCGGTCCTGTGGGCAGATGATGCTGGCGCGTTCGACCACGTTGCGCAGTTCGCGGATATTGCCAGGCCAACGGTAATTGAGCAGCGCGGCGCGGGCTTCGTCGCTGAAGCCGCGGGCAGGGCGCGCGTACTCCTTGACGAAACGGGCGAGGAAGCGATCGGCCAGGGTAAGGATGTCCTCACTGCGCTCGCGCAGGGGCGGCAGGTGCAGGGTGATGACGTTCAGGCGGTAGAGCAGGTCTTCACGGAAGCGGCTTTCGCGGACCATTTCTTCCAGGTTCAGGTTGGTCGCCGCGAGGATGCGCACATCGGCGCGTCGGGTGACAGGGTCGCCTACCCGCTCATACTCTTTATCCTGGATGAAACGCAGTAACTTGGGTTGCAATGTCAGGGGGAAATCGCCGATCTCGTCGAGGAACAGCGTGCCGCCATCGGCCTGGTTGACGCGGCCCAGCGTGCTTTCACTGGCGCCAGTGAATGCGCCGCGGGTGTGGCCGAACAATTCGCTCTCCATCAGCTCGGCGTTCAGCGACGGGCAGTTGATGGTCACGCAGGCCTTGCGTGCACGCTTGCTCCAGCTGTGAATGGCGCGGGCCAGTTCGCCCTTGCCGGTCCCCGATTCGCCAAGAATGAGGATGTTGGCGTCGGTGGTGGCTACCTGACGTGCGGTTTCCAGCACGGCCATCATTGCCGGGCTATGCGAGTCCAGGCCGTCTTTGGGCTTGCGCACTTCACCTTCGAGCGCCTCCAGGCGTGCCGACAATTGGCGGACTTCCAGCTGTTTGGCGGTGGCCAGGCGCAACTGGTCGGGGCTGCAGGGTTTGACCAGGTAGTCGGCGGCACCGGCCTGGATCGCATCGACTGCAGTGTCGATGGCCGAATGCGCGGTGACGATCACCACCCGCATCCACGGTGCCTGGATGCGCATCTGTGCCAGCACATCCAGGCCGTTGTCTTCACCCAGACGCAGGTCGAGGAAGCACAGGTCGAACACCTGGCGCTGGAGCAAGGCTTCGGCCTGCGCGGCACTGTTGGCGGTGGCCACGCTGTAGCCCTCATCTTCGAGGCAGTAGCGGAAGGTGCGCAGGATCGCGGACTCGTCATCCACAAGCAGAATACGGCCTTGGTTGTCCTGGGCTGATTCCATTTCCAGCGCTCCTTTGGGAAAGATCTTCATTTAGTGTGGGAAAAATCGGGCAAGTTGCATGGTCAATTCTGAAGGATTCTGTCCTATGCATGCTAGCCAATGGCCAAAGAATGCCGTGAACCCGCGATATCTCAATGATTGCCTTAGAGCATTGAGGTGGCACATTGGTTGCGATGATTTGTGGATTTAGCCTACAGAAGGAGTGCGGTCATGCCTTTTACCACTCGAACGGCTGTGTTGACGGCCAGCCTGTTATCCATTTGCAGCCCAGCGTTTGCCGACCCGGTTCAGGATGCCCGCCTGGAGGGCTCCCTACAGACTGCGCTGGCACTCAACCGCATGCTCAACCCGTTTCGCATTGAGGTCGAGGTGGATGGCCAGCGGGCACGCCTGACGGGTGAGGTCGAGAATGAGGTTGAGCGCCAGCTGGCCGAACACGTCGCACAGGCGACTCGAGGCATCGAGCAGGTCGATAACCAGTTGCAGGTCAACGCCGGGCTGGTCGAGCGCCCGCTCGAATTGCGGGCTTACGCTCAGCGTCTTGAGGATGCAACCCTGGCTGCCGTCATTCGTGCCCGTCTGCTGTGGAGCCGTACGACGCAGAAGGCGCCTATCGAGGTACAGAGCAGTGAAGGTGTGATCACCCTGCGCGGCAAGGTCGACAGCGCTGAAGCCAAGGAACTGGCTGGGGTGGTGGCGCGGACCACTGACGGTGTGTACCTGGTCAACAACCTGGTCAGTCTGGATTCCGCAGCCATGGCCCAGGCTCGCGAAACGCCGGTGGGCGTGTCCACCGGGCCGCAGCCAAGTGACAGTTGGGTGATCGACAAGATCCAGAACAGCTTCCGCTTCAGCCGCAACCTTGATGGCCTGAACATCAAGGTTGCCAGTGAGGGCGGCATGGTGCGGCTGTCGGGTGAGGTGGTCAGCAGCGAGCAGAAAACCATCGCCGTTGAGATCGCGCGGCAAATCATTGGCGTACGTGGGGTGGATGCCGATCTGCTCAAGGTGGCGACCAAGGTTGAAGGATGAATCGTGCAATACGCACGACGCCAAGACGGGCATCGTGCAGGATACGTCCTCAGGCCCAATCATGTGTTTGTATAACTATCTGATTTATAAGGATTTATTAGAAATCGAGCCACTGGCACGCAGGCTGCAATTACCTGTTCAGGTTTGAATAGAAAAATTACAGCAGGAGAAGCCGGCATGAACCGCCAATCCGTCAACCGTTCGCAGATCGCCGCACTGCCACTGCGCCAGTTCCTGATACTGGGGATGGCGTTGCTGCTGGCTTTGGCCGCAGGCCTTTTTTACTACAGCTGGCAGACCGCGCGACTCACTGAGCAGGTTGCGGCGCAGACTGCGCTGCTGGCGCAAATCCAGGCTACACGTGCCAACACATTGGTGAGGGCAGCGCAAAAGCTGCCTTCGGCCAACACCTCGCCGGCCACAGTCGAAAAAGTCGTGCCCCAGCAACGCTGGGTGTTCTAAGGCGCTGCGGTTTCGACACCGACCGGATCGATTTCAAAAAAGAAAGGAGAAGCATCATGCTGAGTTGGGCTATCACTTTCCTCATCATCGCCATTGTCGCCGCCGTACTCGGCTTCGGTGGTATCGCCGGCGCTGCCACGGGTATCGCGAAGATCCTGTTCATTGTCTTCCTGGTCCTGTTCGTAGCCTCCTTCTTCTTTGGACGTGGTCGAGGTTGACGATGAGCAGGAAGCTTTGCAACGCCGTAGCTGCCGCTCTGCTGTTGGGGGGTAGCGCAGCGGCGATGGCGGCCAATGATGGCCAGGTCAGCGCCGACAAGTTGCTCGGCTCTGACCCTGAGTACCGGGAGACCTGGCAGGACGCGATCAAAGGCGAGGAACGCCTGCCCGACTGGGTGATCAACCTGACGGGCAGTGCGCAGCAGCAGATGTCCGCGGTGACCGAGGATGGTGACAAATATCTGGTCGGACCGCTGTGTGAGTCCAAGGACAACTGCACCTACAAACGCCTGATCGTAGCGTTCAGCTGGGACAAGGACGATGCCTACGGGATGCTGGTGGAGGTACCCGAGGGCCTGCCGAGTGACAAGGCCCCAACCCGCCATGCGCAGTATCGTTGGCTGGGTGAGCCGGATGAAGGCATGCAGGCGATGCTGAAGGAGCAGCTCAAGCGTGACCCGAACTGGTACTGAGTGTCAGGGACGATTGGTCGCGCACTGTCACGTAATAGAAGTGGAACCTTTCTATAGTTCTCGCTTCTATGATGCGCTGCCCCGAGGAGGGGCCGCACATGACCAAGGGGCCGGGCTGTTCTGATTGTTGCAGGATCGGAGTGGCCTAGGGGTACAGGGAGTGCCTCCAGCAATGGGCCGGGTCAGGCAAGGCAAAATCGGAGGTTCAGGTCAGCAGTGAGTTTTCCCACATAGAGCTGGCCTGACTTCCGAGATGCCATCTTCATTTCAACATCTCCCTTTCAGCTTTTTCCTGCTGAGACACATTTTGTCTTGACCGCACATCAATTTTTTTTCGCTCAACGCTGCCGTTGTCAGGTGTCATTTCGGCCATTCGGATTGTCGAACAGGCCATCAATGTCCTCTTTTGCGTACTGCCAAATCAGCCGAGATCTGGCGGTTTGGTCGTGTTCGGGTTTCCGAACGTTATAAATCAATGACTTGCGAATGCCTCATTTTGACGCATTGCTGTATGTCGAATCGGCATGGGGTATGCGCTTCCGGCATTAGATTTCGTCCTTGCCCATCGCAATAGTTGCCGCCTTTTCGCTGGCCCGAGCGCCCTGTCGCTCGCTTGCGGTGTCCTTACATGAGGCCTCCGGACGGAAGCTGTACGATGCCCGTGACGTTGCCAACGGCTCTGTTACGGGCTTTTCCGGTCGGTGCCCGTGATCACTAGAACAAAGGGTAAAGACATGAAGAAGGCAAAATTGAGCCTCGCCTGGCAGATCGTCATCGGTCTGATCCTGGGCGTTGCAATCGGCGCGCTACTGAATCATTTCAGTGCAGAAAAGGCATGGTGGATCAGCAACGTTCTCCAGCCCGCCGGTGACATCTTCATTCGCCTGATCAAGATGATCGTCGTCCCGATCGTGATTTCGTCGCTGATCGTGGGCATCGCCGGGGTTGGCGACGCGAAGAAACTGGGCAGCATCGGCCTGAAGACCATCATCTACTTCGAGGTGGTGACAACCATCGCCATCGTTGTCGGCCTGGTGCTGGCAAACCTGTTCCACCCGGGCGCCGGCATCGACATGAGCACCCTGGGCACCGTCGACATCTCCAAGTACCAGGCGACCGCCGCCGAGGTGCAGCATGAGCATGCGTTCATCGAGACCCTGCTGAACCTGATCCCGTCGAACATCTTCGCGGCGCTGATGCGTGGCGAGATGCTGCCGATCATCTTCTTCTCGGTGCTGTTCGGCCTGGGCCTGTCGAGCCTGCAGGCCGACCTGCGTGAACCACTGGTGCGTACCTTCCAGGGCGTGTCGGAGACCATGTTCAAGGTCACCCACATGATCATGAACTACGCCCCGATCGGCGTATTCGCCCTGATCGCCGTGACGGTCGCCAACTTCGGTTTCAGCTCGCTGCTGCCGCTGGCCAAGCTGGTGCTGCTGGTGTACTTCGCCATCGCCTTCTTCGCCTTCATGGTGCTGGGCCTTGTCGCACGCATCTTTGGCTTCTCGGTAATCAAGATCATGCGCATCATGAAAGATGAGCTGATCCTGGCCTACTCCACGTCCAGCTCCGAAACCGTGCTGCCGCGTGTCATCGAGAAGATGGAAAAGTACGGTGCGCCGAAGTCGATCTGCTCGTTCGTGGTACCGACCGGTTACTCGTTCAACCTCGACGGCTCGACCCTGTACCAGAGCATCGCGGCGATCTTCATCGCCCAGCTGTACGGCATTGACCTGTCCTGGAGCCAGCAATTGCTGCTGGTGCTGACCCTGATGGTGACCTCCAAGGGTATTGCCGGTGTGCCGGGCGTATCGTTCGTGGTCCTGCTGGCAACCTTGGGCAGCGTAGGCATCCCGCTGGAAGGCCTGGCCTTCATCGCAGGTGTCGACCGCATCATGGACATGGCGCGTACCGCTCTGAACGTGGTCGGCAATGCCTTGGCTGCCCTGGTGATCGCTCGTTGGGAAGGCATGTACGACGCCGCCAAGGGCGAGCAATACTACGCCTCGCTGATTGCGGACAAGAAGGAAGCGGCGCTGGTTGGCGAGACCGCCAAGCGCTGAACCTGACGCGTTGAACATTGAGCCCCGATTCATTCGGGGCTTTTTGCTGTCTGTAAGGGCCACATCGCCGGCGAACCGGCGATGTGGCCAGCGCAGGCTAAAGCAGCCGTTGGTGCGTTATCATTCAGGCACTTTTCAGGGGGAACACACGGATGCTCAACGGCCTTTGGCTTGGCTTTTTCCTGGTGGCGGCCGTATCGGCCCTGGCTCAATGGCTGGTGGGCGGCAACGCCGGCATTTTCGCCGCGATGGTCGAGAGCATCTTCGCCATGGCCAAGCTGTCGGTCGAAGTCATGATCCTGCTGTTCGGCACCCTTACCCTCTGGCTGGGGTTCCTCAAGATTGCGGAAAAGGCCGGTATCGTGGAATGGCTGGCCAAAGTGCTCGGCCCGCTGTTCGCCCGGCTGATGCCGCAAGTGCCACCCGGCCACCCGGCACTGGGCCTGATCACCATGAACTTTGCTGCCAACGGCCTGGGCCTGGACAACGCCGCTACGCCGATCGGCCTGAAAGCCATGCGCGCCCTGCAGGAGCTCAACCCCAGCAGCACCACCGCGAGCAACGCGCAAATCCTGTTTCTGGTGCTCAATGCCTCATCGCTGACCCTGCTGCCGGTCACCATCTTCATGTACCGCGCCCAGCAAGGCGCTACTGACCCGACCCTGGTGTTCCTGCCGATCCTGCTGGCGACCAGCGTTTCGACCCTGGTCGGTCTGCTGTCGGTGGCGGTGATGCAGCGCTTGCGCCTGTGGGACCCGGTGGTGCTGGCCTACATGATCCCGGGTGCTCTGCTGCTGGGCGGCTTCATGGCCTTCCTCGGTACCCTGTCGGCTGCTGCGCTGGCCAGCCTGTCGTCTGTCCTGGGCAACCTCACGCTGTTTGGTGTGATCATGCTGTTCCTGGTGATCGGTGCGCTGAAGCGGGTGAAGGTGTATGAGGCCTTTGTCGAAGGCGCCAAGGAAGGGTTCGACGTGGCCAAGAGCCTGCTGCCCTACCTGGTGGCCATGCTGGTAGCCGTTGGTGTGCTGCGCGCCTCCGGGGCCCTTGAGCTGGCATTGGATGGCATTCGTCACGCGGTAAGTTGGATGGGTATGGACACCCGCTTCGTCGAGGGCCTGCCGACCGCATTGGTCAAGCCGTTCTCCGGCAGTGCGGCGCGGGCGATGCTGATCGAGACCATGCAGACCCACGGCGTGGACAGCTTCCCGGCACTGGTAGCCGCTACCGTTCAGGGCAGCACCGAAACCACGTTCTACGTGCTGGCGGTGTATTTCGGTGCTGTCGGCATCCAGCGCGTACGCCATGCCGTAGGTTGCGCCTTGCTGGCCGAACTGTCCGGTGTCATTGCGGCCATCCTGGTCTGCTACTGGTTCTTTGCCTGAGCCTGAGCCTGAGCGCTTTGCGCGACGGTCCAGTTCACCACCTGCGCGGCGAGTTGATCGTTGGCCATGCCGAAGCCGGCCACCACGGCCGAAACCTGCGTATCTGCCAGCAGCTGACGCACCTCGAAACGCTTGCTGGCAAGGATTCGCTGGCTGCGCCCGTGAACCAGATGCGCGTCATAGCGGATCACCACCTCCACCGCACCGGTTGGCCGGTACTCGCTCTGAAACGCCTGCAGTTCACCGGCCAGTTCATAGTCGGCCTGCAGGTTGCTGTCGTCGGCGCTCAGACGCTGTACACGCCCGTCGCGCTGGAAGCCATCGAGCAGGCGGTTGCGTAACAGCAACGGCACCGGGTCGCTCCAGCGGGCGCCTTTGTAGCTGCTGACCACGTCGCCCTTGGGGATCACAGCGATGCGTGGCCCGGCCAGCACTTCGCTTGCCAGCGGCTTGTTCAAGCGTAACGACCATGGCACCGGGGTCGCGCTGTGGCTGGCCTGGTTGACCGGCAGCCGGTAGATGTCCACAGGCTCGCTCTGGGGCAGGATCGAGCAGGCGGCAGACAGGCTCAGCGCGGCCGTCAGGGCCAGCAGGCGCAGCGACAGCTTCATGGCTGGAACTCCTTGTTGTTGTCGCGGCCAAGCAGGTAGCCGCTCGGGTCGGCTTCCAGGCGTCGGGAAATGCCCTTGAGTGAGTTGAGGGTTTCACGCAGTTCGCGGATGGCCGGTGTCAGCTGGTTGAGGCCTTGCGCGCCGTCGTCGATGGACTGGCGGTTGTCATTGAGCAGGCTGTTGATGGTCGCAGTGCTGGCGGCCAGCGATTGCATGGCCTGCTCGGCGCTGCCGATGGCCTGTTTGCCCTCGGTGCCGAGCAGGCTGTTGGCATTGCGCATCAGCGCTTGGGTTTCGGCCAGCGTGGCGTTGGCCTGTTTGCCGACCTGGGCCAGCTGTTCTATGGCCTGGGAAATGCCGCCTTTGTGGTTGGCGAACGCACTGGTGGTCTGTTCCAGATTGGCCAGGGTGTTGCTCAGGCGGTCGATATTGTTTTCCGAGAACATCTGGTTCGCATTGTGCAGCAGCAGGTTGATGTTGGTGACCAGGTCGCTGCTGTCATTGAGTAGCTGCGAGATGGGGGAGGGCGAGGCGATTATCACGGGTAACTTGCCGTCTTTGCCCTTGAGCTCTGGGCTTTTCGGAGTGCCGCCGCTGAGCTGGATGAACGAGTTGCCGGTGACGCCGGCGAGGGTCAGTTTCGCCTGGGTGTCTTCCTTGACCGGGGTATCGCCGCTCAGGCGAACCCGGGCCAGCACCCGGCGCGGGTCCTTGGGGTCCAGGCGCAGGCTGGTCACGTCACCGACCTTGATGCCGTTGTATTGCACGGGGCTGCCGCGGGACAGCCCGGAGACGGCTTCGTTGAAGATCACTTCGTAGTCCTTGAAGGCGTCGTCGACGCTGGACTTGGTCAGCCACAGGCCAAACAGCATGGCACCGGCCACCACCAGCACGGTGACCAGGCCGATGAGGACGTGATGAGCTCGGGTTTCCATCGTTCAGCGCTCCTGCCCGGCACGGTTGGCGGCCTGTTCAGCCGCCCGTCCGCGTGGGCCGTGAAAGTAATCGTGAATCCACGGGTCGTCGGTCTGTTCGACTTGGGCCAGCGGGCCTGCCACCAGCACCTTCTTCTGCGACAGTACCGCGATGCGGTCAGTGATGGTGTAGAGCGTGTCCAGATCGTGGGTGATGAGGAACACGCTCAGGCCCAGGGCGTCGCGCAGGGTGAGGATCAGTTGGTCGAAGGCGGCGGCGCCGATCGGGTCGAGGCCGGCAGTGGGTTCGTCAAGGAACAGGATGTCCGGGTCCAGGGCCAGTGCGCGGGCAAGTGCGGCGCGCTTGATCATGCCGCCAGACAGTGAAGAGGGGTATTTGTCTGCGGCCGAAATCGGCAGGCCGGCCAAGGCCAGCTTCACCCCGGCCAGGTGCTCTGCATCGGCGCGCGACAGGCCTGCATGCTCGATCAGTGGCAATGCGACGTTCTCGGTGACGGTCAGCGAGGAGAACAGCGCACCCTTCTGAAACAACACGCCAAAGCGCCGTTCGACCAATGAGCGTTGCTCTTCATGCAGGCCGGCCAGGTTCTGGCCAAACACTTTGATCTGGCCTTCATTCGGCAGCCGTAGCCCTATGATGCTGCGTAACAGCACCGACTTGCCGCTGCCCGAACCGCCAACCACGGCCAGGATTTCACCGCGGTAAAGGTCCAGATCGAGGTTTTCGTGCACGCTCTGGCTGCCGAAGCGGTTGCAGATGCCCCGCGCCTGGATCACTGCTTCCGGGGTACTCACCAGCCCATCTCCATGCAGAACAGCGCAGCCACTGCGTCGAGCACGATGACCACGAAGATCGACTGAACCACGCTGGAGGTGGTATGGGCGCCTACCGACTCAGCGCTGCCGCTGACCTTGAAGCCTTCCAGGCAGCCAATGGCCGCGATCAGGAAGGCAAAGAAGGGTGCCTTGGCCAAGCCGACGAGAAAGTGCTGCACGCCAATATCGCTTTGCAGCAGCGAGAGGAACATGGCCGGCGAAATATCCAGTGAAAGCGCGCAGACCACAGCACCGCCGACGATGCCGCAGATCATCGCGACGAAGGTCAGCAGCGGCAGCGAGATCAGCAGTGCCAGCACCCGGGGTACGACCAGCAGTTCGATCGGGTTCAGGCCCAGGGTACGGATGGCGTCGATCTCCTCGTTGGCCTTCATCGAGCCGATCTGGGCAGTGAAGGCACTGGCTGTGCGGCCGGCCATCAGGATGGCAGTCAGCAACACGGCGAATTCGCGCAGGAACGAGAACGCCACCAGGTCGACGGTGAATACGGTTGCGCCGAAATCGGCCAGCACGGTCGCCCCGAGGAAGGCGACCACCGCGCCCACCAGAAACGTCAGCAACGCGACGATAGGCGCGGCGTCCAGACCTGTCTGCTCGATATGCGAGACAACCGGGGTGAGCCGCCAGCGATGCGGTTGCAAGGCCCGGCGCAGCAGGGTTTCCAGGATCAGGCCGATGAAGCCGAGCAACTGCAGGGTGTCTTGCCACAACGTATTGACCGCGCGGCCGATGCGCTCCAGCAGCAGGAGCAGCACAGGGCGCTCGGGTTCCTTTACCGGGATGCAGTAGTCCTGAACCGAGCAGTAGACGTTCTTGAGCAGGGCGCGGCTGGCAGCGGGCAGCTGTTGAGTGCAGTGCGACAGGCGCTCAGAGCCCAGCAGCTCAGCCAGTAGCGAGGCACCGGCGGTATCGAGCTGGCCCAGTTGGCTGAGATCGGCTACGGCGTCCGCGCCGTATTGGGTGCGCAGGTGTTCGCTGTCGCGCTTGAGGCTGGCGTAGTGGGCCAGGGTCCAGTCACCGGCAATGCGCAGGCAGGCCGGTTGGCTGCTGGTGTCCAGAGTGGCGCTGGGGGTGGTCATAGGCTCCATGCATCTGACAGGCGTAGAGGCTGATCATAGCGCAGCAGGCATGGCGGGGTTTGTTGAAATGTGCTGAGTGCTGTTGGGGCCGCGTTGCGGCCCAATCGCCGGCAAGCCGGCCCCCCACAGGAGCGCTTACTTCGCCGGCGCGTCGTCTACCACCTTGAAGCGCAGCACACCGATCACTTGGCCATCTTCGGTCAGTACGCGCACCTGCCATTTACCTGCGGGGTTTGGCGGGAAGTTCTGCTTGTGGGTCCACGCACGGTAGCCTTCCTTGCGCCCGCCATGGATATCCAGGGCGATACGGTCCACTTCCTTGCCGTCCTTCTGCCACACGTGGTAGATGCGCTCGTTGAGGCCGCGCGGTGCGTTGATGGCGGTGTAGGCATACAGGCCGCTGCTGCGAATGCGGCTGGCGGCAACTTCATCCAGCGATTCGCCGGGCTGGCGGTTCAATACCTCTGTGCTGACCGCCACTTCGGTCATCCACAGGGTGGCCGGTGGGACCCACGAGCGCAGTAACCAACCGCCCCCGCCGACCGCGAGGGTCACCAGTACCAGCGCCACGCCACGGCGCCAGGTGTTGATCGGGAAACTGCTGGCCAGGCTCGGGAACGACAGCACCATGGCTGCAACCAGTGCCAGCTTGAAGCTTTGCGCGGTGGTCAGGTGCAGGATGATCGGCAGGGCCGTCAACAGCGCGGCGAACAGGGTGAGGGTGTGCAGCGCCATGAACAGCCAGCGCCGCGGTGCCAGCCACTTGTAGTACAGCGGGTCGATGATCGAGACCAGCCCGGCGGCACCGAGCAGGCCGGTGAATACCAGTTGGCCACTGTTCCAGGTGGTGGTGATGAAAAAGAACGGCAGTACGAAGAACAGGCTTTCCTGGTGGATCATCTGCGTCGCGTAGCGCAGCAGCGGCTGAGGAATTTCCCGTTTGAAGGTACGGGCGAACAGGCCTGTCAGGGTGTTCTCCAGCATCAGCCAGATCCAGCTCACCAGCATGAGAATGGCGACCCAGCTGGCCAGGCTGGCCTGGCGGTCGACCAGAATGAAGCTGCCGATACCGGAGAGGAAACCGCCGAGCGCGATGATGCCGGGGTAGCGTTTGAGCAGTTCGATGACGCGCTGGACGATATGGGGAATAGGGGGCATGGGTATACAACAGAGTGATAGGGTGACTGTGCCGCGCCGTCGCGGGTAAACCCGCGAAGAGGCCGGTACTGGCGAAAGGATACCGCCGAATCACCGCTGCCGTGTAGCACCGCTCGGTGGTTGGGGTGAAGTACGCCGGCGACGTAGCAGCCCGGCAGCCAGGATCACCCCCAGTAGCAGCGCAATCAGCCCATACAGCTCGTCATACCCAAGCAACGGCTTCTCGATGCGCAGATAACCCTCATCCTTGAGCAATGCCTTCAGCGCCTCGTTGGCCTGCTCCAGGCTGACCTGTCGCAGCTGCCGGGCCGGGTCGGCAAAGCGCCCGTTGCTGTAGGCGTTGAGTGCCCCCCAGTAATAATCGGCCAGCGCGCTGTTGCCCTGGGTGCTCCAGCTTTCCTTGGCGACGGCGGCCTCCTTGATACGGGCGAATGTATCCGGATCAAGGCCGTCCTCGCGCAAGTGGTCGAACAGTTTCTGCATCACCTTGACCGCCTCGTCGACGTCATCGCGCTCAAGGTCAGCGTTCAGGCTGAGCAGGCCGCTGTCACCAAAGCTTTCGCGTTGTGCCGAAGGCCCATAGGACAGGCCGTTACGCAGGCGCAACTGGTCGTACAGGGCCCAGTCCAGATAGCGTGAGAGCAGGTCGAGGGTCGACTGGTGGTCGTTGTCCAGTACCGGCTCGATGAACAACCAGTGCAGTTTGACGCTGTCGCCCAGAAAACCACGGGTCAGGTCGCGTCGCTGTTCGGCCTGCTGGCTGATGCTTTCCAGGTTGCGCCGCTCCTGCGGCTCGGTGGCGGGCAGCTCGCCGTAGGTGCGCTCCAGGTAGGCCGGCAGCAGCCGATCGAGGCCGCCAACCATGATCAAGGTCATGTTGTTGGCGGCGTACCAGCGATCACGCAGGGCCTGCACCTGCTCCAGCGTCATGCCATCGAGGTTGGAGCGTTCCGGGCATTTGAGGCCCAGTTCGGTTGCCAACTGATCGCTGGCCGGATGACCGATGTCCTGGCGGTCGAGCCAACGTTGCAGGTGGCCGTAGTGGCCGCCGTCTTCACGTTCGATGATGCGCTTGGCCGTGGCCAACGCCTTGGCGTCGATGCGGGTGTCGCGCAGTACCGCCAGCAGCAGGTCGAGCACTTTGCGCTGGTTGCGCGCCGGGGCCTCGATGACGAAGGTGGTGTCGGCGCTGCTGGTGAAGGCATTCCATTCGCCACCCAAAGCCTGCAGGCGCTCTTCCAGGCCGCCCTCACCGGTCTCGTCGATGCCGCTGAACAGCAAGTGCTCGAGCAGGTGCGGCAGCTCTTTCTGCTCGCAGTCGAAGTCGTCCAGGCCCACACCCACCACCAGGCGGATCGCCACATGATCGCGTTCGTAGCCGGATTTAAGAATAACCTGCAGACCGTTGGGCAGCAGGTAGCCCTCGACCCGCGAACGATCGAGGGCGAAGGAGTGCAGGCTACAGATCAGCAGGCAAACGAAGGTCAGGCAACGCATGGGCGAGCTTGGGTCTCCAGGTAGGCGAGATCAGGGTAGGCGGGCTTCGTCCGGCACACTGTCGAGCATTAGCCCGCCGGTGTCCGAGCCACCCAGTACCACATAGGCACTGCTGCAGAACAAAGAGTTCAACCGCTTCATGTCAGCGATCAGCTCCAAGTGTAGCGAACTGGTCTCGATACTTTGCACTACCTTGCGTTGCAGGCGGCTGACATGGGCATGGGCCAGGCGTCTTTCCTGGGCACGGAAGCGGCGTTTTTCCCGCAACAGCAAGCGTGCGCTCTCTGGGTCGGCGCTGAGAAATACCGAAAGGCCCAGGCGCAGGTTGGTCAGCAATTGCTCTTGCAGGCCGGCCAGCTCTTGCAGGCCGACCTGGGAAAACTCCCGGCGTTGGCTGGTCTTCTGCTGTTGGACCTTGCGCAGCATGCGTTCGACCAGGTCACAGGCCAGCTTGAGGTTGATCGCCAGTTCGATGATTTCGGCCCAGCGCCTGTTGTCCTGATCGCTGAGGTCTTCCCGGGGCATTTGGGCCAGGTACAGTTTGATGGCGCTGTACAGCGCTTCGGCATCTTCGCCCAGGGCACGGACCTGCTGTGGGAGGGCGGTCTGGGTGCCGCGCAGGGCGTTGAGCATGGCCTCGAGCAGGCTGTCGACGATATCGCCCAGGCGCAACGTTTCGCGGGCAGCATTGGCCAAGGCCAGGCTGGGTGTGGTGAGTGCCGAGGCGTCCAGGTGGCGTGGGCGCACTTGGCCGTTACCGTTCTCGCGCTCCGGCAACAAGCAGTTGCACAGGCGCCCCATGGGCTTGACGGTGGGCAGCAGGACCAGGCAACGCAGCGTGTTGTAGAGCAGGTGGAAGCCGATCACCAGCTCCTGTGGGCTGAAGCTCAGCGAGTCCATCCACGCCACCAGTGGATTGAGCACCGGAATGATCAGCACCAGGCCGATCAGCTTGTACAACAGGCTGCCCAAGGCCACTCGCCGGCCCGCGGCGTTCTGCATGCTGGTGCTGAGAAAGGCCAGCAGCCCGCTGCCGATGTTGGCGCCGACCACCAGGCCGATGGCCACTGGCAGGCTGATCAGTTCAGCGCCGGCCAGGGTGGCGGTCAGCAGCACTGCTGCCAGGCTGGAGTACGAAACCATGGCGAACACTGCGCCAGCCAAAGCATCGAGCAGGATGTCTCCGGTCAATGAGGCGAACAGTACTTTCACACCCTGAGCCTGGGTGATGGGGGTGGCCGCCTGAACGATCAGTTCCAGCGCCAGAATGATCAGACCCAGGCCGATGCCTACCCGGCCCAGCTGGCCCGCGCGCGTTTGCTTGCGCGACAGAAAAAAGATCACACCCAGGAATATCAGCAACGGCGAGAGCCATGAAAGGTCCAGGGTAAGCACCCTGGCCATCAGTGCAGTGCCGACATCTGCACCGAGCATGATTGCCAAGGCCGGGGTCATGGCCATCAAGCCCTGACCCACGAATGACGTCACCAGCATGGCGGTCGCGTTGCTGCTCTGCACTACGGCCGTGACCAGGATACCGGCGATGAATGCCAATGGCCGCCGGTTCATGTTCTGGCTCAGGACCCGGCGCAGGTTGGAGCCGAACACTCTCAGGATGCCGGTACGGACGATGTGCGTGCCCCATACCAGCAACGCGACGGCGGAAAGCAGGTTGAGCAGGGTCAGCATGGTGTAGCCCCCCTCTTATCCGGGCTCCAAAGGCGGAGCCAATGGGTGAAGCGGTAAGCCTGGCCCGGGGGTGGGTGTTTTTATCCAGTGCTTACTCAAGCTTTAGTTGTTTTGCGGGCCTGTCGCCAGCTTGGCATGCTCGGCCAGTATTTGAAACCTGTCTGTCACGAAACCCAAGGCATGAAAAAGGGCCCTGATGAGGGCCCTCGAATACTGCGTTCGCGGTGCTTACTGACCCGGAATGTCCTTGCGCAATTTAACTGCGTCTTGCTCCTTGCCGCGCTTGCGCGCCATGGCGGTGCGCATGCGGATGTTGATGGCCTCCACCCCCAGGGAGAACGCCATGGCGAAGTAGACGTAGCCCTTGGGCACGTGCACATCGAAAGATTCGGCAATCAGCACGGTACCTACGACGATCAGGAACGAAAGCGCAAGCATCTTCAGCGAAGGGTGCTTGTCGATGAAGTTGCTGATGGCACCGGCGCACAACATCATCACCAGTACTGCAACGATGATTGCTGCGACCATCACCGGCACATGCGAAACCATGCCTACAGCAGTGATCACCGAGTCCAGGGAGAACACGATGTCGATGATGGCGATCTGAATGATGGTGAAGAGGAACGTGCCGCCCTTGCCCTTGGGCTCGTCACCGCTTTCGTCCTCGCCTTCCAGGCCGTGGTAGATCTCCTGCGAGCTTTTCCACAGCAGGAACAGGCCGCCAAAGAACAGAATCAGGTCGCGGCCCGAGATGCCCTGGCCGAATACCACGAACAGGTCGGCAGTCAGGCGCATGACCCAGGTGATCGACAGCAACAGCAAAATGCGGGTGACCATGGCCAGGGCCAGGCCGAAGATTCGGGTGCGCGCCTGCATGTGCTTGGGCATGCGGCTGACCAGAATCGAGATCATGATGATGTTGTCGATACCGAGAACGATCTCAAGCGCAGTGAGGGTGAAAAAGGCAACCCAGATTTCCGGGCTGGTCAGCCATTCCATGTGTATTCCTTCGAACGATAGTGGCGAAGCGCCCCTGCACAGGGCACTTCGCGTTGCGGTGACAGGCGTTTATTTACAGACTGCTGAACAGCGGAAAAATGCCCATCAGCAGTGCGGCGAGCATTATGCACATGCACACCAGTACTGCCCACTTGAGGGTGAAGCGCTGATGATCACCGAATTCGATGCCTGCCAGCGCCACCAGCAGGTAGGTCGAGGGTACCAGCGGGCTCAGCAGGTGTACCGGCTGGCCGACGATCGAAGCGCGGGCCATTTCCACCGGGCTGATGCCGTAGTGGCTGGCCGCTTCGGCCAGCACCGGCAGCACGCCGTAATAGAAGGCGTCATTGGACATGAAGAAGGTGAACGGCATGCTCACGATCGCGGTGATCACCGCCAGGTAAGGGCCCAGCGCTTCGGGAATGACCGCCAGCAAGCTTTTGGACATGGCCTCGACCATGCCGGTGCCCGACAGGATGCCGGTGAAGATACCGGCGGCGAAGATCAGCCCGGTCACGGCGAGTACGCTGCCAGCGTGGGCGGCAATACGGTCCTTCTGCTGCTGAAGGCAAGGGTAGTTGACGATCATGGCGATGCTGAAGGCGATCATGAACAGCACCGGCAGTGGTAGCAGGCCTGCGATCAGTGCAGCCATCAGCGCAGCGGTGAGCGCACCGTTGAACCACAGAAGCTTCGGCCGGCGTGCGTCGGGGAACTGCGACACGGTGATTTCGCTGTGATCGATGTCGTCGGTAGGCAGGTGCAGTTCACCCAGGCGGGCACGCTCACGCTTGCCGTACATGTAGGCGATGGCCAGGATCGCCAGCACGCCAAAGACCATGGCCGGGATCATCGGTACGAAAATGTCCGAAGGGTCTACGTGCAGGGCACTGGCTGCGCGGGCAGTAGGGCCGCCCCATGGGGTCATGTTCATTACCCCACCGGCGAGTATGATCAGGCCGGCCATGATCCGCGGGCTCATGCCCAGGCGGCTGTACAGGGGCAGCATGGCGGCGCAGCAGATCATGTAGGTGGTGGCGCCGTCACCGTCCAGCGAGACCACCAGGGCCAGCACGGCGGTGCCGACCGAGACTTTCAGCGGGTCGCCCTTGACCAGCTTGAGGATCTTGCGCACCGCCGGGTCGAACAGGCCGGAGTCGATCATCAGGGCGAAGTAAAGGATGGCGAACATCAGCATGACGCCGGTGGGCGCGAGCTTGCTGATGCCTTCGAGCATCATCGGGCCGATCTTGGCGGAAAAACCACCGAACAGGGCGAACAGGATCGGTACCAGGATCAGCGCGATCAAGGCCGACAGGCGCTTGGTCATGATCAGGTACATGAAGGTGATGACCATGGCAAAGCCGAGGAAGGTCAGCATGGCAATACTCCAGGCGTGGCGCGGCGAAAGGAAAGTCGATCGGGCGAATCAGCGCGTTGAGCGCTGCGCGGGGAGCAAGCGGGGGGGGACTGCGAAAGGGCGGGCACAGGAATACATCAGAATCACCATTGTTGTTGTTGATTGGGCCGGGCGCGGAAGATTCCGGGTGCCCTGGCTGACCGGTCTTGTGCCGGTAGTGGTGGCTATCCTATGGGGGCAAGCTTTCAGCCAGCTTTCGCCAGGAAAAGGGCGACGGGAGGTAGGAGATGTCTGATGTAACTGAAGGTGGCTGCCATTGCGGCGCCTTGCGCTATTGCTTGAAGGGTGAGTTGACGGATATCGCCCATTGCCATTGCTCGATCTGCAGGCGGGTCAGCGGCGGCCTGCTGGTGACCTGGCTCACCGTGCCTCGCTCCGGTTTCCAATGGGTGGCGGGCAGGCCGCAGTGCTATGTGGCTCCGGCCAGTTGCAAGCGCTACTTCTGCGGTGATTGTGGTGCACATGTGGCGTTGGTGACGTCGCATAGCCCGGGCAGCATCGATGTGACGGTAGCGACGCTGGACCACCCGGAACGGGTGCGGGCCACGCGGCACATTTGGACCGGGAGCCGGTTGCCCTGGCTGCATGTGGATGAAGGTTTGCCTGAAGAGGAAGAGGAAAAACGCTAGCCTCTGGATGGCATTGCCCGCCCTGTCGCCGGTTTGCCGGCGACAGGGCCAGGAGGGCAATCAAGGCAGTTGCAGGCCGCCTGCTGCCTTGTGCAGCGCCCGCAGGTGCTCACCAATCAGCTTCACATTGGCCTCGACCGCAGCAATTTCCTTGGCCCGCGAAGGCTCCAGCAGCGCCCTGACTTCTCTGTCCAGGTCAGTGCTCAAGCGCAGCAACTGGGCCTGCCGTTCACTACTGACTTTTTCCAGATGCTTGCGCTCATCCGGCTGCGGCAGCCCGTATCCCTTTGTATCCAGCAGTTCGGCCGGGCGGCTGAGGAAGCCACTGTTGGCGAGCATCTGCTTCAGGGTCTGGTCGGCCTTGTTGATACTGCCATCTTTCAGCGCGGCCGCATTCAGATAGCGCTGCTTCACTTCATCCTGAGCCAGCAGCAGTTGGCGGCGCAGGCTGGCCTGTTCCAGCAGAAGCAAGGCGGCGCTGGTGCGCAGGTCGGCTTGCAAGAACCAGCCGCGGCGCTGTTCGGCGTCCTGGGCCAGCCAGTCCTCGACCTTGTCCTGCTTGACTGGCAGCTGTTGCTTCAGCACATCGAACATCGCTTGATAGCGGTCGCGATACGAGTCGAAACGGTAGCCCAGGCGCAAGGCTTCGCGCGGGTCGTCGAGCACGCTGGTATCGGCCAGCCCCCGGCCCTTCAATACTGCAAGCAAACCGTTGGGCATGATGCTGTCGAGGTCGTTCAGGCGCGGGTTGGCGGTGCCGCTGCGCAGAAGCTTCAGTGACTCCACCGCACAGTTGTTGGACAGGAACCAGTAGTTGCCGTCATAGCTCCAGTGCATCTCGGCGGCCTGGCGTACCAGATTTTCAATTTCGTCGCGGTTGAGCTTCAACGGCACCGACGCCAGGCTGCGCAGTTCGGTCTTGGTGTATTCGTCGATCACTTGGGCCAGCGGTAGCACGAACAGCCTCGACGGATAGGCGCCAACCAGACCATCCCAGCTGGACAGTTGAACGTCATTGACGAAAGCACGGTAGGAGAGCACCAGGTGCTGGTCGAGGTCCAGTCGGCAGTCTGGCCCGCGAGGCCGGCCGGGTTTGCAGATCACCAGGCGCAGCATGCTGTGGCCCCAACGGCTCACCAGGTTCTGGTTGGCCTCGGCCAGGAGAAAGTCCACCTCATAGACCCGTTCCGGGTCGATTTCGCCCAACGGCTGGCGGGCGAAGTCGCTGCCGGCGTTGAGGAATGGCAAGCCCTTGGCGCACGTTGCCTGCTCGGGCGCCCAGCCGAAATGATCAGCCAGGTACTGATTGAGTGCTGGCCGACGGCAGCCGTAGCTCGGGTCCAGGAGGAAGTACTCCATGTTGACCGCGATGTATTCCTTGGGGCTGCTCAGCTCATAGCTGTCGGGGCTGCGCAGGAACTGGCCATTGTGCTGTTCGCGCTCACCGCGGCGGCCGACGTATTGCTGCCAGCCGGCCAGGTCGAGCAGGCGCGGGTCGTCGCTCAGGGTAAAGCGGCGCTCGGCCTGGCCGCGGCATTGCTCGGGAAGACCGACCTTGCCAACGGTGCCTTGCTGGCGCTTGCAGCGGGCGATCAGCGAATGTTCAGCACTGGGCCAGAGCCGGGCTCGGTCGTATATGTGGGTAAGTTCGTGCAGGACTGTAGCCAGCAACTCCTCACGCACCGTGCCATGCGGACGGTTGGTGCGCTCCTGTGCAGCACTGCCGTCAGTCAGGCCGGGCAGCAGGCGCCGGTTTAGCTGCAGGGTCGAGACCAAGGAGGCCTGCCCGTAGGCATCGGCTGGCATGTTGTCGCTCCAGCTGACCTCAATGCGCCGGTCGAGTCGTTGCTTGAAGCGGGGAGGGAGCTTGGCCAAAGCCTCATCAAGCAGGGCTTGGGTGGCTTGAGCCTGCTGTGGGGCCAGGCCGGCTGCCTGCAGCTCGAGCTGCAGGCCGGCCAGGGCGGGCGTGCCCAGCAGCGTCAGGGCGCAGCCGAGCAACCAGGCACGTACGCGGTTCACAGCGCCAGGATGGCTTCGGCCAGCACCTGGTCGCTGGCGCCGCGCGCTTCAGGCACGCGTTCGCGCAGGGTGTTGAAGGCGGCCTCAAGCTGGGCGCCACGAATATCACCGTTGCTGGCGACGAAGCTGGCGGCATCGTCATGGGCTTCACGCACGACCTTGGAGTCGCGGATCGAGGTGGTGGTGTCAGAGGTGAAGTCGATCGAGCGGCCAAAGGCCCGCACGATGATGTTGCTGGTGGCCACCAGAGTTTGTGCCTGGGCCAGGTCGGCCAGCAGCAACATGCCGAGGGTAGCGGCGATCAGCGGTTTACGCATGGAGCATCTCCGGAAATGCAGGGAGTCAGATTTAGTGATTGGACGAGAATTGCTTCTGCCAGTTCAAGGTCGCCGACAGATTGACGGCCGCCGTCATGGCGCAGCGACTTGAGTGCTGCTTCCAGGCGTGCTCCGTGAATCAGGCCGTCGCTGGCGACGAAGGCCGCGGCATCGTCGCGAGCCTGCCTGACCAGCTTTCGGTCGAATGGGGCAGTCGTGACTTGGCTGGTGACGTAGCCTGTGATGACCAGGCCTTGCGTGGTGGTGTCCATGGCATGGGCACTGCCCATGGCGACTACGGAAAACAGCAGCGGCAACAGATAACGCATTGGCTTTCTTACGACAGGAACGGAACGGCGAAGGCTAGCCCACAAGTACCGGCCAGGGCCAGCGCTTGTGGGCTGTAGCAGGTCAGATCGCGAGGATGGCCTGGGCCAATTGCGCATCGCTGGCCTGCAGGGCTGGCATGCTCGAGCGGATGTGCAGCAAAGCGCTCTCGAGCTTGGCGCCGCGAATGGCGCCCTGGCTGCCCACGTAGCTGGCCGCATCATCGCGAGCGGCCTGAACGATCTTGTCATCACGGAAAGACGAGGACACATCGGAGGTAGCGTCGGTGGAGGCGGCAACCGCGCCAACGACTGCATCAGTAGTGACAATGAAGCTGGTGGCGTGGGCAGTGCCGGCCAGGCCGAGCAGCAGGGCTGCGCCAATCAGGTAATTACGGATCATGGTCGTGCACTCCTGGGGAAGATTCGGGTGGATCTGCTTATTGGACGCTCACACGGTTCGTCACGGTGGCTTTGAACATCTGGTTTTTACCAGACCGCCCAGTCAAGCGTATCACGCGCCGGAATTTATGGATGTTAATGAACGGCGCACAAGGTAACTGTTATGGTCTATTTTTATACTTTTAAAATTGTACTGGTTCAGTGATGGCAGGCTCTGCTTCAAGGGTGGCCGGGAGTTACCCCATAAAAAAACCCGCTGCAGTCTCCTGCAACGGGTTTGAGATTCACGGTGCCAGCTGAAGCCGGCGAGCCGGTGCTTAGCGCCAGAACGGCTTGCTCAGCTCTTCGTAACGCTGCGACTCGCTGATACCGGCATCGGCCAGCAGGCGGGCATCGAGACGCGCCAGCTGACGGCGGCTGGCCATGCGGCGCTGCCACAGCAGCAGGGTAGAGAGCGCGCGCAGCGGCAGCGAAGCGTTGGTTTGCTGGGCGTTGTTTTCGAAAACGAGACCGGAACTGAGGGTACGTTCCATGATGTTTCATCCTTCCGCTTATGGCGGGACTAGGGAGTGGTTTAACTGATGCCAATGATCCTCCTCTGCTGTCCATAACAGTAGATACAGTTCTACTGCATTACGATGGTTCAGTTAACTGTGTAACCCTACTGTTGCACTCGAAACAGGCGCAACTGTACTGGTCCGCACCGTTATGGTGCTTTTTCAGGTTTTATATGGCTTTGAGCAGGCGGGAGCGTGGCGAATTAACGGTACAGTAGTACAGTTTTATCGTATTCAGTGCTTGCTGAATCGGGCTTGTGCCGAGAAAGGGCTGCAGGGCAGCCCTCGAGGTGTTGCTGTGGCGTCAGGAGTGCGTGGCGGCCGTTGGCAAAGGCAGGCCGCTGCTACAGATCAGCTGGCGAGCATGCGCCCACTTTCTTCCAGATTTTCGTGCCAGCTCAGCGCCTCACGCAGGATATGCGGAGTGTGGCCGCCACGCAGGCAAGCGCGATCGAAATAGTCGTTCAGCGCTGCACGGTAATCCGGGTGGACACAGTTATCGATGATCGCCCGTGCCCGTTCCCGTGGCGCGAGGCCCCGCAGGTCGGCAAGCCCCTGTTCGGTTACCAGGATGTCCACGTCGTGCTCGGTGTGGTCGACATGGCTCACCATAGGCACCACGCTGGAGATCGCGCCGCCTTTGGCGATCGACTTGGTGACGAATACGGCCAGGTGGGCATTACGGGCGAAATCGCCGGAGCCACCGATACCGTTCATCATCCGGGTGCCACAGACGTGCGTGGAGTTGACGTTGCCGTAGATGTCGAACTCCAGCGCCGTGTTGATGCCGATGATGCCCAGGCGGCGCACGACTTCAGGGTGGTTGGAGATCTCCTGCGGGCGCAGTACCAGCTTGTCCTTGTAGCGCTCCAGGTTGCCGAATACGTCGGCATTGCGACGGCCCGACAGGGTGATGGAGCTGCCCGAGGCAAAACTCAGCTTGCCAGCGTCGATCAGGTCGAAGGTCGAGTCCTGAAGTACTTCGGAGTACATGGTCAGGTCTTCGAACGGCGACTCGATCAGGCCACACATCACCGCGTTGGCGATGCTGCCGATGCCGGCTTGCAGCGGGCCGAGCCTGTTGGTCATGCGGCCTGCATCCACTTCGTTCTTGAGGAAGTTGATCAGGTGGTCGGCGATGGCCTGGGTTTCATCGTCCGGCGGTAGCACGGTGGAGGGCGAATCTGGCTGGTCGCTGATGACGATGCCGACGATCTTGGCGGGGTCGATCGGGATTGCGGTGCTGCCGATGCGGTCATCCACTTTCACCAGCGGGATCGGCGTGCGGGTTGGGCGATAGGTCGGGATATAGATGTCGTGCAGGCCTTCGAGGTTGGCGTTGTGCGACAGGTTGATCTCGACAATCACCTGCTTGGCGAAGATCGCGAAGCTCGCCGAGTTGCCCACCGAAGTGGTCGGCACGATGTGGCCCTGTTCAGTAATGGCCACCGCTTCGATTACCGCGATGTCCGGCAGTTTGAGCTGCTGGTTGCGCAGTTGCTCGACGGTTTCCGACAGGTGCTGGTCGATGAACATCACCTGACCGTCGTTGATGGCTTTGCGCAGGGTGCTGTCGACCTGGAACGGCATGCGGCGCGCCAGCACGCCAGCCTCGGTCAGTTGCTTGTCCAGGTCATTGCCCAGGCTGGCGCCGGTCATCAGGCTGATTTTCAGAGGCGACAGCTTGGCGCGTTCGGCCAAGGCATGCGGTACGGCCTTGGCTTCGCCGGCGCGGGTGAACCCGCTCATGCCGACGGTCATGCCGTCCTCGATCAGGCCAGCGGCGTCAGCCGCACTCATTACCTTGCTGTGCAGGGAGGACAAGCGGATACGATCACGGTACATGGATTGTTATCTCGGGCTACTGAAGCTACTGCAGCGCAGTCTAGAGATTTACCCCGGCGCCGTCCCGCGACCATGGTCGTATGAGGAGCCACGCAATAGAGCCATTGATCTGGATCAGCAAAATGAAAAAGCCCCGGGAGGGATCTCGCCGGGGCTTCTTTATAGTCCACTGGGTGGTGGAAGCGGGGTTACTCGACGGCTTTGACCATATCCTCGATGACCTTCTTCGCGTCACCGAACACCATCATGGTCTTGTCCAGGTAGAACAGTTCGTTGTCCAGACCGGCGTAGCCGCTGGCCATGGAGCGTTTGTTGACGATGATGGTCTTGGCTTTGTACGCCTCCAGGATCGGCATGCCCGCGATCGGCGACTTTGGATCGTTCTTCGCCGCCGGGTTGACCACGTCGTTGGCGCCCAGCACCAACACTACGTCGGCCTGGCCGAACTCGGCGTTGATGTCTTCCATCTCGAACACTTGGTCGTAGGGCACTTCGGCCTCGGCCAGCAATACGTTCATATGCCCAGGCATGCGCCCTGCCACCGGGTGGATCGCGTACTTCACGGTCACGCCGTTGTGGGTCAGCTTCTCGGTCAGCTCCTTGAGCGCGTGCTGGGCACGGGCTACCGCCAGGCCGTAGCCGGGTACGATGATCACCGTGTCGGCGTTGCTCAGCAGGAAGGTCGCGTCGTCAGCCGAGCCGGACTTCACCGGGCGCTGCTCTTTCGAGCCTTGCGCTGCGCCGGTATCGGTATCCCCGCCGAAGCCGCCGAGGATGACGTTGAAGAACGAGCGATTCATCGCTTTGCACATGATGTACGAGAGGATCGCACCGCTGGAGCCCACCAGGGAGCCGGCGATGATCAGCATCGAGTTGTTCAGCGAGAAGCCGATACCGGCCGCCGCCCAACCCGAATAGCTATTGAGCATCGACACCACCACCGGCATGTCTGCACCGCCGATCGGGATAATGATCAGTACACCCATGATGAAGGCCAGGACCAGCATCAAGGTGAAGGCGCTGTAGTGGCCGGTGAAGGTGAACAGCAGGCCCAGGGCAATCGTGGTCAGGCCCAGAATCAGGTTCAGCTTGTGCTGGCCGGCGAACTGTACCGGTGCGCCTTGGAACAGGCGGAACTTGTACTTGCCCGACAGCTTGCCGAACGCGATCACGGAACCGGAGAAAGTGATTGCACCGATGGCAGCGCCAAGGAACAGCTCCAGGCGGTTACCGGTGGGGATCGGGTCGCTGATGCTGGCGACAATGCCCATCGATTGCGGCTCGAGTACTGCCGCGATGGCAATGAATACCGCCGCCAGGCCGATCATGCTGTGCATGAAGGCGACCAGCTCCGGCATTTTGGTCATTTCTACGCGCTTGGCCATGATCGAGCCCGCGGTACCGCCGACCAGCAGGCCGACGATGACGTAGCCAATCCCGGCAGTTGCCAGCTCTGCCCCAAGCTTATAGATGAGGCCAACCGTGGTGAGGATCGCGATCCCCATGCCGATCATGCCGAACAGGTTGCCGCGCCGCGACGTGGTCGGGTGCGACAGGCCCTTGAGCGCCTGAATGAAGCAGACCGAGGCGACGAGGTAGAGGAGCGTTACCAGATTCATGCTCATGCTTACTTCTGCGCCTCGTTCTTGGTTTTCTTCTTGAACATCTCAAGCATGCGACGGGTGACCAGGAAGCCACCGAACACGTTGACCGCAGCCAGGGCCACCGCCAGGGTGCCCATCAGCTTGCCGGCCGGGGTCACGGTCAGCGCGGCAGCCAGCATGGCGCCGACGATGACGATGGCCGAGATGGCGTTGGTGACCGCCATCAGGGGTGTGTGCAGTGCCGGGGTCACGTTCCAGACCACGTGGTAGCCGATATAGATGGCCAGCACGAAGATGATCAGGTTGTAGATGCCATGGGAAATCAGCATGTCTTCCATTGTCGTGCTCCTTAGCCGTTCTTGCGCACGACCTGGCCGTCGCGGCACATCAGGCACGCGGCGACGATGTCGTCTTCGAGGTTGATGACCAGCGCGCCGTCCTTGTCGAACAGCAGCTTCATGAAATCCAGCAGGTTGCGTGCATACAGTGCCGAGGCATCTGCTGCCACCTGGGCCGGCAGGTTGGTCGGGCCGACGATGGTCACGCCGTTTTCCATCACGACCTGGTCGGCGACAGTCAGCGGGCAGTTGCCGCCTTGGGCAGCGGCCAGGTCGATGACCACCGAGCCTGGTTTCATCTGCGCCACGGTTTCGGCGCTGAGCAGGGTCGGTGCCTTGCGGCCGGGGATGAGCGCCGTAGTGATGACGATGTCGGCCTGTTTGGCTCGCTCATGCACGGCCTGGGCCTGGCGCTGCATCCAGCTGGCCGGCATCGGCCGGGCATAGCCGCCGACGCCTTCCGCGCACTCGCGCTCCTCATCGGTCTCGTAGGGCACGTCGATGAACTTGGCGCCCAGCGACTCGATCTGCTCCTTGACAGCCGGGCGTACGTCGGACGCCTCGATGACTGCGCCCAGGCGCTTGGCGGTGGCGATGGCCTGCAGGCCGGCAACGCCAGCACCCAGGATCAGCACGCGCGCGGCTTTCACAGTACCGGCGGCGGTCATCAGCATGGGCATGAAGCGCGGGTAATGATGGGCAGCCAGCAACACGGCCTTGTAACCGGCGATGTTGGCCTGGGACGACAGCACGTCCAGGCTCTGGGCCCGGGATGTACGCGGCGCGGCCTCCAGGGCGAAGGCAGTGATACCGCGCTCTGCCATCTTGCCGATCAGCTCGTTGTTGAATGGGTTGAGCATGCCCACCAGAAGGCTGCCGCTGTTGATCAGGGCCAGCTCCTGGTCGTTGGGACCGACCACCTTGAGGACCAGTTGGGCGCCGTAGGCATCGGCTGCACTTCCCAGGGAAGCGCCCACGGCCTCATAGGCACTGTCCGGAATGCTGGCATTGAGCCCTGCCCCCCGTTGGACGGTGACCTGATGGCCCTGGCCAATCAGTTTCTTGATGGTTTCCGGGGTCGCAGCGACCCTTGTCTCACCGGTCTGCGTCTCGAGAGGAACACCAATGTGCACGACTATTTCTCCTGCGGTGACCTTTTTGTCTTTATAGAAGCCAGCGCACTTCGGGTGGTGCGCGGGTTTGGCTGTTGAGCGCCAGTCCGCCGAATCCAGGGCGGGCGGAGCATTTTGCAGACGAACCCAGGGGCCTTCAACCGGTTCTGGAGCGAAACGAAGTTAAAACTACAAGTCACCCTGTGACCGTATGTCGCAACGGATAGGGCGCAGCCCGTCAAACATGGGCTATTGGCAGATTAGGGGATTTTTTGAAATTTTTTGCGCTGATTTCGCAGATGGACTCGCGAAGGTCGTAAAACCCTCTGAAAGCCGCGTGTTTAGCGGTTTTGTCGGGGTTTTTCGATTCACCTGAACAGTTTGCTTATATGCGACAAAAACATACATCTGTAGGTGTTCAAAATAATTGACTACAAGGGTAGGGAAGGGGCGATGTAATGCTGTGCCTGCCCCAGTAGCCAATCACGGAATGCCCGCAGCGACGCCGATTCGGCCTTGCGCTCGGGAATCATCAGATAATAGGCCTTGTCGCTGGACAGGGCGTATCTGTTAGCGACCACCAGTCTGCCTTCCTCCAGTTCCCGCTGGATCAGGAACGGTGGTATCAGCGCGATGCCCATCTCGTGGGTGGCAGCTTGGGCCAGCATTGAGAACAGTTCATAGCGCGGGCCTGTCATGTCCCCGGAAACGTTCATGCCCAGACCATTGAACCACTGTCGCCAGGCATAGGGCCGCGTGGTCTGCTGCAGCAGCGGCAGGTTGGCGATTCGCGTCGCGTCGAGCATGCCTTGCCCGTCCAGCAAGGCTGGGCTGCACACGGGTACCGGGTTTTCGCCCATCAGGCGGTGGGAGTGCGTGCCTGACCAGTCGGCATCGCCAAAATAGATAGCGGCATCGAACGTGGTGTCGGCAAACAGGAACGGCCGTGTGCGGTTGGTGAGGTTAACGGTGACATCCGGGTGCCGTTGCTGGAAGTCCTTGAGCCGCGGCAGCAACCATTGGGTGCCGAAAGTCGGTACTACGGCCAGTTCGATCACGTTGGCACCTTGCTGGCGCATTACCGACAAGGTGTCACGCTCTACAGCATCCAGCTGTGCGGCAACCTGGCGGCTATACGACAGTCCCGCCTCTGTCAGCTTGACGCCGCGCCGCGAGCGCCGGAACAGTTCCACGTTGAGAAACCCCTCGAGGCCGCCGATCTGGCGACAGACGGCGCCTTGGGTCAGGGCAAGTTCCTGAGCGGCCTTGGTAAAGCTCTCGTGGCGCGCTGCCGCTTCGAAGCAGACCAATGCGGTGGTACTGGGGATCTTGCGACGCATGTACGGCAACCTCACTTATAGGGTTTGCAAGATGGGGTTTTTGTGTGTTTCGGAGTGATAAATTATCACTAATACGTGCGCAATCCTCGTTTGTCCTCGTTGTAGATCAGGCCTAGGATCAAAGGCACAAGAATCTGCTCCCCTATTTCGAGGATTTCACTCATGGCCGGTAAAGCAAGCTTCAACTGGATCGACCCGCTGCTGCTGGACCAGCAGCTCACTGAAGAAGAGCGCATGGTTCGTGACAGCGCCTATCAGTTCGCCCAGGACAAGCTGGCCCCGCGGGTGCTGGAGGCTTTCCGTCATGAGCAGACCGACCCCGCTATTTTTCGCGAAATGGGTGAAGTCGGCCTGCTGGGCGCGACCATTCCCGAGCAATATGGCGGGAGTGGGCTCAACTACGTGTGCTACGGGCTGATTGCCCGGGAAGTGGAGCGTATCGACTCTGGCTATCGCTCGATGATGAGTGTGCAGTCTTCACTGGTGATGGTGCCGATCAACGAGTTCGGTACCGAAGCGCAGAAGCAGAAGTACCTGCCCAAGCTTGCCAGCGGTGAGTGGATCGGTTGCTTCGGCCTGACCGAACCTAACCATGGCTCCGACCCGGGCTCGATGATCACCCGTGCCAGAAAGGTGGACGGCGGCTATCGCCTGAGCGGCAGCAAGATGTGGATCACCAACAGCCCGATCGCCGATGTGTTCGTGGTCTGGGCCAAGGATGGCGCTGGCGATATCCGCGGCTTTGTTCTTGAAAAGGGTTGGCAGGGCCTCAGTGCACCGGCGATCCATGGCAAGGTCGGGCTGCGCGCGTCGATCACCGGCGAAATCGTGATGGACAATGTGTTCGTGCCTGAGGAAAACATCTTCCCGGATGTGCGTGGCCTCAAAGGTCCGTTCACCTGCCTGAACTCTGCCCGTTATGGTATTTCCTGGGGTGCTTTGGGGGCTGCTGAAGCCTGCTGGCACACCGCTCGCCAGTACACCCTGGACCGTCAGCAGTTCGGTCGCCCGCTGGCTGCCAATCAGCTTATCCAGAAAAAGCTGGCCGACATGCAGACCGAAATTACCCTGGCCCTGCAAGGCTGCCTGCGTTTGGGGCGTATGAAAGACGAGGGCACCGCTGCGGTGGAGATCACCTCGATCATGAAGCGCAACTCGTGCGGCAAGTCGCTGGACATTGCGCGTATGGCCCGTGACATGTTGGGTGGTAACGGTATCTCCGACGAGTTCGGCGTGGCGCGTCATCTGGTCAATCTTGAGGTGGTCAATACCTATGAGGGCACCCATGACGTACACGCGCTGATTCTGGGGCGCGCGCAAACCGGCATCCAGGCCTTCTATTGATAAGGAGCCAGGGTATGGGCGCGCTATCTCATCTGCGGGTGCTGGACCTCTCCCGTGTGCTGGCTGGGCCTTGGTCTGGTCAGATTCTGGCTGACCTGGGCGCCGACGTGATCAAGGTCGAGCGCCCAGGCAGCGGCGACGATACTCGCGCCTGGGGGCCGCCCTTCCTCAAGGATGTACAAGGCGAGAACACCAGTGAGGCGGCTTACTATTTGTCGGCCAACCGTAACAAGCGTTCGGTGACCATCGACTTTACTCAGCCAGAGGGGCAGCGCCTGGTGCGTGAGCTGGCTGCGAAGTCGGACATCGTCATTGAAAACTTCAAGGTTGGCGGGCTGGCTGCCTATGGGCTGGATTACGCGAGCCTGAAGTTGGTGAATCCCCGGCTTATCTATTGCTCGATCACTGGCTTCGGTCAGACCGGGCCCTACGCTAAGCGCGCGGGCTATGACTTCATGATCCAGGGGCTGGGCGGGCTGATGAGCCTGACCGGGCGCCCCGACGGTGATGAGGGTGCCGGACCTGTGAAGGTGGGGGTAGCGCTTACCGATATTCTGACTGGGCTGTATTCGACCGTGGCCATACTGGCGGCCCTCGCCCATCGCGACCAGGCCGGTGTCGGGCAGCACATCGATATGGCCTTGCTGGATGTGCAGGTAGCCTGCCTGGCCAATCAGGCGATGAACTACCTCACTACTGGCAACCCGCCGCGACGGCTGGGCAATGCACATCCTAATATTGTGCCTTATCAGGATTTCCCGACCGCAGATGGCGACTTCATTCTTACCGTCGGCAACGATGGCCAGTTCCGCAAGTTCGCCGAGGTGGCTGGTCAGCCTCAATGGGCTGATGACCCACGCTTCGCAACCAACAAGCTGCGGGTGGCCAATCGGGCGGAGCTGATTCCGTTGATTCGCCAGGCCACGGTGTTCAAGACAACGGCTGAGTGGGTGAGCCAGTTGGAAGCTGCAGGCGTGCCCTGTGGGCCGATCAATGATCTGGCGCAGATGTTCCAGGACCCGCAAGTGCTTGCGCGCGGCCTGGCTGTGAGCATGCCCCATGCCTTGGCTGGGAGTGTGCCGCAGGTGGCCAGCCCTATCAGGTTATCGGAAACGCCCGTTGAGTATCGTCGTGCGCCGCCGCTGCTAGGTGAGCACA
>NZ_JAFBBH010000001.1:3142500-3510000 GCF_016907075.1 Pseudomonas sp. M5 | reverse complement strand
ATCACATCCTGGGGCTGAAGCCGGTCCCAAGGGTATGGCTGTTCGCCATTTAAAGTGGTACGCGAGCTGGGTTTAGAACGTCGTGAGACAGTTCGGTCCCTATCTGCCGTGGACGTTTGAGATTTGAGAGGGGCTGCTCCTAGTACGAGAGGACCGGAGTGGACGAACCTCTGGTGTTCCGGTTGTCACGCCAGTGGCATTGCCGGGTAGCTATGTTCGGAAGAGATAACCGCTGAAAGCATCTAAGCGGGAAACTTGCCTCAAGATGAGATCTCACTGGGATCTTGAATCCCCTAAAGGGCCGTCGAAGACTACGACGTTGATAGGTTGGGTGTGTAAGCGCTGTGAGGCGTTGAGCTAACCAATACTAATTGCCCGTGAGGCTTGACCATATAACACCCAAGCAATTTGCTTCTGCAGATTGTGGTGGTGAAGACGAAAGAACCGAAAGTTCGCAACATCACAACTATCGCATATCCGAATTCGCTGGGCTGTCCATCTGGACATTCTGGCTACAGAATTTCTTGACGACCATAGAGCATTGGAACCACCTGATCCCATCCCGAACTCAGTAGTGAAACGATGCATCGCCGATGGTAGTGTGGGGTTTCCCCATGTGAGAGTAGGTCATCGTCAAGATTCATTTCGCAAAACCCCTATCTGCGCAAGCAGGTAGGGGTTTTGTCTTTAAGTAGAAGCTATCGCTTCTCCTGGTGGGCTGAAAGCCAACCGGTGGTGGTAAAAAGGTGGTTGACAGCGTTTTTGAATGCTGTATTATTCACCTCCCGCGACGAGAGATCGAAGCGAGTTAAGTGTCTGAAGTTAAACGAGTTTCTCGCAAAAAACTTCAAAATAAACGCTTGACAGGCTCTGAGGAAAGCGTAGAATGCGCGCCTCGGTTGAGACGAAAAGCTCTTAACCAAACGCTCTTTAACAAATCGAATCAAGCAATTCGTGTGGGTGCTTGTGAGTACGGACTGATAGTCAGAAAGATTATCAGCATCACAAGTGGCCATGCGAGAAATCACATAGTCATTTGAGATTGCTGAGCCAAGTTTAGGGTTTCTTAAAAACCCAAGCAGTATTGAACTGAAGAGTTTGATCATGGCTCAGATTGAACGCTGGCGGCAGGCCTAACACATGCAAGTCGAGCGGATGACGGGAGCTTGCTCCTTGATTCAGCGGCGGACGGGTGAGTAATGCCTAGGAATCTGCCTGGTAGTGGGGGACAACGTTTCGAAAGGAACGCTAATACCGCATACGTCCTACGGGAGAAAGCAGGGGACCTTCGGGCCTTGCGCTATCAGATGAGCCTAGGTCGGATTAGCTAGTTGGTGGGGTAATGGCTCACCAAGGCGACGATCCGTAACTGGTCTGAGAGGATGATCAGTCACACTGGAACTGAGACACGGTCCAGACTCCTACGGGAGGCAGCAGTGGGGAATATTGGACAATGGGCGAAAGCCTGATCCAGCCATGCCGCGTGTGTGAAGAAGGTCTTCGGATTGTAAAGCACTTTAAGTTGGGAGGAAGGGCATTAACCTAATACGTTAGTGTTTTGACGTTACCGACAGAATAAGCACCGGCTAACTCTGTGCCAGCAGCCGCGGTAATACAGAGGGTGCAAGCGTTAATCGGAATTACTGGGCGTAAAGCGCGCGTAGGTGGTTTGTTAAGTTGGATGTGAAAGCCCCGGGCTCAACCTGGGAACTGCATCCAAAACTGGCAAGCTAGAGTACGGTAGAGGGTGGTGGAATTTCCTGTGTAGCGGTGAAATGCGTAGATATAGGAAGGAACACCAGTGGCGAAGGCGACCACCTGGACTGATACTGACACTGAGGTGCGAAAGCGTGGGGAGCAAACAGGATTAGATACCCTGGTAGTCCACGCCGTAAACGATGTCAACTAGCCGTTGGAATCCTTGAGATTTTAGTGGCGCAGCTAACGCATTAAGTTGACCGCCTGGGGAGTACGGCCGCAAGGTTAAAACTCAAATGAATTGACGGGGGCCCGCACAAGCGGTGGAGCATGTGGTTTAATTCGAAGCAACGCGAAGAACCTTACCAGGCCTTGACATGCAGAGAACTTTCCAGAGATGGATTGGTGCCTTCGGGAACTCTGACACAGGTGCTGCATGGCTGTCGTCAGCTCGTGTCGTGAGATGTTGGGTTAAGTCCCGTAACGAGCGCAACCCTTGTCCTTAGTTACCAGCACGTTATGGTGGGCACTCTAAGGAGACTGCCGGTGACAAACCGGAGGAAGGTGGGGATGACGTCAAGTCATCATGGCCCTTACGGCCTGGGCTACACACGTGCTACAATGGTCGGTACAGAGGGTTGCCAAGCCGCGAGGTGGAGCTAATCTCACAAAACCGATCGTAGTCCGGATCGCAGTCTGCAACTCGACTGCGTGAAGTCGGAATCGCTAGTAATCGCGAATCAGAATGTCGCGGTGAATACGTTCCCGGGCCTTGTACACACCGCCCGTCACACCATGGGAGTGGGTTGCACCAGAAGTAGCTAGTCTAACCTTCGGGAGGACGGTTACCACGGTGTGATTCATGACTGGGGTGAAGTCGTAACAAGGTAGCCGTAGGGGAACCTGCGGCTGGATCACCTCCTTAATCGACGACATCAGCCTGCTGATGAGCTCCCACACGAATTGCTTGATTCTTTGTATAAAGACGATGCTGTAACGCGACCCTGTTATAGGTCTGTAGCTCAGTTGGTTAGAGCGCACCCCTGATAAGGGTGAGGTCGGCAGTTCAAATCTGCCCAGACCTACCATTACATGGTTCAGCCGTAGAATACGGGGCCATAGCTCAGCTGGGAGAGCGCCTGCCTTGCACGCAGGAGGTCAGCGGTTCGATCCCGCTTGGCTCCACCACTTTTGCAGTAACTTGTCAGAACTTAGAAATGAACATTCGGCTTGAATGTTGATTTCTGGCTTTTGTCAGATCGTTCTTTAAAAATTCGGATATGTGATAGAAATAGACTGAACACCAGTTTCACTGCTGGTGGATCAGGCTAAGGTAAAATTTGTGAGTTCTGCTCGAAAGAGCAACATGCGAATTTTCGGCGAATGTCGTCTTCACAGTATAACCAGATTGCTTGGGGTTATATGGTCAAGTGAAGAAGCGCATACGGTGGATGCCTTGGCAGTCAGAGGCGATGAAAGACGTGGTAGCCTGCGATAAGCTTTGGGGAGTCGGCAAACAGACTGTGATCCAGAGATCTCTGAATGGGGGAACCCACTCAGCATAAGCTGAGTATCTTGTACTGAATACATAGGTGCAAGAGGCGAACCAGGGGAACTGAAACATCTAAGTACCCTGAGGAAAAGAAATCAACCGAGATTCCCTTAGTAGTGGCGAGCGAACGGGGACCAGCCCTTAAGTTGGTTTGAGATTAGTGGAACGCTCTGGAAAGTGCGGCCATAGTGGGTGATAGCCCCGTACACGAAAATCTCTTATCAATGAAATCGAGTAGGACGGAGCACGAGAAACTTTGTCTGAACATGGGGGGACCATCCTCCAAGGCTAAATACTACTGACTGACCGATAGTGAACCAGTACCGTGAGGGAAAGGCGAAAAGAACCCCGGAGAGGGGAGTGAAATAGATCCTGAAACCGTATGCGTACAAGCAGTGGGAGCCTACTTTGTTAGGTGACTGCGTACCTTTTGTATAATGGGTCAGCGACTTATATTCAGTGGCGAGCTTAACCGAATAGGGGAGGCGTAGCGAAAGCGAGTCTTAATAGGGCGTTTAGTCGCTGGGTATAGACCCGAAACCGGGCGATCTATCCATGGGCAGGTTGAAGGTTAGGTAACACTGACTGGAGGACCGAACCGACTACCGTTGAAAAGTTAGCGGATGACCTGTGGATCGGAGTGAAAGGCTAATCAAGCTCGGAGATAGCTGGTTCTCCTCGAAAGCTATTTAGGTAGCGCCTCATGTATCACTGTAGGGGGTAGAGCACTGTTTCGGCTAGGGGGTCATCCCGACTTACCAAACCGATGCAAACTCCGAATACCTACAAGTGCCGAGCATGGGAGACACACGGCGGGTGCTAACGTCCGTCGTGAAAAGGGAAACAACCCAGACCGTCAGCTAAGGTCCCAAAGTCATGGTTAAGTGGGAAACGATGTGGGAAGGCTTAGACAGCTAGGAGGTTGGCTTAGAAGCAGCCACCCTTTAAAGAAAGCGTAATAGCTCACTAGTCGAGTCGGCCTGCGCGGAAGATGTAACGGGGCTCAAACCATGCACCGAAGCTACGGGTATCACCTTTGGTGATGCGGTAGAGGAGCGTTCTGTAAGCCTGTGAAGGTGAGTTGAGAAGCTTGCTGGAGGTATCAGAAGTGCGAATGCTGACATGAGTAACGACAATGCGAGTGAAAAACTCGCACGCCGAAAGACCAAGGTTTCCTGCGCAACGTTAATCGACGCAGGGTTAGTCGGTCCCTAAGGCGAGGCTGAAAAGCGTAGTCGATGGAAAACAGGTTAATATTCCTGTACTTCCAGTTATTGCGATGGAGGGACGGAGAAGGCTAGGCCAGCTTGGCGTTGGTTGTCCAAGTTTAAGGTGGTAGGCTGAGATCTTAGGCAAATCCGGGATCTCAAGGCCGAGAGCTGATGACGAGTTGCCTTTAGGCGACGAAGTGGTTGATGCCATGCTTCCAAGAAAAGCTCCTAAGCTTCAGATAACTGGGAACCGTACCCCAAACCGACACAGGTGGTTAGGTAGAGAATACCAAGGCGCTTGAGAGAACTCGGGTGAAGGAACTAGGCAAAATGGCACCGTAACTTCGGGAGAAGGTGCGCCGGTGAGGGTGAAGGACTTGCTCCGTAAGCTCATGCCGGTCGAAGATACCAGGCCGCTGCGACTGTTTATTAAAAACACAGCACTCTGCAAACACGAAAGTGGACGTATAGGGTGTGACGCCTGCCCGGTGCCGGAAGGTTAATTGATGGGGTTAGCGCAAGCGAAGCTCTTGATCGAAGCCCCGGTAAACGGCGGCCGTAACTATAACGGTCCTAAGGTAGCGAAATTCCTTGTCGGGTAAGTTCCGACCTGCACGAATGGCGTAACGATGGCGGCGCTGTCTCCACCCGAGACTCAGTGAAATTGAAATCGCTGTGAAGATGCAGTGTATCCGCGGCTAGACGGAAAGACCCCGTGAACCTTTACTATAGCTTTGCACTGGACTTTGAATTTGCTTGTGTAGGATAGGTGGGAGGCTTTGAAGTGGGGACGCCAGTTCTCATGGAGCCATCCTTGAAATACCACCCTGGCAACTTTGAGGTTCTAACTCAGGTCCGTTATCCGGATCGAGGACAGTGTATGGTGGGTAGTTTGACTGGGGCGGTCTCCTCCCAAAGAGTAACGGAGGAGTACGAAGGTGCGCTCAGACCGGTCGGAAATCGGTCGTAGAGTATAAAGGCAAAAGCGCGCTTGACTGCGAGACAAACACGTCGAGCAGGTACGAAAGTAGGTCTTAGTGATCCGGTGGTTCTGTATGGAAGGGCCATCGCTCAACGGATAAAAGGTACTCCGGGGATAACAGGCTGATACCGCCCAAGAGTTCATATCGACGGCGGTGTTTGGCACCTCGATGTCGGCTCATCACATCCTGGGGCTGAAGCCGGTCCCAAGGGTATGGCTGTTCGCCATTTAAAGTGGTACGCGAGCTGGGTTTAGAACGTCGTGAGACAGTTCGGTCCCTATCTGCCGTGGACGTTTGAGATTTGAGAGGGGCTGCTCCTAGTACGAGAGGACCGGAGTGGACGAACCTCTGGTGTTCCGGTTGTCACGCCAGTGGCATTGCCGGGTAGCTATGTTCGGAAGAGATAACCGCTGAAAGCATCTAAGCGGGAAACTTGCCTCAAGATGAGATCTCACTGGGATCTTGAATCCCCTAAAGGGCCGTCGAAGACTACGACGTTGATAGGTTGGGTGTGTAAGCGCTGTGAGGCGTTGAGCTAACCAATACTAATTGCCCGTGAGGCTTGACCATATAACACCCAAGCAATTTGCTTCTGCAGATTGCGGTGGTGAAGACGAAAGAACCGAAAGTTCGCAACATCACAACTATCGCATATCCGAATTCGCTGGGCTGTCCATCTGGACATTCTGGCTACAGAATTTCTTGACGACCATAGAGCATTGGAACCACCTGATCCCATCCCGAACTCAGTAGTGAAACGATGCATCGCCGATGGTAGTGTGGGGTTTCCCCATGTGAGAGTAGGTCATCGTCAAGATTCATTTCGCAAAACCCCTATCTGCGCGAGCAGGTAGGGGTTTTGTCTTTAAGTAGGAACTACAGAGATTCGCGGGTACGTCCATAGGACGGGCCGGCACACAGAATTTCTTGACGACCATAGAGCATTGGAACCACCTGATCCCATCCCGAACTCAGCAGTGAAACGATGCATCGCCGATGGTAGTGTGGGGTTTCCCCATGTGAGAGTAGGTCATCGTCAAGATTCAAATCCAAAGCCCCTGTCTGCACTGCAGACAGGGGCTTTGTCTTTTCCGGGTTATGGCATTGGCTGGGCTGCTTGCTTGTCCAGGTAATTCCTGATAACCCGCGCACCATTGTTCAGATGCTGCTCCAGCACCCTCACTGCCTCGTCGACCAGCTTGTCACTGGCTGCATCCGCCAGTGCGTTGTGATCGTCCTGGGTCAGCTTGCCCAAGCCCATCGACGATAGATGAAAGCGCAGGAAGCGCTCTTCCTCGTTGAGCTCGTCCTCGATCAGGCGCAGTAGCTTCTGGTTCTGAGCCTTGCCGTACAGGGCCATGTGGAACAGCCGATTGAGGCGGCCGATTTCGGCGTGGCGCGTCTCGTTTTCCAATTGCCGGATGTAACCACGTGCCCGGGCGATATCTTCGGCATCGAGCAGGGGAATGGATTGGCGCAGGGCCTCGGATTCGAGCAAAACCCGCAACGCATAAGTGTCGACCGCATCTTCACCAATCAAGGGCGCCACAACTGCGCCCTTGTGCATCTCCACCTTGAGCAGCGATTGCGCTTCCAGCTGGCGCAGCGCCTCACGCACAGGCATGCGGCTGACGCCATACAAGGTCGCCAGCTCTTGTTGGCGCACGGCGGTACCGGGCGGCAGGCGGCCATCGAGTATGGCGCTGCGCAAGCGTTCTTCGATCACGCCACGGGCCAGGTTCGCCGGTAGCTGTTCGCTCGCCAGCACATTGCTCAGTTTGATTTTCTCGGCCACGCGGAGTCTGCCTCGACGACTAAAGTTGGATCCAATGACACTAGTAACAGGCAAGGGGGCTTGTCAAACCAGCTCCCCGCAATGGGGGCGGGCGAAACACGGCCTAGAGATATGGTGGATGAAGACGACTGGCAAAGGAAGCGGCACATACAAAGCATTAACTGGAAAGTCTTGGCTCCCCGACCACCGGCGGCATGATTGCAGGATGCCATTGTTTTTTATGCTGACAGACCTCACCATCGCTGCTTTCGACTGGTCTAAACAGGTCTTCGCAGTGGCGATACCTTGGGTAATCAAAACCGCCGCGCGATGTGTCGGCCTTGCCATTTTGCTGGGCAGCTTGCTGCTGGGCGGTTTGCATGCGGATTGGGATTTTTCCCAGATCAGTCGCAAGTCACAGACCCTGTATGGCCCACTGGGTGCCGGCAAGGGCCGCATCGATGCCTGGCAAGCCATGATGGCCACGCAAAACCAAGGCTCCGAGCTACAACGCTTGCAGGCAGCCAATCTGTTTTTCAACCAGCAATTGCGCTATGTCGAAGACATCGACTTGTGGCGTGAAGTCGACTATTGGGCCACGCCCATCCAGGCCTTGATCAAGGGCGCCGGCGATTGCGAGGACTACGCCATCGCCAAGTATTTCAGCCTGCGCCGCATGGGTATCCCAAGTGAAAAGCTGCGCATCACCTACGTCAAGGCCTTGCGCCAGAATCGCGCGCACATGGTGCTGACCTATTATTCAAGCCCACAAGCCCAGCCGCTGGTACTCGATAGCCTGATGGACGCGATCAAGCCGGCCAGCCAGCGTACTGACCTCTTGCCGGTCTACGCCTTCAATGGTGAAGGCCTCTGGTTGACCGGTGCTGCGGGTAACAAGAAAGTCGGTGACACCAAGCGTTTGTCACGCTGGCAGGACTTGTTAAAGAAAATGCAGGCCGAAGGGTTCCCGGCCGAACCGGTTTACTGAAGGAGCACAGATGTCACTGTTCAAACAATTGCTGTTGGCCATTTGCCTGTTCCTGGTGGTCGCGTTCAGCGGCAGTTTCATGGTCAGCCTGGAGAGTTCACGCAGCCAGTACGTCAACCAGCTGCGCTCACATGCCCAGGACGCTGCCACGGCGCTGGCGCTCTCGTTGACGCCAAACATCGATGACCCGGCCATGGTAGAGCTCATGGTCAGTTCGATCTTTGACAGTGGCTATTATTCGAGCATCAAGGTCGTCGACCTGGCCTCGAATGCGGTGCTGGTGGAGCGTCACGCGCAGCCAGATCCTGGTGGTGTTCCTGCCTGGTTCATCCACCTGATAGGCCTCGAAGCTGCCGGCGGTGATGCCATCGTCAGCCGAGGTTGGCAACAAGCTGCGCGTGTCGAAGTCATTAGCCACCCGATGTTCGCCATCTCCAAACTCTGGCAGAGCGCCTTGGGCAGCCTGGGCTGGCTGCTGCTCTGCGGTGCAGCGAGCGCGGTACTCGGAGCCTTGCTGTTACGTCTTCAATTGCGGCCGCTGGACTACATGGTCGAGCAGTCCCACGCCATTGCCCGCCGCGAGTTCCTCAGCCTGCCTGAGCTGCCGCGCACGCCCGAGTTGCGTCGTGTGGTGCAAGCCATGAACCAGATGGTGGAGAAGCTCAAGGCCCTGTTCAACGAGCAGGCCGAGCGCAGCGAGCGGCTACGTACCGAATCGTATCAGGACAGCCTTACCGGGTTGTCCAACCGCCGTTACTTTGAAATGCAGCTCAATACCCGAGTCAGCAACCTTGAAGAAGCGAGGGCGGGTTACCTACTGTTGCTGCGTGTTCAGGACCTCACAGGGCTTAACGCCCGCTTGGGCGGCCAACGCACCGACCAGCTGTTGCAGGCGGTCGGTGTACAGCTGCAGCGTACCTGTGCCAAGTTCCCGGAGACCAAAGACCTGATTTCCCGCAGCCGTGGCGGTGAGTTCGCCGTGCTCGCCCCAGGCATGGTGCACGAAGAGGCGGTGCAGCTCGCCCAGGCCTTGGAGGCTACGCTGCAGAGTCTGCACGAGACCGGCGCCACCGATGTCGACCCGGTAGCCTGTATCGGCCTTGCACCGTTCAGCCCCGGCGACGCGCCGCAAGCGCTATTGAAACTTGCCGATGAGGCCCTGGCCCGCGCTGAAAATCAGCCGACACCCGGCTGGGTTTGCCTTGAGCAGGGTGCCGCGGCTGTTGCCGGCGATAGCCATCACGCCTGGCACACGCGGCTTGAGCAAGCCTTCGTCAAAGGTCAGTTCGAACTGTTCTTCCAACCGGTTGTGGATTGCAAGGACAAGCAGCGCTTGCTGCACTACAAAGTCATTTCACGGCTGCACGATGATGAAGGCGAGGCAGTGCCGGCCGGCCGCTTTCTGCCGTGGCTCGAGCGCTTTGGCTGGATGCCGCGGCTGGATGTGCTGGTGCTCGAAAAAGTGCTGGCGCACTTGCGTAGCCATGATCAGGTGCTTGCGCTCAACCTGTCGGCTGCGACCCTGGCCGACCCCAACGCTCTGCAGCGGGTATACGATTTGCTTGGGCAATACACCGCACTGGGGCCACGCTTGGTCTTGGAAATCGGCGAAGAGCAATTGCCTGCGCAAGCCGCGCTCGAGCAGTTGACTCGACGCTTGCACGGGCTTGGTTTCGGGCTGGCGCTGCAGCGTTTTGGTGGCCGCTTCAGCATGATCGGTAACCTGGCGCACTTGGGCCTGGCGTACCTGAAGATCGACGGGAGCTACATCCGCAATATTGACCAAGAGCAACACAAGCGTTTGTTCATCGAAGCAATTCAGCGGGCAGCGCACAGTATTGATCTGCCGTTGATTGCCGAGCGGGTCGAGACCGAAGGAGAGCGACAGGTGCTACTGGAAATGGAGGTTCAAGGTATTCAGGGGCAGTTGGTGGGCGAGCCTGCCCCTTGGCGCTGACTTCGGCCTGACAGAGCAGGTGCAGCGCCCTTCCTCAGGGTGGTTGCACCTGTGACAGTCAGCGTTCGCGCAGGGCTTCAGCACGGGCCTTCATGATGGGTTTTAGCAGGTAGCTCATGATGGTCTTCTTGCCCGTCATGATATCCACCGTTGCTACCATTCCTGGGATGATCAGCAACGGTTTCTCGTCAGTGCCCAAGTGGCTTTTTTCCGTGCGCAGCTTGATCAGGTAGTACGTGGTCTTCTTGTCTTCATCGGTGATGGTGTCGGCACCGATCTGCTCCAGCGTGGCCTTCAAACCGCCGTATATGGTGTAGTCGTAGGCCGTGAACTTGACCGTCGCTTCCTGGCCCGGGTGCAGGAATGCGATGTCCTTGGGCAGGATCTTCGCCTCGACTACAAGGCTATCATCCAGCGGCACGATCTCTACGATATCACTGCCCGGCTGGATCACGCCGCCGACAGTGTTGACCAGCAACTGCTTGACGATGCCACGTACCGGCGAGCTGACCATTGTGCGGTTGACCCGGTCATCCAGCGCCCTGCCCGTGGCGGTGGCCTTGTTCAACTCGGTACGTGCCTCGTTGAGCTGGGTCAGCGCCTCGCTGCGGAACTTGCCGCGGGTTTCCTCAATCTTGCTCTGCACTTCCTTGATAGCCGCTTCGGCGCGGGGGATGGCCAGTGCGGTGGAGTCCATCTGCCCTCGGTTCTCTACTTCTGCGCGGCGCAAGCGTAGCACTTCCACTTGGGAAATAGCGCCTTGGGCCACCAGTGGCTCGGACATGGCGATTTCCTGACGCAGCAACTGCAGGCTGTTGGCGTACTGTGACCGCTTGGAGGTGAACTCGCGCAGTTCCTGCTGTTTTTGCACAAGTTGCTGTTCCAAGCCGCTGATCTCATCATGCAGTTGCTGGCGCCGGCTCTGATAGAGCGACTGCTCGCTGGCGGCCTGGCTCGGTGCGGCCTTGCGCAGCTCTTCGTCGATCTGCAGCGGCTTGTCGTCCACTTCGGCGCTCAGGCGCTGCACTCGCAGCGCCATCGCCAGACGATCGGCTTCGGTTTCGCCAACGTTGGATGCGAAGCGTGTTTCGTCCAGCCGCAGCAATGGCTCACCGACTTCGACGATCTGCCCTTCCTTGGCATAGATCTGCGCGACGATGCCACCTTCCAGGTTCTGAATTTTCTGCACTTTGGAGGATGGAATGGCCTTGCCTTCACCGCGGGTAACTTCATCGATGGGGGCCACGCTGGCCCAGATGATCATGACCAGGAAGAACGCGATGATGCCCCAGATAGTCAGGCGCACGATGCGTGGCGCGTCTTCGATCAGCGCTTTGTTGACCTCCGGCAGCGGTTGCCCGGCAAGGGACTCCGAGCCCTTGAAGTAACGGCGCAGGCTGTCCTTGAAACGCCCCATATCCAGCTTATGCAACACTGATCTGCCCCTTTTTAAGCGCATCCATGACGGCGGCTTTCGGGCCATCCGCAACAATCTGTCCTCGATCGATGACGATCAATCGGTCCACCAGCGACAGCAAGGACGCCCGGTGGGTCACCAGCAAAACGGTCTTGCCCTCGATGACCGCAGCCAGGCGCTGTTTGAGGCGTTCTTCCCCCGTGTTGTCCATGGCACTGGTGGGTTCGTCCAACAGCAAGATCTGCGGGTTGAGCAGCAGCGCCCGAGCCAGGGCGACGTTCTGCCGCTGCCCTCCGGAAAGGTTCTGGCCGCGTTCGCCGACCTGCAGTTCGTAACCGTCGGGATGCAGGCGAGCGAATTCATGCACGCCGGCCAGCTCGGCGGCTTGCAGGATCAATTCGTCTTCAATGTAGCGGGCACCGCTGACAAGATTGTCGCGCAAAGTGCCTGCCAGCAACTGAATGTCTTGCGGGACATAGCCGATGTTATGGCGCAACTCACTGACGTCGATCTGGCGGATATCCACGCCATCGACCAGCAAGGAGCCATTGTCAGCCTCGTACAGGCCGACGATGAGCTTGGCCAGCGAGCTTTTGCCCGAGCCGCTGCGGCCGATGATGCCGACCTTCTCGCCCGGGCGGATATTCAGGTTGATGCCTTTGAGCGCCAGGTTCTGCTGATTGGGATAGGTGAAATCTACACCCCGGAATTCGACCGCGCCCTGCAGCACCTGACGGCTCAGAGGACGTTCTTCGAAATTGCGCTCCTGCGGTAGCTCCATCATCTGGTCGGTGGCCACCATGGTCACCTTGGCCTGCTGGTAGCGGGCCAGCAAACCGTTGAGCGAGCTCAACGGGCCTAGCGCTCGACCGCTGAGCATGTAGCAGGCGACCAGGCCGCCCATGCTCAGGTTGCCGTCGATGATCAGGTAAACGCCAACGCAGATCATCGCCACCCCCGCCAACTGCTGGATGAGCAAGGTGATGTTCATGGCCAGGCTCGACAGCACTTTGACGCGCAGCTCGAGGCGGCTGAGGGTGCCAAGGGTCTGCTCCCACATGTACTGGCGTTCGCTCTCGGCGTTGTTGACCTTGACTGCGTCCAGGCCGGCCAGCGTTTCGATCAGGCTGGACTGGCGCTCCGATGCCAGCGCCATGGTGCGCTCCATGGTCGCCATCAACGGCTTCTGCAGCGCATAGCCGATGCCCAAAGCCAGCGGGAACGCAAGGACCGGGATCCATACCAGATGCCCGCCGATGATGGCGATGACAAGCAGGATCAGCAGGGTGAACGGCAGATCGATCAGGGTGGTCAGCGTTAGCGAAGCGAGGAAGTCGCGCAGGCCCTGGAATTCGTGAATGTTCTGGGCAAAGCTGCCGACCCGGGCAGGGCGATACTTCATCGACATGCCGACGATCCGCTCGAACAGCGTGGCTGAAATGATCAGGTCGGTCTTCTTGCCCGCAAGGTCCAGGCAGAGGCCGCGCAGGCCTTTGAGAATGAGGTCGAATATGTAGGCGAAGCCGATGCCTGCCGCCAGCACCCATAACGTCGACGTGGCCTGGTTGGGAACCACGCGGTCGTACACATTCATCACGAACAAAGGCGCAGCCAGTGCAATCAGGTTGATCACCAAGCTGGCAGCAATGGCGTCGATGTACAGCCATTTGCTGCGCATCAACGTGTCGCGGAACCAGGAGCGGGCGCGCGGGATGAGGTTGCCGTGGTTCACATCGAACTTGTGCTGCGGCTGGGCGAAGAACACTTTGCCGCTGTAGTCGCCCTGCAGCGCCTCGCGGCTCACCAGCACCTCACCGCCGTCGCTTTCACTGAGCAGCAGGCGGGCGGTGTCTTCGTTTTCCCAGCCCACCAGCACTGCACTGCGGCCCTCATTGAGCAGCAGCATGGCCGGCATGGCGATGCTCGGGATCTGCTCCAGCTTGCGCTGAAGTACGCGCCCTTGCAGCCCGGCACGGGCAGCCGCACGAGGCAGCAGATCAGGGGTCAGGCGCTGGGCCGGCAAGGGCAGGCCGGTAGTCAGCATGGCCCTGCTTGCGGGCTTCTGGTGCAGAACACACAGGGTCAGCAGACTATCCAGCAACGGGTCATCGTGCTGGCTGCGTGGATCGTGGCTGAGTTGCACTCGACTGACTTCGGATTCCACGCGGCGCTCTCTTCATCCTTGCGGGTAGATGGTGCGGGTGCGCCTCAGTTCATGCCTGGCAGGTTCACTCGCGGTTTCACATCATTCTGCACAACGGTGGCCATCGGTGCTACGACACCCTGGCTCTTGAGCAGTTGGCCAATGGTCGCCTTGATTCGGTATTGAGTAAACAATTGTATGTTCTTCACCTCAACCAGACGACGCTGAGCAGTGAAGGTTTCATTTTCACTGTCGAGCAAGTCGAGCAGTGTGCGTTCGCCGAGGCTGAACTGCTGCTGGTAAGCGCTGCGTACCCGGTTGCTGTGATCGACGTATTGCTGGGCGATAGGCAACTGGGCGTTGGCGTTCTCTTGCGCATTCCATGCCAGGCCCAGTTCTTCGTTGAGCTGGCGCAGGGCGTTATTGCGAATATCCAGCGCCTGGTTGGCCAAGTATGACTTGGACTCCAGGTCAGCCTTGTTGCTGCCGCCGGCGTACAGGTTGAAGTTCATGCGCAGCATGGCCTGCCACTCATTGTTGTGGCCGACAGTGCCGTCGATGTTGTTATCGGCCGTTCTTCCGAGTTCTGCATCGAACCGCGGATAGAAGCTCGACTTCGCTGCGTCGTACTGTTTCTCAGCCGCGGCGATGTCCGACTCTGCCGAGCGCAGTACTGGGCTGCTCTCTACCATCTGCGCGCGCGCCTCATCCAGAGTTGCCGGCAGCAGGTCGATGAAAGGCGCCGGGGCGCTCAGTTCATCCGGCATCTGGCCTACCACGCTTAGGAAGTTGGTGTTGGCATCGGCGAGGTTGGTCTGCTCGGTTATCAAATTATTGCGCGCTTGAGCCAGACGGGCTTCGGCCTGATCAAGGTCAGCCAGGCGGCCAACACCACGGCTGGTACGCAGTTTGATCTGGTCGAGGATACGTTCGTGGTTGCGCAGGTTTTCCTCGGCAAGGCGAACCATTTCGCGGCGCGACAGCACGTCCAGGTAAACCTGGGCCACGTCAAGCGCGGTGCGCTCCGAGGTGTCCATCAGCGAGTAGGCGCGGGCATTAACGGTGGCTTGTTGACGGCCTACTTCGTTAGAAGTGGCAAAACCGTCAAAAACCATTTGGCGAAGACGGATTGCTGACTCACCGCGATTGAGGGTTTCCCAGCGGTTGCCGGTGCTCGGGCTGTCAGTCCCCTCTCGTCCATAACCAGCGGTCACATCTACCCGCGGCAAATAGCCGCCCTTGGCCGCACGCAGCTGGTAATCGGCCGCCACTCGGGCGTTGACACCCGCCTGGATCTCCGGGTGCACCTCAAGGGCTTTTTGCATGGCTTCGGGCAAGGTTTGTGCTTGCAGGAAAGTGGCGGCAAAGGCGAATGGAAGAGCGGTAAACAGTGACGCACGCATTTTTACTGATCCCCGAGGGCGCTGTTGTCCTGAATCACGGCCGAAGCGGTTCAGGTCTGGAAAATGACAACCTGATTTGACCGATGAGCAGCTTCCGACGGGGCACTGGTATTAGTACTAAAGGAAGGGATAGCAACCGTTCAAATATCAATGTGACATTACATTGCCGATTGTTTAGGATGGCGACCATAAGGTCAATAGTTTGGCATAAAGTTAATAGCTGGCAGTTATAGACGATAATTTGACGTCAAGCATGCCGGAAACAGTATCGACACACTTCCGTCTGCAGTGGCTCGTGAACGCTGCTCGGAGCATGGAAGTAGATCACATCGGGTAACCCGGAGAGTCCAATGAGCAGCGTTGTAGCCATCGTCAAAAGTATTGTTGGCCAAGTCATCGCAGTATCCCCAGAAGGCATCCGGCGTGTACTCATTGAAGGTGATCGCCTGTTGGCCGGTGAAGAAGTTCTCACCGGCCCGGGCGGCGCCGTCACCCTCGAACTGGCCGATGGTCGCTTGCTCGATTTGGGGCGTGATACCCAATGGAGCGCTGATGCACCCGACAGCAGTACCGACTTGGGTCAGGCTACCGCGCAGGCCGCGCCGTCGGTGGAAGAGCTGCAGCAAGCGATCGCCGCGGGCGTGGACCCTACCACCGAACTGGAAGCGCCGGCAGCAGGGCCTGCAGCGGCAGGTGGTGGCACGGTTGGCGGTGGCCACAGTTTTGTCCTGTTGGAAGAAACAGCAGGCTCGGTGGACCCGACCATCGGCTTCCCGACTGACCCTCTGAGCTTCGCCGCCGGACTCAATGGCGAGGAGGTCGGCGGGCTTGATACCGATGCCAACAACACTACAGCCGATACTCCGACACCGGTCGCCACCGGGCTGACCCTCAGCGCCACCCCTTCCATCTCCGAAGCGGGTGGCGTTATCGTCTATACCGCGACGGTCGGCCAGGCACCTACGTCCAACCTGACCGTAACACTGTCGAATGGGGCAGTAATCGTCATTCAGGCTGGCCAGACCAGCGGCACCGTCAATGTCACGATTCCGCCTAACGATACCCCATACGTCGATGGCAGCCAGATCTCCACCACCGTGACGGGGGCCAGTGGCGGTACTGGTATCACCGTGGCCTTGCCGCAGACGCCTGCGGTGACTCTGGTTACCGATACAGTAGACAACACCACTGCGACCCTTACCGCTTCGCCAAGCGTGACCGAAGGTGGCGTCATCACTTACACCGTAACCCTGAGCAACCCCGCCCAGAGCCCGGTGACCGTGACACTGTCGAACGGCCAGACTATTACCGTTGGCGCGGGCAATACCACGGGCAGTGTGGCCTTCCAGACGCCGGCCAATGATGTTTACAACAATGGCTCGACAGTCACCGCCACCATCACCGGCGCCACCGGGGGCAATTTTGAGCAGCTGTCGATCAACCCCCAGAGCGCTGTAACTACTATCAGCGACAGCATTGACACGTCGACGGTCACCTTGACTGCCACCCCAAGCGTGGTCGAGGGCGGTACTGTGGTGTACACCGCCTCGGTGTCGGCGCCTGTTACTGGTTCGCCGCTGGTCGTGACCCTGGCCAATGGTCAGAGCATCACCATCGGTGTCGGCGAGTCGTCCGGCTCGGTCAACTTTGTTGCGCCGAACAACGTCTACAACACCAATGCACCGCTGACCAACAGCATTACCAAGGTCGAGGGCGGTAACTACGAACAGCTCGACACCGCCGGCACTCCGACCACCACGGTCACCGACAGTCCCGCTACTCAGGCCACCACCAACCTGGTGCTGAGCGCAACTAGCGATGTGGCTGAAGGCGGTCAGATCGTTTACACCGCAACGCTTAGCAACCCAGCTGGCACGGCGATGACCGTGACCCTGAGCAACGGCGCGACCATCAACATCGCGGCCGGTCAGACCTCCGGCACGGTCTCTGTTGCAGCCCCGGCCGATGACGTCTACAAAGACGCCGGCCAGGTCAAAGCCACCATCACCGGTACCACCGGTGGTGACTTCGAGCAGTTGGCTGTTAATCCGGCTGAAGCCGTGACCAACGTCAGCGATACCCTCGACACGTCGACCGTGACCCTGACTGCGAATGCCTCGGTCGTTGAAGGTGGGGTGGTTACCTACACGGCCTCCGTCAGCGCTCCGGTCACCGGCAGCCCATTGGTGGTCACCTTGGCCAACGGCCAGAGCATCACAATCGGCGTCGGCGAGTCGTCCGGCTCGGTCGACTTCGTTGCGCCGAACAACGTCTACAACACCAATACCGCGCTGACCAACAGCATCACAAAGGTCGACGGCGGCAATTACGAACAGCTCGACACCGCGGGGGCTTCGACCACGACGGTTACCGACAGCCCGGACACTCAAGCGACCACCAACCTGGTACTTAGCGCGACTGGGGACGTGGCCGAAGGCGGCCAGATCGTCTACACCGCGACCTTGAGCAACCCAGCCGGCACGGCGATGACCGTGACCCTGAGCAACGGCGCGACCATCAATATCGCGGCAGGTCAGACCTCCGGCACGGTCTCTGTACCAGCCCCAGCGGATGACGTTTACAAAGACGCAGGCCAGGTCAAAGTCACCGTCACCGGCACCACCGGCGGTGACTTCGAGAGCCTCGCAGTGAATCCGGCTGAAGCCGTGACTAATGTCAGCGACACCCTCGACACGTCGACTGTCACGTTGACCGCTACCCCAAGCGCGGTCGAGGGCGGTACCGTGGTGTACACCGCGTCCGTGTCGGCGCCGGTTACCGGTAGCCCATTGATCGTCACCCTGGCCAACGGCCAGAGCATCACCATCGGCGTCGGCGAGTCCTCCGGTTCGGTCAACTTCGTTGCGCCCAATAACGTCTACAACACCAATGCACCGCTGACCAACAGCATCACCAAGGTCGACGGCGGTAATTACGAGAAGCTGGATACCGCAGGTACTCCAACCACCACGGTCACCGATAGCCCAGCTACTCAGGCCACGACCAACCTGGTGCTGAGCGCCACTGGCGATGTCGCCGAAGGCGGTCAGATCGTCTATACCGCCACGCTGAGCAATCCCGCCGGCACGGCGATGACCGTGACCCTGAGCAACGGCGCGACCATCAACATCGCGGCCGGCCAAACCTCTGGCCAAGTAACCGTCGCCGCCCCGGCTGATGACGTTTACAAAGACGCCGGCCAGGTCAAAGCGACCGTCACTGGTACCACCGGTGGTGACTTCGAGAACCTCGCAGTCAACCCGGCTGAGGCCGTGACCAACGTCAGCGACACCCTCGATACCAGCACGGTGACCCTGACCGCCACTCCAAGCGTGGTCGAGGGCGGCACCGTGGTGTACACCGCCTCGGTGTCGGCGCCTGTTACTGGCTCGCCGCTGGTTGTGACATTGGCCAATGGTCAAAGCATCACCATCGGCGTCGGCGAGTCGTCCGGCTCGGTCAACTTCACCGCACCAAACAACGTCTACAACACCAATGCACCGCTGACCAACAGCATCACCAAGGTCGACGGCGGTAATTACGAGAAGCTGGATACCGCAGGTACTCCAACCACCACGGTCACCGATAGCCCAGCTACTCAGGCCACGACCAACCTGGTGCTGAGCTCCACTGGCGATGTCGCCGAAGGCGGTCAGATCGTCTATACCGCCACGCTGAGCAATCCCGCCGGCACGGCGATGACCGTGACCCTGAGCAACGGCGCGACCATCAACATCGCGGCCGGCCAAACCTCTGGCCAAGTAACCGTCGCCGCCCCGGCTGATGACGTTTACAAAGACGCCGGCCAGGTCAAAGCGACCGTCACCGGTACCACCGGTGGTGACTTCGAGAACCTCGCAGTCAACCCGGCTGAGGCCGTGACCAACGTCAGCGACACCCTCGATACCAGCACGGTGACCTTGACCGCCACTCCAAGCGTGGTCGAGGGCGGCACCGTGGTGTACACCGCCTCGGTGTCGGCGCCTGTTACTGGCTCGCCGCTGGTTGTGACATTGGCCAACGGTCAAAGCATCACCATCGGCGTCGGTGAATCGTCCGGCTCGGTCAACTTCACCGCACCAAACAACGTCTACAACACCAATGCACCGCTGACCAACAGCATCACCAAGGTCGACGGCGGTAATTACGAGAAGCTGGATACCGCAGGTACTCCAACCACCACGGTCACCGATAGCCCAGCTACTCAGGCCACGACCAACCTGGTGCTGAGCTCCACTGGCGATGTCGCCGAAGGCGGTCAGATCGTCTATACCGCCACGCTGAGCAATCCCGCCGGCACGGCGATGACCGTGACCCTGAGCAACGGCGCAACTATCAACATTGCGGCCGGCCAGACCACTGGCCAAGTGACCGTCGCTGCCCCGGCTGATGACGTTTACAAAGACGCCGGCCAGGTCAAAGCGACCGTCACCGGCACCACCGGTGGTGACTTCGAGAACCTCGCGATCAATCCGGCTGAGGCCGTGACCAATGTCAGCGACACCCTTGATACCAGCACGGTGACCCTGACCGCTAATGCTTCGGTAATTGAAGGTGGCGTGGTGACCTACACCGCCTCGGTTAGCGCACCTGTTACTGGTTCGCCGCTGGTCGTGACCCTAGCTAACGGCCAAACCATCACCATCGGCGTCGGCGAGTCGTCCGGCTCGGTCGACTTCACCGCGCCAAACAACGTCTACAACACCAACACCCCGCTGACCAACAGCATCACCAAGGTCGACGGCGGTAATTACGAGAAGCTGGATACCGCGGGTACTCCAACTACGACGGTTACCGACAGTCCCGCTACCCAGGCGACTACCAACCTGGTGCTGAGCGCCACGGGTGATGTCGCTGAGGGCGGTCAGATTGTCTACACCGCGACCTTGAGCAACCCAGCGGGTACGGCGATGACCGTGACGCTGAGCAATGGCGCGACCATCAATATCGCTGCCGGCCAGACCACTGGCCAAGTGACCGTCGCTGCACCGGCCGATGACGTCTACAAAGACGCCGGTCAGGTCAAAGCCACCATCACTGGTACCACCGGTGGTGACTTCGAAAATCTTGCGGTCAATCCGGCGGAGGCCGTGACTAACGTCAGCGACACGCTCGATACCAGCACGGTGACCCTGACCGCCACACCAAGCGTGGTCGAAGGCGGGGTGGTCACCTACACGGCGTCGGTTAGCGCTCCGGTCACCGGCAGCCCACTGGTGGTCACCCTGGCCAACGGTCAAAGCATCACCATCGGCGTCGGCGAGTCGTCCGGCTCGGTCGACTTCACCGCGCCAAACAACGTCTACAACACCAACACCCCGCTGACCAACAGCATCACCAAGGTCGACGGCGGTAATTACGAGAAGCTGGATACCGCGGGTACTCCAACTACGACGGTTACCGACAGTCCCGCTACCCAGGCGACTACCAACCTGGTGCTGAGCGCCACGGGTGATGTCGCTGAGGGCGGTCAGATTGTCTACACCGCGACCTTGAGCAACCCAGCGGGTACGGCGATGACCGTGACGCTGAGCAATGGCGCGACCATCAATATCGCTGCCGGCCAGACCACTGGCCAAGTGACCGTCGCCGCCCCGGCTGATGACGTTTACAAAGACGCCGGCCAGGTCAAAGCGACCGTCACCGGCACCACCGGTGGTGACTTCGAGAACCTCGCGATCAATCCGGCTGAGGCCGTGACCAATGTCAGCGACACCCTTGATACCAGCACGGTGACCCTGACCGCTAATGCTTCGGTAATTGAAGGTGGCGTGGTGACCTACACCGCCTCGGTTAGCGCACCTGTTACTGGTTCGCCGCTGGTCGTGACCCTAGCTAACGGCCAAACCATCACCATCGGCGTCGGCGAGTCGTCCGGCTCGGTCGACTTCACCGCGCCAAACAACGTCTACAACACCAACACCCCGCTGACCAACAGCATCACCAAGGTCGACGGCGGTAATTACGAGAAGCTGGATACCGCGGGTACTCCAACTACGACGGTTACCTACAGTCCCGCTACCCAGGCGACTACCAACCTGGTGCTGAGCGCCACGGGTGATGTCGCTGAGGGCGGTCAGATTGTCTACACCGCGACCTTGAGCAACCCAGCGGGTACGGCGATGACCGTGACGCTGAGCAATGGCGCGACCATCAATATCGCTGCCGGCCAGACCACTGGCCAAGTGACCGTCGCCGCCCCGGCTGATGACGTTTACAAAGACGCCGGCCAGGTCAAAGCGACCGTCACCGGCACCACCGGTGGTGACTTCGAGAACCTCGCGATCAATCCGGCTGAGGCCGTGACCAATGTCAGCGACACCCTTGATACCAGCACGGTGACCCTGACCGGTAATGCTTCGGTAATTGAAGGTGGCGTGGTGACCTACACCGCCTCGGTTAGCGCACCTGTTACTGGTTCGCCGCTGGTCGTGACCCTAGCTAACGGCCAAACCATCACCATCGGCGTCGGCGAGTCGTCCGGCTCGGTCGACTTCACCGCGCCAAACAACGTCTACAACACCAACACCCCGCTGACCAACAGCATCACCAAGGTCGACGGCGGTAATTACGAGAAGCTGGATACCGCGGGTACTCCAACTACGACGGTTACCGACAGTCCCGCTACCCAGGCGACTACCAACCTGGTGCTGAGCGCCACGGGTGATGTCGCTGAGGGCGGTCAGATTGTCTACACCGCGACCTTGAGCAACCCAGCGGGTACGGCGATGACCGTGACGCTGAGCAATGGCGCGACCATCAATATCGCTGCCGGCCAGACCACTGGCCAAGTGACCGTCGCCGCCCCGGCTGATGACGTTTACAAAGACGCCGGCCAGGTCAAAGCGACCGTCACCGGCACCACCGGTGGTGACTTCGAGAACCTCGCGATCAATCCGGCTGAGGCCGTGACCAATGTCAGCGACACCCTTGATACCAGCACGGTGACCCTGACCGCTAATGCTTCGGTAATTGAAGGTGGCGTGGTGACCTACACCGCCTCGGTTAGCGCACCTGTTACTGGTTCGCCGCTGGTCGTGACCCTAGCTAACGGCCAAACCATCACCATCGGCGTCGGCGAGTCGTCCGGCTCGGTCGACTTCACCGCGCCAAACAACGTCTACAACACCAACTCCCCGCTGACCAACAGCATCACCAAGGTCGACGGCGGTAATTACGAGAAGCTGGATACCGCGGGTACTCCAACTACGACGGTTACCGACAGTCCCGCTACCCAGGCGACTACCAACCTGGTGCTGAGCGCCACGGGTGATGTCGCTGAGGGCGGTCAGATTGTCTACACCGCGACCTTGAGCAACCCAGCGGGTACGGCGATGACCGTGACGCTGAGCAATGGCGCGACCATCAATATCGCTGCCGGCCAGACCACTGGCCAAGTGACCGTCGCTGCACCGGCCGATGACGTCTACAAAGACGCCGGTCAGGTCAAAGCCACCATCACTGGTACCACCGGTGGTGACTTCGAAAATCTTGCGGTCAATCCGGCGGAGGCCGTGACTAACGTCAGCGACACGCTCGATACCAGCACGGTGACCCTGACCGCCACACCAAGCGTGGTCGAAGGCGGGGTGGTCACCTACACGGCGTCGGTTAGCGCTCCGGTCACCGGCAGCCCACTGGTGGTCACCCTGGCCAACGGTCAAAGCATCACCATCGGCGTCGGCGAGTCGTCCGGCTCGGTCAACTTCACCGCGCCGAACAACGTCTACAGCACCAACGCCGCGCTGACCAACAGCATCACCAAGGTCGACGGCGGCAATTACGAACAGCTCGACACCGCCGGCACTCCGACCACGACTGTCACCGACAGCCCGGCTACCCAGGCGACCACCAACCTGGTGCTGAGCGCGACCGGCGCTGTCGCTGAAGGCGGCCAGATCGTTTACACCGCGACCTTGAGCAATCCAGCCGGCACGGCGATGACCGTGACCCTGAGCAATGGCGCGGTCATCAATATCGCAGCAGGTCAGACCTCCGGTACGGTCGCTGTTGCAGCCCCGGCCGATGACGTCTACAAGGACGCTGGCCAGGTCAAAGCCACCATCACCGGCACAACCGGTGGTGACTTCGAGAACCTCGCAGTCAACCCGGCTGAGGCCGTGACCAACGTCAGCGATACCGTCGATATCTCGACTGTCACCCTGACTGCGAATGCTTCGGTAATCGAAGGTGGCGTGGTCACCTACACCGCTTCGCTGTCGGCTCCGGTCACCGGTTCGCCGCTGGTCGTGACCCTGGCCAACGGCCAGAGCATCACCATCGGCGTTGGCGAGTCGTCCGGTTCGGTCAACTTCACCGCGCCGAACAACGTCTACAACACCAACACCCCGCTGACCAACAGCATCACTAAGGTCGAGGGTGGTAATTACGAACAGCTCGACACCGCCGGCACCCCAACCACCACGGTCACCGACAGCCCGGCTACCCAGGCGACCACTAACCTGGTGCTGAGCGCGACCGGCGATGTCGCTGAAGGCGGCCAGATCGTTTACACCGCGACCTTGAGCAATCCAGCCGGCACGGCGATGACCGTGACCCTGAGCAATGGCGCGGTCATCAATATCGCAGCAGGTCAGACCTCCGGTACGGTCGCTGTTGCAGCCCCGGCCGATGACGTCTACAAGGACGCTGGCCAGGTCAAAGCCACCATCACCGACACCACCGGTGGTGACTTCGAGAACCTCGCAGTCAACCCGGCTGAAGTCGTGACCAACGTCAGCGACACCCTCGACACGTCGACCGTCACGTTGACCGCCACCCCAAGCGTGGTCGAGGGCGGTACCGTGGTGTACACCGCGTCGGTCAGTGCCCCAGTCACCGGCAGCCCGTTGGTCGTCACCCTGGCCAACGGTCAGAGCATCATCATCGGCGTCGGCGAATCGTCCGGCTCAGTCGACTTCGTTGCGCCGAATAACGTCTACAACACCAATACCGCACTGACCAACAGCATCACCAAGGTCGAAGGCGGTAATTACGAACAGCTCGACACCGCCGGCGCTCCGACCACCACGGTTACCGACAGCCCGGCTACTCAGGCGACCACCAACCTGGTGCTGAGCGCGACTGGCGATGTCGCTGAAGGCGGCCAGATCGTTTACACCGCGACGCTGAGCAACCCAGCGGGTACGGCGATGACCGTGACGCTGAGCAATGGCGCGACCATCAATATCGCTGCCGGCCAGACCACTGGCCAAGTGACCGTCGCTGCGCCGGCCGACGACGTTTACAAGGACGCCGGCCAGGTCAAAGCCACCATCACCGGCACCACCGGTGGCGACTTCGAGCAGTTGGCGGTCAATCCGGCTGAAGCCGTGACCAACGTCAGCGATACCCTCGACGCGTCGACCGTGACCCTGACGGCGAATGCTTCAGTAGTCGAAGGTGGCGTGGTTACCTATACCGCCTCGGTTAGCGCTCCGGTTACCGGCAGCCCATTGGTCGTCACCCTGGCCAACGGTCAGAGCATCACCATCGGCGTCGGCGAATCGTCCGGCTCAGTCGACTTCGTTGCGCCGAATAACGTCTACAACACCAATACCGCACTGACCAATAGCATCACCAAGGTCGAGGGTGGTAACTACGAACAGCTCGACACCGCCGGTACTCCGACCACCACGGTTACCGACAGCCCGGCTACCCAGGCGACCACCAACCTGGTGCTGAGCGCGACTGGCGATGTCGCTGAAGGCGGCCAGATCGTTTACACCGCGACCTTGAGCAATCCAGCCGGCACGGCGATGACCGTGACCTTGAGCAATGGCGCGGTCATCAATATCGCAGCAGGTCAGACGTCCGGTACGGTCTCTGTTCCAGCTCCGGCTGATGATGTCTACAAAGACGCCGGCCAGGTCAAAGCCACCATCACTGGTACCACCGGTGGTGACTTCGAGCAGCTGGCGGTCAGCCCGACCGAAGCAGTGACTAACGTTAGCGACACGATCGACGCTAGCACGGTGACCCTGACCGCCAATGCTTCGGTAGTCGAAGGTGGCGTAGTCACCTACACCGCCTCGGTATCGGCCCCAGTCACCGGCAGCCCACTGGTCGTCACCCTGGCCAACGGCCAGAGCATCACCATCGGCGTTGGCGAGTCGTCCGGTTCGGTCAACTTCAGCGCGCCGAACAACGTCTACAACACCAATGCACCGCTGACCAACAGTATTACCAAGGTCGAAGGCGGTAATTACGAACAGCTCGACACCGCCGGCACTCCGTCCACCACGGTCACCGACAGCCCGGATACCCAGGCCACTACCAACCTGGTGCTGAGCGCGACCGGGGATGTGGCGGAAGGCGGTCAGATCGTTTACACCGCGACGCTGAGCAACCCCGCCGGTACGGCGATGACCGTGACCTTGAGCAACGGCGCTACCATCAACATCGCGGCAGGCCAGACCACCGGCCAAGTGAACGTCGCTGCGCCGGCCGATGACGTCTACAAAGATGCGGGTCAGGTCAAAGCCACCATCACCGGTACCACCGGTGGTGACTTCGAGCAGTTGGCTGTTACTCCGGCTGAAGCCGTGACCAACGTCAGCGATACCCTCGATACGTCGACCGTCACGTTGACCGCCACACCAAGCGTGGTCGAGGGCGGTACTGTGGTGTACACCGCCTCGGTATCGGCCCCAGTTACCGGCAGCCCACTGGTCGTGACCCTGGCCAACGGTCAGAGCATCACCATCGGCGTCGGTGAGTCGTCCGGCTCGGTCGACTTCGTTGCGCCAAACAACGTCTACAACACCAATACTGCACTGACCAACAGCATCACCAAGGTCGAGGGCGGTAACTACGAACAGCTCGATACTGCCGGCACTCCGGCCACCACGGTCACCGACAGTCCGGCTACCCAGGCGACCACCAACCTGGTGTTGAGCGCGACCGGCGATGTCGCTGAGGGCGGCCAGATCGTTTACACCGCGACGCTGAGCAACCCTGCGGGCACGGCGATGACCGTCACGCTGAGCAATGGCGCGGTCATCAATATCGCAGCAGGCCAAAGCTCCGGCACGGTCTCTGTTCCAGCCCCGGCCGATGACGTCTACAAGGACGCTGGCCAGGTCAAAGCCACCATCACCGGCACCACCGGTGGCGACTTCGAGCAGTTGGCGGTCAATCCGGCTGAAGCCGTGACCAACGTCAGCGATACCCTCGATACGTCGACCGTCACGTTGACCGCCACTCCAGGCGTGGTCGAGGGCGGCACCGTGGTGTACACCGCCTCGGTATCGGCCCCAGTTACCGGCAGCCCACTGGTCGTGACCCTGGCCAACGGTCAGAGCATCACCATCGGCGTCGGTGAGTCGTCCGGCTCGGTCGACTTCGTTGCGCCAAACAACGTCTACAACACCAATACTGCACTGACCAACAGCATCACCAAGGTCGAAGGCGGTAATTACGAACAGCTCGACACTGCCGGCACTCCGACCACCACGGTTACCGACAGCCCGGCTACTCAGGCCACTACCAACCTGGTGCTGAGCGCAACTGGCGATGTGGCTGAAGGCGGTCAGATCGTCTACACCGCGACCCTGAGCAACCCAGCTGGCACGGCGATGACCGTGACCTTGAGCAACGGCGCGACCATCAATATCGCAGCAGGTCAGACCTCCGGTACGGTCGCTGTCCCAGCCCCGGCCGATGACGTCTACAAGGACGCTGGTCAGGTCAAAGCCACCATCACTGGCACAACCGGTGGTGATTTCGAGAACCTCGCGGTGAATCCGGCTGAAGCCGTGACCAATGTCAGCGATACCCTCGATACCAGCACGGTGACCCTGACCGCCAATGCTTCGGTAGTCGAAGGTGGCGTGGTTACGTACACCGCCTCCGTGTCGGCTCCTGTTACTGGTTCGCCGCTGGTCGTGACCCTGGCCAACGGCCAAAGCATCACCATCGGCGTCGGCGAGTCGTCCGGTTCAGTCGACTTCGTTGCGCCAAACAACGTCTACAACACCAATACTGCACTGACCAACAGTATTACCAAGGTCGAGGGCGGTAACTACGAACAACTCGATACCGCCGGCACTCCGACCACGACGGTCACCGATAGTCCTGCTACTCAGGCCACTACCAACCTGGTGCTGAGCGCAACTGGCGATGTCGCTGAAGGCGGTCAGATCGTTTATACCGCGACCCTGAGCAATCCAGCCGGCACGGCGATGACCGTGACCTTGAGCAACGGCGCGACCATCAACATCGCGGCAGGCCAGACCACTGGCCAAGTGACCGTTGCTGCCCCGGCTGATGACGTCTACAAAGACGCCGGCCAGGTCAAAGCCACCATCACCGGTACCACCGGTGGTGACTTCGAGAACCTCGCAGTCAACCCGGCTGAGGCCGTGACTAACGTCAGCGACACCCTCGACACGTCGACCGTGACACTGACTGCAAATGCCTCGGTGATCGAAGGTGGCGTGGTTACCTATACCGCCTCGGTCTCGGCTCCTGTTACTGGTTCGCCACTGGTCGTCACCCTGGCCAACGGCCAGAGCATCACCATCGGAGTGGGCGAGTCGTCCGGTTCGGTCGACTTCGTTGCGCCGAATAACGTCTACAACACCAATACCGCACTGACCAACAGCATCACCAAGGTCGAAGGCGGTAATTACGAACAGCTCGACACCGCCGGCACTCCGACCACCACGGTTACCGACAGCCCGTCTACCCAGGCCACTACCAGCCTGGTGCTGAGCGCGACCGGCGATGTGGCGGAAGGTGGCCAGATCGTTTACACCGCGACCTTGAGCAACCCCGCCGGCACGGCGATGACCGTGACCTTGAGCAATGGCGCGACCATCAACATTGCGGCCGGTCAGACGTCCGGTACGGTCTCTGTTCCAGCCTCGGCTGATGATGTCTACAAAGATGCCGGCCAGGTCAAAGCCACCATCACTGGTACCACCGGTGGTGACTTCGAGCAGCTGGCGGTCAGCCCGACCGAAGCAGTGACTAACGTTAGCGACACGATCGACGCTAGCACGGTGACCCTGACCGCAAATGCTTCGGTAGTCGAAGGTGGCGTAGTCACCTACACCGCCTCGGTATCGGCCCCAGTCACCGGCAGCCCACTGGTCGTCACCCTGGCCAACGGCCAGAGCATCACCATCGGCGTCGGCGAGTCGTCCGGTTCGGTCGACTTTGTTGCGCCGAACAACTTCTACAACACCAACGCCGCGCTGACCAACAGCATCACCAAGGTCGAGGGTGGTAACTACGAACAGCTCGAAACCGCCGGCACTCCTACCACCACGGTTACCGACAGTCCCGCTACTCAGGCGACCACCAACCTGGTGCTGAGCGCGACTGGGGACGTGGCCGAAGGCGGTCAGATCGTTTACACCGCGACCTTGAGCAACCCCGCCGGCACGGCGATGACCGTGACCTTGAGCAATGGCGCGACCATCAACATTGCGGCCGGTCAGACGTCCGGTACGGTCTCTGTTGCAGCCCCGGCTGATGATGTCTACAAAGACGCCGGCCAGGTCAAAGCCACCATCACTGGTACCACCGGTGGTGACTTCGAGCAGCTGGCGGTCAGCCCGACCGAAGCAGTGACTAACGTTAGCGACACGATCGACGCTAGCACGGTGACCCTGACCGCAAATGCTTCGGTAGTCGAAGGTGGCGTAGTCACCTACACCGCCTCGGTATCGGCCCCAGTCACCGGCAGCCCACTGGTCGTCACCCTGGCCAACGGCCAAAGCATCACCATCGGTGTAGGCGAGTCGTCCGGCTCGGTCGACTTCGTTGCGCCAAACAACGTCTACAACACCAATACCGCACTGACCAACAGCATCACCAAGGTCGACGGCGGTAATTACGAACAGCTCGACACCGCCGGCACTCCGACCACCACGGTCACCGACAGTCCCGCTACTCAGGCCACCACCAACCTGGTGCTGAGCGCAACTAGCGATGTGGCTGAAGGCGGTCAGATCGTTTACACCGCAACGCTTAGCAACCCAGCTGGCACGGCGATGACCGTGACCCTGAGCAACGGCGCGACCATCAACATCGCGGCCGGCCAGACCTCCGGCACGGTCTCTGTTGCAGCCCCGGCCGATGACGTCTACAAAGACGCCGGCCAGGTCAAAGCCACCATCACCGGTACCACCGGTGGTGACTTCGAGCAGTTGGCTGTTAATCCGGCTGAAGCCGTGACCAACGTCAGCGATACCCTCGACACGTCGACCGTGACCCTGACTGCGAATGCTTCGGTAGTCGAAGGTGGCGTAGTCACCTACACCGCCTCGGTATCGGCCCCAGTCACCGGCAGCCCACTGGTCGTCACCCTGGCCAACGGCCAGAGCATCACCATCGGCGTCGGCGAGTCGTCCGGCTCGGTCGACTTCGTTGCGCCGAACAACGTCTACAACACCAATACCGCACTGACCAACAGCATCACCAAGGTCGACGGCGGCAATTACGAACAGCTCGACACCGCCGGTACTCCGACCACGACTGTCACCGACAGCCCGGCTACTCAAGCGACCACCAACCTGGTGCTGAGCGCGACTGGGGACGTGGCCGAAGGCGGTCAGATCGTTTACACCGCGACCTTGAGCAATCCAGCCGGCACGGCGATGACCGTGACCCTGAGCAATGGCGCGGCCATCAATATCGCAGCAGGTCAGACCTCCGGTACGGTCGCTGTTGCAGCCCCGGCCGATGACGTCTACAAGGACGCTGGCCAGGTCAAAGCCACCATCACCGGCACAACCGGTGGTGATTTCGAGAACCTCGCGGTGAATCCGGCTGAAGCCGTGACCAATGTCAGCGATACCCTCGATACCAGCACGGTGACCCTGACCGCCAATGCTTCAGTAATCGAAGGTGGCGTAGTCACCTACACCGCCTCGGTATCGGCCCCTGTCACCGGCAACCCACTGGTCGTGACCCTGGCCAACGGCCAAAGCATCACCATCGGCGTCGGCGAGTCGTCCGGTTCAGTCGACTTCGTTGCGCCAAACAACGTCTACAACACCAATACCGCGTTGACCAACAGCATCACCAAGGTCGAAGGCGGTAACTACGAACAGCTCGACACCGCCGGCACTCCGACCACCACGGTTACCGACAGCCCGGCTACTCAGGCGACCACCAACCTGGTGCTGAGCGCCACTGGCGATGTGGCTGAAGGCGGTCAGATCGTCTATACCGCCACGCTGAGCAATCCAGCCGGCACGGCGATGACCGTAACCCTGAGCAACGGCGCGACCATCAATATCGCGGCAGGCCAGACCACCGGCACGGTCTCTGTTCCGGCCCCGGCGGATGACGTCTACAAGGATGCCGGTCAGGTCAAAGCCACCATCACCGGCACCACCGGTGGTGACCTCGAACAGCTGGCTGTTAACCCGGCTGAAGCCGTGACCAACGTCAGCGACACCCTCGACACGTCGACCGTGACCCTGACTGCGAATGCTTCAGTAGTCGAAGGTGGCGTGGTGACCTACACCGCCTCGGTTAGCGCCCCGGTCACGGGTTCGCCGCTGGTCGTCACCTTGGCCAACGGTCAAAGCATCACCATCGGTGTTGGCGAATCGTCCGGCTCGGTCGACTTCACCGCGCCGAACAACGTCTACAACACCAATACCCCGGTGACCAACAGCATCACTAAGGTCGACGGCGGTAACTACGAGAAGCTGGATACCGCCGGCACTCCAACCACCACGGTCACCGATAGCCCAGCTACCCAGGCGACCACCAACCTGGTGCTGAGCGCGACTGGCGACGTCGCTGAGGGCGGCCAGATCGTCTACACCGCGACCTTGAGCAATCCCGCCGGCACGGCGATGACCGTGACCCTGAGCAACGGCGCAACTATCAATATCGCGGCAGGCCAGACCTCCGGCACGGTCTCTGTTCCGGCCCCGGCGGATGACGTCTACAAAGACGCCGGCCAGGTCAAAGCGACCGTCACTGGTACCACCGGTGGTGACTTCGAGAACCTCGCAGTCAACCCGGCTGAGGCCGTGACCAACGTCAGCGACACCCTCGACACGTCGACCGTGACCCTGACTGCGAATGCCTCGGTCGTTGAAGGTGGGGTGGTCACTTACACCGCCTCCGTTAGCGCTCCAGTCACCGGTTCGCCACTGGTCGTCACCCTGGCCAACGGCCAGAGCATCACCATCGGCGTCGGCGAGTCGTCCGGCTCGGTCAACTTCACCGCGCCGAACAACGTGTACAACACCAACACCGCGCTGACCAACACCATCACCAAGGTCGACGGCGGCAATTACGAGAAGTTGGTCACCGCTGGTACCCCGTCAACGACGGTAACGGATGTGGCGGGTACCAAGGACACGACGAGCCTTGTCCTGAGCGCTACGCCAACGGTCGCCGAAGGCGGCAAGATCACCTATACCGCAACCTTGTCCAACAAGGCCGGTTCTGACATGACCATCAAATTGAGCAATGGCGAGACCATCTCCATTGCCAAAGGTCAGACCGAAGGCAGCATCACCCTCAACGCGCCCGGCGATGATCCCTACATCGATGCCGGCTCGGTACAGGTCAAGATCGATGGAAGCACCGGCGGCGACTTCGAATTGCTGGCGGTCGACGGCGCTTTCGCGGTGACCAAGGTCACCGACACGATCGACAATACCAGCCTGACCCTCAGCGCCACGCCGACGGTCGCCGAAGGTGGCCAGATCACATACACCGCCACGTTGAGCACCCCGGCAGGCACCGCGATGACGGTCACCCTGAGCAATGGCCAGACCATCAACATTGCAGCAGGCAAAACGTCAGGTTCGGTAATTGTCGCTGCGCCCGGTGAGGATGTGTACATCGATGCAGGTGACGTGTCGGCGAAAATTACCGGCACTTCCGGTGGCAACTTCGAGAACCTCGTCGTCAGTAACACGGCAGCGTTAACGGCCGTGACCGACACCCTCCAGACCACCACCCTGAGCATCAGTGGTACAACCGCTGTTGCCGAAGGCGGCAACGCAACTTACACGCTGAACCTCAGCAACAATGCGCAAACCGATGTGACGGTGAAGCTTTCGTATACCGGCCCTGCCGCCGATGGTACCGACTACACCGGTGTGGCCATCGTAACGATCAAAGCCGGTAGCAACTCAGCCACCTTCACCATCCCGACAATCAAGGACAACGTCACCGAAGGTACCGAGCAGTTCACCGTCAAGATCGACTCGGCCACCGGCGGCAACTTCGAAAACCTGGCGGTCAGCGGTAGCGCTGGTAGCGTCACCACCCAGATCTTCGAGCCGGCGCCTGCTCTGGACCTAGACGCCAACGATTCGAGCGGCAAGACCGGCGCCGACTACCAGACCACGTTCACCGAGAACCAGCCAGGCAGCGGTGTTTCGATCGGCGATATCGACGTGTCGATCACCGACTTCGACAGCTCGATGCTGACTGGCGCGACGGTGACCCTGACCAATCGCCAGCCAGGCGATGCCCTGAACCTGGGCAACAGCGTCAATGGCATCTCGATCAATGCCAACAGCACCGACGGCAAGGTGGTCCTGACCCTGAGCGGAACCGCTTCGCTGGCTGACTACATCCAGGCGATCAAGAACATCACCTTCATCAACACCGGTGAAGACCCGAGCACCGCCCCTCGGATCATCACGGTCACGGTGACCGACGGTGTGAACACCTCGAATACGGCGACCACCACGGTCAATGTCGTGGCGGTCAACGACGTGCCCACCACCACTGGCGGAGCGGTCACCGGAGCCGAGGACACCGACCTGGTGCTGGGTTGGAGCGACTTCAATATCAGCGATGTCGATTCCTCGCTCGCCAGCCTGGGGGTGACCATCACCCAGTTGCCAGGGGCCGGTACCTTAAAGCTGTACAACGGCACCAGCTGGGTCGATGTGAAGGCAGGCCAGACCATCAGCCAGGCCGACATCGCCGCCGGCAAGCTCAAGTTCGTTCCTGTGGCTAACCAGTCGGGTGTCGACGGCTACGGTGGTAGCGGTGTGGGCAACAAGCAGGTGGACTACGCGCAGATCAAGTACGCGCCTACCGATGGCAAGGGCACGGGCAGCGAAGCCACGCTGAAGGTCGATATCACACCGATGGCCGACAAGCCGGACCTGAGCATTGGCAACAACAACGTCAACTCGCTGGGCCTGACCAAGGAAACCTGGACCAGCCTCACTGGCCTGGGCACCAACGGCAATGGCATCACGGGCGACGCGCTGAAGAACGTCTTCGCCAACTCCGGCAACGCCGGCAAGAGCGAGCAGGTGACCACTGTCGACACCACGGCCACCGTCACCCCGGGGTCGGGCTCGAAGACCTCAGGCCTGATCTATCTGGAGGCCGGCAAGACCTACACCTTCAGCGGCACCGCCGACGACAGCCTGCAGATCGTCATCGGCGGCAAGAACGTCGCCGGTGGTACCTGGGGCTCGGCCAGCGGCAGCATTTCCGGCAGCTACACCCCAACCACCAGCGGCTATTACACCCTGGAGGTCTACAACGCCAACCAGGCTGGGCCAGGTAGCCTCGACGTCAACATCAAGGTGGGTAACGGTGCGGTCACTGACCTTAGCAGCGCCAACATCCCGATGTACCCCAACCTCGCCGCGCTGGCCAACGCCGGGGTTACGGTATCCGACCTGCATGGCAGTAACGGCGTGGGTTACTACGACGGCTACAAGCTCAACGAAGGCGGCGAGAACGGCGCGCCGGTCAAGCTGGTAAGCATCAGTACCGCCCTGACGGACACAGACGGCTCCGAGAGCCTGAGCGTCAAGCTCAGCGGCATCCCGGCAGGCTCGGTGGTTGCCGACAATGCCGGCCATACGTTCACCGTTGGCACCAATGCGGTTGATGTCACGGGTTGGAATCTGGGCACTTTGACCATCAAGCCACCGGCCTACTACTCCGGCCAATTCGACGTGAAAGTCACCTCGACGTCCACCGAGAGCGTTGGCGGCAGCACCGCGACCAGCGAAGGCAGCATCAAGGTCACGGTCTACCCGCAGTCGTACACCACCAGCAACCTGTCATCCGATAGCGATAACGTCGCCAGCACCGATGGCAATGACATCGTGGTCGCGGATGTCAGCGGCCTGCACGTGGTACCGGGCCAGGACTACAACATCGCCTTCATCGTCGACACCTCGGGCAGCATGGGCTCTTCGGGCGTCGATGCTGCGAAGAAATCGTTGGAGTCGGTATTCAAGACCTTGGCTGCAAGCGTCAAGGGCTCACAGTCCGGGACGGTGAACATTCTGTTGGTCGACTTTGCAAGCCAGGTCAAGAGCAGCGTATCGGTGACCCTCAACGATGCGGGCCTCAAGACCCTGCTGAGTGCGCTGGGTACGTTGAACTCCAATGGCGGCACCAACTATGAGGATGCCTTCAAAACAACCGCCAACTGGTTTGCGAACCTCAAGGCTGCAGGTAGCACCGGTAGTAACCAGACATTCTTCATCACTGACGGTGAGCCGACCTATTACCAGACGAGTGAACAGACCAACCCGAACCTGGGCAACACCAACGTCAAGCTCGACACGTTCCTGTCGTCGATCAACTACAAGATGGGCGATACCGTTACCAACTATCAGTTGGATACCAGCAATCGTCTCTCGATCGACAGCAGCGGCAAGTTGACCATGCAGGTTCGCGAGTTGGACTGGAGTTGGAACACGGGCTACTACTACAAATGGTCCACGCAGAGCACAGCCACTATCCATGCCGAGGGTAACGGTGGATACGAGCTGTCGACCCGAGACGGCACGGGCAACTCGACAGACCGGGCAACCACCAACAACTCGACTGACAGCTTCAAGATCCTTTCTGGCTTATCCGATGTGGAGGCAATAGGCCTGAACAGTGGCGTGAACAAGGACGACCTGAAGCCCTATGACTCCGATGGCAAGCCACAGGCCAACATCGACCCAAGCAAACTGGCAGACGCCATCCTCGGCCACACCGAAGTTACCCAGCCGGGCAACGACACGGTCAACGGTGGTGACGGCAACGACATTATCTTTGGCGACTTGCTGACCTTCTCTACGGTCGCCGGCACTGGTGTAGAGGCAGTCCAGGGTTATGTGGCCAACAAACTCGGTGTCGATGCGGGTGATGTCGATGCGCGGGCAATGCACAAGTACATCAACGAGCATTACACCGAGTTCGATGTTGCGGGCAGCAATGATGGCGCCGACACCCTGATGGGGGGCGCAGGCAATGACATCCTCTTCGGCCAAGGGGGTAATGACACCCTCGATGGCGGCAAAGGTAATGACATGCTGCTGGGCGGCACTGGCAACGACACCCTGATCGGCGGCCAAGGCAACGACATGCTGATCGGTGGCAGCGGTGCCGACACCTTCGTGTGGAAGTCCGGTGACATTGGCAGTGACGTGATCAAGGACTTCAAAGTCAGCGAGGGTGACCGTCTCGATCTGCGCGACCTGCTGCAGGGTGAGAAGGCCAGCACTATCGACAACTTCCTGAAGATCACCACCGTCGATGGTTCCTCGACCTTGCAGGTCAGCACCGAAGGCAAGCTCAACGCAGCGGGTGGCCTGGCCAATGCCGATGTGTCTATCAAACTGGAAGGGGTCAACTGGTCCAATACCACGGTCAACTCGTTGATCAGCGGTGCAGACCCCACCATCAAGATCGATAACTCCTGATCCCGTCTGCGCGGTGGCCACCCGGGCCACCGCGCAGAGCGGTCTTTTCTGGCATCTTCGTGCAGCGCATACTTCTGCGCCGGGCTGTCATGCCCGATGAACTTTGCCTATGCTGCTGACTACCAACAAGGAACCATCGTGACGAGGGACGACGCCATGTTCTACGTGCAACGCGACGCCGAGGGCCAGTTGCTGCGGGTAGAAGCTGCACCCTATGCCGAACATACGGAGATCCTCCCGGCAGATCATGCCGAGATACAGGAGTGGTTTGCTGACGATGTCGTCGAAAACAGCCTGAAGCAGCTGAAGCAGAGCGACTTGGACATGATCCGGGTGCTTGAAGACTTGATCGAGGTGCTGACTGCCAAAGGCGTGTTCAGCATCACCGACCTGCCGCCTGGCGCCCAGGCCAAGCTGCTCAGTCGCTCGACTGCGCGCAAGGCGCTCGGCAGCTTGAACAATCTGATCGAGGACGAGGAGGAGGGCGGGTTGATTTAATCCGCTGTACTTGCCTGCTTACCCGGCAGACAGCTGCCACCCTCATATCGTTATTCATTAACGGTATTTAAAATATTTTTCTTATTACCTTATAGTCACTCCACTGCGTACCCGTCGACCAATCGATGCGCCGCACGACTTGAACCCACACGGCTAAACCCCGTGCGTTTCTGATCGTTGCGCGTCATCGAAGTCGCGCACTGCGTGGGAGTGAAAAATGTCCGCCGCCTCGAACGCCTTGTCGTCCAACCACAGCGCTCAGCCGCAAACCTTTGAAATCCGCCCGTTCGCGGGTGCCGTTGGCGCCGAGATCATCGGCCTGGACCTGGCAAAACCGGTCAACGCCGAGGACTTCAGCCTTATTCATCGCGCCCACCTCGAGCACCATGTACTGGTGCTGCGCGACCAGCGCATCAGCCCTGAACAGCAGATCGCCTTCAGCCGCCGCTTCGGCCAACTGCAAATCCATGTGCTAAAGCAGTTTCTGCTCACAGGCCACCCCGAGATCCTGATCGTCTCCAACATCATCGAGAACGGCCACAACATCGGCCTGGGCGATGCCGGCAAGTTCTGGCATTCGGACCTGTCATACAAGGAACTCCCAAGCCTGGGTTCCATGCTGCACGCCCAGGAGTTGCCCAGTGAAGGTGGCGACACCCTGTTCGCCGACATGCACAAGGCCTGGGACGCGGTACCCCAAGCGCTGCGCAAGCAGGTCGAGGGCCGCAGTGCCGCGCACTCCTACACCGCCCGTTACGCCGAGACCAAGTTCGAAGGCAACTGGCGCCCGACCCTCAGCGCCGAGCAGCTTGCACAGGTGCAGGAAGTGATCCATCCGGTGGTACGAACCCACCCGGAAAACGGCCGCAAGGCACTGTTCGTCAGCGAAGGGTTCACTACCCGCATCGTCGGCCTGCCGGATGATGAAAGCCGCGACGTGCTGCAGCAGCTTTATGCCCTGAGCGTGCTCGAACAGAACATCTACCGCCACCAATGGCAGGCACACGATCTGGTGTTCTGGGACAACCGCTCGCTGACCCACCTCGCCACAGGCTGCCCGGCGCACCTGCGACGCAAACTTTTCCGCACCACCATCCAGGGCGATGCCCCGTTCTGACGACTGAGGAAACCATCATGCGCAAATCCATCAGCCGCCTGGCGGCAAGTATCAGCCTGGGCGCAAGCCTGGTCGTGGGCAGCCTTGCGGCCCCCACGGTGGCCCATGCCGAAGGCAAGATCCGCATTGCCGAGCAGTTCGGCATTGTCTATCTGCTGCTCAATGTGGTGCGTGATCAGCAACTGATTGAAAAGCACGGCAAGGAGCAGGGGATCGACATCGCCGTCGACTGGGCCCAGCTATCCGGGGGTGCTGCGATCAACGACGCGCTGTTGTCCGGCTCGGTGGACATCGCCGGTGCCGGCGTTGGGCCGTTGCTGACGGTATGGGACCGCACCAAAGGCCGGCAGAACGTCAAGGCGGTGGCCTCGCTGGGCAACTTTCCGTACTACCTGGTCAGCAGCAACCCGAACGTGAAGACCATCGCCGACATTTCCGGCAAGGACCGCATTGCCGTGCCGGCCGTGGGCGTCTCGGTGCAATCGCGCTTCCTGCAGTACGCCGCTGCCCAGCAGTGGGGCGAGAAGGAATACAACCGCCTCGACAAGTACACCCTTGCCGTACCGCACCCAGATGCCACCGCTGCGTTGCTGGCTGGCGGCACCGAGCTCAACGGGCACTTCTCCAACCCGCCGTTCCAGGACCAGGCACTGGCCAACAAAGACGTGCACGTGGTGCTCAACAGCTATGACCTGCTCGGCCCCAACTCGCCGACCGTGCTGTTTGCCACCGAGAAATTCCGCAACGACAACCCCAAGACCTACAAGGCGTTCGTCGATGCCCTGGCCGAGGCTGCGGACTTTGCCCAGAAGGACAAGGCGGCGGCTGCCGATACCTATATCCGCGTCACCAAGGCCAAGATTGACCGCGATGTGCTGATCAAGCTGATCGACAACCCCCAGTACGAGTTCACCGTAACGCCGAAGAACACCTACAAGCTGGCCGAATTCCTCTACCGGGTAGGCGCCATCAAGCACAAGCCTGAGTCGTGGAAGGATTACTTCTTCCAGGATGAACGCCCACTGCAGGGGAGCTGACCGACCATGACCGCCCCATTGCCAGGCCACACGGCCAGCAACCTTAGCCGTGTGGCTACACCGCCGTTGCTCAAGGTGGATAACCTGAGCCTCGAATACCGTACCGCGCAGCGCGTGGTGCGGGCCACCCATCAGGTCAGCTTCGAAGTCGACCGTGCCGACCGTTTTGTCTTGCTGGGCCCCTCGGGGTGTGGCAAGTCCACGCTGCTCAAGGCCGTAGCCGGGTTCATCAGCCCACAGCAAGGGCAGATCCTGCTGCAGGGCCAGCCGGTCACCGGCCCTGGCCCCGATCGCATCGTGGTGTTCCAGGAGTTCGACCAGCTGCCGCCGTGGAAGACGGTGAAGCAGAACGTCATGTTCCCGCTGCTCGTTTCTGGCCAGCTCAAGCGCGCCGAGGCCGAAGACCGAGCGTTGCATTACCTGGACAAGGTTGGCCTGGCGGCTTTTGCCGACGCTTATCCGCATACCCTGTCGGGCGGCATGAAAGCGCGCGTGGCAATTGCTCGTGCACTGGCCACGCAACCGAAGATCCTGTTGATGGATGAGCCGTTCGCCGCACTCGATGCGCTTACCCGGCGCAAGATGCAGGAAGAGTTGCTGTTGCTGTGGGAGGAGGTGCGCTTCACCTTGTTGTTCGTCACCCATTCCATCGAGGAGGCGCTGGTAGTGGGTAACCGCATCCTGTTGCTGTCACCCCATCCGGGGCGGGTACGGGCCGAGGTGCACAGCCATCAGTACGACCTTGGCAGCCTCGGCGCCAGTGACTTCCAGGCCAGCGCCCGGCGCATCCATCGGCTGTTGTTCGACGAGGCCGATGCCCCTGAGCAGGCCGAATACCTGGGCTTCAACGACATCCGCATTGCCTACTGACAGGAGCTTGAGCCATGACCACTACACCTGTACGTCAGGAATACGAGGTGCAGCTGGAGCCGCTGCTCAGTGTGCCTCTGGAACGCAACCTGTCGCTGGCCCAGCGCCTGTGGCAGCAAGGCTGGTTACGCAAGGCGGTGATCCTTGTGGTGATCGCAACACTGTGGGAGGCCATTGCCCGCTACCAGGGCAATGACCTGCTGCTGCCAACCTTCCTGCAGACTGCGGCAGCGCTGTGGGACGGCCTGGTGAGCGGCGAATTGCCGGCCAAAGTCGGCGTGTCGCTGGTAATCCTGCTCAAGGGCTACCTGATGGGCATCGTCCTGGCATTCGGCCTTACCAGCCTTGCGGTATCGACCCAGCTTGGGCGCGATCTGCTGGGCACGCTGACCTCGATGTTCAACCCACTGCCGGCGATTGCCCTGCTGCCGCTGGCTCTGCTGTGGTTCGGGCTGGGCGACAACAGCCTGATCTTCGTGCTGGTGCACTCGGTGCTTTGGGCGCTGGCGCTGAATACCTACGCGGGTTTTCTTGGCGTTTCTGAAACCTTGCGCATGGCTGGGCGCAACTATGGCCTCAAAGGGCTGCGGCTGGTGCTGCACATCCTGGTGCCCGCGGCACTGCCGTCGATCCTGTCGGGGCTGAAGATCGGCTGGGCATTTGCCTGGCGCACGCTGATCGCCGCCGAGCTGGTGTTCGGCGCGAGCAGCGGCAAGGGCGGGCTGGGTTGGTACATCTTCCAGAACCGCAACGAGCTGTATACCGACAAGGTTTTTGCCGGGTTGGCGGTGGTGATCCTGATCGGGCTGCTGGTCGAGGGGTTGGTGTTCAATACCCTGGAACGGGTGACCGTGCGGCGCTGGGGGATGCAGCGCTGATCTGTAGCGGCCTAATTTTGGTACTGCGCAGCCGCATTGCTCAGGGTCTTGGCAATCTCACTGCGCAGTTCATCCGGCTGCTCCACCTTCACCCCGTCCCCCTGGCTCAACACCCACCAGCGTAACGCCCAGCCATCTTCCATCGTGGCCTGCAGCCGATGCCCGTGCTCCAGGGCAGTCAGCTGCATGTCTGCACTCAACGGCTGATCACGTAACTGTCGTGCCACCCTGTCGTTGACCCAGGCTTGCAGCGCCAGCCCACCACCTTGCGCCGGCTGGAGCGCCTCACCGCGCAAGTAGCCCTGCAGGTCGAAATTCCCACGCAGCTCACCCAAGGCATTCGCCGACCAGTGCCAGCCGAACGGAATGCTCTTGTCGTTGCGCTCCAGCGGGAAGATCAACGACAGCTCATTGAGGTCGCGTTCCACCGTGCGTTTGCTGACGGTGAAACCCACATCGCGCAGGCGCCACACCAGTTCTGCGCTGGTAATGCCCGGGGAACGGCTGGGTAGCTGGCGCAGCAGCGCCCACTGACGGCTGAGGGTGGCGCGGGTGGTGGCGAACGGCAAAAGGTAACGTCCTTGTCTAGGCTTGCCGCATCAGGATGGCGGCATTAGTGGGTCATGGCAATTAGCCACGATCCGTTCAGATCAAGGAACCGCCAATTGGTTGCCTGGCGCCGAATCGTTCGCGACAGGTTTTGACGTGACGTCGCGCAGAATCACGCCTCATCACAGCCGCAGTAAGGCCTGTGGGTCGTTCAATGAGGATGAACATGTCAGCTGTCAGCAATATCCACTCGCTGCTCGCCCGTCTTCTGCCTGAGCAGGTCATTCCCGCGCCGACCCCCGCTGGCAGGCGGCAGCGGCTGTTCGCCGGGGTGGGGTTGCCCAGCCAGCGGGCGCTGCTGGTCAACCGCCTGGACGAAGCGGCGGACCTGCAAGCGGTGTATGCCGACCTGCGCCATCAAGCGCTGGCCGGCCATGTGGCGGCGCTCAATGACCTGGGCTGGGTCTGGCTCAATGGCAAGTACTGGCGTGCCGACACCGTGCTGGCCGGGCACCTGCTGCGCATGGCGGCCATGCAGGGCAATGCCGCAGCCTGGTTCAACCTGGGGCAGCAGCACTACTTCGGCAAGGGTGTGGAGGTTTCCTACGTCCAGGCCGCAGAGTGCTATCGCCATGCCTTTGACCGGGGCATGCTCGATGCAGCCGCCGCACTCGGCGATTTGTACGAGGAAGAAGTCTGCGATGCGCAACTGGGCTGGCAGGTCGATCTGGCTCAGGCTTACCAGTGGTTTCTTCGTGGGGCCGAACGGGGCGAGGTGCGTTGCCGCTTCGAGGTGGGCTACCGTTTGTTGCATGGCCTGAGTGTGGACGCTGATATCAAGGCCGGGCTGTACTGGCTGGAGCTGGCGGCAGCGACCGGGGTCATGCAGGCGGCCGAGGAGCTGGCAGTGCATTTCAGCCGTTGCGATGCGGCGCGCTATCTGGATTGGCGGGATCGGGCAGTGCAGATGGGCAGCACGTTGGCGCTGGCGATGAAGTTGGAGGACCAGGTTCAGCCTCAATGAACAACAATTCATGTATTCCCCCCGTCGCCCCCGGTTGACGACAGGGGGAGGGCCAGGCGTATATTGATAGTTAGCAAACTATGAATATCCTTGGTTCTTTACATGACGCTTGACTCACTGCGCCTGCAAGTCAGCACCGGCATGGTCGTTGCCGCCCGCCATTGGCGGCGCATTTGCCATACGGCCCTGACCAGCTACGGCATTTCCGAAGCCTGCGCCGCACCCTTGCTGATGATCGTGCGCCTGGGCGATGGCGTGCACCAGGTAGCCGTGGCTCAGGCCGCTGGCCTGGAAAGCCCGTCGCTTGTGCGCCTGCTTGACCAGCTGTGCAAGGCTGGCCTGGTATGCCGCAGCGAGGATCCGCTGGACCGCCGTGCCAAGGCCCTGAGCCTGACAGCCGAGGGCCGTGCCTTGGCCGAAGCCATCGAAGCCGAACTGGTGCGCGTACGCCACGAAGTGCTGCAGGGCATCGATGAGGCCGACCTGCATGCCGCCTTGCGCGTGCTCCGCGCCTTCGAGGCAGCAGGCCTTGGAAGCACTGGCGGGGTGGCATGAACGGTTTCTTCAGTTCGGTACCGCCGGCCCGCGACTGGTTCTATGGTGTGCGTACCTTTGCCGCGTCGATGATCGCGCTGTACATCGCACTGCTCATGCAGCTGCCGCGCCCCTACTGGGCGATGGCAACCGTCTACATCGTTTCCAGCCCATTCGTTGGGCCTACCAGCTCCAAGGCCCTGTATCGGGCCCTTGGCACGCTGCTCGGCGCTGGCGGGGCAATCTTCCTGGTGCCGCCGCTGGTGCAGTCGCCGTTGTTGCTGACCGTCGCGATCGCCCTGTGGACTGGCACATTGCTGTACCTCTCGCTGAACCTGCGCACCGCGAACAACTACGTGCTGATGCTGGCCGGCTATACGCTGCCAATGATCGCCCTGGCGGTGGTCGACAACCCGCTGGCAGTGTTCGACGTTGCTTCTTCACGTGCCCAGGAAATCTGCCTGGGGATTGTCTGCGCAGCCGTGGTCGGCGCGATTTTCTGGCCACGACGCCTGGCGCCCGTGGTGGTTGGCGCGACCGGAAGCTGGTTCAGCGAAGCGATCCGCTACAGCGATACCTACCTCGCCCGTGATGTTGCTGCGGACAAAGTGGGCGGCATGCGTGGTGCCATGGTTGCCACCTTCAACTCGCTGGAGTTGATGATTGGCCAGCTCGGCCACGAGGGTGCAGGCCCGCATACCTTGAAGAACGCCCGCGAGCTGCGCGGGCGCATGATCCATCTGCTGCCGGTGATCGACGCCCTTGACGACGCCTTGGTGGCGCTTGAAGGCCGCGCCCCGGCGCAGTTCGCCCAGCTGCAACCGGTACTCGCCGCCGCCCGCGAATGGCTCGAGGGCACAGCACAAAGCGCCTCGGTAGCTCGCTGGACTGCCCTGCACGAACAGATCGACCGCCTGCAGCCCGGCGCCGCCGCCCTCGACCAGCGCGCCGAACTGTTGCTGTCCAATGCGCTTTATCGGCTGACCGAATGGGCCGACCTGTGGCAGGACTGCTGTACCTTGCAGCACGCCTTGCGCACGGATGACCCCAAGCCCTGGCGCGCGGTCTACCGCCACTGGCGCCTGGGCCGCCTGACACCGTTCTTCGACCGTGGCTTGATGCTTTATTCGGTGGTTTCCACCGTGCTGGCAATCATCGTCGCCTGCGGCCTGTGGATCGGCCTGGGCTGGAACGACGGCGCCAGCGCGGTGATCCTCGCCGCCGTGTCGTGCAGCTTCTTCGCCGCCATGGACGACCCGGCACCGCAGATCTACCGGTTCTTTTTCTGGACGTTGATGTCGGTCATCTTCTCCAGCCTGTACCTGTTCCTGGTGCTGCCCAACCTGCACGATTTCCCGATGCTGGTGCTGGCCTTCGCGGTGCCGTTCATCTGCGTCGGCACCCTGACCGTGCAGCCACGCTTCTACCTGGGCACCTTGCTGACCATCGTCAACACCTCGACCTTCATCAGTATCCAGGGCGCCTACGACGCCGATTTCTTCACCTTCCTCAACTCCAACCTGGCAGGCCCTGCAGGGCTTCTGTTCTCATTCATCTGGACCCTGGTGATGCGCCCGTTCGGTGTGGAACTGGCCGCCAAACGCATGACTCGCTTCGCCTGGCGGGACATCGTCGAGATGACTGCCCCGGCGACCCTGGCCGAACGTCGCCAGCTCGGCGTGCAGATGCTCGACCGCCTGATGCAGCACCTGCCGCGCCTGTCGCAGACCGGCCAGGACAGTGGCGCAGCCCTGCGCGACCTGCGCGTGGGCCTGAACCTGCTCGACCTGCTGGCCTACCTGCCGCGTGCAGGCACCCAGGCCCGCGAGCGCCTGCAAACGGTGATCGAGGAAGTGGGCGGCCACTACGCTGCCTGCCTGCGTGCCGGTCAGCGCCTGCATGCCCCTGCGGCGCTGCTGCGCAACATGGAGCGGGCACGCCTGGCGCTGAACCTGGATGAACTGTACGAACGTGGCGATGCCCGCACGCACCTGCTGCATGCCCTGAGCGGCCTGCGCCTGGCATTGCTGCCGGGTGTCGAGGTGATGCTCGAGCCTGCCGAACAACCGCAACTGCCCCCCGGGCTCGACGGAGCGCCCCTGTGATCGGTGAACTGGATATCAGCGGGGTGTTCCTGCCCACGCTGCTGGTGATGATGGTCTGCACCTACCTGCTGTTTCTCGGGGTGCACGCGGTGCTGGTGCGCCTGCACTTCTACCGCCTGGTCTGGCACCGGGCGTTGTTCAACGTTGCTTTGTATGCCGTGCTGCTTGGCGCGGTGGACCATTTTTGCCGAAGCCTGATGCTGCCATGAAAAAACCTTTGCTGACCCTGGGCCGTGTGGTCCTGACCTTGCTGGTAGTGACCTTCGCCGCCGTGCTCGTGTGGCAGATGGTGGTGTACTACATGTTCGCCCCCTGGACCCGCGACGGCCACATCCGCGCCGACGTGATCCAGATCGCCCCGGATGTTTCCGGGCTGATCCAGAAAGTCGAAGTGCGTGACAACCAGACCGTCAAGCGCGGCGACGTGCTGTTCACCATCGACCAGGAGCGCTTCACCCTGGCGCTGCGCCAGGCCAAGGCGACCCTTGGCGAACGCCAGGAAACCCTGGCCCAGGCCTCTCGCGAAGCGCAGCGCAACCGCAAGCTGGGCAACCTGGTGGCGGCCGAGCAACTGGAAGAAAGCCAATCCCGCGAGGCCCGTGCCCGTTCGGCGGTGAGCGAGGCCCAAGTGGCGGTCGACACCGCCCAGCTCAACCTGGACCGTTCGGTGGTGCGCAGCCCGGTGGACGGCTACCTCAACGACCGCGCGCCGCGTAACCACGAGTTCGTCACGGCTGGCCGCCCCGTACTTTCGGTCGTCGACAGTGCTTCGTATCACGTCGACGGCTACTTTGAAGAGACCAAATTGGGCGGCATCCATATTGGCGATGCCGTGGACATCCGCGTAATGGGCGACAACACGCGCCTGCGTGGTCACGTGCAGAGCTTTGCCGCCGGTATCGAGGACCGCGACCGCAGCAGCGGCAGCAACCTGCTGCCCAACGTCAACCCGGCGTTCAGCTGGGTGCGCCTGGCCCAGCGGATCCCGGTGCGCATCGCCTTCGATGAAGTGCCGCAAGACTTCCGCATGATCGCCGGGCGTACCGCCACGGTCTCGATCATCGAGGGCCCGCGCCCATGAAACAGCTGATCCTGGCTGGCTTTTGCCTGTCTCTTGGGGCCTGCATGATGGTAGGCCCGGACTATGAAGTGCCCAAGGACGCGGCAGTGCAGCGCAGCGACCTCAGTGGGCCGCTGCGCCAGGATGCTGCCAGCGTCGTGTCGGCGCCGGTACCCGAGGACTGGTGGCAGCTGTATCAGGATCAACGCCTCAATGAGCTGGTGCGCCAGGCGTTGAGTGCCAACACCGAACTGCGCGTGGCTGCGGCCAACATTGCCAAGGCCCGTGCGCAGGTCGAGGTAGCCCAGTCCCAGGGTGGATTCAACGGTGGCATCAAAGCCGGAGCCCAGCGGTTGCAGGAGTCTGGCGAGGCATTTTTGCTGACCGAGAAGGTGCCAGTGGCCAACATCGGTGATGCGATCATCAGCGCTTCCTACCAGTTTGACCTCTGGGGTACCTTCAAGCGTGGCACCGAAGCGGCCAAAGCCAATGCCGACGCTGTGCAGGCCGCTGCCGATACCGCCCGCATCACGTTGGTGGCCGATGTGGTCAAGGCCTACACCCAGGTGTGTTCGGCCAACGAGGAATACCACATCGCCCGCGAGTCGCTCGGCTTGCAGCAGCAGAGCGTGCAGCTCAACCAGCGCCTGCGTGATGCTGGCCGGGGTGACGAAACCCAGGTCACTCGCTCGCAGACCCAGTTCAAATCGCTGCGCGCAGAGTTGCCGCGCTTCAAGGCCGAGCGTGAAACCGGCCTGTATACCTTGGCCGCGCTGCTGGCCAAGCCTGTGGAGCAACTGCCTGCCGGCACTGCCGAGTGTGCCGAGCTGCCACACCTGAACCAGCTGTTGCCGGTCGGTGATGGCGCCGCGCTGCTCAAGCGCCGCCCCGACGTGCGCCAGGCCGAACGCCAGTTGGCGGCATCTACAGCGAATATCGGCGTGGCCACGGGCGCCCTGTATCCCGACATCAGCATCGGCGCCCAGGTTGGTACCATCGGTATTCTCGAGAACCTGGGTGAGCCTGCGACCAACCGCTGGGGCTTCGGCCCGCAGATCAGCTGGAACATCCCCACCAACGGCACCCGTGCCCGCATTCGCATGGCTGAGGCTTCGACCCAGGCGGCGCTGGCGCATTTCGACGGCGTGGTGCTCAACGCCATTCGCGAAACCCAGACCCGCCTGGCCCAGTACAGCGCCTTGCTCGACCGGCGTGATGCGCTGGCCGAGGCGGAGAAGTCGGCAAAAGAAGCGGCGGACCAGACGCACCGCTATTACCAGGCGGGGCGTGAGTCATTCCTGGCGGACTTGCAGGCGACACGGACCTACACGGACATGCGCGCGCAGCTGGCGGCGGCCAATAGCCAGGTGGCGATGGGGCAGATCGGTGTGTTCCTGGCGTTGGGCGGTGGGTGGAAGGGCGCTGCGGTGAAGCAGTGAGGGCGGAACAGGGTCGTGGCGATACCTGTCACTTTTGCCAGTAGCGAGCTGCCACGAACTGCATCAGCATGGTCTGGGCCCGATACGAGGTCAAACCACCATGAGCCAGAACACGCAGGGTCGAGAACTGTCCTGTACCCAGTTTTTTTACGCGCAAGACCGGCTTGTGACACAGGTGGAGGGCCAGTCAACGCGAACGGTGTTGCGGGCGAGGGGCTTACTGTTAGCGCAGTTGCGTTGTGACGACAACGCACTGCAAACCGTAGTGCTTACGATGGACGCCAAAGACTCTGTGCTCATGGCTTCGGTAAGCGGCGAAGCACAAAGTTTTGCCTACCCACCTTACGGCTCCAAGCAGGAAAGCGCCGATCTCCCAGGGTTGCCCGGTTTCAATGGAGAAACACGGGACGCTGTGACAGGGCACTATTTTCTAGGTTTGGGCTATCGTCTGTACAACCCTGTGCTGATGCGCTTTCAAAGTACTGACAGCTTGAGCCCATTTGGCGAGGGTGGGTTGAATGGCTATGCGTATGTCTCCGGTGATCCTGTCAATTTCAGTGACCCGACCGGGCATATGCCTACTAAGGGAGTATTGCCGGCACACATGAAAAGGCCTCACTCATTGATTGTGTCTCCCAATTCGCAGAAGACCCGCGCTTCGAGGAAGCCTGCGATGAACCGATCTATTTCGACTGCCTCCAGCTCGTCATTATTATCCTCCCCCTCCCCCTTGTCAGGAGGGAGCCCTCCATTGGGTGAACGGTACAGCTCACCAAGCTCTGTATTTTCAAACGCATTCTCAGAAGAAAACCAAGGCTGGAAACTAAACAAGGCGGACGTGAGAAAAAATTTGAAAGTACTGACTAAAGTTGAGCAGCAGAAATTCGATGAATTTCAAAATTCGATTCACAATAAGGGGCTGCCGCCTTGGGAAGCTGTATTGCCTTTAGGTGATGTAGACTACAAACTTTATAGGAAAGATTTAGGGATTTATCAGTTCCGCCTCAATGGCGGTACCCGTGTTCACTTTGAGGTGGAGGGTAAAACCGTGATTATTCGCCAGGTGGGAGGGCATGCGTAGCGTACGCGGCATATTGCCAACCCTGCAGTCGTAAGAAATTTCCGAATATAAAACCAAATGCTTCAGTCGAATTATCCTACGGCGTCTGTCGGAAGGTGTCGTTTTGGCTGGAAAGTGTTCCCGGAATACTGTGCTCAGGTCACCTTGCAAGGCGATCGGGCGTGAGACACTCGGTTTAAACGTGAGTAGCCGACAGCCTTCATTGCGGAAATCCTCACTTCGGCATCATTAGGCAAATGTTTCTCACGCTACAAGGAAAATTATGATTTTTAGGGTTTGCTCGACTATATCGGTGCCGACTATCCGCCGACCGTGCGTGACGGCCAGTTGGGCGCGCGCCTGGCCGTGGCCTACGAAGTCCGTCAGGCGCCGGTGATTACCCCGGACCCCGCCCGTGGTGCTTCGTTGTATGCACACAACTGCTCGATCTGCCACGGTGACACGGGGCAGGCGATGTGGCCATGGCAGTCAAACCCAGATCGCGTCCCAATGCGGATAATCCCCCACCCGCTCAACCAGACCTGCGCGCTTAGGGTTCAAGACGATGTACCGCGCCACAGCCTGCACGTCTTCTTCTCGCCGCAACGCCCGGTCATGAAACCCCTTCTGCCAAAGCCTCCCATATCGCCCGAGATGGCGGTTGATGGCACAGGTGCTGTGCGACTTCACCCGGCGCATCAACGTTTTCAGGCTCACCGGCCCCAGCTCGATCAACCAGTGGAAATGATCAGGCATTACCACCCAGGCTAAAGACCGCGCCGCACCTTCTGCCTCGGCCTGGCGTAGCTGGCTGACCAACAAGCGGGCCGAGTGAAACCCACCCAGTACAGGGGCCCTGTGCAATGTGGTGCTGGTGAGAAGGTACAACCGATGCCTTTCTGAGAACCGGCCAAGCCTTAGCTGATTTGAATGGGGACGATCCATGTTCCCTGCCTCCTATGGTTTGCCTGTGAGGCTAGTAGCGACGGTTTTATCAGGTTGGACGCAATTGGTACCTGCTGTTTCCGCGGGGTGGCCAATCGCCGGCAAGCCCACAGGGAACGCGCAGTTCTTGAGGTCTGCACTGTACTTGTGGGAGCCGGCTTGCCGGCGATCGAGGGCGAAGCCCTCGCAGCAGTCGCAAGCCGTAAGACATTTCTGAACCTGAAACCAAATGCTTCTGTTCTTTCACTCTGGCGACTTATCCTACGACGCCTATCGGAAGGTGCCGTCTTGGCTGGCAAGCGCTCCGGGAATAATGTCCTCGGGTCGCCTCGCAAGGCGATCGGGCGTGAGACACCCGGTTCACATTCGGTAGCGCCGCTCCATGGCGGTCGTGCGCGGGCAGGCTTCGGTCTGGCCGGGGTTACCGTATGTCCCGGGTCTCACCCCGTGCACGACTGCCACCCAAATCCGTGAGACGAGGAGGAAGGCAGGTCAGCCCAACATACGGAGATCCGCCATGAAAAAGCTCGTCCCAGACCCACCTCCATCCGCCCTGCTTCTGCTCGACCCTCCCGCCATCTCGCTCCCGGAACCGCCCAACACCCAAGAGTGCAACGCACTCATCTGCGCTTTGACCCTGACCATCAAACAGACCTCCAGCGTGCTGCTCGACAGCCCGCAAGGCCCTGTGCGTGACGCCATGGGCATGAACATCCGCCTGCTGTGCCGGATGATCAATGCGCTGAACGAGCACGCCGGTGCGCAAGGAGCATCACAATGAGCGAGGGCCTCAACCAAGCATCAACGGCAGGCGTAGAAACCTTCGACCTGTTCAGCCTCAGGCCTGATGTTCCGTTCGATCATGCGTTCTCGCAGCTTTCCGTACTGCTCGGCTGCATCCGCCACCTCACCACAGAAGCAGAAATGGAAAACGACCGCATCGCTGGCAGCGCGGCGCGGATTCTCAGCGAGATGGCCAAGGCATTGATCGATGATCTGGAGCGGGGGATGAACGAGGCTCACTGAGGCTGCGCAGGCTCCATTTGTTGCGATTGCTGCTTCTGCAACTGCACAGGGCCGTTGAAATAGATGTGCCATTGCGTGTTTCTTTCGCCGGGACGAGTAACATGGCCGTTTCGGGGCTGCTACGCAGCCCATCGCCGGCAAGCCAGCTCCCACAGGTACAGCGCAGAGCTCAAGAGCTGCGCGATACCTGTGGGAGCTGGCTTGCCGGCGATGGGCCGCAAAGCGGCCCCAAATCGCTCAACTGAACGGCATCGGGCAAAGCCCCTCCTGGTTCAAGAGGAAAACGCAATGCGCATATGGATCGACGCCGACGCCTGCCCCAAGGCAGCCAAGGACCTGATCGTCAAATTCGCCCTCAAGCGCAAGCTCGAGGTGGTCATGGTGGCCGGGCAGGCCGTGGCCAAACCGGCCTTCGCCGTTGTGCGGCTGATCGTGGTACCCAGCGGCATGGATGCCGCCGATGATTACCTGGTCGAGCACGCCGTGCCAGGTGAGCTGGTCATCTGCAGCGACGTGCCGCTGGCCGACCGCCTGATCAAGAAGGGGGTAGCGGCGCTGGACCCACGCGGCCGTGAATTCGACGAGCGCAACATGGGCGACCGGCTGGCAGTGCGCAACCTGTTTACCGAGTTGCGCGAGCAGGGCCAGGCCGGCGGAGGGCAGGGGCCTTATGGCGAACGCGAAAAGCAGGCGTTCGCCAATGCGCTGGACCGTATTCTGGCCCGCTTGGCCAAGGGCTGATCAGTCAGCCTCGTGGGTCATTTCCAGCACGCGATCCACCAGCTTGTAAATGCCGCCAGCCGCCTCGCTGATCGACTTGGCCACCATGTACGCCGGCGTGGTCACCAGCTTGCGCTGGGTGTCCTCGACAATGTCATGCACATCGCACTCTTCATGGGTGCCACCCATCTTGGTCACCGCAGCAGCAGTATCGGCATCGTTCCCGATGGTGCAAACCACGCCAGGGCCGTAGATCTTGGCCGCCAGTGCCGGTGAAATGCACATCAGGCCAACCGGCTTGCAAGCTTCGGCAAAGGCCTCGGCCAAGGCCAGTACCTGCGGGTTGACCGTGCAATCGCTACCTTCGACGGCAAAGTCGGACAGGTTCTTCGCCGCCCCGAAACCACCCGGCACGATCAGCGCATCGAAGTCCTCGGCCCTGGCCTCGCTGATGTCCTTGACCTCGCCGCGGGCGATGCGCGCCGATTCCACCAGCACATTGCGCGACTCAGGCATCTGCTCACCGGTGAGGTGGTTGATCACGTGCATCTGCGCGATGTTCGGCGCGAAGCACTGCACCTGTGCGCCGCGCTGGTCGAGGCGCAGCAGGGTGATCACGCTTTCATGGATTTCGGCGCCATCGTAGACGCCACAGCCGGAAAGAATCACCGCTACTTTTTTCGTCATGCTCATTACTCCAGTGTCGAGGCGCTAAATGTCCTCTAGTTTGGCAGATGTGGCCATAGGGGTTGCCATGGGTGCATCCTAATCTGTGTGGATACCCTTCGAGGCAGCTGTCCATGGACTTGATTCTGCTGGCCGTACCGTTCTTTTTCGTGCTGATCGCGGTTGAATTGGTCGCCGACCGTGTGCGCGGCCAGCGCAATTTCACCGTGGCCGATTCGATCAACAGCCTGAGCACCGGCGTGCTGTCCACCAGTACCGGGCTGCTGACCAAGGGGGCAGGGCTGGTGACCTATGCACTGGCGTGGGAGCATCTGGCGCTGCTGCACCTGCCGGGCCACGCCGTCTGGGTCTGGTTGCTGGCGTTCGTGCTGTACGACTTCTGCTATTACTGGCTGCACCGCTTGGGGCATGAGCGCAATGTGCTGTGGGCAGCCCATTCGGTGCATCACCAGAGCGAGGAGTACAACCTCACCACCGCGTTGCGCCAGACCAGTAGCGGCTTCCTCTTTTCGTGGATCTTCTACCTGCCGCTGGCGCTGGTCGGCGTGCCGCCATGGGTATTCATTACCGTGGCGTCGCTCAACCTGCTGTACCAGTTCTGGGTGCACACCCGGCACATTCCCAAGTTGGGCTGGCTCGAATGGATACTGATCACACCGTCCAACCATCGCGTCCACCATGCGCAAAATACTGTTTACTTGGATCGCAACTACGGCGGTGTGTTCATTCTTTGGGACCGTCTGTTTGGCACCTTCAAGGAAGAAGACCCGGCCGAGCCGGTGGTGTTTGGCGTGACCACGCCGTTGGCCAGCTGGAACCCGTTGTGGGCCAACCTGCAGTTCTATGCCCAGCTCTGGGACGATGCCCGGCGCACCGATAGCCTGTGGGACAAACTGCGTATCTGGTTCATGCCCACTGGCTGGCGGCCGGCGGATGTGGCCGCGCGTTATCCACAGGCCAAGCAGAACCTGGCGCTGTTCCGTAAGTTCGAGGTTGCCCTGGGGCGGGCGCAGCAGGTTTATGTGGTGCTGCAGTTCGCCGTTTACGTGGCATTGGGCAGCTACCTGATGGGTGTTGCAGAGCAGGTGCCGACGGCGGCCCTGGTGCTTGGCTGGTCGGTGATGGCGCTGGGGTTGTTCGCCCTGGGCGCGGCCCTGGAAAACCGGCCGTGGGCAGGGCGCCTGGAGCTGGCGCGCCTGTTGTTGAATGTGCCTGCGCTGTATCTGGCTGGCGCTCTGGGCTTAGGGGTTGTTACGCCCTTGGTCTGGGCCCTGCTCGCGCTTTACAGCCTGCTCAGCCTCGGCGGCCTGGGCCTGTGCCGCGGCCTTGCGCTCGGCGCGCAAGGTGCGAAAACGCCGCCGCAGCCACAGCAGGGCGCCGAGCAGCAGCAGGCCACCGAGCACCCATAGCTCGTACTTCTTCACGTTGCCCAGCATGCCTTCAAGAATGGCGCCGAAGTGGTACGCGGCTGCGCCCAGGGCCAAGGCCCAGACGGCTGCGCCGATGCCGTTGAGCAGCAGATAACGGCGGGGTGGGTAGCCGGACAGGCCGATAGCCACGGGCATGACCGTGCGCAGGCCATAGACGAAGCGGAAGCTCAGTACCCAGATGTCGGGGTGGCGGCGGATATGTTCCAGCGCCCGGTCGCCCATGGCCTGCCAGCGCGGCTTGCGCGCCAGGATCTTGCGCCCGTGGCGGCGGCCCATGAAGTACCACAGCTGGTCGCCGGCATAGCTGCCGAAGAACGCCACGATCACCACCAGGCTGATGTCCATGTACCCGCGGAACGCAAGGAATCCTGCAAGCACCAGGATGGTCTCGCCTTCAAAGAAGGTGCCTAGAAAAAGGGCAAAATAGCCGAAATCCTGCAGGAATTGTTGAAGCATTTTCTGAGGTGCTGGCGAAATGAACGCGCAGCCTACCCCTTCACGCGCGTTCGTGAAAGTGTCCAGATGTGTCTCGACGTGAACAATTCGTACAAGGACAATGGCTTCAGCCACAAGTCGCGGGCTTGCCTATAGATGTAACACAGACGTCATAATGGCCGCTTATCGTCCCGCTCAATTGATGATAGGGCGTTAACGTCCTCCAGGAACGCCAGATGAATAATGAAGTGCTAACCCCTGTCGCGATCAAGGACGCCCAGGCGGTCCCCGAAGAGATGGTGCAGACCCCGCCGGATCTGCCAGAGGCCCCGGAGCCTGCAGTAGAGGCCGCACCCCCCGCGCCCGTGCATGCTGCCCCCGCGCCGGCCATCGCCATCCCGAGCCTGGACGACAGCAGCCTGTACATTCATCGCGAGCTGTCGCAGCTGCAGTTCAACATCCGCGTGCTGGAGCAGGCGCTGGATGAGTCCTACCCGCTGCTCGAGCGCCTGAAATTCCTGCTGATCTTCTCCAGCAACCTCGATGAGTTCTTCGAGATCCGCGTGGCGGGCTTGAAGAAGCAGATCAACTTTGCTCGTGAACAGGCCGGTGCCGACGGCCTGCAGCCGCATCAGGCGCTGGCGCGCATCAGCGAGCTGGTGCACACCGAAGTGGAGCGCCAGTACGCCATCCTCAATGACGTGCTGCTGCCGGAACTGGAAAAGCACGCGATCCGCTTCATCCGCCGCCGTTACTGGACGCCCAAGCTCAAGACCTGGGTGCGCCGCTACTTCCGTGACGAGATTGCGCCGATCATCACCCCGATCGGCCTCGACCCGACGCACCCGTTCCCGTTGCTGGTGAACAAGAGCCTTAACTTCATCGTCGAACTCGAAGGGGTCGATGCCTTCGGTCGTGATTCGGGCCTGGCGATCATCCCGGCACCGCGCCTGCTGCCGCGGGTCATCCGTGTGCCGGAAGAGGTCGGTGGCCCTGGGGACAACTACGTGTTCCTGTCCTCGATGATCCACGCCCATGCCGACGACCTGTTCCAGGGCATGAAGGTCAAGGGTTGCTACCAGTTCCGCCTGACCCGTAACGCCGACCTGGCGCTGGATTCGGAAGAAGTCGACGACCTGGCGCGCGCCCTGCGCGGTGAGCTGTTCTCGCGCCGATACGGCGATGCCGTGCGCCTGGAAGTGGCCGACACCTGCCCCAAGCACCTGTCCGACTACCTGCTCAAGCAGTTCAGCCTGAGCGAGAGCGAGTTGTACCAGGTCAACGGCCCAGTCAACCTGACCCGCCTGTTCAGCATCACCGGCCTGGACAGCCACCCGGAGCTGCAGTACACGCCGTTCACCCCGGCGATCCCCAAGCTGCTGGTCAACGCCGACAACATCTTCAGTGTCATCAGCAAGCAGGACATCCTGCTGATGCACCCGTTCGAGTCATTCACCCCCGTGGTCGACCTGCTGCGCCAGGCCGCCAAGGACCCGCACGTGCTCGCCGTTCGTCAGACGCTGTACCGCTCCGGCGCCAACTCGGAAATTGTCGATGCGCTGGTGGATGCAGCACGAAACGGCAAGGAAGTCACCGCGGTGATCGAGTTGCGCGCGCGCTTTGACGAAGAGTCCAACCTGCAGATGGCCAGCCGTCTGCAAGCCGCCGGCGCCGTGGTGATCTATGGCGTGGTTGGCTTCAAGACCCATGCCAAGATGATGCTGATCCTGCGCCGCGAGCAGGGCGAGATCGTCCGCTACGCCCACCTGGGCACCGGTAACTACCACGCCGGTAATGCTCGCCTGTACACCGACTACAGCCTGCTGACCTCCGACGATGCCCTTACCGAGGACGTCGGCAAGCTGTTCAGCCAGTTGATCGGCATGGGCAAGACCCTGCGCATGAAAAAACTGCTGCACGCGCCGTTCACCCTGAAAAAGGGCATGCTCGACATGATTGCCCGGGAAACCCAGTTCGCCCTGGAAGGCAAACCCGCGCACATCATCGCCAAGTTCAACTCGCTGACCGATGCCAAGGTCATCAAGGCCCTGTACAAGGCCAGCCAGTCGGGCGTGAAGATCGACCTGGTGGTGCGTGGCATGTGCTGCTTGCGCCCAGGCATCCCGGGGGTTTCGCACAATATCCAGGTGCGCTCGATCATCGGCCGCTTCCTGGAGCATACCCGGGTGTTCTACTTCCTCAACGGCGGCGAAGAGCAGATCTACCTGTCCAGCGCCGACTGGATGGAGCGCAACCTCGACAAGCGTGTCGAGACCTGCTTCCCGGTGGAGGGCAAGAAGCTGTTGCTGCGGGTGAAGAAGGAGCTGGAAGGCTACCTGACCGACAACACCCATGCCTGGACGCTGCAGCCCGACGGGCGCTATGTGCGCAGCAGCCCGACCGGCAACCAGAACCCGCGCAGTGCCCAGGCGACCCTGCTGGAGCGCCTGAGCAACCCGGTACTTAACGTACGCTGAGGACGAAGTTGACCCGGGCCAGCCACTCCGCCTCGTTGGCGAAGTCGGCCTGGGTCAGCTGGTTCTGCTCCAGCCAGCCGGCCGGGAAGGCCACGTCGAGGCTATTGTCTGCGGCCTGCAGTTGCACCTTGGGCATCTGTTGGGTGCCACGGATGTGGTGGAACAGAATGGCGAAGCGCAGCAGTACGCACAGGCGCAGCAGTTTCACGCCTTCATCGCCCAGTTCGGCGAACTTGTCCTTGGGGATGTTGCGGCGGTGGCCACGTACCAGCAGCGCCATCATCTGCTGGTCTTCACGCGAGAAGCCCGACAGGTCGGAGTGCTCGATCAGGTAGGCACCATGCTTGTGGTAGTGGTAATGGGCAATGTCCAGGCCAATTTCGTGAATTTTGGCTGCCCAGCCCAGTAGATCGCGCCAGTTACCCTCTTCAAGGCCCCATGCCTTGGCCACTTGGTCAAAGGCGTGCAGCGCCTTGCGCTCGACGCGCGCAGCCTGGCCCTGATCGACGTGGTAGCGCTCCATCAACGAGTTCAGGGTGCGTTCGCGCACGTCTTCGTGGTGGTGGCGGCCAAGCAGGTCGAACAGCACACCTTCACGCAGCGCGCCATCGCAATGGTCCATGCGTTGCAGTTCCAGCGCGTCGAAAATCGCCTCGAGAATCGCCATGCCGGCCGGGAAGATGGCGCGGCGGTCGGGTTTGACCCCGTCGAAGTCGATCTTGTCGGTCTCGCCCAGCTTGAACAGCTTACGTTTGACCCAGGCCAGACCGTCGGCGTTGACCTCGCCATTGCCCAGGCCAGCGGCCTTGATTGCGGCGCCGATGGCACGGATGGTCCCGGAGGAGCCTATCGCTTCATCCCAGGTCAGGCGGTGCAGGGCATTCTCGATGCTCATCAGCTCCAGGCGCGCGGCAGTGTAGGCCTGGGCGTAGCGGGCCGGGGTGATCTTGCCATCGCGGAAATAGCGCTGGGTGAAGCTGACGCAGCCCATCTGCAGGCTTTCACGCAGCAGCGGCTCAAAGCGCTGGCCGATGATGAACTCGGTGCTGCCACCGCCGATATCGGCGACCAGGCGTTTACCAGGGGTGTCGGCCAGGGTGTGGGACACGCCCAGGTAGATCAGGCGCGCTTCTTCGCGGCCGGAGATCACTTCCACGGGGTGGCCGAGGATCACTTCGGCACGCTGGATGAATTCGTTGCGGTTGCGCGCCTCGCGCAGGGCGTTGGTGCCAACGATGCGCACGGCCCCCGCAGGCATGCCGTTGATCAGCTGGGCAAAGCGCTTCAGGCATTCCAGGCCCCGGACCATGGCTTCTTCGCTGAGCATGCGTGCTTCGTCGATGCCAGCGGCGAGCTGAACCTTTTCCCCGAGCCGCTCCAGGATGCGGATCTCGGTATGGTGAGCCTTGGCCACGACCATGTGGAAACTGTTGGAGCCCAGGTCGATGGCGGCAATCAGGGACAGGTTCTTCGCTAAGGTATGCGGCATGATCTGAGTAGTCTCGGTCGGTAACCCGGCAATCGTGCCACGTTAGCAGGCTGTCGCCAACGCGCGACTCGCCAGGGCTTGATGCAAGGCAATGTGCCAGTCGATGCTATGACACTTCTGTGACAGTTTCGATTCGTGGCGTCTTGCACAACTATAGTGACACTCAATCGTCCGCGACTTCCTGTAGCGCGTGGGTGCGGCTATGATGGGCCACGTTTTTTGCTTACGACCCTGGAGATATCCATGAGCAGCGATCTTATCAAACACGTCACCGACGCCACCTTTGAGGCCGAAGTCCTGCAAGCCCAAGGCCCGGTGCTGGTCGACTACTGGGCTGAATGGTGCGGCCCATGCAAGATGATCGCTCCGGTGCTGGACGACATCGCCACCACCTACGAGGGTAAACTGACCGTCGCCAAGCTGAACATCGACGACAACCAGGAAACCCCGGCCAAGCACGGCGTGCGTGGCATCCCGACGCTGATGCTGTTCAAGAACGGCAACGTCGAGGCCACCAAGGTCGGCGCCTTGTCCAAATCCCAGCTGGCCGCGTTCCTCGACGCCCACCTGTGATGTGAAAAAGCCCCGGAAATTCCGGGGCTTTTCTTTTCCAACCCACTAGACGTCGAAAAAAGCAAGTGTTACATTCGGCCTCGCACTGTTTCTCCAGTGCCCCCTGCACGCCGTCGCCGACGCACTCCTAATTAGAATCTGTGCGCGATCCTATCGCCTTCTAGCGGCGCGGCTTCATTAAGCCAGAAGCTTAATCCTCCCTTCATACATGATTACGTCATTCCCCTTATGAACCTGACTGAACTCAAGCAAAAGCCGATTACCGATCTGCTGGAAATGGCCGAACAGATGGGCATCGAAAACATGGCCCGTTCGCGCAAACAGGACGTGATTTTCGCCCTGCTGAAAAAGCACGCGAAAAGCGGCGAAGAGATCTCAGGTGACGGCGTGCTGGAGATTCTCCAGGATGGTTTCGGTTTCCTGCGTTCGGCTGATGCGTCCTATCTGGCCGGCCCTGACGACATCTACGTCTCGCCCAGCCAGATCCGCCGCTTCAACCTGCGTACCGGCGATACCATCGTCGGCAAGATCCGCCCGCCGAAGGAAGGGGAGCGTTACTTCGCGCTGCTCAAGGTCGACACGATCAACTTCGATCGCCCGGAAAACGCGAAGAACAAGATCCTCTTCGAAAACCTGACGCCGCTGTTCCCGAACAAGCGCCTGAAGATGGAAGCCGGCAACGGTTCCACCGAAGACCTGACCGGCCGCGTCATCGACCTGTGCGCGCCGATCGGCAAGGGCCAGCGTGGCCTGATCGTCGCCCCGCCGAAAGCGGGTAAAACGATCATGCTGCAGAACATCGCGGCCAACATCACCCGTAACAACCCCGAGTGCCACCTGATCGTTCTGCTGATCGACGAGCGCCCGGAAGAAGTGACCGAAATGCAGCGCACCGTGCGCGGTGAAGTGGTTGCCTCCACCTTCGATGAGCCGCCAACCCGCCACGTGCAAGTTGCCGAAATGGTCATCGAGAAGGCCAAGCGCCTGGTCGAGCACAAGAAGGATGTGGTCATCCTGCTGGACTCCATCACCCGTCTGGCGCGTGCCTACAACACCGTGATCCCGAGCTCCGGCAAGGTGCTGACCGGTGGTGTCGATGCCCACGCCCTGGAGAAGCCGAAGCGTTTCTTCGGCGCTGCGCGTAACATCGAGGAAGGCGGTTCGCTGACCATCATCGCCACCGCGCTGGTAGAAACCGGCTCGAAGATGGACGAAGTGATCTACGAAGAGTTCAAGGGTACCGGCAACATGGAACTGCCCCTGGACCGTCGCATCGCCGAGAAGCGTGTGTTCCCGGCCATCAACATCAACCGCTCGGGCACCCGCCGTGAAGAGCTGCTGACTGCTGATGACGAACTGCAGCGCATGTGGATCCTGCGCAAGCTGCTGCACCCGATGGACGAGATCGCCGCCATCGAGTTTTTGGTCGACAAGCTCAAGCAGACCAAGACCAACGACGAGTTCTTCCTGTCGATGAAGCGCAAGTAAGCGTTTCAGGCTGGCAGTGATTGGGGCTGCTTCGCAGCCCATCGCCGGCAAGCCGGCTCTTACAGGTCCTCTGCGATCCTTGTGGGAGCCGTCTTGCCGGCGATGGGGCGCGGAGCGGCCCCAAGTCATTTTTGGCCATTGAGCGCTGAACGGCGCTACACTCTGCACCCCGACCGATACGGCCAACACGAGGCTCATGCATGCAGTATCGCGACTTGCGCGACTTCATTCGTGGCCTGGAACAGCGCGGTGAACTCAAGCGCATCCAGGTCCCGATCTCCCCCGTCCTGGAAATGACCGAGGTGTGTGACCGCACCCTGCGTGCAAAGGGCCCGGCGTTGTTGTTCGAAAAGCCCACGGGCTTCGACATTCCGGTGCTCGGCAACCTGTTCGGCACCCCGCAGCGGGTGGCCATGGGCATGGGCGCCGAGTCGGTCGAGGAGCTGCGCGAGATCGGCAAGCTGCTGGCCTTCCTCAAGGAGCCGGAGCCGCCGAAAGGCCTCAAGGATGCCTGGTCGAAACTGCCGATCTTTAAGAAGGTCGTGTCCATGGCGCCGAAGGTGGTCAAGGATGCTGTTTGCCAGGAGGTGGTGGTCGAGGGTGATGATGTCGACCTTGGCCAGCTGCCGATCCAGCACTGCTGGCCGGGCGACGTGGCGCCGCTGATCACCTGGGGCCTTACCGTGACCCGCGGCCCGAACAAGGACCGCCAGAACCTGGGCATTTATCGCCAGCAGGTCATCGGCCGCAACAAAGTCATCATGCGCTGGTTGAGCCACCGCGGCGGTGCCCTGGATTATCGCGAATGGTGTGAGAAGAACCCCGGCCAACCGTTCCCTGTCGCCGTTGCCCTGGGTGCCGACCCGGCAACCATCCTCGGCGCCGTCACGCCGGTGCCCGATACCCTGTCCGAATATGCCTTCGCCGGCCTTTTGCGTGGCAACCGCACCGAGTTGGTCAAATGCCGAGGCAGCAACCTGCAGGTGCCGGCTACCGCCGAGATCATCCTTGAAGGTGTGATCCACCCGGGGGAGATGGCTCCGGAAGGCCCCTATGGTGACCACACCGGCTACTACAACGAAGTGGACAGCTTCCCGGTGTTCACCGTCGAGCGCATCACCCACCGGCAAAAACCGATCTACCACAGCACCTATACCGGCCGGCCGCCAGATGAGCCGGCCATCCTCGGCGTGGCGCTCAATGAAGTGTTCGTGCCGATCCTGCAAAAGCAGTTCCCGGAGATCGTCGACTTCTACCTGCCGCCGGAAGGGTGCTCGTACCGGATGGCGGTGGTGACGATGAAGAAGCAGTACCCGGGCCACGCCAAGCGCGTGATGCTGGGTGTGTGGTCGTTCCTGAGACAGTTCATGTACACCAAGTTCGTTATCGTAACCGACGACGACATCAACGCCCGTGACTGGAATGACGTGATCTGGGCCATCACCACGCGCATGGACCCCAAGCGTGATACGGTGATGATCGACAACACGCCGATCGATTACCTGGACTTTGCGTCGCCGGTATCGGGCCTGGGGTCGAAGATGGGCCTGGATGCCACCCACAAGTGGCCGGGCGAGACTACACGCGAATGGGGCCGGGTCATCGTCAAGGACGAGGCCGTCACCCGCCGCATCGATGAGTTGTGGGACCAGTTGGGAATAGATTGATGCAGGTAACGTTGCAGCCGTCCGGGGCGGTGCTGGCGCTCGAACCCGGGGAACGGATCCTGGATGGAGCGCGGCGGCTGGGCTATGACTGCCCGAACAGCTGTCGCAATGGCAATTGCCATGTGTGCGCCGCATTGTTGGTCGAAGGTCGCGTTCGCCAGAACGGTGAGGTGCGCGACCATGGTGAGCTGTTCACGTGCATCGCCGAACCGCTGGAGGACTGCGTGCTGCTCTGGGATGGTGTGCTGGCCCTGGGCGAGCTGCCAGTGCGCAAGCTGGCATGCAGCGTCATTGAATGCGTAGAGGTGGGTGGCGATGTCTGGCGCGTGCGCTTGCGCGCGCCGGCTGGCAAGCCACTGCGCTATCACGCCGGGCAGTATCTGATGATCGAGCGCGAGGGCGGCAAGCCGGCGGCCTTCTCCCTGGCGTCTGCCCCCCACAGTGGGCGCGACCTTGAGCTTCACGTGCTGGTCCGCGAAGACAGCGCCCGTCAGCTTTTGGCGCAACTGCAGCGTGACCCTATCGCCCGCATCGAAATGCCATTCGGTGACACCCACCTGGCCGAGCTGCCCGATGGACCACTGGTGCTCATCGCTGCGGGAACCGGCATGGGGCAGATGCACAGCCTGGTCGAGCATTGCCGCGCTCAGGGCTTCAAGCACCCGGTGCACCTCTACTGGGGCGTGCGACGCCCTGAAGACTTCTACGCCATCGAGCACTGGGACGAATGGGAGCGTCTGCCCAACCTGTTCCTGCACAAGGTGGTGAGCGACCTGTGTGGCTGGGAAGGCCGTTGCGGCATGTTGCACGAGGCTGTGTGCGAGGACGTGCAAGACCTCAATACAGTTCATGTTTATGCCAGTGGTTCACCAAACATGGTTTATGCCACGCTCGATGCCCTGGTCGAGGCCGGTATGGATGCGCACCGCATGCGTGCGGATGTGTTTGCCTACGCACCGCGTGGTTAATAACCGAAGTTTCAGGTAGTGGGTATAAGGCGGTAATTCTTACCGCCTTGACTAATAACTTTCACTATACTTGGAACAATGCTCTCCAACCGTCGGAAGTTCGCGTGAAACTTAGGCTTCAGGGCTTGAGTGTTGGCGCGGTTCTATCCTAAGGTGGTTGCAGGCTCCCAAGGCGCTGGCGCAAGCCCCGCCCTGCAGGGCCTTTCGCTATATCAGTAGTTCACAGGGAATAATGGCGGCAGCTTATGTCGGCACTTGAAAGTTTATCCTGGAAAAGCGCTTATCCTCCGGCACTCGACTTCGGCCAGCAACTGACCCGCGAGCAATTGATCAACTCGATGCATACGACCATGTCGCGCCATGACGGTGGCCCGGTCTGGTTGTTCGCCTATGGTTCGTTGATATGGCGCCCGGAGTGCAGTTCGGTAGAGCGCCAGCGAGCACGCGTGCATGGCTATCACCGTGGCCTTTACCTGTGGTCGCACGAGCATCGTGGTACGCCGGAAACGCCAGGCCTGGTATTCGGCCTCGACCGCGGCGGTTCGTGCAGCGGTTTTGCCTACCGCCTCGATGAAAGCAACCTCGACGACTCGCTGATGGCCTTGTGGCAAAGAGAGATGCCGTACCCGGCGTACCGGCCGCACTGGCTCAGCTGCCGGCTGGGTGATGGCAGCAAGGTGCAGGCCTTGGGCTTTGTACTTGAGCGGCACCTGCCGTGCTACGCCGGCAATCTGCCTGATACGCTGCTTAGCCAGATTCTTGCCAGTGCCAAAGGGCGCTATGGCACCACGCGTGAGTATGTCGAGCAGACGTTGAACGCATTGCGCAGCCACCAGATGCCTGACCGCAACCTCGAAGCGCGGTTCAGGCGCTGCCACAACCTGCGTGAGGTCTGATTGGGCTGTACAGGGCTCTTCGCGCGTTTATCGGCGAAGAGCTCTGCAGGGGCAGCGTATCTTTCAATGATTAGCTGGCCAGCAGCACCAGCTTACCCACCGCTTTCCTTTGGCCCAACTGCTCGATCGCCGCGCCCGCCTCGGCCAGTGGGTAAGTCTTCGATACCAGCGGCTTCAGCTTGCCCTCGGCATGCCAGGCAAACAGTTGCTTGAAGTTGGCCGCATTGTCCTGCGGCTGACGCTGGGCAAAAGCCCCCCAGAATACCCCCAGCACCGCTGCGCCCTTGAGCAGCACCAGGTTCGCCGCCATCTGTGGAATCGTCCCGCTGGCAAAGCCGACCACCAGCAGCCGCCCGTTCCACGCCAGCCCGCGCACGGCCTGGTCGAACAGTTCACCGCCGACCGGGTCGTAGATCACATCTACCCCTTGGCCGCCGGTCAGGCGCTTGATTTCCTCCTTGAGGCTGGCCTGGCTGTAGTCGATCAACTCGTCCGCCCCTGCAGCCTTGGCCACGGCCAGTTTCTCTGCGCTGCTGGCGGCTGCGATCACCTTGGCGCCCATGGCTTTGCCGATCTCCACGGCCGCCAGGCCGACGCCACCGGACGCACCCAGCACCAGCAAGGTTTCCCCTGGCTGCAACTGGCCGCGCTGCTTGAGCGCATGCATCGAGGTGCCATAGGTCATGCCAAAGGCAGCAGCGGTGGTGAAGTCCATGCTTTCGGGGATGGGCAGCACGTTGTAGAACGGCACGGCCACCTGTTCGGCGAACGCCCCCCATCCGGTGAGGGCCATCACCCGGTCCCCGACCTGGAAGGCACCGGCGCGCTCGCCGACAGCGGCAACGACACCCGCCGCCTCGCCACCGGGTGAAAACGGTAGCGGTGGCTGGAACTGGTATTTGCCTTCGATGATCAGGGTATCTGGGAAGTTGACCCCGGCCGCATGCACCTCGAGCAGAATCTCGTTTTTCTTCGGTACCGGGCTGGCCACCTCTTCCAGAACCAGGTTGCGTGCCGGCCCCAAGGTTTTACACAACACAGCTTTCATCGGGCTATTCCTTTGCGGGTAGTGGCCGATAAGTGTAGGAGGGCGGCCTGCCGGGTCAACGAGCATGGCCCGCCCTGATGGGGCTGCATAAGCCCGGGCTTGGGTTTGGGCCGCATGCTGGGTAAGCTGGCGCCAATTGTTTTGAGGAGTGAATTCGTGAAAGCGTGGATCTTGATGGTGCTGGCCCTGATGCTGCCAGCGGCGGCCCTGGCCGAAGAAGCCAAGGAAGGAGCCCCCAAGGTCTCCTATATCAGCCTGAGCCCGCCCTTTGTAGGCAACTACGCCCTCGACGGTGGCCCCAGGTTGCGCGTATTCAAAGCTGATGTGGCCCTGCGTGTGACTGGCGACGAGGCAGCCAAGGCGGTCAAGCACCACGAGCCGCTGATTCGCAACCAGCTGGTGGCGCTGTTCACCCAACAGGGTGTGGATAACTTGAGCAACGTCGACGCCAAGGAAAAACTGCGCCAAGAGGCGCTCAAGCAGGTTCAGCAGGTGATGGAAGCAGAAGAAGGCAAGCCGATTGTCGAAGATCTGCTGTTCAATAACCTGATCGTGCAGTGATCAAGAGGCAGGCTGGCCTCTTCGCGGGGTCGGTCATTTGCTCAGCGCAATGATCGCCGCCCACTGCTCGTCGGTCACCGGCATCACCGACAGCCGAGTGCCTTTTTGCACCAGCGGCAACTCCTCCAACGCGCTTTGTTGCTTGAGCAAGCCCAGCCCCAGCACCTGCCTGAACGTCTTCACGTGCGCCACATCTACCGCGCTCCAGGGGTTCTTCTCGGCAGTGGCTTTGGCGTCGTAGTAATGGCTCTGAGGGTCCAGCGCAGTTGGGTCCGGGTAGGCCGCTGCAGTGATCCGGGCGATCCCGGCAATGCCCGGTTGAGGGCAACTGGAGTGGTAGAAGAAAAACTCATCGCCTACGTTCATGGCGCGCAGAAAATTGCGCGCCTGATAGTTGCGCACGCCATCCCAGCGGGCCTCACCCAGGCGGCCCAGGCCTTCGATCGAAAGCTCATCGGGCTCGGATTTCATCAGCCAGTAGGCCATGGATACTGCTCCTGAAAAGGTTTGAAATAACCTGTTGCACGAAACCGACAGCCGGTTGGCGTCAACGTTTGCGTGTCGACGCAGGTTGTCGGAAAATGCGCCGATTTTAACGCTATATGCTCCGGCGGCACCAAGAAGGTCGCCGAGCCAGAACGTATGCCTAGGGGGGCATTCTTCGATGAATCAACGCAAACCGGACCTGCTCTGGGTCCTGGTCTTCATCTTTGGTCTGGGTGTGGTTACCACCGGTTATGCTCAGGGTATCTGGGAGCGCAAGCTCGATACCGCGTACCAGGCACCGGTCGAAGCCGGTCAGCAGCAGCGCTGATCTTCCCCGCTGGCGCCTGTTATTTAGGCGCCAGGTACCAGTCACGGTCCGAGACCGTGCCCTGCAGTGGTACATCCCAACTGGCCTGCGCCAGTCGTTCGACCTTCTGGCATTCATGGGCCAGCCCCAGCAGCAGGGGTTTTTTCCATGTTTTGCGTCGCGCCTGGTAGGCCAGGCTGCGATCATAGAAACCACCGCCCATGCCTAGCCGCCCGCCGGCTTCATCGAAGCCCACCAGTGGCAGCAGAATCAGGTCCAGCGACCAGATCGGGCGCTGGCGCTTGCGGTCAGTCAGTGGCTCTGGAATACGGAAACGGTTGCGCTTGAGCTTTTCCCCTTGCTCGAACCGCTGGAACACCATGCGCGTACGCGGCCATGCGTGCAGTACCGGCAGGTAGGTACGTTTGCCACGGCGTTGCGCCTCGCGCAGTAGCAACTGCGGGTCGATTTCACCGTCGTTGGGCAGGTACAGGGCAATGTGCCGTGCGCGGCGGAACAGCGGGTTTTGCGCCAGCTGCCGATACAGCCCAAGGGAGGCTTGGCGTTGCTGGGCTGGCGTGAGTGCGCGGCGGGCATTGCGAAGCAGGCGACGAAGCTGGGGGCGGGTTAGCGGCGCGGTGTCGGTCATGGCACGGGCGTTCCCAGGTGTCGAAGCTAAAAGCGAGAACTGCCCGCCGGGGTGGGCGGGCAGTCGAAATCAGGCTCCCCGATAAGACCGCTATCGGTGTAGCCCTTGAACCCGAAAGTTCAAGGTGGAGATTGCAGGGGGCGTTAAGGCTTTCCGTCGGGCGGACATGCACACCGGCCCCAGCGTGCAACCCCCGTGGTTGTGCGTATCGGCTCAGGGACATAACCGACTGGCGCATCCCCCAGGGAGTGGCGCCAGTATACCAACCTCAGCCGATTTTGGTATCCGTGTCGTCGGACAAAGCCTTGTCGACGCGATCGAGCAGGTCGCGGACCTGTTCGCGGGTGGCGCTGCCAGCGGGGGCGTCGGTGCGGTCTTCCTGGCGGTGGAGCATCTCGTGGGTGATGTTCAATGCGGCCATGACCGCGATCCGATCAGCACCGATCACCTTGCCGCTGCTGCGGATCTCGCGCATCTTGCCGTCCAGGTAGCGTGCGGCGCTGACCAGGTTGTTGCGTTCTTCCGGCGGGCAGATGATCGAGTATTCCTTGTCCAGGATCTGCACGGTGACGCTATTGCTTGAACTCATGAGTCATGCTCCAGGGCCTTGAGGCGTAAGATCATCGACTCGACCTTGCGCTTGGCGATCTCGTTCTTTTCGATGAGGTGGGCGCGCTCTTCGCGCCAGGATTTTTCCTGAGCTACTAGGAGTGCATTTTGCCGTTTAAGTTGCTCGACGCGCTCGATCAGCGACTCGAACCGGCTCATCAATGCTTGCAGGTCGTTCTCTTGCGTGGGTTGCACTCGATTCGCTCCGTCATTGAATCACCCGTCGATCATGCCTCTCCCTGAGCGGTGACGGCCAGTGCCGATGGTCTTGGCGCGCCTGCCGGTGCTAGGATACAAGGCCTTCATTCTAGTCAAATGCGCCGTCTGGCGCCTAGCCGCCCATGCCTAATACCCAATCGCCCTACACCGCATTCGCCGCACTGCTCTCGAGCAACGGCCACCCTGTTTCCCCCGCCGAGCTGCACGGCCTGCTGATCGGCCGCAGTTGCGCCGGTGCCGGCTTCGAGGCCGATGCCTGGCTGGCCGACGCTGCCGGGGTGCTGGAAAACGAACCTGAAGACAATGTGCGCGCTGCATTGATCGGCCTGCAAGAGATGGTCAAGGCCGAGCTGACCGGCGAGGACATTGCGATCGTTCTGCTGCTGCCAAGCGACGAAACCGCGCTGACCGAGCGTGCCACGGCGCTGGGCCAGTGGTGCCAGGGCTTCATCGCCGGCTTCGGGCTCAACGCTGGCGGCAAGGACCTGTCCACCGATGCCAAGGAAGTGCTCCAGGACCTGGTGGCCATTTCCCAGGTCCAGGAAGCACTGGAAGAATCCGAGGACGGCGAAAGCGATTACATGGAAGTCATGGAGTATCTGCGCGTTGCGCCGCTGCTGCTGTACACAGAGCTGGCCGCGCCGGCCGCGCCTGCGCCAAAACCTTCGCTGCACTGATCAACCGGGGGTAGTCCTGCCCATGAGCCACATACCCAAGGCCGAATATGCCCGTCGGCGCAAGGCGCTGATGGCGCAGATGGTCCCCAACAGCATTGCCATCCTGCCGGCTGCCGCAGTCGCCATTCGCAACCGCGATGTCGAGCACGTCTACCGCCAGGACAGCGATTTCCAGTACCTGAGCGGCTTCCCGGAGCCGGAGGCGGTGATCGCGCTGATCCCGGGGCGCGAGCATGGCGAGTACGTGCTGTTCTGCCGCGAGCGTAACCCTGAGCGCGAGCTGTGGGACGGCCTGCGTGCCGGCCAGGAAGGTGCCATCCGCGACTTTGGCGCGGACGATGCCTTCCCGATCACCGACATCGACGAGATCCTGCCGGGCCTCATCGAAGGTCGCGAACGGGTCTACAGCGCCATGGGCAGCAACCCCGAGTTCGACCGTCGGCTGATGGACTGGATCAACGTGATCCGCTCCAAGGCGCGCCTTGGCGCCCAGCCACCGAACGAGTTCGTTGCCCTGGATCATCTGCTGCACGACATGCGTCTGTATAAATCGGCGGCGGAAGTGAAAGTGATGCGCGCCGCTGCAGAAATTTCCGCGCGTGCCCATGTGCGGGCCATGCAGGCCTGCCGGGCAGGGCTGCACGAGTACAGCCTGGAAGCCGAGCTGGACTACGAGTTCCGTAAAGGCGGGGCAAGAATGCCAGCCTACGGGTCGATCGTCGCTGCCGGCCGCAATGGCTGTATCCTGCACTATCAGGAGAACAATGCCGCGCTCAAGGACGGTGACCTGGTGCTGATCGACGCCGGTTGCGAAATCGATTGCTATGCCAGCGACATCACCCGCACCTTCCCGGTCAGCGGGCGGTTTTCGCCTGAGCAAAAGGCCGTCTATGAACTGGTGCTCAAGGCCCAGGCCGCCGCTTTCGCCGAGATTGCCCCAGGCAAGCACTGGAACCACGCCCATGAAGCGACCGTGCGGGTGATCACCGAGGGCCTGGTGGAGCTGGGCCTGCTCAAGGGCAAGGTGCAGGCGCTGATCGAAAGTGAAGCGTATCGGGCCTTCTACATGCACCGTGCCGGGCACTGGCTGGGCATGGACGTGCACGATGTGGGCGAATACAAGGTCGGCGGCCAGTGGCGGGTGCTGGAGCCTGGCATGGCGCTGACCGTCGAACCGGGTATCTACATTGCCGCCGACAATCAGCAGGTCGCGAAGAAATGGCGCGGCATCGGCGTAAGGATCGAGGACGACGTGGTGGTGACCAGGCAAGGCTGTGAAATTCTGACTTCGGGCGTGCCCAGGACGGTCGCCGAGATCGAGGCGCTGATGCAGGCGGCACGTAAGGACGCGGCATGAACCGAGTCAACCTGGCGATCATTGGTGGCGGCCTGGTCGGTGCCAGCCTTGCGCTGGCCCTGCAGGCTGGGGCCAAGGCGCGTGGCTGGAAGATCCTGCTGATCGAGCCGTTCGCCCCGGGCGACAGCTTCCAGCCCAGCTATGATGCGCGCTCCTCAGCGCTTTCGTTCGGTACCCGGCAGATCTATCAGCACTTGGGCGTATGGCAAGCGATCAGCCCGCGTGCCGAGCCGATCCGGCAGATCCAGGTCTCGGACCGTGGGCGCTTTGGCTCCACCCGCCTGGATGCGCTGGAGGAGGGTGTGCCTGCGTTGGGCTACGTGGTCGAGAACGCCTGGCTTGGTCAGTGCCTTTGGCAAGGGCTGGACAGCGAGGTGGTGAGCTGGCGCTGCCCGGCCGAAGTGACGGCGATGCAGGCCGTCGCCGGTGGTTATCGCTTGCATCTGGACGATGACACCAGCCTTGAGTGCGACCTGGCAGTGCTGGCCGACGGTGGCCGCTCCGGGTTGCGCGAGCAACTGGGCATCCATGTGCGCCGCACGCCCTACGAGCAGAGCGCCCTGATCGCCAACATTACCCCGGGCGAGTCCCATCGCGGGCAAGCCTTCGAGCGCTTTACCGAGCAAGGCCCCATGGCATTGCTGCCGCTGCCTGAGAATCGCTGCGCATTGGTCTGGACCCGTCAGGGTATGGACGCCAAGCGCTTGGCCGAGATCGACGAACGCAGCTTCCTGCGCGAGCTGCAGGATGTATTCGGCTATCGCCTCGGCGCCTTGCGCCAGGTCGGCGCACGGCATCTTTACCCGCTGGCACTGGTCGAAGCCCAAGAGCAGGTGCGCCCGCATCTGGTGGTACTGGGCAATGCCGCGCACAGCCTGCACCCCATTGCCGGGCAGGGTTTCAACCTGTCGCTGCGCGATGTGCAGTCGCTGGCCGATGCGCTGCTGGCCGGCCCGCAGCAGCCAGGCGATCTGGCGACCCTGCAGGCGTACCATCAACGCCAGCAACTCGACCAGGCCATGACCATCGGTTTCTCCGACCAGGTTACCCGCCTGTTCGGCAGTAATCAGCCGTTGCTGGCCGCCGGGCGCAACATCGGCTTGCTTGGGCTCGACTTGCTGCCGCCGGCAAAAAGCTGGTTCGCCCGCCAGGCCATGGGCCTGGGCACCCGCCCTGATCCGCGGGGGCAGGCATGAGCAACCCGCGCAAGCTGGCGCGCCGGGCGCGCATGTTGCGCTGGCTGCTGAACCTTTACCCACCGTACCTGGGCGCTGGCATTCGCATTCAGCACATCAGCCCGGACATGCGCAGTGTCAGGGTGCGCATGAAGCTGAACCGCTGGAACCGCAACTACGTCGGTACCCAGTTTGGCGGTAGCCTGTATTCGATGGTCGACCCGTTCTACATGCTATTGCTGATCGAACTGCTGGGCCGTGAGTACATCGTCTGGGACAAGGCAGCCAGCATTGACTTCATCGCACCGGGCAAAGGCCCGGTGTATGCCGATTTCCACATCGAAGACGCACTGCTGGACGAGATCCGCCAGCAGACCGCCAGCGGCAAGAAATACCTGCCACGTTTGCAGGTCGATGTCCGCGACGGTGCCGGCGAGCTGGTGGCGCGGGTCGATAAAACCCTATACGTGCGGCTCAAGCCGCAAGCGAGGCAGGCGTAAGGCATGGAAATGCGCGCAGATCTGTTGATTGTCGGTGCCGGTATGGTCGGCAGCGCCTTGGCCTTGGCGTTGCGCCACAGTGGCCTGGAGATACTCCTGCTCGACGGTGGTTCGCTGACGGTGAAGCCGTTTGACGGCGATGCGCCGTTCGAGGCGCGGGTCAGCGCCCTCTCGGCGGCCAGCCAGCGCATCCTCGAGCGTTTGGGCGCCTGGGAAGAAATCGCCAAACGGCGTGTTTCGCCCTACTCGGACATGCATGTCTGGGACGGCAGCGGCACTGGGCAGATTCACTTTTCCGCCGCCAGCGTGCACGCGCAGGTGCTTGGCCATATCGTCGAAAACCGGGTAGTGCAGGATGGCCTGCTGGAGCGCCTGCATGACAGCGATATCGGCCTGCTGCCCAACGCCCGCCTGGAGCAGATGCGCCGCTCTGGCGATGAGTGGCTGCTGACCCTGGCCGATGGCCGCCGCCTGCGGGCACCGCTGGTGGTGGCTGCCGACGGTGCCAATTCGGCGGTGCGGCGCCTGGCCGGCTGCCAGACCCGTGAGTGGGATTACCTGCACCACGCTATCGTCACCAGCGTGCGCTGCAGTGCTGCACACCAGGCTACCGCCTGGCAGCGCTTCACCGACGAAGGGCCGCTGGCCTTCCTGCCCTTGTCGCGAGACGGCCAGCAGGGCTGGTGCTCGATCGTGTGGTCGACCACGCCCGAGCAGGCCGAGCAGCTCATGGCGCTGGATGATCAAGCTTTCCTCAAGGCCCTGGAGCGTGGATTCGAGGGGCGCCTGGGCCAAGTGCTGCACGCCGACCCTCGGGTTTGCGTGCCGTTGCGCCAGCGCCACGCCAAGCGGTACGTGGACGAGGGGCTGGCATTGATCGGCGATGCCGCGCACACCATTCATCCGTTGGCGGGGCAGGGCGTGAACCTGGGCTTTCTCGATGCAGCGGTGCTGGCTGAGGTGTTGGTGAACGCCTGCGAGCGGGGTGAACGGCTGGCGGATGTGAAAGTGCTCAGCCGCTATGAGCGCCGACGCATGCCGCACAACCTGGCATTGATGGCGGCGATGGAGGGCTTCGAGCGGCTGTTCCAGGCCAACCCGCTGCCGTTGCGCTGGTTGCGTAACAGCGGTCTGAAGCTGGTGCAGCAGATGCCGGAGGCCAAGGCGCTGTTCGTGCGCCAGGCGTTGGGGCTTTCCGGGGACTTGCCGGAATTGGCCAGACCTTGAGATTGTGGGGCCGCTTTGCGGCCCTTTCGCGACACGAGGCCGCTCCTGCAGGCGTTCGCGTGCTCTTGCAACATCTGGTAACGGCTGGGTAGGTGAGCCGGAAAATGGGATTCACTACCATTTGCGCCTCTCATACGATTCGAGGAGTGCATCCCATGTTGCCACGCAAGCCCCTACTGGCCGCCCTGGCCCTGACGCTGTTCGGTGGCATCGCCCAGGCGGCGGACGAAGTAGTGGTGTACTCCTCGCGCATCGACGAGCTGATCAAGCCGGTGTTCGACGCCTACACCGCCGAGACCGGCGTCAAGATCAAGTTCATCACCGACAAGGAAGCCCCGCTGATGCAGCGCATCAAGGCCGAGGGCGAGAACGGGGTGGCCGACCTGCTGCTGACCGTCGATGCCGGTAACCTGTGGCAGGCCGAGCAGATGGGCATCCTGCAGCCTATCAAGTCGGCCATCATCGACCAGAACATCCCCGCTCAATACCGCGCCTCGTCCCATGACTGGACTGGCCTGAGCCTGCGCGCGCGGACCATCATCTACTCCACCGAGCGGGTCAAACCCGCAGAGCTGAGCACCTACGAGGCACTGGCCGACAAGCAGTGGGAAGGGCGTCTGTGCCTGCGCACGGCAAAGAAGGTCTACAACCAGTCGCTGACCGCCACGCTGATCGAGAACCATGGCGAGGCCAAGACCGAACAGATCGTCAAAGGCTGGGTCAACAACCTGTCTACCGACGTGTTCTCCGATGACAACTCGGTAATCCAGGCCATCGAGGCCGGCCAGTGCGATGTGGGGGTGGTGAACACTTACTACTACGGCCGCCTGCACAAGCAGAACCCGAACTTGCCGGTGAAGATCTTCTGGCCTAACCAGGGCGACCGAGGCGTGCACGTCAACCTGTCCGGCATCGGCCTGACCAAGCACGCACCGCATCCGGAGGCGGCCAAGAAGCTGGTGGAGTGGATGACCGGTGAGCAGGCGCAGAAGCTGTTCGCCGACATCAACCAAGAGTTCCCGGCCAACCCGAAGGTCAAGCCATCGGACGAGGTCGCGGCATGGGGCAGCTTCAAGGCTGACAGCATCCCGGTCGAGGTGGCAGGCAAACGCCAGGCCGAGGCCATTCGCTTGATGGATCGGGCTGGCTGGAACTAAGCCCCAGGCTTTATCCTGCAGGGGCCCACAAGGGCCCCTTCGCGTGGCAAGCCCGCTCAGCGGTTGCCATCTGCCACAGAGACAGTTGCCTTGCCCCACGCTCCCCAACGCCGCTGGTACCTCCCGGTCATCCTGACCGCCGCCCTCGTGCTCTTGCCCTTGAGCGTCCTGCTGCTGTCCTGGCAGTCGATCGACGTGCAGATCTGGTCGCACTTGCTCGACACCCAGATGAGCCGCCTGCTCGGCAACACATTCACCTTGGTGGCGGGTGTAGGCGTAGGCGTCACCGTGCTCGGCGTGAGCCTGGCCTGGCTCACCAGCCTTTGCGAGTTCCCCGGCAGGCGCTGGCTGGACTGGGCACTGATGCTGCCGTTTGCCATCCCCGCCTATGTCCTGGCGTTCGTCTTCGTCGGCCTGCTGGATTTCGCCGGCCCGGTGCAAAGCGCCTTGCGTGAAGTGTTCGGGCCCATGCGCCTGCCGCGGGTGCGCTCCACCGGCGGGGTGATTGTGGTGCTGGTGCTGGTGTTCTACCCCTATGTCTACCTGCTCGCGCGCACGGCATTCCTGGCCCAGGGCAAGGGGCTGATGGAAGCGGCGCGGGTGTTGGGCCTTTCGCCGCTGCAAGCTTTCTGGCGGGTTGCCCTGCCCATGGCGCGGCCGGCCATCGGCGCAGGCATAGCGCTGGCCCTGATGGAGACCTTGGCAGATTTCGGTGCGGTGGCTGTGTTCAATTTCGACACGTTCACCACCGCCATTTACAAGACCTGGTACGGCTTCTTCAGCCTGTCCAGCGCGGCTCAGCTGGCCAGCCTGCTATTGCTGGCGGTAATGCTGGTGCTGTACGGAGAACGCCGCGCCCGTGGCGCCTCGCGCAGCTCAAACGAACGCCCGCGGGGTCAGGCCCTCTATCACCTGCGCGGTCTGAAGGCACTGCTGGCCAGTGGCTGGTGCCTGCTGGTATTTGCCTGTGCCTTCGTCATCCCGCTGCTGCAGTTGCTGGTATGGTTCTGGCACCGGGGGCGGCATGACCTGGACGAGCGCTATGTTGGCCTGGTGCTGCACACCTTGTACCTGGGCGCCCTGGCAGCCTTGATCACGGTGAGCGTCGCACTGCTGCTGGCATTTGCCCGGCGTCAGGCGCCGACCGGCGGCATCCGTGCCGGGGTTGGCCTGGCCAACCTGGGCTACGCCTTGCCCGGCTCGGTGCTGGCGGTGTCGATCATGCTGGCCTTCAGCTACCTGGACAACCACCTGGTGATCCCTCTGTCGAGCTGGCTGGGTGGGGCAGGCAAGCCATTGCTGCTGGGCAGCCTGGCGGCATTGCTGGTGGCCTATCTGGTACGTTTCATCGCCGTGGCCTATGGGCCACTGGAAGGCAGCCTGGAGCGCATCCGCCCGTCGTTGCCCGAGGTTTCACGGAGCCTGGGTGTCGGAGGGGCGAGATTGTTTTTCAAAGTGTATATGCCGCTGCTGGTCCCTGGTGCCCTCAGCGCCGCACTGCTGGTCTTCGTCGATGTGCTCAAGGAAATGCCCGCGACCTTGCTGATGCGGCCCTTCGGCTGGGATACCCTCGCCGTACGGGTGTTCGAGATGACCAGTGAAGGCGAGTGGGCGCGTGCCTCACTGCCCGCCTTGACCTTGGTGCTGGTTGGCCTGCTGCCGGTCATCGGCCTGATTCGTCGTTCAGCCAGGCGCCCCGGTCACAGTCACTGAGGGTGCCAGCCCGCGCCCTTGCGGCTACAATGCGCGGCATTCGCGCGACGGGTCCTACAAGAAGAGCTGACAACCAAACGTCATCGACCGCCGCCGCTTCGCCACGCCCGGAAGGAGAAACCCATGGGACAGCGCACGCTTTTGTACGACTTGCACCTGGCGCTAGGCGCCAAGACAGTCGATTTCGGTGGCTGGGACATGCCGCTGCACTACGGCTCGCAAGTTGAAGAGCACCATCAGGTGCGCAGTGACTGTGGGGTGTTCGATGTTTCCCACATGACCGTGATCGACATCGATGGCACCGATGCCACCGTCTGGCTGCAGCGCTTGCTGGCCAACGACGTTGCCCGCCTTGGGGGTGTCGGCAAGGCGCTGTACAGCCCGTTGCTCAACGAACAGGGCGCAATTATCGATGACCTGATCGTCTACCGCACGGAAAATGGCTACCGGCTGATCACCAATGCCGCTACCCGCGCCAATGTACTGGCGTGGCTGGAGGCCCACAGTACCGGCTTCTCGGTCGGTTTCAAGGTGCGCCCCGACCTGGCCATTCTCGCCATCCAGGGCCCCCAGGCCCGCGAGAAAGTCGCAGCCTTGCTCAGCGCTTCGCGCGCTGCGCTTATCCGTGAGCTGCGCCCGTTCGAAGGGCTTGGCGAGGGCGACTGGTTCATTGCCCGCACCGGTTACACCGGTGAGGACGGGTTGGAAATCATCCTGCCGGGCCATGAGGCCGTGGCCTTCTTCAACGACCTGGTCGGCGCTGGCATCGCCCCCAGTGGCCTTGGCGCCCGCGACACCTTGCGCCTGGAGGCCGGCATGAACCTGTACGGCCAGGATATCGACGAAGACCACACCCCGCTTACCTCCAACCTGGGCTGGAGCATCGCCTGGGAGCCGGCCGAGCGTGATTTCATCGGCCGCGCTGGCCTGCTGGCGGAAATCGAGCGCGGCGTGCAGGACAAGCTGGTCGGCCTGGTGCTGGAGGAACGCGGTGTTTTGCGCGCCCATCAGGTGGTTCGCGTTGCCGGCATTGGCGAAGGGGAGATCACCAGTGGTAGTTTCTCTCCTACGCTGAGCAAATCCATTGCCCTGGCGCGCGTGCCCATGGCCACCGGCGATCGTGCCGAGGTCGAGATTCGCGGCAAGTGGTACCCGGTGCGGGTGGTCAAACCGACCTTCGTGCGTCACGGCAAGATTCTGATCTGAACAATCAACGGCGGGCCGACCGCTGACCCAATCGAGGAATACAAGACATGAGCAATATCCCCGCCGATCTGCGTTTTGCCGAAAGCCACGAGTGGGCGCGCCTGGAAGCCGACGGTACTGTGACCGTGGGCATCAGCGACCACGCTCAAGAGGCCCTGGGTGATGTGGTGTTCGTGGAACTGGCAGAGGTTGGCAAAGTATTCGCTGCTGGCGATGCTGCTGGCGTGGTCGAGTCGGTCAAGGCCGCTTCGGATATCTATGCCCCGGTGGGTGGCGAAGTGATCGCGGTCAACGAAGACCTGGCCGACAGCCCGGAGCTGCTCAACGAAGAGCCTTACGGCGCCTGGATCTTCAAGCTCAAGCCAAGCGACAAGGCCGAACTGGACAAGCTGCTGGACGCTGCCGGTTACAAAGCCGCTATCGGCGAGTGAGCCTTCTGGCCTCATCGCCGGCTTGCCGGCGATGAGGCCGGTACTGGCGAAGCAAGTTTTCCCGCAGTATCGGCAATCCTTCCTAGACTTATAAGTCTCCACGAGGCCTGGTCTAGGAAGAGAGCGTCGTCATGTCCCAGTCGCCATCCCTGCATCAACTGCAAGAGCTCAACCCATTCCTGCGTCGCCACCTGGGGCCAGATGCCTCCGAGCAGCAGGCCATGCTCAACGCCCTGGGCTTGAGTAGCCGCAGCGAGCTGATCGAACAGACCGTCCCGCCGGATATCCGCTTCAACCGCGCCCTCGACCTGCCCCCCGCCCTGGATGAACAGGCTGCCTTGGCCAAGCTCGCCGGTTATGCCGAGCAGAACCAGGTGTGGACCAGCCTGATCGGCATGGGTTATCACGGCACCGTCACGCCAACCGTCATTCTGCGCAACGTGCTGGAGAACCCCGGCTGGTACACCGCCTATACGCCTTACCAGCCAGAAATCGCCCAAGGCCGGCTGGAAGCGCTGCTCAACTTTCAGCAAATGGTCATCGACCTGAGCGGCCTGGCCCTGGCCAATGCCTCACTGCTCGATGAAGCCACCGCCGCAGCCGAAGCCATGGCCTTGGCCAAACGCGTGGCGCGCAACAAGAGCAATGCCTTCTTTGCCGATGAACACTGTCACCCGCAGACACTGTCCGTGTTGCGAACCCGGGCTGAAGGTTTTGGTTTCGAACTGATCGTCGACGCTGTGGATAACCTTGCCCAGCACCAGGTATTCGGCGCTTTGCTGCAGTACCCGGATACTCATGGGGAAGTGCGTGACCTGCGCCCGCTGATTGACCAGTTGCACGGCCAGCATGCCTTGGCATGCGTGGCGGCAGACCTGTTGAGCCTGGTGCTACTCACGCCGCCGGGCGAACTTGGCGCAGACGTGGTGCTTGGCTCGACCCAGCGCTTTGGCGTGCCGATGGGCTATGGCGGCCCGCATGCGGCCTATTTCGCCTGCCGCGAAGACTACAAGCGGGCGATGCCGGGGCGCATCATCGGTGTGTCGCGTGATGCCCGTGGCAATACCGCACTGCGAATGGCCCTGCAGACCCGCGAGCAACACATCCGCCGCGAAAAAGCCAACTCCAACATCTGCACCGCCCAGGTACTGCTGGCCAACATCGCCGGCTTCTATGCGGTGTACCACGGCCCTGAAGGCTTGCAGCGCATTGCACAGCGCGTGCACCGGCTGACCGTCGTGCTCGCCGCGGGCCTTGAGGCCAAGGGCATCAAACGCCTTAACCAGCATTTCTTCGACACCCTTACCCTGGATGTCGGCGGTGCCCAGGCGGCCATCATCGAAAGTGCGCAAGCGGCGTGCATCAACTTGCGCATTCTGGGCCGCGGCCATCTGGGTGTGAGCCTGGACGAAACGTGCAGCGAAGAAACCGTGCTTCGGCTGTTCGACATCTTTCTTGGCGTGGATCATGGCCTTGAGGTCACCGCGCTTGACCAGCAGGTTCTGACAGGGGGTATTCCGGCCGCCCTGGAACGGCGCACGCCGTTCCTCTCCCACCCGGTGTTCAACCTGCATCACAGCGAAACGCAGATGCTGCGCTACCTCAAGCAGCTGGAAAACAAGGACCTGGCGCTGAACCAATCGATGATCCCGCTGGGTTCCTGCACCATGAAGCTCAACGCCACCAGCGAAATGATCCCCATCACCTGGCCCGGATTCGCTCTGCTTCATCCCTTTGCGCCCGATGCTCAGGTCGCAGGCTACAAAGCGATGATCGATGAGCTGGAGCGCTGGCTGTGCGCTATTACCGGTTTTGATGCGATCTGCATGCAACCCAACTCGGGTGCCCAGGGCGAATACGCCGGGCTGATGGCAATCACCCGTTACCACCGCAGCCGTCATCAGCCCCAGCGCACGCTGTGCCTGATCCCTTCGTCGGCCCACGGCACCAACCCTGCTTCAGCGCAGATGGCTGGCATGGAAGTGGTGATCGTCGACTGCGATGACGACGGCAACGTTGACCTCGACGACCTCAAAGCCAAGGCCAAGGCTGCAGGCGAGCGGCTGTCCTGCCTCATGGTTACCTACCCGTCGACACATGGTGTGTATGAGGAGGGCATCCGGGAAATATGTGAGGTGGTGCACCAGCACGGTGGCCAGGTCTACATGGACGGCGCCAACCTCAACGCCCAGGTCGGTCTCACGCGGCCGGCTGACATCGGCGCCGATGTCTCGCACATGAACCTGCACAAGACCTTCTGCATCCCGCACGGTGGCGGCGGCCCAGGCATGGGGCCGATTGGCATCCGTGCACACCTCAAGCCGTTCGTCGCCAGTCATCCGGTGGTGCCGGTGCCAGGCCTGGACCCGAACAACAGCGCGGTCAGCGCCGCGCCTTGGGGCAGCGCGAGTATCTTGCCGATCAGCTGGATGTATATCGCCATGATGGGGCCACAACTGGCCGATGCGAGCGAAGTGGCCATCCTGTCGGCCAACTACCTGGCCAGCCAGCTTGGTGGTGCTTTCCCGGTGCTGTACAGAGGCCGAAACCAGCGGGTGGCGCACGAGTGCATTCTTGATCTGCGGCCGCTCAAGGCAATTACCGGGATAACTGAAGAGGATGTGGCCAAGCGCCTGATGGACTATGGCTTCCATGCCCCGACCATGTCATTCCCGGTTCCCGGGACCTTGATGGTCGAACCGACAGAGAGCGAGTCGAAAGCCGAGCTGGACCGGTTCGTCGAGGCCATGCTGGCGATCCGTGCGGAGATCGGTGAGGTGCAGCAGGGTAACTGGCCGGCGGAAGACAACCCGCTCAAACATGCGCCGCATACTCTGGCCGATGTGCTGGCGCCGTGGAACCGGCCTTACAGCCTTGAGCAGGCGGTGGCCCCCAGCGCTCACGTGCGCCAGCACAAGTACTGGCCAGCGGTGAACCGGGTCGACAACGTGTATGGGGACAGGAACCTGTTCTGTGCGTGCGTACCGGTGGAGGCGTATCGCTGAGTTGAAGTTGGGGCTGCACAGCAGCCCCAGGGGGCTTACTCGGCTACCGCATTCCTGGCCAGGATGGCATTGGCCAGTTCCATGTCGCTGGCTTGCATGCCTGGGTTCTCAGCCCGCACCTGGCGCATTGCCGCCTCCAGGAACGGCCCACGAATAGCACCTTCACTGGCAACGAAGCTGCCGGCGTCATCCTGCGCCGCGACGACCAGCTTGTGGTCCCTGGAGGTCAGGTAAGTCGATGCCGTAGTCGCGCCGGAAGAAATCACGTTGCGCCAGAAGGTATCGGCCATGGCGGAGCCAATGGGCAGCGAAAGCAGGGCAGCGGCTGCGATGGCGGTTGGGAGACGCATGATGAAACACCTCGAAGGGTGAGGGCTGATGGAGCCCGATTTGATTGAGTCTGAGGGGTGTAAGTTCCCAGAAAACAAGGGTTTTTTGCTTATGCGCAGACCCGCAGCACTTCCTCTTGGCAGGTCAGCCCACTGGCCACCTTTGCCTCCCCGCAGCGTTTCAGGTCCAGCAACCCTTCGCTCAATGCCTGTCGCTGCAAGCTGGCAAGGTCCGCCCCTGCGCCTATCCGGGCGCGCAGGCTTTCACTTGGGACCAGCAGCTCGAACACGCCCGTTCGGCCATGAAAGCCGGTGCCCCGGCACAGCAGGCAAGGCTGGCCGCTGGCCGATGATGCGCAGCCCTGGCAGTCACGGCACAGCAAGCGCACCAGGCGCTGCGCCATCACCCCGCTCAGGGAGGCCTTGATCAGGTAATCGGGCACGCCCAGTTCCAGCAGGCGGGTGATGGCGCCACAGCTGTCATTGGTGTGCAGGGTCGAGAGCACCAGGTGCCCGGTAAGGGCAGCTTGCACGGCTACCAGCGCCGTCTCGCGATCGCGGATCTCGCCGATCATGATGATGTCAGGGTCTTGGCGCAGCAGCGCGCGTACGCCGTTGGCGAAGCTGAGGTCCAGTGCCGGCTGCACCTGTAATTGATTGAAAGCCGGCTCCAGGCGTTCGATCGGGTCTTCGATGGTGCACAGGTTGACCTCGGGCGTGGCCAGCCACTTCAGGCTCGCGTACAGCGTGCTGGTCTTGCCTGAACCGGTAGGGCCGGTGACCAAAAGAATGCCATGACGGCGCTGCAGCAGGGCCTGCCACTGCTGCAGTTGTTCACCTTCCAGGCCCAGGCGGTCGAAGTCTTCCTGTAGCTGTTGTGGGTCGAACAAGCGCAGTACCAGCTTTTCGCCAAAGGGGGTGGGCAGCGTAGACAGGCGCAATTCCACCTCGTGGCCACCTGGCAGGCTGCTCTTCACACGGCCATCCTGCGGCCGGCGTTTTTCCGCGACATCCATGCGGCCCAAGTGCTTCAGGCGGCTGACGACGGCCAGGGTCACGCTGGCCGGGAAGGCGTAGACCGTATGCAGGAGGCCGTCTATGCGATAGCGCAACCGGCCCTGCTCGCGGCGTGGCTCAAGATGGATGTCACTGGCGCGCTGTTCGACAGCGTACTGCAGCAGCCAGTCGACGATGTGCACGATATGCGCGTCGTCTGCCGTGGCGTTGCCCTGGCGCTTGTCCTGCTCCAGCAATTGCTCGAGCTCACCGAGGCTTGCCGACTGCTGATGCTTGGCACCTTGCACCGAGTGGGCGAGGCGAAACAGCGACTGGCCCACCTGGCGCAACTGCAGGGGGCTGGCGAGCACACGGCGGATCGGCCTGCCCAGGCTGCGGGCCAGATCGGTTTGCCAGTCACACTGGTAAGGCTGCGCACTGGCCACGGTGATGCCCAGGCTGTCGCTGGCCAGGATGAGTATGCCGTGGCGATGGGCGAATGCTGGCGATATCAGCCCGTTGACCTGAGACAGGTCGAGTTGCAGTGGGTCGATGCGCTGGTAAGGCTGGCCGACTTTTCTGGCGAGCCATTGGCACAGGCAGTCCAGATGCAGGCGCTGCCCGGGGTGCTGGCGGTCTTCGAGGCCCAGGGCCGCTATGGTTTCGAGCGGATGGCGAGGTGGCTGTGAGGTGGCGTGTTCGAGTACCTGCCTGGCGTCGTTGGCGCTCAGGCGCTGGTCGGCTTGCAGCGTGTCCAGCACGCGCTGGAGGTCGAGGGATCGATCGTCGGGGTTGTGCATGGCGGCGTCCGTGCCAAGTGATGAGTTCCTCATGAAGGCTAGCCAGTGGGGCTGGTTCGAGCGTAAGCGAAAGGTTTCGGGATCTTGCCGGGCTGGTAGTAGTCTGTTTCACGGTGAGGGGTGTCGGTTGGTCCTCCCCCTCACATTTGCCTGCGCGCAGTCGTCTACCCTGTAGGGGTTCCTGCCGGCAGCTTTCGGATAGGCTGTGCAACCATTCGTTCTTTTTTTCGAACAGCCTATTGTCCTATACCCCAGCAGCCGCTTAGCATTCGTTTGAGATTTCAAACGCTCGATGCCCTGCCTTGGGCGCTTTTCAACAATCAACAATTCGGGAAGCCGACATGCAGCTCAAAGACGCTCAGTTGTTCCGCCAGCAAGCCTTCATCAACGGTGAATGGCTGGATGCGGACAGCGGCCAGACCATCAATGTGACCAACCCGGCCACAGGTGAAGTCATCGGTACCGTGCCGAAGATGGGCTCTGCGGAAACCCGCCGCGCCATCGAAGCTGCCGACAAGGCCCTGCCGGCCTGGCGTGCACTGACCGCCAAAGAGCGCTCGAACAAGCTGCGTCGCTGGTTCGAACTGATGATCGAGAACCAGGACGACCTGGCTCGCCTGATGACCACTGAACAAGGCAAGCCACTGGCCGAAGCCAAGGGCGAAATCGCCTACGCAGCCTCGTTCATCGAGTGGTTCGCCGAAGAAGCCAAGCGCGTCTACGGTGATACCATCCCGGGCCATCAGCCTGACAAGCGCCTGATCGTCATCAAGCAGCCGATCGGCGTTACCGCGGCCATCACCCCGTGGAACTTCCCGGCGGCGATGATCACCCGTAAAGCCGGCCCGGCCTTGGCCGCTGGCTGCACCATGGTGCTCAAGCCTGCTTCGCAAACCCCGTACTCTGCCCTGGCCTTGGTCGAGCTGGCTACCCGTGCCGGCATCCCGGCTGGCGTGCTGAGCGTGGTGACCGGCAGCGCTGGCGAAGTTGGCGGCGAGCTGACCGGCAACTCCCTGGTGCGCAAACTGTCCTTCACCGGCTCGACCGAAATCGGTCGCCAGTTGATGGAAGAATGTGCCAAGGACATCAAGAAAGTTTCCCTGGAGCTGGGTGGCAACGCCCCGTTCATCGTGTTCGACGATGCCGACCTGGACAAGGCGGTAGAAGGCGCGATCATCTCCAAGTACCGCAACAACGGCCAGACCTGCGTTTGCGCCAACCGTATCTATGTGCAGGACGGCGTCTACGATGCCTTCGCCGAGAAGCTCAAAGCTGCTGTGGCCAAACTGAAGATCGGTAACGGCCTGGAAGACGGCACCACCACTGGCCCGCTGATCGACGGCAAGGCCGTCGCCAAGGTTCAGGAACACATCGAGGACGCCGTCTCCAAAGGCGCCAAGGTGCTGTCCGGTGGCAAGCTGATCGAAGGCAACTTCTTCGAGCCGACCATCCTGGTCGACGTGCCGAAGACCGCTGCCGTCGCCAAGGAAGAGACCTTCGGCCCGCTGGCGCCGCTGTTCCGCTTCAAGGACGAGGCTGAAGTCATCGCCATGTCCAACGACACCGAGTTCGGCCTGGCCTCGTACTTCTATGCCCGCGACATGAGCCGTGTGTTCCGTGTTGCCGAGGCGCTGGAATACGGCATGGTGGGTATCAACACCGGCCTGATCTCCAACGAAGTCGCGCCGTTTGGCGGCATCAAGGCTTCGGGCCTGGGCCGTGAAGGTTCCAAGTACGGCATCGAGGACTACCTCGAAATCAAGTACCTGTGCATCAGCGTCTGATGCGCTGAAGGCTTTACCTCTGCCAGCGGGGCGCGAGAGCGACGTCTCGCTGGCTTTTTTGACATCGCAGCACCTGGTGGCCAGGGCGTTCACGGCAGTCGATCAACGAATACTGTTCGCGAACACTCCCAGCCACCCCCGAATAAAAGCGCCGCTGATCGGCGCAAATGAGGGCATTATGAGCAAGACCAACGAATCCTTGATGCAACGTCGTGTAGCCGCCGTCCCACGTGGCGTAGGCCAGATTCACCCGATCTTCGTCGAAAGCGCGAAGAACTCGACCGTGATCGACGTTGAAGGCCGCGAACTGATCGACTTCGCCGGCGGCATCGCAGTTCTGAACACCGGCCACCTGCACCCGAAAGTGGTTGCCGCTGTTCAAGAGCAGCTGACCAAAGTCAGCCACACCTGCTTCCAGGTACTGGCTTACGAGCCTTACGTAGAGCTGTGCGAGAAGATCAACAAGCTGGTCCCAGGTGACTTCGACAAGAAGACCCTGCTGGTTTCCACCGGCTCCGAAGCCGTTGAGAACGCCGTGAAAATCGCCCGTGCCGCCACTGGCCGTGCTGGCGTGATCGCCTTCACCGGCGGCTACCACGGCCGCACCATGATGACCCTGGGCCTGACCGGCAAGGTTGTGCCGTACTCCGCAGGCATGGGCCTGATGCCTGGCGGTATCTTCCGCGCCCTGTTCCCGAGCGAACTGCACGGTGTCAGCGTTGACGACGCCATCGCTTCGGTCGAGCGTATCTTCAAGAACGACGCCGAGCCGCGCGACATCGCCGCGATCATCCTCGAGCCGGTACAGGGCGAAGGCGGCTTCCTGCCAGCGCCTAAAGAGCTGATGAAGCGCCTGCGCGCCCTGTGCGACCAGCACGGCATTCTGCTGATCGCCGACGAAGTACAGACTGGCGCTGGCCGTACCGGCACCTTCTTCGCCATGGAACAGATGGGCGTCGCGCCGGACCTGACCACCTTCGCCAAATCCATTGCTGGCGGCTTCCCGCTGGCCGGTGTTTGCGGCAAGGCCGAGATCATGGACGCCATCGCTCCGGGCGGCCTGGGCGGTACTTACGCCGGTTCGCCGATCGCCTGTGCCGCGGCTCTGGCCGTCATCCAGGTGTTCGAAGAAGAGAAGCTGCTGGACCGCAGCAAGGCAGTAGGTGAGCACCTGACCGCTGGCCTGCGCAAGATCCAGGAAAAGCACCCGATCATTGGCGACGTCCGTGGTCTGGGCTCGATGATCGCTGTGGAAGTCTTCGAAAAAGGCACCCACACTCCGAACGCCGCTGCGGTCGCCCAAGTGGTTGCCAAAGCCCGTGACAAGGGTCTGATCCTGCTGTCTTGCGGTACCTACGGCAACGTTCTGCGTATCCTGGTTCCGCTGACCGCCGAAGATGAGCTGCTCGACAAGGGCCTGGCCATCATCGAAGAGTGCTTCGCTGAACTGGCCTGATGTGACACGCTTCATGAAAAAACCCGCTTAGGCGGGTTTTTTTTGTGCCTATTAAAGGCCCTTGGCGCTATGGTTGTGGCAGGACTTGCTTTGGAAGCTGCAACGGATTGCGTGTCAGGGATATTCAGGAGTTGGCCATGAACGCTGCAGACCCCACCCCACCTTGCGTACTGATTGCCGAGGGCGATCCCTGGGTGCGCGACATGCTGCGTGAGATGCTGCTCAGCGTGCGCTGTGATGCCCGGCTGCAGGTGTGCGCCGATGGCTCACAGGCGCTCACGGCATTGGCCAGCAAGCCTGATCTGATCATCGCTGCCCGTGAGCTGGCAGGTGTCGATGGCCTGGACCTGTTGCGCAAGGTGCGCGCCAAGGGGCCGGGGTTGCCGTTCATTCTCATGAGCAACCGCAGTGACAGTGCCAGCGTGCGTGAGGCGCTGCCGCTGCACCCCACGGCTTACCTGAGCAAGCCACTGAACATGGGCAACCTGCGCAAGCGCCTGGAAGAGCTGCTGCTTGAAGTGGGTGAGCAGATCGCCTGCCCGGTGCCACCGTTGCAGCCAGGGGCGAGCCTGCCGGCCTTCCTTGAGCAGCGCCGCGCCACCGCCGATGGCGGGCCGCTGTTCGCCGACGTGCAGGTGGCGATCAAGCGCGCGCTGAACCCGCAGGGCCTGGACCTCAAGGTGCTCGAAGAGGAAGTGCGCAACGACCCGCAGGTTACTGCCGTACTGATCGCTGCGGCCAACAGTGCTGCGCTGCACCGCGACGCACCGGTGCAGACCCTGCTGCAGGCGCTGAACAAGCTTGGCAGCACGCAGAGCATGAACCTGATTCTGGGCCTTGCCCTCAAGCGCAGCGCCCGCCTTAGCGACCCGCTGCTGGCGCAGCAGGCGGCGCATTTCTGGAACCTGTCGCTGCATACCGCCGAATACGCTCGTTCGCTGGCGCGCATGCTTGAGCTCGATGAAGAGCTTTGTTATTGCGCCGGGCTGTTGCACTGCCTGGGTGACCTTGCGGTGTTGCGCTGCCTGCAGGAATGGCGGCTGGCAGGTGGTGAACTGCATGATGGCTTGGTGCAGGCGTCACTGCGCGACTTCGGTGCAGCATTCGGCTCGGCACTGCGAACCCGCTGGCGCTTGCCGCTGGGCCTGCGTGAGCTGATCGCAGCAATCTATCAGTTGGGCGGTGGGGTGTATTCGCGGGAGATCCTGGCCATGAACCTGGCAGGGCAACTGGCAAGGCTGCCGGCGGATCAGGGGTTGGAGAAGGTGGCCGACAACAAGACCGCGCGCTTGCTCAAGGTTGGGTTGGCGCAGTTGAGCCGGTTGCGCAAGGTGCAGAACCCTGAGGTAAAACCGCAAGATGAAGAGCCGCCTGTTCCCGAAGAAATGGTGCCGACCTGAGTTTTGGGGCTGCCGTGCGCAGCCACTGGCTCAGCCCCGCACGATCTGATTCTTGCCCTGCCGTTTGGCCCGGTACATCGCTGCATCGGCCCGTGCGAAGAGGCTGTCCAGTGAGTCATCCTCATCCGTTAGCCCGGTCAGCCCCTGGCTTACCGTCACTCCATACACCTGCTCGCCATGGCTGAAACTCAGCCGCTGAATCTCGCGCTGCAGGCGCTCGGCAATTTGCTCGGCGACCTGCGCATTGCAGCCGGGGAACACTGCGGCAAACTCCTCGCCACCAATACGCCCGAACAGGTCGCCGCGGCGCAGCACTGCCTTGCCGCTGTCGGCAATGCGTTGCAATACCTGGTCGCCTTCCTGATGGCCGTAGCTGTCGTTGATCTGCTTGAAGTCATCGATGTCCAGTAGCAAGAACGCCAGTGGCGTGCCGTCTTCGCGTGCGCTGTCGAAGGCTTGGCCTGCACATTCGAAAAAGTGCCGGCGGTTGCTGCTCTGGGTCAGCACGTCCGTGGTGGCCAGGCGATGCAGCTCGCCCTCAAGCTGCTTCTTGTCGGTGATGTCTTCGGCAATGCCGACGATTATCACCCGGTCACCTTCCTGCTGCTGGTTGATGTAGCACTTGTCACTGAGCCAGCGTACCTGGCCGTTTGCATTGAGAATGCGGTACTCGCGGTCTTCAACCGCGCCTTTGATCAGCACCTGGGCCAGGCTGCGCTCGGCGTATTCCAGGTCATCGGGGTAGATGCTGTCGCGCCATTCGTTGAAGTCCGCCAACACCAGGCTCGTGGGGCGGCCGAAGATGCGTTCGTAGGCGGGGCTGACGTAGAGCACCTGGCGTGTTTCCCAGTCGAACGCCCAGAGCACCGCGTTGACGCTGTCGAGCAACGAGCTGTAGAGCTGTTCACGTTCGCTCAGGCGAGCCACTTCGCCTTGGGCATGCAGCAAGGCCAGCAGTATTTGGGCTGCCTCGGGAGCTGAATTGCCGGGCAGCGTTGAATGGATGTTCTTGGCCATGTGCACGGAGCGGCTCTCGACGGGTAAGCGTGCGGCCAAAGACCGGCCCGCCACGCGGGCGATGTGCCGGCTTTGAGTGGTTTTTCAGGGGGGAAGTTCCAGCGTGCACGCCCCGTTGCGGGGCGTGCCGATCAACGGTGCTCAGGCGCCGTTCGGGCGCAGGGAGTAGGTTTTCAACTGCGCGGCGAAGTCGTGCAGGGCGTGAATGCCACTGGCTTCCGCCTCGTGCACCCAGTCTTTCATGGCGGCCAGCATGTCGTGACCATTGGCGCTGGTACGGGCCCAGATCTGCTGCAAGGCCAAGCGTTTCTCATAGATGGTCTTGAGTGCCTGGCTCTGCTCAAGCAGGGACTCGATGCGCACATGGTGACGCTCTTCGAGCAGGCTGGGTTCCCGCGACAGCAGGCGTTTGGCCCGGCGGAAGCGATGGCGTACCGACGCATCGACCTTGGCCAGTTCCTGTTTGACCAACGGGCCGATCACCAGCTTGCGGTACTGGGCCATGATCTGGAAACGGTTGTTGAGGATGGCCATGGTGGTGTCCATGTCCAGGTTGGCCTTGCCTTCGACGCGATGGGCGATAGGCGCCACCCGTTGTACTTTGGCCAGCCGCAGCAGGCACAACAGGCGTATCCAGGCCCAGCCGGCATCGAACTCCCAGCGCTTGACCGACAGCTTGGCCGAATTGGGGTAGGTGTGGTGGTTGTTGTGCAGTTCTTCGCCACCGATGACGATGCCCCATGGCACCAGGTTGGTAGCAGCGTCGCGGCACTCGAAGTTGCGGTAGCCCACCGCATGGCCCAAGCCGTTGACCACACCCGCTGCCCAGAACGGAATCCACATCATCTGCACCGCCCAGATGGTAATGCCGATGGTGCCGAACAGCAGCAGGTCGAGCACCGCCATCAGGGCGATACCGCCATGTTTGTAGCGTGAGTAGAGATTGCGCTCGATCCAGTCATCCGGGCAGTTTTTGCCGTAGATGCGCAGGGTTTCGGGGTTGAGTGCTTCTTCCCTGTAGAGTTCGGCGCCTTTGCGCAGCACCGTGCCCAGGCCTTTGTGCACTGGGCTGTGCGGGTCGTCCGGGGTTTCGCACTTGGCGTGGTGCTTGCGGTGCACTGCTGTCCACTCGCGGGTGTTCTGCGCCGTGGTCAGCCACAGCCAGAAGCGGAAAAAGTGCTTGAGCGCGCCATTGAGCTCCAGGGCACGGTGGGCGGAGTAGCGGTGCAGATAAATGGTGACGCTGATGATGGTCACGTGAGTCATCAGCAGGGTAACGCCAACCAGTTGCCAGGCCGACAAGTCGAGCAGACCGTAATACCACATAGGTGTCAAAACCCTCGAAGACACAGGGGAAGGCTCTGATTATCCCTTGGCAGGGAAATAAAACCAGTCACCCTTGCAGATAGGACGTCACGGCATGTTTCTGCCTCTATAATGCCCCATCATTTTTCATGGACTTTTGTTGCCGACATGTCTGTTTCCGTTCGCGACGCCTTGCGCATGGCCGCGCTGTATCTGGTGCTCTCGATCCTCTGGCTGGTGCTGTCAGAGGTGGTTTTGCGCAGCATGTCTGAAGACCCTCTGGCCTTGGCCGTGGGGCGGCAGATCAATGTTGTTCTATGGGTGCTGGCCAGCGCGGGGCTGATTTTCTTTACCCGTGCCCGTCTGCTCAATTTCATCGGTGTCGGCGCACGTCTTCGCAGCGAAGACCGCGCCCGCCTGCGTATGGCCGCAGCCGTGTTCGACAGTACCCTGGAGGGCGTGCTGGTCACTGACCGCCAGGGGCTGATCGTGCACGTCAACCGTGCCTTCATGCGGATCACGGGTTACCAGCAGGACGAAGTGCTCGGCCAGCGCCCGAGCAAGTTCAAGTCGGGCCGGCACGGCGTGCCGTTCTATCAGCAGATTTATGCCACCCTGGCAGAGAAGGGCGAGTGGAGCGGGGAGATATGGAACCGGCGCAAGAGCGGTGAAATCTACCCGCAATGGCAGACAATCCGCGCCATACACGATGATGGCGGTGAGATGACCCATTATGTCGCGGTTTTCAGCGACATCAGCGCGATCAAGCATACCGAGCAGGAACTGGCCTACCTGGCCCATCACGACCCCCTTACCGGCTTGCCCAACCGTCTGCTGTTCAACGACCGGGCCGAGCAGGCACTGGCTTCGGCACAGGCCAACAAGCGAGGATGTGCTTTGTTGCTGCTTGACCTTGACCACTTTCAAAGCATCAACGACGGCTTGGGCCACACCATCGGTGATCAGCTGCTCAAGCTGGTAGGCGAGCGTCTGGCCGAGGTGGTGGGCAATGGCGTGACCTTGGCGCGCCTGGGCGGTGACGAGTTTGGTGTGCTGGCAGAGAACTGCCAGCAGGTCGGCCAGGCCGGCAAACTGGCACAGGCGCTCATCGAACGCATGCGTGAACCGTTCGAGTTCGACGGGCATCGGCTGTTCATCAGCGTCAGCGTTGGCATCAGCCTGTTCCCCAGCGATGCGTTGAGCGCCGAACAGCTACTGCGCAACGCCGACTCGGCGCTGTTCAAGGCCAAGCACAATGGCCGCGCCTGTTACGCGCTGTACACCGAAGAGCTGACAGCACACGCCCAGCACCGGGTGGAAACGGCAGGCGAGCTGCGCCGTGCGCTGGCGCAAGACGAACTGCGGGTGTTCTACCAGCCGGTGTTCGACCTGTTCACCTCGAAGATGGTCGGGGTGGAGGCACTGGTGCGTTGGCAGCACCCGCAACGTGGCTTGGTGCCGCCAAGCGAATTCATCCCTATCGCCGAGCGTACCGGGCTGATTGCCGACATCGATGCCTGGGTGCTGCGCGAGGCGTGCCGGCAGATGGTCAGTTGGCAGGCTGACGGGCGCCTGCTCGAGTTCGTTGCGGTCAACATCTCCAGCCGGTTGTTCGGCCAGCGTGAGCTGTACCGGCAAGTGGCCGGGGTGTTGCACGAAACCGGTCTGGATCCGTCGCTGCTGGAGGTGGAGGTGACCGAGAGTGCAGTCATGGAAGACCCCGAAGTCGCGCTGGAGCAGTTGCACCGGCTGCGTGAGCTGGGCTTGAACCTGGCAATCGATGACTTTGGCACCGGCTACTCGTCGTTGCTGCGGCTAAAGCGCCTGCCGGTGCAGAAGCTGAAGATCGACCAGGGCTTCGTCGCCGGCTTGCCGGTGGATGACGACGACGTCGCGATCGTGCGGGTGATCATCGCCCTGGCCCGGAGCATGGGCATGCAGGTGCACGCTGAAGGCATCGAGCAGCCGGAGCAGGCCAGGTTCCTGCTGGAGCAGCAGTGCCAGCTGGGGCAGGGCTACTGGTTCGGGCGGCCCGTGCCGGCTGAGGGTTTGCGTTGGAACTGAGTAGGGCCGCTTCGCGCCCCATCGCCGGTTTGCCGGCGATGGGCCAGTGAAACGAATGCCGATTATTCGGAAGCCGCAGTCCCGAGAAACTTGCGCAAGAACTGCCGCGTCCGCTCTTCCTTGGGATTGGCAAACAGCGCCTTGGCCTCGCCCTGCTCGACGATCACCCCCTTGTCGAAGAAGATCACCCGGTTAGCGACATCACGCGCAAAGCTCATCTCATGGGTGACGATGATCATGGTGCGCTTTTCTTCCGCCAGGCCGCGGATGGTCGCCAGCACCTCGCCGACCAGCTCAGGGTCGAGCGCCGAGGTGGGTTCATCGAACAGAATCACCTCAGGTTCCATGGCCAGCGCCCGGGCGATGGCAACGCGCTGTTGCTGTCCGCCCGAAAGGCGTTTGGGGTAGGCGTCTTCCTTACCTGCCAGGCCGACCTTGGCCAGCAGCTTGCGGCCCAGCTCGATGGCTTGGGCGCGGGGCGTCTTCTTGACGATCACCGGCCCTTCGATGACGTTTTCCAGCGCTGTGCGATGAGGGAACAGGTTGAAGCTCTGGAACACGAAGCCGGCCTGCTGGCGCAAACGGCGAATGGCACTTTGCTGATTGCCAAGGGGACGGTTGGCATCAATGCTGATGGCACCGATCTGAATGCGCCCGGCGTCTGGCGTTTCCAGCAGGTTGAGGCACCGCAGGAAGGTGGTCTTGCCCGAGCCGCTGGGGCCGATGATGGCCACCACTTCGCCCGGTTGCACGGTCAGGTCGATGCCGTTGAGCACGGTCTGGCCTTTGAACTGCTTGGTCAGGCCTTCTACTACGATCATCTTCAGTGCTCCTGGTCGTGCTGGTTGACCCGCGCTTCCATGCGGTTCTGGAAGTGCGCGAGGATGCTGCAGAGGACCCAGTAGACCACCGCAACGGCCAGGTACATGGTGAATACTTCGAAAGTGCGCGCAGTGATCAGCTGCGCCTGGCGGAACAGCTCGGGCACCTGGATGGTCGCCGCCAAGGCGGTGTCCTTGACCAGCGAGATGAAGCTGTTACCCAGCGGTGGCAATGCCGTGCGCAGTGCTTGCGGCAGGATCGCCCGGCGCATGGCCTGGGTGCGGGTCATGCCGATGCTGGCGGCTGCTTCCCACTGGCCACGGTCGATCGAGGAGATCGCCGCACGCAGGATTTCGCAGATGTACGCTGCCATGTTCAGCGACAGGCCAATCAGCGAGGCCGGGATCGGGTCGAGTTCGATGCCGATCTGCGGCATGCCGAAGTAGATCACGAACAGCTGCACCAGCAGCGGCGTGCCCCGGAAGAACGACACATAGATGCGTGCCAGCCAGTCCAGCGGCAGGATCTTCGACAGGCGCATCAGTGCCAGGGCAAAACCCAGTACCAGGCCGAAGAACATGCCGCCGACACTCAGCAGCACTGTATAACCCGCACCCTTGAGCAGGAAGGGCGCGGAATCGACAACGAGTTGCAGGCTTTCAGCGATCATTTGGTGACATCGGCACCGAAGTATTTCTCGGACAGCTTGGCCAGGGTGCCATCGGCCTTGAGCTTGTCGATGGCCTTGTTGATGGCCGCCAGCAGCTCCGGCTCACCCTTGCGCAGGGCCACGCCGCTTTCCAGGCGCGAGAAGGCGTCGCCGGCAAGCTCGGTGTCCTTGGCTTTTTGCGCGTATTCCAGGGCGGCCAGGCGGTCGATCAGGATGGCGTCGATACGGCCGTTGCGCAGGTCGGCGAACTTGCTTGGGTCATCTTCGTAGGTGCGCACTTCAGCGTTCGGAACGTCCTGCTTCACCCACTGTTCGTAATTGGTGCCCAGGCCCACGCCGACCTTCTTGCCGGCCAGGTCCTGCGCGGTCTTGATGTTCAACTGCTCGGCTTTCTTCTTCAGGATCAGCGCCTGGATGCCGGAGACGGTGTAGGGCTCGGAGAAGTCGTACTTCTTCTTGCGCTCCTCGGAGATGGTCACTTGGTTGACCACCACGTCCAGGCGCTTGGATTCCAGCGCTGCAAGGATGCCATCCCATTTGGTTGGCTGGATCTTGGCCTTGACGCCCAGCTCCTTGGCCAGCAGTTCTGAAAACTCGACCTCGAAGCCGGCGAGCTTGCCGTTTTCATCCTGGAAGCTGAACGGCGGGTAGGTGCCCTCGAGGCCGACGTTGATCACGCCTTTTTCCTGGATGGTTTTCAGTTGCTCGCCGGCGAATGCCTGGCTGAACAGACCGGTGCCCAGCAGGATGGCCAGGCTGGCATTGAGAAGCGGTTTGGCGAATTTCGACATGTCAGGCCCCGCGCTTGTTGTGGAAGTGGTGGGTGGCGACTATAGGGTTGGCTTCATAGGCCAGGAAATAATAAAAACTTATTTTGTTATTTCCTTTTTGATCTGTGCCGGGTTTTGGCTGCTTTGAGGGTAGGCGACGATGCCGGGTCCGTCATCGCGGCTTATGCCCGACTTAGCGCAGGATGGAATAAAGCGTTGTTTTTTCCAAGGGGCTGATTTGCCGTAAAGTGGATTGCAAACTATCTGATTGGCCCTGGCAGGAGATCACCGTGAGCGAACAACCTTCATCCGCGCATTGGCAGTTGCACAATATTGTCAGCGGCCTGCGCAGCGCCCGTGAGCAGTGGCGAAGCCACAATGGCCGCAGCATTGGCGAGCAGGGCGGGCGCGAATTGCCCTCGCGCGAGGCCATTCGCCAGGTCCTCGAGCAGTTGTGCGGTGCGCTGTTCCCGATGCGTTTGGGCCCGGTCGACCTGCGCGAAGAGAGCGAGGACTTCTACGTTGGCCACACCCTCGACGCCGCGCTGACCGCGTTGCTGGCCCAGGCACGTCTGGAACTGCGCTATGCCGCGCGCCAGAGCAATGCCGACCTGGCCGCCGTCGATGCCCAGGCACTGCGCCTGATCCAGGATTTTGCCGCCGCCCTGCCAGGCCTGCGCGTGCTGCTCGACACCGATGTACTTGCCGCCTACCACGGTGACCCGGCCGCGCGCAGCGTCGATGAAGTGCTGCTGTGCTACCCGGGCATACTCGCCATCATCCATCACCGACTGGCCCACCATTTGTACCAGGCCGGTTTGCCATTGTTGGCGCGAATCTGTTCGGAGCTGGCGCATTCGGCCACGGGTATCGATATCCACCCGGGCGCGCAGATCGGCCCGAGCTTCTTCATCGACCACGGTACCGGTGTGGTGATCGGCGAGACTGCGATCATCGGTGAGCGTGTGCGCATCTACCAGGCGGTGACCCTTGGCGCCAAGCGCTTCCCGAGCGATGAGTCGGGTACGTTGCACAAAGGCCTGGCCCGCCACCCGATCGTCGAGGACGATGTTGTGATCTATGCGGGGGCGACCATCCTGGGAAGGATCACCATTGGTAAAGGTTCGACCATTGGCGGCAATGTGTGGCTGACCCGGAGTGTGCCGGCCGAAAGCAACATTACCCAGGCCAATCTACAGTTGGATTGCCAGGGCAAGAATTGACCTGAATGCTTCACTGCCTGTACCGGCCCTATCGCCGGTGCAGGAATGTGCCGATCAGCAGCCCGGGTCGCATCGAATCCCGATCCATGTTTAACTTGAACGCTTGTTCAACGAAAAAACGCTGGTCCGCTGCCGGTGTTCAACAGGAGGATTCCTTTGCTGAACCCGTTCATTCCGAACCTCACGTCAATCGACGAGGTGCATGCCCCATGAGTGCACCGACCCCTTCCAACAGCCAGATCCGCATGAACCCTCCGGTGTTCTATTTTGCGGCAAGCTTCATCCTCATCTTCGGCCTGGTGGTCATCGCCCAACCTCAAGCAGCGGGCGACTGGCTCTTGGCTGCGCAGAACTGGGCGGCCAATACGGTCGGCTGGTACTACATGCTGGCCATGACCCTGTACCTGGTCTTCGTGGTGGTCACCGCCTTGTCCGGCTACGGCAAGATCAAGCTCGGTGCCGACCACGACGAACCCGAGTTCAGCTACCTGTCGTGGGCCGGCATGTTGTTCGCCGCCGGTATCAGCATCACCCTGTTCTTCTTCTGCGTTTCCGAACCTCTGACCCACATGCTCCAGCCCCCCCAGGGTGAGGCGGGCACGGCGGAGGCCGGGCGCCAGGCGATGCAGATACTGTTCCTGCACTGGGGCCTGCATGGCTGGGGCGTGTTTGCCTTCGTCGGCATGGCGCTGGCCTACTTCGCCTACCGCCACAACCTGCCGCTGGCTTTGCGTTCGGCGCTGTACCCGCTGATCGGCAAGCGTATCAACGGGCCGATCGGTTACGCGGTAGACGGTTTCGGCATCATCGCCACGGTGTTCGGCCTGGGCGCCGACATGGGCTTCGGGGTGCTGCACCTCAATGCCGGCCTCGACTACCTGTTCGGCATCAGCCATAGCCAATGGGTGCAGATCGCGCTCATCGTCCTGATGATGGGCGCTGCGGTGGCCGTAGCGGTCGCGGGGGTGGAGAAAGGTGTGCGGGTGATGAGCGACATCAACCTGTTCCTGGCCTGTGCCCTGCTGCTGTTCGTGCTGTTCGCCGGGCCCACCCAGCACCTGTTCAATACCCTGATCCAGAACCTTGGCGATTACCTTGGCGCCCTGCCACGCAAGAGCTTCGACGTCTATGCCTACGGCGAAAACCGTGACTGGCTGGGCGGCTGGACGGTGTTCTACTGGGCCTGGTGGATTGCCTGGGCGCCTTTCGTGGGGCTGTTCATCGCCCGTATCTCGCGTGGCCGCACCATCCGTGAATTCGTCTTCGGTGTGCTGCTGATCCCGCTGGGCTTCACCCTGGCGTGGATGTCGATCTTCGGCAACAGCGCGCTGGACCAGGTGCTGAACCACGGCATGACCGCGCTCGGCCAGTCGGCCATCGATAATCCGTCGATGAGCTTGTACCTGCTGCTGGAGACCTACCCGTGGAGCAAGACAGTCATCGCGGTGACGGTGTTCATCAGCTTCGTGTTCTTCGTCACATCGGCGGACTCGGGCACCGTGGTGCTGTCGACCTTGTCCGCCAAGGATGGCGGTGCTGATGAAGACGGGCCGAACTGGTTGCGGATCTTCTGGGGCGCGATGACCGCGCTGATCACTAGTAGCCTGCTGTTTGCCGGCAGCATCGATTCGCTCAAATCGGCGGTGGTGCTGACCTCGCTGCCGTTCTCGTTGATCCTGCTGTGCATGATGTGGGGGCTGCATAAGGCGTTCTACCTGGAGTCGCAGCGCCAGATCGCCCAGTTGCATTCGCTGGCACCGTTCGCGCAGTCCCGCCGTGGCCGTGGTGGCTGGCGCCAGCGCCTGAGCCAGGCGGTGCACTTCCCGTCACGCGATGAGGTGTACCGCTTCATGGACGACGTGGTGCGCCCGGCGATTGCCGATGTGCGCGAGGTGTTCGAGCAGAAAGGCCTGGTACTGGTGACCCAGGACGACCCCAGCCATGACAACGTCAGCCTGAAAGTGGGCCATGGTGAAGAGCAGCCGTTCATCTATCAGGTGCAGATGCGCGGGTATTTCACACCGTCGTTCGCGCTGGGTGGGTTGGGGACGCAGGATTTGAAGAACCGCCGTTATTACCGGGCGGAGGTGCACCTTAGCGAGGGCAGCCAGAACTACGACCTGGTGGGCTACAGCAAGGAGCAGATCATCAACGACATCCTCGACCAGTACGAGCGGCATATGCAGTTCTTGCATTTGGTCCGCTAGACCGCCGGGGCCGCTGTGCGGCCCTTTCGCGACACAAGGCCGCTCCAACAGGGATACGCGATTGCCTGTAGGAGCGGCCTTGTGTCGCGAAAGGAGGCCAAAGGCCTCCCAAGGTTCTTTCAGAACGGCGCATCCCCCAGGATGGTCGCCCGATGCATCACCCGCCGGTTCGGCCGGTAATCATCCACCGCAAAATGCTGAGTGACGCGGTTGTCCCAGAACGCCACGTCGTTCTCCTGCCAGCGCCAGCGGATGCTGAACTCCGGCCGCGTCGCATGGGCGAACAGCAGCTTGAGCAGCGCCTCGCTCTCCAACTCGCTCAGCTCATTGATCCGCGTGGTGAACCCTTCATTGACGAACAACGCCTTGCGGCCGCTCACCGGGTGCGTACGAACAACCGGGTGTGACAGCGGCGGGTTGTTGCGCCGGGCCGCTTCCCAGCGCGCCAGGTCCTCAGGCGTAGTGCCAAAGCGCTCGAGCGGGAACGACTTGGTGAAATCGTGCGTTGCAGTCAGGCCATCGAGCATCTCGCGCAGCGGGGCCGACAGGGCTTGGAAAGCGGCAATGCCGCTGGCCCACAAGGTATCGCCGCCATAGGCCGGCAACTGCTTGGCACTGAGCACCGCACCCAGCGCCGGGGTCGGCAGGAAGGTCACGTCGGTGTGCCACACGGCATTATCGCGTACGTCGGTGACCGCAGTGTCGAGTATCAGCACCTGCGGGGTTTGCGGTACGTTGGGGTAGATCGGGTGGATGTGCAGGTCGCCGAAGCGCGCGGCAAAGCGCGCTTGCTGCTCGGGTGTGATCGGCTGGTCCCGGAAGAACAACACCTGGTGTTGGAGCAGTGCCTGCTCGATGGCGTCGCGCTGCTCGACGGTAATCTCGCCGCTGATGTCCACGCCGCTGATCTGGGCGCCGAGGGCCGGGCTGAGGGGGGTAACGGTCAGGCTCATGTCTTTTCTCACTCCAGGCGCCGGGTAGCCGGCGTGGTCAGTCCGCAATCGGTCAGTGGCTTTGCCCATGCCAGGGCACCAGCTTGCGCTGCAGGGCGCGCAGGCCCATCTCCAGGGCGAAGGCGATCAGGGCGATCAGCAGGATGCCCAGCACCACCACGTCGGTCACCAGAAACTGCGCCGCCGACTGCACCATGAAGCCCAGGCCGCTGGTGGCAGCGATCAGCTCGGCGGCTACAAGGGTCGACCAGCCCACGCCCAGGCCGATACGGATGCCGGTGAGTATGTCGGGCAGGGCGCTGGGCACGATCACATGGCGGATCAGTTGCACCTTGGTCGCCCCCAGCGATTGCGCAGCGCGCAATCTGGCCGGGTCGACGGTGCGCACGCCGGTGGCCGTAGCGATGGCGATCGGGGCGAAGATTGCCAGGTAGATCAGCAGTACCTTGGACAACTCGCCGATACCGCACCAGATGACGATCAGTGGCAGGTAGGCCAGTGGCGGTATGGGGCGGTAGAACTCGATCAGTGGGTCGAGGATGCCTCGGGCCACACGGTTGTAGCCGATGGCGATACCGGCCGGGATGGCGGTCAGGGTCGCGGCAACCAGCGCCAGGCCGATGCGGCCCAGGCTCGCGCCCAGGTGTTGCCACAGGCTGGCGTCCATGTAGCCTTGGGTGAGCAAGCTGCAGGCTTTGGCCAGGATGTCGCCGGGCGCTGGCAGGAACAGTGGCTCGATCCAGCCGGCGGCGGTCACCAGCCACCAGACCAGCAGCAGGCTGGCCAGGGTTAGCGTGCTGATCCAGCGGGTGGAAAGCTGGCGGCGCGCTTTATCAACGGGCCGGGCTTGGCTGTCGCGCTTGCTGGCGACCGGCAGATCAAGGCTGCTCATGCGTGCTCCTGCAGGCTTTGGCGTTGAGAGAAAACCCGCGCCAGCACATGCTCGCGAGTTTCAATGAAGCGTGGGTCAGACTTGATGGCCCGGGCCGATTCGCCAGCGGCATAACGTTGGCCGAAGTCCAGCTGCAGGCGCTCGACCACGCGGCCTGGGTCTGGGGCCAACAGCACCAGTTCGGTTGCAAGGAATACGGCTTCTTCAATGTCGTGAGTGATCAGGAACACCGGTTTGGCGGTGCGCTGCCAGACCTGCAGCAACAGTTCCTGCATCTGCTCGCGGGTGAACGCATCGAGGGCGCCGAACGGCTCGTCCATCAGCAGTACCCTTGGGTCGGCCGCCAGCGCGCGGGCCAGGCCCACACGCTGCTTCTGGCCACCGGACAGTTGCCAGATGCGCCGCTCGCCAACGCCATCCAGATCGACCAGTGCCAGCATTTCCCGTGCCTTGGCCTCTCGCTTGCCGCGGGCTACACCAGCCAGCTCCAAACCGAAGGCGACGTTGCCCAGCACGTTCTGCCACGGCAGCAGAGCATCGTCCTGAAACACCACGCCGCGTTCGGCGCCGGGGCCTTGCACCGGCACGCCGTCAAGGGTGATGCGCCCCCCGCTGGGGGCGACAAAGCCCGCGATCAGGTTGAGCAGCGATGTCTTGCCGCTGCCGGAGGGGCCCAGTGCTACCAGCAGCTGGCCTGGGCCCAGGCTGAGGTTGATGTCGGCCAGCACAGGGGTGCTGGCGCCGGGGTACTGTGCGCTGATGCGCTCCAGTTCTAGCAAGGCCATGACGGGCTCCGGATCAATTGGGCAAGAACTTGGCGCTGACGTAGGCCGAATAGTCCGGCAACACGGCGTCGACCTTGCCTTGCTGCTTGAGGAAGGTGGCGGTGTCGGTCAGCGCTTGAGTGGTCGGTGCGCCCAGGGCGTTGGCCTGGTCGGCGGCCAGCGGGTAGACGTTGCCTTGCAACAGAGCAGGAATATCACTGGCCTTGGCACCGGACAGCTTCACCAGCTTGGCCACGTTGTCCTTGTTGGCAAGCCAGGCCGTCGGGTCTTTGCGGTAGTCGGCGTAGGCGTCGAGGGTGACCTTGGCGAAGGCTTTGACCACCTCGGGGTGCTTGTCGGCGAAGTCCTTGCGCACGATCCAGGCATCGAAGGTCGGTGCGCCTTTCTCGGCCAGCTCCCCGGAGGTGATCAGCACCTTGCCGTTTTCCTTGGCCACGCCCAGGGCCGGGTCCCAGACGTAAGTGGCGTCGATGTCGCCGCGCTTCCAGGCAGCGATGATCGCCGGTGGGGCGAGGTTGAGGATCTGCACCTTGGACGGGTCGATGTTCCAGCTCTTCAGCGCGGCCAGCAGGCTGTAGTGGCCGGTGGAAACAAAGGGCACGGCGACTTTCTTGCCGATCAGGTCTTGTGGGGTCTTGATGCTGTCGCGGGCCACCAGCGCTTCGCCGGCGCCGATCTGGGTGGCGATCAGGAAGGTTTCCACCGGCAGCTTGCGGGTGGCGGCAGCGGCCAGCGGGCTGGAGCCCAGGTAGCCGATCTGTACATCGCCGCTGGCTACCGCGGTGATCACATCGGCGCCGTTATCGAACTTGCGCCAGTCGATGCTGGCCTTGCTGGCTTTTTCGTAGTCGCCATCGACCTGGGCCACCTTGGCCGGGTCGACGGTGGTCTGGTAGGCGACGGTCAGGTCGGCGGCCTGGGCGAACCCGCTGGTGCCGGCGAGGGTCAGGGCGGCGAGCAAGCGCAGTGGCGTGTGCGGGATCATGGTCGAACCTCTTGTCAGGCAATCGGTGTGATGAATGGCAAGAAGGCTAGATGATCTAAGAAATAGAAAATAAATAACTTTTTGGAATTAGCATAGGAGCCATTCGCTTTAAGCGGAAGGGCTCGATCAGGCTTCTGGGCGAAGACCAAGTGAAATGGTCGGTCTTTTTCCGCTTAACAGAGCAATTGGAAATAAGGATATGAGCAAACGTTTGCAAATAACCTAAAGCTATTACAAGCGTCTGCCGATACAGCTTTTGGCAGTAAAGGTTTCAACCATATGCCTTAAAAATCTTACAAATTCATAAAACGGTCATTTTGGATTTATAGGATTGTCATTATCCTGTAGCGCAGGTGGCGTCTTAGACCAAAGTCGTGAAATGTTCAGTAACGATTGACTTGCTGGTCACTCTTTGGGACTAAATCGCCAGTCCACGGTGAGCAGGGCATCAGATCCCGCCGCCAGAGATACACAAAAATTAGAACGTAGAGGAGCAAAACATGTACAAGTCCAGCCTGGCTCTGGCCGTGGCACTGGGGGTTCTCGCCCAACAAGCAGGCGCTGCCGGTTTCGTTGAAGACAGCAAATTGTCCCTCAGCTCGCGCACCATGTATTTCGACAATAACAACCGTGAAGCCCATAGCGATCCGCGCCCGGATCAGCGTGAGTCTGGCCAGGGTTTCAAGCTCGATTATATTTCCGGCTTCACTGAAGGCACTGTCGGTTTCGGTGTTGATGCACAGGCTCTGTGGGGCATCCAGCTGGATGGCGGCCGCGGCTATCACAAAAGCGGTTTCATGCCCGATGATAGCGATGGTTCTGCGGTAAGCCAGTGGGGACGCTTCGGCGCCAATGCCAAGGCTCGCTTCTCCAAGACTGAAGCCCACTTCGGTAGCGCGCTGGCACCTAACCTGCCAATCTTGGTTGCCAACGATGGTCGTCTGCTGCCGCAAACCTTTGAAGGTGGCACGATCCAGTCGAAGGAAATCGACAATCTGACCATCAACGCCGGTCAGCTGACTCACGCCATGGGCCGTGCTTCGAGCAACCGTACCGGCCTGTCCGTGGCGGGCGGCACCCAAGACAGCAACAAGTTCCGCTACGGCGGCCTGGACTACAAGCTCACGCCCGACCTGACCCTGCAGTACTACTACTCGAACCTGGAAGACTTCTACAAGCAGCACTTCCTGGGCGCGACGCACGTGTTCAAGATCGCCGACGATCAGTCGTTCAAGACCGACCTGCGTTACTTCGACAGCAGCAGCGACGGCAAGAACGGTGAAACTGGTTACCGCTTCAACAACAACAATGGCTATGCCAAGAACGCCGGCGAGGTAGATAACAAGACCTGGTCTGCCATGTTCACCTACACCTTGGGTGGCCATGCGCTGATGCTCGGTCACCAGCGCGTCAGTGACGACGGCGGTTTCGTCTGGCTGAACCAAGGCAACGTGGTTGATGGCAATGGCCGCAACGAAGGCGCTACCGGTTCCAGCTTCTACCTGTTCACCGACAGCATGATCAACCAGTTCGCCAAGGCCGGTGAGAACACCACCTTCGGTCAGTACTCGTATGACTTCGCGCGTCTGGGTGTGCCTGGCCTGAAAGCTTCGGTTTCTTACCTGAAAGGTGAAGACGGCAAAAACGCCAACGGGAACGGTACCTTCAGCGAGTGGGAGCGTGATGCACGCGTCGACTACGTGATCCAGGAAGGCACATTCAAAGGCTTGGGGGCCAGCCTTCGTCACGGCGTTTACCGTGGCACTGGCACCAGCTCGCTGGCTGACCAGGATCAGACCCGTCTGATCTTCAACTACACTTACAATTTCCTGTAAGCCGTAGCTGAACAAGAAGCCTCGCCTAGTGCGAGGCTTTTTTGTGCCTGCAACTCGAAGTGCGATTAAGTTATAAACAAATCATTATTTATTCTTTTTGTTTTTATCTGAATGCAGGCACATTGAACCTCACAAGGCCAGCCCTTAGCACAGGAGCCGCACCCCCATGAGCCTCAAACTCGGCGACATCGCCCCCGACTTCGAACAAGATTCCAGCGAAGGTACGATCCGCTTCCACGAGTGGCTCGGTAACAGCTGGGGTGTGCTGTTCTCTCACCCGGCCGACTTCACCCCGGTGTGCACCACCGAGCTGGGCCTGACCGCCAAACTCAAGGACGACTTCGCCAAACGTGGGGTCAAGGCCATCGCCCTGTCCGTAGACCCGGTCGACTCGCACCACAAGTGGATCGAGGACATCAACGAGACCCAGAACACCGTGGTCAACTTCCCGATCATCGCCGACGCCGACCGCAAGGTTTCCGACCTGTACGACCTGATCCACCCGAACGCCAGCGACACCCTGACCGTGCGCTCGCTGTTCGTCATCGACCCGAACAAGAAGGTGCGCCTGACCATTACCTATCCAGCCAGTACCGGGCGCAACTTCAACGAAATACTGCGGGTGATCGACTCGCTGCAGCTCACCGACAACCACAAGGTGGCCACGCCAGGTAACTGGCAGGATGGCGACGAAGTGGTGATCGTGCCTTCGCTGAAGGATGAGGACGAGATCAAGCAGCGCTTCCCGAAAGGCTACCGCGCTGTAAAACCCTACCTGCGGCTGACCCCGCAACCCAATCGCTGAAGCATTCTCGTTGCATTGCTCTTAGCCATAGCAGGGATATTCGGGCCGTTTCGACGGCCCTTTTTTATGCCTGCACAAACCGCTTCAGGCGTGGGGCTGCTGCGCAGCCCATCGCGACACAAGGCGCGGCTCCTCGTAGGAGCGGCCTTGTGTCGCGAAAGGGCCGCAAAGCGGCCCCAATATCAAAGAATCACCAAAGTACTTTATGGAATAAACAAATGAAAAAATATGATTTCTAGGAATATACCAAGGCTGCTAATGTCAGCCCTCAGGTGCAACACTTCCAGCGCTGGAGCATCTGAACCGGCACAACGGCTTTATCGCGTCATCCACCTTACTCGCCCGTCAACGAGGCAAGCAGGTGCAACCCGAACCTACTCGCACAGGAGAGCGCCATGCGCACAGTCTTCTTGCGTCGTGGTCTGGTCGCCCTGTTTGCGGCGGCTGTGTCCTTCGGCGTCATTACCCAAGCCCAGGCTGAAAGCCTGCGTATCGGCTATCAGAAATACGGCACCCTGGTGCTGCTCAAAGCCAAGGGCACGCTGGAAAAGCGCCTGGCCGATCAGGGCATCCAGGTGCAATGGACCGAATTCCCAGGTGGCCCGCAGCTTCTCGAAGGCTTGAATGTCGGCTCCATCGACTTTGGCGTAACTGGTGAAACGCCGCCGGTATTCGCTCAGGCCGCCGGTGCCGATCTGCTCTATGTGGCCTACGAACCGCCTGCGCCGCACAGTGAAGCGATCCTTGTACCGAAGGGTTCGCCGATCCAGTCGGTGAAGGAACTCAAAGGCAAGAAAGTTGCGCTCAACAAAGGTTCGAACGTGCACTACCTGCTGGTCCGCGCCCTGGAAGAGGCCGGCCTCAAGTACAGCGATATACAGCCCGTCTACCTGCCGCCGGCCGATGCCCGCGCCGCGTTCGAGCGTGGCAGCGTCGATGCCTGGGTGATCTGGGACCCGTACCAGGCCGCCGCCGAACAGCAGCTGCAGGCACGCACCCTGCGTGACGGCAAAGACCTGGTCGACAACCACCAGTTCTACCTGGCCACCCGCAACTACGCGACCCAGCATCCGGCTGTGATCAACGCCCTCATCGAAGAAGTACGCGCCGTGGGCAAATGGTCACAGGCCAACCCGCAGGAGGTGACCGACCAGGTCGCTGCGCTGCTCGGGCTGCCCGCCGACATCACCCTGACTTCGGTCAAGCGCCAAGGCTACGGTGCCGCGCCGCTGACCCCCGAGGTGGTGGCCGCACAACAGAAAATCGCCGACACCTTCCAGGCGCTGAAGCTGATTCCCAAGCCGCTGAGCATCAAGGACGCGATCTGGACACCCCCGGCCAAGGTCGCCAGCGCGCCTTGATTGATTCGCCTGTGCCGGGGTGCCGCTGTGGCCCTCGCCACCTTTGAGGAGACAACTCCAATGAGCCTTAACATTTTCTGGTTCCTCCCCACCCACGGTGACGGCAAGTACCTGGGCACATCCGAGGGCGCCCGTGCGGTCGATCACGGTTACCTGCAACAGATTGCCCAGGCCGCCGACCGTCTCGGCTTTGGTGGTGTGCTGATCCCTACCGGGCGTTCCTGCGAGGATTCCTGGTTGGTGGCAGCATCGCTGATCCCGGTGACCCAGCATCTGAAATTCCTGGTTGCCCTGCGTCCAGGCATCATTTCGCCAACGGTCGCGGCGCGCCAGGCGGCAACCCTGGACCGCCTGTCCAACGGCCGGGCACTGTTCAACCTGGTCACCGGTGGCGACCCCGACGAGCTGGCCGGTGATGGCCTGCACCTGAACCACCAGGAGCGCTACGAAGCCTCGGTCGAGTTCACGCGTATCTGGCGCAAGGTGCTGGAGGGAGAGAACGTCGACTACCAAGGCAAGCACATCCAGGTGAAGGGCGCCAAGCTGCTCTATCCGCCCATTCAGCAACCACGCCCGCCTCTGTATTTCGGTGGCTCGTCCGAAGCCGCCCAGGATCTTGCTGCCGAGCAGGTCGAGCTGTACCTGACCTGGGGCGAGCCGCCAGCCGCTGTTGCCGAGAAAATCGCTCAGGTGCGGGAGAAGGCTGCCGCGCAGGGCCGCGAAGTACGCTTTGGTATCCGTCTGCATGTGATCGTGCGGGAAACCAACGACGAAGCCTGGGCCGCGGCAGACCGCCTGATTTCGCACCTGGACGACGACACCATCGCCCGTGCCCAGGCTTCGCTGGCGCGCTTCGACTCGGTGGGCCAGCAGCGCATGGCCGCATTGCATGGCGGCAACCGTGACAACCTCGAAGTCAGCCCCAACCTGTGGGCGGGTGTCGGCCTGGTACGCGGTGGCGCCGGTACCGCGCTGGTCGGTGATGGCCCGACTGTCGCAGCGCGGGTCAAGGAATACGCAGACCTGGGGATAGATACCTTCATCTTCTCAGGTTACCCACACCTGGAAGAGTCCTACCGCGTTGCCGAGCTGCTGTTCCCGCACTTGGACGTGCAGCGCCCGGAGCAACCGCAGACCGGTGGCTACGTGAGCCCGTTCGGCGAGATGGTGGCCAACGACATCCTGCCCAAGTCCGTGTCGCAGAGCTGAGGGCGCAGCCATGAGTCGTGCAACGTCCTCCACTCTGACCCAGCGCCTGGCGCCGTGGGCGCTGCCGGTACTGCTGTTGGCCATCTGGCAGCTGGCGGTCAGTGCTGGCTGGTTGTCGACGCGCATCCTGCCTGCACCCAGCGCCGTAGTCAGCGCCGGTGTCGAGCTGGTGCGCAGCGGTGAAATCTGGACCCACCTGGCCATCAGCGGCTGGCGTGCCGGCCTGGGCTTTGTGATCGGTGGCAGCATTGGGCTGGTGCTGGGCTTCATCACCGGTCTGTCGAACTGGGGCGAACGCCTGCTCGACAGCTCGGTGCAGATGATCCGCAACGTGCCGCATCTGGCGCTGATCCCGCTGGTGATCCTGTGGTTCGGTATCGACGAGTCGGCAAAGATCTTCCTGGTCGCGCTGGGCACGCTGTTCCCGATCTACCTGAACACCTACCACGGTATCCGCAACGTCGACCCGGCGCTGGTGGAAATGGCCCGCAGCTATGGCCTGTCCGGCTCCGGCCTGTTCCGCCAGGTGATCCTGCCGGGTGCGCTGCCCTCGATCCTGGTCGGTGTGCGCTTTGCCCTGGGCTTCATGTGGCTGACCCTTATCGTTGCCGAAACCATTTCGGCCAACGCAGGTATCGGTTACCTGGCAATGAATGCCCGTGAATTCCTGCAGACCGACGTGGTGGTCCTGGCCATCGTCCTGTATGCCGTGCTCGGCAAGCTCGCCGACCTCGCCGCCCGCGGCCTGGAACGTGTCTGGTTGCGCTGGCACCCGGCCTACCAAGTCGCCAGGAAGGAGGGCGCATGACCATTCTCAAGGAACAACCGCCGCGCTTGTTGCGGGGTATCCCGCTGGCCGCCAATGGCCTGCGCAAGACCTTTGGCCAGCGTGAAGTGTTGCGTGGTATCGACCTGCACATTCCGGCCGGCCAGTTCGTTGCCATCGTCGGGCGCAGCGGCTGTGGCAAGAGCACCTTGCTGCGCCTGCTGGCCGGGCTCGACCAGCCCGGCGCCGGTGAGCTTCTGGCCGGTGCCGCACCGCTGGCCGAGGCCCGCGAAGATACCCGCCTGATGTTCCAGGACGCTCGCCTGCTGCCTTGGAAAAAGGTGATCGACAACGTCGGCCTGGGCCTGTCCGGCCACTGGCGCCCCCGTGCGCTGGAAGCACTGGAGGCGGTTGGCCTGGCTGACCGCGCCAATGAATGGCCGGCAGCGCTCTCGGGTGGTCAGAAGCAGCGCGTGGCGTTGGCCCGGGCGCTGATTCATCAGCCACGCCTGCTGCTGCTGGACGAGCCGCTGGGTGCGCTGGATGCCCTGACCCGTATCGAGATGCAGCAACTGATCGAACGCCTGTGGCGTCAGCACGGCTTCACCGTGCTGCTGGTCACCCATGACGTCAACGAAGCCGTTGCCGTGGCCGACCGGGTGATCCTTATCGAGGACGGGGCAGTCGGCCTGGACCTCAATGTCGATCTGGCACGGCCAAGGGTGCGTGGTTCGCACCGTCTGGCCGCGCTGGAAAGCGAAGTGCTCAACCGTGTTCTGTCGGCCCCGGGCACTGCGCCCGAGCCGGACCCTGTAGCCCCTTTGCCCACGCAACTGCGTTGGGCGCACTGAATGACTCACTTACCAGACTGAAGCCATAGAGAAGGAAGCACATCATGACTATCAAAGCCATCAACGTCCGCAACCAGTTCAAAGGCACCGTGAAAGAAATCCTCGAAGGCCCGGTATTGTCGGAAATCGATGTGCAGACCGCTTCCGGCATCGTCACCTCGGTGATCACCACCCGCTCTGTGAAGGAGCTGGAACTGCAGGTGGGCAGTGAAGTGATCGCTTTTGTGAAATCGACTGAAGTGTCCATCGCCAAGCTGTGATGTGGGCATTTGGGGCTGCTTTGCAGCCCTTTCGCGACACAAGGCCGCTCCTACAGGGGAACGCGATTTCCTGTAGGAGCGGCCTTGTGTCGCGAAAGGGCCGCAGGGCGGCCCCAGCAAGATCAGCGTTTGGCAAGAAACGGCGGCAGGTACAAGCCCAGGTACGCCTCGAACACCCGCTTGCCTTCCTCGGCCATGCGCGGGGTGATCGCCTCGTGCAACTGTACCGAGCGCGCATACACCCGGTCGCTCAACTCCATGGCCAGTGCAAACACATCCACGTCCGCTGGCATTACCGGCAACCGGAAATGCTGGTCGAACAGTTTGTGCATCAACTCACCCAGCTCCATGTCGTGCTGCCGGTCCGCCTGCACCACTTCGCTCAGGCCATGCTGGGCCAGGATCAACTGACGCGCTGCAGCATCCTCGTTGTAGATGTCGAGCATGCGCTGTTCGATCAACCGTGAAAGCTCATGCCAGGTGCCGAGCGCACTGCTGTCTATCGGTGCGCTCAACGCCTCGCGAAAAGCCCGGTGCACATCGGCCGTCAGCGCTTCGAGCAGTGCCGGCACGCTGGCAAAGAAGTGATACACCGACGAGGGTGGAATCTGCGCCCGTTCGGCCACGCTGTAGATCGACAATGCTGCCACCCCTTGCTCGGCCAACAGCTCGCGCGCCGCCGCCAGGATCGCCTCGATCCTGGCCTGGCTGCTGGCGCGCGGCTTGCGCGGGGTGGTGCTGCGGGTCATCAGTTGCTGATCGCCAGGATGCTGGCCTGGTAGGCGCCGACGAACTGGTCGAAGTCGCCGACTTCCTGCTGCTCGAGGCGTGACTGCTCGGCCAGCGAATTGCGGGCGAGGGTCTCGTAGGCTTGCTGGCGCTCTGTGGGCAGCGGTTGCTCACGGAACGTTTGCGCGTGCAGGCGGCTCTGGCGCAGCGAGAACTGGATGAAGCTTTCCTCATGCTCGCTCATGCGCGCGAGCACCTGGGCCGATGGCGTCAGCGAAGCGTCGTCGACTTTGGCCTGCTGTGCGGCCAGGGCTTTGGCATGTTCGTCGCCGCCTTGAGCGTGATCGAGCAGCTCAGCCAGCTGGCCGATGCGCCCAAGCAAGTCGCTGGCCCAGGCTTTCAGCTCGATCGGTTGGCCCTCACGGCGCAGCTCAAGGCCTGGGCGACGGCCTTCCTTGACCACACTCAGGAAGTTGTCGGTGCACTGGCCGCATTCGCCATTGTCCAGCAGCGGGCTGTCTTCCAGGGCACAGAACAACAGAAACGCATCGAGGAAGCGCGCCTCGGTCAGGTCGATGCCTACCGGCAGGAACGGGTTGATGTCCAGGCAGCGTACCTCGACATACTGTACGCCGCGTGAGGTCAGGGCCTGGATCGGCCGCTCGCCGGTGTAGGTGACACGCTTGGGGCGGATGTTCGAGTAGTACTCGTTCTCGATCTGCAGGACGTTGGTGTTCAACTGCACCCATTCGCCGTCGACGTGCGTGCCGATCTCGACGTAGGGCGGGTAGGGCGTGCCCACCGCCTTGCGCAGGCTGTCGGTATAGCTGGCCAGGTTGTTGTAGCAGGGAGTGAGGCCGGCCTGGGCGTTGCTCTGGTAGCCCAGGTCGCTCATGCGCAAGCTGGTAGCGTAGGGCAGGTACAGGGTTTCGGCGTCCAGCTCTTCGAGCTGGTGCGGGCGGCCACGCAGGAAGCCTTTGTCCAGGGCTGGCGAGGCACCGAACAGGTACATCAGCAGCCAGCTGTAACGGCGGAAATTGCGGATCAGCGCAATGTACGCCGCCGACTGGTAGTCGCGGTCGCTCTGGTCGTTGCCCTCGGCGGCGCGCAGCAGCGGCCACAGCGCTTCAGGCAACGAGAAGTTGTAGTGGATGCCGGCGATGCACTGCATGGTGCGGCCGTAGCGCAGGGCCAGGCCCTTGCGGTAGACGTGCTTGAGCTTGCCGATGTTCGAGGTCCCGTACTCGGCGATCGGGATGTCCTCCTCGGCCGGCAGCGTGCACGGCATCGACGGGCTCCACAGCAATTCGTCGCCAAGCTTGCTGTAGACGAAGCGGTGGGTTTGCTCGAGGCTTTCCAGCACTTGGGCCGGGTCGGGCAGGGCCGGGGTGATGAACTCCAGCAGCGACTCGGAATAATCGGTGGTGATCTGCTCGTTGGTCAGCGCCGAACCCAGGCTTTCCGGATGCGGGGTCTGAGCCAGGCGACCTTCGTCGGTGACGCGCAGGCATTCGCGCTCAATACCGTGCAGGCACTGCTTGAGCAGGGGGAGATTGGCGCCGAGCAGGCTCAGGCGGCGGTTGAGGAGGTCGCTCAAGATGGTTTCCTTCACGCATCAGTCGCCCCAATATGGGGGTAGAGTTGACGGTCTACAAGGGTAGGAGGAAAGGAACTGGCGTTGTCGCCTGGTTTACGCGGTTACGGCAGTGCCAGCGCACTGCCGCAAAATACCGCAGATACCGTTTGGTGAGCTAGAGAACCGCGAAGGTTCCCTGCGCTTTGGCGACCAGTTTGTCGCCTTGGACTACGTCGGCGTCGACCACCAGGGTACGGCGCCCGGCGTGCAGCACCCGCGCCGTGCACAGTACCTCGCCGTCACCGACCGCACGCATGTAGTTGATCTTGCATTCGATGGTCACGCTCTGCTGGTCGAAACCATGGCTGGCCGAGCAGGCCAGGCCCATGGCGATGTCCACCAGGCTGAAAATGGCCCCGCCGTGCAGCTTCTGGCCGCGGTTGCGCAGGTGCGGCTCAAGCGCCAGTGCCACCTCTGCAACGCCGGTGTCCAGGCGTTGCAGGCGGCAGCCCAGCAGCTGGCTGTAGGCGCTTTCAACGAGCTCTTTGGGGATCTCCATCACTTCTTTTTCAACTGCTTGGCGTTGGCAAAGAGCGCAGCCATGGCGTTGTTCGCCGGGGCGGCGCTAGCGGTTTCGCGCTGGCGTGGTGCCTGCTGCTGACGGTTGCCGCCATTGCCACGGTTGCCACCACGGTTGCCTTCGACTTTTTCGCCCGGGGTATCGCTCATGCGCATGGACAGGCCGACACGTTTGCGCGGGATGTCCACTTCCATGACCTTGACCTTGACCACGTCACCGGCCTTGACCGCTTCGCGCGGGTCCTTGACGAACTTCTCGGACAGCGCCGAGATGTGCACCAGGCCGTCCTGGTGCACGCCGATGTCGACGAACGCGCCGAAGTTGGTGACGTTGGTGACCACGCCTTCGAGAATCATGCCGGGCTCCAGGTCCTTGAGGTCTTCGACGCCGTCCTGGAAGGTGGCGGTCTTGAACTCGGGGCGCGGGTCACGGCCGGGCTTGTCCAGTTCCTGGAGGATGTCGGTGACGGTGGGCAGGCCGAAGGTCTCATCGGTGAACTGCTTGGGGTCCAGGCGCTTGAGGAAGCCGCTGTCGCCGATGAGCGAGCGGATGTCACGGCCGGTGTCGGCGGCGATGCGTTTTACCAGCGGGTAGGCCTCGGGGTGCACGGCGGAGGCATCCAGCGGGTTGTCGCCGTTCATTACGCGCAGGAAGCCCGCGGCCTGTTCGAAGGTTTTCTCACCCAGGCGGCTGACCTTCTTGAGTGCGGCACGGGTGGCGAACGGGCCATTGGCGTCGCGGTGCGCGACGATGTTCTGCGCCAGGGTAGCGTTGAGGCCGGAGATGCGGGTCAGCAGCGCGACCGAAGCGGTGTTGACGTCCACGCCCACGGCGTTCACACAGTCCTCGACCACCGCGTCCAGGCCGCGGGCCAGCTTCACCTGAGACACATCGTGCTGGTACTGGCCGACACCGATGGATTTGGGGTCGATCTTCACCAGTTCGGCCAGCGGGTCCTGCAGGCGGCGGGCAATCGACACGGCGCCACGGATCGACACGTCCAGGTCAGGGAATTCACGGGCAGCCAGCTCCGATGCCGAGTACACCGACGCACCGGCTTCGGAGACCATGATCTTAGTGATCTTCAGCGCCGGGTATTTTTTAACCAGCTCGGCGATCAGCTTGTCGCTCTCGCGGCTGGCGGTGCCGTTGCCAATGGCGATCAGCTCCACCGAGTGTTTGGCGCACAGTGCGGCCAGTACCGAGATCGTGCGGTCCCAGTCGTTGCGCGGTGCGTGCGGGTAGACCGTGGCCGTGTCCAGCAGCTTGCCGGTGGCATCGACCACCGCGACCTTGCAGCCGGTACGCAGGCCCGGGTCGAAGCCCAGGGTAGCGCGCGGGCCGGCCGGGGCGGCCAGCAGCAGGTCGTGCAGGTTGTGGGCGAAGACGTTGATCGCCTCGCTTTCGGCGTTGTCGCGCAACTCACCGAACAGGTCGGTTTCCAGGTGGGTGTACAGCTTGACCTTCCAGGTCCAGCGCACCACCTCGCCCAGCCACTTGTCAGCCGGCCGGTTGCGGTTTTCCACGCCGAAGTGGCTGCCAATCATCATTTCGCAGGGGTGCAGGGTGCCCGGCAGCTCTTCGCCAACCTTCAGCGATGCGCTCAGCACGCCTTCGTTACGGCCGCGGAAAATGGCCAGTGCACGGTGCGACGGGCAAGTGCGCAATAGTTCGTCATGGGCGAAATAATCGCGGAACTTGGCGCCTTCCTCTTCTTTGCCCGCCACCACACGGGCGCTGAGCACCGCTTCCTGCTTGAGGAAGTTGCGCAGCTTGTCGAGCAGGGCAGCGTCTTCGGCGAAGCGCTCCATGAGGATGTACTTGGCGCCCTCGAGGGCGGCCTTGACGTCGGCGACACCCTTGTCGGCATCGACGAAGCGCGCGGCTTCGCTTTCCGGCGCCAGTTGCGGGTCGTTGAACAGGCCGTCGGCCAGCTCGCCCAGGCCGGCTTCCAAGGCGATCTGGCCCTTGGTGCGGCGCTTTTGCTTGTACGGCAGGTAAAGGTCTTCGAGGCGGGTCTTGGTGTCGGCCAGCTTGATCTCGCGGGCCAGCTCAGGGGTCAGCTTGCCCTGCTCCTCGATGCTGGACAGGATGCTCGCACGGCGCTCGTCCAACTCGCGCAGGTAGCGCAGGCGCTCTTCCAGGTGGCGCAACTGGGTGTCGTCCAGGCTACCGGTCACTTCCTTGCGGTAACGGGCGATGAAGGGCACGGTAGAGCCTTCGTCCAACAGGCCCACGGCCGCCTCGACCTGCTGAGGGCGTACGCCCAGTTCCTCGGCGATACGGCTGTTGATGCTGTCCATGTAAACCACCTGACAATTGTGAATACGGGGGCTGCGAGGCGCTTGTTCCGCCCGGCGGCGCTGGAGAAAGCCGCGCATTATACCCTTCGGAGAAGGCTTGCGGTGATGGCGCCAGGCCAGTTGCAGAGCCCGGGAAGTGGCGCCGGGGGAAAAATCTGCTAACAATGCTCACGGCACGCGTGGCAATGGCTACGCCATAATGCGCGGCGATCTCAGAGGAGTTATTCATGACCGGCACCGCAAACAACGCTGAAGGTGACAAGATTCTCATCGTCGACGACGATCCGGGGCTCAGCAGCCTGCTGGAACGTTTCTTCACCAGCAAGGGCTACCGTGCCCGCGCGGTGCCCAACACCGAACAGATGGACCGCCTGCTGCAGCGCGAGGTATTCAACCTGGTGGTGCTCGACCTGATGCTGCCGGGCGAGGATGGCTTGTCCGCGTGCAAGCGCCTGCGCCAGTCGAACAACCAGATCCCGATCATCATGCTCACCGCCAAGGGTGACGAACTCAGCCGCATCAAGGGGCTTGAGCTGGGCGCTGACGATTACCTGGGCAAGCCGTTCAACCCGGACGAGCTGATGGCGCGGGTCAAGGCCGTGCTGCGCCGTCAGGCACCGACGGTACCGGGCGCCCCGGGCAGCGAGGACGAGTCGGTCACTTTCGGCGATTACGAGCTGTCGCTGGCCACCCGTGAACTCAAGCGTGGCGAAGAAGTGCACATGCTCACCACCGGTGAATTCGCCGTGCTCAAGGCCCTGGTCATGCACGCCCGTGAGCCGTTGACCCGCGACAAGCTGATGAACCTGGCCCGTGGCCGTGAGTGGGATGCCCTGGAGCGCTCGATCGACGTACAGATTTCGCGCCTGCGCCGCATGATCGAACCGGACCCTTCCAAACCGCGGTATATCCAGACTGTGTGGGGCGTAGGTTACGTCTTCGTACCGGACGGAAACGCTGGCAAATGAAGCCTGGCCTTCGATGAAAACTCCGGTCTGGTTCCCGCAAAGCTTCTTCGCCCGCACCCTGTGGCTGGTGCTGATCGTTGTCCTGTTCTCCAAGGCGCTGACCCTGGTCTACCTGCTGATGAACGAGGATGTGCTGGTCGATCGGCAGTACAGCCATGGTGTGGCGCTGACGCTGCGCGCCTATTGGGCGGCCGATGAAGAAAACCGCGACAAGATTGCCGAAGCCGCAGGCCTGATCCGGGTGACCGGCTCCGGCGTGCCGGAGGGCGAGCAGCACTGGCCCTACAGCGAAATCTATCAACGGCAGATGCAGGCCGAGCTGGGCGAAGACACCGAAGTGCGCTTGCGCATCCACGCACCGCCTGCGTTGTGGGTCAACGCGCCGAGCCTCGGCCCGGGCTGGCTGAAAGTGCCGCTTTATCCGCACCCGTTGCGTGGCCAGAAGATCTGGAACGTACTTGGCTGGTTCCTGGCCATCGGCCTGCTGTCCACCGCTTCGGCGTGGATCTTCGTGCGCCAGCTCAACCAGCCGCTCAAGCGCCTGGTGTTCGCTGCCCGTCAGTTGGGCCAGGGCCGCAGTGTACGTCTGCCGATCAGCGATACGCCGAGCGAAATGACCGAGGTGTATCGCGCGTTCAACCAGATGGCCGAGGATGTCGAGCAGGCCGGGCGTGAGCGCGAGCTGATGCTGGCGGGCGTGTCCCACGATTTGCGCACGCCACTGACGCGCCTGCGTCTGTCGCTGTCCTTGCTGAACAGCGACAACGAACTGAGCGACGACATGGTCCGCGACATCGAGGACATGGACGCGATTCTTGACCAGTTCCTGGCCTTCATTCGCGATGGCCGCGACGAGCCGCTGGAGGAGGTCGACCTGGCCGACCTGGTGCGCGAAGTGGTGGCGCCCTACAACCAGCCGCAAGAGCGTGTGCGCTTGTGCCTGGAGCCTATTCCGCCATTCCCGCTGCGCAGGGTTTCCCTCAAGCGCATGCTGGGCAACCTGATCGGTAACGCGCTGCATCACGCGGGCAAGGGGGTCGAGGTGGCCGCCTATGTGTCGGGCGACGAGAGCGCGCCTTATGTGGTGCTGAGCGTGCTGGACCGGGGGGCAGGGATCGATGAGTCGGAGCTGGAGACCATCTTCAACCCGTTCATTCGTGGGGACCGGGCGCGGGGTGGCAAGGGCACCGGGTTGGGGCTGGCGATCGTCAAGCGGATCGCCGCCCAGCATGGCGGCAATGTCGAGTTGCGCAACCGGTCCGGGGGCGGGATCGAGGCGCGGGTAAGGTTGCCGTTGGGGCTTTTGCTACCGCGTAACGCGGTTTGAGCCTTCGCTGCCAGTGATGGCCCTATCGCCGGCAAGCCGGCTGCCACAGGTACATCACTGAGCCGCAAAGCAGTGGGAGCCGGCTTGCCGGCGATGGGGCTGCACGGCAGCCCCAAAACCTCAGCCTTTGCCCTTGGTCCGGGTCTGATTCGGCCCGCCATTTTTCTCCAGATGCTCGATGATCATCCCGGCCACGTTCTTGCCGGTTGTCACCTCGATACCTTCCAGGCCCGGTGAGGAGTTCACCTCCATCACCAGCGGCCCGTGGTTGGAGCGCAGAATATCCACCCCTGCCACGCTCAGGCCCATCACCTTGGCCGCACGAATGGCGGTTATCCGCTCTTCAGGCGTGATCTTGATCAGGCTGGCCACACCGCCGCGATGCAGGTTGGAGCGAAACTCGCCTGGCTTGGCCTGGCGCTTCATCGAAGCAATCACCTTGTCGCCCACCACGAAGCAGCGGATATCGGCACCGCCGGCCTCCTTGATGTATTCCTGAACCATGATGTTCTGTTTCAGGCCCATGAACGCTTCGATCACCGACTCGGCCGCTTGGGTTGTCTCGCACAACACCACGCCGATCCCTTGCGTGCCTTCCAGCACCTTGATGACCAGCGGGGCGCCATTGACCATCTGGATCAGGTCGGGGATGTCGTCCGGCGAGTGGGCGAACCCGGTAATGGGCAGGCCGATGCCGCGCCGGGACAACAACTGCAACGAACGCAGCTTGTCACGCGAGCGGGCGATGGCCACCGACTCGTTGAGCGGGTAAACGCCCATCATCTCGAACTGGCGCAGCACCGCGCAGCCGTAGAACGTCACTGACGCGCCGATGCGCGGGATCACTGCATCGAAACCCTCCAGCGGCTTGCCGCGGTAATGGATCTGCGGCTTGTGGCTGGCGATGTTCATGTAGGCCCGCAGGGTATCGATCACCACCATTTCATGGCCACGCTGAGTGCCGGCTTCGACCAGCCGGCGGGTGGAATACAGACGCGGATTGCGCGACAGCACAGCGATCTTCATGCAGCACCTGTGACAGGAGATAGGGTGGCCGGGTAGGCCGGTTTGTCTTGCACGTACTTGAGCCCGGGGTTGACCACCAACTGGCCGTGAATGAGTGCCTTGGAGCCGAGCAGCAGGCGGTAGCGCATGTTCTTGCGGCAGGCCAGGGTGAACTCTACTTCCCAGACGCCATCGCCCAACGCCAACGAGGTGCGGATCACGTACCGGGTCTGGGCATGGCCGTTGGAGCTCTTGATGGTCTTCATGGTGACCAGCGGGGCTTCGCAGCGGCGGTGGCGCAATTGCACGATCGAACCCAGGTGGGCCGTAAAGCGCACCCATGGCTGGCCGTCGCGCTCGAAGGGCTCCACCTCGGTGGCATGCAGGCTGGAGGTGCTGGCACCGGTATCGATCTTGGCGCGCAGGCCCGCCACACCGAGGTCGGGCAAGGCGACCCACTCGCGCAGGCCGATTACAGTCAGATGGTCAAATGTCTTCACGGAGCACACCCTGCGAATGAGGTGGTGAACTGTAAGCACGGCGGGGACTTTTTGCATCCGTCAGTTACGGTAGTACAGTTCGATGAAAGACAGAATTCGAGGCAACGGGATGGCACACAAAGCGGAAGAAGACGACAAGGTACGCCTGGACAAATGGTTGTGGGCGGCGCGGTTCTACAAGACCCGGGCGCTGGCCAAGGCCGCCATCGAAAGTGGCAAGGTGCATTGCCGGGGCGAGCGCTGCAAGCCCGGCAAGGAGCCGCGAGTGGGTGACGAGTTCGTGCTGCGTACCGGTTTCGACGAGCGTACCGTGGTGGTCAAGGCGCTGTCGGTGGTACGCCGGGGCGCGCCTGAAGCGCAGGCCCTGTATGCAGAAACCGAGGAGAGTGTGCGCCGCCGCGAGCAGGCTGCCGAGCTGCGCAAGGCCGGGGCCATGGGCGTGACCACCGACGGCCGGCCGAACAAGAAGCAGCGGCGGCAGATTCACCAGCTGCACGGCAATTTTGATTGAATGGGGCTGCGCAGCAGCCCCAGCCGTCTAGCGGACCACCGCCAGGCGCCCGACCAACGGTAGCCTGGCAGCGAGGGCAAACAAAGGCGCCGTCCACCGCACCAGCATTGCGCTACCTTTGGCCGCCAGCGGCGTATGGCAGCTCCAGCCCAACGCTAGGACTGCCATCAGCAAGCCACCGATGTAGTCATCCTGCCCCCAGTGCGCGCCTGCGACCAGGCGCGGCAGCATGAACAGCAACGCCAGGCCCCAGATCACGAGGTGCTGGACCAGGCGCCGGCTGAACAGGCTCATGAACAAGGCCCAGATCAGCAATACCGAGGCGTGGTCGCCCGGGAAGCTGTTGCTGGAACGGTCCTTCAGCTCCCATGCCTTCTCAAGGTTCGGGTAGTAGTCGCTCAGGTGCACAGCGTTGGTGAATAGCATTGATGGGCTGTCATGCTGCCAGCCCATTGCATCCACCCACTTGGAAAACACCGCGCGAATCACCACTAAGAGGATCAGCGTAACCAGAAAGCCGAAGAAGGCTTCACGCACCTGGCTGGCCTTGAACACCCAGTCGCCCCGAATCAGCACGGCCAGAAGGACCAGGCCAACGACGATGTCGAAGGGGCGCAGGCTGCCGACGGTCCAGATATAGCGCCAGGTGGTGTTGTCGGCCAGCGGTGCATTGAGGCTGTGGAACAGCCATTCGTCGAAAGTCAGGCACAGGATCTGGCCAAACGGCCACAACCAGAAACACAGTAGAGCGATGGGCAGCAAAGTGCAGGCTGCCAAGGGGCCCCAAGACCACCTTGCTTTTAACAGTGGTCGATTGTCCATAAAATACCTCTATTGCAATCAGGAATCGGAGCGCCTTGTGAGCGCTCTGTCACGGGATCTCGCAAGTGTTCGACATTCCGTGTAACCATTTTGTCATCATTTCTAGATAGCCAAAACCTATGAGCGATTTGCCGGATACCGATTTCACCCAACGTTTCATCTTCGACGACCGCGATATTCGCGGCGAGTGGGTGGCACTCGATGACAGCTACGCCGCGGTGTTGGCTCGTCATGCATACCCACAGCCCGTTGCCACTCTGCTCGGTGAACTGATGGCCGCTACCTCGCTGTTGGTGGGCGCGCTGAAGTTCGACGGCCTGCTGATCCTGCAGGCGCGTTCTGCTGGCCCCATCCCCCTGCTGATGGTGGAGTGCTCGGGCGAGCGCGACATCCGCGGCATGGCGCGTTACGAAGCGGACCAGATAGCAGCCGACGCGACGCTGGCGCAGCTGATGCCCGACGGCCATCTGACCCTGACCATCGACCCGGTCAAAGGCCAGCGCTACCAGGGTACTGTCGAGCTCGACGGCAAAAACCTGTCCGAATGCTTCACCAACTACTTCGTGCAGTCGCAGCAGCTCAACACGCGCTTCTGGCTCAACGCCGAAGGCGGCAAGGCTCGCGGCCTGTTGCTGCAGCAGTTGCCGGTGGATCGCCAGCGTGATGAAGAAGAGCGCGAGGACAGCTGGCAGCACGTGATTGCCCTGGCCAACACCCTCAAGCCGCAGGAGTGGGCCGAGGCCAACGAAACCTTGCTGCACCGCCTCTATCATGAAGACGCCGTACGCCTGTTCGATATCCAGCCGCTGCGCTTCAAATGCAGCTGCTCGCGCGAACGTTCCGGCAATGCGCTGGTCAGTCTTGGCGAGCATGATGCCAAGCAGCTGGTCGAGGAGTGCGGGGGCAAGGTCGAGATCGATTGCCAGTTCTGCAACGAGCGTTATTTCTTCGATGCCAGCGATGTGGCACAACTGTTTGCCGGTGGTGGCACTGACACGGCGTCAGAAACTCGCCACTGAAACGTTTAATTTCAGGGAAATCTCCTGTCGAATTGCGCAAAAGGGCAGTTACGACAGGAGGGGCCTACTTTTTTTGGGCGTTTCTGGCATAATCCGGCCACTTTTTTCGCTGTAGTAGTTTTTTACAGACAACTACAAAACGTTTGGAGCACTCGGCCTCGGGCCGGATGGGGTATCTCATGACGCAAGCCAACAACACCGTGTACACCGACCTGAGCGTCGATGAGCTGGTAAAAGAAGCGCTGCAACGCGGTGAAGGCGTGCTAGCCGATACCGGCGCATTGGTCGTCGAGACCGGGCACCGTACTGGCCGTTCGCCGGCTGACCGTTTCATCGTCGAAGAACCTTCCACCCAGGACGCCATCGCCTGGGGCCCGATCAACCGCAAGTTCCCGGCCGACAAGTTCGATGCCCTGTGGGACCGCGTCGAGGCGTTCAACAACGCCCAGGATCACTTCGTTTCCTACGTTCACGTAGGGGCTGCCGCCGAGCACTACCTGCCGGTGAAGATGACCACCCAGACCGCCTGGCAGAACCTGTTCGGCCGTTGCCTGTTCATCAACCCTGAGCAGTTCAACCCGGCTGGCCGCGACCAGTGGCAGGTTCTCAACGTTGCCAACTTCGAGTGCGTGCCTGAGCGTGACGGCACCAACTCCGACGGTTGCGTCATCATCAACTTCGCCGCCAAGAAAGTACTGATCGCGGGCATGCGTTATGCCGGCGAAATGAAGAAAGCCATGTTCTCGGTGCAGAACTTCCTGCTGCCGGCTGCCGACGTGCTGCCAATGCACTGCGCTGCCAACATCGGTGAAGAAGGCGACGTCACCCTGTTCTTCGGCCTGTCCGGCACCGGCAAGACCACCCTGTCGGCTGACGAAAGCCGTTACCTGATCGGTGACGACGAGCACGGTTGGGGCGAAGGCGTTGTCTTCAACATGGAAGGCGGCTGCTACGCCAAGTGCATCGACCTGTCCGAGAAGAACGAGCCGGTCATCTGGAAAGCCATCAAGCATGGCGCCGTGCTGGAAAACGTCGTCCTGGACGGCAACAAGCACGCCGACTACGCCGATGTCAGCCTGACCCAGAACAGCCGCGCCGCCTACCCGCTGGAGCACGTCGCCAAGCGCGCCGAAGCCAACCTGGGTGGCGAGCCTAACGCAGTCATCTTCCTGACCTGCGACCTGACCGGTGTTCTGCCTCCGGTTTCGATCCTGAACAACGAGCAGGCGGCCTACCACTTCCTGTCCGGCTACACCGCGCTGGTCGGTTCCACCGAAATGGGTTCGGGCGGCGGCATCAAGTCGACCTTCTCCACCTGCTTCGGCGCACCGTTCTTCCCGCGCCCGGCTGGCGAATACGCCGAGCTGCTGATCAAGCGTATCAACGCCTTCGGCTCCAAGGTCTACCTGGTCAACACTGGCTGGACCGGTGGTGGCTATGGCGTCGGCAAGCGCTTCAGCATCCCCACCACCCGTGGCGTGATTGCTGCCATCCAGAGCGGCGCTCTGGTCGGTACCGAGACCGAGCACCTGGATATCATCAACCTGGACGTGCCGAAGGCCGTTCCGGGCGTCGAGACCGAGCTGCTCAACCCGCGCAACACCTGGGCTGACAAAGCTGCCTACGACGAAGCTGCAAAAGGCCTGGCCAAGCTGTTCACTGAAAACTTCAAGAAGTTCGAAGTGTCCGACGCAATCAAGGCTGCTGGCCCACAGCTGTAAGCTGTCGCCGGTTGCAACGAGAAAGCCGCCCCCAAGGGCGGCTTTTGTGTTTCAGGGCCATTGCTGCCTTGCATGCAGGATGCGGATGATTTCCACGGCTTCCCTTGTAATCCGATAGACCATCACGTAGTTGGGGTGGATGATGATTTCCCGGGTCCCCGGATAGCGCCCGGGTTTGTACATGGAAGGAGTCTGCGCAGCGAGCCTGGCTTTTTCGGCAAATTTTTCGTCTAGTGAAATGGCGGCAGCGGGATTGTCCTGGGCTATATGGTCCATAATGCGAAAGCGATCATTGCGGGCCATCTCACGCCAAGCCAGGCGCATCAGCGGACTCTGGCTTTGAGTTCGCTGCGGCGAGCCGCGAACAGCAGCTCTGCTTCTTCATCCTCCATCGCGGGCGACGAATCGTTCAGGCTTGCTTCGACTTGCTCTGCGAACCACGCCTCGTAAGCGGCTGCTTCATGAGCCCGCTTCAACGCTTGAGCGCGATCAGGACGTTGGTAAGTGCTCATCAGGCCAGGGTCAAAGGCTGAGGTGTCCACCTCGAAATGGTCGATGCCCATCTCACGCAGGTAGATGACCAAGGTTTCAAACTTTTTGAAAAGCCTTACGTTGCCGCTACGTTGGGCAATCAGCAGGTGCTCTTGCTGATTGATATCGACCTGGATGGCCCAGCCACCCGGTTGGCCGACGATGTGCGTAGCGTTGATTCGGCCCGATTCCACCAGTCGGCTCAAGTTGGCATGATCTAATTGATGAGTTGGCATCGGTGTCTTTCTCAGTTTCATCAGATACACCATGGTATGCAATCTATAGTTGATTGCGACTATAGTCCTTCCTGTCTTGGTGTGGGAAGCTTCCTCACGGTGTAACCAATTGTGGATATCTCATGACCGAATCCCCTCAGCGCAGCGCGTTCTCCCACTTCCACCCCATCCTCACCCGCCCCCAAGACAACGACCATAACGGCCACATTGCCGGTGCCACAGTGCATGGTTTCTTCGAAACCGCCATCCAGGCCTTTCTGGTCGAGCAAGCTGAATTCGACCTGCGTGAAGGTGAGCTGGCGGCGTTCGTGGTCAGTTCGGCGGCAGACTTTTTCGCGCTGCCGGGCTTTCCGGACGTGCTAGAGGTGGGTTTGGGCGTCACTCGCCTTGCAGGCAGCACGGTGGAGTACCGGCTGGCGCTGTATCGCCCGGGAGAGGCCGATGCTTGTGCGGCAGGGACCGTGGTGCAGGTGTTCATCGAGCGCGCCAGCGGCCGGCCGGTACCGCTGCCGGAGGCGCTGCAAGTCATTTTGTCGGGCCTGCAGCTCGGTTCGCAGGCATAAAAAAGCCCCGCGGGTGAGGGCGGGGCTTTTGCTGCCTGAGGATGGTCTCAGGTATCAGTCGCGCCAGTGGCGCTTGTGCTTGCGGTGGCCGTAGTGGCGGCCACGGTCGTAATGACGGCGGTCGTCGTAGCCGCGACGGTAGCGGCGGTCGTCGTGACGGTCGTCATCATCGGCCTCGTTGCCCAGGTAGTTACCGAGCGCGCCACCGGCGCCGCCGCCTGCGGCTGCACCAATGTAGCTACCGGTAGTACCACCCACCGAGCGACCGACCACGTTACCGCCTGCAGCGCCCAGTGCGCCGCCGATAGCGGCCTCACCACGCTGGCGCTTGTCGGCACCCAGGGCACCGCCGGCCGCACCGCCCAGGCCGGCACCAATGGCGCCGCCAGTGCTACCACCGATGGAGTTGCCCACTACGGAGCCGAGTACCCCACCCAATGCGCCGCCAATGCCGGCCTCGGTATTGCCACCGGCCATGGCAACGCCGCTGAGCAAGCTGAAAGACAACAACAGAATCGAGGAGTACTTCTTCATCAAGAGAGCCTCATAAGGATGACGAGGGCGAATTTGCAGTTCCTTGAGGCCGCTGGCAACGAAAATCCGACGAGTAGCACGAGTTGTACACAATTCTCTAAGTTACTGTTTTATCGATGAAACTTTATCGATTTTCGTGTGTCTGAGGTAATTGTGACAAAGCCCTGAACCCCTGTGGAACAGGGCTTTTTTCGTTTTTACCCGTACGGTTCGATTACACGATTCGCCCGTCGTCGCGCGCCCGCTCCAACTTGATGGCGACGAACTTGGAGGTCGGTGTATGGCTGCCCTCACCGATGCTTTCCAACGGGATCAGCGGATTCACTTCCGGGTAGTACGCCGCCGCCTGCCCAGCCGGGATATCGAAAGCCAGCAGGGTGAAGCCCTGTACACGGCGCACATGCGAATCGCCCCACAACGAGACGATGTCGACCTTCTGCCCCGGCTGGAAGCCCAGGCGGATGATGTCGGCCTCGTTGACGAACAGCACGTCACGCTGGCCGCGCACGCCACGGTAGCGGTCGTCCAGGCCATAGATGGTGGTGTTGTACTGATCGTGCGAACGCATGGACTGCATGATCAGGTCCGGTACCTGGCCGCTGGCGCGTACCCGCTCGTCGAGCAGGGTGTCCGGCAGCAGGTTGGCCTTGAAGTTGGCGCGGCCGTTGGTGGTCTTCCACTGGCGGCTGGCTGCACTGTTGCCCAGGTAGAAGCCGCCTGGGTGGCTCAGGCGCTGGTTGAAGTCAGCAAAGCCTGCAATGGTGTCGCCGATCAAGTCCCGGATACGGTTGTAGTCGGCCACAAGCCAGTGCCAGTCGACCGGGTTTTTGCCAAGTGTGGCAGCGGCGATGCCGGCAACCACTGCCGGCTCCGAGCGCATGTGGGTCGATAACGGCTTGAGCTGGCCGTTGGAGGCATGGACCATGCTGAAAGAGTCTTCAACGGTGACCGCCTGCGGCCCGTCGGCCTGCAGGTCGATATCGGTGCGGCCCAGGCACGGCAGGATCAGCGCCTGTTTGCCGTGGATCAGGTGGCTGCGGTTGAGCTTGGTGCTGATGTGCACGGTCAGCGCGCAGTTGCGCAGGGCCTGGGCGGTACGCTCGGTATCCGGGGTGGCCTGGGCGAAGTTGCCACCCAGCCCGATGAACACCTTGGCGCGGCCGTCAAGCATGGCGTGGATCGCTTCGACGGTATTGTGGCCATTGTGCCGCGGTACCGGGAAATTGAAGCGTTTTTCGATGGCATCGAGCAGCGCCACCGGCGGGCGTTCATTGATACCCATTGTGCGGTCGCCCTGCACGTTGCTGTGGCCGCGTACCGGGCACAGCCCTGCGCCAGGCACACCGATGTTGCCGCGCAGCATCTGCAGGTTGACGATTTCCTGGATGGTGGGCACCGAGTGGCGGTGTTGGGTGATGCCCATCGCCCAGCACATGATCACCCGTTTGCCGCGGCAGTACATGCGTGCAGCCAGCTCGATGTCTGCGAGCTCAAGGCCCGACTGCTCCTGAATGTGCGCCCACGAGGTGGCGTCCACTGCCGCCAGGTACTGATCGACACCGTGACCATGCTCGGCGATGAATACGTGATCGAATACCGCCGGCTCGCCTTTGGCCTGCGCCTCACGCTCCCACTGCAGCAGGAACTTGGCCATGCCACGCAGCAGCGCCATGTCGCCGCCCAGGGCCGGGCGGAAGAACGCCGTGTTGGTCGGCCGGTCGCTGTTGGTCAGCATTTCCAGCGGGTTCTGCGGGTGCTGGAAGCGCTCCAGGCCGCGCTCCTTGAGCGGGTTGATGCACACCACCTGGGCGCCACGCTTCACGGCATCGCGCAGCGGGTCGAGCATGCGGGGGTGGTTGGTGCCGGGGTTCTGGCCCCAGACGAAGATTGCATCGGCGTGTTCGAAATCATCGAAGGTGACAGTCCCCTTGCCCACACCGATGCTTTGCCCCAAGGCTACGCCACTGGCCTCGTGGCACATGTTCGAGCAGTCGGGGAAGTTGTTGGTGCCGTATGCACGCACGAACAGCTGGTACAGGAACGCCGCTTCGTTGCTGGCCCGCCCGGAGGTATAGAACTCGGCCTGATCGGGGCTTGCCAGGTTGTTCAGCTCTCGGGCGATCAGGGCAAAGGCTGCATCCCAGGCGATCGGCTGATAGCGGTCGCTGGCCGGGTCGTAGACCATCGGTTCGGTCAGGCGGCCTTGGTATTCCAGCCAGTAGTCGCTCTGCTCAAGCAGCGCGCTGACGCTGTAGCGGGCGAAGAAGGCCGCATCGACTCGGCGCTTGGTGGCTTCCCAGTTGACCGCCTTGGCGCCGTTCTCGCAAAACTTGACCATGCCGCTTTCGGGCGAGTCGCCCCAGGCGCAACCGGGGCAGTCGAAGCCGCCATTCTGGTTGGTCTTGAGCAGGGCGCGAAGGTTCTTCAGCGCATTGTCGCTGCCGACCCAGGCCTTGGCCACGCTGCGCAAGGCGCCCCAGCCACCGGCGGGGCCGTGGTAGGGCTTGTAGCGTGGTGGGGAGGCTGGGGCGTTGTCTGGAAGAGGCTGGTACGAGGTCACGGCTATTACGACTCCGCCGCTGGGCTATAGACCCGCGGTGCACTGTGTTTGGGCAGATGAATGAGGTTGAGGTTGTGCTTGCGCGCCCATTGCAGGGCAAGCCCGGTAGGGGCCGAGAGGCTGACCAAGGTCTGGATGCCGGCCCGCAGGACTTTCTGGATCAGCTCCAGGCTGCAGCGGCTGGTGACGATCGCCAGGCCGCCTTCGGTGGCGATGACCTGGCGCAGCAGGGCGCCGATCAGCTTGTCCAGGGCGTTGTGGCGGCCGATGTCTTCGCGGCCGAGCAGCAGCTCGCCCTGGGCGTTCATGAACAATGCCGCATGCACGGCACCACAGTGCTGGCCCAGAGGCTGGAAGGCATCGATACGCTCACGCAGGCCCACCAGCCACTGCGCCGGTGGCAATGGCGCGCCAGGCAGCTCGGCCAGCTCCGGCAGCGCCTGCTCCAGGGCTTCGACGCCACACAGGCCGCAACCGCTGGTGCCGGCCAGTTGGCGACGCTGGTTTTTCAGGTTCCAGAATGCGCGGCTGGAAATCTCCAGGTCGGCGTACAACGCCGAGCCGCTGCCGGAGAGCTTCAGGTCGTAGATGTCCGCGGTGCCATCGACAATGCCGCTGCCAACGCTGAAGCCGACCGCAAAGTCTTCAAGGTCGGTGGGGCTGACCAGCATCACGGCCTGGTTGAGGCCGTTGTAGACGATAGCCAGGGCGACTTCTTCGGCCAGCGGCGTGCTGGCACGCGCAGCGTCGTCGAGCTGGACGTAATCGTAGGTGTTGCTGGCGGCAGGCAAGGCCAGAGGCGTCGAGGCCGCGCAGACCGGAGGTTTGCTGTTCATCGGGGCTGGTTGTTCATCGGCGCTGACTACCGGCGGCTTTTTGATAGCACCAGCCTAGGCCTGCGGGCCGGTCACGTCTAATCGCTAGGGTCTATGCCTTGATAGACCGCGTCGATTGGTCGCAGTGGGGCGGGGGAGGAAATCCTGGCCTAGACTCGTGTTTCCGAGGTTATCGTCAACATGGAGAACGCAATGAGCCTTTTCAGTTTCGTGAAGGAAGCCGGCGAGAAGTTGATCGACCTGCTGACCCCAGGCAATGCCAATGCCGAGGAGCAGTTGAAGAAACACGTGGAGAGCGTCGGCCTGGGCAACCCGAACATCACCGCTACGGTAGAGGGTGACAAGATCACCCTCAAGGGCGAGGTGGCCAGCCAGGAGGAGAAGGAGAAAATCATCCTCGCGGCCGGCAACATAAGTGGTGTGGCCAGCGTTGATGATCAGATCACTGTAACTGGGCCGGTCGTTCAGGCTGCGCGGTTCGTAACCGTGAAAAAGGGTGACACGCTGTCAGCCATTGCCGTGGTCGTGTATGGCAACGCCGGCCAGTACAACAAGATCTTCGAAGCCAACAAGCCGATGCTCAAGCACCCGGACAAGATCTATCCGGGGCAGGTGCTGCGGATTCCGGACTGACAGATCTATATCGTCTGCTCCGGCCAATCGCCGGCAAGCCGGCTCCCACAGGTACTCCGCTGCTCTCAAGTTCAGCGCAAACCCAGTGGGAGCCGGCTTGCCGGCGATCTGGCCTTAAAGACCTACCAGCAACTCCCGGTAATCCTCGACTGCCGCAAACTCCTGGGTATCGCGCGGCGCCGCCTGGCTATCGGGCTGGCGCACGGCCAGCAAATGCCCCACGCCAAACCGCTGGGCACTGCGCAGAATGGCCAAGGTGTCGTCGATGAACAGGCTGCGCCCAGGCTCGAACCCGATATCGGCCTGCAACGCATCCCAGAACTGCGGGCTTTCTTTCGGGTAGCCGTAATCATGCGAACTGATCAGCCGCTCGAAATACGGCGCCAGTTCCACCCGCTCCAGCTTCAACGACAGCGAATCGCGGTGCGCATTGGTGATCATGACCACGCGCTTGCCGGCCTGGCGGATCGCTGCCAGGAAGGTATCGGCGTCTGGGCGCAGGGCGATCAGGTCGGCGATCTCGCGCTTGAGTTCGCGGATCGGCAAGTTCAGCTCGCGGCTCCAGAAGTCCAGGCAGTACCAGTTGAGCGTGCCGGCATTGCGTTCGAACAGCGGCTGCAGCTCCATTTCGGCCATCGCCCGGCTTACGCCGTGCACCTGGGCGTAGCGCTGGGGCAGGTGCTCCAGCCAGAAGCGGTTGTCGTAGTGCAAATCGAGCAGCGTGCCGTCCATGTCCAGCAGGACAGTATCGATGGCAGACCAGGGAAGAACAGGCATGGGAAACTCTCGTTCAGTCGGCAAGCCACGGTATAGTAACCCGTTCACGCCAAGGAGCCGCCCCATGCGCCAGAAACCCACCGTTCTCAGCCGCGAGATCGTCGCCAGCAGCCGCTTGTTCCGCGTCGAGGCCGTGCAGTTGCGTTTCAGCAACGGCAACGAGCGTACCTACGAGCGCCTGGTCGGGCGCGGCAATGGATACGGCGCCGTCATGATCGTGGCCATGCTCGATGCCGAACACGCGGTGTTGGTGGAGGAGTATTGCGGAGGCACAGATGAATACGAACTGTCCCTGCCCAAAGGCCTGATCGAACCGGGCGAGGATGTGCTGGCAGCGGCTGACCGGGAACTCAAGGAAGAAGCCGGCTTTGGCGCGCGTCAGCTGGAACACCTGACCGAGCTGTCGCTGTCCCCCGGCTACATGAGCCAGAAGATCCAGGTGGTGCTGGCCACCGACCTTTACGAAGAGCGGCTGGAGGGCGACGAGCCGGAGCCGATGCGGGTCGACAAGGTCAACCTTCGCGAACTCTCGGCGCTGGCCATGCACCCGCAGTTCAGCGAGGGGCGGGCGCTGGCGGCGTTGTACCTGGCGCGTGACCTGCTGATTCAACGGGGGCTGCTCGACGTATGAACGACCAGCAACTGATGCATGAAGTGGTGAAACTGGCCGCCCTGGCAGGGCAGGCGATCCTGCCGTTCTGGCGCGCCGACGTGGCGGTGACCAACAAGGCGGATGATTCGCCGGTGACCGCCGCCGACCTGGCCGCACACCGGGTTATCGCCGACGGCCTGCAGGCGCTGGCGCCGCAGATCCCTGTGCTGTCTGAGGAAGACTGCAATATTCCGTTGGCCGAGCGCCAGGGCTGGCAGCGCTGGTGGCTGGTCGACCCTTTGGACGGTACCAAGGAGTTCATCGCGGGTAGCGAAGAGTTCACCGTCAATATCGCGCTGATCGAAAACGGCGAAGTGGTGTTTGGCGTGGTTTCGATGCCCACCAGCGGGCGCTGTTATTTCGGTGGCCAAGGCCTGGGTGCCTGGCGGGCAGAGGCAGGCGGCGAGCCCCAGCCGGTCCAGGTCCGTAACGCGCCACCTGCCGATGGTCGTTTCACCGTGGTGGCCAGCCGTCGCCATTCCAGCCCACAGCAGGAAGCGTTGCTGTCTGGCCTTGGCGCTGCTGTCGGTGAGCTGGAGCTGGCCAATATCGGCAGCTCGCTCAAGTTCTGCCTGCTGGCCGAAGGCAGCGCCGACTGCTACCCGCGCCTGGCGCCGACCTCGCAGTGGGACACCGCTGCGGCGCAAGGTGTGCTGGAAGGGGCAGGCGGCGAAGTGATCGGCGTGGATGGCCAGCCGTTCCGCTACCCGCCACGCGAATCCCTGCTCAACCCCTTCTTCCTGGCCCTTCCCGCGGCTGCCAGCTGGCGTCAGGCGCTGATCCAGCTCGCCTCAGCGATGTAACACATACTGCCCGCTGAACCTCACGGCGGGCTCGTCGCTGCCAGCATTGCAAACCGTGGTGTCCAGCGTCAGCCGCGCACGGCCACGGCGCTGATACATCGCAACGAAGCGCTCCCAGGTTTTTTCGTCCGGTGCGGCGCAGCGCGCCACTGCCGTGCCGGTGACCGGCAGCGGGTAGCTGATCTGCCCTTCCTGAATGACGATATGCCCGTCGTCGATGCCCAGCTCGCGCAGGCGCAGGTGCAACCAGCCCCAGCCCACCAGCACGGCGGCGCAGTACAGGCTGCCGCCGAACATGGTGCTTTTGTGGTTGACGTTGGCGGCCAGCGGCAGCTGCAGGCGCAGGCTCTGCCCTTGCCAATCGATGACCTGCAGGCCCATTTCACGGGTCAGGGGAATGTCGCTGTGCAGGACGCCCTGCAGGTACTGGCTGTCGCTGTTCATGGGCGGTTGTCCTCGTGGTCGTCAGGCCCGCTGTGGCCACCGTCAAAACTGAGGCCGTGCTTGCGCAGCTTGTCATGCAAAGTTTTGCGCGGGATACCGAGTGCCTCGGCCAGGCTGCGCATGGAGCTGTGCGGCTGGCCCAGTTCGGCGGCAATCAACGAACGCTCGAACTGCTCGACCTGTTCGCTGAGGTTGCCCAGCTGAAGCGGGGCTGTGGGCGCTGCGGCAGCGGGCGCCTGGTTATCGAGCGCCAGCTCCAGGCCAAGGGCGAAACGCTCGGCGGCGTTTTGCAGTTCGCGCACATTGCCTGGCCAGGCATGGCGCAGCAGCATGGCCCGGTGCGCCGGCTGCAGGGTTTGCGGTGGCAAGCCGTGGCGTTGGCTGGCGGTATCGGCGAAATGCTGGAACAGCACCAGGATGTCATCCCCTCGCTCGCGCAGCGGCGGGATGCGCAGCGGTGCCACGTTCAAGCGGTAGTAAAGGTCGGCACGGAAGCGGCCCTGGTCGGCAGACTGGCGCAGGTCCTCCTTGGTTGCGGCAATGATGCGGATGTCCAGCGGGATGAGCTGGTTGCCGCCCAGGCGCTCGACCACCCGTTCCTGCAGCAGGCGCAGCAACTTCACCTGCACGTCCAGGCTCATGCTTTCGATTTCGTCGAGGAACAGCGTGCCGCCATTGGCGAACTCGAACTTGCCGATGCGGCGCTTCTGCGCGCCGGTGAAAGCGCCGGGCTCATGGCCGAACAGCTCGCTTTCGACCACCGACTCGGCCAGGGCGCCGGCATTGATGGCCACGAATGGCCCATCGCGGCGGCTGGACAGGTCGTGCAGGGCGCGGGCCACCACCTCCTTGCCAGCGCCGGTTTCGCCGAGGATGAGCACGTCGGCGCGGGTGCCGGCCAAGGCGCCGATCTGTTCGCGCAGGCGCTGCATGGCAGGTGAATGGCCGACCAGGCGGGTGGCCAGTTGCTGGCGGTCGCTCAAGGCCAGGCGCAGGCTGCGGTTGTCGAGCACCAGCCGGCGCAGGGCCAGGGCGCGGCGCACGCTGTCGAGCAGGGCTTCACTGGCAAAGGGCTTTTCAAGGAAGTCGTAGGCGCCAGCACGCATGGCTTGCACCGCCAAGGGCACATCGCCGTGGCCGGTGATCAGCAGCACTGGCAGTTCCTTGTCACGCCCGTGCAATTGTTCGAGCAGTTGCAGGCCATCGATGCCGGGCATGCGGATATCGCTGACCACCACGCCGGGCCAGTCGGGCTCCAGGCGCTCGGCCAGGCCTTGGGCGTCGGCCAGGGCAACCACCTTCAGCCCCGCCAGGTCGAGGGTTTGGCTCAAGGCCTGGCGCAGGTGTGGGTCGTCGTCGACCAGCAGCACCTGGGCCTGGCTGTCGATCTGTATCTCGGGGGTCATGCCGAGGGGTCCTCCGATGGTTGCAGGTTGGCGCCGGGCGCTGCCACGCGCATTTGCAGGGTGAGCAGGGCGCCGCCTTCCGGGTGGTTGGCCAGCAGCAGTTCACCGCCCAGGGCACGCATCAGGCTTTCGCAGATGGCCAGGCCCAAGCCCAGGCCCTGGGTGCGGGTCTTGGTGGTGAAGAACGGCTCCTTGGCGTGCTCGAGGGCCTGCCGGCTGAAGCCCGGGCCATTGTCGCGGATGAACAGGTAGACGTAGTCATCGCGCTTTTCGGCACTCAGCCACAGGCGGCGCGGGTTGGCTTTTTCAGTCAGGGCATCGAGGGCGTTGGCCAGCAGGTTGCCGAGCACCTGGCGCAGGCGTGTCTCCCCGGCCTGTACCCACAGGGTGGCATCGGGCAGGTCACGGATCAGCTCAACGGCCATCGCTCGGCGGCGTTTGGCCAGCAGCGCCAGGGCGTCGTCCAGCGCCGGCTGCAGGGCCACGCTTTCCGGCGCATGGCGGTCCCGCCGGGCGAAGGCCCGCAGGTGAGCGATGATCGAGGCCATGCGCCCGGTCAGTTCGCCGATCAGCTTGAGGTTGCCGCGGGCATCTTCAGTGCGCTGGTGATCGAGCAGAATCTCGGCGTTTTCCGCGTAACTGCGGATGGCTGCCAAGGGCTGGTTGAGTTCGTGGCTGATGCTCGCCGACATGGTGCCGAGCACCGACAGCTTGCCCGCCTGCACAAGCTCGTCCTGGGCGCGCACCAGCTCCTGCTGGGCATTCTCGCGCTCCAGTACCGCGCTTTTCAGGCGGTTGTTGAGGCCTTCGAGGTCGGCGGTGCGCTGGGCCACACGATTTTCCAGCTCCTGGCGGCCCCGGGCTTCGAAGTCGATGCGGTCGATATAGTGCCGGCGGCGTTGCATCACCAGGCCGGCCAGCAGCATCAGCACCAGCAGTGCGCCGCCACCGATGGCCATGACGGTTTGCACCGAACGGTCGACCAGCATGCGTGGTGCGAGGATGCTGACCTGCCAGCCGGTCTCCTTGATGTCACGCGTCTGGGCCAGCCAAGCGTTCTGGTTGAGTACCAGCGGCTGTGGCGCCTGGGTCGGGTAGGGCTGGATGGCGATGATCGCCTGGCGCTCGGCCTCGGTCAGCTCGCGCGTGGCGCGAAAGCGCCAGTCAGGCCGCGAGGTGAGGATCACCACACCGTTGTGGTCGGTCAGCAGCAATTGCTCGGGCGTATTGCCCCAGAGGGTCTCGGTGTGGTCCAGGTCGACCTTGACCACCAATACCCCGACGATGCGTTCACGGTCATGCACGGCAGCGGCAAAAAAGTAGCCGCGCTTGGCCGACGTGGTGCCTTGGCCGAAGAAGCGCCCAAGTTGCCCGGCCATGGCTTCGTTGAAGTACGGGCGGAAGGCGAAATTGCGGCCCACGAAGCTGTCGCGCTTGTCCCAGTTGGAGGCGGCCAGGGTATTGCCGCTGACGTCCATCAGGTACATCACCTCGGCACCGGTCTGGTGGGCGATGTCTTTGAGCAGGCGGTTGGCGTTGGTCACCGCTTCGAGCTTGAACGGGTCGGCCAGTACGCCGCGCAGCGCCGGCAATTCGCCAAGAATCTGCGGCAGGGTTTCGTAGCGGTGCAGGGTGCCGAGCAGGTTGGCGACATACAGGTCCAGGGTCTGGCGATTCTGCGACGCCAGTTCGTCCTGATAATAGCGTTCGGCAAGGTGATGCAGCGGCCACAGCAAAGGGGCCAGGCACAGGGCCAACAGGGCCAGGCTGCGCCAGCGGGGACGGCGTGGGTGCGTGGGTTTTGCAATCATCGCGTAAATGCGCCAGAAGGGTCTGGCGCAATTATGCGCTACTTGAGGCAGTCGATCAGCGCCTGCTGCCAGTGCGGTAGCGTTACGCCCCACTCGCGGGCCAGGCGTGAGCAGTCCAGGCGCGAGTTGGCCGGCCGGCGCGCGGGCGTGGGGTATTCGCTGGAGGGGATCGGCAGCAGCTCGGCGCAGGGCAGGCCACGGGCCTTGAGCTGCTCGCCGATGGCCTGGGCAAAGCCGAACCACGAGGTCTGGCCTTGGGCGGCCAGGTGATAGGTGCCCCAGGCACCGGCCCTGCCGGCCTGCCAGCGCTCGATCAGCGCGCGGGTGCTGAGGGCGATGGTCGTGGCCCAGGTTGGCGCGCCGATCTGGTCGTCGACCACCCGCAGTTGCGGTTTTTCCTGTAGCAGGCGTTGCATGGTCAGCAGGAAGTTGCGCCCGTGCAGCGAGTACACCCAGCTGGTACGCAGAATCAGGTGTGCGCCGCCCACGGCAGCGATGGCCTGCTCACCGGCAAGCTTGCTGCGCCCGTAGACACCGAGCGGGTTGGGTACGTCCTGTTCGCTGTATGGCGTGGCCTTTTCCCCGTCGAACACGTAGTCGGTGGAGTAGTGAATCAGCGGTGCGCCAAGGCGCAGCGCTTCTTCGGCAAGCACGCCAGGGGCTTGGGCATTGATCGCAAAGGCGGTGTCCGGCTCGGTTTCGGCCTGGTCCACTGCGGTGTAGGCGGCAGCATTGATGATCAGCCCGGGGGCAAGCTGGCGCAGCGGTTCACGCAAGGCCTCGGGCTGTGCCAGGTCCAGTTGGTCGCGGCCCAGCAGGTGTATCTCGCCCAGGCCGGCCAGCTGTGTTTTCAGCGCTTGGGCGACCTGGCCATTGTGGCCACACACGAGCACCCTCATGGGAACAGGTCCGCGTCAGCCAGCAGCGCGCCGGCCTGGTCCTTGGCCGACAGCTGCGGTGCTTCCACGCCCCAGTCGATGGCCAGCTGTGGATCATCCCAGCGGATGCAGCGCTCGGCGGCGGGGTTGTAGTAGTCGGTGGTCTTGTACAGGAAGTCAGCCGATTCGCTCAACACCAGGAAACCATGGGCGAACCCTGGCGGGATCCAGAACTGGCGGTGGTCTTCGGCGCACAGGCGGGTGGCCACCCAGCGGCCGAACGTCGGTGAGCTGCGGCGGATGTCCACGGCCACATCCAGCACTTCGCCCTGGACAACCCGCACCAGTTTCCCCTGGGGGTTATCGATCTGGTAGTGCAGGCCGCGGAGCACGCCGCGCTGTGAGCGGGAGTGGTTGTCCTGGACGAAATGGGCGTCAAAGCCCGTCAGCCGCGCAAACTCGCGGGCATTGAAGCTTTCGAAGAAAAAGCCGCGGCTGTCACCGAAGAGCTTGGGCTCGATGATCAGTACGTCGGGTATGTCTGTTGCGATTATGTTCATGGCAATTTTCTGACCAGTGTACTCAGGGGTGGACCGTACCGGCCTCGTTCAATGTAGCCGCCTTGGCGCTTTGCAGCCCGGATTGCCATCATGACCGAGCGTGAACGCACGATCATCATTTCATCATTGCCACTTGTGTATCGGCCTTGGCAGTGGCGAGATAAGCGAAAAGTAAAAGAGGTTCCATCTTCATGCCCCTCAGCACCCTGATCCAGCGTTCCAGCCTGCCAAGCCCTTCGCTCAGCGAAGCCCAGGCGCATGCCTTGCTTCAGGCGCATTACGACCTGGCCGGCAGCCTGACTACGCTGGGCAGCCAGCAAGACCTGAACTTGCGTCTGGATACGGGGCAGGAGCGGTTTGTGCTCAAGGTTTGCCATGGCAATTATGCCCAGATGGAACTGGAGGCGCAGCATGCGGCGCTGGCTTACCTGCGCGGGCAAGGGTTGCCGGTACCTGCCGTACGCCCGGCACGCGACGGCCAGTCGTTGTTGGCACTGGACATCGATGGCCAACCGCTGCGCGCCCGCCTGCTCGATTATATAGAAGGGCAGCCGCTGACCCGCCTCAAGCACATGCAGCCTCGCCTGATGGCCGAACTGGGCGCGCTGTGCGCCCGGGTCGACAAAGCCTTGGCCGATTTCGACCACCCAGGCCTGGTGCGCACCCTGCAATGGGACCCGCAACACGCCCAGGCGCTGATCGAGCATTTGTTGCCAGTGCTGCAGGATGCCGGGCAGCGCACCCGCCTGGAGCAGGCCACTGGCCTGGCCGCCGCACACCTGGCACCGCTGGTGGACGCCTTGCCGAGCCAGGCCGTGCACCTGGACATCACCGATGACAATGCCGTCTGGGCCCGCGATGAGCAGCGCCAGTGGCAACTGCAGGGCATCATCGATTTCGGTGACCTGGTGCGTACCTGGCGCATCGCCGACTTGTCGGTGACCTGCGCGGCCTTGCTGCACCATGCCGAAGGCGACCCGCTGCGCATCCTGCCGGCCGTGCGCGCTTACCAGGCCCTCAACCCGCTGAGCGAAACCGAGTTGCGCGCCCTGTGGCCGCTTGTGCTCAACCGCGCTGCGGTGCTGGTGCTCAGCAGTGAGCAACAACTGGCCGTGGACCCGGGCAACCAGTACATCCGTGACAACATCGCCCATGAGTGGGAGATCTTCGATACCGCTACCGCCGTGCCTTTTGCCCTGATGGAAGCGGCCATTGTGCAGGCCGCCGGCATCGAACCGAGCCGACCGGACCTCGCCGATTGCGCCCTGTTGCTGCCGGACCTTGCCCGTGAGGCGGTAACGCGCGTCGACCTGGGCGTGCTCAGCCCCCACTGCGAGGCCGGTAACTGGGAGCAGCCCGGCTTCGATCAGCGTCAGCTGACGGCGCAGCCCGCGCCTGCTTGCAGCCTGCATGGCCAGTATCGCCTGTCGCAAACCCATATCGACCGCCCTGACGAGCCGGCCACCTGCGCCCTGGGCGTCGAACTGCACGTGCCCAACGGCAGTGCGGTACAGGCCCCGCAAGCCGGGACCTGGCAGCGCCACGGCGATGGCCGTGGCTGCTTGCGCACGGCACAGTGGGGCTTGTGGCTCAGTGGCCTGGAAGACACCCCCGCAGACGGGCAGGCCGTGGCCAAGGGGCAGGCGCTGGGCAGCAGCTGTGGTTTTCTCAGTGTGCAGCTGTGCCTGGACGCCAGCATCCAGCCTCCGCTGTTCGCTGCACCTTCCCAGGCTGCCGCCTGGCTGGCGCTGTGCCCCTCGCCTGCAGCTTTGCTGGGTTTCGACTGCGATGCCGAGCCGCTGGCCGACCCCCAGGCATTGCTGGCCCGCCGCGACGCCAGCTTTGCCCGCTCGCAGAAGCACTACTATGCACAGCCACCGCACATCGAACGCGGCTGGCGCAACTACCTGATCGACATGCAAGGCCGCTCTTACCTCGACATGCTCAACAACGTCGCGGTACTCGGCCATGGTCACCCTCGCATGGTGGCCGAGTCGGCACGGCAGTGGTCGTTGCTCAATACCAACTCGCGCTTCCATTACGCGGCCATTGCCGAGTTTTCTGAACGCCTGCTCAAGTTGGCGCCGGCGGGCTTTGACCGAGTGTTCTTGGTCAACAGTGGTACCGAGGCCAACGACCTGGCCATTCGCCTGGCCTGGGCCTACAGCGGCGGGCGCGACCTGCTCAGCGTGCTGGAGGCCTACCATGGCTGGTCGGTGGCGACCGATGCCATTTCCACGTCCATTGCCGACAACCCGCAAGCCCTGGAAACCCGGCCCGACTGGGTGCACCCCGTCGAGGCGCCGAATACCTTCCGTGGCCGCTACCGTGGCGCAGACAGTGCCGGCGACTACCTGCGTGACGTCGATGCCAAGCTTGCCGACCTCGATGCCCGTGGCCGTCAGCTGGCCGGCATGATCTGCGAGCCGGTTTACGGCAACGCCGGTGGTATCTCGCTGCCTGCGGGTTACCTGAAAGAGGCGTATGCCAAGGTCCGTGCCCGCGGCGGTGTGTGCATCGCCGATGAAGTGCAGGTGGGCTATGGCCGCCTGGGTGAGTACTTCTGGGGCTTCGAGGAGCAGGGTGTGGTGCCCGACATCATCACCATGGCCAAGGGTATGGGCAACGGCCAGCCACTGGGGGCGGTGATTACCCGGCGCGAGATTGCCGAGGCGCTGGAGGCGCAGGGCTACTTCTTCTCCTCGGCTGGCGGCAGCCCGGTGAGTTGCCGTATCGGCATGGCGGTGCTGGACGTGATGGACGAGGAGGGGTTGTGGCAGAACACCCGCGAAACCGGGCGGTATTTCAAAGCGCGCCTGCAAGCGTTGGTCGATAAACATCCGCTTGCCGGTGCCACGCATGGTTCGGGTTTCTATCTGGGGCTGGAACTGGTGCGTGACCGCCAGACGCTGGAGCCGGCCACTGAGGAAACCATGGTGCTGTGCGACCGCCTGCGTGACTTGGGGATCTTCATGCAGCCGACCGGCGACTACCTGAACATCCTCAAGATCAAGCCGCCGATGTGCACCACGCGCGCCAGCGTGGACTACTTTGTGAACAGTGTGGACCGCATCCTGTCCGAAGGGTTGTAAGCATCAGCGATGCCGCTCATGTCGATTGTTATCGGCCTGAGCGGCATTTTTATCAGCCGCTCAGCGTTTTCATCCTTTTAATGCCGATATATATCGGTTATAAAATCGGCATCCAAATTGACCATCGGCCTAGGGCCTTTGCAGAGGTTACCCATGAAAACCCTCAACTCCACCCCCCGCGCCGACGGTTTCCACATGCCCGCCGAATGGGCGCCGCAAAGCCAGGTGTGGATGGTCTGGCCTGAGCGTTCGGACAACTGGCGCCTGGGAGGCAAGCCCGCCCAGGCTGCCCACGTCACCCTGGCCAAGGCCATCGCCCGCTTCGAGCCGGTTACCGTGGCTGTTTCTGCCGGCCAGTACGAAAACGCCCGTCGTCAGCTCGACCTGCCCAACATCCGTGTGGTGGAAATCAGCAACGACGACGCCTGGGTACGTGATACCGGCCCGACCTTCGTCATCAACGATTCGGGCGAAGTGCGCGGTGTGGATTGGGGCTTCAACGCCTGGGGCGGCTTCGACGGCGGCCTGTACGCGCCGTGGAACCGCGACGAGGAGCTGGCAGCCAAGGTGCTGGAGATGGAGCGTTGCCAGCGCTACCAGACCGAAGGCTTCGTGCTTGAGGGCGGCTCGATCCATGTGGACGGTGAGGGCACCCTGATCACTACCGAAGAGTGCCTGCTCAACCGCAACCGCAACCCGCACCTGAACCGTGAGCAGATCGAAGAGATCCTGCGTGAGCACCTGGCGGTGGAGACCATCGTCTGGCTGCCCGATGGCCTGTACAACGACGAAACCGACGGCCACGTCGACAACTTCTGCTGTTACGTCAGCCCAGGCGAAGTGTTACTGGCCTGGACCGATGATTCCAACGACCCCAACTATGCGCGCTGCCATGCCGCCTATGACGTGCTGAAAAACAGCCGTGATGCCAAAGGCCGCGAGTTTGTGGTGCACAAGATGCCCATTCCTGGCCCGCTGTTCGCCACTGAAGAAGAGTGCGCCGGCGTCGATCAGGTGGTCGGTAGCCAGGAGCGAGACCCGTCTGTACGCCTGGCCGGGTCCTACGTGAACTTCCTGATCGTCAACGGCGGCATCATCGCGCCAAGCTTCAATGACCCGGCAGATGCCCAGGCCAGAGCCATTCTGGCCAAGGTCTTCCCGGACCACGAAGTGGTGATGATCCCCGGGCGTGAGCTGCTGCTGGGCGGTGGCAACATCCACTGCCTGACTCAGCAGCAACCGGCGCCGGTCAAGCGCTGAAGCAACGCTGCAGAAAAAGCCCGTCGCCTGACGGGTTTTTTTGGGCCGCGACGTCCGGCATGTCGAAATGGCATATGTTTTGTATTGTTTTCAGGGAGTTAACTCAGCAGTACGGTCACTCCGTTCTGTAACAATCAAGACGTAGATTAGCCGCTCACGGGGTAAGGAGTACGTGTAGACATGAACACAGCAAGTGAGACGGCTTTGCGCCCATCGGCAGTAAATCACCAAGCGCTGAAAACCTTGGCACATTGGTTGAAACACCATGGAAGCAATCGGGTCAGGACGACCGACCCACGACGTTTGCTGGATGGCCGCTACCCGCAGGGCCTGATCAGCGATGCGGAGCTGGAAGCGCTGCTGGGCGTGTGGCACTGAACAGGGCAGGAGCCCGCACCACCCTTGAGAAACGCCACCGCACTTGCGGTGGCGTTTTCATTTGTGGGGGCCAAGGCCGGCCCTGTAACACTTAATCCCAGAATTGCCCTACGCGACAAAGCGACTTACCTGACCCAAGATAAATTGCCCGCTGATAGCGCGAACATGCAAGGAAATGCCCTGTTCGATCGCATTATTTTGGTTATATCGACCTGCATTTCACGAGTTTTTGACATTTGTAATCGCACGCGGCTAGGATTCGGCCAACGCCTGCTGGCCATGACCTGGCCATGCTGCTGCACAAGGCCCGCCACACGACCATCGGCGGGCCTTTCAGTTCGGATCCGCATAGCGTCGAACCTACGAAGGGGCGTTGGTTCCTGGCGTCATATTGCAGAGCGTTTTTGATTACGAAATAAGGAAAACAAGATGTTGAAAACCAGGATCAGCCTGGTCGCTTTGGCGATGATCGCCGCGACCCAGGCCCAGGCCAACGAGCAGGCCGAGAGCAAGGGCTTCATCGAAGACAGCCACGCAAACGTTCTTCTGCGTAACGCTTACATCAACCGTGACAAGAAACACGGTACCGATGACCAGATCGAATGGGGCCAGGCGGCAATCGCCAACTTCTCCTCCGGCTTCACCCAAGGCACCGTGGGCGTGGGCGTTGACGCGTTCGGCCTGTATGCCGTACGCCTGGACGGCGGCAAGGGCCACAATGGTGGCGCTGGCGTTGACTTCTTCAAGCCAGGAAACACCAAGAACGCCGACGGCAACGCCAGCGGCCCGCATGACCTGGCCCGTGCCGGCGCGGCTGTGAAGTTCCGCATCTCCAACACCGTGCTCAAGTACGGTGACCAGATGCCGTCCCTGCCAGTGCTGCAGTACGATGATGGCCGACTGCTGCCAGAAAGCTTCACCGGTACCCTGATCACCTCCAAGGAAATCCAGGGCCTTGAGCTGAACGCCGGCCGCTTCACCCAGGAAGCGCGCAAGAGCGCCGAGCGTCGTGACGGTGGCGGCCTGAAGTCGATCAATGTCTTCGGCGGCAGCTACAAGTTCACTGACAACTTCACCGCTTCGCTGTACACCGCAGACAACGAAGACGTGATGAAGAAGCACTACCTGGGCCTGAACTACGTCTTCCCGATCGCCAACGACCAGTCCCTGACCCTGGACTTCAACGGTTACAAGTCGGACATCGACAAGCAGTACGTCCAGGCTGCCGGCCTGAACGGCGACTCCAACACCATCTGGAGCCTGGCCGCTACCTACGCCTACGGTGCACACTCGTTCACCCTCGCGCACCAGCGCAGCACTGGCAGCACCGGCTACAACTACGGCTGGTACCAGAACGAAGGTGGCGTGGGTGACGGTGGTTCGACCATCTACCTGGCCAACTCCTACTGGTCCGACTTCAACGCCGAAGACGAGCGTTCCTGGCAGCTGGGCTACGGCCTGGACTTCGGTGCCTACGGTATCCCGGGCCTGACCTACAAGTTGGCCTACGTGGTGGGTGACAACATCAACACCCGCAACAACGCTAACCCTCAAGGTTTCGGCGAAGGCAAAGAGCGCGAGATCTTCAACCAGATCCGCTACGTCGTCCAGGACGGCCCGGCCAAGGACCTGTCGATCAAGCTGCGCAGCTCGTTCCTTCGCACCAACAACGCTGTACAGCAAAACGGCTACAACGACGACGGCAACGAAGTCCGCGTATTCGTCGAGTACCCGATCAGCATCTTCTGATACTGATCTGGCAGAGGGCTGCCTCGCAGCCCGTTCGCCGGCAAGCCGGCTTCCACAGCCTGTGGGAGCCGGCTTGCCGGCGATGAGGCCGGTGCAGATGCCCGGCAATTCTGCCCTTCAAGCAGGCTCTGCTTCTTTTGTGCGAGCCGTTTTCGTTACAACCACTTCCCCCGTCTCCGGTGCAAAGCTGTCGCTGCGCGCCATCCGCCACATCCGCGCATAGAACTCGCTTTCGATCGAGCCGCTGAGCAATTCGCCGGGCTTGAGGAACTGATGCAAATCCGAAAATAGGCTTATCTCGCTGGTGCTGATGCGCCGTGCCAGGTGCTTGGGCTTGAGCTCCGAGGGGTGCTCCAGGCCGGCGGCCGCCAGCATCTCGGCCAGGGCGTGGAGGGTGTTGCGGTGGAAGCTGGCGACCCGCTGGGCCTTGTCCGGCACCACCAGCGCACGCTGGCGCAACGGGTCCTGGGTGGCCACACCGGTCGGGCACTTGTTGGTATGGCAGCTCTGCGACTGGATGCAACCGATGGCGAACATGAAACCGCGCGCCGAGTTGACCCAGTCGGCGCCGATGGCAAGCACGCTGGCGATATCGAAGGCGCTGACGATCTTGCCCGCCGCACCGATGCGGATGCTCGAGCGCAGGTTCAGGCCTACCAAGGTGTTGTGCACGAACATCAGCCCTTCACGCATGGGCACGCCCATGTTGTCACTGAACTCGCGCGGCGCCGCGCCGGTGCCGCCTTCCTTGCCGTCGACGACGATGAAATCCGGCGTGATGCCGGTGGCCAGCATGGCCTTGGCGATGCCCATGAATTCCCACGGGTGGCCCAGGCAGAACTTGAAGCCCACGGGTTTGCCACCGGACAGCTCACGCAGTTGAGCGACGAAGTGCAGCAGCTCCAGCGGCGTGCGAAAGGCACTGTGCGCCGCCGGTGAGATGCAGTCCTCGCCCACACGCACGCCACGGGTGGCGGCGATTTCAGCGCTGACCTTGTGCCCTGGCAGGATGCCGCCGTGGCCGGGCTTGGCGCCCTGGCTGAGCTTGATCTCGATCATCTTCACCTGCGGGTCACAGGCCTGGGCGGCGAAGCGCTGCGGGTCGAAGCGGCCTTGCTCGGTACGGCAGCCGAAGTAACCACTGCCGATTTCCCAAATCAGATCGCCGCCATGCTCACGGTGGTAAGGGCTGATGCTGCCTTCACCGGTGTCATGGGCAAAGCGGCCCATGCGCGCGCCGCGGTTCAGCGCCGCGATGGCGTTGGCGCTGAGTGCGCCGAAGCTCATGGCCGAAATGTTGAAGATCGACGCCGAGTAGGGCACCCGGCACTGCGGCCCGCCAATGGCGATACGGAACGAGGCAGGGTCCGGGGTTGCCACCGGCACCATCGAATGGCTGATGAATTCGAAGCCGGGTTTATAGGCATCGTTGAGAGTGCCGAAGGCTTTCTCGGCGCTTTCGTTCTTGGCCCGGGCGTAGACCAGCGACCGTTGCGAACGGGAGAAGGGCAGCTTGTCGTCGTCGCCTTCTATCAGGTACTGGCGGATCTCCGGGCGGATGGTTTCGATCAGGTAGCGGATGTTGCCCAGGATCGGGTAGTTGCGCCGTACTGCGTGATGGCTCTGGCGCAGGTCGTTCAGGCCAACCAGGCTGAGCAGGGCGGTGATCACCGTCAGCGGCCAGAGCCAGGTGAGCGTGGCAAGCAGGGGAAGGCTGGCGCAGGTGAAAATCAGGCAGATGGCCAGGCAGGCGTAACGGCTGGGTAGAGAGTGTTTCATGGGTCCATCGCAGGCAGGATGACCGGGGCAAGGATAGGGAAACTGGGCGCGCGGAAAACCATGGCAATTGGTAAAACACTGTTACCTGATGACGGGCTGGGGTGTGGCTTTGTGCACGATTCCCAGCCCTGTAGGTCAGCCTGTAAGCGGGTGGGTGCGGAGGGATTTATGGAGACCCGTGGAACATGTCATTTGCGGTGAATAGGGCGTTTAAGGCTTGCACCTACCGAGCTGCCTTGGAGGTGCAATTACGCAGATTCCTTCATGTATTTTTTGGTGACAACAATTTTCGCACCATATCCCTTGGTGGTTATAGTGTTGACAGGTCCGTGGTTGGCCATTCCAGCGTCCGAGGAGGAAACTCAGTGCTTTATCCAGTTGTGATTTTTCCTGGCGATGAGCAACACGCTTGGGGTATCGACGTTCCAGATATTCCGGGCTGTTTCTCAGCTGGTGATGATCTCGACGATGCTATGGCGATGGCCAAAGAAGCGATCGAAGGTCACTTGGAATTACTGGCCGAGGATGGAGCGGCGATTCCTACCGCTAATAAGTTGACCGTCCATTCGGCCAACCCTGAGTATGCAGGCTGCACTTGGGCAGTAGTTGGTATTGATATAACGAAATATCTAGGCAAGGCTGAGAGGTTGAATATAACCCTGCCTGGCCACTTGCTTAATCGTATCGACGAGTATGTAAAACATCACCCTGAGCAAAAAAGCCGTTCCGGTTTTTTAGCATCAGCTGCACTTAGAGTGTTGCAAGAAGCCTAATAGGGTTGTCGGTGTTAACCAGTTTCAGTAAATGAAATAACTAGGGAAAAATATTTGAACAGGATGTTCGCCAGGCTCAAAGGTGGCCTGGGCCTGTAGGAGATCAGTCAGTAACTGACAAGGCATGCTTGTCTAGAGTGCATAAATATGCCCGCCATTGTGGCGGGCTTTGCGTCTTTGAGCGGCTGCGGAAAATACAGACTGAATTATTATGTAATGTCGGTAAGCTAGATACGGCTTGGTTCCGATCTATCGCAATGGCATCGTGGATACCTGGGCAGATGAACAGAAAGCGAAGCTTCGCGTAATCAACAAAGGGTGGAAGTATTGGAAAATAATCTCTTCGATCGTCTAGTGGAAAGCATGACACAGATGGATGAGATCGATCGCGGTGAGCGCCAGCCTTCGCGCGAGTTCCACGTTGATGCTGTTCAGGTCAAAAAAATCCGCCAAGTAACTGGTCTCTCCCAGGCTGCCTTCGCCAAACGCATCAATGTTGCTGTAGGGACCCTACGAAATTGGGAACAAGGCCGCCGCGAGCCGGAAGGCCCCGCTCGTGCTCTGCTTCGTGCAATACACAATGACCCTGAGCATGTGCTTGCAGCATTGAGCTGACGTCTTCGGGGCAGCTTCAAGCCTTCCCTGTCCCTCCCAGTTAGTACCACGCTCCAACAATCCAGAACTAGGCTGAGAGCCACGTCACGCTTGGCCTCTAGCTTCGCAGGGCGTCTAGCCATCGCGACTTGTTGGGGGACGTCAGGGCAGAAGGTTGGCTTAGCCTGGGGAGTGACGCACCGCAGAGCGGCGTGACCTTCACAGAATAGCCATCACTTGATGCATCGCCAATTTGGCGATATCTTCAGATCATGTCTACCAAACACCGATTTCGTGACAAGTACCGCATCGAGCTAAGAGAGCGGGACCACTTACCGCCGCATGTGCACCTGACTGGTGGCGGTGTAGACGTGGTGATCAGCCTTGAATCTGTTGTCGTTACACAGGGCAAGGCACCAGCCAAAGTGGTGCAAGAGGCCCTAGCGTGGGTCGCGGCCAATCAGGCCGATCTGTTGAAGGAGTGGATGAAATGGCATCGATGAAGCGTCCCCGCCTGCGGGCTGTTCAGGCACGGCCCGGCGCACGGCTGGAGCTGACTTTTACCAATGGTCAGCGATTCGACTTGGATATGAGTGACGCGCTTGCCACGTATCCAGGCTTGGCACCTCTTGCCAAGCGTGAGGCGTTCCAAGGTGCTGTATTGGGTGACGGGGGCTGGTCAGTGGAATGGCCTGCGCTGGATATTCAAATCGGTGCAGACACCTTGTTGCTGGACGCCCTTGCCCAGACAGCGCCGGATGAAAACACGCGGATTTTCATCCGCTGGCGCCTGCGGCATCGGATGACGCTCGATCAGGCTGCCGAAGCACTGGGCGTTAGCGCACGTAGCATCAGCCGATATAGCAGTGGTCGAGAAGCTGTGCCGCGTACATTGGCGTTGGCCTGTTTGGGCTGGGAAACGTTGGGGCAGAAGGCTGCCTGAGCTTGGCGGGGCAGACCTGTTCTGGACAGCGAAAATAAAAAAGGCCCACCTTACGGTGAGCCTCTTTTGATACTGCGTATGGTGCGGCACCAGGAGTCGAAATTAATCTTATCTTATTGATTTTATGTGATTTTAAATTGTGGGGAAAAATCGTATCCCCTTACGTACCCTTTTCTGGGTATATAGGTAATTTCTATCTGTATTTTGTTGAATCAATCCGAAAAGGCCCTAGACAAAGGCGTTGAGCGAAAGGGGGCTTAAAAAACATAAGCCCCTGATTTCTATTTAGCGTTTAGGAAGGGAGGCCTGGAGTTGGGACTTACTGGATGCATTTTTTTCGGGGGATGCCTTCAAGGCCTCCTGCTTCCAAGATGGCCATTTCTCAACATCCCGTCGTGACTCATCAAGGTGCCGTAAAAAATCCTGTCTAGTTCCGGCCATCTGAATCTCCTTTTAGGTATGTGGATAACAGCGCTGCCGCTAGGCTTTCACGTTCTATATACGAGCATGGAAGCATCTGAATCCGCAGTTTTGCTGTTGATTCAGACCATGCTACGTTCTGGCCTTCGTCCGTCTTGCGAATTATAGGATAGCCGCTTCCCTGATTTGTAGAGAATAGATCGAAGAATTTTCGTGGCCCCACACCGATGAACGGTTGGAATAGAACGCCGTTTCCGGTCTGTCCGAGCGTTATAGCGTCAGAGTGGAATTGTTGAGCCTTACTCTTTGGGTAAGGTTCGACATAAATGACTCGTGCAACCCCAGCTGCAATAATGTGTTTAGCACAGTTATGGCATGGGAAAGTAGTGCAATATAGCGATGCATTCGAAGCGCTTATTGAAGACCTACTAGCTGAGAGTAAAGCCTCCATCTCAGCATGTACAACTCGACCATATTCAGTAATGTCTTTTATTCGACTATTCCGAATGTACGGGGCCATTTCTTCTCGAAGTTGAGGAGGGATAGAATTGATAATCTCGTCTATTATTATTCGTTTCTGAACAGCGTTTGAGTCCTCTCCTCGCATGTAGTCTCTGCCATCTGGCTGGTCAACTATTTCGTGTGCATCGTTTAACTCTGGCCAATATAGCCCCCCGCCAGCTTTAGGCACATCATTAGCACCTGTAGATATAATGCACTGCTCTCTAGTCAGAACTGCACCAACTTGACGAGATAAGTCAGCAGAACGTAAGGATGCTGAGAAGGCCATGAACATTGCATATTCATCGAAAGTTGGCGTGACATATGGCTTGCCAAAAAGCAAATCTAGGACTCGCCATATTTGCATCTTCAATAAGTCATGATTCGCGCCGAAGTCGATAAAGAAATCGGAGAGGTGATAAGTGTCGCGAGTGTGTTGGCCGTGCCCTTCGCGTTCGTTGGCGTCTTTGTCAATTAATCTTGACGCGTCGTCGTCATTTAATCTTAAATCTTTAACCAAATAATTTCTTCGGCGTTCATGGTCGGCATGCACTCCCAAGAGGAAAAAACCACCAGCGTAGATCTTCCTTAGTCGTTGCACCTCGTCGGGGTTTTTAAGAGAGTTTATTATATATGCTCGTCTTCGAGGTGCTGCATTACGCTTCTGATTGATGGTTGCTGCTGCACCTAGTGCCAATATTGAGTTGTCTTTATATTCTTTCCTTAAACGATTGCCTTCCTCCATGAAGCCATGTATCCGATCATATTCATTCGGCCCAGGCTTTGGAGGGTTGCCCAGCATTGCAATTACATCAGAAGATATTTTTATGTGTTCCGTGGTGTAAGAAAAGGCTTTGAGTCGCTCTTCTAGGATTTCGGCTACCGCTTTTAAATTCGTGCCAATTGATCCTACAAGCGCTATGACTAACTCGGAGTCTGAGTAAGAGTCATCTAGATAAGAAGGTTCTGACTCGGTCTCAATCGATAGGCTTTGAATTGCTTTAGCATCATCTTCTAACTGCTGTTCAGACTGTGATTGACTAGCTGAAGTCAATAGGTCGCCTACCACGCGACTGAGTTCCTCTGAGGCCAGTTGCTTGCCTTGAAACGTCATATTTCCAGTGGTCGGGTACCAATTCAGTATGCCGCCGCTGTTCGACCTGAATTGATGTTGGTTAGGATTTACCTCCTTCCAAGTTCCCGCTTGATCTAATTGAGCTAACCGGTTGCGCAGTTCTTGATATTCACCGTCAAAGCGCATGTCTAAGGTCTCCTGCCGCTCAACAGAGGTTGCAAGTCGTTTGTATGTGATGCTTTATTGACATTTCTTTTACGAGTCCAAGCCCAGGGAAATGGCTTTGCTCATAGGAGGAGTAAAACTCTTTTAATCCGATGGTTCGGTCAAGAACCCAAGGGTTAGATTTGTCAAATGCTACAAGGTCTTTCAACGCTTCTAGATATTTGCCGGGAGTGTTAGCGGTGATCAAACTGTCAGATGTTGAGCAGAAATGCCTTACGTACATAGCGTTAGAGTTGTTTTTTTCAATGTGGGAAACGTGAATTGCAACCACGTAAGCCGGTCCACCACTGCCGCTATACTCCTCGCCCATTATTGTGAAGTCCCCAAAGCCGATAGCATTAGAAACTTGTTTATAAGTGGCATGAAGGTTCGAGTAGAAAGAAACATCATCATAGTCTGCATTTCTTTTCTTTTTTGCAAAACTATCTGTGTATAGAACGAGGGATTTGATTTTGGAAAGTATCTCTGCTTCATTCTTCTGGGGGTTTGCTAGTACGAGTTGGGATTCGGAAATTTTAGCGATTGAAGAAGCTGATATGTTACTTTCGAAATACACTGCAGCAGTGGGGTGCTTATCCAGTAGCTGCAAAGATGCTAAATCATATGAATTCTTTACTTTGATGCAAGGAAGAAATTTGTTTGCCGATGATTTGTTGTTTTGTAATTGAAAGTAGACGTCTATCGCAGGGCTGGAGGAGTAATCGCCTTGGGTGGGATTTATAACTACGATAGGGATTATCGAGGCAGATGATAATGCGTCGATTGTTTTCGCCAATGGGGCGAGGCCGAGGTTGACGGGTTCTATTACAGGCCTAAATTTGTTACTGCCAATTACGCTAGATAATTGGCTTGCCGCTTTTAATTCATGTCGCTTGGCCTTGATGATCGGGTAGTACATAGAGCTTCCTTACTTATGTAGGTGTTCATACTTTCTAAAAGACGTAGTTTTACTGCTGATGACATAGAGTACTCTAGGCCCGCCATAAGAAGGCTGGATGGCAAAGCTGATATGTAACCTTTGTCATTTTTTCTGGTTTTTTTCAATGTGCTACAAAAAAGGCGTCTTAAGGTCGCAGAGTCAGCGCTTCGAAGGATATCTCTGCATTCATTATAGATTTTAGTGTTGGCACATTTAGGTGCTTCGCCCGTTAGCGCCTTGACGATAGAAAGGTACTCGGGTTTTCGTAGAGAAGCCATCAACATATCTGTGTCAATGGGATTGCTTGAGGTGATTGCGGGTCTTATTTGAGTTAGAGAGTCTCTCTTGCTCAGAATAAATATGCCTACTGACAGCGGGGCGATTTTGTCTACTTTGTCAGCGTGAGATTTAGTTGTGACAACGTTGACTTTGTCAAACAGTTTCAAATAAGACTCTAATTGATTCGGTAGTCGCGACGTGTCATCGTATTCCGACTTTATTTCGTAGCACGTACTTTCCCCGTTGAGTATTACGCAGTCGGCTTTGTTTGTGCCAGCTCGAAACTCACTTAGCAGGGTTGACGTGTTGAGCGAATGCTTTCCAATGAGAATTTTCTTTGCTATCAGGTTTTTTATGTAGTATTCGTGTTTATAGCTTTTTCTAAGTTCTTCATAGCATGCGTCGAATACGTCTCTGACTTGAAAGGTATTCTGCAGTGATTCGAAAAAGCTGACTGCTACTTTTGACACAAGGGACAGGTCGCCATTAGCCAATGCGTTCAATTCTCTACTGCTAAATATTCTTGCGGCGTCCCTTGCATCTAACATGATATACCTTTGCTCATAAACAAACTTTAAGTGCCTAGCTGGGAATTATTACATACATAGGTGTCTAACTCCCAGCTCAAAAGCATTTATAGCAGCCCAGTCTGTATAGAGAAAGCTTCATCCGACGACAACCATCATGGCTTATGGCTATCACGAACGCTATCTTGTTACGCCACATAAGTAAAGAGGTTGGGCTGGTGCTTCGAGCTGGACGCTATGTCGCAGCAGGTAGCCAGTCTGGAAAAATTGAGACCCATCATGCTTCTCATTGTGGATCCTACTGGTCAGGAACCGGCCCAATCTCTTTCCGTTCTTGTCCCTCACTTCATCCCGCCAAGAATGCTGAGTGTTATCAGGGATCAAGGCCCCTGCGACCTGTGGGGATGTCCTCTAACGCGGGACTGGCGGCTCCTTACGTCCGGGAGCAAGGGCATCTCATGATCTGGCCTCCTGAGCACCGTAACCGATGGGCGGGCGGAGGCTGCATTGGCTGACGAGACCAGTGCCGCGATATCCTGAGCCGGGTGAACGCAGCAATGCGATGACCGGGGCATGCCTGACTGTCAGTCAGGTGCAGTCCATTCCTTGGTCTGCGGCACCATCATCTACAGCGCTGTTGCTGATGACATCGGCGTTTGTCACGCCGATTGTCACGAGTGAAGTTGCCGCAAAGCCAAATGCGATGAGGGCTGCAGCAGTGTCAGGAGCGCCCGTCTCTTTCCGGTGAAAGAGACGGGCGCAGGTTGGCGCACGTGAAATGGCCAAGCGAATAGGCTGCTGCTGAGCAGATGGGTAGGGTGGTTGCCGCAGGGGCAACGATATTGAGGTGGCATCCATCACATGGGTAGTGACCGTACGAGCTGCCGGACGCGAATCGTACTTGCGGGTGAACCACCGCAGGAGCGGCGTGACCTTTAAGGCTCGGGTCACCTGGGGTGCTGTCATCGACAGCTCTTGCGACTCCCGGTCTACGCTTGTGGGCAATATTCGTCAAGCAGCGCGATATCAGGGATTTAGCGCCTGTGGATAAAACTATCCCCCGGTGGACATCAGTGGTTTTCCACAGACGTAATCTGTGCCAGCAGTTTTTTTCTTAGGTATGGTCCTTTCAAACGGTGCGGCTTTGCAGCCCCGTTTGAAAGGACCCGCGCGGAGGAGCTTCATGCGGTGCTGTGGGTAACTTCACAGCGAGTTTGAGGTGGTGGTGCGGCGGGTTACTCGGTCCCCTTGGCACTGCGAAGGCGCGTGACGTTCTCGCCCGTCTGCTTGGCAAACTCATGCGGCGTCACATGGTCCTCGCGGTTTGCCTCTAGATACCGGCTCCACCAGGTCATGATCATCCGGCGTTCTTCGAGGAACTCGGCCTTGTGGGTATAGGCGGCCCGTAAGTTGTTGCGTTCCTTGTGACTCATCTGCCGCTCGATAGCCGTCTCCGACCACAACCCGGACTCGACCAGCGCACTGCACGCCATGGCTCGGAACCCGTGGCCGCAGATATCCACCTTGGTGTCGTAGCCCATCGTCCTAAGCGCGGCATTCACCGTGTTCTCGGACATCGGTTTCCACGGCTTGGCATCCCCCGCGAACACCTCTCGAACTTGCCGGTGATCGAGTGGATCTGCTCAAGCAAGGCCACTACCTGGCACCTTGGCCTGTATAGGGTCAATGCCGTTGACGATTTGTTGTTCGAGCTCGAAGCGCTCACGGCGAGCGTTAGCCTGCCCGACCACCGGATAATTGCCGAGTGAAGTCAGGCCCTCGCGGCCATTGGGCTTCACGTACCTGAGCCGCCAGCCTTTACAACCGTTGGGCTTCACGAGCATGCCTTGGCATCCGACGGAACGCCAAAACGAAAAAACCCGCCAGAAGGCGGGTTTTTCGGGGGTTCCAGAGATTTTGAAAGCTTTCTATGGAACCTTGAATGGTGCCGGCACCAGGAATCGAACCCGGGACCTACTGATTACAAGTCAGTTGCTCTACCATCTGAGCTATACCGGCAATGGGGCGTCATTATAACGATCGGTTGGCGCCTGTAAACCACTTCCTTGCGATTGTTTGAAAATGACCTAAGTCACCGGCTTAAAAGGAGAAATTTCCTACCAGCCGCGGTGGATGGTGTTGACGTTTGGTTCGGTCTTGGCGGGGTTGAAGAACAGCTTGTCGTTGTCGCAACCGCGCTTGCGGCAGGGGCTTTCTACGCGAAGGGGCAGGCCGTTGTCGCCGCCCAGCTGCATGCCGGGGGTGTTCCAGTCCAGGTTGCTGGTGTGCTGTGGCGTGGTGCCGCTGCCATTGGAGCAGGCAGTCAGGGCCAGGGAGAGGGTCAGCAGGGCAAGGGATTTGGCGTGGGGCACGATGTCTAGGTCCGTTAGTCCATGTCGAATCTGGCGCAACGCCAGACGGTCGCGTGGCTGGCGGGGCAGCGCGCGACGTAGCTTTTTAATGATTTGGGGGACGGATCATACACCGTTGGGCCGGGCTCGCGGTGGATCTGCTTCGCATTGTGATGACTGTGCAGGCCTCTTCGCGGGTAAACCCGCTCCAAAAGTTGAGGTGGTGCTCTTTCGCTCGGAGCGCAGTTGTAAGGTATTTCTGAATCTGAAACCAAATGCTTCATGTTCGATTGGTTTGGGAATTATCCTACGAGCGCTACCGAAGCTTCACTGTTGGCGGGGAAGTGCCCCAGGGATACCGTTCCTGGGTCGCCAATTCCTGGTGACCGGGTGTGAGAACCCGACTGTGAATAAGCGGTAGCCCTATGGCTGCCGTACGCGGGCAGACTTCGGTCTGGCCGGGCTTCCTTATTCCCTCGGTTTCTCACCCCGCGTACGGCTGCCACCCAAATCCGTGAGAAAGATTTGGTGGCATGCATTTTCAGTGAATAAGGATTAAGCCATGAAGAAAATCGTTCCAGACCCACCTCGTCCTCTCATCTCCACCCCGTACTTCACCATCCACAGCGATATCTCCCCACCCGACGCCATCGCCCACGCCGGCCAGCTGTTGCGTGTCGTGGTCGAAACCCTGGACGACCACTGCCGTGACCACGCAGGCGAGCCCCGCCTGAACCTGCTGGCAAACGCCAACCATGCGGCTTATTCGGCCTATGTGCTGATCCAGCATGCGAAGCGGCGTTTGGACGATGCGCAGGATGGGGAAGCGTTCACATGAGCCTTGAAACGAAGCCTGTCACCACAGCCGGTATCGAGACGTTCCTCGAAGTCGGCAACCCGCCCGTGGATCTCTTGCGCGTACAACCCGGCATTCCTGTGGATGACGCCTATGAACAGGTTTCGATATTGCTGGGCTACATCAAGCACCTGGTGCGCGAAGGCGACATGGAGGATGACCACAAGCTACTGGGGGCCGCCGATTACCTCAGTGCGCTGGCCAAGGCACTGATGAACGATATCGAGATGGCCAAGAACAAGTTGCATTGAGTCAAAGCCCCCTGTGGCAGCGTGCTTTCACCCGGGAAGGCGTGCCCCACAGGGGCTGTTGCGCTCTTTCTATCGGAGCGCAGCTGTAAGGTATTTCTGAATCTGAAACCAAATGCTTCAGTACTGGAGCACTTGGGAATTATCCTACGAGCGCTACCGAAGCTTCACTGTTGGCGGGGAAGTGCCCCAGGGATAACGTTCCTGGGTCGCCAATTCCTGGTGACCGGGTGTGAGAACCCGTTTGAATGTTTCGGCTGCTTTTTATGGTGACCGTGCACGGGCAGACCTCGGTCTGGCCGAGCTTCCTACATTCACTCGGTTTCTCACCCCGTGTTCGGTCGCCACCTCTTTTCTGTGAGAAGAATTGCGGTGGGGTCTCCTAAATGAATGTAGGGATCTCAAAAATGAAGAAAATCGTTCCAGACCCACCTCGCCCTCTCATCTCCACCCCGTACTTCACCATCCACAGCGACATATCCCCACCCGACGCCATCGCCCACGCCGGCCAGCTCCTGCGTGTCGTGGTCGAAACCCTGGACGACCACTGCCGTGACCACGCAGGCGAGCCCGGCCTGAACCTGCTGGCAAATGCCAACCATGCGGCTTATTCGGCCTATGTGCTGATCCAGCATGCGAAGGGGCGTTTGGACGATGCGCAGGATGGGAGTCGTTCACATGAGCCTTGAAAAAAAGCCTGTCACCACAGCCGGTATCGAGACGTTCCTCGAAGTCGGCAACCCGCCCGTGGATCTCTTGCGCGTACAACCCGGCATTCCTGTGGACGACGCCTATGAACAGGTTTCGATATTGCTGGGCTACATCAAGCACCTGGTGCGCGAAGGCGACATGGAGGATGACCACAAGCTACTGGGGGCCGCCGATTACCTCAGTGCGCTGGCCAAGGCACTGATGAACGATATCGAGATGGCGAAGAACAAGCTGCACTGAGTTGGAACGCACCTGTGGGGGCCGGGCAGCCGGCGCCCACAATCAGGCAGCGGCTGCACCAATCCAGCGCTGTTTGCCTAATCGAATTTTTGTTTATGCACAAGAGGCATCAGCCCCTCGCGCGAAAGGCGTGCCGATACGGCGCACCGCTGGTCTTTGCGCAAAGGCCTGTTTTTACTGGGGTTGTAGCTGCGGCGGGAATAAGCCGAACGTTTGAAATAGCGCTTGGATCCAACCATTCATCACAAGCTTGTTCACAGACTTATCCACAGGTTGTGCTGTGGCTAACGGTCGCGCTCGGCAAGCAGCAGCAGGTTGCGTGGGGTGAGTGGATAATCGCAAAAGGTGCCCAGGCGTACGGCGTAGCCTTGCTCTTCAAGAAACAGTGCGCGCTCGAGCACCAGCCACATTTCCAGTGGCCTTCTGAACAGATTGCGTACCCGTTCCAGGTTGCGCACCTGGGCAAGGCGCTGCCAGCCCTCTGCTTCCAAGGCATCCCAGTCGGGGTTGATGGTCAGTTCAAGCTCACGCAGTTCGGCCAGGTCGCGGCAGTACTGCTCGAAAGGTTTGGCCAGCCAGGCAACTGGCAGCGACGGCGTGGGCAGGTATTCATCACGCTGGCGCTGGCGGCGCTGCAGCAGGTCGAAGCCCAGGCGCCGGGCCATGGAGCAGTCGCGCTGGTGGCGAACCCGGGCGCCGGCGGTCACGGTTTCGCTCAGCGGCAGGCCCAGGTCGAGGAGCGACAGCTGCAGCGCCGAGCGCTGCGCAGCTGTGGATAACGGCTGGTACTGCTCGCCCTGGATGCGGTTGTAGCAGCAGGGCGCCACGGCGAGATGGCGGCAGCCTTGCTCACTGGCCACACGCAGCAAGTGCACATGCAGGTCGCCGCAGGCATGCAGGGCCACCACGCTCTTGTCGCCGCCCAGGTGGCGGCGGCTGTCCGCTGCCATGACATCCTGGTGCACGTGGGTTGCCGGCAACTGGTGGTGGTCACTCAGGGCTTGGCCGGCGCTGACCAGTTGGGCGTCGTACTCCAGGCAGGTCAGCTGCTGGCCGGGCTGCAGCAGGCGGCGGCCGAGGTAGCCTTTGCCTGAGCACCAGTCCAGCCAGTGGTGGGTCTGCGTGCGAAAGTTCAGGCGGCGGCTGAAGGCCTCGATCTGCTGCCACTTACGGCCCGGGACGTTGACGTCCAGGCGGTGTGCGGCGGGGGGCAGGCCGGTGTCGGGCAGCTCGCCCAGGGCGCTGAGCTGTTGGGCTTGCCGGGCAAGGTGTGGAAAAGGTGCGGGCACGCCCTGGGGGTCAAGGTCGGCTTCGGCATCGCTCAGGCTGCATTGGCGCAGGTGGGCGGACAGTGCGGGGTGTTCGGCTTCCCAGTCCAGGCGCAGGGTGGTGAAGGGCCTGGGTTTCCACAGCTGCTGGTGCTCGGTCAGGAACTGGTCGAGGGCCAGGAAGCGTTCGCGTAGTTGGTGGCTGTGGAGGAAAGGGGGCATGGGGCTTGGCACTGGTTGAGGTGAAGGGCCCCACCGCCATCAAGCCGGCTTGACGGCGGTGGGTTGCAGAGCAGCCCGTGGGGTTTTAACGCCCTTGGCAGGCATCCACCCGCAACCAGCGCTCCAGTAGCTTGAAGCCTTGCACCAGTACGAACGAGATCACCAGGTAGAACACCCCGGCAGCGAAGAAGATCTCCACCGGCAGGTAGGTACGAGCAATGATGGTCCGTGCCATGCCGGTCAGCTCCAGCAGGGTCACCGTACTGGCCAGGGCGCTGGCCTTGAGCATCAGGATCACTTCGTTGCTGTAGGCCGGCAGGCCGATGCGCGCAGCGCGGGGCAGCATGATGTAGAACAGCGTCTTGCCACGGGACATGCCCAGCGCCCGCGCCGCTTCAATTTCACCCTTGGGGATCGACTGCAGCGCGCCGCGCAGGATCTCGGCGATGTAGGCTGCGGTGTGCAGGGTCATGGTCAGCACCGTGCACCAGAACGGATCGCGCAGGTAGGGCCAGAGGCTGCTCGAACGCACTGCATCGAACTGCGCCAGGCCGTAGTAGACCAGGAACAGCTGCACCAGCAGCGGTGTGCCACGGAAGAAGAAGATGTAGCTGAAGGGCAGGGCGCGCACGTACCAGTGCCGCGACGAGCGGGCGATACCCAGCGGGATCGCCAGGATCAGCCCGGCAACGACCGCGATGGCTACCAGTTCCAGGGTCAGGGTGGCACCCTGGGCCAGGCGCGGCAGCCACTTGATGATCACTTCCCAGTTCATTGTTCGGCCCTCGCAAAGCCGCGAGCGGCGCGTTTTTCCATGAAGTGCATGCCGGTCATGGCGACCACGGTCAGGCCCAGGTAGATGCAGGCCGCGACCATGTAGAAGGTGAACGGCTCTTTGGTCACGGTCACGCCGATCTGCGCGTGGCGCATGATTTCTTCCAGGCCGATCACCGACACCAGGGCGGTGTCCTTCATCAGGATCATGAACAGGTTGCCAAGGCCCGGCAGGGCGATGCGCCACATTTGCGGGAGGATGATCCGCGACAGGATGCGCGCTTTGGACAGGCCCAGCGCCAGGCCGGCTTCACGGTGGCCCTTGGGGATCGCCAGGATGGCGCCACGGAATACTTCAGTGGCGTAGGCGCCGAAGCACAGGCCCAGAGCGATCACGCCGGCGGCGAAGGCGCTGAGTTCCAGGCCGGGCATGTTGAGGGCTTCGCCGAGGCTGTTCATCAGGCCGACGGTGCCGAAATAGATAAGCAGGACCCAGAGCAGCTCGGGCACGCCGCGAACCAGGGTCGAGTAGAAGCCGCCAAGCCATTGCAGTGGCTTGAGCGGGGAGGTTTTGGCCAGGGCGCCGAGCAGGCCCAGGACCAGCCCCAGCAGCAAGGCGCAAAGCGCCAGTTTTACGGTCATCAGGGTGCCAGCCGCCAGGGCCGGACCGAATCCGTGCAGGTCGATATTCATGGGCAGGGTCGTTCTAGGGACCGGCGCGCCGCAAGGGCGCGCTGGTCGGGGCGAATCATTCGATGCTGAATGGGAAGTACTTGTCGTTGATCTTCTTGTACGTTCCGTCAGCCTTGATTTCTGCCAGGGCTTTGTTCAGCTTCTCGCGCAGCGGGTCACCCTTGCGTACGGCGATGCCGATCTTGTCGCTGTCGACCACAGGTTCGCCTTTGAACTCGAAGTTCATGCCGTCCTTGCTCTTGAGCCACTCGTACTGCACGTACTTGTCGGCCAGGATGCCGTCCACTCGGCCAGAGATCAGGTCGAGGTAGGCGTTTTCCTGGGTGTCGTACAGCTTGATGTCGATGTCGCTGCCGTAGGTGTCTTCCAGCCAGGTACCGGCCAGGGTGGCGCGCTGGGTGCCGATGATCTTGCCTTTGAGGTAGCTCGCGTCGGTCTTGAAGTCGACGTTCTTCGGCGCGATGAACTGCAGCTTGTTGGAGTAGTACGGGTCGGTGAAGTCGACGGCCTGCTTGCGCTCGTCGGTGATCGACAGCGACGACACCAGGAAGTCGAACTTCTTGGCATTGAGGGCCGGGATGATGCCGTCCCAGTCGGAGGTGACGACCGAGCACTCGACTTTCATCTTGGCGCACAGGGCGTCGCCGATGTCTTTGTCAAAGCCGACCACGTTACCGCTGGCGTCCTTGTTGTTGAACGGCGGGTAGGCCGCCTCGATACCCATGCGCAGTTTTTCTGCAGCCATGGCGTTGGCCGAAAACACCAGCGTGGCGGCAGCTGCCAGGAGGAATTTCTTGTAAGTCTGCATGTGTTGCTCCGTTAGCGGTGGCTGGACATGAATTGCTTGCAACGCGCCGAGGTCGGGTTTTCGAAGACCTGCTGCGGCGATCCTTGCTCTTCAACCAGGCCCTGGTGCAGGAAAACCACTTCACTGGACACCTGGCGGGCAAAGTTCATCTCGTGCGTCACCAGCAGCATGGTACGGCCTTCTTCGGCCAGTGCGCGGATAACGTTAAGCACTTCCTGGACCATTTCCGGATCGAGCGCCGAGGTTGGCTCATCGAACAGGATGACTTTAGGCCGCATGGCCAGGGTGCGGGCGATGGCAGCACGCTGCTGCTGGCCACCGGAAAGCTGGGCGGGGTAGCTGTGGCGCTTGTCGTAGATGCCGACCTTGTTCAGCAGGGCCTCAGCGGCTTCGGTGGCTTCGGCCTTGCTCTGGCCGAGCACGCGGCGTGGCGCCTCGATGATGTTGTCGAGGATCGACATGTGTGGCCACAGGTTGAAATTCTGGAAGACGAAGCCGATCTCGCTGCGCAGGCGATTGATCTGGCGGTTGTCGGCAGCGATCAGGTCGCCGTTCTTGGCGGCCTTGAGCTTGAGAGCCTCACCGGCAACCAGGATTTCGCCCTGGTGCGGGTTTTCCAGCAGGTTGATGCAGCGCAGCAGGGTGGACTTGCCGGAGCCGGATGATCCCAGAATGGAGATCACGTCACCGTCACGCGCGGTCAGCGAAATGCCCTTGAGAATTTCCTGGTCGCCGTAGCGTTTGTGCAGGTTGCGGATTTCCAGCGCGGGCGTGGCCTGGGCCATGTGCGGTCCTCATGTGTTCGGGTGCGTTCCCAGCTGTTGGCGGCCTTCCTGGCGTGCGCCAAGCTAGCATAGCGGCATCAGGGCGGCCAACAGGGTCGCAAGGGGCTTTGGGCAATGCTGGGGCAGTTTGTCGCATCGCTGCAGCGCAACGTCGCGCAGATGTCCGCGAGGGTCTCGCCCAGCTCCATAGCCTTGATGAAAAAAGGCGCGATGGTGCCAGCTTTGGGCAGCACTGGGAAGCGCTTTTGGGCCATTTGCGGCTAAAGGCGCTGTCGCTGGCGAGTATTCGGGGTTACCCACAACAGGCCCATCCAAGTGAAGGGTTGTACCACAGGGTTGCACTTTCATGCCTTGCAACAGTGCAAAGGTGTTACCGAGGAGCACCTTTGGTGCGATTGTAAGTGGGTATTTCTGTAATCTGGCCTTTGCTATTGCTTTTGATGGCCTTTCGGTCAGGGCTTGGCCGAATGCCCTGCAAGCCGCTTGTTTTGCGGCCTGCCAACTTCACCTGATGAATGCATGGGGTAGGTGGCCCGCTTATTGCCCTATGGAAACCGCCGATTGCAGCGACGCCTAAATCAACCCCCGGGCGCGCTTTTACTCACAGTCGGGCGGTCCACTCCTTACAAAGGTAGTTTTATGAGCGGTAACAATTCCAATGACCTCGCTCAGGGGCTCAAACAACGGCATGTGACCATGCTGTCCATTGCTGGCGTTATCGGCGCCGGCCTGTTCGTCGGCTCCGGCCACGCCATCGCGGCGGCAGGCCCTGCCGTGCTGCTGGCCTACGCCGCTGCCGGTACCCTGGTAGTGCTGGTGATGCGCATGCTGGGTGAAATGGCGATCGCCTCGCCGGATACCGGTTCGTTCTCCACCTACGCCGACCGCGCCATTGGCCGCTGGGCCGGTTTCACCATCGGCTGGCTGTACTGGTGGTTCTGGGTGCTGGTGATCCCGCTGGAGGCCAACGCCGCTGCAGCAATCCTGCATGCCTGGTTCCCCGCCGTCGACCTCTGGGCCTTCTCCCTGCTGATCACCTTGGCGCTGACCCTGACCAACCTGTGCAGTGTGAAGAACTACGGTGAGTTCGAGTTCTGGTTCGCTCTGCTCAAGGTGCTGGCGATCATCGGTTTCATCGTCGTTGGCTGTATCGCCATGTTCGGCATGATGCCGAGTAGCCAGGTGAGCGGTGCCAGCCACCTGTTCGACACCCAGGGCTTCATGCCCAATGGCTTGGGCGCCGTGCTGGCGGCCATGCTGACCACCATGTTCTCGTTCATGGGTACCGAGATCGTCACCATCGCTGCTGCCGAATCGAAAGACCCAGGCAAGCAGATCAGCCGTGCCACCAACTCGGTGATCTGGCGTATCTGCCTGTTCTACCTGGTGTCGATTTTCCTGGTCGTGGCCCTGGTGCCGTGGAACGATCCGGCGCTGGCCGAGGCCGGCTCGTACCAGACCGTGCTGAGCCGCATCGGCGTGCCGAATGCCAAGCTGATCGTCGACATCGTGGTGTTGATCGCTGTAACCAGCTGCCTGAACTCGGCGCTGTACACCTCGTCGCGCATGCTGTTCTCGCTGAGCAAGCGCGGTGATGCCCCGGCTATTGCACAGCGCACCACCAAGGCGGCGACCCCGCATGTGGCCGTGTTGCTGTCCACCGCTGCGGCGTTCCTGTGTGTGTTCGCCAACTACGTGGCGCCTGCCCAGGTGTTCGAGTTCCTGCTGGCAAGCTCCGGCGCTATCGCGCTGCTGGTTTACCTGGTGATCGCCATTTCGCAGCTGCGCATGCGTAGCCAGCGTGAAGCGCGCGGTGAAAAGATCGACTTCAAGATGTGGCTGTTCCCGGGCCTGACCTGGGCGAGCATTGCCTTCATCGTTGCCGTGCTGGTGGTGATGGCGCTGCGTGAGGATCACCGTGCGGAGATCATCGCGACGGCGCTGCTGAGCATTGGTGTGGTGGCGGCTGGCTTGCTGGTGCACCGCAAGCGCCAGGCTGCCGGGCGGGTGGCGCTGGATAACTGATCCGCGCTGGCTGTAATGAAAAGGCCGCGTCCTGTGTAGGGTGCGGCCTTTTTTTGTTTGCCTGGTCTGGCCCTATCGCCGGCTTGCCGGCGATAGGGCCGGTGAGCATTCAGCCGAACTGTTTCTGCTGCTGTTGCTGCTTGGCCACCAGTTCGGAAGCAGCGATATAGGCTTCCTGGAACTCGTCGCTTTCCAGCCAGGCCATGGTGGTGTCTTCGTCGGCGCCATCGAGCCAGGTGCGGTAGGCGTTGAACACCAGCACGATGTAGTCGGTGGCGTGCTCTTCCTTGTGGCCCTTGAGCACCAGTGCCAGCAGCGGGTCGACCAGGAACACCGAGATCATCGAGACCAGGCTGGTCTCCTGGGCGGCCTTCATCTTCACGAACAGCTCTTTATAGCTGTCGGTCTCCATTGCCTTGTTGAACACCTGCTCGATGCTGGTGCTGTCACCGGCGCTGGCTTTCACTGCCTGGCCACTGCGTACCATGCGGTTTTGCTTGGCTTTGCTGGCGGCGCGTTTGGCGCGTTTCTGTTGCTTGGTATTGGTGGCCATGGGGCTGGAAATCCTTGGGGGCGAAAATGTGCGTATTGAATCGCACTTGCCGAGCAAACCCAAGCGTTGCTAGCGCCCAGCAGACCGGAGCACCCCTTGCAGGCCCCGGCCTTCAACTGTCGAGCGCAGGCCCTTCATCCTCCTCGAACCCGCGCGAAGCCCGGCCAACCAGCAAGTCATCCGGCGCGTACGCCACGCTGGGGTCCTTGCCCGGGTAATCCAGCGAATGCAGGAAATGCCGGATGCAGTTGATCCGTGCGCGCTTCTTGTCATCGGACTTGATCACCGTCCACGGTGCGTCGCCAGTGTCGGTGTGGAAGAACATTGCCTCCTTGGCGGCGGTGTAGTCCTCCCATTTATCCAGCGACTTGATGTCGATGGGCGAGAGCTTCCAGTGCTTGAGCGGGTCGTCCCGGCGCGAGATGAAGCGGCGCAACTGCTCTTCACGGTTCACCGAGAACCAGTACTTGAACAGCAGGATGCCGCTGTTGCACAGCATGCGCTCCAGGTCTGGCGCCTGGCGCATGAACTCCAGGTACTGCAGCGGTGTGCAGAACTCCATCACCTTCTCGACCCCGGCGCGGTTGTACCAGGAGCGGTCGAAGAACACCATTTCACCGGCCGTGGGCAGGTGCTGGATATAGCGCTGGAAATACCACTGGCCCTTTTCCTGCTCGGAAGGCTTCTCCAGCGCGACGATGCGCGCACCCCGCGGGTTCAGGTGCTCCATGAAGCGCTTGATGGTGCCGCCCTTGCCTGCCGCATCCCGCCCTTCGAACAGCACTACCACGCGCTGGCCGGTGTCCTTGACCCAGCTTTGTACCTTCAGCAGCTCGATCTGCAGCGCGTGCTTGGCCTTCTCGTATTCCTGGCGGCGCATGCGGGTCGGGTAGGGGTAGCTCGCCGGCAGGCGGGCAGAGGTGCTGTCCTCGTTGCTGCCTTTCGGCGCGCTGGCCACTTCCAGTGCTGCGGGTTCCTGGCTGACCTGGGTGATGGATGGCTCAGGTTTGCGCTGACGGGCGCGGCGGGCCCGAGGCTTTGGTGTGGTGCTGGGCGTCGGTTCGGCGGGGGCGGGGAGCAGTAGGGGGGATTCTTCGCTCATGGAGGTCCTTGCGAGGTCGATTCGAATGTTCGCCTGCAATTGTGGGTTTGAGCGAGAGGGGGTTAGTTGATGCGGGTCAACTATACGGGGTAGGCATAACAGGATGAGAAATCCCAGACAACAAAAAACCCGCACTAGGCGGGTTTCTTGTTGTCGCTTCGGGTAACTTTGCAACCACCAGAAGCTGAAGGTGGTGCCCAGAGACGGAGTCGAACCGCCGACACGAGGATTTTCAATCCTCTGCTCTACCGACTGAGCTATCTGGGCGACGAGGTGAATTAAATAGATTTCCAGACCGCTCGTCAACGACTTTTTGAAAAAATTTTAAATTAATTCCGTCGCTTACGATTTTTGGGGTCATTCGGCCGGTGGAACGTAACCTTCCGCCTGCGCGTAATCTTCGCCGGCGAAAAACTTGTCCATCTCGCCCTGAAGGTACTTGCGGTCCTCGGCGTTCATCATGTTCAGGCGCTTCTCGTTGATCAGCATGGTCTGGTGCTTCTGCCAGTCGGCCCAGGCTTGCTGCGAGATGTGCTCGAAGATGTCCTGGCCCTTGGCGCCGGGGTAAGGCGGGCGCTCCAGGCCTGGCAGTTGTTCTTTGTATTTGCGGCACATCACGGTGCGGGTCATCGGGCATCTCCTGCAATCAGTTCGTCGGCCGCGCGTTTGAGCAGCTTTTTGACCGGGGCGGCGAGGCCCAGGCGCGGCGGGGTGGCGAGGTTATACCAGAGCCAGTCGGCCTCGGCCACGTGCTGGCCGACCGGGTCGACACGCACCAGCCAAGGCTCGATCGCCAGCTGGAAATGGCTGAAGGTATGGGTCAGGCCGTCCAGCGCGCGGCTTTCGGCCAGGCGCAGGCCATGCTGGTAGGCCAGGTCATCGAGCTGCTCGATGGCGTCCAGCTCGGGCAGGCTCCACAGGCCACCCCAGAGGCCGCTGGACGGGCGGCGGTAAAGCAGGATGGCGCCTTCATGGTTGGCCAACAGCGGCATCAGGGTGCGCCGCTGGGGCAGGGCCTTGCGCGGTTTGGGCTCGGGGTAGCGCGTTTCCTCGCCGTGCAAGTGCGCTTCGCAGCTGCTGCGCACGGGGCACAACAGGCAACTCGGCTTGCTGCGGGTGCACAGCGTGGCGCCCAGGTCCATCATCGCCTGGGTGTAGTGGTTGGCGCGCTGTTGCGGGGTAAAGCGCTCGGCAGTGGCCCACAGGGCATTGGCCACCTTCGGTTCGCCCGGGTAGCCGGCTTGGGCGGTAAAGCGGGCCAGCACGCGTTTGACATTGCCGTCCAGGATCGGCGCACGGATACCCATGCTGATGCTGGCAATGGCACCGGCGGTGGAGCGGCCGATACCTGGCAGCTCGGTAAGCTGTTCGACACTGCGCGGGAACTCGCCGCCGTGTTGCTCGACGACGATCCTGGCGGCCTTCTGCAGGTTGCGTGCGCGGGTGTAGTAACCCAGGCCGGTCCACAGGTGCAGCACTTCGTCTTCCGGGGCGTCGGCCAGCGCCTGCACGGTGGGCAGGGCCTGCATGAAGCGGTCGAAGTAGTTCAGCACGGTGCTGACCTGGGTCTGTTGCAGCATGATTTCCGACACCCACACCCGGTAAGGGTTGATGCCCTGTTGCCAGGGCAGGTCGTGTCGGCCGTGCTGGTCGTACCAGTCCAGCACGGCGCTGGAGAACTGCGCAGGGCTCATCGCTTGAACAGCCCCTTGAGCGCGTCTTTCAATTCTGGGCTCACTTTGTCTCCGAGTTTTTCATCGAGCTTTTCATCGATCTTGTCTTTGAGGCGGTTGCCGGCCAGTTTGGCGGCAACCTTGCCCAGGCCGTCCTGGTCCAGGCGGCAGGCCTTGGCGCCAAGCTCCAGCGGGCCACGGCAACGCAGCGGCAGTTCGACGCCGACGTAACGCTCGTTGACCTGGCACGCCGGGTCGGGCATGGCACGCTGGTCACCTTCGACGATCACGCCGACGTTGTAGTCCATGCCCAGCACGCGCAGGTCGAGGTCGCCGTGGCCGTTGACGGTAAGGCCTGGGATGCGCGCCTTGAGGTCCGGGTTGCTGGCCACGCCGTTGCGCACCACCAGGCTGCCGCGCAGTTCTTCGAACGGCGTGTCCTTGCCGCGTGGCTCGCCGCTGAGCGTCTTGCGGTTGAGGGTGGCGATGGCCTGGCAGAGCTGCTGTTCCAGGTTGGCGTTGACCAGCACGCCGTCGTTGATGGTGAAGTTTGCGTTGCCGTTGAGGGTGTCCACCAGTGCCTTCTGGCTGTTACCGGTGGCTGTCAGGTCGCTGGTCAGGGTCAGCAGGCCTTTGACCGGCGGGGCCTGGTCTTTGTCTTCAGCCTTGATGAAGTGCTCCACCGGCACGCGGTTGATCTTGGTATTGACGCCGATCTGCGGCACGGCTGGGCGCACATCTACGGTGCCCTTGGCTTCGAAACTGCCGTCGTAAAGGCCACCGCGCAAGGTTTGCAAGGTGATCAGGCCGCCCTGGCCGTTCGCTTGCAGCTGCGCGTCGCTGATCGGCAGCTTGTCCAGGGTCAACGAGCCGAAGGCCAGGTCGGCCTGCAGGTCGAGCGTGCGAAGTCGGTCCACCGGCAGCAGCTTGTCGTTGCTCCAGGCAACCTGGGTGGGCGCGTTTGGCAGCGGCGAACTGCCGGCACCGGCGATGGCGCTGGCTTCCTGTTGCTTGACCTCGTTCTGGCGCGCTGCGGTGGCACCCTTGGCTGCTTCGCTCTTGGCCGGCATGTAGCGGTCGGCGTCGAACTTGTCGGCCTTGAGCTGCACGCGCAGGGCTTGCTTGGCAAAGTCCTCGACGGCAACGCGGCCGCTGAAGGTGCTGTCGTCGAGTTTTACGGCGAGGTCTTCCAGGGCCAGGCTGCTTGGCGTGCCCTGCAGGCGGCTGACCAGCTCCAGCTTGTTGAAGGCGGCGGGGTCGTTGGTGGCCGGCAGCGGATGGCCGACGCCATCGAGGAAGGTGCGCAGGTCGAACTGGGCGATGGACAGCCCACCGCTGAGCTGCGGCGTCTTGTCCAGGTCGCGCAGGTTCAGCTCGCCAAGGGCGCGCAGCTGGTTGGCCGAGATTTTCAGGCCATTCCAGGAGGCGACGTTGGCTGCCATGTCGACCAACAGCTGGCCTTGGGCCGCGAAGGTCATGGTCTTGCCGGCCAGAGGCTCGCCCGAGGTTTCGCCAGACAGGCGCATGTCCTCGAAGTTGTAGCGCTTGAGCTTGCGGTCAAAGCGCAGCTCGCCGGCAAGTTCGGTGCGTGCCTTCATGTTCGGCTGGCTGGCGCTGAGGAAGGCGCTGGCCTTGAGCGGGATGTTCGCGCCCTCGTGAATCGGGCCGGTGCTCAGCTGGATGCTTTCGGCGCTGTAGCTCTGGCCGGTCTTGGCATCGCTGAAGTGCACGCGGGCGTTGTTCACGGTCAGGCTGTCGATGTCGAGCTTGACCGCACGTTCGCTGCTGCCCTCTGCAGGTGCGCCGGGCTGCTCGGCAGGCGCAGGTGCACTGGCGGTTGGGTCGGTTTGCGCAGGCAGCGGCTTGCCGATGTCTTCCCAGTTGCCATGGCCCTGTTCATCACGGTTCAGGGTCAGGTTGAGGCCTTCGACGCGCACATCGCTCATCTGCACTTCACGGCGCAGCAGGGGCAGCACGCGTACCGACAGGCCAAGCATCTGCAAGTCGGCGAACGGTTCCTTGGGCTTGTTCAGGGTGGCGATGCTGGCTTCGTGAAGCTCCAGGCCCAGCCACGGGAACAGGCTCCAGCCGATGTCGCCATTGAGGGTCAGCTCGACGTGGGCCTTGTCGCGCGCCAACTGGCGGATCTCGTCTTTGTAGTCGTTGGGATCGAAGAGGTGGGTCAGGGCGAAGCCCAGCGCCACGATGATCAGCAGCAACCCGAGAAGCCCCAGTCCCAGGAGTTTGCCGAACGCTTTCATGGGCGAGTCCTTGTAGTCCGTATTTGATTTTCAAGCGCCAGAGTATAGCGCCGCAGTGGTATGCCCAGAGTATTCGACAAGAGATACAGAGCATTTCCTACCAATTGATCAGGTGTTGTGGCTTTCGACAGTTGTGGTTTGGGCAGTTCCTTTTTGCTGGCTTGGCAGCAATACCGATTCAGCCGGGCAAAAAATAACGATATCAGATTGCTTTCATGTCATAGGCGAACTGGTACTCTTTCGCCGCCTGCGAAGCGGCCGCGACGTATTGTCGCGGGACGTTGCCCTGAAACGGCCGAGCCTTACGTGCAACCAGAAGAGCCGGGCATTCAATGCGCACGCATCGTCTACCTACATAAGGATCACATCCATGAACAGCAGTATCACGGCAGGAGCAGTGGCCAGCGCGCCAAGCTTCCTGTCGAAGGAGCGCATCATCGCCCGCCCGGGCTTCAACCGCTGGTTGGTACCCCCGGCCGCGTTGGCCATCCACCTGTGCATCGGCATGGCCTACGGTTTTTCCGTCTTCTGGCTGCCGCTGTCCCAGGCCATCGGCATCACGGCCCCGGTAGCGTGCTCGGCGGACATGGGCTTCATTGCCCGCATGTTCAGCGCCGAGTGCGACTGGCCCATTTCCATGCTGAGCTGGATCTACACCCTGTTCTTCGTGTTCCTCGGTTGCTCGGCAGCGGTGCTGGGCGGTTGGCTGGAACACGCCGGGCCGCGCAAGGCTGGCCTGGTGTCGGCCCTGTGCTGGTGCGGCGGCATGCTGATTTCGGCAATTGGCGTGAAGACCCACCAGCTATGGCTGATGTGGCTGGGCTCCGGCGTGATCGGCGGTATTGGCCTGGGCCTGGGCTACATCTCGCCGGTTTCGACCCTGATCAAGTGGTTCCCGGACAAGCGCGGCATGGCCACTGGCATGGCGATCATGGGCTTTGGCGGCGGCGCCATGGTCGGTGCACCGTTGGCCACTGCGCTGATGGGGCACTTCGGCAATGAGCATGAAGTGGGTGTGTGGCAGAGCTTCGTGGTGATGGCGGCGATCTACTTTGTGTTCATGACCGCAGGCGCCCTGGCGTACCGCGTGCCGCCGACCGGCTGGAAGCCTGAAGGCTGGACCGCGCCGGTGAAGAAAGCCAATGCGATGGTCACCGACCGTCACGTGCACGTCAGCGTTGCCTGGAAAACCCCGCAGTTCGCGCTGATCTGGCTGGTGCTGTGCCTGAACGTTTCTGCGGGCATCGGCATCCTGGGCATGGCGTCGCCACTGCTGCAGGAAGTGTTTGCCGGCAAACTGCTGGGCAACGAGCTGAGCTTCAGCGAGCTGAACGCTGCACAATTGGCGCAGATTGCCGCCATTGCCGCTGGCTTCACCGGCCTGCTGAGCCTGTTCAACATCGGTGGGCGGTTCTTCTGGGCATCGTTCTCGGACTACATCGGCCGCAAGAACACCTACTTCGCCTTCTTCGCCTTGGGTGTGGGCCTCTACAGCCTGGTACCGAACATGGGCCACCTGGGCAACGTGGCACTGTTCGTAGCGGCGTTCTGCATCATCCTGTCCATGTACGGCGGTGGTTTCGCAACGGTGCCGGCCTACCTGGCCGACCTGTTCGGTACGCAGATGGTCGGTGCCATCCACGGTCGCCTGTTGACGGCCTGGGCCGCTGCCGGCGTGCTGGGCCCGGTGCTGATCACTTACCTGCGTGAGTACCAGTTGGCGGCGGGTGTGGAGCGTGCGGCGGCTTATGACATGACCCTGTACATCCTCGCTGGCCTGCTGGTGCTGGGCTTCGTCTGCAACCTGCTGGTGCGCCCGGTGGCCGACAAGCACTTCATGAGCGATGCCGAGCTTGCGGCCGAGCGTGCCCTGAGCCACGACAAAGGTGCCGACGGCGCGCGTTCGCTGGAGTGGCATGCTGCGCCTGGCAGCCTGCCGCTGGTGCTGATCGCTTGGGCGGTGGTGGTGATTCCGCTGGCCTGGGGGGTGTGGATTACCCTGCAGAAGACGGCGGTGTTGTTCCACTGAGGTGCATCACAGCCAGCTGACTGGCTGGCTGTGATGGCCTCATCGCCGGCAAGCCGGCTCCTGCAAGCTTCTCCACCAAGCATGAGTTTTGGGGAGGCCTCTGGGGGCCGGCTTGCCGGCGATCGGGCTGCAGAGCAGCCCCTTGCAATGCCATATGTCATCCGCGTTCCAAGCGTGAGCGTTCTGGGCCTATAATGGAGCCCTTTTCGCCCAATGATTTTGCGGAGCTGGTGATGGTCGAACGTAAGGCTTCCGTCGAGCGCAATACCCTGGAAACCCAGGTCAAGTGCTCGATCAACCTCGATGGCAGTGGCAAGGCCCGATTCGATATCGGCGTGCCTTTCCTTGAACACATGCTCGACCAGATTGCCCGACACGGGCTGATCGATCTGGATATCGAGTGCAAGGGTGACCTGCATATCGACGATCACCATACCGTCGAAGACGTCGGTATCACGCTGGGCCAGGCATTCGCCCAGGCCATCGGTGACAAGAAAGGCATCTTCCGTTACGGCCATGCCTATGTGCCGCTGGACGAAGCGCTGTCGCGTGTGGTCATCGACTTCTCCGGCCGCCCAGGCCTGCAGATGCACGTGCCGTACACCCGCGCCACCGTTGGCGGCTTCGATGTCGACCTGTTCCAGGAGTTCTTCCAGGGCTTCGTCAACCATGCCTTGGTTACCCTGCACATCGACAACCTGCGTGGCCACAACACCCACCACCAGATCGAAACCGTGTTCAAGGCCTTTGGTCGTGCCCTGCGCATGGCCGTGACCCAGGACGAGCGCATGGCCGGGCAGATGCCATCGACCAAGGGATGCCTGTAAATGCAGACGGTAGCCGTAATCGACTATGGCATGGGCAACCTGCACTCGGTGGCCAAGGCGCTCGAGCACGTCGGCGCCGGCAAGGTGCTGGTCACCAGTGATGCTGCGGTGATTCGCGAGGCTGACCGTGTGGTGTTCCCCGGCGTGGGCGCGATTCGCGACTGCATGGCCGAAATCCGCCGCCTGGGCTTCGACAGCCTGGTGCGTGAAGTCAGCCAGGACCGGCCGTTCCTGGGCATCTGTGTCGGCATGCAGGCGCTGCTGGACCACAGCGAAGAAAACGACGGTGTCGACTGCATCGGCCTGTTCCCTGGCCAGGTGCGCTTCTTCGGTAAAGACCTGCAGGAAGGTGGTGAGCACCTGAAAGTGCCGCACATGGGCTGGAACGAAGTCACCCAGGCCGTCGACCACCCGCTGTGGCACGACATCTCTGATCGTGCGCGCTTCTATTTTGTGCACAGCTACTACATCAATGCCGGCAAGCCGGGCCAGGTGGTCGGTCGCGGCCATTATGGCGTCGACTTCGCTGCCGCGCTGGCCGAGGGTTCGCGCTTTGCCGTGCAGTTCCACCCGGAGAAGAGCCATACCCATGGCCTGCAGCTGCTGCAGAACTTCGTCGCCTGGGACGGGCGCTGGTAAATGAGCAGGTCGAAGATCAAGGCCCCCGTCATCACCCTGGCCCCCGAGCAGGAGCGCGAAGCGCTCGACACCCTCAAGCGCTTCCTCGAAGACCGCTTCGAGCTGCAGCTGGGGTCGTTCGAGGTGGCCGAGGTCCTCGACGTGTTCAGCAAAGAGATTGCACCCCATTACTACAACAGGGCGATTGCCGATGTTCAGCTGCACCTCAAGGAGCGGTTCGAGAGCATCGAGAGCGACCTGTGGGCGTTGGAAAAAAGCTGAAAGCTTCAAGCCTCAAGCTGCAAGCCAAAGCTGGACCGCCATCGAAAACACGACGCGCATGCTTGCAGCTTGTCGCTTGCAGCTTGCCGCTTGAATTGACGAAGGAAAGAGCATGCTGATTATCCCCGCTATCGATCTGAAGGACGGTGCCTGCGTGCGCCTGCGCCAGGGCCGCATGGAAGACTCCACGGTATTTTCCGACGACCCGGTGAGCATGGCCGCCAAGTGGGTCGAGGGTGGTTGCCGCCGCCTGCACCTGGTCGACCTCAACGGCGCCTTCGAAGGCCAGCCGGTCAACGGTGAGGTGGTCACCGCCATCGCCAAGCGTTACCCGAACCTGCCGATCCAGATCGGCGGCGGCATCCGGTCGCTGGAAACCATCGAGCACTACGTCAAGGCCGGCGTCAGCTATGTGATCATCGGCACCAAGGCAGTCAAGCAGCCAGAGTTCGTCGCCGAAGCGTGCAAGGCCTTCCCCGGCAAGGTCATCGTCGGCCTGGACGCCAAGGACGGTTTCGTCGCCACCGACGGCTGGGCTGAAGTGAGCTCGGTGCAGGTCATCGACCTGGCCAAGCGTTTCGAGGCCGATGGCGTCTCGGCGATCGTCTACACCGACATCGCCAAGGACGGCATGATGCAGGGTTGCAACGTGCCATTCACCGCAGCGCTGGCAGCGGCCACCTCGATCCCGGTGATCGCCTCGGGCGGCATCCACAACCTGGGTGACATCAAGACCCTGCTGGACGCCAAGGCCCCAGGCATCGTAGGTGCCATCACTGGCCGTGCCATCTACGAAGGCACCCTCGATGTCGCCGAGGCCCAGGCCTTCTGCGACAACTACAAAGGCTGAGGACTGAACCATGGCACTGGCCAAGCGCATCATCCCTTGCCTGGACGTGGACAACGGCCGGGTGGTCAAGGGCGTCAAGTTCGAGAACATTCGTGATGCCGGCGACCCGGTGGAAATTGCCCGTCGCTACAACGAGCAGGGTGCCGACGAAATCACCTTCCTCGACATCACCGCCAGCGTCGATGGCCGCGACACCACCCTGCATACCGTCGAGCGCATGGCCAGCCAGGTGTTCATCCCGCTGACCGTGGGCGGTGGCGTGCGTACCGTGCAGGACATCCGCAACCTGCTCAATGCCGGTGCCGACAAGGTTTCGATCAACACCGCTGCGGTGTTCAACCCAGAGTTCGTGGGTGAGGCTGCCGACCGTTTCGGTTCGCAGTGCATCGTGGTGGCCATCGATGCCAAGAAGGTGTCAGCGCCCGGTGAAGCGCCGCGCTGGGAAATCTTCACCCATGGCGGGCGCAAGCCGACCGGGCTGGACGCCGTCGAGTGGGCGAAGAAGATGGAAGGCCTGGGGGCCGGTGAGATCCTGCTGACCAGCATGGACCAGGACGGCATGAAGAACGGTTTTGACCTGGGTGTGACCCGCGCCATCAGCGATGCGCTGGGCATTCCGGTGATCGCATCGGGTGGTGTGGGTAACCTGCAGCACCTGGCTGACGGGATTCTGGAAGGGCATGCCAGCGCGGTGCTGGCGGCGAGCATCTTCCACTTCGGTGAGTACACGGTGCCGGAGGCCAAGGCCTACATGGCTGCACGCGGTATCGTCGTTCGCTGATGGATTGTTGGGAGGGCTTTGCCCTCCTTTCGCGACACAAGGCCGCGCCTACAGATACGCCTTTTGTAGGAGCGGCCTTGTGTCGCGAAAGGGCCGCACAGCGGCCCCAGTTGCATCACCCGTGGTTCTTCCCAAGCAGCGCGTGGTAAAGCTCGGTATCCCCAAGTATCCCCACCACCTTGTCGTTATCCTGCAGCACCAGCTTGTTGCCGGTCTGGTAACGGATCTGCAGCGCTTCGCGCATGCCGATATCGGCATTGACCAGCGTAGGCCGGCGTTCCAGCAACTCGACATCCTCCCCTGGCGCCCAGTTCTGCAGGTCCAGCCCGTTCTGCCCCTGGCGTGCACGCTTGAGCGAGCCGCCTTCGCCCAGGTCCAGCCACGAGTCGATGCCTGGGTCCAGGCACACCGAACCGTTGATTCGCTTGCAGTTGTCCAGGGTGCGCATCAGGCTGCGGCCGCACAGTACGTTCAGCGGGTTGGTGTGGGCCACGAAGGTGCGCACATACTCGTCCGCCGGGTTGAGCACGATCTCCTCGGGCTTGCTGTACTGGATGATCCGCCCGTCCTTCATGATGGCGATGCGGCTGCCCAGCTTGAGCGCTTCGTCCAGGTCGTGGCTGACGAACACGATGGTCTTGTTGAGCTTGCGCTGCAGCTCCAGCAACTCGTCCTGCAAGCCCTGGCGGATCAGCGGGTCGAGGGCCGAGAACGGTTCGTCCATCAGCAGGATGTCGGCGTCCATGGCCAGCGCCCTAGCCAGGCCCACGCGCTGCTGCATGCCGCCGGAGAGTTCGTCCGGCTTCTTGTTGCGCCACTGGGTCAACCCCACCAGCTCGAGCTTCTCGTCCACCAGCTTGCGCCGTTCCTTTTCAGGGCGGCCCTGCATTTCCAGGCCAAAGCTGATGTTCTCGCGCACCGTCAGCCAGGGCATCAGGGCGAACTTCTGGAACACCATGGCGATGCGCTTGGTGCGCATCATCTTGAGCTCCGCCGGGGTGCAGTGGGCAATGTCGATGTGCTGGCCTTCGTGCTCGACGAACAGCTTGCCGCGGCTGACGGTGTTCAGGCCGTTGATGCAGCGCAGCAGGCTCGACTTGCCCGAACCGGACAAGCCCATCAGCACACAGATCTCGCCCTTGTTGATGTCCAGGTTGGCCTTTTCGACGCCGACCACAAGGCCGGTCTGCTTGAGGATCTGCTCGCGGGTCTTGCCCTGGTCGAGTAGTGCCAGGGCCTCGCGCGGCTTGTTGGAGAAGATGACGTCGACGTCTTCGAAACGAATGATGCTCATGCTTCACCCCTTGCCGTGACTTCCGGTTGCTTGCAGATACGGTCGAGCATGATGGCCAGCAGTACGATCGCCAGGCCCGCTTCGAAGCCCAGGGAAATATCGGCGGTGTTCAGTGCGTTGACCACGGGTTTGCCCAGGCCGTCGGCACCCACCAGGGCGGCGATCACCACCATCGACAGCGACAGCATGATGCACTGGGTGACACCGGCGGCGATGCTGGGCATCGCGTGGGGCAGTTCGATGCGGGTCAGCAACTGGCGCCGCGAGCAGCCGAAGGCCTTGCCGGCGTCCAGCAGCTCCTGCGGGACGTCACAGATGCCCAGGTAGGTCAGGCGAATCGGCGCGGCGATGGCGAACACCACCGTGGAGATCAGCCCAGGCACCACACCCAGGCCGAACAGGGTCAGGGTAGGGATCAGGTAAACGAAGGTCGGCACTGTCTGCATCAGGTCGAGCACCGGGCGCATCACGGTGTAGAACATCGGTTTATGCGCAGCGACGATACCCAGCGGCACGCCGATGGCCACACAGACCACGGTGGCAAAGGTGACTTGTGCCAGGGTTTCCATGGTCTCCTGCCAGTACCCCAGGTTGAGGATCAGCAGAAAGGAGAGGGCGACGAACACCGTCAGTGCCCATTTACGCTGGATCAGGTGCGCGAGGGCGGCGAACAGGGCGATGAGGACGAACGGGTTGAACCAGGTCAGGGTGCTGGTGACGCCATGGATCATGAATTCCAGGCCTTGGGCGATGGCGTCGAAGTAATCGGCGCCATTCTGGGTCAGCCATTCGACGAATGACGCGATGTACTGACCCAGGGGTATTTTCTGATCGATAAGCATGATAGCGAGCTTCCACCTGCAAAGATTGAAATCAGTCCGGGGCGAGCACGGTCCCGCCCCGCGGTGTTGCCTTGGCGTCTTGCGTTATTGCGTCAGTTTGGCTTTGGCCGCCTCAAGGCCGGGTTTGCCGTCCACGGTGGTCACCCCGGCGAGCCAGGCGTCCAGCTTGCCTGGGTTGTCCTTGAGCCACTTCTTGGCAGCTGCCTCGGGTTTCATCTTGTCGTCCAGGACATAGCCCATCATGGTGCTTTCATCCTTGAGCTCGAACGACAGGTTCTTGAGCAGTTGCCCTACGTTGCTGCACTCCTGCACATAGCCCTTGCGGGTATTGGTCAGCACGGTTGCCTTGCCCAATTCAGGGCCGAAAAAGTCGTCCCCGCCGGTCAGGTACTGCATCTTGAAGCGGGTGTTCATCGGGTGAGGTTCCCAGCCTAGGAACACGATCGCCTCCCCGCGCTTCTGCGACCTGTCGACCTGGGACAGCATGCCGGCCTCACTGGACTGCACGATCTTGAAACCGGCGTCCTTCAGGCCGAAGGCGTTCTTGTCGATCATGCTCTGGATGGTGCGGTTGCCGTCGTTGCCCGGTTCGATGCCGTAGATCTTGCCGTCCAGTTCCTTCTTGAACTTGGGAATGTCGGCAAAGTCCTTGAGGCCCTTGTCGTACAGCGACTGGGGCACGGCCAAGGTGTACTTGGCGTTTTCCAGGTTGGCGCGCACGGTTTCGACAGTACCGGCATCACGGTACTGCTTGATGTCGTTTTCCATGGTCGGCATCCAGTTGCCGAGAAACACGTCCAGGTCCTTGCCGGTGGCCAGCGACTTGTAGGTCACCGGTACCGAAATCATGGTGGTGTGGGTCTTGTAGCCCAGTGCTTCGAGCACAACGCTGGTGGTCGCGGTGGTTACCGTGATGTCGGTCCAGCCGACATCAGAAAAACGTACCGTCTGACACTGCTCGGGTTCTGCGGCCTGGGCCAGCAAGGGGGCGGACAGCAACGCGGCCAGCAACAGCGAGGGTGAACCTTTCATGGATGGACTCCTGTGATTTTATCTTCGGGTTCGCGAGGGCTGCCGGGCTTTCTCAGGGTCCGGTCAACCAGGCCTGCAGAGGGCAGGATGCGAGGCCGTGCAATACGAGTCGCTTTTGATAATCCACCAGCGCCGGGCAATCGCCTACTGGTGGGGTCGTAACCAGTACGGAACGGGTCGCTTTGAGTACTGGCGATGTCGCATATGGCTTTTTCCTCCCCTGCCTGCGTATTTTTCCGTCATCAGAGCGCCCGAAAGCGGCGCATATACAGCTCAAACAGCGCGGCGCTGCTGGACAAAAGTACGTCGGTTGCAGACGGCGAAGGGGGGCGTAAAAGCCCGATGATGCGTGCATTCGTGGCGGCTCGCAGCTTCAGCCTAGCAGTTGCCCCGCCCTGCGCATGGCGCGCAGAGACAAGCCCAGCAAGAGGTGTAGCGACAATGGCCATCAGCGTGTTCGACCTGTTCAAGATCGGAGTCGGGCCCTCCAGCTCCCATACCGTCGGCCCCATGCGTGCAGGCGCCCTGTTTGTCCAAGGGCTGCGTGAGCGCGGCGAGCTTGAGCAGGTGAAAAGGGTGCAGGTGCGGTTGTACGGTTCGCTGTCGGCCACCGGTATTGGCCACGGCTCTGACCACGCCACCATCATGGGCCTGATGGGCGAATGGCCGGACGCCATCGACCCGGCCCAGATCGTCCCACGCATCGCCGACCTGCGCGAAACCAACACCCTGAAGCTGGATAACCGGTTGCCCATCGAATTCGTCTGGGCCCGTGACATGCTGCTGCTGGACGAGAACCTGCCGTACCACCCCAATGCCATGACCCTGATCGCCGAAGGCGAGCAGGGCGAGCTGCACCGTGACACGTACTACTCGGTGGGAGGTGGTTTCGTGGTCGACGCCGCCCAGGCCGCCAGTGGTGTGCTGGATGCCGACCAGACGGTACTGCCGTACGATTTCAACAGTGCCGCAGAGCTGCTGCGCCTGTGCAAGCAAAACGACCTCAGCGTGTCGCAATTGATGATGGCCAACGAGAAGGTCTGGCGCAGCGAGCAAGAGATCCGCACCGGCCTGCACACGCTCTGGCAAGCCATGCAGGAATGCGTGCACAACGGCCTCAAGCATGAAGGCACGCTGCCCGGCGGGCTGAACGTGCGCCGCCGCGCGGCCAGGCTGCACCGCAGCCTGCAGGAGATCGGCAAGCCCAATGTGATCGGCTCGACAATGAGTGCCATGGAGTGGGTCAACCTGTTCGCCCTGGCGGTCAACGAAGAGAACGCCGCGGGCGGGCGCATGGTCACTGCGCCCACCAATGGCGCGGCTGGCATCATCCCGGCGGTGCTGCACTACTACATGCGCTTCAGCGATGAGGTCGACGAGTCCAACGTGGTCGACTTCTTCCTGGCCGCCGCCGCAGTGGGCATCCTTTGCAAAAAGAACGCATCGATTTCAGGTGCCGAAGTGGGTTGCCAGGGTGAGGTCGGGTCAGCGTGCGCCATGGCGGCGGCGGGCCTTGCCGAGGTGCTGGGGGCGACCCCGCCGCAGGTGGAGAATGCCGCCGAGATCGCCCTGGAGCACAACCTTGGCCTGACCTGCGACCCGGTCGGTGGCCTGGTGCAGGTGCCCTGCATCGAGCGCAACGCCATTGCGGCTGTAAAAGCCATCAACGCTGTGCAGATGGCTCTTCGCGGTGACGGCGAGCACTTCATCTCCCTGGACCAGGTGATCCGCACCATGCGCGACACCGGCGCCGACATGCATGACAAGTACAAAGAGACCTCGCGCGGCGGCCTGGCGGTCAGCGTCATCGAATGTTGATGCGCTGACTGTGCGCTACGCTCGTCAAGACGCCCCGTTTTGGGGCGTCTTCGCATCAGCCGATCGTCGGGTGTCGCGATCAGTGTCGCCATTGTCGGTGACACTAAACAGTGTCGTTTCTGGGCAACCTGCCTTGAGCGTGTCACCAATTTGCTCATAAGTGATACGCAAAGGCGCTGGCCCGCCGGTTTGAGTTTTTTACACAACCCGACCGCCGAGCCGGAATTGCTGAAAAAAGGCGTCGTTTTTGGGTTTTTTTGGATGGCCGTTCAATTTCAGGCACGGCCCTTGCGTTGAGATTGGTAAAGCCCCCGCACATGAACCGGGGCCATGACAAAAAAAATAGTGCCCGCCTGAGGCACGCCCTGTATTTGTGTGAGGAGAAATCGCGATGACGTCGTACACCTCCGGGAATCCAACCCAGAACCGCACAGCACCCCAGTCCATCGGGTTTCTCCTACTGGACAACTTCACCCTGATTTCCCTGGCATCGGCCGTCGAGCCGCTGCGCATGGCCAACCAGCTTTCGGGCCGTGAGCTGTATCGCTGGCACACGCTGACCGTCGATGGCGGCCAGGTCTGGGCCAGCGATGGCTTGCAGATCACCCCGGACGCCGCCATCGCCAACGCCCCTCCCATCGACACCGTGATCGTCTGCGGTGGCGTCGGTATCCAGCGTTCGGTCACCCGTGAGCATGTCACCTGGCTGCAGGCCCAGGCCCGTCAGTCGCGCCGTTTGGGCGCTGTGTGTACCGGCAGCTGGGCGCTGGCCTGTGCCGGCCTGCTCGACGGTTTCGACTGCAGCGTGCATTGGGAATGCCTGGCGTCGATGCAGGAGGCATTCCCGAGGGTCAACATGAGCACTCGCCTGTTCACCCTCGACCGCAACCGCTTCACCAGCTCTGGCGGCACCGCGCCGCTGGACATGATGCTGCACCTGATCAGCCGCGATCATGGTCGCGAACTGTCGGCGGCCATTTCGGAGATGTTCGTCTACGAGCGCATTCGCAACGAACAGGACCACCAGCGCGTGCCGCTCAAGCACATGCTGGGCACCAACCAGCCGAAGCTGCAGGAAATCGTCGCGCTGATGGAGGCCAACCTGGAAGAGCCGATCGACCTCGACGAACTGGCCGTGTACGTGGCCGTGTCACGTCGCCAGCTTGAGCGCCTGTTCCAGAAGTACCTGCATTGTTCGCCGTCGCGCTATTACCTCAAGCTGCGCCTGATTCGCGCGCGGCAATTGCTCAAGCAGACCCCGATGTCGATCATCGAAGTGGCCTCGGTGTGCGGCTTCGTGTCCACCCCGCACTTCTCCAAGTGCTACCGCGAGTACTTCGGCATACCGCCGCGTGATGAACGAGTAGGTTCGAATACTGCACAGCAGGTAGCGATGATGCCGATTCCGCAGGCCATGACTCTGTCGCCGCACAGCGGGCCGATGGCTGCATTGAGCCAGGCGCGCAACGAGTCGACCTTTGCCAGTGTGAGGCTCTGACGTCCCGGGGCTGCTTTGCAGCCCAATCGCCGGCAAGCCGGCTCCCACAGGTTCACCACCAAGCCTGAGATTGGTGTGAATCTGTGGGAGCCGGCTTGCCGGCGATGAGGCCAGTACAGAAATACGCGATCAGGCGCGCTTGTTGAAACTTGCAAGCGCTGGCAGCAACTGCTTGTCGATCGCCTGGCGCACCGCCGGCAGAATCGTCGCACTGCCTGTGTACATTTGCTCGACCATGCCCTTGAGCGCCCGCGCGTTAGGCTCGGTCAGCCCACGCACCACCGCCTCGCAGGCCTGCTCGGCACTGGCCCCGGCAGGGATGTCGAAGCCGCGCGCGCGCAGTTGGCCGGCGAGGTCGTCCTGATCAATCAAATCCGCATGCATCATGGCTGTTGTCCCTTTTATCGCGAAAAGAGTGCTGCTGTGATTTACGACCGATTCTGTGTCGCCAGCGACACGGCCGCAACCACAGAATGCCGGCATGACTGCTTTGGCTAAGAACAGGTCGTTCCCGGCTAATTCCCAGTGCCGGGAAGATCGCACACTGGCCTCATTCACGGTACCGCAGGGTTTGGTCACCCTCACACATGCACAGTGGATGTTGCTCGCTCTTGGCCCCGCTGGCTCACGGCTTTGCGGGGTTATTTTTTGGGCAGGCCAATCACACGTCCCACATAGGCTGGCGCTGGAAGATGACGCTGTTCATCCACCAGGCCCTGCAGCAATGCCACGCTGCCCTCGCTGAACGGCGCCGCCTTCGGCCCTGCCAGGTCCACATGCAGCAGCATCTGCTCGCTGGCCGCCAGCGCTTCGTCGAACCCTGCGCGGTGCAGGCTGTGGTAAACGTGCAGGCGCTTCTTGTCGAACCCGATGATCTGCGTCTGCACCCACACATCAGTGCCAAGCTTCACTTCATGCAAATAGTTGATGTGCGCCTCCAGGGTGAACAGCGAATGCCCACTCTGCCCACGGCTATCGGCATCCAGGCCGATGCGCTCCATCAGCGCATCGGTGGCGTAGCTGAAGATCAGCAGGTAATAGGCATCGCGCAGGTGGCCGTTGTAGTCGACCCAGTCCTCCTGGACTGGGGTGCGGTAGGTGATCAGTGCGGGCATCGTGGTCTCCTCAGTCGCTGAACGACATGCCGTGGCTGGCCTTGCTGGTCCTCACCGCTTCCAGCACCGCTAGCAGGGTGTCATCACGATAGCGCTCCAGCGCGGCGATGCTGCGTTCGCCCAGTTGCTCGGCGGTGCCGTCCACCACATCGTCGATCAGCTTGTCGGTAAGCTCCGGTGCCGGCAGGTAGGTCCAGGGCAGTTTCAGCGCCGGGCCGAACTGCGACATGAAGTGGCGCATGCCGGCATCGCCACCGGCCAGGGTGTAGGTCAGGAAGGTGCCCATGAACGACCAGCGCAGGCCAGCGCCGAAGCGGATGGCATCATCGATTTCGCCAGTAGTAGCCACACCGTCGTTGACCAGGTGCAGCGCCTCGCGCCACAGCGCTTCGAGCAGGCGGTCGGCGATGAAGCCCGGCACTTCCTTGCGCACGTGTAGCGGGCGCATGCCGAGCGCGGTGTAGATGGTTTTTGCGGCGTTGATCGCCTCAGGCGAAGTACGGTTACCGCCGACGATTTCCACCAATGGCAGCAGGTAGACCGGGTTGAACGGGTGGCCGACCACGCAGCGTTCGGGGTGAGTGGAGGCCTCATAGAACTCGCTGGGCAACAGCCCCGAGGTACTGGAGCCGATGATCGCGTTCGGCTTGGCCGCGGCGCTGATCTTTGCATGCAGGTCGAGCTTGAGGTCCAGGCGTTCGGGTGCGCTTTCCTGGATGAAGTCGGCGTCGCGCACGCATTCCTCGATGGTGCTGACGAAGGTCAGGCGCTCCTGTGCTGCGCCAGGGGCCAGGCCTTGTTTTTCAAGCGCCGGCCAGGCGTTGGCGACACGCTTGCGCAAGGCCTGCTCGGCGCCGGGTGCCGGGTCCCAGGCGACCACATCCAGGCCATGGGCCAGCGCGCGGGCAACCCAGCCGCTGCCGATCACGCCACTACCCAGGGCGGCGAAGGTCTTGATCTCGGTGATGAAAGGCATATCGGACTCCGGGGTATCAGCGGCGTTTGAGGTTCATTTTTTCCCGGCCTTCTGCCGGGGTGAGGATGCGCCCACCCATGCGGGTGATGATTTCGCTCGCGCGCTCCACCAGTTGGCCATTGCTGGCCAACACGCCTTTGTCCAGGTACAGGTTGTCTTCAAGGCCCACCCGTACGTTGCCGCCCAGCAGCACCGCCTGTGCCGCCATGGGCATCTGCATGCGGCCGATGCCGAAGCCGGCCCAGGTGACGTCGGCAGGCAGGTTGTCGACCATGGCTTTCATGGTGGTGGTGTCGGCCGGCGCGCCCCACGGTATGCCCAGGCACAGCTGGAACAGCGGGTCATGCAGCAGGCCTTCCTTGATCATCTGCTTGGCGAACCACAGGTGGCCGGTGTCGAAGATTTCCAGTTCGGCTTTCACGCCCAGTTCGGTGATGCGTTTGGCGCCGGCGCGCAATTGCGCCGGTGTGGAGACGTAGATGGCGTTGCCGTCGCCGAAGTTGAGGGTGCCGCAATCGAGCGTGCAGATTTCCGGCAGCAGTGCTTCGATGTGGGCCAGGCGCTCCAGCGGGCCGATCAGGTCGGTGCCCGGGCCAAATTCCATGGGCGACTCGCCCGGGCCGATTTCCAGGTCGCCGCCCATGCCGGCGGTGAGGTTGACGATGATGTCCACGTCGGCTTCGCGGATGCGTTCCATGACCTCGCGGTACAGGTTCACGTCGCGGCTGAAACGGCCGGTTTGCGGGTCGCGGACGTGGCAGTGGACCACGGTGGCGCCGGCTTTGGCGGCCTCTACGGCGGCTTCGGCGATCTGCTTGGGGGTGACCGGGACCAGGTGGCTCTTGGCGACCGTGTCGCCGGCGCCGGTGAGGGCGCAGGTGATGATGACGTCGTGGTTCATGGTGGTTCCTTGTCAGGGTTGTGGTGGCCCAATCGGCGTAGGAGCGGCCTTGTGTCGCGAAGGGGGCGCATAGCGGCCCTTGGGTTTGTGCAGCGCGCACAGATCCTGGGGCCGCGTTGCGGCCCTTTCGCGACGCAAGGCCGCTCCTACAGGCGATGAGGCCCTGTCAGTTGGCGGTGAGCTTGAGGTTGTCCGCCGCAGGCTTGCCATCGAAGGTGGTTACCCCTTCAAGCCAGCGCGCCTTGTCCTCGGGGTGGTCCTTGAGCCACTGGCGGGCCGACTCCAGCGCGTCCTTGTGGTCGAGCAGCGGCTGCATCATGCGGCTCTCGTCTTCGGCGCTGAATTTCAGGTTGGCCAGCAGGCGATGGGCGTTGGGGCAGCGTTGGGCGTAGTCCGGTGCGGTGACGGTCCACACCGTGGCGCGGCCTTCGTCAGGGCCCAGGGCGTCCTGGCTGTCACCCAGATAGACCATGTCGATGTTCACGTTCATCGGGTGCGGCGCCCAGCCGAAGAACACCACGGCCTGCTTGCGGCGCACGGCGCGGTCGACTGCGGCGAGCATGCCGGCCTCGCTGGACTCGACCAGCTGGAACTTGCCCAGGCCGAACTGGTTCTTGGCGATCATCGCCTTGATCTGAGTGTTGGCGCCGGACCCGGGCTCGATGCCATAGATCTTGCCGCCCAGCTCTTTCTCGAACTTGTGGATATCTGCGAAGCTCTTCAGGCCTTTGTCGGCCAGGTACTTGGGTACGGCCAAGGTGGCCCGGGCATCTTCCAGGCTGGGTGCGTCGAGCACCTTGACCTGCTGGGCATCGATGAAAGGCGTTATGGTCTGGGTCATGATCGGGTTCCAGTAACCCAGGAACATGTCCAGGCGCTTGTCGCGGATGCCGGCAAAGATGATCTGCTGCGAGGCGCTGGTCTGTTTGGTCTGGTAACCCAGGCCGTCGAGCAACACTTGCGCCATGGCGCTGGTGGCGATGACGTCGGTCCAGTTGACCACGCCAAGGCGTACGTTCTTGCAGGCCGCGGGTTCGGCGGCGAAAAGCGGTGTGGCAACGATGCTGCTCAGGGCAAGTGACAACAGGCTGCGGCGGATCAAGCTGTGCATGGTGGCTCTCCATCGGCAGTGCATATTGTTATTGAGGGCGGCCTCTGCGGACCGTGTGAATACGCTACGCTGGCCGCACCTTGGCCAAGCGCACGCTGGCGACAGGAATTAGCACCTGGGCGACCAGTTTCTGTGGAGTAGGGGATGATGGAGACGATTGCCTTTCTGTTGGTGTCGGGTTTTTCCGCCATGGGGTTCATTTCGGCGGTGGAACCATTGCGGGTGGCCAATCGTTTTGGCGGGCCGTTGTACCGGTGGCAGGTGCTCAGCCTGGACGGCGAGGCGGTGCTGGCGAGCAACGGCATGTCGGTCAATGCCGATGCCGCGCTGGGGGAGGGTGAGCCCGCCAATATCCTGCTCGTGGTAGCGGGCTTCGAGCCATTGGCCAATGTCGCGCCGAAGCTGCTGCATGCGCTGCGTCGGCTGCACCATGACGCGGTCATGCTGGGGGGCATCGATACGGGGGCGATGGTACTTGCCGAGGCGGGCTTGCTGGACGGCTACCGGGCGACATTGCACTGGGAAGCGCTCGAGGCGTTCAAGGAACGCTACCCGGGCCTTCAGGCGACGCAGGAGCTGTTCGAGATTGACCGCAGCCGCATCACCTGTGCCGGCGGCACCGCTTCGATCGATTTGATGCTGCACCTGATTGCCCAGTCTCACGGCAGCGACCTGGCGGTGAAGGTTTCCGAGCAGTTCGTGCTGGGTCGTATTCGTCAGCGTCAGGACCACCAGCGCATGCAGATCGGTGCGCGTTACGGTATCAGCAACAAGAAGTTGGTCCATGCCATTGGCGAAATGGAAAAACATACCGAGCCACCCCTGAGCACGCTGGACCTGGCCGCTGCGATCAAAGTGACACGGCGCCAACTGGAGCGCTTGTTTCGTATGTACCTAAATGAAACACCCAGTAGTTTTTACCTTGCTCTACGGCTGGACAAGGCGCGACAGCTGTTGACCCAGACTGACATGTCGGTGACCGAGGTCAGCCTTGCGTGCGGCTTTGAACTGCCATCGTATTTCACGCGGCGCTACAAGCTGAGGTTTGGAAAGTGCCCACGGGAGGAGCGCCAACCTGCGCGTTCAAAATAGCTTCATTCCAGTTTGCGTTTGAGAACGGCTAACAGCTTTTCGCGGTTTCTGGCCTGCAGGTCTTTGCGCAATGACGCGAATTCGCCCATGTTGAAGCGTGCGCCCAGATGGTCAAATATCAGGTTCAACTTCTGGGTGGGTTCGACAGGGTCGGTCTTGCAGTAGACATAGAACAGGATGGCAACGGGAATTTCGTCCCCTTCATGATCCATTTCAATGCTCAGATGTGAAGAAGCGTTCATTACGTTAAAGGTGTGCATTCCCGCAGATTGCATTGCGGCTTTGACGTTTTCTTCAACGCTCTTGAACCAAGGCCCTTTTTCGCGTAGCGGGGGTATATAGCCACTGTACACATCGCTCAATGCGTGCAGGTGCGGCTCGTATGAAATGGCTTGATGCGTATGTTCGAACAACGTGAACTTCAACGATTGCAAGGTGGCGATAACGACCGTGAACCATTGCTCAGGCTGGGTCTCCATCGAGTACTTTTCATTGGCCACGGCCTGTGAATAACGAAGACACAGCTGCAAGTCTTCCCATGTTTCCAGTGTCAGCCATGGCGCGGGCTTGATGTTCAGCCGCTCTTCGAATATTCGGGTGTCCAGGCTTGCATCGCTCATGCGGCATCGCTCCTTGATGAATGCACATGATGGGAACCGGGTACCCGGAAATCCTGATACCCGGCCTCGCTATTTAGATAGCGAGGAAGGCGGCGATGTCGCCTTTGATCTTTTCATTCACAAGATCACGCGCAGCATCGAAGTGACGAACGCTGAACGTACCCTGTTGCGACGCGCGATAGACGCGGGTCGACGTCTTGTCGATTTTGCGGGTCAGGGCGCCTTCACGCTCGATTTTCGAGTCGTAGCTGGCCTGGAAGCTGGTCATGTGCATCACAGGCAAACCTTGTGGCGTCATTTCGCATTGGGCCACTACGAAGTTGCTCGATTTGCCGGATTCGCTATGGCTGTGCTTTTCCAGGTGGGCCTTGACTTCCGGCTTCTGCACGACGATTTGCAGAACACGCTTGGCACAGGCCATGCGACGAGGGTCGCGAGCCACGCTGATGGTGATGGATTTGGTCATCAGCTCTGCCAAGGTCAGGTTGTCTTCATCAATCGCATCTTCGGCATGTGCCGCACCCGTCATGGTCCAGCCGAACTTGATCAGGCCATCGTTGTAGAAGTTGTACCACTCGCGCTGCTGGGTTTCCTTGTCGAACTTCTTGTTGGCCAGTTCGGTCATCAACCGCATACCTGCCAGGATGTCTTCGGCAATGCCCGCAGGCACATTTTCAGCGAATACGCAGATCGTCTGGCCGGTAGCGGCTACGCGCTCTTGGCCTTCTTTGCGGATTTTTTCCATTTCAACTTTGATGTCAGCCATTTCGGTGTTCCTTGATAGTTGAGGATTCCAAGGCGCACGTTGCAAGCACGTGGCCTTGGCGCACTATCGAGAAATGGCGCAGTGACTATCAGCAGCAGGTTGTTCCTCTGGAGAAGATCTTTCAATCACTGCCTGGATCAATCTTCCGGTGCCGGCTCATCACTGTTCTGCGAGCCCAGGCTGCGCAAATACTCCGATCGCTCATCGCTGCGTTGGGCGACGCAGCTGTTCCATGCCGTCTGGTAGGCCTTGCTGCCTGGCTGTTCGGCATGGGTTTCGACTTTGCAGTCGGCATCGCGCAGTTGGCTCCAGAGCTTTTCGGCGGATTCGATCCGCGACTGCAGGCCAGCTTCGTCGTCATACTGCTCGCGCATGCGTTGAAGCAGGTCGTCGTAGGTCGACTTCAGCTCACGCTCGGCGGTCTGCTTGTTGAATGCCGCACACTCGAACGTCTGCTGGTCGTTCTCGACATTGTCGCAAGGCGTGCTTTCTTCCTCACCGGCCTGGGCCCCGCTCACGACGGCCAGCAGCACCAGCCATGCCATTGATTTCATCCGTTTTCTCCTCAACAGGCTGTCGAATCGCTGGGATTCTCGCTCAGCCAGAGCCCGCGCGATAGGTCCCTGACCAAATGTTCATTTAAGGGCGGCAAAGGGTCGTTATCGAGACTGTCTCGCATCCCCGAACGGCATGCCAGACGCGGTCATGTCGCGCATTGACGCTTTCGGCAAACCCCCTGTCGTTTTTGCATCGGGGCGCCCTTGGGCACAGGCATATGCTGGCCCCAAAGCGCCGGCACAATGTTCGGCACGAACCCACTCAATAAAAGGGGACAGCCTGATGAGCCCAGCCGAGCTTCACGCCGACAGCATCGTTATCGACGGTTTGATCATCGCCAAGTGGAACCGCGAACTGTTCGAGGACATGCGCAAAGGCGGGCTGACCGCAGCCAACTGCACGGTGTCGGTCTGGGAAGGCTTCAAGGCCACCGTCGACAACATCGCTGCCAGCCAGAAGCTGATCCGCGACAACAGCGACCTGGTGATGCCAGTACGTACCACCGCCGACATCCGCAAGGCCAAGGAACTGGGCAAGACCGGTATCCTCTTCGGCTTCCAGAACGCCCACGCCTTCGAAGACCAGATTGCCTACGTGGATGTGTTCAAGCAGCTGGGCGTGGGCATCGTGCAGATGTGCTACAACACCCAGAACCTGGTCGGCACAGGCTGCTACGAGCGTGATGGCGGGCTGTCCGGTTTCGGCCGCGAGATCGTCGCCGAGATGAACCGCGTGGGCATCATGTGCGACCTGTCCCACGTTGGCTCCAAGACCTCCGAAGAGGTCATCCTGGAATCGAAAAAACCGGTCTGCTACTCCCACTGCCTGCCCTCGGGCCTCAAAGAACACCCGCGCAACAAGTCGGATGAAGAGCTGAAGTTCATCGCCGACCATGGCGGCTTCGTCGGCGTGACCATGTTCGCGCCGTTCCTGGCCAAGGGCATCGACTCCACCATCGACGACTACGCCGAAGCCATCGAGTACACCATGAACATCGTCGGTGAAGACGCCATCGGCATCGGCACCGACTTCACCCAGGGCCACGGCCAGGACTTCTTCGAGTACCTGACCCACGACAAGGGTTACGCCCGTCGCCTGACCAATTTCGGCAAGATCATCAACCCGCTGGGCATCCGCACCGTCGGCGAGTTCCCCAACCTCACCGAGACCTTGCTCAAGCGCGGCCATTCCGAGCGTGTGGTGCGCAAGATCATGGGCGAGAACTGGGTAAACGTTCTCAAGGACGTCTGGGGCGAGTAAGCCGCTCTCCAAGCCTTAAGGCCCCGGCCAGCAACGTCGGGGCAGCCAAAAACAAATTTTTATGGAGTTGAGTTTCCATGGCCAAGATCGCCCCGCAATTGCCAATCGAAGTCGACAGCGAAACCGGTGTCTGGACCAGCGACGCCTTGCCGATGCTGTATGTGCCGCGTCATTTCTTCGTCAACAACCACATGGGCATCGAGGAAGTGCTGGGCGCCGACGCCTATGCCGAGATCCTCTACAAGGCAGGCTACAAGTCGGCCTGGCACTGGTGCGAGAAGGAAGCCGAGTGCCATGGCCTGGAAGGCGTGGCGGTTTTCGAGCACTACATGAAGCGCCTGTCCCAGCGTGGCTGGGGCCTGTTCGAGATCCAGGACATCGACCTGGACAAAGGCACCTGCAGCGTCAAGCTCAAGCACTCGGCGTTCGTGTACGTGTATGGCAAGTGCGGCCGCAAGGTCGACTACATGTTCACCGGCTGGTTCGCCGGCGCAATGGACCAGATTCTCGCTGCCCGTGGCAGCTCGATCCGCACCGTGGCCGAGCAGGTCTATGGCGGGTCGGAAGAAGGCCACGAAGATGGCCTGTTCGTTACAAAGCCGTTGTAAGCCGGAGATAGCGTCATGGCATTCGAAGCAATGTTCCAGCCGATCCAGATCGGCAAACTGACCATCCGCAACCGCGTGCTCAGCACCGCGCACGCCGAGGTCTACGCCACTGACGGCGGCATGACCACCGACCGCTATGTGAAGTACTACGAAGAGAAGGCCAAGGGTGGCATCGGCCTGGCGATCTGCGGCGGCTCGTCCGTGGTGGCCATCGACAGCCCGCAGGAATGGTGGTCGTCGGTCAACCTGTCGACCGACCGCATCATCCCGCACTTCCAGAACCTGGCCGACGCCATGCACAAGCATGGCGCCAAGATCATGATCCAGATTACTCACATGGGCCGCCGCTCGCGCTGGGATGGTTTCAACTGGCCGACCCTGATGTCGCCTTCCGGCATCCGTGAGCCCGTGCACCGCGCCACCTGCAAGACCATCGAGGTGGAGGAGATCTGGCGGGTGATCGGCAATTACGCGCAGGCTGCGCGGCGCGCAAAAGAGGGCGGCCTGGACGGCGTCGAGCTTTCGGCTGTGCACCAGCACATGATCGACCAGTTCTGGAGCCCGCGGGTCAACAAACGTACTGACGAGTGGGGCGGCACCTTCGAAGGCCGCATGAAGTTCGGCATGGAAGTGCTCAAGGCGGTGCGCGCCGAAGTCGGCGACGACTTCTGCGTGGGCATGCGTATCTGTGGTGACGAGTTCCACCCCGATGGCCTCAGCCACGAGGACATGAAGCAGATCGCCGCCTACTACGATGCTACCGGCATGATCGACTTCATCGGCGTGGTCGGCTCGGGTTGCGATACCCACAACACCCTGGCCAACGTCATTCCCAACATGAGCTACCCGCCAGAGCCGTTCCTGCACCTGGCAGCCGGCATCAAGGAAGTGGTCAAGGTCCCGGTGCTGCACGCGCAGAACATCAAAGACCCGAACCAGGCCACGCGTATCCTCGAAGGCGGCTACGTGGACATGGTCGGCATGACCCGTGCGCACATCGCCGACCCGCACCTGATCGCCAAGATCAAGATGGGCCAGATCGACCAGATCAAGCAGTGTGTTGGTGCCAACTATTGCATCGACCGCCAGTACCAGGGCCTGGATGTGCTGTGCATCCAGAACGCCGCGACCTCCCGTGAATACATGGGCGTGCCGCACATCATCGAGAAGACCACCGGCGTCAAGCGCAAGGTGGTGGTGGTCGGTGCTGGCCCTGCCGGCATGGAAGCGGCGCGCGTTGCTGCCGAACGCGGCCACGACGTGACCCTGTTCGAGAAGAAGGACCAGATCGGCGGGCAGATCACCATCGCCGCCAAGGCGCCGCAGCGTGACCAGATTGCCGGTATCACCCGCTGGTACCAGCTGGAGCTGGCACGCCTGAAGGTCGACCTGCGCCTGGGTACTGCCGCTGACGTGGCGACCATTGAAGACCTGCGCCCGGACGTCATCGTGCTGGCAGTAGGCGGGCACTCGTTCCTGGAACAGAACGAGCACTGGGGCGCTGCCGAAGGCTTGGTGGTCAGCAGCTGGGACGTGCTCGACGGCAAGGTCGCGCCGGGCAAGAACGTGCTGGTGTACGACACCATCTGCGAATTCACCGGCATGTCGGTAGCCGACTTCATCGCCGACAAGGGCAGCCAGGTCGAAATCGTCACCGACGACATCAAGCCGGGCGTTGCCATGGGCGGTACCAGCTTCCCGACCTATTACCGCAGCATGTACCCCAAAGAAGTGATCATGACCGGCGACATGATGCTGGAAAAGGTCTACCGCGAAGGCGAGAAGCTGGTGGCGGTGCTGGAGAACGAATACACCGGCGCCAAGGAAGAGCGCGTGGTCGACCAGGTGGTGGTCGAGAACGGTGTGCGCCCTGACGAAGCGCTGTACTACGCGCTCAAGGAAGGCTCGCGCAACAAGGGCCAGATCGACGTGGAGGCGCTGTTCGCCATCAAGCCACAGCCGATCCTCAGCCAGCCGGGCGAAGGCTACCTGCTGTACCGCATCGGCGACTGCGTGGCCCAGCGCAACGTACATGCGGCGATCTACGACGCCTTGCGCCTGTGCAAGGACTTCTGATCGCACCGCCTCTCTAGGGGCGGGACCGGCCCCCCGTGTAGGAGCGGCCTTGTGTCGCGAAAGGGTCGCGAAGCGGCCCCAAGATCTTCACAGCACTATAGATTTTGGGGCCGCTTCGCGACCCTTTCGCGACACAAGGCCGCTCCTACATGGGGTCCGCGCTGGCCTTCGGGGCAGCGCAAGAATCCAGCTGTTGTGGGAGCCCCCCATGTTGAACACCCTGTTACCCATCCTGCTGTTCGCTGCCCTTGGCCTGGCGGTGCTCGGCGCCCTGCGCCGGGTGCGCATGTGGCGGCGTGGCCGAGCCTCCCACGTCGACCTGATCGGCGGCCTGCTGGCCATGCCGCGGCGCTACCTGGTGGACCTGCACCACGTGGTCGAGCGCGACAAGTACATGTCCAAGACCCACGTGGCCACTGCGGGCGGCTTTGTACTGTCGGCGGTGCTGGCAATCCTGGTGTACGGCTTCGGCCTGCAGAGCAAGATCCTTGGCTACGCCTTGCTGGTGGCGACTGTAATCATGTTCACCGGTGCCATCTTCGTCTTCAAGCGCCGGCTCAACCCGCCATCGCGCCTGTCCAAAGGCCCATGGATGCGCCTGCCGAAAAGCCTGCTGGTGTTCGCCGCAAGCTTCTTCATCGCCACCTTGCCGGTGGCCGGCATCCTGCCCGCCAACACCGGCGGCTGGGTGATGGTCGCGGTACTTGGCCTGGGCGTGCTGTGGGGCGTGTCGGAGCTGTTCTTCGGCATGACCTGGGGCGGCCCGATGAAACATGCCTTCGCCGGGGCCCTGCACCTGGCCTGGCACCGCCGCGCCGAACGCTTCGGCGGTGGCCGTTCAACCGGCCTGAAACCGCTGGACCTGGAAGACCCGAACGCCCCGCTGGGGGTGGAAAAGCCGGTGGACTTCACCTGGAACCAGCTGTTGGGCTTCGACGCCTGCGTGCAGTGCGGCAAATGTGAGGCGGTGTGCCCGGCGTTCGCTGCGGGCCAGCCGCTGAACCCGAAAAAACTCATTCAGGACATGGTCATCGGCCTGGCCGGTGGCACCGATGCCAAGTTCGCCGGCAGCCCGTACCCTGGCAAGCCGATCGGCGAACACGGCGGTAATCCACACCAACCGATCGTCAACGGCCTGGTCGACGCCGAAACACTGTGGTCGTGCACCACCTGCCGTGCCTGCGTCGAGGAATGCCCGATGATGATCGAGCATGTCGATGCCATCGTCGACATGCGCCGCCACCTCACCCTAGAAAAGGGCGCGACCCCGAACAAGGGCGCCGAGGTGCTGGATAACCTGATCGCGACCGACAACCCGGGCGGCTTTGCTCCAGGCGGGCGGATGAACTGGGCCGCTGACCTTAACCTGAACCTGCTGTCTGACGTGAAAAACACCGAAGTGCTGTTCTGGGTCGGTGACGGCGCGTTCGACATGCGCAACCAGCGCACCCTGCGGTCGTTCGTCAAAGTACTCAAGGCCTCGGGCGTGGACTTCGCCGTGCTCGGCCTGGAAGAGCGTGACAGCGGCGATGTGGCGCGCCGCCTGGGTGACGAAGCGACCTTCCAGCAGTTGGCCAAACGCAATATCCAGACCCTGGCCAAGTACAAGTTCCAGCGCATCGTCACTTGCGACCCGCACAGCTTCCATGTGCTGAAGAACGAATACGGCGCGTTGGGCGGCGACTACCAGGTGCAGCACCACAGCACCTACATCGCCGAACTGATCGCAGCCAGCAAGCTCAACCTCGGGCAGCACAAGGGCGGCAGCGTCACCTATCACGACCCGTGCTACCTGGGCCGCTACAACGGCGAATACGAGGCCCCGCGGCAAGTGTTGAAGGCGCTGGGTATCGAAGTGCGCGAAATGCAGCGCTCGGGGTTCCGTTCCCGCTGCTGCGGCGGTGGCGGAGGTGCGCCGATCACCGACATCCCGGGCAAGCAACGTATCCCCGACATGCGCATGGATGACATTCGCCAGACCCAGGCCGAGCTGGTGGCGGTGGGATGCCCGCAGTGCACTGCGATGCTCGAAGGGGTGGTCGAACCGCGCCCACAGATCAAGGACCTCGCCGAGTTGGTAGCCGATGTGCTGATCGAAGAGGAAACGCCCGCGGCCCCAAAGTCGCCAACGGTAGAACGTGAACCTGCGGAGGTGCACTGATGAGCGACATCATCCGCCGCGACCCACGCGCCGAGTGGATCGCCCGTAACCGCCTGCATCCGCTGCATGCGGCGCTGCAGACGCAACAAACCCGCTGGCTGGGGCCCAATGGCCTGATGCGCAAGAACCCGCATGCCATTGCCGCCGGTTTCATCGGCCCCAATGGCCTCAAGCGCATCGACCGTAGCGGTGCTCAACAGGGCACCGCTGGCGGCGGGCGGCGTAGCGCGGCGGCCGAAGTGCAATTGCCGCTGCATCAGGTGCCAGCGCCTGCGTTCTACATCGCCGTGGTGCCCGACATGGTGGGCGGCCGCCTCAGTAGCCATGACCGTGACCTGCTCGGCCTCGCCCACAGCCTGGCCGGCAGTGACGGCGCGGTATTGGCCGTGGTGTTTGGTGAGCACAAGGAAAGCAAGTTTTTCACAGCGGGTGTCGACCGCTTGCTGGTCATCGACGGCGAACAGTTCGAAGGTTATGCACCGGAGCAACGGGTGCAGGGCCTGCGCGCTGTGGATAACCAGTTCACGCCACGCCATTGGTTGTTGCCCGATAGCCGCACCGGCGGTGGCGAACTGGGCCGGCGCTGGGCTGCGGCCTTGGGCGAACGCCCGGCAACGCGCGTCTGGCAGGTCAAGGACGGCCAGTGCATCGGCCGTGCTGGTGCGGGTCAGCAGGACCTGCAACGCGCGGTGCCGCGCCTGATCCTGGGCGCCGCCGAATGCGCCGAACCGGTCAGCGAAACCCGGCACGAAGCATTGCCGGTGGAGTTGTCCACAGGCGTGGTGCGCAGCCTGCCACGCATCGAGGACCTTGGTTCGGTGGCCGTCGACCCGGCGACCATCGCCATGGCCGAGGCCGAATTCATCGTCTCGGGGGGCAACGGCGTCAAGGATTGGGACCTCTACCACCAGGCGACTGCTGCCCTGGGGGCAACCGAGGGTGCTTCGCGGGTGGCGGTGGACGATGGCTTCATGCCGCGTAACCGCCAGGTGGGCGCAACCGGCACCTGGGTTACCGCACGGGTCTATGTGGCTGTGGGTATCTCTGGTGCGATCCAGCACCTGCAAGGCATCGGTGCCTGCGACAAAGTGGTGGCGATCAACATGGACCCGGGCTGCGACATGATCAAACGGGCCGACCTGTCGGTGATTGGCGACAGCTCGGCGATTCTGAAGGCTTTGATCGAGGCTGTGGACAACTTCCGCAGCGGCGGCCAGCGCGACGCAGCATAGGGGCATGAGCATGAGTACTAAAGTCATCAGCCTGGTTTCCGTCGGTGCCCACCCGAGCTCCGGCCGCGCCCGCCGCGCCGAGCAGGATGCCCGTGCGGTGGAGCTGGGCTTGCAGCTGGCTGGGGATAACTTGCAGGTGGTGCATGCTGGCGACCCGCATGAAGAGGCATTGCGTGCTTACCTGGGCATGGGCCTGGACCACCTCGATGTGCTAGAGCAGCCCGCAGGAGCCGATGTGCTGAACGTGCTTGGGGATTACCTGCGTGATGCCGGTGCGCAGCTTGTGCTAACGGGTAGCCAGGCTGAAACCGGCGAGGGTTCGGGCATGTTGCCGTTCCTGCTGGCCGAGAAACTGGGTTGGCCGCTGATAGTCGGCCTGGCCGAAGTGGAATCGATCGACAACGGCACCGCTCAGGTCCTGCAGGCGCTGCCCCGTGGGCAGCGGCGCAGGCTGAAGGTACGTCTTCCGTTGCTGGCAACTGTGGATAACGCGGCGGCCAAACCGCGGCAGAGCGCGTTCGGTCCGGCCCGGCGCGGTGTGTTGGCGGCGCGCAATGTCGCCATCGTCGAGGATGAACTGCTGGGCGAAGCGCAGTTGCAACCAGCCCGCCCAAGGCCCAAGCGCCTGAAGGTGATCAAGGCCAAAAGCGGCGCCGACCGGATGAAGGCCGCGACGGCCAAGGCCAGTGGTGGTGGCGGTAAGGTCTTGAAAGACGTTTCTCCACAAGAAGGCGCCGAGGCGATTCTCAAGTTGCTGGTGGAGGAGGGCGTATTGCGCTGAGGTTACCCACGGAATCTGTTCGCCAAGGTGTGGATAAAGTGTTTGTCAAACGCTGCAAGCCAGCAAGGACGCCGTCTTGAAGGATATGATCAAATAATCGCCAATTACTGCAAACCTGGGTCTAAACACCACGGCCCCTAAGGTTTTGCTCTGTTATCCACAGCAGTTATCAATATCCCTATGACTTGCCCACAATGTCTGTTAGTCAACCTGTGGGCAAGTTGTTTGGTAAGTGCTACAGCCATTGCTTTCAAAGGCTTGCAGGGTTTTGATCAAAAAATGATCTGACGAGGCTGAGCTTCGCTCCGGTCCAGCTGTAACTGTCATTTCTGCCAGTTAACGTTCCATACAGCCCTTGTTAACGTTAGGGCACAAATGGTCTGGAGCGTTGCCATGGGCACGACCACACTGCTGGCAACTGATCTCCAGCGCACCGTGCTGCGCAGCGGGCATACCCTGTATCGACGCTATACCCCCTATGGCGGGTTCAGGCCGGATGATGGCGCTTGGTTGGGGTTTTCAGACGCCCACCTTGATCACGCCAGTGGCTGCTACTTGCTGGGTAACGGGCACCGTGCCTTTAGCCCGGCACTGATGCGCTTTGGTTCGCCTGACCGACTCAGCCCATTCGCTCGGGGTGGGCTAAATGCTTACGCTTATTGCCTTGGGGACCCGATCAACCATCGCGATCCGACGGGGCAGGAGGCCGCAGACTATCTGTTTCCCATCCTGAGCATCCTTTCCAACCTTGCGGGTGCGTTCACCAGTGGTCTACGGCTGCGATCGATGTGGCGAACCCGCCATATGCATCAAGCAACGGGATCCTATCCTGCCAGCCGTGGTGGCGTTATGACCTATGGCACCGTGGAAAGTCATACATCACCGCCGTCATCGGTCGATTGGGCGCTCACAGGGATAAGTGGTGTCAGTGCCGTTGCAGGCATTACCCTGGGCATCAGCCGAACCGTGGAGCCAGGAGAAGACTGGCAGACATGGGCGTTGGCGACCCTGACCGTCATATCGCTGGGCACATCGGTCAAAGAGGTGTGGGCGTTGGCCCAGGCCAGGTCGTGGGAGCGTTATCCCATCACCCCTGTGCGGATCGAACCCAACCGGGCAGGTTCAGCAAGCCCGAGGTCTTCGGCTCCGAGGTTAAGTCTCGAGCCTGCAAACGCCATAAGGCAATCGTAGAGCGGGGCTTGAGCCAGTGGCGGGCGCCACTGGCCGAAGGTGAACGGCTACTTACTGAGCCTGCACTTCCTTGAGGTACGCAGCCGGCTCTGCACCAAGGTTTTCCAGCACGCGCTGGCTGTACCAATCGATGAAGTTCACCACACCAAACTCATAAGTCTTCGAGTACGGCCCTGGCTGGTAAGCCGTGGAGTTGATGCCCCGCTGGTTCTCTTCCGCCAAACGGCGGTCCTGGTCATTGGTGGCATCCCACACCTTGCGCATACGTTCAGGGTCGTAATCGACACCTTCGACGGCATCCTTGTGCACCAGCCACTTGGTGGTGACCATGGTCTCCTGGGCGCTGATCGGCCATACGGTGAAGACGATCATGTGGTCGCCCATGCAGTGGTTCCACGAGTGCGGCAGGTGCAGGATGCGCATCGAGCCCAGGTCCGGGTTCTTGATACGGCCCATCAGCTTCTGGCAGGCCTGCTTGCCGTCCATGGTCATCGATACGGTGCCCTTTAGCAGCGGCATGCGCACGATGCGGTTACGCAGGCCATGGCTCTTGTGCAGGTACGGGATCTTCTCGGCTTCCCAGGCGGCGGCGGAGGCGGCCACGTGGTCCTTGAATTCCTGGCTGGCGCGCGGGTCGTTGGTGTCGTCCCACTCCAGCAGGGTTTGCAGCAGCTCCGGGTGTGAGCCGGAGCAGTGGTAGCACTCGCGGTTGTTTTCCAGCACCAGCTTCCAGTTGGCCTTTTCCATCAAGGTGGTTTGCACTGCCACCTTGGTGTTCTCCATGTCATACGGTTCCATGTAGTGGTCCAGGGTGGCCAGGAACTCGTCGATAGCAGGTGGGTTTTCCGCCAGGCTGATGAAGATGTAGCCACCGGCGACCTTTACGTTCACAGGTTTCAGGCCGTATTCCTTCATGTCGAAGTCGGCGCCCATTTCAGTACCTGCGAACAGCAGGCGGCCGTCCAGTTCATACGTCCACTGGTGGTAATGGCAGACCAGCTTCGCCACTTTGCCTTTCTCGCTGACGCACAGGCGCGAGCCGCGATGGCGGCAGACGTTGTGGAAGGCATGCACCTTACCTTCGCTACCGCGCACCACGATGATCGGGTTCTTGCCGATCTGCAGGGTGATGTAGTTGCCCTTGGCCGGGATTTCGCACGTCATGCCGGCAATCAGCCATTCCTTGTGGAAGATCTCCTGCATGTCGATCTGGAACAGACGCTCGTCGGTGTAGAACGGCTGGGGCAGCGAGTAGGTGCGCTCGCGGGTCTGCAGCATCTCGGCGGTGGCCTTGCGTGCAGGTTCCAGTGGATCGCCCAGGCTCAGGGTTGCGGTGACGTCCATCGTGTAATCCTCGGGGCCGTATGCGGCCGGCAAAAGGTGGCTAATCGTTGTTGTGGTGCCGCAAGAGCATCTGTCAAAAAACAGCAGGTTCTTTTGCCGTGGAGTGTGCGTCCGAAGACGCCGCGAACCGTATCCATGGGCGACATGGCCGATTTGAATTACGACGCCCCAGCCCTTGTAGCACGGGGCTGGTCGCGATAAGCACGCCGATGTCGCAGGCAGGAATGTGCGGCGCCTTCAGCTTGCGCATTATCGCAGCCATGAAAAGGGCCAATTGTCGGCCGCTGGAGATGAACATGTCCGATACTTTCCTCAATCCGGTCACCACCCAGACCTGGGCCAATGGCCGCCACATCGTGCGCTGCGTCAAGGTCATCCAGGAGACCTGGGACGTGCGCACCTTCTGCTTCATGGCCGACCAGCCGATCATGTTCTTCTTCAAGCCTGGGCAGTTCGTCACCCTGGAGCTGGAGATCGAAGGCAAGCCGGTGATGCGTTCCTATACCATCTCCAGTTCGCCGTCGGTGCCCTACAGCTTCTCGATCACGGTCAAGCGGGTGCCAGGCGGGCATGTGTCCAACTACCTGCACGACACCATGCACGAGGGCTTTGAAGTGCCGGTGCATGGCCCGGTGGGTCTGTTCAACGCCATCGACTTCCCGGCGGGCAAGGTGCTGTACCTCTCCGGCGGTGTCGGTATCACGCCGGTGATGTCCATGGCGCGCTGGTTCTACGACACCAACGCCAATGTCGACATGGTCTTCGTGCACAGCGCCCGCTCGCCCAAAGACATCATCTACCACCGCGAACTGGAGCAGATGGCGTCACGCATCCCCAACTTCAGCCTGCACATCATTTGCGAGAAGCACGGCCTGGGTGAGCCTTGGGCGGGTTATCGCGGCTATCTGAACCAGCGGCTGATGGAGTTGATCGCGCCTGACTACATGGAGCGCACGGTGTTCTGCTGCGGCCCGACGCCATACATGACCGCGGTCAAGCGCATGCTCGAGGCTGTCGGCTTTGACATGAAGAACTACCACGAGGAGTCGTTCGGCGCGACGCCGGCAGAGGCCAAGGCCGATGCTGTGGAGCATGCCGAGCAGGCGGCCGATGCGCCGGAAGTGGACGTGTCCGAGCTCAACCTGGTGGAGTTCATCGGCAGCGAGAAGAGCATCCGGGTTGCCCCGGGCGAGACCGTGCATGCGGCGGCGGCCAAGGTTGGCCTGATGATTCCCAAAGCCTGCGGCATGGGCATTTGCGGGACGTGCAAGGTGCTCAAGCTGGGCGGGGAAGTGGAGATGGAGCACAACGGCGGGATTACCGAAGAAGACGAGGCCGAGGGCTACATTCTGTCTTGCTGCAGCGTACCGAAAGGGGATGTGCGGATCGATTACTGATCCGGAAACTGCTGGGGCTGCCTTGCAGCCCAATCGCCGGCAAGCCGGCTCCCACAAGGTTCGGCAGCGCTGCTGTCAATGGCACAGCTGGCACAGATCTTTGTGGGAGGTTCGGCAGCGCTGCTGTCAATGGCACAGCTGGCACAGATCTTTGTGGGAGCCGGCTTGCCGGCGATTGGGCCGCAAAGCGGCCCCGGCGATGTCAGGTACGAAAACGTGCCACCAGCCCATTCAAATCCACAGCCAGGCGCGACAGCTCGGCACTCGCCGCGCTGGTCTGGTGCGCCCCGGTTGCGCTCTGCACCGACAGGTCATTGATATTCACCAGGTTGCGGTCCACTTCGCGCGCCACTTGGGCCTGTTCTTCCGCCGCGCTGGCGATTACCAGGTTGCGTTCATTGATCTGCGCCACTGCCCCGGCAATGGTGTCCAGCGCCATGCCGGCACCCTTGGCGATGTTCAGCGTCGACTCGGCGCGTTCGGTGCTGGTGCGCATCGATTCGACCGCCTGTTCGGTGCCGCCTTGGATGCTGCCGATCATCCGTTCGATTTCGCTGGTCGACTGCTGGGTGCGGTGGGCCAGTGCGCGCACCTCGTCTGCCACCACGGCAAAGCCACGGCCTGCTTCACCCGCGCGGGCTGCCTCGATCGCGGCGTTGAGCGCCAGCAGGTTGGTCTGGTCGGCCAAGCCACGGATGACATCCAGTACCTTGCCGATGTCGCGCGACTGTTCGGCCAGGTGGGTGATCAGTTTGGCGGTAGCCTGCACATCACCGCTCATCCGCTCGATGGCACCCACGGTTTCCAGCACCAGGTCACGGCCGTCGCCGGTCGAGCGGCTGGCTTCGCTGGAGGCTTCTGAGGTGCTTACCGCGTTACGTGCCACTTCCTCGACGGCGCTGGTCATTTCGGTCACCGCCGTGGCGGCCTGCTCGATTTCGTTGTTCTGCTGTTGCAGGCCACGCGCGCTCTCGTCGGTAACGGCGTTCAGCTCTTCTGCGGCCGACGCCAGCTGGGTAGCGGAGCCAGCAATCAGTTGCAGGGTGTCGCGCAATTTTTCCTGCATGCGCGCCATCGCGCGCAGCAGGCGCGCGGCCTCATCGGTGCCTTCGGCGCGGATGGTATGGGTCAGGTCACCGTCGGCAATCTGCTCGGCGGCTTTGAGGGCTTCGTCGATGGGCTTGACGATGCTGCGGGTCAGCAGCAACGCGCAGAGGAAGGTCAGCACGGCTGCGGCAATCAGCAGGCCGATCACCAACGCGAAGGCCGCGGCATACTGATTGGCAGCGGTTTCGTTGGTTGCGCGCGTCTGTTCTGTGTTGATGCGCACCAAGGTGTTCATGACCTTGTTGATCTGCTCGGAGTTGGCCAACAGGTCGCGGTTGAGCAGGCCACGCAGTTCATCGGTGCGGTTGGCCTGGCTCATGCTGCGCATGCGTGCTTCCAGTTGGCGGTACTGGTTGAGCAGTTCGGTGTACTGGTCGAAGGCGGCCTGTTCGTCAGCCGCGCTGATCAGTGGCAGGTAGGCCTGGCGAGCACGGTCGATCTCGGCGTTGCGCTGGTCCAGCAGGTTGAAGGTGTCGCGCTGGACTTCCGGTTCGCGGTTGAGCAGCAAGCGGTAGGAGAGGGTGCGCAGGCGCAGGTTGAGCGAGGTCAGTTCGTCCAGGGTCTTGATACTGGGCACGCTGATGTTTTCGATGGCAAGGCCCGCCTGGCGGATGTTGCCCATCTGCATGAGCGAGAAGACACCAAGGCCGAGCATGAGCAAGCCGATCAGGGCGAACCCGAGCAAGGCGCGCGGGGCGATATTCATGTTGCGTAGGGACATGGAAGGAGGAATCCAGACAGAGAAGTGGACGCGTTCCATGCGACGAAATATGACTTGCCTGGCTATCGGTCGTGACCGGCCAGTCTTGAGTGTGAAAGGGGAAAGTTGTGAGCCAGCTATCCATTTACCTGACCGGCGGTTGACCCAGGTCGGAACAAGGGGCCCGATACCCTGTCAATCTGCGGGTTAGAAACCTTGAGAATCCGATATTTAATGGCGATGGCTCACACTTTTCTTTATCGTGTGCGCCCTTTGCAACAACCCGAGATAGACCCCATGCTGGAAGCCTCCCTGAATCAACTCGAGCAACTGGTCAGCGACCTGATGCAGAAAAACGCTCAACTCACCGAGCAGAACACCACCCTTGGCCAGGAACTGGCCCAGGCCAAGGAAGAGAACGAAACCCTGCAGCTGTCGCTGATGGAGCAGGAAGAGAAGCACGGCGCTACCGCCGCGCGCATCCAGGCGTTGGTTGAGCGCGCCAGTGCAGGTGTCGTCGGCGCATGAGACTGCAAGCGCAGCCGGTCAATGTCGTGTCGATCCTCGGCAACGACTATTCGATCAAGGCGCCCGAAGGCCAGGAAGAAACCCTGGCGCAGGCGGTACGCATGCTCAACACCGCCCTTGCCGAAACCAAACGTTCGTACCCGACCCTGATCGGCGACAAGCTGCTGGTGCTGGCCGCCCTGAATCTGTGTTCCAAGCAGGTTGAACTGCAGAAGGAACATCAGCAGACCCTGGAGCGTACCCAGGCGCAGATCGACGCCACGGTGGACGCGATCGTTCGGACCATCGCCGAACAGTAAGAGCCACCTTGAACGCTGTGGGGACGGGCTTGCCTGCCCCACCGCGTCTTCATCCTTGTTGCAGATCACTGGTACAACTGGATACCTGAGTGTATACACTTTCCCCCAAACAAAAATTCCTGGGGAGGAAGGGGCATGGGTATCTGGCGTCGAAGTATCCAGTGGCAGTTGATCGCGAGCATGGGCGCGGCCCTGCTGGCGAGCATCCTGGTGGTCGTGATCATTTTCACCGTGGCGCTCAACCGCCTCACCGATCGCTACCTGGTGGACACGGCGCTGCCGGCCAGCATCGAAGCCATCCGCAACGATATCGAGCGAATGCTTGGCCAGCCGCTGGTGGCCGCAGCCGACATTGCCGGCAACACGCTGCTGCGTGATTGGCTGGCAGATGGTGAAGACGCTGGCGAACTGCCGCGCTTTGTCGAATACCTGCAGGCCGCCAAGCAGCGCAACCAAGCCTTCACCACACTCTTCGCCTCGACCGAGACCGGCCACTACTACAACGAGAATGGCCTGGACCGCACCCTCAGCCGCGACAACCCCAAAGACAAGTGGTTTTACGGCTACATCGACAGTGGCGCCGAGCGCCTGATCAATATCGATATCGACGGCGCTACCGGCGAGCTGGCGCTGTTCATCGACTACCGCGTGGAAAAGGACGGCAAGCTGGTCGGTGTGGCCGGCATGGGCCTGCGCATGACCGAGCTGTCGAAACTGATCCACGACTTCAGCTTTGGCGAGCACGGCAAGGTGTTTCTGGTACGCAACGATGGCTTGATCCAGGTGCATCCGGACAATGCCTTCAGCGGCAAGCGACAGCTCGCGCAGCAGCTTGATGAAAAGGCCGCCAAGGCGGTGATCAGTGGTGAGCCGGGTTTGCGCACCAGCCGGTTCCAGCGTGATGGCGAAGACTATCTGGCCTTGGGCTTGCCCTTGCGCGACCTGAACTGGACCTTGGTTGCCGAGGTGCCGGAGGCAGAGATCTATGCGCAGATGCGTCAGGCGCTGTGGCTTACCACGTTGATCGGTGGGGGTGTGGCGCTGCTCTCGTTGTTGCTGGTGGTGCTGCTGGCGCGGGGGCTGGTGCGGCCTATTCGCCGTGTGACCGCCGCATTGGTGCAGATTGGCAGCGGTGCCGGTGACCTCAGCCATCGCCTGGACGATTCGCGTCAGGACGAACTGGGCGATCTGGCACGCGGCTTCAACCGTTTTCTCGACAGCCAGCGCGGGCTGATCGGCGAGGTGCTGCGCACCACCGAGCGCTTGCATCGGGCGGTCGAACAGGTGACTCAGGTAGTGGACAACACGGCCGAACGTTCCGGGCGGCAGCAGGAAATGACCGAAATGGTTGCCACCGCCGTGCACGAAATGGGGCTGACCGTGCAGGACATTGCGCGCAACGCCGGCGATGCTGCACAGGCTTCACAGTCAGCGCGCGAGGAAGCCTTGCAGGCGCGTGAGGTGGTGCGCCGGTCGATCCAGGGTATCGAGGGCATGTCGGGTGACATCGGCAAGGCTGCGGATGCGGTGGCGCAACTGGCCGACGAAGTCGCTTCTATCGATGAAGTCTTGGCGGTGATCCGCAGTATTTCCGAACAGACCAACCTGCTGGCGCTCAACGCTGCCATCGAGGCGGCGCGGGCAGGGGAGATGGGGCGTGGCTTTGCCGTGGTGGCAGATGAGGTGCGGACGCTGGCACGCCGTACCCAGGTGTCGACGGATGAAGTCCAGCAGATGATCCAGCGCCTCAAGCACGGGGCGGGTTCGGCGGTAACGTCGATGCAGGCGGGGCAGCAGGCGACGGGCAGTGGCGTGGAGTCGAGCCAGCGAACCGGCGCCTCGTTGGGGGCGATTACCGACCAGGTCGAGCACATCAGCGACATGAACCATCAGGTGGCAACGGCGACGGAAGAGCAGTCGGCGGTGACCGAGGAGATCAACCGGACGGTGCAGGGGATTTCTGACCTGGCCAGGGAAACGGCGGCGGAAGTGCAGGGGTGTCGCGAGGAGTGCCAGGCGTTGCGTGGGCTGGCCGATGATCTTGCGCGGCAGATGGGCGGGTTCAAACTTTAGATCGCTGGGGCCGCTCCTACAGCATTCTGTAGGAGCGGCCTTGCGTCGCGAAAGGAGGGCAAAGCCCTCCCGGCAAGCTGTCAGGCGCCGATGATGTTGCGGATATCCGCCGCCAACTCGCGCACGCGTGCCTCTTCGGTATCCCATGAGCACATGAACCGCGCCCCGCCACTGCCAATGAAGGTGTAGAACCGCCAGCCCTTGCCACGCAGTGCTTCCAGCGCCGGCTCCGGCATCTGCAGGAACACCCCGTTGGCCTCCACCGGGAACATCAGCTCCACCCCCGGCAGGCCACTCACCAACGACGCCAGCAACTGCGCGCAATGGTTGGCGTGGTTGCCATGGCGCAGCCAGGCGCCGTCTTCCAGCAGCCCGACCCAGGGCGCCGACAAAAAGCGCATCTTCGAGGCCAGTTGCCCGGCCTGCTTGCAGCGGTAGTCGAAGTCTTCGGCCAGGTCGCGGTTGAAGAACAGGATCGCTTCACCCACCGCCATGCCGTTCTTGGTGCCGCCAAAGCACAGCACATCCACGCCCGCCTTCCAGGTCAGCTCGGCCGGGCTGCAGCCTAGGAATGCGCAGGCATTGGTGAACCGCGCGCCGTCCATGTGCAGGTTCAGGCCCAGCTCCTTGCAGGTGGCGCTGATCGCCTTGAGCTCATCGGGGCGGTACACGGTGCCCACTTCGGTGGCCTGGGTGAGGGTCACCACACGCGGCTTGGGGTAGTGGATGTCCTGGCGCTTGAGCGCCACTTCACGGATCGATTGCGGCGTCAGCTTGCCGTTGACGCTAGGCGCGGTGAGCAGCTTGGAGCCGTTGGAGAAAAACTCCGGCGCGCCGCATTCGTCGGTCTCGACGTGGGCGGTCTCGGAGCAGATCACGCTGTGGTAGCTCTGGCACAGCGAGGCCAGGGCCAGCGAATTGGCGGCGGTGCCGTTGAAGGCGAAAAACACTTCGCAGTCGGTTTCGAACAGCTCGCGGAAGTACTGGGCGGCACGCTCGGTCCACTGGTCGTCGCCGTAGGCGCGGTCGTGGCCCATGTTGGCCTTTTCCATCGCTGCCCAGGCTTCGGGGCAGATACCGGAATAATTGTCGCTGGCGAATTGTTGGCTTTTATCTGTCATGACACGGTCCTGTGAACAACGCAGAACAGCACTCTAAACCATCGATTCAGCGGTTGCCTATGTAGGAGCGGCCTTGTGTCGCGAACGGGTCGCGATGCGACCCCAGCCATTGCTTAAGCGCTGCTGAAGCTTGGGGCCGCTGCGCGACCCGTTCGCGACGCAAGGCCGCTCTTACAGGGATTTGAGCAACCGACGGGCGAATGTCGTAAACGCGCCATTGCAAGGCGTGCGCAGGCATCTGACCCACCCCGGCCAGTCATACCATCGCCATAAAGGGCCACAGTGCCTTACAGACAAGAAACGATCGCTGCCGGGAGAACCACGATGTTCAGCAAGCAAGACCAGATCCAGGGTTACGACGACGCACTGCTGGCGGCGATGAATGCCGAAGAACAGCGCCAGGAAGATCACATCGAGCTGATCGCCTCGGAGAACTACACCAGCAAGCGCGTCATGCAGGCCCAAGGCAGCGGCCTGACCAACAAGTACGCCGAAGGCTACCCGGGCAAGCGCTACTACGGTGGCTGCGAGCACGTAGACAAGGTCGAGGCGCTGGCCATCGAGCGCGCCAAGCAGCTGTTCGGCGCCGACTACGCCAACGTTCAGCCACACTCCGGCTCTTCGGCCAACAGCGCCGTGTACCTGGCTCTGCTGCAGGCCGGTGACACCATCCTGGGCATGAGCCTGGCCCACGGCGGCCACCTGACCCACGGCGCCAAAGTGTCGTCCTCGGGCAAGCTCTACAACGCCGTGCAGTACGGCATCAACACCGACACTGGCCTGATCGACTACGACGAAGTCGAGCGCCTGGCCGTCGAGCACAAGCCGAAGATGATCGTTGCCGGCTTCTCGGCCTATTCCAAGACCCTCGACTTCCCGCGTTTTCGCGCCATCGCCGACAAGGTCGGTGCGCTGCTGTTCGTCGACATGGCCCACGTTGCCGGCCTGGTTGCCGCTGGCCTGTACCCGAACCCGATCCCGTTCGCCGACGTGGTGACCACCACCACCCACAAGACCCTGCGCGGCCCACGTGGCGGCCTGATCCTGGCCAAGTCGAACGAAGAGATCGAGAAAAAGCTCAACGCCGCAGTATTCCCCGGCGCCCAGGGCGGCCCGCTGATGCACGTCATCGCCGCCAAGGCTGTGTGCTTCAAGGAAGCTCAGGAGCCTGAGTTCAAGAGCTACCAGAAGCAGGTCATCGACAACGCCCAGGCCATGGCCCAGGTGTTCATCGACCGCGGCTACGACGTGGTCTCCGGCGGTACCGACAACCACCTGTTCCTGGTCAGCCTGATCCGCCAGGGCCTGACCGGCAAAGATGCCGACGCTGCCCTGGGCCGCGCGCACATCACCGTCAACAAGAACGCCGTGCCGAACGACCCGCAGTCGCCGTTCGTCACTTCCGGCCTGCGCATCGGCACCCCGGCTGTCACCACCCGCGGCTTCAAGGTCGCCCAGTGTGTGGCCCTGGCCGGCTGGATCTGCGACATCCTCGACAACCTCGGTGACGCTGACGTCGAAGCCGATGTGGCGAAGAACGTTGCGGCCCTGTGCGCCGACTTCCCTGTTTACCGCTGAGTGGAGTAAACGACCATGCAACGCTACTCGGGCTTCGGCCTCTTCAAACACTCCCTCAGCCACCACGAGAACTGGCAGCGCATGTGGCGCACGCCGACCCCTAAAAAGGTCTACGACGTGGTCATCGTCGGCGGTGGCGGCCATGGCCTGGCCACGGCCTACTACCTGGCCAAGGAACACGGCATCACCAATGTCGCGGTGGTCGAGAAAGGTTACCTGGGCGGCGGCAACACCGCCCGTAACACCACCATCGTGCGTTCCAACTACCTGTGGGACGAGTCGGCGCAGCTGTACGAGCACGCCATGAAGCTGTGGGAGGGCCTGTCCCAGGACATCAACTACAACGTGATGTTCTCCCAGCGCGGCGTCTACAACCTGTGCCACACCCTGCAGGACATTCGTGACTCCGAGCGCCGCGTCAGCGCCAACCGCCTCAACGGCGTCGATGGCGAACTGCTCAACACTGCCCAGGTCGCGGCCGAGATCCCGTACCTGGACTGCTCGAAGAACACCCGTTACCCGATCCTCGGCGCTACCGTTCAGCGCCGTGGTGGCGTCGCCCGTCACGACGCCGTGGCCTGGGGTTACGCCCGTGCCGCCGACGCCCTGGGCGTGGACCTGATCCAGCAGACCGAAGTGATCGGTTTCCGTAAGGAAAACGGTGCAGTGATCGGTGTGGAAACCAACAAAGGTTTCATCGGCGCCAAGCGCGTCGGCGTGGTCACTGCCGGTAACTCCGGGCACATGGCCAGGCTGGCCGGCTTCCGCCTGCCGCTGGAATCGCACCCGCTGCAAGCGCTGGTGTCCGAGCCGATCAAGCCGATCATCGACAGCGTGATCATGTCCAACGCCGTGCACGGCTACATCAGCCAGTCCGACAAGGGCGACCTGGTGATCGGCGCCGGTATCGACGGCTGGGTCGGCTACGGCCAGCGCGGTTCGTACCCGGTGATCGAGCACACCCTGCAGGCCATCGTCGAGATGTTCCCCAACCTCTCGCGCGTACGCATGAACCGCCAGTGGGGCGGCATCGTCGACACCTCGCCGGACGCCTGCCCGATCATCTCCAAAACCCCGGTCAAGAACATGTTCTTCAACTGCGGCTGGGGCACCGGCGGCTTCAAGGCGACCCCGGGCTCGGGCAACGTCTTCGCCGCAAGCCTGGCCAAAGGCGAGATGCACCCGCTGGCTGCGCCGTTCTCCATGGACCGTTTCTACAACGGCGCACTGATCGACGAACACGGCGCCGCCGCCGTCGCCCACTAACCGGAGACACCGTCATGTTGCATATTTTCTGTCCCCACTGCGGCGAGCTGCGCTCCGAAGAAGAGTTCCACGCCTCTGGCCAGGCGCACATCGCCCGCCCGCTGGACCCCAACGCCTGCTCCGACGAGGAGTGGGGCACCTACATGTTCTTCCGCGACAACCCGCGCGGTATTCACCATGAACTGTGGGACCACGTTGCCGGCTGCCGTCAGTACTTCAACGTCACCCGCGACACCGTGACCTACGAAATTCTGGAAACCTACAAGATCGGCGAGAAGCCGCAGGTGACCGCAGGCGGCAAGCAAAGCAGCGCACCGTCGACCGCCAAAGGCCAAGGGGAAAAAGTATGAGCCAGACCTATCGCCTCGCCAGCGGCGGCCGTATCGACCGCAGCAAGGTCCTGAACTTCACCTTCAACGGCAAGACCTACCAGGGTTATGCCGGTGACAGCCTGGCCGCCGCGCTGCTGGCCAACGGCGTCGACATCGTTGGCCGTAGCTTCAAGTACTCGCGCCCACGCGGCATCATCGCCGCCGGTACCGAAGAGCCGAACGCCATCTTGCAGATCGGCTCCAGCGAAGCCACGCAGATCCCCAACGTGCGCGCTACCCAGCAGGCGCTGTACGCAGGCCTTGTCGCCACCAGCACCAACGGCTGGCCGAACGTCAACAACGACGTCATGGGCATCCTCGGCAAGGTCGGCGGCAGCATGATGCCGCCGGGCTTCTACTACAAAACCTTCATGTACCCGAAATCGTTCTGGATGACTTACGAGAAGTACATCCGTAAGGCGGCAGGCCTTGGCCGTGCGCCGCTGCAGAACGACCCGGACAGTTACGACTACATGAACCAGCACTGCGATGTGCTGATCGTCGGCGCCGGCCCTGCAGGCCTGGCCGCTGCCCTGGCCGCTGCGCGCAGCGGTGCCCGGGTGATCCTGGCCGACGAACAGGAAGAGTTCGGTGGCAGCCTGCTCGACAGCCGCGAGACCCTCGACGGCAAACCGGCCGCTGACTGGGTCAACGCCGTGGTCAAAGAGCTGGAAAGCCTGCCGGAAGTGACCCTGCTGCCACGCGCCACGGTCAACGGTTACCACGACCACAACTTCCTGACCATTCACGAGCGCCTTACCGACCACCTCGGTGACCGCGCGCCGATCGGCCAGGTGCGCCACCGTGTGCACCGTGTACGTGCCAAGCGCGTTGTACTGGCCGCCGGCGCCCACGAGCGCCCGCTGGTGTACGGCAACAACGACGTGCCGGGCAACATGCTGGCCGGTGCTGTCTCCACTTATGTGCGCCGCTACGGCGTGGCGCCGGGCCGCAAGCTGGTGCTGTCGACCAACAACGACCATGCCTACCGCGCTGCGCTGGACTGGCATGACGCTGGCCTGCAGGTCGTCGCCATCGCCGACGCCCGCCACAACCCCCGTGGTTCGCTGGTTGAGGAAGCCCGTGCCAAAGGCATCCGCATCCTCACTTCCAGCGCTGTGATCGAGGCCAAAGGCAGCAAGCATGTCACCGGTGCCCGCGTGGCGGCCATCGATGTGCAGGCACACAAGGTCACCAGCCCAGGCGAAACCCTCGAATGCGACCTGATCGCAACCTCCGGCGGCTACAGCCCGATCGTCCACCTGGCCTCGCACTTGGGCGGTCGCCCGGTATGGCGTGACGATATCCTTGGCTTCGTGCCCGGTGATGCGCCGCAGAAGCGCGTGTGCGTGGGTGGCATCAACGGCGTGTATGCACTGGGCGATGTGATTGCCGATGGTTTCGAAGGCGGCGTGCGCGCCGCCACCGAAGCCGGCTTCAAGGCTACCACCGGCACGCTGCCAAAGACCGTTGCACGCAAGGAAGAGGCCACCGTGGCGCTGTTCCAGGTGCCGCACGACAAGGGCAGCAAGGGGCCGAAGCAGTTCGTCGACCAGCAGAACGATGTGACCGCCGCCGGTATCGAACTGGCCACCCGCGAAGGCTTCGAGTCGGTCGAGCACGTCAAGCGCTATACCGCGCTGGGCTTCGGTACCGACCAAGGCAAACTGGGCAACATCAACGGCCTGGCCATCGCCGCCCGTTCGATCGGTATCACCATTCCGGAAATGGGCACCACCATGTTCCGCCCCAACTACACGCCGGTTACCTTCGGTGCGGTAGCGGGCCGTCACTGTGGCCACCTGTTCGAGCCCGTGCGCTTCACTGCCCTGCATGCCTGGCACGTGAAGAACGGCGCCGAGTTCGAAGACGTCGGCCAATGGAAGCGCCCTTGGTACTTCCCCAAGGCCGGTGAAGACATCCACGCTGCCGTGGCCCGTGAGTGCAAGGCCGTGCGCGACAGCGTGGGCCTGCTCGACGCCTCGACCCTGGGCAAGATCGATATCCAGGGCCCGGATGCCCGCGAGTTCCTCAACCGCATCTACAGCAACGCCTGGACCAAGCTCGATGTGGGCAAGGCCCGTTATGGCCTGATGTGCAAAGAAGACGGCATGGTCTTCGACGACGGCGTGACCGCCTGTGTCGGCGACAACCACTTCTACATGACCACCACTACCGGCGGCGCCGCACGCGTGCTGCAGTGGCTGGAGCTGTACCACCAGACCGAATGGCCAGAGATGAAGGTGTACTTCACCTCGGTTACCGACCACTGGGCCACGCTGACCCTGTCCGGCCCCAACAGCCGCAAGCTGCTCAGCGAGCTGACCGACGACATCGACCTGGACAAGGACGCGTTCCCGTTCATGACCTGGAAGGAAGGCACTGTCGGTGGCGTACCTGCCCGTGTGTTCCGTATTTCGTTCACCGGTGAGCTGTCGTACGAAGTCAACGTGCAGGCCAACTACGCCATGGGCGTGCTGGAAAAAGTCATCGAAGCCGGCAAGAAGTACAACCTGACCCCGTACGGCACCGAAACCATGCACGTGCTGCGTGCCGAGAAGGGCTTCATCATCGTTGGCCAGGACACCGACGGCTCGATGACCCCGGACGACCTCAACATGAGCTGGTGCGTGGGCCGCAATAAACCGTTTTCGTGGATCGGCCTGCGTGGCATGAACCGCGAGGACTGTGTGCGGGAAAACCGCAAGCAACTGGTGGGCCTCAAGCCTGTGGACCCGACCAAGTGGCTGCCCGAAGGCGCCCAGTTGGTATTCGACCCCAAGCAGCCGATCCCGATGGACATGGTCGGCCACGTCACCTCCAGCTACGCGGCCAACTCCCTGGGTTATTCGTTTGCCATGGGTGTGGTCAAAGGCGGCCTGAAACGCATGGGCGAGCGCGTTTATTCGCCGCAAGCCGATGGCAGCGTGATCGAGGCAGAAATCGTGTCTTCGGTGTTCTTCGACCCGAAGGGTGAGCGGCAGAACGTTTGACTCCGGGCCCTGTGACGAGCCGGCTGGCCCAATCGCCGGCAAGCCGGCTCCCACAGGATCGATGCAGTTGTGAAGGTAGGTGCGGTCCCTGTGGGAACCGGCAAACACACCCTGCAAGCTGCGTCGTATCGACGACCAAGAATTCAAGGCAGGTAAGAAATGAGCGCTATCAACGTCTTCCAGCAAAACCCCGGCGCCGACGCCAAGGCTCAGTCGCCGCTGCACCACGCCGACCTGGCCAGCCTGGTTGGCAAGGGCCGCAAGAACGCAGGCGTAACCCTGCGTGAAAAGAAATTCCTCGGCCACCTGACCCTTCGTGGCAATGGCCACGACCCGGAGTTCGCCGCAGGCGTGCACAAGGCCCTTGGCCTGGAGCTGCCAGTGGCCCTGACCGTGGTCGCCAACAGCGACATGTCGCTGCAGTGGCTCGGCCCTGATGAGTGGCTGCTGATCGTCCCTGGCGGCCAGGAGTTCGCCGTCGAGCAAAAGCTGCGCGCGGCCCTTGAAGGCCAGCACATCCAGGTGGTCAACGTCAGCGGCGGGCAAAGCCTGCTGGAGCTGCGCGGCCCGCACGTGCGCGAAGTGCTGATGAAGTCCACCAGCTATGATGTTCACCCGAACAACTTCCCGGTCGGCAAGGCGGTGGGTACCGTGTTCGCCAAGTCGCAGCTGGTGATCCGCCGCACGGCCGAGGACACCTGGGAGCTGGTGATTCGCCGCAGCTTCGCCGATTACTGGTGGCTGTGGCTGCAGGACGCTTCTGCCGAATACGGCCTGAGCATCGAAGCCTAAGGAGAGCAACATGAGTCGGGCACCGGATACCTGGATTCTCACCGCCGACTGCCCGAGCATGCTCGGCACCGTCGACGTGGTGACGCGTTACCTCTTCGAGCAGCGCTGCTACGTCACCGAGCACCACTCCTTCGATGACCGGCAGTCGGGGCGCTTTTTCATTCGCGTCGAGTTCCGCCAGCCGGACGATTTTGACGAGGTCGGTTTCCGTGCCGGCCTCGCCGAGCGCGGTGATGCGTTCGGCATGGCGTTCGAGCTGACCGCACCGAATCACCGCCCCAAGGTGGTGATCATGGTGTCCAAGGCAGACCACTGCCTGAACGATTTGCTCTATCGCCAGCGTATCGGGCAGTTGGGCATGGACGTGGTCGCGGTGGTGTCCAACCACCCCGACCTCGAGCCACTGGCCCACTGGCACAAGATTCCCTATTACCACTTCGCACTCGACCCCAACGACAAGGCCGGGCAAGAGCGCAAGGTGCTGCAGGTGATCGAAGAGACCGGCGCCGAGCTGGTTATCCTTGCCCGCTACATGCAGGTGCTGTCGCCTGAACTGTGCCGGCGTCTGGATGGCTGGGCGATCAATATCCATCACTCATTGTTGCCGGGGTTCAAGGGCGCCAAGCCTTATCACCAGGCGTACAACAAGGGTGTGAAGATGGTCGGCGCTACGGCGCACTACATCAACAACGACCTCGATGAAGGGCCGATCATCGCCCAGGGCGTTGAGGTGGTGGATCACAGCCATTACCCTGAGGACCTGATTGCCAAGGGGCGTGACATCGAATGCCTGACCCTGGCGCGGGCGGTCGGGTATCACATCGAGCGGCGGGTGTTTCTCAACGCCAACCGTACTGTCGTTCTCTGAACAATTCTGGGGCTGCTGCGCAGCCCTTTCGCGACACAAGGCCGCTCCTACAGGCGCCTGTAGGAGCGGCCTTGTGTCGCGAAAGGGCCGCAAAGCGGCCCCCGCTTTTGGCCTGCCGTAAAAAGGCATCCCCCTGTCGTTTTCAGTCAGTGCCTTGCGCTCCATCAAGCCCACAATTCCCTGCATTCCAGCAACACATGTCGCCCATGGACGGCGGCGCTTCAACCAACGCTGCATAAATACAAATCAAGCGAGGTAAGAGCATGTCTGGCAATCGTGGAGTGGTGTACCTGGGCGCTGGCAAGGTCGAGGTGCAGAAGATCGACTACCCGAAGATGCAGGACCCGCGCGGCAAGAAGATCGAGCACGGCGTCATCCTCAAGGTGGTCTCCACCAACATCTGTGGCTCCGACCAGCACATGGTCCGCGGCCGCACCACTGCCCAGGTCGGCCTGGTCCTGGGCCACGAAATCACCGGTGAAATCGTCGAGATGGGGCGTGACGTCGAACGCCTGAAAATCGGCGACCTGGTGTCGGTGCCGTTCAACGTCGCCTGCGGCCGCTGCCGCTCCTGCAAAGAGATGCACACCGGTGTCTGCCTCACCGTCAACCCGGCCCGTGCCGGCGGTGCCTACGGTTATGTCGACATGGGCGACTGGACCGGCGGCCAGGCTGAATACGTGCTGGTACCGTATGCCGACTTCAACCTGCTGAAACTGCCCGATCGCGACAAGGCCATGGAGAAAATCCGTGACCTGACCTGCCTGTCCGACATTCTGCCCACCGGCTATCACGGTGCCGTGACTGCTGGCGTAGGCCCAGGCAGCACCGTTTACGTCGCAGGTGCTGGCCCGGTCGGCCTGGCTGCCGCCGCCTCTGCCCGCCTGCTGGGCGCTGCCTGCGTCATCGTCGGCGACCTCAACCCATTGCGCCTGGCACACGCCAAGTCCCAGGGCTTCGAAGTGGTCGACCTGTCCAAGGACACCCCGCTGCACGAGCAGATCATCGATATCCTCGGTGAGCCTGAAGTGGATTGCGCCGTCGATGCCGTAGGCTTCGAAGCCCGTGGCCATGGTCATGAAGGCGCCAAGCACGAGGCCCCGGCTACCGTGCTGAACTCGCTGATGCAGGTGACCCGCGTTGCCGGCAACATCGGTATTCCTGGCCTGTACGTGACCGAAGACCCGGGCGCGGTGGATGCTGCCGCCAAGATCGGCGCGCTGAGCATCCGCTTTGGCCTGGGCTGGGCGAAGTCGCACAGCTTCCACACCGGCCAGACCCCGACCATGAAATACAACCGCCAATTGATGCAGGCGATCATGTGGGATCGCATCAATATCGCCGAGGTCGTAGGCGTGCAGGTGATCAGCCTGGATCAGGCGCCAGAAGGGTATGGCGAGTTCGATGCCGGGGTGCCGAAGAAGTTTGTGATTGATCCGCATAAGACGTTTAGTGCGGCTTGACTCTGATAAGGATGCCCTCTATTGAGGGCATCTCTTTATTGGGGGCGCGGCACTCTGATACTGACACTCTTATCATTTAGCCACGCCGTATCGGGTGATTGTGATGCCATGCTTTTTCGCCATAGTGCTTCTCCGGCGTTGGCAATCGCTTCGTTTTGGTTCATGAGTTCGGCAGCCTTGCTGCGATAATCCAAGCTTGGCGCTTTGTTGCCTTCTTCATGCAGCCTGATCAACACTCCAATTTCCGCGCGATTGCGTTTGAAAGTCCCTAGGTCCGTAGCTTTGATGTGGACTTTTTCAATTGAGCTGCCGGGGTTGCGGAATACCTCCAACACGCTGACGTGCGTAGAGCCTTCCTTGACAGGGTTGTCTGCCAGGACCCTGCGTGGCTTTTGCAGTGTCGAGTCGATCAGCGCCTTACGGTGAGCTGATTTGTCGAACCCTGGGGGTCTCATCCAAGTACCCGCTGAACTCGCCATGTTCTTCTTCGTCTGCAGGATTTGGCCATTGCGCAGATACAGACGTACATGGCCGCTTGGGTCGCTGCTGTTGACCGGGTCGCCTTCGCAATAGCAGTAAGCATTCAACCCACCCTGCCCGAATGGGCTCCAGCTGTCTGCAGCCAGGAAACGTCTCAGGCGCGGAGAATAGCTGCGGTATCCAAGCCCAAGTAGGTAGGAGGCCGCACCTGGCACGTAAGCTTCGCCATTGAATCCAAGCGTTATTCGCATCGAGGGCAAGTTCGGATCATGCCCGTAGGCTGAAAAGTTGTGGCCTTCCAGGTCCTCCGTATCTTGAACGTTGAGAACGGAACCCTTGTCATCGGTTGCCAGCAACCCAGTGCCAACTGTTTCGCCGGTTTGAACCTCAGCCAAGGGCATGTCGTCATTGCGCAAGATGGAGCGTTGCTGGTTGCCCTGTTTTACGGTGACGAGCTTCCCGTTTTGGTAGAAAAAAAGTGAGCTGTTCGCGGACTGATTCATGATTCGGTCACCTGTTGATCTAATTGTCGATTTTGGTTCTGGCGCTGGTCTGAGTTGTAATGATGGTTGATTTGGTGAGCGTGGCAGGCAAGCCATATTGTACGAGTGCTGTTATTCGTGGCGAATGTCGCGGGCAGTTTGGGACGGCCATACGTCTTGATTGGGCGGAGCCGAAGTAAATTGTGGTGCTGGCTCTAGCCTGTGTTTGGTAGTTAAATCTTGGATACGCTGTTTTCTTTTATTAAAAATTTCAAGTCTTTCTGAGAATAACTTAGCGGGTACAGTTGAGAGGTCGTATGTATTAAAATCTCGGAGGTCGGATTGCTGCAGTTGCAATAGGCCTTGACGCTCAGAGCGAGCTATCTGCTGTATATATGGATTTGTTGAAGGTTCTGTTTGTTTTCTTGCCGTTTCCGCTGGGCTATTTTTTCGTGATGTTTCCTGTTCAACCGGAATGCGCTGCGATTTGGGCGTGCGACCAAAAAATTTGTTTTTGATGCCCTTGTAGAAACTTCTGAACGGCTTGAGAAAAACAGGTACGTGGCCGGAGGGGTCAACTTTCCCTACAGGGTCACCGTTACAATACATGTAAGAATTCAAGCCGCCCTCCGCGAAGGGGCTAAGGCCGTCAGGAGCATAGAAACGCATCAGAGCAGGGTCATAGGTGCGATATCCATTACCTAGCACGTAGTGTCCATATGGTGTCGGATGCTGGCCGTTGAACCGTAATATAGCGCGCGCGCTAGCGTTGGCAGCGTCGTGCCCATAAGCGGTATACACCAGTGGTTCTCGTTCTCCGTTGCAACTTCTACCCAGTACAGAGCCACTTTGGTCTATAGCTAGAAGGGCAGGGCCTCCCGCCAGTTTGATATCACTTTCTGCTAGTGGAGCCTCGCCAGTACGAAAGATCGCGTGCTGTTGCGCAGCTTGTTTGATGGTGATGAGCTTTCCATTCTGGTAGAAAAATTGTGCAGTATCCGCCTGCCTTTTCATTAAGGACCTCCCGGGACCATCACTAGTGCTGATTGGTACTACAGCAGGATATTGGTCGCGAGCGAGATCGGCGGCTACTGGCAAAAATGATAGGTATGCGGAAACTGCCCACGTAGCGATGGGTAATTTCCTACTTACTCGTTGAGGTAGTAGGAAATACCCTACGCATTCTGTCGACCGCCGTCTGATTGCCCCTGGAATCCTCACCCTCTAGCCTGTTCGAGTCGCTGAATGGTTCAGCGATCGGGTGTGGAAACCCGGTAGTCATGTGGAAGTTGTCGTTATGGCAGCTGTACGCGGGAGGTCTTCGGACCTGCCGGGTTTTCCACATGCCTGGTTTTCCACCCCGTGTACAGCTGCCGCCCAATGTGTGGAAACGAAGGGGGCAGCTCACAAATGTGGAGCCGTCATGAAAAAAATAGTCCCCGATCCACCCAGCCTCAAACTGTTCAACACCCTCTATTCCTCCATCCACCCCGAGCTGATCCCACCCGAGGCCTTGGCGGTCGCCAGCGAGATGCTGCTGGGTATTTCGGAAGTCGTCGGCGAGTATTGCCGCGCGCATACCGGCGAGCCGGGCGTGCACATGCTCACCAATGCCGTGCACAGCGCCGATACCGCACATGCGTTGATCGAGCATGCGCTTGAGCGCATGTGAAGGTTTGGGGGCAATACGATGAGTGAAGACACACACGCAAACATGACCGTTGGCGTCGAGACGTTCTGCGAGGCCGGTGACAAGCCCTGCCATATTTTCCGGGTGATGCCGGGCGTGCCGTTCGAGCACGCCTATGAACAGGTGTCGGTGCTGCTGGGGTACATCAAGCACCTGGTGCGCGAAGGTGATATGGAGGATGACCACAAGCTGCTCGGTGCGGCGGATTACCTGAGTGCGTTTGCCAAGGCAATCATGGATGACATCGAAATTGCCCGGAACAGGGTGCGTTGATTACCTGAGGCTGGCAGTCAGGCTGCTGGGGCCGCTTTGCGGCCCTTTTGCGACACGAGGCCGCTCCTGCAGCTGAACGGTGGCTGATGCGGGCCTGCCCGATGCGCGGCCCGGAACAAACCTCTGAACACTCAGTCGAATGCCTCGTTTCCCAGGCCATTCCGGCCTATGAGGTCCCCCCCGATGAAAGCATTCACCCTGGCAACCCTGATGACCCTGGCCGCAAGCCCGGTGTTCGCCTTCAACCTCAGCGATGCCGCCAATGCTGTGTCGGCCGTGCAAAACCAGAATCAGCAAGCCCAGGTGCAGGCGCCTGAGGCCCAGGCCAATCTGCTCAACACCCTGGGCAGCGAACTTAACATCACCCCGGAACAGGCCGTGGGTGGGGCAGGGGCGATGCTGGGGCTGGCGCGCAACAACCTGAGCAGTGACGACTACGGTCAGCTGACCCAGGCTGTGCCGGGGCTGGACTTGCTGTCTGGCGCCGCCATGCTGGGCGGGTTGAGTGGGCTGGGCGAAATGCTGGGCAAGAACAGCCAAAACCAGTCGGCATTGAGCAATGCATTGGGTAACAACGTTGAGAACCGCAGCGACCTGGACAATGCCTTCAAGGCGCTGGGTATGGATACGGGCATGATCGGGCAGTTCGCGCCGTTGATTTTGCAGTACCTGGGCCAGCAGGGGATTGCCGGTTCATTGCTGCAAAATCTGGGCAGCCTGTGGACTACCCCGGCGCCTTTGGCTCAGCCGTCGGTGTGAGGGCCTTATAGGGCCGCGGTCAGCCCATCTCCCCGCGCAACTGCTCGATCCGCTGGTCCTTCTCAACCCACAGCTGATTCACCCAGGCCTGTACTGCCTGGCGGAACGCCGGATCATTCTCGTAATCCCCTGCCCACAGGGCAGGGTCAAGCTCTCGCACCTGAATGTCGATGATCACCCGGCTGATGCTGCCGTTGAGCAGGTCCCAAAACCCCGGAGCCTTGTTGCCGGGGTAAACGATGGTCACGTCCAGCAGCGCATCCAGCTGCTCGCCCAGCGCCGCCAGCACGAACGCCACGCCGCCGGCCTTGGGCTTGAGCAGGTAACGGTATGGCGACTGCTGTGCCTGGCGTTTGGCCTCGGTGAAGCGGGTGCCTTCCAGGTAGTTGACCACAGTCACCGGCTGGCGCTTGAACAGCTCGCAGGCGGCTTTAGTGATTTCCAGGTCCTTGCCCTTGAGCTCGGGGTGCTTCTCCAGAAACGCCTTGCTGTAGCGCTTCATGAACGGGTAATCCAGGCCCCACCAGGCCAGCCCCAGCAGCGGTACCCAGATCAGCTCCTTCTTGAGGAAAAACTTGAAGAACGGCGTGCGGCGGTTGAGGCTTTCGATCAGTGCAGGGATGTCTACCCAGGTCTGGTGGTTGCTCACGGCCAGGTAGGAGGTGTCCTTGCGCAGGCTCTCGACGCCGCGGATGTCCCATTGGGTAGGGATGCACAGGGCGAAAATGGCCTTGTCGATTTCCGACCAGGCTTCAGCGACCCACATTACGGCAGCGGAGGCATAATCACGCCACCGGCCCGGCAGCACCAGTTTGAGCAGGGCGAAGACCAGCAGCGGGCAGATCAGCACCACGGTGTTGAGCAGCAGCAGGATGGTCGTAAGAATGCCGGTCAGCAGGCGACGCATAGGGAAACTCTTGTTGTGGGATTTGAACGGGCGGCAATGATAAGCAGCGCCGCAGCCTACGCCAAATGTCCAATGCCCAGCGGCGCGGACAAATGTTTCACATTATGTTGTTTACCCTTGTGACAGCGAACCTATCCTGCTTGCACAGTCTAAGCACTGACCCCATTCAAGGAAGCCTGCCTGTGAAACCAATGCTAGCCCTGTTGTCGCTGTTGGCGCTGCCGGTAATGGCCGCAGAACCTACGCTTTACGGCCGTTATGAGAACATCTCCCTGCCTGAACTCGGCGAAACCCTGAAGGCCAAGATGGACACCGGGGCCTACACCGCTTCGCTGTCGGCCAAGGATATCGAGCGCTTCACGCGCGATGGCGAGGATTGGGTGCGCTTCCGCCTGGCGACCAAGGAGTCCGACGGCAAGGTGTACGAGCATAAGGTTTCGCGCATCAGCAAGATCAAGAACCGCGCCGACGAAGACGATGAAGGCGATGCGCCCGAGCTTTCGCGCAGGCCGGTAATCGACCTTGAGTTGTGCCTGGGGGATGAGAAGCGCACCGTAGAAGTGAACCTGGTCGACCGCAGCAGCTTCAACTATCCGTTGCTGGTGGGGGCCAAGGCATTGCGCGAGTTCAAGGCCGCGGTAAACCCGGCCAAACGCTTCACTGCGGGCAAGCCTGACTGCTGATCCGAAGGGCGACGCGCTCTTCATGTAGGAGCGGCCTTGTGTCGCGAAGGGGCGCGCAGCGGCCCCAATATCTGTGCTGCTGTGGATATTTTGGGGCCGCTGCGCGCCCCTTCGCGACACAAGGCCGCTCCTACAGAGGATTGCGTCTTCATTGAAACTTGCCTATATGTCCAGCTTCGCTCTCAGCAAGGCCGGATGCCATGCCCCACATTCTCATCGTCGAAGACGAAGCCGCCATCGCCGATACCCTGATCTACGCCCTGCAGGCCGACGGCCACAGCACCGCGTGGGTGACCCTGGGCACCGCGGCCCTGGAGCAGCAGCGCCAGCGGCCGGCCGACCTGGTGATCCTCGATATCGGGCTGCCCGACATCAGTGGTTTTGATACCTGCCGCCAGCTACGCCGGTTCACCGAGGTGCCGGTCATGTTCCTCAGCGCCCGGGACGGTGAAATCGACCGGGTGGTAGGCCTGGAAATAGGCGCCGACGACTATGTGGTCAAACCCTTCAGCCCGCGGGAAGTGGCGGCTCGGGTGCGGGCGATCCTCAAGCGCATGGCGCCACGGGCCGAGCCACCCGCCGAAACGGCAGTGTTCCAGCTCGACACCCTGCGCATGCTGATCAGCTACCGCAGCCAGCCGCTGAGCCTGACCCGCCACGAATTCCGTTTGCTGCAATGCCTGCTGGAGCAACCGCAGCGTGTATTCAGCCGCGAACAGTTGCTCGATGCGCTGGGAGTGGCCTCCGACGTGGGTTACGAGCGCACCATCGACAGCCATATCAAGAGCCTGCGCGCCAAGCTGCGGCAGGTGGCTGCCCATGCCGAACCGATCCAGACCCACCGTGGGCTGGGTTACAGCTACAGCCCGGAACACGCCTGATGCGCCTGGGCATTCGGATCTTTCTGGTGTACTTCCTGTTCGTCGGCTTGGCGGGTTACTTCCTGCTCAATACGGTGCGCGAGCAGATTCGCCCCGTGGTACGCCAGTCTTCCGAGGAAACCCTGGTAGACACTGCCAACCTGCTGGCCGAGATCCTTCACGATGACGTCAAGGCCGGCACCCTTGCCCAGAGCCGCCTGCCTGAGGTGCTCAAGGCGTATGGCTTGCGCAGCCCCGGCGCGCAGATCTGGGGCCTGGCCAAAAACCAGGTCAGCCACCGCATCTACGTTACCGATGCCCAAGGCATCGTGCTGCTCGATTCCAGCGGCCAGGACCTGGGCAAGGACTATTCGCGCTGGAACGACGTGTACCTGACGCTGCGCGGCCAATACGGTGCCCGTTCCACTCGCAGCGTCGAAGAGGATGAAAGCACCTCGGTGATGCACGTGGCCGCGCCGATCGTTGACCAGGGCAAGGTTATCGGCGTGGTCACCGTGGCCAAGCCCAACAGTTCACTGCAGCCGTACATCGACCGTTCCGAACAGCGTTTGCTTGGCCTGGGGTTGGGGCTGATCGGCATGGGCCTGTTGGTCGGCGCCGCGCTGTCCTGGTGGCTGGCCCGCTCCCTGCGCAGGCTGGCCCGCTATGCGCAGGCGGTCAGCGAAGGCCAGCGCGCCGCGCTGCCTTACTACAAGGGCGGTGAGCTGGCGCACCTGGCCAATGCGGTGGAGCGCATGCGCACACAGCTTGAGGGCAAGGCGTATGTCGAACGCTACGTGCATACCCTGACCCACGAGTTGAAGAGCCCTTTGGCGGCTATCCGCGGTGCGTCTGAATTGCTCCAGGGTGATATGCCGGCCGAGCAGCGGGCGCGTTTTGCCGGCAACATCGAGCGCGAAAGCGAGCGGCTGCAGCAGATGATCGAGCGGTTGCTCAACCTGGCGCGGGTCGAGCAGATGCAGGCGCTGGAAGATGAGCAGCAGGTTGCCTTGGCGGCGTTGGTCGATGAGCTGCTGCTGGCGCATGCCGCCCGCATCGACGCAAGCGGCTTGCAGGTGCGCCAGCGGGTGCCGGCGGGGTTGTGGCTGCTGTGCGATCCGTTTCTCATGCGCCAGGCGCTTGCCAACCTGCTCGACAATGCGCTGGATTTCACCCCGCCGGGCGGCGCGCTGCTGTTCGAGCTGGAGCGCGATGGCGAGCGTGTGGCGCTGAGCCTGTTCAATCAGGGGGAGGCGATACCCGCCTACGCCATCGGCCGGGTTGCCGAGCGTTTCTATTCGCTGCCGCGGCCGGGGAGTGGGCGCAAGAGTACCGGGCTGGGGCTGAACTTCGTGGCCGAGGTGATGCAACTGCATGGCGGGGCGCTGGCGGTGAACAACGTCGATGGCGGGGTACGCGTCAGGCTTTGGCTGCCGGAGCGGCGCATCAGCTGAGGTTGTCGGGGCCGCTGCGTTGCCCCAAAAAACACCGAATCTCCACACAATCTCCCCAAGGCCTCCACGCAGGGCGCAGACACTGCGCCCACTGCCACAGGAGGCCCCATGAACAAGACCCTCGGTTTCAAGCTCGGCACCATTGCCCTGCTGATTTTGCTGTTGCTGATTCCCCTGTTGATGATCGACAACCTGATCGACGAGCGCCAGAACCTGCGCGACGGTGTGTTGCACGACATCGCCCGTAGCGCCAGTTTTGACCAGCAGATCAGTGGCCCGCTGCTGGTGGTGCCGTACCGCAAGGTGCAGCGCCGCTGGATCGACAAGGACGGCCAGAGCGTGCAGGAAACCAGCACTATCGCCGGCCACTTGTACTTCCTCCCGGAAACCTTCGATGCAGACCTAGGGGTGGACACCGAACTGCGTAAGCGGGGTATCTACCAGGCGCGGCTGTTCCATGCCCAAGGGCGTCTTTCGGGGCGTTTCCAGCTGCCGGAGCGCTGGGGCATCGACAAGGACTTCGATGACTACCGCTTCGACAAGCCGTTTCTGGTGGTTGGCATCAGCGACATCCGCGGCATTGAAAATGCCCTGGAACTCAACATCGATAACCAGCGCCTGGCGTTTGAAGCCGGTACCGGGCTGGACTGGCTGCGCAGCGGCGTGCACGTCGCGCTGCCGCAACTGGATGGCCAGCAGGCCCGCGGGTTCAACTACGGTTTCGATCTGGCACTGCAAGGCACCGGGCAACTGCACCTGTTGCCAGTGGGCCGCACCAGCAGCGTGGACATGCGCGCCAACTGGCCGCACCCCAGCTTCGTTGGCAGTTACCTGCCCAACCGCCGCGAAATCGACGACAAAGGCTTCAGCGCGCACTGGCAGACGTCATTCTTCGCCACCAACCTCGAAGATGCCCTGCGCCAATGTGCCAGCGGCGGGCAGTGTGCGGAGTTCAGCGAGCGGACCTTCGGGGTAAGCTTCATCGACCCGGTGGACCAATACCTCAAGAGTGAGCGGGCGATCAAATACGCGTTGTTGTTCATCGCCCTGACCTTTGCCGGTTTCTTCCTGTTCGAGGTGCTGAAGAACCTCAGTGTGCACCCGGTGCAGTACATCCTGGTGGGGGTGGCCCTGGCGTTCTTCTACCTGCTGCTGCTTTCGTTGTCCGAGCACATCGGGTTTGGCCTGGCATATGGCCTGTCGGCCTCGGCCTGCGTGTTGCTGCTCGGCTTCTACCTGAGCCACGTATTGCGCAGCCTGGTGCGTGGGGTGGGTTTTGCGGCGGGGTTGGCGGTGTTGTACGCGATGCTCTATGGGCTGCTCAGTGCCGAGGACTATGCGCTGTTGATGGGGTCGCTGCTGTGCTTTGGCTTGCTGGGTGTGTTCATGGTGCTGACCCGTCGCCTGGACTGGGCGCGGGTGGGGAGGGCGGCATGAGGGAGGACAGAGAGATCGGGCGGTGGCTGGCTCGCAGGATTGGGCAGTTGTTTCCTGTGATACCCCGCTGAGGCCGAGGGTTGCCTTGCGGCCCAATCGCCGGGAAGCCGGCTCCCTCCTTGTGGGGGGCGGCTTGCCGGCGATTGCGGTGTATCAGGTGTCGGGTGCTGTGGCGACCATCGACGGCCGCTTGGCCACCTCGGCATACCACGCTGCCAACCCGGGCTGGCGCTCACGCCAGCCAAAACCAGGCTGACGCAGGTCCAGGTACCCAAGCGCACAGGCCACGCCAATTGCGGCCAGATCAAAGCCGGATATCAGCTCTGCCAGGTGCTCCTGCTCCAGGTTGGCCAGGCTGCGGCGGATTTTCTCGCTCTGCGCTTCAAGCCAGCCGTCCCAGCGCTTGTCCTCAGGCCGCAGGACGCTCTCATAGCGGCTGGAAACCGCCGCATCCATGATCGCATCCGCCTGCGATACCAGCGTCATGCGCCGCCAGCGTGCCGAGCCCTCGCGCGGCAGCAACGGCAGGCCGACATGCTGCAGGTCGAGGTATTCGCAGATAACCCGGCTGTCATGCAACACAGTGCCGTCTTCCAGGCGCAGGGCCGGGATCTTGCCGATCGGGTTGCCGTGGTTGAGCTGGTCGTCGCCGCTGACCGGGGTAATGTTCACCCCCTGCAGCGCAACGCGCTCAAGCTGCCCGGTTTCGTGCAGCACGACCATCACCTTGCGCACGAATGGCGACAGCGGTGAGTGGAACAGGGTCATCGTGCTCATGGCTCAGTTGCCTTGCAGGCTGGGTGGCAGGCACACGCCGGTGCCGCCGATACCGCAGTAGCCGTCCGGGTTCTTGGCCAGGTACTGCTGGTGGTAGGCCTCGGCGAAGTACACGGTCGGCGCCTGGTCGATTTCGGTGGTGATCTCGCCGTAACCGGCCTTGTTCAGCTCGGCCTGGAAGGCGTCGCGGCTGGCGTTGGCTTCTTCGAGCTGTTGTGGCGAGGTGCAGTAGATGGCCGAGCGGTACTGGGTGCCGACGTCGTTGCCCTGGCGCATGCCCTGGGTCGGGTTGTGCAGTTCCCAGAACATCGCCAGCAACTCGCGGTAGCTGACCTTGTCCTTGTCGAACACCACGAGTACCACTTCAGTGTGGCCGGTCAGGCCCGAGCAGACTTCTTCGTAGGTGGGGTTCGGGGTAAAGCCGCCCGCATAGCCGACCACGGTGCTGACCACGCCTTCACGCTGCCAGAAGCGGCGCTCGGCGCCCCAGAAGCAACCCAGGCCGAAGATGGCGAAGTCGATGCTGCCTTCAAAGAACGGGCCGAGCAGTGGGGTGTCTTTGAATACGTAGTGGAACTCGGGCAGGGACATTGGCGTTTCGCGGCCAGGCAGGGCCTGCTCCGCGGTTGGCATGACGTTTTTGTTCACCAGGATTTCCGAACGCAGGACCATGGCCGTTCCTCTGTGTTTTTCAGTTGGACAGGTGTTGGCCTCATCGCCGGCTTGCCGGAGATGAGGCCCGAATGGGTTCTATAGTGCCCGAGGATTACGCAGCTGTCAGGCCATTGGACCGCGCGGATAGCGCTTGAGTCTTTCGGCCAGCTCCCGGCCCGGGATCGGCCGGTCGAACAGATACCCCTGGCCCACATCGCAACGGTGCCGGCGCAGGAAGGCCAGTTGCTCGGGCGTCTCGATCCCTTCTGCCACCACCTTGAGCTTGAGGTTGTGGGCCATGGCCACCACCGCCGAGGTGATCTCCATGTCGTCCTGGTTGTCGGGGATTTCGTTGATGAAGCTGCGGTCGATCTTGATGATGTCGATCGGGAATTTCTTCAGGTAGCTCAGCGAAGAATAACCGGTGCCGAAGTCATCCATGGCCAGGGTCAGGCCCAATGCCTTCAGTTCGTCGAGCTGACGGTGGGTGTCCTCGGTGGCTTCCAGCAGCAGGCCCTCGGTCAGCTCCAGCTCCAACAGGTGCGCAGGCAGGGCTTCTTCGTGGAGGATCGAGGCGATCGAAGCCACCAGGTCGGGGTCGGAGAACTGCTTGGGCGACAGGTTGATGGCCACGTGCAGGTTGCCCATGCCGGCCTCGCGCAGTTGCTGGCTCATGCGGCACGACTGGCGTACCACCCACTTGCCGATGGGGATGATCAGGCCGGTTTCTTCCGCCACGCTGATGAACTGGTCCGGGCGGATCATGCCGCGCTCGGGGTGGTTCCAGCGCAGCAGTGCTTCCAGCCCCAGCAGGCGGCCGCTGCGCAGGCACAGCTTGGGCTGGTAGAACACCTCCAGCTCGTTCTGGGTCAAAGCGCGGCGCAGGTTGTTCTCGACGAACAGCTTGTAGCTGGCTTCGGCATTGAGCACTTCGGTGAATACCTGCACCTGGTGCTTGCCGTTGGCTTTGGCCTTGTGCAGGGCCAGGCCGGCATTCTTCATCAGGGTGGTCGGGTCACTGCCGTGCAGCGGCGCGCAGGCCAGGCCAACCGAGGCGGTCACGTTGATCAGCTGGTTGTCGACGAACATCGGCTTGTCGAGGGTGCGCAGCAGTTGCTGGGCGACGCCCTGGCCGTCTTCCAGGCTGGTGTCGTCGAGCAGCACGGCGAATTCATTACTGGCAAAGCGGGCCAGCACGCCGCCAACGCTGAGGCTGTTGCGCAGGCGCCGGGCCAGGCTGATCAGCAGTTTGTCACCGGTCTGGTGGCCAAGGCTGTCGTTGATCCGCTTGAAGTTGTCGATGTCCACCAGCAGCAGGCAGATCGGGCTCTGGCCATCGCGGGCGAAGCGCTCGTCGAGGCTGCGGATGAAAGCCGGGCGGTTGCCCAGGTTGGTCAGGTTGTCGGTGTAGGCCAGGCGCTCGATGCGTTGCTGGGCCAGCTTGGTCTGGGTGACATCTTCGTAGATGCCGATGTAATGGGTCAGCTCACGGTTATCGCCATACACCTTGGAAATCGACAACTGGCCCCAGTAGGGCTCAAGGTTCTTGCGCCGGCTTTTGAATTCGCCCTGCCAGCTGTTGCCCATGGCCAGGCTCGACGGGGTATCGAACAGCAGTTCGCTGAGGTTCTCCAGCGCTGGCAACTCTGCCAGGTGGTGGCCTTGTACCTCATCGGTGCTGTACTGGGTGATCGCGGTGAAGCTGGGGTTGACGTACTCCACCACGCCGTCGCGGTTCACCAGCAGGAAGGCGCTGGCGCTTTGCTCCACCGCACGCTGGAACAAGTGCAGGGCGCTGGCGGCGGTGCGTCGGTTATGGTTGGTGATGACCTGGGCGAACTGGTCGGCCAACTCACCGGCAAAGGCGATTTCGTCCGACTGCCAGGCCCGCGGCTGGCCGGTCTGCTCCAGGCACAGCACGCCAACCACCTGGCCATCAACGCGGATACTGGCATCGAGCATGGCATTGTTGTCGGCGTACAGGCTTTCGGCCAGTTCACGGGTGCGCGGATCGTGGTTGGCGTTGTGGGCATCGATAGCGCGGCTGGCGTGCAGGGCATCCAGATAATCCGGGAAGCGGCTGGCATCGATCGCTTCGGGCAGGCGATGCACTTGCTCATTGCGCAACCAGGCGCTGATCGGCTCCAGGCGTTGGTCTTCCAGATGCCAGATGCTGGCGCAGTCCACCTTGTAGATCTCGCAGGCGCTGCGGGTAATCAGTTGGGCGGCTTCGAGCAGCGAGTTTTCCGCGCTGTAGCGCTGGCGGGCGAGGCGCAGGATCAGGTCCTGCTGGCTGCGTACGCGCTCAAGGTGTTCCAACTGCTCCTGCTGGGCGCGCTGGTTGAGTTGCAGGGCAAGTTGCAGGCGGCTGTTGCGCGATTCGAGGTCGTCGGCGTCCACTTCGACAGCGTCTTCAGGCTGGTCGTCGAGTACCGTCAGAAAGCCGCGTAACAGCTGGCGATTGTGCTGCTTGTAGGCTTCACCCGCTTCGAGCAGGCGCAGCGAGCGCGGCTGGGCGTGCAGGGTGTAGCGCACACGATAGTAGCCGCGAGTGCTCAGTTGCCGCTGGATCTCGTCGTGCAGCCGGTAGCGGGCTTCAGGCTCCATCAGGCTGGCGTACGGCGAATCGATCAGCGCGCACAGCTGGGAGGCCGCCAGCCCGAACTGGCGTTCGCAGGCCGGGTCCAGGTAAAGCATTGCCCAGGTGGCTTCGTTGAGCCTTTCGAAACGCAGCATGCCGAGCCGTGAAGGCACGGGAAGCTGCGTGACGACCTCGGCCGCCACACGGCTGGCGGCATCGGGTTGGCTTTTCATCGAAGACTCGCTTGAAGAGGGTGACGCGGCCTGGGCGGCGGCGCATCTGGCAAGGTTGCATCATGTCCCGGAGGCTGGCAAGCGGCCATGAGGGATGTCATGTATATGTTTTCGGCTGCGGGGCGGGAATCCTTAGGGCTGCTGAAAAACGGGGGCCGCTGCAGGCAAAAAAAAGCCCCGCCAATTGGCGGGGTTGAGGTACGAGCGTGGCAGCTCGAAAAGGGTACCTGCCCCCTTGAAGGAGGGCAGGCTGGCTGCGTGTTACAGCAGCATGGTGCGGATATCCGCCAGCACGTCGCCCAGGCGCTTGGTGAAGCGCGCGGCGGCTGCGCCGTTGATCACACGGTGATCGTAGGACAGCGACAGCGGCAACATCAGCTTGGGCTGGAAGGCTTTGCCATCCCAGACGGGCTGCATGGTTGCCTTGGACACACCGAGGATCGCCACTTCGGGCGCGTTGACGATCGGCGTGAAGCCGGTACCGCCAATGTGGCCGAGGCTGGAGATGGTGAAGCAGGCGCCCTGCATGTCGTCAGCCGACAGCTTCTTGGTACGCGCCTTCTCGGCCAGGGCCGCGGCTTCGGCAGCCAGTTGCAGCAGGCTCTTCTGGTCGACGTTCTTGATCACAGGGACCAGCAGGCCGTCCGGGGTGTCCACGGCAAAGCCGATGTGCACGTACTTCTTGCGGATCACGGCTTTGCCGCTTGGCGCCAGCGAGCTGTTGAAGTCCGGCAGTTCTTTGAGCAGGAAGGCGCAGGCCTTGAGCAGCAGTGGCAGCACGGTCAGCTTGACGCCAGCCTTCTCGGCCACGGCCTTCTGCGCAACGCGGAAGGCTTCCAGCTCGGTGATGTCGGCGGAGTCGAACTGGGTCACGTGCGGCACGTTCAGCCAGCTGCGGTGCAGGTTGGCGGCACCGACCTGCATCAGGCGGGTCATTGCCACTTCTTCCACTTCACCGAACTTGCTGAAGTCCACCACCGGGATCGGCGGGATGCCGGCGCCGCCGGTCGCGCCAGCAGCTGCCGGTGCGTCCTTGGCCTTCTGCATGACCGACTTGACGTAGACCTGCACGTCTTCTTTCAGGATGCGGCCGTGCGGACCGGTCGCGGTGACCGCGCCCAGCTCTACGCCGAACTCGCGGGCCAGCTGGCGAACAGCAGGGCCTGCATGAACCTTGGCGTTGCTGCCGGCAGCCGGTGCGGTAGCGACCGGTGCAGGGGCAGCAGCTGGGGCAGCGGCAGCAGGCGCGGCGGCCGGAGCAGCCTCAGCCTTGGCCGGTGCAGCAGCGGCAGGCGCTGGCGCAGCAGCCGGGGCGGCGCCGGCGACTTCCAGCTTGATGATCAGGTCACCGGTGCCGACTTCGTCGTCCAGCTTGGCGATCACTTCCTTGACCACGCCAGCGGCGGGCGAAGGGATCTCCATGGAGGCCTTGTCAGACTCCAGGGTAATCAGCGACTGGTCGGCTTCGACGGTGTCGCCGACCTTGACCAGTACTTCGATGATCTTGGCCTTGCCCGACGAGCCGATGTCCGGCACGTGGATGTCCTGCACGCTGGCGGCAGCAGGGGCTGCAGCCGGCGCAGGGGCGGCTTCGGCAGCCGGCTTTTCGGCAGCAGCCGCAGCTGCGGCCGGGGCAGGTGCGGCGGCTGGCGCCTCGGGCGCCGCAGCGCCCTCGGCTTCCAGGACCAGCAACTCGTCGCCTTCTTTCAGGCGATCGCCCAGCTTGACCTTCAGTTCCTTGATGACACCGGCCTTGGGGGCTGGGATTTCCATGGAGGCCTTGTCGGACTCCAGGGTCAGCAGGCTCTGGTCAGCCTCGATACGGTCACCGACCTTGACGAACAGCTCGATGATTTCACCTTCACCGCTGCCGATGTCAGGTACGCGAATGAGTTCGCTCACTTAAAAATACTCCTCAGCAGTCCAGTGGGTTGCGCTTGTCCGGATCGATGCCGAACTTGACGATGGCGTCGGCCACCACCTTCGGTTCGATCTCGCCACGGTCAGCCAAGGCTTCCAGGGCAGCCAGCACCACGAAGTGACGGTCGACTTCGAAGAAGTGACGCAGCTTCTTGCGGCTGTCGCTGCGACCGTAGCCATCGGTACCCAGGACTTTGAACTCTTTGCTCGGCACCCACTGGCGAATCTGTTCGGCGAACAGCTTCATGTAGTCGGTGGAGGCGATGACCGGGCCTTTGCGACCGGCCAGGCACTCTTCGACGTAAGTCTGCTGAGGCTTCTGGCCAGGCTTGAGGCGGTTGGCGCGTTCCACGGCCAGGCCGTCGCGACGCAGTTCGTTGAAGCTGGTGACGCTCCACACGTCGGCACCGACGTTGAACTCTTCACGCAGGATCTTCGCGGCCTCGCGGACTTCGCGCAGGATGGTGCCGGAGCCCATCAGCTGAACGTGGTGCGCGGCTTCGCGGGTGTCTTCTTCGAGCAGGTACATGCCCTTGATGATGCCTTCCTCGACACCGGCCGGCATGGCTGGCTGCTGGTAGGATTCGTTCATCACGGTGATGTAGTAGAAGATGTCCTGTTGTTCTTCGGTCATCTTCTTCATGCCGTCCTGGATGATCACCGCCAGCTCGTAGCCGTAGGTCGGATCATAGGTGCGGCAGTTCGGGATGGTGCCCGCCATCATGTGGCTGTGACCGTCTTCGTGCTGCAGGCCTTCACCGTTGAGGGTAGTACGGCCGGCGGTGCCGCCGATCAGGAAGCCACGGGTGCGGCTGTCGCCAGCGGCCCAGGCCAGGTCGCCGATACGCTGGAAGCCGAACATCGAGTAGAAGATGTAGAACGGCAGCATCGGCTGGTTGTGGCAGCTGTACGAGGTACCGGCAGCGATGAACGACGACATGGCGCCGGCTTCGTTGATGCCTTCCTCCAGGATCTGGCCTTTCTTATCTTCGCGGTAGAACATCACCTGGTCTTTATCGACTGGCTCGTAGAGCTGGCCGACCGACGAGTAGATGCCCAGCTGGCGGAACATGCCTTCCATACCGAAGGTACGGGCTTCGTCCGGGATAATCGGAACGATGCGCTGGCCGATGTCCTTGTCCTTGACCAGCTGCGCGAGGATACGCACGAAGGCCATGGTGGTGGAGATTTCGCGGTCGCCCGAGCCGTCCAGGATCGCTTTCAGCGTTTCCAGAGGCGGGGTCGGCACGCTGAAGCTCTTGGCGCGGCGCTGCGGTACGAAACCACCCAGGGCTGCGCGGCGCTCGGCCAGGTACTTGGCTTCGGCCGAACCTTCTTCGGGCTTGTAGAACGGCAGGCTTTCAAGGTCGGCATCCTTGACCGGGATGTCGAAGCGGTCACGGAAGTGGCGCAGGCTGTCGACGTCGACCTTCTTGGTGTTGTGCGCGGTGTTCTTGGCTTCGCCAGCACCGGTGCCGTAACCCTTGATGGTCTTGGCCAGGATGACAGTCGGTTGCTCTTTGTGGTTGACCGCCTGGTGGTAGGCCGCATAGACCTTGTACGGGTCGTGACCGCCACGGTTGAGCTTCCAGATCTCGTCGTCGGACAGGTCTTCGACCATGGCCTTGAGCTCTGGCGTGTTGAAGAAGTTCTCACGAACGTACGCGCCGTCTTTGGCTTTGTAGTTCTGGTACTCGCCGTCGATGACTTCGTCCATGCGGCGCTGCAGGGCACCGTTGGTGTCTTTGGCCAGCAGTGGGTCCCAGAAGCGGCCCCAGACGACTTTGTTGACGTTCCAGCCGCCGCCACGGAACACGCCTTCGAGTTCCTGGATGATCTTGCCGTTGCCGCGAACCGGGCCGTCGAGGCGCTGCAGGTTGCAGTTGATGACGAAGATCAGGTTGTCCAGCTTCTCGCGGCCTGCCAGGGCGATGGCACCGAGGGATTCCGGCTCGTCGCACTCGCCGTCGCCCATGAAGCACCAGACTTTCTGCTTGCCGGCCGGAATGAAACCACGGGCTTCCAGGTACTTCATGAAGCGCGCCTGGTAGATCGCCTGGATCGGGCCCAGGCCCATGGAAACGGTCGGGAACTGCCAGAAGTCAGGCATCAGCCATGGGTGCGGGTACGAAGACAGGCCTTTGCCGTCCACTTCCTGGCGGAAGTTGTTCATCTGCTCTTCGTTGATGCGGCCTTCCATGAAGGCACGGGCGTAAACGCCTGGCGAAGCGTGGCCCTGGAAGAAGATCAGGTCGCCGCCGTGTTCCTCGGTCGGGGCCTGGAAGAAGTAGTTGAAGCCGATGTCATACAGGGTGGCACTGGAGGCGAAGCTGGAGATGTGGCCGCCCAGGTCCGAATCCTTCAGGTTGGTGCGCATCACCATGGCCAGCGCGTTCCAACGCACCATCGAGCGAATGCGGCGTTCCATGAACAGGTCGCCAGGCATGCGTGCTTCGTGGGTGACAGGGATGGTGTTGCGGTATGGCGTGGTGATCGCGTATGGCAGCTGGGAGCCACTGCGGGTGGCCAGCTCGCCCATGCGGGTCATCAGGTAATGAGCGCGGTCTTCGCCTTCTTTGTCGAGGACCGACTCCAGGGCATCCAGCCATTCCTGGGTTTCGATTGGATCGAGGTCTTGCATGGCTTGCTCCAGGGCGGAAAGGCCACCAGAATCGGGGGCCTGAGTTTGCGACTGGCCTTATGGGCAGACGTCGTGAATTCTTGGATTACCGGAGTGTGACCCGGCGGCGTGTAGTTTTACTACATTTGCTTTCGCATTTCATGCTTTTGCACGGTCGGGGTAGTAGTAAAACTACACAAATGCGACGTTTGGTCGCACCTTGGCTTGTGAGGAAAAACGTTCATGTTGGTTGGCGTTGTGCTGCGAGCGGGTGATTCTTGATGTTTCATGCCAATGATTCGTTTTTTTCAGCTATTTCCAACTTTTGTACGACAGTCCAACCGGGGGCCGGTTTCCTCGTGGCCGCTTTTTACTCTCACTTTCACGCCGATCAAGGATAGACCATGCGCCTGCCTTTGCCGCTCGAACTGCCTGCCTCCCTGCAACCGCTGGTCGCCCGTAATCGGCAGTTTCTGCTCGATGCCCTGAGCAGCCACCCGGCGCTCGATCCGACCGCCTGGAGCCCGGCTCACCAGCACCAGTTCGACCAGGTGGCCGCCGCCAGCGACTTCGTGCTCGGCCTGGCCCAGCGTGAGCCGGCGATGCTGTTTGCCCTGCTGGCCAGCGGCGAGATAGACCGCCGGTATGCGCCGGGCGAGCTGCGTGGGCAGATCGCGGCAGCGGCCCAGGCGGCGTCGAGTGAAGAAGAGCTGGCACGCAACCTGCGCCGCGAGCGCAACCGCCAGCAGTTGCGCATCATCTGGCGTGATATCACCCGCCAGGCCGAACTGGGCGAGACCTGTCGCGACCTGTCCGACCTTGCTGACGCGGCGATCGACGAAGCTTATCAATGGCTGTATCCGCGCCACTGCCAGCAGTTCGGTACGCCGATCGGCAACCGCAGCGGTGAACCGCAGCATATGGTGGTGCTGGGCATGGGCAAGCTGGGGGCGGTCGAGCTCAACCTGTCATCGGATATCGACCTGATCTTCGCCTTCCCCGAAGGCGGTGAGACCGAAGGGGTCAAGCGCTCGCTGGACAATCAGGAGTTCTTCACCCGCCTGGGTCAGCGCCTGATCAAGGCGCTCGACCCGGTCACCGTCGATGGCTTCGTGTTCCGCGTCGACATGCGCCTGCGCCCCTACGGCTCGGCCGGTTCGCTGGTGCTCAGCTTCAATGCCCTGGAGCAGTACTACCAAGACCAAGGCCGCGACTGGGAACGCTACGCGATGATCAAGGCGCGGGTGGTGGCCGGCGACCAGGCAGCTGGCGCGCAACTGCAGGAGATGCTGCGCCCGTTCGTGTACCGGCGTTACCTGGATTTCTCGGCGATCGAAGCGCTGCGTACCATGAAGCAGCTGATCCAGCAGGAGGTGCGGCGCAAGGGCATGTCCGAGAACATCAAGCTCGGTGCCGGTGGCATCCGTGAAGTGGAGTTCATCGCCCAGGCCTTCCAGCTGATCCATGGCGGGCGTGACCTGAGCCTGCAGCAGCGGCCATTGCTGAAAGTGCTGGCGACCCTGGAGGGCCAAGGCTACCTGCCGCCGGCGGTGGTGGCGGAGCTGCGTGAAGGGTATGAGTTCTTGCGCTATACCGAGCATGCCATCCAGGCCATTGCCGACCGCCAGACACAGATGCTGCCTGATGACGAGACCGACCGTGAGCGCGTGGCCTATATGCTCGGCTTTAGCGGCTGGCAGAGCTTCCACGACCAGTTGATGCACTGGCGCGGCCGTGTCGATTGGCACTTCCGCCAGGTCATCGCCGACCCGGATGAAGATGAAGGCGAGGGTGACCTGGTGGTTGGCGGCGAGTGGTCGCCCTTGTGGGAGCAGGCGCAGGATGAGGAAGCCGCCGGCCGCCAGCTGGAAGAGGCCGGTTTCAAGCAACCCGCCGAAGCCTTGCGCAGATTGGCGGGGCTGCGTGCCAGCCCCCAGTTGCGCTCGATGCAGCGTATCGGCCGTGAGCGCCTGGATGCCTTCATCCCACGCCTGCTGGCCCAGGCGGTGGAGCATGACAACCCGGACCTGGTGCTGGAACGTGTACTGCCGCTGGTCGAAGCTGTGGCGCGGCGGTCGGCCTACCTGGTGCTGCTGACTGAAAACCCGGGGGCCTTGCGCCGCCTGCTGACCCTGTGTGCCGCCAGCCCGTGGATCGCCGAGCAGATCGCCCGTTACCCATTGCTGCTCGATGAGTTGCTCAATGAAGGCCGCCTGTTCAGCCCGCCGCTGGCGCCGGAGCTGGCCGCCGAGCTGCGCGAGCGGCTGACGCGCATCCCCGAGGACGATCTTGAACAACAGATGGAGGCCTTGCGCCACTTCAAGCTGGCCCACAGCCTGCGCGTGGCAGCCTCCGAAATCAGCGGCAACCTGCCGTTGATGAAAGTCAGTGATTACCTGACCTGGCTGGCCGAAGCCATTCTCGACCAGGTGCTGGCCCTGGCCTGGCGCCAGACCGTGGCGCGCCACGGCCAGCCCAAGCGCAGCGACGGCAGCCTGTGCGACCCGGGGTTCATCATCCTCGGCTACGGCAAGGTGGGTGGCCTGGAACTGGGCCACGGCTCGGACCTGGACCTGGTGTTCATCCACGACGGCGACCCGCAGGCGGAAACCGATGGCGCCAAGCCGATCGACAGCGCGCAGTTCTTCACGCGCCTGGGCCAGCGCATCATCCATTTGCTGACCACGCAAACCAACTCCGGCCAGCTGTATGACGTCGACATGCGTTTGCGGCCTTCGGGCGCGGCGGGGCTGCTGGTCAGCTCGCTGGGCGCGTTCGAGCGCTACCAGCAGAACGAAGCCTGGACCTGGGAGCATCAGGCCCTGGTGCGCGCCCGCGTGCTGGTGGGCTGCAAGCAGGTGGCGGCAGCGTTCGAGGGTGTGCGCGCCAAGGTTCTGGGCCAGGCCCGCGACCTGGACAAGCTGCGCAGCGAGGTCAGCGAAATGCGCGCCAAGATGCGCGACAACCTCGGCACCAAGGCCACCGTCGCGGGCACCGCGGCCAATGCCTTCGATGCCGGCGTGGCGTTCGATATCAAGCAGGATGCCGGCGGTATCGTCGATATCGAATTTATGGTGCAATACGCCGCTTTGGCCTGGTCCCACGACCATCCGGCCATACTGCGCTGGACCGATAACATTCGCATTCTGGAAGAGCTGGAGCAGGCGGGCTTGATGCCGGCCAGCGATGCGGTGTTGTTGCGTGAAGTGTACAAGGCGTTTCGCTCAGCCTCGCACCGCCAGGCCCTGCAGAAGCAGGCCGGGGTGATCGATGCGGCGCAGTTTGCCGATGAGCGTCGCGAGGTGCGGCGGATCTGGGGTGAATTGGGATTGGCATGAGATTGTTGGGGCTGCTATGCGGCCCTTTCGCGGCGCAAGGCCGCTCCACAGGGGCCTAAAGGCCGATGTTCCACCACCGGTGTTACACTGTCCGCCACATAGCCTGAATATAAAGAGGGGAGGCCAGGCTGTACCGCAGCCTGCAGCCTCCCCGAGTTTTTCTGGACTAAGCATGAGAATACTGATCATTGGCCCCAGCTGGGTCGGCGACATGGTGATGGCGCAAACCTTGTTCCAGTGCCTGAAACAGCAGCACCCCGACTGCGTGATCGATGTGCTGGCACCCGAGTGGAGCCGGCCGATCCTTGAGCGCATGCCCCAAGTGCGTCAGGCCTTGAGCTTCCCGCTCGGCCATGGCGCGCTGGAACTGGCTACGCGCCGGCGCATCGGCAAGTCCCTGGCCGGCCAGTACGACCAGGCGTTCCTGCTGCCCAACTCGCTGAAGTCGGCGTTGGTGCCGTTCTTTGCCGGCATTCCCAAACGCACCGGCTGGCGTGGCGAAATGCGCTTCGGCCTGCTCAACGATGTGCGCAAGCTGGACAAGGCGCGTTACCCACTGATGATCGAGCGCTTCATGGCACTGGCCTATGCGCCGGGTGCCGAGCTGCCGCAGCCTTATCCGCGGCCTGAGCTGCAGATCCAGGCGCCGAGCCGTGAGGCCGCGCTGGCCAAGTTCGGCCTGGAGCTGGACCGCCCGGTGCTTGCGCTGTGCCCAGGTGCCGAGTTCGGTGAAGCCAAGCGCTGGCCGGCAGAGCACTACGCCAGCGTTGCCGACGCCATGATTCGCCAGGGCTGGCAGGTGTGGCTGTTCGGCTCGAAGAACGATCACCCGGTCGGCGAGCAGATCCGCGACCGGCTGATCCCGGGCCTGCGTGAAGAATCTTATAACCTGGCGGGCGAAACCTCGCTGGCCGAGGCGATCGACCTCATGTCCTGTGCCAACGCGGTGGTGTCCAACGACTCCGGGCTGATGCACGTGGCGGCGGCGTTGAACCGCCCGCTGGTTGCCGTCTATGGTTCGACTTCGCCGGGCTTTACCCCGCCGTTGGCCGAGCAGGTCGAGATCGTGCGCACCGGCATCGAGTGCAGCCCATGCTTCGACCGCACCTGCCGCTTCGGCCACTACAACTGCCTGCGTCTGCTGGAGCCTGGCAAAGTCATCGCCGCCCTGCACAGCCTGGGTGGGCCGAACCTGATCGATACCGTGGCCGAGGTCGAGTAAGTGCGGGTACTGATCATCAAGACCTCGTCGCTGGGTGATGTGATCCACACCCTGCCGGCGCTCACCGATGCCGCCCATGCGATCCCGGGCATCCGCTTCGACTGGGTGGTGGAAGAAGGCTTCGCCGAGATCCCCAGCTGGCACCCGGCGGTCGACCAGGTGATACCGGTGGCCATCCGGCGCTGGCGCAAGAATGTCTGGCAGACCATCAAGAGCGGCGAGTGGAAGGCGTTCAAGCAACGCGTGCGCGAGCGCAAGTACGACCTGGTGATCGATGCCCAGGGGTTGGTCAAGTCGGCCTGGCTGACCCGCTACGTCAAGGCGCCGGTGGCCGGCCTGGACCGTTACTCGGCGCGTGAAGGCTTGGCCAGCCGCTTCTATGACCGGCGCCTTTCGGTCGCCGTCGGCCAGCATGCGGTAGAGCGCGTGCGCCAGCTGTTCGCCATGGCGCTGGCCTATGACCTGCCCGAAGGCATCGGCAACTACGGCCTGGACCTGGAGCGCCTGCAACTGCCCCCGGCGGCGCCGTATGTGGTGTTTCTGCACGGCACTACCTGGGCGACCAAGCACTGGCCCGAGGCCTACTGGCGAGAGCTGGCTGAGCGGCTGGGCCGCAGCAGGCTGCAGGTATGCCTGCCATGGGGCAACCAGGCCGAGAAAGACCGCGCCGAGCGTATTGCCCAAGGCTTGAACAACTGCCAGGTGCTCCCCAGATTGAACCTTGCCGGCGTCGCCCGCGTGCTGGCGGCGGCAAAGGCCTGTGTGGCGGTGGACACAGGGCTGGGCCACTTGGCCGCAGCGCTGGATGTGCCGACCATTTCGCTGTTCGGCCCGACCAACCCGGGCCTGACTGGCGCCTATGGCCGTGTGCAGGTACACCAGGCCAGCGATTTCCCCTGTGCACCGTGCCTGCAGAAAAAGTGCACCTACAAACCGAGCGCCGACGACCTGCGCCGGTTCGATCTCAAACGCGAGTGGCCATTGTGCTTCACTCGCCTGAATCCAGAGCATGTGGCGAGCCGCTTGAGCGCGTTGCTGCTGGCTGAGGATGTCCGTTGATGCAACTGGCTTTCGTGCTTTACAAATATTTCCCCTTCGGCGGGCTGCAGCGCGATTTCATGCGCATTGCCCTGGAATGCCAGAAGCGGGGCCACCAGATCCGTGTCTACACGCTGATCTGGGAAGGCGACATTCCGCCCGGTTTCGAAGTGCTGGTGGCGCCGGTCAAGGCGCTGTTCAATCACCGTCGCAACGAAAAACTCACTGCCTGGATGGAAGCCGATCTGGCCAAGCGCCCGGTAGACCGGTTGATCGGCTTCAACAAGATGCCGGGCCTGGACGTGTATTACGCGGCCGACGCCTGTTTCGAGGACAAGGCCCAGACCTTGCGTGGCGGCCTTTACCGCCGCTGGGGCCGCTACCGGCACTTTGCCGAGTACGAGCGGGCTGTGTTCGCCAAGGATGCGCGCACTGAGATATTGATGATTTCAGAGGTGCAGCAACCGCTGTTCATCAAGCATTACGGCACCCCTGTCGAGCGCTTTCACCTGTTGCCCCCCGGCATTTCCCAGGACCGCCGCGCACCGGCCAATGCCGCCGAGATCCGCGCGGAGTTTCGCAAGGAGTTCAACCTGGGCGATGACGACCTGCTGCTGGTACAGATCGGCTCGGGCTTCAAGACCAAGGGCCTCGACCGCAGCCTCAAGGCCCTGGCCGCGCTGCCAGCGTCTCTGCGCAAGCGCACCCGGCTGATGGTCATCGGCCAGGACGACCCCAAGGTGTTCCAGCTGCAGAGCGCAGCTTTGGGCCTGGGCGAACAGGTGCAGTTCCTCAAGGGCCGCAGTGATATCCCGCGCTTCCTGCTGGGTGCCGACCTGCTGATCCACCCGGCCTACAACGAGAACACCGGTACGGTGTTGCTCGAGGCGCTGGTGGCTGGCTTGCCGGTGCTGGTTTCCAAAGTTTGCGGCTACGCCCATTACATTGCCGAGGCCGACAGCGGCCTGGTGCTGGACGAGCCGTTCGAGCAGGAACAGCTCAACGGCTACCTGCAGCGCATGCTCGAAGCGCCAGAGGCGCGTGCCGAGTGGTCGCGCAACGGGCTGGCCTTTGCCGAAACCGCCGACCTTTACAGCATGCCGCAGCACGCTGCCGACGTGATTCTGGGGCAGGAGAGCGCATGAAGCTGATCCTGGCCGAACCGTTCAAGCGCCTGTGGGCCGGGCGTGATGCCTTTGATGCCGTGGAAGCCCTGCAAGGCGAGGTGTACCGAGAGCTGGAAGGCCGCCGCACGCTGCGCACCGAGGTCGATGGCGAAGGTTTCTTCGTCAAGATCCACCGTGGCATCGGCTGGGGCGAAATCTTCAAGAACCTGCTCACCGCCAAGCTTCCGGTGCTGGGTGCCGGGCAGGAATGGCGGGCCATCGAGCGCCTGCATGAAGTCGGCGTGCCGACCATGACTGCAGTGGCCTATGGCGAGCGTGGCAGCAACCCGGCCAAGCAGCACTCGTTCATCGTCACCGAAGAACTGGCGCCGACCATCAGCCTGGAAGACTTCAGCATTGACTGGGTCAAGCAGCCGCCTGAGCCGGCGCTCAAGCGCGCGCTGATCGCCGAAGTGGCGAAGATGACCGGCGGCATGCACCGCGCCGGGGTCAACCACCGTGACTGCTACATCTGCCACTTTCTGCTGCACACCGACCGCCCGGTGACGGCGCAAGACTTCAAATTGTCGGTAATCGACCTGCACCGCGCCCAGACCCGGGCGACAATCAGCCGCCGCTGGCGGAACAAGGACCTGGCCGCGCTGTACTTCTCGGCGCTGGATATCGGCCTGACCCGGCGCGACAAGCTGCGTTTCCTGCGCGGTTACTTCCAACGCCCGCTGCGTCAGATCCTCAGCGAGGAGGCCGCGCTGCTGGCCTGGCTCGATCGCAAGGCGCAGAAACTTTACGATCGCAAACAACGCTATGGGGACGCACTCTGATGGCGGGCTGGACACTGGCGCCAGGCTACGAACACCTGGCGGCGGACTTCGGCAGCCTTGATGCGGTGTTTGCCCTGCAGGGTGAACGCCTGACCCGTGACCCGCTCAGCGAGGTGGTCCGCGTCGAGCGTGGCGGGGTCAACTATTACGTCAAGCGGTACACCGGTGCCGGCAAGCACATGCGCCGTTACCTGGGCCGGCCGCGCATCAAGGCCGAATGGCAGAACCTCAAGCAGTTCGCCAAATGGGACATCCCGACCGCTGAAGTTGTGGCCTGGGGCCTGGAGCGCAATGGCCTGGCATTTGGCCGCGGCGCGATGATCACCCGCGAGCTACCGCGCACCGAAGACCTGTCGGTGCTGGCTGAGCGCAATGATCCGCGCCTGGCTGATCGTGCCTGGGTCGACCACATCAGCCGACAGCTGGCGCGCCATACCCGCGTCATGCACGAACACCGTTTCGCCCACAACGACCTCAAGTGGCGCAACCTGTTGGTCGATGACCAGGGCACGCTATTCTTCATCGACTGCCCGACCGGTGACTTCTGGCGCGGCTTCATGTGGCGCCACCGGCTGATCAAGGACCTGGCATGCCTGGACAAGGTCGCCAAATACCACCTGACGGCGACCCAGCGCCTGCGCTTCTATTTACAGTACCGCGGGCGCCAGCGCCTGAATGCGCGCGACAAGCGCCGGGTCCGTCAGGTACTGAGCTTCTTCGAGGGAAGGGAATGACCGATTACCTGGCCAGCGCGGACCTCGCGCTGCTCAAACGCCATGGCCTGAATGACTTCGAAGCGCTGTGGGCGCTGCAACTCGATGCCGTGGACGAACCCAATACCGGCCGTGGCGGCTGGAGCAGCGTCTATCGCCTGGAGCTCGAAGGCAAAGGGTATTACCTCAAGCGCCAGAGCGACTACCTGACCCGCACCTTGCATCGCCCATTTGGCGAGCCGACCTTCGCCCGTGAGTTCCGCAACATCAGCCGTTACCAGAAGCTGCATATCCCGGCCCTGCAGGCGGTGTTTTACGGTGAGCGCAAGCACGCAGGCCAGCACCGGGCGATACTGCTGACACGTGCCCTGGATGACTGGAGCGACCTGGAAAGCCTGCTGGGCCAGTGGCCGCAGCTCAGTGACCCTGAGCGCAACGGCATCCTCCAGGCCTGTGGCCAGCTGGCGCGCACGCTGCACAGCGCCGGCCAGGTGCACGGCTGCTTCTACCCCAAGCACATCTTCCTGCGCCAACGCCGCGAAGGCTGGGACGCGCAATTGATCGACCTGGAGAAGACCCGGCCGCTGTTGTTCGGCATGCGTGACCGCCTGAAGGATCTGGAGCCGCTGCTGCGCCGTGCCCGCGCCTGGAACGAGGTGAACGTGCGCGCGCTGCTTGCCACCTATCTTGCCCAGCCGGCCGACAGCGTGCTGGTTGGCACCTGGTTGCAACGCCTGACGCAACGCCGTCGTGAAAAAGAGGCCCGCTGATGCGTTTGTCTGAATTGAAAGATGCCGGGCGCAGCCCTTCACTGCCGCTCTCGGTAAGTTTGGCCGACGCCGCTGGCGACGCCGAACTGCAGTTGCTCAGCCTGCTGCGCGTATTGCCGGGCCAGCGCTATGTCGGTGCCGGTGTGTGGCGCGGTACGCCGGTGTTGGCCAAGTTGCTGGTAGGCGGCAATGCTGCGCGCCATTTTCAGCGTGAGCTGGAGGGTGTGAAGTTGCTGGCCGAACAGGGCCTGACAACGCCAAAGCTGCTTGCCGACGGGCTCAAGGAAGGTGAGGGTGGCTGGCTGCTGTTCGAGTTCCTCGACGGCGCCGAAAGCCTGGCCGATGCCTGGGACAAGGTGGCGAACCTGCCGGTGCTGGCCGACGAACAGCACCTGGTGCTGGGCGAAGCCCTGACCGCAGTGGCGCAGATGCACGCCAAGGGCCTCTGGCAGGAAGATTTGCACCTGGACAACCTGTTGCGCCACGGCGGCAAGCTGTACCTGATCGATGGCGCCGGCATCAAGGCCGAAACGCCGGGCCAGCAACTGTCGCGCCCGCGTGTGCTGGAAAACCTCGGGGTGTTCTTCGCTCAGTTGCCCAAGCGCCTGGAGCCATTCATCGAAGAGCTGCTGGTGCATTACCTGTTGGCCAATGCCGAGCACGCGTTGCCGATGGAAGCGTTGCAGAAACAGGTGGACAAGGTGCGCACCTGGCGCCTCAAGGATTACCTGGAGAAGGCCGGCCGCGAGTGCACGCTGTTCAGCGTCGAGCGCAGCCTTTCGGGCTTGCGGGCGATTCGCCGTGGCGAAGTCCAGGCCATGCTGCCGGTACTGGAACAGGCCGATACGCTGATCGACCAGGGCCACCTGTACAAGACAGGGGGCGCGGCCAGCGTGGCGCGTGTCGAGGTGGGTGGGCGCTCACTGGTACTCAAGCGCTACAACATCAAGAACACCGCGCACTGGTTCAAGCGGTTCTGGCGCCCGAGCCGGGCCTGGCACTCCTGGATTGAAGGCCACCGCCTGGAGTTCCTGGGCATCGCCACGCCGCGCCCGTTGGCGGTGCTGGAGCAGCGCGTCATGGGCCTGCGCAGCCGGGCGTACCTGGTCACTGAACATGTCGATGGCCCGGACCTGACCGCGTGCTTCGCGCCTTATGTGGAAAGCGGCGAGGTGCCTGAAGAGCAAGTCGATGCCTTGGTGGAGCTGATGCAGCAACTGATCCGCGAGCGTATCAGCCATGGCGACTTCAAGGGCCACAACCTGTTCTGGCACGACGGCCAATGGTCATTGATCGACCTCGACGCCATGTGCCAGCACGCCACCGGGCTCAGCTTTGCCCCGGCCTACGCCCGTGATCGGGCGCGGCTGCTGCGCAACTGGCCGAGCAGCAGTGCCTTGCATCAGCGGCTCGACCGGTTGTTGCCACGGCTCGGCGAGTAGTCATCCGGCAGCGCCAGCCAATCGCTGCTGCGCCCTGCCTGGCGCACGCGGATGCGCCACTGCCGGTCTTGCCAGCGCAGGATCGCCCACGGCACCACGCCGGCTTCCCGGGCGTGCGGAATCAACAGGTGGTAGCGCCCGGCGAGCAGGTGCGCGCGAACTGGCAGTTGCCCGGCAGGGGTTTGCAGATAAAGCTGGTCGTCTGCCCGACACAGCCCTGCCAGCGTGCCCACCGCCTCACCCGCCAACGGCGGCTGCAGGCGGCAGCTGGCCAACAACTGCGGCAGATCGGGCAAGCCGTCGTACCACAGCACCGGTGAGTCGATGACCCAGTTGCCATTGGCCAGGCGTTTGACCGGCTGCTGCAGGTAAGCGTCCGGTTGGGTCGGGTCGATGACCCGCCAACGGTGGCCGTCGAATGCGACCTTGTAATACCGGCCGTGGGCGTCCTGGATGAAATACTGAGTCAGCCCTTCGAACGTTGATGCTTTCTCGAACACGCCTTCGCCGTGTACACCGTCAATGGCGTAGCGCAGGTGTTCTAGCGCAGGCGTGATGCTGTAGCGCGAGGGCAGTGGCAACGGTGGTTGCGTTGGCATGCCACGCATTATCCGGCGCATCAGGCCGGTGCTGACGACGCTGGTACCGGCGTCGTTGGCATAGCTCAGGGCGTTGTAGGTATGGGTCAGCACGCCGTTGATATCATCCTCGCTGAAGGCTTCCAGACCATCCCAGGTTTCGATCACCATTCGTCCCAGGGCCAGGGGAACCTGTACAGGGGCAGGCAGCCCCAGGCTGATCAGGTCGAGCAGGCGCCATACCAGATCGATGCCCTGCTGAAGATCTGCCTCCCCGGTGGTGCGGCTCTGGGCATCGACCACTGCCAACCAGCCTCGCACCTCTGCCATGTAGTAGGCGAAGAACAGCTCTTCCTCAATTGCCGGGGTGTGCAGTGCGGTGCCGAGCCGGCCCTTGCTGAGTAGTTTATCGATGCGTACAGGTGCCAGCAGGGGCAGGCGGCTCGCCACGTAGGCGCGCAGGGCGGGTTGTTTGCGCAGCAACCGCATCAGTTCGCGGGCATTGCTCAGCCCGCGCCAGGCGCGGCGGTCGGGTGCGTCCGGTGTGTACAGGATGAAAGCGCCTGTGCCGGAGCCTTCGGCATTGATCAGCAGAACGCCTTGCAGGGTATGGCCATGGATTGTCAATTGGCGCACGGTGATGCGCTGGTTGTCCACCGGCGGGCGGAGCGCGTTGTGCGGGTAGTCCAGTACCTGCCGTACCCAACGGTAGCCTTGTTCACCCAAGGCGCGAAGGTGCCCGGCATAACGCGCCTTGGCTGCCTCGGCGCGCATGCGGGCTCGGTTGATCAGGGCATGGGCATTGAGCCTCCAGCCCCCGACCGGGGAGTCGATCAACTGGGTTTTCAGGTAGGCATGATAGCTGCCGCCGACATTCAGGTGCCTGATCATCGCTTTGATGTAGGCCGGGTTCAGCGTTTCGGGTAATGGCTTGTCGTGACCGTGTGTTACACGGGCGGTGAGCCAATAGTCGTAGTCGAACCAGTTCAGGTTGCGCAATGCCAGCTCGTGCAGCGGGTAGCTCTCCCGGGTCAGCTCGACCAACTGCCCACCGACGCGCTCGAAACCTCGCCAGGTGACGTAGCTCGATGGGTTGAAGGGGTTCAGCTGCGGACCTGCCTGACGGCTGTGCACCACATGTACCATGATGTCGGCGGCTGCGTAGCGCAGGCCATGATCGTGGCGCAGGCGTTCCTCTACGCGCGCGCGGGCCCAGCCCTGCAAGCTGCGCTGCTCGCGGAACTGCGCCAGGGTGAGGATGCCTGGCGCGGCGATGCGATTGCCGGCGGCGACCAGTTGTTGCATGGTCTGCATGATGTGCGTAAGCGCCTGGGGCCCTGCCGTGCTCAACCAGTTGGGCAGGTTTTTTTCCAGCAGCAGGCCGTAGCGCGTGTCGAGCAACGCTTGTTTGCCGACTTCGGCTTCCAGTGACAGGGCATTGTGCAGCGCCTCGGCGGCGGGTGCCAGGGCGCCATGGGCGCTTGCCCAGGCGTGGTTGACACGCAGGCGCTGCGCTTCGATCAGGGTGTCGACCTGGGCTTGCACCGGGTCATCGGCATACCATTCGTAGCGCAGGCGGTCGGCCTTGGCGGCGTTCTCTATACGTTCGGCATCGACCAGCAGGCGCAGCAGTGGCGGGCCCTGCAGCGGGTCGTCGAGGCGCTCGCACAGCTCAAGGTGCAAGCCGGCCAGCGAGGCGTAGGCTTCGATGCCTTGGGTCAGGCCGCACAGCAACGCTGGCCCGCGGGCATGCTCCGGGGTGAGTTCGGCAGCCTCGTCGTTACCGGTGATGACCACGAACATGCCTGGCAGCACCGCTCGGCTGTGGGGCTGGCTACGGCTGAGGACCAGGCGGTACACCTGGGCACGTGTGGCCATCGCTTGGGGCCGGCGTTGCCAGGCGTTGGGCAGGTCCAGGCACAGGCTCAGGGCATCGGCCTGGGGGGCGGGCAAGGTCCGGTCGCCCTGGCGCAGGGTCAACTCGGCATGCATCAGGGCGCGGCGCAGATCGCACAGGCGGACCCTGCGCGAGCGGCCCTGGGGGTCGCAGGCTGCCCAGTATTCAGCCAGTTCGCCTTGTAGCTGCTGACGGGTGAGTCCCGGCCGGTCGGGGCTTGGCAATTGTGCCAGCAGGGCGATGATCTGTTGGTCGACGAATTCGATACGTTCCAGCGGTAGCATGTTGCGCTCCTTCGGTCAGGGAGGCGCAACGGTAGGGCCCAGGGCAAGGACCGAAGCGGTAGCCGGTTATCGCCGGCACAACCCGCGCAGGCTGAGGATGACGGGCACGCCCAGGCCCAGCCAGGCCAGGGCATCCCACGCACCGTCACCCAGCAAGGCGGCAAACAGGCCGGCGGCACCGAGCAGGCCGATGGCGGCCGGCCAGGTAAAGATGCGCAGGGTCGGTTGCGATTTGTGGCTCATGCCCGCGCCTCCCGGGGTTTGCGCTGTTTGCCCCACCATAGGTAAAGGCCGCTGCCGAGCACGATGATGGTCAACACATCGAGCACTGCCCAGAGGATCTGCATCGGGCGCCCGCCGTAATCGCCAAAGTGCAGTGGCTGCGAGAGGCCCATGGCGTCCATGTACCAGGGGCGTTCGCCCACTGCCGTCACCTGCAGGCTGCGCGCATCGATCAGCACGGGCGTGAGCAGGTGCGATGTCAGGTGGGTGGCGCCTTTCATGAACACGGCGTAGTGGTGCTCGCTGGAGAACCGCGTGCCGGGGAAGGCGATGAAGTCCGGGCGCATGCCGGGTGCGGCCTGCTCGGCGATGTCCAGCAGGCGGCTGGCCGGTGCACGCTCGGTGAGTGGCGGGGCGTCACGGTAGGGCGCGACCATTGCGGCCAGGCTGTCGTTGCGCCAGGCGGCGATGACCAGGTCGGACAGGGCGCTGATGACCCCGGTTACACCGACGGTCAGCGCCCAGGCCAGTGTCACCACCCCGATCAGGTTGTGCAGGTCGAGCCAGCGCAGGCGGCGGGATTTTTCGTGGCGCACCGTGGCGAATTGCAGGCGGCGCATGAACGGTGCGTAGAGCACTGTGCCGGAGATGATCGCGATAACGAACAGCACACCCATGAACGCCAGCAGCAGCTTGCCGGGCAGCCCGGCGAACATGTCGACGTGCAGGCGCAGCATGATCATCATGAAACCGCCGTTGGCGGCCGGCATGGCGACGGCTTCGCCGGTGCGGGCGTCGAGCATGAAGGTGTGTGACGAATTGGGTTCGGTGCCGGCAGTGGCAGCGGTGATCGCCACCACGCCGTTGCGTTCGTCTTCGTCATAGCCGAAGTACTGCATCACCTCGCCGGGACGATGCTGCTCGGCCTTGAGCACCAGCTGTTGCAGGTCCAGGTGTGGGGTGCCTGCAGGCATCTCGCGCAGCTTTGGTGCGTCACCGAGCAGGTGTTCGATTTCGTGGTGGAAGATCAGCGGCAGGCCGGTGAGGGCCAGCAACAGCAGGAACAGGGTGCAGACCAGGCTGCTCCAGGTGTGAATCACGGACCAGCGGCGGATGGTTTGGCTTTTCATCACGGTACCGAAATTTCTCATGGGGGCCGCTTAGCGGCCCCTGGGTACTCAGAACTTGTAGCTGGCGCTGGCGACGACGCTGCGCTCGTCACCGTAGTAGCAGTAGAAACTGTCACAGGTGGAGATGTAGTCCTTGTTGAACACGTTGGTCGCGTTGACCGCTACCGATGCGCCCTTCAAGCTGGTGCTCAGGCGCCCCAGGTCGTAGTGCACGGAGGCATCGAACACGGTGTACGCATCGGCCTTGCCCAGCCAGGTGTTGCCCTGGTCGCCATAGGTATTTCCGGTGTAGCGCGCGCCGGCGCCGATGCCGAAGCCGTCGAGCACGCCGGTGTGCCAGGTGTAATCGGCCCACAGCGAGGCCTGCTGGTTAGGCATCAGCTGCAGGCGGTTACCTTTGTAGATGCCGTCCTGCACTTCGGATTTGGCCAAGGTGTAGGCCGCAGTCACCTTCAGGTTTTCGGTGACGTCGGAGACGGCTTCCAACTCCAGGCCACGAACCTTCACTTCGCCGGTCTGGCTAGTGACGGTCACACCGCCCTCGTTGTTGGTGACCGAGACGTTTTTCTGGGTCAGGTCATACACGGCTGCGGACAACAGGGTGTTGGAGCCCGGTGGCTGGTATTTGATGCCCAGCTCCCACTGCTTGCCTTCGGTCGGCTTGAAAGACTCCGTGGCGGATGCGGCAGCATTGCTGACCGGCTGGAACGACTCGGCATACGAAAGGTAAGGCACGAAGCCCGAGTCGAAGACGTAGCTGATGGCCGCGTTGCCGCTGAATTTCTTGTCTCTCTGGGTGTTGGTGGCATCGCCCTGGTTCAGGAACCTGGTGCTGGTATGCACCCAGTCTTCACGACCGCCCAGCGTCAGGCGCCAGTTGCCCAACGCCATCTGGTCCTGAACATACAGGCCGGTCTGGCGGGTTTTCTGGTTGTAGTCATAGAACGCCGTGGAGCGATCCGGGCGTGTGATTGGCAGCCCGTAGACCGGGTTGATGACGTTGCTGTCAGGCACGTTGAAGCCGAAGATCGACAGGTAGTTGGTGTTGACGCGTTGGTGGTCCAGGCCGATCAGCAGGGTGTGGCTGATGTCCCCAGTGGTGAAGTCAGCCTGAAAGTTGTTATCCACTGCGAATTGGCTGATGTCTTCATCGGTGTTGGTGGACATACGGCTGACGGTACCGTCGTCCTGCACCGGAGGATTGGTTGTGTTGTAGCTGCCAGGGGTGATGGTCTGAAAGGACAGGTCAGTCTTGGTATAGCGAAGGTTCTGGCGGAACTGCCACACATCGTTGATCCGGTGCTCGAAGGCGTAGCCCAGCGCGTAGTAGGTACGGTCGTAGAACTCGTAGTCCGGATCCCCCAGGTTTTTGTGGTGGGAGATCTTACCGAATGGCATGTCGATCTTGGTGCCCTGGATGGGGCGGAACTGGCTGGTAGCGCCTGTATCGTCGCGGGTGAACTGGGTCAGCAGGGTCAGTGACGTGTCGTCGTCGATGTTCCAGGTCAGGCTTGGGGCAATGTTGTAGCGTTTGTCGTCTATATGGTCGATCTGCGTTCCGCCATCGCGAATCACGCCACTGACGCCGTACAGGAACTGCCCTTGGTCATCGATTTTGCCGGTGCTGGCGAAGTTGATCTGGCGGTGGTTGTCGCTGCCGTACTGCACTTCGATTTCGTTAGCGCTTTCGGCCTGCGGACGGCGGCTGACCATGTCCAGCAGGCCGCCGGGTGGGGTCTGGCCATAGAGTGAGGATGCCGGGCCACGCAGTAATGCGAGGCGGTCCAGGTTCCAGGTTTCGGCTTTCGGGTTAGCGTAAACGCCACGGGGCAGCGGCAGGCCGTCGAGGAACTGAGTCGGTTCGAAGCCCCTCACGCGCATCCAGTCATAGCGCGTGTCGCTGCCGAAACTGGCCGAAACGATGCCGGGCATGTAGCGCACCGCATCATCCAGGCTGTGGACGCCGCGGTCGCTCATCTGCTGACGGGTGGCGACGGAGATCGACCGAGGAATTTCGACCAGCGCGGTATCTGTCTTGGTGCCCGCGGCGCTGCGTTTGGCCAGGTAGCCCTCAACCGGGCCCCAGGCGCTTTCGTACGATGCATTGGCATTGATCGCGGTCTCGGGCAACGCCAGAGTGCCATCAGGAACAGCCACCAGGCTGTAGCTGCCGACAGTGCTCTGCTGCAGCTGCAGGCCGGTACCGAGCAGGGCGGCCTGCAGGGCGCCGAGGCCGTCGTACTGGCCGTTGACCGGCGCCGAGTTTCGGCCGCTGACCAGTGCCGGGTCAATGGCCAGGGCGATGCCCGACTGGCTGGCGATCTGGTTCAGGGTGGTGGCCAGCGGGGCGCTGGGCAGGTCGTAGGCACGCTGTGCGGACTGCTCGGCGGCGAACAGGGCAGGGCTGGCCAACGGGGCAGCCAGGGCGATGGCCAAGGCCATCAGGCTGGGGCGCAGGATACGATCAACGGCACGGGACATGCAGCGGTTCCTCGACGGATAAGTGCTAATTGCTTCCTTGCCGAGCGAGATTTCAGAAGTGACAGGGGTATCTGGAAAAAAAGTGGAAATGGTTTGTATTTGTACGCAGCCAGCTTAGGCCTCATCGCCGGCAAGCCGGCCCCACGGGGGCGCTTTGGTGCTACTTGGGCACCACGCTCAACCACCACTGGGTATGTCGCTCGATCTTCACCGGCAACGCGGGGACCAGCGAAGCGAGGGCCAGGTCGGTATCGGTCAGCGGGAAGCTCCCCGTCACGCGCAGGTCGGCCACTTCATCGGCCACGCCCAGGTGGCCGCTACGGTATTGGCCCAGCTGCGCTACCAGGTCGGCCAGGCGGATGTTGTCCACCACCAGCATGCCGCGGGTCCAGGCATCCGCACCGGCTTGCACGGGTGCGATGCGGCCCAGGCCATTGGCGTTCATGAGCACCTGCTGACCCTCGCGCAGTACCTGCTCGTCGCCACTGTTGAGCGGCTGCGCTGCGACCGAGGACTGCAACACCTCCAGGCGGGTACCGTTATTTTCGCGACGCACCAGAAAGCGCGTGCCCAAGGGGCGCAGGCGGCCATCGTCGGTGCGCACCAGCAACGGGCGAGGGTCCTGGTGGCCGGTCTCCACCGAAATTTCACCCTGGTGCAGCACCAGTACACGCTGCTCGCCTTCGTAGTCGATGTCGACCGCGGTATGAGTGTTCAGGCTCAGCAGCGTGCCGTCCTCCAGGCGCAGGGTCCGCAGTTCGCCGGTGGCGGTGCGCTGATCGGCCAGCCAGTAGCTTGCCGATAGCGATGGCGCGCCAACCCAGGCCAACAGTGAGCCGAGCAGGAACATGCCAGCCAGGCCGCCGCCCACCTTGGCCACCCGCCGGCGCAACCCTGCGCGCGATTGCTGCAGGGCCTGGCGCGCGGGGCCGGCTGCGGCACTGACCCGCTGATCGAGGGTGCCCAACTGGCGCCAGGCGCGAGCGTGTTCCTCGCTGGCGGCATGCCAGCGCATGAACTCGCTGCGTTCGTCGGGCGTACCGGTACCGTCGTCCAGGCTCAGTTTCCAGGCGATGGCAGCTTCAAGGACCCCGGCAGAAACCGGTGAGTTGTTCACGTCGGCTCCCCATACAGGGCCACATAGCACTGGCGCATGCCTTGGGCGATGTACTGGCGCACCCGCGATACCGATACGCCCAGGCGCTCGGCGATTTCGGCGTGGCTCATGCCGTCCAGGCGATTGTGCAGGAACGCCGTGCGTGCCTTGCTCGACAGCTTGCCGAGCAGGCGGTCGATGGCCTTGAGGTCTTCGAGGATCAGGTGCTGGAGTTCCGGGGAGGGCTGCTCGGCTTCCGGCAAGCGGGCCAGTTCGGCCAGGTAGGCCTGCTCCAGGGCTGCGCGGCGAAAGTGGTCGAACATCAGCCCCTTGGCCACTGCGGCCAGGAAAGCGCGCGGCTCACGGGGGGTGTCCAGTTGTTCGCGCCCGAGCAGGCGCACGAAGGTGTCCTGGCTCAGGTCTTCGGCACGCTGGCGGCAGGCCATGCTGCGTTGCAGCCAGGCAAGCAGCCAGCTGCGATGGTCGCGGTACAGCGCACCGACCAGTTCGGCGTGTGGGCTCTGAGCAGAAGACAAGCAGTGTCCCCCCCGGAACGAATGCGTTAACTAACGATAATTATTCGCGATTGTTGCAGAGGCGGGGGGCGCGGCGCAATGGACGCTTATCGGGTTGCCACTGTCATGGTGGGCGCGGTGCCCGATATCACAGGTGCAGCCCCTTCAAAGGGTATGTTTCTAAAGCCCATGCCCCTGCACATTGCGCCGCCGCCACCCGCGCAAGCGCTGCTCCAGCTGCAATGGGCTGTCCAGCTGCTGGCGACGGGCCTGGCTGAACAGGATCAACGCCAGTTCAGCGGTGACTTGGGCATCGGCGCTGGCGTGGTGGCGCTCATCCACCTGCAGCCCGAAGCGCGCCACCCAGTCATCCAGCCCTGCTTCGCGCAGTACCGTGTCAGGGTTGAGCATGGGCGCCAGTTCAGCAACATCGAGGAAGGGCTGTTGCAGGCGATGCCCAAGGGTTTCTTTCAATGCCCGAGCCAGCATGCGCTGGTCGAACGGTGCATGGAACGCCAGCACCGGGCTGTCACCGATGAACTCGAGCAGGTCGAGCAACGCCTCGGCCGGGTCGCTGCCTGCGGCCAGGGCGCTCGGGCCCAGGCCATGGATGAGTACACTGGCGTTGGTTTTCTGGGCCGGGCGGTGCAGGGTACGCTCGAACTGCTGGGAGAAGTCGATGGCGCCGTCTTCGATGGCTACGGCACCGATCGACAGCACCTGGTCGCGGTTGGGGTTCAGACCGCTGGTCTCAAGGTCCAGCACCACCCAGCGCTGCTCACGCAGCGAGCACACGCCCAGCGGTGCGGGTTTTGGCAGGCGCGACAGGCGTTGATGCAGTGCACCGTCCAGGGCCGGCGCGGCAGGGCGCAGCCAGGCGAACAGGCTCATAGCTGGTACCGCAGGGCCAGGCTGCTTTGCAGGCGCTGCGCCTGGCGCAGGGACTCACGCAGGATGCGCCGGTCCAGATGGTTGAGGCTGTCCGGATCGAGGCGGTTGGAGTACGGCTGATTGTCGCGGGTCTGGCGCTGGTGCTGCTGCATGCGCGTTTGCTGGATGAAATGGTAGGCCTCTTCGTAGGCCGCGCCGTCGAGCGCCTCGATAACGCCTTTGTCGACCAGCTGGCGCAGGCGCTCCAAGGTGTTGCAGGCGCCGATGCCATTGGCCAGGGCCAGCAGCCGCGCACCATCGACGAAGGGTGTCAGGCCCTGGACCTTGAGGTCCAGGGTAGCGGCCTTGTCGTTGCCTTGGCGGGTCAGGACGAATTCGCGCAGGCGGCCTACCGGAGGCCGCTGACGCAAGGCGTTATCGGCCATCATGCGCTGGAAAATGCGGTTCTCGGCTACTTGTTCCAGCATGCTTTGGCGCAGCTGTTCGCAACCCTGTTCGTCGCCCCAGACCACACGCAGGTCGAAATAGATGCTCGAGCCGAGCAGGTTCTCTGGGCTGGCTTCACGGATGAAGCCGGCGAAGCGCCGTGCCCATTCAGTGCGCGACAGGCACAGCTCGGGGTTGCCTGCCATGACGTTACCCTTGCACAGGGTGAAGCCGCATTGGGCCAGGCATTGGTTGATGTAGTGGGCCAGAGGTAGCAGGCGGGCGCGAATGGCTTCGGCTTCGCTGCTGTCAGCTGCCTCGAACAGGATGCCGTTGTCCTGGTCGGTATGCAGGGTCTGTTCACGGCGCCCTTCGCTGCCAAAGCACAGCCAGCTGAACGGCACCCCAGGGTCGCCGCGTTCGGCCAGAGCCAGTTCGATTACCCGGCAGACAGTGTGGTCGTTGAGCAGGGTGATGATCTGGGTAATCTGGGTCGAGGAGGCGCCGTGGGCGAGCATGCGCTCCACCAGCTGGCCGATCTCGCCACGCAGCGCCACCAGCGAGTCCAGGCGCGGTGCATGGCGGATGGTACGGGCCAGGTGCACGAGGTCGACCCGTTGCAGGGAAAACAGGTCGCGCTCCGAGACCACGCCGCACAGGCGCTGGTTGTCCACCAGGCAAACATGGGCAATGTGTCGCTCGGTCATGGCCATGGCCGCGTCGAAGGCGCTGGCCTGCGGGCTGAGGTAGAAGGGTTTGACGGTCATGTGCCGTTCGATGGCGGCACCGAGGTCGGCATCGACAGTAGCCACCACTTGGCGCAGGTCACGCAGGGTGAAGATGCCCACCGGGTAACGCTGCGCATCGACCACCACGATGCTGCCGACCTGCTGGTCGTGCATCGACCGCACGGCGTCGCGCAGCGGCGTGTCCGGGGTGCAGACCACCGGGTGACGCATGGCCAGTTCACCCAGCGGGGTGTTCAGTGAGTATTGGGTGCCGAGTGTTTCCACCGCTCGTTGGCGCACCTGCTGGTTGACCTGGTCAAGCAGGCTGCTGACACCGCGCAGCGCAAAATCCCGAAACACATCCGACAGGGAAAACACACGGATGAAGGCGGCTTTGTTCAATTGCAGGCAGAACGTGTCCTCGCCCGCCAGGTGCTCGGTGCGGGTAGCGCGCTCGCCGAGCAGGGCGGCCAGCGGGAAGCACTCGCCGCTGGTGATCTCGAAGGTGGTTTCCACGCCGGGCTTGACCAGGTGCTGGCGCTCACCGATCACGCGCCCCTGTTTGACGATGTAGAAGTGCTCCACCGGGCCGTCAGCGGGTTTGATGATGCTTTCCCCGCTGGCGTAGAAACGCAACTGGCACTGTTCCACCAGGAACGCCAGGTGGCTGTGTTCCATTTGGTTGAACGGCGGGAAACGCTGCAAAAACTGCAGGGTGCCCTGAATGTTCTGCAGAACGGCAGTTCTGCCCGCCTGGCTGTAGGCGTCGTTTTTGCTCATGACACTGACCGTATCGCTACGCCGAACTATATATATCTATATATAGGTGCGGCCTTGTTGTTCTCGGTCCCCATGGTCGGCTGACGGCCGTGCGGTGCCCATTGGACGTAAGTCTATGAGCGTAGTGTGATCAATATCGCAAGCTGCGGTCTTACCGGTGAGCAAGACTATTTGATGAGACGACCATGGTTGAGCATGACGACATCCTGAGTGACGCCGAACGTGAGGCACTGGCCGGGTTGAGTGCACCTGTTGCGCCCAGGCCGGTGGTATTGGTGGTTGATGACAACCCGGTGAACAGTGAGGCCCTGTGCCTTTACCTGAAGAGCAGGGGGATCGACTGCATGCAGGCCGATGGTGCTCAGGAGGCGATGTTCAAACTGCATTACGAACCGCGCATCGCCCTGATGATCACCGACCTGCGCATGCAGCCCAAGGATGGCCTGGAGCTTATCCGGCAGATTCGTGAGTCGGAACGGGCGGCGTTGTCGATCATCGTGGTGTCAGGCGACACCGATGTGAAGGAGGCGGTGGATGTGATGCACCTGGGGGTGGTGGATTTTTTGCTGAAGCCGGTGGATCTGGGGAAACTGCTGGGGTTGGTGAAGAAAGAATTGAAGCTTGAGTGAGCGGGATTGGGGCTGCTTTGCAGCCCTTTCGCGACACAAGGCCGCTCCTACAGGGGAATGCGATCCTCCTGTAACTGATGGAGCGGCCCCGGTGTCTTACAGCCCGTTACGCGCCTTGAACTCGCGGCGGCGACGGTGCAGTACCGGCTCGGTATAACCGTTCGGTTGCTTGGCACCCTCGATTACCAGTTCCACTGCAGCCTGGAATGCCACGTTGTCGTCGAAGTTCGGCGCCATCGGGCGGTACAGGGCGTCACCGGCGTTCTGCTTGTCGACCACGGCGGCCATGCGCTGGAGGCTTTCCAGCACCTGCTCCTGGGTAACCACGCCATGGCGCAGCCAGTTGGCCAGCAGCTGGGCCGAGATACGCAGGGTAGCGCGGTCTTCCATCAGGCCCACATCGTTGATGTCCGGCACTTTGGAGCAACCCACGCCCTGGTCGATCCAGCGAACCACATAGCCGAGGATGCCCTGGGCGTTGTTGTCCAGCTCGTTGCGGATCTCTTCGGCCGACCAGTTGGTGTCAGCTGCCAGCGGGATGGTCAGGATGTCGTCGACCGAGGCCGGGGCGCGGCTGGCCAGCTCGCGCTGACGCGCCTGCACGTCGACTTTATGGTAGTGCAGGGCGTGCAGGGTGGCGGCGGTCGGCGACGGTACCCAGGCGGTGTTGGCACCGGCCAGCGGGTGAGCGATCTTCTGCTCGAGCATGGCAGCCATCAGGTCCGGCATGGCCCACATGCCTTTGCCGATCTGCGCACGCCCTTGCAGGCCGGTGGCAAGGCCGACGTCGACGTTGTTGTTCTCGTAGGCACCGATCCACTTTTCGTTCTTCATGGCGCCCTTGCGCACCACGGCGCCGGCCTCCATCGAGGTGTGGATTTCGTCACCGGTTCGGTCGAGGAAGCCAGTGTTGATGAACACCACACGCTCGGCTGCCGACTTGATGCAGGCCTTGAGGTTGACCGTGGTACGGCGCTCCTCGTCCATGATGCCGACCTTGACGGTGTTGCGCGGCATGCCCAGCAGGTCTTCGACGCGGCTGAAGATCTCGGCGGCGAACGCCACTTCTTCAGGGCCGTGCATCTTCGGTTTGACGATGTAGACGCTACCGGTACGGGTGTTCTTGCGGCTGGTGTTGCCGTTGAGGTTGTGCAGGGCGATCAGGTTGGTGAACAGCCCGTCCTGGATGCCTTCGGGAATCTCGTTGCCTTGGGCATCGAGAATTGCCGGGTTGGTCATCAGGTGGCCCACGTTGCGCACGAACAGCAGCGAACGACCGTGAAGGGTCACGGTGCCGCCATTGGGCGCTGCGTACTCGCGGTCCGGGTTCATGGTGCGGGTGAAAGTCTTGCCGCCTTTGCTGACGCTCTCGGCCAGGTCGCCTTTCATCAGGCCCAGCCAGTTGCGGTAGACGATGACCTTGTCGTCGGCATCGACGGCAGCGACCGAGTCTTCACAGTCCATGATGGTGGTCAGCGCCGATTCCATCAGGATGTCTTTGACACCGGCGGCGTCGGTGCTGCCGACCGGGGTGCTGGCATCGACCTGGATTTCGAAGTGCAGGCCATTGTGCTTGAGCAGCACGGCGGTTGGCGCGGCGGCATCGCCGTGGAAGCCGATCAGCTGGGCGTCGTCACGCAGGCCGCTGTTGCTGCCGCCCTTGAGGGCAACGACCAGCTTGCCGCCTTCGATGCGGTAAGCGGTGGAGTCGACGTGCGAGCCAGCGGCCAGCGGCGCGGCTTCGTCGAGGAAGGCGCGGGCGAAGGCGATGACCTTGTTGCCACGGACCTTGTTGTAGCCCTGGCCTTTTTCGGCGCCGCCTTCATCGCTGATGGCATCGGTGCCGTACAGTGCGTCGTACAGCGAGCCCCAGCGGGCGTTGGCGGCGTTCAGGGCAAAGCGGGCGTTCATCACCGGCACGACCAGCTGTGGGCCGGCCATGTGGGCGATCTCTTCGTCCACGTTCTGGGTGGTGGCCTGGAAATCGTCGGCTTGTGGCAGCAGATAGCCGATTTCCTGAAGGAAGCTTTTATAGGCGACGGCGTCGTGTGCCTGGCCTTTGCGTGCCTGGTGCCAGGCGTCGATCTTGGCTTGCAGCTCGTCGCGCTTGGCGAGCAGGGCTTTGTTCTTTGGGGCGAGGTCGTTGATGATCTTTTCTGCCCCGGCCCAGAACGCATCGGCCTTGACGCCGGTTCCAGGGATCGCTTCGTTGTTGACGAAGTCGTACAGGGCCTTGGCGACCTGAAGGCCACCGACTTGAACGTATCCAGTCATTGCTTGCCTCACCTTTGCTCAGCTATTTCGCTTTCGCTCTTCTGTATTAAGCCTGTAGCGCTTCTCTAAACACGGCACCAGTACATGCTCTCACCACTCACGAGAGCGGCTGGGTGCGGCTCGCCAGAAAGGCTGGCGGGCGGTTGGCGTATTTTCACAGGCGCCTTGGCAGACATCGTAACGACGTTTTGTAGTCCGCGCCGAGGCATACTACATGAAGCAGCAGGCCGGTGAACATCAGACTAAAAGCGTCGCTCCGCGACCGATTGGTCGCGGAGGGTCACGCTGGGAGTGGCTATGTTCGCAAAAAACCGGTGGATTGTTCCAGATAAATCTTGAAACAGTACACGATTAGTTCGGCAGACCGTCCTGCGGCAGGTTGCCGCGCCTTGCCTATACTGAACCAATCCCCCCGTATTCTCGCCGCTGCAGGCGGCACGACGCAGAGGAAGCCCTGTGGATCATCTTGTACTGACCGTGATTGCTCCTGACAAGGCCGGCCAGGTCGAACGGATTGCCCAGTGCATCGCCGACCACAACGGTAACTGGCTGGAGAGCCGTATGTCGCGTATGGCCGGGCAGTTCGCCGGCATCCTGCGGGTCGCGGTGCCGGCAGAGAGCTACGATGAGCTGGTGAAATCACTTCAGGCCCTGGGGCAGTACGATATCCGTGTGCTGATCGCAGAAAGCGGCATCGAGCCTTCCTGTACCTGGAAGCCGATCGCGATGGAGTTGGTGGGTAATGATCGCCCAGGCATCGTACGTGATATCACCCGCTTGCTCGCTGACCAAGGGGTGAACCTTGAGCGCTTCACCACCGAAGTGCGCCCGGCGCCGATGAGCAGCGAGCCGTTGTTCCATGCCGATGCCTTGCTGGCGCTGCCATTGACCTTGTCGCTGGATGATCTGCAGCAAAAGCTGGAGAGCCTCGCGGATGACTTGATGGTGGAGTTGAAATTGCGGCCCCAGGATTGAGCCGAGGCGGTAGCAGGTTATCCCGATTAACCGGGGACGGCCCTGTGGATAACCTGGGGGCGCTCCTCGCTAGCCCAGAGACGGCGAGCTCTCCCGCTGTTTGGTCAAAAAACAGCCACTAATCAATGGCTTGTGCACAAAGCACGGGGACGAGGGTGTGGATAACCTCTGGAGATGTTCTGCCAGGCCACGGCCGGCGTGGCCTGCAGAGTTTTGATCGTTTTTTGATCAGGCGCGCTTGCGCAGGTTCAGCCAGGCATCGACGCTGTAGAGCGCCAGGCCAGCCCAGATGCACAAGAAAGCCATCAGGCTGCTGGAAGACAGGTGCTCGTCAAATAGCAGTACCGCTTGCAGCAGCACCAGGGTCGGCGCCAGATACTGCAGGAAGCCCAGGGTGGTGTAGGGCAAGTGCCGCGCAGCGGCGTTGAAGCACACCAGCGGTATCAGCGTTACCGGCCCGGCTGCGATCAGCCATAGCGCTTCGCTGCTGGTATAGAAACCGCCTTGTGCACTCATCGCGGCAGGGTGCAGCAGCAGCCAGCCAAGCGCCAGGGGCACCAGCATCCAGGTTTCCACCACCAGGCCGGGCAGCGCCGCCACCGGTGCCTGCTTGCGGATCAGGCCGTAGAAGCCAAACGTCAGCGCCAGTACCAATGACACCCAAGGCAGGCTACCGACTTGCCACACCTGTTGCGCCACACCTACTGCGGCCATGCCCACTGCCAGCCATTGCAGGCGGCGCAGGCGCTCACCCAGCAAAAGCATGCCCAGCAGCACGTTCACCAGCGGGTTGATGTAGTAGCCCAGGCTGGCCTCGAGCATGCGCCCGTTGTTGACCGACCATACGTAGGTCAGCCAGTTGCCGGCAATCAGGGCGCCACTGAGGGCAAGAATGGCCAGGCGGCGGGGGTTGTCGCGCAGCTCGCGCCACCACCCTGGGTGCTTCCACACCAACAGCAGCAGCGAACCGAACAAAGCAGACCAGAGCACCCGGTGCACGATGATCTCAACCGCCGGGACACTTTGTATGGCTTTGAAATAGAGGGGGAACAAGCCCCAGATGATGTAGGCCGAGAGGCCAAGAATGTACCCGCGACGCGGGTTTGCGGCGTGCATGCAGAATCCTTGCTTAGGTAGCTAAATACAGCGACGCCTATTGTAGACAGACCTTTGCAGGCATTTAGAACAATTTCAGGGGTTGCTCGTCGAGTGCCGCTGTTTGCTCGCGCAGGGCCAGGATCTGATCGCCCCAGTAACGCGGTTGGCCAAACCAGGGGAAGCTGCGCGGGAATGCCGGGTCGTCCCAGCGCCGTGCCAGCCAGGCGCTATGGTGCAGCTGGCGCAAGGCGCGCAGCGGTTCGATCAGGGGCAGCTCGCGCGGGTCGAAATCGTGAAACTCGTTGTAGCCGTCGATCAGCTCTGCCAGTTGGCCCAGGCGTTCTTCACGGCTGCCGGCCAGCATCATCCACAGGTCTTGCACGGCCGGGCCCATCCTGCAGTCATCGAGGTCGACGACGTGGTAGACGTCGTCGCGATGCATCAGGTTGCCGGGGTGCAAGTCGCCGTGCAGGCGCATGACCTGATGTGGGGTGCGTGCGTAGATGTCTTCGACCCGTTTGAGCAGCTCGCGCGCTACAGACTCGAACGCGGGCAGCAATTCCCGAGGTACGAAGTTGCCATCAAGCAGGGTTTGCAGGGAGGCGTGGCCAAAGTTATCCACAGTCAAGGCTTCGCGATGCTCGAACGGGCGTGTTGCCGCCACGGCATGCAGGCGGCCCAGCAACTGGCCCAGACGGTAGAGCTGGTCGAGGTTGCCTGGCTCCGGTGCGTGGCCGCCGCGGCGGGGAAATAGTGTGAAGCGAAAGCCCTGGTGCTCGAACAGGGTCTGTTCATTGTGTTGCAGCGGGGCGACCACCGGCACTTCGCACTCAGCAAGCTCGGCGGTGAAGCGGTGTTCTTCAAGAATCGCTTCATTGCTCCACCGGCCGGGTCGATAGAACTTGGCGATCAGTGGTTGCTCGCCTTCGATACCCACTTGGTAGACGCGGTTCTCGTAGCTGTTCAAGGCCAGTACGCGGGCGTCGCTGAGAAAGCCGAGGCTCTCCACGGCGTCCAGTACCAGGTCGGGGGTGAGGGTCGCGAAGGGGTGAGACATGGTGGCTCCGGGGTGGGCTGCAAGGGCTCATGGTATCAGTGCCGGCCCTCTGGCGGGGTGGCGCGACCAACCTACACCGGTACCCCCAGCAATACATGGGAGGGATGAAACTGCACCCGGACCTGGCTACCTGTTGTCACTGCCTCTTGTGCCAGCCAGTGCGCATCGGCAAACGCGCAGAGTGTCTGGCCATTACCCAGCGCCAGCCTCACTTCACTGGTGTCATGCCCATCCGCTATCACCTCTTCCACGGTGGCCTTGAGCACATTGCTGCCCGCTTCGGCTTCATCTGCGGCGCTCGATAACCGCACCCACCCGGCCTTGAGCAACGCCACCACCATGGTTCCGAGCGTCAGCTCCAGGCGTGAAGTGCTGTCGTGTGTGATCAGTGCCTCGATTTCCAGCCCGCCACCCAGCGCCAGGCTCACGCGGTCGTGCCGCCCCTCGCGGCGCAAGCCGCTGACCTGACCTTGCAGCTGGTTGCGGGCACTGGTGCGCAACATCAGGCGCCCAAGAAGGTCAAGGTCGCTGGAATCTTCGGCAGCCTCAAGAATCTGGGCCTGCAAGGCCTGTAGGCGCTGGTACAGGCGCAGTACCCGCTCGCCTTCGCCCGACAGGCGGGCGCCACCGCCACCGCGCCCGCCGGTGCTACGCTCGACCAACGGCTGGCTGGCCAGGTTGTTGAGTTCGTCTATGGCGTCCCATGCGGCTTTGTAGCTTATGCCTGCGGCCTTGGCTGCGCGGGTGATCGAACCTTGCTCAGCGATATGCTGAAGCAAAGCGATGCGCTGTGGGCGGCGAGCGATGTGCTGGGTGAGCAGGGCGGGCAGGGTCATGATGGCGCCTATCTGGGACTGACCGGTCAAGCTTGCCCCGGTTTTGCCGTGCGTGCCAGGCAATACACATCAACGCGGCGTGCGCCGGCGCCGCGCAGCAGGGCGGCGATGCTTTGCGCCGTGGCACCGGTGGTCAGCACGTCATCGACCACGGCCACATGCAGGCCGTGCAATGCGCCTTCATCAACCACCGCAAAGGCCTGCTGCAGATTACGCCGTCTGGCCTTGGCATCCAGGCTTTGCTGCGCCGGAGTTTCGCGGGTGCGCCGCAGCAATCGCTCGTTGCAGTCGATTGCCAGGGCCTTGGCCAACCACTTTGCCAGCATGCCTGCCTGGTTGAAGCCACGCTCGCGCTGTCGACGCTTTGCCAGTGGCACAGGCAACAGCAGCGATGGCCTGGCCAGGCCATCGGCAAAGCGGTGGCGCAAATCCAGGCTGAGCATTTCGGCCATCAAGCGCCCCAATGGCCACTGGCGATTGTGTTTGAAGCGGCTGATCAGTGTGTCCACGGGAAAGCCGTAATACCACGGCGCCACCACTTGTTCGAAGGCCGGGGCACGGCGACTGCACTGGGCGCAGGTCAGGCCGGCCATTGGCAGCGGTAGCGCGCAATGCATGCAGTACTCACTCAGCCAGGGCAGGTCCTCCTCGCACGCAATACAGATGGGGTGGGGCTGCTCGGCAGAAGTGCCGCACAGCAAACAGGTATGTTCAATATTTGTACACTTGTAAACCAGTGCTTTTAACCAAGGTTGACAGTTCATAGGCCTTCCATGACTATGCGAGCTATCCGTGATGCGCTGGCGGGCATTCCTGTCCCGGCGCCAGCTACAGCCTAAACAAGGAAACGCCGATGAGCGCCAGCACAACTGCAACAACACGTCACGACTGGTCCCTGGCCGAGGTGAAGGCCCTGTTCCAGCAACCGTTCAACGACCTGCTGTTCCAGGCGCAAACCGTGCATCGGGCGCATTTCGACCCTAACCGCGTACAGGTTTCCACGCTGCTGTCGATCAAGACCGGCGCCTGCCCGGAAGATTGCAAATATTGTCCACAGTCCGGCCACTACAACACCGGGCTGGAAAAACAGAAGCTGATGGAAGTGCAGAAGGTGCTGGAAGAAGCGGCGCGGGCCAAGGCCATCGGTTCTACCCGCTTCTGCATGGGCGCCGCCTGGAAGCACCCCTCGGCCAAGGACATGCCCTACGTGCTGGAAATGGTCAAAGGGGTCAAGGCCATGGGGCTGGAAACCTGCATGACCCTCGGCAAGCTCGATCAGGACCAGACCCAGGCGCTTGCCCAGGCAGGCCTGGATTACTACAACCACAACCTCGATACCTCGCCGGAGTTCTACGCCAGCATCATCACCACCCGTACTTACAGCGAGCGTCTGCAGACCTTGGCCTACGTACGCGATGCCGGGATGAAAATCTGCTCCGGTGGCATCCTCGGGATGGGCGAGTCGCTCGACGATCGTGCAGGCCTGTTGATCCAGTTGGCCAACCTCCCCGAGCATCCCGAGTCGGTGCCGATCAACATGCTGGTGAAAGTGGCCGGCACCCCCCTGGCCGAAGAAGAAGATGTCGACCCGTTCGACTTCATCCGCATGCTGGCGGTCGCGCGGCTGCTGATGCCCAAGTCGCACGTGCGCCTGTCCGCCGGGCGCGAGCAGATGAACGAGCAGATGCAAGCGCTGGCCTTCATGGCCGGCGCCAATTCGATCTTCTATGGCGAGAAGCTGCTGACCACTGCCAACCCACAGGCCGACAAGGACATGCAGCTGTTCACCCGCCTGGGCATCAAGCCTGAAGCGCGTGAAGAGCATGCCGACGAAGTGCACCAGGCCGCCATCGAACAGGCGCTGGTCGAGCAACGCAGCAGCGAGCTGTTCTATAACGCCGCGTCTGCCTGAGATGGCCTTCGATCTTGCAGCGCGTCTTGCCGAACGGCGCGCTGCAGACCTGTATCGGCAGCGGCCGCTGCTACAGAGCCCGCAAGGGCCGAACGTAGTGGTCGACGGCCAGCCGTTGCTGGCTTTCTGCAGTAATGACTACCTGGGTCTGGCCAACCACCCTGAGGTGATTGCCGCTTGGCAGGCCGGCGCCGAGCGTTGGGGTGTCGGTGGCGGAGCCTCGCATCTGGTGGTCGGCCACAGCACGCCGCATCATCAGGTCGAAGAGGCGCTGGCCGAATTGACCGGTCGCCCGCGTGCCTTGCTGTTTTCTACCGGCTACATGGCCAACCTCGGGGCCATTACCGCGCTGGTGGGGCAGGGCGATACGGTGTTGCAGGACCGCCTCAACCATGCCTCGCTGCTCGATGGCGGCTTGCTCAGTGGTGCCCGCTTCAACCGTTACCTGCACAACGATGCAGTCAGCCTGGCCAACCGCCTGGGCAAGGCCTGCGGCAATACCTTGGTGGTCACCGACGGTGTGTTCAGCATGGACGGTGACCTGGCCGACCTGCCTGCACTGGCCGAAGTCGCGCGTGCGCGTGGTGCCTGGTTGATGGTCGACGACGCTCACGGCCTGGGTACCTTGGGTGCACAGGGCGGCGGAATCGTCGAACACTTTGGCCTGGGCATCGATGACGTGCCCGTGCTGATCGGTACGCTGGGCAAGGCTTGCGGCACAGCGGGGGCCTTTGTTGCGGGCAGCGATGATTTGATCGAGGCACTGGTGCAGTTCGCCCGGCCTTACATCTATACCACCAGCCAGCCGCCGGCACTGGCCTGCGCCACGCTCAAGAGCCTTGAGCTGCTGCGCCGCGAAACCTGGCGCCGTGAGCACCTGGCCGGGTTGATCCGGCAGTTCCGCGAGGGTGCCGTGCAGATCGGCCTGCAGCTGATGGACAGCCCTACCCCGATCCAGCCGATCCTGATCGGCGACAGCGCACAGGCACTGCGCCTGTCGCAGATGCTGCGCGAACGAGGCCTGTTGGTCACCGCCATCCGCCCGCCTACCGTACCTGCTGGCAGTGCACGGCTAAGGGTAACCTTGAGCGCTGCGCACAGTGAGGCGCAGGTACAGCTATTGTTGAATGCATTGGCCGATTGTTATCCACAGCTGGAGGCCGCCGATGCGTAACCGACTGATCCTTCTACCCGGCTGGGGCCTGGGTACCGCGGCCCTGGAGCCGCTGGCCGCCAGCCTGCGAGCGCAGGACTCGCGCCTGCAGGTTGAGCTGGCGCCCCTGCCGGAGCTGGCAGACGCCGATGTACAGGCGTGGGTCGACTACCTTGACCGCAAACTGCCCAGTGATACCTGGCTGGGCGGCTGGTCGCTTGGCGGCATGCTCGCCAGTGAGCTGGCTCGCAAGCGTGGCGACCATTGTTGCGGGCTGCTGACCTTGGCCAGCAACCCCTGCTTCGTGGCACGGGCGGATTGGCCGCATGGCATGGCCGATGACACCTTCGGGACCTTCCTCGACGGTTGCCGCAGCCACACCTGCGTTACCCTCAAGCGTTTCCGTACCTTGTGCAGTGACGGCGCCCTGCAGCCGCGCACGTTGCTGCGCCAGCTAGGCGTAGGGGTACCGGACACCGACCCACTGTACCTGGCCACCGGGCTTGAGGTGCTGGCTCAGTTGGATACCCGCGAAGCGCTGCAGGCGTATGGCGGCCCGCAACTGCACCTGTTCGCCGGCAGCGATGCGTTGGTGCCCCCCGAGGCGGCCAAAGCGCTGAGCGAGTTGTTGCCCGACGTTGAAGTCGGCCTGGTTGAAGAGAGTTCCCACGCTTTCCTGCTGGAGTACCCGCAGGAGCTGGCGGCGGGCATCAAGAGTTTCCTGCATGAGAGTGGCGATGACTGACCTTTCCCGTCCAACCCTGCCCGGCGCGCTGCCGGACAAGCGCCAGGTAGCGGCCTCGTTCTCCCGCGCAGCAGCCAGCTACGACAGCGTGGCGGCCTTGCAGCGCGCGGTGGGCGTGACCCTGCTGGAGCAGTTGCCGGACGCACTGACGCCATCGCGCTGGCTCGACCTGGGCAGTGGCACGGGGCATTTCAGCCGGGTGCTGGCCGAGCGCTTCACGCCGGCGACGGGCGTGGCCGTGGACATCGCCGAAGGCATGTTGCGCCATGCCCGAGGCGAGCAGGGCGGGGCCCGCTACCATGTGGCAGGCGACGCCGAGCGGCTGCCGCTGCGCGATCACAGCGTCGACCTGGTTTTCTCCAGCCTGGCGGTGCAATGGTGCGCGCAGTTCTCCAGCGTGCTGGAAGAAGCACGGCGGGTATTGCGTCCGGGCGGTGTGCTGGCCTTCAGCAGCCTGTGTGTCGGTACCCTGGATGAATTGCGCGCCAGTTGGCAGGCCGTGGATGGCATGGTGCATGTCAACCGCTTCCGCCGGTTCGAGGACTATCAGCGACTGTGCTTGGCGAGTGGCCTGGAGCAGCTTGGCCTGAGTCAGCAGGCGCATGTGCTGCACTACCCGCATGTGCGCGGCCTGACCCATGAGCTCAAGGCACTTGGCGCTCACAACCTCAACCCTGGGCGGCCGTCGGGCCTGACTGGCCGTGCCCGCATGCAGGGGCTGCTGCAGGCGTATGAAGCATTCCGCCAGCCGCAAGGGCTGCCCGCCACCTATCAGGTGGTCTATGGTGTGTTGCGCAAGCCAAAGGCGTGAGAGGAGCGAAATGAGCCAGGCCTATTTCATCGCGGGTACCGATACCGATGTCGGCAAGACCACCATCGCAGCCGGGCTGTTGCATGCCGCACGTCTGCAGGGCCTGAGTACGCTGGGTGCAAAGCCGGTGGCGTCCGGCTGCACAGTTACCACAAAGGGGCTGCGCAACGCTGACGCCCAGGCATTGATCGACGAGAGCACGCTCAAACTGCCTTATGCAGCGATCAACCCTTTTGCATTTGAACCTGCCATCGCGCCGCACGTGGCGGCGCGTGAAGCGGGTGTGACGTTGGAGGTGCCGGCCCTGCTCCAGGCCATGCGTCACGTGTTGGATCAGGGCGCGGATTTCACCCTGGTCGAAGGTGCCGGTGGCTGGCGCGTGCCGCTGTCTGGTCATGCCAACCTGTCCGACCTGGCAATCGCCCTCAAGTTGCCAGTGATTCTGGTGGTAGGGGTGCGTCTTGGCTGCATCAACCACGCATTGCTCAGCGCCGAAGCGATCGCCAGGGACGGGTTGCAACTGGCAGGCTGGGTGGCCAATGTCATCGACCCGCGTACGTCGCGGTTGGAGGAGAACCTCGCCAGCCTGGCCGAGCGCTTGCCAGCGCCTTGCCTGGGGCGGGTGCCCAAGCTCAAGCAAGCGACTGCCGATGCAGTCGCGGAACATCTGCAGCTGGACTTGCTGGACTGAAGCGCCATGCCTCACGTCTATCAGATGGCACGGGGCCATTAGCGATTTAAACGGGCCTTTATGGCCCGGGCCTGTTTTAATCAGGCCTGTTCACATCCAGCGTCATTGGAGTTTTGACATGGAAATCACCGGTAGCTCCGCCTACTACGCGGGCCTCAGCGCCATCCAGAGCGGGCAGAACCGCGTCGACCAGGCGGCCAGCCAGATCGCCAGCAACACTGTCGAACGCGCCGCCACCAGCCAGTCCAGCGATTTTCAGGCCGAGCGCCTGCGTGCGGTTGACCGCAGCCAGCAGATGGACCTTGCCACCAGCACTGTACAGCTGGCGCTGGGCAAAACCGAGGTCGAACTGGGCGCGAAAGTCGCCAAGGCTTCCGACGAAATGCTCGGTCGGTTCATCGATACCTACGCCTGAAGGCGCGGCACTTTCACAAACCTGCACAGTGCTCTGTGGAAGCGGGCCTGCCTGCGGATGCGTTTGATCAGGCTAGATTTTTTGCCTGAGCCAACGCCTTCGTGGGCAGGCCCGCTGCCATTGTCGTGGGCGTCTTTTCAGGCGATGGCATAAACGCCATGTTTCGCGGCATAAATGGCACCATAGTCCCTCCTTGACATCGGTCAGTCCTAAACGTAAGTTTCAAACAACTGTTTGACCGAAAGCCGGCAAGAGCTGGTCGGTATCAGCGGTCTCCCTACCGGACTCATCACAGAGGTTCATCGCAATGCCTGATTACAAAGCCCCCTTGCGTGATATTCGCTTCGTTCGCGACGAGCTGCTTGGCTATGAGGCGCACTATCAGAGCCTGCCGGGTTGCCAGGACGCAACGCCCGACATGGTCGACGCGATCCTCGAAGAAGGCGCGAAATTCTGTGAGCAGGTGCTGGCCCCGCTGAACCGTGTCGGTGACCTGGAAGGCTGCACCTGGAGCGAGTCCGGCGTGAAGACCCCGACCGGTTTCAAGCAGGCCTACGAGCAGTTCGTCGAAGGCGGCTGGCCAAGCCTTGCCCATGATGTCGCCCATGGCGGCCAGGGCCTGCCAGAGTCGCTGGGCCTGGCGTTGAGCGAGATGGTGGGTGAGTCGAACTGGTCGTGGGGCATGTACCCGGGCCTGTCCCATGGTGCGATGAACACCATTTCTGCGCACGGTACTGAAGAGCAGCAGGAAACCTACCTGACCAAACTGGTATCGGGCGAATGGACAGGCACCATGTGCCTGACCGAACCGCACTGCGGCACCGACCTGGGCATGCTGCGCACCAAGGCCGAGCCGCAAGCTGACGGCTCCTACAGCATTTCCGGCACCAAGATCTTCATTTCTGCCGGCGAACACGACATGGCCGATAACATCGTCCACATCGTGCTGGCCCGCCTGCCGGATGCCCCGGCCGGCACCAAAGGTATCTCGCTGTTCATCGTGCCGAAGTTCCTGCCCAACGCCGAAGGCGGCGTGGGTGAGCGCAACGGCGTGAGCTGCGGCTCGCTCGAGCACAAGATGGGCATCCACGGCAACGCTACCTGCGTGATGAACTTCGACAGCGCCACCGGCTACCTGATCGGCCCAGCCAACAAGGGCCTGAACTGCATGTTCACGTTCATGAACACCGCCCGCCTGGGCACCGCGCTGCAGGGCCTGGCACATGCCGAGGTGGCCTTCCAGGGTGGCCTGAAGTACGCCCGTGACCGCCTGCAGATGCGTTCGCTGACCGGCCCCAAAGCGCCTGACAAGGCTGCTGACCCGATCATCGTGCACCCGGACGTTCGCCGCATGCTGCTGACCATGAAGGCCTTCGCCGAAGGCAACCGCGCCATGGTCTACTTCACCGCCAAGCAGGTGGACATCGTCAAATACAGCCAGGACGAGGAAGAGCGCAAGAAGGCCGACGCCCTGCTGGCCTTCCTGACCCCGATCGCCAAGGCCTTCATGACCGAAGTCGGCTTCGAGGCGGCCAACCACGGCGTGCAGATCTACGGCGGCCACGGCTTCATCGCCGAGTGGGGCATGGAGCAGAACGTGCGCGACAGCCGTATCTCCATGCTGTACGAAGGCACTACCGGCATTCAGGCCCTCGACCTGCTGGGCCGCAAAGTGCTGATGACCCAGGGCGAAGCGCTCAAGGGCTTCACCAAGATCGTGCACAAGTTCTGCCAGGCGCAGGAAGGCAATGAGGCGGTCAGGGAGTTCGTCGAGCCGCTGGCTGCAATCAACAAGGAATGGGGCGAACTGACCATGAAAGTGGGCATGGCCGCCATGAAGGACCGCGAAGAAGTAGGCGCTGCATCGGTGGATTACCTGATGTACTCCGGTTATGCGTGCCTGGCGTACTTCTGGGCCGACATGGCACGCCTGGCTGCCGAGAAGCTGGCTGCCGGCACTTCGGAAGAAGCCTTTTACACCGCCAAGCTGCAGACGGCGCGCTTCTACTTCCAGCGTATCCTGCCGCGTACCCGCACGCACGTGGCGACCATGCTGTCCGGTGCCAGCAACCTGATGGCGATGGACGAAGAGCACTTCGGCCTGTCCTACTAAGCCGCAAGGCGTCACTGAAACCCGCTTGCCTTCACCGGCAGGCGGGTTTTCGTATTTTTGGGGCCGCTACGCCCCAAGATCCGGTTACAAGAAAAGCTCAAGCCCTCCGCCCCTGCTGCCGTTAACCCCCCGTGCATTCATCTATTCATGTGCGCTGCCGATGAAGTAAAGGCACAATGCCATTATTGATCTGCCGGGTCGGAGATTACCCTTGTTTCGTTTAAACGCTGTACGCGCAAGCCACTTCCTGCCTTCGCTGTTCCTCTTGCTGGCAGGGCTTGCGGCGGCATACGTGAGAGACCTCAGCGTCTTCTTCACATCACTGTTCAATGTCCTGCCCACCTTGGTCCTGCTGCTGGGTGGCGCCTACTGCGCGGTCTACCGTCGCCAGCGTGAGCTGTTCTTGATGGTCACGGTGTACATCGCCTACTTTCTGCTCGATACCCAGACCGACTACTACCGTGACCATGGGCGTGTGCGCGAGGACGCAGCGGTGATTTTCCATCTGGTGTGCCTGCTGCTGCCTGCATTGTTCGGGCTATTTGGCGCCTGGCAGGAGCGCACCCACCTGGCCCAGGACCTGCTTGCCCGGTTTGCTGTGCTGTTCGCTGTGGGTAGCGTGGCAGTGGCACTGGAGCAAAGTTTTCCCCAGGCACTGCTGGCCTGGTTGGCGGAAATCCGTTGGCCGTCGCTGCATGGGCAGTGGATGAGCCTGATCCAGATGGTCTACCCGTTGTTCATCGGTGTCTTCATGCTGCTGGTGGTGCAGTACCTGCGTGAGCCAAGGCCCTTGCATGCGGCCCAGATCATCGGGCTGATCGGTATCTTCTGGATGCTGCCCAAGACGTTCATCCTGCCGTTCACGCTGAACATCATGTGCAGCCAGGTGATGTTGATGATCGCTGCGGCGGTCTCCCACGAGGCCTACCAGATGGCCTTCCGTGACGAACTGACCGGCCTGCCTGGGCGGCGCGCGCTGAACGAACGCATGCAGCGCCTGGGGCGCAACTACGTGATTGCCATGACCGACGTCGATCACTTCAAGAAATTCAACGACACCCATGGCCACGATGTCGGTGACCAGGTATTGCGCCTGGTCGCCAGCCGGCTGTCGAAGGTCACCGGTGGTGGGCGCGCCTACCGCTACGGTGGCGAGGAGTTTGCCCTGGTCTTCGCCGGCAAGACCGCCGAGGAATGCGTGCCGCATGTGGAAGCCGTGCGCGAGATGATCGCCAACTACACGATGCAACTGCGTGACCAGAACAACCGGCCACAGGACGATTCCGCCGGGCGCCAGCGCCGCAGCGGCAGTGGTGCTGGCACGGTATCGGTGACCATCAGTATCGGCGTCGCTGAACGCCTTATCGAACACCGCAACCCCGAAGAAGTGCTCAAGTCAGCCGACCAGGCGCTTTACAGCGCCAAAGGTGCCGGCCGTAACTGTGTCATGGTTTACGGCCAACAATCACGGCGCGGAGCCGTTCGCACTGCGTGACCATAATTGACTATATGGTCGCGTGATGACCCTATGTCTCGCAAAAGTTGTTCGGTTACACTGGATTCAACCCCGTGCTGCGGTCCTTCGAGACCGCCCCGACCCCACCAGCGAGAGGTTGTCATGGCTGAATATAAAGCGCCGCTGCGCGACATGCGCTTCGTTCTGAATGAAGTCTTCAACGTGGCAGAGCTGTGGGCGCAATTGCCTGAGCTGGCCGAAACGGTCGATGCGCAAACCGCACTTGCCGTGCTGGAAGAAGCAGGCAAGGTCACAAGCAAGTCCATCGCCCCGCTCAGCCGAGCGGCTGACGAAGAGGGCTGTCACTGGGAAGACGGTGCGGTAAGCACCCCGGCTGGCTTCATCGAGGCCTACAACACTTACGCCGAGGGCGGCTGGGTGGGTGTGGGCGGCGATCCCCAGTACGGTGGCATGGGCATGCCCAAGGCGATTTCGGCCCAGGTTGAAGAAATGGTCAACGCGTCGAGCCTGGCGTTCGGCCTGTACCCGATGCTGACTGCGGGTGCCTGCCTGTCGATCAACGCCCACGCCAGCGAAGCGCTCAGGGAAAAGTACCTGCCGAACATGTATTCCGGCGTGTGGGCAGGTTCCATGTGCCTGACCGAGCCGCATGCCGGTACCGACCTTGGCATCATCCGTACCAAGGCCGAGCCCCAGGCCGATGGCAGCTACAAGGTCAGCGGCACCAAGATTTTCATCACTGGCGGCGAACACGACCTGACCGAAAACATCATCCACCTGGTGCTGGCCAAGCTGCCTGACGCACCGGCCGGGCCAAAGGGCATCTCGCTGTTCCTGGTGCCCAAGTTCCTGGTCAACGATGACGGCAGCCTTGGGGCACGTAACCCGGCTACCTGTGGCTCGATCGAGCACAAAATGGGTATCCAGGCTTCGGCAACGTGTGTGATGAACTTCGATGAAGCTGTAGGTTACATCGTTGGCGAGCCGAACAAGGGCCTGGCGGCGATGTTCACCATGATGAACTACGAGCGCCTGGGCGTGGGCATTCAGGGGTTGGCCACGGCCGAACGCTCCTACCAGAATGCCGTCGAGTATGCCCGCGACCGTTTGCAGAGCCGTGCGCCCACCGGCCCGCAGGCCAAGGAAAAGGCGGCCGACCCGATCATCGTCCACCCGGATGTGCGCCGCATGCTGCTGACCATGAAAGCGCTGATCGAAGGTGGCCGCGCCTTCTCCACGTACGTGGCAATGCAGCTGGACAGCGCCAAGTACAGCGAAGAGCCGGGTACGCGCAAACGCAGTGAAGAGCTGGTGGCGCTGTTGACGCCGGTAGCCAAGGCGTTCCTCACCGACCTGGGCCTGGAGTGTGCGGTGCATGGCCAGCAGGTGTTCGGTGGCCATGGCTACATTCGCGAGTGGGGCCAGGAGCAACTGGTACGCGATGTGCGCATTACCCAGATCTATGAAGGCACCAACGGTATTCAGGCCCTGGACCTGATGGGCCGCAAGGTGGTGGCCAGTGGTGGTGCCTACTACAAGCTGTTCTCTGAGGAGATTCGCCAGTTCATTGCCAGCGCGGGTGGCGACCTGGATGAGTTCGCCAAACCGCTGGGTGCCTACCTCGATCAACTCGACGGCCTTACCGAGTGGGTACTGGAGCAGGCCAAGGGCAACCCGAATGAGATTGGTGCTGCGTCGGTCGAGTACCTGCATGCCTTTGGCTATGTCGCCTATGCCTACATGTGGGCGTTGATGGCGCGGGCGGCCAAGGCGGGCGAGGGCGATGAGGCGTTCTACTCGGCCAAGCTGGGGACGGCGCGGTTCTACTTCGCCAGGCTGCTGCCGCGGGTGGATTCGCTGGTGGCTTCGGTCAAGGCGGGGAGCGAGTCGTTGTACTTGCTGGATGCCGAGCAGTTCTGACGACTGGGATATACGCCCGACGTTTGTTGATGAACGTTGTTTGTAAGCATTTTCCTACATCACGCGGTGACTTTTCGCCACTGGTGTCAGATTGGATCCACGGCTAATCTTGCTACATGGACGTTGCGCAGGAAGCGCAAAGGACAGAACAGGGACAAACGAAGGATTTCCTGCCAGGACGGTGGGGCGATAGGGATGTCACAGGGAAAAAGTCTGGGAAAACCCCGCTTCGGCGGGGTTTTCTTTGCGCGCGTGTATTTCAGCCAAGCACATCCAGGGGTGAAGCCCCCAGTTGCCGTGCGTCGGCTTCTTCCTCGAGCAGCGTGCGCAGCAACTCGACCGATGCCTGCTGGCGCTGGGCATCGCGAAATACCAGGCCAACCTTCAACGGCACCCGCGGCTCGCTCAATGGTTTCCACAGCAACCCTTGGTCATCGTCGGCAGCCTCTTTGGCGCGGCCAGGCAGGATAGTGGCCAGTGCGGTGTGGGCCAGGCTGTCGAGAATGCCGCCCATGTTGTTCATCTCCGCCTGAACCTGCGGCCTGCGCCCCAGGCTGGCCAACTGTTGCTTCCAGATCTGGCGGATCTGGAACTCCTCGCCAAGCATCAGCATCGGCAGTTCTGCAGCTTGTCTGATAGAGACTTTCTTGAAGTCCTTCAACGGATGGGTATCAGGGATCACCAGCTGCAGTTCATCTTCGTACAGTAGCAAGCCGTGTAGCCCAGGTTGGCGTGGCGGCAGGTAGCTGATACCGATATCCAGGTTGCCGTTGAGCAGGCGTCGTTCGATTTCCAGCCCCGACAGCTCATAGATCTGTACCACAAGATGCGGTTGGGCCTTGCGCAACCGCTCAAGCAACTGCGGCACCAGGCTCGGCCGAACCGTCTGTAGTACGCCGATGGCCAGCGTGCGCAAGGACTGGCCCTTGAAGTTGCGCATCGCTTCGTGGGCGCGCTGCAGCCCATCGAGCAGGGGCAGGGCGTGGTTGTACAGGGTGTGGGCCGCCAAGGTCGGCAGCAGGCGCTTGTTGCTGCGCTCGAACAGGCTCAGGTCAAGGCTGTGCTCAAGCTGGCGGATCTGCTGCGAGAGGGCCGGCTGAGACAGTGACAGGCGTTCAGCAGCGCGGCCGACATGGCCTTCTTCATACACCGCGACGAAATAACGCAGTTGGCGAAAATCCATAAGTATTACTTATCGAAAAAGCTGAAAAAACGGAATGGCCGCAAGCGCCGCCGAGGCCTAGTCTATCGCCGTATTCCAGCGGGTTACAGCGATCAATTCGCGCATTGTTACCCCGTTTGAGAAACACTTTTGATAGGAAAGGCAAAATTATCAAGCGCCGGCGCCAAGACCGGACGTTGCCCTTTGCCGTGACTGGCCGGAGCCCCCGATGAACCTGTTCAACCTGCGCCGATCGGCCCCCGCCGCGGCTGTCGTGCCCAAGCGTGCGCCGGTAAGCGTGCCAGACGCATCGGCGTTGTCCCGCGAGCGCCTGATGCCCGGCGCCGAACGTGCGCCACAAGTGTTCGTGCGTGGCCAAGGCTCCTGGTTGTGGGACAACCAAGGGCATGCTTACCTGGATTTTACCCAGGGCGGCGCGGTAAACAGCCTGGGCCACAGCCCCAGCGTGTTGGTCAAGGCGCTGGGCAATCAGGCCCAGGCGTTGATCAACCCAGGGGCCGGTTTCCATAGCCGTGGTTTGCTGACGCTGGCCAACCGCTTGTGCCAGAGCACCGGTAGCGATCAGGCGTACCTGCTCAACAGTGGCGCCGAGGCCTGCGAGGGGGCGATCAAGCTGGCGCGCAAATGGGGCCAGCTGCACCGCAATGGCGCTTATCACATCATCACTGCCAGCCAGGGCTGCCATGGCCGCAGCCTGGGGGCCCTGTCGGCATCCGATCCGCTGCCGTGCAACCGCTGTGAACCCGGCCTGCCGGGTTTCAGCAAAGTGCCATTCAATGACTTGGCGGCGCTGCATGCAGAAGTCGACTCGCGAACTGTGGCAATCATGCTCGAGCCGGTCCAGGGCGAGGCAGGCGTGATTCCCGCGACAAGGGAATACCTCAAAGGCGTCGAGCGGTTGTGCCGTGAGCTGGGCATCCTGCTGATCCTTGACGAGGTGCAGACCGGCATTGGCCGCTGCGGAGCATTGCTGGCCGAGGAAACCTACGGGGTGCGCGCTGACATCATTACCTTGGGCAAAGGCCTGGGAGCCGGCGTGCCGCTGGCGGCCTTGCTTGCTCGTGGTACCGCTTGCTGCGCGGCCCCCGGCGAGCTGGAGGGCAGCCACCATGGTAATGCGCTGATGTGCGCTGCAGGCCTTGCGGTACTGGATACCGTACTGGAGCCGGGCTTTTTCGAGCATGTCCAGGACAGTGGCCGCCATCTGCGCGATGGCCTGAGCCGCCTGGCCGGCCGCTATGGCCAGGGCGAAGTACGCGGCCAAGGCCTGCTCTGGGCGCTTCAGCTACAGGAACACCTGGCCAAGGACCTGGTGCAGGCGGCTTTGCACGAGGGCCTGCTTTTGAATGCCCCGCAGGCCGATGTGGTGCGTTTTACACCGGCGTTGACGGTGAGCAAAGGCAACATCGATGAAATGCTCCTGCGCCTGGCCCGGGCCTTCGCCCGCCTGCACGCGCAGCAGCATGCCCGCCGTGAAGTTTCGGCCTGATACGAATTCTACGAACCGTCTGGCGTTTCTGCGCATCGCCCCTAGCCTGATTCATTTGGCCCGGGGCGTTTTTTTTGTGGGGGGCAGGCCCTTGGCAAGGTGCCTGAGCGCTGCAAAAAAACCACGGCATGCACCGGTGGAACCTCTGCGATGCCCAGCTAGTCTCTGTTTAGACCCTTTGAGGAGAAACTTGCATGGACATCATTCGCATCATCATCGCCATCATCCTGCCGCCGCTGGGTGTGTTTCTGCAGGTCGGGTTCGGCGGGGCGTTCTGGCTGAATATCCTGCTGACCTTGCTGGGGTACATTCCGGGTATCGTGCATGCGGTGTACATCATCGCCAAGCGCTGAATCTGCTGGGGCCGCAGGGCGGCCCCAGGTTTCACTGGGCCAGCACCCGACAATAGAACTTCCATTCCTCCTCGAGGGCATGTGCAAGGTTTTCGGCCTTTCGAAAGCCATGCCGTTCGCCCGCGTAGAAGTGCCCCTCGGCCTCGATGCCATTGGCCTTCAACGCCTCAAGCATCGAGCGCGTCTGCTCCGGCACCACCACAGCATCCAGTTCACCCTGAAAGAAAATCACCGGTACATTGATCTGCTCGGCATGCAACAGTGGGGTGCGTTGGCGATAGCGCTCGGCATCCTGTTGCGGGTCACCGATCAGCCAGTCGAGGTAATCGCCTTCGAACTTGTGCGTGGCGCGGCCCAGCGCAACCGGGTCACTTACCCCGTAGAGGCTGGCACCGGCACGGAATACGTCATGGAACGCCAGGGCGCACAGGGTGGTATAACCGCCGGCACTGCCACCACGTATGAAGGCTTTGCGGTGGTCGATCAAACCGCGTTCGGCCAGGTGTTCGACTGCCGCGCAGGCATCCTGTACATCGCTCTGGCCCCAGCGCAAGTGCAGGGCCTGGCGATATTCGCGACCATAACCAGTACTGCCCCGATAGTTCAGGTCGGCAACGGCGAAGCCACGCTGGGTCCAGTACTGAACCCGTGGGTCCAGCACCGGATAGCAGGCTGAGGTTGGCCCACCATGGATGAACACCACCAGCGGGGAAGGCCCTTTGGCGCCGGCTGCCGGGTAAAAGAAACCATGGGAAACCTCGCCGCCACTGTCGTAGAGGATGGATTGCGGCTGGCTGATGCAATCGGCTGGCAGTAACTCGGCGCCGCCTGCCAGAACCCGTACTTCGTGGCTTGCCCGGTCAATGGCAATGACGGCTGGCGGGCTGATCGGCGAGGCAGCGATTGCGTAGAGATGCCCGGCGTCGATGGCCAGGCTACGAAAACGGCTATAGGCACTGGCGAAACGCTCCATCTGGCCGTCGACGGTGCGTAGCCCGAGTTGCCCAACGCCACCTTCGAACCAGCTGGCCAGGTAGCTTTGTGGTCCGATTGCCAGCCAGGTGCTGTTGCCCAGTTGCCAGGGTGCGGCAGCGTGGTCTGCAGGCTCGGCGGGCAAGGCTTGCCATAGCCCGCCCAACTCGCCCCAGGGCTGCCAGAAACCATTACGGTCGGACAGGCAGTACAAGCGCCCTTGCGCGTCGAAGCGAGGTTGCTGGAGGGACTCGTCATTCGCCGCGATGCAGCGCGCCGCGCCCCAGCTACCGTCACTTTGCCGTTCGCGACACATCAGCCGTGTGACTGTCCATGGCTGCGCCGGCCGGTCCCATTCGATCCAGGCCAGGCGTGTGCCATCGGCGCTGATCGTGGGGGATGCATAGAAATCAGCGCCTGCGCCGAGCTCTTCAACGGCGGTCTCACCCAATGCCACCAGGCGATGTTCCACACTCTCGCCATGGCACTCCTCGACCGCCAGCACTTGGCCGTCGTGCCATTGCAGGTCGCCGTAACGGCATTGGGCATTCTGGGTCAACGCATGCGGTGGCGCGCCATCAAGTCCCTGTTGATAGATCTGCTGGTCCTTCTCGTTGACGAACAGCAATGCGTCATCGCTCAGGCAGAAACTGCCTCCACCGTATTCATAGACCCGGCTGCGCACGCTGAAGCCGTCAGGCGTGAGGCAGCGTGCCTGCTGGTCACGCCAGCACCAGATGCGGCAAGCACCGTCGGCCGGGCGAAATTCATTCCAGAACAGGCCTTGGGGGCTGGCTTTGAGTTCGGCGAAATCGGTGCCGGCGGCGACAGCCTGCGCGGCACTGAATTCACCCGCGGGCAATGACACGTGAGTTGCGCTCATTACGGAAGGTCATCTGTTCAATGGCGAGGTCGGCTGTTTCTGCCTCCTCGCGGGCCTTGAGGATGATGCCGTGGTCGCTCGACTTGGCGCACACCGGGTCGGCGTTGCTGGCATCGCCGGTGAGCATGAAGGCCTGGCAGCGGCAGCCGCCGAAGTCCTTTTCTTTCTCGTCGCACGAGCGGCAGGGCTCGGGCATCCAGTCATAACCACGGAAACGGTTGAAGCCGAACGAGTCGTACCAGATGTGCTTGAGGTCGTGATCGCGGACATTCGGGAACTGCACCGGCAGCTGACGTGCGCCATGACAGGGCAGGGCAGTGCCGTCCGGCGTGATGGTCAAAAACAGGCTGCCCCAGCCATTCATGCAGGCCTTGGGGCGCTCCTCGTAGTAGTCCGGCGTGACGAAGATCAGCTTGCACGGGTTGCCTTCGGCCTTGAGCTTTGCACGGTACTCGTTGGTGATGCGTTCAGCGCGTTCAAGCTGCTCACGGGTCGGCAGCAGGCCCAGGCGGTTGAGGTGCGCCCAGCCATAGAACTGGCAGGTTGCAAGTTCGACGAAGTCGGCTTCAAGCGCCACGCACAGCTCGATGATGCGGTCGATCTTGTCGATGTTGTGCCGGTGGGTGACGAAGTTGAGCACCATCGGATAGCCATGGGCTTTCACTGCCCGGGCCATCTCCAGCTTCTGTGCGAAGGCCTTTTTCGACCCCGCCAGCAGGTTGTTCACCTGCTCGTCGCTGGCCTGGAAACTGATCTGGATGTGGTCCAGGCCGGCGTCCTTGAAGTTGGCGATACGTGCCTCGGTCAGGCCGATGCCGGAGGTGATCAGGTTGGTGTAGTAACCCAACCGGCGCGCTTCGCCGATCAGCTCGGCGAGGTCCTGGCGCACCAGCGGCTCACCGCCGGAAAAGCCGATCTGCGCGGCACCCATTTCACGGGCCTCGGCCATCACCTTGAACCACTGCGCGGTCGACAGCTCCTTGCCCTGTTCGGCGAAGTCGAGGGGGTTGGAGCAGTACGGGCACTGCAGCGGGCAGCGATAGGTCAGTTCGGCCAGCAGCCACAGCGGCAGGCCGACCGGTACCTCAGGCGAGTGTGATCCAGTGTTCGCCACGGGCCACCTCCATGAATTGCTCGATGTCATCAGCGACTTCGGGCACACCAGGGAATTGCTGTTCGAGCTCGGTGATGATCGCGTTCACATCACGTTTGCCGTCGATCAGGCCGCCTATGAGGGAGGCGCTGTCGTTGAGCTTGATCATGCCCTCAGGGTAGAGCAGCACGTGGCCTTTCTGCGCCGGTTCGTACTGGAACCGGTAACCGGGGCGCCAGTTCGGCACTTGCTTGCGGTCGAAACTCATAGGGCAATCCCCTTGTGCCATACCCGTTGCTGGGTGACGGTGTGATACGGCGGGCGGTGCAGCTCGTAGGCCATGCTCATGGCGTCGAGCATGCTCCAGAGGATATCCAGCTTGAACTGCAGGATTTCCAGCATACGCTCCTGGCCCGCCCGGGTGGTGTAGTGCTGCAAGGTGATCGTCAGGCCGTGCTCGACATCGCGCCGGGCCTGGCCCAGGCGGGTGCGGAAGTACTCGTAGCCGGCAGGATCGATCCACGGGTAGTGTTGCGGCCAGCTGTCCAGGCGCGACTGGTGGATCTGTGGGGCGAACAGTTCGGTCAGCGAGCTGCTGGCCGCTTCCTGCCAGCTGGCACGGCGAGCGAAGTTCACGTAGGCATCGACGGCGAAGCGCACACCTGGCAGCACCAGCTCTTGGGAACGCAGCTGGTCCGGGTCGAGCCCCACGGCCTGGCCCAGGCGCAGCCAGGCTTCGATACCACCGTCTTCGCCCGGGGCTCCGTCGTGGTCGAGCAGGCGCTGGATCCACTCGCGGCGCACTTCGCGGTCCGGGCAGTTGGCCAGGATCGCGGCATCCTTCATCGGGATGTTCACCTGGTAGTAGAAGCGGTTGGCTACCCAGCCCTGGATCTGTTCGCGGGTAGCGCGCCCTTCGTACATCGCCACGTGATAGGGGTGATGAATGTGGTAGTAGGCGCCCTTGGCGCGCAGGGCCTGCTCGAATTCGGCAGGCGACAGTGGCAGTGCCTCGCTCATCGGGCCTCCTTACAACTCGATGCTCATGCCGTCGAAGGCGACTTCCACACCGCGGCGCTGGACCTCGGCGCGTTCGGGGGAGTCTTCGTCCAGAATCGGGTTGGTGTTGTTGATGTGGATAAGTACCTTGCGCTGGCGTGGGAAACCGTCCAGCACCTCGAGCATGCCGCCGGGGCCGTTCTGCGCCAGGTGACCCATTTCGCGGCCAGTGCGGGTGCCGACGCCGCGGCGCTGCATTTCATCATCCTCCCACAGCGTGCCGTCGACCAGCAGGCAGTCAGCGCCGTGCATCATTGCCAGCAGCTTGTCGTCGACCTGGCCCAGGCCGGGCGCGTAGAACAGCTTGCCGCCGGTGCGGGTGTCTTCCACCAGCAGCCCCAGGTTGTCGCCCGGATGTGGGTCGAAGCGGTGCGGGGAGTAAGGCGGTGCGGCGCTGCGCAGCGGGAACGGAGTGAACCTGAGGTTGGGGCAGGCCGGGATGACAAAGCTGCCCTCGAGCTCGATGCGGTTCCACTGCAGGCCACCGTTCCAGTGGCTGAGCATGTTGAACAGCGGGAAGCCGGTGGTGAGATCCTGATGGACCATGTCGGTGCACCAGACCTGATGCGGGCAGCCTTCGCGCAGGCTGAGCAGGCCGGTGGTGTGGTCGATCTGGCTGTCGAGCAGGACGATGGCATTGATGCCGGTGTCGCGCAGGGCACGGGCCGGCTGCATTGGCGCGAAGGCCTGCAGTTGGGCACGGATGTCGGGTGAGGCGTTGCACAGGATCCAGTGCACACCGTCGTCGGACAGGGCAATCGACGACTGGGTGCGTGCCGTGGCGCGCAGGCTGCCATCGCGATAGCCCTTGCAGTTGGCGCAGTTGCAGTTCCACTGCGGGAAGCCACCGCCGGCGGCGGAACCGAGAATCTGGATGTACATGGTTGCTCTCTATCCGAACTGTCCGAAGAACCGTAGCCGAAAAAACGACAACGCCCCGGCTGGCCGAGGCGTTGAAACGCAGGCAGTGCTTAGCGGCTTGCGAAGTACATGGTCACTTCGAAGCCGATACGCAGGTCAGTGTATGCAGGTTTGGTCCACATGGTTTTTGCTCCTTCCGGGTTAGGGTAGAGGGTTCAGCTATTTGTTTGGCGTCGCCTCGCGCCGAAGGTTCCGGCGGCTGAGATAGCGTTATCTTACAAGAAAATCTTGTACCGAAAGGTTAATTCTTCGAAAAGCGCCCTTGCGGTATACGTAACAATTGACCCCGGATCAGTGCCAGGCCCCCGCTGGCGCAGGCCCATTGGCCAGGCAGAGCAAGGGTGAATCGGCTGCGAGCAAGCGGCCCAGCAAATCGTCCAGATGCGCCTGTTGCGTCTTCAGGATAGCCACGCGTAACGCGGGCAGATCGTCGGGTAGTGTAGCCAAGTGTGTCTGCCATGCCCAATCGGCAAGCTCCGCGTTGGCCATGGCTGGCTCGTCGAACTGCGCCGCCAACCTTTGCCGTGCAGCAGCGTCGAGACATACACCTTGGCGCAGGAGGGTGAGCAGGTGACCGAGGATCTCGGCGTGGGTGGCACGGGGCGATTGCACGCCGAACAGCAGCCCGCCGATGCCCTCGACCTGACGAAAGGTACTGAATACGGCGTAACCCAGCTGCAATTCCACCCGTAGCCTTTGGTACACGGGCCCTTGCAGCAACTGGGCGAGAAGCCGGCCGCAGGCTTGCTGATGGTCAGGCACGGGGCAAAAAAGCAACAGTGCGGGTTCGCTGCCCGGCACCTTGGCGTGATGCCAGCGGCGGCCGTGCCAGTCGGGCGGAGGTACCGGCATGCCAAACTGCCCGGGGCAGCCTTGCAATGCTGCGCTCAGGGCCTGCAGGGCGGTTGCGTCGAACCCCACAGCCAGGCCATGCCATCGGCTGTGCTGCCATGCATCGTCGAGTGCCTGTTGATTGAGCGCGCGGGTTGGTTCGGGCTTTGGTGCTGCGCCGGTGAGTGCATCTGGCAGTTGGTTGAGCAGGGCCCTGATCGGGATCAGCAAGGGGGGCTGTTGTGTCGCAGGCTCCCAGTCAGCGGGCGAACGCAAGCACGCCATCGCGAGTTCGACGGCCCTCGTGACCGCTGCGGGCAGGCCAGTGCAACGCAGCTGCCAATTTTCGCCTGCGGCACTGAACTGCAGTTGCAACGCGGCACGCTCGCACCGCGCCTGTAGCGGCTGCAGGGCGCGTTCGAGCACGGCGTGCAAGCCCTGGCGCAGGGCCGAAGGCACTTGCCAGCGCAGGTGAAATGCCCCGTATTGGCGTGCCGCCGGCAGTTGCTCACTGACCGTCAGCGCTGCAGGCAATTGAGGCGCCTGCGTGGGGGGCAAGCCGGTAAACAGCAAAGGCTCGGGTGCTGGCAGCTGCCATTGCCCATGCTTGCGCGATGGCAGGCCTTCGAGCAGTGCCTGAAGTGCGCAGAGTGCTTGTGCATCAAGTGCCGCCAATGGCTGGCCTGCGCTGTCACGGCGGGCCAACTCGAGGGGGCTGGCGTTGCGTTCGCGGCTCTGTTGCAGAAGGCCGAATTCGGCGTTCAGGTGCGCCGGGCCGGATTGCCGGATAAAGCCGAACCATCCGTGCAGCAGGGCGTGTACTTCCTCTGCACAGGCGTCTGCGCTGAGTTCGAGCTCGATGTGCCAGAGCATCTGCCCGGCGAAGGCGTACAGCATTTCTGCCTTGAAAGTTTGCAGCCAGCTGCGCTGGCGCAGTGCATCCAGCCAGGTGCCCGGCCTGCTGTCGCTCAAACCGGCAATCAGCAACTCCAATGCTCGTTCGCCACCAGGGGGCAGGTTTTCATGGGTGAATACCAGGGCTGTGTTCGTGTTCGACAGGGCAGGTGGCGGTGTTTGTGGCGTGCGTTCGCCGAAGGCAAACAAACCAGCGTAGTGCCTGCCAAGCTGTTCGAGCTCATCCAGCGGTTGCGGCCCACACAGGCTCAAGGTGATCTGGCCACCGTGGTAGTAGCGTTGATGGAAATCTGTGAGGGCCCGCTGAAAGGCAGGATCCTGCAACGCCAGGGTATACCGGTTGCCTGCATGAAAACCGCCTAGCGGATGGCCAGCCGACACTGATTGCAGCAGGGCAAAATCCTTCTGGGCCTTAGGGTTGCGCGACCAGGCGATGAATTCGGCATGGATCACTTCACGCTCGCGGCGCTGGCGTTCGCTACCCAGGTCGGGTTCGGCGAGCATCTGGCAAAGGCGCTCCAGCCCGCCGGCCAAGGCTGCGGGCGGGACTTCAAAGAAGAAATCTGTGGTGCGTTCGCGGGTGCTGGCGTTGACCTGCCCGCCGAGGGTCTGGACGTAGCGCATCAGGCCGTCATCCAAGGCGAATCGAGGAGTGCCGAGGAAGAACAGATGCTCGAGAAAGTGCGCGAGCCCAGGCCATTTTGCCGGGGCATCGTGGCTGCCCGCGTGGACCCTCAGCGCAGCAGCCGAGCGCTTGAGCCGCGGGGCATGGCGCAGGGTGAGCTGCAGGCCGTTGGCTAATACGAGGTGGCGAGTGGCATCAGGCATGGGGGCTCCGGGGTAAGCACTCATGCTAACAAATAAGTTGGCCTGACCGCCGGCAAAGGCTGTTCTCAGCCCCGCCGCAGATGCAATTCCTGGCGCAGATCTGCGAGGTAAGGAAACGCTTTGCGCCCCTGCACCACCTGTTCATGTTCCAGTTGTGCCAGCAACTGGCACTCATCCCGACCGGCCATGGCCAGCAGGCTGCCATCCGGCCCGATGATGCTGCTCTGGCCGCAGTACTGGATCTCGCCCTCGGCCCCGCAATAGTTGGCATACACCAGGTAGCACTGGTTTTCCTGGGCCCGGGAGCGCACGGTCACCTGACAGACAAAATCATACGGGGTCATGTTTGCGGTCGGCACCAGGATCAGCTCAGCGCCATCCAGCGCCAGGCGCCGGGCATTCTCCGGAAACTCGATGTCGTAGCAGATCAGCAGCCCCACCTTCCAGCCCTCCAGCTCGACCACCGGAAAGTGGTCGGCACCGGGGCTGAACATGGCGCGGTCCAGCTCACCGAACAGGTGCGTCTTGCGGTAATTGCACAGGCTGCGGCCATGGGCGTCGATCAGTTGCACGCTGTTGTAGATCGCGCCATCGTCAGTGCGCTCGGGGTAGCCGTAGACGATGGCGATGCGATGCGCCTGGGCGATCTCCACCACCTCCATGGCCGACGGGCCATCATCGGCCTCTGCCAGGCGTTCTACCTGTGCCAACCCGATGTTGTAGCCGCTCAGGAACATCTCCGGACACACCAGCAACTGCGCGCCGCGCTCGGCCGCCAACTGCGCCTGGTGGCGCAGCCGTTGCAGGTTGCCGGGCACGTCCAGCGGGTTGGGCGTGCCCTGGAACAGAGCGATGCGCATGCTGCCTCCTTGTCTCAGTCTGCCAGGGCGATCGGCCCGATCTCGTCGAACACGTCGCCTGGGCCTGGATTGTCCGGATGGGTCTGGCCACCGAAGTGGTTCATGATACCCCACACCGCATTCAGCGAAGTCTGCACTGCCCCCTCGACCCAGGCCGGGGTCCACGACACGTCATCGCCGGCAATGAACATCCCGCGCTGCTCCATTGGCATGTCCTGCTGCATGAAGTGCGCGTACATCCGTTGGTTGTAGCGATAGTGGCCAGGCAGTGCGCCCTTGAAGGCACCGAGGAAGTGCGGGTCGGCCTCCCAGGAAATGGTGATCGGGTCGCCGATGATATGCCCGGCGATATCGGTCTTGGGGTAGATCTTCTTCAGTGCATCCAGGGCCAGTTGCACGCGTTTTTCCACTGGGTGCGGGAGCATCTTCAGGGCGTCGCTCATCCAGGCGTAGGACAGGCAGATCACGCCGGGCTTGTCGTCGCCGTTATCGAACAGGTAGGTGCCGCGGGTCAGCCGATCAGTGAGGGTCATGCTCATCAGGTCGCGGCCGGTTTGCGGGTCTTTGTCCTTCCAGAACGGGCGATCGACCATGACGAAGGTTTTCGACGACTGCATGTATCGGGTACGGTCCAGGGCCATCCACATCTTTTGCGAGAACAGTGATTCTTCACAATCGATCTGGGTGGTCAGCAGCCAGCTCTGGCAGGTGGCGAGCACGGCGCCGTAGTGGCGGGTGTCGCCCCAGTTGTCGGTGACGGCCAGGCGCCCGTCGGCTGCGCGGGCGATGCGCTTTACCCCGGTGCGTGGTGCGCCGCCATGCAGCGCGCTCAGGCTGGTGCCCTCGGGCCAGTGGGCGCAGCGCTCAGGTACATGGCGCCAGATGCCCTGCGGTACCTGCTCCACACCGCCGACGATCAGGTGCTGGTGGTCGTCGCAGTTGGTCATCACCACACGGAAGATTTCCAGCATCGAGTTGGGGAAGTCCGAGTCCCAGCCGCCTGTGCCGAAGCCGACCTGGCCGAACACCTCACGGTGCTGGAAGCTCAGTTGGGCGAACGAGCGCGAGGTGGCGACGAAGTCGTAGAAGGTGCGGTCGTCCCACAGCGGTACCAGCTTGTTCCACAGCGCTTTGAGGCGCGGAACATCACGATCGCGGATCGCCTGCTGGATATCGGCGAACTGCGCGCCGCTTTCCAGCGCGTCGGCCCAGGCATCGGCCACCTCATGGAACAGTTTGGGCAAATCGCTGACTTTTTCGGCGTAGTAGGTCTGGCCTTCCAGGTCGATCACCGTGCTGCCGGATGCCGGTGTCAGCGGGTTGGGGAAGGGCTTGGTTTCCAGGCCCAGCTTGTCCACATAGTGGTAGAAGGCGGTGGAGGACACCGGAAAGCGCATGCCGCCGAGCTCGGCGATGACCCCGTCGGTGCCGTTGAAGGCCTGCGAGCGCAGTCGGCCACCCATTTTCGAGGCCTCATACACCACAGGCTTGAGCCCCAGCTTCATCAGCTCGTAGGCCGCCACCAGGCCTGCGATGCCGGCACCGACGATAGCGACTTCCGCACCGTGGCGATCAGCCGGAATACTGCCCAGCCCAGCCGGGTGCTCCAGCCAGTCGTCGAAGCCGAACGGGAAGTCCGGGCCGAAGATGGTGATGGGTTTCTTGCCGTCGGCCGGGTGGCGGTTTTTCTTGTTCATTGCTGTGACCTTGCCAGAGCGGCTGCGCAGGGGCGGAGCCTGAGTATAGGAGATGCCTGGTGGTCATTTTAGGGAGCGGGGTGTTCGTAATTAAGATGCAAAACGCCGTCGTATTGGCTTTTTTTTCGTCATAACGACATGACTATAAATACTTGTGACGTTTTTTGCTCGGCAACTGTACCGCTGTCATCTAGAAGGGCTGGCCGCGGTCCACTTTGCTGCTGAGGATGATCGAGGTGGTGGTCTTCTCCACGCCCTCGACGCTGCCGATCTGGTCCAGCAGCTGGTCCAGTTGTTCTGGCGAATCGCTGCGCAGCCACGCTACGTAATCGAACTCACCGCTGACCGCGCACAATTGCTGCACTTGCCCCATGGCAGCCAGGCGCCGCACCACGTCCTTGCCGGAGCGCGGTTGCACCTTTATCCCGACATAGGCTTGCAGGCCGCCATCGACCAGGCGCTGGCCCAGTCGCACGCCGTACCCGGTGATGACTTTTCCCTTCTCCAGCCGCGCCAGGCGCGAGTTGACGGTGGTGCGAGCGATACCCAGATGGCGGGCAAGGGTGGCGACGCTTTCGCGGGCATTGATCTGCAGCAGGGCGATCAGTTGGTGATCGATTTCATCGAGGGCGATTGGGCGGGGATTCGACATGGCGAGTCTCTACAGTGGGCTTGCTAGCCTAGCCACGCAGCGGCAATCAGGGCAAGGCAAAGTGCTGCTGCGTGGCTGACTTAATTGCGGCATGATAATTGGCAGACTTTAGTGGACTCACCGTGTGAACTTCGAAACTTTGCTGGAATGCTGGCGGCAGGAAGTCTCCAACAAGAAAAAGCCCGGGCGCCGTACCAGCCTGTTCTTCAACGTGCTGCGACGTGCGCGCAAGGACAACAAGCTGCGCTTTCTTTTCGCCTACCGCCTGGCGCAGTACCTTGATGCCCGCGGCGGCCTGAGCAGGCGATACGCCCGCGGCATGCAGCAGCGGCTCAATCTCAAGTACGCCGTGGACATCGACATCGGCGCGCAAATAGCTCCCGGCCTTCGTATCGCCCATCTGCCAGGCGTGGTGATCACTCGCCACGCAAGCATCGGGCGTAACTTTTTCATACGGCAGAATTGCTCGGTCGGGATCAAGACCCTTGGCCTGGACCATTACTCGCTGTGCATAGGCGAGAACGTCAGCCTCGGTGCCAATAGCTGCATCGTTGCTGACCACATCAGCATCGGCAACAACGTGGTCATTGGGGCCATGTCTCTGGTGACCCGAGACATTCCTCCCGATAGCACCTTCTACAACCCGCGCCAGCGGAATCTACAGCCACGGCAGGATTCTTGAGAGCCTGAAAATGAAGAAAGCCGCGCAATCGCGCGGCTTTGTTGAATTGGGCGGGCCAGACGGGCTGGAACCGGGATTATGGTGCATCTAGAAACGTCAGAACCAGTGAATTCGGGTGGGCTTGAGTACCAAGAAATGTGGGGTCATTGCCAATTCTCGTTTAGATCCAGACCGGGGTCGTTCATGGCAGCTGCTTTCTTTGAGCCGATTAACTAGCTTATTCCGCTCATTTGATGAGCCGATAGTAGGACCGCGTTCGCAGTTTTTGCCTGGCTCGCCGAAGAGCACCAGATAGCTCTTGGCGCTTTGCTTCCGACAGGTTCAGCGCATCAGCAGCTGCTTCATGGGCGACACGTGCTGTCGCGCCTTCGGTCGTGGCGGACAGGTAGCGCAGGATCGGCTCATTAAACTGGTCGTCAGTAGCGACGAACATTGCGACTCCAGGCGCAGGGAGGATGACAAGTATTTCAGTTGTTTTTACTAGGTTCCGTTGCTTGTTTTTTTGCGCTGGCTAAGTCAACGAAATACTGTCCAATTGTGAGTGCTGCAGCAATGATGGCGCATATAAAAAATATGCCTGTCATGGCTGCTTGTTTTATTAGCTCTATATTGGTTGAGCTTGCAGAAAAGTAAGAGGATAGCGCTGCTCCTGCTAGTGTGAATGTGACCCATGAAATAAAGCTTAGTCTTTCATCTTTGAGGTGGAGGGCTTTGTTTTGGCTGTTAAGAATGCGACTTCTACTTATTAAGAAAAGATGAAGGATGTGTAGTGCCCCTGATGCTAGTAAGAATGTCGGAATCAAATAAAGTACATCTTCTATATTATTTAATGTTGATCTAATTGTTGATAGTTGGTCTTCGCGGCTCTTTATTTTTACTGAATCCATGCTGGAAAGAGAAACTTGTACAGCATACAGCGTTCCAGCCCAGCAGCCCACAAACGTAGATGTTAAGGTGTATATAGCGTTTTTTATTTTTTTGATTATGGGGATCACCGTGGAGCTCTCCTGATGCTAGTTCTGTCGCAGCGGGTTCTGGAATCTGAAGGTGTGCTTGGGGAATTTTTGCGTCCACTGTGCCTGATTTTCGCTGCCGAAGATCCAGCCGCTCATGTTCTTCGTTTCCAGCACGAGATGCCGTAGGGCGAAAGGAATATGTGGTCGATCTGTGTGATGCCGTCGGGTGTGCTCAGGGTGACGTTGTGCAGGCGGCGGTGGGTCTGCTGATCGAGCTGCCAATGGGTAAACAGTCGCACCAGGAGTTCGCCAATATGGCCCTTGTTCCAGGGCGATTTGAGTAGACCGATCAACAGTGCTGCTGGAGTAAACCAGATCAGCATGCCTTAGACTTGCGCAATGACGGGGGTGAATTCCATTTTCCAACCTTCAGCAATCCTGAGTTAACCAAATAGTACCGAAATCTGGCGTAAAGGCGCGATGATATTTATTGGCCGTATTCGGCTCATTTAGTGAGTCGAATAGTTAAGGCCAATCAGCTCACTGTGGCGTCTTAGCGCACAGCTTCGGGGGGATCTGCAGCCATTGGCCCTGCGCCATGAATTCAGCGCTTCTTTGCCAGCAACTCAGAGCGGCCAATCACCTCTCGGCTGCATTGTGGTTTGCGCGGCCCGGAGAAGCCGGCGTCTTCAATGGCGGTATCCAAGCCGCGAAAGTGCGGGGCGGCTTTGGGGCTGCGCAATGTCTCCATTCCCTCGTTCCAGGCATGCACCATGTGTTTGGCCACATCGCGCCAGGCAGGCTCGTTTTTCGCGGCTTCGATCACTTCTCTACCGACCGCTACGGCGGACTCGCAGAGTTGCTCGACCATGGTGGCATACTGGCGCGGTGGAATACCTAGGACGGCTTTGAAAAAGGTTTCCAGCGAACGGCCCGGTGTCCAGGTTTGTCTGCCGCTTACGGACAGGCCAGGTGGCTTGCTGGCGAAGCGCGGGTAGGCCTGAGTGGTCACCAGGTCATAGGCCGGAGTAAAGGCCACGTCAGCACGCGAGGTGTAAAACAGCGCGATGTTCTTCGCGTGGCAATCAGCATTGCGTACCACGTAGTTGGTCAGCAGCTGCCAGCCTAGATGCTCGCGTTGCGTCTGCAGACGATCAGCGGGGATATAGGCCCGCGTGGCCTTCCACACCCGCTCGGTGGTGGGGGCGTACTTTTCATGTGGTGGTAAACCAAGCAGCCCACAGGCGTCTTCGACTCCGTAGCGGGGGATGCCGTGCGCGTCCACGTCGAAACGATCCACTACCAGGACTTTGCCGTCTTCTGACATACGACAGGTGGCGACAGGCACGACATTCAGCCGGGCCAGTACGCGCATGGTGTAGAACTCGTTGAAGCCTAGAAAAGGGGTCGTGTCGTCGGATCCCTTGATGATGTGCGAACCGGTGCGCAGTGTCGGTTTACCCAGCGGCTCCCGAGGTTCGGCGGCGTCGCTGGAGATGAACTTTGGCACGACCCCCGACACGGCTACCCGCGCGTATTGCCGCACCAGTGCGGCAAAGCGTTCGTTGGTGTTTTCTGCCTTGAGTAGGTGTTCTATCTCGAGCGGGGCGATCTCGACGCCAGGCTGGACGCCTTCAGGCGTCACTGAGACTCTGCCGATGCCGGTGCCACCCACCACGCCCAGCAGCGACAGGTCGGTGCCATCAAGCAGCGGGCCGAACTCTTCGCGGATAACGCCCAGTAAATACCCTTCGGGCAGGTTCTGGCGGAAAAACGGGAACAGGTCACGGGGCCAGCGCCATGCTTCTTCGCGAACCGGCATAGTCAGGCTGACAAAGTCTTCCGCTGCGCTGCCTGGCAGGTATTTCAGCACGTATTCATCGCGCTCCCGATAGAGCTTGGCCACCAGCCTTGAGCTGACGTGGACATCGAGAATCATGCTCACGCGCTCCCTGACCGCTGCTCGCTGAGGATGTCTTCAACAGTGCGCTGGTGTCCGGCTTTGACTAGCTTCAGGTCGTAGCCGGCCGCTTCCAGCAGGCGAACCAGCACTGAAACACTCATATCGCCTTTGGCCAGTGTTTCCATACGTGCCACGGTCGTGCGCGAGACGCCGGCACGTCCGGCCAGCGCTTCCTGGCTCAGCTTCGCCTCACCACGCGCCTGTTTCAGCATTTCGGAGACATCGTAGAGAGAAGTCATTTGTAGCCCTTGGGCATCAAAAATAGGTGTAATGCTGTAAAATGTAGCCCGTAAGCTACATTCGAACAAGTGTCGCCGGGACAAATTTTGTAGCTCATAGGCTACATAGTGCGTGGGTCAGTGTGATTTTGTGGCTCAGGGGCTACAAGGACACAGGTATTGCTCAGCATCTGCATCGGTTTCCCGTGCTGTTAGCTTTTGCGCGCCCTACCTCACAGCCCTGGCGTGCTATTTCCTTCTGCGCACAGCGGACATGAAAAAGCCGCGCAATGCGCGGCTTTGAAGGTGGTGGGCCCACACGGACTCGAACCGTGGACCAAAGGATTATGAGTCACCGAATGACACCCCGAGGCCTTATAAGTCTAGGCTAGGGACTGTCAGGGTACAACAGGGCTAAGCCCTTGTTAATACGGAGTTTTTGCTAGATTAGGCAAATTAGGTAAGGCTGGGGACTGTACCGCCAGCGTACCTTTAACGTGGAGGCATCTGGCGATCAAGCGGGCTTGCCTGCAGCTACCTCCAAACGTAACGTACCGCTGAAGGGCATTTCAGGAGGTGAAAATGACAGACCGGCAGACACCTGGAATTCCCGAAGGCCCGAGGCTCGTGTACCACTCATGCTTTGCAACAGTGCTCAAAGCAGTGGACGCCCGATATGACGTCCGCGGCTACATCCTGGCCCAGATGGTCAGGGTATGCCTCGAGAATCGCGCTAGGGTGCCTTTAACACAGCGTGCTTATTACGAGCGTTATGCTCAAAAGGAAGCCATAGCGTTTATGGAGCTTTTCACTGCCAGTCTCTTATTCGGCGCTGCTGGGCGATTTTCTCCCTACGAGTACCTCTATTCAAAACCGACGCTTGGAAGCGAGTGATTCCAGTGGAAGCAAGGTGCGCAGATGAGCAACATGCAGAGAGCTACCGAAGCCTTGCGCGCGTCCAAGAAGGTTGTTTTTTTCACGGGTGCCGGCATCTCCGCAGAAAGCGGAATACCTACGTTCCGCGACAAATTGACGGGACTTTGGACCAAGCACGACCCTGAGCGTCTCGAAACAGCGGCTGCTTTTCGAGAAAACCCAGCTCTCATATGGAGCTGGTATCTATGGCGACGACACCAGGTTGGACAAGCAAAACCCAATGCGGCCCATCTTGCCATTCCCCAGCTAAGCAATGCCGGGTGGGAGGTATCCGTTGTCACCCAGAACATTGATGACTTGCATGAACGCGCTGGCTCAAGTCAGGTTGTTCATCTTCATGGCAGTCTGATGGACGTCAAGTGCTTCGCCTGCCACCGACCCGGGAAGCTAACGCCAGCCCAGCTGGGGATTCCTGAAGAAGGACAATTGATCGAGCCGCCTCGTTGTGTCCGATGCAATGGAAAACTTCGTCCTGGAGTGGTCTGGTTCCGGGAGAACCTACCGGAGGGCGCGTGGCGGTCAGCGGTACGACTCGTGAAAAACTGTGACTTGCTGATTTCAGTTGGTACCTCCGGCGTCGTCATGCCGGCTGCTGATATTCCGAACATGGCCCTCGCTGCCGGGGCTACCGTAATCCATGTAAATCTTGAAGACGTTGGATTGGATGCGGCAGACGAAATAATGCTGACTGGAGCCGCCGGGGTGTTTTTACCCGCTTTGCTTCGAGCGTTAGGGGTTGGTGCTCCATTGCCGCCTGACGGGCTTACCTAATCGGAGAAATGCCCATGAGCAAGCCAGTGCGCACGACTTTGGAGTGCCAGGATCCAAGTGGCCAATAGCCATTCCATGCTTGGGGCGACGCTACTTAAGACACTTCCAAGCTTCGGGGAGCATTTTTGCTGTTTTTGACCCAAGCAGGGGTTTCGAATACACCTCTAATTCCCGCAAAGCACCCCTACATCACCCCAAACACCCCCTATAGCCCTCAAAGATGCCTGAATTAGCCCGATCATGACCCCTCCCAGAGCGTAATAGATTCTCGCTCTATTGATACAGAGTGCCTGGAACCTACCCATAAGCCACCTCCAAACTGCCCAAAATCTCCCTGTCATTTCCCAATGGGGCACCCTAAAAGCACTGGTTGCAGCAATGAGGCAAAATCACTATCCGTTTGCACCATAGCCAGCTTAATGGTGCAAAAAAGGAGCTTACTGAATCGATGGATGCTGATTTTGCGAAGACCTCCGCGGCCGCGAGTGCTTTTAGCACCGGTTTGTCCTAATGGATGGAAAACCAGCGCTCCTGCTGCAGGCAGTAGTCTGTCAGGTGGGCAATTTTGGTCTTGAACAGCGGGACAACCCGTTGGTGACCTTTAGCCGAGGAGAGGTCATGACGCTAGACTGGCGTCATGACCGGACGGGGTTGGGAGGGTCAGCGGATGCTGATATCGAATTTGTCGGAATAGACCTGATTGGTCTTAATGTTCACCACGCTCACGCCCGCGATCTTAATGTCGAAAATGTAGTTGTCGATCAGAAGCTCGCGCTGGTTTTGGACTGTCGCCTGCGAGTAATTGGTAGTCATCCGTAGATGCTGGGGGACCGATTCGAGGTTGATAGCGAGTCGTAGGTTGTCTCTCTCATTGGCCAGTTGCTCCGGAGTGATGTGCAAAGAACCGTTGAGGCGGGCGATAGGCACCGCCGAAGGCGGTTTGACTGGGGGCAGGACCAGCATCGGCCGCTTCACTTTGATAACGTCTACGCCTGCCTTGGCACCGTAACCGTTTTGGCCCTCATAGTGATCCATTACCTTGCGGACTTCAGGTAACCACAACCCATAGCATACTGGGGCCATGTAGCTGTAATTCTTGGCACCAGGGCAATCGCTGGGCAGAAGCATCATCGAGAATTTGATGGCACCGGTCTGCTTATCAAATTCGATGTTGTGCTCGGGGATCGTAGAAATAACTGAAAACAGGTTGAGCGCCGAGACGCGCTGCTGGTACGCCGCATCCGTCTCATATTTGCCTTGGCCCCCGCCTAGCTTGTCAGCGAAATCCAGCAGCTTTGAGGAGTCGCTGTAAATCGGAACCTTGGTCGATGCCACGTAAGGTCGTAGCGGAACGACTGCCGTCTCGCGTTTCAGGTAGGCCTCGTAAGGTGATGGGGGTTTGGGGGGCAGGGCGCAACCGCCGAGCATCCCTGCCATAACGGACAGCACGAAAACTTTACGCATCTTTTCCTCTCAGATGGGAACAGCAACCGCTGCGCGAAACGGGTACTCATGAACCGCAGCGGCTCGAACTTTGCATTTTCTGATGGAAAGCTTCAAGCGGGGTAGGGATGATGATGTCCCTGCGGTCACAACATACCGGTAGAGCGCATCAGCTTAAGCGACCGGCGAACCCACCTTACGAATTCCAGCTTTAAGGGCGATGGTGTCCGCATATTTTTAAGAGGACGCGATCACCCTTATCGCCAGGATTTCCATGCGCCAACGGAGCTCTTATCCGAAAGCGTTCAAAGCCCAAGTCGTTCAGGAATGCCTACAACCTGGCGCTACGGTATCCAGTGTTGCCATCAACCGTGTCCAGTGTCGACTGGATGCCGCTACCGCTGCTGTGGCCGGATTCGGTTCGCGCGGAGTGGATAGTTAGGGAGATCAATGGCGACCACAAGTCAATGATGGCAAAATGACGCTTTTGTTTTGGCGCTTCGGTTCCCCTTGCCCACTCACGGGACACTGGGAAACCGTAACCTCCGCACTCCGAATGACGATGAAAGGCGAGTCATTTGCAGGCACGGAGCAAATGAGCCAAGGCTAGCCTCACCAGCCTTCACATTCTCACTAATAGTTTGGAACTGTTATGCCACCATACGGAAATATTACCCTGTTGTGCGCAGGCGTAATCGCACTCATCGTCCTGATAGCACTCTACTTCGTCAAATCTACGGGTGGGCGTGTAGGCATCATACTTGGGGGCCTGCTCACTAGCATCCTCGCGGCAGTGCTAGTTGAAGCCCATGGTTCGAGCCAACATTTCTGGTACGATTTCGGCGATCACATCCTCGGCCACCTTTTTGTTGCCGTAGCTGGTTACATGGGTTCAGTACTGATCATCGGCGGCGCTGCCTGGCTTCTTGGCAAGCTAGGCAAGTGGGATCATGCAGTTGGCACTCACTTGCTTGGCTTGCTTGGCTTGATGAGTTTTTTCTATCCCCTCATCCCCATAGGCACCGTAGCTATTGCTATTCGCTGGGCGCTCAATGCTAAAGACCCAAAGAAAGTATGGGCTTGCAAGCAAGCATTCACCCTACAGGCGTTTTTCAACGTTCTCTTTCTCGCCGACCTTCTTGTCCTGTCTATGACCGGCTACTTTGCTGTGGTGATAGCCCACTCGATTGTCCTGATTGCGTTGATTGTATTGACGATCATGGGCATCTTGGGTGCCAAGAAGAACTGGGCTTACTCCTATCCAGGGCTGCGTTCTTTGCTGGGAACTCCCCCGGTAGTCAATTCACATCAAACTGATGCGTCGGTGGCACAGGTCAAGCCGGCTGTTTGATTGCCGTGTTGCGTCAGCGATGAGGTTAGTCGCGCTCACCCCATCGCTGGCGGGCCGGGCCCATAGGTACGTGTGAGTATGGGCCTAACATGCAAGTGGACGCTGAACACACCTTGCGCGGGCACGGCCGGATTCCACTGACGCGGGAACGGCCCACCTTTACAGGCCTTCTTTGTCAGCAACGATACCCTAGCGAGACTGCACTCCTTGTTGACTGGAGGACTCGGAAGGTGAGTTCGCCAGACGATCAGCATCAGCCATTGCGGAGATGTTTCCTTGGGAGATCGGCCGCAAAAAATCCGGTGGTATCAAGAGCGTGGGCAACGCGTGTAGCTAGGTCTGAATGGCCGCACTAAAAACGCTGCGGACTACCCATGTTGAGCGCCCTGAAGCTCGTTAACAGCCGCGGAAAGCACACTGTCTGGATTTAAGCTCAATTCGTCGCGAGGAAGAGCGCCTCCAAGATAGCTGTTGGAGCTTCCTAACCAGAGAGCCAACACCCAACCTTCCTTGGTAGTACCCAATACAGTGAGTACATCCTTCAAGCCTATAAGCAGCTCACCATTGGAGGAAAATGCGTAGCCCGGATACAGGCTCTGGCCATCCTGCTCGATCGAAAAAATACGATGCTCATTCTTCCATTCTTCTAGGACTAATGGGGGGAACGTTGACTGGCTGGAAAAACGCATGGCTAGCTGTTCAGGCGTCAGAAAATCTCCCGTGTCTAGGATTCTGGCCTTGCCCTTAGCGAGGATATCGCTTTTCCTATCTCGGCTACTTAACGGCATGGCTATCTCTTGGAGGATGATGTATAGAGGCAGGCCTGGTTCACCACAGATATGGAAACAGGAACTCGATCGAATGTCGGGAGAGGCTTAGAGATACCGGCTTGCGACCGTCCAACGTGATCAAACCCTCTTTTGCCATTTGGCTCAGTAGGCTGCGTGTAGTGCGCTCGCCGACTCCCAACCGAGCCTGAATATCGGCGCGTTGCTGATCGCCTAGGTAGAGCAGCGTCTTGTAGACATCCCGGGCCTCAATACGCAATTCAGGTAATGCTTCACCCTTGCTGTCAGAAAGCGCGCGACGACTCCGCATCTCGAAATATACGTCTATCCGTTCGCTGAGCCTTTCCGGTTCGAGTAGTGTGTTGAAGTACTGCACCTGATCAAATGCCGTCTCGACGAAGAAAGTAGTCCAGCGCAACAGACCACTGTCCGAGAGTTCGCCACGACCATCCAGCTCGCCCTTGCGAGGGTGGTCAGCCGCGTTGAGCATCTCGTAATAGGCGGCGACGTTGCGGGCGAATCCGCGGCTCATTGACCATAGCCCGTATCCACCAAGGCCGGCGGCTTTGAGGTACTGGTCTGTGAATAGCCGGCCGGTCCGACCGTTGCCATCCATGAACGGGTGAATCCACATCAATCGGTGGTGTGAAGCTGCAGCGGCAAAGAAGCGTGAAAGGCCATGAATCCAGTCCAGACGGTACACGCGCTCAAAGTCATTGAGGTGTGAGTGCATCTGCTCGACGGTTGGTGGTATGTGCTGGCCAACGCGAACCCCAATCTCTCGGAATTCACCGGGAACCATACGGATGGTTTCGCCTTGATCGTTGAGCTGAATATCCAGCATTTCGTTGGGTACGCCGTTGTAGAATTCGCGGTGTAAACGAGAGATTGCACCTTTCGTACATACTTCAATCTTGTCGATCGGTTCATCGTTTAGCCGGCGCTGAGCTTCGATGTGGCGCTTAATCTCCTGTAAGTCTTTCGCGCCGTTGAGCTCCTGTAGGGAGTCCTCGGCGCGCAAAATGTCTGCCGGTACTGTTGAGTTCCCCTCGATTTTATTGCTGTAGTACGAGTTAACTACCCGCAGGAGATTCATCATAGGCACGCGCAATGGGCCAGGAATCTTCGCGTGAAGAGCCGCATCGAGCCGCATGATTTGGACGACCTGGTCCTGCAGCTCCTCTGGGGCTTTGTCTTGACGAATGAACGGTGTAAATGCCATTTGCCGGTTGGCTCCCTCGTCTATAGCCCTTTTTAAAAGGGGTTTTAGAAGATTTCTCAATTAGTTTTGCCGGTTCGATTGCCGTAATCGTACCATCTCGAGCTCAAGCCAGCGCTAGTGGCAGATGACCGGTGATGGACACGGGATGAGATGTAGCTGCTACTGGTACCGGCTGCTCATGAGTCATAGATCAGCCTGTCGCAGCGCAGGCAGCAACGAGCGAAGTGAGTACAAATTTCGCGTGGGTGCCGAGAGATAAATCTACGTAAATTCCTGCTACCCATGCTTGAGTGAGCAATCAGTGTAACCGTCTGGCCAACTCACCCCTCAGCACACAGGCCAGCTCAAACAAGAGCGAGTGGAAAAAAAGCCTTGGCCGCAGGTATACCCATTGAATAAGCCTGTATCTGACGTAGCCCATGCTGAGCTTGGCAGCGGGTCGCAATAGACGATGGCTTCGTTGTATACTTCTGCTCCGCATACCCCTTGAGCTACAGGAACATCAGTATGACTGTACTCCAAACGATCTACTGGCAGCCTACGCCGCCTTAGCGCTACGCCCCCTCGCAACACCCTGCTTCCGCTAGCCTCGCTCGCGGGTGCGCACTGCTGTACGCCTGGTTTTACACCTTAAGCACACAGCAAAAAATCCTCAAAATTTGAATTTGTATCGATTCGCTCGCCATTCCCTTGGCGTGCGCGATGCTTTGCCTTGGATATTTTCTATGCTGCAAAAACTTAGACAAACGTGGTTTTCCAACGTCCGTGGCGACGTGCTTGCGGGACTGGTGGTCGCACTCGCGCTGATCCCGGAAGCCATCGCCTTTTCCATCATCGCCGGGGTAGATCCCAAAGTCGGTCTCTACGCCTCCTTCTGTATCTGTGCTGTCATCGCCTTTGTCGGCGGACGCCCCGGAATGATCTCGGCGGCGACAGGCGCCATGGCACTGTTGATGGTTACGCTGGTAAGAGAGCATGGACTCCAGTACCTGCTGGCCGCGACTCTACTATGTGGCGTACTTCAAATCCTTGCCGGCTACCTGAAGCTTGGCTCGTTGATGCGCTTTGTTTCACGCTCGGTAGTCACCGGCTTCGTAAACGCATTGGCGATTCTGATTTTTATGGCGCAATTGCCTGAGCTGACCAATGTCACCTGGCATGTCTATGCCATGACCGCTGCGGGTCTGGGAATCATCTACCTGTTTCCGTATGTACCGAAAATCGGCAAGCTGATTCCCTCTCCATTGGTGTGCATTCTGACGCTGACTGCCATCGCCATTTACCTCGGTTTGGATATCCGCACCGTCGGTGACATGGGCCAACTGCCTGATACGCTCCCGATCTTCCTCTGGCCTGAAGTTCCGCTGAATTTTGAAACCCTGCGCATCATTTTCCCGTATTCGGCTGCGTTGGCAGTAGTGGGTCTACTCGAATCAATGATGACCGCGACCATCGTCGACGACCTTACCGATACCACCAGCAACAAAAACCGCGAGTGCAAAGGCCAGGGGGTGGCCAACATCGCTGCCGGCATGCTTGGCGGCATGGCAGGTTGCGCCATGATCGGCCAGTCGATCATCAACGTGAAATCTGGTGGCCGCACCCGTCTCTCGACATTGTGTGCCGGGGTTTTCCTGCTGCTGATGGTGGTATTTCTTGGCGAATGGCTCTCCAAAATCCCTATGGCGGCACTCGTGGCTGTGATGATCATGGTGTCCATCGGCACCTTTAGCTGGGATTCTTTGCGTAATCTGAAAGAGCATCCGCTGTCGACCAACCTCGTCATGGTGGCGACCGTCGTGGTCGTCGTGGCCACTCATAACCTGGCCTACGGCGTACTGGTAGGTGTGCTGCTGGCCTCCCTGTTCTTCGCAAACAAGGTCGGGCACTACCTGGATATCAAGAGCACTCTGGAAGAGTCAAAATCGCATCGGACTTACCACGTCGTGGGCCAAGTGTTCTTTAGCTCTGCAGACAAGTTCACTGAGGTTTTTGACTTCAAGGAAGCGCTCAACAAGGTCACCATCGATCTCACACAGGCGCATTTCTGGGATATCACCGCCGTCGCAGCGCTGGATAAGGTCGTGATCAAGTTCCGCCGTGAAGGCGCTGAGGTTGAAGTGCTCGGTCTTAATGAAGCCAGCGCAACAATCGTTGACCGCTTCGGCGTGCATGACAAACCCGGTGCCATCGACAAGCTCATGAGCCACTAAGGAGAACGACAATGACCCACGTAATGGCATGCATTGATAACTCACAATCCTCATTGGCGGTCTGCGATTACGCAGCATGGGCCTCGCAACAACTCAGCGCTCCCCTGACCCTGCTTCATGTACTGGATAGGGAGAAATTTCCTGCATCCGCTGACCTCAGTGGCAATATCGGTCTCGGTAGCAGAGAACATCTACTGGAAGAGTTGGCTAAGCTGGATGCGCAGCGGGCAAAACTGGCCTTGGAGCATGGGCAGCACATGCTTGAAAAAGCTCGCGAGCGTACAGTCATCTCTGGCGCCATGTCACCTGATCTGAAGCAGCGCCATGGCCATCTCGTCGAGAGCCTGAGCGACCTGCAAGAGGATATTCGATTACTGGTGATTGGGAGAGTCGGTGAGGACAGCACGCGCAGAGCCCAAAGCCTTGGCAGCCAGATTGAAGCGGTAGTCCGAACCATCCACCGTCCCATCTTGATTACAACCAGCCACTTCAAGAAGCCAGAAACGGTCATGGTGGCATTTGACGGCAGCGCGACAGGCCGCAAGACTGTGCAGACCCTTGCTTCAAGCCCGCTGTGCGAAGGCCTGCCAATTCATATCGTCATGGTTGGAACGGATTCTGAAGACAACCAGAACGCGCTGGAGAAAGCACGAACCACGCTTGCCTCTTCTGGCTCGCGGGTTCATACCGAGATCCGCCCAGGCGAAGTAGAGTCGACACTGCATGCGTATCAGGCAGAGCACGGCATTGACCTTTTGGTCATGGGAGCGTACGGGCACTCACGCATCAGGCAGTTTCTGATAGGCAGCACGACCACGACGATGCTGCGTACATCCACCGTACCCGTATTGCTGCTTCGCTGAGCCAGTTCCTCTGGCCACAGTATTTCCAGAACTGCGGAAATGCCGTGGCCACCCTGGACGATGACCAACTGATCTTGCCGTAACGAGACCACATGCAACTCATAACTGAAATTGTTCACCCCGAGCTGAAATCCAAGCAGGGCAGAGTATTCCGTCGACATGCAGCACGTGGCATCGTGATGCGGGGTGAACAGATCCTGTTGCTGTTCACCGAACGCTATAACGACTTCAGCTTTCCTGGAGGCGGCCTTGATGGTGATGAGGACATTGTCACAGGCCTGAAGCGTGAGCTTGAGGAAGAGACTGGTGCTCGTGAGATACAGGTGCTCCAGCATTACGGTTACATCGAGGAGTACCGGCCCTACTGGAAACCACAGTACGACCTGATGCACATGACCTCGCATTTTTATCAATGCGAAGTAGCGCCCCAGCTAGAGCCCGTGAGAATGGAAAGCCACGAAATCGCTAATGGTATGCGGCCTGTCTGGATCAACCTGCATGAAGCCATCACGCACAATGAAGCCGTCATGCAGCGTCACGAGTCTTCGATGGGGCAATCAATTCTGCGCGAAACCTACATGCTGAGAAAAGTCGCTTCCGAATTGTTGATTCCCATCAGCATTTGAGCTGACTATTTGGCGAAGTCCACTTAGTCTGTCTCAGGCAAGCACCCAATGCTGCGGGAGTAATTGCGTGATTTCGCTCGCCCGCTGTGTCGGCAGCCGCATCAGCACATCCTTGAGATAGGCATATGGATCGTGCCCATTCATACGCGCCGACTGGATCAGGCTCATGATTGCCGCTGCCCTTTTTCCACTGCGCAGCGACCCGGCAAATAACCAGTTCGAGCGCCCAAGCGCCCAGGGTCGGATCAAATTCTCGATCTGGTTATTGTCGATGGGCACAGCACCATCTTCCAGGTAGCGCGTCAGCGCTACCCAGCGTTTAAGGCTGTAATCCAGGGCCTTGGCCGTGGCCGAACCCTCGGGCACAAGTTCGCGTTGGGCCAACATCCACTCATACAGTTTTTCAGCGATGGGCACCGCTGCTTCCTGACGTAATCGCCAGCGGTCTTCGTCGCTCATTTCCTTGGCGTGTCGCTCGACTTCATACAACCCGCCAATCGAGTGAAGCGCCTGCTCCGCCAATCGATGCGCCGGGCTGGGCGCACTCTTGGACAACTTGGGCCTTGAAGTATTTTGAATAGGAACGGCGTTGTGACTGCATGGAAAGACCCGCTTAAAAGGCTAGAAATGGTGTCCACTTAAATTAGGTGGACACCATCGCCTTTGGCGTCGGGGTCAGGAAGGTGAGTTGGCCGGACGGTTACCAATCAGTCGATTTGCGGTGGCTCTGAATGAGCTAGATTAGGAGTCAAGCGCAAGGGCCTCTGTGATGAGCTCGATGTGTATGTGGCTGAGAGCCAGGAGACAAATCCTAGGATATTCGCGCATTAATCTATTGCCGCATAAAGCGGATGGAGACGTCCCATGGGTCGGGGAGCGAGGGTATGAGGATGGCAGCTAGATCTAACGCTAAACCCCTAGTTATTGAGCTTGTCAGACTGGTTTCTGGTATGTGCTGGAGTCTAGCGCACCAGCTATTCATCAGTAGGCGTGCCGAGGTCTTGCTCTATGCGGAACAGGTACTGGGCAGCCGCCGCCTTTCTGAGAGATGGTTCATAGAGAAGGCCATCGGGCTTGGTCGTCGTTCCCCATGCAGTCTCCTAGAGGAGCCACGAGGATATGAGCTGGTGATGGAGCATTTGTATCGTATAGAACACGGCGTCTACTGCTAAATGAATAAGCGATGATTTATCTCTTGGGTTGATGTCGCTGGAAAATCACATGTGATCCATAGGATGCGGAAATTGGTGATAAAATACGTTATCAACAATTATTAGAGGGACGTGATCGATGACTTCAAGGGAACCGTTCCAGGTTCGCGATAGCTGGGTCATTGTCGATTCCATGGTGGAGACCTACGCAGAAATTGCGGAAGAGGCTTTCGGCTGTTTTTTATACGAGAAGGGTAATCCGATACCTAAGCCACAATGGCCTAGCGATTCGACTGCCTACGACCAACAGGAAGCCAGGAAAAATGTGGCCGGGATCAAAACCATCGTGTTTTCTGCGATGGCCCTCGAAGCGGCGGCCTACGAATTTGCGCTCATTCAGCTGGGCGAAACTCTGGCGAAAACGCTGGATAAGCTGGATGTGGTTGGCAAATGGCTCGTCATCCCGCGACTGGTGTGTGGTCGAGCCCTTCGCGAAGATGGTCCGGCCATTAATGGGCTTAAAGGACTGGTAGCGGCACGTAACGCGCTTGTTCATCACAAAACCACAGAATGGGACCGTGCTGGGAAGGCTGAAAAAGCCATGAGGCAGCGGTGGGTATCCTTCGAAGCAGATCAGGTGCCTAATGCATTCAAAACGCTGATTTTGCTCTCGTTGGAATTGAACGCCGTTCTGGAGACCGATGGGCCGCTTCCTCCTTTTGAGAAAGGTTGGATTCACGCCAACTCACGCAATCCGTTTGTAGAGCAGGTTGTGCATCGGTGCCGCGAGGTTCATCGGAATAACTGGGGAGGGGTTTGACGTGACGAGACTTGTCACCCGGCAAGCCCGCCGTTTAACCGCCGCGGAATTCCAGCATCTGGCTGAAGTGCCGGCGGCGGTCGAGTGGTTCGCCAACATCGATAATCCTCGTACGCGTCGTGCCTACCAGGGTGATCTTGCAGACTTCTGCCGCTTCGTTGGCTTAGCCGAAGCTGATGAGTTCCGCGTCGTCACCAGGGCGCATGTCTTAGCCTGGCGTGCTCAGCTCGAGCAGCGTGGACTGGCCGGAGCGACCATCCGTCGCAAGCTAGCCGCGCTGGCCAGCCTTTTCGATCACCTGCTGGAGTGCAATGCTGTCGCCGGTGGCAATCCAGTGCATGGGGTCAAGCGGCCCAGGATTGAAACGAATGAAGGGAAGACACCGGCTCTGGGGGACCACCAGGCGAAAGCGCTGCTGGATGCGCCATCGGCGGACTCGCTCAAGGGGCTACGCGATAGGGCCATTCTCGCTGTTCTGCTGTATCACGGCCTGCGTCGTGAGGAATGTGCACAGCTGCAGCTGAGCGATCTGCAGGAGCGGAGAGGTATCAAGCACCTGCGGATTTTGGGCAAAGGTGGAAAGCTGCGTTTCTTGCCGCTGCATCCTGTGGCCGCCGAGCGAATCCATGCTTATTTAGAAAAGTCCGGTCATCACTTGCTCGAGCCCCAGGGGCCGCTGTTTGTACCGTTGCGGGGACGCTCAACCGGCACCGGCATTACAGCCAATGGCATCTACACCTTGGTAGGAAAATATGCGAAATGCGCCGGGATCGAGGTCGCGGGTTTGGGTGTGCATGGTCTGCGTGCGACCGCGGCCACAAATGCCCTGGAGCATGAAGCCGACATTGCTAAGGTCCAGGCTTGGCTGGGCCATGCCAATATCAGCACTACCCGGATCTACGACCGCCGTCAGCAGCGGCCAGAAGACTCCCCAACCTTCAAAGTGCGCTACTAGGAGTACCCATAAGCAAGAAAATCGAGGCCGACCCCATATCGTGAAGCCCCTCTTCCCACACCCTACACCCTGCAGCACGGCGAGGACACTGAGCACGCCGAGTACATTCAGCACGCCGAGCACCGAAAACCAAAAATAAAATTATGAAATTCAGTAGGTTGTAAGCATTTTATGCGCGATATCGCGCAATTCGATTGTCTGAGCTAGGCTCATATCATGCATTTGAGTAGCTTGTATCGTTCATTCATGTGCTTGGAGATGCGTGATATTAGCGCTCAATGACGGTTTGCCATCATCAGCCGATGTCGGGAAACTGAGCCCAACAGAAATCGAATGAGGGCTGCAAAATGGCCAACGCAAAACAGTCAGCTAAACGCCGCTTAACCATGGCGGAGCGTGCCCAGCAATTAATGCAGGTGCACTTCCCCGACATGCCTGAAGCGTGGAAATGGACGCGCAAAACCCACGATGGTTTTAGCACGATTCCCCGGACGTTGCCGATTGCCATGCAAGTCATCGATGCTGATTCGAAAGGACAGCCTGCCGGCCACGTGCTGTTTTGTCTATGGGCGCGTATGCCCGATCATCCGGTCATCACCATTGAGAATCCCAGCACATTTGCTGCTGAAGCGGGCTTTCTCGGAGAGCGGGCTGTGGATACCTGGCGCCGGCGGATGAAAAAGCTACGAGAGCTGCAGTTCATTACTACTAAGCCAGGCGCGTCAGGTGAATTCCACTACGTGATGCTCACCAACCCAAACGTGGCGGTCGAATGGATGCGCAGCCACGGCAAGGTTCAGGATGGGTTGTATAGCCGCTTCATCGAGCGGCTTCCCGAGATCGGTGCCTTTGGCGATGTTGAGGCAGCACGCACCTATTGGGCGGCACTCAAGGAAGCAGAGAAGGTAGCAGCGGCGGCCGCTGCTGCAGCTTCCACACAAGCGTCGAACACATCCATACCAGCTCCACCGCCGCCAGCGCCATCCACCAAGCCCAAACGTACGGGGAGGTCTAAGGCTAGTGCTTAGGAGAGTCATGGGCATCGAATGCTAATCCACCCACGTCGATGCCCTCAAAATGAAAGCTCCGGACCGGTTGGGGGTCGAGTCTTGACTGGCTGGGGCCGTGGTGGTGCAAGGCTAAGGTAGAGACCTGCAAGGGGAGGCCGTATGCGGATCGCCAGGAGAAGAGTCATGGGCATCGAGTGCTAATCCACCCACCTCGATGCCCTCAAAATAAAAGTCCCGGACCGGCTGAGGGTCGAGTCTTGACTAGTTGGGGCTGTGGTGGTGCAAGGCTAAGGTGATTACCTGCAAGGGGAGGCCGTATGCGGATCGCCAGGAGAAGAGTCATGGGCATCGAGTGCTAATCCACCACCTCGATGCCCTCAAAATGAAAGCCCCGGACCGGCTGAGGGTCGAGTCTTGACCGGCTGGGGCCGTGGTGGTGCAAGGCTAAGGCGAAGACCTGATTAGAGGAGGCCGTATGCGGATCGCCAGGAGAAGAGTCATGGGCATCGAGTGCTGATCCACCCACCTCGGTGCCCTCAGAATGAAAAGCCCTGGACCAGCTGAGGGTCGAGTCTTGACTGGTCAGGGCTATGGTGGTGCAAGGCCGGGGTGCTAGACCTCGCGAGGAGTCTAGCACCCCTTCATCTTTTTACAGCAAAGGATCGACGTTCAGAGTCGTACGCAGTGCTCCAGAGTAATGCTTGGCGCATTTTCCGTGGCCTGGTGTTCCTAGGATGTCCAGTCAGCGATCGGAGGTGAGCCTGACCGCGATAGAACAGCGAACCGTCGTTCATTGATGTCTCAGCTTGCTGATGAATTTACTTGTTTGGATCAAACTGCTGCCATGAGCCAGGCATGCCTGTGCCGAGTCCGCAATTCAGGCACTCCAAACCTTTCTCATCAACCGAGCGGTTGAAGGCAAATGTCTTTCCTTTGAGGTCCGTAAGCAGAAGCTTTTCACCTTTTCTTTCTGCTACCCAGGTTTGTTCGCTTAGGATCAGTTTGCGAAAGGGGTCGACCTTAACCACTGTGGCTTTATTGCCCTTCACGTCGATCGCTACCAGTGGCCCAATTACGCCTTCCATAGCTCGATAGCTACCCTCAAAAGCATTGCCGCAACCGCTTAGCCCTACACAGAGGCCGAAGAGGCAACCTAGTTTTCCTAACATCACGCTATCTCCAGGGACATGATCTCGCCGCTCATTCTCTGTGGTCAGGTTGCGTGGCAGAAGCTCGCTCAGCCCTTGTCAACTGAATTCATGAGCTGGACATTTAATTGCTCAAGCCCGAGGCCGGTAAGGAAGGCTGCCAGCTTGTCGAGGCTCTTGAATGTGCGCTGGCCACCGCGCTGCAGGCGCAACGACGTCAATTCGGAGCCCAATTGGATACGTAGCGACCACCCTTCGCTGGTACGAAGGGCTGAAATACCTCGAACAAGCCCAGCAGCTAGGTATCGGCGAAGGTCAGCTTCAAAAATTAAGGACATAGGTCACACATCAGAATTGGAGCAGGGGGCAGCCCGTAGGTCTTCCCCCTGTCACCAGCAGCAGAGTTTTTTGGATTTTACCCTTCTACTACTCTGAAGCGCTGCGAGATTGATGATATCGTTTTACCTGAAATCGTCAATAGGTAAGTATTGATCAATCAATAATTTCTTTTTGATAGAGCGCGCTGAAACCCCGCAGGAAGATCCGCGACGCTCTCACCTATGCGACTGACATTAGCCATTCCTCCACAATCGCCTTTCGTACAATGGAGCTGCCCTTCCAGCCCCCATAAGCCTTGGGAGAGAGTCGTCTGGTTTCCGTCATCGAATTCGACGGTAATGCTCAGCAAGCTGGACGAATACGTAAAAGGGTAAGAATTTAGGATTCCAAACTTCATGGGATCGTAGGAGTACAGCCTCCCTTGCCCCGAGCTGTCTAACCTAAGCACTTTGTAGCCAGAGCTCACGGTGCTGCTACCGATGTAGTAACCGCTCACATCTGTAGAAGCGAGTTCCAGCACCTTTCCCCAAGGCGTTAACACAAGGGCACAGCCCACCAATACCCAAAAAATTTTCTGACGTTGCTGCAAGGTCAGCTCCTACCAATTAGTACCAAGACAAAAGAAAGGCGACTGTGAGCCCCAAAAACACCCACCAGAACTCATCTCTGAGCCCTTTTTGCTGCCTGCGTTGCGCGTAGATAGTGAGCAGTGTCATCAGCATCAGGAGGGCCAGGTAAAGCTTGTGAGGAGTGAACAACGGGATGTAAGGGGACAGCGCTTCCGCTAGGGGATGCGAAAGGACGATAGAAAAAAGCCATGCCACGACAGCTCGGGAAGAGGTCATTTCATGCTCTCCCAACGTAGGACACCGTCGCTGCGGGTAGCTTATTGATCAAACTTTGCAGCTGTACCTCGTGGATTTCAGCGGCCCGGTCATCGAAGCCGTTTCGCCGATTCAGCTCTGCCGTCACTAGGTACAAGGTCAAAGTGTCCAGTGATGGCGTCTCAAAAAGCCGAATTTCGATTGGAACGAATTCATCCCTTTCATAAGCACCGATCCCGGTCAGCTGCGGAGACAGGAAATACTCGCCCCCACGTATGACCCACACCAATCCCGGCCACGGGGCGAGACCGTCGAACAGATACCTCAGGTCGATGGGGTTATCCCAGGTTTCGCAGCAGGTAGCGGTGAGGTAGTAATCGAATGTAAAGCTCATGGAGGATGCTCTCATACTGGGCGAGCCTGCATCGAATCACGGGGTTTTGTGTGCCAGAACCTCTTTCCCCGAAATGATGTGGCGGTTCTCATGACGGTCTGTCCGAGGGACTGAGGAGCGAACGACGCTTTTCAGCGCGATCGGCCCGAGTCGTGCGATTCTTCTGCTGATCTTCTGATCGACCGGCAGTAGTTGGCCGAGCCAGTCGTTGACCAACTGACTCACGACTCTGGCGAGAAGCCGCCGGCGTGTTGGTTGGCTTACTAGTTGGGGAGCCGCCGGCTGAAGATCCAGGTGATCCTCCAGAGCTCTGTATTTTTTGAATTTTGGCCCGGAGTAGCTCTTGCTTTAAACCAGTGGTCTTGAGTGCAGCCATTTTTGCCAATCCACCTGTTACTGAGCCAACAACAGACGCAGCTATGCTTCCTAGCTGAGTGAAGCTGCTAGCACCGTCGGTCTTTGGCAGCGTTTGAACCCTAAGAACCGCTCCCGCTGCCCAGGTTGCCACCAAGATCACGAAACCTGCACCTCCCGCTAATACTCCTCTCATGCCATCGATATCCAGAGGCGTACCGGAACTGCTAATAGCGGTTGCGGCTTGTATGAAACTTATTTTGGCCAACTGGCTAGCTACTATATATAGAATGCCCTCGGCGAATAGAAGCGATAAGTAAGTAAATACCAGCAGTCTTATCCAGTAGAGTAGTATCTCTATGCCAAAAACACACGCTAATAGAGCCACTAGAGGAAATATATGAATAAGTGCGGCCTGGCCCATCGCTGTTAGATAGACAAACCACGGAAGCTTTGCAGCTAGATCCACTGTCGCGAGGACACCTTTAGTTTCATTGAGTGCACCTACTGCCTCTGAGGAGTTCTCAAGGACTTTTCCTGCAAATTTTGAGCTCTCAGAGCCTGGATAAATTGAGCTTAGGCTTTTATTGACAATGTTCGACCAAGCTCGGACGCCAGCTACAATCGATGGTTCGGCGTTGGGAGCTAAATTAGAAGGGCGGATACGCTCTCCCACTGCCCGATATCCCTCTTCAGCACCTGCTTGCGCCGCTTGATAAGCTTCATAGCAGTTCTCTGGAACGAAATATCGATTTGTTACATTCGGTGGCTCTGATAACAATGCTGGGTCAGCTAGTGATCCATTTTCTACCTTCCAAGGGTTAAGGTAGCCAGTAGGTTCATCAACACCTCCTGATAATCGCGATTTCCATCCTGCTTCGCTAGGTAATAAATACCTATTTCCGGTAACCCACTTGTCTTTATTGAATTTTTGAAGCGCGGCTTTGCCAGCCTCTCTACGATCGCCCGCTTTATATGTATCAATTAGCGCCATTGCTTGTCGTATTTGAGGGAACCATGAAAAATTCAGACCAGCTAGCTTGTCGGCAGTGGAACTGCTGAATATTGAGACTTGAGAATCTGGAACCCCAAGTGCACCGCCGCCTCGTAAACCGACAGCTTGCCATGTCGTATCAGGGACTTGAGCTGAGTCATTAGGGCCTGGTTCGCAGTTTTGCTTATAGTCCTTCATGAGCTTCGCTAAATCGCTTCCCATAAACGGGCTGATTTCGCGCTCTGTAAGATCGGCGATCATCAGTGCAGATTGTCCATTATCTTTTGTTCGATAAACTTGAACGAGCTTCTCATAGGTTGGGAGAACAATTTCTAGCGCGAATGATTGGCCTTTTGTCATCTCTATGCTAGCGCGGCCAGGAAAGGTCACGGTCTGCTTTTGCAATGCAATAAACACGAAGAGCGACGTGATGAAAACCCCTACTGGTATGCTGGTAGGCTTACCGCGGACCAAATTCCAAAGGATCCAGGTTAACGAAAGATAAGGTACCGAGCGCGCGAGCTGGCGGACACTCTCTGCCAGTTCCGCATGTTTTGCGCCCATTGATAGAAGCGAAGAAATCATCGCATCTAAGCCGCTTTGGAATAGCCATCCAAAATTGCCGACATCCCCCATAAGTCAAACCTCGGTAGTGGAATGGTCTTTTTTAGGTATAACCGTAACTATTGCAGTCACGCCGGCAATGAAAAACACTCCTGCCCACGCTAGGCCGTGCTCCGCATAAGCGTAGTTTTCTAGGACAGTGAACCCTACAACCAAAATGACCAGTGTCGCCAGTCTCGTTCTACTAATCTCAGAATTGAACACCTTCACTCAAGCTTCCTTAGGTTGTAAACGAATCAAGCTCCACTTTGCAGCAAAGGAAATAAACCGCAAGCCAAAACACCCCATCGGATTTCACCCACCTTTGCCAGCTAGCTCACCGCTCGATATCCGTTCAGCTTAGGCTGAACGTGCAGCGCTCTACGCGCTGCAGCGTGCGAAGCACGCGGCTCTGTCAGGGTGATTCGCTTCGCTCAACACTCCAGACAGAGCCGCGTCCCGCGGTTAAATGCAAAATCGAAGTGACAATTCATAAATGGTGTTGACCCTCATGGCTCAAGCTAGCAATATCGAACTGCACCCCGAGCTTGCTACGCAAACTCAGCTCACAGAGAGGCCGCTATTTCGTGCTTCTTGTAATGGATTGCATTTCAATTCTAAGTGAGTGGTGCGGGGCGACGCGGCAGCCATTGCTGCCCATTGCCTCGCCTACCAGACATTGATGCCGCTAATGCGTTTGATGCTGTCTGGTAAACCTTGATCTGACTGGCCAAGGATTAAAGGTGTTCCACCGGCTAGGCGCTGAACTGCTTCGATTCAGCGCTTGGAGATCTACTGTCTAACTCTGACATGAAAATTGAGTTGTACCAGGCGCGTAAACCTGGCAAAGGATTTTCCTTTCGAACTCTGTCGTTTAGACAGCGAAGCAACAGTGAGAGTGCGTAAGCGCATCGGCACGGTGGTATATCCATCTGATGCCTGATAAGTCCGACACTGAAAAACAGGGGCTAGGTATCCATTGGATATCGGAACCACGGCAGAGAATTTCGAGCGCCCCTTTTGGGTTGCAGCTGGAATTCAAAGGCTTAAAGTGGTTGCTGTAACTTACAGCAAGGCACTTTATCTATGCGTAGTAAAATCGCAAGCTATAGCGCAGAAATTCTTTCGTTGCGCATTCAGCGCTATACGCTCTCAATGATTCAGCTCTGGCTTATGGAGAAATATCAGGTAAAAGCCTCCATGGCTACAATTGCTAGATCCTATAAGCGTTCTTTAGCAGCAAACCTCGAGCACTCAAGATCCGTCTCAGGTAGTGATTACGCCCGCCATAAAAAGGAGGTGACTTTAAGGTTGCAGTGTCGGTCATATTCTCGAAACTTGGACCGATACATGGGAGTCATCCAGTACTACTATTTTCAGTCCCAATTGAAGCCACGAGAAATTTTAGTCGAGCTGCAATCGCAGGGCATCGAAACCTCCCTTAGCTCCGTTTATAGAATTATCAGGGTGATACGTGAGCAAAAAAATCAAGCCAAACTCTACCAAGGTGCGCAGAACATTTGCAAAAGGAGCCAGTCAAGCAAAGGGACTAAGCAAAGCGATGTTCAACTCCGGGCGTATCTCCGGGCTGGGAACTTCCCTAAGCTATGAGAGTAGCTTGAGACTTGCAGCCGACTGGTTCCGTACCACGGGTAGGGGCGCGCTTCATCAATTAACTCCGAGAGCTGCGAAGGCGTATCTTTATGAGCGTGCGAAAGCTGTAGGACAGAAAACTTTGGATCGTGATCGCCAAGCTCTCCAGGCAGTTTTGAGGCAGAATGGTACGTTCAGTGATAAGCAACGACTGGTGGTCATTAAGGCAGAAAAACAGCAGCAACTGAAAAGCCGTAATTATACAGCCGAACAATTGGGGCGTATTCTCGCACATCAGTCCGATCGTAATGCTTTTAGTACCGAGCTTGCAGCCGCAGCAGGTCTAAGAGCCCATGAACTGTTGACTATTAGACTGGCCACTGAGCGTGCTATGGATAATCGGCCAGCGGCCCGAGAGAAATTTAGAGAAGGAGTTCGGTACACAGTGATCGGGAAGGGCGGGCTTATCAGGGAGGTCAGTCTGCCTCAGCATCTTGCGAATCGCTTAGAAAGCATGCGGCTTCAAGTTCCGGTCGATCGTAAGGACCGTCAAATACACTACAAGTCTTACTACGATCTCGCTGGTGGACAGAGCTGGTCCCAATCGTTCTCACGGGCAAGTCAGGCAGCTCTAGGGTTTAGCAATGGTGCCCATGGATTAAGACACACTTACGCACAGGAGCGTCACCGTGAGGTACAAGCGCTGAGTGGCAATCCTAGCCAGGCGCGACTGGTCGTCTCGCAGGAGCTCGGGCATTTTCGCCCGGAAATCACTGATACCTACCTTCGCTGACCAATCTTGGGTGCGAGAGCTTTCGATAGCTAGCAATCCAGTCTGTGGATAACTGCAGTGGATTTTCAAGCCACAGCGGCTTGTGTTTAGTCAGTTGAATAGTGTTTTAGGATGAAAAATCCATTTTTTTTTCAATAAATTCAGAGGCTTATGCTTTATCTAGGTACCTGATAGACGGACGGAGGTACCTGATAGACGGGAAGAAGTACCTGATAGACGGTATCCGGTACCCAATAGACGGAAATTATCCAGCCAGAAGGTACCTGATAGACGGTATCTGATAGCGAGGTATGCGCTGCCGTTTAGGCGACCTCATTGATAGAGCCATCGAACGGGGTAGTATTGGTCATGCATCTTTCCTGCAAGGGGAGGGAGGCAGGTAGTTGCGATACCTCATCACTAGCAGCGGGCCACTCTTACCTTCCTCCTCAGTGAGGGCGTACTCGGGTAAATTGTCGCTTCGTACGATGCACCGGAGGTTCTGAAAGAATTTTTTCTGTGTCCCTAAGCTTCCGCTGCGCTCATAGAGCAATTGGAACGATGATGTCCATGTTTTCTTCCCGGCAGCTCGACGGGCCTGTCGGTAGATAAACCTGGCAATGCCTGATTTGACCAGAAAATAATCTGGGTGCACGGCAAGCACCAATGGAACCTTGAGATTTATGACCTCGTTATACAACCACTCTGGGGCCTTGATCTCTACGGAATTGATCTTATCGGTGTCTGTTCGAGAGACCACGCGATACTTGGCAATCAAGCCCTCTGCCTCAGCTCTACGATTTTTGCCTTTCTCTCGGACAATTTTGAGGGTGGTAGTCAGCAGCCGGTCTAACGCTGCCTCGACCTCCACAGCTTGACGACTGCCGTCGCCACGCCGTGTAAATTTAAGAATGTCGTTAAGGTTCGCTCGGAACCATTCACTTGGTTTTACACCCTTTCCTTTTCGGTAGCGATTCATCGCGTCCGTCAAGTGTGACACCATCATGAGCACAATATCGTAGTCCCAGACCGTGGCCATCCCGTGTGCCGCCGCAGAAACCTCTACGTAGCCATCACTTAGCTGATATCGATGGATCTCACCGATGCGCTTCTGCGTTTTTGACAGGCGAAAGGGGGCTACATCCATTACGGTTTGACTGTCGCGTGCACGACTGCAGTCCAGCGCAGGATCGATTGAGTCAATTGGCGCACCGTCCTCCGTCACTGGAATCAGCTTGGAAAGCTGCTTGGGAGCGGAGGGATGATTCACCTCTGCCGCTTGTCGTAGGCGGCCGTCGCGCTGTTCGTTCCCCTGATTTGGTAGTGCCGCATTCGGTCGTTTCTGTTTAGCTCTTTGTTTAGCTCTCTGATGAAGCTTCTCAACGCGTTTCAAGTTTCCGCAAGATGGAGTGGTCTCTGCCGAATGGGGAAAGTCACTGTCTCGCCTCATTTCACCGGACTCGGGTTTTGAGCTGATATGCATCATTCAATTCCTGCTATAAGCCCTGCTACGTCTGAAGCGCGGAAGTAAACGAGCCGACCGAGACGGAGCTTCATTGCGTGCAGCGATGCAGCGAAAACACTCTCAGAAGGATGGGATAGGGTGTAATCCAGCCCTTTTTCACTACGGTGAAGAAGCTCGGCGAGCTGTTTCTTCGTGAGGAGAGGGCCGTATCGGTCTAGGAGCTGCTTCTCAATGTGATTTAGGTTGGCGGTCATTTCGACATCCTTTCGTGTCGGCTAATAACCTAAATAGTGAGAAGGCACTGCCCCAAAATCGGAGTTTTTGCGAGTCTAGAGCCAGAAAAATTTCATGGTTCTTAGAAATCTCAGAAGGGGCGCAGGGCGCGGAGAGCTTTGCTGTCTGTATGTGTGGCCAAATCACCCCCGGAGATTGTGAGAGATAAGCTCACCTAAGCGTGCTGTTCGATGTGAAGGCCGTGCCACGATGGCTACGGCCTGATCATCAGATGGGATGAGGAACGTGAGGTGGACCGGTGGAGGTTGATCTAGGCTAAGGAAGTTTTCGCATGCGAAAACTTTATGAGCCAATGGGCGGGCTAACTACTGCATCTCATCCAGCTTACCCACGAGGTCTTCCGCTCTGAGATGTGTATAGCGCTTTAGCATCTGCATAGATTTATGGCCGCTGATCGCAGAGACCTCCTGGTCGGATAGGCCTCCCTCGACTAGGCGGCTCACTGCCTCATGACGAAGATCGTGGAAACGCAGGTCGGCCATGCCCAGCTTTTTCTTTAGCTCTCCCCATACCTTGGTAAAAGCGTAGGGTCTACGCTTCCCGTCTTTCCCCGGCTCGCCAAAAAAGACTAGGGCGCAGCCTGATGGTCTTACTCCGTTATCCAGCGCTGCACGGAATGCTTGAGTCGCTCTCTTATTGAGAGGGACGGTGCGAGCAGATTCATTTTTTGTGTCAGCTAGGCGAACGACCCGCTTGGCGAGATCGACCTGGTTCAGGCGTAGTGAGGTTATCTCGCCAGAGCGCATGCTGGTCTCAAGTGCAATACGTGCAATCCAACCGAGCATAGGATTACTGTGCGCGTCGACAGCCTTGAAAAGCGCAGCCTCCTCGTCTTTAGAGAGGCGGCGGTCCCTGCCTTCGCCTGGGCTTGGCTTCCGCACGTTCATGACTGGGTTGAAGGTCAGGCCCACTCCCCATTCCTTGATCGCAGTCGAGTAGAGATGACTGAGTAAGGCGAGCTCGAGCCGAATGGTGTTATTGCTGATTTTTGCTGCGATGCGCTTGTCTCGATAGCCAGCGATAATTTCACTCGAAAGCGCGGCTAGAGAATATTTGCCCAGATCTGCGATCAGCGATTTCGATTTGCTGATCTCGCCTCGTTGGGTGGTGGCTTTCTTCGTAGGAGTGACTTCTGCGAGATACCGCTTGAGAGCCATCTCGAGCGTCATCCGCTCGGAACCGCTTCGTTGGATGTAGACCCCGCGAACCATTTCGTCTTCGGTTCGCCGTGACCAGTCTTCAGCGTCACGCTTGGTTCGGAAGGTTTTCGAAGCTGTAGGCCATCCGGTTTTACGGATTACCGCTTTCCAGGTACCGGAAGAGGTTTTTACGAGAGTTGCCATGCTGTTCTCCGAAGGACATCGGTACAGACTGTACCGAAACTGTACCTCGGAGACATTCCAAAACACCCTCTCGAAACTGCAGCAGCGCTGCAGCCCTTGAATTACATGGTGGGCCCACACGGACTCGAACCGTGGACCAAAGGATTATGAGTCCTCTGCTCTAACCAACTGAGCTATAGGCCCTCAGTAAGTGCCCGGATTATAACGAGGGTTTCGAAAGCGTGCCATCCGAAAGATCGGTTAGTGCTATGCGAAGAAACGCCGCTGCAAAATCATCTGGTGGCAGCGGCAGGCTGACGATATAGCCCTGGATCTGTTCACAACCTTCGGCGGCCAGGAACCGTTGCTGCGCCTGGTTCTCCACGCCTTCGGCAATGATGGTCAACTGCATGCTACGCCCCAGCGCGATGATGGCGCGGGCGATGGCTGCATCGTGCGGGTCGTCCGGCAAGCCGCGGATGAACGACTTGTCGATCTTGAGGATGTCCAGTGGCAGGCGCTTGAGGTAGCTCAGGGATGAGTAACCGGTGCCGAAATCATCGATTGCCAATTGCACACCCAGCTGCTTTAGCTGGTGCAGCACGGCCAGGGCTTCTTCGGCCTGGCTCATGATGAAGTTTTCGGTAATTTCCAGCTGCAGGTCGCCTGCCTTCAGTTGGTAGGTCTTGAGCAACTGCTCGATGCGCTTGGCCAGGCCATGGTGGCGCAGCTGCGCCCCGGCGAGGTTTATCGACAGCGGGCCGAAGGCCTGGTAATGCTTCTTCCAATGGTGCATCTGCCGGCAGGCCTGCTCCAGCACCCAGTCGCCGAGCTGCAGGATGGTGCCATTCTCTTCGGCGAGGTGGATGAAGTGCTCTGGCGGCACCTCGCCTAAGCTGGGGTGGCTCCAGCGGATCAGCGCTTCGGCGCCAACCAGGGTCTGGGTCTTGAGGCTGAACTTGGGCTGGTAGCACAGGCTCATTTCGTTGCGTTCTATGGCGCGGCGCAGCTCGTGCTCCAGGGCAATACGTTCGCTGGCCTGGGCTGTGAGGTCACGGGTGTAGGCTTCGACACGGTTGCGGCCTTTGGCCTTGGAGCGGTACATGGCGGCGTCGGCGTTGCGGATCAGCGTGGCGACGTCGGTGCCGTCCTGGGGATAGAGGCTGATGCCGATACTGGCGCTGGTGAAAAACTCGTGTTCGCCGGCCTGGAAGGGGGCGCTGAAGCAGGACAGCAGTTTGTTGGCGATGGCGCTGGCGTCACTGGGTTTGTGCAGGCCGGGCAGCAGGATGATGAACTCGTCACCACCCAGGCGCGCCACGGTGTCGACGTCGCGCACTTGCTCCTTGAGACGCTGGGCGATGCCCTTGAGCAGCAGGTCGCCGACCGGATGGCCGAGGCTGTCGTTGATGTGCTTGAAGCGATCAAGGTCAAGGAACAGCACAGCGCCCTGGCGGTTGGAGGCTTGCGGGCAGGTGAGCGCGGCCTGCAGGCGGTTTTCGAACAGCGCGCGGTTGGGCAGGCCGGTGAGCGGGTCGTGGTGAGCCTGGTAGTCGAGCTTGGCCTGAGCGTGCTTGAGGCTGGAGATGTCGGCAAACACGGCGACAAAGTGGGTGATCTCGCGGTCGCTATTGCGCACCGCGCTGATGGTCAGCCAGCCCGGGTAAAGTTCGCCATTTTTGCGTTTGTTGTAGATCTCGCCCTGCCAATGGCCTTCGGCTGTGAGCTGATGCCACATGGCGGCGTAAAAGGCGCTGTCATGCTGACCGGAGGCAAGCAGGCGCGGAGTCTGGCCCAGGGCTTCGGTCTCGTTGTAGCCGGTGATTTCGCTGAACGCACGGTTTACCGCGCTGATGCGCTGGTCGATATCGGTGATCAGCACGCCTTCGGCGGTGTTTTCGAACACGGTGGCGGCCAGTTGCAGTTTTTCCTGCATCAGGTGGCGCTCGGTGATGTCGCGGGCGATGGTCAGCATGCAGTCGACGCCGGCAATCGGCAGTGGCCGTGCGGACAGCTCGCAAAGGCGTATCTGCCCGTCGCTGCGGCGGATATGGCAGCTGAAGTCGCGCACAAAACCATCGTGGGAGAGTTGAGCGATCAGGCGTTTACGTTCGTTGAGGTCGACCCAGATGCCCAGGTCGAAAGACGTCTGGTCCAGGGCAGGATCGAGGTCATAGCCGGTCAGCCGGCAGAAGCCCTCGTTGACCTCGATCAGCAGGCCATCGCTCTGGCGCGACAGCAGCAGGCCGTCCGGAGACGCGTGGAAGGCCTTGGCGAATTTCTCTTCGGAGGTTTGCAGTTGCTGCTGGGTTTCTTTCAGTTGGCTGATGTCGCGAACCGCCACGACGAAAGCCAGGGTGCCATCCAGCTCGAAGGTTTCGGCAGAGGTCAGGCCCGTGAACAATTGGCCATTGCTGCGACGGAAGCTCATTTCCAGGTTGCGGATACCTCCCTGGTGCAGGCGCTCGAGCAGCAATGGCCCGGCACCTTGCGCACCCCACAGGTTCAGCTCTGTAGCGGTGCGGCCGACCACCTGACCTGGGGTCAGGCCGATCTGCTCCTCGAAAGCTTCGTTGACCTCCAGCAGGCACCCATCACTGTGGCGCGCAATCAACAGGATGTCGGGGCATTGCTGGAATACCGAAGCGAACTTCTGCTCCGACAGGCGCAGGGCGTCTTCAGTGCGCTTGGTTTCGCTGATGTCGATCATCAGCCCGCGCATCACAGGCCGGTGGCCGTGCTCGATCATGCTGACGATGTTGCGCACCCAGAGTGAATGGCCATCGGCACGCATCACCCTGTAATCGAGGCTGTGGTCGCGCCCGGCTGCTGTTTCACTTTCGCAGTAGGCCTGGGCCCAGAGTGCGTCCTCCGGGTGCAGGATGCTGCGCCAGAAGCCTGGTTTGAGCCATTCATGCAAAGGGTAGCCAAGCAGGTCTTCGGCATGGGGTGAGACGTAGCTATAGGTGAAGTCATTGGCGTCAGCTTCCCAGGCGATGGCTGAGAGGCTTTCGATCAGCCCGCGGTAGTGGTACTCGCTGCTGCGCAGTTCCTGTTCCAGGGCAATGCGCCTGGATATTTCCGAGCTGAGGCGGCGGTTGATGCGGATCACCACGGCCAGGATGGCGATCAGCAAAAGGACGCCGGGCAGCCCGTACATGAGCATGTCATTCCAGAACGTGCGTTGATCGACCACATTGCCGACCCAGCGTTGCTGGATCTGCCTGATCTCGTCACTCGACATGTCGGCCATGACCTTGTCGAGGATGCCGACCAGGACCTTCTTGTCGCGCGGTGCGGCCATGGCCAGCTGATAGCGATAGGGCGTTTCGCCGCTGACATAAAGGCCGTCCAGCTTGAGCTGACGCAGGCTCCAGATGCTCGAGGCGAGGTCACCGACCACAGCATCCACCTCATCGGTGGCCAGTGCCTGCAAGGTCGAGCTGACATTGGGCATGGCGACCAGGTTGAGATCTGGATGGTGGGTACGCAGCAGTTCGTGTGGAGCGTAATTCTCCACCACAGCGATTTTCAGGCCGTACAGGTCCTTCAGTGTGCGGGGTTGCTGGCCGCCTTCATGGGCCAGGATGACGATGGGGAAATCCAGATAAGGGCGTGTGAAAGCCAGGAAGCCCTGGCGTTCGGGGGTTGACATGACGCCGGGTAAAAGGTCGATGCGGCTTTCGCGCGCCTGTTCAAGTACCTCGGTCCAGGTGCTGGGTTCGACCGGCTTGAATGCCACGCCCAGACGGTCCTGGAGCATGGCGATGTAATCGGCGGCCAATCCCTGGTACCGGCCTTGCTGGTCACGAAATTCGAACGGTGGCCAGGAGGCGTCGACGCCCAGCTTCAACTGCGGGTGGGCAGCGAGCCAGGTTTTTTCCTCGTCTGTCAGGGTCAGGGCGCCGGCCGTTGTGTTCCACAGGATCAGGAGCAGCAACAGAATGGCCGGCATTGGCGGCATGGCAGCCTCGCATTCAGGTGGTCTGAATTCGAGTGTAGACGGGCAATCGCCGCGAAGGGTAGCTACTTGCCACGACCTTTTGTCACATAAGAAAAACCCCGGCCTGGGCCGGGGTTCGTCATCACTCGTCGAGGAAGGATCGCAGGTGCTCGCTGCGCGTCGGGTGGCGCAATTTGCGCAACGCCTTCGCTTCGATCTGACGGATCCGTTCACGGGTCACGTCGAACTGCTTGCCCACTTCTTCGAGGGTGTGGTCGGTGTTCATGTCGATACCGAAACGCATGCGCAGCACCTTGGCTTCGCGTGCGGTCAGGCCCGAAAGCACGTCGCGAGTCGCTTCCTTGAGGCTTTCGACCGTGGCCACGTCGATCGGGGACTGCATGGTCGAGTCCTCGATGAAGTCGCCCAGGTGCGAATCTTCATCGTCACCGATCGGGGTTTCCATGGAGATCGGCTCTTTGGCGATCTTCAAGACCTTGCGGATCTTGTCCTCAGGCATCTCCATGCGCTCACCGAGCTCTTCCGGGGTCGGTTCGCGACCCATTTCCTGCAGCATCTGCCGGGAAATACGGTTGAGCTTGTTGATCGTCTCGATCATGTGCACCGGGATACGGATGGTGCGTGCCTGGTCGGCGATCGAGCGGGTAATCGCCTGACGAATCCACCAGGTGGCGTAGGTCGAGAACTTGTAACCGCGACGGTATTCGAACTTGTCCACCGCTTTCATCAGGCCGATGTTGCCTTCCTGAATCAGGTCGAGGAACTGCAGGCCGCGGTTGGTGTACTTCTTGGCGATGGAAATCACCAGACGCAGGTTCGCCTCGACCATTTCTTTCTTGGCGCGGCGAGCCTTGGCCTCACCGATGGACATGCGGCGGTTGATGTCCTTGATCTCGGCAACGGTCAGGCCGGTCTCGGTCTCAAGGTCGATCAACTTTTGCTGACAGGCGACGATGGCGGCGTCCTTTTCACCCAGGGCAGCAGCCCATTTGGTGTTGCGCTTGGCCAGGTCACCGCTCCAGGTCTGGTCGGTCTCGTTGCTCGGGAACAGGCGCAGGAAGTCGGCACGCGGCATGCGCGCATCACGTACGCACAGTTGCATGATGGCACGCTCTTGCTGGCGCAGGCGGGCCAGGGCATCACGAACGCGCTCGACCAGTACCTCGAACTGCTTGGGCACCAGCTTGATCGGCATGAACAGATCGGCCAGGGCCTGCATTGCACCGATGCTCTCGGCGTGGCTGCGGCCATGCTTTTTCAGCACCTTGAGGGTGATGGCGAGCTGATCCGATACCGCGCCGAAACGCTGGGCTGCAACGACTGGGTCCGGACCGCTCTCGGTCTCTTCCTCATCGTCACTGCTATCGTCGCTTTCTTCCTCGTCCTCGGCCTCTTCCTTCGTGGCAGCGGCCTTGGCGCCAGGGATCGGCACTTCTTCGGTCGGAGCGGCGATATTGTCGTCAGGGTCGATGTAACCGCTGAGAACATCGGACAGACGGCCACCTTCGGTGGTGACGCGGTCGTATTCACCGAGGATGTAGTCAACTGTGCCCGGGAAGTGGGCAATAGCGCCCATCACTTCACGGATGCCTTCCTCGATACGCTTGGCGATTTCGATTTCGCCTTCGCGGGTCAGGAGCTCGACCGTACCCATTTCGCGCATGTACATGCGCACTGGGTCGGTCGTGCGGCCGATATCGGTTTCAACGGCCGCCAACGCAGCAGCGGCTTCTTCGGCCGCGGCTTCGTCGGTGTCGGCTTCCGCCAACAGAAGGGCATCCGCATCCGGAGCACTCTCGAATACGTTGATCCCCATGTCGTTGATCATGCGGATGATGTCTTCCACCTGTTCAGGATCTGAAATATCCTCAGGCAGGTGGTCGTTGACCTCCGCGTAAGTCAGGTAGCCCTGCTCACGACCGCGGGTGATCAATTCTTTGATACGAGACTGCTGTTGCGCTTTTCCGGACATAACACCCTATCCACTGAAGGTCTTGGCGGGCAAAAAACAAGCCGAGGATTATACCCGAGCATGGGCCTCACGCGCCAGATGAGGTCGGCGTTTGTGCGGGAACATTCCGGCTCAGCAGGGCGAGAAGCTGAGATTTTTCCTCGCTGCTCAACTCGCTTTGACGTGCTTTCCTGAGCAGATGTTCCAGGCTGCGCTCGCGTTGGCGGGCGGACAAGCTAGTTATAGTGTCGAAAAACTGTTGTTCAAGGTTGTCGGCCACGATCAGCCATTCCTTTTCTGCCAGGGCCCGCAGCAAGCGGCCCTGTTCAGTGCCGTGCCAGCGTGCGATCAGCTGCATTGAGCTTAGCCCAGGATTTTTCTGCGCGGCCTCGATCAGCGCCACCAGCAACTGGCTGTAGAGATGCTCTTCGTCGGCAAAGTGGCTGGCGTCCTCGACTTTGCCGGCCAGCAACGGGTGGTGCAGCAGCGTGCGCAAGGCCGCCAGGGTCGGGGGTTCCACCGGTGCCGGCGTGCGTGGCGGCGCTTCATCGCGCTGCTGCCACGGCTTGCCTCCCTTGCGGTTCTTGTCCCAGGGCTTGTCGCTCCACGGCTTCTTGCCGCCCCCCTTATTCGGCTTCCACTGCTGCTCCTGCTGCGCCGGGGCGTAGTCGTGTTGCGGCATGTCGCCATAGTCGGGGGTGTAACTGGCCATGGCGTCGTAGTCGTAGCCAGGGTCATAGTCCGGCACGCTGTTGGCGGCAGGCGCCTGCTGGGCCAACTGCTCGACCTGCTGTGGATCGAGGCCGGTAATTTCCTTCAGGCGATTGCGCATCAGCTGGCGCAGGTTGGCGCCGGGGATTTTTTCGATCAACGGTGCAGCCAGGGTCGCCATGTGCGCCTTGCCTTCAAGCGAGCGCGGGTCGGCCTCGACGCTCAGTTGCTCGAAGAAATAGTCGGCCAGCGGCTGGGCGTGCTGGTTGATGCGCGCCATGAAGGCATCGGTGCCCTCTGCGCGTACCAGGCTGTCCGGGTCTTCGCCTTCGGGCAGGAACAGGAAGCGCGCACGGCGCCCGTCCTGCAGTGCCGAGAGGGTCGACTCCAGGGCGCGCCAGGCGGCCTTGCGCCCGGCCTGGTCGCCGTCGAAGCAGAACAGTACGCTGGGCACCACGCGAAACAGACGCTTGAGGTGTTCTTCGCTGGTGGCGGTGCCGAGTGTCGCTACGGCATTACGCAGGCCCTGCTGGGCCAGGGCGATGACATCCATGTAACCCTCGACGACGATGATCTCGTCGAGGTTGCGGTTGTGCTTGCGTGCCTCATACAGCCCGTAAAGTTCCTGGCCCTTATGGAATACCGGGGTCTCCGGGGAGTTGAGGTACTTGGGCTTGTCGTCGCCCAGAACGCGGCCGCCAAAGGCGATGATGCGCCCGCGGCTGTCGCGTATCGGGAACATCACCCGGTCGCGGAAGCGGTCGTAGCGTTTGCCGCTTTCGGCGTTTTCGATCAGCAGGCCGGCGTCGATCATCACCTTCTGTTGCAGGGTGTCCGCGCCGAGGTGCTTGAGCAGGTTGTCCCAGCCGGGTGGTGCGAACCCAAGGCCGAAGTCGCGGGCAATTTCGCCCGACAGGCCGCGGCCCTTGAGGTAGTCCACTGCGGCTTTTCGGGTCGGGTGGCTGCGCAGGGCCTGGCGGTAGAATTCCGAGGCTGCATCCAGCAGCGGGTAAAGCGGCGAGTCTGTAGGCTGTCGCGGCTTCTGGCCGCGACGGCCTTCCTCGCGGGGCACTTCCATGCCTGCGGCACGGGCCAGTTCCTCGACGGCCTGGGGGAAGTCCAGGTTGTCGTGGTCCATGACGAAGCCCAGGGCGTTGCCGCCTGCGCCGCAACCGAAGCAGTAATAGAACTGCTTGTCCGGGCTGACCGTGAAGGACGGGGTTTTCTCTTTGTGGAACGGGCAACAGGCAGAGTAGTTCTTGCCGGCCTTTTTCAGCTGGACGCGCGAACTCACCACGTCGACGATGTCGAGGCGGTTGATCAGGTCGTCAATGAAGCTTTGGGGAATCAGCCCGGCCATGGCAGTCTCGTCATCTGGCAACTGGCAAGTCTAAACGCTAGCGCGCCGTTAGGGGCAAGAGCTGCTAGGGGATGTGCGAGGGAATGTGTGCTCGTCGGTAGCCTCCAGGTAACCAGGGGCTCGTCAGTGAGGACGTGCACGACTGGTCGAAACCAGCTCTGACGTTTTGATGCGCTTTGCCCATTGCAGGTTGCGATGGACGCCTTGAACTAGCTGCTCAAGGTTGAAACAAACCGCTGCCATCGGCCCGGCGGTGAGCCGGGCAGGGCAGAAGCTTTGCGTAGAACGGCTGTACTGTATTAGTACAGACGAACGGCGCGGCGCTGTTCGCGCTGAACTTTCTTGGCGTGACGCTTAACAGCAGCAGCTGCTTTACGCTTACGCTCGGCGGTCGGCTTCTCGTAAAACTCGCGGCTACGAACTTCAGCCAGTACACCGGCTTTTTCGCAGGAGCGCTTGAAACGACGCAGAGCTACGTCGAAGGGTTCGTTCTCTTTAACTTTGACGGCTGGCATCCAGGGCTACCTTAATTCATTACCGGGGTAGACGTGCTCCTGGCAAAACAAAGGTGTGCTGGAGAACGTCGGTTTTCAAGGGTTGCGGATGTTAACCCTTAGCAAGCCGGAATGCAAAGCCTCTGATCGAAAACCGCTGGTCGGCACCCGGCACGGGGACTATCATGCGCGGCTTCGAAATCAGCCCCCACAAGGGACGAGCCCATGCTAGTACTGGGATTGGAAACATCCTGCGACGAAACCGGCGTCGCATTATACGACAGCGAACGCGGTTTGTTGGCCGACGCGCTGTTCAGCCAGATCGACCTGCACCGCGTGTTTGGCGGGGTGGTACCCGAGCTTGCCTCACGGGACCACGTCAAGCGCATGCTGCCCCTGATCCGCCAGGTGCTGGACGAGGCGGGCTGCGTGGCCACCGAGATCGACGCCATTGCCTACACCGCAGGCCCTGGCCTGGTCGGAGCGCTGCTGGTGGGTGCGTCCTGCGCCCAGGCTCTGGCTTTCGCATGGGATATTCCGGCGATCGGCGTGCACCATATGGAAGGCCATCTGTTGGCGCCCATGCTTGAGGAAAATCCTCCGCAGTTTCCGTTCGTCGCTTTGTTGGTGTCTGGGGGGCATACCCAGCTGGTTCGGGTCGATGGCATCGGCCAGTACGAGTTGCTGGGCGAGAGCCTGGATGATGCTGCTGGCGAAGCGTTCGACAAGACTGCCAAGCTGATCGGCCTCAATTACCCGGGTGGCCCGGAAATCGCTCGCCTGGCAGAACGGGGCGTACCGGGGCGTTTTGTGTTCCCGCGGCCGATGACCGACCGTCCGGGCCTGGCGTTCAGCTTCAGTGGCCTGAAGACCTTTGCCCTGAACACTTGGCAGCAGTGCCGCGATGCTGGTGACGACAACGAGCAAACCCGTTGCGACGTGTCCCTGGCGTTCCAGCAGGCTGTGGTGGAGACTCTGACCATCAAGTGCAAGCGCGCACTGAAGCAGACCGGCCTCAAGCGTCTGGTGATTGCCGGTGGCGTGAGCGCCAACAAGGCATTGCGTGCCTCCCTCGAGGACATGCTCGGCAGTATCAAAGGCAACGTGTACTACGCGCGTCCCCAATTCTGTACCGACAACGGCGCGATGATCGCCTATGCCGGTTGCCAGCGGCTGTTGGCCGGGCAGCAGCAGGACCTGGCGATCAGCGTGCAGGCGCGCTGGCCGATGGAGCAGTTGCCACCGTTGTAAGCCGCTTGCGTGTGCGTCAGAAGTGGCGTTCGCGCCCGGCGAACAGGTCGCGCAGGTTATTGCGGTGGCGCCAGACGATCATCACGGTCAGCACGCTGATCGGCAGCAGGGCCGCTGGCTCGCGCCAGGCCAGCAGTGGCAGGGTCAGCGGTGTGGCGATCAGCGCGGCCAGCGAGCTGGTGCGGGTAAGGTAGAACGTCAGCAGCCAGGCGGCGATGGCCAGTAGCGCGGCGGGGAAGTACAGGCCCATGAGCATGCCGGCCGCCGTGGCCACGCCCTTGCCGCCCTGGAAACGGAAGTACACTGGGAACAGGTGGCCGAGCACCGCGCAGACGCCTACCCAGGCCTGCTCTTGCAGGTCGAGCCCGGCCAGGCGTGCCAGCATTACGGGCAGCAAGCCCTTGCACAGGTCGCCAAGCAGGGTCAGGATCGCCATTTTGCGGCCCGCCAGGCGTAGCATGTTGGTGGCGCCGGCATTGCCCGAACCGCAGGAGCGCGGGTCCGGGCTGCCCGAAAGGCGGCTGAGGACGATGGCGAAGGACAGCGAGCCGAGCAGGTAGGCGAGCAGCGCCAGTAACCAAAACATGCTAACTATTCCGGGCGAGGACGCCCTGATTCTAACGGCGCCAGTCGCCCTTGTCGTGCTGTGGAGAGAAGTGCTTGGACAGAGTGTTCATCGAAGGCCTGGAAGTCGATACCGTCATCGGTGCCTATGACTGGGAACGGGATATTCGCCAGTGCCTGCGCCTGGACCTGAGTTTCGCCTGGGACAATCGCCCGGCAGCGGCTGGCGATGATCTGAACCTGGCGTTGGACTATGCCAGTGTTTCGGCGCGTATCCAGGCCTTTGCCGAGCAGGCGCGTTTCGAGCTGGTGGAGACGTTCGCCGAGCGGCTGGTCGCGGCCCTGATGGAAGAGTTCCACATCCCTTGGGTGCGGCTCAAGCTGACCAAGCCGGGTGCGGTCCCTGCGGCCCGAGGCGGTGTTGGCGTGGAGATCGAGCGCGGATGTCTCTGAGCACGGTTTACCTGGGCCTGGGCAGCAACATCGATCGCCATGCGCACCTGTGCGCAGGGCTCGATGCATTGGCGGCGATCCTCTGTGACATGCGTTGTTCTCCGGCGTTCGAAAGCCAGGCTGTGGGGATCAAGAGCGGCCCATTCATCAATTTCGTGGTGACGGGCAAGACCGACCTTGGGTTGATGGAGCTGGACCGCCGGCTCAAGTTCATCGAGGCTGACAATGGCCGCTACGCGCCCGACCGCAAGGGCCTGCCGCTGGATATCGATGTGCTGATGTATGACGATCTGCATGGCACGTTCGATGGGCTGGTGTTGCCCAGGGCCGAGATTCTGAAGAACGCTTTCGTGCTATGGCCGTTGGCGCTGCTGGCGCCTGAGCTGGTGCATCCGGGAGAGGGTAAGAGCATGGCCCGGTTGTGGCAGGAGGCCAATATCGACCAGGTGTTGGCGCCGGTCGCGTTTGAATGGCGCGGTTTGCAGCTTACCAGCGTCTGAGCCGGGGTGATCGCTGCTCGTACTGGCCCCTTCACGGGTAGGTACGAGCAGTTGGATCAGTTTTCGGCATTGGCCTTGTAGGCCTTCAGTGCCTCCAGGCGCTGATGCTTCAGCGCCTCCCCCAATGCCTGCCCGGTCAGCCCTGCTTCCACCAGGGGCTTCGCCTCTACCGCCCTGGCGGCCGCTGCCGCTGCGCGCAGGTAATCCGCCTGTGGATAAGCCTGTGCGCTTCCTTGGGCAACCATCTGGCACACGGAAATGAAATCCTCGAAGCGTTGTGGTCGCCGATACACGTCGAACTTCTGAAGCAATGCCAGCATGTCTTCTGGCTCCAGCTGCAAGGCCCTGTGGCCGTTGCTGGCGCATTCACCCACCAGCATGGCCAGTTCCTGGCATTCACGCGGCGCCTTGAAGCGCTGGTTGAGCGCTTTGATCGAAGCTGGCTCCAGGCTATGCAGCAGGCAGGCCCAGCGAATGTGCAGTGGCTGATGATGTTTGGCTGCTTGCGTGAGTGCCGCCAGCGCAGCTGCATCTCCCTCAAGCTCAGGCATCAGTTGTTTCAGAGCTGCACAGTCGCTCAGCACGTTGATGAACACCTGTGGCTCATCTTCCATCAGCGCTCGCTCGATCTCTTTCCAGCTGCGTTCAGCCGTCAGCGCCTGCAGTTCGCCAGAAGTCGCGATCTGCTTCATCAGCTCCAGTGTTTCATCGGCGACCCTGAACCCCAACGGCGCATAGCGTGCGGCAAAGCGGGCAACACGCAGTACGCGCAAGGGGTCTTCGGCGAATGCCGGGGACACATGGCGCAGAAGGCGTTGCTCAAGATCGGCCCGACCGTGAAAGGGGTCCAGAACGTTCCCCTGATCATCCTCGGCCATGGCATTGATGGTGAGGTCGCGACGGATCAGGTCTTCTTCGAGGGTCACCTCGGGGCTGGCGTGGAAGGTGAAACCGCCATACCCGCGCCCGCTCTTGCGCTCGGTACGCGCCAGGGCATATTCCTCGCCCGTCTTGGGGTGCAGGAAAACCGGGAAGTCAGCGCCAACTGGGCGAAAGCCCTTGGCGTGCATTTCTTCGACGCTGGCACCCACCACCAGCCAATCGATGTCACTGACCGGGCGCCCGAGCAGGCGGTCGCGTACGGCGCCGCCGACTTTGTAGATTTGCATGTGCAGCCTCCATTACTGCCCACAGGATACCCTGTCGGCAGCAATGGTGGTGTGCAGGCTAGAGGTGATGGATGACGGCCAGGTCCATGCGGCCGTAGTCGCCGGCTTCGCCATGCTCGCCACGCGGTGGCATGTGGTGGGTCTTGACCACTTGATCGCCTTGCACGGTTTCCAGGTGGATGTCGAAGCCCCAAAGGCGGTGCAGGTGCTTGAGCACCTCCTCGGTGGAGTCACCCAGCGGTTTGCGGTTGTGTTGCTGGTGGCGCAAGGTCAGGGAGCGGTCGCCGCGGCGGTCGATGCTCCAGATCTGTACGTTGGGTTCGCGGTTGCCCAGGTTGTACTGGGCCGCGAGTTGCTCGCGTATCGCCCGGTAGCCAGCTTCGTCATGGATCGCAGGCACCAGCAGGTCGTCGCGCTGGTCGTCATCCAGGATGCTGAACAGCTTGAGGTCGCGGATCACTTTGGGAGACAGGTACTGCAGGATGAAGCTCTCATCCTTGAAGCTGCTCATGGCGAACTTGATGGTCGACAGCCAATCACTGCCGGCGATGTCCGGGAACCAGCGGCGATCTTCCTCGGTAGGGTTTTCGCACATGCGGCGGATGTCGGTGTACATGGCGAAACCCAGGGCATAAGGGTTGATGCCGCTGTAATAAGGGCTGTCGAAGCCGGGCTGGAACACCACACTGGTGTGCGACTGAAGAAATTCCATGATGAAGCCGTCGGTAACCAGGCCCTCGTCGTACAGGTCGTTCATCAGGGTGTAGTGCCAGAAGGTCGCCCAGCCTTCGTTCATGACCTGCGTCTGGCGTTGGGGGTAGAAGTACTGCGCGATCTTACGCACGATACGCACCACTTCGCGCTGCCAAGGCTCGAGTAGCGGGGCGTGTTTTTCGATGAAGTAAAGGATGTTTTCCTGCGGTTCGGCGGGGAAGCGCGCATCATCGCGGTCGCCGCCTTTCTCTGCGCCTTTGGGAATGGTGCGCCACAGGTCGTTGATCTGGCGTTGCAGGTGCTCCTCGCGCTCCTTCTGGCGGCGCCGCTCCTCCTCGGCGGAGATCGGGTAGGGGCGTTTGTAGCGGTCCACGCCGTAGTTCATCAAGGCGTGGCAGGAGTCGATCAGGTCTTCGACAGCATCGATGCCGTGGCGCTCTTCGCACTGGGCGATGTACTGCTTGGCGAACACCAGGTAGTCGATGATCGAACTGGCATCGGTCCATGTGCGGAACAGGTAATTGCCTTTGAAGAAACTGTTGTGGCCATAGCAGGCGTGGGCAATCACCAGTGCCTGCATGCACATGGTGTTTTCTTCCATCAGGTAGGCGATGCAGGGGTCGGAGTTGATCACGATCTCGTAGGCCAGGCCCATCTGGCCGCGGCTATAGGACTTCTCGGTGCTGAGGAACTGTTTACCGTAGGACCAGTGGTGATAGCCCAGCGGCATGCCGACGGAGGCATACGCGTCCATCATCTGCTCGGCTGTGATCACTTCGATCTGATTGGGGTAGGTGTCCAGGGCATAACGTTCGGCCAAACGGCCGATTTCCCGATCGTAGGTCTGGATCAGCTCGAACGTCCACTCGGACCCGGTGGAAATGGGTTGGCGTCTCTGTTCTCTGGCGCTCATGTGGCTAACCTGCGCTGGAAGAGTTCACGGAAGACCGGGTAAATGTCACCGGCCGAAACCAACTGCTGCTGGGCGAACGTGTCGGGGAAAGCCTCGCCGATACGCTCGTATTCGTACCACAGCGCCTGATGCTCGCGGGGGGTGATCTCCACGTAAGTGTAGTACTGCACGTGCGGCATGATCTGTTTGGAAAGGATCTCACGGCAGATGGGCGAGTCGTCGTTCCAGTTGTCGCCGTCGGAAGCCTGGGCGGCATAAATGTTCCAGTCACTGGCCGGGTAACGTTCGGCCATGATCTCCTGCATCATCTTGAGTGCACTGGAAACGATGGTGCCGCCGGTCTCGCGGGAATAGAAGAACTCTTCTTCGTCCACTTCGCGGGCACTGGTGTGGTGGCGGATGAACACCACCTCGATGCGGTCATAGTTGCGCTTGAGGAACAGGTACAACAGGATGAAGAACCGCTTGGCGATGTCCTTGGTGGCCTGGGTCATCGAGCCGGACACGTCCATCAGGCAGAACATCACGGCCTTGGAACTGGGGTTGGGCTGCTTGACCAGCAGGTTGTACTTGAGGTCGAAGGTATCCAGGAACGGCAGGCGGTTGATACGGGCCTTGAGCCGCTCGATCTCTTGCTCGACCTCCTGGATGTCGGTGAAGTTGTCGGGCTCCTCGACTTTCAACCGGGCCAGTTCCTTCTGCGCCTCGCGCAGCAGTGCGCGGCTGCTGCCGGTCAAGGCGATACGCCGGGCATGGGCCGAGCGCAGGGTGCGCACGATATTGATGCGCGACGGGTTGCCTTCGTTGGCGATACCGGCGCGCACGGTCTTGAAGGTGTCGGCACCGGTCAGGTGGCGTTTGACCAGGTTGGGCAGCTCGAGGTCTTCGAACATGAACTCGAGGAACTCTTCCTGGGTGATCTGGAAGACGAAGTCGTCCATGCCCTCGCCGGAGTTGCCTGCCTTGCCGCGGCCACCACCGCCGCCACCGCCCTGCGGCCGGGCGATATGTTCGCCAGCAGTGAATTCCTTGTTGCCCGGATGCACGATGGTCTGCTTGCCGCCGCGGCCATGGTGCAGCACCGGTTCGTCGATATCACGTCCCGGGATGCTGATCTGCTCGCCGTGCTCCATGTCCATGATGGAGCGACGGCTTACGGCCTCTTCGACGGCTTTCTTGATGTGTTCACGGTAGCGCCGCAAGAAACGCTGGCGGTTGACCGTGCTCTTGTTCTTGCCGTTCAGGCGTCGGTCGATAACGTAGCTCATGGTCCCTCCGGTGACTGGATGCAGCTGCAACTGCAAGCCACAAGCTTCAAGCCACAAGCTTCAAGAAAGAGCAGCCAGCGCTGCTGCAGGCTGTGGCGTCGGGTTTGAACCGAGCGCGCACAACTTGCAGCTTGCTGCTGGCGGCTTGGAGCTTGCTGCAGGGGCAGCTTGCCGCTTTATTGCGATTTCCTGACCCGCAGGTACCATTCCGACAGCAGGCGCACCTGTTTATCGGTGTAGCCACGCTCCACCATCCGCGTGACGAAGTCGTTGTGTTTCTGTTGATCTTCTTTGCTGGCCTTGGCGTTGAAGCTGATGACTGGCAGCAAGTCTTCGGTGTTGGAGAACATTTTCTTCTCGATCACCACCCGCAGCTTCTCGTAGCTGAGCCAGCTTGGGTTCTTGCCGTTGTTGTTGGCACGGGCACGCAGTACGAAGTTGACGATCTCGTTGCGGAAATCCTTCGGATTGCTGATGCCAGCCGGTTTTTCGATCTTTTCCAGCTCTTCGTTCAGGGCAATGCGGTTGAGGATCTCGCCAGTTTCCGGGTCGCGGTATTCCTGATCCTGGATCCAGAAGTCGGCGTACAGCACGTAGCGGTCGAAGATGTTCTGACCGTATTCGCTGTAGGACTCGAGGTAGGCGGTCTGGATTTCCTTGCCGATGAACTCGATGTAGCGTGGCGCCAGGTATTCCTTCAGGTAGCGCAGGTAGCGTTCACGCACTTCCGCCGGGAATTGCTCCTGTTCGATCTGCTGTTCCAGCACATAGAGCAGGTGCACGGGGTTGGCCGCCACTTCGTGCGGGTCGAAGTTGAACACCTTGGAGAGAATCTTGAAGGCAAAACGCGTGGACAGGCCGTTCATCCCTTCATCGACACCCGCAGAATCGCGGTACTCCTGGATCGATTTGGCTTTCGGGTCGGTATCCTTGAGGTTTTCGCCATCGTAGACACGCATCTTGGAGTAGATGTTGGAGTTTTCCGGCTCCTTCAGGCGTGAGAGCACCGTGAACTGGGCGAGCATCTTGAGCGTATCGGGTGCGCAATGGGCCTTGGCCAGCGAACTGTTGACCAGCAGTTTGTCGTAGATCTTGATCTCGTCGCTGACGCGCAGGCAGTACGGCACCTTGACGATGTAGATCCGGTCGATGAACGCCTCGTTGTTCTTGTTGTTGCGGAAGGTGTGCCACTCCGATTCGTTGGAGTGGGCCAGCAGGATCCCGGAATAAGGGATCGCGCCCAGGCCTTCGGTACTGTTGTAGTTGCCTTCCTGGGTGGCGGTCAGCAGCGGGTGCAGGACTTTGATGGGCGCCTTGAACATCTCGACGAATTCCATCAGGCCCTGGTTGGCCCGGCAAAGCGCGCCCGAGTAACTGTAGGCGTCGGCATCGTTCTGCGGGAATTCCTCGAGCTTGCGGATATCCACCTTACCGACCAGGGCCGAGATGTCCTGGTTGTTTTCGTCGCCTGGTTCGGTCTTGGCGATAGCGATCTGGTTGAGGATCGAGGGGTACAGCTTGACCACCCTGAACTTGCTGATGTCGCCACCGAACTCCTGCAGGCGCTTGGTGGCCCATGGCGACATGATGGTGTTCAGGTAGCGCCGCGAGATGCCGTACTCTTCTTCGAGGATGGCGCCATCTTCAGTGGCGTTGAACAGGCCCAGCGGCGACTCGAAAACCGGCGAGTCCTTGATCGCGTAGAAAGGGACCTTTTCCATCAGCTGCTTGAGCTTTTCGGCCAGCGACGATTTGCCGCCACCCACCGGGCCCAGCAGATAGAGGATCTGTTTCTTCTCTTCAAGGCCTTGGGCGGCGTGGCGGAAGTAGGAAACGATCTGGTCGATGCACTCTTCCATGCCATGGAAGTCGGCAAAGGCCGGATACCGGCGGATCACCTTGTTGGAGAAAATGCGCGACAGTCTGGAGTTGCTTGAGGTGTCGATCAGTTCCGGCTCGCCGATGGCCAGCAACAGCCGTTCAGCCGCCGATGCGTAGGCACTGCGATCCTCTTTGCACAGCTCGAGGTACTCCTGCAGCGAGAGTTCTTCCTGGCGCGTAGACTCGAAACGTTGTTGGAAGTGGCTAAAAATACTCATGACGTCACCTCGCTCGATACGTGGAGACGACGCCGGATCAGTCAGCTGATGCTGGCATGCAACCGGGCTTGCCGATTGCTGTATACCCCCCAGAACACCCTGTAACGCTACCGATGACCCGCACGCCGGTGTACCGGCTCTCCCCTTTTTTGGATGGCCTGCGCTTAAGAATAGTTGGTTATCCGCAAGGTCAAGGGCAAGCGGCGCAGAAGTTGTCGGCGACCGTTCGTCAGGTGAGGCGCGAGCCCGCGTGGGGCGCGGGCTGGAGTGGAATTAAAAAATTATTCTGGGGTGCCTTGCGCGGTCTCGTCCGGGTAGGTGGTGCGCCACAGCTCGAAGCCGCCATCGACGCTGTAAACGTCGGAAAAACCTTGGCCGACCAGGTACGCGGCCGCGCTCTGGCTGGAGTTGCCGTGGTAGCAGACCACCAGGGTCGGGGCATCCAGGTCGGCATTGCGGATGAAGTCGGCAACCGAATGATTGTCCAGGTGCCGGGCGCCGGCGATGTGGCCGGCGGCATAGGCCTGCGGGTCGCGAATGTCGACGACGACCGCACCTTGCGCGCGCAAGGCCAGGGCCTGCTCGGGAGGGATGCGTTTGAATTCGCTCATGGGTAGGGCTTTCCTTCAGGGCTGATCGTTAAGTTTAGTCGGTTGTGCCGGCGGGCGCAGGGTGCCGTCGTCGGCGCAGTCGCAGCGCAGGTATTCACCGCTGTCGACATTGTAGAGGGTCATGGTGCCACCCCATACACAGCCCGTATCGAGGGCGATGATGCCGGGCTCCTCGACGCGCCCTTCGAGTGCGGCCCAGTGGCCAAAGATGATCTTCACATGCCGCGAGCGGCGGTCCTTGTGCGCGAACCAGGGCTTGTAACCTTTCGGTGCCGTGCCCAGCCCTTCCTTGCTCTTGAGGTCGAGCTTGCCTGTGCCAGTGCAGAAGCGCATGCGGGTCAGGTAGTTGGTGATCACCCGAAGGCGCTCGACGCCGCTGAGGTTCTTGCTCCACTTGTTCGGCTCGTTGCCGTACATGCCATCGAGGTACAGCTTCAGGCGCTCGTCATCGCGCAGCACCTCCTCGACTTCGCCAGCCAGCTCCAGGGCTTTGCCCAGTGTCCACTGGGGGGGGATGCCAGCGTGCACCAAGGCAATGCCGCGCGGCTCGTCATAGTGGAGCAGCTTCTGTTGGCGCAGCCAGTCGAGCAGTTGATCGGCATCTGGCGCCTCGATGATTTCGCGCAGGGTATCGCTTTTCTTCAGGCGTTCGACATTTTGCCATGCAGCCAGCAGGTGCAGGTCATGGTTGCCCAGCACGCAGGTCAGCGAGTGGCGGATCGAGTAGAGGTAGCGCAGTGTCTGCAGCGATTCAGGCCCGCGGTTGACCAGGTCACCGACCAGCCACAGGCGATCCACAGCCGGGTCGAACTTGACGCGCTCCAGCAGGCACTTGAGGGGTTGCAGGCAGCCTTGCAGGTCACCGACGGCGTAGGTAGCCATCAGTGCAGGGCCCCCGGCACCGCCAGGCGGAAGGGGGCAATGTCGGCCTCGAAGCGTTTGCCGTCCTCGGCGAACATCTGGTAGCTGCCCTGCATGGTGCCCACGCGGGTGCTGATCACTGCACCGCTGCTGTACGTGTGGCTCTGGCCCGGCTCGATGGTCGGTTGTTGGCCGATCACACCTGCGCCGCGTACCTCCTCCACTTCACCATCACCGTTGGTGATCAGCCAGTGTCGAGACATCAGCTTGGCTTTGATCGAGCCATTGTTCTGCACTGTTATGGTGTACGCGAATGCAAAGCGATCGCTTTCGGGGTCGGATTGGTCTTTCAGATAGCGGGTCACGACGCTGACGTCGATCTGGTAACGGGGATCGGACATGCATGGGCCTTGGTCAAACAAGCGAATACGGCGATACATGCAGTCTAGGCCATTGGCGGGGGGGAGGGCCAGTGGTGTCGGGGAGGGAGGGGGCTTTAAAGTCTTGGGCTGTGGCAGCGTCTTCGCAGGTTGCCCGCGAAGACGCCGGTGCCAGCGCTGTCAGGCTTGCTGGTCTGCCAGCTGGTCTGCCAGGCGTACGAATGCGGCCAGGTCCAGCTGCTCGGGGCGCAGGCTGCCATCCACGCCAGCGGCCTCGATGGCCTGGCTGTCGAGCAGGCCTTTGAGGGTATTGCGCAGCGTCTTGCGGCGCTGGTTGAAGGCTTCGCGCACGACGCGTTCCAGCAGCAGGTGGTCCTTGGCCGGGTGCGGCAGCACCTCATGCGGTACCAGGCGTACGATGGCCGAGTCCACCTTCGGCGGCGGGTTGAACGCACCTGGGCCTACGTTGAACAGGTGCTCGACCCGGCAGTGGTACTGCACCATGATCGACAGCCGGCCCCAGTCACCGCCGCCAGGCCCTGCGGCCATGCGCTCGACCACTTCCTTCTGCAGCATGAAGTGCATGTCGCGAATCAGCCCGGCGTGGCTGAGCAGGTGAAAAATCAACGGCGTGGAGATGTTGTAGGGCAGGTTACCTACGACTTTGAGGCTGCGTGCCGGCACGCCCAGCTGGTTGAAATCGAACTTCAGGGCATCGCCCTGGTGCAGGCGGAAGTTGTCGCGTCCGGCAAACTTGTGCTGCAGGATCGGCACCAGGTCTTTGTCCAGCTCCACGACGTCCAGCTGTGCGCCGCTGCCCAGCAGGCCCTCGGTCAGGGCGCCCTGGCCCGGGCCGATCTCCAGCAGGTGTTCGCCGGCTTTGGCATTGATGGCGCGCAGGATGCGGTCGATGATGCCAGCGTCATGCAGGAAGTTCTGACCGAAGCGCTTACGCGCCCGGTGTTGATAATGCTCGTTCATGGTCGGTTCTCGGCCATCTGGTAGGCGGTTTCCAGGGCGACGCGCAGGCTGCCGGTGTCGACGTTGCCGGTACCGGCAAGGTCCAGGGCGGTGCCGTGATCGACCGACGTGCGGATGATCGGCAGGCCCAGGGTCACGTTGACTGCAGCGCCGAAACCTTTGTACTTGAGTACAGGCAGGCCTTGGTCGTGGTACATCGCCAGCACCGCGTCGCAGTGCTCCAGATATTTGGGGGTAAACAGGGTATCGGCCGGCAGCGGGCCGCGCAGGTCCATGCCTTCGGTGCGCAGGCGGGCCAGTGCCGGTTCGATGATGTCGATTTCTTCGCGGCCCAGGTGGCCGCCTTCGCCGGCATGCGGGTTGAGCCCGCAGACCAGGATGCGTGGGTTGGCGATGCCGAACTTGTCGCGCATGTCGGCATGCAGGATGCGGGTAACCCGCTCCAGGCGCTCAGGGGTGATAGCGTCCGCGATGTCGCGCAGTGGCAGGTGCGTGGTTACCAGCGCCACGCGCAGGCCATGGGTCGCCAGCATCATCACGACCTGGGCGGTGTGGGTCAGCTCTGCCAGGAATTCGGTATGGCCGGAAAAGGCGATGCCGCTTTCGTTGATCACACCCTTGTGCACAGGGGCCGTGATCATCCCTGCGAAATGCCCCTCAAGGCAGCCTTGCCCGGCCCGCGTCAGGGTCTGCAGGACAAAAGCCGCGTTGGCCTTGTCCAGCATGCCCGGCACCACGGGGGCGGCCAGGGGAGTATCCCAGACGTAGAGGCTACCTGCCGGCGCCGGCTGGTCAGGCCACTGGCCCGGCGCTACCGCAAGCAGGTTGACGGCCAGCCCCAGCTGCGTGGCCCGCTCGGCGAGCAGGTCACGGCTGGTGATGGCGATCAGGGGGTGAGGCTGGGGCTCGGCGGCGAGCAGCAGGCACAGGTCGGGGCCTATGCCAGCCGGTTCGCCGGGAGTGATGGCGAAGCGCAGGGGCTTCACTGTGCGGCCTGGTCAGCGCCAGGCAGCTTGATTTCAACGTAGGCTTCGTCGCGGATCTGGCGCAGCCAGGTCTGCAGCTCTTCGTCGTACTTGCGGTTACGCAGTACGTTCATTGCCTGCTGCTCGCGTGCCTGTTCGGTGCTGTCGGTGGCACGACGGCCCAGCACTTCCAGGACATGCCAGCCGTACTGGGTCTTGAACGGTTTGGTCACGACACCCTGCTGGGCGTTGGCCATCTGCTCGCGGAACTCCGGTACCAGGCTGTTCGGATCGACCCAGTTGAGGTCACCGCCGTTAAGCGCTGAACCCGGGTCTTCCGAGAAGCTTTTCGCCAGCTCGGCGAAGTCTTCGCCGTCCTTGATCCGTTCGTACAGGCGCTCAGCCAGCTGCTCGGTGGCGGCTTCGCTGCGGATTTCGCTTGGCTTGATCAGGATGTGGCGTACATGCACTTCGTCACGCAGCACGTTTTCGCTGCCGCCGCGCTTCTCTTCGAGCTTGATGATGATGAAGCCGCTAGGGATGCGCAGTGGCTGGGTGATGTCGCCCGTGGCCATGCTGCTGAGCAGCTTGGCAAATTCCGGCGGCAACTGGCCAGCTTTACGCCAGCCCATCTCGCCACCTTCAAGGGCGTTCTCGCTGGCCGAGTTGGCAATCGCCATCTGGCCAAAGTCAGCGCCCTGGCGCAGTTGCTGGTACACGTCACCGACCTTGCGCGCAGCCTTCTGGATGTCGTCCGAGTTGGCGCCTTCCGGGGTTGGGATGAGGATGTTGGCCAGACGGTAGTCTTCGGACATCTGCATCTTGCCCAGGTCCGAGGCGAGGAAGTTTTTCACTTCCTGCTCGGAAACCTGGATGCGCTCGGCCACACGGCGCTGGCGCACGCGGCTGATGATCATCTCGCGTTTGACCTGCTCGCGGGCGTCGTCGAACGACAGGCCGTCGCGGGCCAGCGCGGCGCGGAACTGGTCCAGCGACATGCCATTGCGCTGGGCAATGGTGCCGATGGCCTGGTTGAGTTCCTCGTCGGTGATGCGGATGCCCGAACGTTCACCGATCTGCAGCTGCAGGTTCTCGACGATCAGGCGTTCCAGTACCTGCTGCTCCAGCGCGCTGGTCGGCGGTACGCCGCCGCCGCGCTTGGCGATGGTTTGCTGAACCTCCTGGACGCGCTGGTCCAGTTGGCTTTGCATGACCACGTCGTTGTCGACGATGGCCACCACACGATCCAGGGGTTGCACCGCGGCATGCACCGCGCCACTCAGCAATACAGCGCCCAGCAACACTGGGCGCAGACGATCAATAAGCTTGGTCTTCACGTGTACGGTAACCTTGAATGCCTTCGTCGAGGAACGATTCGACCTTGTTGCCTACCACACCACCGAGACCTTTGAGCACGATCTGAAGGAAGATGCCGTGGTCGCCTTTCTCGTTCTGTGGGGTAGCCTGGCTGAAGTCGTCGTAGTCGATCCAGTAGCGGTTGATCAGACGCAGTTTCCAGCAGCAGTTGTCATACTCGAAACCGCCCATGGCTTCCAGGGTGCGGTTGCGGTTGTAATCGTGCTGCCAGCGGGCGATCACGCTCCATTGCGGCACGATCGGCCAGATGACCGAGAAGTCGTGCTGCTGGATCTTGTAGTAATCCTTGATGTAGTTCGCGCTGCCCGGCGTGCCATAGTCGCCGCCGCCCACTTTCCAGGTACCGGTGGTGGAGTCGTAGGCGATGGTGTCGTTGCGGTAGCGATAGCCCAGGTTGACGACCTTGTTCGGGTTGTCTTCCGGCTGGTAATGGAACATCGCGGCACCCGAGCGTGGGCTGCTGGTTTCCGGGTCCCAGTTGTAGTTGGCGTTGAAGCGCCAGTCGCGGTTGAAGCGGTAGCCGTACAGCAGGGCGTAAGGCGACACATCTGCCTGCGAGTCGGTGCGGGTACGATAGTCGATGCCTGGCAGCTGGACCTTGCGGTCCTTGAAGTAGTAAGCCTGGCCAACGCTCAGGAACTGGCGTTCGAAGCCGTTTTCTTCGATCCACCGCGTGGTCAGCCCCAGCGACAGCTTGTTCTCGTCACCGATGCGGTCGGTGCCGCTGAAGCGGTTTTCACGGAACAGGGAGTCGTAACTGAACAGCGTTTCACCCGTGTCGAACAGCGGGATGTCCATCTGGTCTTTGTACGGGACGTAGAGATAGAACAGACGCGGTTCGAGGGTTTGACGGTAGTTGGTGCCGAACAGCGAGGTGTCGCGGTCGAAGTACAGGCCGCTGTCTACGCTGAAAATCGGGATGTCGCGGCTCTGGCTGCTCGAGAAGTCACCGCGCAGGTCGCGTGTGGCTTGCTCGGCATCGGCAAGGTCACTTTTACCTTCGCTGTCCAGGTCCAGATCGTAGTTGGTGTACATGTAGGTCAGCTTCGGCTTCACGTAGCCGTAGCTGGCCTCCATCGGCAGGCTGATGGCCGGCGCGATGTTCAGGCGGTTACCGTTGGCCCTTGCCAGGCCGAAGATGTTCTCGTCAAGACGCTGGCCGTCGCGACCGGCAGTAGTGTCCAGCTGGCCATCTTCGTTGAAGACGGGGCCGTTCTTCAGGTCGCGATCAAAGCGCACGGCTTCGGTCTTGTAGCTGAAGTCGAAGCCACCCGGGTGGTACGGCAGCATGCCGTTCAGGGTGATTTGAGGCAGCTTGTTATATGGGGTGATCTTCGAGATGGTGGCCATCTCGTAGGCCTGCAAGTTCAGGCGAGCCTGGTAGCTGTCGCCGCGATAGGTCAGTGCGCCTTGCTGGTTCAGCGCATCTTTGCTCTCGACGCCGATCTGGTCAGACTCCAGGTCCTGGAAGTAGAACGGGTCGCTGATGTCGGTGTAGTCCACCTCGGCCAACAGGCGCTCGTCCAGGCCACCTTTGTGCTGCCAGTTGACCATCCAGCGCTGATCTTCGTAATCAGTCTGCTCTTTGCGATCGTCGTTCTTGTCATTCAGGTACGCGCCGCCGAGCTGGCCTTCGCTGGACTTGGTCAGGTAGCGGAATTCGCCTTCCATCAGCAAGCCACGCTTGGTCATGTAACGCGGGTACAACGTGGCGTCGTAGTTGGGCGCCAGGTTGAAGTAGTACGGCGTGACCAGCATGAAGCCGGTGTCGCTGGTGCTGCTGAACGACGGTGGCAGGAAGCCGGATTGGCGACGGTCGTCGATCGGGAAATAGATGTACGGTGTGTAGAACACCGGGAAATCCTTGACCCGCAGGGTGACGTTGGTCGCGGTACCGAAGCCGGTGGCCGGGTTCAGGGTGATGTTGTTGCCCTTGAGCTGCCAGGCGTTGCTGCCCGGTTCGCACGTGGTGTAGGTACCATCCTTGAGGCGGATGATGGCGTTCTCGCTACGCTTGGCGTACAGGGCGTTGCCGCGGATGTGCGACTTGTGCATCACGTATTCGGCGTTGTCGACCTGGGCTTCGCCCGTGTCGAGCTGGATCTGCGCCTCGTCGCCCACGACCAGCGAGCCGTTGTCGCGAATCCTGACGTTGCCCTTGAGCTCGCCACGGTTCTCGGCCTGGTACAGGTTGGCCTCATCGGCTTCGGCCTGCATGCTGCCTTGGCGCATGACCACGTCACCGGCGAGGGTAGCGATCTGCTGCTCCTGCTGGTACTTGGAGACCTTGGCGTTGATGTAGGTCGGCGATTCGTCCTTGGGCGTGGTGTCGGCCATGCCTGGGCGAGTCGGCTCGATGTACGCGCCACCGCAGTACGGGCCGGTTTCGGCCAGCTGGGCAGCGGTGAGCTTTTCGCGCGGGACCCAATCGAGATGGCTGTAATCCTCGCTGCGCGACTTCAGGCCACGGCCTTTGCTCTCGGTGACCAGCACCGGCTTGTCAGCACTTTCGGCCTCGGCCGATGGGGCCTCGGTGCCGGAAGTGAGCGCAGCGCCGTCATGCACTGGGCGCGGTGGCAAGTTGTTGACTGGGCTCTTGGGCTTGCAGTCCCAACCACCGGAGGCGGACACTTGGCAGTCGAACTGCTCGGCTGCTACCACGTACGAGGTGGCAAAAGATTGCAGGGCCAGCAGACCGCCGGTGACCAGCAACGGAAACTTTCTACGAAACGCGGGGGATTTCAATGCCATCTTATTAGTCCGGGCTTCCTGCGTGCCATCTGCCCGCGTGTGGGGCCGCACGCCTCTCGATGGTCTGAAAAAGATGCTGGATAATAAAGCATGACCCGCTTGACGGCTAGGGCCGTCGGAGACCCTTGTAATGCCTGACCACGATGTACGCCTGCAACAACTGACTGTCTGGCTCGCCGAGCAGCTCAATGTTCTTTTCCGCAACAACGCCTGGGGCGAGGTGCCCGAAGGCAGCCTGACCGCCGCCAGCAGCGATGCGAGCTTTCGCCGTTACTTCCGCTGGCAGGGCGCAGGCCACAGTTTTGTGATCATGGATGCGCCGCCGCCACAGGAAAACTGCCGCCCGTTCGTTGCCATCGACCATCTGCTGGCCAGTGCGGGCGTGCATGTACCGGTGATTCATGCCCAAGATCTGGACCGTGGTTTCCTGTTGCTGGGGGATCTGGGCCATCAGACATACCTCGACATCATTAACCCGGATAACGCCGATGCATTGTTTGCCGACGCGATCGACGCCCTGCTGGCGTTCCAGCGCCTGCCGATGGAAGCGCCGTTGCCGAGCTATGACGACGCCTTGCTGCGCCGTGAGGTCGAGCTGTTCCCCGAGTGGTATGTCGGGCGTGAGCTCGGCCTGGCCTTCAACGAGGCGCAGCAGGCCAGTTGGCAGCGCATCAGCCAGTTGCTGATCGACAGTGCCCTTGCCCAACCCAAGGTGCTGGTGCACCGCGACTACATGCCGCGCAACCTGATGCAGAGCGAACCGAACCCGGGCGTGCTCGACTTCCAGGACGCGGTGTACGGTCCGGTCACCTATGACATTACCTGCCTGTTCAAGGACGCTTTCCTCAGTTGGCCACAAGCGCGAGTCGAAGGCTGGTTGCGCAACTACTGGGACAAAGCGCAAGCCGCCGGGATCCCGGTTCAGCCGTCGTTCGAAGATTTCCAGCGCGCCAGCGACCTGATGGGTGTGCAGCGCCATCTGAAGGTGATCGGCATCTTCGCGCGTATCTGCCACCGTGACGGCAAGCCGCGCTACCTGGCTGATGTGCCGCGTTTCTTCGCCTATATAGACGAAGTGGTCGGCCGTCGCCCTGAACTGGCCGAGCTCGGCCAGTTGATCGCCGAACTCAAGGCCGGAGCGCGTGGATGAAAGCGATGATTCTCGCCGCAGGCAAGGGCGAGCGCATGCGCCCGCTGACCCTGCACACGCCAAAGCCGTTGCTGCCCGTGGCCGACCAGCCGTTGATCGAATACCACCTGCGTGCGCTGGCGACAGCCGGTTTTACCGACGTGGTGATCAACCACGCCTGGCTTGGCCAGCAGATCGAAGATCACCTCGGCGATGGCAGCCGCTTCGGCCTGAGCATTCGCTACTCCCCTGAGGGCGAGCCGCTGGAGACGGGGGGCGGCATATTCCAGGCATTGCCTTTGCTGGGCGACGCCCCGTTCCTGCTGGTCAATGGCGATGTCTGGACCGATTACCCGTTCGCGCGCTTGCGTGCACCGCTGCAGGGCCTGGCGCATCTGGTGCTGGTCGATAACCCTGGCCATCACGGGCGGGGCGACTTCCGCCTGCAAGGTGGGCAGGTGGTGGACGGTGACGAGACCCCTGGCACCCTGACCTTCAGCGGCCTTTCAGTGCTGCATCCAGCCTTGTTCGCAGGTTGCCAGGCGGGGGCCTTCAAACTGGCGCCACTTCTGCGCCAAGCCATGTCGGCAGGCAAGGTGACCGGCGAGCACTACCGTGGCGCCTGGGTCGATGTCGGTACCCAGGAGCGCCTGGCCGAGGCCGAACGCCTTATACGCGAGCGTGCCTGAGATGTGGTGGCCAGGCACGGTAATCGGGCTAGGCGCGGGTTTCGCTGTCGCCAGCATCCCTGGCGCGCTGCTGGGGGCATTGCTTGGCCAAGCCATGGATCGGCGCCTGCGTGTGCAGAGCTGGGAAGACATGCGCGAACGGTTGGGAGGCCGGCCGGCCCTGCGTGACGAGGAGTTGTTGTTCGTCCTGCTTGGGCGGCTGGCCAAAAGCGATGGGCGAGTGGGTGAACAGCATATTCAGCAGGCGCGCCAGGAGATGGTCCGGCTGGGCCTGGCCGAGGCCGCCAGGATGCGCGCGATTGCCGCCTTCAACCGCGGCAAGGCGGGCAAGGACCGATTGGCCCACCACCTGCGTCGCATTCGCTTGCAGCCACATGCGGCCGAGGGCACGTTGCGGGCGTGTTGGCGTATGGCCTGGGCTGACGGCAAGGCCGGGGATCATGAGCGGGAACTGCTGCTGGACTGGGGGCAGAAGCTGGGGCTCAGCCGGCGCCAGGTGCAGGCCATGTCGCTGGAATATGAGCCACGCAAAATGAGCACGGCCAGTAGCGTCATGACCTATGCGGCTGCGCTGCGCTTGCTGGGGATAGATGCCGATACGGAAGGCGACCGGGTCAAGCAGGCCTATCGCCGGCTGGTCAGCCGGCACCATCCGGACAAGCTGGCCGGGAGCGGTGCCAGTGAAGCGCAGCTCAGGGAGGCGACCGAACGCACTCGAGAGCTGCACCAGGCTTATGCGTTGATCCGTAAACGGCGGGGGCTCTAAGGCCCCTGTCACCGGCAAGCGGCGCTGTACCTGTGGCAGCCAGCCTGCTGGTGCAACGGCCGGAGCTGGCCCGTCACTTCATTCCTGCGGGCTCATCCACCCCCTGGCCCGGCGGAACAACTGTTCCTGTTCCGCGCTCTTGTTCCCCGGCATCGCAATCAGCGAAAGCTGCTTGTACTGGCTGTCTTTCTGGCGCTTGCTGGCCTGCAGGCGTTGCATGGCGGCATTGCGGTCGCCGGTGCGGGTTGCGTAGTAGATATCGGCAGTCGGCACTTTGAGGGTAGGTGTCAGGCTTTCCAGGTCGTGCTCGACCCTTGCCGGGGTCTGCGCGGCGATCATCACCAGCTTCTGTACCTGCGGTGGTTGCTTTTCGCCCAGGTAGCGGGCTGCCCAGTAGGCGCCGCTGCCATGGCCGATCAGCACGATGCTGCGTGAGTTCTGTTGCTGAGCGTACGCCACCGCAGCATCCAGGCGCGCGAAGATGCGTTCGGCATCAGCCTGATCGTTCTGTTCGCTGGCCTGTTCGGCATCGGTGCTTTCTGCCGTGTCGGCATCCGCCGCAGTAGCCTGGGCCACGTTGGCGTTGGCATCGACGGGGGTTTCCTTTGCCGGTGCGCTCTCGCCCTGCTCTGGCTGCGGTGCGGCAGCTGGCGTGGCCTGGACCCGTGCCTGTGGGCTATCGGCGAGCAGGTCGGGCAGGCTCATGCTGAGGCTGTTCCAGCCGGCGTCAGGGAACTTGCGTCGCAATGGGCCGACCGCATTGGGCCAGTCGGCGGTTTCTCCGGCGCCAGGGACGATGATCACCGTGCCTTGCGGGTCGCTGTCGTTGGCTGGTTTCCACAGGGCCAGGAAGCTGTCGGACCCGGCTTCCAGCGTTTGCTGCTCGGCTTTGGGCAACAGGCGTTCAAGGGCCTGCGCATCTTCCTGGCTACGCTCCAGCAGCGGTGGGCGTGGCGCAGGTGCGGCGGCAGCCTCTGCGGTTGCTGGTTTTTCGGCGTCGGCGGCCAGGGCACCAAGTGGTAGGAGCGAGGCAAGGCAGCACATTGCCAGCGTCGTGCGATAAAGTGTGAACATGAATCAACCCAAGGCCAGAATGATACCGGCAGCCTAATAGTATTTGCCCGCGACGGCCATGCTGCATGGCCGCCCTTGCCAAGACGAGCGTGTAGATGAAGCGATTGCGTCGCCTGTTGGTTATCGGCTGCTTGTGGCTACCCTTGATTGCCTTGGCAAGGCCTGAGGCAGCACCTGCGGTGGTACTCGAACCTGCCCAGCAGCAATGGCTGGACACCCATCGCAGCCTGCGGGTCGGCCTGGTGCTGCAGGCGCCCTATGCCCAATTCGACCGCCGTCTGCAGCAACTCTACGGGGCCAATGTCGAGCTGGTGAACTGGCTGGCGCAGGCGCTCAAGCTGGACCTCACCTGGCGTAACTTCACTGACCAGGCCAGCCTCGAACACGCCCTGCAGGCGGGTGAAATCGACTTTGCCCCGGGCCTTACACAAACACCGGCCAGCTTGCGTCTGTGGTTGTTCAGCGACCCCTATATGCGTGTGCCGCAACTTGTGGTGGGGCCGCGGACCGGTGCGTTGGCCGTCGAGCTGGAAAAGCTTGAAGCCAACGAGCGTGTGGCTGTACGCATGCCCAGCGTGCTGGCCGATTACCTGCGGGGCAATTACGCCAATCTCAACCTGCAAGGTGTGCCCAACGAGCGCCAGGCCTTGCAACTGGTGGTAGGGGGCCAGGCCAGCTACGCGGTGCTGGATGAAGCCCAGCTCAGCCGGTTGTCCCGTGAAAGCGAGTTCGGTGACCTGGCAGTGCTCGGCGATATCGGCCTGCCGCAATTATTGCGCGTGGGTTCGCGGCGTGACTGGCCGTTGCTGGCCGATGTGCTTGAACGGGGCCTGCAGGCCATGCCCGCCAAAGAGCTGGAGCAACTGCATCAGCGTTGGTTGCAGCCCAAATACCCGCGTCTGAGCGAATCCACCGGTTTCTGGCAAAACCTTGCGTTGCTGTTCGGCATGTTGCTGCTGTGTGCCGGGGCCACCCTGGTGTGGCAGCGCCGCCAGCAGCGCAAGCTCGAGCGTAGCCTGCTGGCGGCGCGGGAGCACCTGGCTGAGCGGCAGGTGCGCGAGGAGGCACTGCGCCTGAGCCAGTTCGCCATCGACCAGAGTACGGTGGGCATCCTCTGGGTCAACTGGGACAGTCACGTGCGTTACGCCAACCACGCGGTGGGGCGCATGCTGGGTTATGCCGAGGCGGCGTTGCTGGAGCGTCCGCTGAGCGACTTCGAGCCGAACCTGAGCATGGACCGCTGGCTGCAGTTGTGGCGGGCCGCGCGAGCCGGGGAGGCCGGGGCTCGGCAGTTCGAAACCCAATGCCTGTGCGCCGACGGCAGTCTGTTGCCTGTTGAGTTGTCGTTGAGCTTCCTGCGCTTTCGCGATGCCGAGTACCTGGTGGTGTACCTTGCCGATGTCACCGAACGCCACCGCGCCCTGGCGGCGCTGCGTGAAAGCGAGGCGCGGCTCAAGGGTATTGCTGGCAATGTGCCGGGGCTGGTGTTCCGTTTGGAACCCGCACCAGCGGAAGGGGACCCGGAGTTCCCCTACATCAGCGAGGGCAGTGAGGCGTTGGTGGGTTATACGCCCGCGCAGATCCAGCACCCGCAGATGGGCTTGCGCAATCTGGTCCACCCGCAAGATCGTGCTGACTACCACCAGGTGCAGGACTTGGCCATTGCCAGCGATCAGGACTGGTCCTGGCAAGGGCGAATCCTCACCCGTGAAGGTGAGCAGCGGTGGGCCGACATCAAGGCCAGTACCCGCCGCCTGGCCAACGGCCGGGTGGTCTGGGACGGTATTGTCTGGGACATTACCCAGAGCAAGCGCGCGGAGCTGGCGCTTGCGAGGTCCCAGGAGCAACTGCGTGAACTGTCGGCACACCTGGAGAGCGTGCGCGAGGAAGAAAAGGCCCGTATCGCCCGCGAAGTGCACGATGAACTGGGGCAGATGCTGACCGTGCTCAAGCTTGAAGTGTCGATGTGCGAACTGGCTTTTGCCGAGCTTGACCCTGCGCTGAACGAGCGCCTGGCCAGCATGAAGCGCCTGATCGCTCAGCTGTTCCAGCTGGTGCGCGATGTGGCAACGGCGTTGCGCCCGCCGATCCTGGACGCCGGTATCGCCTCGGCCATCGAATGGCAGGCACGGCGCTTCGAAGCGCGCACGCAGATCCCCTGCCTGGTGCAGGTACCGGATAATCTGCCAGCATTGAGCGATGCCAAAGCTATCGGCTTGTTCCGTATCCTGCAGGAGGCTCTGACCAACGTCATGCGCCATGCAAAGGCGCACAGTGTCGAGGTAGAGCTGGTGCGCGAGGGCGAAAAACTGCGTATGACGGTCAGTGATGACGGTAGCGGGTTCTGCCTGGACCAGCCACGGCCAACCTCGTTCGGCCTTGTGGGGGTGCGTGAGCGGGTACTGATGCTCGGTGGCAGCATGGTGTTGAATAGCGAGCCAGGTGAAGGCACCAGCCTGAGCGTGACCATAGCGTTGGATTAGGAGAACGATCGTGATTCGAGTGCTGGTGGCCGAAGACCACACCATTGTCCGCGAAGGCATCAAGCAGTTGATCGGCCTGGCCAAGGACATGCAGGTGGTGGGGGAGGCCGGTAATGGTGAACAGCTGCTGGAAACCCTGCGCCACACCGCCTGCGAAGTGGTGTTGCTGGATATCTCGATGCCCGGTGTCAGTGGGTTGGAGGCGATTGCGCGGATCCGCGCGCTGCACAACCCGCCGGCGATCCTGATGCTGTCGATGCACGACGAAGCGCAGATGGCCGCGCGCGCGCTCAAGGCCGGCGCTGCCGGCTATGCCACCAAGGACAGTGACCCTGCTTTGCTGCTGACCGCAATCCGCCGAGTGGCCGGCGGCGGGCGCTACATCGATCCGGCGTTGGCCGACCGCATGGTCTTCGAGGTTGGCCTGACCGAAACTCGGCCGCTGCATACTCTGCTGTCGGAGCGCGAGTTCTCGGTGTTCGAACGCTTGGCTCAAGGTGCCAACGTCAACGATATCGCTCAGCAGCTGGCGCTCTCCAGCAAGACCATCAGCACCCACAAGGCGAGGTTGATGCAGAAACTCAAGGTCAACTCGCTGGCTGAACTGGTGAAGTACGCCATGGAGCACAAGCTGGTATGACCGTTCTGTTTGCGACATAGGTTATCTGCCAGGCACCGCTTTCCCGCTGGCTGGCTGAGACTTGCATTCCAATCCCGCCATCGGTGTAGGGCAATCCCTACACAAATTCTTCCAGCCGGATGATGGCATTCTCTCAGCGCCCCCGATTTCCGGGCGCTTGCGTCTTCTTTAGTCTTTGCCTACGCAGTCATTCCAACAAGAAGGTGCAGGCATGAGCGAGGCGAATTCGAACGCGACCACCGGTGAGACGCTGGTCAGTTTCCGTGGTGTGCAGAAGAGCTACGACGGCGAATCGCTGATCGTCAAAGACCTCAACCTGGACATTCGCAAGGGTGAATTCCTCACCTTGCTCGGCCCTTCCGGCTCGGGCAAGACCACCAGCCTGATGATGCTGGCGGGTTTCGAGACCCCGACCGCCGGTGAAATCCAGTTGGCCGGGCGCTCCATCAATAACGTGCCGCCGCACAAACGTGACATTGGCATGGTGTTCCAGAACTACGCACTGTTCCCCCACATGACCGTGGCGGAAAACCTCGCTTTTCCGCTGAGCGTGCGCAACCTGAGCAAGACCGACATCAGTGAGCGGGTCAAGCGGGTACTGAACATGGTGCAGCTCGATGCCTTCGCCAAACGCTACCCTGGCCAGCTTTCCGGTGGCCAGCAGCAGCGCGTGGCCTTGGCCAGGGCGTTGGTGTTCGAGCCGCAGCTGGTGCTGATGGACGAGCCGCTCGGCGCGCTGGACAAGCAGCTGCGTGAACACATGCAGATGGAGATCAAGCATATCCACCAGCGCCTGGGTGTAACCGTGGTCTACGTAACCCACGACCAGGGCGAGGCGTTGACCATGTCCGACCGTGTGGCCGTGTTCCATGAGGGCGAGATCCAGCAGATCGCCGACCCGCGCACTCTTTATGAGGAGCCGCGCAACACCTTCGTCGCCAACTTCATCGGCGAGAACAACCGCATCAACGGCACGCTGCTGGCCAGTGACGGTCATCGTTGCCAGGTGCAGCTGGCCCGCGGCGAGCGGGTCGAGGCGCTGGCGGTGAACGTCGGCCAGGCTGGGGAGCCGGTGACCCTGTCGGTACGCCCGGAGCGCGTGCGCCTCAATGGCCACAGCCAAAGCTGCGTCAATCGCTTCTCCGGCCGCGTGGCCGAGTTCATCTACCTGGGCGACCATGTACGGGTACGTCTGGAAGTCTGTGGCAAGGCTGACTTTTTCGTGAAACAGCCGATTGCCGAGCTCGACCCGGCCTTGGCCGTGGGCGATGTGGTACCGCTGGGCTGGGAGGTGGAGCACGCGCGCGCGCTCGATCCGATTGCCGAAGCCCACTGATGGATTGCTTCACCAACCCTGTACTGTGGAGAGAATAATAATGCGCAAGCAGCTGAAACTGACCGCCCTGGCCCTTGGCCTGTTCGCCGCCGGCCAGGCCATGGCGGCAGACCTGACCGTAGTGTCCTTCGGCGGCGCCAACAAGGCGGCCCAGGTCAAGGCGTTCTACGAGCCATGGGAGAAGGCCGGCAAGGGCAAGATCGTCGCTGGCGAGTACAACGGTGAAATGGCCAAGATCAAAGCCATGGTCGACACCAACAGCGTGTCTTGGAACCTGGTGGAGGTGGAGTCGCCAGAACTGGCCCGTGGTTGCGATGAAGGCATGTTCGAGGAGCTCGACCCGGCTCTGTTCGGCAACGAAAGCGATTATGTGAAGGGCGCCATCCAGCCGTGCGGCGTGGGCTTCTTCGTTTGGTCCACGGTGCTGGCCTACAACGCTGACAAGCTCAAGACAGCCCCGACCAGCTGGGCCGATTTCTGGGACACGAAGAAATTCCCGGGCAAGCGCGGCCTGCGCAAGGGCGCGAAGTACACGCTCGAGTTCGCCCTGATGGCCGACGGCGTTGCGCCCAAGGATGTGTACCAGGTGCTGGCCACCAAGGGCGGCGTGGACCGCGCCTTCAAGAAACTCGACGAACTCAAGCCGAGCATCCAGTGGTGGGAAGCGGGCGCCCAGCCGCCGCAGTACCTGGCCTCGGGTGATGTGGTCATGAGCTCGGCCTACAACGGGCGCATTGCTGCGGTGCAGAAAGAGAGCAACCTCAAGGTGGTGTGGAACGGTGGCATCTACGACTTCGACGCTTGGGCCATCCCGAAAGGGGCCAAGAATGTCGAGGAAGCGAAGCAATTCATCGCTTATACCGTTCAGCCCGAGCAGCAGAAGACCTACTCCGAGAACATCGCCTACGGCCCGGCCAACTCCAAAGCCGTGCCGCTGCTGGCGGACGCGGTGAAGAAGGACATGCCGACCACGCCTGAAAACATCGCCAACCAGGTGCAGATCGATGTGGCCTTCTGGGCCGACAACAGCGAGCAACTGGAGCAACGCTTCAACGCCTGGGCGGCGAAGAAGTAAGGCGCCTCGAAGGAGCGCCGGCCCGTTGGCTGGCGCTCCCTGTTCCCCTGTTTTTGCGGAGTTCGCCATGGCCATTGCAGTGCCCCTCAACGAAGGCGCAGGTCCAAGTCTCAAGCAGCGCCTCAAGCACGCCGAGCGGGTCAACCGCTGGAAGGCGCAGGCGCTCATCGCGCCGCTGGCGCTGTTTCTCCTGCTGGTGTTCCTGGTGCCCATCGCGGCGCTGCTGTTCAAGAGCGTCGACAACCCGGAAGTGGTCGGCGGCCTGCCGCGCACGGTCCAGGCTGTGTCGCAGTGGGATGGCAAGAGCCTGCCTGGCGAGGAGGTTTACAAGGCCCTGAGCCAGGACCTGGCCGAATCGCGCAAGAACCAGACCTTGGGCGACCTGTCCAAACGCCTGAACATGGAGCTGGCCGGCTACCGCAGCCTGCTCTCCAAGACCGCTCGGGCGCTGCCGTTCAAGGCCGAACCTGCCTCTTACAAAGAGGCCTTGCAGGCCCTCGATGAACGTTGGGGCGACCCGGCTTACTGGCAGGCGATCCGCCGCAACACCAGCAGCGTGACTTCTTATTACCTGCTGGCATCGGTCGACCACCGTATCGATGACCTCGGCGAGTTGGCCAAGGCCACCCCCGACCAGTCCATCTACCTGGACATCTTTGCCCGCACCCTGTGGATGGGTGTGGTGATCACGGCCATCTGCCTGGTGCTGGCGTATCCGCTGGCTTACCTGCTGGCCAACCTGCCGACCCGCCAGGGCAACCTGCTGATGATATTGGTGTTGCTGCCGTTCTGGACGTCGATTCTGGTGCGGGTGGCTGCATGGATCGTACTGCTGCAGTCAGGCGGCCTGATCAACAGTGCATTGATGGCCATGGGCATCATCGATCAGCCGCTGGAGCTGGTGTTCAACCGCACCGGCGTGTACATCTCGATGGTCCACATCCTCTTGCCGTTCATGATCCTGCCGCTATACAGCGTGATGAAGGGCATTTCGCCGAGCTACATGCGTGCAGCGATCTCCTTGGGTTGCCACCCGTTCGCCAGCTTCTGGCGGGTGTACTTCCCGCAGACCTACGCGGGCGTGGGCGCCGGTTGCCTGCTGGTGTTCATCCTGGCCATCGGTTACTACATCACCCCGGCGCTGCTCGGCAGCCCGAACGACCAGATGGTCAGCTACTTCGTGGCCTTCTATACCAACACCAGCATCAACTGGGGCATGGCTACCGCGCTGGGCGGGCTGTTGCTGCTGGCGACCGTGCTGCTGTACCTGATCTATAGCTGGCTGGTCGGTGCCAGCCGCCTGCGCCTGAGCTGAGGAGCCTAGTGATGCTTAGCCCATACATGTCGCCCGTGGAACGGGTGTGGTTCTACAGCCTGCGTATCCTTTGTGGCCTGATATTGCTGTTTCTGGTGTTGCCGGTACTGGTGATCGTGCCGCTGTCGTTCAACAGTGGCAGCTTCCTGGTGTACCCACTGCAAGGCTTTTCCCTGCAGTGGTATCACGATTTCTTCGCCTCGGCCGAGTGGATGCGCGCCCTGAGGAACAGCGTCATCGTCGCCCCGGCGGCCACGCTGCTGGCCATGGTGTTCGGTACGCTGGCAGCGATCGGGCTTACCCGCGCCGATTTTCCGGGCAAGTCGCTGGTCATGGCGCTGGTGATTTCGCCGATGGTGGTGCCGGTGGTGATCATTGGTGTAGCCAGCTACCTGTTCTTTGCCCCGTTGGGGATGGGTAACAGCTTCATTTCGCTGATCCTGGTGCACGCGGTGCTGGGTGTGCCGTTCGTCATCATTACCGTGTCGGCGACCTTGCAAGGCTTCAATTACAACCTGGTGCGTGCGGCTGCCAGCCTGGGGGCCTCACCGGTGGTTGCGTTTCGCAGGGTCACCTTGCCGCTGATCGCCCCCGGAGTGATCTCTGGGGCGCTGTTCGCCTTCGCGACCTCGTTCGATGAGGTGGTGGTGACGCTGTTCCTCGCCGGGCCAGAACAGGCCACCCTGCCGCGGCAGATGTTCAGCGGCATTCGCGAGAACTTGAGCCCGACGATTGCAGCGGCGGCGACCTTGCTGATCGGTTTTTCGGTGGTGCTGCTGCTGACCCTGGAGTGGTTGCGCGGGCGCAGTGAGAAGCTGAGGACTCAGCAGCCTGCGTGATTGATCGGCCTTTTCGCAGGACTGCCTGCGAAAAGGCCGATGCTGGCGTCCCAGTGACCCCTTCACACGGATTGATGCCAATCAGCCCCTATCCAGTTCCCTGAGTTACAATGCGCGCCACCTAGATTCTGCCAACAGGTGCGCCATGCAGCCCTACGCTATTGCCCCCTCCATTCTCTCCGCCGATTTCGCCCGTCTGGGCGAGGATGTCGACAAGGTACTGGCCGCGGGTGCCGACATCGTCCACTTCGACGTGATGGACAACCACTACGTACCCAACCTGACCATTGGCCCGATGGTCTGCACCGCCTTGCGCAAGTACGGTGTGACCGCGCCGATCGATGTGCATCTGATGGTCAGCCCGGTAGACCGCATCATCGGTGACTTCATCGAAGCCGGTGCCAGCTACATCACCTTCCACCCGGAAGCCTCGCAGCACATCGACCGCTCGCTGCAGCTGATCCGTGACGGTGGCTGCAAGGCCGGCCTGGTGTTCAACCCGGCTACCAGCCTGGACGCGCTGAAGTACGTGATGGACAAGGTCGACATGGTGCTGCTGATGAGCGTCAACCCAGGCTTTGGCGGACAGAAGTTCATCCCTGGCACCTTGGACAAGCTGCGCGAAGCCCGTGCGCTGATCGACGCCAGTGGCCGTGATATTCGCCTGGAAATCGACGGTGGGGTGAACGTCAACAACATCCGCGAAATCGCTGCCGCTGGCGCAGATACCTTCGTCGCCGGCTCGGCGATCTTCAACGCGCCGGATTATCAGGAAGTGATCGCCAAGATGCGCGCCGAACTGGCTCAGGCCCGCCCATGAGCGGTTTCGAGCAGCTGTTCCCCGGGACGCTGCCCAGGCTGGTGATGTTCGATCTGGACGGTACCCTGATCGATTCAGTCCCCGACCTGGCCGCAGCCGTTGACCGTATGCTGCTCGAACTTGGCCGTCCGGCCGCTGGCCTTGACGCCGTGCGGCACTGGGTCGGCAACGGCGCACCGGTGCTGGTGCGCCGCGCACTTGCCGGCGGCCTTGACCACGCGACCGTAGACGATGAACTGGCCGAGCGCGGCCTTGCACTGTTCATGGAGGCGTACGCCGAAAGCCATGATCTGACGGTTGTCTACCCTGGTGTGCACGACACCTTGCGCTGGCTGCGCAAGCAGGGCGTGGAAATGGCACTGATCACCAACAAGCCTGAACGCTTCGTCGCACCGTTGCTCGACCAGATGAAGATCGGCCGTTATTTCCGCTGGATCATCGGCGGCGATACCCTGCCACAGAAGAAGCCCGACCCTGCTGCGTTGCTGTTCGTCATGAAAATGGCCGGCGTCGAGCCCGGCCAGGCGCTGTTTGTGGGGGACTCGCGCAGTGATGTGCTGGCGGCCAAGGCTGCCGGCGTGCAGTGCGTTGGGCTGAGCTATGGCTATAACCACGGCCGGCCGATCGATGAGGAAGCGCCCAGCCTGGTCATAGGCGACCTGCGCCTGCTGCTGCCTGGTTGCGTAGTCACCGACACTGGGATAACGTTGGCGGACCTTCAAGCCTCACAAGACAGAGAGCCCACCGTGGTGGTTACCGGCAAATTGTGGATGAAAGTCATCAAGGCCCTGGCCCGTTGGCGTTGGCGCGCCTGACTTCTGCCCGCCGGCCTTTGCCGGCCCGTCCGTTTGCCCGACTCTCATTGTTGCTCCGAGGCTACTCATGACCCGCGAAGAATTCCTGTGCCTGGCCGCTGCCGGCTACAACCGCATTCCATTGGCCTGTGAAACCCTGGCCGACTTCGATACCCCGCTTTCTATCTACCTGAAGCTGGCAGACCAGGCCAACTCGTACCTGCTCGAGTCGGTGCAGGGCGGTGAGAAGTGGGGCCGTTATTCGATGATCGGCCTGCCGTCGCGTACGGTGATGCGTGTGCATGGCTATCACGTGAGCATTCTGCACGATGGCGTGCAGGTCGAAAGCCATGATGTCGAAGACCCGCTGGCATTCGTCGAAACTTTCAAGGACCGCTACAAGGTCGCTGACATTGCCGGCCTGCCGCGTTTCAACGGTGGCCTGGTCGGTTACTTTGGCTATGACTGCGTTCGCTACGTGGAAAAGCGCCTGGGCGCTTGCCCCAACCCTGACCCTCTGGGCGTGCCGGATATCCTGCTGATGGTTTCGGATGCCGTGGTGGTGTTCGACAACCTGGCCGGCAAGATGCATGCGATCGTACTGGTCGATCCGTCCGAAGAGCAGGCTTTCGAGCAAGGCCAGGCGCGCCTGCAAGGGCTGCTGGCCAAGCTGCGCGAACCTATCACGCCGCGACGCGGCCTGGACCTGAGCGGCCCCATGGCGGCAGAGCCGGCGTTCCGCTCCTCCTTCACCCAAGAGGATTACGAGCGCGCTGTGGACACCGTGAAGGAGTACATCCTGGCCGGTGACTGCATGCAAGTGGTGCCGTCCCAGCGCATGTCGATCGACTTCAAGGCAGCGCCCATAGACTTGTACCGTGCGCTGCGCTGCTTCAACCCGACGCCATACATGTACTTCTTCAACTTCGGGGACTTCCACGTTGTTGGCAGTTCGCCGGAAGTGCTGGTGCGGGTGGAAGACAATCTGGTCACCGTGCGCCCGATTGCCGGTACCCGTCCAAGGGGGGCCAACGAGGAGGCCGACCGAGCGCTGGAAGATGACCTGCTTTCGGACGACAAGGAGATCGCCGAGCACCTGATGCTCATCGACCTGGGCCGCAACGATGTGGGCCGTGTGTCCTCCACCGGTAGCGTGCGCTTGACCGAAAAGATGGTGATCGAGCGCTACTCCAATGTCATGCACATCGTTTCCAACGTGACCGGGCAACTGGCCGAAGGCTTGACCGCGATGGATGCACTGCGGGCGATTCTGCCGGCAGGTACCTTGTCGGGTGCACCGAAGATCCGCGCGATGGAGATCATCGACGAACTGGAGCCGGTCAAGCGTGGCGTCTACGGTGGTGCGGTGGGCTACTTTGCCTGGAATGGCAACATGGATACCGCGATTGCCATTCGCACGGCCGTGATCAAGGACGGCGAACTGCATGTGCAGGCAGGTGGCGGCATTGTCGCCGACTCGGTGCCGGCGCTGGAGTGGGAAGAAACCATCAACAAGCGCCGGGCGATGTTCCGTGCGGTGGCGTTGGCTGAGCAACGTCCTGCCGAGTAATTCTCAGGCGTGGGGCCGCATGGCGGCCCCATCCGGTTAAAAGTCGACGCTGACGCCCAAGCTTATTCCTTGCTGGGTCAACTCGTCGCTCTTGCGCCAGTTGTAGTTCCCGCGCAGGTGCACCCCCGCCACCAGCTCATGGCTGACCCCAAGGCTGGCACGAGTCAGGTCGCTCTGCGGTGTGTACCCGGTCAGCGTGAAGTCATTGGCTGGCAGTGTCGTCAGGTGCATCGTCACATCCTGCTGGTCATCCTCGAACTCATGTTCTTGCGCCACCTCGGCAAACAGCCTGGTGCTGGCCAGTACCTGCACGCTGCCCAGCAACCCTACGCCCAGGCGACGCGAAGTGCGTTCCTGGTCATCGAAGCCCAGGGCCGTCGAACGTCCGCTCTTCTCGTCATAACCATCCACCTTCACTCGCGCGTAGTCGGCGCTGATGAACGGCGCCAGCTGCCAGTCACTGCTATCGGCTGCCAGGTTGTATCCCAGTCGACCGGTCACAGCCCAGGCTTCGCCGTCGGTATCACCTTTCTCGCTTCGGTCATTCACGCCTAGGGCGAAGGTGCGTTTGAGGTCGTGATAGTCCAGGTGCCCTGCGCTCAGCACTGCGTCGGCCCACCAGCGGTCCTCACGAAACTGGGCGAAGGCACTGGCCAGGTAGCTGTCGAGCTTGTAGTCCGAGTCTTGTTCGCCTGCCTCCAGTTTCTGGCGATAGACCCCGCCGGCAAGCCCTAAGCGCCAAGCGTCGTTCAGCCGGTAGCTGCCACCCAGGGTGAGGTTGTAGCCGCGCCCGTCAGCGTTGGCAGAACTGCGCTCGCCGTCGAAGTCCAGATCTTGCGCGCCAGTGGCAACAAAGGCCTGCCATTGGCCAGCCGCCTGCCAGGGCGCCTGCCATTGATTACGTAGTTCGTCCTGATGCGCGCGCAGGCTGGCGTGGGCCATTTCCGGCAGCAGCGTCAGCTCCCAGGGTGCGGAAAGGATCGAGTAGCCGTAGTCGGCAATCAGTTGCTGGCCGGCGATGGTTGGGTGTACCGAGTCGTTGAACAGCAGCTTGGTGGGGTCGGGCGTGGTGCCATTGATGCCGTACAGCGGGTTTTCCACGCAACTGTTGCCGCTGTAGCAGGTGCCGACCAGATTCTGCCCGCTGGCCAGGCCGAATTGCGTCGGGCTGGCCAGTGCTTCGTTCAGCAGTACGGGAATGTTCAGTGGAATGATTTCGGCATCGATCTGGCCCAGTTGGCTGACCAGTGACTGGTTGAACACGCTGGACAGTTGCGACAGGGCGTTTTGCTGCGGCGTGCCGCTGAAATTCGGCGTTTGGCCGAGGTCGGGTAGCAGCCAGACCATGATGTAGCGGGCACCGCCTTGTTGCAGGGCCTGGGCGCTGGCGGCCAGGCGCGATCCTGCGACGGCGGCATCGGCAGGGCTGCTCACCAGGCCTTGCAGAAAGTCGTTGCCGCCACCGGTCAGGTAGTAGAGGGCATTGGGGTCTGCGCGCAAGCCATTGGCCAGATACCCGGGCTTGTCGCGTAGTACCAGGCCGGCAAAAGGTTGGCCTGGCGGAATGACTGTCTCGGAAGTGGTGGTGATCGAATCCAGGATCTGCTGCGTGGTGTAGCCGCCAACGGCCCAGTTGTTGCCGTCGGGGCGTATGCCGAGGGACGTGGACGGATTGAGATCTTCCGCGCTCACACCCAGGCGTGCGCCGAGGATCATCGGCGAGACAGGTGCAAAGTTGCCATTCTCATCACGGTTGGTAAAACGCATACCGGCAGTACCGCCGGTCAGGTCAGGAAATTGCCCGGCATCGCTGAGGCTGTCGCCGAAGACGATCATTGTCGAGTAAGGCGAGGGGGCTGCGAAAGCCTGGCTGCAGGCGAGCGCCAACGTAGCCAAGGTGAAACGTAGCAAAGGTGCTTTTCGCATCTGGGAACATCCTTTTCATTGTTTTTATGAGGACAACCCGATCGACCTTAGCAAATCGCGGGGCATGCCTTCCAAGTCCATTCGTTTCCCGTATTTACGGGCATATTGCGCCCGCCGCGCCGGTAGGCTACTGTGCCTGCAAGTATGAGCGAGACCTATCCCGTGTTGATCGTCAGCAAACTCTTGATGCGCGTTATCAAGGCCCACGCCCGTTGGCGTTGGCGCGCCTGACTTTATCTCTTGCCGGCCTGTCCGGCCCGCCCCCGTTTGCCTTCCTGTCCGTTTCCGAGCGCCCCTAGTGGCAACGCCGTGTCTGTTTTTGGTGTAGGAAGGTTCGACTTTTAAAGTCAGTAGATTCTAGAGGTTTAGCCCGATGTTACTGATGATCGACAATTACGACTCATTCACTTACAACGTCGTTCAATACCTTGGCGAGTTGGGTGCCGAGGTCAAAGTCATTCGCAACGACGAAATCACCGTTGCCGAGATAGAAGCCCTCAACCCTGAGCGCATCGTCGTCTCCCCTGGCCCTTGCACGCCGAGCGAAGCCGGTGTGTCCATCGAGGCCATTATGCATTTCGCCGGCAAGCTGCCGATCCTTGGGGTCTGCCTGGGCCACCAATCAATCGGCCAGGCGTTTGGCGGCGATGTAGTGCGTGCCCGCCAGGTCATGCACGGCAAGACCAGCCCGGTATATCACCGCGACCTGGGCGTGTTCGCCGGGCTCAACAACCCGCTCACCGTAACCCGCTACCATTCCCTGGTGGTCAAGCGCCAGACCCTGCCAGAGTGCCTGGAAGTGACTGCCTGGACTGCACATGACGATGGTTCGGTCGACGAGATCATGGGCCTGCGCCACAAGACACTGAACATTGAAGGGGTGCAGTTCCACCCCGAGTCCATCCTGACCGAGCAGGGCCACGAGCTGTTCGCCAACTTCCTCAAGCAGACCGGCGGCCGCCGCTAAGGACCGAGCATGGATATCAAAAGCGCGTTGAGCCGTATTGTCGGCCACCTGGACCTTTCCACCGAAGAAATGCGCGATGTGATGCGCCAGATCATGACCGGCCAATGCAGTGAGGCGCAGATCGGCGCCTTCCTGATGGGCATGCGCATGAAGAGCGAGAGCATCGACGAGATCGTTGGCGCGGTTTCGGTCATGCGTGAGCTGGCTGACAAGGTCGAGCTGAAAAGCCTTGATGGCGTAGTCGACATCGTCGGTACGGGCGGTGATGGCGCCAACATCTTCAACGTTTCCACCGCCTCCTCGTTCGTCCTGGCGGCGGCAGGCTGCACCGTGGCCAAACATGGCAATCGCGCAGTTTCCGGTAAGAGCGGCAGCGCTGACTTGCTGGAAGCTGCCGGCATCTACCTGAACCTGACACCTACCCAAGTGGGGCGCTGCATTGACAGCCTCGGTATCGGCTTCATGTTCGCCCAGAGCCATCACTCGGCCATGAAACATGCCGCAGGCCCGCGCCGCGACCTGGGCCTGCGTACCCTGTTCAACATGCTCGGCCCGCTTACGAATCCGGCTGGGGTGAAACACCAGGTGGTTGGTGTATTTAGCCAGGCCTTGTGCCGCCCGCTGGCGCAAGTGCTGCAACGCCTGGGTAGCAAGCATGTGCTGGTCGTGCATTCCAAGGATGGCCTGGATGAGTTCAGCCTGGCCGCGCCTACCTTTGTCGCCGAACTGAAGAACGACCAGATCAGCGAATACTGGGTTGAGCCTGAAGACCTTGGCATGAAGAGCCAGAGCCTGCATGGCTTGGCAGTCGAAAACCCACAGGCGTCGTTGGAGTTGATCCGTGATGCACTGGGCCGGCGCAAGACCGAGAATGGCCAGAAGGCTGCCGAGATGATAGTGCTCAACGCGGGCGCTGCGTTGTACGCCGCTGATCACGCCATGAGCCTGAAGGCTGGTGTGGATCTGGCCCACGATGTGCTGCACACCGGGCTGGCTTGGGAAAAGCTGCAGGAGCTGGGTGCCTTTACAGCGGTATTCAAGGTGGAGAACGAAGCATGAGTGTCCCGACGGTGCTGGAAAGGATAGTTGCCCGCAAGTTCCAGGAAGTGGCTGAGCGCAGCGCGCGCGTCAGCCTCGCCGAAATGGAGCACCTAGCCAAGGGGGCGGATGCCCCGCGCGGGTTTGCTAATGCCCTGATCGAGCAAGCCAAGCGCAAGCAGCCAGCGGTGATCGCCGAAATCAAGAAGGCCTCGCCGAGCAAGGGTGTCATCCGCGAGAACTTCGTGCCGTCGGAAATTGCCGTCAGTTACGAAAAGGGCGGGGCGACTTGCCTGTCGGTGTTGACCGATGTGGACTACTTCCAGGGTGCCGATGAGTACCTGCAGCAGGCGCGCGCCGCTGTTTCGCTGCCGGTGATCCGCAAAGATTTCATGGTCGACCCTTATCAGATCATCGAAGCACGCGCCTTGGGCGCAGACTGCGTGCTGCTGATCGTGTCGGCGCTCGATGACGTCAAGATGGCCGAGTTGGCCGCTACCGCCAAGGACGTCGGTCTCGACGTGCTGGTCGAAGTACATGACGGTGACGAGCTGGAGCGTGCGTTGAAAACGCTTGATACACCGCTGGTGGGGGTCAACAACCGTAACCTGCATACTTTCGAAGTCAGCCTGGAGACCACTCTTGACCTGCTGCCACGCATCCCCCGGGATCGCCTGGCCATCACCGAGAGTGGCATTCTCAACCGTGCCGATGTCGAGTTGATGGAAATCAATGACGTTTACTCGTTCCTGGTGGGTGAGGCGTTCATGCGGGCCGAGCAGCCGGGGTTGGAACTGCAGCGGTTGTTCTTCCCTGAACAGGTGAAGAAGACTGTGCAGCAACTGGACTAAGCAACGTTGAAGCCGGCAATCGCCGGCTTTATCGAAGGTGGATCAATGACCGATCAACCCCTGGCCCTCACCGTCGAGCAGGGCCTGCACGCCGAGCAAGATCTTTTGGCTGCGGTCTGCCGTGGCGAAAACGAAAGTGGTGTGCTGTTCTGGCGCCCGACGGATCATGCGCTGGTCATGCCACGGCGCATGAGCCGCCTGGACAACTTCGAGGCAGCCTGCTCGGAGTTGGCGATCGCTGGCTGGCCAGTGCTGTTGCGTGAAACCGGTGGTGAGCCGGTACCTCAGTCGCATTCGACAGTGAATGTGGCGCTGGTGTATGTCGCTCCACGCAGCGAAGGCGACCATGGCCGTATCGAGAACGCGTATGAACGCCTCTGCCTGCCGTTGTGCGATGTGCTGCGCGAATGGGGCGGTGTGGCTTCGGTGGGCGAGATCGACGGGGCCTTCTGCGACGGCCGCTATAACGTCAACCTCAATGGCCGCAAGCTGGTGGGGACTGCCCAGCGCTGGCGCCAGGGGCTGGGTGGAAAACGGCCGGTGGTGCTGGTGCATGGTGCGTTGTTGCTGGATAACGAGCGCGAGTCGATGGTCGCGGCGGTCAATCATTTCAATGAATGTTGCGGGCTCGAGCAGCGCTGCCGGGCCGATAGTCATATTGCCCTGCACGAAGTGGCGCCCGCTGTACCATGGTTCGAGCGCCTGTCGAAGGCTTACAGCGAAGTGCTTGCAGCGCTGCCCAAGGACTAACGGGTACCGTAAACCACCATGGTCTTGCCCTTGACCTGGACCAGGCTGCGTTCCTCGAGGTCCTTGAGCACGCGGCCGACCATTTCTCGCGAGCACCCGACGATACGGCCAATTTCCTGGCGGGTGATCTTGATTTGCATGCCGTCCGGGTGGGTCATGGCGTCTGGCTGCTTGCACAGGTCCAGCAGGCAACGGGCGACCCGGCCGGTAACGTCGAAGAAGGCCAGGTCGCCCACCTTGCGCGTGGTGTTGCGCAGGCGCTGGGCCATCTGGCTGCCGAGGGCGTAGAGAATCTCCGGGTCCTGGCGGGCCAGGTCGCGAAACTTGTCATAGCTGATCTCCGCCACCTCGCACTCGGTCTTGGCGCGCACCCAGGCGCTGCGCTGCTGATCGCTGCCGGCGGGTTCGAACAAACCCAGTTCGCCGAAGAAATCGCCACTGTTGAGGTAGGCGATGATCATCTCGTGGCCTTCGTCATCCTCAATGAGGATGGTGACTGAACCCTTGATGATGAACGACAGCGTTTCGGCCCGGTCACCCGCGCAGATGATGTTGCTCTTGGCGGTGTAGCGGCGGCGCTGGCAGTGCATCAGCAGCTTGTCGATGTTCTTGATCTTGGCGGGTAGGGCTGAGGCAACCATCACGAAATCCTGTTCGATACGACCCATAGGCTCTGGTGGGGAGTCGGCTAACGCGACGCGTCAGTCAATTGGCGCCAGCTTATCAGACACTGCAGGATGTTTCGGCACAAATGCCAAACGTGTGGAGCTTTTCCGACAGCCACACAAGGCTTAAGCTGACACCCTTTTGCGAGATTCAGGAGTACGGACAGATGAAGGCACGCATCCAATGGGCCGGTGAAGCGATGTTCCTTGGCGAATCGGGGAGCGGGCACGTCGTGGTGATGGACGGCCCACCCGAGGCTGGGGGCCGCAATCTGGGCGTGCGCCCGATGGAAATGCTCCTGCTCGGCCTGGGTGGCTGCAGCAGCTTCGACGTAGTGAGTATCCTGAAGAAATCGCGCCAAGCGGTGGAAAGCTGCGAAGCCTTCCTGGAGGCCGAGCGCGCCAGCGAAGACCCGAAGGTGTTTACCAAGATTCATATGAACTTCGTGGTCAAAGGGCGCGGGCTGAAAGAGGCTCAGGTCAAGCGTGCGGTGGAGCTGTCGGCAGAGAAATATTGCTCGGCGTCGATCATGCTGGAGCGCGCGGGCGTGGAAATCACCCACGGCTACGAGATCGTTGAGCTGGGTTGAGACTTGTGGGCTGCTGCACAGCCCTTTCGCGACACAAGGCCGCTCGAAGGTTCGCGGTCTGTAGGAGCGGCCTTGCGTCGCGAAAGGGCCGCAAGGCGGCCCCGACGCTCTTCAGTTGCGCAAGGCTGGGAGAGCCACTACCAGCCAACGGGGTACGCAACGCCTCAATGACTGGCTGAGGTGCTCCCGGCGCTTCTGATAACCCAGCCCCAGCCCGATTACCCCCAACCCGATCAAGGTCAGCACCACCGGGAACAGCAGCGACTCGGCAAATACCTCGTAAGACAGGTAGCCAAGATAAGCCGCCACCCCCAGCGCCCCGAACACCATGAACACCGGCCGGCGCAGCAGCACCGCCATTGCCATCAGACCCAGGTTGATCAGACAGTACAGCGCCTTACCCAGCTCGCTGTCGCTTTCGATCATCGTCAGCCCACCCCAGAACGCTGCCAGCCCTGCCAGGTAACCCCAGTGGGCGTAATCCTCACGCGTGCGCCCGTCGACCACCAGAAACACCATGAGCAGCCCGAGCCCGAACCACAGCGAAACCGTGCGCCGCTGTTCCCAGCTGAACGGCGAGCCGAACACCCACTCGCTAAGGTCCATCGACATGAACCATAAGGCCACGGCAATCGGCATCACGATAAACGGGTAGGGGATCAGGCGCAGCATCAACAAACCGGCGACCACCGTGGCCGCCTCCATCATCAGCCATCCGCCCTGCACATAGGTGTAGTACTGGTGATAGTCCGTTTGCCGATCGTCCAGTGGCCACCACCCGGCCAGGCGTTCGATGGCAAAGACAGCCAGGGGCACGATGCTTACCGCGACCGCCGCCAAGACGCCAGCTGCGATGGGTTGCTGGCGTTTTTGCAGGTTGAGGGCGAACAGGGTGAGAAGACCGATGTAAAGAACGGCGATGGCCAGCAGCGCCCAATCACCGATTCGCATCCAGGCTTCGGTCAGCAGCCAGCCCATCGCCCCCATGATCAGTAGGGCGCCGAAATAGAAGGCGACGTGTGCCAGCTGGAAACTGCCACGAGCTGCTGGCTGCTGGCGCAGAAAGTCCAGCAGGGCCTTGTCCTGGCCCGGCTGGAGAACTCCTGCTTGTACGGCGCGCGCCAGGTCCTTGGCGTCGATACGGTCCGTCATTGGCGTGCCCTTAGATGCGGTAAGTGCTTTTGGTCATGACCTTGGCCAGCATGCTCATACCGAAACGTACCGGCGCGGGGAAGCGATATCCACCTGCTTCAAGGGCCGAATCGGCGTGTTGCTCTTCGTCGACGCGCATCTGCTCGAGAATGGCACGGGACTTTTCGTCCTCATGGGGGATCTGCTCCAGGTGTTCGTCCAGGTGTTTGCACACCTGATGCTCGGTGGCAGCGACGAAGCCCAGGCTGACCTTGTCGCTGACCATGCCGGCGAGCGCGCCGATGCCGAACGACATGCCGTAGAACAGCGGATTGAGCACGCTGGGGTGGCTGCCCAATTGACGGATGCGCTGTTCGCACCAGGCCAGGTGGTCGATTTCTTCCTCGGCCGCATGCTCCATTGCCTTGCGCACCTGGGGCAGCTTGGCGGTCAGGGCCTGGCCTTGGTACAGCGCCTGGGCGCAGACCTCGCCGGTATGGTTGATGCGCATGAGCCCGGCGATGTGGCGGGTCTGGCTTTCGTCGAGCTCGACGTCGGGCTGGACAATGGCCGGAGACGGCCGGGAGGGTTGGCCGCTGAAGGGCAGCAAGGTGCGCATGGCGGTATCGGCCTGCAGCAACAAGCGGTCGAGCGGCGAATAGTGACGTTCGGTAGCCATCGGGCACCTCCGCTGAAGTGATGCCCGACAGTTTACCTCAATCGCCCGGGGTGGGCTTGCCTTGGGTCAGCCCGGTGGCCAGTGCATCTGGCGCTGGCCGAGCACGTGCATGTGGATGTGGTAGACGGTCTGGCCGCCTTGCTCGTTACAGTTCATGACCACGCGGAAGCCATCGTCGCAGCCAAGCTCCTTGGCCAGGCGCTGGGCGGTGAACAGGATGTGGCCGGCCAGGCCCTTGTCCTCTTCGGTCAGGTCATTGAGCGTACGGATGTGTTTTTTCGGGATGACCAGAAAGTGCACCGGCGCCTGGGGCGCGATGTCGTGGAAGGCCAGAACCTGGTCGTCCTCGTAGATGATCTTCGCCGGGATTTCCCGGTTGATGATCTTGATGAATAAATCGTCCACAGCACTTGCTCCAAGGTGAGTGTCCTGGCCGAGTGTACTTAGCCAGGCGCCGCTCGCCCAGTGGGCTATTCCATTCCGACCGGGCAGTAACGGCGGTGGATGAAGCCTGCAAGCTTGCGCGCCAACCAGCGGGGCAACAGGCGCGGGGCGAATGCCAGCCAGCGGTTGCGGCGAACCGGAATGATCAGCGCCCGGTTTTTCGCCAATGCGCGCACGGTGTACAGCGCCACCTCTTCGGGGCTGAGGCAGCGGCGGCTGCCTTCGAGCCTGGGAGTACGCCGGCGCGAAGAGCGCACCGGGCCGGGGCAAAGGACCGAAACCTTGATGCCCGTGGGCTTGAGCTCTTCGCGCAGGGCTTCGGTGAAATGCAGCACATAGGCCTTGCTGGCGGCATAGGTGGCCATCCAGGGGCCTGGCGCTACGGCGGCCAGGCCGGCGACATTGAGGATCTGCCCACCACCCTGTACTGCCATGAGGTTGCCGATGGCATGGCACAGGCGGCTCATGGCGAGAATGTTCACCTCCAGCAGGTCTTGCTCGTCTGCCCACTCGTGGGCGAGAAACGGGCCATAGGTACGTTGGCCGGCGCAGTTGACCAACAGGTCGATGCGCCGCTCGCCCTCTTCCAGCTCGAGTACGAAACCGGACAGGCGCAGCGGTTGGCTGAGGTCGCAGGCGCGTAGCAGTACTTCGACGCCGAAGCGCTGGGTCAGCTCGATGGCTACCGGCTCAAGGGTTTCACGGTGGCGTGCCACCAGGATCAGATTGCGCCCGCGCCGCGCCAGAGCTTCCGCCAGGGCCAAGCCCAGGCCGCTGGAAGCACCAGTGATCATGGCGTAACGGGTCATGCAAGGCTCCTGAGGGCTAAAGAGGGCGCCTAGTGTACAGCGTGGCCAGGCCAGGTGTTGCCTTTTGCTACAAGGCCTTGGCGCGTAACGCCTGGCTGCGCTCCAGGGCTGCTCTGTATTCGCCGTGCAGGCGCTCGATCAGTGCTGCGGCGCCGGGCAGGTCATGGATATCTCCGACGCCTTGCCCGGCAGACCATACTGTCTTCCAGGCCTTGGCTTCATCATCGATTGGCTTGAGTTTGCCCTGTTCCTGGCCGGCCTTCAGTGCGGCCATGTCAAACCCAGCCTGTTCAAGGCTCTGGCGCAAAAAGCTTGCCGGTATGCCCGAAACCGCTGAGGTATGGACGATGTCCGCTGCATGGGCGCCGAGCAGCATCTCTTTATACGCCTCTTGGGCATGGCTCTCCTGGGTGGCAATGAAGCGAGTCCCCATGTAGGCCAGGTCCGCGCCAAGCAACTGGGCGGCGAGTATTTCATGGCCGTGGTTGATGCAGCCGGCCAATAGCAGGGTCTTGTCGAAAAACTGGCGGATTTCGGCCGCAAGGGCGAACGGGCTCCAGGTGCCAGCATGCCCGCCTGCACCTGCCGCCACCGCGATCAGGCCATCGACGCCGGCCTGTGCAGCTTTCTCAGCGTGACGCCGGGTGGTCACATCATGGAACACCAGGCCGCCATAGCCGTGTACGGCATCGACGACTTCCTTCACCGCGCCAAGACTGGTGATGACTATAGGCACCTGATGCTCGACACACAGGGCAAGGTCAGCCTGCAGGCGCGGGTTGGATGGGTGGACGATCAGATTGACCGCATAAGGGGCTGGCGCCTGCAGCTGCCCAAGGCCCGCTTCGATCTCCTCGAGCCAGCCCTTGAAACCGGCACTGTCGCGCTGGTTCAGGGCGGGGAAACTGCCGACCACGCCGTTGCCGCAGCAGGCCAGGACCAGCTGGGGGTTGGAGATCAGGAACATCGGCGCCGCCACCACGGGCAAGCGCAGGCGTTGTTCGAGCGAAGCAGGCAATGACATGGGCGGGGCTCCTGTACAGTGCGATTGTCGTCAGAACGGTTTGACCACCACAAGAATCACGATGGCCAGCAGGAACAGCACGGGTACCTCGTTGAACCAGCGGTAGTAAACGTGGCTGCGGGTGTTGGCACCGGTGGCAAAGCGTTTGCGCTGGGCGCCGCACATGTGATGGTAGCCGGTGAGCAGGAGCACCAGTGTCAGCTTGGCGTGCAGCCAGCCCTGGCTCAGCCAGCCTGGCGTGAGATAGAGCATCCAGGCGCCGAACACGTAGGTGGCAATCATCGCCGGGTTCATGATGCCGCGGTACAGCTTGCGCTCCATGGTCACGAAGCGGTCCTGGCTGATGCTGTCCTGGCTTTGGGCGTGGTAGACGAATAGCCGGGGCAGGTAGAACAGACCGGCGAACCAGCAGACGACGCTGACGATGTGCAGCGCTTTTATCCATAGGTAAAGCATGGAGAGAGTTCCTTCAGGTATTCACGGTCGTCAGATAGTAGAGGCCAAGCGCCCGAAGGGTCACCCGAAGAGTTGTTACAGGCGCCTTGCGCCCCTATCATCGTGCGCTTTCCAGACGGCTCGTTGATAAGGGGCAAGCGTTATGATCAAGGTCGGTATCGTCGGCGGCACGGGTTACACCGGCGTCGAACTGTTGCGTCTGCTGGCACAGCATCCACAGGCCGAGGTGGCGGTCATCACTTCGCGCTCCGAGGCGGGCGTAGCGGTCGCCGACATGTATCCGAACCTGCGCGGCCACTATGACGGCCTGGCTTTCAGCGTGCCGGACAGCAAGGCTCTGTCAGCCTGCGACGTGGTCTTCTTCGCCACCCCGCACGGTGTCGCCCACGCTTTGGCCGGTGAGTTGCTGGCTGCCGGGACCAAGGTCATTGACCTGTCCGCCGACTTCCGCCTGCAGGACGCTGCCGAGTGGGCAAAATGGTACGGGCAGCCGCACGGCGCGCCGGAGTTGCTCAAGGATGCGGTCTACGGCCTGCCTGAAGTCAACCGTGAGAAAATTCGCCAGGCGCGCCTGATCGCTGTGCCGGGCTGCTACCCGACCGCTACCCAGTTGGGCTTCCTGCCGCTGCTTGAAGCTGGCCTGGCCGACCCGTTGCGCCTGATCGCCGACTGCAAGTCGGGTGTCAGCGGCGCCGGTCGTGGCGCCGCCGTGGGTTCGCTGTTCTGCGAAGCTGGCGAGAGCATGAAGGCCTACGCGGTCAAGGGCCACCGTCACTTGCCGGAAATCAGCCAAGGCCTACGCCTGGCTGCAGGCACGGACATCGGCCTGACCTTCGTGCCGCATCTGACCCCGATGATCCGCGGCATTCACTCGACCCTGTACGCGACAGTGGCCGATAAGTCGGTCGACTTGCAGGCACTGTTCGAGAAGCGCTACGCAGACGAGCCGTTCGTCGACGTGATGCCAGCGGGCAGCCACCCGGAAACCCGTAGCGTGCGCGGTGCCAACGTCTGCCGTATCGCCGTTCATCGCCCGCAAGGTGGTGACCTGGTGGTAGTGCTGTCGGTCATCGATAACCTGGTCAAGGGCGCGTCAGGCCAGGCGGTGCAGAACCTGAACATCCTGTTCGGCCTGGACGAGCGCATGGGCCTGTCCCATGCGGGCCTGCTGCCCTGACAGCAGCCACAAGCGGCAAGCGGCAAGCTCTAAGCTGCAAGTGAGCGTATTGCGTTCAGCTTGGAGCTTGTCACTTGCTGCTTACGTATTGTTGACCGATTTTCTCGGAGAAGCGGATAATGCGCGTCATCGAGTTTTATGGCGGCTACTGCGCCGGGAGAATCAACATGAGCGTCGAAACCTTCACCCCCACGGCTTTGGAATTTACTCACGGCGCCGCGCAAAAGGTGAAGACCCTGGTTTGCGAGGAAGGCAATGATCGCCTGAAGCTGAGGGTTTTCGTGACCGGTGGCGGCTGCTCGGGTTTCCAGTACGGCTTCACCTTCGATGAAGATGTGGCCGAAGATGACACCATCGTCGAGCGCGAAGGTGTATCTCTGGTGGTAGATCCTATGAGCTTCCAGTATCTGGCGGGCGCGGAGGTGGATTACCAGGAAGGCCTTGAGGGCTCGCGCTTCGTGATCAAGAACCCGAATGCCGCTACCACTTGTGGCTGCGGCTCTTCCTTCTCGATCTGAAGCCCGGTGGTACAAAAAACGCCGCGCATTTGCGCGGCGTTTTCGTTGCGATCGCAAGGTCAGGCCGGGTAGATCGCGCCGAGAACCCGCAGCCCCTTGGCTGCCGTCACGCTGGGGCGGTTGGCGGCGATGCCTTCCAGGCAGCAGTGGGCCAGCCAGGCAAATGCCATGCCCTCGACCCAGTCGGGGTCTACGCCATATGCCTGGGTGCTGGTGACCCGGGCATCGGGTAGCAGCGCGTCAAGGCGAGCCATCAATGCACCGTTGCGTGCACCGCCGCCACATACAAGCAGCGCTTCTGTGCCTTGCTGTGCATCGCGCAAGGACTCGATGATGCTGCGCGCCGTCAGCTCAAGCAGCGTGGCCTGAACATCTTCGTCACGATAATGCGGCATGCGAGCGAGATGGCCATCCAGCCAAGGCAGGTTGAACACTTCGCGGCCAGTACTCTTAGGGCCGCTGCCGGCGAAGAAAGGGTCGCTCAGCAACGCGTCCAGCAAATCGGTCTGGACCACTCCAGTAGCTGCCCAGGCGCCGTCTGCGTCATAAGCCTGGCCGCGTTTACGCTCGACCCAGGCATCCAGCAATACATTGCCGGGGCCGCAGTCGAAACCGTGGACCGGCTTGTCGTGCTCGATCAGGCTGAGGTTGCTGAAACCGCCTACGTTGAGCACTGCCAGCCGCTGGCCAAGACGGCCGAACAGGGTTTCATGAAACGCGGGCACCAACGGAGCGCCTTGGCCGCCAGCAGCCACATCGCGCCGGCGGAAGTCGGCTACCACTGTGATCCCGGTCAGCTCGGCGAGTAATGCCGGGTTGCCGATCTGCACGGTAAAGCCACGGGCAGGCTCGTGGCGGATGGTCTGGCCATGGCTGCCGATGGCGCGGATGGCGTCAGGCTGCAGCCCCTGTGTTTTCAGTAGCTGCTGTATACCTTCCGCGGCCAGGCTGGCCCAGCGGTTTTCCGCCAACGCTGCACGTGCGATTTCGTCAGGGCCGCTGGCGCACAGGGCTAGCAGTTGCTGACGCAGGTCGGCGGGCATTGGCAGGTAGTGGGTGGCGAGCAGCTTCAGCTGCTCGCCTTGCTCGATCAGTGCAATGTCCAGGCCGTCGAGGCTGGTGCCAGACATTACTCCCAGGTAGAGCGCCATAGCTCAGCGCTTGTTCGCTGCGAGCATGGTGGCCTTTTCCTGATCCATGCGCGCGATCAGTGGCTTGCTCTGCTGCAAGAACCGCTGACGTTCGGCCTTGGCGATCGGATCGGACATCGGTACCTTCTGGCTCAGCGGGTCGACGTGGACGCCATTGACCTGGAACTCATAGTGCAGGTGCGGCCCTGTAGACAGGCCGGTGGTACCGATATAACCGATGATCTGCCCCTGCTTCACACTGCTGCCGGTCTTGATGCCTTTGGCAAAGCCCTGCATGTGCCCGTAGAGAGTTTTGTACCGGTTGCCGTGGGCGATGATCACTGTGTTGCCGTACCCACCGCGACGGCCGGCCAGCTCGATGCGACCGTCACCGGCTGCCTTGATTGGTGTGCCGCGTGGCGCGGCATAGTCGACGCCCTTGTGTGCGCGGATCTTGTTCAGAATCGGGTGCTTGCGGCCAGCGGAAAACCGCGAGCTGATACGGGCAAAGTCCACGGGGGTACGGATGAACGCCTTGCGCAGGCTGTTGCCGTCGGCTGTGTAGTAGCTGGTGTTGCCCTGCTTGTTGGTGTAGCGCACCGCAGTGTAGGTCTTGCCGCGGTTGGTGAAGCGGGCGGACAGGATGTTGCCTGTACCGATCACCTTGCCATCCATGACTTTCTGCTCGTAGACGACGTCGAATTCGTCACCCTGGCGGATGTCCTGAGCGAAATCGATGTCGTAGCCCAGTACTTTGGCCATGTCCATGGTCAGGCTGTGCGACAGGCCGGCACGCTGGGCCGAGGCCGACAACGAACTTTTGATCACGCCGTGGGCGTAGGCAGTACGTACCAACGGCTTGCTGATTTCGCGGTCGAAGCTGTAGCCCTTGGCGGTCTTTGTCAGGCGGATGGTCTCGAGGGTACTGACCTTGCTTTGCAGGCTGGCCAGTTGGCCGTCCTTGTCGAGTTCGAATTGCAGCACCTGGCCATGCTTGAGCTGGCTGAACTGCTTGGCCTGCTTATTGCTGGCCAGCAGGTCGTGCACCGCATTGGCTGGCAGGCCGACTTTTTCGAACAGGGTGGACAGTGTATCGCCACGCGCCACGGTGACTTCGCGATGCCCAGGCTCCTTGGCCTCTGGTTTCTGTTCTAGGGCTGGGAGTTCTTGAGTAGCTTGCTCGGTTTTGGAGTCGGCACCTTCGATTTGTGCGAACGGTGAGCCTTGATCTGCTTCGCTCTGCACCAGTGGCGCGGCACCGGGCTCGCCCTTCAGTTGCTCTGCCGGGCTTTCCAGCTCGAGGCTGAGGGTGGTCTTCTTGGCTTCGACTTCGCTGGACGGAAATACCAGCAGAGCCAGGCTGAGCAGGGCGGCGATGCCGCTGGCGGCCAGCAGATGGCTTTTCGGATAAAGCGGTGGCGCTTTAGGCGTTTCGTCGGTCATAGGTAAGGTGGCTTTTTGAAGAAAAGTGAATATGGAAAAGATGAATGACATGATGAAGATGAAATAACTGTATAAAATATAACCAAATCCAATTTCACGCAAGGGCGCGTAGACGCCGCGAGGCTGCGGTCAGGTCACATCCCGTTGCGAAACTTGTATTTGATGGCCGATCTTGTATGGTTGGCTCCCCTTGAATCTGAGCCTTGCGGGTCTGTCTATGAAGTCGGTTGAAGAGCAGCTGGCGCTTATCAAGCGCGGTGCGGAAGAAGTGTTGGTCGAGTCGGAACTGGTCGAGAAGCTCAAACGCGGCCAGCCTCTGCGTATCAAAGCAGGTTTCGATCCGACTGCGCCCGACCTGCACTTGGGGCACACCGTGCTGATCAACAAGCTGCGCCAGTTCCAGGAGCTGGGTCATCAGGTCGTCTTCCTGATCGGCGACTTCACTGGAATGATCGGTGATCCGAGTGGCAAAAGCGCGACGCGCCCGCCGTTGACCCGTGAGCAGGTGCTGGATAATGCCGAGACCTACAAGCAGCAGGTGTTCAAGATTCTCGACCCGGCCAAGACCGAGGTCGCGTTCAACTCCACCTGGATGGACAAGCTGACACCGGCGGACTTCATTCGCCTGGCGTCGCAGTACACGGTGGCGCGCATGCTTGAGCGCGACGACTTCGACAAGCGCTATACCACCAATCAGCCGATCGCCATCCATGAGTTCCTTTACCCGCTGGTGCAGGGGTACGACTCGGTAGCCCTCAAGGCTGATGTGGAGCTGGGTGGTACCGACCAGAAGTTCAACTTGCTGATGGGGCGCGAGCTGCAGCGCGCCTACGGCCAGGAAGCGCAGAGCATCGTGACCATGCCGCTGCTCGAAGGGCTGGACGGCGTTAAGAAAATGTCCAAGTCGCTGGGCAACTATGTAGGTATCCAGGAAGCGCCTGGGGTGATGTACAGCAAGCTGGTGTCGATCCCGGACACGCTGATGTGGCGTTACTTCGAATTGCTGAGCTTCCGCTCCATGGAGGAGATCGAGCAGTACCGTGCTGATGTCGCCAATGGTGCGAACCCGCGCGACATCAAGATCAAGCTGGCGGAAGAGCTCGTTGCGCGTTTCCATGGTGAAGAGGCGGCTGCCAACGCCCACCGTGCGGCGGGTAATCGCATGAAAGAGGGAGAGTTGCCGGAAGATCTGCCTGAGATTGAAGTGGCCGCGGCTGAAGACTTGCCGATCGCTGCTGTGCTGAACCGTGCTGGCCTGGTGAAGAACTCGGCGATGGCGCGCGATCTGCTCAATGGTGGTGCGGTCAAGGTTGATGGCGTGGTGGTCGAGCGTGACTTCTTGTTTGCGATTGGCGCCACTCATGTGTGTCAGGCGGGCAAGAAGGCGTTTGCCCGGGTTACGCTCAAGGCGGAGTGAGTGTCTGGTGGCGTAGCTATATATAGAAGCGGGGAGGCCTACAGGCCTCCCCGCTTTGTTTTAGGCGATATCAAGGTTTATTGAAATTAAGCCTTGACGGGCGTTCTAATCCCCTTATAATGCGCCCCACTTCCAGCGTAGTCGGAACGAGAAACTCCTTGAAATTCAAAGAGTTGCTTAATCCAGGTAGTGCTGGTGGTGCTTCGGTCGTCTGATCGATAGCGGTTGAAATGGTGGTTGACAGCGCTTCTAAACGCTGTATGATTCGCCTCCCGCTACGAGAGATCGCAGCGAGCCAAGTGTTTGAAGTTGAACGAGTTTCTCGCAAAAAACTTCAAAATAAACGCTTGACAGGCTCTGAGGAAAGCGTAGAATGCGCGCCTCGGTTGAGACGAAAAGCTCTTAACCAAACGCTCTTTAACAAATCGAATCAAGCAATTCGTGTGGGTGCTTGTGAGTATGGACTGATAGTCAGGAAGATTATCAGCATCACAAGTGGCCATGCGAGAAATCACATAGTCATTTGAGATTGCTGAGCCAAGTTTAGGGTTTCTTAAAAACCCAAGCAGTATTGAACTGAAGAGTTTGATCATGGCTCAGATTGAACGCTGGCGGCAGGCCTAACACATGCAAGTCGAGCGGATGACGGGAGCTTGCTCCTTGATTCAGCGGCGGACGGGTGAGTAATGCCTAGGAATCTGCCTGGTAGTGGGGGACAACGTTTCGAAAGGAACGCTAATACCGCATACGTCCTACGGGAGAAAGCAGGGGACCTTCGGGCCTTGCGCTATCAGATGAGCCTAGGTCGGATTAGCTAGTTGGTGAGGTAATGGCTCACCAAGGCAACGATCCGTAACTGGTCTGAGAGGATGATCAGTCACACTGGAACTGAGACACGGTCCAGACTCCTACGGGAGGCAGCAGTGGGGAATATTGGACAATGGGCGAAAGCCTGATCCAGCCATGCCGCGTGTGTGAAGAAGGTCTTCGGATTGTAAAGCACTTTAAGTTGGGAGGAAGGGCATTAACCTAATACGTTAGTGTTTTGACGTTACCGACAGAATAAGCACCGGCTAACTCTGTGCCAGCAGCCGCGGTAATACAGAGGGTGCAAGCGTTAATCGGAATTACTGGGCGTAAAGCGCGCGTAGGTGGTTTGTTAAGTTGGATGTGAAA
>NZ_JAFBBH010000001.1:0-3140000 GCF_016907075.1 Pseudomonas sp. M5 | reverse complement strand
ACATGAGTAACGACAATGCGAGTGAAAAACTCGCACGCCGAAAGACCAAGGTTTCCTGCGCAACGTTAATCGACGCAGGGTTAGTCGGTCCCTAAGGCGAGGCTGAAAAGCGTAGTCGATGGAAAACAGGTTAATATTCCTGTACTTCCAGTTATTGCGATGGAGGGACGGAGAAGGCTAGGCCAGCTTGGCGTTGGTTGTCCAAGTTTAAGGTGGTAGGCTGAGATCTTAGGCAAATCCGGGATCTCAAAGCCGAGAGCTGATGACGAGTTGCCTTTAGGCGACGAAGTGGTTGATGCCATGCTTCCAAGAAAAGCTCCTAAGCTTCAGATAACTGGGAACCGTACCCCAAACCGACACAGGTGGTTAGGTAGAGAATACCAAGGCGCTTGAGAGAACTCGGGTGAAGGAACTAGGCAAAATGGCACCGTAACTTCGGGAGAAGGTGCGCCGGTGAGGGTGAAGGACTTGCTCCGTAAGCTCATGCCGGTCGAAGATACCAGGCCGCTGCGACTGTTTATTAAAAACACAGCACTCTGCAAACACGAAAGTGGACGTATAGGGTGTGACGCCTGCCCGGTGCCGGAAGGTTAATTGATGGGGTTAGCGCAAGCGAAGCTCTTGATCGAAGCCCCGGTAAACGGCGGCCGTAACTATAACGGTCCTAAGGTAGCGAAATTCCTTGTCGGGTAAGTTCCGACCTGCACGAATGGCGTAACGATGGCGGCGCTGTCTCCACCCGAGACTCAGTGAAATTGAAATCGCTGTGAAGATGCAGTGTATCCGCGGCTAGACGGAAAGACCCCGTGAACCTTTACTATAGCTTTGCACTGGACTTTGAATTTGCTTGTGTAGGATAGGTGGGAGGCTTTGAAGTGGGGACGCCAGTTCTCATGGAGCCATCCTTGAAATACCACCCTGGCAACTTTGAGGTTCTAACTCAGGTCCGTTATCCGGATCGAGGACAGTGTATGGTGGGTAGTTTGACTGGGGCGGTCTCCTCCCAAAGAGTAACGGAGGAGTACGAAGGTGCGCTCAGACCGGTCGGAAATCGGTCGTAGAGTATAAAGGCAAAAGCGCGCTTGACTGCGAGACAAACACGTCGAGCAGGTACGAAAGTAGGTCTTAGTGATCCGGTGGTTCTGTATGGAAGGGCCATCGCTCAACGGATAAAAGGTACTCCGGGGATAACAGGCTGATACCGCCCAAGAGTTCATATCGACGGCGGTGTTTGGCACCTCGATGTCGGCTCATCACATCCTGGGGCTGAAGCCGGTCCCAAGGGTATGGCTGTTCGCCATTTAAAGTGGTACGCGAGCTGGGTTTAGAACGTCGTGAGACAGTTCGGTCCCTATCTGCCGTGGACGTTTGAGATTTGAGAGGGGCTGCTCCTAGTACGAGAGGACCGGAGTGGACGAACCTCTGGTGTTCCGGTTGTCACGCCAGTGGCATTGCCGGGTAGCTATGTTCGGAAGAGATAACCGCTGAAAGCATCTAAGCGGGAAACTTGCCTCAAGATGAGATCTCACTGGGATCTTGAATCCCCTAAAGGGCCGTCGAAGACTACGACGTTGATAGGTTGGGTGTGTAAGCGCTGTGAGGCGTTGAGCTAACCAATACTAATTGCCCGTGAGGCTTGACCATATAACACCCAAGCAATTTGCTTCTGCAGATTGTGGTGGTGAAGACGAAAGAACCGAAAGTTCGCAACATCACAACTATCGCATATCCGAATTCGCTGGGCTGTCCATCTAGACATTCTGGCTACAGAATTTCTTGACGACCATAGAGCATTGGAACCACCTGATCCCATCCCGAACTCAGTAGTGAAACGATGCATCGCCGATGGTAGTGTGGGGTTTCCCCATGTGAGAGTAGGTCATCGTCAAGATTCATTTCGCAAAACCCCTATCTGCGCGAGCAGGTAGGGGTTTTGTCTTTTCTGGCTTTATACACGGTATTTGGCTCGTTTCGGGCGGCCCTTTTCCTATGCAAGCCCACTACCCATAGCTATCATGCCAGCCTTATTCCAAGTCGAGACTGGCATGCTGAAGTTGTTGAATCTCCTCAAGGATGGCCGGTTCCATTCCGGAGAAGCCTTGGGGGCAGCCCTCGGGGTGAGCCGCAGCGCCGTTTGGAAGCAGCTGCAGCATCTGGAGAGTGAGCTGAATCTCACCATTCACAAGGTTCGTGGGCGTGGCTATCAGCTAGCGGCGCCCTTGGCCTTGCTCGAAGCAAAGGCAATTGCCGAATTTGCTGGTGGTGAGCAATGGCCAATGTTCATCCACGAAACCATCGGCTCGACTAACGCTGAAGGGTTGCGGCTCGTGGGGGAGGGGCTGGCAGCTCCCTTTCTGGTGCTTGCCGAGCGACAGAGCGCTGGGCGTGGCCGTCGCGGTCGTCAGTGGGTAAGTCCTTTCGCGGAAAACCTTTACTACAGCCTGGTGTTACGTGTCGAAGGCGGCATGCGACAGCTCGAAGGGCTGAGTCTGGTGGTCGGCTTGGCGGTAATGCGCACCTTGGAAGGCTTCGGTGTTAAGGAAGTTGGGCTCAAGTGGCCTAATGATGTTCTTGTGCGTGGGCAGAAAATCGCCGGCATCCTGCTTGAGTTGGTCGGTGATCCGGCGGACGTCTGTCACGTTGTTCTTGGCATTGGCGTCAATGTGAACATGCAGGTAAACGTCCAGGTCGATCAGCAGTGGACATCCATACGGCGTGAGGTTGGCTCTCCCATCGATCGTAATCGCCTGGTGGCAATGCTCAGCCAGCAACTGCAGCACGAGCTGGCGCGTCACCGACGTTATGGTTTTGCCGCTTTTCAGGAGGAATGGGAGCAAGCACATCTATGGCAGGGGCGTAACGTATCGCTTGTTGCCGGCAGTACCCAGATCGATGGAGTAGTGCTTGGAGTGGATGGGCAGGGTGGCTTGCGCCTTGAGATCGATGGCGTCGAGAAGAGCTTCAGTGGTGGTGAGCTCAGTTTGAGGTTGCGTGATGATTCTTGAGCTCGATTGCGGTAACAGCTTCATCAAATGGCGAGTCATTCATGCTGTCGACGCTACTATCGTGGGTGGCGGCATTGTGGATTCGGATCAGGCGCTTGTGGCCGAGGTCGGTACTTTGGCTTCGCTGCGTTTGTCGGGTTGTCGTATCGTCAGTGTGCGCAGCGAGGAAGAAACGGCAGCGCTCTGTACGCTGATCGCTCAGGCGTTTTCTGTGTTGCCGCGTGTCGCGGAACCGGCTCGTGAGATGGCCGGGGTGCGCAATGGATATGAAGATTTCCAGCGCCTGGGCATGGATCGCTGGCTCGCGGCGTTGGGCGCTTTCCACTTGGCCAAGGGTGCGTGCTTGGTGATCGACCTGGGTACAGCTGCCAAGGCCGACTTCATTGGCGCTGATGGCGAGCATCTTGGGGGGTACATCTGCCCAGGTATGCCACTGATGCGCAGCCAGTTGCGCACGCACACTCGACGCATCCGCTACGACGACGCATCTGCGGAGCGTGCCTTGACCAGCCTTGCTCCTGGGCGCTCGACCGTCGAGGCGGTCGAGCGTGGCTGCGTGTTGATGCTGCAGGGCTTTGCTCGTACGCAGCTGGAGCAAGCACGCTCGCTGTGGGGGGAGGACTTTACTGTATTCCTCACTGGGGGGGATGCACCATTGGTGCGTGAAGCAGTACCGCAGGCGCGCGTGGTTCCCGACTTGGTATTCGTTGGCTTGGCAATGGCCTGCCCTTTGAGCTGAGGTGTTTATGCGTTGGTTGTTTCTGCTATTGCTGGTGCTCAACGTCTTCTATTACGTCTGGCACCAACAGGAAGCCCCGCTAAAAGCCAAGGATGTCGCCCCGCTCTCGTTGTACAAAGGCAATCAGCAGGAGATTCGTCTCTTGCGTGAAACGGGTGTGGCCACGCCGCCCCGTCGCCGCGACGAATGTCTGGTGGTGGGCGGCCTGGCAGGGCGAGATCAAATCGATGCCCTGCGCCAGCGCTTGTTGAGCTTGGATATCAGTGCATTGCCGGTATCTGGGCAGCTGCCCGGCGCTGATGGCCTCTGGCTCAAGATTTCCCCGGAAAGCGAGCGTTTGCTGGATCAAACGGTCCTCGCCACTCTTTCCAACGATTTCAAAGACTTAAAACATAAAATTATTTTCTGCCAGGGTATTGCAACTGGCGAATAGCTTGATAGAATGGCGCCCGCTTCACAGGGAACACCACTGAGGTGGTAGAGCTGGAGGCAGTGTCAAAGTTGCTAAGCTTCAGATTTGATTGAAAAAATTTGAAAATAAGCTTGACACTAGGGCGGCAGACAAATAGAATGCCGGCCACATCTGGAGGGATTCCCGAGCGGTCAAAGGGGACGGACTGTAAATCCGTTGCGAGAGCTTCGAAGGTTCGAATCCTTCTCCCTCCACCAGTTTTAGCGAGAGCCGCAAGCTCCGCGGGTATAGTTTAGTGGTAGAACCTCAGCCTTCCAAGCTGATGATGCGGGTTCGATTCCCGCTACCCGCTCCAAGTTTGCTGGGTTTTGCACAATGTGTTTCGCTCTTGTAGCTCAGTTGGTAGAGCACACCCTTGGTAAGGGTGAGGTCAGCGGTTCAAGTCCGCTCAAGAGCTCCATATAAACAAGGCAGATATGAAAATATCTGCCTTTGTTTTATCAGTGTAAGACTATTTCTTCTGCGGAGGATTGTATCGATGGCTAAGGAAAAGTTTGATCGTTCCCTTCCCCACGTTAACGTCGGCACTATCGGCCACGTTGACCACGGTAAGACCACTCTGACCGCAGCTCTGACTCGCGTTTGCTCCGAAGTTTTCGGTTCGGCAATCGTTGAGTTCGACAAGATCGACTCGGCTCCGGAAGAAAAAGCGCGCGGTATCACCATCAACACCGCTCACGTTGAGTACAACTCGACCATTCGTCACTACGCTCACGTTGACTGCCCAGGTCACGCTGACTACGTGAAGAACATGATCACCGGTGCTGCCCAGATGGACGGCGCGATCCTGGTTTGCTCGGCCGCCGATGGTCCGATGCCACAAACCCGTGAGCACATCCTGCTGTCCCGTCAGGTTGGCGTTCCGTACATCGTGGTCTTCCTGAACAAGGCGGACCTGGTAGACGACGCCGAGCTGCTGGAACTGGTCGAGATGGAAGTTCGCGACCTGCTGTCCACCTACGACTTCCCAGGCGACGACACTCCGATCATCATCGGTTCTGCTCGTATGGCCCTGGAAGGCAAAGACGACAACGAAATGGGCACTACCGCTGTCAAGAAGCTGGTAGAAACTCTGGACAGCTACATTCCTGAGCCAGTTCGTGCCATCGACCAGCCGTTCCTGATGCCGATCGAAGACGTATTCTCGATCTCGGGTCGTGGTACCGTTGTTACCGGTCGTATCGAGCGTGGTATCGTCCGCGTTCAGGATCCGCTGGAAATCGTTGGTCTGCGTGACACCACCACCACCACCTGCACCGGTGTTGAGATGTTCCGCAAGCTGCTGGACGAAGGTCGTGCTGGCGAGAACTGTGGCGTTCTGCTGCGCGGTACCAAGCGTGATGACGTTGAGCGTGGCCAGGTTCTGGTCAAGCCAGGTTCGGTCAAGCCGCACACCAAGTTCACCGCAGAAGTCTACGTTCTGTCGAAGGAAGAAGGCGGCCGTCACACTCCGTTCTTCAAAGGCTACCGTCCTCAGTTCTACTTCCGTACCACTGACGTGACCGGTAACTGCGAACTGCCGGAAGGCGTTGAAATGGTAATGCCAGGTGACAACATTCAGATGACTGTTACCCTGATCAAGACCATCGCAATGGAAGACGGTCTGCGCTTCGCTATCCGTGAAGGCGGTCGTACCGTCGGCGCCGGCGTCGTAGCAAAAATTATCGAATAAGTAGTTGATTTACTTGATCAGGCCGGTATAATGGCCGGCCTGATACAGCGTTACAGGTCAGTAGCTCAATTGGCAGAGCGACGGTCTCCAAAACCGTAGGTTGGGGGTTCGATTCCCTCCTGACCTGCCATTCACCTCAGTGTGATTGGCTTTCTTCTTACAGGATCCTCCCCGATGACTCCCAAAACTGAAGCCCAAGAATCGCGTTTTGATCTGTTCAAGTGGCTGGCTGTAGTGGCTTTGGTGGTTGTTGGTGTAGTGGGTAATCAGTATTACTCCACCTCCCCAATCCTGTACCGCGTTCTTGCGCTTCTCGCCCTGGCTGCTGTTGCAGGCTTTGTAGCTCTGCAGACTGCGAAGGGTAAGTCGTTCTTTGCGCTTGCGAAGGAAGCTCGTACTGAGATCCGTAAAGTCGTGTGGCCGACCCGCCAGGAAACCACCCAGACCACGCTGATTGTCGTGGCTGTCGTGCTGGTTATGGCACTGCTGCTGTGGGGTCTTGATTCCCTGCTCGGCTGGGCGGTCTCCCTGATCGTTGGCTAAAGGTGTCCCGTGGCTAAGCGTTGGTATGTTGTGCATGCTTACTCGGGTTACGAGAAGCATGTTATGCGCTCCCTGATAGAGCGCGTCAAGCTGGCAGGCATGGAAGACGGTTTCGGCGAGATCCTGGTCCCGACCGAAGAAGTCGTCGAAATGCGCAACGGCCAGAAGCGCAAAAGTGAGCGTAAATTCTTCCCTGGCTATGTTCTGGTCCAGATGGAGATGAACGAAGGGACTTGGCACTTGGTCAAGGACACCCCTCGTGTGATGGGCTTTATTGGTGGCACTGCAGATAAGCCTGCACCGATCACTGATAAAGAAGCTGAGGCTATCCTGCGTCGCGTTGCCGATGGTAGTGACAAGCCGAAGCCGAAGACGTTGTTCGAGCCCGGTGAAGTGGTTCGAGTCATTGACGGTCCGTTCGCTGACTTCAATGGTAACGTCGAAGAGGTTAACTACGAAAAGAGTCGCCTCCAGGTGGCGGTGCTCATTTTCGGTCGCTCTACTCCGGTAGAGCTCGAGTTCAGCCAGGTCGAAAAGGTCTAGGCGGACGAAGCATCCCATACCCCGCAGCCCTGTGTGCTGCGGGGTTTTGTCGTCACTGGGATAAAACGCAAGTCATCCGGGGAGCCATCTGGCGTTCGTACCCGATATTGGAGTAGCTCATGGCTAAGAAGATTCAGGCTTACATCAAGCTGCAAGTTAAGGCCGGCCAGGCCAACCCAAGCCCACCCGTTGGTCCAGCACTGGGCCAGCACGGTGTGAACATCATGGAATTCTGCAAGGCCTTCAACGCCCGTACTCAGGGTCAAGAAGCCGGCCTGCCGACTCCTGTGATCATCACTGTTTACAGTGACCGTAGCTTCACTTTCGAAACCAAGAGCACCCCTGCCTCGGTTCTGCTGAAGAAAGCTGCTGGCCTGACCAGTGGTTCGGCTCGCCCGAACACCGTCAAAGTCGGTACCGTGACCCGTGCTCAGCTGGAAGATATCGCCAAAGCTAAACAGGCTGATCTGACCGCTGCTGACCTGGACGCTGCTGTACGCACCATCGCTGGCTCTGCCCGCAGCATGGGCCTGAACGTGGAGGGTGTGTAATGGCTAAGCTGACCAAGCGCCAAAAGGCTATTGCTTCGAAAATCGAAGCTGGCAAAGTTTACAACTTCGAAGACGCAGCTGCGCTGCTGGCTGAACTGTCCACCGTGAAGTTCAGCGAATCTTTCGACGTTGCTGTCAACCTCGGTGTTGACCCGCGTAAATCCGACCAGGTCGTACGTAGCGCTACTGTGCTGCCACACGGCACTGGCAAGACCGTACGCGTTGCTGTCTTCACCCAGGGTCCAGCTGCTGAGGCCGCTCTGGCTGCCGGCGCTGACCGTGTAGGTATGGACGATCTGGCTGCCGAAATGAAAGGCGGCGACCTGAACTATGACGTAGTCATCGCATCGCCAGATGCCATGCGCGTTGTGGGTCAGCTGGGTCAGGTTCTGGGTCCTCGCGGCCTGATGCCTAACCCGAAAGTCGGTACTGTGACTCCTGATGTTGCCACGGCTGTGAAAAACGCCAAGGCCGGTCAGGTTCGCTATCGCACCGACAAAAACGGTATCATCCACACCTCCGTTGGCAAGGTCGGCTTCGAAGCTGGCAAGCTGAAGGAAAACGTTGAGGCCCTGATCGCTGATTTGAAGCGTATCAAGCCGGCTTCTTCGAAAGGTATCTACGTCAAGCGCGTTACCCTGAGCACCACTATGGGCCCAGGTCTGGTCATCGATCAGAGCTCGCTGAACGCGTAAGGCAATGATGGCGCGATCCGTCGCGCCATCAGCAAAATTGGGGTCCCTGCCTGGCGGGGGCTATCCAAGACCGTAGGCGGCGCAAGCCTTAAACCTCAAGCCTACGCAGATGGTGCTCCCGATTCGTTACCGAATCAGACACCAAAACGACATCCGGCTTCGGCCAGATGAAACGGTAAAAACCAGGAGTAAACCCGTGGCAATTAAACTCGAAGACAAGAAAGCCATCGTCGCTGAAGTCAACGAGGCTGCCAAAGTCGCTCTGTCCGCTGTCGTGGCCGATGCCCGTGGTGTGACTGTAAGCGCAATGACCGGACTCCGTAAAGAGGCCCGCGAAGCTGGCGTATACGTACGTGTCGTACGTAACACCCTGCTCAAGCGCGCAGTTGAAGGCACCGAGTATTCGATCCTCAACGACGCGTTCAAAGGCCCGACCCTGATTGCTTTCTCCAACGAACACCCGGGCGCTGCTGCTCGTCTGTTCAAAGAGTTCGCCAAGGGTCAGGACAAGTTCGAGATCAAGGCAGCTGCGTTTGACGGCAATTTCATTGCCGCCAACCAGATCGATGTACTGGCTACCTTGCCGACCCGTGACGAAGCTATCGCACGTCTGATGAGCGTTATTCAAGGCGCTACCAGCAAGCTGGCTCGTACTCTGGCGGCCGTTCGCGACCAGAAAGAAGCTGCTGCTGCCTAAGGCCGCGTAACCTCTTTCAAAATCATATGTTTAATTTGATGGCTGCGTAGGCTGTCACCCCAATACAGGATTTAAGTCATGTCCCTGACTAACGAGCAAATCATCGAAGCAATCGGCCAGAAAACCGTTCTGGAAGTTGTTGAGCTGATCAAAGCTATGGAAGAAACCTTCGGCGTTACCGCTGCTGTTGCCGCTGCTGGCCCAGCTGCTGCTGCTGCCGTTGTTGAAGAGCAGACCGAGTTCAACGTTGTTCTGGTTGAAGCCGGCGACAAGAAAGTGAACGTGATCAAAGCCGTTCGCGAGCTGACCGGTCTGGGCCTGAAAGAAGCCAAAGAGAAAGTCGATGGCGCTCCTCAGGTCGTAGCTGAAGGCGTTTCGAAAGAAGCCGCTGAAGACGCTAAGAAGAAGCTGGAAGAAGCAGGCGCTAAAGTCGAGCTGAAGTAATCTCGACTTTGCGACTCCAGCCGGAGCGTTGAGCAAAGGCTGATGGCTGGTGGCTTATGCCACCGGCCTTTTTCCGTTATTGGTGGCCGATCAGGTCGGCCCCGATAACAAGCTGCAAGACACCCATGTGGGTGGCGCAAACCAAGGGGTTTGCACGATTTTCTGGCTGCTCCCGCCGGGAGAAGCCAAACAAGCAGGTGACCAAGCTGGGGAACGCTGATGGCTTACTCATACACTGAGAAAAAACGTATCCGCAAGGACTTTAGCAAGTTGCCGGACGTCATGGATGTGCCTTACCTCCTGGCCATCCAGCTGGATTCGTATCGCGAATTCCTGCAAGCGGGAGCATCCAAGGATCAGTTCCGCGACGTCGGCCTGCACGCGGCCTTCAAATCGGTATTTCCGATCATCAGCTACTCCGGCAATGCTGCCCTGGAGTACGTAGGCTATCGCCTGGGCGAACCCGCCTTCGATGTGAAGGAATGTGTCCTGCGTGGCGTGACCTTCGCGGTCCCGCTGCGGGTCAAGGTGCGCCTGATCATCTTCGACAAGGAATCGTCGAACAAAGCGATCAAGGACATCAAAGAGCAAGAAGTCTACATGGGTGAAATCCCCCTGATGACTGAGAACGGTACCTTCGTTATCAACGGTACCGAGCGTGTGATCGTTTCCCAGCTGCACCGTTCGCCTGGTGTGTTCTTCGACCACGACCGTGGCAAGACGCACAGCTCCGGCAAGCTGCTGTACTCCGCTCGCATCATTCCGTACCGCGGCTCCTGGTTGGACTTCGAGTTCGACCCGAAAGACTGCGTGTTCGTCCGTATCGACCGTCGTCGCAAACTGCCGGCCTCGGTACTGCTGCGCGCCTTGGGTTACAGCACCGAAGAGGTTCTGAACACCTTCTACACCACCAACGTGTTCCATATTTCCGGCGAGAAACTCAGCCTGGAACTGGTGCCTCAGCGTCTGCGTGGTGAAGTTGCGGTCATGGACATCCATGACGAAACCGGCAAGGTCATCGTTGAGCAGGGCCGCCGTATTACCGCGCGCCACGTCAACCAGCTCGAGAAGGCCGGTGTGAACCAGCTGGACGTTCCGATGGAATACGTCCTGGGCCGCACCACCGCCAAGGCCATCGTGCATCCGGCCACCGGCGAGATCATCGCCGAGTGCAACACCGAGCTGACCACCGAGCTGCTGATCAAGATCGCCAAGGCTCAGGTCGTTCGCATCGAGACGCTGTACACCAACGACATCGACTGCGGTCCGTTCATCTCGGACACCCTGAAGATCGACACCACCAGCAACCAACTGGAAGCGCTGGTCGAGATCTATCGCATGATGCGCCCAGGCGAGCCGCCAACCAAGGATGCTGCCGAGACCCTGTTCAACAACCTGTTCTTCAGCGCTGAGCGTTACGACCTGTCGGCCGTAGGCCGCATGAAGTTCAACCGTCGTATCGGTCGTACCGAGATCGAAGGTTCGGGCGTGCTGAGCAAGGAAGACATCGTCGAGGTTCTCAAGACCCTGGTCGATATCCGTAACGGTAAAGGCATTGTCGACGACATCGACCACCTCGGTAACCGTCGCGTACGTTGCGTCGGCGAGATGGCCGAGAACCAGTTCCGTGTTGGCCTGGTGCGCGTCGAGCGCGCGGTCAAGGAACGCCTGTCGATGGCTGAAAGCGAAGGCCTGATGCCGCAGGACCTGATCAACGCCAAGCCGGTTGCGGCGGCGGTGAAAGAGTTCTTCGGTTCCAGCCAGCTTTCGCAGTTCATGGACCAGAACAACCCGCTCTCCGAGATCACCCACAAGCGCCGTGTTTCCGCACTCGGCCCGGGCGGTCTGACCCGTGAGCGCGCTGGCTTCGAAGTCCGTGACGTACACCCGACCCACTACGGCCGCGTGTGCCCGATCGAGACCCCTGAAGGTCCGAACATCGGTCTGATCAACTCTCTGGCGGCCTATGCCCGCACCAACCAGTACGGCTTCCTGGAAAGCCCGTACCGCGTGGTGAAGGAAGGCGTGGTCAGCGATGACATCGTGTTCCTGTCGGCGATCGAAGAAGCTGATCACGTCATCGCCCAGGCTTCGGCCGCGATGAACGACAAGAAGCAACTGATCGACGAACTGGTGGCCGTTCGTCACCTGAACGAATTCACCGTCAAGGCGCCGGAAGACGTCACCCTGATGGACGTATCGCCGAAGCAGGTTGTTTCCGTTGCTGCCTCGCTGATTCCGTTCCTCGAGCACGACGACGCCAACCGTGCCCTCATGGGTTCGAACATGCAGCGTCAGGCTGTACCAACCCTGCGTGCTGACAAGCCGCTGGTCGGTACCGGCATGGAGCGCAACGTTGCCCGTGACTCCGGTGTCTGCGTGGTTGCTCGTCGCGGTGGTGTGATCGACTCCGTCGACGCCAGCCGTATCGTCGTTCGCGTAGCTGACGACGAAGTCGAGACCGGTGAAGCAGGTGTAGATATCTACAACCTGACCAAGTACACCCGCTCCAACCAGAACACCTGCATCAACCAGCGTCCGCTGGTTAGCAAAGGTGACAAGGTTGCGCGCGGCGACATCATGGCCGACGGCCCGTCCACCGACATGGGTGAACTGGCGCTGGGTCAGAACATGCGCATCGCGTTCATGGCGTGGAACGGCTTCAACTTCGAAGACTCCATCTGCCTGTCCGAGCGTGTGGTTCAGGAAGACCGCTTCACCACAATCCACATTCAGGAACTCACCTGTGTGGCGCGTGACACCAAGCTTGGCCCAGAGGAAATCACTGCGGACATCCCGAACGTGGGTGAAGCTGCGCTGAACAAGCTGGACGAAGCCGGTATCGTCTACGTAGGTGCTGAAGTCGGCGCTGGCGACATCCTGGTCGGCAAGGTCACGCCAAAAGGCGAAACCCAGCTGACTCCGGAAGAAAAACTGCTGCGCGCGATCTTCGGTGAGAAGGCCAGCGACGTTAAGGATACCTCCCTGCGCGTGCCGACTGGCACCAAGGGTACCGTCATCGACGTACAAGTCTTCACCCGTGATGGCGTAGAGCGCGACAGCCGCGCACTGGCCATCGAGAAGATGCAGCTGGACGAGATTCGCAAGGACCTCAACGAAGAGTTCCGTATCGTCGAAGGTGCAACCTTCGAGCGTTTGCGTTCTGCCCTGAACGGCCAAGTGGTCGACGGTGGCGCGGGCCTGAAGAAAGGCACCGTGATCACTGACGAAGTGCTGGACGGTCTGGAGCACGGCCAGTGGTTCAAGCTGCGCATGGCTGAAGATGCACTGAACGAGCAGCTGGAAAAGGCTCAGCAGTACATCGTAGATCGCCGTCGCCTGCTGGACGACAAGTTCGAAGACAAGAAGCGCAAGCTGCAGCAGGGCGATGACCTGGCACCGGGCGTACTGAAGATCGTCAAGGTTTACCTGGCCATCCGCCGTCGCATCCAGCCGGGTGACAAGATGGCTGGTCGTCACGGTAACAAAGGTGTGGTCTCGGTCATCATGCCGGTAGAAGACATGCCGCACGATGCCAACGGTACTCCGGTCGACGTCGTACTGAACCCGCTGGGCGTACCTTCGCGTATGAACGTCGGTCAGATCCTTGAAACCCACCTGGGCCTCGCGGCCAAAGGTCTGGGCGAGAAGATCGACCGCATGATCGAAGAACAGCGCAAAGCCGCTGAGCTGCGTGGCTTCCTCACCGAGATCTACAACGAGATCGGTGGTCGTCAGGAGAACCTGGAAGAGTTCACCGACGAAGAGATCCTCGCCCTGGCGCACAACCTGAAGAAAGGCGTGCCTATGGCTACTCCGGTCTTCGACGGTGCCAAGGAGCGCGAGATCAAGGCCATGCTGAAGCTGGCTGACCTGCCAGAGAGCGGCCAGATGGTGCTGTTCGACGGTCGCACCGGCAACAAGTTCGAGCGTCCTGTGACCGTTGGTTACATGTACATGCTCAAGCTGAACCACTTGGTGGACGACAAGATGCACGCGCGTTCCACTGGTTCCTACAGCCTGGTTACCCAGCAGCCGCTGGGTGGTAAGGCGCAGTTCGGTGGTCAGCGTTTCGGGGAGATGGAAGTGTGGGCGCTGGAAGCATACGGCGCGGCATACACCCTGCAAGAAATGCTCACAGTGAAGTCGGACGACGTGAACGGCCGTACCAAGATGTACAAGAACATCGTGGATGGCGATCACCGTATGGAGCCGGGCATGCCCGAGTCCTTCAACGTGTTGATCAAAGAGATCCGTTCGCTCGGTATCGATATCGATCTGGAAACCGAATAACACGTGACGCGAAGGGGAGTGGGGCTGGTACAGCCCGCTTCCTGCTCCGCCAGGAGGAAAGGCCTTGAAAGACCTACTGAATTTGCTGAAAAACCAGGGTCAAGTCGAAGAGTTCGACGCCATCCGCATCGGTCTGGCGTCGCCTGAAATGATCCGTTCGTGGTCGTTCGGTGAAGTTAAGAAGCCGGAAACCATCAACTACCGTACGTTCAAACCTGAGCGTGACGGCCTTTTCTGCGCCAAGATCTTTGGCCCGGTCAAGGACTACGAGTGCCTGTGCGGCAAGTACAAGCGCCTCAAGCACCGCGGTGTGATCTGCGAGAAGTGCGGCGTTGAAGTTGCCTTGGCCAAGGTTCGTCGTGAGCGCATGGCGCACATCGAGCTGGCCTCGCCGGTTGCCCATATCTGGTTCCTGAAGTCGCTGCCGTCCCGTATCGGCCTGCTGATGGACATGACCCTGCGTGACATCGAGCGCGTTCTCTATTTCGAGAGCTACGTCGTCATCGACCCAGGCATGACTACCCTCGAGAAGGGTCAGCTGCTGAACGACGAGCAGTACTTCGAAGCGCTGGAAGAGTTCGGTGACGATTTCGACGCCCGCATGGGTGCCGAGGCTGTCCGCGAGCTGCTGCACGCTATCGACCTGGAGCACGAGATCGGTCGCCTGCGCGAAGAGATTCCGCAGACCAACTCGGAAACCAAGATCAAGAAGCTGTCCAAGCGCCTGAAGCTGATGGAAGCTTTCCAGGGCTCGGGCAACCTGCCTGAGTGGATGGTCCTGACCGTTCTGCCAGTACTGCCGCCGGACCTGCGTCCGCTGGTTCCGCTGGATGGCGGCCGCTTCGCGACCTCCGACCTGAACGACCTGTATCGTCGGGTGATCAACCGTAACAACCGTCTGAAGCGCCTGCTCGATCTGTCGGCGCCGGACATCATCGTGCGCAACGAAAAGCGCATGCTGCAGGAAGCGGTAGACGCCCTGCTGGACAACGGCCGTCGCGGTCGCGCCATCACTGGCTCGAACAAGCGTCCGCTGAAGTCCCTGGCCGACATGATCAAAGGTAAGCAAGGTCGTTTCCGTCAGAACTTGCTCGGCAAGCGTGTGGACTACTCCGGCCGTTCGGTAATTACCGTAGGCCCGACCCTGCGTCTGCATCAGTGCGGTCTGCCGAAGAAGATGGCCCTCGAGCTGTTCAAGCCGTTCATTTTCGGCAAGCTGGAAATGCGTGGTCTGGCGACCACCATCAAGGCTGCCAAGAAGATGGTCGAGCGCGAGCTGCCAGAGGTATGGGACGTTCTCGCTGAGGTGATTCGCGAACACCCCGTACTGCTGAACCGTGCACCGACCCTTCACCGTCTGGGTATCCAGGCGTTCGAGCCTGTGCTCATCGAAGGCAAGGCCATTCAGCTGCACCCACTGGTCTGTGCTGCGTACAACGCCGACTTCGACGGTGACCAGATGGCCGTTCACGTGCCTCTGACCCTGGAAGCACAGCTTGAAGCGCGCGCGCTGATGATGTCGACCAACAACATTCTGTCGCCAGCCAACGGTGAGCCAATCATCGTTCCGTCGCAGGACGTTGTACTGGGTCTGTACTACATGACCCGTGAAGCCATCAATGCCAAGGGCGAAGGTCGCGTGTTCGCCGACCTGCAGGAAGTCGATCGTGTATTCCGCGCCGGCGAAGCCGCTCTGCACGCGAAAATCAAGGTCCGTATCAACGAGACCGTGAAAGACCGTGATGGCAGCATCACCAAGAACACCCGCATCGTCGACACCACTGTCGGCCGTGCACTGCTGTTCCAGGTTGTACCGGCAGGCCTGCCGTACGATGTGGTCAACCAGCCGATGAAGAAAAAGGCGATCTCCAAGCTGATCAACCAGTGCTACCGCGTGGTTGGTCTGAAAGAGACCGTTATCTTCGCCGACCAGTTGATGTACACCGGTTTCGCCTACTCGACCATTTCCGGCGTTTCCATCGGTGTGAATGACTTCGTCATCCCTGATGAAAAAGCACGCATCATTGGCAGCGCCACTGATGAAGTGAAGGAAATCGAGAGCCAGTACGCCTCCGGCCTGGTAACCCAGGGCGAGAAGTACAACAAGGTCATCGACTTGTGGTCCAAGGCGAACGACGAAGTGTCCAAGGCGATGATGGCCAACCTCTCGAAAGAGAAGGTCATTGACCGCGAGGGCAAAGAAGTCGAGCAAGAGTCCTTCAACTCGATGTACATGATGGCTGACTCCGGTGCGCGGGGTTCCGCAGCACAGATCCGTCAGCTGGCCGGTATGCGTGGCCTGATGGCCAAGCCGGACGGCTCGATCATCGAGACGCCGATCACTGCGAACTTCCGTGAAGGTCTGAGCGTACTCCAGTACTTCATCTCGACTCACGGTGCTCGTAAAGGTCTGGCGGATACCGCATTGAAGACTGCGAACTCCGGTTACCTGACCCGTCGTCTGGTGGACGTTGCGCAAGACCTGGTTGTAACCGAGATCGATTGCGGTACCGACCACGGCCTGCTGATGACTCCGCACATCGAAGGCGGTGACGTCGTGGAGCCGTTGGGTGAGCGTGTACTGGGCCGTGTCATCGCCCGTGACGTGTTCAAGCCAGGCACCGAGGACGTCATCGTTCCTGCCGGTACCCTGGTCGACGAGCAGTGGGTCGAGTTCATCGAGCTGAACAGCATCGACGAAGTTGTCGTACGTTCGCCGATCAACTGCGAAACCCGCTACGGTATCTGTGCCAAGTGCTACGGTCGTGACCTGGCCCGCGGTCATCAGGTGAACATCGGTGAAGCTGTCGGCGTTATCGCTGCCCAGTCGATCGGTGAGCCTGGTACCCAGCTGACCATGCGTACGTTCCACATCGGTGGTGCTGCAAGCCGGACTTCGGCTGCCGACAGCGTCCAGGTGAAGAACGGCGGTATGGTGCGTCTGCACAACCTGAAGCAGGTCGAGCGTGCCGATGGCAACCTGGTTGCCGTATCGCGTTCCGGTGAGCTGGCCATTGCCGATGAATTCGGCCGTGAGCGCGAGCGTTACAAGCTGCCTTACGGTGCGGTGATTTCGGTCAAGGAAGGTGACAAGGTCGAAGCTGGCGCCATCGTCGCCAAGTGGGATCCGCACACCCACCCGATCGTTACCGAGCTGAAAGGTACCGTGACCTTCGTGGGCATGGAAGAAAACATCACCATCAAGCGCCAGACCGACGAGCTGACCGGCCTGACCAACATTGAAGTGCTGGACGTCAAGGATCGCCCTGCCGCAGGCAAGGAAATCCGTCCGGCAATCAAGATGGTCGACGCCAATGGCAAGGATCTGTACCTGCCAGGTACCGACGTACCTGCACAGTACTTCCTGCCAGCGAACGCCTTGGTTGGTGTTGCTGACGGTGCGCAGATCGGCGTTGGTGACGTTATTGCGCGTATCCCGCAAGAAACGTCGAAGACCCGTGACATCACCGGTGGTCTGCCGCGTGTTGCCGACCTGTTCGAAGCGCGTCGTCCGAAAGAAGCCTCGATTCTGGCTGAAGTCAGCGGCACCATCGCATTCGGCAAGGAGACCAAAGGCAAGCGTCGCCTGGTCATTACCCCGACCGACGGTAGCGATCCGTACGAAGAGCTGATTCCGAAGTGGCGTCACCTGAACGTCTTCGAAGGCGAACAGGTAAACCGCGGTGAAGTTATCTCCGACGGCCCGAGCGATCCGCACGACATCCTGCGTCTGCTGGGTGTGAGCGCGCTGGCGAAATACATCGTCAACGAGATCCAGGACGTTTACCGTCTGCAAGGCGTTAAGATCAACGACAAGCACATCGAGACCATCCTGCGTCAGATGCTGCGTAAGGTCGAGATCTCCGAGTCGGGCGATTCCAGCTTCATCAAGGGCGACCAGATGGAACTGACTCAGGTGCTGGTCGAGAACGAGCGTCTCGCCGCCGATGACAAGTTCGTCTCGAAGTTCACCCGTGTGTTGCTGGGTATCACCAAGGCGTCGCTTTCGACCGAGTCGTTCATCTCCGCGGCTTCCTTCCAGGAAACCACCCGCGTGCTGACCGAAGCGGCCGTAACCGGCAAGCGCGATTACCTGCGCGGCCTGAAAGAGAACGTGGTCGTGGGTCGTCTGATCCCGGCCGGTACCGGTCTGGCCTACCACAGCGAGCGTAAGCGTCGCCGTGAAGCCGACAAACCGCTGCGCGTAAGTGCCAGTGAGGTGGAAGCCGCACTGACCGAAGCGCTGAATTCCAGCGGTAACTAAGTACAGGGCAGGGCCCCGGCAAGCCCCGAACGGTCATCGGAGACATGAAATGTTGCCGATGATCGGGCGGGGAGGGCCGGGGCCTTGTCTTGACTGGGTGCAAGATCCTCTTTAGACTTTTGTACCCTTAAATTTGGTGAGGCTCCGTCTCGCCAATTTTTGGCTTTCTTGCAAGACAATAGAGTCGCAAGACAATCAGTGGAGCTAGTAGATGGCAACTATCAACCAGCTGGTACGTCAGCCGCGTAAGCGTTCGGTCGAAAAGTCCGACGTTCCTGCGCTGCAGAACTGCCCGCAACGTCGTGGCGTGTGCACCCGCGTGTACACCACCACGCCGAAAAAACCTAACTCGGCACTGCGTAAAGTATGCCGTGTGCGTCTGACCAACGGTTTCGAGGTTTCCTCGTACATCGGCGGTGAAGGCCACAACCTGCAAGAGCACAGCGTCGTCCTGATCCGTGGCGGCCGTGTAAAAGACTTGCCAGGTGTTCGTTACCACACCGTTCGCGGCTCTCTGGATACTTCGGGCGTCAAAGGCCGTAACCAGGGTCGTTCGAAGTACGGTACCAAGCGTCCGAAGTAATCGGCCGTTTGCAGACATCCATTTTTTTGAGTCGATAAGAGTAAGGTCGGGCAGGGGTCGAAGACCCACGTCCCGGGCTAACCTGAAGACCGTTTGAGGGCTTATCATGCCAAGACGTCGTGTAGCAGCAAAACGTGAGATCCTTGACGATCCGAAGTACGGATCCCAGATCCTCGCCAAGTTCATGAACCACGTGATGGAAAGCGGCAAGAAGGCCGTAGCCGAGCGCATCGTTTACGGTGCCCTGGATACCGTCAAAGCACGCAAGAACAGCGACCCCCTGGAAATCTTCGAGAAAGCTCTCGACGCCATCGCTCCGCTGGTCGAAGTAAAGTCCCGTCGTGTCGGCGGTGCCACTTACCAGGTTCCGGTTGAAGTTCGTCCATCCCGTCGTAACGCTCTGGCAATGCGCTGGCTCGTAGACTACGCCCGCAAGCGCGGCGAGAAGTCGATGGCTCTGCGCCTTGCTGGCGAGCTGCTGGATGCTGCCGAAGGCAAGGGTGCTGCAGTCAAGAAGCGTGAAGACGTGCACCGTATGGCTGAAGCCAACAAAGCGTTCTCGCACTACCGCTTCTAATTCAAGCATCAACATTTTTGCGAGGGCTTTATGGCTCGTACTACAGCAATTAACCGCTACCGTAACATCGGTATCTGTGCCCACGTTGACGCGGGCAAGACTACCACTACCGAGCGGATCCTGTTCTACACAGGTCTGAGCCACAAGATGGGCGAGGTGCACGACGGCGCCGCGACCACCGACTGGATGGTGCAGGAGCAGGAGCGCGGTATCACCATTACCTCCGCTGCCGTTACCACCTTCTGGAAGGGTTCCGTTGGTCAGTACGACAACTACCGTGTAAACGTCATCGATACCCCTGGCCACGTTGACTTCACCATTGAAGTAGAGCGTTCGCTGCGTGTACTCGACGGCGCGGTCGTTGTGTTCTGCGGTACCTCCGGCGTTGAGCCTCAGTCCGAAACCGTATGGCGTCAGGCCAACAAGTACGGCGTTCCACGTGTTGTTTACGTGAACAAGATGGACCGTGCCGGTGCAAACTTCCTGCGCGTCGTAGGTCAGATCAAGAACCGTCTGGGTCACACCCCGGTTCCTGTTCAGCTGGCCATCGGTTCGGAAGATAACTTCCAGGGTCAGGTCGACCTGATCAAGATGAAGGCTATCTACTGGAACGACGACGACAAAGGCACCACTTATCGCGAGGAAGAAATTCCTGCCGATATGCTGGAGCTGGCTCAAGAGTGGCGCTCCAACATGGTTGAAGCCGCTGCCGAGTCCAGCGAAGAGCTGATGAACAAGTACCTGGAAGGCGAAGAGCTGACCGTCGAAGAGATCAAAGCCGGTCTGCGCGCGCGCACCCTGGCCAGCGAAATCGTACCGGCTGTCTGCGGTTCGTCGTTCAAGAACAAGGGCGTTCCCCTGGTTCTCGACGCCGTCATCGACTACCTGCCTGCTCCGACCGAGATCCCTGCAATCCAGGGTATCAACCCGGACGACAAGGACCTGGACAAAGACGATCCGGCTGTTCGTAAAGACGAGCGTCACGCCGACGACAACGAGCCGTTCTCTGCTCTGGCGTTCAAGATCGCGACCGACCCGTTCGTTGGTACTCTGACCTTCGTTCGCGTCTACTCCGGCGTTCTGAGCTCCGGTGACTCGGTCATCAACTCGGTCAAGGGCAAGAAAGAGCGCGTTGGTCGTATGGTGCAGATGCACGCCAACCAGCGTGAAGAGATCAAGGAAGTGCGCGCTGGCGACATCGCGGCACTGATCGGCATGAAGGACGTGACCACGGGCGAAACCCTGTGCAACGCCGACAAGCCAATCATTCTTGAGCGTATGGACTTCCCTGAGCCGGTTATTTCGCTCTCCGTCGAGCCGAAAACCAAGGCTGACCAGGAGAAGATGGGTATTGCTCTGGGCAAGCTGGCCCAGGAAGACCCGTCGTTCCGCGTCAAGACCGACGAAGAGACTGGCCAGACCATCATCTCGGGCATGGGTGAGCTGCACCTGGACATCCTCGTTGACCGCATGAAGCGCGAGTTCAACGTCGAAGCCAACATCGGTAAGCCGCAGGTTTCGTACCGCGAGAAGATCACCAAGTCCGGCGTTGAGATCGAAGGCAAGTTCGTTCGTCAGTCGGGTGGTCGTGGTCAGTTCGGTCACTGCTGGATCCGTTTCTCGGAGCCAGATCAGGACGAGAAAGGCAACATCACCGAAGGTCTGGTGTTCTCCAACGAAGTCGTTGGTGGTGTGATTCCTAAGGAATTCATCGCCCCGATCCAGAAGGGTATCGAAGAGCAGATGAAAAACGGCGTCGTTGCCGGTTATCCTCTGATCGGCCTGAAGGCCACGGTATTCGACGGTTCGTACCACGACGTCGACTCCAACGAAATGGCGTTCAAGATCGCTGCTTCGATGGCAACCAAGCAGCTGGCCCAGAAGGGCGGTGGCGTGGTCCTCGAGCCGATCATGAAGGTCGAAGTTGTAACCCCGGAAGACTACCTGGGTGACGTGATGGGTGACCTGAACCGTCGTCGTGGTCTGGTCCAGGGTATGGATGAGTCGGTCTCCGGCCGCGTCGTCCGTGCTGAAGTACCGCTCGGAGAAATGTTCGGTTATGCGACCGACGTTCGTTCCATGTCTCAGGGTCGCGCAAGCTACTCCATGGAATTCTCCAAATACGCCGAAGCTCCGTCGAACATCGTCGAAGCACTCGTTAAAAAACAAGGCTAATCCCCTTTAGGCAAGAGGTTCACTGTCGTGGCTAAAGAAAAATTTGATCGTTCCCTTCCGCACGTTAACGTTGGCACCATCGGCCACGTTGACCACGGTAAGACCACTCTGACCGCAGCTCTGACTCGCGTTTGCTCCGAAGTTTTCGGCTCGGCAATCGTTGAGTTCGACAAGATCGACTCGGCTCCGGAAGAAAAAGCGCGCGGTATCACCATCAACACCGCTCACGTTGAGTACAACTCGACCATTCGTCACTACGCTCACGTTGACTGCCCAGGTCACGCTGACTACGTGAAGAACATGATCACCGGTGCTGCCCAGATGGACGGCGCGATCCTGGTTTGCTCGGCCGCCGATGGTCCGATGCCACAAACCCGTGAGCACATCCTGCTGTCCCGTCAGGTTGGCGTTCCGTACATCGTGGTCTTCCTGAACAAGGCTGACCTGGTAGACGACGCTGAGCTGCTGGAACTGGTCGAGATGGAAGTTCGCGACCTGCTGTCCACCTACGACTTCCCAGGCGACGACACTCCGATCATCATCGGTTCCGCTCGTATGGCCCTGGAAGGCAAAGACGACAACGAAATGGGCACTACCGCTGTCAAGAAGCTGGTAGAGACTCTGGACAGCTACATTCCTGAGCCAGTTCGTGCCATCGACCAGCCGTTCCTGATGCCGATCGAAGACGTATTCTCGATCTCGGGTCGTGGTACCGTTGTTACCGGTCGTATCGAGCGTGGTATCGTCCGCGTTCAGGATCCGCTGGAAATCGTTGGTCTGCGTGACACCACCACCACCACCTGCACCGGTGTTGAGATGTTCCGCAAGCTGCTGGACGAAGGTCGTGCTGGCGAGAACTGCGGTGTTCTGCTGCGTGGTACCAAGCGTGACGACGTTGAGCGTGGCCAGGTTCTGGTCAAGCCAGGTTCGGTCAAGCCGCACACCAAGTTCACCGCAGAAGTCTACGTTCTGTCGAAGGAAGAAGGCGGTCGTCACACTCCGTTCTTCAAAGGCTACCGTCCTCAGTTCTACTTCCGTACCACTGACGTGACCGGTAACTGCGAACTGCCGGAAGGCGTTGAAATGGTAATGCCAGGTGACAACATTCAGATGACTGTTACCCTGATCAAGACCATCGCAATGGAAGACGGTCTGCGCTTCGCTATCCGTGAAGGCGGTCGTACCGTCGGCGCCGGCGTCGTAGCCAAAATCATCGAGTAATCACTCGACCGATTGAAAAAAACCCCCGCTCAGCGGGGGTTTTTTTTATTGGGTTGACACTAAATAGGGGCGTCTATAGAATCACGCCTCCTTTTAGCGGGCGTAGTGCGTCCGTTGGGAACAGCCTGGAGTCTGAAATCCAATGCAAAATCAGCAAATCCGAATCAGGTTGAAGGCTTTCGACCATCGCCTGATCGACCAATCCACCCAGGAAATCGTGGAAACCGCGAAACGTACTGGTGCACAAGTGCGTGGTCCAATTCCACTGCCTACCCGCAAAGAGCGTTTCACCGTTCTGGTCTCCCCGCACGTCAACAAAGACGCGCGTGACCAGTACGAGATCCGCACTCATAAGCGTGTTCTGGACATCGTCCAGCCGACGGATAAAACCGTTGACGCGCTGATGAAGCTTGATCTGGCGGCAGGTGTGGAAGTGCAGATCAGCCTCGGCTAAGACTTCGGTCTTGTCGTGTAACGCTCTGAAATGGGCGGCCATAGCGGGTGAAAGCCCCGTACACTCATGAGGTTTACAACATGACTATTGGTGTAGTCGGTCGCAAGTGCGGTATGACCCGCATTTTCACCGAAGAAGGTGTCTCCATTCCGGTCACGGTCATTGAGATCGAGCCGAATCGCGTCACCCAGTTCAAAACTGAAGAAACCGATGGCTACCGTGCAGTGCAAGTCACTGTCGGCGAGCGTCGTGCTTCGCGTGTGACTGCCGCTCAGGCAGGTCACTTCGCCAAGGCCAACGTTGCCGCTGGTCGCGGTGTCTGGGAGTTCCGCCTTGAAGAAGGCGAGTTCCAGGCTGGCGACTCGATCAAAGCTGAACTCTTCACTGCAGGCCAGCTGGTAGACGTTACTGGTCAGTCCAAAGGTAAAGGCTTTGCCGGTACCATCAAGCGCTGGAACTTCCGTGGCCAGGACAACACCCACGGTAACTCCGTGTCGCACCGTGTCCCAGGCTCCATCGGCCAGTGCCAGACTCCTGGTCGTGTGTTCAAGGGCAAGAAAATGTCCGGTCACATGGGCGCCGAGCGCGTGACTGTTCAGTCCCTGGAAGTAGTTCGCGTAGACGCTGAGCGCAACCTGCTGCTGGTCAAGGGTGCCGTTCCTGGCGCTACTGGCGGCGACGTGGTTGTACGTCCGGCTGTCAAGGCTCGCGGTTAAGGGGAAACTGACATGCAACTTAATGTAAATGACGCTCAGGCGATCGAAGTTTCCGAACTGACTTTCGGTGGCGAATTCAACGAGACGCTGGTACACCAAGCAGTCGTGGCCTATATGGCCGGCGGCCGTCAGGGCACCAAGCAGCAAAAGACCCGTTCCGACGTGGCTGGTGGCGGTAAGCGCCCATGGCGTCAGAAGGGTACTGGCCGTGCTCGTGCTGGTACCACTCGTGGTCCGATCTGGCGTGGCGGTGGTGTAACCTTCGCAGCTCGTCCTCAGGATCACTCGCAGAAGCTCAACAAGAAGATGTACCGCGCAGCTCTGCGCTCCATCCTCGCTGAGCTGGTGCGTAGCGACCGTCTGGTCGTGGTTCAGGACTTCGCTGTTGAAGCACCGAAAACCAAAGATCTGCTGAACAAGCTGAACGGCATGGGTCTGAGCGATGTTCTGATCGTTTCGGACGCTGTTGATCAGAACCTGTACCTGGCTGCTCGTAACCTGCCGCACGTCGATGTACGTGACGTTCAAGGTTCCGACCCGGTCAGTCTGATCGCATACGAGAAAGTGTTGATCACTGTCTCGGCCGTGAAGAAATTCGAGGAGCTGCTGGGATGAACCAGGAACGCGTATTCAAAGTCCTCCTTGGCCCGCACGTTTCCGAGAAGGCTACCGTTCTGGCTGAGAAAAAAGGCCAGTTCGTATTCAAGGTTGCTACTGACGCAACCAAGCTGGAAATCAAGAAAGCTGTCGAAGGCCTGTTCAACGTAAAAGTTGAAAACGTGTCGACTGTTAACGTTCTGGGTAAAACCAAGCGTACCGCACGTGGTCTGGGCAAGCGTAATGACTGGAAGAAGGCGATCGTCTCCCTTCAGCCAGGCCAAGATCTCGATTTCAGCAGCAGTGCTGAGTAAGGAAGGGGTGCATCATGGCAATCGTTAAATGCAAACCGACTTCCCCTGGCCGCCGTTTCGTGGTCAAGGTGGTCAACCAGGAGCTGCATAAAGGCGCTCCTCACGCACCGCTGCTCGAGAAGAAATCGAAGTCTGGTGGTCGTAACAACAATGGCCGCATCACCACTCGTCACGTTGGTGGTGGTCATAAGCAGCATTACCGTCTGGTCGACTTCCGTCGCAACGACAAAGATGGCATCCCAGCCACTGTCGAGCGTATCGAATACGATCCAAACCGTACTGCTCACATCGCCCTGCTGTGCTACGCAGACGGTGAGCGTCGCTACATCATCGCCCCTAAAGGCGTGAGTGCTGGCGACCAGCTGATCGCAGGTGCTCTGGCCCCAATCAAGGCCGGTAACTCCCTGCAGCTGCGCAACATCCCAGTAGGTAGCACCATTCACGGCATCGAACTGAAGCCGGGTAAAGGTGCTCAGATCGCTCGTTCCGCTGGTGCCTCGGCTCAGCTGATCGCTCGTGAAGGCGTCTACGTGACTCTGCGTCTGCGTTCCGGTGAGATGCGTAAAGTACTGGCTGAGTGCCGTGCGACCCTGGGCGAAGTCTCGAACTCCGAGCACAGCCTGCGCTCGCTGGGTAAAGCTGGTGCCAAACGCTGGCGCGGCGTTCGCCCAACCGTTCGTGGTGTTGCCATGAACCCGGTTGACCACCCACATGGTGGTGGTGAAGGTCGTACCTCCGGTGGTCGTCATCCGGTATCGCCATGGGGCTTCCCAACCAAGGGTGCTAAAACCCGTGGTAATAAGCGTACCGACAACATGATCGTCCGTCGTCGCAAGTAACTAGAGGGATACGACAGTGCCACGTTCTCTGAAAAAAGGTCCTTTTATCGATCTTCACCTGCTGAAGAAGGTCGAAGTGGCGGTGGAGAAGAATGATCGCAAGCCAGTTAAAACCTGGTCGCGTCGTTCGATGATCCTGCCACAAATGGTCGGTCTGACCATCGCGGTTCACAACGGTCGCCAGCATGTTCCAGTTCTCGTGAACGAAGACATGGTCGGCCACAAACTGGGCGAGTTCGCCGGTACCCGCACCTATCGCGGGCACGTGGCTGACAAGAAAGCCAAGCGTTAAGGGGTAAGGAAATGGAAGTAGCCGCTAAGTTGTCGGGCGCTCGCATCTCCGCCCAGAAAGCCCGCTTGGTCGCCGACCAGATCCGCGGGAAGAAGGTGGGCGAAGCGCTCAACCTGTTGGCCTTCAGCAGCAAAAAAGCCGCTGAAATCATGAAGAAAGTCCTCGAGTCGGCCGTTGCCAACGCCGAACACAACGAAGGCGCAGACGTTGATGACCTGAAGGTCTCCACCGTCTTCGTCAACGAAGGGCGTTCGCTGAAGCGCATCATGCCACGTGCCAAAGGCCGTGCTGATCGCATCGTCAAGCGGTCTTGCCATATCACTGTCAAGGTTGCGGACAAGTAACGGAGTCGATCAGATGGGTCAGAAAGTACATCCCACTGGCATTCGCCTGGGAATCGTCAAGGAGCACACCTCCGTCTGGTACGCAGACGGTGCTACTTACGCAGATTACCTCTTGAAGGATCTGAAAACGCGTGAGTACCTCCAAGACAAACTAAAAAGCGCGTCCGTAAGCCGTATCGATATTCATCGTCCGGCTCAAACTGCACGCATCACCATCCACACCGCTCGTCCCGGTATCGTTATCGGTAAGAAAGGTGAGGATGTCGAGAAGCTGCGTCAGGACCTGACCAAGCAGATGGGTGTGCCTGTGCACATCAACATCGAAGAGATCCGCAAGCCGGAACTCGACGCTATGCTGGTTGCGCAGAGCGTAGCTCAGCAGCTGGAACGCCGCGTAATGTTCCGTCGCGCCATGAAGCGCGCCGTACAGAACGCCATGCGTATTGGTGCCAAGGGCATCAAGATCCAGGTGAGCGGTCGTCTCGGCGGTGCTGAGATTGCTCGTACCGAGTGGTATCGCGAAGGTCGTGTGCCTCTGCACACCCTGCGTGCCGATATCGACTACAACACCTACGAAGCTCACACCACTTACGGTGTGATCGGTGTGAAGGTTTGGATCTTCAAAGGCGAAGTTATTGGTGGTCGCCAAGAAGAACTGAAACCACAAGCACCAGCGCCTCGTAAAAAAGCTGCTAAGTAAGGGGTACGCCAAATGTTGCAACCAAAGCGTACAAAATTCCGCAAGCAGATGACCGGCCACAACCGTGGTCTGGCACTGCGCGGTAGCAAAGTCAGCTTCGGCGAATTCGCCCTGAAAGCTGTTGCTCGCGGTCGCCTCACCGCCCGCCAGATCGAGTCGGCACGTCGTGCTCTGACCCGTCACGTTAAGCGTGGCGGCAAGATCTGGATCCGTGTTTTCCCGGACAAGCCGATCTCCAAGAAGCCTCTCGAGGTTCGTATGGGTAAAGGTAAGGGTTCCGTGGAATACTGGGTTGCCCAGATCCAGCCAGGCAAAGTCCTGTACGAGATCGAGGGTGTTTCTGAAGAGCTGGCGCGCGAAGCTTTCGCCCTGGCTGCTGCAAAGCTGCCTCTCGCCACCTCCTTTGTTAAGCGGACGGTGATGTGATGAAAGCGAATGAACTTCGTGAAAAATCTGCACAGCAACTGAATGAGCAACTGCTCGGCTTGCTGCGCGACCAGTTCAATCTGCGTATGCAGAAGGCAACTGGCCAGTTGGGGCAGTCGCACCTGCTCTCGCAAGTTAAGCGTGACATCGCTCGCGTGAAAACTGTGCTTAACCAGCAGGCAGGTAAGTGATCATGGCTGAAGCTGAAAAAACCGTCCGTACGCTGACTGGCCGTGTCGTCAGCGACAAAATGGACAAGACCATCACCGTTCTGATCGAGCGTCGCGTCAAGCACCCGATCTACGGTAAATACGTTAAGCGTTCGACTAAGCTGCACGCGCACGACGAATCCAACCAGTGCAAAATCGGCGACAAGGTTTCCATCCGTGAAACCCGTCCGCTGGCCAAGACCAAGTCCTGGGCACTGGTTGAAGTCCTCGAACGCGCTGTTGAAGTCTAAGGGCTAGGGGTCGGAGAAATTTTATGATTCAGACTCAATCCATGCTCGATGTGGCCGATAACAGCGGCGCTCGTCGCGTCATGTGCATCAAGGTGCTCGGCGGTTCGCACCGCCGTTACGCCGGCATCGGTGACATCATCAAAGTAACCGTCAAGGAAGCAATTCCGCGCGGTAAGGTCAAAAAAGGCCAGGTGATGACCGCTGTTGTCGTCCGTACCCGTCACGGTGTACGTCGCGCTGACGGTTCCATCATTCGTTTCGACGGCAACGCTGCTGTTCTGCTGAACACCAAGCAAGAGCCGATCGGCACTCGCATCTTCGGGCCAGTGACCCGTGAACTTCGTACTGAGAAGTTCATGAAGATCGTCTCGCTCGCCCCTGAAGTGCTGTAAGGAGATCCGACATGCAAAAGATTCGTCGTGACGACGAGATCATCGTGATCGCCGGCAAAGACAAAGGTAAGCGCGGTAAGGTGCTGAAGGTTCTCGCTGACGACCGTCTGGTCATCGGTGGTGTGAACCTGGTCAAGCGTCATACCAAGCCTAACCCGATGGCGGGCGTTCAGGGCGGTATCGTCGAAAAAGAAGCGCCTCTGCACGCTTCCAACGTTGCCATCTTCAATGGCGAAACCAACAAGGCTGACCGCGTTGGTTTCAAAGTAGAAGACGGTAAGAAAATTCGTGTCTTCAAGTCGACCCAAAAAGCGGTTGATGCTTGAACACTGCTAGGTAGAAGACCATGGCACGACTGAAAGAGATTTACCGGAACGAAATCGCTCCTAAGCTTAAGGAAGAACTTAAGCTGTCGAACGTGATGGAAGTTCCGCGCGTTACCAAGATCACCCTGAACATGGGCCTGGGCGAAGCGATCGGCGACAAGAAAGTCATCGAGCACGCTGTTGCCGACCTGGAAAAGATCACCGGTCAAAAGCCGGTTGTGACTTTCGCTCGTAAATCCATCGCGGGCTTCAAAGTCCGTGAAGGATGGCCGATCGGTGTCAAGGTGACCCTGCGTCGCGAAAAGATGTACGAATTCCTGGACCGCCTGCTGGCGATCTCCCTGCCTCGGGTCCGCGACTTCCGCGGCCTGAATGCCAAGTCCTTCGATGGCCGTGGCAACTACAGCATGGGCGTGAAAGAGCAGATCATCTTCCCGGAAATCGATTACGACAAGATCGATGCTCTGCGCGGTTTGGACATCACCCTGACCACCACTGCTCGTTCGGATGACGAAGGCCGCGCTCTGCTGCGTGCATTCAAATTCCCGTTCCGCAACTGATTGGAGTAGGAAAATGGCCAAGAAGAGCATGAAAAACCGCGAGCTGAAGCGTCAGCTCACGGTAGCCAAGTTCGCCAAAAAGCGTGCTGAGCTGAAAGCGACCATCGTCAACCTGAACGCCTCTCCTGAAGAGCGTTTCGCTGCCGTTGTCGCTCTGCAGAAGCAGCCACGTGATGCCAGCGCTGCGCGTCTGCGCAACCGTTGCCGCCTGACCGGTCGTCCTCACGGTGTATACCGTAAGTTCGGCCTGGGCCGTAACATGCTGCGTCAAGCCGCAATGCGCGGTGACGTACCAGGTCTGGTCAAGGCCTCCTGGTAATCGCTGCAGGTGTGACCCTGGCGGAAGGGGGGTAATCTTCCGACCGCCGGTGTTCTCGCCAACAAACAAGCCCCTTCATGGGGCTTGTTTCGTTTCTGTCTTGTGTCTAGAATGACCGGCTCACCTGAGCCCGGGTTTTTACCCTGCCTGCTTGGGTGGTTGTGATAGCCGCAAGGCTAATAATTCTTGTATCAGGAGCATCTAGCCCATGAGTATGCAGGACCCGTTAGCGGACATGCTAACTCGCATCCGTAATGCCCAGATGGCTGAAAAGTCCGTCGTAAGCATGCCTTCCTCCACTCTGAAGGTCGCGGTTGCCAAAGTTCTGAAAGACGAAGGTTACATCGCTGGCTACCAGGTTACTGGTGAGGCCAAGCCGTCCCTGTCGATCGAACTCAAGTACTTCGAAGGCCGTCCGGTCATCGAGGAACTGAAGCGTTCCAGCCGTCCTGGCCTGCGCCAGTACAAGTCCGTCACAGACCTGCCGAAAGTTCGTGGCGGCCTGGGCGTGTCTATCGTCTCCACCAACAAAGGTGTGATGACTGACCGCGCTGCGCGCGCTGCCGGTGTCGGCGGCGAAGTTCTGTGCACAGTGTTCTAAGGGGAGATAGGCATGTCTCGCGTCGCTAAGAACCCCGTTAAGCTGCCAGCTGGTGTCGAAGTCAAATTCGCCGGTCAGCAGCTTTCGGTGAAGGGTGCCAAAGGCACTCTCGAACTGAACGTTCACTCGTCTGTTGAAGTTACCGAAGAGTCCGGCGAACTGCGTTTCGTCGCTCGCAACGGTGATCAGCAAGCTCGCGCCATGGCCGGTACTACCCGTGCTCTGGTCAACAACATGGTCCAGGGCGTAAGCCAAGGCTTTGAGCGCAAGCTCCAGCTGGTCGGTGTTGGTTACAAGGCACAGGCTAAAGGCACCGTCCTGAACCTGGCTCTGGGCTTCTCGCATCCAGTGGACTACGAACTGCCAGCCGGTATCACTGCTGAAACTCCCAGCCAAACCGACATCCTGATCAAGGGTATCGACAAGCAGCTGGTAGGTCAGGTGGCCGCTGAAATCCGCGACTTCCGTCCGCCAGAGCCTTACAAAGGCAAGGGTGTGCGTTACGCGGACGAAGTAGTCCGTCGTAAAGAAGCCAAGAAGAAGTAGGGCCTAGCAAATGACCGACAAAAAAGTTACTCGACTGCGTCGCGCTCGCAAAGCACGTCTCAAGATGCACGAACTCGAAGTCGTGCGCCTGTGCGTGTTCCGCTCCTCGCAGCACATCTACGCCCAGGTCATTTCGGCCGACGGCAGCAAGGTTTTGGCAAGCGCCTCGACCTTGGACAAAGACCTGCGTGATGGCGCCACTGGCAACATCGACGCGGCCACTAAGGTTGGCAAGCTGGTAGCTGAGCGTGCGAAAGCCGCCGGTGTATCTCAAGTTGCCTTTGACCGTTCCGGCTTCAAGTACCATGGCCGCGTCAAAGCGCTGGCTGATGCTGCTCGTGAAGGCGGGCTGGAGTTCTAAGTTATGGCAAATAACGATCAAAAGCGCGACGAAGGCTACATCGAGAAGCTGGTTCAAGTTAACCGCGTAGCTAAAACCGTTAAAGGCGGCCGTATCTTCACCTTCACCGCGCTGACCGTGGTTGGTGATGGTAAAGGTCGCGTCGGCTTCGGCCGTGGCAAATCGCGCGAAGTACCTGCCGCGATTCAGAAAGCCATGGAAGCTGCTCGTCGCAACATGATCCAGGTTGACCTGAAGGGCACCACCCTGCAGTACGCCACCAAGGCCGCCCACGGCGCCTCGAAGGTTTACATGCAGCCTGCTTCGGAAGGTACCGGTATCATCGCCGGCGGCGCCATGCGTGCTGTCCTGGAAGTTGCTGGTGTTCAGAACGTCCTGGCCAAGTGCTACGGTTCGACCAACCCAGTGAACGTGGTTTACGCCACCTTCAAGGGTCTGAAAGCCATGCAATCTCCTGAGTCCATTGCTGCCAAGCGCGGCAAGAGCGTTGAGGAGATCTTCTGATCATGGCAACCGTAAAAGTAACGCTGATCAAGAGCGTCTCGGGCCGTATCCCTAACCACAAACTGTGCGTTAAAGGTCTGGGTCTGCGTCGCATCGGTCACACTGTAGAAGTCCAGGATACTCCCGAGAACCGCGGGATGATCAACAAGGCTTACTACATGCTGCGCGTCGAGGGTTAATCGATGAAACTCAATGATCTGAGTCCAGCGCCGGGTTCCCGTCGCGAAAAGCATCGTCCGGGTCGTGGTATCGGTAGCGGTCTGGGCAAGACCGGCGGCCGTGGCCACAAAGGTCAGACCTCCCGTTCGGGTGGTTCGATCGCTCCGGGCTTCGAAGGCGGTCAACAGCCGCTGCACCGTCGCCTGCCGAAGTTCGGCTTCGTTTCCCTGAAGGCCATGGACCGCGCAGAAGTGCGTCTGTCCGAGCTGGCCAAAGTGGAAGGCGACGTGATCTCCGTGCAATCCCTGAAGGATGCCAACGTGATCAACCAGCACATTCAGCGTGTGAAAATCATGCTGTCTGGCGAAGTTACTCGCGCAGTCACCATCAAGGGTATCGCAGCCACCAAGGGTGCGCGTGCGGCTATCGAAGCAGCTGGCGGCAAATTCGAGGAATAAATGGCTAAGCAAGGTGCTCTCTCTTCGCTCGGTAAGGGCGGGATGTCGGAACTCTGGGCTCGTCTGCGCTTTCTGTTCATGGCGATCATCGTCTATCGGATAGGTGCGCATATCCCGGTTCCAGGCATCAATCCGGACCGTCTGGCGGATCTGTTTCGGCAGAATGAGGGGACCATTCTTAGCTTGTTCAACATGTTTTCCGGTGGCGCGCTTGAGCGCATGAGCATCTTTGCATTGGGGATCATGCCGTACATCTCGGCATCGATCATCATGCAGCTGATGACCGCGGTCAGCCCGCAACTGGAGCAGTTGAAGAAGGAAGGTGAAGCTGGCCGTCGCAAGATCAGCCAGTACACCCGCTACGGCACCGTTATTCTGGCGCTGGTTCAAGCCATTGGCATGTCCATTGGCTTGGCCAACCAGGGCGTGGCGTTTTCTGCGGGCCTTGGCTTCCATGTCGTCGCGGTTTCCACGTTTGTGGCAGGCGCGATGTTCATGATGTGGCTGGGTGAGCAGATCACCGAGCGCGGTGTGGGCAACGGTATCTCGATGTTGATCTTCGCAGGTATCGTTGCCGGTCTTCCGAGAGCAATCGGGCAGTCTTTCGAGTCTGCGCGCACAGGCGATATCAACATTTTCGCCCTGGTCGCTATCGGTTTGCTGGCAGTAGCGATTATCGGTTTCGTGGTGTTCATTGAGCGTGGTCAGCGTCGTATCGCCGTTCACTACGCCAAGCGTCAGCAGGGCCGCAAGGTCTTTGCAGCGCAGACCAGCCACTTGCCGCTTAAAGTGAACATGGCGGGGGTTATCCCGGCCATTTTCGCGAGCAGCATTCTGCTGTTCCCGGCTTCGCTGGGTGCCTGGTTCGGTCAGTCCGAAGGTATGGGCTGGCTGCAGGACATCTCGCAGTCGATCGCTCCTGGTCAGCCGTTGAACATTCTGCTGTTTAGTGCAGGGATCATTTTCTTCTGCTTCTTCTACACAGCGTTGATGTTCAACCCGAAAGACGTAGCGGAAAACCTGAAGAAGTCCGGTGCCTTTATTCCGGGTATCCGTCCTGGTGAGCAGTCGGCGCGCTACATTGATGGCGTTCTGACTCGTTTGACCATGTTCGGTGCTCTTTACATGATGGCCGTCTGCCTTCTGCCCCAGTTCCTGGTGGTGGCAGCAAATGTGCCGTTCTACCTTGGCGGGACCTCGTTGCTGATTGTGGTAGTGGTTGTGATGGACTTCATGTCCCAAGTACAATCGCACCTCGTTTCGCACCAGTACGAATCCCTGATGAAGAAAGCCAACCTGAAAGGCTACGGTGGCAGCGGTTTGCTGCGCTGATACGCCCCTAAGGTTCGAGGAGTCGGTAATGAAAGTTCGTGCATCGGTGAAAAAGCTGTGCCGCAACTGCAAGATCATCCGTCGCGAAGGCGTCGTACGAGTGATCTGCAGCTCGGAACCGCGTCACAAACAGCGCCAAGGCTGAGTGTGATCTGCGTTTCAAACCCAGCAGCTAGTGTGCTGCTGGGTTGATTATTCGTTTCTACAGCGATATTATCTCGCGCCCTATTTCTTGGCTTCCGGGGCGTAGGTAGCTGTCAATTGGAGTCCCACTGAATGGCCCGTATTGCAGGCGTCAACATTCCAGATAACAAGCATACTGTTATCTCGCTGACCTACATCTATGGTGTCGGTCGCACAACTGCACAGAAGATCTGTGCAGATGCTGGTGTAAATCCAGCCGCTAAGATCAAGGATCTGAGCGACGAGCAAATCGAAACCCTGCGTGGCGAAGTTGCGAAGTTCACCACCGAAGGTGACCTGCGTCGTGACGTCAACATGAAGATCAAGCGCTTGATGGACCTGGGTTGCTACCGCGGCCTGCGTCATCGTAAAGGTCTGCCGGTTCGCGGTCAGCGCACCAAGACCAACGCACGCACCCGTAAGGGCCCGCGTAAGCCGATCCGCAAGTAATCGCCCAGGAATATAGACATGGCAAAACCTGCTGCTCGTCCTCGTAAGAAAGTCAAAAAGACAGTGGTTGATGGCATCGCCCACATCCATGCGTCTTTCAACAACACCATCGTGACCATCACCGACCGTCAGGGCAATGCTTTGTCCTGGGCGACCTCCGGTGGTTCGGGTTTCCGTGGTTCGCGCAAATCCACCCCGTTCGCAGCTCAGATCGCTGCTGAGCGTGCTGGTCAAGCTGCGCTGGAATACGGTCTTAAGAACCTCGACGTAAACGTCAAGGGTCCAGGTCCAGGTCGTGAGTCCGCCGTTCGTGCATTGAACAGCTGCGGCTACAAGATCGCCAGCATCACCGACGTGACGCCAATCCCGCACAACGGGTGCCGTCCGCCGAAGAAGCGCCGCGTGTAATCAGGAGACAGAAGAATGGCACGTTACATTGGTCCAAAATGCAAACTGTCTCGTCGTGAAGGCACCGACCTGTTCCTGAAGAGCGGCGTTCGCGCTCTGGAATCGAAGTGCAACATCGAAGCAGCCCCAGGTATCCACGGCCAGCGCCGTGGCCGTCAGTCCGACTACGGTACCCAGCTGCGCGAGAAACAAAAAGTCCGTCGTATCTACGGTGTTCTGGAGCGTCAGTTCCGCGGTTACTACCAGGCTGCTGCCTCGAAAAAAGGCGCAACCGGTGAGAACCTGCTGCAACTGCTCGAGTGCCGTCTGGATAACGTCGTCTACCGTATGGGCTTCGGCTCGACTCGTTCCGAGTCCCGTCAGCTGGTTTCGCACAAAGCGATCAGCGTCAACGGTAAGACTGTAAACATTCCATCCTACCAAGTTCGTCCGGGTGACGTGGTCGCGGTTCGCGAGAAGTCGTCGAACCAGCTGCGCATTGTTCAAGCCCTTGAACTGTGCGCCCAGCGTGGCCGCGTTGAGTGGGTAGACGTAGATTCCGCTAAGAAGTCGGGCGTTTTCAAGAACGTTCCTGCTCGCGGCGACCTGTCTGCCGACATCAACGAAAACCTGATTGTCGAGCTCTACTCCAAGTAAGGGCTAGAAAATAGGTGCATCCATGCAGATTTCGGTAAATGAGTTCCTGACTCCCCGCCATATTGATGTGCAGGTAGTCAGTCCGACCCGCGCCAAGATCACGCTCGAGCCTCTCGAGCGTGGCTTCGGCCATACCCTGGGCAACGCGCTGCGCCGCATCCTGTTGTCCTCCATGCCTGGCTGTGCAGTAGTCGAGGCCGAGATCGATGGCGTACTCCATGAGTACTCCGCGATCGAAGGTGTACAGGAAGACGTAATTGAAATCCTGTTGAACCTTAAAGGCCTGGCTATCAAACTGCACGGTCGTGACGAAGTTACGCTGACCTTGTCGAAAAAGGGTTCGGGGGTGGTTACCGCTGCCGATATTCAGCTGGATCACGATGTCGAGATCGTCAACCCCGATCACGTAATCGCGAACCTGGCGTCCAACGGCGCCCTGAACATGAAGCTCACTGTAGCTCGTGGTCGCGGTTACGAGCCGGCTGACTCCCGTCAAACCGACGAAGACGAAAGCCGTAGCATTGGCCGTCTGCAGCTGGACGCTTCGTTCAGCCCGGTGCGTCGTATCGCCTATGTGGTCGAGAACGCCCGTGTTGAACAGCGTACCAACCTGGACAAGCTGGTCATTGATCTGGAAACCAACGGCACCCTGGATCCTGAAGAGGCTATCCGCCGCGCTGCGACCATCCTGCAACAGCAGTTGGCCGCGTTCGTCGACCTCAAAGGTGACAGCGAGCCTGTCGTAGTCGAGCAGGAAGACGAGATCGATCCGATCCTGCTGCGTCCGGTTGACGACCTGGAACTGACTGTACGTTCGGCCAACTGCCTCAAGGCGGAGAACATCTACTACATCGGCGACCTGATTCAGCGTACCGAAGTAGAGTTGTTGAAGACTCCTAACCTGGGCAAGAAGTCCCTGACTGAAATCAAGGACGTGCTGGCCTCTCGTGGTCTGTCTCTCGGCATGCGCCTCGACAACTGGCCGCCTGCAAGTCTTAAGAAAGACGACAAGGCGACCGCCTGATCGTCGTAATCACCGAACGTAGTGTTTGGTAAGGAATGAATCATGCGTCATCGTAAAAGTGGACGTCACCTGAGCCGTACCAGCTCTCACCGCAAAGCTATGTTCCAGAACATGGCTGTGTCGCTGATCGAGCACGAGCTGATCAAAACCACCCTGCCGAAAGCCAAGGAACTGCGCCGCGTTGCCGAGCCGCTGATCACCCTGGCCAAGGAAGACAGCGTTGCTAACCGCCGTCTGGCCTTCGACCGTACCCGTTCGAAGTCGGCTGTTGGCAAACTGTTCAACGATCTGGGCAAGCGTTACGCCACCCGTCAGGGCGGCTACCTGCGCATCCTGAAGTGCGGTTTCCGCGCTGGCGACAACGCGCCTATGGCGTACGTCGAGCTGGTTGATCGTCCAGTCGGTGGTGCTGTAGAAGCTGCCGAGTAAGACGTTCTGTCTGCTACAAAAAACCGGGCCTAGTGCCCGGTTTTTTGTTTCTGCAGGTATTGTTTATTTCTATTGATACAAGACATGTAATGAATTTGTTTTGAAACAACCGCTCGTCGATACTCCTATCCAAGCCGATTCGCCGGCAGTCCAAGACCGATATGGAGAGCCCATGAGCAAGATTCTCACCACCGCCAGCGGTGCCCCCGTAGCTGACAACCAGAATTCCCGCTCTGCTGGCCCGCGCGGCCCGCTGCTGCTCGACGATTTCCACCTGATCGAGAAACTCGCTCACTTCAACCGAGAGAACATCCCTGAACGGCGTGTACACGCCAAGGGCTCCGGAGCCTATGGCACCTTTACAGTCACCCAGGACATCACTCGATATACCAAGGCCAAGCTGTTCGACACGATTGGTAAGCAGACTGAAACCTTCCTGCGTTTTTCTACCGTCGGTGGCGAGCGCGGTTCGGCAGATACCGAGCGTGATCCTCGTGGCTTTGCAGTAAAGTTTTACACCGAGGAAGGCAACTGGGACATCGTGGGTAACAACACCCCGGTTTTCTTCATTCGTGACCCGCTCAAATTCCCGGACTTTATTCACACCCAGAAGCGCCACCCACAAACCAACCTGAAGAACGCCCAGATGATGTGGGACTTCTGGTCGCATTCGCCGGAGGCGTTGCACCAGGTCACCATCCTGTTCTCTGATCGTGGCATCCCGGACGGCTACCGCCACATGCACGGCTTCGGCAGCCACACCTATAGCCTGATCAGCGCTGCTGGCGAGCGTACCTGGGTCAAATGGCACTTCAAGACCCAACAAGGCATCAAGAACCTTACGCCCGCCGATGCTGCGCGCCTGGCCGGTACAGACCCTGACTACGCCCAGCGCGACCTGTTCGAGGCCATCGAACGCGCAGACTACCCGCGTTGGACCGTGTGCATTCAGGTCATGACTGAAGAGGAGGCGGCCAGTCGCGATGAAAATCCGTTCGATGTGACCAAGACCTGGTCGCAGAAGGACTATCCGTTGATCGAGGTAGGTGTGCTGGAACTTAACCGCAACCCGCTCAACTATTTCGCCGAAGTCGAGCAGGCAGCGTTTGGCCCGAGCAACATGGTGCCGGGCGTGGGGCTTTCGCCAGATCGCATGCTGCAGGGCCGCGTGTTCGCCTATGCCGATGCGCATCGCTACCGCGTGGGCACCAACCATCAGCAGTTGCCCGTCAACGCGCCACGCTGCCCGGTCAATAGCTACCAGCGTGATGGTTCGATGGCTTTTGGTAGTTATGGCGGTGCGCCCAATTACGAGCCCAACAGCTATCGCGACGCGCCTAAGCAGTCGCCTGACCATGGCGAACCAGTATTGGCCCTCAATGGAGCAGCTGATCGCTACGATCACCGTGAAGACAACGACTATTACAGCCACGCCGGTGCACTGTTCCGCTTGATGAGCGATGAGCAAAAGGCACTGCTGATCAGCAATATCGCTGGAACCATGGCGGGCGTCAGTGAAGATGTCATCCAGCGTCAGTTGCAGTACTTCTTCAGGGCTGACCCAGCCTACGGTGAAGGCATCGCCAAGGCATTGGGCGTGAGTCTCGCCTAACTCGAAGTGATAAGAAGAACCGCCCTCATTTGGGCGGTTTTTCAATGAATATCACTACTGTTTACCCGATTTTTTGCCCCTGATTGCGCAGTTTTCAGTGACCGCAAGCAATTCCTGGTTCAAACTATGTTTCATTAGACGTATCCACACGGAGAATCAGGGCGATGCAAGGTCACCCGGACGTAATCAATTATCTCGTCACGTTGCTGAAGGGCGAACTGGCCGCACGCGATCAGTACTTCATTCACTCGCGCATGTACGAAGACTGGGGCCTGTCCAAGCTCTACGAACGCATCAACCATGAGATGGAAGAGGAAACCCAGCACGCCGATGCGCTGATGCGGCGTATCCTCATGCTCGAAGGCACCCCCGATATGCGCGCGGATGACCTGGAAGTGGGCAGTACCGTGCCCGAAATGATCGAAGCGGACCTCAAGCTTGAGTACAAGGTTCGTGCCGCCCTGTGCAAGGGCATCGAGCTGTGCGAGCTGCACAAGGACTACATCAGTCGCGATATCCTGCGTGCCCAGCTGGCCGATACCGAAGAAGATCACACCTATTGGCTTGAGAAGCAGCAGGGCCTGATCAAGGCCATCGGCCTGGAAAACTACCTGCAGTCGCAGATGTAAGTTATCCACAGACTAAAAAAAGAGCCCCTGGCACCATCGGTAACCAGGGGCTTTTTCATGCACAGGCAGATCAGGCCCGGTCACGCTCCAGAAGCGGTTTGAGATAGTGCCCTGTGTACGACTGCTTCATCTTTGCCAGCTCTTCCGGTGTACCGCTGGCAATAATTTGCCCACCCTTTGAACCACCCTCCGGGCCCAGGTCAACCAACCAGTCCGCGGTCTTGATCACATCGAGGTTATGTTCGATAACCACCACGGTGTTGCCGTGGTCGCGCAGGCGATGCAACACATCCAGCAACTGCTGGATATCGGCGAAGTGCAGGCCGGTGGTCGGCTCGTCAAGGATGTACAACGTCTTGCCAGTATCGCGCTTGGACAGTTCGCGTGAGAGCTTGACCCTTTGCGCTTCACCGCCCGACAGCGTGGTCGCCGACTGCCCCAGTTTGATGTAAGACAGCCCCACATCCATCAGGGTTTGCAGCTTGCGCGCCAGGGCCGGCACCGCATCGAAGAATTCGCGAGCATCCTCGATGGTCATTTCCAGCACCTCGTGGATGTTCTTGCCCTTGTATTTGATCTCCAGGGTTTCGCGGTTGTAGCGCTTGCTCTTGCACACGTCGCACGGCACGTAGATATCTGGCAGGAAGTGCATCTCCACCTTGATCAGCCCATCGCCTTGGCACGCCTCGCAACGCCCGCCCTTGACGTTGAACGAGAAACGCCCTGGGCCGTAGCCGCGCGAGCGCGATTCCGGCACGCCGGAAAACAGCTCGCGAATCGGGGTAAAGATGCCGGTATAGGTCGCCGGGTTCGAACGCGGTGTGCGGCCGATCGGGCTCTGGTCGATATCGACAACCTTGTCCAGGTGCTGCAGGCCATCCATGTTGCTGTGCGGGGCGGCTTCCAGGCTGCTCGCACCATTGAGGGCTGTAGCGGCCAGGGGATACAGCGTGTTGTTGATCAACGTCGACTTGCCCGAGCCGGATACGCCAGTCACGCAGGTCAGCAGACCGATCGGGATTTCCAGATCAACGTTCTGTAGGTTGTTGCCACGCGCACCCTTGAGCTTGAGGGATAGCTTTTTGTCGCGGGGGGTGCGTTTGGCCGGTACAGCGATTTTCTTGCGCCCAGACAGGTACTTCCCGGTCAGCGAGTCGGGATGTGCCATGACTTCCTGAGGCGTGCCTTCGGCAACGATCTGGCCACCGTGTACGCCGGCACCCGGGCCGATGTCCACCACGTAGTCAGCCAGGCGAATGGCGTCTTCGTCGTGCTCGACCACGATCACGGTATTACCCAGATCGCGCAGGTGGTTCAGGGTGGCGAGCAGGCGGTCGTTGTCGCGTTGATGAAGACCGATGGACGGCTCATCAAGGATATACATCACCCCGACCAGCCCTGCGCCAATCTGGCTGGCAAGGCGGATCCGCTGCGCTTCGCCGCCGGACAGGGTGTCGGCACTGCGATCCAGAGTGAGGTAGTCCAGGCCGACGTTGACCAGAAACTGTAGGCGTTCGCAGATTTCCTTGAGGATCTTTGCAGCGATTTCACCGCGACGCCCGGTCAAGGTCAGCTCGCCGAAGTAGCTGCTGGCTTCACCGATAGGCAGGTTGGTCACCGCCGGCAGGGTTTTTTCGCCTACCCAGACATGACGGGCTTCCCGGCGCAGGCGGGTGCCGCGGCAGTCGGGGCAGGGCTGGGTGCCGAGGAACTTGGCCAGCTCCTCGCGCACCGTGGCCGACTCGGTCTCGCGGTAACGCCGCTCCAGGTTGGGCACGATCCCTTCGAACGGGTGCGAACGCTTGACGATATCGCCACGGTCGTTCAGGTACTTGAAGTCGACGCTCTGCTTGCCGCTGCCTTGCAGGATCACTTTCTGGTGTTCGGCCGACAGCTCGCCGAACGGCTCCTCCAGGCTGAAGCCGTAATGCGCTGCCAGCGAGCCAAGCATCTGGAAGTAATAGACGTTGCGCCGATCCCAGCCGCGGATAGCACCCTCGGCCAATGTCAGCTCGCTGTTGACCAGACGCTTGATATCGAAAAATTGCTTCACCCCCAGGCCGTCGCAGGTCGGGCAGGCGCCGGCCGGGTTGTTGAAGGAGAACAGCTTGGGCTCCAGCTCGCTGATCGCATGGCCGCAGACCGGGCAGGCGAAGCGGGCGGAGAAGATCGTCTCTTCGCCTTCCTCATCGTCCATCGGTGCAACCAGGGCGATGCCGTCGGCCAGCTTGAGAGCGGTCTCGAATGACTCGGCAAGGCGTTGTTGCAGGTCGGCGCGGACCTTGAAGCGGTCCACTACCACATCGATGCTGTGCTTCTTCTGCTTGTCCAGCTTGGGCAGTTCGTCGAGTTCGTAGAGCTTGCCGTTGACGCGTGCCCGAACGAAGCCCTGGGCACGCAATTCGTCGAACACGGCCAGGTGCTCACCCTTGCGCTCGCGGATCACCGGTGCCAGCAGCATCAGCTTGCTGCCTTCCGGGCGCTCCAGCACCAGGTCGACCATCTGGCTGATGGTCTGCGCCTCCAGCGGAATGTCGTGGTCCGGGCAGCGCGGCGTACCCACGCGAGCATAAAGCAGGCGTAGGTAGTCGTAGATTTCGGTGATGGTACCTACCGTCGAACGCGGGTTGTGCGAAGTCGACTTCTGCTCGATGGAGATGGCGGGCGACAGGCCTTCGATGGTGTCGACGTCAGGCTTTTCCATCATCGACAGGAATTGCCGGGCGTAGGCCGACAGCGATTCCACATAGCGGCGCTGACCCTCGGCGTACAAGGTATCGAATGCCAGGGAAGACTTCCCCGACCCGGACAAGCCGGTGATCACGATCAGCTTGTCCCGCGGCAGGGTCAGGTCGATGTTCTTCAGGTTGTGGGTACGTGCCCCACGAATCAGGATCTTGTCCACTGCGGCCTCGCTTGGCGGGCATAAACAAGGAAGTATACGGCGCGCTGCCAGTACGCGGCAAAGCGTCGCGTAGATGCCGTCAAGCTGTCGGACTGATAGAATCGCCGCCGGTTCACACGAGGTTAATCCATGCACGACACCCACAACGAGCGCATGAGTGGCAGCGAAACGCGCGCCGCTGGCGGCCTGGCCCTGGTCTTTGCCTTTCGTATGCTGGGCATGTTCATGGTCCTGCCGGTGCTGGCCACTTACGGCATGGACATGGCCGGCGCCACGCCCGCGCTGATCGGCCTGGCCATCGGTGCCTATGGCCTGACCCAGGCGTTTTTTCAGATCCCGTTCGGGATGATTTCCGACCGCATCGGGCGACGTCCGGTGATCTATCTGGGCCTGGTGATCTTCGCCCTGGGCAGTGTGCTGGCGGCTCAAGCCGACTCCATCTGGGGCGTGATTGCCGGGCGCATTCTGCAAGGCGCCGGGGCAATTTCTGCTGCAGTCATGGCGCTGCTGTCCGACCTGACCCGCGAGCAGCACCGTACCAAGGCCATGGCCATGATCGGCATGAGCATCGGCCTGTCGTTCGCCGTGGCGATGGTCGTCGGCCCGCTTCTCACCAGCGCCTTCGGCCTGTCAGGATTGTTCCTCGCCACGGCAGGACTTGCCCTGGTCGGCATTTTGCTGATCGCTTTTGTCGTGCCCAACACCCACAGCACTTTGCAGCACCGCGAGTCGGGTGTGGCGCGCCAGGCACTCGGCCCAACCCTGCGCCATCCGGACCTTCTGCGCCTGGACACCGGTATCTTCATCCTCCACGCGATCCTCATGGCGAGCTTCGTCGCGCTGCCTCTGGCCTTCGTCGAGCGCGGCGGCTTGCCCAAGGAAGAGCATTGGTGGGTATACCTGACCGCGCTGTTCATCTCATTTTTTGCAATGGTCCCGTTCATCATCTACGGCGAAAAAAAGCGCAAGATGAAACGCGTATTGGCTGGAGCGGTCAGTGTGTTGCTGCTGGTGGAGGTGTTCTTCTGGCAGTGGGCTGACAACTTGCGCGGACTGGTGATTGGCACCGTGGTATTCTTTACTGCATTCAACCTGCTGGAGGCATCGCTGCCGTCGCTGGTTAGCAAGGTGTCGCCTGCTGGCGGCAAGGGGACGGCGATGGGGGTGTATTCCACCAGCCAGTTCCTTGGCGCAGCGCTGGGTGGAATCCTTGGTGGCTGGCTGTTCCAGCACGGTGGGCTGAACACGGTGTTCCTCGGTTGCGCGGTGCTGTGTGCCGTATGGCTGGTGGTCGCGTTGCGCATGAACGAGCCGCCTTATGTGACCAGCCTGCGCATGCCACTGACGCCTGAGGCAGTCCGGGAAGCCGGCCTGACCGAGCGCCTGATGGCCGTGCCGGGTGTGACCGACGCCGTTGTGGTGGCAGAAGAAGCTGCCATCTATATCAAACTGGATACGAAAATTTTGGACCGTGCGACCCTCGAGCGTCTGGTGAACCCAGCCTCATCGGCGTGCGAAGCCTAGGAGAACGTTATGGCCCGTGGGGTTAACAAAGTCATTCTGGTCGGCACCTGTGGCCAGGATCCCGAAGTCCGCTACCTGCCCAACGGTAACGCCGTGACCAACCTGAGCCTGGCTACCAGCGAGCAGTGGACCGACAAGCAGTCGGGCCAAAAGGTCGAGCGTACCGAGTGGCACCGTGTGTCGATGTTCGGCAAGGTTGCTGAAATCGCTGGCGAATACCTGCGCAAGGGTTCGCAAGTGTACATCGAAGGCAAGCTGCAGACCCGCGAGTGGGAAAAAGACGGCATCAAGCGTTACACCACCGAAATCATCGTCGACATGCAGGGCACCATGCAGCTGCTTGGTGGCCGTCCGCAGAACCAGCAAGGTGGCGGTGACCAGTACAACCAGGGTGGTGGTAACAACTACAACCAGGGTGGCCAGCAGCAACAGTACAACCAGGCCCCACCGCGTCAGCAGGCCCCGCGCCCGCAACAGGCCCAGCAGCGCCCAGCGCCGCAACAGCCCGCGCCGCAGCCGGCTGCTGACTTTGACAGCTTTGATGACGATATTCCGTTCTAGAGCAACCCCAGGCCGGTAAGACGTCCCGCTTCATCGAAAACCCAGGGCATTTGCCCTGGGTTTTTTTTGGGAGGCTTCACGGATGGCCGGGAAGATCGGGAAGTATATGCCAAGGGCTTTTCACTGCGCCCCTGAGATCGTTGATCCCAGGGCCGGCCTGCGTTTGCCCCCGAGCCTGCGAGTAGTGGGTTTTCGGATGCGCCCATCCAACGCTTTGATTCGACGATTGCAGTGACTGCCTGACGGGCACGCCGGCAAGCCGGCCACAGGGTAGGCGCATTGTTGAAACACTGGCGCAAGCCCTGTGGGTGCAGGTTTACCCGCGAAGAAGCCAGCACCTGCCTCAAGGCCTGCGTTCGAAGTTCTTCGCCGCTGCCGCCGCCAGGTCCGGTGGCAGGAAGTCCTTGTCCGGGTTGTAGTCCGCCTTCAGGTACCGCTTGAGGTCCACCAGGTCCTGTGGGCTCAAGGTGCCGGCCGCCTGCTTCAGGCTCAGGTTGTCGAGAATGTAGTCGTACCGGCTGTTGTTGTAGTCGCGAACCGAGGTGTACAGCTGGCGCTGGGCATCGAGCACGTCGACGATGTTGCGGGTACCGACCTGGTAACCGATCTCGGTGGCTTCCAGCGCGCTCTGGTTGGAAATGATCGACTGCTTGCGCGCTTGCACCTGTTCCACATCGGTATTCACGGCACGGTGCAGGTTGCGTGTGTTCTCCACCACCTGGCGGCGCAGGCTCTCGCGTTGTTGCTCGCTCTGGCTCAGGCGCTGGTATGCCTCGCGTACCTGCGAGCTGGTCAGGCCGCCGCTGTAGATCGGAATGTTCAGTTGCAGGCCGATGCTGGTCTGCTCCACGTCACCGCTATAGCGCACGCCCAGTTGCGAAGGGTTGGTGAAGCCCAGGCTGTCGTTGTCGCCTTTCTGGTACTTGGCTACCGCATCCAGTGTCGGGGCGTGGCCGGCCTTGCGCTGGCGCAGGGTTTCTTCGGCGGCATCGACTGCGTAGTTGGTTGCCAGCAGGTTGAGGTTCTGCCGCCCGGCAGTCTCGACCCAGGCCTTGGCATCGTTGGGCGTGGGCACCTGTATGGGCAAGGTGTGGACAACGCCCTGGATCGACGTGTATTCGCGGTTGGTGAGGGTCACCAATGCCTCGAAGGCATCCTGCACCTGGCGTTCGGCGATGATCCGGTTGGCCCGGGCGGTGTCATAGCTGGCCTGGGATTGCAGTACGTCGGTCTTGTCGGACAGGCCGACATCGAAACGTTCGTTGGACTGGTCGAGTTGGCGCTTGAAAGCCGATTCTTCGGCCTTGGTGGCTGCAAGGTTGTCCTGGGCTCGCAGCACGGCAAAGTAGCTTTGCGCGGTCTGCAGGATCAGATTCTGTTCGGTGGCAGACAACTCCAGCGCTGCCTGCTCATTGACAGCTTCGGCGGCCTGCAACTGGAACCAGCGGTCGGCGCGGAAGACAGGTTGCGCCAGGGTGGCGCTCCAGGCGTTGCCGCTGCGGTTGGAGGTGATCGAGGGTTCGTCGAGCTTGGTGCGGGTGTTCATCATTTCGGCACCTGCCGACAGGTTGGGCAGCAGGCCGGCGCGGGCCTGGGGCACCACTTCGCGGCGCGCGCCATAATCGGCGCGGGCGGCGGCAAGATCGGCGTTGTTGTCGACCGCTTCCTGGTAGACGCTGACCAGGTCAGTCTTGACCGTCATGGGCACATCCGCTGCCCAGGCCACTCCGTTGGACGCACAAGACACGGCAATCGCCAGTGAAAGTTTGCGCAGCATAGAGGCAATCCTTGTACGAAATTTAATTACTGAACTGTTGAGTATCGAGCGTTGGGGCAGTGTAGTGCCATGCGCAACTGGCAACAATCGTTGGCTGTGCCTTTCATCATCCCCCCGTTTTACACGCTTGGCTTTGCCGGCCACTCCAGTCTAGACTGCGCACGTTCTTGTCGGGGTGCCTTGAAGCAAAGGCTGAGATCGCATAGGTGCGGATCCCGTTGAACCTGATCAGGTTAGCGCCTGCGTAGGGAACAAGATTGCTCGCCTTCCCGGGGAGCCTCTTGTGCCAGGTCCGGGAATGTCGCAGCTGCAAGCAGCTCAAGGCACTCCATGTATCCGGCACTGCATGCCCGCCAAGGGGTGCGTCCGCGTCTTTCAGGTTCTCCCCGACATTCCACCGCTAGGAAGCTGTCTGGAGCCTGTGATGAGCAAACAAGAAAAAACGATCAACCTCAGCGAGTCGGCGCAAGTCGATCAGCAGTCCGTGCAACCCTTCCCGCGTTCGCGCAAGGTCTATGTCGAGGGCTCGCGCCCGGACATACGCGTGCCGATGCGCGAAATCAGCCTGCACGACACCCCCACCGACTTTGGCGGCGAAGCCAACGCGCCGGTGATGGTCTATGACACTTCCGGCCCCTACACCGATCCCGACGTCATCATCGATGTGCGCAAAGGCCTGGCCGATGTGCGTTCGGCCTGGATCGACGCCCGTGGCGATACCGAGCGCCTGGGTGGGCTGAGCTCGAACTTCGGCCAGCAGCGGCTGAACGACGCCGAACTGGCCAAGCTGCGCTTCAACCATGTGCGCAACCCGCGCCGCGCCAAGGCTGGCGCCAACGTCTCGCAGATGCACTACGCCCGCCAGGGCATCATCACCGCCGAGATGGAATACGTCGCCATCCGCGAGAACATGAAGCTGCAGGAGGCCCGCGCTGCTGGCTTGCTCAAGCAGCAGCACGCCGGCCACAGCTTCGGCGCCAACATCCCCAAAGAGATCACCGCCGAATTCGTGCGCGAGGAAATCGCCCGCGGTCGCGCGATCATCCCGGCCAACATCAACCACACGGAACTGGAGCCGATGATCATCGGCCGCAACTTCCTGGTGAAGATCAACGGCAACATCGGCAACAGCGCCCTGGGTTCCTCGATCGAGGAGGAAGTAGCCAAGCTGACCTGGGGTATTCGCTGGGGCTCGGACACGGTCATGGACCTGTCGACCGGCAAGCACATCCATGAAACCCGCGAGTGGATCATCCGCAACTCGCCGGTACCCATCGGTACCGTACCGATCTACCAGGCCCTGGAGAAGGTCGGTGGGGTTGCCGAGGACCTGACCTGGGAGCTGTTCCGCGACACGCTGATCGAGCAGGCCGAGCAGGGCGTGGACTACTTCACCATCCATGCTGGCGTGCTGCTGCGCTACGTGCCACTGACCGCCAAGCGGGTCACCGGTATCGTCAGCCGCGGCGGTTCGATCATGGCCAAGTGGTGCCTGGCGCATCACCAGGAGAATTTCCTGTACACGCATTTCGATGAGATCTGCGAAATCATGAAGGCTTACGACGTGAGCTTCTCGCTCGGTGACGGGCTACGCCCAGGCTCGATTGCCGATGCCAACGACGCTGCGCAGTTCGGTGAGCTGGAAACCCTTGGCGAGCTGACCAAGATCGCCTGGAAGCACGACGTGCAGTGCATGATCGAAGGCCCTGGCCATGTGCCGATGCAGCTCATCAAAGAGAATATGGACAAGCAGCTGGAGTGCTGCGACGAAGCGCCGTTCTACACCCTCGGCCCTTTGACCACCGACATTGCGCCTGGTTACGACCACATCACCTCGGGCATCGGTGCGGCCATGATCGGCTGGTTCGGCTGCGCCATGCTGTGCTACGTCACCCCCAAGGAGCACCTGGGCCTGCCGAACAAGGATGACGTCAAGACCGGCATCATCACTTACAAGATCGCCGCGCATGCAGCCGACCTTGCCAAGGGCCACCCGGGCGCGCAGATCCGTGACAATGCCCTGTCCAAGGCGCGTTTCGAGTTCCGCTGGGAGGACCAGTTCAACCTGGGCCTGGACCCTGACACCGCACGTGCCTTCCACGATGAAACCCTGCCGAAGGAATCGGCCAAGGTCGCGCACTTCTGCTCGATGTGCGGGCCGAAGTTCTGCTCGATGAAAATCACCCAGGAAGTACGGGAATACGCCGCCAACCTGCGCATCGATGCGGTGGATGTATCGGTTGAGGAGGGGATGCGCGAGCAGGCCGAACGGTTCCGCCAGGAAGGCAGCCAGCTGTACCACAAGGTGTAAGCCGCAGCGCTGATCTGTTGCAGGAGCGGCCTTGCCGGTGCGCCGCTCCTGCAACGACCGTGTCGATTTGTTTTCTTTTGTCGAGTAACAACAATGACAACTCCCAGCCATTTTTCCCCCGACCACCCTGTCCCCACCAGCCAACGCCCGTTCGGTGGTCGCGACCTGTTCTCGCTCTGGTTTTCCCTCGGTATCGGCCTGATGGTCCTGCAGGTCGGCGCGATGCTCGCTCCAGGCCTGGGCCTGGCCGGCGCGGTGCTGGCCATCGCCCTGGGCACCGGCGTGGGCGTGCTGCTGCTTGGGGCGGCAGGCGTGATTGGCAGCGATACGGGCCTTTGCGCCATGGCCACCCTGCGCCTGAGCCTGGGCAGCCAAGGCGTGCGCCTGCCAGCGCTGCTCAACCTGCTGCAACTGGTCGGTTGGGGCGCGTTCGAGATCATTGTCATGCGTGACGCCGCCAGCCTGCTCGGCGCGCGCACCTTCGGTGAAGGCAGTCTATGGAACAGCCCGATGTTCTGGACCCTCTGCTTCGGTGGCCTGGCTACGCTGCTCGCGGTCAGCGGGCCGCTGGCATTCGTGCGCAAGGTGCTGCGCAAATGGGGGATCTGGCTGTTGTTGGGCGCTTGCCTGTGGCTGACCTGGAACCTGTTCGCCAAGGCTGACCTGGGCGAGCTGTGGCGGCGCAGCGCAGATGGGTCGATGTCGCTGGCTGTGGGCTTCGACATCGTCATCGCCATGCCGCTGTCCTGGTTGCCATTGATCGCCGACTACTCACGTTTTGCCCGCAGCGCCAAGCGAGTGTTCGGCGGGACCGTGCTCGGTTACTTCATTGGCAATACCTGGTTGATGAGCCTTGGCGTGGCCTACACCCTGGCCTTTGCGCCGAGCGGTGAGGCCAATGCGCTGCTGCTGGCCCTGGCCGGTGCCGGGCTGGGTATTCCGTTGCTGCTGATTTTGCTGGACGAGTCGGAGAAGGCCTTTGCCGATATCCACTCGGCTGCGGTATCGACCAGTCTGCTGGTACGCCTGAAGGTCGAGTACCTGGCGTTGGGCATCGGTGTGCTATGCACCCTGATTGCCCTGCTGGCGCCGCTTGCCCAGTACGAAAACTTCCTGCTGCTGATCGGCTCGGTGTTCGCGCCGCTGTTCGGTGTGGTGCTGACGGACCACTTCGTGATCCGCCGCCGCCGCCTTCCAGCACAAATTGATGGTTTGCACTGGCAGGCGCTGCTGGCCTGGGCGGTGGGTGTGGTGGCCTATCACAGCATCGCTGCGCAAGCGCCAGAGTTCGGCGCTACCCTGCCGGCATTGTTGCTGGCGGGTGGGCTGCATGCGCTACTGAGTCTCAGCCGCGGCCGGGGAACAGTTCGGGCTTGAGCACGCCGTTCAGGCGTGGGTAGGGGATTTTCAACTCCACGTGGCCCATGGAGTAGGGCGCGATGGTATAGACCTCATATTTGACCACCACTGCGCCGTACGTCAGGGCGATGTGCGGCGACTTCTTGAATGGCCAGGTTTTGACGAACTCGGCATCCTTGTCCATGCCCACGCTGATCAACCAGGCGCGGTGCGATTCTTCTACCGTTTTCCAGAAGGTATCTTCCTGGCCCGGCACCAGCATGTCTTGCAGGGTCAGCACCTTGTCCAGCTTGCGCGAATAGTTGATGAAGCCCCGGCCTGGCATGCCATGGGCGCCGCCGCTGTCGAGGTAGCTGGACAGCTCGATGATCACCAGCCCGTCATGCTGTTCACGTACCTTGGCTTGCAGGTAGCTGCTGTTGCGTTTGTCGGCGGTGGCCAGGTATTGCTGCTCATACGCCTGCAAAGTGCTTGGTGCGGTGCCATGCTGGTTGTCTTCGGTCAGTTGCAGCAGGCGTTTTTCGACGATGCCGTCGAGCTTGGGCAGGTCCGGGAAGTGAATGGTGTCAATGTTCACCAGTGGGCAGTCACTCTCGCTGCAACCTGGCTTTACGTGCTCCCAGGCGTCGCGCTTTACCTCCAGTGGGGCACGGTAATTCGGCGCGAACAGGCTCTGGCAGGCACCGAGGGCCAAGGCCAGCACAGCCACGGCAGTCAGTTTGACAAGTGTCATGATGATCCTTGCAATACAGGGAAAAGTCGGCCTTTGACCGCCTGCGCGGCCTTCAGTTCGCCACTAAGCTAACAGAGAGAAGAGCCGCTGTCCCGACTGCGCGAACGGTTACCGGAAAGGGGTGAAACAGGCAGGCGTGCAGAGTAGGATGGCGCGAAGCAGTATTTGAGGTAATGAGGATTTCCATGTCAGACGCGTTGAATTCAGTGCCCAAGGGCTTCGACATCATCGAACGGGCCAATTGCTTCCAGGGCTTCTACAAGCTCGACAAGCTTCGCCTGCGCCATGAGCTGTTTGCCGGGGGCATGGGCCGCGAGATCAGCCGCGAACTGTTCGTGCGCCATGATGCCGTCTGCGTGCTGCCTTACGATCCACTGCGTGATGAAGTGGTGTTGATCGAGCAGTTTCGCGTCGGCGCGCTGGATAAAGTCGACAATCCCTGGCTGATCGAGATGGTCGCCGGCCTGATCGACAAGGACGAACAGCCTGAAGAGGTCGCTCATCGTGAAGCCGAAGAAGAAGCCGGTCTGACCTTCAGCGCCCTGTGGCCGATGACCCGTTATTTCCCATCGCCCGGCGGCAGTGATGAATACGTGCACCTGTTCCTTGGCCGCTGCAGCAGCGAAGGCGCCGGGGGGCTGCACGGCCTGGAAGAAGAGGGCGAGGATATCCGCGTGCGGGTCTGGTCGTTCGAAGATGCCTTGCAGGCCGTGCGCGACGGGCGCATCTGCAATGCGGCGACGATCATTGGCCTGCAATGGCTGGCGCTCAACAGAGATGAAGTACGAGGTATGTGGAAGTGAACCTGCTGCGTGAGCGTTATCGGGTCGATCTGGCCGGGCTGCAGGCAGCCTGTGAGGCCAACTACGCCCGGCTCATGCGCCTGCTTCCCGACATGCGTACCACGCAGAGTTCGCGCCGCATCGGCATGACCCAGGGCGACCAGATGCTCGGCGTGCTGGTGCTCGATGTGGTGCTGGCCTGCCCCTACACCACCACCCTGCGGGTGCGCCAGGAGCACAGCCTGCCTTGGCTGCCGGTGCCCCACCTGGAGGTGCAGGTGTACCACGATGCGCGCATGGCCGAAGTGGTCAGCGCCGAGCATACCCGGCGCCTGCGCAGCATCTACCCGTATCCCAACCAGTCCATGCACCAGCCGGATGAAAAGGCCCAGCTCAATCTGTTTCTCGGGGAATGGCTGAGCCACTGCCTGGCCTGTGGTCACGAGCTGGCAAGTGTGCGCTGAAATGTGATGCCGGTCGGTTTCGACTATTTGCTCGCAACCAATCCCCCGCCATAATTCGTGCTGAATTCCCCGAGGAGACGGCCGGTGCCGCACCCAGACCCCTCTCAGGCACCCGTATGCGTGGTGCAATTGACTGACGCTCACCTGTTCGCCGACCCTGCGGGCACGCTGCTGGGGCTGCGCACGCGCGACAGCCTGCGCCATGTGATCGCCCAGGTGCGCCGCGAACAGCCGTGTATCGATTTGCTGCTGTGCACCGGTGATCTTTCGCAGGATGGCAGTGCTGCCTCGTATCAGGCGTTCCGTGATCTGACGGGTGACTTCGCCGTACCGGCGCGCTGGTTGCCGGGTAATCATGATGAAGCCAGGGTCATGGCCGAGGTGGCGCCGGAGCTGGTGCAGGCGGTAACCGATATCGGCGCCTGGCGTATCATCATGCTCAATTCGGCGGTGCAAGGTGCGACCCATGGGCTGCTTGAGCCGGCACAGCTGTCGCTGCTCGATGATGCGCTGGTGTCGGCAGGGGGGCGCCATTGCCTGGTCTGCTGTCACCATCAACCTGTGGATATCGGCTGCGCCTGGATCGCACCGATCGGTTTGCGCAATGCTGACGAATTGTTGCGCCGGCTTGAGGGTTATCCACAGGTGAAGGCGCTGCTTTGGGGGCATATTCATCAGGAGTGGGATGAGCTGCGTGGCGGTTTGCGCCTGCTGGCCACGCCATCGACCTGCATACAGTTCGCCGCTCGTAGCGAAGACTTCAAGGTGAGCGAGGAGCAGCCGGGTTACCGGTGGTTGCGCCTGCATGCCGACGGGCGGCTGGAGACCGGGGTGCAGCGGGCCACGGACTTTGAGGTGAAGCTCGATTTTGATAGCCCGGGCTATTGAAACCAGGGGCCGCCGTGCGGCCCAAAAATTGTTGCGAAAAACCCGCCGCAGCGCCAAAACACGGCGAACACGCTACACTGCGCATCCCTGCGCCTCCACCATCGGGCGCGAAGCCAAAGATTCCGGGGGCAGCATGTCGGGTTCCATCCTCTATATCCATGGCTTGAACAGCTCACCGCTCTCCACCAAGGCGCGTCAGCTCCAGGCTGTGATGCAGCAGCTAGGCCTGTCAGGCCAGTTGCGCGTACCCGCCTTGCACCATCACCCGCGCCAGGCCATTGCACAGCTCGAAGCCGCCATCGCCGAACTGGGGGCGCCCCTGCTGGTCGGCAGTTCGCTCGGCGGCTACTATGCCACCCATCTGGCCGAGCGCCATGGCCTCAACGCCCTGCTGATCAACCCGGCGGTCACCCCGCACAAACTGTTCGACGGCTACCTGGGCACCCAGCGCAACCACTACAGCGGCGAAACCTGGGAACTGACCCACGATCATGTCCAGGCCCTCGCTGAACTGGAAGTGCCGGCCCCAGCGGACGCCAGCCGCTATCAAGTGTGGTTGCAGACCGCCGATGAAACCCTGGACTATCGTCACGCCGAGCGTTATTACCGGGCGTGCGCGTTGCGTATCCAGGCCGGTGGCAACCATGGCTACCAGGGTTTTGCCGAGCAGATACCAGCCCTGCTTGCCTTCGCCGGAGTTGCCCGGGGGCAGTATGCGGCGCTCGATTTTTCTGTATTTTGATTTTTTCGCATTCACCAGACTGACGACGAGAACCCATGGCCAATCCCAGCGCTAGCGCCTATAACGCAGACGCCATCGAAGTCCTCTCGGGCCTTGACCCGGTCCGTAAACGGCCGGGCATGTACACCGATACCAGCCGGCCGAACCACCTGGCCCAGGAAGTCATCGACAACAGTGTCGACGAAGCCCTGGCTGGCCACGCCCGTTCGGTGCAGGTCATCCTGCATGCCGACCACTCGCTGGAGGTCAGCGACGATGGCCGCGGCATGCCGGTGGATATCCATCCGGAAGAGGGTGTATCGGGGGTCGAGCTGATCCTCACCAAGCTGCACGCCGGCGGCAAGTTCTCCAACAAGAACTACCAGTTCTCCGGGGGCCTGCACGGCGTCGGCATCTCGGTGGTCAACGCCCTGTCGACCCAGGTGCGCGTGCGCGTCAAGCGGGACGGCAATGAATACCAGATGACCTTCGCCGATGGCTTCAAGGCCAGCGAGCTGGAAGTGGTCGGTACGGTCGGCAAGCGCAACACCGGTACCAGTGTGTACTTCAGCCCCGACCCGAAGTATTTCGATTCACCCAAGTTTTCCATCAGCCGCCTCAAGCACGTGCTCAAGGCCAAGGCCGTATTGTGCCCGGGCCTGTTGGTCAGCTTCGAGGACAAGGCCAGCGGCGAGAAGGTCGAATGGCACTACGAGGATGGCCTGCGTTCCTACCTGGTCGACTCGGTCAGCGAGTTCCAGCGCCTGCCGGACGAGCCCTTCTGCGGCAGCCTGGCCGGTAACAAGGAAGCCGTGGACTGGGCCTTGCTGTGGCTGCCAGAAGGTGGTGACAGTGTTCAGGAAAGCTACGTCAACCTGATCCCCACCGCCCAGGGCGGTACCCACGTCAATGGCCTGCGTCAGGGGCTGCTCGATGCCATGCGCGAGTTCTGCGAGTTCCGCAACCTGCTGCCGCGTGGGGTCAAGCTGGCGCCCGAAGACGTCTGGGAACGCATCACTTTCGTGCTCTCGATGAAAATGCAGGAGCCACAGTTCTCTGGGCAGACCAAAGAGCGCCTGTCGTCCCGCGAGGCTGCGGCATTCGTTTCGGGCGTGGTCAAGGATGCCTTCAGCCTGTGGCTCAATGCACACCCCGAGCTAGGCATGCAACTGGCGGAACTGGCCATCAGCAACGCCGGCCGCCGCCTCAAGGCCAGCAAGAAAGTCGAGCGCAAGCGCGTCACTCAGGGCCCTGCGCTGCCGGGCAAGCTGGCCGACTGCGCAGGCCAGGACCCAATGCGGGCCGAGCTGTTCCTGGTCGAGGGTGATTCGGCCGGTGGCTCTGCCAAGCAGGCACGTGACAAGGAATTCCAGGCGATCCTGCCGCTGCGCGGCAAAATCCTCAATACCTGGGAAGTGGACGGTGGCGAGGTACTAGCCAGCCAGGAAGTGCACAACATCGCCGTGGCCATCGGTGTCGACCCGGGCGCTGCCGACCTGTCGCAACTGCGCTACGGCAAGATCTGCATCCTCGCCGACGCCGACTCCGACGGCCTGCACATCGCGACCCTGCTGTGTGCGCTGTTCGTCCAGCACTTCCGTCCGTTGGTCGAAGCAGGCCACGTCTATGTCGCCATGCCGCCGCTGTACCGTATCGACCTTGGCAAGGAAATCTACTACGCCCTCGACGAGGCTGAACGCGACGGCATTCTCGACCGCCTGGTGGCCGAGAAAAAGCGTGGCAAGCCACAGGTCACCCGCTTCAAGGGGCTGGGCGAGATGAACCCGCCGCAATTGCGCGAAACCACCATGGACCCGAACACCCGGCGCCTGGTCCAGCTGACACTGGATGACCTGCAGGGTACTACCGAAATCATGGATATGCTGCTGGCCAAGAAACGCGCGGGCGATCGCAAGAACTGGCTGGAGACCAAAGGCAATCTGGCCGAGGTTCTGGTTTGATTCGTCTGTTTGTCGCGGTTTTATTGACGCTGGTTACTCTGCCGAGCCTGGCAGCCGACTGGCCGGAGCTGAAGCTGGCATCCGAGCATCCGATTGACGGCATGCGCGGCGGCAATCTGTCCGGGCTGGCTTTTTGCCGGGGTGCGCTGTGGGGTGTTTCAGACCGTGATGATGACCGTATCTACCGCTTCGACCAGCACAATGAGGTGTGGCGCGCCCAGCCTTTGACTTTTTCCCCGCCCCCGGTACCGGAGAGCGGGTTGCCCTGGGGGCTGAAGTCGCGCAACTGGGCGGTGTCGTACATTCGTGGTGGCCAGTTTGATTACGAAGGTATCACTTGCGATCAGGCCGGTAATATCTACCTGGTCAGCGAAGCGCATGTGGCCGTGTTGCAACTGCCGGTCGTAGGCGCGCCTGCCTGGCTCAGGGTTGACCCGGCGATGATGCGCCAGGCCAGGGCCACTGGCATGCTGCTGAACTTCAATGCCCTGTTCGAAGGCCTGGCGATCAACCCTGCCGGTGACCGCCTGTGGCTTGCGGCCGAGCGTGAGCGCCGCGGCTTGGTAAAGATAGAGCGCCAGCAGTCGGTATGGACGTGCGGACGCACTTGCGTACTGCTCAGTGAAGCCGGGGTCGAGATGCAACCGCCTCAAATGCCCAATGCCCGTGCGCTTTCGCGTGATTTCGCCGACCTGGCCTGGTTCGAGGGCAAGCTGTTCACCCTCGAACGTAATGCATACCGTGTGTGCCGACGCCATGCCGACAGCGGTGAGGTCGAGCGCTGCTGGTCGTTCGCAGCCGATGCTCTGGTACCCGAGCGACGCTATGATCAGCCGTTCGGCCTGGCCGAAGCGCTGGTCATCGATACCAAGGGCGCATGGATCGGTCTTGACAACAACAACGCTGACCGCGCCGATGGTGAAAGCCGGCCGGTCGTCTGGCGCTTCGCCGCGCCGCAGGGCGGTTGGAGCACCACACCATGAGCCAGCCACCGGGCAAGCGTGCGGGCAGGGTACTGATGATCGTCGCCTGGGCGGCGGCGATGTTCCTGGCTACGCGCTTTTTCGGTGAATGGGAGGCGCGCGAGCGCAACCCCAATACCCAGGTGCAGTCCGAGCACGGCGAAGGCTTCATCGAAGTGCGCCTGCTGGGCAATGGCCAGGGCCATTTCGTGGCAGATGGCGCGATCAACGGCAAGGCTGTGCATTTCATGCTCGATACCGGGGCCACCGACGTGGCGATCCCCGAGGCGCTGGCCCGTGGCCTGAGCCTGCAACGTGGCAGCCCGGTCATCCTCAGCACCGCTAACGGTCGCACCGAAGGGTACCGCACGCGTCTGGACAGCCTGCAACTGGGGGATATCCGCCTGCAGGGCGTGCGCGCCCTGGTGGTGCCGGGGTTGGATGGGCAGACGGTGCTGCTCGGCATGAGCGCTCTGAAACAACTTGAATTTACCCAGCGCGGCGGCACCATGCTGCTGCGCCAGAACCTGAAATGACGAGGCCCGCATGAGCGACTCACTGGAACTCAGCCTCGACGGCGTCGAACGCCGTTCGCTGGCTGACTTCACCGAACAGGCCTACCTCAACTATTCCATGTACGTGATCATGGATCGGGCCTTGCCGCACATCGGCGACGGCCTCAAGCCTGTGCAACGACGCATCGTCTATGCCATGAGCGAGTTGGGGCTCGATGCCGATGCCAAGCACAAGAAGTCGGCGCGTACCGTCGGCGACGTGCTCGGTAAATTCCACCCCCACGGCGATTCGGCCTGCTACGAAGCCATGGTGCTGATGGCGCAGCCGTTCAGCTACCGCTACACGCTGGTCGATGGCCAGGGTAACTGGGGTGCGCCGGACGATCCGAAGTCGTTCGCGGCGATGCGTTACACCGAAGCGCGCCTGTCGCGCTACTCCGAGGTGCTGCTCGGTGAGCTGGGCCAGGGTACCGTGGACTGGGTGCCCAACTTCGACGGTACCCTGCAGGAGCCTGCAGTATTGCCGGCACGGCTGCCGAACATCCTGCTAAACGGCACCACCGGTATTGCCGTCGGCATGGCCACCGACGTGCCGCCACATAACCTGCGCGAAGTGGCCAGTGCCTGTGTGCGCCTGCTCGACGAGCCCAAGGCCACCCTTGAGCAACTGTGTGAACACATCCAGGGGCCGGACTACCCGACCGAAGCCGAAATCATCACGCCGCGTGCCGAGATCCTCAAGATCTACGAAAGCGGCCGCGGTTCGATCCGTATGCGCGCCGTATACCGGGTCGAGGACGGCGACATTGTCGTCACTGCGTTGCCGCACCAGGTCTCCGGGGCCAAGGTGCTGGAGCAGATCGCCGCGCAGATGCAGGCGAAGAAGCTGCCGATGGTCGCTGACCTGCGTGACGAGTCGGACCATGAAAACCCCTGCCGTATCGTGATCATCCCACGCTCCAACCGCGTGGATGCCGATGAACTGATGCAGCACCTGTTCGCCACTACCGAGCTGGAAAGCAGCTATCGGGTCAACGTCAACATCATCGGCCTGGATGGCCGGCCGCAGCTCAAGAACCTGCGTGCCTTGCTCCTGGAGTGGCTGCAGTACCGTATCGGTACCGTCCGTCGCCGCCTGCAGCATCGCCTGGAGAAGGTCGAGAGGCGCCTGCACCTGTTGGAAGGCTTGCTCACTGCATTCCTCAACCTCGATGAAGTCATCCACATCATCCGTACCGAGGAGCATCCCAAGCAGGCATTGATCGCTCGTTTCGACCTCACCGAAATCCAGGCCGACTACATCCTCGAGACGCGCCTGCGCCAGCTGGCCCGTCTGGAGGAGATGAAAATCCGCGGTGAGCAGGACGAACTGCTCAAGGAACAGGCCAAGCTGCTGGCCCTGCTCGGCAGCGATGCCAAGCTACGCAAGCTGGTGCGCAGCGAACTGATCAAGGATGCGGAAACTTACGGCGACGACCGCCGGTCGCCGATCGTCGCGCGCGCCGAAGCCAAGGCGCTGTCGGAAAACGAGCTGATGCCGACGGAGCCAGTCACGGTCGTGCTGTCGGAAAAAGGCTGGGTGCGTTGCGCCAAAGGCCACGATATCGATGCAACCGGCCTGTCGTACAAGGCCGGGGATGGCTTCAAGGCTGCAGCGGCGGGGCGTTCCAACCAGTTTGCCGTGCTCATCGACTCCACCGGGCGCAGCTACTCTGTGGCGGCGCATACCTTGCCATCGGCGCGTGGCCAGGGCGAGCCGCTGACCGGTCGCCTGACGCCGCCGCCGGGGGCTACCTTCGAGTGCGTGCTGTTGCCGGACGATGATGCGCTGTACGTGGTGGCATCGGATGCCGGTTACGGCTTTGTGGTCAAAGGTGAGGACCTGCAGGCCAAGAACAAGGCCGGCAAGGGGCTGCTCAGCCTGCCTAACGGTGCCAAGGTCATCGGTCCGCGCCCGGTGGCCAACCGTGAGCAGGACTGGCTGGCGGCAGTGACCACCGAAGGCCGCTTGCTGGTGTTCAAGGTCGCTGACCTGCCACAACTGGGCAAAGGCAAGGGCAACAAGATCATCGGTGTGCCCGGTGATCGGGTCGCCAGCCGTGAAGAATATGTTACAGATCTGGCGGTGATCCCCGAGGGCGCGACCCTTGTATTGCAAGCTGGCAAGCGTACCCTGTCTTTGAAGCCGGACGACCTTGAGCATTACAAGGGCGAGCGTGGACGGCGGGGTAGCAAGCTGCCGCGCGGGTTCCAGCGCGTTGACGGTTTGCAGGTGGAAGTTCCGGCGTAACCGGTAGAAATGTCTGGGGCGGCAATTTCAGCGCCGTTCCAGGCAGAAATGCTGGAGTCGGACCGACATTTCGCGGATGATAGTGCCCTTGTGGTGCCGGCGTGGCCGTGTGCCCGATTGAATCTATATCAGTATCAATGCGGTTAGCCTGGTGGCGACCGCCTGGATGGGATGAATGAAATTTCTGCGCCTTCCATTTGCGCTATTGATGACGGGCCTGCTGGGGCTGAGCGGATGCAGCATGCATCAGCCGGTTGCCCTGTATCAGCTCGACAGCGGTGATCCTGGCCAGCCCTCGCAGAGTGCGGGCATGGCCGTGGTGCTCGGCCCGGTATCGGTTGCCGATTACCTGCAGCGTGAAACCTTTTTGCAGCGCCAGGCTGATGGCAGCCTGAGTTCGGCGACGGACGGTCGTTGGGCCGGTAGCCTGTCGGCAGACATCGATCAACTGTTGGTGCGTCAGCTGGCCTGGCGCCTGGACAGCCAACGGGTGGTTCTGGCGCCGGCCAGCAGTGGCTTCTCGCCTGACGTGCAGGTATTGCTGTCGATCACCCGCCTGGACTCGGGCAAGAACCAGCCGGCCATCCTCGACGCGCAATGGCGTTTGCTGGACCGTCGCGGCAATGTGCGCGACAACCGTATCGTTCACCTCGAGCAGCCGCACGAAGGCAGCGAGTCGTCGCAGGTGCAGGCTCAGGGGCAGTTGTTGCAGAAGCTGGCAGAGCAGTTGAGCGCTGCAGTCAAACCCTTGGCCAACCAGCCAGCGATTGCCGAAGAGTCGCGCAAAAAACCTGCAGCACCGGTTCAGGTCAAGAAAACACCGGAGAAGTCGAAGATCCCCATGGCTTCCCCTATCCGGACCGATATGGAAGTTTATCGGTTCTGATGTTTGCCCCAGATACAGAAAAGCCCGCACATGTGCGGGCTTTTTTGTGGGTGTCAGAGCAGGGGGCTCGATATCAGACCCTGCGCTCGTGCATCCGCGCCAACTGTCGCTCCAGCATCGAGGGGTAAGGCTCCATCAAGCGCTCGACACAGCAGGCGCCTTCAGGGCTGGCAATCGGCCGAATCCGCGCACGCTGGCGAATCAGCGAGTCATCACTGATCTGCCGCTCCACCAGCAGTAGGTTGCGGCTGTGCTGGGAAAGAGCCAGGGCGTCCTGGGCTTTTTCGGTCATCAGCAGGTCTACCTGTTCCAGCCCATGCAGGTCATCGCCCAAGGCCAGGCCCAGTTGCAGTTGCAAGGTGATGCCGCTGTCGGCTACCTCGATCTGCAGGGCGTGGCCGAGGGCGCGCAGCAGCTCGCCGCAGCAGATTGCGTTGGTCAGGTAATCCTCGCCGCAGTCGCGGCTGTGGAACAGCACCAGAGTGCTGCCGTCGTTGAGCGTGTGGGTCTCGCCATCGTACAGCGACGCGGCCTGCTCCAGGCAGTCGCGGTAGCGTTCCAGCAGCTCGGTCAGGCGGGTGCGTGGCAGCCGGCGCAGTTGCTCCTGCGAGCCTAGCTGAACGGCCAGCACCGCAGTGCTCTGCGGCTCGTCGGAGTCGACTACGGCGGCCTTCGGCGCGCTTTCTTCGTGGTCCAGCAGGCCGGCAAAGGCTTCATCGTCGTCTTCGTCGTCTACCTGGGCGGCAACCTTGGCCCGTGGCGCGGCTTTGACCGGCGCAGGGGTATCGTGCAGGTCGTCGAAGTCGTCTTCGTCTTCGTACTCCTCCGGCTCAGGTTCCGGAGGTGGCGGCGGGGCCAGGCGGGCATGCAGCTGGCGGGCAATATCGCCGATCTCATCCTGACGATCGATTGCCGGGGTGTAGGGGTGCGGGTCGCGCAACCATACGCGCAGTTGCAGCAGCGGCAGGGTGATGTGGCGGCCTTGGCGCAGGCTCAGGCTCAGCGCCAGGGCCAGCAGGATCGCGGCCAGGATGCCCATGCTCTGCAGGCTGATCAGCATCGGCTGCTGGAACTGGCTCATGTCCAGGCTGATGCGCAGTTGCCCGGCGGTCACGTCCTGGAAGGTGATCTTGGTCTGGTACAGGCCTTCGGCCTCACCCAGCAGGCTGTTGCGTGGGCGCTGCCCGGCCTCGGCCAGGATGCGGCTATCCACGCTATATATAGCCGCATGGGCCACCAGCGGGTTCTTCACCAGGTTGCCCAACAGCACGTTGAGGCTGAGGATGTCGTTGGACACCAGCAGCTCGGTCGCCGATGTGGCTGTCTGGGTGGTCAGGCTCTGGCCAAGGGCGTCAGCCTGCTCGTGCATGGCCTGCTTGAACTGCAGACCCATCACGCAGGCATAGATCACCAGCGCCAGCGCCACCAAGAAAATGTTGGTGCTGGCGATGCGCAGTGCCAGGGGAACGCGACGTTGGCGCAGGGCACGGAAGATCATGAGGAAGAAGTTGTCTGGTTTGACGGGCGTGGGCCGGTTCACAGAGCGCGGCTCTTAATGGCATGAAAGTGCGCGCAGTATAGCGACCCGAGTTTTGTCGGCAAAGTATCGTTGGCGCCCGATGGTCACGGAAAATCGGTAGAATGCGCATTTTTCATCGAAGTCGGAGCCAGGTTGTGCGCGAAATCGTTCTGATCAACATCACCGGTGAGGACCGTCCGGGTCTCACTGCCGCCATCACCGGCGTCCTGCTCCAGGGCGGTGTGAACATTCTCGACATCGGCCTGGCTGTCATGCACGGCACCCTGTCGTTCGGCATTCTGGTCGATATACCGGACAACGAAGTGGCCACCAGCCTGTTGCAAAGCGTGCAGTCCAAGGCCCATGAGCTGAATCTGCAGGCCCGCTACACGCCGATTTCCGAGTCCGATTACCAGCACTGGGCCGATGGTCAGGGCGAGGCTCGCTATATCGCTACCGTCCTCAGCCGCAAGATCACCCCGGAGCAACTGCAGAGTGTCAGCGCGGTCATCAGCCAATATGGCCTGACCATCGAGCGGATCGAGCGCCTGTCTGCACGTGTTGCCCTGGGCGCGCAGCGCGAGAAAGGCAAGGCTGCCCTGGAAATTTCCGTCCGCGGTGAGCCAAGCGATGCCCAGGCGCTGCGCGCCGACTTCTTTGCATTGTCCGAAGCGCTGAACATCGACATCGCCTTCCAGAAGGACGACCTGTTCCGTCGCAACCGCCGCCTGGCCGTGTTTGACATGGATTCGACCCTGATCGAAGCCGAAGTCATCGACGAACTGGCCAAGGCTGCAGGTGTCGGCGAGCAGGTGGCGGCGATTACCGAACGTGCAATGCGCGGCGAACTGGACTTTCGCGCCAGCTTCAAGGAGCGCATGGCGCTGCTCAAAGGCCTGGATGTTGGTGTGCTGGACCAGATCGGTGCTTCGCTGCGCCTCACCGAAGGTGCCGAGAACCTGTTCGCCGAGCTCAAGCGCATGGGCTACAAGACTGCAATCCTTTCGGGTGGCTTCACCTACTTTGCCAAGCAGGTGCAGGCACGCCTGGGCATCGATTACGTGTTCGCCAACGAGCTGGAAGTGGTCGATGGCAAGGTGACCGGCGTGGCCGTCGAGCCCATCGTCGATGCCCAGCGCAAGGCAGAACTGCTGCAGCATTTGGCGAGCGAAGAGGGCCTGCAACTGGAGCAGACCATTGCCGTAGGTGACGGTGCCAACGACCTGCCGATGCTGTCGCTGGCCGGCCTGGGCGTCGCCTTCCGCGCCAAGCCACTGGTACGTCAATCGGCCAAGCAGGCCATCTCGACTCTGGGGCTGGACGGCGTGCTGTATCTGCTGGGGCTGCGCGACCGCGACGCGCGGGGCTGACACAAGCCTCGCTGACAAAAAGGCCCTGCATGACTTCAGTCATGCAGGGCCTTTTCATTTTTTGCCAGAATCAAGCCTGCGCGGGAACCGCCAACAGCTCACCCATGCGCGTTGCCGAACCGGCACCCAGGGTTTCAGCCCACTTCACCTGCTCCGGCCCAAACAGCACGATAGCCGTAGAGCCCAGCTTGAAGCGGCCCAGTTCCGCACCCTTCTCCAGATGGATCGGCGCACGGCTGCCTTCGTCATAGCGGAAGGTTTTAAGTTCGCGCTTGGGTGGAGTGACCAGGCCGGCCCACACGGTCTCGATCGAGGCAACGATCATCGCCCCCACCAGCACGACGGCCATCGGCCCGCGCTCAGTGTCGAACAGGCACACCACACGCTCGTTGCGGGCAAACAGCTCGGGGACGTTTTCTGCGGTGGTCTGGTTAACCGAGAACAGGCGACCCGGCACATAGACCATTTCGCGCAGGGTACCGGCCAGCGGCATGTGCACGCGGTGGTAGTCCTTCGGTGACAGGTAGATGGTAGCGAATTCACCACCCATGAACGGGGCGGCCAGCGCCGGGTCGCCGCCGAGCAGCTCCAGAGCGCTGAAGCTGTGGCCCTTGGCCTGGAAGATGCGACCGTGCTCGATCGGGCCCAGCTGGCTCACAGCGCCATCGGCCGGGCACAGGATTGCCCCCGGGGTTTCATCCAGCGGGCGTGCACCCGGCTTGAGGGCGCGGGTGAAGAAGGCATTGAAGTGCTCGTAGGCGGTGAGGTCTTCGACCAGTGCCTCGTTCATGTTCACCTGGTAGCGCTTGGCGAACCAGGCGGTGAAGGCATTCTTGAACCAGCGTGAGCGGCACTCGGCGACGCAGCCGGCAAGCCGCGACAGAAGATGGTGCGGCAGCAGGTACTGGCTGATGATGAACAGACGGGATTTCATGCAGGTTCCTTAAACTTCTACAGGCGTGTCCGGGTGGTTGCCCCATTCGCTCCACGAGCCGGCATAGGCCTTGACGCGTGGATAGCCGAGGGCTTTGGCCACCAGGTAGGTAAAACCGGAGCGGCGGTGGGACTGGCAATGGGTGATCACCTCCTTGTCGGGGGTGATGCCCAGTTGCTGGAGGACTTCGGCGATGTCCTTGCGGATGCGCAGATGGTCGTTGAGGTCCATGCCGGCCGTCCATTCAAAGTTGACCGCGCCGGGTATATGGCCACCCCTGGCTGCCAGGACCTTTTCACCAGAGAATTCTTGCGGGGCGCGGGCATCCCAGATCACCAGGTCATCGGCGCCCAGGCGGCTTTGCAGGTATTCGCGAGTGGCAGTCGGTTCGCTGTGCAATTGCAGGCGTACCGGTGCGGTGGCGGGCGCGGGTGCCTCCGTCGAGAGCTTGTCCGCCGGCCAGGCCTGGATGCCGCCATTGAGGTAATGGCAGGCCTTGTGGCCGATGACGTCGAGCAGCCAGATGAAGCGCCCGGCCCAGCCGCCGCCCTCATCGTCGTACACCACGTAGACCGCATCATCCCGGTGGCCGAGTTCGCTGAACAGTTTTTCCAGGTCGCCAATGGCCGGCAAAAGCCCCGGCGCGGGCGGCATGCCCAGCTGGGTGCGTTTGCCTTCGACGAAGCGGGCGCCCGGGATATGACCGCTGACATAGCGGTTGGCGCTGCTCAGGTCGACCAGGATCAGCTGGGGGGAAGCCAGGCGCGCAAGCAGATCCGCGGGCTCGATCACCAGCGGTAGTCCGGCAAAATCAGTCATCCACGGTCTCCAGTGTGGAAAGAGGGGCGATTGTAGCGCAAGGGTCAGGCATTGCGGTTGGCAAACACCGCAAGGGCGCGCTCGATACATTGCGCGGTTTTGCCGAACGCCTGGACACTGACATCGGCCAGCGGTTTGCCGCCTTGGTCGGCCACCGCCAGCATCAGTACCTGGTTGTTGACTGCCAGCGAGCGCAGCAACAGGTGTTCGCTACGGAAGAACGCACGCAATGGGGCCGGCAGCAGGGCCGCGAACTGGGCATGGTTGTCTGGTGACAGGCGCAGCTGTGCGGCCTGCCCGACCAGTTTCTGCAAAAGCTTGCTCTGCGTGACAGGCAAGGCGATGGCTGCAGCCTCCTTGGGCAAGCCGGCAGTTTGCTGCACGCGCAGGTAATCACTGGCCTTGTCCAGGGTCAGCAGCATGATGCGCTGCATGCCGCAGGCCAACAGTGCTTCACGGGCCTGGGTGGCCAGATGCACGGTATTGGTGAACGGGCTGGGTTGTGCCAGCAGCTCCTGGCACAGCTTGCGCCAATGGCCGAGCGCCTCGCTGGAAGGCGGTGGTGGCGTCAGCATGTCCGGATGCGGGCGACGCTGTTCCCAGGGCCAGATCAAGGCCTCGGCAGGGTGGAACAAGGCATGCCTGGCGTGCCGGCGGGCACTGGCGGCGGCCTGTTGGTGAACTTGCTGTTGCACGTCCTCCAGTGTGGTCTGCAGGTACAGCGCGGTGAGCAATTGCCAGCGCAGCAGGTGCGGGTTGTCCCAGCCTACCTGTGCCGCCAGGGCCAGGTTGTTGGCCAGCAGCACGGTATTGGCCGGCTGGTTGAACCAGCGGCTCAGTGCCGGCGCCTCGTCCAGGCGGTGCTGTTGGCTGAGCATGTCTTCGTCGCGGGCGATGCTCAGTATCTGCCCCAACTGCTCACGCTCTTCGAGCAGCATGCGGTAACCCTGGGTTACCCATTGCGACAGGCGCCAGTGTTCAGCCATGGCTTGGCACAGTGCCAGGATGCGCACGCCAAACAACTCGAGCTCGACCTCTTGCGCCTCTTCGCCCTTGTGGATAACCCGCAGTTCCCACGCATCCAGCAGCTTGGGGTAGGCCAGGGCCATCGGCCATAGGGGCGAGAGGAACAGCAGGCTACCCCAGTGAATTTCCTGCCACAGCCGCGCCAGGCGGCTGGCGAACAGGCCGCTGGCTTGCTGCGAAGCATGCTGGCTGATCAGCAGGAACTGCCGCAGTACCGGCGGTATGTCGTCGTCCGGCAGCGCTGGCAGGCGGGTAAGCAATTCCCTGCTGCGCGCCAGGCCCAGCCTGTTAAGGGCGATTTCCAGGCTTTCGGCGGGTTCTGCCTGGCTGGCGTTGGCGGGATGATTGGCCTCGCGCATCACCGACAGCACCAGGGCCGGGCTGTCCTGCATCAGTTCGGCGATATCGCGAAGCGAACGGCGGCTATCGTTGATAGCGCCCATGACCCGGTCGTAACTCTGCTTCGGTACCGGAACACGAATACCGTCGAGCAGCTTTACCCAGGCCTCTAGCGTACGCGGATTCTGAGTGGGCACCTTGGATTCCATTGGCATTTTGACATCAGTCCGAACTGGCTTTTCGCTTTGAGTGGCTATAGTCTGGCGCAGTTCTGCCGATAAGTAGAAGAAGAGTTTTAAAGCTCCCGTCCCTCATCCTGACCACGACAGCAAGTGCTTTGAACCTATGGCTAAAATTATCGGCATCATCGTCGTATTCGCGAGCGTGCTCGGCGGATATGTGCTCTCCCACGGCAAGATCGCGGCACTGATCCAGCCGTTCGAAGTGCTGATCATCGGCGGTGCAGCCTTTGGCGCCTTCATGCAGGCCAACCCCGGTTACATGACCATGCATGTAATCAAGAAGTCGCTGAAGATGTTCGGCACGCGCTTCACCCATACTTTCTACCTGGAAGTGCTGGGCCTGGTGTACGAAATCCTCAACAAGAGCCGTCGCGAAGGCATGATGGCGATCGAGGGCGATATCGAGGACGCCGCGGCCAGCCCGATCTTTGCCAAATACCCAGCGGTGCTGGGTGATGAACGCATGACTGCCTTCATCTGCGACTACCTGCGCATCATGTCCACCGGCAACATGGCCCCCCACGAGCTCGAAGGCTTGTTCGACATGGAACTGTTGAGCATGAAGGAAGAGCTCGAGCACCCGTCGCATGCGGTCAACGGCATTGCCGACGGCATGCCCGGTTTCGGTATCGTCGCGGCAGTACTGGGTATCGTGGTGACCATGGCGTCTCTGGGCGAGGGCGACCAGGCCTCCATCGGCCTGCACGTCGGCGCCGCGCTGGTCGGTACCTTCTTCGGTATCCTTGCAGCCTATGGTTTCTTCGGCCCGCTGGCCAAGTGCCTGGAGCACGATGCCAAGGAAGAGCTCAACCTCTATGAGTCGATCAAGGCTTCGCTGGTCGCTTCGGCCTCTGGCATGCCACCTTCGCTGGCCGTTGAATTCGGGCGCAAGGTGCTGTATCCGAAGCATCGCCCGAGCTTTGTCGAGCTGGAACAAGCAGTTCGCGGTCGCTGAGCCATGGAAAACAATCAGCCGATAATCATCAAGCGCGTCAAGCGCTACGGTGGTGGCCACCATGGCGGCGCCTGGAAGATCGCTTTCGCTGACTTCGCCACGGCGATGATGGCGTTCTTTCTGGTGCTGTGGCTGCTGTCCACCGCAACGCCGGAGCAGAAGATCGCCATTGCCGGCTACTTCAAGGACCCGATCGGTTTCTCCGAAAGCGGTACGCCCTACGTGATCGACCTTGGCGGCTCGCCCCAGCTGGCGCCGGAAAAGACCATCAACCCGGAGGAGAAGTCCGAGCCTACGCCCGATACCAGCATTCAGCTGGACAAGGACCAGGTCGAGACCTTGGCTGAACAGGTTGAGCGAGAACGCCTCGAACTGCTGTTGCAGGAGCTGCAGAACAAGGTCGAGGAAAACCCCCAGCTGCAGAAGTTCAAGGACCAGATTCTCTTCGAGATCACTCAGGACGGCCTGCGCATCCAGATCATGGATGCCGAGAACCGGCCGATGTTCGACATCGGCAGCGCCCGCCTGCAGCCGTATTTCGAGGACATTCTGCTGGCCATGGCCGACACCATCAAGGCGGTGCCGAACAAGATCAGCGTCAGTGGTCACACCGATGCCAAGCCTTATTCGGACAGCGGCGAGTTCGGCAACTGGGAGCTGTCGGCCAATCGCGCCAATGCTGCACGGCGTGCGCTGGTTGCCGGTGGCTATCCGGATGACCAGGTCGCGCGGGTGGTGGGTTATGCGTCGTCTTCGCTGTTCGACCGCAAAGACCCGTTCAACCCGGTAAACCGCCGTATCGACATCATCGTCCTGACCAAGAAGGCCCAGCGCAACATTGAGGGTGAGCAGGGTACGTCGCCTGCACAGCCAAGCCAGCCAGCGCCGCCTGCCGGCGCTGCGCCTGATGCTTCGGCGGCACCTGCTGCGCAGGATGCACCGATGCAGCCGCGTGAACTGCGCCAGAAGCTGAACATCTTCGAGGAAGGCACCTTGAGGATGGACGAGCCCAACGACCAGTGACGCAGGGGCCGCCCAGCGGCCCCTATGCATCAGAACCCCCGCCGGATCTTGGCCTTCAGATCCGCATGAAAGAAGTCAGCATTGTCCCTGTCGGCGCAGCTTCCGCGCCCCGGCGGCAACGTCATGGCGCGGGTGAACGTGCACTCATCGTGATAGGCCCGCACAAACAGGTCGATGTGCCTGCGCTCGCGCATTACCGGCCATTTGCCAAAGCACTCAGGCAGAGCGCCGCCGTTTCTTTGATAAAAGCTGACACGCCGACTGCTCATGACTGCAGCCCCCAGCAGCCAGGGTGTCCACCAGTCTGCGGCGGCCCATTCGGACAAAAGCCCAATCCAGTGGGTTGCATCGCTCATGTATCGACAGAAGCTGCAATACAGATCTTCGCGGGTCTGCCCTTGGCAGTCGAACAGGACCAGCTGCGCGGGAATGCTTTCGAGCAGCAAGCGTTCATTGAGGATAAAGGCGTCAAGCCGCTCTTCGTGGCGGTAAGTGATTAAAACCGGCATCGCGGTTGCCCTCCCTGATAGGAAGTCATGACCATCAGGGAAAGCTGCAGGCGGGGCAATAGATGACGGCAAAACCGGAATAGCCCTACGCGCCCCGGTAATATTTCCTACGAATCAGTAGCTGTCTTCCGGCAGGCTGGCAATGATCGAGCGGTAGCTGTTCATGCGCTGCTGCTTGATACGGCCGTCTTCCAGTGCCGTGAGCAGCGCGCAGCCTGGCTCGCGATCATGCTTGCAGTCGCGAAAGCGGCAGGTGCCGAACAGGTCGCGGAACTCGATGAAGCCATCTTCCACATCGTCGCGGCTGACATGGCCAAGGCCGAACTCCCGGATGCCTGGCGAGTCGATCAGGTCGCCGCCATTGGGGAAGTGGTAAAGGCGCGCGGTGGTGGTGGTGTGGGTGCCTTGGCCCGACCATTCGGACAGGTCACCGACCCGGGTGTCGGCAGCCGGCAGCAGGCTGTTGACCAGAGAAGACTTGCCCACACCCGACTGGCCGACGAACACGCTGATATGGCCGTCCAGCATTTGCTGCAGGCGCTGCATGCCGTCGCCATGGTGGGCGGAAACCTCCAGCAGCGGGTAGCCGAGGTCGCGGTACACCTCGAGCAAGGCATGCAGGGCCGGGCCGTTCTCGTCGTTGATCAGGTCGGCCTTGTTCAGCAGCAGCAGTGGGCGGATACCCGCGTGCTCGGCAGCGACCAGGTAACGGTCGATCAGGTTCGGGTGCGGTTCGGGCGCTGGCGCGAAGACGATCACGATGAGGTCGACGTTGGCGGCAACCGGCTTGAGCTGACCGTGGTTGTTCGGCCGGCACAGCTCGGTGCTGCGCGGCATCTGCGCGACGATTACGCCAATGCCCTGGTTGCCGGCACGCCAGACCACGCGGTCACCGGTGACCAGCGCCGGCAGGTTTGCGCGCAGGTGGCAGCGGAATACCTGGCCTGCAGACTCGCCGTCCTTGGCCTCCACCTCGACCTGCACGCCAAAGTGAGCGATCACCAGGCCCAGTTGCTCCGGCCCCAGGTCGCCCCCTTCAAGCTCCTGCAGCGCATGCTGCTCGCGTTTGGCAGCGCGAGCGGCGCGTTCGTTCTGGATCTTTTCGATACGCCAGTTTTGGCGGCGATTGAGCTGGCGTTTGGCCATTAGTGTTCCGTGCGAGTTGCGTGAGAGAGCCGTGGTGGGGCATTGAAAACGGCAGGCAGTTTAGCACGACGGGCGGCGGACCATTCTGGTTACCTTTGCGCCGGGAATGCGCGGGGCTATGCCGCTAGGCTAATATGACGGCCTATACGAGGAGCCCTTCATGCAGAACCCACAGAACCTGATCTGGATCGATCTGGAAATGACCGGCCTGGATCCGGACAACGACGTCATCATCGAGATGGCCACCATCGTCACCGACAGCGAGCTGAACACGCTGGCCGAAGGGCCGGTGATCGCCATCCACCACAGTGACGAAGTGCTGGCGCGCATGGACGAGTGGAATACCCGCACCCATGGCGGCTCGGGGCTGACCCAGCGTGTACGCGAAAGCAAGGTCGGCATGGCCGAGGCCGAAGCGCAGACCATCGCCTTCCTGGAACAATGGGTTCCCAAAGGCAAGTCGCCGATCTGTGGCAACAGCATCTGCCAGGATCGCCGCTTTCTCTATCGCCATATGCGCAGCCTGGAAAACTACTTCCACTACCGCAACCTCGATGTCTCCACCGTGAAGGAGCTGGCTGCGCGCTGGGCACCGGACGTGCGGGACAGCTTCAAGAAGGGCAGCACCCACCTGGCGCTGGACGATATCCGCGAGTCGATTGCCGAACTGCGCCACTACCGCACGCACTTCATCAAGGTGTGAGTCGAAAAAGGGCGCATAGAATGTGCGCGCGCCCTCTTTTGGTGCCTTGGGCAACTGGTTAGACTGCGCGCCTTTCCCGCACGGACCCGCGCCATGTTGTTGATGCTCTACCTTATTGCCATCACCGCCGAAGCCATGACCGGCGCCCTGTCTGCCGGGCGGCGTGGCATGGACTGGTTTGGCGTGGTACTGATCGCCTGTGTGACTGCCCTGGGTGGTGGCTCGGTGCGTGATGTGCTGCTCGGGCACTACCCACTGACTTGGGTGAAGCATCCGGAATACCTGGTGCTGACCAGCTTTGCCGCGCTGCTGACGATTTTCATCGCACCGATGATGCGCCGCCTGCGGTCACTGTTCCTGGTGCTGGATGCCTTGGGGCTGGTGGCCTTTACCCTGATTGGCTGCATGACTGCGCTGGAGATGGGGCAGGGCATGCTGGTGGCGTCGATCAGCGGGGTCATTACAGGGGTGTTCGGTGGGATCCTTCGGGATATTTTCTGTAACGACATCCCACTGGTGTTCCGGCGTGAACTGTATGCCAGCGTGTCTTTTGCCGCGGCGTGGTTTTACCTGGGCTGTGTGTATTTCAAGGTGCCGGCAGAGCAGGCCATGCTGCTGACCTTGTTTGGTGGGTTCCTGGTTCGGCTATTGGCGATCCGCTTCCATTGGGAAATGCCGAAGTTTCACTACAACGACCAGCAGTGAAACCTCAGGGGCTGCTTGGCGGCCCCGGCTATGTAATGCCATGCCGCGCCAGCGCCCACTCCACATGCTCACGCACCAGCTCCGACGGGTCTTCCCGGCGCGCCTTCAAGGCTTCCAGCACCGGAATCGTCGACGGCGCATTGCCCAGGCCCACCGCCAGATTGCGTAGCCAGCGCTCATACCCGGCGCGCCGCAAAGGCCCGCCCTCGGTCTTGCGTAGAAAAGTCTTTTCATCCCACAGGAACATCTCGGCCAGCTCGGCATTCTCCAGGCCATGCCTGGGCTTGAAGTCGTTTTCCTGGGTTGGACGTGCAAAACGATTCCACGGGCAGACGATCTGGCAGTCATCGCAACCGAACACCCGATTGCCCATCATCGAGCGCAATTCCACGGGGATGGCGCCCTTCAACTCGATGGTCAGGTAAGAAATGCAGCGCCTGGCATCCAGCACATAGGGCCCGACAAAGGCCTTGGTCGGGCAGATGTCCAGGCACGCCTGGCAGCGTCCGCAATGCTCGCTGGCATGCGCCTCGTCTACCGGCAGTGGCAGGTCGACGAACAGTTCGGCCAGGAAGAAATAGCTGCCGGCCTTGCGATTGAGCAGCAGCGTGTTCTTGCCGATCCAGCCTAGCCCCGCCTGTTCGGCAATGGCCTTTTCCAGCACCGGGGCACTGTCGACGAACGCCCGGTAACCGAACGGACCGATGTCTTCCTGGATGCGATCGGCCAGGTGCTGCACGCGTTTGCGCACCAGCTTGTGGTAATCGCGGCCAAGGGCATAGCGCGATACGTAGGCTTTTTCCGCCTGGGCCAGGCGTTGAGCCATCTGTGTATCGCCGGGCAAGTAGTCCATACGCAGCGAAACCACCCTCACGGTGCCAGGGATCAACTGGTCGGGGTGGGCGCGTTTGCCATCGTGGGCGGCCAGGTATTCCATTTCGCCCTGGTAGCCGGCGTCGAGCCAGCGCTGCAGGTGCTGTTCGTGCTCGCCAAGGTCCACACCGGCGATGCCGACGTGGGCAAAACCGAGTTCTCGGCCCCAATTTTTGATCGATTGGGCCAGGGCGGCGAGGTCAAGTGTGCAAGCGGACATGGATGGGCAAGGCAATACGGGCTCAGGTGCGTATAATTCTGCCAGACATTGGAGCCTTTGACCCCATGCCGCAGACCAAACACCCAAGCCATGCCCCGCTCCTGCTAAGCAGCGTGACCGTCACGCGCCTGCCCGCCAGGCATCCGCACGCCCATAAAGGTGACTTCGGCCACGTGCTGGTGGTGGGTGGCGACCTCGGTACCGGTGGCGCAGTGCTGCTGAGCGCCGAAGCCGCGCTGCGCTGCGGCGCCGGGATGGTCAGCGTGGCGACTCGCCCCGATCACGTGGCCGCAAGCCTTGCCCGCTTGCCCGAAACCATGTGCCTGGGGGTCGATTCGGCCAACCAGCTGATGGGGGTATTGGAGCGCGCTTCGGTACTGGTGGTCGGCCCTGGCCTGGGCCAGGCCGCCTGGGGGCGCAGCCTGCTGTCGGCTATCGCCAATGCCGAGCGGCCGCAAGTGTGGGATGCCGATGCACTCAACCTGCTGGCGCGCACGCCCCTGGCATTACCCAGTGGCAGTATCCTCACTCCGCACCCGGGGGAGGCCGCGCGGCTGCTGGGCATTTCCACCGAGGCGGTACAGGGCGACCGGCCGGGCGCTGCTCGCAAGCTGGCGCGCCGCTATGCCAGTGTCTGCGTGCTCAAGGGCGCCGGTACGTTGGTGGCGGACCCGTCGGGGCAGTTGGCGCTGTGCCAGCGCGGGCATCCGGCAATGGCAGGGGCAGGCTTGGGTGACGTGCTCACCGGTGTACTGGCGGCGTTATTGGCTCAAGGGCTGGACGCCTGGCAGGCCGCGAGTCTTGGAGTGTGGTTGCACGCGTGTGCCGGCGAGCGGTTGGGTGTGAAAGGTAGAGGCCTGGCGGCCAGTGATCTGGCGCCGGTCATTCGTGAGTTGTTGGAGGAGCATTCTGCGTGTCTGGCATAACCCTGTTTCTGGCCGATGAAGAGGCCACGGTCAAATTCGGTGCATCACTGGCCGAGGTGACCGGCGGTCGCGGCATCATCTTTCTCGAGGGCGACCTGGGCGCGGGCAAGACTACGCTGTCCCGTGGCCTTATTCGCGGCTTGGGCCATACTGGTGCAGTGAAAAGCCCGACCTTCACCGTGGTTGAACCCTACGAGATCGGTGAGGTGCGCGCCTACCATTTCGACCTGTATCGCCTGGTCGATCCGGAGGAACTGGAGTTCATGGGCATTCGCGACTATTTCGAGGGAGATCCGCTGTGTCTGTTCGAGTGGCCAGAAAAGGGTGCGGGCGTTTTGCCAAAGCCTGACCTGACCATTACCATAAGCCCCCAAGCGGGCGGACGCTCGCTGATCCTTGCGCCGCAGGGGGCTCGCGGCGAGGCCTGGTGCATTGCGCTGGCCAAACACTATAAACAGTAAGTGGGGTAGGTATGCGCATACGCGCACTGGTCGCTGTCGTTGGTCTGCTGCTGACAGCGGTGACTGTTGACGCTCTGGCCGTCACTCAAGTCAAGAGCATGCGCCTGTGGCGCGCGCCGGACAACACGCGGCTGGTCTTCGACCTGTCTGGCCCCGTGCAGCATAGCGTCTTCACCCTCAGCGCACCGGATCGCCTGGTAATCGATATCAACGGGGCGACCCTGGCCGCGCCACTGAACGTGTCCACCTCGAATACACCCATCAGCAACGTGCGCTCGGCGCAGCGTACGGCGACTGACCTGCGGGTGGTGGTCGACCTGAAAAAGTCGGTCACGCCCAAGAGTTTCACCCTGGCGCCCAATGCTCAATACGGCAACCGCCTGGTGGTCGACCTCTATGACCAGGAAGCCGATGCCATCGCCGCCACGGCGCCTGCTGCACCGCCAACGCCTGTGCGAACCCCGGCGACCACGCCGGCGGTGCCGGTAAGCCCGGCCCAGCCGGCGATCAAGCTGCCGCCTGTGCCCAGCGGCAAGCGCGACATCGTGGTCGCCATCGACGCCGGTCATGGCGGTGAGGACCCGGGTGCTTCGGGATCGCGTGGCCAGCATGAGAAAGACATCGTGCTGCAGATCGCCAAGGAACTGCAGCGCCAGATCAATACCGAGAAGGGCTACCGTGCCGAACTGACCCGCACTGGTGACTACTTCATTCCGCTGCGCAAACGTACCGAGATCGCCCGCAAGAAAGGCGCCGACCTGTTCATCTCGATCCACGCCGACGCTGCACCGTCGCGGGCCGCTTTTGGCGCCTCGGTGTTCGCCCTGTCGGACCGTGGCGCCACGTCCGAGACCGCCCGCTGGCTCGCCGATGCGGAAAACCGCTCCGACCTGATCGGTGGCGCTGGTAACGTCAGCCTCGACGACAAAGACCGCATGCTTGCAGGCGTGCTGCTCGACCTGTCGATGACCGCGACGCTCAGTTCCAGCCTCAACGTCGGGCAAAAAGTGCTGGGCAACATGGGGCGCATCACCTCGCTGCACAAGCAGCGTGTCGAGCAAGCAGGTTTCATGGTGCTGAAGTCGCCGGACATTCCGTCGATCCTGGTCGAAACCGGGTTCATCTCCAACAACAACGAAGCCGCCAAGCTGGCCACGCGCAGCCATCAGCAGGCACTGGCCCGCTCGATCCATACCGGTGTGCGCCAGTACTTCCAGCAGAACCCGCCGCCTGGTACCTACATCGCCTGGATGCGCGACAGCGGCAAGATCGCGCAGGGGCCACGTGAGCACACGGTACGTCCGGGCGAGACCCTGGCGATGCTTGCCGTGCGCTACCAGGTCAGCGTGGCTAGCCTGCGCAACACCAACAGCCTCAAGAGCGATGAGCTGAAGGTCGGTCAGCACCTCAATATTCCCTCGACGACCCTGGCCTCGCAGCAATGAGTGGGGGGTCGCGCATCCAGCTGCTCAGCCCGCGGCTGGCCAACCAGATTGCCGCCGGTGAGGTGGTCGAACGCCCGGCTTCGGTGGCCAAGGAGTTGCTGGAGAACAGTCTGGACTCCGGTGCCCGACGCATCGATGTCGAAGTGGAGCAGGGCGGCGTCAAGTTGTTGCGGGTACGTGACGACGGCAGCGGTATTTCCGCTGACGACCTGCCATTGGCTCTGGCCCGGCACGCCACCAGCAAGATCCGTGAGCTGGAAGACCTCGAAGGTGTGCTGAGCCTGGGCTTTCGTGGCGAGGCCCTGGCCTCCATCAGCTCGGTGGCGCGCCTGACCCTGACGTCGCGCACCGCCAGTGCAAGCGAAGCCTGGCAGGTCGAGACCGAAGGTCGCGACATGACTCCGCGTGTGCAGCCTGCCGCACACCCTGTCGGCACCTCGGTGGAAGTGCGTGACCTGTTCTTCAATACCCCGGCCCGTCGCAAGTTTCTCAAGGCCGAAAAGACCGAATTCGATCACCTGCAGGAAGTCATCCGGCGCCTGGCCCTGGCCCGCTTCGATGTGGCCTTCCACCTGCGGCACAACGGCAAGAGCATCCTCAGCCTGCACGAGGCGCATGATGAAGCGGCCCGTGCGCGGCGGGTCGGCGCCATTTGTGGCGGGGGCTTCATGGAGCAGGCGCTGCCGATCGATGTCGAGCGTAACGGCCTGCGCCTGTGGGGCTGGGTCGGCCTGCCGACTTTCTCGCGCAGCCAGGCAGACCTTCAGTACTTCTTCGTCAACGGCCGTGCGGTGCGCGACAAGCTGGTAGCCCATGCGGTGCGCCAGGCTTACCGTGATGTGCTGTTCAATGGCCGTCACCCCACGTTCGTGCTGTTCCTTGAGCTTGAGCCCAACGGCGTCGACGTCAACGTGCACCCGACCAAGCACGAAGTGCGTTTCCGTGAGGGGCGTTCGGTTCACGATTTTCTCTACGGCACGCTGCACCGTGCCTTGGCCGACGTGCGCCCGGAAGACCATCTGGCGTCGGCGCCTGCCGCCGCTGCCGAGGTCGTCCGCCCGACGGGGCAACAGGCGGGCGAATTCGGCCCGCAAGGCGAGATGCGCCTGGCCTCGCCGGTGCTCGAACAGCCCCAGGTGGCCCAGCATTCGATTTCCAACGGCGGCAGTGGCGCAGGTTACCAGTACCAGTACACCCCCCGGCCATCACAGCCGTTGCCCGCTGCCGAGGCCCAGGCGGTCTACCGCGAGTTCTACAAGCCGCTGAACGATGACGCTGCCGGGCCTGCGACGTTGCCGCAGAGCCAGGGCGACATCCCGCCCTTGGGGTACGCTCTGGCCCAGCTCAAAGGCATCTACATTCTCGCCGAGAATGCTGCCGGCCTGGTGCTGGTCGACATGCATGCAGCCCACGAGCGGATCATGTATGAACGGCTCAAGGTGGCGATGGCCAGCGAGGGCCTGAGTGGCCAGCCGCTGCTGGTGCCCGAGTCACTGGCGCTGAGCCAGCGCGAGGCCGATTGCGCCGAGGAGCATGCCCAGTGGTTCCAGCGCCTGGGCTTTGAGTTGCAGCGCCTGGGCCCCGAGACGCTGGCGATCCGCCAGATTCCTGCCCTGCTCAAGCAGGCCGAGGCCAACCGCCTGGTCCAGGACGTGCTTGCCGACCTTATGGAGTACGGCACCAGCGATCGCATTCAGGCGCACCTCAACGAACTGCTCGGTACCATGGCCTGTCACGGCGCCGTACGTGCCAACCGGCGCCTGGCGATTCCTGAAATGAACGCCCTGTTGCGCGACATGGAAAACACCGAGCGTAGCGGCCAGTGCAACCATGGCCGACCGACCTGGACCCAGATGGGCCTGGACGACCTGGACAAACTTTTCCTGCGCGGTCGATGACATGAGCGGCAAGCCCCCAGCAATATTCCTCATGGGCCCGACGGCGGCCGGCAAGACCGACCTTGCCATCGAGCTGACCAAGGTCCTGCCCTGCGAGCTGATCAGCGTCGACTCGGCCCTCGTCTACCGCGGCATGGACATCGGCAGCGCCAAGCCCTCCAAGGAGGTATTGGCTGCCCATCCACATCGTCTTATCGATATTCGCGACCCTGCCGAGAGCTACTCGGCTGCGCAGTTTCGCACCGATGCCCTTCAGGCCATGGCCGAAATCACCGCGCGCGGCAAAGTCCCGCTGCTGGTCGGTGGCACCATGCTCTACTACAAGGCATTGATCGATGGCCTGGCGGACATGCCGCCGGCCGACGCTGCGGTGCGTGCCGAGCTCGAGGCCCGGGCGCAGGCGCTGGGTTTGGCCGAGTTGCACCGCCAGCTCGCCGAAGTGGACCCGGAGTCGGCCGCACGCATCCACCCCAACGACCCGCAGCGCCTGATCCGTGCGTTGGAGGTCTATCATGTGAGTGGCGAGAGCATGACAGCCCATCGCCAGCGTCAATTCGCGGAAAGTAGCGGCGCAGACGCAGGCGCTGGCGGGCATTTGCCCTATACTGTCGCGAGTTTGGCGATTGCTCCTACAGATCGTCACATTCTGCATCAGCGAATTGCGTTACGATTTTCGCAGATGCTGGAACAGGGCTTCGTCGACGAGGTCCGATCGCTGCGAGCCAGAAGTGACTTGCACGCCGGGCTGCCGTCTATACGGGCAGTGGGATATCGGCAGGTCTGGGACTACCTCGACGGCAAGCTGACTGAGAATGAGATGCGCGAACGCGGTATCATTGCTACTCGCCAGCTGGCCAAGCGTCAGTTCACCTGGTTGCGCGGTTGGTCCGACGTGCACTGGCTCGACAGCCTGGCCTGCGACAATCTGTCCCGCACCTTGAAATACCTTGGGGCCATCTCCATATTGAGCTGAGTCCCTGCTGATTGCCGTCTATTCTTCCGAAGGGGCGGCCTAACTTATCGATTTTTTTGATTTTCTACTATTTATCCTTACAGGAGTGCGGCATATGTCAAAAGGGCATTCGCTACAAGACCCTTACTTGAACACCTTGAGAAAAGAAAAGGTCCCGGTTTCGATCTATCTGGTCAACGGGATCAAGCTGCAGGGCTCGATCGAATCGTTCGACCAGTTCGTGGTGCTGCTGAAGAACACCGTCAGCCAGATGGTCTACAAGCACGCGATTTCGACCGTGGTTCCAGCCCGTCCGGTTCGCCTGCCAAGCCCGTCCGATTCCGAACACGGCGACAGCGAACCAGGCAACGCCTGATAGGAGCCTGCATTGTTCTTTGAGCGCCACGGTGGTGGTGAGCGGGCGCTGCTCGTTCACTTGGAAGGTCAGAACCCTGAGGCGCGCGAAGACCCGCAGGAGTTTCAGGAACTGGCATTGTCGGCCGGAGCCGACATCGTCTCGCTGGTCACAGTGGCAAGGCATCAGCCTACCGCCAAATACCTGATTGGCAGCGGCAAGGTCGAGGAATTGCGCGACCTGGTCAAAGCCGAACAGGTTGACCTGGTGATTTTCAATCACACCCTCACGCCCAGTCAGGAGCGCAACCTCGAACGAGTCTTCGAGTGTCGCGTGCTTGATCGTACCGGGCTGATTCTCGACATCTTCGCCCAACGGGCGCGTACCCATGAAGGCAAGCTGCAGGTCGAACTGGCCCAGCTCGAGCACATGAGCACGCGGCTGGTGCGCGGCTGGACCCACCTCGAGCGTCAGAAGGGTGGTATCGGTATGCGCGGCCCGGGTGAAACCCAGCTGGAAACCGACCGGCGCCTGTTGCGGGTGCGCCTGCGGCAGATCAAGTCGCGCCTGGAAAAGGTTCGCAGCCAGCGTGAGCAGGCTCGCCGAGGTCGTCGCCGCGCGGATATCCCGTCGGTATCGCTGGTGGGTTACACCAACGCTGGCAAGTCCACGTTGTTCAACGCGCTGACCGAATCCGACGTGTACGCCGCCGACCAATTGTTCGCCACCCTCGACCCGACCCTGCGCCGGCTCCAGCTCGACGACCTTGGGCCTATCGTGCTGGCTGACACCGTGGGCTTCATTCGCCACCTTCCGCACAAGCTGGTCGAGGCATTTCGGGCTACGCTCGAAGAGTCGAGCAACTCCGACCTGCTGCTGCATGTGATCGACGCCCATGAGCCTGAGCGCATGGAGCAGATCGAGCAGGTGCTGGCAGTATTGGGCGAGATCGGTGCCGAAGGCTTGCCGATCCTCGAGGTCTATAACAAACTCGACCTGCTTGAAGATGTCGAGCCGCAGATCCAGCGCAATGCCGATGGCAAGCCGGAGCGGGTCTGGGTATCGGCTCGAGATGGCCGTGGCTTGGAGTTGGTTGGTCAGGCCATTGCCGAGTTGCTGGGGGATGATCTTTTTGTCGGTACCCTGTGCCTGGAGCAGCGTTTTGCCCGCTTGCGCGCGCAATTCTTTGACTTGGGTGCGGTGCAGAGTGAAGAGCATGACGAAGAAGGGCGCAGCCTGCTGAGTGTGCGATTGCCCAGGGTCGAGTTGAATCGCCTGGTCAGCCGCGAAGGCATGGAGCCGCAAGTGTTTGTCGAGCAACACACTTTGCAATAAATGCCCGCCGAGGTCGTCGGGCAGCAGTGGCAGGCATTCTGTAGCATTGGACGGCGCGCCGTGGGCGCGTCTTTGCTTTATCAGATGGAGAGCGCTATGGCTTGGAACGAGCCGGGTGGCAACTCGAACAATCAGGATCCCTGGGGCGGCCGCCGCGGTGGTGGTGGCGGTGGTGGCGATAAAAAAGGCCCGCCGGATCTGGACGAGGCCTTCCGCAAACTGCAGGACAGCCTTAACGGCATGTTCGGCAGCGGCAAGAAACGTGGCGGCGGTGACCGCAATGTCGGCAAGGGCGGTGGCTACGGCCTGCTGGGCATCGGCCTGGCGGTACTGGCTGCCATCTGGCTGTACAGCGCCGTGTACGTGGTCGACGAGCAGGAGCAGGCCGTTGTGCTGCGCTTCGGCAAGTACTATGAAACGGTCGGTCCCGGCCTGAACATCTACTTCCCGCCGATCGATCGCAAGTACATGGAAAACGTCACGCGCGAGCGTGCCTATACCAAGCAGGGCCAGATGCTCACCGAAGACGAGAACATCGTCGAGGTGCCACTGACCGTCCAGTACAAGATCACCAACCTGCAGGACTTCGTGCTCAACGTCGACCAGCCCGAGGTCAGCCTGCAGCATGCCACCGAAAGCGCCCTGCGCCACGTGGTGGGTTCCACCTCGATGGACCAGGTGTTGACCGAGGGTCGTGAACAGATGGCCGTGGATATCCGCGAACGCCTGCAGCGCTTCCTCGACAACTACCGTACCGGTATCACGGTTACCCAGGTCAACGTACAGAGCGCGGCAGCCCCGCGTGAAGTGCAGGAAGCCTTCGACGACGTGATCCGTGCCCGCGAAGACGAGCAGCGTGCCCGTAACCAGGCCGAATCCTACGCCAATGGCGTGGTGCCGGAAGCCCGTGGTCAGGCCCAGCGCATCATCGAGGACGCCAACGGTTACCGCGACGAAGTCATCGCCCGCGCCAAGGGTGAGGCGGACCGCTTCACCAAGCTGCTCGCCGAGTACCGTAAGGCACCGGACGTGACCCGTCAGCGTCTGTATCTGGAGACCATGCAAAAGGTTTACAGCAATACCAGCAAGGTCATGGTGGCAACCAAGGACGGGCAGAACAACCTGCTCTACCTGCCGCTGGACAAGATGGTCGAAGGCGGCCGCAACACGTCCGCGCCGGCTGCCAGTGTGTCGCCGTCGGCCAATGATGCTGCCGCACGTGCGGCGCAGGACCTGCAACAGCAACAGCAGCAGATGCGCACTAGGGAGAGCCGCTGATGAGCAATAAATCGCTGATCGCCCTGATCGCAGCTGTGGTGCTGGCCGTCGTGGCCTGGAACAGCTTCTACATCGTGGCCCAGACCGAACGTGCGGTACTGCTGCAATTCGGCCGTGTGGTCCAGGCGGATGTCCAGCCTGGCCTGCATGTGAAGATTCCTTATGTGAACCAGGTGCGCAGGTTCGACGCCCGCCTGATGACCCTCGACGCCCCGACCCAGCGGTTCCTGACCCTGGAGAAAAAAGCGGTGATGGTCGACGCCTACGCCAAGTGGCGCGTTCAGGATGCCGAGCGTTTCTATACCGCGACTTCCGGCCTCAAGCAGATCGCCGATGAACGTCTGTCTCGTCGCCTGGAAAGCGGCCTGCGTGACCAGTTCGGTAAGCGTACCCTGCACGAAGTGGTTTCCGGTGAACGTGACGCGCTGATGGCTGACATCACGGCATCACTGAATCGCATGGCCAGTAAGGAGCTGGGTATCGAGGTGGTGGATGTGCGCGTCAAGGCCATCGACCTGCCGAAGGAAGTCAACCGCAGTGTGTTCGACCGTATGAGCACCGAGCGTGAGCGCGAAGCCCGCGAGCATCGTGCCAAGGGTAACGAGCTGGCAGAGGGTATCCGTGCGGATGCCGACCGTCAGCGCCGCGTACTGCTGGCCGAAGCCTATCGTGAAGCGGAAGAAACCCGCGGTGATGGTGATGCCCAGTCGGCCGCCATCTATGCCAAGGCTTACACCCAGGACGCTGAGTTCTATGCGTTCTACCGTAGCCTTCAGGCATACCGCGAGAGCTTCTCCAGCAAGAGCGATGTCCTGGTCCTGGATCCGAAGAACGAGTTCTTCCGCTTCCTGGACAAGAGCAGGCCCTGATGCTCTGATCGGGAAATGCCCCGCCTGGCAGCTAAAACACCAGGCGGGGTGCATCCTGATTAAAAAGGGGTGTATGATGAGGCAGCCGGGAAATTTCCCGGCTTTTTTGCGTCTGCAAGGTTGATTGGCAAAGCGCCAGTTGACGGTTTGGTCAGTTCGCAAGGCAATTCGAGGGTATTGGGTACGGTGGCGGCGCTGGGATCAGTGCTGCCTGCTGCTGTGCGCCAATGCCTGCTTCACTGACGGCTCGCCTGCAGGCAAGCCGCCCGGACCAGAGGGGAAATGGCGTAATGGCAACGGTAGACCGCTGGCTACTGCCAGATGGCATCGAGGAAGTACTGCCACCTGAGGCTGCGCGTATCGAGATCGCGCGTCGTCAGGTGTTGGACCTGTTCCAGAGTTGGGGCTACGAACTGGTCGTCACCCCGCATATCGAGTACCTGGAGTCGCTGCTAACCGGCGCCGGCCAGGACCTGGATCAGCGTACCTTCAAGGTGGTGGACCCGCAGTCCGGTCGCCTGATGGGCTTCCGTGCCGACTTTACCCCGCAGGTGGCGCGCATCGACGCCCACACCTTGCGCCGCGAAGGCCCGAGCCGTCTGTGCTATGCCGGCAGTGTGCTGCACGCCCAGCCGCGTGCGCTGTCCACCTCGCGCAGTCCGATCCAGCTGGGTGCCGAGCTGTACGGCGATGCCAGCCCTACCAGTGATGTCGAAGTCATCAGCCTGATGCTCGCCACGCTGCAGCTGACCGACGTCGCGGATGTGCACATGGACCTCGGCCATGTCGGCATCTACCGTGGCCTGGCGCGCGCCGCCGGTTTGTCCGGCGCAGTCGAACAGCAGCTGTTCGATGCCCTGCAGCGCAAGTCGGTCGATGAAGTGCAGGCACTGACTGCCGACTTGCCGAAGGACCTGGGCAACATGCTGCGCGCTCTGGTCGAGCTGTGCGGTGGCCGCGAAGTGCTGGCCGAAGCCCGTGTGCGCTTGGGTCGTGCCCCGGCCAGCGTGCTGGCGGCGCTTGACGACCTGTTGGCGATCGCTGATCGCCTGGCGTCGCGCTACCCGGAGCTGCCGCTGTACTTCGACCTTGGCGAGTTGCGTGGCTACAACTACCACACCGGTGTGGTGTTCGCCGTGTTCGTGCCTGGCGAAGGTCAATCGATCGCCCAGGGCGGGCGCTACGACGACATCGGCGCCGATTTCGGTCGGGCACGCCCGGCCACCGGTTTCTCCACGGATTTGAAGACCCTGGTCACACTGGGGCGAGCGGAGGTCGTATTGCCAGCTGGCGGCATCTGGATGCCCGACAGCGGTGACGCGGCCCTCTGGCAGCAGGTCTGCCAGTTGCGCAACGAGGGCCAGCGTGTGGTCCAGGCTCTGCCTGGCCAGCCGTTGAGTGCTGCTCTCGAGGCGGATTGTGATCGGCAATTGATTCAGCAAGACGGGCGCTGGCAGGTTCTGCCGCTGACCCATTGAGTTTCTGCGTCGGCAGTAGGCCGGCAACCAAGTTTGCGTGAATGAGGACCAATGTAATGGGTAAGAATGTCGTCGTCCTGGGCACCCAGTGGGGTGATGAGGGCAAAGGCAAGATCGTCGATCTGCTGACCGAACATGCTGCCGCCGTAGTGCGCTACCAGGGTGGCCACAACGCGGGCCACACGCTGGTGATCAACGGTGAAAAAACCGTTTTGCACCTGATCCCGTCCGGCATCCTGCGCGAAGGCGTGCAGTGCCTGATCGGCAACGGCGTGGTCGTTGCGCCCGATGCCCTGATGCGTGAAATCACCAAGCTGGAAGAGAAGGGCGTACCAGTGCGCGAGCGCCTGCGCATCAGCCCGGCTGCTCCGCTGATCCTGTCGTACCACGTGGCCCTGGACCAGGCCCGCGAGAAAGCCCGTGGCGAAGCCAAGATCGGCACCACCGGCCGTGGTATCGGCCCAGCCTACGAAGACAAGGTTGCCCGTCGCGGCCTGCGCGTTGGCGACCTGTTCCACCGTGAGCGTTTCGCCGCCAAGCTGGGTGAGCTGCTGGATTATCACAACTTCCAGCTGGTGAACTACTACAAAGAGCCGGCCATCGACTTCCAGCAGACCCTGGACGAGTGCATGGCTTACGCCGAGCAGCTCAAGCCGATGATGCTCGATGTCACCGCCGAACTGCACAACCTGCGTCGCGCTGGCAAGGACATCATGTTCGAAGGTGCCCAGGGCTCGCTGCTGGACATCGACCACGGTACCTACCCGTACGTCACCAGCTCCAACACCACTGCTGGCGGTATCTCCACCGGTTCTGGCGTTGGCCCGATGTACCTGGACTACATCCTCGGCATCACCAAGGCCTACACCACTCGCGTCGGTTCCGGTCCGTTCCCGACCGAACTGTTCGACGAGACTGGCGCCACCCTGGCCAAGCGTGGCCACGAGTTCGGTTCGACCACCGGCCGTGCCCGTCGTTGCGGTTGGTTCGATGCCGTCATTCTGCGTCGCGCCATCGACGTGAACAGCATCTCGGGCATCTGCCTGACCAAGCTGGACGTACTGGACGGCCTGGAAACCATCAACATCTGTGTCGGCTACAAGAACGAGAACGGCGCGGTCATCGACGCACCGTCCGACGCTGACAGCTACATCGGCCTGGAGCCGGTGTATGAAGAGATGCCAGGCTGGAGCGAGTCGACTCTGGGTGCCAAGACTCTGGAAGAGCTGCCAGCGGCTGCCCGCGCTTACATCAAGCGCATCGAGGAGCTGACCGGCGCGCCGATCGATATCATCTCCACCGGCCCGGACCGCAACGAGACCATCGTGCTGCGTCATCCGTTCGCCTGATCTGCCACCTGGCTGATCTGACGCCGCGCTCTTGAAAGGGAGCGCGGCGTTTTTGCATCTGCTCGGTGCTGACAATGGCACTGCTTAACGTTGGCGTTTATCCCTGCTGTGTCCGGCACAACCCTTGCTGTAAGAAGTTTCTGTAGATGCCATCAAAATAGTGGCGCCAGAAAGCACGAGGGTTTCACCGTGTCTGCCATCCTCTCACTGTTACGAAGCCGCCTCTTGCGGCCTGTGTTTGTTGCCCTTGGTATCGCTCTTTTGGTGCAGGTAGTGGTTGCCGTTGCGCTGACCCGAAGCACTGTCACCGCCCTTGAAGCCGACCTGGGCGAGCGCCTGGGCAGCGATAGCCGTAAGCTCGCCAGCGAACTTGAACAAGCTGGGCAGGACGTACGCGCCGGTCTGGACAGCCTCTCCAGCAGTACACGACAGCGCCTTAGCGCCGGGCTGTCCGAGCGCCTGCAAAGCGAGCAGCAGCAACTGCGCACTACGCTGGAAAAGAACCTCAAGGACTCGGCCAACGACATGGCCCAACTGCTGGCATCGGTCGCGCCGCGGGCTATCTGGGACAACGATGTGCCAGTGCTGTCCGATTTCGCACGTCGGGCCCAGCGCAACCCCAACGTACTGTTCGTGATCTATGACGACGCCCAGGGTCAGCACCTGACCCGCTACCTGAACCGGCAGAACCCGATCAACCAGGCCTTGATGGAAAAGGGCCAGGGTGAACGGGCATTGGACAAGGTACTGGATGCCGCTCGCCGCGACCCTTCGGTGTACTTCGTCGAGGCCTCGATCAGCCCCAACGGCGCGGAAATCGGCAAGGTGCTGATGGGGGTATCGACTGCCGGTGTCGATCAGGAACTCAAAGCCCTGGACCAGCGCTTCGCTGCCTTGATCACCAGCGGTGAACAACTGGTGGGCGACAGCCTCGGTGCTGCCGCAGCTGACAGTGGCAAGGCCTTGCGCGAGCGCCTGGAAACCGCACAGGGCAGTGCTACAGCGATGCAGGCCAATACCGCACAAACCGTGCGCGACGCTGCGGCAGAGCTGCGTTGGCGCATCGGGCTGGGCCTTGTGGTGGTGGGGGTTGGCGTGTTGCTGGTAGTGGCCCTGGTGCTAGGTCGCCGCGTGCTCAGCAAGCTGCGCCTGCTGATTACTGCGCTCAACGATTTGGCTGCAGGCGAAGGTGACCTGACCAAGCGCGTCAACCTCGACAGTCGCGACGAGATAGGCGACATGGCCTCGGCGGTCAATCGCTTCGTCGACAAGTTGCAGCCCATTGTCCGCGAGGCGGGCGAGGTGGCACAGCGTACAGGGATCGAGATCGGCAGCATGACGCAGCGCAACGCAGGCGCCGATGCTGCCGCAGCGCTGCAACGCGACGAAGTGGCCGCCAGCTTGCGCGATCTGTCGAGCATGGCTGATGAGGCTCAGGCTGAAAGCCAGGCCATGCAGGCGGCGCTGCAGCAGGTGGTTGATATCCGCCAGGCGACCGATGAGAACAGCCGCGCTTCGACGCAACTTGCCGGCATGATCGAGAACCTGGCAGGTCAGGTCGAAACCGGCTCGCAGGTAATCGAGCGGCTGGCCAAGCAGAGCGAGCAGATCGAAGTGGTGCTGACCGTGATCCACGGTATCGCCGAGCAGACCAACCTGCTGGCGCTCAACGCAGCCATTGAAGCCGCAAGAGCCGGTGAGACCGGGCGCGGGTTTGCGGTGGTGGCCGATGAGGTGAGGGCATTGGCGAGCAAGACGCAAAGCTCTACCGGCGACATCCAGGCGCATATCGCGGCGCTGCAGAAGGGCGCCAAGGAGGCCGTGACAACCATCGGCCAGGCCGGCTTGAAGGCCAGCGAAGGCCTGCGAGTGCTGCGCGATAACGAGCGCCGGCAGCAGTCGGTGCAGGCGGCGGTGGAGCAGGTGCATGCGGCGATCGGCCTGGCGACTCGGGCGGCAGAACAGCAGGCACATGGCGCCCAGGCGGTGCGTGGACGGGTTGAGAATATTCATGCCCAGGCAGAGCGTTCGGCAGAAGTGGTGATGCAGACCACAGCAAGCAGCAAGGTGCTGGATGACTTGGCGGCGCAGCTGCGGGCGAGCCTGGGGCAGTTCAGGGCTTGAGTCGAGGTGGGCTCGGGTTGTTCGCCTTTGGGTTTTCTGCGCCTGTGGGACCGAACGTCGCCCGCGCGGCGCTCGGTCTGCTAGGCGCTAGAGATGTCGAGGCGAGCACCTGCTCGCCCTGATACGCTCTCCACATGACTCACTAAACATCTTCCACCCCGATCAAGCGCCCTTATCGTCAAATTTGACAGGTTCTCACGCCTTGTTCAGATACATCCGCGTAGTCAGCAAATACACCGGCAACCCCGAAACCACAATCAACAACGCCGCATAAGGGGCCGCTGCCGCGAACTCGACGTTTGCAGTATGCGCCCAGACCTCAGTGGCCAGGGTAGTCATGCCGGTCGGGCTGAGTAGCAGGGTAGCGGTCAGCTCCTTCATGGCATCAAGGAACACCAAGGCGAACGCAGCTGCCAGCGCCGGGAAAATGATCGGCAGGGTTACCCGGCAGAACGCCGCGAAACTGCTGGCACCCAGGGTGCGGGCCGCTTCTTCCAGGGTTGGCGATGCCTTGTTCAACGCAGTGCGCACCGGGGCCTGCGCCAAAGGCAGGAACAACAGCGCATAGGCCAGCAACAGCAACGCAGTGGTCTGGTACAGCGCCGGCACGTAGTGCAGGGAAAACACTACCAGCGTCAGGGCGATCACCAGGCCGGGCAGGGCATGCAGCAGGTAGGGCAGACGCTCGGCCCAGAGCGCCAGGCGGCCTTTGTAGCGCACCACCAGGAAGCTTACCGGCAACGCCAGCAGCACGCAGAAGCCGGCGCCGCCCAGTGACACCGACAGGGAGGTCAGCAGCGCCTTAGAAATCTCCGCCACCGGGAACGCCGCCGAAGACCCCACGCTCAGCCAGTAACCGAGCATGGCCAGTGGAATACCGCTGCCCAGTATCGCCAGGCCCAGGCAGAACAGCTGCGCCAGCGGCGCCCAGCTACCCAGGCGTACCGGCTGCGCGCGGCGTGCCACGCCCTGACCGATGCGTACGTGGCGGGCCTTGCCGCGCACCTTCAGTTCCAGCCAGAGCATCACCAGGCACAGTGCCAGCAGTACCGCCGAGAGCATGGCGGCGTTGGCGTTGCTGAACTCCAGCTCGAACTGTTGGTAGATCGCCGTGGTGAAGGTCTGCAGGCCCAGGATCGACAACGCGCCAAACTCCACCAGCATGTGCAGGGCGATCAGCAATGCGCCGCCGAGCATCGACGGCCACAGCAGCGGCAGGGTGACCTTGGTGAAAACGCCCCAGCGGCTGCAGCCCAGCGTACGCGCCGACTCCTCAAGCGAAGTGTCGAGGTTGCGCAGGGTGGCGGCCACCGGCAGGAATATCAGCGGGTACTTGGACAGGGCCATGACCAGGATAGCTCCGCCCAGCCCCTCGAAGTCCGAGCTCAGCGACACCCAGGTAAAGCTGCTGACGAACGAAGGTACGGCGAATGGCAGGCATAGCACTACGCCCCACAGCCGACGGCCCGGCAGGTTGCTGCGTTCGAGCAGCCACGCCAGCGCCAGGCCAACCACCATGCACGCCAGCGTCACCCCGACCATCAGCATCAGGGTGTTGCGCATCAGGCCCCAGACGAACGGGCGCCAGAGCAGGTGCAAGGCTTCTCGCCAGCCGGCTTCCCAGGCTTTCATCGCGACGTACAGCAATGGCAGCAAGCTCATCGCCACCAGAAACAGTACAGGCAGCACCACCCAGATGGAGGGGCGCTTGCGGCGCGGTACGAAGCGTACCGGCACCGGCTCGGACAGGGCGGCGGTCATCAGAGCAGGCCGACCTCGCGTTCAAGCTCCAGCGCTTCCTCGGCATTGCCCAGGTCGGCCGGCGAGATTTTCGGCGGGCGCAGGTCTTCGAACGGCTTCAGGCCACGGTCGGAGACCATGCCTTTGTGCAGCGGGTATTCAGCGGTGGTCTGGGTGATCACACGCTGACCTTCTTCGCTGGCCATCCAGTTGAGCAGGGCCTGCGCTTCTTTCGGGTGCTTGCTGGCCTTGACCGCTGCGGCGCCGGAGATGGTCACCAGGCCACCGGCATCGCCGTCGGCCAGGTAATACAGCTTCGAATCGAGCTTGCCGCGCTCGCGCTCCAGGGCGTACCAGTAGTAGTTGTTCACCAGCACGGCGGCGACTTCGCCTTTTTCCACGGCCTTGAGTGCGACCATGTTGTTGGTGTAGGTCTTGCCGAAGGCTTTCAGGCCGGTCAGCCACTCTTCGGCAGCGTCACGCCCGTGCATCTTGAGGATGGCCACGGCCTGTTCCTGGAATGCACCGCTGGTCGGTACGAAACCGACCTTGCCGTCCCACTCGGGGTTGGCGAAATCCATTACCGATTGCGGCAAGTCTTTCTCGTCGATCTTCTTCGGGTTGAACACCACCACGCGGGTGCGGGCGGTCACGCCCATCCAGGAGCCGTTGGCGGCAACGTATTCCTTGGGCAGCATGTTCAGCGTGGCGTCATCGATCTTCGCCAGCAAGCCCAGTTCGCCCAGGTTGTTCAGTGGTGGCGATTCTTCGGTGTAGATGATGTCGGCCGGCGAGCGGTCGCCTTCCTCGATGATCTGGCTGGCCAGCTGATTGCTGCTGCCTTTGCGGATATTGATATGGATGCCGGTCTTGGCCTCGTAGGCCTTGGCGATGGCTTCGCCGATTTCCTTGTGTTGACCGTTGTACATGGTCAGAGTGACCGGGTCGTCTGCCATGGCGGCCGGAGCGCCCATCACCAGGCTAAGGACAGCGGCGGCCAGGGTGCGCATCAGCGGTTGCGGACGGATCGTCATGCGGGTACTTCCTCGCTTACGGCTACATATTTGGAAACAATGGTAAACGAAATCGTTTCTCAAGTGGCCGTGTGACGAGAAATTCATGGTTAGCCCATCGTCGGATGGCTGGCCATGCAGGGGAGGGTGACACAAAAATCGCAGGCAAGAAAAAACCCACTAGCAAGCTAGTGGGTTTTTTGAATGGTGCCCAGGAGAAGACTCGAACTTCCACGACCGTTAAGTCACTGATACCTGAAACCAGCGCGTCTACCAATTCCGCCACCTGGGCAAAGCTTTACATCGTCTGATGAAGGCGACTATCGTTCGCTTTCACACAGTAGTAACAGATCCTTGGTCATCTGTTACTTGAAATACTTGGTGCCCAGGAGAAGACTCGAACTTCCACGACCTTGCGGTCACTGATACCTGAAACCAGCGCGTCTACCAATTCCGCCACCTGGGCACACATTCGAGATAAAAAGATGCTTTACAGCGCCGTTCATCTCTACTACAACTTCGGGGTTGTCCGTCGTTGTGGTGCGCACTATACGGACGCTCCCAGGGGCTGTAAAGCCCTTGATCAAAAAAAATTTCAAAAAATTCAACTTGTTGATTCCACACGCCTATTGCCGCACTGCGGACATGCTGCTGGGGCTGTCCAAGCCCGACATTTCCGGTTTCAATAGGCCTATGCCAGAATTCATATCTATATACCCCAAGGTGAACCCCTTCTGATGGCCGATTGGCAATCCCTCGATCCCGAGGCCGCTCGCGAAGCGGAAAAATACGACAACCCTATCCCCAGCCGTGAGCTGATCCTGCAGCGCCTTGCCGACCGTGGCGAACCGGCCGCGCGCGAGGAGCTGGCGGCCGAGTTCGGTCTTTACGAAGAAGACCAGATCGAAGCTTTGCGCCGTCGTCTGCGCGCCATGGAGCGTGACGGCCAGCTTATCTATACCCGGCGCGGCACCTATGCCCCGGTAGACAAACTGGACCTGATCTGCGGCCGTATCTCCGGCCACCGCGACGGTTTCGGCTTCCTTATCCCTGACGATGGCAGCGACGACCTGTTCCTCAGCCCGTCGCAAATGCGCCTGGTATTCGATGGCGACCGTGCCTTGGCGCGTGTCTCGGGGCTCGACCGCCGTGGCCGCCGTGAAGGTGTGCTGGTAGAAGTCATTTCCCGCGGCCACGAAAGTGTGGTCGGCCGCTACTTCGAAGAAGGCGGCATCGGTTACGTGACGCCGGACAACCCGAAGATCCAGCAGGAAGTGCTGGTGACCGCGGGTCGTAACGGTGGCGCCAAGATCGGCCAGTTCGTCGAGATCAAGATCACCCACTGGCCAACCCCGCGGTTCCAGCCACAAGGCGATGTGGTCGAAGTGATCGGCAACTACATGGCGCCGGGCATGGAAATCGATGTTGCCCTGCGCAGCTATGACATCCCGCACGTCTGGCCCCAGGACGTGATCAAGGAAGCGCGCAAGTTCCGCTCCGATGTCGAAGAGAAGGACAAGGAAAAGCGTATCGACCTGCGCCACTTGCCCTTCGTCACCATCGACGGCGAAGATGCCCGCGACTTCGACGACGCTGTTTATTGTGAGCCGCTTGGCAAGCTGCGGCTGTTCTCTGGTGGCTGGCGCCTCTATGTGGCCATCGCTGACGTGTCCAGCTACGTGCGTCTGGGCTCAGCCCTGGATGTCGAGGCGCAGCAGCGTGGCAACTCGGTGTACTTCCCCGAGCGTGTTGTCCCGATGCTCCCCGAGGAGCTGTCCAACGGCCTGTGCTCGCTGAACCCGCACGTCGATCGCCTGGCCATGGTCTGCGAAATGACCATGAACAAGGCCGGCCAGATGGTCGACTACCAGTTCTACGAAGGTGTGATCCATTCTCATGCCCGCCTGACCTACAACAAGGTCAGCAGCATGCTCGAGCATGCCCGTACCCGCGAGGGCAAGGCGCTGCGCGAGGAGTACCAGGAGGTCCTGCCGGACCTGAAGAACCTGTACAACCTGTACAAGGTGCTGCTCGATGCCCGTCACGCCCGCGGCGCCATCGACTTCGAAACCCAGGAAACCCGCATCATCTTCGGTGAAGAGCGCAAGATCGCGGAAATCCGCCCGACCGTGCGCAACGATGCCCACAAGCTGATCGAGGAATGCATGCTGGCGGCCAACGTCGCCACGGCCGAGTTCCTCAACAAGCATGGCGTGCCGGCGCTGTACCGCGTGCACGATGGCCCGCCACCGGAGCGCCTTGAAAAGCTGCGTGCCTTCCTCGGCGAGCTGGGCCTTAGCTTGCACAAAGGCAAGGACCCTTCGCCCAAGGACTACCAGGCACTGCTTGCAAGCATTGCCGGGCGCCCGGACTTCCACCTGATCCAGACGGTGATGCTGCGTTCGCTGAGCCAGGCGGTATACAGCACCGACAACAACGGCCACTTCGGTTTGAACTACGAGGCGTACACGCACTTTACCTCGCCGATCCGTCGTTACCCGGACCTGCTGGTGCACCGCGCCATCCGCAGCATCATCCGTTCCAAGGTCGATACTCCGCACGTCAAGCGTGCCGGCGCCATGAGCATTCCCAAAGCGCGTATCTATCCGTACGACGTGAACACCCTCGACCAGCTCGGCGAGCAGTGCTCCATGACCGAGCGCCGCGCCGACGAAGCCACCCGTGACGTGGTCAACTGGCTCAAGTGCGAGTTCATGAAGGACCGTGTGGGCGAGACCTTCCCGGGTGTGATCACTGCGGTCACCGGTTTTGGGCTGTTTGTCGAGCTTACCGATATCTACGTCGAAGGCCTGGTGCACGTCAGTGCGCTGCCGGGTGACTACTACCACTTCGACCCCGTGCATCACCGCTTGTCGGGTGAGCGCACCGGGCGTAGCTTCCGTCTGGGCGACACCATCGAGGTCAAGGTCATGCGCGTTGACCTAGACGAGCGCAAGATCGACTTCGAAGTGTCCGATCAGCAGCTCGCTGCGCCGATAGGGCGCAAGGGCCGTGGCGCCGCACCGGCTGCAGAAAAGGCCGAGCAGCAGCCAGTGGTGGAGGCCAAGGCCACACCGAAACCGCGCAGCCGCAAGAGCGAGACCGCCGAGGCTTACTTCCCGAAAGATGCCGTGCAGCGTAATGCTGAAGTGCGCAAAAGTCGCGAAATGAAGAAGGCGCTGATGACCGACGCGCGCACTGGTGGCAACGCCGGCAGCAAGTCGGACAAAGGCGGCAAGCCCTCCGGCAAGCCCACCAAGCACCGTAAAGGCCCGCCGAAATCCGGCGCGCCACGCAAGAGCAAGAACAAGTCATGAGTCAGCTGGAAAAAATCTACGGTGTGCATGCCGTGCAGGCGCTGCTGCAGCACCATCCGAAGCGGGTCAAGCAGATCTGGCTGTCGGAAGGGCGCAGCGAGCCACGCATCCAGGCGTTGCTGGCGCTGGCCGCAGAAAACCGTGTGCAGGTTGGCCAGGCCGAGCGCCGTGAGCTCGATGCCTGGGTCGAGGGCGTGCACCAGGGCGTTGTTGCCGAGGTCAGCCCAAGCCAGGTGTGGGGCGAATTGATGCTCGAGGAGTTGCTCGAGCGCACCGAAACGCCACCGCTGATCCTGGTACTGGACGGCGTCACTGACCCGCACAACCTCGGCGCCTGCCTGCGCACCGCCGATGCTGCCGGGGCTACGGCAGTGGTGGTGCCCAAGGATAAATCGGCGACGCTGACACCGGTGGTGCGCAAGGTGGCCTGCGGCGCAGCGGAAGTGATTCCGCTGGTGGCGGTGACCAACCTGGCGCGTACCCTGGAGAAGCTTCAGCAGCGTGGCCTGTGGGTGGTGGGTACAGCCGGTGAGGCCGAGCAGGAGATCTATCAGCAGGACCTGACCGGCCCATTGGTGATGATCATGGGCGCGGAAGGCAAGGGCATGCGCCGGCTGACCCGTGAACACTGCGATTTCCTGGTCAAGTTGCCAATGTCGGGCAGCGTGAGCAGTCTGAACGTTTCAGTGGCTACGGGCGTCTGCCTGTTCGAGGCAGTGCGCCAGCGCCAGGCCAAGCGCTGATCTGTCGACACTGTAGCGGCCCTATCGCCGGTAAGCCGGCTCCCAAAAGCACCACGCCAGGTTCAATGGCTGTGGTGCTTCGCTGCAAGCCGGCGAGCTGGCGGTAGGGCTCGCCCAAGGTAAAGTGTTTCCGGCTGTTCAAATAATCGCCAATCACCTTGCTTGTGCGCACCGCCTTCTCTACAATTGCGCCCCTTGCCGAGCTGGCAGGCGCGCATGTGCCTCCCCTCCATGGCAAGACATACAGTGTCATTCACTCCTTGTCTGACCAGATACGCTGGCAGACTACTAACCCGTAAGGAGCATTCATGCGTCATTACGAAATCATCTTCCTGGTTCACCCGGACCAGAGCGAGCAAGTCGGCGGCATGGTTGAGCGTTACACCAAGCTGATCGAAGAAGATGGTGGCAAGATCCACCGCCTGGAAGACTGGGGCCGTCGTCAACTGGCCTACGCAATCAACAATGTTCACAAGGCTCACTACGTGATGCTGAACGTTGAGTGCACCGGCAAGGCCCTGGCCGAGCTGGAAGACAACTTCCGCTACAACGATGCCGTGATCCGTAACCTCGTCATCCGTCGCGACGAAGCCGTAACCGGTCAGTCCGAGATGCTGAAGGCCGAAGAGAACCGCAGCGAGCGCCGTGAGCGTCGTGAGCGTCCTGAGCATGCTGACTCCGCCGAAGGCGACGACAGCAATGACAGCGACTCCAGCGATAACGCTGACGAGTAATCCACGGACCTTTTGAGGAGCCTATTACATGGCACGTTTCTTCCGTCGTCGTAAATTCTGCCGCTTCACTGCTGAAGACGTGAAAGAGATCGACTTCAAAGATCTCAACACCCTGAAAGCTTACGTATCCGAAACCGGCAAAATCGTTCCAAGCCGTATCACCGGTACCAAAGCTCGTTATCAGCGTCAGCTGGCTACCGCTATCAAGCGCGCCCGCTTCCTGGCCCTGCTGCCCTACACCGACAGCCACGGCCGCTGAGACCGGGTTGTCGACAAGTAGTAAGGGATAAGCATGCGAGCGTTGGCTGATTTCATCATGCGCGGTCGTGTGCAGGCCACCTTGGTGGTGGTCGTGAGTGCGGTATTACCGCTGCTGTTCTGGTTGAGTGCCGCTGCCGGGAGCCTTGTGCTGCTGCGGCGCGGGTTCAAGGACGCTTCAACGGTCATCGCTTTCGGCCTTTTGCCGGCGGTGGCCATTTGGGCCTTCGGTGATCCAAGCACCTTGCTGGTGCTGTTGGGAACACTGGGGCTGGCCGCCTTGTTGCGTGCCGGGCATTCCTGGAGCCGGGTGTTGTTGTCCAGTGTTGTGTTGGGGTTGGTCTACAGCCTCATCCTGGACGCGGTACTGCGCGAAACCTTCGAAGTGTTGGCCAAGGCGCTTTCCGAAGCGTTGCCGCAAATCGAAGGCAAGCCAGTCATTCCCGGTGAGCTGATCGGCCCTGTGCTGGTCGCTTCCACAGCGGTGATGCTGCAGTTGTTCAGCGTGCTGGCTTTGATGCTGGCGCGTTATTGGCAAGCAGCGTTGTACAACCCTGGAGGCTTCGGTCGCGAGTTTCGCGCCCTGAAGTTGCCGCGGGCAGTCATGCTGGCTCTGGTTGCCGCGATGGTGTTGGGTCCGTTCATCGGCCCGCAGTTCATCGTCCTGGCTTCCGCGTCCAGCCTGGTGCTCGTCCTGGCCGGCATCGCCTTGATGCATGGGCTGGTGGCACAGGGTCGGCTGGCCGGTTTCTGGCTGGTCGGCATGTACGTGACACTGCCGCTGATAATGCAGCTGATTTATCCGTTGCTCGTGGTTCTGGCCATTGTCGACAGCCTGATTGATTTTCGCGGTCGCAAGTCCCCTGAGGGGAATGACTCCGCGAACGGTGAAGGTTAAAAGTTAAGAGGTTTTACCAAATGGAACTGATCCTGCTGGAAAAAGTCGCTAACCTGGGCAACCTGGGCGACAAAGTTAAGGTTAAGGCTGGTTACGGCCGTAACTTCCTGCTGCCATTCGGCAAGGCCACCGTTGCCAACGCCGCCAACCTGGCTGCGTTCGAAGAGCGTCGCGCCGAGCTGGAAAAAGCAGCTGCTGACCGTAAATCGTCGGCTGAAAGCCGCGCTGCCCAACTGGCCGAGCTGGAAGTGACCATCACTGCCACCGCTGGCGACGAAGGCAAGCTGTTCGGTTCGATCGGCACCCACGACATCGCTGACGCCCTGACCGCCTCCGGCGTTGAAGTGGCCAAGGCTGAAGTTCGTCTGCCGAACGGCACCATCCGTCAGGTTGGCGAATACGACGTAGCCGTGCACCTGCACAGCGACGTTGAAGCCACCGTACGTGTGGTCGTCGTAGCTGCCTAAGCTGCGCTGACTGGGTAGCTCCTCGCGGGCTGCCCGGTTAACATCGGGCACGTCCTGTCTCTGAACAGGCCGTGCCCTTTGTCTTTTTCATCCTCCAGAATTCTTTCGTGGCCATGAACGAGATCACCAATCCCGAACAGCTAGACCTGCAAACCGCTGCCCTCAAGGTGCCGCCGCATTCCATCGAGGCCGAACAGGCCGTGCTCGGTGGCCTGATGCTGGACAACAACGCCTGGGAGCGGGTGCTGGATCAGGTTTCGGATGGCGATTTCTATCGGCATGACCACCGCCTGATCTTCCGTGCCGTGCACAAGCTGGCCGACGCCAACCAGCCATTCGACGTCGTCACCCTGCACGAGCAACTGGACAAGGAAGGCTTGTCGACCCAGGTTGGCGGCCTGGCGTACCTGGCAGAACTTGCCAAGAACACCCCGTCGGTTGCCAACATCAAGGCCTACGCCGCGATCATTCGCGAGCGGGCAACGTTGCGCCAACTGATCAGCATTAGTACCGACATCGCCGACAACGCCTTCAACCCGCAAGGGCGCAATGCCGCAGAAATCCTCGATGATGCCGAACGGCAGATCTTCCAGATCGCCGAGGCACGGCCCAAGACCGGCGGCCCGGTGGGCGTCAACGAACTGTTGACCCTGGCTATCGACCGGATCGACACGCTGTTCAACTCCGACAGCGACATCACCGGCGTTTCCACCGGCTTCACCGACCTGGACGCGAAAACCAGCGGCCTGCAGGCTGCCGACCTGGTCATCGTGGCCGGCCGTCCGTCGATGGGTAAGACCACCTTCGCCATGAACCTTGTGGAAAATGCCGTGTTGCGTACCGACAAGGCGGTGTTGGTGTTCTCCCTCGAGATGCCAGGTGAATCGCTGATCATGCGTATGCTCTCGTCCCTTGGCCGCATCGACCAGACCAAGGTGCGTTCCGGTCAGTTGGACGATGACGACTGGCCGCGCCTGACGTCGGCGGTCAACCTGCTCAACGACCGCAAGCTGTTCATCGACGATACCGCCGGCATCAGCCCCTCGGAGATGCGGGCGCGTACCCGCCGCCTGGCGCGTGAGCACGGCGAGATCGCCATGATCATGGTCGACTACCTGCAGCTGATGCAGATCCCGGGCTCGGCCGGTGACAACCGGACCAACGAAATTTCCGAGATTTCCCGCTCGCTAAAGGCCTTGGCCAAGGAATTCAACTGCCCGGTCATCGCCCTTTCGCAGCTCAACCGCTCCCTGGAACAGCGCCCGAACAAACGCCCAGTGAACTCCGACTTGCGTGAATCGGGTGCAATCGAGCAGGACGCCGACGTGATCATGTTCGTGTACCGGGATGAGGTGTACCACCCGGAGACAGAGCACAAAGGCGTTGCCGAAATCATCATCGGCAAACAGCGTAACGGCCCCATCGGCTTCGTCCGCCTGGCGTTCATCGGTAAGTACACCCGCTTCGAGAACCTCGCACCGGGCATGTACAACTTCGACGACGACGAATAAATCTGCTTTCATGCAGTTGCGCATAACTCACTGAGTTTGCAAGGCCCGTTCGAAGCGGCTTCAGCCGTGAAGAATTCAGTGCGGCGGGTCGCACCGGCTGCGCCGTTGTTCGGGGCTAAAGCCGGTCCCGCAAGGTGTGCGACGCGCCGGCTAGCTCAGGGTTCTGAGCAATTTTCGCTTGCACCTGGCTAACTATCCGCCCCTCGCTCAGTGTGATCACTCGGTCAAATCGTGACAGCGCGCTTTGATCATGCGTCACGCAAATCAGCCCTCTCCCTTGGAACGCTTCGAACAACAGATCCCAGGTACGCTCGGCCGATCCGGCATCGAGCCCAGCTGTGGGTTCGTCAAAGAAATTGAATTCGCCTGGCTGATTGAGAACGCGTAGCAGCGTCAGCCTTCGTGCTTCGCCGCCCGAAATGGATTCTGCGCGTGCATCCAGGTCAAGTTCGTACCAGTCTTTATCCAAGCCCAGCCGCTCAAGCCATCGTTCGATTTGAGCGCGATCATGATCATGCTCGAACAGTACTGCACGGGGCAGTGGGCCGGGTAGAAAGTGCGCATCCTGAGGGCAGAGTCTTAAGCGACTGAACTGCGCGCAAGCATCGAGCTCAGCCAGGCACCTGCCGTACAATTGAACATGCTCGCGCAACTGGAATACCGTTCCAGCCAGCGCATGCAGAAGCGTCGATTTGCCACACCCGCTGGACCCTATCAGCGCGACCCGTTCTCCTTTGTGCAGCACCAAGGGTTCTTCGATTTCCAGTTGCACACTGTTCCGAGCGCTTAGCAGGCACGGGGCGATGCGCAGCCCTGCGTTATTATCATGTGATTTCGACTCAGCAGAGCATGTCGGACCGAACGGCGGGAGTCGGAGCCAGTGTTCAAGTTTTTGTTTGTCGAGCCTGAACTGGTCTAGTAGTCGCCAGGCCTCAGCCAGTTGCGCAACCCCTGCCAGCAATCCGCTCACCAAGGTGAAAAGAGCAACGAGTTCGCCCAAGCTCAATTGCGGTGTTGTCAGAGCCTGATCCTGGATGCCCCACATGAGCAGACCGCCACTGCCCAGGCCAATGAACAAAGTGCGCAAGCCCTGAACCCAGCCCCCGCTGTGGGCTACCCTCACCGCTGAGTCGGCATAGGCCGAGAGTGTATGGTTGACCGGGAGCATCGCCGCATGCTCCGCCTTTTCCAGTTTGACCGTCGCCGCGCTCGCGAAGGTATCCACCCATTGTTCCGCCAGTTCATCCTCTCGCGAGTTCACTGCCTCTATATGTGGTCGGCGCCAGCGCACCAGTCGATCATTTGCCCATAGATACGCCAGACTCAAGGGGATGAGACCGATCAATACCGAGGTAGCCCCCAGATATGCGAAGAGCGTTATCAGCACTGTAGCTTCAGCTAGTACCGGCCAAGCTGAACCAATCAGAAAGCCTAGCCAGCGCTCCTGTGCCGTAATTCCCCTATCCAGCACCTTTACCAGTGTTCCGCCATGGAGTTGTCCATAGGCCTCGAAGCGTTTGTCCAACAACGCTCGGCACCAGCGGATGGAGAGCTGTTTCACGCGATCCTGGCAGAGCCGTGCAAGACACCAGGCTTGCAAAGGGGTCATTGAGGCTTGTAATGCGATAAGGCATATGAAGGCTCCGAGTAGAAGCTGGGTAGGCGCGGCTGAGCTGGATATGTTGTCAATGATGTCGGCCAGTATCAGGGCGGGTACGACGGTCGCGACTTTCAGGACCAATGTCGCGCTCAAGGCGGCGATGATTCCTCGATAGATATGCATGTCATTCCCTAATGCCTTTGAATGCGCTCTGCGGCGCGACTGGAATACCTGATCTGATCAGGTGGAATCGCTCCAGTCCGGGTATGAAAACCTGCAGAACCGTGGCGAGATTCGGGTGTTCATAAAGTGTGCGATAAAATACGGCCTTATTTTGTTTTTTCAGATTGATGTGTATGCGCTTGATTTGCCCGCGCACGCTGAGCTCGGTGTGCGGAGGGTGAAGCGTGGGCACGGCGTACGTGGGGCAGGGATTTATAAGTGAAGCCAGCCGGGCTGAGTGGGCAAGCATTTTTTCAGCAGAGAGGTCTTCTTGTTTTTCTCTTGGGCCATAAAGTTGTTTGCACTGAAGGTGCTCGGTTACGGCACGATACATTGCAGTGTATGGGTCGAGTGAACTACCGGAGCCTACGCTACTGAGTGAGCCTTCTGTTTTATCGGGAGAAACAGCGATGCAAAATGGCACCTCATAGAAATCGTGGGTCAAGAATATTTTCAGTTTCTTTGCGTGACGAAGAAGCTCGGCATCATGAGCGAAGGTCTCTTCCAAGAATGAAGTAGAGGGGCGGTAGAGTTCTGGCGGTGAGGCCAGTCCGCAGAGTGACAGGTAGTAAACCGAGAGGGCGTGGCGTTCGATCGCTTCATTAATGGCGTGTAGCAGAGCCTCGTTCTCTGTGCAACCAAGAGCTGTGCCAGAGTTGGTGGCATATTTGGAAAGAAAGCCCGCTGCCGTTTTTTCTATGTCATCAATGTTTCTGGTTGATGGTGCTATTATTATTGCAGGTATTTTTATTTCGTCGTAGCTGTCCAGGCCTTGAAGTCTGAGATAAGGTACCTGGCAACCAGGCGGTAGTGAGTTGAGCAACCAGTCGTCAAATGGTTCTATCGACTTCAATATTTGGTCGCTGTCGATGATGGTAGAAGTTATATCGTCGACGAAGTAATGCTCCAGGCTTTCGGCAAGCGCTCCAAGTTCGCAGTACTCGCCCTTTCCTGCTCCGCAAGAGACCTCTTTGTAGGCGCTGTCGTACAAGTGGCAGGTGGCGACCAGTTTGTTGGTTCTTGCTAATGTTGTTCTTGAATTAAGTCCCAAGTGCTGATGCAGCCTGGTCAGGCGATCGTAGGCTTCGTCTATGTTCAGCTCGCGCTCGGTAATCATCTATGACTCCTTGGTAGTGCCAGAAGGGGTAGCCCCTTCTGGCTTATCGCTTACAGGAGGTTGAGGAAGTCAATCTCGGATTCGATGAATGTGTAGTTCATCACGCGAGGGATCTGCAGCGTGTTGATTTCAGAACGACGACGTCCCATGGTTAGTACTCCTTCAGAGTTGGTTTGAGTGCGCTTTCCGCGCATGAGTGTTGTATCACTTATTTTTTTGCGGGTTCAAGAACTGGTCGGGATTCGTGGCGGAAAGTTATCGTAGGATTTCTTCCCGGTGTTTGAAGTTCGATTCCTACAATTTTTTAAGAGGCAAAGAAAACGTTCTAACAATTAACAAGTTAGCGTTTGCTGAGGGTTAGAGGGGCTAAATATTCTGTAAAAAATCTGGAAGGATTACGGTCGCTCCTCAAAGAGGAGGTGCGATCATCATAGAGCTGAGCGGGTACGGGTTTCCTGCGGGCAGTCGCTCTGATCCTTGGGCCCGTCCCGATCTCATCGGCGCCGAAACTGTTTTGGTAAATACTGGCGACCCAACCACAAACCCCCAAGCCAGCCACGTGGCGCTTCCCGCCCCAACCGTCGCCCCACCCGCCAATCCCCACGAAGGCAGTCGGATTTGGTCAAATTTTGTGCTATATTCCGCGCCCGCGATTTCCCTGCACAACAGAACCGGTCACTGACATGCAAGCAGCCAAACCACTCTACGACTATCCCAAGTACTGGGCCGAATGCTTCGGGCCAGCACCTTTCCTGCCGATGAGCAGGGAGGAGATGGATCTGCTCGGCTGGGATTCCTGCGACATCATCATCGTGACCGGTGATGCCTACGTCGATCATCCGTCATTCGGCATGGCCATCATCGGCCGCCTGCTAGAAGCCCAGGGCTTTCGCGTGGGCATCATTGCCCAGCCGAACTGGCAGTCCAAAGACGACTTCATGAAGCTTGGTGAGCCGAACCTGTTCTTCGGCGTCGCGGCGGGCAACATGGACTCGATGATCAACCGCTACACCGCAGACAAGAAAATCCGCTCTGACGATGCCTATACCCCGGGCGGCATGGCCGGCAAGCGCCCTGACCGCGCCAGCCTGGTGTACAGCCAGCGCTGCAAGGAAGCCTACAAGCACGTGCCGATCGTGCTCGGTGGCATCGAGGCATCGCTGCGCCGCATCGCCCACTATGACTACTGGCAGGACAAGGTTCGCCATTCGATCCTGATCGACGCCAGCGCGGATATCCTGCTGTACGGCAACGCCGAGCGGGCGATCGTCGAGGTCGCCCAGCGCCTGTCCAGTGGCCAGAGCATCGAAAGCATCACCGATGTGCGCGGTACCGCATTCGTGCGTCGTGACACGCCCGAGGGCTGGTACGAGATCGACTCGACCCGCATCGACCGCCCTGGCCGCGTCGACAAGATCATCAACCCGTACGTCAATACCCAGGACACCCAGGCCTGCGCCATCGAGCAGGCCAAGGGCGACCAGGAAGACCCGAACGAAGCCAAGGTCGTGCAGATCCTCGACAGCCCGCGCATGACCCGCGACAAGTCGGTGATCCGCCTGCCATCGTTCGAGAAGGTGCGTAACGACCCGGTGCTCTACGCCCACGCCAACCGTGTGTTGCACCTGGAGACCAACCCGGGCAACGCTCGTGCGCTGGTGCAGAAGCACGGCGAAGTGGATGTGTGGTTCAACCCGCCACCCATTCCAATGACCACCGAGGAAATGGACTACGTGTTCGGCATGCCCTATGCCCGTATTCCGCACCCGGCCTACGGCAAGGAGCGCATCCCGGCCTACGAGATGATCCGCTTCTCGGTGAACATCATGCGTGGCTGCTTCGGCGGCTGTACCTTCTGCTCGATCACCGAGCACGAAGGCCGGATCATCCAGAACCGCTCCCACGAGTCGATCCTGCATGAAATCGAGGAGATGCGTGACAAGGTGCCTGGCTTCACCGGCGTGGTCTCCGACCTTGGCGGGCCGACGGCCAACATGTACCGCATCGCCTGCAAGAGCCCGGAGATCGAGAAGCACTGCCGCAAGCCGTCGTGCGTGTTCCCGGGCATCTGCGAAAACCTCAACACCGACCACAGCTCGCTGATCGAGCTGTATCGCAAGGCACGCGCCCTGCCGGGTGTGAAGAAGATCCTGATTGCGTCGGGCCTGCGCTATGACCTGGCAGTGGAATCGCCGGAGTACGTCAAGGAGCTGGTCACCCACCACGTGGGCGGTTACCTGAAGATTGCCCCGGAGCACACCGAGCGTGGCCCGCTGGACAAGATGATGAAGCCGGGCATCGGCTCCTACGACCGCTTCAAGCGCATGTTCGAGAAGTACTCGAAAGAGGCGGGCAAAGAGCAGTACCTGATCCCGTACTTCATCGCTGCGCACCCAGGCACCACCGACGAAGACATGATGAACCTCGCCCTGTGGCTCAAGGGCAACGGCTTCCGCGCCGACCAGGTGCAGGCGTTCTACCCGTCGCCCATGGCCTCGGCCACAGCCATGTACCACTCGGGCAAGAACCCGCTGCGCAAGGTCACTTACAAGAGTGAAGGCGTGGAGATCGTCAAGAGCGACGAGCAGCGCCGCTTGCACAAGGCGTTCCTGCGTTATCACGACCCGAAGGGCTGGCCGATGCTGCGTGAGGCCCTGGAGCGTATGGGCCGTGCCGACCTCATTGGCCCGGGCAAGCATCAGTTGATCCCGCTGCACCAGCCGCAGACCGACACCTACCAGAGTGCACGGCGCAAGAACTCGACGCCGGCCGGCAGCCACAAGGTGGGCAAGGATCAGAAGATCCTCACCCAGCACACCGGTTTGCCGCCGCGTGGCAGTGACGGCAGCAAGCCGTGGGACAAGCGTGAGAAGGCCAAGGCTGAAGCGTTCGCCCGCAATCAGCAGGCGGCCAAGGAGCGCAAGGAAGCGGCAAAAGGTGGTGGCAAAGGCAACAAGAAGCCGCGCCAGCCTGTCATTCCGCGCTGATTGATTCTTGGGGCTGCTTTGCAGCCCATCACGACACAAGGCCGCTCCTGCAATGTCCGCGCAAGCACAATTCATTTGGCAGCGCGGTCGATGTTGGAGCGGCCTTGTGCCGCGAAAGGACCGCAAAGCGGTCCCCAAAGCCTCTGGGTCAATCAGGCTTCTTGTCGACCCACTTCGCCGCCAAGGCCGAGAAAACCACGCGACTTCTCGTTGAGTCCATCCGCATCAAACAAGCCTGGCCTTAATGTTCGAAGGCAGTTGTCACTCCGGGCGGGAGAATTCACAGATCGCACCGCTGGCCCCGTGGGCGTAGGCGGCGAGCAGGCTGTTCATGAAACTTGAGAGGGCCATTGCAGTTGCTCCTGAATGAGAGGTTGTCCCATCGTCCATTAAAAGGGCATGATGTGCCCTTAGATTGGTTGTATACAATCCATTGAACAATTCAACTGGCTGGCCACTTGACACCCTTTGATGCATGTCAGCAAGGGGCTGAACGGTTTCAGGCAGTCTCGCAATTGATAAAACCCTGCCAAGGAGATTCATGATGTTTGCGAAAGCTGTAGCGGTATCCCTGCTGACCCTCGCCAGCGCCTCCGTCTTCGCCGCCGAGTGCTCGGTAACTGTCGACTCGACTGACCAGATGTCCTTCAATACCAAGGAAATCGTCATCGACAAGAGCTGCAAGCAATTCACCGTGAACCTGGAACATTCGGGCAAATTGCCAAAGAATGTCATGGGTCACAACATTGTCATCAGTAAGGCAGCTGACATGCAGCCGATCGCGACCGATGGTCTGAGCGCCGGTATCGAGAAGTCCTATCTGAAAGAAGGTGATGAGCGTGTCATCGCTCACACCAAGATCATTGGGGCGGGCGAAAAAGACGCGGTGACCTTTGATGTGTCCAAGCTGGTTGGTACAGACTACGGCTTCTTCTGCTCATTCCCAGGCCATATCTCGATGATGAAAGGCACGGTAGTCGTCAAGTAATGACACTTTGAAGCAGGGGAGGGCTTTGCCCTCCTTCGCGACACAAGGCCGCTCCTACAGTCCTGTAGGAGCGGCCTTGTGTCGCGAAAGGGCCGCAAAGCGGCCCCAGAGGTCTCACGGTGCGAACGGCAGTTCGCGCTTGTGCTGGGTCTTGCGGTAGGTGGCGACGATGATGTCGAACGCTTCCTGCTCAACCGGCAGCCCATGCAGGAAGGCATCGATCTGTTGGTAGGTCACGCCATGCGACGCCTCGTCAGGCTTGCCTGGTTCCAGGTCTTCCAGGTCCGCAGTAGGCACCTTCTCCACCAGCGATTCCGGCGCCCCAAAGCTGCGCGCAATGGCCCGCACCTGGTTCTTAACCAGGCCGCTCAACGGGGCCAGGTCGCAGGCACCGTCACCAAACTTGGTAAAGAAGCCCATCACTGCCTCGGCGGCGTGGTCGGTGCCGATCACCAGGCCAGCGCGGGCGCCAGCGATGGTGTACTGCGCGACCATGCGCGTACGCGCCTTGACGTTGCCCACGACGAAGTCCACCAGTGACGGCGAGCCGTCTTTCAATGCTTGCACCTCTGCGGCCAGTGCACGCACGGCAGGTGCAATATCAACGGTGTGCACTTCATCGGCGTTGATCACTTCCAGGCACGCCTGGGCGTCGTGCTCGTCATGCTGTACCTGGTACGGCAGGCGCACGGCAATGAAGCGGTAGGCCGGGTCGCTGCTTTCGGCGCGCAACTCGTTGATGGCGCGTTGGGCGAGCAGGGCGGCAGTCAGCGAATCGACGCCCCCGCTGATGCCCAGTACCAGGGTCTTGAGGCGGGCGTTGGCCAGGCAATCCTTGATGAACGCCACGCGCCGGGCGACTTCGGCCTCGAGCGCAGCGGCGTCTGCGAACGGCGGCTGCACGTTGAGCGCCTGGGCAATCTCTTGCTGAACGGCTTGCATGGGTTACTCCTTGCTGGGGATTTTGAACACGTGACGCATGTAGGCGACGAAGTTCTCGTCGCGGCACTGGGTCTTGGCGGCCTCGTCAGAGATCTTCGCCACCGGCGAGCCGTTGCAGTCGGTCATTTTAAGCACGATATTCATCGGCGCCACGCCGGGGATGTCGCAGGTCAGGTTGGTGCCGATGCCGAAACTGACGTTGATGCGCCCGCGCAGGGCACGGAAGATCTGCAGCGCGCGGGTCAGGTTGAGGCCGTCGGAGAACACCAGGGTCTTGGTCATCGGGTCGATCCCCAACCTCTGGTAATGGGCGATGGCCTTTTCCGCCCAGGCCACCGGCTCACCCGAGTCGTGGCGCAGGCCGTCGAACAGCTTGGCGAAGTACAGGTCGAAATCGCTGAGGAAGGCATCCATGGTGATGCAGTCGGTCAGGGCGATGCCGAGCAGGCCGCGGTACTCCCGGACCCAGCAGTCCAGGGCGGCGATCTGGCTGTCGATCAGCCGCGGGCCGAGCTGCTGGTGGGCCATGATCCATTCGTGGGCCATGGTGCCCAGCGGCTTGATATCCAGTTTCCATGCCAAATCGACGTTGCTGGTACCGACGAAGCGGGCCGGGAAGTCATCGCGCAGTACCCGCACCACCTCCTCCTGCACGCGGCTGGAAAAACGCCGGCGGGTGCCGAAGTCGGCCACTTGCAGTTCGGCCAGTTCGTCGGCGCTGGCATGCGCCTGTAGCCAGTCGAACTTGCGGTAAAGTTGGTCACGGGCCTCGGCCAGGCGCATGCGTGGGTGCAGGTGGCGGTTGCGCACTTCGCTGATGATGGCCAGCAGCGGGACTTCGAAGAGGATCACATGCAGCCAGGGCCCTTTGAGGCGCAGGTACAGCTGGTCGCCCTCGATACCAACCTGCACATAGCGCAGGTTGAAACGGAACAGGCGCAGAAAGCGCAGGAAATCGGGCTTGAGGAAGCTGATGCGTTCGAGGAAGGCCAGCTGGCCATCATCGAGGGTAAGTTCGCTCAGCCGTTCGAGCTGGTTGCGGATCTCGCCCAGATAGGGGCGCAAGTCTTCGCCATTGCGGCAGCGGAATTCCCACTCCACGTCGGCATCCGGGTAGTTGTGCAGCACGCCCTGCATCATGGTGAGCTTGTAGAAGTCGGTGTCGAGCAGGTTGTGCACGATGCGCTCAGCGAATGCGCTCTCGCTCATCAGGGTGGGCTCCAAAGCGGCGAATGGCGGTCATTGTGCCACAGGAAACGCGCCGAACTTGCCGGCAACGCGTTACCGGCGGGAGCGGGTGCGTGTGTGAAGAGGCCGAAACAGACAAATCAGGTGTTTTTCCGTGCACCAGCTAGCCTTGAAACGGTGCCGCCTGTAGCAGTTGCGCACCAGTGGTGTGCAGTTCGGTGACGTCTGCTGTTACAGGGTGGTTGCACGTAAACACTTGTCAGGGTTGCAATGATGGCACTCGGTGGTTGCTCCTTGTTTGCGCGCATGGTGGCGCTTGTCGCGTGGCAGACGGTTGCACACTCAGTAAAGAAAAGGCCGTCGGTCGCCTCGACGCGGCCCCAACAGTGTGATTTCCCGGAAGACAAAACCGATGGCACGGCCCTTGCTCTGAGCACAGGGCTGAGAAGTTGTAGTGCCAACCAAAAAAAACTCTAGGAGCACCACCTCATGTCGCAGACGTTTTACAAGAAAGGTTTCCTGGCACTGGCCGTGGCTACGGCACTGGGTGTTTCTTCGTATGTTCAGGCCGACGTCAAGATCGGTGTCGCGGGCCCGATGACCGGGGCTAACGCAGCGTTTGGCGAGCAATACATGAAAGGTGCCCAGGCGGCAGCTGACAAGATCAACGCTGCCGGTGGCGTCAACGGCGAAAAAATCATCCTGGTCAAAGGCGATGACGCCTGTGAGCCGAAACAGGCTGTATCGGTTGCCAACCGTCTGGTCGATCAGGACAAGGTAATCGGTGTGGTGGGCCACTTCTGCTCCTCCAACACCATTCCAGCTTCCGAGGTGTATGACGAAGCAGGCGTGATCGCCATCACCCCTGGCTCTACCAACCCACAAGTCACCGAGCGCGGGCTGAGCGCCATGTTCCGCATGTGCGGCCGTGACGACCAGCAGGGCATCGTTGCCGGTGACTACATCGTCGATGTGCTCAAGGGCAAGAAGGTGGCGGTGCTGCACGACAAGGACACCTACGGCCAGGGCCTGGCCGATGCAACCAAGGCGCAGCTGGAGAAGCGTGGCGTCAAGCCGGTGCTGTATGAAGGCCTGACCCGTGGCGAGAAAGACTTCAGCGCCGTGGTGACCAAGATCCGTTCCACCGGTGCCGATGTGGTCTACTTTGGCGGCCTTCACCCCGAAGCCGGTCCGCTGGTGCGTCAGCTGCGCGAGCAAGGCCTGAAGGACGTCAAGTTCATGTCCGATGACGGTATCGTCACCGACGAACTGGTCGCAACCGCGGGCGGCGCCCAGTACGTGGACGGCGTGTACATGACCTTCGGTGCCGACCCGCGCATGCTGCCAGACAGCAAGGCGGTGGTGGAAGAATTCCGCAAAGCCGGCACCGAGCCTGAAGGCTACACCCTCTACGCCTACGCTTCGCTGCAAGCCCTGGCCGCTGCCTTCAACGGCGCCAAGTCGAACAAGGGCGAAGACGCTGCCAAGTGGCTCAAGGCCAACCCGGTGCAGACCGTCATGGGCGAGAAGAAGTGGGACAGCAAAGGCGACCTGACTGTCTCTGACTACGTGGTCTACCAGTGGGACAAGGACGGCAAGTACCACCAGCTGGAAAAACAAAAATAACAACGGCAGCCAGCCCGGGCCTGCGCCCGGGCCGATGCCCCTGCGGTACCTGTCTTTATTCGGAGACCTGCACGGTTCTGCGCTGCGAGGGCCGCTTTATCCGTGGCCTGGCGTGCTCGGCGCTTGTGCAGTCTCGCTCAGGTGAGATTGCGTTATGGATGGTATTTTCCTGCAGCAACTGGTCAACGGCCTGACCCTCGGGTCGGTCTATGGCCTGATCGCCATCGGCTACACAATGGTCTATGGCATCATCGGCATGATCAACTTCGCGCACGGCGAGGTGTATATGATTTCCGCGTACCTCGCGGCAATCAGCCTGGCATTGCTGGCTTATTTCGGTATCGAGTCGTTCCCCCTGCTGATGTTGGGCACCTTGTTGTTCACCATCGTCGTCACGGGTGTGTATGGCTTCACCATTGAACGCATCGCCTACAAACCCCTGCGCAACTCTACCCGCCTGGCACCGCTGATCAGTGCCATCGGCATCTCGCTGATCCTGCAAAACTATGCGCAGATCAGCCAGGGCGCCCGCCAGCAAGGCGTGCCGACCCTGCTCGAAGGCGCCTGGCGCGTCGAAGTGGGCACTGGCTTCGTGCAACTGACCTACACCAAGATCTTCATCCTGATTGCCGCATTCGTCGGCATGGGGCTGCTCACCTATGTGATCAAGTACACCAAGCTCGGCCGCATGTGCCGCGCTACCCAGCAAGACCGCAAGATGGCCTCGATCCTTGGCATCAACACCGACCGGGTGATCTCCTATGTGTTCGTCATCGGCGCGGTGATGGCTGCGCTTGCCGGTGTGCTGATCACCATGAACTACGGCACCTTCGACTTCTACGCCGGCTTCATCATCGGCATCAAGGCATTCACCGCTGCGGTGCTCGGCGGCATCGGCTCGCTGCCCGGCGCCATGTTGGGCGGGATTATCCTGGGTATTTCCGAGTCGTTGTTCTCTGGCCTGATCAACTCCGACTACAAGGACGTGTTCAGCTTCTCGCTGCTGGTGCTGATCCTTATCTTCCGCCCACAAGGCCTGTTGGGTCGCCCGCTCGTGGCTAAGGTGTGAACATGTCCACTGCCAAAACTGCCTCCGTTTCCGAAACCCAAGGTTTCGATCTCAAACGCAGCTTGCTCGAGACCATCGTCGCCGGCCTGCTCGCGCTCATTGTCTTTGGTCCGGTCGTCGGCGTGGTGCTCGACGGCTATAGCTTCAATGCCGAACCCCGCCGCGTGGCCTGGCTGGTCGGTGGCGTGATGGCCGGGCGCTTCCTGCTCAGCCTGTACCTGCAGACCGCCGCAGGCAAACGCATGTTGCAAGGCTTCGACAGCGGCGGCTCGGGGGTGCACGTCAATGCACCGAACTACAAGTCGCGTCTGCGTTACATCATTCCGGCGCTGATCGTGATCGCCATCGTCTTCCCCATCTTCGCCAACAAGTACCTGCTGACCGTGGTCATCCTGGGCCTGATCTACGTGCTGCTGGGCCTTGGCCTGAACATCGTGGTAGGCCTGGCGGGCCTGCTCGACCTGGGCTACGTGGCGTTCTACGCCATTGGCGCCTATGGCCTGGCGCTGGGCTATCAGTACCTGGGGCTGGGGTTCTGGAGTGTGCTGCCACTGGCGGCCATCGCCGCGGCGTTGGCAGGGTGCATACTGGGCTTTCCGGTGTTGCGCATGCACGGTGACTACCTGGCGATCGTGACCCTGGGCTTTGGCGAGATCATCCGCCTGGTGCTGAACAACTGGCTGTCGTTCACCGGTGGCCCGAACGGCATGCCGGCCCCGGCGCCGACTTTCTTTGGCCTGGAGTTCGGCCGTCGAGCCAAGGATGGCGGGGTGCCGATCCACGAGTACTTCGGCTTCGATTACAACGCCAATCTGAAGTTCGTGTTCATCTATGCCGTGCTGTTCCTGGTCGTGCTGGCGGTGCTGTACATCAAGCATCGGCTGACCCGCATGCCGGTTGGCCGCGCTTGGGAAGCGCTGCGTGAGGACGAAATCGCCTGCCGCTCGATGGGCCTGAACCATGTGCTGGTCAAGCTTTCGGCCTTCACCCTGGGGGCCTCCACTGCGGGCCTCGCCGGGGTGTTCTTCGCCACCTACCAAGGCTTCGTCAACCCGTCCTCGTTCACCTTCTTCGAGTCGGCGCTGATTCTGGCCATTGTCGTACTGGGCGGCATGGGCTCGACCGTGGGCGTGGTGATCGCTGCGTTCGTACTGACCGTAGCGCCGGAGCTGCTGCGCAGCTTCTCCGAATACCGGGTGCTGCTGTTCGGTGTGCTGATGGTGCTGATGATGATCTGGCGACCGCGTGGGCTGATCCGCATCAGCCGCGCCGGTGTGGTCCCGCGTAAAGGAGTGGCGCCATGAGCGACGAAATCATTCTCTCGGTCGACAACCTGATGATGCAGTTCGGTGGCATCAAGGCGCTCAGCGACGTCAGCCTCAAGGTCAAGCGTAACCAGATCTTCGCCCTGATCGGCCCCAACGGCGCCGGCAAGACCACGGTGTTCAACTGCCTGACCGGTTTTTACAAGGCCAGCGGCGGGCGCATCGAGCTGAACGTGCGCGGCAGCCATACCAACGTCATCCAGTTGCTTGGTGAGCGCTTCCAGGCGGCGGACTTCGTTTCGCCGGCACGTTTTGGTTCGCGCCTGTACTACAAGATGTTCGGTGGCACCCACCTGGTCAACCGCGCGGGGCTGGCGCGCACCTTCCAGAACATTCGCCTGTTCAAGGAAATGTCGGTGGTGGAAAACCTGCTGGTCGCCCAGCACATGTGGGTCAACCGCAACCTGCTGGCCGGCGTGCTCAACACCAAGGCCTACCGCAAGGCCGAGAGTGATGCCCTGGACCACGCATTCTACTGGCTGGAGGTAGTCGATCTGGTCGACTGTGCCAACCGCCTGGCCGGGGAGCTGTCGTATGGCCAGCAACGCCGCCTGGAAATCGCCCGGGCCATGTGCACGCGGCCGAAGATCATCTGCCTGGACGAACCGGCGGCCGGCCTCAACCCGCAGGAGACCGAAGCACTTAGCCGTATGATCCGCGTGCTGCGTGACGAGCACGACATCACCGTGGTGCTGATCGAACACGACATGGGCATGGTCATGAGCATTTCCGACCATATCGTCGTGCTCGACCACGGCAACGTGATCGCCGAAGGCGCGCCGCAGGATATCCGCCACAACCCGACGGTGATCGCCGCCTACCTGGGTGCCGACGAAGAGGAGCTGGTATGAGTGCACCCATTCTGGAACTGAAGGACCTGGACGTGTTCTACGGGCCGATCCAGGCGTTGAAAAAGGTCTCGATGCACATCGATGAAGGTGAGACCGTGAGCCTGATCGGCGCCAACGGTGCCGGCAAGTCGACCCTGCTGATGTCCATCTTCGGCCAGCCGCGCGCAGCCTCGGGGCAGATTGTCTACCGTGGCACCGACATTACCCGCAAGTCGTCGCACTACATCGCATCCAATGGCATCGCCCAGTCGCCGGAAGGGCGCCGGGTGTTCCCCGACATGAGCGTCGAGGAAAACCTGATGATGGGTACCATCCCTATCGGTGACAAATATGCCAGTGAGGACATGCAACGCATGTTCGAGCTGTTCCCTCGGTTGAAGGAGCGGCGCAACCAGCGTGCGATGACCATGTCCGGTGGAGAGCAGCAGATGCTGGCCATTGCCCGTGCGCTGATGAGTCGGCCCAAATTGCTGTTGCTCGACGAGCCGTCGCTGGGGCTGGCGCCGATCGTGGTCAAGCAGATCTTTTCGACCCTGCGCGAACTGGCCAAGACCGGGATGACCATCTTTCTGGTGGAGCAGAACGCCAACCATGCCTTGAAGTTGTCCGACCGGGCCTATGTCATGGTGAACGGCGAGATTCGCATGACCGGCACCGGTCAGGAGTTGTTGGTCAACGAAGAGGTTCGCAGCGCCTATCTTGGCGGGCACTAAGCTGAATCCGGGGCTGCTGTGCGGCCCCGATCGGCATCACCTGGCGAATGTGGACAACTTGTCGCATATCTTTCTTGAGCCACGCCACAATCCCTGCGCAAGCCTTTGTTTCCACAGGCTCATTGTTGTCCACGGATAATGTGGAACCGCCTGTGGAAAACATGGTGGCATCTAGCTGCAAGCCTTTGAAATCAAGGCTTGCGCGGTTCTGTTCATATTTTGATCAGTCGGCGTTTGTGGATGATTCGGTGCGTGTTTCCACTAGCGCAATGAAGTGCGCAGCCATACGCGATGCGCTGTGGATAACTCTGTGCGAAACCCTTGGACAGAGTGCTGTAAGCGGCATGTTTGAAAGCGTTGCGCCATCCCCGCAACGTTGAGGGTGACCATAGTTCGCTGAAAGGGTTCCGCCTGATGATCAAGTTGCCCCCAATCCATGGGGAAAGCCTTGTGGATAACATGCGCATAGCTCGCGCTGGACCCTCTATCATGAGGCTTTGCGGGTAATGTACAAAAAATGACCAAGTGCTTCTATGGCTTGCTGCCGACACCCGTCGCGGGCATGCTGCAAAGCTTGCCGAAAATAATCCACAGCGAGGAACAGAGCATGACGTCCACCGTATTCATCACTGGCGCGACTTCCGGTTTTGGCGAGGCCACGGCTCGCCTCTTCGCCGACGCCGGCTGGAAGCTGATCCTCACCGGCCGGCGCAAGGATCGCCTGGATGCCCTGTGCGCCGAACTGTCGGCCAAGACCGAAGTGCACGGCCTGGTGCTCGATGTACGTGACCGCAAGGCCATGGAACACGCCATAGCCAACCTGCCAGCGGGCTTTGACAAGCTGCGCGGGCTGGTCAATAACGCAGGCCTTGCGCTGGGCGTCGATGCGGCGCAGAACTGCAGCCTGGACGACTGGGAAACCATGGTCGATACCAACATCAAGGGCCTGATGTACACCACCCGCTTGCTGCTGCCACGCCTGATCGCCCACGGCCGGGGGGCGTCGATCCTCAACGTGGGGTCGGTGGCGGGCAACTATCCGTACCCTGGCAGCAACGTCTATGGCGGTACCAAGGCGTTCGTCGGCCAGTTCTCGCTCAGCTTGCGTTGTGACCTGCGTGGCACGGGTGTGCGTGTCAGCAACCTTGAGCCAGGGCTGTGTGAAAGTGAGTTTTCGCTGGTGCGGTTCGGTGGGGACCAGGCCAAGTATGATGCCACCTACGCCGGTGCCGAGCCTATTCAGCCGCAGGATATCGCCGAGACCATCTTCTGGATCCTCAACCAGCCGGCCCACATCAACATCAACAGCCTGGAGCTTATGCCAGTGAGCCAGGACTGGGCTGGGTTATCGATTGATCGTTCGGTGAAGGGCTGATGCAGTAGGGTTGCTTCGCTGCCCAATCGCCGGCAGGCCGGCTGCCACAGGTGTTGCGGCCCCGCTTGCCCTGTGGAAAAACCAGCTTGCCGGCAATTGCGTCAGTTCAGGCGCTGCAAGCCTTCCAGGCAAGTCGCCAGGTGATAGGGCGTAGTCGAAGGCATGTCATGCCTGCTGACCGCACCTTCACCATCGCGGCACTCATACCAGCCTCCATCGTGCAGGAAGCGCTGGTGCATTGCCTGCAACTGCTCAGCCAGCTTCACTCCACTCCCTGGCCGCAGTGCAAGCGCCCGCAGATACTCAGCCTGTGCCCAGATCCGCTGGGTCGCATCGATCACCTGGCCATCCACAGCCAGCATCGCCAGCACGGCAGCATCCTTCACTCCGCACTGCTCGGCGTAAGCGAATGCGCGGTCGATGGACGCATGCAGCGGCGTACCGCGCAGCAGTGCCGAGGTATGCAGCAGGTAGAACCACTCGAACTGGTGCCCCGGCTCGAACCAGTTATCCACAGCACCGCGGGGTTTTTCCAGCATCAGGCCATGTTGCGGTTCGATGAAGTGCGTCTGCAGGGCTTGGCACAGTTGCAGCAGTGCCTGTTGCACACCTTGATCTGCACGCACGGCGAGAACCTGCAGGAAGGCTTCGGCCAGGTGCATCTGTGGGTTTTGCAGCGGGCCGCTGCCGAGGTCGGACCAGTCTTCACCGAGGCTCGCTTCGTAAAGGCCGTCATCGCGGGCAAACTGCTCGCTGACGATCTCGAGGGCAGCATTGAGCGCCGATTCCACCAGGCTTTCGCGGACTTTTCCCCAGTAATGAGCGCAGGCAAACACGATGAATGCGTGGGTGTAGAGGTCTTTGCGCCGGTCCAGCGGCTTGCCTTGGGCATCGATGCTGTAGAACCAGCCACCATGTTCGGCGTCGTGGAAATGCCGCTGCAGCGAGCGAAACAGGGCTGCGGCCCGCTCTGCCGCTCCCGGTTGCTCGATACGGCTGCTGAACAGGTACAACTGACGCGCGCAGGCCATCGCCCGGTAGCGCTGCACTGGCAGCGGGCGGTGCGTAGCATCCAGGGCCTCGTAGGGCAGGGCCATTTCGGGATTCCAGCCGGAGCCCAGCCACACTGGCACGATGCGTTCGGCGAAGTGCTGGTTGAAGCGGGCCAGTTCGGCTGGAGTGGGGCGGGGGTCGGACATGAATGCGCTCGTCACAATCGGCAGTGCGCCATGGTAGCAGAAGTGCGCTTCAGCCCGGATTACCCAAACCCTGCCAATGCCGCGCACCGACGAAGATGAAGCGCAACTGCTGGGTGATCTTGTCCCGTGCACTCAGCGCCTGTGGATAACCTTGTTCAGGGTTGTCGATCAGTTCCGGCAGGGTGGCGAACACGGTCTTCACCACCAGGTCGGCAATCACCGCCAGCGCTGCTCCGTTCAGGTGCTGCCAGCGTTTCATTCGCGCAAGGTCGGTGGCCAGGTCGTTGCTGATACCTTGGCGCAAGCGGCCGATGGCATGGCGCACTGCCTGCGAGCCGCCGTACTGCTCGCGGGCCAGGAACAGGAACTGGGCCCGGTGGGCGGCTACCACGTCGAGGAAGATGCGTACCGAGGCGTCGGTGATACCGCCCAGTTCGAACTCGTTCTGCCGCACCAGGCGGATGGTCTGGCGGAAGGTGTCATCGACCTCGGCCACCAGGGCCAGGCCCAGGGCGTCCATGTCGGTGAAGTGCCGATAGAACCCGGTGGGCACGATGCCGGCGGCCTTGGCCACTTCGCGCAGGCTGATGCTGCCGAAACCACGGCCACTTTCCATGAGCTGGCAGGCCGCGTCGAGCAGGGCCTGGCGAGTCTGTAGCTTCTGTTCGGCGCGCGGCAGCATGTCAGGCCATTGATCGCGAAGGAAACCTGCACTTTATTGGCTCATGGACAAAAGTCAAAAAAAGGTTTCACGCTGCCTGCCCGTCGTGGTGGCGGGACGCGTAATGCTCGATGTAGCTGTCGCTGCTGATCGGCACCTCCAACATTCTCATGTCCATGCGTTTCAACCGCTCCAGAATCAAGGGTGCATGCTGCACCAGCAGTGCCTGTTTGCGGTTTGCCCAGCTCCTGATCTGCCTGGAGGATGCTGCCTGGGTCCGTACCAGCGCCACAGCGTGTTGCTCTAACTGGCTGAGCAGAAACACATCGAGGATAACGCCATCCAGTGGGCTTTCATCGATATGGGCCAGGTAGCGCACACTGGCCATGCGTACCCCCAGCAGCTTGGCCAGCAGCAGCATGTCCTCGCTTTGCAAGAACCGGTCACGCTTGTCGGCAATGCCTGAGCGGATGAGGTCGATACAGGTGTCGAGGTGTTCGAGCAGACGCTGGCGCTTTTTGCCCTTCACTGCGTGCGCGCTGGCTGGGGCCGCGTGTTTCATGAAGTAGGCAGCGGCCTTGAGCATGATCACCAGATTTTCGCCTTCGGCAGTGATCGCGCCGTTATTGTTCAACAGGTAACCGATGATCTTGTTCGCAGCGAACATGCCTTGTGCGCCACAACGTTCACGGCAGCGCACCAGAATGTCCTGGCTGGCCCAGGTTGAAACTGCCTTGAGAATTGCCACTTCGTTGAGTACGTCAGGCGCTAAAGGCTTGAGCGCATCTTTGCCGTGCCCGGCGACGATCTGTTCAAGCCACGCGGCATGAATTAGGTTGGTCACGACATCAATGGCCAGTGGGTGGCGATAGGTGGGATGGGCAAGCAAATTGACCGGACCGCCCGGGCTGAAAGTCTGACGTTTCTGCGCGTAGGTGTAATTGATATGCAAGCCGGCCATCGCCACCGCCAGGGCGCAACTGGCCATGCACAGCTTGCCGGACTGGACACGTTCGATGGAGCGCATGAAGCGTTGGCTGCGTGTAGTGGCCAGCGTGCGCAGTTGCCCATCGCGGTCCAGTTCGATGGTGCCTCGCTGCAAGAGCGCCTCGTAAGGGAGTTCAACGTTTTCGAACGAGGTCATGGCATTGTCCAGGTGCATCCCTGGTTTGTGGCCCAGTGCAGTAATACGAACACCGGGGAAGGCCGTGTCGCCCGCATGCAGTGGCACAAGAAACGGCAAGATACCGATGAACTTGTCATTGACCATCAGGCGCGCCATCACCACTGCAATCTTGGGCAAGGGGCTATGCGTGCTGTTTGGCATGAACTTGTAGGATTGGCGGCTGGGCGAATCAAGCACGAATATCTGTCGCTCGGGGCAATAGCGTGCTTCTGTTTCCAGTGAGAAAAGATTGCTGCCATACCCCAGTTCCGTGGCGAGGTATACACCGATTGCCGTGCCTTCGTTCAACTGTTTGTACAGGCTGCGCACATAGTCACTGTCATTGCCCATCGATTTGATCGAGCCCATGCACAAGTTGTAGTGAATCGAGATCATCGATGCCAGAGCACCGTCATGCATGGCACAGGTTGTATGAAACCGAAGCAACTTAGGCAGATCGGCAAGCAATGCATCGCCCTGCAGGCTTGGCTGCGCCAACAGTTCAATGAAGGTTCGTTTGGCCTCTTCGCTGTTCTCGATCGGCCGGGCGATGAGCGCCAGCAGTCTTTCGTCCAGCCAGTCAGGCCTGAGTGCTATCAGATCGGTTGCCGGGTTTCTCATTTGAACGCTCCGTAGCCATACCTTCAGTAACCTAGCAATGGCGATGGGCGATGTGGAACTAGCAGAATTACCAGTTGCGCGGGGCGGTGTTACCTGAAAACAAAGCCCGGTCAATTGACCGGGCTGGGAGGTGGGTAGGCACTTTGATGCAGGTTGTTGTTTTCGGCCATGGAGATCAGCTCACACGGCTGATTTCGATCAGGCGATCCGAACCGCCTTCGGCAACGCGGCCGGTGCGCTCGATCAGACGATCCGAACCACCCTCGGCAACGCGGCCGGTGCGCTCGATCAGACGATCCGAACCACCCTCGGCAACACGGCCAGTGCGCTCGATCAGGCGATCCGAACCGCCTTCGGCAACACGGCCAGTGCGCTCGATCAGGCGATCCGAACCGCCTTCGGCAACACGGCCACTGCGTTCGATCAGACGCTCGGCACCACCTTCGGCAACGGTTTTCAGCGGTTGGGCCATTTCAACAGCGCTGGAGCGCGATTCGGCGGTCAGGTGCTGATCGGCAGCTGGAACGGCGAAGGCGTTGGCAGCAAGGATGGACAGCGTCAGGGTCAGCAATTGGCGTTTCATGATTTCGGTGCTCCTCTCGGGGGCTGGAAAGTGGGTACGAAGCCAATGCTACGCTCGGCAACGCCAGAGAGAAGTTCATACGGGTAATGGTAACAATCGATGGTATTGATAGCGCGGTGTCAAGGCTCTAACGCAGGTGTTTCAAGGCATCATGTGATAAAAAGCTGAGCAGGTAGGCAAGAAAACTTCACCGTCATGGGCTTCATGGATAAAACCCTGGGGGCTTTCATCAGTCGGAGATATTGAGTGCGATCGTTGCGCCCGTTTTGCCCCAAGCCGTCAGGAGAATAACGCAATGACGCGTCCCGCCAGAATCCTCGTCTGGACCCTTACCAGCCTGCTGACCTTGCTGGCGATACTGGTGGTGGTGATCGCCACCTTCGACTGGAACCGGGTCAAGCCATTGCTTAACGAGAAAGTCTCCGAAGCGTTGCACCGGCCGTTCGCGATCAACGGTAACCTGGCGGTGCACTGGCGCACTGAGTCGGAAGAAGGCGGGTGGCGCGCCTGGGTACCGTGGCCGCACTTCATTGCCGAGGACCTGGCCCTAGGCAATCCCGAGTGGCTGAAGGAGCCGAAGATGGTCGGCCTGGAGCGTGTGGAATTTCGACTGGCGCCGCTGCCGCTGGTATTCCAGCAGATCGTCATCCCGCGCATCGACCTGGTCAAACCCACCGCCAGCCTTACTCGCCTGGCCGATGGCCGCGCCAACTGGACCTTCGACTTCGGCCCCAAGGATGAGAATGCGCAGCCCTCCAAGTGGCAGCTGGATATCGGTGCCATCGGTTTTGACCAAGGTAATGTCAGCTTCGACGACCAGACCCTGAAAACCAGCATGAAGGTACAGATAGATCCGCTGGGCAAACCCATACCGTTCAGCGAGATCGTGGGTAAGGCAAGTGCCGACAAGGCCGGCGGCGCTCAGGACTATGCCTTCGGGCTCAAGGCCCAGGGCCGTTACAAGGGGCAGCCAGTCTCCGGTACTGGCAAGATTGGTGGCCTGCTGGCGCTGCAGGACGCCAGCCAGCCATTTCCGTTGCAGGCCGACGTGCGCGTTGCCGATACCCACGTAGTGCTCGCAGGCACCCTGACCGACCCACGCAACCTGGGGGCGCTGGATCTTCGCCTGCGCTTGTCTGGCGCCAGTTTGGGTAACCTTTATCCGCTGACGGGGGTGACCCTGCCAGACACACCAGCCTACGAAACCGATGGTCACCTGAAGGCCAACCTGCAGGCGGCCGAAGGTGCGACGTTCAACTACGAAGGATTCAACGGCAAGATCGGCAACAGTGACATCCACGGCGACCTGGCGTTCGTCGCCAGCCAGCCGCGGCCTAAGCTATCTGGCAAGCTGGTCTCCAACCAGTTGTTGTTCAAAGACTTGGCACCGCTGATCGGTGCCGACTCCAACGCCGAGCAGAAAGCCCGCGGGGGCGCCAGCAAGCAGCCTGCCGGCAAGGTGCTGCCGGTGGAGGAGTTCCGCACTGATCGCTGGCGCACCATGGACGCCGACGTCGAGTTTGCCGGCAAACGAATCGTCCACAGTGAGCAATTGCCGTTCAAAGACCTCTCTGCCCATGTAATCCTCGAGGACGGCCTGCTGCGCCTGGAGCCGCTGCGCTTTGGGGTGGCCGGTGGCAACCTGGCCTCCAGGATACGCCTGGATGGCCGCAGCGTACCGCTGCAGGGGCGCGCTCGGCTGACCGCACGTGGCTTCAAGCTCAAGCAGCTGTTCCCCACCTTTGCGCCGATGCAGACCAGCTTCGGTGAGCTCAACGGCGATGCCGATATCAGCGGCCGCGGCAACTCGGTGGCAGCCCTGCTGGGCACGGCCAATGGTGACCTGCGCATGCTGATCAACGATGGTGCGATCAGCCGCAGCCTGATGGAGATTGCAGGGTTGAACGTGGGCAACTACGTGATCGGCAAGCTGTTTGGCGATGAGGATGTGCAGATCAACTGCGCAGCAGCTGATGTTGGTATCAAGGACGGGCTGGCGAGCACGCGCCTGTTCATATTCGATACCGAGAACGCGATCATCTACGTCAACGGCACGGCCAACTTCGCCAGCGAGCAGCTGGACCTTGAGATCACTCCTGAATCGAAAGGCTTGCGGCTGTTCTCGCTGCGTTCGCCGCTGTATGTCCGCGGGCCGTTCGCCAAGCCCGGTGCGGGCGTGCAGGCGGTGCCGCTGGCATTGCGCGGCGTGGGCATGGTGGCACTGGGGGTAGTTGCAGGGCCTGCGGCGGGGCTGCTGGCGCTGGTGGCGCCAAGCAGTGGCGATGAGCCCAACCAGTGCACGCCGTTGCTGCAGCAGATGAAAGCCGGCAAGGCGCCGGCTGAGGTGAAGGGCAAGCAATAAGTGAACCGGGGCCGCAAAGCGGCCCCTGGCGATTACAAGCCTTGCAGCAGATCGGACATGTCGTCTGCGTGTTCTTCTTCCTGAGCCAGGATGTCCTCGAAGATGCGACGCGTAGTCGGGTCTTTGTCGCCAATGTACTGAATGATCTCGCGGTAGCTGTCGATCGCGATGCGTTCGGCCACCAAGTCCTCCAGCACCATCTCCTTCAACGAATTGCCTGCTACGTATTGGGCATGGGAATTCTTGGTCAGGTTGTCCGGATTGAAGTCCGGCTCGCCGCCCAGCTGCACGATGCGCTCGGCCAGTTTGTCGGCGTGCTCGGCTTCCTGGTTGGCATGCTCGAGAAACTCCTCGGCAGCCACGCTCGCCTTGATCCCGCTGGCCATGAAGTAATGACGCTTGTAGCGCAGTACGCAGACAAGCTCGGTGGCCAGCGACTCATTGAGCAGGCGCAGGATTTCCTGGCGGTCGGCGTGGTAACCCTCGGTCACCGCACCTTGCTCGACGTGCTCACGGGCACGCTTGCGCAGGGTTTGCACATCGGTCAGTTCAACGTTGCTCATGGTTATCTCCAGACAAATCAGGACGGGTGGTCAGGATGTTGCGCAGGCTCAGGCGCCGTGTACGGCTTCGCTGTCCTCCTCTCGTTGTTTGCAAGTCTTGAAACCCTTGGCATCGACATGGCCGGTGGCATCGAAGCGCACGTAGTAAGGCTGTTGATGGCCATCGCGGTTGAGGATGTAGTCGTTGCAAGTGCCTCCGTGCGGCAGGTCGGTCGCATTCGATGGGCTGCCGCCGATGGCGATGACTTTCTGCATGGTCATGCCGTTTTCGACTTGCTTGACCAGCGGCTCGTCGCGGTAGGTGACGTAGTCCACCGGGTTTTCCGGGCGGCTGCCACAGGCGGCCAGGGTCGCGCTTGCCAGAAGGATTGCCAGGGTCTGTTTGTACATGGTCCCGCTCCTTGCTCAAGGGTCTGTTCTGGTTTGGAACCGCGCGGCGCGTCAGGAGTTCGATTGCGATGGTCATTCAGGCCGCTGTAGTGTTGGCCGGTCGTCCACGCAAAGGGGTTGGGCCCATGCAGCAGGAATTGGCTACGCGCTACCCGTTGGTGCTGGTACCGGGCATGCTCGGCTTTGTCAGGGCATTGCTCTATCCCTATTGGTTCGGCATCGTGCCGGCCTTGCGCAAGGGCGGGGCGCAGGTGTTCCCCGTGCAGGTATCGCCCTTGCACTCCAGCGAAGTGCGCGGTGAGCAGTTGCTGGCAATCATCGAAGACATCTGCCAGCGTACCGGCGCTGACAAGGTCAACCTGATCGGCCATAGCCAAGGCGCCCTGAGCGCGCGTTATGCCGCAGCCAAGCGGCCTGACCGGGTGGCATCAGTGACTTCGGTGGCCGGGCCTAACCACGGCTCGGAACTGGCCGACCACTTGGCTCGCACAGCGCCGGGCGATTCACCCCAAGGGCGCATCCTCAGGGCTGTTTTGCATGGCCTGGCGGTGCTGCTGGGGTGGTTGGAAACCGGCTGGCGCCGCGACTCATTGCCTATCGACGTGCATGCCTCGCACCAATCGCTGACCAGCGCCGGCGTAGCGCTGTTCAACCAGGCTTATCCACAGGGCCTGCCCGACACCTGGGGCGGTGAGGGCGCGGGAGAGGTCAACGGCGTGCTTTACTATTCGTGGTCAGGCACCTTGCAGCCGGGTATCACCGACCAGGGGCGTAACCGCTTTGACGGCAGCAACCGCTTCTGCCGCCTGTTCGCCCGCAGTTTCGTCAAGGAAAAGGGCCAGTGTGACGGTATGGTCGGGCGCTTCAGTTCACACTTGGGGCAGGTGATCGGTGATGACTACCCGCTCGATCACCTGGACATCGTCAACCAGTCGCTCGGCGCCGTGGGCAAGGGCGCCGAGCCGGTGCGGCTGTTCACCGAGCACGCCGCCCGCCTCAAGGCTGCGGGGCTGTAGCGCTGCGGCGCACGGGGGTGGTCCAGCGTTCGGCGAGGACCACCCCGGCCAGGGTCAGCAAGCCGCCGATCAGGTGGTAGCTGGCCAGTTGCTCGTCGAGCACTGCGGCTGCGATCAGCGCGGTCACCAGCGGCAGCAGGTTGAAGAACAGCGTGGTGCGGCTTGGCCCCAGGCGGTGCACGGCCTGCATCCACACCAGCGGCGCGACCATCGAGGCCAGCACACAGGCGTACAGCACCAGGCCCACGTTATGCACGTTCAGGCCGGTCTTGTCCGAAAGCAGGAACAGTGGCAGCAAGACAATGATTGCCACCAGCACCTGCAGGTACAGCAGCTGCAAGGGCGGCAGGCGCAGCTGCCATTTCTTCAGCAGGAAGCTGTACAGCGCGTAGGCCAGGGTGGCCACCAGCATCAGCAGGTCACCGCGGTTCAGGCCTTGCTCCAGCAGGATACTGGGATGGCCGGCGGAGACGACTTCCAGCACACCGATGAAGGACACCGCCGCGCCCGTCAGGGCACCGTAGCTCAGCCGCTGGCCGAGCCATGCGATGGACAGGGCCAGCGACATCAAGGGCATCAGCGAGAGAATGATGCCCATGTTGGTAGCGCTGGTGATGCTGGCCGCGAAGTAGGCGAGGCTTTGGTACAGGGCCATGCCGAGCACGCCAAGGACGAAGATTCTGGGCAGGTGCGGACGGATGGCCAGGCGGTTGCGCCACACGGCCGGCAGCAGGAACGGGGTGAACAGCAGCCCTGCGAGCAGCCAGCGGTAGAAGCCGATCTCGGCAGGGTGAATGGCACCTGCGGACAGCTTGGTGACTACAGTGTTGCCGGCCCAAATGAGGATGGCGGTGAGGGGGTACAGATAATTCATGACGCAAAGGCTCTTGGATGCTCATAAGCCTCCGTGGGAGCGTGCCCGCTTTCACAGAGGTTGTATGATGGCCCCGTATTATCGTTTGTCTGTCAGCAAGCCTATACTCCTATCCAGACAACCTGCCCCTTGAAGCAGACAGCATGCGCCGCAAATACCTCGATATCCCGCAGTTCGACCAGCTTCCCGCGCCCGTCTACCTGCGCCACGACGAATTTGGCGCCGACACTCACAGCCCGCCCCATCGCCACACCTGGGGCCAGCTCAACTACACCGCCCACGGCGTCATGCACCTGGATGTCAATGGCCAGCGTTTTCTGTCACCCCCGCATTACGCGGTCTGGGTGCCGCCGGATACCGAACATGGTTGCTACAACCCTCAGGCCATCGTTTACCGCTCGGTCTATCTCGACCGCAGCCTGTGCGCCGGCCTGCCGCAGCAGCCGTGCAGCCTGGTGATCAGCGATATCCTCAAGGCCATCCTCGGCGACTTCGCCCGCCGGGACGTCAAGGTGGCCAAGGACGAACGCGACCAGCGTCTGGTGCAGGTGCTGCTCGATCAGTTGCTGCTGGCACCCACCCAGACCTGCTACCTGCCCTTTGCTCAGAGCGAGGGCCTGCGCCAGGTGCTCGATGCCCTCGGCGCTGAACCTGGTGACAACCGCCCGCTGGCGGACTGGGCGGCGCAGGTGCATGTCAGCGAGCGCACCCTGGCGCGGCAATTTCTGCGCGAACTGGGCATCAGCTTTGGTGAGTGGCGCCTGCGCCTGAGGTTCTTGCGGGCCATCGAGGCGCTGGAGGCCGGCTTGCCGATACAGGCCATCGCCTTCGACCTGGGCTACAGCAGCGCCTCGGCATTCATCGCCATGTTCCAGCGTCAGGCCCATTGCACGCCGGAGCAGTACCGGCGGCAAGCGCGGACGGGTGTGTAAAATTTGTTGTCTACACTCACCTGCGACACCGTGCATCGGGCGCGGGAGACAAGGAGACCACTCCATGAAGATGCTGCACATGCCATTGCTGGCGTTGGCCGTTATGTTCAGTGCGCAGGGATTCGCTGCCACCGCGCAACAGGAAAAGATGACCTCGTGCAATGCCGACGCTTCTGCCAAGGCGCTCAAGGGCGATGAGCGCAAAGCCTTCATGAGCAACTGCCTGAAGAAAAGCGTACCGCCGACCCAGCAGGAAAAGATGAAGATCTGCAACGCTGACGCCAGCGCCCAGGCCCTCAAGGGCGACGAGCGCAAGGCCTACATGAGTGACTGCCTGAAGAAGAAATGACCTGCGCCTATGCCTGTAGGACGAAGGCTGGCAGACTGCGGTTCTTTTCCGTTGTCTGCCGTTGAGGCTGTATGACTTTCACCCCCCGCCAGGTCACCCTGGCCAGCTGGATCATCGTATTTGCCGGCCTGCTGCTGGCGCTCCCCCTGAAATTGTTACCCAGCCTGCTGGCCGGGCTGCTGGTGTTCGAGCTGGTCAACATGCTCACGCCACGCCTGCAGCCGATCATTGCCGGGCAACGCGCACGCTGGCTGGCGGTGGCGCTGCTGGGTACCTTGGTGGTCAGTACCCTGACCTTGCTGATCGCCGGCGCGTTCAGCTTCCTGCTGCACGAGGCAGAGAACCCCGGCGCATCGCTGGACAAGTTCATGGCCCTGTTCGAGCGTGCCCGTGGCCAGTTGCCGCCGTTCATCGAGGGCTACCTGCCGGCCAGTGCCGCGGAGTTCAAAGTGGCCATCGGTGAGTGGATCAAGAGCCACCTCAGCGACCTGCAGCTTGTAGGCAAGGGCATGGCGCACATGTTCGTGACGCTGCTGATCGGCATGATACTCGGCGCTATCATTGCCCTGCAGCGCATCCCCGACATCTCGCGGCGCAAACCGCTGGCTGCCGCCTTGTTCGAGCGCCTGAGCCTGCTGGTGCAGGCGTTTCGCAACATCGTCTTCGCGCAGATCAAGATCTCGCTGCTCAACACCGTGTTCACCGGTATTTTCCTTGCCGTGGTGCTGCCACTGTTCGGTGTGCACCTGCCGCTGACCAAGACGCTGATCGTGCTGACCTTCCTGCTCGGGCTGTTGCCGGTGATCGGCAACCTGATGTCCAACACGCTGATCACGATTGTTGGCATGTCGCTGTCGATCTGGGTGGCTGCGGCCGCGCTGGGGTATCTGATCGTTATCCACAAGGTCGAGTACTTCCTCAACGCGCGGATCGTGGGGGGGCAGATCAGTGCCAAGGCCTGGGAGCTTTTGCTGGCGATGCTGGTGTTCGAGGCGGCGTTCGGGTTGCCGGGAGTGGTAGCGGGGCCGGTGTACTATGCGTACATGAAGAGCGAGCTGAAGCGGGCTGAGCTGGTTTGAGAGCTGCAAGCTGCAAGATAAAGCCGAACGCGGTGGGCCTTCCATCGCCAATCGGCTTGTAGCTCGCAGCTTGTAGCTCGCAGCTCACCCGTAACGCTTGCGCGCCTCGATTGCCAGCCCGCTGCCGATGCTGCCGAAGATATTGCCCTCCACATGCCGCGCATTCGGCAGCATCGCCGCCACACTGTTGCGCAGCGCCGGAATGCCGCTGGAACCACCGGTGAAGAACACCGTGTCCACCTGACCTTCGCTTACACCGGCCTTGGCCAGCAGCTCGGTGACGCTGCCACGCACCCGCTCCAGCAGCCCTTCGATCGCGCCTTCGAACACCGCACGGGTCAGGTCCACGCCCAATTCGCGCTCCACGCGGCCGAGGTCGATACGGCGGCTTTCGTGGTCGGTCAGCTCAATCTTGCTGGCCTCGACCTCCATCGCCAGCCAGTGCCCGGCCCGTTGCTCGATCAGCTTGAACAGACGGTCGATGCCCAGGGTGTCCTCGATGTCATAGCGCATGCTGCCCAACGCCAGTTGCGACTTCTGCGAGTACAGGGCGTTGATGGTGTGCCAGGTGGCCAGGTTGAGGTGGTAGCTGGTAGGCATCAGCGCACCGCTCTTCATCCGGCTGCCGTAACCGAACAGCGGCATCACGCCCTGCAGGCTCAACTGCTTGTCGAAGTCGGTACCGCCGATGTGCACGCCGCCAGTGGCGAGGATGTCGCTCTGGCGCTCGGCCACTTGGTGACGCTCGGGTGACAGGCGTATCAGGGTAAAGTCCGAGGTACCCCCGCCGATATCCACGATCAGTACCAGCTCTTCACGGCTGATACCTGACTCGTAGTCGAACGCGGCGGCAATCGGTTCGTACTGGAACGACACGTCCTTGAAGCCGATCTTGCGGGCCACCTCGGCCAGGGTATCTTCGGCCTCCTGGTCGGCAGCCGGGTCCTCGTCGACGAAAAACACCGGGCGGCCCAGTACCACCTGATCGAAGCTGCGGTCGGCGGCGGTTTCGGCACGCTTTTTCAGTTCGCCGATGAACATGCCCAGCAGGTCCTTGAATGGCAAGGCGCTGCCCAGCACGCTGGTGTCGTGCTTGATCAGCTTGGAGCCCAGCAGGCTCTTGAGCGAGCGCATCAGGCGGCCTTCGTAGCCTTCCAGGTACTCGTGCAGTGCCAGCCGGCCATACACAGGGCGGCGCTCTTCGATATTGAAGAAAACCACCGAGGGCAGGGTGATCTTGCCGTCTTCCAGGGCTATCAGCGACTCGACCCCGGGGCGGTGCCAGCCGACCGTGGAGTTGGAGGTGCCGAAGTCGATGCCAAGGGCACGGGCCGGGGATACGTCAGACATGGGAAAAGGGCTTCCGGAGGCAAAACGGCCGCGCAGTTTATGCCACTTGGCCAGAGAATCAAGACCGGTCGTCTGCCTTGAAGCAAAGCCAAGCGCACCTTGAAAGGCTATGCTTGACCCTTATCTTCAGATGCAACACGAAAATTCACATTGGTGATCCATAGATGGACTTCAAAGACTACTACAAGATACTCGGCGTAGAGCCCACGGCGGACGAGAAGGCGATCAAGGCCGCGTACCGCAAGCTGGCGCGCAAGTATCACCCTGACGTCAGCAAGGAGCGCGACGCCGAGGAGAAATTCAAGGAGGCCAATGAGGCCTACGAGGTGCTTGGCGACGCCCAGAAACGCGCCGAGTTCGACGAGATCCGCAAGTACGGCGGCCAGCATGGTCGTCCATTCCAGGCCCCACCGGGCTGGGAGAACCGTGGCGGTGCGGGCGGTGGTTTCGAGGGCGGTGATTTCTCCGACTTCTTCAGCTCGATCTTCGGCGCACGGGGCGGCAACCCCTTTGGCGGCGCTCGGCAACAACGCAGTGCCGGCAGGCGAGGGCAGGATGTGGAACTGGAACTGGCGATCTTCCTTGAGGAAACCCTGAGCAAGGAGTCCAAGCAGATCAGCTTCCAGGTGCCGCAGACCAACGCCGCCGGCCAGCGTACCGGGTTCACGACCAAGACCCTGAACGTGAAGATCCCGGCCGGCGTGAGCGACGGTGAGCGCATCCGCCTCAAGGGCCAAGGAGCGCCGGGCAGCGCTGGCGGCGCCAACGGCGACCTGTTCCTGACCATCCGCATGGCACCGCACCCGCTGTTCGATGTCGAGGGCCAGGACCTGATCATCACTGTGCCACTGGCACCGTGGGAGGCGGCATTGGGCACCAAGGTGGCGGTGCCGACCCTGGACGGCAAGATCAACCTGACCATCCGCCCCGACAGCCAGAGTGGCCAGCGCCTGCGTGTGCCTGGCAAAGGCCTGGCGAACAAGCAGGGTGAGCGCGGCAACCTCTACGCCCAGCTCAAGGTAGTCATGCCGCCGGCATCCGACGCCTCTACCCGCCAATTGTGGACCCAGCTTTCCGAGAAGGCGGCGTTCAATCCGAGGACACAATGGAGTAAGTGATCATGAGCAGCACCCTGATCGTTCAACTGGACATGCGCACGCTTTGCCAGGAGGCCGATATCACGGCCGACTACGTGGTCGAGATCGTCGAGCACGGCATCGTTGAACCTTCGGGGCGAACGCCGGAGGAATGGTTGTTCGATGATCAGGCGCCGCTGCTGGCCAGGCGTGCGGCAAAGCTGCACCAGGAGCTGGAACTGGAGTGGGAAGGGGTGGCGCTGGCGCTGGAGCTGTTGCAGGAAGTGCAGCAGTTGCGCAGCGAGAACAGCATGCTGAAACAGCGGCTGGGCAGGTTTACCCAGATGTGATGTCGATTGCAGTGGCCCCAGCGCCGGCTTGCTGGCGATGGGGCCACTGCAATCAGCAAAAAACTCAGGCTGGCTCTGCCCCCGGGTCGAGCACCAGCTGCATGAAAGTCAAATCCAGCCACCGCCCGAACTTCACCCCCACCTGGGGCATCTGCCCTGTCACCACGAAGCCCAGACGCTCATGCAGGCGGACCGACGCGGCATTGCCACTCTCGATGGCCGCGACCATCACATGCTTGCCACACCCCCGCGCGCGCGCGATCAGTGCTGCCATCAATTGCGGCCCCAGGCCCTTGCCGCGCTGATCGCCACGGATATACACCGAATGCTCCACGGTATTGCGAAAACCCTCGAACGGCCGCCAATCGCCAAAAGACGCATAGCCCAGCACACCGCTGTGATCCACTGCCACCAGAATCGGATAGCCCTGCTGTGCCCGGGCCTCGAACCAGGCCTCTCGGTTGCCCAGGTCCACCGGCGTATCGTTCCAGATCGCCGTGGTGTTGCGCACCGCGTCGTTATAAATGTCGAGGATGCCCGGCACGTCGGCGGGCAGGGCATCGCGAATTTCGTGGCTCATTGCTGCGTCTCACAAGGTCTAGGGCTGCAGATTAAATGGTTACCAGCCCACGCACACCTTCGGCCTGCATGTTTTCACCGCGCCCGCGCTGGATGATTTCGCCACGGGCCATGACCAGATACTGGTCGGCCAGCTCCTCGGCAAAGTCATAGAACTGCTCCACCAGCAGGATGGCCATGTCGCCACGCTCTGCCAGGCGGCGGATGACCGCACCGATCTCCTTGATGACCGATGGCTGAATGCCTTCGGTGGGTTCGTCGAGGATCAGCAGGCGTGGCCGGCTGGCCAGGGCGCGGCCGATGGCCAGCTGTTGCTGCTGGCCGCCGGACAGGTCACCGCCGCGGCGTTGCTTCATCTGTTCCAGCACCGGGAACAGTTCGTAGATGAACGCAGGCACCTCACGGGCCTCGCGCGCCGGGAAGCGCGACAGGCCCATCAGCAGGTTTTCCTCGACGCTGAGCCGCGCGAATATCTCACGCCCCTGGGGCACATAGGCGATGCCTGCGTGTACCCGTTGCTGTGGCTTGAGCGTGGTGATCGGCTTGCCTTCCCAATCGACGCGGCCTTCGCGTGGCGGCACCAGGCCCATCAGGCAGCGCAGCAGGGTGGTCTTGCCCACGCCGTTGCGCCCGAGCAGGCAGGTGACTTCCCCGACCTTGGCTTCGAAGGACAGGCCGCGCAGGATGTGGCTGCCGCCGTAGTACTGGTGCAATTCACTGACTTCAAGCACTTTCAATTCCTCGTTCTTGTCAGCTACAAGCTTCAAGCTTCAAGCGGCAAGATGGAGCGCACGGCTACTGCTTGCGGCTTGAGGCATGCCACTTGAGGCGCGTCAGCGCCCTAGATAAACCTCGACCACCCGCTCATCCGCTTGCACCTGCTCCAGCGACCCCTCTGCCAGTACGCTGCCCTGGTGCAGCACGGTCACATGGTCGGCAATGCTGCCGACAAACCCCATGTCGTGCTCCACCACCATCAGCGAATGCTTGCCGGCCAGGCCTTTGAACAGCTCAGCGGTGAACTCGGTTTCGGCATCGGTCATGCCGGCCACCGGCTCGTCGAGCAGTAGCAGTTGCGGCTCCTGTACCAGCAACATGCCGATCTCGAGGAACTGTTTCTGCCCATGTGACAGCAGGCCTGCCTGGCGCTGGGCCAGGGGTAGCAGGCGCAAGGTGGTCAGCACCTCTTCGATGCGTTGCTGTTGCTCACCGCTCAAGCGTGCCGTCAGGCAGGCCCAGACTGACTTATCGGTTTTCAGTGCCAGCTCAAGGTTCTCGAACACGGTCAGTGCTTCGAACACCGTGGGCTTCTGGAACTTGCGGCCAATGCCGGCCTGGGCGATCTGGTATTCGCTCATGCGGGTCAGGTCCAGGGTATCGCCGAAGAAGGCACTGCCGGTGTCGGGGCGCGTCTTGCCGGTAATCACGTCCATCATGGTGGTCTTGCCGGCACCGTTGGGGCCGATGATGCAGCGCAACTCCCCCACACCGATGTACAGGTTCAGGGCATTGAGTGCCTTGAAACCATCGAAGCTGACGCTGATGCCTTCCAGGCTCAGCACCGTGCCGTGACGGGTATCCAGCCCCGCTTCACGGCGGCTGCCCAGGCCGATGGCGTCACGGCCGCTGCCAAGGTTGTCGAATACCGGTTCGAGCATGAATTCCGGATGCACTGGGGGCACGCCTTTCATGGCTGGCTCCTTTTCTTCAGCAGGCCGACCACGCCCTTGGGCAGGTACAGGGTGACGAGGATGAACAATGCGCCGAGGAAGAACAGCCAGAACTCGGGGAAGGCCACGGTGAACCAGCTTTTCATGCCGTTGACCAGGCCCGCGCCCAGCAGCGGGCCGATCAGTGTGCCGCGCCCGCCCAAGGCTACCCAGACAGCAGCCTCGATGGAGTTGGTCGGCGACATCTCGCTGGGGTTGATGATGCCCACCTGTGGCACATACAGCGCACCCGCCAGGCCGCACAGCACGGCGCTCAGTACCCACACCAGCAGCTTGAAGCCCCGTGGGTCATAGCCACAGAACATCATGCGGTTTTCTGCATCGCGTACGGCGGTGAGCAGGCGGCCGAACTTGCTCTGGGTCAGGCGCCAGCACAGGTACAGGCTTGCCAGCAGCAAACCTACGGTCAGCAGGAACAGCACGGCGCGGGTGCCTTGGGAGGCAATGTCGAAGCCCAGAATCGTGCGGAAACTGGTGAAACCGTTGTTGCCGCCAAACCCTGTCTCGTTGCGGAAGAACAGCAGCATGCCGGCGAAGGTCAGGGCCTGGGTCATGATCGAGAAATACACGCCCTTGATCCGCGAGCGGAAGGCGAAGAAGCCAAACACCAGTGCCAGCAGGCCCGGTGCCAGCACCACCAGGCACAGCGCCCAGGCAAAGTGCTGGGTACCGGCCCAGTACCACGGCAGTTCGCTCCACGACAGGAATGTCATGAACCCCGGCAGGCCGTCACCGGCGGCCTGGCGCATCAGGTACATGCCCATGGCGTAGCCACCGAGGGCGAAGAACAGCCCGTGGCCGAGCGACAGCAGCCCTGCGTAGCCCCAGACCAGGTCCAGGGCAAGGGCGACGATGGCGTAGCAGAGGATCTTGCCGACCAGGGTGAGTGTGTAGGCCGAGACCTGCAAGGCATGGTCGGGCGGCAGCAACGACAGCAGCGCCATGGCCAGCAACAGCAGGACGACGACAGTACCGATGGCCAGCGACAGGCGCGGCCCGGCTTTTTGCGAAGCGGTGACAAGCAGTGGCTGGTTCATCAGTCGATTACCCGTCCCTTGAGGGCGAACAGGCCTTGCGGGCGCTTCTGGATGAACAGAATGATCAACGCAAGGATGAGGATCTTGCCAAGCACCGCGCCGATTTGCGGCTCCAGCAGCTTGTTGGCTATCCCTAGGCCGAAGGCGGCCCAGAGGCTACCGGCCAGTTGCCCGACACCGCCGAGCACCACTACCAGGAACGAGTCGATGATGTAGCTCTGGCCAAGGTCCGGGCCGACGTTGCCGACCTGGCTCAGCGCTACACCACCAAGCCCGGCGATGCCCGAGCCCAGGCCGAAGGCGAGCATGTCCACCCGCCCGGTGGACACACCACAGCAGGCAGCCATGTTGCGATTCTGGGTGACCGCACGTACGTTCAGGCCCAGCCGCGTGCGGTTGAGCAGCAGCCAGGTCAGCAGTACCACCGCCAGGGCGAAGGCAATGATCACCAGGCGGTTGTAGGGCAGCACCAGGTTAGGCAACAGCTGGATGCCACCAGACAGCCAGGCCGGGTTGCTGACCTCGACGTTCTGCGCGCCGAACAGCAGGCGGATGGCCTGGATCAGCATCAGGCTGATGCCCCAGGTCGCCAGCAGGGTTTCCAGCGGGCGGCCGTAGAGGTGGCGGATCACCGTGCGCTCCAGGGCCATGCCCACCCCGGCGCTGACGGCGAAGGCCACTGGCAGGGCAATCAGCGGGTAGAACTCGATTGCGCCTGGCGCGTAGCGCTGCAGCAGCACCTGGACCATGTAGGTGCTGTAAGCACCGAGCATGAGCATCTCACCGTGGGCCATGTTGATCACGCCCAGCAGCCCGAAGGTGATCGCCAGGCCAAGGGCCGCCAGCAGCAGGATCGAACCCAGCGACAGGCCGCTGAAAGCCTGGCCGAGCAGCTCACCGAACAGCAGCTTGCGTTTGACCTGCGCCAGGCTTGTTTCAGCGGCAGTGCGCACGCCTGCGTCGGTTTCCACATCGGGTTGCAGCAAGGCCTCCAGGCGGGCGCGGGCCAGCGGGTCGCCGGTTTCGCCGAGCAGGCGTACCGCCGCCAGGCGCACGGCTGGCTCGCTGGCGCCCAGTTGCAGGTTGGCCAGTGCCAGGCCAAGCGCTGCGTGCACGGTAGTGTCGGGTTCGCTGGCAAAGCGCCGGTCGAGGAATGCCATTTGCGCCGGTTGTGCACTTTTTTGCAGTTGCTGGGCGGCGGCCAGGCGAGTGTCGCTGTTGTCGCTGAGCAACTGGTGGCTGGCCAGGGCGTTATCGATCAGGCCGCGCAGGCGGTTGTTAAGGCGCACTTTGCGGGTGTCATCGGCTGCGATGCGGCCCTGGCGCAGGTTTTCCAGCAGCGGCAGGCGCGCGGCGTCGGGTTGCGCCGCCCAGCCTTCGAGCAGGCGAGCCTGCTCGGCGGGCTTGGCGGTGAGGAAGAATTCGCCCTCGCTGGCCTGGGTTGCCAGGGGCAGCAGGAGCAGCAGGGTGAGGAGGAGTCTGAGCATGCGGGCAATCCTGGAAATCGGCGGTGGATTCATCGCCGGCAAGCCGGCTCCCACAGGGTGGTGCTGTTCTCAGGGCCCTGTGGAAGCTGGCTTGCCAACGAAGGGGCTGCAGCGCAGCCCCAGTGCACTCAGTTGCCTTTCACTGCATAGTCAGGGCGCTTGTCGTTGCCCGGAATGAACGGGCTCCACGGCTGCGCGCGCAGCGGCTGTTCGGTTTCCCAGACCACGCTGAACTGCCCGTCATCCTGGATTTCGCCGATCATCACCGGCTTGTGCAGGTGGTGGTTGGTCTTGTCCATGGTCAGGGTGAAGCCGGACGGTGCCTTGAAGGTTTGCCCACCCAGGGCTTCGCGTACCTTGTCGACATCGGTGGACTTGGCTTTTTCCGCCGCTTGCGCCCACATGTGGATGCCCACGTAAGTGGCTTCCATCGGGTCGTTGGTCACGGCCTTGTCGGCACCCGGCAGGTTCTTGGCTTTGGCGTAGGCCTTCCAGTCGGCGACGAACTTCTGGTTGACCGGGTTATCCACCGATTCGAAGTAGTTCCAGGCGGCGAGGTGGCCTACCAGCGGCTTGGTGTCGATGCCGCGCAGTTCCTCTTCACCCACCGAGAACGCCACCACCGGTACGTCGGTGGCTTTCAGGCCCTGGTTGGCCAGCTCCTTGTAGAACGGTACGTTGGAGTCGCCATTGACGGTGGAGATAACGGCGGTTTTGCCGCCTGCCGAGAACTTCTTGATGTTGGCGACGATGGTCTGGTAATCGGCGTGGCCGAACGGCGTGTAGACCTCTTCGATATCCTTGTCGGCCACGCCTTTGCTGTGCAGGAAGGCGCGCAGGATCTTGTTGGTGGTGCGCGGGTAGACGTAGTCGGTGCCGAGCAGGAAGAAACGCTTGGCGCTGCCGCCGTCTTCGCTCATCAGGTATTCCACGGCCGGGATCGCTTGCTGGTTGGGCGCGGCGCCGGTGTAGAAGACGTTCGGCGACATCTCTTCACCTTCGTACTGCACCGGGTAGAACAGCAAGCCGTTGAGCTCTTCGAACACGGGCAGCACCGACTTGCGTGACACCGAGGTCCAGCAGCCGAACACCACCGCGACCTTGTCCTGGGTCAGCAACTGGCGGCTCTTTTCGGCGAACAGTGGCCAGTTGGATGCAGGGTCGACCACCACCGGTTCGAGCATCTTGCCGTTGACCCCGCCCTTGGCGTTGATCTCGTCGATGGTCATCAGCGCCATGTCCTTGAGCGATGTTTCGGAAATCGCCATGGTCCCGGACAGCGAATGCAGGATGCCGACCTTGATGGTCTCGGCGGCCTGGATGCTCCAGCTAAGGCCCATCGCCGCAATCGATGCGCTGAGGGTAAAGGCCTTGATCAGACTGCGACGCTTCATGTGCTCTCTCCGCTGAGTTTTTTTGTGTTGGCCAAGCGGAGGGGGCTGTTGCAAGGGGTGTGCCGAACGGCAAAAGGTGCGTAATAGAAGGGCTGTGCGAGGTGTTGGGGCGTTTGCAAGGTCCAGGTTGGTGCCTGAGATGTTTGTGTGCACAGGATTGGGGCTGCAAGGCAGCCCCGGAGTGCATCAGCTGTTGCGTACAGCTGTCCGCGGATGGCGCTTGCTACGCACACCCTGGTAGGTGACGGCCAGCAACACGAACCAGATCGGCGTGACGATCAGCGCAGAGCGGGTGTCCGCTTCCAGGCTCAGCAGCACCAGGATAAAGGCGAAGAACGCCAGGCACACGTAGCACATGAAGCGCCCGCCCGGCATCTTGTAGGTCGATGCCTGGTGCAGCGCCGCACGGGTTTTGCGGTACTTCAGGTACGACAGCAGGATCAGCGTCCAGACAAACATGAACAGCACTGCCGAAACCGTGGTGACCAGGGTGAATGCTTCGATCACGTTCGGCACCATGTAGATCAGCACCGCGCCAAGCAGCAGGCAGGTGCACGAGAAGTACAGGCCGTTGGCCGGTACGGCGCGGCTCGACAGTTTTTCGAATGCGCGCGGTGCGTCGCCTTCCTGGGCCAGGCCGAAGAGCATGCGGCTGGTGGAAAACACGCCGCTGTTGGCCGACGAGGCCGCCGAGGTCAGCACCACGAAGTTGATGATGCTCGCCGCCGCTGGCAGGCCGGCCAGCACGAACAGCTCGACGAACGGGCTCTTGCCCGGCACCACATCGCGCCATGGGGTCACAGCCATGATCGCGATCAGTGCCAGCACGTAGAACACGATGATACGGATCGGGATCGAGTTGATCGCCCTTGGCAGGGTGCGTTCAGGGTTCTTGGCTTCGGCGGCGGTGGTGCCGACCAGCTCGATGCCGACGAAGGCGAACACGGCAATCTGGAAGCCGGCGAAAAAGCCCATCAGGCCGTTGGGGAACATGCCGCCGTCGTTCCACAGGTTGGCCAGCTGCGCGGTGCGCCCGCTCGGCGACTCGAAACCGGTGATGACCATGTACAGGCCGGTGGCGACCAGGCCGAGGATGGCGACGATCTTGATCAGGGCGAACCAGAACTCCATCTCGCCGAACATCTTCACGGTAACCAGGTTAAGCGACAGCAGTACTGCAACGCAGGTCAGGGCGGGTATCCACTGTGGCAGGTCCGGGAACCAGAACTGCGTGTAGGCGGCAATGGCAACCACGTCGGCAATGCCGGTGACCACCCAGCAGAACCAGTAGGTCCAGCCGGTGAAGTAGCCGGCCCAGGGGCCGAGCAGGTCGGCCGAGAAATCGATGAACGACTTGTAGTTGAGGTTCGACAGCAGTAGTTCGCCCATGGCGCGCATGACGAAGAACAGCATGAAGCCGATGATCATGTAGACGAAGATGATCGACGGCCCCGCCAGGCTGATGGTCTTGCCCGAGCCCATGAACAGGCCGGTGCCGATGGCGCCACCGATGGCGATCAGCTGGATGTGGCGGTTGGTCAGGTTACGCTGCAGGTGCTGCGCTTGAGCAGGAGGGGAAGAGGTCCGGGTCATTGGCTGCATTCCATTGAGGGTCAGTCTTTTTGTGAAAGCCGCGTAGGCTAACACGCGCGTCCCAAATCGGGGCGCGACAGATCGACTCGACTTTTCAGTAGCAGATGGCCGCTGTGCGGCCCTTTCGCGACACAAGGCCAACGCGGCTGTAGGAGCGGCCTTGTGTCGCGAAAGGGCTGCACAGCAGCCCCAGTGGCCTCAAATGCTGGCCAACACCCTGCGCCTTACCACCAGGCTGTCCACCACCCACATCACCACCATCGACACCCCCACCAGCGGGAAGATCACCCCTAGCACCAGCATCACCCCCACCGCCGCCTTCCAGCGCGGCAGGTCATGGCGCAGTGCCGGTACCCCAAGGCCACCGGCCGGCCGGCGTTTCCACCACATCACCAGCCCGCTCACCGAACCCAGCAAAATCATCAGGCACACCAGCAGAATGATGATCTGGTTCAGCACGCCGAACATCTTGCCCTCGTGCAGCATGACGCCCAGCTCGGTCGCCCGGGCCACCGGGCTGTAGTCCTGCCAGCGCACGTCGGCCAGCACCTTGCCGGTGTACTGATCGACATGCAGGGTGGCATCGTTGCGCGGGTCGTCGGCGAACACGGCGATGGTGAATACGCCATCGGCAGTGGTCGGCACGGTGATGCTGTAGCCGGGTTCCACCTCGCGCGCGGTGGCGAGGTCCTGTACCTGCTGCAGGCTCACCTGAGGGGCCGCTGGCCTGTTCGACATCATGTGGTGCCCGGCATGTTCGGCATGCGCACCGGACTGCGGCATCGGCGTGTTTTCCATGGCCCAGGGCACCGTCTGGCGGTGGGCGCTGTTCAGTTCACCGGCCTGTTGATCGGACTTGGGCACGTCATTCCACATGGCCGCCGGGAAGCGGTTCCACAGGTCGGCGTACTGTTTGCCCCACAGGCCGGTCCAGGTCATGCCGCTGAGCAGCATCAGCAGCAGCAGGGCCGAGCCCCAGAAGCCGCTGACCGCGTGCAGGTCGCGCCAGAGCAGCCGGCCACGCGCCGACAGCCGTGGCCACAGCACGCCACTGCCGGCGCGCCCGCGCGGCCACCACAGGTACAGGCCGGACACCACCAGCACGATGCCCCAGCCGGCTGCCAGTTCCACCAGTCGGTCACCAAGCGTACCGACCATCAGCTCGCCATGCAGGGCGCGGGCGACCGCCTGCAGGTTCTGCTTGGCATCCTGTTCGCCCAGGATCTTGCCGCTATACGGGTTGACGAACACATTCAGTTCGCGCCCACCGTCATGCACCACGAACTGCGCGCTGCGCTCGGCATCGATGGGTGGCAGATATTGGCCCACATGGCCTTTGGGGTAGGCCTGGCGCACTTCGGCCAGCATCACGTCGGCGCCCTGGCGGTGATGGCTGGCCTCGACCACCATCAGGTCACGGTACAGCAGTGGGTCCAGCTGCGGTTTGAACAGGTAGATGATCCCGGTAATCGCCAGCAGGATCATGAACGGGGCGACGAACAGCCCCGCATAGAAATGCCAGCGCCAGGCCAGGTTGTAGAATGAAACGCGTGTTCCGCTCATGGGAACCTCCTGTTTGACCAGCTGAGGGGCGCAACCAGCGGCTGCGCCCGTTGTTGTTGTCAGAAGCTGAAATCGACCTTGGTCCAGAACGTCCTGCCCGGTTCGTTGACCGGCTGTGGATCGGAAGCCGGGTAGCCGAACCCGGCGTTCCCGGCCAGGTTCAGGTGCTCGGCGTAAGCCTTGTCGAACAGGTTGTCGACGCCTGCGCTGAGCTTGAGGTTGTTGTTTACCTTGTAGGCCCCATTGAGCGAGAACACGCCGAACCCGGCGCTTTTTTCGTAGTCCTTGCCGACCACATTGCCCTGGTTTTCGGCGATGCGGTTCTGTGCAGCCACCAGCCGCCACAAGGCCCCGGCGCTCCAGGTGTCGCGGCTGTAGGTCAGGCCCATGCGGCTTTCCAGTGGTGGCATCTGCGGCAGTGCCTTGCCGTCACTGCTGTTCTTGCCCCAGGCGTAGGCCAGGGTCGCATCGGCCTTCCAGGTTTCCGTCAGCTTGTAGGCGGCGCCCAGTTCGCCACCCATGATGCGGGCGTCGATGTTCTGCGCCTGGGAGGTGCTCATGCCCATCATGCCGGTACGGTAGTCGAACAGGATGTAGTCGCGGATCTGCCCGACATAACCCGAAGCCCAGGCTTCAAGGCGCTCGTCGCGGTACTGGATGCCGAAGTCGAGCTGGGTGGTCTTTTCTGGCTTGATGCCGTCGAAGGCGTTGGCGGCGCCAGAGGGCGCCAGCTTGGGCGAGAACAGCTCCCAATAGTCGGGGAAACGCTGGGCATGGCCAAGGCCGATGTAAGTGGTGGCCGGCACCGCCGCGAGGTCGTGCTCATAACGTACGAAACCGCTGGGTAGGGTATCGGCGCGGGTATCACCTTCGGTAGCGCTGCCAGCCCGGAAGTCGCGGGCGGAGGCGCGATCGAGACGGGCGCCGGTGATCAGCCGGTCAACCCCTGTGGCGTACCAGGTCAGTTCGCCAAAGGCCCCATAGTTATGGAAGTCGGCATCCTTGGTCCAGGGCTGGCCCTTGTGCGCATCAACGCCCATGCCGCCACGCTGGCGATGTTCGTTGGTCTGTGCGTCGATGCCACTGATCAGTTGCACGTCGGCCCAGCGCCAGGTGGCCTTGATGCGTGCGCCCATTGTGCGGCGGTCGACATTGCTGACCATGGGCATGCCCATCATGCCGCTGCCCGATGGGGTGCGCAGGCTGTAGTTGTCCATCACGTGGTCGGCGTAGTTGTAATAGACCTGTGCCTCGACCTTGTCGAGCACCTCGCCCAGGTTGGACTTTTCAAAGCGCAGGCCCAGGCTTTCGCGCTTGAACTGCGAGCCGTCCATGCCACGGCCGGCATAGCGGGCCTCGCCGTCACCCTTGCCGGCGGTGAGTTCGAGCAAGGTGTCCTGGTCGGGCGTCCAGCCCAGGGTCACATCGCCGTTCCATTTGTCCCAGCGCGAGGGCACGGTGTCGCCGTTGCCGTCCTGGTAGTCGTCCGAGCGCGACTGGTTGCCGACGAAGCGCGCATAGGCCTGGCTATTGCCTGCGGCGGCGTCGAGCACCTGATCGAAGCGGCCGTTGGAACCGGCCAGCAGGCTGGCGTTGATCCGGCTGCCGAGGGTGCCGAATTTTTCCGGTTCACGTTCGAAAAGGATGGTCCCGGCAGAACCACCGGGGCCCCAGATTACGCTTTGCGGGCCTTTGATAACCGTGAGGCGGTCATAGGTTTCCGGCGCGATGTAAGAGGTCGGTGCGTCCATGCGGTTGGGGCAGGCACCTAGCATCACACCGCCGTTGGTGAGGATGTTCAGGCGCGAACCGAACATGCCGCGCAGCACCGGGTCACCGTTGGTGCCACCGGCGCGGATGGCTGAAAAACCAGGGATGGTCTTGAGGTAATCGGCACCATCGCTGGCCGGCACGGGCTGGCGCGGGTCTTTGGGGTTGGTGACGACCGTCAGGGGCGAGCTGGGTGCGATGGCGGTGATCACCGTCGGGCTCAGCTCGGGCGGCGCTTGCTCGTGCGTTTCATGGCCAGGTTCGGCGGCCAGGGCCATGGGTGCGAGCAGCGACCCGCACAACACGGCGAATGTCCCTCGCAGAGAGGGGGCGAATACAGGGGTGCAGCCGGACATAGTGATTCCAGTCGATCAGTCATGGGTGGGCACGGAGCCTTCAGGCTCCGTGCGGCAGCAGGGATTCAGACGCTGATCGAAGGCGGTGGCGCGCGGCTGCGCGCACCGGGGAATATGGCCTGTCGGGCATGGCCCTGAAGGGTTGCCGCAGGGATGAGGGTGACGGGCAGGGCGTGCCCGGCAACGAGTGGGCTGAAGGTCTGCGGTAATGCAGGGCAGTTGAACAGCAGGCTGCAGTAGCCGCATTTTTCCCACATCACATGCAGTTGGCCATCGTCGCCGTGGCCGTGATGCGAGTCGCTGGCGTGCCCGTGTTCCGAGGACAGAGCCATGCCCATCGGCATGCTCATGCCCGCGTGATGATCCATCGGCATCGACTGGGAAATCAGCGGGCCGATAAAGATCATCCACATGGCGAACAGGCTCAGCCAGCCGCCACCGACGCGCCTGCGTTCAGGGCGGGTGGTACGGCTGCGTCTGTTGCATGGCAGGCTCATGAAGGCGAGCGCCAGTCAGCGAAGGGTCAGTGTGCGTGTTCGTGCGGCTGGTCCGCCGGGGCCTGCCTCTGCACAGCCACGTCGACCGTGATGTCGCCTGCCTTCTCGAAATGCAGGGTCAGCGGGAAGCGCTTGCCGTCGCTGAGCAGGCTACGGTCCTTGGGCTGCATCAGCATCACATGATAGGCGCTGGGGGCGAAGACCACGTCCTTGCCGGCGGGCACTACTACATTGGGCACCTGCTGCATCTTCATGGCGCCGTTGGCACTCATCACGTGTTCGTGCAGTTGTGCGTCAGCAGTGATGGGGCTGTCCACGCTGAGCAGGCGGTCATCGACCTTGCCGTTGTTGTGCACGATGAAATAGGCGGCCACATTGGGCGCGTTCGGCGGCAGTTGCAGCGACCAGGGGTGGGCGATATGCAGGTCGCCCACAGTGTATTCATGGGCGTTGGCGAAGGCGCCGGGCAGCAGCAGTGCGGCCACTACGAGAGCTTGCTTGAGCATGGTGTAAGTCTCCGTTCTGTTCAGGTTCAGGCAGACAGCGTGATGAACTCAGACCAGGGGAGAGGCGCGGGGGTTGAGCGCGGGCCAGAGCTGGCGCGGCGTCATTTGGTAATCGGCTGGCGGTGGAACATGCGCGGCCAGCAACGTGGGCGGGTTGTGCAGTTGTGGCGGATAACCTGGCAGGGCCAGCAGCGGCGAGGCTCCCGAACAGCACCAGCAGTGCTGCATGTTGGAATGCTCGTCGTTTTGCGTGCCGAGGTCGATCTTGGCCAGTGCCTGGACGTCGACCTTGGCCTTGCCTGCCATGCTGGAACAGAAAGCCCCCCACAGCAGCTGTTCGGCCGGGCCCTTGGGCGCGGCAGAGGACAGCGGCATGGCCAGCAGGTTGAACAGCACTGCGAGGCAGGCTATCCAGGCGATGTGCCGACGTGGGGGCATGGAGAGATCCGGTCAGGAATCGTGGCGGGTATTGTACGGCGCAGTATAGGTAAAAATGATGGGGTGCGGTGAAGTGACGCAGGCGGGTCGATGGGGCTGCTGCGCGGACCATGGCCGGCAAGCCGGCCATGAAGCTACAGCAGCTATCAAGCCTTGTTACGGCCCATCAAGCCACGCACGGTCTCTTGCAAATCAGCCGGCAGCACCACCACCTTGGCATTGTTGCTGCTGGCCAGGTTCTCCATGGCGCCGACATAGCGCTCACCCAGCAGGTACATGGCTGGCACCGTCTCGTTGCCCACCGCGTCCTTGACCAGCGAAATCGCCTTTGCCGAAGCCTCGGCAAGGTTGATTTGCGCCTCGGCATCGAGCTTGGCCGACTGCAGGCGGGCTTCGGCCTCGAGAATGGCGGCCTGCTTGGCACCTTCGGCACGGGTCACGTCGGCTTTACGTTCACGTTCGGCCGCCGCCTGACGTTCCATGGCCAGCTGCATGTTTTCCGATGGCTTGATGTCCTGGATTTCTACCGAGCGCACGGTCACGCCCCAGTCTTCGGTCTGTTCGGACATCGCCTCTCGCAGGCGTGCCTTGATCTGCTCGCGGCTGGACAGCGCTTCGTCCAGGTCCATGGCGCCGACGATTGCGCGCAGCGATGTCATGGTCAGGCTGGTGACGGCAAACGAGAAATTCTGCACGCCATAGGAGGCCTTCTGCGGGTCGACCACTTTGGCGAAACACAGTGCATTGGCGACGATCACCGCATTGTCGCGAGTGATGATTTCCTGCTCCTGCACATCGAGGATGATGTCCTTGGTCGGCAGGCGATAGGCGACCACGTCCATGTACGGGATGACGATGTTCAGGCCGGGCTTGAGTGTGCTGTGGTAGCGGCCCAGGCGCTCGACGATCCACTCCTCCCCCTGGGGTACGATGCGTACACCCTTGAAGACAGTGATCAGGACGAAAACGGCGAGGGTGCCGACGACGATAAGGCTGGTCATGATGCGAACTTCCTTTTAATGCGGTCAGGCCCGGATGACCCGGGCAGTATTGCCTTCGATGGCGACGAGACGTACACGCTCGCCTGACGGGATGTCGCTGTCAGCGACGCAGATCCATTCCTCATTGCCCAGGATCGGTTTCTGGAACCGCACACGGCCTTTCTGGAATTGCGAAACGCTGCTGATCAGCAGCCCGACTTCGCCGATCACGCTGTCGGCGGTCCAGCGCACATCCGGCTGCTTGCGCCGGAACAGCTTGAACCAGAGTGCCGTGGTGACCGACGAGAACAGCACCCACGACAGTACCTGCATGTCCAGTTGCAGGCTGGGGGCGGCGAGCGAGATGAGCGACACCAGCACGGCACCGATGCCGAACCAGATGATGAAGAACGTGGGCAGGACCAGTTCGAGCAGGATCAGCGCGATGCCGAAGACCAGCCAGATCCACCATTGCATTTCCATATGGTTGACGATTTCCGGAGGGGAGGGGGGTTGAGTTTAAGACTGACGACAGGCCAACGGCCATATGAATGTATCTGGTCACAGCGCAGCGATGGTCGATAGCCACTGTCGGAATATGGAAAGGGCTACGTCTTTTACCCTGGCGTGGCCAGCCAATCCTCAACCCGCAACCCCGGAACGCGCATGAACTCTCGCAGGTTGTTGGTTACCAAGGTAAGCCCCCGCGCGCGGGCATGCCCGGCAATCAACTGATCGAAAGGGCCGATGGGCGTACCGGCCTTTGCCAGTTCTGAGCGAAGCTGCCCGCTGTGTTCTGCTGCATGGCTGTCATAGTCGAGTACTTCAAGACGCGCTACGAAACCCTCCACAATCGAGAGATTTTGTGCAGGAGCGGCCGATTTCTCTGCACCGTAAACCAGCTCCATCAGTGTGACGGTGCTGATTGCCAGCTGACCATGGTGGCGGTTGAACGCTTCACGAACTACCTGGGGTTTGTTCTTGATCGTGAAGATGCAGATATTCGTATCGAGCATGTACTTGAGCATTAAAACCCTTCACGTTCCTGGTCGGCAGGTTGGTCGCGGCTGGCCATGAAGTCCGGGCTCGCATCTTCGCCGTCAAACCAGCTATCCCATGATTCACCAGCGGGAGTGATGATGCGGGTTCGACCCACTGCAACAATGTCCACGCGGGTCACCTCTTCGGGAAATGCGACGGATTTCGGCAAGCGGATGGCCTGGCTACGATTGCTTTTGAAGACAGCACCTTGCTCCATGATGGGCCTCCCTGGAAGCGGCAAACTGTGACTGAAGTTTAAATTCCGCAAGGTATATGTCAATGGGATATACCTTGCCAAAGGCAGCCAGTCATAGATGCAGGGCGCTGAGCAACAGGCAGTACCGGGTGAACTCAGCATCGACCTGTGGGAGTGTGGGGCGCTTCAGAATGAGTACTGGAACCCCCAGCTCCCGCGCCACCTCAAGCTTGGGCTCGGTCGCCACGCTGCCGCTGTTCTTGCTGACCAGCACATCGATATCGCGCCGTGCGAACAGCGCCCGCTCATCGTCAAGGTGAAACGGCCCCCGCGCACCGATCACTTCGCAGCGATCATTACCAGGGCAGGCCTGCAACGCCCTGAGGGTCCAGAACTGCTCTGGCGGAATCTCGTCCAGATGCTGCAGCGGCTCGCGCCCCAAGGTGAACAAAGGCCGACGGAACGGCTTGAGTGCATGGATCAGCCCCGCCCAATCCTCCACTTCTCGCCAGTCGTCACCGGGCTGGGCCTGCCATGCCGGGCGACGCAAGGCCCAGCACGGGATGCCCACGGCCCGTGCGGCGGCGGCGGCATTGTGGCTGATCTGCGCGGCATAGGGATGGGTGGCGTCTATCAGTAACGTGATACCCGCCTCGCGCAGGTACGCGGCCAGGCCATCAGCCCCACCATAGCCGCCGACCCGCACCTGGCAGGCCAGGCCCTGCGGCACCCGGCCGATGCCAGCCAGGCTGTAGACATGCTCCGGGCCAAGCTGACGGGCGATGGCCAGTGCCTCGGTGACACCGCCCAGCAGCAGGATGCGCCGGTTCATTGCACACCTGCCTTGCCGACGATGCCGCCCTGGCGGTCGATGGCGAACACTTCCACCTGCACCTGTGCGGGCACCACGCTGCGGGCGAACGCCAGGGCGTGGGCGCAGACCGCGTCGCCCAGGGCGATGCCGGCGGCGTGTGCCAGGGCCAGGGCTTGCTGGCTGGTGTTGGCGGCCATGATCGCTGCCTGCAGGTCGGCATCGGCGCCGATGTCCGCGGCCCACCCGGCCAGTTGCGGCAGGTCGATGCTCGAGTGGCGGCTGTGCAGGTCCATATGCCCGGCGGCCAGCTTGCTGATCTTGCCAAAGCCACCGCACAGTGACAGGCGTGGCACCGGCACCTTGCGCAGGTGCTTGAGCACCGCGCCGACAAAATCGCCCATCTCGATCAGGGCAATTTCCGGCAGGCCGTAGACGCGGCGCATGGTGTCTTCGCTGGCATTGCCGGTGCAGGCGGCGATATGGGTATAGCCATTGGTGTGGGCCACATCGATGCCCTGGTGGATGGAGGCGATGTAGGCCGCGCAGGAGAAAGGCCGCACGATGCCGCTGGTACCAAGAATCGACAGCCCGCCGAGGATACCCAGGCGCGGGTTCATGGTCTTGAGTGCCAGCTGCTCGCCGCCTTTTACGTTGACCGTGACCTCGAAGCCGCCGTGGTAGGCGCAGTCGTCGGCCAGTTGCTGCAGGTGTTCACTGATCATGCGTCGCGGTACCGGGTTGATCGCCGGCTCGCCCACGGCGAGTACCAGCCCGGGGCGGGTGACCGTGCCGACACCCACGCCCGCTACAAAGCGTATGCCCGGCTCGTCCTGCAACCGCACCTGGCTGTAGAGCAGCGCGCCATGGGTGACATCGGGGTCGTCGCCAGCATCCTTGAGTGTGCCGGCTTCGGCGCGCTCGTCCTCGCGGCGGCAGAATTCCAGGCGCATCTGCACCACCTTGCCCTTGGGCAAGGTGATGCTCACGGCGTCAGTGCTCACACCGGTGAGCAGCAGGCGCGCTGCCGCCAGGCTGGTGGCAGTGGCGCAGCTGCCAGTGGTCAGGCCGCTGCGCAGTGGCGCCGGCTGTTCGCGGGTTTCTTCACGCATCGTGGGGCTTCACCACGTCGAGCAAGGTGATCGGCAATGCCTGGCGCCACGTGTCGAAGGCGCCCAATGGCTGGGCCTGGGCGACATGGATACGCGTCAGTTCACCGCCATGCTGTTGGCGAAAGTGCGCCAGTGCCAGTTCGCTTTGCAGGGTCACGGCATTGGCCACCAATCGCCCTCCGGGGCGAAGCCGCTCCCAACACAACGGCAACACGCCTTCACGGGTGACGCCACCGCCGATGAAGATCGCATCCGGGCGCTCCAGCTCGGCCAAGGCCTGCGGTGCTTTGCCGCGCACCAGTTGCAGGCCGGGAACGCCAAGGGCATCACGGTTGTACTCGATGAAGCCCTGGCGGCCCTCGTCGGCTTCGATTGCCAGTGTTCGGCAGGCGGGGTGGGCGCGCATCCACTCGATGCCGATCGAGCCACAGCCTGCGCCAACGTCCCACAGCAACTCGCCTGGTTGGGGGGCCAGACGGGCCAAGGTGATAGCCCGTACGTCACGTTTGGTCAGCTGGCCGTCATGACGGAAAGCATCGTCCGGCAGGCCGGCTGCGCGTGACAGCCGCGGAGCGTCGGCAGCAGCCTGGCACTCGATGGCAACCAGATTCAGCGCGGCGACCTGGGCTTGGGCCCAGTCATCGGCGATGCCCGCCAAGTGGCGTTCGGCAGGGCCGCCGAGGTGCTCGAACACCTGCAGGCGGCTTGGCCCGAAACCGCGCTCGCGCAGCAGGGCGGCGATGGCTGCGGGGCTCTCACCGTCGTTGCTCAGCACCAGCAGGCGCATGCCGCTGTAAAGGTGGGCGTTGAGAGAGGCCAGGGGGCGCGCGACCAGAGACACCACCTGCACATCCTGCAGCGGCCAGCCAAGGCGGGCAGCGGCCAGGGCGCAAGAGGAGGGCATCGACAGTACCTGCAGCTCTTGGGCCGGCACCTGCCGCGCCAGGCTGGCACCGACGCCGTAGAACATCGGGTCACCGCTTGCCAGCACGCACACCTGCTCACCGCGCCGAGCCAGTACCGGGGCGAGCGAGAACGGGCTCGGCCAATGTTCGCGGGCGGCGCTTACGCAGCGCGGCAGCAGGGCCAGCTGACGTGGGCTGCCGATGATCCGCGAAGCGCCGAGCAGGGCGCGTCGGGCCTGCTTGCCCAGGCCGTTGAAGCCGTCTTCGCCGATGCCTACTACTGTCAGCCAGGGTGTCATGTGTTTCTGATCCGCCATTTTTGGGGGCGCATCGCCCCCCTAAGCCGGCAAAGGGGGCGACGCGGTGATGAATTTCTGTTCAATCGCCAGCGATGCTCGACCACCGGCTTTTCATGCCGCCGGACAAAGCAGGCATAATACCGCGCCTTCTACACTCAAGCGCATTTTCAGCGATTGCCGGACGTCCCTTTGAAGCAGGCCCATACCCCACCCGTATCGCCCCGTCCCTCGGCTTGCCCGGGGTTGTGGCGCATCGTCAGTGCCCTTGATGGCGGGATCTGCCGGATCAAACTGCCCGGTGGGCTGCTGCTGGCCGATCAGGCCGATGCCGTGGCAGCGGCTGCCGAGCGTTTCGCCGGTGGCGTGATCGAGGCGACCAACCGCGGCAACCTGCAGGTCCGTGGCATTGGCGACGATCACGCCGGCCTGATCGAAAGCCTGCTGGCAGCAGGCCTGGGCCCACGCAATGCTGCCAGTGACGATGTGCGCAACCTGATGCTCAGCCCCTTGGCCGGGCATGACCCCTTGATGGTGCTGGATGTTCGTCCCCTGGCCGAACACATCCTCGACATGCTGCAAGGCACACCGCGCTTTCACCAGTTATCGGCCAAGTTCGCGGTGCAACTGGACGGCGGCGAAGGCCTGGCGATGCTCGAGCACCCGCACGATCTATGGCTGTCAGCCGTGCGACTCGAGCAACGCACCTGGCTGGCGTTCGGCCTGGCCGGTTGCCCGGCTGACGGCCAGGTGCTGGGTGCGGTGCCGGTGGAACAGGGGCTGGCGCTGGTGCGCGCAGTGCTTGAGCGCTTCCTCGACCTGGCCAGCCCGGACCAGGCGCGCATGCGCCAGTTGCTTGAAAACTGCTCAGTGGAGCGATTCATCGAGGGGCTAGGGCTGGCGATCCGCCGGGATGATGCCGTGCTCGATTGGCGCCGCAAAGCGGGCAACAGCCCATGGCTGGGTGCCGTTGAGCAGCTGCAGGGCATGGCCCTGGGCGTTGCCCCGCCGCTTGGCAGGCTCAGCGCCGACATGCTGCGCGGTGCGGCGCGAATCGCGCGTGAACACGGTGATGGCAGCCTGCGCCTGAGCCCCTGGCAGAGCCTGATGCTGACCTCTGTAGCTGGCGCGAGCATCGCCCCGGCGCAACGTGAGTTGTCGGCCCTGGGCCTGCTCTGCCACAGCCATGAACCCTTGGCCCGCCTGGTTGCCTGCACCGGCGCCAGCGGCTGCGCCAAGGCGCACGGCGAAACCAAGGCCGATGCCCTGGCCCTGGCGGCCCTGTTGCCCGCTGGCGCCCCTGCCAGTGTGCACCTGTCTGGTTGCCCCCGATCCTGCGCCGTGGCCCATGTCGCCCCGGCCACACTGCTGGCCCGCTCGCCGGGCCGCTATGACCTCTATTTGCGTGACGCGCGCCTGCCGGGCTTCGGTGCCCTGCGCGCCGCCAACCTCACCTTGAACGAAGCAGGCGCCATGCTCGACCTGCCGACGGAGCACCTTGATGATTGATTACATCCGCGATGGTCAGGAGATCTATCGCAATTCCTTCCGGATCATCCGTGAGGAGGCCCGGCTCGAGCGGATCCCCGCAGACCTCGAGAAACTCGCCGTACGTGTGATCCATGCCTGTGGCATGGTCGAGGCCATCGACGGCCTGCAGTTCTCCGAAGGTGCCGGCCGCGCCGGGCGCCAGGCCCTGGCCAACGGCGCGCCGATCCTCTGCGATGCGCACATGGTCGCCGAAGGCATCACCCGTGCACGCCTGCCCGCCGACAACAAGGTGATCTGCACCCTGCGCGACCCGAGTGTCCCGGCCCTGGCCAAAGATGCCGGCAATACCCGCTCGGCGGTGGCTCTGGAGCTGTGGCGGCCTTACCTGGAGGGCAGCGTGGTGGTGATCGGCAACGCGCCGACCGCACTGTTCTACTTGCTGGAAATGATCGATGCAGGTGCACCAAAGCCTGCGCTTATCCTCGGTTTCCCGGTTGGCTTCGTCGGTGCGGCGGAGTCCAAGGCCATGCTCGCCGCCGACAGCCGGGGCGTCCCGTTCGTGATCATGCAGGGCCGCCTGGGCGGTAGCGCGATGGCTGCTGCCGCGGTCAATGCCCTCGCCACGGAGGTGGAATGATGGCGCCGCGTGGACGTCTGCTGGGCCTGGGCGTAGGCCCTGGCGACCCTGAGCTGATCACCCTCAAGGCCCTGCGCTTGCTGCGCGAGGCCCCAGTGGTCGCCTACTTCGTGGCCAAGGGCAAGCGTGGCAATGCCTTCGGCATCATCGAGGCGCACCTGCAGCCAGCGCAAACGCTGCTGCCGCTGGTCTATCCGGTGACCACCGAGGCGTTGCCGGCACCGTTGTCGTACGAGCAGGTCATCAGCGATTTTTATGACGAGGCCAGCGTGCAGGTGGCCGAGCACCTCGATGCCGGCCGCGATGTCGCGGTGATCTGCGAGGGCGACCCGTTCTTTTACGGCTCCTACATGTACCTGCATGACCGTCTGGCGCAGCGCTATGACGCGCAAGTGATCCCTGGTGTCTGCTCGATGCTGGGAGGCGCGTCGGTACTGGGAGCACCCCTGGTTTACCGCAACCAGAGCCTGTCGGTGCTGTCGGGCGTGCTGCCGGCCGAAGAACTCAAGCGGCGCCTGGCCGATGCCGATGCGGCAGTGATCATGAAGCTGGGCCGCAACTTCCCCAAGGTGCGCCAGGTGCTGGGCGAACTGGGCCTGGACGGGCGAGCGCTGTACGTCGAGCGGGCGACCATGGCAAATCAGAAAATCGTCGCGCTGGACCAGGTGGACCCACAGTCATCACCGTACTTCTCGCTGATCATCGTGCCGGGTGAAAAATGGCAGGGATGAGCATGCACAAGGCACCGGCAATCATCGTGCTCGGCGCTGGCAGCGTGGCCACCGCGCGGCGCATTCAGCAGCATTATCCACAGGCGACGATCCATGGCCTGAGCGGCCGGGTCGAGATGGCCGACCAGTATTACGAAGCATTTGGCGACACGCTGCGCGCCCTGTACCTGCAAGACACGCCGATCATAGCCCTGTGTGCGGCGGGTATCGTCATCCGTAGCCTGGCCAGCCTGCTCAGCGAGAAAGGTGCGGAGCCGCCGGTGCTGGCGGTGGCCGAGGACGGCAGTGCGGTAGTGCCGCTGCTTGGCGGGCTGAGCGGCGTCAATGTCATGGCCCGCGAGATCGGTGAGGCGCTGGGCGTAGCGGCGGCGATCACCACCAGTGGCGAGCTGCGTTTCGGCACCTGCCTGTTGAACCCACCCGAGGGCTACGCCCTGGCGGATATCGAACAGGGCAAGCGTTTCGTCTCCGATCTGCTGGCGGGGCAGGCCGTACGTATCGAGGGCGATGCGCCTTGGCTGGCTCACGCCCAATTGCCGGCCAGTGAAGCCGCCCAGCGCACCATTCATGTGGGATGCACTGCGCGCCCGGCCAGCCGTGACGAGTTGCTGATCCACCCCCGTTCGGTGGTGGTTGCGGTGGATGCGGGCGGTCCTGATCTGGTTGAACGCGTCAGCGATGCCCTGCGTGAGGCGGGCATCGCCGAGCAGTCACTGGCGTGCCTGCTGGTTGCCGAACAGGCCATGGCCGAACCGTCCTTGCAGGCAGCGGCCAAGGTGCTGGGTGTCGCACTGCGTTTTGCTGCCAAAGAAAGCACGCTTGTCAGCATGGCCGCCGAAGCACTGCCGGATGCGCGCCTGATCGAACAAGGGGGCCTGGTCATTGCGCTGGCATCGGTGCCTGTCAAGGTCAACCAACTGGGCCACAGGCGTGGTCGCCTGGCCGTCATCGGCCTTGGCCCTGGCGCCGCCGAGCTGATGGTGCCGGCGGTCAAAGCCGAGCTGGCACGCGCCGAAGATATTCTCGGTTACGAAACCTACGTACGCATGGCCGGGCCGTTCCGCGATGACCAGGTGCAACATTGCACCGACAATCGCGAAGAAATGCAGCGCGCGCGTCATGCTTTCGAGCTCGCCGCACAAGGGCGCTCGGTGGTGGTGGTGTCGTCGGGTGACCCGGGGGTATTCGCCATGGCTGCCGCCGTGCTGGAAGCGCTGCACGGGTCCACTGACCCCGCCTGGCATCGTGTCGATCTGGAAATCCTGCCGGGGGTTTCGGCCTCGCTGGCCACTGCCGCTCAGGCGGGCGCGCCGCTGGGGCATGACTTCTGCGTGATGTCGCTATCGGACAACCTCAAACCGTGGCCGACCATCGAGCATCGGCTGGCCCTGGCGGCCCAGGCCGACCTGGTGCTGGCCTTCTACAACCCGATCTCGCGTTCGCGCCCTTGGCAGCTTGGGCGCGCGCTGGAAATCGTGCGCCAGCACCGGGATGGCAATACACCCGTGGTGCTGGGGCGTGACATCGGCAGGCCGGGGCAGACGCTCAGGGTGGTCACCCTCGCCGAGCTGACGCCAGAGATGGTCGACATGCGCACCATGGTCCTGGTCGGTTCTTCCACGACCTGTACCTTTGCCCGTGCCGACGGTGGGCAGTGGGTCTATACCCCGCGCTGGTACCCTGTTGCGCCCTGAGTCGCAGGGCTAGCCGACCAGGTAGCCCCTGATGCCGGTGAAGATGATCTGCGCCGCCAAGGCGCAGACAAACAGCCCCATCAGCCGGCTGACGATCTGCAGGCCTTGATCGCCGAGAATGCGCTCGATCCCGTGCGACAGATACAGCACCAGGCCCACGGTGAAGCTGGCCAGCGCGATACTGACGATGGCCAGCAACTTGTCGTCCCAGTGCGGCTGGCTGACGCCCATCACCAGCAGGGCGCCTATGGTGCCCGGGCCTACGGTGAGCGGGATGGTCAGCGGTACGATGGTCACGTCCTGCTGCACGTTGTCGGCCTGCACGGCCGGTTTGCCCTGGGCCATGCCCAAGGCAGAGATGAACAGCACGCTGCCGGCGCCGATGCGGAAGGCATCGGCCGTGATGCCGAAAATGCCGAAGATCGCCCGCCCGAACAGGTACAGCAATACGCTGGCGACCAAGGCGGCGAAGGCAACCTTCCAGGCCAGCTGCTTGCGCTCCTTGCTGGAGTGGCCTCGGGTCAGGCTGATGAAGCACGACAGCACGAAGAACGGGCTGTAGAGCACCAGCATCTTCAGGTAGACACTGAACAACTCATGAAGCATGAGGGTGAGTCCTTTGTAGGAGCGGCCTTGTGTCGCGAAAGGGGTGCGCAGCAGCCCCAGTTCCGTGTGGTGCTGCTGAAATTCTGGGGCTGCTGCGCAGCCCTTTCGCGACACAAGGCCGCTCCTACAGCGCTTTATCGGTTACGAAGTATGCAGCGGATCGGTCTTGGCTTCCCGCTGGTTCGCCCAATACTGGATCAACTCGCGCAATTGCGACAGCTCCACCGGCTTGGCCATGTGCCCGTCCATGCCGGCCAGCCGTGCGCGCTCTTTGTGTTCGGCCAGGATGTGCGCGGTCAGTGCCACCACCGGGGTGCGCGGGCGCTGGTTGGCGACTTCCCAGGCGCGCAGTTGCTGGGTGGCAGAGAAACCATCCAGTACCGGCATTTCACAATCCATCAGCACCAGGTCATAACGCTGGGCCTTCATGGCCTGCAGGGCTTCCTCACCATTGCTGGCGGTGTCCGGTTCGAGGTTGAGTTTGCCCAGCATGCCGCGGATCACCTTGGTCGAGATGCTGTTGTCCTCGGCGACCAGCACGCGGAAGTCGCCCGGCAGCTCGTGGGTGGGCGGTGTGCCTGGCAAGGGCGTCGGCACGGTCTGTTCGCGGCCGCGCTGGGCCAGCTCCTCGGCCAGAGTGGTCTTGAGGGTGTAGCCGGCCACCGGTTTGGCCAGGATGCGCTTGACCCCGGCATTACGGGCAATGACTTTGCTCGGTGCATTGCTGATACCGGTGAGCATCACCACGAGGATGTCGTGGTTCAGGCTTGGGTCTTCCTTGATCTTGGCCGCCAGCTGCATGCCGGTCATGCCCGGCATGTTCTGGTCGAGCAAGACCGCGTCGAAGTAGTCGCGCAGGTGCGCCTTGGTCCGTAGCAGGGCCAAGGCCTCCTTGCCCGAGGGTACGGCACTCACGTTCATGCCCCAGGCGCTGCACTGCTGCACCAGCACCTTGCGGCAGGTGTCGTTGTCGTCCACCACCAGCACCCGGGCGTCGCGCAATGGGCTGTCGAGGTCGGCCAAGGGTTGCTCCAGGCGAGAGGGGTCGAGCGGCAGGGTCAGCCACAGGGTGTTGCCCATGCTGGTGCTGCTCTTGATGCCGAACTCGCCTTGCATCAGGCCGATCAACTGCTTGGCGATGATCAGCCCAAGGTGGCCGCCAAGCTTGTTGCTGGAAAGGAAGTGATGGCTGTGCAGCTCTGCCTGCAGCAGGGCTTCACGTTCGGCCGCAGGCAGTGGCTCGCCGCTGTCCTGCACGGCGATACGCAGGCGCGGCACCTCGCCGCGCTGGTCCAGTGCAACGACCAGGAGGATTTCGCCCTGGTCGGTATTTTTCAGGGCGTTTTCCAGCAGGCTGGAGAGGGCCTGGCGCAGGCGCGTCGGGTCACCGCTGATGACCCGTGGTACCTGCGGCTGGGTGAAGCTGATCAGCTCGATGTTCTGTTGTTCGGCCTTGGCGCGGAAGATGTTCAGGCAGTCTTCGATCAGGGCATTGAGGTCGAACTGCACATCGTCCAGTTCGATCTGTCGCGACTCGAGTTTGGAAATGTCGAGAATTTCGTTGATCAGTGTGAGCAGTTCGTTGCCGGCGCTGTGGATGGTCTGCACGTAGTCACGTTGTTTGACCGACAGTGGCGTGCCCAGCAGCAGTTCGGTCATGCCCAGCACGCCGTTCATGGGCGTGCGGATTTCATGGCTGATCTTGGCCAGGAACTCGGCCTTGGCATTGATTTCGGCATCGCTGGCCGCCAGTGCGCGGCTGGCGCTGAAGCGCTCTTCGCTCATCCGCCGCAGGCGCTCGCTGACCGCCAGGTTGAGCAGCAGGCCGCTGGCCACCGTCAACCCGAGCAGAATGCACAGCAGCCAGGGCGTCGAGGTGCGGGTCAGGCCAAGCAGGGCCGGCAGCAGCACCAGCCCGCCCAGGTTGAACACCACCATGGCCAGGCTGAACAGGCGTGCCGGCGCATAACCTTTGTACCAGTGGTAGCTGCTGACCAGCAGCATGCTCACACTGCCCAGGGCCAGCAGGGCGTAGGTCATCAGGTTGAGCGGCAGGGTATCCACGAACAGCAGGATCAGGCCGCTGACCCCGGCCACCAGCATTTCGCCCTGCAGCAAGCGATTGAGCTGCGGTGAGTTGCAGCGCGAGAAGAAGTGCTGGGTGAAATACAGCCCCGCGAGGCCCGCCAGTACCAGGGTCAGGTAGGCGGCCGGGGTTTGCGCGCTGTGCCACAGGTGCCACCAGGGGCCGCTGAGGTTGAGCAGGATCAGGCCGCTGAGCAGCATCAGCCCATGGTACAGCGCAAGGATCAGGGTGGTGCTGGAGCGGGTGTACAGAAAGCGGATCAGGTTGTGCAGTATGAGCATGACCAGGCCGCCGAAGAGCATGCCGAACAGCAACGGCTGGCCATGGTTTGAAGCGGCGACTGCCGCAGGCTCCAGGCTGATGGCCGGGCGCAGCTGATGCTCGGAAACCAGGCGCAGGTAGATGTCCACCGCTTTGCGGCTGTTTGGCAAGGGCAATACGTGATCGCTGCCGCGCAGGGTCGTGCTGGCGTTGCCGGCCTGGCGCCCGTGGTGCAGTTGGCGTAATAGCCTGTCGCCGTCGAGGGCGTAGAGGTCCAGGCGTGAAAGGTCCGGGGCAAAGACCCGCAGCAGTTGCTCCTGGTCACCCGGTTCGAGGCGATAGTGCAGCCACAGGGCCTGTTGCGCCGGTGCGGCATCGAGGTCGCTCAGCGTAGTAGGGCTGAACTGGTTGCGATAGCGATCCGAGCGGACGTCGCTCAATTGCAGGTTGGCTTGTTCGTCGAGCAAAACGGACCAGCCTCCGCCTTGGTCAGCCGAAGCCGGGAGCAGGCAGAGCAGGGTCAGCAAGCTGACGATCAGAGCTGTGGCAATCCGAAGCCGACGCACTACGAGATCCCTTCCTAGCTGATGTGCCGTGTAGTAACTATGCGCGGCGCGCCAAGTCGAAGGCAAGGCCCGCGATGGGGCCCTGTCGACGAGCCGAAGGCCGCATGCGCAAGACGCTGCGGCTATCCGGTAAAGGTTATTGCTGGTGTTCACCGCGCTCGCGGGCGATAGCCCGGTAGCCGATGTCGGTACGGTAGAAGCTACCGTTCCAGGTGACTTCCTTGGCCAGGCGGTAAGCCTGCTGCTGGGCATCGGCAACCGTGCTGCCCATGGCCGTGGCGCAGAGCACGCGGCCACCGTTGGTCACTACCTGGCCGTCCTTGAGCGAAGTACCGGCATGGAACACCTTGCCTTCGATCTTGGCTGCGGCCTCCAGGCCGCTGATCGCGTCGCCCTTGGCGTAGTCGCCCGGGTAACCGCCGGCAGCCAGCACCACACCCAGGCTTGGGCGGGGGTCCCACTGCGCTTCGACCTTGTCCAGCGCCTTGGCGAAAGCGGCTTCGATCAGCAGCACCAGGCTCGACTCCAGACGCAGCATGACCGGCTGGGTTTCCGGGTCGCCAAAGCGGCAGTTGAACTCGATGACCTTGGGGTTGCCCGCCTTGTCGATCATCAGGCCGGCATACAGGAAGCCGGTGTACACGTTGCCTTCCTCGGCCATGCCGCGCACGGTCGGCCAGATCACCTGGTCCATCACGCGCTGGTGTACATCGGCGGTAACGACCGGGGCAGGGGAGTAGGCACCCATACCGCCCGTGTTCGGGCCGGTGTCCTGGTCACCGACGCGCTTGTGGTCCTGGCTGGTGGCCATTGGCAGCACGTTGTGGCCGTCGACCATCACGATGAAGCTGGCTTCCTCGCCGTCGAGGAACTCTTCGATCACCACGCGCGAACCGGCGTCGCCAAAGGCGTTGCCCGCGAGCATGTCACGCACCGCGGCTTCGGCTTCTTCCAGGGTCATGGCGACGATCACGCCTTTGCCTGCGGCCAGGCCGTCGGCCTTGATCACGATCGGCGCGCCTTTTTCCTGCAGGTAGGCCAGGGCCGGCTCGATCTCGGTGAAGTTCTGGTAGTCGGCGGTCGGGATCTTGTGGCGAGCCAGGAAGTCCTTGGTGAAGGCCTTGGAACCTTCCAGCTGGGCCGCGCCCTTGGTCGGGCCGAAGCAGTCCAGGCCGCGGCTGCGGAACAGGTCGACCACACCGATGACCAGCGGCGCCTCGGGGCCCACGATGGTCAGGTCGACGTTCTTCTCGGCGAAGTCTGCCAGTTGCTCAAGGGCGGTGACGTCGATGGCGACGTTCTCGCACTTGGCTTCAATGGCGGTACCGGCGTTGCCGGGGGCGACGAATACTTTCTCGACGCGTGGGTCCTGGGCGACTTTCCAGGCCAGGGCGTGCTCACGGCCGCCGCTGCCGATGATCAAAACTTTCATTACAGGCTCCTTCGGAGAAGCTGCAAGCTGCAAGCGTCAAGCAAAAGCGGTTCGCGCTGATCCTTTCAAATGCTCACAACTCAGGGATTCAAGGGGCTGTGGCTGCAAGCAGGAGCGACTGGGCCTGTTCTTGCTTGCAGCTTGCAGCTTAAAGCTTGCCGCTGCTATCAGTGGCGGAAGTGGCGCATACCGGTGAATACCATCGCGATGCCAGCTTCGTCGGCAGCGGCGATGACTTCAGCATCGCGCATCGAACCACCTGGCTGGATCACGGCGCTGATACCCACTTTAGCTGCATTGTCGATGCCATCACGGAACGGGAAGAACGCGTCCGACGCCATGACCGCACCTTGCACCTGCAGGCCGGCATGCTCTGCCTTGATGGCCGCGATGCGCGCGGAGTTGACGCGGCTCATCTGGCCGGCGCCCACGCCGATGGTCTGGCGCTGCTTGGCGTAGACGATGGCGTTGGACTTGACGAACTTGGCCACTTTCCAGGCGAACACCAGGTCGTGGATTTCCTGCTCGGTCGGTGCACGCTTGGTGACGATCTTCAGGTCATCTGCGGTGATCATGCCGTTGTCGCGGCTCTGCACCAGCAGGCCACCGTTGACGCGCTTGAAGTCCCAACCGGCGGCGCGCTCGGCTGGCCACTCGCCGCACTCCAGCAGACGTACGTTTTGCTTGGCAGCCACCACGTCGCGGGCAGCTTGGGAGATTTTCGGGGCGATGATCACTTCGACGAACTGGCGCTCGACGATGGCCTGGGCGGTTTCGCCATCCAGTTCGCGGTTGAAGGCGATGATCCCGCCGAAGGCCGATTCGGTGTCGGTAGCGTAGGCCAGGTCGTAGGCCTTGCGGATACCGCCCTCGTCTTCAGGCACCACGGCGACGCCGCATGGGTTGGCGTGCTTGACGATGACGCAGGCCGGCTTGACGAAGCTCTTCACGCACTCGAGCGCGGCATCGGTGTCGGCCACGTTGTTGAACGACAGCTCCTTGCCCTGCAGCTGGATGGCGGTAGAAACGCTGGCTTCGCCTTTGTTGGCTTCAACGTAGAACGCCGCGCTCTGGTGCGGGTTCTCGCCGTAGCGCATTTCCTGAGCCTTGACGAACTGGCTGTTGAAGGTGCGCGGGAACTCGCTGCGCGCTTCGGTGGACAGCGTGTCCTTGGCCTGGTCGATGGTGCCCATGTAGTTGGCGATCATGCCGTCGTAAGCGGCAGTGTGCTCGAAGGCCTTGAGCATCAGGTCGAAACGCTGGGCGTAGGTCAGGCCGCCGGCCTTGAGGCCCTCGAGGACGCTGGCGTAGTCGCCGGCGTTGACCACGATAGCGACGTCCTTGTGGTTCTTGGCAGCCGAACGGACCATGGTCGGGCCACCGATGTCGATGTTCTCGATGGCGGTCGGCAGGTCACAGCCAGGTTTTGCGATGGTGGCTTCGAATGGGTACAGGTTGACGGCGACCAGATCGATCGGCTTGATGCCGTGCTCGTTCATGATGGCGTCGTCGACACCGCGACGGCCGAGGATGCCGCCGTGGATCTTCGGGTGCAGGGTCTTGACCCGGCCGTCCATCATTTCGGCGAAGCCGGTGTAGTCGGCCACTTCCACCGCGTTCACGCCGTTGTCCTTGAGCAGCTTGTAGGTGCCGCCGGTGGACAGGATCTCGACACCGAGCTGCTGCAGCTCACGAGCGAATTCGAGGATACCGGTCTTGTCGGAGACGCTGATCAGGGCGCGGCGGACTGGCAGGCGGGTAGTCTGGTCGGTCATTTCGGATTCCAATAACGCGGTGGAGTCAGCAAAAAAGGCGCCTCTGTTCAGGGAGCCGCCTTTTCTGATTGGGATTCTGGCTTACAACAAGTCGTACTGCTTGAGTTTCTTGCGCAGGGTGCCTCGGTTGAGCCCGAGCATCTCGCTGGCCTTGGTCTGGTTGCCCTTGACGTAATTCATCACGCTTTCGAGCAGGGGCGCCTCGACTTCGGAGAGCACCAGGTTGTACACGTCAGTGACGGTAGCGCCTTCCAGGTGTGCGAAGTAGTTGTGCAGCGCCTTCTCGACGCTGTCACGAAGGGTCTGGCCCTCTTCGCTCGGCGTGTTGAGGTGCTGTTTGAGGTTGGCGTTGTCGCTCACGGGCGTTGTTCCACTCACTAATGTCTCGGTCATCATCGTCATGCGGCCACCCCTTGTCCGTCCTCTGTCTCAAGGCTCTGTCGACGTTCGCTGAAATACGCTCGAACGTTGGCGCACTGCGCTTGTGTGTCTTCCAAAGCGTTGAACCGGGAGCGAAACTCCTTGCCGCCGGGTCGTGTTGCCAGGTACCAGCCAACGTGCTTGCGGGCGATACGTACGCCCATCACATCGCCATAGAAGGCGTGCAGCGCGGCAAGGTGCTCCAGCAGGATACGTTCCACTTCGTCCAGCTGCGGGGCCGGCAAATACTGGCCAGTCCCCAGGTAATGCTCGATCTCGCGAAAGATCCAGGGCCGCCCCTGGGCGGCCCTGCCAATCAGCAGACCGTCGACGCCGGTGGCGTCCAGCACCGCCCGGGCCTTTTCTGGCGAAGTGATATCGCCGTTGGCAAAAACCGGGATGGACACCGCCTGCTTGATGGCAGCGATGGTGTCGTATTCGGCTTCGCCGGTGTACAGGTCGGCGCGTGTGCGGCCATGCACCGCCAGCGCCTGGATGCCAGCCTGCTCGGCGATCCTCGCCACGTTCAGGCCGTTCTTGTTCGCCCGGTCCCAACCGGTGCGGATCTTCAGGGTCACCGGGACGTCCACCGCGCCGACGACGGCGTGGAGAATCTCGCTGACCAAAACTTCATCTCTCAATAAAGCAGAGCCTGCAGCTTTGTTGCAGACTTTTTTCGCCGGGCAACCCATGTTGATGTCGATGATCTGGGCGCCAGCTTCGACGTTGGCCCTGGCCGCCGCCGCCATCATCTGCGCATCGCCACCGGCGATCTGTACCGAGCGCGGCTCGGGATCGCCTTCGTGAATGCGGCGCAGGCTCGACTTGCGGCTGTTCCACAGGCTCATGTCGCTGCTGACCATCTCCGACACCACCATGCCCGCGCCCAGGCGCTTGCAAAGTGTACGGAAAGGCTGGTCCGTGACCCCGGCCATGGGCGCGAGGATCAGGTTGTTGCGTAGTGTGTATGGGCCGATGCGTACCGCCGACATAGGTGTTCCCTGTTGTGGGGCCGAATCATTGGAGTCGAAAAAGGGTTGGCATAATACCCGCTCTCGGTGACCGGATAAAGATGGATTTGGATAAATTCTGAACAGTTGTAGGCTTATGCCTTTGGGCTACAAGCTTCAGCTTCAAGCGGCAAGAGGAAGCAGACCGGTTGTCGGCTCGCTTCTCTTGCAGCTTGCCGCTCGACGTTTATTCGGGGGAGCGGAAGCTGAGGCTGTAGTTCACTGCTTTCGGGCCAGGGTCGAGGATGTCCAGGGCAATGTGGATCGGCGTCTGGCTGGGCATTTCGCCACGGCCGGCCAATTCACCCGAGAGATACTCGCTCGGCTTGAAGCGCCGGCTGGCGATCAATTGGCCATTGAGGTCGGCAAAACGCAGTTCCAGCAGCGGGAACGGCTGGGCGAAGGGCGCGCGGTTGTAGATGATCGCATCGACGATCAGCGCGCCCTTGAAGTCAGGGTGGCTGCGCACCACCAGGTTGCTGCTCTTGATTCGGCCGATGTCGACACGGGTGGGCACCTCGCAGCCAAGCATCGGGCACAGTTGCTGGAAGAGCGGGCGGTACTGGTCCTGGCGCGCCATTTCGTCGAAATGGAACCACACGTACTGGAATGCCAGCAGGCCGGCGGCCAGCAGGGTGAGCAAGCCCCAGAGCACGCGTTTGCCCCAGTGGGGGCGCGGCTTCTCCCAGCCCAGTTGCAGAGGGTCGTCGACCACGTCGATGAGCGGCTCCTTGCGTGACGGGCGCTGGGGCCTGGCAGCGAAGCCAGGTTCAAGGCGCTCGCCGGTCAGCGCCGGGGCAGGGGTGTCATCGTGCGCCGCCAGATGCAGATCCGTATCGTCATCATCGCGGGCGCTCAGGCCTTTTTCGTGAACGGGTTCGTCATCTGGCGACAGCCGCTCGGAAAAGTCGTGCGCGTTATCGCGCTCGGCAGCCCGATGCGTGGCAGGTTCATCATCGAAGTCCAGGTCCAGGTTGCCGTCCAGTGTGGGCTCGGTGCGATCGCCTGGGGCGGGCTCCAGGTCCAGTGGCTCCTGCTCCAGCAGTACCGGGGCGGGATCGACGGTTTCCAGCGGCTCATGGTGATCGTCGGTTGCATTACCGAACAGTGCGTCGCCATGGGGCTCGGCGGCGGGCTCGTCACGCCGTGCCTGCAGTGCATCGGCAGGCGCGGCAGGGCGCGGCTCGTCTGGCTTGCCACGGCGTTCGAGGCGGGCCAGTTCCTGGTCCAGGTCGAGTTCGTCGAGGGCTTGCGCTGTGGCTGCCCAGTCTTGCGGCTCGGCGGCTGAGCGCTCGCTGACCGGGGGCTCGGGCGCGGTGACGGGCGCGACCACCGGTATCGGCGGCACGGCCGGGGCGGCGCTGGCGCGGTTCTGCTCCAGCAGTTGCTTCGCCGCGTTGAACACCTGCAGGCAATGGCCGCAGCGCACTACGCCGCGCGCCACGCTCAACTGGTGATGGGTGACGCGAAAGCTGGTCTGGCAATGCGGGCACTGGGTGACGAAACTGTCGGTCATGCGGCGATCCGGGAGCTGTGCAGAGAAGTATTTTAGGCCCGCTTAGCGGCGGCGACCACTGATGCGCACCCAGCCGTCGCGCACGACGATCGGGTCCAGCTCGAAGTCGGCGGCGTAGGCCGCGGCGACCTCCTCACCCTGTTCGGCAAGGATGCCAGACAACGCGAGCAGACCACCTGGGCGTACCAGGCCGGACAGCTGCGGCGCCAGCGAGACCAAAGGGCCAGCCAGGATATTGGCGACCAGCACGTCGGCCTGCATGGCCGGCATATGCTCGGGCAGGTACAGCGCCAGCTTCTCGTCGGCGACGCCATTGCGCTGGGCGTTGTCACGCGAGGCTTCGATGGCCTGCACGTCGATGTCGGTACCGACCGCTTCGCGTGCGCCCAACAACAATGCAGCGATGGCCAGAATGCCCGAGCCGCAGCCGAAGTCCAGCACCTGGGTGCCTTCGAGCTGTTGGCCGTCGAGCCATTCCAGGCACAGGGCGGTGGTCGGGTGGGTGCCGGTGCCGAAGGCCAGGCCAGGGTCAAGCAGCAGGTTGACTGCGTCCTTTTCCGGCGCTTCGTGCCAGCTTGGCACGATCCACAGGCGGCGGCCGAAGCGCATTGGCTGGAAGTTGTCCATCCAGCTGCGTTCCCAATCCTGATCTTCGATCACTTCGGCCTGGTGTTCCGGCAGCTGCGCACCGGTCAGCAGGCGCAGGTGAGCGAATACCTGCTCAGGGTCGGCGTCCGCCTCGAACAGTGCCAGCAGGTGCGTGTGCGACCACAGCGGCGTGGTGTTGAGGTCGGGTTCGAAGATGGGCTGGTCTTCGGCGTCCATGAACGTGACCGATACGGCGCCGACTTCGAGCAGGGCGTCTTCGTAGGTTTCGGCTTGTTCCGGGCTGATGGCCAGGCGTACTTGCAGCCAAGGCATGGCGGGCACCTTTGGTAAATCGAGAGGGGCAGCCCGAGGCTGCGCGAAGGCTGGCAGTTTACGCGAGTGCGGTGTGTTTGTGGATGACTTGAGGGGCTGCCTTGCAGGCCAATCGCCGGCGAGCCGGGTCCAACGGGCTCTTCACTGTTTTTCAGTGCACTGATCTGACTGTAGGCGCAGGTTTGCCAGCGATCGGGCCGGTAAACGTGGTAACGCATAACCGATGGTCTGAGAGCAGCCCTACAAAAAAGAACCCCGGCACAGGGCCGGGGTTCTTCGCTGCATCACGCTAACGCGATCACTCCTGGTTGGCCAGTTTGTGCTCGAGGTAGTGGATGTTCACGCCGCCTTTGCAGAAACCTTCATCACGCACCAGGTCGCGGTGCAGCGGGATGTTGGTCTTAATGCCGTCGACGACGATCTCGTCCAGGGCATTGCGCATGCGCGCCATGGCTTCGTCGCGGTCCTTGCCGTAGGTGATCAGCTTGCCGATCAGCGAGTCGTAGTTCGGCGGAACCGAATAACCGCTGTACAGGTGCGAATCGACGCGAACGCCGTTGCCACCCGGGGCGTGGAAGTGCTTGACCTTGCCTGGGCTCGGAATGAACTTCTTCGGGTCTTCGGCGTTGATCCGGCACTCCAGCGAGTGGCCGCGGATCACCACGTCTTCCTGACGGATCGACAGCTTGTTGCCAGCGGCGATGCTGAGCATCTCCTTGACGATGTCGATACCGGTGACCATCTCCGAGACCGGGTGCTCAACCTGCACACGGGTGTTCATTTCGATGAAGTAGAAACGGCCGTTTTCGTACAGGAACTCGAAAGTACCGGCGCCACGGTAGCCGATCTCGACGCACGCATCGACGCAACGCTTGAAGACTTCCTGGCGGGCCTTCTCGTCGATGCCCGGGGCAGGTGCTTCTTCAAGTACCTTCTGGTGACGACGCTGCAGCGAGCAGTCGCGGTCGCCCAGGTGGATGGCGTTGCCTTGGCCGTCGGACAGCACCTGAACTTCCACGTGACGTGGGTTGGTCAGGAACTTCTCCAGGTAGACCATCGGGTTGCCGAAGGCTGCACCGGCTTCGGTACGGGTGAGCTTGGCCGAGGCGATCAGGTCCTCTTCCTTGTGCACCACGCGCATACCGCGACCACCACCACCACCGGCGGCCTTGATGATCACCGGGTAGCCGACATCACGCGCGATCGCCAGGGCGACCTCTTCGTCTTCCGGCAGCGGGCCATCGGAGCCCGGTACGGTCGGTACGCCGGTCTTGATCATCGCGTCCTTGGCCGAAACCTTGTCGCCCATCAGGCGAATGGTGTCGGCGCGCGGGCCGATGAAGGCGAAACCGGACTTCTCCACCTGCTCGGCGAAGTCGGCGTTTTCCGCGAGGAAGCCGTAACCCGGGTGGATGGCGGTAGCGCCTGTCACTTCAGCGGCGGCGATGATCGCCGGGATGTGCAGGTACGAATCTTTGGACGAAGCAGGACCAATGCAGACCGACTCGTCTGCCAGGCCCAGGTGCATCAGTTCGCGGTCGGCCGTGGAGTGCACGGCGACGGTCTTGATGCCCAGTTCTTTGCAGGCACGCAGGATCCGCAGGGCAATTTCCCCGCGGTTGGCGATCAGGACTTTTTCCAGCTTCCCAGACATCGTTGGCTCTCCGCGAATCAAACGATGGTGAACAGCGGCTGGTCGAACTCAACCGGCTGACCGTCTTCCACCAGGATGGCGTCGATAACGCCGCCGACATCGGCTTCGATGTGGTTCATCATCTTCATCGCTTCGACGATGCACAGGGTGTCGCCTTTCTTCACGCTCTGGCCAACTTCAGCGAAGTTCGGCGAGGTCGGCGAAGGCTTGCGGTAGAAGGTACCGACCATTGGCGAACGGATCACGGTGCCTTTGAGGGCCGGGGCAGCGGCGGCAGCTTCGGCAACCGGGGCAGCAGCGGCCGGAGCAGCTACAGGCGCGGCAGCCATTGGCGCAGGTGCGTAGAACTGTTGAGCGGCTGGGGTCTTGCTGTGACGGCTGATACGGACCGACTCTTCGCCTTCCTTGATCTCCAGTTCGTCGATGCCAGACTCTTCCAGCAGCTCGATCAGTTTCTTGACTTTACGGATATCCATTAATCATCAACTCCCAAAGGTTCGGTCAGGGGGCATTAAGTTAAAAACGTATCTGAAACGTTTTTCTCGAACCCCGGCCCACTCAGGCCAGGGCTTCTATCATCAGGGCTGTGCGTTGGCAGCCAGTTGTTCCAGTGCGGCCTCCAGGGCCAGGCGATACCCGCTGGCGCCCAGGCCGCAGATCACCCCTACGGCTACATCGGAGAAGTAGGAGTGGTGACGGAACGGTTCGCGTTTGTGCACGTTGGACAGGTGCACTTCGATGAATGGGATGCTCACCGAAAGCAATGCGTCACGTAATGCGACGCTTGTGTGGGTGAAAGCAGCCGGATTGATCAGGATGAAGTCCACACCCTCGTTGCGTGCGGCGTGAATACGGTCGATCAGCTCGTACTCGGCATTGCTCTGCAGGTACTGCAGGTGATGGCCTGCGGCGCGGGCGCGCTGTTCCAGGTCCTGGTTGATCTGGGCCAGGGTCACGGCGCCGTAGTGGCCCGGTTCGCGGAGCCCGAGCATGTTCAGGTTGGGGCCGTGAAGCACCAGTAGCGTTGCCATCTGCAGATTCCTTGGATTTGTAGGGCAATTCGACACAGCGCGGCGAGTGTGCCGTAAAGCGACGGCAAGTGTCCAGTTCCCGGCAATAGCCAGCACGATGTCCGAGGTTCGCGCGAAGTATGTGACCAAATATTAAAATCTGGTCACTCGTTCGCAGAAATATGCCAGCACGCGGGAAGTTATAGACCGAGTTTGCCGCGCACGCGCGCCAGAACACCCGCAAATTCGGCGGCGTTTATCTCGCCAATGACCCGATCGGTGGTCATTTCGCTGCCGTTCGCGGCAAAGAACAACAGTGCAGGCGGGCCGAACAGCTGGTAGCGGTCGAGCAGGGTACGTTGCTCGGCGTTGCTTTCGGTGATGTCGAAACGCAGCAACTTGAATGCGCCCAGTTGCGGTTGGACCTGCGCTGCGTTGAGTACTTCATGCTCGATGACTTTGCAGCTGATGCACCAGTCGGCGTACCAGTCGAGCAAGACCGGCTGCCCCGCAGCTTTCGCCTCGGCCAGGGCCGCGTCAAGTGCGGCCGGCGTAGTGACGGTTTGCCAGGCATCCACCGAAGCTGCCGGGCCACTGCCGACGGTTGTCGGCGCTGGCGCAGGCAATGGGCGCAGCGGGTCGCCCTGGCCATTGAGGGCGCCGTACCAGCAGGCCAGGCCGTAGACCAGCAGGGCCAGGCCCAGCAGTTGCGCCAGACGTTGGCGTGGCGCCTTGACCACGAACTCCAGCGCACCGAGGAAAACGGCTACGCCCACGCTCAGGAAACCGACCAGCAACAAGGTTGCCGGCCCCGGCAGCACGCGGCTGAGCAGGCCGATGGCGAGGCCCAGCAGCAACACACCAATAGCGTTTTTCACGGTGTTCAGCCAAGGCCCGCTCTTTGGCAGCCAGGCCGCGCCCCCAGTAGCTACCAGCAACAATGGCGCGCCCATGCCCAGGCCGAGGGCAAACAACTTGAGTGCGCCACCCAGGGCGTCACCGCTGGCACTGATATACAGCAAGGCGCCGGCCAATGGTGCCGAGACGCACGGCGAAACCAGCAGGCTGGACAGCACGCCCAGCACTGCTGCACCCAGCAGCGAGCCGCCCTTGGTGCGGTGGGCGAGCGTGTCCAGGCGATTGTTCAAGGCCTGTGGCAGTTTGAGTTCGAACAGGCCGAACATGGCCAGTGCGAACAGCACGAAGAACAGCGCGAAAGGCACCAGTACCCAAGCCGATTGCAGCCGCGCCTGCAGGTTCAGGCCTGCACCGAACAGGCCCATCAGCGCCCCCAGCAGGGCGAAACTGGCGGCCATGGCCAGCACATAGGCCAGCGACAGGGCCAGGCCGCGCAGGCCGGCGACCTGGCCGCGCAGGAGCACGCCAGAGAGGATCGGCAGCATTGGCAGCACGCAGGGCGTGAAGGTCAGGCCGACCCCGGCGAGGAAGAACAGCAGCAACGATTTCCAGCTCCAGCCTTGCTCGCTGGCCGTCGCCGGGGCGTCGGCCGTGCTCCCCCCTGCGCCGTCGATGCTCAGGCGTGCCGTCTCTGGTGGGTAGCACAGGCCCTTGTCGGCACAGCCCTGGTAGCCGACCAGCAGGGTGAATGCGCGGGCGTCGGTGCGCGGCAGTTCGATGTCGAGCACCCCGTGGTAGACCTCGACGTCGCCGAAGAACTCATCGTGCTTGGCCTCGCCCTTGGGAATGTTCGGCGAACCCAGGGTGATGTCTGCCGGTTCGCTGCGGAACTGGAAGCGATGGCGGTAGAGGTAATAGCCGTCGGTGGCGACGAAGCGCAGTTTGATGGTGTGCGCATCGGCCTGGACCAGGCTGAGCTTGAAGGCTTCATGTACGGGCAAAAAGTCTGCGCTGTTGCTCAGCGAGGCGGCGCCGAGGGTGGCGCTGGGGCGGTTGTCGAGCAGGCCCGTGGCGAAGGCAGGGCTGGCCAGCAGCAGGAACAGCAGGAAAAACAGGCGGCGCATGGCGGACTCGCGAGGTGGAACGTGCCCGGCATGATAGCGGAGTTGGCCTTGGTTGGGGGGCAGTGCAGGCAAACGATCACAGCCTGAAGGCCCGCACCGCACGGTTCAGCTCGCCGCCAAGGGTCAGCAATTGCTCGCCCTGCTCGCGCCCTTCACCGATGCGCTGCAGGTTGTCTTCACCCAGCTCATGAATCCGCTCGCTGTGCCCTCGAATCTCGCTCACCGCATCACTCTGCTGCGCCGTGACGTCGGCAATGCGCACTGCAGTATCGGCGATGGTGCGGATCGCGTTGACGATCTCGTCCAGCGCGCCATCGGCAGCCTGAGCCTGGTCAGCTGTGGCTTGCGCATGTTCCAGTTGCGCCCGCATACCTGTCACCGACTCCCGTGCCGCCTGTTGCAGCCGGTCGATCAAGGTCTGGATCTCGCCAGTGGCGCCCGTGGTGCGTTGTGCCAGCGAGCGTACTTCGTCTGCAACCACGGCAAAGCCGCGGCCCATTTCGCCCGCGCGGGCGGCTTCGATGGCGGCGTTCAATGCCAGCAGGTTGGTCTGCTCGGCGATCGATCTGATCACGGTGAGCACACCGCCGATGGTGGCCGACTCCTCGGCCAGCTGTTCGATCATGCGGGCATTGCCCTGCACCTCATCGACCAGCGTGCGCAGCCCGCCAAGGCTCTGGCCGATCACCGTCTGGCCTTGCTCCACGGCGCGGCCGGCATCGCGGCTGGCATCGGCCGCGGAGCTGGCATCATCAGCCACCTGCAAAATGGTGGCTTCCAGTTCGCCCAGCGCATCGCGGATCTGCCCTGTGTCACCGGCCTGGCGCTCTGCGCCGTCATGCAGGGCGGCGCTCATGCCGGCCAGTGCGTGGCTGCTGCCGGCCACCTGCTCGGCGTTGTGGCGGATGGTGCCGACCAGCTCCACCAGGTACTGGCGCAGGCGGTTGAGCGATTCCTGGATGTCGTGCAGCTCGCGGTTTGTCTTGCCCAGGGCGATGGGGGCGGCGAAATCGCCTTCGGCCCATCGCGACAGGGCCGGGGCCAGGCCGGTCAGGGTGCGCGTCAGCCGCCGCTGCAATGTGTCGATGAGCAGGGCGATCAGCAGGATCAGGCCGATCATCAGGCCCTGGATAAGGCGCACTTCGCTGGCGATACGGGCGTGCTGGCCGCGCACTTCAGGCTCAAGGCTGGCAATGGCTTTTTGCACGGCGTCGAGCCGTTCATTGGTGCTGGCGGCCAGGGCTGTGCGCCGCTCGATCTGTTCGCGGGTGCGTTGCAGTTCGCCAGGGTAGCGGTTGAGCAGGCTCTGCAGTTCGCGCTTGAGGCCAACGGCAACGTCTTCCTGTTGCCCGGCGGCCTGCGTTTCCAGGCCCATCATGGCGGCGAAATCATCAGCGTTGGATTCGGCGGCGCGGGTCACGCCCAGCAACGGCAGGTTGTCGATGACCTGAGCCTGGGCGCGGATCAGTTGCAGCTCGCGTTCCACCTCGTCGGCCAGCTCGGCGCGGCCGCCGCTGACCAGTTTGTCACGGGCCAGCGACAGGCGGCCCAGGTGTACGCTGGCGTCGAGCAACGGCAGCAGGTAACGGCTCGCCTCGCTGCTGGCACTGTCGCGGGCATAGCCGGCCAGTTGTTCGAAATTGGCGCCTAGTTCACGTTCGGCCTGCAACAGCAAGGCTTGAGGGTCGCCGGCCAGTTTGCCGGCCGCGAGCAGCTCGTTGGCGGTGAAGGCTTGCAGGGTATCAAGGCTTGGGCGCAATTGGCCGGCCAGCTCCTCAGGCCAGTCGGCCAGTGCCTGCCCAAGCTGTTGGTTGGCCTCCAGCGCCGCCGCATGGCGCAGGGCGTCGCCGCTGCCCAGATAAGCCTGGATGTTGCGCGCGGCCTGGTTCTGGAACTGCTGCGACAGGCCCAGATAGCGTTCCATCAATTGATAGGGGCGCTCCAGGGCGCGCTGCGACCACCAAAGGGTCGCGCCCAGAGCGATACACACGGTCACCAGCAACAGGGTGTTGAAATTGGTCAGCCACTTCAGGCGCATAGCCGCGAACTTCCTGCGGGGGTGGAGGGGTAGGTGCCTGAAGTTATTGCTATTTTGTGACGGAGTGATGACGATGGTGGCTTAACGCTATCTAATGGGCGCGGGCCGGCCGGCTAAGGCTCGACCCGCACCACACAGTTGCGCCCCGCATGCTTGGCCCGATACAGCGCCTCGTCAGCGGTGCTGGCCATGCTCAATGCATCGAGCTCATCGTCCAGCTGCACCACCCCGGCACTGAACGTGCACCGCAGGTCGCAAGGCTGTGCCGGGTAGAGGATTTCGGCGAAGCGCCGGCGAATCTCGTCGAGAACCTTGTGCGCGGCATCCAGTGCGGTGTTGGGCATGACGATGGCGAACTCCTCGCCGCCATAGCGGCCGATGAAGTCGGTCTTGCGCAGCCGTTGCTTGAGAAAAAGCGCCAGGCTTTTGATAACCCGATCACCCATGGGGTGGCCATGGCGGTCGTTGATCTTCTTGAAGTGGTCGATGTCGAGCATGGCAAAGCTGAGCGGCTGGCCCTCGCGACGGGCGCGAAAGCTGCAATCTTCCAGCAATTGCAGGATGTGCGTGTGGTTGTACAGGCCGGTAAGGCTGTCGCGGACCATGCGCGACTTGAGGTGGCGCGCTCGGGCAGCACGGTTGCGCACAGTGGTGATCAGGTGGCGCGAGCGGATCGGTTTGGTCAGAAAGTCGTCGCCGCCCTCGCTCATGGCGTCGAGCTGTTTGTCCAGGTCGTCCTCGGCGGACAGGTAGATGATGGGGACGCTGACGTAGCGGTCGTTGTGGCGGATCACTTTGGCCAGTTCCGGGCCCGAGCAGGCTGGCATGTACAGGTCGAGAATGATCAGGTCGGGCTGGAACTCGGCCAACTCGGCCATGGCGCGGATCGGGTCGGTCAGGCTGCGGGTGATCATGCCGGCGCTGCCCAGCACGCGTTCGGTGTGCAGTGCCTGGGTGCGCGAGTCGTCGATGATCAGCACGCGCAGCGGTTCAAGAGGCGCGGTGCTGGTCATGATCTCGAGCTTCTCAAGCAGGCTGGAGGCTTCCAGTGTGCCGGTGAGAAATGCTTGACCACCTGCGCGTACTGCGGCCAGGCGCGTTGGCGTGTCGGCTTCGTGCAGGCTGAAGAACAGCAGCGGGATCGGCTGCTCCAGACCCGACTGCGCCTGTGCCGCCAGTTGCATGCCGCAACCTGGCCCGCTGAAGTCGACATCCATCACGATGGCAGAGGGTGCCTGCTCGGCCACTGACGCCAGCAAAGCGTCGACGCTGAACAGCGCTTGCACGCTCAGGCCGAAGAACTCCAGTTGCTGGGCCAGACGCTCGGCGCGCTCATGGTCGCGCAGCAGCAGATACACCGGCCTGCGGGCAGGTGGCAACGTCAGCTGATCAAGTTGGTCGCCCTGGCGCAAACGAGTGCGCGACAGGCGTTGCAACAGGTGATCGAGCTCCTGCTTGAGGCGCTCTTGGCTCGGCTCCGCGGCTTGGGTCATGTCCTGACTACTTATTAGTGGGATATGCAGGTGCGATGATGGCTCTATGCTAGCAGTTCTTTCCAGGCATGCGAGTGCGCGGGATCAACAAAGCGTTGATGACGAATATTCAGTTGCTGACCGATTGGTCGCTTATGCGTACGGTGGTGTCTGCTTTATAGTGCAGCAACGTGGGCTTGCCGTGGCACCCTGGCACTGGCCTGTGGTCAAAAGCCCTGAACCGTCGTGACTGATAAGGACAAAGCCATGCTGGACTGGAAAAACCGCGAGGCCAAGGCCGAGCCCCGTGAGCGTGTCGATGGCCGCGGTGCTGCCGCCCGTAGCTATGTGGGTGGCCTCTGGAGCCGAGCCCTGGGGACCCTGATCGGGTTGTACCTGCTGGTCTGCATCGGGCTGGGCTGGTACTGGAGCCAGGAACCGGAGCTGTTCCCGGTGCAGCAGAATGCCCAGGCAGCAGCCGAGCGCAACGGCCAGCAGATGGTGATTGGTTACACCACCATCGAAACGCTCAAGACTGTGGCCGAAACCCTGCTGAACAAGCCGGGCGGCTACATTTCCAACGATCGCTTCCCGCCGGGGCTGTGGATGGACAACATGCCGAGCTGGGAATACGGCGTGCTGGTCCAGGTGCGTGACCTGTCCCGCGCTTTGCGCAAAGACTTCGCCCGCTCGCAGTCGCAGTCCACCGAGGACGCGGACCTTGCCAAGGCCGAGCCGCGCTTCAACTTCGACAACAAGAGCTGGATCCTGCCATCGAGCGAATCGGAGTTCGAAGAGGGCATCAAATCGCTTGCCCGCTACCAGACCCGCCTGGCGGCTGGCGACAAGGGTGCGATCTTCTATACCCGTGCCGACAACCTGAACAACTGGCTGGGCGATGTCGCCACGCGCCTGGGTTCGCTGTCGCAGCGCCTGTCGGCAAGTGTTGGCCGGGTCAAGCTCAATACCACCCTGAAGACCGAATCGGTGGTTGCTGGCCAAGCGCCGCAGGTGGACGAGGAGGTGGTGGAAACGCCTTGGCTGCAGATCGACAACGTGTTCTACGAAGCCCGCGGCCAGGCTTGGGCGCTGTCGCACCTGCTGCGTGCCATCGAAGTGGACTTCGCTGACGTGCTGGCGAAGAAGAATGCCACCGTCAGCGTGCGCCAGATCATTCGTGAACTGGAGGCGTCGCAGGAAGCGTTGTGGAGCCCGATGGTGCTCAACGGCAGCGGCTTCGGCATGTGGGCCAACCACTCGCTGGTCATGGCCAACTATATTTCGCGGGCCAACGCGGCGGTCATCGACCTGCGTCAACTGTTGTCGCAGGGTTGAACATGGCTATAAGCCCCAACGAGGCCGCCCACCGGGCGGCTTCCGACCGCGAACTGGTCGCCTGGGTGGACGAAGCCGATCAGGTGCTTGGTGCGCTGCCCAGGGCAGAGCTTCGCGAGCGTGGTCTGATTGGCCGCTGTACCTTCATTCTGCTGTTCAATGGCGCCGGTGAGTTGTGCGTACACCGGCGCACCTTGAGCAAGGCGCTGTATCCGGGCTATTGGGATGTGGCCGCAGGGGGCATGGTGGCGGCGGGGGAGGCGTATGCCGACTCGGCGGCCCGTGAACTGGCCGAGGAGTTGGGCATCGAGGGCGCCGAGTTGCGTTTCCACGAACGGTTCTACTTCGACCAGCCCGACAACCGGTTATGGTGCGCGGTGTATTCGGCAGTGTCGGACGCGCCGCTGCGGTTGCAGCCTGAAGAGGTGAGCGAGGCGAGGTTCATCAGCCTCGCCCAGGCTGAGGCAGAAAGCCTCAGCAAGCCCTACTGTCCGGACTCGCTGGCGGCGCTGCAGCGGTACAAGGTCAGTCTGGGCTAAGGCTGGGGCCGCTTTGCGGTCCCAGGTCCCATGAGTCGCAAATCTTTCGCAAAATGGCGCATTCCGGTACTTAGCAATCACCTGATTTATCGTTACACTGCGCGCCCTTTTCGGGCTGTTGCAGGATCTTGCGGCAGTAGCGCCGCCCCTGCCAGAGTGGGGCTTCGCGGTCGGCTCCTGCCGACCAGTTTTTGTCCTCAGCACAGAGGAACAAAAGTGGCCAAGAAAGCTTCTTCCTTTTCCGCCCTTGGCGGTCTCGTGTTTTCCACCGACGCCGGTCGGCACTGCCCCGACTGTAGCCAGCCGGTGGATGCCTGCATCTGCAAGCAGCAAACCATCCCCGAAGGCGACGGCATCGCCCGTGTTCGCCGTGAGAGCAAAGGCCGTGGCGGCAAGACCGTGACCACTGTCACCGGCGTGCCGCTGCCGCCAGACCAGCTCAAGGAGCTGGCCACCACCCTCAAGCGCCGCTGCGGTACCGGCGGTGCTCTGAAGGACGGGGTTATCGAGATCCAGGGCGACCATGTCGAGCTGTTGATCGGCGAGCTGACCAAACAGGGTTTCAAGGCGAAAAAGTCCGGGGGCTGAGGCCATCACGCGATTTTTTGCCCAGCGCTTTCTAAACTCGTTCCCGTGACCAGGGTCTATTGCTGGGCACGGATGAATCGTCATTTCCAGCTTTTACACTGCGCCCGCCACCATGTGGGGCAGTGTTTTCGACTTTATAGGGGACTTGAATGTCCGTACGACGCACACGCAAAGACGATGGTAGCCAATGGACCGTGGCCGACAGCCGTAGTGTTTATGGTATCCGCCATTGGGGCGCTGGTTATTTCGCCATCAATGAAGCCGGGCGCGTCGAAGTGCGCCCCAACGGCCCTCAGAGCGCGCCGATCGACTTGTTCGAGCAGGTCGATGAGCTGCGCCAGAGCGGCTTGTCGCTGCCGCTGCTGGTACGCTTCCCCGACATTCTGCAGGACCGCGTGCGCCAGTTGACCGGTGCCTTCGACGCCAACATCGCGCGCCTTGAGTACCAGAGCCAGTACACCGCGCTGTATCCGATCAAGGTCAACCAGCAGGAAGCGGTGGTAGAGAACATCATCGCCACGCAGAACGTTTCCATCGGCCTGGAGGCGGGTTCCAAACCTGAACTGCTGGCGGTGCTGGCGCTGGCGCCGAAGGGCGGCACCATCGTCTGCAACGGCTACAAGGACCGCGAGTTCATCCGCTTGGCGCTGATGGGCCAGAAGCTCGGCCACAACGTGTTCATCGTCATCGAGAAAGAGTCCGAAGTGGCGCTGGTGATCGAAGAGGCCGCCGAGCTCAAGGTCAAGCCGCAGGTTGGGCTGCGCGTTCGCCTGTCGTCGCTGGCTTCGAGCAAGTGGGCAGACACCGGTGGCGAGAAGTCCAAGTTCGGCCTGTCGGCTGCCCAGTTGATTTCGGTCGTGCAGCGCTTCCGCGATGCCGGGCTGGACCAGGGCATCCGCCTGCTGCACTTCCACATGGGTTCGCAGATCGCCAACCTGGCCGACTACCAGCACGGCTTCAAGGAAGCCATCCGCTACTACGGCGAGCTGCGTGCCCTGGGCCTGCCCGTCGACCATATCGACGTGGGCGGTGGCCTGGGTGTGGACTACGACGGCACCCACTCGCGCAACGCCAGTTCGATCAACTACGACATGGACGACTATGCCGGCGTGGTGGTGGGCATGCTCAAGGAGTTCTGCGACGCGCAGGGCTTGCCGCATCCGCACATTTTCTCTGAGAGTGGCCGTTCGCTGACTGCGCACCACGCCATGCTGGTGATCCAGGTGACCGACGTCGAGAAACACAACGACGACGTGCCGACCATCGAAAACAAGGAAAGCCTGCCCGAGACCGTGCAGTGGCTGGCCGACCTGCTCGGCCCGACCGACATCGAGATGGTCACCGAGACCTACTGGCGCGCCACGCACTACATGGGTGACGTGGCAGCGCAATATGCCGATGGCAAGATCAGCCTGGCCGAAAAGGCCCTGGCCGAGCAGTGCTACTTCGCCGTGTGCCGTCGCCTGCACAACTCGCTCAAGGCCCGCCAGCGCTCGCACCGCCAGGTGCTGGACGAACTGAACGACAAGCTGGCCGACAAGTACATCTGCAACTTCTCGGTGTTCCAGAGCCTGCCGGACACCTGGGCCATCGGCCAGGTGCTGCCGATCATCCCGTTGCACCGTCTGGACGAAGAGCCGCTGCGCCGTGCAGTGCTGCAGGACCTGACCTGCGACTCCGACGGCAAGATCAACCAGTACGTCGACGAGCAGAGCATCGAGACCAGCATGCCGGTGCACTCGCTCAAGGACGGTGAGGACTACCTGCTGGGCGTGTTCCTGGTCGGTGCCTACCAGGAAATTCTCGGTGACATGCACAACCTGTTCGGTGATACCGACTCGGTGAACATTTACCAGAACGCCGATGGCAGCGTGTTCCACGCCGGTATCGAGACCCACGACACCATCGAAGACATGTTGCGCTATGTGCACCTGTCGCCGGAGGAGTTGATGACCCACTACCGCGACAAAGTGGCCAGCGCCAAGATCAGCGCCCGAGAGCGTACCCAGTTCCTCGATGCACTGCGCCTGGGGCTGACCCGGTCTTCCTACCTGTCGTCGTGATTGTCACGGCCGCTCCTGCTACCCCTGTAGGAGCGGCCTTGCGTCGCGAATGAGGGCACAGCCCTCACCGGTGTCACATCAGGAAAAGGAACAAACGTACCCGGCTGCATGGGGCTGACTACCGTTGAACGCAATGTTCAAGGGATACCGACATGGACCGTCAAGGCAATCACCGTTTGCGCAAAGGCCGCCACTCGGAGCAGGGGAGGCTGTATCTATTAACAACGGTTACCCGCAATCGCGCTCCAATCTTCAAGAATCTTCCTTTCGCCCCAGCCACCATTCAACAGTTGCGGCTAAGCGATCAGGAAGCGTGCTGTCGAACGCTGGCGTGGGTCTTGATGCCAGATCATCTGCACTGGCTGATCGAGCTAGGCCACGGAACGCTTGGCGAATTGATGTGCGCATTCAAATCTCGAAGCAGTTGCGCGCTTTATCGAGCCGGAGCTGATAGGCGCCGTATCTGGCAACCTGGCTTCCATGACCGAGCGTTACGGCGTGAGCAGGACATCAGGGCCGTTGCTCGATACATCATCGCCAACCCAATCCGTGCCGGACTGGTACAGCGTGCTGGCGAGTATTCTCACTGGGATTGTGTATGGCTGTGAGTGTGCAGGTGAGGGCTGCGCCCTCATTTCGCGACACAAGGCCGCTCCTACAGCGGTCGCCCGTAGAGCGGCCTTGCGTCGCGAAAGGGCTGCAAGGCAGCCCCAGCATCAGTGAATCCACAGTCCTTTTCGTTGCATGCGCCAGCCCACCCATCCCAACGTCAGCGCCCGCAACGCCATGAACCCGAGAAACGCCAACCACAGCCCGTGGTTGCCAAAGCCACTCATGGCCCACGCCAGCGGCAATGCAACCAGCACCGAAACCAGCATTGCATTGCGCATCTCCCGCGCCCGCGTGGCACCGATGAACAGGCCGTCCAGCAAGTAACTCCACACCGCTACCAATGGCAGTACCGCCAGGTACGGCAGGTACGGATAGGCGGCCGCGCGTACACTCTCGATATCGGTCTGCAGGTCGATGAACAAATGCCCGGCCAGCAGGAACAGCCCGGCAAAACCCAGACTGGTAATCAATGACCATCCACAGGCCACCACCAGCGAGCGGCGCAGGGTGTCGCGATCGCGGGCGCCAATGGCATGGCCGCACAGGGCTTCCACCGCATGCGCCAGGCCGTCGAGGGCGTAGGCGGTGAGCAGCAGGCCGTTGAGCAGCAGTGCATTGGCCGCCACCGTGGCCTCGCCCAGTCGCGCGCCTTGCACGGTGATCAGCAGGAACACCAGCTGCAAGGCCAGGCTGCGCAGGAAGATATCGCGGTTGACCGATAGCAACGGCCGCCAGGCTTGCCAGCGCTTGAGTGCCGCCCAGGCGATATGCCCGGGATAGGCGCGCAGGGCAGGGCGGGTCAGGGCCAGGCCCAGCAGTGCGGCCGACCACTCGGCGATCACCGACGCCCGCGCCGACCCCAGCACTCCCCAATCCAGGCCAAGAACGAACCATAGGTTGAGGCCGATGTTCAGCAGGTTGGTGGTCAGCAATATGGCAAGCGGTGCTCGGGCGTTCTGGGTGCCGAGGAACCAGCCGACCAGCGCGTAGCTGGCCAGCGCCGCCGGCAGGCCGAGCAGGCGGGTATGGAAGAAGGCCTCGGTTGATTGCTGCAAGGCTTGGCTCGGTTGCATCGCGTGCAGCGCCAGTTGGCTGAAGGGCAGGGCGAGCAGGCCGATGAGCAGGGCAAAGCCCACCGCCAGCAGCAGGCCTTGCACCAGGACCTGGCGCAGCGCAGCACCGTCGGCACGCCCCGCGGCCTGGGCAGCGAAGCCGGTGGAGCCCATGCGCAGGAAGCCCATCAGGCCGACCATGAAAGTGAACAGCGTGGCACCCACCGCCACCGCGCCAAGCTGATGGGCGTGGGGCAGGTGACCGATGACCGTGCTGTCTACCAGGGCCACCAAGGGCACCGAGATGTTGGACAAAATCATCGGTGCGGCCAGGGCCCAGACTTTGCGGTGGGTGAGGCGGTGCTGCCAGTCGGTGGCAATTTGCGACATTTGAGTTCCTGGGAAAACAGGCCCGCATAGCGGCCCTTCTGGATCGATAGGCCGCATTCTAACGGCCAGCCACCTGCCGTTGCGCTATAGTTGCTGCCTTCACGCATACGCTGCCGATTAGAGTCCCCACTCCATGTTCAACAAAGGATTGTTGCTGGCCTGCGCGCTGGCCCTGCTCAGTGCCTGTGATTCCTCCACGCCAGACACACCTGCCGCCACCGAAAAACCGGCGGCAAGCACCCCGGCCGAATCTGCTGCGCCCAAGCGCCAGGACCCTGCCGAACTCGCCAAACGCTACGAAGGCCGTGAGCTCAGCGTGCTGGATGTTTCGGAAGTGCAGCTCGACGGCGCCAGTGCCCTCTCGGTCAGTTTTTCCGCACCGCTGGACGCCAAGCAGAACTTCGCTGCCAAGCTGCATCTGGTCGATACCGTCAAAGGCAAGGTCGACGGTGCCTGGGAGCTTGCCGACAACCAGATGGAACTGCGCCTGCGTCACCTCGAGCCGCAGCGCAAGCTTGTGTTGACCGTCGACAAGGGCCTGCTGGCTGTCAACGGCAAGCAGCTGGAAAGCGAGTCGGTGACCCGCCTGGAAACCCGCGACATGCAGCCGACCATCGGCTTCGCCAGCCGTGGCTCGCTGCTGCCTACGCGGCTGGCCGAGGGCCTGCCGGTGATTGCCCTGAACGTCGACAAGGTCGATGTCGAGTTTTTCCGGGTCAAGCCGGACATGCTCTCGACCTTCCTGGTCAACTGGGGCCGCAACAGCAGCCTCTACTACTACCAGTCCAAGGAAACCCTGGCCCTGGCCGACCTGGTCTACAGCGGCCGGTTCGACCTCAACCCGGCGCGCAATACCCGTGAGACCGTGTTGCTGCCGATCGCCGGGATCAAGCCGCTGCAGGAGCCGGGCGTATACCTGGCAGTGATGCGCGCGTCAGGAACCTACGATTATTCGCAGCCGGCGACGCTGTTCACCCTCAGCGATATCGGCGTCTCGGCCCACCGCTATCGCGACCGTCTTGACGTGTTTGCCCAGGCCCTGGAGGGCGGCAAGGCGCTCAACCAGGTAAACCTCGAACTTCATGACGACAAGGGCAAGCTGCTGGCCCAGGCCAAGACCGATGGCCAAGGCCATGCCCAGCTGCCGCTCACGGCCAAGGCCGATACCCTGATCGCGACCCAGGGTGTGCATACCACACTGCTACGCCTGAACACTGCAGCGCTGGACCTGGCCGAATTCGACATCACCGGCCCGCAGGCAAACCCGCTGCAGTTCTTCATCTTTGGCCCGCGCGACCTGTATCGCCCGGGTGAGACGGTGCTGCTCAACGGCCTGTTGCGCGACCAGGATGGCAAGCCGGTAAAGGCCCAGCCGGTCAGTGTGGAGGTACGCCGCCCGGATGAGCAGGTCAGCCGCAAGTTTGTCTGGGAGGCCGATGCCAACGGCCTTTATCAGTACCAGTTGCAACTGGCTACAGAAGCGCCGACCGGTCGTTGGCAACTGCTGCTCGACCTTGGCGGGGGGCGTAAGCAGGTCTATGAGTTCCTCGTCGAAGACTTCCTTCCTGAACGCCTGGCGCTTGAACTGAAGGGCAGCAGCACACCGCTCTCGCCCGAAGAAACGGCGCAGGTCCAGGTCAATGGCCGGTACCTCTACGGTGCGCCGGCGGCGGGCAATCGCCTGAGCGGCCAGGCGTACTTGCGCCCTTGCGCGAAGCGGTACCTGCTTTGCCGGGTTATCAGTTTGGTTCGGTCACCGAAACCGAGCTGAACCAAGACCTGGAGCTGGATGAAGTGACCCTCGATGAGGCTGGCAAGGCCGTGGTCGATATCGAAAGCCGCTGGGCCGAAGCGCGCTCGCCGCTGCAGTTGACCGTGCAGGCCAGCTTGCAGGAGTCCGGTGGCCGACCGATCACCCGTCGTCTCGAACAACCGATCTGGCCCGCCGACCGCCTGCCTGGCCTGCGTGGCGTGTTCGAGGGCGAGGAAACCGACAGCGACGGCCCGGTGGAATTCGAGTTCCTGGTGGCCGACCGAGACGGCAACAAGCTCGCTGCAAGCGACCTCAAGGTACGGCTGATCCGAGAGCGCCGCGATTACTACTGGAACTACTCGCAAAGCGACGGCTGGAGCTACAACTACAACGAAAAATTCCTCACTCAGAGCGAGCAAAGCGTCAACGTACAAGCGGGCTCGACTGCCAAGCTGACCTTCCAGGTCGAGTGGGGGCCTTACCGCGTCGAGGTGGAAGACCCACAGACTGGCCTGGTGTCCAGCGAACGCTTCTGGGCGGGGTATCGCGCCCAGGACAATGCCGAAGGCGGCGCAGTGCGCCCCGACCAGGTCAAGCTGGCGCTGGACCAGCCGGCTTACGCTGATGGCGCTACTGCCAAGGTCACGGTAACCCCGCCAGCTGCCGGCAATGGCTACCTGATGATCGAATCCAGCGATGGCCCGCTGTGGTGGCAGGAGATCGACGTCCCCGCCGAAGGCAAGACCTTCGATGTGCAACTGGACAAGCAGTGGGCTCGCCACGACCTGTACATCAGTGCCTTGGTGATCCGCCCGGGTGAGCGCAAGGCCAATGCCACGCCCAAGCGTGCCGTCGGTGTGCTACACCTGCCGCTGGGCCGCGCCGAGCGCAAGCTGGCGGTCAGCCTGCAGGCACCGGAAAAAATGCGCCCCAAGCAACCCCTGACGGTCAGGATCAAGGCCACCAATGCCGATGGCAGTATTCCCAAACAGGCCCATGTGCTGTTGTCTGCTGTGGATGTGGGCATCCTCAACATCACCGACTTCAAGACCCCTGACCCATACGCCAGCCTGTTCGGCCGCAAGGCCTATGGCGCCGACCAGCTGGACATCTATGGCCAACTGATCGAAGCCGGTCAGGGGCGCCTGGCCAGCCTGGCCTTCGGCGGTGACGCAGCCATGGCCAAGGGGGGCAAGCGCCCCAACACCACGGTCACCATCGTTGCCCGGCAGAGTGTGCCGGTGACCCTGAACGAGCAGGGCGAGGGCGAGGCGAGCGTCGATATTCCCGACTTCAATGGCGAACTGCGGCTGATGGCCCAGGCCTGGACCGAGGACCACTTCGGCATGGCCGAGGGCAAGACCGTGGTGGCGGCCCCGCTGATTGCCGAACTCTCGGCGCCGCGCTTCCTTGCCGGTGGCGACCGCACCAGCCTGGCGCTGGACCTGGCCAACCTTTCCGGCCTGGCCCAGCAGCTGACTGTCGATATCAGCACCGAGGGGCAGGTGAGCCTGGCAATGAGCGCCCAGCAGCGTGTTGCCCTGGCCGAGGGCCAGCACACCACCCTGATGATCCCGGTGCAGGCGCAGGGTGGCTTGGGCCAGGGCAAGGTGCATGTACGGGTCAATGGCCTGCAGTTGCCGGGCGAGCCGCTGAACACCTTCGAGCGTGAATGGACGCTGGGCGTACGCCCCGCGTACCCGGCCGTGCTCAAGCATTACCGCGTGGCTCTCAAGGACCAGCCCTGGACGCTGCCTGAAGCCGACCTGGCAGCATTCGAACCTGCCGGGCTGGAAGCCAGCCTGGCGTTGTCGAGCCGCCCGCCACTGAACCTGGCCGAGCAGATCCGTGCCCTCGAAGCCTACCCCTACGGTTGCCTGGAACAGACCACCAGCGGCCTGTACCCCTCGCTGTACGCCGATGCGCAGAGCCTCAAGCGCCTGGGGATCAAGGGAGAGCCGGCCGAGGTGCGCAAGCGCAAGATCGAAATGGGCATCGAACACTTGCTGGGGATGCAGCGCTACAACGGCAGTTTCGGCCTGTGGAGTTCGGACAGCGAGGAGGAGTACTGGCTGACCGCCTATGTCACCGACTTCCTGCTCAGGGCCCGTGACCAAGGCTACGGTGTGCCGGCCGACGCGCTGAGGAAAGCCAATGAACGCCTGTTGCGCTACTTGCAGGAGCGTAACCTGATTGAGGTCGACTACAGCGAGAACGCCGAACACACCCGCTTTGCCGTGCAGGCCTATGCCGCGCTGGTGCTTTCGCGCAGCCAGCAGGCTCCGCTGGGTGCCTTGCGCAGCCTGTTCGAACGGCGCGCCGATGCGCGCTCCGGCCTGCCGCTGGTGCAACTGGCGGTGGCGCTGGACAAGATGGGCGACAAGCCGCGTTCGCAAGAGGCATTGCAAGCAGGCCTGGGTATCAGCCGCAGCAAAGGCTGGATGGCCGATTACGGCAGCAGCCTGCGTGACCAGGCACTGATCCTGGCGTTGCTGCAGGAGAGTGATCTGGCCAGTAATCAGGTCGATCAGCGGTTGTTCGCGCTGTCTGATGAGCTGGCAGCCAACCGTTGGCTGTCGACGCAGGAGCGCAATGCGCTGTACTTGGCCGGGCGTGGCTTGCTCGATAAGCCTGAGAGCCCGTGGAAGGCGCGCCTGGAAAGTGCCGGTGAGGTGCGGGAGTTCAGCAATGGCGACGCTGGCATGAAGCTCGAAGGCCCACTGTTGGCCTCGCCGCTGAGTGTGCAGAACGAAGGCAGTGAAACTGTCTACCAGCAACTGACCCTCTCGGGCTATCCACGTCAGGCGCCTGCCGCGGGCGGCAACGGTATGGAGATCCGCCGCGAATACCTGGGCATGAACGGCCAGCTACTGGACCTGCACAACGTGCGCAGCGGCGACCTGGTGCTGGTGCATCTGGCGCTCAAGGCCACGGACCGGGTTCCGGATGCGCTGGTGGTCGACCTGTTGCCGGCGGGCCTGGAGCTGGAGAACCAGAACCTGGCGCAGAGCGCTGCCAGCCTGAACAATGCCAGCAGCGCAGTGAAGCAGTGGCGTGAGTCGATGCAAAACGCCAGCGTGGTGCATCAGGAATACCGTGATGACCGGTATGTGGCGGCGCTCAAGCTCGACGGCTATGGCACCACTCACCTGTTGTATCTGGCGCGAGCGGTGACCCCTGGCACCTACCGTATACCGCCGCCGCAAGTGGAGTCGATGTACCGGCCGAATCTGCAGGCGGTGGGCGATGGGCAGGGTGAGATGACGGTTAAATCAAGGTAGGGCATGCTGCTCTTTTGTAGGAGCGGCCTTGCGTCGCGAAAGGGCCTCATAGAGGCCCCAGACCAGCAACTGTGGTGAACAAGAAGTATCGTGTGTGCCGTTTTTGCGGCCGCTGCGCGCCCGATCGCGACGCAAGGCCGCTCCTACAATTGACGGTGCACGCTCAATGAATCACCCAGCTCATCACCCACAACCCCAGCACCAGCCAGATGATCCCGAGGATGATGGACGCGCGCATGAAGGCGCGGATTGCCGAGTACAGCAGCAGCAGGCCGACGACCAGAGCAAGGATGCTGACCAGTGAGGTGTCCATGCCCAATGTGCGCGCAAGGCCATCGATGAAGTTACCCCCGGCGTTGGCCAGCAGGTTGAACAGGCCGCTCAACGCGTCGACGATGAAGCGGATCAACGAACCCAGTGCCTGGCCAAGCCACTCGAAAAAACCTTCTACATGCATAGTTGCTTCCTGATGTACGAATCGGCGAGGTTGCCGTCCCCAAGCCTTTGGCCATCACCTGGCCCGGTCGGTTCCCGATGCCTAGCTTAGCGCGACCGCGCACCCGAGCGGCAAGGATCCTGCGCGCCAGTGTGGTGGCGCTGGTGGGCATCGCCGGCCTGTTGTGGCTGGCTGACCGCATCTGGCCATTGCCCATGCCGGCAGATGATCTGGCGCGGGTCGTGCTGGCCGAAGACGGCACGCCCTTGTGGCGCTTCGCCGATGCCGAGGGCGTGTGGCGCTACCCGGTCAGCCCCAAAGAGGTTTCGCCTTTGTACCTGCAGGCGCTGCTGACCTATGAGGACCGCTGGTTCTACCACCACCCAGGGGTCAACCCGCTGGCGCTGGTGCGCGCGGCATGGCTGAACGTGCGCGGCGGGCGGGTTGTTTCAGGTGGCAGCACGCTGTCGATGCAGGTTGCGCGTTTACTCGACCCGCACGAACGCACGCTGGCAGGCAAGCTGCGGCAACTGTGGCGTACGGCGCAGCTGGAATGGCACCTGTCCAAGCACGAGATTCTGCAGATCTACCTCAATCGCGCACCCTTCGGTGGCACCTTGCAGGGCGTGGCGGCGGCCAGTTGGGCCTACCTCGGCAAATCGCCGATGCACCTCACGCCTGCCGAAGCGGCGCTGCTGGCAGTGCTGCCCCAGGCACCCAGCCGGTTGCGCCCGGACCGTCACCCCGCACGCGCCCAGCGTGCGCGGGACAAGGTGCTGCAGCGCCTGGACGAGTATCAGGTGTGGCCTGCCTGGCAGATCAAGGAAGCTGCCGAAGAGCCGTTATTGCTGGCCCCACGTAAGGAGCCAGCCTTGGCACCGCTGCTGGCGCGCCGCCTGAACACTCCCGGCAGCCCGCCGTTGATCCGCACCACGCTCGATGCCTCGTTGCAGCGGCGCCTCGAGGACCTGCTGCTGGGCTGGCGTGCCCGCTTGCCGGAACGTACCTCCGCGGCCGTGCTGGTGGTGGATGCGCAGAGCATGGCCGTGCGTGCCTACCTGGGTTCGATCGACCTTGCCGATGAGCGCCGTTTCGGCCACGTCGACATGGTCCACTCGCTGCGTTCACCGGGCTCGACCCTCAAGCCGTTTCTCTATGGCATGGCCCTGGACGACGGCCTGATCCATTCCGAATCGCTGCTGCAGGATGTACCGCGCCGCTATGGCGATTACCGGCCTGGCAACTTCTCGATGGGTTTCAGCGGCCCGGTCTCGGCCAGTTCGGCGCTGGCCTTGTCGCTCAACCTGCCGGCGGTGCAGTTGCTCGAAGCGTATGGGCCCAAGCGCTTTGCTGCGCAACTGCGCATGGCCGGCATGCCGCTGGCGCTGCCGCCATTGGCCGAGCCTAATCTGTCGTTGATCCTCGGTGGCGCAGGCAGCCGCCTGGAGGAGCTGGTGGGTGGTTATGCGGCATTGGCCCGTGGCGGTAACAGTGCACGGGTGCGTCTGCAACCGCAGGATCCGCTGCTGGAGCGGCGTCTGCTGTCACCGGGGGCGGCGTGGATCATCCGCCGTATTCTCAGCGGCCAGGCGCGGCCGGACCGTGACCCGCACGCGCAGTTGGTGCAACGCCCGCAGTTGGCCTGGAAAACGGGTACCAGCTATGGCTTTCGTGATGCCTGGTCGATCGGCGTCGGGCCGCGTTATCTGATTGGCGTGTGGATTGGCCGGCCCGACGGCACCCCAGTGCCCGGCCAGTTCGGCCTGGCTTCGGCGGCGCCGCTGATGCTGCAGATTCACGACCTGCTGACCAACCGTGACAGCCAGCGGGGCCTTGGCGTGCCGGTCGAACAGGTGCCCGCCAGCATTGGCGTGGCCGCGATCTGCTGGCCGCTGGGCCAGCCCATGAACCGGCAAGACCCCAACTGCAGGCGCCAGCGCTTTGCCTGGACACTCGACGGCACCACCCCGCCGACCCTGCAGGCAGCCGATCAACCGCTTGGGCTGGGTTTGCGTGAGCAGGTCTGGGTCAACGCGCGGGGGCTGCGGGTGGATGGCTCGTGCCCAGGTGCCCACGCGCGTGATGTCGCCCTTTGGCCGGCCCCGCTCGAGCCTTGGCTGGCGCGGGTCGAGCGGCGTGCGGCGCGGCTGCCGGCGGTGGACCCAAGCTGCCCGCCGCAGGTACCTGCCACGGCACCGCCCCTGTCTATCGTCGGTGTACGCCCAGGCGACAACCTGCGCCGCCCGGCCACCAGCAGCGAGCCGTTGCAACTGCAGGTTTCGGCCCTGGGTGGGGGTGGGCGGCGCTGGTGGTTCCTCAACGGCCAGCCCCTTGGCCAGACCGAGGGCCAGGGCAGCATGCGGGTGCGCTTTGAGCAGGCCGGGCAGATCGAGCTCAGCGCACTCGATGAGAGCGGTGAAACCGCGCGGGTGGCGTTCCAGGTCAGCGATTAGCCGTTCGACGTTTGCCGGGGCAGCACCTACGCTTGCTGGTGATGGGTGTGGCCGGCCGACCCCCCGGCGCCCAAGGGATCGTGGAGCGTCCTATGCGTCTTGCGGTCGTGCCCCTGTTACTGCTGACCTGGGCCAGCCTGGCCCTTGCCGAGCCGTTGCCGGCTTTTCTCGATACCCATGAATACGAGCGCCGCCTGCCCACCGCCAACCTGCCGGTAGATACCTATCGCCCCGTTACCCCGGCGCTGCATGTCGTGTTACCTGCTGCACCCGAGAGCTTGCCGTCAGATGCCCGATTCGTACTGCACAAGGTGCGCTTCGAGGGCGGTACGGTTTACCCGCTGAGTGAATTGCGTGAGCACTATCAAGCATTGATTGGGCACGAGATCTCCTTGGGTGATCTGCAGCAATTCACTGAGCGACTGACCCAGCGTTACCAGCATGATGGCTACCCGCTGTCGTATGCCTACCTGCCACCTCAGGACTTTGCCGATGGCCGTGTGCATGTGGTGCTGGTGGAAGGGTACATCCAGGGCTATGAACTGCTGGGTGATATCGGCCCGCCCGCGCTCTACCTCAAGCAGGTGACAGGACGCCTGCTGGCCGAGCGGCCACTGACCCAGGAAACGCTCGAGCGCTATGTCGGCGCGGTGCAGCGGCTACCGGGTATCAATGTGAAGGCTGAAGTGGCGGTGGGGCCCGCCCCTGAAGACGCGAACCGTCTGAAAATACGTGCGTGGCGCAGGCCAGTTGATGCTGGCGTGACCCTGAGTGACGGCAGCCGCGGGGACCTGCAGGCGCTGTTCAAAATCTCCAGCAATGGCCAGACACGCTTTGCCGAGCAACTGACTGCGAGCTTTCTGCTGCCGGCCGGTGACGAACACGTTGATTACCAGCGCCTGGATTACAGCCAGCCTCTGGACGCTCACGGCAACCAATTGCTGCTAGGCGCTGCACGGTACCGCAGTGAGCCGCGTACTCGTGTCCGGCTGGATGGCGGTGCCGACATCAATCAGCGCCTTGAGAGCGAGCGTTATTCTATTGGCCTCGGCCAGCCCCTGATGATTGCACCGAACGAATGGGTGAACGTGGCCGGGCGTTTTTATTCGGTCGGCGAGCACATTGAGTATCGGGCGGGCGGCTTACCCGAGTACGACACCTATGTTCGCGCGCTGTCATTCGAAGGCGACTGGCGCAAGGCAGATCCCGGTCGCCTGCGCATCGCCAGCGCCGGGGTCTATCAGGGTATGGATTATCTGGGGGCGCGTAGCGATGCGGACTACGACATGGACTTTCTGCGCTTTCGGATCGCCGGGCTGCAGAGCGACCAACTGTCTGAAAAGTGGCAGGGCGTCGTGTCGGCCGCAGTGCACTGGAGTGACTACAGGCTGCCCGACAGTGAGCGAGCGGTGTTTGGCGGGCAGCGTTTCGGCCGCGGCTACCCGAGCGACCAGGCCTCAGGTGACAAGGGCTGGGGTGTGGCTTACGAGCTCAACTACAGCATTATGGCTGGCCGTGCCTGGTTGCAACGGGTGCAGCCCTATGCGGTGCTCGATGCGGCGCACGCCTGGTACAACGGCGGGCCTTTCGAGGATGCGCACCTTAGTTCGGCAGCGCTGGGCGTGCGCCTGGCAGGCGGGCGATATGGCAATGTGGCGCTGGAGGTGGCCAAGCCGCTGGCGGATGTGGCACTGGACAGCCTGAACCGCCGGCCTCGGCTGATGCTGAGCGTCAGCTATCAGCTGGATTGAGCGTCGGGTCTTCAGGCCCTATCGGCGGCTGCCGGTGACAGGGCCTGTGAAGACCGTTTCACTCAATGGGTGGTGAACCGCTGGTGCACCGGCGACGAACTGGGTGTCAACGCAAGCGCCAGTTGCGTGCGGTTGTGCATATGGGTCAGTCGCAACACCTGCGAAACGTACAGCTTCACGGTGTTTTCGGTGATCCCGAGCTCGCAGGCAATCTGGTAGTTGGTCTTGCCTTTGCTCACCAGCCGGGCCACTTCCAGCTGGCGTGGTGAGAGCTTCTCGAAGGCGGCGGGCAGATCGCTCTCGCCCTCTTCGACATCGCTGGCGCGGCGGTGGACGCCCTGGCCCCGCGCTTTCTCCAGGTCCTGGTAAAGCTCATCGATGCAGCCCGCCAGGTCTTGCAACCGTTTGTTGAGACTGCCCAGGTTCTGGAAGTTGGATTTGCGCTCCAGCAAAACCTGCTCCTGGCGACGCACGCCTTCCAGCAGTTCGTCGAGGTCAACGGGTTTCTGGTAGTAATCAGCGAAGCCTTCGCGCAGCGCACGAATCACGTCCTGCTTGTCGGCTCGGCCAGTGAGCATGATCGCTTCGAACACGCGCTGGCGCCCGGCAATTTCTTTCAACGCCCTCACCAGTTCAATGCCATCGCGCTCGGGCATGTGCAGGTCGCACAGCACCAGGCCAATGGATTCATCTGCCACATAGCGCTCGATGGCTTCGTCTGTTGAATGCGCGGCCACGCAATGGTGGCCCTGATTTTCGAGATACTCACACAACTGTTCGACGATCAGGGGCTGGTCATCGACCACCAGAACCTTCACCTCGCTGAATGACTTGTTCACGATCAACTCCCTGTTCCTAAGCGGCCCTGCTCCCGGGCCAGACGCTCTGGCAGCTTAACCATAGACGCTGCTTGCGAACCTGTACAACGCATGTACAAGTTATCGGACAACGGGACTGATTATTGGATCCATACCGCTGTGAGCAGAAAGCCGGCCAGCACATAAGGCACGAAGGCTTGTTTGTCGCCCATTTGTTCGGTGAGCGCCTGCAGCCGCTTCTTTACCTTGGGGTTGAACAGGGTCCACAGGCGGCGGCGAGTCACCAGCCACAGCAACACGCTGACGCCGGCACCGATAAAGGTCCCCAGCACATACTGATGACTGGTCGCCAACGCCAGGGCGCCCATCAGCTTGACGTCGTCAGCGCCGAAGTGGCCGAGCATGTAGCCGGGCAAGGTCAATAGCATGACGATGGCCAATGCCCAGCCGGCATCGCTGGCGTCGGCGCCAATCCAGGTGTGGCCGGTGAAGAACAGCCAGATCAGCGCACAGGCTGCTACGCCCAAGGTCAGGACATCGGCGATCTGGCGTTCGCGAATATCCTGTTCAGTGCACAAGGCAAGCCACATCAGCAGAACAATGCTTTGCATTGGCAGGTCGATCCTTATTCGTTGAACACGTCTACCCGTTCAGCAGGTTTATCAACAGGGTAGACGCGATCTGACGAACGGGCTATGCCATGCTCATCTGGCCCTGCCTGGCGGGTAATTGCCCAGTACCTGGCCAACGGTCTTCTGGATGGCGCTGTTGCGTTCCTCAGGGCTGGGCGGGTAGTTGTTCATGATCTGCTCTGCACTGCCGCGCCAGACCAGCTTGCCGTCGCGGCCATCGAACATGTCGACCTGGATGGTCGCTACCTTGTAATCGACGCTACGGGTTTCGTTGTACATCGGCCCGCCCCAATAGCCACCCCAATAACCGCCCCAGCCACCACCGTAGTTGGTGGTGATCTGCTGCTGGCGTTGTTCGACGATCAGGTAGGCACGCACAGTGACATCAGGTTGGGCATTGCCTTGTGCCGGGCGCAGGCCGCGCTGGTCGAGCTGGTCGGCGACGGCCTGGCGGATCCGCTGTTCGGTGAGGTCGCTCTTGATACGCGGGTCATCCGGGCGGTAGTGCAGGGCCGGCTCTTGCCATGCCCAGCTGCGGTACGCGGCAAAGTCTCGGCTGGCGTCGAAATCCTGCTGGACGTTGTTGCTGGAGCAGGCGGCAAGCAACAGCACGAATGACAGTAGAACGAAGCGACGCAACATGATGGTTCTCCGTTAGGCATTAACTGGGAGGATAGCCGCTGAGTGCCTTGTGTACCGATTCGCGCAATGCGCTTTCGCGGTCACGCGGCGAGCTTTTGTCACTGCCGCTTTCAGCGCTCGCGCTCCACACCGGCTGGCCGTTGCGGGCGTCGAACAGGTCGATGCGCACCACCATCACTTCAACTTCGTAAGTGCGTACGATCGGCACGCTGCCATAGGCGCCGTAACCGTTGCGGTAACCGCCGAAACCGACACCGCCGTAGGGGGACGGGCCGTAGTAGGGGTCGTAGTAGTCATAGTCGCGTACCTGGCGCAAACGCCGCTCCAGGCGCATGTCGGCACTGACCAGCAAGTCGCCGGTCGCGCCCCTGGCCGGGCGCAGTCCATGCTGGTCGAGGGCGCCACTGACGGCATCGGCCAGTTGCCCCGGGGCGGCGTCAGCAGTGCCGCTTGGCAACTGGCCGTCGCGCCAGCTCCAACTGCGGTAACGGCCATAGTCACGCGGTGGGGCCGGGTAGGCACTGGCGTCGAAGGTGCTGGCCGCCTGCGCGGGGGCCGGCGGCAAGGGGCGGCTGCTGGCAACGTACGGGTTGCTGCCCTGACAGGCGCTGAGGGCAAGCGGGAGCAAGGCCAGGCACAGCAGGCGGTACGGCATGAAATCCTCCCGGCGGGTGGTTCAGCGAGGGCGGCACATCCAGTGCAGGTAGCGGCCAAGCCCGGCAAAGCTCGGGTGGCGGCGGTGGGCCAGTTCCATTTCCAGCAGGTCGAGCATCTCGGCCTTGGCCTGGAATTCCCTGGGCATGTAGTCGTGGAAAACTCGCACGCCACTCTCGGTTTCGACCTGCCACAGAGGATCAAGTTGCACCTTGAGCTCACGTGGATCAAGCGGTTTCTGCGGGGTGAGGCTCTGTTTTTCACCTTCCAGGCGGTTGCTGCGCAACTTGCGGAAATGGCCCTTGAGCAGGTTGCGATAAACCAGCGCATCCCGGTTGTAGAAGGCCAGGGACAACCACCCGCCAAGTGCGGTCAGTTGGTGCAGCACTGGCAGGATGCTCTCTGGCTCGGCCAGCCATTCGAGCACGGCGTGGCACAGCACCAGATCGTAGGGCTCGGTGAGCTGACCGAGCAGGTCCTGCCATGGCGCCTGGATGAACGTGGCGGTCTGGCCGGCATCGGCAAAGCGCGTGCGGGCACCTTCGAGCATGGGTGCGGCCGGCTCGGCCAGGGTCAGTTGGTGACCGCGCTCGGCCAGCCATAAAGCCATGTGGCCGAGCCCGGCTCCGATGTCGAGTACCCGCAGCGGGCGGTCGGGGAGGGCGTCGGCCAGGTCGGCCTGCAGCACGGCCAGGCGGATCGCGCCTTTGGCGCCGCCGTAGATCTTCTCGGCGAAGCGAGTGGCCAGCTCATCGAAGTGACGGTCGTTCATCGGGCGAAGCGCCTTTCGGTGTCGGCCAGCTTGGCCCGTACCACCTGCTCCATGTCCAGGCCCAGTTCGCTGCACAGCAGCAGCAGGTAGAGAATGACGTCACCTACCTCTTGGCCGGCGTGGGCGAGCTTGTCCGCAGGCAGTTGGCGCGATTCGTCTTCGCTGAGCCATTGGAAGATTTCCACCAGCTCGGCCATTTCCACGCTGGCGGCCATGGCCAGGTTCTTCGGGCTGTGGAAGCCGCGCCAGTCGTTGTTGTCACGGATCTGGTGCAGGCGTTGAGTGAGTTCTTGCAGGTTCATTGCGGTTCTCCTAGTGCCGCATAGCTTCCGTGCAGCCCCAATGCAAAGCAAGAGGATTCAAGGGGCCAAAGCAGCCTGCGGCCTTCAGAGCGAACCCCAGCGCCCGACCATGTGCAGCAGCTCACCGTGCCCATCCAGGCGCAGCTCACCGGCAGGGCCGGCGGCGCTGGCACTCAATACCACCTCCGAGGGCAACCGCACTGGCTTGCGGAAATCCACTTCGAAGGCATACCCGCTGCCTGGCAGGTGCCCACGCAGCGCTGCCAGCGCCATGGCCTTGCTCCACATGCCATGGGCGATCGCCCTGGGGAAGCCAAACAACCGGGCACTTGTGGCGCTCAGATGAATCGGGTTGTAGTCGCCACAGACTTTGGCGTAGCGCCGGCCAATATCGCTGTCGGCGTACCAGCGGGTCGTCTCAGGCAAAGGCTGCGGTTCGCTTTCCTCGCTTTCTTCGGGCTGCCCTTCAAGTTTCAAGCCGCGCACCAGCATGCGGCTGGTTTCGCGCCACAAAAGGCCAAGGCCATCTTCGGCTTCGGTGATCAGGTCGAATGTGCCGCCTTTGGCATGTGGCTGCAGGTTGTCGGCAAACACCGCAAAGTGCAGCCCGTCGATACCACCCAGGGGGCGCAGCACCTCGATGCGGTTGTGCAGGTGTACCAGGCCCAGCAGCGGGAAAGGGAAGCCGTGGGCGGTCAGCAACTGCAACTGCAGGTTAAACGCCATGATATGGGGGTAGGTGCCCGGCAAGCGGCCGTCATCGGTGAAGTGGCACAGATTGCGGTACGCCGCGAGATTGCCGGGCTGCATAGGGATGAAGCAGCGCAGGCCATCGGCTGGCAGGGCGTGGCCGCTGATCTTGCGTTTGCTGGCCGCGCGCAGATAAAGGCTTGCGCGTGAGTCGGGGCTGTTCAGGTCATGCCAGTGCCGGTTCATGCTCAAGCTCCCATCAATGCCTGGCCACAGACCCGCAGCGCTTGGCCATTCACCGCGCCGGAACCGGGCTGGCTGAGCCAGGCGATGGCCTCGGCGACATCCTGCGGGCGCCCGCCCTGGCCCAGCGAGCTCAGGCGCCGCCCGGCTTCACGCAGGCCCATGGGCATGGCGGCGGTCATGTGCGTCTCGATAAAACCGGGAGCCACGGCATTGATGCTGCCACCTTGGCCGGCGAGCTTGGGTGCCCAGGCCTGGGCAAAACCGATCAGCCCGGCCTTGCTTGCGGCATAGTTGGCCTGGCCGCGGTTGCCGGCGATGCCGCTGACCGAGGCCAGCAGAGTGATGCGTGCATCTGCGCCCAGGGCGCCGCCTTCATACAGCGCCTGGGTCAGTACCTGGGGTGCTTTGAGGTTGACCGCCATGACGGCGTCCCAGTAATCGGGGGTCATGTTGGCGAGGGTCTTGTCCCGGGTGATGCCGGCGTTGTGCACGACGATATCGATGCCATCAGGCAAGGCCTGGAGCAGTTGCGCGGCTGCGTCACTGGCACAGATGTCCAGCCCCAGCGCCTTGCCGCCCAGGCGGGCAGCGAGGGCATCGAGATCTTGCTGGGCCTGCGGCACGTCCAGCAGCATCACCTCGGCACCATCACGTGCCAAGGTTTCGGCAATGGCGGCGCCTATCCCGCGTGCAGCGCCAGTGACCAATGCCCGGCGCCCGGCGAGCGGCCGCGTCCAGTCTTCGACCTGGCTGGCACAGGCCTGCAAACGCAGCACCTGGCCGGAAATGAATGCGCTCTTGGGTGACAGGAAGAAGCGCAAGGCGCCTTCGAGCTGGCCATCGGCAGCTTCATCCACGTACAACAGCTGCGCCGTCGCACCGTTACGCAATTCCTTGGCCAGCGAGCGGCTGAAACCCTCCAGAGCACGCTGGGCGACGCTGGCCAGCGGGTCGTCGATGCCTTCCGGTGCGCGCCCGAGTATGACCACATGGGCGCAGGGTGCCAGGCTGCGCAGCAACGGCTGGAAGAATTCGCGCAACTGCTTCAGCTCATCGCTGTCGGACAGATGACTGGCATCGAACACCACGGCCTTGAGCTTGGGCCCCAGGCCAGCCACCCAGGCGGGAGCCTGCAGGCTTACACCATTGAAGCTGTAGCATTCGTCGGTCAGGCGTGGAGCGATGGCTTCGACCTGATTTGCCAGAGGCCCACCGCCGATGACCAGTGCGCCCTCCACCGGGCGCAGGCGCCCGGCCTGCCAGCGTTCCAGCGGTGCCGGGCGTGGCAGCCCGAGGGCATCGACGAAGCGGCGGCCGAGGTTGGAGTTGGCAAAGCCGAGATAGCGGTCGCTCATGTGCGGGTCTCCCTGAAGGCAAGCATTGAAGTGTGGACCAACTTTGTGAAGAGGTCGTTCGAATGCGGCAAAAACACCTAGGCTGTTCGGATCGAATTGTTTCAGGAGGAATTTACGCATGCGTTCACTTCGCCGGGTCGCGATTCTGGGCGGCAACCGAATCCCTTTCGCCCGCTCCAACGGTGCCTACGCCACTGTCAGCAACCAGGCGATGCTCACGGTCACGCTGGAGGGCCTGACAGAACGCTACCGCCTGCACGGTTTGCGCCTGGGTGAAGTAGTGGCCGGTGCGGTGCTCAAGCATTCGCGCGACATGAGCCTGACCCGCGAATGCGTGCTCGGTTCGCGGCTGTCGCCGCAGACACCGGCCTACGATATTCAGCAGGCGTGCGGTACCGGGCTGGAGGCTGCCCTGCTGGTGGCCAACAAGATTGCCCTCGGGCAGATCGACAGCGGTATCGCCGGTGGCGTCGACACCACATCCGATGCCCCGATCGGGGTCAATGAGGGGTTGCGGCGCATCTTGCTGCAGGCCAACCGCGGCAGGACTCTGGGCGAGCGTTTGAAGCCCTTCCTACAGTTGCGCCCGGGCCATCTCAAGCCCGAGCTGCCACGCAATGGCGAGCCGCGTACCGGGTTGTCGATGGGCGAACACTGCGAGCGCATGGCCCAGGCCTGGCAGATCGGTCGCGCCGAGCAAGATGAGCTGGCTCTGCTTAGCCATCAGCATCTGGCAGCGGCCTACGCCGAGGGTTGGCAGGATGACCTGCTGACACCGTTTCTGGGCCTTACGCGCGACAACAACCTGCGGCCGGACTTGACCCTTGCGCAGTTGAGCAAGCTCAAGCCCGCGTTCGACCGCAGTGGCTTGGGCACACTCACAGCAGGCAATTCCACACCGCTGACCGATGGTGCGTCGCTGGTGCTGCTGGGCACAGAGGAGTGGGCGCAGGCACAGGGCCTGCCGGTGCTGGCCTATCTGGTCGATGGCGAGACTGCTGCGGTGGACTTCGTCAAGGGCCAGGAAGGGCTGCTGATGGCGCCGGCCTATGCGGTGCCGCGGCTTCTGGCGCGCAATGGCCTTACCCTGCAAGACTTCGATTACTACGAGATCCATGAGGCATTTGCTGCCCAGGTGCTGTGCACGCTCAAGGCCTGGGAGAGTGCCGAGTTCTGCCGCGAGCGGCTGGGGCTGGATGCCCCCCTGGGTGCGATCGATCGGAGCAAGCTCAACGTCAAAGGCAGCTCATTGGCGGCAGGGCACCCGTTTGCGGCGACCGGGGGGCGGATCCTGGCAAACCTCGCCAAACTGCTGGCGACGGCAGGGAAGGGGCGAGGCTTGATTTCGATCTGCGCGGCGGGCGGGCAAGGGGTGACAGTGATCGTCGAGCGGTAACTGCCTGAAGGGCTGCAGGGTCGCGATGGCGGGTGTTAGGCTTGTCTGGTCAGAACTACAAGAACTCACCATGCCGATTATAGGACACCCCCGCGCCATCCCTGCCCTGGTCCATTTGCCCAGGCCGCTCTATGCCCGTGCTGAAAGCTTGGGGGCCGGCTCCTGGACCACCCGCCACAGCCACGACTGGGTGCAGTTTTCCTATGCGATCAGCGGCGTGCTGGGTGTCTACACGCGTGATGGCAGCTATTTCGCGCCGCCGCAGTGGGGCGTGTGGATCCCTGCCGACGCCGAACATGAAGTGGTGACGTCCGGGCGGGCGGAAATGCGCAGCCTGTACATTCGCCGCGACGCTTGCCCGTGGGCTTCGGCGCAGTGCCGGGTATTGGAAGTGACCCCGCTGGCGCGTGAGTTGATAAAGCAGTTTTGCGTGTTCCCGCCGCACTATCCCGAAGGCGACAGCGTGGAAGGCCGCTTGGTCTCGGTGCTGCTCGACCAGCTTCGTACGTTGCCTGAAGTGGGGTTTTCCCTGCCACTGCCACGGCATACAGGCTTGCTGGCGCTGTGCAACAGCCTGATAGCCGCGCCGGATCAGGTGCAGACCCTGCAGCAGTGGGCCCGCCAACTGCAGTGCTCGGAGAAGACCCTCATGCGCCTTTTTCAGCGAGAGACGGGGTTGAGTTTTCGCAACTGGCGTCAACGCATGCGGCTATTGTCGTCGCTGGCGCTGCTGGAGACGGGGGCGAGCGTGACCGAAGCGGCGCTGGGCTGTGGCTATGACTCGACGTCGGCCTATATCGCCGCCTTCAAGCAATTGTTTGGCTCGACACCGGGTGAGTTGACGTTGTAGCAGGGGTACCGGCCTCTTCCCGATAACTCGCGAAGAGGCCGGTGCAGACAACCGGTCAGGTACGGAAGCGTCGTACCAGCGAATCCAGCTCATTGGATAACCCGGCCAGGCTTTCCGAGTCCTGCCGCGCCGCCTGAGCCAGGTCGGCCACCAGCTGCGCATCACCGTGAATCTGGCTGATATGGCGGTTGATGTCTTCGGCAACCTGGTGCTGTTCTTCCGCTGCGGTGGCGATCTGCGTGTTCATGTCGCGGATGATGTCCACCGACTCGCGTATCTGGCCAAAGCTGTCGCGGGCCAGGCCAATGCGGCTGACCGACTGCTGCGACACTTCCAGGCTGGCATGCATCTGCTCGGCCACTTCGGCGGTACGGCTGGCCAGGTTGCCAAGCAGCCCGTCGATTTCAGCAGTGGAATCGGCGGTGCGCTTGGCCAGCGCCCGGACCTCGTCGGCAACTACCGCAAACCCACGGCCCTGTTCGCCGGCGCGGGCGGCTTCGATCGCAGCATTGAGCGCCAGCAGGTTGGTCTGTTCGGCAATCGAGCGAATGGTACCGAGGATCGACTGAATGGCATTGCTGTCGCGCTCCAACTGCTGAATCGACTGCGCCGATTGCTCGATCTCCTGGCTCAGCCGGTCGACACTGCTGACGGCCGCATCGATCTGCTGCTGGCCTTCGCGGGCCTGTTGCTGGCCGCTGTCGGCCGATTGCGCGGCCTGGCTGCAGGAGCGGGCAACCTCGTTGGCGGTGGCGACCATTTCGTGGAATGCGGTGGACACCATGTCCACCGCTTCGCGCTGGCGCCCGGCGGCCTCGGCCATGTCGCTGGAGACCTGAGTAGAGCTGGTGGACGTGCTGAGGATCTTGCTCGCCGCCGCGCCGATGTGCTGGATCAGGCTGCGGATGGCACTGAGGAACTGGTTGAACCAGCCGGCCAGTTGCGCGGTTTCATCACGCCCACGCACCTCCAGGTTGCGGGTCAGGTCGCCTTCGCCCTGGGCGATGTCTTCCAGGCCACTGGAAACACTGTTGATGGGGCGCACGATGAGTTTGGCGAAAGTGGCACCGACCACGGCGAACAGCGCGGCCAGCACCAGCGCGACGCCGCCGATGAGCCAGGTCAGGCGGGTAGTGGTTTGCATCACTTCGCTTTGTTGGATCAGGCCTATGAAGGTCCAGCCGAGTTTTTCGTCGGGGTAGACGTTGGCCATGTAGCGCACGCCGCCAATGTCGACTTCAGCCAAACCCTTGCCGGCCTTGGCCAGCTCGGCATAACCGTCGCCTAAGCTGGCCAGCTGTTTGAAGTTGTGACTGGCATCGCGCGGGTCGACCATCACGTTACCGTTGTTTTCCATGAGGATCAGGTAGCCGCTTTCGCCCAGCTTGATCTGCTGGACGATCTCGGTCAGGCCCTTGAGCGATACGTCGATGTTGACCACGCCACCGGGGCTGCCCAGCTGGTTGGCAACGGTACGCACGGTGCTGACCAATACGGCATCGTCGCCGGCCCAGTAGTAAGGGGCGGTGCGCAGGGTCTTGCCAGGGTTGGCCATGGCCGCCTGGTACCAGGGGCGGGTGCGCGGGTCATAGTTGCTCATGTTCGGGTCGCCTGGCCAGAAGGCGTAGCCGCCGTCTTGCAGGCCATAGGACACGTAGGCGTAGTCCGGGTGGCTCTTGGCCAGGCGCGTGAACAGCTCGAACAGTGTCTTGTCCTGTTCGCTCGGGGTGATTTGCGCGGCGTCGGCGCCTATGTGTTTCTTGACGTTGTCGCTGCTACCGGTGACCTGCGGGAGGCTGGCCAGGTAGTCGACGTTCTGGGTGATGCCCTGGAAAAACAGGTTCATCGCGTTACTGACCTGGCGGATTTCCCGGCTGCTGCCGTCAAGAAAATCCTCGCGGGCTTCGCCGCGCAGGTTGATGACCACCAAGGTGGCTACGAGGACGATGGGCAGTGCGGCGATGACCGCGAATGCCCAGGTCAGTTTCTGTTTGATGTTCATCGACGCTCCCGGAATTTATTTTTTTCGACACGCGAGGCAGGTAGAAACTGTATCGGCAGCGTCCGGGGTTTTTTGAATGAAAATGCCCGTATTTATTGGGCCTAGGCGCATTTGGCGACTATTCGGTCGGCTTCAGGCTAATATGGCATACCAAGGGTGTGGGCGTGGGGGCCAAATGCGTCAGTGACAGCACTCGCCCCCTTTTGCGAGATCTTTGAGTATCGGGCAGTCAGGCCGGTCATTGCCTTTGCAGTGGGCTACCAGTTCGCTCAAGGTGTCACGCAGGCTGGCCAACTCCTCAATGCGCCGGTTCAGTTCATCGATGTGTTGCAGAGCCAGAGCCTTCACATCAGCGCTGGCGCGTTGCCGGTCCTGCCACAGGGTCAGCAGCTTGCCCACCTCTTCCAGGGAAAACCCCAGGTCGCGTGAGCGCTTGATGAAGGCCAGGCTGTGCAGGTCCTCTGGCTGGTACAGGCGGTAGCCGCTGTCGCTGCGGGTGGCCGGTTTGAGCAGGCCTATGGCTTCGTAATAGCGGATCATCTTGGTGCTGAGCCCGCTGCGGCGGGCGGCCTGGCCGATATTCATGGGGCCTCCTGCGAGGTGCTGGTGGGTTTCCAGGTCTTGAGCCACAAGGCATTGCTCACCACGCTGACGCTGGACAACGCCATGGCGGCGCCAGCCAGTACCGGGTTCAGGTAACCCAGCGCGGCCAGTGGGATGCCGATGAGGTTATAGATGAATGCCCAAAACAGGTTCTGGCGAATTTTCGCATAGGTCTTGCGGCTGATTTCCAGGGCGGCAGGCACCAGGCGTGGGTCGCCACGCATCAGTGTGATGCCGGCTGCCTGCATGGCCACGTCGGTGCCCCCGCCCATGGCGATGCCGATATCGGCGGCGGCAAGCGCTGGGGCATCGTTGATACCGTCGCCGACCATCGCCACCACACCGTGCTTTTTCAGTTCGGCTACCGTGGCGGCCTTGTCGGCTGGCAGCACTTCGGCGTGCACGTCGTCGATGCCTAGGGTATCGGCTACCACCTTGGCGCTGCCGCGATTGTCACCGGTCAGCAGGTGGCTGCTGATATGGCGCTTGCGCAGGGCTGCGATGGCCTGGTCGGCACCGGGCTTGATGCTGTCGCCGAAGGCGAACAGCCCCAGCACGCGAGGTTGTGCGCCTCGTTCAATCAGCCAGGACAGGGTACGGCCTTCGGCTTCCCAGGCCTGTGCTTCTGTGGCGAGGGCGCCGGGTTGCAGGTTGCACTCGTCGAGCAGGCGCCGATTGCCCAGCGCCAGTTCGCGGCCTTCCACCCGGCCAGCGATGCCGCGGCCGGTAAGCGACTGGCTGTCGGCTACCGTGGGAACCTTTAGGCCTTGCTCGGTGCAGGCGTCGAGTACCGCCTTGGCCAAGGGGTGTTCGCTGCCACGTTGCAGGGCCCCCGCCAGGCGGTGCAACTCGGCACTATCACCGACCAGGGCCTGGCTGTGGACAACGCGCGGGCTGCCGGAGGTGAGCGTTCCGGTTTTGTCGAACACCACGCGGTTCACCGCATGTGCGCGCTCCAGCGCCTCGGCGTCCTTGATCAGGATGCCGTGGCGCGCGGCAACGCCTGTACCCGCCATGATCGCTGCAGGTGTGGCCAGGCCAAGGGCGCAAGGGCAGGCAATCACCAGCACGGCGACGGCATTGATCAGCGCGGTCTCCAGGGGGGCGCCGGCCAGCGACCAACCGATCAGGGTCAGCAGTGCGATGACCAGCACGGCCGGGACGAAGATCTGGCTGACCCGGTCCACCAGTTTCTGGATGGGCGCCTTGGCCGCCTGGGCGTCTTCGACCAGGCGGATGATGCGGGCCAGCACGGTTTCTGTGCCCAATGCCCTGGTGCGCACCAGCAGCCGGCCCTCGCCGTTGATCGCGCCGCCGGTAACGCTATCGCCGGGTTGCTTGGGCACTGGCAGGCTCTCGCCGCTGATCAGGGCTTCGTCGGCGTGGCTGCTGCCTTCTTCCACTTCACCATCGACCGGGAAGCGCTCCCCTGGCTTGACCAGCACCAGGTCACCGAGCCGCAATTGGGCAATTGCAACGTCTTCTTCATGGCCATCGAGCACCCTCATTGCGCGCTCTGGGCGCAGCGCTTCGAGGGCCCGTATGGCGCTGGCGGTCTGGCGTTTGGCCCGGCTTTCCAGGTACTTGCCCAGCAACACCAGGGCGATCACCACCGCCGATGCCTCGAAGTACAGGTGCGGGGCCATCCCGGCAGAGGCCTTGGCCCATTGGTACAGGCTAAGACCGTAACCGGCACTGGTGCCCAGCGCGACCAGCAGGTCCATGTTGCCGGTGCCGGCGCGCACAGCCTTGTAGGCCGCCACATAAAAGCGTGCGCCAAGGATGAACTGCACGGGGGTGGCCAGCGCGAATTGCGCCCAGGCCGGCAGCATCCAGTGCAGACCAAACGGTTGAAGCAGCATCGGCAACACCAGGGGCAGGGCCAGCAAAAGGGCAGCGCCGACGGCCAGACGTTCGTTGCGCAGGCGGCGCTGGACGGCTTCCTGGTCATTGTTGACCGACAGCGGCAGGCTGGCACTGTAGCCGGCCTTTTCGACCGCGCCGAGCAGCAGGTTGTCATCAACGCCCTGCAGCACCTGAAGGTGGGCACGTTCGTTGGCAAGGTTGACACTGACCTGCTCAACGCCCGGTAGTTTACCGAGCGCGCGCTCGACACGGCCGACGCAACTGGCGCAGGTCATGCCATCGATCTGTAGCTCTACGGTGCGGGTCGGTACCTCGTATCCGGCGCCGCGCACAGCCTCGACCAGGGCGGGCAGGCTGCCGGCCGGGGCCTGGACCCTGGCCTGTTCGTTGGCGAGGTTGACGCTGACCTGTTCAGCGCCGCTGACCTTGCGCAAAGCGCGCTCGACACGGCCAGCACAGCTGGCGCAGGTCATGCCGGCGATCGGCAGGTCGAATACAGTGGATGCGGGCATGGCTCTCCTCCTTGGACAGGCCACCAGCATCAACCTTGCCATGTGGGGAAGGTCAATAGTCCAGGTTGGCTCGCCTCAGTACCAGCCCATTGTGGCCCATGGCAATGCGGTACTTGTTGATCTGGCCCGCCTGCAGGGTCAGTCGCGTGCTGCGCTGGTCTTCCAGGCCGGGCGCGCAGCCGGGCATCTGCCCCGGCAGCAGGCGCAAGCGTACATCAACAGGGCCGGGCGGCAGGTTGAAAGAGGTCGACTGTTCCTGGAACACGCGCCCGGAAAGCTGGTCGTTGAGGTAGACACCGATTTCGCAGCTGGTGGCCACTTCCAGGCGTTCGCGTGAAATGATCAGCACGCTGTAGTCCGAGTTGCCTTCGGCGCTTGCCGGTGGCACCGCGGCCAGCGTGCCCAATAGCCCGACAACGCCCAGTGCTGTCCTGAACATGAAGAATCTCCTGCTTGCCGAATCGTCAAAGGCGCAGCTTGGCCGAGGTTGGTGCGGATTTCCAGCCCGGCCGTTGGATGCAGAACTTGACCTTGCCCCGATGGCAAGCTTGAAACTGAGTTAAACCCTGAAGGAGGCAACACCCATGCAAGTGTTCAACGTACAAGGCATGACTTGTGGCCACTGCGTTAAGGCGGTGACCCGCGCGGTGCAGGAACAGGATGCAAACGCCCAGGTCGAGGTCGACCTGGCCGGCAAGCAGGTGCGTGTGCAGAGCGCTCTGGGTGCTGAGCAGTTGCTGGCTGCGATTCGTGAAGAGGGCTACCAGGCTGAGGTGGCTTGAGTTGGAAGGGGCCGTGTTTGCGGCCCTGTTTTGTTGCAAATGTTTTCATGCTGATACTGTCCACTGCAGGTAGACTTACGCACTTGCTTAGCCTGCTATGGATTCCTGATGAACCTGCGAATGGTGCTTATCCTGGGCGCACTCAGTGCGTTCGGGCCGCTGGCGATCGACTTCTACCTGCCCGCCTTCCCGGCCATGGCGCAGGCGTTCGCCACCGACGAAAAACATGTCCAGACCACTCTGGCTGCCTACTTCCTCGGCTTGTCGCTGGGGCAACTGGCCTATGGGCCGATGGCCGACCGCTTTGGCCGGCGCAAACCGCTGCTGTTCGGCGTAGCGCTGTTTACCCTGGCGTCGCTGGCCTGTGCCTACGCGCCTAACCTCGACACGCTGATCCTGGCACGCTTCGTCCAGGCGTTGGGCGGCTGCGCCGGCATGGTGTTGTCACGGGCCATCGTCAGCGACAAGTGCGACCCGGTGGCGTCGGCCAAAGTGTTCTCACAACTGATGCTGGTGATGGGGTTGGCGCCCATTCTGGCGCCGATGCTCGGCGGCGTACTGGTTAACCTGGCTGGTTGGCAGTCGATTTTCCTGACATTGAGCCTGTTCAGCGCTGCTTGCCTGGTGGCGGTCGGCCTGGGGTTGCCCGAGAGCTTACCCGCGCATATGCCACGCCAGCCTTTATCCGGCGCATTGCGCCAGTACGTGCGGTTGTTGGCTGACCGCACGTTCTTTGGCCATGCCCTTACAGGGGGGATCGCCATCGCAGGTATGTTTGCCTACATCGCGGGTTCACCTTTCGTGTTCATCAAGCTCTACGGTGTGCCGGCCGAACACTACGGCTGGCTGTTCGGTACCAATGCGGCAGGTTTCATCCTGGTGGCGCAGATCAACGCGCGCATGCTGGCTAAGCGTGGTCCGGCCTTCCTGCTGGTGCGTGCCGTCTGGCTGTACCTGGTCGCGGCCCTGGCGTTGCTCGCTGTAGCAGCGCTGCGCCCGGCTGAACTATGGCCATTGCTGGTGCCGCTGTTCATCTGCATCGCCAGCCTGGGCTGCATCATCCCCAATGCTTCGGCGTGCGCCATGAGCGGCCAGGGCGCACGCGCCGGCAGCGCCTCGGCCTTGATGGGGTGCCTGCAATTCAGCGTTGCCGCAGGCGCGGCAGCTTTGGTCAGCCTGCTGCACGACGGCAGTGCAGTGCCCATGGCGTTGGTAATCAGCCTGTGCGGGGCACTGGTGGTCAGTGTTGCGCTGTTGACCCGGCGCTTGCAGGCCACGCGTCCGGCTTGAGCGGGTGAGGCGCGCGCAAACGGGCTTCCAGCGTGACGACGAAGGCACGTGCTTCTGCTTCGCTGCGGAAGCTCACCACATGCTGGTCGAGCCTGACCTCCCAGGGGCAGTTGGGGTTGCGGTTGGACGCACTGACGATAATCTCCATCGCGGCATACCTCCGAATGGTGGGGAGAGCGGGTCAAGTGTAGCGCTGCGGTTACGTGGTGCCAGGGCATGAATGGTTGTCCTGACTGGCGGTCAGGGCATTTTCCGGCAGGGGCGTCGGACGCTTCCAGATGCAATTTCTGCAGGGTGTCGAACCTTCGCTTTTATTTGCGCTATTTATGGAACGGCGCTGTCGGCAGAGTCGCTGCCCGCACGGGGCCATTCTTCCTCGTGCGTTGTTTCTTCCCCTTTATTTCGCGGTCTGATGCCTGTCACCTAAAACTGAGGCGGGGGCCGTTCGCCTATCTCAATGGATCAAGGGTTGCCCTACCCATCCCCCTTTGACCCACAGGTCTGTCTGCACGGCTGCTAGAGCGGGCTTTCATGCGGCTTATACTGACCCCGGTGCCAGGCCGGTAGCAGCTAGGGGGCAATCGGCGTTGCCAATGTTGGCCATTGGAATTCAGATGTGATCTTGCAGGGAGTTAAAGGGACATGAATACAGTCAGCAGTATCAGTCAGATTGCCGGCCTGATGGCCGACCCCAAGCGGAGCGCCATGTTGTGGGCGCTGATTGATGGCACGCCGCGACCGACCGATGAGCTGGCGATGATGGCTGGGTTGACCTCCTCCTCGGCCTGCGCCCATTTGTCATTGCTGTCTTCGGCAGGCCTGCTCAGGCTTGAGGCGCGCGGTCGCAAGCGTTACTTCCGGCTGGCGACGCCCCAGGTGGGCGCAGCCGTAGAAGCCTTGGCCAGTGTGCAACTGGGTAATGACAGGGGCGCGCAGGCCAAGCCGCTGCCGATGCCAATGTCGATGCGCCGGGCGCGTCGCTGCGCTGATCACCTGGGCGGCGAGCTGGCCGGTGAGCTCTATCACCGATTGGTGGTAGCAGGCTGGCTGGAGGGCAGCGTGCATCAGATGATGGTCAGTGAGAAGGGCCGGGCGCAGTTGGCAAGCATTGGCGTCTATATCGATGCACTGGCACCTCAGCAGCAGCGCGGTTGCGTGATCTGCCACTGTAATGAGTGGAGCGACCAGGGGCCTCATCTTGGCGGTAGCCTGGGGCAGGCCTTGCTCACCTTGTTCCTGCAATCGGGATGGATACGTGAGGCCGAGAATACGCGGGCATTGCAGATCTCGGCCCTGGGGATTCAGCAGATCAATCGCATTGCCCGCGTTCCGACGTTGCAGGTGGGGTAACCGCAACGCCGTGTCCGGTCAGACCAACCGTGCGTCCAGGCTGTTCTGCGCGAGGCGGCGAGCCTGGTCTTCGGTCATGCCCAGGTGAGTGTGCAAGGCATGGAAGTTTTCGGTGACGTAGCCGCCGAAGTAGGCGGGGTCATCCGAGTTCACGGTCACTTTCACGCCGCGCTCGAGCATGTCGAGGATGTTGTGCTGGCTCATGTGGTCGAACACACAGAGTTTGGTATTGGACAGTGGGCACACGGTGAGCGGGATCTGCTCGTCGATGATGCGTTGCATCAGGCGCTCGTCTTCCATGGCGCGCACGCCATGGTCGATGCGCTTGATCTTGAGCAGGTCGAGGGCTTCCCAGATGTACTCGGGTGGTCCTTCCTCGCCAGCGTGGGCCACGGCCTCGAAGCCTTCGCTGCGGGCACGGTCGAAGACGCGCTGGAACTTGCTCGGCGGGTGGCCTTTCTCGGAGCTGTCCAGGCCTACCGCGATGAACGCGTCGCGGAAGGGCAGGGCCTGGTCCAAGGTTTTCTGTGCTTCTTCTTCGCTCAGGTGGCGCAGGAAGCTCAGGATGAGGCCGCTGCTGATACCCAGCTGCTCACGACCATCCTTGAGTGCCTGGTTGATACCATTGAGCACCACTTCGAACGGGATGCCACGGTCAGTGTGGGTCTGTGGGTCGAAGAACGGTTCGGTGTGGATGACATTCTGCGCCTTGCAGCGCTGCAGGTAGGCCCAGGTCAGGTCGTAGAAGTCCTGCTCAGTGCGCAGCACGTCCGCACCTTGGTAATAAAGGTCGAGGAATTCCTGCAGATTGTTGAAGGCGTAAGCGCTACGCAGGGCTTCGACGTCGTTCCAGGGCAGGGCGATCTTGTTGCGCTCGGCCAGGGCGAACAGCAGCTCGGGTTCCAGTGAGCCTTCCAGGTGCAGGTGCAGTTCAGCCTTGGGCAGGGCGTTCAACCATTCATACATAGTGGGTGTTCTCAAATCAGGTACGGTTGCCGCCATTCTACAGGGCCAGGCCGGGCATTGCGCCCGGCCTGGCCCTGCATTGTTTCAACCACTGATCAGGTTCAACTCACCAGACCAGCGATTCGCCCTTGTAGTTGATGAAGCGCAGCCCGCCGTTGCCGCTTTGCGCCTTGATCTGTTCGAGCATGCCTTGGGTACTGGTGAGCACGTCGATTTCGGCGTTCTCGCCGCCCATGTCGGTCTTTACCCAACCCGGGTGCATGGCCAATACGCAAAGGCCAGGTCGCTGCAGATCGACCACGAAGCTGTTGATCATCGAGTTCAGGGCGGCCTTGCTGGCCTTGTACAGGCAGACCTCGCCACCGTCGGGGATGGTCACGCTACCCAGGATCGAGCTCATGAACGCCAACACGCCCGAGCCTTCACGCACCTGGCCGGCCAGGCGTCGGGCGACGCGGATCGGCGCCACGGCGTTGGTCATGAACAGGTCGCCGATTTCACTGCGCTGCACGGTTTCCAGGTCCTGCGGCAGCGGCCCCATGACGCCGGCATTGACGAACACCAGGTCGAAGACTTCGCCATGCAGGCGCTGCTTCAGGCCATCGAGCTGTGCGGTGTCGTTCATTTCCAGCTGCTCGACGCGCACCCCAGGCACTTCGCCGAGTGCGCCGGTTTTTTGCGGGTCACGCACCGTGGCTGTAATGTTCCAGCCATCTTCGTGAAGGCGCTGCACCAGGCCAAGGCCAAGCCCGCGGGAGGCGCCGATGATGAGGGCAGTTCGTGGAGTGGTCATAGGAGCATTCCTGTCGCGGTAGAAGAAAAGGATTTGAGCATACTTCAGCCTGGCGTCATGCGCCGCATCAACACTGGTCAAGAAATGAGCAACGGCGTTTGGCTGTGTGCGCCCGGGTGCTTCGCTTGTTGGCTAACGGGTTATCCACAGGCTATTCCACAGTTAATGTGTGCAAACTACCAAGCGGCCGTAGTGTTATACGCTTGACGATTGGGGATAACTCTTGACAGCTCAGCGGGTCGAGCTTTTCATCATGCAGTGATCAAAAAACGCTCAATGCTCTGCAGGCCTTGATGGGCGTGGCCTGCATCAGAGTGCCCCAAGCTTATCCACAGGCAGGCCCACAGTTGTTGTGGGCAAAGGTCAGCAGGCTTCCAAGAGGATGCGCCCGCGGCTGAGGTCGGCCAGTTGCTGTTGCAGCGCGCCGATGTGTGCTTCGCCTACCGCAATGTGCAGATCCACCCCGTTGGCGGTGAATCGTTCTTCCAGCACCAACGCGTCGACTTCTGCCAGGCGCAGTTTGACCAGGGCCAGTTCGCTGAAGCTGCAGCTGCAGCGGTACTCGCTGCGTTGCACCAGCAGCCTTTTCGGCGCCTGCTGCAGGCACTTGTTGGCACCGCCACCATAAGCCCGGGCCAGGCCGCCGGTGCCTAGCTGGATGCCGCCGTACCAGCGGATCACCAATACCACGACCTGGTCACAGTCCTGGGCTTCGATAGCAGCCAGGATTGGCCTGCCGGCCGTGCCGCCGGGTTCGCCGTCATCGCTGCTGCGGTATTGCCCGCCCAGCTTCCAGGCCCAGCAGTTGTGCGTGGCAGCCGGGTCGCTATGGCGTTCAATGAAACCCATCGCCTCGGCGGCACTGGATATCGGGCCGGCGAGGGTAATGAAGCGGCTTTTGCGGATTTCCTCGCGAAACTCGCAGAGGTCGAGCAGGGTAGAAGGCATAAGTCGATGTCAGGCACTCGGCGCGATGCCGCACCCCTTGAGGATGATGTGGATAAGGTTGTTGCTCGCATCTTCCATGTCTTGCTTGGTCAGGCGGCTGCGGCCGGTCACCTGGCAGATCTGGGTGGCGAAGTCGGCATAGTGCTGGGTGCTGCCCCATAGCAGGAATATCAGGTGAACCGGGTCTACCGGGTCCATCTTGCCTGCCGCGATCCAGGCCTCGAACACCGCCGCCCGGCCCCGGAACCACTCGCGGTAGTCGGCGCTGAAGTACTCGGTCAGGCAAGTGCCTCCGCTGATCACCTCCATGGCGAAGATCCGCGAGGCTTGCGGATTGCGCCGGGAGAATTCCATCTTGGTGCGGATGTAATGGCTCAACGCAGCACCGGGGTCGTCATCAACGCTCAAGGCGTTGAAGGTGCTGTCCCAGAGCTCGATGATGTTGCTCAACACGGCAATGTACAGGCCGAGCTTGTTGGTGAAGTAGTAATGCAGGTTGGCCTTGGGCAAACCGGCCTTCAGCGCAATGGTGTTCATGCTGGTGCCCTTGAAGCCATGGCGGGCGAACTCGTCTTCGGCGGCCTGGATGATGGCCTGTTCGTTCTTCTGGCGGATGCGGCCAGCGGGCTTGCCCGAGGCGGATAGGCGATGCGCAGGGACTTCTAGGGTCATGGACGATTCCGTACAGGTCTGTGGCAACGGATGTCGGACAAGATTACCTTCCTGCGCTCAAGTAACAAGCATTAGCGTCACAAGCAGGCATCAGCGTGTCGCAGCCAGGCTTTCAAGGAAGCTTTCCAGTACCAGGTTCGGCCGCCGGCCCTTGCGCGTTACCCAGCTCAGGCTCAGGTCATAGAAGCGCTGCGAGGGCTTGAGGGCGCGCAGGCGACCTTGCTGAACCCAGAACGTGGCGTAGTGGTCGGGCAGGTAGCCGATGTAGCGGCCGGTAAGGATCAGAAATGCCATGCCCTCACGGTCCGAGGCGCTGGCGGTGCAGTTCAGGGCCTGATAATGGGCCTGAATTTCGGCGGGCAAGCGGAAGGTCGGAGCGATCGCCTCCTGGCTGTTGAGGCGGGCTTCGTCGATCTGTTGATCGTCGGCATAGAACAGCGGATGGCCAACCGCGCAATAGAGCAGCGAGCGTTCGCTGTACAGCGGTTGGTACTCAAGGCCGGATAGCGGGCTGGTCTGCGGCACCACGCCGACATGCAGGCTGCCATCGAGCACACCCTGCTCGACCTGGCTTGGGGCGATCATGCGGATCTGGATGCGCACCTCGGGGCCGCGATCCTTGAGTTCGGCCAATGCATGGGTGATGCGCATGTGCGGCAGGGTCACCAGGTTATCGGTCAGGCCGATGTTCAGCTCCCCGCGCAGATGCTGGTGCAGGCCGTTGACTTCGGTACGGAAGGTTTCCAGCGCGCTGAGCAGTTGCAGCGCCGAATGGTAGACCTCGCGGCCCTCCTCGGTCAGCGAAAAACCGGCGCGGCCACGCTGGCACAGGCGCAGGCCCAGGCGTTGCTCCAGGTCATTCATCTGCTGGCTGATGGCCGAGCGGCCAATGCCCAGCACGTTTTCGGCAGCCGAGAAGCCGCCGCACTCGACCACGCTGCGGTAGATCTTCAGCAGGCGGATGTCGAAATCGCTGACTTGGGCGAGTGGGTCGGGACGTCGGCTCATAAGTTTAGTCTTGCGCTACCTGAAGATTAGAAATGTAGTCTTTTTCAGACTTTATCCACGTGCGAATTTAGCTGCAACAACATCCATCGTTGCCTATTCGTTTTTCGAGGAACCGCCGATGAACATGCCCGAGACCGCTCCTGCCGGTATCGCAAGCCAGCTCAAGCTGGATGCGCACTGGATGCCTTACACCGCCAACCGCAATTTCCATCGCGACCCACGGCTGATCGTGGCGGCCGAAGGCAATTACCTGGTCGATGACAAAGGGCGCAGGATCTTCGATGCCTTGTCGGGCCTGTGGACCTGTGGTGCCGGGCATACCCGCAAGGAAATCACCGAAGCGGTTGCACGTCAGCTCGGCACCCTGGATTACTCCCCTGCCTTCCAGTTCGGTCACCCGCTTTCGTTCCAGTTGGCCGAGAAGATCACCGCGCTGACCCCCGGTGACCTGAATCACGTCTTCTATACCAACTCCGGTTCCGAGTGCGCCGATACCGCGCTGAAGATGGTCCGCGCCTACTGGCGCCTGAAGGGCCAGGCCACCAAGACCAAAATCATTGGCCGTGCCCGTGGTTACCACGGTGTGAACATCGCTGGTACCAGCCTGGGTGGCGTAAACGGCAACCGTAAGATGTTTGGCCAGCTGCTGGACGTCGACCATTTGCCGCACACTGTGCTGCCGGTCAATGCCTTCTCCAAAGGCCTGCCGGAAGAGGGCGGCATCGCCCTGGCTGATGAAATGCTCAAGCTGATCGAACTGCACGATGCTTCGAACATCGCTGCTGTTATTGTCGAGCCGCTTGCGGGTTCGGCTGGTGTACTGCCGCCGCCGAAGGGCTATCTGAAGCGCCTGCGTGAAATCTGCACCCAGCACAATATTCTGCTGATCTTCGACGAAGTGATCACCGGCTTCGGCCGCATGGGTGCGATGACGGGGGCCGAGGCCTTTGGCGTGACCCCTGACCTTATGTGCATCGCCAAGCAGGTCACCAACGGCGCCATTCCGATGGGCGCGGTAATCGCCAGCAGCGAGATCTACCAGACCTTCATGAACCAGCCGACCCCGGAATACGCTGTGGAATTCCCGCACGGCTATACCTACTCGGCCCACCCGGTAGCCTGTGCCGCCGGTATCGCCGCGCTGGACCTGCTGCAGAAGGAAAATCTGGTGCAGTCCGCCGCCGAGCTGGCGCCGCACTTCGAGAAGCTGTTGCACGGCGTGAAGGGCACCAAGAACGTCGTCGATATCCGTAACTACGGCCTGGCCGGCGCGATCCAGATCGCTGCCCGCGATGGCGATGCCATTGTCCGTCCGTATGAAGCCGCGATGAAGCTGTGGCAAGCCGGCTTCTACGTGCGCTTCGGCGGCGACACCTTGCAGTTTGGCCCAACGTTCAATACACAGCCGCAGGAACTGGACCGTCTGTTCGACGCGGTCGGTGAAGCGCTGAACAAGATCGACTGATCTTTCCGATTCTGACGTAAGGCGCGTGAGCTGTTTGCGCGCCAGCATCAACCTTCTTTATCTGGAGTTTTGCATGAGCATTGTTCAGCACCTGATCCACGGCGAGCTGGTTTCCAAGGGTGAGCGCACCGCCGATGTCTTCAACCCGTCCACTGGCCAGGCAGTACGCAAGGTCGAGCTGGCCAGCCGCGCGACCGTTCAGGAAGCGATCGACTCTGCCAAGGCTGCATTCCCGGCCTGGCGCAACACCCCGCCGGCCAAGCGTGCCCAGGTGATGTTCCGCTTCAAGCAACTGCTGGAGCAGAACGAAGCACGCATCTCGCAGATGATCAGCGAAGAGCATGGCAAGACGCTGGAAGACGCGGCAGGCGAACTCAAGCGCGGTATCGAGAACGTCGAGTTCGCCTGCGCAGCGCCTGAGGTGCTCAAGGGTGAATACAGCCGTAACGTCGGCCCGAACATCGATGCCTGGTCCGACTTCCAGCCGCTGGGCGTGGTCGCCGGTATTACGCCGTTCAACTTCCCGGCCATGGTCCCCCTGTGGATGTACCCGTTGGCCATCGCTTGCGGTAACGCCTTTATCCTCAAGCCGTCCGAGCGTGACCCGAGTTCGACCTTGTACATTGCCCAGTTGCTGCTGGAGGCCGGCCTGCCCAAGGGTATCCTCAACGTGGTGCACGGTGACAAGGAAGCTGTGGACGCGCTGATCGAGGCGCCGGAAGTGAAAGCGCTGAGCTTTGTTGGCTCGACCCCGATCGCCGAGTACATTTATGCCGAAGGCACCAAGCGCGGCAAGCGCGTGCAAGCCTTGGGTGGCGCGAAGAACCACGCAGTGCTGATGCCGGATGCCGACCTGGACAACGCCGTCAGCGCACTGATGGGCGCTGCCTACGGTTCGTGCGGCGAGCGTTGCATGGCTATTTCGGTGGCGGTGTGTGTGGGCGACCAGGTTGCCGATGCGCTGATCGCCAAGCTGGAGCCGCAGATCAAGGCGCTCAAGATCGGTGCCGGCACCTCGTGCGGCCTGGACATGGGGCCGCTGGTGACTGCTGCTGCCCGTGACAAGGTAGTGGGGTACATCGATGACGGTGTTTCTGCTGGCGCCAAGCTGGTGGTGGATGGCCGTGGTTTCCGTGTGGCGGGTAATGAAGACGGCTACTTCGTGGGTGGCACCCTGTTCGACAAGGTGACGCCAGAGATGCGCATCTATAAAGAAGAGATCTTCGGCCCTGTGCTGTGCGTGGTGCGTGTGAACAGCCTGGAGCAGGCCATGCAGCTGATCAATGATCACGAGTATGGTAACGGGACCTGTATCTTTACCCGTGATGGTGAGGCGGCACGCCTGTTCTGTGACGAGATCGAAGTGGGCATGGTTGGTGTGAACGTGCCGCTGCCGGTGCCTGTGGCGTACCACAGCTTTGGTGGCTGGAAGCGCTCGCTGTTTGGCGACCTGCATGCTTATGGCCCGGATGGGGTACGGTTCTATACCCGTCGCAAGGCGATTACCCAGCGCTGGCCGCAGCGTGCGAGCCATGAGGCGTCGCAATTTGCCTTCCCTAGCCTTTAAAGCGTGAGAAGCGAAGCGGGGAGGCCGACAGGCCTCCCCGCTTTGTTTTAGGCGATATCAAGGTTTATTGAAATTAAGCCTTGACGGGCGTTCGAATCCCCTTATAATGCGCCCCACTTCCAGCGTAGTCGGAACGAGAAACTCCTTGAAATTCAAAGAGTTGCTTAATCCAGGTGGTGCTGGTGGTGCTTCGATCGCCTGATCGATAGCGGTGAAATGGTGGTTGACAGCGCTTCTAAACGCTGTATGATTCGCCTCCCGCTACGAGAGATCGCAGCGAGCCAAGTGTTTGAAGCTAAACGAGTTTCTCGCAAAAAACTTCAAAATAAACGCTTGACAGGCTCTGAGGAAAGCGTAGAATACGCGCCTCGGTTGAGACGAAAAGCTCTTAACCAAACGCTCTTTAACAAATCGAATCAAGCAATTCGTGTGGGTGCTTGTGAGTACGGACTGATAGTCAGAAAGATTATCAGCATCACAAGTGACCATGCGAGAAATCACATAGTCATTTGAGATTGCTGAGCCAAGTTTAGGGTTTCTTAAAAACCCAAGCAGTATTGAACTGAAGAGTTTGATCATGGCTCAGATTGAACGCTGGCGGCAGGCCTAACACATGCAAGTCGAGCGGATGACGGGAGCTTGCTCCTTGATTCAGCGGCGGACGGGTGAGTAATGCCTAGGAATCTGCCTGGTAGTGGGGGACAACGTTTCGAAAGGAACGCTAATACCGCATACGTCCTACGGGAGAAAGCAGGGGACCTTCGGGCCTTGCGCTATCAGATGAGCCTAGGTCGGATTAGCTAGTTGGTGAGGTAATGGCTCACCAAGGCAACGATCCGTAACTGGTCTGAGAGGATGATCAGTCACACTGGAACTGAGACACGGTCCAGACTCCTACGGGAGGCAGCAGTGGGGAATATTGGACAATGGGCGAAAGCCTGATCCAGCCATGCCGCGTGTGTGAAGAAGGTCTTCGGATTGTAAAGCACTTTAAGTTGGGAGGAAGGGCATTAACCTAATACGTTAGTGTTTTGACGTTACCGACAGAATAAGCACCGGCTAACTCTGTGCCAGCAGCCGCGGTAATACAGAGGGTGCAAGCGTTAATCGGAATTACTGGGCGTAAAGCGCGCGTAGGTGGTTTGTTAAGTTGGATGTGAAAGCCCCGGGCTCAACCTGGGAACTGCATCCAAAACTGGCAAGCTAGAGTACAGTAGAGGGTGGTGGAATTTCCTGTGTAGCGGTGAAATGCGTAGATATAGGAAGGAACACCAGTGGCGAAGGCGACCACCTGGACTGATACTGACACTGAGGTGCGAAAGCGTGGGGAGCAAACAGGATTAGATACCCTGGTAGTCCACGCCGTAAACGATGTCAACTAGCCGTTGGAATCCTTGAGATTTTAGTGGCGCAGCTAACGCATTAAGTTGACCGCCTGGGGAGTACGGCCGCAAGGTTAAAACTCAAATGAATTGACGGGGGCCCGCACAAGCGGTGGAGCATGTGGTTTAATTCGAAGCAACGCGAAGAACCTTACCAGGCCTTGACATGCAGAGAACTTTCCAGAGATGGATTGGTGCCTTCGGGAACTCTGACACAGGTGCTGCATGGCTGTCGTCAGCTCGTGTCGTGAGATGTTGGGTTAAGTCCCGTAACGAGCGCAACCCTTGTCCTTAGTTACCAGCACGTTATGGTGGGCACTCTAAGGAGACTGCCGGTGACAAACCGGAGGAAGGTGGGGATGACGTCAAGTCATCATGGCCCTTACGGCCTGGGCTACACACGTGCTACAATGGTCGGTACAGAGGGTTGCCAAGCCGCGAGGTGGAGCTAATCTCACAAAACCGATCGTAGTCCGGATCGCAGTCTGCAACTCGACTGCGTGAAGTCGGAATCGCTAGTAATCGCGAATCAGAATGTCGCGGTGAATACGTTCCCGGGCCTTGTACACACCGCCCGTCACACCATGGGAGTGGGTTGCACCAGAAGTAGCTAGTCTAACCTTCGGGAGGACGGTTACCACGGTGTGATTCATGACTGGGGTGAAGTCGTAACAAGGTAGCCGTAGGGGAACCTGCGGCTGGATCACCTCCTTAATCGACGACATCAGCCTGCTGATGAGCTCCCACACGAATTGCTTGATTCATTGTCGAAGACGATCAAGACCCTATATAGGTCTGTAGCTCAGTTGGTTAGAGCGCACCCCTGATAAGGGTGAGGTCGGCAGTTCAAATCTGCCCAGACCTACCAATATGCGGGGCCATAGCTCAGCTGGGAGAGCGCCTGCCTTGCACGCAGGAGGTCAGCGGTTCGATCCCGCTTGGCTCCACCACTTCTGCTGTACCTTGATCAAACTCAGAAATGAGCATTCGCATCGAATGTTGATTTCTGGCTTTTGTCAGATCGTTCTTTAAAAATTCGGATATGTGATAGAAATAGACTGACATGCACTTTCACTGGTGTGTGATCAGGCTAAGGTAAAATTTGTGAGTTCTGCTCGGAAGAGCAACATGCGAATTTTCGGCGAATGTCGTCTTCACAGTATAACCAGATTGCTTGGGGTTATATGGTCAAGTGAAGAAGCGCATACGGTGGATGCCTTGGCAGTCAGAGGCGATGAAAGACGTGGTAGCCTGCGATAAGCTTTGGGGAGTCGGCAAACAGACTGTGATCCAGAGATCTCTGAATGGGGGAACCCACTCAGCACAAGCTGAGTATCTTGTACTGAATACATAGGTGCAAGAGGCGAACCAGGGGAACTGAAACATCTAAGTACCCTGAGGAAAAGAAATCAACCGAGATTCCCTTAGTAGTGGCGAGCGAACGGGGACCAGCCCTTAAGTTGGTTTGAGATTAGTGGAACGCTCTGGAAAGTGCGGCCATAGTGGGTGATAGCCCCGTACACGAAAATCGCTTATCAATGAAATCGAGTAGGACGGAGCACGAGAAACTTTGTCTGAATATGGGGGGACCATCCTCCAAGGCTAAATACTACTGACTGACCGATAGTGAACCAGTACCGTGAGGGAAAGGCGAAAAGAACCCCGGAGAGGGGAGTGAAATAGAACCTGAAACCGTATGCGTACAAGCAGTGGGAGCCTACTTTGTTAGGTGACTGCGTACCTTTTGTATAATGGGTCAGCGACTTATATTCAGTGGCGAGCTTAACCGAATAGGGGAGGCGTAGCGAAAGCGAGTCTTAATAGGGCGTTTAGTCGCTGGGTATAGACCCGAAACCGGGCGATCTATCCATGGGCAGGTTGAAGGTTAGGTAACACTGACTGGAGGACCGAACCGACTACCGTTGAAAAGTTAGCGGATGACCTGTGGATCGGAGTGAAAGGCTAATCAAGCTCGGAGATAGCTGGTTCTCCTCGAAAGCTATTTAGGTAGCGCCTCATGTATCACTGTAGGGGGTAGAGCACTGTTTCGGCTAGGGGGTCATCCCGACTTACCAAACCGATGCAAACTCCGAATACCTACAAGTGCCGAGCATGGGAGACACACGGCGGGTGCTAACGTCCGTCGTGAAAAGGGAAACAACCCAGACCGTCAGCTAAGGTCCCAAAGTCATGGTTAAGTGGGAAACGATGTGGGAAGGCTTAGACAGCTAGGAGGTTGGCTTAGAAGCAGCCACCCTTTAAAGAAAGCGTAATAGCTCACTAGTCGAGTCGGCCTGCGCGGAAGATGTAACGGGGCTCAAACCATGCACCGAAGCTACGGGTATCACCTTTGGTGATGCGGTAGAGGAGCGTTCTGTAAGCCTGTGAAGGTGAGTTGAGAAGCTTGCTGGAGGTATCAGAAGTGCGAATGCTGACATGAGTAACGACAATGCGAGTGAAAAACTCGCACGCCGAAAGACCAAGGTTTCCTGCGCAACGTTAATCGACGCAGGGTTAGTCGGTCCCTAAGGCGAGGCTGAAAAGCGTAGTCGATGGAAAACAGGTTAATATTCCTGTACTTCCAGTTATTGCGATGGAGGGACGGAGAAGGCTAGGCCAGCTTGGCGTTGGTTGTCCAAGTTTAAGGTGGTAGGCTGAGATCTTAGGCAAATCCGGGATCTCAAGGCCGAGAGCTGATGACGAGTTGCCTTTAGGCGACGAAGTGGTTGATGCCATGCTTCCAAGAAAAGCTCCTAAGCTTCAGATAACTGGGAACCGTACCCCAAACCGACACAGGTGGTTAGGTAGAGAATACCAAGGCGCTTGAGAGAACTCGGGTGAAGGAACTAGGCAAAATGGCACCGTAACTTCGGGAGAAGGTGCGCCGGTGAGGGTGAAGGACTTGCTCCGTAAGCTCATGCCGGTCGAAGATACCAGGCCGCTGCGACTGTTTATTAAAAACACAGCACTCTGCAAACACGAAAGTGGACGTATAGGGTGTGACGCCTGCCCGGTGCCGGAAGGTTAATTGATGGGGTTAGCGCAAGCGAAGCTCTTGATCGAAGCCCCGGTAAACGGCGGCCGTAACTATAACGGTCCTAAGGTAGCGAAATTCCTTGTCGGGTAAGTTCCGACCTGCACGAATGGCGTAACGATGGCGGCGCTGTCTCCACCCGAGACTCAGTGAAATTGAAATCGCTGTGAAGATGCAGTGTATCCGCGGCTAGACGGAAAGACCCCGTGAACCTTTACTATAGCTTTGCACTGGACTTTGAATTTGCTTGTGTAGGATAGGTGGGAGGCTTTGAAGTGGGGACGCCAGTTCTCATGGAGCCATCCTTGAAATACCACCCTGGCAACTTTGAGGTTCTAACTCAGGTCCGTTATCCGGATCGAGGACAGTGTATGGTGGGTAGTTTGACTGGGGCGGTCTCCTCCCAAAGAGTAACGGAGGAGTACGAAGGTGCGCTCAGACCGGTCGGAAATCGGTCGTAGAGTATAAAGGCAAAAGCGCGCTTGACTGCGAGACAAACACGTCGAGCAGGTACGAAAGTAGGTCTTAGTGATCCGGTGGTTCTGTATGGAAGGGCCATCGCTCAACGGATAAAAGGTACTCCGGGGATAACAGGCTGATACCGCCCAAGAGTTCATATCGACGGCGGTGTTTGGCACCTCGATGTCGGCTCATCACATCCTGGGGCTGAAGCCGGTCCCAAGGGTATGGCTGTTCGCCATTTAAAGTGGTACGCGAGCTGGGTTTAGAACGTCGTGAGACAGTTCGGTCCCTATCTGCCGTGGACGTTTGAGATTTGAGAGGGGCTGCTCCTAGTACGAGAGGACCGGAGTGGACGAACCTCTGGTGTTCCGGTTGTCACGCCAGTGGCATTGCCGGGTAGCTATGTTCGGAAGAGATAACCGCTGAAAGCATCTAAGCGGGAAACTTGCCTCAAGATGAGATCTCACTGGGATCTTGAATCCCCTAAAGGGCCGTCGAAGACTACGACGTTGATAGGTTGGGTGTGTAAGCGCTGTGAGGCGTTGAGCTAACCAATACTAATTGCCCGTGAGGCTTGACCATATAACACCCAAGCAATTTGCTTCTGCAGATTGTGGTGGTGAAGACGAAAGAACCGAAAGTTCGCAGCATCACAAATATCGCATATCCGAATTCGCTGGGCTGTCCATCTGGACATTCTGGCTACAGAATTTCTTGACGACCATAGAGCATTGGAACCACCTGATCCCATCCCGAACTCAGTAGTGAAACGATGCATCGCCGATGGTAGTGTGGGGTTTCCCCATGTGAGAGTAGGTCATCGTCAAGATTCATTTCGCAAAACCCCTATCTGCGCGAGCAGGTAGGGGTTTTGTCTTTCCAGCTCCGTTTCCCGAAAGTCGGCTCCCACATTTCGAGCTGTATCACTAGAATAGAGCCGACCTACCTATTCAGAACCTCGAGATGCCCAACCCAGTCGAAACCCAAGCGCTAGAGCAGTTGCCGCTTGACGAGCTGGTCGCGTGCCATGAATGCGACCTGCTGATGCGCAAGCCCCAACTGCAACACGATGAAAAGGCGCAGTGCCCCCGCTGTGGTTATGAGCTATACGCTCACCGGCACAATGTGGTCAATCGCAGCCTGGCACTGGTGCTGACCGCGCTGCTGCTCTTCGTGCCTGCCAACTTCCTGCCAATCATGCAGCTGCACCTGCTTGGCCAGACTTCAGACGATACGGTGTGGAGTGGCGTGCTGGGCTTGTACAACTCCGAAATGCGCGGTGTCGCTGTCGTGGTGTTCCTGTGCAGCATGGCGGTTCCGTTTCTCAAGCTGATGTGCCAGCTCATGGTGCTATTGAGCATCCGCCTGAACGTCGGGCGTAGCTACGGGCTGTTGTTCTATCGCATTTATCATCATTTGCGTGACTGGGGCATGCTCGAGGTCTACTTCATGGGCGTATTGGTCGCAATCGTGAAGCTGGTCGACCTTGCCGAGCTGACCGTAGGGCTAGGGTTGTTTTGCTTCATAAGCCTGTTGCTGATTCAGGTTTGGCTTGAAGTGGTGATGTCTCCACACCAGATCTGGAGTGCGCTGTCAGGGGAGGATCTGCATGCGGGCGATTGATGCGGGCATTATGGTCTGCAATGAGTGTCATGAACTGAATCGACAGGATTCCGAGAGCAAGTCGCAGACCTGCACGCGCTGTGGCGCGATTGTGCATGCACGTCGGCCCAACAGTATCGTTCGTACCTGGGCGCTACTCATCGCTGCCTCGATCCTGTACATACCTGCCAACGTGCTGCCGATCATGACTGTCAGTACATTGGGGCAGGGCAGCCCGGACACGATCATGTCCGGCGTCATTACCCTGCTCAAGCATGGCATGTTGCCCATTGCCGCAGTGGTGTTCATTGCCAGTATTCTGGTGCCCACCTTCAAACTGGTGGGCATCGGTTTGTTGTTGTATTCGGTGCAGCGCCGCCAACCCTTGTCAGCGCGGCAACGCATCTTGATGTATCGGTTCATCGAGTTCATAGGACGCTGGTCCATGCTGGACATCTTCGTCATCGCCATCTTGGTGGCGGTGGTGAATTTCGGCCGTATCGCCAGTGTCGAAGCCAACCTGGGCGCTGTCGCCTTCGCTACTGTGGTGATTCTCACGATGCTCGCTGCTTTAACTTTCGATCCCCGACTGATTTGGGATAACACGGAGTCGGATGACGACCATGAGTGACATGCCAACGGCTAAAACCCGGCCCGCCTCCAACTGGTCGGCCATCTGGATTCTGCCGCTGATCGCTTTGATGATTGGAGGGTGGCTGGCCTGGCAGGCCTACCGTGATGCGGGTGTGGAAATCGAGGTTCGTTTCGAGAGCGGTGAGGGCATCGTCGCCAACAAAACCGAAGTCATCTACAAAGGCATGCCCGTGGGCAAGGTAAAAAGCCTGGTGCTCGATGCCGAGGGCGAAAACCAAGGTGTCATTGCCACTATCGAGATGAACAAAGACGCAGAGCCTCACCTTACCAAAGGGACACGGTTCTGGCTGGTCAAGCCCAGTGTCACGCTGGCGGGTATCTCGGGTCTCGAGACATTGGTGTCAGGGAATTACATTGCCGTCAGCCCTGGCGAGGGTGAGCGAACCAAGCGCTTCAAGGCATTGAAGGTGGCGCCACCGCTTTCGGACAGCGAACCGGGCCTGCACCTTACGCTCAAGGCCGATCGCTTGGGCTCGCTCAACCGCGATAGCCCTGTGTTCTACAAGCAGATCCAGGTTGGCCGGGTAAAGAGCTATCGCCTGTCAGAAGATCAGAGCACGGTCGAGGTCAAAGTCTTCATCGAGCCGGCTTATGCCAGCCTGGTGCGCAAACACACGCGCTTCTGGAATGCCAGCGGCATCAGCATCGATGCCGGGCTGTCCGGGGTAAAAGTACGCAGCGAATCCCTCTCCAGCATCGTTGCCGGTGGTATCGCCTTTGCTACACCGGAATACCGCAAGGATAGCCCGCCCACCGACCCGAGCCTGCCATTCCGCTTGTACGAAGATTTCGATGCCGCCCAGGCGGGTATCCGTGTGAAGGTCAAGCTGAGCGACTATGAGGGCCTGCAGGCGGGGCGCACCCCGGTCATGTACAAAGGCATTCAAGTCGGTTCGCTGAAAGCCCTGAAGATGGAAAACAACCTTGGCAGCGCCATGGCTGAGCTGACCCTGGACCCCCTGACCGAAGACTATCTGGTCGATGGCACGCAGTTCTGGGTGGTCAAACCTTCCATTTCTCTGGCGGGTATCACAGGCCTGGAGGCCTTGGTGAAGGGTAACTACATTGCCATTCGCCCGGGTGAGAAGGGGGCCACGCCGCAGCGCGAGTTCGAAGCAAGGGCCAAGGCACCGCCGCTGGACCTCAAGGCGCCTGGCCTGCACATGGTGCTGTTCGCCGATACGCTGGGCTCGTTGGAGGTCGGTAGCCCGGTGATGTATCGCCAGGTCAAGGTTGGTAGCGTGCAGAGCTACCAGTTCGCCCGCAACAGCAATCGCATCCTGATCGGTGTGCACATCGAAAAGGAGTACGAGAACCTGGTCAATGGCTCTTCGCGTTTCTGGAACGTCAGCGGCATTACCCTCACCGGTGGCCTGTCGGGCATCAAGATAAAGAGTGAGTCGCTGCAGACCCTGATGGCCGGTGGCATCGCCTTCGACACGCCAACGCCGAACGTAGCCCTCAAGCGCCATATTCCAAGGTTCCGGCTGCACGACAGCCAGGAGGCGGTAAACCGTGCCGGCACGCTGATAACCATCCGTGTAGACCGTGCAGATGGCCTCAAGCCGGGAACGCCCATCCGTTTCCGTGGCCTGGATGTTGGTAGTGTCGAGAGTGTCGACCTGACCAAAGACCTGCAGGCTGTGTTGTTGCGCGCACGTATCACCGAAGCGGCAGACCGCATCGCCCGTGCAGGTACGCAGTTCTGGGTGGTCAAGCCGGCCCTTGGCTTGGTGCGTACAGAAAACCTCGACACCCTGATTGGCGGCCAGTACCTGGAAGTGCAGCCCGCTGTTAAGGACAAAGGCCCGCAGCGTGATTTCATAGCCTTGGCTGACGCGCCTGAGGTCACCGGGGTGGAAGTCGGCCTGCCATTGACCCTCAGCGCCCCGCGCAGGGGGTCGATCAAGCCGGGCGTGCCGGTGACCTACCGTGAGGTCGCGGTGGGTAAGGTAACGGGCTTCGAGTTGGGCCAGACGGCAGACCGCGTGCTGATTCACATCCTGATCGAGCCACGCTATGCCGCGCTGGTGCGCGGTGGCAGCCGGTTCTGGAACAGCAGCGGTTTCGGTTTCGACTGGGGCTTGTTCAAGGGCGCCACTGTGCGTACCGAGTCGCTGGAGACCCTCATCGACGGTGGTATTGCATTCGCCACGCCTGATGGCGAGCAGATGGGTAACCCGGCGCGGCCGCAGCAGACCTTTGCCTTGTTCGACAAGCCTGAGGACGCCTGGCTGCAGTGGGCACCGAAGATCCAGATCGCCAAGTAATGCAGGGGCCGCTATGCGGCCCTATCGCTTTTGTGGGGCCCGGCTTGCCGGCGATGAGGCCGTAACTGGCAACACAAGCATCATCAAATCGCAGGCAATAAAAAACCGACCCTAGGGTCGGTTTTTCGACAAGCGTCGCTTAGGCAGCTGCAGCTTCTTTCAGCGCCTTGATGTGGCCATTCAGACGGCCTTTGTGGCGAGCAGCTTTGTTCTTGTGGATGATACCCTTGTCGGCCATACGGTCGATTACAGGTACAGCCAGAACGTAAGCGGCTTGCGCTTTTTCGGCGTCTTTTGCGTCGATGGCTTTGACTACATTCTTGATGTAGGTGCGGACCATGGAACGCAGGCTGGCGTTGTGGCTGCGACGCTTCTCAGCCTGTTTTGCACGTTTCTTGGCGGAAGGTGTGTTGGCCACCGTCGAGCTCCTCGAAAGACTTTAGGTAAATAGCAAACAAAATAGGCCGCGAATCATGCCGATCAGTTGACCGGATGTCAAGGCCACCTGCAGGGTTCCGCCGAGCGGTGTACCAACAGGAGGGAAATATTCCTTTCTGCTGCACGACCTGTAAACTCGGGAATTTTTGGCTCCCCTGCGAAGGCGCGGGAGTATCGCACATTCGGACGCTGTCTGGCAGCGTCCTCTGCCCTTGGCGTGAATCTTTTCGATGAACCTGCTCAAATCCCTGGCTGCAGTCAGCTCCATCACCATGATTTCCCGGGTGCTGGGGTTCGTGCGTGACACCATCCTGGCCCGTGTTTTCGGCGCCGGCATCGCTACCGACGCCTTTTTCATCGCCTTCAAGTTGCCCAACCTGCTGCGGCGCATTTTTGCCGAGGGGGCCTTCTCCCAAGCGTTCGTGCCGATCCTTGCCGAATACAAGACCCAGCAGGGCGAGGAGGCGACGCGCACTTTCATCGCCTATATCAGCGGCCTGCTGACGCTGGTCCTGGCCCTGGTCACGGTGATTGGCGTGCTTGCGGCACCCTGGGTGGTCTGGGCCACGGCGCCCGGTTTTGCGGACGATGCCGAGAAATACCAGCTGACCACCGACCTGCTGCGGGTGACCTTTCCTTATATATTGCTGATCTCACTGTCGTCCTTGGCCGGGGCGATCCTCAATACCTGGAACCGTTTTTCGGTCCCGGCCTTCACGCCGACCCTGCTCAACGTGGCGATGATCATCTTCGCCCTGCTGCTCACGCCGTATTTCGACCCGCCCATCATGGCACTGGCCTGGGGCGTGCTGGCCGGAGGCCTGGCGCAGTTGCTGTACCAGCTGCCGGCGCTGAAAAAAATCGGCATGCTCGTGCTGCCGCGCCTGAACCTGCGTGACACCGGTGTGTGGCGCGTGCTCAAGCAGATGCTGCCGGCCATCCTCGGCGTTTCGGTCAGTCAGATTTCGCTGATCATCAACACCATCTTCGCCTCCTTCCTGGTGGCCGGCTCGGTGTCCTGGATGTACTACGCCGACCGCCTCATGGAGTTGCCCTCGGGCGTGCTTGGCGTTGCCCTGGGTACCATCCTGCTGCCGACCCTGGCCAAGACCTACGCCAACAAGGACCGTGAGGAGTATTCGCGGATCCTCGACTGGGGCTTGCGCCTGTGCTTCCTGCTGGTGCTGCCCTGCACGCTGGCCCTGGCGATACTCGCCGAGCCGCTGACCGTTGCATTGTTCCAGTACGGCAAGTTCAGCGCCTTCGATGCGGCGATGACGCAGCAGGCACTGATCGCCTATTCGGTAGGCCTGTTGGCGATCATTCTGGTCAAGGTACTGGCACCGGGCTTCTATGCGCAGCAGAATATTCGTACGCCCGTGCGGATCGCTATCTTCACCCTCATCTGCACCCAACTGTTCAACCTGGCCCTGGTCGGCCCGCTGCAGCACGCCGGCCTGGCCCTGGCGATCAGCCTGGGCGCCTGCCTGAATGCGGGCCTGCTGTTCTGGAAGCTGCGCAGCCAGCAGCTGTTCCAGCCGCAGCCGGGCTGGACGCTGTTCCTGCTCAAGCTGGTGCTGGCAGTAGCGCTGATGGTGGCCGTACTGCTGGTGGGCATGCACTACCTGCCGGCGTGGGAGCAAGGCAACATGTTCGAGCGTTTCGTGCGCCTCGGGGCGTTGATCGTGGCCGGTATCGTGACCTATTTCGGTTGCCTTTACCTGTGCGGCTTCAGGCCCCGGCATTTCGCCCGCAAGGCCCTGCACTGAGCTGGATGGCGGGTCAGGCGTCGGTTTTTCGTTTTCCACGCTGCACCGGGGCGCTGCTGCCTGTCACCAGCGCCCGGGTGTGGTTATAATCGGCCACTTTATGAGCAAGAAGCGCGTTATGCAGCTGGTTCGAGGTCTTCACAACCTGCGCCCCGAGCACCGGGGCTGTGTCGCCACCATTGGCAACTTCGACGGGGTTCACCGCGGCCACCAGGCAATCCTGGCGCGTCTGCGCGAGCGCGGCCAGGCACTTGGCCTGCCTACGTGCGTGGTGATCTTCGAGCCGCAGCCGCGCGAGTACTTCGCTCCGGACACCGCGCCGGCCCGCTTGGCGCGCCTGCGCGACAAGGTCGAGCTGCTGGCTGGCGAAGGTATCGATAGGGTCTTGTGCCTGGCGTTCAACCAGCGCCTGAGCAACCTGAGCGCCGATGAATTCGTCGAGGCGATCCTGGTCGATGGCCTGGGCGTGCGCCACCTTGAAGTGGGCGACGACTTCCGCTTTGGCTGCGACCGCGCTGGCGATTTCACCTTCCTGATCGAAGCCGGCAAGCAGTACGGTTTCACCGTCGAGGCCGCCAACACGGTGTTCCAGGACGGTTTACGGGTCAGCAGTACTGAGGTACGCCAGGCGTTGTCCGAAGGCAACTTCGAGCTCGCCGAGCACTTGCTGGGCCGCCCCTACAGCATTACCGGGCGCGTATTGCACGGCCAGAAGCTGGCCCGCCAGCTCGGCACGCCCACCGCCAACATCCAGCTCAAGCGCCGTCGCGTACCGTTGTCCGGGGTCTACCTGGCCAGCATCGAAATCGACGGCAAGGCCTGGCCGGGTGTCGGCAACATCGGGGTGCGCCCCACCGTGGCCGGCGACGGCCGCCCGCACCTTGAAATTCATCTACTGGATTATGCCGGCGATCTGTATGGCCGGCGCCTGACGGTGGAATTCCACCACAAGCTGCGTGAAGAGCAGCGATTCGCCTCCCTGGAGGCGCTGAAGTCGGCGATCGATGCGGATATCGCCGCCGCACGTGCACATTGGCACGCTCAACCGCTAACCAAGAGCCTGAAATGACCGACTACAAAGCCACGCTAAACCTTCCGGACACCGCCTTCCCCATGAAGGCCGGCCTGCCTCAGCGCGAACCGCAGATCCTGCAGCGCTGGGACAGCATTGGCCTGTACCAGAAGCTGCGCGAAATTGGCAAGGATCGTCCGAAGTTCGTCCTGCACGACGGCCCGCCCTATGCCAACGGCAAGATTCACATCGGTCATGCGCTGAACAAGATTCTCAAGGACATGATCGTCCGCTCCAAGACGTTGTCGGGCTTCGACGCGCCTTACGTACCCGGTTGGGACTGCCACGGCCTGCCGATCGAGCACAAGGTCGAAGTCACCCATGGCAAGCACCTGACGGCCGACCGCACTCGTGAGCTGTGCCGCGAATACGCTGCCGAGCAGATCGAAGGGCAGAAGACCGAGTTCATCCGTCTGGGTGTGCTGGGTGACTGGGACAACCCTTACAAGACCATGAACTTCGCCAACGAGGCCGGTGAAATCCGTGCCCTGGCCGAAATGGTCAAGCAGGGCTTCGTGTTCAAGGGCCTCAAGCCTGTGAACTGGTGCTTCGATTGCGGCTCCGCGCTCGCAGAAGCCGAGGTCGAGTACGCCGACAAGAAGTCGCAGACCATCGATGTGGCCTTCCCGGTCGCCGACGCTGACAAACTGGCTGCCGCGTTCGGCCTGCCGGCGCTGGCCAAGCCCGCTGCCATCGTGATCTGGACCACCACCCCGTGGACCATCCCCGCCAACCAGGCGCTGAACATCCACCCGGAGTTCAAGTACGCTCTGGTCGATACCGGCGAGCGTCTGCTGGTGCTGGCCGAAGAACTGGTCGAGTCGTGCCTCAAGCGCTACAACCTGGAAGGCTCGGTCATCGCCACCGCCCAAGGCTCGGCCCTGGAGCTGGTCAATTTCCGTCACCCCTTCTACGACCGCCTGTCGCCTGTCTACCTGGCCGACTACGTCGAGCTGGGCGCAGGTACCGGTGTGGTCCACTCCGCGCCGGCCTACGGTGAAGACGACTTTGTTACCTGCAAGCGCTACGGCATGGTCAACGACGATATCCTCACGCCGGTGCAGAGCAACGGTGTGTATGTCGAGTCGCTGGAGTTCTTTGGCGGCCAGTTCATCTGGAAGGCCAACCCGGCCATCGTCGAAAAGCTGAGCGAAGTCGGTGCGCTGATGCACACCGAAACCATCAGCCACAGCTACATGCACTGCTGGCGCCACAAGACCCCGCTGATCTACCGCGCTACCGCGCAGTGGTTCGTCGGCATGGACAAGCAGCCAAGCACTGGCGAGCCGCTGCGTGAGCGTGCGCTCAAAGCCATCGAAGACACCCAGTTCGTCCCGGCCTGGGGCCAGGCGCGCCTGCACTCGATGATCGCCAACCGCCCGGACTGGTGCATCTCGCGTCAGCGCAACTGGGGTGTGCCGATCCCGTTCTTCCTGCACAAGCAGACCGGCGAACTGCACCCGCGCACCGTCGAGCTGATGGAAGCCGTGGCCAAGCGCGTCGAACAGGAGGGCATCGAGGCCTGGTTCAAGCTGGACGCCGCCGAACTGCTCGGTGATGAAGCCGGCCAGTACGACAAGATCACCGACACTCTGGACGTGTGGTTCGACTCCGGCACCACCCATTGGCACGTACTGCGCGGCTCGCACGACATCGGCCACGCCACCGGCCCGCGTGCGGACCTGTACCTGGAAGGCTCCGACCAGCACCGTGGCTGGTTCCATTCCTCGTTGCTGACCGGTTGCGCCATCGACAACCACGCGCCGTACCGCGAACTGCTGACCCACGGTTTCACCGTGGACGAAAGCGGCCGCAAGATGTCCAAGTCGCTGGGTAACACCATCGAACCGGAAAAGGTCAACAACACCCTGGGTGCCGACATCCTGCGCCTGTGGGTATCGGCCACCGACTATTCGGGTGAGATGGCCGTTTCCGAGCAGATCCTGCAGCGCAGCGCCGACGCCTACCGCCGTATCCGCAACACCGCCCGCTTCCTGCTCTCCAACCTGTCCGGCTTCGACCCGGCCCGCGACCTGCTGGCCCCAGAGGACATGCTGGCCCTGGACCGCTGGGCAGTGGACCGTACCCTGCTGCTGCAACGCGAGCTGGAAGAGCACTACAGCGAGTACCGCTTCTGGAACGTCTACTCGAAGATCCACAACTTCTGCGTGCAGGAGCTGGGCGGCTTCTACCTCGACATCATCAAGGACCGCCAGTACACCACTGGCGCCAACAGTGTCGCCCGTCGTTCCTGCCAGACCGCGCTGTACCACATCAGCGAAGCGCTGGTGCGTTGGATCGCGCCGATCCTGGCCTTCACTGCCGATGAAATCTGGCAGTACCTGCCGGGCGAACGCAACGAGTCGGTCATGCTCAACGGCTGGTACCAGGGCCTGAGCGAGCTGCCGGAAGGCACCGAGCTGGATCGCGCCTACTGGGACCGCGTGATGGCGGTCAAGGCTGCGGTCAACAAGGAGCTGGAAAACCAGCGTACCGCCAAGGTCATCGGCGGCAACCTGCAGGCCGAAGTTACCCTGTTCGCCGAAGAGGGCCTCAGCGCCGACCTGAGCAAGCTGGGCGATGAGCTGCGCTTCGTACTCATCACCTCCGCTGCCAGCGTGGTGCCGTTCGCCCAGGCGCCGGCCGATGCCGTGGCCACCGAAGTCGAAGGCCTCAAGCTGAAAGTGGTCAAGTCTGGCCACGCCAAGTGCGGCCGCTGCTGGCACTTCCGCGCCGACGTCGGCAGCCATCCGGAGCACCCGGAAATCTGCAGCCGTTGCGTCGACAACCTGAGCGGTTCCGGTGAGGTGCGCCACTATGCCTAACCCTGCAGCGGGGCGCTTCGGGCGCCTTGCATGGCTCTGGCTCAGCCTGCTGGTCCTGGTCGTTGACCAGGCCACCAAGCTGTATTTCAACAACGCCCTGAGCATGTATCAGCAGATCGTGGTCATCCCTGACTACTTCAGCTGGACCCTGGCCTACAACACCGGCGCGGCGTTCAGCTTCCTTGCCGACAGCTCCGGCTGGCAGCGCTGGTTGTTCGCCCTGATCGCCGTGGTGGTCAGCGCCGTGCTGGTGGTCTGGCTCAAGCGCCTGGGGCGCAACGAGACCTGGCTGGCCGTGGCGCTGGCGCTGGTGCTCGGTGGGGCGCTGGGCAACCTGTACGACCGCATCGTGCTGGGCCATGTGGTGGATTTCATCCTGGTGCACTGGAAGAACGTTCATCACTTCCCGGCCTTCAATGTGGCCGACAGCGCCATCACCGTTGGTGCGGTGATGCTGGCGCTGGATATGTTCAAGAGCAAGAAGTCCGAGGATCCGGTCCATGACTGACACCCGTATCGGCCAGAACACCGAAGTTACCCTGCACTTCGCGCTGCACCTGGAAAACGGCGATACCGTCGACAGCACGTTCGACAAGGCTCCAGCCACCTTCAAGGTTGGCGATGGCAACCTGCTGCCGGGCTTCGAGGCCGCGCTGTTCGGCTTCAAGGCCGGTGACAAGCGCACGGTCGTGGTTGCCCCGGAGAATGCTTTCGGCCAGCCTAACCCGCAGAACGTACAGGTCATGCCACGGTCCCAGTTCGAGGGCATGGAATTGTCCGAAGGGCTGCTGATCATCTTCAACGATGCCGCCAACACCGAATTGCCCGGTGTGGTCAAAGCGTTCGATGACAATCAGGTGACCATCGACTTCAATCACCCACTGGCAGGCAAGACCCTTACCTTCGAGGTGGAGATCCTCGAGGTGAAGGCCCTGTAAGCCTGGAGCCGAGCATGCAAATCAAACTCGCCAACCCTCGCGGTTTCTGCGCAGGGGTCGACCGGGCGATCGAGATCGTCAACCGTGCGCTGGAAGTCTTCGGCCCGCCGATCTATGTGCGCCATGAAGTGGTGCACAACAAGTTCGTGGTGGAAGACCTGCGCAGCCGTGGCGCCATCTTCGTCGAAGAACTGGATCAGGTACCGGACGACGTCATCGTCATTTTCAGCGCCCATGGTGTTTCCCAGGCCGTGCGCCAGGAAGCCGCCGGCCGCGGCCTGAAAGTGTTCGACGCCACCTGCCCGCTGGTGACCAAGGTGCATATCGAGGTCGCCAAATACAGCCGTGACGGCCGTGAGTGCATCCTGATCGGCCACGAAGGGCACCCGGAAGTCGAAGGCACCATGGGGCAATACGACGCCAGCAACGGCGGTGCCATCTACCTGGTCGAAGACGAGGAGGATGTTGCCCGGCTGCAGGTGCGCGACCCGGACAACCTGGCGTTCGTCACCCAGACCACGCTGTCGATGGACGACACCAGCCGTGTCATCGATGCCCTGCGTACGCGCTTCCCGAACATCGGCGGCCCGCGCAAAGACGACATCTGCTACGCCACTCAGAACCGCCAGGACGCCGTCAAGCAACTGGCCGGTGAGTGTGATGTGGTACTGGTGGTGGGCAGCCCCAACAGTTCCAACTCCAACCGCCTGCGTGAGCTGGCCGAGCGCATGGGTACCCCGGCCTACCTGATCGATGGCGCCGAGGACATGCAACGCGGCTGGTTCGACCAGGCTGCGCGGATTGGTATCACTGCTGGCGCTTCGGCCCCCGAAGTGCTGGTGCGTGGCGTGATCGACCAGCTCAAGGCCTGGGGTGCCACGGGCGCCGAAGAGCTTGACGGGCGCCCGGAGAACATCACGTTCTCCATGCCCAAAGAGCTGCGGGTTCGTTCGCTGATCTGATCAGCGGCCTGCGCACAGGGACTTTTTTAGTTCATCAGTGCGCAGGCTGACCCTACCGCTGGTCGCTAGCACAACACGATGCCGGCTGGTTGCAGACGAGCGCTCACAGACCTCCAGCCGCCCCCCTGACAAGTTGTTGCTCTTCCCCAATGGCACACCCAGTGCGCTGAATTTTACCTGGTTCCCGATATTGGCTTTCACCCTTTGGGGCCGAGCCAGTCGGTACTCGCGCAGCAACTGCTGGTTATGCTCCAACAGCACGCGCCAACCCTTGCCCCAATCATTGTCCAAAGACTGCACCACTACCGCCTGGCCTTGCAGGGCCGCGTGGCTGCGTGCGCTACGCAGCGCCTGGGCCAAGTCGCGGGCTGCTGCTGCCCTGTGCAGGTCATCGCTCAATTTCGCGTAGGCCGGCATGCCAAGCTGCGTCAGCAGCGCCGCCATAGCCAGCCCGAACATCATTTGTATCAGTGTTACGCCCTGTTGCTTCACCGTGCATTCCTCCCTGGAAGTGCTTGGCTGTAGCTTCACGGTCGTTGGGCAAGAGGTCCAGTCGGCGAGGTGCAAGGCAATTGCGGGAAAGATCGCAGGAGGTGCAGGGATGCACACGAAACAACGGGGCATGACGCTTCTGGAGGTACTGTTGGCCGTAGCGGTGGTGGCACTGGGCATGTTCGCTGCCGCAGCGTTGCAGCTGCAGGCATTGCAGGCCACTGACAGTGCGCGTCGTGATATGCAGGATGCGCTGGGCGCCCATACGCTGCTTGAACGGGGCAAGGCCGCTGGCAAGCTGACGGTGCCGCGGCCATGAAGCGTGAGCAGGGTGGTTTCGGCCTGGTCGAGGCAATGCTTGCGCTTGCCATCGGCCTGATGCTGCTGACTGCCGCCAGCCAGCTTTTCATCTCGGCCCACCAGAGCTCACTCCTTCAATCTGCTGCGTTGCGCATGCAGGCGGACGCCCGTCTGGCATTGTTGCGTATGGCCCAGGATATCCGTATGGCCGGCATGTTCGGTTGCCTGCGCCTTGAGCCTGGCGACTTCAGGGACCCATCTGCGCGAGAAGCGTTTGCGCGGCCTTTGCAGATTGGCCCGGCAAGCCTGAGCCTGATAGTGGCAGAGCTGCCTGGGTACCCCGGGGCTCCGGACTGGACCTTGCACACCGATTGTATCAGCGAGGCCGAGGTGCACGCGGGGCGTGCTCAAAGCCCCGGTTTGCCCTTGGCATTTCCCATCAGCCGGCACCACTACCAACTTCGCGGCAGCACACTGAGGTTCATGCGGCGCAACAGCTCTCAGCCCTTGGTCGACCACGTGCGCGAAATGCGCGTTGAACCTGTCGACACCGCCGAAGGGCAGCGGGTGGATGTGCAACTGACCTTGTTCGATCCTGGTCTGGGCATCGAGCAGCGTCACGACATGAGTGTGGCGATCCGCAACCCGGTTGCCAGGCCATGAAGCGCCAGCGTGGCATGGTACTGCTGCTGGCGCTGGTCCTCAGCCTTTTGCTTGGCCTGCTCGCGGCTTCGGCGTTGCGCGATGCCCTGTTGGAAACGCGCATGGCCGGCTACCTGGGCGAGGGTTTGCAGGCATTCGATCAGGCCGAAGCCACGCTGCTGGTCGCAGAGGCCGAACTGCAGCGCGCGCCGCCTGGGTTGTGCCAAGCGTGCCTGCCACCCCCGCGCGCGCATGACTTGCTGGGGCAATGGCAAGCCAGCGAGAGCGGTTACTTCCAGTTGCAGAACCTTGGCCTAACTACCCGGGCCGCGCATAGGCCGAGGGATGAACCCGTCATGCTTTACCGGGTGACCGCAGTCAGCCGGCAACTCGCGGCCAGGCAAGTGCTGGAGGCGGTGTATGCCATGCCAGCGGCTCAAACACAGGCACCGCAGCGGATTCTCTGGCGGCAGAGACTGAGGGAAGACTGACATGCAGCAAGGCCTGAGCCTGATCGAGTTGTTGATTGTCGTGGCTGTCACCGGCATTCTGGCAGCCATTGCCTACCCCAGTTACAGCGACCAGCTCAGGCGAGCCGCACGCAGCGAAGTGGTTGGCCTGCTGCATGACGCTGCCCTGCGCCTGGAACACCACCGTGTACGCACCGGCCAGTACGCCGAGGGCGAACCGGCATTGCCCGCTGGCAATCGCCATTACAGCCTGCATGCCGAACGCGGCAGCGATACCTTCACGCTGCGTGCACGGCGGCTGCCGCATGGTTTGATGGCGGACGATCGCTGCGGTGATTTCCAGCTCGACCAGGCCGGTGTACAGAGCAACCCCGATGGCACCGGGGCTATTGAGCGCTGCTGGGGGAGCTGAAGGTTGAATGATGCCCGTGCATCGCGGTTTTACTTCAGGTGTTGGATCGACAGATGAACAAGCAAGTAGTGGTGGTCGGCGGCGGGGTGTGATCGGCCTGCTGACGGCGTTCAACCTGGCGGCGAAGGTCGGCCAGGTAGTGGTATGTGACCAGGCCGAGGTCGGGCGTGAATCGTCCTGGGCGGGCGGCGGTATCGTCTCGCCGCTTTACCCTTGGCGCTACAGTCAGGCAGTCACTGCCCTGGCGCACTGGTCGCAGGACTTTTATCCACAGCTGGGTGAGCACCTGTTCTCCAGCACCGGTATTGATCCGCAAGTCCACACCACCGGCTTGTACTGGCTCGACCTGGACGATGAAGCCGAGGCGCTGGCCTGGGCAGAACGCGAGCGGCGGCCGCTCAGCCCTGTGGATATTTCGGCGGCCTATGACGCGGTCCCCGTACTGGGCCCAGGCTTCAAGCGCGCCATCTACATGGCAGGCGTGGCCAATGTGCGCAACCCGCGGCTGGTCAAGGCACTGAAGGCTGCGCTGCTGGCAATGCCCAACGTGACCTTGCGCGAGCACTGCCAGATCACCGGCTTTGTTCAGGACGGTGAGCGCGTGACTGGCGTGCAGACCGCAGACGGCGTGCTGCAGGCTGATGATGTCGTGCTCAGCGCTGGCGCCTGGAGCGGCGACCTGCTGCGCACGCTGGGCATTGAGCTGCCGGTGGAACCGGTGAAAGGCCAGATGATCCTGTTCAAGTGCGCCGAAGACTTCTTGCCGAGCATGGTGCTGGCCAAGGGACGCTATGCGATTCCGCGCCGTGACGGGCACATTTTGGTGGGCAGCACGCTGGAGCATGCCGGGTACGACAAGACCCCGACCGAGGATGCACTGGCGAGCCTCAAGGCTTCAGCGGCAGAGTTGTTGCCGGAGCTTGCGGATGCCACGGTGGTGGCGCACTGGGCCGGGCTGCGGCCGGGGTCGCCGGAAGGCATTCCGTATATCGGCCGAGTGCCGGGGCATGACGGGTTGTGGTTGAACTGCGGGCATTACCGCAATGGGTTGGTGCTGGCGCCGGCTTCGTGTCAGTTGTTTACTGATTTGCTGACGGGGGGGGAGCCAATCATTGACCCGGCGCCTTATGCCCCGGCCGGGCGTCTGGGCTGAAATCGCCGGGGCCGCTTAGCGGCCCAATCGCCGGCAAGACAGTTGCTCCCACAAGGTACAGCGTGGGAGCCGGCTTGCCGCCGATTGGGCCCGTGCGGTACTGGCTCAGTCCTGCTGGCCAGGCCCTTGCTGAAGGTGCGCCTGGCTGCAATACCACTGACTGCCCTGCTGCAGCGCCCGGTCATTGGGCAGGTGCACGCCGCAGTGGGCGCAGCGCACCATCTTCAGCGGGTCGTCGAGTTTCGGCTCGGACGGCGACTGCTGGCTGATCTTGAATTTGCGCCACAGCCAGAACGCGGCGGCGATCAGGGCGATCCAGAAAAGTAGGCGAACCATGGTGTCCAGCTTGTCTATTGATTGAGGCGACAGTCTAGGACGAGGCCAATAAAAAAGGGAGACCTCAGTCTCCCTTTCTCGCACCCCGTTGAATCAGTCGAACAGACCAAAGGTCATGTAGCTGAACCAGGAGCGGTCTTTTTCGGCTTCTTTCGGCCCTTCCGGCAGGATCGGGTCGCCGTCTTCATCTTTGGGCAGCAAGTCCTGCGGCATCTCGGCGCGGGCATCCTGGAACTGGCGGACCACGTCCTGGTTGGCGCGGGTTTCACCCGGTGGCAGTGGCGCGTCGGTTTCGATCAGGCCCAGGGTGGCCTTGGACAGCCAGCCGCGGCCGTCAGACTCGGTCTGCTTGGGCTGGAACTCACCATCGACCAGGCTCGGGTGGTCAGGGTAGTTGAGCTTGAGGGTTTCCAGGCTGGTGGCGGCCAGGTCGTCCAGGTGCATCTTCTGGTATGCCTCGACCATCACGGCCAGGCCGTCGCCGACCGATGGGGTTTCCTGGAAGTTTTCCACCACGTAGCGGCCACGGTTGGCGGCGGCCACGTAAGCCTGGCGACTCAGGTAGTAGTCGGCCACGTGGATTTCATAAGACGCCAGCAGGTTGCGCAGGTAGATCATGCGCTGCTTGGCGTCCGGGGCGTAGCGGCTGTTGGGGAAGCGGCTGGTCAGCTGGGCGAATTCGTTGTACGAGTCGCGGGCGGCACCCGGGTCACGCTTGGTCATGTCCAGCGGCAGGAAGCGCGCCACCAGGCCGCGGTCCTGGTCGAACGAGGTCAGGCCCTTGAGGTAGTAGGCGTAGTCGACGTTCGGGTGTTGCGGGTGCAGGCGGATGAAGCGCTCGGCAGCCGACTTGGCAGCCTCGGGCTCGGAATTCTTGTAGTTGGCGTAGATCAGCTCGAGCTGCGCCTGGTCGGCGTAACGGCCGAACGGGTAGCGCGACTCCAGGGCCTTGAGCTTGTTCACGGCGCTGTTGTAGCTGGAGTTGTCCAGATCAGCCTGGGCCTGCTGATACAGCTCGGCCTCGCTGAGGTTCTCGTCAATGACCTCTTTATTAGAGGAACAGGCCGCGGTAAGCCCGAGGATGGCGATCAGCAGCAGGTGTTTCACTTGCATAGCGGCTTGCGTCCCTTTGACGGCCGCTGTCTTGGGCGGTGCCGTCCTGTTATGATGAGCGCCCCGGCCAACCCCGGGACAAAAGAAGCCGTATTTAACCACAAGCTCGCAGCCGAAACCAAAGGCTGTGCGCCCGCCGAATCGAGCATGTCCGAGATCATTCAACTTAGCGCAGAGGTACCGTCCGAACTGGGCGGTCAACGCCTCGACCAGGTCGCCGCCCAATTGTTCGCCGAGTACTCGCGTTCGCGGCTTACTTCGTGGATCAAAGAGGGCCGCCTGACGGTCGATGGTGCCGTCGTGCGCCCTCGAGACACCGTCCATGGTGGCTCCATGCTTGCACTTGAGGCCGAGCAAGAGGCCCAGGGCGAGTGGATCGCCGAAGACATCGAGCTGGACATCGTCTACGAAGACGACCAGATCATGGTGATCAACAAGCCGGCCGGGCTGGTCGTGCACCCGGCTGCCGGGCACGCCAGTGGCACATTGCTCAACGCCTTGCTGCACCATGTGCCGGATATCGTCAACGTACCGCGCGCTGGCATTGTCCATCGCCTGGACAAAGACACCACCGGCCTGATGGTCGTGGCCAAGACCCTGCAGGCGCAGACCAAGCTGGTCGAGCAGCTGCAGAGCCGTACGGTCAGCCGGATCTACGAGTGCATCGTGATCGGCGTGGTGACTGCCGGCGGCAAGATCAACGCCCCGATCGGCCGTCACGGTGGCGCACGCCAGCGTATGGCGGTGACCGAAGGCGGCAAGCCGGCGGTCAGCCACTACCGTGTGCTCAAGCGCTTCCGTTCGCACACCCACGTGCGGGTCAAGCTCGAAACCGGCCGTACTCACCAGATCCGTGTGCACATGGCCCATGTCGGTTTCCCGCTGGTCGGCGACCAGACCTACGGCGGCCGCTTCCGCATCCCGCCGGCAGCCAGCCCGACCATGGTCGAGGCGGTCAAGACCTTCCCGCGCCAGGCCCTGCACGCACGCTTCCTGGCGCTGGACCACCCCACTACCGGTGAGCGCATGGAGTGGGCGTCGGAACTGCCGGATGACTTCGTCTGGTTGCTGTCGCTGCTGAACCAGGACCGCGAGGCGTTTATCGGATGAGTGGCCTGACGCAGGCGCTGCTGTTCCCCGACTGGCCCGCCCCGGCCTCGGTTCGCGCCTGTGTCACCACCCGCCAGGGTGGCATTAGCCTGCCGCCCTATGCATCCTTCAACCTCGGTGACCACGTGGGCGACGACCCGCTTGCGGTCGCCGAGAACCGCCGCCGCCTGAGCGACGAATATGCCATTCAGCCCGCCTGGCTCAAGCAGGTGCATGGCCTGATCGTGGCGGATGCCGACCCATCGGTGGTCGCCGAAGCCGACGCCAGCTGGACCGACCAGCCAGGCATTGCCTGTACCGTAATGACTGCCGACTGCCTGCCCGTGCTGTTTTGCGACCGCGCGGGCACCCGTGTAGCTGCCGCACATGCGGGCTGGCGCGGGCTGGCCGGTGGCGTGCTGGAAGCCACGCTGGAGCGCCTGGCATTGCCGCCTGAAGAGGTGCTGGTGTGGTTGGGGCCTGCCATCGGCCCGCAGGCATTCGAAGTGGGCCTGGAAGTGCGGGATGCCTTCACCGCTGTGCACCCGGAGGCTGCCAAGGCCTTTGTCGAGGGTGAGCGGCCGGGCAAGCTGATGGCCGACATCTATGCGCTGGCGCGCATTCGCCTGGCGGCGCGCGGTGTGACAGCTGTTTATGGCGGTGGTTTTTGCACCGTCAGCGATGAGCGGTTTTTCTCCTATCGCCGCACCCCGCAGGGTGGGCGGTTTGCTTCTTTGGTCTGGCTAGATCCTCGCTGACAGGCCCGGCCTCATCGCCGGCAAGCCGGCTCCCACAAGTACCCACCTTTCTTGAAGTTTGCGCATTCCTGTGGCCGGCTTGCCGGCGATTGGGGCACCGCTAATCCATTAGGCTGACTTTAGTCAACCCCGCTACGCTTGAAACTTCCAGAATCACCCTTATCTATAAGGTCATCTCAGGCAGGTTTCTTCATCAAAGGCGCTGTCCATCGCTCCGACCTGCCCTTACAGGAAGGTATCCCCATGCGAATAGACCGTTTGACCAGCAAGCTTCAATTAGCGATATCCGATGCCCAGTCCCTGGCCGTTGGCTTGGACCACCCTGCCATCGAACCCCTGCACCTGTTGCAGGCGTTGATCGAGCAGCAAGGTGGTTCGATCAAGCCACTGCTCATGCAGGTCGGCTTCGACATCAACAACCTGCGCCAGGCACTGGTAAAAGAACTCGACCAACTGCCGAAAATCCAGAACCCCACCGGCGATGTGAACATGTCGCAGGACTTGGCGCGCCTGCTCAACCAGGCCGACCGCCTGGCCCAGCAGAAGGGCGACCAGTTCATTTCCAGCGAGCTGGTGCTGCTCGCCGCCATGGATGAGAACAGCAAGCTCGGCAAGCTGCTGCTTAGCCAAGGCGTGAGCAAGAAGGCCCTGGAAAACGCCATCAACAACCTGCGCGGCGGCGCGGCGGTGAACGACGCCAATGCCGAAGAGTCACGCCAGGCGCTGGACAAGTACACCGTCGACCTGACCAAGCGTGCTGAAGAGGGCAAGCTGGACCCGGTCATCGGCCGTGACGACGAAATTCGCCGCACCGTGCAGGTGCTGCAGCGCCGTACCAAGAACAACCCCGTGCTGATCGGCGAACCCGGCGTGGGCAAGACTGCCATCGCCGAAGGCCTGGCCCAGCGCATCATCAACGGTGAAGTCCCGGACGGCCTCAAGGGCAAGCGCCTGCTGGCGCTGGACATGGGCGCGCTGATCGCCGGTGCCAAGTACCGCGGTGAGTTCGAAGAGCGCCTCAAGTCGTTGCTCAACGAGCTGTCCAAGCAGGAAGGCCAGATCATCCTGTTCATCGACGAGCTGCACACCATGGTCGGTGCCGGTAAAGGCGAAGGCGCCATGGACGCCGGCAACATGCTCAAGCCGGCGCTGGCCCGTGGTGAACTGCATTGCGTCGGTGCCACCACGCTCAACGAATACCGCCAGTTCATCGAGAAGGACGCCGCCCTGGAGCGGCGCTTCCAGAAGGTACTGGTGGAGGAGCCGAGCGAGGAAGACACCATCGCCATCCTGCGTGGCCTCAAAGAGCGCTATGAAGTGCACCACAAGGTGGCCATCACCGACGGCGCGATCATTGCTGCGGCCAAGCTCAGCCACCGCTACATCACCGACCGCCAGCTGCCGGACAAGGCCATCGACCTGATCGACGAAGCGGCCAGCCGTATCCGCATGGAGATCGACTCCAAGCCGGAAGTACTCGACCGCCTCGACCGTCGCCTGATCCAGCTGAAGGTGGAATCCCAGGCGCTGAAGAAAGAAGAAGACGAAGCAGCCAAGAAGCGCCTGGAGAAGCTGACCGAGGAAATCGAGCGCCTGGAGCGTGAGTATTCCGACCTGGAAGAAATCTGGGCGTCCGAGAAGGCAGAAGTGCAGGGCTCGGCGCAGATCCAGCAAAAGATCGAGCAAGCCCGCCAGGAGCTGGAAGCGGCCCGTCGCAAAGGCGACCTGAACCGCATGGCCGAACTGCAGTACGGGGTTATCCCGGACCTGGAGCGCAGCCTGCAGATGGTCGACCAGCATGGCAAGACCGAAAACCAGCTGCTGCGCAACAAGGTGACCGAGGAAGAGATTGCCGAAGTAGTGTCCAAGTGGACCGGCATCCCGGTGGCCAAGATGCTGGAAGGCGAGCGCGAAAAACTGCTGAAAATGGAAGACCTGCTGCACCAGCGCGTGATCGGCCAGCACGAGGCGGTGACCGCCGTAGCCAACGCCGTACGCCGTTCGCGTGCAGGCCTTTCCGACCCGAACCGGCCAAGTGGTTCGTTCATGTTCCTAGGCCCGACCGGTGTGGGCAAGACCGAGCTGTGCAAGGCCCTTGCCGAATTCCTGTTCGACACCGAAGAGGCCATGGTGCGGATCGACATGTCCGAATTCATGGAGAAACACTCCGTGGCTCGCCTGATCGGCGCCCCGCCAGGCTATGTAGGTTATGAAGAGGGCGGTTACCTGACCGAAGCGGTACGGCGCAAGCCTTACTCGGTGGTGCTGCTGGATGAAGTGGAGAAAGCCCACCCGGATGTGTTCAACGTGCTGCTGCAGGTGCTCGAGGATGGCCGCCTGACCGACAGCCATGGCCGTACGGTGGACTTCCGCAACACGGTGATCGTGATGACCTCCAACCTGGGCTCGGCGCAGATCCAGGAGCTGGCCGGTGATCGCGAAGCGCAGCGTGCGGCAGTGATGGATGCGGTGGGTGCGCACTTCCGTCCGGAGTTCGTCAACCGGATCGACGAAGTGGTGGTGTTCGAGCCCTTGGGCCGCGAGCAGATCGCCGGCATCACCGAGATCCAGCTTGGCCGCCTGCGCAGCCGCCTGAGCGAGCGCGAGCTGGCCTTGAGCCTGAGCCCGGAGGCGTTGGACAAGCTGATCGCGGTGGGTTACGACCCGGTGTATGGCGCCCGGCCGCTGAAGCGTGCGATCCAGCGCTGGATCGAGAACCCGCTGGCGCAAATGATCCTGGCCGGCAAATTCATGCCGGGTTCGGCGATCACTGCCAAGGTGCAAGGCGAAGAAATCGTGTTCGCCTGATCCCTTCGCTGCAAAAACTAGCCCCGCACCTGCGGGGCTTTTTTATTGGCCGCAGCGTTTCGGCAGCCAACGTGGAACCCTGTGGGGGGGCGGCTTGCCGGCGGACAGCCCCGGCCAAACCCAGCAAAATCGGGGGCTCGCCAGTATTTTCCATAACTTGCTGAAATTTTTGAAAAAAACGCTTGCACAGAAATTAGAGTGCCCCTAATATACGCCGCGTTGTCAGGCACTAAGCGAATCACCAGCAACATCGGTGACCGCAAAACAACTTAGAAATCAGTAAGTTGAATGAAAAAAAGTGGTTGACAAGCAAAACGAAGAATGTAGAATAGCCGGCCTCAGCAGCGACAACGCGAAAGCGGATAGCCAAAGAGATCGAAGCTAACACAGACTTCGAAGCTGTAAAGATGTACCGAAGTTCAGTTCCGCGATAGCTCAGTCGGTAGAGCAAATGACTGTTAATCATTGGGTCCCTGGTTCGAGTCCAGGTCGCGGAGCCAATCTCGGGGTGTAGCGCAGTCCGGTAGCGCGCCTGCTTTGGGAGCAGGATGTCAGGAGTTCGAATCCCCTCACCCCGACCATTTTCAGGGTCGTTAGCTCAGTTGGTAGAGCAGTTGGCTTTTAACCAATTGGTCGTAGGTTCGAATCCTACACGACCCACCATGTAAAAAGGGCATCTCAACTGAGATGCCCTTTTTCTTTTGTCTCGCGAAAAGTTTTGGCCAGTACCGCCAACCGGAAGCAAAAAAAAGGGCCGCATCAGCGGCCCCCTTTCTACACGATCAGTGCAGCTTCAGTCGCGGCTCAGTGCCCCGCCCAATCTTGCTACCCAGCATCATCATCGCCGTGCGGAAGAACCCGTACAGCGCCATCTGGTGCATGCGATACAGCGACACATAAAACATCCGCGCCAGCCAGCCTTCCAGCTTCACGCTACCCATCAGGTTGCCCATCAGGTTACCCACCGCCGAGAAGCGCGACAGCGACACCAGCGAACCGTAATCCTTGTAGGCATAGGTCGGCAGCGGCTTGTTCTCCAGGCGCGCTTTCAGGCTCTTGGCCAGCATCTCGGCCTGCTGGTGCGCTGCTTGGGCGCGTGGCGGCACGTTGCGGTCGCTGCCCGGTTGCGGGCAGGCTGCACAGTCACCGAAGGCGAAGATGTCATCGTCGCGGGTGGTTTGCAGGGTAGGGCGCACCACCAGCTGGTTGATACGGTTGGTTTCCAGGCCGTCGATATCCTTGAGGAAGCCCGGCGCACGAATACCGGCCGCCCACACCTTGAGGCTGGCCTGGATCACTTCACCGTTGGCGGTCTTCAAGCCATCGGCGGTCACTTCGCTGACGGCAGCGTTGGTCATCACCGTCACGCCGAGCTTTTCCAGGGTCTTGTGTACCGGCACGCTGATGCGCTCTGGCAGCGCCGGCAGCACGCGCGGGCCCGCCTCGATCACGGTGATGTGCATGTCTTTTGGCTGGATACGGTCCAGGCCATAAGCCGCCAGTTCGTGCGCTGCGTGGTGCAGTTCGGCCGCCAGCTCCACACCGGTGGCACCGGCGCCGACGATCGCCACGCTGATCTTCTCGCTGGCCTGGTCACCCGCATGGGCACGCAGGTAGTGGTTGAGCAGTTGCTGGTGGAAACGCTCGGCCTGCTTGCGGGTGTCCAGGAACAGGCAGTGCTGCGCCGCGCCCAGGGTACCGAAGTCGTTGGTGTTGCTGCCCACGGCAATGACCAGGGTGTCATAGCGCAAGGTGCGCGCAGGCACCAGTTCGCGGCCCTCTTCATCAAGGGTGGCGGCCAGCTGGATCTGTTTGCCTTCACGGTCCAGGCCGCTCATGCGCCCCAGCTGGAAGTTGAAGTGGTTCCACTTGGCCTGGGCCACGTAGTTCAGTTCGTCTTCCGAGGAGTTGAGCGAGCCGGCGGCCACTTCGTGCAGCAGCGGCTTCCAGATGTGCGTGAGGTTGGCGTCGACCAGGGTGATCTCGGCCTGCTTGCGCTTGCCGAGGGTTTTACCCAGGCGGGTCGCCAGTTCCAGGCCGCCGGCGCCGCCGCCGACAATCACGATGCGATGAGTCATGGGGATATCTCATAAGGTTTACGGAATTCGTGGCCCCAGGGGCCGGCCGCAAACTGCACGAGGGGAGGGCGAGCGCGAGGCAGCTCATAGCACCAGTCCACTCAACAGGCGGCTGATGAGGCCCAGCCCGATGGTCACGGCCACCACCAGCACAAGGAGCAGCCACGGCCGGAATGGCTTGCGCTCGACTTGGTGCTGAGGGGCTCGCAGATACTCATCGACACGACGCTGATCTTCCGGATTCAGTCGGCTGGTCATGGTGGGCCTCGTCAGGTAGACGTATGTGACTGCCTGAACGCTACAGCGTTCCGGCAAGTACTTGAGACAAATGATAAAGCTTTCTATCCCTGGCGCCGAGTGTACGCCATCGCAAAGACTCTCGGCACTGGATCAAAGACTGATGCCCACGTCGAACACGATGCTGCGCCCCAGGTTGCCGCGCAGAAAGTCCGGTGCATCGGGGTGGGCGAACAGCACGCGGGCAAAGGTCGGCCCTACCAGCGACAGCGACCGCCAACCCTGGCGCAGGTACTCGGTGGGCGGCGGGAAGTGGGTGTTGAGGTCGAGCACTTCACGCTTGAGGCTGGCGAAGGCGATGATGTCCAGCTCGCTCAGGTCCAGCCCGCGTTCGCGATAGTTGTGCGCCTTTTTGCGCAAGGTGGGCGCCAGCCGCGCCAGCAGCTCGGTGGCGGCGATACGCCTGGGCCGCGCCTCGCGCCGCACCAGCTGGGCCAGTGAAAAGGCGCTGCGCCTTCGCTGCAGCTCTTCGCGCCACTCATCATTGAGCCGGCGGCCTTCGTCGAGCACAAAAAACACCTCGAACGACGCATCGCGGAACAGCACGTCGGGCGGCTCCTGGCCGGCCGGGGTGAAATCTTCACTGCGATAGGGGATATTCAGCCCCTGCAGCAGGCGCTGGCATACCCAACGCTCCCGCTCCCATTTGCGAGCATTGGAGAGAAAGGCATTGGCTTGTTCGGCCTGGATGGTGAGCAGGCGCAGGTAGTCTGAGTCATCCATGCTCACAGCTTAGACGCTAAACCATGACGATAAGATGCTGTTTTTGAATGGGTGTAGACTCAGGTATGTCCACAGTCTCGACAGGGGCATTCGTCAAGTGATCAGCGCGCAAGTCTTGTCCAGCACCAGCCTTACGCTCGGTTGGGTAGGGTTCGTCCCTTTGCTGCTGTGGGCGGCCAGCCGCACTCGCTGGCTGGAACTGTTCGCCGACAGCCGCCGGCAGCACCTGCTGTTCGGTACGGTGTTCTGCCTGTTTGCACTCTGGCTGGTCCGGCGCGACTTCGACACCGGTGTGTCGTACCACTTCATCGGCATGACCGCCGTGACGTTGTTGCTGGACTGGCCGCTGGCGGTGCTTGGCGGGTTTCTGGCCCAGCTCGGCTTGTTGGCGCTGGGGCGCCAGGACCTGGCAGCGCTTGGTATCAACGGCCTGCTGCTGATCGGCCTGCCGGTGCTGATCACTGAGGTGTGCGCCATCCTGGTCGAGCGGGCACAGCCGCGTAACCTCTTCGTTTATATCTTCTGCTCGGGGTTCTTTCCCGCAGCACTGACCGTGCTGGTGTGCCTGCTGGCCGGGTTGGGGCTGCTGTGGCTGGACGGGCGTTTCGCCATGCCGGAGTGGCTCAGCGACTTTGTCGGCTACCTGTGGCTGATGATGTTCCCGGAGGCGTTCATCAACGGCATGGTGGTCAGTGCGCTGGTGGTGTTCTGCCCGGAGTGGCTGGAGACATTCAACCGCACGCGGTACCTGCAGGCACCGTGGAAGGACGAGTAGCAGCGGCCTTGTGTCGCGAAAGGGCCGCAGAGCGGCCCCAGCAATTGTTGCATCAATACCGAAACATCGAGGGCCGCTGCGCAGCCCTTTCGCGACACAAGGCCGCTCAGGTCCCGGTGCGGCGCCTTAGTGCCGCGGCTCCAGGTCCCCCGAATACAACTCATCCTCGGACTCTTGCGACCCCGCAATCTTGTGCTCCTCAGCCGCCCAGGCGCCCAGGTCGATCAACTTGCAACGGTCAGAGCAGAACGGCCGGAACGCGTTCTTCGCGTCCCATTCCACAGGTGCGCCACAGGTAGGGCAATCGACGGTCAATGGCTGGCTCATGGCTGGCCTCCTCTTAAAGTCAGGTAAAAGTGGTGCAGATGGTCGATCTGCGCATGCAGCGCGGCAAGGTCACTGTCGTTGACCACCACATCATCGGCATGGCGCAAGCGCTCTTCGCGGGCCAACTGAGCCTTGAGGATGGCTTGCACCTGCTCGGGGCTGGTGTTGTCCCGCTGCAAGGTGCGCGCAACCTGCAGGGCTTGCGGTGCATCGATCACCAGCACACGCTGGGTTTTCTGGTACTGGCCAGACTCGATCAGCAGCGGCGACACATACACCGCATACGGCGACTCAGCCTTGGCCAGGTAGCTGAAAATCTCCTGCCCGATCAGTGGGTGCAGCAGCTGCTCAAGCCATTTGCGCTGGGCCGGGTCGGCGAAGATCAACTGGCGCAATGCTGTGCGATCGAGCTGGCCGTCCTCCAGCAGCACGCCCGGGCCAAAGCGCTCGACAATGCTGGCCAAGGCCGGGCGGCCGGGCTCCACGACCCAACGCGCGGCCTGGTCGGCATCGACCAGGTGCACACCAAGCTCGACGAAGCGCTCGGCGGCGGCGCTTTTGCCGCTGCCAATGCCGCCGGTGAGGCCGAGAATCCAGGGGGTGAACGGCGCAGTGGTCATCAGAATCCAAGCAGTTGCAGGTATGAGGCGTATATTTCATCACCCCAGAGCACGGCAATCCACCCCGCAATGGCCAGATAAGGACCAAAAGGTATTGCCGTACCCATCGAATGGCTGCGCAGGCGCAACATGCACAGCCCCACCACCGCCCCGACCAGCGACGACAGCATCAAGGTCAGCGGCACTACCTGCCAGCCGCCCCAGGCCCCGATCAGCGCCAGCAGCTTGAAGTCGCCGTAACCCATGCCTTCCTTGCCGGTGATCAGCTTGAACAGCCAATACACTGTCCACAGGCTGAGATAACCGGCCACCGCGCCCCAGATGGCGTCGGACAATGGCACCACGGTATCGAAAACATTGACGATCAGCCCCAGCCACAGCATTGGCAGCACCAGCACATCCGGCAGGATCTGCTTGTCGTGGTCGATAAGGCTCAGCGCCAGCAGGCTCCAGGTAAAGGCCAGCAAGGCCAGTGCCTCCATCCCGGCACCGGAGTGCCAGGCCACCGTCAGCGACAGCAAGGCGCAGGCAAGCTCCACCAGCGGGTAGCGTGAGCCGATAGGCTGTTTGCACGCAGAGCAGCGCCCGCGCAAGGCCAGGTAACTGAGCACCGGAATATTCTCCCAGGCACGGATCGCATGCCCACAGTGCGGGCAACGTGAAGCGGGCAGGCACAGGTCGAAGCGCTCATGCTCATCGGTCGGCAGCCCCAGCGCCTCCTGCGCTTCACGCTGCCATTGGCGCTCCAGCATGATCGGCAGCCGATACGCCACCACATTGATGAAGCTGCCGACCAACAGGCCAAGCACGGTCGCCAGGGTGAAGAAATACGCCGGCTGTTCGGCCAGTAAAGTCCATAAAGTCATGTTCAGATCAAACTACCCAACTGGAAGATCGGCAGGTACATCGCCACCACCAGGCCACCGACCAGCAGGCCCAGGACCAGCACGATGGCTGGCTCCAGCAGGCTGGTCAACTGGTCCAGCGCCTGGCTGACCTGTTCCTCGTAAAGGCTGGCGGCTTTTTCCAGCATCTGGTCCAGGGTGCCGCTTGATTCACCGATGGCCGTCAGCTGCACCAGCAGCGGCGGGAACAACGGCTCAGCCGCCATCGCCTGATGCAGCCCTTGCCCATTGGCCATGCCCTGGCGCAGCCGCAAAATGGCCCGCTCGTGCAGCTCGCCCCCACAGGCCCTGGCCACGGTGCCCAGCCCATCCAGCAGCGGTACCCCAGCGGCATACGCCGTAGCCAGGCTGCGTGCAAAACGGGCGAGCGCCGCTTGCCCCAGCAGCCGACCGAACACCGGCAGGCGCAGTACCTGGCAAGATATCCACAGGCGTGCTGGCGCATGCTGCCGATACAGCTGGCGCATACCCAATGCCACCACAAGCAGGGTTATCAACAGCAGCGGCCCATGGCGGCCCAGCCCTGTGGACAAGCCGATGACCCATTGCGTGAACGCCGGCAGCGCAGCATCAAAGCCGGCAAACAGACTTTCAAAGCGCGGAATCACTTCCAGCAACAGCACCGCCGACACGCCCAGGCCGGTGAGCAACAGCAGCAGCGGATACAGCATCGCTTTGCGCACCCGTTTGAGCAGTGCCTGGCGCTGCTCCAGCATGCCCGCCAGTTGCTCAAGCTGCCGGTCGAGGGTCCCGGATTGCTCGCCCACGCGTACCAGGTTGCAGTAAAGCCCGTCGAACCACTGCGGGTGGCGCTGCAACGCATCCGCCAGCCCCAACCCCGCCGCCACATCCTGTTTCAAACGTTCCAGCAACGCCGCCTGCCCCGCGCTGCACCCACTGCGGCCCATCACCTGGAAGGCATGTAGCAGCGGTACACCTGCCCTCAGCAACGTTGCCAACTGCCGGCTGAAACCCGCCGGGTCGCTCTTTGCCCGACGTGCAGGCCAGCGCCATACCAGCCCGCCCGCGGGCCGCAAACTAGCCACGCGAATGCCCTGGCGCTGCAGCCCGGCCCGCACATAGGCCGGGCTGCGCCCAGCCATCTGCCCGCGCACTTCTGCGCCATTGGCATCGATGCCCTGCCAGGCGTAGAGCTGTGTTGAATGGTTCATGCAAATGTCCTTTTCTGCCCGTGTGACAAGCCTGGAAACAGCTTGTCGTGTCCATGAAGGGGCGCGCATTGGCGATGCTCACTAGAGTAGTTCAGCGAAGATGACGCCCCGGCCGGCAGGGGTGACAAAAGGTGTCTGTTCAGGCCTACTGCGCCGCTGCCAGCCGGGGTCGAGCCTGACCTCAACGAACACGCGTATCAAAAAGGAAACCGTTCATGAAAGGGCAACGCGGTATCACCCTGATCGAACTGATGATCGTCGTCGCGATCATCGGCATCCTGGCGACCATCGCCATCCCGATGTACACCAACCACCAGTCACGCACCAAGGCGGCTGCCGGTTTGCTGGAGATCAGCGCGCTGAAGACAGCGATGGACCTGCGCTTGAATGAAGGGAAGGATGTGGGCGATGTAGCTGCACTGGGCGGCCAGCCCGCGACCGCGCATTGCGCGATCACCGCTGCCGGCAAGGCTGCCGACGGCAGCGGGAGCATCGTCTGCACCCTGGTGGACGCGCCGGCCAATGTGGTGGGCAAGGCCCTCACCCTGACGCGCTCGGCTACCGGCTGGCGCTGCACCACCAACATCGAGGAAGACCTGGCGCCCAGTGGCTGCAAAGGGGCCTAAAGGCAGGGGAATAAGTCAGCGGAAACAGGCGTTTGCGTAACGGCTGCGGCAGTGGTACGTTGCGCTACACGCCGGTGTAGCTCAGTCGGTAGAGCAGCGCACTCGTAACGCGAAGGTCGCAGGTTCGATTCCTGTCTCCGGCACCACATCCAGCTCCACTGCATTCCACTGAATGCTTTGGAAGCGCTCTAAACCGGCCTTATGGCCGGTTTTTCGTTTCCACGACCCTCCGTCGGGAACCAACAAAATCCCCAATAACCGGGGGTATTTTTGGGGTACAGCGTCTTTCCTGAATGGAGAACGTATCCCTATGCCACGTCTAGCCATTCCGCTCAGCGACCTCAAGTGCCGCACGGCCAAACCGCGTGATCGCGCCTATAAATTGTTCGACGGCGGGGGCATGTACCTGTACGTCACGCCCTGTGGCTCGAAGACTTGGCGGCTGCGGTATTTCAAACCCAACGGCAAGGAAGGCACGCTGATCATCGGCAGTACCCCATCGTTTCGTTGGCCGTCGCGAGGACCAAGCGTGATGAGGCCAAGGCCTTGTTGCTCGATAACCTTGATCCGATGGAAGAAAAGCAGAAGGCCAAAATCGCTGCTCAGCGTGCGAGCCTACTCTTTGAAACCGTTGCCCTGGAGTGGCACGTCGAAATGTCTCGGCGCTGGACCGAGGGCCACGCCAAGACGGTGCTGAGCAGGTTACGCACCCATGTGTTTCCACTGATTGGCCAGCGGCCGATTGCTGAGCTCGACACCCACGATCTCCTTGAGGTCACCCAGCGAATCAAGGATCGCGGCACCATGGATGTTGCGCTGCGTGTGCAGAACTATCTATCCACGATCATGCGGGGTGCGAAGCGGGCGCGGCAGATCACTCAGAATCCGGCGCTCGATCTCGCCGGCTCGATTCAAGCGCCGCGCACCGTGCACCGTCCTGCACTCTCGCTAAACCGCCTTCCTGAATTATTGGATCGAATCGACAACTACACTGGTCGCGAGCTGACCCGGCTCGCAGTGCTGCTGACGCTGCATGTGTTCGTGCGCTCCAGCGAACTGCGCTTTGCGCGGTGGGATGAATTCGACCTGCAACGTGCGATGTGGGAGATCCCCGATACCCGCAAGCCGATTGAAGGCGTCCGCTATTCCACGCGCGGGACCAAGATGAGCGGGGACATTCAGATAGTGCCGCTGTCTCCGCAAGTCATCGAGATCCTTGAACAGTTGCGTAGCTTGAATCGCTTCTCTGAATTGGTGTTGCCCGGTGATCACAGGTACTGGAAGCCTTTGTCGGAGAACACGGTTAACCAGGTGCTGCGCAATATGGGGTACGACACCACCAAGGACGTGTGCGGGCATGGTTTCAGGACCATGGCTTGTAGCGCCTTGCTCGAATCAGGGCTGTGGACGGACGCGGCGATTGAGCGGCAGATGAGCCATCAGGAGCGTAACCGCGTGCGCGCCGCGTATATCCACAAGGCCCAATTTCTGGAGCAGCGTCGGTTGATCATGGCGTGGTGGAGTAATTACATCGATGCCAACAGATCGGGCCATGTCACTCCGCATGAGTTTGCCCACCCGGTAGGCGATTACGTCACCGCCTTGCCAAATGGTCATGGCGCATTCAATCGCGGGTGAGCCTGTAAGATCGGCGCTGGCTGCTCTTTCACGCGGGTCCATCCAAACAGGGCTGCAAAGCCGCCCTGTTTGGATGGACCTTACTTTGAATAGCTAAAAGCCAAGACGTTGTCCGGGATTTACCACTCAATTCCATCGGTGGATAACCGCTTTTCACGTCCCAAGTAGCGCTGAGTTTCGACCCTTGACCGGTTTTATCCACAGGCGTAGAACTGGCCGTGCAAGCGCTGTCTATGACAGCACCCCAGGTGACCCGAACCTTCAAGGTCACGCCGCTCCCGCGGTGGTTCTCCCCCAAATGGCGATTCGCGTCCGGCAGCTCGCCCGGTCACCTCCCCGGTGATGGATGCCTACTTCAGATCATGGCCCTTTGTGCGCCTGACAACACCTCGTACTTCGCTGCCCTGCAGCAACCTACCCGCATGGCCATTTCGCGTGCGCCAACCTGCGCCCGTCTCTTTCACTGGAAAGAGACGGGCGCGTCTAACACTGCTGCAGCCCTCATCGCACTTGGCTTTGCGGCTACCCCACTCGTGACAATCGGCGTGACAAACGCCGATGTCACCAGCAACAGCGATGTAGATGATGGTGCCGCAGACCAAGGAATGGACTGCACCTGACTGACAGTCAGGCATGCCCCGGTCATCGCACCGCTGCGTTCTCCCGGCTCAGGATCTCGTGGCACTGGTCTCGTCAGCCAGTGTAGCCTCCACCCGCCCACCGTAACGGTGCTCAGGAGGCCAGATCATGAGATGCCCTTGCTCTTGGTCGTAAGGAGCCGCCAGTCCCGCGTTAGAGGACATCCCCACAGGTCGCAGGGGCCTTGATCCCTGATAACACTCAGCATTCTTGGCGGGATGACGTGGGGAAGACTGAGCCTGGCCCGTGACATTGCTTGGGAAGCGGGCCGGCCGGGACTGAGAGTACGACCGACAACCTAGCTACGGCTGACCACTAGGATAAGAGCGTCCAATCAGCGGGAGACGTTAACGCCGCGTTCAAAAAAACGCGACATACGTTCGCATACCTGCGCCTGTCAGGGCATGACAGAGGACCTTAGCCTAGGCCCCGCTAGAGACTTTTTCCGATCTACGAAAGAATTTCAGCACCGGGAACGCGGATTAGATAGCATTGAGCCATTAGCGTCGGGCTAGCTATGCCTTAGATTGACAATGTTTATCATCAAAGGCGTTGAATCTAAATGTAACACCAAAAATAACCGTCATCAGGGAGAAAGAAATGATATCAGGGAGCCGTTATTTAGAAAGGTTTGAAAATTTAAATATTATCAAGGAATTTGACTCAACAGACCAATCACCGGCACTGATTGAAGCAGAGTTAGAGGGGTTGCCAGTGCTGATCAAGCACTGGGTCCAAGAAAGCCCTGATACTGAGAGAACACTACAAGATATATGGCTTTATGAAGTACGCCAACTTCACCGGCTCAAGGGGTGCCCGGGAGTCGGTGATTTTATCGCCCCAATTGTCGCTTCCAATAGTGATCAGGACGGATTCTACTTGGTTTTAGGTACCGGGGACCGTCGTCCACTCTCACTCCATGTATCTAAAAGTGTAAAAGGGACACTTAGAGTTAGGCCATGGGTGGGTAACTTAAAGAAAAAATCCAACAGGGTTAAGCTATGGCGGAACGTTGATAGAATTTCGCAGGCTCTGCAAATATTACACTCTCAAGGAATTTTGCACCGAAATCTCGATTCCAACTCTATTCTTACCGACATAAGCAGTGAGGAAAATGACTTTCAGTTAACAGGATTCGAATGGTCGATCCGACTACAGCACATGTCTGACGAAAGAGTTATAAATAATTCCCCGGATTACTCCAAAGAGAATATATTCTCATTTCTCACTGACTGGCATGACTTAGGCAGGCTAATTATTGAGATCTTAGATATAAGTATGTCTTCAATATATGACTTAAGTAGGCCAGTAAAAGAGATAATCGAAGAAACAGATTTAATACTTGACGAGATAAATCTTATTCGTGGCTTGACTGGGGTGATAAGAATTGACTCAAGCATTACGTTTGAAGGATTGAGTTATGAGGTAGTTCAGCCAAAGCTAGAATCAATAATAAAAAAACTAGATCAGTTTAGCTCGCCGCAAGTAGAGAGTTTTAGCATTGCATTCCTCCTTACACCTCCTGCAAATAATCCAGGGGCAGGCGCAAAGCGAGTTCCTGTATATTCGGCGATACAAAAAGCATTTTTCGAAGCCCACGGGATACCTATCCCAGCGCACAATGTTTCAGAATTCATAAATTTTATAGAAAATGATTTGCGCGATATCTCCATTCTTTCTATATACAAGACAGATAAAGATGCAGAGGAAATTATACTTTTAGGATCAACCCTAACATACGTGTTGACGAAAAATAAAAGGAATACTGTTGACGCAGACGGATCGTGGGATTATGCATTCTGTACTCAAGCTTATCTTACCCCGCCGCGTAAAGTCGATGGCACAAACCCGACAACAATAATTAATTCAAAAATTTCGTGTTTCACACACAATGACCGGACTGGCCTAGCCTCCCAGAATTCCAAATCATGGCATAGTGTCATTGATGAATTGCGCAAAAATAGAACAGTTGATGAGAAGTCAACTAAACTTCTTCTCGGATTTGCTGCATATCACTTGGCAGAAATAGCATATGCCAAGTCAGAAATTTATCCCGTAGAAATAATTACCTACTCTCCAGACGTAGAGGATCCTGGACAAAACATTGTGCGACTTAAAAGTAGGTCTGACACTGTCGCTGATGACATTTCTGGAATGCTGAAGGTGAATAGCCCGGCAAAAAGATTTAAAGAACTTTTGCTCGGGGAAAAAGTATCAGAGCCAAGTTGGAATCTAGTAAGCAATATTAATTTCTCCGAAGACGATCAAGAAGTTGTGCTCACATTCCTGCAGCACCAAGAAATATCAGGAGAGAGCATATTTGAGTTTCAGGCAAGTAATCCAGACCCGCTATATCAGTACTGCTACTTAGTCCCGGCATCTGCACAAGGTACTACTAAGCAGTTAAGTAGAAGAGCATTTGCAATCGATGCGCTTAGTGAGCATGCAGAGCTAGCAAAGATGCTTGAATATCCGCACCTAGAATGCATGGATTCGCACGAGACTGCTGTTGCCAATTCTGCATTTGAGCAATTAGATACGTCAAAGCAGGATGTCTTTAGAAAAATTCAAAGCACTTTGCCTCTATATCTGGTTCAAGGTCCTCCCGGAGTTGGGAAAACTCACTTAGTCACTGCATTAGTTAGGCAGGTATTTGAAACGGAGCCTAGCTCTAGGTTACTACTTACAGCTCAGAGTCATTCTACAGTTCAACACCTCTATCAAGAGGTTAAAAACTCCCTGGCGTCTCAAGGAAAAACATCTCCTCTGATAGTTAGCTGTATAAAAGACGCATCAGGCGATGATGAGAAGGACGCACTAACGCAGCTAGATGATTTAGCGCGAGATTATCTGATAGGCCTAAAAAACAGTGATTCCTTCAGAGATGCCCCGGCAAACATTACGAAAGACAAAATTCTAGATCTCTGTAGAGATGGCAATAGGGCCTTGAGATTTTCTTTCATGGGGCAGTTATTGAGATCGGCGAATTTAGTTTTCACAACTACCAACTCTAGGCAGATAGAGGATCTCATTAAAACTCGGTCCCAGTTTGATTGGAGTATTATGGAAGAGACCGGAAAGGTCACGGGCATTGAACTGTTAAGTCCTCTACTTCTGTCGTATCGAAGATTGATGATTGGAGATCATAAGCAACTCCCCCCTTATGCGACTGAACAAATGCGCCAGACCTTGAGAGACCCGGAACGACTCAGAGGCGCACTAGAAATGTCTACTGAAATTTATAATAGCCAAATCAAAGGTGAATTCATTAAGGAGATGTTCACATCTGAAAAGATAAGAGAGATTTCATCTGAACTCCTAAGTGAAATAAGCTCTGAAGCGCTCCGTCTGCACTTACTTTTCGAATCACTCATTGATGAAGAAGTATCCGTCGCAAAAAAATCACTTGAATATTATGGTTCAAATGAATTTCACCGACCAATTGCAAGCATGCTGTCTATTCAGCACAGAATGCACCCAGATATTGCAGATTTAATCTCGTCCACGTTTTATGATAAAAAACTCACGACCTACGATAGAAAAAAGGTTGAGTACTTATCGAATCCTAGACCATTTTACTTTGAAGGCGGTTGCAAAGTAACCGCTAGACTAAACAGTGCTGCGATAGTTTGGATTGAGACCCCGGACACTCAAGCCAATCGAGGAGTGAAGTCGAAAGAAGAGAAGCCTACGTGGAATAATACGCTTGAGCGAAAAGTTCTGATTAAGGCACTAGCTCGGCTTCGAGCTGTACCGAGTGATAAGCAGCCAAAGTTAGCGATATTATCCCCGTATGCGGTCCAGGTCAGATACCTGGAAAGGGATCTAGAACGAGCAGAGCTTGATCTCAAAAACTTACAGAAATTCTCCAAGCCTGACGACTCAGCTACTTTTTGCAAAACTGTTGACAGTTTTCAGGGGGCGGAAGCCGATATTGTCGCCATATCCCTAGTTCGAAACAATAGCGAGTCATACTCTTTTGGCGCATTGGGGTTCCTGCTAGACAGCCGAAGAATGAATGTGCTTCTTAGCAGAGCTAAATATCAAATGGTAATAGTAGGGTCTTATGAGTTCATGTCTTGCTGGGCGCAAAAAATAAGAAATGAAGAAATTCGCAAGGGCAATACTAACAATGAGTTCCTTGTTAAGCTAGTGGATGAAATTGAAAGCCTCAAGAATGCTGGAAAAATTGCAACCATACAGTACGAGCAAATTTTGAGCCTGAGCAAAATTTCGTAGGAGCGTTCAATGGAAGACAAACAGATCAACTCAACTATATTTGTTAAGGTTCCATTTGGTTATGGGGTTCATAAATTCAAAATTATGAAACGCATAAACTGGGGAGCTGTCGATCATTTGATACTACAAACCATTGCCTCAGGCCCAACTACACCTGATGAACTCTCTAGGCAAACCAGCCTTCCTAAGCAGTTGGTAATAGAAATCTTGATCCCTCTGATGCAAGCAGGATGGATAGAGATATCTCATATGAATGGGAGATATCTATTTAAAATCACTCATCGCGGCTTGGCTGTATCAACAGAGGCTGATCTGCCCGTGAACAAAGAACCAATACTTAGGATCAGAAGCTTCTTGGTCGACCCATTGACTCAACAGTGTTACCGTATCGACAAAAAAAAGAAGCAATCATTCCTGATTTATCCAGCGACGAAGGTGCATAGAGTAATTGCACAATACGGCATATATGCGACCGAGATGCGAGTTAAAGAGCCTGCCTATGATCCAGATATTTCTGAGATTTACTCTTGCGTTGCGCACGACGATGAAGAGATAAGTGGATTTGAAAGTAATGCCGTAAAACCACATTATAACGAATCATTACGCTATATTGTTGCGCGGGTTGACTCTGAGAATAAAGTGCAAGGCGTTCCGGATATTTCTGAAGAACTTCGTTTGGAAATAATAAGCGCTGCTATAAAGAGGCGTGAACAGATTCGCCTGCTAGGTTCCACTCCAACAAAAGGTTCACAACTTCCATCTTACGAAATTTCTCCTCATGAGAAATCATTTCAACCTACTATAGTTGATTCTAGCTGTGTAGACGTTCTGGCCACCCCAGAAGAGCATCGAGAGCATTTTTCTTCAGAAATAAAAAATGCGCACTCCAGATTGGTCATTCATTCAACCTTCCTCAATCCAAGCTGCATTGATATAATTCTTGAGGAGTTGATAAGTGCGGCGAGGCGTTCTGTGCAGATAGACATACTATGGGGACAGTGCCCGCCGGATGTAGAGGATAAGCTCTCGGACTACAAGCGAGTTCTCGAATCAATAGAGTCTTTCCAAAATCATATTGACTCGCAAGGTCTCTCCACGCAGCTTAAATTTCATCGTGAGCCTACCAACTCGCATTCAAAATTCTTGATTAGCGATCGAGAAAGTGGCGAGTGGCACACTACGTTCGGGTCTTGCAACTGGCTATCCTCTAATTTTAATAGAGTTGAAGCATCTGTTCGAGTTATAGATAAAAGTTTCGCCTCTATTGCCTTTAATATTGCATCTGCTCTTGCTATGGGGCGCCGTGGTCTCGCAAACAATTTAAGCAAGGACTTGGCCGTTCATGCCGCAAGATTAGCATCCTGTTTGGAGGTTGAGAGAAAGACCTCAATAGAGGACTCGGTGTCGGTGCGGATAATTACGGCTCCAGAGCATCACACATTGGCTAAATGTGCTTGCGATGAAGCTGAAAGAGAAATATTCATTTGTAGCCATCGAGTTAGCTACGCTGGCGACAGACCGATATTCACACCCTTGAAGTCCTCGATCAAAGCTGTTCCTTTAATTAAAATAAAAATTGCATTCGGCAGATCAAGCGGAGAAATGAAAAATCCGGAGGCCAGACTACTTAAAGAAGAGCTAGAGGGCCATGGATTTAACGTAATCAAAGCGGACGACCCTCAAATACACGCAAAGTTTCTAACCTGGGATGATGAGAATTTAATCATCACCAGTTTAAACTGGCTTTCAGCGTCTTCCAAAGGTGATTACATGGGGGAGTTAGGTGTGCACGTTGTGGGTGGAGATTTTTCAAAGAAAATCAAGAAATCTTTTAATGATTTCTATGGGTAAGTTACTTGTTGCTCAGGTGGCTGCGTATACTATATGGTCATGCACTCTATAGCACTTTACCCGCTAAACCGCTAATCTATCACGCATACGGACGTTGATATATTCACCATAGGAAAGGCCTCATTATCAAATGGGCCTTTTTTATTTATAACATTGGTATTTCTGTCGGAATGTGGACGCTCTATGAGGCATGTCAAAAAAATACCACTAAATTATAATCTGTAAAAACCGGAGACTCACAGCTAACAGTAGTCCTAATGTCTTCGCGAACTTGTAGTTTGCCTTAGGGTTGCATTTGTTCTTGCATGCCACTTGCCTTGTTGGTGTGGCTGTGCTTAGAATTACTTACTGTGATGGCTGTTTTCTTGAATTTTGACTCTGTGGTGCTAGTCTCGTGATTAAAGATATTATTGATTTGGTTTTAAATTTTGCAGATAGATATAAGGCGGGGAGGGCGGATCTTTTCAATTATCATGTTGAGCCTTTGAAGGACCGTGTGCATGAAATTCATCGTGACTATATGAAGTCTTTCGTCTCGGCAAAATCTTCTTTAGAAAATAAAGAGGTGCCCGTTACTGATATTTTGAGCTTCTTAGAACAGAGAAGAATCGAGTTGGTGGGTGAAAGAGATCTGGTGAAGTCATTAGCAGACGCGTTATTGAGTATGGATAGGAAGTTTTCCGTGCCATTTGTTTTTGTTGCGTTAGAAGAGTTTGCAATGGCGGTGTCAAACTATTTTGTCGCGAGCAATGCTATTGCGCGCGCAAGTTGGTATTCTGACTTTATTAACTTCATGCAGGTTTCGCGGATTATGGAGGATTCAAACTTTTTTGATAAAAATTATTTCGGTAATGATCCAAGGATGGATACCATTGAGCACTTGAATATGATAATTGATAAGCGCTTGCCCAGAGCTCTCTCTGAGGTAAATAAGAACTATGCGATCCTGCGCAGTGCTTTATTGTAGATCAATCTTTATGCGATTTTTTCATATAAGAAAAATCTGCATGCGGTGTGCTCGCTGCAATTTTGGTCATCCCCATGGCTCAAATGTAAGCCACGATCAGCTTTACGTGCCCCGTCCTGCTGTCAGGGCAGGGGATATTAGACCGGCCTGGAGGCCCTAATCGGACGATCTGGCCTGTTTCGGCCAGTGGTCCGAGGATCGGACGTCAAGGCAGGAGTTAATTCATTCAGGTATCAACAACTCATTGTACTTGGCAGGTACCAGTGCAATCTCCCCCCAAGCCAAATCTGTGGCAGCTAAGCCTATGCCGCTTTCTACGATAGTCCCGAAAAACATCACGATGCGACCTTTTGAGTCGTCAGTAATCCCTTTGTCTCGGCAGAAACCGTTGGGGAGTTTTACGTAAAAGTCTTTCACGGCGGGATTGCAAGCAAGCTTTGTCATACGGGTGGAATAGTCGTAACTACCCGCGTTACGGCTGCTGATTATCTTCCCGTAGTACAAGCGCGGGGTACGATCCCCTTCCAGAACGTCGTATTCAACATCAGCCACGTCTGTAAGGAGCTCTGCCAGCTTCACTGCGTGGGTGGCCATCGGAAGGAAGAAGTATTTATCCTTGTTTTTTTCAAAGTTCCGGCAGATCCCTGCAATGGTAGTAATGGTGCTGGGTAGCTCGAAGGACTCCCCTTGGTGCCTTCCAATGGGCGTCTGCGACAGAGGCCCTCCGATGTCCTCGACGGGCGTTTCGTCGTATTCACCACCCTGGATCAATCTGACCTCTGGTTTCTCCTGCAGAAACTCCTTCACTATCGCCAAGTGTTCATGCTCAATTGCCCGCTTCGCCTCTTCCCATGTGTCATACCGTTTGCCTACTGGCTTTTTCGCCCGAAGCACGCACGCGATGTGTTGCCAGCGCTTAAGGTGGCGGTAGAAAGGTTCGCGCTGGTTAGCGAAGATGTCCTTTTCCTTAGGCGTTCGCTCGACGTTTGTATAGCAGCCTGGGCAGAATAGGCTTCCCATCATCTCTTCTTCGTACTCATCTGGCGCGACTCGGCGGCTCGCTTTCAGTGCTTCGCGGTTGCCGCCATCGAAACCCCAGCCAGGCAGGTGATGGGCGTATGGGATTTTTCTCTTAGCGGGCATCGTATTTCATCCTTGATTGGAGGTTGATGCCAAATAGCCATACCTTCGGGCGAAATTCAACACATCCTAGCCGATAGGTTTCGTTCCCTGAAGCCTAGCTGTCTCACCTAGACAAACGAGTGCGATCCATGAACCCCACCTATCACATGATGGGGCAGCAGGTTACCGTGGCATCTCTGGCGAGCAGTTCCACGGCAGAAGAGCTTCGTAGTCGGCCACCGACGATGCATACGGCAGGCGCTCAAGTACGTGGCGCAGCCACGTATAGGGCTCCTGGCCGTTGACCTTGGCGGTCTCAACCAAGCTGTAGATCTTTGCGCTGGCACTGGCGCCGTTCACGGTATCGCTGAACAGCCAAGCCTTGCGCCCGATGACAAATGGCTTGATCGCACGCTCCGCAAGGTTGTTGTCGATCGGCAAATGGCCGGCCTCGACATAGCGTTCCAACCGACTCCAGTTGTTCGCCAGATAGTGCACGGCCTTGCCCAGCACACTTTGCGGTGTGACCTGGGAGTACGTCTTGTCCAGCCAGCTTTTCAATTGGCCGAGGATCGGTAGGCTTCTTTCTTGGCGACCGATGAACCGCTGTTCGTCGCTGACTTCCTTGAGGTCGCGCTCGATGCCGTACAGCTTGTTGATCATCGCCAGCGCCACATCGGCGCGGCCCGTCTTACCCTTGGGCTGCACTTTCTGCGCATCGACGAACTTGCGTCGAGCATGAACCATGCACGCCAGCCGCTCGATACCGGGCTGCAACGCCAACACGTTGTAACCGGCGTAATCATCGGTCATCACATAGCCGCGATACCCTTCCAGCAGGCGTAACGGTACTTCCTGCGCCCGGCTGGTGGTGTAGTCAAACAGCACAACTTGTCGATCAGGCGGGCCGCTGGCCTGCACCCACATCCAGGACTGGCTGGTCGGGTCGCGGTCTGGCTCTTTCAAGACCTGTACGCGCGTTTCGTCGCAGTGAATTACCGGACTTTCCAGCAGCCGGTCACGCATCAGGTTTAACAGTGGCTGGAAGTGTTCGCTGCACTGGATCACCCAACGCGCCAGAGCTTGTCGTGGAATGTGGATGCCGTGTCGGGACAGTACGCTTTCAAAACGGTGCAGCGGCAAGCGATCGACGTACTTGGTCGTCAGCAGCATGGCCAGCACGCTGGGGCTGGCCATGCTCTTTTCGATCAATTGGGCTGGCTTGTCAGCGGTAACCGGCGCGGTTTCGCAGCCCCGGCACCCGTAAACCTTGCGCACGTGTTTGAGTACGCGGATCTGCATCGGCACGATGTCGAGCTGCTCGCTGGTTTCCTCGCCAATGACATGCTTGCGGCAACCACAGGCGCAGGTCAGTTCGTGCTCGGGCAGGTCGTGGATGACTTCGACCCGAGGCAGATCGGCCGACAGTGGTTTGCGTTTGCCGCGACGTTTGGCAGGCGCAACGACTTCTTCGTCGGCATCGTCAACCACCGCCAGTAGCGGGTCGCTTTCGGGTTCGTTGAACATCGCCAGTTGCGGCGTGTTGGGATCGACAGTTTGCTCGGACTTACGGCCAAAGAAACGGTCACGCCATAACTTGATCTGCTCTTTCAGGTCGTCGATGTGTGTCGCATAAGCCTCGTTGAACTCCTGCTCGCGCACACGGGCAGCCGATTGCTCACACGCACGAGCAGCGTAACTCTCAAGCAGCATTTGCTTAAGCAGAACAGGGTCATCCGGGAGGTTGTCGGGCACTGAAATCATGGCCCGGATTATACCGGGTCAGGCGACGAAACGGGGCGTCAGAACCTGATGCGGACGGTTGCGCCAGAGGTCGAAGCCGTCGAGTAACCAGTTAAGTTCCTGGACGGTCAGGACGATGGCTTCGTCGGTAGCGTCGGGGGAAGTTTTGAAACGTTCGGCTTCGAGGCGCTTGAGCCAAAGGCAGAAGCCGTTGCGCTCCCAGTACAACACCTTGATGCGGTTACGGGCTTTATTGAGGAAGACGAAAAGTACGGGGTCGAACACGGCGACCTTGATATCCAACTCGACCAGCGCGGTGAGGCCGTCGATGGACTTTCGGAAGTCTACGGGCTTGGGATAGAGGTACACCTTTTCGACTTTGCTGTCAGGACGCATCATGGCGGACTGGCTCCAGAAAGAAATCGGGAGCGCAGCATCGGGCTTCAGGTAGTCGCTTGGAATGTGGGCTTCATGGAGCGGATACCATTAACGACCGGTAGTTGTCAGAAAAAAACCATAACAAACCTATGCAACTTCTTCACTAAACCGCCTGAAAGTAACCCAGGGTTCAAATCACTCATCCACATCATCAAAAATGCTACGACTGATATAAAAATTTGCACCAACCCTATCAACTTCAATATTTCGTGAAGCAGAACTATCTACCTCTATTGGATTTTCCTCAATCCACTCTTGAACCTGCAGGCGTTCTCTTTTAACGATCCCTCTAATACGCCAGCTTTGTGGGTATTCATTCTCTATCGAAGAAAGCAACTGAGTGAAGCGCCGCATATGCCATTCAGGGTCGTCCTCTGGGTCTCGGTTTGCTTGATGTTCAAGACGAACCTCCTCGATGCGCGGCAGCACTTTAATACGCATACTTTCCCGCAATCTAATTCGCTCCTTGTCCTTCAACAGTGAGCGCAGATCAGAATCGAATAGTATACGAGCATCGTCGCCATTGAGAGCGTATTGGCTAACAGTTTCGATAAATGACTTGCGAGCGTATTCAGGTAGTAAGCCGAATTTAAAAAGACGAATAGCGAGATCGACTTCTGCAGAAAATTCTAAGTACAATTTAGGCTTCGCGATGGACTCAATCAATTCGATATCCGCCGAGAGATACGCTTCTAAAAACTTCTTGCTACACCGCCCGGCTAAGAATTCTATCAACTCCCTTCGAGCCCGCCAGCTTGACATCCAGTCAGTCTTGTAGGCAGTAGTGCTTTTATGCGCCAAAAGGCGCTCAATGATCAGATCAAATAATGAACTTGGAACTATTACGGCACCCTCAACACCAGTGTCCCCACAGGTTATCTGCCGCATCAGCTTTTCAGTATCGCTGCCACGCACATATATACCTAGTAGCTCTGGGCTTGCCCGAAGCATCGCGGAGTATGCATCTCCGATGGTGGGGTGTTTGTAGGTCCAGTATGACTCTCCGTCGGAGATGACATGCACTGCTAAACTACCGCGCAATGCTTCGAGTGCTGCTGTGCAAGCACCCAGATCGCTATTCAATCTCTTCAGGGCTTCTTCTTCAGCAACTGTCAATGAGATCGGACTTGACAAGTGCCCATTGGACATATAAATCAAGGCCAATGCCGCTTTACTATCTTTATCTAGCTCCTTACAGATGTCTATGAGCAATTGTTCGCGCTTTTCGACAAACGTCGATAAACTCCACTCAGACAAATAAATACTCTTAGTAAAGAATGGATCTGCAAGTCGCCTGGCAATTTCCGGAATGAATCTTTTGTGTTGAGCTACTGATTCCAGATGTGGCTTCACAGCAGAACGAAACTCACGAGACTGTCCTCCCAATTTCATATGATTGTAAAGAATCTGCCGCCGTTCATCTTCTGTGAGATCATGGACATCAATCACAACCTGGCTTTCTTGAAATAAGGGAAAGGCCCCCTCCTTCAAGTCCTGCCGCGCTCGATTGTAAATATAGTCGCGTGAAGTCATTACTACACGATTTCCCTGGCGAATTATCGTTTTGACCTCATTCAGTATGTGGTTCCAGTTAGAGACAAGATCTCGTTCGTACTGGGTCACTCCAAACGCGTCATCGATCCAAAAAAGCTGGGATTTCTCATGTGGATTCCAATGCTCCACTACGGACCTTGGTGTCGCCAGCTTAACCACGGATGCGCCCCACTGGTCAGCCGATGACATAGCAAGTAATGAAGCTATAGTTGTCTTCCCTGACGCTGGCTCGCCGACCAGAAGTACAAAACCATGTGTATCGAGTGCTCTTGCTGCCCTCTGATAGGACTCCGTCAGAACAATTTTGGCAAGTTCTTCGCGCATGGACTCGAGTACAGATGTGGCCTGAGCATATGCCCGTTCATCCAATATTTGGCTTAAGTCTCCGAGCCCATAAACACGTGGAACCATCATTCTGAGATGCTTACTTTCTCGAATTTGATCCTCAAGCCAAGTAACACCACACACCAGAATGCTCTTGACGCCAATACCTTTCAACGCATCCTTTATTTTTAATTCGGTTTCCCCGGAAATTCCGGCATTTGTCATCAAAACATAAACGTCGCACTCTCCCTTGTCGACCAATCGTTCGATCTTACTAATTTCATCTTTGATATCTGATAGTGCAAGAGCATATCCAGCGCGACTTGTAAACTTGCACTGAATGACAAACTGTCCCGATAACAGTTCATTATTCTGGGAACTCCAGACACCTGAAAATGCGCCGTCTCGACCGCCGTCGTTGGTATCTAAAAATGACACGACAGTTTGCCCGAGAACTTCTCTCGACACGGATAAGCATAATTGCTGAAAGCTTCGCCAACCCAATGTATGAAGATTAAACATTAAAACCTCAAGCCTAAAATCTCAAACTCATTTGACATGTCTACCAATCAAATTCGGCGCAATTGAACGGCCATGTCATACACAAACAACTTATCAAATCGAAGGAAAACTTTCGGTTAACCTATTGCACATACTCAGCGAAAGCCAAGCAAAAAAGCAAATCCTGTGACCATAATTAACCTTCATGGCAGCGCCTTGACTTTTCCGTACAAATCATAAAGATGAAGTGCCGACATATCCAGTATGGGCTCATACATGAAAGAGTTAAGATGAATGTTTTCAGGAGTCATCAAATTCACTTGCGAGAGCACCATAATCCCATCATTTTCAGATGAAAACTTTGATGAGTATTTGCTAAACAATTCAAATGTTTGATTGCTGCTGATAGAATCTACGAAAGCAGCGTCGTTGATTTTTGCGATCATATATTCTTCAGCTTTAAGTCTTATGGCGATAGACAAAATAACCTTTGATTCTAGTTCGACATCGTCAGCAGCATTGGCGGCAAGTTTTTCTGCCTCATCGTAGATCAGCTGAAGAGCGCTAAATGTGGGGTTTGGAAGGGACAGAGCTGCTTGATCTGATAGTGTGGCTTTAACGATGGACTCAAGATCGGCAATTGTTAATGCCTGACTATCTGATTTAATATGTAAAAGAGAGGTAAGCCTCAGATAGTGCTGGCTATTAGTCCCATGACAGTACTCTGCCAAGTTTCGCACAAAAGGAATGCTTGCCACTAGAAAAGCAGAGTTTTGGGCTAGTCCTTTTTTCCAAATCAGAAACGGATTTTTTTGATATTTTTCCTGTACAAAGCTCAGGGCATGCTGATCTTTTCTTGCGAAAAATCTTCGCTCCCTGGCAATCTGAAGGCGGCTGCTGATTGTTCGATGAAAATCAAAATTATGAGTTAGGAATATTAGCCTGAAAAATGAGACCTTGGAGATTTCGTTAAAATACTCAATAATTGCGTACTTATTTTTATAATCAAAAGAGTCGGCAATGTCATCGACCACAAATAGGGTGGCCTGATTAGATTCTCGGCGCGCGTGCACCTCGAAAAGGACATTCAATATATAAAGTGCTCGCTTTTCCCCTTGGCTGAGGACCTGGAGCAATTTATCTTCCTCGACACCACAGGTTTCTTGGCCATCATGAAATTCAAAAGTTACTTTCGGACTTTCGCCTTTTAGGATGACGTCTTGTTGATTCTGAACAACTAGCTTAAATGGAACGTAAAACCGCTCGTTGAACTGAGCAACAACGGCAGCCCACTTGGTTTTTTCTTCCTGAGCCTGCTTTGCTGTCTGCGCAATTACATCCTTTGCTGACGTATACGCCATGGCAAAAACACTCATAGCTGATTGAGCTATGTTGAAATAGCTGAACCATAGTTTTTTTCTGAAGCCTTCAAAGTCACTAAGCTCGGATAGGATTTCCGGATGGAGTGTCAAATACTCTCTAAACTTTTTTAATTCAGCATTTTTTTGAAGCTGCTTATCAACCGCTTCGAATCTTGCAGATAGCTCTTTGTCGCCTAATATGCGTTGTTTCTCTGCCTGAACTAATCCCTCCAATTCTTTGGCAGATGAAACTTCAGTCCTTTCCCCTCCATTAGAAATATTCAGGGTGTGATTCGCCTCAAAGAAACCGTTAGTTTGAAGATTTTTAGAGACATCACTTGCCCCAGCATGGTTAAACTTCTTACTGAGGAGAGGGGAGCCTTCCACTAGCTCTTGATATTTAGACATGTACTCTTGAAGCTGTTGATGTAGCGTACCTGCCTTAAACGCAGCTATAGTTTTGTCGTTGAATATCTCTATATAAGATAAATCGGCGAACCTGGTATCACCATCGAGTTCACCTGCTACCTCTGCAAAGAAGTCATACGGATTAGAAAATTTGAAGACCTCTTTTATTTCAGATGCAGGAGAAGCCTTTCCTGGCCACCCAGAAGCTTCCTTCAGCGCTTTCAGCAAGGCTTCCTGAGTAGACTCGATATTTTTTACCGCCTCCTCATATGCCTCTCTAAGCTTGGGATTGACTAGTAGTGTCGAAGTTCCAGAGCCGGAGTAACGCTCCACATATGGCTTGACGACGAACACGGAGTCCGGGGTGATCGAAGCCGCGGGCTCGGCTGTGATTGTGCGGTTGGTAGTACGTGTAGGGAAAATTAGATCTTGGCTGTCGCGTCCTTCTTGGAAGTCTAAGAAAGTCCGAGCAAGTGATGTCTTCATGAAACCGTTTGGAGCATAGATCGAGAAGGCTGAGCCATCTGGTGTTTTTTGCATCCCCTTAAAAATTAACTTTGTATCAAGCCTTTGAATTCCATAACAATTTTCTAATTTAATATCTAAGAAATCCATGTCTATTGCTCCGATCTAAAGGCCTCGTTGTGGAAAGTATCGTTTTGCCATCACCTTGTCCAGATGGCAATGCCGCCTCCCATCGGGGCGGATCTGGATAGGTAACGAATATGTCGAGTACACCAAGAGGGCGCGCTTTTATCGGCAACGCCTAGCACCTGCCCTCGAACGCCCAGGCCATGCAGGTTCCGTCTCATGCCTGCCTCACACCACATTGCAAAATCAGGGACTTCACTTGACCAATGTTTTTCTTTACCCCCAACATGTAAGCGATAGACTACGACAACCAAATATCAGGGCCAATTCTGAAAACGATAGCCGCTGACACAAGCTGACTTGGAGGCTGTACATGAATAAGGATGAAGAACTTAAAATTTTCAGACAGGTATTCGGACAGTCTTTTGATAGTTGTTTAGAACATTCTGAGTCACCTGACTTCATCATCAAAAGCGACCAAATACACGGAGTCGAAATCACTGAAGTTTACTGTGACGCTACTGAAGCAAGGCTACGGCACGCTGACGGATACCTTGAAAACCTTCTGAGCGGAACTGGAAAAGTATTCAGATAGGACAAAGACACAATAACCGTTGATACGATAAAGATCTACCATGAAGATGGTGAGTTGTACTCGGAAGATATAGCAGTAATACGCGAAGTCATCAGCTTCGATGACGCTCTAAAGCTAATCGAACACGCCATAAAAGAAAAAAGCAAAAAAAGCTCAACATATCTTAGCTCATACCATACCGTCGAACTCATAATAAATGACTCTTCCGGTCTATTCCACGTGCAGGATGGCGAAAAATTCCATCAATTCTTTGTCCACCACCTTGATAGAAGTGCGTTGCGCGAATCATCCTTCCGAGAAATTTTCTTCGTGTGCGACCTCTGGAGTGGTCAACGAATCTACCTGCCTATCAAGCTTAATTTATTCCTTAGCGACTTCCTTGGGGTATTAGAGATCGCGGAGTCAGAAGCCATTGAAGATTGGACTGAATCTACAGAACAAATAGAGGCTGTTCTGATAGCACTACATGAGCTTGGCCACACTAGCTTTTCATTCGAATACGTGGATGGAGAACTACATGTAGATCTTGGAGGTTCGGTGATTGAATTCACTGACACCGGAACCAAAATCAAAGACCATACCACGCTTCTGATAGAGCACGAGCTAGCGCATAAAGTAGGCGACCTCCAATCATACGCACTAACTGAAACAATCAATCTAGCGAACCGATTGAAGATTCGACGCTGGGAGAACTCCGTCTATGTTCGTATTTCCTACCCAGTAATGGCTCCGTCCCCGAGAGATTACGATCAGCAAAGGGTAATTAAATCCTGCTAGGCTCGCGTCATAGGGGTTGTGAACCCGTGTGCGAACCACCTGTGAGAACTGGCCCAACATCAACGCCAGAGGCATTCCAGCAGCGCGCATCTGGCTGCATACATCGGTAGGTCTTGCAAGACAAGAAACAAGTGACAGATTTATTTTTCGGCGCTCGTTGATGTGCCATTAAATAACTCTGTCCCCGTTTTTCGCTGTGCGCAGAGATTTACGTCCTAATTAGTACCACGGCGCGCGGAGTCGAGGATCCACCGCTGAGCAGTGAACCATGCTCATCGCCGTCCCGAACTAGAAGCTCAAGTCCCTCTAACAACTCGCTTGGGAGCGTTGATTATAGTTACTAGTTGAGGTGCGCCAAATTTTCCATAGCTTTCCAGACCCGCATAACACGTGGCCTCGCGGACCATTACTGTTCGTCTGTCTCCGCACCACATCCAGCTCCACTGTATTCCGCTGAATGCTTTGGAAGCTCTATAAACCGGCCTTCTGGCCGGTTTGTCGTTTCCACGACCCTCCGTCGGGAACCAACAAAATCCGCAATAACCGGGGGTATTTGGAGTGCAGTGTGTTTCCTGAATGAAGTACGTACCCCTATGCTGGGCCACTCCGCTCAGCGACCTCAGATGCCGCACGGCCGAACCGCGTAATCGCGCCTACAAACTGTTGTACGGCGCGGAGCATGTACCTGTACGTCACATCCAGCGGCCCGAAGGCTGGTGGTCTCGAAGCACCGTACGCTTGTAGCTTCCCCAGCCATAAGAAATCGTCTGGAGATTACATAAATGGTATTGTCAATCAGGTATTAAGTTAGGGCTAAATTCCATGCTGCCCTTTAATTTTCCAGAGCTTTCAGTTAGTGCAAGATGTGCATATTCAGATTTTTTCTTATCGAAAAATCCGCCTGCGAGGTATCGCTTGCCATCGTATTCAACTGGTTTTGGGTTGAGCTCTCTATAGTTTGATGAATAGCTCATGCGGATATGGAGTTTTTCTGGTTGAATGCGCACGCCATTACGATCCTCAAAAGTATGGTTGTTGCCTAGTTCTACTGTGATCTCGGCCCAGGGGTTTTGGGCGCCGCCCAATTCATTTTCTCTTAGTTCCTTAAAGTGAGATTGGGCAACGTTGCTTTCGCTCCAGACTTTTGTAGCGAAACTCCCCACGTCCATCAGTACTCCGTTTATAATCACTTTCGTGTCTACGCCGAACTGAAATCCGGAGTTGGCATACTCAGCGCTGCAGTCCATGGCAAGTTTGGTTAGTTTATAAGTGCGTCCATACATTGCCAGGTTTTTGAGTGGTGCGAAGTATTTTGACCAGTTTTCTGATCGGGCCGAATTAAATGTTAGAATTTTAATATCATTTGCAATAGCATACTCTTTCGCGGGCTTGGAAAAGCCTGAGTGGCTCACCACGACAGTTTTGTTGATCCCAAGTTTTCTGTGCTTTTCTTTAAAGCTTTCGAGTGTTCTAATTCCAACTGGTTTGGAAAGCTCAGTGCATTCCACTGCTATCTTGATTGCGCAGCCGGAAATTTCGCTTTCTATTAGAATGTCTACTTCACGCTCGCACTTGCCTTCATAATCATAAAGCATTGCAGACTCCGTCAAGTTCGCATCTGCTGAGGCCAACTCTCTATTAATTATTTTAACTAGCTTTTGGTAGTGATTAGTTCTGGCTGGCATACGTTGTACTTGATCCTTTTTGTACTGGTTGATACGTTAAGTCCCTTAGTACCCCGCGTTTGACACCTAAGGAAAGCCCGGATGCAAGAGCTGGAAGCACATTACATGGACTGTTCGCTGGCAACGGAAGCCCGGCTATCGCTGAGCGAGAACGAACTCCCACCTGGTACCGAGCCCATGCTACAGCACGTCCGCCAGGGTACCCTGCGTGAGATCGTGCAGGGCGAACAGCGTACACCAAGTAGCGATGAGGTCGTCAGCTGGGTGCGCAACTGTTATCGCGAGAACCCCCTTGTCGGCGATATTGCCCGTGCGATGTTCGTGATCAACGAAGACCTAGTGGTGGCCTACACCGAGTTGCCTATCCCCGACGAAGTACGGCTCGATCTTCAACGCCTGACGAAATTGAAGTTGGACCGCGATTTCTTTGTTTCCTCCACCTTCGAGGGTCAACCCTGTGGCGTACTCTTTAGGGGCTCGGAGATGGAGGAGGGCGGTGTTCTGTTTGAAATCACGGTTTTTGGGCGAGAAGGGCTAGCTGGTGAGGTGTGGCATTTGAACCTGCAGCTATCTAGTACTCGACCAGAACCCTTCATTTCCGTGTGTACGGCAGAGGGATGGATCTATTTTGAGCGAGAGCGCGCCCTGCAGGAGGCGCGTATCATGTTCTTGCTTCAATGTCTGTACCAGTACAGGAAATACCTATACCCAGTACTGCCGGTGAAGTCGATCATCGATGCCCGTAGTGACAGCCCCCGTGACAACCCGTTTCTCGTGAAGCTCATCACCAAGGCGTACTGTGGCCAGGTCGCCTGCACGAGAGTACGGGTAGACCTGGCCTTGATGCATCCTAGGGACATCGATTACGCACTGCGTACCCCGGATGAGGAGATCAGTCGGTTCATCACCCATGCCAGAACCACCGACATCCTCTTGTACGAAGAGGACGGCGTGCTCGTCATGGATGACGACTATCTGGTCTACATGGCGTGCAGGACGCTCGGCCTCACGCGGGTGAACGCTGTGATAGTCGGCGCCTTTGATCAGCCCCTTGTTGAAGTACTAGAGGTAGGAGGGCGTGAGCTTATCCCGCCCGTGGGAGTCACGCGCCAGCAATATCGTTCGCGCCGGGGCAGTGTTGACAAGCAGCACCTGCTGCAACGTAAGGTATCGGCGCTGCGCCCGAAACTCTCTCAGTCGGCCAGGTTTGAGCGCAATTTCATTGAGCTGTGCCATCTACTGGGACGGGTCGGCACGCGTGAAAGAGATCTGCACAACTTCCTTAAGCGGCACACCCAAGTGCTTGATTCCCATGTGGCAGCGGTCCTCAGCGAAGTTCGAATCGGCAAATACCGCGCGGACCTCGTGCTGAAATACCACCAGTCGGACAAGCGTGTGGTGCTGGTTGAGCTCGAGCCCCACAGCGCTCAGATCTTCACCAAGCGCAATAGCCTAAGGCATAAGGTGATCCACGCCGTGCAGCAGGTGCAGGACTGGATTAGGGAAATCCATAACAACGCAAGCAACCTACCCAAGTGGCTGGAAGGCAACTACACCGCAGAAGGGATGGTGGTGATCGGGCGGTCCAAGGACCTGACACAGGAACAGAAAGACACCTTGATGATCCACAACGCCAAGTCCGACATCAAGATTCTCACCTACGATGACCTTTTGGAGCGTTTTCAGCGCTTGATCGAGGTGCTCGACAAACAGAGGGATAAAACTTGTGAGTAAGTTTCCTAACATCCCCACTGAGGCGCCGATTTAAAAACTAAAAGTGACCATTTACAGCGGCAGCTACGGAGCCAGGCTGTGTGAAAACCCAAACGGGTCTCTGAAGATCGCGAGCGTACGTGAAATCTGAAATGGCTTGGTTATTCAGCTAACCCAGATTTCGCGCAGGAGCGCGAAATTCTGGTCATTTTCTAACCAGTCGGATCGCGCCAAGCGTTTTCACACAGCCTGGAGCCGTTGCTGCCGTTTTTGAATGGACAATCGGGGGTGGAAAATCACGGTGCGGACAGCTCTACAAAATTCCAGCTCATCAGGATTTGCTAAGCTTTCACAGGCAGATTTCAGATTCGATTCCAATGAAATCCATAACTAGCTGAATCGTATTATAGATACCCTAAGAGGTACGTCAAAAATCCACTAAATTCCAGTCCCGCGAAAATCGGGACCTTACGGCCAACAACCGTCCGTCTGTCTCCGCACCATAAGATTGGCCAAAGGCGATTTCTCGTTCGCTGGCACCACAAAGAAGCCCGCCTTGTGCGGGTTTTTTTGTACCTGTTTTTTGTTAGGTTGTTATCAGGCCTTAGGCGATGCGGCCAGGTGCATGGCTTGAGCGTGCTGGCGTTTTGATGTCGAGCATCGCCGGCGCGGCGCTTGATCTACGGGGCGCCGCAAAAGGCAGCGGCATGCACTCCCAAATTCGCCACCTCAACGGCAACCCGTGAAGAATACTTTTTATCCACGTCTTGGAGCGCATCGCCGAACACCCGATCAATTGGGTCGATAAACTGCCTCCCGTGGTACGGTTCTTTCGCCCTACTGAACTCTGCGAGGTGGCCTTACCCATGGTCAAAACTGTTCGCTTGCCCAAACCCGCGGCCGACCTGTTGTTGCTGCACATTGAATTGAAATACATCGAGCCGGCCATCTGGCGCCGCGTGGCGGTACCGGAAAACATCACCCTGGGCAGATTGCATTCAGTGATCCAGGTCGTGATGGGATGGGAGGGTGGGCACCTGCATGAATTTGAAATTGCCGGTGAGAATTACGGCATACCCGACCCCGATGGCTGGGGGCCGCCGGTAAAGCCGGAAGCGCGCAAGACCTTGGTCAAAGCTTTGTGCGGGAAGAAGAGTTTCCGCTATGTGTATGACTTTGGTGACGGCTGGGATCACCGGATCAAAGTCGTGAAAGTGCTGCCCGCCATCGCCTGTCCGCAGGTGCCGTATTGCGTCGATGGTGCCAATGCCTGCCCGCCGGAAGATGTGGGCGGTGAGCCGGGCTATGCCGAGTTTCTTCAAGCCATGGCAGACCCCAATCACCCAGAGCATGAGGCCATGATGGAATGGCATGGGGATATCTTCGACCCGGCGGCTTTTGACTGTGAGCTTACAAATGGTTGGCTGAAGGAATTCAGGGTCTGACAGTCCCGGGCGGTGCGGATTCTCGCGCTTTGCTGCTTACCAGGCGTGGCAACTACCTCTAGCACCACCCGTGCGCTGTGAATGCATAATCGGTAGTTCGGTGCCGGTTTTACCCGTGCTTAAGCTTTTAATCAGCATCGTATTGCCGGTTTCCGCTATGCCCACTATGATAATCAGCATTCAAATGCTGATTAATGGTGTGGCGATGCCGCTCAGACTCACAATCCAGGCTTTCTCCGGTGGTGCATGGAGCGATGCAGCGACACTCACGGTCGAGAACCCCGAGCGTGTTGCTGATGGACGGTGCCTTGTCGCATACGACAACGACTACATCATCGCGAACTTTGATCGCATGGAAGATCGTTGTGAACTGGCCCTGAGCGTTAACCTTCCGTTGAACTGGGACCACCATGACGTCACAGGGTATCCAGCATTCCTCTACGACATCATTCCCTCTGGTGCTGCCAAGGACTCTCTTGAATCCCGCTACGGGCGTTTTAAGCCCGAAGGCGTGGAAATGGGGCTGTACCTTCTGGAACGCTTCACGCCGGCCCCTATTGGGCATCTGCGCATCAAGGAGTCGGTGGAAGGCCTTCAGCCGGATCGGAACGAGGCTTTCGCGCATGCTGAGGTCGTGGACAGGACGAACGAATTTCTTGAGTACGCCTATGAAAGCGGCGCGGCGTTGGGCGGTGCTACCGGTGCCAACGGTCAAGCCCCCAAGCTGGTCATGACCCAAGCCCACGACGGTGCTCTGTATGCTGATGCGATGCTCCCCGATGACCAGGCGTGCCGTCACTGGCTGATCAAGTTCGCGCGTAATCGAGGCGGCGAGCGCGACCAAGACATCCTGCGAACAGAGTTTCATTACTACAAGGCGGTTGCTGCCCTCGGCCTTGATACGGTTCCCACTGATGGTTTGGCGCTTGAAGAGGCAGTGAAGCCAAGCCTCTGGATGCCACGGTTTGATCGCCGAGTAGTGGATGGCGGGGTGGAGCGGATACCGCTGGAGTCGGTGTACTCGATCTGCGGCATTACCGGCTACGCGCATCCGATGGCGCATGCCGAAGTGGTTCACCGACTGGTAGGTCTATGGATCGATAACGGCCAGCAGGATGAGGTGGACGACCTGGTGTTCGAGTACGTGCGGCGCGATCTGCTGAACCGCATTCTAGGGAACACCGATAACCACGGCCGCAACACCTCCATCATGCGTGTGGGTGGGAGGTTTCGTTTGGCGCCAATCTATGACCTTGCGCCAATGATTCTGGATGAAGAGGGCATCACACGGACGACGAAGTGGGCGGCGGAGCGCAAGGGGTCTTCCAATTGGAGCGACAACTGCGCTGAGCTCGTTGGTTACACTGATCCCGATGTTCTGCTGCAACGGTTGATGAATGCGGCTGAGGAATTCAGGGCGTTGCCCGATCTGCTGACCGATGCTCCTGAATCGATGCGCAATGCAGCCTCTCTACCGGTGAATAACCTGGATAAGCGACTCGTGGAGTGGGGACTGCGATGAAAAAACTACAGCCTGAAGAGCGCGCTCAGCTCGTAGAGGATATCGTCCAGCGCAACGCGGCGGGGCTCGATCCAATCGGCACATCCATTCGCCGTCTGCGGCTGGAGGTCACCGGGCTTGATCAAGAGACCTTCGCGGTCATGTGCAGGATATCCACGAAAAGCCTGTACGAACTGGAAAGCGGGAAGTCGAATCCGAAGCTCAGCACTTTGGAGGCCGTGCTGCGTCTCTTTGGCGTGCGGATGGGTATGGTGATGACTGCCAAAGACAAGCCCATCGCAACGGTAGTCGGCAACACTGTCGGCCAGTTGAAGGCCGGTGGGCCAATCGCTGTGGCCGCGCCGCTGGCCAGTTCCTACGTGGTGGCCGGACCGAAACGAGGGAAAAGCCCGGTGGCAGCCAAAGCGAAGAAGGCAGCGTCGAGGCCGGCATCGCCACGGGCACGGAAAAGCAGTCAGGAAAAGTGAGATTGATGTGGGATGCAAATAAAGTCTCATCCCATTTGCCTCTAACTGATCGGTTGCGGCATTAAGCCCGGTTGCTCGCAGTAGTTCCAAACCAAGACGGCTCCATGCTTGTAACGATAACCATGGGTAATCCAGGGTTGAGGTTTTCCACAGAAAATGGCGGCTGTGTGTGGGCAGGCTTCGGCCTGGCCGGGTTTCCAAGTTCCCCGGTATTCCTACCCCATACAAAGCTGCCACCCCCCAATCCTGCCGGAAGTAGCGATTAGGCTGCTGGGTAACAATCCCAAGCCTGATCCTTACGGGCGAACGTGACAGTTCAGCATGATTGTCGCGCCACTGCGCGCTATGGCGTGCTGTCGTGACAACTCCTACGGCTCATGATGCACTTTCGGACCACACTGAACCTTGCGGAAGCTGGCCTGGAGGGATAAATTCATCGGGTCGCAACCAATTGTGCGACCGGGTTTGGCGACCCGTATGAAAAGGCGCAACGGCGCCCCGATCACGATTGCAGGCGCTTTTTTTGCGTCCGCTGTCTCGTGTAATGGCGGCTGTGCGTGGGAGACCCTCGGGTCTGCCGGGTTCCTTTTCCTCGGTTCGCCAACCTGCGTACAGCTGCCACCCTAATCGTTTGGCGACGGTCAGCGTGGTGCTCCAAACGAAAAGGACCTCATGCATGCTCACCGTAAGTCTATCCAGGATCCTCGCATTCGTTCTCCGCCGCCGTCGCCCTTCGCCGGCTCCCGAACCCCACCGTTTCTACCCCATCTACGACCCATCCCGTCCGCACAGCGCACCCAAGCAGGTGCCCCATGACTGACCAGGAACGCTTGTCCACAATCCAGAGCTACGCCTGGACCCTCGAACTGCTCGGCGAAGCCCTGGTGCAGCATGACGAGATGCTCGAGTGTGAACACAACCCTCACTTGAGCTTCCGGAACACCGCAGGTATCCACCAGGCGATACGGATCATCAGCCAGTTGGCCAGTGAGCAGTGCGCGAAAGTGAGCCTGTTGAAGGGCGAAGCCTGCTAAGGAGGGGCACATCCGGTTACAGGGCACGTTCAGGTACCACCTGATCACGCGTTTTAGCCTGTAAACCGTCCCTGCCTTGAACCGCGAACGCGGCCTCCGGTTCGTACCGGAGGCCCGCCCACACAGGGTGCCCTTCGATTGAAACCTCACCCGCTCACGCTTCGCGCACCGCCCCCGGCAACTGCACGGCCTTCGGTCGCAACAGCGTGCTCAACCCCAGCAACAACACCGCACCGATGGCCATTATCCCCCAGGCCCAGTGCAACGAACTGAGCTGGTCACGGACGATGCCGGCAATCAGTGGCATGGTCGCTGCGATCAGGTAGCCACCGCCCTGTACGAACGCCAGCAAGGCGCCGGCTTCGGTTGGCGAGTGGGTGTGGTCGAGGGTGACGATGAGCGACAGCGGGAACAATGCGCCGATGCCAAGCCCCAGGCACAGGGTGGCCACCACCGCGAGCTGCACGGGGGCGAGCATCAGGCAGGCCAGGCCGGCAAGCAATAGCAGTATCACCACGGTCAGCGGCTGTCTGCGGTCTGGGTAGCGGTGAATGAGGGCTGAAACCAGTAGGCCGGCGATGACCTCGGTGACGGTGAGGGCGCCAAGCAGGTAACCCGCCTGGGTGGCCGTCCAGCCCAATTCAACATAGAACGGCGGCAACCAGGCCAGTACCAGGGTGTAGGCACCCGTGCCAATGCCGAAGAACAACAACAGCAACCAGGCTCGCCCGCTGCGGTACGGCAAGGTGGCATCGCTGTGGCTACCGGGGTCGCTGCCGGCGGCAAGCAACCAGGCGATCAAGCCGACCAGCGCCGGCAAGGCTGCAACCCCCAACGTCAGTTGCCAGCCAAAGGTGCTGGCACCCGGCGCCGCAAAGGCAGCGGCCAGCGCGGCGCCACCCATGATGCCGGTGGTGAACAGCCCCATCAGCATGCCGGCGCTTTGCGGGTGGCTGCGCTTGATGAACGCGGGCATCAAAGCCTGGATGACCGCAATGCGGACTCCGCCCAACGCGGCTGTTGCGATCAGCGCCGTGCCGGACGTGATATACGCCCGTGCGGCGCAGCTGATGACGATCAGCGTGATACCCATCGCCACACCTCGCACTTCACCTACCAGGCGCAGCAGCCAGGGGCCGGACAGCGCGAACAACCCCATCATCATCACTGGCAGGGTGGTCAGCAGGCCGCCTTGGGCGTTGCTCAGGCCCAGGTCTTGTTGCAGGGTGCCGAGCAAGGGGCCGATGGCCGCCATGATGGGGCGTAGGTTCAAACCGATCAGCATGGCCAGTAGGCCGATGCACGCTTTGCTTGGCAGATCACGCATGTTGGAGTGGCTCCTGCAGGAAGGTGCATATCGCCTGGTTGAAGGCTTGGGCGTACGGAATGTTGAATACGTGGCCGTCACCCGGCAGGGTGATCTGGCGGGCGTGGTCGATACGTTGGGTGATGTCTTCGGCTTCCGAGCGTGGGCTGATGAGGTCGCCTTCGGCGGCGAGCACCAGGGTTGCCGCTTGGATTGCTGGCAATTGATTGCTCAGGTCGTAGCGCTTCATGCCATTGCACCAGCGGATCTGGCTTTGCGCTGACAGTTGAGCGGCCTGGGCGTGCCAGGCCTGGTACAGGCATTGGCCTTCGGCCGAGGCGGCATAATCAGCGCCAACCAACGCCGGCCAGGTGGCCTTGAACCGCTTCAGGCAGCCGTCCGCTTGCGCAAGGTTTGCGGCCCAGTCGTTCAGCAACCCCTGGCGGTACGTGCTGTTCATGCTGGCGAATGTGCCGGCGACCACCAGTTGCTGTACGGCCTCAGGTGCATGGCAGGCCATTTCGAGCGCCACCATGCCGCCCAGGGAGAGGCCGATCAGGTGGGTGCTTTCCAGCCCCAGGTGGTCGAGCAGTGCCAGCATTTCCAGTGCCTGGGCATGGGCCGTGATACCTTCGGGCGCTTCGCTGGACGCGCCGTGGCCCAGCAGGTCGGATACGATAACGCGGTGGCCCAGGCTGAGCAGTGCACTGGCCTGGGGCGCCCAGGCACGCCCGCTGTTGCCCAGGCCATGCAGCAGCAGCACCGGGCTGCCAGCGCCTGAGTCGTAGTAGTAGTGCCGATGCGGTCCGTGTATGAAAAATGCCATGTGTTCTCCTGATCCTTCAGTCGTATCGTCAGCAAGATAACTTAACGTTAAGATAGTTTAAAGGCGTCGGAGTTCAGGAGTTTGCGCGGGTTAACAATTGATCAATTGCCCGGTGAAGGGGAGCTATGAACGATCATGTGGATTTCGTCGTCGCGCAGTGGGCGCAGGCGATGCCCTCGGTGGACGTCACATCCATGGAGATTTTCGGGCGCATGGCGCGCATCCAGAAACATCTGGAGCGCATGCGTGCCGAAGCGCTGGCACAGTACGGCTTCAAGGAAGGCGAGTTCGATGTGCTGGCGACGCTGCGAAGGGCAGGGGCGCCGTACCGCCTGACGCCAACCGAGCTTTACCGCTCGCTGCTGATCACATCCGGGGCGATGACCAACCGGCTGGCCCGGCTGGAAAGCGCCGGCATGGTCGAACGTATTGCCGACGATCACGACAAGCGCAGCTACCAGGTTGCACTGACCGCGGCAGGTAAGGTGTTGATTGAGAAGGCTCTGCTTACACATACTGAGATTCAGGAGCTGGTACTGGCCCCTTTGAGTGCGAAACAGCGCGCAGGGTTTGCGCAGCTGTTGAAGCAGATGCTCGCGTGTCTGCCTGGCGAAGGGGCGCCCAGCCAATGAACTGGAAAATTCAGGAGGAATTTTCATGCTGCACAGCAACTACCTCAAGCAGTTGGATCTGCAGGACATCGTGGTGTTTCTCAACCTGCTCGAGTTGCGCAGCGCCAAGCGCACCGCCGAGTTGATGAGCGTCAGCCAGCCCACCGTCAGTTATTGCCTCAAGCGCCTGCGTGGCTGCTTCGATGACACGTTGTTCGCTTCTTCCCAGGGCGTGCTGCTGCCCACCACCAAGGCCGAGAAAATCGCGCCCTACCTGCGTATGGTGATGACTGCCAAAGACAAGCCCATCGCAACGGTCGTCGGCAACAATGTCGGCCAGTTGAAGGCTGGTGCGCCAATCGCTGTGGCCGTGCCGCTGGCCAGCTCCTACGTGGTGGCCGGACCCAAGCGAGGGTAAAGCCCTGCGGCAGCCAAAGCGAAGAAGGCAGTGTCGAGGCCAGCATCGCCACGGGCACGGAAAAGCAGTCAGGAAAAGTAAGATTGATGTGGGATGCAAATCGGGTCACGTTTGCGTAGCTATAAGCGGGGCAGCCTGACGTACTGCTGGCCGAAGGCACTTGCGAAAGCGGTGGCATGGGGATAAATTGCCTCAGTCGCCGAAGCATCGGTGATGCGACCTTGGCCGGTCGGATTCGAAAGGCGCATCAGCGCTCAGTCTTCATCGCAGGCGCTTTTTTTGTGCCCGCGATGTCGTGTTTTGGCGGTGGTGCGCGGGACACCTTCGGGTGTGCCGGGCTCCTTTCGTCCCGGTCGGCCAACCCGCGTACTGCTGCCACCTTAACTTGCTTGGCCGCGAGCGGTGGCAGTTCCACAACGAAAGGAACTCATGCATGACCACCCGAAATCCGTTACTGATCCTCGCATTCGTTCTCCGCCGCCGTCGCCCTTCGCCGGCTCCCGAACCCCACCGGTTCTACCCCATCTACGACCCATCACGTCCGCACAGCGCACCCAAGCAGGTGCCCCATGACTGACCAAGAACGCTTGTCCACAATCCAGAGCTACGCCTGGACCCTCGAACTGCTCGGCGAGGCCCTGGTGCAGCATGACGAGATGCTCGAGTGTGAACACAACTCTCACTTGAGCTTCCGGAACACCGCAGGTATCCACCAAGCAATACGGATCATCAGCCAGTTGGCCAGTGAGCAGTGTGCGAAAACGAGCCTTTTGCAGGGCGAAGCTGGCGAGGCGGGGAAGGGAAGTCGGTGAGGTAGGTTGTATAAACGGCAAGTTACTGAACCGTTAACCAGGGCGGTTAGCAGTTCAGTAATTTGCCTGTGGGATTTTGGGGCTGCTTTGCAGCCCTTTCGCGACACAAGGCCGCTCCTACAGGGGGGTGCGGGTATCAGGCTCGAATTAGTGCTGGTACCACTCGCACGTAAATCAACTCACTGACCAACTCCACCATCGTCTGGGTGATCACCGCCGCGGCCGCCAGCCCACGTATGTCCTCCGGCAGCGCCAGCGCCAGGGGCAACACCACCAGGGAGTTGCGTGTCGCGGCGCTGAAGGTCGCCGAGCGTACTTCTTCCACCGGCAACTGGAACAGCCGCGCCGAGGCAAACCCGAGCACCGGCGCCAGCAGCATGAAGCCGATGTACACCGGGATCACCGGCAGCAGGCGGTCGAAATCGCGCACTACCACGGCAATCTGCGAGCCGATCACTGCCACGAGCACCAGTGCCATCGCCGGCACCGGCATCCACGCCCAGGCCTGATTCCACACAGAAACGCTACGTGACCGGCGTGCTCCGGCCGAGGTGAGCACCGCCAGGATCAGCGGCAGCACAATCAGCAGCACGAACGCCTCCACGAATGGCGTGATGGAAATCGCCACTTCGCTGCTGTCACCCAGCATCACCGCCAGGTACACCGGCAACAGCACCAGTTGCACCAGCAACAGCACGGGGGTGGCGGCGAGGGTGAGGCGCGAGTCGCCTTTGCCGATGTGGGTGAACACCACCACGTAGTCGATGCAGGGCGTCAGCAGCACCAGCAGGGCGCCTATGAGGATGGCCGGGTGCTCGACCAAGCCTCGGGTGGCGGCCCACACCAGTAACGGGACGAAGATGAAGTTGGCCAGCAGCAGCGCGGCCATGAAGCGGCGGTTGCCCAGGCCTTGGCGCAGGTCGAGGAAGGGGATTTGCAGGAACATCGCGTACATCAGCACGGCGATTGCCGGGGTGACCAGTGCTTCCAGGTGGCGCGCGGTGTCGGTGGCCAGCAGGCCGAAGGCAGCGGCGGCGAGCACGGCGGCGAAATACAACGCAATCTGATGGGTTTCGAGTTGCTCTCTGGTCAAGGCGGCGTCCTGGCGTTCGCGGTGGGCGTGAGGGTGCACAGGGTAATACGCTGCGCCGCAATTGTGGTCGCCCGCTTGTTGTGGCTTGCAATGGCAAGGCTTGCCCGCAGGCATGAAAAAGCCCGGCACAAGGGCCGGGCTTTTCACATCAGGCTATCGCCAATCAGTTGCCGTACACCGGCAGCTTCTTGCAGATGGCCTTGACCTTTTCACGTACGGCGTCGATGACGGCGTCGTTGTTCAGGTCGGCGAGGATGTCGCAGATCCAGCCGGCCAGTTCTTTACACTCGGCTTCTTTGAAGCCGCGGGTGGTGACGGCCGGGGTGCCGAAACGCAGGCCCGAGGTCACGAACGGCGAACGTGGGTCGTTAGGTACCGAGTTCTTGTTGACGGTGATGAAGGCTTTGCCCAGGGCGGCGTCAGCATCCTTACCGGAGATTTCCTGCTTGATCAGCGACAGCAGGAACAGGTGGTTCTGGGTGCCGCCGGAAACGACGTCGAAACCACGCTCGATGAACACGCTGGCCATGGCCTGGGCGTTCTTCACCACCTGCTGCTGGTAAGCCTTGAACTCAGGCTGCAGGGCTTCCTTGAAGCAGATGGCCTTGGCCGCGATGACGTGCTCCAGCGGGCCGCCCTGGGCGCCCGGGAAGACGGCGGAGTTCAGCTTCTTCTCGATGTCGGCGTTGGCACGGGCCAGGATCAGGCCGCCACGCGGGCCGCGCAGGGTCTTGTGGGTGGTGGTGGTGACCACGTCGGCGAACGGCACCGGGTTCGGGTACACGCCAGCGGCAACCAGGCCGGCAACGTGGGCCATGTCGACGAACAGGTAGGCACCTACTTTGTCGGCGATGGCGCGGAAGCGCGGGAAGTCCAGGACCTGCGAGTAGGCCGAGAAGCCGGCAACGATCATTTTCGGCTTGTGCTCGACGGCCAGGCGCTCGACTTCGTCGTAGTCGATCAGGCCGTTGGCATCGATGCCGTACTGGATGGCGTTGTACAGCTTGCCCGAGGAGCTTACCGAAGCACCGTGGGTCAGGTGGCCACCGTGGGCCAGGCTCATGCCCAGGATGGTGTCACCGGCCGACAGCAGGGCCAGGTAGACAGCGGCGTTGGCCTGGGAGCCGGCGTGCGGCTGAACGTTGGCGTAGTCGGCACCGAACAGCTCCTTGGCGCGGTCGATGGCCAGTTGCTCGACCACGTCGACGTACTCGCAACCACCGTAGTAACGCTTGCCCGGGTAGCCTTCGGCGTACTTGTTGGTCAGGACCGAACCCTGGGCTTCCATGACGGCTGGGCTGGTGTAGTTTTCCGAAGCGATCAGCTCGATATGCTCTTCCTGGCGCAGAGCTTCTTGCTGCATGGCTTCGAAGAGCTCGGCGTCGTACTTGGCAATGGTCAAATCACGGCTGAACATAACGGTCCTCAAGGATCGGGCTGAATTGGGGGGGCATTCTAACCGATTGATTCGCGCCTGGCATATGAAGTGGCATCAAGTCGCGGACCAATGGCTTTCATGTTGCATCCCGCGCCCTGCCTGGGCTGGATGGGGGCGGGAGTTGACTTTGAAGTCCGGTTTGAACAGGTCAGGGCCGCGCCGGCGGGCACCGGATCACTGGAACATGAACAGCGTCTCGTTGCTGAACTGCGCCTCGAACTGGCTGGCCGGCATCGGCCGCCCGAACAGGTAGCCTTGCACCTCGTCACAGCCATGCTCACGCAGGAACTCCAGCTGCTCGTGGGTTTCGACGCCCTCGGCGATCACCGCCAGGTTCAGGCTGTGCGCCATGGCGATGATCGCCCGGGCAATCTGCGCGTCCTGCTCGCCCTCGGGCAGGCCGTCGACGAAGGTGCGGTCGATCTTCAGCACGTCGATGGGGAACTGCTTGAGGTAGTTGAGCGACGAGTAGCCGGTGCCGAAGTCGTCCACCGCAATGCTCAGGCCCAGCACCTTCAGGCTGTCGAGTATCTGCATCGCTTCGTTCACATCGCGCATCAGGATGCTTTCGGTCAGCTCCAGCTCCAGGCACGCAGGCGGCAGGCCGGTTTCTTCGAGCACGGTGGCGATGCGCTTGCCCAGCTGGCCGTCGGAGAACTGCCGGGCCGAGATGTTCACTGACACCTTCGGCACGCGCACCTTGGCCTTGTGCCAGGCCTTGAGCTGGCGGCTGGCCTCGCGCAGCACCCAGTCGCCGACATCCACCACTAGTCCCAGCTCCTCGATCACCGGGATGAAGTCGCCCGGTGGCACCAGGCCGCGCGTGGGGTGGCGCCAGCGCAGCAGCGCCTCGGCACCGGTCAGGCGCTTGCCGTCGCCGCTGAACTGCGGTTGGTAGTAGAGGATGAATTCGTTCTGCTCCAGGGCATGGCGCAGGTCGCTTTCCAGCTCCAGGCGCTCCAGGGCGCTGGCGTTCATCTCGGCCTGGTAGAACTGGAAGTTGTTCTTGCCGCGCTCCTTGGCGTGGTACATGGCGGTGTCGGCGTTCTTCATCAGTTGGCTCAGTTCGCCGCCGTCCTGCGGGCTGAGGGCGATGCCGATACTGGCGGTGACGAAGAACTCGCGGCCTTCGAGCACGAATGGCCGCACCAGGCTGGCGAGGATGTTCTCGGCCACATGGATGGCGCGGTTGAGCGCCATTTCGCGGGTGGCGCGCGATTGCAGCAGCAGGGTGAACTCATCACCGCCCATGCGCGCCACGGTGTCGTCATCGTCGACACAGGCCAGCAGGCGCAGGGCCATATCCTTGAGCATGCGATCGCCCGCAGCGTGGCCCAGGGAGTCGTTGATCGGCTTGAAACGGTCCAGGTCGAGGAACATCAGTACCACCCACGACTTCTGCCGCTCAGCTTGTTGCAGGGCAGTGTGCAGGCGGTCCTGGAACAGCGTGCGGTTGGGCAGGTGGGTCAGGGCATCGTAATAGGCCAGGCGATGAATGCGCTGTTCGCTGGCCTTGCGCTCGCTGATGTCAGTGAAGAAACACACGTAGCTGGCCAGGTCGCCCTCGTCATCGAGCACCGCGGTTATACCGACCCAGGCCGGGTAGTGTTCGCCACTGCGGCGCTTGAGCCACACTTCGCCTTCCCAGCTGCCGCGCAGGTGCAGCTGTTTGAGTACGTAGCGCAGGTGGCCCTCCTGCTGGTCGTCGACCGTCAGCATGCTTGGCAGCTGGTCGAGCACATCGCTGACCGAATATCCGCTGACCCGGCTGAACGCTTCGTTGGCCTGCACGATGTAGCCGGCCGGGTCGGTGATGAGGATGGCCGAGGTTGAGTGTTCGAAGACCGTGGCGGCCATGCGCAGGTCTTTTTCCGCACGGCGTTGCTGGCTGATGTCGCGGCCCACGCCCAGCACACCCTCGAAGCGCTCGCGGTCGTCCCACACCAGCACCAGGCGCAGCTCGATAGGGATCTTGCGGCCATCGGCGCGCAGGCAGTCGAACAAAAACAGCTGGTTGGGCAGGTGCTGGCGCAGTTGTGCCAGCTGTTCCCGGTCGCCCATGGCCTTGCTGACCCGTTCCATCAGGCTGTAGATGCCGGTGAGCTGGGACGGGTTGGCGACAATCGACTGCCAGCCGTTTTCAAAGATCCAGTCGGTGTTGTAGCCCAGCACTGCCTGCACCGAGGGGCTGACGTAGTTGAGCTGCAGCTTGCTGTCGGTGGAGAAGATCACGTCGCTGATGCTTTCGGCGAGCATGCGGTAGCGCTGCTCGCTGTCGCGTAGCGACTGGCTGGCCTCGATTTGCACGGTGACGTCCTTGCCCACACCGATGATGCGGGTAACCTGGCCATCGCTGTCGCGGGTCAGCACTTGCTCACGGATGTCGTAGCAGCGCCAGCCGCCGTCGCGGTGGCGGAAGCGCAGCTGGCAATGCAGTGACTGGCCGTGGCCGTTGGCGCGTTGCTGCTGGCGCAGGGCCTGGTAGTGCGCCGCATCCTCGGGGTGCAGCAGCAGCTCCCAGAAGCGGTCGCCCATCTGCGCAAGCTCGGTGCGGTCGTAGCCCAGGGTCTGGCCGAGGTGGCGGTTGCTGAAGATCATCCGCTGGCTGAGCACGTCCTGCACGTACAACTGGTCGGGCACGGTACGCACCACGTCCGACCAGAAGCTTTCGCGCTCCAGCAGCGACAGCTCCACCTGCTTGCGGCTGGTGATGTCGCTGATGCTCAGGATCACCGCCTGGTAGTCGCGGCGCTGTTCCGGCAGCCGCGCCATCAGCCACAGGTGCAGCTCACCGCCCAGGGGGGCGGGCAGGCGCACTTCCAGTTCCAGCAGCGGGCGCTGCTCGATCAGCGCATCGATCAGTTGCATGCCGACGCTGTCCCGGCCGTCGCCGCTGCCGTCGATCAGCCGTTGCCAGGCGCCTGCGTGGCAGTCGACGTTGAGCAGTTGGCGCGCCACTTGGTTGATTTCGGTGATCTTCAGCTCCAGCAGCAGCGAGCGGCGCAGGCTGGAGTCGAGTGCCAGGCTCTGCTTGAGCGCGGCGAGGTTGCGCAGGTGGTAGCGGTCAAGCTGGCCGGGCAGGCTGGAGAGGTCGAGCACGCACAGGGCTACGCCGGTGCCCTCGAAGATTTCCTGGTAGCGCCGGCGGTCCTCCTGCAGGGCGCGCTGGCGGCGGCGCATGTTGATCAGCGCCAGTACCGGCAGCAGGGCACAGAACAGCGCCAGCAGGCACTTGCCCAGCAGTGCCGGCAACAGTTTCTGCTGGGCAAGGCCGGCATCGAACAGGCCCCGCAGCTGCCAGACACTGTTGTCGATGAAGACCAGCATCACGCTTTGCAGCGGCTGGTCGCTGGTCTGCGCTGGGGCGTGGCGTTCCAGCACCTCGCCGCTGCGGCTGTTCTCCAGCAGCCACAGGGGGTGCCCGGGGCCGTTCAGGTGCTGGGTCAGGGTGCGGTAAAAATCGTTGGACAGGCGCAGCAGCCAGTAGCCGCGACCCTGCTCGGTGGCCTGGCGCAACAGCAGGTAGACGGTGCGGTTGTCCGCCGAGTTGGCGAAGAAGTAAGGCCGGCCCTGGTTCAAGCCGAACAGCTCGTCAATCAGCGGGCGGTCGGGGCTGCCGGCCAGGCTGTCGCTCTGTAGCCGCCCACTGTGGTCCAGCCAGGCCAGGTCGCGCAGGTTTGGCAGGCGCTCGCGCAGCGTGTCGAGCAGGCTGGGCAAGGCGGCAGGCGAAGGCGCTTTGACATACGGCTGCACCACATTCAGCGCCTGCTGGGCCTTGAGCGCCATGTTCAGGCCCAAGTGGTCTGCCAGTTCGACGCTTGCGTCCAGGTGCTGCTGGCGCTGCTCGGCCTGGGTGTGGCGGAACTGCGAGAACAGTTGCCAAAGCAGCAAACCCAGCAGCAGCAAAGCCAGCAGGGCCAGCGCACCTTTGACCGAGCCGCGCACCGGAGCGGCTGGGGCCGGCGTGACAGTGCGCGGCGAGGACGGATGATTGAGATTGGTCAAACCTTGGTCCTGCTATTGGGCTGGCGACGGCAGGGATTGATATGCACGGTGTATGCCGGTGCCTGGGCGACCGCACCGCGGTTGCGCACTATAAGGCCGTATACCCGAAACGGGCTAGCATGCCTGTCATTATGGCAAAGTGCCAGCCCTGCTATCGGGTGCCGATGGTCGCGATGAAACCTGCCCGTTCGGCAATGCCTTGCTTGCTGTGCGAGAATGCCGCCCGCTTCAATGACAACGCATCGGAGATGTTCGGTTTTGGTTACTCACTTTTCCACCAATGGCCTCGATTCCGCCTGTGGGCGCAGCAGTCAGACCCTTGTCAGCACTGCCGTGACCGAGGATGTATCCTGCAAGTCGTGCCAGCGTTCGCTGGTCAAACCTGAGGCCTCGGCCTCGAAAGCCAAGGCGCCGTCGCTGGCCGAGCTGCGCAAGACCGCCAAGGCGGCAGTAGCCCCGGTCGAAGCTGGGGCTGAGGCTGCAGTGAAACCGGCCAGCAAGGCCGTGAACAAACCTGCCGCCAAGCCGGCCAAGGCTGCCGAGCAGCCTGCCCGCCAGGGTGGTTTCAGCGTGAAATCTGCCTGGGCCGCGCGCCTGGCCGGGCAGGGCGACCGTTGCCGGTTGCCGCGGGGCAAGGCAAAGCAGCGTCACGTCTGATCTGTGTGGGGCCAGCACCGGCCTCACCGCCGCCAATGGGCCGCACAGCGGCCCTGTTGACCCCACCATCCGACCACCCTGTGCAACGCGGCGCGTTGGCGTAGAATGGTCGACTTTGTTCAATGACACCCCGTAAACACATCCGCCTGGCCACCTGGCCGGGGCGATCGTCGATGTCTTTACCTATCTGATTAGAGGGCTTGGTTTTGGCTCAATACGTCTACACCATGCATCGGCTGAGCAAGGTCGTGCCGCCGAAGCGGGAAATTCTCAAGAACATTTCCCTGTCGTTCTTCCCGGGCGCCAAGATCGGCGTACTCGGCCTGAACGGCGCGGGTAAATCGACCCTGCTGCGGATCATGGCGGGCGTCGACAAGGAATTCGACGGCGAAGCCCGTCCGATGCCCGACATCAACGTCGGCTACCTGCCCCAGGAGCCGCAGCTGGACCCGAGCAAGACCGTACGCGAAGTGGTCGAAGAAGCGGTCAGCGTGATCAAGGACGCCCAGGCCCGCCTGGACGAGGTCTACGCTGCCTACGCCGAACCCGACGCCGACTTCGACAAGCTGGCCGCCGAGCAGGCCAAGCTCGAATCCATCCTGCAGGCTGCCGACGGCCACAACCTCGAGCGCCAGCTCGACGTCGCCGCCGACGCCCTGCGCCTGCCGGCCTGGGATGCCCGCATCGAACACCTGTCCGGTGGTGAGAAGCGCCGTGTGGCCCTGTGCCGTCTGCTGCTGTCGGCACCCGACATGCTGCTGCTCGACGAACCCACCAACCACCTGGACGCCGACTCGGTGGCCTGGCTGGAGCGCTTCCTGCACGACTTCCCGGGCACCGTGGTAGCGATTACCCACGACCGTTACTTCCTCGATAACGTCGCAGGCTGGATCCTCGAACTGGACCGCGGCGCCGGCATCCCATACGAAGGCAACTACTCGGGCTGGCTGGAGGCCAAGTCGGACCGTCTGGCGCAGGAATCCAAGCAGCAGAGCGCCCACGAGAAGGCCATGAAAGAGGAACTGGAGTGGGTGCGCAAAGGCGCCAAGGCCCGCCAGTCCAAATCCAAGGCCCGTCTGCAGCGCTTTGAAGAGATGCAGTCGCAGGAATTCCAGAAGCGCAGCGAAACCAACGAGATCTACATCCCGGCTGGCCCGCGCCTGGGCGACAAGGTCATCGAGTTCAAGAACGTCTCCAAAGGCTATGGCGACCGCGTGCTGATCGACAACCTGTCGTTCGCCATGCCTAAAGGTGCCATCGTCGGCGTGATCGGTGGTAACGGTGCCGGTAAGTCGACCCTGTTCCGCATGCTGATGGGCAAGGAACAGCCGGACTCGGGCAGCATCGAGATCGGCGAAACCGTGCAACTGGCCTGTGTGGACCAGAGCCGCGAAGACCTGGACGGTGCCAAGACCGTGTTCCAGCAGATCTCCGATGGCTCCGACATGATCCGCATCGGCAACTACGAGATCCCGTCGCGCACCTACGTTGGCCGGTTCAACTTCAAGGGCGGCGACCAGCAGAAGTTCGTCAAGGACCTCTCCGGTGGTGAACGTGGCCGTCTGCACCTGGCCCTGACCCTGAAAGAGGGCGGCAACGTGCTGCTGCTCGACGAACCGTCCAACGACCTGGACGTCGAAACCCTGCGTTCGCTGGAGGAAGCCCTGCTGGACTTCCCGGGCGCCGCGATCGTGATTTCCCACGACCGTTGGTTCCTGGACCGTGTGGCTACCCACATCCTGGCGTACGAAGACGACTCGAACGTGGTGTTCTTCGAAGGTAACTACACCGAGTACGAAGCCGACCGCAAGAAGCGCCTGGGCGACGCCGCTGCCCAGCCGCACCGGGTACGGCACAAGAAGCTGGCCCAGTAAGCCGGTTTCCGATGCACAAGAATGGGGCCCTCAGGGGCCCCATTTTTGTGCCTGGCATGAAGTGGCCTGTCCCGCCAGGCGGGCTGATCGGCCATCGGAAGGCACCTTGTTTTGTATACACTTATATAAAACGCACCAAATAATTTCATAAAAACGACATTTCGCCCTATTCCAGTGCGATTGCTTCTTGGTACATTCCAGAAAAAACCAATAAGTCCAATCCCTCTTGGTGAGATGTCTACCCATGATCGAATCTGTCGACCATTTCCTCGAGCGCCTGAAGCAGCGCGACCCGGCCCAGCCCGAATTCCACCAGGCGGTGGAAGAAGTGCTGCGCAGCCTTTGGCCGTTCCTCGAAGCCAACCCACACTACCTGCAGGCCGGCATTCTCGAGCGCATGGTCGAACCCGAGCGCGCGGTGCTGTTCCGCGTGTCGTGGGTCGATGACCAAGGCAAGGTTCAGGTCAACCGCGGCTACCGCATCCAGATGAGCAGTGCCATCGGCCCCTACAAGGGCGGCCTGCGTTTCCACCCCTCGGTAAACCTGGGTGTGCTCAAGTTCCTGGCCTTCGAGCAGGTATTCAAGAACTCCCTCACCTCGTTGCCCATGGGCGGCGGCAAGGGCGGCTCGGACTTCGACCCCAAGGGCAAGAGCGACGCCGAAGTGATGCGCTTCTGCCAGGCCTTCATGAGCGAGCTGTACCGCCACATCGGCGCCGACCTGGACGTGCCTGCCGGTGATATCGGGGTGGGCGCCCGCGAGATCGGCTTCATGTTCGGCCAATACAAGCGCCTGGCCAACCAGTTCACTTCGGTGCTGACCGGCAAGGGCATGACCTACGGCGGCAGCCTGATCCGCCCTGAAGCCACCGGCTATGGCTGTGTGTACTTCGCCGAAGAAATGCTCAAGCGTCAGGGCCTGCGCATCGACGGTCGTCGGGTGGCAATTTCCGGTTCCGGCAACGTTGCCCAGTACGCTGCGCGCAAGGTCATGGACCTGGGCGGCAAGGTGATCTCGCTGTCCGACTCCGAAGGCACCCTTTACGCCGAAGCCGGCCTGACCGACGCCCAGTGGGACGCCGTGATGGCGCTGAAGAACGTCAAGCGTGGCCGCATCAGCGAACTGGCCGATCAGTTCGGCCTGGAGTTCCGCAAGGGGCAGACGCCATGGAGCCTGCCGTGCGACATCGCCCTGCCGTGTGCCACGCAGAACGAACTGGGCAGCGAAGACGCCCGCACCCTGCTGCGCAATGGCTGCATCTGCGTAGCGGAAGGTGCCAACATGCCGACCACGCTGGAGGCTGTGGATATCTTCCTGGAGGCTGGCATCCTGTACGCACCGGGCAAGGCATCCAACGCCGGCGGCGTGGCCGTTTCGGGCCTGGAGATGTCACAGAACGCCATGCGCCTGCTGTGGACCGCCGGTGAAGTGGACAGCAAGCTGCACCACATCATGCAGTCGATCCACCATGCTTGCGTGCACTACGGTGAAGAGGCCGATGGCAAGATCAACTACGTGAAAGGCGCCAATATCGCCGGCTTCGTCAAAGTCGCGGACGCCATGCTGGCCCAGGGCGTGGTCTGATTCGAAAGATTGGGGCCGCGCAGCGGCCCCTTTGTTTCAGGCCTCACCCACGATACCCATCACCTCGATCACCTGGTCCCCCGCCGGCCGCCGCCAAATCACTTCATCCCCAGGCCCTGCGCCCAGCAATGCCCGCCCCAATGGCGACCCCCAATTGATCAGCCCCCGGCTGGCATCGGCTTCATCCTCCCCAACCAGTTGCACGGTCTGTTCCTGCCCCTGCTCATCGGCAAACCGCACCCGGCTGCCAATCTGCACCTTGCTGGTCGAGGTGGCAGCTGGCACCACCTGCGCGCTCTGCACCCTGGCGCTGAAATAACGCAAGTCACGCTCGGCATCGGCCAGGCGTTGCTTGTCGCCCTGTTCGCCCAGGGCCTGCAGCTCGGCACGCAAGGCATTGAGTTCGGCCACGCGCTGCTGCAGCTGGCGCAGGCCATTGGTGGTGACGTAGTTGGGCTGGTCGCTGACGTGCCGCTCCACCGGCTGGTCGGCCTGGGCGGCGGCTTGGTCCTCGTTGACGAATGCGCGGCTCATAGGGACCTCCTTTTGCTCAAAACAGCGTGAAAGAGCCGGTGGGTTCACACTCGCCGGCCTTGATGCGGCCGTCGTAGGAGCGGCCTTGTGTCGCGAAAGGGCTGCGCAGCGGCCCCGGCATTACTTGCCACGCCATAGGCCTTGGGGCCGCTGCGCGCCCCTTTCGCGACACAAGGCCCCTCCTACGAAGAGCAGGGCGCGTCAGTAGTGATACCACTTCAGCTCCAGCATCACCTCATTCTGGGCAGTAGCCAGGTGGCTGAACTCCCGTGAGGCACTCAGCCTCAGCCCCAGGTTCTGGCTGATCTCCCACTGCTGGTTCAGGCTCACACTGCGCCGCACTTCGCCATTGGTGAAGTAATCGCCTTTGGCTTCCAGTGTCATGTTGCCCAGCCCGTTGCGCCACAGCAGCCCGCCATTGAACCCCGCCGCCGGGGCGATGAACTGGGCGAAGTCGTTATGGTGCTCGACCCGCACCGTGCCCAAGGCAAAGCCCAGCAGCCCATCGGCCAACTGCCAGGTGCCGCCGGCACCGCCGTTGACATGGCTCACCAGCACTTCGTCGTCATGCTTGCCCGGCACCCGCTCCAGGCCACCGGCGACCTGCCACGACCAAGGCTTGAGCAGTTCGTTGCGAGGGGTCAGCGAGCGAATGGTGGCCAAGTCCAGGCGTTGCACTTGCCAGTCGTTGCCTTCGTACTGGCGCACTTTGAGCTGCAGGATCTCGATCTGCGCGCCGAGCGGGAAGCCGTAGGCATTGTCGTTCAGGTCGTGATACGCCATGCGCAGCCCGTATTCGGCATAGGCGCGGTCTTCCCGGGTGCCGACGCCTAGCTGCCAGGTGCGTGAGTCGTGCCCGTCCTCGGGCAGGCCGGGGCGTTCAATTTGCAGGGGCGGTGGCGGGTTGCGGTTGATCGCCCGCAACAGCTCGAAGCTGCGCCGTGCCTGGCCGGGGTCGCGCTCCTGGCCGTTGGCTCGGTAACGTTCCAGGCGGTAGGCGGCATCCTGCACCAAGGCCTGGCGCTCGCGGGGCAGGGCGGTGAATGCCGGGCTCTGCAACTGCGCAGTGTCGGCACTGACGGCCAGCACCTGGCGCTTCTCATCGAGGTCCAGCGGTTCGGCCCGGGCCAACAACTCCCGTTCACGCGAGGGCCGGTAGGTCTCGCTGGCGACCATGCCCGACTGTTTCACGGCCTTGACCGTGTCGGTGGGGATCGCGGTCAGCGGGAACTGCGAGGTCAGGTCCAGGCTCGGCCGCGCCACCTGCAGCAGTTCCAGCAGGCGGTAGGAGCAGTTTTCGTCGAAGAAGAAGTAATCGAACTGGACCTGCTTGAGTTCCCACACATGCTCGACCATGCGCCCGGTTTCTTCCGGCGTGAGGTCCAGCTGGTACTCCCACAGGTCGCGGTTTTCCAGGCTGCGGTATTCCGACAGTTTTTCCTGGTAGGGCATCAGGGCAAACAGCCCGGGATAGCCGCCCATCAGGCCCTTCCAGGCGTATAGGATGCTGTTGTCGCTACCTTCGATATAGGCGCCGAAGTTGATGGCGTAACTCAGCAGCGTGGTGTCGTCGCTGCGCGTGTTGGACTGGTCGATGCGCAGCAGGGTATGGCCGAACATCGATGACGGGCTGTTCAGGTAGGCCGCCGGGAAGATCAGTGCCGCGCTGTGCGGGTCGACCGATTTGTACCAGGCCTTGAACTCCTGGCAGTCCGGCTGCGGCAAACCTTGCAGGCCCAGTTGCTCGGTCAGCCAGCGGGTGCGTGCGGGGAACACGCATTGGGCATGCTTGTCGCCCAGGCTGGCCGGGGCATACAGCGCTTGCACCGTAGCCCGCAGTTCCTGGTCCGGGTGGTGCGCACCGTCCTCGGCGAGGAAGAATTTGCGGTCGTCTACATAGCTGCGCCAGCCGCCGAGCTTGGCGGTTTCGTAATGGCCCAGGGCAATCCAGTAGGGGGTATTGGCCAGTTGCTGGAGACGGCCTTCATCCAGCGCAGGCGCGGCATGAACAGGGGCGCAGGCACACAGCGCCAGGTAAGCGAGGCGTTTGAGCATGTCGGGCAACTACTTCTTAACGATGCCGATAAAAAGGCGAAAACCCGCCCCGAGCGGGGCGGGAGCAGCTGCGCTTAGGCCTCGGTAGCGTACTTGGCCAGGCGTGGGTCGTTCTTCAGAACGGCCAGGGTGTTGCTGTGGACAGTTTCGGCATTCACGTCAGCGCTGCTGAAGATCTGGTTGAAGTGCTGGTGGGTGACCGAGTTGAAGTAGCCGCGGTCTTCCGGCGCCACACCCAGTACCACCGCGTAGGTGGTGAGTGCTTCGCCCTGGCCCATGGCCATGTCTTCGGACAGTTCGTTCATCATGCCATTCATGGCGAACCAGGACTTGCCGCCATAGGTCAGCGAGGCCTTGGTGGAGCAGCCGTTGGTGCCGGAGGTCATGCCGAAGGTGGCGTTACCGGACGTACCGTTGGTGGTGGATGCCAGGAAGTGAGCCGGCGTGCCGCGCTGGCCTTCGAACAGCATGTTGCCCCAGCCGCAGTTCGGGCCGCCTGGCGCTTCGGCCATGGCATTGAGTGAGACTACGGTGAACAGAGTACCCAGAAGAATCCGTTTCATAGCATTTGTTCTCTATTTGTCTTAACCAAGGGTCAGGGTTGCTGGCAACTCGGTTGCCAGGTCGGGAAAGCTTTTCACCCACCCGCGCAGCTTGGAGTTTAGGCACGATCTAAAGGTTGCGTCGTTGATTGCGAAAAATTTGCTTGAGTCGCTAATCGATACTGCGACATAAAGTCCCGCTGAGCCTTGCAAGGCGCGCGCGGGCAGCGCCAGAATGCTGCGTATCTGCCCCGCCGAAGTAAGGAAACCCAATGCCCGATCCCGTCGCTGCGCGCCTGCGTCTCGCGCCTGAAGCTTTGACCAGGCGTTTTTCCCCCGAGCAGTTTGCCTTTGCCAATACCGACGATCTGGAGCCGTTTCGCGGAGTCCTGGGCCAGGAACGTGCTGTCGAGGCCCTGCAGTTCGGCGTGGCCATGCCACGCCCTGGTTACAACGTGTATGTGATGGGCGAGCCCGGCACCGGGCGCTTCTCGTTCGTCAAGCGCTACCTCAAGGCCGAGGGCAAGCGCCAGCAGACCCCGGCCGACTGGGTCTACGTCAACCACTTCGATGACACCCGCGAGCCACGGGCACTGGAGCTGCCGTCGGGCAGCGCCGCAGAATTCATCAGCGACATGGGCGGCCTGATCGACAACCTGCTGGCGACCTTCCCGGCGGTGTTCGAGCACCCGTCCTACCAGCAGAAGAAGGGCGCCATCGACCGCGCCTTCAACCAGCGTTACGACCGCGCCCTGGATGTCATCGAGCGCGCCTCGCTGGAAAAGGACGTGGCCCTGTATCGCGACGCCAGCAATGTCGCCTTCACCCCGATGGCCGACGGCAAGGCCCTGGACGAAGCCGAATTCGCCCAGCTGCCGGAAGAGGTCCGCGAGCAGTTTCACGAGGACATCGCCTTCCTTGAGGAGCGCCTCAACGAAGAACTGGCCAGCCTGCCACAGTGGAAGCGCGAGTCGAACAACCACCTGCGCCAGCTCAACGAAGAAACCATTACCCTGGCCCTGCAGCCATTGCTGGCGCCGCTGTCGGAAAAGTACGCCGAGAACGCCGCGGTGTGCGCCTACCTGCAATCGGTGCAGTTGAACCTGCTGCGTACCGTGGTCGAGCAACTGGTCGATGACAGCAAGACCGACGCCGTGGCGCGCAAGCTGCTCGAAGAGCAGTACGCCCCAAGCCTGGTGGTCGGCCACCACGCCGTCGGTGGCGCCCCTGTGGTGTTCGAACCGCACCCGACTTACGACAACCTGTTCGGGCGGATCGAATACAGCACCGACCAAGGGGCGCTGTACACCTCCTACCGCCAACTGCGCCCAGGCGCGCTGCACCGTGCCAACGGTGGCTTCCTGATCCTTGAAGCGGAGAAGATGCTCGGCGAGCCGTTCGTCTGGGATGCGCTCAAGCGCGCCCTGCAGTCGCGCAAGTTGAAGATGGAGTCGCCGATCGGTGAGCTGGGCCGTGTCGCCAGCGTCAGCCTGACGCCGCAGATGATCCCGCTCAACGTCAAGCTGGTGATCATCGGCTCGCGTCAGCTGTACTACGCGTTGCAGGACCACGACCCGGACTTCCAGGAGATGTTCCGGGTGCTGGTGGATTTCGACGAAGACATGCCGATGGTCGACGAGAACCTCGAGCAGTTCGCCCAGCTGTTGCGCACCCGCACCAACGAGGAGGGCATGGCGCCGCTGACCAGCGATGCGGTGGCGCGCCTGGCCACCTACAGTGCGCGCCTGGCGGAAAACCAGTCGCGCCTGTCGGCGCGTATCGGTGACCTGTTCCAGCTGGTCAGCGAGGCCGATTTCATCCGCCAGCTGGCCAGTGACGAGATGACTGACGCCGGGCATATCGAGCGTGCGCTCAAGGCCAAGGCCACCCGCACCGGGCGCGTTTCGCAGCGCGTGCTCGACGACATGCTCGCCGGCATCATTCTGATCGACACCGAAGGCGCCGCTATCGGCAAGTGCAACGGCCTGACCGTGCTGGAGGTCGGCGACTCGGCGTTCGGCATGCCAGCGCGCATTTCCGCCACCGTCTACCCGGGCGGCAGCGGCATCGTCGACATCGAACGCGAGGTCAACCTGGGCCAGCCGATCCACTCCAAGGGGGTGATGATCCTCACCGGTTACCTGGGCAGCCGCTATGCCCAGGAATTCCCCTTGGCGATTTCCGCGAGCATCGCCCTGGAGCAGTCCTACGGCTATGTGGACGGTGACAGTGCCTCGCTGGGTGAGGCCTGCACGCTGATCTCGGCACTGTCGCGCACCCCGCTCAAGCAGTGCTTCGCGATCACCGGCTCGATCAATCAGTTTGGTGAAGTGCAGGCGGTGGGTGGGGTCAACGAGAAGATCGAAGGCTTCTTCCGCCTGTGTGAGGCCCGTGGCCTGACGGGCGAGCAGGGGGTAATCATCCCGCGTGCCAATGTGGCGACATTGATGCTCGATGAGCGTGTGCTGCAGGCGGTCGAGAACGGCGTGTTCCACGTGTATGCGGTCAGCCAGGCTGACGAGGCGCTGAGCCTGCTGGTGGGTGAGGACGCCGGGGAGCAGGACGAGCAGGGCCAGTTCACCGAAGGCAGCGTCAACGCCCGGGTGGTCGAGCGCTTGCGCGAGATCGCCGAGATGATCAGCGAGGAAGACATCGAGAAGGCGGAAAAGGAACGCCTGGAAGAGGTGATTGCCCAGGCCAAGCCGGCCTGAGTCAATAAATCGGCGCTAGCGGCCATGTGCTACCGTTCAGCGCCGGTTTTCCATCTTTTTGCGCCGCTATTCTATGCTGGAACTTAGGACGGTATCAGGGTTCAGGATGGAAACAGCCCGAACGTTTCGAGCTGAATACGGCTTATTGGAGGGGGACGCGGCCATGCGCAACCTCTGCCTCACTCGCCAGTGCCTGGGCCTGGTGACGCGTATCGAATGCAGCATTCGCCCGCTGGCCGGTGATAACGGCATGTGGACCTTGCTGTTCGCTGCCGGCATGGCCGGTGAACAACCCTCAGCCATCAAGGCCCAAGGGCCGTTCCATGGGCCGTTGGTGGCCGAGTCGGTGCTCAACGCCATTGTCGACAGCCTGACCCTGCATGGGTACCAGGTGGCCGAGGATCCGCAGATCTGGTGCCTGCACCTGCAGGCGCAGTTGCGCCGGATCAACGGTGAACGTTGTCGCAACCTGGGGGATTACCAGTTCCATCCTGAAACCTGAGCGCCTCTTCTGGCCCAATCGCCGGCAAGCCCGCTCGCACTGGGGCCTCACTGCTTACCAAGGCAGTGGTGTACCTGAGGTAGCCGGCTGGTCGGCGGTTGTGCTGCACGGCAGCCCCCTTCAGGCCGGGCTTTTGCTGTAACAGGTGGCTGGCTATACTCGGCGTCGCTTTTTTAGTCACCTGACGAGTCCCAACCCTCCATGGAACGTATTCTCGAAAACGCGATGTATGCCTCGCGCTGGCTGCTCGCCCCCATCTACTTCGGCCTGTCCCTCGGCCTGTTGGCCTTGGCGCTGAAGTTTTTCCAAGAAGTCATCCACGTCCTGCCCAACGTCTTTGCCCTGAGCGAAGCCGACCTGATCCTGGTGATCCTGTCGCTGATCGACATGTCGCTGGTGGGCGGCCTGCTGGTCATGGTGATGATCTCCGGCTACGAGAACTTCGTCTCGCAGCTGGACATCGACGACAGCAAGGAGAAGCTCAACTGGCTGGGCAAGATGGACTCTTCGTCGCTGAAGATGAAGGTCGCCGCCTCGATCGTGGCCATTTCCTCCATCCACCTGCTGCGGGTGTTCATGGACGCGCAGAACATTTCTACCGACTACCTGATGTGGTACGTGATCATCCACATGACCTTCGTGGTGTCGGCGTTCTGCATGGGCTACCTGGACAAAGTCACCAAGCACTGAGTGCTTTCGGGCCCCATCGCCGGCGTACCGGTGCTGGGGCCAGCGCGGCCCAACTGACGAGCGGCGTCAGCAATGCCTTGTGTATTCCCAGGTCCTGTACGAAAAATGAGCACTCATGCCTGGTTCCAGCAGCGAGGTGCTCTCATGAACCTGCATCAGCTCAATACCGAGGCCAGGGCCGGCCATGTCGACGAAGTGAACCTGATCGCCATCGAAGGTGGTGATTATCTGCTCGAGGCCCGCATCAAGGGCCACGCCCACCCCCTTGCCGATACCCGCGGTGAACGCCTGCGCGTGCACTCGGTGGAAGACGCCCGCAAGTTGCTGCAAGCCATCCCGATGGTCTCGATGAACCTGGTGCACTGGTCTGTGCAGGACGAAATGTGCGGCATGGGTTCGCACCCCGAAGAAGACCTCAAGGTACCCATTTCCCAGCGTTCGGCCTGGTAGCTGCTTGCAGCTTCCCAGTGTGCTAGGCTGCTCGCCCTTTTCATCAAGGGCGCGGCTGCACTGCGCCCTGCAGTGGAGCACGACAATGTCCGAACTCAACCTGTCCACCGACGAAACCCGCGTAAGCTACGGCATCGGCCGTCAGCTGGGCGGCCAGCTGCGCGACAACCCGCCACCTGGCGTCAACCTGGAAGCGATCGTGGCCGGCCTGACCGACGCCTTCAACGGTGCCGACAGCCGCGTCAGCGAAGCCGACCTGTCGGCCAGCTTCAAGGTCATCCGTGACGTGATGCAAGCAGAAGCTGCTGCCAAGGCTGAAGCCGCGGCTGCCACCGGCAAGGAATTCCTGGCCGAAAATGCCAAGCGTGAAGGCATCACCACCCTCGCTTCGGGCCTGCAGTTCGAAGTGCTGACCGCTGGCGAAGGCGCCAAGCCGACCCGCGAAAGCAACGTGCGTACCCACTACCACGGCACGCTGATCGACGGCACCGTGTTCGACAGCTCCTACGAGCGTGGCCAGCCGGCTGAATTCCCGGTCGGTGGCGTGATCGCTGGCTGGACCGAAGCCCTGCAGCTGATGAACGCTGGCAGCAAATGGCGCCTGTATGTGCCGAGCGAGCTGGCCTACGGCGCCCAAGGCGTTGGCAGCATCCCGCCGCACAGCGTGCTGGTATTCGACGTCGAGCTGCTCGACGTTCTGTAATGCCTCTGGGGCCGCTTTGCGGCCCATTCGCGACACAAGGCCGCTCCTACAGGCCCATGATGCTCTTGGAGCGGCCTTGTGTCGCGAACGAGGGCAAAGCCCTCGCTATGCCGATCAATTCCAGTCTGTTCCCACCGGGCGCAATGCCCGCGCATAGCAAAACAGGAACAGATTGCGCACCAGCTCCTTGAGCACCACCGGTTCACTCGAATTCAGCCCGCTCATGTCCAGGTCGCCCTGGTCACGCAGCTCGTCGAGCGCTTCTTCTTCGAGCATGGCGCACACTTCGCCGGTTTCGCGATGCAGGATGCGCAGGTAAGGGTGGGGGCGGTCCAGCCAGGCGTCGATCAGATAAGTCATGGCTATTCTCCTTGGATAGCAGTCCAATGAGAATAATTCTTATTATCAAAATAGCAAGAGACTATTGGCTGTTTTTTATGTAATCAGACCTTGCGCACGAATTCCGACTTCAGCTTCATGGCGCCAATGCCGTCGATCTTGCAGTCGATGTCGTGGTCGCCGTCGCACAGACGGATGTTCTTGACCTTGGTGCCGACCTTGACCACCAGGGAGGAGCCCTTGACCTTGAGGTCCTTGATCACGGTGACGGTGTCGCCGTCCTGCAGCACGTTGCCCACCGAATCCTTTTTCACCACGTCATCGCTGCCGGCATCGGCTTCGCCGTTGGCCGACCACTCGTGGGCGCATTCGGGGCAGATCAGCTGGGTGCCATCCTCGTAGGTGTATTCAGAATTGCATTTGGGGCAGGGCGGCAAAGTGCTCACTTCGGTTCCTTAAACAGACAGACGGTTAAAGGCCCATATTGTATAAGGTTTTAACGGGGAAGTGTTTTTGTCCGTACAAATGCATCGCGGGCAAGCCTGCTCCTCTGGAACCACGCGGATCCTGTGGAGCGGGCTTGCCCGCGAAGAGGGTGGCGCGATCTTAGTGTGTGCGCGCTACCGCAAACTCACTCAGCTCGACCAGTGCATCCCGGTATTGGCTGGCCGGCAGCACTTCCAGGCACTCAATGGCCCGCTTCACGTAATCACGTGCCAGCTGCGCGGTGTAGTCCAGCGCACCCGAAGCTTCGACCGCCACGCGGATCTGCTCCAGGTCTTCCAGGCCACCCTTCTGGATCGCCTTGCGCACCAGTGCAGCCTGCTCTGGCGTGCCTTCACGCATGGTGTAGATCAGCGGCAGGGTTGGCTTGCCTTCGGCCAGGTCGTCGCCGACGTTCTTGCCTAGGGTCTGCGAATCGCCTTTGTAGTCCAGCAGGTCGTCGACCAGTTGGAAGGCCACGCCCAGGTGGTCGCCGAAGGTGCGCAGGGCCTCGCGCTGCTCGTCGGTGGCACCGGCCAGCGCGGCGGCGCTGTGGGTCGAGGCCTCGAACAGCATGGCGGTCTTGCCGCGGATGACCTCCATGTACACCTCTTCGGTGGTGCTGGCATCGCGCACGCGCGACAGCTGCAGCACTTCGCCTTCGGCGATCACCCGGGTGGCCTTGGAGAGGATCTGCATGACCGGCATGGAGCCCAGCTCGACCATCATTTCGAACGAGCGCGAATAAAGGAAGTCGCCCACCAGCACGCTCGGTGCGTTGCCCCACAGGGCATTGGCGGTGGAGCGGCCGCGGCGCATGCCGGACATGTCGACCACATCGTCGTGCAGCAGGGTGGCGGTGTGCAGGAACTCGATGGTTGCGGCCAGCAGGCGCAGGTCGTCACCCTCGCGGCCCAGGGCCTTGCCACACAGCAGCACCAGCAGGGGGCGCAGGCGCTTGCCGCCGGCCGACGTGATATAGTCGCCGATCTTCGATACCAGCGGCACGCGCGAGGTCAGCTGCTTCTTGATGATCTCGTCGACGGCGCTGAAATCGTCAGCTACCGCGCGGTAGAAGGTTTGGGGTTGCATCGGCTGCTCCAGTGAGGTTGCGCGGCATGCTAGGTCGCGGGTCCCGGTGTGTCAAGGCGCGCCGCCCGGTGAGCAGGGCCGGTACTTGCAAGCAAAACCCGGGTTGCGTACAATCGCGCACCCTAACTTCCTGGGCAGCACCTGCCTTACGCAATTGCGCCGGGCCGTTCCAGCCCTGTGCAGCCATGCCAGCCAATACTCATCATATAAAGCGCTGGGTGAGCAGGATTATCGGAGAAATACCCATGTCTTACGCAGTAATCGTTACCGGCGGCAAGCAGTACAAAGTCGCTGAAGGTGAATTCCTCAAAATCGAAAAGCTGGAAATCGCCACTGGCGAATCCGTGACTTTCGATCGCGTTCTGCTGGTTGCCAACGGTGAAGAAGTCACCATCGGCGCTCCAGTCGTCGCTGGCGCTAAAGTTGTTGCCGAAGTCGTTTCGCAAGGCCGTCACGATAAAGTACGCATCATCAAGTTCCGTCGTCGTAAGCACCACATGAAGCGTATGGGCCACCGCCAGTGGTTCACCGAGATCAAAATCACCGGTATCCAGGCTTAATCGCTCAGATCCCCTGAATTTATTTGGAGAATTGAACCATGGCTCACAAGAAGGCTGGTGGTAGTACTCGTAACGGTCGCGACTCAGAATCGAAACGCCTTGGCGTGAAGATGTATGGCAGCCAGGTCGTCAAGGCCGGCAACATCATCGTCCGTCAGCGCGGCACCCAGTTCCACGCCGGCTACGGCGTTGGCATGGGCAAGGATCACACCCTGTTCGCCAAGATCGAAGGCGTGATCAAGTTCGAGAAGAAAGGCGAGTTCAACCGCCGTTACGTGAGCATCGTCGCCGCTTAATCGCGACGTCGCTCCAGAAGCCCCGTCATGCGACGGGGCTTTTTCGTTTGTGGTGAGCCTCTTGCAAAGCTGTTTGTATGGGCTGCCGGCGTGGGTTTCTTCGGTCGTACGGGGTCGCCGCGCTCATTTTTGCAAGAGCCTCAGGTTTTTTAGTATTCAGCTCGTCGGAAGGCGAGAGGCGGTTTTTGAATGAAGTTTGTTGACGAAGTATCCATCCGGGTCAAGGCCGGTGATGGCGGTAACGGTTGCATGAGCTTCCGCCGCGAGAAGTTCATCGAGAACGGTGGCCCCAACGGGGGTGACGGTGGCGATGGCGGCTCGGTGTACATGGTGGCCGACGAAAACCTCAACACCCTGGTTGACTACCGCTACACCCGTCACCACGAAGCCCAGCGCGGCGCCAACGGTGGCAGCACCGATTGCACCGGCAAGAAGGGTGAGGACCTGTTCCTGCGTGTGCCGGTCGGTACCACGGTGATCGACGCTTCCACCCAGGAAGTGATCGGTGACCTGGTCACCCCTGGCCAGAAGCTGATGGTCGCCCAAGGCGGCTGGCACGGTCTGGGTAACACCCGTTTCAAATCCAGCACCAACCGTGCGCCGCGCCAGACCACCCCAGGCAAGCCGGGTGACCAGCGCGACCTGAAGATGGAGCTGAAAGTCCTGGCCGACGTGGGCCTGCTGGGCCTGCCGAATGCCGGCAAGAGCACCTTCATCCGTTCGGTGTCGGCCGCCAAGCCGAAGGTTGCCGACTACCCGTTCACCACCCTGGTGCCGAACCTGGGCGTGGTCAGCGTCGACCGCTGGAAGAGCTTCGTCGTCGCTGACATCCCTGGCCTGATCGAAGGCGCATCCGACGGTGCCGGCCTGGGTATCCGCTTCCTCAAGCACCTGGCGCGTACCCGCGTGCTGCTGCACCTGGTCGACCTGGCGCCGCTGGACGGTAGCAGCCCGGCCGATGCCGCTGAAGTGATCATCAACGAGCTGACCCGCTTCAGCCCGTCGCTGACCGACCGTGAGCGCTGGCTGGTGCTGAACAAGGCGGACATGCTGATGGACGACGAGCGCGACGAGCGCGTCAAGGAAGTGGTCGAGCGTCTGCAGTGGGAAGGCCCGGTCTACGTGATCTCGGCCATCGCCAAGCAGGGCACCGAGCAACTCACTCATGACCTGATGCGCTACATCGAAGACCGTGCCGATCGCCTGGCCAATGACCCGGCCTACGCTGAAGAGCTGGCCGACCTAGACCAGCGCATCGAAGACGAAGCCCGCGCCCAGCTGCAGGCCCTGGACGACGCCCGTACCCTGCGTCGTACCGGCGTCAAGAGCGTGCATGACATCGGCGACGATGACGCGTGGGACGATGATTTCGAGGACGACGAAGACGGCCCGGAAATCATTTACGTGCGCGACTGACCGGTTGCAGTACACTAAACGCCGCTCTCTGGAGCGGCGTTTTTGTATCCACGGTATCTACAGATTCGACATAGGTTGGAAGAGAAGATGCGAAGCAAGGTGACTGGCGCCAAGCGCTGGGTCGTGAAGATCGGTAGTGCGCTGCTCACGGCCGATGGCAAGGGCCTCGACCGCGGTGCCATGGCCGTATGGGTCGAGCAGATGGTTGCCCTGCGTGAGGCGGGCGTTGAGTTGGTGCTGGTGTCCTCCGGGGCCGTGGCTGCCGGCATGAGCCAGCTGGGCTGGACCGCACGACCGAGCGCGATGAACGAGCTGCAGGCTGCCGCTTCTATCGGCCAGATGCGCCTGGTGCAGGCGTGGGAGTCGAGCTTTGGCGAGCACGGCAAGCACACCGCGCAGATCCTTCTGACTCACGACGACCTGTCCGACCGCAAGCGTTACCTCAACGCCCGCAGCACGCTGCGTACGTTGGTCGACCTGGGCGTGGTGCCGGTGATCAACGAAAACGACACCGTGGTTACCGACGAGATCCGCTTCGGCGACAACGATACCCTGGCCGCGTTGGTGGCGAACCTGGTCGAAGCCGACCTGCTGGTGATCCTCACCGACCGTGACGGCATGTTCGACGCCGACCCACGCAACAATCCAGAGGCACAGCTGATCTACGAGGCCCGTGCCGATGACCCGTCGCTCGACGCCGTAGCCGGTGGTACCGGCGGTGCCCTGGGCCGTGGCGGCATGCAGACCAAGTTGCGCGCCGCACGCCTGGCAGCCCGTTCCGGCGCCCATACCATCATCATCGGTGGCCGTATCGAACGCGTACTCGACCGCCTCAAGGCTGGCGAGCGTCTGGGTACCCTGCTGTCGCCTGAGCGCGGCATGCTGGCGGCGCGCAAGCAGTGGCTGGCTGGGCACTTGCAAACCCGCGGCACGCTGGTGCTGGACGCCGGTGCGGTTCAGGCCCTGCGCCAGGCCAACAAGAGCCTGCTGCCGGTAGGCGTGAAGACCGTCCAAGGCAGCTTCCGCCGTGGCGAAATGGTGGTGTGCGTAGGCCCGGACGGCCTTGAAGTGGCGCGTGGCCTTGCCAACTACAGCGCGCTGGAAGCACAGAAAATCATTGGCCAGTCGTCCGATGCCATCGAGTCCCTGCTTGGCTACAGTGCCGAGCCGGAGCTGGTCCACCGCGACAACCTGGTGCTGGTATGAACATGCTCAAGCGCGTGATTGCCGTGGCAGCCCTGGCGCTGCCGATGCTGGCAGGGGCCGAGGAAATCGGCCAGGTATCTACTGTGTTCAAGTTCGTCGGGCCCAACGATCGCATCGTGGTCGAGGCGTTCGACGACCCCAAGGTCGAAGGTGTGACCTGCTACCTGTCGCGCGCCAAGACGGGCGGAGTGAAGGGTGGCCTGGGCCTGGCCGAGGACCGTGCGGAGGCGTCGATTGCTTGCCGCCAGGTCGGGCCGATCAACTTCAAGGGTGAGTTGAAAGACGGTGAGGAGGTGTTCAAGGAGCGCACCTCGCTGGTGTTCAAGACCATGCAGGTGGTGCGCTTCCTGGACAAGAAGCGCAATACACTGGTGTACCTGGTGTACAGCGACCGCATGATCGAAGGCAGCCCGCAGAATGCGGTGACGGCGATTCCGATTCTGCCTTGGGCTCACTGATACTTTAGGGGAGGCCTTTGGCCTCCTTTCGCGACACGAGGCCGCTCCTACAGGCGAACGTATATGCCTGTAGCAGCGGCCTCGTGTCGCGAAAGGGCCGCAAAGCGGCCCCAGTTCCTCAGGCCAGCTCCTCTGCCTGATCCTCGCGCACGATCGCTTTCTCCACATCACGTCGGCTGATGTACTTCCAGTCCGCCTCGTCGATATAGATGCCATTCGGCCCGCTACCGCCTTCCAGGTCGATCGCCACATGCGCCGATACCTGTGGCTTCACACTCGCCAGAATCGGTACGAAGCCTAACTGCAGGCTGGTCTCCAGCAGTGCGGCCTGGTTGCGCTCGTCGATGTCCGCCGCTTCGTCGAGGTAGTAAGGCAGGCGGATGCGCCCGGCCAGGTCGCGGTCCATCAAGTGCAGCAACAGGTACATGTTGGTCAGCGCCTTGATGGTCATGGTGGTGCCGTTGGAAGCGGCGCCGTCGATGTCGGCGTGGATCACCGGCTGGCTGTTGATCTTGGTGATCTCGAAAGCCAGTTCGAACAGGTCTTTAAGGCCCAGCTGGTTGTGGTTGGCCGCCACCAGCCGTGCCAGGTATTCCTTGGCTTCTTCGTTCTTGTGATCCTGCTCCGAATTCTGAGTCAGGTCGAACACCGACAAGGTCTCGCCTTCCTCGTACTGGCCGGCGCTGTGGATGATCTGGTCGATGTGCTTGAGCGCTTCCTTGTTCGGCGCCAGTACCACGCGGAAGCTCTGCAGGTTGGAAACCTGGCGCTTGTTGATCTCGCGGTTGAACAGGGCCAGCTGGTGTTCGAGGCTGTCGTAGTCGCTGCGGATGTTGCGCAGGGTGCGGGCGATGTCGGTGACTGCCGCGCGGCGCGCCTTGGCCAGGGTCAGGGCCTCGTCGGTGCGGTGCGCATAGGCATTGACCAGCAGTTGCAGGCGCCGCTCCATGTCGTCTTCGCTGTCGAACTTGGCCACACCCTTGAGGCGTACCTGGGCGTACAGCGCCTCGATCTGGTTGTCGACGCGCTGCAGGCCCTGCCAGCTGTCCTGGTAATCGTTGAGCAGGGGCAACAGGTTGTCCATGGAGTCGTCGACCGCTTCCATGAACGGCGTACCGAACGGCAGGTCGGCAGGCAGCAGCTGGCGACGGCGCAAGGCGTCTTCCAGGGTGCGCTGCTTGGCTTCCAGGTCGGCGATCTGGCGGCCGACCAGCTGCAGCTTGGCCGACAGCTGCTGCACGCGCTCGGTGAACGCATCGCTGGAGCGCTTGAGTTCGTCCTGGGCCGCCTCCAGTTGCGCCAGCTGCTCCATCTTCTCCGGTTCTTCAGCCGCCAGGGTTTCGCTGCGACGGTAGTCCTCCAGGGCCTTCTGCGCATCCAGCACCTGTTGGTACAGGGCTTCGGTCTGCGCTTTGGACGCGGTACGGTCGGCGGCCACCGATTGCTGGGTCTTGAGCTGCTTGAGCTCGCGCTCCAGGCGGTCCTTCTGGTCGCGCAGGGCGGCGCGGTCGGCCAGGGCTTGCAGGGCCGGTGGGTCGATGTGCGAAAGGTCGATGGAAATGCCTGGGGCCTCGAAGCGCTCGCCCTTGAAGCCATCGAGCACCGCTTCCAGCGATTTCACCCACAGGTCGCTATCGTCCAGTTCGATACCGCGCTCGCCCAGCGGCAGGCTGAACAGTGCGCCGTTGAACAGGCGCATCAGGCGGTCGACGTCTGCCTGCGAAAACTCTTCGCGCAGGCGGGCGTAGCTGTTGTTGTCGGCGTGGTCGAGCTGCTGCTTGACCTGCTTGAGGCGCTTTTCCAGGTCGCGCACACGCTCGTCGAGGTCCTCGGCAGAGAACTGCCGCGACTGGGCCAGGGCGCCAGCCAGTTCGTCGTGGGCATCCTTGGCGGCCAGCAACTGCTGCTCCAGCACTTTGACGTCATCAACCAGGGCGAAGCGGTGCTTGAGTACCGACAGCTCGCCGAGCCAGCGCTGGATACCGGTGATTTCACGCTCCAGGCGCATCAGCTCCTGGGTGCCGCCACGCTGGTCGTTCTGCAGGCGGTCCTGCTCGCCCCGGTAGTGCTCGGCCTGGATTACCAGCTCTTCCTTGCGCGCCATGGCGTATTCCTGCCAGGTGCCCAGCAGGTTGTCGAGCAGTGGCGAGAGGCGGTGCAGCTTGCCGCGCAGGATGTCGCGCTGGGCCACGCCGCCGGCCAGGGCTTCGACCAGGGGGCCGGCGGCAACCAGGGCGTTGTAGTCCTGCTCCATGCGGCGTACGTCGCGGAAGGCTTCTTCGCAGGCGGCGATGTAGTCGACGCTGCCCGAGCGCAGGCTGTGCTCGAACGCGTCGAGGAACAGCTGTTTGAGCTTGGCGGCGGTGATTTCGCGCATGTGCAGCAGGTTGATGAACAGTGCGCGGAAGGTTTTCAGGCTCTGCTCGCTGGTCGAGCGCAGCGGGATCATGGTCAGGTCCAGCGGCACCGAGGTGTGGCCGCCGACCAGCAACCGGCGCAGTTCGTCCGGCTTGAGCTCGTAGGCTTTGAGGCCCAGGCGCTCGAGGTTGGTGAACAGCTCTTTCTGGCGCAGGCAGGTGTCGTTCTTCTGGTAGTGATCCAGGTCCAGTTCACCCTTGTAGGCAAAGAACTGGTGGCCGAAACCGCCACCCGGCCCGCGACCGACCACGCCGATCACGTGGGGGCCGTGGGGCAGATTAAGTTCGCAGAGGATGTACGAGGTGTCGCTGGCGAAGTAGAAACGGCGCGATTGCTCCAGGCTGTACTTGCCGAAGCTCATGTCGGACATGCGCGCCAGGATCGGGAACTGCAGGGCGTTGATCGAGGCGGACTTGCCCAGGTTGTTGGCGCCGTAGACCGACAGCGGGTGCTCCAGCGGGAACAGGCCCAGGCTGTAGCCGGCGGTGTTGAGCAATGCGAAGCGGCGGATGCCGTAGCGTTCCTGGCTCATGCGTCAATCTCCTGTTGCTCTTCGCGGATGGCCCGGGCCAGGGCCTCTTCTTCGCTTTCTTCGCCCTCGAACGGGGTGAGGTCGAGCGGGTCGTCGGTGCGGGCCAGCGCTTCGGGGCTTTCTTCCTCGACCAGCACCGGCGTTGGCAGCGGCAGGTCGCTGTGCAGGCTGGCGGCCAGGTCGCGGTCCTGCTGCACCGACAGGCACACGTCGAGGAAACGGTGCATCGGCGGCAGGAAGCGGTAGATCCCGCCTTCTTCGTGGGCGAAGCCGAGCTGGGTCATGCGGCGCATGATCTTTTCTTCCAGCTCGTCGACAGTCTGCACTTCAGCCTGCAGGAACAGGTCACGGTATTTTTCCAGCAGCGAGGGCAGCTCGTCGCGCCCGATGCTGCCGCCGTCGAGCACCGTCATCGGGTCGCGGCCCTGGTCGGCCAGGTGTTCGACCAGGATGAAGGTGAACAGCGACAGGCGTTGGGCGGTCTTGTTGACCTGCGCGGCGGCCTGCTCGGGGACGAAGTAATAGAAGCCGCGGGTATCGCACACCAGCTCGAAGCCCAAAGCCTTGAACAGGGTGCGGTACTGGTCCTGGAAGTTCGACAGCTGAGCGTACAGCTCCGGGTCGCGGCGGCTGACGTGGAACCCTTTGAACAGCTCGCGGAAGATCGGCGCGAGCTGGGACAGTTCGGAAAGATCAAGATGCATTGGCTGGGCTCGCGTTGGTTTCAGGTTGCGCTTCGCGGCTGGATGTCAGGGCGAACGAGCGCAGGCTGACCAGGTGTTCGTGGGTGGTGTACTCGCGGCGTTCGAGGCGTTCGCGCTTGAAACGCTTCTCACGCGACAGGCGCGAGAACCAGTACAACAGTTCGTCGGTGGCGCCTTCGGGCTCCTGGTCCAGCAGCCAGACCATCAGGTCAGGCAGTGGCAGGGCATCCTCGCAGCGTTCGAGCATTTCCTTGACCGTGCGTGGCGCGCGCGGCAGCGGGCCAGTCTGGGTCTTGTGCGCCTTGGGGAACTTGGCCGGTTTCGGCTCGAAGCGGGCGAGGGCATAGACGTACGCCTCGACCTGGCTGGCGCTGCCCAGGAAGGTACTCTGCGGCCGGGTGAACAATGGCATGGCGGCCTGCGGCACGGCGTCGATACCCTTGCGCCGGATCACCGACAGGGCCAGGGCGGCGCCGCGGGTCACGGCATTGTGCCGGCGCGCTTCTTCGCGCAGCGGCAGCAGCAGTTCACGGGCGTGGCGCAGGGTCAGCTGGGCGCTGGTCTGCATCTCGAGGATGCGCGCATGGGTGCGCAGCAGCATGTCGTCGTCGACCAGATGGCCCAGGCGCGCCTGTTCGCCGAGCAGTTTCAGCAGCACGGTCTCGACCTTGCGCACGCCCTGTTCGAAGGCGCCGTCGGCATTGACCAGCTGGATCATCGGCTCGACGTATTCGTCCCAGGTCGCCAGGACTTCGGCATAACGCTGGCGTAGCGGGATCTGGCGGTTGCTGGTCTTGGCCCGTTCGGCCACGGCGACCAGCGCCTGTTCGTCGTTGTCGAGCTTTTTCAGCACGTCGCGCACGCGCATGTCGAGCAGGCGCAGCTGGCGCGCCAGGTCATCGCTGTCGCGGTTGTCGAAGGCATCCTGAATGTGCCCGGCAAGGCGCTCCAGGTGGCGCAGGTAGGCCTCGATCTCCAGGCACAGGCCCAGGCGGTGCTCGCGGCGCAGGTAGGCGAGGAAGTCGTGGATCTGGGCGTTGAGCTCGAAACGGTTCGGGCTCTTGGCCACCGGGACCAGGATATCCAGGCGGATCCACACGTCGAGCAGCTGGGTGATGTCCTGCGGCGTGCTTTCCACTTGCTGGCGGCCCAGCTGCTGGCGCAGTTCGACCAGGCTCAGGGTGCCTTGGTCGAAACGCTCGCACAGCGGCTCGATGAGGGCCCAGTGTTCGGCTAGGGCGCGCAGGACGCGCTTGGGTTCGATCATTGGCGTCTACTCGTTGCCAAGTAAAAAGGGGGCGATTGTACTGCATCCGGGGGGGAGGATTTCACCCCTTGGTCTGTAATGAGGGATAACCCCGGATTGGCTGGGGGTTTCCCTGGCCCCTCGGCGGTACAGGCAGCAATTTTCTGCCGACCAGTTGCGGCGCTCGGCAGCCAACAGCGTTAGAATGCCCGATTGTTCAAGCCCCCCGGATACCCGTGCCTTGCTGACCGAGTCCCGCCGCCGCGCCTACCTTTCCGCCATGCAAGTGGTGCATTGGCTGCCGCGCGCCGAACTGCCGTTCGCTGCGCCGTCGCGGCCCGAGCTGCTGTTGCCGCAGGTTCCGGTCGAGCACGCCGCGTTCGAGGTCAGGCCTTCGCCAGCCCCTGCCAACGAAGCGCCGGTCGCACCCCAGGCGCGCTCCGGCGAACGGCCGAAAATCGAAATTCCGCGCCCGGGCAACACGCCAAAGCCCGCCGCCAAACCGGTCGAGGCCGAGGAACAAGCCCCTGCGCCACGCCCGGCCCCCGTGCCGCCACCGCGTTTTTCGCTGCAACTGCTGCGCGCCGGCAACTGCCTGCTGCTGGTGGAGTTGGCCACCGGCCAACCCTTCCAGAGCCGCGACCCATCCTACCTGCTGCTCAAGGACATGCTGCGCGCCGCAGGCCTGCCAGATGCCCCGCAGATCATCGGCGAGCCGGTACGCTGGCCGCTGCTGGTGCGTGGCAACATGGACCAGGGGCCGGATGCCGCGCGTGATTTCGTCCAGGGTTTCATCCAGGCGCGCCTTGAAGAAGCCCCTTGTACCTGCCTTTGGCTGATCGGCATGCCGGCCTTGCGCTTTGCCGCCAATACCGACGCCCAGGCCTATTACCAAGTACTCAAGCTCGACGGTCTGGGCGATGCCTGGGCCTTGCCGGGCCTTGAACTGTTGATGGACGAGCCGCAGCGCAAGGCGGACGTCTGGAAAGCGATGCGCCAGCTGATGGCGCGCTGGAAGAGCGTTGAATGAGTGAATCGATCAGTTTCCGCCCCATGACCGAGGCGGATCTGGATGCCGTGCTTAAGATCGAATATGCCGCGTTCAGCCATCCCTGGACCCGCGGGATTTTCCAGGATGCGCTCAAGTCCTACGAAGTGTGGTTGATGTTCGATGGTCAGCAGCAGGTCGGCCATGGTGTGATCAACGTGATCATCGACGAAGCGCACCTGCTGAACATTACCGTCAAGCCGGAGAACCAGGGGCGTGGCCTGGGTTTGCGCTTGCTCGAGCACCTGATGGCTCGGGCCTATCAGCTCAATGGGCGCGAGTGTTTCCTGGAGGTGCGGGCCAGCAACCAGTCGGCCTATCGCTTGTATGAGCGGTACGGCTTCAACGAGATCGGCCGTCGGCGTGATTACTACCCGGTGGCTGGCGGGCGCGAGGATGCGCTGGTGATGGCTTGTACGTTGCTCGAAGACTGACTTTCAATCCTTCCTGCTCTGTTGCCAGTAATTTGTGCATGCTTAACTCCTTGTAATGGCCGCCCCGATGGGCGGCCGTGCTCATGCTGGGGCAGAAGGAGCGGGGATGAGAAGGACGAAATGGCTGCTGATGGCCGCAAGCGTGATGCTGGGTGGCGTGGCTCAGGCCGATGAGCGTGACCTGTGGATGTTCGCGCAATGGGCCGGGGATCATCACACCCGCCCTTTTCGGGAGATGCTGGTGGACGCCCGCCTGTATGGCGTGGTGCCGATTCATCAATTGCTGCGCTCGGCGTCGGACTGGCGGCTGTGCAAGGCTTCACCGTTTGCCGTGCCGCCGCCTGGCAACTGGCCGGCGGTGCGCTCTACGCTGGCGCTGATCAATACGCTGGAAAAGCAAGGCATCCTGCGCCAGTTCGAAGTGGTCTCCGCCTACCGTGACCCCGGCTTGAACAGGTGCGCAGGTGGGGCCGCGGGCAGTGCCCATACCCGTGCCTTCGCAGTCGATATCCTCCTGCCGGCCTGGGCCGACCCCAACCCGTTGTGCCGCTTCTGGCAGCAGCATGGCCAGGCCTGGGGCATGGGGCTGGGGCGCTACCCGACAGGCCGCATCCATATCGATACCGCGGGTTATCGCACCTGGGGCGGTGATGGCAGTGCGGCGTCGTCGTTCTGCAGCAAGCCCAGGTGAGCGAGGCAGGCCTGGCTTTCTCCCACTACCCAATCGGCAAAGCATTGGCGCTTGCCGCCGTCATCCAGCGGTTGCGGGCTTAGCAGGTGATAGGCGGATCCATCGCGCAGAAAGCCGAATGGCGCCTGCAACTGCCCGCTGTCGAGTTCGTCGCGCACCATCAGCGCCGAGGCGATCGCCAGGCCCAGGCCGGCACTGGCGGCCTGCAGTGACAGGTAGAAGTGTTCGTAGTCGCTGCGTTGGCAGTGTCGCGCTTGCTGGCCACTCAGGCGCAGCCACGCGGGCCAGGCACTGGGGCGAGTGTTGCTGTGCAACTGGCGTTGGCCATCGAGTGCGGTGCCGCCATCGCGGTTGACCGGGCCGATCCATTCGTCGCAGACCTTCAGCGCGTGCAGGGTGGGCGGCCAATGGAAGTCATCACGTCGCAGTGCCAGGTCAACGCCGCTGCGGGCAAAGTCCAGCGGCCCACCGGCGGCCACCAGGTGCAGTTGCAGGTCCGGGTGGGCGGCATGAAAGCGGGGCAGGCGGGGGATCAGCCAGCGCATGGCGATGGTCGGCTCGCAAGAAAGGACCAGCACATTGTCCGGTTCCTGCTGCTGCAGGCGCTGCACTGCGCTTTCGAGTTGCTCGAAGATGGCCTGGGTGGTGCCGTGCAGTGCGCGACCGGCCGGAGTCAGGAAGATTGCCCGGTTACGGCGCTCGAACAGCTCGACGCCTAGGCTTTCCTCAAGCAGGCGAACCTGGCGGCTGACGGCGCCATGGGTGACGTGCAGGCGTTCGGCGGCCCGCACGAAGCTTTCGGTTTCGGCGGCGATGTCGAAGTAACGCAAGGCAGTGAGTGGGGGAAGTTTCATGGGCTTGAAGTTGCCAGCGACGGCACGGCACCTGTGTGAGAAAAACTAGCGGATTCGCGTAACTATAAATCGATTTTCCCAGCTAACTGTTATTTCGATAATGGCGACATCTGTGCATTTTCATCGCATATCGAGGACTTCCTTCGTGACTGAGCTTTTCGCTATCGCCCTTTTCACCCTGCTGGCCGTCGTCAGCCCTGGCGCGGATTTCGCCATGGTCACCCGCAGCAGTTATGCACAGGGCCGCAAGGCCGGCCTGGCGGCGGCTGTGGGTATAGCCCTCGGCGTTCAGGTGCATGTGCTGTACACGGTGTTGGGCATTGCCGTGGTCATCAGTCAGAGCCCTGCGCTGTTCCTGGCCATGAAAATGCTGGGCGCGGGATACCTGATCTATCTGGGATATCAGTCGCTGACCAGCACCACCCGCATCAGTCTTGATTGCCAGGAATCGGCTGTGGGGTTGCTGGCTGCCTTGCGCACGGGCTTCCTGACCAACGCCCTCAACCCCAAAACCATGCTGTTCGTGATCAGTGCCTACACCCAGGTCGTGCAGCCAGGTAGCCCGTTGGCGCTGGACTTCGCTTATGGTGCGTTCATGTCGCTGGCCCACTGGGCGTGGTTTAGTCTGGTGGCGGTGTTTTTTTCCTACGCCGGGTTGCGCAAGGTAATGATCGAGCGCCAGCGGCTGGTCGACCGCCTGATTGGTGTAGCGCTGATAGGGCTTGGCTTGGCAGTGGCGGTGTCGGGGGTGCGCTGAAAGCGATAGAGAAGGGTGCAAACTTTTTTGCGGGCAAAAGAAAAGGGCCTACCTTGCGGTAAGCCCTTTTCAAGTTTGGTGGCTACACAGGGACTTGAACCCCGGACCCCAGCATTATGAATGCTATGCTCTAACCAACTGAGCTATGTAGCCGATGGCGCGCATTATTCCCTTGTGATGCCCCTGTGTCAACACTCATTTCAAAAAAAATTTGCACGCTTTCAAAAACTTAGCCGCCCAGCCTGTTTTCAGCGCACGATCAGCCATTGACCAAGAATGCTGTACACCTGCAGGCGCTGCTCGGCAATCAGGGCGTCGAGGGTTTCGCCGGCGCGGTCGAGGTTGAAGTCGCCACTTACCCGCCGATCGGCCACCTGTTCGTCCATCATCCATACGCGGCGGCCCTGGTAGCTGGCCAGGCGTTCGATGACTTGGCCCAACGGCATGTCGATGGCGCGCAGGTGGCCGCTGCGCCAGGCGTTCGCGTTTTTGACATTGACCTTCTGCACGGGGTTGATCCGGGCATCGGTGAAGGTCACCCGCTCACCCGCCGACACCATGCGCTGGTCGCTACCCTGGGCGATCATGGCCTTGCCATTGAGCACCACCAGTTCGTCATGCCCGGCATGGCGCCCCACCATCAGGCGAGTGCCGAATACCTGGATACGCGCATCGTCCACCTGCAGTTCAAGGGCGCGGCCGTCGAGCATCACGTGCAGCTCGACCTGGCCCTGCACAACCTGCAGCAGGCGGGTACGCCCGCGCAGGTCGGCATTCAGTGCACTCGCGCTGTCCAGGTGCAGTGTTGAGCCATCGGCCAGGCGTACGCTGCGCCGCTCGCCAGCGCCAGTGTGCAGCTCGCTGCCCAGGCGCTGCATCAGTGGCCAATACAGGTACGCCAACACGGCCAGCGCCAGCAGGAACAGCAATGCCAGCCCTTTGCCGAGGTGGCTGCGTCGCACGGTGACCTGGCGCGGGCGAGGCCGTGCTGGTGGCGCTTGCAATTGCTGCCAGCAGGCTTCGAGCTCGGCGTAGGCATGGGCATTTAGCGGGGCCTGGCACCAGCGGGCGAAGGCCTGGCGTTCCCGGTCATCGCAGCCTGGTTGGCGCAGGCGGGAGAACCACGCCAGTGCTTCCTGTTGGGCGTCGGCCTGAATCTGCGTGGCGGGCATCGGGCTCATGCTGAAATGTGCTCGCTAAAGGGCGTTTGCGCCCAACAATTGCGGGGGATTTGGTGCGAGGATGCTAAATATATTGAGAACCATTTGCAAGTACGCAGTAATAGAGGGATAAAAAGGTAGCTATGTATCCATTTGTTTCCTGATAATCGGATCCCAAACCTGCGGACGGAACTCAAGCTCATGGCCATCAGCAGCACCTCCACCGCCAGCACCGGTTCGGCAAGCCAAGCCAACCCACTGGTGATGCGCATCATCGCCTTCTGCGCGCTGGCGCACCTGATCAATGACCTCATCCAGTCGGTGCTGCCGGCGATCTACCCGATGCTCAAGGCCAATTACGACCTGAGCTTCACCCAGATCGGCCTGATCACACTGACCTTCCAGATAACGGCGTCGCTGCTGCAGCCCTGGGTCGGCTTCTTCACCGACCGCCGGCCGACACCGAACCTGTTGCCGCTCGGCACCCTGTGCACGTTGGTAGGTATCGTCATGCTGGCCTTCGTCGGCAGCTTCCCGATGATCTTGCTGGCTTCTGCGCTGGTGGGTATCGGCTCGTCGACCTTCCACCCGGAGACCTCGCGGATTGCGCGGCTGGCCTCAGGTGGGCGTTTCGGCCTGGCGCAGTCGACCTTTCAGGTCGGTGGCAACGCAGGCTCGGCCTTCGGCCCGCTGCTGGCGGCAGCCATCGTCATCCCGTTCGGCCAGACCCATGTGGCCTGGTTCGGCGTGGCTGGCCTGCTGTTCTTTGCCGTGACCCTGATGCTGCGCCGCTGGTACACCGAGCATCTCAACCAGGCCAAGGCGCGCAAGGTGGTGCAGGCCACCCATGGCATCTCGCGCAAGCGTGTGATCGCGGCGTTGGTCGTGCTGGGCCTGCTGGTGTTCTCCAAGTACTTCTACATGGCCAGCTTCACCAGCTACTTCACCTTCTATCTGATCGAGAAGTTCGACCTGTCGGTGGCCAGCTCGCAACTGCACCTGTTCCTGTTCCTTGGCGCGGTCGCGGCCGGCACCTTCTTTGGTGGCCCGATCGGTGACCGCATCGGGCGCAAGGCGGTCATCTGGTTCTCGATCCTTGGTGTGGCGCCGTTCACCCTGGCGCTGCCGTACGCCGATCTGTTCTGGACCACCGTGCTGAGCGTGGTCATCGGCTTCATTCTGGCGTCGGCGTTCTCGGCGATCGTGGTGTACGCCCAGGAGCTGGTACCGGGCAGTGTGGGCATGATTGCCGGGGTCTTCTTCGGGCTGATGTTCGGCTTTGGCGGGATTGGCGCAGCGCTGCTGGGGTACGTTGCGGATTTGCGCGGTATCGAGTACGTGTATGGCGTGTGTTCGTTCCTGCCGTTGTTCGGTCTGTTGGCCGTGTTTCTGCCCAATACCGGTAAGCGCTGACAGCGTAGGGGCTGCTTTGCAGCCCAATCGCCGGCAAGCCGGCTCCCACAGGTAATTGTGTTAACTTCTGGAAATTGGGCAAGACAGTTGCTCCCACTATCGGGGCAGTGCTGATGTTCGCTGTGGGCGCCGGCAATTGACGGCTCAGCCTGGCTTGGCCTAGAGTGCCGCCTCTTTTCCCCAACCTGCGTAGTAGCCAAAGCAATGTGCCGTACCCAGTCCCTACCACACGCCCGCCAGCCTGCCCTCCAGGCCATGCGTCGCGCGTGGCCGAGCGATACGGTGCTCAAGCGTCGCCGCAGTGTGCTGTTTGCCTTTACCTTCTCGCCACACCTCGCCCTGAACTGACCTGCGCTCCTGCGTCGTCCGCCGTCCCGGCGTGCGCCTGGGCGCCTGTATCTGCGCGTCTTTTCAGTTTGCTGGGAGTGGTACATGAACATGCGTTTGCTGGCGGGCCTTCTGTTCGCCGTGTCTGTGGTCGGCTTCAGCCTGGGGGCCAGCCTGCCGCTGGTGTCGTTGCGTCTGCATGAGGCCGGTGCCGGCACCTTGCAGATCGGCATCATCTCGGCCATCCCCGCTGCGGGGATGATGCTTTCGGCGTTCATGGTCGACGCCTGTTGCCGGTACCTGACCCGGCGCACCATCTACCTGCTTTGCTTCAGCCTGTGCACCGTGAGCATCGCCTTGCTGGAATGGGCATTCGATTCGGTCTGGATGCTGGCCCTGCTGCGCCTGGGCCTGGGTATCGGCATGGGCATCGCGATCATCTTGGGCGAGTCATGGGTCAACGAACTGTGCCCCGATCACAACCGCGGCAAGATCATGGCGCTTTACGCCACCAGCTTCACCGGCTTCCAGGTACTCGGCCCGGCGATGCTCGCAGTGATTGGCGCCAACAGCCCGTGGATCACCGGTGTGGTGACCTTCTGTTATGGCCTGGCGCTGCTGTGCATTGTGCTGACCGTACCCAACGATCATGTGGAGCATGGTGAAGAAGGCGAGAAAAGCTTCGGCCTGGCGGGCTTCTTCCGCGTCGCCCCGGCGTTGTGCGTGGCTGTGCTGTTCTTCTCCTTCTTCGATGCGGTCGTGCTGTCGTTGCTGCCGGTGTATGCCACCAGCCATGGTTTTGCCGTGGGCGTGGCGGCGCTGATGGTGACGGTGGTGTTCGCCGGTGACATGGTTTTCCAGTTGCCGTTGGGCTGGCTGGCCGACCGGGTCGAGCGCACCGGGCTGCACCTGGTGTGCGGGCTGGTGGCGATGGCGATCGGTATTGCCTTGCCATGGCTGCTGGACATGGCCTGGCTGCTATGGCCGCTGCTGGTGGTGCTTGGCGCTGTGGCAGGGGGTATCTATACCTTGGCGCTGGTGCTGATCGGGCAGCGTTTCAAGGGCCAGGATCTGGTCACCGCCAATGCCAGCGTTGGCCTTTTGTGGGGCGTGGGCAGCCTGGTCGGGCCGCTGGTCAGCGGCGCGGCGATGGATGTGGCGCCGCATGGGCTGCCGATGGCGCTGGCGATCATGGCGGGGCTGTTCGTGTGCTTTGCCCGGCAGTCGTACCGGCGGGCCGGTAAGCTGCGGGCAGTGGCGGACTGAGGATTGTTGTTGCCAGTGCTGGCCCTATCGCCGGCAAGCCGGCTCCTACAGGTGCACCTGAGGCCTTGAGGGTAGTGGGGGCCTGGCAGCCTGGGTCAGAAGCTGCCGCGCAAGGTCACTGACACATTGCGCGGGTCACCCCAGTAATACCCGGTCGGCGTCGGCGCCACCTGGCGGTAGTACTTTTTGTCGAAGATATTGTTGGCATTGAGCTGCAACGAGTAATGCTCGTTGAACCGGTAATTGACCATCGCGTTATACACCGCATACCCCGCCTGCGTGGCCTCGGCGCTGCCGCTGCGGTTGTAGATGTCGCTCTGCGCCTGCACGCCGCCGCCAACTGTCCACGCTTGCAGCTCGCCCGGCAGGCGATAGCTGGTGAACAGGCGCAGCATGCGCTTGGGGTCTGTGGTGCGGATAGCGTTGCCGGTGTTGCTGATGGTGTCCTTGAGTTGCTTGGTGGTGTTGTAGGTGTAGCCACCGGTCACGTTCCAGCCTGGTAATACTTCGCCGGAAATCTCCAGCTCGAAGCCTTGGCTGCGGTTCTTGCCTGCAGCCACCTTGCAATAGCCCGAGGTGTAGTTGGGCGGGCAGGGGTTGGGGCCGCTCAGGTCATCCAGGGCGTTGCCCACCTGGTAGATGCGGAAGAACGCCAGCGAGGTGTTCAGCCGCCCCTCGTAGAACTCGCCTTTGATTCCGGTCTCGTAAGCTTCGCCTGTGGTGGGCTCCAGCACCGAGCCGCTGACGTCGGTGGCGGTCTGCGGGTTGAAGATTTCGGTGTAGCTGGCGTAGGTGCTGAAGTTATCGTTGAGGTCGTAGATCAGCGCCGCATACGGCACGATCTTGTTGTCGACGCTGAACTTGCCGTTCGACTTGACGTTGTTTTCCTGCTCGTAGTCATACCAGTTGGCCCGTACCCCGATGATAGCCGTGAGCGGGTCTGCCAGGGAAATGCGCCAGGTGGCGTAGGCCGCTTCCTGGGTGGTGCGCGTGCGCACCGGATGGGCGGTTATGTTGATGTCCGGTTCGGCCAGGCTGGTCTTTGGGTCCCACTCGCGGATGTCGAAAACACCGGAGGATACGAAGTTGGTGGCCGAGGCGTAGGAGTCATTGCGAATGCGCTCGACACCCAGCATCAGGTCATGGCTGCGACCGAGCAGCTCGAACGGCCCGTTGAGGGTGGCGCTCAGGTTGTTCTGCAGGCTCTCGCCGCCGTCGCCCTCGGTAACCTGATAGTTCATCAGGTAGGGGTTGTTGCTGGGGTTGGCAGCGCCGCTGGCACGGGTGAAGTAGGTCTGCTTGAAACCGTGGTCATCCAGCTCGAAGTGCGTGCGCTGGGCCATCAGCTTGAGCGACCAGTCGTTGTCGAAACGGTGTTCGAGCTCGGCAAAGGTCTGCAGGTTGCTGCGGTCCCAGCGGTTCCAGTCGGCACCCAGGTAAGTGCTGCGGCCAAACGCAAGGGGCGAGCCATCATAGTCGGCGGGCAGGTTGCCCCAGGCGCCGGTGGCATCGAGCTTGGTCCACTCAAGGCCAGTGGTCAGGGTGGTGCTTTCATTCAGATCGAAGGCCAGCACACCGTAGAACACCTCTTTGCGCTCCTGGCGCGAGTCCTGGAAATGGTCCTTGTCATCGTGTACGGCGATCACCCGGCCTCGCACGTTGCCGGTTTCTGTCAGCGGGCCGGAGATATCGGCGACATAACGCTGGGCATCCCAGGAGCCGAGGGTGACGCTGCCTTCGCCCTGGAATACGTGCGTCGGGCGTTTGCGCACCAGGTTGACGGTGCCTGACGGGTTACCCGCGCCGCGAATCATGCCGGTGGCCCCGCGCAAGATCTCGGCCCGGTCGATGATGGCCGAATCGCTCTGGATGAATGAACCACCGCCGCTGCCCTGTACCACGGTGGCGCCATCGTACTGGATGGCATCGATCGCATAGCCGCGCGAGTAGTACTGCACGCGTTCGCTGTCGGTGAGGTTCACCACCACACCAGGCGTCTGCTCCAGCAGGTTGGTCAGGTTGGTGATGTTCTGGTCGTCGATGCGCTGGCGGGTGACCACGGTCACCGACTGCGGGGTGTGGCGAATGCTTTGTGCGGTCTTGCCGATGGTGACCGCACCAGTCGTGTAAGAGCCACTGTGCTCGGTGGTTTCCCCCAGGCGATCGCTGGAAATGCTGGTGGCACCCAGTTGCAGTGCACCACCGGCGTCCAGTGCGGGTATCAGCAGAAAGCTGTTATCGCCTTCCTGTTGCACTTGCACGTCGCTGCCCATCAGCACGAGGGTCAATGCTTGGGCCGGCTCGTGGCGCCCCTGCACGCCTTGGGTGGTCTTGCCCTGCAGGCTGTTCGCATCGAACGACAGGCTCAGGCCGCCTTGCCGGGCCACCTGGTCCAGTGCCGGGGCCAGAGGGCCTGCGGGGATGCTCCAGTCGATTTGCCGGTGCTGGCTGGCGGGTGCAGCCGCGACCTGTGCGGGCAGTGCCAGGGCGCTGCCCAGGCCGAGGCCGAACACGGCGGCGCGCACGGCGTGGCGCAGCCTGTCGTTGCGGGGGGAACACGGGTGGATCATGGACCGCTCCTGAAGGTTTCGTAGACCACTTTTCGGGCTTTGTTCCTTCAGGCCGGACGAGAATGAGATTCCACCTCATTCTTTTTCAAAAAAGATCAGGCAGCCCCGACGCTGACCCAATAGCGTGTGCGGTAATCGACACGTACCGGCAGGCTGCGGGTGAGCAGTTGCAGAATCTGCTCGGTATCGTTCAGCTGGTAAGTGCCGGATACCTTCAGCGCGGCCACCTCGCCAGCGCAGCGCAGCAGGCCCGGGCGGTAACGGGCCAGTTCGGCGCAGAACTCGCCCAGTGGCATCTGTTGCACGCTGAGCACACCGTCGGTCCAGCCCCACGGGTCGCCATGCAACGAGGCAAGCGCGTGAGCCCCGTGCGGCGATACTTGCAACACCTCGCCCGCCTGCACCACGCGTGGTGAAGGGGAGGCCGGGAACAAGGTGACTTTGCCGCGGCGCACGGCCAGCAACAGGCCCTGATCGTTTTCGCGCAGCAGCAGTTGGCCGTCCTGGGTAGCCAGGGCGCCGACCCGGGTGGTGATGCGGAACGGGCGGTTGTCGCCAGGGTTGCTGGCCAGGCTGACTTCGCCGCGCAGCAGGGTCAGTTCGCGCAGCTCGGCGCTGTAGTGCAGGTCGATGGCGCTGGCCGTGTTGAGCTGGATCTGGCTGCCATCACTACCCTGCAACCGGCGACGTTCGCCAGTGCCGGTGCTGTTGTCGGCCATCAGGGCGGCCAAGCCGAGCGGCTCGCGCGCGGCCCAACCGGCGGTGCCGCCGATCGCCAGCACCGCCAGCAGTTTGAGGTGGTCACGGCGGTTGATGCGCTGGCGTTGGCGGCCATCGAGGGTGCGCCGACTAAGGTCGCTGGGGAGCCCCGCCAGTTCGTCGCTGAGGGTGCTCACCCGCTGCCAGGCCTGGGCGTTGTGCGGGTGGTGGGCCAACCATTGCTGGAACTGCTGTTCGGTAGCCGGGCTTGGGGTGTCGAAGCGCAGCTTCACCAGCCATTCGATGGCCTGGTCGACCTGGGCCTGCGCGGGTACTTGATCAGAGCTCGGCATAGCGCAACCGGTAGCAGACGCCCAGGGCCTTGGCCAGGTCGCGTTCCACGGTGGCACGCGAAACGCCAAGGCGAAGGGCGATCTGCGCGATGCTCAGGCCATCGAGCTGGGCCAGCAAAAAGGCCTGGCGGGCGCGGGGCCTGAGCTGGTGCAGGGCACGGTCAAGGCGCTCGAGGGTATTCAGAATCACCAGGCGATGTTCTTCGCTGGGCACTTCGCCTTCGGGTACATGGGCCAGGCTTTCCTGGTAGGCGCGCTCCAGGGCGCGACGGCGGAACTGGTCGATCATCAGGCCGCGAGCGATGCTGCTCAGGTAAGCCCGCGGTTCTTTGATCGGCGAAACCTGGCGTGCACGCAGCAGGCGCACGAAGGTGTCCTGCGCAAGGTCTGCAGCGTGTTCCTGGCAGCCGACCCGGCTGCGCAGCCACCCACGTAGCCAAGCGTGATGGGACTGATAGAGCAGGGCGACTTCGGCCGGTTTGAGCGTGTCGTTGAGCTGCATCGTAGCGGCTGATCCCAGGAAGCATGCGTGACTGTGAATAGTTCTCAATTCTATGCATGGATGATGGCACTGGGCAATGGTTGCCCGGAATTAGCTGCGCAAGATTCGGCGTTTCCACGATCAGTGGCTGGGCTAAGCTGGTCCTGCCTTGAACCCACTGGAGCTATGGATGATCCTGGCCGACCTCTCGCCTGAAGCCTACCGCGAAGCCACCGATTACCTGGCCGCGCTGGACCCTGACTGGGCGCGGCACATTGCTGTGACCGGGCCGTGCCTGCACCGGGCGACACCGGGGCGCGAGCCCTATGAGGCGCTGGTACGGGCGATTGCCTACCAGCAGCTGCATGCCCGTGCGGCCGAAGCGATACTGGGGCGATTGCTGGCGCTGTTTCCTGACGATGGGTTTCCCGCGCCGAGGCAGTTGCTTGAGGTGGCGCCGGAAACGATGCGTACCTGTGGGTTTTCCGCGAGCAAGCTGGCGACAATCCACGGGATTGCCCAGGCCGCGCTGGACGGGGCGGTGCCGTGCCGGGAAGAGGCATTGGGCATGAGCGATGAGGCCTTGATCGAGCGCCTGGTTGCCTTGCGCGGCGTGGGCCGCTGGACCGTCGAGATGCTGCTGATCTATAGCCTGGAGCGCTCGGATGTGTTGCCGGTGGACGATTTTGCGGTGCGTGAGGGGTATCGTCGCCTCAAGGGGCTGGGCAAGGCGCCGACGCCGGCGCAGATGCGGTCGCTGGGCGCCGGGTGGCGTCCGCACCGCACGGTGGCAGCCTGGTATCTGTGGCGGGCCTGAGACGAATCAGCTTGGTTGAGGCATACCGCAATGACCCCCTACACCACTGACGAACAACGCTGGCAAGCTGTCTACACCCGCGACGCGGCAGCAGCAGGCCATTTCGTCTACGCCGTGCGCACCACCGGCATTTATTGCCAACCCGGCTGCAAATCGCGCATGGCCAAACGCGAGAACGTCGAATTCTTCACCGATGCCGCCGCCGCGCAGGCCGCAGGCTATCGTCCCTGCCGGCGCTGCCAGGCCAAGCCGTCGAGCATTCGCCGCTGCGAACTGGTAGCCCGCGCCTGCCGCCTGCTCGAAACCCCGGACAATCCACCCGGCCTCGGCCAGCTCGGGGCACAACTGGGGGTCAGCCCGTACCACTTGCACCGCCTGTTCAAGGCTGCAACCGGCCTCACGCCAAAGGCCTATGCCACAGCCTTCCGCGCCCGGCGCCTGCGCGAGCGGCTGGGCGAGGGGAAAACATCGGTGACCGATGCCATCTTTGATGCCGGTTACAACTCCAATAGCCGTTTCTACGAAAGCGCCGATCAGCGCTTGGGCATGCGCCCGCGCCAGTACCGCGCCGGTGGCGCGGGTATGGCCATTCATTTCGCCGTAGGGCAGTGTTCACTGGGGGCGATCCTGGTGGCGCAAAGCGAAAAAGGCATCTGCGCAATCCTGTTGGGTGATGCACCTGAAGCGCTGCTCGAGCAATTGCAGGATCAATTCCCTAACGCTCGCCTGATCGGCGGCGATGCCGAGTACGAACGACTGGTGGCGCAGGTGGTGGGCTTCGTCGAGGCGCCCGCCCTGGGCCTGGACTTGCCTCTGGATGTGCAGGGCACCGCGTTTCAGGAGCGGGTCTGGCAAGCCCTGCGCGAAGTCCCGCTGGGCGGCCGGGTAAGCTATACCGAGATTGCCGAGCGCATTGGCGCGCCCAAAGCCGTGCGTGCCGTGGCCATGGCTTGTGCGGCCAACCGTATCGCCGTGGCGATTCCTTGCCATCGGGTGGTGCGCCGAGACGGCGACATCAGCGGCTACCGCTGGGGGGTGGAGCGCAAGCGGCAACTGTTGGAGCGAGAAACGGCACTCTCCTGAAGGCCGCAAGCCGCGTAGAATCCACCGCCAAATAGCCTTGTGATGAGGAACGTTCGATGAGGCGTGTCTGCCTTGCCCGATTTTACCTGGGTGTAATGGCCCTGATGCTGGCGCTTGCGTCGCCGGCCTGGTCGGCTTCCGTGCCGGTTGCCAACCTGGTTGCCAGCGAGCTGCCGGTGCTGGATGAAAACGCAAGTATCGAGCAGTTGAGCGACAGGCTCGACCAGATTCGTCAGGGCGTGACCAGCAACGCCAACGACGACCTGCTCTCGCAACTGCGCATGGCTACCGTGCAGGTCCAGCGACAGGCCGATGCGTTGAGCACCTTGCGCGCTGCTGACGTGCAGAAGCTCGACGACAAGCTCAAGGTCATCGGCCCGGTACAGAAGGATGAAGCCGCGACCCTGGCCTTGCAGCGCAAGGAGCTGGAGGCGCAGAAAAAGTCCGTGCTCGCCGAGCAGGATCAGGCCACCAAGCTGACTCAGTCGGCGCGCGACCTGTCCACGCAAATCGTCAACCTGCGCCGTAGCCAGTTCAACTCGCAAGTGACCAGCCGGGCGGCCTCCCCGCTGAGCCCGGCTTTCTGGCAGTCGCTGATCCGTCCTACCGAGGACGATGTGATGCGCCTGCGTGACTTGCGCGGCGAGGCGGCCGATGCCGTCGCCAGTGCCTTGAGCGCTGAACACCGCGGGTTCTTCATCACTAGCCTGGTGGCCGCGATCCTGGTCTGGACACTGGTCCGCCTGGTCCTTGAGCGCCTGCTCGCTGCCGCCATGATTCGCTGGCTGCCCGAAGGCCGCCTGCGCCGAAGCGCACTGGCCCTGAGCGTGAGCCTGGCCACCCTGGGCACTATCGCCGGCGCCGTGTCGCTGCTGCGTTGGGGCCTTCAAAGCAGTGCCATGCTGGGCTCGGACATGGCCAGCCTGACCAACCACTTCCTCATGCTCGTGGTGTTCAGTGCCTTCATCACCGGCCTTGGCCGGGCCATGTTGATGCTGCAACGGCCTTCCTGGCGTTTGCCGCCGATCCCCGACGAAGTGGCCAGTGCTCTGGGTTGGTTCCCCAAGTTGCTGGCCCTGGCACTGATGGTGATGCTGACCTTCGAGCGCATCAACAGTGTGATCGGCACCAGCCTGGCGCTGACTGTCGCCACCAACGGCCTGACCGCGCTGGTGGTGGCCGCCATCTTCTCAATGGCGCTCATACGTTACCGCCGGACCTTGCGTAAACATGAGCTGGCGCGCCCGACCGGCCTGGCAGGGCTGATCCCGTTCGTGATCGTGGTGTGGGTCGGGCTCATCTTGCTGACGCTGCTGGCCGGCTACCTCACCCTGGCTTACTTCCTCACTGCCAAGCTGCTGTGGATCAGCATGGTCGCCACCTGCGCCTACCTTTTGACCACCTTCCTGGCTGATCTGTGCGAAACCCTGCTGTCGCCGCGTCAACCCGGCGGCCTGGCGCTGGCGTCGTCGCTGGGCCTGGCACCACGCCATCAGGCCCAGGCCAGCACCATCCTGACCGGTGTCAGCCGCACGGTCCTGCTGTTCCTGGCCGTGATGCTGGCGTTGATGCCGTCGGGCACCAGCCCCGGCGAGCTGCTGCTGAGCCTGGGCGATTGGGACGGCACCGGTGGCAAGTTGCTTGGCAACCTGAACATCGTGCCGCAAGACATCCTGCTGGCCGTGGCGATGCTGTTAGGCGGCATGCTCGGTATCCGTGTGCTCAAGCGCTGGCTGAGCGAGCGCCTGCTGCCGGAAACCGACATGGACGCCGGCATGCGTGCCTCGCTGGTAACCCTGGTGGGTTACCTGGGCTTCCTGTTCCTGGCCATGCTGGTGATGTCGACCCTGCGCATCAACCTCACCAGCCTGACCTGGGTGGTCAGTGCGCTGTCGGTGGGTATCGGTTTCGGCTTGCAGCAGATCGTGCAGAACTTCATTTCCGGTCTGATCCTGCTCACCGAGCGCCCGGTCAAGGTGGGCGACTGGGTGAGCCTGGCGGGCGTCGAGGGTGACATTCGCCGGATCAACGTGCGCGCCACCGAGATCCAGATGTCCGACCGCTCCACGGTGATCGTGCCCAACTCGCAGTTCATCTCGCAGAACGTGCGCAACGTGACCATGGGCAATGCCTTGGGCGTGGTGGGCATCACCCTGACCTTGCCGCTGGAGACCGATGCCAACCAGGTGCGCGACCTGCTGCTGACTGCCTTTCACGAGCATGAGGCGATCCTGGACGCGCCGGCTGCTTCGGTAACCTTCAAGGACCTGACGACCAGCGGCATGGTGATCAGTGTCAGCGGCTATGTGGCGGGGCCGCGGCAGGTGTCAGGGGCGCGCAGCGACCTGCTGTTCACCATCCTGGGGCGCTTGCGTGATGAGGGCATTCCCCTGTCTTCACCGCAGAGCATGGTGCTGGTGCAGGAGGGCGCGCGCCCGGCTGACGAGCCGGCGTAATACCCTGGCGCGCAAGACGGCCGCCGGCGATTGGGCCGCCTGGCGGCCCCTGGGGCAATCAGCCCAGGCACCGCGTCACATGCTTGACCGACAGGTAGCCCGACAACCCCCAAGGCCCGAGCTCCCGCCCGATCCCGCTACCCTTGGTGCCGCCCCAGGACGTTTCGACGAACACCGCTTGTACCGAGTTGATCCACACATGCCCGACTTCCAGCGCATCGGCCACCCGCTCGGCGCGCTCCAGGTCCGCTGAGCAAACGGTGGCGACAAGGCCGAACCGGCTGTCGTTGGCCTCGGTAATTGCCTGTGCTTCGGTCGAGAATCGACGCGCGCACAGCACCGGCCCGAAGATTTCTTCATTCCACAGGCGGCTGTCCACGGGGACGTCTGCATACAGCGTCGGGCTGACAAACCAGCCGTCGCGGTCCAGCGCCTTGCCACCGGCCAGGCACTGCAGGCCCTCTTCACGGGCGGTGGCAAAGTAGCTGGCAACCTTCAACCATTGCGCCTGGCTGGTCAGCGGGCCCATGTCCACTTCTTCAGTCAGTGGGTTACCGACGCGCAGCGTTTCGAGTGCCTGTTGCAGGCGTGGCAGCAGCGCATCGGCAATGCCATCGTGCACCAGCAAGCGCGAGGTGGCCGAGCACATTTGCCCGGCGTTCCAGGTGATACCGGCGACGATCCACTCCACTGCCTGGTCCACATCGCAATCATCGAACACCACGATCGCCGATTTGCCGCCCAACTCCAGGGTCACGGGCCGGCACTGTGCCGATGCGCTGCGCATCACCTGGCTGCCGACGCTGTTGCTGCCGGTGAACGACAGCTTGTCCAGGCCGCTGTGGCTGCTCAGTGCCGCGCCGGTCTCGGCTTTGCCGTTGACAATGTTCAGCACGCCCGCAGGCAGGCCCAGGGTATCGGCGATCTGGCCGTAGGCCTGCTCGATCAGCGGGGTGACTTCCGAGGGCTTGAGCACCACGGTGCAGCCTGCCGCCAAGGCCGGGGCGAGCTTCCAGGCGCTGGTCACCAACGGGAAGTTCCACGGCACGATCAGGCCGACCACACCCACCGGCTCCAGCCGGGTGCGGGCGGTAAAGCCCGGTGCGGCCAACGCCACTTCGCGATTCCTTTCCGGCAGTTGCTCGGCCAGGTCGGCGTAATAAGCGAAGGTGGCTATGGCATCGTCCAGGTCGATTTCGGCCTCATGGCGAGGCTTGCCGTTGTTGCGCATTTGCAGGCTGATCAGTGCTTCACGGCGTTGCCCAAGCTGCTCGGCAAAACCGCGCAGGTACGCCGCACGCTCGTTGGCGCTGACCTGCTTCCAAGTGGGCAGGGCATTGCGCGCCGCCGCCACGGCCTGGTCGACCTGGGCAACGCTGGCGGCCATCAGTTCGGCAAAAGGTTGGCCCAATGCAGGGTCATTGACGCTGATGCAGTCGCTGCCCTGGCCTTCGACCCAGCGGCCAGCGATGTAGTGGGAAGTGGTCATGGTCGTTATCCAGTCAGGCCATTTCGGCAGGTTTCAGCACCGGCGTGTGCGCGGTGCTTTTGCAACGCACCCAGCGCGGGCCGTTGGGGCCATACACGCCAGCAGGTTCAGGGAACAGGTTGAGCAGCAGCAGGTACAGCACACCAGCCATGCCCAGGGTTACCGGCAGGCTCACGTCGATGCCGCCAGCCAGGTCGCCCAGCGGGCCGACGAACTGCCCAGGCAGGTTGACGAAGCTCATGCCTACCACCGCGCTGGGGACCCACGCGCCCATGCCGCGCCAGTTCCAGCCATGCAGGAACCAGTAGTGACCGCCGCGCTGGCCGCGGGTGAACACTTGCAGGTCGTCGGCGTGGTAGAAGCCGCGGCGGGTGATCAAGCCGAGAATCATGATCACCATCCACGGGCTGGTGCAGGTAATGATCAGCACGGCGAAGGTCGAAACGCTCTGCACCAGGTTGAAGGTGAAGCGGCCGATGAAGATGAAGGCAATAGCCATTACCCCGATCAGCACGGTGGCGCCTGCGCGGCTGAGCAGCCGCGGGAACACGCTCGACATGTCCAGCCCGGTGCCGTAGAGCGCAGTGGTGCCGGTGGACATGCCACCGATCACCGCGATCAGGCACACCGGCAGGAAGAACCAGCTAGGCGAAATCGCCAACAGGCCACCTACGTAATTGTTGGCGGCGATGTAGTCCGCGGCGTGGGTGGCCACCAGGGTGGCGGTGCACAGGCCGAACAGGAACGGGATCAGCGTGGCGGCCTGGGCGGCGATCACCGCCAGCATGATGCGCGCCTTGGGCGTTTGCCGCGGGATATAGCGCGACCAGTCGCCGAGGAAGGCGCCAAACGATACCGGGTTGCTCATGGCCAGAATCGCCGCGCCGACGAAGGCTGCCCAGAATCCGACCTGGCCAAGGTTGACGCTCCCGGCGTAGCCCGCATCGAACGGGCCGGCAAAGGCGAAGATGCCCAGCAGGAACAGCAGGCTCGAGGCCCACACGGCAACCTTGTTGACCCACAGCATGAAGCGGAAGCCGAAGATGCACACCACCAGCACCAGGATGGCGAACAGGCCGTAGGCCAGGCCCAGGGTCAGGTCGGTTTCGGGCAGCCCGGCCAGGCGCTTGGCGCCGCCGACCAGGGCATCGCCGGAACTCCATACCGACAGCGAGAAGAACGCCACGGCGGTGAGCAGCGACAGGAACGAGCCGACGATGCGCCCATGCACGCCGAAGTGCGCGCCCGACGACACCGCGTTGTTGGTGCCGTTGAGCGCGCCGAACAAGCCCATGGGCGCAAGGATCAGCGCACCCACGCCGACGCCGAGCAGGATCGCCCAGACCCCGGCCTGGAACGACAGCCCGAACAGTACCGGGAAGCTGCCCAGCACGGCGGTGGCAAAGGTGTTGGCACCGCCGAAGATCAGGCGGAACAGGTCCAGCGGGGAGGCGTCGCGTTGATCGTCAGGGATCTGTTCGACGCCATTGGTCTCGATACCGGTCGAGTGGCTCATGGTGATGCTCCAGCGCGGTTGTTGTAGGCCGGCGCGGTGCGCGGGCCCTCTTGTGGGTGCGATGGCAGGGCGGCAGGGCCGCGTAAAGGTGAATCAGGCGACGGTGACGACCGACAGGTGCTCATGGCAGGCCAGCCAGCGTTCGCCGTGGCGGCGGAACACGATGGTTTCGCGCTCGGCCAGTTGGTGCTGCTCGCCGGCGATGCGGATGTGCGTGGCAACATCGTGCATGAAGATCGCCACATCACCTTGCAGGCTCACCTGCGCATTGCTCGAAACGCAGCCGAGCACGGCAAAACCCTCGGCCTGCCATTGGGCCCAGAGGTCTTCGTAGGCGCCGCGCGACAGCAGCGGTTGCGCCAGGGTGTGGAAAAGAAAGGTGGCGTCTTCGCTGAAGCAGGCGAAGTAGCGGGCGGTGTCGTTGCTGGCGAAGGCGGCTACAAGGTCGGCGGCGGCCTGGCGTACCTGAAGTGTCTGGTCCACGGGAGTGGCCTCACGGTTATTGTGATTGTGGTGAAGCGATTCTGGTGGGGGTTGGCGGGTGAACAAATCGCTGGGGGGAAATAATTAGTTCAGGAATTTGTGAAGTGAAGGGCGATGAACCAGGCGCTTAGCCTGACTCAGGAATCACTCCAGGAAGATTGGTCGCGAGGCAAGTCGCCTCTGGGGTCATTAACGATGAGTAACTCACCAGCAATCCCGGCGGTAAAAACGGGCTACCCTGCTGGAACTCGGCCACGGCAGTGGCCGGCTACAGGGACAGGTAAAGCGCCTCAAGCCCTTTGCGATTGGCGCGGCCACCTTGGGTAGCCGCGCCGGTGCCGGATGTGGGTGTTATTGCCCATTTCGGTGTGTGCAGCCGGTAGCAGGGCAGGTTCTTCAACGCGATGATTTTCATCCTTGAGAACCGGCTTCCCACGACTGCAGGAAGGCGATCAACTGTTCAGTTCGGCCGTCGCTGACAACCTCTTCTGGCGTTCTGTAGTCGAATGTCGACAGCGGTTCGTTCTTGAACCAGAAAATGGCCTTGGTCATGTCCGTGCCCATGTCAGTTACAGCACGCAAGACCCGCACGGCATCACGTATGTACGCCTGGATCTTCTCCGACTCGGGGGCGTTGCGCACGGTGTTGCGATGGACATGGGCGCGGGTTGCGAATGTCTGCTGGTCCATCGAGAACACCTTCAGGAACCGCTCAGGGGAGAACATGACCCGATTGACTTCCCGAAGCGCTTCCATCAGCCCCTCGAAACTTGTGGGTTGAAGTTCCAATACTGCATTGCTGGCCATGATTGACCTCCTGAGGGGGTTCGCTTCTCACAAGCACAATTTTTGCACAATTTGAGCATAAATCAAGATCTTTGCACGCAGGCTGGGACCGCGCTGTCATCGGTTCTGCACCGCCGCCTTGGATCCGACTGGCGGTCTTACTCACCCCCCATCCTTGCCTACGCTGAAACTCCCACCCCAACGTTAGCAAGGAGATCGGTCATGGCCTTCCAATACAAGCGTCTGGACAAGAACAACGCCGCGGTTCTGCTGGTCGATCACCAGACCGGCCTGTTGTCGCTGGTCCGGGATATCGACCCCGACCGTTTCAAGAACAACGTGTTGGCGCTTGCCGACCTGGCCGAGTACTTCAAGCTGCCCACCATCCTCACCACCAGTTTCGAAACCGGCCCCAACGGGCCGCTGGTGCCCGAACTCAAGGAGCAATTCCCCGACGCCCCCTACATCGCCCGGCCGGGCAACATCAACGCCTGGGACAACGAAGATTTCGTCAAGGCGGTGAAGGCCACCGGCAAGAAACAGTTGCTGATCGCCGGCGTGGTCACGGAAGTCTGTGTGGCCTTCCCGGCGTTGTCGGCGCTGGAGGAGGGCTTCGAGGTGTTCGTGGTCACCGATGCCTCCGGCACCTTCAATGAGCTGACCCGTGATTCGGCCTGGCGGCGGATGGAGGCAGCCGGGGCGCAACTGATGACCTGGTTCGGCGTGGCCTGCGAGCTGCACCGTGATTGGCGCAATGATGTTGAAGGCCTGGGCACGTTGTTCTCCAACCATATTCCCGATTACCGCAACCTGATGACCAGTTACAGCAAGTTGGCCAAGTAAAACGGCAGGGATCGACCATACTCACTGTTCATTCGCCCCAAGGAGCGTGTCATGGCCAAGCCGTCCAGGAAGAAAGACTTGCAGGCGCCCGCCGAGAAGCTGGGCGGCAAGGCCTATGACAAACAGCTGAAAGACCTGCATGTGGAATTGGTGAAGCTGCAGGAATGGGTCGTGGCCAAGGGCCTGAAGGTGTGCATCGTGTTCGAGGGCCGTGATGGTGCCGGCAAGGGCGGCACCATCAAGGCCATCACCGAGCGGGTCAGCCCACGGGTGTTCCGCGTGGTGGCGCTACCGGCGCCGACTGAACGGGAAAAGTCCCAGATGTATGCCCAGCGCTACCTCAACCACCTGCCGGCAGCGGGGGAGGTAGTGATCTTCGATCGCAGCTGGTACAACCGCGCAGGCGTTGAGCGGGTAATGGGTTTTTGCACCGACGAGCAGGCCGGCAAGTTCCTCGCGGTGGTGCCCTTGCTGGAGAAGCTGATGGTCGAGTCGGGGATCATCCTCATCAAGTACTGGCTCGAAGTCAGCGCCCAGGAGCAGACCCGCCGCCTGCAGGACCGCATCAATGACGGCCGCAAGGTGTGGAAACTCTCTCCCATGGACCTTAAGTCCTACACCCGCTGGGACGAATACACACTCGCCCGCGATGAAATGTTCGCTGCTTCCGATTCATCGTGGGCGCCGTGGTTCCTGGCCCATTCCGACGACAAACGCCGTGCTCGCCTGAACATCATCAGCCACCTGCTTTCGCGCATTCCCTACAAGGACGTCACTGGCGACAAGGTGGTGAAGCTGCCCAAACGCGGCAAGATCGGCAAGTACAAAGCGGTAGCCTATCCCTTCAAAGTGGTCGAAGAGCGTTTCTGATTCCCTCACTGCGCATGGTCGCAAGGGTACGAACCTATGCCACATGACGGCAGCCTGCTGCAGGCTACAGTGGTCTTCCTGCTGGCCGTGGTGCTTCTGGTGCCACTGGCGCAGCGTCTGAAGATGGGGGCGGTGCCTGGCTATCTTCTGGCCGGCATCCTGATTGGCCCTTCGGTATTGGGGCTGCTTGATAACCCAGGCAACGTGGCACGGATTTCAGAGATCGGTGTGGTCATGTTGCTGTTCGTGATTGGCCTGGAGCTATCACCACAGCGCTTGTGGACCATGCGTCGGGCGCTGTTCGGTGTCGGGGCGCTGCAGGTCGGGCTGACTGCCCTGGTGCTTGGCTTGCTGGCGTATGCAGTGTTCGGCCAGTCGAAACCGGCGTCGATCGTTCTGGGGCTGGGCCTTGCCCTGTCGTCCACCGCGTTCGGCCTGCAGGTCCTGGCCGAACGCAAGGACCTGGGCAAACCGCACGGCCGCCTGGCCGTGGCCATCCTGCTGTTTCAGGACATCGCCGCCATACCGCTGATTGCCGTGGTGCCGTTGCTTGGCGGTGATGTCAGCACTGCCGATGAGCGCGCCTGGCCGCTGCTGGCGGTGTCACTTGGCATTGGCCTGGTGATCGTCAGCGGCCGCTACCTGATGACACCGGTGTTCAAATGGACAGTCGGGTCGGGCCTGCCGGAGCTGTCGACCGCCACCGCCTTGCTGGTGGTGCTGGGCACGGCCTGGGTGCTGGAGCACGTGGGCATATCCATGGCCCTGGGCGCCTTTCTTGCTGGTGTGCTGATGGCCGAGTCACCGTTTCGCCACGAACTGGAAACCCAGATCGAGCCGCTCAAGGGCCTGTTGCTGGGGTTGTTTTTCGTCGGGGTGGGAATGAGCGCCGATTTGCGTCTGCTGATCGGCATGCCCCTGGCCGTGCTGGGGCTGACGCTGTTGTTGGTGGGCATCAAATTGCCGCTTCTCTGGGGGTTGGGCCGGCTGGCGGGTGGGCTCACTCACCCGCAGGCGCTGTGCCTGGGGGTGGTGCTGGCATCGGGCGGCGAGTTTGCGTTCGTCGTATTCAAAATGGCGCTCGAACATCACGTTCTGACTCGACAGGTGCACGACCTGCTGGTGCTCGCGATCACCCTCTCGATGGCGGTGGTGCCGCTGGTGATGATGGCCCTGGGGCGACAGCTGCCTGAGCGCGATACCTCGCACCCTGCACCCAGAACGGACCACTGAATCGCGCCCGCCTGGCGCACTGAGCACGAGGAGATGAGTCATGCAGCCGAGTATCAAACTGGACAGCGCCCGGTCACGGGGCCTGCTCGATGTGCTCATCAAGGCAGGCCTTGTGGCTGCCCTGGTGCTATTTGCCTTTCAGGTTTTCCAGCCATTTCTGGAGTTGATGCTGTGGTCGGTGATCCTGGCGGTGACGTTGTATCCGCTGTACCAACGCATCAAGCGTGGTTCAGGTTTCAAGGACGGCTATGCGGCGACACTGGTGGTGCTGCTGGTGCTGGTGGTGTTGCTGGTACCGATCTACCTGGTGGTGATGTCCATCGGTGAATCGGTGGACCACCTGGTGTCGCTGATCAGAAGCGACAGCTGGAGCGTGCCGGTGCCGCCCGACTCTGTGGCCAACTGGCCACTGATCGGGCCGAAAGTCCATGCGCTGTGGCTGTCAGCCTCCGAGAACCTGGCCGATGTGATTGCGCAATGGATGCCCCAGCTCAAGAGCGCCGGGCGTACGGCATTGGGTGCGGCGGCCAGTGCCGGCGGGGCCTTCCTGCTGTTCGTCGGCGCGATCATCATTTCCGGCGTGATCATGGCTTTTGGTGATCGTGGCGAAATCGCAGCACAGCGCATCGCCATGCGGATTTCTGGCCAAGAGCGGGGCAAGCCGCTTGCCACGTTGTGCACCGCGACCATTCGTGCAGTGGCGCAAGGGGTGATCGGCATCGCCTTCATCCAGATGCTGCTGATCGGTGTGGGCTTCGTGATCAAAGGCGTCCCAGGTGCCGGCATGCTGGCCATTCTCATCCTCATGCTGGGCATCGCCCAGGCCCCGGCGACGTTGATCACGTTGCCGGTGATCATCTACGTACTCAACGTCGAGGGCTTCACCGTGGTCACTATCGTGTTCGCTGTCTACACCTTCGTCGCCGGGCTTGCCGACAACGTGCTCAAACCTTTGTTGCTGGGCCGCGGGGTGGATGTGCCGATGCCGGTGGTGTTGATCGGTGCGCTGGGCGGCATGGTGGTCAAGGGCATCATCGGGCTGTTCCTCGGCCCGGTGATCCTCGCTGTGACCTACGTGCTGTTCTGGCAATGGGTGGCCTTGCAGGTGCCGGAGCAACCCGCGCCGCCGGCAGCCTGAGCCAAGGCCTGCCATGCCCAGGCGCTGCTGTGGGTTGAGCCTGCTGATGGTGCTGACCGGTTGCACCCAGGTCGGCCCGGACTATGAGACGCCCCGGCACCCATGGCTGGACAGCTGGAGCACGCCATTGCTCGAGCAGGCCCAGCGCAGGGCTGAGCAGCCGGAGCTGCGCCAGTGGTGGGCAGTGTTTGCCGACCCGGCCTTGGACGCACTGATCGCCGAGGCCGACGCCAATAACACCAGCCTGCGCCTGGCCGGCCTGCGCGTCGCCGAGGCCAGGGCGCAGTTGGCCATCGTCCAGACCGGGCGTTATCCACAGTTGCAGCAACTGCGTGGGCAGAGCCTGTACCTCAAACAGGACCAGTCCGGCACCGACAGCGCCCGCGATTCGGTGTTCTGGCAGTCCAGCGTGGGTTTCGATATCGGGTGGGAGATCGATTTCTGGGGGCGTTTCAGCCGCGCCATCGAAAGCGCCGATGCCGCTTATTTCGCGTCCCAGGCCAATTACGCCGACGCCATGCTGCTGATGCGTGCGCAGGTGGCCGACACCTACTTTGCCCTGCGCACCGCCGAGGCGCGGCTGCAGATCGCAACGGAGAACGCCAGGCGCCAGGCGCGTAGCCTGCAAATTACCGAGCGGCTGTTCCGCCACGGCGAGAACGACGAGCTCGACTGGCAGCAGGCGCGTACCCAGTATCTGGCAACTCAGGCCACGATTCCCGAGTTCGAAAACCAGCTCAATGCCTTGCGCAATGTGCTCTGCGCATTGCTGGGCAGGCCGCCCGGGCCGTTGCCGCAGCTGGCTGCGCGGTACGGCCAGTTACCACTGCCGGACCGGGCTGTGTTGCAGGACGTGCCCGCCAGCCTGCTGCAGCGGCGCCCCGACATTCGTGCCGCCGAGCAAGCCGTGGCGGCGCAGTCGGCACTCGTCGGGGTGGCCACCGCGGATCTTTATCCACAGCTGAGCCTGCTGGGCAGCATCGGCTGGACTTTCGTATCGGCCAATCAACTGCCCAACACCTTCGACCTGGCTGCCGGGCCAAGCCTGCTATGGAGCCCCTTCGACTACGGCCGCCGCAAGAATGCCGTGCGTGTCGAGGATGCGCGCCTGCAGCAGTTGATCGAGCTGTACCAGCAAGGGGTGCGTGAAGCTGCGCGTGAGGCCGATGACGCCGCCAGTGGCCTGGTGCGTTCGCTGCAGAGCGCCAGCATTCGCCAGGAGGCCTCGCAGGCCGCCCAGCGCTCGTTGAGCCTGGCCAGCGCCCAATACCAGGAAGGTTTTGCCGATTTCCAGCGCGTGCTCGATGCCCAGCAATTGCTGTTGCAGCAGCAGGACGGCTACCTGGTCAGCCGGGGCAACGCAGTGAGCAGCCTGGTGACGCTGTACAAAGCGCTGGGCGGTGGTTGGGACAACCAGCGCAAGCCCGTTGACCCGGCCACCCGCCAGCAGATGGAAAACCGTGCCGATTGGGGTGACCTGCTGGACGAGCCGGCCCCCGCCGACCCTGAACAAGGTGAGCCCTGATGAGTGACGCCGTGGAGACGCCCCCTGACCGCGCCATGCACTGGGTGTTGGTGCTGATCATCGTGAGCCTGGTCTGGTACCTGCTTGCCGACCGGTTCACGCCTTACACCCAGCAGGCTCGTCTGCAAGCCTATGTGGTGCCCGTGGCCGCTGAAGTTGCCGGGCAGGTCAAGCGCGTGGCGGTGGGCAACAACCAGCAAGTGCGCCAGGGTGATGTGCTGTTCGAGCTGGATCAGGAGCAGTACCGCATTGCCTTGACCCGCGCCCAGGCAGATCTGGATACGGTACGCCGGCAGATCGGCGCCAATACCGCCGGCATCGACTCGGCCAAGGCCGCCTTGGTGGCGGCCCAGGCCAACGAGCGCAAGGCCCGCCAGGATGCCGAGCGGCTCAAACGGCTGATCGAAGAAGACCCAGGTACAGTGTCTGTCCGTCGCCTTGAAGGGGCGCAGGCGACCCGCGACCAGGCCATCAGCCAGGTGGCGGCAGCCCGTGCGGAAGTCGAACGGGCGCGGGAGCAGCAAGGCGGGGTGGAGGCAGACAACGCGCAACTGCGCAGTGCGGCGGCCAATGTCGAAAAGGCCCGCCTGGACCTGGCCCGCACCGTGGTGCGCGCCGATGCCAATGGGCTGATCACTGACCTGCGCACTGACGTGGGCCACTATGTTCCCGCCGGCAGTGCGATGATGACCCTGATCGCCATCCACGACGTGTGGATAAGCGCCGACATGACCGAGAACAACCTCGGTCGTCTGCGCCCTGGTACACCGGTGCTGGTGGTGCTGGACGCCATGCCCGGTAAGGTATTGCAAGGGCATATCCGCAGCATCGGCTATGGCGTGAGTGTGGGGCAGGGTACGCCGCCGGGCGCCTTGCCGACCGTACAGAACAGCCGCGAATGGCTACGCTCGGCGCAGCGCTTCCCGGTGATCGTCGAGCTCGACCGAGACCAACTTGCAGACAGGTCCGGGCTGCGTGTGGGCGGTCAGGCCGAAGTCATGGCCCTGCCCGGCGAAGGTAACCCTTTGAACCTTCTGGGGCGTGTGTTCATGTGGCTGATGAGCTGGCTGTCCTATGCCTATTGAGCTGCGACGCCTGCGCGCGCTGCGCCTGGCCTTGGGCGTGGCGCTATGCCTGGTGGCGAGTTTTGGCCTGGGCCTGCCGGTGCCCATACTTGCGCCGGTGTTCGCAGTGCTGTTGTTGGCCATGCGCAGCGAGCCGTTGCCGATCAAGGCCGCACCGATGTTGGCGATACTGGTGTTGCTCAGCTGTGGCAGCGGCCTTTTGCTGATACCCCTGTTGCGCCATGCGCCGGTGAGTGGCGTGTTGCTGGTCGGTGTGGGGGTATTTCTGGTGTTGCGCTATGCGCTCAAGGGTGGCAACGGCTTGCTGGCCAACCTGTTGGTGGTTGGCCTGACCATGATCGCCGCTGCCGGTACCAGCGATTTCACCCTGGCGCTCATGGTGGTCGAGGCGATGGCCAAGGGCATGCTGCTGGCGGTGCTGGGGACGGCGTTGGCCCATGTGCTGGTTCCAGAACCTGCGGATGCGCCTGCGCAACCTGCGCCACCATTGCCCGATCGCGCCGATGTGGGCTGGATAGCCTTGCGTGCCACGCTGATAGTCATGCCGGCGTTCCTGCTGGCGCTGATCGCGCCCGACGCGTTCATGCCGCTTATCATGAAGGCGGTGAGCCTTGGGCAGCAGGCTGGCGAGACCCGGGCCCGGCATGCCAGCCGTGAGCTGATAGGCTCGACGGTGCTGGCGGGGGTGTTGGCGATGCTCATGTGGGCGGCATTGAGCGTGTTCGTGCACGTGTGGATGTTTTTCCTGTGGGTGCTGCTGTTCACGCTGTGGCAGGGGCGTAGGCTCTACCGCGTGGTAAGCACGCGGCACAGCCCGGCGTACTGGGTGAGTTGCCTGACCACGCTGCTTATCCTGCTGGGGCAGTCAGTGCAGGACAGTGCAGCCGGCCAGGACGTCTATCGGGCGTTTGCGGTGCGCATGGCGTTGTTTCTGGCCGTGTCGCTGTATGCCAGTGCCCTGCTGATATGGCTCGACCGGCGTCGGCTCAGCGCCGTTTAGCGGCTCATGGCTTCCAGTCCACCCCGGTGTCCTGCAGATAAGCATCCACCGCAGCACCGACAGTGGGGTGAAACGCCGTCTCGCCCATGTGCTGGAACAATTCGAAGCGTTTCATCTTGTCTTTCACCGGGTCCTTCATCTCGGCGAACTGCAACTCGACTCCCCGGGCCTCCAGCGCCCGGTCGAGTTCGGCCAGCATGTCCGCCGAAGTGATATCGATGCTGGTCACCGGTTCCGCTGCGATCACCAACCGCTGCACGGGGGTAGGCGACTCATCCACCGCCGCCAGCACCGTGGCCTGAAACTGCTCGGCATTGGCGAAGAACAGCGGCGCATCCCAGCGCAGCAGTACCAGCCCCGGTACCCTGCGAGCCTGTGGATAACGCTGCACGTCATGGTAGCCGCGGGTGCCGTCCACCCGCCCGAGCACCGCATGATGCGGTCGCCAGCCATCCCACAGGAACTCGATCACCGAAATCGCCACGGCAATGCAGATGCCGGGGATGGCGCCGAACACCGCAACCCCCACGAAGCAGGTGAACGACAGCCAGAACTCCCATTGCTGCATGCGAAAGATGCGCTTGAGGTCGGCAAACTCGAACAGCCCCAGTGCCGCCGCGATCACCACTGCGGCCAGTGCGCTGTTGGGCAGGTGTTGCAGGAGGTTGGGCGCGACCAACAACAGGATTGTCACAGCCACCGCACCGATGATGCCGGTAAGCTGGGTCTTTGAGCCGGCCGCCTCGGCCACTGGAGTACGCGATGAGCTGCTGCTGATCGGGATGCCCTGGAACAGCCCGGAGGCCAGGTTGGCCACGCCCAGGCCGAACATTTCCTGGTTCGGGTTGACCGGTGTTTTCAGGCGCGCCGCGTAGGTGCGTGACAGCACGCTGGTATCGGCGAACGACACCAGCGCCACGGCGATACCGCCCAGCAGTACCTCGACCAGGTCGATGTCGGTCACCCAGGGAAAGACGAAGCTGGGCAAGCCCTGGGGTAGTTCACCGAGTACTTTCACACCCATCTGGTCGAGGTCTAACAGGCTTACCGCCAGGGTGGCGAGCACCACGGCGATGAGGATGCCCGGTAGGCGCTTGTAGGGCTTGAGCAGCAGGATCAACGCCAGGCTGGCGCCGCCGACTGCAAAGCTGGGCCAGTGCCCCTGGCCGGCGATCAAGGTCTTCGCCAAGTACCACAGGTCGCGCAGGGGCCCCTGGCTGTCGATCGATAGGCCGAACAGCTTGGGCAACTGGCTGATCAGCACGGTGAGCGCGATGCCGTTCATGTAGCCATAGCGGATAGGCTTGGACAACAACTCGGTGATGAAGCCCAGGCGCATCAGGCCGGCGATCACGCAGAAGGCGCCGGCCACCAGGGCCATCAGGCTGGCGACGGCAATGGCTCGCTGTGGGTCGCTGGCGGCGTACTGCACCACCACGGCGAGGATCGGCGCGGCCAGCGCTGAATCCGGGCCCAGCACCAGGATCCGGCTGGGGCCGAACAAGGCGTAGGCCAGCAAGGGAATGATGGTCGCATACAAGCCGTAGATGCCGGGTACACCGGAGGCTTCGGCGTAGGCGATGCCCACGGGCACCAGCATGGTGGTGAGCACCAGCCCGGCAGCGATGTCCTTGGGCAGCCAGGCGAGCTGGTAGTGCATCAGCGTGGCCAGCCCGGGGAGCCAGCGTTGCCAGTCGAAGCCGGGGCGGGGCGGTGTTTCATGCATGGTGGTGGCTCCTGGGCGGAGGTCGCATGAAAGTGCTTTTAGTGGGCTGGCCCGAATGGGCGCCACTGCGCAGCCCCCAGATGTAAGCCAATTACCAACTTGAAACCGAATGCTTCAATTCAAGATAGCTTGGGAATTGTCCTGCGCAGGCCTCAGCAATCCAGACACTCGCCCAGGCGTATCAGCAAAGCCCTGTGAACACCAAAAAAAACCCTTGAGCCGCGAGGCTTCAAGGGTTTTTTACTCGGCCTGTATCAAGCCCGTGCTTACAACTCAGACGTTGAAGCGGAAGTGCATGACATCGCCGTCTTTGACAATGTAGTCCTTGCCTTCCAGGCGCCACTTACCGGCTTCCTTGGCACCGCCTTCACCCTTGAACTGGATGAAGTCGTCATAGGCCACCACTTCAGCGCGGATGAAGCCTTTTTCGAAGTCGGTGTGGATCACACCCGCTGCCTGAGGCGCGGTGGCGCCGATGCGGACGGTCCAGGCACGCACTTCCTGCACGCCGGCAGTGAAGTAGGTCTGCAGGTTGAGCAGCTCGTAACCGGCGCGGATCACGCGATTCAGGCCAGGCTCTTCCAGGCCCAGGGCCTCGAGGAACATGTCCTTCTCTTCACCGTCGTCCAGTTCGGCGATCTCGGCTTCGATCTTGTTGCACACCGGCACCACGACAGCGCCTTCTTCTTCGGCGATGGCCTTGACCACGTCCAGGTGCGGGTTGTTGTCGAAGCCGTCTTCAGCCACGTTGGCGATGTACATCACCGGCTTGCTGGTCAGCAGGTGGAAGCCACGGATGACGGCTTTCTCGTCGTCGGCCATGTTCTTCATCAGGCTGCGTGCCGGCTTGCCTTCGGTGAAGTGCGGGATCAGCTTTTCCAGGATTGCCTTTTGCGCCAGGGCTTCCTTGTCGCCGCCCTTGGCGTTGCGGGTGACCTTCTGCAGTTGCTTCTCGCAGCTGTCCAGGTCAGCGAAGATCAGCTCCAGGTCGATGATCTCGATGTCGCGCTTGGGATCGACGCTGTTGGAAACGTGGATCACGTTTTCGTCTTCGAAGCAGCGCACCACGTGGGCGATGGCGTCGGTCTCGCGGATGTTGGCGAGGAACTTGTTGCCCAGGCCTTCACCTTTGGAGGCACCGGCCACCAGGCCGGCGATGTCGACGAACTCCATGGTGGTCGGCAGGATGCGATTAGGCTTGACGATTTCCGCCAGCGCAGCCAGGCGCGCGTCGGGCATCGGCACGATGCCGCTGTTCGGCTCGATGGTGCAGAAAGGGAAGTTCTCCGCCGCGATGCCAGACTTGGTCAGGGCGTTGAACAGGGTGGACTTGCCGACGTTGGGCAGGCCGACGATGCCGCAATTGAAACCCATGGGTATTCCCCTCTCTAGGAAATCAGGCCTTCTGGCTGTGCAGCTCGCGCATTGCCTTGGCGAAGTCGCCGGCAAGCACGTCCGGCAGCACGCCGAGGGCAAAATCGATGCTGGCGTCGAGCTTCTCCTGCTCGGCGCGCGGCGCGCGGCCCAGGACGAAGTTGGAGACCAGTTTGGCGTCACCCGGGTGGCCGATGCCAAGCCGCAGGCGGTGGAAGTCGTTCTGGTTGCCGAGCTGCGCGATGATGTCGCGCAGGCCGTTGTGCCCGCCATGGCCACCGCCGCGCTTGAGCTTGGCGACGCCTGGAGGCAGGTCGAGTTCGTCATGCGCCACCAGGATCGCTTCCGGCTTGATGCGGAAGAAATTGGCCAAAGCCGCCACGGACTGGCCGCTACGGTTCATGTAGGTGGTGGGGATGAGCAGACGAACGTCGTTGCCCTGATGGCTGAATTTAGCCGTCAGGCCGAAATACTTGCGGTCAGCGGTCAAGGAGACGCGCTGGGCGCTGGCAATGCGTTCAACGAAAAGAGCCCCTGCGTTATGCCGGGTCTGTTCGTATTCGGGGCCGGGGTTACCCAGGCCGACGATCAACTGGATGGCGGTCACGTAGGGGCTCTTCCTTGGAGTTGGTGGGTTACGGTGCGCGGCACTGTAACCCGATCAACACCGGCGCGCGAGTGGATTACTCAGCGGCGCCTTCTTCAGCTTCTGGAGCAACGCGTGGCGCGTGAACGTTGGCAACAGCTTTGTCATCACCGTGGGCCAGAGCGACGAACTCTACGCCTTTCGGAGCTTTCAGGTCCGACAGGTGGATGATGGTGCCGATTTCAGCGTTGCCCAGGTCGACTTCGATGAACTCAGGCAGGTCTTTGGCTTCGCAGGAAACTTCGATCTGCGATTCAACGTGCGAGATCTCGCCGCCTTTCTTGACCGGGGCTTCTTCGTTGATGAAGTGCACTGGAACAACAGCGGTCAGCTTCTGGCCAGCAACGACGCGAACGAAGTCGGCGTGCATGATGAAGCCTTTGGCCGGGTGGCGCTGCATGGCCTTGACTACGACGTTCTGCTTGGCGCCGTCGACGTTCAGCTCGATAACGTGGCTGAAGGCAGCTTCGTTTTCGAACAGTTTGGCGATTTCCTTGGCCACGATGGTCAGGGATTGAGCTTCTTTATCGCCACCGTATACAACGGCCGGGATGTTCAGCGAGTGACGCAGGCGGCGGCTCGCACCTTTCCCCAGGTCACTACGCACTTGGGCGTTCAGAGTGAAATCAGTCATTTTGTTTCTCCAAAATAGCCCCCCGAGGGCGTTTGCGACCAGCGCCAACGGGGATGGCAAAAAAGCCCCGCCCCAACACATGCTGGGGCGGGGCGCTTCATATCAACACGTATTCCGCTTAGCGGAACATCGCACTGATCGATTCTTCATTGCTGATGCGGCGCACCGCTTCAGCGACTACCGGTGCGATATCCAGCTGGCGGATACGGTCACAGGCTTGAGCAGCGGCGGACAGCGGAACGGTGTTGGTCACCACCAGCTCGTCCAGTACCGACTTCTCGATGTTCTCGATCGCACGGCCCGAGAGGACAGGGTGCGTGCAGTAGGCATAAACCTTGGCCGCGCCGTGTTCTTTCAGTGCCTTGGCCGCATGGCACAGGGTGCCGGCGGTATCGACCATGTCGTCTACCAGGATGCAAGTGCGCCCTTCGACGTCGCCGATGATGTGCATCACTTCGGAGTGGTTGGCCTTTTCACGGCGTTTGTCGATGATACCCAGGTCGACACCCAGGGACTTGGCGACGGCACGTGCGCGCACGACACCACCGATGTCCGGGGAGACGATCATCAGGTTCTCGAAACGCTGGTCTTCGATATCGTCGACCAGTACGGGCGAACCGTAGATGTTGTCGACCGGGATATCGAAGAAACCCTGGATCTGGTCAGCGTGCAGGTCGACGGTGAGAACACGGTCGATACCCACGACAGTGAGCATGTCAGCGACGACTTTGGCGCTGATGGCTACACGTGCCGAACGCGGACGGCGGTCCTGGCGGGCGTATCCGAAGTAAGGAATCACGGCGGTGATTCGGGATGCTGAGGAGCGGCGGAAGGCGTCGGCCATCACTACCAGTTCCATCAGGTTATCGTTGGTCGGGGCACAGGTCGGCTGAATAATGAAGACGTCTTTACCGCGGACATTTTCATTGATCTCAGTGCTGATCTCACCGTCGGAGAATTTACCGACAGAGACGTCACCGAGAGGGATATGCAGCTGACGTACGACACGCCGAGCCAGATCGGGGTTAGCGTTCCCCGTAAAGACCATCATCTTGGACACGCGCAGTACCTGGAGGCTGAGGGTATACCTGGATGAGTATAAGGAAAATGGCAGGGGCGGCTGGATTCGAACCAACGCATGGCAGGATCAAAACCTGCTGCCTTACCGCTTGGCGACGCCCCTGTATCTGTTGCTGCGAGCGCTAGGCACTCGACTTCTTGACCAGACTTTGCAGCTTGCGATGCAACATCGAAACATTGCTTCCTTTCGCCACAAACCCTGTTTGGGTCGCTGAAAGAAGGGCCAGAACTTTATCAGCTTCGGCTTTGCTTGGGAAGGCCCCAAACACACAACTTCCAGTGCCGGTTAATCGAGCTTCAGTGAATTTACCCAGTGAATTCAACGCGTTGCGAACTTCCGGGTAACTCTGCTCTACCACCGGTTGGCAGTCATTTCGACTGTTTCCCTCGGGAACGGGGCGCATCTTAAGGGGGAGGGAATCACGTGTCAACTGTGGATGTGAAAAAATTTCTACTGTGCTGACAGACACTTGCGGCACCAGCACGACGTACCAGGGTTCGGCCGGGTCGACCGGGGTCAATTGCTCACCCACTCCTTGGGCGAATGCTGCATGGCCACGCACGAACACCGGCACGTCGGCACCCAGTGTCAGGCCCAGGGCAGCCAGGCGATCCTCGTCCCAATCCAGTTGCCACAAGTGCGCCAGCGCCAGCAGTGTGGTCGCTGCATCCGAACTGCCGCCGCCGATGCCGCCGCCCATGGGCAGCACCTTGGTCAGCCATATATCGGCGCCAAGGCCGGTGCCGGACTGTTCCTGCAGCTTGCGCGCGGCGCGCACGATCAGGTTGCTGTCGTGGGGCACCGCTTCGATCTCGGTGTGCAGGCGGATCGCGCCGTCTTCACGCAGGGCGAAAGTCAGCTCGTCGCCGTGATCGAGGAACTGGAAGACGGTTTCCAGTTCGTGGTAACCGTCCGGGCGGCGGCCGATGATGTGCAGCCACAGGTTGAGCTTGGCCGGGGCGGGCAGGGTGAGCCTGTGCATCGGTCAGCGCCCCAGCTGGCGTGGCTGCCAGTCCTTGACCACCAGGGTCACGTCGAGGTCCTTGCCGTGCAGCTTCAGGCGCTCGGGCAGCCAGTAACCGTTCTGTTCGGTGTAGCTCAGGTACTGCACCTGCCAGCCGTCCTGGTCCAGGCTGGCCAAGCGGCTGTCGCCATCGAGGGTCAGCTTGCTCTTGCTGTCGGGGGCGGGCAGGCCGCGCACCCACCAGACCAGGTGCGACACCGGCAATTGCCAGCCCAGCTGTTCTTCTAGCAACGCTTCGGGGCTGGCGGCTTCGTAGCGGCCCTGATTGGCCACTTCCAGTACCACGCCGCCGGGGCGGCCGGTCAGGCGTGCTGCGCCTCGGCCCAGCGGGCCGGCCAGACGGATGTCGTAATAGTCCTGGCGCTGCAACCAGAACAGCGTGCCACTGCCGGAGTCGCGCGGGGCGCGGATGCCGACCTTGCCGTTGATCTGCCAGCCGTCAAGGCTGCTCAGTTGCTCTTTATGGGCGCGCCACTGTTGTGGGTCGCCGTGGCCCTGCAGGGCCTCCCGGCTACCGAAGCCGGCACAGCCGGCCAGCAGGGCGATCAGGGTAAAGGTGATGCAATGGCGCAAAAACATGGCGTTAAAGGGTCTCGGATCCGGTCAGGCGCAAGACGGTCTTGCGCAGGATAGGGCTGTCGGGCTGGGCCTCGAAGGCCTTGGCCCAGACCTGGCGAGCTTCACGGCGCTTGCCGTTGGCCCACAGAACCTCGCCCAGGTGAGCAGCCACTTCATGGTCGGGGAAGCGCTCCAGGGCCTGGCGCAGGTAACGCTCGGCCTCTTCGAGGTTGCCCAGGCGATAGGCGACCCAGCCCATGCTGTCGAGGATTGCCGGGTCGTCCGGGGTCAGCTGATAGGCCTTTTCGATCAGGGCCTTGGCTTCAGCGTAACGGGTCGTGCGGTCAGCCAAGGTATAGCCCAGGGCGTTCAGCGCCATGGCGTTTTCCGGTTCGCGGGCGATGATAGCGCGCAGGTCTTTTTCCATCTGCGGCAGGTCGTCACGCTTTTCGGCCAGCATGGCGCGGGTGTAAAGCAGGTTGAGGTCGTCCGGGTAGCGCTGAATGGCCTGCTGCAGCACCTGGTTGGCCTGGGCGTCCTTGTTGTTGTTGCTGTAGCTTTCAGACTCGATCAGGTACAGCTGGATGGCGAGTTCCGGCTGCGCCTCGCGCGCCTCGGCGAGCTGGCGTGACGCTTCGGTGCCGCGACCATTGGCGATGAGGATGTCGGACTGACGCAATTGTGCAGGCAGGTAGTCGGGGCCCGGGCCGACCAGTGCGTATTCGCGCAGGGCGCCGGCCGGGTCGTGGCGTTCTTCGGCGATGCGGCCCAGGTTCAGGTGGGCGGCGTCGACGTTGCTGTCGCGCTCGATCAGCTCACGCAGGTAGCTCTCGGCTTCGTCCCAGTCCTTGTTCTCCAGGCACACCAGCGCCAGCGAGTAACGTAGCTCGTCGTCGTCGGGGTATTGCTGGACCAGGCTGATGAACTCGGCCTTGGCATCGGCGATGCGGTCCTGTTCGACCAGGGTGCGCGCATAGGTCAGGCGCAGGCGCTTGTCGTCCGGGTTGTCGCGGATCGCCCCGCGCAGCAGCGGCAGGGCTTCCGGGCCGCGGTCCAGGGCCTGGAGCAGGCGGGCACGAAGCAGGGTCGGGGCTATCTCGCCATTTTGTGCCGGGTGTGATTCAAGCAGTTCGAGGGCTTCTTCGGCCTTGCCGTCCTGATTCAGCAGCAGCGCCTTGCCGAACACCAGCTGGCTGTTGTCGGGGTACTTGACCAGCAGGCGGTCGAAACTCTGCATCAGGCCGTCGCGGGTGCTCTGGTCGGTCTCTGCGGCCGACAGGGCGAGGAAGTCGAAGTGCGTGTCGCCCTGGCCCTGCAGCACCTTCTCCATATAAGTCATGGAGTCGTCATAGCGGCCTGCGCGGGCCAGCTGGATGGCCGCGGCGCGCTGTGCGTCGAGGTTCTGCGGGTCGTTGCGGGCCCAGATCAAAGCGCTATCCAGGGCCGGCTCGTCGGCGCCGAGGTATTCGGCGATGCGGTAGGCACGCTCGGACACGCCCGGGTCTTGGGTTTTCTCGGCCTGGTCGGTGTAGTTGGCCAGGGCGATATCAAACCGGTTGCGCTGGCCGGCCAGCTCGGCCACCAGCAGGCTGTAAAGCGTGTCCTGTTTGAACGACCCATACACCACGGGCTTCTCGGCCTCGGCCTTGCCGGCTTCGGCAACGGGAGGCTCGGCCTTTTGCGGGGCCAGGCTCTGGCAGCCCTGGAGCAGGGCGAAGGCAAGCAGCAGTGCGTAGGGTCTGTTCATATAAAGAGGCTTAGAAGGACTTACCGGCGGTCGGAGCATGATGACACAAGCGCGGGGGCAAACCCACACGCGAAGGTCGCGGTTTACAGTGATGCTCTTGGTATATAGGGACAATAGCGAACGGTGGTTGTTCTAAAACCTGCGAAAGAGGACAATTATCGGCTTCTCGTCACAACCAGCGACCTTGCATGGCCTTTCTTGCACTTGGTATCAACCATAAGACTGCCTCGGTAGACGTACGCGAGCGCGTGGCGTTTACCCCAGAGCAGCTGGTCGACGCCCTGCAGCAGCTCTGCCGACTGACCGCCAGCCGTGAAGCGGCGATCCTGTCTACCTGCAACCGCAGCGAGCTCTATATAGAGCAGGATCAGCTGTCCGCCGAGGCGGTCCTGCAGTGGCTGGCCGATTATCACCGCCTGAGCCTGGATGAACTGCGGGCCAGCGCCTATATCCATGAAGAGCATGATGCCGTCAGGCACATGATGCGCGTGGCCTCGGGCCTCGACTCACTGGTGCTTGGCGAACCGCAGATCCTCGGCCAGATGAAGTCGGCCTATGCCGTGGCGCGCGAGGCTGGCACTGTCGGCCCGCTGCTTGGGCGCCTGTTCCAGGCCACCTTCAGCGCCGCCAAGCAGGTGCGTACCGACACCGCGATCGGCGAGAACCCGGTGTCGGTGGCGTTTGCTGCGGTAAGCCTGGCGCGGCAGATCTTCAGCGACCTGGGCCGCAGCCAGGCGCTGCTGATCGGCGCCGGTGAAACCATCACTCTGGTTGCCCGCCACCTGCATGAGCAGGGCGTGCGCCGTATCGTCGTGGCCAACCGTACACTGGAGCGGGCCAGCCTGCTGGCCGAGCAGTTCGGTGCTCACGCCGTGCTGCTGGCCGATATCCCACAAGAGCTGGCGCACAGCGACATCGTCATCAGCTCCACCGCCAGCCAGTTGCCCATCCTGGGCAAGGGCGCGGTGGAAAGCGCGCTGAAGCAGCGCCGGCACAAGCCGATCTTCATGGTCGACATCGCCGTGCCGCGCGACATCGAGCCGGAGGTAGGGGAGCTCGACGACGTGTACTTGTATACCGTCGATGACCTGCACGAAGTGGTCGCGGAAAACCTAAAGAGCCGCCAGGGCGCAGCCCAGGCGGCCGAAGAGCTGGTCTCGGTGGGCGCCGAAGACTTCATGGTGCGCCTGCGCGAACTGGCCGCGGTCGACGTGTTGCGCGCCTATCGCCAGCAAAGCGAGCGCCTGCGCGACGAAGAACTGCAAAAGGCCCAGCGTCTGCTGGCCAACGGTGGCAACCCCGAGGACGTACTGGCGCAACTGGCCCGGGGGCTGACCAACAAACTCCTGCATGCGCCCAGCGTGCAGCTGAAAAAGCTCTCGGCCGAGGGCCGCCTCGATGCGCTGGCCATGGCCCAGGAACTCTTTGCCCTCAACGAGGGCTCGACGGACAAATCCTTGCAATGAAAGCGTCGCTGCTGAACAAACTGGACACGCTCCAGGACCGCTTCGAGGAACTCACCGCCTTGCTCGGTGATGCCGAAGTCATTTCCGACCAGGCGCGCTTTCGCGCCTATTCTCGCGAATACGCTGAAGTGGAGCCGGTGATCGGCGCCTATAAAGAGTGGCGCAAGGTGCAGGACGACCTCGAAGGCGCCCAGGCGCTGCTCAAGGACGCCGACCCCGATATGCGCGAAATGGCCGTGGAGGAAGTGCGCGAAGCCAAGGAGCAGCTGGTGGTGCTGGAGTCGCAGCTGCAACGCATGCTGTTGCCCAAAGACCCCAATGACGGGCGCAACGTGTTCCTCGAAATTCGCGCCGGCACCGGTGGCGACGAGGCGGCCATCTTCTCGGGCGATCTGTTCCGCATGTATTCGCGCTATGCCGAACGGCGCGGCTGGCGCCTCGAGATTCTTTCCGAGAACGAGGGCGAGCACGGCGGCTATAAAGAGATCATCGCCCGCGTCGAAGGCGACAGCGTTTACGGCAAGCTCAAGTTCGAGTCTGGCGCGCACCGTGTGCAGCGGGTGCCTGAAACCGAATCGCAGGGCCGAATCCACACCTCGGCGTGCACCGTCGCGGTACTGCCCGAGCCGGACGAACAGGTGGCAATCGAGATCAACCCGGCTGATTTGCGCGTGGACACCTACCGCGCATCCGGCGCCGGTGGCCAGCACGTCAACAAGACCGACTCGGCCATCCGCATCACGCACTTGCCTACCGGCATCGTGGTGGAGTGCCAGGAGGAGCGCTCGCAGCACAAGAACCGGGCCCGAGCCATGTCCTGGCTGTCGGCCAAGCTCAATGACATGCAGACCAGCGCCGCGCAGAATGCCATCGCCAGCGAGCGTAAACTGCTGGTAGGTTCGGGCGACCGCTCAGAGCGCATCCGTACCTACAATTATCCACAGGGGCGGGTGACCGATCACCGTATCAACCTGACCCTGTATTCCCTCGACGATATCCTTGCCGGGGGCGTTGACGCGGTGATCGAACCGTTGCTGGCCGAATACCAGGCTGATCAGCTGGCGGCATTGGGGGACTGATGACCATCATTGCCAGCCTGCTGCGCAACGCGCAACTTCCGGATTCGCCCACCGCACGCCTGGACGCCGAACTGCTGCTGGCGGCAGCCATCGGCAAGTCGCGCAGCTACCTGCACACATGGCCTGAACGCATCGTCAGCAGCGAGGATGCGCAGACCTACGCGGGCTACCTGCATCGGCGCCGCGGCGGTGAGCCGGTTGCCTACATTCTGGGCCAACAGGGCTTCTGGAAACTCGACCTGGAAGTGGCACCCCACACGTTGATCCCACGCCCTGATACCGAGCTTCTGGTCGAGACGGCGCTTGAGTTGCAGCCTGCAACGCCCGCCAAGGTGCTCGACCTGGGCACCGGAACCGGCGCGATAGCGCTGGCCTTGGCCAGCGAATGCCCGGCCTGGCAGGTCACGGCGCTGGACCGGGTCGAGGAAGCGGTAGCGCTCGCTGAGCGTAATCGTCAGCGCTTGGGCCTGGGCAACGTCAAGGTGCTCACCAGCCACTGGTTCAGTGCCTTGGACGCTGAACGTTTCGACCTGATCCTCAGCAACCCGCCGTACATCGCTGCCGAAGCCCCGCACCTGGCTGCCGGTGATGTGCGCTTCGAACCCAGCAGTGCACTGGTGGCCGGGGCCGATGGCCTGGACGACCTGCGGCTGATCGTTGGCCAGGCGCCGGCGCATCTGCTGCCCGGTGGCTGGCTGCTGCTCGAACACGGCTACGACCAGGCACCTGCCGTGCGCGCGCTGCTGACCGGGCAAGGCTTCATCGAGGTGGCCAGCCGCAAGGACCTGGGCGGTCATGAACGTATTTCCCTGGGGCGCTTGCCATGCTGACCGATCAGGAATTGTTGCGTTACAGCCGGCAGATTTTGTTGGCACAGGTGGACATCGAAGGCCAGTTGCGCCTCAAGCAGAGCAAGGCGCTGATCATCGGGCTGGGTGGTCTGGGCTCACCGGTGGCGCTCTACCTGGCAGCAGCCGGTGTAGGTGAGCTGCACCTGGCTGATTTCGATACCGTCGACCTGACCAACCTGCAGCGCCAGGTCATCCATGACAGTGGCAGCGTTGGCATGAGCAAGGTGGACTCGGCGCTGCAACGGCTTGAGGCCATCAATCCTGAAATTACCTTGGTCGCCCATCGTCAGGCGCTGGATGAAGACTCCCTGGCCGCTGCAGTGGCGGCCGTCGACCTGGTGCTGGACTGTTCCGACAACTTTGGTACCCGGGAGGCGGTCAACGCAGCTTGCTTCGCCCACGGCAAGCCGCTGGTCAGTGGTGCAGCCATCCGCCTCGAAGGGCAGCTGTCGGTGTTCGATCCTCGGCGCGATTACAGCCCTTGCTACCATTGCCTGTATGGCCATGGCAGCGAAGACGAGCTGACCTGCAGCGAAGCCGGAGTGATTGGCCCGCTGGTTGGGTTGGTCGGCAGCCTGCAGGCGCTGGAAGCCATGAAACTGCTGGCTTGTTTTGGCGAGCCGCTGGTGGGCCGCTTGCTGCTGATCGACGCACTGGGCACGCGCCTGCGTGAACTGCGGGTCAAGCGTGACCCGGCTTGTGCGGTATGTGGCAAACGCGATGGCTGAGCCCTCGGCACCGGTCGGCGTGATGGACTCCGGGGTCGGCGGTTTGTCGGTCCTGGCCGAGATCCAGCGCTTGCTGCCCAGCGAGTCGCTGCTCTATGTGGCCGATTGCGGGCATGTGCCGTATGGCGAGAAAACCCCCGACTACATCCGCCAGCGCTGCCGGCGCATTGCCGAGTTTTTCCAGGCGCAGGGTGCCAAGGCGATGGTGCTGGCCTGTAACACCGCTACCGTGGCAGCAGTTGCCGACCTGCGTGAGCTTTATCCGGACTGGCCGCTGGTAGGCATGGAGCCGGCGGTGAAGCCTGCTGCTGCTGCCACCCGTTCCGGCGTGGTCGGTGTTCTGGCCACTACCGGCACCTTGCAGAGCGCCAAGTTCGCCGCCTTGCTCGACCGCTTCGCCAACGATGTGCGCGTGGTCACCCAGCCTTGCCCTGGGCTGGTCGAGCTGATCGAGACGGGTGACCTTGGCAGCCTGCAATTGCGCCAGCTGTTGCTTGGTTACTTGCAGCCCTTGCTTGCGGCAGGTTGCGATACGCTGATTCTCGGGTGTACCCATTACCCGTTCCTGCGCCCGTTGCTGGCCGGGATGGTGCCCGCCGACGTCGCTATCATCGATACCGGTGCGGCGGTGGCGCGCCAACTGCAACGGTTACTGGCCGCGCGCGAACTACTGGCCGAGGGGCCGGCACGCGAAGCTGCATTCTGGACCAGTGCCGATCCGCGATCTTTGGAAAACATCCTCCCTGTGCTGTGGAACAAGTCGGGCAGTGTGCAAAGTTTTCAGTTGTAAAAAAAACGTGAAAAAAAGCTGAACTATCGTCCCACTCCTGATTTCTATTTTTTGCCTGCCATGAGGCGAACACTTACAACAGCATTGGAAAGAAGGATGTTTCTCATGAGGAAACTGCTCGGCTTGGCGGCGGCTGCCGCCGTCACTTTGGGACAGATCGCGGTAGTGCAAGCTGCCGATGTTTCGTTATCGGTAGGGCAGACGGGTGACTCCACCCAGGTTTACCGCCTGGGCCTTCAGTCCAACTGGGATGCCAGCTGGTGGCAGACGAGCGTCGGTCGGCTGACCGGTTATTGGGATGGGGCTTACACCTATTGGGACGGCGACGAGACGGCGAGCAACCACAGCCTGTCTTTCGCACCGGTATTCGTCTATGAGTTCGCTGGTGAGTCAGTGAAGCCCTACATCGAGGCGGGCATCGGCGTGGCTGCATTTGCCAGCACTGAGCTTGAAAGCAACGAATTGGGTTCGTCGTTCCAGTTCGAAGACCGAATCGGTTTCGGGCTGCGCTTTGCAGGTGGCCATGAGATTGGCGTGCGGGCAATCCACTATTCCAACGCCGGCATCAAGCAGCCCAACGATGGGGTCGAGAGCTACAGCCTGCATTACCGCATGGCACTCTGAGTTTGCCATTGCCACCCATTTCGCGGGGCCGCGAAGTGGGTGGCAATGCTTCCTCATCACTTAGCGTGACAATGGCCACAAGCTACTCAGGTTCGTGACCTCCAGCACAAGCTCCGGCTCGCGCAGTGGCAAGCGTTGCAGCAGCTCCTGCGCGGCGCTCTGCGGTGTCCAGTCTTCAGGAAATGCCATAGCTGAGGTGACCGGTGTCTTCAACGAATGTGGCGCCACCACCGTCAGGTCAATGCCCTGATTTTTCAGCGACTGGCGCGCCTCGCGAAACCACTGCGGTGTGTTGTTCCAGCCTGCTGTGACGCGCGTGGGCGCATACAACTGCAAGGCCGAATAACGGTTGAAGATTGCCATTACCTGCGGCTTTTCGCCTTTCAACAGCAACGGTACAGCCTGGCCCAGGCAGTGCTCGGCCGCCAGCTGGTTACTGCTTACGATCGTCTCGAACACGTCTGTGGCCGATACCGCATCCGGCAGATAATCGGTGGCCCCTGCATTGATGATCAGGCTGTCCAGCGCGCCCCAGGCATGACAAAGCTCAAGGCAGGCGCTGGCCGCCTGGTCTTCGTCATGCAACTGCCATGGCAGGCGCAACAGGCGGCTACCGTGCTGTGCTGCCAAGGTATCGAGCGCCTGGCAATCCTTCCCGCTTGTCGCTACCCGGTGCCCTAGCCCGAGCAATTGCTCCACCAAGGCCAAACCCAGACCACTACCTGCTCCCGTAACCCAGAAAATTCGCGGATGATTCAATACGCGGACCCCTCACCCTACCTGCGCGATAACCCCTTGAAGGCCTCCAGTGCACGCTGGCGGCTACTACTGAGGTCAACTATAGGACGATGGTACGAATTTTCGGCGAAAAGATCCTTGTTTTGCGTAGGCAGATGGATACTTTTTTCATCCAGCCCGCGTAACTCGGGTACCCAGTGGCGAATGAAGTGCCCCTGTGGGTCGAAGCGTTGCGACTGCGAAACAGGGTTGAAAATACGGAAGTAGGGCACCGCGTCTGTGCCTGTGGAGGCGCTCCACTGCCAGCCGCCATTGTTAGCGGCCAGATCACCGTCGATCAGGTGGCGCATGAAGTGCCGTTCGCCCAGGCGCCAGTCGATCAGCAGGTTCTTGCTGAGGAACATGGCGACGATCATGCGCAGGCGATTGTGCATCCATCCGGTGTGCAGCAACTGGCGCATGGCCGCGTCAATGATCGGGAACCCGGTGCGTCCCTGTTCCCAGGCCTCAAGGTCGGCAGGGGCGTCGCGCCAAGGCAGCGATTCGGTGTGTGTGCGGAATGCTCGGTGGCGTGACACCTGTGGATAACCGGTCAGGATATGCTTGTAGAACTCGCGCCAGAGCAATTCGTTGATCCAGGTCTGGGTGCCGGTACTACCGCTGTCGAACTCGCCGCGGTTGCTCGCCAGTGCGGCGTGCAGGCACTGGCGGGGCGAGACTACTCCGGCCGCCAGGTAGGCCGACAGTTGGCTGGTGCCAGGTTTTGCCGGCAGGTCGCGCAGGTGATGGTAGTCCTCGATGGTTTCGTCCACGAAGCGTGCCAGTCGGGCTTGCGCCTCGTCCTCGCCCGCAGGCCAGTATTCGCTCAGGGTGCGCGATGGTTTGTCGAAGCCATCGATGTGCTGGGGAATGGGGTCGCTGGCGATACCCACGGGGGCCTGGCGCTTTACCCGAGGTGCTTGTGACGGCAAGCTTCGGTGCAGGTGCTCCAGGCAGACTTTCTTGAACTGACTGAAGACCTGGAAGTAATCACCACTGCGTGTCAGCACGGTGCCGGGGCGGAACAACAGCTGATCGAGGTAGCTGTGAGCCTGAACGCCGGAGGCTTCCAGTAACGCGCGGGTCGCCTGGTCGCGGCTGTTTTCGTTGATGCCGTACTCATCGTTCCAGTGCACCGCTTCGATGTTGTGCTGGCGGCACACGTCGAGCAGCGTTTGGGCCGCCTGCTCCCAGGTGTCGATCCTGCGGACCAGCAACGGAATATTGAGGCCCTCCAGTGACTGGCGCAGGTCGCGCAGGTTACGCAGCCAGAAGTCGACCTTGCAGGCAGCGTCGTCATGCGCCTGCCACTGGCCTGGGCTGGCAAGCCACAAGGCCACGGTAGGGCCACGTTCACAGGCGGCGCTCAGGGCGGTGTTGTCGTTGACGCGCAGGTCGCTGCGCAGCCAGATCAGTTGCATGGGTATCTACTCTACAGGCGGGCGGTCATTGCCTTGCAGCGTGCGCAATGCCGCCTGCGGGGTATCGAACAGGAAAAGCTCGGGCAGACCGTAGCCGTGCAGTTGAGCTTTGTGGAGGGAAATCGTGGCGCCGCCCAGCAGCTTGGTGCCTGCTATCCCCTGCAGGGTACGCAGCAGGGCCCGGCCATCGATGCGCGGGCCCAGGTGCAGCAGCAGGGCGCGAGGTTGCAGGGCGGTGACGGCACGTTGCAACTCCACTCCGCTCACGGGGTTTTCAAGCACTTCGACAGGGATGCCGCTGCTGCTCAGCAGCCAGGCATATAGCCAAAGGCTGGGGTCGAAGGCGTGATCACTGTCTTCGGCCAGCAACACGGCCGGGCCGTGCAGTGATTGATTGTCGTGATAGACCCGTGCGCCCAGCTTGCTGCGCAGCCAAGTGTGGAAGAACACCTGTTCGAGCCTGGCATTGAAGTAATTGCACCAACGTTGCCCCAGGCTATCGAGCAATGGCAGCAGCAATTTCTCGCACAGGGTGATGGCCGGATACAGCGCCATGGCTTGATTGAGTTGCTGGTCGAGGCTGCGCTGGGACAGGTTGGCGATGGCCTCTATCAACTGTTGCTGGCGGGTTTGCCAGTCGCCTTGGGGAGCGACGCCGGGTGGCTTGTCGAGCAGCTCGCGCACCTGGCCGACCGATGCGCCGCGTTCCAGCCAAGCCAGGATCGCTTCGACGCGTTCGACCTGGTCGCGGCCATACAAGCGGTGGCCTTTGGCTGTACGTTGCGGCTTCAGCAGCCCGTAGCGCCGCTCCCAGGCACGCAGGGTTACCGGATTCACACCGGTGCGGCGTGCCAGTTCACCGATGGGCATGGGCGCTTCAGACTGCATTGCGTAGCCCCAGGCTATCGGGGTGCGGCTGTAAGTAGGTCTGTTGCTGCAGGTAGGGGTCAGGGTGCTTGCGCAAATGGTGTTTGAGCAAGGTCAGCGGAACTACCAGCGGTACGACCCCTTGCTGGTACTGGTCGATGATGTGTTGCAGCTCGGCCTTGTCCTGCTGCGTCAGCGCGTCCTTGAAGTAGCCACTGAGGTGCTGCAGTACGTTGCCATGGGTGCCGCGGCTGGCGCAGCGACGCAGCGCCTGCATCAACTGGCTGAAATAGCGGGGCCCGATCACCTGAGGGTCATCGTCCCGGCTCATGCTGCCAAGCAGGCGCCCAAGCTGTCGGTAAGCCTGCGGGTTGTTGGCCATGAGCAGGTACTTGTAGCGTGAATGGAAGCGCACCAGTGCGCCACGGCTCAGACCCTCGGCCAGCAGGCGCTGCCAGTCCGCGTAGGCGTAGACGCGGCTGATGAAGTTCTCGCGCAATACCGGGTCGTGCAGGCGCCCCTCTTCCTCGACCGGCAGGTCCGGGCGACGGGCACAGAAAGCCGCTGCGTAGGCACCTCTGCCGCCCTGTACTGCCGGGTGACCGTTATCCTGGTAGACCTTGACCCGCTCCAGCCCGCAGGACGGCGACTTCTGCATGAAAATGTAGCCACAGATATCGTCAAGCTCGGCGGCCATCTGTTCGCCGTAACTGGCGAGCGGGCCGGTGACGTCCATGCCAGGGTTGCGTGTCCCGACCACGGCCGGGTGTTCGGGGTCACCGACCAGCCGGATCGGGTCGCGGGGCACCCCAAGGCCGATGGCGACTTCGGGGCAGACCGGTAGCCAGTCGAAGTGTTCTTCCAGCTGGGTGCGGCACAGATCGGACGACTTGTGCCCGCCGTTGTAGCGCACACTGTGGCCTGTCAGGCATGAGCTGATGGCAATGCGGGGCTTACTGTGGGCGGATGGATCGTGCATGGCTGTCTCCGAAAACTTGTACATTGATTCGCGCGTGTACAAGGTTATTCCAGCACAGCCACAAACTTATGCAAACTAGTATTTTTGTATAGTTTTGCAGTTTTGTTTAGTCGAGATGCTCCAGCAGGCGTCGTGCCGCCTCCTGACCGCTGAGCCAGGCGCCTTCCACGCGGCCCGACAGGCACCAGTCGCCACAGGCATAGAGCCCTTGGTCGGCATCGGCCAGCGCGCCCCATTCGTGACTGCCGGCCGGCCGTGCATACAACCAGCGATGTGCCACGGAGAAGGACGCTGCAGGCACCACGCAGCCGACCAATTCGGCGAACTCTCCCCACAGCTGCTCGATCACTTCTTCCTTGGCCAGGTCGATATGCTGCTTGCTCCACGTGGAAGTGGCATGCAGTACCCAGGTATCGAGCTGCTCATCGCGGCCTGGCTTGCTGCGGTTGCGTGCCAACCAGTCGAGCGGGTTGTCCTGCACGAAGCAGCCCTGCATCGGTGTGTCCAGCGGTGTCTGAAAGGCCAGGGCAACGGCCCATGTAGGCTCCATCACCACGCCCGCTGCCACGGCGGCAAGTTTTGGGGTGGCCGCCAGTAGCGGCGTGGCCTGGGGCGCGGGGACGGCGATCACAACGCGGCTGAATGGGCCATGGCTGCAGCCTTCGGTATCCTGAAGGTGCCAGTACTGCTTGCCGCGAAACACTTCGGCAATGCGGCAGCCGAAGTTCACCGTGACGTCCTTGAGCATGCCGCGGGTGATCGCACTCATGCGCGGCACGCCGACCCAGCGCGTCTGCTCGTCGGGCGAGGGCGTCAGTTCGCCGTCACGGTAGTTGTACAACTGCGGCTTCCACTGTTCGGCCCAGCCGGCGGCTACCCATTGCTGCACCTGTTCGACGAAGCGACGGTCGCGCGCAGTGAAGTATTGGGCACCCAGATCGAGCGCACCGGCCTCGCTGCGTTTGCTGGCCATGCGCCCGCCACTGCCGTGGCCTTTGTCGAACAGGTGAACGGACTGCCCGGCCTTTTGCAGGGCCTGGGCAGCGGAAAGGCCGGCGATACCGGCACCGATGATGGCAATAGGTACTGTCATGATGGCCTCTTCGAACCGTGCTGTAAGCAGACTACGCTGTCAGGCAAACCTGTACAATACTTAAAATTTGTATAAGGTTATTCCGCTTCATAGGGCAGGTTGGCCTATGTTTATCTGAGAGCGTTGGGTTAAAAAAGTGCCTTGTTGTAAAAATAGACCATCGCCGCACTCTGTGAGGACACAGCCATGCATATATTGCTGACAGGCGGCACTGGCTTGATCGGCCAGCATCTTTGCCCGTTCTGGCTCGCCCAGGGTCATCGCCTGACCGTGTGGAGCCGGCGCCCTGATCAGGTTGCGCGCCTCTGTGGCAGCGGAGTGCGCGGGATTGCCCAACTGGAGGAACTGGCCGCTGACGAGCAGGTGGACGCCGTGATCAACCTGGCTGGCGCGCCGATTGCCGACCGGCCCTGGACCGCCGCCCGGCGCAATGTGCTTTGGGCCAGCCGTATCAGCCTTACCGAGCAATTGCTGGGCTGGCTCGGTACCCGTGAGCAACGTCCCGAAGTGCTGATTTCGGGTTCTGCGGTGGGCTGGTATGGCGACGGCGGTGAGCGTGAATTGACCGAGGCATCGCCGCCGGTGCGCGAGGATTTCGCCAGCCAGCTGTGCATTGCCTGGGAGGAAACAGCGCAACGTGCGCAGGCCCTTGGGCTGCGCGTGGTGTTGGTGCGCACGGGGCTGGTGCTGGCCAGCGATGGCGGTTTCCTGTCGCGCCTGCGTCTGCCGTTCAAGCTGGGGCTGGGCGGCCCGTTGGGCAATGGGCGGCAATGGATGCCTTGGGTGCATATAGACGACCAGGTCGCCCTGATAGATTTTCTCTTGCGGCACAAGGACGCCAGCGGTCCTTATAATGCCTGCGCGCCAGAGCCTGTGCGTAACCGCGAATTCGCCCGGCGCCTGGGCCGGGCGCTGCACCGGCCGGCGCTGCTGCCGGTGCCTGGCCTGCTGCTGAAGGCGGGCCTCGGAGAGCTGTCGACGTTGTTGCTTGGTGGGCAGCGGGCACGCCCTGTGCGTTTGCTGGCCGCGGGCTTCACGTTCCGTTACAACGATCTGCAATCGGCCCTGGACAACCTGTCCAGGCGCCTCTGACATAGGACGCTGCATGACCGATCACGCTCTGTTGCTGGTCAACCTGGGTTCTCCGGCTTCCACCTCGGTAGCCGATGTACGCCGCTACCTCAACCAGTTCCTGATGGACCCTTACGTGGTCGACCTGCCATGGCCGGTGCGGCGCTTGCTGGTGTCGCTGATCCTGATCAAGCGCCCAGAGCAGTCTGCCCATGCCTATGCCTCGATCTGGTGGGACGAAGGCTCACCCTTGGTGGTGTTGACGCGTCGCCTGCAGGCCGCGATGGTCGAGCACTGGCCCCATGGTCCGGTGGAAATCGCCATGCGCTATGGCGAGCCAGCACTGGCGCAGGTGCTTGAGCGCCTCGCCGCTCAAGGTGTGCGCAAGGTGACACTGGCGCCGCTTTATCCACAATTCGCTGACAGCACGGTGACTACGGTAGTGGCACTGGCCAACCAGACTGTCGCCGAACGCGCCTTGCCTTTGCAGTTGCGTGTGCTGCAACCGTTCTACGACCACCCTGAATACATCGATGCCCTGGTGGCCAGTGCACGGCCCTATCTTGAGCAGGACTACGACCACCTGTTGTTGAGCTTCCATGGCTTGCCCGAGCGGCACCTGAAGAAGCTCATGCCTGGTAGCAAGCATGATTTGCGGGCAGCGGACTGCTGCAAGGACGCCAGTGCCGAAGTGCGGGCGGTGTGCTACCGGGGGCAGTGCCTGGCGTCGGCCAAGGCCTTCGCCACCAGGATGGGCATCCCGGACGGCAAGTGGTCTGTCTCGTTCCAGTCGCGGTTAGGCCGAGACAAGTGGATCGAACCCTATACCGAGACGCGTCTGGATGAACTGGCCAAGGCCGGGGCGAAGAAGCTGCTGGTGATGTGCCCGGCATTCGTGGCCGATTGCATCGAGACGCTGGAGGAAATTGGCGATCGCGGCAAGGAGCAGTTCATCGAGGCAGGGGGCGAAGAGTTGGTGCTGGTGCCGTGCCTGAATGATCACCCGGAGTGGGTGAGGGTGCTGGCGCGGATGTGTGAAAAGGCTTGAATTGAAGGGGCCGCTTTGCGGCCCTTTCGCGACGCAAGGCCGCTCCTACAGGTCCAGCTTCTCTTTTTTCCAGCCATCGTTGCCCGGCAGGATCAGGTTCAGGGCAATGGCCACGATAGCGCACAGGGCGATGCCCTTCAGGCCCCAATCATCAGGGCCGTCGCCGCTGCCGATCAGCACGCCGCCGATACCGAACACCAGGGTCACCGACACGATCACCAGGTTGCGAGCTTCGCCCAGGTCGATCTTGTGGCGGATCATGGTGTTCATGCCCACCGCCGCGATCGAACCGAACAGCAGGCAGAGGATGCCGCCCATCACCGGCACCGGGATGCTCTGCAGCAACGCACCGAACTTGCCGATGAAGGCCAGGGTGATGGCAAAGACCGCCGCCCAGGTCATGATCTTCGGGTTGTAGTTCTTGGTCAGCATCACGGCGCCGGTCACTTCGGCATACGTGGTATTGGGCGGGCCGCCGAACAGGCCGGCTGCCGTGGTGGCCAGGCCATCACCCAGCAGGGTGCGGTGCAGGCCAGGCTTCTTTAGGTAGTCGCGGCCGGTCACGCTGCCGACTGCGATCACCCCGCCGATATGTTCGATCGCCGGGGCCAGGGCGACCGGTACGATGAACAGGATGGCCTGCCAGTTGAACGCTGGTGCGGTGAAATTAGGGATCTCAAGCCAAGGCGCGGCGGCAATCTTGGCGGTATCGACCACGCCAAAGGCGAACGCCAGGGCAAACCCTACCAGCACCCCGGAAATGATCGGCACCAGGCGGAAGATGCCTTTGCCAAATACCGCGACGATCAGGGTGGTGAGCAACGCCGGCATGGAAATCAGCATGGCGGTCTTGTACGGCATCAGTACCGCGCCGTCACCGCCCTTGCCCATGGCCATGTTGGCCGCGATCGGTGCCATGGCCAGGCCGATGGAGATGATCACCGGCCCGATCACCACGGGTGGCAGCATGCGGTCGATGAAGCCGGTGCCTTTGATCTTCACCATCAGGCCCATGAAGGTGTACACGAAGCCTGCGGCCATCACGCCGCCCATGGTCTCGGCCAGGCCGAACTGGCCTTTGGCGAGGATGATCGGAGTAATGAAGGCAAAGCTCGAGGCCAGGAATACCGGGACCTGACGGCCGGTGACCAGCTGGAACAGCAGGGTGCCGATACCCGCGGTGAACAGCGCGACGTTAGGGTCCAGGCCGGTGATCAGCGGCATCAGCACCAGCGCGCCAAATGCCACGAAGAGCATCTGCGCGCCCGAAACGACCTGGCGCCATAGCGGGTCGTTGAAGCCGTCCTGCATGGTCAGGCGTCCTTCTGCTTGGTGCCGAAGATCTTGTCACCGGCGTCGCCCAGGCCCGGAACGATATAGCCGTGTTCGTTGAGGCGCTGGTCGATCGAGGCGGTGTAGATCTGGACGTCCGGGTGGGCTTTCTCCACCACTTCGATGCCTTCAGGCGCTGCAACCAGCACCATGGCGCGGATTTCCTTGCAGCCTGCCTTCTTCAGCAGGTCGATGGTGGCGACCATCGAGCCGCCGGTGGCAAGCATCGGGTCGATGATCAGCGCCAGGCGCTGGTTGATGTCCGGGGCGAGCTTTTCCAGGTAGGTGTGTGCTTCGAGGGTCTCCTCGTTGCGTGCGACACCCACGGCACTGACCTTCGCGCCCGGGATCAGGCTGAGCACGCCGTCAAGCATGCCGATGCCGGCGCGCAGGATCGGTACCACGGTGATCTTCTTGCCAGCGATTTTTTCAACTTGCACCTTGCCACACCAGCCATCGATCTCGTAGGTTTCCAGTGGCAGGTCCTGGGTGGCTTCGTAGGTCAGTAGCGCGCCGACTTCCTGGGCGAGTTCGCGAAAGTTCTTGGTGCTGATGTCGGCACGGCGCATGAGGCCGAGCTTGTGGCGGATCAGCGGGTGGCGGATCTCACGAGTGGGCATAGGGGGGCTCCGAAAGGCGGGCAAAAAAACCGCGCTAGATTAATCTATTCAGCCTTTGCTGTCGTGCAGTCCTTTTGCACGTTAGTCCATAAATGCTTGATCTGTGACGAGCGGATGCGTACCTTTGCCCGCTTTTCCAAAATCCCCCCTGGAGAGCGCAATGTCCGCTGATCTCGAGCACATCCGTCAAGTCATGCGCGAGGCAGACTGCCTTTACAACGAAGCCGAAGTCGAAGCGGCCATTGCCAAGGTTGGCGAGCAGATCTGCAAGGACCTGCACGACAAGAACCCGGTGGTGTTCTGTGTGATGAACGGCGGTCTGATCTTCGCTGGCAAGCTGCTGACCCACCTGCAGTTCCCGCTGGAGGCCTCGTACCTGCATGCCACGCGCTACCGCAACCAGACAAGTGGCGGTGAGCTGTTCTGGAAGGCCAAGCCTGAAGTGTCGTTCATCGACCGCGACGTGCTGATCGTCGACGATATCCTCGACGAGGGTCACACCCTCAGCGCCATCATCGAGTTCTGCAAACATGCCGGCGCCCGCTCGGTGCATACTGCGGTGCTGATCGACAAAGACCATGACCGCAAGGCCAGCCCGGACCTCAAGGCCAGCTACGTCGGCCTGCCTTGCATCGATCGCTATATCTTTGGTTACGGCATGGACTATAAGGGTTACTGGCGTAACGCGAACGGCATCTTCGCCGTCAAGGGACTTTGATCATGAGCCAGCCTGCTTTCATCGACCAAGCGTTGTTTGCCGGGCTGGCGCAGAAAGCCGCCGACGCACCGCGTGGTCGCTACCATCACAATTTCCATGAGATGCAAGACCCCTGTCACCGTTTGGCAGTGGGCTTGCAGCCGTCCACCTATATTGCGCCTCACCGGCACCTGAGCGAGGACAAGGCCGAGACTTTGTTGGCGCTCAAAGGCCGCTTGGGGCTGCTCATGTTCGATGAGCAGGGCGCAGTGATCGACAAGCGCGTCCTTGAAGCCGGTGGCGAGTGCCTTGGCGTGGACCTGCGCCCCGGCCTCTTCCATTCCCTGGTGGTGCTCGAGGCAGACAGCATTCTGTTCGAATGCAAAGCCGGCCCGTACCGGCAGTTGGCCGACGGCGAGCATGCCCCTTGGGCGCCGCGTGAAGGCGAAGAGGGTGTTGCCCGGTATCATGCCTGGATGCTCGCGCAGTTCGATTGACAGCCCCCGTTGTGCAGCATGCTAGAGTGCTCCTTCATGCCAAGGAGCCTTACATGCGAGCGATCGTTCCCCTGTTGCTGGCAGTCAGCCTGCCTCTTGCCGCCGCACCGCTGCACAGCCAGTTTCTCCCGCCCGATGACCAGGCTCTGCGCCAGGAAGCGCCGACAGGCCAGCAACTGTTGCAGGTAACCGACTACTCGGTAGTGGTTGGGGCGCAGCGCCCATCTGATCAACAGCCAATTCCGATCACCGCCTCCTTGCAGATGCGCCTCAAAGGCAAGCCGTTGAGTAAAGGTGCGACGATCAGCCAGGTGTTGCTCACCTTCGATGGCGAGGCGGGCAAGAGCCTGAAAAAGCCTGTGTATGACGACAAGACCCGCACGTTGAGCCTGAACTACCCGGTCAGCGACTACCGCGTGATCATGGACCTGCTGCGCAACGAGACGCTGTATGTGCAGTTTCTGACCTACTCCAACGGCCATGTCTGGGCCGACTTGCACACAGGTACCGTACGTACGCGTTGAGGCGTGCCGCGTGTGGGGGGTAAACTGCCGGCCTTCGAAATTCGTGATGGTCCAGTTGGAGCCGGCAATGCGCAAAGACAAGAAGCAGGTGATTGGTGACGAAATCAGCGACGACTACATCAAGTCGTTTCTCCAGTTTGAGCCTGCAGATGGTGTGACTTCGCCTTCTCAGCACAAGCTGATCAAGGCTTACCGCGGCCTGCGTGTCGACGATTTCGAGCGCTTCGTAGGGTTCTTCGTCGAAGCCGGGCTGGACCTGGACGGCAAAGACGAACAGGGCAAGACCTTCGTCGAAGTGATCGCCGACCAGCGCAATGCGGCTGAATACATCGAGATCATCGATAAAGCCCGGGCCTGATAGATCCCCGCCAGAAAAAACGCGCTAGGGGCATTGCCAGTCAGTTAGCGTTATCAGGGCCGCAAAGCGGCCCTGGATCGCCTACCTGACTGGCATTACCCCTAGGGGCGTTAGGCGTAGTGCTTGGCCGGGCTGTTCTCTACCAGGTCCAGCGCCTCATCGTTGTCGGCACTGATCTTGTGGTACAGGGCTGCATCGGTGGCCAGGGTCTTCTCGCGAGCCGGGAAGATTTCCTTGAGCTTGGCAGCCCAGGCGCCCTTGGCCTGCTCGGGGAAGCAGCGCTCGATCAGTTCAAGCATGATCGACACGGTCACCGACGCACCAGGGGATGCGCCGAGCAGTGCCGCGATACTGCCGTCCTGTGCCGACACCAACTCAGTACCGAACTGTAGGATGCCGCCTTTTTTCGGGTCCTTCTTGATGATCTGCACGCGCTGGCCAGCCACTTCCAGGCGCCAGTCTTCAGCCTTGGCCTGCGGATAGAAGCGGCGCAGCGACTCGAGGCGCTGTTCCATCGACTGCATCACTTCGCTGACCAGGTACTTGGTCAGGTCCATGTTGTCGCGGGCCACGGCCAGCATCGGGCCGATGTTGCCCATGCGCACCGACAGTGGCAGGTCCATCACCGAGCCGTGCTTGAGGAACTTGGTGGTAAAGCCTGCGTACGGGCCGAACAGCAGCGATGTCTTGCCGTCCACCACGCGGGTGTCCAGGTGCGGCACCGACATCGGCGGCGCGCCAACGGCGGCCTGGCTGTAGACCTTGGCCTGGTGCTGCTTGACGATTTCCGGGTTGTCGCAACGCAGCCACTGGCCGCTTACCGGGAAGCCGCCGAAGCCTTTGCTCTCCGGGATGCCGGACAGTTGCAGCAGCGGCAGTGCCGCGCCGCCGGCGCCGAGGAACACGAAGCGGGCGTCCACTTCACGGCTGCCGCCGCTGTTGACGTCCTTGATGCTGACGGTCCAGCCAGCGCCGTTACGGCGCAGGCCGACGACCTTCTTGCTGTACTTGACCTGCGCATTCTGCGAGTCGCCCAGCAGCTTGAGCAGCTTGTTGGTCAGTGCGCCGAAGTTGACGTCGGTACCTTTGGTCACGCGGGTGGCGGCGATGTGCTGGTCGGCCGGGCGGCCGGGCATCATCAGCGGCATCCACTCATTCATCACCGCCTTGTCTTCGGTGTATTCCATCTCGGCGAAGGCATGGTGCTGCTTGAGCAGCTCGAAACGCTTCTTGAGGAAGGAAACACCCTTGTCACCTTCGACGTAGCTCAGGTGCGGGACAGGGTTGATGAAGGCACGGGCCGGGCCGAAATTGCCTTTTTTGCTCAGGTAAGCCCAGAACTGGCGCGAGACCTCGAACTGGGCATTGATGTGCACGGCCTTCTTGATGTCGATGCTGCCATCGGCGGCCTGGGGCGTGTAGTTCAGCTCGCACAGGCCGGCATGGCCGGTGCCTGCGTTGTTCCAGGGGTTGGAGCTTTCCGCGGCCCCGGAGTCCATCGCCTCGACGACCTCAAGCTTCAGGGTCGGGTCGAGCTCCTTGAGCAGTACGGCCAGGGTGGCACTCATGATGCCCGCGCCTACCAGTACTACATCAACCGATTCGTTCTGCGCCATTTAACGCGTCTCCACAATCTACAGCTACCTAATTGACAGCATAGGACCCCAGGTGTGCCAGGATCGCCATGTCCGACTCTTCGCAGTTCTTGCAACTTCCGCGGACACCGCCAAATCAGTCTTCGGGTTCGTCTATTGAACGCCGTTTGCCACAGGTGCGGCAATTCGACTTATGGTCAAGGTGTCGTGCGTGCGTTATGGAGCGGTTTCAGACACCCATGTGAAATGAGCGTATCAGCCGCCTGTTCAGGGCTGTTCGGGACACATCTGTCGCTATTGCACATGCCAGACTGTTCATTTGCTCGCCACACTCTCGTGAAGTTGTGAAAACCGTTTTTTTCACGCTCTTTTGGAGACGTGAACCTCAAAAGGGGACTGCGCGATGGCAACCCGCAGGTTCATGCAGTGCGAAGGCCCGGAAAAGCAGGCACGACAGCCGATGCAAGACCTGAGTGGAAGGCTCTCTGTGGGCGAAGCGGTGAAGGTGCCGGGGTCAAACGGCAAATGCGGGGCCCGATCAGGAGACGTCCTTATAATCGGGGGGAGATTATAACGATGTCGCGGGCAGAAAGGTCGTTATTCGTGCTTTTTATTGCAGCGTTTGTCAGGCGGGCAGGGTGCGCCGCTGCCAATGGCCGCTTGCATGGGCGCAAACCCGGGCGTTGGCGGGCAGCGGGCGGCCCAGCCAGGCAAGCTGGATTTCTTTGACCTGCACCCAGCCGTTGCTGCCTGGTGGCTGGCTGCATTGCTTGAATCCCAGGCAGTTGCCGTCGCCATCGAGGCGTGCATAGGTATTGTGGCGCGGGCGTTGGAAGAGCAGGGTCCAGAGCGAGGCCATGGTGTCGAGTCCTGTGTGTTAGGGCTTGCAGCGAAGATAACAGCAGGACCATGAACCGCGTGTGACAGAAGGGCCTGGCTTCAACCGGCAAGCCTCAAGAAGACGCCTGCGCCCCGTGCGGTCTGCTTTTACTTGTAGCTTGCCGCTTGTAGCGTGCCGCTAGGTATACTGTGGGCCTTTGCCGCTTTTTCTGGAGAAACACGCATGTTGCAACGTCTGTTGTTCGGTTTGCTTGCCGTGGCCAGCCTGAGCCTGGTCGGTTGTGCCCACAGCCCGCAACAACTCAGCCCGCAACCCAAGCTCAACGCCCAGCTCGCCCCGGTCGGCCACGGCCAGCCGGTGGTGGTCAAGGTGGTGGACGGCCGGGCTTCGCAGTCCCTGGGCACTCGTGGTGGCATGTACCCCGAGACCAGCACCATCAGCGTCAATGGCAATGACATCGTGCCCAAGCTGCAGGCTCAGGCCGAGGCGGCCGTACGCCTGTTGGGCTTCACCCCTTCGGCCAACGCCTCCAACGCGCCGCAACTGACCGTGACCCTGGCCGAATTGAAGTACCAGTCGCCCAAGGAAAACCTGTACGTGACCGAGGCTACCATCGGCGCCACCTTCCGTGCTGATGTGTCGAACGCCAACCGCCGTTACAGCGGCCGTTACGGCGCCTCGTTGGACCAGCGCTTCGGCATGGCGCCCAACCAGGAAACCAACACCAAGCTGGTGGGGGATGTGTTGAGCGATGCGTTGACCCGCCTGTTCAAAGACCCGACCATCGGCCAGGTGCTGGGCGAATAAGCTTTTCGCTGTACCGAGAACAAACCCGCTGCCTGCGTGCCAGGCAGCGGGTTTTTTTTGGTTTTTCGAAGGCCTCAGGCCGCTTGGATATGAAAATCCAGCACGCTCACGCCCGTCAGCAGGTCCACCTCTGGCAAATGCTCATGCGCATGCCCGCCCAGGGCGCAATACACCAGCCACTGGCGGTCCTGGACATTGATGGCAAAACCATCGATCAACGCCTGCTGTTCATCGCTCTGGGCAATGAGATAGAGGCGGTCCTGGTTTTCGGCGTGCAGCATGTACTCGCTCCGGTTCGGGAAAAGGCCGACAGGGTGGCCTGCCTTGATGACGAGCGTGTGACAGATGAAATTTAGTGACACTTTGTCGCCAAGTCCGGGCGCCAGGGCCGGTCTTCGGTAGAATGCCGGCCTTCGCTGGCGTTCTGACCGAGGTTGCGTGATGTCCTTGCAAGTGCTTTGGGGGGTTCTGGCCGCCCATCCGACCAAGCTGATCAATCTGCTGGCATTGTTGATGACCTGCCCGGGCGGGTTGCTGCTGCACAGTGCACGGCGTCGCCAGGCCATCACCCGCGAAAGCCTGGCAGTGGATGACGGGCTGGTGGATGCATTCGACCAGCGGGTGCCGCGCTATTACTACATTCTGGGCTTTTCCTGCCTGGCGATGGCCTTGCTGCTGTCCTGGTTCAGTACCTGGATCTGAACCATGCGGGGCCGCCAAGCGGCCCCTGTGGTCAGGCAACCGGCGCCTGTTGCCTGACCTGATACTGGTTGCGCACCGGCGTGGCGTATTGCAACACCAGGTATGGCCGCTGCTCCTGCGGGCAGGCGTCCAGGCGGCGTTGCCATTCTTCCTTGGCTTTTGCCAGCTCCTCGGCCGGGAACAGCTTCTCGGCGCTCGGCACCTGTAGTGCCTCATCCTTTTCGCCCCACATTGCGTAGGCCAGGTAGTGCACCGGGAACAGTCGGTAGCCACCCAGAATCTGCCGGTCGATCTCCTGCGCCAGCTGCTTGGTGTCCTCGTAGAACGCGGTTACCGGCGGGGCGAAGTTGATGTGTACCCGGCCCTTGTAGCCGGTGATGCCTTTGGCGATGCTGTTGTCGTCTTCACCTGGCGCCTTCTGATAGGTGCCGGTAGTCGCACGGATATACAGTTCGCGCGCCTTGGCCTGGTCGCAGGGGTCGTACTCGTAGCTGATCGACACCGGAGTAAGGTTAAGGCCCTGGATCACCGCACCGAAAGGCTCATCCTTGCGGCTCATGTGGAACATCTTGAGGATGGCCGAGTCGGTGCGGTCATCGCCATCTTTGGCACGGCCTTCGGCCTGGGCGATCCAGATCGAAGCGCCGTCGTTGCGGATCGAATGGTTGATGTAGGCCGAGAGCAGTTGGTAGGCCGCGAGCTTTTCGCGCCGGCCAGTGAGCGAGCGGTGGACGATGAAGCTCTTGTTCAGGCGCATCATGTCGCTGACGAACGGCTTTTGCAGCAGGTTGTCGCCAATGGCGATGCGTGGCGTCGGCAGGCCTGCGTGGTACACCGCGTAGTTGACGAAGGCCGGGTCCATGACGATGTCACGGTGGTTGGCCAGGAACAGATAGGCGGTACCGGATTTGAGTTGCTCGACGCCTGTGTACGTGACCCCGTCGGTAGCGCGCTCGATGGTGTGGTCGACGTAGTATTCGACCTTGTCCTGCAATGTGGACACGCAGGTAACCCCGGCGAACTCCTTGCGCAGGCGGCGGGCGATCAGCGGCTTGAGCAACCAGCCGAGTGCCCCGGCTGCGCGCGGGAAGCGGAAGTGGGTGAGGATATCGAGGAATGCCGGGTCGCTGAGCAGGCGTGCCAGCACGGCAGGGACCTCAGCATCGTCGTACGGTCGGATGGCATCGAATTCGCCCATCATGCTCTCTTGTTGGAAACGGCTAGGGTAATAAAGTAGGGGTGGGGCCCGAAAAACGGCTCGGACACACGCAGGCCCTGTAAACAGACCGGCAATTATACGCATAAGTCACTGCGGAGGCCGCGATGCTGGAAACCGACTTCTACGATTGCCCTTATTGCGGCGAGCGCGTGGAAACCACCGTGGACATCTCTGGTGGCGACCAGATGTATACCGAAGACTGCCAGGTATGTTGTCAGCCGGTGGTGTTCATCCTGCAGGTGCACGGCGACGAATGGATGCTCGAAGTCAGACGCGAGGACGATGCCTGATGCGGCGGATCTACGAACCGGAAACCTTGCTGGAGGCAGAAATGCTCGCTGGCATGCTGGCCAGCGAGGGTATCGAGGTGCACCTGATCGGCCGTGACCTGATGGGCGGTGTTGGCGAGTTGCCGATGCAAGGCTTGCTCGGGCTCGCCGTGGCCGATGAGCAGGCAGGTTACGCACGGCAGCTGATCGATGCGTACAATGGCGCCCAGCCGCTTGTCGGCGACGAACCGGAGAGCTATCCCGGTACCTTGATCTGCTAGGTTCTGAAATCGCCCATGTGTGGACGCTATGCCCTGTTTCGCTGGCCCCAGGTGCTGGCAAGCCTGCCAGGCTTTCCTGCCGGTCAGCCGGCGCAATGGAATATCTCGCCCGGCGCTTCGGTGCTGATCCAGCGCCAGGTCGACGGCCAGATGCAGTTGGCCAAGGCGCGCTGGGGCCTGACCCCGGCCTGGCTCACTGACCTCTCACGCACCCCCGCGCATGCCCGGGCCGAAACCCTGGCCGAGCAACCGATGTTCCGCGAAGCGTTACGTCTGCGGCGCTGCCTGATGCCAGCCAACGGTTTTTACGAATGGCGTGGCACGGTGCGCAAACGGCCGTACTGGTTGACGCCGGGGGAGGGTTCGTCGTTGTATTTCGCGGCCATATGGGAAGCCTACCCGGTCCAGGACCAGGTGTGGCTGAGCTGTGCGGTGGTGACCCAGGCGGCGATGAACCAACGCCGGCCGTTGATTCTCGATGAGGCGGGGCAGGCCGCATGGCTGGCCCCTGACACACCGCTGCCGCGTCTGCATGAGCTGCTCGCCAGCCCACCGGCCACGCTACGTGAGCGGGCGCTGGCGAATTTCGTCAATGACCCGAAGCTGGATGCGCCCGAGTGCCTGACGCCGGCCTGATGAGGCCGGTACTGGCGAAGAAAATCTTCCCTGCGGCTCTGGTAGCCCATGGGCGACTCGGCCTAGGATATCCCGCATGTAAAAAGGGAGTGTTTTCATGCGTAAGTCTTTTGTCGTCAGCCTCTTGAGCGCTGGCATCCTGCTGGCTGGCTGCCAGGCGGTCAATACCACCAGCGGCGGTGCTGTCGGCGTCGAGCGCAAGCAGTACATGTTCAGCATGCTCTCGACCGATGAGGTCAACCAGATGTACGCCCAGTCGTACCAGCAGACCCTTGGCGAGGCGTCGAACAAGGGCGTGCTGGACAAGTCCAGCGCCGATGCCAGGCGCGTGCAGGTGATTGCCGACCGGCTGATCGCCCAGGCGCCGAAATTCCGCCCGGATGCCGCCCAGTGGCAGTGGGAGGTCAATGTGATCAAGAGCGATGAGCTCAACGCCAACTGCGGCCCTGGCGGCAAGATCATCGTCTACACCGGCCTGATCGACCAGCTCAAGCTTACCGATGCCGAGATTGCGGCAGTGGTGGGGCATGAGATCGCCCACGCGCTGCGTGAACACAGTCGCGAAGCGATGTCCAAGGCTTACGGTGTGGAAATGGCCCGCCAGGGCGCAGGTGCGCTGTTTGGCCTTGGCCAGAACAGCATTGCGCTGGCAGACCAGGTGGTGAACTACGCCATGACCTTGCCCAACAGCCGCGCCAACGAGAACGAAGCCGACCTGATCGGCCTGGAACTGTCGGCGCGTGCCGGCTACGACCCGAATGCCGCGATCACCTTGTGGAACAAGATGAGCAAGGCGTCCGAGGGTGCGCCACCTGAGTTCATGAGCACTCACCCGGCCTCGGACAGCCGGATCGCCTCGTTGCAGGCGGCAATTCCCAAGGTCATGCCGCTGTATCAGGCCGCCAAGAAGTAAGAGCAGCTGCGAGCTACAAGCTACAAGCTACAAGCTACAAGCAAGAGCAGTACGCGTACATCTGCTCTTTCTTGCAGCTTGCAGCTTTACCCCACCCACCCACTGGTTTTCATTGCCGAGTAGACGGCGACGATCGCCAGCACGATGAAGGCCGTCGCGGCCAGGCGACGAATCAGCGTAAGCGGCAGTTTTTCTGCGGCGAAATTGCCCGCCAGGACTACCGGTACGTTCGCAATCAGCATGCCTAACGTGGTACCGATGATGACCATGATCAGGTGCGGGTACTGGGCTGCCAGCATCACCGTGGCAACCTGGGTCTTGTCACCGATCTCGGCCAGGAAGAACGCGATCAGCGTAGTAAGGAACGGGCCGAAGCGCCGCGCAGGGTTTTCATCATCATCCATCTTGTCTGGCACCAGGGTCCACAGGGCCGTGGCGGTAAAGCTCGCGGCGAGAATCCAGTGCAGCGTCGACTCGCTGAAGAACCCGCTGACCCAGGCGCCTACGGCACCTGCGGCGGCATGGTTGGCCAAGGTGGCGGCGATGATGCCGGCGATGATCGGCCAGGGCTTGCGGAAGCGAGCAGCCAGAATGAGCGCGAGCAATTGCGTCTTGTCGCCGATTTCGGCAAGCGCGACGATCGCGGTGGGTACGAGTAGCGATTCCAGCATCAGGGTTCCTGTGGGGGCGGGTCGACACGGCTATGACACGTACAGCCTCCCCGCCCCGGGTAAGGTGTGCGTGTCATAGGTCTTGTCAAACCCTGGACCTGTCTGCGCAGATCGTGGGTCGCACGCGCCATGGCCTGTGGGCCAAGTGTGTTGACGCGTGCCGGGCAAGCAGGGTGCTTGCGGGAGACTACTCCCCTAGGACGGTGCGGATTCTGCCTAGCCGAAACGCTTTGGGCAAGCCCTGTTTTTATCAGCGTGTTGCTTGATAGATGCGAAAACCGTCTGCCTCGGCACAGGTCCGACAGTTGCCCAGCGCGCCTTCGATCAGAGGCTGGTAACGCAGGAAACTGTTGGCGACCAAGCGCATTTCGCCGCCTTTTCGCAGATGTTGGCCTGATTTTTTCAGCAGGTTTTCCGATGCCTGGTAGTTGGTGTGCACACCGGTATGGAACGGCGGGTTACTCAGGATCAGGCTCAGGTCGCCGGGTGCAGCATCGATACCGTCGCCACTGATAACTTCACCTTCCAGCTGATTGGCCGCCAGCGTCAGGCGGCTGGCCGCCACGGCGAAGGCGTCTACGTCCAGCATCGTGACCCGGCTCTGTGGGTAACGGCGTTTGACTGTGGCGCCGAGTACACCGGCACCGCAGCCAAAGTCCAGTACATGGCCCACTGGCAGGTTATCCAGGTGCTTGAGCAGCAACGCTGTGCCGCGGTCCAGGCGGCCGTGGCTGAACACGCCAGGCAGGCTGACCACCTGCAGCGGGCCGTCTTCCAGTTCAAGCGCGAAGCGTTCGGCCAGGCTTTCCAGTGGCTTGGCTTCGGGCGCGTTGTCCACGGTGACCTGCCATAGCTGGCAATGCCGGGCACTGTCGAGCTTGCGTGGCTTGCCCAAGGCCTGCAAATGCTTGGCTGCGCCTTCGATGCCGCCGCGTTTTTCGCCCACCAGGTAGAGTTCGCCGCCGCCCAGGCGTGACGCCAGTGCGTTTAGCAGGTAGGCCGCCAGTTCGCGCGACTTGGGCAGGAACAGTACGGCCGCCTCGAAGGCGACCGGCGGCACGTCGACGCCGTAATGGCTGCGCCCGGCAAAGCGGGCGTCAAGTATGGCCTGATCGCCCGCGTGCCAGGTCCAGGCATTGGCCTCTGGCAGCTGGCCGAGCAGGTCATCGGCGGGGGCGCCGGCGATCAGCAGTGGACCCTGGAACAGGTCCGCCTGGCGGAGCAAAACTTCACTGCGCGGGTCCATGGACGACGCCTCCTGAAAAAAGTGGCGCAGTGTAGCAGAGCCTGCCCTTGCGCTCAGCTGACCACGCGGCGTGGCTGGCCGGCAAAGAATGCCTGGGCGTTCTCGCTGAGTTGGCCGACGATGCGCTGGCGCGATTCCACCGCGCCCCAGGCGCTGTGCGGCGTGATCAGCAGGCGCGGGATGTCGCCGGCCAGCAGCGGGTTGCCGTTGACCGGCGGCTCGACGCTCAGCACGTCGGTGGCGGCGCCGCCCAGATGGCCGCGACGAAGGGTGTCGGCCAGGGCCTGCTCGTCTATCAGGCCGCCACGTGCGGTATTGACCACCAGCGCGCCGGGCTTGAGCAATGCCAGCTCACGTGCGCCGATCATGTGCCGTGTGTGTTCGTTGAGGGGGCAGTGCAACGTCAGGGCATCGACCTGCGGCAGCAGTTCGTCCAGCGGCAGGCGATCGTTGCGCGCCGGGCGCCCGGGGATCTGCCCGCTCAGCACGCGCATGCCAAAGGCTTCTGCAAGCCGCGCGACGGCGCCACCGAGTTCACCATGGCCGAGCAGGCCTAGGGTTTTGCCTTCCAGTTCCACGATCGGGAAGTCCAGCAGGCAGAACTGGCTGGCCTTGGCCCATTGGCCGTCGGCCACCGCCTGGTTGTAGTCGCACAAGCGCGTGGCCAGCGCCAGCAGCAGGGCCAGGGTGTGCTGTGCCACCGAGGGCGTGCCGTAGCCCTGGCAGTTGCAGACAGTGATGCCCTGAGCGCGGGCGGCAGCCAGGTCGACGTTGTTGGTACCGGTGGCGGCGACCAGGATCAGCTTGAGCTGTGGGTTGGCTGACAGAGCGTTGGCGTCGAGCATGACCTTGTTGCTGATCACCGCAACGGCGCCCTGCAGGCGCTCGGCTACCTGATCCGGGCGGGTGGCGTTGTACAGTTCGAGCGCGTCGAACTGGCTCTGCAAAGGTGAAAGGTCGAGGTCACCAAGGTCCAGGGATTCATGATCGAGAAACACAGCGCGACGCGGGCTGGGCATAGGTACGGCTCCAGTGGCAGGGCAAGGGTTGATCCATCGACCGAACAATGCCACTCATACCTCGCGCAGCCAAATCATTCCTTCGGCTGATTTGACCGTCACATTGGCGAACTACAGTAGGCACAGACTTGTCCGGCTCGCTTTTCAAGAAGGGATAACCATGCTGCAGACCCGCATCATCAAGCCCGCCGAGGGCGCCTACAGCTTTCCTCTGCTGATCAAACGCCTGCTGATGTCCGGCAGCCGCTATGAAAAGACCCGCGAGATCGTCTACCGCGACCAGTTGCGGCTGACCTATCCACAGCTCAACGAGCGTATCGCCCGCCTGGCCAACGTGCTGACCGAAGCCGGGGTCAAGGCCGGTGACACCGTGGCGGTGATGGATTGGGACAGCCACCGTTATCTGGAATGCATGTTCGCCATCCCGATGATCGGCGCGGTGGTGCACACCATCAACGTACGTCTGTCGCCTGAGCAGATCCTCTACACCATGAACCATGCCGAGGACCGCTTCGTGCTGGTCAACAGCGATTTTGTCGGCCTTTACCAGGCCATTGCCGGGCAGTTGACCACGGTCGACAAGACCCTGCTGTTGACCGATGGCCCGGACAAGACCGCCGAACTGCCGAACCTGGTGGGCGAGTACGAGCAGTTGCTGGCGGCGGCCAGCCCGCATTACGACTTCCCGGATTTCGACGAGAACTCGGTCGCCACCACGTTCTACACCACCGGCACCACAGGTAACCCCAAGGGCGTCTACTTCACCCACCGCCAGTTGGTGCTGCACACCTTGGCCGAGGCCTCGGTGACCGGGAGTATCGACAGCGTCCGCCTGCTTGGCAGCAATGATGTGTACATGCCCATCACGCCCATGTTTCACGTGCATGCCTGGGGCATCCCGTATGCGGCGACCATGCTCGGTCTGAAACAGGTGTACCCGGGCCGCTACGAGCCCGACATGCTGATCAAGCTCTGGCGGGACGAGAAGGTCACCTTCTCGCACTGCGTACCCACCATCCTGCAGATGCTGCTCAATTGTCCGAGCTCCCAGGGCCAGGACTTCGGCGGCTGGAAGATCATCATCGGTGGCAGTGCGCTCAACCGCTCGCTATATCAAGCGGCGCTGGCCCGGGGCATTCAGCTGACTGCAGCCTATGGCATGTCCGAAACGTGCCCGCTGATTTCTGCCGCCCACCTGAACGATGAGCTGCAGGCCGGCAGCGAAGACGAACGCGTGACCTACCGCATCAAGGCCGGTGTCCCGGTGCCGCTGGTGGAAGCTGCGATCGTCGATGGCGATGGCAATTTCCTCCCGGCAGATGGCGAGACTCAAGGTGAGCTGGTGCTGCGTGCGCCTTGGTTGACCATGGGCTATTTCAAGGAGCCGGAGAAAAGCGAGGAGCTGTGGCAGGGTGGCTGGCTGCACACCGGTGACGTCGCCACGCTCGACGGCATGGGTTACATAGACATTCGCGACCGCATCAAGGACGTGATCAAGACTGGGGGTGAATGGATATCTTCCCTGGACCTCGAGGACCTGATCAGCCGGCATCCTGGAGTGCGCGAGGTTGCAGTGGTTGGGGTCGCCGACCCGCAGTGGGGGGAGCGCCCGTTCGCCCTGCTGGTGGTGCATGACGGCCAGGCTGTCGATGCCAAGGCGTTGAAGGAACACCTCAAGCCATTTGTAGAGCAAGGGCACATCAACAAGTGGGCGATTCCCTGCCAGATCGCCGTTGTTACAGAAATTCCCAAGACCAGTGTCGGGAAGCTCGACAAGAAGCGCATCCGCCAGGACATCGTCCAGTGGCAGGCGAGTAACAGCGCCTTCCTTTCCACGCTGTAACCGCGTTGCGGGTCGTGTACCCCGGGGCACGACCCGCAGGCCAGAGCGGCCGTCACCTTGCCAATCGGTAAAAATCGGCCATGCTTGGGCACTGCCGGTGCGTAACCTGGGAACACGCCAGGGCGAATTGGCCAACGGTGTGCAAATCACACTTTAGAGGGATCAAGCACCTTGGTCTGCTGGCTATAGTCGGGGCCAGGGGATTTTCAGGAATGGGGGAGGGCGACACGCGCAACACGTGTCGCCACGGGCGCAAGCCTGCATACCGGTCGCACGGGCCGTTCTTGAAAGGACTCACTGCCATAACAAAAAAGTACATGGAGTAGCGTCGATGACATCTGCAAACCCGTTCTGGCGTCGGGCCAAGCTGCCTTTGGCCGTCAGCCTTGCTTCCACGCTCGCAAGCCCTGCTTTCGCGGTCAGTTTCAACATCGGGGAAATCGAAGGCCAGTTCGACTCGTCGCTCTCCGTCGGGGCCAGCTGGTCGACCGCCAACCCTAACAGCAACCTGATCGGCGCCAACAACGGCGGCAAGGGTCTTTCGCAAACCTCGGACGATGGTCACCTCAACTTCAAGAAAGGCGAAACCTTCTCGAAGATCTTCAAAGGTATCCACGACCTTGAACTGAAGTATGGCGACACCGGCATCTTCGTGCGGGGCAAGTACTGGTACGACTTCGAACTCAAGGACGAGAACCGCGAGTTCAAGGACATCAGCGATTCGAACCGCAAGGAGGGCGCCAAGTCGTCTGGCGCCGAACTGCTCGACGCGTTCGTCTATCACAACTACGCCATCGGTGATCAACCCGGCTCGGTGCGTCTGGGCAAGCAGGTAGTGAGCTGGGGGGAGAGTACCTTCATTGGCGGCGGCATCAACGCAGTCAACCCGATCGACGTTTCTGCGTTCCGCCGGCCAGGGGCTGAAATCAAGGAAGGCCTGATCCCCGTCAACATGTTCTACGTCTCGCAAAGCCTCACCGACAACCTGTCGACCGAAGCTTTCTACCAGATCGAGTGGGACCAGACCGTTGTCGACAACTGCGGCACATTCTTCTCCCAGCCCGACGTGATCGCCGACGGCTGCGACAACAACCTGGCCGTGCTGGCCACGCAGAACACCTTGGCCAGCCGGCTTGGGCCGCTGGCTGCGCCAGTCGCGGCCACTCTTGCCGCACGCGGCGTGAGTTACGGCTCCCCCGATGAGGGCGTGATCGTCCGTCGTGGCGCGGACCGCGATGCTCGGGACAGTGGTCAGTTCGGCGTTGCCCTGCGCTACATGTATGAGCCGCTCAATACCGAATTCGGTGGCTACTTCATGAACTACCACAGCCGTGCGCCAATCTTCAGCGGTCGCGGTGCCGATGCCCAGTACTACAGCACAAGCGGCCTGGCGGGCGCGCTGGTCAGTGCGGGTGTGCCGTCTGCTGCGCTGGCGAGCCTGTTGCCAAGCCTCATGCCGTTGCAGGTCGCAGGCAACTCCAGCTACTACGTGGAGTATCCGGAAGACATCCGTCTGTATGGTCTGAGCTTCTCGACCACACTGCCTACCGGTACCGCCTGGAGTGGCGAGATCAGCTACCGGCCGAACGCTCCGGTGCAGTTGAATACCACCGATATCCTCTATTCGGGCCTGACGCCGCTCAATCCGGATGTCTCTGTGTTGCAGGGAACACCGGGTGCCGACCAGCCTGGTTATCGTCGCAAGGAAATCACCCAACTGCAGACAACCTTCACCCACTTCTTCGATCAGGTGATGGGGGCAGAGCGGCTGACCATGGTCGGCGAAATCGGCTGGACCCACGTCGGCGGCCTGGAAAGCACATCCAAGATGCGTTACGGGCGTGACCCGGTGTTCGGCCCGGGGCCTCTGCCCAATGGCCAGTGCGAGGCGCTCAACAGCAGCACCCTGGGCACCACCGATGCCAACAACGTATCGCGCTACTGCGAGAACGATGGCTATACCACGTCTGATTCCTGGGGCTATCGCGTCCGTGCGATCTGGGACTACAACAACGTCATTGCCGGTGTGAACCTGCGCCCCAGCGTAGCCTGGTCGCATGACGTCGATGGTTACTCGCCGGGCCCTGGCGGCAACTTCGAGGAAGGCCGCAAGGCAGTCAGCCTCGGGCTGGACGCCGAGTACCAGCAGACCTACACCGCGAGCCTGTCGTACACCAACTTCTTCGACGGCAAGTACAGCACCGTGGATGATCGCGACTTCCTCGCCCTCAGCTTCGGCGTGAACTTCTAAGCACACAGATCCAGGACGACACGACATGAACAAGACCAGAAGTCTGCTGCAAGCCGGAGTACTGGGCCTGTCCCTGCTGGCAACCGGCGTCATGGCTGCGGTTTCCGCTGATGAAGCGGCAAAGCTGGGCAGCACCCTGACCCCGATGGGCGCGGAAAAGGCCGGTAACGCCGATGGCTCCATCGGCCCGTGGCAACCGTTGTCAAAGACCGCAGGCAGCGTCGATGCCAAGGGCTTCCTTTCCGACCCGTATGGCAGCGACAAACCGCTGTTCACCATCACCGCGCAGAACGTAGACCAGTACAAGGACAAGCTGTCACCAGGCCAGGTGGCGATGTTCAAGCGCTACCCGCAAACCTTCAAGATCCCGGTGTACAAGACCCATCGAGGCTCCACGGTGCCTGACGATGTGTTCGCCGCAATCAAGAAGAATGCCACCGCGACTACGCTGGTCGAAGGCGGCAACGGGCTGAACAACTTCCAGACCGCAGTACCGTTCCCGATCCCCAAGAGTGGCATCGAGGTTATCTGGAACCACATCACCCGCTACCGTGGTGGTAGCGTCAGCCGTTTGGTAACCCAGGCTACGCCGCAGCAGAGCGGCTCCTACAGCCTGGTGTACTTCGCCGATCAGTTCGTCTTCCGCGACAAGATGAAGGACTTCGATCCGAACAACCCGGGCAACGTCCTCTTCTACTTCAAACAGGAAGTGACCGCGCCAGCGCGTCTGGCCGGTACCGTGCTGCTGGTGCACGAAACCCTCGACCAGGTGAAAGAACCGCGCAAGGCGTGGATCTACAACGCCGGCCAGCGTCGCGTGCGCCAGGCGCCGCAGGTGTCGTATGACGGGCCGGGTACCGCAGCGGATGGCCTGCGTACTTCGGACAACCTGGACATGTACAACGGTGCGCCAGACCGCTACGACTGGAAGCTTGAAGGCAAGAAGGAGATGTACATCGCCTCCAACGCTTACAAACTCGACGATCCGAAGCTCAAGTACGCCGACATCCTCAAGGCCGGTCACATCAATCAGGACCTGACCCGCTATGAGCTGCGCCGGGTCTGGCATGTGGTTGCAACGCTCAAGCCGGGGCAGCGCCACATCTATGCCAAGCGCGACTTCTATATCGACGAGGACACCTGGCAGGCAGCGGTGATCGACCAGTATGACGGCCGCGGCCAGCTATGGCGGGTTTCCGAGGCGCATGCCCAGGACTACTACAATGTTCAGGTACCGTGGTACACCCTGGAGGCCATCTACGACCTGCAATCGGGCCGTTACCTGGCCTTGGGCATGAAGAACGAAGAGAAGCGCGCCTACGACTTCGGCTTCAGTGCCAGCAAGGCAGACTTCCAGCCAGCTGCGCTGCGCCAGTCGGGTATTCGTTGAACCGCTAGTGCTGCACACCTTGTGATACTCCCAGAACGCCCCGGCTTGCCGGGGCGTTTCTGTTCCAGCCCCTTGTTGTACTGGCCGGCGCAGTCATAAAACGGGTGAATACCTCGCCAAACCCCGCGCCAGCCCTCTGTCCATCAGGCTTGTCGTTTTTTGTCGTAGTCTTTTACAGGCCATTTGCGCCCATCATCTTCAAATACGCCGCGTTACCCGCTAGTCTCGGAACAATCCGTACCGCCGTAGTCTTCCAACCAGAACGAGCCGGCCATGACTGATTTGTCCCGTACGCATGGAGTCGCCAGCCAGGCCGTGGGCCTGCTGGACGGGCGCTTCTTCCGGCCACCGCTGCCGCACGGCCACGTGCCGCGTGCGCGCCTGTGCCAGCGTTTGCAGGCCGGCCTCAGCGGCCGTTTGTTGCTGGTCAATGCCCCGGCAGGCTTCGGCAAGAGCTCCCTTGCCATCGAATTCTGCGAGGCGCTGCCCGACCATTGGCGCAGCCTCTGGCTTGGGCTCAGCCAGCGCGATGCTGACCCGGGCCGTTTTCTCGAACGCTTGCTTGAGGGGCTGCAGCAGTACTGCCCGGCGTTGGGCGGCCAAGCCATGGGCCTGTTGAAAATGCGCCAGCGCCACCAACCCTTCGCGTTCGAGGAATGGATCGACGGCCTGCTCGACGAATTGGCGTTGTACCTGCAAGCCGATACACCCTTGCTGCTGGTACTGGACGACTATCACCTGGCCCAGGGGCCGGTGCTCGATCGCTGCCTGCAGTTTTTTCTCAACCACTTGCCGGGCGGCTTGGTGTTGCTGGTCACCAGCCGCCAGCGGCCAGACTGGCACCTGGCGCGGCTGCGGCTCTCACGGCAACTGGTCGAGATCAACGAGCAGGAACTGCGCCTGACGCCCGACGAGGCCCTGGCCGTTCTTGGTCGCCAGCCTACAGGCCTGCGCGGCCAGGCCTTGGACAACCTGATCCAGCGCAGCGACGGCTGGGTTGCCGGGTTGCGGTTCTGGCAACTGGCGGCGAGCGAGTCCGGCGACGAGCATGCGCTGCCACAGGCCCTGCATGGCGGGGAAGGCTTGATCCGCGATTACCTGCTGGAAGAAGTCATCGAAATCCTGCCTGAGGACGTGCAGGCGTTTCTGTTCGACACTGCGTGCCAGGAGCGCTTCTGCGCGGCGTTGTGCGATGCCCTGCGTCAGCGCGACGACAGCGCGGCCATCCTTCGTTACCTGCAGGCGCACCAGGTGTTTCTGGTGCCGCTGGACGAGCATGGGCACTGGTATCGCTACCATCACCTGTTCTCCGACCTGTTGCGCAGCCGCCAGTCCAATGAACCGCAGGCGCGCCTGCACCTGCGTGCCTGCCGTTGGTTCCAGGCTCAGGGGCTGCTTGACGAAGCGGTGGAGCAAGCCCTGCGGGCTGGCCATCTGGACGTTGCCGCCGACCTGGTGCAGAGCCTGTCGGAGGAGCAACTGCTGGCCGAGCAGAACGTCGGCATGCTGCTGCGCTGGAAGATGGACTTGCCCGACAGCCTGCTGATCAGTACGCCCCGGCTGATCGTGCTGTACAGCTGGGCGCTGGGCCTGGCCTGCCAATTGGACGCAGCCGAAGAGCTGGCAAGCTACCTCAGCCGCTTTTTGCCAGCGCCTTCAGCCACCGCGCAAAGGTCCATGCTGGCCCAGTGGCTGGCCTTGAGCGGGGTAATTGCGCGCGGCCGCGGTGATCGCGAACGCACCCTGGCCTATTGTGGTGAGGCGCTGCAAAGCCTGCCGTGCAAACGTTATGGGCAGCGTCTGGTGTGCCTGTCGACGCTGTCCAACCTGGCCATTGCCGATGGCGACTTTTGGCGAGCGCGTGGTTGGAACCGCGAGGCGCTGGAGTTGGCCCAGCGGGTTGGCAACCCCTTGTTCGAAGCCTTGGCGCACTACGACCGTGCCCGGGTGCTGCATGCCAGGGGCGAGGCGCTGCGCGCGCTGGACGAGGTGCGCCAGGGGCTGCAACGCCTCCAGGGCCTTTCGGCCCAGCGGCTGTATGCCGTGCGCGCGCGGCTGACGTTGTACGAGGGCTACCTGCTGGTGACGCGCCTGCAACCTGCGCAAGGGCGTGCGCGCTTGCGTGCGGGGCTGGGCGAGGCGCGCGCCTGTCGCGATATCAGCGTGCTGATAGGCCACTGTGTGATCGCTACCCTCGACGGGCGTGAAGGGCGCTACGCCGACGCCTTCGCCGAACTGGCCGAAGCCGAGAGGCTGATGCATATCTGGGACGTGCCGCCGATCTTCTACCTGGCCATGATCACGCTGGTGAAGTGCGAATTGTGGCTGGCGCAGGGGCGTACCGACCTGGCCGAGTCCTGGTTGCTGCGCCTGGGCCAGACCTACGGTGGCGAGCAGCCTGCGGCGGCGCCGGAGTTCCACCCGTTGTTAGCGCTGCACATCGAGTTGCAGCAGGCCTTGCTCGAACGCATCCAGGGCCGCAGTGAGGATGCCGCTGCGCGCTTGCGCGGCCTGGTCGAGCGCGGGCAGGCCGGCGGTGGCATGATGCTGACCTTGAGCGCGCTGTGCCAGTGGATCACCTTGTCCTTGGAGCACGGTGGCGAGGCGCAGGCTGCCGAGCGCTTGCCCATGGCCCTGGCAGCGGCCCAGGGCGGGGTGATGCAGCCGTTTCAGCGGTTGATCGAGCTGCACCCGCTGTGGCTTCGCGAGCAGTTGCTCGCACGTCCTGCCTGCAAGGTTCAGGTCGAGCTGCTGGCTCGTCTGCCCGAGCAGGCCGCGCCGAGCAGCGGCACGTGCGAGGCGCTCAGTGGTCGTGAGCTGGCAGTGCTGGAATTGATCGCCCAAGGCTGCTCGAACCAGCAGATCAGCGAGCGCCTGTTCATCTCGCTGCACACCGTCAAGACCCACGCCAGCCATATCAACAGCAAGCTCGGGGTGGAGCGGCGTACCCAGGCGGTGGCACGGGCCAAGTCGTTGGGCCTGCTGGCCTGATGCCGGTTGTTGGCGGCCTGGCCGGATAAACAACGGCCCAGGCCAGCCTCTCGCTGCAGCACTGCCTGCCCTCATCTTTTACGCCTGGCTGCCGATACACGTTTCGGCGGTATGCATCGCCGCACGCCATCCTCCCATCATCCAATACAGGTCGTGTTGATGCTGCAGTACGGGCAAAAGAGCTTTCTGATCGTCGATGACTTCACCGACTTTCGCACGTCGACGCGCTCCATGCTGCGCGAGCTGGGCGTGCGTGACGTCGACACTGCCGACAGCGGTGAGCAGGCCCTGCGCATGTGCGGGCAAAAGCGCTATGACTACATTCTTCAGGATTTTCACCTTGGGGATGGCAAGAAGAACGGCCAGCAAGTGCTGGAGGACATGATCCTCGACAAGCTGATCAGCCATGAGTGCGTGTTCATCATGGTGACCGCCGAGAGCAGCCAGGCCATCGTGCTCAGCGCCCTGGAGCACGAGCCCGATGCCTACCTGACCAAACCGTTCAACCGGGTGGGCCTGGCCCAGCGCCTCGACAAGCTGACGCAGCGCAAGACCTTGCTCAAGCCGATCCTGCAGGCCCTGGACCGTGGCCGCCCGGCCGAAGTGCTGGCTGCGTGCGCCGAGCTGTGCAAGAAGGACCCGCGTTTCGCGCCCCTGTGCCTGCGTTATCGGGCCGATGCCCTGCGAGACCTGAACCGCTTCGATGAGCTGGAAAAGTTCCTCAAAGGCATTCTCGCCAGCCGCCCGCAGCCGTGGGTGTATGCGGCGCTGGGCAGCCTGATGCACAAACGGGGTCAGCACGCGCAGGCCCAGGGCGTTTATGAGCAGGCGCTCAAGGCGTTTCCAATCATGCCGAGCCTGTACGACGGCATGGCCGACGTGCTGGTGGCCCAGGGTGAGACCAAGCGCGCGCAAAACATGCTTGAAGAAGCCGTGCGCCTTTCACCCCTGGCGGTGAGGCGCCAGGCCGCGCTGGGCAAACTGGCGCTGGACAACGAAGACTTCGAAAGCGCCTCGAAGGCGTTTCGCCATGCGGTGAACCAGGGCCAGAGCTCGCGCTACAAGGATGCGGAGAGCAACCTTGGGCTGGTCGAGGCATTGATGAACAAGAACGCCGGCTTCGGCCTGGATGCACGTACCCGGGTCGAGATCAATACCGTGCTCAGCGAGGTGGCCAAGGACAATGTCGAGGATCAGGGCCTGCAAGTGCGTGCGCGCTTGATGAAAGCTGCCAGCCTGCAGCAGGCCGGTGATGCAGAGACTGCAGCCAAGCTTACCGAGCAGGCCCTGCAGCGGCTGGACAAGATGGATCAGTTCTTCTCGGTCGAAGCCGCCCTGACCGTGGCCAAACAGCTGCAGGCGCTGGGCCAGGAAGGTGCCGGCGGCACCATCCTCAAAGGCTGTGTGGAAACCTACGGCGATGACCCCAAGGTCATGCAGAGTGTCGCCAAGCTGACGGATGACCCCACGGTGCTCGGCGCCGTCACCGAAGCTGTCGACCTCAACCGCCAGGGTGTGCGCAGCTATCAGGCCGGGCAGCTCAATGAAGCCTTGCAGATGTTCCGCAAGGCCCTGTCACTGCAACCGAAGAACATCAGCATTGCCCTCAACACTGCCCAGGCGCTGTTGCGCATCGGTGGCGAAGCCACGCCGCCGGCAATCCTGCAGGAGTGTCGCAACTGCCTGACCAGCGTCGCGGGTATTCCTGCCAGCGACAGCCGGTATGACCGCTACCGCAAACTGCACATCAAGGTGTTCGGCGCATGAGCCAGGACAACCAGGGGCTGGATTTTTCCACGGTGATCGCCTCCACCGTGCACGACCTGAAAAACTCGTTGTCAGCGCTGATCCAGTCCCACGACCAGTGGCTGGCGCGCCTGCCCGAGGAGTTGCGCGGGGGCACCGAGCTGGGCGTGATCGAGCACGAATTCCGCCACCTCAATGGCATGCTGGTGCAAATGCTGGGGCTGTACAAACTGGGCGTCAACCAGTTGCCGGTGTGCCCGGACTATCACGAGCTGGACGACTTCGTCGAAGCGCAGCTGGCGGCTCATCAGCAAGTGCTTGAGCACAACGATATCCTCGCCACCTGGCGCATCGACAGCGAAAATCCGCTGGGTTTCTTCGATCGGGAACTGGTCGCCTCGGTGATCGCCAATGTGATCACCAACGCCACCCGCTATGCCGGGCATGCGCTGTTGATCAGCATCGCGCAAGAGAACGAGCAATTGGTGATCAGCGTCAACGATGACGGCCCAGGCTACCCGGCGCGCATGCTCGAGCGGCAGCAGGATTATGTACAGGGCATCGATGCGCAGAGCGGCAGCACCGGGCTTGGCCTTTATTTCGCGGCACGCATCGCTGCGCTGCATGAGCGCGATGGCGTGCGCGGGCGAATCGAGATCGCCAATGGTGGGGCGCTTGGCGGGGGATTGTTCAGGTTGTATTTGCCGTAAGGCCTGGTGGCGGGTCGCATGGCCCGTAGTGCCGCCAGGGCCGGTTGTGAGTCGATTCCCAAGGCATTGTGAGGCATATCCTACTCGTGGAATGCGGGCTTTTATCGGGGCCTGACAAGTGACAATGTAGATACGAAGTTTCTACATTTCACTTGCATTCACTTGGAGGGTTTCTACTATGTATCTACCTTGGGAGATACTCATGCAGATAAAGATTCAGCAGTGGGGCAACAGTGCGGCGATTCGTTTGCCGGCAACAGTGCTCAAACAGATGCATCTTGGCGTCGGCTCCACACTGAGCCTGGACACGCAAGGCGAGACCATGGTCCTCAAACCTGTCAGGGCCAATCCCAGATACACACTTGAAGAGCTGATGGCACAATGTGACCTGAATGCGCCGGAGCCCGAGGACATGGCTGACTGGAACGCCATGCGTCCAGTGGGGCGTGAAGTGTGAAGCGGGCTAAATTCGGCCGAGGCGATATTGTTCGGGTCAATCTCGACCCTACTGCCGGTCGCGAGCAGCAAGGGGCCGGGCGCCCAGCCCTGGTAGTCACGCCAGCAGCATTCAATGCTTGCGGGCTGGCCGTGATCGTTCCCATATCCCAAGGTGGGGATTTCGCCAGGCATGCGGGTTTTGCGGTCACTCTCAGTGGTGCGGGCACCCAGACCCAAGGCGTAGTGCTCTGCAACCAGATTCGCACGGTCGACCTTGAAGCCAGAGGCGCCAAACGGGTCGAGTCGGTTCCCGAGGTCGTGATCCTCGATGCGCTGGCTCGTGTTCAGACTTTATTCAATTGATTGCTGTGGTCATTCATGGAAAAAGCGTCGCTAGCTCTCATCCGCGAAACCTTCCCCGTCGGGCCTTTGCAGTGCAACTGCACCTTGATCGGCGACCCGCTTACCAAAAAGGCCATCGTCGTCGACCCGGGTGGTGACCCGGACAAGATCCTCGCCCGCCTGCAGGCCCACGGCCTGACCTTGGTGAGCATCATCCACACCCATGCGCACTTCGATCACTTCCTCGCCTCGGGCAAGCTCAAGGAGCTCACTGGTGCGACCTTGCACCTGCACAAGGACGACCAAGTGCTGTGGGACAACCTGGAAATGCAATGCCAGATGTTCGGCGTCCCGTATACACCGGTGCCCTCGCCAGACCGCTGGCTGGGTGACGATGAAGCGCTGGCCTGCGGCTGTGGCGTGGCGTTGCACACGCCAGGGCATACGCCGGGTTCGATGAGCTTCTGGTTCGCTGACGCCAAGCTGCTGGTTGCCGGTGACACCCTGTTCCGCCGTGGCATTGGCCGCACCGATTTGTGGGGCGGCGATCAGCGGGCTATCGTTCGCTCGATCAAGGAGCGGCTGTATCGTCTGGATGAGGATGCAATCGTGATCACCGGCCACGGCCCTGATACCCGACTGGGTGACGAAATGCGCGAGAACCCCTTCGTGCGGGCCTGAGCCAGCATAAACAGCCTTTCATGGAATTTTTTCGCTCAAGCGCGATCCAAGGCTGGCATAAATGCATTCATGATTTGCCGCACACACGAATTCTTGTAGGAGCTTGTCCATGTTCACCATGCGTCGCCTGATTATCGTCGCAACCGCTGCAGCCCTGATGACCGGCTGTGCCGGCCAGAACCCCTACGACAGCCAAGGTCAGGCGCAGGGTGGGTCGACCGGGATGAGCAAGACCGCCAAGTACGGCGGCCTGGGCGCGCTGGCCGGCGCCATCGCCGGTGCCGCCATCGACCACGACAACCGGGGCAAGGGCGCGCTGATCGGCGCCGCTGCGGTAGGTGCTGCCGCTGCCGGTTACGGTTACTACGCCGACAAGCAGGAAGCCGAACTGCGTGCCCAGATGGCCAACACCGGCGTCGAAGTGCAGCGCCAGGGTGACCAGATCAAGCTGATCATGCCAGGCAACATCACGTTCGCCACCGATTCGGCGAACATCGCGCCAAGCTTCTACTCGCCGCTGAACAACCTGGCGACCTCGTTCAAACAGTTCAACCAGAACACCATCGAAGTGGTTGGTTTCACCGACAGTACCGGCAGCCGCCAGCACAACATGGACCTGTCGCAGCGCCGTGCCCAGGCAGTGAGCGCCTACCTGACCTCGCAAGGCGTGGACGCCTCGCGCGTGTCGGTGCGTGGCATGGGCCCGGACCAGCCGATTGCCAGCAACGCCGATGCCAATGGCCGGGCGCAGAACCGTCGCGTCGAGGTCAACCTCAAGCCTATTCCCGGTCAGCAGTATGATCAGCAGGGCCAGGTGCAGCAGTATCCGTAAACCATGAGGGCCGCTGTGCGGCCCAATCGCCGGCAAGCCGGCTCCCACCGGGATCGCAAGCGCCACACATCCCGGTGGGAGCCGGCTTGCCGGCGATTGGGCTGCAAAGCAGCCCAGGTTTTAACGCACCACGCTGGCCTGGATGGCTGTAAGCGCGATCGTGTGCACGATATCGTCCACCTGTGCGCCGCGCGGCAAGTCGTTCACCGGTTTGCGCAGCCCTTGCAGCATCGGCCCCAGGCTGACCCCATCGGTACTGCGCTGCACCGCCTTGTGGGTGGTGTTGCCGGTGTTCAGGTCAGGGAACACGAACACCGTGGCGCGCCCGGCCACTTGGCTGTTGGGCGCCAACTGGCGGGCGATTGCCGGGTTGGCGGCAGCGTCGTACTGCAGCGGGCCGTCAATCACAAGGCCCCGCTCGGCTTCCTGCGCCAGGCGCGTTGCTTCGCGCACTTTCTCGACTTCTTCGTCGCTCGCCGAGTCACTTGAATAGCTGATCATCGCCACCCGTGGCGCGATGCCGAAGGCTTGCGCCGATTCGGCGCTCTGCCGCGCGATTTCAGCCAGCTCGCTGGCGCTGGGGTGCGGGTTCATCACGCAGTCGCCATACACCAGCACCTGCTCGGGGAACAGCATGAAAAAGACCGAAGATACCAGGCTGGCGCCTGGCGCAGTCTTGATCAACTGCAGGGCAGGGCGGATGGTGTTGGCGGTGGAGTGCACCAGGCCGGAGACCAGGCCGTCGACCTCGTCCAGCGCAAGCATCATGGTGCCGATCACCACCGGGTCTTCCAGCTGTTGCTCAGCCATCGGCGCATTGAGGTTCTTGCTTTTGCGCAGGTCGACCATCGGCTCGACATAGCGCCCGCGAATCAGCTCAGGGTCAAGGATTTCCAGGTCCGCCGGCAGGGTGATCCCCTGCGCACGGGCCACCGCTTCGACTTCCTCGGGCTTGGCCAGCAGCACGCACCGTGCGATGCCGCGCGCCTGGCAGATCGCAGCCGCCTGCACCAGCAACGGCTCGGCGCCTTCGGGCAGGACAATGCGTTTGTTGGCCTGCTGCGCCCGCTGTATCAGCTGGTAGCGGAACACCGCAGGCGACAGGCGCAACTCACGCGGCGTACCGCAGCGCTGGTGCAGCCATGCAGCGTCGAGGTGGCTGGCGACAAAATCGGTGATGAATTCGGCGCGCTCACGGTCGTCCACCGGGATCTCGCGGTTGAGTGAGTTGAGCTGGTTGGCCGTGTCGTACGAACCGGTGCTGACCGAGAGGATCGGCAGGCCCGCCTGCAGGGCGCCGCGGCACAAACCGAGGATGCGTGCATCGGGCTTGCTGTCGCTGGTCAGTAACAGGCCGGCCAGCGGCACGCCGTTGATCGCGGCCAGGCTCACAGCAAGGATGATGTCGTCGCGGTCGCCCGGGGTCACCACCAGGGTGCCTGGGGTGAGCAGCGGCACGGTGTTGGCCACGGTGCGCGCACAGATGATGATCTTGTTCATGCGCCGTTGCTCGTAGTCACCGGCGTTGATCACCTGGGCGCCAAGCAGGTCAGCCACATCGCGGGTGCGTGGGGCGTTGAGTTCGGGTTGGTAGGGGATGCAGCCGAGCAGCTTGAAGTCGTTGCCGCGCAGCAGCGGCGAGTGCTCGCGCAGGCGCGCGGCGAACTCGGCCATGCTTTCGTCGGTGCGAACCTTGTTGAGGATCACCCCGAGCACTTTCGGGTCGCGCGGGCCGCCGAACAGTTGAGCCTGCAGCTCGACCCGCCCGGACAGTTCGCTGAGCACTTCGTTTTCCGGTGCCGACACCAGGATCACTTCGGCATCCAGGCTTTTGGCCAGGTGCAGGTTGACCCGCGCTGCGTAGCTGGCGTGGCGGGTCGGCACCATGCCTTCGACCACCACCACGTCATTGCCCACGCAAGCCTGCTGGTAAAGGCGGATGATTTCTTCGAGCAGTTCGTCCAGCTGGCCATCGCCGAGCATGCGCTCGACCTGGGCAAGGCTCAGCGGCATTGGCGGTTTGATACCGTGGGTGCGTGCGACCAGTTCGCTGGAGCGTTCCGGGCCGGTATCCCCGGGGTGGGGCTGGGCGATCGGCTTGAAAAAGCCGACCTTGAGCCCGGCGCGTTCCAAAGTACGCACCAGGCCGAGGCTGATGGAAGTCAGGCCGACACCAAAGTCGGTCGGCGCAATGAAAAATGTTTGCATGCGTGCTTCTCGGAATAAGCGTTGCAAGGAATCAACGGCCAAGGGTATCGCTATCGGCCGCTTGTGCACACCAGCCACAGGCGAAAGCCTGGCCAATTCGCAGCGCACGCTGGCGGGGGTCGAGCACCCACGGGCGCGCCTGCCACGGTGGCTGGTGGCGCAGGTGCTGGGTGTGGCCGCAAGACAGGTCGACCACCCAGTGGCCTTCGGTGTCCTGGTGAAAGCCCATGATCCGACTGATGGGTCTTCCCGCAGCCGCGCTGCGTTCGCAATCGGGCGATGCGTTGGTTACACTTGTGCGCTCTACATTCTTTTGCAAAAGGTCTTGCCCCATGCTGATCGCCGCCAACAAGGCAGTCTCCATCGACTATACCCTGACCAACGACGCCGGGGAGACCATCGACAGCTCCGCCGGTGGCGCGCCGCTGGTCTACCTGCACGGTCACGCCAACATCATCCCGGGCCTGGAAAAAGCCTTGGAAGGCAAACAGGCTGGCGACGAACTGAACGTCAGCATCGAGCCTGAAGAGGCCTACGGCGAGTACCTGGCCGAACTGGTCAGCACCCTGAACCGCAGCATGTTCGAGGGTGTCGACGAGCTGGAAGTGGGCATGCAGTTCCACGCTTCGGCACCGGACGGCCAGATGCAGATCGTCACCATCCGCGACCTGGACGGCGACGACGTGACTGTCGACGGCAACCACCCGCTGGCCGGCCAGCGTCTGACCTTCCAGGTCAAGGTCGTCAACGTGCGTGATGCCAGCGAAGAAGAAATCGCTCACCGTCACGTCCACGGCGAAGGTGGCCATCACCACTGATTTTCTGCGCTAAGCTCAGAAAGTCGCCAGGCGCTCGGACAAGCCGACAAACCTCCCGGGAGGTGCACGGCTTGGATGAGCGCCTTTTTAGTGGGCGCTGTTCGCCCCAGCGGCAACCGGGAACCTGAGAGGGGATTCAACATGAGTGCATTTCACGACCTGACGTTGAAGGCGCTGAACGGCCAGGACCTGCCCTTGGCACCATTCAAGGGCCAGGTAGTGCTGGTGGTCAATGTCGCCTCCAAGTGTGGCCTGACGCCGCAATACGCTTCGCTGGAAAAGCTGCAACAGCAGTTCAAGGGTAAAGGCTTCAACGTGCTTGGCCTGCCTTGCAACCAGTTCGCGGGCCAGGAGCCCGGCAGCGAGAAGGAAATCCAGGAGTTCTGCAGCCTAAACTATGGCGTGAGCTTCCCGCTGGGGGCAAAGCTTGAGGTCAACGGGCCGCAGCGCCATTCGCTGTACCGCCTGCTGGCGGGTGAGGGCGCTGAGTTTCCTGGCGATATCAGCTGGAACTTCGAGAAGTTTCTGGTGGGCAAGGACGGGCGGGTGCTGGCGCGCTTTGCGCCGCGTACAGCGCCGGATGATCCAACCGTGGTGCAAGCCATCGAGAAAGCGTTGGGCTGACTATCCCTGGGGCCGCTTCGCGCCCCCAGCGATACCGCAGAATCACCCCGATCAATAATGCTGGGCCACGCCTTCCACTGGCCCTAACCTCAGGCGTATTTCCTCACCCAGACGGAAGCGCCCAATGCCCACCAACCCTCTTTTCAAGCCTTTCACCCTCGGCGCGCTCGAGTTGCCGACCCGCGTCGTCATGGCGCCGATGACCCGTACCTTCTGCCCCGGCGGCGCACCCCATGATGGCATGGTCGAGTACTACCGCCGCCGCGCCGCCGCAGGTGTGGGCCTGATCATCACCGAAGGCACAACGGTTGAACACAAGGCCGCCAACGGCTATGCCAATGTCCCGCGTTTTCATGGGGAAGACGCCTTGGCCGGTTGGAAGCGCGTAGTCGATGCTGTCCATGCCGAAGGTGGGCGTATCGTCCCGCAGTTGTGGCATGTGGGCGCGGTACGCCGCCTGGGTACCGAACCGGACGCCGGAGTGCCGGGCTATGGGCCAAGCGAAAAGGTCAAGGATGGGCAGGTGCTGGTGCACGGCATGACACAGGGCGATATCCGTGAGGTGATCGCCGCGTTCGCCGCTGCAGCACGCGATGCCCAGGCCATTGGCATGGACGGCGTGGAGATCCATGGCGCCCATGGCTATCTGATCGACCAGTTCTTCTGGGCCGCCAGCAACCGTCGCGAAGATGAGTACGGCGGCGACCTGGCGGGCCGCTCGCGCTTTGCCATCGAGCTGATCCAGGCCGTGCGGGCAGCTGTGGGCCCTGACTTCCCGATCATCTTGCGCTTCTCGCAATGGAAGCAGCAGGACTACAACGCTCGCCTGGTTGAAACACCTGAGGCGCTGGCCGCTTTCCTCAAGCCCCTGTCCGATGCGGGTGTGGATATCTTTCACTGCTCGACGCGACGGTTCTGGGAGCCGGAGTTCGAAGGCTCGGAGTTGAACCTCGCCGGTTGGACACGCAAGCTGACAGGCAAACCGACCATTACCGTGGGCAGCGTCGGGCTCGATGGCGAGTTCCTGCAGTTCATGGTCGATACCGACAAGGTGGCCAAGCCCGCCAGCCTCGAAGGCTTGCTTCGTCGCCTGGGTGATGAGGAATTTGACTTGGTGGCCGTAGGCCGGGCACTGCTGGTGGATGCCGAATGGGCGCAGAAGGTTCGCGAAGGCCGCGAAGCGCAGGTGCTGCCGTTCAGCCGCGAGGCGCTGTCGACCCTGGCTTGACCGCCAGAGCGGTGCCTGCAGGCTCGGTACCCGCAGGCGCTGCCAGGTACGCGCTGTACAGATGCGTCTCGAATTGCTCGACGATCGCCGGCCAGCCTTGGCGGCTGGCATGCTGGCGGGCATTGAGGCGAACCCGGCGCAGGGTTTCGCTTTCTTCGAGCAGCCAGCAGGCTGCATCGATGAACGCCGCCTGATCACCGGGCATGGCCAGCGCGCCACTGTGCCCGTGGCGGATATGCTGGGCGGCAGCGGCCTCATCATAGGCAACTACCGCCAGCCCCGAGGCCATGGCTTCGAGCACGACATTGCCAAAGGTTTCGGTCAGGCTGGGGAACAGGAACAGGTCGCCGCTGGCATAGTGTTCGGCCAGTGCTTCACCCCGCTGGGCGCCACAGAACACCGCATCGGGCAGCTGCTGTTCGAGAGCAGCACGCTGCGGGCCGTCGCCAACCACGACCAAGCGCAGCCGCGTGTGTGGATAAGTCTTCTTCAGGGCGTCCAGGCATGGCCGTAGCAGCCCCAGATTCTTTTCCGCCGCCAGGCGCCCGACGTGCAGTACGGCGATGTCTTCAGGGCCCAACCCCCAGGCGTCACGCAACGCCTGGCTGCGCCTGGCCGGGTTGAACAGGCAGGCATCGACACCACGGGCCATCAACGTAAGGCGTTCGAAGCCACGCCGCTCCAGTTCCAGCTTCTGGCTGGCGCTGGGCACCAAGGTGGTGGCCGTGCGTCGATGGAACCAACGCAGGTAATGGGTGAGCAACCGCGCCAGCAGGCCAAGGCCATACCGGCCGCAATACTGCGGGAAATTGGTATGGAAACCACTGACCACGGCGATGCCCAGGCGCCGGGCCGCCCGTAACGCACTGAGCCCCAGCGGGCCTTCCGTGGCAATGTACAGCACATCCGGGCGCTGCCGGCGCCAGCGCCTCAACAGCTTGTGCATCGACACTTCGCCCCATTGCAGCCCCGGGTAGCCCGGCAGGCCCCAGCCGCGGCACAGCAAAAGGTCCTGATCGTCGCCTGCGGGCAATTCACCGGCCTGGCGTGGCCGCACGATCTCCACCTGGTGGCCACGCTGCCGCAAGCCATCGCCAAGTCGGCCGAGCGTATTTGCCACGCCGTTGATTTCGGGTGGGAAGGTTTCACTGACGAGGGTAATGCGTAGGGCAGGTGTGTTCATGAAAAAAGTTTCCGCTTGCTGCGTTGCGCTTATGTGACAGCCTTGTGACGTGCCGATGACGCCTGATTGCCGGCAGTTCCAGCGGGATGAATATTTCCTCGTGCAGCACTCAAGAGCCCTGCCAGGCAGCCGATGAAGATGCATTCGATCAGGTGACTCGCTCCGGGAGCGGTGATGTTCAACAGCAAGCTCAAAAAAGAAATCCAGCAACTGCGAGAGGAGCTTCATTCCATCGAGCAGATCAAGAACAGCCTGGACAGCGAAATGCTGGTGCTTCAGCTCGACCCCCAGGGGCGTATCGAACTGATCAACGGTAATTTCGAGAAAGAGATGCTTTACCGCAGCGAGCAATTGATCGGGCGCAATATTGAAGACATCGTGCCGGAACATGTGAAGAAGCTCGATTTCTACCAACGCATGAAAAGCGCTATCAGCCGCGGGGAACACCTCAACGGTGCTTTCCGGTTGCTGCGTGGCAACGGCGAAGAAGCCTGGTTGCGCTCGATCCTGCAGCCGGTCAAGGGCAGTGACGGGCGCATCAGGCATTTTTCCATGCACTGCAGCGACCTGACCCGCACCATCGAGACCTCGCGCGAACATGAAAGCCTGATCAAGGCACTGATGCGCTCCACCGCGGTGATCGAATTCAACCTGGACGGCCAGGTGCTGACTGCCAACGATCGCTTTCTGCAAACGGTGGGCTACAGCCTGGAGCAGGTTCGCGGCAAGCACCACCGCATGTTCTGCGAGCCGGAAGAAGCCAATTCGGCGGGCTATCAGGCGTTCTGGGACAAGCTGCGCCGCGGTGAATACGTGGCCGATCGGTTCAAACGGATCGACGCCCATGGGCGTACTGTATGGCTGGAGGCTTCCTACAACCCGATCATCGATGCCCATGATGTGCTGTACAAGGTGGTGAAGTTCGCCACCGTGATCACCGACCAGGTCAATCAGGAGCAGGCCGTGGCGCAGGCAGCCGACATCGCCTACAACACCTCGCTGGAAACCGACAACAGTGCGCAAAAGGCCACCGATGTGGTCACACAGACCGTCGAAGTGATGCGTGGGCTGGAAGGGTCGATGCAGGAAGCCGCAGAAGGCATCCAGGCGCTGGACAAACAGTCCAAGGTGATCGGCGCGATCATCAAGACCATCAGCGACATTGCCGGGCAGACCAACCTGCTGGCGCTCAACGCGGCCATCGAGGCCGCCCGGGCGGGTGAGCAGGGTCGCGGCTTTGCCGTGGTGGCCGACGAAGTGCGCCAGCTGGCTTCACGTACCAGCACCGCCACCGAAGAAATCGCCAAGGTGGTGCAGCAGAACGAGCAGCTGGCCCAGGCGGCTGTGGACATCATCGATACCAGCAAGCGCCAGGCCGAACAGGGGCTAGCGCTGGCGGCGGATACCGGTGGGGTGATCGTCGAGATTCAGGAAGGGGCGAAGAAAGTTGTGGATGCGGTCGGGCAGTTTTCCAGCCGGTTGGGGCAGTAAGGCCCTGGATTCGGCGGTGATGCACATGTTGCTGGGGCCGCGTTGCGGCCCTTTCGCGACACAAGGCCGCGCCTATGGCGGGCCGCGCATGCGGGCCGGGGATCAGTTGCGCTCGCGTACCCAGAACAGCGTGGCCCCTGCCACCGCAGCCGGCATCATCAGTACGTTCACCACCGGCACCATCAGCGCCAGGTAGGTGATGCCGCCAAAGCCCAGGCTTTGCCAGCGCTTCTGGCGCAGCCAGGCGAGCATGTCCTGCCAGCTCATCTTGTTGTTGTCCGCCGGGTAGTCGATGTACTGGATGGCCATCATCCACACACCGAAGATCAGCCATAGCGGCGCTGCGATCACGTTCACCACCGGGATGAACGAGAGGATGAACAGCGCGATGGCCCGTGGCAGGAAGTAGCCGAGCTTGCGCATTTCGCGGCCGAAGGTGCGTGGCACCATCGCCACCAGCTCGCCCCAGCTGAACGCCGGGAAGTTGTCCTCGCCACGTACCACCACCTCGACTTTTTCGGCCAGAAAACCATTGAAAGGCGCGGCGATGATGTTGGCCACCAGGGTGAAGGTGAAAAACACCATCAATACCAGCAAGGCGACGAACAGCGGCCAGAGGATGTAGCTGAGGAAGCTCAGCCAGTCCGGCAGGGTAGGCATCAGGGCATCGAGCCAAAGGCCGAACTGGTGGCCGGCGAAGTAGATCATGCCGCCGAACAGCAGCAGGTTGATCGCCAACGGCAGCAGTACGAACAACCGCAGATTGGGGCTGAGCACCAGTTTCAGGCCTTCGCGCAGGTACTGGGGGCCAGAGAGGACAGGGGCTTGCATCGAGACGCTCCGCAGAGAAGGGAAAACGCGCTGACCTTACCGGCTTTGCCGCGCCGACGAAAGGCGGGCAGAGGATGGGAAACTGCCTGTAACAAAAGCACGACGGCCTTTTCCATAGGAGAAATTGACGTATAGAGGATGCCTATGAGGTGGATTGTCGAAGGATATTTCCTTAATCTCTGCCACCTCGCTACAGTGCGCTCAACTTTCAGGTTTCGGACCTGCGCGTTGTAGCCTTCCCCAAGTGCTGCGTGGGTCCTTTTTAATTTCAGCTGGCGCAGCCGGTATACCGATGCCGGCCCCTGAGGCCCGCTCGACAGGAGTTCGACATGTCTGAAGTACGTCATTCGCGCGTCATCATCCTCGGTTCCGGCCCTGCCGGTTACAGTGCCGCGGTGTACGCCGCCCGCGCCAACCTCAAGCCGCTGCTGATCACCGGCATGCAGGCCGGCGGTCAACTGACCACCACCACCGAAGTCGACAACTGGCCTGGCGACCCCCATGGCCTGACCGGCCCGGCGCTGATGCAGCGCATGCAGGAACACGCCGAGCGTTTCGAGACCGAGATCGTCTTCGACCACATCAACGCCGTCGACCTGGCCAACAAGCCCTTCACCCTGCAGGGTGACAGCGGCAAGTACACTTGCGATGCACTGATCATCGCCACCGGTGCCAGCGCGCGATACCTGGGCCTGCCCTCGGAAGAAACCTTCATGGGCAAGGGTGTGTCGGCCTGCGCTACCTGCGACGGCTTCTTCTACCGCAACAAGCCGGTGGCTGTGGTCGGCGGCGGCAACACTGCCGTTGAAGAGGCGCTGTACCTGGCCAATATCGCCAGCAAGGTAACCCTGGTGCACCGCCGCGAAACGTTCCGCGCCGAAAAGATCCTGGTCGACAAGCTCAACGCCCGTGTCGCCGAAGGCAAGATCGAGCTCAAGCTCAACGCTACCCTGGACGAAGTGCTGGGTGACAACATGGGTGTGACCGGTGCGCGCCTGAAGAACAACGATGGCAGCAGCGACGAAATCAAGGTCGACGGCGTGTTCATCGCCATCGGCCACACGCCGAACACCTCGCTGTTCGAAGGCCAGCTCACCCTGAAGGACGGCTACCTGGTGGTCAACGGCGGCCGTGAAGGCAACGCTACCGCCACCAATGTCGAAGGCGTGTTTGCCGCAGGCGACGTGGCTGACCACGTTTACCGCCAGGCGATCACCTCTGCCGGTGCCGGCTGCATGGCTGCGCTGGACGTCGAGCGCTACCTGGACGGCCTGGCCAACGCCTCGTTCTGATCCGCAGCGCACAAAAAAACCGGCCATCTGGCCGGTTTTTTTGTGTCTTGGGTTTTGTGCAGGTTTCGCCCGCTTCAGAGGCTCAGGCGCATCGACAGGTCGACGGCCTTCACATCCTTGGTCATCGCACCAATGGAGATGTAGTCCACCCCAGTCTCGGCAATCACCCGCAGGGTGCTTTCGGTCACCCCGCCACTGGCCTCCAGCTTGGCTTTGCCAGCGGTAATGCGTACCGCTTCGCCCATTTCGTCCAGGCTCAGCTCGTCGAGCATGATGATGTCGGCACCGGCGCTCAACGCCTGGCGCAGTTCATCCAGGCTTTCCACCTCGATTTCCACCGGCTTGCCCGGAGCAATGCGGTGGGCTGCCGCTACTGCTTCGGGCACACCGCCGCTGGCGGCAATATGGTTTTCCTTGATCAGGAAGGCATCGAACAGGCCGATGCGATGGTTGTGGCAGCCGCCGCAGGTCACTGCATATTTTTGCGCCAGGCGCAGGCCGGGCAGGGTCTTGCGGGTGTCGAGCAGTTGCACCTGGGTACCTTCGACCAGGTCGGCGAGCGCACGGGCACGTGTGGCCACGCCCGACAGCATCTGCAGGAAGTTCAGCGCACTGCGCTCGCCGCTGAGCAGTGAACGTGCCGGGCCTTCGAGGTGGAACAGCACCTGGTTGGCCGTGGCGCGGTCACCATCGGCCACCTGCCAGTGCACCGCCACACGCGGGTCGAGTTGACGGAATACGGCATCGACCCAGGCGGTGCCTGCAATTACGCAATCTTCGCGGGTGATGATGGTGGCCTTGGCCAGGCGCTCGGCCGGAATCAGCTGCGCGGTGATGTCGCCGCTGCCGATGTCCTCCAGCAGGGCGCGGCGCACGTTGGCTTCGATCTCGGCGGTCAGGTCGGCAAGGCGTAGGTTCGGCATGGTCGGCTCCACAAGCAAGTTGCCGGCGATTATAGGGCAGGGGGCCGCTGTTTACAGCCGCCTTGCACCTGACCTTTGGTCAGGCCGAGTGAGCATTTGGCAAAAAATACAGTCATTTACCGGCGAGTGAAGAGGTGCTGGCAGGTATCGGCATTTTTACCGATAATGGCGCCCAGTATTTGGCGTCATAGCTTTGACGATTTTTCACTTTTATCGAACACGTCGCCCAGCAAGGAGTTCGGGATGCATAAAGAAGGCAAGGTGGTGCCCCTGGCGGCCGCCATCGATCGGGGTGCGCGCACGCCCTTGCCTTGCCTGCCGATGCTGTTGCTGCAGGTGCGCGACAAGGCGGCCCTGCAATTGCGCCAGGGCTTGCAGGCTTTGTTCGACAACGCTGACGATACCCTCTTTGAAATGGCCGAGAAGGCTGCTGACCGTTTCGATCAGAACCTGTATTTCGAGGCTATGCGCGACTTGCGCCTCAAGCGCAAGAGCATCGAGCGCGGCTTTCTCGACAGGTTCTACGAGAGGTTCGCCCGCATAGGTGAGGCCGAGCCACTGGGCTTCGTGGCCATTACCGATCACCCGAAAAACAAGGCGCAACAGGAGCGGGCAGCGACCGTCGAGGGTATGGTTGCGCGCGTGCTGTCGCGCGACGCAATTGCCTTGGAGCAGTTGACCCTGCGTTTGCAGGCCCTGCTCGAATGTACGCTGGACCTGCAAAAAAGCCCCCTGGCGCCTGGTGCATTGTGTGGCTACTTCCTTGATGCCGGGCGTAACCTGGGTGTTGGCCTGCGGGTCAAACTGGTCCTGCTGAAGTTGTTCGAACGTTACGTGCTGCGTGATACCGACGTGCTCTATGGCGAAGCCAACCAGTTGCTGGCCGCTGCCGGCGTGCTGGCAGAGCTGCCGCCTGCGCCGCGCCGGCGTGCCGAGGACTGTCGCCTGAGCTCGCGGCGGACGCCGGCCAGCCTGGGGCCTGACGAGGCCATCGGCGCGGACAGTGCCGGCCAGGCTTTCTTCACCTCGGTGCAAGGGCTGCTGGCACCGGCCCGCGGCAGGATCGCGCCACGCTTGCAATCCATTGCCACAGCCCAGCCGATAAGCACCGCCGACCTGCTGCGCCTGCTCACGCATTTGCAGCACTATGTGCCGGCTACCTTCGACGAAGACGATTTCGACCTCGGCCAGCAGCTCGAACAGTTGCTGTTGCGGGTCAGCGTGCGCAGTGGCACCCGCCGGCGTATTGCCACGGCCGACATAGACATGATCAACCTGGTCGGCCTGCTGTTCGACTACGTCCAGGCCGATGACAACCTGCCGCACAGCCTGCGGGCGCTGATTGCCCGCCTGCACATCCCGTTGCTCAAGGTGGCATTGCTCGACAAAGGGCTGTTCAGCCGCGCCAGCCACCCTGCTCGGCGCTTGCTCAATGAGATCGCTGCAGCCTCGATCGGCTGGGAAACCGGTAGCGAAGGCCTGCGTGACAGCCTGCACCTGCGTGTAGGGCGCATCGTCCAGCGTCTGCTCAATGACTTCACCGAGGACTCGGCCCTGTTCGCCGAACTGCTGGAGGACTTCATGGCCTTCAGCCAGGATGAACGGCGGCGCAACGAACTGCTCGAACAACGCACCCGCGATGCCGAAGAAGGGCGTGCGCGCGCCGTGCAGGCTCGCCAGCAGGTGCAACAGGTACTCAACCAGCGCTTGCGCGGTCGGGTGCTGCCTCAAGCAGTCGTGCAGATGCTGGTGCAAGCCTGGAGCCAGGTGCTGCTGCTGGCCTGGCTCAAACAGGGTGAGGGCTCCGCGGCGTGGATCAACGCCCTTGCGACCATGGACACGTTGCTTGCCAGCATCATTCCCCGGCGTGATCCGCAGGCCCTGCTGCAGCAAGTGCCCGGCCTGCTCAAGGCATTGCGTGAGGGTTTGGCCGGCGTGGCGCTGGACTCGCAGGCGACCCGCGACTTTTTCCAGCAACTCGAGCAACTGCACCTGCGTGCCTGCGCAGGGGGCGAGCTACCTCCTACTCCAGGCGATCAGGCTCTGGCCGAAGTGCTGGTGGCGGAGGACATCGTGCTGGCCATGGCCGAAGAGCCCGCTTGTGCGCCGCTGCACCCGCACGACGAGCAAGCCGCACAACTGCGCGCGGTACAGCGCCTGCGCATCGGCGCCTGGATAGAAGTGCTCGACGATGACGAGCCGTTGCGCTGCAAACTGGTGGCGCGTATCGACAGCAGTGACCGCCTGGTATTCGCCAACCGCACCGGGATGAAGGTCCGCGAGTGGAACATGCTGGGCCTCGCCCAAGCACTGCGCCTTGGTGAGGTGCGGCTGCTGGACGATGGCCTGCTTTTCGAGCGGGCGCTGGAGACCGTGCTGGAAAGCTTGCGCCAGCAGCAGGTTCATTGACCTGCTACTGCAGATTCACATGCAAAGCGCGATACTGGCAGGGCATACTGCGCCTCTGTACCCAGCGTTCTTCAGGAACTGCCCCATGCAATTGGACCGTGCCACCGGCTGGTTCCACGGAAACGGAATCACCCACTGCCCTTCGCCGAACTTCAACGCGCGACCCGAGGGCGAATCGATTTCCCTGCTGGTGATCCACAACATCAGCCTGCCGCCGGCCTGCTTCGGCAGCGGCAAAGTCCAACAGTTCTTCCAGAACCGCCTGGACCCCAGCGAACATCCCTACTTTGCCAGCATCAGCCACCTGACCGTATCGGCGCACCTGTTCGTGGAGCGCGACGGTGCGGTGACCCAGTTCGTGTCGTTGCTGGACCGTGCCTGGCATGCCGGCGTGTCATGTTTTGACGGGCGAGAAGGCTGTAACGACTTTTCCATCGGTATCGAGCTGGAAGGTACCGACGACCTGCCGTACAGCGATGCCCAGTACCGTGTGCTGGAGCAACTCACCCGGCAGATTCAGGCGGCCTGGCCGGTTATCGACCTGGGCCGGATCCAGGGCCATAGCGATATTGCCCCGCAGCGCAAGACCGACCCTGGCCCGGCATTCGACTGGCAGCGTTACCGCGCAGCCGTGCAGCACAACGAGGACAAGGCATGAGTTTTCTGGTGTTGATACTGGCGTTGTGGGTCGAGAAGTTCTCCGCCCTGCGCCATCAGGTACAGCGCGATGGCTTCTTCCTGGGCGAGCTGGTGCGCCTGGAGCGCAGCGGGAAGGTGCACCCCTGGTGGAGCCTGGCCATCCTGGTGCTTGCACCCGTGGCGGTGCTGGTGTTGCTGCTGCACGTGCTCGACCCGGTGGCCTATGGTTTGCTGGCCCTGCCGGTGCACCTGCTGGTGCTGATCTACAGCCTCGGCCGCGGAGATGCCAAGGCCGCCCTTGGGCCGTTTCGCGATGCCTGGCGGCGCGGCGACGACCAGGCCGCGCTGCATGTGGCCGAGCGCGACCTGGGCCTGGTGGCTGATGAACCCCAGGCTTTGCTGGTGCGCGTGCAAGGCTACTTGTTGTGGCAGGCCTATCAGAGTTTCTTCGCCGTGATCTTCTGGTACTTCGTGCTCGGCCCCGGGGCGGCGCTGGCCTATCGCCTGCTGGCGCTGACAGGCGATAACAGTTGCCAGCCTGCGCTCAAGGCCCGGGCCGAGCAGCTGCGGCACATCATGGACTGGCTTGCGGTACGTGTGTTGGCCCTGAGTTTCGCCCTCGTCGGCAATTTCGTCGCAGTGACCCGCGTGATGCTGCACGAACTGCTCAACTGGCACATCAGCGCCGGGCACCTGGTGGCCAGGGTCGGTCGGGTTGCCGATGACATTCCCGAACAAGAGGACAGCCAGCGCGGTCTGGCTCGGCTCGATAGCCTGTGGGAGCTGCTGTTGCGCTGTGCGGTGCTGTGGTATGCGGGCTTTGCGCTGTGGACGGTGCTGGTCTGAGCGCCGGTTAACCTTAAGTTACAAACCTCCGGTTCGATCTGCGCTATACAGGTGGCCTAGTGCTACCCCTCGCAGAACAACAAGAATCCAAGGAGGTGCCCCGTGAAGCGTCTGCTCTACCCGGCAATCGCACTGATGAACCGGCTGAGCTTCGGCCAGAAGTTCAGCCTCATCAGCGCCCTGTTCTTCCTGCCCATGCTCGCCACCAGCAGCTACCTGGTGCGCGACGCCTATCAGCAGTTTCAGGCAACCCGTGCCCAATTGCAGGGTATTACCCCGCTTAGCGGCAGCTTGGCATTGCGCACCGACCTGGAAGCCCTCGGCAACCTCATGCAGATCAATGCCGTGCTCGGGCAGTCGGGCCAGGCCGGCGACCTGGAGTCACGCATCGCTGCGTTGCAGGACAAGGTCCAGGCACAGGTGCAGGCCCTGCAGGGCCATGAGTCGGTTCCCCAGGCCAAGCTGGACGAGCTGGCTGGCGCTTTTGCCAGCGCCCAGGCCGAAACGTCCTTGCAGGCCAAGGTCGCCCTGTTCGACAAGCTGCTGGCTCAAGCACAGGTGCTGAGCAAACTGGTGGCCAGCCAGTCCGGCCTCAGCCAGGACAGCCAGGTTTCGGTGCGCCAGTTGAGCGAACTGCTCGGCACTGCCACCGCCCAGGTGACCCTGGCCTTGGGCGAGGGCAGGACGATGGGCGCCATCGCGCTTGGCCGAGGGTTCATCGACTCATCCGGCAGCGTCCGCTTCGAAGACCTGCTGCAACGCCTGGAGCGTTTGGCGGCGGACTATGGCATGCGGGTGGATGAAGCCCTGGCCAGTGACCCCGGCGTCCCTGCCGACATGATCGCCGCGGCACAGGCCAGCAAGCTTTCCGTCAAGCAAGCCGCCGCGTTGTTCGAGGAGCGTGTGGTGGTCGCTGAAACCCTTGATGCGCCCTGGCCCGCCTTCTATCAACAGGTGAGTGAGCTGATGGCTCACACCTACCAACTGAACGAGCAAGTCCTTGGGCATCTGCACCTGCAGTTGCAGGAGCGTCTTGGCCAGCAGCGCCTGCGCATGGTCGCCTTGGGGGCCGTACTGGCGGGCGTTTTCGCACTGATCCTTTACCTCTACGGGGGCTTCTATGTATCGATCCGCACGACCCTGCGCAAGCTGGGCGGCGCGATGGACAAGGTGGCGGCCGGTGACATGACGGTCAGTTTCAAGGCCAACAGCCGCGACGAACTGGGCGAACTGGCCCAGGGCTTCAGCGAAACCGTGCGCCGTATCCGTTGCCTGATCGAGCAGGTCGGCCACACCGTTGTGGCGGTCGAAGCGCAGGCCGGGCAGGTACTGGCGGTATCGGCACGCAGCAGCCAGTCAGTCAGCGGCCAGCGTGAACAGATCGAGCAGGTCGCCACGGCGATGAACCAGATGAGCGCCACTGCGCAGGAAGTGGCGCGCAGCGCTGCATTGGCCGCCGATGGTGCGCAGCAGGTCAACCACGAAAGTGCCAATGGGCGCACGTTGGTGCAAGAGCAGCAGGGCAGCATTGGCCGGCTGGCAGCCGAAATCGACCAGACGGTGCTGGCGATCAATCAGCTGGCCGACGACAGCCAGGCGATCAGCCAAGTCCTGGAGGTGATCCGCAGTATCGCCGAGCAGACCAACCTGCTGGCACTCAACGCTGCAATCGAGGCAGCTCGGGCCGGTGAGCAAGGCCGGGGGTTTGCCGTGGTCGCTGATGAAGTGCGTACCTTGGCCAAGCGCACCCAGGATTCCACCGCGCAGATAGCGCAGATGATCCAGCGTTTGCAGGACGGTGTCGGGGCAGCGGTTCGCGCCATGGGCAGTAGCCATCAGATGGCTGCGGGCACGGTCGAGGAGGCACGCCAGGTGCAGCAGGCGTTGGGCAACATCCTTGGCGCGGTTGGCGGCATTGTCGAGCAGAACCAGCAGATAGCGGCGGCGGTAGAGCAGCAGACGGCGGTGGCCCATGACATCGACCAGAACATCGTGGCGATCAACCAGGCGGCACAGGACACCTCGTTGGGGGCTTGCCAGGCCGAGGATGCCAGCCGGGCATTGTCTGAGCAGGTGGTAGAGTTGAAACGGTTGATCGGGGCGTTCAGGGTTTAGCCAGTACTACCAGCCAAACAACTCACAGGCATTCTTGCTGCTGGCCTCGGCCAACACGTGCACATCAATGCCCATCACCTCAGCCAATGCCCCGGCAATCTCCGGTAGATGCTCCGGGCTGTTTCGCTCACCGGCAAACATCGCCGGGGCCATGTCCGGGGCGTCGGTTTCCAGCACGATGCTTTCCAGCGGCAGGCGCGGCAGGGTCTTGCGCAAGCGCACTGCCTGCGGCCAGGTCCCGGCACCACCCAGCCCGAGCCGGAAACCAAGCTTGATGTACTCGCGCGCCTCTTCATAACTGCCCGCGAACGCGTGGATGATCCCGGCCCGCGCCGGTTTGTAGCGCTTGAGTGTGGCAATCACCTGGGCATGGCTGCGGCGCACGTGGAGCAGGGCGGGCAGTTCGAAGTCACAGGCCATCTGCAATTGTGCTTCGAACAGCGCTTGCTGGCGCGCCTTGTCCAGGGTTTCGACGTAGTAGTCCAGGCCAAACTCGCCCACGGCGCACAGCCGCGGATCGCCCTGCAGGCGTTCAAGCCATTGGCGCAACTGCACCAGGTGCTCGGGGCGGTGCTGCTCCAGGTAGATCGGATGCAGCCCAAGCGCTGCGCGCACGCGCTCATCGCTGCAGGCCAGCTCCCACACCCGCTGGAAATTGGCCTGATAAACCCCCAGCACTACCATGCGCTCCACCCCACGCCCTGCCGCGTCAGCCAGCAGGCGCGTGCGGTCGGCATCGAAGTCGGGGAAGTCCAGGTGGGTGTGAGTGTCGATCAGGCGCATGTTCAGGCCACAGTAATACGTTGCTTGAAGGTTCGACCGATGGCATGCACGCCGGGTTCGTAGCGTTTGTCCTCGATGGCCGCCAAGGCAAGTTCCAGGGCGGTGGCGGCGATCAGGCCATGTTGCTGGGCCATGGCGTTGACCGGCAGCGGCAGAAAATCGAGCAACTGGTTGTCACCGAAGGTGCCCAGGTGCAGCAGGCGCGAATCGGCCGGGCGCGCCTGCAGGGTGTCGAACACGCCTTGCAGCAGCACGTAGGACGTCGTGACCAAGGCATCCGGCAGGCCGCCCAGCTCGTCGATCAACTGCTGCATCAAGCGCTGGCCGCATTCGCGGCTGAATGCCTCGCCTTGATAACGGCGCACGTCCCCGGCAAAACCCTGCATGGCTTCGTCGAAGCCGCCTGCGCGGGCCTGGCTGACCGACAGCTCCGGGCGCGCACCGATCAGTGCGATGCTGCGCGGTGCCGTGGCCAGCAGGCTATCGGCCAACTGGCGGCTGGCATCGCGATCATCGCTGATGACCGAACAAAAGTGTGCCGGGTTCAGGCGCCGGTCGATGGCGATAACCGGCAGGCCCTTGTCCTGCAGTTCGCGGTAGCTGTCATCTTCGGGGGGCAGGCAACTGGCGACGAACAGGGCATCGCAACGCCGGGCCCGGAACAGCTGCTGCAGTTGGCGCTCACTGTCGGGTCTGTCATCGCTGCTGGCGATCAGCAGTTGATAGCCACGGGCGCGGGCGCCTTGCTCCAGCTGCTTGGCAATGCGCGCGTAGCTGGGGTTTTCCAGGTCCGGCAGAATGAAGCCCAAGGTGCGGGTATGCCGGCTGCGCAGGCCCGCAGCCTGGGGGTTGGGCGTGAAGCCGTGGGCCTCGACCACCGCACGCACCCGCTCGACGGTGCTGTTGCTGATGCGCTGCTGTTCGGCCTTGCCATTGATGACGTAGCTGGCAGTGGTCACGGACACACCAGCCAGACGGGCGATATCGCTGAGTTTCACCGAATTTTCCTTGTTATTACCGGGGCGGGCTGTACAACCAGACCGGGCAGTTTGACCCGGGCCGGCCACCACGCGCAGACGACCATTGTCGCAATTGTCCGACAGGATGGGGCTTTTTCCCCGGAAGATTATCGAGTAACGTGGCCGCTTGGTCAGATTAAACGTTTCAGCTACTAATTTTTCTGCCTTCCCTGCCGCTCGTGCAAGGCCGTTGACTGGCTGAATACGTGAATTTCACAACAATACCTCAGTACCCGGTGCAAAAGTGCGCGCAGGGGCTGCAAAAGGAGAAGGTCATGCTCGAGCTCGCCAAAGAGCAGATAGCCATGGGCCAGACGGCCGTCGACAAAGGCCAGGCTCTGCGCCTGCTGGCGGATCGACTGGTCGCTGACGGCCTGGTCGCCGAAGGGTACCTGCAGGGCCTGCAGGCGCGCGAAGCGCAAGGTTCTACATTCCTCGGCCAAGGCATCGCCATCCCCCACGGCACGCCGCAGACCCGCGACCTGGTGTATGCCACTGGCGTGCGTTTGCTGCAGTTTCCTGAAGGCGTGGACTGGGGGGACGGCCAGATCGTCTACCTGGCCATCGGCATTGCCGCACGCTCCGACGAGCACTTGCGTTTGCTGCAGTTGCTGACCCGTGCCCTGGGCGAGACCGACCTGGCCGAAGCCCTGCGCCGTGCCAGTTCCGCCGAAGCGCTGCTCAAGCTGCTGCAGGGCGCACCCCAGGCGCTGGCGCTGGATGCGCAACTGGTCAGCTTGAACCTGCCCGCCGAAGACTTCGACGAGTTGGCCTGGCGCGGTGCCCGCCTGTTGCAGCGTGCCGGGTGTGTCGACAATGGTTTTGCCGCGGTGCTGCAGCAGGCCGAGCCCTTGCCCCTGGGCGAGGGGCTCTGGTGGCTGCACAGCGAGCGGCAGGTACGTCAGCCAGGCTTGGCCTTCGTCACCCCGCAACAGCCGCTGCGCTACCGCGACCAGCCACTCAATGGCCTGTTTTGCCTGGCCAGCCTCGGCGCTGCCCACCAGGCGCTGCTCGAGCGCCTGTGCGAGGTACTGATCGAGGGGCGCGGGCAAACGCTTTACCAGGCCACCAGCAGCCGCGCGGTACTTGAGGTGCTGGGTGGTGAGACCGCTCCCGACTGGCCCAGCGCTCGTTTCGTGCTGGCCAACCCACATGGCCTGCACGCCCGCCCGGCAAAAATCCTGGCGCAGTTGGCCAAGGGTTTTGAGGGCGAAATCCGCCTGCGTGTGCTGGACAGCGCGCAACCTGCGGTTTCGGTCAAGAGCCTGAGCAAGCTGCTCAGCCTTGGCGCACGCCGTGGTCAGGAACTGGAGCTGCTGGCCGAGCCGTCCATTGCCGGTGATGCCTTGCCGGTACTGCTGGCGGCAATCGAGCAGGGCTTGGGTGAGGACGTTGAGCCATTGCCGAAAACTGCGGCTGCGGTGAACCCAGCGCCCGTCGAGGTGTTGCAGGCGCCGGCTGCCGGTAGCCGTATCCAGGCCGTGGCTGCGGCCCCCGGCATTGCCAGTGGGCCCGCCCATGTCTGCGTCGAGCGTGACATCGATTATCCGCTGCGTGGCGAATCGCCAGCGCAGGAGCGGGTCAAGCTGCGCCGGGCACTGGAGACGGTGAACGCCGAGCTGCAGGCCCTGGTGCAGCGCAGCGACAAGGCCGTTGGCGAGATCTTCGTCACCCATCAGGAAATGCTCGCCGACCCTGCACTGGCCGACGATGTCGAACTGCGTCTGGCCCAGGGTGAAAGCGCCGCCGCCGCGTGGATGGCCGTGATCGAAGCGGCGGCCCGCCAACAAGAGGCGCTGCATGATGCGCTGCTCGCCGAGCGTGCTGCCGACCTGCGCGATATCGGCCGCCGGGTGCTGGCGCAGTTGTGCGGTGTGCAGACGCAGGCCGAGCCTGAGCAACCTTACGTGCTGGTGATGGGCGAAGTCGGCCCTTCTGATGTGGCCCGCCTGGACCCGGCGCGGGTTGCCGGTATCGTCACCGCCCATGGCGGCGCAACCGCTCACAGCGCGATCGTTGCGCGGGCCTTGGGCATCCCGGCGGTGGTCGGCGCGGGGGCGGCGATTCTGCTGCTTGAACCAGGTACGCCGCTGTTGCTCGATGGCCAGCGCGGCGTAGTCAGCGTCGCCCCGCCAGCCGATGAGTTGCAACGTGCGCTGGCCGAGCGTGACCTGCGCGAGCAGCGCCTGCAAGCAGCCTGGGCCAACCGTCATGAGCCAGCGGTAACCCGCGATGGCCATGCCGTCGAAGTATTCGCCAACATCGGCCAGAGCGGCGGCATCGACAAGGTGGTGGAGCAGGGCGCCGAAGGTATCGGCCTGCTGCGCACCGAGCTGATCTTCATGGCCCACTCGCAGGTGCCGGATGTCGCCACCCAGGAAGCCGAATATCGCCGTGTGCTCGATGGGCTGGGCGGGCGGCCACTGGTAGTGCGCACCCTCGATGTGGGCGGTGACAAACCGTTGCCCTACTGGCCGATCGCTGCCGAGGAAAACCCCTTCCTCGGTGTGCGGGGCGTGCGCCTGACCTTGCAGCGCCCGCAGATCATGGAAGACCAGCTCCGGGCCCTGCTGCGCGCCGCGGATCAGCGCCCGTTGCGCATCATGTTCCCGATGGTCGGCCAGGTGCATGAGTGGCGGGAGGCGAGGGCGATGGTCGAGCGCCTGCGCGAGGAAATTCCGGTAGCCGACCTGCAACTGGGCATCATGGTCGAAGTGCCGTCCGCCGCTTTGCTGGCGCCACAATTGGCCCGCGAAGTGGACTTTTTCAGTATCGGCACCAACGACCTGACCCAGTACACCTTGGCCATCGACCGTGGCCACCCCAGCCTGTCGGCCCAGGCCGACGGCCTGCACCCGGCCGTGCTGAGCCTGATCGACATGACCGTGCGCGCTGCCCATGCCGAGGGCAAGTGGGTAGGGGTGTGCGGTGAACTGGCCGCCGACCCGCAGGCGGTGGCGGTGCTGCTGGGCCTGGACGTGGACGAACTGAGCGTGGCCGCCCGCAGCGTTGCCGAAGTCAAGGCCCTGGTTCGCCAGGCCGATCATCAGACGGCCCGCGCCCTGGCGCGCGAGGCCCTGCAACAAGACAGCGCCGCAGCGGTTCGCGCGCTGGTGGAGCGTTACTGAATGGCCAAGATCCTTACCCTGACCCTGAACCCGGCGCTGGACATCACCGTCAGCCTCGATGCCCTGCGCCCCGGGCACGTCAACCGTGCCCAGGACCAGCACAGCCATGCCGCCGGCAAAGGGCTGAACGTGGCCCAGGTACTGGCCGACCTGGGGCACAGCGTGACCGTCGGTGGTTTCCTTGGCCAGGGCAACCTGCAACCGTTCGAGGCGTTGATCGAATGGCGCGGCTTTGCCGATTGCTTCGTGCGTGTACCGGGTGAGACGCGCAGCAACCTCAAACTGGTCGAGGCTGATGGCCGGGTGACCGACATCAATGGCCAAGGCCCCCAGGTCGATGAGGCCGCATGTGAGGCCCTGATGCGCCTGCTTGAACAGGTCGCCCCCGGGCATGACGCCGTGGTGGTAGCTGGGAGCCTGCCACGCGGTATCAGCCCGGACTGGTTCGCCCGGTTGCTCGAACAGCTCAAGGGCCAAGGCCTGAAGGTTGCCCTGGACAGCAGCGGTGCGGCCCTGCGCGCAGGCCTGCAGAGCGCCCCCTGGCTGGTCAAGCCGAACACCGAAGAGCTGGGCGAAGTGCTTGGCCTTGACGTGCACAGCGCCGCCGAACAGCAGGCTGCCGCCCAGCGACTGCTGGCCACCGGTGTCGAGCACGTGGTGGTGTCGGCGGGGGAGCAGGGCGTCAGCTGGTTTACAGCTGGCCACGCGCTGCACGCCCAGCCACCGCAGGTGCAGGTTGCCAGCACGGTGGGCGCGGGCGATTCGCTGGTGGCGGGCATGGTGCACGGCCTGCTGCTGGCTGAAGCGCCTGCGCAGACCCTGCGCCGCGCCACGGCCATCGCCGCCCAGGCCGTGACCCAGGTCGGTTTCGGTATCCGTGACCGCGAGCAACTGGCGCGCCTGGAGGCCGCCGTGCAACTGACAGAACAACAAGAGGCTCGCCGATGAACATTGCCATTGTCACCGCCTGCCCCAACGGCCAGGTGTCCAGCGTGCTGAGCGCGCGCCTGCTGGCCGCTGCCGCCCAGCGCCGCGGCTGGAAAACCTGCGTGGAAGTGCAGGATGCCGAGCATCCCGACCGCCAGCTGAGCGCCGCGCAGATCGCTGATGCCGACTGGGTGCTGGTTGTCAGCACCGGGCCGGTTGACCTGGCCCGCTTCGCGGGCAAGCGTTTGTTCCAGAGCACACCGGCGCAAGCGCTGGCCGACCGTGAAGGTTTCCTCGACGAGGCGGCCGCAAATGCCCAGGTACAGGCCGATACTCATCAAGCCGAACAGCCCCTGGCCACTGCTGCGGCCAAGCTCGTCGCGGTAACCGCCTGCCCGACTGGCGTGGCGCACACGTTCATGGCAGCCGAAGCGTTGCAGCAGGCCGCGCAACAGCTTGGCTATCAACTGACGGTAGAAACCCAAGGCTCGGTCGGCGCGCGCAACCCGCTGTCGGCCCAGGCCATCGCCGAAGCCGACGTGGTGCTGCTGGCCGCCGATATCGAAGTGCCCACGGCCCGTTTTGCCGGCAAGCGGATCTACCGTTGCGGTACCGGCATCGCCCTCAAGCAGGCCCGCGCCACGCTGGACAAGGCCCTGGCCGAGGCCAAGGTGGAAAGCGCAGGTGACGCTGCAGCCGCTTCAAGTGCCGGCAAGGCCGAGAAAACCGGTGTTTATAAACACTTGCTGACCGGTGTTTCTTTCATGCTGCCGATGGTGGTGGCAGGGGGCTTGCTGATCGCCCTGTCGTTCGTCTTCGGCATCGAAGCCTACAAGGAACCGGGCACCCTGCCGGCTGCATTGATGCAGATCGGCGGCGAGGCCGCATTCAAGCTGATGGTGCCGTTGCTGGCGGGGTATATCGCCTGGTCCATTGCCGACCGCCCGGGCCTGGCGCCCGGCATGATCGGCGGCCTGCTGGCCAGCACCCTGGGGGCCGGTTTCATCGGCGGTATCGTCGCCGGCTTCCTCGCCGGTTACAGCGCCAAAGCCATTGCGCGCTGGGCACGCCTGCCGAGCAGCCTCGATGCGCTCAAACCGATCCTGATCATTCCGCTGCTGGCGAGCCTGTTCACAGGCCTGGTGATGATCTACGTGGTCGGCCAACCGGTGGCCGCCATGCTCGAAGGCCTGACGCAGTTTCTCGACAGCATGGGCACCACCAACGCCATCCTCCTCGGGCTGCTGCTTGGCGGCATGATGTGCATCGACCTGGGCGGGCCGATCAACAAAGCGGCCTATGCCTTTTCGGTAGGGCTGCTGGCATCCTCGAGCTACGCGCCGATGGCGGCGACCATGGCAGCCGGCATGGTGCCGCCGATCGGCCTCGGTATCGCCACGTTCCTGGCCCGGCGCAAGTTCGCCCAGAGCGAGCGCGAGGCCGGCAAGGCCGCTCTGGTGCTGGGGTTGTGCTTCATTTCCGAAGGCGCCATCCCGTTCGCCGCCAAAGACCCGCTGCGGGTCATCCCGGCAAGTATCGCTGGCGGCGCATTGACCGGCGCGCTGTCGATGTATTTCGGTTGCAAGCTGATGGCGCCCCATGGCGGGCTGTTCGTGCTGCTGATTCCCAATGCGATCAACCATGCGCTGCTGTACCTGCTGGCCATTGTCGCGGGTAGCCTGCTGACGGCGGTGGTGTATGCGCTGATCAAGAAGAGCGAGCGGGTGGAAATGGTCGTGGCGCCGGCCAAGGGCTAGGGCGTTCGATCATCGCTGGCCTCATCGCTGGCAATTCGGCTCCCCAGTTACCCCACGGCTCTCAAGGCCAGGGGTGTACCTGTGGAAGCCGGCTTGCCGGCGATAGTCCGCAACAGGCTCAGCGCCGATGCTTTTGCCGCAACGGCACCAGCAGATCCCCCAGGCCGTTGTGATCGACCTCGTGCATCAACGCCAGCAACCCACCCAGCTCACCCGCCGGAAACCCCTTGCGCGCAAACCATGCCAGGTAGTCACCCGGCAGGTCGGCGATGATCCGCCCTTGGTATTTGCCGAAGGGCATGGTGCGGATTACCAGCAGTTCAAGGGTTTCCGGTTTCATCGGCAGTGCCTGGCAATGGAAGTGCGCCGACCATACTGCAATCTGCACGAGCGCCCAAGCGGCAATCATGCATAACGCCGTTTTCCAGCGAGGCGTTATTTTTTTAACCTATTGTTTTTAAAGTAATTTTATTCAATGGAAAGCTTGGCACGAAGGCTGCTCCTGTTTACATGACTATTACCTGCCAAGGAGTTTCAGCCATGAGCGACCTCAACAAAGACGTAATCGACGTGCTCAACAACCTGATCGAGTACAGCAAGGACGGCGAGAAAGGGTTCAAGGAGTCGGCCGATGATGTGAAAAACCCGGAGCTCAAAGCGTTCTTCGTCCAGCGCGCTGGCGAATGCGCCAATGCAGCAGGCGAACTGCAGAGTGAAGTGCGCCGCCTGGGTGGCGACCCGGAAACCTCCACCAGCGTCAGCGGCGACCTGCACCGCGGCTGGGTAAACCTCAAGTCGATGGTTACCGGTAAGGATGAAGAGGCTGTGCTCAACGAAGTAGAGCGCGGTGAAGACCACGCCCTCAAAGCCTACAAGGAAGCGCGTGAGAAGCTGGTCAAGCTGGGCCGCTCCGTCAGTGATTCGAGCTATATGCTCGTGGAAAAGCAACTGCAGGGCGTACAGCGTAACCACGACCAAGTGAAGGCACTGCGCAACGCCGCACGCGCCCGCTCCTAATCCGCAGGGCCCTCTACCCGGTTTCGGCCTTTGGCCTTGGCCCGGTAGAGCGCCTCATCCGCGGCACCCAGCATGGTCGCGAGGTCTTGTTGGGTGCCGGGGGTGTGTACGCTGATGCCGATGCTCACCGTCACCGCGTGTACATCATCGGCAAAAGGTGCCAACGCCTCGACATGCGACCGGATCCTCTCTGCCAGCAAACGGGCACCGGCCAGTTCGGTTTCCGGCAAAACCACCTGAAACTCCTCCCCCCCATACCGCGCCGCCAGGTCTGCCGGGCGTCGTATGCACTGTTCGATCGTCTTGGCCACTTCACGTAAGGCGTGATCGCCTCCTGCGTGACCATGGCGTTGGTTGAATGCCTTGAAGTGATCCACATCCACCATCAGCACGGCCAACGGCTTACGGTTGCGCTGGGCGCGCGCCCACTCCTGGCGTAACACCTGATCCAGCCGGCGACGGTTGGCCAGGCCCGTCAGGCTATCCGTTGCTGCCAGTCTGGCCAGACCCTGTTCCGCCTCATGCCTGCGGCGCAATTCGCGGCCCAGCAACAGGGTGAGCCAGAGAATGCCGATGCACAGCACGCCTGTGGCAATACTGACCACCAACGCCGTGCGGCGCCATGACTGGAACACCTCATCGGCAGAATGCACCACCAGTATGATCAACGGCAGGTCGGCGACCCGGGCGAAGGTGTACATGCGCTGGGTGCCATAGATGCTGGAGCGGGCTGTAAAGCTGCCGCTGCGCTCGCCCAGGATGCGTTTGAAGTTGGGGCGGTCGGCGAAGCTGGTGCCGACCAACGGGTCCTGATCGCGGCGCGGCTGGCGGGCGAGCAACTGGCCGTCGACGTTGAGCAGGTTGATGCTGCTTTCATGGCCGATATCAAGGCGCTGGAACAGTTCACTGAAATAGGAGAGGCGCAGGGCTCCGGCGGCTACCCCGGCAAAGCTGCCATCGGCTGCGGAGATGCGCCGGCTGAAACTGATGCACCAGTCGAGGTCGCCGAGCCGTGCCTTGAACGGCGGGCTGATCAACAAGCCCAGGCCAGGGTCGCGGCGATGGGCCCGGAAGTCGAAGGTGTCGGCGAAATTGGCCTGGCGCGGGGTGACGCTGGTGGAGTCGCCCACGACGTCGCCATTGGCATCGAGCCAGAGAATATCGCCGCGCACAGGGGCCGCGAACGTCTGGTTGAAAAGGATCTGCTGGCGCAGGTTGGGGGCGACCTGCAGCAGTTCGGGATGCTGCACGGCCCAGATCAGCCCGCGCAGGGATTGGTCGTAAAGTTCGACGTTGCGCAGGATATCGCTTTCGATCAGCTGGACGATATTGCTAGAGGAGCGGATGGCCGATTGCTCGACACTCTCGCGCTCGCGCCCCAACAGATAACTGACGATGCCCACGATAGCGAGCACGGCGATGCAACTGCCCAGATTGAGGATCAGCTCGGGGTGCGACCTGTAGAGTGCGAGACGCGGTAATCGAGTGGGCATGCGCGCTACTGCTGAGGCAGGGCCGGTTGCGGCGGGCGACATTCTAGGGAAGTGATGATTGTCGGACAAGATTTGTCCGACGGAATCATGCATTGGGCTGCTGTGCAGCCCATCGCCGGCAAGCCAGCGCCTACCGGTCGGCACACACCGTGTGGGGCTGACTTGCGGTCCCAGGTCAGAACACGTTCAACGGATAATCGACGATCACCCGCAATTCGTCGTTATCGCTGTTGTTGTCGATCGACGCATACCCCTGGCTGCCGCGGTGTACGGCATAGCGCACCAGCACCGACAGGTCCTTGAAGTCGCCTTCCTGGAACACGTACTTCACGTCCAGGTCACGTTCCCAGTGCTGGGCGTTCTTGCCATCGGCGCGGTAGTAGTCGTAGTGGGTGTTGTTCTGGTCAGCCTTGGTCAGGTCCGCCTCGCCGCGCGAGTACGACACGGTGGTGCTCAGCCCTGGCATGCCGAGCCCGGCGAAGTCATAGCCGTACTGCAGCTTCCACGAACGCTCGTTGGGTGCGTTGAAGTCCGAGTACATGCGCGAGTTGTCCAGGTACACGCTGTCGCCCAGGTTGATGTAGTCGAACGGCGTGTCGCCATTGACCCGCTGGTAGGCGGCGGTAACGCTGTGGTAGCCGGCGTTGACGGTGAAGTGCACGCTGTAGGTGTTGTTGTCGATCTTGCCCAGCAGCGCCTGGCCGGTGTCTTGGGTGTGATAGAAGTGCACGCCCGGGTTGAGGCTGACCAGGTCGTTGACCACGTAGGTGTAGTCGAAATCAGCGTAGTACTGGTTCCAGATATCCTTCAGCTCGGCGGCGTAAAGGTTGGCAGTGATGTTCTCGGTGCCGCTCCACGACGCGCCAGCCCAGTTCAGATGCTTGCTTTTGTCGTGCTCATCCAGCGAGCCGTAGTAGGTGTCGATGCGGCGGTGGCCGCTCTGGTTGTACGGCTTGGTGAAGCTGACCTGGCCACCTTCGAGCAGCAGGCCGTCGATGCTGGTGTTGGTCAGGCTGACGCCACGGAAGGTTTGCGGCAGCATGCGGGTTTCGCCGCCGGCGATTACCGGGTTGGTAAGGAACAGGTCACCGGCCTTGAGTTCGGTGTCCAAGGCCTTGAGCTTGACCGCCGCGCCTGCGGTGGAGAACGAGTGCGGGGCTGCGCCCAGTTCGCCGTTGTCCTTCACGTGTTCGGGCAGGATGCTGGTGCCGGCATGGCCGCCACCGCCATCGAGCTTCAAGCCCAGCATGGCGTGCGCATCGAGGCCAAAGCCGATTACGCCTGGCGTGTAGCCCGACTCGAAGCGGGCAACTGCGCCTTGGCCCCACTCGCGGGTGTCGCGCACGCCGCTGTTGTGGTTGTCGCGGTTGAAGTAGGCGTTACGAAAATGCAGGTTGAAGGACGAGCCTTCGATGAAGCCATCAGCCTTGTCTTCATCTGCCTGGGCGGCGAAAGGCATCGTTGCGGTCAATGCAATGAACAGCGGGGTAACACGAAACGCGGAAGGCACCGGTACTAGCTCCTTTGGTCTGACGGTGGGGCAGTTTTTATTTTTGAATGTGCAACTTTCTTGTTAGAGAAATAACGGCCGGGCTGATCGTCAAAGCACATAAAAAAAGCCGCTGATCGGCAGCGGCTTTAAAAGGCTAACATATCGGCACCGGCGGTGCCCATGGTGTAGCCGGGGGGAAACGGGAGCGGCATCGTTGCGCGATCAGCTCTCGGCATTGGCGTCGAGGGAAACCTTGGAAGCTGTCTGTTCTGCATCTTTGCCTGCGTCGGCCTTGTGCGCTACGGCCTCGCGGGCTTCCTGGTGAACAGCTGCAAGCTCTGCATTACGGGCGACGAAAGCCGGAGATTCTTCGGCCATGGCCAGGGGCGACAACAACAGGGAAGACAGAACGAAAACGCTGGCAATACCCATACTGTTGGACATGTTGAAACTACCTTCTTGCGGTGCAAGTGCTAATGGAGACAGGGCTAAAGTTAGTCTCTTCATTGCCTTGGAAACAGCACCGGGCGCGATAAGCACTGTTGCGCAAAAGGTAACTATCCCTGCGAAAAACACTAGATCTTCGCCGCAAAACCCTGCAGTTGAGCGTTTGGCAGGCGAATGCCGAAGGTGTTGGCACCCGCCTCGCTGCGCACAAAAACCTCGCCCCCATGCATCAGCGCAATCGCCTTGACGATGGCCAACCCCAACCCGTGATTGCCCCCGCCACTGTTGCTGCGCGCCGCATCCACCCGGTAGAACCGCTCGAACAGCAGAGGCAGGTGATCATCGTCGATAGCCGGCCCTGGGTTGCTCACGGCAATGCTGACCTGCTCCGGCCCGGCATCGATATGCACGCGGATCACTTGGTGCGGCGCGGTATGCTGCACGGCATTGTTCAGCAGGTTGATCAACGCCCGGCGCAACTGGGCTTTTTCTATGGGGGCCTGGGCATCGCCGCTGACAGTGACGCTGACCTGGGCGTCTTCGAGGATGTAGTCGAGGTAATCGAGCGTGGTGGCCACTTCGTCGGCCAGCGATACCTGGGTCAGGGCGGTGGCCTTGCTGCCCTGGTCGGCGCTGGCGAGGAACAGCATGTCGTTGATGATGCTGCGCAGGCGTTCAAGTTCTTCCAGGTTCGATTGCAGCACCTCGAAGTAGTGTTCGGCGCTGCGCCCCCGGGTGAGGGCGACCTGGGTCTGGCCGATCAGGTTGGTCAGCGGCGAGCGCAGTTCGTGGGCAACGTCGGCGTTGAACGCTTCCAGCTGCGAATAGGCCTGGCTGACCCGGTCGAGCGCCGCGTTGAAAGCACCGGCGAATTGCGCCAGTTCCGGGGCCAGGTTGACAGTTTGCAGGCGGCCATCCAGGCGTGGGGGGGCCAAGGCCTGCGCCTCGTTGGACAGCGCCAGCAGCGGGCGCAGGCCAATGCGCGCCACCCAGTAGCCGAGCACCGAGGCCAGCAGCACTCCGAGCACCGCCAGCCCGACGATGGCCACCAGCAGGCTGTGCTGGGCCTGCCAGAAGGTCTCGGTATCGATGGCGATCAGAAAGCGCAGTGGCGGGCGAGCGGCCAGGGCCGGCAACTCGCTGACCAGCACCTTGTAAGGGTAGGGCCGGTCAGGCAGGCGCAGGTCGCGCATCCCCTCCGGGCCTTCGGCGAATGCGCGTACCCTTTCGCTGGGGTGGCCATATTCGAACGCCGGGTCGCTGCCGACCACCCAGAAGCGGATGCGTTTGTCTTCCTCGCTGAGCAGGTTGAGCTTGTTGCTGATCTTTGCCCAATGCTCCGGTGTGCCGAAGCGGTTGAGGGTGGATTCAAGCACGCTGAAGCGGGCGTCCAGTTCGGCCGCCGGCAGCATGTCCAGGCTGTGGTCGACCTGGCGGTACAGTGCCGAACCGATCAACAGGAACACGCCCATCGCCACCAGGATGAACAGCGCCGACAGGCGCAGTGCGATGGAGTTAACCGGCACGGTTTTCCAGGACATAGCCCATGCCTCGGATGGTATGCAGCAGCTTGTTGTCGAATGGCCCGTCGAGCTTGGCGCGCAGGCGCTTGATGGCCACTTCGACGACATTGGCATCGCTGTCGAAGTTGATGTCCCAGACCAGCTCGGCGATGGCGGTCTTGGAGAGGATTTCGCCCTGGCGCCTGGCCAGCACGCTGAGCAGCGAGAACTCCTTGGCGGTCAGGTCCAGGCGTTGGCCGCCGCGGCTGGCCTTGCGCGCCATCAGGTCGATCCACAGGTCGCCGACCTGCACCTGCAGCGGCTCGTGGCTGCCGCTGCGCCGGGTCAGGGCCTGCAGGCGGGCGACCAGTTCAAGGAAGGAGAACGGCTTGCCAAGGTAATCGTCGGCACCTTCGCGCAGGCCGTGGATGCGGTCCTCGACACGCTCGCGGGCGGTGAGCATGATCACCGGCGTCTGCTTGCGCGCACGCAAGGCACGCAGCACGCCATAGCCATCCAGGCCCGGCAGCATCACATCGAGCACGATCACCGCATAGTCACCTTCAAGCGCCAGGTGCAGGCCGTCGATGCCGTCCCGCGCGAGGTCGACGGTAAAGCCTTGCTCGCTCAGGCCGCGGTGCAGGTAGTCAGCGGTTTTCTCTTCGTCTTCGATGATCAGCACACGCATGGTCTTGTCTCAGTGGATACTCGGCACGACCGCACTGGCGGCCTGGCGGCGATGGAACAGGCGCTCCAGGGCCAAGTATATGACCGGGGTGGTGAACAGTGTCAGGGCCTGGCTGACCAGCAGGCCGCCGACCACAGCGATGCCCAGCGGCTGGCGCAACTCGGCACCGGCGCCAAAGCCGAACATCAGCGGCACCGCGCCGAGCAGGGCGGCCAGGGTGGTCATGATGATCGGCCGAAAGCGCGTCAGGCAGGCCTGGTGAATCGCCTGCTCGGGCGTCAGGCCATGGCGGCGCTGGGCTTCAAGGGCGAAATCGATGAGCAGGATGCCGTTCTTCTTGACGATGCCGATCAGCAGCACCACGCCGATCAGGCCCATGATGCTGAAGTCCTTGCCCATGGCCCACAGCAGTAGCAACGCGCCCAGGCCCGCCGAAGGCAGGGTCGAGATGATGGTCAGCGGGTGCACCAGGCTCTCGTAGAGCACCCCAAGGATGATGTACACCGCCACCAGTGCGGCGAGGATCAGCCACGGCTGGCTCGACAGCGAACTCTGGAAGGCCTGCGCCGCGCCCTGGAAGTTGCCGCTGATCGAGTCGGGCATGCCCAGTTCGCGCTGGGTGCGTTCCAGGATCGCCACCGCATCGCCCAAGGCCACGCCGGGGGCCAGGTTGAACGACAGGTTGGCGGCCGGGAACAGGCCATCATGGCTGATCGACAGCGGCCCGGTGCTGGGCGCGGCGACATGCGCCAAGGCTGACAGCGGCACCATTTCGTTGCTCAGGGGCGAGCGCAGGTAGAAGAAATTCAGGCTTTCGGCCTTGCCGCGTTGTTGCGCGTCCAGTTCCAGGATCACCTTGTACTGGTTGGTCTCGGTCTGGAATTCGCTGATCTGCCGCTGGCCGAACGCATCGTACAGCGCCTGGTCGACGTCGGTGGTGGTCAGGCCGAAACGGGCCGCAGCCTGGCGGTCGATGTCGATGCGGGTAACGCTGGCGCCCAGTTGCAGGTCGTTGGACAGGTCGCGCAACGCCGGGTTTTCGCGCAGGCGCTCGGTCAGGCGTTGGGTCCACAGGTTGAGGGCGACGCCGTCGTTACTTTTGAGCACGTACTGGTACTGGGTACGTGACGGGCCGGAGCTGAGGTTGATGTCCTGGCCGGCCCGCATGTACAGCACCACGCCTGGCACCTGCGCGAGTTGCGGGCGCAGCCGGTCGATCAGCTCGCTGGCTGAAACATCGCGCTCGCCGCGGGGCTTGAGGGCGATCCAGAAACGGCCGTTGGCGATGGTCTGGTTGCTGCCGGTAACCCCTACCGAATGGGAGAAGGCCCTCACGGCGGGGTCGGCTTCGATGATTTTCGCCAGTGCCAGGTGCTTGTCGATCATCGACGGGTATGACACATCCGCTGCTGCTTCAGTGGTGCCGAGAATGAAACCGGTGTCCTGCAGGGGGAAGAAACCCTTGGGGATGGCCACGTAACCCGCCACCGCCAGGGCCAGGGTCAGGCCGAACACGCCGAGGGTCAGGCGCTGATGGGCCAGCGCCCGGTCCAGGCCCTTTTCGTACCACTTCAGCAGCCGGTCCCCGAAGCCGCCGTGATGTTCCGTGGGCGGGCGACGCATGAACAGCGCGCACAGGGTCGGCGCCAGGGTCAGCGACACCACCACCGAAATCAGAATGGTCGCTGTCGCGGTCAGGGCGAACTCCTTGAACAGCCGGCCCACCACGCCGCCCATGAACAGCAGCGGAATGAACGCGGCAACCAGCGAGAAGCTGATCGACACCACGGTGAAGCCGATTTCGCCTGCCCCTTTGAGCGCCGCCGTGCGGCTGTCTTCGCCGGCTTCCAGATGGCGGTGGATGTTCTCCACCACCACGATCGCGTCGTCCACCACAAAGCCGACAGCAATGACGATGGCCACCAGGGTCAGGTTATTGAGGCTGAAACCGAACACGTACATCAGCGCGCAGGTGGCGATCAGCGATACGCCCAGCACACTGGATACCACCAGGGTGGCCGACCATTGGCGCAGGAACAGCGCCATCACCCCGATCACCAGGGCCACGGCGATGATCAGGGTCAGTTCCACCTCATGCAGCGACGCGCGGATGGTCTGGGTACGGTCCTGCAGCACCGACACCTCGACCGAGGCCGGCAGCATCTCCTGCAGCTTGGGCAAGGCGCCGAGCACGCGGTCCACGGTGTCGACGATGTTGGCGCCAGGCTGGCGGAACACCACAAGGTTCAGGCCCGGCTGGTTGCCGGACCAGGCTTTGACGTAGGCATTCTCGGCGCCGTTGATCACCTTGGCCACGTCCTGCAGGTGCACGGGGGCGCCGTCGCGGTAAGAGACAATCAGCCTGGCGTAGTCCTCGGGGTGGAACAGTTGGTCGTTGGCGGCGATGGTCGACACGCTGTGCTCGCCATACAGGGCGCCCTTTGCCAGGTTCAGGCTGGTCTGCTGGATGGCCTGGCGCAGGTCGGCGAGCGTAAGGCCCATGGCGGCGAGCTTTTCCGGCTGCGCCTGCACACGGATGGCCGGGCGCAACTGGCCGGTGATGTTGATCAGGCCGACCCCTTCGATCTGGCTCAACTGGCGTGCCAGCAAGGTCTCGGCATAGTCGCTGAGGTCGTTGCCGGGCATCTGTGCGGAGCTGACGGTGAGCACCAGCACCGGGCTGTCGGCCGGGTTGACCTTGCGCCAGGTCGGCGGGTTGGGCAGGTCCTGGGGCAGGCGTGAGGTAGCCGTGTTGATGGCCGCCTGGACCTCCTGGGCGGCGGTGTCGATGTTCTTGTCCAGGGTGAACTGCAGGATCAGGGTGGTCGAGCCCAGTGCGCTGCTGCTGGTCATCTGGGCCATGCCGGGGATGGCGCTGAACTGCACCTCCAGCGGCGTGGCCACCGAAGAGGCCATGGTTTCCGGGCTGGCCCCAGGCAGTTGCGCGGAGACCTGGATGGTCGGGAAGTCGGCTTCCGGCAAGGGCGCCACGGGCAATCGGGTAAAGGCGATTACACCCAGCAGCACCAGCGCGAAAGCCAGCAGCAGCGTGGCGATGGGGTGGTCGATGCACCAGGCCGACACGCTGTTGCGGCTATTCATGGCTGGCTCCGGCGGCCGGCCATTTCCGACGGCGGCGGTGCGTTGGGGGTGACCTCCACGCGCGAGCCGGGCTTGAGCCGCGACTGGCCATCGAGCACCAGACGCTCGCCCGGTTTGACCCCGGCAATGATGTTCAGCCCACTGTCCTGGTACAGCACCTTGACCGGCACACTGGTGACCTGGTCACCGTCCAGGCGATAGACGAAGTGGCCGTCGACGCCGCGCTGCACCACTGGCGGCGGCACCACCAGGGCATTCTCCTGGACGGCAGTGCGCAAGCGGATGGTCACCAGTTGCCCCGGCCACAGCCGGCCGTCCTTGTTGTCGAACTCGGCCTTGACCCGCACCGTGCCGGTGTTGGCCGAAATCTGGTTGTCGATCAGGGCCAGGTGGCCTTCACCCAGCAGGTTGCTTTCGCCATCGGCGTCCATGTAGGCCTGCACCAATGCGGGCGTGGGCGCCTTCAGCAGGCCCTGCAGGGTTGGCAGCATCTGTTGCGGCAGGGAGAACTCGACCGCGATGGGGTCGATCTGGGTCACGCTGAACAGGCCCTGGGTATCGCTGGCGCGCACCAGGTTGCCGGGGTCGATGTTGCGGATGCCGACACGCCCGGTGACGGGGGAGCGAATCTGCGTGTAGGAGAGCTGGACTTCGGCATTGGCGATGGCGGCCTGGTTGCCTTTTACGGTGGCTTGCAGCTGATTGACCAGCGCCTGTTGCTGGTCGAGGGTCTGCTTGGACACGCCGTCATCGCTGCTGAGCAGGCGGTAGCGCTTGAGGTCGACGCCGGCCACCTGGATTTGAGCCTGGCTCTGGCCGAGCTGGGCGCGGGCCTGGTCGAGGCTGGCGCGGATGCTGCGATCGTCCAGGGTGGCCAGCAGGTCGCCTTGCTTGACCCACTGGCCCTCTTTGACCAGTACCCGGGTCAGCACCCCTTCGACCTGCGGTTTTATTTCGACGCTGTGCAGCGACAGCACGGAGCCGATGGCGCTGGCGTAGCGCGGCACGTCCTGCTGGGCAACGCTGACCACGCGCACCGGAACGGCGCTTTGGGCGCGCGCAACCGGCGCCTCCTGGCGCTGGCCATACCAGATGCCCAGTGCTGCAAGGGCGAGCAGGGCGGTGGCGGCCAGCAGGAGAGGGCGGGTAGGACGTCGCATCGGCGCGGGCACCTTGGCCAAGAGGAGGGGGCGGTTATTGAAGCTTATAGCGCTGTGACCGGGTCGGCAGCGTGACAGCTGGCTGACAGCGCTGACAGGTTGGGGGCAGTTGGCAGCCCTACCGCGACCCTGACCGATTCATACCTCTGCTCCCCTTGATCCGTAAGAAGATTCTGAATCTGAAACCAGATGCTTCAAGAGCGCAGCCATGACGAATTATCCTACGCCCTCTGTCGGATGGCGTCTGATAGGCGGGGAACTGTTTCAGCGATAACTTCACGGTTCGCCACAACGGCGAGCGGCCGTGAGAAGCCGCAGCTGTATCCAGGATGCCATTTTTCATGGCAGCCGTGCGTGTGCGGGCTTCGGTCCGGGCCGCGGTTCCTGGACGCGGTCTTCTCACCTCGCGTACGGCTGCCACCCAATCCGTGAGAAGAACAAGGTGGTCGCTTTCCAATAGCATCTTCAGGAAAGTCATCATGAAAAAAATCGTTCCCGATCCACCGGACTCATTCCCGATCCCTTACATCACAATCATCGCCGACCTCTCCCCCGAAGACGCCAGGTCTCACGCTGCTGCGCTGATGGACTGCCTCTGCAAAACCAGCCAGCTCTACCTCGACACCGAAGCCGAAGACCATCGCTACGCGCTGCTGGAAAACCTCGGCATTCTCACTGAACTGCTGCGTGTCCTTGTCGCCCATATGGCGATGCAAGGAGATCATCCATGAGTGATGAACTGAAATCGCGCAGCACAGCCGGCAAGGAAACATTCCTCGAGTTGTACGCCATCCAGCCGGGCATACCGCTCGATCATGCTTTCGACGAGCTGTCGGTCTTGCTCGGTTGTATCCGGCATTTGAGCGAGGAAGCCGAGATGGAAGGCAACATGATCGCAGGCAGTGCGGCACGCATTCTCAGTGCCATGGCCAAAGCACTGATCAACGACATGGAAATGGGCATGAACCGCAGCGCTTGAGCGGTTGTGGGGCCGCTTTGCGGCCCATCGCCGTCAAGCCCGGCTCCCACATGGGGATCGCCAGCAAGCCGGGCTCGCACGGGGAGATCGCCGGGATTTGGTGCTGGCTTTGCTAGAAACCGATGAAGGCGTAGTACTGCGAAGGCGTGTCGCCAGCCTGCAAGCCCTGCGCCTGCAGGCTGGCCAGCAGGGTGGTGTCCTGCACGTGCAGCGCCCACGGCGCATGGTGCGGTGCCGGTACATCCGCCAGCGCCGCCGCCAAGGCGCCCATGTCTGGAAGGTAGGCCGTGAAGCCATTGCCCTTGAGCGCGCTGATGGTCATGCCCAAGGCCTGACACACAGCAACCTTGGCCGCGATGTCATCACGATCTGCCTGCCGGGACGCCTGCACGAGTGCCAGCAGCGCCGGGTCCACCGGTAACGAGCCATGAATCAGCTCAGGCCCTTGCTCCCAAGCCTCGGGCGGGCAGTCTTTGTTCTCTGGCCTTAGCGGAATATGCGGGTTGATTTCCACCGGGTAGATGCGGCAGACCAGCGGCCGGCTCTCGTAGATGGTGCACAGGTCGTTTTCGTCCAGGTTGCGGCAGCGCCCGGGGTTGAACGCGGCAAAGGTCACCGAAACCCGTACCTCGCTGTCACCGCAAGGCACCGGGTGCGAGCGGCGCAGCACATGCTCACGCTGGTCTGCCGGCATCCCCGGGCCATCCTCCACAAAGGCTTCGATCAGCACCACCACCTGGCCGCCGGATGCCGCCCACTGGCGCGACTCGGCCAGGGTCAGTGGTACATGGTGGCCGGTGCAGCACTTGCCGCAGCCGGTACAGGCAAAACGCAGAGAGTCGTTCACGTGGCGTCTGGGTTCCATTCGCTGACGAAGGCCCGCTGGTGCTGGCGGTCGTACAGGCACAGCTCGGAGCCGGTGCGTTGCTGCATGTGCTTTTGTGGATACACCCCTTCGATGACCAGGGCACTGAAGCCGACCTGGTCATCGAACTCTGCGGGCTTGCCGCGGGCGTGGGCATCCTTGAACTGGCTGGCGGCCAGGCAGGCCTTGAGCATCTGCTGGCGTTGTTCGTTCCAGGCCTGGCTGCTGGAGGCCTGGGCAACACCGCTGAAAAGGGCGCAGGCGATCAGGAGAGAGCTGAAAAACTTCATACGCAATACCGTGAAACGTTCGAGGGGGGGAAGTATGACCGAGTCATCCCTGGCAACAGGCCAGGGAGTTTGTCGCTGAATATGACAGCACGGCCATCATCGCTCGGCAAACACTACCGTGCGTGCCGCCACCACCAGGCAATCGGTCAGCTCCGGTGAGGAGAACTTGGTCAGGATGGCATTGGCCCCCGCCAACCTGGCCTTCTCGGCACTCATCGCGCTGTCCAGCGAGGTGTGCAGCAGCACGTAGAGGTGCTGGAAGTCCGGGGTTTCGCGCAGGGTACGGGTGAAGGCATAGCCGTCCATCTCTGACATCTCGATGTCGGAGACGATGATGTTGATCTCCTGCGCAGTGCCCTGCAGCTCCAGCAGCACGTTGATTGCATCCTTGGCACTGCGTGCGGTGTGGCAGTCGATGCCCAGGTTACGCAGGGTGTGCACCGACTGTTGCAGCGCCACCTGGCTATCGTCCACCACCAGGATGTTGGCGGCGGCCAACAGGCTGGCGTCTTCTTCGTTCAGCTTGCCCGGTGCGGGCTCCGGCTCCGGTGGGGCGATAGCATGGATCACCTTTTCGATGTCCAGCACCTGCACCAAGGTATTGTCGACACGGGTCACGCCGGTGATGAACGAGCGGGTGCCGGAGCCATAGGGCGGCGGCCTGATGTCGGTGCTCAGGCAGTGGATGATGCGGCTCACTGCCTGCACATGCAGGCCCTGGCGCGAGCGGCTGATCTCGGTGACGATCAGGCAGCCACCGTCCGGGTCGGCCAGCGGGCGTTCACCGATGGCCCGCGACAGGTCGATCACCGACAGCGGGTTGCCGCGCAGGGTCGCCACGCCTTTCACGTGGGGGTGCGATTCGGGCAACCTGGTCAGCGGTGGGCAAGGGATGATCTCGCTGACCTTGAGCAGGTTGATTGCCATCAGTTTGCCGCTGCGCAGGGTGAACAGCAGCAGGGACAACGCGTCCGCGCGGGCATTTTGCGTGGCCATGGTGACCTTCATGGAAGACAGGGGATAACCGGTTATCGGCCTGTTCGGGCTGGGCTTTAACTTGGCGGCAGCCTTTGCTGGCCCTATCGCCGGCAAGCCGGCTCCTACAAGGTCACCAGTGCGCCAACGGCTTGTGCAGTTCCTGTGGGAGCCGGCTTGCCGGCGATGGCCGCGCAGCGGCCCTTAGCGCTCGCGCAAGGCCTCCTTGGCCCGGTTAAGCGGCTTGATCAAGTAATCGAGAATGGTTTTTTCGCCCGTGCGGATATCCACCGTGGCAATCATCCCCGGCACGATCGCAAAGCGCTTGCCGGCCTTGTTCTGCAGGCTGTCCTGCTCGGTACGGATAAACACCCGGTAATAATAGATCTCCGGTTTCACCTCATCCTGCAGGGTATCGGGCGAGATGCCCACCACCTTGCCCTCCAGCCCGCCATACACCGAATAGTCATAGGCACTGATCTTCACCTTGGCCGCCTGGTCGGGGTGGATGAAGGCGATGTCCCGGGGGGCGATGCGCGTCTCGATCAGCAAGCGTTCATCCATCGGCACGATCTTCATCACCTGCCCACCGGGCTGTACCACCCCGCCCAGGGTGTTGACCTCGATGTCCTTGACGATGCCGCGCACCGGCGAGCGTAAGGTCAGGCGTGACAGCGAATCGCTGCGCCCGCGGACCACTTCCGAGAGGCTGTCGGCTTCGGCGCTGGCCTTGGCCAGCTCTTCGCGGGCGCGTACCAGGTAATCGGAGCGCGCTTCGTTGGCCTTGAGCTCGAGCTCCGAGCGCTGGCGGTTGAGGCGGATCACCTCGACCCGGCTGGAGGCGCCCATCTTGGCCAGGTTTTCGGTGATCTGCAGTTCGCTGCGCACCAGCCGCAGCGAGTCCTCGATGCCCGCCAGGGTCTGTTCCAGGCCGCGGCGGCGGGTCTGGTACAGCGCGGTTTCGGCGTCGATCAGGTCCGGCGAGTCGCGCAGGCTGTCGGGGAAGGCCAGCGGCTTGCCGGTGACCTCGGCGCGCAAGCGCGCAACGCTGGCCGTGGCAGCACGGTACTTGGCCTCGCTTTCACCGACGCTGGAGGCAGTCTTGGTCGGGTCGAGCTGGGCCAGCACCTGGCCGCGCTCGACCAGGTCACCTTCGGCCACGTTCATCTCGGCGACGATGCCGCCTTCGAACGACTGGATCACTTGCTCGCGGGAGCTGGGGATCACTTTGCCGGTGCCGGTGGAGACTTCGGTGACCTCGAACCAGGCGGCCCAGGCCAGGAACGCGGCGAGCATCAGCGCGCACACGGTGATGACGCGGCCTGCGCGCAGCACGGCCTGGTCATCCTGGCCATCCAGGTAGGACGCGGGGAGTTCATGGTTGCTCATGCCTGCGCTCCTTGCAATTTGGCCAGGGCGGCGTCACGGCTGTCGTCGATGACGATGCGCCCGCCATCGAGCACGATGATCCGCTCGACCCGTTGCAGTACGCTCAAACGGTGAGTGGCGATCACCAGGGTGCGGCCTTGGCAGAAACGGTCGAGGTTATCGAGCAGCTTGCGCTCGGTCGTGTCGTCCAGCGAGGCGGTAGGTTCATCCAGCAGCAGTACCTGCGGCTGGCGCACCAGCAGGCGTGCCAGCACCAGTGCCTGGCGTTGCCCGCCGGACAGGCCCAGGCCACCTTCCAGAATCAGGTGGTCCATGCCTTTGGGCAGCCGGCGCACGAAGTCCAGTGCGCCCGTGGCGGCCAGCGCGGCCACCAGTTCCTGGTCACTGGCCTGGCCGGCACCGAGGGTGAGGTTTTCGCGCAGGGTGCCGTGGAACAGCCGCGCATACTGCGCCAGCAAGCCGACGTCACGGCGCAGGTCGGCCGGGTCCAGGTGGGCCAGGGCAATGCCGTCGAGCGTGACCTCGCCTTGCACCAGGTCCATGGCACCGCCCAGTGCCTGCAGCAGGGTCGACTTGCCGGCGCCGTTGCGCCCCAGCACGGCGATGCGCTCGCCCGGCCGGATGTCCAGTTGGCCGATGTTGAGCACCGGCGGTGCCTCGGGGTCGTAGCGGAAGTTGGCCTGGCGCAGCCGGTACTCGCCGCGGATGGCCGGCAGGTGCACACGGGCTTCGCCTTCGGGGTGGTCGACCGGTGACTGCATCAGTTTGTCCAGGCCCTGTAGTGCCACCTTGGCTTGCTGCCAGCGGGTCAGCACATGGGTGAGCTGCGCCAGCGGCGCCATCATCCGCGAGGACAGCATCGAGGCCGCCACCAGGCTACCGGTGGTGAGGTCGCCGGCAATCACCATCGGCGCGCCGATGACGATGACCACGGCAAACACCGCGCCTTGCACGTTCTGGGTCCAGGTCACCAGGCCGTTGGTCAGGGTACGCAAGCGCAGGTTGGTATGGGCGCAGGCTGCGTTGTACTGGTTCCACTGGCGCTCGAAGCGCGCTTCGGCCTGCAGTGCCTTGATTTCGTCCAGGCCCTGGACGCTTTCCACTAGCATGGCGTTGCGCAGTGACGACTCGCGCATCGAGGCATTGGCCAGGCGTGCCAGCCGGCGCTGCGCCAGCAAGCCAGGCAGGAGCATGGCCAGCAGAGCCACCAGCGGGATGAACACCAGCACGCCGCCGATCAGCCAGAACACGAACAGGAACAACAGGAAGAACGGCAGGTCGGCCAGCGCGGTGGCGGTGCTGGAGGTGATCAGGTCGCGGATCGACTCCAGCTCGCGCAACTGCGAAATGAACGAGCCGGTGGACTTCGGCCGTGCCGAGTTGCGCAGGCGCAGGGCATGGCCGTAGACCAGGTCCGACACGCGCAGGTCGGCGCGCTTGCCGAGCAGGTCGGTAACCTTAAGGCGCAGCAGGCGCATGCTGAAGTCGAACACCAGCGCCAGCACCACACCGCCGAACAGCACGTACAGCGTGGGCAGGGATTCGGCGGGGATCACCCGGTCATACACCTGCATCGAGAACAGCACGCCAGCCAGGGCCAACACGTTGGCCACCAGCGAGGCGACCATCACCTGCCCATACGGGCGCAGGTCGCGCAGGACGATGCGGGCGAACCAGTGGCGGTCGTACGGGGCGGTGTAGTCGTCGGTACGCACATCGCGCAACGGCCGTGCCGGGCGCATCAGTGCCACGCGGTTGATGCGCCCTTCGAGCGCTTCGCGGGGCAGGCGCGAGGTCAGGCTCTGGTCGCCGGCGAACACCACGGCCAGCTCGTTGTCCTCGGTCACGGCTTCGACCACAGCCAGTTGGCCATCATCGAGCTCCAGCACCAGTGGTGTACGCCATTGCCGCAGGGCTTTGGCATCGAAACGCACGAAGCGCAGCGACAGGCCGGCCTGGCGCGCCATGTGCCGCAGGATTTCATCCAGCGGCCGGGCATCTTCCACGGCCGCCAGGCGAATGCGCTGGGGTGATACATCCAGCCGGTAGTGGTGGGCGACCTGCAGCATGACTTCAAGCCACGGGCCAAGGTCCGGCCGATGGACGATAGCCTGCTCCGGGTTTTGCTGCTGCGTGGCTTGGCTCAGGTTGACGGTATCGTTCATGGCTCGATCTCCACCCCTTGCAGGTTGCGCCCTTCAAGGCCCAAGGCCATGCGCAGGGCGCCGGTGTTGTACAGGCAGTCGACATCCAGGCGCAGCAGGTCGGAACGGGTGCCGGCAAGTTCAAAGCGCGACTGGTAGATTTCCTGCTCGGCATTGAGCAGGTCGAGCAGCGGGCGCGTGCCCAGGTCCAGGTATTGCCGGCCGTAGAGCATGCGTGCCTCTTTGATGCTGGCCTGGCGGGCCTTGAGCGAACTCAGCCGGCGGCCCAGCCCCGAGGTTTGCGCCATGGCTTCGGCCAGCCCTCGGCGGGCCTGCAGGCGTGCGGCGTCTTCGGCGGAGTCAGCGGCGGTCAGGGCATGCCCGGCCGCGCGGCTGCGGGCGCTGATGGCGCCGCCTTGGTAGATCGGCACTTCCAGGTTCAGGTAGATGCCCGCCTGGGTTCGGTCGAGGCGGTTGTTGTCGCGGTCGTAGTCGTTGTCCAGGTAGTGGTTGACCTGCGGCTGCAGCGACAGCGTCGGGTAGGCCTCGGCCTTGGCTTGTGCCAGTTCGGCTTTGGATTGCGCGCGCAGGGCCAGGGCCATGAGCACTGCAGGCAGGCGGTCGTCGGCTTGCGGTGGGCGCTTGCAGGCCTGGTTGAGTTCGGGGGGCGTTTCTTCGGCCAGGGCCGGCGGTGCGACGCGGCCGAGCAGGGCGGCGAGGGTCGAGCGCCACCGTTCGTACTGGGCCTGATACTCCTCCAGGGTGGCGCGGGCACCTTCCACCCGGGACTCGGCCTGGACCACGTCGGAGCGCGTGCTGGCGCCCATGTCGCTGCGCTGGCGCGCCATGCCGGCTATATCGCCAACGCCTTTGATCTGCTCGCGGGCAATCACCATGAGCTGCTCGTAACGGCGGGTTTCGATCCAGGCGTAGGCGGTATCGCGGGCCAGGTCGTCGACCACCAGCAGGATGTTGGCCTGGGCGCGGGCGGCAGCAGCGTGGGCCGCGTCGACAGCGCTGTCGACCTTGCCGAAATCGTAGAGCATCTGCTTGAGCGACAGGTTCAGCGCCTGGCTGCTGCGGTCGCCGCCATAACCGCTGTCATAGCCGGTGCGGATACCGCCGGAAACCTGTGGGTAGTAACCGGCGCGGGCCACGTTGATGCCTTCGCCTTGCTTATACAGGTTGCCGATGGCTTCAGCGATGCTGGGGTGCCACTGCGCAGCGGCCAGCACCGCCTCGGCCAGGCCGAGCCGGTCCCCATTGTTGGCGGCCTGGCCTGCCGGTGGGCGGGCAGGGATGGCATCGGGGGCATCGCGTAGCAGTGACGGCCCGATGGTACGCAGCGAGGGGTCTATGTCATCGGCTGCCTGGGCAACCGGGTTTGAAATCAGTAACAGGAGCGCGACGGCTCCCGGCAACAGCGGTGACAGCGGACTGCTTCGCTTCACATGATTCCCTTACTGCTGATCGTCCTTGCCGCCGGGCATGGCGCCCGGCGGGTTACTGCGGCCTCAGACGACATGAATGCCGTTTTGCACCCACAGGTGGTGGCTCGGGTCCTCCTGGGCCGTGTATTGGTTATAGTCGATGCCGTCGGCGCTCTGGCTGCCGGTGAGGTTCCAGTTATCGGTCATGTGCACCGAATCCTTGTCGTCGCCGTTGATCAGCAGCGTGCTGCTGCCGCTTTCGGTGACGGCCACCACATCCGCCAGGTTCAGCGTCAGGGTCACCCCGCTGGTGTCGTTGAGGTCGATGATTTCGATATCGTGGACACGCCCGGCCAGGGAGCCCAAGTCGATGCTGGCATCGCCGCCGCCCCACAGCAGGGTGTCGGTACCACTGCCGCCCTCGACGCTGGCAAAGGCCTGATCCACCACCACGAGGGTGTCGTCGCCGGAGCCGCCTTGCAGGCTGATCTGCCCGCCCTGGCTGCCATCGAGTTGGTCATTGCCATCGGTGCCGGCAATCACCTCGGCGGAGGCAGCCGCGGCGACACTGGCCAGGGCCGCACCCTCGTCGCCGCCGTCAGCCAGCAGCGAAGTGGTCGCGGTGAGCCCGGCAGCGTTGTCCAGGTTGATGGTCAGCGTTGCGGTATCGGTGGTGCCGTTGGGGTGCGTCAGTTCGTAGGTGAAAGTGTCCTGTTGGCCGACAACTGCCGAAGTCAGGCCCTCCTTGAGGGTATAGGTGTAGCTGCCGTCAGCGTTGACCAAAAGTGTGCCGTAGGTGCCGGTCACGCTGACGCCGTTGTAACCGGGGATGGCGTAGGTGTTGGCCGCTACCAGCACGCTGAGCACGGTCAGCGTCGAACCGAGGTTGTCGGCACCGCCGCCGGCGGTGTCGGTCAACAGGTTGCCGGTCACTGGGGTGTAGCCGCTGACCACGAACTCGTTGGTGTACGTGGTGGTGGTGTTGAGGCTGGTAGTGATCGAACTGAGCAGGCCGATGCCGCCTGCGCTGACACGGATCTCGTAGGCACCTGGGCCCTGGTTCTGGAAGGTGTAGGCCGAGCCGCCGCCGAGCAGGCTGATCAGCGAACTGCCGGGCACAGACTGCACAAGCACGTACTGGCCGGTAGCCGTGTTGAGTTTGTAAAGGGCGATGGTGGTGCCGTTGAGCAGGCCTAGCAGGTTGGCGGAGTTGAGCACCACTTGCAGGTTGGCGGTGGTATCGGCGGCAACGCTGGTGTCATAGACCGCCTGCCGCGAGCCGATCAGCGGCAGGGGCAGCGTTCCGAGTGTGCCGCTGTCGGTGTCCACCCGGTTTGCCAGGCTGATGTTGGTGCTGTCGATGTCGTTGACGGCATCGACCACCGTGGCGGGCGCGCTGAGGTTGCTATCGCTCCAGACCTCCGTGGCTTGCGGGCTGTCGATCCGCACGTAGAGGTTGGCGACATCGGTCAGGCCGTTGCCGTGCACCAGTTGGTAGCTGAACACGTCCACCTTGCCGACGCTGGATGGGGTGCCGTTCGGGGTGTAGGTGTAGCTGCCATCTGCGCGGATCACCAGGGTGCCATACAGGCCCTGCACTTCGGTGGCGCTGCCGGCGGTGACGTAGCTGCCGTTCTTGAGCACCTGCAGCACGGCGCTGCTGTCCGGGCCACGGGCATCGGTGGTGCCGTCGACACCGGGGTCGGTGATGACGTTGCCGGTAGTGGGGGTACCGGTGCCGGTGAGCTCGGTCAGGCTGGAGGTTTCGATGTCCAGCGTGGTGGTGACGTTGGTCACCAGGCCGATGCCGCCGCTGCCTACGGTCAGGCGGTATTCACCGGCCTGCAGTTCGCCGATGTCGACCTGCACCCCCTGGCCCAAGGGAAGCAGAATCAGGTCTAGCAGGCCCAGGCTGTTACCGGTAGCCAAAGTCACCCAGGCCCCGGACGCGTCTTTCACCTGCAGGGTGAAGGTGGCATTGTCGAGCAGGGCCAGGGCACTGCTGGTGGTCAGCGTCAGGGTCGGGTCCGCCGTGGTGCCGGCGTCGACGGTCCAGGTGTAGGTCTTGCTGAAGCCCGCCAGCAGTGTGGTGAAACTGTCGGTGTAGGTCTGCGTGGCGACAACCGGTGCCAGGTTGACGGTGGCGGTGGCCAGGTTGTCGCTGGCGATCACCGGTGCGTTGGCGTCGACGTCCGGCGCAGTGATGTTGACGTTGCCGGAGACGTTGTTGCGTGGGTCGGTGAGCGATACCGACAGTGTCTGGCCGTTGTCCTGGGCAGGGGTCAGGGTTACGGAGAAGGTGCCGTCGGGCTGCACCGTGCCGGTTTGCAGGACGGTGCCGGTGGAGCTGCGCACCGTGACCGTGGCGCCAGGCTCGCCGCTGCCGGTCAGGGTGCTGCCGTCGGCGCTGATCACCAGGTTGCTGGCCAGCGCTGGCGGGGTGAGGTCTGGAGCGGTCAGTGCGGTGCCGGTCGAGGTGTTGCCGGTGGCATCGGTCAAGGTGACTGTCAGGGCCTGGTTGTCGATTTGCGCCGCCGCCAGGCTGACCACGAACAGGCCGTTGCTGCCCACTGTGGCGGTGCCCAGCACCGTGCCTGCAGTGTCGCGCACGGTGACGGTGCTGCCGATCTGGCCAGAGCCGCTTACCGTGGTGCCGTTGGCGTTGATGGCGGCCACTGGCGCGGCGGGTGGCGTGGTGTCCGGTGCTGTGATGCTGGCGCTGCCGGACTGGTTGCCGGCGGCATCGGACTGACGCACGGTAAGCAACTGCCCGTCGTTCTGCGTACTGGTGAGGGTGACGGTGAAGCTACCGTCGGGTTGTACCACGGCGCTGCCCAACGGACCGCCCGGGCCGGTGACGGTGACTGTCGCGCCGGGCTCGCCGACGCCGGTCAGTACGGTGCCTGCGCCGGTCACGGCAAGGCTGGTCGGTGCAGTCGGCGCCTGTGTGTCCGGCGCGGTATAGCTGGTGCTGCCCGAGGCATTCTGTGCAACGTCGACCTGTGTCACACCGAGTACCTGGCCGTTGAGCTGCGCGCTGGCCAGGTTGATGCTGAACACGCCGCCAGCGTTGACCACGCCGGTGCCGAGCACATTGCCACTGGCATCACGCACGGTGACCGTGGCATTGGCTTCACCGGTACCGGTAAGCACCAGGCCATTGGCAGACAGCGCAGTGACCACCGGGTTGGCCGGCGGCGTGGTGTCGGTTGCCTGCACGAATACCGGCTGCGATTCACCGCCCACCAGAGCCACGGCAGTGACCGAGAGCGATTGCCCATTCAACTGGGCGCTGTCGAGCTGGAGACTGAAGTCGCCGTTGAGGTCCGCTGCACCCGTGCCGATCAAATTGCCCTCATTGTCATAGACACGGATGGACGCCCCGCTGGTGGCGTTACCCGTGAGGGTCAGGCCATCGGCGTTCAGCACCACATTGGTGGGGGGCGCTGGTGGTGGGATAAGCGGGGTGATGTAGGTCTGCACTGCCGAGGTATTGGTACCGTCGCTTTGGGTCACAGCCAATGTCGCGACCGAGCCAGGTGCGGGTTCGAGTTCGATGGAGAAGTTACCGTTGGCATCGACCACGCCGGTGCCAATCACATTGCCTGCCAGGCTGACAGTCACTGTGGCGTTAGGCTCACCGCGCCCGGTCAGCACGTCGTAGTCGGTATTGATTGCCAGGTTGGTGACCAGAGCAGGTGGTGACGTGTCGGCAGCCTGGTAGGTGGCTGGCAGCGAGGCGTTGCCCGCCTCATCGGTGGCGACCACGGTCAGCAATTGGCCGTTGTTCTGCGCCGGGCTCAACGTCACGCTGAAGGTGCCGTCTACGGTGGCCTGGACGGTGCCGACAATGGTGTTGTCCGGGCCACGCACGGTGATGGTACTGCCGGGTTCGGCACTACCGATCAGTAGCGTGCCCGCCTGGTCCAGCTCCAAGTCGGCAGGTTGCGCTGGTGGCACCAAGTCCGGTGCGGTCACTTCGAATGGCGCGGAGGGGTTGCCGGTGACGTCTTGAGCGACGACGGTCAGTACCTGGCCGTCGATCTGTGGGGTTGTCAGGTCAAGCACGAAGGTGCCGTCAGGGTCGATCACGCCTTGGCCGACCATGTCGCCACGGTCGTTCATCACCGTAATGCGTGCCCCCGCTTCGCCGCTACCGATCAGCTGGGTGCCGCTGTCGTTGAGCGACGCGACAACGGTGGCTGGGGGCGTGGTATCGACCGCGGTGACCGAGCTGATGGGCGATATGTTTTCGCTCTCGTCTGTCAGGGTTACCTGAAGGGATTGGCCATTGAGCTGCGGCGAGCTGAGGTCTACCACGAAGGTACCGTCGGCATCCACCGTGGCGGTTCCGATTTCAGTGGTGCCCAGGTACACCCGTACCGTGGTGCCTGCTTCGCCGACGCCGCTTAGCTGATCGCCGGCAGCATTGAGGCGCAGTTCGGTTGCCGGTGCAGGTGGCGTGAGGTCGGGTGCATCGATCGTGACCGGCGCGCTGATGTTGCCGGGTGGGTCGGCCTGTTGTACCGACAGCACTTGCTGGTTGATCTGGGCTGGCGCCAGTTCCACAGAGAAGCTGCCATCGGCGAGCACAGTGGCCGAACCGAGCACTACGCCTGCGGCATTGGTCACCGTGACGGTAGCGCCCGGTTCGCCAAGGCCGGTGACCACACTGCCATCGGCATTGATGTCAACCTCGGTGAGGATGGCCGGCGGCGTGAAGTCAGGCGTTTGCAACGTGGCGACTGCCGACACGTTACCGGCTGCGTCGGCCTGGCTGAGGCTGAGCAGTTCGGCGTTGCCCAGCGCCGGGTTGAGGGTGACGGTGAAGTTACCGCTGGCATCGACCACTGCCGTACCGATTTCGTCGCCCTGCGCGTTGCTGACGCTGACCTGCGCGCCGGGCTCGCCGCGGCCGGTCAGGGTAACCCCGTCGCTGGAAATCGCAAGCTCAGTGGGGGCGGCCGGTGGAGTGGTATCGGCTGCAATGATGGCGCTGGGGTCGGACTGGTTGCCGGCGGCATCGGTCAGTATCACTTGCACCTGCTGGCCGTTGGCCTGCGGCGCGCTGAGGGTGACCTGGAAGGTACCGTCGGCGCGGACCACAGCGCTGCCCAGTGTGCTGCCATCGGCAGCCAGCACTTTGACGGTGCTGCCGGCCTCGCCAGTACCGTTGAGCAAGCCGCCGCCGCCGGCAAATGCCAGGTTGCCCGCAGCATCAGGTGCCACACGGTCGGGCGCAGTCAGGCTGACACTGTCGGACTCGTTGCCCGCTGCGTCGGTCTGCTGTGCACTGAGCTGTTCGCCATTGATCTGTGCGGTGCTCAGGCCAATGCTGAAGTTACCACTGGCATCGACCACGGCGGTGCCCAGGTCGACACCGCCTTCGCCGATCACGGTGACTGTGGCGCCCGGCTCACCTCGGCCGGTGAGCGTCAGGCCGTCGCTGCTCAGCACCAGGTTGGTCAGCGGTTGCGGGGCAGTGGTGTCCGGTGCCTGCAGGGTCGCAGGCAGCGAAGCACTGCCATCGGTGCCCACGGCATTGACCTGCAAGACTTCGCCGTTGGCCTGGGCGCTGTCGAGGTTGACCGTGAAACTGCCGTCATTGCCCACTGGCGCAGTGCCCAACAGCACGCCGTCAGGGCCATACACATTGACGGTGCTACCTGGGGATGCATTGCCGGTAACCACCAGGCCATCGGCTGAGAGCGTCAGGTTGTCCGGAATGTCCGGTGCCAGGTTGCCCGGCGCGGTCACGGTCTGTGCCGGCGAGGCATTCTGCGCGGCATCGGCCTGGGTCACGCTGAGGCTGTCGCCGGCGGTTGCCGCAGGGCTGAGCGCTACGGTGAAGCGGCCATCGCTGCCGACCGTGGCGGTCCCCAGCGAGGTGCCGTCGGGCGCACGCACGGTGACCGTGGCGCCGGCTTCGCCAGTACCTGTAAGGCTGGCGCCGTCGGCAGCGACGGCCAGGTTGGCGACGGCGGTGGGCGGTGTGGTATCGGCAGCGGTGTAAGGTGCAGCAGGCGACACGTTGCCTGCCGCATCTGTGGCGGTAACCTGCAAGGTCTGGCCGTTGGTCTGGGCGCTGCTCAGGGTGACCTGGAAGGTGCCATTGCTGCTGGCCACGGCGGTGCCCAGGATATTGCCTGCGGCATCACGCACAGTGACGGTGCTGCCTGCTTCGGCGCTGCCGCTCAGCTGCAGGCCGGTACTGGCCAGGGCGAGGGCGGCCGGCGCCGCCGGTGGGGTGAAGTCCGGCGCTGTTACTGCAACAGGAGGTGATGTGTTGTTGCCCGCGTCGGTCTGGGTCACGCTCAAGTTCTGAGCGTTAAGTTGCGCACTGGTCAGGGTGAGGGTGAAGCTGCCGTTGGCGGCCACCACGCCTGTGCCAATGATGGTGCCATCGGGGCCGCGCACGGTCACGCTGGCACCCGCTTCACCCAGGCCGGTGAGGGTCAGGCCATTGTTGTTGAGCACCACATTGGTCAGTGGGGCTGGTGGGGTGAGGTCGGCTGTACTGAGGGTGACAGCAGGGGAAGTGTTACCCGCTGCATCCACCTGGCTCACGCCGATGGCCTGGCCGGTTGCCTGTGGGGTATCGAAGGTGACCGTAAACCGGCCATCGGCGCCCACGGTCGCGGTGCCGACCACGGTGCCGGCAGCGTTGCGCACCTGCACGGTGGCGCCGGCTTCACCACTGCCTGACAGCTGTTTGCCGTCGGCGCTGAGCACCGGGTTGTCGACCGCAGCCGGGGGCGTGCGGTCCGGTGTTGCCAGGCTCGCCGGGCCAGACACATTGCCAGCGGCATCGCTAAGGGTGACCTGCAAGGCGCTGCCGGTGGTCTGTGCATTTGGCAGGGTGACCTGGAACTGGCCGCTCTGGTTGACGGTACCTGTGGCCAGTATCGCGCCACTGGCATCGCGTACGGTCACCGTCGCGCCCGCCTCACCCTGGCCGCTGACTACGGTTGCCGCGCTGTTCAGGCTCAGGCCGGTGGCAGCATCAGGCGCTTGCAGATCAGGCGCCTGCAAGGTTGCGGCGAGCGAGGTATTGCCCGCGGCGTCGCTCTGGGTAACGGTAAGGTTCTGGCCATTGGCTTGCGGGGGGGTCAGGCTGACGCTGAACAACCCGTTACTGCCAACGGTGGCAGTGCCCAGCTCGGTACCTTGGGCATCCACCACGCGTACGGTCGCGCCCACCTCGCCCTTGCCGATAAGGGTGCTGCCACTGCGGTCGAGGGCAAGCTGGGTGGGAGCATCCGGCGCGGTGCTGTCCTCTGCAACGATGGTGGCTGGTACCGAGGGTTTACCCCCGGCTGTAAGGCGTGCGCTGACCTGCAGGGTCTGGGCATTGAGCTGGGCGTCGCTGAAGAACACTCGGAAAATGCCGTCGCTGCCGACCGTCGCGGTGCCCAGTGTGGTGCCGCCGGAGGTCACGGTGATAAGCGAGCCCACGGTGCCTTCGCCCGTCAGGAGGAAGCCGTCGGCACTGATGGTCAGGGCGGTTGGTGTAGCGACTTCGGTGCCGTCTGGCCCGGCCACGTCGACCGTGGTCTCGTTGCCACCGTCGTCTCGGACCACTACCTGCACGGTGTCGCCGGAAACCAGGGGTGGGTCGACTTCGACAACGAAGGTGCCGTCCGGCCCGGCGGTTGCGGTGCCCAGGTCAGTGGTGCCGTCGCGAACGATGATGGTGGTGCCGGGTTCGGCCGTACCACCGATAAAGCCGCCATCCGGGCTGACCGTGATGTCGGTCGCCGCAGCGGGCGGGGTGGTATCCGGCGCGGTGACGCTCGATGCGCCAGAGTCGTTGCCGGCCCCGTCGCTGACCACCACGGTCAGGGTCTCGCCATTGGTGAGCGGGGTATCCAGCGGCACGCTGAAGCTGCCATCGCCGTTCACTGCAACGGTGACGACAGTGCCATTGGGGTCGGTCACCGTGACCGAGCTGGCCCCGGGGGCGTTGCCGGTCACAGTGGTGCCATCCGGGCTGACGCTGACATCGGTCGGCAGTGCAGGGGGTGTAAGGTCCGGCGCAGTGGCCTGGGCTGCGGTGGAGGTGTTGCCGGCAGCATCGCTGAGGGTGACGTCGAGGCTCTGGCCATCCAGTTGGGCCGGTGACAGCGGCACGCTGAAGTTGCCACCCACCGGGACCACGACCGTGCCCAGCAGGTCGCCGTTGGCATTGCGTACTTCAACGGTGGAGCCCACCTCGCCGTTGCCTTGCAGCGCTGTGCCATCGGCACTGACTTGCAGGCCTGTGGGGGCGGCGGGGCCGGTTGTATCGTCAGCGGTTAAGGTGGCCGATGGCGATGTATTGCCCTCGCCGTCGACAAGCACAACCGACAGTACTTCGCCGTTGGTCTGGGGTGGGGCGAGGGTCACGGTGAAGCTGCCGTCGGGTTGCACTTGGGCATCGCCCAGCAGTTGCCCGCCGGCATCGCGCACTTCTACGGTGGCGCCTGGCTCACCTTGCCCGCTCAGCACGCTGCCATCTGCGTTCAGCCCCAGGCCTTGTGCTGGTTGCGGTGCTTCGAGGTCGTTGGCAGTGACAGTGTCGGCAGCGGAAGTGTTGCCCGCAGCGTCCGCCTGGGTGACGGACAGCGTCTGACCGTTGAGTTGCGGTGGGTCGATGGTTACCCGGAAGCTACCGTCGGCCTCCACCACGGCGGTGCCCAATACTGCGCCGCCAGTGCCGGTGACGCGCACTTGCGCGCCGGGTTCGCCGCTACCGGTAACCACGGTGCCATCGGCGGCAAGGGCCAGGCCGGTGGGGGTGTCGGGCGCCTCGTTGTCCGGAGCAGGCAGGTCGACCGCTGCTGACACGTTACCGGTCGGGTCGCGTTGTTCAACGGTCAAGGCCTGGCCATTGGTCTGTGGAGGGTCCAGGGTGAGTTCGAAGGTGCCGTCGCCGGCCACCTCGACGCTGCCCAGCACAGCGCCGTCGGGGCTGCGCACGATCACCGTGGCACCTGGTTCGCCAGTGCCGGTAACGGTGGTGCCGCTGTCGTCGATGCTCGGGTTGCCGACAACTTGCGGTGGGGTGCTGTCGGGGGCGGTGAAGTCGACCGGGCCGGCACTGTTGCCGAGATTGTCGGTGGCCTCCACGGTGAGGCTTTCGCCGTTGCGCTGTGGCGGGTCGAGGGTGACATCGAAGCGCCCGTCGGCGCCGACTGTCGCGGTGCCCAGCACGGTACCGTCCGCCGCACGTACCGTGACGATCGAGCCGCTCTGGCCCTGGCCGGTGAGGTGCAGACCAGCGCTGTCGACGGCCAGCCCGGAAGGCTGCAAAGGCCCGTCCAGGTCCGGCGCGGTCAGGGTTGCGGTCGAGGTGTTGCCCGCAGCATCACGCAATACCACGTCGAGCATCTGGCCATCGGACTGGGCCGGTGTCAGTGTGAGGGTGAAGACGCCGTTCGCGCCGACCACGGCAGTGCCCAGCAGCGTGCCCTGGGCATCGCTGACTTGCACGTTGGCCCCAGGCTCACCGCGGCCAGTGAGGGTGACGCCATCGGCGCTCAGTTGCAGGTCACTGGCCGGGTTCGGCGGGGTGATATCCGGTGCACCGACCTGGGTCGGCAGTGAGCTGTTGCCGTCGGCGTCCAGGGCCACCACATCGAGCAGCTCACCATTGGCCTGAGCGGGGTCGAGGCCGACGGTGAAGTTGCCATCATTGCCCACTTGCACGCTGCCCAGCACATTGCCTTGTGCATCGCGCACCTCCACCAGGCTGCCAGCCGGAGCGGTGCCGCTGACGGACGAGCCATCGGGGGCTACCACCACCCCGGCGGGGCCTTCCGGGACGGGGGTCTGTGGCACGATGATGCTGAGCTCAGGCGACGGATTGCCGGCAGCATCGGTTTGCACCAGCACGATGCTTTCGCCCGCAGCCACTGGAGCATCCAGTTCGACCAGGAAGGTGCCATTGGCTGCCACGGTGCCACTGCCGATCACATTGCCGTCGGCATCCAGCACTTGCACTGTGGCACCCGCTTCACCGCGGCCCGATATCACGACGCTGCCGGCGCCCACCACCACGCCGGTGATGAGGCCCGGGGCAGTAATGTCCGGGGCGGTATAAGCCAGTGGTGCGGAGCTGTTGCCGGCGGCATCGGTGACTGTGATGGCCAAGGCTTCACCGTCGGCCTGGGCAGGGTCGAGGGTGAGGCTGAAGCTGCCGTCCGGCCCGACGATAGCGCTGCCGATCAGGGCTCCGGAGGCGTCGCGCACTTGCACCCGTGCACCGGGTTCGGCATTGCCGGTCAGCGTTTGACCATCGCTCAGCGTCAGCCCGGTCGGTTGCCCGGGGGCTACCAGGTCCGGTGCCGTCAGCGGGCTTGTCGTTGATACGTTGCCAGCGGCATCGGTCAAGGTCACTTGCAGCGACGAGCCATCGGTCACGGGCGGGGTCAGTTGCAGGGTAAAGGTGCCATCAGGCTGCACCGTCCCGGTCCCCACGACCTGGCCCTGGTCGTTCGATACGGTTACCGTTGCTCCTGCTTCACCGCGCCCCGAGACTGTACGGCCATCGGCGCTGATGATCAGGCCACTGGCGGGCGCTGGCGCAGTGGTGTCACCACCGCCCGTGTCGATGTCCGGCGCGGTGACGGTGCCGGCAGTGGAGGTGTTGCCGGCGGCATCGGTGGCCGTTACCTGTAACTGCTCGCCGTCGACCAGCGGTGGGTCGAGGGTGATGCTGAACGCACCGTTGGCGCCCACGACCACGCTACCCAGTACCGTGGTGCCGTCCGCTGCGAGCACGCGCACAGTACTACCTGGTTCGGCACGCCCGCTGACTACTCTGCCGTCAGCGCTGACGGCCAAGTCGGTCGGTTGTGCGGGCGGCGTGGTGTCGGGCGGGTTGCCGACCCCGTCATCGGGTGCGTTGACGGCTGTTGCGGGTGAGGTGTTGCCAGCGGCGTCACTGGCTGTGACTTGCAGCGGCTGACCCTCGGTTTGCGGGGGTTGCAGGGTGATGCTGAACAGGCCGTCGGCACCTGCCACGGCGGTACCCAGCACGGTACCGTTGGCGGCACGCACTTGCACGGTGGAGCCGGGTTCAGCGCGGCCGGTTAGTGTGGTTCCTTGCTCGTTGACGGCCAGGTCGCTGGGGGCCAGGGGGGCGGTTGCATCCGGTGCGGCCACGTTGCCCGGCTGCGAGACGTTGCCAGCAGCATCGGTCAAACTGACATCCAGGCTTTCGCCATTGACCTGGGGCGAGTTCAAGGTGATGTCGAACGTACCGTCGGCGCCCACCGTGCCGCTGCCGATCAGGTTGCCGGCGCCATCGCGTACATTCACCGTGGCACCTGCCTCGCCGCGGCCGGTCAGGCGCAGACCATCGGGCGAAACCAGCAGGTCGATAGGCGTAGCGGGTGGCGTGGTGTCGCCTGGCGCGGAGCCGCCGCTGCTGCCGCCACCACCACCGCTACCTGCGGCGGCGGCAGCGCCGCCAACGCCCAGCAGGCTCAGGCCGGCAATCGCCCAGGTCGGGGTTTCGCTGCCAGCGACGCCGATGCCTGCGACCAGTTCATCGAGCGAGGCGACTTCCTCGAAGGTGAAACCGGTGAAGGCCTCGGCATCGTAGTTGGCGTGCCACAGGGTGCCGTCTTCGCCGACGAAGATCATGTCACTGCCGACACCCGCCTGGTCCACGGCAAAGAAGTTGCCGACGGTGACCTTTTCCCCTGACTTGAGTGTGACGATCAGGTCCTGACCCCGTCGGGTCACGGTTGCCACCTGGTCGGGCGCAACGGGCATCTGCACCACGCCTGGGCTGTTGAGCGTGATATTGCCCCAGGCATTCTGGGTGGCGACGGTGGTTTGCTTGTCGGCGACGACGATGTTGTCCATGGATGCTCCCTGCTGGTGTGCGGTACACAGGGTCGGCGTTGGCGATCCTGCTGGCGCAACCGCTTGTGCAGGAGCACGCAGCCCGGCCGTATGAACGGCCCTGTTACCGGTGGTAAGGGAGATATAGCAGCGCAACGGAAAGCAACCAGAGGCTTTCTGGGTTAATCCTTTGGTAGGAAACGCGTCTAGCGCAGGCCCAGGCGCCGAGCCAAGCGGTTTAAATTGGCGCGATCCAGGCCCAGTTCGCGTGCGGCGGCGGCCCAGTTGTCCTGGTGGCGCTGCAGGCAGGCATCGATGATCTGGCGCTGGTAGCCGTCGACCGCTTCGCGCAAGCCACCTTCGGCCAGCGACGGCGCAGGCAGGGGGGCAGGGGAGGGGGCCTGTACCACGCTCGCCAGGGTACGCAGGTCCAGGTCACTGGCTTGCAGGGTAAGGATGCGTGGCCGGTCCGGGTGCTGGCCCATGGCCTTGAGGGCCGAGCGGCCAATGAGGTGTTCCAGTTCGCGCACGTTGCCTGGCCAGTCGTAGGCCAGTAGCGCCGCTTGCGCTTCATTGCTCAGGCGCAGGCTGTTCAGGCCCAGTCGTGATCGATTCTGTTCGAGGAAGTAGCCTGCCAATAGCAGCACATCGCGCCCACGCTCGCGTAGCGGCGGCACCTGCAGCGGGTACACGCTCAGGCGGTGATAGAAGTCGGCGCGGTAGTTGCCGTTGCGCACCTCGGCGGCAAGGTCGCGGTTGGTTGCTGCGATCAGGCGCACATCCACTGTGTGTTCGCGGTCTGAGCCCAGGCGCTGCAGTTGCCCGCTTTGCAATACCCGCAGCAGCTTTGCCTGCACCGCCAGCGGCAGTTCGCCCACTTCGTCGAGAAACAGCGTGCCGCCGTTGGCCAGTTCGAACTTGCCGCGACGCTCACCGTGGGCGCCGGTAAAGGCCCCGCGCACATGGCCGAACAGCTCGCTTTCCACCAGCGTGTCGGGCAGCGCGGCGCAGTTGAGGCTGATCAGGGGCTTGTTGGCGCGGTGGCTGGCCTGGTGCAGGGCCTGGGCCACCAGTTCCTTGCCCACGCCAGTTTCGCCGGTGATCAGCACGGTCAGGTCGCTACCGCCAACCAGGCGTATTTCATCCAGCAGGCGCTTGTGCGCCGGGCTTTGGCCAATCAGCTCTTTGTCCTGGCCGCTGGCCTGGCGATAGATTTCGGCGCGCTGGTGCTCATCCTCGGCGCGCAGTGCCAGGTGCTCGATGCGTTCGGCCACCGTGACCGTGGCGGCTGCCAGGCTGGCGAAGGCCTGCAGGGCATCGAGCTCCAGGCTTTGGAACTGGCCCGGGGTGAGGGCATCGAGGGTTACCAGGCCCCATGGGCGCTCGTCGACCATCAGCGGGCAGCCCATGCAGTCATGCACGTGAAGGTCGACGTCGTGGGCATTGACCAGGCCGTCATAGGGGTCGGGCAGCTGGGAGTCGCTGGGAAAGCGGGTGGGCTCGGCGCGGCTGAGCAAAACCTGGAAGCGCGGATGCTCGCTGACTTTGAAGCGCCGGCCCAGGGTGTCGGCAGACAAACCGTCGACAGCCAGTGGCACCAGCCATTCGCCATCGAGCCGCAGCAGTGCAGCGGCATCGCAGGGCAGCAAGCCGCGCATGGCTTGTAGCAGGCGGCGGTAGCGTTCCTCTTCGGGCAGGTCACGGGACAGGTCGCTGACCAAGGGGAGCAGGGCGGTGAGCAGCGGCTTTGCAGTCATAAGGACTCCTGTTGGTCCAAATGACTATACGCCGGGCCTGGTCGTTTTGACATGCACTTAGCCAACATCCTGATTTTATTGATATTTAAGGTTGGCACGAATACTGATACTGCACATGCAACCATTCGAAGCCTCTGGCTCAGGAGTTGTTGCAATGCTCAATGCCGAACAACGTGCAATCATCAAAGCCACTGTCCCGCTGCTGGAAACCGGTGGAGAGGCGCTGACCACCCACTTCTACAAATTGATGCTCAGCGAGTATCCGCAAGTGCGCCCACTGTTCAACCAGGCGCATCAGGCCAGTGGCGACCAGCCGCGCGCCCTGGCCAACGGCGTGCTGATGTACGCCCGGCACATCGACCAGCTGGAACAGCTCGGCGGCCTGGTCGGCCAGATCATCAACAAGCATGTCGCCTTGCAGATCCTGCCGGAGCATTATCCGATCGTCGGCAGCTGCCTGCTGCGTGCCATCGAGGAGGTGCTCGGCAAGGAGATCGCCACTGCAGAGGTGATCGCTGCCTGGGGCGCGGCCTATGGGCAGTTGGCCGAGATCCTCATTGGCGCCGAGGAAGGCCTCTACAAACAGAAGGAAGAGGCCGCCGGTGGCTGGCGCGGTACCCGCGAATTCCGCCTGGTACGCCGCGAGCAGGAAAGCAGCGAGATCGTTTCGTTCTACTTCGCTCCTGTCGACGGCAAACCGGTGCTCAAGGCTGAACCGGGCCAGTACATCGGCTTGCAGCTGTTCATCGACGGCGCCGAGCAGCGTCGCAATTATTCGCTGTCGGCCTTGTGCGATGGCAAGCAATACCGCATCAGCGTCAAGCGTGAGGCGGGCGGCAAGGTGTCCAACTACCTGCATCATGAAATGATGGTCGGCAGTACCGTGCAACTGTTCCCGCCGTCTGGTGACTTCACCCTTGCCGCCAGTGACAGGCCGCTGGTGCTGATCAGCGGTGGTGTCGGCATCACACCGACCCTGGCCATGCTCGAGGCGGCCCTTGAAACCAAGCGACCGGTGCATTTCATCCACTGTGCGCGCAATGCAGGGGTGCATGCGTTCCGTGACTGGGTCGATGGGCTGGCCGAGCGTCACCCGCAGCTCAAGCGCTTTTATTGCTATGCCGAGGATGATGGTTCGCACGACGCCAATGCGGTGGGGCAGTTGAGCCAGGAACTTTTGGCTGAATGGATGCCGGGTGAGCGTGACGTGGATGCGTACTTCCTCGGGCCCAAGAGCTTCATGGCGGTGATCAAGCGTCACCTTAAAGAGCTGGGTGTGCCCCAGCAGCAGAGCCGCTACGAGTTCTTCGGGCCGGCGGCAGCTCTGGAGTGATGTGCTGACTGTTCGGACCCCATCGCCGGCAAGCCGGCCCCCACAGGTACGCTGGCGTACCTGTGGTTTCTGGGCTGCTTTGCATATAAAGGAAAGATGAACCGCGCCAGCCATCTTTCATCGTTAATCGTCCTTTAATCACTGTATCCTTCACTCCCGGGTGTCGAGGGGCTTGCCCCTGCGCGGCGCCCGGGCAGCCGCTTTTTTACCGGCCGGCGTTGAACCGATGTCACACCAGCCGGTCTCAAGCCCACTCCGGATAGCCCTCGCAGTGCTGTCTTGCCGCTTCCTCGACACGCTAACGGTCAGACCTGCGTGTAGACTTGCGCCAGGCAGGTGGACCACGCTGCCCCTATCCATCGAAGGAACCGGCAATGAACGAACAAACATCGCGCCTGAATCGGGAACGGCGCTTTCTGGTGCTGCTGGGGGTGATCTGTCTCGCCCTGATCGGTGGCGCTTTGTACATGCAGGTGGTGCTCGGCGAAGCCCCCTGCCCACTGTGCATCCTGCAACGTTATGCCCTGCTGTTCATCGCCGTGTTTGCCTTCATCGCCGCCGCGATGCCCGGGCGGCGCAGCCTGACGTTGTTCGAAGGGCTGGTGGTGCTGAGCGCAATTGGCGGAATCGTTGCGGCCGGCAACCATGTGTATATACTCGCCAACCCCATGGTCAGTTGCGGTATCGATACCCTGCAGCCGATCGTCGACGACCTGCCGCTGGCCAAGCTCTGGCCGCTCGCATTCCAGGTCGACGGTTTCTGCAGCACGCCATACCCGCCGATCCTCGGTTTGTCCCTGGCGCAATGGGCACTGATGGCGTTCGTGCTGACGGCCATCCTGGTTCCGCTGGGCATCTACCGTAATCGGCGCCAGCCTTAGACATAAGTCCCGAATTTGCTGTGGTCTTTTGCACCCACAGAGAAGAGGGAAAAGTCGCCTCCCGCTTGATCCAGATCAACCACAAAGCCTTGCGCAATGCGGGTTTGAGGCCTATCAAGCGGGGTGCGACAAACTGTCGCGAAGTTGAATTTTTGACCAGTATTGTTACGTATTCTGTAAAAGACTGTTGCTCAATAAGTCATAGTCAAGGGTTGGCGACCTCACTACAATCGCCCCCAATTTCCGTTCGGCACTGCTTGCGAGTCGCAGGATTGAAGGAAGCCCCAGCGCTTTCTTTTGCTGACTTCGTCAAGTTTCGCCCAGCGGCGATACCGGGCGGATACCCCTCCGCGTTTTCCCGCACCAAATGGACTTGGTCTGAAGTACAGGCCTGTTGCCTACGAAACCATAAGCACCGCTAACACGCTTGAGCCAAGGTCCTGCAGTCGGACCCCAGGCAGGAGCGTATTCGGGCGCGAAATGCCTCACTTGGCAGGACGAAGTGTTGGCTACCAAAACACAAATTGCATTGAAGCAAGCTGATCTAGAGGTCGTGAGATGAGTAAAAAGCGTTACCCCAGACTGTTTGGCATATTGCCCTTTTTAGGCATGCTTTTACTCAGCGGGTGCAACTGGACCCTGCTCGACCCGAAAGGTCAGGTCGGCATTGAGCAAAAGAACCTCATCCTCATCGCTACCGGCCTGATGTTGCTGGTGGTGATCCCGGTCATCATCATGACCGTGGCCTTCGCCTGGAAGTACCGTGCTTCCAACAAGGCTGCCACCTACACCCCGGACTGGTCGCACTCGACCAAGATCGAGGCTGCGGTGTGGATCATCCCGATCCTGATCATCATTGCCCTGGGTTATGTCACCTACAAGTCCACCCACAAGCTGGACCCATACCGTCCGCTGGATTCGGACGTGAAGCCGATCCAGATCGACGTGGTCGCACTGGACTGGAAGTGGCTGTTCATCTACCCGGAGCAGGGCATCGCGACGGTCAACAAGATCAACTTCCCGGCTAACACCCCGGTCAACTTCCGCGTCACCTCCGACGCCGTGATGAACTCGTTCTTCATCCCGGGCCTGGGCGGCCAGATCTACGCCATGGCCGGCATGACCACCAAGTTGCACCTGATCGCCAACGAAAACGGCGTGTTTGACGGTATCAGCGCCAACTACAGCGGTGCTGGCTTCACCGGCATGAAATTCAAGGCTACTGCCACTTCCCAGGAAGACTTCGACAAGTGGGTCGCCGAAGTGAAGCAGTCGCCTCTGAAACTGGGCAAGGCCGAGTACGAAGCACTGGCCAAGCCTAGCGAATACAACCCAGTCGCGCTGTACAGCGAGGCGCCAGCGGAGCTGTTCCAGACCATCGTCGACAAGTACGAAGGCATGAACCGCGGCAAGCCGGTCCACGAAGAAGCAGGCAGCAAAGATCTGGCCACCACCACGGGTGTGGAATCGAGTACGCAACCAGCTGCCGGTGCAGAGGAGTAAGAGATGTTCGGTAAATTAAGCCTGGAGGCGATACCCTATCACGAGCCGATAGTCATGGTGACGCTTGCCATGATCGCGCTCGGCGGTATCGCTGTCGTCGGCCTTATCACCTATTTCCGCAAGTGGACCTACTTGTGGACCGAGTGGCTGACCACGGTCGACCACAAGAAAATCGGGGTGATGTACATCATCGTCGCGATGGTCATGCTGCTGCGCGGCTTTGCCGACGCCATCATGATGCGTACCCAGCTGGCTGCTGCTACCGGCGGCTCCGAAGGCTACCTGCCGCCTGAACACTATGACCAGATCTTCACCGCTCACGGTGTGATCATGATCATCTTCATGGCGATGCCGTTCTTCACCGGCCTGATGAACCTTGCGGTTCCTCTGCAGATCGGTGCACGTGACGTTGCCTTCCCGTTCCTGAACTCCCTGAGCTTCTACCTGCTGCTGGCAGGCGTGCTGCTGGTCAACATCTCGCTGGGCGTTGGTGAATTCGCCAAGACCGGCTGGGTTGCCTATCCGCCGCTCGCGGGCATTCAGTACAGCCCTGGGGTGGGTGTCGACTACTACATCTGGGCGCTACAGCTATCCGGATTGGGTACGACGCTAACCGGTGTGAACTTCCTCGTCACCGTGATGAAGATGCGCGCACCAGGCATGAAACTGATGGACATGCCGATCTTCACCTGGACCTGCACCTGGGCCAACGTGCTGATCGTCGCTTCCTTCCCGATCCTGACCGCTGCACTCGCACTGCTGACTGTTGACCGTTATCTGGACTTCCACATTTTCACCAACGAGCTTGGTGGGAACCCGATGATGTACGTCAACCTGTTCTGGGCGTGGGGTCACCCTGAGGTTTACATCCTGATCCTGCCGGCCTTCGGCGTGTTCTCGGAAGTGACTTCGACCTTCTCCGGCAAGCGTCTGTTCGGCCACCACTCGATGATCTACGCATCGGGCGCGATCGCCATCCTGGGCTTTGCCGTATGGCTGCACCACTTCTTCACCATGGGTGCCGGCGCCAGCGTCAACACCTTCTTCGGCCTGGCGACGATGCTGATCTCCATTCCGACGGGTGTGAAGCTGTTCAACTGGCTGTTCACCATGTACCAGGGCCGTGTGCGCTTCACCGCACCGATGATGTGGACCCTGGGCTTCATGATCACCTTCTCCATTGGTGGCATGACCGGCGTTCTGCTGGCTGTTCCAGGTGCTGACTTCGTGCTGCACAACAGCCTGTTCGTTATCGCTCACTTCCACAACGTGATCATCGGTGGTGCGGTATTCGGCTACATTGCCGGCTTCGCCTTCTGGTTCCCGAAAGCCTTCGGCTTCACCCTGAACGAGAAGTGGGGCAAAGCTGCCTTCTGGTTCTGGATCTCGGGCTTCTACGTTGCGTTCATGCCGCTGTATGCCCTGGGCTTCATGGGCATGACCCGTCGTCTGAACCACTCCGACAACCCGCTGTGGGAACCCTACCTGTACGTTGCCGTCGTCGGCGCCGTGCTGATCCTGTTCGGTATCGCTTGCCAGCTGATCCAGATCTACGTTTCGGTCCGCGACCGCAACCAGAACCTGGACGTGACCGGCGACCCATGGGGCGGCCGTACCCTGGAATGGTCGACTTCGTCGCCACCTCCGTTCTACAACTTCGCCCACATGCCTGAGAAAGTTGGCCTGGACTGCTGGCACGAAGCCAAGGAAGCCGGTGTTGCCTACAAGGCTCCGAGCAAGTACGAGCCGATCCACATGCCGAGCAACACTGCTACCGGCTTGTTCATGGGCCTGTTCCTGACCGTCTTCGGCTTCGCCTTCATCTGGCACATCTGGTGGCTGGTGGGCGCGAGCCTGGTTGCGACCATCGCTGTCTTCGTTCGCCACGCTGCGCGTGACGACCAGGGCTACATGGTTCCGGCCGAAGAAGTGGCGCGCATCGAAGGCGAGCGCATGAAAGCGCTGGCCAAAGCAGGTGCTCTGCCTGCCGGCGCACGTGTCGAATCGTTTGAGCGGGTGTAATCAATGTCCAGTCAAGTAATCCACGGCGCTGCTCATGGTCACGACCATGGGCACGACGATCACCACCACGACTCGGGCCAGATGACCGTACTCGGTTTCTGGCTGTACCTGATGACCGACTGCATCCTGTTTGCGTCGCTCTTCGCCACCTACGCGGTGCTGTCCGGCAGTTTTGCCGGCGGCCCGTCGGGTCATGACATCTTCCAGCTCGATTTCGTAGCTGTAGAAACGCTGTTCCTGCTGCTGTCCTCGATCACCTTCGGCTTCGCCATGCTGAAGATGTTCGACGGCAAGAAAGCAGGCGTGCTGGGCTGGTTGGCAGTGACCTTCCTGTTCGGCGCTGCGTTCATCGCGATGGAAATCTACGAGTTCCATCACCTGATCGCTGAGGGCTACGGCCCGCAGCGCAGTGGCTTCCTGTCGGGCTTCTTCGCCCTGGTAGGCACCCACGGCCTGCACGTGACCGCCGGCCTGATCTGGATGGCAATCATGATGTACCAGATCAACAAGCACGGCATCACGCCGACCGCCAAGACCCGCATGAGCTGCCTGAGCCTGTTCTGGCACTTCCTGGACGTGGTCTGGATCTGCGTATTCACCGTCGTTTACCTGCTGGGGGTTCTGTAATGGCTAACGCACACGACACTCATCACGAAGGTAACCACGGCAGCGTGAAGTCCTACATGATCGGCTTTGTACTGTCGATCATCCTGACCGCGATCCCGTTCGGCCTGGTGATGTACCCCAGCCTGCCGAAGAACCTGACCGTCCTGATCGTGGTGGCCATGGCCGTCATCCAGGTGGTAGTGCACCTCGTGTACTTCCTGCACATGGACCGCTCGAAAGAGCAGCGTTCCAACGTGTCGACGTTCCTGTTCACCACCATGGTGATTGCACTGCTGGTCGGCCTGTCGCTGTGGATCATGTTCAGCATCCACTACGAAATGATGGCCAAGTGAGGTAAGACTGCATGTCCGTTAAGCACTTTATCCAAATCACCAAACCGGGGATCATTTTCGGTAACGTGCTTTCCGTGGCAGGCGGTTTCTTCCTTGCCTCGAAGGGCCATGTAGACTTCGCCCTGTTCCTGGCGGTGGTTATAGGTACGTCCCTGGTGGTTGCGTCCGGTTGTGTGTTCAACAACTGCATCGACCGCGACATCGATATCAAGATGGAACGTACCAAGAACCGCGTCATGGTCCAGGGCGGCATGTCGCTGACCCTCGCGCTGGTCTACGCCACCCTCCTCGGGGTGGCGGGCTTCAGCCTGCTGTATGTCCAGGCCAACCCGCTGGCGGCGTTCTGTGCGCTGATCGGGTTCATCGTCTACGTCGGTTTCTACAGCCTCTGGCTGAAGCGCAAATCGGTGCACGGCACCTTGGTTGGCAGCCTGTCCGGTGCCATGCCTCCGGTGATCGGCTACTGCGCCGTTAGCAATAGCTTCGACCTGGCGGCAGTGACCCTGTTGGTGATGTTCAGCCTGTGGCAGATGCCGCACAGCTTCGCGATCGCAATCTTCCGCTTCAAGGATTACAGCGCTGCCAACATTCCGGTCCTGCCGGTGGCACGCGGTATTCTTGCGGCCAAGAAGCAGATCGTGCTGTACGTGCTGGCCTTCGTGCTCGCTACCCTGATGCTCACCCTCGGCGGTTACGCCGGCCTCGGCTACCTGGCCGTGGCAGCTGCCATGGGCCTGTACTGGCTGTACATGGCCTGGGCTGGTTACAAGGCCGAGGACGACAGCAAGTGGGCCCGCAAGGTGTTCGGCTTCTCCATCCTCACCGTTACCGCCCTGAGCGTGATGATGGGTGTGGACAGCCAGACCGCTGCGGACGTGCTGATGACCTACGCACGCTGATACAGTCGCCTGTTACACGAAAACCCCGGCCATGTGCCGGGGTTTTTTTTTCGATTCTGGCCCTATCATCGGCTTGGAAACATAAATCTCTGGTTTTCAAAAAATACATCTGAAAAGTTCTAACAAAACAGGATTATGTCCTTTACAGTCATACTGTTTCGGCATTATCTTCTGATCCAGGCCGCCACATCGGCCAGCGTCGCTCGGACGGTTCCGGGCGCTTACGTACTCAGAGGAAACCATGGCCGACCAAGGTTCGCCGCGCCGCTTTGCGCGCATCGATCGTCTCCCCCCCTACGTCTTCAACATCACTGCCGAGCTCAAGATGGCTGCCCGCCGCCGTGGCGAGGACATCATCGACCTGAGCATGGGCAACCCCGATGGTGCTACCCCGCCGCACATCGTCGAGAAGCTGGTGCAAGTCGCCCAGCGTGATGACACCCATGGCTACTCAACCTCTCGCGGCATCCCGCGGCTGCGCCGTGCCATTTCCAACTGGTACAAGGAGCGCTATGAGGTCGACATCGACCCGGAAAGCGAAGCCATCGTCACCATCGGCTCCAAAGAGGGCCTGGCGCACCTGATGCTCGGTACCCTCGACCATGGTGACACCGTGCTGGTGCCCAACCCGAGCTACCCGATCCACATCTACGGCGCAGTGATCGCCGGTGCCCAGGTGCGTTCGGTGCCGCTGGTGCCCGGTGTCGACTTCTTCAATGAACTCGAGCGGGCGATCCGCGAGTCCATCCCCAAGCCGAAGATGATGATCCTCGGCTTCCCGTCCAACCCCACTGCCCAATGCGTGGAGCTGGACTTCTTCGAGCGCGTGGTGGCCTTGGCCAAGCAGTATGACGTGCTGGTGGTGCACGACCTGGCCTACGCCGATATCGTCTACGACGGCTGGAAGGCACCGTCGATCATGCAGGTACCGGGTGCCAAGGACATTGCCGTGGAGTTTTTCACGCTGTCCAAGAGCTACAACATGGCCGGCTGGCGGATCGGTTTCATGGTCGGCAACCCTGAGCTGGTCAGCGCCCTGGCGCGAATCAAGAGCTACCACGACTACGGCACGTTCACGCCCTTGCAGGTCGCGGCGATCGCGGCGCTCGAAGGTGACCAGCAGTGTGTGCGCGACATCGCCGAGCAGTACCGCCAGCGCCGCAACCTGTTGGTCAAAGGCCTGCACGAGCTGGGCTGGATGGTCGAGAACCCCAAGGCGTCGATGTATGTCTGGGCCAAGATACCCGAGCAGTACGCCCACTTGGGGTCGTTGGAATTTGCCAAGAAGCTGCTGGCTGAAGCCAAGGTGTGTGTCTCACCGGGCATCGGTTTTGGCGATTACGGTGATGACCACGTGCGCTTCGCCCTGATCGAAAACCAGGACCGGATTCGCCAGGCGATACGGGGCATCCGGCAGATGTTCCGGGCTGATGGCCTGAGCCGCAAATAGTGCAGTTTCAGGGGCCGCCATGCGGCCCCTGATGTTTGCCGGATCGACGGCAAACTATTTTTCGTTGCCCCTCTTCTCAGCCGACCTGGCTTCGATTACAAATGGCGCCGCGGGCCAGCCCCGATAACAATAACCTTCCCCTTCCGTGCCATCATGTCCGAATACAACCCTTGCCTTGACTGCGGCGCCTGCTGCGGGTACTTCCGTGTGTCCTTCTTCTGGGGCGAATGCCAGTCAGCCGGTGGCGTTGTGCCCGATGACCTGGTGGTGCAGATCAACCCAACCCGGGTAGCCATGATCGGCACCGATGCCAAGCCGTGCCGCTGCGTCAGCCTCAAGGGCGAGATCGGCACCGAGGTGGCGTGCACCATTTACGCCAACCGTTCCAGCCCTTGCCGTGAGTTCGAAGCGTCGTGGGAGGGGGGCGTACACAACCCCAGTTGCGACGATGCACGTGCTGCTTATGGTTTGCCGCCGCTGACGCCACCGGGGGCCAACGAGCCGCATTGGCCGGATGATGGGGCCGAGGTGGCCTGACCACCGGCGACACGGTCATCGTAGGAGCGGCCTTGTGTCGCGAAAGGGCCGCAAAGCGGCCCCAGCGATACCTGTGGCGACGCTAAAATCCTGAGGGCGCTTCGCCCCCTTTCGCGACACAAGGCCGCTCCTACAACAATCGCATCGCCAGTCATGTGTAAGAAGTTTCTGAACCTGAAACCAAATGCTTCAGAAAGACGGGCTTGGCGAATTATCCTACGATGCGTGTCGGATGCCGCCTGATAGGCGGGGAAGGACTACAGCGATAACTTCACGGTTCGCCCATATGGCGAGCGAGTGTGAGAACTCGTTGTTGGTAGTCGGCCGTTTTTATGGCAGCTGTGCGCGTGCAGGCTTAGGCCTGACCGTGGTGACTCCAACACGGGCTTCTCACCTCGCGCACGGCTGCCACCCCAATCTGTGAGAAGGACCAGGGTGGTTGCTCCTAGAAATGTCATTGGAGTTCACCATGAAAAAAATCGTACCCGATCCACCCGACACCTTTCCCATTCCCTACATCTCGATAATCGCCGACCTTTCCCTTGAAGACGCCAAGGCCCATGCCGCCGCGCTAATGGACAGCCTTTCGCGCACCATCGAGCTGTACCTCAGCACCGTGGGCGAAGACCAACGCAAGGTGGTGCTGGATAACATGGGCATCCACACCGAGCTCCTGCGGGCCCTTTTCGGCCATATGAGCACGTTGGAGAGGGCGCATGAGTGATGACCTGAAAGCGCGAACCACGGTTGGCCAAGAGACGTTTCTCGATCTGTATGCCATCCAGCCGGGAGTGCCGCTCGATCACGCGTTTGACGAACTTTCCGTTCTGCTTGGGTGCATTCGGCACTTGAGTGAGGAAGCCGAGATGGAGGGCAACCTCGTTGCCGGCAGCGCCGCGCGCATTCTAAGTGCCATGGCCAAGGCGCTGATCAATGACATGGAAATGGGCTTGAACCGCGGGGCCTGAAGCGTGTTCGCCCAGCGCACTTGAGATCGAGCGCCGCCCGCGCGGCGCTCAGTCTTCAATAACCCTTGAAACACCAGGCATGCCCCAGCCCCCCCACATGACGTTAAACTGTCATTTCCCCAGCAATGGACAGGAGATGCGGCGTGACCCCACCCCGAAGTTTCCCCACCGACCTCTGCCTCGACAGCCCGCGCCTGCAGTTGCGCCCGATGCGCCACGCCGATGCCCAGCAATGGCTGACGATCATGGCCGACCCCGAGGTCATGCGCTATTGGCACCATGCCCCCTGGCAAGACCTAGCCGAGGCACAAAGCGCCCTGGCTGCCGACCGCGAGGCCTATGCCAATGGTGACCAGCTCAAGCTGGGCATGTACCGCCGTGACACTGGCGAACTGATCGGCATGGTCCAGCTGTTCAACATCGATGACACCTCACGCCGTGGCGAGATCGGCTATTGCCTGGCCAGCGCAGTGCAGGGCAGGGGCTACATGGACGAGGCACTGACCTGCTTCATCGACTACCTCGCCCATACCCTGCACATGCGCCGCCTGGAGGCCGAGATCGACCCGCGCAACAATGGCTCGGCACGTACGCTGGAGCGCCAGGGCTTCGTCCTTGAAGGCACGTTGCGCGCACGCTGGTGCGTGGCGGGTGAGTTGTCCGACTCGGGCATCTACGGCTTGTTGCTCGAGCCACCCGTTGCATGACGGCTTTTTACCTCACCTTCAGCCTTGCCTTGTATTTGCTCGGCCTGTGTTTCGATGGCGCGCTGATGACCGCCGGCAGGCACATGCCGGCCTTGCAGATGTTGCTGTACGGGCCATGGGGCGTTCCGTTCGGGCTGTTTCAGTGGTTTGCCAACCCGCTGCTGGCAATCGCAGTCCTTGCCCACCGGCGTTTCCGCCGCCTGGCGCTGCTAGCCGGGTTGGCTGCGTTGTACCTGGCGGCCAGCAGCTTTGGCATCGAACGGCTGCCGGATAACATCAGCTACGCGTTTCAGGACCGTACGGGCTTTGGTGCCGGTTTTTACCTTTGGCTGGCGTCTATCGTGGTGTTCTGCGCAGGGCAGGCATGGCATGTCTGGAAGGCGCGCAGTGCACAGGACATGCCGGGCTGGCGCTGGCTCGACGTGGCGCTGATCGCAGCACTGGCGCTGGCGTTGTATGCCGCCACGCAAATGCCGTCGCTGCGCTTTGTGCCCGGCAAGGTACTGATGCCTGCGGAGCAGCCGCAGGCGTTTTGATATGGACCAGGAGATGGCGATGAGCAAGCAGTATCTGATGGGGTTGGCCTTGGCATGTTGCATGCCTGTGGCAATGGCCGAGGACAACTCGCCGAGCTATACCCAGTGCATGGACAAGGCTTCCAGTACGCTGGCCATGAGCAGTTGCATCCAGGCCGAAACCCAGCTGCAGGATGCGCGGTTGAACCGGGTTTACAAGCAACTGATGGGCAAGCTCGAAGCGGAGCCGAAGAAGAGCTTGCGCGATGTTCAGCGCCAGTGGATCGCTTACCGTGATGGCAACTGCAAGTTCCACGTGCAAGCCAGCGGCGGGACGATGGCCCAGCTCGAAGGCGGGATGTGTGGGCTGGACATGACCCGCGAGCGGGCGGCAGAGCTGGAGCGGGTGCTCAGCCCTGGGCAGTGATGTTGCCTGTGCGGGCGCCATCGCTGGCAAGCCAGCTCCCACAGGTACAGCGCAGAACTCAAGAACTGCGCGGCCCCTGTAGGAGCTGGCTTGCCGGCGATGGGCCGCAAGCGGCCCCTAGCGCTTGCGAGCCTTGAGGTACTCGCGCACCTGCACAGCATCCCCTGCAAACTCCACCCGGTCCGCCTTGGCATCACGCTGGTAGGCATACATCGGGTCGTAGTATTCCTTCAGCAAGCCCTCGATCCACCCCCGGTGCAGATCGATGCCACCGCTGCGCTGCTGCTCATCCAGCGCCAGGCGCATGATCTCGGACAGGCGCTGGTAGCGCTCGCCACCCAGGCGCTTGTGAATGTTGCTCATGCTCTGCAGCAGGCGCTCAGTGAACAGCCGGCGCCCGAGTTCTTCGCCATGTAGCGCGACGAACTCGGCGCACAGGTTGACCACGTAGTCACGCAGAATGCGTTCGACACGGTTTTCGAAGCTGTCTTCCAGCCACACCAGCGGGTATTGCTGCATGCCCTGGTACAGCTCCAGCGGCACGGTGCAGCTGCCGACAATACGGCCCTCGTCCTCCAGCACGAACTGCTCGATACCACGTGCGCGTTTCTTCAGCACGTCGATGGCCAGCTTGTTCTCGAAGTCGATCTGCGCCGGCTGTGCGGTGGCGCGTTTGCCGAAGCTCGAACCGCGGTGGTTGGCATGGCCTTCAAGGTCGATCACGTTGTTCAGTTGGTGCAGCACATCGGTCTTGCCGGTGCCGGTGAGGCCGCCGACCAAAACGAAATCGCATTGCTCCACGGCCTGCTGGGTTGTATCCAGCAGGAAAGTGCGCAGGGCTTTATAGCCACCCTTGATACGCGGGTAGGCGATGCCCGCTTCGTCGCGCAGCCACTGCTGGACGATCAGCGAGCGCAGGCCGCCGCGGGCGCAGTACAGGTATCCATCAGGGTGGGCCTTGGCAAAGCTGGCCCAGGCATGCAGGCGCTCGCGCTTGATGGTGCCGCTGACCAGTTGGTGGCCAAGGGTGATGGCTGCGGCCTGGCCCTGCTGCTTGTAGCAGGTACCGACCTTTTGCCGCTCCTGGTCGGTCATCAGCGGCAGGTTGACGACGCCAGGGAAGGCGCCCTTGGCAAATTCGACGGGCGCACGCATGTCCATCATCGGCACGTCGTCGAGGAACAGCTGGCGAAAGTCGGTGCAGTCGTGGCGCATCAGTTCACCTCGACTGCGTGGCTCTGTCGCTCGGCCAGCAGGCCGATCGGCGCAAGGTCCAGGCCAAGGTCGGCGGCAACGGCAAGGAACGCCTGCTCACCTTCGGGGGTGACCGCCACCAGCAGGCCGCCGCTGGTCTGCGGGTCGCACAGCAGGTGCTTCTGATCGTCGGTCAGCGCGCCGATCTTGTGCCCGTAGCTGTCGAAGTTGCGCAGGGTACCGCCGGGGATGCAGCCCTCGGCCATGTAGTGCTCGATGCTCGGCAGCCGCGGGACGGCCGCGTAGTCCAGGTGCGCGGTCAGCCCGCTGCCCTCGGCCAGCTCGACCAGGTGGCCGAGCAGGCCGAAACCGGTCACGTCGGTCATCGCCTTGACCCCGTCGAGCTTGCCAAAGCGGCTGCCGGGGGTGTTGAGGGTGCACATCCAGTCACGGGCCAGGCCTTGGTCCTGCTCACGCAGCTTGGCCTTTTTCTCGGCGGTGGTGAGGATGCCGATGCCCAATGGCTTGGTCAGGTACAGGCGGCAACCCACTGTCGCGGTGTCATTGCGCTTGAGGTGGCGCTTGCTGACCACGCCGGTGACGGCCAGGCCGAAGATCGGCTCGGGGGCATCGATCGAGTGCCCGCCGGCCAGTGGGATGCCGGCTTCGGCGCACACGGCGCGGCCACCGCGGATCACTTCACGGGCCACTTCTGGTGGCAGTACGTTGACCGGCCAGCCGAGGATGGCGATGGCCATCAGCGGGTCGCCGCCCATGGCGTAGATGTCGCTGATGGCGTTGGTGGCGGCGATGCGGCCGAAGTCGTAGGGGTCATCGACGATGGGCATGAAGAAGTCGGTGGTGGACACCACGCCGCGCTCATCGTCCAGGGCGTACACGGCGGCGTCATCGCGCGAGGCGTTGCCGACCCACAGGTTCGGGTCCAGGGCCTGGGCGCCACTTTCGGCCAGGATCACATCCAGCACCTTGGGGGAGATCTTGCAGCCACAGCCAGCACCATGGCTGTACTGGGTCAGGCGAATCGGCTCGCTCATTACGCACCTCATTTTTCGTGATGCGCGATTGTAGCAAAGCTGGCCTTTGCGTCTGTGCCACTTATAATCCATCACCGTCTGCCTATCGCCGACACTTTCCCCGCTATTGAACCGGAGAATCCCATGCTCAAACGCCCTCTGGCGCTCGCCGCCGGCCTCGTGCTGTCCTGCTGTGCCGTTGTCGCCCAGGCCGCTGATACCTTGCGGGTCAGTGCCATCCCCGACGAAGCGCCAACCGAACTGCTGCGCAAATTCGAGCCGCTGGGCAAATACCTGTCCCAGCAACTGGGCATGCAGGTGAAGTTCGTGCCGGTGGCCGACTACCCGGCAGTGGTTGAATCGCTGGCCAGCGACCGCCTGGATCTGGCCTGGCTGGGTGGTTTCACCTTCGTTCAGGTACACCTCAAAGACCCGACCGCCACACCGTTGGTGCAGCGTGAGCAGGACGCCCAGTTCACCTCCAAGTTCATCACCGCCAACCCGGATGTAAAGAGCCTGGCCGACCTCAAGGGCAAGTCCTTCGCCTTCGGTTCGATTTCGTCCACCTCTGGCAGCCTGATGCCGCGCTACTTCATGCTCAAGGAAGACAACATCAAGCCTGAGGGCTACTTCAGCCGCGTGGCCTATTCCGGCGCCCACGACGCAACGGTGGCCTGGGTCCAGGCCGGCAAGGTCGATGGTGGCGTGCTCAACGCCAGCGTCTGGCAGAAGCTGGTCGACGCCGGCAAGGTCGATACCAGCAAGGTCAAGGTGTTTGCCACCACCCCGACCTACTATGACTACAACTGGACCGTGCGCGGCAACATGGACCCGGCGCTCAAAGACAAGATCAAGCAAGCCTTCCTCGCCCTGGACCCTTCGAACCCGGAACACAAGAAGATCCTCGACCTGCAGGCCGCCAGCCGTTTCATCGAAACCAAGCCTGAGAACTATCAGGGCACCGAGCAGGCGGCACGTGAGGCCGGCCTGCTCAAGTGACTATCACGCTGCTCGACGCGGGCCTGCGCCACGGCCAGGTTCGCGCGCTCGACTCCGTCTCTGTGCGTATCACCCAGGGTGAGCGGGTCGCGATCATCGGCCCTTCGGGGGCTGGCAAATCCAGCCTCCTGCACCTGATGGCCACTGCCGTACAGCCCAGCGCAGGGCGCCTGGACGTGTTGGGTGAGCAGCCCTGGGCGTTGTCGGCAAAGGCTCGCCAGCGTCTGCGCGCCAGGGTCGGCCTGGTACATCAGGCACCGCCCCTGCCGCCTCGCCAGCGGGTGGTGACTGCTGTACTGGCCGGCCGTCTGGGCCAGTGGGGTACGCTGCGTTCGTTGCTCAACCTGGTGTACCCCACCGATGTGCAGGGCGCACGCCAGGTGCTGGCCGAGCTGGGCCTGGCGGAAAAGCTGTTCGTCCAGTGCGGGCAGCTTTCCGGCGGCCAGTTGCAGCGCGTCGGCATCGCCCGCGCGTTGTATCAGCGGCCCGAGGTACTGCTGACCGATGAACCGGTTTCAGCAATGGACCCCGTGCTGGCCGAACACAGCCTGGCCCTGCTCAACCGCCATGCCCAAGCCTACGGCGTGACGCTGGTAGCCAGCCTGCATGCAGTGGACCTGGCCTTGGCACATTTCCCGCGGGTTATCGGCATTCGTGAGGGCCGGGTGGCGTTCGACTGCTCTGCCGAGGCTGTGACCGAGCAGATGCTCGATGCGCTCTACGCCAACGAGCAGTTGGGGTCGCCACTGCCCCAGGCCCCGACCCTGGCTGTGCAGATTCCGCGATGCTGAAGGCCAGCGCCCGCGATCCGGCGTTTGTGCCGCGCCTGTTGGTCGCCCTGGTTGCGCTGGCCCTGCTGTGGCCAGGGGCGCAGTTGAGCGAGCTGAACCCGGGCGTGCTGCTGCAAGCGGAAAACCGCCAGCAGATTGCCAGCTTCACCAGCGCCTTCTGGCCGCCGGCGCATGATGGCGAATTTCTCGAACTGCTGTACGAGGCGACCCTGCAGACATTGGCTGTAGCCACTGCCGGCATGGTACTGGCGCTGCTGCTGGCAGTCCCGGCGAGCCTGCTGGCCAGCCGTGCCTTGTCGTTGCGCGCGGCCTCTCGTGGTGGCCGTTCCGGCGCCTGGTCCCGCCTGCTAAGGATGCCGGTGCGCGGGCTGTTGATTTTCCTGCGCAGTGTGCCCGAGATCGTCTGGGCGTTGCTGTTCGTGCGTGCGGTAGGGCTGGGGCCGACGGCGGGGGTGCTGGCCATCGCCATCACCTACAGCGGCATGCTCGGCAAGGTCTATGCCGAAATTTTCGAATCGGTCGACCAGCGCCCGGCGCATGCCCTGCTGCAAGCGGGCAGTGGCCGGCTAACGGCGTTCTTCTACGGCATCCTGCCCAGTGCCGGCACGGAGCTTGTGTCGTACACCGTCTACCGCTGGGAGTGCGCGGTGCGCGCCTCGGTGGTGATGGGTTTCGTTGGTGCCGGGGGCTTGGGGCAGCAGATCGACCTGTCGATGCGCATGTTCGCAGGCGGTGAGGTGGCAAGCATGCTGCTCGCCTTCTTTGGCCTGGTGCTGCTGGCGGACCTGCTCAGCCGCTTCTTGCGGGGACGCTTGGCATGAACCGGGTGATCAATCTGCTGGTGATGGCTGCCCTGGTTGCTGCGGTAATCGCCTCGTTCAGCTATCTGGACCTCGACCTGCAGGCGCTGGTGGGTAACGGCGGGCTGGGGCAGATGGCCGAGTATGCCGGGCGTTTTCTGCATCCGGACGTTACCGCCGAACACCTGCAAGCGGTGGGGCGCGGTGCCCTGGAAACCCTTGCCATGTCCGGGCTGGGTACGCTGCTGGCAATGGTGCTGGGCATGCTGCTGGCATTACCCGCAGCGGGGCGTTTCGGTTGGCCGCTGCAGGCTGCGGCGCGCCTGCTGCTCAATGCCCTGCGTGCCATTCCCGAGCTGGTGTGGGCCGCGTTGATGGTGTTGGCGGCAGGGCTTGGCCCTAACGCCGGGACGCTCGCGTTGGCACTGCATACGGCAGGTGTGCTTGGCCGGTTGTACGCCGAGGCGCTGGAAAATACCCCGGCCGAGCCAGCGGCGGCGATCCGCCTGCAAGGTGGCGGGCAACTGGCGGCGTTCTGCTTCGGCACCTTGCCCAACCTGTGGCCGCAGTTGCTGGCCTACAGCTTGTACCGTTGGGAAAACAACATCCGGATGGCCAGTGTGCTTGGGCTCGTTGGCGCAGGGGGGCTGGGGCAGATGCTCTATACCACCCTGAGCCTGTTCCAGGAGGCCCAGGCCAGCACGGTGATCTTGGCCATGCTGGTGCTGGTGCTGTTGGTGGACGTGTTCAGTGATGTCATGCGCCAGCGTTATGTGCGGGCCTGAACGCGTCAGCCCCTAATTCCCCGCACTGCGCTTCACGCTGCATCGACTCCAGGTTGCGCTCGATGGTCTCGCAAATGGTGTCCATCTGGATCTGGTGTTCACTGAAGCGGAACGGGCTCTGCAGGTCGGTGCCGATCCGCTCGATGGCTAGCAGCATGAACCCGACCACGGTAGACGCCAGTGGTGTGAACCAGCCCAGCGATTCGACCAGGCCCACGGGCACGATCAGGCAGAACAACGAGATGAACAGCCGCGGAAAGTACACGTAAGGGTAGGGCAGTGGTGTATTGGCGATACGTTCCATGCCGCCTTGGGCGTTGGACAGGTCCACCAGCGTCGACTCCAGCCGCGCCAGGCGAATGCTGTCCAGCCGCCCGGCCTTGTACTCGCGGGCGAGCAGGGCTGCCGAACCGCTGAGGATATCGTTGGCGAAATTGTTCGAACGGTTGCGCCGCTCGAACTCCCCGGGCGGGATGAACGCCATCAGTTCGTCGGGGCAGGCTTGGCCTTTGAGGTGCGCCGCCAGGCAATTCACATAGGCGATATGCCGGCGCAACAAGGTGGCCTTGACCGGGTTCAAGCCGTCATCCGGGTCGTCGATCAGCGTCAGCGTCTGCCGAGCGAAGCTGCGTGAACTGTTCACCAGCGCGCCCCACAAGGTGCGCGCCTCCCACCAGCGGTTGTAGGCGCTGCTGTTACGAAAACTCACCAGCACCACCAGCGCCGAACCCAGCAATGTCAGCGGGATCAGCGGCAGGGTGAACTTGCTGTTGAGGAACAGCATGAAATCGATGGTGACCAGCACGTCCCAGATCAGCAGCCAGAACAGCGACCAGCCGATGTAGCCGAAGGTCTTCACCACCAGGCGATACTTGCGGGCGATGATTTCTTTCACGCGGGGAACCTCGACAGGGGGATGCAGGATCGGACGTCGAGGGTCGAATAAGGTTCGGTGGTGGATGTTGCAAGAAGTTTTGATTCCGCCAACGCGACCCTTTTGCCATCCGGCGCCTGCCATGGCAGGTCCCTTTGCATGAGTCGTGCTGGCCTCATCATATGCCAGGCTGAGCAATGTGCCTGAGCTCAGGTTCAATTCAAGGCTTGGCGGCGACCACGACATACCCCTTGACTGCGGCAGGCGCGGCCTTGGGCTTCGTTTTATTGGCCAGATACTGGAACCTGCGCCATTCCTTGTCGATTTCGCTAAACGACATGAACACGCTGATACGTTCTTTGTCGGCAAGGTCCGGGCGGTTGCGCGCATCGATTTCATCTTTGGCGATGAACGCGACATTGATCCCAACGACCTTGCCGTCATCGGCGAACACCGGGCCACCGGACATGCCTTTGACCATCGGGCCATCGTGCACCGAATAGAACACGCTGCCTGGCGTGCCTTCCAGGCGTACCAGTGAAGCCAGGGTTTGGCCTTTGCCCTGCACCGGCATCATCAGGCTGTTGAAGCCGACCGCTGTCACGGACTCGCCCGGCACATACTGGCGCCAGAGCGGCACCCGGGCAGCCTTGTGCTTGAAGAACACCACATCACCCAGGCCTTCATGAACCACGTTGCGCAGGAAGGGGGTGTGCTTGGCGGTTACCGCATAGTCTTCGTTCCACTGGATGGCAGTGGCCATCAGCAACATCGGCAGCGGTGCACCGGAGGTGACCACGAAAGCCTGATCGTAGACGGGGTCTGACACGTAGGACGTTGGCACTCCATTGCACCCACTGAGCAGCATCATTGCTGCCAGGCAGGGCACAGTTGATTTCATGATTTGCACGAGTATTGAGAAATGGGAGCGCGACTATGGCTAAGTGCTATTACGCTATCAATACTTTCTGTGTATATCCGACGAATGACATCTTAGGTGGGGGTGACGGTGCTAGCCAATAGATTCCAAACATGGCTGGAGGGCCTGTGGCCATTGGGGTGGCGTCAAAATCGGCGGGCTGAAAAGGGCTTGCATTGATGGGTGAACTGGCCACAGCTCATTGAGCTGTATTGAGCTGTATTGAGCTGTATTGAGCTGCATTTGCTTGAGCGGATGACGATGCACTGGCCCAGGGTCTTGCTGGTCAAACCACAGGCATAAAAAAACCGACCATAAGGTCGGTTTTTTCCGGATCTTGGTGCCCCGAGGGAGACTCGAACTCCCACTCCTTTCGAAAACGGATTTTGAATCCGCCGCGTCTACCAATTCCGCCATCAGGGCGTGTGGCGCGCAGTATAGAGAGGTGCTTCAGGTCGGTCAATCGGCTTTCATGGTCAATTTTCACGCATTGGGCTAAACTTCCCGGCCCTGCCGAACCCGAACATCATCATGCGCGTCGCCGATTTTTCCTTCGAACTCCCCGATTCCCTGATCGCCCGCCACCCTCTGGCCGAGCGCCATGGCAGCCGACTGCTGGTCCTCGATGGGCCGAGCGGGGCGCTGGCGCACAAGCAATTCACCGATCTGCTCGACTACCTGCGCCCCGGCGACCTGATGGTGTTCAACAACACCAGGGTGATCCCGGCGCGGTTGTTTGGCCAGAAAGCCTCCGGCGGCAAGCTGGAAGTGCTGGTCGAGCGTGTGCTCGACAGCCACCGCGTGCTCGCCCATGTGCGTGCCAGCAAGGCGCCTAAAGAAGGCGCGGTGATCCTTATCGACGGCGGTGGCGAGGCCGAAATGGTTGCGCGCCACGACACGCTGTTCGAACTGCGCTTCACCGAAGAGGTGCTGCCGTTGCTCGAACGTGTCGGGCACATGCCGCTGCCGCCCTACATCGACCGCCCGGACGAGGGCGCCGACCGTGAGCGCTACCAGACCGTGTACGCCGAACGTGCAGGTGCCGTAGCCGCGCCAACCGCTGGCCTTCACTTCGACCAGGCGCTGCTGGACAAGATCGCCGCCAAGGGCGTTGAGCGCGCCTTCGTCACCCTGCATGTGGGTGCTGGCACCTTCCAGCCGGTGCGGGTCGACAAGATCGAAGACCACCACATGCATAAAGAGTGGCTCGAAGTGAGCCAGGATGTGGTCGATGCCATCGAGGCCTGCCGGGCCCGGGGAGGCCGTGTGGTCGCGGTTGGCACCACCAGCGTACGCTCGCTGGAAAGCGCGGCACGCGATGGCGTGCTCAAGGCCTTCAGCGGCGATACCGACATCTTCATCTACCCGGGCCGGCCGTTCCACGTGGTCGATGCCCTGGTCACCAACTTCCACCTGCCGGAGTCCACGCTGCTGATGCTGGTCTCGGCATTCGCCGGTTACCCCGAGACCATGGCTGCCTACGCGGCGGCGGTCGAGCAGGGGTACCGCTTCTTCAGTTACGGTGATGCCATGTTCATCACCCGCAATCCGGCGCCACGCGGCCCAGAGGATCAAGCATGAGTCGCACCTGTCGAATGTCCTTCGAACTGCTGGCCACCGACGGCAAGGCCCGTCGTGGCCGCCTGACCTTCCCCCGTGGCACCGTCGAAACCCCGGCGTTCATGCCGGTGGGTACCTATGGCACGGTCAAGGGCATGCTGCCGCGTGACATCGAGGCCATTGGTGCCGAGATCATCCTTGGCAACACCTTCCACCTGTGGCTGCGCCCAGGCACCGAGGTGATCAAGAAGCACAACGGCCTGCACGATTTCATGCAGTGGAAAGGCCCGATCCTGACTGATTCGGGTGGTTTCCAGGTGTTCAGCCTGGGTGCCATGCGCAAGATCAAGGAAGAGGGCGTGACCTTCGCCTCCCCAGTGGATGGCTCCAAGGTGTTCATGGGCCCGGAAGAGTCCATGCAAGTACAGCGTGACCTGGGTTCGGACATCGTGATGATCTTCGACGAGTGCACACCGTACCCGGCAGAGCACGATGTGGCGCGCACCTCCATGGAACTGTCGCTGCGTTGGGCGCAGCGTTCGAAGAACGCCCACGGGGACAACACTGCGGCGCTGTTCGGCATCGTCCAGGGCGGCATGTATCAGGACTTGCGCATGCGCTCGCTGGAAGCGCTGGTCAATATCGACTTCGACGGCCTGGCCATCGGCGGCCTGTCGGTGGGCGAGCCCAAGCACGAAATGATCAAGGTGCTGGATTACCTGCCGGCCCAGATGCCTGCTGACAAACCTCGTTACCTTATGGGGGTAGGCAAACCGGAAGATCTCGTTGAGGGTGTGCGCCGCGGCGTCGACATGTTCGACTGTGTGATGCCAACGCGTAACGCGCGCAACGGCCATCTGTTCGTCGATACAGGGGTGATCAAGATCCGCAACGCGTTCCATCGCCACGATGATTCGCCGCTGGATCCGACCTGTGATTGCTACACCTGCACGAACTTCTCCCGCGCTTATCTCCATCACCTGGACAAGTGCGGCGAAATGTTGAGCAGCATGCTGAATACCATCCACAACTTGCGCCATTACCAGCGCTTGATGGCCGGTTTACGCGAGGCTATTCAACAGGGTAAATTGGCCGCCTTCGTCGACGCCTTCTATGCCAAGCGCGGGCTGCCTGTGCCGCCTTTGGACTGATTGTTCGCACCATCTAATTAAAACTTAAGCAACTGGAGTGCCTAATGAGCTTCTTGATCCCCGCCGCCTATGCGGACGCTGCTGCACCCGCCGCTGGCCCAGCCGGCACCGGCTTTGAGTGGATTTTCCTGGTCGGTTTCCTGGTCATCTTCTACCTGATGATCTGGCGCCCGCAGGCCAAGCGTGCCAAAGAGCAGAAGAACCTGCTGAGCAACTTGCAAAAAGGTGATGAAGTTGTCACCAACGGCGGCATCGCTGGCAAGATCGTCAAGGTTTCCGATGATTTCGTGGTTCTGGAAGTGTCCGACACTGTCGAGCTGAAGTTCCAGAAGGGCGCCATTGCCGCGACCCTGCCAAAAGGTACGCTCAAGGCTATCTGAGTTACCGGTTTTTTTTCCAGTCGGGGCGCGCAACGCGCCCCGCGTCTTGAACGGGCGGCGTGATGCTGAACAAATACCCTCTGTGGAAATACGCACTGATCGTGTTGGTACTGGCGATCGGTTTTATTTATTCCGCTCCCAACCTCTACCCGGATGACCCGGCGGTGCAGATCAGCGGTGCCAGCTCGGCGCTGCAGGTGAACCAGTCCGACCTCGACCGCGTCAGCAAGGCGCTGACCGAAGCCGGTATCACCGTCAAGGGTGCAAGCCTGGGTGAGAAGGGCAGCGCGCTGGTGCGCCTGACCAATCAGGAAGACCAACTGCCAGCCAAGGATGTAGTGCGCAAGGCACTGGGCGATGATTATGTCGTGGCCCTGAACCTGGCCCAGACCACTCCGCAATGGCTGCGTAACCTGGGTGCAAGCCCGATGAAGCTGGGCCTGGACCTGTCCGGTGGTGTGCACTTCCTGCTGGAAGTGGACATGGACAAGGCCATGAGTGCCCGCATGAAAGTCTACGAAGGCGAGGTCAAGACCTTGCTGCGCAAAGAGCGCGTCCGCTACCGCAGCCTGCCTCAGCAGGATGGCGGCATCATGCTGGGCTTCGCCGACGATGCCACCCGCGAACAGGCACGGGCCCTGATCCGCAAGAATTTCAGTGATTTCGACCTGACCACCAGCGAGCGTAATGAAACCGCCGTGCTGCGTCTGGCGCTGACTCAGGCGAAAGTCGCCGAGATCCGCGAATACTCGATCAAGCAGAACCTCACCACCGTGCGCAACCGCGTCAACGAGCTGGGCGTCGCCGAGCCGCTGGTTCAGCGCCAGGGCGCCAACCGCATCGTGGTCGAACTGCCAGGCGTGCAGGACACTGCCGAAGCCAAACGTATCCTCGGCAAGACGGCCAACCTGGAGTTCCGCTTCGGTGCCGAGCCGGGTGCGTCCAGGGCCACTACCGAGGTCTTCGAGTTCCGTGAGGGTGGCCGTTCCGCCCAGGTCGAGCGTGGCCTGATCATCACCGGTGACCAGGTCACCGACGCCCAGGCCAGCTTCGACGAGCATGGTCGTCCGCAGGTGAACATTCGCCTCGACGGCCACGGTGGCGAGCTGATGAGCCGCGCGACCCGCAGCAACGTCGGGCGCAGCATGGCGGTGATCTTCATCGAGCAGAAGCCGGTCACCCGCTACGTCAAGCAGACGGTCAACGGCGTCGAGAAAGACGTGCCGGTGCAGAGCTTCCTTGAAGAGAAGAAGATCATCAGCCTGGCGACCATCCAGTCGCCGCTGGGCAGCCAGTTCCGCATCACCGGCCTTGACGGCCAGGGTGAATCGTCCGAACTGGCCCTGCTGCTGCGTGCCGGTGGCCTGGCCGCGCCGATGTACTTCGCTGAGGAACGTACCATCGGCCCAAGCCTGGGTGCCGACAACATAACCAAGGGTATCGATGCGTCGCTGTGGGGCATGCTGTTCGTCTCGCTGTTCATCATCGCCATCTACCGCGCGTTCGGTGTGCTGGCCACCATCGCCCTGGCGGGCAACATGGTCTTGCTGCTGGCATTGATGTCGCTGTTGGGTGCCACCCTCACCTTGCCGGGTATCGCCGGTATCGTGCTGACCATGGGTATGGCGGTGGACGCCAACGTACTGATCTTCTCGCGTATCCGTGAAGAGATCGCTGCCGGCATGTCGGTGCAGCGCGCGATTCATGAAGGCTTCAACCGCGCGTATTCGGCGATCGTCGATGCCAACCTGACCACACTGCTGGTCGGCGGCATCCTCTTTGCCATGGGTACCGGGCCGGTCAAGGGCTTTGCCGTCACCATGTCCCTCGGGATTTTCACCTCGATGTTCACCGCCATCATGATGACCCGTGCGCTGGTCAACCTGACCTGTGGCGGGCGTGACATCAAGAAGCTGTGGGTTTGAGGGAGCGACGATGAAAACCATCAATTTCATGGGCGTGCGCAATGTTGCGTTCGCCGTAACCGTGCTCCTTACCGTGCTGGCATTGTTCAGCTGGTGGCAGAAGGGCCTGAACTTCGGCCTGGACTTCACCGGCGGTACGCTGATCGAGCTGACCTACGAGCGCCCGGCCGACCTGAATGCAGTGCGCGCCGAGCTGGTCGAATCCGGCTTCAACGAAGCCGTGGTACAGAGCTTCGGTGCTACCACCGACCTGCTGGTGCGCATGCCTGGCGATGACCCGATGCTGGGTAACAAGGTGGCCGAAGCCCTGCAGAAGATTGGCGGTGACAACCCGGCGACGGTCAAGCGCGTCGAGTTCGTCGGCCCGCAGGTGGGTGAAGAACTGCGTGACCAGGGAGGCCTCGGCATGCTCCTGGCGCTGGGCGGCATCCTCATCTACCTGGCCTTCCGCTTCCAGTGGAAGTTCGCCGTGGGCGCGATCATCTCGCTGATCCACGACGTGGTGGTGACGCTGGGTATCCTGTCGTTCTTCCAGATCACCTTCGACCTGACGGTGCTGGCTGCGGTGCTGGCGATCATCGGCTACTCGCTCAACGACACCATCGTGGTGTTCGACCGGGTGCGTGAGAACTTCCGCGTGATGCGCAAGGCTTCGCTGATCGAGAACATCAATATCTCGACCACACAGACCTTGCTGCGCACCGTAGCCACTTCCGTTTCGACTCTGCTGGCAATCGCTGCGCTGCTGTTCTTCGGCGGTGACAACCTGTTCGGCTTCTCCCTGGCCCTGTTCATCGGTGTCATGGCGGGTACCTACTCCTCGATCTACATCGCCAACGTGGTGCTGATCTGGCTGAACCTGAACAGCGAAGACCTGATTCCGCCGGCCAAGACCGACGGTGTGGATGATCGTCCTTAAGGCATAGCCCTAGCCGTTCGGCGATCGAAAAGGCGCGAGTGTTGAACTCGCGCCTTTTTTTTTGCTCCAAGGCTGGGAGCAGGCGGGTTTACCCCGCGGGTATGAATCAGGAGGTTCAAGTGAATAAATCAATGCTGGTGGGTGCGGTACTGGGTGCTGTCGGTGTTACTGCCGGAGGTGCTGTGGCGACCTACAGCTTGGTGAACAAAGGCCCCGAATACGCCCAGGTCACCGACGTGCAGCCGATCAAGCAGCAGGTGAAAACCCCTCGCGAAGTGTGCAAGGACGTGGCCGTGACGCGTCAGGCGCCGGTCAAGGACCAGCATCAGATTGCCGGTACCGTTGTTGGCGCTTTGGCGGGCGGCTTGCTGGGTAACCAGATCGGTGGTGGCACTGGCAAGAAGATCGCCACCGTGGCCGGTGCGGTCGGTGGTGGTTATGCCGGCAACAAGGTGCAGGAGGGCATGCAGGAGCGTGATACCTATACCACTACGCAGACCCGTTGCAATACGGTCAACGATGTCAGTGAGAAGGTCGTTGGTTACAACGTGACCTACTCGATCGGTGACCAGGTCGGCAAGGTGAAGATGGATCGCGAGCCGGGCTCGACCATCCCGCTGGACAAGAACGGCAAGCTGATCCTGAGTGAAGCCGGGCAGCAATAATCTTGCAGGCACAAAAAAAGCACCTCGCCGGTGCTTTTTTTGTGCCTGCAATCTGCGCTTAGCGCTTCATGTGCTCTGGCAGGTGCGGCTGGATAGCGGTCAGCACGGCCTTGAAGCACTTGATGTTGCCGGCAACGATGTGGCCCTTGTCGAGGAAGTCGTGGCCACCGTTGAAGTCGCTCACCAGGCCGCCTGCTTCCTGGATCAGCAGCACACCGGCTGCCATGTCCCACTCGGACAGGCCCGACTCCCAGAAGGCGTCGAAACGGCCGGCGGCCACGTAGGCCAGGTCCAGGCTGGCGGAGCCGGCGCGGCGGATGCCGGCAGTCTGGCCAGTCAGGGCGCGGAACATGCCCAGGTAGTTGTCCAGGTCGGCCATCTGGCTGTCACGGAACGGGAAGCCGGTGCCCAGGAGGGCGCCGTCCAGGCTGGTGCGCGAGCTGACGCGCAGGCGACGGCCATTGAGCTGGGCGCCACGGCCACGGCTGGCGGTGAACTCTTCCTGGCGTACCGGGTCGAGAACGACGGCGTGTTCAATGCGGCCACGGTATTTGCAGGCAATGCTGACGGCGAAGTGCGGGATGCCGCGCAGGAAGTTGGTGGTACCGTCCAGTGGGTCGATGATCCACAGGTAGTCCTTGCCTTCTTCGCCGGTGCCCGCGTGCATGCCCGTCTCTTCACCCTGAATGGAGTGGTTCGGGTAGGCCTTGCGCAGTGCGTCGACGATCTTCTGCTCGGCGGCGCGATCAACCTCGGAAACGTAGTCCTTAGCCTCTTTCTCGTCCACCTTGATGCTATCCAGGCGTTCGATGGAGCGGAAAATCAGTTCACTGGCGCTGCGAGCGGCGCGCAGGGCGATATTCAGCATAGGCTGCATGGGCGGGTCACCTGGAGATGTTAAAGAAGAAAGCCGAACATTCTAGCAGAAAAGTTTGGCGGCAGAAGTGTCACATTTGCTTTCATGGCGTTACGCTGGTCGGTTCTGTAAGATCGAACCCCCAAAACCCGCATCTGTGAGCACAACACCTTGCTGCAAAATATTCGTGTTGTTCTGGTCAATACCAGCCACCCCGGCAACATCGGCGGCGCTGCGCGAGCCATGAAAAACATGGGCTTGTCGCGTCTGGTGCTGGTGCAGCCAAAAGAGTTCCCCGCCGCAGACGCCAGTGCGCGTGCTTCCGGTGCCGACGATGTGCTGGCCGGTGCCCAGGTGGTCGACAGCCTCGAGCAAGCGTTGGTCGGCTGCAGCCTGGTCATGGGCACCAGTGCCCGTGAGCGCAGTATTCCCTGGCCGTTGATCGACCCCCGTGAATGCGGGGCCAAGGCCGTGGAGCATGCCGTCGGCGGTGAGGAGATCGCCTTGGTGTTCGGGCGTGAGCACGCCGGCCTGACCAACGAAGAACTGCAGCGATGTCACTTTCACGTGCACATTCCCTCGAACCCCGACTTCAGCTCGTTGAACCTGGCCGCTGCGGTCCAGGTGCTCGCCTATGAGGTGCGCATGGCCTGGCTGGCGGTTGAAGGCACGGCGCAGAGAGTCGAAAAGGTCGACGCCAGCGAGCTGGCGACCATGGACGAAATGGAGCTGTTCTATGAACACCTGGAAAAAACCCTGGTGGACATCGGCTTCCTTGACCCCGAAAAGCCCAAGCACCTGATGGCGCGCCTGCGCCGGCTGTATGGGCGCAGCTCGGTGGAACGTCCGGAAATGAGCATTTTGCGCGGTATCCTCACCGAGACCCAGAAGGTCGCACGGGGCGAGCCGCATAAAAGGAAGGACTGACAGATGTTCGAACGTCTGCGTGAAGATATCCAGAGCGTTTTCCATCGGGACCCGGCGGCACGCAATGCCTTCGAGGTGCTGACCTGCTACCCGGGCATGCATGCCATCTGGCTGCATCGCCTGGGCAATGCCTTGTGGAAGCGCGATTTCAAATGGCTGGCTCGCCTGGTGTCGAATTTTGGCCGCTGGATGACTGGTATCGAGATCCATCCCGGTGCGACCATCGGCAGGCGCTTCTTCATCGATCACGGCATGGGTATCGTGATCGGCGAAACCGCCGAGATCGGCGACGACGTCACTCTTTACCAAGGCGTGACCCTGGGTGGCACCAGCTGGAACAAGGGCAAGCGTCACCCGACCCTGGAAAACGGCGTAGTGGTGGGGGCAGGGGCCAAAGTGCTCGGCCCGTTCACCGTCGGTGCCGGGGCCAAGATCGGCTCCAATGCAGTGGTGACCAAGGCGGTGCCGGCAGGTGCCACGGCGGTCGGCATTCCAGGGCGGATCATCGTCAAGAGCGAAGACAGCGAAGTCGAGGCCAGGCGCAAGGCCATGGCCGAAAAGATCGGCTTCGATGCCTATGGCGTCAGTGGCGACATGCCTGACCCGGTGGCGCGTGCCATCGGCCAGATGCTCGACCACCTGCAGGCTGTCGACGAGCGGCTGGAAGGCATGTGTGGCGCATTGACCAAAATGGGCAGTGACTACTGCGCCAAAGAGCTGCCGGCCCTGCCCGAAGATGACTTCAGCGAGATATCGGCAGTTGCCCCGCGCGACGCTCGGTCGCATTGATCGCGCCGCAGGGAGGTCATACTGGCATGTGGGGCGTGTGCTCACGCCCCTTTGCTGCTACAATCGCGCCCGCCTCCCAGATGCAAACCCGACTAAAGCAGTAGGTCTAATAGTTGACTTAAATGCTCGGGAATAGCATACTCGCTCACATCCTGTAACTCCCGTGGTAACCATTAGCCATGCGACTGACTACCAAAGGCCGATACGCCGTGACAGCCATGCTTGACCTGGCCTTGCACGCGCAGCATGGGCCTGTGTCTTTGGCCGACATTTCCGAGCGCCAGGGCATTTCCCTCTCTTATCTGGAGCAGCTGTTCGCCAAGCTGCGCCGCAGCAGCCTGGTATCCAGCGTGCGCGGCCCAGGCGGTGGTTACCAGCTGTCCCGTGGCATGGAAACCATCCAGGTTGCCCAAGTCATCGACGCGGTCAACGAGTCGGTCGATGCCACCCGTTGCCAGGGCCTTGGGGATTGTCATGCCGGTGACACCTGCCTGACCCACCACCTGTGGTGCGACCTCAGCCAGCAGATCCACGAATTCCTCAACGGCATCAGCCTGGCCGACCTCGTCATGCGCCGTGAGGTGCAGGAAGTCGCCCAACGCCAGGACCTGCGTCGTGTCGCAGGCCGTTCTGCCCAGCTGGACAAGATTGAGACGTCCGCCGTCGACTGACCTTTATTAACAGTGCGACGAGCGACGCCACCGCCTGATAGGAGATACTCAATGAAGTTGCCGATCTACCTCGATTACTCCGCGACCACGCCGGTCGATCCCCGTGTCGCCCAGAAGATGGCCGACTGCCTGCTGGTCGACGGTAACTTCGGTAACCCGGCTTCGCGCTCCCACGTGTTTGGCTGGAAAGCCGAGGAAGCGGTCGAAAACGGCCGTCGCCAGGTTGCCGAGCTGATCAACGCCGACCCGCGCGAGATCGTCTGGACCAGCGGTGCTACCGAGTCCGACAACCTCGCCATCAAAGGCGTGGCGCACTTCTATCAGTCCAAAGGCAAGCACATCATCACCTCCAAGATCGAGCACAAGGCGGTCCTGGATACCGCTCGCCAGCTCGAGCGTGAAGGTTTCGAAGTCACCTACCTCGAGCCAGGCGAAGACGGCATCGTCACCCCGGCCCAGGTCGAGGCGGTGCTGCGTGACGACACCATTCTGGTCTCGCTGATGCACGTCAACAACGAAGTCGGCTCGATCAACGACATCGCCGCCATCGGTGAACTGACCCGTTCGCGCGGCGTGTTGTTCCACGTTGACGCCGCCCAGTCGGCCGGCAAGGTGGAAATCGACCTGCAAAAGCTGAAAGTCGACCTGATGTCGTTCTCCGCGCACAAGGCCTACGGCCCGAAAGGCATTGGCGCGCTGTACGTCAGCCGCAAGCCTCGCGTGCGTCTGGAAGCGATCATCCATGGCGGTGGCCATGAGCGCGGCATGCGTTCGGGCACCCTGCCGACCCACCAGATCGTCGGCATGGGCGAAGCATTCGCCATTGCCAAGCAGGAAATGGCCGCTGAAAACCAGCGCATCAAGGCCCTGAGCGACCGCTTCTTCAAGCAGGTCTCGGACCTCGAAGAGCTGTATGTCAACGGTAGCCAGACTGCCCGCGTACCGCACAACCTGAACCTGAGCTTCAACTATGTCGAAGGCGAGTCGCTGCTGATGTCGCTCAAGGACATCGCGGTATCGTCCGGTTCGGCCTGCACCTCCGCTTCGCTCGAGCCGTCGTATGTACTGCGCGCTCTGGGCCGTAACGACGAGCTGGCGCACAGCTCGATCCGCTTCTCCTTCGGCCGCTTCACCACCGAAGAAGAAGTCGACTACGCCGCGCAGAAAGTCTGCGAGGCTGTAAACAAACTGCGTGAGCTGTCGCCGCTGTGGGACATGTACAAAGACGGCGTTGACATCTCCAAGATCGAGTGGGCCGCCCACTAAGCAGTCGCCGGCAAGAGCGGCTCCCTGATGAGGAAGGAATTGCACCATGGCATACAGTGAAAAGGTCATCGACCACTACGAAAACCCACGTAACGTCGGCAAGATGAATGCCGAGGACCCGGATGTCGGTACCGGCATGGTCGGCGCCCCAGCGTGCGGTGACGTGATGCGTCTGCAGATCAAGGTCAACGAGCAAGGCATCATCGAAGATGCCAAGTTCAAGACTTACGGCTGCGGTTCGGCCATCGCTTCCAGCTCCCTCGCCACCGAGTGGATGAAGGGCAAGACCCTGGACGAAGCTGAAACCATCAAGAACACTCAGCTGGCTGAAGAACTGGCGTTGCCGCCGGTCAAGATCCACTGCTCGGTACTCGCCGAGGATGCCATCAAGGCAGCCGTTCGCGATTACAAGCAGAAGAAAGGCTTGATCTAAGTCGCCTGTTGCGAAGTAACCGACGTTGAGGAAAAAGTACCGATGGCTATCAGCATGACAGAAGCCGCCGCCAACCACGTGCGGCGTTCCCTCGAAGGGCGCGGCAAGGGCGAGGGCATCCGCCTGGGCGTGCGCACCACCGGTTGCTCGGGCCTGGCCTACGTGCTGGAGTTCGTCGATGAACTGGCGGACGAGGACACCGTGTTCGAGAACCATGGCGTCAAGGTGATCATCGATCCCAAGAGCCTGGTTTACCTTGACGGCACTGAGCTGGATTTCGTCAAGGAAGGGTTGAACGAAGGCTTCAAGTTCAACAACCCCAACGTACGCGGTGAGTGTGGCTGCGGCGAAAGCTTCAACGTCTGAGGCTGGCTGTGGGTACTCCTTGTCATTTCGCTCTGTTCGACCTCCAGCCGTGCTTCCGGTTGGACCTCGACAAGCTGGCCACTCGCTATCGCGAGCTGGCCCGCGAGGTTCATCCTGACCGCTTCGCCGACGCTTCCGAGCGTGAGCAGCGGGTAGCGCTGGAAAAATCCGCCGCCCTCAACGACGCCTACCAGACCCTGCGCAGTGCCCCGCGCCGTGCACGCTATTTGCTGGCCATCGGTGGCCACGAGGTGCCTCAGGAAGTCACGGTCCACGACCCTGACTTCCTGCTGCAGCAAATGCAGTGGCGCGAGGAACTCGAAGAGCTGCAGGACGAAGCCGACCTCGACGGTGTCGCCGTGTTCAAGAAGCGCCTGAGGGCTGCTCAGGAACAGCTCAACGAGGATTTTGCCGCCTGCTGGGATGTGCCTGCCGAGCGCGACAAGGCCGAGCGCCTGATGCGCCGCATGCAGTTCCTCGACAAGCTCGCCCAGGAAGTGCGCCAACTAGAAGAGCGCCTCGACGATTAACCCGGCGTTGCCCGTGATGACGCCTAAGGTATTCAGATAAGCATGGCCCTACTGCAGATCGCCGAACCCGGTCAAACCCCCCAGCCGCACCAGCGTCGCCTGGCGGTGGGCATTGACTTGGGTACTACCAATTCTCTGGTCGCTGCCCTGCGCAGCGGTCGCAGTGAACCCCTGCCCGATGCGCAGGGCAACGTCATTCTGCCCTCCGCAGTGCGCTATCTGGCGGGCCACAATGAGGTCGGCCTGGCAGCGCGTGAAGCTGCCGCCAGCGACCCGCTGAACACCGTGCTGTCGGTCAAGCGCCTGATGGGGCGTGGCCTGGCCGACGTCAAGCAACTGGGTGAACAGCTGCCGTATCGCTTCATTGGCGGCGAGTCGCACATGCCGTTCATCGATACTGTCCAGGGGCCGAAGAGCCCGGTGGAAGTGTCCGCCGATATCCTCAAGGTGCTGCGCGAGCGCGCCGAGGCGACCTTGGGCGGCGAGCTGGTGGGCGCGGTGATCACCGTGCCGGCCTATTTCGACGATGCCCAGCGTCAGGCGACCAAGGACGCAGCCAAACTGGCTGGGCTGAGCGTACTGCGCCTGCTCAATGAGCCGACCGCTGCTGCCGTGGCCTATGGCCTGGACCAGAATGCCGAAGGCCTGGTGGCCATCTATGACCTGGGCGGCGGTACGTTCGATATTTCCATCCTGCGCCTGACTGCAGGTGTGTTCGAAGTGCTTGCCACCGGTGGTGACACCGCCCTGGGGGGCGATGACTTCGATCACGCCATTGCCAGCTGGATCATCGAGCAGGCCGGCCTGTCCGCCGACCTCGACCCTGCTACCCAGCGCCAGCTGCTCCAGGCCGCCTGCGCCGCCAAGGAGGCCCTGACCGACACCGACGTGGTCAGTGTTCGCCATGGCGCCTGGCAGGGCGAGCTCAGCCGCGCCGCTTTCGAGGCCATGATCGAGCCGCTGATTGCCCGTAGCCTCAAGGCCTGCCGCCGCGCCGTGCGCGACAGTGGCGTCGAGCTGGATGAAGTGGGTGCGGTGGTCATGGTGGGTGGTTCGACCCGCGTACCGCGTGTGCGTGAAGCAGTAGGTACGCTGTTCGGCCGTACCCCGCTGACCTCGATCGACCCCGACCAGGTGGTAGCCATCGGCGCCGCCATCCAGGCTGACACCCTGGCCGGCAACCGCCGCGAAGGCGGTGAACTGCTGCTGCTCGACGTCATTCCGCTGTCCCTTGGTCTTGAGACCATGGGGGGGTTGATGGAAAAGGTGATCCCGCGCAACACCACCATTCCGGTGGCCCGCGCGCAGGAATTCACCACATATAAAGATGGCCAGTCGGCCATGATGATTCACGTTCTGCAGGGTGAGCGCGAGCTGATCAGCGACTGCCGTTCGCTGGCGCGTTTCGAGCTGCGTGGTATTCCGGCCATGGTTGCCGGTGCTGCGAAAATCCGCGTGACCTTCCAGGTCGATGCCGACGGTTTGCTCAGCGTCGCGGCCCGTGAGCTGGGTTCCGGCGTAGAAGCCAGTATCCAGGTCAAGCCGTCCTACGGCCTGACCGACGGTGAGATCGCACGCATGCTCAAGGACTCCTTCGAGCACGCAGGCTCCGACAAGCAGGCGCGTCAGCTTCGTGAACACCAGGTCGACGGCGAGCGCCTGCTTGAAGCTGTCCAGGGAGCCCTGGATGCTGATGGCGAGCGACTGCTCAGCAGTGAAGAGCGCGAAGCCATCGAGTTCCAGATGCAAGAACTACGTGATTTGCTGACCGGCACCGATGGCCCTGCCATCGAGCAACAGACCAAGCGTTTGTCGCAGGTGACCGATGCATTTGCCGCCCGTCGCCTTGATTCGACGGTCAAAGCCGCACTGGCCGGGCGCAACCTGAATGAGATCGAGGAGTAACCGATGCCGCTGGTGACATTCCTGCCGCATGAGAAGTTCTGCCCAGAGGGGCTGAGCGTGGAGGTCGAGCCCGGGACCAATATCCTGGAGCTGGCCCACGACCATCACATCGAGATGGAAAGCGCCTGCGGTGGCGTAAAGGCCTGCACCACCTGCCACTGCATCGTGCGCAAGGGTTTCGACTCGCTTGAAGAAGCGGACGAACTCGAAGAGGACATGCTGGACAAGGCCTGGGGCCTGGAGGCGCAATCGCGTCTCGGCTGCCAGGTGGTCGTCGGTGATCAGGACCTGACCATCGAGATCCCCAAATACTCGCTCAACCACGCTGCCGAAGCGCCCCACTGAGGATTTTTCAATGAGTCTGAAATGGGTTGATGTACTTGAGATCGCTATCCAGCTTGCAGAAAGCAAGCCGGAAGTCGATCCTCGTTATGTGAATTTCGTCGATCTGCATCGCTGGGTGCTGGCCTTGCCAGAATTCAGCGACGATCCGTCACGCGGCGGTGAGAAAGTGCTCGAGGCCATCCAGGCGGCCTGGATAGACGAAGCCGACTAAGCGTGGCGCTGCAGGTTAGGCAATCCCCTGGAACCCGCGTATAATTCGCGGGTTTAATTTTTCGCAACACTCATATTCTGGAGTTTTCCATGGCTGTTCAACGTACTTTCTCGATCATCAAGCCTGACGCAGTTGCCAAAAACGTCATCGGCAAGATCACCACTCGCTTCGAAGACGCCGGCCTGAAAATCGTTGCTTCGAAAATCAAGCAACTGTCCAAAGCCGAAGCCGAAGGTTTCTACGCTGAGCACAGCGAGCGCGGCTTCTTCGGTGACCTGGTTGCCTTCATGACTTCCGGCCCGGTTGTCGTTCAGGTTCTGGAAGGCGAAAACGCCATCGCTCTGAACCGTGAGCTGATGGGCGCCACCAACCCTAAAGAAGCTGCTGCCGGCACCATCCGTGCTGACTTCGCCGAGTCGATCGACGCCAACGCCGTTCACGGTTCGGACTCCGAAGCTGCTGCTGCTCGCGAAATCGCTTACTTCTTCGCTGCTACCGAGGTAACCACTCGCTAAGCGAAAGCTTACGGGTGAGGGTGAATCCATGACGACATCTACTGGCAAAATCAACCTGTTGGGCCTGACCCAGCCGGAAATGGAACAATTCTTCGACTCTATCGGGGAGAAGCGCTTCCGTGCCGGCCAGGTGATGAAATGGATTCACCATTTTGGCGTCGATGATTTCGCCGCCATGACGAACGTCGGCAAGGCCTTGCGCGAAAAGCTCGAGGCTGTTGCCGAAATTCGTCCTCCGGAAGTGGTCAGTGAAGACATTTCCGCAGACGGCACCCGCAAATGGGTGATCCGCGTTGCCTCCGGCAGCTGCGTCGAGACCGTCTACATCCCAACCGACGATCGCGGCACTCTCTGCGTTTCGTCGCAAGCCGGCTGCGCCCTGGACTGCAGTTTCTGCTCCACCGGCAAGCAAGGCTTCAACAGCAACCTCACCGCCGCCGAAGTGATCGGCCAGGTGTGGCTTGCCAACAAATCCTTCGGGACCGTCCCGGCCAAGATCGACCGCGCGATTACCAACGTGGTCATGATGGGCATGGGCGAGCCTCTGCTGAATTTCGACAATGTCATCGCTGCCATGAAGATCATGATGGATGATCTGGGCTATGGCATTTCCAAGCGTCGCGTCACCTTGTCCACCTCCGGCGTGGTACCGATGATCGACGAACTGGCCAAGCACATCGACGTGTCCCTGGCCCTGTCGCTGCATGCGCCGAACGACGAGCTGCGCAACCAGCTGGTGCCGATCAACAAGAAGTACCCGCTGAAGATGTTGCTGGAGTCGTGCATGGGCTACATGGCCACCTTGGGTGGCAAGCGCGTGCTGACGGTCGAGTACACCCTGCTCAAGGACGTCAACGACCAGCCCGAGCATGCCGCGCAGATGATCGAACTGCTGCGCGATGTACCGTGCAAGATCAACCTGATCCCGTTCAACCCGTTCCCGCATTCCGGTTACGAGCGCCCTAGCAACAACGCTATTCGCCGCTTCCAGGACTTGCTGCACCACGGTGGCTTCAACGTCACCACCCGTACCACCCGTGGCGATGACATCGATGCCGCCTGTGGCCAGCTGGTCGGCCAGGTCAATGACCGTACCCGCCGCAGCGAGCGCTACATCGCCGTACGTCAGCTGTCTGCCGACGCCGAGCTGCAAGACAGCGCCGTGCGCCACTGAGTCCGGGCCCGCCATGAGCCTGCGCGCCGCGCTGTCGATCCTTGCGCTTTCGCTGCTGGCCGGCTGCGTGTCGGGTGGTGCGAATGACCCACTGGCAACTCGACAGGGGCGAGTGGAGGCGGGGCGTGCCTATGTGCAGCTTGGGCTTGGCTATTTGCAACAAGGTTTGACCGAGCAGGCCAAGGCTCCGTTGGGCAAGGCACTGGTGCTCGATGCCAAGGATGGCGATGCTCACGCAGCCTTGGCCCTGGTGTTTCAGGCCGAAGGTGAAGCTGCGCTGGCTGAGGAACACTTCAAGAAAGCGTTGTCGGCAAGCCCCGGCGACACGCGAATTCGCAACAATTACGGCAGTTTCCTATATGCTCAGCAGCGTTTTGCCGAAGCCGAGCAGATGTTTCGCCTGGCCAGCGCCGATACCCTGTATCCTGAACGTTCGCGCGTCTACGAGAACCTTGGCCTGACAGCCCTGAAACTCGGCAACCGTGACCAGGCGCAGGCGTATCTGAGCAAGGCCCTGCAACTCAACCAGCGGCAACCCAGGGCGTTGCTGGAAATGGCTGAGTTGTCCTACGAAAACAGGCATTATGTGCCGGCACGGGGTTTCTACGATCGTTTCAGCCAGTTGAGCGATCACAATGCCCGTAGCCTCCTGCTGGGTAGCCGTCTTGCCCGGGTGTTCGACGAGCAAGGCACACAGGCCGAACTGGGCCAGCAATTACAACGACTTTATCCCGGTACGCCGGAATATCAGCAATACCTGTCGGAGCAACGATGAAAGCCGCGCATCCCGAAGTAGCAGCAGCGACTGGCCAGAACCCCGGTGAATTGTTGCGCCAGGCCCGCGAAAGACGGGAGTGGTCGCAAGCCGAGGTGGCCCGCAAGCTCAACCTCACCGTAAGTTCGCTGAACCACGTGGAAACCGGTGCCTTCGACAAGCTGCCAGGGCATACCTTCGCCCGTGGCTACATCCGTGCCTATGCCAAGCTGATGGACATGGACCAGGCGCCGCTGGTCGAGGCCTTCGACCAGTACACCGGCACCCATGCCAAGGGCAGCGACGTACATTCACTGGGCCGCATCGAAGAGCCGGTGCGCCTTTCGCACAACATCCTGCGCGGTGTCAGCCTGTTGCTGCTGGTTGCGGTGGTCGGTGGCAGCTTCCTGTGGTGGCAGGACCAGGGCAGCCTGCGCGGCAAGGACCTGGCCAATATCGCCCTGGAGCATGTCGAGGTCGAAAGCGCCGACGGTACCACCCAGATCCACCCGCTGGATGAGCCTGAAGACCAGGCTGTTACCTTAGGCCAGCAGGGCGAAAGCGCGCCGCTGCCGCTGGAGCAGGCACCTGCCGAGCCGGTTGCCGAGGCCAGCAGCGAGGCCGCCCCGGCTGCCGCAGCAGCCGCGCCGGTCCAGCAGGCGCCTGCACAGGCTGAAGCGCCTGCGCCGACAACGGCAGCACCTGCTGCACCAGCCACGCCAGCCGCCACCGTAGCCCAGGCCGCCCCTGTGGCGCCTGCCGCCAGCGTGCCGGCCATTGCCACCGAGCCTGCCGCCGTGCCGGCCGGCAGCGCCAAGGTTGCAATCCAGTTCACCGCCGATTGCTGGACCCAGGTGTCCGATGGCAACGGCAAGGTGCTGTTCAGCGCCATCAAGCGCAAGGGCGACAACCTCGAGCTGACCGGCAAGCCGCCGTTCGCGGTGCGCCTGGGCTTTGCCCGCGGCGCCCAGGTCAGCTACAACGGCCAGGCCGTCGATGTTGCCCCGTTCACCAGTGGCGAAACCGCTCGCCTGAAGTTGGGACAGTAAGTCATGCACGGCGAATCTCCGATCAAACGTCGCGAATCCCGCAAAATCTGGGTCGGCAATGTGCCGGTGGGTGGTGATGCCCCCATCGCGGTGCAGAGCATGACCAACACCGACACCAATGATGTCGCCGCCACCGTTGGCCAGATCCAGCGCCTGGTCGATGCGGGGGTCGACATCGTCCGTGTTTCGGTACCGGACATGGACGCCGCCGAGGCGTTCGGCAAAATCAAGCAACTGGTCAGCGTACCGCTGGTCGCCGACATCCACTTCGACTACAAGATCGCGTTGCGCGTGGCCGAACTGGGCGTCGACTGCCTGCGTATCAACCCGGGCAACATCGGCCGTGAGGACCGTGTTCGTGCTGTGGTCGATGCCGCTCGTGACCGTGGCATCCCGATCCGTATCGGTGTCAACGCAGGCTCCCTGGAAAAGGACCTGCAGAAGAAATATGGCGAGCCGACCCCGGCGGCGCTGGTCGAATCTGCACTGCGCCATGTCGAGCACCTCGACCGCCTGGATTTCCAGGACTTCAAGGTCAGCGTCAAGGCCTCCGACGTGTTCATGGCCGTCGAAGCCTATCGCTTGCTGGCCAAGCAGATCATCCAGCCGCTGCACCTGGGCATCACCGAGGCCGGTGGGCTGCGCTCCGGCACGGTGAAATCCGCCGTCGGCCTCGGTATGCTGCTGGCCGAAGGCATCGGCGATACCATCCGCATTTCGCTGGCGGCCGACCCGGTCGAGGAAGTGAAGGTCGGCTACGACATCCTCAAGTCGCTGCACCTGCGTTCGCGTGGCATCAACTTCATCGCCTGCCCGAGCTGCTCGCGGCAGAACTTCGATGTGGTCAAGACCATGAACGAACTGGAAGGGCGCCTGGAAGACCTGCTGGTACCGCTGGACGTGGCGGTGATCGGTTGTGTGGTCAACGGCCCTGGCGAAGCGAAGGAAGCCCACGTTGGCCTGACCGGCGGCACGCCGAACCTGATCTACATCGACGGCAAGCCGGCGCAGAAACTGACCAATGACAACCTGGTCGATGAGCTGGAAAAGCTCATCCGCCAGAAAGCGGCCGAAAAGGTCGAGGCCGACGCGGCGCTGATCGCCCGCGGCTGATACACAGATTCGTAAGGACTTTTCGTGAGCAAATCGCTGCAAGCCATCCGTGGCATGAACGACATCCTGCCAGAGCAGTCGCCGCTGTGGCGCTACTTCGAAGGCACCGTCGCCGGGCTGCTGGACACCTATGGGTACAGCCAGATCCGCACGCCGATCGTCGAGTTCACCGAGCTGTTCAAGCGCTCCATCGGTGAAGTCACCGACATCGTCGAAAAAGAGATGTACACCTTCGAGGACCGCAACGGCGATTCGCTGACCCTGCGCCCTGAAGGCACCGCTGCCTGCGTACGTGCAGTGCTCGAGCACGGCATCACTGGCAACGGCCAGGTGCAGAAGCTGTGGTACATCGGCCAGATGTTCCGCCACGAGCGCCCGCAGAAGGGCCGCTACCGTCAGTTCCACCAGATTGGCGTCGAGGTGTTCAACCTGGACGGCCCGGACATCGATGCCGAGCTGATCATGCTGACCTGGCGTCTGTGGGGCCTGCTGGGCATCCAGGATGCGGTCAAGCTCGAGCTGAACAGCCTGGGCACCAGCGAGGCCCGCGCCCGCTACCGCGACGCGCTGGTCGAGTTCCTCTCGGCGCGCCTGGAACAACTCGACGAAGACAGCCAGCGCCGCCTCAAGAGCAATCCGCTGCGCATCCTCGACAGCAAGGACCCGAACACCCAGGCGGTGCTGGTCGGCGCGCCGAAGCTGGAAGACTACCTCGACGAAGACTCCCGCGTGCACTTCGAGGGCCTCAAGGCCCGTCTGGATGCCGCCGGCATTCCGTTTGTGATCAACACCAAGCTGGTGCGTGGCCTGGACTACTACAGCAAGACCGTGTTCGAGTGGGTCACCGACAAGCTCGGCGCCCAGGGCACCGTCTGTGCAGGCGGCCGCTACGATGGCCTGGTCGAGCAGATGGGTGGCAAACCGACCACCGGCGTTGGTTTCGCCATGGGTATCGAGCGCCTGATCCTGCTGCTGGAGACCCTGGGCAAGGTACCGGCGTCCATCAACCGTCAGATCGATGTCTACCTGTGCGCCTTCGGCGAGCAGGCGGAGCTGGCTGGCCTGCGCTTGTCCGAGAGCCTGCGCGACCGGCTGCCGGGCCTGCGCCTGGCGGTCAACGCCGGTGGCGGCAGCTTCAAGAGCCAGTTCAAGAAAGCCGACAAGAGCGGCGCGTTGTTCGCCCTGATCCTGGGTGACGATGAGCTGGCCAAGCAAGAGATTGGCCTCAAGCCCCTGCGTGGTCAGGGCGAACAACAGAACATTGCCTGGGATGCTCTGGCTGAGCACCTGGAAACCGCGATCGCTCAGGCGTAACGCGGTTCAACAAGCGAATAGGCGAAAAGGAGTATTGGGGTGTCGAGTACCGATGATGATGACCTGGCAGGGGTCAAGGACTGGTGGAACCGTAACGGCAAGCCACTGCTGACCGGTGCGCTGCTGGCTGGCGTAGTGGTGTTGGGCTGGAACACGTGGCACAAGTACCAGGACAACCAGTCGCAAGGCGCATCGCAGCTGTATCAGGCCCTGCTTGAAACCAGCCTGACGCCAAGCGGGCAGCCGGACGCGACCAAGGTCGCGGAGCTGTCCGGCAAGCTCAAGAGCGAGTTCGGTGGTACCGCCTACGCCCAGTACGGCAGCCTGTTCGTGGCCAAGGTCGCGGTTGAGAGCGGCAAGCTCGACGACGCCGCTGCCGAGCTCAAGAATGTGCTCGACAAGCCTGCTGACGACACCCTGGGCGAAATTTCGCGCCAGCGCCTGGCACGCGTGCTCGCGGCCCAGGACAAGGCTGAAGATGCGCTCAAGCTGCTCGACGGCGACGCCGACAAGGCGTTTTTGGCCAGCCGTGAAGAATTGAAGGGCGACCTGCTGGTGCAGTTGGGTCGTGCCGACGATGCCCACAGCGCTTATGAAAAAGCCAAGGCCGCGCTGTCCGATGAGGCGGCGGTCGGTGGCTTGCAACTGAAGCTGGATGACTTGGCCAAAGGGGACGCGTGACGTGATCGGTTGGAAACAAGCAGCAGTGCTGACCCTGGCCGTACTGGCCGCAGGTTGCAGCAGCAACAGCAAGAAGGAACTGCCTCCGGCCGAGCTGACCAAGTTCACCGAAGAAGTGGTACTGAAAAAGCAGTGGAGCCGTTCGATCGGTGACGGCCAGGGCGAGACTTACAATACCCTGGTGCCAGCCATCGAGAACGACCGCATCTACGCCAGCGACGTCAATGGCGAAGTCTTCGCCCTCGACCGCATTACCGGCGACGTGGTGTGGAAGCAGGATCTGGAGCTGCCGGTTTCCGGCGCCGTCGGCGTTGGCTATGGCCTGGTCATGCTCGGCACCCTCAAGGGTGAAGTGATTGCCCTGGACTCCAGCACCGGTGAAGAGCGCTGGCGCTCGCGCGTAACCAGCGAAGTCCTGGCGCCGCCTGCCAACAACGGTGACGTTGTGGTGGTGCAGACTCAGGACGACCGTCTGATCGGCCTCGATGCCGCTACCGGCGACCGCCGCTGGATCTACGAGAGCACCCCGGCTGTACTGACCCTGCGGGGCACCGGTGCGCCGATCGTCACCAACCGTCTGGCCGTCGCCGGCCTGTCCACCGGCAAAGTGGTCGCGGTCGACATCAACAACGGCGTGCCGGTGTGGGAGAGCCGTGTGGCGATCCCGCAGGGCCGTTCCGAGCTGGACCGTGTGGTCGACATCGACGGCGGCCTGCTGCTGTCCGGTGGTACGCTGTACGTCAGCACCTACCAGGGCCGCGTAGCGGGCCTGGACCTGGAAAGCGGCCGTGTGCTGTGGCAGCGTGATGCCTCGAGCTACGTGGGTGTCGCCCAAGGTTTCGGCAACGTCTATGTCAGCGAAGCTTCGGGCAGTGTCGAGGGTGTCGACGAGCGCTCTTCCAGCGCACTGTGGACCAACGACTCGATGGCGCGCCGCCAATTGTCGGCACCGGAAGTGTTCTCCAGCTACGTGGCTGTAGGTGACTTCGAAGGTTACCTGCACCTGCTCAGCCAGGTCGACGGCCGTTTCGTCGGCCGTGAGCGTATCGACAGCGATGGCCTGCGCGCCCGGCCCCTGGTGGTCGGCGACACCATCTATGTCTTTGGCAACAGCGGCAAGCTCGAGGCACTGACCATCCGCTGAAGCTATGCTCAAGGCCACGACAGGTCTTGAGTTGCGGCGTAGGACACGCCGCCCGAACTCCGGCCGCTGCCTTGCAGCGGCCTTTGCATTTTCAAGAATTCAAGAGTGGAGAGCCGCATGGTTCCCGTAATCGCCCTGGTGGGACGGCCGAACGTCGGCAAATCCACCATGTTCAACCGCCTGACCAAAACCCGCGATGCCATCGTGGGTGACCTGTCGGGTCTGACCCGTGACCGCCAGTATGGTGATGCCAGCTGGCAGGGTCGCTCCTTCATCCTGATCGACACCGGTGGTATCACCGGTGACGAAGTGGGCATGGACGAGAAGATGGCCGAGCAGTCGCTGATGGCCATCGAAGAAGCCGACTATGTGCTGTTCCTGGTCGACGCCCGCGCCGGCATGACTGCCGCCGACCAGATGATCGCCGAGCACCTGCGCAAGCGGAACAAGTCGGCCATCCTGGTGGCCAACAAGATCGACAACATCGACGCCGACGTCGCCCGCGCCGAGTTTTCGCCGCTGGGCATGGGCAATGCCATTCCGGTGGCCGGCTCGCAGGGCCGCGGCATCAATCAGTTGATGGAGTCGGTGCTGGGCCACATTCCTCGCGATGCTGAGGAAGAAGCCCTCGACCAGGAGGTTGCCGAAGGCGAGGAAGCGGTACGCATCCCCGGCCCGAGCGAAAAGGATGGCATCAAGATCGCCATCATCGGCCGCCCCAACGTGGGCAAGTCGACCCTGGTCAACCGCATGCTCGGCGAAGAGCGCGTGGTCGTCTACGACCAGCCGGGTACCACCCGTGACAGTATCTACATCCCGTTCGAGCGCGATAACGAGAAGTACACCTTCATCGACACCGCTGGCGTGCGCAAGCGCGGCAAGATCCACGAGGAAGTCGAAAAGTTCTCGGTGGTGAAGACGCTGCAGGCGATCAAGGACGCCAACGTGGTGATCTTCGTCATGGACGCCCGCGAGGGTGTGGTCGACCACGACCTCAACCTGCTGGGCTTCGCCCTGGAAGCGGGCCGCGCCATCGTCATCGCCCTGAACAAGTGGGACGGCATGGAGTCGGGTGAGCGCGACTACGTCAAGACCGAGCTGGAGCGCCGGCTGTTCTTCGTCGACTTTGCCGACATCCACTTCATCTCGGCGCTACACGGCACCGGCGTGGGCCACCTGTACAAGTCGGTGCAGGCCGCGTTCAAATCGGCGGTCACCCGCTGGCCAACCAGCCGTCTGACGCAGATCCTCGAAGATGCCGTCAGTGAGCACCAGCCACCGCTGGTCAACGGCCGCCGCATCAAGCTGCGCTATGCCCACCTCGGCGGTGCCAACCCGCCGCTGATCGTGATCCACGGCAACCAGACCGAGAAGATTCCCAAGTCGTACTCGCGTTACCTGGAAAACACTTACCGCCGGGTGCTCAAACTGGTCGGTACGCCGATCCGCATCGAGTACAAAGGCGGTGAGAACCCGTACGAGGGCAAGAAGAACACCCTCACCGACCGCCAGGTCAACAAGAAGCGCCGCTTGATGTCGCACCACAAGAAGGCCGAGAAGAAGCGCCGCGACAAGCGCTGACAAGCGGCAAACTTCAAGTCGCAAGCTGCAAGAATGAGCGGACGCTGATACATGTCGCTTTTTCTTGTGGCTTGGAGCTTGTAGCTTATAGCTCTCCGTCCCGCAGGAAAGAGGGCTTCATGATCCGCAGCAAACTGCCGAACGTCGGCACGACCATCTTCACCACCATGTCCCAGCTCGCCGTGCAGACGGGCGCGCTCAACCTTTCCCAGGGTTTCCCAGACTTCAATGGCCCGCAGGCTTTGCTCGATGCGGTTGGCCGCCATGTGTCCGCCGGGCATAACCAGTATGCGCCGATGACCGGCTTGCCGGCCTTGCGCCAGCAGGTGGCGGCCAAGGTCGAGCGCCTGTATGGGACCAAGGTCGATGCCGATCAGGAAGTGACCATCACCCCGGGCGCCACCGAGGCGATCTTCTGTGCCATCCAGGCGGTGATCCACGCGGGTGACGAGGTGATCGTCTTCGACCCCTGTTACGACAGCTATGAGCCCTCCGTGGCGCTTGCCGGCGGACGCTGCGTGCACGTACAGCTCAGTGATGGCGGCTTCGGTATCGACTGGCAGAGGTTCAGCGATGCCCTGAGCCCGCGCACACGCATGGTCATCCTCAATTCGCCGCATAACCCCAGTGGTGCGCTGATCACGGCTGAAGACCTGGACCAGTTGGCGCGCCTGATCGCTGACCGCGATATCTACCTGGTCAGCGACGAAGTGTATGAACACCTGGTCTACGATGGCGTACGTCATGCCAGCGTTCTGGCCCATGCAGAGCTGTACCGCCGCGCGTTCGTGGTCAGTTCGTTCGGCAAGACTTACCACGTGACCGGCTGGAAGACCGGCTATGTGGTCGCGCCACCTGCCTTGAGCGCGGAGCTGCGCAAAGTGCATCAGTACGTCAATTTTTGCGGGGTTACACCGCTGCAGTGTGCACTCGCGGACTTCATGGCCGAACACCCTCAGCATGTCGACGAACTGCCAGGTTTCTATCAGGCCAAGCGCGACCTGTTCTGCGACCTGCTCAACGGTTCGCGTTTCAGCTTTACCCGCACGGCCGGCACCTATTTCCAGCTGGTGGACTATTCGCAGATCCGGCCAGACCTGAACGACGTCGAAATGGCCCTTTGGCTCACCCGTGAACACGGCGTGGCGACCATTCCGGTGTCGGTGTTCTACCAGCAACCCATCCCCGAGCAACGCCTGGTACGCCTGTGCTTTGCCAAACGTGAGGAGACGCTGCGTCAGGCAGCGGAAAAACTATGCGCGATCTGAGTGCACTGCCCAACCTGAAAATCGCCCTGGTGCAAACGGCCCTGGCCTGGCACGACCGCGAGGCCAATTACGCGCATTTCGAGGTGTTGCTCGACCAGGCTGGAGATGCCGACCTGGTGATCCTCCCCGAGATGTTCACCACTGGTTTTTCGATGGAATCGGAAAGCTTGGCCGAGCCCGAGAACGGCCCGACCTACAAATGGCTCAAGGCTCAGGCCAAGCGCATCAACGCAGTGGTTACCGGTAGCGTGATCATCCAGGCCGCCGATGGCAGCCACCGCAACCGCTTGCTGTGGGCGCGCCCGGACGGCGAGATCCTGCACTACGACAAGCGCCACCTGTTCCGCATGGCCGGTGAGCATAAGCACTACACCCCGGGTGAGCGTCAGGTGCAGTTCGAGATCAAGGGCTGGCGGGTACGCCCGCTGATCTGCTATGACCTGCGTTTCCCGGTGTGGAGCCGCGATGCCCAGGATACCGACCTGCTGTTGTACACCGCGAACTGGCCGGCGGCGCGCCGCCAGCACTGGAACCGGCTGCTGCCGGCGCGGGGTATCGAGAACCTGTGCTTCGTGGCGGCGGTGAACCGGGTGGGCACCGATGGCAAGGGTTTCGCGTATTCCGGCGACAGCCAGGTGCTGGATTTCCAGGGTGAAAGCTTGCTCAGTGCGGGCGAGGCAGACGGGGTGTTCACGGTCGTGCTGAGGGCGGCGGAGCTCGCCAACTACCGTACCCGCTTCCCGGCCAACCTGGATGCCGATACCTTCGAGCTGCATTGAGCCAGCACCGCCCCCCGGTAGGAGCGGCCTTGTGTCGCGAAAGGGTCGCAGAGCGGCCCCAGCAATTGTTGCATCAATGCCGAAACATCGAGGGCCGCTTCGCGGCCCGTTCGCGACACAAGGCCGCTCCTACAGCGGCCAGCTGTGTCAGTTCAATCCCTGATCAGTAAACATCCCGCCGATAACGCCCGTCTTCGATCAACTGCTCGACCATTTCTTCACCGAGCATGCCCTTGAGCGCCGCATCAACACCGGCCGCCATCCCGTGCAGGCTGCCGCAGACATACACATAAGCGCCATCGGCAACCCAGCGCTTGAACTCCTCAGCCTGCTGCAGCAATACATCCTGCACATACACCTTTTCGGCCTGATCGCGCGAGAACGCCAGGTCCAGGCGTGCCAGGTCGCCGCTCTCCAGCCAGGTTTGCAGCTCATCGCCACACAACAGGTCATGCGCGCGGTTACGCTCTCCGAACAGCAGCCAGTTGCGCTGCTCGCCGGCATTGATCCGCGCCCGCAGCAGGCAGCGCAGGCCCGCAAGGCCAGTGCCGTTGCCGATCAGGATCATCGGCGCGGCGCTTTCGGGCAGATGGAAGCCACTGTTGCGCCGCAGGCGCAGGCCAAGGGTGCCATCGACTGGCAGGTACTCGGTCAGCCAGCCAGAGCCCAGGCCAAGGTTGCCGTCGGGGTGACGCTCCTGGCGCACGATCAGCTCCAGCACACCATCGCTGGCGATCGAGGCGATGGAGTATTCGCGGCTGCCGATCGGTGCCAGCGCATCGATCAGCGCTTGTGGCTGCAAGCCGATCAGGTGGTCCCGGCGGGGTGGTAGCTGGCGGCCTGCCAGGGCTTGGCCGAGGGTCTCGCTCAGGCCGTGAAGCTGCACAGTGGCGTTGGCGTCGAGGGCCATGCCGCTGAGGAATGCATCCACGCGTGGCTGGCCATTGAGCGGCAGAATTTCTACCAGATCACCGGCCTCCCAACTGGCGGGCTCTTCAGGGCGCAGGCCGATCAGGTAGACCGGTTGGCCTTGACTGCCTGGATTGAGCAGATCGCGGCTGACCAGGCTCCAGTTGCCGAAACTTGGCGGTTGCCAGGCAGCGACGGGTTGGGCGCCAGTCAGCTGCGCCAGTTCCTGCTGCCATTGCTGCAGGGCCGCCGGGTCGGCGTTGTCCACTTCCACCGGGCTGAACGCCGTGCTGGCACCGCGCTCGCCGAGCCATGCCTGCAGGCGCCGGGCAAAGCCGCAGAAGTGCGGGTACTGGCGATCACCGAGCGCCAGCACGGCATAGCTGAGCCCGTTCAGGGCCCAAGGCTGGCCCAGCACCTTGCGCTCGAAAGCGCGGGCGCTGTCAGGCGCTTCGCCGTCACCGAACGTGCTGACCACGAACAGCGCGCGGCGCGTCTGGCGTAGGTCCTCTTCGCCAAGGTCGGCAAGTGCACGTACTTGCACCGGCAAGCCTGCGGCCTGCAATTGTCCGGCGCTCTGCCAGGCCAGTTGCTCGGCGAAACCGCTCTGGCTGGCGAAGCCGATCAGCCAGCTGTCGCCGCTGGCGCTGGCGTTGGCGACGTGGCCGCGGGCGGCACGCACCTGGCGCTTCTTGCGGCGGCGGTCGAGGTACAAAAGCCAGCCGGTGACGAAGAACAGCGGCATGGTCAGGCTGGCGAGGGTGACGATGATCCGCCCCGGCAGGCCGAAGTATTCACCCACGTGCAAGGCATAAACACTTTGCAGCAGCTGGGCCTTGAAGGACTTGTCGGTATAGCGGTCGTGGTTTTTCACCTGGCCGGTGGCCGGGTCCAGGGTCAGGGTATTGAAGGCGCGTGGGTGCGCGGCGCTGTCGAGCAGGTAGAACAGGCTGGCGGGCTGGCCGCCAGCAGGTGGCAGGCGCAGGTTGTACATGGCAAGCCCTGGCCCGGCAGCGTCCTTGAGGTTGGCCCAGATGGCGTCGTAGTCGACCACCAGCGGCGGTGCGTTCTTGTCCACCTTCTGCGGCCCATGGCGGCCACGGCCTTCGCCGCGCTTGTGCTGCTGTCCTGCGCCAGGCGCGTCGGCAAGTAACCTGTTCAGGCCTTCGCGGTACCACTCGTAGGACCAGAACAGGCCGGTCAGTGCGAACAGAAGGTAGAACAGCAGGCACCAGGTGCCGGCTACGGCATGCAGGTCCCAGTTGAAGGCGCGGCCTTTCTTGGCCCAGTCGAAGCTCAGCCAGGTGCGCCAGTTCAGGGCTTTGCGCGGCCAGCGCAGGTACAGGCCGGAGAGGCAGAAGAACACCAGCATCAGGGTGCAGGCGCCCGTGATCTGCCGGCCGGTGTCACCCATGGCCAGGAACCGGTGCAGGGTGAGCATCAGTTTGAAGAAGTCTTGCCCGGCGGCCTGGCCCTTGAGCTCGCCGGTATAGGGGTCGGCATAGCGCAACTCACCGCGGCGCTCGCCCGGCGGCGGTGTGAAGAAGACCCGTGCGGCGTTGCCTTCGCGTACATCGACCCACAGCATCGACACTTTGTCGCCTTGGGCGGCCTCGACCCTGCGCACCAGTTCAGCCGGAGGCAGCACGCCCTCGGCGCGCACCTCGACCTTCAACACGTCAGCGTTGAAGGCGCGCAGCAATTCTTCCTGGAACGAATAGAGCGCACCGGTAATACCCATCAAGGCCAGCACCAGGCCAGCGGTGATGCCAAAGAACCAGTGCAATTGGAACAGCGTCTTCTTCACCACATCGTTCACCTTGTGTTGCTGCCGCGCCCTGCGCGGGGTGCATTATGCCTTGATACGCAAAAGCCCCGCTCATTGGAATGAACGGGGCTCCGGGTTGCTGCTTTAGAAGTGGACGCTGGTGGTCAGCAATGCAGTCCTGCCCGCCGCCTGGTTGGCGAAGTGGGTGGAGAACGCTTTGTCGTAGTACACCTCGTTGGTCAGGTTCTGCACGTTAAGTTGCAGGTCGACGTTCTTGGTCAGCTTGTAGGCGGCCATGGCGTCGTAACGTACATAGCTGTCGACCATGGTGGTGTTGGCTACGTTGCCGTAGACGTCATCCACATAGAAGGCGCCGCCGCCGACCGTCAGCTTCGGGGTGATCGAGTATGTGGTCCACAGGCTGGCGCTGTTGTTAGGCGTGTTTGGCAATTGGTTGCCATCGTTGGCCTTGCCCAGCGGGCCGCCGTCGATCTGGCGGGCCTGCAGGTAGGTGTAGCCGGCGAACACTTGCCACTTGTCGGTGAGCTTGCCGCTGGCCGAGAGCTCGATGCCCTGCACGCGGGTTTCGCCGACGTTTTCGTAGGTGGTGGTGTTCACCTGTACACGGGCGTTTTCCTTCTCGGTACGGAACAGCGCAGCGGCCAGCGACAGGCGCTCGTCGAGCAGGTCCCACTTGGTGCCGATTTCGTAGTTGGTGGTTTCTTCCGGCTCCATGTCGCTGGCCAGGAGGTTGCCACCACGGTCGGTGGTGCCCGATAGCGGGTTGCCTTCGGTACCTTCGCCGAGCATCGCCCCGGGCGGGGTGGCTGAAGTGGCATAGGACACGTAGATGCTACCGTTCTCGGCCGGTTTCCAGACCAGGCCCAACTGGCCGGTGAAGAACTCGCTGGTGTCGCGGCCTTTGGTCGGGACGCCGTTCTTGTTCACCACGGTCGCGCCCGAGGCATCGTAAGTGCGGAACTTGGTATCGAAGTGGTCATAACGCAGGCCCATGTTCAGCAGCCACTCAGGCGTCAGCTCCAGGGTGTCGAAGGCGTAGATTGCGCGGGTCTTGCTGCTGGTCTTGGTGCCGGCGTAGTTGCGCGAGATCGTGCCATCCCAGGCATCGTCGGGGTTCGGGTCGCTCAGCGAAGTACAGCTGCCACCATTGCCCGGGCCGGTGCAGGTGAGCTTGCTGTTTGGCGACACCGTGTAGCTTTGACGGTCCGAGTCTTCCTTGCTGAACTCGACCCCGGTGGAGAAGTTGTTCTTGAAACCGCCCACGAAGAACTCACCGAACAGGTCGGTCTGGTTGGTGGTGGTGGCAGTGTTGCCCACACGGGTATTGGCACGACGCCATACGCCGTTGTTGTTGACGTTGCCCGCGCTGTCGTCTGGCTGGGTCAGGATGTAGTCCTGCATGCTGTTGCCATGACGCAGGGTGTTCTTGATGGTCAACGAGTCGCTCAGGTCGTGTTCCACGGCGATAGTAGCGATGTCCACACGGGTCTTGCGGAAGTCGCGACCGGTCAGGCCGTAGAAGTTGTCGCTGTCGCCGCCGTCGATCGGCTTGCTTGGGTGCGCCGAGGTGCGTGCGCTGCTGCCACCGGTAGGGATGCTGTACGGGATGCCCGAATCCGGCAGGTCGTCGCTTTCCAGGTGGTAGTAGTCGAGGTTGACGCGGGTTGGCGTGCCCAGGCCAAAGGCCAGCGACGGGGCGATACCCCAGCGGTCGTAGTTGACCTTGTCCCGGCCGGCAACGTTGCTCTCGTGGGTCATCAGGTTGAGGCGGCCGGCAGCGGTGTCGCTGAACTGGTAGTTGCCGTCAAAGGTGTAGCGCTGGGTCTGGTCGCTGCCCCAGGTCCAGGCACCGTCCAGCGAGTTGCCCAGGTGTGCACGCTTGCTCACCAGGTTGATGGTGCCGCCTGCCGCGCCGCGGCCACCGATGGCCGAGTTGGGGCCTTTGGCCACTTCCACCGATTCGATGGCGAAGATTTCACGGGTCTGCGCACCGGTATCGCGTACACCATCCAGGTAGGTGTCACCCTGGGCGTCAAAACCACGAATGAACGGACGGTCGCCTTGCGGGTTGCCGCCTTCGCCTGCACCAAAGGTGATGCCTGGCACAGTGCGCAGGGCATCCTGCAGGCTCAGGGCATTGGTGTCCTTGATGACTTGCTGGGGGATTACGGTAACCGAGCGTGGGGTGTCCACCAACGGCGCGGTGTACTTCTGCGAGGAGGCCTTTTCGACCTTGTAATCGGTGCTGGCCTGTTCAGCCTTGCCATTGACTCTGGTGGCATCGAGGGTGATGGCGCTGTTGGTAGCCGGATCGGCGGCGTAGGCGGACGAAGCGCTCAGGGCGACGCCGATGGCGGACACGATCAGACGTGGAGAACTCACTGCAGATGGCACGTATTGACGCATTGTTATGGACCTTCCCCAAGGTGTGAAGGCCGCGGATCATAATGCAAGTGATTGCAGGTCACAATTGAGATTCGTTACCATTCACTTCGAACTTACAATCTTTACAAATTCTCTTTACGGTTTAATCAAGCTGAAACGTCTCGGGTGAAGAAAGGGCTTGTACGGCGTAAAAGGGAATCAATATCATTGCCACCTTTACACTCCTTAACGGTGCCGCCGCCATGCTGCTTCATATCCCCGGCCTGTTCGACGCCAATGAGCTTGCCCGCATTCGTGAGGCCCTGGCGCAGGCCGATTGGGCCGATGGCAAGGTCACGGCCGGCTATCAGTCGGCCAAGGCCAAGCACAACTTGCAGCTGCCAGAAGGCCACGCGCTGGCGAAGGAAATCGGCAGCGCGCTGATCGACCGCCTGTGGAAAACCCCACGGTTCATGTCGGCGGCCCTGCCGCACAAAGTCTTCCCGCCACTGATCAACTGCTACCGCGAGGGTGGCAACTTCGGCTTCCACATCGACAATGCCTTGCGCCAGCCAAAAGGCAGCCCGGAGCGGGTGCGCACCGACCTGTCCTCGACGCTTTTCCTCAGCGACCCGGACAGCTATGACGGCGGCGAACTGGTGATCCAGGACACTTATGGCGAGCAGCAGGTCAAGCTGGCTGCCGGGGATCTTGTGCTGTACCCGGGCACCAGCCTGCACAAGGTCAACCCGGTGACGCGCGGCGTGCGTTATGCGGCGTTCTTCTGGACCCAGAGCCTGGTACGGGAGGACAGCCAGCGGGCGTTGCTGTTCGAGATGGACAATGCCATCCAGCAACTCACCGCCGATGTGCCCGAGCACCCCTCGTTGCTGCAATTGACCGGCACCTACCATAACCTGCTGCGCCGCTGGGCAGAGGTCTGAGCCGTGTCCTATCAGTTGCGCCGTGAAGAAGTGCTGGATGTCGCTGGCCTCAAGGCCATGCTCGAAGACAGTCCGGGCAAGGCCGCCCAGGCGATTCTCGCGGCGGCAGGGCAGGGCGTGATCGAAGCTCAGGTGCTGCTCGGGCAGATCCTGCTTGACGGCCGCGGCATCGAAGCGGATGCCGAAGTGGCCCGGCGCTGGTTCGGCATTGCTGCCCAGGGTGGCAGCGCCATGGCGCACAACATGCTCGGGCGTTGCCTGGAGCATGGTTGGGGCGGCGAGGTGAATGTGGCGCAGGCTGCGGTTCACTATGCCCGCGCAGCCGATGCCGGGTTGGATTGGGGCCTGTATAACCTGGGCAACCTGCTGGCTACCGGGCGTGGGGTACCGGCCAATCAGGCGCAGGCATTGATGTGCTACGAGAAGGCTGCGCGGCTGGGGCATGCCAAGTCGATGAACCTGTATGGGCGTTACCTGGAGCAGGGTATCGCTACGGCGCCCAGCCCGGCGCGGGCAGTGCGCTGGTACAGGCGTGCCGCCGAAGCGGGGGATTTTCGTGGGATGTTCAGCCTGGCGCTGGTGCTGGTAGAGCGTGGGCAGATGGCCGAGGCAGGGCAGTGGCTGGAGCACGCGCGGGTTGAGGGGAACATGAATTTTCTGCGCAGTGCTTTGGCGACCTTGCAGGGGGCGGGGCCAGGGTTGATGGCCTTTGCGGCGCGGTATGCCGCAGAGATAGAACAGCGCGAAGCGTGATGGGGTCAACCTGAATGAAAACGGGGCCTTTCGGCCCCGTTCTGCATTACAGGTAGTAGGCCTTCAGCGGCGGGAAACCGTTGAATTCCACCGCGCTGTAGCTGGTGGTGTAGGCACCGGTCGACAGCCAGTAGAGGCGGTCACCGATCGCCAGGTTCAGCGGCAGGCCGTACTTGTAGTGCTCGTACATGATGTCGGCGCTGTCGCAGGTCGGGCCGGCGATGACCACTTCCTCCATCTCGCCTTTCTTTTCGGTCCAGATCGGGAACTTGATGGACTCGTCCATGGTTTCGATCAGGCCGGAGAATTTGCCCACGTCGGTGTACACCCAGCGCTCGACGGCGGTGCGCGACTTGCGCGCAACCAGCACTACTTCGCTGACCAGGATACCGGCGTTGGCGATCAGCGAACGGCCTGGCTCGAGGATGATTTCCGGCAGGTCGTCACCGAAGTCTTCCTTGAGGAAGCGGATGATCTCTTCAGCGTAGGTTTCCAGGCTGTTGGTGCGGGTGATGTAGTTGGCCGGGAAGCCGCCACCCATGTTGATCAGCTTCAGCTCGATGCCGTCTTCTTCCTTCAGGCGCTCGAAGATCACCTTGACCTTGGCGATGGCGGCGTCCCACACGCTGATGTCGCGCTGTTGCGAACCCACGTGGAAGGAAATGCCGTATGGCACCAGGCCCAGATCGCGGGCCAGGATCAGCAGGTCCATGGCCATGTCGGTCTGGCAGCCGAACTTGCGCGACAGTGGCCAGTCGGCGGTGGTGGAGCCTTCGGTGAGGATGCGTACGTAGACCTTGGAGCCCGGCGCGGCCTTGGCGATGTTGCGCAGGTCGGCTTCCGAGTCGGTGGCGTACAGGCGCACACCTTTTTCAAAGAAGTAACGGATGTCCTTGGACTTCTTGATGGTGTTGCCGTAGCTGATACGGTCGGCGCTGACGCCACGGTCCATCACCTTGTCCAGTTCGTAGATCGAGGCGATGTCGAAGCTCGAACCTTTCTCTTTGAGCAGGTCGATGATCTCGACCGCCGGGTTGGCCTTGACCGCGTAGTAGACCTTGGCGAACTCGAAACCGGCGCGCAGGTCGTCGTAGGCCTGGCTGATCATCTGGGTATCGATGAGTACGAACGGGGTTTCCTGCTTGTCGGCGAACGCCTTCATTTTCTGGAAGGTGTCACGCGCGAAATAGTCTTCGACCTGGATCGACATGCTCAGGGACTCCATGGGCAAACTGAAAAGATAAGTGGCTGCAAACTGAACGTCCTCCGTATCCCCACTTTGGTTCGCCTACTCAGTACTTGAGCCGGATGGATCGTTTCCAGCATGGACGTTCGGCGCGCACTTTAGGGCGTGAAGAACGCAAGATCAACAGGTAATCCGGGCGTGTCGACCCAAGATCGACGCGTTGCCACTTGAATAACCGACTCGTGTGACCGGTAGATGTTCCCCGCGCGTTGGCAGGCGTAAAAAATTGTGGAATAGACCGTTTCGGGCCCGTCACGGGCAAGCCCGCCCCCACAGGGATAGTGCGGTTTCTATAGCGGCGCCCTTACCCGCGAGAAAGGCGAAGGTGTTCATATTTATGGCCACGTTCATGGGCAGTGCAGTGCCTGAAATCACGCATAAATTTTTTGTTACCGACTGGCGGATTTGCTGTGCTTTATGAGAAATATTACTATTCGCGCCATTATCTGGCTCCTTGCTGACGACCCCGACCGTGTCCGGACACAAAGGCTTCCTCGACCATTACCAAGAGCTGATCGGCACCTGGACGCGCAAGCTGCGCAGTCGTCAGCAGGCCGAGGACCTCACCCATGACGCCTTCATACGGGTTCTGGAAAACCCGCGCGAGCAGGTCGAGCAGCCACGCGCCTACCTTCACCAGACCGCCCGCAACATTGCGGTGGACGGTTTTCGCCGCGAAGACCGGCGCCAGGCGCTCGAGCTGGAAGCCTTCGATGAAGGGGCCGGCGGCACGGGCGACCCCGAGGCGTATGTCCATGCCCTGGAACTGGCCGCCAGCGTCGAGCGGGCGCTGGCCGAGCTGCCGCTCAATTGCCGACGGGTGTTCATCTGGCAGAAGCTCGAGGGGCTGACCCAGGCCGAGATCGCCGAGCGCATGGGTGTGACCAAGAACATGGTCGAAAAGTATATGATCCGCACGCTCCGACATTTGCGTGAGCACCTGGATGTGTCGGCAAGATGAGTCAGGAGACCTTGTCCATGAAACAGCACGGTACCGAGACCGTCCGCCAGCAGGCGGCCGAGTGGTTCGCACGCGTGCAGGATGCACCGGGCGATGCCGTGCTGCTGGCACAGCTGCATGCCTGGCTGGAGGCTGATCCGCACCACAGCGAGGAGTATGAGCATCTCGTCAGCCTGTGGCGGGCCGCCGACTTCATACCGCGCCAGCGCCTCGAAGCGCTGTGCCAACCTGAGCCAGTGCAGCAGTTGCCTCGGCGGCGTTTCCTGCGCCAGGCACTGGCAGCCGGCGTGGCGGTAGTTGCCCTGGGGCTGGGCTTCAGTGGCTGGCAGTACCAGCGCCTCAATCACCAGGCGCAATTGCAGACCGCCTTTGCCGAGCGCCGTCAGGTATTACTGCCGGACGGATCACAGCTGGAACTCAACGGCGCTACGCAGTTGCAGGTCGACTACAGCCCGGGGCGACGGCAAATTCGGCTTGATGCCGGCGAAGCGATGTTCATTGTCGCCCACGACAGCAACCGGCCGTTCGTGGTCGATACCGCACAGGGCAGTGTGACCGTCACCGGTACCCGCTTCGATGTGCGGTTGGACCCTGGCGCCACCCGTGTTGCAGTGGAGCAGGGCTCGGTACGCGTGCAGGGCAAGGATGCTTCGCTGGCGCAACTGACGGCGGGCCTGGGGATACATATAGATGCACAAGGCAAGCTTGCTTCGCCCTATGCGGTCGACGCCGCGGCGCTGACGGCGTGGCGCCAGGGCAAACTGGTCTTCGACAACGCCACCTTGGCTGAAGTGGTGGCCGAAGCCTCGCGCTATCGCACCGAGCCATTGCGCGTTGCCCCCGGCAAGGTGGCGCAGATGCGCCTGTCCAGCACCTTCAGCATCGATGATACCGATGCACTGCTGCGCGCCTTGCCGAGCATCCTGCCGGTGGCGATCAAAACCCGTGAAGACGGCTCTCGTGAAATAATCGCGAAATAGATTCAGGTTTTTTTCGGCTCGTTCGTCTTCCTCGCCAGCTGCAACTGCCAAGCATTTCCATTTGCATGCAGTTGGCGTTTATCCCGAACTTCAGGATGTCTTGACGACGTGAACAACAACAAACCTTTGCCACGCTTGCGCGGCATGGCGCTGGCCCTCGCGGTCAGTGCCGTGGCCGTCAACAGCCATGCCGAACAGGCCGACACCGCCATCCAGATCCAGGCTCAACCTTTGGCTTCGGCGCTCAGCCAATTGGGCCAGCAAACCCACCTGCAGCTGTTCTACAACCCTGAGCTTGTGGCCGGCAAGCAGGCCCCGGCGGTGTCCGGCAAGCTGGCGCCGGTGCAGGCCCTGCAACAGTTGCTGCAGGGCAGCGGGCTGACCTTCGAAATGTCCCAGGATACCGTGGTGGTAAAGCCGCTGCCGACCACCCTCGACCTGGGCAGCGGTAGCCTGGAACTGGCGCCCACCGATATCAACGTGGTGGGTGACTGGCTGGGTGATGCCGATCAGGCCGTTGTGCAGAACCACCCCGGTGCGCGCACCGTGGTGCGCCGTGAGGCCATGGTGGAAAAGGGCACGATGAACGTGCGCGACGCACTGCGTGGCATCCCGGGCGTGCAAGTGCAGGACTCCAACGGCACAGGTGGCAGCGACCTGTCGCTCAACGTAGGTGTACGCGGCCTGACGTCGCGCCTGTCGCCTCGCTCTACGGTGCTGATCGATGGCATCCCGGCCGCTTTCGCTCCTTACGGTCAGCCGCAGCTGTCCATGGCGCCGATCTCCTCGGGCAACCTCGACAGCATCGATGTGGTGCGTGGTGCCGGTTCGGTGCGCTATGGCCCGCAGAACGTCGGTGGGGTGATCAACTTCGTCACCCGGGCGATCCCGCAGCAGGCTTCGGCGGAGCTTTCCACCACCCTGGAGACCTCGCAGCACGGCGGTTGGAAGCACACCGAGTCGGCCTTCGTCGGCGGCACTGCCGACAACGGCATGGGTGTGGCGCTGCTGTACACCGGGGTGAACGGCAACGGCTACCGGCAGAGCAACAATGGCAACGACATCGACGACGTCATCCTCAAGACCCACTGGGCACCGACCGACGTTGACGAGTTCTGGCTCAACTTCCATTACTACGATGGCCGTGCCGATATGCCCGGTGGTTTGACCCAGGCCCAGTACGACAGCAATCCGTACCAGTCACTGCGTGATTACGATTACTTCGCCGGGCGCCGCAAGGACGTGTCGTTCAAATGGCAGCGCCAACTCGACGAGGCCACCCAGTTCGAAGTGCTGACGTATTACACCGACAGCTTCCGCGGCAGCACCATCGCCTCGCGTGACATGAAGACCCTGTCGTCCTACCCGCGCAATTACCACACCTTCGCCATCGAGCCGCGCGTTTCGCGGATCTTCTTCGCCGGCCCCACCACCCAGGAAGTCAGTGTCGGTTACCGCTACCTCAAAGAAGCCATGCGCGAACAGTCGACCCGCCTGGCGCTGATCGACAACGTTCCGACGCCTACCCCGACGTCCGACGGCCATGTATTCCAGGACCGCAGCGGCGGCACCGAGGCCAGCGCCTACTACATCGATGACAAGATCGACGTCGGCAACTGGACCATCACCCCGGGTGTGCGCTTCGAGCACATCAACACTGACTGGCGCGACCGCCCGGTGCTGGGCGCCAACAACCGCCCGGTGGCCGAGAAGAAACGCAGCATCACCAGCAATGAACCGCTGCCTGCGCTGAGCGTCATGTATCACATCTCCGATGCCTGGAAGGTGTTTGCCAACTACGAAACGTCGTTCGGCAGCCTGCAGTACTTCCAGCTGGGCCAAGGCGGTACCGGTAACAGCACGGCTAACGGTCTGGAGCCGGAAAAGGCCAAGACCTACGAGCTGGGTACGCGCTATGACAATGGTGCTTTCGCCGGGGAGCTGACGGCCTTCTACATCGACTTCGACGACGAGCTGCAATACATCAGCAATGATGTAGGCTGGACCAACCTGGGCGCCACCAAGCACCAGGGTATCGAGGCGTCTGTACGCTACGACCTGGCCGCGTTGGACCCGCGCCTGGAAGGGCTGTCGGTGAATGGTGGCTACACCTACACCCGCGCGACTTATGAAGGGGAGATTCCCGGCTTCAAGGGGCGCGACCTACCGTTCTACTCACGCCAAGTGGCCACCGCCGGCCTGCGCTACGCGGTCAACCACTGGACCTGGAACCTGGACGCCTACGCCCAATCCAAGCAGCGCGCGCCGGGTACGGGGATCAATGCCGACGGGAGCTTCAATGGCGACTACATCACCGAGCCGAGCGCTGATGGGCAGTATGGCGACATTCCGGGTTATGTGACCTGGCATGCGCGTGGTGGCTATGACTTCGGACCGAAGATGGCCAATTTGAAGCTGGCGGCGGGGGTGAAGAACCTCTTCGACAAGCAGTACTTCACCCGCTCCAGCGACAACAATGCCGGCATTTATGTGGGTGAGCCGCGGACCTTCTATGTGCAGGCCAGCGTGGGGTTCTGATAGCAGCAGTGCCTCAATCGCCGGTAAGCCGGCTTCCACATTGACAGCAGCGCTGCTGAACCCTGTGGCCGGCTTGCCGGCGATTGGAGCGCTAAGCGCTCCCTTTGATCAGGAAACCACCGCCTCAGCCGGCGACACGATGCTGGTCTTGGCCCCGCGCGATCTCCCCGAGCTCAGGTAAGCCGCGATCGACTCCTGCGTCACCTCGCCCAGGAACACCTGCTCGGCATCGAGCACCGGCAACCAGGCGCGGTTGAACTCGTACATCCGCGACAGCAGGATGCGCAGATGCTCATCGTGGGAAGCCGTTGCATTGAACTGGCGCAGGAAGTCCGCGCACGTGCCTTGCTGGCGGTGCATGTCGCGCCGGCGTACATACCCCAGCGCCTTGTTCTGCGCATCGGTGACCACCACATAGCGGCGGTCGTGCTCGTCCAGCAGCTCCAGCGCATCGCTCACGGGCGTTTCTGGGCTTACCGACGGGGCGTTGTCCGCCGCATCTTCGGCGCGCACCAGCAACAGGCGTTTCAAGGTGCTGTCCTGGCCCACGAAGTTGCTTACGAAGTCATCCACCGGGTGCGCCAGCAAGGTGTCCGGGTGGTCCAGCTGCAGCAACTTGCCGGCGCGGAAAATGGCAATCTTGTCGGCCAGCTTGATCGCTTCGTCAATGTCGTGGCTGACCATGATCACAGTCTTGTTCAGCGCCCGCTGCATTTCGAAAAACTCGTTCTGGATCATCTCGCGGTTGATCGGGTCGACTGCGCCGAATGGCTCGTCCATCAACAGCACCGGCGCGTCTGCAGCCAGCGCACGGATCACCCCGATGCGCTGTTGCTGGCCACCGGACAGTTCACGCGGGTAGCGTTGCAGGTACTGCTTGGGCTCGAGCTTGATCATGTGCATCAGCTCACGGGCGCGGTCGTGGCACTTTTGCTTGTCCCAGCCGAGCAGGCGCGGGACCACGGTGATGTTCTCCTCGATGGTCATGTTGGGGAACAGGCCGATCTGCTGGATCACATAGCCGATATGGCGGCGCAAGGTCACTTCGTCCAGGCCGCTGGTGTCTTCGCCATTGATGAACACTTGGCCGGAGGTTGGCGTGATCAGGCGGTTGATCATCTTCAGCGTGGTGCTCTTGCCACAGCCCGAGGGGCCGAGGAACACGCAGATTTCGCCTTCGTTGACGGTCAGGCTGACCGAATCGACGGCTTTGACGTCCTTGCCGTTGACGTTGAAGGTTTTGCTGAGGTTCTTGAGTTCGATCATGAGCGCAGTCCTTCTGGAGTCAGGGCACGTTGCAGGGTTTGCAGGAGCAGGTCGGCGATGATTGCCAGCAGGCTGACCAGTACGGCGCCGACCAGCAGCATCGACATGTCGCTGCGGCTGATGGAGGTGAGGATGAGTACGCCCAGGCCACCGGCACCGATGGTCGCGGCGATGGTCATCACGCCAATGTTCATCACCACGGCAGTGCGCACGCCGGCGAGGATGACGGGGACGGCAATGGGTAGCTCGACCATGCGCAGGCGCTGGCCGAAGGTCATGCCGATACCGCGCGCGGCTTCACGGATGCCAGGCTCGACGTTGGTCAGGGCGAGGTAGGTATTGCGCAGGATGGGCAGCAGTGAATAAAGAAACACCGCAGTGATCGCAGGCAATGGCCCCAGGCCCTGGCCGAACTTGGAGTAGAACGGCAGCAGCAGGCCGAACAGGGCAATCGACGGGATGGTCAGCAGCACTGTGGCGCTGGCTTGCAGCGGCCCGGCCACCACCGGGAAGCGGGTCATCAGGATGCCCAGCGGCACGCCGACCAGGATTGCCAGGCCAACGGCAATGCCGACCAGCATGATGTGCTGCCAGGTCAGTTGCAGCACCAGGGCCCAGTCGAGGTGGGCGAACGTATCGAGCAGGCTCATGGCTGCACCTCCTTGAGTGGGTGCTCTCGCAGGAATGCTGCGGCCACAGCAGTCGGGCTCTGGTGATCGACGTCGACCTTGGCATTGAGCTGGCGCATGGTCTCGTCATCGAGCTGCTCGGCCAGTGGCTTGAGCAGGGCGACCAGTTGCGGGTTGGCGTCGAGCACGGCCTTGCGCACCACTGGGGCAGCGGTGTAGTCGGGGAAGTAGTGCTTGTCGTCTTCCAGCAGCTTGAGGTTAAAGGCGCTCAGGCGGCCGTCAGTGGTGTACACCAGACCTGCGAACACCTGGTTGTTGTGCATGGCGGTGTAGACCAGGCCGGCGTCCATCTGCCTGATGTTGGCTCGGCCGACTTGCAGGTCGTACATCTCCTTCAGGCCTACCAGGCCATCCGGGCGGTTGGCGAACTCGGTGTCCAGGGCTACCAGGTGGTTGCGCTGGCGCTCGTCGCGCAGCACTTGGTTGAGGTCACTGATCGTGTTGATCTGTGGGTAGGCCTCGGCGACCTGTTTGGGCAGGCCCAGGGCGTAGGTGTTGCTGAACTTGGTCGGGGTCAGCCAGATCAGGTCCTTCTTGGCGTCCAGCGCCTTGACCTTGGCGTAGGTGGCTTCGGCGCTGGGCATGCGCTCTTCGATGTGGTTGTACGACACCAGCGACACGCCGGTGTATTCCCACATCAAGTCCAACTGGCCGGTCTCCTGGGCCTGGCGGGCGAGACTGCTGCCAAGGCCGGAGGTGACGCGTACATCGAAGCCATTGGCGCGCAGGTATTGGGCGGTGATTTCGGCGAGTACGGTCTGTTCGGTGAACACCCGTGCGCCGATGCGCACCAGGGGTTTTTCCGCCGCCTGGGCAAAGCCTGCGAACAGCAGGGCCGCGCCCAGCAGCAAGGCGATTCTCTTCTTCATACGTTCCCTCTTTTTATTGGGCCAGGCCACGTTCCAGCCAGCGCTTGCTGGAGAAACTCACCGCGGCATCCAGCGCCAGTGCCAGCAACGCCGTGCAGGCCGCGCCAAGCAGCAGCTGTGGCTGGTTGTTCAGGGCAATGCCGGGGAAAATCAGGCTGCCCAGGCTGTTGGCACCGATCAGGAACGCCAGGGGCGCAGTGCCCACGTTCAGCGCCAGGGCCACGCGCACACCGCCGACGATGATCGGCACGGCATTGGGCAGTTCCACCTGCCACAGTTGCTGGCGCGGGGTCATGCCGATGCCGGTGGCGGCTTCTTTGAGCGAGGCGGGGACGTTTTTCAGGCCTTCGTAGGTGTTGCGCACGATAGGCAGAAGGGAGGCGAGGAACAGCGCGAAGATCGCGGGCCCGGCGCCGATGCCCAGGATACTGAGGGCGATGGCCAGAACGGCCAGAGGGGGAATGGTGTTGCCAACGTTGAAGAACTGCATGAAGCGCTCGGCTTTGTCGACCCGGTGTGGTCGACTCAACGCAATGCCGGCGGGGATGCCCACGGCCAACGCCGCCGCCATCGAAGCCAGCACCAGTACCAGGTGCGCTTGCAGGTAAAACCCAAGATCGTCGCGGTAACGCGCGATCGTGTCGATGCCGATCCAGTGAACCAGCAGGGCCAGGATGACGAGCACGGCGGCCCATCCCAACAGCCCTTTTCCGTAGCGTGTAGCCACAGGCGGACTCCTTGTGTTGTCGGCGAGCACACTCTTTTTATGGCCGGCCATGGCTGGCGGCGAGTGGTGTGTTCGCGATTAGCAGCGTGAAGCAACCGAAGGCTGCGATCAGGCCATGAGCCGAACCCCGTCGGGCCCGAAAATGCTGATGAAACCAGTCCCCAAGCGAAGCGGGTTGCAGGGGAGTGGACGTCTCCGAGGGCGTAAAGGTTCCCATCTGCAGCGGCATTTGGCCAGTGTTAATCACTGGGGCGAGTGTTTTTTCGTACTAAAAAACAGCGTGAATCCTACGTAAAGGCGTTGGTTTACCTGCTATCTGTCTACCTGTGCTGATGGACAGAATTTCCCTTCTCGATCCTGGTGGTAGGTGACAAGTGCGGGGTCAGGGAGCACAGGTTTTATCAGGTGTTGATCAAGCAAGCAGACACTCGCTTTGAAAACCACTTGTCCAGAGGAGAGAAAGATGTCCAAGACGCTTGATGAGGTCATCAACGAATTGTCCCCTGAGCGCAGGGAGAGGGTGGAGCAGCTGGGTCGTCAATTGATTCGCGAAGAAATGACGCTTCAGGCATTGCGTAAGCAGCTTGAACTCACGCAAGAAGGTTTGGCAGAACGCTTGGACATGCGTCAGGGCAACATCTCCAAGGTGGAGAAGCGCAGTGACATGTTGATTTCGACCCTGCGCAGCTATGTGGAGGCCTTGGGCGGCACTCTGGAACTCGTTGTGAATATACCTGGCCGCCCTCCTGTGACGCTTGACGGTTTTTGTGAAAGCCAGGCGAAACGCGCCTGACTGACCATCGTTTACCAACGAAGGGGATCAAATTTTGGTCCCCGCCCAACTTCAGGTATGATATCGCCCCTTTTTGAATCCCCCAGTCAGGCGATTTCCCATGACCAACCAGGCCGCCGAAGTCGCGAAGCGCCGCACTTTCGCAATCATTTCCCACCCCGACGCCGGTAAGACCACCATCACCGAGAAACTCCTGCTGATGGGCAAGGCCATTGCCGTCGCCGGTACCGTGAAGTCGCGCAAGTCCGACCGCCACGCCACCTCCGACTGGATGGAAATGGAGAAGCAGCGCGGTATTTCCATCACCACCTCGGTGATGCAGTTCCCGTACCGCGAGCACATGATCAACCTGCTCGACACCCCTGGCCACGAAGACTTCTCGGAAGATACCTACCGCACGCTGACTGCAGTGGACTCGGCGTTGATGGTGCTCGACGGCGGTAAAGGTGTAGAGCCGCGGACCATCGCCCTGATGGACGTCTGCCGCCTGCGCGACACGCCCATCGTCAGCTTCATCAACAAACTCGACCGTGACATCCGCGACCCGATCGAACTGCTCGACGAGATCGAAGCGGTGCTGAAGATCAAGGCCGCGCCGATCACCTGGCCGATCGGTTGCTATCGCGACTTCAAGGGTGTGTACCACCTTGCCGGCGACTACATCATTGTCTACACCCCGGGCCACGGCCATGAGCGTACCGAGGCGAAGATCATCGAGAAACTCGACTCTGATGAAGCCCGTGCCCACCTGGGTGACGAGTACGACCGCTTCCTCGAGCAGCTCGAGTTGGTGCAGGGCGCCTGCCATGAGTTCGATCAGGACGAGTTCATCAATGGCCAGCTGACGCCGGTGTTCTTCGGTACCGCACTGGGCAACTTCGGTGTCGACCATGTACTTGACGCCGTTGTCGACTGGGCGCCGCGCCCGCTGGCCCGTGTAGCCCACGAGCGTACCGTGGAGCCGGTTGAAGAGAAGTTCACCGGCTTCGTGTTCAAGATCCAGGCGAACATGGACCCGAAACACCGCGACCGTATCGCCTTCATGCGCATTTGCTCGGGCAAGTACGAGAAAGGCATGAAGATGCGTCACGTGCGTACCGGCAAGGACCTGCGCATCGGTGACGCGCTGACCTTCTTCTCGTCCGAGCGCGAGCAGCTCGAAGAAGCCTACGCTGGCGATATCATCGGCTTGCACAACCATGGCACCATCCAGATCGGCGACACCTTCACCGAAGGCGAGGCGCTGGGCTTCACCGGTATCCCGCACTTCGCCCCGGAACTGTTCCGCCGCGTGCGCCTGAAGGATCCGCTCAAGTCCAAGCAACTTCGCCAGGGCCTGCAGCAGCTGGCCGAAGAGGGCGCGACCCAGGTGTTCTTCCCAGAACGCAGCAACGACATCATCCTTGGTGCGGTCGGTGTGCTGCAGTTCGACGTGGTCGCCAGCCGCCTGAAGGAAGAGTACAAGGTCGAGTGCGCCTACGAGCCGATCACCGTGTGGTCGGCACGCTGGATCAGCTGCGACGACAAGAAGAAGCTCGAAGACTTCCAGGTCAAGGCCATGGAAAACCTGGCCATCGACGGTGGCGGTCACCTGACCTACCTGGCCCCGACCCGGGTCAACCTGTCGCTGATGGAAGAGCGCTGGCCGGACGTCAAGTTCCGCGCTACTCGCGAGCATCACTGATCCTGGGAGGGCTATGCCCTCCTTTTCGCGACACAAGGCCGCTCCTACAGCTGTAGGAGCGGCCTTGTGTCGCGAAAGGGCCGCAAAGCGGCCCCATTTCAGTTCCCCGCCTTGATACTGGTCCAGATGCGCGTACGAATGCGGTCGATCTTGGCCGGCATCGCCTCCAGCGCATACAGCTTGCCCATCATCTCTTCGCTCGGATAAATCATGGTGTTGCCCTTGAGTGCCGGGTCCACCAGGGCGTCGGCCTTGAGGTTGCCGTTGGCGTACTGCACATGGTTACTGATATTGGCCATCACCTGCGGCTGCAACAGGTAATTCATGTAGGCATAACCCGCCTTTTCATCCGGTGCATCGGCCGGCATGGCAACCATGTCGAACCACATCGGTGCGCCTTCCTTGGGGATCGAATAGCCGACCTTCACCCGGTTCTTCGCCTCATCGGCGCGGTTTTTCGCCTGCAGCACGTCACCCGAGAACCCTACCACCACGCAGATATCGCCATTGGCCAGATCACCTGTGTACTTGGATGAATGGAAGTAGCTGATGTACGGGCGCACCTTCATCAGCAGTTCCTTGGCCTTCTCGTAGTCCTTCGGGTCTTTGCTGTGGTGCGGCAAGCCCAGGTAGTGCAGAGCGATGGGTAACAGTTCAGGGCCGTTGTCGAGCACGGCGACCCCACAGCTCTTGAGCTTGCTCATGTACTCGGGCTTGAAGATCAGGTCCCATGAATCCACCGGGGCGTTGTCACCGAGCACGGCCTTTACCTTGTCGATGTTGTAGCCGATGCCGGTACTGCCCCACAGGTACGGGAAACCGTACTGGTTGCCGGGGTCGTTGACCTCCAGCGCCTTGAGCAGCACCGGGTTGAGATTGTTCCAGCCGGGTAGCTGCGACTTGTCCAGCTTCTTCAGGGCCTTGCCCTGAATCTGTCGGGCCATGAAGTGGTTGGAGGGAAACACCACGTCGTAGCCTGAGTTGCCGGTCATCAGCTTGCCGTCGAGGGTCTCGTTGCTGTCGTACACGTCGTAGGTCGGGTTGATGCCGGTGGCCTGCTGGAAGTTCTTCAACGTGTCGGGGGCCACGTAGCTGGACCAGTTGTAGATCTTTACCGAGTCGGCGGCGTTGGCCACGCTGGCGGCCAGCATCAGGGGAGCGAGAAGGAGGGTGCGCATGTCGGGTTTACCTTGCTTTGTCTGTTGTTTTCGAAGGCAGGCGATCAGCGGATCAGAAGATCAGTACGTAGGTCTTGCGCACGGTTTCCTGGATATCCCAGATGCCCATGCTGTTGGCCGGTAGCATCAGTGCGTCTCCGGCTTCTATGTGAAGGGGCTGGCCACCGTCGGGTGTGAAGGTGCAGCGGCCCTTGATGAAGTGGCAGAACTCCTGCTGCGCGATCTGCCGCCGCCAGCGCCCGGGCGTGCATTCCCAGATGCCGGTTTCGACGCCATCGCTGCGTTCCACGCAGGTGACCGAGGTCACTGCCACGGGTTCGCCAAGCGGCACCGCGACCGGGTTGGAGCTTTCCAGCACGGCGCTTTCGGTGTGTTTGAACTGGGTGATGCTCATTACCGTTGGATCCTGTGTGGGTGAAAGGGAAGTCAGTGCATGAAGCCTTCCATGAAGTCCGCCAGCGAGCTGGCCAGGCGCCGCTGCCATGGCACGGTGGCGGGGTTGGCGAGGGTTCGGTCCTCGTGCACGAAGCTCTGGATGATCGCGTTGTAGCCCAGCCAGCGGCAGGGCTCGGGCGGCCAGCTGGCCAGGCTCGACAGCGGACGGTTGTCGAGCACCCAGGGTTGCGCGGTCAGTTCGTTGTGCTGGTTGAGGATCAGCGCGGCCAAGGTGCGCCCACCGAGGTTGGTGGCGCCGACACCTTCACCGCCATAACCGCCGGACAGGGCAATACCGCGCTGGCGGTCACACAGCATGTGCGGGCGGAAGCGCCGGGCCATGCCCAGGTTGCCACCCCACGAATGGGTGATGCGCACATGCTTGAGTTGTGGGAACAGCTCGCTGAACAGGTAGCGGCGCAGTTCGACTTCGGCCTCTGTCAGGGTGAAGTCTTCGCGCAGCCTGCCGCCGAAGCGGTAGCCGCCGCGGGCGCCGAACACCAGGCGGTTGTCGGCGGTGCGTTGGCCATAGGTGACCTGGCGGCTGCTCTCGCTGAAGGCCTGGCCTTGTGACAGGCCGATCTGCTCCCAGGTCGATTCGGGCAGGGGCTCGGTGGCCACCAGCAGGCTCTGCACCGGCAGTTGATGCTTGCCCAGCGGTGGCAGGCTGGCGGCGTAGCCCTCCACAGCAGGGACCATCCACTGGCAGCGGATGCGCGCCAGGGGTGCCCGCACTTCACCGGGCTGCCAGTCGACGGCGGGGGTGTTCTCGTAGATCGGCACGCCCAGCGCTTCAACCGCCCGGGCCAGGCCACGCACCAGCTTGGCGGGTTGGATGGTCGCGGTATGCGGGCTGTAGATCGCGCCGTAGGCGTTGCTCACGCGAAGCTGGGCGTCCAGTTGCTCAGGGCGCAGCCAGCGGTAGTCATCCTCGGTCATGCCCTGGCGGTAGAGGTCATCGAGGTAGGCACGCAGGCTGCGCTCCTGTTCCGGGTAGCGCGCGGCGCAATACAGCACGCCGCCTTTGCGGTAGTCGCAATCGATGCCTTCGCGTTGCAGCACGCGGTGGACTTCGTCGGGGATGCCATGCAGCAGGTCGATGCTGGCGCGGCGTTGTTGCGGCGACAGGGTGGCGAGCAGGCGGTCTTCACCGAGCATGTTGCCCATCAGCCAGCCGCCATTGCGCCCAGAGGCGCCAAAGCCGGCAATGTTGGCCTCGATCACGGCGATGTTCAGCTGTGGCGCCTGGCGCTTGAGGTAGTAGGCGGTCCAAAGCCCGGTGTAGCCAGCGCCGATGATGCACACGTCGACGTCGAGGTCTTCGCGCAGGGCCGGGCGGGCGCACAGCGGCTCTTCAAGCTGGTCCATCCACAGGCTGAGCGTGCGCAAAGGTTGCATCGGGTTCGGCTCCACATCCGTCAAGGTCTGTGGGCGATCCTAGTGGCGTTCAGCGCTGGCTGTCTTACGTGCGTGCACGCAGGGAAATTTGCTTCAGATAGGCCTTGGGCGTAAGCCCGGTGTGTTCGCGGAAGCACTTGTAGAATGCCGACAGGGAGTTGAAGCCCGCGCTGAACGCCAGGTCGTCGATCGGCGCCCCGACCCTGTCGTCATCCAGGCTGGCCATCAGGTGCTGCAGGCGGGCCTGGTTGACGTAGCGGTAGAAGCTTTGCCCCAGCACCTGGTTGAGCAGGTAGGAGATCTGGTTGCGGCTGTAGCCACTGGCATCGGCCACCTGTTGCAGGTCCAGTTCCGGGTCAAGGTAGGGGCGCTGGCGCTGGAAGTAGTGCTCCAGGTCCTGGGCCATGGTCGACAGCTGTCGCGGCGAAAGGCCCAGGCGGCTGACGGCTGGGCGCGGGCCGCTGCTGGCAAGCCCCTGGCTGTTCTGGCGGACCAGCGTGGCGTACTCGTTGACCCGCCAGATCAGCCCGTCCTTGACCGTGATCGCTTCGCTGGACTGAAACGCCACCAGGCCTTCGCCGCCCTGCACCGTGACCTGGTACTGGATGAATGCCGTGCTGCCGTCTACGCGGATGCGGTCACCATGGACGATGTCCTCGCCGGCCTCGTGGGGCAGGCAAGCGCGGACGTAGTCACGCAACGCGTCGTAACCGAGCACGCGGTTCTGGAAAAAATCGTGGTATTGCACGTCCGGGTGATAGAGCGCAATCACCCCGTCGAGGTCGCGGTGCTTCCAGCACAGGTGGTAGCGCAGCACGGTTTCGGCGGTGATTGGCGTTTGTTCAGGGCCGTCGGCGAGGATGGTCGGGGTCATGGGTTGATAGTGCCGGGGAGGGCGGAAGCAGGCAAGTCTGTGGGCCCTGGGATGCGTGGGTCGGATCTTGGGGGGCGTTGCATAAACCCTGAGTGGTGAGCCTCGATTCGGGTGTTTTGCACGGTCCTAGGACGTACGCTTGAGCTAAGCCATTGATTTGGCAGCATGTCATTTTTTGACACAACTGGCACAGCCTCTGCACCGATTACAGGGCAATGGACCTGTTATCAACAATAAAGGCGAAAACCTCATGATTCCCTCTGCCGACTACCCGCATGTCGATTCCCAGAGCCGCTCAGGCGTGTCCTGGGCGGCCATCTTCGCCGGGGCAGCTGCCGCGGCGTCCCTTTCACTGATCCTGATGGTACTGGGTGCGGGGCTCGGCTTTGCCGCTACCTCGCCTTGGGCCGATGAAGGCGCCAGCGCCAAGGCACTGGGCATCTCGACCATCATCTGGCTATTGCTGACCCAGATTCTTGCTTCCGGGCTGGGTGGCTATATTGCCGGGCGCCTGCGGGTGAAGTGGGCGAACCTGCACGGTGACGAGGTGTACTTCCGCGACACGGCGCATGGTTTTCTCGCCTGGGCGGTCGCCACCCTGGTAGCGGCGATGCTGATCGTGAGTACCGCCGGGGGGCTGGCCAGTGCCGGTGTGCAGGCGGGCGCGAATGCCGTGGGGGCCGCAGCCAGCATGGCGCCCAAGCCTGACGCCAATGGCTATTTCGTCGACAGCCTGTTCCGCAGTGATGGCCCGGCGCCTGTGAGTGACGACGCCGCCAATGGCGTGGCAGCACGGATTATCGCCAGGTCCATTGCGCAGGGGACGCTCGCCGAAGATGACCGCGCTTACCTGGCGCAACTGGTGGCCCAGCGTACCCGCCTCAGCCAGCCTGAAGCCGAAGCACGCGTAGACCAGGTGTTCGCCCAGGTCGAGCAAGCCAAGGTCGAGGCAAAAAAAGCAGCCGACACCGCAGCCAAAGTGGCGGCATGGACCGCGCTGTGGACCTTCGTTGCGCTGTTGTGTGGGGCATTCTTCGCCAGCCTGGCAGCCCTGTACGGTGGTCGCCAGCGTGATCGCGTGATGTGGCTGGAAGGGGAAGGGGTTGATTACACCGCGCGTCGTACTGTTCAACGTTGAGTAAGGAGAAACATCATGCGCTCATTACTGCTGTGGATGCTTGGGGTGCCGATTCCGGTGATCATTCTGATCGCGATATTCATGCATTGAGTGGTTGGGGCCGCTGTGCGGCCCATCGCCGGCAAGCCGGCTCCTACAGGTACATCACCGTTCTCAGGAGCAGTGAACTACCTGTGGGGGCCGGCTTGCCGGCGATTGAGGCTATGCCGACCTAAAGAAACTGCTCGGCATAGTGACAGGCGACTTGCCTGGTCCCGACCTGCCGAAACGCCGGCACTTCAACACCACACCGCTCCGTCGCATACGGGCAGCGTTTGTGAAATGCGCACCCATCCGGCGGGTTGAGCGGGTTGGGCAGCTCGCCGGCAATGCGGATCTTCGGCTTCAACGGGTCCGGGTGGATCGCCGGTGTCGCTGAAAGCAGCGCCTGGGTGTACGGGTGCAGCGGCTTTTCGTAGATATCTGCCTTCGGCCCCATTTCCGCCGGCCGGCCCAGGTACATCACCAGCACCTGATCCGCCACGTGGCGTACCACTGCCAGGTTGTGGGAGATGAACACGTAGGCGGTGTTGAATTCCTTCTGCAGGTCCATGAACAGGTTCAGCACCTGTGCCTGGATCGACACATCCAGCGCCGAGGTCGGTTCGTCGGCCACCAGCACTTTGGGTTGCAGCATCATCGCCCGGGCCAGGGCGATGCGCTGGCGCTGGCCGCCCGAGAACATGTGCGGGTAGCGCTGGTAATGCTCAGGCCGCAACCCCACCTGCTCCATCATCTTCTGCACTTTTTCGCGCCGCTCGGCCTTGCTCAACGAGGTGTTGATCAGCAGCGGTTCGGCCAACTGATCGCCGATCTTCTGCCGTGGGTTGAGCGAGGCATAGGGGCTCTGGAACACCATCTGGACGTCGCGGCGCAATTGTTTGCGCTCGCTTTTGCTGGCGCCTTTGACCTCGGTGCCGTCGATCTGCAACGAGCCGGAAGAGGGCTCTTCGATCAACGTCAGTGCGCGCGCCAGCGTGGACTTGCCACAACCCGACTCACCCACCACGGCCAGTGTCTTGCCAGCTTCCAGCTCGAATGACACGCCATTGAGTGCGCGCACCAAGGCATGGCCCTTGAACAGCCCGCGGGACACTTCGTAATGCCGGGTCAGCTCCCGTGCGGTTAGAACGACGCTCATCACGCCACCTCCTGGTTCAGCGGGTAGAAGCAACGCACCAGGCTATGGGCCTGAGGGTCAAGGGGTGGGCGTTGGCGCCGGCAGTTGTCCTGCACGTACGGGCAGCGTGGCGACAGCAGGCAGCCGTCCGGGCGGTCGTACCGGCCAGGGACGATGCCCGGCAGCGTGGCCAGGCGTTCGGCGCCGATGCTGTGTTCGGGGATGGCCGCCAGCAGTGCTTCGCTGTAGGGGTGCGCGGGCACGTCGAACAGCTCAGGCACCTGGCCCACTTCCACGGCTTGGCCGGCATACATCACACAGACGCGTTTGGCGGTTTCGGCGACCACGGCCAGGTCGTGGGTAATCAGGATGAGCGCCATGTTGCGCTCTTTCTGCAGGTTGACCAGCAGTTCCATGATCTGCGCCTGGATGGTCACGTCCAGCGCCGTGGTCGGCTCGTCGGCGATCAGCAGCTTGGGCTCCCCGGCAATCGCCATGGCGATTGCCACGCGCTGGCTCATGCCACCGGACAGCTGGTGCGGGTAGGCGTCCAGGCGGCTTTCGGCAGCCGGGATCTCGACCTTTTTCAGCAGCTCCAGGGCACGCTGGCGCGCGGCTTTGCCTTTGAGGCCCAGGTGCTGGCGCAGCACTTCTTCGATCTGGTAGCCCACGGTGTAGCTGGGGTTGAGCGCGGTCATCGGGTCCTGGAAGACCATGGCGATGTCCTTGCCCACCACCTTGCGCCGCTGGCGGGAGCTGAGTTTGAGCATGTTGGTGCCGTCGAAGGTGAGCGTATCGGCGGTGATGCGCCCGGGGGCCTCGATCAGGCCCATCAGGGCCATCATGGTGACCGATTTGCCCGAGCCGGACTCACCGACAATGGCCAGTATTTCACCGGCGTCCACCGCCAGGTCCAGGCCGTCCACCACTGGGACTGCATTGGCGTCGCCGAAGCGCACGCTCAGGTTGTTGATCTGCAACAGTGACATGGCGCTCTCCTCAGGCGGCGTTCTTGAGTTTCGGGTCCAGCGCATCGCGCAAGCCGTCGCCCATCAGGTTGATTGCCAGCACACTGAGCAGGATGGTCAGGCCGGGCAGGCTCACCACCCACCAGGCGCGCTCGATGTAGTCCCGGGCCGAGGCGAGCATGGTGCCCCACTCCGGGGTCGGCGGTTGTACACCCAGGCCCAGGAAGCCCAGCGCAGCGGCGTCGAGGATGGCCGAGGAGAAGCTCAAGGTGGCCTGCACGATCAGCGGTGCCATGCAGTTGGGCAGCACGGTGACGAACATCAGCCGTGGCAACCCGGCGCCAGCCAGACGCGCGGCGGTCACATAGTCGCGGTTCAGTTCACCCATCACCGCAGCGCGGGTCAGGCGCACGTAGGACGGTAGCGACACGATGGCGATGGCGATCACTGTGTTGATCAGGCCTGGGCCGAGAATGGCGACGATCGCCACGGCCAGCAGCAGCGACGGCAGGGCCAGCATCACGTCCATCAGGCGCATGATCGACGGACCGAGCAAGCGCGGGAAGAAACCGGCCAGCAGGCCCAGCAGGATGCCCGGGATCAGCGACATCACCACCGACGACAGGCCGATCAGCAGCGACAGCCGGGCGCCCTGGATCAGCCGCGAGAGCAGGTCACGGCCCAGTTCGTCGGTGCCGAGGATGAATTGCCAGGTACCGCCTTCGAGCCATACCGGCGGGGTCAGCAGGAAGTCACGGTATTGTTCGCTTGGGTCATGCGGCGCCACCCACGGCGCGAACAGCGCACAGAACACCACCACGCACATGAAGGCCAGGCCCATCACCGCGCCCTTGTTGCGCGAGAAGGCGTGCCAGAACTCTTTGTATGGCGAGGGGTAGAGCAGGCTTTGGTCCACCGGGCTGGCCGGCGTCACGGATTTCGGAATAGGGCTAGTCATGGCGAAGGCCTCAGCGCTGATGACGGATGCGTGGGTTGGCCAGGCCGTAGAGGATGTCCACGACGAAGTTGACCAGGATCACCAGGCAGGCGATCAAAAGGATGCCGTTCTGGACCACGGGGTAGTCACGGGCGCCGATGGCTTCGATCAGCCATTTGCCGATGCCCGGCCAGGAGAAGATGGTTTCGGTCAGCACCGCACCGGCCAGCAGCGTGCCGACCTGCAGGCCGAACACGGTCAGCACCGGGATCAGTGCATTGCGCAGGCCGTGCACGAACACCACGCGGGCCGGTGACAGGCCTTTGGCGCGCGCAGTGCGAATGTAGTCTTCGCGCAGCACTTCGAGCATGGACGAGCGGGTCATGCGGGCGATTACCGCCAACGGGATGGTGCCGAGCACGATGGCCGGCAGGATCAGGTGCATCACCGCATCCTTGAACGCGCCTTCTTCGTCACTGAGCAGGGTATCGATGAGCATGAAGCCGGTTTTCGGCTCGATGTCGTACAGCAGGTCGATGCGCCCGGAGACCGGCGTCCAGCCCAGGCTCACCGAGAAGAACATGATCAGGATCAGGCCCCACCAGAAAATCGGCATCGAATAGCCGGCCAGGGAGATGCCCATGACCCCGTGATCGAACAGCGAGCCACGCTTGAGCGCAGCGATCACGCCGGCCAATAAGCCGACGATGCCGGCGAACAGCAGCGCAGCAAAGGCCAGTTCCAGGGTTGCAGGGAACAGGGTGAGGAACTCGCTCCATACGCTTTCACGGGTGCGCAGCGACTCGCCCAGGTCACCCTGCGCGAGCTTGCCCACGTAATCCAGGTACTGGACCGGCAGTGGCTTGTTCAGGCCCAGGCGCTCCATGGCCTGGGCGTGCATCTCGGGGTCGACCCTGCGCTCGCCCATCATCACTTCCACCGGGTCGCCGGGGATCAGGCGTATGAGCGCGAAGGTCAGCAAGGTGATGCCGAAAAACGTCGGTATCAGCAGGCCCAGGCGCCGGGCAATAAAACTCAACATTGTCAGGGTTACCTCATCAGCCGTTGTACGGCGGTGCCGCCGTTGCCCGTGTGGGTTGCCGGCGGTCGTTGTTGTTCTACTTCACCTGGGTGGTGGCGAAGTTGTTGTTGGTCAGAGGGTTGATCACATAACCCTCCACGTTGTCACGCATGGCAGTGAACATCTTCGGGTGCGCCATGCTGATCCAGGGCTGGTCGTCATCGTACACCTTCAATGCCTCGGCATAGAGCCTGGCACGCTCGTCGTTGTCGATCACCTCACGGGCGCGGGTGATCAGGTCCTGAAACTTCGAGTTGCACCAGCGCGCGTAGTTCTCACCACTTTTGACCGCATCGCAGCTGAGCAGGGGGCTGAGGAAATTGTCCGGGTCGCCGTTGTCGCCGGCCCAGCCGGTGGAGACCAGGTCGGCCTCACCGTTTTTCGCCCGGCGCAGCATCTCGGCCCACTCCATCACACGGATGTCCAGCTTCAGGCCGATTTTGGCGAGGTCGGACTGGAGCATTTCCGCCGACAGCCGTGGGTTGGGGTTGGTCGCGCCGCCGCCATTGCGGGTGAACAGCGTGATGACCGTGCCTTGCGGCACCCCGGCCTGCTGGAGCAGTTCACGGGCCTTGGCCAGGTCACGGGGTGGGTTCTGGTTGGCACTGTTGTAGCCGATCATGGTTGGCGGGTAGGGGTTTACCCCCACCAGCGCATTGCCCTTGCCGAACAGCTGGTCGACGTGGGTCTGGCGGTCGAAGGCCATGTTGATGGCTTTGCGCACGCGCACATCGCTGAGGTATTTGTGCTCGGTGTTCATGGCGATATAGCCGGTGACCAGGGCCTCGATCTCGGCGACCTTGAGCTTGGGATCAGCCTTGATCGACGCCACGTCGTCCGGTTTCGGGTAAAGCGCCACCTGGCATTCGTTGGCGCGCAGCTTCTGCAGGCGCACGTTGCTGTCGGTGGCGATGGCGAAAATCAGCGAGTCGGCCGGCGGCTTGCCGCGGAAGTAGTCCGGGTTGGCCTTGAAGCGCACCTGGGCGTCCTTGTTGTAGCGCTGGAAGATGAACGCGCCAGTGCCCACCGGTTTGCTGTTGAGGTCGCCGGTCTTGCCTGCCTTGAGCAACTGGTCGCCGTATTCGGCGGAGTAGATCGAGGTGAAGCCCATGGCCATGTCACGCAGGAACGGTGCTTGCGGGCGGGTCAGGGTGATGACCACGGTGTGGTCGTCGGTCTTGTCCACCGATTTGAGCAGGTCCTTGAAGGCCATGCTCGCGAAATACGGGTAGCCGACGCTGGTCTTGTCGTGCCACGGGTGGTTAGGGTCGAGCTGGCGACGCAGGCTCCACAGCACGTCGTCGGCATTGAAATCGCGGGTCGGTTTGAAGTAACCGGTGGTGTGGAACTTCACTCCTTGGCGCAGGTGAAAGGTGTAGGTCAGGCCATCGGCCGAGATGTCCCAGCGTTCGGCCAGGGCTGGCTGGATGTCGGTGGTGCCGGGCTTGAAGTCGACCAGGCGGTTGAACACCGTCTCAGCCGAGGCATCGGCGGTGACCGCCGTGGTGTATTGAACGATGTCGAAGCCTTCCGGGCTGGCTTCGGTGCACACCACCAGCGGCTTGGCCGCCAGGTTGCCGGCGGCGCCGAGTATGACCGCTGCCAGGGCAGCGCGTAGCGGTAGCGATGTCATGTGTCCTCCTTGCTTGCAATGATTCCAGCGTAGCCGCCCGGGCCCGCACTGAAGCGGACCTGGGCGTAAGCGGTCAGAGAATGTTGAACGGAATGGTGGTCACCACGCGGAACTCATCCAGGCTGCCATCGGCCTGTGCCTTGCTGGCGCGATGCGCGGTATAGGTAGCGCGGATGCTGGTGTCTTTCAGCGGCCCGCTCTGCACCGCGTAGCTGGTGCCGATACCCCACTCATAGTGGGTTTCGCCATCCAGGCCGTTCACGTCATAGGCCGTACCGCGGTAATGGGTGCCGTCGATGCCCCAGCCGCGGGCGTTGTACAGGTTGAACTTCAGGCCCGGCACGCCATACGGCGCCATGTTCAGCACGTAGGAAATCTGCAGGGATTTCTCGTTCGGGCCGTTGAAGTCCGAGAGCAGGGAGTTGGCCAGGTAGATGCCGTTGGTTTCGTGCAGGTAGTCGAAGTACTCGTTACCGTTGACCTGCTGCCACGAAGCGCTGAGGGTGTGGGCCTGGTGGGTCAGGCCGAACGACAGGCTGTAGGTGTCGTTGTCGATCTCGCCCATCTTCTGGCTGCCTGCGTCCACGGTCTTGTAGTAGTTCAGGCCGGTGGTCAGGCTCAGCACCGCGCTGTCGCCCAGCACGTGGCTGGCGCCGAAGTAGTACTGGTTCCAGAAGTCGTCGACCTTGGTGGCGTACAGGCTGGTGGTCAGGCTCTTGAGCGGCTGGTAGTTGACCCCGGCGGTACTGGCACGGTCGGTTTCCACGCCCGCGGCGCCATACTCGCTGCGAAACTTGCTCAGGCTCTGTTCGGTGCGCGGCGAGACACGGTCGAAGGTGCCCAGGTCGAATGACAGGTTGTCGAACTCTGCACTGTGCAGGAACGCGCCCTGGAAGCTGGAGGGCAGGGCGCGGTTGCCGATGTAAGCGATCATCGGCGTGTCCACGGACTGGCGGCCGACGGTGAGGGTGGTGTTGGACACCCGTGCCTTGAGGTTGGCCAGGCCCATCTTGCTCCACTGGCCGATGGGGTCGCCATCGCTATGGGTCAGGGTACGGTTGTTCGGCCCGGCGACTGCGGCGCGGCCTTGCTCCAGAGCGATGGCGTTGTAGCCGGCTGCCTCCACGGCAAAACCCACGGTGCCCTGGGTGAAGCCTGAGCTGTAGTTGAGGATGGTGCCCTGCAGCCAGTTGTCGCGGCTGTGGCTGTCGTGGCGTGTGCCGTCGCTTTTGTAGTACTTGAACAACGGCGCGCGGGTGGCGCGTTCGCGGGCGTACCAGTTGCGGGTGCTGCCGGACAGGCTCTGGCCGTCGATGAAACCTTTGGCCTCATCCTGCTCGCTGGTGCCTTTGAGGCTGAACGGGACGTAGTCCTGGCTTTGGGTGTCGGCCTGGGCCATGGCGGCGAAGGTGGCGATGGATAACGCCAGTGTGGTGAACGTGAATAGTCTCAAGATGAAAGCTCCCTTTCTGTTCTTTTAGTTATTGCCTGGCCTTGTGGGCCGGGTTGTTGCGGTGTTGCCAGGGTTGCCCGGGGTTGCCGGGCCAATCAGGGGGAGGTGTGTGGCCAGTGCTGGCCCTTTCGCCGGCAAGCCGGCGCCCACAGGAATCAATAAAGATCCCCAGGCTTGTGCCATTTTTGTAGGAGCCGGCTTGCCGGCGAGAGGGCCGCTACCGGCTAACGCTCAATCAACGCTCACTCCGGAAAAGTCGTTGCGGCCAAAGGGGCTCACCTTGAAGCCGGCCACCTTGACGCTGAGCGGCTGGTTCACCGTGGAGTGCGCCACCGGCGTGATCGGCACCTGCTGTTTGAGGCGTTGCTGGGCCTGCTGGTACAGCACTGTGCGCTGCTCGCGGTCGGTTACCTGCTTGGCTTGCTTGACCAGGCTGTCGTACTGCCGGTCGCACCACTGCGAGTAGTTGTTGCTGCCGATGGCATCGCAGCTGTAGAGGGTGCCCAGCCAGTTATCCGGGTCGCCGTTGTCACCGGTCCAGCCGATCAGGGCGATGTCGTGCTCGCCGCTTTTCATGCGCTTGAGGTATTCGCCCCATTCATAACTGACGATGCGCACTTTCAAGCCCAGCTTGCTCCAGTCGGCCTGAAGCATCTCGGCCATGAGCTTGGCGTTGGGGTTGTACGGGCGCTGCACGGGCATGGCCCACAGGGTGACTTCGGTGCCTTCCTTGACCCCGGCCTGCTTGAGCAGCTGGCGGGCCTGCTCAGGGTCGTAGGGTGCGTCCTTTAAGCTGTCGTCATAGGACCATTGGGTTGGTGGCATGGCGTTGACTGCGCGTTGCCCCGAGTCCTGATACACCGCCTGCAGGATCGCCTGCTTGTTCACTGCCATGTCCATGGCCTGGCGTACCTCCAGGCGGTCGAACGGCGGGTGCTGGGTGTTGTAAGCGATATAGCCGAGGTTGAAGCCTGGTTGTTGCAGCACCTGCAGCTTGCTGTCCTGCTTGAGGGCTGGCAGGTCGGCCGGGCGTGGGTGCAGGGTGACCTGGCATTCGCCGCGGCGCAGCTTCTGGATGCGCACCGAGGGGTCGGTGTTGATCGAAAATACCAGGTTGTCGAGTTTCACCTCGTCCGGTGCCCAGTAGTCCTTGTTGCCTTTGAAGCGGATCTGCGAATCTTTCTGGTAGCGCTGGAACACGAACGGGCCGGTACCGATAGGCTGCTGGTTGATGTCGCTGGGGCGCCCGCTCGCCATCAGATGCTCGGCATATTCAGCCGAAAGCACCGAAGCGAAGCTCATCGCCAGGTTTTGCACGAAGGCGGCATCGACCTTGTTCAGGGTGAACACCACGGTCATCGGGCCGGTCTTTTCGATACCGGCGATGTTCTTGTCCAGGCCCATGCTGACGAAGTAGGGGAACTCGGTGGGGTAGGCCTGGCGGAACGGGTGCTCGCGGTCGAGCATGCGGTTGAAGGTGAACAGCACGTCATCGGCGTTGAAGTCGCGGCTGGGGGTGAATGCCTTGTTGGCGTGGAATTTCACCCCCTCGCGCAGGTGGAAGGTGTAGCGCAGGCCATCGTCGGATACTTCCCACTTCGTTGCCAGGGCGGGATGCACTGCCGTACCGCCGCGTTGAAATTCCACCAGGCGGTTGTAGATCGGTTCTGCCGCATCGTTGTCGGTGGCACTGGTGTATTGGGCTGTGTCGAACCCGGCCGGGCTACCCTCGGAGCAGAACACCAGGCTACTGGCCTGAGGGGCTGATGCCTGGCTCAGCAGGCCCACGGCGAGCAGCGTGGAAAACAGTGTGGTGTGGCGCATGGCAAATCCTTTTTTCCGTCTGTTTTTGCCGCTTCGGGATACGAAATGCGGCAACAGGGGCCCCAACCCCGGCGCGGGTAGCGCCGGGGGGAGTTCGAAGGGTGGAAGTGGGCGAGGGTGGTGCGTGTGCCCGGCGCTATTTCTCCACACTGACGCCGTAGAAGGAGTTCAGTGCGAACGGGCTGATCTTGAAGCCCTTCACCTTGGCACTCATCGGCTGGTAGACCGTGGAGTGGGCGATTGGCGTGATCGGTACCTGATCTTTGAGGATATGCTGCGCCTGTTTATACAGCTCGGTGCGCTTGGCCTGGTCGGAAGTGGCCTTGGCCTGCTTGATCAGGTCGTCGTAGGGCTTGTAGCACCACTTGGAGAAGTTGTTGCCCTCGATGGCATCACAGCCATACAGGGTGCCTAGCCAGTTGTCCGGGTCACCGTTGTCGCCGCTCCAGCCGATCAGCATGGCGCCTTGTTCGCCGCCTTTGGAACGTTTGATGTACTCGCCCCACTCGTAACTGACGATTTTCGCCTTGATGCCGACCTTGCCCCAGTCAGCCTGCAGCATCTCGGCCATCAGCTTGGCGTTGGGGTTGTACGGGCGTTGCACCGGCATGGCCCACAGGGTGATTTCGGTGCCTTCCTTGATCCCGGCTTCCTTGAGCAGTTGCTTGGCCTTTTCCGGGTCGTACGGCACATCCTTGATGCTTTCGTCGTAGGACCACTGGGTCGGCGGCATGGCATTGACGGCGAGCTGGCCGGCGCCCTGGTAGACCGATTCGATGATCTTCTGCTTGTCGACGGCCATGTCCAGTGCCTGGCGCACCTTCAGTTGAGCCAACGGGTTGGGTTGGTCACTGCCCTTGAGCTTGTCCATCACGTTGTAGGCGATGTAGCCCAGGTTGAAACCGGCCTGGTGCGGCATCTGCAGCTTGTCGTTGGCCTTGAGCGGCTCGATATCGGCAGGGCGCGGGAACAAGGTCACCTGGCACTCGTTCTTCTTCAGCTTCTGCATGCGCACCGAGGCGTCGGTGGTGATGGCGAAGATCAGGTTGTCGATCTTCACGTCCTCGGGTTTCCAGTAATCCTTGTTGCCCTTGAAGCGGATCTGGGCGTCCTTCTGGTACTTGCTGAACACGAACGGGCCGGTGCCGATCGGTTTCTGGTTGATGTCTGCAGCCTTGCCTTCTTTGAGCAACTGGTCGGCGTACTCGGCCGACTGCACGGAGGCAAAGCTCATCGCCAGGTTCTGGATGAACGCGGCGTCCACCTGGTTGAGGGTGAACCTGACGGTGTGCTCGTCGAGCTTCTCCACCTTGGCGATGTTGTTGTCCATGCCCATGTCGGTGAAGTAGGGGAACTCAGTGGGGTAGGCCTTACGGAACGGGTGATTCTTGTCGAGCATGCGGTTGAAGGTGAACAGCACGTCGTCTGCGTTGAATTCGCGGCTTGGCTTGAAGTAATCGGTGGTGTGGAACTTGACCCCTTCGCGCAGGTGGAAGGTGTAGGTCTTGCCGTCGTCGGACACCTCCCATTTGGTCGCCAGGCCGGGGATAACGGCGGTGCCGCCACGTTCGAACTGGGTCAGGCGGTTGAACACGGTCTCGGCCGAGGCGTCGAAGTCGGTTCCGGTGGTGTATTGCCCCGGGTCGAAGCCGGCGGGGCTGCCTTCGGAGCAGAACACCAGGTTGGACGCGGCGTGGGCAAGCGGAGCGCCGGTCAGCAAGCCTGCGCCGAGCAGGAACGGAATGACTGCGTGTTTGAGCATGGTGGCCTCATTGTTGTCATTTTTCTGATTCGAGGTGGCCTCGTGAGCCGACCTGCGGATACTTATGCAGGGTGTGTTCCCAATGCAACACTGCGAAGGATAGTTGGCGTCAGAAAAGTAGTACGGGCGTACATGGATGTCGCATATGTATAAATTTCGAGGGAGTTGAACGTTTGCGAGGGCAAAATGATGGCTTTTTGCGGGATGTTTCGCGGGAGGGAATTTGTAGGAAGCACTATTTGAGTGCGTAGGAAATGTCTCTATTTGTGCTGCTGGGGCGCAATGCGCCCCTTGTATCGCCTGCGTTGATCAAGGCATCTGCACTTCGATCAGGCCGTCTGCGTTCATGCTGACTTCGCTGGTACCCGCCTCGATATCCGGCGCCGGTGCTGCTTCGTCGGCACCCATGGCTTTCATGGCCATTGGCGCGCTGCGCAGATAGGGGCGTGGGTAGCCGCTGCTGTTGAGGTTCAGGCTGACCACTTTATAGCCCTTGCCACCCAGGGCTTCGGTGGCCAGTTGCGCGCGGGCCTTGAAGGCATTGACCGCATCCTTGAGCAAGGCGTCTTCGCTGGCCTTGCGCGTGGCCGGGGCGATGGAGAAATCCATGCCGCCCATCTTCAGGTCTTGCAGCAGGTCGGCACTGAGCTGAGAGAGGGCCGGGAAGTCGGCGCTTTCCAGGCGCACTTCGGCACGCTCGCGCCAGCCGGTGATCTTCTGCCCCTTGCTGTCGTAGACCGGGTAGCTGTTGCGGCTGCCCTGGCTGATTTTCACGTCCTTGACCTGGCGGGCCTGCTGCACGGCCTTGTTCATGGTTTCGGTGATCTGTTTGGCAAGCTTGCCCGGGTCGGTGTTCTGCGCTTCGCTATAAAGGGTCACGACCATCAGGTCGCGGGGCACTTCCTTGCTGACTTCTGCACGCAGCGATATCTGGTTGTAGCGCGGCTCATCAGCCGCCAGCGCCGGCAGGCTGGCGAGCAGGCCGCAGGTCAGGATCAGGGCAGCGCCGCGACGAGGGTTAGGCATGTGATACTCCTTGGCAATGAAAGGCGTGGGTTCTGGCCATCCATCCCACGCATGGCCCATCAGACCGGGATCAGTGTAGTGGGTTCAAAAGTGCCATCATGAAGCTGTGACAAACTGTGGCGCTTTGCCGCATCGCTGCAGCTGGGCGCGCGCCTTCGGTATACTCCAGCCGATTGTCCTGGAGCACTCATCAGGAGAGCTCATGCTCGCCGCCGCACAACCGCTGTCCGCTACCCGCCAGAACCTCTGGCGCCTGACTGTCATTCGCGTTCTGGTCCTGGCCGCTCAGGCAGGCTCGGTGGGCGTTGCCTACTGGACCGAACTGCTGCCGCTGCCGTGGTTTTCCCTGGCCGCGACCCTGGCTCTGTCGTCCCTGCTGTGCGCCTTCACCGCGTTGCGCTTGCGCCTGTCGCTGCCGGTCACCGAACTGGAATACGCGCTGCAACTGGCCTGCGACCTGCTGATCCACAGCGCGCTGCTTTATTACTCGGGCGGCTCGACCAACCCCTTCGTTTCCTATTACCTGGTGCCGCTGGCCATTGCCGCCGTGACCTTGCCCTGGCTCTACTCGCTGATCCTGTCGGGTATCGCCCTGACCGCCTACAGCCTGTTGCTGGTCCAGTTCTACCCGCTTGAAGGCCTGCCGATGGCGCGGGACAAGATGCAGGTCTACGGCATGTGGTTGAGCATCGCGCTGGCGGCTGCGGTGATCACCTTCTTCGCCGCGCGCATGGCCGAAGAGCTGCGCCGTCAGGAAAAACTGCGCTCCGAACGGCGCGAAGAAAGCCTGCGCGACGAACAATTGTTGGCCGTGGCCACCCAGGCCGCCGGTGCCGCCCATGAGCTGGGCACGCCGCTGGCGACCATGAGCGTGCTGCTCAACGAAATGCGCCAGGACCACGCCGACCCGCTGTTGCAGGAGGACCTGCAGATCCTTCAGGACCAGGTCAAGCTGTGCAAGGAAACCCTGCAGCAACTGGTGCGTGCCGCTGAAGCCAATCGCCGCCTGGCGATGGTGGAGCAGGACGTGACCGAGTGGCTCGATGAGGCGCTGAACCGTTGGCACCTGATGCGTCCGGAAGCCAGCTACCGCTTCCAGCGTCTGCGCGACGGCCAGGTGCCCCGCCTGACCCCGCCACCGGACCTGACCCAGGCGCTGCTGAACTTGTTGAACAATGCCGCCGATGCGTGCCCTGACGACCTGGAGGTACGCCTGGACTGGGACGCCCAGGACATCGTCATCAGCATCCGCGACCATGGCCCCGGCGTGCCGCCGGCCATTGCCGAAGCAATCGGCAAACCCTTCATTACCACCAAAGGCAAAGGCTTCGGCCTGGGCCTGTTCTTGAGCAAAGCCAGCGTGACCCGTGCGGGCGGTTCGGTGAAACTCTATAGTCATGAGCAGGGTGGCACCCTGACCGAACTGCGCCTGCCCCATGGCAAGCGAGGAGATGAATGATGAGCGAAGAAAACCAGGTCGAAAGCGAAGAGCTGCCGCACCTGCTGCTGGTGGATGACGATGCCACCTTCACGCGGGTCATGGCCCGTGCCATGAGCCGTCGCGGTTTCCGCGTGAGCACTGCAAGCTCCGCCGAGGAAGGTCTGGTCCTGGCGCAGAATGATCTGCCGGACTACGCCACGCTGGACTTGAAAATGGAGGGCGACTCCGGCCTGGTGCTGCTGCCCAAGCTGCTGGAGCTGGACCCGGAAATGCGCGTGGTGATCCTCACCGGCTACTCGAGCATTGCCACGGCGGTCGAGGCGGTCAAGCGCGGGGCGTGCAACTACCTGTGCAAACCGGCCGATGCCGACGATGTGCTGGCGGCACTGCTTTCGGAGCATACGGACCTGGATACGTTGGTGCCGGAAAACCCCATGTCGGTGGACCGCTTGCAGTGGGAGCACATCCAGCGCGTGCTCAGCGAGCACGAGGGCAATATCTCCGCTACCGCGCGGGCGCTGGGCATGCACCGGCGCACGTTGCAGCGCAAGCTGCAGAAACGGCCTGTGCGGCGCTAACTTATCCTGGCAGTACCGGCCCTATCGCCGGCAAGCCGGCCCACAGGTGCTCCACAGTATTCAGGCTTGATGGGGACCAGTGGGAGCCGGCTTGCCGGCGATAGGGCCTAACAGAAATTTCTTTATATTGCGGCTGATCCCCGCAACTCCTGACGCGTTGGCGTATCATTAGCCCCCTAACGGCAACCCTTCAGGATCGCTAGCGCATGCTCGCCCTTCTTATCCAGACGCTGAACATCACGGCGCCCGTCTTCGCCATGCTGTTCCTGGGCGTGCTGCTCAAACGCATTCACCTGATCGACGACAATTTCAACCGGGTTGCCTCGCAACTGGTGTTCAACGTCTGCATGCCTGCGCTGTTGTTCCTCGGCATCTACCATGCCGACCTGGCAACGGCGATCAAACCGGGTGTCATCCTCTATTTCGTCGCTGCCACGCTGGTCGGCTTCGCCGTGGCCTGGGGCCTGGCAATCTGGCGCAGCCCGCTGGCCGACCGCGGCATCTACACCCAGGGTGCGTTTCGCGGCAACAACGGCGTGATCGGCCTGGCCCTGGCCGCCAGCCTTTACGGGGACTACGGTATCTCGCTGGGGGCAGTGCTCGCAGGCCTGGTGATCCTCCTGTACAACTCGCTTTCAGCCGTAGTGCTGGCGGTATACAGCCCGGACCTGAAGTCCGACCCGTGGAGCATCTGCAAGAGCATTTTCAGCAACCCGCTGATCATCAGCGTGCTACTGGCCACGCCCATGGCCTACGGGCAGGTACCCCTGCCCAACTGGTTGCTCACCTCGGGCGACTACCTCGCGCAGATGACCCTGCCGCTGGCGCTGATCTGTATCGGTGGCACCCTGTCGCTCAACGCCCTGCGCGACAGCGGCAAGTTGGCCATCGATGCCAGCCTGGTGAAGATGCTCTGGTTGCCGCTGTTCGGCACGCTCGGTGCCTGGCTCTGCGGTTTTCGCGGGGCCGAGCTGGGCATTCTGTTCCTGTACATTGGCAGCCCCACTGCGGCGGCCAGTTACGTCATGGCACGGGCAGCCAACGGCAATCACGAACTGGCGGCATCGATCATCGTGATCACTACGCTAATGGCGGCGATCACCACCAATATTGGTATTTTCATCTTGCAGTGGGGCGGATGGATCTAGATCCTTGACTGCATACCTCAAAAAACACTGCCTCACTGAGCTTAAGGACACTTCATGCAAGACCAGAGCACGCCCGAGCGGTTGCAGCGCGGGCTGAAGAATCGCCATATCCAGCTGATCGCGCTGGGCGGTGCCATCGGTACCGGGTTGTTCCTGGGTATCGCCCAGACCATCCAGCTGGCGGGCCCCTCCGTTTTGCTGGGCTATGCCATCGCTGGCCTGATGGCTTTCTTCATCATGCGCCAGTTGGGCGAAATGGTGGTCGAAGAGCCGGTAGCCGGCAGTTTCAGCCACTTCGCACACCAATACTGGAGTGAGTTCGCAGGCTTCGTCTCGGGCTGGAACTACTGGGTGGTGTATGTGCTCGTGGGTATGGCCGAGCTCACCGCCGTTGGCATCTATGTGCAGTACTGGTGGCCGGAGTTTCCCACCTGGGCCACGGCGGCGATCTTCTTCGTGGTGATCAACCTGATCAACCTGACCCAGGTCAAGGTCTATGGCGAGATGGAGTTCTGGTTCGCCCTGGTCAAGGTGGTGGCCATCGTCAGCATGATCGGTTTCGGCGCGTGGCTGCTGAGCAGTGGCCACGGCGGCCCGGACGCCAGTGTGGCCAACCTGTGGCAATACGGCGGGTTTTTCCCCAATGGCGTCACCGGGCTGGTGATGGCGCTGGCGGTGATCATGTTCTCCTTTGGTGGCCTGGAGCTGGTGGGCATCACGGCCGCCGAAGCGGACAACCCGCGCCAGAGCATTCCCAAGGCAACCAACCAGGTGGTTTACCGTATCCTGATTTTCTACATCGGCGCGCTGGCGGTGCTGTTGTCGCTGTACCCGTGGCAGAAGGTCGTGCAGGGTGGCAGCCCGTTCGTGATGATCTTCCACGAACTGGACAGCGACCTGGTGGCGACCATCCTCAATATCGTGGTGCTGACAGCTGCGCTGTCGGTCTACAACAGTTGCGTGTACGCCAACAGCCGTATGTTGTTCGGCCTGGCCAGCCAGGGCGACGCACCACGCCAGCTGCTCAAGGTCAGCCGCAGCGGTGTGCCACTGACTGCGTTGGGCGTGTCGGCTTTCGCTACGGGCATGTGCGTGGTGATCAACTACCTGATGCCGGGTGATGCATTCGGCCTGCTGATGGCGCTGGCGGTGTCGGCGCTGGTGATCAACTGGGCGAGCATCAGCATTACCCACCTGAAGTTCCGCAAGGCCAAGCTGGCGGCAGGTATCCAGCCGTTCTACCAGAGCTGGGGGCACCCGTTCACCAACTACCTGTGCCTGGCATTTATCGTGCTGATTCTGGTGGTGATGTACCTGACCCCGCCGATTCGTATTTCGGTGATGCTGATACCCGGGTGGATTGCGCTGCTTTGGGTAGCGTTCCGGTTGAAGAAAGCCCGGCAGGCTTGAGTCAGGGTGCATGTCTTGAGTGGTGCGGCGCGCCACCCAAGCCATGCACTTCGTCGCGACACCACCTTCCCGCCGTTAGTGCTGCCGCCGCCAGGCCCTCACAGTGGTGTACAAAAGCACCAGGCCGAGCACTGGCAGAACGTAGAAGAGCATCAGCCGTTCCAGGCGGCCGGCCAGCGGCATGCCGATGGTGAACGCCACCACGTGCAGCCCGTAGACCAGGTAAAGGCCAAGTAATACCAGCCCTTCGGCCCGGGTAATCCGGTACCCGGAGTAGAACACTGGCAGGCTCAGCGCCGCGACGCCGAGCATTACCGGAAGGTCGAAGCCCAGTGCGTTTGGCGATATGGTCAGCGGCTCGGGTGTAGTCAGTGCGGTCAGGCCTAGCACCGCCAGCAGATTGAACAGGTTGCTGCCGATCACCGTGCCCACGGCGATCTCCCGTTCCCCTCGCAGGGCGGCAATCAGCGCCGCAGCCAGTTCGGGCAGTGACGTGCACACCGCGACAACGGTCAAGCCGATGATGCGTTCAGACAAGCCCAGGTCGGTCGCGACTTCGACCGCCGCTTCCAGCAGCAAGTGGCCGGCCAGGCTGAGCAGGCCGAAGCCGAACGCCACTTGCAGCAGTGTGCCGGTCCAGAAGCGCCCGGCGCTGCTGGCCAGCGCACGCGGTGCAGGGTAAGTGCGGGCATAGTGGCGCGACTGGTGCCAGAGCATGACCAGATACCCCACGAGGCCTGATAGCAGCACCAGCCCTTCCACGCGCCCCAGATGGCCGTTGGCGGCCAGCGCATAGACCAGTGCGCTGGCGAGGATCATCAGTGGAATGTCCAAGCGCACCAGTTGGCGGGACACGCGTAGCGGGATGATCAATGCAGCCAGGCCAAGGATCACCAGAACATTGAAGATGTTACTGCCGATCACGCTGCCCACGGCCACATCGGGCGCGCCCTGATAGGCGGCCTGCAGGCTGACGGTCAGCTGTGGCGCCGTACTGCCGAATGCCACCAGGCTCAGGCCAATGATCAGCGGCCGTACGTGTACACGCTGTGCCAGGCGAAGGGCGGCACGCACCAGCAGTTCGGCGCCGGCCACCAGCAACAGCAAGGCTATGCCCAGTTGCAGGAGGCTGAAGGTGGGGAGGGTGGCCAGGTCGAAAATGGTTGGAACTCCGTTGCGTCAGTCGCTTAGACCTTGTACCCGCACGCGCGCCGTTCCGCTACGGATCATGCCGATTTTTTCTGCTGCAGCGCGCGACAGGTCGATCAGCCGGCCGCGTGTGTGCGGGCCGCGGTCATTGATGCGGACCACCACGCTGCGTTGGTTGGCGAGGTTGGTGACCAGTACCCGGGTGCCGAAGGGCAGGCTGCGATGCGCTGCGGTCAGGCCGTGCTGGTTGAAGGCTTCGCCGCTGGCGGTGCGTTTGCCGTGGTGGCGGGCGCCGTAATAGGAGGCGGTGCCGGTCTGGTTGTAACCACGGGGGTCGATGTCGTGGCTGGCGCAGCCGGCCAACAGGGAAAACAGGGCCAGGGTGGCGATGGATCTTTTTAGCAAGGTGATGCTCCGGTGCTGCCATTGGGCGCGCTTGGCGGCGCGGTGGCTGTAGGAGCCGCCTTGTGTCGCGAAAGGGCCGCAGCGCGGCCCCATGGCCAGGTCACTGCATAAGCCTTTGGGGCTGCTTTGCAGCCCTTTCGCGACACGAGGCCGCTCCTACAAAGCTCACCCTTCGAGCTTGGCCTTGAGCAATTGGTTCACTTGCCCCGGGTTGGCCTTGCCCTTGGAGGCTTTCATCGCCTGGCCGACGAAGAAGCCGAACATCTTGCCGCGCTTGGCTTCATCGGCGGCGCGGTACTGTTCGACCTGCTCGGCGTTGGCAGCAAGCACTTCATCGAGCATCTTGTCGATCGCGCCGGTATCGGTGACCTGTTTCAGGCCTTTGCTCTCGATGATGCTGTCGGCATCGCCTTCACCGGCGGCCATGGCCTCGAACACGGTCTTAGCGATCTTGCCGCTGATGGTGTTGTCGCGGATACGCAGCAGCATGCCACCGAGCTGCTCGGCACTGACCGGTGCCTGGTCGATCTCGATACCCAGCTTGTTCAGCAGGCTGCCCAGTTCGACCATGACCCAGTTGGCTGCCAGTTTGGCGTCGCCGCCAATCTTCACCACCTGCTCGAAGTAGTCCGCCTGTTCACGGCTGGAGGCCAGCACGTTGGCGTCGTAGGCCGACAGGCCATACTGGCTCTGGAAGCGCTCGACCTTCTGCGGTGGCAGCTCCGGCAAACCGGCACGGATGGTTTCGAGGAAACTGTCCTCGATCACCACCGGCAGCAGGTCCGGGTCGGGGAAGTAACGGTAGTCGTTGGCTTCCTCCTTGCTGCGCATGGATCGGGTCTCGTCCTTGTTCGGGTCGTACAGGCGGGTTTCCTGAACCACCTTGCCGCCATCTTCGATCAGGTCGATCTGGCGCTGGATTTCGCTGTTGATCGCGCGCTCGATGAAGCGGAACGAGTTGACGTTCTTGATCTCGCAGCGGGTGCCGAACTCGGCCTGGCCTTTGGGCCGGATCGAGACGTTGCAGTCGCAGCGCAGCGAGCCTTCAGCCATGTTGCCGTCGCAGATGCCCAGGTACCGCACCAGCGCGTGGATCGCCTTGACGTAGGCCACGGCCTCCTTGGCGCTGCGCATGTCCGGTTCGGAGACGATTTCCAGCAGCGGGGTGCCGGCACGGTTCAGGTCGATACCGGTGGAGCCGCTGAAGTCTTCGTGCAGGCTCTTGCCGGCGTCTTCTTCCAGGTGCGCGCGGGTTACGCCGATGCGCTTGATGGTGCCGTCTTCCAGGGCGATGTCCAGGTGGCCCTTGCCGACGATCGGCAAGTCCATCTGGCTGATCTGATAGCCCTTGGGCAGGTCGGGGTAGAAGTAGTTCTTGCGCGCGAACACGTTGCGCTTGCCGATCTGGGCATCGATCGCCAGGCCGAACATGCAGGCCATGCGCACGGCTTCCTGGTTCAGCACCGGCAGTACGCCGGGCATGCCAAGGTCAACCAGGCTCGCCTGGGTGTTCGGCTCGGAGCCGAAGGTGGTGGCGCTGCCGGAAAAGATCTTCGACTGGGTGGCCAGCTGGGTATGGATTTCCAGCCCGATCACAACTTCCCATTGCATGTGTGAATTCCTCAGAAGCCGTTGGGGGCGCGGGTGTGCCAGTCGGTGACCTGCTGGTAGCGGTGCGCGACATTGAGCAGGCGGCCTTCCTGGAAGTACGGAGCCAGCAGCTGCACGCCGACCGGCAGGCCATCGACGAAGCCGGCTGGCATCGACAGGCCCGGCAGGCCCGCCAGGTTGGCGGTGATGGTGTAGACGTCTTCAAGGTATGCCGCGACCGGGTCGCTGCTCTTGGCGCCCAGCTTCCAGGCCGGGTTGGGCGTGGTCGGGCCAAGGATCAGGTCGACGCCTTCGAAGGCGGCCATGAAGTCGTTCTTGATCAGGCGGCGGATCTGCTGCGCCTTGACGTAGTAGGCGTCGTAGTAGCCAGCCGACAGGGCGTAGGTACCGACCATGATGCGGCGCTGGACTTCGGCACCGAAGCCTTCGCCACGGGAGCGCTTGTACAGGTCGGTCAGGTCTTTGGGTGCGTCGCAGCGGTAGCCGAAGCGCACGCCGTCGAATCGCGACAGGTTGGAAGAGGCTTCGGCCGGCGCGATCACGTAATACGCAGGGATTGCGTGCTGCATGTTCGGCAGGCTGATTTCCTTGACCACTGCGCCGAGCTTTTCCAGCTCCTTGACGCTGGCCTGGACCAGTTCGGCGATGCGCGGGTCGAGGCCGGCGCCGAAGTACTCTTTCGGCAGGCCGATGCGCAGGCCTTGCAGCGAGGCATTCAGGTTGGCGCTGTAGTCCGGCACCGGCTCGTCAATGCTGGTGGAGTCCTTGGCGTCGAAACCGGCCATGCCTTGCAGCAGCAGCGCGCAGTCTTCGGCGGTGCGGGCAAGCGGGCCACCCTGGTCGAGGCTGGAGGCATAGGCGATCATGCCCCAGCGCGAAACGCGACCGTACGTCGGTTTTAGGCCTGTGAGGTTGGTCAGTGCTGCCGGCTGTCGGATCGAGCCGCCGGTATCGGTGCCGGTGGTCGCCGGCAGCAGGCGGGCAGCCACGGCCGCAGCGGAGCCGCCGGACGAGCCGCCTGGCACGTGCTCGAGGTTCCAGGGGTTTTTCACCGCGCCATAGTGGCTGGATTCGTTGGCAGACCCCATGGCGAATTCGTCCATGTTGGTCTTGCCCAGGGTGACCATGCCGGCCTCGGCCAGCTTGGCGACCACGGTGGCGTCATACGGCGCCTTGAAGTTGTCGAGCATCTTCGAGCCGCAGCTGGTGCGTACGCCGTTGGTGCAGAACAGGTCCTTGTGGGCGATAGGGGCGCCCAGCAGTGCGCCGGTCTCACCGGCGGCGCGACGGGCGTCGGCGGCACGGGCCTGGCCCAGGGCCAGCTCCTCGGTGACGCTGATGAAGCTGTTGAGTTGCGGGTCGAGCTGCTGGATGCGCGCCAGCAGGGCGCCGGTCAGCTCTTCGGAGGAAAACGACTTGTCGGCGAGCCCGCGGGCGATCTCGGCCAGGGTCAATTGATGCATGGCAGGCACTATCCCTTACTCGATGACTTTGGGAACCAGGTACAGACCGCTTTCGGTCTTTGGTGCGATGGCTTGGTAGGCATCGCGCTGGTTGCTTTCGGTGACCTGGTCGGGACGCAGGCGCTGGCTGGCCTCCAGGGGGTGGGCCAGGGGCTCGATGCCGGTGGTGTCGACCGCTTGCATCTGGTCGACCAGCCCGAGAATGCTGTTCAGTGCATCGGTAATGCGTGGCAGTTCGCCTTCATTCAGGCCCAGGCGGGCCAGATGGGCGATCTTTTCCACGTCGCAGCGTTCAAGCGCCATGGGTATCTCCAGGGGAAACAAAGAACGGAATAAGGTCCGTGATGAGGAACATGTCGGCATTCTGGCGGTCATACGGCCGCGATCATCTGCTGGCGTGCTCGGAAAAACGACCAATTTAACATATTGGCTCCTTGCCCAAAATCCCTGCCATTGTTAGAGTTTGCCGCACTTTTTTACCCACGCTTTCCCCAGGGTCACTTTCCCATGTTCAAGAAACTGCGTGGCATGTTTTCCAGCGATCTCTCCATCGACCTGGGTACTGCCAACACCCTTATCTACGTGCGTGAGCGCGGTATCGTCCTGAATGAGCCCTCGGTAGTTGCCATCCGTACCCACGGCAACCAGAAAAGCGTCGTCGCCGTCGGTACCGAAGCCAAACGCATGCTGGGCCGTACGCCCGGCAACATTGCTGCCATTCGTCCGATGAAGGACGGCGTCATCGCCGACTTCAGCGTTTGTGAAAAAATGTTGCAGTACTTCATCAACAAGGTTCACGAGAACAGCTTCCTGCAGCCCAGCCCTCGCGTGCTGATCTGCGTGCCGTGCAAATCGACCCAGGTAGAGCGCCGCGCCATTCGCGAATCGGCTCTGGGTGCCGGTGCCCGTGAAGTGTTCCTGATCGAAGAGCCAATGGCCGCTGCCATCGGTGCGGGCCTGCCGGTCGAAGAAGCCCGTGGCTCGATGGTCGTCGATATCGGTGGTGGTACCACTGAAATCGCCCTGATCTCGCTCAATGGCGTGGTCTACGCCGAGTCTGTCCGCGTTGGCGGCGACCGCTTCGACGAGGCCATCGTCACCTATGTGCGCCGCAACTACGGCAGCCTGATCGGCGAATCCACTGCCGAACGCATCAAGCAGGAAATCGGTACCGCCTACCCGGGCGGCGAAGTGCGTGAAGTCGACGTGCGCGGCCGCAACCTGGCCGAAGGCGTGCCACGTGCCTTCACCCTGAACTCCAACGAAGTGCTCGAAGCCCTGCAGGAGTCGCTGGCGACCATCGTTCAGGCCGTCAAGAGCGCCCTGGAGCAGTCTCCGCCGGAGCTGGCCTCCGACATCGCCGAGCGTGGCCTGGTGCTGACCGGTGGTGGCGCGCTGCTGCGCGACCTCGACAAGCTGCTGGCCCAGGAAACCGGCTTGCCGGTGATCGTTGCCGAGGACCCGCTGACCTGCGTGGCCCGTGGCGGCGGTCGCGCCCTGGAGATGATGGACAAGCACGCGATGGACCTGCTCTCCAGCGAGTGATCGAGCGCCCGGTTTACAGGTGGCACGCGCAGTGCTACCTGTATGCGTTGGGCTGGCGTCCGTTGGGGCGCCGCTTCCGTCAACCCGCAACCAGGCTGGTGCGTTGTCCCATGTCCAATGACTTCCTGAGTCGTCCACGAGGAACGGCCCATTAAACCGCTTTTCTCCAAGGGCCCTTCGCTGGGCGTGCGCCTGCTCGTACTGGTGGTGCTTTCGGTCGCGCTGATGGTGGTCGATGCGCGCTTTGACCTGCTCAAGCCCGTGCGCAGCCAGATGGGCCTGGTACTGATGGAATCGTACTGGATCACCGACTTGCCTCAGCGGATGTGGCAAGGTGTTGCGGGCCAGTTCGGCAGCCGTAACGAACTGATCGCGGAAAACGAGAAACTCAAGACCGAAGCCCTGCTGCTGCAGGGGCGCCTGCAGAAGCTGGCGGCCCTGACCGAGCAGAACGTGCGCCTGCGCGAGTTGCTCAACTCCTCTGCACTGGTCAACGAGAAGGTCGAGGTGGCTGAGCTGATCGGCGTCGACCCCAACCCGTTCACCCACCGTATCCTGATCAACAAAGGCGAGCGCGACGGTGTGTTCCTTGGCCAGCCGGTGCTCGATGCCCGCGGCCTGATGGGCCAGGTGGTCGAGCTGATGCCCTACACCGCACGAGTGTTGCTGCTGACCGACACCACCCACAGCATCCCGGTACAGGTCAACCGTAACGGCCTGCGCGCGATTGCCAGCGGTACTGGCAACCCGGAGCGTCTGGAGCTGCGTCATGTTGCCGACACGGCTGACATCAAGGAAGGCGACTTGCTGGTGAGCTCCGGCATGGGCCAGCGCTTCCCGGCCGGCTACCCGGTGGCCACGGTCAACGAAGTGATCCATGACTCCGGCCAGCCGTTCGCCATCGTTCGCGCCATTCCTACCGCCGCACTCAACCGCAGCCGCTACATGCTGCTGGTGTTCAGCGACCGGCGTTCTCCGGAGCAGCGTGCCACCGACGCGGCGCTCGCCCAGGAAGAGGCGGACCGCAAGGGCGCAGCGAACCCTGCCCAGCCTGGCGCCAATGGCGAACAGGCTGCCCCCGGCACGCCTGCAGCGGCAGCGCCGGCCCCGGCCACGCCGGCGGTACCTGCCACAGCGGCCCCGGCCCCGGCACCCGCCAGCCCTGCCGCAGCGCCTGCGGCACCCGCCCAGCCTCGGAGGCAATGATGGCCAAAACGCGCCGTAACCACGGGTGGGTCATCTGGCTGACCTTCGCCATTGGCCTGCTACTCAGCGTCTCGCCCATGCCACCGTTTCTCGAGGTGTTCCGGCCCATGTGGCTGGCGATGCTGGTGTCGTTCTGGACGCTCATGGTCCCGAACAAGGTCGGCATGACCACTGCGTTCGTGCTGGGCCTGGCCGAGGACGTGCTGTACGGCACGCTGCTCGGGCAGAATGCCCTGGTCCTGACCCTGATCACCTTCCTGGTGCTGTCGCTGCAGCAGCGTCTGCGCATGTTCCCGATGTGGCAGCAGAGCCTGGTAATCCTGGTGATCTTCGGTATCGCCCAGCTGATCCAGTTGTGGCTCAGTGCGCTCACCGGCAACCGTTTGCCGACGCTGGCGCTGGTCTGGTCGGCGGTCATCAGCGCCTTGCTCTGGCCGTGGATCAGCTTCGCCCTGCGTGATCTGCGCCGGCGTTTGCATATCAACTGACGGCGCCGCCGCCACCGACAGGGAGATGTCTGCATGAAACCACTTTACCTGGCCTCCGGCTCGCCCCGTCGTCGTGAATTGCTGGCCCAGATCGGCGTGCCGTTCACCGTCACCAGCGCCCCCATCGATGAAACCCCGCTGCCAGACGAAAGCGCCGTGGCGTATGTCGAACGCCTGGCCCGGAGCAAGGCCGAGGCTGGCCTTGCCAGTCTTGCCGGCCCGGCCGTGGTGCTCGGCGCAGACACTGCGGTGGTGCTCGATGGTCGTATTCTCGGCAAACCGGAAAACCGTGAAGATGCCTTGGCCATGCTGGCAGACATGGCTGGGCGCGAACATCAGGTGTTGACGGCGGTGGCGCTGAGCGATGGCCAGTGCTGCCTGAGTGTCTGCGTCACCAGCAACGTACGTTTTCGCGCCATCGACCCGCAAGAAGCACAGCGCTATTGGGCCAGTGGCGAGCCAGTGGATAAAGCCGGCGGTTATGCCATCCAGGGCTTGGGGGCGGTATTCGTGACCGGCCTTCAGGGCAGCTATTCGGCGGTAGTCGGCCTGCCCCTGAGCGAGACGGCCGAGCTGCTCGCCCAATTCGGTATCGCCTGCTGGCAGGTGCCGGCGCTTTCTCCTGAGGTAACAAAGCAGCAGTAGCCAGCCCGGCGCCCGCGATCCATGATTACCGAAGACCTTTGACGAGAGCCTGCCATGAGTGAAGAGATCCTGATCAACATCACCCCGATGGAGTCGCGTGTGGCGGTGGTGGAAAACGGGGTGCTGCAGGAAGTGCACGTCGAGCGCACCCAGCGTCGCGGCATCGTCGGCAATATCTACAAGGGCAAAGTGGTGCGGGTGCTGCCAGGCATGCAGGCGGCGTTCGTCGATATCGGCCTGGAGCGCGCCGCGTTCATTCATGCCTCGGAGATTTCCCAGCGCGAAGGTTCTGCCGTGGAGACCATCACCGCACTGGTACACGAGGGCCAGGCCCTGGTGGTGCAGGTGACCAAGGACCCCATCGGTAGCAAGGGCGCACGGCTGACCACCCAGCTGTCCATACCGTCGCGTTACCTGGTGTACATGCCGCGCAGCAGCCATGTCGGCATTTCCCTGAAGATCGAAGACGAAGCCGAACGTGATCGCCTCAAGCAGGTGGTCAGTGACTGCATGGACAGCGAAGACATCAAGAACGCCGGCGGTTTCATCCTGCGCACTGCTGCCGAGGGCGCACGGGCCGAAGAGATCCTGCAGGACATCCGCTACCTGCGCCGCCTGTGGGAGCAGATTGGCAGCCAGATCCAGACCTGCGGCGCGCCGACGGTCATCTACGAGGATCTTGGCCTGGCCTTGCGCACACTGCGTGACCTGGTCAACCCCAAGATCGAGAAGATTCGCATCGACTCACGGGAAACCTTCCAGAAAACCACGCAGTTCGTTGCCGAACTGATGCCGGAGATCGCCGACCGCCTGGAGCACTACCCGGGTGAGCGGCCGATCTTCGACCTGTACGGCGTCGAGGACGAAATCCAGCGCGCACTGGATCGCAAGGTGCCGCTCAAGTCCGGCGGCTATCTGGTGGTCGACCCCGCCGAGGCAATGACTACCATCGATGTCAACACCGGCGCCTTCGTCGGCCACCGCAACCTCGAAGAGACCATTTTCAAGACCAACCTTGAAGCGGCCACGGCAATCGCCCGGCAGCTGCGCCTGCGCAACATTGGCGGGATCATCATCATCGACTTCATCGACATGGAGGATGAGGACCATCAACGCCAGGTGCTGCGTACGCTGGAGAAACAGCTCGAACGTGACCATGCCAAGACCAACATCATCGGCATCACCGAGCTGGGCCTGGTACAGATGACCCGCAAGCGCACGCGTGAGAGCCTGGAGCAGGTACTGTGCGAACCGTGCACCGCCTGCCAGGGGCGTGGCAAGCTGAAAACCCCGGAAACTATCTGTTACGAAATTTTCCGCGAGATCCTTCGTGAAGCCCGCGCCTATCAGGCAGAAGGCTATCGGGTGCTGGCCAACCAGAAGGTGGTCGACCGCCTGCTCGATGAAGAGTCCGGCAACGTGGCCGAGCTGGAAACGTTCATCGGTCGAACCATTCGCTTCCAGGTCGAGTCGATGTACTCGCAGGAGCAGTACGATGTGGTGCTGCTCTGAGGCTTTCTGATACCCAGCCCAAGGTGCTCGGGCTGGCAAAACCGCTGCTTCGAGCCATCATGGATAAACGACCTGGAGGGCCTTGGCCATGGGACGTCTGACCCGCGTTCTTGTCGCCTTGACCCGTTGGGGGCTGGGCATCTGCGCCCTGCTGGCTGTGTTGGTGGCGCTCTATGTCAGCCTCGGCCGGGAGCTGGTGCCACTGGTGGCCGAATACCGCGCCGACCTTGAAAGCAAGGCCGAGCAGGCGTTGGGCATGCCGGTGCATGTGGGGGCGCTTGAAGGGCGCTGGAGTGGCCTGGCGCCGGTGCTGCGGGTTCGTGACCTGCAGTTGGGCGAGGGCGCTTCGGCGTTGCGCCTGGATGACGTCAAGCTGGTGCCGGACCTCTGGGCCAGCCTCACTGCCCGCGAAGTACGCCTGGCGCATATCCAGTTGGCGGGCCTGCAACTGATCCTGCGTGAGAACGAGCAGGGCGGTTGGGCGCTTGAAGGCTTACCACAAAAGGGCGACGCGCCGCTGGACCCGGCCGAGGTGCTGCAGCGTCTGCAACAGTTGGGCCGTATCGACGTATTCGACAGCCAGGTCACCCTGCAGCCCTGGCAGCGTGACCCGTTGACTCTTACCTATGTCAGCCTTGGCCTGCAGGCCGGCGCTTCACGCCAGGCGCTGGACCTGCGTGCGACCCTGCCTGATGGCCAGCCGTTGGCACTGAACCTGCGCAGCCGGGTAACGCCCCAGGCCTGGCGCGATGGTAAGGCAGAGGCTTACCTGAGCCTGCCGCAGAGCGACTGGGCGCGTTGGCTGCCGCCACGCCTGCTCGGCCAGTGGCAGGCCCAAGCCCTGCGCGCCGGTGGTGAGTTCTGGGTTGACTGGGGCGAGGGCCGGTTGCAGCAGGCGGTGGTCCGCCTCAATGCCCCTCAGTTGCGCGGCGCCTATGCCCAGCGCCAGGCGGTGACACTGGATAACCTGGCGGTCTCGGCCTGGTTCCAGCGTCGCGAGCAAGGGTTCGATGTGGTTGTCGATTCACTGGCTGCCAACATCGGCAAGGCTCGCTGGGAGTCGAAGCTGCAGGTGCGTCAGCGCGCAGGTGAGCAACCCGGTGGGGAAAGCTGGCAGGTACAGGCCGACCGCCTTGACCTTGCGCCGCTGACGCCTTTGATAGATGCACTGGCGCCACTGCCTGAAAAATTCATGACTGCGGTCGATGCGCTGAATGTGACCGGTGCCGTGCGCAACTTGCGCCTCGACTTGCGGCCCAAGGCCGAGGGTGATCAACGGCTGCAGTTCGCTGCCAATCTGGAAAAAGTGGGTTTTGACGCCTACCACGGCGCACCCGCTGCCGGCAATGTCAGCGGCAGCATCAGCGGAGACCTGGGCCATGGCGAGCTGCGCCTGGATACCGACGCTTTCATGTTGCATCTGTATCCGATCTTCGCCAAACCTTGGCATTATCAGAAAGCCAACGCCCGTTTGACCTATACCCTCGACAAAGAGGGTTTTACCTTGGCTGCCCCCTACCTGAAAGTGCTGGGCGAAGAGGGCAAGATCGCCGGGGATTTCCTGATTCGCCTGCTGTTCAATGAAGGCAGCGAGAGCTATATGGACCTGCGCGTAGGCCTGACCGAGGGCGATGGGCGCTACACCGCCAAATACCTGCCTGAAGTGCTCAGCCCGGCGCTCGATGAGTGGCTGCGCAGTGCCATCGTCAAGGGCAACGTCGATGAAGGCTACTTCCAGTACCAAGGTTCGCTGAACCACGGTGCCAGCCCCGAATCGCGCAGCATCAGCCTGTTCTTCAAGGTGCACGACGCCGCCCTGAACTTCCAGCCTGGCTGGCCACAGGTGCAAAACGTCGATGGCGATGTGCTGATCGAGGACAGTGGCGTGCGCATCAAGGCCCATAAAGGCCTGTTGCTGGACACCCAGGTAAGTGACGTCAGTGTCAACATTCCCCATGTGGAGGGTGGCGAGCAAAGCCGCCTGTACCTTGATGGCAATTTCGATGGCAGCCTCGGCGATGGCCTGAGGATTCTCAAGGAAGCGCCTATCGGCACGGGCGAAATTTTCGCAGGATGGGAGGGCGAGGGGCCGCTCAAGGGCAAGCTCAAGCTCGACATCCCCCTGGCCCGAGGACAACGCCCGAAGGTACAGGTCGACTTTGCCACCTCCGATGCACGCCTCAAGGTTGCGCCGCCAAGCCTGGAGCTGAGCCGACTCAAGGGCGATTTCAGTTTCGATCTCGACAAGGGGCTGAGCGGGAAGAACATCGCCCTGCAGGCATTTGGCAAGCCGGTGACCGCGCAGATAACCGCCGGGGGCCAGCCTGGGCAGATGCAGACGCGTATCAGCGCGAATGGCCACGTGGCGCTCCGGGCCTTGACCGACTGGCTGCAGTTCAAGCAGCCCTTGCCGGCGTCCGGTGACCTGCCCTATCAATTGCAACTCAACCTTGGCAGCCGCGACAACAGTCTGAGCGTGAATTCGTCGCTCAAAGGCCTTGCAATCGATTTGCCTGCGCCGTTCGGCAAGGCCGCAGCAGATACCCGTGAGAGCCGATTCAGCATGAGCCTGCAGGGGCCTGAGCGGCGTCTGGATGCTGCCTACGCCGACCTTGCCCGCTTTGCCTATGCCGCGCCCAGCCAAAACCTGGCGCAAGGTCGCGGCGAACTGCTGCTGGGGGCAGGGCAGGCGCAGGTGCCAACTGGGCAGGGCCTGCGTGTACGGGGGCGCCTCGAGAGCCTGGACCTGGCGCCCTGGCAGGCGCAGATGACGCAGATGAGTGGCGACGACCCTGGCGCAAGTGCCCGGCAGACTCTGCAGAGCGTAGACCTGAGCATCGGCCAGTTGAAGGCCCTTGGCATGGACCTGAACCAGGCGGTCGTGCGTCTGGCCCGGGGAGGCCCTGCGTGGGATCTGCGCCTGGACAGCAAGGAAGTCATCGGCAATGCACGTTTACCCGATGCCAAGGGCGCACCGATGACCGTGCGCCTGCAGACCTTGCGCCTGCCACCAGCGGACCCGGCGCAGGCACAGGCCGAGGAAGGCCCTGACCCGCTGGCCTCGTTCGACCCACGCAAGGTACCGGCACTGGACCTGACCATCGACAAGCTGTACCGCGGCGACGACCTGTACGGCAACCTGGCGCTGAAACTGCGCCCGACCGCTCGAGGGGTGGCAGCTCAGGATATCGACCTCGTCTTCAAAGGCCTGCACATCGACGGCCGGGGCGGCTGGGAAGGTGACAGCGGCGCCACCAGCAGTTGGTACAAGGGCCGCCTGGATGGCAAGAACCTGGCCGACGTGCTCAAGGCCTGGGGCTTCGCGCCTACCGTGACCAGTCGTGACTTCCGTCTGGATGTGGATGGCCGTTGGCCCGGTTCGCCAGCCTGGGTCGGCCTAAACCGTTTCTCAGGCAGCATGGATGCGGCGTTGCGCACAGGGCAGTTCGTCGAAGTGGAGGGCGGCGCGCAAGCCTTGCGGGTGTTCGGCCTGCTCAACTTCAACTCCATCGGCCGGCGTCTGCGCCTGGACTTCTCCGACCTGTTCGACAAGGGCCTGGCCTATGACCGGGTAAAAGGCTTGCTGGTAGCCAGTGACGGCGTCTACGTGACCCGCGAGCCGATCAGCGTGACCGGGCCTTCGAGCAACTTCGAGCTCGACGGTACGCTGGACCTCGTTCGCGACCGGGTCGACGCCAACCTGCAGGTCTCCCTGCCAGTGACCAACAACCTGCCGCTGGCCGCGCTGATCGTCGGCGCACCGGCGGTCGGTGGGGCGCTGTTTCTGGTCGATAGGCTGATCGGTGACCGGGTATCGCGCTTCGCCAGCGTGCACTATCGCATCGAAGGGCCGTGGAAAGAGCCTAGAATCACCTTTGTGAAACCGTTCAACAAGTAGTGCCAGGAGTGCCCATGAAGGTAGCGGTCATCCAGATGGTCAGCCAGGACGATGTGCTGGCCAACTTGCAGCGTGCGGGTACCTTGCTGGAACAGGCGGCATTCGGCGGCGCGAGGCTGGCGGTGCTGCCAGAAAATTTCGCCGCCATGGGGCGCAAGGACGCCGCTGCGCTCGGCCGGGCCGAGGCGCTGGGTGAGGGGCCGATACTGCCCTGGTTGAAACGCACGGCCCGCGACCTCAGATTATGGATTGTTGCCGGCACCTTGCCGCTGCCACCTGCCGATCAGCCTGATGCCAAGGCGCATGCCTGCTCGCTTTTGATCGACGAGCACGGCGAGGTGGTGGCGCGCTACGACAAGCTGCACCTGTTCGATGTGGACGTGGCCGATAACCGCGGCCGTTACCGTGAATCCGACGACTATGCCCATGGCGCGCAAGTGGTGGTGGCCGACACGCCGGCAGGGCGCCTTGGCTTGAGCGTCTGCTACGACCTGCGTTTCCCGGAACTGTACAGCGCGCTGCGCAGTGCCGGCGCGCAACTGATTACGGCACCTGCGGCATTTACTGCGGTCACAGGCGCGGCGCACTGGGAAGTGCTGATTCGTGCCCGGGCGATCGAAACACAGTGCTATGTGCTGGCCGCAGCACAGGGCGGTACCCATCCAGGCCCGCGGGAGACCTATGGGCACGCGGCGATCGTCGACCCCTGGGGGCGGATCGTCGCCGAACAGGCGCAGGGCGAAGCGGTATTGCTCGCCGAGCGCGACAGTGATGAACAAGCGTCCATTCGGGCGCGCATGCCGGTTGCCTCGCACCGGCGCTTTTTTTCGCAGGACGCCTTGCGGCCTGCGCACACCTCGGAGTGACTATGAGCCAGATGTTATCCACCGTCAGCGAGCAGCTCCTGGCCCCAGGCGGACTGACCCTGGACAGCCTGCAGGCTGTACTGGGCGAGTTGGCCGGGCCGGGCATCGACGCCGCCGACCTGTACTTCCAGGGCCAGATCTCGGAAACCTGGGCGCTGGAGGACGGCATTGTCAAAGAGGGCAGCTTCAACCTTGACCAGGGCGTGGGCGTGCGTGCCCAGTCGGGTGAGAAAACCGGTTTCGCCTACAGCAACGCGATCAACCTCGAGGCTCTGACTTCGGCAGCCCGTGCGGCGCGTTCGATTTCCCGCGCCGGCCAGAATGGCACTGTCCAGGCGTTCCGCAGCCAGGACGTGACGGCCCTGTATGCCCCGGACAACCCGCTGGACGTGCTCAGCCGTGCTGAAAAGGTCGAGCTGCTCAAACGTGTCGATGCCGCCACGCGGGCGCTCGACCCGCGTATCCAGCAGGTCAGCGTGAGCATGGCCGGGGTTTGGGAGCGCATTCTGATTGCTGCGGCCGACGGCAGCCTGGCCGCTGACGTGCGGCCGCTGGTGCGCTTCAACGTCAGTGTCATCGTCGAGCAAAATGGTCGGCGCGAACGGGGCGGGCAGGGCGGCGGCGGGCGTACCGACTACCGCTTCTTCACCGAGGAACGGGTCATGGGTTATGCCCGTGAGGCGCTGCGCCAGGCCTTGGTGAACCTGGAGGCCATTCCTGCGCCAGCTGGTACCTTGCCGGTGGTGCTGGGTTCTGGTTGGTCGGGTGTGCTGTTGCATGAAGCGGTCGGTCACGGCCTGGAAGGCGACTTCAACCGTAAGGGCAGTTCGGCGTTCAGTGGCCGGATCGGCGAGAAGGTGGCTTCGAGCCTGTGCACTATCGTGGACGACGGCACCCTCGAGGGCCGCCGAGGCTCGCTGAGTGTCGACGACGAAGGTACGCCGACCGAATGCACCACGCTGATCGAGAACGGCGTGCTCAAGGGCTACATGCAGGACAAACTCAATGCACGCCTGATGGGGATGGCCGTGACCGGTAACGGCCGCCGGGAATCCTATGCCCACCTGCCGATGCCACGCATGACCAACACCTACATGCGTGCCGGCGAAAGCGACCCGCAGGAAATCATCGCCTCGGTGAAGAAAGGCATCTACTGCGCCAATCTTGGCGGTGGCCAGGTGGACATCACCAGCGGCAAGTTCGTGTTCTCCACCAGCGAAGCCTATCTGATCGAAGACGGGAAAATCACCGCGCCGGTCAAGGGCGCGACGCTGATCGGCAACGGGCCCGAGGCCATGAGCCGAGTGTCGATGGTGGGTAACGATCTTGCGTTGGACAGCGGTGTGGGCACGTGCGGCAAGGATGGGCAATCGGTGCCGGTAGGGGTTGGCCAGCCGACCTTGAAGCTGGACGCGATCACCGTCGGTGGTACCGGCGCGTGATGCATGCCCCGGGGCTGCAGGGCAGCCCCAGGTGGCGGGGCTCAGCGCAGGCCGCGCTGAAGTTCGTCGAGGTCGCGGATGTACTTGAAGACCTTGCGCGCAGCGGCAGGCGGCTTGTTCCGCGCCTTTTCGTGCTGAGCGTGACGGATCAGCGAACGCAGTTGCTGACGGTCGGTGTCGGGGTATTCGTTGACGAAGCGTTCAAGGTCCTCGTCGTTACCGTCGATAAGGCGGTCCCGCCAGCGCTCCAGGTTGTGGAAGCGTTCGTTGTACTGGCGGCTGGAGCTGTCGATCTGCTCGAGCACCGCGTGGATGGCGTCCAGGTCCTGGTCGCGCATCAGTTTGCCGACGAACGACATATGCCGTTTGCGTGCGCCATGGGCGGTGTGCTTGCAGGCTTCGGCCAAGGCTTTGCGCAGCTCGTCGGTCAACGGCAGGCGCGCCAGGGTATCGGCCTTGACCGTGGTCAGGCGTTCGCCGAGTTCGACCAGCGCATGCAACTCGCGCTTGATCTGGGTTTTGCTTTTTTCGCCGTCGAAGGCGTCGTCGTATGAATCAACCATGGTGGCAGTCCGTTTAAGTTTTATGAAAAGTCGCCGCGCAGGCACTTTTCGTACAAGGCATAGAAATTGCCGCCATGATAACCACCCGGGGGCCGCTTGTCCGGCCCGGTCGTAGAATGACCCTCGCCGAACGCAGAATTTGAGTGGAGAAAACCATGAGTGCAGTCCAGAGCGTAGGCCCCAAGGACCTGCCAGCATTGCAGGAGCAGGTCGAAGCGATCATCGCCGAGGCGAGCCGGCAGGGTGCCAGCGCCTGCGAAGTGGCAGTATCGCTGGAGCAGGGCTTGTCCACCACGGTGCGCCAGCGTGAGGTTGAGACGGTAGAGTTCAACCGCGACCAAGGCTTTGGCATCACCCTCTATGTCGGCCAGCGCAAGGGCTCGGCCAGCACCTCGGCCAGTGGGCCGGAGGCTATTCGCGAAACCGTTGCCGCCGCCCTGGCCATTGCCAGGCACACCTCCGAAGACGAGTGCTCGGGGCTGGCTGATGCGGCACTGATGGCGCGCGAGATCCCTGACCTGGACCTTTACCATGACTGGGATCTGGAGCCCGAGAAAGCCATCGAGATGGCGCTGGCCTGCGAGGCTGCGGCGTTTGACGCTGACCCGCGCATTCTCAACGCCGATGGCACCACCCTCAATACCCACCAGGGCTGCCGTGTATATGGCAACAGCCATGGCTTCATCGGTGGCTACGCATCGACCCGGCACAGCCTGAGCTGCGTGATGATCGCTGAAGGTGAAGGCCAGATGCAGCGTGATTACTGGTATGACGTCAACCGCCAGGGCCACCTGTTGGCCGACCCGCGCAGCATTGGCCAGCGCGCGGCACAGCGAGCAGCCAGCCGACTCGGTGCGCGTCCGGTCAAGACATGCGAAGTGCCGGTGCTGTTCTCCGCCGAGCTGGCGGGTGGTCTGTTCGGCAGCTTCCTGTCGGCCATTTCTGGTGGCAACCTGTACCGCAAGTCGTCGTTCCTCGATGGTGCCATTGGCCAGCGTCTGTTCCCCAGCTGGCTGACGCTGGACGAGCGCCCGCATATTCCGCGTGCCCTTGGCAGCGCGGCATTCGACGGTGATGGCCTGGCGACTTATGCCAAGCCGTTTGTCGATAAAGGGGAGCTGGTGTCTTACCTGCTGGGCACCTATTCCGGCCGCAAGCTCGGCTTGCCAAGCACGGCCAACTCCGGTGGCGTGCATAACCTGTATGTCACCCATGGCATCGAAGATCAGGCAGCACTCATCCGGCGCATGGGGCGCGGTTTGCTGGTGACTGAGCTGATGGGCCATGGCCTGAACATGGTCACGGGCGACTACTCACGGGGTGCCGCAGGTTTCTGGGTTGAGAATGGCGAGATCCAGCATGCGGTGCAGGAAGTGACGATTGCCGGCAACATGAAGGACATGTTCCAGCAGATTGTCGCGATTGGCAGCGATCTTGAAACCCGCAGCAATATTCACACGGGCTCGGTGTTGATCGAGCGGATGACCGTTGCAGGTAGCTGAGTTGCTTGAGCGTTAAGCAAAACCTAAAAACCCGGCCACTGTGCCGGGTTTTTATTTGCTCAATCCGCGCTTGAAGTGATTACGTTTATCATTTAATAATGAATATCATTACCCAAAGCTTCGGTGATGATGTTCATGAAACCTGTCCTGCGCGAACTGCCCTACCTGGAAAACTGGCGCTGGCTCAGCCGGCGCATCCGCTGCGCGCTCGAACCCGACGAGCCGCGCCTGATCGAGCACTACCTTGCCGAAGGCCGCTACCTGGTGTGCTGCACGGATACCTCGCCATGGACGGTGGCTCTGACTTCCTTCCGCCTGCTGCTGGATACCGCTTGCGATCGCATGCTGCCATGGCATTGGCGTTGCCAGTGCCTGGACCAGGCCTGGCGCCCTCTGCTTGAACTGCGCAACCTGGACCGCCGCGAACAGAACCAGCGCTGGCAACCCTACGCTCTGCAACTGGCCAATTGCCGGTTGCTGCCGTCCATTTCCCCCGATGAACTGATGCAAGGATTTGATGATGAGTGATACCCGTATCGAGCGTGACAGCATGGGTGAACTGCAAGTGCCGGCCCAGGCCCTGTACGGCGCCCAGACCCAGCGCGCGGTCGACAATTTCCCGATCAGCGGTCAGCGTATGCCGGCCCAGTTCATTCGTGCCCTGCTGCTGGCCAAGGCTGCGGCAGCCAAGGCCAACATCGAGCTTGAGCAAATTTCCGCCGCCCAGGGCCAAGCCATCGTCAAGGCGGTCGAGCAGCTGCTTGCCGAGGACTTCATCCAGCACTTCCCGGTGGACGTGTACCAGACTGGCTCCGGCACCAGCTCGAACATGAATGCCAACGAGGTGATCGCCACCTTGGCCAGCCGCCTGCTCGGTGAGCCGGTCAATGCCAACGACCACGTCAACTGTGGCCAGAGCAGCAACGACATCATCCCGACCACCATCCACGTCAGTGCCGCACTGGCGCTGCATGAGCAGTTGCTGCCCGCCCTGGCTCACCTGGCTCAGGTGATCGAAGCCAAATCGGTGCAGGTGCATCAGTACGTGAAGACTGGCCGTACCCACCTGATGGATGCCATGCCGGTGCGCATGAGCCAGGTGCTCGATGGCTGGGCAGCACAGATCAACGGCGCCAAGGCGCATATCGAAGCGACCTTGCCGAGCCTGCAGGCCCTGGCCCAGGGTGGCACTGCCGTGGGCACCGGGATCAACGCCCACCCGCAGTTCGCCGCAGGCTTTGCCCGTCAGCTGAGCGGCCTCACCCAGGTCGAGTTCACCCAAGGACCGAACCTGTTCGCCCTGATCGGCTCCCAGGACACCGCCGTGGCGCTGTCCGGCCAGCTCAAGACCACAGCCGTGGCACTCATGAAAATCGCCAACGACCTGCGCTGGATGAACTCCGGCCCGCTCGCCGGCCTCGGTGAAATCGAACTGCAAGGCCTGCAGCCTGGCTCCTCGATCATGCCGGGCAAGGTCAACCCGGTGATCCCGGAAGCCACCGCCATGGTTGCCGCCCAGGTGATCGGCAACGACGCGACCATCGCCGTTGCCGGCCAGTCGGGCAACTTCGAGCTCAACGTGATGCTGCCGGTGATTGCCCGCAACCTGCTGGAGAGTATCGAGCTGATGGCCAATGCCAGCCGCCTGCTGGCCGACAAGGCCATCGCCAGCTTCAAGGTCAACGAGAACAAGCTCAAGGAAGCCCTGGCGCGCAACCCGATCCTGGTCACCGCGCTGAACCCGATCATCGGCTATCTCAAGGCCGCCGAGATCGCCAAGACCGCCTACAAGCAGGGCCGGCCGATCATCGACGTGGCGCTGGAGCATACCGACCTGTCGCGCGATCAGCTCGAGGCGCTGCTGGACCCGGAAAAACTCACCGCTGGGGGCATCTGACCCGCGTCATCGCCCAGGAGACGTGTCATGCAGCACTGGAAACGCACCACCGAGGCCGCCAATCGCCTGTTCGAACAGGGCGAGCTGGTCGATGCCCGGGAACTCTACCTGCAAGCCCTGGCTCTGGCCCAGGTGCTATTGGAGCGCTGGCATGACGTCGACGAAGCGGTGGCGGCGTTCGTCGTCGCCCATCACAACCTGGCCGACCTGCACCTGCGCCTGAACCAGCCGCAGGAGAGCGTCGACTACCTGTGCGCCGCTCACCAGCGCCTGCTCCAGGCCAGCCAGCAAGCGCGTTTGCCGCAGGCGCTGCGTGATGCCGCGCTGCGCCACAGCGGGCGCACTTACACCCAATTGCTGAGCTTCATTGCCGAGTACGGCCAGTATCCGCGCACCGAGCGTCTGCTCGATCGCCAGGCGCCCTTGGCCAGTGAACTGGCTGCCCAGCCGGACCTGCCGCCCACAACCCAAGCTTACGGAATCCATTGATATGCCTCATACCTTGCCTGCATTGCCCTATGCCTACGATGCGCTGGAACCGAACATCGATACCCAGACCATGGAAATCCACCACACCAAGCACCACCAGACCTACGTCAACGGCCTCAACGCCGCGGTCGAAGGTACCGAGTGGGCTGAATGGCCGGTTGAAAAGCTGGTTGCTGCGGTCAAGCAGTTGCCGGAGAACCTGCGAGGCGCGGTGACCAACCATGGGGGTGGTCACGCCAACCATTCGCTGTTCTGGAAGGTCATGTCGCCCACAGGCGGCGGCCAGCCACAGGGCCTGGTGGCCAAGGCCATCGAGGCTGAACTGGGTGGTTTCGAGGCGTTCAAGGAAGCTTTCACCAAAGCTGCGCTGACCCGCTTCGGCAGCGGCTGGGCCTGGCTCAGCGTGACCCCTGAGCAGAAACTCGTGGTGGAAAGCAGCGGCAACCAGGACAGCCCACTGATGCATGGCAACACACCGATCCTCGGCCTGGATGTGTGGGAGCATGCCTACTACTTGAAGTACCAGAACCGTCGCCCGGAATACATTGGGGCTTTCTACAACGTAATTGACTGGGCCGAAGTGGAACGTCGTTATCTCGAAGCCAGCCAGTGAGTCGGACCGGTATGCGCTCAGAGGTGATGTCGGTCAGTAGTGTGCGCCTGTTCCGGCTGGCGCTGGGTACTTTGCTGCTCTTGGTTGGCACAGCCCTGCTGGTGGCCCGGGGCATCGCCTGGCTGGACCTGGACCCACGCATGTTGCGTGCCCTTGAGGGCGGCGCATTGTGCGCGCTGGGAACAGCGCTGGGCGCGGTACCGGTGCTGGTGATTCGCAACATGCCGGTGGCCCTGGCCGATACCTTATTGGGTTTCGGGGCCGGTGTGATGCTGGCGGCCACCGCTTTCTCGCTGATCATCCCTGGGCTGGATGCCGCTCAGTCCATAGGTTTCAGCCCTTGGGGCGCGGGAGGCCTGATCAGTGCCGGTTTACTGTTCGGTGCGATGTGCCTGTTCGTGGTCGATCTGAAAGTCTCAGGTGCTTCGCCCGAGGCCTTGGTCGGCAACGAGAGGCAGCCGGTGATCGCGGCGCGAATCTGGCTGTTCGTGATCGCCATCATCGCCCACAACATTCCTGAAGGCATGGCTATCGGTGTTTCGGCGGGCGGTGGCATGGCCGACGCTGACAGCCTGGCCATGGGTATCGCCTTGCAGGATGTACCCGAAGGGTTGGTCATTGCGCTGGTGCTGGCAGGGGCGGGGATGCCGCGGTTCAAGGCGTTTCTGATCGGTGCCGCGTCGGGGTTGGTGGAGCCACTGGCAGCGGTGATCTGTGCCTGGCTGGTGAATGTCGCCGAATTGCTGCTACCGCTGGGCCTGGCCTGTGCGGCAGGGGCGATGTTGTTGGTGGTGACCCAGGAAATCATCCCCGAGTCGCGCAGCAATGGGCATCACCGTTTGGCCAGCCTCGGGCTGTGCGTGGGTTTTTGCCTGATGATGGTGATGGATACGGCGATGTCTTGAATTGGCATTGCCGGCGATGAGGCCAGCCTGGATTTGGGGTGGCTTATTCGCCTTCGTCGAAGTAGTTGTTGATCAACGCTACCAGCGCTTCCAGCGCATCGTTGTCCTGCTCACCCTCGGTGTGCAGGTGCACCTGGGTGCCTTTGCCTGCCGCCAACATCATCACGGCCATGATGCTCTTGCCGTCCACCAGCTTGTCGGGTGCGCGGCCCACCCGCACCTGGCAGGGGAAGCGCCCGGCTACGCCGACGAACTTGGCGGCCGCCCGGGCATGCAGGCCCAACTTGTTGATGATGGTGATTTCGCGGGCGGGCATCGTGGTGCGGATCCTGTGGGCTAGAGGTCGCGGTGGCGGACCTGGACGTTTTTCAAGGACTGTTGCAGCAGCTGGCCGAGGCGCTCGGTGATGTACACCGAGCGGTGGTGGCCACCTGTGCAGCCAATGGCGATGGTGACGTAGGCGCGGTTGCTGGCGGCAAAGCGGGGCAGCCATTTGAGCAGGTAGGTCGAGATATCGGTAAACATCTCTTCGACATCCGGCTGCGCGGCAAGGTAATCGATAACCGGCTGATCCAGGCCAGAATGCTCACGCAGTTCGGGCTTCCAGTAAGGGTTGGGCAGGCAGCGTACATCGAAAACCAAGTCTGCATCGACCGGCATGCCACGCTTGAAGCCGAACGACTCGACCAGGAATGCGGTGCCCGGCTCAGGCTGATTGAGCAGGCGCAACTTGATCGAGTCGCGCAGTTGGTAAAGGTTGAGGCTGGTAGTGTCGATCTTCAGGTCGGCGAGGTCGGAGATTGGCCCCAACAGTTCGCTTTCCACGCGGATCGCTTCGGCCAGTGAGCGATCTGCATTTGTCAGCGGATGACGCCGGCGCGTTTCGGAGAAACGCTTGAGCAGCGTGTCCTCGTCGGCGTCGAGAAACAGCACATCGCACTGGATATGGCGGCCACGCGCTTCGGCGAGCAGTTCGGGGAAGCGTGACAGGTGGCTGGGCAGGTTGCGGGCATCAATGGACACTGCCACTTTCGGTTGCAGCAACTCTGTATGGATCAACGCGTTTTCCGCCAGCTGCGGCAGTAAACCGGCAGGCAGGTTATCGATACAGTAAAAGCCGTTGTCTTCCAGCACGTCGAGGGCGGTACTCTTGCCGGAGCCGGACCGGCCGCTGACGATGATCAGGCGCATGTTCAGTGCTCGTTCTGTGCGTCCAGGACTACCTGGTACAGGGCCTCGCTGCTGTTGGCGGCACGCAGGCGCTCGCGAACTTCCTTGCGATCCAGCATGCTGGCGATCTGGCGCAGCAGTTCCAGATGGGCGTCGGTGGCAGCCTCCGGCACCAGAAGGATGAACAGCAGGTCGACTGGCGCGCCATCGATGGCGTCATAGTCGATCGGAGCATCCAGGTGCAGCAGGGCACTGACGGGAGAGGTGCAGCCTTCGAGCCGGCAGTGAGGTATGGCGATGCCATTGCCGAAGCCTGTGGAACCGAGCTTTTCACGAGCGATCAGCTTTTCGAAGACGTCTTGCATCTCCAGCTCGGGTATTTGATCGGCAATCAGATTGGCGACCTTTTCCAAGGCGCGCTTCTTACTGCCACCCGGCACGTTCACCAGGGAACGGCCGGGGGTCAGGATGGTTTCAAGTCGGATCATGGATGAGGGGATCAGCGGGCGGCTGCACCTTGCAGCAGGCTTTGCTGTTTTTCCTTGTGTTTTTTCAGTTGGCGGTCGAGCTTGTCGGCCAAGGCATCGATCGCTGCATACATGTCTTCGTGTTCGGCGTTGGCAACCACTTCACCGCCTGGAATCTGCAGGATCGCTTCGACCTTCTGCTGCAGCTTCTCGACTTTCATGATGACCTGCACGTTGGTGATCTTGTCGAAGTGACTCTCCACCCGGGCGAGCTTTTCAAGCACGTAATCGCGCAGCGGCTCGGTGACTTCTACATGCTGTCCACTGATATTGACTTGCATACAGCTTCTCCTTTGTTGCCCGTGCATAAAGAGGCAGGTCTTGCACCTGCCCCACAAACGCTGTGGCAGATCCGAGGGGCTACATCAGTCGCTTGCGTTCGCTCGACGGTGCGATGCCGAGAGACTCGCGGTATTTGGCGACGGTGCGACGGGCTACCTGGATGCCTTGTGCCTCCAGTAAACCAGCGATCTTGCTGTCACTCAATGGCTTTTTCTGATTTTCCGCCGCAACCAGTTTCTTGATGATCGCGCGGATTGCCGTGGACGAGCATTCTCCGCCCTCGGAGGTGCTGACGTGGCTTGAGAAAAAGTATTTCAGTTCGTAGATGCCGCGTGGCGTGTGCATGAATTTCTGCGTGGTCACCCGCGAGATGGTCGACTCGTGCATGCCCACGGCTTCGGCGATGTCATGCAGTACCAGGGGTTTCATTGCCTCGTCGCCGTGGTCCAGGAAACCGCGCTGATGCTCGACGATCTGTGTGGCGACTTTCATCAGTGTTTCATTGCGGCTTTGCAGGCTCTTGATGAACCAGCGTGCTTCCTGCAACTGGTTGCGCATGAAGGTGTTGTCGGCGCTGGTGTCGGCCCGGCGGACGAAGCCGGCATATTGCGGGTTGACCCGCAGACGCGGGATCGCTTCCTGGTTCAGTTCGACCAGCCAGCGATCGCTGTCCTTGCGCACGATGACATCGGGCACCACGTATTCCGGCTCACTGGACTCGATTTGCGATCCCGGGCGCGGGTTGAGGCTCTGAACCAGCTCGATGACCTGGCGCAGCTCGTCTTCCTTGAGCTTCATGCGGCGCATCAGCTGGCTGTAGTCGCGCCCGCCGAGCAGGTCGATGAACTCGGTGACCAGGCGCTTGGCCTCGGCCATCCATGGTGTGCTGGCCGGAAGTTGGCGCAGTTGCAGCAACAGGCACTCGCCCAGGTTGCGTGCGCCGACGCCTGCAGGCTCGAACTGCTGGATACGGTGCAGCACCGCTTCGACTTCGTCCAGTTCGATATCCAGCTCCGGATCGAAACCGGCGCAGATCTCTTCGATCGTGTCTTCCAGATAACCTTGGCCGTTGATGCTGTCGATAAGGGTGACTGCGATCAGGCGGTCGGTATCGGACATCGGTGCCAGGTTCAGCTGCCACAGCAGGTGGCTTTGCAGGCTTTCGCCGGCTGATGTGCGGGTGGTGAAGTCCCACTCGTCGTCATCGTTGCTCGGCAGGCTGCTGGCGCTGGTCTGGTAGATGTCTTCCCAGGCCGTGTCGACCGGAAGCTCATTGGGGATGCGCTCGTTCCACTCACCGTCTTCCAGGGTCTCGGCACTGGCGGTGCTTTCCTGAAAGCTGTTGTCCTGGACTTCGGCGGCCGGCTTGCTCTCGGCGTTATCCGCCATCGGGTCGCTGTTGTCGAAGTCTTCGCCGTCTTCCTGACGTTCGAGCATCGGATTGGACTCCAGCGCTTCCTGGATTTCCTGCTGAAGGTCCAGGGTAGAGAGCTGGAGTAGGCGGATGGCCTGTTGCAACTGCGGGGTCATCGTCAGTTGCTGGCCCATTTTTAGGACGAGCGATGGTTTCATGGCAGGGGCTAATACCTTGTTCGCCGGCGCGCATGCGCCATCCACTACACGAGGGCGCCGGAGCGCCAATTTCAAGCAAGTTTTATGCCTTAAATTGTAGCGTTTGCCTAGAGCACTGTAACAACTTAAGCCCATTCAAGGCTGTAAAACCAGTGCTCCTGGCGCGTCCCTGAATCAGAGTCGGAACTCGTGACCCAGGTAAACTTCCTTGACCAGTTCGTTGGCCAGGATGGTCTGCGCATCGCCCTCGGCGATCAGTTGCCCGTCATTGACGATATAGGCGGTTTCGCAGATATCCAGGGTCTCGCGGACGTTGTGGTCGGTGATCAGTACGCCGATGCCCTTGGCCTTGAGGTGGTGGATGATCTGCTTGATGTCACCGACCGAAATGGGGTCGACGCCAGCGAAGGGTTCGTCCAGCAGGATGAACTTGGGGGCGGTTGCCAGGGCGCGTGCGATCTCGACACGGCGACGCTCGCCGCCGGAAAGGCTCATGCCGAGGTTGTCGCGGATGTGGCTGATGTGGAACTCCTGCAGCAGGCTTTCCAGCTCCTTGCGGCGGCCCTCACGGTCGAGCTCCTTGCGGGTCTCGAGGATGGCCATGATGTTGTCGGCCACCGACAGCTTGCGGAAGATCGAAGCTTCCTGCGGCAGGTAGCCGATGCCGGCGCGTGCGCGCCCGTGCATGGGCTGATGGCTGACATCGAGGTTGTCGATGAGCACGCGCCCCTGGTCGGCCTGGACCAGGCCGACGATCATGTAGAAGCAGGTCGTCTTGCCTGCGCCGTTGGGGCCTAGCAGGCCGACGATCTGGCCGCTGTCGATCGACAGGCTGACGTCACGCACGACTTGACGCCCTTTGTAGCTCTTGGCCAGGTGCTGGGCTTTGAGGGTTGCCATTTACTCGGCCTTCTTCTTCGGCTGGATCACCATGTCGATGCGCTGACGTGGCTGGGTCACGTTGCCGCCGCGACCGGCGGTCGCAACCTGGGACTTGGTGTTGTAGACGATCTTCTCGCCTTCGGTGGTGTTGCCTTCGTTTTCGACCTTGGCGCGGTCGGTGAGAATCACGGTGTCCTTTTGCGCCTGATACTGGATGGTCACGGCCCAGCCTTTCATCTTGTCAGGCTTGGCGGCGCTCTGCTGCTGCTCGAAATAGGCCAGGTTGCCCACCGAAGTGACCACGTCGATGTCACCGTTGGCGGCGCGGGTCATGGTCACGGTATTGCCTTTGATCATCATCGAGCCCTGAGTGATGATCACGTCACCGGTGTAGGTGGCTACGCCTTGCTTGTCGTCCAGGTGCGCGTTGTCGGCCTGGATGCGGATAGGCTGGTCACGGTCGGTCGGCAGGGCGAAGGCGCTCGCGCTTCCCAGTGCTGCGCTCAGGCTGAGCAAAAGGGGGAGGGTTTTAACGAGCCTCATACTGTCCTCTTACGTTAGAGAGCAGGTCCATCCTGCCTTCTTTCAAATACGCTTTCATTCCTTTGCCCGTAGTTGTGCCACCGGCGCCGTCGATTCTAACGGCTTGCTCGGTCTGCGCATATTGCTTCTGCGGGAACACGGTCATGCGTGAGCTGGTAATGATGGTCTCACGCTGCTTCTCATCGGTGCGGGCCACGCGCACCTTGTCGATCAGTTCGACCTCGGTGCCGTCCGGGTTGACCTCGGCGCGCACGCTCTGTATGTGCCAGGGGTATTCGGTGCCGCGGTACATATGCAGGTCGGGCGTGGTCACCAGTGTGACCTCGGTGGCCTTGAGGTGTTCGACCTTGTCGGCGGTCATTTCATACTGCAGCTTGCCATCGGGCAAGAACTGTACGCTGTGGGCGTTGATCGCATAATAGTCGATCGCGCTTTCGTCGACCTGCGCTACCGGCTTGTCGAGGAAGCTCTCGGGGCTGACATTCCAGTAGCCTATTGCCGCCAGCAGGGCGGCGATCACCGCGAGCAGCGCAATATTGCGGGCTTTCTTGCTGAACATGGGCAACCTACAGGTAGTTGGCGTTGGCAGCGTCCAGGGTGCCCTGGGCCTGCATGATAAGCTCACAGAATTCGCGAGCGGCGCCCTCGCCGCCGCGTGCCTGGGTCACGCCGTCGGCATGCTGGCGAACGAAGGGCGCTGCATTGGCCACGGCGATACCCAGGCCGACCTTGCGAATGACCGGCAGGTCGGGCAGGTCGTCGCCCAGATAGGCGACCTGCTCATAGCTTAGGCCCAGTTCGGCGAGCAGGCCGTCGAGCACCACCAGTTTGTCTTCGCGGCCCTGAAACAGATGCGGGATGCCGAGGTTTTTTGCGCGACGCTCGACCACCGGGGTTTTGCGCCCGCTGATGATTGCCGTGGTCACGCCCGAAGCCATCAGCATCTTGATGCCTTGGCCGTCGAGGGTGTTGAACGTCTTGAATTCGCTGCCATCTTCGAGGAAGTAAAGGCGGCCATCGGTGAGCACACCGTCCACATCGAACACGGCAAGCTTGATGGCCTTGCCGCGCTGCATCAGGTTCTGGGTCATTTGCGTCGTTCTCATTTACATCACGCCTGCGCGCAGCAGGTCGTGCATGTTCAGGGCACCGACCGGGCGGTCGTCCTTGTCCACCACCACCAGGGCGCTGATCTTGTGGTCTTCCATGATCTTCAGTGCTTCGGCGGCGAGCATCTCGGCGCGGGCTGTCTTGCCGTGCACGGTCATGACCTGGTCGATCAGGGTAGTGTGCACGTCGATGTTGCGGTCCAGGCTGCGGCGCAGGTCGCCGTCGGTGAAGATCCCGGCCAGCGTGCCGTTCGCTTCGGCGACCACGGTCATGCCCAGGCCTTTGCGGGACATTTCAAGGAGGGCGTCCTTGAGCAGTGTGCCACGTTGTACCTGGGGCAGTTCGGTGCCAGCGTGCATGACGTTCTCGACCTTGAGCAGCAGGCGGCGGCCCAGTGCGCCACCGGGGTGCGAGAAGGCGAAGTCTTCTGCGGTAAAGCCGCGCGCTTCGAGCAGGGCAATGGCCAGGGCGTCGCCCAGCACCAGTGCTGCCGTGGTCGATGAGGTGGGCGCCAGGTTCAGTGGGCAAGCCTCATGGGCGACACGGGCATCGAGGTTGACCTCGGCGGCCTGGGCCAGCGGGGAGTCGGGGTTGCCGGTCATGCTGATGAGCTCGATGCCAAGGCGCTTGATCAGCGGCAGCAAGGTGACGATTTCGGCGGTGCTGCCGGAATTGGACAGGGCCAGGATGATATCGCCACGGGTGATCATGCCCATGTCGCCATGGCTGGCTTCAGCCGGATGCACGAAAAACGCCGGCGTGCCGGTGCTGGCCAGGGTTGCGGCGATCTTGTTGCCGATATGCCCAGACTTGCCCATGCCGACCACCACGACGCGGCCCTTGCTCGCCAGGATCAGCTCGCAGGCCTTGACGAAGTTGGCATCGATGCTGGCCGTCAAACCTTGTACGGCCTCGATTTCCAGGCGCAGGGTGCGCTGGGCGGACTGGATCAGCTCACTGGATTGGCTCATGTCGAAAAGCAATGCCTGATGAAAAGGCGGCGATTATAGCCGCAATGTAAGAAAGCCTCACCCTTTCGATTGTGCAATGAAAAGACATCGAAGCCTGTCGCTGGCCTGAACGACTCGCTCCATGGCCTTGGGGCCACCCTGTCAGCGGTGCTATAGTTCGCCGCTATTCGGCCCGCCAGGGGCGCGTGTGTCTTCAAGATGAGGGCCGGCGTCCATTAGGACATGGCTGTACTAGCAAGGAGTCTAGATGAGTGTGGATAGCGCCTACGCGGTCGAGTTGAAGGGCGTCACCTTCAAGCGCGGTTCGCGCAGCATTTTCAGCAATGTCGACATACGCATTCCGCGTGGCAAGGTCACCGGCATCATGGGGCCGTCGGGTTGCGGCAAGACCACGCTGTTGCGCCTGATGGGCGCGCAGTTGCGTCCGTCCATTGGTGAAGTATGGGTTGCCGGGCAGAACCTGCCGAGCCTGTCGCGCAGCGACCTGTTCGATGCGCGCAAGCAGATGGGAGTACTGTTCCAGAGCGGTGCCCTGTTCACCGACCTCGATGTGTTCGAGAACGTTGCCTTCCCGCTGCGCGTGCACACCCAGCTGTCGGACGAGATGATCCGCGACATCGTGTTGATGAAGCTGCAGGCCGTGGGCTTGCGTGGTGCCATCGACCTGATGCCCGACGAACTGTCCGGAGGCATGAAACGGCGCGTGGCGCTGGCCCGGGCGATTGCGCTGGATCCGCAGATCCTCATGTATGACGAGCCGTTCGTCGGCCAGGACCCGATCGCCATGGGTGTACTGGTACGCCTGATCCGGCTGCTCAATGACGCGCTGGGTATCACCAGCATCGTGGTATCCCACGATCTGGCCGAAACCGCCAGTATCGCCGACTACATCTACGTAGTGGGTGACGGCCAGGTGCTGGGCCAGGGCACGCCCGATGAGCTGATGGGCTCGGACAATCCGCGTATTCGCCAGTTCATGAAGGGCGATCCGGACGGCCCGGTGCCATTCCACTTCCCTGCGCCTGACTACCGCGCCGATCTGTTGGGGGCGCGTTGATGCGCAGAAAATCCTTGCTTGAACGTATCCGCCTGTTTGGTCGCTCGGCGATCGACGTGCTGGCCGTGCTCGGGCGTTCCTGCCTGTTCCTGTTCCATGCACTGGTCGGCCGTGGCGGCATCGGCGGCGGTTTTCAGCTGCTGACCAAACAGCTGTATTCGGTGGGCGTGCTGTCGCTGGCGATCGTCGCGGTGTCCGGTGTGTTCATCGGCATGGTGCTGGCACTGCAGGGTTACAGCATCCTGACCAAGTACGGCTCCGAGCAGGCGGTGGGGCAGATGGTCGCCCTGACCCTGCTGCGCGAGCTGGGCCCAGTGGTTACCGCACTGCTGTTCGCGGGCCGGGCAGGTTCGGCGCTGACCGCCGAAATCGGCAACATGAAGTCCACCGAGCAACTGTCGAGCCTCGAGATGATCGGTGTCGACCCGCTCAAGTACATCGTTGCGCCACGCCTGTGGGCCGGTTTCATTTCGTTGCCGCTGCTGGCGCTGATCTTCAGCGTGGTCGGCATCTGGGGTGGCTCGTGGGTCGCTGTGGACTGGCTGGGCGTCTACGAAGGCTCGTTCTGGGCCAACATGCAGAACAGTGTTTCCTTTACCGACGACGTGCTCAACGGGCTGGTCAAGAGCCTGGTGTTCGCCTTCGTCACGACCTGGATCGCCGTATTCCAAGGGTATGACTGCGAGCCCACCTCAGAAGGGATCAGCCGTGCCACCACCAAGACCGTGGTTTATGCCTCGTTGGCTGTACTGGGTCTGGACTTTATTCTGACCGCCTTGATGTTTGGAGATTTCTGATGCAAAACCGCACCCTGGAAATCGGTGTCGGCCTGTTCCTTCTGGCCGGGATCCTGGCGTTGCTGCTGCTGGCCCTGCGTGTCAGCGGGCTATCGGCCAGCCCGAGCAGCGATACCTATAAAGTTTATGCCTACTTCGACAATATCGCCGGTTTGACGGTCAGAGCTAAAGTGACCATGGCCGGTGTGACGATCGGCAAGGTCACCGCCATCGATCTGGACCGTGATTCCTACACCGGCCGGGTGACCCTGCAGCTGGACGGCAAAGTCGACAACCTGCCGACGGACTCCACTGCTTCGATCCTGACCGCCGGTCTGCTTGGCGAGAAGTACATCGGCATCAGTGTCGGCGGTGAGGAAGAGGTGCTCAAGGAAGGCGCAACCATCCATGACACCCAGTCGGCGCTGGTACTGGAAGATCTGATTGGCAAGTTCCTGCTCAATACCGTGGGCAAGGAACCGAAAGAAGCACAACCGGCTAATTAAGGAGTTTCCATGATTTCGATCCTGCGACGTGGCCTGCTGGTCCTGCTGGCGGCCTTTCCCCTGCTGACATTCGCAGCGCCCGGGCAGTCTCCGCACGATGTGGTGCAGGGCACGACCAATGAATTGCTGGGTGACCTCAAGTCCAACAAGGAGCAGTACAAGTCCAACCCGCAGGCCTTCTACGAGGCGCTCAACCGCATCCTTGGCCCGGTGGTCGATGCCGACGGTATTTCGAAAAGCATCATGACCGTGAAGTACTCGCGCAAGGCCACGCCTGAGCAGATGCAGCGCTTCCAGGAAAACTTCAAGCGCAGCCTGATGCAGTTCTATGGCAACGCCCTGCTGGAATACAACAACCAAGGCATTACCGTCGACCCGGCCAAAGCCGATGACGGCAAGCGCGCCAGCGTCGGCATGAAGGTGACTGGCAATAACGGTGCCGTCTACCCGGTGCAGTACACCATGGAAAACCTGGGTGGCGAGTGGAAGGTACGCAACGTCATCGTCAACGGTATCAACATCGGCAAGCTGTTCCGCGACCAGTTCGCCGACGCCATGCAGCGTAACGGCAACAATCTGGACAAGACCATCGACGGCTGGGCCGGCGAAGTGGCCAAGGCCAAGCAGACTGCCGACACTTCGTCTGACAAGGCTGTGCAATGAGCGAGGGCGGCGTGAACATGGCCGAACCGGGCGTGTTGCGCCTGGTCGGTGTGCTGGACTACCGCAGCGGCCCGGCCTTGCGCAAGCAAGGCAAGGCGCTGGTCGAAGCTTCCCGCGAGCCCCGCCTGATAATCGATTGCACGGCGGTGGAGAAGTCTTCCAGTGTCGGGCTGTCGCTGCTGCTGGCGTTCATCCGCGATGGCCAGGCCGGCGGCAAGGCATGCGAGGTCCGCGGGATGCCCGACGACATGCGGGAAATTGCCGAGGTCTATGACCTCGATGAAGTGCTGGCGGGCTGATGGCTTGCCACTGATGGAGGCCCCTCGGTCAGCGCACGCCCTCGGTGGGCTTCGCAGGCGAGGGGCTTTTTTGTATGATGGCCGACCCGTGCGCATCGGGCGCCGATTGAGGTTGAGCATGCAGGCTGTAGAAGTTAAGAGCTTCCTTGAAGAAAAATTGCCGGGATCCCGGGTCGAAGTTGAAGGCGAAGGCTGCAACTTCCAGTTGAACGTGATCAGCGACGAGTTGGCTGGCCTGAGCCCGGTCAAGCGTCAGCAGGCGATCTATGCTCACCTTAATCCCTGGATCGCCAACGGTAGCATCCATGCGGTAACCATGAAATTTTTCAGCAGCGCAGCCTGGGCTGAGCGCACCTGAGCCAACTTGGCGGCGAGACTCCAATGGACAAACTGATTATTACTGGCGGCGCTCGCCTTGACGGCGAGATCCGCATTTCGGGCGCGAAGAACGCGGCCCTGCCGATTCTGGCAGCGACCCTGCTGGCTGACGGCCCGGTCACCGTGGGCAACCTGCCACACCTGCACGACATCACCACCATGATCGAGCTGTTCGGCCGCATGGGCATCGAGCCTGTGATCGACGAAAAGCTGGCGGTGGAAATCGACCCACGCACCATCAAGACCCTGGTCGCACCTTACGAGCTGGTCAAGACCATGCGCGCCTCGATCCTGGTGCTTGGCCCGATGGTTGCCCGTTTCGGCGAGGCCGAAGTGGCCCTGCCAGGCGGCTGCGCCATTGGTTCGCGCCCGGTCGACCTGCACATCCGCGGCCTGGAAGCCATGGGTGCAAAGATCGAAGTCGAAGGCGGCTATATCAAGGCCAAGGCACCTGAAGGCGGCCTGCGCGGTGCGCACTTCTTCTTCGATACCGTCAGCGTGACCGGTACCGAAAACATCATGATGGCTGCTGCCCTGGCCAAGGGCCGCAGCGTGCTGCAAAACGCCGCACGCGAGCCGGAAGTGGTCGACCTGGCCAACTTCATCAATGCCATGGGCGGCAACGTGCAAGGCGCGGGTACCGACACCATCACCATCGATGGCGTCGAGCGTTTGCACTCGGCCAGCTACCGCGTCATGCCCGACCGTATCGAGACCGGTACTTACCTGGTTGCCGCTGCCGTGACCGGTGGCCGCGTCAAGGTCAAGGACACCGACCCGACCATCCTTGAAGCCGTGCTGGAAAAGCTCAAGGAAGCGGGTGCCGACCTGACCACCGGCGAGGACTGGATCGAGCTGAACATGCATGGCAAGCGGCCAAAAGCCGTCAACCTGCGTACCGCCCCGTACCCGGCGTTCCCGACCGACATGCAGGCACAGTTCATCTCGCTCAACGCCATTGCCGAAGGCACCGGCGCGGTCATCGAGACGATCTTTGAGAACCGCTTCATGCACGTGTACGAAATGCACCGCATGGGCGCGCATATCCAGGTCGAGGGCAACACCGCCATCGTCACGGGCGTGCCGGCACTCAAGGGTGCACCGGTCATGGCCACTGACCTGCGTGCTTCCGCCAGCCTGGTGCTGTCGGCGCTGGTCGCCGAAGGCGATACCTTGATCGACCGCATCTACCACATCGACCGTGGTTACGAGTGTATCGAAGAGAAACTGCAGATGCTGGGTGCGAAGATCCGTCGCGTACCGGGCTAGTGCCTCGTCGGCGCAAGGATGCGCCCATTGAATTGAACACGGCCGGGTCGCTGACCGGGTCGGTTGTAGCCGCTTAAGGACCGACGTTCCAATGTTGACCATCGCGCTTTCCAAAGGCCGCATCCTCGACGATACCCTGCCATTGCTGGCCGAGGCCGGTATCGTGCCGACCGAGAATCCGGACAAGAGCCGCAAGCTGATCATTCCAACCACCCAGGACGACGTGCGTCTGCTGATCGTGCGCGCCACCGACGTGCCGACCTATGTCGAGCATGGTGCCGCCGACCTCGGTGTGGCGGGCAAGGACGTGCTGATGGAGTACGGCGGCCAGGGCTTGTATGAGCCGCTGGACCTGCAGATCGCCCGCTGCAAACTGATGACCGCAGGCGTGGTCGGTGCTCCCGAGCCCAAGGGCCGCCTGCGCGTTGCCACCAAGTTCGTCAACGTAGCCAAGCGCTACTATGCCGAGCAAGGCCGCCAGGTCGACATCATCAAACTGTACGGTTCGATGGAGCTGGCGCCGCTGATCAAGCTCGCCGACAAGATCATCGACGTGGTCGACACCGGCAACACCCTGCGCGCCAATGGCCTGGAGCCCCAGGACCTGATCGCCACGATCAGCTCGCGCCTGGTGGTCAACAAGGCATCCATGAAGATGCAGCATGCCCGCATCCAGAGCCTGATCGACACCCTGCGTCACGCTGTCGAAACGCGACACCGCGGCTGACTCGAACGCGCGACCTCTGCTGTCGCGCCCGTCTATCCGCGTCATAGCCACTTTTCTCGGGTGCCCGCGCGGATGGACTGGTAGCCTAGGGCGCCTGAGCATTCGCTAATAATCGAGGCCCTCGCCATGACCGTGTCCACTGCAATTGCCCGTCTCAACGCCGCTGATCCGGATTTCGCCCGACATCTGGATCATCTGCTGAGCTGGGAAAGTGTGTCCGATGACGCGGTCAACCAGCGCGTGCTCGACATCATCAAGGCCGTGCGCGAGCGCGGCGATGCGGCGCTGGTGGAATTCACCCAGCGTTTCGATGGTGTAAGCGCTACGTCCATCAACGACCTGATCCTTGGGCGTGAACGTCTGGAACTGGCCCTGACCCGCATCACCGACGCCCAGCGTACCGCCCTGGAGAAGGCCGCCGAGCGCGTGCGTATCTACCACGAGCGGCAAAAGCAGGACTCCTGGCAGTACACCGAGGCCGACGGTACCGTATTGGGCCAGAAGGTTACCCCGCTCGATCGCGCCGGCTTGTATGTACCTGGCGGAAAAGCGTCCTATCCGTCGTCGGTACTGATGAACGCCATCCCGGCCAAGGTCGCGGGCGTGGCTGAAGTGGTCATGGTGGTGCCTACGCCGCGCGGTGAAGTCAACGAGCTGGTCCTGGCTGCAGCCTGCATCGCAGGTGTCGACCGCGTGTTCACCGTCGGTGGTGCCCAAGCGGTCGCGGCCCTGGCATATGGCACCGAGAGCGTGCCACAGGTAGACAAGATCGTCGGCCCAGGCAACATCTACGTGGCCACCGCCAAGCGCCACGTGTTTGGCCAGGTGGGTATCGACATGATTGCCGGCCCTTCGGAAATCCTCGTGGTGTGCGACGGCCAGACGGACCCCGACTGGATTGCCATGGACCTGTTCTCGCAGGCCGAGCACGACGAAGATGCCCAGGCCATTCTGGTCAGCCCGGATGCCGAATTCCTCGACCGTGTGGCTGCCAGCATCGACAAGCTGATGCCAACCATGGAGCGCGCCGAGATCATCGAGAAATCGATCAATGGCCGGGGCGCGTTGATCCAGGTGCGCGACATGCAGCAAGCCATCGAGGTGGCCAATCGCATTGCCCCCGAACACCTGGAGCTGTCGGTCGCCGATCCGCAGGCCTGGTTGGGGCAGATCCGTCACGCGGGCGCGATCTTCATGGGCCGTCACACCAGCGAAGCGCTCGGCGACTACTGCGCCGGCCCCAACCATGTGCTGCCGACTTCCGGTACCGCGCGTTTCTCGTCGCCACTGGGTGTTTATGACTTCCAGAAGCGTTCGTCGATCATCTTCTGCTCCGAGCAGGGTGCATCCGAGCTGGGCCACACTGCCTCGGTCCTGGCCCGTGGCGAGTCGCTGACCGCCCACGCCCGCAGCGCCGAATACCGTATCCTGACCCAAGACAAGGGGAACTGAGCATGAGTCGATTCTGGAGCCCCTTCGTCAAGGACCTGGTGCCTTACGTCCCCGGGGAGCAGCCCAAGCTGGCCCGGTTGGTCAAGCTCAATACCAACGAAAACCCCTATGGCCCGTCGCCCAAGGCGCTGGAGGCCATGCGCGGCGAGCTGAACGACAACCTGCGGCTGTACCCGGACCCCAATGGTGACCGGCTCAAGCAGGCGGTAGCCGAGTATTACGGTGTAACCACTGGGCAGGTGTTCGTAGGCAACGGCTCGGACGAGGTGCTGGCGCACATTTTCCACGGCCTGTTCCAGCACGGCGGCCCGCTGTTGTTCCCGGACATCAGCTACAGCTTCTACCCGGTCTACTGCGGCCTGTATGGCATCCCGTTCGAGCCTGTGGCGCTGGATGAACAGTTCCAGATCCGTGTCGAGGACTACCAGAAGCCTAACGCCGGGATCATCTTCCCCAACCCGAATGCGCCGACCGGTTGCCTGTTGCCGCTGCAGGCAATCGAGCAGTTGTTGCAGGCCAACCGCGACTCGGTGGTGGTGGTCGATGAAGCCTATATCGACTTTGGTGGCCAGACGGCTATCAGCCTGGTGAACCGCTACGACAACCTGCTGGTGACCCAGACCCTGTCGAAGTCGCGCTCGCTGGCGGGCCTGCGGGTTGGCCTGGCGGTAGGGCACCCGGACCTCATCGAGGCGCTGGAGCGGATCAAGAACAGCTTCAACTCGTATCCACTGGACCGCATGGCGATCGTCGGTGCCGCTGCGGCATTCGAAGACCAGGCGTACTTCGAAGACACCTGCCGCAAGGTGATCGACAGCCGTGAGGCACTGGTGGAGCAGTTGACTGCCAAGGGTTTCGAGGTGCTGCCATCGGCGGCCAACTTCATCTTCGCCCGCCACCCGCAGGAGGATGCGGCGCAGCTGGCGGCACGTCTGCGTGAGCAAGGTGTGATTGTGCGCCACTTCAAGCAACAGCGGATTGCCCAGTTCCTGCGTATCACCATCGGTACGCCAGAAATGAACCAGGCGCTGATTGATGCGCTGAGCTGATATCCAGTGGGGCCGCATAGCGGCCCCACTGGTTTGGCCGGCGCGGTGATTTGATCTGCCCCCCACGCTGGCTTAACATACGCAAATTCGTCGGATGATTGGTTGATTAGGCATGGGCAGTGAATTGACCAAGCGATCCTTGGTAGAGCTCGCGGTGGAGCGCATGCGTGAGCGCATTCTCCAAGGTGACTGGCGGGTAGGGCAGCGCCTGCCCACCGAGCCGGAGCTGGCTTTGGAGTTGGGCATCAGCCGCAATACCGTGCGTGAGGCCATGCGCGTGCTGGCCTTCAGCGGCCTGGTGGAAATCCGCCAGGGAGACGGCAGTTACCTGCGTACTTGCCAGGACCCACTGCAGGCGGTGCAGGCAATGTCCCGCTGCACGCTGGAGCAGGCGAGGGAAACGCGGCACATCCTCGAAACCGAGGCGATAGGCCTGGCAGCACTGCGGCGTACCGATGACGACTTGCATGCCCTGCGCATCGCGCTAAAAGGCAGCGCCGAACATTTTCATGGTGATGTGGATGCTTATATCAGTTGCGACCTGGCGTTCCACCAACGCCTGATCGACGCTGCACACAACCCGGCGCTGAGCGAGTTGTACCGCTATTTCTCGGGTGTCGTGGCTGCCGCGTTGCAGCACAACATGGCCACTGTCCCGCGCTGTCAGGCCACTTTCGATCTGCATGGCCAGATCCTCGACGCCATCGAACAACGCGATCCGGAGCGGGCCAAGGGCCTGAGCCGGACCCTCATCGAATCCTGACCACGAGAAGGCCATGGCTGAACCAATGACCCGTGACACACCTGCCCGCGAGCGCGAGCTGGATGAACTGCTGATCGATGCCGAAGCCGATGATGCGCAAGTGCAGGCCCAGCCTGTGGTGCTGCAGCGGCCCTGGTTGCTGCTGTTGGGCCTGGTACTGGTCGCCCTGAACCTGCGCCCCGCGCTGTCGAGCATGGCCCCGGTACTTGGCCTGGTCAGTGAAAGCCTTGGCCTTAGTGCCTCTCAGGCGGGGCTGCTGACGACCTTGCCAGTGCTCTGCCTTGGGCTGTTCGCGCCGCTTGCACCGCTGCTTGCGCGGCGCTGGGGCAGCGAGCGGGTGATCGTCGGCATCTTGCTGACGCTGGCGCTGGGCATCGTTCTGCGCAGTGCTTGGGGGGCGACCGGGGTATTTCTTGGCAGCATCATGGCCGGTGCCAGCATTGGCATCATCGGTGTGCTGTTGCCTGGCATCGTCAAACGTGATTTTCCCAAGCATGCCGGCACCTTGACGGGGGTCTACACCATGGCCCTTTGCCTGGGCGCAGCCATGGCGGCAGGCGCCACCGTACCGCTGACCGAGCATTTGCACGGCAGTTGGGCTTTGGGCCTGGGTTTCTGGATGATCCCTGCATTACTGGCCATGCTGGTCTGGTTGCCCCAGGCGCGCCAGGGGCATGGCCTGCACAAGGTGGCTTACCGAGTGAGAGGGCTGTGGCGCGATCCACTGGCCTGGCAAGTGACTTTGTACATGGGGTTGCAGTCGTCGCTGGCGTATATCGTTTTCGGCTGGTTGCCGTCTATCCTCATTGGCCGTGGTCTGAGCCCGACCGAGGCGGGCCTGGTGCTCTCCGGCTCGGTGATCGTGCAACTGGTCAGCTCGCTGAGTGCACCCTGGCTGGCCACGCGGGGCAAAGACCAGCGGCTGGCAATCGTGCTAGTCATGCTCATTACCCTGGCCGGCCTGTTCGGCTGCCTGTATGCGCCGCTGTCTGGCCTGTGGGGCTGGGCGGTGCTGCTGGGCCTGGGGCAGGGCGGTACTTTTGCCTTGGCGCTGACGTTGATCGTGCTGCGTTCGAAAGACGCCCACGTGGCGGCCAACCTGTCGAGCATGGCCCAGGGCGTGGGTTACACCCTTGCCTCCATGGGCCCCTTTGCGGTGGGCTTGGTACATGACATGACGGGCGGCTGGGCCGCAGTGGGCTGGATCTTTGCCGTATTGGGTGTGGGGGCCATCGTGTTCGGCCTCGGGGCAGGGCGGGCGCTGCATGTCAAAGTCAGTAGCGAAAGGCTCTGAAGCCTGCATGGAGCCACCTGGCATTCATGTTGTAAATGGGCATGGCATTGCCTGTGCCCACGGATTATCGTGCAGCTTTCCATTCCCAGGACGGGCCTGCCCATGAGCGACGCCAACCGTGACCTGATCACCCGCTTCTATCAAGCTTTCCAGCGGCTGGACGCCGAAGCGATGGTGGCTTGCTACAGCGATGACATCGTCTTCAGTGACCCGGTTTTCGGTACCCTGCGCGGCCGTGATGCCGGTGACATGTGGCGTATGCTCACCACCCGCGCCAAGGACTTCTCGCTGACGTTCGACCAGGTCCGCGCAGACGAGCGCAGCGCCTGTGCACATTGGGTGGCGACCTACTTGTTCAGCCAGACCGGCCGTACCGTGGTCAACGATATCCAGGCGCGCTTCGTCATCCGCGACGGGTTGATCTGCCAGCATGACGACAGCTTCGACCTGTGGCGCTGGTCGCGTCAGGCGCTGGGTGCACCCGGTGTGTTGCTGGGGTGGTCGCCCATGCTGCAGAACAAGGTGCGCCAGCAGGCGTTCAAAGGGCTGCGTGCGTTCCAGCAGGCGAACTGAGCGGTTAAGCTGTCGGCTTTGCAGCCAGGCACAAGCATCGTGAGCGACGTATCCGAGAACCCCATCTGCAAACCTTGGTATGTCTACCTGGTGAGGGCTGCCAATGGTTCGCTGTACTGCGGCATCAGTGATGATCCGCAGCGGCGTTTCATGGCGCATCAGAAAGGGCAGGGGGCGCGTTATTTCAAGACCAGCCCGGCGCAGGCGCTGGTCTACGTCGAGCAATGGCCGGACAAGGGCGAGGCATTGCGCCAGGAGCGCCTGGTGAAGAAGTTGCGCAAGGCCGCGAAGGAGGCTTTGGTCGCCTCCTATGCCAGCGGTTGATCAGTCCTTGCGGCGCTTGAGCTGGTCTACCAGCTGCGTCGGCAGGCCTTTGATGATCAGTGTGCCCGCCACCTCGTCATATTCCACCTTGTCCCCCAGCAGGTGCGCTTCGAAGCTGATCGACAGGCCTTCGGCGCGCCCGGTGAAGCGGCGGAACTGGTTGAGGGTGCGTTTGTCCGCCGGGATCTCTGGCGACAGGCCGTAGTCCTTGTTGCGGATGTGGTCGTAGAAGGCCTTGGGGCGGTCTTCGTCGATCAGGCTGGACAGCTCTTCCAAGGTTACCGGCTCGCCCAGTTTGGTCTGGGTGGTAGCGTAGTCGACCAGGGTCTGGGTCTTTTCGCGTGCGGCTTCTTCTGGCAGGTCCTCGCTTTCAACGAAGTCGCTGAAGGCTTTGAGCAGGGTGCGGGTTTCGCCTGGGCCGTCGACGCCTTCCTGGCAGCCGATGAAGTCGCGGAAGTAATCCGAAACCTTCTTGCCATTCTTGCCCTTGATGAACGAGATGTACTGCTTGGAGTTCTGGTTGTTCTTCCACTCCGACAGGTTTATACGTGCCGCCAGGTGCAACTGGCCGAGGTCCAGGTGACGCGAGGGCGTCACATCCAGTTCGGCGTTCACCGCCACGCCTTCGCTGTGGTGCAGCAGGGCGATGGCCAGGTAGTCGGTCATGCCTTGCTGGTAGTGGGCGAAAAGGATGTGGCCGCCGGTGGACAGGTTGGATTCTTCCATCAGCTTTTGCAGATGCTCGACGGCAACGCGGCTGAAGGCGGCAAAGTCCTTTTCCTGTTCCAGGTACTGCTTTAGCCAGCCGCTCAGCGGGTAGGCGCCGGATTCGCCGTGGAAGAAGCCCCAGGCTTTGCCCTGCTTGGCGTTGTAGCTGTCGTTGAGGTCGGCCAGCAGGTTTTCGATAGCGTCCGATGCGCCCAGCTCGGTATCCCGTGCATGCAGCACGGCGGGGCTGCCATCGGGCTTCTTGTCGATCAGGTGAACGATGCAATGACGGATTGGCATGGAATTCTCGGTCAGTCGTGGGCGGCCAGGCGCCGCGCTGCAAAAGTCGTCAAGTTTACCCCAGACGACAGGTGATGCAGTGGCCGGATGTTGGCAGAAATGCCGGTTGTTGTTTTTTTGTTCAATTTTTTGCGAATTTGGCTAAAACCCCCGAAAAACCTGCACTAAATTGAAGCGGGCAGCGGATATTTATCCATTCCTGTGGTAGCTTTGCGCGGTCTTGCGCACCTCGGGTGGCGCATTGCTGGCAGCGCGCTCGTTCCGTGTCGAACCAAACGCCGATTTACGCATCTACATGCCCGATTGGCGCGGCCCTCCAAACTTCAGGGGCTGGCCCGATAACGTCGTAGAGCGCTGCATAACCACTGAATTTGATAGGGAAGGAACACCACCATGGCATTGACCAAAGACCAACTGATTGCCGATATCGCCGAGTCGATCGCTCAGCCGAAAGCCACCGCCAAAAACGCTCTGGAGCAACTGGGCCAGATCGTTGCCGACCAGCTGGAAAACGGCGCTGAAATCACCCTGCCAGGCATCGGCAAGCTGAAAGTCTCCGAGCGTCCTGCCCGTACCGGCCGCAACCCTTCGACTGGCGCCGCCATCGAAATCGCTGCCAAGAAAGTCGTCAAGTTCGTGCCGGCCAAGTCGCTGACCGACGCTATCAACAAGTAATTCGTTGATGCATTGACCAAACCGCGCCCGGCTTGCCCGGGCGCGGTTTTTTCATGCCTGTGATTTGCGTCGCTCGTTCCAGGCCTGGCGTTGGCCATGGTCGTGGAAGCTCCATGCGACCATACGGCTCTGTTTCTGCCCCTGGCCCATCTCAACGATCCGTACGGCCTTGGCGCCGGCCTTTTTCAGCGCCGCTTCGATGCCGGGCAGGTTGCCGGCCTTGGACACCAGGCTGGTGAACCACAGCACTTGCAAAGCGTACTGCACGCTTTCGCCAACCAGCTGGCTGACGAAGCGGATCTCGCCACCTTCACACCACAGCTCGTTGTTCTGCCCGCCGAAGTTGAGCACGGGCAGCTTGCGCTTGGGGTCCTGTTTGCCGAGGTTCTTCCACTTGCGCTGGCTGCCACGGGTGGCTTCCTCGCGTGAGGCGTGGAAGGGCGGGTTGCACAAGGTCAGGTCGAAGCGTTCGTCTTCCTCGAGCAGGGTGCCGAGAATGAGCTTGGCGTTGTTCTGCTGACGTAGTGCGATGGCTTTGCTCAGGTTGTTGGCCTGGACGATCGCCTTGGCCGAGGCCAGTGCCACCGGGTCGATGTCCGAGCCGAGGAAGCGCCAGCGGTAATCGCTGTGGCCGAGCAGCGGGTAGATGCAGTTGGCACCCACGCCAATGTCCAGGGCGCGCACCTGAGCGCCTTTGGGCACTTCGCCAGCGTTGTCCTCGGCCAACAGGTCGGCGGCGACGTGGATATAGTCGGCGCGGCCGGGTATCGGCGGGCACAGGTAATCGGCGGGAATGTCCCAGTGCTGGATGCCGTACTGGGCCTTGAGCAAGGCGCGGTTGAACACCCGCACGGCTTCGGGGTTGGCGAAGTCGATGCTGGGTTTGCCGTGGGGGTTGGTGATGGTGAAACGGGCCAGGTCCGGGTGGGCCTTGATCAGGCTGGGGAAGTCGTAGCGCCCCTGATGGCGGTTGCGCGGGTGCAGGGTGGGTTTCTGGGTCATGCTTGAATCCAAATGGGCATCGCTGGCCTGGGGCCGCTGTGCGGCCCTTTCGCGACACAAGGCCGCTCCTACAGGAAGCGGTGCCGTTGAATCCGGCATCGAATCTGTAGGGGCGGCCCTGTGTCGCGATCGGGGGCGAAGCCCCCGCCGGTCAGTCAGCGATGTAACTGTTACAGCGCAGCGATCCGCGCATGCTGCTCGGTGAAGTTGGCCAGGGCCTGCTCGGACTCGGCCAGCTTGGCGCGCTCCTTCTCGATCACCGCAGGCGGTGCCTTGTCGACGAAGGCGGCGTTCGACAGCTTGCCGCCGACGCGTTGCACTTCACCTTGCAGGCGCTGGATTTCCTTGTTCAGGCGAGCCAGCTCGGCGTCCTTGTCGATCAGGCCGGCCATCGGCACCAGCACCTGCAGATCGCCCACCAGTGCGGTGGCCGACAGCGGCGCTTCGTCGGCCTCGCCGAGCACGGTGAACGACTCGACCTTGGCCAGCTTCTTGAGCAGGGCTTCGTTTTCCTGCAGGCGGCGCTGGTCGTCGGCGTTGGCGTTCTTCAGGAACAGTGGCAGGGGCTTGCCCGGGCCGATGTTCATTTCGGCGCGGATGTTACGCAGGCCGACCATCAGCTCCTTGAGCCATTCGATATCGCCTTCGGCGGCGGTATCGATGCGGCTTTCGTTGGCCACTGGCCACGGCTGCAGCATGATGGTCTTGCCGTCGATGCCTGCCAGCGGCGCGATGCGCTGCCAGATTTCTTCGGTGATGAACGGCATGAACGGATGAGCCAGGCGCAGCGCCACTTCCAGCACGCGCACCAGGGTGCGACGGGTGCCGCGGGCGCGCTCTACCGGAGCGTTTTCGTCCCACAGTACCGGCTTGGACAGTTCCAGATACCAGTCGCAGTACTGGTTCCAGATGAACTCGTACAGGGCCTGGCTGGCCAGGTCGAAACGGAACTGCTCGAGCTGGCGGGTCACTTCGGCTTCGGTGCGCTGCAGCTGCGAGATGATCCAGCGGTCGGCCAGCGACAGTTCATAGGCTTCGCCGTTCTGGCCGCAGTCCTCGCCTTTGTCCAGCACATAGCGGGCGGCGTTCCAGATCTTGTTGCAGAAGTTGCGATAGCCTTCGACGCGGCCCATGTCGAACTTGATGTCGCGGCCAGTGGAGGCCAGCGAGCAGAAGGTGAAGCGCAGGGCGTCGGTGCCGTAGCTGGCAATGCCTTCCGGGAACTCGGCCTTGGTCTGCTTGGCGATTTTCTCGGCCAGCTTGGGCTGCATCATGCCGCTGGTGCGTTTTTCCAGCAGGGCGTCCAGGGTGATGCCGTCAACGATGTCCAGCGGGTCGAGCACGTTGCCCTTGGACTTGGACATCTTCTGGCCCTGGCCGTCACGTACCAGGCCGTGCACGTACACGGTCTTGAACGGGACCTGCGGCGTGCCATCCTCGTTCTTGATCAGGTGCATGGTCAGCATGATCATCCGGGCAACCCAGAAGAAGATGATGTCAAAGCCTGTGACCAGCACGTCGGTGGAGTGGAATTTCTTGAGGAATTCGGTCTGCTCCGGCCAGCCGAGGGTGGAGAAGGTCCACAGCCCCGAGCTGAACCAGGTGTCGAGCACGTCGTCGTCCTGGCGCAGTACCACGTCGGCGCCCAGGTCGTGCTTGGCGCGCACTTCGGCTTCGTTGCGGCCGACATAGACCTGGCCGGCCTCGTCGTACCACGCCGGGATCCGGTGGCCCCACCACAGCTGACGGCTGATGCACCAATCCTGGATGTCGCGCATCCAGGAGAAGTACATGTTTTCGTACTGCTTGGGCACGAACTGGATGCGGCCATCTTCAACGGCGGCAATCGCAGGTTCGGCCAGCGGCTTGGTGGAAACGTACCACTGGTCGGTCAGCCATGGCTCGATGATCGTGCCGGAGCGGTCGCCCTTTGGTACTTTCAAAGCGTGGTCGTCGATGCTGACCAGCAGCCCCTGAGCGTCCAGGTCGGCGACGATCTGCTTGCGCGCGACGAAGCGGTCGAGGCCGGCGTACTGGGCGGGCAGGCGAGTGTCCGCTTGCTCATTGACGCTGCCATCGAGGTTGAACGCCTGGGCGGCGGGCAGCACCAGGGCGTTCTTGTCGAAGATGTTGAGCAGCGGCAGGTTGTGGCGCTTGCCGACTTCATAGTCATTGAAGTCGTGGGCCGGGGTGATCTTCACGCAGCCGGTGCCGAACTCGGGGTCGCAGTAGTCATCGGCGATGATCGGGATGCGACGGCCGACCAGCGGCAGCTCGACGAACTTGCCGATCAGTGCCTGGTAGCGCTCATCGTTCGGGTTGACCGCTACCGCAGCGTCACCCAGCAGGGTTTCCGGGCGGGTGGTGGCAACCACCAGGTAATCCTGGCCGTCGGCAGTTCTGGCACCGTCGGCCAGCGGGTAACGCAGGTTCCACAGGTGGCCTTTCTCGTCATGGTTTTCCACTTCGAGGTCGGAGATGGCCGTGTGCAGCTTGGTGTCCCAGTTGACCAGGCGCTTGCCACGGTAGATCAGGCCGTCTTCGTGCAGGCGCACGAAGGCTTCCTTGACCGCTTCGGACAGGCCGTCATCCATGGTGAAGCGTTCGCGGCTCCAGTCTACCGACGAGCCCAGGCGACGGATCTGCCGGCTGATGTTGCCGCCAGACTGCTCTTTCCATTCCCAGACCTTGTCCAGGAAGGCGTCACGGCCAAGGTCGTGACGGTTCTGGCCCTTGGCTTCGAGCTGGCGCTCGACCAGCATCTGGGTGGCGATACCGGCGTGGTCGGTACCCGGCTGCCACAAGGTGTCGCGGCCCTGCATGCGACGGAAACGGATCAGGGCGTCCATGATCGCGTTGTTGAAACCGTGGCCCATGTGCAGGCTGCCCGTCACGTTCGGTGGCGGGATCATGATGGTGTAGGACTCACCTGCACCTTGTGGAGCGAAATAGTTTTCGGACTCCCAGGTGTTGTACCAGGAAGTTTCGATGGCGTGCGGCTGGTAGGTCTTATCCATGCGCGGCGGGACCCTGTGCATTTATTCGGGAAAGCCGGGAAGTATAACGGAGCTGCGAGCTTCAAGCGACAAGCTGCAAGACCTATGGGCACTCTTCGCGGGGTAAATCCGCGAAGAGTGCGCCGCGTTTGTCAGGCTTATTCAGAACGCTTGATCAGCCGCTCGATACGCGCATCGAGCCGGCGCTTGATCTCGGTTTCGATATGCGGGGTGAAGTCGTTGATCACGTCCTGCATGATCAATTGCGCTGCGGCGCGTAGCTCGGCCTCCAGGTGCAGCAGTGTGTCCTGGCGGCGGGTCTGCGGGTCTTCTTCGGGTTCTGCTTCGTCGGGTGCTGCAGCCGGTTCAGGTGCTGGCAGGGTGTTGCCGGCCGGGGTGTCGAGCAGCAGCGGAATCTGTTCCACCGTCTCGGTGAGCAGCGGTGGTTGCAGGTCGGCGTCGCCCAGCAACTGGCGAATCGACTCGAGGTCGTCGAGCAGATGGGCGGAATCGGGTAGGGCGGAAGGCTTGTCCATCGTCGTCAAAGTCGCTGTAAGCGGTGGTCTTGCAGAGCATAGCCCTGTTCGCGGTAGAAACGGAATCGTTCGCGGGCCGATTGGCGGATATCCGCTTGCTCGACAACGATTTCGGCAACCCGCTCGAATTGCCCGACAAAGCCGGGCACATCAGCGCCCAGGTTTATCAGAAGGTCCCGATGCTCGCCGGCGTTGTCGGACACACCCAAGGCCACTGTGGCGTCGGCATGTGCCTCCGCCAGGTCGTGGGGTACGAACGCTTCGCCCTTGAAGCGCCACAGGCGTTGGTCCAGCTCGCTGCGCTGTTCGGCGTCCTGGCAATGCAGGTAGACCCGGTGGCCGAGGCGCCAGGCCTTTTCGCACAGCTTGCAGGCGAAATCCAGTCGTGCCGACAGCGAGTCGGTGGGCAGGATGTAGAAATCGACTTTACTCATGGTTCGCTCTGCCGGCCGGTGACGCCTTGGGGCATCACCGGCCTCACGGCATCAGGCGCTGGCGCGGTCGAGCAGGTACTGGGTCAGCAGCGGAACCGGGCGGCCGGTGGCGCCCTTGTCCTTGCCCCCGCTGACCCAGGCGGTGCCGGCGATGTCCAGGTGCGCCCAGTTGTAGGCTTTGGCGAACCGCGACAGGAAGCAGGCGGCGGTGATGGTGCCGGCCTTCGGCCCACCGATGTTGGCGATGTCGGCGAACGGGCTGTCCAGCTGCTCCTGGTACTCATCGAACAGCGGTAGCTGCCAGGCGCGGTCGTCGGCGCGCTTGCCGGCGTCGAGCAACTGGCCGATCAGCTCGTCGTTGTTGCCCAGCAGGCCTGCGGTGTGGCTGCCCAGGGCAACGATGCAAGCGCCGGTCAGGGTCGCGATGTCGATCACCGCTTGTGGCTTGAAACGTTCGGCGTAGGTCAGTGCATCGCACAGCACCAGGCGGCCTTCGGCGTCGGTGTTGAGGATTTCAACGGTCTGCCCGCTCATGGTGGTGACGATGTCGCCCGGCCGGGTGGCGTTGCCGCTCGGCATGTTCTCGGCGCAGGCCAGGATGCATACCAGGTTGATCGGCAGCTTCAGTTCAAGTACGGCGCGCAGGGTGCCGAACACGCTGGCGGCGCCGCACATGTCGTACTTCATCTCGTCCATGCCGGCACCGGGCTTGAGGCTGATGCCGCCGGTGTCGAAGGTGATGCCTTTACCGACCAGCACGAACGGTTTGTCGCTCTTCTTGGCGCCCTGGTATTGCAGGACGATCAGGCGTGGCGGCTGTTCGCTGCCCTGGCCGACCGCGTAGAACGCGCCCATGCCCAGGTCCTTGATCTTCTTCTCGTCGAACACTTCGACCTTGAGGCCTTTGTGAGCCTTGCCCAGCTCCTTGGCCTGCTCGGCCAGGTAGCTCGGGTGGCAGAGGTTCGGCGGCAGGTTGCCCAGGTCGCGGGTGAAGGCCATGCCGGTGGCGATGGCGGTGGCGTGGTGTGCCGCGCGCTCCACTTCGGCCAGGCCGGCCTTGTCGGCCAGCAGGGTGATCTTTTTCAGCGCGCGTGGCTCGGCTTTCTGGCTCTTGAAACGGTCGAACACGTATTCGCCATCGAGCAGGGTTTCGGCCAGCAGGCGGTATTTGCCGTAGTGGGCATCACGGTTGCTGACGGCGATGTCGTCCAGTGCCAGTACCGCGTCGCTGCCGTTGAGGCCTTTCAGCACGCCGGCAACGCTGGTGACCAGTTTGCGCCAGGCGCGGTCACCGAGGGCTTCGTCCTTGCCGCTGCCCACCAGCAGTACGCGCTCGGCCTTGAGGCCAGGCAGGTTTTGCAGCAGCAGCGTCTGGCCTGGCTTGCCGGCCAGGTCGCCACGCTTGAGCACGGCACTGATGGCACCGTCGGTGGCCAGGTCGACAGCTTTGGCAACGGCGCCGAGCTTGCGCCCTTCGCCGACCGGTACGACCAGGGTGGCGGTTTTTACGGATGCAGCAGCTACGCTTTTTACAACCAGTTCCATGTCAGGGTCCCCGAATGATCTGTGCAGTTGGCGCTTTGAGTTCTTGCGCTCTGGGCGGGCCTGGCCGCGTGGTCGCGGGCCAGTGGAAAAGCTGCCAGTTTGAGCCTGCGGCAAGCGTGCTGACAACCCCGTTGTCAGCCTTGATGCGCGGCCAAGTGACAGGCGCGGCCAATCACAGGATAATGCGCGCACTTTACAAGGAGGTTCGCCCCCGGCGAACCGGCATTGGTCTTGGCTGTCGTAAGCCTTTGTTTGGCAGTCCGCCCCTGACAACCCAGGAGTGTCTGGTTTGATCGTCTTTCGTTATCTCTCCCGCGAGGTCCTGGTGACCTTGAGCGCCGTCAGCGCAGTGCTGCTGGTGATCATCATGAGCGGGCGTTTCATCAAGTACCTGGCCCAGGCGGCCCAGGGCGTGCTCGACCCGAGCGTGCTGTTCCTGATCATGGGCTTCCGCCTGCCCGGTTTCTTGCAACTGATCCTGCCATTGGGGCTGTTCCTCGGCATCCTTCTGGCCTATGGCCGGCTGTATCTGGAAAGCGAGATGACCGTGCTGTCGGCCACCGGCATGAGCCAGCAACGCCTGCTCGGCCTGACCATGGCACCTGCAGCGCTGGTCGCCTTGCTGGTGGCCTGGCTGAGCCTGAGCCTGGCGCCACTGGGCGTTGCCCAGGTGCAGCAGATCATTGGCCAGCAGGATGCCCTGACCGAGTTCGATACCTTGGTGCCGGGCCGCTTCCAGACCCTGCGCGACGGTTCGCGGGTGACCTACACCGAGGAGCTGACCGATGATCGCAGCAACCTCACCGGTGTGTTCATCTCCGAGAAGCGCTTCAACCAGGACAAGACCAAGGACCGTGCACCGTCCGTGCTGGTAGCCGAAAAGGGCCATCAGGAAGTGCAGGCCGACGGCAATCGCTATCTGGTGTTGCAGAATGGCTACCGCTATGACGGCAACCCTGGCCAGGCCGATTACCGGGCGATCAAGTACGACACCTATGGCGTGCTGTTGCCCAAGCCTGAAGTCAGTGAGGAAGTGACCGAGCGTGAAGCCATTCCTACCTCCCAACTGATCGGCAATGCCGGGCTACGCGAACGTGCCGAGCTGCAATGGCGCATCTCCTTGCCGATCCTGGTATTCATCGTGACCCTGCTGGCAGTGCCGCTGTCCCGGGTCAATCCACGCCAGGGCCGCTTCCTCAAGCTGCTGCCGGCGATTCTTCTGTACATGGCCTACCTGACGATGCTGATTTCCGTACGTGGCGCTCTGGAGAAAGGCAAGCTGCCGATCGCCCTAGGCATGTGGTGGGTGCATGGCCTGTTCCTGCTCATCGGCCTGGGCCTGATGTACTGGGAGCCGCTACGGCTCAAGCGTGCCGCCCGTCGTGCGGAGGTGGCCCATGGTTAAACTCGACCGCTACATCGGCCAGAGCGTGCTGATGGCCATCCTGGCCGTACTGGGCATCATTCTGGGCCTGGCTTCGTTGTTCGCCTTCATCGACGAAATGAGCGACCTGAGCGATACCTATACCGTCATGGATGCTGGCTGGTTCACGCTTCTTACAGCGCCCCGCCGGCTCTACGACATGTTGCCGATGGCGGCACTGATCGGCTGCCTGATCGGCCTGGGCAGCCTGGCCAGCAGCAGCGAACTGACCATCATGCGTGCCGCCGGGGTTTCCATCGGGCGCATCGTCTGGGCGGTGATGAAGCCGATGCTGGTGCTGATGCTGGTCGGCCTGCTGATTGGCGAGTACGTGGCGCCAATCAGCGAGAACAAGGCCCAGGCCGACCGTTCCCTGGCCCAGGGCGGCGGTGAGGCGCAGAGCTCCAAGCGCGGCATGTGGCACCGCCAGGGTGATGAGTTCGTGCATATCAACTCGGTACAGCCCAATGGCCTGTTGCTGGGTGTGACCCGCTACCGCTTCGACGACGAGCGCAAGATCGTCACGTCGAGTTTCGCGCGCCGGGCGCGTTATGAGAGCGATCATTGGGTACTCAGCGATGTCAGCACCACCTACTTCCGTGGCGATCACACCGAAGTGGTGAAGAGCTCGGCAGAACGCTGGGATGTCTCGGTGACCCCACAACTGCTCAATACCGTGGTGCTGGCCCCGGAGTCGCTGTCGATCACCGGGCTGTGGGACTACATCCATTACCTGTCCGACCAGGGCCTGAACAATGCCCGTTACTGGCTGGCATTCTGGACCAAGGTGCTGCAGCCGGCGGTGACCGCGGCGTTGGTCCTGATGGCGATTTCGTTCATCTTCGGGCCGCTGCGTTCGGTGACCCTCGGCCAGCGCGTGTTCACTGGCGTACTGGTGGGCTTTGTGTTCCGTATTGCCGGCGACCTGCTTGGCCCTTCGAGCCAGGTGTTCGGCTTCCCGCCGCTGTTGGCGGTGGTGATCCCGGCCGGTGTGTGTGCACTGGCGGGCTTATGGTTGCTGCGCCGGGCGGGATGATGGCCTGATGACACGAGAAACCCGACCTCAGGGTTAATACCAGTCAGGTAATCGTTTTGCGGCCCATCGCCGGCAAACCGGCTCCCACAGGTACAGCGCAGACCTCAGCAATTGCGCGGCCCCAGTGGGAGCTGGCTTGCCGGCGATGGGCTGCAAAGCAGCCCTGACAACGCCAACTGACTGGCTTATTTCTTCTGTTTCGGTACCCGCACCAGCTGTGTCTGCGAATAAATGTCATGCCAGCCGCGCTTGCGCTTGTCGATCAGCGACCAGAAGAACCCCAGCCCCAGGCACAGCCATGAGGCGATCGACACGATAAAGCGCAGCAGCGCCTGCCACAGGCTGATTGCGCTGCCATCAAGGTTTTGCACCCGCACGCCCCATACCTGCATGCCCAGGGTCTGCCCGCCGTGGGTCCAGAACTTGGCAAAGAAACCGAACAGCGCAAACAGCAGGATCGTCGACAGCAGCGGGTCGCCGTCCAGCGCACCAGCCTCGGTCAGCTCGCGCATGCGTGCCTCGCCGATGATCGCCATCTGGATCATCTTGTAGGCCCCTGCGGTGACGATCAGCAGGGCCGTACACAACAGGAAGTCGTAGAACATCGCCGCCAGGCGCCGGCCCAGGCCGACCGGCGGAAAGTCACCTTGGGGTGAGAGCAGAGGCTTGGGCATGCAGGACAGCTCCGAATGGCGAAGCCGCCATTCTACGGGCAAAAAAAAACCCCTGCACTGGGCAGGGGCTTTCTTCGAAGTCGCGACCGGCTTAGCCGAGGACTTGAACCTTGTCAGCTTGCAGGCCTTTTTGGCCCTGAACTGCTTCGAAGGTAACCTTCTGGCCTTCTTTCAGGCTCTTGAAGCCGTTGCCCTCGATGGCACGGAAGTGCACGAACAGATCAGCACCGCTTTCTGGGGTGATGAAGCCGTAACCTTTCTCGTCATTGAACCACTTGACGGTACCGTTCTGACGCTCAGCCATTGTCTTATTTCCTATGAAGCTTAAATTTTAATGACAGTTACTTTCACGTTATCAAGAGTGAAAGAGTACTGGGCTGGGTTGCAGGAAAGTAAGTCACGTCCAACGGGTTGTAGCAGATTGCGGCTACTGGCCCAGGTCACGAACTGTTGCGACCCATGCAAACACAGTGCAATGACTCTACGCCAACTCCCGAGAAAAAAACAAGCCCTTGGTCAGCTGGAAAATCGGGCTTTTTTCGATAACTGAACAATTCATCGCAAACGGCATGGCGCCTGGCCTGGCGCCATGTTCATAAGTTATGGGGCAGGTTCGAAAACGAATAAGTCGACCTGCTCGCAAACCTCATGTACCGCGTTCAACCGCGATAGTAACGTTGCGCCACAAAAGGCGTTTTGCTGACTTTCAGGGCAACCTTCTTGCCGCGCACCAGGGCAAACAGCGGAGTGTCCAGCGCGCCATGTTCGATATCGACATAACCCATAGCAACCGGTGCGCCAAGTGTCGGGCCGAAGCCACCACTGCTGACTTTACCCACGGGCTTGTCAGCTGCATCGACAATCTCTGCGCCTTCACGCACGGGCGTACGTTCCTGTGGCAGCAGGCCAACACGCTTGCGGGCCACGCCGGCTTGCTGCTGGGCAAAGATCACCTCGGCCCCGGGGAAGCCGCCAGCGCGCGCACCGTCGGCGCGGCGGACCTTGGACACGGCCCAGAGCAGGCTGGCCTCGACCGGCGTGGTGGCGGTGTCCATGTCGTGGCCATACAGGCACAGGCCAGCTTCCAGGCGCAGAGAGTCGCGCGCGCCCAGGCCGATCGGCTGCACTTCAGGCTCGGCCAGCAGGCGTCTGGCCAGGGCTTCGGCAGCCTTGGCCGGTACCGAGATTTCATAACCGTCTTCGCCGGTGTACCCCGAACGGCTGACGAAGCAGTCTTCGCCCAGCAGGGTGACTGGGCGCAACTGCATGAAGGTCATGCCGGCCACTTCCGGGGCCAGGCGCGCGAGCACGGTGACTGCGGCCGGGCCTTGCAGGGCGAGCAGGGCACGTTCCTCGAACAGTGGCTGAATCTGGCAACGGTCACCGATATGCTGCTGCAGGTGGGCCAGATCCTGCTCCTTGCAGGCGGCGTTGACCACCAGGAACAGCGTGTCGTCGCCCAGGTTGGCAACCATCAGGTCGTCGAGGATGCCACCTTGCTCGTTGGTGAACATGGCATAGCGCTGCATGCCCACCGGCAGGTCGATGATATCCACTGGCACCAGGCTTTCCAGGGCTTGGGCGGCATCCTTGCCGCGCAGGATGATCTGGCCCATGTGCGAGACATCGAACAGGCCGGCCTGCTCACGGGTGTGCAGGTGCTCCTTGAGCACGCCCAGCGGGTACTGTACCGGCATGTCGAAGCCGGCGAATGGCACCATGCGCGCGCCCAGTTCCAGGTGCAGGGCGTGCAGCGGGGTCTTGTGCAGTGTTTCGGACATCGATGACTCCTTGGTTTTGTTGTCGGGTCAACATTCAATGATGTTGACGGCCAGACCGCCGCGGGCGGTCTCCTTGTATTTGCTTTTCATGTCGGCGCCGGTCTGGCGCATGGTGCGGATGACCTTGTCGAGCGACACGTAGTGCTGCCCGTCGCCACGCAGGGCCATGCGCACCGCATTGATGGCCTTGACCGAGCCCATGGCGTTGCGCTCGATGCAGGGCACCTGTACCAGCCCACCGATCGGGTCGCAGGTCAGCCCCAGGTTGTGCTCCATGCCGATTTCGGCAGCGTTTTCCACCTGTTGCACGCTGCCGCCCATCACTTCGCACAAGGCGCCGGCTGCCATCGAGCAGGCCACCCCGACTTCGCCCTGGCAGCCGACCTCGGCCCCGGAGATCGAGGCGTTTTCCTTGTACAGGATGCCAATGGCCGCGGCAGTCAGTAGAAAACGCACGACGCCGTCTTCACTGGCGCCGGGGACGAAGCGCATGTAGTAGTGCAGTACTGCCGGCACGATGCCTGCCGCACCGTTGGTCGGTGCAGTGACCACGCGCCCGCCGTAGGCATTTTCCTCGTTGACCGCCAAGGCATACAGGTTGACCCAGTCAAGTACCGACAACGCGTCGCGCAGGTTGGCCTCCGGGTGCTGGCTGAGTTGGCGGTACAGTGCCGGTGCCCGGCGTTTGACCTTGAGCCCGCCCGGCAGGATGCCCTCGTGCCGGTAGCCGGCTGCGACGCAATCCTGCATCACCTGCCAGATCCGCAGCAGACCCGCACGGGTTTCGGCCTCGGGGCGCCAGGCCGCCTCGTTGGCCAGCATCACCTGGCTCACCGACAGCTGATGCGCGGTGCAATGCCCGAGTAGTTGCTTGGCAGTCTTGAACGGGTAGGCGAGTACGGTGCTGTCCTCGACGATGCGGTCTTGCCCGGCGGCCTCTTCGTCGACCACGAAACCGCCGCCCACCGAGTAGTACTCCCGGCTGCGGATTTGCAGGCCGGCGGCATCGAAGGCGCGGAAGATCATGCCGTTGGGGTGGTATGCCAAAGGCTTGCGGATCATCGCCAGGTGCTGCTTCTCGACGAAGGCGATGGTGTGTTCACCGAGCAGGTGCAGGTGGCCGCTTTCACGGATTGCCTGCAGGCGGGCGGGAATGGCTTCGGTGTCGACGGTATCGGGGTGCTCGCCTTCCAGGCCAAGCAGTACCGCCTTGTCGCTGCCATGGCCTTTGCCCGTGGCACCCAGTGAGCCGTACAGCTCGGCCTTGACGCTGGCGGTGCTGGCCAGCAGGCCGTCACGGCGCAAGCCCTCGGCGAAACGCGCGGCAGCGCGCATCGGGCCGACCGTGTGGGAGCTGGAGGGGCCGATGCCGATCTTGAACAGGTCGAAGACGCTCAGTGACATGGTGCTTGCTCCTGACATATCCGGTTAACCCATTGGGGCTGCTGCGCAGCCCATCGCCGGCAAGCCGGCTCCTACAGGTACAGTGCTGGCCTCCAGAGCTGTGCGGTCCCGGTTGGAGCCGGCTTGCCGGCAATGGGCCGCGAAGCGGCCCCACGCGGTCAGGCGTCCTGATAGCTCTCGATCGACGGGCAGGCGCACACCAGGTTGCGGTCGCCGAACACGTTGTCGACCCGGCCCACAGGTGGCCAGTACTTGCCTTCCACCAGGCTTGGCAGCGGGTACACCGCCTGTTCGCGGCTGTAGCCGTGGGCCCACTCGCCAGCCAGCTCGGCAGCGGTGTGTGGAGCGTTCTTCAGCGGGTTGTCGTCCTTGTCCAGGCTACCGTTCTCCACGGCGCGAATCTCTTCGCGGATCTGGATCATCGCATCGCAGAAGCGGTCCAGCTCTTCCTTGGCCTCGCTTTCGGTCGGCTCGATCATCAGCGTGCCGGCTACCGGGAAGGACATGGTCGGGGCGTGGAAGCCGAAGTCGATCAGGCGCTTGGCCACGTCGTCGACGCTGATGCCGCTGGTGTCCTTGAGCGGGCGCAGGTCGAGGATGCACTCGTGGGCGACCAGGCCATTGCCGCCGGTGTACAGAACAGGATAGTGCTCTTCCAGGCGGCGGGCGATGTAGTTGGCATTGAGGATCGCCATCTGCGAGGCACGCTTGAGGCCGGCACCACCCATCATGCGGATGTACATCCAGGTGATTGGCAGAATGCTGGCGCTGCCGAACGGTGCGGCGCATACCGCCCCGTCACGGTTCTGCAACTGAGCGTGGCCGGGCATGAACGGCGCCAGGTGCGACTTGACGCCGATCGGGCCGACGCCTGGGCCGCCACCGCCGTGCGGAATGCAGAAGGTCTTGTGCAGGTTCAGGTGCGAGACGTCGCCGCCGAACTTGCCCGGTGCGCACAGGCCGACCATGGCATTCATGTTGGCGCCGTCGATGTACACCTGGCCGCCGTTGTCGTGAATGATCGCGCAGATCTCGCCGATCGCTTCTTCGAACACGCCGTGGGTCGAGGGGTAGGTGATCATGATCGCGGCCAGGCGCTCGCGGTGCTCGATGGCCTTGGCGCGCAGGTCCTCGACATCGACGTTGCCACGCGCGTCACACGCGGTGACCACGACGCGCATACCGGCCATGTGTGCGGTTGCCGGGTTGGTGCCATGAGCCGAGGAGGGGATCAGGCAGATGTCGCGATGGCTTTCGCCGCGGCTGCGGTGGTAGGCGCGGATGGCCAGGAGGCCCGCGTATTCGCCCTGGGAGCCGGCGTTGGGTTGCAGCGACACGGCGTCGTAGCCGGTGGCGGCGCAGAGCATGGCTTCCAGCTCGGTGGTCATCTGCAGGTAACCCTGGCTTTGCTCGGCCGGGGCGAACGGGTGCAGTTTGCCGAACTCTGCCCAGGTCACCGGGATCATTTCACTGGCGGCGTTGAGCTTCATGGTGCACGAGCCCAGCGGGATCATGCTGCGGTCCAGCGCCAGGTCCTTGTCGGCCAGGCGGCGCAGATAGCGCATCAGCTCGGTTTCGCTGTGGTAGCGGTTGAACACCGGGTGTTCGAGGATGGCCGACTGGCGTAGCAGGGCGGCAGGCAGGCGCGAGCCGGAGCTGGCGGCCAGGGCGGCGAAGTCCGGTTGTGCCTGTTGGCCACCGAACAGCTGCCACAGCGCCTCGACGTCAGCCTGGGTACTGGTTTCGTCGAGCGACAGGCCCAGGTGGGCGGCGTCGATCTGGCGCAGGTTGATGCGCTGGGCGCGTGCTTTGTCGTGCAGGCTTGCGGTAGCGCTGCCGGTGGCCAGGGTCAGGGTGTCGAACGCGGTTTTTCCGACCACTTGCACGCCGAGGGTTTTCAGGCCGGCAGCGAGGATCGCGGTCAGCGCGTGGGTGCGTTCGGCGATGCGCTTGAGGCCCGCAGGGCCGTGGTACACGGCGAACATGCTGGCAATGTTGGCCAGCAGCACCTGGGCGGTGCAGATGTTGCTGGTGGCCTTCTCGCGGCGGATATGCTGCTCGCGGGTTTGCATGGCCAGGCGCAGGGCAGTCTTGCCGAAACGGTCGATCGACACACCGACCAGGCGGCCCGGCATGTCACGCTTGAATGCGTCGCGGGTGGCGAAGTAGGCCGCGTGCGGGCCGCCAAAGCCCAATGGCACGCCAAAGCGCTGGGCGCTGCCGATGGCAACGTCTGCTTCGAACTCGCCCGGTGGGGTCAGCAGCGTCAGGGCCAGCAGGTCGGCGGCCACGGCGACAAGGGCGTTGGCGCCGTGCAAGCGCTGCACCAGCTCGCGGTAGTCGAACACCTCGCCATTGCTGGCCGGGTATTGCAGCAGTGCACCGAAGAAGGCGCTGACGTCATCGAGTTCACGCTCGTCGCCCACCACGATCTCGATACCCAGTGGTTCGGCACGGGTACGCAGGACGTCGAGGGTCTGCGGGTGGCAATGCACCGAGGCGAAGAAGGCATGGCTGGCCTTGTTCTTCGACAGGCGCTTGCAGAAGGTCATGGCCTCGGCTGCCGCGGTGGCTTCGTCGAGCAGGGAGGCGTTGGCGATCGGCAGGCCGGTCAGGTCGCTGATCAAGGTCTGGAAATTGAGCAAGGCTTCCAGGCGGCCTTGGGAGATTTCTGGCTGGTAAGGGGTGTAGGCGGTGTACCAGGCCGGGTTTTCCAGCAGGTTGCGCAGGATTGGTGCCGGGGTGTGGGTGTTGTAATAACCCTGCCCGATATAGTTCTTGAACAGCTGGTTTTTACCGGCGATAGCTTTCAGCGCGGCGAGGGCATCGGCCTCGCTCTGGCCGTCTTCGGCGCCCAGTACGCTGGTGCCCTTGATGGTGTCGGGGATGACTGCGGCGGTCATGGCCTCCAGCGAGTCGAAGCCCAAGGTGGCCAGCATGGCCTGCTCGTCTGCGGCGCGTGGGCCGATGTGGCGGGCGATGAATTCGTTGGCGGTGCCGAGGTTGATGGTCATGTTCGGGCTCCTCAGGCGTCGTCGTTGGCTTTGATCAGTCGGTCGTAGGCGTCCTGGTCGAGCAGGGCAGCCACTTCATTCATGTCGGCCGGAATGAAACGGAAGAACCAACCTTCGCCCAGCGGGTCTTCGTTGACCAGCTCAGGGCTGTCGTTCAGGCCGTCATTGACGGCGACCACTTCACCGCTCAGGGGCATGTATACGCCGCTGGCGGCTTTGACCGACTCAACGGTTGAGGCTTCGGCACCTTTGTCGTATTGCTGCAACTCCGGCAGTTGCACGTAGACCACATCGCCAAGGGCGTTCTGGGCGTAGGCGGTGATGCCTACGGTGACGCTACCGTCAGCTTCGACGCGCAGCCATTCGTGATCTTCGGTGAAACGCAACTCGCTCATGGGGAATCCTCGGAAAGCAGGGCGTTGGGCGCGGTGGGTTCGCGCTCTTGGGTTGGATTTCCCTAAGCAAAAATGCGGCCATAAGATAAAAATGCATTTAAATCAGTAAGTTACGTTTTTTGCGTAATAATGGACTCTCTTTCTTGGAATGAAAACGCTACAGATGTATGCGCTGGCAAAAGGTTTGGAGGATCAAACCCTTGCAAGCGGGGGCGGGAATGGCACTGTATCTTATTCGATACACTGTATTTAAATCGTTACGGTTCCTTGCGAGGAATGGCAATGCCAGGCAATTCAGGACTTGCCTGCAATTCCGTACTTGCGCAACCGCTGTGCAATGGCGGTATGCGATGTTTGTAGCCTGCCTGCCAGCTGCCGGGTCGAGGGATAACTGGCGTACAGCCGCTGCAGCAGTTCACGCTCGAAATCCCCCACCGCCTGTTCCAGGCTCGCAACCTCGCCATCCTGCCCACGCGCCACTGAGGTGCCGGCGATGTCCAGGTCACCGATATCCACCAGGTTGCTTTCACAGATGGCCGCCGCGCGGAATATCACGTTTTGCAGCTGGCGTACGTTGCCCGGCCAAGGGTTGGCCAATAGTGCCGAGTGCGTGGCCGGGGTCAGTCGGCAGGATGGGCGCTGGATCTGCGTGCAGGCCTGCTGCATGAAGTAGTGCGCGAGCATCAGAATGTCCTGGCCACGGTCGCGCAAGGGCGGTACTTGCAGGTTGAGTACGTTGAGGCGGTAGAACAGGTCTTCTCGGAACGTTCCCTCGGCAACCATGCGTTCAAGGTCGCGATGGGTGGCGCTGATGATGCGTACATCAACCTTCACCTCACGGTCGCCGCCCACACGGCGAAAGCTTCCGTCGCTGAGAAAACGCAGCAGTTTGGCCTGCAGGTATGGCGACATCTCGCCGATCTCGTCGAGAAACACCGTGCCCTGGTTGGCCAGCTCCATCAGCCCGGGTTTGCCACCGCGCTGGGCGCCGGTGAAGGCGCCTGGGGCGTAGCCGAACAGTTCGCTCTCGGCCAGGCTCTCGGGCAGCGCGGCGCAGTTGAGGGCCAGGAAAGGCGCCGCTTGCCGGCTGCTGATGGCATGGCAGGCGCGGGCCACCAGTTCCTTGCCGGTGCCGGTCTCGCCATGTACCAGCAGGGGCGCATCCAGGGCCGCCACGCGCAGGGCGCGGGCCTTGAGGGTGCGGATGGCCGGGGACTCGCCGAGCAGCCCATCGAAGCCTTCGGCATGGTCGTGGTGCAGGGCCGAAAGACGCTCGCCCATGCGGTTGGGCGGGTACAGAGTCAATAGGCCGCCGGCGTTGGTGATGGGCGTGGCGTCCAGCAGCAGGCTCTGGCCGTTGAGTTGCATCTCGCGCATCGGCAGGTGGAAGTTGTTGTCCAGCAGGGCCTGCAGCAGGGCGGGGTCACCGAACAGTTCGCCAACAGACCGCCCCGCTGACTCACGACCGCACAGGGCGATCAGCGCGGGGTTGGCCAGCAGCACCAGGCCTGCACTGTCGACGGCCAGCACCGGGTCGCTCATGGCGGCCAGCAGGGCATCGAGCTGCAGGTGGCGGCGCTGGCCAGGGAGGATATCGACCACGTCCACCGACTGTACCCCACGTACTTCGAACAGCGCGTCGTGCAGTTCTTCGAGAACGGCGGGGCTGAGGGTCGGAGCGTCGATGTAGACGTTCGGCGGGACCATCTCTACGGCGTCCAGGTTGAGGTTGCGGGCACCGAGCAGGGCGAGGACTTCCTGGGTGATGCCGACGCGGTCGATGAAGCTGACGTGGATGCGCATGGGGAGGCGGGGGGTTATGGCCGGGGAGGGCAGTAGTATGCCTTGGGAGCAGTGTTAAACCCAATCGCCGGCAAGCCGGCTGCCACAGGTACTCCGCAGAACCTGAGGCAGCGGGGTACCTGTGGCAGCCGGCTTGCCGGCGATTGGGTTCACTCTAAATGTTCAGGCTTGATCGAGTCGCCGGACTTCACATCCAGCTTGGCGCGGATGTCCTCGAACATCTGGTCGTAGATCTTGTGCGGTGAACCGAGCGTTTCGAATTTCTTGTGCGGTGGCAGGTGTGACTGGGCCTTGCGGCTTAGCACCATCAAAAAGCTCGGCAAGACCTGATCTTTGGGCAGGTAAAACTTTTCATCCACCGGCTTGCCTTCGATGCTGCCATGCAAGCGGAACTGGATACCTCGGCCTTCCCTGGGATCCTGAGTCGCTTCGTACTCGATGTTGAGGTCGTAGCTGTGGTCATTGGCGTTCAGCGCAGTGCGCTCGATATGCACGTGACCAGGTTGGTACTGGGCCATGGCGGAATCCTCCGGAGGGTCGAAAATGGCGGGCGGCCTGCGCCCGCCTACTGCATTCAACGGTAGCTGATGCCTGGCTTGGCCGTTGAAACACGGGTGCCGGCGGTGCCTTTGACGATGTCCTCGATATTCTCCAGCGAGCTGATCACTGCGACCTTGCCGGTGGCGCGGGCGAAATCGCTGGCGGCCTGTACCTTCGGCCCCATGGAGCCGGCGGCGAAGCCCAGGCGTTCGAGCTCGTCGGGGTGGGCCTGGGCAATGGCTTTTTGCGTGGGTTTGCCCCAGTCAATGTAAGCCGCATCGACGTCAGTGGCGATTATCAGAAGGTCGGCTTCCAGTTGCTCGGCCAAAAGCGCCGAGCACAGGTCCTTGTCGATGACCGCTTCGATGCCTTTGAGCTTGCGGTTTTCATCGTACATGGTGGGGATGCCGCCACCGCCTGCGCAGATCACGATGCTGTTTTTTTCCAGCAGCCACTTGATCGGGCGGATCTCGAAGATGCGCTTGGGTTTGGGGCTGGCCACCACGCGGCGGTATTTGTCGCCGTCGGCCTTGACCACCCAGCCTTTCTCCTTGGCCAGGCGTTCGGCTTCTTCCTTGCTGTAGACCGGGCCGATGAACTTGGTCGGGTCCTTGAAGGCCGGATCGTTTGCATCGACTTCGACCTGGGTCAGCAGGGTGGCGAACGGCACTTCGAACGCCAGCAGGTTACCCAGTTCCTGTTCGATCATGTAACCGATCATGCCTTCGGTTTCGGCACCGAGCACGTCCAGCGGGTAGGCTTCGTCGGGTTTGTACGACAGCGCCTGCAATGACAGCAAGCCAACCTGGGGGCCGTTACCGTGGGCGATGACCAGCTCGTTGCCGGGGTGAATCTTGGCGATCTGCTCGGTGGCGGTGCGGATATTGGCACGCTGGTTGTCAGCGGTCATGGGCTCGCCGCGGCGCAGCAGGGCGTTGCCGCCCAATGCAACAACGATACGCATGGGAATGTCCTTTGCGAAGATGGGGGGAGCGCCTCGTTTCTGTGTGGGAGCCGGCTTGCCGGCGATCACCGGCGAAGCCGGTGCCATGCACCGTGTTGCCTTCATCGCCGGCAAGCCGGCTCCCACACTACCGAGGTGCTTATCAGAGATCAGCCAGGGTCGACACCAGGATCGCCTTGATCGTGTGCATGCGGTTTTCCGCCTGTTCGAAGGCGATGCAGGCGGGCGACTCGAACACGTCGTCGGTCACTTCGATGCCATTGGCCAGGTCCGGATACTGTTCGGCGATCTGCTTGCCGACCTTGGTCTCGGAGTTGTGGAACGCCGGCAGGCAGTGCATGAATTTGGTCCGCGGATTGCCGGTGGACTTCATCAGTTCCGTGTTCACCTGATAGGGTTTGAGCTGCTTGATGCGCTCGCCCCAGGCTTCGATCGGCTCACCCATCGACACCCAGACGTCGGTGTGCACGAAGTCCACGCCTTTGACTGCGGCTTTCGGGTCCTCGGTAAGGGTGATGCGTGCACCGCTTTCCTCAGCGTACTGCTTGCAGCGCTCGACCAGGTCGTCATGCGGCCACAGCGCCTTGGGCGCAGCGATCCGCACGTCCATACCGAGCTTGGCGCCAATCAGCAGCAGCGAGTTGCCCATGTTGTTGCGGGCGTCGCCCAGGTAGGCATAGCTGATGTCGTGCAGCGGCTTGTCGCTGTGCTCACGCATGGTCAGCACGTCGGCGATCATCTGGGTCGGGTGGTACTCGTCGGTCAGGCCGTTGAACACCGGTACCCCGGCGAACTTGGCCAGCTCTTCGACGATTTCCTGCTTGAAGCCGCGATACTCGATGGCATCGTACATGCGCCCGAGTACGCGGGCGGTGTCTTTCATGCTTTCTTTGTGGCCGATCTGCGAAGAGTTGGGGTCGATGTAGGTGACATTGGCGCCTTGGTCATAGGCGGCCACTTCGAAGGCGCAACGGGTGCGGGTCGAGGTTTTCTCGAAGATCAGGGCGATATTGTTGCCCTTCAGGTGCTGCTGTTCGGTACCGGTGTATTTGGCACGCTTGAGGTCGCGGGACAGGTCCAGCAGGTACTTCAGCTCGCGGGTGCTGTGGTGTTCGAGGCTGAGCAGGTTGCGGTTATGGATGTTGAACGCCATGGTGATTCTCCTTGAGTTCGGTAATCGGCCCGGCCACCGCCTTGTGGGGGTAGCCGGGGAAATGGTCGTTAGTAATCGATGGGGTCGCGCACGATCGGGCAGGTCATGCAGTGGCCGCCGCCCCGGCCCCGGCCCAGCTCGCCGGCGCTGATGGTGATGACCTCGATGCCGGCCTTGCGCAGCAGGGTGTTGGTGTAGGTGTTGCGGTCGTAGCCGATGACCACGCCAGGCTCCACCGCCACCACGTTGTTGCCGTCATCCCACTGTTCGCGCTCGGCGGCGAAGCTGTTGCCGCCGGTCTCGACCACGCGCAGCTTGACGCCCAGTTGCTCGCCCACCACTTCGATGAACGACTTGTGCTCGCGGCGCACGTCCATGCCGTAGGGCTTGCTTTCGTCCGGGCGGATGATGAACGGCACGATTTCTTTCACCACTTCGGGGAAGATCGTGACCAGGTCGCGGTCGCAGAAGCTGAACACGGTATCCAGGTGCATGGCAGCGCGGGACTTCGGCAGGCCGGCGACGATGACCTTTTCCACTGCGCCCTTGGCGAACAGGTTTTGCGCCAGCTGCCCGATGGCCTGGCGTGAAGTGCGCTCGCCCATGCCGATGAGCACGATGCCTTTGCCGATCGGCATCACGTCACCGCCTTCAAGGGTGGCGTTGCCGTGGTCTTTGTCCGGGTCGCCGTACCAGACCTGGAAGTCGGCACCGGTGAATTGCGGGTGGAATTTGTAGATGGCAGTGGTCAGCAGCGTTTCCTGACGTCGCGCCGGCCAGTACATCGGGTTCAGCGTGACGCCGCCATAGATCCAGCAGGTGGTGTCGCGGGTGAACTGGGTGTTCGGCAGCGGTGGCAGAATGAAACTGGAGTGGCCCAGGTAATCGTTGTACATCTTGACCACGTCGGCGCCTTCGCTCTGCGGCAGGTCCTGGCCGGCCACACCGCCGATCAGGAACTCGGCCAGGTGGCGCGGCTCGAGGCCTTCGAGCCAGCTGCGCACTTCGTTGGTCAGGCCCACACCTACGGTGTCAGGGGTGATCTTGCGGTCAAGGATCCACTTCAGCGCGTCTTTGTTCTGCACGATGTCGGTCAGCAGGTTGTGCATCTCAAGCACATCCACGCCGCGCTCGCGCATCTTGGTGACGAAGTCGAAATGGTCGCGTTTGGCCTGGTCGACCCAGATCACATCATCGAACAGCAGTTCGTCGCAGTTGCTCGGGGTCAGGCGCTTGTGCGCAAGCCCTGGGGCGCAAACCATTACCTTGCGCAGCTTGCCGGCTTCGGAGTGCACACCGTACTTCTGTTTTTCAGCGGACATGGTTCTTTCCTCCAATTGAGCGAAGACGTGGGTCACAGGGTCAGGAAGCCGTCATACAGGCCATAGGCCGCCACCAGGGCGCCGATGACCACAGCTGCGAAGATCAGTTTTTCCACGTTGGTGAAGATCGGTTGGCCAATTTCACGCTTGGCCTTGGCAAACAGGATGACGCCAGGGGCATACAGCAGGGCGGAGAGCAGCAGGTACTTCATGCCGCCTGCATACAGCAGCCAGATGGCGTAGATCAGTGCGATGGCGCCGATGACCAGGTCTTTGCTGCGTTCGCTGGCAGCCTGCTCGTAGGTTTCACCGCGCATGGCCAGCAGGAAGCCATAGGCTGCCGACCACAGGTAGGGCACCAGGATCATCGAGGTGGCGAGGTAGATCAGTGACAGGTAGGTGCTCGCGGAGAACAGCGTGATCACCAGGAAGATCTGCACCATGGCGTTGGTAAGCCACAGGGCGTTGGCCGGCACCTGGTTGGCATTCTCGCGGCGCAGGAACTCCGGCATGGTGTGATCCTTCGCAGCGGCGAACATGATCTCGGCGCACAGCAGCACCCACGACAGCAATGCGCCGAGCAGCGAGATGATCAGGCCGACGCTGATCAGTACAGCGCCCCAGTGGCCGACCACATGTTCCAGCACGGCAGCCATCGACGGGTTCTGCAGTTTGGCCAGCTCCGGTTGCGTCATCACGCCCAGCGAGAGCACGTTGACCAGCACCAGGAACAGCAACACGGTGATGAAGCCGATGACCGTGGCCTTGCCCACATCGGCGCGTTTTTCCGCCCGCGAAGAAAAGATGCTCGCACCCTCGATGCCGATGAACACCCAGACGGTGACCAGCATCATGTTGCGCACCTGGTTCATCACGCTGCCCAGCTCCGGCGTGCCGGTGGCCCAGATGTCGGCGGTGAAGATGTCGAGGCGGAAGGCGAACACGCAGATCAGCGCGAACAGCACCAGCGGTACCACCTTGGCAACGGTGGTGACCAGGTTGATGAACGCCGCTTCCTTGATGCCGCGCAGTACCAGGAAGTGCACCGCCCACAGCAACACCGAGGCGCCGATGACGGCAGCGGGGGTGTTGCCTTCACCGAAGATGGGGAAGAAGTAGCCCAGGGTACTGAACAGCAGCACGAAGTAACCGACGTTGCCCAGCCAGGCGCTGATCCAGTAGCCCCACGCCGAGGAGAAGCCCATGTAGTCGCCGAAGCCGGCCTTGGCGTAGGCGTATACCCCGCCGTCCAGATCAGGTTTGCGGTTGGCCAGGGTCTGGAACACGAAAGCCAGGGTCAGCATGCCGACTGCGGTGATCGCCCAGCCGATCAGTACGGCGCCAACCCCTGCGCTGGCGGCCATGTTTTGCGGCAGCGAGAAAATACCGCCGCCAATCATCGAACCGACGACGAGTGCAACGAGTGCGCCGAGTTTTAGTTTTCCGGAAGAATCAGACATTTAACAACTCCGTACCAGGAGAAAGTTGACCACAGAATAAATCCGTCGCCTGGGCCATGATCTGACTTGGATCAGTTCATGGCGTTGTGAAGTAGGAAATTTCCTTCACTTGACTCCTGGAGAGTGCCGACAGCCCTGTTGCAGGCCCCGTGCGCTGGCACCTCCATGTACAACCAGAGCAAACGCTCTGTTCAGCCTGCGAACTCTGAAGCTAGCCGCTTTTGCCGTTTTCGCAAACTTTTCTCAATAAATTCCATGGGTAATCGAGGTTGATAAAGTTGCACGTCGGACAAGCGTTTATCTGGGGCGACCGGTATAGACAAAAGAGTTATTAGTGCTATAGCTTTAATGGCTTTGTCTATTATAAGTAGCCGTATCTATATGCAGATAAAGCTGTTTCAGCGATGTGACAGCACGCACAAAAGACGAGGAATCGCATGAGCGAACCAGGACAGAAACTGCGCCTCGGCGCGTTGATCGCACTGGTGGTCGGTTCGATGATTGGTGGCGGCATCTTCTCGTTGCCGCAGAACATGGCGGCGCGCGCGGATGTTGGTGCTGTGCTGATTGGCTGGGGTATCACCGCAGTGGGCATGCTGGCGCTGGCCTTCGTGTTCCAGACTTTGGCCAACCGCAAGCCTGAGCTGGATTCAGGGGTGTATGCCTATGCCAAGGCAGGTTTTGGCGATTACATGGGCTTTTCCTCGGCCTGGGGCTACTGGATCAGCGCCTGGCTGGGCAACGTCGGCTACTTCGTGCTGCTGTTCAGTACACTGGGCTTTTATTTCCCGGTGTTCGGTGAGGGCAATACGCCCATTGCCATCGGCTGTGCCTCATTGCTGTTGTGGTCGGTGCACTTTCTGGTGCTGCGTGGCATCAAGGAAGCGGCGTTCATCAACCAGGTAACCACCGTGGCCAAGGTGGTGCCGCTGCTGATCTTCATCGTCATCGCCGCCTTCGCCTTCCGCGCCGACATCTTTACCCGGGATATCTGGGGCGTTAGCAACCCGCAGTTCGGTAATGTGCTGGACCAGGTGCGCAACATGATGCTGGTCACCGTATTCGTGTTCATCGGCATCGAAGGCGCCAGTGTCTATTCGGGGCGGGCGCTGCGCCGCACGGATGTGGGCAAGGCCACGGTGATCGGTTTTCTCGGCGTACTGGCGCTGCTGGTGCTGGTCAACGTGCTGTCGCTGGGGGTGATGACCCAGCCGGAACTGGCCGGGCTGCAGAACCCCTCACTGGCATCGGTGCTTGAGCACATCGTCGGGCCCTGGGGCGCGTTGCTGATCAGCATCGGCCTGGCAGTTTCGCTGCTCGGCGCCTTGCTCTCGTGGGCACTGCTGTGCGCCGAAATCCTCTTCGCCACGGCACGGGACAAGACCATGCCGCGCTTTTTGGCCAAGGAAAATGCCAACCATGTGCCGGCCAATGCCCTGTGGCTGACCAACTGCATGATCCAGGGGTTCTTGCTGATCACCTTGGTTTCGGCGGGTACCTACACCAGCCTGATCTACCTGGCGTCGTCGATGATCCTGGTGCCGTACCTGTGGTCGGCCGCCTACGCGGTGCTCTTGGCGCTGCGCGGGGAGAGTTATGCCGGGCAAGAGGGGCTGCGCCGCAAGGACCTGTTGGTGGCGTTGGTGGCGCTGGTGTATGCGCTTTGGCTGTTGTATGCCGGTGGGCTCAAGTACCTGCTGCTGTCGGCATTGCTGTATGCGCCAGGGGTGATCCTGTTCGCCCGGGCCAAGCGTGAACAAGGCCAGGTGCTGTTCACCACGTGGGAGAAGTTGATCTTCGCGGCGGTGCTGATTGGCGCTGCCCTGGCAGCGTATGCGCTGTATTCAGGGCTACTGAGCCTGTGACGCAGGCGGGCATGCCTGCTCTGGCCGTGACCAGATCCACAGGTTGCCCAGGGCCATGCCGGTGATGGCCAGAAATACCGGCCAGCGATGGTCAAAGAAGGCCAGCATCAGGCCTGCGCACACCAGCATGCTGAGGGTTGCACTGACCTTTGCCCGGCGCTGGATCACCTTGCCATTGCGCCAGTTGAACAGGATAGGCCCGAACAGCCGGTGGTTCTCCAGCCATGCCGACAGGCGCGGCGAGCTGCGTGTCGCTGCCCAGGCAGCCAGGAGGATGAACTCGGTGGTCGGCAGGCCAGGAATGACGATGGCGACCAGGCCGATACCCAAGCTTACGTAAGCCAGGATGCCATACAGCAGGCGCGACAGTTTCGAGCGGGCAGGTCGGGTCATGGTCTCACTGCACAAAACGGTCCGGCCACCGGAAGGGTGGCCGGGTTAAGCGTATCAGGCCAGCGCGCTGTCGGCGGCGTAGGCATGCTTGAGCAGTTCGGTGAAGCGCTCGAAGGCGGCCACTGCGCCGCGCTCGGCAGCAGCGTCTTCTTCGGCAGACAGCGCCAGGCCATCGAGGGTTCGGGTGAACTGCTTCCAGCCCTCGGCGCGGCCACCGGCCGGTTCGCCCAGGTGGCGGGCGCCAAAGCTGTCGGACAGCTCCAGGGCCACGGCCCGCTTGATCAGAAACGCGGCGCCCAGTTTGGAGCCTTCGGAGACGAAGATCCAGCCCAACGCTTCTGCCAGGCTTGGGTCGTGCAAGGCGCCGGGTACTGCAGCCGGTACTTCGGTATCGAGGTCGGCGAGGTCCAGGCGGGCTTGATCGGCGCGGCAGCGCTGGGCCAGGTCAGGCACGATGGCGATCAGTTTCGGGTCGTTGTACAGGGCCTGCAGTTCGGACTGGAACAGGTACTGGGCGACGACGAAACGGGCGAAACTCTCGCGGCTGTCGAACGGTGCGTGGGATTTGACCAGGGCGTCGAGCTCGGTGTGCGGGGCGTGGGTGACCTGGTTGAGGCGTTGCGAGCGCAGGGCTGGGCGGTCGGTCATGGGGTGTCCTTGGGAATTTGGGGCGTCTAGTGACAAGACGAAACAGAGGGGTGGGGAGAGTAAAAAAACCGGTTTTTTGTGTTGTCAGTACCGGCCCTATCGCCAGCAAGCCGGCCCCCACAGGGTACCCACTGCCCTCAGGTTCAGTGGCGTAGCCGTGGGGGCTTGCCGGCGATAGGGCCAGTAGCGATTGGCTCAGTCAGATATCCCACACCACATTGATGGCGAAGTTGCGCCCTGGCATGGTCAGGCGGTCGAGGTTGGCAGGCTGGGTCACGCCCGCCTCACCCTGGCCGTCGTAGCCGCGCACCGAATCCCACTGCCAGTATTTCTTGTCGGTCAGGTTGTACAGCCCAGCGTTGACCGTGATGTCGTCGGTCACCTTGTAGAAACCGCTCAGGTCCAGCACGCCGTAGCCAGGGGTACGGAACTGCGAGCTCTGGCCGTCCGGGGCGAAGAACGTGGTGTCGTCGACGCGGGTCTTGCGCTTGACAACGGTCCAGCTCAGCAGGCCGCCGTAGTTCGGTTGCTCGTAACCCAGGCCGAACACGCCGGTCAGTGGGTTGACGCTGTTCAGCGGCTGGCCGTTGTCATCGTTGCGGCCGTTGGCGTAAGCGATCGAACCTTGGGTGTAGAGGCCCTCTGGCGCACCGAAGTGGTCGAGGTTGAGGCGGCCCTTGACCTCGGCACCCTTGATGGTGGCGTGCTTGATGTTGTTGGCCTGGAAGGTGGTTTCCAGGTTGGCCGACTGCACGGCGTCTTCGTCGATGAAGTCGCGGTACTTGTTGTAGAAGACCGCAGCGCTGAAGTTACCTGCATCGAAGTTGCCGCGAAGGCCGGTCTCGTAGCTCTTGCTCTTCTCCGGTTCAAGCCCGGGGTTGCCCTGCACGCTGTAGCCCAGTGTCGGGTTCTCGAAGCGGCCGTACATCGACTTGGCTGTCGGCGTGCGGAAGCCTTCGGCGTACTGGCCGTACCAGGTGTAGTTGTCGTTGAAGGCGTAGGTCAGGCCGAACTTGGGCGACACGCGGTGCCACTTCTTGTCCGAGTCATCGAGGGCGCCTGGCGCTGTGCCCGAGCCCTGAATGCCACGCAGGAACGCGTCGGTGAACTTGGGCTCCATGCGCGTGTAGTCGTAGCGGGCACCGGGCATGAAGGTCCAGTTGTTCCAGCGGATCTCATCCTGCACGAACAGGCTGTAGGTGTTGATGGTCGGGTCCGGGAAATCGCTGACCAGGGCCTGGCCGTCGCGCGAGCTGTCCTGGCCGATGGCGGTGCAGCTACCGCCAATGGCCACACAGGTGCCGGAGCCGCTGCGTGAGCCGGTCACTTCTTCATGCTTTATGGTGGTGCCGTAGGTCAGCAGGTGATCGGTCTGGCCGATGCTGAAGGCTTTGTCCAGCTGGGCATCGAACACCCATTGGCGGTCCTTGTAGGTGGTCTGGCGGTCGCGCAGCACCTGCCGCCCCGACGCGACATACAGCTCATCGGTGCGCTGGTCGGTCTTGGCGATCTGGTAGTTCAGGCTCCATTTCACGTGGTCGGCGACCAGGCTGTCGAGGCCGAACTCGTGGTTGATGCCGAAGCGCTCGCGGGTGACGGTGTCGTTGCCCTGGCGCATGCGGTAGGAGTTCATGGCACCAAAGCCTGGAATGAACGGACCGCCCACGGCACTGAGGATGTTCTGGTCGCGGTCATCCTTGTAACGCTCGTAGGTGAAGCCCAGGCGTGCGTCGTCGGCGTAGTTCCAGCCGAGCTTGGCCAGCACGTTGGTGGTGCGCACATCTTCCGGGTTGGCTTCGGTACGCGACAGGCCGCTACCGCCATGCTCGCCGTAGGATTCGGTTTCGTGGCCGTTGCGCTGGCTGACGTGCAAAAGGCCGTCGAAGTCGCCCTGGCGGCCTGCTACGGTGGCAGAGGTCAGCCAGCTATCGTCGGCCGAGCTGTAGCCAGTCTTCAGGCGCGCGCCCACATCCTTGCCGGGCTTGATGATGTCGTCCGGGTCCAGGGTGAAGTAGCTCACCGCACCGCCGATGGCATTGCTGCCGTACAGCACCGAGGCCGGGCCGCGGAGGATTTCCACGCGCTTGACGATCTCGGGGTCGACGTAGTTGCGCTGGGTCTGGGCGTAGGGACCGTAGAAGAAGCTGTCAGGGATCGACACACCGTCGATCTGGGTCAGCACGCGCTCTCCGTCGATGCCACGGATGTTGTAACCGTTCAGGCCGCTGCGCTGGCCGGTGCCACCGACCGACACGCCTGGCTCATAGCGCACCAGTTCCTGGATGTTATTGACGCTCTGCCGGTCCAGTTGCTCGCGTGTCTGCACACTCACGGTGCTCGGCACCTGGCTGACGTCCTGGGCGCTGCGCGTGGCGCTGACGGTCATCTGCTGCAGGGCGATGGCATTGCCCGCCGATTGGCGTTCGAGCACCACATTGCCGTTGCCGATCTTGCGATAGCCCAGGCCGGTACCTTGCAGCAGTTGTTTCAGTGCCGCTTCCGGAGGCAGCGAGCCGCGTACACCTGGCGAAGCCACACCGTCGGCCAGTTCGGCGCTGAAACCCACCTGCCAGCCGGTCACCTGGCTGAAGGCGTTGATGGCCTCGACCAAGGGCTGCTGGGCGATGCTGAAGCGGTAGTCGCCCATGCGCGGGCTTGTCGCGTGCGCAGGTTCTGCGGCCAGCGCCGGCAGGCAGCAGGCGCCACTGGCGAGCAAGGCCAGGGTCAGCAGGGACAATTGGCCGGTACGGCGGGGAAGGGGGGACGGGCGAGTTGGACCTGTGGACATCGAAAGCGCTCCCTGACGCGCGAACTGTTATAGGTGATGACCGTTCCTGCTTTGAAACAAGAATCAGTTGCATTGGCTATAACGAGACGGACGGGGCAGCGCGATCGCGTAAAAATAATTTTCAGGTCAGTTGAGAATGACCACGGCGGGGTATTCGTGCAGCTGCGCCGAGGTGATGTGGGCCAGGGCGCGCAAGGTCTCCAGCGGCTGGTCGAGGCGGTAGTTGCCGGTCACCGCCATGTCTTCGAGGTGGGCATTGCGGTTGATGATCCAGCCTGGGTAATAGCGCCGCACTTCGGCCAGCACCTGGCTAAGCGGGCAGTTCTCGAACACCAGGCGCCCATCGACCCAGGCCAGGTCCTTGTGCATGTCCGGGCGCTGGCGCTGGCCGAAGCCTTGCGGGCCGACGCTGATGCTGTCGCCGGCGCTCAGGCGGATACGCTGGTCGCTGGCGGCCTGCAGGTCGACGTCGCCGCGCTGCACCCGGACCTGTGCCTCACCATCGAGGTAGCGCACGGCAAAATCGGTGTCGCGCACCTGTGCCCGCAGCGGGCCGGCCTGAACTTCCAGTGGTGGTTGGGTGCCACCGGGTACCTGGAAATACGCCTCGCCTTGTAGCAACCGCGCCACCTGACGGCCTTCGCGCACGTCGCTGGCGAAAGCCGAGTTGGTGTTGAGCAGCACCTTGGCCCCGTCATCGAGCTGCAGGCGCTGGCGTTCGCCCACCACGGTCAGGTGGTCGGCCTGCAGGCGCATCGGCAAGTTGCCCACGGTGAACAGCCCGACCAGCAGTACTGCGGCGGTCGCCAGGGGTTTCCAGTGAGCCCGCAGACGCCCGCGTACAGAGCGGCGCCGCACCTGATGCATTTGTGTGGCGGCCTGGCGCACCGGCGTGCCGTTCCACAGGGCTTCGGCTTCGACGTAGGCCACGGCGTTTTCCGGCGCGGCGCTGAGCCACTGCTCGAAGGCCAGCGTGTCCGCTTCGGTGGCGCATTGCAGGCGGACCAGCCAGTCCAGCGCCTCGTCCATCGCACGGGCGCGGGCGTCGGGCCCTGCGGTCGGCGGGCGAGGGGCGGGGCTGTCGGTCACGGTGAATCCTTGAAATGATTTTCCCGAATGATCAAGGCTAAGGCGGGGCGTGGCAAGCGCTTCGCCGAGCTCGGGTGGCCAGCGGTCGTCTTACTTCAGGCGTTCGGCCACACCCATGCAGATTGCCATGATCAGTTTCAGCTCCTTCTGGACCGTGCTGGCCGAGACATTGAGTTGCTCGGCAACTTCCACGTAGCTGGCACCGTGCAGGCGGCTGAGGATGAAAATACGCTGCTGACGCTCACTCAACTGGTTTAGGCTGACGCTCAGGTGCTTGAGCAGTTGCTCGGCGTGTGCGGCATCCTCGCTGCTGCTCAGCGGCGCGGCGACGTTGTGCAGGATTTCTTCGGGCACATCGTCGACCAGCATGCGCGATTGCACCCGGCGCGTGCGCAGATGGTCCAGGGCCAGGTTTCGCGCGGTCTGGAAGACGAAGGGCTCGAGGTGTTCGATGGGCCGCTCCCCCAGAGCGCGGGACACCCGCAGGTAGGTTTCCTGAAGCAGGTCCTCGGCGGTGCTGGGGTTGCCGACCATGCGCTGCAAGGTCCGCAATAGGGGGAGGCGCTGAACGAGGAAGACAGAGTTGAACCGGGACTGACTCACAGGGGGACCTGGCCGACGAAAGGTGAATGATAATGCTTATCATCTTGCCTGAAGGTCAAGCCTGGAAGTGTTAGGAAAAGGTAAAGATTGTCGGTAGGAGCGGCCTTGCGTCGCGAAAGGGCTGCAGAGCAGCCCCAAGGTTTTCTGAGCGCCAGAGATATAGTTGGGGCCGCTGCGCGGCCCTTTCGCGGCGCAAGGCCGCTCCTACCGCAGCAAGTGCCTGCGCTCAGCGGGCGCTGCACAATGCCAGGCAGTTATCCAGCATGCGGTTGGAGAACCCCCACTCATTGTCATACCAGGCCAGCACCTTGAGCATCCTGCCGTTGGCGCGGGTGTGGTTGGCATCGAATATCGACGACAACGGGTTGTGATTGAAGTCGCACGAGACCAGCGGCAGGGTGTTGTAGCCGAGCACCTTGGAATGCCGGCTGGCTTCGAGGAACAACTGGTTCACCTGCTCGGCCGTGGCCTCGCGCTTGAGGTTGACGGTGAGGTCGACCAGCGACACGTTGATCACCGGTACGCGCACCGCCATGCCGGTCAGCTTGCCGGCCAGTTCCGGCAACACCAGGCCCACGGCTTCGGCGGCGCCGGTCTTGCTCGGGATCATCGACTGGGTGGCCGAGCGCGCCCGGTACGGGTCGCTGTGGTAGACGTCGGTCAGCACCTGGTCGTTGGTGTAGGCATGGATGGTGGTCATCAGCCCCTGCTCGATGCCGAACTCGCGGTGCAGTACCTGGGCGATCGGCGCCAGGCAGTTGGTGGTGCAGGAGGCGTTGGAAATGACCTGGTGCGACGCGCGCAGAATGTCATGGTTGACGCCGTATACCACGGTGGCGTCGGCGCCCTTGGCCGGTGCCGAGACGATCACCTTGCCAGCCCCGGCCGCCAGGTGCGCCGCGGCCTTGGCGCGGTCGGTGAACAGCCCGGTGCACTCGAACACCACGTCGATCGCTTCAGCCTTCCAGGGCAGCTCGGCCGGATTGCGGATGGCGCTCACCGCGATACGGTCACCGTTGACCGTCAGGCTCTCGTGATCAGCTTCCACCGACGCATCGAAAGCACCGTGTACGCTGTCGTATTTGAGCAGGTGGGCGTTCATGGCACTGTCGCCCAGGTCGTTGATGGCGACGACCTGCAGGTCGTGGCGGTAGCCTTGGGTATACAGTGCGCGCAGGACATTGCGACCAATGCGGCCGAATCCGTTGATGGCGATACGTAGTGTCATGGCAGTACCTCTGGCAGTTCGAGTGAAACCTGTGGCACAAATGAAGCTTCACTGAAACGGTTTTGTTGTTGGAATTACAAGATTATTCACTCAGCGATAGAAAACAAGCCTTTTTACTGGCAGTATTTTGTTTAAATATACAACGAGTGGTCGGGCAAGCCGCCGCCTCGATGCGCAGGGTCTCTTACACAGGAGCCTAGGCCGCAATCGTTTGGAGGGGAAATGCCCGGTAAACCGCCCTTACCGCTAGCCTGGAGTCCAGTACATGCACCCGCGCATCCTTGAGGTCACCCAACGGCTGACCGAACGCAGCCGTGCCACCCGTGAACGCTACCTGCAGCTGATTCGCGGCGCGGCCAGCGACGGACCCATGCGGGCCAGCCTGCAGTGCGCCAACTTCGCCCATGGCGTGGCCGGGTGTGGCGCTGACGACAAGCAGAGCCTGCGCCTGATGAATGCCGCCAACGTGGCCATCGTCTCGGCCTACAACGACATGCTCTCGGCGCACCAGCCGTATGTGCATTTCCCCGAACAGATCAAGAAGGCACTGCGCGAAGTTGGCTCCGTCGGCCAGTTCGCTGGCGGTGTGCCGGCCATGTGCGATGGCGTGACCCAGGGTGAGCCTGGCATGGAGCTGGCCATCGCCAGCCGTGAAGTGATCGCCATGTCTACTGCGGTGGCGCTGTCGCACAACATGTTCGACGCTGCGCTGATGCTGGGTATCTGCGACAAGATCGTCCCCGGCTTGATGATGGGCGCGCTGCGCTTCGGTCACCTGCCCACCATTTTCGTACCGGGCGGGCCAATGGTTTCCGGCATCTCCAACAAGCAGAAAGCCGATGTGCGCCAGCGCTATGCCGAGGGCAAGGCCAGCCGTGAGGAACTGCTGGAGTCGGAGATGAAGTCCTACCACAGCCCGGGCACCTGCACCTTCTACGGCACTGCCAACACCAACCAGCTGGTGATGGAAGTGATGGGCCTGCACCTGCCGGGGGCCTCGTTCGTCAACCCATACACCCCGCTTCGCGACGCGCTGACCGCCGAGGCCGCACAGCAAGTGACACGCATGACCAAGGCCAGTGGCAGCTTCATGCCGCTGGGCGAGATCGTCGACGAGAAATCGCTGGTCAACTCCATCGTCGCCCTGCATGCCACCGGGGGGTCGACCAACCACACCCTGCACATGCCGGCGATCGCCCAGGCGGCAGGCATCCAGCTCACCTGGCAGGACATGGCCGACCTGTCCGAGGTGGTGCCGACCCTGTCCCACGTTTACCCCAATGGCAAGGCCGACATCAATCACTTCCAGGCCGCCGGTGGCATGTCCTTCCTGATCCGTGAGCTGCTCGATGCCGGCTTGCTACACGAGGATGTCAACACTGTCGCCGGCCACGGGTTGCGCCGCTACACGCAGGAACCGTTCCTCGACAACGGCAAGCTGGTCTGGCGCGAAGGCCCGCAGCAGAGCCTGGACGAGACCATCCTGCGCCCGGTGGCGCGGCCGTTCTCGGCCGAAGGCGGCTTGCGGGTGATGGAAGGCAACCTTGGGCGTGGCGTGATGAAAGTGTCCGCGGTGGCCCCTGAACATCAGGTCGTCGAGGCCCCGGCACGGGTTTTCCAGGACCAGCAGTCGCTGGCCGATGCGTTCAAGGCCGGCGAACTGGAGCGCGACTTCGTGGCCGTGGTGCGTTTCCAGGGGCCACGTTGCAACGGCATGCCGGAGCTGCACAAGCTGACGCCGTTCCTCGGTGTGCTGCAGGACCGCGGCTATAAAGTGGCACTGGTCACCGATGGGCGCATGTCAGGTGCATCGGGCAAGATCCCGGCCGCAATCCATGTCTGCCCTGAAGCCTTTGATGGCGGACCGCTGGCGCGGGTGCGCGATGGTGATATCGTGCGGGTCGATGGTGTCGAAGGCACGCTGCAGCTCAAGGTGTCGGCCGAGGAACTGGCCCGCCGCGACCTGCCACCTGCGCCACAGGGCAACGACCTGGGCTGTGGGCGCGAGCTGTTCGGCTTCATGCGCATGGCGTTCAGCTCGGCCGAGCAGGGCGCCAGCGCCTTTACCTCGGCCCTGGAGAACCTCAAATGAAGGACCTGCTGGTTGGCGACATCGGTGGCACCAATGCCCGTTTTGCGTTGTGGCGTGACAACCAGCTGCATCAGGTGAAAGTTTTCGCCACCGCTGACTACACCAGCCCGGAGCAGGCCATCGAGGCCTACCTGCAGAGCCAGGGTATCGAGCGTGGCGGGCTGTCGGCGGTGTGCCTGGCGGTGGCCGGGCCGGTCGACGGTGATGAGTTTCGCTTTACCAACAATCATTGGCGGCTGAGCCGCAGCGCATTCTGCAAGACGTTGCAGGTCGAACAGCTGCTGCTGATCAATGACTTCACGGCGATGGCCTTGGGTATGACCCTCCTGCAAGGGGACGAGGTGCGCCAGGTCTGCCCCGGCCAGGCCGACCCGGCGCGACCTGCACTGGTGATCGGCCCAGGTACCGGCCTTGGCGTCGGCAGCCTGCTGCGCCTCGGTGAGCAGCATTGGCTGGCGCTGCCCGGTGAGGGAGGGCACGTCGACCTGCCGGTGGGCAATGCCCGCGAAGCGGCGATCCATCAGCAGATTCATGGGCAGATTGGCCATGTCAGCGCTGAAACCGTGCTCAGCGGTGGTGGCCTCGTGCGTTTGTACCAGGCCATCTGTGCGCTGGACGGTGATACGGTACGGCACAAGACACCCGCAGAAATTACCGATGCCGCCCTGAGTGGCGAGCCACGGGCATTGGCGGTGGTCGAACAGTTCTGCCGCTTCCTGGGGCGCGTGGCAGGTAACAATGTACTGACCCTGGGTGCGCGCGGTGGTGTTTATATTGTTGGCGGCGTCATCCCGCGGTTTGCCGAACTGTTCATGCGCAGCGGGTTCGCTGCAAGTTTTGCCGACAAGGGCTGCATGAGCGGTTACTTCGCCGGTGTGCCGGTGTGGCTGGTGACGGCAGAGTTTTCTGGACTGCTGGGCGCCGGCGTGGCATTACAGCAGGCTCTGGATCATTGATAGGGGGCCGCTTTGCGGCCCTCACAGCAGGCAAAAGACCTGTGACAACAAGAGGGCGGGATACCTTGAGCACTGCCGGAAAATCGATCCTGATGGTCGACGACGATCAGGAAATCCGCGAGCTGTTGCAAACCTATCTGAGCCGCGCCGGCTTCCAGGTGCATGCCCAAGCCGATGGCCAGGGTTTTCGCCATGCGCTGGAAAACACTCACTGCGATCTGGTCATTCTCGATGTGATGCTGCCCGACGAGGACGGCTTCAGCCTGTGCCGCTGGGTGCGCCAGCACCCGCGCCAGTCGCGGGTACCGATCATCATGCTGACCGCCAGCTCCGACGAGGCCGACCGGGTCATCGGCCTTGAGCTTGGTGCGGACGATTATCTGGGCAAGCCGTTCAGCCCGCGGGAACTGCAGGCGCGAATCAAGGCCCTGCTGCGTCGCGCGGAATTCGGCCAGGCCGCGCCAGCCACAGCGGTACTGGCCTTCGACGACTGGCGCCTGGACACGGTCAGCCACCGCCTGTTCCACCGCGATGGCGAAGAGGTGATCCTCTCCGGTGCCGATTTCGCCTTGCTGAAGCTGTTTCTCGATCACCCTCAGCAGATCCTCGACCGCGATACCATCGGCAACGCTACCCGTGGCCGTGAGCCAATGCCGCTGGACCGTATTGTTGACATGGCGGTCAGCCGCCTGCGCCAGCGTCTGCGCGACACCGACAAACCGCCACGGCTGATCCGCACTGTGCGCGGCAGTGGCTACCTGCTGGCTGCGCATGTCTGCTGTGCTTCCTGAGCGGCGCTGGCGCCTGGTGCCGCGCTCGCTGCTGGGGCGCATGCTGCTGTTGACCTTGCTGGTGGTGTTGTTGGCTCAAGGTTTGTCCAGCGTCATCTGGGTCGCGCAGTTACGTGCCAGCCAGCTTCAGGGCTTGCGCGCCAGTGCCGGCAGCCTGGCCCATTCGATGAGTGCCAGCGTCAGTTATTTCCGTTCCTTGCCGGTGGCTTATCGGCCGATGGTATTGGACCAGTTGCGCAGCATGGGTGGTACGCGTTTTTTCGTGTCGCTCAACGACAAGCCGCTGGACATGCCGGTATTGCCCATAACACCGCGCAAGCAGGCGGTGATCGATGTGTTCCAGCAGGTACTGCATGAGCGGCTGGGCGCGCAGATGGAAGTTTCCGTCGAGTTCGTCGCCCCCGATGACCTGCGCATCTTCAACAGCGGCCTGAAGCTCGATGAGCTGCCGCGTTCCTGGGCGCATTACTCGCTGACCCTGGAACCACTCAATCCGCCTGTACTGGTCACGCAGATTCGCCTGGGCCAAGACGAGTGGCTGTACATCGCCTCGTTGCTGCCTGAGCCCTACACCAGCCTTGAAGCCGAGCGCCTGCCACGCCAGCAGATCGGCTTCATCGTCCTGACCACCGCCTTGCTGCTGCTGTTCATCGGCCTGCTGGTGCACTGGCAGAGCTGGCCGCTCAAGCGCCTGGCGCGGGCCGCGCGGGACCTGTCGCTGGGCGCCGATGTGGCGCCAGTGCACGAGGGCGGTGGCAGCGAGGTGGTCGAGGTCGGGCGTGCGTTCAACAGCATGCGTGAACGCATCAGCCGCTACCTCACCGAGCGCAGCCAGTTGTTCAGCGCCATTTCCCACGACCTGCGCACGCCCATCACCCGGCTGCGGCTGCGCGTCGAACTGCTGGAAGATGAGCGCCTGCAGGCCAAGTTCAGCCAGGATCTGGATGAGCTGGAGCTGTTGGTCAAAGGCGCCTTGCAATGCGTGAAAGACACTGACATCCACGAGAACATCGAGCCGGTCGACCTCAACCAGGTCCTGGAGATTCTCGCCGAGCCGTATCTGGGGGATGGCCGCATCACCGTCGAAGGCCAGGCCCTGGCGCCGTACCCCGGCAAGCCGCTGGCCTTGCGCCGCTGCATCGGCAACCTGATAGACAATGCCATCAAGTACGGCGAGCGGGCCCGCCTGCGCATCATCGACAGCGCACAGGGCTTTGTCCTGCAGGTGGATGACCACGGGCCGGGTGTGCCACAGCAGCAGCTTGAGCAGGTGTTCGAGCCGCATTTCAGGCTCGCCGGGCAGCAGCAAGGGTATGGCTTGGGGCTGGGGATCGCCCGCAACATCGCCCATAGCCATGGGGGTGAGGTGAGCTTGCTCAATTTGCGCGAGGGTGGGTTGCGCGTGACCCTTTATCTGCCGCGTGGCGTTGAGTGAAGGTATGTCACCGACCGGTGACATAACCGCAAGCCTTCGTGACATCCCAGCCAGGACGGCTGGCTAGAATCTGCAAACCTCACACAGGGAAGACGCGGGCGCATGGACTACATCGATTCCCCGGAACATACCGCCTGGCTCACAAGCGAGGGCCAGCGGCTGCTCTCTTTCGCCAAGGCCTCGCAAGCCCCTGAAGGTTTCGGCAATCTCGACGCCCGCGGCAAGCTGCCCCCTACGGCTGTCGCCGAAACCATGAACACCGCACGCATGACCCACAGCTTCGCCCTGGCCCACCTTCAGGGGGCGCCAGGCTGCCTGGCATTGGTTCAGCACGGTGTGCAGGCCTTGTGCGGGCCTTTGCGCGACGCCGGGTACGGCGGTTGGTTCGCCCGCCCGTACGGCCAGGGCGACAACGGCAAGGCGGCTTACCTGCATGCCTTCGTCGCGCTTGCCGCCAGCTCTGCCGTCGTGGCGGGCGCTGCGGGAGCACAGGGGTTGCTGGCGCAGGCGATACGGGTCATCGAGGAGCGTTTCTGGAGTGAGCAAGAGGGTGCGATGCGCGAGTCCTTCTCCAGCGACTGGCAGCAGCCTGAAGCTTATCGCGGCGCCAACAGCAACATGCACGCCACTGAGGCCTTCCTCGCCTTGGCAGATGTGACGGGCGATGTACTTTGGCTGGAGCGCGCCCTGCGTATCGTCGAGCGCATCATTCACGGCCATGCTGGCGCCAGTGACCACCGGGTGATCGAACATTTCGATGTGCACTGGCAACCGCTGCCCGAATACAACCGGGACAATCCCGCAGATCACTTTCGCCCATACGGCACAACGCCTGGCCATGCGTTCGAGTGGTCCCGTCTGGTCCTGCACCTTGAGGCTGCGCGGCGTCAGGCCGGGCTTCCTGCCCCGGCATGGCTGCTGGCCTGCGCGCGGGGCCTGTTCGCCAATGCCTGCCAGCATGCCTGGAGCGTCGATGGTGCCGAGGGCATCGTCTACACCTTGGGCTGGGACAATCAGCCCAGGGTGCGCGAGCGCCTGCACTGGGTGCATGCCGAAGCGTGCGCCAGTGCCGCAGCGCTGCTGCGGCGAACCGGCGAGCAGCAGTACGAGCAATGGTACCGGCGCTTCTGGACGTTCATCGACACTCATTTCATCGACCGCGCAGCCGGAAGCTGGCACCACGAACTCGGCCCGGACAACCAGCCAGCGGCGACGATCTGGGCAGGCAAGCCAGACCTTTATCACGCCTACCAGGCTGTACTGCTGCCAACGCTGCCCCTGGCACCCAGCCTGGCGAGCGCACTGGCGCGCAATGTAACCAAACGATGACATTCACGCATCGCTTCGTTACCTGGCGCAGCGGGCACTCTGATTAGACTCCATGCAATGCAAGCGCTCGACTTGCCCGGCATAACAACAAGAAAGGTACTCCGATGAATTCGACTCTCCGCCTCGCTGCCGCGATTTCCTTCGCCTCCCTGTTCCCGCTCAGTGCTCTCGCCGCCGACACCAAAGGCAGTGTCGAAGTGGTTCACTGGTGGACATCCGGTGGTGAAAAAGCGGCAGTCGATGTGCTCAAGGCCCAGGTCGAGAAGGATGGCTTCACCTGGAAGGATGGTGCGGTTGCCGGCGGTGGTGGCGCCACGGCCATGACCGTGCTCAAGAGCCGCGCCGTGGCCGGTAACCCGCCCGGCGTTGCCCAGATCAAGGGGCCGGACATCCAGGACTGGGCTGCCACCGGCCTGCTGGACCCGGATGTGCTCAAGGATGTGGCCAAGCAAGAAAAGTGGGACTCGCTGCTCGACAAGAAGGTCGCCGACACCGTCAAGTACGAAGGTGACTACGTGGCCGTGCCGGTGAACATCCATCGCATCAACTGGCTGTGGATCAACCCCGAAGTGTTCAAGAAGGCCGGCATCGACAAGGCGCCGACCACCCTCGACGAATTCTACGCCGCCGCCGACAAACTCAAGGCCGCCGGCTTCATCCCGCTCGCCCATGGCGGCCAGCCATGGCAGGACAGCACGGTGTTCGAGAGTGTGGTGCTGTCGGTGATGGGGGCGGACGGTTACAAGAAAGCGCTGGTCGACCTCGATGAAGCCACGCTGACCGGGCCGCAGATGGTCAAGTCGCTGACCGAGCTGAAAAAGGTCGCCACCTACATGGACCCCGACGGCAAAGGCCAGGACTGGAACCTGGAAGCAGCCAAAGTCATCAACGGCAAGGCCGGCATGCAGATCATGGGTGACTGGGCCAAGAGCGAGTGGACCCTGGCCAAGAAGACCGCCGGCAAGGACTATCAGTGCGTCGCGTTCCCTGGTACCGACAAGGCTTTCCTGTACAACATCGACTCACTGGTGGTGTTCAAGCAGAACGACGAGGGCACGGCCGCTGGCCAGCAGGACATCGCCAAGAAGGTGCTTGGCCAGGACTTCCAGAAGGTCTTCAGTATCAACAAAGGCTCCATTCCCGTGCGTAACGACATGCTCGCTGACATGGGCACCTACGGCTTCGACGCTTGCGCCCAGACTTCTGCCAAGGACTTCATGGCCGACGCCAAAACCGGAGGCCTGCAGCCGAGCATGGCGCACAACATGGCCACCACGCTGGCCGTGCAGGGCGCCTTCTTCGATGTGGTGACCAACTACATCAACGACCCCAAGGCCGACCCTGCCGATGCAGCGAAGAAGCTGGCGGCGGCGATCAGATCGGCCAAGTAACCAAGCTCAAGGCAGGCACGATTGCTCTTGTAGGAGCGGCCTTGTGTCGCGAAAGGACCGCGAAGCGGTCCCTAGGCCTGCAAGCCAGGTTCGACGGTCTGTCTTTGTTCTCGAGCCCCTGGGGCTGCTGCGCAGCCCTTTCGCGACGCAAGGCCGCTCCTACAGCAGATGGGCAGTGCCTTCAAGGTGAATCATGACTACAGCAACCGCCCGACTGCGGGCCTCTCCCCTGGACGCTCTGCAGCGCTGGCTACCCAAGCTGGTGCTGGCACCCAGCATGTTCATCGTCCTGGTGGGCTTTTACGGCTACATCCTGTGGACGTTCGTCCTGTCTTTCACCACCTCGACCTTCCTGCCGACTTACAAGTGGGCGGGCCTTGCGCAATACGCCAGGCTGTTCGACAACGATCGCTGGTGGGTGGCCAGCAAGAACCTGCTGGTGTTCGGCGGGCTGTTCATCGGTATCAGCCTGGCCATCGGCGTACTGCTGGCGGTGCTGCTCGACCAGCGCATCCGCCGCGAAGGTTTCATCCGCACGGTCTACCTGTACCCGATGGCTTTATCGATGATCGTCACCGGTACCGCCTGGAAGTGGCTGCTCAACCCTGGCATGGGCCTGGACAAACTGTTGCGTGACTGGGGCTGGGAAGGGTTTCGCCTGGACTGGCTGATCGACCCCGACCGGGTGGTGTACTGCCTGGTGATCGCCGCCGTGTGGCAAGCCTCGGGCTTCATCATGGCGATGTTCCTGGCCGGCCTGCGCGGGGTCGACCAGTCGATCATCCGTGCTGCGCAGATGGATGGCGCAAGCCTGCCACGCATCTACTGGACCGTCGTGCTGCCGAGCCTGCGCCCGGTGTTCTTCAGTTCGCTGATGATCCTCTCGCACATCGCGATCAAGAGCTTCGACCTGGTGGCCGCAATGACCGCCGGTGGCCCGGGCTACTCATCCGACCTGCCGGCGATGTTCATGTATTCGTTCACCTTCAGCCGCGGCCAGATGGGCATGGGCTCGGCCAGCGCCATCCTCATGCTCGGGGCGATCCTGGCGATCCTCGTGCCTTACCTGTACTCGGAGCTGCGGAGCAAACGCCATGCATAGCCCTGTCGATAAAGCGGTGCCGAGCATCAGCCGCATCGCCATTCACGCTGTATTGCTGATGGCCGTGCTGCTTTACCTGGTGCCGTTGGTGGTGATGCTGCTGACCAGCTTCAAGACCCCGGAGGACATCAGTACCGGCAACCTGCTGAGCTGGCCGACCGTGGTCAGCGGCATCGGCTGGGTCAAGGCCTGGAGCACGGTCAGCGGGTACTTCTGGAACTCGATCATGATCACCGTACCGGCGGTGCTGATTTCGACCACCATCGGTGCGCTCAACGGTTATGTGCTGTCGATGTGGCGCTTCCGCGGGTCGCAGCTGTTTTTCGGCTTGCTGTTGTTCGGTTGCTTCCTGCCGTTCCAGACCGTGCTGCTGCCAGCCTCGTTCACCCTCGGCAAGTTGGGCCTGGCCAGCACCACCAGTGGCCTGGTGCTGGTGCATGTGGTCTACGGCCTGGCCTTCACCACGCTGTTCTTCCGCAACTTCTACGTGAGCATTCCCGATGCGCTGGTCAAGGCCGCACGCCTGGACGGTGCCGGGTTCTTCACCATTTTTCGCCGCATCATCCTGCCGATGTCGACACCGATCATCATGGTCTGCCTGATCTGGCAGTTCACCCAGATCTGGAACGACTTCCTGTTCGGCGTGGTGTTCTCCAGCGGCGACTCGCAACCGATCACCGTAGCCCTGAACAACCTGGTCAATACCAGTACCGGGGCCAAGGAATACAACGTCGACATGGCGGCGGCGATGATCGCCGGCCTGCCAACCCTGCTGGTCTATGTGGTGGCAGGCAAGTATTTCGTTCGCGGGCTCACAGCCGGCGCCGTCAAGGGGTAAGTCATGGCAACGCTTGAACTTCGTAATGTGAACAAGACCTACGGCAGCGGCCTGCCGGATACGCTCAAGGACATCCAGCTGTCGATCAAAGACGGCGAGTTCCTGATATTGGTCGGCCCTTCGGGGTGCGGTAAGTCGACCTTGATGAACTGCATCGCAGGCCTTGAGAACATCACCGGTGGCGCGATTCTCATCGATGACCAGGATGTCAGCGGCATGAGCCCCAAGGACCGTGATATCGCCATGGTGTTCCAGTCCTACGCGCTGTACCCGACCATGAGCGTGCGCGAGAACATCGAGTTCGGCCTGAAGATCCGCAAGATGCCGCAGGCTGCCATCGACGAGGAAGTGGCGCGTGTGGCCAAGCTGTTGCAGATCGAACACCTGCTTTCACGCAAGCCGGCGCAATTGTCCGGTGGCCAGCAGCAGCGGGTGGCGATGGGCCGCGCCTTGGCGCGGCGGCCGAAGATCTACCTGTTCGACGAGCCGTTGTCCAACCTCGACGCCAAGCTGCGCGTCGAGATGCGCACGGAAATGAAACTGATGCACCAGCGGCTCAAGACCACCACGGTGTATGTCACCCACGACCAGATCGAGGCCATGACCCTGGGCGACAAGGTTGCGGTGATGAAGGACGGCATCATTCAGCAGTTCGGTACCCCGCAGCAGATCTACAACGACCCGGCCAATCAGTTCGTTGCCAGCTTCATCGGCTCGCCGCCGATGAACTTCATACCGGTACGCCTGGCCAGGCAGGACGGGCGCCTGCTGGCCCTGCTCGACAGCGGCCAGGCACGTTGTGAGCTGCCGTTGGGCGTGGCCGGCGACGAGCTGGACGGGCGCGAGATCATCCTCGGCATCCGCCCGGAGCAAATCAGCCTGGGTACGGGGGAGGGCAACGGCCTGCCGGGCATTCGCGCCGAGGTGCAGGTAACCGAACCTACCGGCCCTGACCTGTTGGTCTTCGTTACCCTCAACCAGACCAAAGTGTGCTGCCGCCTGGCGCCGGATGTGGCATGCCGGGTCGGTGACAGCCTGAACCTGCAGTTCGACCCGGCACGGGTGCTGCTGTTCGACGCCGCCAGCGGCGAACGCCTGGACTTGAATACTGCCAACGCTTCACTGAAGGACAACGTGACTCACCTCAAGAGCCGTTGAATCGTCGAAACTATCAATAAGAAAAAGAGGACGCAAAGGGATGGAACAGCGCAATCGCATAAGGACCTTGGGCTCGCTGGCCCTGCTGGCCATGGTTGGGAGTAGCGGGGTGCAGGCCGCCGAGGCCTTCTCCAGCGAATCGAAATGGATGACCGGCGACTGGGGCGGTACCCGCACCGAACTGCTGGAAAAAGGCTATGACTTCACCCTCGACTATGTGGGCGAGGTCGCCGGCAACCTCAATGGCGGCTACAACGACGACAAGACCGCACGCTACAGTGACCAGTTCGCCCTCGGCGCGCACCTGGACCTGCAGAAGATCCTTGGCTGGCACGATGCCGAGTTCAAGCTGGCGATCACCGAGCGCAGTGGCCGCAACCTCTCCAATGACCGCATCAGCGACCCGCGTGCCGGCCAGTTCAGTTCGGTGCAGGAGGTGTGGGGCCGCGGCCAGACCTGGCGCCTGACCCAGATGTGGATCAAGCAGAAGTACTTCGACGGTGCCCTGGATGTGAAATTCGGCCGTTTCGGCGAGGGCGAGGACTTCAACAGCTTCCCCTGCGACTTCCAGAACCTGGCCTTCTGTGGATCGCAGGTGGGCAACTGGGTCGGCGGCATCTGGTACAACTGGCCGGTCAGCCAGTGGGCGCTGCGGGTCAAGTACAACATCACGCCGGAGTTCTTCGTGCAGGTCGGCGCGTTCGAGCAGAACCCCTCCAACCTGGAAACCGGCAACGGCTTCAAGCTCAGCGGCAGCGGCACCAAGGGTGCGATCCTGCCGGTGGAGGCCGTCTGGTCGCCCAAGGTCAACGGCCTGCCGGGCGAGTACCGCCTGGGCTATTACTACAGCACGGCTGACGCCGAAGACGTCTACGAAGACGTCAATGGCAACCCGCAAGGGATCAGCGGCGCCGGCTTCAAATCACACTCCAGCAAGCACGGCTGGTGGGTGGTTGCGCAGCAGCAGGTCACCGCCCACGGCGGCGACGTCAGCCGCGGTCTCAGCCTGTTCGCCAACTTCACCGTGCACGACAAGGCCACCAACGTGGTCGACAACTACCAGCAGGTGGGGTTGGTGTACAAAGGTGCCTTCGATGCCCGGCCCAAGGATGATATCGGCTTTGGTGTCGCCCGCATCCACGTCAACGATGATGTGAAGAAGCGCGCCGAACAGCTTAACGCCCAGAGCGGCATCAATGACTACGACAACCCGGGCTTCGTGCCGCTGCAGCGTACCGAGTACAACGCCGAGCTCTATTACGGCTTCCATGTGACCAACTGGCTGACCGTGCGCCCGAACCTTCAGTACATCAAGAGCCCGGGTGGCGTGGATGAGGTGGACAACGCGCTGGTCGCAGGGTTGAAGATTCAGTCGTCATTCTGAGCACATTTGTTGTAAATTTACGCCAATCCAAAAACGGCTCCCGGCATCCACTGGCTTGCAGTGGTTGTCGGGGATAGGCCGAGACAGCGCTATCTCAAACAACAAGAGCTTGGAACCATGCCTGAACATCCGCTACATCGCTTCTTTTCCGTACAGAGGCCGAGGCCGACATTCGAGTGGGAGCGTTACCAGCAGCGCGATGTGCTGATCATCGATCACCCCTGCTGCCAGGCGGTTTTCAGCCGTCAGGGCGCACAGTTGCTGCACTTCCAGCCGGCCGGCGAGCGGCCCTGGCTATGGTGCGCCGAACAGTGGCCGCAGGTGGGGGCAATCCGTGGCGGCGTGCCGGTGTGCTGGCCGTGGTATGGCCGCCACCCCAGCGAGGACCTGTGGCCGGCCCATGGCTGGGCGCGCCTGCTGGACTGGAAGCTGGTGGACAGCCGGGAGGACGAGGAGGGCGTGAGCCTGAAGTGGCGCCTGGACTTGTGCGACTGGCAGGTCGACCTGCATGCCCGCCTGGGCAGCCGCATGGAACTGAGCCTGAGTACCGAGCACCAGGACAGCGAACCCTGCCAGTTGAGCCATGCACTGCTGGCCTACTGGCGTATCAGTGACGTTTCCGAGATAGCGCTGTCCGGGCTTGAAGATATCGAAGGCTATGACCGTCTGAGCCGGCAAGCCTGCCGCGAGGAGGGCGCATTGAAGCTCAAGGGCGGCTGCCAGAAGGTCTACCCCGGCACGCCACGCGTGCAGTTGCAGGACCCCGCCTGGCAGCGTGAGCTGTGCATCGATACGGGTGACAGCGACGATACTGTGGTCTGGCACCCAGGCAACCGCCCGTTAATGGGTGTGAGCGGGCGCGAGTGCCAGGGTTTCGTCTGTGTCGAGGCGGCCAGCGGCAGCGGTGAAGGTCTGAGCCTGGCGCCGGGGCAGCGCGCCCATTTGCGGCTGCAGGCGCACCGGCTCAGTTGAGTTCGTCGTCCTCGATCGGGTAGCGGCTGGCGTTGAGGCTTTCCTTGATCTTGCGCAGGTGCGGCTGGAAGTCCACGCCGCGGCGCAGGGTCATCCCGGTGGCGAGTACGTCGAGCACGGTAAGCTGGATGATCCGCGACGTCATCGGCATGTAGATGTCGGTGTCTTCCGGTAGCGGGATGTGCAGGCTGAGGCTGCACGCTTGGGCCAAGGGGGAGCCGGCCGCGGTCAGGCCGAGCACCGAGGCGCCGTTTTCGCGGGCCAGGCGCGCTACCTCCACCAGTTCGCGGGTGCGCCCGGTGTAGGAGATGATCACGAACAGATCGCCAGTGTGAGCCACCGAAGCCAGCATGCGCTGCATCAGCACGTCGGCGTGGGCCGAGACGGCGAGGTTGAAACGGAAAAACTTGTGCTGGGCGTCCAGGGCTACCGGGGCGGATGCGCCCAGGCCGAAGAAGTGGATCTGCCGGGCCTGGATCATCATGTCCACGGCGCGGCTGACCTGCTGCGGGTCAAGCTGCTGGCAGGCGCTGTCGAGCGAGGCGATCGCACTGGCAAAGATCTTCTGGGTGTAGGCTGCGGGATCGTCATCGGCCTCGACCGCGCGGCTGACATAGGCCGCACCACTGGCGAGGCTTTGCGCCAGCTGCAGCTTGAGCTCGGGGTAACCGCTGACGCCGAACGAGCGGCAGAAGCGGTTGACGGTCGGTTCGCTGACCTTGGCCGCCTGGGCCAGTGCGGCAATGCTGAAACGGGTGGCTTGTTGCGGGTTGAGCAGGATGACTTCGGCGACTTTGCGTTCGGCCTTGTTCAGCTCGTCGAGGCGTCCCTGGATCTGCTCCAGGAGGTTTCGCACGCGGTCCATGGGTGTGTCCTTGGGTCGAGAAGACAGCCGGCTGGCGGAGCAGCAGGCTTTTTGCACAGTCGTCTATCGTACTGTCGGTGCGGGTGGCGCACCACTTATCTGTAACACTTGTGTGTAATGTTGTGGTTTTTACTACATTTTCTCTTGAAAACCGTATGTGAAAGCGGTATTCCTAGGCCAACTTTAGGAAAGAACCAACATCATGGCTGCGATCAGTGTTGAACCTTGCACCTTTGCCCTGTTTGGCGCCTTGGGCGACCTGGCATTGCGCAAGCTGTTTCCTGCGCTCTACCAGCTCGACCGCGCCAATTTGCTGCACGCCGATACTCGCCTGCTGGCGCTGGCACGCGAGCCTGGCAGCGTACAGGAGCACCTGAATACCATCGAGGCCCATCTGCGCAAGCACGTGGCGGAGGCTGATCTGGAGCCTGCGGCGCTGGCGCGTTTTCTGGGGCGTCTGAGTTACCAGCACCTGGACTTCCTGCAGCCGGAGGGCTACCAGGCCCTGGCTGAGCAGGCACCTGCCGAGCTGCCGTTGATTGCCTATTTCGCCACTGCGGCGGCCGTGTACGGCGCGATCTGCGAAAACCTCGACAAGGCGGGCCTTGCCGCGCGCACCCGGGTGGTGCTGGAAAAGCCCATCGGGCACGATCTTGAGTCATCGCGCCGGGTGAACGACGCCGTGGCGCGGTTCTTCCCGGAAAGCCGTGTTTACCGCATCGACCATTACCTGGGCAAGGAGACGGTGCAGAACCTGATCGCCCTGCGCTTCGCCAACAGCCTGTTCGAAACCCAGTGGAACCAGAACTCCATCTCCCACGTGGAAATCACCGTGGCCGAGAAGGTCGGCATCGAAGGCCGCTGGGGCTATTTCGACAAGGCCGGGCAGCTGCGCGACATGATTCAGAATCACCTGCTGCAGCTGTTGTGCCTGATTGCCATGGACCCGCCCAGCGAGCTGTCGGCTGACAGCATCCGCGATGAGAAGGTCAAGGTGCTCAAAGCCCTTGCGCCGATCACCGGCGAGGGCTTGAGTACCCGCGTGGTGCGCGGCCAGTACATTGCCGGCTACAGCGACGGCAAGCCGGTGCCGGGTTACCTGGAAGAAGACAACGCCAACGCCCAGAGCGACACGGAAACCTTCGTCGCCCTGCGTGCCGACATTCGTAACTGGCGCTGGTCGGGCGTACCGTTCTACCTGCGTACCGGTAAGCGCATGCCGCAGAAGCTGTCGCAGATCGTCATCCACTTCAAGGAGACGCCGCACTACATCTTCGCCCCGGAGCAACGTTTGCAGGTCGGCAACAAACTGATCATCCGCCTGCAACCCAGTGAAGGCATTTCTTTGCGGGTGATGACCAAGGAGCAGGGCCTGGACAAAGGCATGCAACTGCGCAGCGGCCCCTTGCAGCTGAATTTTTCCGATACCTGGCGCACCGCGCGGATTCCGGATGCCTACGAACGCCTGCTGCTTGAGGTGATGCGCGGCAACCAGAACCTGTTCGTGCGCAAGGATGAAATCGAATATGCCTGGAAATGGTGCGACCAGTTGATCGCGGGCTGGCAGAGCGCCGGCGATGCGCCCAAGCCGTACGCGGCGGGGTCTTGGGGGCCGATGAGCTCGATTGCACTGATTACACGTGATGGGAGGGCGTGGTATGGGGATATCTGAATTGCAACTGCCGACTACCGTCAAGGCGCATCAACTCAATGATGCCCGCGCGCTCTCGGCAACATTGGCTGCTGATGTGGCCGACCGTTTGCGCGCAGCCATTGCCGCGAAAGGGCAGGCCTGCCTGGTGTTGTCCGGTGGCCGCAGCCCGGTGCCGTTCCTCGAGAAGCTGGCGACCGAGGCGCTGGACTGGTCGAAGGTCACCGTCAGCCTGGCCGACGAGCGCTGGGTGCCGGTGGAGCACGCCGACAGCAACGCCGGTTTGCTGGCTCGCCATCTGTTCCAGGGGGGCGCTGCCAAGGCTCGTTTCGTCGGCCTGTATCAGCAGGCCGAAAACCTCGACGCAGCGGCTGCCAAGGCCGACCAGGCACTGGCCGATCTGCCGGCTATCGACGTGCTGGTACTGGGCATGGGCGACGATGGCCATACGGCTTCGCTGTTCCCCAACAGCCCGAATCTCGCCGAGGGCCTGGACCTGAACAGCAAGCGCCGTTGCCTGCCGTTGCTGGCCCCGAGCGTGCCGCACCAGCGCCTCTCGCTGACCCGTTCGCTGCTGGCCAGCGCCGCTTTCATCGCGCTGTCCGTGCAGGGCACGGGCAAACTCGCTACCCTGCGCGCCGCGCTGGCGGGCAACGACTTCAATGAAATGCCGATTCGCGCCTTTCTTCACGACCCCCTGGACATCTACTGGTGCCCATGAGCAAAGGATCCACTGTCATGACCACCCTTGAACGCCCCCAGCCTCTGCTCTCGATGGCCGAGAAAGCCGCCCGGATCGATGCGATCTGTGGGGCGGCGCGCATCCTGCCGGTGATCACTATCGCCCGTGAGGAAGATATCTTGCCGCTGGCCGATGCCCTGGCCGCTGGTGGTATCCGCACCTTGGAAGTAACCCTGCGCTCACAGTATGGCCTTAAGGCTATCCAGGTGCTGCGTGAACAGCGTCCGGAACTGTGTGTCGGTGCTGGTACGGTGCTCGATCGCGGCATGTTTGCCGCAGTCGAGGCGGCGGGCGCGCAGTTTGTCGTTACCCCGGGGATTACTCAGGACATCCTCGAAGCTGGAGTCGACAGCGATATCCCATTGTTGCCGGGTATCAGCACGCCTTCGGAAATCATGATGGGTTATGCCTTGGGTTATCGCCGCTTCAAGCTGTTCCCGGCGGAAATCAGTGGTGGCGTGGCAGCGATCAAGGCCTTTGGTGGCCCGTTCGGTGATATTCGATTCTGCCCTACCGGTGGCGTCAACCCGGCCAACGTGCGCAACTACATGGCGCTGCCCAATGTGATGTGCGTGGGCGGCACCTGGATGCTCGACAGCAGCTGGATCAAGAACGGCGACTGGGCGCGGATCGAAGCGTGCAGCGCCGAGGCGATGGCTTTGCTGGACTGATACTGAATTTGTTGTGTGCTTTACGGCTTATGGGGCGCTTGGTCGGCGCCCCTTTTTTTGCCCGGCGTTTTTGAATTGCCAGTGCCGACCCTTTCGCGGGTAAACCCGCTTTCACAGGCATTGCACAGCGTTCGAATTCTGTGAAGTCTCTATGGGAGCGGGTTGACCCGCGAAAGGCCGGTATAGGTTAAAAAAGCCCGCATCAAATATGCGGACTTTCTCGTTCATCGCGGCACCGCTTAAGTCGACTTGGCTTTCTCCCGGCTCAGCGACTGTGACAGTAGTTAAAGGTAGTCAATCGCGAGAATTTGTGAATCCGGTTCAAGTTTATAGAAACAATGAGGAGTCCATTCTTCAATGAAAATGGAATCTCCCTCATTTAGTACCTCGTTGTGAAGATGTGGATGACTTCCCCATTTAACCCCTACTGTCCCAGAGAGAATGTATACGAATTCTCTAGCCTTATGTCCGGCGTTTAGTATTGCCTTCTCGGCCGATGGGAATAGAGGGGTAGTCCTGAGTACCAGCAGATTTTTATCTGAAGTTGTCTTGAGTAAGTGGCGGTAAAAATAGGCAGGCTCACCCTGCACGTGCCGTAGGCGATCGAATCGGATGAGTCCGCCGAAAACGCAGCTTTGAGATTTATCGTACTCGCCGCCTAATTCGTCGATCACATAGGCTGCTGTGACGTTAAGATGTTGGGCAATATTTTTAAGCTGCGTAGAGTTAATTGTAATGCCGTCGATGGTTCTATCATAGAGGCCTCGAATATTATCTAAAGTCATTTTTCGTTTTTGTATTAATTTCTGAAGGTCATCGAGTCTTGCTGTGATGTTAAACTCCATGTTGCCTTCCTTTCTTTATAGTGGAGCAAAGCATGGCCACATCGGTAAGAGTTATGGCACTTGATTTAATCATGGATACCTCTCTTACCAATTGTAGCAATTGCTGGACTTCATCATCTGAGCATGTGATTTGCAATTGGTCCAATGCGTATTTTATTGAGGCGCGTCCAGAATGTTTACCGACGATAATGTGACGTTCGCGCCCCATCACGCTTGGGTCGTAAGGCTCGAATGACTTGCCGTTGTTGAGAGTACTTTTTGTGTGAATACCTGACTCGTGAGAAAAAATGTTGCTGCCCACGATGGGCTGCCAAGGATTGATTTGAGAGCCAGTTGCATTGGCGACAATCTCAGAGAGTGTTTGAAGCTTTTCCGGCTTAACACCAAGGTCAATCCCGTATTGAATTTTTAGGGACATTACCATTTGCGCCAGGTCAGGCATTCCCGCTCGTTCACCAATACCGTTTACAGTGGCATGAAAATATTTTGCGCCTGCCTGCAAACCGGATAATGTATTGCTTACACCGAGGCCGAAGTCGTTATGAGCATGGCACTGGGTATCAATCTCCACTGCGGATACCACTGTACGGATGATGGAGTGGTACTGTTCAGGCGTAAGCACTCCAATCGTGTCAGAGAGCCGTAACCTATCGGCTCCCGCTTCGCAGATGTGGCCGGCATAATCAACGACAAATGACAAGTCTGAGCGGGCAACATCTTCAGCGCTGATTGAGACAAATACATCGCGTTGCTTTGCACAGTCTATTAATTCGCATGCCTGTCTGACAAGCCAGTCCTTTGATTTGTTTATGCTGTGCTTCAGGTGGACCTCTGAGGTGGGTAACCCGATATGTATGTATCGGTAGCCTGCGTCGAGTGATGCTTCTACGTCTGCACGTATCCCTCTATTCCAGCCTACCAGTCGAATATCAGTTCCCTGTGTGCGCTCTAGCATCTCACTTAATGTTCGGCTCTCAGTGCCGCCCATCGCATATATACCGCCTTCAATCCAGCGTATGCCCGCGTCGATAAGGGCATCGAATATCTTTAGTTTAGTTGCTCTTCCAAACGAAATGCCAGGTGCTTGCTCGCCATCTCGTAATGTCGTGTCTTCGACGATAATATCTTGACGTGGATTCATGATGTAACACTCCGTCGTTGAGCGAGTAGTGAAAAGTATTGGCATTGGTCAACGTCGTCGCCAAAGGCGTGTCTGGCGTCGATGAAGCATTGGATCGCCATCGCTGTTGCTGGATAAGCCTTAAGGTCTGGTAATTGAGATTGCGCCAATTCCAAATCTTTACAGCGGACGGCCAGCGTCACATGACTAGTTGTCAACCCTGAGAGAATATAGTTCAGCGATACATGCATGTAGGCAGAACGACCGCGGCAGGAAGTGAATACCTTCACCATTGATTCGAGATCCAAGCCCAACGCCTGCCCTTGATGAATAACTTCCAGGGCCCCTGCTAGATTGATAGACTCTGCCAGATTGTTGAGGATTTTAAGTTGCTGTGCCTTTCCAGGTTGTTTAACGTAGTTGATTGTTTTGCAGATTTTTATGAGTATGGGATGTGCCAATGAGTAGGCTTGTTCATTGCCTGAGACAATAGAGCATGATTTTCCCTGGAGAGCGCCCATTACTCCCCCAGAGATCGGGCATTCGATATAACTCACACCGATATTTCCGAACGCTTCATGTAGGTTGACCGCAGACTCCGCTGATAAGGTGCTGAAGTCAATTACGACTTTTCCTTCTTGGAGCGAATAAAGCAGTCCGTCAGTATCTGAGTAATAGATTGCCCGTAGTGCACTTTCTCCGCTAACACATACAAGAATAATGTTTGCGTTAGCTGCGAGCTCTCTCAAGTTGTTTTTCCAAAGTGCCCCTCGGTGTATCAGTTTTTCAGCTTTTTCGTACGTGCGGTTGTGGATTAATACCTCGACGCCAGTGTCTAGAAGTCGATGGCATATGGCATGACCCATTTGACCTAGGCCAATTAATCCGACGGTGATAGTCATGGTTTGATCCTCTATAATTCACAAGGCATGCATACCTGCAATTTCAAGTAGATAAAGGAGTGCAGCACGGCATGCTTGATGCCTGCCGGTGGAGCTTGCGTCAGTGACTAGTTTTCTAGAAGGTGGCTAGTGTGAAAATTATCCTATGCCACCTGGTCTGTTGTTTTCAATGCTAGCCATAGTTGATGGCGATAATTTCTGATTTCTCACCAGGTACATTGCTGACAAACCCGTGAGGTACATCGGGGAGAATGAAGATGGAGTCGCCCTCGTTCAATATCCCTTCTTTAAACTCATTGTCAGAGTCCAGCCACCGAACCCGTACGCTCCCTTTAGTTACGTATACAACTTCCTTTGATGAGTGTCCGTCATTCAAAGGCATGCATTGGAAGTCGTTGGCGCGTACATCCAGTCGTAGAGCCATTAATCGAGGGTCTTGATTGGTTGTAACCAAATGCTCATAAGTGTAGCAATGAGTACCATTTCTGATTTCTTCACGCTTGAAGCCAGTTCCTCGCCTAGCTATTTTTACGCCATTATCCAAGTCGGTAATAGTAAAACCTAGAAAAAGATCGCTCAGTGGCAAGGCCAAGTAGCTAGCAAGCTCTCTCAATTGCTCAATACTTTCGAAGTAAGCGAATTTGTCATCGAGCTCCACATCACAAACGTGTGACATGGTCATCTTTCTCGAGGCAAGGAGTCTCTCAAGGTTGTTTTTGCAAATAGTTATTTTGTTGTTCATGGTTCCCTTCTCTCTGTGTCGGTTTGGCGATGGATCCTAGCCAAAGCAGTTAAACGCAATGAGTCGCGATCCGGTTCGTGCGTTGTGTGATGGCTGTGCAGCCATTTTTTCAGGGTGAGTGGACTGTGCGTGTTATCTTCATTTATAAGTGTTTTACAAGCGCCTATGGATATGAATGAGTGAGAATCAGACCCTCCTGTAGTGTCGAGATTTAATGTCGATGCTAATGTCAAGTATTTATGTATGTTAGTGAGGTCTTTGGCCGGGACCTCGATCGCGTTTATGCAGCGTTTTAAAGCTTCAAGATCTGAGCATGTCTTACCTGGCCAAAAAATATGGTGCGCTACTAGTTTAAAAGGTCTGCCTCGCTTCTCTAGCAGTCCATGAAGCGTATCCAGGGTATACGCGCTCGCTCGTCGATCAAGACTCAGCAGTGTTTCCAGGTCAGCATGCACGCCAATGTTCATATTGTTCGCGAGATGTAGCTCTGCACCGGGTAACACAAGGACACCGTTACAGATAACTGAGCCATCTCCCTGCGTGCTACCACCGAGGCGATTGCTGCAGAATAGACCCAGCATCAGTTTTTCGTAAGCATCAGCTTCGATGTGTTCGGTGATGCAGATTGCATCGAGTTCATTAAAGTTTGCTACTTTCAGCGTCTGGCTCACTGAGTTCCAATCCGGCTCTGCTTGCTGCTTCCACATGAGCAGATGCACATGAGCATCCAATATTGTCCTTTTCATTCATCACCTCATTACGGCCATGATGATTTTTTCATACCTTGAATACGCATTCACGAATCCATTGTCATACGGCGTGTCATCAAATTTTCGGATGGATAGCGCGTCATGGTGGTATGGCTGGTTTTGAAACGCCAAGATTTCTTCGCTTGTCATACGTCCCCCTTGGTTAAGTAAGCTTGACAGTGATCCCGAACTCAGTTGATCGTTGTAGTTTTCATTAACGGTGATTAAGTATCGCTTTGCATCGATATGGAGTTGAATGGGGATGCAGACTGACTGAGGGAACCATCGGTTTAGCCATTGGGCACCCAGATCAGCATGCTGGCAGTCCTTTTCATATGGAGTCATTTCCGGGTCACTGTTGCATAGGAAATGGCCAATGTCGTGGAACAACGCTGCGACAATCACTTCTTCCGCACAGCCCTCAGTCAATGCTTGGTGAGCACTCCAAAGCGAGTGCTCCAAGAGTGTCTCGCCGTTGCTAAGCTTTACTTCTTTACATTCAAGCATGATTGTTTTGAGCATGTGGCAGGCAGCCCGCATGCTAGCTTTCTTGTCGAGCATAAATCAGCTCCGCATCCTTTAGTTCGTCGTAGTTCAAAGGTTGAAATACTTCGGAGAGCGAACAGATGTTATTGTCGATGTTGCAGATGCTATTGTCTGCCTGAATTTGTGCTGCTGCATTTCGCATTGCAAGCAATGAGGCCCGCATCATTTGGTTTGCACATATATACACCGAGACCCCAACTTCCTGTAGTAGCTCCGTCGACACGTTTTTATAGGTTGTTGGGGCAACTATCAAAGGGCAGCGTCCTGCCCAGCACTTACTGAATTCCAATATGTCGAATCCGTCTGTCTCTTTGGAGTGTATAAAAATTCCATCGGCACCTGCTTCGTAGTACTGCTCCGCTCGTTTCAAAGCCGCCTGGACACTCATTCCGGCTACCAATGCTTCTGTACGAGCAATAACAATAAAGTCATCGTCCCGTTTCGAATCCTGCGCAGCTTTAATCTTTCCGCAAAATTCATCCACGCTACTAAGTGCGTGCTCATGGCTGACGAACGAGTTCATTTTAGGAAACTGTTTGTCTTCTAAAGAAACTCCAGCTATCCCATAGTGCGACAGGCGCTTAACTATGTGCCTTACATTATTGAAATTCCCGAAGCCTGAATCTCCGTCGAAAAGAACAGGGATATTTACTGCGTCAGCTATGCATTGAGCGACCTCCATGACCTGACTCCATGATGCCTCATTGCAATCGCGAAGCCCCATCGCTGAGGAAATAGCGAGTCCCGACGCCCAAATAGCTGGATAGCCCGTCTCCTCGACTATTCTAGCGGAGAGCCCATTGTGGGCCTCCAGAATCAGGTCGAGCCTGCCGTTGAATAATAGTTTTCGGAAACTTCCTACAGTTTTTTTTCTTGACATCACAAACTCCGTTTTTTGTTGTTGTGGATGAGTTGCTGATTCAGTCTTAGTCGCACTTGGTGAAAAACTCAATGCCCTGTATGGTTTTTTTACATTTGCTCTTCCATAGATAAAATTGTCACTGTCAGGTGACAATTAAACCTAATCTGCTGGTTGACGGTAGATTGGCCGCGATTTACGCTTCGTTGATTGATGTGTAACTAGTTAATTATGAACAATCAATCAAAGGCAATAACATGTCTGCTTCTTGCTTTCTTTGTCGAGGCGTGTGCAGCGCAGGTGATTTTTATCTACGTACCGCTAAGCATGCTAAGTGGGTCGGGGGATGAAGTTTTCTCAGCGCTGCTAAGAGCGACCGTTTATTTAGGTCCAGTTGCCTTTGGTTATTGGGCTGGGAGACTTGTGGATGGAGTTCGCTCGCGAGCCTTAGGTTTCTTGGTCGCGCTGGGGCTATGCTGTGATGTGGCGTTGTATGCGATTCGGCGAGGGGGATGGACGTTGTTAGAGACGTTTGTTCTATTAAGTGTGATTTCCATCGGGATATATATACTCAGCAATCTTCGTGCTTGCCTGATACCCCGTATCCTCCATAAAGATTTACTCCCGCGCATGAATGCAGGATTACTTATCGTCGAGCACTGTGCGCTCATCCTATCGCCCGTCGCCGTCTCATATTTTTTGATGTTGCAAAATCCGGTGGTAGTATTTTATGGTGCTTCCATTTGTTTTTTGCTTTCAAGTTTTCTGTATCGCTACTCCTCTTTGGAACTCCCGCCTCGCATCGCCCCGGTTGTCCCCACTTCCTTTATCTCCAGCTATAGGGCGCTTGTGCAAAACAAGCCGCTGGTGCATGTTGTTTATATCGTCGTGGGCAATAATGCCTTCACAGCTATTTATCTTTTTTTCGTGCTCCTGAGTGCTGCGGACAGTGGGGTATTCAATATCAGCGAAACACCATTCCTTTTGGTTTCATATGCTTTGGGTTCCATTTTTTCCGGATTAGTCGCACCGAGGATGATGCGTGCATTAAATACCCGCATTGCTGTGTGTACATGCAGTGCTGGAATGGCTGCATCAGGGGTGTCGCCACTTGGACTAGGAACGGTTGAGTCTTACTATGTGTCAGCCTTTTTCGTGGGCTTCTTTGGGGCCTATGTGATCATTACAGCTTGGACATTGAGACAGGCGCTGGTACCCGCGGCTTTGCTTGGCAGAGTCACCGGAATTACCAGTGCACTCTTCAAAGTTTCGATGCTGCTTTCTGTCCCATTGGCAGGGTTGATAAGCAGTTCTTTTGGCAGTGCTGTAGCCATACTTGCGGGTATTGTGCCCGTAGGGTTAGGGCTCGCACCTATGGCAGTCGCTTCGTTGAAAGTGAAAATGGGTAGTCCTCATACTGACTGACGGGCCTGATTTTTCTTAAACTGTTGTTTAAGCTGGCTGACAGTCCAACTGGTGAATCCAGGGTAAAAAAAAGCCCGCATCAAAGATGCGGGCTTTTTTGGGGGGGCAAGTTACGCGGCCTTGGCCTCTTGCTGGCTCAGCGAGCGGTTCAGCGCGCTGAACAGTGCCTTGAAGCTGGCCGTGGTGATGTTCTCATCGATACCCACGCCGTGCACCGGGCGGCCACCGGCCACGCGCAGTTCGATGTAGGCCGCGGCCTTGGCATTGGTGCCGGCACCGATGGCGTGCTCGTTGTAGTCCATGATCTCCACCGCAACCGGCAGGCCGGCTACCAGGGCTTCGAGGGCGCCATTGCCCTTGCCGCGCCAGTGCAGGGTAGTTTCGCCTTCACCGGCGACTTCCACTTCCACTGCGCTGTGGCCGTTTTCTTCCTGCAGGCGGTGGCTGACCAGTGCGTACGGGCTGTTGGCCTGGAGGTATTCCTTGTGCAGCAGGCTGTAGATCTGCTGCGCGGTCATTTCCAGGCCAAGGCGGTCGGTTTCACCCTGAACCACCTGGCTGAACTCGATCTGCATGCGGCGCGGCAGGCTGATGCCGTACTCCTGCTCGAGCAGGTAGGTGATGCCGCCTTTGCCCGACTGGCTGTTGACGCGGATCACGGCCTCGTAGCTGCGGCCGATGTCGGCCGGGTCGATCGGCAGGTACGGCACTTCCCACAGCTCGCCTTCCTGCTGCTTGGCGAAGCCCTTGCGGATGGCGTCCTGGTGCGAGCCGGAGAACGCAGTGTGTACCAGGTCACCGACATACGGATGACGCGGGTGAACCGGCAGCTGGTTGCATTCTTCGACCACCTTGCGCACGCCGTCGATGTCGGAGAAGTCCAGTTGTGGGTCGATGCCCTGGGTGTAGAGGTTCAGTGCCAGGGTCACCAGGTCGACGTTGCCGGTACGCTCGCCATTGCCGAACAGGCAGCCTTCGGCACGGTCGGCACCGGCCATCAGGCCCAGCTCGGTGGCGGCGATGCCGGTGCCACGGTCGTTGTGGCAGTGCAGGCTGATGATCACGCTGTCGCGGCGGCTGATGTTGCGGCAGAACCACTCGATCTGGTCGGCGTAGATGTTCGGCGTGGCAACTTCCACGGTGGCCGGCAGGTTGAGGATGACCTTGTGCTCAGGCGTCGGGTTCCACACTTCGATGACCGCGTCGCAGACTTCCTTGGCGAAATCCAGCTCAGTGGCGCTGAAGGTTTCCGGCGAGTACTGGAACGTCCACTGGGTTTCCGGCTGCTGGGCGGCGTATTTGACGAACAGTTTGGCCGCGTTCACCGCGATGTCTTTCACGCCTTGCTTGTCCTGGTTGAAGACGATGCGGCGGAACGACGGGCTGGTGGCGTTGTACAGGTGGACGATGGCCTTCTTGGCCCCGCGCAGCGATTCGAAGGTGCGCGCGATCAGGTCTTCACGGGCCTGGGTGAGCACCTGGATGGTGGTGTCGTCCGGGATGTGGCCATCTTCGATCAAGGTGCGCACGAAGTCGAAATCGGTCTGCGAGGCGGACGGGAACGAGGCTTCGATTTCCTTCACGCCAACCTGCACCAAGGTCTTCCAGAACCGCAGCTTCTTCTCCGAGTCCATCGGCTCGATCAGCGACTGGTTGCCATCACGCAGGTCCGAGCTGCACCAGATCGGCGCTTCGGTGATGGTCTTCGACGGCCAGGTACGGTCTGGCAGGTCGATGGTCGGGAAGGCGCGGTACTTCTTCGAAGGGTCTTTGAGCATGGTCATGGAAGCAATCCTTTTGTGTGCGGCCGAGATCGGGCCTGCCGAGCGATAACGAGATGAAGAGGCGAGGCGACGCGATCAGCCTGGTAGTCGGGCGCTGACCAGGCAGAGGCTGCGATGTTGTCGGAGCAGGATGAGGGTGCTGAAGGTTTTCATGCCTTCAACCCTAACCAGTGGGGTGAGGGATGGCAAGCGCTGGCGAAAAATTGAGATAAATGCTTAAAAAAAGCTAAATGGCGAGATTTTATGGCTGTTATTTCTCTCGGGATTCGATCTTATTGCGCTGTATTTTTTGATTGCGCAAATCAAGCTAACGCAGGCGAGGGTGCTGGCCTCTTCGCCGGCAAGCCAGCTCCCGGAAGGGGTTGGCAGCCGGCTTGCCGGCGATGAAGGCGCTACGGCGTCAGGGCTGGAACGCACCAATGAAGATGGCCGGGTCCACCCGCGCATCATTCAGGCTGACATTCCAGTGCATGTGCGGCCCGGTCGCCCGCCCGGTCGAGCCAACCCTGCCCACTACATCGCCGCGACGCACTTGTTGCCCCACGTTCACATCAATCTTCGACATGTGGCAGAACATGCTGATGAAGCCCTGCCCATGGTCGACGAACACCGTGCGGCCGTTGAAGAAATAATCACCCACCAGGATCACCTTGCCATTGGCCGGTGTCTTGATCGGCGTGCCCGCAGGCACCGCGAAATCGAGCCCCGCATGGGGGTTGCGCTCTTCACCGTTGAAGAAGCGGCGTACGCCGAACTTGCTCGACAGCGGGCCGCTGACCGGCTTGTCGAGGATCAGGTTGCTTGGCAGGTTAGGGCTGAAGCTGCGGTAGGCCGTGATCTGCTCTGCCAGCTCACGGTCGATGCGCTTGAGGTCGGCGGGGTTGGGGTTGACCTGGCGCTTGTTCTTCAGGGTGATGTGCTGCTCGGGGTACTTCTTGTTGCCCACGCTGAACGGCAGGCTGCGCCCGCCCTGGGTCAGCAGGGCCGGGCCGGGCTTGTGCGTCAGCGGAATGCCGACGATGGCCAGCCAGTTGTCCTGCTCTTTCACCACCAGCACCGGTTTGCCGTCGAAGCGTGCGCTCGGCGCCGTGGCCGCCGGGCCCAGATCGACCACGGCAACGCCGCCCGGGACGGGCTTGTTCAGGATGCGGGTGATGTAGCTGGCCTGGGCGCCGCCGGCCAGCAACAACAGGGATAGGGCAAGCAGAGGGGCAAACAGGCGGGGCATGTGTCAGTCCAGTAGGGAAAGGGTGACCGGAGTCAGATGGTTGTCCTCGACCCGCACCTGCAATTCGCCCTCATTCAGGCGGGCTGTCAGGCGCTGGCCGTTGCGGGTTTGCTCGGCACTGCGGATGGCCTGGCCACGCTCATCGAGAAGGATGCTGTAGCCACGTGCCAGGGTCGCCAGCGGGCTGACCACCTGCAGCGTCTGCAACTGCGCCTGAAAGCGCTGGCGGCGGTCCTTGAGCACCTCGCGCATGGCCCGCGGCAGCCGCTCGGCGAGGCTGTCCAGGCGTTGGCTGAGCAGTTTCAGCGTACGCCCCGGATGCTGCGCGGCCAGGCGTGTGTCGAGGCGCGCCAGGCGTTCGCGGCGCTGGTTGAGGCTCTGCAGGAAGGCGCGGCGCATGCGCATGTCCAGGTCGTCCAGGCGCTGTGCCTGCTGGCGCAAGCGCTCGCCGGGGTGGCGCAGGCGCCGGGTCAGCGATTCCAGGCGCAGGCGGTCGTGGGCCAGGCGGTTCTGCATGCGCAGCAGCAGGCGCCGCTGCAACCCTTCAAGGCGCTGCTGCAGCCCGCTGCTGTCGGGTGCCAGCAGCTCGGCGGCGGCAGAGGGCGTAGGGGCGCGCACATCGGCGACAAAGTCGCTGATCGACACGTCGGTCTCATGGCCCACGGCGCTGACGATCGGCGTGACGCAGGCCGCTATTGCACGCGCCACGGCTTCTTCGTTGAAGCACCACAGGTCTTCCAGCGACCCGCCGCCACGGGCCAGGATCAGGGCATCGAAACCGAGGCTGTCGGCCAGGCGGATGGCGCGCACGATCTGCGCAATGGCTTCGCGGCCCTGTACTGCTGTTGGGATCAGGCTCAGTTCGACCTGCGGGGCGCGGCGGCCGAACACGCTGATGATGTCGCGGATGACCGCGCCGGTGGGCGAACTGATGATGCCGATGCGCTGCGGGTGGGCGGGCAGCGGCTTTTTGCGTTCGGCACTGAACAGGCCCTCGGCGCCGAGCTTTTCCTTCAGTGCCTCGAAGGCCAGGCGCAGAGCGCCGTCACCGGCCGGTTCGACGGTGTCGAGAATCAGCTGGTAGTCGCCACGGCCTTCGAACAGCGAGACCTTGCCGCGCACACGCACTGCCAGGCCATCACGCAGGGCCTGGCGGACACGTGTGGCGTTCTGCCGGAACAGCGCGCAGCGCACCTGGGCGCCGCTGTCTTTGAGGGTGAAGTACATGTGGCCGGAGGCCGGGCGGGCGAGGTTGGATATCTCGCCTTCCACCCAGACGCTGCGGAACACGTCTTCCAGCAGCACACGGGCGCGGCCGTTGAGCTGGCTGACGGTGAGAACCTCGCGGTCCAGGCCGAGTCGTTCGAAGGGGTCTTTGATCATGCCGGGCATCATAAATGACTAGATGCCTGGTTGTCTGTTCTGGCCTCATCGCCGGCAAGCCGGCTCACAGAGGTGGCGGCAAGGCATGGCCCTGTGGAGCCGGCTTGCCGGCGATGAGGCCAGAACAGGCTACCCTGTGCCGGTCTATCACCGGAAATCGCACAATGCTCGCCCAGCTTTCCTTTTCTGTCACAGACTGGCTCCCCATCCTGCTCGCCGTCGCCGCAGCCTACATCGTCTTCGGCATCGCCGGCTTCGGCACCGCGCTGGTCGCCGGCCCGGTCCTCATCCATTTCATGCCGCTGTCACGCATCATTCCGCTACTGGTGCTGCTCGATTTCGTCGCTGCTTTCGGCAACCTGCTGCCGTCACGCCGCGACGTGGTGCGCGGCGAATTGTTGCGCCTGCTACCGTGCATGGCCGTTGGCTGCACCCTGGGTGTGGTGTTCCTGCTCCACCTGAAATCCGACCTGTTGCTGTTGCTGATGGGCCTGTTCGTCACCGCCTACGCGATTTATGGCCTGGCGGTAAAAGTACGGCCAGCCAGGCTTTCCGGTTCCTGGGCAGTACCGATGGGCACGATCGGCGGCTTGTTCGGTGCATTGTTCGGCAGCGGCGGTTTCCTCTATGCCATCTACCTGAGTGCGCGGCTGGAGGCAAAGGAGCAGGTGCGCGCGACCCAGAGCGCGCTTATCAGCTGCAGCACGGTGGTGCGCCTGTCGTTGTTCCTGATCGCCGGCGTCTATGCCGATACCAGCCTGCTGCTGCTCGCCGCCTGCCTGCTGCCGGTGATGTTCATCGGGCTCTGGGTGGGCCGTGGGCTGACCCTCAAGCTGTCGCGCGAAGCCTTCGTGCGCCTGGTCACCTGGCTGGTACTGGCCAGCGGCCTTGCGCTGATCGGTCGCTACCTGAGCGCGTGAGCGGTAGAATTGCGCGATTACCGCAATCCCCAGGCCCGTTTCGCCCATGAACACCCAGAGCATCATCGTCCCGAAACTCTCCACCGTGCCGGTGCACGAGGCCCGCGCCCGGGCCATCCTGCGCTGGCTGGTGCGCGAAAAAGTGGTCGAGGAGCAACTGACCACTTGCGGTCGCACCGGCAACCGCATGGGCCATGCCCTGGCCGAAGGCGCGCGCAAAATCGCCCTGCACCCGCAAAAGCTGCCGTTTGGCGCGCCGGTCAACGGCCTGGAAGTGATGCTCAAGCGCTGCATCTATACCCCCACCGAGGGTTTCCTCGAAGAAGCCGGCTGCCCCGAGTGCCGGCGCGAGGTGGGCGAACCCTTGTTCGAAAGCCTGGAAGAGTGGATGCCGGGGGTGAGTGACAACTTCACCTGCCCCTTGTGCGGCTTCGAGGACGACATCAATGGCTTCATTTACCTGCAGCCATGTGCCTTTTCCAACCTGGGGTTCATCTTCAACAACTGGGGCGAGGCCGGGTTTACCCAGGCCTTTCTCGACAGCTTCGCCGACTGGCTGGACCAGCCGGTGGCGGTGGTGCAGGTAAAACTGCCAGAACGCTGACCGAAGGCCCTTATTTTGCATTGAGCGGCGCGCCGTGGATGAGTATAATGGCGCGCTTCCATTTTTCCCGCCCGGGAGCCCCCGCGATGCTGCGTATCAGCCAAGAAGCCCTGACTTTCGACGATATCCTCCTTGTACCTGGCTACTCCGAGGTACTGCCCAATGAAGTCAGTCTCAAGACCCGTTTGACTCGTGGCATCGAGCTGAACATCCCTCTGGTTTCCGCCGCCATGGATACCGTGACCGAAGCGCGCCTGGCCATTGCCATGGCTCAGGAAGGCGGCATCGGCATCATCCACAAGAACATGACCATCGAACAGCAGGCCGGCGAAGTACGCAAGGTCAAGAAGTTCGAGGCTGGCGTGGTCAAGGACCCGATCACCATCGAAGCCGACGCCACCGTGCGCGACCTGTTCGACCTGACCCGCCTGAACAACATCTCGGGTGTTCCGGTGCTGGAGAACGGCGACCTGGTCGGTATCGTCACTTCCCGTGACGTACGCTTCGAAACCCGCCTGGATGCCAAGGTGCGCGACGTGATGACGCCCAAAGAGCGCCTGGTCACCGTGCGCGAAGGCGCCGACAAGAACGAAGTCCGCGAGCTGCTGCACAAGCACCGCCTGGAAAAAGTCCTGATCGTCGACGACAAGTTCAGCCTCAAGGGCATGATGACCGTCAAGGACATCGAAAAAGCCAAGGCCTACCCGCTGGCCAGCAAGGACGACCAGGGTCGCCTGCGCGTCGGCGCTGCCGTCGGCACCGGCAAGGACACCGGCGAGCGTGTTGCCGCCCTGGTAGCGGCTGGCGTTGACGTGGTTGTCGTCGACACTGCCCACGGCCACTCCAAAGGTGTGATCGACCGCGTTCGCTGGGTCAAGGAAACCTACCCGCAAGTTCAGGTGATCGGCGGCAACATCGCTACCGGCGCTGCGGCCAAGGCCCTGGCAGAAGCCGGCGCTGACGCCGTCAAGGTCGGTATCGGCCCAGGTTCGATCTGCACCACCCGTATCGTCGCTGGTGTCGGCGTACCGCAAATCAGTGCCATCGCCAACGTTGCAGCGGCACTGGAAGGCACTGGCGTGCCACTGATCGCCGACGGCGGCATCCGCTTCTCGGGTGACCTGTCCAAGGCCATCGTCGCTGGTGCTTCCTGCGTGATGATGGGTTCGATGTTCGCCGGTACCGAAGAAGCCCCAGGTGAAGTCGAGCTGTTCCAGGGCCGTTCCTACAAGGCTTACCGCGGCATGGGCTCGCTGGGTGCCATGGCACAGGCGCAAGGCTCCTCCGACCGTTACTTCCAGGACTCCTCGGCCGGCGCCGAGAAGCTGGTACCGGAAGGTATCGAAGGCCGCGTACCGTACAAGGGCGCCCTGGCGGCGATCATCCACCAGCTGATGGGCGGCCTGCGTTCGTCCATGGGTTACACCGGCAGCGCAACCATCGAAGAGATGCGCACCAAGCCGGAATTCGTGCGCATCACCGGTGCCGGCATGGCCGAGTCCCACGTGCATGACGTGCAGATCACCAAAGAAGCCCCTAACTACCGGGTCGGCTGAAGCCTCCAGCGGTAAGTAGCAAGCTTCAAGCTCCAAGCGGTAGTTGCGTTGCAGCAGCTACCGCGTTTTCCCCGATCAACTTGCAGCTCGCAGCTAGACGCTTGCAGCTGCACCAGAGATTGAGTCATGGCCCTCGACATTCACGCTCACCGCATCCTGATCCTCGATTTCGGTTCCCAGTACACCCAGCTGATCGCCCGCCGCGTGCGTGAGATCGGTGTCTACTGCGAACTGCACCCGTTCGACATGGACGATGAAGCGATCCGCGAATTCAACCCGCGCGGCATCATCCTCGCCGGCGGCCCCGAGTCGGTCCACGAAGCCAACAGCCCGCGTGCACCGCAGGCCGTGTTCGACCTGAATGTACCGTTGCTGGGCATCTGCTACGGCATGCAGACCATGGCCGAGCAGCTGGGCGGCAAGGTCGAAGGTTCGGACCTGCGCGAGTTCGGTTATGCCCGCGTTGACGTGGTCGGCAAGAGCCGTCTGCTCGACGGCATCGAAGACCACGTTGATGGCGACGGCGTATTGGGCCTGGACGTGTGGATGAGCCACGGCGACAAGGTCACCCAGATGCCGGGCAACTTCAACATCCTGGCCAGCACCCCGAGCTGCCCGATCGCCGGCATGTTCGACGACGCGCGCGGCTACTACGGCGTGCAGTTCCACCCGGAAGTGACCCACACCAAGCAAGGCGGTCGCATCCTGTCCCGCTTCGTGCAGGACATCTGTGGCTGTGAAGCCCTGTGGACGCCTTCGAACATCGTCGAAGACGCCATAGCCCAGGTGCGTCAGCAAGTCGGCTCGGCCAACGTCCTGCTGGGCCTGTCTGGCGGTGTCGACTCCTCCGTGGTAGCCGCGCTGCTGCACCGCGCCATCGGCGACCAGCTGACCTGCGTCTTTGTCGACAACGGCCTGCTGCGCCTGCACGAAGGCGACCAGGTGATGGCCATGTTCAAGGAGAACATGGGCGTCAAAGTGATCCGCGCCGATGCCGAGAAGCAGTTCCTCGACAACCTGGAAGGCGAAGCCGACCCGGAGAAGAAGCGCAAGATCATCGGCCGCACTTTCATCGACGTGTTCGATGCCGAAGCCAGCAAACTGGACAACATCCAGTTCCTCGCCCAGGGCACCATCTACCCGGACGTGATCGAGTCTGCCGGCGCCAAGAGCGGCAAGGCCCACGTGATCAAGTCGCACCACAACGTGGGTGGCCTGCCGGAGGAAATGAACCTCAAGCTGGTCGAACCGCTGCGTGAACTGTTCAAGGACGAAGTGCGCAAGATCGGCCTGGAACTCGGCCTGCCGTACGACATGGTCTACCGCCACCCGTTCCCGGGCCCGGGCCTGGGTGTGCGTATCCTCGGTGAAGTGAAGAAGGAGTACGCCGACATCCTGCGTCGCGCCGACCACATCTTCATCGAAGAGCTGCGCAAGGCCGACTGGTACCACAAGACCAGCCAGGCCTTCGTGGTGTTCCAGCCGGTGAAATCGGTTGGTGTCGTGGGCGACGGCCGTCGCTACGCCTGGGTCGTGGCCCTGCGTGCTGTCGAGACCGTGGACTTCATGACCGCGCGCTGGGCGCACCTGCCTTACGACCTGCTGGAAACCGTCAGCGGCCGTATCATCAACGAAATCGACGGTATCTCGCGCGTGACTTACGACGTGTCGAGCAAGCCGCCGGCCACTATCGAGTGGGAGTGAGCCTACGCCCGCTATGGGCCTGCGCTGACTAACAGAAACGCCCGCTGAGTTGCGGGCGTTTTGCATTCGTCACCGCCCGAAATTGGCACATGCGTGTAAAGGCTGCTCAACACGGTCGCAGCCTCAAGGCTGAGATGCGAGGCATTTTTTGGATCTATCGGTGAAACCACCAGGCCGGATCAGGCTGGGCTGGCTGATGGGCAAGCGGCGTACACGCAATAGGTAGCTCGGTGTATCTTGCCTCCCAGTGTGCTACCGTAAGGGCAGAAGATTATCGAACCGTTTGGGGTACTAAAGTCATGAGCCACAAGCTGGACACCTATGGCGTATCCATAGTAAAGAGGCCTAAAGTTAAAGCCATCAAGAAGCTGGACTTGGGTGGCGACTTGGGTAAGCAGATCGTTTATTCAGAAACCAAACTCGTTCTCAGGACTCACAAGAAGACTTTTCAGAAGTTGGCTGATATGTAATGGAATTGATCTTCTTTCCATTTGAGCGTGTTATTGAAATAAATACTCAAATCTTGACTACCGAACCCGGCATGAAGGGGGGCAGTGAATATTCCGATTTTGCAAGGCGCGCTGGCACGAATCGATAATGCTATCGCTTATAATGGCCTTGACGATGTATTTGAAATTGCCGCCAAGTACACTGCCAGCATCGCGCAAGGCCACGCACTGCCTGATGCGAACAAGCGTACCGGGCTTGCAGTCGGCTTGGAGTACCTTTCGCTCAATGATTATGAAATTACTTTAGATAATGATTTGATAGCGGATGCCGTTAGGGATTTGGTTGTCGGCGATATCAATGAGCAGGATTTTGCCGATATTCTCTACTCTTGCTTCATCGCTTCTCAACATCAGGTTTAACACCAGGAATGCTTGTCAAATCATCCGGCTCGATTAGCCGTATTCATGATGAAGCGACAGCGAAGTGTTTCAGGCTAATACCTTATATGTAGTTGAGCTACTGGCTAAAGTTTTTACGTGATAGTCATTCAGACTAATGCCCGCCGGTCCCGGAGCGTCAGTTACCGGCTGCCATTGCTATGAAAGATGTTGGCTTGGCCCCATGGGTAGTACTTTTGGTCGTCATGGTACTGTTCATGGGTCCTTGAAATAAGTATGTTTTATCCTATTGATTCATATGGGCTTTCGTCGTCTGTTGATAACTGAGTGGGAATGAGTTGAGCCACGAGGGCGCCGCAAGGCGCCCTTGTTGTTTGCGGTTCGCAAAGTGGTTGATGGTCTTCAATGGGCTACATGACGCATGCCCCGCATCCTGAGGAAGATGTCCAGATCGGAAAGATGCTCTAGTCGTCGCTCATGAATGGTCGGCCAGTCTGGTCGCTCGATGTAATAGAAGCGTCCATCGCGTTTGACGGGGGTACGGCGCAGGCTAAGGTCGCGGCTGCGATTGATCAGGTACGTGTCGCTGTCGATATGTTCAAAGGTGTAGTCACCCGGCCTGATCAGCAATGTTTCAAAATCGGTCGCCGCTGTGGTGAATGGCTCAATCGAGGCGCGCAGCCGTATGTTGCTTTTCAGGTGCCAGACTTTGCCCCCCTTTTCTGGCGCGTCTACACCAGGGTCGACCGCATAGCTGTCGACGCCTCCGACCGGAGTATCCTCGACGCGCAACCCTACCACGCCTTCGGTTTCTGCCAGGCCTGTAACGCCATGGAAGTTATTGGCATGGGTGTTACCGACCAATGCGACCCATTTGCCTGGCCCGCGGGCAGCCTGGTCAGCTTCGATGATCAGGTGAGCATAGAAATTCATCATCTCCTGACGTGCCACGGGGGATGGTGGCGTTGCCCACGCCTGGCGGTAGCTTGCCATGCAGTCGATGGACTGGATACGCAAGCCGTTTTTCTGCGCCTCCAGCAATACCCGGCGGAAGGTGTATCGGCCTGCCAGGTCGGTCTGGTGTCCAAAGTCCTGTGCGGTGATATAGCGGTCCAGCGCTGTGGGCAGTTGGCCGCTGCGGTTGAAGGCGTCCAGGTCGGCCTGCTGGAAGTCGGTCGTGAAATGTTCCATGTACAACGTCTTGACCTTCAGCTTGCGTAGCACAGCCATGTTGTCGATCAAGAAGCGCTTGCTACCCAGGCTGCTATGCGCCTCGCCTACCACCAGGCCCTGGCTGTTCTCATAGATGTTTTGCAGGATCTGTTTTGGCGTTGTTCCGGGGATTATGTCTGGTAATCGAGGGCGCGCAGGCGCTTGCACAGTAGCCATGAAGTCGCGGGCATCCGTAGCCAGTTGCTCGCGAAGCGTGAGAAAGCGAGCGACGGCCGCTAGCCTGTCAGGGTCATGAATATTGATTCGCACCCCTGTTAGCTCTTCGTCTGCCACGTCTTTGAGTGAGGCGCGCAAGTCGGCAGGCACTTCGTAAGGTGTGGCGGCTAGCGCAGGCTGGCTTGTCCCGGTGGCGCGGCGCCCCCAGATTTTAAGCCTCGGGAGCATGCCACCCTTGAGCCCGCCCCGGTCGACGGGATACCAATGGCCCTCGTCATCCAGCCGGATGGGCTGGCTTTTGTAGAAAGAGAAGGGGGTCTCGGGAGGCACAATGGCCCAGGTTTTCAGCTCGGGCGCAAAGCGCACCTGATAGGGTAGCTCGTCGATCAGTACATAGAACTGCCCATCCTGCGTATAGATACCTTGGAGTGCTCCTGTGCCGGGCTCGCCGCTCAGTAGAACGTTGGTTTCGAATGGGCTAAGCAACGGCCAGCCTTCTGCGGGCTGGAACGGCGCAGGGACCCAGGCTTTCACCGCATCCGTCACGCTGGCATCCTCCTCCTCGCCCTGGACCACTTCGCCGGCCGTGGCTGGATCTTCTGCCGAACCTAGGTTTTTCCCTGTGCCTGCTTCAGTGACCTCGGCCAGTTCTGCAATGGGTTGCCCCGGCGCACTCAGGAGAAACGTGGCGTTGAACAGGGTTTCGATGGCCGAAAGAATTGCGCCTGTTACGCCTGCCTTGCGTTCGCAGGTTGTATGGCCACTGATCGCTTGATCGATATTGAGGCCAGTTTCTGCCATGCCGGCACCCACCAGGGCCAACGCAACGGGCCAGTCCACCGCAGCCATGGGGCCGAAGACTCTCAGCGACGCCCTCAGGTAGCCGATCCACAGTTGTTTGCGCAAATCGTCATTCGAGCGCAGGGAAACGTGCGCATCATCGAGCATTCGCTGATGGGCTTTGTCGCGCAGCCAGCTAAAAACATCGCCATCGATTCGCTGATCGAGCGTGTTAAGGCCGGAGTAATCATCTTTTCCCCAGCCTTGATACAGCAGGTCGACAAGGTGGTTGAGCCCGATGCTGGTATTGCCCTCGTCACGATCTTGGAGGGAGAAGTGCGCCATGAAGCGGGCCCGGTTTTCGGCCTGATTGCAGTGGTTGAGCACCCACCAGAACAGCGCCTGATCATTGTCGAACACCTGCAATGCATCGACATCGCCGGGCAAGTAGACAAGTTGCCTGCCATCTTGCATTTGTACGCGCAGGATATCCGTAGCCACATGTCCGCCGATATCGAATGTGCATGCACGAATACCCTTGCCCGTTGCAGACTGATGTTGCAGTGCTTCTATCGAAGGCGGCCAGGAGATGTCTCCCACCAAGGCTTGGGTGACTTCCCGGCAACACTTTGCAAGCCCTGACGTGGGGTCCTGTGCACAGGCTTCTAGCACTTTGCTCAGGAAGTTGGCCTTGGCCAATGTACGAAAGTTCTCGGAATGCGTTGACCAGAATGACTTCAACCGGCTTTTGAAGTGACTGGCGAAATCGATGCTCCAGAAGTACTCCAGGACATTCCTCGCGTCGAGTCGCACTTCGTTGAGTTCGTCGTAGGCATTTTTGCCGGGGCCATCGCTGTAGAAACCGACGAGGTAGCCGAGCAAGTCGGCATTGTCCTGATCATTGGCATCGAAGCGGTGCATGACCAGCTGGGGCAATGTCAGGGACTCGTACGGTGGGTCCAGATGTTGCCATCCGTTGAAGGTTCTGGGGCTGCTGACGGCGGTGTGAAACCGGTGCAGATAGACGCTGTCAGGGTCATGTGCCTCCAAGCCATGCCGGTCAAGGATCTGCTGCGCGACCTCTCGCGCCATCTGGCGCATGTCCGGGCACGTTTCACTCACTTGCCTGGCCAGCTTGGTCAGCGAATCAAGGGTATCTGGTTGCGTTTTGCCAAGTAACATAAGGGCTCTCAAGGGTCGAGGGTGAGGGCCGGAAAGTGGCAGAAACGGTGCCGTGGTGGCGGTATATAGTGCCTGCCAGGTGTGCTCAGGGCAGCGCTATGCAACACTTCACTTAATCTTTCCCATTTGCAGGTGTATCGTATTCGCCCTTCATCGCCAGCCGTGCTGGCAGCTTGACTGCGCTTAAACGAGGTACCCGCACCGATGTCCTTCACCCGTCGACAAATGCTCAAGGGCCTGACCGGCCTGGTTGTAGTAGGCCTGGGCGCCGGAGGCGCAGCGCGGTACTGGCTGGGCAAGGTCGAGGACGAGAATGCCGGGCACGACTACGAGCTGATCGCGGCGCCCCTGGAGGTCGAGCTTGTGCCCGGCTTCAAGACCGAGGCCTGGGCGTTCGGCCCGTCGGCGCCAGGTACCGAGTTGCGGGTTCGCCAGGGCACCTGGCTGCGGGTACGGTTCATCAACCATCTGCCGGTGGAAACCACCATTCACTGGCATGGCATCCGCCTGCCGCTGGAAATGGACGGTGTGCCGTATGTGTCGCAGTTGCCGGTCAAGCCGGGCGAGTATTTCGACTACAAGTTCCGTGTGCCTGACGCCGGCAGCTACTGGTACCACCCGCACGTCAGCAGCTCTGAAGAACTCGGCCGCGGCCTGGTAGGCCCGCTGATCGTCGAGGAGCGTGAGCCAACCGGGTTTTTGCATGAGCGCACGCTGAGCCTGAAGAACTGGCACGTGGACGAGCAGGGTGCCTGGCTGCCATTCAGTATCCCCCGCGAAGCGGCGCGCAATGGTACCGCCGGTCGGCTGATCACCATCAATGGCCAGGCTGACTCGGTCACCGAATTACCGGCCGGGCAGGTGGTGCGCCTGCGTCTGCTCAACCTGGACAACACCTGGACCTATCGCCTGAACCTCAAGGGTGGCAATCACGAGGCCAGAATCTACGCCCTCGATGGCAACCCGGTCACCCCGCGTGTGCTCGATGACGAGTACTGGCTGGGGCCAGGCATGCGTATCTGCCTGGCGATCCGCATCCCCGAGGCAGGTGAAGAGATTTCCCTGCGCGACGGCTTCGTGCGCTTGGGCACCTTGCGCTCGGTAGCCAGCAACGATGCGCCCAGCGACTGGCCGCCTGCCTTGCCGCCGAACCCTGTGGCCGAGCCGGATCTGGAGAATGCCGAGAAGCTGAACTTCAATTTCGAATGGGTGGGCAAGGTTTCGGTCAACACCGAAAATGGCAGGCCGCCGAGCCTTTGGCAGATCAATGGTCAAGCCTGGGACATCACCGACAAGACCTGCGCCGACCGGCCGATCGCCACGCTGCAAAAAGGCAAGAGCTACATCTTCGAGTTGAAGAACATGACCCAATACCAGCACCCGATCCACCTGCATGGCATGAGCTTCAAGGTCATTGCCTCCAACAGGCACAAGATCGTCGAGCCGTGGTTCACCGACACCTACCTGCTGGGCAAGAACGAGCGGGCCCAGGTGGCGCTGGTGGCCGATAATCCAGGCACCTGGATGTTCCACTGCCATGTCATCGACCACATGGAAACCGGCCTGATGGCCGCGATTGCGGTGGTCTGATGCGCCCACAGATCATCGATCGCAGCCGTGATCAGGAATTCATGCGCATGGCCCTGGACCTGGCGGCACAAGGTGCCGCGCTGGGCGAGGTGCCGGTGGGCGCGGTGCTGGTGCAGCACGGCCAGGTGATCGGGCAGGGCTTCAACCGGCCGATCATCGACAGCGACCCCAGTGCCCATGCCGAGATGGTCGCCATCCGCGCGGCGGCAAAGTCTGCGAGCAATTACCGCCTGCCGGGCAGCACCCTTTATGTGACCCTGGAGCCTTGCAGCATGTGCGCGGGGCTGATCGTGCATTCGCGGGTGGCCCGGGTGGTGTATGGCGCGCTGGAGCCCAAGGCCGGCATCGTGCAGAGCCAGGGGCAATTTTTCAGCCAGGGCTTCCTGAACCATCGGGTAATGTTCGAAGGAGGGGTGCTGGCCGAGGAATGTGGCGCAATCTTGAGCGAATTCTTCAAGGCGCGGCGCGCCAAGGTGTAGGAGCGGCCTCGTGTCGCGAAAGGGCTGCAAGGCAGCCCCGCCTTTAATGCCTCAATACTGAACCCTGGACAGCTGTGCGGGCCTTTCGCAACACAAGGCAGCGCCTACATCGGCGGCGACTGTTCCGCCGGTTTGTCCTTGTTGACCCCCGGCACGTGCAGGTTGCCCTCGGCCACCTGGCCCTCGAGCTGCGGCTGGGTCACCCAGGTGAGGATGTCGTAGTAGCGGCGGATGTTGGCCACGAAATGCACCGGCTCGCCACCACGGGCGTAACCGTACTTGGTCTGGCGGTACCACTGTTTCTGCGACAGGCGCGGCAGCATCTTCTTCACGTCCAGCCACTTGTTCGGGTTGAGCTTTTCTCGTTTGGCCAGCGTGCGCGCGTCTTCAAGGTGGCCGCTGCCGACGTTGTAGGCCGCCAGGGCGAACCAGGTGCGGTCTGGCTCCTTGATGCTGTCGTCGAGCTGCTGCTTGACCAGCATGAAGTATTTGGCACCACCTTTGATGCTCTGCCTCGGGTCCAGGCGGTTGGACACGCCCATCGCCTGGGCGGTGCGCTGGGTCAGCATCATCAGGCCGCGTACGCCGGTCTTGGAGGTGACTTCCGGTTGCCACAAGGATTCCTGATAACCGATCGCGGCCAGCAGGCGCCAGTCCACCTGTTCGACCTTGGCGTAGCTCTTGAAGTATTTTTCGTATTTGGGCAGGCGCTGCTGCAAATGCTGCGCAAATGTGTAGGCGCCCACGTAACCGAGCACGTCGACGTGGCCGTAATAGCGGTCTTTCAAACGCTGCAGGGTGCCGTTTTTCTGCGATTTGTCGAGGAATTCGTTGACTTCGTTCAGCAGGCTGTTGTCTTCACCCGGGGCGACCGCCCAGCGTTGGTTGCGGGTTTCGCCAAGGTCGAAGGCCACCCGCACGTTGGGGAAGTACACCTGGTTCATCGCCAGTTCGTTGGAGTCGACCAGCGTCAGGTCGACCTGCCCTTCATCGACCATGCGCAACAGGTCGACCACCTCCACCGCGTCGGACTCTTCGTATTCCAGGCCCGGGTAGCGCCTTTTCAGTTCGGCCAGCTGGTCGGCGTGGCTGCTGCCTTTGAGCACCATGATCTTCTTGCCGACCAGGCCCTTGGGGTTTGTTGGGCGCGAGCGGCCGTTGCGATAGATGACCTGAGGGGTCACTTCCAGGTATGGATGGGAGAACCTGGCCTGGGTCTTGCGCCGCTCGCTGCTGACCAGGCCGGCCGCTGCCAGCACCGGACCGGACGGTTTACCCAGGTCGTCGAACAGTTCGTCGAGGTTGTCGGCGGTCTCGATCTCCAGCTTGACGCCAAGATCGTCGGCGAAACGCTTGACCAGCTCGTACTCGAAGCCGGTTTCGCCGTTGCGGTCCTGGAAATAAGTGGCCGGGCTGTTGCGGGTGATCACGCGCAGCACGCCGTCCTCCTTCACGCGCTCGAGGGTGCTGGGTTTTTCAACGCAGGCACCGAGCAACAGAAAGAGACCGGTTGCGAAAAGCCATTTGGCGCAACGCTGGCGCAAAGCAGTATGGGCGAACATAGCTTGCAGTATACGCAAAGGACGGGGGGCGCCATATCTCGACAACTGCCAGGTTGTCTGGTAGCGCGTTCTGTGATGCAAGCTGCAAGCGGCAAGAAAAATGCGACCTGCGCGCCACCTGTTTTTTCTTGTAGCTTGCAGCTTGCGGCTTGTCGCTTTTTTTGACCCCGAAGTCCGGTTCCGCCGCCCGGCAGCATTGCCCTCTGGCGGGTGCCGCAAGCCGCGGAATTAGGCTAGAATGCACGGCCTCTAAGCACACCCCTTCCTGAGGCTGTCCCGACGATGTTGATCCTGCGCGGCGCTCCTGCCCTTTCTGCCTTTCGCCACGGTAAATTACTCGAGCAACTGAGCCAGAAAGTCCCCGCTGTTACTGGTTTGTATGCCGAATTTGCCCACTTCGCCGATGTCGACGGCGAGCTGACCGCCGACCAGCAGCAGGTGCTGGGCCGTCTGCTCAAGTACGGCCCGAGCGTGCCGGTGCAGGAGCCGACTGGCCGCCTGTTCCTGGTCGTGCCGCGCCTGGGCACCATCTCGCCCTGGGCCAGCAAGGCCAGCGACATCGCCCACAACTGCGGCCTGCAGTCGATCCAGCGCCTGGAGCGCGGCATCGCCTACTACGTTGCCGGTGACCTGAGCGACGCCGACGCCGCCGTTGTCGCCGCTGAACTGCACGACCGCATGACCCAGCGCGTGCTGGCCCAGCTGGAGCAGGCGAGCGACCTGTTCAGCCATGCCCAGCCCAAGCCGATGACGTCGGTCGATATCCTGGCCGGTGGCCGCGACGCGCTGGCCAAGGCCAACATCGAGCTGGGCCTGGCCCTGGCCGAAGACGAGATCGACTACCTGGTCAACGCCTTCCAGGGGCTCAAACGCAACCCGAACGACATCGAGCTGATGATGTTCGCCCAGGCCAACTCCGAACACTGCCGCCACAAGATCTTCAACGCCAGTTGGGACATCGACGGCCAGGCTCAGGAAAAGAGCCTGTTCGGCATGATCAAGAACACCTACCAGATGCACAGCGAAGGCGTGCTGTCTGCGTACAAGGACAACGCCTCGGTGATCGTCGGCAACGTTGCCGGGCGTTTCTTCCCGAACCCTGAGACCCGCCAGTACGGCGCGGTTCAGGAGCCGGTGCACATCCTGATGAAGGTCGAGACGCACAACCACCCGACCGCCATCGCTCCGTTCTCCGGTGCCTCCACCGGCTCGGGCGGCGAAATCCGTGACGAAGGTGCTACCGGCCGTGGCGCCAAGCCAAAAGCCGGCCTGACCGGCTTCACCGTGTCCAACCTGCGCATCCCGGGCTTCGAACAGCCATGGGAGCAGGCCTACGGTAAACCTGAGCGTATCGTTGACGCCCTCGACATCATGATCGAAGGCCCGCTGGGTGGCGCAGCGTTCAACAACGAATTCGGTCGCCCGGCTCTGACCGGCTACTTCCGTACCTTCGAGCAGGCCATCAACACCCCGCACGGTGAAGAAGTGCGCGGCTACCACAAGCCGATCATGCTGGCCGGCGGCATGGGCAACATCCGTGAAGACCACGTACAGAAGGCCGAAATCACCGTCGGCGCCAAGCTGATCGTGCTCGGTGGCCCGGCCATGCTGATCGGCCTGGGCGGCGGCGCCGCTTCGTCGGTCGCCACCGGTGCCAGCTCGGCGGACCTGGACTTCGCCTCGGTGCAGCGCGAAAACCCGGAAATGGAGCGCCGTTGCCAGGAGGTCATCGACCGTTGCTGGCAGCTGGGCGACAAGAACCCGATCGCCTTCATCCATGACGTTGGCGCCGGCGGCATTTCCAACGCCTTCCCTGAACTGGTGAACGACGGTGGCCGCGGTGGCCGCTTCGAACTGCGCAATGTGCCCAACGACGAGCCGGGCATGGCCCCGCACGAAATCTGGAGCAACGAATCGCAGGAGCGTTATGTGCTGGCCGTCAGCGCTGTCGACTTCGAACGCTTCCAGGCCATCTGTGAGCGCGAGCGCTGCCCGTTCGCCGTCGTTGGCGAGGCGACCGAAGAGCCGCACCTGACCGTGACCGACAGCCACTTCGGCAATACGCCGGTGGACATGCCGCTTGACGTGCTGCTGGGCAAGCCGCCGCGCATGCACCGTTCGGTAACCCGCGAAGCCGAACTGGGCGATGATTTCGACCCGAGCAAGGTAGACCTGGACAGCGCCGTGCAGCGTGTCCTGAACCACCCGGCGGTTGCCAGCAAGAGCTTCCTGATCACCATCGGCGACCGCACCATCACCGGCCTGGTGGCCCGCGACCAGATGGTCGGCCCGTGGCAGGTACCGGTAGCCGACTGCGCCGTCACGGCCACCAGCTTCGACGTGTACACCGGTGAAGCCATGGCCATGGGTGAGCGCACGCCGCTGGCAGTGCTCGACGCGCCAGCGTCCGGCCGCATGGCGATCGGTGAAACCCTGACCAACCTGGCTGCCGCGCAGATTGAAAAGCTGTCCGACATCAAACTGTCGGCCAACTGGATGTCCGCTGCCGGCCACCCAGGCGAAGACGCCCGTCTGTACGACACCGTCAAGGCTGTCGGTATGGAGTTGTGCCCGGAGCTGGGCCTGACCATTCCGGTCGGCAAGGACTCCATGTCGATGAAGACCAAGTGGAGTGAAGAGGGCGTCGAGAAGAGCGTCACTTCGCCAATGTCGCTGATCATCACCGGCTTCGCCCCGGTCACCGACATCCGCAAGACCCTGACCCCGCAACTGCGCATGGACAAGGGTGAGACGGACCTGATCCTGATCGACCTGGGCCGCGGCAAGAACCGCATGGGCGCTTCGATCCTGGCGCAGACCTACGGCAAGATCGCAGCCCAGGCTCCGGACGTCGACGACGCCGAAGACCTCAAGGCATTCTTCGCCGTGATCCAGGGCCTGAACGCCGACGGCCACCTGCTGGCCTACCACGACCGTTCCGACGGCGGCCTGCTGACTACCGTGCTGGAAATGGCCTTCGCCGGCCACTGCGGCCTCGACCTGCAACTGGACCCGCTGACCGACAACAGCAATGACGTGCCGGCCATCCTCTTCAACGAAGAGCTGGGCGCAGTCATCCAGGTTCGCCAGGATGCTACCCCGGACGTGCTGGCGCAGTTCAGCGCCGCAGGCCTGGGTGAAGGTTGCGTGGCGGTGATCGGCAAACCGGTCAACAACGCCGAGGTGTCCATCAGCCTGAACGGCCAGGTGCTGTTCGACGACGACCGTCGCATGCTGCAGCGCCAGTGGGCCGAGACCAGCTACCAGGTTCAGCGCCTGCGTGACAACGCCGACTGCGCCGACCAGGAGTTCGACGCGCTGCTCGAAGAAGACAACCCGGGCCTGTCTGTCAAGGTTGGTTACGACGTCAACGAGGACATCGCTGCGCCGTACATCAAGAAGGGCGTGCGCCCGCAAGTGGCGATCCTGCGTGAGCAGGGCGTCAACGGCCAGGTCGAGATGGCTGCCGCCTTCGACCGCGCCGGCTTCGCCGCCATCGACGTGCACATGAGCGACATCCTCGCTGGCCGCGTCGACTTCGAAGCCTTCAAGGGCCTGGTTGCCTGCGGTGGTTTCTCTTACGGTGACGTGCTCGGTGCCGGTGAAGGCTGGGCCAAGTCGGCCTTGTTCAACGCCCGTGCCCGTGATGCCTTCCAGGCCTTCTTCGAGCGTACCGACAGCTTCGCCCTGGGCGTGTGCAACGGTTGCCAGATGATGTCCAACCTTCACGAGCTGATCCCGGGCACCGAGTACTGGCCGCACTTCGTGCGCAACCGCTCGGAGCAGTTCGAAGCCCGTGTGGCCATGGTCGAGGTGCAGAAGTCCAACTCGATCTTCCTGCAGGGCATGGCCGGTTCGCGCATGCCGATCGCCATTGCCCACGGTGAAGGCCATGCCGAATTCGCCAGCGAAGAGGCACTGCTGGAAGCCGACCTGTCCGGTTGCGTGGCCCTGCGCTACGTCGACAACCACGGCAAGGTCACCGAAGCCTACCCGGCCAACCCGAACGGCTCGCCGCGTGGTATCACCGGCCTGACCAGCCGCGACGGCCGCGTGACCATCATGATGCCGCACCCGGAGCGCGTGTTCCGCGCCGTGCAGAACTCCTGGCGCCCGGATGAGTGGCAGGAAGACGCCGCGCTGATGCGTATGTTCCGTAACGCGCGCGTCTGGGTGAACTAAGGCGTGTACAAGCTCGCCTTCTTCGTCCCGGCCAGCCACGTCGACGTGGTCAAGGCCGCCGTGTTCGCCGCCGGTGGCGGGCGTATCGGCGACTACGACCACTGCGCCTGGCAAACCCTGGGCCACGGCCAGTTTCGCCCCTTGGACGGCAGCCAGCCGTTCCTTGGGCAAACCGGCCAGGTCGAGGTGGTGGAGGAGTGGAAGGTGGAGCTGGTGGTGGCCGACGACCTGATTACCCAGGTCGTCGCTGCGCTCAGGCAGAGCCATCCTTACGAAACACCGGCCTACGAAGTCTGGCGCCTCGCCGATTTCTAGGCCGAGCTGAGTTCATCGCCGGCTTGCCGGCGATGAACCCGGTTCATTCAGCGACGCTCTGCGGCGCTTGCCCCTCCCGCCGCAACCCGGCACACGCCAGCAACCCCACCTCGAACAGCACCCACATCGGCACCGCCAGCATGGTCTGTGAGAACACATCCGGCGGCGTCAGGACCATCCCTACCACAAAGCAGCCGACAACTACGTAGGGCCTGCTGCGCCGTAATGTGGCCACGTCGGCCAGCCCCACCCAGACCACGATGAACGTTGCCACCGGGATCTCGAAGGCCAGGCCGAACGCCAGGAACAGCGCCATGATGAAGTCCAGGTACTGGCTGATGTCGGTCATCATCGCCACGCCGTCCGGCGTCACGCTGGCAAAAAAGCCGAACATCATCGGGAATACCAGGTAGAAGGCGAACGCCATGCCGGCGTAGAACAGCACGATGCTCGACACCAGCAAGGGCAGGGCGATGCGCCGCTCGCGGCGGTAAAGGCCCGGCGCAAGAAAACCCCAGGCCTGATGCAGCAGCAGCGGCATGGCCACGAACAGCGCACACATCGCGGTCAGCTTGAACGGTGTGAGAAAGGGCGAGGTGACACTGGTGGCGATCATGCTGGCGCCTTCCGGAAGGAAGCGGCGCAGCGGTTCGGAAATCAGTGTGTAGAGCTGCTGGGCGAAGGGGAACAGGCCGGCGAACACCAGCGCGACCAGTAGCAGGCAGCGCACCAGGCGCCTGCGCAGGTCGCGCAGGTGACCGGTGAGCGGCATGTGTGCCGCCGGGTCCAGGGCGATACTCATGAGGTGGTCTCCCGAATGACCGTGGCCGTTGCAGCGTCAGTGGCCGGTTCCGCCTTGAGGCTGATGCCCTGGCGCAGCTCCTGCTCGAGGCGTTGCAATGGCGCGCTGTCGAGGTTGGGCATGTCGATTTCGCGTTCCATCTGCGCGCGCAAACCCTGCATTGCCCGGCGCGCCTGGCCCAGGCCACGGCCCAGCGTACGCGCCGCGACGGGCAAGCGTTCCGGGCCAAGCACCAGCAGCGCGACCATGCCCACCAGCAGCATCTCGCTGAAGCCTACCTCGAACATCAGGCCTGCCGATCCGCGTGCGGCTGTGGCGCAGGCGAACGGGTCAGTGGCTCCTGTTGTACCTGCGGTGCTGCAGTTTGGGTGCTGGCATCGCTGTCGCCCCCCATGGACTTGCGAAAGCCCTGGATCGCTTCGCCAACATCACTGCCCAGACCCTTGAGGCGTTTGGTGCCAAACAGCAGAAACACGATCATCAGTACGATCACCAGCTGCCAGATTCCGATGCCACCCATTACGACCACTCCTGTAAGGCCATGAAAAGAAAGGCCAATCCTGCCTCGCGTAGATGACGCGAACATGACTGCAAGGTATTTGCAATCTGCCTGCAACAACTCCCCTGTTGACTGGCGCCTTGTTCGATAAGAGGAGTGCTGCGCCATGGGTGGCAAGCGACAGCAGGGCGCCGCGCTGCTGATGGTGTTGGTGGTACTGGCGATGCTCGCAGCGGGTATGGCCTGGCTGGTGGAGGACGGGCGGCGTCAGGTCGATGACGTACAGCTGCTGCGCCAACGGGTACAGGTGCGGGCCATGGAGCAGGCTGGCCTGGCCTATGCCGAGCAGGCCTTGCGTGACCCCGCCTGGCGGCTTAGCCCGCTGTTCTGGCAGGCGCTGCGGGGGCAACCGTTGACGTACGATTTTGGCGCCGGCCAGGCACAACTGCGGGTGTACGACCAGCACACCTGTTTCAACGTCAATGCGCTGCTGGGGGATGACGGTGAACGTGCCGAGCGCCAGCTACGGCGTTTGCTGGGCGACAACATGGCCGCGCAACGTCTGGTCGACGCCTTGGCAGACTGGCTCGACAGCGACAGCGATGCACGCCTGCAAGGCGCCGAAAGTGCCCAGTATCTGCGCCAGCAGCCGCCTCGTCTGGCGGCCAACCAGCCGATGCTGGACACCAGTGAGTTGAACCTGCTGCTCGAAGCGGATGCCTCGCGCCAGCGCCGTTATCCGATGTTGTGTGCTTTGCCGCAGACGACCGGCTGGCGCCTGAATGCCAATGCTGTAGGCCTGGAGCATCTGCCATTGCTGGAGGCGCTTTATGAAGGGCGGTATCCCCGCTCGTTGCTCAGCCGCATCGTCAGTGGTCGGCCGGCGTCGGGCTATGTAGATGCCGCAGCGTTGCGTCAGGCGCTGGGGGCGGTGGATGACGAAACGTTTGAGCGGTTGAGCGAAGGGTTGCTGCTCAACAGTGGGCATTTTCAGTTGCAGCTTTCGTTCGAAGAACAGGGCAGGACGATACGCAGCGCGTTTGAGCTGGAGGCGTTGGGGGTGGTGCAGTGGCATGCGCGGGTGCCGGCGCAGCAGGTGCGGGTGAAGAGTCGGGCACCAATGGCCTGGTGATCATGTTCAAGGGCTGCCGTGCAGCCCAATCGCCGGCAAACCGGCTCCCATACCTGTAGGAGCCGGCTTGCCGGCGATTGGGCCGCGCAGCGGCCCTGATGCAAAAACGGATCAGACGGTCCCGATCTCCCCGCCATCATCGCGCTGGATCACCACGGTCGAAGCCCTCGGCCGTACCGTGGTCCCCGCTGGGGTCACATCGGTGGCCTTGTCGGTGTAAGGCCAGTTTTCCGGGTGCTGGATATTGACGAACATCGACTTGTTGTCCGGGCTGAAGGCAATCCCGGTCACCTCGCTGCCGTTCGGCCCGACGAAGAAGCGGCGCAAGTCCACCTGGTTCTGGGCATTGACCGGTATTTGGTTGCCAGCGGCATCCACCAGGTCGGTAGGGATCACCGCCAGCAACTGATCGTTGGTGTAATCGGTGACCGTGCTCTCGCCGTTGTCAGTCTCGAACCACAACACGCCACGGCTATCGAAGCTCATGCCGTCGGGGCTGGCGAACTGGTTGAGTTCGGTCAGGCCCGAGCGGTTGATGTCTGCGGTGCCGGCGGCGTTGGCACCGAACACGAAGATATCCCAGGTGAAGCTCACGTGATCGTCGCTGTCGTGCCAGCGGATGATGTGGCCGTGGCGGTTCGGGCCACGCGGGTTGGCCGCATCGACTTTTTCCGGGGTGCGCGCACTGTTGTTGGTCAGGGTCAGGTAGACGTCGCCATTGAGCGGGTTTACCGCTGTCCATTCCGGGCGGTCCATCGGTGTTGCGCCCACTGCATCACCGGCACCGCGAGTGTTGAGGATGATGCCTGCCAGGTCACCGTACAGCGCCCCGAGGGTGCTGCCGGCAGTGGTGGCGGTGGTCACGTCGAGCAGGATCCACTCGCCCGTGCCGTCTGCATTGAAGCGGGCCACGTAGAGGTTGCCCTGGTCCATGTACTTGGCGCCGGTGGCCAGGCGGTCGGCCGGGCTTGCGTCGGCGGCATCCCACACCGCGGTGGAGACGAACTTGTACAGGTACTCGTTGTTGGAGTCGTCGCCCATGTACCAGACCAGCGGTTTACCGGCCACCGGCAGGCCCGGGCAGCAGCCTTCGTGGCGGAAGCGGCCGAGTGCGGTGCGCTTGGTGGCCAGGGTGCTGCTGTTGTACGGGTCGATCTCGACGATGTAGCCATAGGTGCTGGCTTCGTTGCGGTAGTCGTCGGTGGCGCTGGCACCTTTGATGGTCACGTCGAAGCGGGCGAATTCATCGTTTTCTTCGGTGCTGTCACCAGCAGCGGTCTCCCACTTGTACTGGCCGCTGGAGGTGCCTACGCCGATGCGTCGCTGGTCCTCCGGACGGGTGTCCTTGTTGACGAAAATGCCAGGCCAGTTCTCTTCGCAGGTCAGGTAAGTGCCCCACGGGGTGTAGCCGTTGCCGCAGTTGTTGTTGGTGCCGCGGCAGTGCGTGCCGTCAGCCGAATACTTGGTCTTGACGTGGTCGGTGCCACGCAGCGGGCCAGTGATTTCCATGCGTGAGGCGGTGGTGAAACGGCGGTTGAGCGGGTCGTTGTCGACCACCTGCCAGCGCCCGTTGAGCTTCTGCAGGCGCACCACGCCGGCACCGTGGGCGTTGATTTCCTTGCGCACTTCTTCGGCCGGGCGATTGCCGCTGGCGTCGGTGGTCGGGCCGTTGGGGTGCAGGGCGGCGGCATCGATGTATTCGAAGTTGATCGCCAGCAGGCCGTCTTCGGAACTGCCATTGATGGGGAAGAAGTGCATGCCGTCATGGTGCATGCCCATGGCATTGGCCTGGTCGCTGGAGGTATTGCTGCCGTCCGGTTTCCAGGGGTTGGCGTTGCTGTTGATCGGCGTGCCCCACGGTGCCAGCACGTAGGCACTGTAGCCGGCGGCGACGACACAGGCGTCGGTGCGTGAACCCGCGATGGACTGGAAGCCCAGCGCCAGTTTCGGTACTTCAGGTTCGGTAACCGGCGGCTCGGTGGCCGGGTCATCGTTGTCGGAACCGCCACCACTGTCGAAGCAGCCGGTCAGGCCGGTACCGGCAATCATGGCGATAGCGGCACCCAGGCTGCCGCGCATCACGCTGCGACGGCTGAGGTAGGCGTCCATGACGCTGGCCATCGGCAGGTTGCCACTGTGGTTGCGGTCCAGGTTGTCGCCGGTTTCTCGACTCATCAGGGTGTCCTTGTATTGGCTGAGTTGGAGGAAACCGCGACTTTAGTGCGCAAAGATGATGATTCTTTGGCAGAAATATTAACGTCGCTTTAAAACATTAAGTTCTTATCGCTGTGCCAGACAGAACAATCTGGAATGGTTGTCGGATTTCTGCCATCAAACTGTAATGCCAACGCCGCAACATCCGGGGCCCAAAGAGAACTCGGATAAGGATGGCGGGCCCGATGGCAAGCAGTGTGTACAGGCGCGAAATGATCAGATGGATGGGTGTCGGTGCCCTGGCACCGTTGCTCGGTGCCTGTTCTGCATTCCCGGGCCAGCGCGGCGGCGATGCCAGCCTGGACCTGTTGTACGTCGCCGACACCCTCGATGCGCGCCAGCCCGGCCAGCCCGTGGTGCCGGCGACCCGCCTGGGCCCGGTCAGCCACCTGGGCCGTGCCCCCTGGATGACCGGCGACAGCGCCAGCGTGGCTTACCCTCAACTCGCGCCTTTGCTCGATGCCAGTCAGGCGGCCGGCGTGCAACTGGGTGGCTATGCCGTGCTTGCGGCCCTGTTGGAACAGCTGCGCGCCGAGGTGGGGCCGGGCAATAGCCTGACCCTCGAGAACGGCCAGGGCTGGAACGGCAGTGGCCTGGCCTATCTGACCCAGGGCGAGAGCGGTGTGCAGGGCAGCCGGCTGTTGGGCAGCGAAGCCCGTGTGAGCAGTGATGAACGCGTGCTTTGGCCACAGCGCAGTGCCGCCCTTTACCACCAGTCTTCAGCGATGACCCTTGCTGCGGGTATTGCCGACGGACAACGCAAAACCTTGGGCCTGGAGCCTCTGCACATTTTCGAGCGCGGCGGTGCACGCATCGCCGTGGTGGGCGTCACCGACCCTTACGCCCAGGACCAGAAAGCCTCGCTCAAACAGTGGTACCAATCGCTGCTGCCGACCTTCGAGCAGGCCCGCCGCGAAGCGGACCTGGTGGTGGCGCTGGCGGATGTCGGCACCGGCCCGGGCCTGTGGCTGGCCGAGCGCGTGGCGCAGATCGACGTGCTGCTCTGCGCACGTGGCCAGGACCTGTGGCCCACACCTGTGCAGGCGACCCAGGCCAGTGGCCGGCGCATCCCGGTGTTGTTTGCCGGTTGCCGGGGCAGTGGTGCGTTTCGCCTGCGTTGCCAACAGGTTGCCGGGCAATGGCAGTTCGATGGGCGCTTCTTTCCTGCATTGGCCCAGCAACTCTCACCCGCAGCGCAGTTGCGCGCCAGCCAGTTGCAGGCCGAGTTGCGCCAGCAGCGCGCAGGCCATGCAGCGTGGCTCGACCAGCCGCTGGCGGTTGCGCCACAGGCGCTGTGGCGTCGCGACACGCGTGGCGGCAGTTGGGACCGTTTGCTGCACCAGGCCCTGGCCGATGACAGCAGCATGCCGGTGCTGTTGCCGGGCCTGCGCTATGACTACCCATTGGCCGCTGGCGAGGCCATCACGCGCGAGCACCTGATCAGCCTCACCGGCGGCTACCCGGCACCGGTGGTCGAGGCGCCCGCCCGGCAGGTCGAGCAGGTGCTGGAAAACGCCGCCGAGCAACTGTTCGGTGACCCCTTGCTGCTGGACAACAGCCAGGACCTGCCACGCTGGCAGGGCCAGGCCTGGCAGGTGAGCTACAGCCCGCAAGGCAAGCGCATCACTGGCCTGGATCCGGTGCAGGGCCTGTGCCGCACCTTTGGTCTGCAATTCGAGCCCCAAGCCGGTGAGCCGTTGTGGCAACGGGTCGAGGCCTGGCTCGGGCGGCAGCAGCCGGGTTGGCAACTGGCGGCCTTGCAAGTGCCGCAGGTGCGCTACGTGCAAGGCCACCCAGGCTGGCACCCACGGCAGCTGATGTCATGACATTCGCTGCTCGCCTGATGACCGGTGGCCTGCTGACGCTGGCCGGGTGGCTTGCCGCCCAATGCGTGCTGCAACTGGCGCGCCAGCCGCAACCGGCCAGCGCCCCGGTTACCGTCGACGCCCCGCTGCCGGGGTTGCTGGTCGGCCATTGGCAAGCGCCAGGCGACGACGGCTCGATTGCGCTCACCCGGTTGCCATTGCAGTACCTGGGCGGCCTCAAGGCCAAGCCGTTGTCGGCCAGCGTCGTGGTGCTGCGCTACGGCCAGCAGGTGCGCACCTTGGGCCGCGGCCAGCGCCTGGCACCGGGGATCGTGTTGCAGGACATCGACGCCGATGGCCTGATTTTCGACAACCAGGGGCGGCGTGAACGCTTGCCCTGGCCGCCACGCCCCGCCGTGACCGGCTTCAAGCGGCAAGGATGAACGATGCTGGTGAAATATTGCGTGGCCGCTGCCTTGACCCTGGCTCTTGCTGCGGCCTGGGCAGAAGAACCGGAAACCTTCGATGATAACGGCACCCCGCTTTACGAGGTGAACTTCGTCGACACCGAACTGGGCGAATTCATCGACAGCGTGTCGCGCATCACCGGCACCACGTTCATCGTCGACCCGCGGGTCAAAGGCAAGGTCACGGTGCGTACCGTCGACCGCCACGATGCCGATGCCATCTACGACATCTTTCTCGCCCAGCTGCGTGCCCAAGGCTATGCCGCGGTCGATCTGCCCAATGGCAGTGTGAAGATCGTCCCCGACCAGGCCGCGCGCCTGGAGCCGGTGCCAGTTGAAGCCGCCGGCAAGCACAGCGAAGGCAGTGATGGCGTGGCCACCCGCGTATTCAATGTGCGTAACGCCGCCAGCGAGCAGATGCTCGGTATTCTCAAGCCGCTGATCGACCCGCGTGTTGGTGTGATCACCCCTTATCCTGCGGCCAACCTGCTGGTGGTCACCGATTGGCGCAGCAACCTCGAACGCATCGACAGCCTGTTGCGCCAGCTTGACCAGGTCAGTGACGAACCCCTGAAGGTCATGCCCCTGCGCCATGCCAGCGCCGCCGACACCGCGCAGTTGCTGACCCGCCTGTTGGCCCGAGAGCAGGGCGCCGACAGCACCCAGGTGGTGGCTGACCCGCGCAGCAATGCCTTGCTGGTACGTGGCAGCACCGACCGTGTGCGAGCCCTGTTGGGCCAGCTCGATCAGCCCAGTGAGAACCGGCACAGCAGCAACACGCAGGTGATCTACCTGCGCCATGCCAATGCAGGCGAAGTGGTGAAGGTGCTGCGCGGGTTGAGCCAGGAAGGCGGTGTGCCCAGCGAGGGAGCAGGCGAAGGCGAGGCCAAGGACAAGCCGGTGATGGCCGCCGCCAGCGATTCGGGCATACGCCTGGAGTACGAGGAGGGCACCAACGCCGTGGTCATGGTCGGCCCCGACAGCGAGCTGGCCGCCTACCGCTCCATCGTCGAGCAGCTGGACATCCGCCGCGCCCAGGTAGTGGTCGAAGCGATTATCGCCGAAGTGTCCGACAGCCGTGCCCAGGAGCTTGGTGTGCAGTGGCTGTTCGCCGACGAAAAGTTCGGCGCCGGCATCGTCAACTTCGGCAGCAACGGGGTGAACATCGCCAACATCGCGGGCGCCGCCGCCAGCGGCGACAACGAAGCGCTGGGCGACCTGCTGTCGGCCACCACGGGCGTGACTGCCGGCATCGGCCACTTCGGCGGTGGCTTCAACTTCGCCATGCTGATCAACGCACTGAAGGGCAAGAGCGGCTTCAACCTGCTGTCCACGCCGACCCTGCTGACCCTGGACAACGCCGAGGCATCGATCCTGGTCGGCCAGGAAGTGCCCTTCGTCACCGGCTCCGTGACGCAGAACAACGCCAACCCCTACCAGACCATCGAGCGCAAGGAAGTCGGGGTGAAGCTGCGCATCAAGCCGCAAATCAACATCGACAACAGCGTACGCCTGGATATCGTTCAGGAAGTCTCGTCGATCGCCGACTCCAGCGCCGCCAGCGATGTGATCACCAACAAGCGCGAGATCAAGACCAAGGTCATGGTCGAGGACAATGGCCTGGTGATTCTTGGCGGCCTGATCAGCGATGAGCTGAGCACCAGCGATCAACGCGTACCGTTTCTCGGGGATATTCCGGGGCTGGGCCGGCTGTTCCGTTCCGAGGCCAGCAAGAACACCAAGCAGAACCTGATGGTCTTCATCCGCCCGCGCATCCTGCGTGACGGGCCGAGCCTGGCGGGTTTGAGCGAAGACAAGTACCGCACCCTGCAGCAGACCACGCCGCTCAAGCTGCCTGGTCTTGCGCAGGACGGCCAGTTGCTGCGGGTATTCCCGGCCAGCCGCGCGCGCCTGGACGGGGGGGACTGGTGATGCTGCCCTATCGCCTTGCGCGTCAGGCCGGGCTGGCCATGGCCCCGACGGATACCGGCTGGCAGTTGTGGCTGCGCCGCGATGCCGACAGTAACCAACTGCAGGAACTGCTGCGTGTGCATGGCCAGCCCGTGGCACTGCACTACCTGGAAGCTGCGGCGTTCGACGAACGCCTCGGCCAGTTGTATCAGGCCGGGGATGCTGCCACCGAAGCACTGATTGAAGGTATCGGCGAACAGGTTGATCTGGACAGCCTGATGAGCGAAATGCCGCGCATCGAGGACCTGCTCGAAAGCGATGATGAAGCCCCGGTGATCCGCCTGATCAACGGCCTGTTCGGCCAGGCCCTGCGCCTGCGCGCTTCGGACATTCATATCGAGACCTTTGAGCAGAGCCTGGTGGTGCGCCTGCGTGTCGATGGCCACCTGCGCGAGGTGTTGCGCCCGCCGCGCGCGTTGTCGGCCATGCTGGTGTCGCGGATCAAGGTCATGGCGCGCCTGGACATCGCCGAGAAGCGCCAGCCCCAGGACGGTCGCATCACCTTGCGCGCCGCCGGGCGTGAGGTGGACGTGCGCGTCTCGACCTTGCCCGGTATCCATGGCGAGCGCGTGGTGATGCGCGTGCTCGACAAGCAGGCCAGCTTGCTGGCGTTGGGCAACCTGGGCATGCCCAACGCAGTGCTGCACGGCCTGCGCAGTTGCCTGACAAGGCCCAACGGTATCGTGCTGTCGACCGGGCCGACCGGCTCGGGCAAGACCACCACCCTGTACGCCAGCCTCAACAGCCTCAATGACGGCAGCCGCAACATCCTCACCGTCGAGGACCCGGTGGAATACGCCATCGCCGGCATTGGCCAGACGGCCATCAATCCGCGCGCCGGGCTGACCTTTGCCACTGGCCTGCGCGCCATCCTGCGCCAGGACCCGGACGTGATCATGCTCGGTGAAATCCGCGACCAGGAAACCGCGCAGATCGCCGTGCAGGCCAGCCTCACCGGCCACTTGGTACTGTCGACGTTGCATACCAACAGCGCAGTGGGCGCGGTCACCCGCTTGCGTGACATGGGCGTCGAGCCGTTCCTGATCGCCTCATGCCTGCGTGGCGTGCTGGCCCAGCGCCTGGTGCGGCGGCTGTGCCATTGCGCGGTGGCGCAGCCACTGCAGCCGGCCGAACGGGCGCTGTGGCCTGAGCTGGCGGCGCTGGGCAGCAGCTACCACGCGGTGGGCTGCGAGCAATGCCAGGGCACTGGCTATATCGGTCGTTTGGGCCTTTATGAATTCGTCGAACTGGACGCCGGCCTGATCGGCCTGCTGTATGACGGCGCCAGTGAACTGGCCATGCACGACTACCTGGCCGAGCGCCGCCAGAGCCTGGTGGCGATGGCCAGTGATTGCCTGGCCCGCGGCGAGACCAGCCTGGCCGAAGTACTGCGTGTGGTGCAGGGCTGACCCATGCCGACCTTTCGCTACCAGGCCGTTGATCTAGCCGGCAAGACCCACAAAGCCAGCCTGCAGGCCGATACCGAACGCCACGCACGCCAGTTGCTGCGCGAGCAGGGCTTGTTCCCCCGCCAGTTGCAGCGCTTCGAAAGCGGTGCCCGGCAGCCGCGCCGACAACGCCTGAGCCGTGCCCAGCTGTGTGAGCTGACACGCCAGCTGGCGACCTTGACCGGCGCGGGCATCCCGCTGGTCGATGCCTTGGCGACGCTTGAGCGCCAGTTGCGCCAGCCAGCCCTGCACGGGGTGCTGGTGGCTCTGCGTGGCTCGCTCGCCGAGGGCCTGGGCCTGGCCCGTAGCCTGGCCCGCCAGGGCGCGCCGTTCACCGGTCTGTACTGCGCGCTGGTCGAAGCCGGTGAGCGCTCCGGGCGGTTGGCCCAGGTGCTTACCCGGCTGGCAGACCACCTGGAACAGGTGCAGCGCCAGCAGCACAAGGCGCGTACGGCACTGATCTACCCCTGCGTGCTGATGGGCGTGTCACTGGCGGTGGTGATCGGCCTGATGACCTTCGTCGTACCCAAGCTCACCGAACAGTTTGCCCATGCCGGGCAGAGCCTGCCGCTGATCACCTCATTGCTGATCGGCCTGAGCCAAGGCCTGGTGCACGCCGGCCCCTGGCTACTGGGGCTGGCCATCCTCACGTCGCTGCTGGCCAGCTGGTTGCTGCGCAAGCCGCACTGGTGCCTGCGCCGCGACGACCTGCTGCTGCGCCTGCCACGCGTGGGGGGGCTGTTACAGGTGCTGGAGAGTGCCCGCCTGGCGCGCAGCCTGGCGATCCTCACCAGCAGCGGTGTTGCCTTGCTCGAAGCCTTGCAGGTGGCCACTGAAACCGTCGGCAACCGGCGTATCCGCCTGGCCATGGAGCAGGTGCGCCAGCAGGTGCAGGGCGGCACCAGCCTGCACCGGGCGCTGGATGGTTGCCAGCAGTTCCCGCCGTTGCTGGTGAACATGGTCGGCAGTGGCGAGGCCAGCGGCACCCTGGCCGACATGCTCGAGCGCGTGGCCGACGACCAGGAGCGTGGCTTTGCCCGCCAGGTGGATACGGCCATGGCGCTTTTCGAACCCCTGATGATCCTGGTGATGGGCGCCGTAGTGCTGTTCATCGTGCTGGCGGTGCTGCTGCCGATCATGCAGCTCAACCAGGGCCTGCAACTGTAGATGACAAGGAGCAACCCCATGCAGCATCGACGCAAGCGCCAACACGGCTTCACCCTGATGGAAATCATGGTGGTGATTTTCATCATCGGCCTGCTGATCGCCGTGGTCGCGCCCAGCGTGCTCGGCAACCAGGACAAGGCCATGCGGCAGAAGGTCATGGCCGACCTGAGCACGCTCGAGCAGGCGCTGGACATGTACCGGCTGGACAACCTGCGCTTTCCCAGCAATGAGCAAGGCCTGGCTGCGCTGGTGAAAAAACCGACCCAGGAGCCGCTGCCGCGTGCCTGGCGCAGCGATGGTTATGTACGCCGCCTGCCGGAGGACCCGTGGGGCACCCCGTACCAGTACCGCATGCCTGGCGAGCATGGCCGGGTCGATGTGTATTCGTTGGGCGCCGATGGTGTACAGGGCGGCGAAGGCCAGGACGCCGACCTGGGTAACTGGGCGCTGTGAGCGATGCGCCCACAGCGCGGTTTCAGCCTGCTCGAATTGCTGGTGGTGCTGGCCATCGCCGGCCTCATGACCGGGCTTGCGGTGGCCTGGCTGGACAGCGGCAAGGCCAGCGTCGATCAGGCGTTGCAGCGGCTGGCGGCGCACGTCCACACCCAGGCTGCACTGGCCCGGCATGCCGGGCAATTGCGCGGGCTGCGCTGGACCGGCCAACACCCGGAGTTCGTGCGGCGTGAGCGCGAGGGCTGGGTGGCCGAACCGGTCAGCTTGGGGGACTGGCCCAAAGGGCTGCGCCCCGACTGGCCGGCCAGCCTGCAGCCGCATCTGCAGTTCACGCCGCAAGGGTGGGCCCAGCCGGGTTCGGTGCGCTGGCACTGGGCAGGTGGCAGCCAGCGCTGGGCGTGGGGGCGTGACGGCCAGTTGCGAGTGGGGTTGTCACCATGAAGCGCACGCAACAGGGGTTCACCCTGCTGGAGGTGACCGTGGCCCTGGCGATTGCTGCTGTGCTGGCGGTGATCACCAGCCAGGTTCTGCGCCAGCGCCTGGCAGTGCAGGACAGCGTGCAACAGCATCGCCTTGGCGTGCTGTGCGCTCGCGAGCTGCAGGCGCGCTTTGCCGTGGAACGGTACTGGCCGGCCAGCAACCAGCCCAGTGGGGTGTTGAACCAGGGCGGGCAGGCGTGCCACTGGCAGATGCAGCTGCGCCGTACCGGCGTGCGCGACCTGCGTCGCGGCGAGATGCAACTGTATGCCGACCGCGATCAGCGCCTGCCGTTGGGCCAGTACACGGTTTTTCTGGAGCGTCCATGAAGCGGCGCCAGGCAGGCTTGACCCTGATCGAACTGATGGTGGCCATGGCCTTGACCGCGCTGCTGGGGGTCATGCTCGCGGCGCTGGTCAATGGCTGGCTCAAGGTCCGCGAGCGGCTGCAGGTGACCCGCCAGGAGAACAGTGTGCTGGAGTTCTGCCTTGCGCTGGAGCGGCGCTTTGACAGCCCGGTACTGCGCCGGGTGTATGAGCAGCGCCTGCCACTGGCCAGCCGCTGGCTCGACTGGCAGCCCGATCGCCAGCAGTTGCTGTGGGTGGCAGCCACGGCTGTGCCAGAGGCCGAGGGTGGCTCACGGCTGCAGCGCCAACGCCTACGTTTCGACCCCCGCGAACAACGCCTGATGCTGGAAACCTCGGCAGACCTGTACGCCGCCAGCGAACCCCGTTGGGTCGTGCGCGAGCAGCTGCAGCAGGTCAGTGCGCTGAATGTTCTTTATCACCAGGGAGGCCGATGGCTGCCCTGGCCTTCCGACCAACCCGCGCACCCCGGCCGTGGTGCGCGCGTGCAACTGCAGCGTGATGGAGCCCCCTATGTCTGCACCTTCACGCTCCCTTGGGGGCGTTCATGAAGCTTGAATGGCGGCGACGTGCGCCGGCGCGGTCTTGGTTGCTGCTGCGCCCGGGCGTGATCTGGGACTGGCTGTTGGTTGAAAACGGTGTGGCCCAACGGGAAGGCCAGGGCGAGCCTCCGGCGAACCTGGACGCTCAGGTAGCGCTGATCATCCCGGGCGAGCGGTGCAGCCAGTTCGAGTTGGCTGCACCGCCGGGCCTCAAGCGTGATGAGTGGCCCTTGCTGCTGGAAGACCACTTGCTGCAGAACGCCGAACAGGTGCAGTGCGCTTGCCTCGCTCGCCAGGCAGGGCAGTTGCGCCTGCTGGCGGTAGCCCGCCAGGCGCTGGACGAATGGCGTGGCCAGTGCAGCGAATGGGGGCTGCAGATCGAGCGCTGTTGGGCCGAGTTCCAATTGTTGCCCACGCCTGAGCCCGGGACGGGCTGGCAGTGGCAGCGCGCGCCTGGCCTGTGCCTGTACCTGGGGCGCAGCGAAGAGGGGAGCGCCCATTGGCTGGCCTGGCCTGACGCGCTGGGTGAGGTACCGCAGCAGCCCTGGGATAGCCTGCGCAAAGCCACCCAGGTCGGGCGCTGGCCGGGAACGCTGGCGTCGCTCGACACGCTGCCAAGCCTGTTCGAGCGAACCCGTCAGGCCCGCTCGGCGCCCCGTGTGCCGGCCCTGCCGCGCGCGCTGGTTGTCGCCTGCCTGGTGCTGGCCGTGGTGTGGTGCGGGCTATGGGCGGGCCAGCAATGGCGGCAGGTACAAACCTGGCGCACGCAGGTGCTGGCCGTGACCGGCACCCAGGCCAGCCCTCGGCAAGCGGCGCAGGCCCTCAAGCGCCTGCGCGAAAGCGAACTGCAACAGCAACTGCGGGAGCGTCAGCTTCAAGACCTGCAGGCACACCTGCAGGCCTGGCTGCATGAGCACCCAGGCTGGCGCCTGCAAGCGGTGCGCTTCGACGGCCAGCGCTGGCACCTGCGCCTGCAGGGCGAGGGGAGCGAGCCGCCCTGGCAAGAAATGGCAAGCGCCGCCGGAGCGGCGGTGCAGGTACTGAGCGCTGCGCCAGCGGCGCACGTGGTTTTCGATCTGGGAGCGCCAACATGACCCGAGCGTGGTTTCAGCGTCATCGATTGTTGCTCGCCTGGTGCCTGATCGGCTTTCTGCTGGCGTTGCTGGCACTGCGCCAAGGCGTGTCGCAATGGCGCGAGCTCAGCCAGTGGCATGGGCTGGCAGTGCAGGCCGCCGCCTTCCCCAGCGGGCCAGGCGTGAGCCTGGAGCGGCTGCGTCAGTCTGCTCAGGCGCGGCGGGTCGAAGTTGCCGAGGTCGAGGTGCAAGGCAAGGTGTGGCAACTGCGCGGCCAGGTGGCCGATGAGCAGGTTTTGCAGCGCTGGCTGCAGGCCTTGCGCGCAGAGGGTGCGCAACCGCTGCAGTGGGCCCTGGAACAGGATGCCAAGGGCCTGCGTTTCGACCTGGTGGTGCAGCCATGAGCCGCCGTGGGCTGCTGTGGGCCGGGCTGGTGTTCAGCCTGACCTTGCTGGTGCAGTTGCCGGCGTCCTGGGTTGCAAAGGGCTTGGGCCTGCCGATGCATGCGGTCAGCGGCAGCCTGTGGCAGGGGCAGGCGCAGCAGTTCGGGCCTGCCGGCCCCGTACGCTGGGCCTTGCAGCCTTGGCGCTTGCAGGCCAACGCACAGCTGGGCTTTCAGGGCCAGGGCTGGCAGTTGCATGCCGAAGGCTGGCCATGGCGCTGGCGGTTGGACGTCACTGCACAGGCTCCCCAGGCGAGTGTGCAGACGGCCTATCGGCTGGCCGGGCAGTGGCAGGGCACGCTGCGCCTGCAAGGCGCGGGGGGGCAGTGCCGAACCAGCGAAGGCCGCATCACGGTCACCGACCTCGCCTTGAGTGAACCTTGGTCGCTGGGGTTGGGGCAGGGCTGGGTAGAAATGGATTGCCGCACAGGCTGGCGCCTGCATGGGCAACTGATACAACAGGGCGAGCATCAGTTGGCGCTGGATGCAGACCTTCTGGGGCGCCACGCAGTGGTGGCGGCCGAACTGCAGCCGGACGCGGCCCTTACACCGCTGCTGCGCGCTGCTCGGTTGCTGGGGCCACAGGCATTGACGGGGCAGGGGGAGTGGCGTTGGTAAGCAGCGGTTGACGTGACGTTCATGGCCCTATCGCCGGTTTGCCGACGACAGGGCCTGTGGATCAGTTGGCTTTCCCTTCAATCCCCGATGCCCACTGCTCACTTCGGCTATGCCCACTGGTGCGCAGCAAGCCAAGGTCCAGTGCATTCTCGCCGTCTGCGGCACCTTTGCCTTTGCTGATCTGGGCAATGGCGGTACCCAGGTCTACCGGCGAGTTCGACGCATCGATCGACACATCCCGGCGGTAATCATTGCCGCTCAGCGTTTCCTTGGTCACCGCGTTGGCGGTGAGTTTTACCTCACCCTTGGCCGAGTGCAGGCGGGCGCCCGTCAGGTGAGCGTCACCGCCAACCGTCAGGTCTACCCCATCGCTGCCCTTGAGCGCCGTCTGCTGGGCTACGCCATCACGCTGAACATGCGACACATCGAGCCTGAAGGTTGGCGAAACGCCCGGGTCGGCCTTGGCCAGGGCGGAACCTGCTTTTTCGCTGACCTTGCTTCCCAGCGGCCCTGCGACGGCCGTGGCAGCGTTCACATAGCCTTGCGGGTTTTTCTCTTTGCTCAGCCGTGCATCACCTTTTACGGTCAGGGTATCGACGCTGTCCTTGCGGCTGGCGATGCGCAGATCGCCGTCGATTGCGCCGCTGATGCGCCCGGCTTCCAGGCTTACGCCTTCGATGCGGGTGTCGCCGCGGCTTTGCAGGTCGATACGCTCGGCGCGCAGGTTGCCGGCGTTCCAGATGAGGTTGTCGCGCTTGTCGAGGTTGACCTGAACACGGCCGTGCAGCCCAAGGGTGTCGGTGCCGCCCTTGGATGTGTTGAAGCCGGCGCCGGCGGTGATGTCCAGGTTGTCGCGCCGCTCGACGTTGGATGACGCTTCGATCAGCATGCCGCCCTTGGCGGCATTGATGCCGATGTGCTCGGCCGATGCCTGCAGGCCCTGCAGATGCACGGCGAGGTCCTCGCGAGCGCGGCTGTCGAGGGTCAGTTTGCCTGCGCTTTGGAACTGCGCATCGATTGCCTGGCGGGCGTCCTCGTTCTTCTTGCCATGGTTGAAATGGCCCCCGATGGCGCCACCTTGGGTGGTGCCGGTCTTCACGGCCAGCTCCAGGCCGCCGCCCAGGTTCCCGCCAGTGGCCTGTCGGGTATTGCTCGCAGCTTTGACCTGCAGGCGGCCATCGCTTTGCAGGAGCGTATCGCCGACCTTGGCCTCGCGGCTGCCAATACGCGTGCCTTCGAGCAGCATGTCGCCCCCGCTGGTCAGGCGCACTTGGCCTTTGGCGTCGACCTGCGCCACCTGGGCATTGGTTTGCGTAGCCTGCTGCTGGGCATGGTCGAGATAGCCTCGGCCGTCGACGCCGGTGCTGCCCGGGCGGTTGCCGACCTTGGCCCAGGCGTTGCCATCGAGCTGGCGAGCGCGCTGTTGAGCGTGGTCGGTGGCCTGGGCCAGCGACAGTGTAGTGCCACTCTGGATCACTACGTCGCCTTCACCGCCATCGATGCGCGTGCCTTCGTAGCGGCCGTCGCTACCCAACTGCACCTGGATGCCCTGTTGCCCATAAAGGCTGCCCGGCACTGCGGTGCTGGCGGTATCCTGCTTGCCCTGCGAGCCGCCCTTGCCGGAAGCGCGGACGTTCAGGTCGCTCCCCGAACTGGTATCCACGCGCAGGTCACCGCCGTAGGCCAGGCGCTGCACGTTATCTTCCCGGGTGTTTTCGGCGGCGCGCAGGTGGTGCTGCTGGGCGTCGACCTGCAGGGCGCCGGCGTTGGCACGCCAGGTGGTGCCCTGGTCATCGAGGGTATCGGCCTTGACCTTCACGTGCCCCCCTGCCAGTTCGCTCACCTGGGCAAAGCCGCGGCGCTGGTTTTCCAAGCGTTTGAGGTGGTCCAGGGTCATGTCGCCGCCAACGCTCGGTGCCACCATTGCGTCTTCGGGCGAGGCTTGCTGGAAGCGCGCCGCTTCTTCGCCCTGTACCAAGCGTTCGATCGGCCGGGTCACGTCACGGTACTCCAGGCTGGCGCCGATGCTGCCTGACCAGTCATTGCGCTGCACTTCACGTTCATGGGTGTCCTGCACGGCACGGTTCTCAATGCGCTTGGCAGTCACCTGAAGGGTGTCGCCTGCGTTGACGCGTGCAGCTTCGGTGACCAACTCGTCGGCGCTGAGTTTCAGGTCGCCGCTGGCCTGCAACCCGGTGCGTTGCGTCTTGCTGTCGCGTTCGGTGGTGACTTCGTTGTTGCGATGGCCTTCGAACAGGCTGCCCAGCCGATCCATACCGCCGGTCACCGTCAGGCCACCGCCGCTGTGGGTAGAGCTGCCGGACGACACGCGCTCGTTGCGTGTGGCGCCAAGGCTCACCTGTTTGGCCTGCACGTTCAGGTCGCCCGCATTGGCCTGTACGCTGGAACCGTTGACTTGTAGCTGCGCGCCGCTGTCCAGGCCAACCGTAGCGCCCTTCAATTCGCTGGCCACCTGCGACGTTTCGCGTTGTTGGCCTGTGCTGGTGACCACCTCGTAAGCAACGCCGGCGGCGTACTGGCGCGACTCGGGCTTGCCGTCTTCGGCTTCTGCGGTCTGTTTGGCGCTGGCCGTGAAACCGCGTTGCTGGCTGCGTGTTTCGCTCTCATCGCTTGACTGTGTGCTACCGATCAACAGGTCGCCCTTGGCCTCGACCTGCAGATGCCCGCCGGCCGTCACCTTCGAACCCTGGATGCGCAATTCTTCAGCACTGGCCAGCCGCAGGTTGCTGGCAGAGCTGACGTCACTGCTCAGCACCTGCTGCTTGCGCTGCGTGCGCTCGCGATCGTTGCCGATCAGGCCGAACAGCTTGCTGCTGCTGTCGCGCTCGGTGGCCACAGTGCTGGCGTGGTCTGCCTCGATCGCCAGGGCGCCTTTTTCGCTGTACAACACCGCGTCTTGGGCGCCGTGGACGGTGCTGCCCTTGATGCTCACCTGTTCAGCCGCAACGTTCAGCTTGCCATCGGCTGTAACGGCGCTGCCGACTACGCGCTTACCTTGGGTATCGTTGCCTTTGCGGTCACCAAAGAAGGTGCCCGATACCAGGTCGCCACGGTAGTTGCGGCGTGTGCCCTGTTCCTGCAGCGCCGTTGTGCCGATTTCGACGTTGCTGGCGTTGATGTCCAGGCCGGCGCGGCTGTGCAGCTTGCTGCCTTGGACGGTGAGCGTGTCATTGGCCTTGACCGTCATGCGTGCGGCATTGAGCGTGCTGCCTTGTGCTGATTCCTTGTACTGGCTGGTATCACTGTCGCCGCGCCACAGGTCTTTGCGGTGGCGTACCTGCTCCTCGATACGTTGGCTGTTGGTGCCTGCACTGATATCCAGGTTGGCAGCGCTGTCGAGTGTCAGGTCGCCGCCCGCATCCACATTGGCTGCCAACAGGCGCATGTCGGCGCCGGACTGCAACAGCACGCTGTCACTGGCTTGCAGCTGCGCCCCGCGCAGTTGGTCGGCGGTGGTGGTACGTTCGCGCTGGTAGGTCTCGCGGGTGACGAAGAGGAACTTTTTGTTCCAGCTTTCCTGCTCGCGGGCGATGCTCTGGCGGCTTTCGGCATCCAGAGTGAGCTTCTTTCCAGCCTTTATCTCGATACGCTCGGCTTTGCCGTCGACGGCGCCAAGGCGCAGGTCATCGGCAGCGGTGAGTTGCAATGCGCCGTGTTCGCTGAGCAGCGCCCCGGGCCGTTTTTCATGCCCGCTGACCTGCAGCGCGCCGGCAGATTGAAGGGTGATGCCCTGGTCGGCCTTGATCTGCACCGGCCCCACCCGCACCCCCGCGCCCTCGGCAGTGCTGACCACACGAATGCGCCCGGCACGCATGGCGCCGAACAGGTTGGCGTCGATGGTGGACGGCGTGCCCGGCAGATGCTCGATGACCTGCCCATCGTCGTGACGCATGCGGTTGCGGCCAACGGTCACGGTGAGATCGCCACTGGCCGAGAGCACGCCCTTGCTGTCGAGCTTCGGCGCGATCAGGTCCAGCGCGCCCTCGGCATTGTGCTGGCCGCCTGTGAGCACTTGCAGGGTGCCACTGGCATTGAGGGTGTTGAGGTATTTGAGCTGTTCGTCCTGCAGCTCCGGTGTACCTACCAGGAAACCGGCCCGGGTGGTGTTGATGAAGGTCCCGCCATTGAGGGTGATGCCGTTCGGGTTGGCCAGGATGTAGTCGGCCGGGCGGCCGAAGATTTCCTGTGGGCCTTCGATCAGCGAGGCGTTGCGGCTGATCACCTCGTTGAGGATGGTCGAGGCCGCCTGGCCCTGGAACTGGGGGTTGGCCGCCAGCGCGCCGGCCAGTTGCGACTGCCCGGCCTGGAGGGCGTTGTTCAGTACCACGCCGGGGCGGGCGACGTTGTAGTCCAGGAACTGGTTGTGCGACAGGCCGCTGGCGTTGGGCGCGACGATGTCGATAACAGGTACGCCATGATTGTTGCTGATGAGCGGCGTACCCCCAGGGCCGGTGGCCGCCTCCAGGCCGTGTTCGGCCAGCGCGCTGGTGGAGGCGAGCAGGGCGAGGAAAATGGCCCAGCGCAAGGTATCGGGGCGGATTGCGGGTATCTGCGAGAGTGTCTGCATGTTCTCGTTCTCTTTGTTGTGGGTGAATCAGATGTTCAGGGCCCATTCAAGTACCCAGAATCCGGGTTCGAGCAGCGGGCGCTGCAGGTCGCTGGCATAGAGGGCGCGCTGATAGTCCAGGCGCAGGCGGCTGTGCGGCAGGTTCACTTCGATACCCGCCGTGGCACCTGCCAGCCGGCGCGGCGAAGCGCCTTGCGCCAGCCGCTCCCAGCCCAGGTCCAGGCCCAGGTAGGGGCGCACCGTAGCCGGTGTGGTCCAGGGCAATGCCAGCGGTTGGCTGAAGGTATTGCGCCAGGTGGCGGCGCTGGCGCCACTGTAGGTACGCAGGCGAAAGCCACGCACCGCCGAATCGTCGCTCAACAACATTTGCTCGACGGCCGGCAAGACATCGGTGCTGTACTGCAGGCCAAGTTCGCTTTGCCAGCGCCACGGCCAGTTCGCTGGCCCTTGGCGCAGGTGCAGCAGGCTGGCGCGGTACTTTCTAAAGTCGAGCTGCGGCGCAGCTGCGTGCTGGGCGGGTTGCTCGGCGCCCAGCCAGTGAGTGCCCTGGGCGACGCCGATGTAGGCGTTCCACAGGCCGTGGTCCAGCCAGAGCAGGTTGAGCCCGGCCTCCACGCTGGTCAGGGTGGGGCTCTGCAGGCCGATGACTGCAGAGCCGGCGCGGTTGATCAGTTGTTTGCGGTCCAGCCGGGCGCTGGCGCTGAGCATGCCGTACTGGTTGCGCCAGAGCATGCGCTCGGCGCTGACGCTCTGGTAACTGCTGTTGCCGTTGCTGTCGTGCCGCCCTTGCGGAATCGGCGCGTTGTAGCGCAGTTGGCCGACATTGAGCGTGAAACTCCATGGGCCGTAGGGGATGCTGTAGTAGAGGGTGACGCCCTGGCTGCGCCCCGGAGCATCGATGACCGTTGTCGACAGTGACAGGCGCAGGTCGTCGTTCAGGCCCAAGGGGGTGTCCACGCCGATGCCGAGGTTCAGGCGGTGACGCCCGGTCAGCGGGCTGCCCCGGTTATCGAAGCGGCTGTCCAGGTGCCAGCGTGAAGCCACTTGGCGAGGCTGCAGCAGCACCCGGGTGCCACCCTGCAGTTCGCCCGGCAACAGGTCGGCACTGAGCTCGAAGGCCCGCAGGCGGTTGAGCTGGTCCAGCCCCTGCTCAAGGTCTGGCAGGTACAGGGGGTTGCCCAGCAGATGGGGGAATGCGCTGTTCAGGGAGAGCGGCAGCTCGGCAGCCAGCTCGATCGACTCGACGAAGCCTTCGATGATGACGATGTCCAGCGGCGCGTCATGCGCTGGCGCTTGGCGCAGATAGGGGCGGCTGGCTGGGTAACCGGCGTGCACGTAGCGCTGGGTGATGGCCTTGAGCAGGTGGTTGATGTCGGCGATGCCCATGCAGGGCTTTATCAGCGCCTGGATGGCCGGCTCAAGCGCCTGTGCTGAAAGCTGCCGGTTGCCGGCCAGGCGAACGCCGGCTATCTCCCAGCAGCGGCTGTCGCTGGGTGGGTTCGGTGCGAGGGCGTCGCTGTGTTGCGCCGCTGGAGGGCGCTGCCAGCGCTGCAGCCGCTGTTGCTGCTCGAGCTGGCGCAAGGTTCGCTGTTGATCACGCAGTTGCTGGCTGGCAGGGTCGTCCGCCCATGCCTGCGGCATGGCCAGCAAGCTCGTCATGCAGCAGGCAAGCAGCCTGCTGGCGATGTGGCGGTATCGGGCTGGCATGGAAGAACCCCGCAAATGGCGTACGGCCTGCGTACTCGTTTGCGTGGATGCTAAAAACTTTGCCAGTCGATTGGATGCAGTCTGCTGCCTACACGGCAGTAGGGCGGATGTTTAATTGAAGTGGGAAGGTTCCTACAGCCTCAATTGGAATGCCGGACTATCAGGGCCGAATCTCGATCAATGTGCCGTCCGGCACCAGGTCCCAGACCTCGCGCATGTCCGAGTTGCGCATGGCGATACAGCCGTCGGTCCAGTCAAGCGTATGGAAATACCATTCGGGATACTCGTCGTTGATCGGGGTGCCGTGGATCATGATCATGCTGCCGGCACTCCAGCCCTCGCGTGTGGCCCGGGCTGCATCGCTGATGTTCGGGTAGGTGATGTGCATGGACAGGTTGAAACGGTCGCTTTGCTTGCGCCAGTCCAGCCAGTACAGGCCCTCGGGGGTCTTCTTGTCGCCTTCGCGCTGCTTGGCGCCCTTGGGCTGCTTGCCCAGCGAGATGCGGTAGGTTTTCAGCGGTTCGCCACGGCTGATCAACTGCAGGCGGCGCTCGGACTTGATCACCAGCACCTTGTCGATCAGTGGCTGCATGGCCGCCTGCGATTGCGATTGTGCCGGCAAAGGCGGCTGTGGCTTGCGAATGATGGTCTCGGTGAAGGCCGCCTGGGACACCGAGGTAACGCAAAGGCAGAAAAGGGCGAACAACCAGCGCATGAAGCGGTACCTGCAAACTTAAGTGGTGGGCGAAACGCTCATCGGTGGCAGGTACTCATGGCCTATGGGGTAATGCTGCCCGATGCGGTCGCGATAATAGCATTCTAGTGTGCGTGTGACGGTCCGGAAAGCCAGCTCGCCCCACGGTATCTCGTGTTCGTCGAACAGCCGCACCTCCAGGCTCTCGACGCCGATGTCGAAGTCCAGGTCGGCCAGTTCGGCGCGGAAGAACACATGCACCTGGTTAATGTGCGGCAGGTCGAACAACTGGTACAGGGCCATCGTGCCGACCCGGGCGCAGGCTTCTTCGACAGTTTCACGGCGGGCGGCCTGGTCCAGTGTTTCGCCGTTCTCCATGAAGCCGGCGGGCAAGGTCCAGAAGCCGCGGCGAGGCTCGATGGCTCGCCGGCAAAGCAGCACCTGGCTGCCCCAGACCGGCAGCACCCCGGCAACGATGTTCGGGTTCTGGTAGTGAATGGTCTGGCAATGATTGCAGACATACCGCAGGCGGCTGTCGCCTTCGGGTATCCGCTGAATGACCGGCTGGCCGCACGCGCTGCAGAATTTCATGCTGTTCTTCCCTTTAGCCCAGGCTATCTTGGCGTGCCAGGCAGGCCTGCCGCAAGCGTACAGGGCTTGGGTGCTTCGCGGCTTTGGTGCATCATGCAGGGCAGGCCTTGGAAACGAGAGTGCGCAATGCTGGACGAGCTACTTCGCCGAATGAGCAACCACCAACCAGCTTCACTGGAAACCGACCGACGGTTCCCCGAGGCGGCGGTACTTTTGCCCATTACTCGCAGCGAAGCGCCCGAACTGGTCTTGACCCTGCGTGCCAAAGGGCTTTCCACCCATGGCGGTGAAGTCGCCTTCCCCGGTGGCAGGCGCGACCCGGAAGACCCCGACTTGATATTCACCGCGCTGCGCGAGGCCGAAGAAGAAATCGGCCTGCCGCCAGGCCTGGTGGAAGTGCTCGGCCCGCTGAGCCCGCTGATTTCCCTGCATGGGCTGAAAGTGACGCCATTCGTCGGGGTGATCCCTGATTTCGTCGAATACCGCGCCAATGATGCGGAGATCGCGGCAGTATTCAGCGTGCCACTCGAATTTTTCCGCCAGGACCCGCGCGACCACACCCACCGTATCGATTACCAGGGCCGCAGTTGGTATGTGCCCAGCTATCGTTATGGCGAATACAAGATCTGGGGGCTGTCGGCGATCATGATCGTCGAACTGGTCAACTTGCTGTACGACGCAGGCATCAGCCTGCATCAGCCCCCCGAGCGTTATATAGAGATCTGAACGGGGCACACCCCGTCGCCGCTGATACCTGAGGAGCGAGAATGAAATACCGCTTGGGCGACCTGCGGGTCGAGAGCCATGCCACCAGTTGGGCCGCACCCAATGCCATGCTGATTGGCAAGGTACGCCTGCAGGCGCGCGCCAGTGTGTGGTTCGGCGCGGTGCTGCGCGGCGACAACGAGCTGATCGATATCGGCGAGGACAGCAACGTCCAGGACGGTACCGTGATGCATACCGACATGGGTTCGCCGCTGACATTGGGCAAAGGCGTGACCGTGGGCCACAACGCCATGCTGCACGGTTGCACGGTTGGCGATTACAGCCTGGTCGGCATCAATGCGGTGATCCTCAACGGTGCGCGCATCGGCAAACACTGCATCATCGGCGCCAATGCACTGATCCCCGAAGGCAAGGAAATTCCCGACGGTTCGCTGGTAATGGGGTCGCCCGGCAAGGTGGTGCGTGAGCTGACCGAGCAGCAGAAGCGCATGCTCGAGGCCAGCGCCGCGCACTATGTTCACAACGCCCAGCGTTATGCGCGGGACCTGGTGGTGGACGATGAGTGAGGTGATCGCTACCGAACGCCCGGTCGCTTCGCCCTGCGTGAGCATCTGCGCGCTGGACGAGCAGGATGTCTGCACCGGGTGCCAGCGCACCGTAGCGGAGATCGGCCGTTGGGGGCGGATGGACAATACCGAACGCCGGGCGGTGCTCAAGCTGTGCCATGAGCGGGCGGTGGCGGCCGGATTGATCTTGTAAGCGCTGCGGTTGACTCGAAAATCAGGTAATCTGTGCCGCTTGTCGGACGGTCACTGCCCATGTTCTTTCTAATCGCTTACATCAGCAGCGTTGTACTGATCAACTTTGCCTTTTCCAGCGCCCCGCATCTGGACGTGATCTGGTCGGCCTGGGGTGGGCTGGTGTTCATCCTGCGTGACATGGTGCAGACCCGCTACGGCCATGGCGCGCTGATCGCCATGCTGCTGGCGCTGGTGCTGTCGTATGTCACTTCCGAGCCGGCCATTGCCCTGGCCAGTGCCACGGCGTTCTTCGTTTCCGAGCTGATCGACTGGCTGGTGTTCAGCATCACCCGGCGCCCCTTGCGTGACCGCTTGTGGTTGAGCTCGGCACTGAGCATCCCGGTGGACACCTTCATTTTCTTCGGCATGATCGGTGCCCTGACCCCCGCCGTGATCGGCACCGCGATGGCCTCCAAGTTCGCAGGCGTGACTGCGGTGTGGCTGGCCATGGCATTTCGTGCGCGTCGGGCTGCTGTCGCCGGCTGATGGTGTAGAATACGGGTCCTTTTTCAGCGGGCGGCGCTAAGACTGGCGCGGCCCCGGACGCCTTCGAGGACCTGAAATGACCCGTATCGGAACCCCATTGTCGCCTACCGCGACCCGTGTACTGCTCTGCGGCTGTGGCGAGCTGGGCAAGGAAGTGGTGATCGAGCTGCAGCGCCTGGGCGTCGAAGTGATCGCCGTGGACCGCTACGCCAATGCGCCGGCCATGCAGGTCGCGCACCGCAGCCACGTGGTCAACATGCTCGATGGTGTCGCCCTGCGCGCGGTGATCGAGGCTGAAAAACCGCATTACATCGTCCCCGAAATTGAAGCCATCGCCACCGCTACGCTGGTCGAGCTGGAGAACGAAGGTTTCAACGTCGTGCCGACCGCCCGCGCCACGCAGCTGACCATGAACCGCGAGGGCATTCGCCGCCTGGCGGCCGAAGAGCTGGACCTGCCGACCTCGCCGTACCACTTCGCCGATACCTTTGAAGACTATGCCAAGGCCGTGGCCGATGTCGGTTACCCGTGTGTGGTCAAACCGGTGATGAGCTCGTCCGGCAAGGGCCAGAGCCTGCTGCGCAGCGATGCCGACCTGCAGAAGTCGTGGGACTACGCCCAGGAGGGTGGCCGCGCCGGCAAGGGCCGCGTGATCATCGAAGGCTTCATCGATTTCGACTACGAGATCACCTTGCTGACCGTGCGCCATGTTGGTGGTACCACGTATCTGGAGCCAGTCGGTCACCGCCAGGAGAAAGGCGACTACCAAGAGTCGTGGCAGCCCCAGGCGATGAGCCCGAAAGCCTTGGCCGAGTCGCAGCGTGTGGCGAAGTCGGTCACCGATGCACTGGGCGGCCGTGGTTTGTTCGGCGTCGAGTTGTTCGTCAAGGGCGATCAGGTGTGGTTCAGCGAAGTCTCGCCGCGCCCGCACGATACCGGCCTGGTCACGCTGATTTCCCAGGACCTGTCGCAGTTCGCGCTGCATGCCCGTGCCATTCTGGGCCTGCCGATCCCGGTGGTGCGCCAGTTCGGCCCGTCTGCGTCGGCGGTGATCCTGCCTGAAGGCCAGTCGCAGCAGACCAGCTTCGCCAACCTCGGCGCAGCGTTGAGCGAGCCGGATACCGCGATCCGCCTGTTCGGCAAGCCGGAAATCAACGGCCAGCGCCGCATGGGCGTGTGCCTGGCACGTGATGAATCGATCGAAGCGGCGCGGGCCAAGGCGACCCGTGCGGCGCAGGCGGTCAAGGTCGAGTTCTAAGCTCAAGCTACAAGCTACAAGCTACAAGCTGCTAAGGGATGCCTTTTCTTGCAGCTTGAAGCTTGCAGCTCAAGGATCACAGCTCTGTATTGCGGGTCTCTTTCAGGCACAGCACAGCAATCAGGCTGATCACCGCCGCCACCGATACATACCCACCCACCCAGCTCAAACCGCCCATGCTCACCAGTTTCTGGGCAAAGAACGGCGCCGCCGAAGCCCCGACGATGCCGCCCAGGTTATACGCGGCAGACGCGCCGGTATAACGCACGTGGGTAGGGAACAGCTCTGGCAGCAGCGCGCCCATCGGTGCGAAAGTCACGCCCATCAAAAACAGCTCGATGGCCAGGAACAACGCGACGCCAGTGGTCGAGCCGGAGGTCAGCAAAGGCTCCATGGTGAAGCCCGAGGCCACCGCCAGCAGGCCGCCGACGATCAGCACCGGCTTGCGCCCGTAACGGTCGCTGAGCCAGGCCGATAGCGGCGTGGCCAGGGCCATGAAGACCACGGCGAAGCACAGCAGGCCAAGGAAGGTTTCGCGGCTGTAGCCCAACGTAGTGACACCGTAGCTCAGCGAGAACACCGTCGAGATGTAGAACAACGCATAGCACACCACCATGGCGGCCGCGCCCAGCAGGGTCGGCAGCCAGTATTTGCTGAACAGGTCGACCACCGGCATTTTTACCCGCTCGTGGCGGGCCACGGCCTTGGCGAACACGGGGCTTTCTTCAAGCTTCAGGCGTACGTACAGGCCTACCAGCACCAGCGCGGCACTGAGCAGGAACGGAATGCGCCAGCCCCACTCCCGGAACTGCTCGTCGCTGAGCAGCAGGGCCAGGGTCAGGAACAGGCCGTTGGCCGCCAGGAAGCCGATCGAAGGGCCTAGCTGCGGGAACATCCCGAACCAGGCACGCTTGCCCGCCGGGGCGTTCTCGGTGGCCAGCAACGCCGCGCCACCCCATTCACCGCCCAGGCCAAGGCCCTGGCCGAAGCGCAGCAGGCAAAGAATGATCGGTGCCCACATGCCGATGCTGTCGTAGCCTGGCAATACACCGATCAGCGTGGTCGACACCCCCATCAGCAGCAGCGAGGCAACCAGCGTCGACTTGCGCCCGATACGGTCACCGAAGTGTCCGAACAGTGCTGAACCCAGCGGGCGGGCGAGGAAGGCGATGCCGAAGGTAAGGAAGGCCGCCAGCATCTGCGCGGTGCCTGACCCTGAAGGGAAGAATACGGGGCCGATCACCAGCGCGGCGGCAGTGGCATACACGTAGAAATCGTAGAACTCGATGGCCGTGCCGATGAAGCTTGCGGTGGCCACCCGCGCGGGCGAGTTGACCGGCGCGGCAGGCGCTTGGGCATAAGTGCTGCTGGTTGTCATTAAGTAGGTCCCTAACAGTCTGGTCGTGCTCCATGGGCTTGGCCCGCGACGGTATGCACTGGCCAGCGAAGGGCAGGTACGGTTCGCGGACGCCGGAGCGTATTGTTCTTTTGTTCGCCCGACTGACGATAGCCCAAGGGGGATAGGGGCGGGAGCGGGCACTGTTCGGGGTGTTGAAGCAGGACCGCAGGGCGCGTCAGTGGAGCGCGCTGGCCGTGTGGCGCCGGGTGCGGATAGCGGGCGGGACGGCAGGGCTGGGTAAGCGTGACCGGAGTATAGCTAGCGGGTCACGGTCCACACCAGTACCTTGCTGGCGCAATTGTCTTCTGTTTCGAGGATTTCCAGGCGATAGCGGCCGATCTTCAGGCAAACAGCGCTTTCCGGGATGCTTTCAAGGGCCTCGGTGACCAGCCCGTTCAGGGTCTTCGGCCCGCCGTCGCTGGGCAGGTGCCAGCCGAGGGTGCGGTTGATTTCGCGCAGGGAAGCGGCGCCATCGATGACGAAGGTGCCGTCGGACTGGGGGTGTACATGGGGGTTGTCGAGGCTGTGCTCTTCCTCGAACTCGCCGACGATCTCCTCGAGTATGTCCTCCAGCGTGACGATGCCCAGTACCTCACCGTATTCGTCCACCACCACGCCCAGCCGGCGCTGCTGCTTGTGGAAGTTCAGCAGTTGCAATTGCAGTGGGGTGCTTTCGGGGACGAAGTAAGGCTCGTAGCAGGCGCTGTGGAGCTTCTCCAGCGTCAGCTCGGCCTTGGGCAGCAGGTGGCTGATCAGCTTGGTGTTGAGGATGGCTTCTACCTGGTTGATGTCGTTGTGGTAGACCGGCAGGCGCGTGTGGCGGCTGAGGATCAGCTGCTCGATGATGCGCTCGATCGGCTCATCCAGGTTGATGCCATCGACCTCGTTGCGCGGCACCAGAATGTCGTTGACGGTGACCTTGTCCAGCGAGTGCAGGCCATCGAGCAGGCCGTGGCGCGGCATGTCTTGGTCTTCATCCTCGGTAAAGTCGTCATCTGCCTGCGGGTGCAGGGCCACTGCGGTGGGCGGTACGCGAAACGGCCGCAACATCAGCTTGGCACAGCCGTCCAGCAGGCAGGCCAAGGGTTGCACCAGCGCCAATGGGAGCTTCAGCAGGCTGGCGCCCAGGCTGATGAAGGCCAGCGGGTTGCGCCGAGCCAGGCGCCGCGGCAGGTATTCGGCAAACACCAGCAGGCCAGAGGTGGCGGCCAGGCCGGCCAGCCAGAAACCGTGCTCGCCGTTGAGGCGTTGGCCGATCAGGCAGGCCAGGCCCAATACCAGAAGCTTGCCCAGGCTGGCGCACAGCACCAGGGCCTGGGCTGGCAGTACCGGTTGCCCGTCATCGCCGGGGCGCAACGAGCCGTTGAGTTGCAGGCGGGCGGCATCCACCGCGGTGAACAGCGCCGACCAGAGCAGCGCCAGTGCCAAAGTGCCGAGTAGCGGAGCGTACGGCAGGGTGTCCATGGGCGACCGTCAGATATGCAGGATGAATTCGCGGACCAGCTTGCTGCCGAAATAGGCCAGCATCAGCAGGCAGAAACCGGCCAGTGTCCAGCGGATCGCCTTGTGCCCACGCCAGCCCAGGCGGGTGCGGCCCCACAGCAGTACGCTGAAGACGATCCAGGCCACGCAGGCCAGCAGGGTTTTGTGTACCAGGTGCTGGGCAAACAGGTTGTCCAGGAACAGCCAGCCAGAGATCAGCGACAGCGACAACAGGCACCAGCCCGCCCAAAGGAAGCCGAACAGCAGGCTTTCCATGGTCTGCAACGGTGGGAAGTTGCGGATCAGCCCGGAAGGGTGCTTGTTTTTCAGCTGGTGGTCTTGCAACAGCAGGAGCAGCGACTGGAACACCGCAATGGTGAACAGCCCATAGGCCAGGATCGATAGCAGGATATGAGCGAGGATCCCCGGCTCTTCATCGATCAGCGGAACGGTGCCGGGTGGGGCGAACTGGGCCAGCAGGGCCGTGATGGCGCCGAGCGGGAACAGCAGCACCAGCAGGTTTTCCACCGGTATGCGCAGGCAGGCCAGCAGGGTCAGGGTGATCACCGCCACGGCGATCAGGCTGGCGGCGCTGAAGAAGTCCAGGCTCAGGCCCAGCGGGGTGATCAGCTGAAAGAACAGCGCGCCGCTCTGGGCGATCACGGCGAGGGCGCCGAGCAGGCCGAGCAGCCGTTTGTCGGCTTTGCTCGACTGGGCCAGGCGCGAACCCTGATAAACGGTCGCCGCTATATATAGGCCGGCGGCGATCAGGTTGGGGATGAGGCTGGGTGAGGAGACCATAAGTCCTGGTGGGCAAGCCTTAAAGAGACGGAGTTTGGCATAGATCGCGCTGGGGGGGCTAGTGAGCTGCAAGCTTCAGGCTGCAAGCTGCAAGCGAAGGCAGATTCGTACGGGGGGCGGGATTTTCTGATGGTTTGCGGCTTGAGGCTTGCAGCTTGAAAGTTGCCGCCGGGAAGCCGAGGTGTGCGCCGCCGCCGCTCTTCGCTATAATCGCCGCCTTGCTGTGCCCAGCGCGTGTGCATATTCACCTGGGCGCCTGACAAACCTCGGCTTTTACTTGGCCTGAAAGGATCACCATGTTCGAAAACCTGACCGACCGCCTGTCACAGACGCTGCGCCATGTCACCGGCAAGGCCAAGCTGACTGAAGACAACATCAAGGATACGTTGCGCGAAGTGCGCATGGCCCTGCTCGAGGCCGACGTTGCCCTGCCGGTGGTCAAGGATTTCGTCAACAGCGTCAAGGAGCGTGCAGTCGGCACCGAGGTGTCGCGCAGCCTGACCCCGGGCCAGGCGTTCGTGAAGATCGTCCAGGCCGAGCTGGAAAGCCTGATGGGTGCGGCCAACGAAGACCTCGCGCTCAATGCCGCCCCGCCTGCCGTGGTGCTGATGGCCGGTTTGCAGGGCGCGGGCAAGACCACCACCGCCGGTAAGCTGGCGCGCTTCCTCAAGGAGCGCAAGAAGAAGAGCGTGATGGTGGTTTCGGCCGACGTCTACCGCCCGGCTGCGATCAAGCAGCTGGAAACGCTGGCCAACGACATTGGCGTGACCTTCTTCCCGTCCGATATCAGCCAGAAGCCTGTGGCCATTGCCGAAGCGGCGATTCGCGAGGCCAAGCTCAAGTTCATCGACGTGGTCATTGTCGACACCGCCGGCCGTCTGCACATCGACGCCGACATGATGGACGAAATCAAGGCGCTGCATGCCGCGGTCAAGCCGGTTGAAACCCTGTTCGTGGTCGATGCCATGACCGGCCAGGACGCCGCCAATACCGCCAAGGCCTTCGGTGAAGCCCTGCCGCTGACCGGCGTGGTGCTGACCAAGGTCGACGGTGATGCCCGTGGCGGTGCCGCGCTTTCGGTACGTGCCATCACCGGCAAGCCGATCAAGTTCATCGGTATGGGTGAGAAAACCGAGGCTCTCGAGCCCTTCCACCCGGACCGTGTGGCGTCGCGCATCCTCGGCATGGGCGACGTGCTCAGCCTGATCGAGCAGGCCGAACAGACCATCGACAAGGCCAAAGCCGACAAGCTGGCCAAGAAGCTGAAGAAGGGCAAGGGCTTCGATCTCGAAGACTTCCGCGACCAGCTGCAACAGATGAAGAACATGGGTGGCCTGGGCGGCCTGATGGACAAGCTGCCGAGCATCGGCGGGGTCAACCTGTCGCAGATGGGCAATGCCCAGGGCGCAGCCGAGAAACAGTTCAAGCAGATGGAGGCGATCATCAACTCCATGACCCCGGCCGAGCGTCGCGATCCTGACCTGATCAGCGGTTCGCGCAAGCGCCGGATCGCCCTGGGTTCCGGTACCCAGGTGCAGGACATCGGGCGGCTGATCAAGCAGCACAAGCAGATGCAGAAGATGATGAAGAAATTCTCCGCCAAGGGCGGCATGGCCAAGATGATGCGCGGCCTGGGCGGGATGTTGCCTGGCGGCGGCATGCCGAAGCTGTAACCCTTATTCCGGGCGCTTGTCTTTTGAAGAATGAGCGCTCAGAACCCCCGCTGCGGCGGGGCAATGGCCACGCAATCCGTGGCTCAACCGGCAAATCTGGACGGCAGGGCGAGGCCTTGTCGAAAAAGTCATTTGCAAATGTCCGTGTATTCCCCGAGAATATGCGGCCTTTTGGGCACCCGTGTGCCTATTTGGCATTCAGATTTGCAGCACCGACTATAGGAACGATGTTCACATGGTAACCATCCGTCTTGCCCGTGGCGGCTCGAAAAAGCGCCCTTTCTACCACCTGACCGTGACCAACTCGCGTAACGCCCGTGACGGCCGTTTCGTTGAGCGCGTAGGTTTCTTCAACCCGATCGCTGCTGGCGCTGAAGTCAAGCTGTCGGTCAACCAGGAGCGCGTCAGCTACTGGCTGAGCCAAGGCGCACAGCCGTCTGAGCGTGTTGCTCAGCTGCTGAAGGACGCTGCCAAGGCCGCTGCCTGAGCAATATGAACGCGACGCCAGAAAAGGCTGACGACCTCATCGTCGTTGGCAAGATTTTTTCGGTTCACGGCGTTCGCGGCGAGGTGAAGGTGTATTCCTTTACCGATCCGATTGAAAACCTGTTGGATTATCCACGCTGGACGCTTCGGCACGAAGGCAAGGTAAAGCAGGTCGAGCTGGTCAGCGGTCGTGGCTCCCAAAAGGGCCTGGTCGTTAAACTGAAAGGCCTCGATGATCGTGATGAAGCGCGTCTTCTGAGCGGCTTCGAAATCTGCATCCCGCGGAGCCTTTTGCCCAACCTGGCCGCAGACGAGTACTACTGGTACCAACTGCAGGGCCTGAAGGTCATCAACCAGGACGAACAGCTGTTCGGCAAGGTCGATCACCTGTTGGAGACCGGTGCGAACGATGTAATGGTGGTCAAGCCCTGCGCAGGCAGCCTGGATGATCGCGAGCGTCTGTTGCCCTATACGGCGCAATGTGTGCTGGCAATCGACCTGGAAGCAGGCGTGATGCGGGTTGAATGGGACGCGGACTTCTAAACGATGGGTAACCTTCGCGTAGACGTCATCACGTTGTTCCCCGAGATGTTCTCGGCCATCACTGAGTACGGCATTACCAGCCGCGCGGTAAAACAGGGGTTGCTTCAGGTGACCTGCTGGAACCCGCGGGACTACACCACAGATCGCCACCACACAGTGGATGATCGGCCGTTTGGCGGTGGCCCGGGCATGGTGATGAAAATCAAGCCTCTGGAAGACGCCCTGGTTAGCGCCAGGCAAGCGACCGGAGCATCGGCAAAGGTGATCTACCTTTCGCCGCAAGGCCGCAAGCTGACTCAGCAAGCGGTCAAAGGCCTGGCCGAACAGGAATCGCTGATCCTGATCGCCGGTCGTTATGAAGGCATCGACGAGCGCTTTATCGAGGCTCATGTCGATGAGGAGTGGTCGATTGGCGACTATGTGCTTTCCGGTGGCGAGCTGCCGGCCATGGTACTGATCGATGCGGTTACACGGCTGCTGCCCGGAGCTTTAGGGCATGTGGACTCGGCGGAGGAAGACTCCTTCACCGACGGTCTGCTCGATTGCCCGCACTACACCCGACCTGAGGTGTATGCGGATCAGCGTGTTCCCGACGTGTTGCTAAGTGGCAACCATGCACACATCCGGCGTTGGAGAATGAAGCAGTCCCTTGGTAGGACCTTCGAACGACGCGCCGATCTTCTGGAAAGTCGCTCGCTTTCTGGAGAAGAGAAGAAGCTGCTCGAGGAATATCTCCGCGAGCGGGACGATAGTTAAACGTATCGATGGTGGATCACGTATCCATCTTAGGAGCACAGCATGACCAACAAGATCATCCAGCAGCTCGAAGCCGAGCAGATGAGCAAGGAAATCCCGACCTTCGCACCAGGCGACACCATCGTCGTTCAGGTTAAAGTGAAGGAAGGTGAGCGTTCCCGTCTGCAGGCGTTCGAAGGCGTTGTTATCGCCAAGCGTAACCGCGGCCTGAACAGCGCTTTCACCGTGCGCAAAATCTCCAGCGGCGTTGGCGTTGAGCGTACCTTCCAGACCTACAGCCCGCAGATCGACAGCCTGGCCGTGAAACGTCGTGGTGACGTGCGTAAAGCCAAGCTGTACTACCTGCGCGACCTGTCCGGCAAAGCCGCTCGCATCAAGGAAAAACTGTCCTGAGTACAGTTTGCCCGGTGGCCCTGGCCGCCTAGCGAGAAAAAAGCAGCCTTCGGGCTGCTTTTTTGCGTTTTGAAACCCGAAAGAAGTGACGGACATGACCAGCCGAGACCAGGAAATTCAGCGCCGCACCGAGTTGTCGGTGACCCGCGTGACCAAAGCGGTGTTCCCCAACACCACCAACCACCACAACACCTTGTTCGGCGGCACTGCGCTGGCCTGGATGGACGAAGTGTCGTTCATCGCCGCTACGCGCTTCTGCCGGCTGCCGCTGGTGACCGTGTCCACAGACCGTATCGATTTCAAACACCCGATCCCGGCAGGCTCGATCGTCGAGCTGGTGGGAACGGTGATCAAGGTCGGCAACACCAGTTTGCAGGTTCAAGTGGACGTATTCGTCGAGAACATGTACCTGGATGGGCGCGAGCGGGCAATCCATGGTGTGTTCAGCTTTGTCGCCATCGACGAGGACAAGCGCCCGGTGCCGGTGTTGCCACAAGCCTGAAGGCTCAACCCGGCGCGGCAGTGCTCTCGGTGATGGGGGCCGGTTCCACCAGCGCCACCAGGGTCCAGCCAGGTTGCGGCGCAAGCGGGTTCTCGGGGCTTGATACATGCACCCAGCCCTGGGCATCCCGGGCAAACAACAGATGTGCGCGCTCGCCATGCAATGCCTGGTAATTGTCCCAGTCGAAGCCCTCGGTAAGGTTGGTGCTGTACAGTTCCGCGCCATGATGCAGGCGATTGGCCATTTGTTGGTAGGTCATCGGGCTTGAGCCCAGCAGTTGGCCACGGTGCTCTTCGCTGGCTCGGTGCTTGTCGCTGCGCTGCTTCTCCAGGCCGCTGGCCAGCACATACAAGCGGCCGTGGCCGAAGTCATGACGAAAGCGCGCACAGGCCAAGGCGTTGATCTCCCCGGCAGGCGACAGCCCCAGCAGGTGGCCGAGGCCTACCAGGTCCAGGTGTGCGTCGGCATGCTGCGAAGCCGGGTTGCCAAAGTAGGTCGGCAGCCCCTCCATGCGTGCCGCACGAATGTTTTCCCAGCTCGAATCGGTCAGCAACACACGGCAGCCCAGTTGCTGCAGGGCCTTGCCGATGGCGCGTGCGGGTTGGTTGGCGCCGACGATGAGAAAGCCGCTGGGCGCCGGCTCGGCCACCTTGAGCAGGCGCGCCAGGGGGCGCGCCGTAGCGCTCTGCAGCACGACGGTGCCGATGATCACGGCAAAGGTGAGCGGCACCAGCAGCAGTGCGTCCTGATGCCCGGCCTCATGCAGGCGGATGGCGAATATCGCCGACACTGCGGCGGCAACGATACCGCGTGGTGCGATCCAGGCCAGCAGGGCCCGTTCCCGCCAGTTCAGCGAGGACCCCAGCGTTGACAGCAAGACATTCAGCGGCCGCGCCACCAGCTGGATCACCAGCAGCAGTGCCAGTACGGCCGGGCCCAACCCCAACAGGGCATGCAGATCGAGCCGCGCGGCAAGCAGGATGAACAGGCCGGAGATCAGCAGTACGCTGAGGTTCTCCTTGAAGTGCAGGATCTGCCGTACATCGACGCCACGCATGTTGGCCAGCCACATGCCCATTACCGTCACCGCCAGCAGCCCGGACTCGTGAACGATCTGGTTGGCGGCGATGAAAATACCCAGTACGGCGGCCAGCGACGCCAGGTTGTGCAGGTATTCCGGCAGCCATTGCTCGCGCATGATCTGCCCCAGTAACCAGCCACCGGCGGCGCCCAGGGCGCTGCCGCAGAAGATCACCCCGGCAAAGGTCCCCAGGCTCTGGCTCAGGCCATCGCCATCGGCGCTGGCGATGATGAAGCTGTACACCACGACGGCGAGCAGGGCACCGATCGGGTCGATGACGATGCCTTCCCAGCGCAGGATGTTGGCAATGGTCGCCTTCGGCCGTACCACGCGCAGCATGGGCACGATGACCGTAGGGCCTGTCACCAGGGTCAAGGTGCCGAACAGGATCGCCAGCGGCCAGTCGAAACCCAGCAGCCAGTGTGTCGCCAGGGCGATCACCAGCCAGGTCGACAGGGCGCCGACGGTGACCAGGCGGTGCACCACGCTGCCGATGTCCCGCCATTGCGAGAGGTGCAGGGTCAGGCTGCCTTCGAACAGGATCAGTGCCACCGCCAGTGACACCAGCGGCATCAGCAGCGGGCCGAACAGCGCTTGCGGGTCGAGCCAGCCGAGCAACGGGCCGACCATTATCCCGGCCAGCAGCAGGAAGAGAATCGCTGGCAGCTTCAGGCGCCAGGCCAGCCACTGGCAGGCGAGGGCGGCGGCACCGATACCGCCCACACTGAGTAGGATCTGCTGTTCGTTCATGCGGGCTCCCTATGCCGGCGTTGTTATGAAAGACTAAGCGTCATTTCGTCGTTTGCCACCGAGTTTTCATGCCAGCCCTTGACCACCCCTTGATCGACCAGTTCCTTGATGCCCTGTGGCTGGAAAAAGGCCTTTCAGACAACACTCGCGTCTCTTATCGCAGTGACCTGGCGCTGTTCAATGGCTGGCTGCAGGATCACGGCCTTGCCTTGCCTGCCGCCGGCCGAGAGCTGATCCTCGATCACCTGGCCTGGCGTCTGGATCAAGGCTACAAACCGCGTTCCACTGCGCGTTTTCTCTCAGGTCTGCGTGGCTTTTTTCGCTACTTGCTGCGGGAAAAGCTCATTGCCGTCGATCCAACCCTGCAAATAGAGATGCCTCAGCTGGGCAAACCCTTGCCCAAGTCGTTGTCAGAAGCCGACGTCGAGGCCCTGTTGCAGGCCCCGGACCTTGGCGAAGCCATTGGCCAGCGCGACCGTGCCATGCTTGAAGTCCTGTACGCCTGTGGTCTGCGCGTTACCGAACTGGTCAGCCTTGCCCTGGACCAGGTGAACCTGCGCCAGGGCGTGCTGCGGGTGATGGGCAAGGGCAGCAAGGAGCGCTTGGTGCCGATGGGCGAAGAGGCGGTGCTGTGGCTGGAGCGCTACCTGCGCGACGGCCGCGCCGAACTGCTCAGCGGGCGCCCGAGCGATGTGTTGTTCCCCAGCCTGCGCGGTGAGCAGATGACCCGCCAGACGTTCTGGCACCGCATCAAGCATCACGCGCGGGTTGCCGGCATCGACAAGCCGCTGTCACCGCACACCCTGCGGCACGCCTTCGCCACCCATCTGCTCAATCATGGTGCCGACCTGCGCGTGGTGCAGATGCTGCTGGGGCACAGTGACCTGTCGACCACACAAATCTATACCCACGTGGCCAAGGCCCGCCTGCAGCAACTGCACGCACAGCACCACCCGCGTGGATGAATGATTTTCATGTTCCGCCGGCCGGTACTCGCAGACCCCTTCACCGGTAGCGTGTTGTGGTAGGCTTGGGCGGTTTGCACCAAGGGCCGCACGGTCGCCGCGTTTTTGCGCAGGTGACGCCCTCCGGCCCCTGTCCGCCCTCAGGAGTTCCCATGCGCGTGACCCAGATTTTCGCCGCCGCCGCGTTGGCGCTGGCCAGTACCTTTGCCGTTGCCGCGGCGACCGACAGCAATGCCGCTGCCGAGCAGGCGATTCGCAAGTCGTTGCAGAACCTTGAGCTGGAAGTGCCGGTCGAGAGCGTGGCCAGCAGCCCGCTCAACGGCCTGTATGAAGTCAAGCTGCAGGGCGGCCGTGTGCTGTACGCCAGCGCCGATGGCCAGTTCGTCATGCAGGGCTACCTGTACCAGATCCAGGACGGCAAGCCGGTCAACCTGACCGAGAAGACCGAGCGCCAAGGCGTAGCCAAGCTCATCAATGGCATTCCAGCTGCCGAGATGGTGGTTTATCCTGCCAAGGGCCAGACCAAGTCGCACATCACCGTGTTCACCGACACCACCTGCCCGTATTGCCACAAGCTGCACGCCGAAGTGCCGGAGCTCAACCGTCGCGGTATCGAAGTGCGCTATGTCGCCTTCCCGCGCCAGGGCCTCGGCTCGCCGGGTGACGAGCAGTTGCAGGCCGTGTGGTGCTCCAGTGACCGCCGCGCAGCGCTGGACAAGATGATCGACGGCAAGGAAATCAAGGCTGCCAAATGCGCCAACCCGGTCGGCAAGCAGTTCCAGCTGGGCCAGTCGATCGGCGTCAACGGCACGCCGGCGATCGTGCTCGAAAACGGCCAGGTGATTCCAGGTTATCAACCGGCACCGCAAGTGGCCAAACTGGCCCTGGCCGGCCAGCAGCAGGCCGCCAAGTAAATCATTCAGTACGCCGTCGTCATGGGGTGACGGCATGTTTCACGGTCGGCGCAGGTGCCGGCCGTTCAATGGGGAGTTCACAGTGAAACCGGTCAAAGTAGGCATCTGTGGGTTGGGGACCGTCGGTGGCGGAACCTTCAATGTACTTCAGCGCAACGCCGAGGAGATTGCCCGCCGTGCCGGGCGCGGTATTGAAGTGGCACAGATCGCCATGCGCTCGCCGAACCCGAACTGCCAGATTACCGGTACCCCCATTACCGCTGATGTGTTCGACGTTGCGAGCAACCCGGAGATCGACGTTGTCATCGAGCTGATCGGTGGCTACACCATCGCCCGCGACCTGGTGCTCAAGGCCATCGAAAACGGCAAGCACGTGGTGACTGCCAACAAGGCGCTGATCGCCGTTCACGGCAACGAAATTTTCGCCAAGGCCCGTGAGAAGGGCGTGATCGTTGCGTTCGAAGCCGCAGTGGCCGGTGGCATCCCGGTGATCAAGGCGATCCGCGAAGGCCTGTCGGCCAACCGCATCAACTGGCTGGCCGGGATCATCAACGGCACCGGCAACTTCATCCTCACCGAGATGCGTGAAAAAGGCCGCGCCTTCCCCGACGTGCTGGCCGAAGCGCAGGCGCTGGGTTATGCCGAAGCCGACCCGACCTTCGACGTCGAAGGTATCGATGCTGCGCACAAGCTGACCATCCTGGCGTCCATCGCCTTTGGCATCCCGCTGCAGTTCGACAAGGCCTACACCGAAGGCATCACCCAGCTGACCACCGCCGACGTGAACTACGCCGAAGCCCTGGGCTACCGCATCAAGCACCTGGGTGTAGCCCGCCGCACTGCCGAAGGCATCGAGCTGCGCGTGCACCCGACGCTGATCCCGAGCGATCGCCTGATCGCCAACGTAAACGGCGTGATGAACGCCGTGATGGTCAATGGCGATGCGGCCGGCTCGACCTTGTATTACGGTGCCGGCGCCGGCATGGAGCCCACGGCTTCCTCGGTGGTCGCCGACCTGGTTGACGTGGTCCGCGCCATGACCTGCGACCCGGAAAACCGCGTGCCGCACCTGGCCTTCCAGCCGGACTCGCTGTCGGCGCACCCGATTCTGCCGATCGAAGCTTGCCAGAGCGCCTACTACCTGCGCATCCATGCCAAGGACCACCCGGGCGTGCTGGCTCAGGTGGCGAGCATCCTGTCGGAGCGCGGCATCAACATCGAGTCGATCATGCAGAAAGAAGTCGAGGAACAGGACGGCCTGGTGCCGATGATCCTGCTGACCCATCGTGTGGTCGAGCAGAGCATCAACGACGCCATCGTTGCTCTGGAAGCCTTGCAGGACGTGGTCGGCAAGGTCGTGCGCATCCGCGTCGAACAGCTCAACTAAGCGGCAAGCTTCAAGCTGCAAGCTGCAAGAAAAAGCAGTTCGGTGTTGGGGCTTCTAACAGTTTAAATTTGCGGCAAGGGCAGTGCAGCGCGTAAGAAAAATGCCGAGCAGCTTTTTCTTGGCGCTTGCAGCTTGCAACTTGCCGCTCGAACCGAAGGTTTGCATATGCGCTATATCAGCACCCGCGGCCAGGCACCGGCCCTGAATTTCGAAGACGTCCTGCTGGCTGGCCTGGCCAGTGATGGCGGCCTGTACGTGCCAGAGAACCTCCCACGCTTCACCCAGGAAGAAATCGCTTCCTGGGCAGGCCTGCCGTATCACGAACTGGCCTTCCGTGTGATGCGCCCGTTCGTCGAGGGCAGCATTGCCGACGCCGATTTCAAGAAGATCCTGGAAGAGACCTACGGCGAGTTCGCCCACGCTGCGGTCGCTCCGCTGCGCCAGCTGAACAGCAACGAGTGGGTTCTTGAGCTGTTCCACGGCCCGACGCTGGCCTTCAAGGACTTCGCCCTGCAGCTGCTCGGGCGTCTGCTCGACCACGTACTGGCCAAGCGCAACGAGCGCGTGGTGATCATTGGCGCCACCAGTGGCGACACCGGCTCGGCCGCCATCGAAGGCTGCCGTCGCTGCGACAACGTCGACATCTTCATCCTTCATCCGCATCAGCGTGTGTCGGAAGTTCAGCGCCGTCAGATGACCACCATCTTCGGCGACAACATCCACAACATCGCCATCGAAGGCAACTTCGATGACTGCCAGGAGATGGTCAAGGCCAGCTTCGCCGACCAGTCGTTCCTCAAAGGCACCCGCCTGGTCGCAGTCAACTCGATCAACTGGGCGCGGATCATGGCCCAGATCGTCTACTACTTCCACGCTGCCCTGCAGCTCGGTGGCCCGGCGCGTTCGGTGGCGTTCTCGGTGCCGACCGGCAACTTTGGCGACATCTTCGCCGGCTACCTGGCACGCAACATGGGCCTGCCGGTCAGCCAGCTGGTGGTTGCCACCAACCGCAACGACATCCTGCACCGCTTCATGAGCGGCAACCAGTACGTCAAGGAAACCCTGCACGCGACCTTGTCGCCGTCGATGGACATCATGGTCTCGTCCAACTTCGAGCGCTTGTTGTTCGACCTCCACGGTCGCAACGGTGCCGCTATCGGCGAACTGATGGCCAACTTCAAGCAGGGCGGCGGTTTCAGCGTCGACCAGGACCGCTGGACAGAGGCGCGCAAGCTGTTCGACTCGCTGGCAGTGAGCGACGAGCAGACTTGCGAGACCATCGCCGAGGTCTTCGCCAGCACAGGTGAAGTGCTCGACCCGCATACCGCGATTGGCGTAAAGGCCGCGCGCGAATGCCGTCGCAGCCTGGATACCCCTATGGTGGTGCTGGGCACTGCGCACCCGGTCAAATTCCCGGAGGCTGTGGAGAAAGCGGGCGTCGGCAAGGCGCTGGAGCTGCCTGCGCACCTGAGCGACCTGTTCGGCCGTGAGGAGCGCTGCACGGTGCTGGCCAACGACCTCAAGGCAGTCCAGGCCTTCGTCAGCCAGCACGGTAATCGCGGCAAGCCGCTTTAATCGTGATGAGAGGGGCCGCTGCGCGGCCCCTTTTTTAGATTTTTCCCCGGTTTCATTCAGACTTTTCCTATGTAAAACGCGTTGAGCGCTGCATACAGTGGCCCGTCCTTCCCTCAGGAGCGGCTCATGCATCAGCCCTACGTGTTGATTCACCAGGCTCGGCCTTCCCACCAGATTCTCCTGCATCAGGCGTGCAATGCCCTGGGCGTTTTCGATGTGCGCATCACCCATGATCTGGTTGACCTCAATGCCTGCCTGGCACGCAAGCGCGGTGCCGATCTGCTGATCCTCGACCATGCGATGAAAGGCGGCCAGGCCCTGCTCGAACGCCTGGAGCGCAACCGCTGTTCACGCGCTTTGCTTTTCGTCGGCTGTGCCAGCAAGCACCGGCCCAACCTTGCCGAGCAAGCTCGCGAGCGTGGCCTCTGGGTGCTGGCCGACCTGCCCTGGCCGCTACCGGTGCGGCGTTGGCAGCAGGCCTTGCAGCGTATTCAAACGGTCACATCACCCACGCATGCTCACTGAAACAGCTGCAGCGCAACGAACTTTCCGCTGCGCTTGCTGGTCAGTTCCTTCATATACCACCACGCAGCGAGTGATCCGGATGGAAAGAATCTGCAGACTGCTTAATGACGCCCTGAGCCCCTATCAGACCCAGCTAGGCACCGCCGATGCCATTGGCAACCGGCAACTCACCGTTTTCGACAGCCTCGGTGGCATTACCTTGCGCCGAACGGTCAGCCAGCGCCAGTTGCAGGAGCAAAGCCTGCTGATCGACCTGGTCGATGGCCTTCACCGTGACCTGCAGATAGCCGAGGGGCGCCTGCAGCCCTGTGTCATCGCCGCGTTGCAGCAACGTCAGCATCCTCAAGGAACCTTTGCCTGAGTGGCGCATCAGAGACAGTAGGGCAGCCAGCCAGCACACAGCTCCGGTGATGGCGGGTTGTCGCGGGAAGTCCATGAGGACTTTCGATTGGCCCCGGGCGTCCTCCCCAGCGTCCCGGGGTTTCTTTTTACCGCCCTTCGAAAAAATGCTTGCTCTGTTCCAGGTATTCTTCTTGCAGCTCCGGATCCAGCCATTTGGCGTAAAGCGCGGGCAGGGTGTCCCGGCGTAGCGGGGGCAACAATTGGTCTATGTGCGCGACCGCTGCGTGCCCCAAGGGGGAATCGGAGCAGCCCACATGCAGGAACTGGTAGCGGTTCACCCCTTGTATCGGGTGAAACTGGTACTCATCGAGCGAGCCGCCTTGCTGCTGGATCAGGTAGCGCACTTCCGGCCAGTAGCCGAGCACCAGTTGCAGGCGCCCCAGGCGCTGCATCTGCAGCAGATTGGCAGTGGCATCGTTACCATAGTGGCGGCTGAGGACTGCGTCGGGGAGCTGGTGCAGGATCTCGTCGATCTGAGTGTTGTAGCTGCGTCCGGCGACGATGCCAAGCTGCAGTTGCGTGTCGCTCAACAAGCGTTTGAGGTCAACCTGCGCACCATCCAGAAACGGTGCCAGCAGAGATCCGGCTTGCTTGCGTACGACCAGGCCACCGCTCATCGCCCCCAGCACCGGTTCGGAGAAATGCACGAACTTCGCACGCTCCGGTGTCCACAGCATGGTCGGATCGCAGGTGAAGCTGGTAGGGTCCTGCAGCATCTGTATGCCGCGCGCCCGAGTGACCCGTACGATGTCGTGGTCGTACTCGGGCATCTGTTCGATCAGCAGCGCCAGCATCCGGTCGATCGCACCTTGGCCCTTGGCCGCACCCTCCAGGATGGTGAAGGGCGGCAGGTCGCGGACCAGCCATATCAGGCGTTCCTTGGCCTGCACTGGCGCGATGGCCATGGCGAGCAGCAGCCCGCACAGCAGGGACAGGAACGCGCGCACGGGCGGGGGCGACCTCAGACCGTGCCTGCCTGGCGCAAGCTGGCGATGGCGGCGGCGTCATAACCCAGGGTGCCAAGCAGGGCATCGGTGTGCTCGCCCAGCGCCGGGCCTACCCACTCGGCCGAGCCGGGTGTTTCGGACAGCTTGGGTACAATGCCTGGCATCTTGAACGCTTTACCGTCTGGCAGGCGGGCCTGCAGGAACATCTCGCGGGCCAGGTACTGCGGGTCGTTGAACATGTCTTCTGCCGAGTAGATTCGGCTTGCCGGCACTTCGGCGGCTGTCAGTACCTGCATCACCTGCTCCAGGGGCAGGCTGTTGGCCCAGCGGTCGATCACCCCGTACAGTTCGTCACGCCGCGCATCGCGGCCATCATTGCTGGCCAGCGTCGGGTCGTCGGCCAGGTCGTTACGGCCGATGGCCTGCATGAAACGTTTGAATATCGCATCGCCATTGGCACCGATCTGCACGTGCTTGCCGTCGGCGCTGGTGTGGATGGAAGAGGGCGTGATGCCCGGCATGATGTTGCCGGTGCGTTCGCGAATGAAGCCAAACACATCGAACTCGGGGACCATGCTTTCCATCATGGCGAAGATTGCCTCGTACAGCGCCACGTCCACCACCTGGCCCTGGCCGCCGTTGACCTCGCGGTGGCGCAGCGCCATCAGTGCGCCGATCACGCCCCACAATGCAGCGATCGAGTCGCCGATGGAGATGCCGGTGCGCACCGGTGGGCGGTCATCGAAGCCGGTGATATAGCGCAGGCCACCCATCGACTCGCCTACGGCGCCGAAGCCTGGCTGATCCTTCATCGGCCCGGTCTGGCCGAAGCCTGACAGGCGCACCATCACCAGTTTCGGGTTGAGCTCATGCAGCACATCCCAGCCCAGGCCGAGCTTTTCCAGCACGCCCGGGCGAAAGTTCTCGATGAGAATGTCGGCCTCGGCCAGCAGCCGCTTGAGGATCTCGCGACCATCGGGATGCTTGAGGTTCAGCGTCAGTGACTGCTTGTTGCGCGCCTGCACGAACCACCACAGCGAAGTACCCTCGTACAGCTTGCGCCATTTGCGCAGCGGGTCACCGCCGTCGGGCGACTCGACCTTGATCACCTCGGCGCCGAACTCGGCGCAGATGCGCGAAGCGAACGGGCCAGCGATCAGGGTGCCAAGCTCGATGACTTTCAGGCCGGCGAGGGGTTTGCTGGGCGTAGGCATGGGGCATCCGTGGCAATTGGGCAGAACCGTGGTTTTATCATAGGTCGGTAGCGGCAGATACTGCTGCGGCGCAACGAAGATCAGGATCGGGTAGACTGTGTGACTTTTCTTTGCGCAAGTAGCCCTTCGACCATGGCCCAGCCGTCCACCACCTACAAATTCGAACTGAATCTGACCGATCTCGATCGCGGCGTGTACGAAAGCGTCAAGCAGACCATCGCCCGTCATCCTTCGGAAACCGAAGAGCGCATGGCCGTGCGGCTGTTGGCCTACGCACTCTGGTACAACGAGAATCTGTCGTTCGGCCGCGGCCTGTCGGATGTCGACGAGCCTGCCCTGTGGGAAAAGAGCCTGGACGACCGCGTACTGCACTGGATCGAAGTGGGCCAGCCGGACGCTGATCGCCTGACCTGGTGTTCGCGCCGTACCGAGCGCACCAGCCTGCTGGCCTACGGCAGCCTGCGTGTATGGGAGAGCAAGGTGGTTGGCGCGGTCAAGAACCTGAAGAACCTGAACATCGCCGCTGTGCCGCAAGAGGTGCTCGAGGTGCTTGCCACGGACATGCCGCGCAGCATCAAGTGGGACGTGATGATCAGTGAAGGCACAGTGTTCGTCACTGATGACCGTGGCCAGCACGAAGTGCAGCTGCAGTGGCTGCTCGGTGAGCGTGGCTGAGCCAACCGACCCATGCGTATCGAACCCCGCCCGCTGCCGCCGACCCTGCCGTTTCTCGGTAACCTGCCACCTTTGCTGACCCGCCTGTATGCCGCCCGCGGCGTGCAGTCCGAGGCCGAGCTGGACAAGAGCCTGGCGCGGCTGTTGCCCTACCAGCAGCTCAAGGGCATCGATGCCGCTGTAGACTTGCTGGTCGAAGCGCTCGACCAGCGCCAGCGCATCATCATCGTCGGCGATTTCGATGCCGACGGCGCCACCGCCAGTACTGTCGGCGTGCTTGGCCTGCGTCTGCTGGGCGCGGCCCATGTCGACTACCTGGTGCCCAACCGTTTCGAATATGGCTATGGCCTGACCCCGGAGATCGTCGAGGTGGCGCTGCAGCGCCAGCCGCAATTGCTGATCACGGTCGACAACGGCATTTCCAGTGTCGAGGGTGTGGCGGCAGCCAAAGCGGCCGGGCTCAAAGTGCTGGTCACCGACCACCACCTGCCGGGCCAGCAATTGCCGGACGCCGACGCTATCGTCAACCCGAACCAGCCAGGTTGCGACTTCCCAAGCAAATCGCTGGCCGGCGTCGGGGTGATCTTCTACGTGCTGATGGCCTTGCGCGCGCGCCTGCGCAGCCTGGGGCGCTACCAGACGCAAGCACAACCGAACATCGGTGAACTGCTCGACCTGGTCGCGCTGGGCAGCGTAGCCGACGTGGTGCCGCTGGATGCCAACAACCGCATCCTCGTGCATCAGGGCCTGGAGCGCATCCGTGCCGGCCGGGCGCGGCCGGGGCTGAAGGCGATTCTGGAGGTGGCACGTCGCGATCACCGGCGTATCACCTCCACTGACCTGGGCTTCATTCTAGGCCCGCGGCTCAATGCCGCCGGGCGCCTGGACGACATGAGCCTGGGTATCGAGTGCCTGTTGTGCGAGGACGAGGCGCTGGCCCTGGACATGGCACAGCAGCTCGACGGCCTGAACCAGGACCGCAAATCGATCGAGCAGGGCATGCAGCGCGAAGCCTTGGCCCAGCTCAAGGATTTGCCGGTCGAGTCCATGCCTTATGGCTTGTGCCTGTTCGATGCCGAATGGCACCAAGGTGTGATCGGGATCCTCGCCTCACGCCTGAAAGAGCGTTACCACCGGCCTACCATCGCCTTCGCCGATGCTGGTGACGGCATGCTCAAGGGCTCGGCGCGGTCGGTACCGGGCTTTCACATCCGTGATGCGCTGGATGCAGTGGCAGCGCGCCATCCGCAGTTGATCAGCAAGTTTGGCGGCCATGCCATGGCCGCGGGCCTCTCGCTACCTGAAGGCAATTTCTCCGCGTTTGCCGAGGCGTTCGACGAAGAAGTACGGCGCCAGCTGCGTGAAGAAGACCTCACCGGGCGCCTGCTGTCGGATGGCAGCCTAGCGGTCGAGGAGTTCCACCTTGACCTGGCCAAGGCCTTGCGCCACGCCGGGCCCTGGGGGCAGCACTTCCCCGAACCGCTGTTCCATGGGGTGTTCCAGTTGGTCGAGCAGCGCGTGGTCGGCGAGCGCCACCTTAAAGTGGTGCTCAAGAGCGAATGTGGTTCGGTACGCCTGGATGGCATTGCCTTCGGCATCGACCGCGAGGTTTGGCCGAACCCGACCGTGCGTTGGGTGGAGCTTGCCTACAAGCTGGATGTTAACGAGTTTCGAGGTAATGAAAGTGTGCAGTTGATGATTGCGCATATGGAGCCGCGCTGAGGAGCCTACAAGTGCCTGACTTGGTCTTTGCGGGGGCGGCGCTCGGTTTCCCTGGCGCCGCAAACCTACCGGTAAAGACCTAAGCTCTCTGACACTTTAGCCATCAGGAAGAAGTTAGCCTGTCATGCCTAACTCTGCATCATCCATCAGTGCCTTGGCCATGGCACTGAGGTAATGGGATGCCCAGATCATCATCGGTTTTTCATCCATCAGGCCAATGATGGTCAGCTCTCGTACATAGCCCATCAATTCCGAGGCCTGCTCACGGGCATCGCGGCAGGGAATCCCTGGCTCGATGCGGAACAGTGGGTGAGTCTGGTGTTCACCCTGAAAGAAGGTGGTCTTCCCTACAGTAAAGTGGGTGTCGTCTGTGGTCATCGAATTCCCTCCTGAAGTTTCTCGATTGCCTGTTCTGGCCTCTTTGTGGGCAAGCCAGCTCCCACAGGTCATCTGCAAGTTTTGAGGTCTGCGATGCCCCTGTGGCCGCGGGTTTACCCGCGAAGAGGCCAGTGAATCCAGCCTCAATGCAGGGTAGTAGTACGCTCCACGGCCAATGACAGCGCATCCGCTTGGCCCCAGGCAATCTGCAGGGCACGCAGCCCATTCACAAGCGATTCCCGGGAGCTGTCATCTTCGACGGCATCGAGGACTCGATGGCAGTGGTTGTAAGCGAGCATCAGGTAATGGGTGACGTTCATCAACACGTGATCGATTGGCACGATGCCATCGCTCACGGCGTTGGTCAGGGTCTTGTCGGAGGGAAGGTCGAAATGGTGGGGCGGATCGGGGACTAGTTTTTTCATAGTGAAAGACTCGTAAGGTTACTGATTGACCGACCTGTCCGATTCCACACGGATGGGTGGCAGTTGTACGCGGTGTGGAATCCAGGCTACGAGTAAACCCGGTAGGCTTTGCGGCCTCCCGCGCACAACTGCCATGACGACAGCAACTCAGTAATTGACAGGATTCCACTCCCGGACGCCAAACATCAGCGACACGAAAAGCCTAAAGGGTGGGGTTTCCAGGGACAATCAGCCGCGAGTCGACAGGATTCGTAGGATATTTTCCTGATCTAGGTATCGCTAGCTTATATGTGTAGGAAACATCTGAAGCGCGCGTCAGAGCAGTCAACAATCCCATCGAACCTCCCTCCCACCAATCTGGTCTAGTCTGATTAATGACCGGCACCGGGCCAGGGATGTGCACTTGAATGCCCGGGCCGGATCACCATTGGAGTCCTTGGGAGGTGCCCTCATGAGCCTGCTGCTCGAGCCTTACACCCTGCGTCAGCTGACGTTGCCCAACCGCATCGCTGTCTCGCCGATGTGCCAGTATTCCGCTGTCGATGGCCTGGCCAACGACTGGCACCTTGTCCATTTGGGTAGCCGCGCCGTCGGTGGTGCCGGGCTGGTCATCACCGAAGCGGTCGCTGTGACCGCCGATGGCCGGATCACTGCCGAGGACCTTGGTCTGTGGAACGATGAACAGGTCGCCCCACTGCAACGCATCACCCGCTTCATCACCGCGCAGGGCGCCGTGCCGGGCATCCAGCTGGCCCACGCCGGGCGCAAGGCCAGCACCCATCGCCCCTGGCTGGGCAAGCATGGCAGCGTCAAGATCGAGGAAGGAGGCTGGCAGCCGGTGGGGCCGTCGAAAATTGCCTTCGACCCTGAACACACGGCACCGCGTGAGTTGAGCAAAGACGAGATCCAGGATGTTGTAGCCGAGTTTGTCAAAGCCACCGAACGGGCATTGCAAGCGGGCTTCAAGGTAGTCGAGATCCACGCCGCCCATGGCTACCTGCTGCATCAGTTCCTCTCGCCGCTAAGCAATCAGCGCCGTGACGAATATGGCAGCTGTTTCGAAAACCGCATCCGCCTTACGCTGCAGGTGACCGAGGCGGTGCGTAAGGTTTGGCCGAAGGAACTGCCGCTGTTCGTTCGCGTGTCGGCGACCGACTGGGTGGAAGACGGCTGGAACCCCGACGAAACAGTAGAACTGGCCCGTCGCCTGCGAGCGCTCGGAGTCGACTTGATCGATGTGTCCTCCGGCGGTACTTCGATGAATGCCGAAATCCCCACCGGCCCCGGCTACCAGACCCGCTTCGCCGAGCGTGTACGCAAGGAATCGGAAATCGCCACCGGTACGGTGGGCATGATCACCGAACCGGCCCAGGCTGAACACATCCTGCGCACCGGGCAGGCCGACCTGATCTTCCTCGCCCGCGAGCTGCTGCGCGACCCTTACTGGCCGTTGCATGCCGATGATGACCTGGGCGGTAACAGGGCTACGTGGCCGGCGCAGTATCAACGGGCTACCAGCCGGGCGAATCCGATACATGAGTCGGATCTGCGGGACTGATTGACCACCTCAGCTGTAAGCGGCCTTGCTCAGAATATCGCTGACCCACTGATTGATGCTTTTTTCCGCCAGCTCGGCCTTTGCGGCCACGCTGGCGTGAAGGGTGGGCTCAAGGCGCAGACTCAGCTTCCCTGAATAGGTCTTTTGCGGCTCACGGCCAAGGCGTTTACAGGTTTCGAGATAGTCATCAACGGCCTCCTCGAATGCTTGTCGCAATTCACTGATCGATTCGCCGTGAAAACCAATCACGTCACGTATGCCCGCAACGTGTCCAATCAGCAACTGGTCCTCGTCACTGTATTCGATTCTTGCGGCATAGCCGCGGTAGGTCATGACATTCATGGTGTTACTCCGGCCTGCTCAAGGAACTGGCGGGCGTCGCGCAATTGATAGGTTTTGGCATGTTTGTCCGGGTGAGGCCGATGGAAGGTGGCAACGGCCCCATTGAGCTCAAAGCGAACTCGCGAACCTCGACCTTCGATGACATTTGCGCCAGCTGATCTCAACAGTGACTCCAGCCGGACCCATTCCAAGGTCTTGGGCACTGGTTTCCTGAAAATGGCTTCAAGGGCCGATCTTTGATGATTATTCATGGTATCAGACTATGATACCAGTCGTTTTTTTCACAACAGCCGGACTGTAGGAGATAGGGGACCGTGCTTGAAGGAAAGGTCCTAGGTATTCATGCGAGGACGATCGCCACTTTGTACCGGCCTCCTTGCTGACTTGTCTCAGGAGAGGCCGGTAGCTTCACATCACGTTCAATGCTTGATCATCACGTGCCGCACGCAGGTGTAATCCTCCAACCCATACATCGACATGTCCTTCCCATACCCTGAATGCTTCTGCCCGCCATGGGGCATTTCGCTGACCAGCATGAAGTGGGTATTGACCCAGGTGCAGCCATACTGCAACCGCGCCGCCAGGCGGTGGGCGCGGCCCGTGTCGCGGGTCCACACCGACGAAGCCAGGCCATACTCCGAGTCGTTGGCCCATTCCAGCGCCTGCGCTTCGTCGGTGAAGCGCGTTACCGACACCACTGGGCCAAACACTTCGTGGCGCACGATCTCGTCATCCTGCAGCGCATCGGCCAGCACCGTTGGCTCGAAGAAGAAGCCATCCCCCGGTAGTGCCTTGCCCCCGGTGACCAGGCGAATGTGCGGCTGGGCGATGGCGCGCCCGACCAGGCCGGCCACCTTGTCACGGTGCTGGGCACTGATCAGCGGGCCGAGTTCGGTGTCTTCGGCATCCTGCAGGCCGGTTTTAAGGCTGGCCACGGCTTTGCCGAGGCGTTCGACGAAGCGTTCGTAGATGCCGGCCTGCACATACAGGCGGCAGGCCGCGGTGCAGTCCTGGCCTGCGTTGTAGAAACCGAAGGTGCGGATGCCGTCGATGGCGGCATCGATGTCGGCATCGTCGAACACCAGCACAGGCGCCTTGCCGCCCAGTTCCATGTGCATGCGCTTAACGCTGTGCGCCGTGGCGCCGATGATGTGCGCGCCGGTAGGGATCGAGCCAGTCAGCGAGACCATACGCACCTTGGGGTGGGCAACCAGTGGGTTGCCGACCGTCTGGCCGCGGCCGAAGAGGATGTTGAGCACGCCGGCAGGCAGTACGTCCTTGGCCAGTTCGCCGAGGCGCAGGGCGGTGAGCGGGGTCAGCTCGGACGGTTTTATGACCACGGTATTGCCAGCGGCCAAGGCTGGGGCGATCTTCCACGCCAGCATCATCAGTGGATAGTTCCAGGGTGCGATCGAGGCCACTACGCCCAGCGGGTCGCGGCGGATCATCGAGGTGTGCCCTGGCAGGTATTCACCGGCCGCCGAGCCACCGAGGCAGCGGGCGGCGCCGGCAAAATAGCGCAGCACATCGGCGATGGCCGGTATTTCGTCGTTCAGGGCCGCAGCGAAGGGTTTGCCACAATTTTGCGACTCCAGCCTGGCCAGTTCATCGGCATGCGCCTCAATCGTGTCGGCCAGCGCCAGCAGGGCCAGCGAGCGCTCTTTAGGGCTGGTCTGCGACCAGCTGTCGAAGGCATGGTCGGCGCCACGCACCGCCGTATCGACCTGGGCCTCGGTGGCTTCGTTGATCTGTGCCAAGGCACTGCCTTCAGCGGGGTTGAGCACGGTCCAGGCCGGGCCATCGCCTGCGACCAGGCGACCGTTGATCAGCATGTTGGTTTGCATCGGGGGCTCCTGTTGTGTCTGCGGCCGGCGCCTGGGCGGCTGCGTTTGGGGGCGTGGTCGGGCAGTCATCCAGACCGCAGTGTTGCGATTGCTACCAGCATGGGGTGCTTGTGACGATCTCGAGTCTAGTTGGCTTTTTGCCTGCCAATGCAACATCCGGAAGCAAATCCACGGGTGGCCCTTGGCCTTGCAAGCCTTACTCTGGACGTTACTTTCCGCTGCGTGGAGACATGCGAATGAATACTCGGGGTCTGCTCGATCAACTGCTCAAATCCGGCCAGGAACTGTTGAACAAACAGTCCGGCGCAGGCAAGCCGGCCACAGGCTCAGGAGGCTTGGGCAGCCTGCTTTCCGGCGCCGGGGGCGGGGCGCTTGGGGCTGGCGCCCTGGGCTTGCTGTTGGGCAGCAAGAAGGCGCGCAAGTACGGGGGCAAAGTGATCACCTACGGCGGCCTCGCCGCGCTCGGCGTGCTGGCCTACAAGGCCTATGGCAACTGGCAGGCCCGCCAGGGCGCAGGGCAGGGGACCGAACCGCAAACCCTCGATCGCCTGCCGCCGGCCCAGGTCGAGCAGCATAGCCAGGCGGTATTGCGGGCGTTGGTGGCGGCGGCCAAATCCGATGGCCACATCGACGAGCGCGAGCGCGCGCTGATCGAAGGCGAATTCACCCGCCTGGACAGCGACCGCGAACTGCAGCACTGGTTGCACGCCGAGCTGAACAAGCCACTGGACCCGGCCGAAGTCGCGCGCGCCGCACAAACGCCGGAAATGGCCGCCGAGATGTACCTGGCCAGCCTGATGATGGTCGATCAGGAGAACTTCATGGAGCGTGCATACCTGGACGAACTGGCCCGCCAGCTTCGCCTGGACCCGGCGTTGCGCCAGGAACTGGAGAGCCAGGCCCGACTTGCCGCAGGTCAATGACGGGTAAATGGCCTTACCATAAGGCAGGGATGCCTGGTTAACCCCCGCATATTCAGCCGCATAAGCGTAGGAAGCCTGGGCTATACTTCGGCGATTTTTCCCGCTCGTTGTGAATTCCTGAGGGCTGAATGTGAAGAACTGGACCTTGCGCCAACGGATCCTGGCAAGTTTCGCCGTGATCATCGCCATCATGTTGCTGATGGTCGTAGCTGCTTACTCGCGGCTGGTGGCGATCGAAAGTGCCGAGGAGGCAGTAGGTACCGACAGCATTCCGGGGGTCTACTACAGTTCGATGATCCGCAGTGCCTGGGTCGACAGCTACGTCACCAGCCAGCAGCTGGTGGGGTTGTCCGACCACCGCGAGATCACGGCAGCCGACATGGAGCTTTTCAAAAGCTTCGACGAACGCCTCAAGCAACACCTGGCCAGCTACCAAGGCACCATTCACGACAAGGACGACCAGGCCCATTTCGACACCTTTCTCCAGATGGAGGCAAACTACACCCATGTCATCGGCCAGGTGATGGAAGCCTATCGACGGCAGGATTATGCCGAGGCAGAGCGGTTGATCAAGGACGTTCTGACACCGGTCTGGTCGCAGGGGCGCAATCATCTCAACACGATGATCGAGTACAACCGCGAAGCCGCCGACGCCGCTAACCACGAGATTGTCGGTGCCGTGAGCACCGCCAAAGGCAGCATGATCGTTTCGCTGTTGTTGGCGATCGTCGCGGCGGGTATCTGCGGCCTGCTGCTGATGCGCGCCATCACCGCCCCCGTACAGCGCGTGGTGCATGCCCTCGACAAGCTGCGCTCGGGCGACTTGAGCATGCGCCTGAGCCTGGACCGCAAGGACGAGTTCGGCGCCATCGAAAGCGGCTTCAACGAGATGGCCGAGGCGCTGGCCAAGCTGGTGTCCCAGGCCCAGCGCTCTTCGGTACAGGTGACCACATCGGTCACTGAAATTGCGGCCACCTCCAAGCAACAGCAGGCCACCGCCACCGAAACCGCTGCGACCACCACCGAGATTGGTGCCACCTCGCGTGAGATTGCCGCGACCTCGCGCGACCTGGTGCGCACCATGACCGAAGTCACCAGTGCCGCCGACCAGGCTTCGAGCCTGGCAGGTTCCGGCCAGCAGGGCCTGGCGCGCATGGAGGACACCATGCACCAGGTCATGGGCGCAGCCGACCTGGTCAATGCCAAACTGGCGATCCTCAACGAAAAGGCCAGCAACATCACGCAGATGGTGGTGACCATCGTCAAGGTCGCCGACCAGACCAACCTGCTTTCGCTCAATGCCGCCATCGAAGCGGAAAAGGCCGGTGAGTACGGGCGCGGCTTTGCCGTCGTGGCCACCGAGGTGCGGCGCCTGGCGGACCAGACGGCCGTGGCCACCTACGACATCGAGCAGATGGTTCGGGAAATCCAGTCGGCGGTATCGGCAGGGGTCATGGGCATGGACAAGTTTTCCGAAGAAGTGCGCCGTGGCATGTTCGAAGTGCAGCAGGTGGGCGAACAGCTGAGCCAGATCATCCATCAGGTACAGGCGCTGGCGCCGCGGGTGTTGATGGTCAACGAAGGCATGCAGGCCCAGGCTACCGGTGCCGAGCAGATCAACCAGGCACTGGCCCAGCTCAGCGATGCCAGCACGCAGACGGTGGAATCGCTGCGCCAGGCCAGCTTCGCCATCGACGAGTTGAGCCAGGTGGCCGCGGGCCTGCGCGGTGGTGTATCGCGCTTCAAAGTCTGACCGCCATGACTGACCTGCACACGCATGCGGCAGCAGCGGCCAGCGCCAAGGGCAAGCTGTACCTGCTATTTCGTCTCAATGACCAACGTTTCGCCCTGGATGTGCGCCAGGTGGTCGAAGTGCTACCTCGCCTGCCACTCAAGCCGATCGCCCAGGCGCCGGCCTGGGTTGCCGGCATCGTTGCCCATCGTGGCGTGCTGGTGCCGGTGGTCGACCTGTCGGCCCTGAGCTTTGGTCAGCCTGCCACTGCGCGCACCAGCACACGGCTGGTGCTGGTGCGCTATCGCGGCGAGCATCAGTTGGGGCTGATCCTTGAACAGGCTACCGAGACCTTGCGCTGCCTCGCTGAGGAGTTTCAGCCGTATGGGCTGGACAACCCCGAAGCGCGTTACCTGGGCCCGGTTCGCCAGGACGCCAACGGCCTGCTACAGCGTATCGAGGTCGATGACTTGCTGTCTGATACTGTGCGCGAACTGCTGTTCCCACAACAGTCGGGGCAGGTGTCGGCATGAGCGAGCAACGGTTTTTCCGCTTTCTGCAAGAGCGCATCGGCCTGGATGTCGAATCGGTCGGCGCGCCCATGGTCGAGCGTGCCTTGCAGCAGCGCCGTGTCGCGGTCAACGCCCAAGACCTTCACGACTATTGGCTGTGCTTGCAGCAATCGGCAGATGAGCAACAGGCGCTTATCGAAGCGGTGATCGTCCCGGAAACCTGGTTCTTCCGCTACCGGGAGTCGTTTACCGCGCTGGTCGGGCTGGCCCACAAACGCCTGGCCGAACTTGCCGGCGAGCGGCCGCTACGCTTGCTGAGCCTGCCGTGCTCCACGGGTGAAGAACCTTATTCCCTGGCCATGGCACTGCTCGATTCGGGCATGAACCCGGCTGCGTTTCGCATCGACGGTATCGACATCAGCCCCAATTCGGTGGCCAAGGGCGTGCAGGCGGTCTACGGTCGCAACTCGTTCCGCGGCGTTGATCTGGCCTTTCGCGAGCGCCACTTCCACGCGCTCGCCGAAGGCCATGAGCTGAATGAGCGGGTGCGTGCACAGGTGAACCTGGCCGTGGGCAACGTGCTCGACCCGGCGCTGGGCAGCCGTGACGGTTATTACGACTTCGTGTTCTGCCGCAATTTGCTGATCTACTTCGACGTGGCGACCCAGCAGCGCGTGTTCGAGGTGCTCAAGCGCCTTACCCACGAGCACGGCGTACTGTTTATCGGGCCGGCCGAGGGCAGCCTTCTGGCAAGGCTGGGTATGCGGCCGCTGGGCATTGCCCAGTCGTTCGCCTACGTTCGCCAGCCGTTGGATGCGCCAGCACAGCCTCGGCTCATCCCGCCGGCGCCACTCGCACCGAGCCGCCCCGTGCCTGCCCCTGCGCCCATTTCGCGGCCCTTGCGCTCGGTTCCGGTTGCCCCGCCCGCAGTGGTGCAGCGCGAGAGCGAAAGTGAGTTGCTGGCCCTCATCGCGAGGCAGGCCAACGCGGGTGAGGGCACGCAAGCGCGTGCCAATTGCCAGCGCTACCTGCAGCAGTTCGAGCCCAAGGCTCAGGTGTATTACTGGCTGGGACTGCTCAGCGATACCGAAGGCGATGCCCGGCAAGCCCAGACGCACTACCGCAAAGCCCTGTACCTGGAGCCGCAGCACCCTGAGGCGTTGCTGCACCTGGCCATGTTGCTGGCGGCCCAAGGCGACGAAGCCGGCGCTCGCCGCTTGCACGAACGCGCGGCACGCGCTGGCAGGGGGGCTGAACGATGAGCGTCGAACACGCAATTGCGCTGCTCGCCCAGGACGATGAGCGCATCGACGATTGCTGGAACCGGATCGGCGTGCACGGCGACAAGCAATGCCCGCTGCTGCAAAGGCATATCCATTGTCGCAACTGTGAAGTCTATGCTGCGGCCGCTACCCGTCTGCTGGACCGCTATGCACTGGCTCAGGACGATCAGTTGCACGAGGCGGCGCAGGTCGAGTCCAGCGTCGGGCGCTCGCTGCTGCTGTTTCGTCTGGGTGAGGAGTGGCTGGCCTTGGCGACCGCCTGCCTGGCCGAGATCGCCCCGGTGCAGCCGGTACATTCATTGCCGCATCAGCGTTCCAGGGTGCTGCAAGGGGTAGCCAATGTGCGTGGCGCACTGGTGCCGTGCCTGTTGCTGAGCGAAATGCTGGGGCTGGCGCGCTTGCCGGAGCCTGCGCGCAGCAGCCGGGCGATGCCGCGCATGTTGATTCTGGCGGCGGCAGGCGGGCCAGTGGTGCTGGCGGTGGACGAGATCGACGGTATTCATCGCCTGGAGTTCACACTACCGGGCGCCACTGAAGATACTGCACCGTTCACCGCCGCCGTACTGCAGTGGCGCGGGCGCAGCGTGCGTGTGCTGGACGAACAACAACTACTGTCTGCCGTGCAGCGGAGCCTGTCATGACCCCTGAGCAAATGCGCGACGCATCGTTGCTCGAGCTGTTCAGCCTGGAAGCCGAAGCTCAGACCCAGGTGCTCATCACAGGGCTGATGGCGCTGGAGCGCAACCCGACCCAGGCCGCTCAATTGGAAGCCTGCATGCGTGCTGCGCACTCTTTGAAGGGTGCTGCACGCATCGTGGGCATCGACGCCGGGGTCAGCGTGGCCCATGTGATGGAAGATTGCCTGGTAGCGGCCCAGGAAGGCCGGCTGCTGCTGCGCGCTGAACATATCGATGCCTTGCTGCGCGGTACCGACCTGCTGCTGCATGTCGCAACGCCCGGGGACCCTGCCGGTGAGGGCGCGGTACCCGGTTTTCTGGCCCAGATGGCTGGCTTGCTGGCCCCTCCCGGTGCACCTGTGCCTTCCAGCGTGCCGGCCCAGACACCATTGCCCACGGTCGAGCTGGTTACCCCCGAGCTTGAGCCCGAAGCAGAGCCTCCCGTGCCGCGCAAGGCTTCCAAGCGCGGAGCGCAAGGCGGCGAGCGGGTATTGCGGGTAACCGCCGATCGGCTCAACAGCCTGCTCGACTTGTCGAGCAAGTCGCTGGTCGAGACCCAGCGCCTCAAACCCTATCTGGCCACCCTGCAGCGCCTCAAACGCATGCACGGCCAAGGCATGCGCGCCCTCGATGGCCTGAAAGCCCAGTTGGAAGGCAGCGGCCAGAGCCTGCCGGTGTTGGAAGCACTGGCCCAGGCGCAACGGCTGCTGATGGAAACCCAGCACATCCTGCAACAGCAAACCGCCGACCTTGACGAATTCGGCTGGCAGGCCAGCCAGCGGGCGCAGTTGCTGTACGACACAGCCCTGGCCTGCCGCATGCGCCCGTTTGCCGATGTGCTTACCGGCCAGAGCCGTATGGTGCGAGACCTGGGCCGCTCGCTGGGCAAGCAGGTGCGTCTGCAGATAGACGGTGAAAAGACCCAGGTCGACCGCGATGTGCTGGAAAAGCTCGAAGCGCCGTTGACCCATCTGCTGCGCAATGCAGTCGACCATGGTATTGAATTGCCCGAGCAGCGGCTGTTGGCGGGCAAACCGGAAGAAGGTGCAATTCGCCTGCGAGCCTCCCATCAGGCCGGCCTGTTGATCCTTGAACTGAGCGATGACGGCGCCGGCATCGACCTGCAACGGCTGCAGCGCAGTATCGTTCAGCGCGGCTTGTCCCCGGCGGACACCGTGGCGCAGATGAGTGAGGCGGAGCTGCTGACCTTCCTGTTCCTGCCGGGCTTCAGCATGCGCGACAAAGTGACCGAAGTCTCCGGCCGCGGTGTTGGCCTGGACGCGGTGCAGCATCTGGTGCGGGACCTGCGCGGCTCGATCGAGCTGACCCAGCAGGCCGGCCAGGGCTGCCGCTTCCATCTGGAAGTGCCGTTGACCCTTTCGGTGGTACGCAGCCTTGTGGTGGAAGTCGGTGGGGAGGCTTATGCGTTCCCGCTGGCGCATATCGAGCGCACCTTGGAGGTGACGGCCGAGCAGATCGTGCAAATCGAGGGGCGTCAGCATTTTTGGCACGAGGGCCGGCATATCGGTCTGGTGGCGGCCAGCCAGTTGCTCAACCGGCCCGCCGCGCAAGGTGATGAAAGCGCTTTGCGGGTCGTGGTGATCCGCGAACGTGAACAGCTTTACGGTGTGGCCGTGGAGCGGCTGATCGGTGAGCGGGTGTTGGTCGTGATGCCGCTCGATGCACGGCTGGGCAAGGTCCAGGACATTTCCGCCGGGGCGCTGCTGGACGATGGTTCGGTGGTGTTGATCGTCGATGTCGAAGACTTGCTGCGCTCGGTCGAGAAACTGCTCAGCACCGGCCGCCTGGAGCGCATCGAGCGCGGCGTGCAGGCCGGCCGTGGCGCCAGCCGCAAGCGCATTCTGGTTGTCGACGACTCGCTCACCGTACGCGAGCTGCAACGCAAGCTGCTGAGCAACCGCGGTTTCGAGGTGGCCGTGGCAGTCGATGGCATGGACGGTTGGAATGCACTGCGTAGCGAGGATTTCGACCTGCTGATCACCGACATCGACATGCCGCGAATGGACGGTATCGAGCTGGTCACCTTGGTGCGCCGCGACCAGCGCCTGCAGTCGCTGCCCGTGATGGTGGTGTCGTACAAGGACCGCGAAGAAGATCGACGGCGAGGCCTGGACGCTGGCGCCGACTACTATTTGGCAAAAGCCAGCTTCCACGACGATGCGTTGCTCGACGCCGTGGTTGAACTGATCGGAGGTGCTCAAGGATGAAGATCGCCATCGTCAACGATATGCCCATGGCGGTAGAGGCGTTGCGCCGGGCCCTGGCCCTGGAGCCTGCGCATGAGGTGATCTGGGTGGCCAGCAATGGCGCCGAGGCCGTGCGCCAGTGTGCCCAGGCAACGCCCGACCTGATTCTCATGGACCTCATCATGCCGGTGATGGATGGTGTGGAGGCGACCCGGCGGATCATGGCCGAGACGCCGTGTGCCATCGTCATCGTCACCGTCGACCGCAAGCAGAACGTGCACCGCGTGTTCGAGGCCATGGGCCATGGGGCCCTTGATGTGGTCGACACCCCGGCGCTGGGCGCGGGTGATGCGCGGGAAGCGGCGGCGCCGTTGCTGCGCAAGATCCTCAACATCAGCTGGTTGATCGGCCAACAGCGGCCCAGCGCGACCAAACCGGTCGCCGCGCCGTTACGCGATGCCGCCCAGCGCCGCGGCCTGGTGGCGATCGGCTCATCGGCCGGCGGGCCTGCGGCCCTCGAGGTGCTGCTAAAGGGCCTGCCCAAAGCGTTCCCGGCATCCATCGTGCTGGTTCAGCATGTTGACCAGGTGTTCGCTGCCGGCATGGCAGAATGGCTTGGCAGTGCCTGCGGCATGCCGGTGCGCCTGGCCCGTGAAGGGGAGCCGCCGCAGCCTGGGCAGGTCCTGCTGGCGGGCACCAATCACCATATACGCCTGCTGCACAACGGCCAGTTGGCCTACACTGCCGAACCTGTCAACGAAATCTACCGGCCCTCGATCGATGTGTTCTTCGAAAGTGTGGCGCGCTATTGGCGCGGGCAGGCGGTGGGCGTGCTGCTCACCGGCATGGGCCGCGATGGTGCCCAAGGCCTGAAACTGATGCGCCAGCAAGGCTTCCTGACCATTGCTCAGGACCAGTCCAGCAGCGCAGTCTACGGTATGCCCAAAGCCGCCGCGGCAATCGATGCAGCGGTGGAAATCCGTCCGCTGGAGCGAATCGCCGGGCGCCTGATGGAAATCTTTGCACAATGACGATATGTATTGAATCACACCGCCCCTGCGGCCGTGATCAGGTGAATAGGGATGATTGATCTACCGATCGAAGGGTTTGCGACCGCCAATGAAAATTCGGCGATGGTCTTGCTGGTCGACGATCAGGCGATGATCGGCGAAGCGGTGCGTCGTGGCCTGGCCCATGAGGAAAACATCGATTTCCATTTCTGCGCCGACCCCCATCAGGCGGTGGCTCAGGCCATGCGCATCAAACCTACGGTGATCCTCCAGGACCTGATCATGCCGGGCCTCGACGGCCTGACCCTGGTGCGCGAATACCGTAACAATCCGGCTACCCGGGACATCCCGATCATCGTTCTGTCGACCAAGGAAGACCCTTTGGTCAAAAGTGCGGCCTTCGCTGCCGGGGCCAACGACTACCTGGTCAAGCTGCCGGATACCATCGAACTGGTGGCTCGCATCCGCTACCACTCCCGCTCGTACCTGACCCTGCTGCAGCGTGACGAGGCCTACCGGGCGCTGCGCGTGAGCCAGCAGCAACTGCTCGACACCAACCTGATGCTGCAGCGGCTGATGAACTCCGATGGCCTCACCGGTCTGTCCAACCGCCGCCATTTCGATGAGTACCTGGAACTGGAATGGCGCAGGGCCATGCGTGAGCAGCAGCAGTTGTCGCTGCTGATGATCGATGTCGACTACTTCAAGGTCTACAACGACAGCTTCGGCCACCTGGCAGGTGATGAAGCGCTGCGCCAGGTTGCAGAGGCCATCCGCGGCTCCTGCTCACGGCCTACCGACCTGCCGGCGCGCTACGGGGGCGAGGAGTTCGCGCTGGTATTGCCCAACACCTCCCCGGGCGGTGCGCGGCTGGTGGCGGAGAAGCTGCGCCAGACCGTACATGGCCTGAATATCCCGCATACGGCATCGCAAGACGATTCGCGCCTGACCGTGAGCATCGGCCTGGCGACCCAGACGCCGGCGATCGGCAGCCATTGTCGGCAATTGATCTCGGCAGCCGACAAGGGGTTGTACCAGGCCAAGAACAGCGGGCGTAACCAGGTCGGTATCGCCTGAGGTTCAAGCGGCTGCCCAACGGGCTGCCGCAGCTCCCTGGATCGGTTATACTCGCGGGCTTTTCACCGAATTCGTACGAGAGCCGCGCGCCATGGAAATCCAACCGATCCTGAACACCATCAAGGACCTCACCGAGCGTTCCCAGTCCATTCGGGGGTATCTTTGACTACGATCAAAAAGCTGACCGCCTGATCGAAGTCAACCGCGAGCTGGAAGACCCGGCCGTCTGGAACAAGCCCGAGTACGCCCAGGCCCTGGGCCGCGAGCGTGCCATGCTGGCGCAGGTCGTCGAGACCCTGGACAAGATGTCCGGCGGCCTGGCCGACTGCCAGGATCTGCTCGACATGGCCGTCGAGGAAAATGACGAAAGCGCCGTGAGCGACGTCGTGACCGAGCTGCAAGGCCTGGAAGAAAAACTGGCCCAGCTTGAGTTCCGTCGCATGTTCAGCGGCGAGATGGACATGAACAACGCCTACCTGGACATCCAGGCCGGCTCTGGCGGTACCGAAGCGCAGGACTGGGCCAACATCCTGCTGCGCATGTACCTGCGCTGGGCCGACAAGCGCGGTTTCGACGCCACCATCATCGAGCTTTCCGAGGGCGAAGTCGCCGGCATCAAGGGCGCCACCGTGCACATCAAGGGCGAGTACGCCTTCGGCTGGCTGCGCACCGAAATCGGCGTGCACCGCCTGGTACGCAAGAGCCCGTTCGACTCCGGTGCCCGTCGCCACACCTCGTTCTCGGCGGTGTTCGTGTCGCCCGAGATCGACGACAAGGTCGAGATCGACATCAACCCGTCCGACCTGCGCATCGACACTTACCGTTCCTCCGGTGCCGGTGGTCAGCACGTGAACACCACCGATTCGGCGGTACGTATCACCCACGTGCCGACCAACACCGTGGTGGCGTGCCAGAACGAACGCTCCCAGCATGCCAACAAGGACACCGCCATGAAAATGCTGCGGGCCAAGTTGTACGAGCTGGAAATGCAAAAGCGCAACGCCGCCTCCCAGGCGCTGGAAGACAGCAAGTCGGACATCGGCTGGGGCCACCAGATCCGCTCCTACGTGCTGGATGACTCGCGTATCAAGGACCTGCGTACCGGCGTCGAGCGCAGCGACTGCAACAAGGTGCTGGATGGCGACATCGACCAGTATCTGGAAGCGAGCCTCAAGCAGGGGCTGTAAGCCGCACACCACCGCCGCGATGCCCGCACGCCGGCATCGCGTGCCCTGCCCGAAAAGGGCAACGAATACCTGATGGAAAGAATGACGACATGAGCGACCTCAAGACCGAATCGCAAGACCTGCAACAGGAAGAAAACACCCTGATCGCCCTGCGCAAGGAAAAGCTTGCCGCCGAGCGCGAGAAGGGTCAGGCCTTCCCCAACGACTTCCGCCGCGACAGCTACTGCAACGACCTGCAGAAGCAATACGTCGACAAGACCAAGGAAGAGCTGGAAGCTGCAGCGATCCCGGTCAAGGTAGCCGGTCGCATCATGCTCAACCGTGGCTCGTTCATGGTGATCCAGGACATGACCGGGCGCATCCAGGTCTACGTCAACCGCAAGACCCTGCCGGAAGAAACCCTGGCTGCGGTCAAGACCTGGGACCTGGGCGACATCATCGCCGCCGAAGGCACCCTGGCCCGCTCCGGCAAGGGCGACCTGTACGTTGAAATGACCAACGTACGCCTGCTGACCAAGTCGCTGCGCCCGCTGCCGGACAAGCACCACGGCCTGACCGACACCGAGCAGCGCTACCGCCAGCGTTATGTCGACCTGATGGTCAACGAAGAAACCCGCCACACCTTCCGTGTGCGTTCGCAGGTGATCTCGCATATCCGCAAGTTCCTCATCGACCGCGACTTCCTGGAAGTCGAAACGCCGATGCTGCAGACCATTCCTGGCGGTGCCGCGGCCAAACCGTTCGAAACCCACCACAACGCCCTGGACATGGCCATGTTCCTGCGTATCGCGCCGGAGCTGTACCTCAAGCGCCTGGTGGTCGGTGGTTTCGAGAAAGTGTTCGAGATCAACCGCAACTTCCGTAACGAAGGCGTTTCGACCCGGCACAACCCCGAGTTCACCATGCTCGAGTTCTACCAGGCCTACGCTGACTACCGTGACAACATGGACCTCACCGAGGAACTGTTCCGCGAGCTAGCCCAGCTGGTCCTGGGCAGCACCGATGTACCGTATGGCGACAAGGTATTCCACTTTGGTGAGCCGTTCGTGCGCCTGTCGGTGTTCGACTCGATCCTCAAGTACAACCCTGAACTGACTGCGGCCGACCTGCAGGATGTCGAGCGTGCCCGTGACATCGCCAAGAAAGCCGGTGCCAAGGTGCTGGGCCACGAGGGCCTGGGCAAGCTGCAGGTGATGATTTTCGAAGAGCTGGTCGAGCACAAGCTGGAGCAGCCGCACTTCATTACCGAATACCCGTTCGAAGTTTCGCCGCTGGCCCGCCGCAACGACGACAACCCGGCCGTGACCGACCGCTTCGAGCTGTTCATCGGTGGCCGCGAGATCGCCAACGCCTACTCCGAGCTCAACGACGCCGAAGACCAGGCAGAGCGCTTCCTGGCCCAGGTGGCCGAGAAGGACGCCGGTGACGACGAAGCCATGCACTACGATGCCGACTTCGTTCGCGCCCTGGAGTACGGCATGCCACCGACTGCTGGTGAAGGCATCGGCATCGACCGCCTGGTGATGCTGCTGACCAACTCGCCGTCGATTCGCGACGTGATCCTGTTCCCGCACATGCGCCCACAGGCCTGAGTGAATTGAACAAGCCGCCTTTCGGGGCGGCTTTTTCTTGCCTGAAGCCTTATGTTGTTTGTCAGGGCCCTATCGCCGGCAAGCCGGCGATAGGGCCGGTGCAGTCACCCCAAGATCAATGAGGTACACCCGTGACACCCGCAATGGCCCAGCAAGGCGCCGCCGGCATTGCCACCGCCGTCGCCGAAAGCGTGCAATACCAGGGTCGCAAGACCGCCCGCCAAGGCAGCGAACAGCGCCGCCAGTTGATCCTCGACGCTGCCATGCGCATTGTCGTGCGTGATGGCGTGCGTGGCGTGCGCCACCGTGCGGTCGCCGCCGAGGCCGGTGTGCCGCTGTCGGCCACGACCTACTACTTCAAGGATATCGAGGACCTGCTCACCGATACCTTCGCCCAATACGTCGAACGCAGCGCCGCCTACATGGCCAAGCTGTGGGCCAATACCGAAGTGGTGCTGCGCCAGCTGCTTGCCCAGGGTGATGGCAGTGCGCAATCAAGGGCGCGTCTGGCTGACGAAGTGGCGCAGATGACTGCCGACTACGTTTCCCGTCAGTTGGTCAACCGCCGCGACTTCCTGATGGCCGAGCAGGCCTTCCGCCAGGAAGCGCTGCTGTGCCCGCGCCTGGCCGAACTGGTGTGCGCCCACGAGCAGATTCTGCTGCATGGCACGCGCCAGCTGTTGCAGGTGGTCGGCTCGCAGCAACCGGAACAGGACGCCCAGATGTTGACGGCGATTATCGAGCAGATGGAATATCAGGGCCTGCTCAAGGATGCCGATGCGCAAGCCGATGGGCAGATGCTCGCTATGCTTACCCGTTACCTGCACCTGGTGTTGGCATCGGCCTGAGCCGAGAACGAACTTTCAAGGAGAACCTGATGAAAGCCTGGCGTGTGGTGTTGTTGACGTTGTCATTCCTCCTGCTGGGCGGTTGTCTGGTGACCTTCCATGAGCCGTTGCCGAGCAATCAGGCGGCGCCCAAGGCCCTGCTGGGCAAGTGGAGCAGCAAGGACGCCTGGGGCGAGCCACTGAAGCTGGCCATCAGCCGCAGCGGCGCCGATGCCTACAAGGCCGTGGCCACGGCCAAGGGCAAGAAACCCGAAGAGTACGTATTCACCGTGTCACGCCACGGCAACCGCTGGTACCTCTCTGCCGGTGTACCCAAGCGCCTGGGCGGCCATTTCCTGATTGGCGGTTTCGATATCGTCGATGGCAAGGAACTGGTGATCTACAACCTTGATGTGGAACAGGTGCAGCAGGCGGTCGAGAAAAAAGAGCTGACCGGGCGCAACACCGAGGTACCGGAGGACAACGGTGAGGGCGTGCTGATCGACAGCCCGTCGGAGCGGGTGCTGGCCTATCTGGATGACCCGGCCAACTCCGACCTGTTCGTCGAGGTGGCGCGCTTCCAGCGCAGCGGCAAATGACCGTACAGGCCCTCGCCGGCTTGCCGGCGAGGGGCCAGTACAGGTGCCTTGTTCTAGAAAGGAGTTCCCGGTGGACGAGTACCAGCAGACCATACGCGCACTGTCCGATCGCATCGTCACCGCGCAAACCCCGATCCGTGTGCTCGATGCGGTCAAGTGGGATGACAACATCCGCCAGGGCTTTCTGAAGGCCAAGGGCAAAGAGCCGCCTGCAGTGGACCGCGCCTATTACCAGTCGCGGCCGCTGTCGTTCGACTCAAGTGCGGTCAAGGCCGAGTTCCAGAGCATCGAGCGCGACATCACCCGGCAATTGGGGCAGTTCAACCCGGTGGGGCAGATCATGCGGCGCATGTGCAAGGAGTACCGCATGGTGGTGCGCATGCTCGAAGCACGCGGCACCGAGGATTTCGGCCTGATCTCCCAGGAACTCTATGGCGCGGCGTCCGATGCTTTCCACGCTGGCGACCCGACGCTGGCCGATCTCGGCCTGATGCTTTCCGATTACCTGAACAACATCGACGGCCGTGGTGACCTCAAGGACGAGCCGAAAAACCTGACTGCCAAGGAGGCCGTGGACATCCTCCAGCGCCGCCTGAACAAGGTGTTCGGCGAGGCCGAGGAAACCATCCGGGTGTTCGAGTCCGACGGCATCGTCGCCGACGCGGCGGCAGGGGCCGACTACATCAAGGTGCGCGCTGACGCCATGTTCAACAGCCGTGATGTGCGCGCGCTGGAAGTGCACGAGGGGCTGGTGCATGTGGGCACCACGCTCAACGGCCTCAACCAGCCGATCTGCACCTTCCTGTCGAAGGGCCCGCCTTCGTCGACGGTGACTCAGGAGGGTTTGGCGATTCTCATGGAGGTGATCGCCTTTGCCTCTTACCCCAGCCGTCTGCGCAAGCTCACCAACCGCACGCGCGCCATCCATATGGTCGAGGAGGGCGCCGATTTCCTCCAGGTGTTCGAGTTTTTCCGCGCCCAGGGCTTTGAAATGGCGCAGAGCTACAGCAATGCAAGCCGGGTGTTCCGCGGCTCGGTGCCCAATGGTCTGCCATTTACCAAGGATTTGTCCTACCTCAAGGGTTTCATCATGGTTTACAACTACATTCAGTTGGCCGTGAGAAAGGGCAAACTCGAGCAGATTCCGCTGCTGTTCTGCGGCAAGACTACCCTCGAAGACATGCGTACCTTGCGTCAGCTGGTCGAAGAAGGCCTGGTGGAACCGCCCAAGTACCTGCCGGAGCAGTTTCGCGACCTCAATGCGCTGTCGGCCTGGATGTGCTTCTCCAACTTCCTCAACCACCTGAGCCTTGATCGCATTGAAGCCGACTACGCGAACATTCTTTGAGCGCTGCCGCTGCCTGGTCCTGGGTTTGGCGCTGTTGGGCCTGGGCGGGTGCAGCAGCCTGTTGTTCTACCCGGAACCGGGCCAGCCGTTCACGCCCGAGCGTGCCAAGCTGCAGTACCGCGATGTCACCCTGACCACCGCCGACGGCGTCCGCCTGCATGGCTGGTGGCTGCCGGCCAAGGCGGGTGTCGAGGTCAAGGGCACGGTGCTGCACTTGCACGGCAATGGCGGCAATCTGGCTGGGCACCTGGGCGGTAGCTACTGGCTGCCGGAGCAGGGCTATCAGGTGCTGATGATCGATTACCGGGGCTATGGCCTGTCCCAGGGCAAGCCCGGCTTGCCACAGGTCTACAATGACATCGCAGCGGCCATGGCATGGCTCGACCAGGCCCCCGAGGTCAAGGGCAAACCCCTGGTATTGCTGGGGCAGAGCCTGGGCGGGGCAATGGCCATCCACTACCTGGCAGCCCACCCCGAGCAATGCCTGCGCTTCAGCGCACTGGTGTTCGATGGCGTGCCGGCCAGTTACCGCGATGTCGGGCGCTTTGCGCTGAGCACATCGTGGTTGACCTGGCCCTTGCAGGTGCCGTTGTCCTGGCTGGTACCCGATGGTGACAGCGCGATCCGTTCGGTCGAGCGCCTGAGCAGCCCACCCAAGCTGTTCTTCCATAGCATCGACGACAACCTGGTACCGATGAACAACGGCATTCGCCTGTACCAGCACGCACCGCCACCACGGGTGCTGCAACTGACCCGCGGCGGCCATGTACAGACCTTTGCCGACCCGGTCTGGCGCCAGGTGATGCTGCGTTTTCTTGATGACCCCCGCCATTTCAACGGCCTGCGGCGGCTGGCCGAAGTGCCCAACTACCCTGACGAGAAGAACAAGCAATGAGTGAAGAACGCAACGCCATCCCGCTGATCCTGACCGGTGTCGGCAGCATCATCGTGACGGTGGGGGCTCTGTGGTATTACGGCTACCTGCATTTCGCCAAGCCGGAGGATGCGTTGTTGCTGCAGGATTTCACCATGCTCAAGACCGTGCCTGGTGAGGACTACAAGGTTTCCCTCGACCCAGCGCCGCAGGTGGCGCAGTGTGTGGACGGTGTGCTGGTGCTGTTCGACACAGCGCAAAAGGGCCTTACCGGGGTACTGGTCGACAACCGCAAGCGTGCGGTGCGTTGCATGGGTGAGCAGACCCCGCAACAAGTGCAATGACCCGCTCGAACCAACGATGAAAAAGAAGAACCCCGCCATGAAGGCGGGGTTCTTATATCGACTTGTGAGCCTTACTGCACCTGGCTCACCGAACGCGGCGCTACGGGCTGGTTGTCGTTGGAGATGGTCACCTCCACCCGGCGGTTTTGCGCACGGCCCGAGTTGCTGCTGTTGTCAGCAACCGGGTATTCCTTGCCGTAGCCTTGAGCGACGATGCGCGCAGGGTCTACGCCTGCACGTACCAGCGCCATGCGCACGGCACCGGCGCGACGCTCGGACAGGGTCTGGTTGTAGTTGGCCGAACCGACGCTGTCGGTGTAGCCCTCTACGATGACCTTGCGCTCAGGGTTTTCCTGGAGGAACTGGGCCAGCTTGGTCACGTTGGGCAAGGCGCTGCTTTTGAGTTCGGCCTTGTTGAAGTCGAACAGTACATCGCCGAAGGTCACCAGCGTACCGCGGTCGGTCTGCTTGGCGTTCAGGCTGTCCTGAAGCTTGGCGATCTGCGCGTCACGGGCATCGAGCTTGGCCTGGGCACGTTGCGCCGAGGCGTTTTTCAGCTCGTTTTCGGCCGAGCGCAGGGCAATGGTCTGCTTGGCCACTTCAACGCGCTGGTTGGTCAGGTAGGCCAACTGGTCGACTTTCTTGCTGTCCTCACGCTCCATGTAGGCCTTGTCGGCCTTGTTCAGCCAGTCTTGTGCGTCCTTGGTTTCAAGGGCTGCGATTTTGCTCGCCTGCGGGTCGCTCTGCAGCGACGAGAAGTTGGTGCGGGCCGACTCCAGGTTGGCGTTCGGGTCGTGCGAGCAGGCAGCGAGACCGACGCTCAGGGCCAGCAGGGCGGGAATCATGACGTGTTTGCGCATAGTGTTCATCCTTTGATCGAGTGCGAAGGCTAAGGCAGGCTGGGCGGCGCTCACTGAGCGCTACGCAGGCCTTCCTGACGTACGTCCTGAACGCCCTGGCGGGCGTCCTGCACGGCCTTCTGGGCCTTGGCCGCCTGGGCCTTGCGTTCGGCGAGGCGAGCGTCCCATTCGGCCTGCTCGGCCAGACGCTTGGCGTCCTCGTAGTTCTTGTCGTGCATGGCGATTTCGGCCTGCTTGAACTTGTCCTGCGCCGCTTTCATTTCAACGGCGGCGAACTCGGTACCGCCAGCGCTGACGGCGGAGTTCACGGCGGACTGGGTGACGGCATACTGCTCGGTGGGCGGGTTGCCCGCACAGCCGGCCAGGACCAGGCTACTGCCCAGGGCCAGCGCGGCCAGCTTGAACCCGCGCACATGAGTGGAGGAAAGTTTCGAAGTGCGGGTCTTCATGGTGGTCAGCTCCATTGGATCACTCCTGATAACGACGATGTCCGTAGCAGTCCATCCCATCGCTCAATCCCTGGCATCGCCGTGTGCTTCAGCTCAACGGTGCACGACGACAGTGTGCAGGGTTTTAGCGTGATGGCTATTGGCTGTGACTGGGTCGTTTTTTGAATAGTTCAGAAAAAAATGCCAACTATTTCTGACTGATCGGTCAGTGGTGTGTGAGCGGAACTTCCACTGTCAGAAGCGGTATTCCGGGCTGGAGGGCAGCCCGGAACGGGAGGCAGGCGCGTCAGTTTCCGCTGCCGTCGCCGGGGTTGCTGAGGGTGTGCAGATGGCGCCTTGAAAGCGCCAGAAAGCGCGGTGTAGAGCCTATGTCTTCGTACAGCGGATCGCCTTCTTCATCGGTGGAAATGACCTTGTTGCCCTGCACGTAGGGGAAGCTGGCTTCAAGCTCCTCGAGCGCGGCTGCGACCAGCTCACCGAGCAGTTCCTCGGCGGTGCGCTTGGGGTACATGTCGATGAGCGCCGCCAGGCGCGCCTCCGACTCCAGGTCCAGGTGCAAGGTATGGCCGGTCGGGCTCAGGGTGCCTGCGGCGTTCTGTTCCCAGTGCTGGGCGAGTTCGCGGATTTTCATGATGACCTCTGTAAACGCCTCGGAAGGGCTGCATTGCATCGGACTGCTGCACTTTTACTTTAGTTTGCTTTACCGGTCGTGGCTTGCCATGGCGGCCCCGCTGTGGGCACTCTTGGGCCAGTGCTGTTTCCTGAGCAGAGCGCGGGCGAGCCGCGCCGAAGAGAGGGCCAATGACTGATATCGATGTGCGCTTGCGTGAAGATGTCCATGTGTTGGGGGAGTTGCTTGGCGAAACCATTCGCCAGCAGCACGGTGACGCGTTCCTGCAGAAAATCGAGGACATTCGCCATAGCGCCAAGGCGGACCGGCGCAGCGCTGGCGAACAGCTGAGTTCTACCTTGGCGAACCTGGCTGAAGAAGACTTGTTGCCGGTGGCACGTGCCTTCAACCAGTTCCTCAACCTGGCCAACATGGCCGAGCAGTACCAGTTGATCCGGCGCCGTGATGCCGAGCAGCCTGAGCCTTTTGAGGCGCGGGTGCTGCCTGAGCTGCTGGCGCGTCTGAAGCAGGCCGGGCACAAGGACGATGCCTTGGCCAGGCAATTGGCCAAGCTCGATATCCAGCTGGTGCTCACCGCGCATCCCACCGAAGTGGCACGCCGCACATTGATCCAGAAGTACGATGCCATTGCCGGCCAGTTGGCCGTGCAAGACCATCGTGATTTGACCCCGGTCGAGCGCCAGCAAGTGCGCGAGCGCCTGCGCCGGTTGATCGCTGAGGCCTGGCACACAGAAGAAATCCGGCGCACCCGGCCAACGCCTGTAGACGAAGCCAAATGGGGCTTCGCGGTGATCGAGCATTCCCTGTGGCATGCCATCCCCAGCCACCTGCGCAAGGTGGACAAGGCGCTGTTCGACGCCACTGGCCTGCGCCTGCCGCTGGAAGCGGCACCTGTGCGCTTTGCCTCGTGGATGGGCGGCGATCGTGATGGCAACCCCAACGTGACCGCCGCAGTGACCCGCGAAGTGTTGCTGCTGGCACGCTGGATGGCGGCCGACCTGTTTTTGCGCGATGTCGACGCGCTGGCGGCAGAGTTGTCCATGCAGCATGCCAACAGCGCTGTGCGCGAGCGGGTAGGGGACACCCCCGAGCCCTACCGCGCCGTGCTCAAGCAATTGCGTGACCGCTTGCGGGCGACGCGCGCCTGGGCCCATGCGTCGCTCACCGCTACCCAGCCGGCCAGTGCCGATGTGCTGGTGGAAAACCGTGACCTGATCGCGCCGCTGGAGCTGTGCTACCAGTCCCTGCACGAATGTGGCATGGGCGTGATTGCCGATGGGCCATTGCTCGACAGTCTGCGCCGTGCGGTGACTTTTGGCCTGTTTCTGGGGCGCCTGGACGTGCGCCAGGATGCCGCCCGACACCGTGACGCGCTGTCGGAGATCACCGATTATCTGGGCATGGGCAGCTATGCGCACTGGGATGAAGACAAGCGTATCGCGTTCCTGCAGGCCGAATTGAAAAACCGCCGGCCATTGCTGCCGGCTCACTTCATGCCCCAGGCGGACACTGCCGAAGTGCTTGCCACCTGTCGCGAGATCGCTGCGGCGCCGGGCGCATCGCTCGGTTCGTATGTCATCTCCATGGCGGGCGCTGCATCGGACGTACTGGCTGTGCAGTTGCTGCTCAAGGAAGCCGGCCTGACCAGGCCGATGCGCGTGGTGCCGCTGTTCGAAACCCTGGCCGATCTGGACAGCGCGGGCCCTGTGATGGAGCGGCTGCTCGGCCTGCCAGGCTATCGTGCGGGCTTGCGCGGGCCGCAGGAAGTGATGATCGGCTACTCCGATTCGGCCAAGGATGCCGGGACCACCGCCGCGGCCTGGGCCCAATATCGGGCGCAGGAAAATCTGGTACGCATCTGCCGTGAGCATCAGGTCGAACTGCTGCTGTTCCATGGCCGTGGCGGCACTGTCGGCCGCGGTGGTGGCCCGGCCCACGCGGCGATCCTCTCGCAACCACCGGGGTCAGTGGCAGGGCGGTTTCGCACCACCGAGCAAGGCGAGATGATCCGCTTTAAGTTTGGTTTGCCAGGTATCGCCGAGCAGAACCTCAACCTGTACCTGGCGGCGGTGCTGGAAGCGACCTTGCTGCCGCCGCCACCCCCTGAGCCGGCCTGGCGCGCCTTGATGGACCAACTGGCCGCCGATGGCGTCAAGGCTTACCGCCGCGTGGTGCGGGAGAACCCGGATTTCGTCGAGTATTTCCGCCAGTCCACACCCGAGCAGGAGCTGGGGCGCCTGCCGCTGGGCAGCCGCCCGGCCAAGCGTCGTGCCGGTGGCATCGAAAGCCTGCGTGCCATTCCATGGATCTTCGGCTGGACCCAGACGCGCCTGATGCTGCCGGCCTGGTTGGGGTGGGAGAGCGCGCTGAGCAATGCACTGGCACGGGGGCAGGGTGAGTTGCTGGCGCAGATGCGTGAGCAGTGGCCGTTCTTCCGTACCCGCATCGACATGCTGGAGATGGTCCTGGCCAAAGCTGATGCGCAGATTGCCGAGGCCTACGACGAACGTCTGGTGCAACCGCAGTTGCTTCCTTTAGGTGCACATCTGCGCGACCTATTGTCGCAGTCCTGTCAGGTGGTATTGGGCCTGACCGGGCAGCAGGTGCTACTGGCGCACAGCCCGGAAACGCTGGAATTCATCAGCCTGCGCAACACCTACCTGGACCCGCTGCATCAGCTTCAGGCCGAGCTGCTGGCGCGCTCACGCAGCCGTGAAGCCGCTCTGGACAGCCCGCTGGAGCAGGCCCTGCTGGTGACAGTGGCAGGGATTGCCGCAGGCCTGCGCAACACAGGCTGAGGCCACGGCTGGCTGCCCGCGCGCAAGGCCGCCCTGCGGGCCAAACCAGGGCAGGGAAGGTGGTTGCGCTGGGCGCAACCGCCTGCAGCCTTGGCTACAGATGGCCCATTCCTGCAACTTTGGGAAGCTTGTCTGGCTGACGGGCGCTGTGTATCTTGAGCAGCCTTCTGACCGATTTATGGTCATACCCGATTTTCCGGACTTGGCCCTGGTTGCCGAATCCATTGAATTTCATAAAAAAATTTGAGGAGCACGAGATGCGCGTAATTCTGCTGGGAGCTCCCGGGGCCGGTAAAGGTACTCAGGCAAAATTCATCACCGAGAAGTTCGGTATCCCACAGATCTCCACCGGTGACATGCTGCGTGCTGCCGTCAAGGCCGGTACCCCGCTGGGCCTGGAGCTCAAGAAAGTCATGGATGCCGGCCAGCTGGTCTCCGACGAGCTGATCATCAGCCTGGTCAAGGAGCGCATCGCCCAGCCAGACTGCGCCAACGGCTGCCTGTTCGACGGTTTCCCACGCACCATTCCGCAGGCTGAAGCCATGGTCGCTGCCGGTGTCGACATCGATGCAGTGGTCGAGATCGCCGTCGACGACGAAGAGATTGTCGGCCGCATGGCGGGCCGCCGCGTGCACCTGGCCTCGGGCCGTACCTACCACATTCAGTACAACCCGCCGAAAGTGGAAGGCAAGGACGACGTTACTGGCGAAGACCTGATTCAGCGCGACGACGACAAGGAAGAAACCGTGCGTCATCGCCTGTCGGTCTACCACACCCAGACCAAGCCGCTGGTGGACTTCTACCAGAAGCTGTCGGCCGCCAACGCTGGCAAGCCGAAGTACAGCCACATCGAAGGCGTGGGTTCGGTAGATGCAATCACCGCCAAAGTGCTGGCAGCCCTGAGCTGATTCATCACCGTGCGTCACGACGGCCCGCTTGCGGGCCGTTGTCGTTTATACTGCCGCTCTTTTCACTTGTTCCTGGATACCCGTTCGATGACCACCCTGCTGGCCCTGGATACCGCCACCGAAGCCTGTTCCGTCGCGCTGCTGCATGATGGCAAGGTAACCAGCCATTACGAGGTGATCCCGCGCATGCATGCGCAGAAGCTGCTGCCGATGATCAAGCAGCTGCTGGGCGACTCCGGCGTGGCGCTCAATGCCCTCGATGCCATTGCCTTCGGCCGTGGCCCCGGCGCCTTCACCGGCGTGCGCATCGCCATCGGCGTGGTGCAAGGCCTGGCTTTCGCCCTGGAGCGCCCGGTACTGCCAGTGTCCAACCTGGCCGCGCTGGCCCAGGGTGCGTTGCGCGAGCATGGCGCGCAGCAGGTAGCGGCTGCCATCGATGCACGCATGGACGAGGTGTACTGGGGTTGCTACAAGGCGGTGGAGGGCGAAATGCGCCTGCAAGGCCTGGAAGCGGTGCTGCCACCGGAGCGCGTGGCGTTGCCTGATGGCAGCAGCGGCGATTGGTACGGGGCCGGCACCGGCTGGGGCTACGCCGAGCGTCTGGCCGTGCAGGCCAGTGCCAGCAACCCTGCGGCGCTGCCCAATGCGCTGGACATCCTCAGCTTGGCCAGCTTCGCCTGGGCGCGCGGCGAGGCAATCGTTGCCGATCAGGCGCAACCGGTTTACCTGCGCGATAACGTAGCTACGCCCAAAGCCCGCTGACGGCTGTTCGTCGGTTATCGCGGCTGTCGATAAAACCTTTGTCGCAAACTGTGGTCCAGTTATCACTAGAGCATTAGCGATGGAGCCCTGATGCTGCTAAATTGCCATCATTGGTCCTGAGTGCTCATCATGCGTATCGACGGTTTCTCACCGCAGTCCTATCCGGTAAAGCGCGCGCCGCGCAAAGCGGCGGTGCGCGATGAGAGCATCGACGATGCCGAGCTCGTCGAAGAGGGCGACGCTGCTCCGGAAGCGGCGCCGCGCCGCCGTCCCGGTGGCTTGCCGGCCCGCCAGCAAGACATGGTTTTCCCACGTGCCCGTGACCGCCGCACGGCCACTGCGCTGGCCAGTTACCTCAGTACTGCCGGTTTTACCGATTGGGACATGGAAGTGCTGGGGCTGGACCTGTACATTTGAGGGATGAGTTCATCCCACCTGCCTTATTTCCTGGGTTGCCCGTCATGGAGCGAAAGCGCCTGGCGCGACTACCTGTATCCCGCTGACGCCCGCACCGGCGATTTTCTTGGCCTTTACAGCCAGGTGCTGAATGCAGTCGAGGGCAACACCACCTTCTATGCCCGCCCGGCGCCGAGCACTGTCGAGCGGTGGGCGCAGGTCATGCCTGGGCACTTTCGTTTTACTGCCAAGTTCCCCCGTGATGTCAGCCATGAAGGCGACCTGCGCGAGCGGCTGGAAGCCGCACTGGACTTCACCCGGCTGATGGCGCCCCTTGGCCAGCGGGTGTCTCCGTACTGGTTGCAATTGCCGGCTCAGTTCGGCCCGGCTCGCCTGGCTGAGCTGGGGCATTTTCTCGATGAAATCGGCGTGCTTGTGGCGGTGGAAGTGCGTAACCAGGCTTTTTTCACCAAGGGTGAGGAGGAGCGCCTGCTCAACCGTTTGCTGCACGAGCGCGGTGTTGAACGTATCTGCCTGGACTCGCGTGCATTGTTCAGCTGTACCTCGCGTGAGGCCGCCGTGCTCGACGCGCAAGCCAAGAAGCCCAGGGTTGCGCCGCGCCCCGCAGCTTTCAGCCAGCACCCCCAGGTCCGTTTTATCGGCCATCCCGAGCTCGACGCCAATGAAGCGTTCCTTTCGCCGTGGGTTGAAAAGGTCGCCAGCTGGATCGAGGAAGGCCGTAGCCCGTACATCTTCCTGCACACCTCGGACAACCGCCTGGCCGCCGCGTTGGCTCAGCGTTTTCATCAGCGGCTGATGGCGCGCTTGCCGGGGTTGGCAGCTTTGCCGGAATTGCCACGCGCCCCTGAGGTCGAACAACTGGGGCTACTTTGACCCTTACCGACCAGCCGGAGGTTGTGATCATGGATGTACAAACCCTGCGTGCCGAAGCCTTCAAAGCCCTGCACGAGCGCGATGGCGCGTTCGTCATCCCCAACCCGTGGGATGCCGGCTCCGCCAAGCTCCTGGCAAGCCTCGGCTTCGAGGCGCTGGCTACCACCAGTGCAGGCCTTGCCTTCAGCCTTGGGCGAGCGGATGCCGAAGCGGCGCTGAGCCTGGACGAGACACTCGACAACGCCGGGATGATCGTCGATGCCACTGCCTTGCCCGTTGCCGCCGACCTGGAAAATGGTTTTGGTGACCTGCCTGAAGACTGTGCCCACGCCATCCTGCGTGCCGCTGAAGCAGGGTTGGTCGGCGGCTCGATCGAAGATGCCAGTGGGCGCAGCGACGCGCCGATCTATGACCTGGGCCTGGCCGTAGAGCGGGTGAGGGCTGCAGTGCAGGCAGCGCGCAGCCTGCCATTTCCCTTCATGCTCTGCGCCCGCGCGGAAAACCTGCTGCACGGGCGAATGGACCTGGATGACACCATCCTGCGTCTGCAGGCTTATGCCGAAGCGGGCGCCGACGTGCTCTATGCGCCGGGTTTGCGCACTGTCGAAGAGATCCGCGCGGTGGTACAGGCGGTGGAGCCGAAACCTGTCAATGTGCTGATGGGGCTGGCGGGTGTGCCATTGAGCGTCAATCAGTTGCAGGACTTGGGCGTACGCCGCATCAGCGTGGGCTCTTCGCTGGCCCGTGCGGCGCTCGGTGCGTTTCAGCGCGCGGCATTGGAAGTTCGTGACCAGGGTACGTTCAGCTATGGTGAGCAGGCGTTGCCGTTCGCCCAGCTCAACGACCTGTTCCGGCGCTGAAGCGCGGTGCGCGCATTGGTGCTGCTGTGCGGGCTGCTGCTGGTAGCAGGCCTTTTATGGCAGTGGGGTTGGCGCCTGCCGCAGGCCTGGGATCCGTGGGCAGCACTGGACGTTCGTCAGCCGCCGAACCTGCTGACGCCCTATAAGCTTTCGCGTCTGCGTGATGATCCGCAGTTGTGCCGCCAAGCGTTGGCGACCACGAGCCTGCGCTATCGGGCGCAGGCCGATAGCCCGGCATCGGCCAATTGCCCGTTGCAAAACGTCTGGCGTATAGAACAAGGCCAGGCGCGGTTGAGTAGCAGCTTCCTGGCCAGTTGCCCGTTGGCGGTGGCCTATGCGCTGTTCGAAAAGCATGGCTTGCAACCTGCAGCGCAGCAGGTGTTTGGCCAGCCGGTGGCGCAGGTCGATCATCTGGGCAGCTTCTCCTGCCGCAACGTCTATAACCGCAAGCAGGGCCGGCTCAGTCAGCATGCCACGGCCAATGCGCTGGATATCAGCGGCTTTCGCCTGCAGGACGGGCAGCGGATCGTGCTGGCGCGGGACTGGCAGGCAGGCGGGCAAAAGGCGGCATTCCTGCGGCAAGTGCAGCAAGCGGCCTGTAAGAGCTTCAGTACGGTGCTGGGGCCGGAATACAATGCCGCCCACCGCAATCACTTTCACCTGGACATGGGGCTGTGGCAGATCTGCCGTTAAGCTCAGGCGTGGATGCGAACGTTGTTCAGCACTACCGGGCGCGCCCAGTGGATGTCGAATTCCAGATCGTTCTGCTGCTTGGCCATGGTCGCTGCGTCGAATGGCTCCGGCGCGGGGTCGAGCAGGCCCGTCTCGAACTCGGCGATAGGCAGGTGCAACGGGCGCGGGGAGGGCGCAGGGCCTGGCTCGGCAAGCGGCTGACCCTGGCTCATGACCACTGGGCGCAGCCAACTGTTGCTGATGTCCAGTTGGCGCTGCTGCTGAATCATCTCGGCGGCGCTGAATGGCTCCGGCGCTGGCTCCAGCAGGTTGGCTTCCAGCTCAGCCTTGGGCAGGAACAGAGGCTCGGGTGGTGCAACGATGGTGTCGTGCACGGGGCAGGCGCGTTGGGCATCGATCAGGGCCAGGGCCCTGGCCCCGCCAATCGGCTCGCCGCTGATTTTGTCGTACTGCGCCAGCGCCTGATGGGTGCTGTCTGCCTCATCCCCTTGCTGCTCGGCCATGGCGCGGGCAAAGAAATCCTGCCACAGGTGACTGACGCCCCCCAGTGCCTGGGTATTCTGCCGACCGTAGTTGCCGACGGGCGACAGGTAGGTCAAGCCGATGGGAAGAGTATCTGTCATGGCAGTCGTGCGCGTTGTGCTCTGGCAGAATAGCGGGATATTGCCTGTATCGGCCGATGGTGCCGATTCATTAAGGGCTTGGTTCGAATTTTCAGGTGTGGATGATGGAAGAGCAAGGCACGGGTATCAGAGTCGAAGCGATGTCGGCTGAATATGCGCAACAGGCTACGGCATGGGCCGAGCGCCTGGGCCTGCCGCTGCAGGACGATGCCGCCGGTTTCGCTGTGCAGGTGGGCGCCGATGGCTTGCAGATCCAGCAGTTGGGCCCGCAGGCACCCGGGCCAGTGCGGGTAGACTTCGTCGAAGGCCAGGCAGCGCATCGGCGCCAGTTTGGCGGTGGCAACGGGCAGATGATCGCCAAGGCCGTGGGCATCGCCCAAGGCGTGCGGCCACAAGTGCTAGATGCCACGGCGGGTTTGGGCAAGGACGCGTTCGTGCTGGCCAGCCTGGGTTGCCAGATGACCCTGATCGAGCGCCAGCCGCTGATAGCCGCCTTGCTGGAAGACGGCCTGACGCGAGCCCGGTCGGATGACGAGGTAGGGCCTATCGTCGGCCGCATGCGGCTGCTGACAGGCAACGCCATCGAGCGTATGCGCAGCTGGGAAGGGGAGGCGCCGCAGGTGATCTACCTTGACCCCATGTTCCCGCACCGGGACAAGAGCGCCCTGGTGAAAAAGGAAATGCGCGTATTCCGGCCATTGGTCGGCGATGACCTGGATGCCCCGGCTTTGCTCGAAGCCGCGCTGGCGCTGGCCAGCCACCGGGTGGTGGTGAAGCGGCCGCGCAAAGCACCGATCATCGACGGGCCGAAGCCGAGTCATAGCCTGGAAGGCAAGTCGAGCCGGTATGACATTTATCCGAAGAAGACGTTAAAAGTTTGATCGCAACTGCGAAACCATCTTGTGAGTCTTGCCTCAAGGCTAACTCACGATATTGCGGAGTCTATCTACTTCCTTGTCGATGTAATTACCGGTGAAATCAAGGAAATTTTGCGATGCTGGCCTGATTCGCGGCCACGTATTCGACGGCTGACCTGGCATGCTGGAGAGAGTAGCTGAGGTAGGGGCAACGTCGCTCCTGCTTGCAGCTTTGATTTTTTCAAACCTGTTTTCTATATCTTCCCAGGATGTTGAGTTTATCGAGGCGATTGACTCCCTGTGGTTTGCCGGGCGGACGTATCGAGTTTTGCCCTTGATTGTTACAGGGGTAAGACTCATTAATATGGCTTCTTGGAGGGTGGCGTTGAGGATTCTTTGCTCACCTTTTTTTCCAAATTCGCTCTGGTGGGCTTTTGTCTCCTTCATCCCTTTCACTTTTTGGCTCGCAATGCGTTTTTCAAGTATTTTGTATTCTCGGCGTGTGAGGTTGGGGTTTTGCTGATTCAGGCGACGAGAGATTTTATTTGCGCTGTATCCTCCGGTCATGAATTTTACTATCGAAAACATGCCGCTAGGATCCGATCTGTTAATAGGATCATTCATGCAGTAAGCGTAAGCATTGATCCCCCCCCTTTCAAATGGCGACAAGCTATCTGCACTGTGAAAGCGCATCAGTCCTGGATTGAAAAGGCGGTGACCATTACCCAGCATGTAGCCTATGGCAGAGGGCAACCAGCTCTGGCCTGTGAATCGAGATAACAATGGGCTGGCAGACGGGCGACTGTCATTACCGTAGGGAGCGTAGGCGATGGTCGTCTGGCTTTCTGAGAGAATGTTGACTGTTGACTCTTGTGCATCAGTGGCCAAGAGGCTTGTTTGCGAAGGCAGGCCTGTCGTTTCGCATAGGTTCTGGTCATTGGCGCTGAGCACTGTCTGGTGAACACTGCTTGTATATAACGTCGAAAGCTTATTGCCTTTGTAAAAAATCTTCAGTTTTGGCGCTGTCATGGGGCGAGCTCATATTCGCAGATTCAATACGAGCTTGCTGAAGAATTGCATGGTTGACTACTGACAAAAATGCCAGGTAGTCATGTTGGTTAAACAGGCTCTGGCGGATTTGTTTAGAGTTGGAACGCCCGCAAGAACACCCCCACCACCTCGCGCACATGCGCCTCGGCCTCATCTCCCTCCAATGGCCCTGCACACCCCAGCAGCAACCGGTAATCGGGCGCTCCTTTGACCAGGCAGAAGAAGTGCTCGGCCGCGTGCAACGGGTTGTCGATGCGCAACAGGCCGCGCTCGGCGACTCCACGCAACAGCCCTTCCATGCCCGCCAGCACCCGTTTCGGCCCGGCTTCGTAAAAGAACTCGCCAAAGCTTGGGTCCTGACTGCCCTGGGCCATGATCAGGCGGCTCAACTTGACCGCCTCATCACTGCTGATCAACGCCTGGAAGCCCCGGGCAATGTTCAGCAACACCTGTTCGACGGCCGCGCCCTCGGGGTACTCGAACATCAGGTCGGGTAGCTGATTCTGGCAGGTAGCCATGACCGCAGAGCCAAACAGCGTCTGTTTATCGTTGAAGTGGCTATAGACCGTGAGTTTTGAAACACCTGCCGCCGCAGCGACCGCATCCATGCTGGTGTTGGCATAGCCGAGGCTGAGGAACAGCGTCTTGGCCGCTTCGAGGATCGCCTCGCGCTTGGCCAGGTCCTTGGGGCGACCTGGGCCGATGGGTGCGTCGTTGGGCATTGGAATCCGTGTCTGGTTGAAGGGGCCCCCATCTTACCGGCTCGGTTGCCTTCCGGCTTCAGGGAATGGCCCATCGTTAACGTTGATTTTCTTTCCGACGCTGGCTTCCCGGCTTCGGTTCCCTGATTTAATATACTCGACAGTATAAATATTCGATGCGCTCGTCGCGAAAGGATTCATCATGTTGCGTCATGCCTTGTGCCTCGCTCTGCCTGCCGCTGCCGCCTTGTTGCTGGCGGCCTGCGGGCAGGAAGCCGCCCCGCCCACTGCTCCGCGCCCGGCGCTGGTGGTCCAGCCGCAACCGGCCCAAGCCTCAGCCGACAGCTACCCTGGCGAGGTGCGAGCGCGTTTCGAGCCGGAGCTGGCGTTCCGCATCGCTGGCAAGGTCAGCAAACGCCTGGTCGAGGAGGGGCAGCGGGTCCAGGCCGATCAGCCACTGGCAGAGCTCGACCCCCAGGACGTGCGCCTGCAACTCGAGGCCAACCGCGCCCAATTGGCGGCCGCCGAGGCCAACCTGGCGCTGGTGCGCGCCGAGCGTGACCGCTACCGCAAGCTGCTGGATCGGCAGATGGTCAGCCACTCTCTGTACGACAATGCCGAAAATCTCTACCGGGCCGGGCTCGCGCGCCTCAAGCAGGCCAAAGCCGAGTTCGACGTGGCTGGCAACCAGGCCGGTTACGCCGTGTTGCGTGCGCCCCAGGCCGGCGTGATCGCCAAGCGTCAGGTCGAGGTCGGCCAGGTGGTGGCTGCCGGGCAGACGGTGTTCACGCTGGCGGCCGACGGTGAACGCGAAGTCGTCATCGGCCTGCCGGAGCAGCAGTTCGCCCGCTTCGCCGTTGGCCAGCAGGTCAGTGTCGAGCTGTGGTCGCGGCGCAATGAGCGCTTCCAGGGCCGTATCCGTGAGCTGTCGCCCGCAGCCGACCCCCGTTCCCGTACCTTCGCCGCACGCATCGCGTTCAACTCGGCCAAGGTGCCCGCCGATCTTGGGCAGAGCGCACGGGTATTCATCGCCCATGACGGGCTGATCCCGCTGGCTGTACCTCTCTCGGCGATTACCGCTGAAAACGGCCAGGCGTACGTCTGGCGAGTCAACCAGGACCGTCGACTGGAGCGTGCCGCCGTGCGCCTGGGGCCTTATGGCAGTGATACTGTCCCCGTACTTGAAGGCCTGAACCCTGGCGACTGGGTGGTTGCCGCCGGCGGCCACGTGCTGCGCGAAGGGCAGGAGGTGCGGCCGGTGGACCGTACCAACCGTGTGGTGAACCTGACGGCCAAGGAGTAAGTCCCGATGGGTTTCAACCTTTCCGCCTGGGCGCTGCGCAATCGCCAGATCGTACTGTTCCTGATGATCCTGCTGGCTGCCATTGGCGCCATGTCCTACACCAAGCTGGGGCAGAGCGAGGATCCACCCTTTACCTTCAAGGCCATGGTCATCCGTACCCTGTGGCCGGGGGCCACGGCCGAGGAAGTGTCGCGCCAGGTCACCGAGCGCATCGAGAAGAAGCTGATGGAAACCGGCGAGTACGAGAAAATCGTCTCGTTCTCGCGCCCCGGCGAATCGCAGGTGACCTTCATGGCCCGGGACTCGCTGCATTCCAAGGACATCCCCGAGCTGTGGTACCAGATCCGCAAGAAGGTCGCGGATATCCGCCACACCCTGCCCCCGGAAATCCAGGGGCCGTTCTTCAATGATGAGTTCGGCACCACCTTCGGCAACATTTATGCGCTCACCGGCACCGGCTTCGACTATGCGGTACTGAAGGACTACGCCGACCGCATCCAGATCCAGCTGCAACGGGTCAAGGACGTGGGCAAGGTCGAACTGATCGGCCTGCAGGACGAAAAAATCTGGATCGAGCTGTCCAACCTCAAGCTGGCCACCCTGGGCGTGCCGCTGGAGGCCGTGCAGCAAGCGCTGCGGGAGCAGAACGCGGTGAGTACCGCCGGCTTTTTCGAAACCCCTAGCGAGCGCTTGCAACTGCGCGTCAGCGGGCAGTTCGACAGTGTCGAGCAGATTCGTCAGTTTCCCATTCGGGTAGGGGACCGTACCTTCCGTATCGGCGATGTCGCCGAGGTCTACCGTGGCTTCAATGACCCGCCTGCGCCGCGCATGCGCTTCATGGGCGAAGACGCGATCGGCCTGGCCGTGTCGATGAAAGATGGCGGCGACATCCTGGTGCTGGGCAAGGCACTGGAAGGTGAGTTCGAGCGCTTGGCGCGCAACCTGCCGGCCGGCATGCAGCTGCGCAAGGTCTCCGACCAGCCGGCGGCGGTCAAGGCGGGCGTGGGTGAGTTCGTCCAGGTGCTGGTCGAGGCGCTGGTCATCGTGCTGTTGGTGAGCTTCTTCTCACTTGGCCTGCGTACCGGTCTGGTGGTGGCCCTGGCGATACCCCTGGTACTGGCGATGACGTTTGCCGCCATGCACTATTTCGGCATCGGCCTGCACAAGATCTCGCTGGGCGCGCTGGTATTGGCCTTGGGCCTGCTGGTGGACGACGCGATCATTGCCGTGGAAATGATGGCGATCAAGATGGAGCAGGGCTTCGATCGGTTCAAGGCTGCCAGTTACGCCTGGACCAGTACGGCCTTCCCGATGCTGACCGGTACGCTGATTACCGCTGCCGGCTTCCTGCCGATTGCCACGGCAGCGTCGAGTACGGGTGAGTACACCCGCTCGATCTTCCAGGTGGTGACCATCGCGCTGATCACCTCATGGGTGGTGGCCGTGGTGTTCGTACCTTACCTGGGTGAACGGTTGCTGCCGGACCTGGCCAAGCTGCATGCCGCCCGTCATGACGGTAGTGGGCATGCGCCAGACCCCTATGCCACACCTTTCTACCAGCGTGTGCGACGTGTGGTGGAGTGGTGCGTGCGGAGGCGCAAGACGGTCATCCTGCTGACTATCGCAGCCTTTGTCGGCAGCATTGCGTTGTTCCGCTTCGTGCCGCAGCAGTTCTTCCCGGCGTCCGGCCGCCCAGAGCTGATGGTCGACCTGAAACTGGCCGAGGGTGCGTCGCTGGGCAATACCACCGAGCGGGTCAAGCAACTGGAGGCCCTGCTCAAGCAGCAGGATGGCATCGACAACTATGTGGCCTACGTGGGCACGGGGTCGCCGCGTTTCTATCTGCCATTGGACCAGCAACTGCCCGCCGCCAGTTTTGCCCAGTTCGTCGTGCTGGCCACGTCCATGGAGGAGCGCGAGCGCTTGCGCAGTTGGCTGATCAACACTGTGGACCAGCAATTCCCTGACCTGCGTGCCCGTGTCACCCGCCTGGAAAACGGCCCGCCCGTGGGCTACCCGGTGCAGTTCCGGGTCACGGGCGAGCATATCGAGAAGGTGCGCGCCCTGGCCCGCGAAGTCGCGGACAAGGTGCGCGAGAACCCGCATGTGGTGAACGTGCACCTTGACTGGGAAGAGCCGAGCAAGGCGGTGTTCCTGGCGATCGACCAGGACCGTGCGCGCGCACTTGGCGTAAGCACCGCGCACCTGTCGAGCTTCCTGCGAAGCTCGCTCACCGGTACCACGGTGAGCCAGTACCGGGAGGACAACGAGCTGATCGAGATTCTTTTGCGCGGCACGCAGAAAGAACGTGGCGAGCTGGGCAACCTTGGCAGCCTGGCGTTGCCCACCGACAACGGCCAGAGCGTTGCGCTATCGCAGGTAGCGACCCTGGACTATGGCTTCGAGGAAGGCATCATCTGGCACCGTAACCGCTTGCCGACGGTGACCGTACGCGCCGACATCTATGACAAGCAGCAGCCGGCGACCCTGGTCAGGCAGATTGCCCCGACCTTGCAGGAGGTCAAGGACAAGCTGCCTGATGGCTACCTGCTGGAAGTGGGCGGCACAGTCGAGGACTCCGAGCGTGGGCAGAAGTCGGTGAACGCCGGTATGCCGTTGTTCATCGTAGTGGTGCTCAGCTTGCTGATGATCCAGCTGCGCAGCTTCTCGCGCACGGTGATGGTGTTCCTCACGGCGCCACTGGGGCTGATCGGCGTGACCTTGTTCCTGTTGGTGTTCCGCCAGCCGTTCGGCTTCGTCGCCATGCTTGGCACCATTGCCCTGGCGGGGATGATCATGCGCAACTCGGTGATCCTGGTGGATCAGATCGAGCAGGATATCGCCTCGGGGCTGGACCGTTGGCAGGCGATCATCGAGGCTACCGTGCGACGCTTCAGGCCGATCGTGCTGACCGCACTGGCGGCGGTGCTGGCGATGATTCCGTTGTCCAGAAGCGTGTTCTATGGGCCGATGGCGGTGGCGATCATGGGCGGGTTGATCGTTGCCACGGCGCTGACCCTGTTGTTCCTGCCGGCATTGTATGCGGCGTGGTTCAGGGTGAAGAAGGGCTGAAGGCTGCGGGGGAGGGCGTCGCCCTCCCTTCGCGGGTCACAGGGCGCCAAATACCTTCTTGGCCAGGCTGGTAGCCGCCTGTGCAGGGTTCTGACGAATGCTCTGTTCTTGTTTGGCGATCATTTCAAACAGGCCGTCGAGGGCTTTTTCGGTCACATAGCTCTCGACGTTGGCACTCTTGGCATCGCCCAGGCCCAGGGCTGACGCCTGGCCGGCAAAGCTGTTGTATTGTTGAACCACGCCAACCTTGTCGGTCGCCGCCTTGACGATGGGCAGGAACTTGGCGCGGATCTGCTCCCGGCTGCTCTTGTTCAGGTACTGGGTGGCCGAGTCGTCACCGCCGCTGAGAATGCCCTTGGCGTCGGTCACACTCATGTTCTTCACCGCGTCCACCAGGATCGCCTGGGCCTGCGGCACCGCCGCTTCAGCGGCCTTGTTCATGCTGTCTTCCAGGGCGGTAACCTCATCACCTTTGCCAAACATCTTCATGGCTTTGGCGGCTTTGCCGAGGTTGCCTGGCAACTCGATGCGTACGTCGGGGTTATTGCTGAACCCGCCTGGGGTGCTCAGTTGCTTGACGGCGAGCTGCGCCCCTTGGGTCAGGGCATCCTTCAGGCCGCCGGTGGCGTCTTTCTGGCTCAGGTCGCCAAGTGACAGGGCCAGCGCGCTGGCCGACAGCAGCAGGCCGGCGCACAGGGTGGTCAAGCGCAGGGAGGAGCGAATCATGAAGCTTTCCTTTTGAACAGAAGTAGGCGGGGATCAGCGCACCGGATCGACTTTGATCCGTACTGGCTGCTCATCGCTGCCGTCGAGTTTGACCCCATGATGCTCGGTGTTGATGAACAGCAGCTTGCCGTTCAGCTCGATGCGGGCGCTCACCGCGTAGCGGTGGCCAGGCTTGACCTGGGCTGGGTCATACGTGAGGTGGAACGGCAGTGGCACGTTGCCTTTGACCGGGCCGGCCTGGCGGGCCAGGGTCACCGCAGGGGCGTCCATCAGCGACACGTCTTGCAGTTCGACACTCAAGGTGGCGCTGGGCGGCAGGGCAATGCGCTGCAGGTAGAAGACTTCACCGTCCAGGCTGGCCTGTGGCGATGGGGTGTGGCTGGAACAGGCTGCGAGCAGGGATGCGCAACACAGCATAACGAGCTTTTTCATGGATTCTCCGTTGTCCTTGGGCTGGCTTGTGGCCAAGCCCAAGGACTTTAACGGATTTTTCCGGTTGATGATGCCTTAGAGGATCGATGCTTCCAGCGCATGTTCACGGTGCAGCGCCACCTGCCGGATCGAAAGGCGCAGCTCTGCCGACAACACACGCTTGGCCACCCCTTCGGCGAGTTCGCCAAGTTTGTCGTGGTAGCCCAGTTTGCCGTTGCCATCCGGGCGCAGCACACCTTGCTCGACCAAGGTCTGGATGAAGTGGCGGAACAGCGTCTTGTCAAAGAACTCGGGGGCGTTCAGGCCATGCAGTATCGACAGGCGCTGGGCCATCATCACGCAGAGGTCTTCCAGTGCTTCGGCGCTGAGGGTGTTCTGGCCGCTGTTGAGCAACAGCGAGGTGGCCATGTAGAAGCGCTGCAGGGTCTGGGTGATGGTGCGGGCCAGCAGCGTCAGCAAAACGAACTGGCGCGAACTGGGGGCCGGGCGCACGTACACATCGTTTTCGCGGCGCAGCAGGCCCTGTTCGACCAGTGCCGCCAGCCACTGATCGATCACCTCGTCCAGTTGCTCGGGTGCCCAGCGCAGGAACAGTTCGGCCTGCAGGTACGGGTACAACGCGTGTACATACTGCCCGAGCAGTTCACGGCTCATCCGTGAGCTGCTGTGGAAGAAGCTCGCCAGTAACGCCGGCAAGGCAAAGATGTGCAGGACGTTGTTGCGGTAATAGGTCATCAGCACTGCATTGGCTTCATCCAGGTAGAGAATGCGGCCAAGGGCGTCTTTTTGTTCCGCCAGCAGGTTCATGCCCCTGACATGTTCGATCAGCGCCTGGCCGTCACCTTCGGGCAGGGTGGTGTGCTGCGAATAGGGGACCTTGCGCAAAAGGGCCAGGTACAGGTCCAGTACCCGGGTCAGGGCACTTTCGTCCAGGGCCAGGCGGCTGGTGGAGAGCAGTGCCAGGGCTACCAGGTTGACCGGGTTGACCGCTGCGGCTTCGTTGAGGTGACGGGCTACGGTTTCACCCAGGCGGGTGGTGGTCTCGTTCAGCCAGGCCGGACGGAACTGCGGGCCAAGTGCCTGTTCGCGCCAGCCGGGTTGCTGTTGGTCGAGAAAGGCTGCCAGGCGGATCGGTTCGCCGAAGTTGACGTAGACCTGGCCGAAGCGTTGCTTCAGCGCGCCGATGACCTTGAATATGTCGAAGATCGACTCTTTCTTCTTGCTGGCGCCACGCAGTTCACCCAGGTAGGTGCGGCCTTCCAGTACCCGTTCGTAGCCGATGTACACCGGCACGAAGACGATCGGTGTGCGCGATGAGCGCAGGAAGCTGCGCAGGGTGATCGCCAGCATCCCCGTGCGCGGTTGCAGCATGCGCCCGGTGCGCGAGCGCCCGCCCTCGACGAAGTACTCGACCGGGAACCCCTTGGTGAACAGGGTGTGCAGGTATTCGTTGAACACTGCGGTGTACAGCGGGTTGCCCTTGAACGTGCGGCGCATGAAGAAAGCGCCGCCGCGGCGCAGCAGGCCGCCGATCACTGGCATGTTGAGGTTGATGCCGGCAGCAATGTGCGGTGGCGTCAGGCCGTTGCGGAACAATAGGTACGACAGCAGCAGGTAGTCGATGTGGCTGCGATGGCACGGTACGTAGATAACTTCGTGGCCCGGCGCGATGCCTTGCACCTGCTCGATGTGGTTGACCTTGATACCGTCGTAGATCTTGTTCCAGAACCAGCTGAGTACCACTTCCAGGAAGCGGATCGCGGTGTAGGTGTAGTCCGAGGCGATCTCGTTGCCGTAGCGCAGGGCCTGTGCTTCAGCCTTGGCCACGGGAATGTTTTCCCGTTGGGCTTGTTCGCCGATGGCCTGGCGAACCAGTGGTGCGTGCACCAGGCCTTTCACCAGATTGCGCCGGTGCGAGATGTCCGGGCCGATCACTGCAGTCTTGAGGTTGCGAAAGTGTACGCGCATCAGGCGTTGGGCCATGCGCACGGTGCGCTCATGGCCTTTGTTGTGCTGCACCAGGTCACGCACCTGGATCGGCGCCGAGAACTGCACGCGGGTCTTGCGCCCCAGTATCAGGATGGTCAGTAGCCGGCGCAGGCGCCCGGTTACCGCCCAGCTGTCGGCGAACAGCAATTTCCACGGGCTCGATTCGCTTGCAGGCGTCTGGCCCCAGAACACACTGACCGGGATGATCTGTGCATCTTCCTCGGCATGCTTGCTGACTGCTGCAATCACACGCTCAAGGGCAGGAGGCGCGCCGCGCTTGTCTTGGCGGCCGAGCCAGTCCGGGTCGGGGGTGAGGTAGAAGAAACCGGCCGGCTCGTGCAGTGTGCCCACAGCTACCGGCAGTACCGGGCGCGGCAGCCCCGCCTTGGTGCACTCGTGGTCGAGTACGGCCAGGTCGGTGAGCGATGGCGAGGGCAGGGCATAGAACACCGGGCGGCTGCGGTCGAGTTGCAGGCTCATGGCGGACTGATTGATGGTCTCGGAGCGCACCCACAGGTACAACAGGCGACGCAGAGCGCCGAAGATCAGGCGGCGCAGGGGAGAACGGGTCATGGGGTGTGTGCCCTGGGTGTGATTTTTAGTAAGTGTGCAATCAGTTAGTCTGCCGTATCGGCGTAAGTTCAGCAAAATCCTGCAAAGGGCGCGGCGGTCATGAAAATTATTTGTTCTGTGTCATATACTCGGCCTGCCACTTGCAGGATATTTCGGCAAGCGGCGTCGGCACGGGGAGGAAACCCTGTGTCTACAAGGCGATCTTCACAATAAAAATCCGGAGTAGTTCAGATGTCGTCTCGTGAGACTGGGAATGTAAAGTGGTTCAACGATGCCAAGGGCTTTGGCTTCATTCAGCGCGAAGGTGGTGCGGATGTGTTCGTCCATTATCGGGCGATCCGCGGTGAGGGGCATCGTACCCTGGTCGAAGGGCAGCGGGTCGAGTACTCCTGCGTGCAGGGCCAGAAAGGCCTGCAAGCCGAGGACGTGGTAGGGCTCTAAGTCCCAAACCTCAAGCCTCAAGCCTCAAGCTGCAAGTTGACCGTGTAACTTGCAGCCTGATGCGAACCCTCTTGCAGCTTGCCGCTTAAAGCTTGCCGCTCACGAGGTACGCCAGGTGATTTCCTCTTCACCGTCAGCGCTGATGCGGATCCAGCGATCGGCATCTTCCTCGCCATCTTCCTCGACCCAGCCACCCGGCGCGCAGCGCACTTCCACGCCCAGTGCGGTGAATGCGGCGCGGGCGCAGGCGACGTCATCGTCCCATGGGGTCTGGTCGCTTTCCAGGTAAAGGCTGTTCCATTTCCCTACAGCCTTGGGTAACCAGGTGACCGGAATGTTACCGGCCTTGCATTTGAAGGTCTGGCCTTTCTGCTGCCATTCGCTGCAGGGGCCGATCGCTTCGCCGAGCCATTGGGCAATCTGCTTGTGGTCGACGTCAGCGTCCTTCAGGTAGATCTCGATATCAGGTTGGCGCATAAGGGCTCCGGGTGTGCTCAGTCTTGGCGCACGAAATAGTCATAACGCATGGAAACCGTGACGTCGAAGGGCTCGGCCTGGTCGATCACCCGCGCGCGTTTCTCGGCACTGGCGCGCCAGCCGTGCGGGGTCATGGCCAGCAGGTCGGCGCGGGCTTTGGGTGCAGCCAGGCTCAGCCTGAACTCCAGGGTTTCGCTGTGGGCATGGGCCATGCCCTGCGGTACCAGGGCCAGGTGTTTGTCGTCGGCATAAGGGCGAACTTCATCGTAGAGCACTTCGCGCAACTCCATCAGGTGGCCGCTGGTCGGGCCCACCCGCATCAGGCCGCCACCCGGGCTCAGCAGGCGCTGGGCCTCGGCCCAGTCCAGCGGGCTGAAGACGCTGGCGATGAACTGGCAACTGGCATCGGCCAAGGGTACGCGGGCCATGCTGGCGACCATCCAGGTGACCGAAGGCTCGCGGCGGCAGGCGCGTTTGACGGCTTCGCGCGAGATGTCCAGGGCGTAGCCGTCAGCCTGTGGCAGGGCCTGTGCGAGCTGCGCGGTGTAGTAGCCTTCGCCGCAGCCGATGTCGAGCCAGGCACCGGGCTGGCGCTCAGTGGCCAGCTCGGCCAGGCGGCGGGCCACGGGCGCGTAATGGCCGGCATCGAGGAAATCCCGGCGTGCTTCGACCATGGCCTGATTGTCGCCAGGGTCACGGCTGTTCTTGTGCTGCACAGGCAGCAGGTTCAGGTAACCCTGGCGGGCACGGTCGAAGCGGTGGCCGGCCGGGCACACCACACCGTTGTCGAGCCGCGTCAGGGCCGCATGGCAAATAGGGCAGGCGAGCATCAGGCGAGCAACCGCACCAGGGTCTGGTAGTAGATCTCGGTCAGCAGGTCGAGGTCGCTGGCCAGGATGCGCTCGTCGACCTGGTGGATCGTTGCATTGACCGGGCCCAGTTCAACGACCTGGGTGCCCATGGTGGCGATGAACCGGCCATCGGACGTACCACCGCTGGTGGACGGCTGGGTATCACGGCCGGTGACGCCCTTGATGCTGGCCGACACGGCATCGAGCAGTTCACCGGGTTCGGTCAGGAATGGCAGGCCCGAAAGCGCCCAGTCGATCGACCAGTCCAGTTCATGCTTGTCGAGGATTGCCGATACTCGCGCTTGCAGGCCTTCGACCGTCGACTCGGTGGAGAAACGGAAATTGAACAGCGCGGTCAGATCGCCAGGTACCACATTGGTGGCGCCGGTACCGGAGTTGAGGTTGGAGATCTGGAAGCTGGTCGGTGGGAAGAACGCGTTGCCTTCATCCCAGTGTTCGGCGGCCAGCTCTGCCAGCGCCGGCGCGGCCAGGTGGATCGGGTTGCGCGCCAGGTGCGGGTAGGCCACATGGCCTTGTTTGCCGCGCACGGTCAGTTTGGCGCCGAGCGAGCCACGGCGGCCGTTCTTGACCACGTCACCGAGCAGGGTAGTGCTCGACGGCTCGCCGACGATGCACCAGTCCAGGCGCTCGTTGCGCGCGACCAGGCGCTCGACCACAGCCTTGGTACCGTGATGGGCCGGGCCTTCTTCATCGCTGGTGATCAGGAAGGCGACCCTGCCGCGGTGGTTCGGGTAGTCCTGCACGAAACGCTCACTGGCGACCACCATGGAGGCCAGGCTGCCCTTCATGTCGGCGGCGCCGCGACCGCAGAGCATGCCGTCGGCATCGATCAGCGCCTCGAACGGCTCATGCTGCCACTGCTGCACCGGGCCGGTGGGGACCACATCGGTGTGGCCGGCGAAGCACAGCACCGGACCGTCCTGGTTACCATGGGTGGCCCAGAAGTTGTCGACGTCCTCGATGCGCATCGGTTCGAGCTGAAAGCCCACGGCGCCCAGGCGCTTCATCATCTGCGCCTGGCAGTCGGCGTCGACAGGGGTGACCGAGGGGCGACGGATCAGGTCGCAGGCCAGTTGAAGGGTAGGCGAGAGCTCGGCTGGGGCCGTCATGGGGAACTCCGGGGCAAGGCAAGGCGGAAAAACGAGGGGCGTTATCTTATATCAAACAAGGGTTGTCGGCACGGGGCATCGGGCCGCTGCGCGGCCCCGGCATCCTCAAGCCTCCTGAGGCTCGGCCATCTTGTGCTCGGGCTTGGGCAACGACGACAACAGAGCCATGACCAGCGCCGCCAGGTATGGCAGTGACTGCACCAGCAGCATCGCGACCCAGAACCGCATGTCCGAGCTCGGCAACCCTTGCACCAGGTAGATCCCGGCTGCCGCGCCCCACAGCAGCAACATGATGAACAGTTCTTCGCGCGCTTCGGCAATCGCTACCAGCAATCCATGGCTATCGGCATTTTTCGGCGTGCGGAAGAACGGCATGCTGCTGGTGAAGAACCCGTACAGTACCGCCTTGGCGATGGTATGCGACAGCGCAAGCCCGGCCAGCGCCGCTGCGAAAGCGTCCTTGAGGTTGACCCCGACCGCTCGGCGATAAAGGAAGATGATCTTGGCTACCTTGAAGAAGAACAGCGCCAGGGGCGGGATGGCGAAGATCATCAGGGGTGGATCGACCCGATGCGGCACGATGATCATCGCCGCCGACCAGAGCAGGGCGCCGACAGTGAAAAAGATGTTCATGCCATCGGCGACCCATGGCAGCCAGCCAGCCAGGAAATGATAGCGCTGGCCACGGGTCAGCTCGCTGCCCTTGCCGCGCAGCAGGGCGGCGGCGTGGTGCTTGATGATCTGGATGGCGCCATAGGCCCAGCGGAAACGCTGCTTCTTGAAGTCGATGAAGGTGTCGGGCATCAGGCCCTTGCCATAGCTGTTGTGGGCGTAGGCGGCCGACAGGCCTTTTTCGAACACCCGCAAGCCCAGTTCGGCGTCTTCGCAGATGCACCATTCGGCCCAGCCCAGTTCTTCGAGCACGCTGCGCCGGGTCATGGTCATGGTGCCGTGCTGAATGATCGCGTCACGGTCGTTGCGGGTGACCATGCCGATGTGGAAGAAGCCTTTGTACTCGCTGTAGCAGAGCTTCTTGAAGGCGCTCTCGTGCTGGTCGCGGTAGTCCTGCGGCGACTGCACCACGGCGATCTTCGGGTCGGCGAAGTGCGGCACCATGTGCTTGAGCCAGTTGCGGTCCACGCAGTAGTCCGAGTCGATCACTGCGATCACTTCGGCATCCTTGGCGGTGTGCGGCAGCAGGTAGTTCAGCGCGCCGCCCTTGAACCCGGCCAATGGCGCGACGTGGAAGAACTTGAAGCGCTCGCCGAGCTTTTCGCAGTGGGCCTTGAGCGGCTCCCACACGGCTGGGTCCTTGGTGTTGTTATCGATCACCAGCACTTCGTAGTCCGGATAGTCCAGCGCGGCCAAGGCGTCGAGCGTCTGTTTGACCATCTCTGGTGGTTCGTTGTAGCACGGTACATGCACCGAGACTTTGGGCCGGTAGGCACTGTCGCCCTGCACCGGCAGAAACTCCCGGCGGCGTTTGTGAATCCACACCGCCTCGGCCAACTCGTGCGCTTCGGTCAATAGCACGATGAACACGCCGAGTGCGCCCAGCGCCAGCAGTACGCCGACAGTCAGGCTGAACCAGGTGCTGTACTGCTGGCTGTAGTCGTAACCGATCCACACCAGCACTGACCCACAGAGGAAGGTAATGAAGGTGAGGAACGTCCGGCCGCGTTGGCGCAAGGCTGAGCCGTCGATCAGCAGTACGGTGAGGGCGAGCATTGCCAATACCACCGAGGCGACCGCCAGCGCACGCCATTGCGGTATCGCCACCACCGGCCCTTCAAAATTGAATTTCTGCTGGCGTTCGGCATTGAATACGCCCCAGTAGGCGCCTACCGAGCCCTCGTCACTGGCTTTCCAGGGTTGGTCGTAGGCTTCGATGACGAAATAGTTGTAGCCACGGCGGTTGAGGGTGTTGACCAGCGTGCGCAGGTAGATGGCCTGGTCGGCCTGGGTGGCGTCGGCGCCGCCGCGCATGCGGCCGTTGCTCGGCCAGCCGACTTCCGAGAGCAGCAATGGCTTGCGCGGGAACTGCTGTTTCAGCTCACGGGCCCGATCGAGGACGAACTCCACGGAATCCTTCATGGGCACGAACTCCCAGTAGGGCAGGATGTGCGCGGCAATCAGGTCGACATGCTTGGCCAGTTCCGGGTGTTCCTTCCAGATGTGCCACTGTTCACTGGTGGTTACCGGCACCTTGACTGCGGCTCGCACCCGGTCAAGGTACTGGATCAGTGCTTCGGGCGTGACCTCTTCGCGGAACAGCGCTTCGTTGCCGACCACCACGCGAACCACGCTGCGCGAGGTGTTGGCCAGTTCGATGGCCGTGGCGATCTCACGCTCGTTGCGCTCCAGGTCCGGGCTGATCCAGATGCCCAGGGTGACGCGAAGCCCAAGCTCCTCTGCCAGCCGCGGGATATCGGCCTGGGTGCCTTCGACGGTGTAGATACGGATGCTGTCGGTCAGCTTGTTCATCTGCTCCAGGTCTTGGCGCATCTCGGCGTCGCTTGGGTATTGGCCTTTTTGCGGGCTCTCCCCCAGACGGAATGGCGAGTACGAGAAACCTGATATCTGCTCAGGCCAGGCTGGCGCGGAAACCGGCCGATTGATCAGCGCCCAGAACCCGGTGAACAGTGCGGCGATGGCCAGGACAATCACCAGGTTCAAGCCGAATTTGCGAGATGACATTGTCGTCCATATCTGTCGAAGTAGTAGGACATTAAAGCAGGATCAGTAGGTGTTTTCCTAACGATGGAGGTCATCCGCGCTGCTGGCCTATAATGCGCGCCGTTTTAGCGGTATGAGCCTCGGGGTACGAACATGAGCACAGAAGATCCACGCTTTGCAGGCGTTGCCCGGCTGTACGGCGACGAAGGGCTGCAACGCCTTAACCAGGCCCATGTGGCGGTCGTCGGTATCGGCGGGGTGGGCTCCTGGGTGGCCGAGGCGCTGGCGCGCAGTGGCGTGGGTGAGATCACCTTGTTCGACCTGGATGATGTCTGTGTCAGCAACACCAACCGCCAGGCCCATGCCTTGGAAGGGCAGGTGGGGCGCCCCAAGGTCGAGGTGATGGCCGAGCGCCTGCGGGCGATCAACCCGGCCTGTACGGTGCATGCGGTGGCTGACTTCGTCACCCGCGACACCATGGCTGAGTACATCACCGAGCAGCTCGATTGCGTTGTCGACTGCATTGACAGCGTGATGGCCAAGGCGGCGCTCATTGCCTGGTGCCGGCGGCGCAAGATCGCGATCGTTACTACCGGCGGAGCAGGTGGGCAAATCGACCCCACACAGATTCAGATCGGCGACCTCAACAAAACCTTCAACGACCCGTTGGCATCGCGGGTGCGTTCAACCCTGCGGCGCGACTACAACTTTTCGCGCAACGTCAGCCGCAATTATGGGGTGCCATGCGTGTTCTCCAGCGAACAACTGCGCTACCCCAAGGGCGATGGCAGTGTGTGCCTGCAGAAGAGCTTTGTCGGTGAGGGTGTGCGCCTGGACTGCGCCGGGGGCTTTGGCGCGGTGATGATGGTGACCGCGACCTTTGGCATGGTGGCAGCGAGCAAGGCGGTGGAAAAGCTGGTGGCTGGCGCCCGGCGGCCGTCGGAGCGGGTCAAGGCCGAGTAAGGCGCGCGGTCGGTGCTGGGTTCAGTTGGCTGAAACCAGCTCGGTCATCCGCAGTAGCACCGCATGCAAGCCATTGCTGCGCGAGGGCGACAATTGCCGCTCCAACCCCAACCGGGTAAACCACTCGCGCAGGTCAAGCGCCGCCAGCTCGCGGCTGTCGAGCCCTTGCACCCGCACCAGCAGCAATGCCAGCAGGCCACGCAACAACCGCGCATCACTGCTTGCCTTGAACTGCCATTGGCCGTCGTGCTGTTCAGCTACCAGCCATACCAGGCTTTCACAGCCGTGAACGCGGTTGTGCTCGCACTTCTGCGTATCGCTCAGCGGTTCCAGTTGCTCACCCATCTGCATCAGAAGCCGTGCACGCTGCTCCCAGCCGCGGGCGTGCCCGAAGCGCTCCAATGCTTCCTGGGCGGGTGCTGGCAGGTTCATCGCAGCAGCTCCAGGCCTTGATCGAGGGCATCGAAGAAGCGTTGCAGATCATCGCTGTCGTTATACAGGCCCAGTGATACCCGAATAGCACCTTCGAGCCCCAGCCCTTTGAGCAGTGGCATGGCGCAGTGATGGCCGGCACGTACGGCAATGCCCTGCTCTGTCAGCAGGTGGGCGATGTCGGCATTGTGCACGCCTTCGATGACAAAGCTGGCCAAGGCAGCCTGTGGTGTGCCCAGTACCCGCACCCCCTCACGGTCGGCAAGCCCGCGCAGCAGGTGATGGTGAAGGTGGGTCTCGTGGTGCTCGACGGCCTGGCCATCGAGGCTGGCCAGGTAATCGAGCGTTGCCCCCAGGCCGATCACCCCGGCGATCGGTGGTGTGCCTGCCTCGAAGCCCAGCGGTGCCGGGCGGAAGCTGGCACTCTGGTAGTCAGCCAGTTGCACCATTTCACCGCCGAACTGCCAGTGGCGCAGCAGTTCCAGCGCCTGCGCACGGCCATACAGTACGCCGACGCCTTCCGGGCCATACAGCTTGTGGCTGGAGAATACATAAAAATCACAGCCCAGCTGCTGCACATCGTGGCGGCCATGCACCACGCCCTGAGCGCCATCGACCACAGTCAGCGCCCCTTGGGCGCGGGCATGGGCGAGTAACGCTGGCAGCGGCTGCCAGGTGCCGAGCACATTGGACAACTGGCTGACCGCAAGCACGCGAGTACGTGGGCCAACCAACTGCAGCGCCTGGTCAAGGTCGATGCGGCAATGCTCATCCAGTGGCAGTACCACCAGGCGCAGGTTGCGCCGCCGCGCCAGTTGTTGCCAGGGCAGCAGGTTGGCGTGGTGCTCCAGCGCGCTCACGGCGATTTCGTCGCCTGCCTCGAAGCGGTGTTCCAGGCCATAGGCCAACAGGTTCAGGGCCGAGGTGGCGCCGTGGGTAAAGATGACCTGCCGCGATTCGGCGGCGTTGAGCCAGGCGGCGACCTTGTCGCGGCTGGTTTCAAACGCTTGTGTCGCCAGCGCGCCGGGCAGGTGCTGGGCACGGTGCACGTTGGCTGCGCCGTGGCCGTAATAGTGGCTCAGGGCATCGAGCAGGGCCTGGGGCTTCTGGGTGGTGGCGGCGCTGTCCAGGTAGGTCTGGTGCTGCCGTTGCAGGGCGGCGATGGCGGGGAAATCGGCACGCCAGGGGGAGGGCTGGAACATGATCACGGGGCCTGGAATGAAAATCGGGTCTGGCGTGAGTGCGCCAGACCCGATCTTAACACTTCGAACCCTTCGGGAGTTCTCAGTTGTGGGCGTGCAGCGCCTCGTTCAGTTCGATCGCCGATTTGTGCGTCTTGCACTCTACGGCGCCGTTGAGCGAGTTGCGGCGGAACAGCAGGTCGGTCTGGCCAGCCAGGTCGCGCGCCTTGACCACTTTGACCAGCTCATTGTTCTCGTCGAGCAGGTTGACCTTGGTGCCGGCAGTGATGTACAGGCCGGCTTCGACGGTGTTGCGGTCGCCCAGCGGGATACCGATGCCGGCGTTGGCGCCGATCAGGCAGCCTTCACCGACCTTGATGACGATATTGCCGCCACCGGACAGGGTGCCCATGGTCGAGCAGCCGCCGCCTAGGTCCGAGCCCTTGCCAACGAATACGCCGGCCGAGACACGGCCTTCGATCATGCCCGGGCCTTCGGTGCCGGCATTAAAGTTGACGAAGCCTTCGTGCATGATGGTGGTGCCTTCGCCGATGTAGGCGCCCAGGCGCACACGGGCGGTGTCGGCGATACGCACGCCGGTCGGGACCACGTAGTCGGTCATCTTCGGGAACTTGTCCACCGAGAACACTTCCAGCAGCTCGCCTTTGAGGCGCGCTTCCAGTTGCAGCTCGGCCAGCTCGGCCAGGTCGACGGCGCCCCGGTTGGTCCAGGCGACGTTCGGCAGCAGCGGGAAGATGCCTGCCAGGCTCACGCCGTGCGGCTTGACCAGGCGGTGCGACAGCAGGTGCAGCTTGAGGTAGGCCTCTGGGGTCGAAGCCAGGGCAGCGTCTTCGGCCAGCAGGGTGGCGACCAGCGGCTTGTGGCTTTCGGCCAGGCGGGTCAGCAGGGCAGCCTGGGCGGCATCGATGCCTTTGACGGCTTCGGCCAGTTGCGCGGCCTGGGCATTGCTGAAGGTGATGGCCTGGTTGCCACCTTCATAACCGAGGATCGGCGCGACGGCGGCGACCAGCTCGGCGCTCGGCTTGAGCAGTGGCTGTGCGTAGAACACTTCCAGCCAGGTGCCCTGGCGGTTCTGGGAGCCGACACCAAAGGCCAGGCTGAACAGGGTATTGGACATGTGATTACCTCGTGCGAAATAGGGTGCGATGCGTAGATGGACTCAGGCCAGCGCAGCGGCGTACAGGTCAGGTTTGAAACCGACCAGGGTGCGTGCGCCAAGGTCGAGCACCGGGCGTTTGATCATCGACGGCTGGGCCAGCATCAGCTCGACGGCCTTGGCCTGGTCGAGGTCGGCCTTGCTGGCATCGTCGAGCTTGCGGAACGTGGTGCCGGCACGGTTGAGGATCACCTCCCAGCCGTGCTCGTCGCACCAGCGGTTCAGGCTGTCACGGTCGATGCCTTGAGTCTTGTAGTCGTGGAATTCGTAGGCGATGGCTTGATCTTCGAGCCAGGTGCGCGCTTTTTTCATGGTGTCGCAGGCTTTGATGCCGTAGAGCGTGTAGGTCATTGTGTGCATTGGGGCCACAGGCTGCCCCAATCTCTCCATTGCCGAATGTCAGTCGCGCGATTATGCGGGAACGACTCTTTGAGCGCCACGGGTGGGGCTAAATGGGCGCACTCGGGGGGAGGGGGCGTCCCAGTGGCCCTGTTAAGGCTCACGCCATGCCCTGCCAGCCCAACTCCAGTATCATCATGTTACATATTCATCCGCCTCCTGCGACTTTGGTGCAGCGGCCCATGATTGCCCCACCCCGCTAACATAGTGCTTCTGTGGCGATTTTTCGCCCTGGATTGACTTCGGTTCACAAAGGAAGCTTTAACGGATGCAGTCAGCCTATACCGTCCTCATCCTGCTGACGCTGGTAAGCGTGTCGAAACTGGTCGGGCGGGTGATCCCCTTGCCGTTGCCGCTGGTGCAGATCGGTGCCGGTGCGCTGTTGGCCTGGCCGACCCTGGGGCTGCATGTGGCCCTGGATCCTGAGCTGTTCCTTTTCCTGTTCCTGCCGCCGTTGCTGTTTGCCGACGGCTGGCGCATCCCCAAACGCGAACTGTGGCGCATCCGCGGGCCGGTGGTGGCACTTGCCGTGGGGCTGGTGCTGTTCACGGTGGTCGGCGCCGGCTACTTCATCCATTGGCTGCTGCCTAGCATCCCGCTGGCGGTGGCCTTTGCCCTGGCGGCCGTGTTGTCGCCTACCGACGCCGTGGCAGTGTCGGCCATCACCCAGGACCGCCTTCCCACTCCGCTGATGCGCATGCTTCAGGGGGAGGCGCTGATGAATGACGCCTCTGGCCTGGTGACCTTCAAGTTCGCGCTGGCAGCGGCAATCACCGGCGTATTTTCACTGGCCGATGCCAGCTTCAGCTTTGTCCTGGTTGCCATCGGCGGGCTGGCGGTCGGTGTTGCCCTGAGCTGGCTGATTGGCAGGCTGCGGGCCTGGATGATCGCTCGTGGCTGGGATGACCCGGCCACCCACGTGGTTTTCATGCTCTTGCTGCCGTTTGCCGCCTATGTGCTGGCCGAGCGCCTTGGGGTGTCGGGCATCCTCTCGGCGGTGGCCGCCGGCATGATGCAGAGCTGGCTCGACCTGCTGCCGCGCCAGACCAGCACCCGCCTGCTCAACCGTAGCGTCTGGTCGCTACTGGAATTCGCCTTCAATATCGTCTTAGTTTTTACTTGCTTTTCAGGTAAACCTCGTCCTGCTCATCCTATGCCCACCTCAAGTTTCCTAAAAAATCCTGCAAGATCATGGGGTTGCTAGCTTAATTCTGGTCCATCGGCCGATGGGGCGAGGGGCTATCATTTCAGGAGAGTGTAAACAGCCTCGATTTGCGATTTGCCTGACCGAAATGTAAACCTAATTACCTGAATTTTCCGGCAGAAGGGTGCTTGGTCGGGCAAGGAGGTAAACAACCTTACGGATTCACAGGATTTTGAGGTTTACCTTTGTTGACTTACCCGGTGAACTGCCATCTAGCTCCCTCTGCGGACCCTTGATAATCCAAGCACTCGGGTGAGGTCTGTCAGTGGTCACACTGAAGGGCTGCGCCTCCATTAGAAGCGCTGCATCAAATCGGCTTCTCTTACGCATCCTGTATGGATGGGTCCATACAGCATCGATAAAAGCCTCGCATGACATCTGAGCCAATGCAGCGTGTCGCTGCAAGCCTTAACAACTCAGGTGGCTATCTAAAGGTCGCATCATCGCTTTGCACCTACGTTCGATGCCTGAGACACGCGTGTGTTAGCACTTTCTTGCAGTGGTCCAAGGCGCCTCCGCCACCTCTTCACGTACCCTCTCTAAGAGATCCTCTGCTGAAATACCGTCTCTTTCAGCGTAGGTGCATACCAGTAAGGTGATTGGATGGATGTTCATCAGAGGCGCCAAGGCCTCAAGCCTCTCAATGGTAGGAGAGTACATGCCACGTTCCAGTGTACTGATGTAGGTTCTACCACTAACCTCAGAAAAATCATCCTGGCTGAGGGCACTCCTGGTTCGGAACCAGCGAAATACCTTCCCAAAAGCCTTTTTCAGTTCCATTTGCTCAATCCGCAAAAGGAACGATGAAGCCGTTTTGAACAGTATATCACTACACAGTATACTGTTCATTTTGAGGCATTTTTATGTTCGTTTCCGACAGCAAGGCGGAAGTCAAAGGTCTGGCGGCGCTTCTTGAGCCGGGCCAGCGTGGGTGGCACGTCATGCTGAAGCCTCAGATGTCTCCGTGGTTTCACGCTACTTTGATCCAGTGTGGGGAAGGTTTTGAGACCCGCACTGTGGTGTTCATAGGTTCTTTGTCAGCCTTCACTTCTTGGGTGGAAATGGGGGTAGAAGGGACGTTGTTGGAGAGCCTCCAGCTTGTTTCGCCAGCGTGGTTGAGCGGGAATGAAGACTGGGCAATGGATCTGTTAGTAGAGGTGGCGCAGAGTGAGCAGGAAGGAAGGGTGAGGTTCCTACTGCAAGATGGAAGGGCCTTCTACTATCCCGATCCAATTCCCAAAAGCCAGTACGATTACGCGAAGGTGATCTATCGAGCCGTCTCTTCATGAGCGATGATTTGCTGCAATCAGTAATGGGGCTCAATGGTGTTGCAGAGCTCCGACGCGCAAAAGAGACCGCCTACAGCTTCAAGTCAGGCCCTAAACGAACCAACGTAGATGGCAAACCGGACAAAAGGCAGAGAGTCACGCCTGAAAAGCAGAAGGATCATCCGGACCTTAAACCCCGTAAGGACAAAAAGGGGGAGTAGGCCATATGGCAGCTCTCAGAGCTGCCTTTTATTTTGCGCATCAGTAGACCCTACACGCCGATCCAAAAGCGCGATGGTATGTGCTCGATCATGACGGGCGACCAGCTCAGGGGAGCCCCTTGTAAACCACTTTTTTTAACTGTAAACCACTATGGTTTACAGTTAAAAAAAGTGGTTTACAAGGGGCTCATCTCAAGCCTCGGGCCCCTAGCAAATTGGCCAATTCTCCCCAAGTCGCCTTCAGATCTATTCGATCTGCCATAGGGATGATGAGCGGGCATTACGGTGAGGCTTCCGAACTGAGCCAGTTCGAGTTCGAAGACATCCTGGTAGACATGCTCAAGCTGCAAGGGCCCAGGAGGCAAGCATTCATCGGCTAGATGTTCGACAGAAAAACTAACCGCATGGTACGCAGTGCAGGTCTGCAATCTGCCCGAGGCGTGGGGCTCGCGACTGGCCGCGACACGCAACTTCAATGGCACCTCTGCCGCGAAGGCGATGATTGACGAAGGCCTTTTCGAGCGCTTTCGTGGTTAATTGCACTGATTTGACCACCTGTTTGCATTCGACTTGACCAGCCATTTGCATCGGATGTGACCAGCGCACGGTTACGTCTTGACCGGCAGGAGTCGACCCACTGCTGCTTTCCAAGAAGGGCAGCTAACGGCCAAGAACGGACGTTTTTGGACTGCCACGCAGATGGAGCCTAGCGCTGAGTAATGGTAAATGCGCTGCCATACACTTCGAGATCTGCACGTCATGTTGCAACCTCAGCAGACCTATTTCTACCGTGCGGCGTAACCCGCTAGCAATAGACATGCTCCGTACTGATCGAGTAGTGTCGTGAGAGAATTTGCTCCCGCACCTGGTGGAGCAAACGAAGCTGTCCATACATGGTGCATAACTCCCTTATACGGTCATCGGAACGCTGGAAATTTCAGCATAAAAACGGATAGCAAGAGGAGCAAGGAATGTTAGACACCACAGCTTCCGGGGAGTTATACACCAGTTGGTGTCTATTTGCAGTTAGGCTTGGCGGATGATAAGGAATCAAATGAAAATACCCTCAGCACGAGACCCGGCTTCGCGATCTCATATCAATCCAAACATGAGATCCCACATTGATCCTAGGAGGCGGTCTCATATTGATCCCAATAGAAGGAGTCATATTGATCCTCACCGGAGATCTCATATCAATCCCAATAAGAGATCCCATATTGATCCTCATAGAAGGTCACACATTGATCCATTCCGAAGATCACATATCAACCCAAAGCTGAGGTCGGCTATAGACCCTAAAAGGACATCAAGCGTAGACCCGAATAGAACCTCAAATATCCCAGGGCTATACATTTTCTCAGTAAGTTGTCAGCCCGTAGGCTTCACCGTAAAGGCAGATGAAGAAGTAATCCTGATCTTTGACACAGCATCGGAATGGGTTGGTTTTTTGGTTGCAACTGGGGATGGAGCATTTAATCAGTTTGATCTATCAAAAAACTGGGTTGGTTTTTGGTGTGAAACAGGAGAAGGGAACTTCAATATATTCAATATGAATCGGGAGTGGGTTGGATTTACCACTTAAGGCTTATAAGCAGTCCGACGCAAAACGCAGAGCTATAGGCGCATGGCACAGAGACCGTCATCTGTGCCGATGCGGGTTACACTGGCGTGAAAAAGTCCAGAACATTAAGGGCGACCCATGACCTGGCAGATCGCTACGCGAGGCAGCACTTACAAAGTTCTGGGGCAAACGTAGCGCACTTATCAAGGTCAAGCAATCGAAAAAGTGGCGTTCTTAGGGAGTGATCCTAGATAGGGGTTTATCGACTCTCTGCACCGGTGGATGGTCGAGATAGGGTAGATGCCTTTGCTAATTAATGTGGGGTCTGGTAGTGTCTTTTCGTATTTGGACTAAGCGACCAGAAAAGACCTGGGAGGGCCCATGCTTAACTTTCATGAAGAAGAAGTTTTACGTTCAGGTACCGCCGGGGTATTCAGGCTTCATTCACTTATATTGAATATCGAGTCGCTAAACGAACTGTCTCCAGAAGGCGCGGATCTTGACGATGAGTCGGCTTTGCCCTTGGTAGTCGCGCTACATGCGCACGAATATATCCACTACCTTCATAACCTCACGACCAGAGTAGGTCTGGGCTGCCTGACAGACATATTGCTGTTGGTGCTGCCTCTTCAAGCCCAGAAAGTCGAGGATAACACGGGATCTGACACTCATTGTACACAAGGCGTCAAACTCCGGGCGACATTCGATAGCTTGCGCAGATTAAAAGGCTACGTGAAGCATATCCCCCCAGAGTATAAATGGCGCAGGGTGACACGATGGGAGTTTTCTCAGGTCAATCCCGGCCAACTGCGAGTGCCCGCAGTGGTTATAGATCCTGAGCAGCAAGTCGAATTCGATGTGACAGCGATTTTTGATGATGGCGGTGAGTTGCAGTTTAGCTTCTCACCCGGTCTGGAGTTCATTACCGAAGGCATCGCGTATGAGATTGATCGGGATATAAGGATGCGCGCTGGAGTTTCACGCTTTGTGGTCGATGCAAATACCCCTGCGTTTCCCTATCTGGCCTTTGGGCCTCTTCTTGAATTCCTGGCCGGCGGAGAAGTCCCAGCGGAACAACGCGTGATTCTTGGAACTCTGGCTTTGCTTGCACCGAGTCCATCGGTCGCGCTCACATCCCTTAGCGAGCTTCAGGGCTATGAAGAAGGCACCTCTGGCGCTGTATTTTTTACGACTATCGTAAACGACATCCTGCAAGGTTTTTCGAACTATTCCAAGCTGTTCCGGGACTGGTATATTCCACTGTTCTATAAGATTTTTGCGGGTTCGGAAATCCTGTCCAAAGGAATGCAAGTCTATGAACAATTGATACTTAAAGGGTTGAATTCACGCAGTCAGCGCCAGTTTTTGGAACTGGCCTTCCTCCACGAACCTATGACCGTTAAGAACTTCAACAACATTGCGGCGAATCTGTTAGAACGCGTGGTTTTTCAAAGAAAAATAGGGGCTGAGCTTGAAATACGTTGGGAGGGCGCCGAAGGGAGCGTCGTGACCATGTCTGCCGATATGCACGAGGCGTTCGCGGTACTGCAGTCGTGTATTCATTACGTGCAGCAACACCTAAAGGAAACGCATCTTGAGACACAAGCCCCTCTCAGGTCCACACAGTGCCCATTCAGTGGTGCATGTACGGTAGAACATAGGGCTGGGAACCCGGAGATCTGCAGGTCGACACCATGGGAGGCGAGGAACATTTCCGAGGATGGGTCAGTTTGCACCTATCAGGCGGGAGTAGATGCGTTCAGATCAATCCTTGCGCCGCAACCGGCCCAGCAAGACGACTCGCTGCTTTTTTAGGCGGCTCCCACCTTCGATACGATAACAAAGACAGATGGAGGCACCGCTGAAATCTTACCTAGCAATGTTTCTTTGTGGTGCCCGTCATTGGTTCACATGATAGCTTCACGGGCACTCTGGATCTTTTGATAACATAATTTTATTCCATTGCGCGACAGTTTCAAGAGGGCCTCGATGGCCCGCCCCGCATAACCCCGAGCCACGAAGATATGATCGTGATAATCGGCTGCAATGACGTTATTGCTAAAGATATTTCGCCGGCTACAGCCCTAGTTCCTCTGAATGGGTATAGAGCTCTCTCGCTACCCGAGGTATCAGGCGAAGTGATGGCTAGCTAGGCGTACGCACTGGCGGTCACCAGGTTGGTCGCGCCAGGGCCCAGGGTCGACAGGCTGACGCCGGTCTTGCCGGTCAGGCGGCCATAGGTGGCGGCCATGAAGCCCGCGGACTGCTCGTGGCGGGTCAATACCAGCTTGATCTTCGACTTGCGCAGGGATTCCAGCAGGTCGAGGTTTTCCTCACCAGGAATGCCGAACACATACTCGACACCTTCGTTTTCCAGGCATTGCACAACGACATCGGCGGCCTTAGCCATCTTGCTTATTACCTCAGTTATCACGGTTTGAAGCAGGCGAGACGCACCTGCAGGCTATCGACCTCAGCGAGGTGCGCTGACGTCTGTTTGTCCGCTGGCTAGTAACGCGCCTCGGACGAAACCCTCGGCAAGTCGTCGCTCGACGAAATCCCGGTATAGGCTGCTCCCGCATTACGGCCGCGAGGAACCTGGTGCAGAACAGCATCCGCTTGCCTCTTACCTCGGTGCCCGGCCTGTCGATGCCGACCCCGATGGGTGGCAAGGAGCGCCAGATCACCCTCGACCTCGACCCGCAGGCCTTAGCGGCCAAAGGCTTGTCCGCTCAGGATGTGGCCAATGCGCTGGCCGCGCAGAACCAGATCATTCCGGTGGGCACGGCGAAAATTGGCCGCAACGAATTCACCGTGCTACTGAACAACAGCCCAACCGCCATCGACCAGCTCAATGAACTGCCGGTCAAGGTCGTCGACGGCGCACAGATCACCATCGGCCAGGTGGCCCATGTACGTGATGCACTCCAGACGAAGCAGGATCTTCAAGGTCTACAGACCAAGCAGGTAGAGGCATCTATTGGCTTGATGGTATCGCTTGGTGACGGGTGGACTCAGCAGCCAGGCTGATGCTTTCTGCTGCAAATATGGCATATGCGATTCCGAGAACTTTGATTTGCTGCTGCGAGATCCCATCTGCAGAAGTGGCGAGGAAATCGAACAAACGTCTCCCGGCCATTAAAGGCCGGGAGAATTTCTATCGAAATCTCTGAGCTATGCGCCCGCTAAAACTCGTATTTTTCCATGCGTTGGATGAAGGCCTCTCGGCCACCCTCCAATATCCTTGCTACCTGATCGCGGATGTATGCCACGTCAATAGATCCCTGCGCCTCCAGTTCAAGGCGCCCGCGGTTGTCCTCAGTGCTGAACACTCCGATCCACTCGGCGTCGCCGAACACGGGGATATTCGCATTATGTGTCGCGAAGAGAAATTGCCGGTTGGTTTTGGCGTCCCTTAGCTCTGTCACAATCCTCTCAGCAATGAATGCGTTATCAAGGTTGTCTTCCGGCTGGTCCATAAACAGCGGGTCGATGTTGTCCAGAAGCAACATATGCAGGATCGCCGTGCACTGCTGACCGGTTGACAGCTTATTCAGCGGACGGAAAACAGGCTCAGCATCTCCGTGGGCAACGTTCAGTGAGATGTCTACGCGATGTTCCAACTCTAACGCTTCAAGCTCCATGATTTGAGATGATTGAAGCTTCGCGAGAGCATCAGCGACCATTGGCGTCAGACCCCAATCCAGTTGTAGCGATCCGCTGCCTTCTCGGATCGATGCAACCAGTAAGGTTGGGCTGATGATTTCAGCCTCCTCAATCCACGCCAGTCGTTTCTCTCCAATCCCGTCCAGCTTGCATCCCAAAAGGTACGCCACCAGTGGTGAGCGGTCGGCCTCAGGCACCACCTCGACCTTCATTTTGCCTTCCAGCTTTCGGGTTAGCCGTTTGGCCGCTTTCTGCAGCGCAGCTAACCGAAGCGTTCGCAAATCAGAAAGCTCCGCCAGGATGTTTCTTCGCTCTTGCACCAGCGCCTCATGTTGTTGCTGGTGCCCTGGAAGCTTGGCTTCAAGTGGCCGTATACTTTCGATGTCCTGTTGCAACTTCTGGTACGCTGCGCCGATTTCCTGGCCTGATTTCCCCGCTGTGTCGGGAAGTGTTCGGAGCTCTTTCTCCAACTCCTTGTCATGCTCCTGTACCGCAAGCAGCCAAGCATCGTGTTCAGCTTTAAATAGTTGTTGAGTGGCCTCAGCTACGCTTTCCATTTCGGTTATGCGGGTTTCAAAGATCCCTTTGAGTGAGTCCAGGGCTACCCGCATTGTGACCAAGGCCTCCCTATCGGGCACTCCTTCAATTGCCTCATCACCGATAAATGAGAGATCCGGAATGGCTCGACGGAGATCGGCGAGTGCATTTTCGAAGCTTTGCAATGATTCCTTGGCTGTGTTGACTATCACCCGCTCCCTGGCGAGCAAGGACGTCGTGGCCAACTTTTCCGCTACTCCGAGTGTCTCGTAGTCGCGTAGCTGCTCCTCCAAATTCGGAAGCCGTTTGAGCTCTGATTCGACGTCGTCTACCTCGGAATGAGACTTCACAACTTTAAGCCTATTTTCCTTCAAGCGTTTTTGTGCGTCGGCTCTCTTTTGCTCATAGTCGCGATCTTCAGGCAGAAATCGGTCAAGCAGTTGCAACCGGCTAGCTTCATCCTGAGCCAGCTCATAGATTTCATTTTGTCCGTAGATGTCCAGGCCCGGCAACAGTTCTCTGGGAATCATGGTTGACACATCACCAGTGATATCGCGAACCACTGGTAGCTCGCCGTGACGGCGTGACACGGTGTACTGCTTACCGTTCTGAGCAGAAGACACCACAACCACTTCCACTCGGCCCGCCGACCGTCCAATGTTCTCCTTGATGATCTCCTGATGCAGCTTCAAGGCCTGCTTGCCTTTTGGCGCCAAGTCCAAAGCGAAGCGGAGGCATTCCAGAAGGGTCGATTTTCCGGTGCCCCTTCCGCCAATTACAGTATTGAGGTGGTCAGAGAAATTTACCTTCAGACCGTCCAGATAGCCGCCTGTAACCGCCATGCTCAGGACCCTTCCGACCGGGTACTTCGCCGTGTCGGAATTCAACCGGATCCTAGAAGCTGGATCTAGAAAGGCCACCTTGAAGGCCGCGAATGTGGGGCGCGTCATCTTGATCAGGCATGTAGCTCCCGGTTGCTCAAGGTCTACTGGTTTGGCAACGTCCTTCGCGTTGATTAAAGCTACCAGACGTTCGCGCTTGTAGGCGTCATCCTTGTTTTTCAGTACCCGACGGTAAAAGTCGCTTTCCACACCTGCCAGATCTTCTAATGATCCTGGTATCTGTGCAGCTCGCAGTTTTGGAAGCATCCAGACGTGGTTTAGTCGGTTTTTCAGCAATCCGCTGTCCTGGGTGCAGTGTGCGGCGTAGATAAAGCCACCAAGCTGATCCACCTTATCGACCAGTTGTTCCGAGCTTAAGCGGGATGGCCGAACTCCATCCGCCGGATCAAGCAAATCGAGGTTTCCAAGGTATCGTTCAAGCAGTTGTGTACCCGTGCCCTCAGGGAATAGGCATACAAAGTGGGTTTTGTCATTTGCAGCGATTTCAAAGCCCGGAAATACGACGATGCCACAAGGCTCAAGCACCTTTCTCAGGCTATCCACGCTGCTAACGCTGCCGTGGTCGGCGATTCCGACGACCTTGATATCAAGGGCCAGACATTTTTCCAGCACGGCGGTGTTGTATTGCTCTTCCTCAAAGCCATGCTCAGAGCCGCGGTAAGCACTCTGGTAGCTGAACGGATTGACTTGTAATGCACAGCGCCAAAATTTCGCGAAGGTGAAATAATCGTCCATGTTGATCTGCCGCATGGTTTGGAAGGGAGGAGGGGACAAGGTACCCGCCGACTGGGTGGGCTGAGCCAAATGCTGCGACTCACCAATCAGGAATGTATACCTCCAGCACGCAACGTAACTAGCCCGACCGTCTCATTGCTTAACCGGCGGCAGACATAACGAAGGGCGACTTCACGCGTGCTATACACGTGCTTCGGAAACGGCGTGGCGGTTACAGTCATTCATCAGGAGAAGGAGAAAGGTAATGCCGCGAGGTGCAGTCTATTTTGCAGGGATGGCTAAAACTCAGCTGCGAAACCACATCCGTTCGAGACTGAGGGACCGGAGGCTTGAGGAGGTTTTTGAAGATGGCCTCATCTCAGACTTGATCGCAGAAAAACATTACTACTGTTCAGTCCACAACCTGCGTCCAAGCCAATTCCGGATGACATACCGTCCCGGCGGTGGATATGACTTTTACGGCAATTTTGATCCGAATGGTTGGCATAAGGTTTCCTGGACTCAGTGCTTAGCCCCCCGAGATGAGAACGACTGGATCGAATCGGCCCTGCGTTTGGCATCAGCCCCCTTTTTGGCAGCTCGAAGGCATTCATTTCCGATCTGCGAGCGTTGCGGGTTGCTTGCTTCAACCGAAGTGGATCACGTGAATCCTGAGTTTCAGGAAATAGCCTGTCAGGCGATGCTCAGGATGACGGTATCAGAGTTCGAAGAGGCATTTCGAAGCTTCGATTGGTGGAGTGAAGAACCCTTCACTTTACCTGCAGATAATTCCGCTCTCGCCTACACGCTACAAGCCCATCAGGGCGCCGCTCTCCAGGCCGTGTGCAAAGACTGTCATTTGCGAAATGCTGCTGACCGTAGAGCACGGAAGAAGGAGGGCGGCTAAGACTGCAGCAAGCCGATTAAGGGCCTCACTGGCCACCTTACTTTATGGCCGTGGAGGCATGATGATCCTGTCGAGCTCCCCAAAAATCCGCTCCACGCCTTCGGCTATTTTGATGGCGCGTTCGGTCACCACAATGCCATGCGTACCTTGAACCAACAGGGGGTCACACAAGGCCTCCCGTAATCTGGTCAACATGGCATCCATGGCGGTTGAAGGCACTCCAATGTGCATGGCTGCCGCTTGGACATCCCGCTTTTCCAGGAGAGCCCTCAGTGCACGAAGCAGGTTCAAGTCAAAATTGCGCATCTGTCGTTCCTTCGCGTCGCGCTACTGATAGCCAGTCTAGGTGGCTAGTCCGTGCGGAATTTCTTAACCATAGCGTGCAAATCCGTAGCTAATTCAGCAAGGGATTGGGAGGCGGGCGACGGTGACCTGCTTCGCCCCCTCCGAGGTCTGAACAGAGACGTTACGTATGGTCAGAATGTTCTGGTCTACCGCGCGTGCGACACGAGCCTGCTCTTCGGTTGCTGTCGTGATCTGAAGGTTCTGACGACTGATCTCACTGCTGTTTTCGACGATGCTTTCCAAGGCAGTGCTTGCCTGTTCTGCTTTGATCAGCACCTCTTGGGAGCGGGCGTTACTGAGCTGCATGGATTTGACGGTCTTCTCGGTGCCCATCTGGATACTTCCTATCATCTCCTCGATTTCTCTTGTCGATTGGGATGTGCGGTGCGCGAGTGCACGGACTTCATCGGCGACGACAGCAAAGCCCCTTCCCGCATCACCAGCTCGGGCGGCTTCAATAGCCGCGTTAAGCGCTAGGAGATTGGTTTGCTCGGCAATGGTCCTGATGACCTCCAATACCCTGCGCCTGATCAGCTAGCCCTTCGACCTCCTGGGCGCTAGACAGCACCTCATTCGCCAAACTGCAAAGCGATGCCAACGTTTCCTCCATGGAGCGTTGGCCATTGACCGCATTTTGTTGAGAAGTTTGAGTGAGCTCCAAGGTGAAGGCGGCGTTGCGAGCAACCTGCTCGATGGCGACCGACATCTCGGTTACAGCAGTAGCGGCCTGGCGAACACCTTCCCGATCGCTTAAGCCTGGGGCTTAGCGATTAATCGGGAAGGTGCTGAGATTTACTGGGGTTATCAGTTGTCGGTCACGTCTTTACGCAACTTCATCTGTTTGTGGCCTACGTTTTGGCAGAGCGCCTGGGTGCATCGGGCATTTTGTCAGCGGTGGCAGCGGGAATGATGCAAACGAGAATTATGCCCCCCAAAAAAAGGTACTAGTAGTGAGCAAGTGAGTGTCTGGCTTTGGCCAATGTAATGAGTGGTGGGCGTACTCTTCACCGGGCATTTCACGTATCCAAGCCCACAGCTGACACAATCGCTCATCGCTTCTTCACAGCTCCAGACTCCCCACATGGATGAGCGCGCCCCTAGGCCCCACCAGTCCGGGCCTTCTATACAGGTCAAAAAACCCGCAGTGAGCAATCGCTTTCTTTGATATGGCATTTCAAGGCGTGGGCATCGAGGAAGTCCTCCAGCCCTTGGCGTGCTAGTTTCATGTTCACGTTTGGCCCAATGGTTATTTCCTGGATAAGCGAGCGTGGAGCTGGATATTCAAAGTATGGGATTATCAGTCCCGCGCGGCTACGGAACTCAATCGGATGCTCTTTCGTTGTTTGTGATTGAATGATGAGTCTGGTTTCGCGTTCGTCATAAAATTCTGGGGCTTTTACCGCGCAGATATGAAATATAAGATTGCTGACAGTCGTGATCGTGGCATGTTCTACGTCATATTTCGATTTTCTTATTTGATCGATTATTGCTGTTGGTGAGATTATCTTGTCAATCTCTTGCTCGTGGTAATCCACTTTTTCTAGTCGGCATACAACATTTTTTGTTCTTCGAAAAAGCTGTCAACTAGTAACGCTTCACGAGAAAACTCAATCGCATAACCGGCGTTTTTTGGGCAGTAGGACATCCATTGCCTTAAGTTGTCACGGGCTTCGGAAAACGAAACTATGTAAACATTCCTTAGCTCTAGATTTTTATACATGAATTCTGGAAGAAGGCAGTATAGAGCTTCAGTCAGTCTGACTTCACGTTCAGGGCTGTTTCGAACCTGTGCGCTGATTTCTGAGCAGCGTCTTTCGACTAACTCAAGACCTGCATGCATCTCCATTGAGTCGTTTAGAAAACGAACGTCCGTGGCCCATAGGCCCTGATGCTTAACAATACCCATCAATCCGTGGGCATCTGTGTAATGGAATAAGCTCATAGCTGCGCAGTTCGTCGACTGAGGTAGTAAAAGTGGCGACATGATGCATGGGGAGGGTTTTGGTCAGCAAGTATATTTTCTGTGCCGCCATGAGCCAGCCTCTTGATCTCGTTCTTTACAGTATGACATCAGGGCAGGCGCCGCTGGGTGGCAGAGCTGTCTGGCGAACATTTAGATTTGCTTAGAGATCGAGCCGTGTCTGCTGGAGCTGTGGCTGAGTACGACAGAGGGGGTTAGAACTTAACCCCGTTTACCCCTGAAAAACTAAGATTTAAGGCCCTATTTCAGGAACTCCTTGTTTTAAAGAACCGAGAAGTAGCGGTAAAGGCCTAGCTACTGGGTTGGACAAAGCATTCTTCAATACTGACGAAAGGTGGATGGGCTCAACTGTGATGATCTGGGGGGCTTCGTGCTAAGCGGAGGGTGAACGTGATGGAGTCGATCTTGTTGTACGCACCCTTGATAAGCGGCGAAATCGGTGGGCTCCAAGGTTTATATGCTGCTCGTCCCGGATAACCTAAGCCACTAATTTGTGCAGTCGCTGGCTGAGCCTCTGGCTGGCATGAGGCGCTCATGGCCTGGCTAACGAGGCCATTTGCCTCCAAGCGACGACTAATTTCCTACCCCCTCCGTGCTTGGATGACATCTGCACAGAAGGCTGCCGCCATTTGTCGCCAGTAATCTCATTACGCTATCATTCGGGGCCGCTTGAGCCTGGATGCTTGGCGATCGATAAATGAATTTTGGATGGGAAACCAGTGAGTTCATCAGAACCTGATTTGTTGTTGACGAAGGCAAAACACACCGTCGAGCGCAAACGGCGTGGACGTATAGTGAGTATGTTTCTTCCCGCTTTAGTGGGCACTATGCTTATTCCAGTAATTACGTATTTTTATGATGTGCTCAAAGCAAACGCTCTTGTGTTGCCGATTAGTTTTCTGGCCATTATTTTGATTGGAGGAGCGGCGGGTTTCGTAGTAATAAATTATCTTCAGACAGGATTTGAGCTATCTAAAGATGATGAGGTAGAGGTCGAGCTTACTAGGCTTCGAAATCCACTATCTATAAAGGGAATGCTGGGGCCAGAGATGGCGACGTATAAGTTGAAAGCTCCGGCTGTGCTTGTTGAAGAATTGAAGAGCTTGCGCGAAGACTTTGAAAGTGTCAAAGGTTTGGTTGATGTTGATGCCTTCATGCGTGTGAGCAAAGAGGATGGTGAGTATCGCCGAAACTTTCTCAGTGATTCGGCGGCAGAAGTTGCCGAAAAAGCAAATGCGATACTGAGTTCGCAGGTAATGAAGCTCTTGAAGAATGACATGACTCAGAAGTTGTTCGAAGAGTGCCGAATGAGACTGCTGCAAGAAATTAGAGATCTAAATCGAAAGGGTAGTATCAATCTTTCTATTGGTGCGGCTATTTCAGCCATAGGCATTCTTTTGCTGGGTGCTACTCTGGTCTTTGAGGTGGTCGGAAGCACAGACTTAATGGCTCTAATTTCTCATTATTTGCCAAGATTGTCTTTGATTGTATTGATTGAAGTTTTGGCGTATTTTTTCTTGCGCCTCTACAAGGCTAGTCTTGCTGAAGTTAAATATTTCCAAAACGAGCTCACAAACATAGAGGCTAAACAGATAGCGGTGAATGTGGCAAGAGAAGCTGGGGACTGCGCGATGGTTGGAGTGGTTGTAGCCAAGCTTGCTGACACCGAGCGCAATCATGTGCTTACTAAGGATCAGACTACAGTCGAACTTGAGAAAGCCAAGTTGGAAAGTGAGTCTAAAGTGGCGTTCGGTAAGTTTGTAACTGATTTCTTTCAGAAAGTGAAGTCTAATTGATACGCGCAGTAGCTGTGGAGGTTTAGGCTCACCTTTGAGTCTATTCAATCAGGTCGGTTTCGGTATGAACGACCTCGGGCCAAGCCTTCGAAGAAGGCTGTGACCCTTGATTGCTAAACTGATACGCTACTGGTCGATAGATTTTTTCTTGGGATACCCGCGTCGACCACCATAAGGATCTGGATAGCCATCTGGTACTTCGTTAGTACTGCCGCTTAGCATGGACATCGCCTGATCGATCCGAGCTCTATATTCGTTTATCAGTCGGTTAGCCTGGCGATATTCATATTCAAGGTGATCGCGTCTTCCTCTTTCGTAGGGGGATTCTTGTTGCTGAGCACTGCTGTAGTCAAAATTCACACATACATAGGGGACTAGCTCGACTTTCAGTTCGCGGGCAGCGCTGGTCTTTTTCAAGAAAGCGTCCATTCCACCTCGCTCAAGTACTTTCAGTTCTGCATAACATATATCGGCAATGTTGCTATGGTTCGTGGGATTTGCCGCCTTTATAAGTCTATAGATTCTGTAGCCCAAGCCTTCCATGGCGCCCAGAATTTCCTCTGGAGTAAGCAGTGCAGCGTACATTGCGTACCAGAAAACGATTTCCGGTCTGCCAGTGTTTCTTAGTAGATCGAGATGCTCCAAGGAACCGGGTGCTACTTGAGTGGCGATAAAGGCACAGAGTGCAGATGTAGAGCTATTGCTTTCAGAGGTTATGGAATACTTAATGGCTTGCTGCAGGTAAGATGCTCGCTCTTCGCGGGTAGCTAGCATCAAATTTTCGAGGCTAATATCAATCCCATATTGTTTGGTCAGATCAAGCCAGGTGCTGTTAAGCGATTTTTTGTCCTTCCTGTACAGCGCTTCTGCCAGGGTCTCTGGATATCCCGAAGGGCGCGAACCGTTGGTGAGTCTCAGGTAGCTATTAAGAGCTTCGGTGGCAGCTGTTATAATTTTGCGCAGTGATTCGCGGGGGGCTGAACTATTAACAGCCATATATGTTTGATACCATTTAACAGGTATCTCGTCCGAAATTATATTTGGTTCACATATATCTAGCGCAGAAGTCCATGCGTAAGAAAGCGTTTTGGTGCATTTTGAGAGGCTAATGTTCCTCCAGTTGGACTTATCTTCGATATGGAGGGCGGCTTCAGCCATTGTCATAGCAATGAATGGCGCTAGCTCTAAAGGCGCGCTCTTTCGCTTGTACGCATGGAGTCGATGTTCTCTAAGGCTGAGCACGCGGGTGTAGGCGCTGACAGGCGTTGCAGCAGCAGGTGTCGAATTCAAGGCTGTGAAAATATGTTTTAAATCTTCATCAGATGCAATGAGGCGATCTGGAAAATGAAACTCAGCAGAGGGGCGTGAGTCCCATTGCAGGTTAATTAGACCATTATCGGGCTCGGTGCCGCTTGGTTGTACAGTTGCTAGTGCGACCGTATTGCGACTCCCGCCAAGCCATAGCTCGATAAAATCTTTTCTGTTTAAACTCAGGTTCCACATATTCATTTCCCAAATAGCTGTTTAGTTTCCACGACCTTTCTGTCGGTAGCAAATGGAAGACATGCCGACTGAAGGTAGCCTGGGATTCCTTCATGCCAATAAAGGGTCAATGCTGTCTTAGCTCTTGTTACGCCAGTGAAGATAAGGCGTTTTTGCAGCTTGCCTGTTTTATGGAGGTGATCCAGACCTGCGATGTGCAGTGCGCGGAACTCTAGGCCTTTGGCTGCAGTAAGGGTTGATAGCCAGATTTTACGTGATGGGTCGAACCGGTTGGAGGCATTCGCCCTGGTGAGGAATTCACCAAGCCCCGCTTCTGTCAGCCTGGCTTCTATGATGTTCAACTCATCATTTCGCGGGGCCAGAATTCCGATCAGATCATCGGGGTATGCGAATTGTTGCCCCACAATCTGATCTGCCATCGCCTCGATCTGTTGATCTAATGTCAGCCCTGACCTAGTTGTGGTTTTGGAGGGGTAGTCTTTTTCGTTATAGTTGGAGTGCGGCTGCATCGGTGAATACTGGGGGTATCCGCTGTAGATACCGTCAGCCAAACGGCATATATCCCTACCGTTTCGGAAGTGATAGGTCAGGATGTGTTTCCTCTCGATGCAACTCTCCAGTGTTTCAAGGCAATCTTCGATTTCATAAATTTTCTGACGGCTGTCAGCTGTCGCCACAAGAATTTTCGACAATTTTGACAATAAGCGAACTTCTTGGGGGGTGTAATCTTGCGCTTCGTCGAGGAGGAGAGCGTCGAATTGTACGCCAATCTTGCCATCAGCGATAAGCAGTTCCAAGGCGTCGGCACGTTTCTGGCGAGCGTCCATCAAACTTAAATCCGTATCATCAATGTCTGCTTCTTCGGACTGCAGAATCATTTTGAACAGGGCGGTATGAGTGACTACCTTATCTGCCGGAAATTTGTATTGGGTTCCGCCCATCTGAATGAAAGTTCTCAGAAGCGATCCGAATACCACCACATACAAGTTTGGATAATCGCCCAAGAAAAGCTGGTTGGCACGCAGTAACAGAAGGTTGGTTTTGCCGCAACCAGGTGGGCCTTGGATCATAAGGTGCGCTTCAGGAGGTATGTCGAGCAAATTAGACTGCTCTTCGATCAGCTCGTCCGCGTCTTTCCACCAAGTGCTAGACATTCCTTGAACTTCCTTTATTCAACGGCCAATTTTATGGGTTGTTTAACAGAGGGTTCATGACCCATCTCGATTGACATGTAGGCGGCTTCCAAAAATCCCACCAAGGTTTTCTGCAGGTTGGGGCTGTCCAGCAGACCTGCCACATCTCCGGCGTAGAATTTTTTGAACGGCTTCAGGTCGTTTGCTGTGATCGGGTCAATTGAAAGAGCGGCTGCTGCACTCGCTCTGATCACGGGTGAGCCATTGTTGAAGTCAAGGAGCTCAATGAGATAGCCAACGCTCAGCCGGTGGGTCAGGCCGAGGTCGTCGTCTTGAGCGAACTGCAGGCAAATTCTAACGCAACGCTCCGCCATACACTTGTCAGAATATGTTGCCCGAACTGGGAAAGCATTCAAGCCGTTCAGTAAGATGACAATTCTCGTTTGAAAGCTGTTACTCAGATCATCAAGGAAGTGCCTGATGTCCCGTTCACGCGGTTCTGATTCGACGTATTCGGCAACTTTGGCTTCTTGATGATACCGCTGCCGGTGGCTGATTCGTTGTATCGCTGCGGTCAATTCGTCAATGTTTTCCTGCTGAGGGGTGAAGTCGTTCCAATCGACTAGCTCTAGACGGGTGGATGGCCTCTTGGTGAGGCAGCATTTGGCCAAAAAGGCGAGTTTGGGGTCGTCGGAAACGATCTCAGGGGTGATTTTACCTACGGCCTCTACTAGCTTCGAGAACGGTTCGCTGTGCTCATCGAAAAGCACTTTCCTCATCAGCAGATCATGTAAGACCGCGCCTATCTGGTAGAAGGTGACAGCACGCCAGCCTTCGATGGTGTCTTCTTCCTCCCGCATTAGGAACTCTGGGGAACTATACCGAAGGGTGCCGATGAAGAATCGTTGGTCAACGTCAGTCAAATCAGACAAGCCGATCGGCAACAGTACGCCGAGGTCGAGGAGCACCGCGCGGGTAAAGTCATCGGAGATCGCGATGTTCTCTGGCTTGATGTCCCGATGCGCCAGGCCGCGATCTTCCAGAAACCGCGCAGCTGACGCGATCTGGGAGATGATGTTCGGTATGGCGGAGAGCGGAATGTTGGCGTTCTGGTCGTGTAGGTTTTTGAACGGTAGGCTTTCCATGACCACGTAGAGATGTCCCGTATCTAGACACTTGCCACCATCGTAGATGCGCACAAGGTTTTCATGGCTCGCATTGACCAGCCCCTGCTCTCGCATGATCCGTTCGAGCTGCGTTGCTTCGCCGTAACGCTCGATGAGCTCGGGGTGAAAGACCTTGATAGCTCCAGCCTGGTTACCCTTGGTTGCAGGAAGCACAACCGCCGACTTACCGTTGCCGTAGAAGCCTTCGACTAGCCAGCCACCGACGTGTATACCTTGCAGGCTGTCACTGAGTATTTTCGCTTGAGTCTTATCCACCCGGAAATCCTTTTGAATGGGCGTTGGGCGTCAATCCGCACCAGTATGCCTATATTAATGGCCTGCGGAGTGGGCTCGAATAGGGCCGTTTTTGCCATTGGCAGGATAGCGTCTTTCAAAGGGACAGGCTATGCCGTTAAACCCCGATTTTACGGGGTTAAAAGCGGTGTAACACTGTAGGAAGGAGGGCCTTTGTACGCCTGCTACCAAAGCAATTCCTGCGCTGGGCGCTGCTGTTAGCAATGATCGTGAGGCGTGATGGTTCATCCAGGATCTGGGCTGCCGATCCGCTTTACTGCAGTCGCAGCTTGCCATTAATGGCCCGGTGCCAGTCAACCCGCCATAGACTATAAAGTACGCGGAGATGAGTTTTACAGCTCCTTCTCAGGTTATACCTGCCAACGAGCAAAATTTTGCTCTAAAGGCGCTTACAGCCTAGGTACTTGGGTGCACCAATATCTTGAGCCAGTGCTAGCAACATAATGTTACAGATCTTGTGGCCAGCTCCGACCATGGTGCGGCGGCCAGCTCGCCCGATTACGCCTTAACATATTGTTTCAAATGGCGATGTCTTCCTGTAAGACCTCGCTGCGCTTCACTCGGATTCGAGGAACCCTGTCCTATGCAGTCTGCCTATACCGTCCTAATCCTGCTGATGCTCGTGAGCGTCTCCAAGCTAGTCGGGCGGGTGCTCCCCATTCCATTGCCACTGGTACAGATCGGCGCTGGTGCGCTGTTGGCCTGGCCGACCCTGGGTTTTCACGTTGCCTTGAACCCTGAGCTGTTCCTATTCCTCTTTCTCCCACCGCTTCTTTTTGCAGATGGCTGGCGAATTCCCAAGCGCGCGCTCTGGCGCATTCGCGGCCCCGTGGTGGCCTTGGCTGTGGGCCTCGTTTTGTTCATCGTGGTCGGCGCCGGGTACTTCATTCACTGGATTCTGCCGAGCATTCCACTGCCAGTTGCCTTCGCGCTGGCGGCAGTACTTTCTCCGACGGATGCCGTGGCGGTGTCGGCCATCACCCAAGGGCGGTTGCCAACGCCTCTCATGAACATGCTGCAAGGCGAAGCGCTGCTCAACGATGCATCGGGTCTGGTCACGTTTAAGTTTGCCTTGGCCGCAGCGATTACTGGCGTGTTCTCCCTTACCGATGCGAGCCTGACATTTGTCATGGTTGCACTAGGCGGCCTTGCGGTTGGGGTTACTTTAAGCTGGCTGCTTGGTCGTCTGCGCATGTGGATGATCACACGGGGATGGGATGACCCGGCGACGCACGTAGTATTCATGCTTCTGCTGCCGTTCGCAGCCTATGTCCTGGCTGAACGCCTTGGCGTGTCTGGCATACTCTCGGCGGTGGCCGCTGGGATGATGCAGAGCTGGCTCGATCTGCTGCCCCGCCAAACTAGCACTCGACTGCTCAACCGTAGCGTCTGGTCGCTCCTCGAATTTGCATTTAACGGACTCATATTTCTACTGCTCGGATTGCAGTTGCCAGACATCATCAAGGCGGTTGTCAGTCTCGAGACTTCCTTGTGGCCGACACTGGCGTATCGCTGCTTGGATGTACTGGCGATCTTCGCAGTGTTGATCTTGCTGCGCTTCGTTTGGGTGCAAAGCATTTGGAGAGGAATCGGAGTGGTTCGCCGCTGGCGGGGCAAACCCGAACTGGTACTCGTACCAACCGCCCGCTCATGTTGGTTGCTGACACTGGGCGGTGTGCGAGGAGCGGTGACCTTGGCTGGTGTTATGTCGGTGCCACTGCTGATCGCGCCTGGTGCCTCGTTCCCGGAGCGTGATCTGCTGATCTTCATCGCGGCGGGGGTAATCCTGCTGTCGCTGATTTCGGCCTGTATCGCGTTGCCTGTATTGCTGCGCGGGGTGGACAAGAGTCCGGATGAAACTCTGCAGCAGGAGGCCCAGGAGGCCTGGAAGCGCACCGCAGAGGCAGCCATTCATGCGTTGGAATCGGAGGAGGTTGTTGAGGCAGGCACGGCCCCGGATGCTGCCCAAGCTGCTATGGCTACTGAGCTGAAGGGGCGATTGATGGCCGAGTATCGTGAGGAGCTTGAGAGCTACAACGATACCGATGAAGCGCGTGCTCTTGCACAGCAGATGGATCAGCTTGAGCGACGCTTGCGGCTGAAGGCTTTGCGTGCCCAGCGCCTGGAACTCTATAACCTGCACCGCAAGCACCTAGTCGGTGATGAAGTGGTACGCAAGGTGCTGGGCGAGCTGGACATGAGTGAGGCGAACCTGGGGCAGGGCAGGTGAGGACTGCTGAAGGCGTCGAACATTACGAATTAAACAGACATCATGCGGGAGGGACTTGATCACTGATAGGGCTTCGCTGTGCCAATGATCGGGCAGGATACAAGGGATCAACGTGCAAGTGGCATGGGCTGCCTCTGGTGGTGCTGGACGAGCAACGGGGCGGCTCGTTCAGTGGCCCGTGTGGTCAATTGGTTAGCGGGGCGTGGGGCCCCGTAAGCCGGCTTTGTGGCTGATGTTACGTAATGGCACACTAACGAGATATCGACAACCTCGACCGGGGAAATAATGGATATCTGGCAAGCCGACAAACTGTTTCTGTTCATCGCATTCGTGATACCAGGCTTCATCAGCATCAAGTGCTACCAGCTCTTCATTCCAGGGGTAGTGCGCAATGCAGCGGATCAGGTCGTCGATGCCATCGCCTATAGCTGCATCAATTACGCACTTTTTTTGTGGTTGATCTTTGCGGTAGAGGCAAGCACGCTGCGGACGGTACACCCGTTCCTTTACGGCATGTTCTACGTAATGGTACTGCTGGTGGGCCCTGTGATCTGGGCGTTGGTGTGGAAGTGGATGCGATCGTGGCAGGTCTTTCAGAAGAATGCTCCGCACCCGACTGCGAAACCTTGGGATTTCGTCTTCCAGCAGCGCAAACCCTACTGGATCATCGTGCATCTCAAAGGTGGCGGTAAGCTGGGTGGGCTGTATGGGAGGCGCTCGTTCGCCTCAAGTGCTCCGGCGCCAGAGCAGATTTACCTTGAGCAGGAATGGATAATCGAGAATGGTGCTCTGGTGCGTGCTGTAGAATCCAGCGCAGGTGTACTGGTCAGTGGTTCCGAGATAGTTCACATCGAATTTCGCCAATGCCATTTTTGAGGGTACTAGCATGACTGATCCAAAGCAGGTTACGGGTAACGAAGGATATCAGCCTGGGCCGCTCAATAAAGGCTATCAGCCTGTCGAGAGCGTACCGTTCAATCGCCCCGAACCTGGGGCTGGATATCAGCCCACTAGTCAGGGTGACAACCCTACGAACCCTCCAGCTCCTCCTCCCACCGGGCGCTGATAAATACCGCTGTTACTTGAAGGCCAAGGCATCAATCTTGGCCTCTAAGATCGGGAGCAACCCAGCCATTCTGCGCTTGGCTCTCTGCACCTTCACCACCGATTCACGCGCGGCTGCTTCATCGCCTACGCGCGCGTGCTGGGGCAGCAGGTGCACGAGCTTGTACAGTGAGATGATGTCAGCATGCTGGCTTCATCGATGACCATAACGCATGAGCGCTTAGTGCTATGCCCTCTGAGAGCGCTGCAACATCACTCTGATCGGGCAAAACCGACAGCTTGTCTCCAAATCTATTCCAGAGGCGCGTCGCCTTCGCGATCCCCAGCCCACTGAACCTCAGTCCCTCAGATAGGAAAGTGATCAAATGACGACCCGTGGGAGTGGCAGCTGCACAACTTGGGCGTCGATTTGCTGCTCTGTTTTCAGATAGCCATTGAGTACGCGGGAGAACGGGGTTGAATCGCCATATGCCACCACTGCCTCAGGTCGATCGCATCCGCTTCTCATGGGGGCAATGCTTTCCCTGAGCGTGACCTCCTGATCTTTATCGCGGCAGGGGTGATATTGCTCTCGCTGGTCACGGCCTGTATCGCGCTTCCTGTGCTGCTGCGAGGAGTGGAAAAGGGGCCCGATGATGCTCTCCAGCACGAAGTACAAGATGTTAGGAAGCGTACTGCAGAGGCGGCAATCCATGCTTTGGAGGCAGAGGAGATGGTCGAAGCGGGTACGGCCCAGAATGCAGCCCAAGCTGCGATGGCCGCCGAATTGAAAGGCCGATTGATGGCAGAATATCGCGATGCCTTGGAGAGCTACAACGACAGCGATGGAGCGCATATCTTGGCACAGCAGATGAATCAGTTAGAGCGCCGCTTACGGCTAACAGCCCTTCGCGCACAGCGATTGGAACTATACAACCTGCACCGTCACCATCTCGTAGGGGATGATGTGGTACGCAAGGTCTTGGGGGAGTTAGATATGAGCGAGGCGAACCTTGGATCTCAGTAGGTAGGCGCCATCGTTGAATGGCTCGCACACTCACCAGGCGCCGCGGGCTTGGTGTGGCGCGAGAAATCATTCTTTATTTCGTTGCAATCATGGTTGCTACGCGCTCATCTAGCGCCCCCACGGTAGCAATAAAATCATCTGATGAGTAATCAGCCGCCCTCAGGATTTCGGTCGATTTCCCTTTGTGAACTGAAAGAATTATTCTCGCCATATCCATATAGTGGTCGAAAGTTGTCTGAATAAATTTGTGGCCCATTTGGTTCTGGAGGACTTCAGCAACTGCATGATTGTATAGGCCGTCATTAGCGCTGAGTATTTCCTCTCCGAAACACCGGATCATATACTGCGTGGGCCACCAGTCACGCGAATCGTAAAATTTGAGGTTCGCACGTAATTGTGGTTCGACTGCCTGAGCCATTTTTTTTGCGGAATGCGTGCGCTGCGCAATTCGATCAGGTGTCACTGGGTGTCCGTCCTTTGTTAAAAAAAGCAACGACAGAGGGGGCTTCTCGCCATAGTTTTTCTCGTATTTCTTGGCTCTAGCAACATACAGTGGCTTAATATAGTTTTCTTCGATTGTCCTAAGCGCATCTTGATGTATCAGAATGGTACGGGTTTTTCTTCGTTTGCTGTTGTGAACAGTATAGTTCACTGTCGACTCAGTAAAATCCATAAGGGAAAAGGGAGCAATGTGGGCGTTATCGCCATTTCCAAAATATGGAAACCTGCATAGATCCATAGGTCGCATTGCTGTTGCCAACGCGAAAATGAGCAAGACTGAATATACCGGATCCGAGTAATTTTCTGACAGCAGGCGAATTTCGTGAGGGGTGATCAGTGAACGGAGGCTGGATTGGCGGCTATCCCTATCCAAAACCTCAATGCTTGTTGGGTCAATGGATTTGTTTGCCTTGAAGGAAATGTAGGCTTGATATCTGGATCGCTTAAAAGGGGGTATCCAAGTCTTGAGTTTTACTTCGATACCCGGGTTAAAGCCTGAATCTCCCAGCCATCTAAAATAATTAATCAGCAGCTTCGCGTCCTCAAAAATTGTCTTAGTGCAGGGGCTGGCGGAGCCTTGCGCGACTCGCTTTGTTTCACGGTGGCTTTGCCAGCTTTTGACATGCTTGTTTCGGGAAAAAAGATGATACTGACTCGGGTGAATATTTTGAAAATCATCAATTGTCGATAGGAAGCGGTAAAACATCGATATGATGCTGGCGTACCGGGATGATGTTTTTCGAGATAAGCGCGTTGTTGTGTATAGGAAGAGATTGGCATGGCTAAGCAAAACGCTGTGTTTCTTATCTTCGTAGATAAGAATAAAATGGGCAGTTTTTCGGTTGCTCTCAGAGCAAACGTATTCCACATATTTTTTTATAATCTTGATCATTATCTCACCAACTTGTTGATGCTGAAGTGGACGACTCGATCGACACCTTTGAACAAGTGAATGTGATCAGCTTTCTGGGCTGCCAAAATCTCCTCGGCAGGGACGGTGTTGGATCGGAATTTACGTTGCGCGGCCGTTTCCGCAACAGAAGCACATTCAGGAACGTAAATTGAGATTGCGGTCTTGTTAACATTTCGAAGCTGGTTTTTTAACTCCATTGAGCTGAACACGGGCAGGCGAATCACGATCTCATCTGAGCGGGGTTCCGGAAGCTGTTTAAGAAAATCTTCAAAACTAGATATAAAGCGATCTGCGAAAATTATTAGCTGCGTTGAAGTGGTTTCGTGTTGATTAACCTGATTTATGACTTTGGCAATCTCTTTGCTTTTGGTACCAAGGTAGGTCTTATAATTGCCGTCTTTCTGGTATGCCTTAAAGGCTGGGTGTAGATTGGGTTGAAAAACGATTCGAGCACCAGGGGTGCCCATTAGGTCTTCATTTACGGAGTTAAGCTTTGCCTTAGTTAGTTCAGCTTTAACCTGATCTAGCTGGGCTATCAAATGGCTGATATAAGTTGTCTGTTTATCCAGTGTGACTCGGACGCTATCTGTCTCGAACAATGTGATGTCATTATTCATGAGAGAGGTGATGTATCGATCAAGTGTGGATTTGAGCTGCGCCTTATGCCTGTCTTCACTTTGTGCCAGCTTATTCTCTAGCTCGCTGACTTTCGCTTGCGAAATTTGTAGTAGTTGGTTTATAGAGTCAGGTGCAAATGTGGGGAGTAGATCGCCCACTTCACTATCACCCTTTATGTAGCTAATTAGGTCGCTATAATAACGATGAAAGGCTTGACGGGTGATGCCTGCTTCTTCTGCTACTTTACCAACTCTCAGAGTGTCGCCGCGGTTGAAGTGGGTATCGATAATTATTTCTATAATTTTTTGACGTGTGGGATGACGTTGCATTGTTGTTGCCGGCTTTTCTTTAGTCATAAAGGGCTACCATCGGAACCATCTTTATACCTGGGATATGTTCGATTGCCTCAATTGCGAAATCTGGATTGTGATGATGTAGATTGCTCTGGCTGAGGTTGGCTAGGTGTTTTTGGTACGATTCGATCTTAGTCTGGATCTCAAGCCGAGCTGAGTCTGGAAGCACTGCTTTCGGATTGTTGAGAATTCGCTCATAAAATTTAACGTTTTCTTCAAGCGCGGTTTTGGCTTTCTCAAGCACGACGATTTTACGGCAGCTGTAATGACAGTTCGTGGGGTCGGGGCGTGGTAACTCGTCGCCAAAATTCCGCCCCTCGATACAAGGTGGTAGATTGTTGGAGTTGAAAACCTCTGCGGTAACGCAATATGTACCTACAGCTGTGCGTTTGATGAAGAGAGGACGACCACCAATCAAAAGATTAGTGACGTATTCAAATAGAGTAAGCTGAATTGTTTTGCCTTTAAAGTCATCTGGTCTGACTGAAATTTGCTCTGAAATGCGCAGTGCGGCCTGCCCAGAGTAGGCCCCGACGCGGATCGCTTGGATAATGTCATTGAGTTCGTTTGTGTAAGATTGCTCCAGGCTGAGCGCAACGCTGCGAACCATGGCGGGGTTTCGTGAAATGTATCTCATAGTCATCGTGAAAGTTTTGTGGCCAAATAGTGCTCGAATCAAATCAATGTTGCGTTCGTCCTGATTGATTAAAATTTCTGCAATTGTTTTCCGGAATCGATGTACGTGTAGGCGATCGATAGGGAAGATTTCTTTTAGTTGACGTAATAGTGATGAGAGGATTTGCGGTGTAATTCTGTCGTTCCTGGCGGAGGAGCCAACCTTATTACTTTGAAACAACCAATGGCGCTTGGATTTTCGTCCAATATTACGCAGTTTGTCATAGGTGATTACGCTTTCTGCAACAAATTTTGGCAGGGGCAAGTATTCAATTTCGCCGTTGTATATGGGGTCTCCTGCTGTTTTCCAGCGTACGATACGAATCCAATAATCGCCCGAGCCATCAGGTCTGTCGTTGCTGATGTCGGTTATACTGAGTGGCCCTAGCTCAGAAGAACGGGCGCCGGTTACCAAGGCAACCATTATGAAGATAGCGTTGCGTACATGGTCGAGCGCATGGGCCCAGTCCGACTTCCACATGTACCGCCAATACTCTGGTAGTAAAGGGGTAGCGGCGGAATGGCGGGTAGTCTGCATGATGATTTTTCCGTCGATTTTTACTTCGAAGCTTGCCTCCAATTTTAGGTCGGGACGACAGCGATGGATCTTGCCTTGTTTGTTGTCTTGATTAACCTTGTTTATGGTAGGTTCTAATTTCAGCAGCCTCGGGGCGGCCTTCTCAATCCAAAATAAAGCATATTCAATCATATGGCTCAAATCTGTCTCGGAGAATGGAACCCAGGGTTGTAGTACACCCTTCAGATTTTCCCTGACCTCCAAGGTCCTTTCTGGAGTTATGATATTTAATGATGGGATATTAATTCGAAGTCCTTCTGGAATGAGTTGGTGTTCAGATAGGCATATCCAATGTCGTAAGATGTAATAGAGGTTAAAGTAGTTATGTGCTGTTTCTTGGTCTCGTGCTTTGTCTAGAGCTTCATTAACGGTCCTTGCGCTGATCATGGCGAGCGTGCTAGGTGATACGGTCAAATGGTTAAGAGAAAAAATGTATTTTTCAATAAGTGAGAAGTTGTTGCTGTAATGCACGGTGGAGTTGTAGCTCTTTATTCCGATTAAAGTTGCATTCTCCGGAAGTAGGTAGAAGGAAAGTGCTTTTTTTAATTCATTGGCGCCTACGGTTTTGCAATTGAAGTATAAGGAGCAGGCGTCAGAACGGTTATGAGTTCGAAAACGCCAGACTGGGTCGCAGTATCTTGATAAAGATGAAACAGGAAATTCACCTTCGCTGCTATGAAGCATGAGCGTTAAATATCCTCCTTTAGGTGTATGGTTGTCCAAAGTTTCTGTGAGCATTGCCTCAATCTCTGCCGTGGTAGTGTCATGGTCTTCCTGTTCAAACTCGTCCAACAAGGATTTGACGTAATTATCTTCATCGCTCTTATCATTCATCCAGATCACCAGTTTTGAAGATCAAGCGTAGCTCGCGTAGGTTTCGGGGCAGTAGGGGAGAGTTAAGGGTTCGGTACTCTAGAGCGTCATTAATAGAATACTCGTCAGGCCAGTCATTAAGGATAGCACTGAGTGCCTCATGTTCAGCTTCAAGTTGGTTGCCAAAATCTGAAGAGTTTCCGTCGTGTAGTAGTTCGTCGATGTGCGCAAGCCGTTCAATTAGATACGGAAGGGAGTCCTCCAAAATCCAAACGCGACTACAGAAAAAACATTGCTCAAGTGCACAGCACTTTACGCCATTAGGTAATTTGGGCGCGCCAGCCCAATCGGGTTTGTAGCGGTCAGAGCATGCCCATAGGGGCCTATCTAAATGTGGAAGAAAGAATATGCTCAAATGAGTATTTGCAAGTGTGCTAGCTCTCTTTCCCAGAAGTCCTTTAAATTTACGCGATCTCAGCAATTTAACTACGTGTTCCAATGCTGATCGAAGACGCTTGAAACGTCGCATTCGAGCTTGTGGTGAATTGTCATAGGAGCTATCACTCGTATCTCTGGACTGATGTCCCATTAACTGTGATAAAAAAGCGAATGGTATACTTTCTGCGTTATAGTAAAGCCAAGTCACTCGCAGTCGTCGAGTGATCTCTGAGGCGGATGTAAGACGCTTACCGTTATCAGTCACTTCATAGCGTTCCAATAGATTAGCTATGGCAAACGCAAATTGGGTTGAATGGTCAAGCGTTGCTAGTGACCCGGAGTCCGATGATTTTGCCCAGCCAGCCCAGGGACGAATGAAGGCGAAGAGGGTGTTAATTTGACGATTTCTAAGCGGATCGATCACTCCCGTAAGATATTGGGCTAAAGGAGCCGAAAATTCTTTTGCAAGAATAATCAGATTGTAGAATGAGTAGGGATTTTCGCTATCGGAGGAGGCCAGTATTTGCTTAGGTTTTGCATAAGGGACCATTGAGCCTTGGGCCCTATTTTTTTCTGAATATATGATCTTAATTGACTGTTCTACGGTGGAGGTAAGTGAGTGCTCAAAGTTGTCCCTGTCTAACTGCATTAGCGTTTCTTTGTTCCAGCCTGCCTGGAGCATCATGAGAGAAGCAATGCCGGCCATGTCAGTTGCGGTTGGATAATATAAAGCTAGATGCTCATTGAGACTCAGCATGTATCGCCCTTCTTTCCCATAGTAGGTATTGAACCTAGGGCGGACGCAATAGAGCTTATGTAGTATTAATTTGACGACGTTGTCGCAGTCATGAATACTTGAGTTTTCGCTTGCAAGATACGATTCCCTGAGTTCCTTCGTGCTGAAGCGTAGAGGAAACTCATGATCATTTAGTGTCCTGACTACTCGATATGGGTCGAGTTCTGTATTTCGCCAAGAGTCTAACCTCCTGATGTTTGGGTCGTAGTTTTGTGGTATTTGAATCTTTGGGTGCGCTGCCAATATTTTTTTTAGAGCTTTAATTAGGAAGCGCTCTTTGCTAAGAGGTGCTATTTCCGGGTCATTGCACTTGTTAATGCGTGTTAGTGCCGTACTTTTGTCGAATGGAATTTCATTCTCAATGTTGTATTTGACCCAAATCAAAATGTCTTCTTTAGTAAGTTCTGGAGAGAAGACTCTTTTGAGTTCTTCGAGCGTGTAGGGAGCCGAACAATCAATAATTTTTCTTCGTTCAATTGTTTCACGTGCCGCATCAACGATTCGCCGAGCAGCGATAGTCAGAGTCGTTACGCCCTCTTCGCTGAGAGGCTCTGTGGCAGCATACGTAACCGAAGAAATTGCCGGTAGATCAAGCATTGGCACAGCGATGCTTTCATTTGCTGCATTTTTGAGGGCTGATTTTAGGCTTGCGGTATGTTTTCTGGACTTACCTGATTTGTCCAAGAAAAGTGCAAACGCCCGAAAAATAGACGGAGTGATATCTCTAATATGTTTGAGATGCAGTGCGCGCGGGTTGTTGCGATTATGTTCAGCCAAAAAGTCTAAAAAATAGCAGATAGCGAGACGTAAGCTGTACCCCCAAGCATTGGTGCGCGTGGGCCCAATTTTGAGCATAATAAAGTGAAGTGTCATGCAGATATTTGTTTTATCGTCCCAAGCGGGATGATTGACATACGTGCATGTGACAGGTTGTCCGTTGGTTCCGTAAAAGTTAGGAACGACTACTTTCGGATTCTTTTTGGGGGCTTGTCGCGTTGCTTTTGGTTGTGATTTTGAAGAGGTTTTCAAGGTGCTTTTTAGCAGCTTATTTTTTGACGGAGTAGGGATAGCGCGTTCGAAGTGGAGCTCTTCTTTTCCATCCATCTTGTCCTGCCTCCTATGCCTTATGACTGGCTAGGGGGGACCTCATCGGGGTTCGCGGGTTGATCCTGCTGTCGTTGATCAGTGCCCGTCTCGCGCTGCCGGTTTGCGCGGGGTGACTAAGAGCGCGGACGAACGCTTGCACCAGAAAGTGCAGGAGGCCTGGCGGCGCAAGGCCGAGGCGGCGATCGCTGAGGCGGGCGTTGACAGCAATGCTGTGCAGGGGACCCTCGCAACCGAGTTGAAAGCACGACTGATGGCTGAATACCGGGATGAGCTGGACAGGCAAGAAGCGAGGAGTTAAGGCTTCAGTTGTGAGTGAGAAGTCACGCACCTGATTCTGCAGCATGGCGTTTACCTTCTTATGTTTGGAAAACTATCAATTTTTGTTTACCTAGCTTAGTAGGAAAAACTAAGGCCTGATCTTCCTGCTGTTGGGCCTGCAATTGCCGGACATCATCAAGGCGGTGGTCAGCCACGAACCTACCCTCTGGCCGACACTGGCATGGCGTTGCCTGGATGTGCTGGCGATCTTTGCGGCGCTGATCCTGCTGCGTTTCATCTGGGTACAAAGCATCTGGCGGGCGGTTGGGGTAGTGCGTCGCTGGCGCGGCAAGCCGGCACTGGTGCTGATGCCCACGGCGCGCTCATGCTGGTTGCTGACCCTTGGCGGGGTGCGGGGTGCGGTGACGCTGGCGGGTGTGATGTCGATACCGCTGCTGATCGGGGCAGGCCAGGCTTTCCCGGAGCGCGACCTGCTGATTTTCATCGCTGCCGGCGTCATCTTGCTGTCGCTGGTCAGCGCCTGCGTGGCGTTGCCCTTTCTCTTGAGAGGCGTCACCCGAAGCCCGGACGAACGGCTGCATCAGGAGGTGCAGGAAGCCTGGCGGCGCACGGCCGAGGCTGCGATTCATGCCTTGGAGGCCGAGGACGTGGTTGATGCCAGCGCACCTCAGGATGCGGCGCAGGCGACCCTGGCCACCGAGCTCAAGGCAAGGTTGATGGCCGAATACCGCGATGAGCTGGACAGTTACAACGACACGGCCGAGGCGAGGGCCTTGGCGGAGCAGATGGACTTGCTGGAACGACGTCTGCGCCTGCGGGCGCTTCGGGCGCAGCGGTTGGAATTGTATAACCTGCATCGCCAGCATCTGGTTGGTGATGAGGTGGTGCGGCAAGTGTTGGGGGAGCTGGACTTGAGCGAGGCGAACCTGGGGGCAGTCAAATGAGCCGCTGTAGCTCAAGCGCCGGCGAGCCGGTGTTTGAGCTACAGTGCGGCACTCGGTCAATCAACGGGTTTGCACAAACGCACGAATCCGCTCAGCCGCCTCGATGCACTCGGCCAATGGTGCGACCAGTGCCATGCGTACCCGCCCGGCCCCCGGGTTCACGCCATCCACTTCACGCGACAGGTACGAACCAGGTACCACCGTCACATGCTGGGCTTGGAACAGGTCACGCGTGAAGTCGGCATCGCACCCCGGTACCTTGGCCCACAGGTAGAAACTGCCATCGGGCCGCTGTACGTCCAGCACGGGCTGCAGGATATCCAGCACGGCATCGTATTTGGCGCGGTATAGGTCGCGGTTTTCGCGCACATGCGCTTCATCCTGCCAGGCGGCGATGCTGGCCAGCTGGGTCTGCACCGGCATGGCGCAGCCATGGTAGGTGCGGTACAGCAGGAACGGCTTGATGATGGCCGCGTCGCCGGCAACGAAGCCCGAACGCAGGCCCGGCAGGTTGGAGCGCTTGGACAGGCTGTGGAATACCACGCAACGCTTGAAATCACTGCGGCCCAGTTCGGCACAGGCACTGAGCAGGCCCGGTGGTGGCGCGTCTTCGTCGAAGTACAGCTCGCTGTAGCATTCATCGGCGGCGATCACGAAATCATGCTCGTCGGCCAGTGCGATCAGCTTCTTCAGGGTGTCCATCGGTACCAGTGCGCCGGTGGGGTTGCCCGGTGAGCACAGGAACAGGATCTGGCAGCGTTTCCATACCTCGGCGGGTACGGCATCGAAGTCCGGGTTGAAACCGTTGTTTTCCAGGCACGGCAGGTAATGCGGGGTGGCGCCGGCGAGCAGGGCCGCGCCTTCGTAGATCTGGTAGAACGGGTTGGGGCTGACCACCAGGCCATCATCGGCGCGGTTGACCACGGCCTGGGTGAAGGCGAACAGCGCTTCACGGGTGCCGTTGACCGGCAGCACATGGCGGTCCGCGTCCAGCCAGCCGCTCGGCACGCCGAACCGGCGTTCGCACCATTGGCCGATGGCCTGGCGCAGCTCTGGCAGGCCGATGGTGCTGGGGTAGACCGCCAGCTTGTCGAGGTTGTCGGCCATGGCCTGGGCGACGAACGCCGGGGATGCGTGCTTCGGCTCACCGATCGACAGGGCGATGGCGCGCTTGTCCGCCGCGGGCTTCACGCTGCCCAGCAGGGCGCGGAGTTTCTCGAACGGGTAGGGCTGAAGCTGGGTCAAGGCATGGTTCATCGGCGCAAGGTCTCGTCAATCGTCTAATCGTTAAAAGGTCACGCGAGTCGGGCTGGCATCGCTGGCCTGGCCGGCCTGCAGCTGCTGCACGATCGCTTCCTGCAGGCGGCTGCACAGCTGCGGGTCGGACAGCGGCTGGTTGTCGGCATCGGTAATGAAGAATACGTCTTCCACGCGTTCGCCAAGGGTGGCGATCTTGGCGTTCTGCAGTGACAGGTCGAACTCCAGGAAGATCCGCCCGATCCGCGCCAGCAGCCCCGGGCGGTCCGGCGCGGTGATCTCAAGGATGGTCACCGCCCGCTGTGCATCGTTGAGGATGGTCACCTGCGGCGGGAAGTTGAAATGCTTGAGTTGGCGGGGTACCCGTCGCTGGATGATGGTCGGGTAGTCCTCGGGGTTGCGCAGCGCCTCGGTCAGGCCGTCGCGGATCTGCTTGACCCGTTGCGGGTTATCGCCGATGGAGCCGCCGTCATTGTCGAGCACGATGTAGGTGTCGAGCGTGAACTGGCTGCTCGAGGTGATGATGCGCGCGTCATGGATGTTCAGGTTGAGCTGCGACATGGCCGCCACGGTCACGGCGAAGAAATCGTGCTGGTCGGGGGCGTAGATGAAGATTTGCGTGCCGCCCTCGAACTCACGCTGTGTGGTTTCCTTGATCAGTACCAGCGGCCCGCCGTCGGCGGGCTGCTGCAGGATCGCATCACTGTGCCAGGCCACATCGGCGGCGTTGTGCTTGAGGAAGTAGTCGTCACCCAGTTGCGACCAGAGTTGCTCGACGTCGTCCGGGTCGGTGCCCTCGCGCACGAGGATATCCAGCGCAGCACTCTGTGTCTGGCGGATCTGCTCCTCGCGGTCCAGCGGGTTTTCCAGGCCGCGACGCAAGGCGCGTTTGGTCTCGCTGTACAGCTGGCGCAGCAGGCTGGCGCGCCAGGAGTTCCACAGGCTGGGATTGGTGGCGTTGATGTCGGCCACGGTCAGCACGTAGAGGTAGTCCAGGCGCGTCTCGTCGCCGACATGCAGGGCGAAGTCGTTGATCACCTGCGGGTCGGACAGGTCCTTGCGCTGGGCGGTGGTGGACATCACCAGGTGGTTTTGCACCAGCCAGACGATCAGGCGGCTATCCCAGGCGGGCAATTGATGGCGCTCGCAGAACTTCTTCGCATCCACAGCGCCCAGTTCGGAGTGGTCGCCCTGACGGCCCTTGCCGATGTCGTGGTACAGCCCGGCCAGGTAGATGAGCTCAGGCTTGGGCAGGCGGCCCATGAGCTTGCTGGCCAGCGGGAATTTTTCGGACACCGGCGTGTACTGCAGCTTGCGCAGGTGCTTGATGAGGTTGAGGGTGTGCGCATCGACCGTATAGATGTGGAACAGGTCGTGCTGCATCTGCCCGACGATCAGGCCGAACTCTGGCAGGTAGCGGCCGAGGATGCCGTAGCGGTTCATTCGCCGCAGGTTGCGATGGATGCCGATTTCGCACTTGAACAGCTCGATGAACAGGCTGGTGTTGCGGATATCGTTGCGGAAGGTGTCGTCGATCAGGTGCCGGTGCTCGCGCAGCAGGCGCACGGTGTCAGCGCGCACGCCCTTGATTTCCGGGTGCTGCGCCATCAGCACGAAGATCTCCAGCATGGCGAACGGCGTGCGCTTGAAAACGTTCGCGTTGACCGCTTCGATATAGCCGTCGTGCAGGCGGAAGCGCGCATTCAGCGGCTGGGTGGTGCCACTGTCATCGTCGGCGAGGATGACTTCCTCGAAGTGCTGGATGATCAGGTCGCACAACTGGCTGATGCTCATCACCACCCGGTAGTACTGCTGCATGAACTGTTCGATGGCGCGTTTGGGGTTTTCGTCGCTGTAGCCCAGCAGTGCGGCGATGCTGCGCTGGTGGTCGAACAGCAGGCGATCTTCGGCGCGGCCGGCGAGCATGTGCAGGGCGTAGCGCACCTTCCACAAAAAGTCCTGGGAGGAGGCCAGCAGTTCGTTTTCGCTTTCCAGCAGGAAGCCTTCGCCAGCGAGGGCGTGCAGGTTCAGGGTGCCGTACTGGCGACGGGCTACCCAAAGGACTGTCTGGATGTCGCGAAGGCCACCGGGCGAGCCTTTTACATTGGGCTCGAGGTTGTACTCGGTGTCGTTGTACTTGTGGTGGCGGGCCTTGAGCTCTGCGCGCTTGGCCAGGAAGAACTCCTTGCTCGGCCACATGTGCGCGGTGCTGGTGACTTCGAGCATGCGCTGGCGCAGGGCTTCGGGGCCGGCGATGGTGCGGCTTTCCATCATGTTGGTGATGACCGTCAGGTCGGCGCGGGCCTGTTCGGCACACTCGTCCACGGTACGCACGCTCTGGCCCACTTCAAGGCCAATGTCCCACAGCAGTGTCAGGAAGCGCTCGATGGCGTCGCGGTACTGCTCGTGTTCGGCGTCGCGCAGCAGGATCAGCAGGTCGATGTCCGAGTGCGGGTGAAGTTCACCGCGCCCATAGCCCCCGACCGCTACCAGGGCGATACCGTCAGCGTCGCCCCAGTCAAACTGCTTCCAGGCCTGTTGCAGGATGTTGTCGACGAGCCAGGCGCGGTCCTCGATCAGCCGACGGATGTCGCGGCCGTCACGGAAACGCCTGTCGAGCACCTCGCCGGCCTGGCGGATGGCCTTCTTGAAAGCGGCGATGGGGCTCGCCTTGAGGGCCAGTTCCGCCTGGAACTGGCCGCGGTCGAACAGCTCGGGATCCACCTGGGGCATGCATCGCGTTCCTGTCGTAGAGGCTTTGGCGTGAACTCAGGCCGAAGTGCGCGGGATGGTGTCGTCCTTGCGCAGGGTGAAGATCTCGTAGCCGGTGGCGGTCACCACCAGGGTGTGCTCCCACTGCGCCGAGAGCTTGCGGTCCTTGGTGATGGCGGTCCAGCCGTCGCCCAGCACCTTGGTGTCGGCCTTGCCCTGGTTGATCATCGGTTCGATGGTGAAGGTCATGCCCTCTTTGAGCTCCATGCCGGTGCCGGCGCGGCCGTAGTGGAGGATCTGCGGTTCTTCGTGGAACACCTTGCCGATGCCGTGGCCGCAGAATTCACGCACCACCGAAAAGCCGTTCTTCTCAGCGTGCTTCTGGATCACTTCGCCGATATCGCCCAGGCGGCAGCCAGGCTTGACCAGCTCGATGGCCTTGTACATGCACTCCTGAGTGACTTTGGACAGGCGCTCGGCCCATACCGGCACGGTACCGACGTGGAACATGCGGCTGGTGTCGCCGTGGTAGCCGTCCTTGATCACGGTGACATCGATGTTCAGCGTGTCCCCGTCCTTGAGCGGCTTGTCGTTGGGGATGCCGTGGCACACCACGTGGTTGATCGAGGTGCAGATCGACTTGGGGTAGCCCTTGTAGTTGAGCGGTGCCGGAATGGCCTGCTGCACGTTGACGATGTAGTCGTGGCACAGGCGGTCGAGCTCTTCGGTGGTGACACCGGGCTTGACGTGTTCTTCGATCATTTCCAGCACTTCGGCGGCCAGGCGGCCGGCGATGCGCATCTTCTCGATGTCTTCTGCGGTCTTGATGGTAACGGTCATTACTGGCTCTCTACGGCGCCGCAGGCGGCGCGAACAAACGGAAAAGGCCCTTATTCTATCAGAGGGCGGCTGCGAACCCAGCATCAAGCTTGAGGCTGGATTCACAGTTCACTTCTGCGGGTTCCGTTCGTTGGCGGTCTGTGGTATAACATGCGCCGCTTTCGGGGACGACCCCGTCAGCTCAAACCCACACACGTGTCGACACGATGACCTGGGTGCCCCGCATTCTCGAAGTTCTTGTTCAGGTGCGTGGGTTGGTCATTGGGATACGTGGAGGCCCAACCCGACTTATCAAGGAACTATCATGTCCCAAGTCAACATGCGCGATATGCTGAAGGCCGGTGTGCACTTCGGCCACCAGACCCGTTACTGGAACCCGAAAATGGGCAAGTACATTTTCGGCGCGCGTAACAAGATCCACATCATCAACCTGGAAAAAACCCTGCCAATGTTCAACGACGCTCTGTCGTTCGTAGAACGCCTGGCCCAGGGCAAGAACAAGATCATGTTCGTCGGCACCAAGCGTTCCGCCGGCAAGATCGTCGCCGAGCAAGCTGCTCGTTGCGGTTCGCCATACGTTGACCACCGCTGGTTGGGCGGCATGCTGACCAACTACAAAACCATCCGCGCTTCGATCAAGCGTCTGCGCGACCTGGAAACCCAGGCCGAAGACGGCACTTTTGCCAAGCTGACCAAGAAAGAAGCCCTGATGCGTTCGCGCGATCTGGAAAAGCTGGACCGCAGCCTGGGTGGTATCAAGGACATGGGCGGCCTGCCTGATGCCCTGTTCGTGATCGACGTTGACCACGAGCGCATTGCCATCACCGAAGCCAACAAGCTGGGTATCCCGGTTATCGGCGTTGTCGATACCAACAGCAGCCCAGAAGGTGTTGACTACATCATCCCAGGTAACGATGACGCCATTCGCGCTATCGAGCTGTACATGACTTCGATGGCTGACGCCGTCATCCGCGGCCGCAACAACGTTGCTGGCGGCACCGAAGTCTACGCTGAAGAAGCGGCTGCACCTGCTGCCGAGTAATAGACGCTAGCGTCTGCTTGGCACGCAAAAAGGGGGCTTGGCCCCCTTTTTGCCACCTTGAAATCCTGCTGTCAGCAAGCGCCCCGCAATATGGGCCGGCTGAGGTTGAAACAGCGGATTTGCAGAATTGAACGCCCGTGATGAGCGGGTGGAATGGTTGAAAAACTTTCCAAGAGGATTTTGAAATGGCAGCAATTACTGCAGCGCTGGTCAAAGAACTGCGCGAGCGTACCGGCGAAGGCATGATGGATTGCAAAAAGGCCCTGGAAAAGGCCGGCGGCGACATCGAAAAAGCCATTGACGACATGCGTGCCTCGGGCGCCATCAAGGCCGCCAAAAAGGCTGGCAACGTCGCTGCCGAAGGCGCGATCGCCGTCAAGACCGACGGTAAATCCGCCGTCCTGCTGGAAGTCAACTCGCAGACCGACTTCCTGGCTCTGCAAGACGACTTCAAGAACTTCGTCGCTGAAAGCCTCGAAGAAGCTTTCGCCCAGAAGCTGACCGATGCCGCTCCGCTGATCGCCTCGCGCGAAGCTGCTCGTGAAGCCCTGGTCGCCAAGTGCGGCGAGAACGTCAACATCCGTCGCCTGGTGCGCGTTGAGGGTGACGTTGTCGGTGCTTACCTGCACGGTAACAAGATCGGTGCAGTTGTCGTCCTCAAGGGCGGCGACGTCGAGCTGGCCAAGAACATTGCCATGCACGTTGCAGCTTCGAACCCAGAGTTCCTGGATGCGTCGGAAATCTCCGCCGAGGCCATCGAGCGCGAGAAGAACGTCTTCCTGCAGCTGAACGCCGACAAGATCGCCGGCAAGCCGGAAAACATCGTTGAAAACATGATCAACGGCCGTATCACCAAGTTCAAGGCCGAAGCCTCGCTGAAAGAGCAAGCCTTCGTCATGAACCCGGAAGTCAAAGTCGGCGAGCTGGCCAAGAAGGCCGGTGCTGAAATCGTTTCCTTCACCTACTTCAAAGTAGGCGAAGGCATCGAGAAGCCGGTCGACGACTTCGCTGCTGAAGTTGCCGCTCAGGTAGCTGCCGCCAAGCAGTAAGACAGACTCGTCTGTCGCCCCAAAGAGGCTGCCCGCTCACGCGCGCAGCCTCTTTGTCAAAGCGGGAGCGGTTTTCAAGGCCGTGCTCGCTGACGCAGTCGCTGCGTCACGTTAGAGTTACACGCAGGCTCAAGCAGCCCGCCAGAATTTTACAAACGCCGCAGGAGAGATTCGCAATGGCTCAGCAGGGCAGTGGTTATCAGGCTCGCTATAAACGCATTCTACTCAAACTTAGCGGCGAGGCCCTGATGGGCTCGGAAGAGTTCGGGATCGACCCCAAGGTCCTGGATCGCATGGCCCTGGAAGTCGGCCAGTTGGTCGGCATCGGTGTCCAGGTCGGCCTGGTGATTGGCGGTGGCAACCTGTTCCGTGGCGCGGCGCTCAGTGCAGCCGGCATGGACCGTGTTACCGGCGACCACATGGGCATGCTGGCGACCGTAATGAATGGCCTGGCCATGCGCGATGCGCTGGAGCGGGCGAACATTACCGCCATCGTCATGTCGGCCATTTCCATGGTGGGCGTGACCGATCACTATGACCGCCGCAAAGCCATGCGTCACCTGAACGCCAAAGAAGTCGTAATCTTCGCTGCCGGTACTGGCAACCCGTTCTTCACCACCGACTCCGCCGCATGCCTGCGTGCCATCGAAATCGATGCCGACGTGGTATTGAAGGCAACCAAGGTCGATGGTGTATACACTGCAGATCCATTCAAGGACCCGCATGCCGAGAAGTTCGATCATCTGACCTACGATGAAGTGCTGGATCGCAAGCTGGGTGTAATGGATCTCACGGCAATCTGCCTTTGCCGCGACCACAAGATGCCGCTGCGCGTCTTCAACATGAACAAACCCGGCGCCTTGCTGAACATCGTGCATGGCGGCGCGGAAGGAACTCTGATCGAGGAAGTTCAAAAATGATCAACGACATCAAGAAAGACGCTCAGGATCGCATGGGCAAGTCCATCGAGGCTTTGGGCCGCAACCTGGCGTCAATCCGCACCGGTCGCGCCCACCCAAGCATCCTGGACAGCGTCAAGGTCCCGGCGTGGGGCAGCGAAATGCCGCTGAACCAGGTCGCTGCAGTCTCTGTTGAAGATGCGCGCACCCTGAAGATCGTCGCCCACGACAAGAACCTCAGCGCGGCCATCGAGAAGGCCATTCTGACTTCCGATCTGGGCCTGAACCCGTCCAGCGCCGGCACCACCATCCGTGTACCGATGCCGGCCCTGACCGAGGAAACCCGCAAGGGTTACACCAAGCAGGCCAGCGCCGTTGCCGAAGACGCCAAGGTTGCCGTGCGCAACGTGCGTCGTGATGCCCTGGCCGACCTGAAGAAGCTGACCAAGGACAAGGAAATCAGCGAAGACGAAGAGCGTCGTGCTGCTGACGAGATCCAGAAGCTGACCGACAAGTTCGTCGCCGAAATCGACGCTGCGTTCAAAGCCAAGGAAAAGGACCTGTTGGCCGTCTAAGGCCGAGGTTTTTTAATGGAAAAGACCAAGCTGGCGGCACCGTCTTCGGTGCCGCGACACGTCGCGATCATCATGGATGGCAATAATCGCTGGGCGAAGAAGCGCCTGTTGCCCGGCGTAGCCGGGCACAAGGCCGGCGTCGATGCCGTACGTGCGGTTATCGAGGTATGCGCCAAGTCCGGGGTCGAGGTGCTGACCCTGTTCGCCTTCTCCAGTGAGAACTGGCAGCGCCCTGCCGAGGAAGTGGGGGCGTTGATGGAGCTGTTCTTCTCGGCGCTGCGCCGTGAGGCCAAACGCCTGAACGAGAACAATATCAGCCTGCGCATCATTGGCGACCGTTCGCGTTTCCATCCAGAGCTGCAGGCCGCCATGCGCGAGGCCGAGGCGCAGACCGCCGGCAATAATCGCTTCATCCTGCAGATCGCCGCCAACTACGGTGGCCAGTGGGATATTGCCCAGGCCGCCCAGCGCCTGGCGCGTGAGGTTCAGGCCGGCCATCTGCGTCCGGACGACATCACTCCAGGGCTTTTGCAAGCCTGCCTGGCGACGGGCGAATTGCCGTTGCCGGACCTGTGCATCCGCACCGGTGGTGAGCACCGCATCAGCAACTTCCTGCTGTGGCAGTTGGCCTATGCCGAACTGTATTTCTCCGACCTGTACTGGCCGGACTTCAAACACGAGGCCATGCGCAATGCTCTGGCCGATTTCGCTTCGCGCCAGCGCCGCTTCGGTAAGACCAGCGAGCAGGTCGAGGCTGGAGCTCGTGCTTAATGCTTAAACAACGCATCATTACCGCGCTGATCCTGCTGCCGGTCGCGCTGGGTGGTTTCTTCCTGCTCAACGGCGGGGATTTCGCTCTGTTCATCGGCTTGGTGGTGACCCTGGCGGCCTGGGAGTGGGCGCGCCTGGCCGGGCTGATGGCCCAGCCGCTGCGCATTGCCTATGCCGCTGTCGTCGCCGGTGTGCTGATGCTGCTCTACCTGATGCCTGACCTGGCGCCCTGGGTGCTTGGTGCGTCGGTCATCTGGTGGGGCATGGCCACCTGGTTGGTGCTGACTTATCCGCGCAGCAGTGAGCTGTGGGCCAGTGCTGCCTGCCGTCTGCTGATCGGTCTGCTGATCCTGCTGCCTGCCTGGCAAGGGCTGGTGCTGCTCAAGCACTGGCCGCTGGGTAACTGGCTTATCCTGTCTGTCATGGTGCTGGTGTGGGCGGCCGATATCGGCGCGTACTTCTCTGGCCGTGCTTTCGGCAAGCGCAAGCTGGCTGCCCAAGTCAGCCCGGGTAAAAGCTGGGAAGGCGTCTATGGCGGCCTGGCGGTCAGCCTGGTGATTACGCTTGCGGTCGGTATCACTCGCGATTGGGGCGTCGGCCAGATTCTGCTGGGGCTCGTGGGGGCTGCGCTGGTGGTCATGTCATCGGTGATTGGTGACCTGACCGAGAGCATGTTCAAGCGCCGCTCCGGTATCAAGGACAGCAGCAACCTGCTGCCTGGCCATGGCGGGGTGCTTGACCGCATCGACAGCCTGACTGCGGCCATCCCGGTTTTCGCGGTATTGCTGTGGGCTGCTGAATGGGGTGTGATGTGACAGCGCTACAGCGCATTACGGTCCTGGGCGCCACCGGCTCCATCGGCCTCAGTACCATGGATGTGATTGCCCGCCATCCCGAGCGCTACCAGGTATTTGCATTGAGCGGCTATTCGCGCATCGATCAACTGCTGGCGCTGTGCGTGCTGCATCGCCCGGCCTATGCCGTGGTGCCCAACGGCGAAGCAGCCGTGCGCTTGCGTGAAGGCCTGGCGGCTGCGGGCTGCGCCACCGAGGTGCTCGAAGGGGAGGCGGGCCTGTGTGAGGTTGCGGCCGCCCCTGAAGTGGATGCGGTGATGGCTGCCATCGTCGGCGCTGCTGGCTTGCGCCCGACACTGGCCGCCGTCGAGGCGGGCAAGAAGGTGCTGCTGGCCAACAAGGAGGCGCTGGTGATGTCCGGCGCGCTGTTCATGGAAGCTGTGCGCCGCAGTGGTGCGGTGCTGCTGCCGATCGACAGCGAGCACAATGCCATCTTCCAGTGCCTGCCGGGTGACTATGACCGTGGTCTGAGCCAGGTGGGCGTGCGTCGCATTCTGCTGACAGCCTCGGGCGGGCCGTTTCGCGAGACGCCTCAGGCTGACTTGGCCGATGTCACGCCAGAGCAGGCTTGTGCCCACCCGAACTGGTCCATGGGGCGCAAGATTTCGGTGGACTCGGCGAGCATGATGAACAAGGGCCTGGAACTGATCGAGGCTTGCTGGTTGTTCGATGCGGCGCCGGACAAGGTCGAAGTGGTGGTGCACCCGCAGAGCGTTATCCATTCCCTGGTGGACTACGTTGACGGTTCGGTGCTGGCCCAGTTGGGTAACCCGGATATGCGCACGCCCATTGCCAACGCCCTTGCCTGGCCGGAGCGGATCGATTCTGGTGTGGCCCCGCTGGATCTGTTCGCCATTGCTCGCCTGGATTTCCAGGCCCCCGACGAACTGCGCTTTCCGTGCCTGCGCCTGGCGCGGCAGGCTGCCGAGGCGGGCAACAGCGCGCCAGCGGTACTCAATGCGGCCAACGAAGTTGCGGTCGATGCATTTCTTGAGCGGCGTATCCGCTTCCCGGAGATCGCGGGTATGATCGAACAGGTACTGGCTCAGGAAGCCGTGGTGCCTGTGCCTTCGCTGGATGCGGTATTTGCTGCCGATCAGCGCGCCCGAGAGTTGTCCCGCGAGTGGTTGAGGCGCCACGGCCGCTGATGCTGCCCGGCCCAGAGGATGTGCGAAAAGTCGTTCCGCTGAACGTCATTCGGAGAAAGACATGACTGCGCTGTACATGATTATCGGCACCCTGGTGGCCCTGGGTGTACTGGTCACTTTCCACGAATTCGGCCACTTCTGGGTGGCCCGGCGTTGCGGGGTCAAGGTGCTGCGCTTTTCCGTGGGCTTCGGCCCCGGGCTATTGCGCTGGCATGACCGCCACGGTACCGAGTTCGTGGTGGCGGCCATTCCTTTGGGTGGGTACGTCAAGATGCTCGACGAGCGTGAAGGCGAAGTGCCGCCAGCGCTGGCCGAGCAGTCCTTCAATCGCAAATCGGTTCGCCAGCGCATCGCCATCGTCGCCGCCGGTCCGATTGCCAACTTCCTGCTGGCCATCGTTTTCTTCTGGTTGCTGGCGATGCTCGGTACCCAGCAGATCCGTCCGGTCATCGGTGCGGTAGAGCCAGGCAGCCTGGCAGCATCGGCGGGCCTGGTTGCCGGCCAGGAAATTGTGTCCATCGATGGCAAGGCGACCAGTGGCTGGTCGGCCGTCAATCTGCAGTTGGTGCGTCGCCTGGGCGAAAGCGGAACATTGCAGGTTGGCGTGCGCGATGAGGGCTCCAGTGCCGAGCGTCAGTTGCAGGTCAAGCTCGACAGCTGGCTCAAGGGCGCGGACGAGCCTGATCCGATTCAGTCGCTCGGGCTGCGGCCATGGCGCCCTGTGGTTGCGCCCGTGCTGGCCGAGATCGATCCAAAAGGGCCAGCGGCGGCTGCCGGTCTGAAAACCGGTGATCGGCTGCTGAGTCTCGATGGGGTGGCCTTGACTGACTGGCAGCAGGTTGTCGATAGCGTGCGCGCCCGCCCTGAAGCCAAGGTGGTGGTGCGTGTCGAGCGCGACGGTGCAGCGCTGGATGTGCCGGTGACACTGGCACGAAAAGGTGAGGGCGAGGCTGCCGGTGGTTATCTGGGTGCCGGGGTGAAAAGTGGCGAATGGCCTGCCGACATGCTTCGTGAGGTCAGCTACGGTCCGCTGGATGCGGTAGGCGAGGGCCTTTCCCGGACGTGGAACATGAGCGTCCTGACCCTCGAATCCCTGAAGAAAATGCTGTTCGGTGAGCTATCGGTAAAAAACTTGAGCGGACCGATAACCATTGCTAAAGTGGCGGGCGCTTCAGCCCAGTCCGGCGTGGGGGATTTCCTGAATTTCCTCGCCTACCTGAGCATTAGCCTGGGGGTTCTTAACCTGCTGCCCATTCCAGTGCTGGATGGGGGGCATTTGCTGTTTTACCTGGTCGAGTGGGCGCGCGGTCGTCCATTGTCGGATCGGGTTCAAGGTTGGGGGGTCCAGATCGGTATCAGTTTGGTCATAGGGGTGATGTTGCTCGCCCTGATCAACGATCTGGGTCGACTATAAAAGCTTCGCATTGCAAACCTGCCGCCATTTGCGGCAGGTTGTTTATTGCCAGTTGGAATAAAAGGACTTCATGAAACGTCTGCTGCTAACTGCGGTCCTCTCCGCATTGATGATCGCTGAAGTTCACGCCGAGTCCTTCACCATCTCCGATATTCGTGTAAACGGCCTGCAGCGGGTATCCGCCGGCAGCGTTTTCGGTGCCTTGCCCCTGAACGTGGGCGATCAGGCCGATGACCGGCGCCTGGTGGAGTCGACCCGTTCGCTGTTCAAGACCGGCTTCTTCCAGGATATCCAGCTGAACCGCGACGGCGATGTCCTGATCATCAACGTGGTCGAGCGCCCGTCGGTGTCGAGCATCGAGATCGAAGGCAACAAGGCGATCAGCACCGAAGACCTGATGAAGGGCCTGAAACAGTCGGGCCTGGCCGAAGGCGAGATCTTCCAGCGTGCCACCCTCGAAGGCGTGCGTAACGAACTGCAGCGCCAGTACGTGGCCCAGGGCCGCTACTCGGCCGAGGTCGACGCCGAGGTGGTGCCGCAGCCGCGCAACCGGGTTGCCCTGAAGATCAAGATCAACGAAGGCACCGTCGCTGCCATCCAGCACATCAACGTCGTCGGCAACACCGTGTTCGACGATGAAGAACTGGCGCAGCTGTTCGAACTCAAGACCACCAACTGGCTGTCGTTCTTCAAGAACGACGACAAGTACGCCCGCGAAAAACTTTCCGGTGACCTGGAGCGCCTGCGTTCCTACTACCTGGACCGCGGCTACATCAACATGGACATCGCTTCCACCCAGGTGTCGATTACCCCGGACAAGAAGCACGTCTACATCACCGTCAACGTCAACGAAGGCGAGAAGTACACCGTTCGTGACGTGAAGCTGTCGGGCGACCTGAAGGTGCCGGAAGACCAGGTCAACTCGCTGCTGCTGGTGCAGCCGGGCCAGGTGTTCTCGCGCAAGGTGATGACCACCACGTCCGAGCTGATCACCCGCCGCCTTGGTAACGAAGGCTATACCTTCGCCAACGTCAACGGCGTGCCACAGCCCAATGACGAAGACCACACCGTCGACATCATGTTCGTGGTCGACCCGGGCAAGCGTGCCTACGTCAACCGCATCAACTACCGCGGCAACACCAAGACCGAAGACGAAGTGCTGCGCCGCGAAATGCGCCAGATGGAAGGCGGCTGGGCTTCGACCTACCTGATCGACCAGTCCAAGACCCGCCTGGAGCGCCTGGGCTTCTTCAAGGAAGTCAACGTCGAGACCCCGCCAGTGCCGGGCACCGACGACCAGGTCGACGTCAACTACAGCGTCGAAGAGCAGGCATCCGGCTCGATCACCGCCAGCGTGGGCTTCGCCCAGAGCGCCGGCCTGATCCTGGGCGGCTCGATCAGCCAGACCAACTTCCTCGGTACTGGTAACAAGGTGTCCATCGGCCTGACCCGTTCGGAATACCAGACCCGCTACAACTTCGGTTTCGTTGACCCCTACTTCACTGCCGACGGCGTCAGCCTGGGTTACAACGCGTTCTACCGCAGCACCGACTACGACGACCTTGACGTTGACGTGGCCAGCTATGCGGTCGACAGCCTGGGTGCAGGCGTCAGCCTTGGCTACCCGATCAGTGAAACCTCGCGTCTGACCTACGGCCTCAGCGTGCAGCAGGACAAGATCAAGACCGGTCGCTATACCGTTGACGAGATCTTCGACTTCCTCGAGGAGGAAGGCGACAGCTTCCTGAACTTCAAGGCGTCCGTCGGCTGGTCCGAGTCGACCCTGAACAAAGGCGTGCTGGCAACCCGTGGTCACTCCCAGAGCCTGACCCTGGAAACCACCATTCCAGGCAGCGACCTTTCGTTCTACAAGCTCGACTACCGCGGCCAGCTGTTCAAACCGATCAACAACGACTACACCCTGCGCCTGCACACCGAATTGGGCTATGGTGATGGTTTCGGTGGCACTTCGGGCCTGCCGTTCTACGAGAACTACTATGCGGGTGGCTTCAACTCCGTTCGCGGCTTCAAGGACAGCAGCCTGGGCCCACGCAGTACGCCGAGCAATGGTTCGAATCCCGGCACCATCGCAGACCCGGACCAAGACCCACTGCCGTTCGGTGGCAACGTCCTGGTACAAGGTGGCGTAGAGCTGTTGTTCCCGCTGCCGTTCGTGAAGGACCAGCGTTCGCTGCGCACCTCCGTGTTCTGGGATGTGGGTAACGTGTTCGACACCAATTGCGGTTCCAAGCCTGACTGCGCCAAGGTCGGTTTCTCGGACATGGCCAGCTCCGTGGGCCTGGGTGTGACCTGGATCACCGCGCTGGGTCCGTTGAGCTTCAGCCTGGCAATGCCGGTGAAGAAGCCGGACGATGCCGATACCCAGGTGTTCCAATTCTCTCTGGGCCAGACCTTCTAAGGTCGGCCCTTGCTTAACGACAACGGTTTATCCAGGAGTGCATCGTGCGTAAGTTGACTCAACTGGCCTTACTGGCCGCGGCGCTGGTCGCCACCCCGGCTTTCGCCGAAATGAAGGTTGCCGTGCTGAACTATCAGATGGCGTTGCTCGAATCTGATGCCGCCAAGAAATACGCGGTGGATGCCGAGAAGAAGTTCGGCCCGCAGCTGACCAAGCTCAAGACCCTGGAAAGCAGCGCCAAAGGCATTCAGGACCGCTTGATCAAAGGCGGCGACAAGATGGCCCAGCCGGAGCGTGAGCGCCTGGAGCTTGAATTCAAGCAAAAGGCCCGTGACTTCCAGTTCCAGTCCAAGGAACTGAATGAAGCCAAGGCGGTTGCTGACCGCGACATGCTCAAGCAGCTCAAGCCCAAGCTCGACGGCGCTGTCGAGGAAGTGATCAAGAAAGGCGGTTACGACCTGGTCCTCGAGCGTGGCGCGGTCATTGATGTCAAGCCTCAGTACGACATCACCCGCCAAGTCATCGAGCGCATGAACCAAGCCCGTTGATATGACCGTGACCATGACGCTCGGCCAGTTGGCCGAGGCCCTCGGGGCCACTCTCAAAGGCTCCGAGGCGCTGCAGATCACCGGGCTGGCCACCTTGCAGGAGGCCGGCCCCGGTCAGTTGAGCTTTCTCGCCAACAAGCAGTACCGCAAATACCTGGATAACTGCCAGGCAGCAGCGGTGTTGCTGCAGGCTGCAGATGCTGAAGGCTTTGCCGGCAATGCGCTGATCGTGGCGGACCCGTACCTGGCCTACGCGCGCATTTCCCACCTGTTCGATCCCAAACCCAAGGCTGTAGCGGGAATTCATCCCAGCGCCGTGGTTGCCGAGGATGCGCAGGTGGATGCCAGTGCCAGCATCGGGCCGTTCGTGGTCATCGAGAGCGGCGCACGCATTGGCGCCAACGTCAGCATCGGTGCGCATTGCGTGATCGGTGCCCGTTGTGTGGTTGGCGAGGGTGGCTGGCTGGCACCGCGGGTCACGCTGTATCACGACGTGACCATAGGCAAGCGCGTGGTCATCCAGTCTGGCGCGGTGATCGGTGGTGAGGGCTTCGGCTTTGCCAACGAGAAGGGCGTATGGCGCAAGATCGCCCAGATCGGCGGTGTCACCATAGGTGATGACGTCGAAATCGGCGTGAACACCGCTGTCGACCGGGGCGCGTTGTCCGACACGCGGATCGCCGACGGCGTCAAGCTCGACAACCAGATCCAGATCGCTCACAACGTGCAGATCGGCGAGCACACGGCCATGGCTGCCTGCGTCGGGATTTCCGGCAGCACGCGCATTGGCAAGCACTGCACCATTGCCGGTGGCGTCGGCATGGTGGGGCACATTGATGTCTGCGACAACGTATTCGTTTCCGGGATGACCATGGTCACCCGTTCGATCACCGAACCGGGTGCGTATTCTTCCGGCACTGCCATGCAGCCACTGGCTGACTGGCGCAAGAGCGCTGCGCGTATCCGCCAGCTGGATGACATGTCCAAACGTCTCCAGCAGCTGGAAAAACGTGTCGATACCGTGACCTCAGGTGGCCAGCCGACATCAGAAGGCTGATACCATTTCCTGAGCAAGAGTGAACAGTCGCTAGCTGGCTCCTCTTTGGATTGCAAAAGGAGCGTGTGGTCAGCACCTGCGCTCCCTATTCTTATTACAGGCTTCCCCCCGAAATGATGGACATCAACGAGATTCGCGAATACCTGCCTCACCGTTACCCGTTCCTGTTGGTGGATCGTGTAACGGATCTGGACTTCGAGGCCCAGAGCATTCGTGCCTACAAGAATGTCAGCATCAACGAGCCGTTCTTCAACGGGCATTTCCCGGAACACCCGGTAATGCCAGGCGTGCTGATCATCGAGGCCATGGCACAGGCTGCAGGCATTCTCGGTTTCAAGATGCTCGACGCCAAGCCGGCCGACGGCACGCTCTATTACTTCGTCGGTTCCGACAAGCTGCGTTTCCGTCAGCCCGTCCTGCCGGGCGACCAGTTGGTGCTGGAGGCCAAGTTCATCGGCCGTAAGAAGACCATCTGGAAGTTCGAGTGCCGGGCACTGGTCGATGGCAAGCCAGTGTGCTCGGCTGAGATCACCTGTGCGGAACGTGAGCTATGAATTCGATTGATCCGCGGGCGATCATCGATCCGTCGGCCAAACTGGCCGATGGTGTCGAGGTCGGCCCGTGGTCGATCGTTGGCCCTGATGTCGAAATCGGGGAGGGTACCGTCATTGGTCCTCACGTGGTGCTCAAGGGGCCGACCCGGATCGGCAAGCACAATCGCATCTACCAGTTTTCCTCGATCGGCGAAGACACCCCGGACCTGAAGTACAAAGGGGAGCCAACGCGCCTGGTGATCGGTGATCACAACGTGATTCGCGAGGGTGTGACCATTCACCGTGGCACGGTCCAGGACCGCGCTGAAACCACGCTGGGTGACCACAACCTGATCATGGCCTATGCCCACATCGGCCATGACAGTGTGATCGGCAACCATTGCATCCTGGTCAACAACACTGCGCTGGCCGGGCATGTGCATGTGGGTGACTGGGCGATCCTGTCCGGTTTCACCCTGGTGCACCAGTACTGCCACATCGGCGCGCATGCCTTCTCCGGCATGGGCACGGCGATCGGCAAGGACGTTCCGGCTTTCGTCACGGTATTCGGCAGCCCCGCCGAAGCCCGCAGCATGAACTTCGAAGGCATGCGCCGTCGCGGGTTCAGCGACGAGGTCATCCATGCCCTGCGTCGTTCCTACAAGATCGTCTACCGCCAGGGCCTGACCGTTGAAGAAGCGGTCAAGGAACTGGATGAGCTGGCAGGCAAACACCCAGAGGTCGACTTGTTCCGTCAGTCGATCGTGAATTCTGCCCGCGGCATTACCCGCTGACATGGCGCAACTTTGCGTAGCCCTGGTTGCGGGTGAGGCCAGCGGCGATATTCTCGGTTCCGGTCTGATGCGCGCCTTGAAGGCGCGCCATCCCCAGGTGCGTTTCATCGGCGTCGGCGGCCCGCTGATGGAAGCCGAGGGCATGCAGTCGTATTTCCCCATGGAACGTCTGGCGGTCATGGGCCTGGTAGAAGTGCTGGGGCGCCTGCGTGAGCTGCTCAAGCGGCGCAAGGTACTGATCCAGACCCTGATTGCCGAAAAGCCCGATGTGTTCATTGGCATCGATGCACCTGACTTCACCCTCAATATCGAACTGAAGCTACGCCAGGCCGGTATCAAGACCGTGCACTACGTCAGCCCTTCGGTCTGGGCATGGCGGCAGAAGCGTGTGCTGAAGATTCGTGAAGGTTGCGATCTGATGCTGACGCTGCTGCCATTCGAAGCGCGCTTCTATGAAGAGCAGGGCGTGCCGGTTAGGTTCGTCGGCCATCCGTTGGCCGATACCATACCGTTGGCTGCGGATCGGCAGGCTGCGCGCATGGCGCTGGGGCTGGGTGCAGGGCCGGTGGTTGCCCTGATGCCTGGCAGCCGTGGCGGGGAAGTCGGGCGCCTGGGGGCGTTGTTCCTGGATGCGGCGCAGCGCTTGGGCGAGCTGATACCCGGCGTGCACTTTGTAGTGCCATGCGCCAATGGGGCACGGCGTGCACAGCTCGAACAGATGCTTGAAGGTCGCGACTTGCCGCTGACGCTGCTCGATGGCCAGTCGCATCAGGCCCTGGCAGCCTGTGATGCGGTGCTGATCGCGTCGGGTACCGCCACCCTGGAGGCCATGCTGTACAAGCGCCCCATGGTCGTTGCCTATCGCCTCGCGCCACTGACCTACTGGATTCTCAAGCGTCTGGTGAAAAGCCCCTACGTGTCGTTGCCCAACTTGCTCGCCCAGCGCGAGTTGGTGCCAGAGTTGCTGCAGGATGCCGCCACCAGCGAGGCCCTCGCACAAACCCTGGCTCCCCTGGTGGCCGACGGCAGCCAGCAGACCGAGCGCTTCGACGAGATTCACCGCACCCTGCGCCGCGACGCCTCCAACCAGGCAGCCGACGCGGTGCTGGCCTTGCTCAAGGACCGCTGACATGCAGATAGGACTGGATTTCAACCTGGTCGAGGACCTGGTTGCCGGAGTCGACGAGGTCGGGCGCGGCCCGCTGTGCGGGGCGGTCGTCACAGCGGCGGTGATTCTTGACCCGGCGCGGCCGATCCTCGGCCTCAACGACTCGAAGAAACTCACCGAAGCCAAGCGCGAAGCGCTGTTCGACGAGATCTGTGCCAAAGCCCTGAGCTTTTGCATCGCGCGCGCCGAGGTCGAGGAAATCGATCGGCTGAACATTCTTCAGGCCACCATGCTGGCCATGCAGCGTGCAGTGGAGGGCTTGAGTGTCACACCCAGGCTCGCACTGATCGACGGTAACCGCTGCCCCAAACTGTCGGTGCCGGCTGCGCCGGTTATCAAGGGTGATAGCCAGGTGCCGGCCATCGCTGCAGCGTCGATCCTGGCCAAAGTGACCCGCGATCGCGAGATGAGCGCATTCGAGCTGATCTATCCGGGCTATGGGATTGGCGGGCACAAGGGGTATCCGACGCCGGTACACCTGCAAGCCTTGGCCCGGCTAGGGCCCACGCCCATTCATCGGCGCTCCTTTGCGCCGGTACGGGCCGCTTGGGAAGCCCGCGAAGGCATTACCGATTCTCTGATCTAGCCTGTTGGGGGCGTCTTGCGTCCCCAAAACCCCCTCGCTTTTACGCTACAATCCCGCCCTTGTCGTTCAGCACTGCTACAGGATCTTCCATGTCGGTTCCCTTCGTTCACCTGCGCGTCCACTCCGAATTTTCGCTGGTCGACGGTCTGGTGCGGATCAAACCGCTGGCCAAGGCGCTGGCCGGGATGAACATGCCCGCGGTGGCGATCACCGACCAGAGCAACATGTGCGCGTTGGTGAAGTTCTACAAGGCCGCCATGGGCGCGGGCATCAAGCCGATCTGCGGTGCTGACCTGTGGCTGGCCGGTGCCGACCCTGAAGCGCCGCTGTCGCGCATCTGCTTCCTGGCGATGAACCCCAAGGGTTACCGCAACCTTACCGAGCTGATCTCCCGAGGCTGGACTGACGGCCAGCGCAATGGCCTGGTCATTCTGCAGCGTGAGTGGATCGCCCCGGCCAGCGAAGGTCTGATTGCCCTGTCCGCCGGCAAAGAGGGCGATATCGGTATGGCCCTGATGGCCGGCCGTACCACTGAGGCCGAGGCGCTGCTGCACGACTGGATGGGCATGTTCCCTGAACGTTTTTACGTCGAGGTGCAGCGTACCAATCGTGCCGGTGATGAAGAATACGTGCACGCTGCCGTGGCGCTGGCCGACAAGGTCGGCGCGCCGCTGGTGGCCACCAATGATGTGCGTTTTATCAAGCAGTCGGACTTCGACGCCCACGAAAGCCGCGTGTGCATCGGTGAAGGCTGGACCCTGGACGACCCGCGTCGCCCGCGCATGTACAGCGACCAGCAGTACCTCAAAAGCGCGGATGAAATGGCCGAGCTGTTCAGCGACTTGCCCGACGCGATTGCCAACACCGTCGAAATCGCCAAACGCTGCAACATCCAGGTCCAGCTGGGCAAGTACTTCCTGCCCGACTTCCCGACGCCCAATGGCATGGGCATCGACGACTACTTGCGCCATGTTTCGCACGAAGGCCTGGAGGAGCGCCTGGCGGTGCTCTGGCCCAAGGAGACCACGCCCAATTACGAAGAGAAGCGCCAGCTCTACCTGGACCGCCTGAAGTTCGAACTGGACATCATCATCCAGATGGGTTTCCCGGGTTACTTCCTGATCGTGATGGACTTCATCAAGTGGGCCAAGAACAACGGCGTGCCGGTAGGCCCGGGCCGTGGTTCGGGTGCCGGCTCGCTGGTGGCCTACGTACTGAAGATCACCGACCTCGATCCTCTGGCCTACGACCTGCTGTTCGAACGTTTCCTCAACCCCGAACGTGTTTCCATGCCCGACTTCGACGTCGACTTCTGCATGGATGGCCGCGACCGGGTGATCGACTACGTGGCCGACGCCTACGGGCGCAATGCGGTCAGCCAGATCATCACCTTCGGTACCATGGCCGCCAAGGCGGTGGTACGCGACGTGGCGCGGGTGCAGGGCAAGTCCTATGGCCTGGCCGACCGTTTGTCGAAGATGATCCCGTTCGAAGTGGGCATGACCCTGGAGAAGGCGTATGAGCAGGAAGAAATCCTGCGCGACTTCCTCAAGGGCGACGAAGACGCCCGCGAAATCTGGGAGATGGCGCTCAAGCTCGAAGGTGTCACCCGGGGTACCGGCAAGCACGCCGGTGGTGTGGTAATCGCCCCGACCAAGCTCACCGATTTCTCGCCGATCGCCTGTGATGAAGAGGGCGGCGGCCTGGTGACCCAGTTCGACAAGGACGATGTCGAGGCCGCCGGCCTGGTCAAGTTCGACTTCCTTGGCCTGCGTACCCTGACCATCATCAAGTGGGCGATGGAGACGATCAACCGCGAGCAGGCCAAGAACAACCTGCCCGACGTCAACATCGACTTCATCCCGCTGGACGATCGCAAGACCTACGAGTTGCTGCAGAAGGCCGAAACCACGGCGGTATTCCAGCTCGAATCGCGCGGCATGAAGGAGCTGATCAAAAAGCTCAAGCCCGACTGCCTGGAAGATCTTATCGCACTGGTGGCATTGTTCCGCCCAGGCCCCCTGCAATCGGGCATGGTGGACGACTTCATCAACCGCAAGCACGGCCGCGCCGAACTCGCCTACCCGCACTCGGATTACCAGTACGAAGGCCTCAAGCCCGTTCTTGCGCCGACCTACGGCATCATCCTGTATCAGGAACAGGTGATGCAGATTGCCCAGGTCATGGCGGGGTACACCCTCGGCGGCGCCGACATGCTGCGCCGCGCCATGGGTAAGAAAAAGCCTGAGGAAATGGCCAAGCAGCGCGGTGGCTTCATCGAAGGTTGCGTCGCCAACAACATCGATGCAGACCTCGCCGGCAACATCTTCGACCTGGTGGAAAAGTTTGCCGGTTACGGCTTCAACAAGTCCCACTCGGCGGCCTACGGTCTGGTGTCTTACCAGACCGCCTGGCTCAAGACTCATTATCCGGCGCCGTTCATGGCCGCGGTCCTGTCGGCGGACATGCACAACACCGACAAGGTGGTGGTGCTGATCGAAGAAGTGCGCAGCATGAAGCTGCGCCTCGATGCGCCCGACGTGAATGCCTCGGAGTTCAAGTTCACGGTCAATGACGACGGCCGCATCATCTATGGCCTGGGGGCCATCAAAGGCGTGGGTGAAGGCCCGGTGGAGGCCATTGTCGAGGCACGCGACCAGGGTGGCCCATTCAAGGATCTTTTCGACTTCTGTGAGCGGGTCGACCTCAAGCGGGTGAACAAACGCACACTCGATGCGCTGATCCGCAGTGGCGCACTGGACCGGCTGGGCCCGCACTTTCATGATGAGATCAAGGCCTACCACGCCAGTATCGACATTAATCGCGCGACCTTGCTGTCTGCCCTCGAAGAGGCGATCAAGGCCGCTGAGCAGACCGCTCGCACCGCAGACAGCGGTCACGTCGACCTGTTCGGCGGGCTGTTCGTCGAGGAGGACTCCGATGTCTATGCCAACCACCGCAAGGTGCGTGAACTGACGCTCAAGGAGCGCCTGAAGGGCGAGAAGGATACCCTTGGCGTATACCTCACCGGCCACCCGATCGATGAATATGAAGGGGAGATCCGCCGTTTCGCCCGCCAGCGCATCATCGATCTGAAGCCCTCCCGCGAGACGCAGACTATCGCCGGCATGATCATTGCCATGCGCGTGATGAAGAACAAGAAGGGCGACAAGATGGGCTTTGTCACCCTTGATGACCGCTCCGGGCGCATCGAAGCGTCGCTGTTCGCCGATGCCTTCATGGGGGCTCAGGCGTTGTTGCAGAACGATGCCATGGTCGTGGTTGAAGGTGAGGTCAGCAATGACGACTTCTCCGGTGGCCTGCGCCTGCGCGTCAAGCAGGTGATGACCATGGAAGATGCCCGTACCAAGCTGGCCGAGAGCCTGCGCCTGAAGATCACCCACGATGCCCTCAAGGGCGACCGCCTGAACTGGCTGGGCGAGCTGATCACCCGCCATCGCGGTGGTTGCCCGATCACCCTCGAATACACCGGCAGCGACGCCAAGGCGATGCTGCAGTTCGGCGACCAGTGGTCGATCGACCCGGCCGATGGCTTGATTCAGGCGCTGCGTGACCAGTTCGGGCGTGAGAACGTCTTCCTGCAATATCGTTGAACCGACGAAATTTAATCTCGACCTGAATGCGCCTGATCCCTTAAGGTAGGGCGCCAAACGGATCAACCGGCCGGCCGCCTGGCCGTAGACCCAAGACGGATGACTATGAACCCGAATTTTCTCGATTTCGAACAGCCGATTGCCGACCTGCAAGCCAAGATCGAAGGGCTGCGTTTGGTGGGTAACGACAACTCGCTGAACATCAGCGATGAAATTGCCCGTCTGCAAGACAAGAGCAACACCTTGACCGAAAGCATCTTCGGCAACCTGACCAGCTGGCAGATCGCCCGCCTGGCCCGTCACCCGCGTCGTCCTTACACCCTGGACTACCTGGAGCACATCTTCACCGAGTTCGAAGAGCTGCACGGCGACCGTCACTTCTCAGATGATGCTGCCATCGTCGGTGGTACCGCGCGCCTGGATGGCAAGCCGGTCATGGTCATCGGCCACCAGAAGGGCCGTGAAGTGCGCGAAAAGGTTCGCCGCAACTTCGGCATGCCGCGCCCTGAAGGCTACCGCAAGGCTTGCCGCCTGATGGAAATGGCCGAGCGCTTCAAGATGCCTATCCTGACCTTCATCGACACCCCGGGTGCATACCCAGGCATCGACGCAGAAGAACGCAACCAGAGCGAGGCGATCGCCTGGAACCTGCGTGTCATGGCACGCCTGAAGACCCCGATCATCGCCACCGTCATCGGTGAAGGTGGTTCCGGCGGTGCACTGGCCATCGGTGTGTGTGACCAGCTGAACATGCTGCAATACTCCACTTACTCGGTGATCTCGCCGGAAGGTTGCGCCTCGATCCTGTGGAAGACCGCAGACAAGGCCGCGGACGCTGCCGAGGCCATGGGCATCACCGCCGAGCGCCTGAAAAGCCTGAACATCGTCGACAAGGTCATCCAGGAACCGCTGGGCGGCGCCCATCGTGACCCGGCGCAGATGTCCGAAAGCATTCGCGCTGACCTGGTTCAGCAGCTGGACATGCTCGGCAAGCTCGACAACGACACGCTGCTGGCCCGTCGTTATGAGCGCTTGATGAGCTACGGTCTCTGATGCACCGCTGGGGGCGCAAAGCGCCCCCAACGCTTTCAAGCCGCGTGAGGCTCCAATGATCAACCTCACCCCTTGGCTCAATGCCCCTGCCTGGTACATCGCCTTCTCCGGTGGCCTCGACTCCACCGTCCTCCTGCACTGGCTGGCCGACTACGCCCGCATCCACGCAACGCCGCCGCTCCATGCCATCCACATCCACCACGGCCTGCAACCTGCCGCCGATGCCTGGCCAGGCCATTGCACCGCGGTGTGTGAGCGGCTGGGCATCGAACTCACCGTCATCCACGTTCAGGTCCCTGCCGGGGCGAGCCTGGAGCAGGCTGCGCGCGATGCTCGGTATGCGGCATTCGAGACCGTTCTTGGCGCGGGCGACGTCCTTTTCACGGGGCAGCACTGTGATGATCAGGCCGAAACCTTACTGTTCCGGCTTCTGCGCGGTGCCGGCCTGCGTGGCCTGGCCGCAATGCCGCAGCAGCGCCCGCTGGGGCGCGGCCGCGTGGTCAGGCCGCTGCTCAACGTTTCTCGCGCGCAGTTGCATGAATATGCACAAACCCATGGGTTGATCTGGGCCGAAGATCCGTCCAACGCAGATACGGCCTTTGCCCGCAACTTCCTGCGCGCAGAGGTGTTCCCGCTATTGCAGCAGCGTTGGCCGAAGGCCAGCCAGGCCCTGGCTCGCGGTGCCGAGCATCTGGGTGAGGCGCTCGGGCTGCTTGATGAGCTGGCCCAGGCTGACCTGGCCGTGGCCCGGGAGGGAGCGCCTGCCATGTGGTCAGGGATCGACTCGCTTGACCTCGCGAGCCTGGCGGCGCTTTCGCCAGCCCGTCAGCGCAATGCCCTGCAATATTGGTTGAGCCTGCGCACCCGTCTGCCCGACACCCGGCATTGGGCCGGTTGGGCGGCCCTGCGTGATGCGGCAGTCGATTCCCAGCCAGCGTGGCAGCTGACCGACGGCAAGCTGGAGCGCAGCCACGGGCGGATCTGGTGGTTGTGTGGCGACTGGCTGCAGCCTGTCGGCGGGACGCTGCGCTGGGAGATGCCCGGTAGCCCGTTGCCATTGCCCGGGAACGGCAGCGTCAGCCTGCAGGGCGCCCCGCTAGGTGATTTGCGCATCGCCTACCGCCAGGGCGGGGAAGTGCTGGACATACCAGGGCGGGGCAAGCGCGACCTCAAGCGCCTGCTCAATGAGCTGCACGTCCCGCACTTCGTGCGACCGCGCCTGCCACTGCTGTATCGTGGCGAGCGCTTGCTGGCAGTGGCCAATCTGCCCCGATTGGCGCAGGCCGATTGCCAGCTCCACTGGCAGCCTCCGACGAACGCGCAAGGTTTGAGCTGAAGGGTACATTCCGGTAGACTACCCTCCCTTCTTGATACAACTTCTGTGCGTTCCTCGGAAACACGGCAGTTGCCGATTACCACGCAGTTTTTTGCTGGGCTGATTCTGGAAATGACGAGCGAGCTCCATGCCGGGGTTAACCCTGGTCTGTACAGACGCGGCAGTTTTTCGAGATGCACTGTGATTGACGCAGGTGATCGGGGGCTTCGGCCTTCCTTCGCTTTCTCCGGCGGCGCTGGCCGCCTTAACGCAGACTTCTAGGGTTTTTCATGACGCGCTACATATTCGTCACGGGCGGTGTTGTTTCTTCATTGGGGAAAGGCATTGCCTCGGCTTCCCTGGCGGCCATCCTGGAAGCGCGGGGGCTAAAGGTCACCATGCTCAAGCTGGATCCGTACATCAACGTCGATCCTGGCACCATGAGTCCGTTCCAGCACGGTGAAGTATTCGTCACCCACGACGGCGCCGAGACCGACCTCGACCTGGGCCACTACGAGCGGTTCATCCGCACGACCATGACCCAGAACAACAACTTCACCACCGGCCGCATCTACGAGCACGTGCTGCGCAAAGAGCGTCGTGGTGATTACCTGGGCGCGACCATCCAGGTCATCCCGCACATCACCGACGAGATCAAGCGTCGCATCATCAAGGGCGCCGGCGATGCCGATGTGGCCCTGGTGGAAATCGGTGGTACCGTGGGCGACATCGAGTCGCAGCCGTTCCTCGAGGCGATCCGCCAGTTGCGCTTCGAAGTCGGCGCCAAGCGCGCGATGCTGATGCACCTGACGCTGGTGCCGTACATCGCCACCGCTGGTGAGACCAAGACCAAGCCGACTCAGCACTCGGTCAAGGAACTGCGCTCCATCGGCCTGCAGCCTGACGTGCTGGTCTGCCGCTCCGACCACCCGATCGACAGCTCTTCGCGCCGCAAGATCGCCCAGTTCACCAACGTTGAAGAGCGTGCGGTGATTGCCCTTGAAGACGCCGACACCATCTACAAGATCCCGGGCATTCTGCATGCCCAGGGCCTGGACGATTTCGTCGTCGAGCGCTTCGGCCTGCAGTGCAGCAGCGCCGACCTGTCCGAGTGGGACAAGGTAGTCGACGCCAAGCTCAACCCTGAGCACGAAGTGACCATCGCCATGGTCGGCAAATACATGGAACTGCTGGACGCGTACAAGTCGCTGATCGAAGCGATGAGCCACGCCGGCATCACCAACCGCACCAAGGTCAACCTGCGTTACATCGATTCCGAAGATATCGAAAACCAGGGCACCAGCCTGCTCGAAGGCGCAGACGCCATTCTGGTACCGGGCGGTTTCGGCCTGCGTGGCGTGGAAGGCAAGATCACCGCGGTGCAGTATGCCCGTGAGAACAAGGTGCCATACCTGGGTATCTGCCTGGGCATGCAAGTTGCCGTGATCGAATTCGCCCGCAATGTGATGGGCTGGAAAGACGCCAACTCCACAGAGTTCGATCGCAACAGCGGCCACCCGGTCGTTGGCCTGATCACCGAGTGGGCCGATGCCACCGGTGCTGTCGAAACCCGTACCGAAGCCTCCGACCTGGGTGGCACCATGCGCCTGGGTGCGCAGGATTGCCAACTGGCTGCCGGCTCCAAGGTGCATGACTGCTATGGCAAGGACGTGATCACCGAGCGCCATCGTCACCGCTACGAAGTGAACAACAACCTGCTGCCGCAACTGGTCGATGCCGGCCTGGTGGTATCCGGTCGTTCCGAAGACGGTGCGCTGGTTGAAGTGGTCGAGTCCAAGGACCACCCGTGGTTCGTCGCCTGCCAGTTCCACCCCGAGTTCACCTCGACCCCGCGTGATGGCCACCCGCTGTTCAGCGGCTTCGTCAAGGCTGCTCTGGCGCAGAAGAACAAGGCCTGAGCCCAGGCTTTGTGAGTTTTCCGACGGTATAAACCGCGCAAAGCTCATTTCTCGGGTAAAGTACCGTCCGTTCTGCCCCTGACCCGCCGGTCAGGGGCTGCTTCTGCCAGGCCTGCCTGCTGCATCTACGCCTGGTGCAAGGCAAGAATTTCCTAAAGCTGCGTTGTTTTCGTCAATTCTGGAGTGCTTACAACAATGGCAAAAATCGTCGACATCAAAGGTCGTGAAGTTCTCGATTCGCGTGGCAACCCCACCGTGGAAGCCGATGTACTGCTCGACAACGGCATCATCGGCAGCGCTTGCGCGCCGTCCGGTGCTTCCACCGGCTCGCGCGAAGCGCTGGAGCTGCGTGATGGCGACAAGAGCCGTTACATGGGCAAGGGCGTGCTGAAAGCTGTTGGCAACATCAACGGCCCGATCCGTGACCTGCTGCTGGGCAAGGACCCTTCCGACCAGAAGGCTCTGGACCGCGCCATGATCGAACTGGACGGTACCGAGAACAAGGCCAAGCTGGGCGCCAACGCCATCCTGGCTGTTTCCCTGGCTGCTGCCAAGGCTGCTGCCCAGGACCAGGACCTGCCGCTGTACGCGCACATCGCCAACCTCAACGGCACCCCAGGCCAGTATTCGATGCCGGTTCCGATGATGAACATCATCAACGGTGGCGAGCACGCCGACAACAACGTCGACATCCAGGAGTTCATGGTGCAGCCGGTTGGCGCCAAGACCTTCTCCGATGGCCTGCGCATGGGCACCGAGATCTTCCATCACCTCAAGGCTGTGCTCAAGGCCCGTGGCCTGAACACCGCAGTGGGTGACGAAGGTGGCTTCGCGCCGAACCTGGCTTCCAACGAAGACGCCCTGGGCGCCATCGCTGAAGCCGTGGAAAAAGCCGGCTACAAACTGGGCACCGACGTGACCCTGGCCCTCGACTGCGCGGCCTCCGAATTCTACGAAGACGGCAAGTACAACCTGTCCGGCGAAGGCAAGTCGTTCGACGCCGAAGGCTTTGCCGACTACCTGAAAGGCCTCACCGAGCGCTTCCCGATCATCTCGATCGAAGACGGTCTGGATGAGTCCGACTGGGCTGGCTGGAAGATCCTCACCGACAAGATCGGCGAGAAGGTGCAACTGGTCGGTGACGACCTGTTCGTGACCAACACCAAGATCCTCAAGGAAGGCATCGAGAAGGGCATCGGTAACTCGATCCTGATCAAGTTCAACCAGATCGGCTCGCTGACCGAAACCCTGGAAGCCATCCAGATGGCCAAGGCCGCAGGCTACACCGCTGTGATCTCGCATCGCTCCGGTGAAACCGAAGACTCGACCATTGCCGACCTGGCTGTGGGTACCGCCGCTGGCCAGATCAAGACCGGCTCGCTGTGCCGTTCCGACCGCGTCTCCAAGTACAACCAGTTGCTGCGCATCGAAGAACAACTGGGCGCCAAAGCGGTTTACCGCGGTCGTGCCGAGTTTCGCGGCTAAGCAAGAGATGGTAAAAAGACAGCAGCCGAAGCTGTCGGAACTTTCTTACTGAAATTTCTGACACATGATGCGGGTTTCTGTCGACGAAGCCTGGCCTCGGCCAGGCTTCGTGCTATTTGAGGTCTGCCTGTTCGCGGCGGTCTTTTTAACCTGGATACCTTGATGCGCAGTCCCTATTGGTTGTTCCTTGTCCTGCTCCTGCTGCTTGGTGGCCTGCAGTACCGCCTGTGGGTGGGTAACGGCAGCCTGGCGCAAGTGGCTGAGCTCAAGCAGCAGATCGACGAGCAGCATGCCGAGAACGAGCGGCTGCTGGAGCGTAACCGCGTGCTCTATGCCGAGGTCCTGGAATTGAAAAAAGGTATGGAGACCGTTGAAGAACGGGCTCGCCACGAATTGGGGATGGTCAAAGAGGGTGAAACCCTCTTCCAGCTGCCGCAAAAATGATCGAAACCCTACCGGCCTTCTGGGCCGTGATTCCTGCTGCGGGTGTTGGTGCCCGCATGGCTGCCGACCGCCCGAAGCAGTATTTGCAATTGGGTGGGCAGACCCTTCTCGAGCATAGCCTCGACTGTTTTCTTGGCCATCCGGCGCTCAAGGGCGTGGTGGTCAGCATTGCTGCGGATGATCCTTACTGGCCTGGCTTGCGCTGCGCCAGCGACCCCCGCATCCAGCGTGCGTCAGGTGGGCGTGAGCGCGCCGACTCGGTGCTCAATGCCTTGTTGCTGTTGCATGCCCAAGGTGCGGCGGACACTGACTGGGTGTTGGTGCACGATGCGGCGCGGCCAAACTTGGCACGCACGGATCTTGACCGTTTGTTGTCGCAGTTGGCTGATGACCCTGTAGGAGGGCTGCTGGCGGTGCCTGCGCGTGACACGCTAAAGCGCGCCGATGCCAATGGCCGGGTCAGCGCCACCGTGGATCGCAGCACCATCTGGCAGGCCTTTACGCCTCAAATGTTCCGCCTGGGGGCTTTGCATCGGGCCTTGGCCGAGTGCCTGGTGTCCGATGTGGTGGTCACCGATGAAGCTTCGGCCATCGAATGGTCCGGCCAGGCGCCGCGGCTGATCGAAGGGCGCAGCGACAACATCAAGGTGACCCGCCCGGAAGACCTGGAGTGGCTGCGCCAGCGTTGGTCAGGGCGCCGCTGAGATTGCCGGGTCCGTCTCGCGGCCCAATCGCCGGCAAGCCGGCCACAGGTTACCCAGCTGCTCTCAAGTTCAGCGCAAACCCAGTGGGAGCCGGCTTGCCGGCGATTGGGCCGCAAAGCGGACCCGCTAAACTGTCAGACCATTCGGTACTCCGGCATCCCCGCCAACCCCTCCTTCAGATAATCCACCAGCCGCCGAACCTTGGGCGACAAGTGCCGCTGCTGCGGATACAGCGCCCACACCGCCGTATTGGGCGGCTGATGCGCCTCCAGCAGCGACACCAGCGCGCCGCTGTTGAGGTGTTCCAGTACGTAGTAATCCGGCAACTGGCACAGCCCCATTCCCAGCAAAGCGGCATCCAGCACCGCCTGGCCACTGTTGCACCGCCAGTTGCCCTGCACCCGCTGGCTGATCTCGCGCCCGTCCTGTTGCAACGCCCACAGGTCCGTGCTGCCCACCAGGCAGTTGTGCCGGGCCAGTTCCGACAGGCTGTGTGGACGGCCGTAGCGCTCAAGGTAGGCGGGTGAAGCGCACAGGTACATGCGCCGTGGCGCCAGGCGCGTCGCCACCAACCTCGAATCGGCAAGCCGCCCCAGGCGAATCGCCAGGTCCATGCCTTCGTGCAGCAGGTCCAGCGTGCGGTTGCTCAACTCCACCTCGACCCGCAACTGTGGATACAGCGCCATGAAGCGCGTCACCAGCGGCACGATGAAGCGCTCGCCATAAGCCACAGCACAGGTCATGCGCAATAGCCCCTTGGGTTCGCTGGCCAAGTCGCCCATGGCACGCAGTGCTTCTTCACGGCCATCCTGCAGGCGTTGGCAATGTTGCAGGAATGTCTGCCCGGCCTCACTCAGGGTCACGCGACGCGTACTGCGATACAGCAGGCGGGTTTGCAAGCGCTCCTCAAGGCGGGCGATCTGCCGGCTTATATGCGACGACGATACGCCCATGCGCTCGGCAGCGGCCGTGAATTGGCCCGATTCGGCCACGGCTACGAATTCATCGATACCCTCCCAGCGGCTGCTCATTGATTGTCCCTGTACGGCAATAATGTTTTGTCTTCGTCACGATTATTCATCAAAACAAGCTGAATTACACTGCATGTCTGAACTGACCCTCTGACTGGAGACCTTTGATGATCAAGTCCCGTGCCGCTGTAGCCTTCGAGGCCAAGAAACCCCTGGAAATCGTCGAAGTGGACGTGGCCATGCCCAAGGCTGGCGAAGTCCTGCTGCGTGTTGTGGCCAGCGGTGTTTGCCACACTGACGCCTATACCCTCTCGGGTGCCGACCCGGAAGGTATCTTCCCGTCGATTCTGGGCCATGAAGGTGGCGCGATCGTCGAGGCGGTAGGTGAGGGCGTCACCTCCGTGGCGGTCGGCGATCACGTGATCCCGCTGTATACCCCTGAGTGTGGTCAGTGCAAATTCTGCCGCTCGGGCAAGACCAACCTGTGCCAGGCCATACGTGCCACCCAGGGCAAGGGGTTGATGCCGGACGGCACCACTCGTTTCTCGTACAAGGGCCAGCAGCTGTTCCACTACATGGGCACCTCGACGTTCTCCGAGTACACCGTGCTGCCGGAAATCTCCGTCGCCAAGATCCAGAAGCAAGCGCCGCTGGAAAAGGTCTGCCTGCTCGGTTGCGGCGTGACCACCGGTATCGGTGCGGTGCTCAACACTGCCAAGGTCAAGCCGGGTGACACAGTGGCCATCTTCGGCCTGGGCGGTATCGGCCTGTCGGCGGTCATAGGCGCAGTCAAAGCCAAGGCATCGCGCATTATCGCCATCGACATCAACCCGGCCAAGTTCGAGATCGCCCGTCAACTGGGCGCCACCGACTGCATCAACCCGAAGGATTACGATCGCCCGATCCAGGAAGTGATCGTCGACCTTACCGATGGCGGCGTGGACTTTTCGTTCGAATGTATCGGCAACGTGCAACTGATGCGCGCGGCCCTGGAGTGCTGCCACAAGGGTTGGGGTGAGTCGGTGATCATCGGTGTCGCCGGTGCCGGCCAGGAAATCGCCACTCGCCCGTTCCAGCTGGTGACCGGTCGCGTCTGGCGCGGTTCTGCCTTCGGTGGCGTGCGCGGCCGTACCGAACTGCCAAGCTACGTGGAAATGTCCGAGAAGGGCGAGATTCCGCTGGACACCTTCATCACGCATACCATGGGCCTTGAAGATATCAACAAGGCGTTCGACCTGATGCATGAAGGCAAGAGCATCCGCAGCGTGATCCACTTCTGAGGTGAGCCATGAGCCTGGATAACATCTCCTGCCAGAAAAGCTTCGGCGGCTGGCACAAGCGTTACCGGCATCACTCCAAGGTGCTGGGTTGCGACATGGTGTTCGCCGTTTACCTGCCGCCGCAGGCCGAACAGGGCGAAAAGCTGCCAGTGCTGTACTGGCTCAGCGGCCTGACGTGCACCGACGAGAACTTCATGCAGAAGGCCGGCGCCCAGCGCCTGGCCGCCGAGCTTGGCCTGATCATCGTCGCGCCCGATACCAGCCCGCGTGGCGAGCAGGTGCCGGGCGACCCTGACGGTGCCTGGGACTTCGGCCTGGGCGCCGGCTTCTACCTCAATGCCACCCAGCAGCCTTGGGCGAAGCACTACCGCATGCACGACTATGTGGTCCAGGAGCTGCCAGAGCTGATCGAGGCGCACTTCCCGGCCTCGGATCAGCGCAGCATCAGTGGCCACTCCATGGGTGGGCACGGCGCGCTGGTCTGCGCCCTGCGCAACCCGGGGCGCTACCGCTCTGTGTCGGCGTTCTCGCCGATCAGCAATCCGATGGATTGCCCTTGGGGTGAAAAGGCCTTCAGCCGTTATCTGGGTGAAGACCGGGCGCGCTGGCGCGAGTGGGATGCCAGTGTGCTGCTTGCCGAGACGCCAGCGGGCGAATGCCCGCCGTTGCTGGTGGATCAGGGCGACCGTGACGACTTCCTTGCCAAGCAGCTCAAGCCTGAAGCGCTGGAGCAGGCGGCCCGCAAAGGGGGGCATGCGCTGAGCCTGCGCCTGCAACCTGGCTATGACCATAGCTATTACTTCATCGCCAGCTTCATCGATGAGCACCTGCGCCATCACGCAGTGGCACTTGGCCGGGGGTAGGGCTGCAGCTACACGCTGCAAGCTTCAAGCCGCAAGAAAGTGCGGGCAGCACAACGCCTGCTTGTGGCTTGTGGCTTGCAGCTTGCAGCTTGCAGCTCCAAATGAAGGTAGAATCACGCCCTGACTCAATCAGGGCGTTTTTCTATGCGTATTGGCCACGGCTACGATGTGCACCGTTTTTGCGACGGTGATTTCATTACCCTGGGTGGGGTGCGTATCCCCCACAAATACGGCCTCCTGGCCCATTCCGACGGTGACGTGCTGCTGCATGCCCTGAGCGATGCCTTGCTTGGCGCGGCGGGGCTTGGGGACATTGGCAAGCACTTCCCCGATACCGACCCGCAATTCAAGGGCGCCGACAGCCGCGTGCTGCTGCGCCATGTGGTCCGCATCGTCCAGGCCAAAGGCTGGAAAGTCGGTAATGTCGACGCCACCATCGTTGCCCAGGCGCCGAAAATGGCTCCGCATATCGAAACCATGCGCCAACGGATCGCCGAGGACCTGCAGGTCGAACTCGACCAGGTCAACGTCAAGGCCACTACCACCGAGAAACTCGGTTTCACCGGCCGCGAGGAGGGTATCGCCGTGCACGCGGTCGCCCTGCTGCTGCCAGCATGACCGAACTGGAACTGCTGGGCCCGCGCGCATCGGGCCAACCCCTGGGCACTGCGATACTCAAGGCTGTGGCCGAAGACTTCCAGGTCGATGAGGTGCTGGACATTCCGCTTTCGGGCCAGGGCGAGCACCTGTGGTTGTGGGTTGAGAAGCGCGACCTCAACACTGAGGAAGCTGCCCGCCGCCTGGCGCGAGCCGCTGGTGTGCCGGTGCGCTCGATCAGCTACGCCGGCCTCAAGGATCGCCAGGCCCTGACGCGCCAGTGGTTCAGCCTGCACCTGCCTGGCAAGGCAGACCCCGACCTGTCGCGTGCCGAAGATGCCACCCTGCGTGTGCTCAAGCAGGTGCGTCACCAGCGCAAACTGCAGCGCGGCGCCCATTCGGCCAATGGCTTCACCCTGCGCCTAACGGCGCTGGCGGCTGATCATGCTGCCCTCGATGCCCGCCTGCAGACGCTCAAACAGCAGGGTGTGCCGAACTACTTCGGCGGCCAGCGTTTCGGGCATGGCGGCGGCAATGTCCAGGATGCCCAGCACTGGGCTGCCCGCAAGGCCCTGCCCGAGCAGCGCAACGTACGTTCGCGGCTGCTCTCGGCTGCCCGCAGCTACCTGTTCAACCAGGTACTGGCTGCCCGCGTTGCCGACGGCAGCTGGCAGCGGGCCCAAATCGGTGACCTGTTGGCATTCACCGATAGCCGCAGTTTTTTTTCGGCGGGTGAACAGGAATGCTCAGACCCTCGCCTGGCCATTCTGGACTTGCATCCTACCGGCCCGATGTGGGGCGAAGGCCCGTCTCCTGCGGCCGGCGCGGCCGCGACGCTGGAGACGACGATAGGCGAGCAGCATGCATTGCTGTGCCAATGGTTGGCCAATGCAGGCATGAGTCACGAACGGCGCATCCTGCGGCTCCCTATTGGCGGCCTGACGTGGCATTATCCCGAGCCTGATATCCTGCAACTGGAATTCGTCCTTCCGGCCGGATGCTTCGCCACCGTGGTGGTGCGCGAACTCGTCGATCTGGTGCCGGCAGGGCAGACGGACAGCCCATGCGTATTCTGATTTCGAATGACGACGGTGTTACGGCACCTGGCCTCGCCGCGCTCCACGGTGCGCTGGTGGATTATGCCGAGTGCGTGGTGATCGCCCCGGATCAAGACAAGAGCGGCGCCGGCAGTTCGCTGACGCTGGACCGGCCGTTGCACCCGCAAACCCTGGCCAACGGTTTCATCAGCCTCAATGGCACGCCCACCGATTGCGTGCACCTGGGGCTCAATGGCCTGTTGCCGGAAACACCGGACATGGTTGTCTCGGGGATCAACCTCGGTGCCAACCTGGGGGATGACGTGATCTATTCCGGCACGGTCGCTGCCGCGCTGGAGGGGCGCTTCCTCGGCGGTACGTCGTTGGCATTCTCGTTACTGTCGCGTCTGCCCGACAACTTGCCGACTGCAGCGTTCATCGCCCGCCGGCTGGTCGAGGCGCAGTCACGCCTGGAACTGCCGCCGCGTACGGTCCTCAACGTCAATATTCCCAACCTGCCGCTGGAGCACATCCGTGGCATACAGGTCACCCGTCTCGGTCACCGGGCGCGGGCGGCGGCACCGACCAAGGTGGTCAACCCGCGCGGCAAGGAAGGCTACTGGATCGCCGTGGCCGGTGATGCCGAGGACGGTGGGCCGGGTACCGACTTCCACGCGGTGATGCAAGGTTACGTGTCGATCACCCCGCTGCAACTGGACCGCACCTTCAACGATGCCTTCGAGCAGCTCCACGGTTGGCTGGAGGGCGTGCTCTGATGCGCGAACAGGACGATCTGCAGCGCCGAGGTATCGGCATGACCTCCCAGCGTACCCGCGAGCGCCTGATCCAGCGCCTGTGCGAAGAGGGCGTATCGAACCCCAAGGTGCTCGATGCCATCCGCCGTACGCCGCGCCATCTGTTCGTCGATGAGGCCCTGGCCCACCGCGCCTACGAAGACACCGCGCTGCCGATCGGGCACAACCAGACCATCTCCCAGCCATTCATGGTCGCACACATGAGTGAGCTGCTACTGGAGGCAGGGCCGCTGGACAAGGTGCTGGAGATCGGTACCGGCTCCGGTTACCAGACGGCCATCCTTGCCCAACTGGTAGAGCGGGTGTTCTCGGTGGAGCGCATCAAGGTCCTGCAGGACCGAGCCAAGGAGCGCCTGGTCGAATTGAACCTGCGCAACGTGGTGTTCCGCTGGGGGGATGGGTGCGACGGCTGGCAGGCGCTGGCCCCCTACAACGGCATCATCGTTACCGCCGTGGCGCCGGAAGTGCCGCAGGCACTGCTCGACCAGCTGGCTCCTGGTGGGCGAATGGTCATCCCGGTAGGCCCTGCTGGTGAAGTCCAGCAGTTGATGCTTATCGTGCGTGAGGAGCAGGGCTTCTCTCGCCGTGTACTGGGCGCTGTGCGCTTTGTACCGCTGCTCAATGGCCCGGTGGCTTGAGTTGCTGGGAATATTTGAGGTGGTGACGAATTCTTGCCGCATCGCCCTGTCTATCTGGCGGGGCATCCCGGCTCTTTACTGAGCCTGTGCACCGAGCCTGCCAATGCAGTGGCGCTCGGTTATAATTGCAACATTATTGCATTTCTTTCCGTATTTTCGATTTTCGGCACCATGAGGGGAGCGCGGGTGGGGCACACAGTCATTCGGCAGCGCAAGGATTGGTTGGGTTTCAAGCTTCTGGTGATTGCACTGGCCATGGGCGCCCTGCTGACGGGTTGCTCCAGCACCGGCTCGGGCGGTGCACGCGTGGTCGACCGCAGCAATGCGGCGCCCAAGCGGCCGACCGTGACCTCCGGGCAGTATGTGGTCAAACCTGGCGATACGCTGTTCTCCATTGCGTTTCGCTACGGCTGGGACTACAAGGAGCTCGCCGCCCGCAATGGCATCGCTGCCCCGTACACCATCCGGCCGGGCCAGGCGATCCGCTTCAGCAGCGGCGCTACCGGCAGTACCACGGTGGTGTCCAGCCCCTCTTCTTCGAGCAGGACGACGGTCATTCGTCGCCCCGTTGGAAAACCTATCACGGTGCCCGCCAGCGGCGGGAAAACGACGCCAACAACGCGAACCACGCCTACGCCGGTCGTTACCACGGTGCCCGCCGCAGAGCGCGCGGTGGGCGGTTGGACCTGGCCTGCAAATGGCGTGCTGATTGGAAAATTCGCTTCAAACGGTAGTTTGAATAAAGGCATTGATATCGCCGGTGATTTGGGACAGCCTGTTTTTGCTGCGTCTGATGGTGCGGTGGTCTACGCCGGGAGTGGCTTGCGGGGCTACGGCGAACTGATCATCATCAAGCACAGCGATACCTACGTCAGTGCCTACGGTCACAACCGCAGGCTGTTGGTTCGGGAGGGGCAGCAGGTCAAGGCAGGGCAGTCGATTGCTGAAATGGGGTCCACGGGCACTGATCGGGTGAAGCTGCATTTCGAGATTCGCCGCCAGGGCAAACCCGTCGATCCACTCCAGTTCCTGCCACGCCGTTGATTGTTGTCCCCGGCCTGTTCCTCTGAAGTAGAGGGGAGAGGCTCCAGCGATGCCAGGGATGCAGGCGCCGCTCGAGTCTGAGTTCGAACTCAGCAAAGGACTATAACAATGGCTCTCAATAAAGAAGCGCCGGAGTTTGACATCGACGATGACGTTCTCCTGATGGAGACGGGCATCGTTTTGGAAACGGATGTGGTGTCAGACGAACCTGCTGTACCGTCGGTTCGGACCAGGGCCAAGTCAGGCTCTACGCTCAAGCAGCATAAATACATCGATTACAGCCGGGCGCTCGATGCCACCCAGTTGTATCTCAACGAGATCGGTTTCTCGCCTCTGCTTTCACCGGAAGAGGAAGTGCACTTCGCGCGGCTGTCGCAGAAGGGTGACCCAGCCGGGCGCAAGCGCATGATCGAAAGCAACCTGCGCCTGGTTGTGAAAATCGCCCGTCGTTACGTGAACCGCGGCCTGTCCTTGCTCGATCTCATCGAGGAGGGGAACCTGGGTTTGATTCGTGCAGTCGAGAAGTTCGACCCGGAGCGCGGTTTCCGTTTCTCGACCTATGCGACGTGGTGGATCCGCCAGACCATCGAGCGGGCGATCATGAACCAGACCCGCACCATTCGTCTGCCGATCCACGTGGTCAAGGAGCTCAACGTCTACCTGCGTGCCGCGCGGGAGTTGACCCAAAAGCTCGACCACGAACCTTCCCCTGAAGAGATCGCCACCCTGCTGGAAAAACCCGTTGCCGAGGTCAAGCGCATGCTTGGTCTTAACGAGCGGGTATCGTCGGTGGATGTTTCGCTCGGGCCAGATTCGGACAAGACCCTGCTCGATACACTCACCGACGATCGTCCTACCGACCCGTGCGAGCTGCTGCAGGATGACGACCTGTCACAGAACATCGACCAGTGGCTGGGCGAGCTCACCGACAAGCAGCGCGAAGTGGTGGTACGCCGTTTTGGTCTGCGCGGGCATGAAAGCAGCACCTTGGAGGATGTAGGCCTGGAAATCGGCCTTACCCGCGAGCGAGTGCGGCAGATTCAGGTAGAGGGGCTCAAGCGCCTGCGTGAGATCCTGGAGAAGAATGGCCTGTCCAGTGAGTCGCTGTTCCAGTAAGCACTGCATGCCGGTATGCAAAAACGCCCTGATGACCTCGGGGCGTTTTTTTATGCGCAGGCCAGAGCGGCTGGCAATTATCTGGGGGGTGATCAATGTGTAACTTGCTACCCCTGATGCACTGCGTGTAAGCCTTTGCTTACTTGTTGTGTAAGCCATACACGTAAAGGCCAGTAAATCATTGTCGTTTCCAGATCTGTTTTTTTCTCAACTAACTGAAATAATTGAACTTTTCAGATTTGTGGAAATGTGTCCCCGGTAATGTCTTGTGAGGGTTCGCGGTTGCCTGCGCTGCGGAAGTCGCTAGTATTCGAACTGTGCACACGGACATGCACAGGCGTTCAGGAAGAACGCCAAGGACATCGCAAGACGCGATTCATCAGGACGATGTTTAGGACAAGCAGGGACTACGGAAAAAATGTGGGCGGGTCAAACCGCCCCTTTTTTTGCCCGCAGAAAATGAAAAAGGCCCGTTGCGGGCCTTTTTCGTATCTGGGCGATTAACGTTCCAGATCGGCGATCTTGCCAGGCTTGCCATCCCACTCTTCGGCGTCAGGCAGGGCATCCTTACGCTCGGTGATGTTCGGCCAGATCTCCGCCAGCTCGGCATTGAGCTCAAGGAAGTTCTCCATGCCCGCAGGCACTTCGTCTTCCGAGAAGATGGCCTGGGCCGGGCATTCAGGCTCGCACAGTGCGCAGTCGATGCACTCGTCCGGGTGAATGACCAGGAAGTTCGGGCCTTCGTAGAAGCAGTCCACCGGACAGACTTCCACGCAGTCGGTGTATTTGCATTTGATGCAGTTGTCGGTGACGACGAAGGTCATTTCTAGTTCTCTCCTCAGGCAACGGCGGCGGCCCTTCCTCTCAGGGCCGCGCGGTTTACGGGCATGTGGCTGCAGGCCAGGCTAATAACCTGCAGCACCAGCAAACCGCGGCGGATTCTACCAGCTTGTAGTGCCCGCCGTTATAACAGGTTCTTTAGTTGATATAGCATTTCGATAGCTTGACGCGGGGTCATGTCGTCCAGCTCCAGCTTGCCCAGCTTCTCGAGGGCCGGGTGTGGCAGGCTGGCGAACAGGTCGCTCTGGTGCGGTGCTTGTGGCTCGCCCTTGGCTTTGTTCGACACGGGTTGTTCGTGGGGCAGGCTGCTGGTCTCCAGCCGGCCCAGGTGCTCGCGCGCCCGCTGGATGACCGGCGACGGCACGCCTGCCAGTTGCGCCACGGCCAGGCCGTAGCTCTGGCTGGCGGGGCCAGGCAGCACATGGTGCAGGAACACGATGCGCTCGTTGTGTTCGGTAGCGTTCAGGTGCACGTTCGCCACCAGTGGTTCGCTTTCCGGCAGTACGGTCAGCTCGAAGTAGTGTGTGGCGAACAGCGTGTATGCACGCAGCTGCGCCAGGCGCTCTGCAGCCGCCCAGGCCAGCGACAAGCCGTCGAAGGTGCTGGTGCCACGGCCGACTTCGTCCATCAGTACCAGGCTGCGGTCAGTGGCGTTGTGCAGAATGTTGGCGGTTTCGCTCATCTCGACCATGAACGTCGAACGACCGCCAGCCAGATCGTCGCTGGAGCCGATACGGGTGAAGATGCGATCGACCAACGACAGTTCGCAACTGGCCGCCGGAACGAAACTGCCGATGTGCGCCATCAGCACGATCAGTGCGGTCTGGCGCATGTAGGTGGATTTACCACCCATGTTCGGGCCGGTGATGATCAGCATCCGGGTGCTGTTGTCCAGGCCCAGGTCGTTGGCTACGAACGGCGTGGACAGTACCTGTTCGACCACCGGGTGACGCCCCTGATCGATGCGCAGGCAAGGTTCGTCGACGAAACGGGGGCAGTTAAGGTCCAGGTTGAGCGCCCGCTCGGCAAGGTTGCTCAGCACGTCCAGCTCGGCCAGCGCAGCGGCGCTGTCCTGCAGCGGTGCAAGGTGGCTGATGAGGGTCTCGAGCAACGCGTCGTACAGCATTTTTTCGCGGGCCAGGGCGCGGCTCTTGGCCGACAGCGCCTTGTCCTCGAAAGCCTTGAGCTCCGGGGTGATGAAGCGCTCGGCCCCTTTGAGGGTCTGGCGACGAATGTAGTCGCCCGGGGCCTGTTCGGCTTGCTTGGTCGGCAGCTCGATGAAGTAGCCATGCACGCGGTTGTAGCCGACTTTCAGGTTGGCAAGACCGGTGCGGGCCTTCTCGCGGGCTTCAAGGTCGATCAGGAACTGGCCGGCGTTCTCGCTGATCGCCAGCAGATCGTCCAGCTCGTTGTCATAGCCGGCCTTGAGTACGCCGCCGTCGCGGATCACTGCTGGCGGGTTGTCGATGATTGCCCGCTCCAGCAGGCTGGCCAGCTCCGGGTAGGTGCCGGTGATGGCCGCCAGGCGCGCCAGGTGTGGGGCTTCCAGCTCAGCCATGGCGTTCTGCAGTTCGGGCAGGGCGCCGAGGGCATCACGCAGGCGCGCCAGGTCGCGCGGGCGGGCATTACGCAGGCCGATACGGGCGAGGATCCGCTCGATATCGCCAATTTCCTTGAGTTGCGGCTGCAGTTTTTCGAAGCGGTAGCCATCGAGCAGGCAGCGAATCGAATCCTGGCGCGCCTGCAAGACCTTGAGGTCGCGCAGCGGACGGTTCAGCCACCGGGTCAGCAGGCGGCTGGCCATCGCGGTCTGGCAGCGGTCGATCACCGACTGCAAGGTATTGTCGCGACCACCTGCCAGGTTGATGTCCAGCTCCAGGTTGCGGCGGCTGGCCCCGTCGAGGATCACGGTGTCGTCCAGGCGCTCGTGGCGCAAGCTGCGCAGGTGGGGCAGGGCGGTGCGTTGGGTTTCCTTGGCGTAGGTCAGCAGGCAGCCGGCGGCGCCGATGGCCAGGGTCAGCTTGTCGCAACCAAAGCCCTTGAGGTCTTTGGTTGCGAACTGCTGGCACAGAGCCTTGCGTGCCGAGTCGCGGTCGAAGTCCCAAGGGGCTCGTCGGCGTGCGCCTGGGCGTTTCTCGGCCGGCAGGTCGCGTGGCCAGTCGTCGGGGATCAGCAGCTCGACAGGGTTGATGCGTTCAAGCTCGGCCAGCAGGTTTTCCCAGCCCTTGATTTCTTGCACGCTGAAATTGCCGCTGGTGATATCCAGCACCGCCAGGCCAAACAGGCGCTCATCCCCCAGCAGTGCGGCAATCAGGTTGTCGCGGCGCTCGTCGAGCAACGCTTCGTCGCTGACCGTGCCCGGGGTGATGATGCGCACCACCTGACGCTCTACCGGGCCCTTGCTGGTGGCGGGGTCACCGATCTGCTCGCAGATCACCACCGACTCGCCGAGCTTGACCAGCTTGGCCAGGTAGCCTTCCAGCGAGTGGAACGGAATTCCGCACATGGGGATCGACTGGCCGGCTGACTGGCCACGGGCTGTCAGGGTGATATCCAGCAGTTTTGCGGCTTTTTTCGCATCTTCGTAGAAGATTTCGTAAAAGTCGCCCATGCGGTAGAACATCAGCTGGTCCGGGTGCTGGTTTTTCAGCTTCCAGTACTGCTGCATCATTGGGGTGTGTGCGGAAAGATCAGACATTCAGGGCCTTACAGCGGGGATCTGGTTGGCGATTGTAAAACCGGCAATGGTACAGGCTTTTTGGCCGAGATGCAGGCGGCGGGCAAGTGCCCTCGCGCCCCGGCTGCATGAATTGCATTTCCTGTGGCGGCGCTGCATTATGCATGCTATGCAGAAACGCAATGTAGCCACCGTACTCAGAGAGTTGCTCGCCCGCCACGGCCTGTCCCCCACAGAGCTGCACCGGCGCACGGGCGTGCCTCAATCCACCCTGTCGCGGATCCTCAGCGAGAAGATCGTCGATCCCTCGGATAGGCACGTGTCGAAAATTGCCGACTATTTCGGCGTCAACACCGAACAGCTGCGCGGCCGCGCCGAGCTTGGCGCCTCACGCGAAGCCGCATTGCCGGCCCGCGGCCATGCGGACCTCAGCGACATCAGCCTGTGGGACGATGAAACGCCCGTCGAGGACGACGAGGTGTCAGTACCCTTTCTTCGTGAGGTCGAATTGGCAGCAGGATCAGGAAGGTTCGTCATCGAGGAAAGCGAGCGCGCCCGCCTGCGGTTCGGCAAGCGCAGCCTGCGCCATAACGGCGTGCAGTTCGACCAGGCCAAATGCGTGACCGTGCGCGGCAACAGCATGCTGCCGGTACTGCGCGACGGGGCGACGGTCGGGGTAAACACCGGCAAGTGTTCGATCGGTGACATCATCGATGGTGATCTCTACGCCATCAACCACAATGGTCAATTGCGGGTGAAGCAGGTGTATCGGCTGCCCACCGGTATTCGCCTGCGCAGCTTCAATCGCGACGAACACCCTGATGAAGACTACAGCTTTCAGCAGTTGCAGGAAGAGCAGATCAGCTTGCTCGGGCATGTGTTCTGGTGGGGCATGTACGCCCGCTGACCAGGCCTTTTTCAAGAAAACCCGCTTCGGCGGTTTTTTTTCGTCTGGAGAAAAGCCCTACAGCCTGATGAGCAAAAGCATTCATGGCTATCAGCAAAGTCATGCCTACAGTTAAATGAATAAATGCATTGACTGCATATGCGCTAACGCATAGCTTGTGTCTCAAGGCGGACTGAGCCTTTGTTACACAGGAGACAGGACAGTGACGAACGAGCAACAAGTGTTACTGGAGATGCCGCTCTGGCTGGTAATCGTCCTGGCATCGCTGGGCGGCCTCAGCGGCGAAATGTGGCGGGCCGACAAGGCGGGCGCCACCGGTTGGTCGCTGCTGCGGCGGCTGGCGCTGCGCTCCGGCGCCTGTATCGTCTGCGGGGTTTCGACGGTGATGTTGCTGTATGCCGGCGGCCTGTCGATCTGGGCGGCCAGCGCATTTGGTTGCCTGACTGCGGTAGGTGGAGCCGATGTGGCCATGCGTCTTTATGAGTGCTGGGCGATCAGGCGGCTGGGCTTGCGTGGCACCGCGTCGAGCGATGAATGACCAGGAGGATGTGCGTGCGAAAGTTTGAGCATGGGTAGAACAATGCCTGTCCCGATCAGCCCCCTCAAATGCTAGGGTGTCGCTCAGCCTCTTCCAGGAGTTGCCCATGGACCCGATCACCGTTCTCTCCGCCCGGCTGGGCGAACACCTGCGCCGCTTCAGCGCCCAGGTCAGCACCGCCGAATCTTGCACCGGCGGCGGCATCGCCGAAGCCATCACCCGCGTACCTGGCAGCTCCGCCTGGTTCGAGGCAGGCTATGTCACCTACTCCAACGCCCAGAAGACTCGCCAGCTTGGGGTCCCAGAACCGTTGTTCGCCCAAGTCGGTGCAGTCAGCCAGGAAGTGGTCGAAGCCATGGTTCGCGGCGCCCAGGCGGCCAGCGGTGCGCGTTTTGCCGTGGCAGTCAGTGGCGTGGCCGGGCCCGACGGTGGCTCGCCGGCCAAACCGGTCGGTACCGTGTGGCTGGCATGGGCCGATGGCAGTCACGTGAGCAGTGAGCGTCGCCACTTCGACGGCGACCGTGAAGCAGTGCGCCGACAGACGGTGATCGCCGCGTTAGACGGCTTGTTACAGCTTGGTGCCGAGTAAATCGACGACAGGGGTTTGCTCAAACGCTTCCCTGTGGAATAATACTGGCTACTTATACAGGTATTCCGGCCATCAGGGCCAAGTCGAACACGTGAGGATTTCAATGGACGACAACAAGAAGCGCGCCTTGGCTGCGGCCCTGGGTCAGATCGAACGCCAATTCGGCAAAGGCGCGGTCATGCGCATGGGCGATCACGAGCGCACCGGCATTCCGGCCATTTCTACCGGCTCCCTGGGCCTGGACATCGCTCTGGGCATCGGCGGCCTGCCAAAAGGCCGTATCGTCGAGATCTATGGCCCGGAGTCTTCGGGTAAAACCACACTGACCCTGTCGGTCATCGCCGAAGCCCAGAAAAGCGGCGCCACCTGCGCCTTCGTCGACGCCGAGCACGCTCTCGACCCAGAGTACGCCGGCAAACTGGGCGTCAACGTCGACGACCTGCTGGTTTCGCAGCCGGATACCGGCGAGCAGGCGCTGGAAATTACCGACATGCTGGTGCGTTCCAACGCCGTTGACGTAATCATCGTCGACTCCGTGGCCGCCCTGGTGCCCAAGGCAGAAATCGAAGGCGAGATGGGTGACATGCACGTTGGCCTCCAGGCCCGTCTGATGTCCCAGGCGCTGCGCAAGATCACCGGTAACATCAAGAACGCCAACTGCCTGGTCATCTTCATCAACCAGATCCGTATGAAGATCGGTGTGATGTTCGGCAGCCCGGAAACCACCACCGGTGGTAACGCCCTGAAGTTCTACGCCTCGGTGCGCCTGGACATCCGTCGTACTGGTGCAGTCAAGGAAGGCGACGAAGTCGTCGGCAGCGAAACCCGCGTCAAAATCGTCAAGAACAAGGTCTCGCCGCCGTTCCGTCAGGCTGAGTTCCAGATTCTTTACGGTAAGGGTATCTACCGTAACGGCGAAATCATTGACCTGGGCGTTGCTCAAGGGTTGGTCGAGAAGTCGGGTGCCTGGTATGCCTACCAGGGCAACAAGATCGGCCAAGGCAAGGCTAACGCAGCCAAGTACCTGCAAGAGAACCCGGCCATTGGTGCCGAGATCGAGAAGCAGATTCGCGAGAAGCTGCTCAAGGCGGGTGTTGTTGCCGAAGCGGGCAAGGCTGCTGCAGCCGATGCCAAAGCCGACGACGTGGCTGACGCCGACGCCGGTTATTGATAGCTGCTTGGCCGATCATGTCCGTCGTACTCGACACCCCCGTCGCCGTTCGGCGGACAGCCATGGACCTGCTTGCGCGCCGCGAGCATGGTCGCGTCGAGCTGACGCGCAAACTGCGTCAGCGCGGCGCTACGGATGAGCTGATCGAGCCCGCGCTTGATCGGCTCGCCGAAGAAGGGCTGCTCAGTGAGGCCCGCTACCTTGAAAGCTTCATCAGGTACCGTTCCAATGCCGGCTATGGCCCGGCGCGTATTCGCGAGGAGCTGGGCCAGCGTGGCCTGAACCGTGGCGATATTGACCAGGCACTGCGTGACTGTGGTGTGAACTGGGCAGAGCGGCTACAGGATGCCTGGCAGCGCAAATATGCCGGGCTACGTCCGCATGACCCCCGCAGCCGTGCCCAGCAAACCCGGTTTCTCGCTTACCGTGGGTTTCCCTTGGACATGATCGGCCGCCTGCTCAGCGGCCGAGACTTGGACGACTACTGATCTAACAGCCACATCGCAGGCGCACTCAGCTGACCTTCAACGCCTCCCGCGCCCGCTGCGTGGTATGCATCGGCTGTGGCTTTGCCCAGTTCTCCGACAGGTTGATGAAATCCACCAGCTCACGCAGACGCCCTTGATTACGCCCATTGAAGGCAAAGGTCAGGCGGGTCAGATGGTTGTAGTTGCCTACTTCATGCTCTACGCCACTGTCGGCATGTTGATGGTACTTCCCGCTCAGTCGTAAATCGGCAAAGGCTTCCTGAATCTCATGCAGTGCCGCGTCGCTGAGCCGATGGTGCATGCGGATCACAAACTGGTTCTTCAGCCAGCGGCTGGAGTGGTAGTTGCTGTAGAACTGGTTGATTTCCTCCACTGCCTCGTCGGCACTGTGTACCAGGCGCACCAGCTTGAGGTCACTGGGCAGGATGTAGCGGTTTTCTTCCAGTTGCCTGCTGATGAAGTCCAGGCAGTCACGCCAAAAGCTGCCACCTGGTGAGTCCAGCAGGACCACCGGCACCAGTGGGCTCTTGCCAGTCTGAATCAGCGTCAGTACTTCCAGTGCCTCATCGAGCGTGCCGAAACCTCCCGGGCAAAGGACCAGGGCGTCGGCTTCCTTGACGAAGAACAGCTTGCGAATGAAGAAAAAGTGGAAGGGCAGCAGCTTGTCAGTGCCATCCACTGTCGGGTTGGCGTGCTGTTCGAAAGGAAGGGTGATGTTGAAGCCCAAGCTATGATCGCTACCCGCGCCTTCGTGCGCTGCGGCCATGATGCCGCCGCCTGCGCCGGTAATGACCATGAGGTCGGAGCGGGCCAGTGTGGCACCCAGCTCGCGAGCCAAGGCATACATCGGGTGTTCCAGCGGTGTGCGCGCCGAGCCGAAAACGGTGACCTTGCGCCGACCCTTGTAGCGTTGCAGGCTGCGGAAGGAGTGGTCCAGCTCGCGAAGGGCCTGCAAGGTGATCTTGGCACTCCAGCGATCGGTGTCGTCGTGGGCCATGCGCAAGATGGTCAGCATCATGTCACGGTACAGTGGCAGGTTGGGGCTGTCCGGTGCGACCAGTTGCAGTTGTTCATCGAGTTTACTCAGGTCGATACCACTGTCCCTGAAGTGATTGAACAGATACTCATTGGGTTGGTAAGGCATTCAACGTCTCCTTCTGCAGCAAAACCTCTGACCGAGCTGATGGCTGGGCTCGGCCGCGACACTACGTGCGTCGCTGGCTGCTCTGGCTCGAGTGTGCGTCCCGAGCATTGCAGTAGGCCTTCAAGGCCCTGATGCAGGTGCGTAATTCATCTTGTCGTTTTTGTGCGCTTCGCTATCAATCTAGACCCTCGCGCCACTTCATGCAGGCACTATCACCAAGGCCGCTCGTCGGCACGCGGCCATTGATGGCAAGGGTTTGGTTAACTGGAGAAGCGAAACGTGTCGATGCAGGAGGTGGCGGTATGCATCGCTTGGTCATCGAGGTAGACCGGCAGCTCTATCAGCAGCTGGAACATGCGGCACAGGTTCATCATGTGAGCCTGGAGGCGGAGTGCCTGCGGCGGTTGGCTGCGTTGGAATGCCAGTCACCTTACCTGCAGGCGCTTCTGGCAGAGATGCGCGCCGAGGAAGAGCCGCGGCGCGCGGAGGATGAGCGGGTCAGTTGATTACTTCTTCTTGTTTCCGGCAGTGCAGCTGGCAGCGTCAAAGGCCTGGTCCATGACCGGTTGATTGGTCTTGTAGACGGTGAAGCGATAGACCATCACGGCGCCTTTTGACATCAGGTTGCGGTAACCGCTGTTCCGGCAGACGCTGTCACCTAGCTGGCTGCGCACCTGCTCTGCGTTTTGCTGCATGCGTGCGGCGTGCTCGGCGCGCACGCTCAGGTGGTTCACCAGTGCCTTGCCTTCAACGGTATAACCCTGGTCGAGGATATCTTCGTTGATGGCTCGCGGGGTGCCGACGCTGCTTTCCTTGGCGACCTTTTCCAGCATCTTGTTCAGCTCGAACTCCTGCTTGGAGGCCGCCTGGGCTGCCAGTGGCAGGGTGAGCAACAGGCTCAGGGTCGGGACGATAAGACGCAGCATGAATCTCTCCTGGTTCGGTGACTGGCGCTTCGACATGCGCAGACGGCTGGTGTTCCATGAAACCCGCAGAATCGCGGGCAGGCTCGCGGCCACCAAAACGCTGATTATAAAGGACCAGCCGGTCCAGCTGCACGGCAAATGACGCCCGCTCTGGTAGACTGGCGCTTTGTTTTCATCGAGTTATCGCAGTGTCCAGTCACAACCTGTCCCGAGGCTTGCCAGCATGAGCCATGCGGTAGCGCGCCTGCGCGCCGAACGGCTGGCCCGCAGCATCAAGCCGTTCATTGCTCGTGGTTCACGTGCCGAACGCTGCCCTGACTGTCGGGTTATCGCCACCCATTGCCTGTGTGCCTGGAAGCCCAAGGTGCACGCCGACTCTGGCGTATGCCTGTTGATGCATGATACCGAGCCATTGAAGCCGACCAACACCGGCTGGCTGATCGCCGACCTCATCGAAGATACCTCTGCCTTCGGCTGGTTGCGAACGTCGGTGGACGAACGCTTGTTGACCTTGCTGGCAGACCCACAGTGGCAGCCGTACATCGTCTTCCCTGGCGAATTCGTCGCCCAGGAGCGGGTGGTCAGCGAGGTCGTGCGTGAGCCGGGCAAACGCCCGCTGTTCATCCTGCTGGATGCCACCTGGACCGAAGCCCGCAAGATGTTCCGCAAGAGCCCTTATCTTGACCGCTTCCCGGTGCTGAGCCTGCAAGCTGAGCAGATGTCGCGCTATCGCCTGCGCCGCTCCAAGCGCGATGATCATTTCTGTACTGCGGAAGTTGCTGCCATGTGCCTGGACCTTGCGGGTGACGACCAAGCCTCCCAAGCCTTGGATGCGTATCTGGATGTGTTCAGCCTGCACTACCTCAGTGGCAAGCGTCGCCTGCCTCTGGACGAGCAGGACGCGACCCACCAGCGTTTGCATACCTTCCTATAGTCCAAGGGGCACAAGCCCCACTTTGGTTCATAATGACGGGGCTGGCGGCCAGGATGAAGCGAGGCGGCAGGGCGAGTGGTTTGACCTGCCCGGCCGTGCTCGGCACCTTGGCGCCGATTCCCCGCCGGGCGCTATTCCTCCGCCGCTGCGCCTGGCACAGAACAGGATCCTTAGATCGATGGCCATGTACGAAATCCTGATTGCCGATGACCACCCGCTGTTTCGTAGCGCTCTGCGCCAGGCCGTCACCCTCGGCCTGGGCGCGGATGTGCGCCTGGTCGAGGTGGCGAGCATCGCCGAGCTGGAAAGCCGGCTGAGCGAAAAAGCCGACTGGGACCTGGTCCTGCTGGACCTGAACATGCCGGGCGCCTATGGTTTCTCCGGGCTGGTCCTGCTGCGTGGCCAGTACCCTCAGATCCCGGTGGTGATGGTCTCGGCCCAGGAAGAGGCTGCCGTTGTAGTCAAGTCCCGCGAGTTTGGGGCCAGTGGTTTCATTCCAAAGTCCAGTGGGCTGGAAGTGATTCAGGATGCAGTGAGGAAGGTGCTCGATGGCGACGTCTGGTGGCCGCCTCAGGCATTTGAAAGGGTCGATGTCTCGGCCGAGGCCAAAGCCGCCAGCGAAGGCCTGGCCAGCCTCACGCCACAGCAGTTTCGCGTGTTGACCATGGTCTGTGAAGGCTTGCTGAACAAACAGATCGCCTATGAGCTGAATGTGTCGGAAGCGACCATCAAGGCCCATGTGACGGCCATTTTCCGCAAGCTGGGTGTGCGCACTCGGACCCAGGCGGCCTTGTTGCTGCAACAACTTGAATCCGTTGCGAGCAGCTAAATGCTTGCCGCTTCACGCTTTTTTGACTCATTTTGAACTAGTCTGCTGGCCTTTCATCGGTGAAGTGACGCACATGTCGCCATTCAAAGGCCAGACCGGCCTCAAACGTATCTTCAACGCCGCCGGCTATTCGCTGGACGGCCTGCGCGCCGCCTTCAAAGGCGAGGCTGCTTTCCGTCAACTGGTACTGCTCAATGTGCTGCTCATCCCGATTGCCTTTTGGCTGCCGGTAAGCCGCGCCGAGCGGGCCATCATGATCGCCGTGTGCCTGCTCGGGCTGATCGTCGAACTGTTCAACTCGGCGGTGGAGGCGGCCATCGACCGCATTTCGCTGGAGCGCCATCCGCTTTCGAAAAACGCCAAAGACATGGGCAGTGCTGCGCAATTCGTAGCACTGACCATGGTGGCGTTGGTCTGGGGCGTTATCCTGCTCTAAGCGATCGGTGGCAAGACGATCTCGTCACTGCGGGTAAACCCTGCGGTGAAGTTGCGGCACAACTCGAGAAACTCGCGCATGGCCGAGGTCTGGTATTTTTGTTTGTGCCAGATGAAGTAGAACTGGCGCATCAGGTCCAGCTCCGGGGTTTCGACCGGCACCAGGCTGCCACGCCGGAAGGCATCGCGCAGGGCCAGGCGCGATATGCAGCCAATACCCAGGCCTGATTCCACGGCACGCTTGATCGCTTCGGTATGCTCCAGCTCCAGGCGTATGTTCAGGTTGGCGCGATGATGCCGCATGGCCTGATCGAATGTCAGGCGGGTGCCGGAGCCTTGCTCGCGAAGAATCCAGGCTTCCTGGGACAGGCTTTCGATATCTGCGCGGCCCACCTTGGCCAGCGGGTGTTGCGGCGCGCAGAACACTACCAGTTCGTCCTCAACCCAAGGCTGTACCTCCAGGTCCGGATGGTTGCAGTCGCCTTCGATCAGACCCAGATCAATTTCGTATTGTGCAACCTGGTGCACGATATGGGCTGTGTTCTGCACGTGCAGCTTGACCTGGCTTTCCGGGTGTACCTGCATGAAGCTACCGATCAGCAAGGTGGCCAGGTAGTTGCCAATGGTCAGTGTGGCGCCGACTGCCAGTGAGCCAAAACCGGACTTGCCGTTGAGCAGGTCTTCGATCTCCTTGGCCTGGTCGAGCAGCGCAACCGCTTGCGGCAGCAGCTGATGCCCCAAGGCGTTGAGGGCCAGGCGTTTACCTGCACGGTCGAACAACTGGCAGCTCGATTGTCGCTCCAGTTCAGTGATGGACGTGCTGGCAGCCGACTGCGACAGGGCCAGCACACTGGCGGCTCGAGAGACGCTCTGATGCTGGGCCACGGCGACGAATACCTGTAGCTGACGAAGTGTGAATCGCATATCTATATAACCGATAACACATATCTTGATAATTCAGTTAACAGATATTGTCGCTGCCCCTAAACTATCGCGCAACTGTGCGCTGTGCGCGCTGCGTTTTCTTCAGGAGCCCCATCGATGAGCAACATGAACCACGAACGTGTCCTCAGTGTGCATCACTGGAACGACACCCTGTTCAGCTTCAAGTGCACCCGCGACCCGGGCCTGCGCTTCGAGAACGGTCAGTTCGTGATGATCGGCCTGCAGCAGGACAGCGGCCGTCCGCTCATGCGCGCCTACTCCATCGCTTCGCCCAACTGGGAAGAGCACCTGGAATTCTTCAGCATCAAGGTGCCTGACGGCCCGCTGACCTCCCAGCTGCAGCACCTGAAGGAAGGCGACGAGATCATCATCAGCAAGAAGCCTACCGGTACGCTGGTCCTCGACGACCTGAACCCGGGCAAGCACCTGTACCTGCTGAGCACCGGCACTGGCCTGGCGCCGTTCATGAGCGTCATTCAGGACCCGGAAACCTACGAGCGCTTCGAGAAAGTGATCCTGGTGCACGGTGTGCGCTACGTGAACGAAGTGGCCTATCGCGAGTTCATCACCGAACACCTGCCACAGAACGAGTTCTTTGGTGAGGCGGTGCGTGACAAGCTGATCTACTACCCGACCGTTACCCGCGAGCCGTTCGAAAACCAGGGCCGCCTGACTGACCTGATGCGCAGCGGCAAGCTGTTCAGCGATATCGGCCTGCCACCGATCAACCCGCAGGACGACCGCGCCATGATCTGTGGTAGCCCGAGCATGCTCGACGAGACCAGCGAAGTTCTCGACAGCTTCGGCCTGAAGATCTCCCCGCGCATGCGTGAGCCGGGTGACTACCTGATCGAGCGTGCTTTCGTCGAGAAGTAATCGACCGGCAATGAAGGCGCAGGCTTGGCCTGATGCCAGTCAGTTAAGCGTTTTGGGGCCGCTTTGCGGCCCATCGCCGGCAAGCCGGCTCCCACAGGTACAGCGCAGACCTCAAGAACTGTGCGGTCCCGGTAGGAGCCGGCTTGCCGGCGATGTGCTGCGTAGCAGCCCTGACAACGCTAACTGACTGGCATTAAGGTAAGGCCTGCGTTTTTTATGCCTGTGCGACTGAGGTTGCCAGTGCTTTCAGTTTTCCGGCACGACCTCAAGCACGCGAATTACATCCGGCTGCGGGTAGTGCCACCTGACCTGCACATCCCAGAACTTCACCCCATACACCCGCTCTGGCGGCGGCACCTGATAGGCCGGTCGTGGGTCCTGTGCCAGGCACTGTTCGATAAGCTCCACCAGTGGTTCGCCCAGGCGCAGGGCGTGTTCGCGGGCCTGGGGCAGGGCGCTATCGCCCCAGTGCACGGCAATCGCGGCAGGCGCATCGCTGGCCATCAGGTTGCTCGCCCCGGCGATGCTGTCGGCATAGGGAACATACGGCTTGATATCCAGCACCGGCGTGCCATCGAGCAGATCGATGCCGGACAGCAGCAGCCGACCCGGCTCCACAGCCTCCAGGCGTACCACCGACTGGCCGATGCCATTGGGCCGATGGGTCGCTCGCGTAGCGAACACGCCCATGCTTTTGTTGCCGCCCAAGCGTGGTGGGCGCACTTTAAGGCGTGGCTTGTCTTCCAGGGCCTGATGGAACAGGAACAACAGCCACACATGGCTGACCTGCTCCAGGCCCGCCACGGCCTCGCCTTGGTCGAACGGCGGCAGCAACTCAAGTACCCCGCGTGCAGCCGGCGCCAGCTGTGGCTGCCGCGGGATTGCGAACTTCTCCTTGAAACAGGAGCGCACGATGCCGACAGGCGAAACCGTATGTTGCATGGCGAGTCAGCCGCGCACGCGCAGGGTCAGGCCCTTGAGGAAGTTGCGCAGCAACTGGTCGCCGCAAGGCCGATAGTTCTCATGGCCCACCTTGCGGAACAGCGCGCTGAGTTCGGGCTTGGAAACCGGGAAGTTGACCGACTTGAGGATCACATGCAGGTCGTCTTCCTTGAGCTCAAAGGCTACGCGCAGCTTCTTGAGGATGGTGTTGTTGGTCACCGGCAGCTCTACAGGCTGTGGCGGACGGCTATCGTCCTTGCCGCGGCGGTGGAAGACCAGACCGTCGAGAAAGTGCGCCATGACCCGCTCGGGGCAGCGCACAAAACCGGGCTCGTCCTCTTTCTTCAGGTAGGTGGCGAGCACCACCGGATTAACCTCCAGGCCCGAGAGCGCGATGATCTCGGCCATCTTGGCGTCGTTCACCTTGAGCATGTAGCGCAGGCTGCGCAGTACATCGTTGTGGTTCATTGCTGCAAAATCCTGTTCAGATGCCACGCCTGGGCGTGGCGCATCGCTTAGAAACGTTCAGTGCCGGCCAGGTAACGCCAGTTGCCCACAGGCAGCTTGCCCATGGATACACCGCCCAGGCGAATACGGCGCATACTGAGTATTTCCAGGCGCAGGTAGGCGCAGATCTCGGAGATCTGCCCGGGTTGTGGGTTCTTCAGGGCCAGGCGCAGGTGGGTCTCGTTTTGCCAGCTGGCCTTGGCCTTGGGCAGTTCCCGATCATTGCGCGTCGCGCCGCGCGCCAGGCGCTCCAGCGCCTGTGGCGTGGTCTCGCCGCGCACTTCAATGATGTATTCCTGTTCCAGGCGACGCAGGTCGGCCTCGATCTTGCGGGTAACCTTCCAATCCTGGGTGAACACCTGCAGGCCACTGGCACCGCGCTCCAGGGGCGCCGAACAGGTCAGCCGGGTGAAGTGCCCGTGCAGCGGCCGCACGCCTTCGCGATGTGCTTCGCTGAGGCTGGCCATGTTCATGCTGGCGCGGGCCGTATCGATATCGACACCCGCAGGCTGGTTGAGCAGCAGGGTAACCGGGTCAAGCGCCTCGGCATTGGCGCCCGGCAACAGCTCGACAGCCTGGTGTTCGACCTTGAACTGAGGCTGCTCGACTACAACGCCATCGACCGTGACCCAGCCTCCTTCGATATACAGCTCTGCCTCTCGGCGTGAGCAGCCGAGCTGCTCGATGAGGCGTTTGGACAGGCGGACGGGTTCGGACATGGCAGGCAATTCGCAAGGCAGGGAAAGTCTTACATTGTACCTGCCCATTTGCGGTTGATGACGGGAATCTGTGCCGAATGCACCATTTCGGAAGTATTGCACGGCATCCTGCGACAAAGTCCTAGGACGCTGTACGAATCAGCTTCATATGAAGCAATGGATAGGGCTGCCCCAGGCCATCTGTTTCGGAGCGCCCGATCACTTCGAAGCCCTCGTGCAGGTAGAAGCCCAAGGCTTGGGGGTTCTGTTCGTTGACATCCAGGCATTGCGCGTTCAGTTCGCTGATGGCATAGCGCAGCAAGCGCCTGCCCACGCCTCGGCCACGGTATTGGGGTGCGACGAACAGCATGTCCACACGCCCATTGGCGACACCGGCAAAGCCGCAGATGCGCTGACGGTCCTTGCAGCAGACCAGCATGACGGCGTCCAGGTACTTGCGTAGCACATGGTCGCGCAGTAGCAGGATATAAGCGTCAGGCAGAAAGTCGTGGGTTGCGCGCACCGAGTTCTCCCAGACCTGAACCAGTTCCGGGTAATCACACAGGTGGGGTGTTTGCAGCGTCAATGCCAAATGCATGCCGGTGTTCCTCGGTGGTCACTGAGGAAACCATAGATGCAAAAAGCCCCGCCAGTGGGCGGGGCTCCTTCTACGTGCGCAGCCTCAAACAGGCTCGGCCCACATGTCGTACTCGTCGGCATCGACCACCCGGCAACGGACCTTGTCGCCCGGCTTGAAGCCATGGTCGCCATCGATGAACACGCTGCCATCGATCTCAGGTGCATCGAAGAAGCTGCGGCCGACCGAGCCTTGCTCTTCGACTTCGTCGATCAGCACTTCGATTTCCTTGCCGATGCGCAATTGCAGGCGTGCGCTGCTGATGGCCTGCTGGTGGGCCATGAAGCGATCCCAGCGCTCCTGCTTGACGTCATCCGGCACTTCTTCCAGGCCCAGGTCGTTGGCAGGCGCACCTTCGACCGGCGAGTACTGGAAGCAGCCGACGCGGTCGAGCTGGGCTTCGGTCAGCCAGTCCAGCAGGTACTGGAAGTCTTCTTCGGTCTCACCCGGGAAACCGACGATGAAGGTCGAGCGGATCACCAGTTCCGGGCACTGTTCGCGCCAGTTCTTGATGCGCGCCAGGGTGCGGTCTTCGAAGGCGGGGCGCTTCATCGACTTGAGCACTTTCGGGCTGGCGTGCTGGAACGGGATGTCCAGGTACGGCAGGATCTTGCCGGCGGCCATCAGCGGGATCACGTCGTCGACGTTCGGGTACGGGTAGACGTAGTGCAGCCGCACCCAGGCGCCCAGGCTGCTCAGCGCTTCGCACAGCTCGAGCATGCGGGTCTTGACCGGGCGGCCGTTCCAGAAATCGGTCTTGTACTTGACGTCCACGCCGTAGGCGCTGGTGTCCTGGGAAATCACCAGGATCTCCTTGACGCCGGCCTTGACCAGGCGTTCGGCTTCGCTCAGCACTTCGCCGACCGGGCGGCTGACCAGCTTGCCGCGCATCGACGGGATGATGCAGAAGCTGCAGCTATGGTTGCAGCCTTCGGAGATCTTCAGGTAGGCGTAGTGGCGCGGGGTCAGCTTGACGCCCTGCGGCGGTACCAGGTCGATCAGCGGGTTGTGGTCCTGGCGTGGCGGTACCACTTCGTGCACGGCATTGACTACCTGCTCGTACTGCTGCGGGCCAGTGACCGACAGCACGCTGGGGTGCACGTCACGGATGCTGCCTTCCTCGACACCCATGCAGCCGGTGACGATGACCTTGCCGTTTTCCTTGATCGCTTCGCCGATCACTTCCAGCGACTCGGCCTTGGCGCTGTCGATGAAGCCGCAGGTGTTGACCACCACTACGTCGGCATCCTCGTAGGTGGGCACGACTTCATAACCTTCCATACGCAACTGGGTCAGAATGCGCTCGGAATCTACCAGGGCTTTTGGGCAACCCAGGCTGACGAACCCTACCTTGGGGGTGGCGGGAGTGGTGGACATGACTAACCTCGGTATTGAATACAGGTCGCCCGGCCGGAAACGGCGGCGATCCTGACGGGCGCTTCTGGGCGCCTCTGATCAAAAAGTGCGCAATTCTAGCGAGCGCAAGGTCGCTTGACCAGCACAAATGCGACGAACGCTGCGCTATGCTTCGCGCCGTTGCGTCGGGGCATGTGCGATCCCCTGGCGCGAGGCAGAATTCTACCGGTCTAGATGGCCGTTTGCGGGAGTGGTCGATGGTTCAGGCAAGCAGTCACGCCGAGGGCGGGCAGGGGGCGACGCGGTCGCTGAGCCTGTTGGTGGCAGCTGTTGGGGTGGTCTACGGCGATATCGGTACCAGCCCGTTGTATACCCTCAAGGAAGTCTTCACCGGCGGTTACGGGGTGCCGGTCAATCATGATGGTGTGCTGGGGATCCTGTCGCTGATCCTCTGGTCGCTGCTGTGGGTGGTGTCGTTCAAGTACGTGATGTTCATCCTGCGCGCCGACAACCAGGGAGAGGGCGGTACCATGGCCCTGACCGCGCTGGCGCGGCGGGCTACGGCGGCCTACCCGCGCCTGCGCACGCTGATGGTCATCTGTGGGCTGATCGGCGCCTCGCTGTTCTACGGCGACAGCATGATCACCCCGGCGGTGTCGGTGCTGTCGGCAGTAGAGGGCATGGGCCTGGCATTCGACGGTATCGACCATTGGGTGGTGCCGATTTCGCTGGTGGTGCTGGTGGCGCTGTTCCTGGTGCAAAAGCATGGCACCGAGAAGATCGGCAAGCTGTTCGGCCCGATCATGGTCACCTGGTTCGTGGTGCTGGCGGCGCTGGGGGTGCATGGCATCTCGCAGAGCCCCGAGGTGCTCAAGGCGTTCAACCCGGGCTGGGCGGTGAACTTCTTCATCGTGCACCCGGGCATGGGTGTGGCCATTCTCGGTGCTGTGGTGCTGGCCCTGACCGGTGCCGAGGCGCTGTACGCCGACATGGGCCATTTCGGTCGCAAGCCGATTGCCCGTGCCTGGTTCGCCCTGGTGCTGCCAGCATTGGTGCTCAACTATTTCGGCCAGGGCGCGATGCTGCTGCAAAACCCTGACGCTGCGCGCAACCCGTTCTACCTGCTGGCGCCGGCGTGGGCGTTGCTGCCGCTGGTGGGGCTGGCGACCATGGCCACGGTAATTGCTTCGCAGGCGGTGATCTCGGGTGCTTTCTCCCTGACCCGCCAGGCTATCCAGCTGGGTTATATCCCGCGTATGCATATCCAGCACACCTCCAGCGACGAGCAGGGGCAGATCTACATCGCAGCAGTGAACTGGACGCTGATGGCAGGCGTTGTGCTGCTGGTGATCGGCTTCGAATCATCCGGTGCGCTGGCGGCCGCTTACGGCGTGGCGGTGACCGGCACGATGCTGATGACCACCATCCTGGTGTCGGCGGTGATGCTGTTGTTGTGGAAGTGGCCGCCGGTGCTGGCGGTACCGATTCTGATTGGTTTCCTGCTGGTCGACGGGCTGTTCTTCGCCGCCAACGTGCCGAAGATTGTCCAGGGCGGCGCCTTCCCGTTACTGGCCGGGGGTGTGCTGTTCCTGCTGATGAGCACCTGGAAGCGCGGCAAGCAGATTCTGGTCGAGCGAATTGATGAGGGTGGGCTGCCGTTGCCGGTGTTCATCAGCAGCATTCGCGTACAGCCACCGCACCGCGTAGAAGGTACTGCCGTGTTCCTCACTGCGCGGCCCGATGCCGTCCCGCATGCGCTGTTGCACAACATGTTGCATAACCAGGTGCTGCACAGCCAGGTGGTACTGCTGACGGTTGTGAGTGAAGACCGGCCACGGGTGCCCGAGCAGGAGCGCTTTGAAGTGGAGGCCTATGGTGATGGCTTCTTCCGGGTGCTGTTGCACTTCGGTTTCATGGATGAGCCGGATGTGCCGGCGGCACTGAAGCTATGCCACCTGGACGGCCTGGACTTCAGCCCCATGCGTACGACTTATTTCCTAAGCCGCGAAACGGTGATCGCGTCGCGTCTTGAGGGGATGTCGCGCTGGCGGGGCAACCTGTTTGCGTTTCTGCTCAAGAACGCCAACGGTAACCTGCGTTTCTTCAACCTGCCGCTCAACCGGGTGATCGAGTTGGGTACACAGGTCGAGATCTGATCAAGGCGAGGGGCCGCAACGCGGCCCCTCGCTACGCCTCAGTTCTGTTCTGCCACGCTGGACTTGCCCTGGCGTATTTCAATTTCATCGATCAAGCGCTTGGCCAGTGCCGGATAGTTCTCGTCGAAGTGATGCCCACCGGGCAGCTTAATGCGCTCGCCCACTGCAGTCTTGTCGGTGCAACCGCTTTCATCGGCCTCTTCCACACCGTATATGCATACCACTTTGGGCGCCGGCAGTTTGGCCATCTCCGGTCCGGTAGGTGCCTCCTGGCCATCCTTGCCCAACCAGCCCTCGACCTCGATCTCAAAGCTGCCACTGCGGGCGAAGGCCAGCAGCATCACCGCATCGATACGTTGCTGGTCCTCGGCAGGCAGGCGGTTGTAGATCGCCGGCAGCACGTCGGCACCGAACGAATAGCCGGTCAGCACAAAACGCTTGGTACCCCATTTCTGACGATAGTGCTGCATCAGTTCCGACAGGTCGGCAGCGCTTTGCTCGGGGGTCTTGTGCTGCCAGTAGTAACGCAGGGTGTCTATGCCGACCACCGGGTAACCAAGCTTGGCCATTTCACCGGCCACATCGCGGTCCAGGTCGCGCCAGCCACCATCGCCTGAGAGGAACAGGGTAACGGTGTCGGTGGTTTGCCCGGCAGGCACTTCCACGACCGGGATTGCCAGCGCGTTGCCATCGTGGCCGACCAAGGCCTGGGTCAGTTGCGCCTTGAGTAGTTGTGGCAGGTGGATGTCGTAGTCGCTGATGCTGGTGTCGGCATTGCGCTGGTCGCGCACGAAGGCGGCGCTGGCGTCATCCGGGTTGTCGTTCCAGGCGACGCTCCAGTGACCATGAGGGGCGGACTTGGGCAAGGCTGCAGCGCAGCTGGGCTGTTCCATGTTGAAATTCACGGAGATGGCGCGGGCCTTGTCGTCATTCTGTGTGGCCAGCCAACGCCAGGCCTGGCTTGCACCAGGGCCGATACCGGCTACCAGGGTCGGTTTTTCGGCCAGAAGGGTCATGGCCTTATCCATCGATTGCTGCTGGTTACTGCAGGCCCCCGGCGGCAGGATGACTTGCGCCAGCTGAGCCTCACCGGCCTGGCTCAAGTCAAGCAACTGTTTATCGGTCAGCGCCTGGTCCTGGGGCACGCCGATGGCCACCCAGGCTTTGGCATGCACGCCCGGGATGACGCGGGTGATGCGGGTGTCATTGACGGTCAGTTGCTCAAGGCGTGCTTCTGGGGCCGGTCGGGCCCCCAACCAGAAGGCAGTGGCCCCAGCCAATGCGGCCAAGAGCAGGGGTATCAGTAGGTACAGCCAGTAGCGTCGGATCATCAACGTTTCACCAATCCAGTCAGGCCGCCCGCAATCAGGGCGGCAGTGTCGGCCAGTGCCACCAGCGGGTCGAGCCCGGCCGGCACGGCCATATAGCGGGGTTCCCAGTCCGGTTGGAACTTGTCCTTGAAGCGGCGTAGCCCCTGGAAGTTGTAAAGCTGTTCGCCGCGACGGAACACCATCGAGCCCAGGCGCTGGGCCAACGGGGCGCCGCGCCGTGGCTGCAAGCCGGAAAGCGGTACCATGCCCAGGCTGAAACGGCCGTAACCATGGCTTTTGTAGTGCAGGATCAGGCCGATCATCATGAATTCCATGGTCAGCTTCGGCGCCTGGGGGTGGGCACGCATCAGATCGAGGCTGGCCAGTTCGTTACTGTGAGTTTCAAGCAGGTTGGCAAACGCCACTGGCCGGCCCTGGTAGCGAATCAGGGCGATGCGAAAATGCTGCAGGTACTCAGGGCTGAAGCGCCCGAGCGAGAAGCCTTTTTCGCGCACGTTCTTGCCGCCGAGCCAGGCATCCGAGATCTCTTTGAGTTCAACCATGGGGGCCTGGCCCGGTTCATGGATCTCCAGGCTCAGGCCATCGCGGCCGCCGCGGTTCCAGGTGTAGCGCAGGTCTTTCATTTCCTTGCCTTTGGCTTCGATGTCGAAGCGGCGCAAGTCGACTCGGGCTTCTTCGCCGAGCTTGAGCGCGGTCAGGCCGATGTCCATGTAGAACGGCAGATTCTCGGCACGCACCTGGTAGAACACCGGGCGGGCGTGGTGCAGGTCGCATAGATCGCGGAATTGCCAGATCATCTCGGCACGTTCCTGGGCCGGGCCGATCGGGTCGTACAGGGCCACCAGGCTGCGGCCCCGGCGCGCGTACATCAAGAAAGCGTTGCCATTGGGGTGGAACAGCAGGGCTTTGTCACCGGTCAACGCCAGGCCGCCGTCAGGTTGGTCGGAAACCTGCAGGATACGGTTGGCGCGCTGTATCTCCTCGTCGTCTGGCAGGTGGATGACTGGCCGGGCAGTGCGCAGCAGCCAGGTCAGGGCCACGACCAGCAACAGTACTGCGCTGCCCATGGCGGCGCGCAGGCCGCGTGGGGCATCGGCGTCAAGGGTGAATTGCCACCACAGCTGATGGCTGTAGGGCACGTCTTGATAGGCAAACAGCAGTAACCACACTGAAGCACCGACCACGCAGGCACTCGCTGCCAGGTACACCGGGGAAAACGGCAGCTCCAGCAGCCTGCTTGGGCGGTAGAACGAACGGCGGAACAACGCGAGCAGGGCAGCGGTGAAGGTCAGCAGGCAGGCCTCTTCCCAGTCGAAGCCTTTGAGCAGCGACAGCAGTGCGCCAACCAGGAGCAGTACGGTAGTCAGTAGCCAGGCGGCAGACAGGCGTCGGCGCAAGCCCTGGGCCAGCAACAGGCACAGCACGCCAATCAGGCTGGCACCGAAATGCGAGGCATCGATGAGACGGTGCGGTACCAGAAAGCCCATGTGTTCCAGGCGGGTGTCGATTTCCGGTGTTGCGCCGGAGAACAACAGCACCACACCGGAGAGAAACACGAGTATCGCCAGCACCGGTGCAGCCAGCCCGGAGGCGGCCTTGAGCGCCTGCTGCGCAAACAGCAGGCGCCTGGCTTCATTGGCCAGCAGCAGCCCACAGGCCAGCAGCAATGGCAGTACCACATAGATCAAGCGGTACAGCAGCAGTGCGGCGGCCAGTGGCGCGGCGCCGAGCTGATTGGCGAAGGCTGCGAGCAGAATCGCCTCGAACACCCCGACGCCGCCAGGCACATGGCTAAGTACACCGGCTGCAAGTGCCAGCAGGTAGACCAGGACGAATGTGCCAAACGGAGGGGCTTGCGGGAGCAGCAGGTAAAGGACGGTCGCGGCGGCGGCTATATCCAGCGCGGTGATTGCCAGTTGCAGTGCAGCCAGCCGTGCGCCGGGCAGGCGCAGCGTCCGGCGCCCCAGTTGCACCAGCAGGCTGTCTGGTAGCGGCTGCTCTGCCAGGCGTCGGCGATACAGGCCAGTCACCAGGACGGCGGTCAGTGCAAGCACGCCGATAGCGACTGTGGCCAGTACAGGGGTGGGCAGGTGCAGGGCGGTAGCCGCAGCTGGCAAGTTGCTCAACGTGGCCAGTGCCGCCAGAGGGGGCAGGGCGCAGCCCAAAGAAAGGCTGGCAAACACTGTCATGCGCGCGACTTCGGCAGCGCCCAGGCCTTCTCGAGCATACAGGCGATAGCGTACCGAACCGCCCGAGAGCATCGACAAGCCAATGGCGTTACCAATGGCAAATGCGCTGAAACCGCCTAACAGAAGCGTACGCCCAGGCAACTTCACGGCGGCATAACGGCAGGCCGACCATTCATATCCCAGCAGGATCAAGAACCCGATAACCGCAGCGAGTAGCGCGCCGGCCAACGAGCGGGTGGGCACGCTGAGCATCGCATCGTGCAGAGCATGGATATCCAGTTCACTGAGCAAGTGGCGGCAGGCTATCAGTGCCATTGCGAACAGCGCCAAGGTAACTGCCAGGGTGATGGGCTGGCGATAGCGGCTCACCCGCTCCAGCCACGGCAAGCGCTGGGCAGCTGTGGGCAGGGTTGAGGCTATGGGTGCCTGGTGTTCTGGGTTACGGTCGGTCATGAGTTACCCCGGGCAAGCAGCGCGAGGTAGGGGGAGGGGGCGGCCAAGTGAAAGTCCCTATGGAAACGTATCCAGATATTACTCCGGGCAACGTGACTTTCAGTCCTTTGGCAGGGTTAAAGATAGTTCATCCAGAAAGCGGCCTCACAAGGCCGGGGCTTGGCTGAATGAATCCAGATTTTCAGGCGGGGAAAAACAACAAACCCCGCGCTGCTGTTACACAGGCGGGGTTTGTTCTGACGAATATGGTTGCGGGAGCCGGATTTGAACCGACGACCTTCGGGTTATGAGCCCGACGAGCTACCAGACTGCTCCATCCCGCGTCAGAGGTGCGCATTCTACAGCTTTGAAGAGGGTGGTCAAGCATTACTTTTGATTGACCAGTAATTAACGCGTTGCCCGCTTTTCGAGGGCAAAAGAAAAAGGCCACTGCGTTAACAGTGGCCTTTTCTCGAATCTGGTTGCGGGAGCCGGATTTGAACCGACGACCTTCGGGTTATGAGCCCGACGAGCTACCAGGCTGCTCCATCCCGCGCCTGTGGAAACGAATTCTACAGTGAAAGCGCGGAGTGTCAAGCGTTACTTATTGATTTTCTTGAGTTTTCAATCGCCGACTATTTTTCAGGCAAAAGAAAAAGGCCACTGCGTTAACAGTGGCCTTTTCTCGAATCTGGTTGCGGGAGCCGGATTTGAACCGACGACCTTCGGGTTATGAGCCCGACGAGCTACCAGGCTGCTCCATCCCGCGCCTGTGAGATCGAATTCTACGGATTTAACCGCCCCTGTCAAGCATTTAGTTTAAAAAAACCGTTTTCGTTCAAACCCTTAGCCTTTCAATAAGGCAGGCAGGTCAGGAGCACCGGGGCTTTCAGGCCAATTGTCGCGCGCGCTCCTGCGCTGGCTGTCTCGCTGACAGAGCATGCGGTACTATCTGTATGAATTTACAGTGCTAACGGTCATCCATGTCTTTGCGCAAGATCATTCACATCGACTGCGATTGTTTCTACGCCGCGATCGAGATGCGTGATGACCCGCGCCTGGTCGGCCGCCCCATGGCTGTGGGTGGTTCGCCGGATCATCGAGGGGTGATTGCCACCTGCAATTATGAAGCGCGTGCCTATGGGGTGCGCTCGGCCATGTCCTCCCGCCATGCACTGAAGCTTTGCCCTGACTTGCTGATCGTCAAACCGCGTTTCGAGGCCTACCGCGAAGCATCGCGCGAGATCCACGGCATCTTCCGCGACTACACCGAACTGATCGAGCCATTGTCACTGGATGAGGCCTATCTGGATGTGAGCGACAGCCAATGGTTCGCCGGCAGCGCCACGCGCATCGCCGAAGATATTCGCAGGCGTGTTGCGCGCACCCTGCACATTACTGTCTCGGCTGGGGTGGCGCCCAACAAGTTCCTGGCCAAGATCGCCAGTGACTGGCGCAAGCCCAACGGTCTTTTCGTGATTACGCCTGATCAGGTGGAGGCCTTTGTCGCCGCATTGCCTGTCGCCAGGCTGCATGGTGTCGGAAAGGTTACCGCAGACAAGCTTGCCCGGCTGGGTATCGACACCTGCCTGGACATGCGTGACTGGTCGCGGCTGGCGCTGGTGCGTGAATTCGGCAGTTTCGGTGAACGCCTCTGGGGGTTGGCGCGGGGTATCGATGATCGCGCCGTGCACAACGATAGCCGTAGGCAGTCTGTAAGCGTGGAGAATACGTACGATACGGATCTGCCGGATCTGGCCAGTTGTCTGGAGCGCTTGCCTGAACTGCTGAACAGCCTGAATGAGCGGATCGCTCGTATGGACAGTAGCTATCGGCCGGACAAACCTTTCGTCAAGGTCAAATTCCATGACTTCAGCCAGACCACCCTGGAGCAGGCAGGGGCGGGTAGGGATCTGGACAGCTACCGGCAGTTGCTACGGCAAGCATTCGCCCGGGGTGGCAAGCCGGTGAGATTGCTAGGGGTAGGGGTGAGGTTGCGCGACTTGCGTGGGGCTCACGAGCAATTAGAGTTGTTCGCGGACAAATGAAAGAGGGGCTGCATTGCAGCCCCTCTTTCATTAATGTGCGCCTGGGTCAGCCACCAACCGGCCGGTAGCCTTGGTCAGTGCCTGCAGAAACTCCTGCTGCAGCTCCGGATCGTTGCGGGTCAGCTCGATCAGGCTCTGCTCCATCTCACTGGCTTCCTCTTCCAGGCCTAGCTCCGATAGGCGCTTGACCCGGTGAACCCACTGGCCGACATCGTCGTCTTCCAGGTCATCGAAAATCAACTCATGGGCTTCACGCAGCTTGTTGCGCAGGGTGGCGCTGACCAGCAGGCTGGCGTCGCCCCGCACTGCGTTGTCTTCATCGACCACTTGCAGGTGCAGGGTGCCGACGTGGTTCAGGTGCTGCTCCGAGAATGGGCTGTCCAGCAGGTTCAGGCGTAGCACGCCGTTTCTGTCGGTGGTCAGCGCGTGGGTCATCTTGCCGGCCTTTACCTCGACCAGGCGTTCGCTCCAGGGCAGGCTGGTGAACTCCTCGCGCTTGTCCTTTTGCAGCTCACTGATCCCTGCCAGGTTCTGCTGGGCGCGACCGTTGGACTGCACGTTCATGAACGGGTTGAGCCCGGCCACGCCATAACTGAGCCAGTCGTGCGTGATGCTCTGCGGCAGGTTGCCCAATGCAAACACGTTGACCACGTTGGCGCCTACGCCGGCCACCACCGCCACCGCGCCCAGCGGGATTTCGTAGACCTCCCGCCAGGGTTGGTAGGGCGTATACCGGTCATAGCGGCGGGTAACTTCGAACTCGGTGACCTCGAAGCGCCTCTGTTCATTGACGCGTACACGTCGCTGCGGAAGCTCCATCACCTTGGGCTCGCCGACATCAATCTGCAGTGTGTGTTCGAGCAGCTTGCGCTCGACGCGCTCTTCGTGCTCGCTGCGCTGGGACATCTGGTTGGCGCAGCCGCTGAGGAGCAGGGCGCCGCACAGTGCGGCGCCCCCCAGGGTAAAGGTACTTCGCTTGGACATGATCACTCGTGCATTGATTATCAGCGGCGAACGCGGGCCTGCAGGAAGGTCAGCACTTCATTGAGTGGCAGCGCTTGAGCATCCTGTTCGGTGCGGTGCTTGTATTCCAGGTTGCCGTCGGCCAGGCCGCGGTCGCTGACGACGATGCGGTGCGGAATACCGATCAGCTCCATATCGGCGAACTTGATGCCTGGGCTGGTCTTCTTGTCACGGTCGTCCAGCAGCACTTCGAAGCCTGCGGCCGTCAGTTCGGCGTAGAGCTTGTCGGTGGCCTCGCGAACCACGTCGGTTTCGTAGCGCAGCGGTACCAGGGCGATCTGGAACGGGGCCAGGGCGTCATTCCAGATGATGCCTTTGTCGTCATAACTCTGCTCGATGGCGGCGGCGACCACGCGGGATACGCCAATGCCGTAGCAACCCATGGACAGCACCACTGGCTTGCCGTTCTCGCCCAGTACCTGGCACTTGAGTGCCTCGCTGTACTTGGTGCCGAGCTGGAAGATGTGGCCGACTTCGATGCCGCGCTTGATCACCAGGGTACCTTGGCCATCCGGGCTCGGGTCGCCCTCGACGACGTTACGCAGGTCGGCAACCTGTGGGACCGGCAGGTCGCGTTCCCAGTTGACGCCGAAGTAGTGCTTGTCATCGATGTTCGCACCGATGCCGAAGTCGCTCATCAGGGCAACCGAGCGGTCGATGATGCATTCCAGCGGCAGGTTCAGCGGGCCGAGGGAGCCGGCGCCGGCACCAATGGCTTCGCGCAGCTCGGCATCGGTGGCCATGACCAGCGGGTCGGCGACCTGTTCCAGCTTGGCGGCCTTGATCTCGTTGAGCTCGTGGTCGCCGCGGACGATCAGGGCGACCAGCTTGCCTTCCTCGGCACCGCGCACGATCAGGGTCTTGACGGTCTTTTCGATCGGCAGGCCGAAGTTCTCGACCAGCTGGGCGATGGTCTTGGCGTCCGGGGTATCGACCAGTCGCAGTTCTTCCGTTGGGGCCGGGCGCGCGGTTTCGCGCGGGATGGCCTCGGCCTTCTCGATGTTGGCGGCATAATCGGAGCTGTCGCTGAAGATCACGTCGTCTTCGCCTGACTCGGCCAATACGTGGAATTCATGCGAGTAGCTGCCGCCGATGGAGCCGGTGTCGGCCTGCACTGGGCGGAAGTCCAGGCCCAGGCGGGTGAAGATGTTGCTGTACGCCTGGTGCATGCGGTCGTAGGTTTCCTGCAGGGAAGCCTGGTCGGCATGGAAGGAATAGGCGTCCTTCATGATGAATTCGCGGCCGCGCATCAGGCCGAAACGTGGGCGGATCTCATCACGGAATTTGGTCTGGATCTGGTACATGTTGAGCGGCAGCTGTTTATAGCTGGACAGCTCATTGCGGGCCAGGTCGGTGATGACCTCTTCGTGGGTCGGGCCGACGCAGAAGTCGCGCTGGTGGCGGTCTTTCAGGCGCAGCAGCTCAGGGCCGTACTGTTCCCAGCGGCCGGACTCCTGCCACAGCTCGGCGGGCTGGATGCTGGGCATCAGCACTTCCAGGGCGCCGGCGGCGTTCATTTCCTCGCGCACCACGGCTTCGACCTTGCGCATTACCCGCAAGCCCATCGGCAGCCAGGTGTACAGGCCGGAAGCCAGCTTGCGGATCATGCCGGCACGCAGCATGAGCTGATGGCTGATGACCACTGCGTCGGCAGGGGTTTCTTTCTGGGTGGCGAGCAAATATTGACTGGTGCGCATGGTTAGCCGTGTCGATTGCCTAAGACATTGAAATGACCCCGCATTGTACGGGGGCGAAACGAAGGCGTACAGGATGCCCCAGGGCGTGGCAAATGTCAGCCAAGAAAAAGCCCGGCAAGCGTGCCGGGCTTTTTCAGGTGCGGGGCACTATAAGCGTGGCTTACAGGATGCTCAGCGGGTACTCGACGATCAGGCGCAGTTCGTCCAGCGACGGGGAGCCGTAGTAGACGCCGTCGGAGGAGCGGTAGGTGGCCTGACGGACGCGGAAGCTGAGGTCCTTGGCGGGGCCTTCCTGCATCACGTACTTGATGTCGATGTCGCGTTCCCATTCTTTGCCGTTGGTGGTGCCTTCGACATTGGCGTCGGTACCGCGCACGTAACGGGTCATGAAGGTCAGGCCGGGTACGCCGAACTCAGCGAAGTTCAGGTCGTAGCGGGCTTGCCAGGACTTCTCGTCTTCAGCGTTGAAGTCGGAACGTGCAACGGAGTTACCCAGGAAGACCGTGCCGCCGCCGTCGACGCCATAACCGTAGTCACCATCACCGTGAACGCGCTGATGCACGATGGTGAAGGTATGAGCGCCGATATTCCACGCAGCCGACAGGCTGAAAGCGGTGTTGTCGAGCTTGTCGCCGTCGTACGCTTTGTACAGGGCGCTGCCTTCGCTCTTGGTGTCATAGATGTTGAAGTCGAACACCAGGCCTTGCTTGTCCGAAATCGGCAGTGCCCAGTTGACATTGCCGTAGTACTTGCGCCAGTAGTCTTCGACCTTGGAGTAGTACAGGCTGGTGCTGAGGCTGTCGGTCAGGGCATAGGTACCACCGACGATGTTGGCTTCAGTCAGGCGCAGGCTGTCGCGGTAGGTCTGGGCCTGGGCGTTCATGCCGGTGAAGTGGCCGGCGTGCAGGGTCAGGCCTTCGATCTCGTCGCTGGTGATCAAGGTGCCTTCGGCAACTTCCGGCAGCAGTCGGCTGTCGTCGGTAGCGAATACCGGCAGGGCGGTGAACTGGTTACCGTACTTCAGCACAGTGTTGGAGAAGCGCATTTTCACAGCGCCGCCGGCTTCGGAGTAGTCGTCTTGCGAGCGGCCGTCGGAGCCTTCCGGGAACAGGCCGGTACCGGCACGGCCTTTGCCGCTGTCCAGTTTCAGGCCGAGCATGCCGATGGCATCGACGCCGAAGCCTACAGCGCCTTGGGTGAAGCCCGATTCAAAGGTGCCGAGGAAGCCGAGGCCGGTTTCTTCCGTGCGGCTCTGGCGATCGCCGGTAATAGGATCCCGATCATTGTTGCGAGCGTCACGGCTGAAGTACAGCATGCGAGTCTTGACGTTCAGCTGGCTGTCTTCGATGAAACCCTTGGATTCGTCCTGTGCAGAGGCAAAGGCCAGCTGCGAGGTCCCTGCCGAAACGGCCAGGGCGATCATGCTCCACTTCATCACGCGCATCGTGATTTGCTCCTTTGGTTTTTAGGAAGAGTACCGCTGCGCCCAAGTCTTTTAGTTATATGGGGCAGCTCTTTCTTGTTATGTCGGCGGAAATGTATAGCACGCAGACTGTTGTTGGCGATATGGGCATATACAACGTTTCGAGAAGTTTACGGCCATGTCGCTTTCAGGTAGTTCCATGTCGCAAATCACGCCCCGATTAATCGGTTCGTACAACGCCAGCGCTGTTCCTGTCACCGTAACGATTCTGTAACTATCGATTCCGGTTGGGGAAACTCCCTGGTGGATCCAAAGCGGCTGTTGTTATTTGTTGCGTCCATCGCTTTATGCAGATGTCGTGCCGACTTGGTGTGGGGAGAATGCAACAAGCGTGCTCAAAATTAACAACGGTTCATGAAATTTTCACAAATTCCGCCGGCGCAGCTCGAAAGTGCCCGTAAATACAGGCCGGCCCCCATCTGGCGGTGTGCCGGGCCGCAGTCCGGTTGCAAACTAAAAAGCTGCCTTGCAAGTCAAGGTGTTACCGCCCACTGTTCAAGTTGAGTCATTTGTGTGTGTCGATGCGTAGTGGTGTACTCGTTTGCGGCCTCATTTTGGTGCGAAAAGTAGCGATGTGTTACCGCCCCTGTGCAGCCTGATCAATTCCTGAGCTATAAGGGTGCAGCCAGAGGGCGTGCAGCATGCTTGCGCAGACGAAGCAGGGTATCCTTGCGGCATTGACCCGCACGCCGGGGCCCTTTCGTTGGTGGAGGTTTTCAGTGTTTGAGATGGATTCGCGTTTGCAGCAGGACTCTTTGATTCTTGGGGATTTTCCGCTGTGCCGTCTGCTGCTTAGCAAGGATGCCAATTACCCTTGGTTCATCCTGGTGCCCAAGCGTGCCGGCGTGAGCGAACTGTTCGACCTGAGCCAGGACGATCAGGCGCAGCTGTGGAAAGAAACAACCTGCCTGGCCGAAGCGCTCAAGGGCGAGTTCGCGGCGGATAAGATGAACGTTGCCACGCTGGGGAATGTGGTCGGCCAGCTGCACATGCACGTGATTGTCCGTCGCCATGGGGATGCCGCCTGGCCGGCGCCGGTCTGGGGCAAGGTGCCCCCTGTCGAATACGGGCCGGGGCAGGTCGATGCCATTCGCCAGCGCCTGCGCGCCCTGCTCAATGATGCATATGAGGAGGCCTGACATGTCGCCGGAATCGCGCATTGTCGAACTGGAAACCCGTCAGGCGTTTCAGGACGATACCATTCAAGAGTTGAACGACGTGGTGGTCGAGCAGGGGCGGGTGATTCAGCGTCTGCAGTTGCAGATGGCCGAGTTGATCAAGCGTTACGAGGAAATGGTCGGCCAGTATGGCAGTGAGGGTGAGGAAGCGCCGCCACCTCATTACTGATTGGTGCCAGCCCTGGGCTTGCCCCAGGGCTGCAAAGGGTCAGCGGCGGGTTACCGCGACCACATCTTCGGCCTGCAGGCCCTTGTCGCGGTGCATTACCGAAAACTCCACGCGCTGGCCTTCGACCAGGATGCGATGGCCTTCGCCGCGAATGGCGCGAAAGTGGACGAAGATATCGTCACCCGAATCGCGGGAAATGAATCCAAAGCCTTTAGAGGTGTTGAACCACTTCACAGTGCCGGTATCGCGCATGCCGGTCTCCAGCGGCGCGCCCTGGCTTGGTCGGTTTTTTCTGGGGCTGCGGGCCAAGCCTGCGGCCAGGTGCAGAATGACGGCGAGGCCTGCGCAGACCAATGCCGCCAGGTTGCCCATTTCGGGGCGGGCCAGCAAGGTCAGGGTTTGCAGGACCACGGCCACCACCAGCAAGGCGCAGGCCAGGTGCTGCAATTGCTGGCGGGCGCCGCGGTAGTACAGCGGCACGACAGGTGCCAGCAGCAGGTTGAGCAGGCCGAGCAGGGCCAGGTAGACCGCCTCCGGTTGCTGCAGGAAGGGTGTTGCATCGTATTTCAGGCTGGGTATGAGCGATAGCAGCAAAGCTGCAGCGCCCGTCAACAGATGGACGTTCTTGAACATGGGTTGGCTCGCAATTGATAAGGCCGATCACAGGAAGAGCTGGCGACACGGTGCGCATGAGGTGTAGGGCGCGAACACATGTTGGGCCAGCCTATGCACCCGGCAATGACAGCACGCACGGGTGGCACGGTGCCTATTTAACAGCAAACGCGGGGCCTTCTCAAACCGCAGGTGGCTGTCGGCGATGAGTTGCCCTGCGTCATGGGCGCGTGGCGCCAAGTATTGATACAGTGTGTGGGGCCCGCTTGATCATCATCAAGCCATATGAAAAAGGGGAACTTCATGGCAATCGATATCGGTATCAGTGAAGAAGATCGCAAGTCCATCGTCGAAGGGCTGTCCCGCCTGTTGTCGGATACCTATGTGTTGTATCTGAAAACCCACAACTTTCACTGGAACGTCACCGGTCCTTCGTTCCGTACCCTGCACCTGATGTTCGAAGAGCAATACAACGAACTGGCGCTGGCGGTCGATTCCATCGCCGAGCGGATTCGCGCCCTGGGCTTCCCCGCGCCGGGTTCCTATGCTTTTTATGCGCGGCATTCGTCCATCAAGGAAGAGGAAGGGGTGCCCGCAGCGGACGAGATGATCCATCAGCTTGTCCAGGGGCAGGAGGCGGTCGTGCGTACCGCTCGCAGTATTTTTCCGGTAGTGGACAAGGTCAGTGACGAGCCGACTGCAGACCTGCTGACCCAGCGTATGCAGGTACACGAGAAGACTGCCTGGATGCTGCGAGTGCTGCTTGACGGTAAATGATCGGTCGCTTGTATAAATAGTGGCCTGCCAAGCCCGGTCGAGTGACGCTCACCGGGCTTTTCCGTTTGTGCGGGAAGGCTTTGCCGCTGCTTTGCGTCCAGCCGTACGCGCTTCATTGAGCCTCTGGTTCCTGCGCCCGTGCGTGTCTTGCGGTGCAGGGAAAAATACCTGTGGCGAGGATGTGGGCGCATGATGCAAGCGAGCAAGCGTGTAGTAGGCAAAGGGCGCTGCCTGGGCAAGCAGTGCATTGATCCGTTCAAGGCGGATTTCGACATGATGCAAATTCAGCCGGTATCGCGCTCGGTCCGGCTCAACGGTTTTTCCACCTGTTTGCGCCTGGAGGCGGTCTATTGGCGCATCCTCGAGCGCATCGCCGAGGCCAATGAGTGCTCCGTCAGTGCAGTGCTTTCCTACGTGGATCGTGAGGTGCACCTGCGCCAAGGTGGAGTGCGCAACTTCAGCGGCCTGGTCCGGGTGATCTGTGTTGCGTGGTTGCAGGACCCGCCCAGTGTGCGCTGATCGCCAGGCGGGCTGCGCAGTGCCTGTTAACCATATATAATCCCGCTTTTTGCTGCCTTGGGCAGCCAGCGTAATGGTTGACGAGAGACACCCATGCCCCTTTATGACTATCAATGTGCATCCTGCGATCACCGGATGGAAGCGCTGCAGAAGATCAGCGCAGCGCCGCTGACCGACTGCCCGGCCTGCCAGGCGCCGGCATTGAAGAAACTGTTGTCGGTCCCCGGCTTTCGTCTGAGCGGTAGTGGCTGGTATGAAACCGACTTCAAGACCGGGGCAAAAAAGAATCTGGCAGGCGGCGACAAGGCCGACTGAGTTGAATTGCAGTAGCCGGGTCTTGCAGTATTAGCCCCCTGGGGCGGCCAAGGCCTCCATCGAATACACGAATCACGAGAAGCGAAACCACCATCATGATGCGCAGCCATTATTGCGGCCAACTGAACGAGAGCCTGGACGGCCAGGAAGTCACCCTTTGCGGCTGGGTCCATCGTCGCCGCGACCACGGCGGGGTGATCTTCCTCGACATCCGTGACCGCGAGGGCATGGCCCAGGTCGTCTTCGATCCCGATCGCGCCGAAACCTTCGCAGCGGCCGACCGCGTGCGCAGCGAGTACGTGGTGCAGATCACCGGCAAGGTGCGCAAGCGCCCTGACGGTGCGGTGAACGCCAACATGGCTTCCGGTGCCATCGAAATTCTCGGTTACCAGCTGAACGTGCTCAACGAAGCGGAAACCCCGCCGTTCCCGCTGAACGAGTACTCTGACGTCGGCGAGGAAACCCGCCTGCGCTACCGCTTCATCGACCTGCGTCGCCCGGAAATGGCCGACAAGCTGCGCCTGCGTTCGCGCATCACCAGCAGCATCCGTCGCTTCCTGGACGAGAACGGCTTCCTCGACGTCGAAACGCCGATCCTCACCCGCGCAACGCCAGAAGGCGCGCGCGACTACCTGGTGCCCAGCCGTACCCACGCCGGTAGCTTCTTCGCGCTGCCGCAGTCGCCTCAGCTGTTCAAGCAGCTGCTGATGGTCGCCGGCTTCGACCGCTACTACCAGATCGCCAAATGCTTCCGTGACGAAGACCTGCGTGCTGACCGTCAGCCGGAGTTCACCCAGATCGACATCGAGACCAGTTTCCTCGATGAGTCCGAGATCATGGGCCTGACCGAAAGCATGATCCGCAAGCTGTTCAAGGAAGTCCTGGACCTGGAATTCGGCGAATTCCCGCACATGACCTTCGAAGAAGCCATGCGCCGCTACGGTTCCGACAAGCCAGACCTGCGTAACCCGCTGGAACTGGTAGACGTTGCCGACCAGCTCAAAGATGTCGACTTCAAGGTCTTCGCAGGCCCGGCCAACGATCCGAAGTGCCGCGTTACCGCGCTGCGCCTGCCAGGTGGCGCCAGCATGCCGCGCAGCAAGATCGACGAGTACACCAAGTTCGTCGGCATCTATGGCGCCCGCGGCCTGGCGTACATCAAGGTCAACGAGCGCGCCAAGGGCGTTGAAGGCCTGCAGTCGCCGATCGTCAAGAACATCCCTGAAGCCAACCTCAACGTGATTCTCGATCGCGTAGGTGCGGTAGACGGCGACATCGTGTTCTTCGGCGCTGACAAGTTCAAAGTCGTCAGCGAGGCCCTGGGCGCGCTGCGTATCCGTCTGGGCCACGACTTCGAGCTGCTGACCTGCGAGTGGGCGCCGATGTGGGTCGTCGACTTCCCGATGTTCGAAGAGAACGAAGACGGCAGCTTCACTGCCCTGCACCACCCGTTCACCGCGCCCAAGTGCACCCCCGAAGAGCTCGAGGCCAACCCGGCCACCGCGCTGTCGCGTGCCTACGACATGGTGCTGAACGGCACCGAGCTGGGTGGCGGTTCGATCCGTATCCACCGCAAAGAGATGCAACAGGCGGTGTTCCGCCTGCTGGGTATCGAAGCGGCAGAACAGGAAGAGAAGTTCGGCTTCCTGCTCGACGCCCTGAAGTTCGGCGCACCGCCTCACGGTGGCCTGGCCTTTGGCCTGGACCGCCTGGTCATGCTGATGACCGGCGCCCAGTCGATCCGTGAAGTGATTGCCTTCCCGAAAACCCAGAGCGCCGCGTGCGTCATGACTCAGGCTCCGGGCTTGGTCGATGCCAAGGCCTTGCGCGAGCTGCATATCCGCCTGCGCGAACAGACCAAGGTCGAGTAAGCGGGCCCCGGGCGCATCCAGATGGATGCGCCTTTGCGTTTCGGCGCAGGTATTTGTCGTTGCGCCCCTCTCGGGGCGCAATTGTTTGTGTTTCAAGAGTTTGGAGTCGTTATGGCTGGTCATTCCAAGTGGGCGAACATCAAGCACCGCAAAGAGCGCCAGGATGCCAAGAGAGGCAAGATCTTCACCAAGTGGATCCGTGAGCTGACCGTCGCTGCCAAGCAAGGTGGTGGCGATCCGGCCTCCAATCCGCGCTTGCGCCTGGCGCTGGACAAGGCCCTGGGTGCCAACATGAGCCGCGATATCATCGATCGCGCCGTGGCCCGAGGTGCCGGCACCAACGAAAGCGATAACGTTGAAGAGCTGAGTTACGAGGGCTACGGCCCGGGCGGCGTGGCGATCATGGTCGAGGCCATGACCGACAACCGCAACCGTACCGCAGCCGCCGTGCGGCATGCCTTCACCAAGTGTGGCGGCAACCTCGGTACCGATGGCTCGGTGGCCTACCTGTTCGAGCGCAAGGGGCAGATCAGCTTCGCCCCGGGTGTGGACGAAGATGCCCTGATGGAAGCCGCCATGGAAGCCGACGCCGACGATGTCGTGGCCAACGAAGACGGTTCGTTCGAGGTGTTCACCTCGTTCAACAGCTTCTATGCCGTGCGTAATGCCCTGGAGGAGGCCGGCTTCAAGGCTGCGGATGCGGAAATCGTCATGCAGCCGACCACCAGTGCCGAGCTGGATCAGGAGGGGGCGGAGAAAGTGCTCAAGCTGATCGACATGCTCGAAGACCTGGATGACGTGCAGAACGTCTATTCCAATGCGCAGATTTCCGACGAGATCATGGAAAAACTCGGCTAAGGTGTCGCCAGCAAGGTTGTAATTGGGGCCGCTGCGCGGCCCATCGCCGGCAAGCCGGCTCCCACAGGTAAGCGCACCCGCCGAGAGTTGCGCTGTGCCTGCGGGAGCCGGCTTGCCGGCGATGGGTTGCGCAGCGGCCCCAATAGCCTTGAATTGAGCTCAGGCTTTCAAGCATCCCCCCTACACGACAGGCGTTATGACTCTGATTCTTGGTATCGACCCCGGCTCGCGCATCACCGGTTATGGCGTTGTGCGCCAGACTGCCCGTGGTTGCGAGTACGTGGCGTCGGGTTGTATCCGTACCGGCAGCGGCGAGCTGCACGAGCGCTTGCAGATCGTTTTTCGCGGTGTCAGTGAAATCATTGCCCAGCATGGCCCTGTGACCATGGGCATCGAGCGCGTGTTCATGGCGCGCAACCCCGATTCGGCGCTCAAGCTCGGCCAGGCTCGCGGCGCGGCCATCGTCGCCGCCGCCGAGGCCGGCCTGGAAATCGCCGAATACAGTGCGACTCAGGTCAAGCAGGCCGTGGCCGGCACCGGTGGGGCTAACAAGGAGCAGGTGATGCTGATGGTCATGCACCTGCTCAAGCTGACCCAGAAGCCACAGATCGATGCCTCTGATGCCCTGGCGATTGCCTTGTGCCATGCCCATACCCGTTCCAGCCTGGTGCCGCACGGCCTGGCCACGGCGCGGCGGCGCGGTGGGCGCTTGCGTCTGTAGCTGCTTCATGAGCTGATACACATTTTGTCCGGGTGGCACGTTCACCCGACGTATTTGCTGATAGGGTTGAGCGGTCTTTGATCGGCTCCCCGAGAGGAAGGATCGAAACGTGATTGGACGTTTGCGCGGCACCCTGGCGGAAAAGCAACCGCCGCACCTGATTATCGACGTCAACGGCGTGGGCTATGAGCTTGAAGTGCCCATGACCACCCTGTACCGCCTGCCGAAAGTTGGCGAAACGGTAATCGTGCATACCCATCTGGTGGTTCGCGAAGATGCCCACCTGCTGTATGGCTTCCATGAGAAGCGCGAGCGCGAGCTGTTCCGCGAGCTTATCCGCCTCAATGGCGTGGGCCCGAAGCTGGCGCTGGCCTTGATGTCGAGCCTTGAGGCCGACGAATTGGTGCGTTGCGTACAGGCGCAGGACACATCGGCGCTGGTGCGTGTGCCTGGCGTCGGCAAGAAGACTGCCGAGCGCCTGCTGGTCGAGCTCAAGGACCGCTTCAAGGCCTGGGAAACCTCGCCCGCCATGTTCACGCTTGTATCGGATGGTCCGGTACCGGTCAGCAGCGCCTCCACAGCCGAGGCCGATGCCGTCAGTGCCCTGGTTTCCCTGGGCTACAAGCCGCAGGAAGCCAGCAAGGCAGTATCCGCGATCAAGGACAAGGCGGGCCTTGGCAGTGAGGAGCTGATCCGTCGCAGCCTCAAAGGGATGATTACCAAGTGATCGAAGCCGACCGCCTGATTGCCGCCAGTGGCCGCGACCGCGAAGAAGTCCAGGACCGTGCCATCCGCCCGCTGCGCCTGGACGAATACATCGGCCAGCCGGTGGTGCGCGAGCAGATGGCGCTGTTCATCCAGGCTGCGCGGGGGCGTAATGAATCGCTCGACCACACCCTGATCTTCGGCCCGCCAGGGTTGGGCAAAACCACCCTGGCCAATATCATCGCCCAGGAAATGGGCGTATCGGTCAAGAGTACCTCGGGGCCGATTCTCGAGCGCCCGGGCGACCTGGCAGCCATGCTGACCAACCTCGAACCGCATGACGTGCTGTTCATCGACGAGATTCACCGGTTGTCTCCGGTTGTCGAGGAGGTGCTGTACCCGGCCATGGAGGACTTCCAGCTCGACATCATGATTGGCGAAGGCCCGGCTGCCCGCTCGATCAAGCTCGACCTGCCGCCCTTCACCCTGGTGGGGGCCACAACCCGCGCCGGTATGCTCACCAACCCGCTGCGCGACCGCTTCGGTATCGTCCAGCGCCTTGAGTTCTACAGCGACAAGGACCTGGCGACCATCGTCAGCCGGTCGGCCAACATTCTGGGGCTGGTCATCGAGGACCAGGGGGCTTACGAAATCGCCCGCCGTGCCCGCGGCACGCCGCGTATCGCCAACCGCTTGCTGCGCCGCGTGCGTGACTACGCCGAGGTGCGCGGCAAAGGGCAGATCACCAAGGCAGTGGCTGATTTGGCGCTCAACCTGCTGGACGTCGATGAGCGTGGTTTCGACCATTCCGACCGCCGCCTGCTGCTGACCATGATCGAGAAGTTCGATGGTGGCCCGGTGGGGGTGGATAACCTGGCGGCAGCGATCAGCGAGGAGCGTCATACCATCGAGGATGTGCTCGAACCCTACCTGATTCAGCAGGGCTATATCATGCGTACGCCCCGTGGTCGTGTGGTCACTCGGCACGCCTACCTGCACTTTGGCCTGAATGTTCCCGGGCGCCTGGGTGAGGGGGCAGATTTTTCCGAAGCAGGCGATGAATGACAGATCGAAACCCGCTTTTCGTGGTCCTACCGCTGGCATGCCTCAGGTGCGCTGGCAATACGACATTAATGAAGAAAAAACAGTTGCCGCAGCGGATTGGCAAGCTGAGGAGTAAGCACTAGAGTATGCGCGCGCAAAATGGCCTGGAACCTTTCGCACACCGTTGTCGCGTCTATTACGAAGATACCGATGCCGGTGGCGTGGTGTATTACGTCAACTACCTGAAATTCATGGAGCGCGCGCGGACCGAGCGCCTGCGGCACCTGGGGTTTTCCCAGCAGCAACTGGCCGGGGAGAACCTGTTGTTCGTGGTCCACTCGAGCGAAGCGCGCTATCACGCGCCGGCGCGCCTGGACGATGAACTTCGGGTGACCGCGCAAGTACTTGAACTCAATCGCGCCAGCCTGCGTTTCGTGCAGCAGGTCTGGCGGGAAAAGGATGAAACGCTGCTCTGCGAAGGGCAGTTCCTGGTGGCCGCCGTACGCGCCGACACTTTCAAACCCCGAGCCATACCCCCCAAGCTGCGCGACGCCTTTGTGGCGGACGGCTCGGGTACTCAATCGAATGCAGGAGAATAAGCGTGGAAGCTAACGTCGTCGACCATACCTCCATGTGGAGTCTGGTCAGCAATGCCAGCGTGGTGGTACAGCTGGTAATGCTGACCCTGGTGGCCGCCTCGGTCACCTCATGGATCATGATCTTCCAGCGCAGCACCATGCTGCGCGCCGGTCGTCGTGCGCTGGATGCCTTCGAGGAACGCTTCTGGTCGGGTATCGACCTGTCCAAGCTGTACCGTCAGGCAGGCAGCAACCCGGACCCGGATTCGGGCGTGGAGCAGGTCTTCCGGGCCGGTTTCAAGGAGTTCTCGCGTCTGCGCCAGCAGCCGGGTGTGGACCCCGACGCGGTCATGGAAGGCGTTGGCCGGGCCATGCGCGTAGCCATCTCGCGTGAGGAAGAAAAACTCGAGCAGAGCCTGCCGTTCCTCGCCACCGTCGGTTCGACCAGCCCGTACATCGGCCTGTTCGGTACCGTGTGGGGCATCATGAACTCCTTCCGCGGCCTGGCCAGCGCCCAGCAGGCGACCCTGGCCACCGTGGCCCCGGGTATCGCCGAAGCGCTGATCGCCACCGCCATCGGCCTGTTCGCGGCAATCCCGGCGGTTATCGCCTACAACCGTTTCGCCGCGCGCAGCGAAGTGCTGATCGGTCGTTACTACACCTTCGCCGACGAGTTCCAGGCGATCCTGCACCGCAAAGTGCACACCAGCGAAGAGTAATCAGGTACAAACCCATGGCCCGAGTTCGCCACAAACGCAAGCCGGTCGCCGAGATGAACGTGGTGCCCTACATCGACGTGATGCTGGTGCTGCTGGTCATCTTCATGGTGACCGCTCCCATGCTCAATCAGGGCGTGAAGGTCGACCTGCCCAAGGTTTCCAGCGAAGCCTTGCCGCAGGACAACAATGTCCAGATCCTCACCATCTCCATCAAGGCCGACAAGACCTATTACTGGAACCTGGGCAGCGAAGTCGACACCGACAAGCAGATGGACAAGGCCATGACCTTGCCCGAAATGACCGGTGCAGTGACCAAGATCATTGCCGCCGGTCGCGACCAGGGCAAGCAGACCCAGGTCTTCATTCGTGGCGACAAGGCTGTCGACTACGGCGCGGTCATGGGTGCCATGGGCGGGTTGCAGAAGGCCGGTGTCGGTAACGTTGGCCTGATTACCGAGGCGCCCTGATGCAACAGCGAGAGCCATCCGCCTCGGAAAGCTACTTCTGGCCCAGTGTCTGGGCCATCGGCCTGCATGTGCTTGTGTTCGCATTGCTGTTCGTCAGTTTTGCCATGACGCCAGAATTGCCGCCTTCCAAGCCGATCGTTCAGGCTACGCTGTATCAGCTCAAGTCCAAGAGTCAGGCGACCACCCAGACCAATCAGAAGATTGCCGGGGAAGCGAAAAAAACCGCGTCGCGTCAGACCGAAGTCGAGCAGCTGGAACAGAAGAAGGTCGAGCAGGAGGCCGTAAAGGCTGCGGAACAAAAGAAAGCCGATGCCGCTCAAAAGGCCGAGGAGGCTCGCGAAGCCGCCGAGGCGAAGAAGGCAGAAGACGCTGCCAAGGCCGCCGAGGCCAAGAAAGCCGCTGAAGCCAAGAAGGCCGACGAGGCGAAGAAAGCCGCTGAAAAGCAGCAGGCCGACATCGCCAAGAAAAAGGCTGAGGAAGAGGCCAAGAAGCAGGCGGCCGAAGAGGCCAAGAAACAAGCCGCCGAGGATGCCAAGAAGAAGGCAGCCGAGGAGGCCAAGAAGAAAGCGGCCGAGGACGCCAAGAAGAAAGCGGCGGCCGAGGACGCGAAGAAGAAGGCAGCTGAAGAGGCCAAGAAAAAGGCCGCTGCAGATGCCCAGAAGAAAAAGGCACAGGAGGCGGCCCGCAAGGCGGCAGAAGACAAGAAAGCCCAGGCCCTGGCCGAGCTGTTGTCCGATACCACCGAGCGGCAGCAGGCGCTGGCCGACGAGCAGGGTGACCAAGTGGCCGGCGACTTCGACGACCTGATCCGCATGCGCGCGGCCGAAGGCTGGGCGCGTCCACCTTCTGCGCGCAAGGGCATGACGGTAGTCCTGCAGATCAACATGTTGCCCGATGGCACCATCACCAGTGTCAGCGTGTCGCGCTCCAGTGGCGACGGTCCGTTCGACAGTTCTGCGGTGGCAGCAGTGAAGAACATCGGTCGTCTGACCGAAATGCAGGGCTTGAAGCCGAACGAGTTCAATCCGTACCGTTCGTTCAAGATGACATTTACACCTGAGGATCTAGCGTTGTGATTAAACTCCTTCGAGGACTGCTGGTCATGCTGTGCTGCGTGGCAGGCATGGCCATGGCAGAGGAAAAGAACATCCTGGTCACCAGCGGCAGCGATCGGGCAACGCCCATCGCGGTAGTGCCGTTCGGTCTGCAGGGTGGCAGTGTGCTGCCGGAAGACATGGCCGATATCATCGGCAATGACCTGCGCAACTCTGGCTACTACGCGCCCATCCCACGGCAGAACATGATCAGCCAGCCTACCCAGGCCAGCGAAGTGATCTTCCGTGACTGGAAAGCCCTGGGCGCCCAGTACGTGATGGTCGGCAGCATCGTGCCGTCGGGCGCTCGCCTGCAGGTGCAGTACGCACTGTTCAACGTCGCCACCGAGCAGCAAGTGCTGACCGGCAGCGTTGCCGGCAGCGTCGACCAGTTGCGCGACATGTCGCACTACATCGCCGACCAGTCGTTCGAGAAGCTCACCGGCATCAAGGGTGCGTTTTCCACCCGCATGCTGTACGTGACCGCCGAGCGCTTCTCGACCAACAATACCCGCTACACCCTGCAGCGTTCGGACTACGATGGTGCGCGTGCAGTGACCTTGCTGCAGTCGCGTGAGCCTATCCTGTCGCCGCGTTTCGCGCCGGATGGCAAGCGTATCGCCTATGTCTCGTTCGAGCAGAAGCGGCCGCGCATTTTCATCCAGCACATCGACACCGGCCGCCGCGAACAGGTCACCAACTTCGAAGGCCTCAATGGTGCTCCGGCCTGGTCGCCGGATGGTTCGCGCCTGGCGTTCGTGCTGTCCAAGGACGGTAACCCGGACATCTACGTGATGAATGTGGCTTCGCGCCAGATCAGCCGTGTCACTGCCGGCCCGGGTATCAATACCGAGCCGTTCTGGGGCAAGGATGGCAACACCCTGTACTTCACCTCCGACCGTGGCGGCAAGCCGCAGATCTACAAACAGTCGGTCAGTGGTGGTAGCGCCGAGCGTGTGACGTTCGTAGGTAACTACAACGCCAACCCGAAACTTTCGGCGGACGAAAAGACGCTGGTAATGATCCATCGTCAGCAGGGTTTCACCAACTTCAAAGTGGCGGCACAGGACTTGCAAAGAGGAAGTGTAAAGATTCTCTCGGAAACAAGTCTTGATGAGTCTCCCACTGTTGCGCCAAACGGCACCATGCTAATCTACGCCACCCGCCAGCAGGGCCGGGGAGTCTTGATGCTCGTGTCGCTTAATGGCCGCGTGAGGCTCCCACTTCCTACCGCTCAAGGCGAAGTCAGAGAACCGTCCTGGTCCCCTTACCTGAACTGATTGCGGCGTAATACGTTTTGCTTAACACACTGGGGTTTCATTAGGAGTTTCACGATGGAAATGCTGAAGTTTGGTAAATTTGCTGCGCTGGCTCTGGCCATGGCTGTAGCTGTAGGTTGCTCCTCGAAGGGCGGTGACAACGCTGGCGAAGGCGCTGTTGACCCTAACGCTGGCTACGGTGCCAACACTGGCGCTGTTGACGGTTCCCTGAGCGAAGAAGCCGCCCTGCGCGCAATCACCACCTTCTACTTCGAATACGACAGCTCGGACCTGAAGCCAGAAGCCATGCGCGCTCTGGACGTTCACGCCAAGGACCTGAAGTCCAACGGTAGCCGTGTTGTTCTGGAAGGCAACACCGACGAGCGCGGTACTCGCGAGTACAACATGGCTCTGGGCGAGCGTCGTGCCAAAGCCGTTCAGCGCTACCTGGTTCTGCAGGGTGTTTCCCCTGCTCAGCTGGAACTGGTCTCCTACGGCGAAGAGCGTCCAGTTGCCACCGGCAACGACGAGCAGTCCTGGGCTCAGAACCGCCGCGTAGAACTGCGTAAGTAAGTTCTTATGCGTATGTGCCGTCGTGCTGTAACCGTCCTCGCACTCAGCCTTCCGCTTTCGGCGTGGGCTGCGGTTCCTGTAGTAGATGACAACGCAGGTGCTTACCCACCTTCGGGTTATGGCACGAGCGGCGCCTATGCCGGGGCAGGGGCTTCGACCCCTGCCTCAGCACAGGGCCAGCTGTTCATGCAGCTGCAACAGATGCAGGACCAGATATCCCGCCAGCAAGGCATCATCGAAGAGCTGCAAAACGATGTCGCCCGCATGAAGCAGGAAAGCCTGGAGCGTTACCAGGATCTGGATCGCCGCATCAACAGTGGTGGCGCGCCTGCCGCGACCCCCGATAATTCCTCCACCGGTGGTGCACCCGATGCCGCCGCCGGTGCAGCAGCAGGCGCCGCTGGCGCTGCTGCACAGCAACCGGCCGCCAACAGCGAGCCGGCTGATCCTGCGAAAGAGAAGCTCTATTACGATGCGGCTTTCGACCTGATCAAGCAGAAGGACTTCGACAAGGCCAGCCAGGCGTTCGGCGCCTTCCTGCGCAAGTACCCGAACAGCCAGTACGCAGGCAACGCCCAGTACTGGCTGGGTGAGGTGAACCTGGCCAAGGGTGACCTGCAAAGTGCCAGCCAGGCTTTTGCCCAGGTCAGCCAGAAGTACCCCAAGCACAGCAAGGTACCGGACTCCCTGTACAAGCTGGCCGACGTCGAGCGCCGCATGGGCCATACCGACAAGGTCAAGGGCATCCTGCAGCAAGTCATCACCCAGTACCCCGGCACATCCGCCGCTCAGCTGGCGCAGCGTGACCTGCAGAAGCTCTAAGTAGCACCGTTCAAAAGAAACCCGCGCCAGGCGCGGGTTTTTTCGTTAGAATCATTGCCCTTTTTCTTAAACACGCTGCTGCGGATAACGCCATGTCGAGTCCGCGACAGTGCCTGACGGAGGCGGACAGCCTGTTTAGCTGTCACGCCCGTGGCGATCATGCAAGACACATTACGTATCACCGAAGTCTTTTACTCTTTGCAGGGTGAAACACGCACGGCTGGGCTGCCCACGGTATTCGTGCGCCTGACCGGTTGCCCCCTGCGCTGCCAATACTGCGACAGTGCCTACGCCTTCAGTGGCGGTACTGTGCGTAGCCTGGATTCGATCATGGAACAGGTGGCCGGCTTCAAGCCACGCTATGTGTGCGTGACTGGCGGCGAGCCACTGGCCCAGCCGAATGCCTTGCCACTGTTGCAGCGCCTGTGCGATGCCGGCTATGAGGTTTCGCTCGAAACCAGTGGTGCCCTGGATATCTCGGCTACCGATATTCGCGTCAGCCGCGTGGTCGACCTCAAGACCCCGGGCTCTGAAGAGTCCCACCGCAACCTCTACGAGAACATTGAGCACTTGACCGGCAATGATCAGGTCAAGTTCGTCATCTGTTCACGCGAGGACTATGACTGGGCGGTTTCCAAGCTGATTCAGTACAACCTTGCCGAGCGCGCCGGTGAAGTGCTGTTTTCGCCAAGCCATCACCAGGTGAAGGCCAGTGACCTGGCCGACTGGATCGTTGCCGACAACTTGCCTGTGCGTTTCCAGCTGCAGCTGCACAAGCTGCTGTGGAACGACGAGCCCGGACGTTGATTAGGAGCAAAAGTACATGACTGAGAAACGCGCAGTAATCCTGCTGTCCGGCGGCCTCGACTCGGCCACTGTCGTCGCCATGGCCAAGGCCGAAGGCTACAGTTGCTACACCATGAGCTTCGACTATGGCCAGCGCCATCGTGCTGAATTGAACGCTGCTGCGCGGGTCGCTCGTGACCTGGGCGTCGTGGAGCACAAGGTCATTGGCTTGAACCTTGATGGCATCGGTGGTTCGGCACTGACCGACAGCAGCATCGATGTGCCGGAAACCCCGGGCGAGGGTATTCCGGTGACCTATGTGCCGGCACGCAATACCGTATTCCTGTCGTTGGCTCTGGGCTGGGCAGAAGTGCTGCAGGCGCGCGACATCTTCATCGGCGTCAATGCCGTGGACTACTCGGGCTACCCCGATTGCCGCCCTGAGTTCGTCGAAGCGTTCGAACGCATGGCCAACCTCGCGACCAAGGCCGGTGTCGAGGGGCAGGGCTTCCGGATCCAGGCGCCACTGCAGAACATGAGCAAGGCGCAGATCGTACAGGCCGGTATGGCCCGTGGCGTGGACTACAGCCTGACGGTCTCCTGCTACCAGGCCGACGATGAGGGCCGCGCCTGTGGCAAGTGCGACAGCTGCCGCCTGCGCGCCGACGGCTTCAAGGCCGCCGGGGTAGACGACCCAACCCGTTATTTTTGAAAAAAGTTTTGATGGGGTGTTGATTTCCCGTTAGAAATCAGTATTATACGCGCCATCCAACGGGTCGTTAGCTCAGTTGGTAGAGCAGTTGGCTTTTAACCAATTGGTCGTAGGTTCGAATCCTACACGACCCACCATACGCTGTAAGTCAAAGCCCGCTACCGGAAACGGTGGCGGGCTTTGTCGTTCTTGCCCCTCCTTATTCAGCCCACTCAGGGTCTGCGGTAAACACTACCGTCAACCAGCGATCCGGTCCCTCACCGCCAATCGCATCACCGACTTCACAGCGCAGCGCATCCCACTCTTCAATGCTTTTGGCTGGAAGGTGCTTGGGCACGATGAAATACAGCTCGATTTCCCGAGAGCGGCCGACCTTGGCCACGTAAGCCCGATAGGATTCCAGTCCGTGGCGTGCCACGAACGCACCGGCCACCTCATCCACGTGCAGCATCAGGTCGCCAGGTGTCACCAAAAAGATATCCGCCATGGCCTGGCGCACCACCGACAGCGGCAAGGGGATGATGACCAGGCACACCAGCGCCAGCACCGCCGGGTCGATGTACGGCGATACCCACTCCCACTGCGTGCCCTGCACGGCAAAGCCAAAGCAGAAGGCGATGAGCAACGCTGCGGTGATGCTGGCCGACATCACCCAACCCTTGACGTCCATGCGCACGAAATCCGAGTTCAGCTCGCGGTTGGCCCGCGCTTCGACTGCAGCGATGGTCGCGCAGGCGATCACGGTCAGCGCCGCATAAACCATGGCGATGCCGAACTCCAGGTGGCGTCCGCCTTCGAGCAGGCTGCTGACGGCGTTGATCAGGGCGTAGAGCGCCACACCGCTGAGCAGGATGCCATTGAGCGCCAGCACCATCGGCTCCAGGTGCCAGAAGCCCATGGTGAAGCGCTCGCGCAGCTTGCGTGACACGTGCCGGCTGGTGGCGTGCGTAGTGATCAGCTTGACCACCACCAGCGACAGGCCGCTCATGCCGGCGTCGGCCAGCGAGTAGACACCGTCGAAAATGATCGAGAACGAGCCGGACGCCAGGCCGAAGGCAATGCCGATGGTGGCGATGAACAGGGTGACGGCGATCGAAGTGCGTAGCAGGCCCTGTTCGCTGGCAAGGTCGAAGAAGGGGGATTTGTTGGGTGTTTCCATGGGTAAAACTCTTTTAAAAGGTGGGTGCCTGTACGGGCCCAATCGCCGGTAGCCGGTAATCGGACCCGTACAGGCTAAACGCGAAACTGCTCCATCAAAGCCTGCTGCTGATTGGCCAGGCGGTTCAGCGCTTGGCTGATGCGCGCCGACTCATCAGCCTGGCCCGATAGCGATTCAGTCACATCGCGGATACCGGCCACGTTACGGTTCACTTCCTCGGCCACCGCGCTCTGTTCTTCAGCGGCCGAAGCGATCTGCAGGTTCATGTCGCTGATCACCGCCACCGCTTCACCGATCCGCTGCAGTGTCGGCAGTGCCTGTTCCATCTGCAAGGCGCTGGCCTGCGCCTGTTTCTGGCCATCATGCATGGCGCCGACCACATCCTGGGTGCCTTGCTGCAGCCCTTCGATGACCTGGCGGATTTCTTCCACCGACACCTGGGTGCGCTGCGCCAGGCTGCGTACCTCGTCGGCCACCACGGCAAAACCCCGCCCGGCCTCGCCTGCGCGGGCCGCTTCGATGGCGGCGTTGAGGGCCAAGAGGTTGGTCTGCTCGGCAATGGCGCGGATCACCTCCAGTACCGAGCCGATCTGCTCGCTGCGCTGCTCGAGTGCGCGGGCCTCGTCCATGGCGGCATCCATCCCGACTGCCAGGTTGTCAATCGCCTGGCGGGTGCTGGCGATCAGTTGCAGGCCTTCGCGGCTCGCCTGGTCGGCGCCACGTGCTGCCTGGGCGGCTTGCGCCGCGTTGTGGGCGACATCCTGGGCAGTTGCGCTCATCTCGTTGGCGGCGGTGGCCACCTGCTCGATCTCGCGCTGTTGCTGCTGCATGCCGCTGCTGGTCTGGCTGGCGATGGCAGCGGACTGATCGGCGGTGCCGCGGGCTTCGAGCAGCGAGCCTTTGACCTGGGCAATCACCGGTTGCAGCTTGTCGAGGAAGCGGTTGAACCAGCCGCTCAACTGGCCCAGCTCGTCCTGGCGCGCGTAGTCCAGGCGCCGGGTCAGGTCGCCCTCACCGCTGGCGATATCCTCGAGGCGTGCGGCTACGGCCAGAATCGGCCGGGTCACGCCACGTGCGGTCAGCCAAACCAGCAGCAGGCCGACGATCGCGGCACCCAGGCCGATCAGCAGGCTGGTCAGATTGGCGCTTTGGTTGTGTTCGCTCAGCCTCTGATTGAGAGCGGCGGCGGGTGCTTGAAGCACAGCTTCGGGCAGCTCCAGCAGTACCTGCCAGGGAGCGGCGCCGGGGATCGGGGCGAACGGGCGGCCGACGCGCAACAGGCCCTGCGCCACGTCGTTGTCCAGGACAGTGCCCAGCTTGCTGGCGTCGCGGCTGTGCCCGGCCAGCAAGCCGGTAGTGCTGACGATGCTCACCTGGCCCTGGCCATCGAACAGCTCCTGGCGGCCGTCCAGGCTCAACTGCTGCAGGTTGTCCAGGCCGATATCCAGGCCCACTACGCCTACTACCTTGCCGCCCTCCAGCAGGGGCAGGGCGATGCTCGTCATCAGCACCTGGCGGCCATTGACCTCGTCGAGGTAGGGCTCGACCACGCAGGCCTTGGCCGTTTCCTGCGGGCAGGTCAACCAGCGGTTCTGTGCCGCCCCGTTGGCGCCAACCGTGCTGTCGGCCAGCATCGCTTCAGGCATGGCCTCCCGCTCAAGGTTGCCCGGGCTGGGCTGCGACCAGTACAGCGAAAAGCGGCCGCTGTCGTTGCTGCCGACCGACTCCTGGGCGACGAACTGGCTGTCCTGGTGGTCCAGAGCGTTGGGCTGGAACACCACATAAAGCCCGATCAGGTCCGGGTTGCCCGCCAGGCTGGCGCGTGCCTGGTGGGTCAGTTCGGCGCGCAGGTCGCTGCCACCGTGGGCTTTGAGTACCTGAACCAGGCGTGTAAAACCGTTGGCGTACTGGTAGGCGTCCATGAAGTAGCGCTGAATGCGCAGGGTCTGGGTTTCGGCGAGGGCCCGCAGGCGCAGGCGCGCGCTGTGGTCGAGCATTTCACTGTTGGCCTGGCTGACCAAGGCTGCACTGCGCTGTGCCTGGGTCAGCGAGGTGGCCACCAGTAGCGCGACGATGGCCAGCAGGCACAGGCCGGCGAGCAAGGTGATCTTCCACTGGATAGAAAGGCGACGCAGCGGCATGAGAGCTTTCCTTTTCGAGCAAGGACAACGCCCGCGTTCAGGCGCGGGCGGTGTAGAGGGCAAGTGTCATTCGGCAACGTAGTTCGGGGGTGCGGCAGTGAAGGCCTTGGTCAGCCAGGCCAGATACACCAGGCCAAGTAGCGCCCATACCCCGCCGAACATCAGCGAGTGTTCGTTAAGGTCTAGCCACAGCGACACGATGATGCAGAAACCGATGGTCGGCAGTACCAGGTACATGAGCTTGTTCGCCAGCCCTTGGCGATTGCCTTCACGCACATAGCAGTGGTTGATCACCGACAGGTTGACGAAGCTGAATGCCACCAGTGCTCCGAAGTTGATGATCGAGGTGGCGGTAACCAGATCGAAGAAGATCGCCGACAGCGAAATCAGCCCGACCACTGCGATGTTCAGCACCGGTGTTTTGTAGCGTGGGTGCAGGCGAGCAAAGATGCCGGCCGGGATCACCTTGTCACGCCCCATCACATACAACAGGCGCGAGACGCTGGTCTGCGAGGCCAGGCCCGAAGCGATGGTGTTGATCACCGTGCAGGCGATGAAGATCGACTGGAACAGCTTGCCACCTACGTACAGGGCAATTTCCGGCAGGGCCGCTTCCTGGTCATGGAAGCGTGCCATGGTCGGGAAGTAGGCCTGGATGAAGTACGACACGGTAATGAACACCAGGCCGCCGATCAGTGCGGTCAGGAAGATCGCCCGTGGGATGGTCTTGGCCGGGTCGCGGGTTTCCTCGGACAGGCACGTCACGGCGTCGAAGCCCAGGAACGAGAAGCACAGGATGGTCGCACCGGCCGCCAGGGCGCTGAACTGGGTCTGGCTGTCGGCGAACGGCAGCAGGCTCCACGCGGTACCCAGGCCTTCACCCTGGCCCAGGCCACGCACGCACAGGTAGATGAACACAGCGATGATCGCCACCTGCACGGCCACGAACAGCAGGTTGAAGTGTGCCACCAGGTTGACGCTGCGCATGTTGATCAGGCTGATCAGGGTGACGAAGCCCGCTACCCAGATCCACTCCGGCACCTCGGGGAACATGGCCGACAGGTAGAGCTTGGCCAACAAGGCATTGACCATCGGCAGCAGCAGGTAATCGAGCAGCGACGACCAGCCGACCAGAAAGCCCACATGCGGGTTGATGGCGCGTTGTGTGTAGGTGTAGGCCGAACCCGATTGAGGGAAGCGGCGCACCAGGGTGCCGTAGCTCACGGCAGTGAACAGGATGCCGGTCAGCGCCAGGATGTAGGCGCTGGGCACATGCCCTGCGGTAATCCCCGAGACAATGCCGAAAGTGTCGAACACGGTCATCGGCGTCAGGTAAGCCAGGCCGATGATGATCACGTGCCAGAGGCGCAGGGTTTTGCGGAGTTGACCGTTGCCGGTGGCGCTGTGGTCAGGCTGCATGCTGGCGTGGCTCCTGCGGCTGGGCGTGAACGGCTGGCGGGTTGTATTGCGCATGCGGCAATGGCGAGCGGGTGGGCTCCATGTTGTTCACCTTTATTGTCGGAGCAGAGGTAGGCGCAGGCGATGCGCCGGGGGCGAGCTGGCAGAGCCTGGGCTAGGAAGGTGGGGCGTGCGGGCAGGGGCGGTGAGGCATCATGACGGCGCGTCTGTTCTTCTTCGTGGGTGGCGCTGGGCAAGGCGGTGAAAATAAAAAACGATGGGTAGGTGGCTGTCAAGTTAAACATGACAAGATGTTACTAAATTGAAATATTTATCGATTTATTAGCCGAAATGTTCGGTTTTTGCGCGCTTTTTTGCGGTTTTGATCGATGCGGATGTTCGTAAAATTTAACGAGTGGGAAGTTTCCCACGCTAGCGTCAGGTAGGTCTCGATTGCCCATTTCGTCCGCGTGTCGACCGTCGTCCAAGGGGTGGGAGTGATACTATTCTGCTCCCCCCGCAGCTCATGGCTGCGAACACGCCAATATGGACATCAATCGGTTCTATTCATGAAGAAATCAGTAGGCATCCTTTCCGGCCTGGCCATCGCCATTGCCGTCGTAACCACCGCTGGCGCCTGGTACACCGGCAAGCAGTTGCCTGCGCAGCTGGAGCAAGCCGTCAATCAGGGCAATGCCCAGTTGAAGAAGGCCCTTGTCGGGGTTGGCGGCAGCATGACCATCGAAGTGGCCTCGCTGGAGCAGCACTTCTTCACCAGTACCGCACGCTATCGCCTCAAGGTCCGTGACATTCGCCTGTCTGACGGTGAGCCGATCAGTTTCGATGTGGGTGTAACCGATCAGATCGAGCACGGCCCGTTCCCTTGGTCGCGGGTCAAGGCCTTCAGGCTGATGCCGGTGCTGGCAGCCAGCAACAGTGCGCTGGACAAGGACGACTTCACCGCGCCCTGGTTCGCCGCCGCCGGCGACAAGGTCCCGGTCAGCTCGCAAACCAGCCTGGGCTTTGACGGCAGTGTCGATGGCAGCATCTTCCTGGCGCCGGTCAAGCTGGCCGAAGACAACGGCACGACCCTCGATTTTTCGGGTATGCAGCTGCAGATCAGTGGCGACAGTGAAGGCAAGGCGTCGAAATTCCATGGTGCTGCCGATCGCTTCGAAATGAAGCTGGTCGGGGATGATCACCCGCCGGCCACGTTCGAGCTCAAGGGCCTGAAAATCGGCGGTAACCTGGCCGCTACCCAGCATGACGCGATCTATGTCGGTAACGTCGATGTGCTGCTGGCCGAAGCCAAGGCGACGCTGGGGCCCAAGCAACAGGTACTGTTGCTCAAAGGCCTGGAGCAGCACGTCCTGCAAACCCTCGATGGCCCCGATACCGTCGGTGGCCGCGTGGATTACAAGGTCGCGGACATCAGCTGGGATGGCCGCGCAGTCGGCAGCGGGCAGATGGCGGTCAGCATCAAGTCGCTCAACGCCCCGGCCTTGCAGTCGCTCTCGCAGTGGTACCAGGCCCATCTGCCGGAGTTCGAGCAGGCCGCCGCGGCAGGCCAGCCGATGCCGCAAATCCAGATGGGTGAACAGGAGAAGGCCAAGTTTCAGGGCGACCTGAAGCAACTGTTGGCATCCAAGCCGCAGGTGGCGGTGGAGAACCTTTCGTTCAAGACGGCCAACGGCGAGAGCCGGTTCAACCTGTCGATGGACTTCGCCAGCCCCACCTCCTTCGACCTGCCGCCTGACCAGTTGAGCAAGCAGCTGATCACTCAGGTGAAGAGCAAGCTGTCGCTGTCCAAACCGATGATGGGTGACCTGGCGACCTTGCAGGCGTTGCTGGAAGGGCAGACCGATGCCCAGGCGATTGCCATGCAATCCAGTCAGGCGGGTGAGATGGTCGGGATGATGGCGCTGCAGAGTGGCATGGCCACCGTGCAGGGCAATGACGTGGTGGCTAGCCTGCACTACGTCGATGGCATGGTCGACTTCAATGGCAAGAAGATGACCGTTGAAGAGTTCGCCATGATCCTCGCGGCGCACTTTGCGGCGATGCAGCCGCAGGGCTGATTGATTGAGCCTGTACCGGCCTCATCGCCGGCAAGCCGGCTTCTGCAGGATGACTACAGGCTCATGGCCTGTGCACACCTGTGGGGGCAACTGTCTTGCCGGCGATGAGGCCAGTACTGGCCACACAAAAACCGCTTTAGAAATCCCTTGATTGTCTGTAGCCTTCGGCGTCCGATAATAATCCGCGCCCGCAGAGGGCCGTGGCGGCTTGCCTGCCGTCCGGCGCCCTTAGCCGATCTGTCAGGGCCGGGTGATACACTCGATTTGACGCGCATGCGCGCCTGCAGGTCCAGCGATCATGACCCAGATATCCGAACGCCTGTTGGTTCAGGCCCACCTCGACGCCAAGCAGCCCAACCCGCTGACAGCCGAGCAGGAGGCCGAATACCGTGCGGCCATTGCTGCCGAGCTCCAGGCGCAGAATGCCGTGCTGGTTGCCCATTACTACTGTGACCCGGTTATCCAGGCGCTTGCCGAAGAGACCGGCGGTTGCGTGTCCGACTCGCTGGAAATGGCCCGTTTCGGCAAGAACCACCCTGCCCAGACGGTGATCGTCGCCGGTGTGCGCTTCATGGGCGAGACCGCGAAGATCCTCACCCCGGAAAAGCGCGTGCTGATGCCGACCCTGGAGGCTACCTGCTCGCTCGACCTCGGTTGCCCGGTCGAAGAGTTCTCGGCCTTCTGCGACCAGCACCCCGAGCGTACCGTGGTGGTGTATGCCAATACCTCTGCCGCCGTTAAAGCGCGTGCCGACTGGGTCGTGACCTCGAGCTGCGCGCTGGAGATCGTCGAAAGCCTGATGGACAACGGCGAGACCATCATCTGGGGCCCGGACCAGCACCTGGGCCGTTACATCCAGAAGCAGACCGGTGCCGACATGCTGCTGTGGGACGGTGCCTGCATCGTCCACGAAGAGTTCAAATCGCGCCAGCTGGCGGACATGAAGGCGCTGTATCCGGATGCGGCGATCCTGGTGCACCCGGAGTCGCCAGAGGCAGTGATCGACCTGGCCGATGCGGTGGGTTCCACCAGCCAACTGATCAAGGCCGCGCAGACACTGCCCAACAAAACCTTCATCGTCGCCACAGACCGCGGCATCTTCTACAAGATGCAGCAGCTGTGCCCGGACAAGGAATTCGTCGAAGCCCCCACCGCCGGTAACGGCGCGGCCTGCCGCAGCTGCGCGCACTGCCCGTGGATGGCCATGAACACCTTGGAGCGGGTGCTGGATTGCTTGCGCAAAGGCAGCAACGAGATTTTCGTTGACCCGGCGCTGGTGCCGAAGGCGATCAAGCCTTTGAACCGCATGCTGGACTTCACCCAGGCTGCTCGGCTCAAGCTGTCGGGTAACGCCTGAGGGCCAATCGCCGGCAAGCCCCACAATATCTGCGGCGCTGCAGAACCTGTGAGAGCCGGCTTGCCGGCGATTGGGCTGCAAAGCAGCCCCCTTAACGCCCCATCATCTCCTGCACCATGCGCCGTTGCTCCATGATCTCGCGCTGGCGCTGGTCGATCTGTGACGCCAGCGGGAAGTTGCTACCGGCACGACGCTTGGCGTAATCCAGCTGCTGGATCGCCTGGTCGAAGTCACCCACCAGGGTAAAGTACTCTGCCCGAGCCCGGTGCAGGCCTATGGTGTTGCCCGACAAACCACGCACTTCGGCCATGTCGTACCACACATCCGGATCATCCGGGCGGTTCTTGAGCAGGTCGTTCAGTACCTTTTCGGCCTCGGCGGGCTTGTTCTGCTTGATCAGCAGGTCGGCACGCACCTGCTTGAGCGGGTAGTTGCCCGGATACAAACCTTGCATGCGCTCCGCCCGCTGCTGCGCATCGGCCAAGCGGTTGTTGGTGATGTCCAGGTCGATCTGCGCCAGGTTGTAGGTGATGTCGTTGGGCGCCTTGGCCAGCAACGGCTTCAGGTTCTCACGCGCTTCGTTGAGCTGGCCGCCTTTGATCTGTGCCAGGGCAAGACCATAGCGGGCGGCATCCAGCTTGGGGTCTTCGTCCAACTGCGCACGGAAGCGTTTGGCCGCAAGGCCCGGCGTGCCTTCGTAGATGAGGGCCACGCGGGCGCGGATCAACTGATAACGCTGGCTGTCCTCGACGCCGCCCGGGGGGGCCTGTTCGGCCCGGTTGCGGGTGTCGGCGATACGCGATTCGGTCACCGGGTGAGTCAGCAGGAATTCTGGTGGTTTGGCGTCGTAGCGGTATTGGCGCGCCAGGCGCTCGAACATGGTCGGCATGTTGCGCGGGTCGTAACCGGCCTTTTCCAGGTTCTGGATACCGACGCGGTCGGCTTCCTGCTCGTTCTGCCGCGAGAAGCGCCGCTGCTCCTGGATCGCCGCCGCCTGGGTGCCGGCAATCATGCCGATGCCGGCATCGCCGGCGCCCCCTGCCGCCAGTACGATACCGGCCAGCAGCGCCGCCATCATTGGCAGTTGCATGCGTTGCTGGGCCTCGACGCCACGGGCGAAGTGGCGCTGCGACAAGTGCGCCAGTTCGTGGGCCAGTACCGAGGCGTATTCGCCTTCGGTCTGGGCGTTGAGGAACAGGCCGCCGTTGACGCCGACGATGCCGCCGGGGGCGGCGAAGGCGTTCAGCTCTCGGCTGTCGATGAGGATGAATTCCAGGCGCCGGTCCTGCAGCTGGCTGGTTTCGGCCAGGCGGTACACGGTGGTTTCGACGTAGTCCTTGAGCTGCGGGTCGTTCAGCTGGTTGACCTGGCCGCGCAGCAGGCTGAGCCAGGCGCGCCCGAGCTGGTGCTCCTGCTGCGGCGAGACGATCGCGGAACTGGCGTCGCCCAGTGAAGGCAGGTCGCTAGCATGGCCGGGTAGGGCCATCAGGCAGGCCAGCGTCAACAGGGTAGGGCGCAGTAGATTCATGCACGAAGCTCGCGTCGGGTCAAAGCCCCTACTGTAGCCCGCTCACACGTTGGCGACCAGTGGCGGTATGCTAGCCAGCCTGTTACCAAAGACGTCTGCCCCACGTTTGGAGACCCCTGATGACTAGCACCCCGACCTGCGACGCCGAACTCGACGCCAGCGGGCTGAACTGCCCCCTGCCTCTGCTCAAGGCGAAGATGGAGCTCAACCGTCTGGCCAGTGGCGCGGTGCTGAAGGTGATTGCGACCGACGCAGGCTCACAGCGCGACTTCCGCACTTTTGCCCAGCTGGCCGGTCATACGCTGCTGCATGAAATGGCCGAGGCCGGCACCTATACCTACTGGCTGCGCAAGGCCTGAGCCCCAATCAAGGATCGTCAATGTTCAAAGTGCTTCGCGACTGGATAGAGCGCTACTTCTCCGATGAGGAAGCGGTGGTGCTGGCGGTCCTGCTGTTTCTGGCCTTTACCGCGGTCCTTACCTTGGGCGGCATGCTCGCGCCGGTGCTGGCGGGCATGGTGCTGGCTTTTCTGATGCAGGGGCTGGTCAATGCCCTGGAGCGCCTTCGGGTGCCGACGCGGCTGGCGGTGATGGTGGTGTTCGCCCTGTTCATGGGCGCGCTGGCGGTGTTCCTGCTGGTGCTGGTGCCGTTGCTGTGGCACCAGTTGATCACCTTGTTCAACGAGTTGCCGGGCATGCTCGGCAAATGGCAGTCGCTGCTGTTGCTGCTGCCCGAGCGCTACCCGCATCTGGTATCTGATGAGCAGGTGCTGCATGCCATCGAGTCGGTGCGCGGCGAGATCGGCAAGTTCGGCCAATGGGCACTGACCTTCTCGCTGTCGAGCCTGCCGCTGCTGGTCAGTGCCATGATCTATCTGGTGCTGGTGCCGATTCTGGTGTTCTTCTTTCTCAAGGACCGTGAGCAGATCGGCCGCTGGGTCAGTGGCTACCTGCCGCGCCAGCGGACCTTGCTGAACCGGGTAGGCACTGAAATGAACCGGCAGATCGCCAACTACATCCGCGGCAAGGGCATCGAGATCCTGATCTGCGGTATTGCCACTTACATCGCGTTCATCAGCCTGGGGCTCAATTACGCCGCGCTGCTGGCGCTGCTGGTAGGCCTGTCGGTGGTGGTGCCGTATGTAGGGGCGGTGGTGGTGACTGTGCCCGTGACGCTGATCGCGCTGTTCCAATGGGGCTGGGGTGATCAGTTCATCTACCTGATGACGGTGTACGCCATCATTCAGGCGCTCGATGGCAACGTGCTGGTGCCGCTGCTGTTCTCAGAGGCGGTGAGCCTGCACCCGGTGGCGATCATCTGCGCGGTGTTGTTGTTTGGCGGGTTGTGGGGCTTTTGGGGGATCTTCTTCGCGATCCCGCTGGCGACGCTGATCAAGGCAGTGCTCGATGCCTGGCCGCGGCAGGAACCTGCTGTGGCGCCGATGTTGTGATGCATGGGGCCGCTTTGCGGCCCTTTCGCGACACAAGGCCGCTCCTACAGACGAACGCAACCCCCTGTAGCGGCCTTGTGCCGCGAAAGGGCTGCGCAGCAGCCCCAGTCAATCTCAAGCCTTGTTCAGCGCCTGGGCCGCCGCGAGTACGGCATCCACATGGCCCGGCACCTTCACGCCACGCCATTCCTGGCGCAGCACACCGTCCTTGTCGATCAGGAAGGTGCTGCGGTCCACGCCCATGTACTCCTTGCCATACAGCTTCTTCAGCTTGATCACATCGAACAGCTGGCACAGGGCCTCGTCCTTGTCGCTGATCAGCTCGAACGGGAAGCCCTGCTTGGCCTTGAAGTTCTCATGCGACTTGATGCCGTCGCGCGACACACCGAACACCACGGTGTTGGCCGCTTCGAACGCTGCATGCTGGTCGCGGAAGCCCTGGCCTTCGGTGGTGCAGCCTGGGGTGCTGTCCTTGGGGTAGAAGTACACCACTACCTGACGGCCCTTGAGCTCGGCCAGGCTGACGGTCTGGCCGCCGGTGGCCTGGGCCTGGAAATCGGCGACGGGTTGGTCGAGTGCTACTGCCATGGATGCATTCCTTAAACGGGGTTCTGTGGGCGCCAAGGCTCGATCAGCGCGTCCAGGTTGAGGGCGTCGGCAAAGTCGAGGAACTGGTCGCGCAACCAGCTGATCTGGGTGCCGGCCGGCAGGATCACGGTGAACTGGGCGTTGAGCATGCTGCTGCCGGTCTGCGGTGCGAGGTAGGTGTCGCAGGTCATGGCTTCGAGCTCGACACGGTGGTCGAGGAAGAACTGGCACAGCTCGTTGATGATGTCCGGGCGGTAGGCCGCACTGACATAGGCCACATAAGGCAGGGCCTGCGGGCGCACCTCCTGGTCGGCGCTGCGTACCACGTCGAGGGTCAGGCCGTGCTTCTTGCCCAGGCCGGGGAGGGTGGACTCCAGGCGCGCCAGGGCGTCCCAGCTGCCACCGACCTGCAATACCAGGGCGCTGGTCTCGCCATGGCGGCTCAGGCGCGAGGTGACGACCGCGCAGCGGTTCTCGAAGGCAGCGCGGCTGAGGACGTTGGCCAGCTCCATGGGGTTGGGGCCCAGGGCACTGATGACAAGGAATTGTTCGCGGACGGTGGGGGTGGACATGCAGCATTCCTAAAGCGATGAGCGGTCGGCACAGGACGGGCGAAAGCCTCCTGTCGGCAGGGCCCGGGGCTCGCATGCGAGGACGTGGACGCTGGCCGGGGAGCAAGGTCGACGGCCCGGCGGGCCGCGCTGCACCGATCAAAGGATCAAGGGTAGCGAAATAAGGCGCCGAGGGGAATGCTCCACCCGCCTGCTTCGCTTGTGCAAGGCCGATGCCCCCAGTACCATTACCGCTCTCTTTTTCCGGCAGGAGCAGTTACATGATTGCGGGCAGTATGGTGGCATTGGTCACACCCATGGATGCACAAGGGCGTCTTGATTGGGGCAGCCTCGGCAAACTTGTAGACTTCCACCTGGAAAACGGCACCCACGCGATCGTCGCCGTCGGCACCACCGGCGAGTCGGCCACCCTGAGCGTCGAAGAACACATCGAGGTCATCGAATTCGTGGTCAAGCGGGTCGCTGGCCGCATTCCGGTCATCGCCGGCACCGGTGCCAACTCCACGTCCGAAGCCGTGCACCTGACCCAGAACGCCAAGGACGCCGGCGCCGACGCCTGCCTGCTGGTGGTGCCGTACTACAACAAGCCGACCCAGGAAGGCCTGTACCTGCACTTCAAGCACATCGCCGAAGCCGTCGACATCCCGCAGATCCTCTACAACGTACCCGGCCGCACCTCCTGCGACATGCAGGCCGAGACCGTGATCCGCCTGTCGACCGTGCCCAACATCATCGGCATCAAGGAAGCCACCGGCGACCTGGCCCGTGCCAAGGCCATCCTCGATGGCGTCAGCAAGGACTTCATCGTCATGTCCGGCGACGACCCGACTGCCGTCGAGCTGATCCTGCTGGGTGGCAAAGGCAACATTTCGGTCACCGCCAACGTCGCCCCGCGCGAAATGGCCGATCTGTGCGAGGCCGCCCTTGAGGGCAACGCCGAGAAGGCCCGCGCAATCAACGAAAAACTCATGCCGCTGCACAAAGACCTGTTCTGCGAAGCCAACCCGATTCCGGTGAAATACGCGCTCGTCGAAATGGGCCTGATGCAAAAAGGCATTCGCCTGCCACTGACCTGGCTGAGCGAAGGCTGTCACGAAAAAGTCCGTACTGCCTTGCGCCAGTCCGGCGTACTGGTTTAATCGAGGAAGTACACCGCATGAAGCGACTGGCTGGTCTTTCCGCGCTCGCCCTGATCATTTCCAGCACCAGTGGGTGTGGCTGGCTGTGGGGCGAGGATGGCTATTTCCGCGACCGCGGCAGCGATTACCTGCAGGCGCACCCGACTGCACCGATGCAGCTCCCGCAGGACGCCAGCAACGTCAAGCGCCTTGACCCGCTGCTGCCGATCCCGCGCAACGTCGCCGACGATACCGCCAAGGGCGAGTTCGAAGTGCCGCGTCCGCAACCGCTGTCGGCTGGCGCCGACGTCAGCGATTTCAGCCTGCAGCGCAGCGGCAGCAGCCGTTGGGTGCTGGCCCAGCGTTCGCCGGCCGAAGTCTGGCCGGTAGCGCATCAGTTCTTCGAAGACAACGGCTTCCGTATTGCCGAAGAGCGCCCGCAGACGGGCGAGTTCACCACCACCTGGCAGCGTTTTGACGAGCTGTCGGCATCGCTCGGCCAGCGCCTGGCGAGCACCGCCAGCAATGGTGACAGCGAAGTGCGCGTGCGTGTGCGCATGGAGCCTGGCGTACAACGCAACACCTCCGAGGTGTATGTCGTCAGTGTCGAGCGCCCGGCTGGCAGCACTGCCGAGCCTGGGTTCCCGTCCGCGTCCAGCAACACGGCCGCCGATGCGCTGCTGGTCGACGAAATGCTCGCCAGCATGAACCGCAGCGCCGAGAAGGGCGGTTCGGTGTCCTTGCTGGCTGCGCGCGACTTCGATGCGCCGAGCCGCGTCAGCCTGAGCGAAGACGGCAGCGGTAACCCCGTGCTGTTCCTCGGCGCCGACCTGGACCGTGCCTGGTCCGGCGTGGGCCGTGCCCTGGAGCAGGGTGGCGAATGGCGTGTGGAAGACATCAACCGCAGCCTGGGCCTGTACTACATCAACCTGTCTGAGAAGCCCGACGACAAGCAGAACCAGCCTGGCTTCTTCAGCCGCATGTTTGGCAGCGAGCCAACCAAGGAAGAGCTTGAAGCCCGCGCCGAGCGTTACCAGGTGCGCCTGAGCAAGGTTGGCGAAAGCGTGCAGGTTACCGTCGAGAAGAACATCAACACCGTGGCCCCGGCCGATGTCGCTCGCCGCGTGCTGAGCGCCATTCAGGACCACCTGGGTTAAGTGCGCTTCGCGGTACTGGGAAGCGGCAGCCAGGGAAATGGCACGCTGATCGCCAGTGGTGACACGTTCATCCTGGTCGATTGCGGGTTTTCCCTGCGTGAAACCGAGCGGCGCCTGGCGCTGCTCGGGGTGCAGGCGTCTCAACTGAGCGCCGTGCTGGTGACCCACGAACATGCCGACCATGTGCATGGGGTGGGGTTGCTGTCGCGGCGCTACAATGTACCGGTCTACCTCAGCCAGGGCACATTGCGCGGCATGCGCAAGCCGGTGGAGGCGGCCGGTTTTCTTGCCTGTGGCGACAGCCTGAGTATCGGCTGCCTGCAAGTGAGTGCGGCGCGGGTCGAGCACGACGCCTACGAGCCGCTGCAGTACGTCATCAGCGACGGTCGCCGGCGCTTTGGCATGCTCACTGACCTGGGTTCGTACGACGCGCTGTTGCTTGAGCGCTATCAGGGCCTGGATGCACTGCTGATCGAGGCCAATCATTGCCGCGACATGCTGGCCCGCGGGCACTACCCGTACTTCCTCAAGCAGCGGGTCGGCGGCATGCAAGGACATTTGAACAACCACCAGGCCGCGCGCCTGGTGGACGAGTTGGGGTGGAGCAACCTGCAGCACCTGGTGCTGGCCCACCTCAGCAGCAAGAACAACCTGCCACATCTGGCCCGCCAGTGCTTCGTCGACACCCTTGGGTGCGACCCGGACTGGCTCCAGGTGGCGAATCAGGAACACGGGCTCGACTGGCGCGAAATCGCCTAGCCCAACCACTCAAGCAAGCGGAGCCCAATCATGGAAAAACGCGAAGAACTCTACCGCGGCAAGGCCAAATCGGTTTACAAGACCGACGACGCCGACCGCTTGATCCTGCTGTTCCGCAACGACACCTCGGCGTTCGACGGCAAGCGCATCGAACAACTGGACCGCAAAGGCATGGTGAACAACAAGTTCAATGCCTTCATCATGCAGAAGCTCGAAGAAGCCGGCGTGCCGACCCAGTTCGACAAGCTGCTGGGCGACAACGAGTGCCTGGTCAAGAAGCTGGACATGATCCCGGTCGAGTGCGTAGTGCGTAACTATGCCGCCGGCAGCCTGGTCAAGCGCCTGGGCGTGGAAGAGGGCATCAAGCTCGAGCCGTCCACCTTCGAACTGTTCCTGAAGAACGACGAGAAGGGCGACCCGTTCATCAACGAATCCCACGTTGTCGCTTTCGGCTGGGGCACCGCCGAGCAGCTGGCAGAGATGAAGAAGCTGTCGCTGAAGGTCAACGAAGTGCTGAACAAGCTGTTCGATGACGCCGGCCTGCTGCTGGTCGACTTCAAGCTGGAGTTCGGTGTATTCCACGGCCAGATCGTCCTGGGTGACGAGTTCAGCCCGGACGGCTGCCGCCTGTGGGACAAAGAAACCCGCAAGAAGATGGACAAGGACCGCTTCCGCCAGGGCCTGGGCGATGTGATCGAAGCCTACGAAGAAGTTGCCAAGCGCCTGGGCGTGCCGCTATAAGCGGCGCATTCACGCAAGCGCCTGATACCACGCGGTTTTTTTGAAAATAAAGGTTTGCGTTTTCAGAATTCGCTGGTATGATGCGCGGCATTGGAGAGATGCCGGAGTGGTCGAACGGGACGGATTCGAAATCCGTTGTACTGGCAACAGTACCTAGGGTTCAAATCCCTATCTCTCCGCCATACATGTGGTAGAAAAAGCCCCTGAAAACGATAAGTTTTCAGGGGCTTTTTCGTTGTGCCCGAGTTAAACCTCAAAGCATCGCCGTGCGCATGGCCGGGCCCTTTCGCCGCTAGCGACGGGGCCTGCCGGATCGGATCAGAGCGCCAGGCCGACCTTTGCGGCACTCCCGGATTTTTCGTAGCTCGGCCCTAGTGCACGGTCTGTGGCTCCGTGGGCGAATCCGCTTGCCTGTGTAACTGCATCAGCGCTGATTCCAGCAGCGCATGCGCAACTTCCATTTCATGGATGACCGCCCTCATCACGATCGAGTTGTGCGAGGTCGGTGTCAGTCGCACGGACTGGCGGGCTACGGACAAGGCGCAGATCACGTATTCCGAGGTCTGGACCAGGGTGTCCTGCAGCATGTACGAGGGATCGAGGGGGGACGGTGGATCGGGGACTATCTTGCGCATGAATGCTCCTTGAGTCAGGTGGAGCTACCTTTAAACGCTGTCAAACGAATGGAGGCAGCTATACACGGGTTGACAGACCGGTGACCCAAGGAACCCGGCGCACACGAAGGTGCCCCATGTACAGCTGCCATGAAGCGCTGCAAAGGACCCTTGAATCGGTCAGCCTGTCAAAGCCGGTCGCTGAGGTGTCAACGACGAACCGAGACTAGGCCGCAATCCGAGCACTCGCAATGGGTTGGCAGCGCCGGCAATATAATTCGGAAATGGACTACAGGGAATGGGAAAAATCGGAGTTAAATCTGTAGGACCTTAGACGCACCAGGCGTGAATATTCTTCCCAGGCACGGATGCAATAAAGCCCCTGAAAGCGATGAGCTGTCAGAGGCCTTATCGTTATGCGTTTCCCCTCCCGATGGGGCGTGCTCAAGCCCACAAGCGTTGTGCGATAAGCGCCTCCAGTTTGCTCTGGTCCGCCGCAAACCCTCGAATCCCTTCGGCCAGCTGCGCGGTTGCCATTGCGTCCTCGTTCATCTGCCAGCGAAACTCGGCCTCGCTCAGTGGCGGTGGCGGCGCCTGATGGTCGGCGGGGGCGGCGAGCGCGGCCTGCAGGCTGCCCTCGGTCACTGCCAACTCCTCCAGCAGTGCGGGGCTGATCGTCAGCCGATCGCAACCTGCCAAAGCAACGATTTCACCGACGTTGCGAAAGCTAGCCCCCATCACCGAAGTCGCGTAACCGTGGCGTCGCATGAAGCGGTAGCTGGCCGCCACCAATTGAACCCCAGGCTCCGACGCCGGCGCGTACTCCTTGTCCGGATAAGCGCGGCGATGCCAGTCCAGCACCCGGCCAACAAAAGGCGAGATCAGGAATGCGCCGGCTTCGGCGCAGGCGAGTGCCTGGGCGAGGTTGAAGATCAACGTCAAGTTGCACTGGATGCCCTCACGCTCCAGTTCGCTGGCCGCGCGAATGCCCTCCCAGGTGGCGGCGAGCTTGATGAGGAAGCGCTCACGTGGAACGCCCGCCGCCTCGTACAGTGCGACCAGGCGCCTGGCCTTGGCCAGGCTTGCCTGCTTATCGAAGGACAGCCGCGCATCGACCTCGCTCGATACCCTGCCGGGCACGTGCTGCAACAGGTCGCAGCCCAAAGCAACGATCAGTTGGTCGGACAGTTGATCGATTGCCTGCGCATGCGGCAGGCCGGCAGCTTTCGTCAGGGCGCAGAGGTCATTGAGCAGTGTGTCGTAGTGGCCCGACACCACGGCCTTGAGCACCAGTGAGGGGTTGGTGGTTGCATCATGAGGGGTGAAGCGGCGAACGGCCTGAAGGTCGCCGGTGTCGGCGACCACTGTGCTGTACTGCTCCAACTGGCTGAGCAAAGTTGGCATGCTGGAACCCTTTGGTGGTTGATGTCAGACGGCCATGGGCTGTGCGGGGTGCGATGGCTCGGGCAGGGGCGTGGCCTGGTCTGCCAGCCCATGCATGATGGGTTTCAGGGCGTGGTAGGCCGCGCAGTAATGAACGAACATCTGGTCATACAGGGCTTTGTTCGCGGGGTTGGGGTCGGCCCGTCGGCGCAGGGTGCGCCAGTTGCGGATAGCTTCGACGTCCTCGATGGCGCCGATTGCCAGTGCCGCGAGCATGGCGCCACCCAGCGGCGCTTCGACCTGCTGCTCGATGGTGAACACGGCATGGCCGGTGATATCGGCGATGATCTGCATCCACAGGTTCGACGCCGTGCCACCCCCTACCACGATCAAGTGCGGATCAAGCTGCAGCCCTGCCTGGTTGCCCATTTGCATGTTGTGACGCAAGGCAAACGCCAGCCCCTCCAGTACTGCGCGGTACAGATGAGCCTTGTGGTGGAACAGCGACAGCCCTATATAGGCCCCCGATGCCTTGGCATCCCAGATGGGGCTGCGCTCGCCCATCAGGTAGGGCAGGAACAACAGGCCTTCTGCACCGGCGGGCGTCTTGGCAGCGTCCTGCTCCATCAGTTGGTGCACCTCGGCGCCAGGCGACAGGGCAGCGGCCTGCTTTTCCTGTGCACAGAACTGCTCACGGAACCAGCTGATTGCGGCACCGGCGGTAATGGCGCCGCCGAAACTGTAGGTGTTGGCGCCAGCATCGTAGACGTAAGGCATGTTGATCAGCCCTTTGCAGGCAGCGCTGCGCTGCTTGATGAAGCCCCAGCACATGCTGGTGCCCAGCATCGCGACATGGTTGCCTGGCGCAATGACCCCTGCGGCCAGTGTGGCCATCGCTGCATCGACTCCGCCGGCAACTACCTTGGTGCCTGGCTGTAGCCCTAGCCGCTGCGCCGCAGCCGGTAGCAGGCTGCCAATGACCTGCCCGGGCGCAACCAGGCGTTGCGGCATCAGGTGGGCGTCGATGCCCAGGGCATCGAGCATCAGAGGCGACCAGCCACGCGTTGCGAGGTCGTAGATGCCGCCGATATTGCCCGCTGAACTGTGGTCCACGGCCAGCTCGCCGGTCAGGTGGTACTGCACAAAGCTGTTGGGCGGCAGCAGGTAGCGCGCCTTGGCCCAGACCTCTGGCTGGTTGCGCTTGATCCACAGCATCTTGGTATAGCCGTAGTAGCTGTCGACACCGTTGCCCGTTATGCGCTGCAACTGTTCCACATCCACATTTTCGCGCACCCATTCGGCCTCGGCGATGGCCCGGCGGTCCATCCAGATGAGGCAGGGGTGAAGGGGGTTGATGTCGGCGTCCACCGGGATGCCCGAGCCCCCGTAGAGGCTGCTGATGCAGATGGCTTTGATCTGGGCGGCTGGTACTTGGCTGCGGCGGATGCTGGTCGCGACAGTTTCGTAGACAGCGTCCAGCCACACCTGCGGCCATTGCTGCGCCCACAACGGTCGAGGTTGCTCGACCTGGTAGCTGACGCAGGCCTGGGCCAGCATTCCACCCTCGGTTGACATCAAGAGAGCCTTGGTACTTTGCGTGCCGATGTCGACACCAATCACGTAGTCCATTGTTGTCCCTTTTATTATTGGCGTGGTGGTTTATGTAGACGTGAACATTTTTTTGGCGATTTTATCCGACGGCAGTTTCAAGTCGCGGCTGATCAATCCATGGTTGCAAATGTTAACGTCAACATTTCGGGACGCTAGCACAACACGATTGTCACCACAATACGCATGCACGGTTGTGGCCTGGCGTACAATCGCTGAAAATCACGGCGCCCGCAGCCAGCCACCATCGAGGGTTCATGACCAGACCAGGCAAAGCCACCATCACCGACATCGCCAAACGCGTGAACATGACTACCGTCACGGTGTCGCGGGCGCTCAACCAGCCAGAGAAGGTCAAGAAACAGACGCTGGAGCTCATCCTCAAGGTGGCCAAAGAGCTCAACTACGTGCCCAATGCCTTTGCCCGCAACCTCAAGAATCGCGAGAGCCGGCTGTTGGGCCTGGTCACGGCAAGCCTGGAAAACCCGTTCTACGGCGAGATCATCAAGGCGATAACGCGCGAGGCGAAGAAGCGCGACTACACCTTGATGCTGTTCGATACCGATGGCTCGCCAGAGCTGGAGGCGCGGGCGATCGATACGCTGCTCAGCTATCAGGTTGCCGGGGTGATCCTCTCGGTGATCAGCGACGACGACCAATACCAGCCGAGCTATCTGGCCAAGCTGGAGATGGCCGCCATCCCGGTCGTCCAGATCGACCGCCAGCTCACAGGTGCGCCGTTTGCCGGCGTCTACCTGGACAACGAGCAGAGCGGCTATCAGGGCGCGCGCGCGTTGTTGGCACAGGGGCGGCGCCGGCTGCTGGTCGTCGCCGGGCCGCAACGCTCGAAGATTTCCCTGGCGCGGCTGGCAGGCATTCGACGCGCATTGGAGCAGTGGCCAGAGCCTACCGTGCTGGAGGTCGTGCATGGGGACTACACCCAGGCGCCGGCACGTGATGTGGTGCGTAGTTACCTGCAAAGTGGCAAGTGGCCCGATGTCATCTTTGGCCTCAATGCGCTCATGACCTTGGGCGCGCTGCAGGCCATGCGCGAGGTTGGCTTGAGCCGCAATGACATAGCGCTGTTCAGCATCGACCAGGTGCACTATGCCGAGATCTATGGCCAGCCCATCCCTTGCATCAGCCATAGCAGCGTCGAGTTGGGTGTAGGCGCGATCAACCTGTTGCTTGGCCAGATCGACGATCCTTCGCAACCGCTGCGCGACCAAGTCATTGAAGGGCAGCTACTGCTCTGACCTGCCAACCACTGGCGGGTACATATCTGGTTAAAAATGTAGACGTTGACATTTGGCGCTGAGCTGGCGTCAGATTGAGCCCGCAAGCGATTCGAGTGGTATGTAAACGTCTACATAAAAATAATCAAAGTGCCCTTTGTTCGTCAGGGGGCCAGGGAGGTGGCGAATGGCAACGCAACTCGAAGGTAAAGTGGCAGCGGTCACAGGCGCTGCGTCGGGAATAGGCCTGGCATCGGCCGAGGCGATGGTGGCAGCGGGTGCCAGGGTGGTCATGATCGACCGGGATGAAGCCGCCTTGGCCAGCGCGTGTGAACGCCTGGGGGAGGCGGCCATGCCGTTGGTGATCGACCTGCTGGTGCCTGAGCGCTGTGCAACGCTGCTGCCGGGTGTGCTGGCGAAGGCCGGCCAGCTCGACATTCTGTATGCCAACGCCGGTTGCTACGTGGGCGGTGATCTGGTTGATGCGGATGTGGCGGCCATCGACCGCATGCTGAACCTCAACGTCAATGCCGTGATCAAGAATGTGCACGATGTGTTGCCGCACATGATAGAGAGGGGGACGGGCGACATTCTGGTGACAGGCTCGGTGGCCGGGCATTTTCCGGTTCCCTGGGAGCCGGTGTACTCGGCCTCCAAGTGGGCGGTCAACTGCTTCGTGCAGACGGTGCGCCGCCAGGTCAAGGCTCACGGTATCCGTGTCGGCGCCGTGTCGCCTGGCCCGGTCAGCAGTGCACTGCTGGCCGATTGGCCGGAAGAAAACCTTAAAAAGGCCAAGGCGAACGGTAGCCTGATCGAACCATCCGACATAGCCGATGCGGTCATGTACATGCTCACGCGCCCGCGTAACGTGACGATTCGGGACATGATCGTGCTGCCTTCGGCATTTGATATGTAACGGATGCACTCAACATCAACCGCTGCAGGCGTGATCTTGTCGAGGCAGCCTGCAGCGTAAGTTGGTCTGCGGTGGTGTCTTATTTCAAAGCACTACCGAAACCCGCTGCTGGATTGGATGGCGGCCTATCTTCGAATGCGACTTGGATCCAATACTCCGGTTCTGTATCATCCGGCCGCCATCAGAATGATGGCCGATGATTATTTAAAGGACTGAAGTAATGAAAAAGCTGTTCAAGGCCACCGTAGCCGTTGCTGTCGTTTCGGGCGTTGCCCTGCTGTCCGGTTGCACTGGCCAAGTTTACAACCAGCAGAAAAACTGCTCGTACGACTACCTGTTCCACCCATCGGTTTCCATCTCCAAGGTCATCGGTGGCTGCGGCCCGATCGATAAGCTGCCTCAGCCGCAGTAAGCTTGGCGATACCCTGATCGCGTCACCTGTGACCTGATCCAAAGCCCCCAGTCATGCATATGGCTGGGGGCTTTTGTTTGTCTGGCGTGACAACCTGCCGCTGGGACAACCTGCCGCCTTGCTTGTACGCCCGCAATTTGTTTGTGCTGGCATTTCAGATACAATCAGCGAAACGATTCAGCCCTGTCGGTCAATACGACAAAAGCCTGGGTCGTTTTCTGGTTCTTTAAGCCGCTGAACAATGATCACAAAAAGCCTGCGCACAAGAACACGAAGCACCTGGGCCAGCCACAGGCCCGTCCTCCGTTCTACAGACTGGAATTGATCAATGTTCAAGAAAGCTGGCAAGACCTTGCTGGGTCTGGCTGTCGCTGCGAGCTTCATGCAAGCGCACGCCGCAGAAACCAAGAAAGTCGATGTGCTGCTGGTCGGCGGCGGCATCATGAGCTCCACCCTGGCCGTGTGGCTGCACGAGCTGGAGCCAAGCTGGTCGATGGAGATGGTCGAGCGCCTGGATGGCGTCGCCGAAGAAAGCTCCAACGGCTGGAACAACGCCGGCACCGGCCACTCCGCGCTGGCTGAGCTGAACTACACCCCGGAAGACAAAGACGGCAACGTCAACATCACCAAGGCCATCGAAATCAACGAAGCCTTCCAGATCTCCCGCCAGTTCTGGTCGTGGCAGGTCCGTCAGGGCGTGCTGAAGAATCCGCATTCGTTCATCAACACCACCCCGCACATGAGCTTCGTGTGGGGCGATGACAACATCAAGTTCCTCAAGAAGCGTTATGACGCGCTGCAGGCAAGCCCGCTGTTCCGCTCGATGCAGTACTCCGAGGACCACGCGCAGATCGCCAAGTGGGTCCCGCTGATGATGGAAGGCCGCGACCCGAACCAGAAGCTGGCGGTGACCTGGACGCCACTGGGCACCGACGTGAACTTCGGTGAAATCACCCGCCAGTTCGTCGGCCACCTGAAGACCCAGGACAACTTCACCCTGAAGCTGTCCAGCGAAGTCCAGGACATCACCCGCAACGAGGACGGCTCCTGGCACGTCGAGTACAAGAACCTGAAGGACGGTACCGAGTCGGCCACCGACGCCAAGTTCCTGTTCATCGGTGCCGGCGGCGGCGCGTTGAAGCTGCTGCAGAAGTCGGGCATTCCTGAAGCCAAGGAATACGCAGGCTTCCCGGTCGGCGGTTCGTTCCTGGTGACAGAGAACCCGACCATCGCCATGCAGCACATGGCCAAGGCCTATGGCATCGCCTCGACCGGCGCGCCACCCATGTCGGTACCGCACCTGGACACCCGTGTGCTGGACGGCAAGCGCGTGATCCTGTTCGGGCCATTCGCCACCTTCTCGACCAAGTTCCTGAAGAACGGTTCGTACCTGGACCTGCTCAGCAGCACCACCATGCACAACGTGTGGCCAATGACCAAGGTCGGCATCGAGCAGTACCCGCTGGTCGAGTACCTCGCTGGCCAGCTGATGCTGTCGGACGACGACCGCTTCGAAGCGCTGCGCACCTACTTCCCGAACGCCAAGAAGGAAGACTGGAAGCTGTGGCAGGCCGGTCAGCGCGTGCAGATCATCAAGCGTGACGCAGACAAGGGCGGCGTGCTGAAGCTGGGTACCGAAGTGGTGGCCTCGCAAGACCGCACCATCGCCGGCCTGCTGGGCGCATCGCCAGGCGCCTCGACCGCCGCGCCGATCATGCTGAACGTCCTGGAAACCGTGTTCAAGGACAAGGTCGCCACCCCGCAATGGCAAGCCAAGATCAAAGAGATCGTGCCGAGCTACGGCACCAAGCTCAACGATTCGGCAGCGGCCACGCAGAAAGAGTGGAACTACACCGCTGAAGTCCTGCAGCTGGAGAAGCCGCCGGTCATTGACCAGAGCGTCGGTACCAGCACGGGTGCTAGCCAGCCGGTTGAGAGCAAGCCAGAGAACGACATGGCGCTGTAAGCGTCAGCGTTGTGATCGAAAGCCACGGGGGTGACCTCGTGGTTTTTTTTTGCTTGTTCCGGCCCCCACAGCCAACTCTGGCTCACCGCTGACGCAAAATGCACTCCAGCAAACCGGGGAAGCGTGCATCGAGCATTTCGCTGCGCAGTGAGTTCATATGGGTAGTGCCCACATTGCGCGTTTGCACCAGCCCCGCATCGCGCAACACGCGAAAATGATGGGACATGCTGGACTTCGGCCGGCCGCCGTCCAGCTCGCCGCAGCTGGCTTCCGCCACGCCTGCCAGGTGGCGCACGATTTCCATGCGTACAGGGTCGCTCAGCGCATACAGCAGGCGCTCGAGGATCAGGTCTTCAGGGGTGGGATGTTTGTAGGCTCGCATGGGCGTCATGATAACGGGGGTTTCATTAATTGCCATAGTTCGATTATGATCGAACTATCGTATTCAGATGAACCCGGAGTTCTCCATGTCCGCACTGTTCGAACCCTATACCCTCAAAGACGTCACCTTGCGCAACCGCATCGCCATTCCGCCGATGTGCCAGTACATGGCCGAGGACGGCATGATCAACGATTGGCACCAGGTGCATTACGCCGGCCTGGCCCGTGGTGGCGCCGGCCTGCTGGTGGTCGAAGCCACTGCGGTGGCGCCGCAAGGGCGTATCACCCCCGGTTGCGCCGGTATCTGGAGCGATGCCCATGCCCAGGCCTTTGTGCCGGTGGTGCAGGCGATCAAGGCTGCAGGCTCGGTGCCGGGCATCCAGATCGCCCACGCGGGGCGCAAGGCCAGTGCCAACCGCCCGTGGGAAGGTGATGACCATATCGCCGCGGATGACGCGCGAGGCTGGGACACCATCGCCCCGTCGGCCATCGCCTTCGGCGCCCACTTGCCGAAAGTGCCGCGTGAAATGACCCTGGACGACATTGCCCGGGTCAAGCAGGACTTCGTCGATGCCGCACGTCGAGCGCGTGATGCGGGCTTTGAATGGATCGAACTGCACTTCGCTCACGGCTACCTGGGGCAGAGCTTCTTCTCCGAGCACTCCAACCAGCGCACCGATGCCTACGGTGGCAGCTTCGAGAACCGCAGCCGCTTCCTGCTGGAAACCCTGGCAGCCGTGCGCGAGGTGTGGCCGGAAAACCTGCCGCTGACCGTCCGCTTTGGCGTGCTGGAATACGACGGCCGTGATGAGCAGACGCTGGAAGAGTCCATCGAGTTGGCCCGCCTGTTCAAGGCGGGTGGCCTGGACCTGCTCAGTGTCAGCGTCGGCTTCACCATCCCGGACACCAACATTCCATGGGGCCCTGCCTTCATGGGGCCGATCGCTGAGCGTGTGCGTCGTGAGGCAGGTTTGCCAGTGACTTCGGCGTGGGGCTTCGGTACCCCGCAGTTGGCGGAAGGGGCGTTGAAAGCCAATCAGCTCGACCTGGTGTCGGTGGGGCGTGCGCACCTGGCTGACCCGCACTGGGCGTATTTTGCGGCCAAGGAACTGGGCGTCGATAAAGCCTCGTGGACTTTGCCTGCGCCTTACGCGCACTGGCTTGAGCGTTATCGCTGATTCCTGGAGGGGCTGCTGTGCAGCCCAATCGCCGGCAAGCCGGCTCCTGCACAGGCATCACTGCTATCTGGCATTGTGCAATTCTGTAGGAGCCGGCTTGCCGGCGATTGGGCCGCACAGCGGCCCCGGCTCAAAACCGATCCAACCGGTAACCCTTCAACTCGGCACGAAGCTCCCGTTCAGCCAACCCCGCCACCCATTCCGCTGTCACCGCCGCCTGGGTCAACCCCAGGTGCTGATGCCCAAACGCTAGCAGCACGCGCCCATCACACACCCGGTCGATCACCGGCAGCGAGTCCGGCAGCGAAGGCCGCAAGCCCATCCACGGCGTCGCCCCTTCGGCATTCAGTTCACGCTGGAACAAACCCTTGCTCAACCGGTGCAACTGCCACGCCCGCTGCATGCTCGGCGGTGCATCGAGACCGGCGAACTCCACCGTGCCAGCCAGGCGCAAGCCCTCGGCCATTGGCGTCATGATGAACTTGCGCTCCAGCGAGGTGACGGCGAATGGCAAGCGCTGCTGCTCGCCAGGCAGCATCAGGTGATAGCCACGCTCGGTGTCCAGAGGGACTCGTTTGCCGGTCAGAGCCGTGGTCAGTTGCGCTGAGTGCGCGCCGCAACTGATTAGCACCTGGCGCGCATGGAACGTACCTTGGCCGGTGTTGAGCTGCACGCCATTGCCATTCAGTTGTCCGCCATCGACCTGCGCCTGGACGAAGCGCACGCCACTGGCCTTGGCGGCTTCGAACAACTCGATTACCACGCGGTAAGGGTCGATGAAATGCCCGGTACGGGGGAAAAACAAGCCGCCCAAGATCGACGAGGTCAACTCTGGCGCAGCGGCGCGCACCGTGTCGGCCGACCAGAATTCAGCCGGCACCGCCTGCTGTTGCATGCGTGCCTGCAACGCTTCCAGTGCCGGGCGCGACTCGGCGCGCTCGAACACCAGCAACGAGCCGTCCTCCTTGAACAGCTCGCTGCGCCCGATGGAGCCGAGCAAACGCTGCCAGGCGCCCAGGCTGCCTTCGTTCAGTGCACGGATGCCGGCCACGCTGCGCTGGAACGGCTCCGGGCGCAGGTTGAGCAGCAGCCGGGTGAACCAGGGCAACGCCTTGGGCAGGTACTTCCAGTCCAGCCGCAGGGGCCCCATCGGGTCCAGCAGCATGCGCGGCAGGCGCTTGAGGATCGACAGGTCGGCAATCGGGAACACCTGCTCGGTAGCCAGGTGTCCGGCATTGCCGTAGGAGGCGCCGTGGCCCGGCGGTTGGCGGTCGATCAGCAGCACGCGGCGGCCCTGGCGGGCCAGTTGCAGGGCGCAGGCGACACCGACAATGCCGGCGCCGACCACAGCGATATCGGTCTGGGAGGGGGCGTGGGCCATGATTCAGTGTTCCCGCTTGCCGTCGAGCAAGCGCCGCACCTGCAGCGGGTTTGCGTGCTTCAGCGCCTGCGGCAGCAAGGCATCGGGGAAGTCCTGATAGCACACCGGCCGCAGAAAACGCAGGATCGCAGCCGTGCCCACCGAGGTGCTGCGCGCATCGGACGTTGCCGGGAACGGCCCGCCGTGGACCATCGCATCGCACACCTCAACCCCGGTCGGCCAGCCATTGACCAGCAGGCGCCCGGCCTTGCGTTCGAGGGTCGGCAGCAGGCTGCGGGCGCTGTCGAGGTCGGCATCGTCCAGGTGCAGGGTCGCGGTCAGTTGGCCTTCCAAGTGCTCGGCCACCTGGCGGACTTGTTCATCGCTGTCGCAGGCCACCACCAACGAAGCGGCGCCAAACACCTCGGCCTGCAAGCCCGGGTCGGCGAGAAACGCGCTGGCCTGGGTGACGAACAGCTGAGCCTGGCACTGGTTCGGGCCTTGCGGGGGTTGGCCGCAGGCCGCGACCTTGGCATTGCTGTTTTCGGTCAGGGCGCCCACACCCGCTGCGTAGGCATTGAAAATGCCCGGGGTCAGCATGGTCTGCGCCGCTGCATGGCGTACTTGCTCGCTGGCGGCGGCGACAAAACGCTGCAGTGCCGGGCCTTGGCGGGCGACTATCAGGCCGGGGTTGGTGCAGAACTGCCCGGCGCCCTGGGTCAACGAGGCAACGAAACCTTGGGCCAGTACCTCACCACGCGCCTGCAAGGCTGCGTCGAACAGGAACACCGGGTTGATCGAGCTCATCTCGGCATACACCGGGATCGGTTCCGGGCGCGCCTGAGCCGCGTGGCACAGGGCCAAACCGCCGCTGCGCGAACCGGTGAAGCCAACGGCCTTGATCCGCGGGTCGCTGACCAGGGCGATGCCCACTTCACGCCCAGCACCATACAGCAGCGAGAAGACGCCCTCTGGCAGGCCGCACAGCTGCACGGCGCGAGCGACGGCCTGGCCGACCAGCTCACTGGTGCCCGGGTGCGCGCCGTGTGCCTTGACCACCACCGGGCAGCCGGCGGCCAGGGCCGAGGCGGTGTCGCCACCGGCCACCGAGAAGGCCAGCGGGAAGTTGCTGGCGCCAAACACCGCTACCGGCCCCAAGGCCACCTGGCGCTGGCGCAGGTCGGCGCGCGGCAGGGGCTGACGCTGTGGTTGGGCGGCATCGACGCGCACATCCAGCCATTCACCACTGCGCACCACGCGGGCGAAGGTGCGCAGTTGGCCACAGGTACGGCCCCGTTCGCCCAGGATACGTGCCTTGGGCAGGCCACTTTCGGCCACGGCACGGCCGATCAAGGCATCGCCCAGCGCTTCTATCTGCTGGGCGATGGTTTCGAGAAAGATTGCGCGTTGCTCCAGTGAGGTTTCGCGGTAGGCGTCGAACGCAGCCCAGGCCAGTTCGCAGGCGTGGGCCACGTGTTCCCCGGTACCGCCGGCATAGGCGGGTTCCAGGGGCTGGTTGGTAGCCGGGTCGATGGCGCGGATCGCTTCGCGGCTGCCGGGTACGGGGCGTTGGCCGATCAGCAGTTTGCCTGTCAGGGGCATGGAGCCTCCTTCATAGTCGGGTTCTGGATCGGGGCTGCCAAGCAGCCCCAGGGTTCAGGCCAGGTTCTGCTCGGCCGACCAGCTGGCATACCACGTGCGGAACAGCGCGTACTGCTGTTCGGCGTAGTTGCGCTGGGCGTCGGTGAGCGCATCGGTTTCGTTGAAGTGCAGGCTGTATTCGCGGTCGCCGTTGAGCACCATCAGGTGTTTGTAATACAGCACCAGGTCGCAGCCCTCATCGAACGACGACAGCACCGCCAATGCCGACTCCAGCTCGCGTGCCAGGCGGCGGGCCCTGGCGTCACCCTTGGCCGCTTGCTTGCTCAGGCTCACCAGTTGCAGCACTTCACGCGGCAGGGCATTGCCGATGCCGGTAATGGCGCCGGTGGCGTTGCAGTTGACGAAACCATGGACTACCTGGGTATCCACGCCGACCATCAGGGTCACATCGTCGTCTTTGGAGGTGATGTGCTCGGCGGCGTAGCGCAGGTCGGCACCACCACCGAACTCCTTGAAACCGATCAGGTTCGGGTAGTCGCGGCGCAGTTCGAAGAACAGGTCGGCACGGGTGGCAAAGCCGTAGTAGGGGCTGTTGTAGATCACTGCAGGCAGCTTCGGCGCCGCTTGCAGGATCGCGGCGAAGTGGTGCTTTTGGGCGATCAGAGAGGCGCCACGCGACAGCACGCGGGGGATGACCATCAGGCCGGCGGCGCCGACCTTGGCGGCATGGGCTGCATGGGCCACGGCTTCACGGGTGTTCACCGCGCCGGTGCCGACGATGGTCGGGATGCCGGCGGCAACCAGGCGCGCCACGCCCTCCTGGCGCTCGGTTTCGGTCAGCAGTGGCCAGTCGCCCATCGAGCCGCAGTAGACCACGGCGCTCATGCCGGCCTCGATCAGCTCGCGCCCTTTGCGCACAAGGGCGTCGAAGTCTGGCTTGCGCTCGGCGGTGCAGGGTGTCATCAGGGCAGGCATGCAGCCGGTGAAAATATTGTCGCTCATGGGTATCACTCCTTGCAGTATTCAGTCTGGGTTGCGAAGAAAATGGCCTGGGCAGTCAGATGCCCCAGGCGAAAGGGTCTTGTTCGTCGATCAGCAGGGTACTGTCGGCGGTCATGTAGGCGCGGCCGGTGATGAACGGGCGAATATGCTCACCTTCGCGCTCGTAGCGGCCGTGGAACTGGCTGCCGGTAATGCTGGCCTGGACCCAGGTCTGGCCTTCGGCGAGCTTGCCGTCGGCGGCCAGGCAGGCCAGCTTGGCGCTGGTGCCGGTGCCGCAAGGCGAGCGGTCATAGGCCTTGCCGGGGCACATGACGAAGTTGCGGCTGTCGGCATCAGGGTCGGCGGCAAACAGCTCGATATGGTCGATGGGGGCGCCGTGCTCGCCGGTGATGCCTTGGGCCTCCAGGGCCTTGAGCATTGCCCAGGTGAACGCGGTGAGAGCTTCGCGGTTGTCCAGCTCGATGCGCTGGCCGTGCTCTGAAACCAGGAAGAACCAGTTGCCGCCCCAGGCGATGTCGCCGTGCACCACGCCATGGCCTGGCACGTCCACCGATACCTGCCGGCGGTAGCGATAGGACGGCACGTTGCCGACGGTGACCGCGCCGTCCTCGTGCAGGGTGGCGCTGACCTGGCCGACCGGCGTGTCGATTTTGTGCACGCCCGGCTGGATCAGCCCCAGGTGCCGTAGCGAGGCGACCAGCCCGATGGTGCCGTGGCCACACATGTTCAGGTACCCGGCATTGTTGAAAAAGATCACCCCACAAGTGGCGTCTTCCGACACCGGTGCGCAGTACAGCGCACCGACCAGCACATCGTTGCCGCGTGGCTCCAGCAGGCAGGCGCGGCGCCAGTGGTCGTGCAGCTCGCGCAACTCATCGCGCTGCTCGGCCATGCTGCGCCCATTGAGTTGCGGGAAGCCATTCATTACCAGGCGGGTCGGTTCGCCGCCGGTGTGCGAGTCGATGACGTGAACGTGTTTCATGGGCATGTCCATTCTCTAGTGAGCCTGCTTTTGTGCTGGTTGTGCCGGCGACAGGGCCAGTAGCCTTCAGGAGGCCAGTGCAGCCGGGCGAGCGGCGGCCTGGGCCTCGTGGCTTGTTTCGCTTTCGTCTTCGCCTTCCAGGCGCACCAGGTGGGCCGGCACGCCGGTGGCAGCACCCCAGTAGTAGATGCCCAGCGCGCAGGCCGCGACGACCACGGTATCGAACGGGTGGCCGATCACGCCCAGGCCGCCGAAACTGCCCAGCCAGGAAAGCAGGATGGTCACCGCGTAAAAGCCGATCAGCCAGGCGCTGGAGCGCACCTGCTGGGCCAGCGACAGGTGCTGGGTCGGCACGAAGCGGCCGCACAGCAGGTACAGCACGAACATCACGATCTGCAGGGCCAGTAGCCACGACACGGTGTTCCAGCCGGACCAGTAGACGATCAGCGCGGCGATGATGAACGACAGCGGGCCCAGCACGCCCATGCCCTTGACCCGGAACGGGCGTGGCATATCTGGCGCATTGCGGCGCAGGGCAGCGACGGTGACCGGCGCTACGGCATAGCTCAGCACCAGGGCTGCAGACACCACGTTGATCAGCGCTTCCCAGGACGGAAAGGGCAGGGTCCAGAACACTGACAGGCCGAAGGTCAGCCACAGCGCCGGGCGTGGGATGCCCGATTGCTCGTCGATGCGGGTGAAATACTTGAAGAAGGTGCCGGTCTGGGCCCAGCCATAGATCACCCGCGGGGTGGCGTTCATGTAGATGTTGCCGCAGCCGCTGGGGGAGATCACCGCATCGGCCACCACCAGGTAGGCCAGCCAGCCTACGCCCAGGGCCAAGGCGATGTCACGGTAGGGCAGGGCCAGTTCCTTGGTCACCGAAGCCCAGCCGTTGGTCAGCATTTCGGTTGGCACGCTGCCAAGGAAGGCCAGTTGCAGCAGGGCATAGATCGCGGTGGACAGCAGCACGGAGAGGATCAGCGCGATGGGTATGGTGCGCTGTGGGTTCTTGACCTCGCTTGCCACCGAGATGATTGGTGTCAGGCCCAGGTAAGCGAAGATGATGCCGCCAGCCGAGACGGCCATTTCCACACCGGACATGCCGAAGGGGGCGAAGCCCTGGACCTCGAAGTTCTCTGGCTTGAAGAAGGTGAACAGCACACCGATCACCAGCAGCGGCACGATGAACTTGAACACGCTGACCAGGTTGTTGGCCTTGGCGAAGGTCTTGACGCTGCGGTAGTTGAGTAGGAAGAACAGCCCCAGCAGCGCAAACTGCACCAACCAGCCGAGCACGGTGGGGTCGCTGGAGCCGGCCTTGGTCAGGCCAGGGAACCAGGCCGCGGCGTACTGGCGTGATGCGACCACTTCGATGGCGATCAGGCTGGAGAAGGCGATCAGGGTGATGAAACCCATCAGGTAGCCGAGCAGCGGGCCGTGCGAGTACACCGGGTAGCGCACCACACCCCCTGCGCGTGGCAGCGCGGCGCCGAGCTCGCAGTAAACGATGCCCAGTAGCAGTACGGCGAAGCCGCCGAGAAACCAGGAGAGGATGCCGGCCGGCCCGGCAATGGCCGAAACGTGGCTGGCGGCGAACAGCCAGCCGGAGCCGAAGATGGCGCCGAGGCCGATGAAGGTGAGGTCCAGCAATGACAGCTGTTTCTTGAATTTGCCTGACATGGGGTCGCCTTTTTGTAGGTTTTGGATAGGCAGGTCTGATGTCACCAGGTGCGGCTTTTGGGGCCGCGCTCTTGTAGGTCTTGGGCGGCTTGCGTGGGAACTAGAGTGGACCGAACGGGGCCACGGTTCTTGATGGTTTTCTGCAGGGCAGATGACGAAATCGGCACAATTGCAGAAAAGACTGGCGCGCCGGTCGCCAGGCTGGATAGGCTGGAGGCCCTGCTGTACAAGGGTTTGAGAGTTTTGCCGGCGATGGCGCCGGTGCAGACACTAGAGAATTGACTGATGGCCGACGCCACCCTGGCAGCCCTGTACCAGAACTTGGACCAGCAGCGCCCCGCCAGCCTTCAGGCACTGCTCGCCGGGGTATCCCTGCTGTTGCCGATCCTCGATGCCATCCCCAACGCCGCGATCTTCATCAAGGATCCGGATGCCCGCTATGTGCTGGCCAACAACACCCTGGTTCAGCGCTGCGGCCTCAAGCGCCTGCAACCACTGTTGGGCAAGACCAGCGCCGAAGTCTTCCCGGCGCAACTGGGCCCCGGTTATACCGAGCAGGACCGTCGTGTGCTCAAGGATGGGCTGGTGCTGGAAGACCAGCTCGAGCTGCACCTGTACGGCAGCCGTGAACCGGGCTGGTGCCTGACGCACAAGCGCCCGCTGCACGACAGTGCTGGCCAGATCATCGGGCTGGTAGGCATTTCGGTCGACCTGCAGTCAGCGGCAGACACGCACCCCGCCTACCAGCGCCTGGCCGCGGTGGACGAGCATATTCGGCGGCACTTTCATCAACCGATCAGCCTGGGTGAACTGACCCGCATTGCCGGCATTTCCGTCGCGCAACTGGAGCGCTACTGCAAGCGGGTATTCCACCTCACACCTCGGCAAATGATTCACAAGGCGCGGCTGGAACATGCCCATCGGCTGCTGCACAGCGACTTGCCGATCACCGAAGTGGCGTTGCAGTGCGGTTACACCGACCACAGTGCTTTCAGCCGGCAGTTCAAGCAACTTACGGGTTTTACACCGCGCCAGTACCGTCAGGCGACTGCCGCTCAGGAGGGCTGAAACAGTGTGCGGGCCTCGTCAAAACACTGTTCGGCAATCGCCGAGCGCGGCTCGCTGCGGCGCAGCAGCAGGCCGACGGGGCTGTGGATGCTGGCGTCGGTGATCGGGATGATGCGCATGTGCTCGCTCAGGTCTTCCAACCCGCAATCGAGCGGCATGATTGCGCAGCACACGCCGGTGTTGATGGCTTGAACCAACTGGAAGCTCGAGTCGCTTTCCAGCACGGCATTGGGTTCCAGGCTGCGGCTGCGAAAGCTCAGGTCGAGCGACTGACGGTAGTGCATCCCCTTGCTCAGCAAGCCCAGAGGGATTTCGCCCAGTTCCTCCCAACGCAGGGTGTCGGCTTCGAACTGGAAGTGCCGGGTATCGTGCAGCAGGCCCATGGTGGTGGTGCCCAGTTCGATCACCTCGAAGAAGTTGGCGTTGACCTGGTCCAGATAGCAGATCCCCAGGTCGAGCTGGTTGCGGCTCAGGCCATCCATGATCTGCTCGGTGCTGTGCGAGCTGAGCTGAAACTGCAGCTCGGGGTATTTTTCGCGCAGCGGCAGCAGCAGCTGCATGGGGTTGAAGCTGGCCAGCGGCACGGTGCCCAGGCGCAAGCTACCAACCACTTGGCCGCGGCAGCTGGCTGCCTCGGCCTGCAGGCCATCATGGGCGGCGAGCAGGGTGCGGGCCCAGGCCAGGATGCGCTCGCCGGCTTCGGTGAAGCCCTCGAAGCGCTGGCCGCGTTTGACCAGCACCAGTTCCAGTTCGTCTTCCAGGTTGCGCAGGCGCATGGACAGGGTCGGCTGGGTGATATGGCACAGCGCCGCAGCCTGGCCGAAGTGGCGGGTCTGGTCGAGGGCGATGAGGAACTTGAGCTGCTTGATGTCCATGGGAGTGCCTGGGGTCTGGTTGTGCTGACCTTAACCAAGTCAGCGATAGATGTCATTGATCGGGCGGTACGGCATATCGATTGGACGCGCTCTGGTCATGTCTCTAGCGTAACGACCATGCCATACAAGGAGCTTCACTGTGCGCGTTCAATCCGACGCGGTCTTCGTACCGCTCAATATCGCCGTACTGACGGTCAGCGACACCCGCACCTACGACAACGACACTTCGGGTGAGCTGCTCGCCAGCCGCCCGGTGCAGATTGGCCATCGCCTGGTGGCGCGTGCGCTGCTCAAGGACGACCTGTACAAGATCCGCGCCCAGGTGGCCACCTGGATTGCCGATGAGCAGGTGCAGGTGGTGCTGATCACCGGCGGCACCGGTTTCACCGGGCGGGACAGCACACCGGAAGCGGTGGAGTGCCTGTTCGATCGGCGTATCGACGGTTTCGGCGAGCTGTTCCGGGCGTTGTCCATTCTTGATGTCGGTACCTCGACCGTGCAGAGCCGGGCGTTGGCCGGCATGGCCAATGGCACTCTGGTGTGCTGCCTGCCAGGTTCTACCGGTGCCTGCCGCACGGCGTGGGAAGGCATCCTGGTGGAGCAGCTGGATGCGCGGCACCAGCCTTGTAATTTTGTGAAGCACCTTAAGCCCATCGCGCCCTGCGACACACGCGGTTGATCAGTTCCGGCCCTATCGCCAGCTTGCCGGCGATAGGGCCAGTCAGCTCAACACATGCTCCACCGGCTGCAGCGCCGGTGGCAGCGGCTCCACGCCCAAGGCCCCCAGCACATCCCGCTCGACCGTGCGCACCATGGCATCGGTCGGCAGGTCGTTCTCGTCTCGCCCGAACGGGTCTTCCAGTTCATTGCCGATCGCATCCAGCCCAAAGAAGGTGTACCCCACAATGGTGGTAAACAGCGGTGCCAGCCAGCCCAGCGGCTCGGCCAGCGCGAACGGCAGCAACAGGCAGAAGATGTAGATGGTCCGGTGCAGCAGTAGGGTATAGGGAAAGGGCAGCGGTGTGCCCTTGATCCGCTCGCAGGTGGCCTGTACCTCTGACAGCCCGACCAGGCGTTGTTCCAACAGGCTGTAGCGCCAGTCGCTGATTTGCTGCTGCTCGGCCAGGCGTGAGCAGCGGGCGCCAACCTCCTGCAAAATACCGTCGCAGACATTGTGCGGGCGGATCGCAGCGGGGTTGGCCAGCCACGGCCGGGCGGCGGCCCCCTCATCCTCGTTGCGCAACCGGGCATTGAGCGCATGGGCAAAGCCGCACAGGCTGCGCAGCACCTCGGCGCGCAGCTTTTCATCGGCGATCACCACGCTCTCACGTACGAACGAGCGGGTCTCGATGATCATCTTCCCCCAGGCCTTGCGCCCTTCCCACCAACGGTCGTAACAGGCATTGTTGCGAAAGCTCATGAAGATCGACAGCGACAGGCCAAGCAGCGTGAAGGGGGTGGCGCTGACGGGGTAGAAAAACGCCGGGAAGTGGCGTTCGACCAGCACGATCAAGGCGGCGAGCAAGGTGACCATCAGGCAGCGCAAGGCAATGCGCTTGACAATCGAACCCTTGAGGGTGAACAGCACGCGCAACACATCGGGGCGAGAGTGAACGATCATGGAAGTCCAGAGACGGCCGGTCAGCCGCCGGTCATGTTCATGAAGCGCAGGATCTGCACATCGCCACCGACCTCGAAATGATGGCGGTAGGGCTTGAGGTGCAGTGAATCGCGGATGGCTTTTTCCAGCCGCTCGGCATCACCCGGGTGGGCACGCAGCACCTGTTTGAGGTCCATCGAATGTTCATTGCCCAGGCACAGCAGCAGCCGGCCTTCGACGGTCAGGCGCACACGGTTGCAGGTGGCGCAGAAGTTGTGGCTGTGCGGCGAGATGAACCCGACACGGGTGCTCGCCGCTTCTGCCAGGCGCCAGTAACGCGCCGGGCCCTGGGACGACTCGGTCGATTCGATCAGGGTGAATTGCTCGGCCAACCGCGCGCGCACTTCGTCGCTGGAGCAGAACGACTCGCCGCGTTCATGCTCGTTGATCACGCCCAGCGGCATTTCTTCAATGAAAGTGATGTCCAGTTCGCGGTCGATGGCAAAGCGCACCAGGTCGACCAGCTCATGGTCGTTGCGCCCCTTGAGCACCACGCAGTTGAGTTTGATGCGCTGAAAACCCGCGCGGCGGGCCGCGTCGATGCCGGCGATCACCTGGGCCAGGTCGCCGGTGCGGGTCAGTTGCTTGAAACGTTCTGCATCGAGGCTGTCGAGGCTGATGTTCAGGCGTGACAGGCCGGCGTCGAACAGCGGCTGAGCCAGGCGGTGGAGCTGCGAGCCGTTGCTGGTCATGCACAGTTCACGCAGGCCGGGCAGGGCGGCAATGCGCCCGCACAGGTCGACGATGCCCTGGCGGACCAGCGGCTCGCCGCCGGTGAGGCGAATCTTGCGAGTGCCTAAGGCGACGAAGCGTTCAGCCACCTGGAACAATTCCTCAAGGCTGAGGATCTGCTGGCGCGGCAGGAACTGCATGTCTTCAGCCATGCAGTAGACGCAACGGAAGTCGCAGCGGTCCGTGACCGACATCCGCAGGTAGTCGATTTTCCGGTTGAAGCCGTCGATCAGGGCCCGGCTGTTCTGTTCCACGTTCGCGCTCGGCAGGGGAGGAGTACTGGTTCCACGCTATAACCTGCGGTGTTCGCCGTCAAATTGCTTTGCCCGACTGCTTGATCAATCTCATCTATCACGGCTGCAGGGCCAGTACTCCAAGGCCTTGATCGGATGGTCGCGTTTGCGTGATTACCCGCGGAGGGAACGCTGCCAACACCAGCCCATCATCGAAACGGCCTATCACCCCGTAAGACATTTCGATTGGACGGCCCCCTGTCGGCCTCCATAGGCTGGAAAACAAGCACCGGACGACACGATCCGCTGCACTTTTCGATGCCCGCGTGAGGATTGACCGCATGAGCCAGGACGACCATATCAGGGACTACAAGGGGCCGGCCGCCGGCTGGGGCGCGCTCAAGAGCGTGACCAAGAGCTGGCTGGGCAGTGACAACGCCTTCAAGAACCTGCGGGCCATGCTCAAGACCAACCAGAACGGCGGTTTCGACTGCCCCGGCTGCGCCTGGGGCGAGTCGCCGGAAAGCGACATGGTCAAGTTCTGCGAGAACGGCGCCAAGGCGGTCAACTGGGAGGCCACCGGCCGTTCGGTCGACCCCGCGTTTTTTGCCAGGTACAGCGTCAGCGCGCTGGCCGAGCAGACCGACTACTGGCTCGAATACCAGGGCCGCCTGACCCACCCGATGCGCTACGATGCGGCTACCGACCATTACGTCGAAACCTCCTGGGAAGAGGCCTTTGCCCTGATTGCCCGGCACTTGCAGGCGCTCGATTCGCCCGATGAGGCCGAGTTCTACACCTCCGGCCGGGCCAGCAACGAGGCGGCATTCCTCTACCAGCTGTTCGTCCGCGCCTATGGCACCAACAACTTCCCTGACTGTTCGAACATGTGCCATGAGGCCAGTGGCGTGGGCATGTCGGAAACCCTCGGCGTAGGCAAGGGCACCGTGGTGTTTCACGACCTGGAACTGGCCGACGCGATCTTCGTCATCGGCCAGAACCCCGGCACCAATCACCCGCGCATGCTCGAACCGCTGCGTGAAGCGGTCAAGCGCGGCGCCCAGGTGGTGTGCTTCAACCCGCTCAAAGAGCGTGGCCTGGAGCGCTTCCAGCACCCGCAGCACCCGTTCGAAATGCTCAGCAACGGCTCCGAGCCGACCAACACCGCCTACTTCCGCCCAGCCCTGGGCGGCGACATGGCGGCCATGCGCGGCATTGCCAAGTACCTGCTGCAGTGGGAGCGCGAAGCCCAGGCCAAGGGTGAACCAGCGGTATTGGACCATGACTTCATCGCCGCGCACACCAGCGGTGTGGACGCCTACCTGGCGGCAGTGGATGCCACCTCGTGGGACCATATCGTCGAGCAGTCCGGCCTGACCCTGGCCGAGATCGAGCTGGCCGCGCGCATGTACCGCAAGGCCGAGCGGGTGATCATGTGCTGGGCGATGGGCATCACCCAGCACCGTCACTCGGTGCCGACCGTGCAGGAGATTGTCAACCTGCAACTGTTGCGCGGCAACGTCGGCAAGCCCGGGGCGGGCCTGTCGCCGGTGCGTGGCCACAGCAACGTGCAAGGCGACCGCACCATGGGCATCGACGAGAAACCCAGGGCGGCGTTGCTCGATGCCTTGGAAAAACGCTTCCAGTTCCGCGTACCTCGCGCCCATGGGCACAACGCGGTGCTGGCGATCCAGGCCATGGAGCAACAGCGTGCCAAGGTGTTCATCGCGCTGGGTGGCAACTTCGCCCAGGCGACGCCGGACACCCCCCGCACCCACGCGGCCCTGCGCAACTGTGCGCTGACGGTGCAAATCTCCACCAAGCTCAACCGTTCGCACCTGGTCACTGGCCGCGATGCGCTGATCCTGCCCTGCCTGGGGCGCACCGAGATCGACCTGCAAGCCGGCGGGCCGCAGGGCGTGACCGTGGAAGACACCTTCAGCATGGTGCATATCTCCCATGGCCAACTGCGCCCGCGTTCCCCGCACATGCGGTCGGAACCCTGGATCATTGCCGGCATGGCCAAGGCCACGCTGGGCAACAAGCCCATCGATTGGGAATACGCCGTTGCCGACTATGGCCGTATTCGCAGCATGATCGCCGATGTCATCCCCGGCTTTGCCAACTTCAACCAGCGCCTGCAGCAGCCAGGCGGTTTCCACTTGGGCAACAGTGCCGCCCAGCGCAGCTGGCGCACGGCGACCGGCAAGGCGCGTTTCAGTGCCAGCCCGTTGCCAGAGCATCTGGTCAATGCCCAGGTGCTCGCCCGTGGCGACAAGCCTGACCTGATCCTGCAGACGATGCGCTCGCATGACCAGTACAACACCACGCTTTATGGGCTAGATGATCGTTATCGGGGCGTGTTTGGCCTGCGAGAAGTGGTGTTCGTCAGCGAGGCGGACATCCGCCGCCTGGGCTTCGAGCCGGGTGAGCACGTAGACCTGGTGTCACTGTGGGATGACGGTGTGGAGCGCCGGGTATCGGGCTTCCGCCTGGTGCCCTACGACATTCCCGATGGGCAGGCAGCGGCCTACTACCCGGAAACCAACCCGCTGGTGCCGTTGGAAAGTTACGGCGAGGGCACCTATACGCCGACGTCGAAATTCGTGGCGATTCGCCTTGAGAAGGCCAAGGCCGGGAACCGGATCGAAGCGGTGGCGGCGCAGTGATGGGGCGCTAAGGCAGGCACCGATCAGGGCCTGTGTACCGGGAAAGCCGTGGTGTATTTCATCTGCTCCATGGCAAAGCTGGACGTGATGTTGGAGAGCCCATCGGTGCTGGTAATCAGCTTTTTGTAGAACCGGTCGTAGGCGGCGATATCCCCCACCACCACCCGCAGCATGTAATCCCAGTCCCCTGACATGCGATAGAACTCCATCACCTCCTCGAAGCCTTTCACCGTCTCGGCAAACTGCTCAAGCCAGGCGCTGTCGTGGCGCTGGGTCTTGAGCTGGACGAATACCGTCAGGCCCAGGCCCAGGCGTTCGGGGTCGAGCAGGGCGACGCGGCCGAGGATGTAGCCATCCTCTTCCAGGCGTTTGACCCGCTTCCAGCAGGGGGTGGTGGACAGGTTGACGGCTTCGGCCAGGTCCTTGAGCGAGAGCGAGGCGTCGCGCTGGAGCAGGGTGAGGATGTGCTGGTCGAAACTGTCCATGAGGATCCGCTGGCGGTCAGGAAAATATTCCCCAGATTACCCCAACGATAGAAAAAATTCCCGCAACCGCCGGCGTTGTGGCGGCAGGTGATTGTGCGATAGTTGCGCACTTACATCTGCCAATGGGCCCGACCATGTCCGACAAGCCGCGCAATTTCGCCACCCGTACCATCCACGCCGGTGAGCAGTTCAGTGTCGCCGACAACGCGATCTTCCCGCCTATCTACACCGCCAGCTCGTATATCAAGCGCAGCCTCGATGACAACCCCGAGTACGCCTACAGCCGCGTCGGCAACCCGACCCGGCATGCCTATGAAAGCTGTGTCGCGGCGCTTGAAGAGGGTGTTGGCGCGGTGGCCTGTGCCTCCGGTGTAAACGCCACCGCCACGGTGCTGGAGCTGCTCCCCAAGGACGCTCATGTGGTGGTGATGAACGGTGTCTACGGCGGCACCTTCCGCATTCTTGAAGACTACCGCGCACGCACGTCGGGCCTTACCACCACCTATGTCGACCTCAACGATGTCGCGGCCGTAGCGGCGGCGATCAAACCCGAAACCCAGTTGATCTGGATCGAGTCGCCGACCAACCCGTTGCTGCACCTGGTCGACATCAAGGCGGTCTGCGACCTGGCACGGGCGCGTGGCATCCTCACCTGCATCGACAACACCTTCTGCTCGCCGTGGAACCAGCGGCCGATCACCCTCGGTGTGGACCTGGTGATGCATTCGGCCAGCAAATACATTGGCGGCCACTCCGACCTGACCGGCGGCGTGGTGGTGGCTGCCAATGACGCCTTGCTGGGGCGCCTGCGCAAGATCAGCATGGCCGTGGGGGCAATCCAGGGCCCGTTCGACTGTTACCTGGCCCTGCGTGGCCTGAAGACCCTCGACGTGCGCATGGAGCGCCAGTGTGCCAATGCCCTGCAGGTGGCACGCTTTCTGGAAAGCCATCCGCAGATCGAGCAGGTGTATTACCCGGGCCTGGAGAGCCACCCGCAGCACGCGCTGTGCAAACGCCAGATGCGCGCTGGCGGGGCGGTGGTGGCAATGAAGGTCAAGAACGGTGACCGGGCGGCGCTCAACCGCCTGGTGGAGGCATTGCAGATCTTTGTCCTGGCCGATTCGCTGGGCGGCGTGGAGAGCATGATCAACCACTCCTGGAGCATGTCGCACAACTCACTGAGCCCCGAGCAGAAGGGGGTGATGGGCATCAGTGAAAGCCTGTTGCGGCTGTCGATCGGGATCGAGGATTACCGGGACCTGATCGAAGACCTGGACGGGGCTTTGAACGCATCGGCTGCTGTGTAACGGGTGTTGGGCCTGTCGCCGGCAAGCGGGCTTGCCGGCGACAGGCCGATTGATTCAGCAGAGAGCCATCAGGATTTCGGCGGATGAATGATTCGCTCGATCTTGTCCTTGATCAGCAGGCGCTCCTTGCGCAGGCGGTTGACGGTATCGTCGTTGGTCCCATTGCCTTCGGCGGCCACCACCTCCTTGTCTTTGGCGTTGTATTCCTTGTGCAGGGCATGCAGCGTCTGGTCCTTGTCTATCAGTGCCTGGAATGCATCGGCGGTAACGTGCAAGTCAGCGAGCAGATCATGCGGAACTGGCATTTCTTCACCTCTGTCAGGGTTGTCAGTAAGGTCCTGACCTTTGAGGATAGCCGCCTTTGCGCGGGTAGGGGACTGGGGTAGGCTGTCGCTTCCCCCAACGCCTGGAACCTGTGCCATGCCTCACCTGAACCTGGAATACAGCGACAACTTGCGCGAGCTGAATGTCGAGGTACTGCTGTTGCGCCTGAATCACGCCCTGGTCGGCAGCGGCCAGTTTGCCGATGAGGCGGACATCAAAAGCCGCGCCCAGGCGTTCGCCCATTACCGGGTGGGCACAGCACCGGCCGAGCGGGCATTTGCCCATGTGCGCCTGGCCATCCTCAGCGGGCGCCCGGCGGAGGTAAAGAAGCAATTGTCCGCCAGCTTGCTGGAGGTACTGCGTGAGGCCATACCTGAGCAGGCGGGCGTAGACCTGCAATTGTGCGTGGAAGTGCTGGATATCGACCGCGAGCCTTACGCCAAGCTTCGCTTGCCAGGCTGACCGCCGTCGGCGCAGATGTTCGTCAGGTTTCACCCGCAGGGCCCGCGCCGTATATACTGCGCGCCAATGTTTGTGGGAGAGCCTCGTGGCCATCGAAATACACTGGATCCGTGACGACCAGACCCTGGCCGAACTCTGCCAGAGGTGGCGCACATTGCCCTTTGTGGCGCTCGACACCGAATTCATGCGGGTCGACACCTTTTACCCGAAAGCCGGCCTGATCCAGATCGGTGACGGCGAGCGGGCTTATCTCATCGACCCGTTGCTGATCGGCGACTGGCAGCCGCTGGGCGAACTGCTAGAGGATGCAGGCGTGGTCAAGGTGCTGCACGCCTGCAGCGAAGACCTCGAAGTGCTGCTGCGCCTGACCGGCAAGCTGCCCCAGCCGCTGTTCGACACGCAGTTGGCCGCGGGCTACCTGAACCTGGGCTTCTCCATGGGCTATTCGCGCCTGGTCCAAGAAGTGCTGGGCCTTGAGCTGCCCAAGGGTGAAACCCGCTCGGACTGGCTGCAGCGCCCGCTGTCGGACACCCAGGTCAGCTACGCCGCCGAGGATGCCGTGCACCTGGCCGAACTGTTTGCGGCCTTGCGCCCCCGGCTGTCCGACGACAAGTACGCGTGGGTGCTGGAAGACGGTGCCGAACTGGTGGCGGCGTTGCGCCGTGAGGTCGAGCCCGAGACCCTGTACCGCGATGTCAAGCTGGCCTGGAAGCTGGGCCGCCAGCAACTGGCGGTGCTCCGCGAGCTGTGCGCCTGGCGCGAGCGTGAAGCACGCAGCCGCGATGTGCCGCGCAACCGTATCCTCAAGGAACACTCGCTGTGGCCAATGGCCAAGAACCAGCCGGACAACTTGTCGGCCCTGGCCAAGATCGATGAAATGCACCCACGCACCATCCGCCAGGATGGCGCCTTCCTGATCGAGCTGATCAAGCGCGCCGCCAGCCTGCCGCCTGAGCAATGGCCGGCCACGTTGCCCGAACCGCTGCCGATCGAAGCGGCCGGCATCCTCAAGCGCCTGCGCGCCATCGGCCAGGCCGAAGGCGAGCGCTTGGGCATTGCCCCGGAGCTGATGCTGCGCAAAAAGGCCCTGGAAGCCCTGCTCAAGAGCGGCTACCCCAATGGCCCCTATCAACTGCCCGATTCGCTGCGCGGCTGGCGCCGTGAGCGGATGGGCCAGGCCCTGCTGGACGACCTGGCGGGCGCCGGAGAAACCCGATGAAACGTATCTGCTCGATCTACAAGAGCCCCCGCAAGAACGAAATGTACCTCTACGTACTCAAGGCCGAGGGCCTGGAGCGCGTGCCCGAGGCGCTGCTGCCGTTCTTCGGCACGCCCGTGCATGCCTTCGACCTGGTGCTGAGCCCCGAGCGCAAGCTGGCCCGCGAGGACATCGTCAAGGTGCTGGACAACCTCGAAAACCAGGGTTACCACCTGCAGATGCCGCCGGCCGAGGACGAGTACATCGAGCATTTGCCGGAAGAACTTCTGCGCCGAAACGACCCGGTCTGACCCGGCCACTCTCCCTTCACACCCCAAGGTGGCCCGCATGCCGGGCCGCCTTCGTTGTCTGCCAAGGTTGTCACTTTGATGCGCGTTCTGATCGCTGAGCAGGATCATGCCAACTACGCCCGCCTGCTGGCTGAAGCGGCCCCGGACCTGGAAATCCTGACCAGCGGCGATTCCGCCGAACTGGCCTTGCAGGCACCCCAGTGCCCGGTCTGGCTGGGCCAGCCAGACCTGCTTGCCAGTCTGCTGCGCCAGGGCCACAAGCCGGCCTGGATGCAATCGACCTGGGCCGGCATCACGCCCTTGCTGGCCGATGGCTTGCCGCGTGATTACCGCCTGACCCGTGCGGTCGGCATCTTTGGCCAGGTGATGGCCGAGTACATGCTCACCTATATGCTGGGGCACGAGCGCGAAGTGCTGTCTCGGCTGGTGAGCCAGGTGGAGCGCCGTTGGGACGACCGCCCGGGGCGTACGCTTGAAGGGCGCAAGGTGCTGATCGTGGGTACCGGCGATATCGGCCAACGCGTGGCCGAATTTCTCTTGCCGTTTGGCGTGACCCTCTATGGCATTGCCAGCACGCCCCGCGAGCAGGCGCCGTTCGTCGAGGTCGCCGGGTTGGCTGATTTGCCACGGATGGTCGGGCAGGCCGATTACGTGCTCAACCTGTTGCCGGATACCCCGGCAACCCATGACCTTTATGATGCCGCGCTGTTCAAGTGCTTCCGGCCCAGTGCGCTGTTCATCAATGCCGGGCGTGGGGTGGCGGTGGTCGATGCTGACCTGGTCGAGGCGCTGAAGCAGGGGGATCTGGCGGGCGCGGTGATCGATGTGTGCCGGCAGGAGCCGTTGCCGCAGCGTCACCCGTTCTGGACGGCGTGGGGGTTGTTGCTGACCGGGCATAGCTCGGCACCGACTTCGCCGGCGGCGATGGTACGGCTGTTTGTCGAGAACGTGCGGCAATACCAGGCAGGGCAAGGGTTGCGTGGCGAAGTGGATTTCGCGCGGGGCTATTGAGCTGCAGCCGGTCGCTACTGACAAGCGGTCTGGCATTGCCGAAGGCCAGGCTCTAGACTGGCGCCGCCATGGCGCCCAGCTACAACACTCAAGCTGCAAGCCACCAGAAAAAAGCCATACGCGCCGCAATTGCCTGGAGCTTCCAGCATCAAGCCTGGCGCAGGCCCAATGCAGGAAACCCGTGTGATGATCGCTGAAAGCGCGCCGTTCTGGCGGCGCAAGACCCTCGAACAACTCGACCCGCAAGAGTGGGAGTCGCTGTGTGACGGCTGTGGCTTGTGCTGCCTGCAAAAGCTCGAGGACGAGGACGACAACAGCGTCTATTACACCCGTATTGCCTGCAAGCTGCTGGACATGAACACCTGCCAGTGCAGCGACTACCCCAACCGTTTCGCCCAAGTGCCCGATTGCATCCAGCTCACCCCTGGCAAGGCTGACCAGTTCAAGTGGCTGCCGAGCACCTGCGGGTATCGTCTGGTCAGCGAGGGCAAGGACCTGCCGGCATGGCACCACCTGGTCTGCGGCGACCGCAGCCAGGTGCATGAACAGCGCATTTCCCAGTCGGGGCGTATGCTCAGGGAGCAGGATGTGGACGAAGACGACTGGGAAGACCACCTGATTTTTCGCGCCAGCTGAGCGGCATCCTCCGTCGCCTCTGGGAAACAAGGAGTTTCTGTATGCGTTGCCAGCTGTTGCTCCTGCTGGGCCTTGTGGCCAGCTCGCCTGCCTGGGCGAAGAAAGTCGACCTCGACTACCAGGTGCGGCTGTTGCCTGCCAGTGGCCAGGCCGAAGTGCGCCTGACCCTGGCAGACGGCAATGCCGTGCGTAGCCTCGACTTCGACCTGGGCAAGCAGGGGGCTTACAGCGCTTTCCAGGCGGACGGCCAGTGGCAGGTGCAGGGAGAGCGCGGTGTGTGGCACCCGGCGGCGGGCAAGACCAGCCTCAGCTACCGGGTCAAGCTGGACGAGAAAGTACGCAGCGGTGCCTATTCCTCGCGCATTACCCCTCACTGGGCTTTGTTCCTGGGTGACCAGCTGGTGCCACCGGCACGCCTTGACCAGCAAGACGGCACCGAACTGGTGGCGCGCTTGTCGGTCGACCTGCCTGAGGGCTGGAAAAGCATCGAAACCTCCTGGCCGCGCATCGGCAAGGACAAGTTCCGTATCGACAATGTATCGCGCCTGTTCGATCGCCCGACTGGCTGGATGCTGGCCGGCGACCTTGGCAGCCGACGTGCGCGTCTGGGCGAGACCGAGGTGACGGTGGCGGCCCCGGTGGGGCAGGGCATGCGCCGCATGGACAATCTCACCCTGCTGACCTTCGTCTGGCCGCACCTGCAGGCGGTATTCCCACGCAACCCGGCAAAGCTGCTGTTGGTGGGGGCCCGTGATGGCATGTGGCGCGGAGCAATGGCAGCGCGGGGCTCGATATACCTGCACAGTGCCAGGCCCATGGTCAGCGAGAGCGGTAACAGCCCTGTGCTGCGTGAACTGGTGCAGCTGTTTGCGCAGGTTCATGTGAGTGCTGACAGCGACTGGCTTGGCCAGAGCCTCACCGATTATTACGCCAACGAGTTGCTGCGCCGGGCCGGGGGGGTGAGCGATGACCGCTACCAGGTGTGGCAGGCGCGTTTGCAGAAGCAGGGGGCCAAGGTCACCCAGTTGCGCGGCGAGCGGGCAAGCCCGGCCCAGGTTGCCCGTGGTGTTTTGCTGTTGCAGGCGCTGGACAAGGAGATCCGCATCCACACCCAGGCCAAGCGCTCACTGGATGATGTGACCCAGGCGCTGATGCGCTTGCCGAAGGTGAGCACCGAGGAGTTCGTGCAGATCAGTGAGAACGTGCTGGGGCGGCGATCCGAGGTCTTGCAGAGCAAGGCGTTGCGTTAGCTTGCAGGCTGGCCCTGCTGGCGACAGGGCCATTAAAAACAACTGATCAACTACCCGTGAGCGGGTCTTTCCCCGTTACCGTCACCCCGCGCGTCGCCGCCTCGGCACTGCGTTTGAGCGCCTCCAGCTCCGTCGCACTGCGTTCAATGTCCGAGCGCAAACGGTGATATTCCTGTCGATGCTTCTGCCACCAGGCCTTGGTCGAGCAATGGCCGCTGATTCCGCGAGCCACCGCAAGGCCACCGACCGCCATCTGCAGCAGCCCGACCAGCCCGCCGTGGCGCATACCCTTGGTGAACATCAGCGCACCCCCGGCCAGTGAACCGACCCGTTCCAGGCCCTGTACGTTATGGTCCTGTGACGCCGTAGTGGAATGAATATCGAGCATGGCAAGCCCTCCATCTGAAGTGTAAGCAGCTGACCAGATGCTTGCTGCACACGTTCAGTCGGGTTGCCAAGCGGTCGCAATTTGCCAATGTTGGTAGGGCGCTGCGCGTTGCCCGGCTACTTGAACTTGGGGCCCGAGCGGGTATTGAGCCCCTTGGCCAAACGGTCGTATAGCACCACATTCACCGTCGCGGCGAGGTTCATGCAGCCTTCGGTAGGGATGTAGATGGTTTCTTCACACCATGCGCGCACGCTGGCATCGAGACTGCCGTCTTCCGGCCCGAAGATATAGATGGCGCGATCAGGGTGGGTGTAGTCAGGCAGGGGCCGTGCACCTTCCACCAACTCCACTGCAACGGGTGTGCAACCCAGCGGGATGATGCGCTGCAGGTCGTCGATGCCGATCAGCGGAATATCGTAGTGCACGCGCTTGGTGTCAGTGACGAAGTCGCGGGCGCGCTCGTAGCGCTTGCCGGTGTAGAACACCGAGTTGACGCCGTAGCAACCCGCTGCGCGCATCACCGAACCTACGTTCTCTGCAGATTTTGGGTTGAACAGGCCGATGCAGCTGTACCGTTTGTTTGCCACGTGCCGGGGCCCTTCGCAAAAAAAGCGCGATTATACGGGCTCGCCGGCAGCAGCGGGGGGCTGTGTCGACAGTCAGTCTTTCTTCAGCAAGCCAGCCAGCCCGGCGAACGGGTTGTGCGTGGCCTTGGCGATGCTCGGGGTGCTGGTGGAGCCTTCGCTGAAGTACTGCTGGTCGGTATAGCGCGAGTGCTCGTTGTCGTGGCAGTACAGGCACAGCAGCTCCCAGTTGGAGCCGTCCTGGGGGTTGTTGTCGTGGTTGTGGTCACGGTGATGCACGGTCAGCTCGCTCAGGCGCTTGCCGGCGAACTCACGGGCGCAACGGCCGCACACGTGCGGGTACATTCTCAAGGCTTTGTCGCGGTAGCCCATCTCTTTGTCGCGCTTGGCGTCGGCGAGGATGCGGTCGAGGCGGGCGGTGGCGGCGGACGTGGATGCCGAACTCATGGTGTTTCCTTTGTTCTGATCAGGCAGGTAACGGTTATGCCAACGAGTCTAGCGCGCTTGCAGGGCAAGCGGACAGGCGGAAACGTGTATTAAGGCGTAGCCTGTAGGAATGTTCAGACAGGAGGTTGCTGATGTTTCATGCGATCCTCGCCGCGCTGCTGTTAGCCGGCCTGCCCTTGGCGCATGCCGCCGGCACGCCGCCGCGTATCACTACACCGGTGCCCGGGGCACCTGGCACGGCAACGCCCACGCCGTACCCTCAGATTACCCCGAGCACTGTACCCAAGGCCTACGACAGCCAGCCCGGCGCGCCGCTGCTGCCGCCCATGCCGGTGCCTGGGCCGCCGAAGGATCAGCCATTGCCTGGATTGCGTACGGAACCGGCCAAGCCGCCGGCGAATGATGACTAAAGTGCCAGGCGCTGCCCGTCCTGCATCCGCAGGCGTTTCGACAAGGCTACGGCCAGTGCGCGGATGATCCGCGCGGCGATGCGTGGGGCTTCGTTGAGCATCTTTTCCAGCGAATCCTTGCCCAAGGTCAGCAGTAGGCAGTCGCTGGCGGCCAGGCAGCTGGCCGAGCGGCGCTCGCCGTCGAGCACGGCCATTTCGCCGAAGGCGCGGCCACTGCGCAGCGTGGCGATTTCTACCTGGGCGCCGTGGGCGTCGGTCTTGCGCACTGAAACCACACCGTGGTGCAGGATGCACATGAAGGTGCCGGCGTCGCCTTCGTTGAAGATGGTTTCGCCTTCGACCAGGGTGGCGAGGCTGAAGTAGCCTGCGGCGGTATGGAAGTCAGCGGGCTGCAAGGTATCGAACAGGTCGCAGTCCATGAGCATGTCGCGGATTTCGGCGCTGAGATGGGTCTGGTCGGGCATGTGTCGTTCTTCTTGGCGGGTGTTGTCCGAAAGTTTCTGGGCGGCCCCGATCGTCGGCTTGCCGGCAATCAGGGCCATTGGCCCTGCGAACCTATGACAACGAAAAGCGCGTTTTACACCACGCCCAGCTCATTGAAGACGAACGCATATTCAAGTGCCACGTCTCGCAACCCCTGGTAGCGCCCACTCATACCGCCGTGGCCGGCCCCCATTTCGGTCTTGAGCAGCAGCAGGTTGCTGTCGGTCTTGCGCGTACGCAGGCGCGCCACCCACTTGGCCGCCTCCCAGTACTGCACGCGGCTGTCGTTGTAGCCAGCGACCACCAGCATGGCCGGGTAGGCCTGGGCGCTGACGTTCTCGTAGGGGGCGTAGGCCTTGATCCGCTCATACACCTGCGGCTCTTGCGGGTTGCCCCATTCGTCGTACTCGGTGACGGTCAATGGCAGCTCGGGGTCGAGCATGGTGTTGAGCACATCGACGAACGGCACTTCGGCGATGGCGCAGCGGAACAGATCCGGGCGCAGGTTGAGCACCGCGCCCATCAGCAGGCCACCGGCGCTGCCGCCACTGATGGCCAAGCGGTCGGAGGCTGTCACGCCTTTAGCGATCAGGTGCTCGGCGCAGGCGATGAAGTCGCTGAAGCTGTTGTGCTTGTGCTCCTGCTTGCCGGCGCGGTACCAGGCTTCCCCCAGCTCGCCACCACCGCGCACATGGGCGATGGCAAAGGCCACACCGCGTTGCAGCAGGCTCAGGCGGGCGTGCGAGAACCACGGGTCGAGGCTCTCGCCGTAGGCACCGTAACCGTACAGGTAGAGGGGGACCGTCTTGCCCTGGTCTTGTTTGCGGCGCACCAGGCTGATCGGTACCTGGGTGCCGTCGGCGGCGGTGGCCCACAGGCGTTCGCTGACGTAGTCGTCGGCATCGAACTCGCCCAGCACCGGGGTTTGCTTGAGCACTGTCTGCGCGCCCGTGGCCAGGTCCAGCTGACGCACCTGGGCCGGGCGGTTGAGTGCCTCGTAGCGCAGGCGGATGCGCGTGCTGGCGAACTCCAGGCTGTCCTGTACGTACAGGCTATAGGCCGCGTCAGGCAACTCGACGCGGTAGGCCGGCGTGCCTTGCGGGCGCACTTCGATGATCGGCAGGCCGCCTTCACGCAGGCTCAAGGTGAGGGCGCTGGCGTTGAGGCTAAGGCCTTCGAGCATGATGTCGTCGCGGTGCGGCACCAGCACCTGCCATTGCTCGCGGGTGGGCACCTGGTCTGCCGCTGCCTGGTACAGGGCGAAATTGATGCCGTCCTGGTTGCTGCGGATGAACCAGCGCCACTGGCCATCGAGCTGGCCGTGGTCGGGGAAATACTCGTGGCCCTCGGCGCGCGGTGCCAGGCAGGTAAATGCCGCCCGTGGCGTTTCAGCGTCCAACACCCAGGCTTCGCTGGTGGTCTTGCTGTTGAGCAGCAGGACCAGCTGGCGCTCGGAGCTGGCGCGGTAGCAATGCAGGAAAAAACGCCCGTCCGGCTCTTCGAAAACGGCCTGCGCGCCGGTTTCGCCCAACGTGTGACGGCGCAGCCGCCACGGGCGGTGGGTGTCGTCCAGTTCGGCAAAGAACAGCGTCTGGCTGTCATTGGCCCAGGTCAGGCTGCCGTCGCAGTCGTCGAAGGGCAGGGCGGTCAGGTTGCCGCTGGCCAGGTCCTTGACGTACAGGGTGTAGACCTCGTCGCCGCTGGTGTCGAGGCTGTAGGCCAGCAGGCGGTGATCGGGGCTGACGCTGAAGCCGCCAAGGGCCAGAAAGCCGCCGTTGGCCAAGGCGTTGGGGTCGAGCAGCAGCTGTTCCTGGCTTTCGTCCACCGTGTTGGCGTCATCCGCAGGCCGTGGGCAGCGATAGTGGCGCGGGTATTCATCGCCTGCCGTGGTGCGGGTGTAATAGAGGTACGGGCCCCAGGGGGAGGGCAGCGACAGATCGGTTTCCAGGATACGGCCCTTGATCTCTTCGAACAGCTGTTCGCGCAGGGGCGCCTGGTCGGCCAGGCAGGCTTGCTGATAGGCGTTTTCGGCCTGCAGGTACTCGAGCACCTCAGGGGTGTCGCGCTGTTGCAACCAGGCGTAAGGGTCGGTGGCCTGGTCTTGGCGGGCGATGGGGGGCTGGAGCGCGTTGGGCATCGGGGATCTCTTGGCTGGGGGGCGCCTGCGCCCGGAAAAGTGTTTATCATAGGCAACTCTTTGCCTGGCTTGCACGATCACCATGACCGAGAACGACTATACCCTCGCCTGGGGCCTTTACGCTGTTGCTGCCCTGGGTTGTCTCTGGGTGGGTTTCAAACTCACTGGCTGGATGTGGCGCTGGCTGCGTGAGCCGCTGCGGGTGATCCTCGCGGTCCTGTTGTTGACGCCGACCGTCGTCGACCCGGGCAAGGATGCCATGGCCCCGGCCATCGCCATCACTGCCCTGGACGTTGCCTTCAAGGTGGGCAACAACGCCTGGCGCGCGGTATCGGACTTTGCCATGTACGGCCTGATCGCCTTTGGCCTGTACCTGGCCTTCGTGCTGCTGCGCTGGCCGCTGGAAAAGCGTGCCCGCGAGCGTCGCGAGCAGCAGGAGGCCGCCGCCAAACGCCTGGCTGCCGAGGATGATCAAGTGGGCGTCGGGGCGCCGCTGGCCGCCGAACGCGGTGACCGTTACCGCAATGACCCACCGCCTGCCGCACCTTCTGGTGGCCGGGTCGAGCCACGTCTGTAAGCGGAGGCATCACCATGTGCGAACTGCTGGGCATGAGCGCCAACGTCCCCACCGACATCGTCTTCAGCTTCACCGGCCTGATGCAGCGCGGCGGCCGTACCGGCCCGCACCGTGACGGCTGGGGCATCGGTTTCTACGAAGGCCGCGGCCTGCGGCTTTTCCAGGACCCGGCAGCGAGCAGCGAGTCGGAAGTCGCCAACCTGGTGCAGCGTTATCCGATCAAGAGCGAAGTGGTCATTGGCCACATCCGCCAGGCCAATGTCGGCCAGGTGTGCCTGTCCAATACGCACCCGTTCGTGCGCGAAATGTGGGGCCGTAACTGGTGCTTCGCCCACAACGGCCAGCTGGGGGCGTTCAAGGGCGAGGCGACCTTTTACCGGCCGGTGGGCGACACCGACAGCGAAGCAGCCTTTTGCGACTTGCTCAACCGCATCCGCGCGGCTTTCCCTGAGCCGGTCGCAGTGGAACAGCTGCTGCCGGTGCTGGTCGAAGCCTGTGCCGAGTATCGCGGCAAGGGCGTGTTCAACTGCCTGCTCAGCAATGGTGACTGGCTGTTCTGCTTCTGTTCGACCAAGCTGGTACACATTACCCGTCGCGCCCCCTTTGGCGCGGCGCGTTTGAAGGATGTCGACCTGATCGTCGACTTTCACACCCAAACCACCCCCAATGACGTGGTCACGGTGATTGCCACCGAGGCCTTGACCGAGAACGAGACCTGGCGGCGCTACGAACCCGGCCAATGGGGCCTGTGGCGGCACGGAGAGTGCGTTTCGCAAGGCCAGAGCTAAGGACGCTGCATGTTCAGAAGTTACCTGCGGTTGCTGCTGTTCACCTTCGGCCTGCTGGCCGGTATCCAGGTGCCTGGGCTGGTCAAGGATTACAGCCAGCGGGTCGAGGCGCACCTGTTCGAATCGCGCCAGGCACTCGATGGCTTCAAACAGACCGCCGAACGCTTCTTCAAGGGCGATTTGCAGGCGCTGGTGCGGCATTACCGCAGCAGTGACGATGTGGTGTTCAACAGCGATGCCAACAGCATAGAAAGCCTGCTGATCCGCAACCAGGTGCTCGAGAACGAGTGGCAGGCGCTGCAAGGCTCGTGGGTCAGCCGCACCTGGCATGTGCTGGTGCAGCCCGACCCGCAAATGCGTGAAGAGACGCTCAAGGCGTACAGCTATCAGATTCTGCTGGTGCCGGAGGCGATTGGCTGGGGCGTCGGTGCGGGGTTTGTGCTGGCGTTTGTCGTCGAAAGCCTGTTGCTGGGAATTGCCTGGGTCATTCTCGGTGGGCGGCGCAAGGCGGTGAAAGAGAGCTGGCGTTGATCCCTGCTGGGTCAGGCCCGGCTCTACCGCCGGCAAGCCGGCTGCCACAAATAAATCACTGTCCGTGAGAGCTGTGAGAGCCGGTACAGATACTAGCGTTTGTCAAACCAACACAATCCGCTGCCCTCCCACATCCCGCGCATAGCGCTCCAGCACCTGCCGGCACACCCCGACCACCTCATCCACCAGCGCCACCCCGGTCTGCCAGGCCACCACCAGTTCCAGGCTCGGCGGCGGCTGCAAGCCTTCGAGCAGCACCAGTTCGCCCCGGCTCAGTTCGGCGTCCACCAGCGCGGGCGGCAGCGCACCAATGCCGAAGCCGTCGCGCAACAGCCGTGTGATCGCCGCCACCGAGTTCACGCAGTTGAGCCGTGGGGTTTCGGCCCCTGCGGCCTGCAACAGGCTGAGCACTTCCTGGTGCGGCCGGGAGTTCTTCGAGAACGTGACGATCCGCTCACGCCCAAGCTCGGCCAGCGAGGCGTAGTCGCGGTGTTGGGCTGAGCCGGCCGCCACCACCCAGCCCATCGGGTAGCGCGCCAGGTCCAGGCTGCGGATCGACTGTTCGCGCAGCAGGTCGGTTTGCAGGATCACGTCGAGAAAGCCTTTTTGCAGCTGTTCGCGCAAGTTCAATGCAGTATCAGCCACCAGCTCGATTTCCACCTGCGGGTAGCGTTCGCTCAACTCGGCCACCAGCGCGCTCATCCAGGTGTGGATCACGGTGTCCATCACGCCAAGGCGGATGCGCCCGACCTTGGCCCGGTCGCTGTCCAGCGACTGTTTCATGGCCTTGGCGGTGTCGAGCATGCGCTCGGCATACTCCAGCACCTTGCTGCCCTCCGGGGTCAGGCTGACGCCGCGTGAATCGCGCAGCAGCAGCTTGACGCCCAGGTCGGCTTCCAGTGCCGCAATGCGGCTGGAGACCGACGCCTGGGTGGTGAAAAGTTTCTCGGCGGTGAGGCGGAAGCTCTTGAGCCGGGCGACCCAGACGAAAGTTTCGAGGAAGCGTAGGTTCATGATCAGTTTTTCTTGTTCCAGACCGGCGGTTTTTCTCGTTGGACTCGGGCGCTGCGGGCTCTGAACATGACGCACAGGCCGCGACGCCAGACGTCGCCCATAAAACAATACCAACAAGCCGAGGCAAGCATGAACCCAAGCGGCGTGCAGCAACAGGTGCAATCCCCACCTTCGACCGGGCCGTTCGCCTGGTACCGCGACATCGACTCCCAGCAACGGCGCACGTTCTGGAGCTGCAAGATCGGCTATGGCCTGGATGGCATGGACACCCAAATGCTCAGCTTCGTCATCCCTACGCTGATCATGCTGTGGGGCATCACCACGACCGAAGCCGGGCTGATCCACACCAGCACCCTGATTGCGTCGGCCATCGGCGGCTGGGTCGCCGGCATCCTCTCCGATCGCATCGGCCGCGTGCGCACCCTGCAACTGACGGTGCTGTGGTTCGCCTTTTTCACCTTCCTCTGCGGCTTCGCCCAGAACTACGAACAGTTGCTGCTCGCCCGGACCCTTATGGGCTTCGGCTTTGGCGGCGAATGGACCGCCGGCGCGGTGCTGATCGGTGAGGTGATCCGCGCCCAGGACCGTGGCAAGGCGGTGGGCATGGTGCAGTCCGGCTGGGCCATCGGCTGGGGCCTGACGGCGATCCTTTATGCGCTGCTGTTCTCCTGGCTACCGGCGGAGCAGGCGTGGCGCGCGCTGTTCCTGCTGGGGCTGGTACCGGCCATTTTCGTGATTTTCGTCCGGCGCCTGGTCAAAGACCCTGAGGTGTATCGCCAGGCCAAGGCAGTGGAGAGCGCCGAGGCGCCCTCGCAGTTCTACGAGATCTTCGCCCCCGGCATGCTCTGGACCACAATACGTGCGTCGCTGCTGACCACCGGTGCGCTGGGGGGCTACTACGCCATCACCTCGTGGCTGCCGACCTTCCTCAAGAACGAGCGCGGCTTGAGCGTGCTGGGTACCGGTGGCTACCTGGCGATGGTGATCGTCGGCTCCTACATCGGCTATGTGGTCAGCGCTTACCTGTCTGACATTCTGGGGCGCAAGAAGAACTTCATCCTGTTCGCCGTGGGCTCGTTCATCATCGTGCTGCTGTACACCCAGATGCCGGTCAGCGATGGCGTGATGCTGTGGCTGGGTTTCCCGCTGGGCTTTTTTGCCTCGGGCATCTTCAGCGGCATGGGGGCCTTCCTCACCGAGCTGTTCCCCACCCGCATTCGTGGCTCGGGGCAGGGCTTCTGCTACAACATCGGCAAGGTCATCGCCGCGATGTTCCCCTTGCTGATCGGCCTGCTTGGCCAGAAGGTGCCGCTCGGGCTGGGCATTGGCGGGTTCGCCGCGGTGTCGTACGGTGTGGTGATTCTGGCGGCCTTGAGCCTGCCGGAAACCCGCGGCAAACACCTCCAGGCGCGTTAAGGTAGGCACATGAACATCGACACGGGAGCACGCCAGGTGAAACGCCTGCTACTCAATTGCGACATGGGTGAAAGCTTCGGCAGCTGGCGCATGGGCCTGGACGCCGAGGTAATGCCCTACATCGACTGCGCCAACATTGCCTGCGGCTACCATGCCGGCGACCCCGGCACCATGCGCCGTACCGTGGCCCTGGCCCTGCAGCATGGCGTGACCATCGGCGCCCACCCGGCGTACCCGGACCTGGTCGGCTTCGGCCGACGCTCCATGGCCTGCAGTGCCGAGGAAATTCGCGATCTGCTGCACTACCAGATCGGCGCTCTTGACGGTATCTGCAAGGTCCAGGGTGGCCGGGTGGCCTACATCAAGCCCCACGGCGCGCTGTACAACGACATGATGGCCGACCCGCTCAAGCTGCGAGCCGTGCTCGAAGCCGTGGCGGCGTATGACGCTGGCTTGCCCTTGATGCTCATGGCCACTGCCGACGACAGCGGCGCACAAGCCTTGGGTGACGAGGTTGGCGTGCCGCTGTGGTTCGAAGCGTTCGCCGACCGCGCCTATACCGCCAGCGGCCATTTGCTGTCGCGGCGCCTGCCGGGTGCGGTTCATCACGATTCGGCCGTGGTGGTCGAGCAGGCCTTGCGCCTGTCCCGTGGTGAAACGCTGGTGGCCGACGATGGCAGCGCCTTGCGCCTGCACGCCAGTACCCTGTGCGTGCACGGTGACAATGACAGCTCGGTGGCGGCGGTGCGGCAGATCCGCCAGGCCCTCGATGCGCTGGGGTCGGCATGAAGCTGCGAATCGAAGTGGTTGCGATCGACTGCCTGATGGTGCGCCTGTTCGACCGGATCGACGAGGCCAACATGCCGTGGCTGCTCGCCGCGAGCCACCGTTTGAGTGCCGCCTTCGGTGAGCACCTGGTGGACCTGGTGCCGTCCTACACCACGCTGATGGTGCAGTTCGATATGCCGCCAAGGCAGGCGAGTGCGTTGATCGACCAGGCGCTGGAGGGGCTGCAGCCAGATGCGGGCACCAGCGGTCGCCGGCACGAGATTGCTGTGTGGTACGACGCCAGTGTCGGCCCTGAGCTGCCGCTGCTGGCCGCACGCAGCGGCTTGAGCGAGCAAGAGGTGATCCGCCTGCACAGCGAGCGCGAGTACCCGGTGTTCGCCCTTGGCTTCGCTCCGGGGTTCGGTTTCATGGGGCTGGTGGACGAACGCCTGGCATCCCCGCGGCTGAGCACTCCGCGCAAGCGCGTGGCGGCCGGCAGTGTCGGCATTGCCGAGCGCCAGACAGCCGCCTATCCCGCCGTGTCACCTGGCGGCTGGAACCTCATAGGGCGTACCCCGGTTCGCCTGTTCGACCGCGAGCGTGAAGGCTACAGCCTGCTGCAGCCGGGCGATCGGGTGCGCTTCGTGGCGGTGTCCCATGCCGAGTTCCTGGCATTGGGTGGTGACGACAGCCCGTTGGAGGCACAGGCATGACGCAATTGAAGATCGAAGCCAGCACCGCCTTGTGCCAGTTGCAGGATGCCGGGCGCTTTGGTGTGCGGCACCTGGGGGTGACCCAGGGCGGTGCGCTGGATTGGGTGGCGATGAATTGGGCCAACTGGCTGCTGGGCAACCCGTTGGGCGCGCCGGTGGTCGAGGTGGCGCTGGGCGGCTTCACGGTAGTGGCCGAGCAGGATTGCATACTCGCCTTGGCCGGTGCCGACCTGGATGCTCGTGTCGATGACCAGCCGCTGGCCCCCTGGCGCAGCTTTGCCTTGGCCAAGGGCCAACGGCTGACCTTGAAGCAACCGAAGCAGGGCGTGCGTGCTTATCTTGCGGCGCCGGGCGGGTTTGAAGGTGAAGCCGTGCTGGGTAGCTGCGCCACTGTTGTGCGTGAAGAGCTGGGTGGCACCGATGGGCGAGGGGCCGCGCTAGGCAAAGGGCAATTGTTGGCGTTTGCCGGCACGCAGCCGGCCCTGCGCGAAGTGCCAGAGGTGCTGCGCCCCCATTATCGGCAAAAGCCCGTGCTCGATCTGGTCATGGGCGCGCAGATCGGTGATTTCAGCGGTATGAGCCTGTTCGAGGCGTTCAACCGTGACTGGACGCTGGACAGCCGTGGCGACCGCATGGGCATTCGTTTGCTCGGGCCGCAGCTTGTTTATCAGGGCGCGCCGATGATTTCGGAGGGTATTGCGTTAGGGGCGGTGCAGGTGCCCCCGGACGGGCAGCCGATCGTGCTGCTCAATGACCGGCAGACCATCGGTGGCTATCCGCGGCTGGGGGCGTTGACGCCGTTGGCGTTGGCGCAGTTGGCCCAGTGCATGCCGGGGGCGGCGGTGCGGTTCAGGGCGGTGGTGCAGGAAGAGGCCTGGCGGGAGCAGCAGGCTTGCCTGAACGGTTGGCGGTGACGCTACCGGCGCTACCGCCGGTAAGCCGGCTCCCGCGGGTACCCCACAAGGCTCAAATGCTGAGGTGTATCTGTGGGGCCCGCCGGCGATAGGGCCGGTACAGGCGAAACTACTTGGACAGATACCGCATGCCATCCTCCAACCCTTGCAAGGTCAGCGGATACATCTTGTCCTCGATCAGGTCACGCACCAGGTGTGTCGATGCCGTGTAATCCCAGGCCTGTTTCGGATACGGGTTGATCCAGATGATCTTCTTGAATTTCTCCATGAAGCGCTGCATCCACACATACCCGGCCTCTTCGTTCCAGTGCTCCACACTGCCACCGGGCTGGGTGATCTCGTAGGGCGCCATGGCCGCGTCGCCGACGAACACCACCTTGTAGTCATCGCCGTATTTGTGCAGCAGGTCGAAGGTGGAGAAGCGCTCCGAAGTACGCCGCAGGTTGTTCTTCCACACCGATTCATAAACGAAGTTGTGGAAGTAGTAGTACTCCAGGTGCTTGAACTCGGTCTTGCAGGCCGAGAACAGCTCTTCGCAGACTTTGACGTGGGCATCCATCGAGCCGCCGATGTCGAACAGCAACAGCAGCTTGACCGTGTTGCGCCGTTCGGGGCGCATCTGGATGTTCAGCAGCCCGGCGTCACGTGCGGTATGGTCGATGGTGCCGTCGATGTCCAGCTCCTCGGCGGCACCTTCGCGGGCGAACTTGCGCAGCCGGCGCAGGGCCAGCTTGATGTTGCGCGTGCCCAGCTCGACCTGGTCGTCGAGGTTCTTGTACTCGCGCTGGTCCCAGACCTTCACCGCCTTGCCCTGACGTTTGCCGGCGTCGCCCACGCGGATGCCTTCAGGGTTGAAACCGCCAGAGCCGAACGGGCTGGTGCCGCCGGTGCCGATCCACTTGTTGCCACCGGCGTGGCGTTCCTTCTGCTCTTCCAGGCGTTTCTTGAACTCCTCGATCAGTTTGTCCAGGCCGCCCAGTGACTGGATCTGTGCACGTTCCTCATCCGTCAGCGAGCGCTCGAACTCCTTGCGCAGCCAGTCTTCAGGGATCAGTGCTTCGAGGTGCCGGTCGAGGTTTTCCAGGCCTTTGAAGTAGGCCGAGAAAGCCCGGTCGAACTTGTCGAAATGGCGCTCGTCCTTCACCAGGATGGCCCGTGCCAGGTAGTAGAACTCGTCCATGTCGGCGAACACCACGCGCTGTTGCAAGGCGTTGAGCAGGTCGAGCAGTTCGCGAACCGATACCGGCACCTTGGCCGCACGCATTTCGTTGAACAGGTTGAGCAGCATGGCCGGCTCCTGTCAGCGGTTGCCGCGCCGGCTCATGAAGGCCAGGCGTTCGAGCAGTTGAACGTCCTGCTCATTCTTCACCAGGGCGCCGGCCAGCGGCGGAATGGCCTTGGTCGGGTCGCGTTCGCGCAATACCGCTTCGCCGATGTTGTCGGCCATCAACAGCTTGAGCCAGTCGACCAGCTCGCTGGTGGAGGGCTTTTTCTTCAGGCCCGGCACCTTGCGCACGTCGAAGAACACGTCAAGCGCTTCGCTGACCAGCGATTGCTTGATGTTGGGGTAGTGCACATCGACGATCTGCTGCAGGGTGTCGCGGTCCGGGAAGGCGATGTAGTGGAAGAAGCAACGGCGCAGGAACGCGTCGGGCAGTTCTTTTTCATTGTTCGAGGTAATGATGATGATCGGGCGTTGCTTGGCCTTGATGGTCTCGTCGATTTCGTAGACGTAGAACTCCATCTTGTCGAGTTCCTGCAACAGGTCGTTGGGGAACTCGATGTCGGCCTTGTCGATTTCGTCGATCAGCAGGATCACCCGCTCCTCGGCCTCGAAGGCTTCCCAGAGCTTGCCCTTTTTCAGGTAGTTGCGCACATCGTGGACTTTTTCAGTGCCCAGCTGGGAGTCGCGCAGGCGGCTGACCGCGTCGTACTCGTAGAGGCCCTGGTGGGCCTTGGTGGTGGATTTGATGTGCCAGGTGATCAGTCGGGCGCCGAAGGAGGCGGCCAGCTGTTCGGCAAGCATGGTCTTGCCGGTGCCTGGCTCGCCCTTGACCAGCAGTGGGCGTTCGAGGGTGATGGCCGCGTTGACCGCCAGTTTCAGGTCGTCTGTGGCGACGTAGTCGCGGGTGCCTTCGAACTTCATCGGGAGTGTCCTCTGCGGGGGCCAGTACAGGTACGGCATGTCTTCATTTGTTATCAGCGACTATACCCCGGCCCCAGGCGGCTGCAAACGCAGACCGGGTATTCAGTCCCTGAGTGATGGTCCACAATTCGACCACTGAATTTTGCTACAGTGCACGCCGCCCAAGGCTTCCAGGGTAGCGGGCACTGGGGCACGTACAGCTAAATCCCACCACCAGCCCCGAGCATGCGCCCTGGGCACGTGCACCACTGGAGACAGCAATGTCCTACGTTACCCGCCGCGACGGTCGTTACTTTTATCGTCGTCGGTTCCCCGCTGATGTCGCTGCCATTGTCGGCAGGGCGGAGTTCCGCAAGGCGTTGGGCACTGCCGACCGCAAGGAGGCGCTACAGCTCGCCCGTGTGGTTTCGGTGGAGTTCGACCGTACCTGCTCTGACGCCCTGACGCAGAGCGCCTGCGGTGGCGGTGCAGGGGCGATGCAGGCGCTGGATGAGCCTACCCAAAGGGTCACGGCCGAAAGCATCCTAGAGCGCCTGCGGGCCGTTGTAGACGGTGCTACCCGGTCGGCAGTCGAAGCCCTTGAACCGAGCCAGCGGCAGGCCCCCACCTGGGCGGCTGAGCTCGAATGGCGTAAGGCCGCGCTCCAGGCGATTGCAGACGGGAAGCACCCCGGCGCGGCTGACTACAACCCTGCGGAAGCAATGGCCGCTCTGCGCGCCCTGGAGGCCCTGGAACGGGGTGAGGTGCCGAGCCTGGAGCAACCCACCGGCACGCCACAGAAACCCGCTGATGCGGCCCCTGGCGCCTTTGCTGGCAGCCCGGATCAGCGTACAGCCGCTGAGTTCACCGAGGCCCTGGACGGATACTGCTCAAGGGTCAGTGAAGGCCGGGCGGGCATTGTGCGCTCGCTGGCGGCAAAGGTGCTGCGCTGGCCATCCACGCCGGATGCACAGGTACAACGGATCATGCAGTTTGCGGAGGAGCGACTGAGCGCGGGTGGCAAGGCAAGTAGCGTGCACAATCAAGCCGCTGGCCTCATCACCGTGCTGCGGGAGCTGCCTGGCTGGGAACGCATTGCCCTGCCGCGTAACGGCGCTGTAGCTCGTGCCGTCCGCCAGGGTGGCCAACTTCAAGCGGACGCCAGGGACTCGATGCCATTGGCGGTGGTGCATGCCGTCCTGCAAGCCTTCGATGCGCGTAGCGATGCCGTGGATGCCGCCGCCGCCCGCTTGCTGGTGCGCTACGGGTTGCGCCCGCTGGAGCTATTGCAGGAAGGCCCCGAGGCCCTGGCCATCAGGGAAGACATTCTGCACAACAAAGAGCTGGTGTTTCACGCTGGGTTATCGGGAGCCAAGAATAGCGCCAGTCGGCGTAGCCTGCCTGTGCATGCCGATGATGCCGAGCTGTTCCGATTGGTGTTGGCAGACCGAGGGGCGGCTGATGCGAAGCGAGCCAGGGCCAGGGTCAAGCGGCTAGGGGACGCGATGCGCATCGCCCTGCGGGGTAAGCCTGGCAAGCTCTCACTGTACAGTCTGCGGCACACCTGCGCGGACCTGCTCCGGGCTGCTGGCGCTACGCCTGATGAGGTCGGTGGAGTCCTTGGGCATACCGCCAAGGGCAGCAAGGCGACCAGTATCTACGGCGGCAAGGCACCGCTGCATCGGCCAAGGGCATTGCTGGCACAGGTCCGTGAGCTACTGGAGCAGGGCAGTGTGCCAGAAAGTCTTCCGGCTTAAATTTGTTGTATTCGTGCGAGGCGGGAGTCTGACCCAATCAAGGTCGGAATCCCCCGTAGGCCCTTCCTAGCCGGGGTGGGGAGGTGGCCCGAGCGGGATGCCTCGGGCCTTGCTCAATGCTACTTACGCAGCCGGTCGAAATCGTCGTCCCCGATGACTGGGGCAGCCGGTCCCTGCTCCTTGAGCAAGCTCACCGCGTGCTCACAGTCCACTAGATTGTGGTAGCTCTCGCTGCTCACGGCAATGGTCTTTGAGTTCTTCGCTACAAACTTCCAGCGCCATTCCTTTGCAGCGTCCTTGTAGATGTAGAAGTACGCAACGTCGGCCATCGGTGACTCTCCATTTGCGGTTGGGAGGTTTGACGCTAGCAATTGGCCATGGCGCCTGTCTACTGCTCCCGGCGAGCGTTTAACAAATCCTTGTGGTACGTCTTAACAAATCCTTGACGAACGACAATGGATCGTTAATATTGATTCCAAGCCACCCAGCAAGGAGTCTCCAGCATGCAAGTCGTCGCCTACTACCGTGTATCCACTGAGAAGCAAGGGCGCTCCGGGCTGGGCCTGGAGGCACAGCGCGAGTACGTCCAGGCCGCTGCTGAGAGTGAAGGGTGGAAAGTAATCGCCAGCTTCGAGGATCACGCCAGCGGCACTATCAGCCCTGCCGACAGGGAAAAGTGCGCCAAGGCGCTGGAGCTGTGCAGGCGGACAGGCGCCGTGTTGGTGGTGGCTAAGCTGGACCGCCTGAGCCGCGACGTTGCAGATATTGCGGGGCTCATGAAGGTGGCCGATTTCAAGGTGGCGACGATGCCCCAGGCCGACAAGTTCCAACTGCACATCTATGCCGCCTTGGCTGAGCAGGAGCGTACGTTCATCAGCCAGCGCACCAAGGCAGCTCTGGCATCCCTCAAGGCTCGGGCTGATGGCGGGGACGCCGATGCCCAGGCCAAGGTAGAACGTCGCTCTAAGGGCCGCGTAGCGGGCCAGGTAGCGGGCCAGGCCGCTGCTGTATATGCGGTCAAGGCCAAAGCTGATCGCTGGGCCGATAGCATGGCCTCACACGTCAAAGCTGGGATGTTCGATGGCTGCCGCACACTGGCTGCCATGGCTGCCTGGCTGAATGCTAAGGGGCATCGCACTGCCCGTGGGGCGGAGTTCAATCCGATGCAGGTGAAGCGCCTGGTGGAGCGCCTGGGCATCGCCTTCCCGTGAGCTGGTGCCGTTCTGCACTGACGGCCTGATCTGCGCAGGATTCGCGCCTGGGGCCTTCTAGGCCCTGCCTGGGCTACCTACCGCCAGCCCTTGCGCTGTAGGGCTTGGCCAGGGATATGGCACCTCTGTTCGGTAACTGTCACATACCATAGCAGAGAGAGATAACCACCTCGGCACAACGCGCTGCTATCGTCCGTGCCTGCGCCCGGGTCCAGAAGTCAGCCCGCTATGCAACCCCAAGCGGGCCGCCGCGCTTTTTACCCTGCATCGAACACCGTCGCTGTCTGCTCAGACCTGCAAGGGCGCGGCCTATCCCGTCCAGTTTCCCCGGCATCTGGTACACCCAGCCCTGCCCGAATACTTCCCGTACACATCGAAACACTACCTGTCTGGAGACGTTGAATCTCTAGGCGGGAACGCTTTCGACTTCAAGCACACTGTTACCTGAACCCATTGGAGGGACCATGACCCACAGCTCTCAGTTGCAGGGCAGGCCAGCGCTCACGGCTGCCCGAATCGTCCGCTTTATGCGGCTTAACTACGCACTTCCAGCACCGAAACCAATCACCACCACAGTGCTCCGCGAGGCGTTCCCCGAGGTGCCACGTAGTAGCCTGATGAATGCCATTGCCGCGCTCATCCGGCGTGCCGGGCTGCAAGCTCGATACCTCCCAGGAACCCACATCCGCGAATACTGCCCCGGCTCTCAAGCCTTCAACGCTTGGCGCATGCTGGACCGCGAGCAGCAAGGGCGGCATGCCTGGACAGAGGCGCGGTTGCTTGATGCGTTGAATGAACGCGGGGGCTGCTGATGGCCCGGAGAAAGACGATTGACCTCGACCGTCTGGGACTGGAGCTGCTCGCTGCCACGATTGAGGGCACCCGCCAGCGTTATAAAGACGCGAAGGAGGGCGGTTACCAAGTGGACGCGGCGACCATCAGCGCGAGCGTGTCGTTACTCAAGATGATCGAGGCCGCCAAAGCTGCGCGACAGGAAGATACCGCCGCCGAACTGGAGAAGCTGCGCGAGCAGTTCAAACGTCCACCGGCTAGCCAACCCGCTAGCCCTGCATTAGCAATCCAGAATGAACCCGCCAGCCGCGCAGCACTTCTTGCTGAATATGGCTTGGCCGATCCCGATTCCCCAACCTGATACACGCCGATGCGACGGAGGGCTACTGCCTGAAACCTTCGGCCCGATATGCGAGGACCGTATGACCACCGCACGAATCCCGGCGCGCTTTGCTGCCACCATTGAAACGACCCGCCTGCTGTACACCGTACACGCTTTGTTGCCGCTCAAGAGCCAACGTCAGATAGCCGCCGAGCTGGGTATCAGCCGCCGCCGAGTTGCGGCGCTGGCCCAGCTTCCCGCTCCATTGGATATGAGCGCCACTGCCGACCCATCCGACTTTTGGATTTCGCAAGAGGTAGCCCCTACCATGAAACGTACCGATGCTGTAGACGCGATCCTGGCCCTGGCCACCCGCCCCGAGGGTGTTCGATACCACGAGTACACAGATGTCCTTGCGGCGCTGTTTGGCATAGCCACTGACGGATCGTTGAACATGCAGGAGCCCGAGCACCGCCGTCTGCGTGACGACGTGAAGCGCAAGGCCAAGGTGCAGAGGCGAGTAGCCCTGTTTGTGCCGGCCTGGATTGCTGCACACGATCCACGGGGCAGCCACCGCGCTATGCTGGACGCTGCGCAATCTGTCTTTGAAGCCATTGAATACGCCGCCCTAGAGTTCGCCCAGCGGTTCCCCGGCGTGCCATACCAATCGGTTATGCATGAGCTGCGCTGTCTAGCGATTCCCGGTTTCAGCAATGAGCCGCTTGGCCAGCGCCTCGACCGTACCGCCGACGTCGTGAACCACCTTGCGGGCCACCCCATTAATATAGTGCAGCAAATGGCCCGCCCAGAATCCATGCGGGTTCCAGCGGTGTCTGTACCAGAAGTGGCCCGCGACGATTCCGAACTGGCCCGGCTCTGCATCTGATCAATATCTGATCAATCTTGCAATGACTGCCTGAGGCCCGCACAGCGCGTTCTAGCGCAGCCCTATCCAACCCTCCCCACCGCCCAGCCGATGCGCAAACACTGCGTAGGCGCAGCCGTGGGCGCTTACAAAGGAGATTCCCCATTGGCTTCCAAATACACCCGCATCGTCAACGACGATCCCACCGGCGCACTGACCCTGGATTACGGAGCGCTGGCCTACGTTCTCAGTCTGATGACGCAGGAGAAAGTCCGGGGCCTGACCTTGACCAAGGGCCTACGCTGGGTCGCCCACGTCCAGCGCGACGGTGTGCTCTACCAGAAGGAATTCCCGTTCGGGGAGAAGGCCCAGGCGCTGGCCTGGCTGCTCTGCACCCGCGCCCAACTCCAACTGGAAGGCCGGGACACCGACCAGCGCGGCAGATGGAAGCGCAATCCCGAGGTGGCGAAATGATCCCTGCCAACGGCACGGGTGGCATCCATGAATTGATCGGCATGATCCAGTCCGTGCAATCGCCCGAGGTGGAACCCCAGCCCCGGCGGCAGCCGGGCATCACGAATGCCGACCTTGGCGAACTATCGGTCCTGGCCTTCCAGCGGCAACTAGCCCGCGATGCACTGACCGCCAACCAGACGGTACCTGCCAGTTCCGACGCCGAGCTATACACCGCCGAGGTAGTGGCCGGGGCTAACGCGGCTGCTGTGCAGCGCCGCCAGCGCCCAGGCTCTTCGCTCGGCATCAATACCTGACGGCTGCATTAACAGCCTCGATTCAAACCACGTAAACGAACCCGCACCGGAGAACCACTATGACCAAATCCATCAAACCAGTAATTAACACCGCCGTATCGCCACGCACCCAGGCACTGCTTGGCGCCTTGCGCACCGGCATTACCCTGGGCCGACTCGACGTTCCCGAGCTGACAGCGCCCGTCGTTCCCCAGAACTACGTCGATGTGAAATCAGGCTTGAACCGTATGGCCGAGCGTTTCATTGACCCAGCCCGAGCCGAAGGCAAGCGAACTAGCGCCGATGACGTAGCCCGCGAACTCGGTGCCGTGATTGCCCAGGCCGCCCGCTCCGGTATGCCGCTGGCTGACCTGCCCGCCGCCCTGGACTACGATGCCGCGATGCTTCAACACCGGGGCCAGCAGGCCCATTACCTTCGATCCAGCGACGAACACGCCGCACGCCTGGCTGCTGATATCCAGACTTGGCTGGCCGACCTGCTGGCGGTCCTCAAGGTCCGGGAAGCGCTGGGCGCCGACGTGGTGCAGGATGCCGCCGGCGCTGGGAACAAGACCATGGCCGCTACCGCTCTGGACCTTGTAGCCCGTGAGAAGCTGAACACTGCTGGCGCTGCCGATCTGCCCGTCATGGCCGCAGGCCGGGGCCTGATGGTGCTCCTTGCCGCTGGCGTTGATCCAGCTGAATTGGAGCTGACCGACCTTGAAGTGCTGGTCGCGCTGGCTGGAGTTGAGATCATCCCGGCAATCTTGCCTGGCGCTGGCCTGGCTGCTGCTGACTTGTCGTTCCGCGCCGGTACTTCGCTAGTTAAGGTGACCACCCGTGGTGCTGTGCTCTACCGTGAGGCGGAGACTCAAGGTGGCCGCGTTGTCCTGCCCCACAGCGTGCTGGTTGCGGTGAGCCAAGAGGCGCTTGAGCAGTTGCAGGCGGAGGTAGGCGAGCGCCTGGCCCGCGTACCCCACCGCTTTCAAGAGGCTGCCGTGGGCAACAGTTCGCTGGACCGGAGCCGTCGGGTTATCCAGGGTGGTGGCCTGAACGCCTTTGCAGCGAGCATCGGCTAATTGCTCAGCGGGTGTAGGACTTCTCGAAGGTATCCAAGTCCAGTGCGATACCTTCCTCTACCAGCCCATTGAGCATATCCGCGTAGGCCTGCATTCGTGTTTGATCCCCGAGTCGGGAAGCAATGCGGATGTTCTTGAGCAAGTTCTCGGTGACTACATGGCGGGGGAAGGTGCGCAGCGTGAACATGCAGTTGCGCGCCTCCCGTTCGATATCCGCCAGCCTTGCCGGTGGTAGGTAGCTCCCGGTCGGTGTCTTGTTTCGGTTCACTTCCTCTAGCAGATTTGCCAACTTCGTCATTGCGCGTCCTGCTTTGAACTCTGCTAACCAGCCCATTCCCACCTCCCGAGTTTCAATCTCGGCAAGTATTAATCACAAGACGGAATCTGTCATGGCGATGGGCTATCAAATCCGGCTGAGCGTGCGGGGCTAGCGGGGCACAGGCGCCAACCGCAAGCCCACATCATGCGCTGATACAGACTGTAAGTAATTGAGTTTAAAGGGTTTTACAAGAATTCACTTGTCAGTCCCTGAATGGCTCGTCACGCCTGTTCAGTCGGAATCGGGCGCAGGTTGCTCATAGCGTGCATTGAACGCCTGGACAAACCCGTTGCGCAAAATCTGCAAAAACGCCTCGAAGGCGCTGATGTTCTGTTGGTGCACACTGCCGCTGAGTTCCACACGGGTGGCGAACTGGTTTTTCGGCTGGTTCTTCAGCACCGTTTCGCTGGCCCCGACCAGCGCTTCCCACACCGAGCGGAAAAAGCCCTTGTTCTTGTCCTCGATGTCCTGCTGCCAGTTGAACACGTCCACGTCGCGCAGCAACGGCTTGATGTAGCCATTGAGCCGGCCGTTTTCCGCCTGGGCCTCGATCACCACATCGCCGTGCCCGGCATTGAAATCGAACTTGCCATAGGCACTGGCGAAGTCGTTCAGCCTGCGCAGCTCCATGCCGGTTGCGCGCAGCCGGAACTCGAAATCATCGAAGTCGCTGAACGGGTCGAAGGTCGCGCGGCTCTGCACCCTGGCATCGCCCAACAGCAGGGCTTTAGCCTCGAAGCTGGCGTCGCGCCGGCCTTTGTCGTCCCGTACGTTGGTCAGGTTGCGGATATTGGCGTCGAGCCGGGTGGCCTTGAGGTCGACCGGCGGCTTGGAGTTGAAGTTGTGGAAGGTCAGCGTGCCGTCATCGATGCGCACATCGTTGAGGGTGATCGGCAGCAGTTTTTCCAGCTGCTGGCGCCAGTCTGTACCCTGACCGGTCTGCGAGGCCTGTTTGTTGCCGCCGTCGACGAAGTTGAGCACCGGTCGTAAAAAGGTGACTTCGGCCACCACAGCATGGTCATACCACAGCGCTTGCCAGCTCACCGAGAGGTCGATCAGTGGCGCATCGAGCAGCGGCACCGGAACCTTGCCGCTGGTCTTGACGATCTTCAGCCCATCGATCTGGTAGGCCCCGCGCCACCAGGCCAGTTCCACGTCCGTGACCTGGCCACGGTACTCCCCCATGTCCGCCAGCTTGTCGTTGAGGTAGTCGCGCACCAGGTAAGGCAGCGCCAGGTGCAGGGCCACCAACAGCACGACCAGGCTGGCCAGGCCGACCAGTGGCCAGCGATAACGGGCTTTCATCGCAGTGATCTCCAAGGCGGGTTGTGCGGTTGACCGCAGGCCGCCCGGGCGAGTTCGAACGGGCTTTACGGGCCAACGGGGCAGGCTTACCCTTTAAGCCTTTCCCCGCCACTTCATGCCAAGGACCCTGCCATGAGCCGTATCTACGCAGACAACGCCCATTCCATCGGCAATACGCCGCTGGTGCAGATCAACCGCATCGCCCCGCGCGGTGTGACCATCCTGGCCAAGATCGAAGGGCGCAACCCTGGGTACTCGGTCAAGTGCCGTATCGGCGCGAGCATGGTCTGGGACGCCGAGGGCAGCGGCAAGCTCAAGCCCGGCATGACCATCGTCGAGCCGACCTCGGGCAACACCGGCATTGGCCTGGCCTTCGTCGCCGCCGCCCGTGGCTACAAACTGATCCTGACCATGCCGGCCTCGATGAGCCTGGAGCGTCGCAAGGTACTGAAGGCCCTGGGCGCCGAGCTGGTGTTGACCGAGCCGGCCAAGGGCATGAAAGGCGCGATCGAGAAGGCCAACGAGATCGTTGCCTCGGACCCGGCGCAGTACTTCCTGCCAGGCCAGTTCGACAATCCGGCCAACCCGGCCATTCATGAAAAGACCACCGGCCCGGAGATCTGGAACGACACCGACGGTGCGGTCGACGTGCTGGTGGCCGGTGTCGGCACCGGTGGCACCATTACCGGCGTGTCGCGCTATATCAAGCACACCCAGGGCAAGTCGATCCTCTCGGTGGCGGTCGAGCCTGTGGCCTCGCCGCTGATCAGCCAGACCCTGGCCGGTGAGGAGCTCAAGCCCAGCCCGCACAAGATCCAGGGCATCGGCGCCGGCTTTGTGCCGAAGAACCTTGACCTGTCGATCGTCGACCAGGTCGAGACCGTGACCGATGACGAGGCCAAGGCGATGGCCATCCGCCTGATGCAGGAGGAGGGCATCCTTTGCGGCATTTCTTGTGGCGCGGCGATGGCTGCTGCGGTGCGGCTGGCGGAAAAGCCAGAGATGCAGGGTAAGACCATCGTCGTAATCCTGCCCGACTCCGGCGAGCGCTACCTGTCGAGCATGCTGTTCGCCGACATGTTCAGCGAGCAGGAGAACCAGCAGTAAGCGGCAAGCTGCCCCTGCGCTCGGGTTTATTGCAAAATCTTCATGAGTGAGTTCCCGCCCGGGTTGTTTTTACCTGGGCGTGATGGGTTTATGATGGCAGGATGATTTTTGATGGGGGCAGGCAGCGCTGGCCTGCTCCCTTTCCAAGGAGTGTTGCATGACCTTTTCCTTCGTCGCCAAGGCAGGTGTCCTGCTGGTTTTTTTTGGCAGCGTGCTGTTCGTCCACCTGCGCGGCAAGGCGCGATTGCCAGTCCTGCGCCAGTTCGTCAACCATTCTGCGCTGTTCGCACCCTATAACAGCCTGATGTACTTTTTCTCCGGGGTGCCGTCCAAGCCGTACCTGGACCGCCAGCGTTTCCCTGAGCTGGACGTGCTCAAGGACAACTGGCAGCAGATCCGTGAGGAGGCCATGCGCCTGTTCGATGAGGGCTACATCCGCGCCGCCGAAAAAGACAATGACGCAGGCTTCGGGTCGTTCTTCAAGAAGGGCTGGAAGCGTTTCTACCTGAAGTGGTACGACAAACCGCTGCCGTCGGCCGAGGCGCTGTGCCCGAAGACCGTCGAGCTGGTCAGCGCCATCCCCAACGTCAAGGGCGCGATGTTTGCCCTGCTGCCCGGCGGCAGCCACCTCAACCCGCACCGCGACCCCTTCGCCGGCTCGCTGCGCTATCACTTGGGCTTGTCCACGCCGAACTCCGACCATTGCCGCATCTACGTCGACGGCCAGGCCTACGCCTGGCGTGATGGCGAGGACGTGATGTTCGACGAGACCTACGTGCACTGGGTCAAGAACGAAACCGACGTCACCCGGGTGATCCTGTTCTGCGACATCGAACGCCCGCTCAGCAACCCGCTGATGGCCCGCATCAACCGCAAGGTCAGCGCCTTCCTGGGCCGCGCCACTGCACCGCAGAACACCGATGACGAGCGGGTGGGCGGGATCAACCAGGCGTATGCCTGGAGCAAGCGCTTCAGCAACAGGATCAGCACCCGTGTGAAGCAGTTCAAGCGTGCCAACCCCAAGGCCTACCGCATCCTGCGGCCGGTGCTGGCGGTGGCTGTGGCGTACCTGCTGTATCGCTGGTTGTTCTGAAGTTTCGGTGCCTGCAGGGCCCTATCGCCGGCGAAAGGGCCCAACAGGCATCACAGAAGCCAGCTATTGTCCTGGCCCTGATTCACCGCTATATTCCAGCGCATTCACCTCCCCGAAGACCTGCTCATGCCTGCCATCCTGTCCACCGCAAGCTTTGCCATCGCGCCAGTCGCGGGCGGGGCCGTGCGTGGCAGTCAGCAGCCGGCCATGATCAGTCATTACCCACCACCTGTCAGTGGCGTTGTAGGCGGCGTAGCTCCGCCTCGCTGCGTGGTTGTGCCGGGCTGACCGGCCTTTGGCCGCATCCCGTCACACGCGCAACCTACTGAACACGGTCGGCGGCTTCCCTAACTGAAGTTCACGCCCACCGTTCGGCTTATCTGCCCGAATACAGGTGCATGCATGTCTGTCATTTCCAAAGCATCCGTGGCCTCGGCGGCCACTACCAGCCTGTTCGTCCTGCTGTGGAGCAGTGGCGCCATCGTCTCCAAACTTGGCCTGGCCCATGCCAGCCCGTTTGCTTTCCTGCTGCTGCGCTCAGTGCTGGCACTCGCCGGGTTGCTGCTGATCGGCCCGTTGCTGGGCCTGCGCTGGCCGCGCACACGTGGGGCGATGTTGCGAGCCCTTGGCACCGGCTGCGTGTTGCTCGGTGCCTACCAGATCTTCTACCTGCTGGCGCTCAATACCCACGTGACCCCCGGCGTGATGGCCACGGTGATGGGAGTACAACCGATCCTCACTGTGGTGCTGATGGAGCGCCAGCGCTCCTGGCGCCGGCTGTTCGGTCTGGGCCTGGGGCTCGGCGGGCTGGTGATGGTGGTCTATCAGGGTATCAACCTCGGCGGAGTGTCGCTGGCCGGGATGCTGTTTGCCTTGCTGGCGCTGGGCAGCATGACCTTTGGCTCGATCCTGCAAAAACGCATCACCGACAACCCCATGGGCACGCTGGGCCTGCAGTATCTGGCGGGGTTTGCCATGTGTGCTGTGTTCGCGCCGCTGCAGCCGCTGCACGTTGCATGGAGCGGCAGTTTCATTGGTGCGCTGCTGTGGATGGGGCTGGTGGTTTCGCTGCTGGCGACCATGCTGCTGTACCGCCTGATCGCCAAAGGTAATCTGGTCAACGTCACCAGCCTGTTCTACCTGGTGCCGGCGGTGACTGCGGTGATGGACTTCCTGATCTTCGGTAATCGCCTGGCACCGCTCAGCCTGCTGGGAATGGGGCTGATTGTGGTCGGTTTGCTGTTCGTGTTCAGCAAGCCTGCCAGTCGCATGGCCCAAGCATAGGCCGTCAGCGAAACTCTTCGGGGATGGCGTGGCGCAGCACGCCTTCCTCGAAGTCCAGGGTGCCGGCTTCGCGCTGCGTCAGCAGGTAGTAGAGCAGGGTGTCGAGTGAGCGCGAAGGCGGGACTTCGACGGCCAGCATCCTGACCGCTTTTTCGACTTCGCTGGGGCAGCCGAAATCTTCGAGTGCCGCACGAACCTGCTCCAGATCACCGCCTGCCTTCACAAGAACGCGAAATACCGAAGCGCCGCCACTGTGCAGCAAGCCTTCGAACCAGGATTGCTCGCCCTCTTCGCTGATGCTGATGGTGTCGCCAGGTGCGATGCCGTAGGCATAGAAGGGGATGCTGTCGACCTGGTAGCCAGCCGCGGTACGTTTTGCCCAGAGGCCTTCGACCGATGCGGGTGGGTAGCCTTGTGCATCCTGCTCCAGGCGCCAGAGCACGATCTTGTAGGCTGGGGTTTGCTCGGGGGGCATGGGGCGTTACGTGTCGTGAGGGCTGCTTATCGTAATGCCCTTTGGCGTTGTTGTCTGTACTGGCCCTATCGCCGGCAAGCCGGCTCCCATCGGTAGTGCGCTGCGCAGCTCCTGTAGGAGCCGGCTTGCCGGCGATAGGGCCGGTGCAGGCCACCCAGGCTGCTAGAAGTAATACCCAATGTTTATATTGGTCCGGTAATACCAGTCATTGCTGCCCACCGAGCTGGTGCTGGTCCAGCCTGTGCCATTTTCCGCCCCGCCAAACGGGTTGGCATTGCGCGCCCAGGTCAGGTCGACCCAGGCCATGATCGGCATGGCCAGGAACTGCGCGCCAACGGTGAACATCTGCGAATCGTCCCAGCCATGTTCATCTTTCATCATCCGGCTGTAGTCGGTATAGAGCTTGATCTTTTTCAGTTGCCCAAGCTTCGGGGTCAGCACGTCATAGCCGACGTTGACTGCAGCGATGGTGGCCTTGGAGGCGATCAGGTATGCAGGGGTCAGGCCGTTGCCGCCCATCAGCACTGCGTCGTTGCTGACGCCCGCCGGGTTCTTCGGATCGTACTCATAGCGGATCGCCTGGCCCGTCACCGTCCAGGGGCCTCTGTTGAGCAGCGCGTGGACTCCGCCTGCCCAGTAATCGCCGTCGTCATGGGTGGTGGCGTTGTACAGCTCGGCAGCCGCAAGCGAGGCACCCAGCTCGGTCTTCCAGCCATCGCCGCTGAAGGTACGGGCGACACGGGCGTTGACCTGGTTGTGTTTCTCGTTGTCTTGGCGCGATTGGGTAAACGGCACGGCGTTGTCGTCGAGGTCGGCATAACGCCCGACTTCCGGTGAGTAGCGCAGGCTTGAAGGCAGCATGCGCGGGAAGTAACCCAATTGCAGGTCCCACTGCGCATCCTTGTAGCTGTATTTGAGGCCTTTGCCTGCGCTGACGCCGTAGCCCATGAAGAACGGTATGTGATAGCTCCAGCCAAACTGTGGATACGGCTCCAGGCCGAACGGTTTGAACGGCGCCCCGGCTTGCAGGTTGGCTTGGGGGCTGAAGCGGTAGCCAATGTAGCCACGGTCGATCGAGCGCTTGCCGTCGTCCTGGAACCAATAGCCGACATCGCTGAACAGCTGGCGATGGTTGGCCTGCACGTCGAGGCGGAAGGTATCGAAGAGGAAGCGGCCGTTGTTTTCGGTGGTGTCCCAGTGTTCGTCGCGGTAATTGACGCGCAGGGCGCCGCCGATATCCAGGCTGCTCTGGCCGTCGTCGCTGCGCCAGGCAATATGCGGGAAGGGCTTTTTCGCGGTGGGTGGCTGGTCGGGGGCGGCGGGGCCGGGTTCGGAAGCGAAACTTGCGCAACTGCCGAGAATCAGACCGAGGCTTATCACATATCTTTTCATGCCATGCCCTGCAAGGTTGGGAGGTTTTCCGCAGGCAAAGGGGGAGCGTCGCCCGTACTGCGGGTTTTTTGTTTTATGGGTGAGATGTTGTTTGACAAAGGAAATGGAGCAGGTTTTGTGCCAGTTTCTTTTATTAAATAAAAACTGATTTAAAACAATTATTTATATTTGAAACGGCTTGGTTTGTACCGTATCTGGAACAGGCTGAAAGTTTGGTTACTGTTATGCCCAGGCATTGTGCGTCGATGCACTACTTTGTCTTGGGTTGTATCAGTACATGCCTTATCGCTGGCAAGTGGGCGATAAGGCAGGAATGAACAGCACAAAACCAGGTCAAAAAAAACCGGCCCATGAGGGCCGGTCAAATTTACGCGTGAGCGAATGTTCAATTCACAGATCAAGCACCAACCGCCGGCTTTTGCACCCGGACACACAGACCATCATCGATTTGTTCGCCGCCCGCTCAGCCTTGGTCAGCACCCCGTCGCGGTGGTCCACATCCCCCTCCAGCACTCGGGTCTCGCAAGAGCCACACACACCCTCACGGCAGCTGTACTCGATATCGCAGCCGGCTTCGAGCAGCACATCCAGCAGGTTCAACCCGGGTTCGACGCTGACCGTCCTGCCTGACCGGCTCAGCTCGACGCTGTAGTTGGCTTGGGCATCGTCCGATGCCGCCACTTCGGCTGCGGTAAACCGCTCGATATGCGCATTGGGGTAACCCAGGCGTTCGCAGGTCTGCTCGAAGGCATCGAGCATCGGCGTCGGCCCGCAGCAGTAGAAGTGCGTGTCCGCAGGCCGCCCGGCCAGATAGCCGGCCAGGTCCGGCAGGCCGCCTTTCTCGTCGTTGAAGTGGTAGACCACCTTTGCCCCAAGCCCGCTGATCTCCTCCAGCAGTGCGGCTTCGGCACGCGAGCGTGCACAGTAGATCAGCTCGGCCGAGCGCCCCAGCGTCAGCAACTGGCGGAACATGCAGTAGATCGGCGTAATGCCGATGCCGCCCGCCACCAGTACGCTGTGGCTGGCGCGGGTGTCGAGGGCAAAGTTGTTGCGTGGCTGGGAGATCTGCAGTTGCGTGCCCACGCGCAGTTGCTCGTGCACATAGCGCGACCCCCCGCGGCTGGCTCGGTCACGCAGGATGCCGACCACATAACGGCCCTGGTCGCTTGGCGCGTTCAGCAGCGAATAGCTGCGCACCAGGCCATTGGGCAGGTGCAGGTCGATGTGCGAACCGGCGTCGAAGGGCGCGAACACAGTGTCACCCCAGGGGCGCAGCTCGACGCTGATGATGCCTTCGGCTTCATGGCGCAGGGTGTGCACCCGTGCACTGATGGTGGAGGAGTTGGACATCGGTCACCTCAGGCCAGTTGCTTGGTTTCGATCAGGGCCAGCTGTTCCTTGGCCTTGCCCTTGAGGTAGCGGCGCAGGCGCACCACGCCCAGGTCGTGCTGGTAGAGGTTTTCACGTTGGTTGGCGTCGAACTCCATGAATTCCAGCAGCACCCGGTCCTGCTCCAGTACCGCCCAGTGGCGCGCCTCCAGGCGGTTCTTGTAGAGGAAGCGCCAGGTGTCGCGTTGCCAGCCGGTCAGCGGCCGGGCGCGCCAGTGGAACACGGCCGACAACGCTCGGCTGCTGGGCGTGTAGCTGCCGATGATGGTGAAGTTGCCGCCCGGGCCACCGGTCTTGGGGTAGGGAATCTCCAGGCGCAGCCAGTGGCAGCCGTTGTCGAGGAATTCGGTCCAGTCGAAGTTGACCCCGCGCTGGCCTTCTTTCTCGAAGAAGAAGCCTTGTTCGGTATCGCGGGTGACGAACCTGGCGGTGGCTTCGCCCTCGCTCATGGAATGCGACATCTTGTGCAGGTAGGTGCCGTGCATCGGGTCCATGACGTTGTCGAGCACGTAGCGGTAGTCGCCTTTCCATTCGGTGTAGCAAAGGAAGCTGCTCCACTGGGGCGAGGTCAGCTGCTCGGGCAGTACCAGCTCCGGTGGTGTGTCCAGGTGCGGGTCGGTGGCGTTGAACAGAAAGATCGCCCCCGCAGCCTCGCGGGTATGGAACATCCGCGTCGGGCGGCTGCCTTCGAGCTTGCAGCCAGGGCTGCCGGGCACTTTGGTGACAGTGCCGTCGCAGCGTACTTCAACGCCGTGGTACGGGCACTGCAGGCGGTCACCCAGCACCGGCCCTTGGGACAGCGGCGCGCCGCGGTGCGGGCAGTGGTCCTCAAGCGCGTGCACGCTGCCATCGTTGTCGCGCCACAGGGCGATCTTGTAGCCCAGGCGACGGATGGAAACCGGTTTGTCGCTCAACAGTTCCGACGGCAGAACCGGGAACCAGAGGTCTTTCAGGCCATTGGCCAGGTGTTGTTCAACAGGGTCGACGGTTACATGCATGTTCATCTTGTTCTTCTCCGCAGGGTCATTCGCCCAGCCGTGCCATCAGGGTTACAAAGGCGTCTTCAGTCCACGCTCCGCTGGTCAGCGGGCAGGGCGGGCCGGCCAGGTTGAGGTGGGCGAGCAATTCCCCCAATTCGCTCACGCCGTTGCCGTAGGCGCGTTCGATGGAATCGCCGAGCAGGTCCTCGAACGGTGTGTTGGGGCGTTTGCGTGCCTGGTGCGGCTGCAGGTAAACCTCGGGTGTGTTCATGGGATCGACCTCAGTTGTGCTTGGGCTTGTCGGTGAGGAATTTGCCTTGGGGTGCTTCTGCGTGCTGCTGGCGCCGGGTGTTGCCATCGATGCCGCCGGCAATCGCCCATTCGGCGAATACGGTCGGGCCGGGTTCGAACGCGCGTGGCTGCCATTCGGCGGTCAGTTGGTCCTCGTCGGCGTAGTACTCGACCAGCGCGCCGGCCGGGTTCTTGAAGTACCAGAAGAACGCCGATGACACCGGGTGGCGGCCCGGGCCGATTTCGGTGGCCCAGCCGCAGCGGGAGATATGCATGCCGCCGCCGAACACCTCGTGCAGGTCACGTACGGTGAACGCCACGTGGTTGAGGCCGGCGCGCGGGGCCGGCAGCTGGAGCATGAACAGGTCGTGGTGGCCGCCTTCCTCGGCGGTGCGCAGGAAGGCGCCGCGGTTGGGGTAACGGTCCGATGCCTGGAAGCCGAAACGTTCGTGGTAGAAGGCCTCGCAGGCGTTCACGTCCTTGACGAAGAACACCACGTGGCCCACTTCGATGGGCGTGGCACGGTCGTAGATCGGCGCCGGCTTGTTGATCCGGCCCTTGGTCTGCCAGGTGTTGTGGCCGCTGCACTCGATGTCCAGCGTGCGTTTGCGGGTGACCTGCAAGCGGATCGCCAGGCCGTTAGGGTCGGTGCAACCGATGCGGCCATTGCCTTCGACAAAGCCCGGGTCGTTGGCGATGCGCTGGCTGTACAGGGCAAGGTCCGCCTGGCTTGCGACACCCCACACCACTTCACGCACGGTCGAACCGGGCTCGATGGCCGGCGGCAGGCCGGGTTTGTCGAGGGCGGCCAGCACCACGCGGCAGCCATTGAGGGTTTCGAAGATCACCTCGTCAGGCTGTTCGCTGACTTTGCTCAAGCCCCAGTCGGTGAAGAAGCGGACGCAGGTGGCGAGGTCTTCCACGCCATAGGTGACTTCGTCGATGCCCAGTACGCTCATTGCCCTGCCTCCACGCCGGCCCAGGCCAGCGGCTGTTGGTTCATGCCCCAGTAGAGGCTTTTCTGCTCCATGTACTGCAGGATCCCCAGGCGGCCTTTTTCACGGCCCAGGCCGCTGTCACGCCAGCCGCCGAACGGCGTCGAGATGGAGAACTGCTTGTAGGTGTTGATCCACACCGTACCGGCCTGAAGCTTGCGGCCAAGCGCCCAGGCACGCTTGTAGTCACGGCTCCAGATACCGGCGGCAAGGGCGTACAGGCTGTCGTTGGCCTGGGCCAGCAGGTCTTCTTCGTTGTCGAACGGTAGGGCCACCAGCACCGGGCCAAAGATCTCTTCCTGACAAACCTGCTGGTGGTTGCCCAGCCCTTCTAGGATGGTCGGCGGGTAAAAGTAACCCTGCTCGTACAGGCCGCCGCTCGGGCGCTCACCGCCCAGGCGCAGGCGGCCACCTTCGGCCAGGCCCAGGGCCACGTAGCGCTCCACCGACGCGCGGTGGCCAGCACTGATCAGCGGGCCCATCTGCGTGCGCTCGTCGGCCGGGTCACCCAGGCGCAGTTGCGCGGCGGCAGCGGTCAGCCGGGCCATGAACGGCTCGTACAGGGCACGGGCGACGAACAGCCGGGAGCCGGCGATGCATGCCTCACCCGAGGAGCTGAAGATGCCGTACAGCACACCGGCCACGGCGTGGTCGAGGTCGGCGTCGTCAAGGACGATGGTCGGCGACTTGCCGCCCAGCTCCAGCGACACCGGCATCATCTTGTCGGCGGCGATATGGGCGATGTGTTTGCCGGTACGGGTGCCGCCGGTGAACGACACACGTTTGACCAGCGGGTGGCGGGTCAAGGCGTCACCCAGCAGTGAACCCTTGCCTGGCAGCACGCTGACCAGGCCTTTGGGCAGCCCGGCGTCCTCACAGATGCGGGCCAGTTGCAGGGCCAGCAGTGGGGTGATTTCCGCCGGTTTGATCACCACCGCATTGCCACCGGCCAGGGCCGGGGCTAGCTTCTGCGCCTCGCTGGCGATGGGCGAGTTCCATGGCGTGATCGCCGCGACCACACCCATCGGCTCGTACACGCTCATGCTGACGAAATCGCCGCGCGACGGGGTGATGGTTTCCTCCAGCGTTTCGCAGGCAGCGGCGAAAAACTGGAAAGTCCCTGCCGCGCTGGCGACCAGGGCGCGGGTTTCGTTGATCGGCTTGCCGTTGTCCTGGCGTTGCAGTTGCGCCAGCTCTTCAGCGCGCTCGCGGATCAGCCCGGCGATGCGGTACAGCACAGCGGCACGTTCGTGCGGTTTGCGCTGGGCCCAGCCGCTGTGCAGGAAGGCCTGATGGGCCCCCTGCACGGCGGCTTCGACATCTTCAAGGCTGGCCGCATTGAGCCAGGCGACCGGCTCACCGGTCGCCGGGTAGCACGAGGCGTAACGCTCGCCGCCGCCCAGGCGCCAAGTGCCGGCGATGCACAGCGGTAAGGTCTGTTCCAGAGTCATTGGCAGTCCCCTAGATGGAAATGGCATGGGCGTGGTTGCCAAGGGCGCGAACCACGCTGTAGACGGTCAGTGCCGAGGTCTTCGGGTTGGCCGGCAGCGGTTTGCCGCGCAGGCTCATTTCGAAGCGGCCGAAGGCGCCGCGGGCCTCGACCTGGTGCACGTTTTCTTCGCTGAGCGGGTCAGCGATCAGGGTCACGCGGGTGCGGTCAAGGCCCAGCCCGGCCAGTGACAGCGTGGCCGCGACGTTGGCGTTTTTCGGGTACAGCCGCGCTGCCTCACGGGCGCTGCCGTCGAAGATCACGGTCGCTTCTGTAAGGGCGTCCAGCGTACACACCTGCTCGGCGGGGGTGCTTTGCCAGGCGCGCGCCGGTTTGCGGCCGGTGTAGCTGACCGCGTCCAGGCCACCGACCTTGGCTGCTGACAGTGCGTCGATGCCGCCAATGGCGCCGGGCAGCAGTTCGATACGCGTGTTGCCGTGTGCCGCTGCCGCTTCCAGGCGCTCGACCAGGCCAGGCTCGGACAGCGCACCAACCGAGACGATCAGGCAGGCAACCCCGCGCTCCAGCGCTGGCAGCACGTGCTCTTCGATTGCCTTGTGGCCGGCGCATTCGACCAGCAGGTCGGGGCGCGCGTCGGCCGGCAGGGCGGTGAGTACCTGCGGCGGCCGGCGCAAGCTCGCCAGGCGCTGACGTACCAGCGCTTCAGAGCCGGCCGAGGCAATCACCGCATCGACGCACAGCAGCGGGTCTTTCTCCAGCAGCTCGAGCACGCCGACGCCAATGGCACCGCAGCCGATCATGGTGATATGCAACATGGCGTGGTCCTCAGGCCGTGGCCTTCTGCGCCTTGGTTTCGCTGTTGGGCGGGCCGGCGAACTGGGTAGCGAAGCCGCCAACGCTGAGCATGTCCACTTCCAGCAGGAACGGGCCTTGCGCGCCCAGGGCGCCTTCGAGCACCTCGCCGAAGTGTTTCAGGTCGCTGACCAGGCCATGGCGCAGGCCGAGCGATTCGGCCAGCTTGCTGTAGTTCGGCGTGTGCAGTTCGACGTAAGCGTGGCGGGCGCCGTAGATGGCGTCCTGGATGTTGCGGATAACGCCATAGCGCTGGTCGTTCATCAGCAGGATGACCACGTTGGCGTTCTCCTGCACCAGGGTCGCCAGCTCACCCAGGTTGAGAATGAAGCCACCATCGCCTGCCAGGGCGAACACTTTGCGCTCCGGCGCTGTCTGCGCCGCTGCCACGGCAGCGCCGATGCCCATCGCCAGGCCCTGGCCGATGCCACCGCCGAGTGCGTGCACGCCGGACAGGGGGTGATAGAGATTGAGCAGGCGGTTGCCCCAGATGCTGTTGGACAGCGTCACGTCGCGCACCCAGGTGAAGTTGCGCCCGGTCTGCGTTTGCAACTGCTCGACCAGCGACGCATACGGGCCCAGGTCGGCGACCAGCTGTTTGCGTGCCTGCTCGCGCACATTCTTGAGTTCGGGCAGAAAGTTCGGGTCGATGTTCAGGCGGCCCTGCAGGCGGTCGGCCAGGCCCTCCAGGGCCAGTGCCGCATCGCCACAGATGAACAGGTCGCTGGGGTAACTGCGGCCTTCGATGGCCGGGTTGACGTCGATGCGCAGGGTAGTGCGCGGCAGCTTCAGGGCGTACTTGAAGGTCTCGTTGCTGCGCAGGCGGGAACCGGCCACCACCAGCGCATCGCAGGTCTGCATGAAGCCTTCGACCAGCTTGTTCTGCGAGAAGGCCCCCAGGCAGCGCTCATCGTCTTCGTTGACCACGCCGCGGCCTTGGGTCGAGGTGATCACCCCGACGCCCATGTCCAGCAGGCGCTTGACCTGCGCGCCGGCATGCCGGGCGCCGCCGCCCAGCCATAGCAGTGGGCGGGTGGCGCTGGCCAGGCGTTCGGCAACCAGGTCGAGGGCTTCGGCGGCCGGTGCGGCGACCGGGATAGGCAGTGGCGACAGGTCGGTCGGCATGGCGATGAAGGCCGACTGGATATCGATCGGGATCTCCACGCTGACCGGGCCGGTGGGGGCGGTGAGGGCGGTCTGCACGGCCAGCTTCAAGGTGCTCAGCGCGGTTTCGACGCTGCGCACGCGAAACGCTGCCTTGGACACGGCCTTGAGCATGGTCAGCTGGTCGCGTGCCTCGTGAATGTAGGCCAGCTCCTGGTCCAGGTACGGGGTTTCGATCTGCCCGGTGATGTGCAGCAGGGGGGTGCCGGCGGTCAGCGCTTCGACCATGGCCCCGGCGGCGTTGCCGGCGGCAGTACCGGTGGAGGTCAGGCATACGCCCAGGCCACCGATGCTGCGGGCATAGGCATCGGCCATGTTGGTGGCCCCGGCTTCACCGCGGGCCATGACGAAGCGGATGTTGCCGCGCACAGCGAAGGCATCGAGGATCGGCATGTTGTGGATCGAGATCACGCCGAACGCCGCCCTGACGTCGCATTGCTCGAGGAACGCGGTGATGACGGCACCGACGGTGACAGTGTTTTCGTTACGCATGGCGGGACAGGCCTCCGGATACATCGATATGACTGCCAGTGGTGTAGGCCGACAGAGGCGAAGCCAGGAACAGGATCGCCTGCGCCGCTTCCTTCGGCAGGCCAAGGCGGCCCAAGGGAATGTGTTTGCGTTGCGCCAGCTGTGCGGTCCATTGCGACCAGTCCAGCTCGCGCTCTTCGCGGGCCTCGAAGCGGCGGCGCCATTGCCCCGACTCGACCAGGCCGATGAGGATGCCGTTGACCCGGATGCCGTGTTCGGCGAATTCGAAGGCCATTGAGCGCACCAGGTTCTTCAGCCCGGCACGGGCGGCCGAGGTGGCGACCATATGCGGTTCGGGCTGGCTGGCCAGCAGCGAGTTGACGCACACGATCGAGGCGTTAGGCTGGCCCTGCAGTTGTGCCATGAACGCGCGTACCGGGTGGATGACCGAGAAGAATTTGAGCTGCAGTTCTTCGTTCCAGGCCTGGTCGGTGGTGTCGGCAAACGTCGACACGCGGCCCTGGCCCGCATTGTTGACCAGCGCCTGGGCCGGGCCCAGTGCGGCCAGGCTGGCGGCGGCAAAGGCCCGCACGGACTCGGCGTCGAGCACGTCGCACACCTGGGCCAGCAGGCCCGCCTCTGGGAAGCGTTCGCGCAGCCGGGTTTCGGCACTGCGCAGGCGGTCTTCGTCGCGCCCGCAGAAGGCTACGCGGGCGCCGGCTTCGAGCAGCAGTTCGACACAGGCGTAGCCGATGCCGGACGAGCCGCCGGTGACGATCACCGTGCTGTCTTGAAGTTGGTAGGGGTTCATCTCAGTCCCTCATCAGCGCGGTGACGCGGCCGTGACCGGTGTTGGGCGTGTAGTTGAGCAAGCGCGACAACTCATCGGCACTGCCCCGCACCTGGCCCAGCAGGTTGTCGAAATTGACGTGGCCGATCTGCACGGTCGGGATGGTCAGGCCGAGCGCTGCGACTACTTGGCCGCTGTCATCACGCACGGGTGCAGCCACCGTGGAGATGGTCGACTCGAAGAAGCCTTCGCCGCTGACATAGCCGCGCAGGCGATCGGCCTGGACCAGGTCGAACAGCTCCAGCACGGTCTTGGGCGTGCACGGCGAAAACTGCTCCAGATGCTCTTCGGGATACAGCTCGCGCAACTCGCTCAGGCTCAGGTCGGCCAGCAGGATGCGCCCCAGCACCGTGGCGTGGGCCGGCAGGCGCGTGCCGACGGTAACTGCGCTGGAGAACACCGAGGGTGGTGAAACCTTGGCCACGTAGACGATCGAGCGACCGTCGCGTACCACCAGGTTGCTCGGGTAGTTCAGGCGATCGCACAGCCGTGCCAGCAGTGGCTGGCCCAGTTCGGTCAGCTCCAGCGAGGCCAGGTATTCGAAGCCCAGGCGCAGTACCGACATGCCCAGGCGGTATTCGTTGCCGCTGCGGGTGACGAAACCCATGGTTTCCAGGGTGGTCAGCAGGCGGAAGATGGTCGAGCGGGGCAGTGACAGGCGCCGGGCCAGTTCGGGGGCGGTCAGGGTACGGTTCTGCCGGCTGAATTCGCACAGCAGCAGCAGGCCGCGTTCCAGGCCCGGGACAATGTACTTGTCCTGGTTTTCCTTCAACGGATCCATTTCGTTCATAGCGCGCTACCTGTGAGAGAGGCGTCCAGGGCGCGGGCCAGCAGGCCCGTCACCGTGTCAGGTCGTTCGATGGCGCAGGCATGGCCAGCGCCGGGTATCAGTTTGAAAGGGGCGCCCAGAGCATCGGCCAAGGCCTGGCAGTCGTCCGCGCGGGTGATGCCGTCGGCGCTGCCGCAGTGCACTTCGCAGGGCACTGCCTGCGGCGCGTGGCGCAACAGGTGGTCGCCGCACAGCAGCTCGATGGCTTGGCGGTAGCCGTGCGGCTGTAGCCGCGCCATGTTCCACTGCACCCAGGCCAGCGCCTGGGCACCGGCGTCTGGCGACAGCAAATGTGCACTGCGCTCGCGGGCCATTTGCCCGATGCCCATGTGGGCCAGGCTGTGCAGGCGTTTGCTGCGCACGGCAAGACCTTGCTCGGGTTGCGCCCCGTAACCGCGTGCCGGGCTGAGCAGTACCAGGCGGTTGACCCGCTGCGGGTGGGCCTGGGCGAACGCGGCGGCAGTCAGCGCCCCCAGGGAATGGCCCACCAGCACACAGCGCTCGATGCCCAATGCGTCGAGTGTCTGCAGCAAGCGCCCGGCATAGTCGCGGGCGCCCGGCACAGGCCTCGGCAGTGGCGCGGACTGGCCGTAGCCGGGGGCATCCCAGGCGATCACCCGTGCCCGCTCGCTCAAGCCCAAGGCCACTTGCAACCAGCTGGCCGCGCCCGAGCCGATGCCATGCAGCAGCACGATGGCCTCGCCGCTACCGGCCTCACGTACCGCCTGCAGCCCTTGGTCAAGGCGTAGCAGGCGTTCGGCAAAGCGCTGGTCGAGCTGGCTTAACAAGGGGGCGATGAGGGTGATCGGCATCATCGGCTTACCCGCGCTTGATCGATGCCAGCGGGTGCGCTGGTGGGTAGGTCGGGGTCACCGGCTTCTTGGCACCGAGCATCACGCACATCAGTGCGTCCTCGTCACCCACATTGATCTCTTCGCGGTACACCCCTGGCGGCACCGAGATCAGGTCGCGGTCGGTGAGGATGGTTTCGAAGCGCTCGCCGTCTTTTTCGATGACCACCTTGAGCTTGCCGCGCAGCACGAAGAACACTTCCTCGACGTCGGTGTGCAGGTGCGGCGGGCCTTCGTGGCCGGCCGGGATGACCATGGTGGAAAAGGTGAAGTGCTCGGACGCGATGGTGTTCATGTCACTGCCAACCCCCGTGCCGCCGGTGCCCACGTAGCGCATCTGCGCGCGGCGGAACTTGGGGTCGTAGTCGGCCTGGAACTTCAGCGCATCCCAGTCGTAGCGGCGCGTCTGGTAGCGCGCGATGCGCGTCTGCATCCAGCTGGCCAGGTCGGCGTCGGCGGGGCGGTCCCAGGATTTCGGGGCGTCGTGTTGCACAGAGAGGTCAGTCATGGAGGTCTCCTTTGCTCAGGGCATGACGAACCCGCCGTTGACCGGCAGGGTTTGTCCAGTGATGAAGCGCGACAGGTCGGACAGGGCGAACAGCACCGCGCCACTGACGTCGTCGGGCAGTTGCGGGCGCTGGATGGCCCGTTGTTCGGTGTACAGCCGGTGGCGGGCCTCGGGCACATAGGCGGTGGCTTCGACCAGCACCAGGCCGGGGGCGATGGCGTTGACGGTGATGTTGGCGTTGCCCAGCTCGCGGGCCAGGCTGCGGGTCATGGCGATCACCGCGCCTTTGCTGGCGACATAGGCCAGCAGGTTCGGCGCCCCCCACAGCGGGGTGTCGGAGGCCAGGTTGATGACCGCGCCACGGCCGCTTTCGCGCAATGCGGGTAGGGCGGCGCGGGTCATCAGCCAGGTGCCGCGCACATTCACCTGCATGACCTGGTCCCAGGTCTCGATGTCCAGTTCCTCGCAGCTCTTGCCGCCGGAGTTGGTGATCGAGGCGTTGTTGACCAGGCCGTCCAGGCCGCCCAGGCGCTTGACCGTGCGCTCGATGCAGGCCTCGATGGACTCGGGGCTGGCAAGGTCCAGGCTGACGCCGCTGACATCCAGGCCCATACCGCTCAGCTCACAGGCAGCCTGCTGCACGCGCCCGGCGAGCACATCGGCTATGACCACCCGGGCGCCGGCCTGGGCAATGGCCTGGGCAAAGGCATAGCCCAGCCCGCGGGCACCACCGGTGACCAGCACGCGGCGGCCCTGGAGAAGGTTGTGGAAGCTGCTCATCATTGGCTACTCAGCATGGCTTTGGGGAGGTAGTGCAGGACGCGCTTTTCGGCCCACACCACGGCGCCGTAGGCGAGCACGCCGATCAGCGTGAGCATGACGATGGCGACGAACACGCCCGCGGTGTTGCCCTGGCCTTCGGCATCCACCAGCAGAAAACCCAGGCCCTGGTTACCGCCCACCAGCTCGCCGACGGTGACGCCGATGACGGCCAGGGTCGAGGCGATGCGCAGGCCGGAAAACAGCGCGGCCATGGCCGAAGGGAACTCCACCAGGCGGAAGATCTGCCAGCGGCTGGCATTCATGGTGCGCACCAGGTTGATCATGTCCGGGTCGACGGTGCGGATGGCCGAGAGCACGTTGATCATCACCGGGAAGAACACGATCAGGATGGCGATGAGGATCTTCGGGTAGATGGTGTAGCCCAGCCACATCACGAACAGCGGGGCGAAGGCCACCTTGGGTGCGATCTGCAGCGCCAGGATGTAAGGCGAAAGCATCGCTTCGGCCGAGGGCGACAGCCCCAGCGAGACGCCGATGGCCACCCCCAGCAGAGCACCGAGGGCGAAGCCGACGATGATTTCGAAGGCAGTGATCAGGGTATGTTCCAGCAGGCCGCCGGAGTGCCACATCAGCACGCTTTCCTGAGCCACCCGGCTCAGTTGCGGCATGACGAACTCGGGCATGCCGACCAGTCCCGGGCCCCATTGCCAGAGCGCCAGGAACAAGACCAGCAGGGCGATGCTGCCGGCCACGGAAGGATTGATATTTCTCATCGGGTGCTTACCTTGTCATTGCCGGGCCGTCACTGGGCCGCGGTACGGGTTTCGATGAACTGGTTGCTGTAGAGCTCGTCGAGCGTGGGTTCGCGGTTGACGATGCCCTCGCTGACGTAGAACTTGCGCACGGTGTCCAGGCGCGCAGGGTCGATGCGGCCGAGTACCGGCTGGCCGGCGTAGACGTATTCCACGTACAGGCGCAGGGTCTTTTCCAGCGAGGCCTCTTTGCCGGCGTAAGCCGGGACTGCACGGGCGAAGGTGGCGGCGGCGGCCTTGGGGTCATCGATGATGTCCTGCAGGCCGCGCAGGGTGGCCTGAACCACACCGCGGACGATCTGCGGGTGATGTTCGATGGCGTCGTCTGAAGCGAGGATCGCCTGGGCCATGCTTTCAAATACCTGCTCGCGCGGGATCAGCGCGTACTTGAGCCCGGCGTCTTCGGCGTTGACCACCCAGTCCGGCACCCCGGCCATGGCCTGGGCCTTGCTGGCCGAGAACAGTTGCCACACGCCCGAGGGGCCGGCTGCCTGGATATCCACATCGTCCTTGCTCAGGCCAGCCTTGCGCAGCGAAGCGAGCAGGGCGTAGTAGGTGGTGTCGGAGTAGGACATCACTGTCAGGGTCTTGCCCTTGAGCTGGCTGACCGAGTGGATGTTTTCGCTGGCGTTGGTAGCGATCATGGTGACCCCGCCGCCACCGAGCACCGCCACTGCACGTACTGGGATGCCGTTGGGGCGCACGATGATCGGCGTGTCGCCGATGGCGCCGCCAACCAGGGCGTTGCCCGCGCCGATCTGCTTGGCCACGTCGACTCCGCCTTTGGCGGCGATGAAGGTCAGGTCCAGGTCCTGGGCCTGGTAGTAGCCTTTTTCCTTGGCGATGATCCACGGTGCGAACGCTGGCAGGCTGGGTGGAGCAGGCAGCAGGTAGGTGACCTTGGTCGGCTCGGCCTGGGCCTGGGCTGCCAGGCTCAGGGCCAGGGTTGCCAGGGCGGCATGAGCCATGCGCTTGAGGTGTGTGGTGAACATGCGAACTCCCGAGTGGTGAGTGGGGCGTCGGTCAGTGCAGGTCGAGGTCTTCGCCGACCTTCAGCAGATCCATCAGGCGGCCGGCCAGCGGGCCGATTTCCGGCAGCTTTCGGCGTTCCAGCGGGTTGTTGCGATAGGGCAGGTCGATTTCGATTTCTTCGATGATCGTGCCAGGGCGGGCGCTCATCACCAGCAGGCGGTCGGACAGCGCAATGGCCTCGACCAGGTCGTGGGTGATGAACAGAGCGGTCTTCTTTTCCTCGAACAGCATCTGCGCCAGGTCCTGTTGCAGGATCATCTTGGTTTGCGCATCAAGGGCCGAGAACGGTTCGTCGAGAAACAGCACCTGCGGGTCGATCGCCAGGGTGCGGGCGAGCGCAGCGCGCTGGCGCATGCCGCCGGACAGCTGGAACGGGTAGTGGTCGGCGAAGCCTTGCAGGTGGCAGCGCTTGAGCAGATCCTCGGCGATGACCTTGCGCTGGCTGGCAGGCATTCCCTGGATTTCCAGGCCCAGTTCGACGTTGCGGCGGATGCTGCGCCATGGCATCAGCAGGTCTTTCTGCAGCATGAAGGCAACTTTGGGGACCGGGCCGTTGACGGCTTCACCGCCGACCAGCACTTCGCCTTCCGTGGGCCGGTACAGGCCTGAGCCCATGTTGAGGATGGTGCTTTTGCCACAGCCGGAAGGACCGATGATCGACACCACTTCGCCGCGACGGATCTGGAAGTTCACGCCTCGGATGGCGAATGGGGCATCCGTCTTGCCCTTGGCGGGGAAGGCCTTGCCGACATTACGGAATTCGATTTCCGTGGGGGCCGGGTCTTCGTTGCGCTGCGGTTCATGCCATTGCGGGGCGATTGCGTACATCTCTTTCACAGCCATGGGCGCGGTCTCTGGTCTGTTTTATAGGTGATACGCCGTTTAGTGCATGAACAATGCCAGGTGGGTAATTTCCAGAATTAAATATGAAAGTGCTTAGTTATTAAGTGTTTGCGAAGTTATGACCTGTTTTGCTTTGTTTTATATATGAAACGTAGTTTTCTATGTGGCACAAAAATGCCCAGCAACCGCGCATGAATTTGGCTTCGTGCGTAGTTGCCGGGCATTTGGGGTAACGTCAAAGTGTGTGGTTTTACTGGTGAAACGGTGTTGGATTGATCGCCGACAAGCCGGCGCCTACAGGGTTGCTGTATCAGGCCTGAGCGCGGCGCGCGGGCTTGAGTACGAGCCACAGCGCGGCAGCGATCAGCAGGCCGCCATACAGGTGGCCCATCGACAGCGATTCGTCCAGCAGCCACGCGCCCCACAGCACACCGAAGACCGGAATCAAGAAGGTCACGGTACTGGCCTTGACCGGGCCAATCTCGGCCAGCAGGCGGAAGTACAGGATGTAGGCGAAGGCCGTGCACACAAGGCCCAGGCCCAGCAGCGACAGCCACACCTGCCAGCCGCCCCAGCTGGCAGGCGGCTGGGTCAGCGCACTCCAGGCGAACAGTGGCGTCATCATCAGCGTGGCGCCGAGCATGCTGCCCAGCGCCGAGAGGCGGCTGTCCAGGCCGCTGATCCAGCGCCGCGCCAGAAAGCCTGCGAAGCCATAGCAGGTGGTTGCCGCCAGGCAGGCCAGGGCGCCTTGCAGCAGTGCCATGTCCAGTGCCACCGGGCCTGCGCCACTGAGAATGCCGACACCGAACAGGCCAAGGAAGATGCCGCACAATTTGGGCAGGGTCATGGCCTCGCGGAAGAACAGTGCGCCGATCAGCACCCCCATCAGTGGCGTGGTGGCGTTGAAGATCGCCGAATACCCCGCCGGCAGTACCTGGGCTGCCACCGAATAGAAGGTGGCGGGGATGCCTGAGTTGATCATGCCCAGGACCAGGCAAGCGCCGAGTTTGCCCTCGAAGTTCCAGCGTACGCGGGCTGCGGCGAGTATGGCGATCAGGCCGAGGCAGGCGATGGACACGCGAAAGAAGGCGGTAGGCACGGTGCCCAGTTCGGGGGCGATGATGCGCATGAACAGAAAGCTCGCCCCCCAGACGGCGGCAAGGGTCAGCAGGCGGGTCAGGGCGATGGGGCTCACGGTGGTCTCCGGGTACAGGGCAGGGCGCGAGTGTACGCGATGGTGCACGGGCGGTTCTTGTCCTTTCTTGCGGTGTAAGCCGGTCGAGGCTCCGCAAAGTTGCACAGGCGACTAAGCTGTCTATCTCACCCCGCACCGAGGTGTCCTGCATGACCCAGCACTGGCCGGCCGGCGAAATCGCCCGGATGATCCTCGATGGCTTCGACGACTACCGCGAACACTTTCGCCGCATCACCCTGGGCGCCCGCGAGCGCTTCGAGCAGGCGCGCTGGCAGGACATCCAGCGGGCAGCGGCGGCGCGGATCAACCTCTATGAGCAGAAGGTCGGTGAGGTCAACGGCTGGCTGCGTGACGGGTTCGATGAAGAAGTGCTGCTGGAGGTCGAACAGTGGCCCTTGGTGAAAAGTGCCTATATACGCCTGATCGACCCGCGGCTGGACGATGAGCTGTCGGAGACTTGGTACAACTCCTTGTTCTGCAGCCTGTTCAGCCATGATCAGATCAGCGATGGCTGCATGTTCATCCACACCACCCGGCCGTCGATACGCAACCATGAGCGTGCTGCACAGACCCGCACCTATATGCCCGATGGCAGCCTCAAGGGCCTGTTGCGGGCTATCTTCTGCGACTATGCGTTCGATTACGGTGACCTTGAGAGCGACCTGTCGCGCCTTGAAGAGCAACTGCGCGACTGCCTGCCGGACTGGGTGTGCAAGGACCCGGCCCTGGCCGTTGAACTGTTCGTGCCGGTGCTGTACCGCAACAAGGGCGCTTACCTGGTGGGCCGGCTGTACAACAGCGATGAGCAGTGGCCCCTGGTGATCCCGCTGCTGCACCGCGAAGGCCATGGCATAGAGGCGGATGCACTGATCACCGACGAGGCCGAGGTCTCGATCATCTTCTCCTTCACCCGTTCGTACTTCATGGTCGACGTGCCGGTGCCGGCGGAGTTCGTCAATTTCCTCAAGCGCATACTGCCAAGCAAGCACATTGCCGAGTTGTACACCTCGATCGGCTTCTACAAGCACGGCAAGTCGGAGTTCTATCGCGCGCTGATCAACCACTTGGCCAGTACCGACGACCGTTTCATCATGGCACCCGGTGTGCGCGGTATGGTGATGAGTGTGTTCACCTTGCCGGGCTTCAATACCGTATTCAAGATCATCAAGGACCGCTTTTCGCCGTCCAAGACGGTCGACCGTGCGACGGTGATCGACAAGTACCGCCTGGTGAAGAGTGTCGACCGGGTTGGGCGCATGGCCGATACCCAGGAGTTCGCCGACTTTCGTTTCCCCCGGGCCAAGTTCGAGCCTGAGTGCCTGGCCGAGCTGCTGGAGGTGGCGCCGTCCACCGTGGCTGTGGAAGGCGATACGGTGCTGGTCCGCCATTGCTGGACCGAACGGCGCATGATCCCGCTCAATCTGTACCTGGAGCAGGCCAGCGAAGGCCAGGTGCTCGAAGCGCTGGAGGATTATGGCCTGGCCATCAAGCAGTTGGCCGCAGCGAACATCTTTCCAGGCGACATGCTGCTGAAGAACTTCGGGGTTACCCGCCATGGTCGTGTGGTGTTCTACGACTATGACGAGATCAGCTACCTGACCGAGGTGAATTTCCGCCATATCCCACCGCCGCGCTACCCGGAGGACGAGATGTCGGGGGAGCCGTGGTATTCGATCGGGCCGCACGATGTATTCCCGGAGGAGTTCCCGCCGTTTCTGTTTGCCGATATGGGCCAGCGGCGTTTATTCAGCAGGTTGCATGGGGAGCTGTATGACGCGGATTACTGGAAGGGGCTGCAGGCATCTATCCGCGAAGGCAAGGTGATCGATGTGTTCCCGTATCGGCGCAAAGGGCGCTGAGGCGGGTTATCGGGCGGATACCGATTGACCTGCCTATCCCTTAAGACACTTGAGCTCACTGAAGTCGGTACGCACCTTGGCCAGCCGCCCCTGAAGATACTGCCGCTGGGCCGGGCTGCTCTGTTGCAGCAGGTCGATCAACAGGCTGCGTGTCTGCTGCTCGCTGTTCTCGAAGGCAGCGCGGTATTGCGCAGTCCACAGGCTTTCCTTGCGCTGCAGCAATTGCGCCAGGCGCGGTTCGAAGCTTGCGTCGCTGCGCTGGTTCATGGCCAGCATCAGCTGTTGTTGCCAGTGCGCACGGTTGGCGATCCACTGGCGGTTCTGGTCGCCCAGCGCCTGTGCCCAGGTTTGCACGCGCTGTCGTTGTGCTGCGGTGAGTTCGCCGAACCAGGGTGTCAGGCGTTTTTCCATACGCTCGGCGCGGCGGGCGACCTGTTTGGATAGGGGGGTATCGACGTATTTCTCTTGCCGTTCACTGATGTCTTCACGCAAAGCTTCGCCCAGCTGCGCGACCTGGGCATCGCTCATGCCGCGCAGCAGCTCGGCGGCCGACGGGGTGATGGCTTCTGCAACGCGACCGATCGCCTGCCGGGCTTCGTTCATGCGCTGTTGCAGCGCCTGGTCGGTCACTTGCCCCTCGGCGACCATGCTGCGTACGCGGTCGAGCCAGTCGAGGTACCCTGGCAGTTCGGTCGTGCAATGCCAGGCCAGGTGCTGCTTGAGCCGTTCGTCGAGCAATGACCTCTGGTCACGGTTCATGGCCAGGTAGTCGTCCAGCGACCACGGGACCAGCCGGTCGAGGTTGCGGTAGGCCAGGTCTATACGGCTGCAGGCCACCAGTGCCAGCGCAAATGCCGTGGCGATGATCAGGGCTTTGGACAGGCGTAGAAACATGTGCTGATCCCTTGCAGATGGCTGGCCACACGGTAGACGCGAGTACTCCACGACGGTTCCGCCGAATCAGCGGTCGGGCGGCGCGCTGGCTTCAGGTGTAGAATAGCCGCCTTGTCTTGAGGAACATCGGAAATGGCTCTGCTTGGGCGTTACAACAGTTTGCAAATCGTGAAACACGTGGACTTCGGCCTCTACCTGGACGGCGGCCCCGACGGCGAGATCCTGCTGCCCGGGCGCTACATCCCGAAGAACGCCGAAACCGAGGTCGATGACTGGCTCAACGTGTTCCTCTATCTGGACAGCGAAGACCAGCTGATCGCCACCACCGAGAAGCCCAAGGTGCAGGTTGGCGAATTCGCCAGCCTCAAGGTCAAGGACATCAACGGTGCGGGCATCTTCCTCGACTGGGGCCTGTCCAAGGACCTGCTGATGCCGTACTCGGAAGAGGCGCGGCCGCTGAAGATCGGCGACTACTGCGTGGTGCATGTCTACCTCGACAAGCGCACCCGGCGCATCACCGCCACTTCACGCCTGGACCGCTATCTGGACCGTACCCCGGCCGATTACCAGGTCGGTCAGCCGGTCGAGCTGCTGGTGGCGGGCGAGACGCCGATGGGCTTCAAGGCCATCATCAACAACCGTCATTGGGGCCTGATCCACAAGAATGAAATCTTCAAGTTCATGCGTTCGGGTATGCACGAGAAGGGTTTCATCAAGGAAGTGCGCCATGACGGCAAGATCGCGTTGAGCCTGCAACCGGTTGGCCAGGCGCTTGCGGACGGCTTGCATGAGCAGATCATGCAGCGCCTGGAGGCCGAAGGGGGCGTGTTGCCGGTGTGCGACAAGAGCGACCCAGAGGTGATCAGCCGCATGTTCAACGTCAGCAAGGGCAACTTCAAGAAGGCCATCGGTGCGTTGTTCAAACAGGGCCGGATCGTCATCCATGACGATCGCATCGAGCGGGTCTGAGGTCAGGCCTGCACGAATGTGCTGAAGTCGAGCTGCTCGCCGCCCGGGCGGGTGTCGCGCAGCAGCGAGTCACGGTCGGCGCTCAGCGCCAGGCTGATGGTCGAGCGGCGCTTGCCAGCATTGCGCACCTCCATCTGCTCCTGATGCGCCTTGAGGAAGTTGGTCGGGACCTTCAGGTGCTGCAGTTCGTCGCTTTCAGGGGTGTGCAGCAGCAGGTTGACCCAGTCGGGCTGGCCCTTGCGCAGCAGCGCCACCGGTACTTCGAACCACCACAGGTTGCGTTTGGGGTCGAGGATGGCGAACAGCGTGTTGGCACTGGTGAGCACCGGCTTGGCCAATGCTTCGTTGCGCCGGGCGATGGCGGCGGGTTTGTCGAGTTTCATGCAGGTTCCTGCGGTGTGACGCTATGAAGGGCTGCATTGTGAGGGGTGGCGGGTAGCGGAGCAAGGTTTGATGGCCCCATCGCCGGCGTGCCGGCGATGGGGCCAGCTACCCTAGCGGCGAAGTGGCTGGCTCAACTCGGAGGTCGCGCCATCGGCCGTGGTCACGGTGGCGGTAAAGCTGCGCAGCCCATCGGCATTCTCCAGCCGCTGGGCAAACTGCGCCTGCCCCTTGGCATCGCTGTTCACCAGTACTTCCCCCAGGTACTGCTCGGCCTCAGTGCCTTGTGCCTGGGCATTGCCGAACAGCTCGACCCGCAGCAGGCTCGATGCCGGCCCCTGCACTTCGCCGCGCAGCACATTGTCGTTCAGGGCCAACAGCCGTGGTGCCTGCTGGTTATGGTTGGGCAGCGGCTGGCAGGGCTTGGGCTGGCCCTTGGCATCGCAGATCACGGCCTGGTCCTTTTTCGGCAGGTCGGCACCGACCCCGCGAGAGCCTACGTACAGTGCATGGGCCTGGGCTGGCACGCCAAAAACGATGGCGCCCGTGCGCTGATCCGGTACGCAAGAGCCGCCAGCTTCGCAGCGGCGGATATCCAGGCTGTTGCCCCAGATCCGGTTACCGGTCAGGCGCGTGGTGGTGACTTCCGGCTCCGGGCGCAGCGCCACGCCGATGCGGTTGCCGTGGATCAGGTTGCCGTCGAGGATATTGCCTTGGCCGGTGACGCTGACGCCGATCGAGTTGCCGCTGAAGGTATTGGCGCCCAGGTAGTTGCGCTTGCCCCAGTTGATCTGCAGGCCGTCGGAGTAGTTCTCGAAGCGGTTGCGTACCACGCTGTTGTCGTTGCCCAGCAGAATCTCGATGCCTTGGGACGGCTCCGGGTTGGCTGCAGTCGAACGGAACAGGTTGTCGGCCACCAGGTTGAACGCCGCGCCGCGGGTCAGCTCCAGGCCATCGCCATTGTCGATCAGCTGGTTGCGCAGCACCTTGTTGTTGACCGTGGTGGTGGCCGTGGGGTTACCGGCACCGTCATCGCCGGTCAGCATGATACCGGCACCGCCCTTGTTGGCGACGATGCGGTTGTCTTCGATGACGTTGTGGCTGGCGCGGTTGACCAGGATGCCGATGCAGAAGTTGCGCACTTCCAGGCCACTGAGGTGTACGCCCTGGGTGTCGCGCAGCACCAGCCCGGGGTTGGTCGTGGTGCGCACGTTGGTGCCGAACTGGCCGGGCAGGGCGCCGGGGCAGGTGCGTACTCCCTGGTCCTTGATATAGCCGGCGCCGTCGATGGCAACGTATTGGCCGTCGCGCGCCCAAGGCAGGCCGGTGATCTGCACCGGGCCTTTGATTTCAGGCAGGGCGCGGGTCGGCCGGATGACAAATGGCGCTTGGCCGACCGCGGCGATGTCGATGCGGTAGTGGCCGGGGTTCTGGTTGCTGGTTTCGATCGCCCAGCGCAGGGTCCCTGGCTGGCCGTCGTCGGTGTAGCGGTCGACCCGCAGAATTTCGGTGGCCGTTGCGCCAGCAAGCGCGGGCAGGGGCAGCAGCGGTAGCAAGGCTGCCAGCAGGGGCATCAAACGCATGGGTGCAGGGTTCCGTAAGCTGTTGTTTTTATAAGCATGCAGTCTCTATAGGGCTGCCGTTTGCCCGCGATTCTAGGGCAGCAGGGCGGCGTTGCGCAGACGTAGGTAGCCGATTCAGTGCGGTATTCGCCCGCATATTTACCGCTCGGCTTGAGATTGCAAAAATGTTTGAAACTCCTGAACTGGCCGCTGGGTCCACCTTTTGTCGACACGGATCACGTGTCTCCATTTGCAGGAGATTTGCCATGAGCGGCACTAAAGACAAAGTCAAAGGTATGGCCAACGAAGCAGTGGGCAACATCAAGCAAGGTGTGGGCAAAGTCACCGACAATGACAAGCTGCGCGCAGAAGGCAAGGCCCAGGAAATCAAGGGCGAAGGGCAGCAGGTCAAGGGCGACGTCAAGGATGCTGTGAAAAAGCCTTGATCACGGTATGACTACAGCCCCGTCGCCAGCAGACGGGGATGGGGCTGTTGATCAAGACTGCAAATTTTTCTTCAAGTCCACCAGGGAGCAGCACACCAGTCGCGTGGTCTATTAGACTTCCCTGATGTACTGATCAAGCGGCGAAAGGAGACGCTATGATTTTTCCCGACCTGGGTGGCTTGCCCCTTCACCGCATTCTGGTGCGCACCGTCAAGGAATTCCTTGACGACGAGATGTCCACCTACGCCTCTGCGCTTGCTTACCAGATGCTGTTTTCGTTGTTCCCGTTCCTGCTGTTCCTGATCGCACTGATCGGTTTTCTGCACCTGCCGGATTTCTTCTCGTGGCTGCGCATGCAATCGGAGCTGGTACTGCCGCCCCAGGCGTTGGAACAGGTCAACCCCGTCATCGATCAGTTGCAGCAGTCCAAAGGTGGCCTGCTGTCGGTGGGTATCGTCATCGCGTTGTGGACCGCCTCTGCAGGCGTACGGCTGATGATGAGTGCCATGAATGCCGCCTATGACGTGCCCGAAGGGCGCCCGGTGTGGAAGCGCATACCATTGTCGATTGTCTATACCGTCGGCATTGCCGGTATGCTGCTGGCGGCGGCAGCGTTGATGGTGCTGGGGCCTCAGGTGATGGAGTGGATCGCGGCTCAGATCGGCATGCAGGAAGTGATCGTCACGGTGTGGACGATCTTGCGGTGGCCGGCGATCATCATCCTGATGATGGTGGCGGTGGCGGTGATCTACTACGTGATGCCCGACGTGAAACAGAAGTTTCGCTTCATCACTCCAGGCTCAGTGCTGGCGGTGGTGGTCTGGATCATCGCTTCGCTGGCATTCGCTTACTATGTGAAGACTTTCGCCGACTACAACGCCATGTATGGCAGTATCGGTGCGATCATTGTATTGCTGTTGTATTTCTACATTTCTGCCGCCGTATTGTTGCTGGGCGCGGAGATGAACGCTGTGATCGAACATATGTCCGCTGAGGGCAAAGACCCTGGCGAAAAGGATTTCGAGGGCGATAAAGCCAAGGAAACCCTGACCGTGCTCGGCCATGAACATCCCGTCGAGCACCAGCCTACCGAGCCGAACCCGCGATGATCCGTGACATCCTGAAGATGGGCGACGAGCGCCTGCTGCGCGTCGCAGCCCCGGTGCCAGAACACCTGATCGGCAGCGCCGAACTGCAGCAGTTGATCGACGACATGTTCGAAACCATGCGCCATGTCGGCGGCGTGGGGCTGGCCGCACCGCAGGTCGGCATCGACTTGCAACTGGTCATTTTCGGTTTCGAGCGCAGTGAGCGTTACCCCGATGCCGAGGCGGTGCCACAGACCATTCTCCTCAACCCGGTGATCACTCCGCTGTCCACCGAGATCGAGGAGGGGTGGGAAGGCTGCTTGTCTGTGCCTGGCCTGCGTGGGGTGGTGCCTCGCTACAAGCACATCAGCTATGAGGGCATCGACCCGCAGGGCAACCCGGTCAACCGGGTTGCCGACGGGTTTCATGCACGCGTGGTACAGCATGAATGCGACCACCTGATCGGGCGGCTGTATCCTTCGCGGATTCAGGATTTCGCCAAGTTCGGTTACACCGAGGTGCTGTTCCCTGGCCTTGACGCCAGCGACGACTGACCATGCACCATCGCCATCAGGCGTTTGCTGCGTTGGTAGCGTGCCAGGCGTGACCCCAGCGTTTCAGGCAACATGTTCGCCGGGGAGAACCCCAGACGTTGGTAAAAGGCTTCGAGGTCCGGGTGGCAGAACAGCCACGTTGGGCCACGGCCTTCGGTCAGTGCTGCGTTGACCAGGCGCGCGGCCACACCCTGGTTTCGCCACTCTGGGGCTACCAGCAGGCCGGTGAGCCACCGGCCACCGGCAACAGCGCTCAAGCTCAAGCCCGCAACGATTTCGCCGCTGCGCGCCACCCACAACTCACCCTCGCTGGCTGCACGCATGCGCGAGCCCTGCTGGCGATAGAAGTGGTCTAGCAGCCGCCGCTCAAGGTCGGTCAGTGGGGTGCAGAGGAGTGGCGTCATGGTATTCCGCTGGCAAACAGCTCTAGCCCAATCATTTCGGGCCATCAATCCGTTTCGCTTTGTCGCAGATTGTTGCAAAAGCTGCAAGGGTGAATGTCCGAGTTCGGGGTTCAACTATTCCAGACCGGGAGTAGAATTTCACGTATCCCCCCTGGCAGTACGACACAGCGGGATCGGTACTTCGTGTCATCTTCGCAGTTGATGACAACTTCTCCGCGCCATTGACGGCATATGAAGTCAATCGATCAGCTTGATTGATTCAAAGGCCAAACATCCATGAAACCATTACTGATTCTTGCATTGGTCGGTATGTCCTCGTTCGCCCTTGCCGATGAGGCCAAAGCCGTCTCCACCGAGCCTGTGGCCCAGCAGTACGACTATTCCATGAACCTTGACATCAAACGGGTGATCAACCTGTCGACCATCCCCAATGTCTGCGAAGTGGTGCCTGCGACCATGACCTATGAAGACCATCAGGGCCAGGTGCACACCATTCAGTACCGCGCCATGGGCGAAGGTTGCCAGCAGGGTTGATGTTCCTGCGTTAGCGGCCTTTTCGCACTGGGCAGTAGCGAAGAGGCTGCTTTCGTCACGCGGGGTTCATTGAGCAGACAGTACCTGGCGTATTACTTCCAGGCCGCGTTTCAGTTCAGCCCGGCTGCCTGCCGCCGACAGGCTGATGCGTACGGCCTGCACCTCGCTTGCGCCAATGGCGAAGACACTCGCCGGGACGACTTCCACACCTTGCTCACGACACTGCTTTACCACTGCCTCAGCCCCCTGCGGCGTGCCCAGCCACGCGTGGGGTGAAGCCTGACCTGCGTTGTGCAGCCCACCAGCCAGCAGCCTGCGTGCCAGGCGCCAGCGCTCGCAAATTTCTGCTCTCTGCCAGGCTAGCCGCCGGGCGGCGGTACCGTCATCGATCCATTGGCAAGCGACATGCAAGCCCAATGGCGACACCGGCCAGTGGCTGGCCTGGGCATGCGGGTCGACCTGTGACAGCAACTTCGCGCTGCCCACGATCCACCCCAACCTCAAGCCTGCAGCCACCGTCTTGGACAGGCTGCTGATGTAGATCCCTTGATCGCCCAATAGCGGGTAGAGCGGCGGCCGGTCGGTGAGTGCGCCATACACATCATCTTCGATCACCAATAACCCCAGGCGTTTGACTACCCCAGCGATTGCCTCGCGGCGAGCATCATCCATGCAGGCGCCCGTGGGGTTGTGCAGGGTAGGTGTGGTCACCAGCACCCGGGCACCGCTGGCGCGCGCCACCCGGTCCAGGTCATCGGGCCGCAGGCCTTGGTTGTCCAGTGCGACGCCATGCACGGGCAGACGCAGTTGCCGGCAGGCGGCCTTGATGCCCGGAGCGGTCAGGGCTTCAAGCATGACGGGCTCACCCGCCTGGCAGAATGACTGCAGCACCAGTGCCAGCGCCTGCTGGGCTCCGCCGCACAGCAACAGTTGGTCGGCCGACAGGGCCAGGCCGCGATTGCCCAGCCAGTGGGCGCCGCGGATGCGCCCCAGCAGCAACTGCTCGGGGCCCAGGTAATGGTCGAGCAAGCCGTGGTCGTGACCTTGCAGCAGCCTGCGCAAGCTGTCGTGCAGATCATGATTGTGCGGATCGGCAACCGGTACATTGGTCGACAGGTCGATCAGCCGCGTTTGCCCTTCGCAGTGTTTGAGGCGAAACAAGGTCGCTTCCTTGCTCCCCGCCAGCACATAGGTACCGCGGCCCACTTCACCCGCCACCAGGTGGCGAGCGGCGGCTTCACGGTAGGCCTGTTGGGTGGTGCTGGGGTTCAGGCCCAGTTTCCAGGCCAGGCGCCGTTGCGGCGGCAGGCGGTCACCGACCTTGAGCACGCCGCTCTCGATGGCGTTGCCTATAGCGTCGACCAGTGCCAGATACCGGGGTTGATCATCGTCGACGAGCTGCGGGATCCACACGAAATTGCTACCCATGCAATATAAGGTTGTACCCATACAATGCCCCGCGCTTAGGATCGGATCAACCACCTACCGAAAGGGATGATCGCCATGTTCGACCTTGCCGCCCTGCGCGAAGCCGCCGATTTCGTTCACCAACATGTACCTGCCACGCCCCAGCACGCCTGGCCGTTGCTGGCTGAGCGGCTGGGCTGCGAGGTGTGGGTGAAGCACGAAAATCACGCACCCACCGGGGCTTTCAAAGTCCGGGGCGGTCTGGTCTATGTGCGCTCGCTGCTGGCGGGCGGCAATCCACCCCGCGGGCTGGTCACCGCAACCCGTGGCAACCACGGCCAAAGCATGGCCCTGGCGGCACGGCAGGCAGGCATTGCGTTGGTCATCGTAGTCCCTGAGGGCAATTCCACAGAGAAGAACGCCGCCATGCGCGCACTGGGGGCCGAGTTGGTCGAGCACGGTGCGGATTTCGATGTGGCCCGTGAAGAAGCCGCGCGGCTGGCCGAGGTGCTGGGGTATGCCATGGTGCCTTCGTTCCACCCGGAGTTGGTGCGGGGCGTGGCCACTTATGCCCTGGAGTTGTTCGAGGCAGTACGTGACCTGGACTGCGTTTACGTGCCGATCGGCATGGGGTCAGGCATTTGCGGGCTGATCCAGGCGCGTAACCTGCTGGGTTTGAAAACCCAGATCGTCGGTGTGGTGTCCAGCGCGGCTGATGCCTATGCCCAGAGCTTTGAGCAGGGCCATATCGTCACCACTGCCACTGCCGAAACCTTCGCCGATGGCATGGCTTGCCGGGTACCCCATCCGCAAGCCTTTGCCCTGGTGCGCGAGCACGCTGCGCGGATCGTGCGGGTCACCGACAGTGAAGTCGCCGAAGCCATGCGGGTTTACCACGAGGCCACGCACAACACTGCCGAAGGTGCAGGTGCCGCAGCGCTGGCGGCGTTGATGCAAGAGCGCGAACAGCAGGCCGGCAAGCGCGTGGCTGTGGTGTTGAGCGGAGCGAACGTGGACCGGGCGCGGTATGCGCGGATTCTCGGGGGCAATGAAAGATCCTGAATGAATATCTTGGAATAAGTGCTATCTTATTTTGATAGCATTTTTCCATGAATACTCGATACCGAAAAATTCTCGACGCTATCCTGAGGACGCCAACCACGTCGTCACTAGCCTTTTCCGAGATTGAAACGCTGGTGCTGCACCTCGGGGGGCAGGTGCTGGAGCGGCAAGGCTCCCGGGTCAAACTGGTGCTTGGCGGCCAGTGCTGGAGGTGCCATCGTCCCCATCCAGGCAAGGAGGCCAGGCGGTATCAGATTGAAGAGGCCCGCGAATTCTTGCTGCGGGCAGGAGTGAAATGATGAGTTGCATGCGCTACAAGGGCTATGCCGCCCGTATTGAATATGATGAGCGTGATGATATTTTCGTCGGCCGCGTGCTGGGGATTCGCGACATCATCAGTTTCCACGCAAGTTCTGTCCCGGAACTGCATGAGGCCTTCCGTCATGCGTTGGAGGACTACCTGGCCGATTGCGCGGAACAGGGCATCACTCCCGAAAAGCCGGCATCGGGGAAGGTCATGCTGCGTATTCGGCCCGAAATCCATGCCGCTGCCAGCGTTGCTGCCCGTGCGGCAGGCAAAAGCCTGAACCAGTGGGCCGACGAGGTGTTTGAACAGGCGGCGCTGGCCTGATCGAACACTTGTTCTTCCAATCCCGCAATCACTCATGGCAGGCTCTACGGCGCTCATTTACCCGTCATCGAGTATTCAATGCCTTTCTCCAACGGTTTTCTCCTCAGCCTGTCCCTGTGTCTTGATATCGGTGTGGCCAATATCGCCATGATCACCCTGGCCATGCAGCGCGGTTTCCTGCAAGGGTTCTGGCTCGGCCTGGGCACGTGTGTCGGTGACCTGGTGTATGCGATCGCAGCGCTGGCCGGCATGACCGTGTTGCTGCAGTTCGAGAGCGTGCGCTGGGCCTTGTGGCTGGGTGGTTCGGCGCTGCTGGTGTGGTTCGCGCTGAAGATGCTGCTGGCGGCCTGGCGCGGCGGGCATATGGAAGCGCGCAGCGAGGTGGTGGCGGAATCGGCCTGGCGCGAATTCATGCGCGGTATCTTCCTGGCCATGTCGTCGCCCACCGCCATTTTGTGGTTCGCCGCTGTCGGTGGCGTGCTGATTTCCCGTTCCGGTGGCGGTAGCCTGCTGGAGGCCGGGTTGTTTCTCGGCGGCTTTTTCGCTGCAGGGCTGGTCTGGTGCCTGAGCCTGTGCGGCATCGCCAGCCATGGTGGGCGTTTGCTCGGTGACCGTCTGCTGACGTGGTCATACCTGCTCTCGGCAGCGATTTTCTGCTATTTCGCGGTGTACGTGATCGTTTCGGGCTATCGCGAATTCATACTGGCCAGCCCGGGCGTGTAGGCAGTTACAGGGGGCCGCCGCGCCTGTCAGCCTTTTTCCTCCCTGTTGTCGATTTCCCGCTCTCTCGTTCGACCAGTGTTGAAGGCGCCGAGTACCGGCGCCACCCGCACTTCGGAGAGCCCCTCATGAATACCCAGGCCGAAAGCGAAATCCGTGAACTGATCGAACGCTGGATGCAAGCGGTGCGCGATCGTGACATCCCAGGTATCACCGCCCCCTATGCCGACGACATCGTCGCCTTCGATGCGATCAAGGAACTGCAGTTCAAGGGCAAGGCCGTGTACCAGGCACATTGGGAAATGTGCATGGGTTTTTGCACCGGCCCGATGACGTTCGAGTTGGCCGAACTCACGGTGTACGCCGATGGCGAGCTGGGCCTGGCCCATTGGCTCAACCGCTGCGGCCCGTCGGATGACGAAAGCCAGTGCGGTTTCATGCGCGTCACCGTGGGCTATCGCAAGACCGCCGGCCAGTGGCGGGTCATCCACGAGCACTGGTCGGCGCCTTTCGATGTGGAAACCCAGAAAGCGCTGTTTGATCTCAAACCCTGATCAGCTATCGCCAAACGCACTTTGCCAATGCCGTGGAGATCACCATGAAATACCTGTGCCTGGTCTATTGTGACGAGGGGCTGCTGCACAGCCTGCCCGACAGCCCCGAAGATGCCGAATGCATGGCTTACGCCGAGTCGCTGCAGCGCTGTGGGCGCATGCTCGCGGCCGAGGCGCTGAAACCGGTGCAGACCGCCACCACGGTACGCATGCGCGGTGGCCACATGAGCCTGACCGATGGCCCGTTCGCCGAGACCAAAGAGCAGCTTGCGGGTTTTTACCTGGTCGATGCCCGCGATCTCAACGAGGCATTGAACATTGCCAAAGGCATCCCGGCCGCACGGGTCGGCAGCGTTGAAGTAAGGCCCGTGCGCGAACTGCAACCCTGACCGCAACGGAGAACAACAAGAATGAGCCTTGCCCAACCTGCGCAAGTGCAACACGAGTTGGCCATCAGCCGCCTGATCGACGCCCCGCCCGCCAAGGTGTTCCGTGCCTGGACCGAACCCCAGTGGCTGATGCAGTGGTGGGGGCCGCATGGCATGACCACGCCTGAATGTGAAATGCAGCTCTGGGTCGGTGGCCTGTTTCGTACCTTGATGCGCGCCCCCGACGGTACCGACTACCCCACCCAGGGTGTGTTCCTGGAGATCGCCGCGCCACGTCGGCTGGTGTTCACCGATGCGTTCGGGCCAGGCTGGGTGCCGTCTGCCAAGGCCTTCATGACCGCAGTGGTGACCTTTGACGAGGAACACGGCAAGACCCGTTATACCGCCCGCGCTTGGCACTGGAGCGCTGCCGACTGCACGGCCCATGAAGAAATGGGTTTTCACCAGGGGTGGGGAGAAAGCCTGGACCGCCTGGTGGAGGTGGTGACCCAGCGGATGCCGGACTGATGGCAACGCTGGTGCAGGTACGCGCCGAGATCGAGGGGGTTTACCGGCGGGACTCGCGGCGTATCCTGGCGACGCTGATCCGCCTGCTGGGGGATTTCGACCTGGCAGAGGAGGCCATGCATGATGCCTTCTTCATTGCCGTCGAGCGCTGGCAGCGTGACGGTATCCCCCAAAACCCACGTGCATGGCTGGTGTCGACCGGCCGTTTCAAGGCCATTGACGCGGTGCGGCGGCGTGCGCGTTTCGACCGTTCGCAGGCTGACCTGATCATGCTCATCGAGGGCCAGGGGCAAGACCCCAGTGATGAGGCATTGCTCGCCGACGATCGCCTGCGGCTGATCTTCACGTGCTGCCACCCGGCTCTGGCTGCCGATGCGCAGGTGCCTTTGACGTTGCGCGAAGTCTGTGACCTGACCACTGAGCAGATCGCCCGTGCCTTCCTGCAGAGCCCAGCGACCATTGCCCAACGCATCGTGCGCGCCAAGGCCAAGATCCGCGACGCACGCATTCCTTACCAGGTGCCGGAGCTGCACGAATTGCCTGAGCGCCTGGAAAGCGTGTTGCGGGTGATTTACCTGGTGTTCAACGAGGGCTATTCGGCGTCTTCGGGTGAGGCGTTGGTGCAACAGGCGTTGAGTGACGAAGCCATTCGCCTCGGTCGCTTGCTGGTGCAGTTGTTACCGGACCCGGAGGCGGTCGGTTTGCTGGCGCTGATGTTGCTGCAGGCGTCACGCCAGCACGCGCGTAGCGATGCCCAAGGCAATCTGGTGCTGCTCGAGCAGCAGGATCGCAGCCTGTGGGACGGTGCGCAAATCAGCGAAGGCTGTGAATTGGTGCAGCTGGCGTTGCGCAGCCGGGCGTTCGGTGCCTACACGGTGCAGGCGGCGATTGCAGCGGTGCATGCGGAGGCTGCGAGCGCAAGTGAAACGGACTGGGCGCAGATTGTCGGCCTTTACGATGTGCTGCAGCGGCATTGGCCGTCCGCAGTGGTGGCGCTCAACCGAGCGGTGGCATTGGCCAAGCGGGATGGGCCGCGGGTGGGGTTGGCGGAGATTGAAACAATTCTGGCGACTGGCGAGTTGCGCGACTATCACCTGGCGCATGCGGCAAGGGCGGAGCTGCATTACCAGTTGGGTGAGGCAGAACAGGCCCGTGCGGCCTGGCGGCAGGCGCTGGAGTTGACGCATCAGGCGCCGGAACGGCGGCATATCGAGGGAAAGCTGCAGGCGTTGGAATGACCCGGCAGCACCGGCCCTGTCGCCGGTACTGCCTGAAGCCATCAGCTGGCGACAAAATTGGGCGGCGATACCAGCTCTACCGTCTGCTGCTTGCGCGGCGCCAGGATCTCTGCCTCGCCCTCTACAACCAGCTCATCGTTCTGGTTGTACACGTTGGTGGCGATGCGCACTTTGAACTTTGGCAGCTTCTCGAGGATTTCCAGGCGCACGGTCAGGGTGTCGCCGATTTTCACCGGCTTCTGGAAGCTCATCTTCTGGCCCAGGTAGATGGTGCCGGGGCCGGGCAGGGTGCAGGCTACTGCCGCGCTGATCAGCGCGCCGCTGAACATGCCATGGGCAATGCGCTCACGGAACATGCTCTTGGCGGCGAATTCGGCATCCAGGTGCACCGGGTTGTGGTCACCGGACATCGCGGCGAACAGCTGGATGTCGCGTTCTTCCACAGACTTTTCGTAACTGGCCTTCTGGCCGACTTCTAGAGCTTCGTAAGGCGTGTTGGTGACCTGGGTCATTGGCGCTTCCTTGATGGGCGGACAAGGCCGTTATCATTCGCTGCGGGCAGGGCGGCCAAGGGCCAGCGCCTGCTCCAGCCACGCGAGGATATCGGCGGTGACCTCGTCCCGATTGAGTTCATTGAGCACTTCGTGCCGCGCCTTGGGGTAGACGCGCAGTTGTACATGTCGATTGCCGGTCGCGCGCAGGGCGTCGGCCAGATGGGTGAGACGCTTGCCGGCACTCACCGGATCACATTCACCGCCAATCACCAGCAACGGCAGGTTCGGATCGATCTGCGCGAGGTTCTTCGCCTGGCTGATCTGCGCCAGGCCGTGCAGCAAGTCTAGCCACAACTGGTTGCTGCAGCGAAAACCGCACAGCGGGTCGCTGACGTACCTGTTTACCTCTTCAGGGTCGCGGCTTAGCCAGTCGAAGGCGGTACGGGTGGGTTTAAAGGCTTTGTTGAACGAGCCGAACGACAGCCACTCGATCAGCGCACTCTTGCCTTGCGGGCCTTGGCGCAACGCCTCCAGCCGGGCGATCAGGCGCGCCATGCGGTACAGCGCCGGCGGCTGGAAATTGGAGCCGCTGAGGATCGCCCCGTGCACGCTGCCACTGTGGTGCATCAGGTAAGCCTGGGCGATGTAGCTGCCCATGCTGTGGCCGAACAGGAACAGCGGTGTGCAGGGGAACTGCTGGCCGATGTGCTGTGTGAGCAGGGCCAGGTCGTTGACCACGGCATTCCAGCCATGTTGCCGGGCGAACAGGCCGAGGCTACCCCGTTCGGCGGTACGGCCGTGGCCGCGCAGGTCCGCAGCCAGCAGCGCATAGCCGGCAGCGCTCAGCGCCTGGCCCAGGCGCTGGTAGCGCCCGGCATGTTCGGCCATGCCGTGCGCCAGCAGCACCACGGCCTTGACCGGCGTGGCCGGCAGCCATTGGTGCACGTACAGGCTGCAATGCTCGCTGGCCGGCAGCCAGAAGGCGTCGTAAGGCATGGCGGATCCTTTGCGCTGGGGTACGAGCACAGTGTATGCGCAAGCGGCCGGATTGCAGGAAGGGCACAAATAAGATTCACAATGTTAATGGCGGCACTTGGCATATATGCCACCTCAGGCTTACCTGCTAACGTCGGTTGAACGCCTTTTTGCCATCAGGCAAAGGGATTACAGGCTAAGAGCGGGTTCAGGCAGAGGAACAATAATAAATGCAAGCCGACTTCTGGAATGACAAGCGCCCGGCGGGCGTGCCTTCCACCATCGATATCCATGCGTACACCTCGGTCGTCGAAGTTTTCGAGCGATCCTGCAAGCGCTTCGCCGACCGCCCGGCGTTCAGCAACCTGGGCAAGACCCTGACCTATGGCGAACTCGACCGCCTTTCGGCGGCCTTTGCTGCCTGGCTGCAGCAGCATACCGACCTGGTGCCGGGTGACCGCATCGCCGTACAGATGCCCAACGTGCTGCAGTATCCCATTGCGGTGTTCGGCGCCCTGCGCGCCGGGCTGATCGTGGTCAACACCAACCCGCTGTACACCGAGCGTGAAATGCGCCACCAGTTCAAAGACGCCGGTGCCCGCGCCCTGGTGTACCTGAACATGTTCGGCAAGCGGGTCCAGGAGGTGCTGCCCGATACCGGCATCGAATACCTGATCGAGGCGAAGATGGGCGACCTGTTGCCCATGGCCAAGGGGTGGTTGATCAACACCGTGGTCGACAAGGTCAAGAAAATGGTCCCGGCCTATCATCTGCCCCAGGCTATCTCGTTCAAGCAGGCACTGCGCGAGGGCGCGGCGCTGAGCCACAAGCCGGTAACGCTGAGCCTGGACGACATCGCCGTGCTGCAGTACACCGGCGGCACCACGGGCCTGGCCAAGGGCGCCATGCTCACCCACGGCAACCTGGTGGCCAACATGCTGCAGGTGCTGGCGTGCTTTTCGCAGCATGGCCCGGACGGGCAGAAGCTGATCAAGGAAGGCCAGGAGGTGATGATCGCGCCGCTGCCGCTGTACCACATCTATGCCTTTACCGCGAACTGCATGTGCATGATGGTCACCGGCAACCATAACGTGTTGATCACCAACCCGCGCGATATCCCTGGCTTCATCAAGGAACTGGGCAAGTGGCGGTTCACCGCACTGTTGGGGTTGAACACCCTGTTCGTGGCGCTGATGGATCACCCGGGCTTCCGGCAGCTGGATTTCTCGGCGCTCAAGGTGACCAACTCTGGCGGTACGGCACTGGTCAAGGCCACCGCCGAACGTTGGGAGAGCCTGACCGGCTGCCGCATTGTCGAGGGCTACGGCCTGACAGAGACTTCGCCAGTGGCCAGCACCAACCCTTATGGCGAGCTGGCACGCCTGGGTACCGTGGGCATACCGGTGGCAGACACAGCATTCAAGGTCATCGATGATGAGGGCAATGAACTGCCGCTCGGTGAGCGGGGCGAGTTGTGCATCAAGGGCCCGCAGGTGATGAAGGGGTACTGGCAGCAACCCGAGGCTACGGCGCAGACCCTGGATGCTGATGGCTGGCTGAAAACCGGCGACATTGCAGTGATCGACCCGGACGGCTTTACGCGTATCGTCGACCGCAAGAAGGACATGATCATCGTCTCGGGCTTCAACGTGTACCCCAACGAAATCGAAGACGTGATCATGGGCCACCCGAAGGTGGCCAACTGCGCCGCCATCGGCGTGCCTGACGAGCGTTCGGGCGAGGCCGTCAAACTATTCGTGGTGGCCCGTGAGGGCGGGCTCAGCGTCGATGAACTCAAGGCCTACTGCAAGGCCAACTTCACAGGTTACAAAGTGCCCAAGCACATCGTGCTGCGCGAGTCGTTGCCGATGACCCCGGTGGGCAAGATCCTGCGTCGCGAGCTGCGCGACATCGCGTAAGGGGGGCGAGCTTCAAACTTCAAGTTTCAAGCTGCAAGAGGGGGCGTGCGCCGCTCTAGCTTGCAGCTTGCCGCTTGAAACTTGGCGCTCTAAGTCAAATACTCTAAAAATGACTTGTATCCTTCATTGAGTCATTTTTGTGACCGTAAGGCCCGTTTTGGCCTCTAGGCGACCCTTTGCAAAGCTGTTACTCTCGGCCCGCTTTCAGATGATTCGGTTTGCAACGAACCGCCATCTCATATCAATAATAAACGCATCGACGCGTAAATCGAACTTCGCTGTTGCTGAAGGAGTGGGCTTCCATGATCGACCATTTTTGGAAGGATAAATACCCAGCCGGGATTACGGCGGAAATCAATCCTGACGAATTCCCCAATATCCAGGCGGTACTCAAGCAATCCTGCCAACGCTTTGCCGACAAACCGGCCTTTAGCAACCTGGGCAAGACCATCACCTACGGCGAGTTGTATGCCCTGTCGGGCGCTTTTGCGGCCTGGCTGCAGCAGCACACCGACCTCAAGCCGGGTGATCGCATTGCCGTACAGCTGCCGAATGTCCTGCAGTACCCGGTAGCGGTGTTCGGTGCCATGCGCGCCGGCCTGATCGTGGTCAACACCAACCCGCTGTATACCGCACGGGAGATGGAACATCAGTTCAACGACTCCGGTGCCAAAGCCCTGGTGTGCCTGGCCAACATGGCGCACCTGGCCGAGAAAGTGGTACCCAAGACCCAGGTCAGGCACGTCATCGTCACCGAGGTGGCCGACCTGTTGCCACCGCTCAAGCGCCTGCTGATCAACAGCGTGATCAAGTACGTGAAGAAGATGGTGCCGGCCTATAACCTGCCGAACGCCGTGCGCTTCAACGATACCCTGGCGCTGGGCAAGGGCCAGCCGGTGGCCGAGGCCAACCCGCAAGCCAATGATGTTGCCGTGCTGCAGTACACCGGCGGCACCACAGGTGTGGCCAAGGGCGCAATGCTGACGCACCGCAACCTGGTGGCCAACATGCTGCAGTGCCGGGCGCTGATGGGTTCGAACCTGCATGAAGGTTGCGAGATCCTCATCACGCCGCTGCCGCTGTACCACATCTATGCCTTTACCTTCCATTGCATGGCGATGATGCTGATCGGCAACCATAACGTGCTGATCAGCAACCCGCGTGACTTGCCGGCAATGGTCAAGGAGCTGGGCAAGTGGAAATTCAGCGGCTTCGTCGGCCTCAACACCCTGTTCGTTGCCCTGTGCAACAACGAGGCGTTCCGTGCGTTGGACTTCTCGGCGTTGAAGATCACCCTGTCCGGTGGCATGGCGCTGCAACTGAGCGTGGCCGAGCGCTGGAAAGCCGTCACCGGTTGCGCCATTTGCGAAGGCTATGGCATGACCGAGACCAGCCCGGTTGCGGCGGTCAATCCGGCCGAAGCCAACCAGGTCGGCACCATCGGTATCCCGGTGCCCTCGACCCTGTGCAAGGTCATCGATGACAGTGGCATTGAACTGCCGCTGGGCGAGGTGGGCGAGCTGTGCGTCAAGGGGCCGCAGGTGATGAAGGGCTACTGGCAGCGTGAAGATGCCACCGCCGAGATCCTCGACAGTGATGGTTGGCTGAAGACCGGGGACATTGCCCTGATCCAGCCGGATGGCTACATGCGCATCGTTGACCGCAAGAAGGACATGATCCTGGTCTCGGGCTTCAACGTGTATCCCAACGAGCTGGAGGACGTACTGGCAGCCCTGCCGGGTGTGCTGCAGTGCGCTGCGATCGGCGTGCCGGACGAAAAGTCGGGCGAACTGATCAAGGTGTTCATCGTGGTCAAGCCGGGCATGACCGTCACCAAGGAGCAGGTGATGGAGCACATGCGTGCCAACGTCACCGGCTACAAGGTGCCGCGTTACATCGAGTTCCGCGACGCGCTGCCAACGACCAACGTGGGCAAGATCCTGCGCCGCGAGTTGCGTGATGAAGAGCTGAAGAAGCAGGGTTTGAAGAAGATCGCCTGATCGCTGACCATTGCCTGGCTATATCTGCATCATGCTGAAAATCTGGGGCCGCTTTGCGGCCCTTTCGCGACACGAGGCCGCTCCTACAGGGGGAGCGTAATCAGCGCAGTTTTTCCAGCATCTGGTAGTACCACATCCCTGCCGCCAACAGCGGATTGCCCAGCAGGTCCCCCATCGGCACCTTGATGTGCTTGCACCCGGCAAAAGTATCGAACTTCTCCAGCGTTCCAGTCAGCGCCTCGGCCATGATTTCGCCCATGATGTGGCTGGTGGCGATGCCGTGCCCCGAATAGCCCTGGCAATACCAGACGTTGTCCGAAAGCTTGCCCAGCTGCGGTATGCGATTGACCACGATACCCATCGCGCAGCTCCACTGGAACTCGATCGGCACCCCTTTGAGGGCCGGGAAGGTGCGCTCGATGCACGGGCGCAGTTCACCTGCGATATCACGGGAATCCTTGCCCGAATAGTTGGCGCCGCCGCCGAACAGCAGCCGTTTGTCGGCAGTGAGGCGGTAGTAGTCGAGCACGAAACGGCAGTCGTACACCGCCAGGTCCTGGGGGTTGATCTGTTCGGCCAGTTCACCTAGCGGCGCGGTGGTGACGATGCCACCCATGGCGGGGAAGATCTTGCCCTTTAGCTGGCGCTTTTCCAGTTTGTGGTAAACGTCGCCGGCCAGCATCACCTGGCGTGCTTCGATTCGGCCTTGGGCAGTGACCACTGCAGGGCGCGGGCCGTGCACGATGTCCAGCACCTCGGAGTTCTCGAAGATCAGCGCGCCCAGTGCATGGGCGGCACGCGCCTCGCCCAGGCACAGGTTGAGCGGGTGCAGGTGCAGGTTGCGCAGGTTTTTCAGCGCGCCCAGGTACAACGGGCTTTGCAGGTGTTCGGCAACCGAGTTGCGGTCGAGCATGTGCACCTGATCACCCATGCCGCGGCGCTGCGCTTCGGCCTCGAAGGCGCGCAGCTCGTTGAGGTGTGACGGTTTCATCGCTGCATGCAGGTGGCCGCGCTTGAGGTCACAGTCGATGCCATAGCGCTCGACCCGCTGCTCGATGATCTGGTGCCCGCGCCAGCGCAGGTGCCAGATGAAGTCATCCACTTCACTGCCCAGGCGGTCGCGCATCTGCGTGCGCATGGCTTCGTCGCCCGAGAGGCTGCCGGTGACCTGGCCGCCGTTGCGGCCGCTGGCGCCCCAGCCGATGCGGTTGGTTTCCACCACCGCCACTTTCAGGCCGCGCTCGGCCAGCTCCACGGCGGTGGCTACGCCGGTGAAACCGCCGCCGATAATGGCTACGTCGACCTGCACGGTGCCCTTGAGCTGCGGGTACTGCGTGTGGTCGTTGAGGGAGGCACTGTAGTAGGACGGCGCGCGCTGGGCCGGGCCGTTGTTCACTGCTGCGTTCATGGGTGTTCCTTATTCTGAATAGGGTGAGGCTCAGGCCTGGTGCAGGTACCAGCGCCAGTCCTGTTCGCTGACTTCGGCCATGAACTGGCGATACTCGGCGCGCTTGACCTTCAGGTACACCCCGAGGAAGTCTGCACCGAGTGCTTCGCGTGCCCACGCCGAACGCTCCAGTGCGTCGAGGGCGGTCAGCCAGTCGGTGGGCAGGTGTTCGGTGGCCTGGGCGTAGCCGTTGCCTTCGACCGGTGCGCCCGGGTCGAGTTGTTCGCGGATGCCGCGGTGGCTGGCAGCGAGAATCGCCGCAGCGGCCAGGTACGGGTTGGCGTCGGCGCCACAGATGCGGTGTTCGACATGGCGGCTGTTGGCTGGCCCGCCGGGCACGCGCAAGCTGACCGTGCGGTTGTCGACACCCCAGGTTGGCGCTAGCGGTGCATAACTGTTGGCCTGGAAACGACGGAACGAGTTGGCGTTGGGGCAGAACAGCAGCAGCGAGTCGCGCAGGTGGCGTAGCATGCCGGCAACCGCTTGGCGCAGAAGGGGAGTGCCGGCCTTGTCTTCGCTGGCGAACAGGTTGTTGCCGGCGCTGTCGGCCAGGCTCAGGTGCATGTGCATGCCGGTGCCGGCCAGTTGCGCGAAGGGTTTGGCCATGAAGCACGCCTGCATGCCGTGGGCGTGCGCCACGCCTTTGACCAGGCGCTTGTAGCGCACGGCCTGGTCCATCGCTTCCAGGGCATCGCCATGCTCCAGGGTGATTTCCACCTGGCCTGGGGCGTACTCCGAAATCGCCGTGCGGGCCGGGATGCCCTGGGCTTTGCAGGCCGCGTAAAGGTCGGCGAGAAACGGCTCTATCTGCTCCAGCTCACGCAGGCCATAGACCTGGGTGCTGCGCGGGCGGCCGCCATCGTTGTCCAGGGCCGGTTGCGGCCGGCCCTGGGCGTCACGCTGCTGGTCGAGCAGGAAGAACTCCAGTTCGCACGCCATCACCGGGTGGTAGCCGTCGGCCTTGAGCGCTTCGATGGTGCGTAACAGCACATGGCGCGGGTCGGCGACACTGGCCGGCAGGCCTTCGCTGGGGTGCATGCTGACTTGCACGGCGGCGGTCGGCACGCGGCGCCATGGCAGGCGTACCAGGCTGCCCTCCAAGGGATAGGCGCGGCAGTCGATGTCGCCGACGTCCCAGACCAGCCCGGAGTTTTCCACGTCATCGCCATTGAGGGTCAGGCCCAGGATGGTACTGGGCAGCGGGCGGCCGCTCTGGTAAACCGCCAGCAGCTCGTCGCGGTGCAGCAGCTTGCCGCGTGGCACGCCGTTGGCGTCGAGGATGAACAGTTCGAACAGCTCGATATCGGGGTTTTCGGCAAGGAAACGTCGGGCGTGTTCAACGGGGGCAAAGTGCATGAGGGATTCGCTCGTGTGCATACAGGAGCGCCGCTTGGCGGCGGTCCGGCTGAGTCAATCGGCCGAAAGGTGGCCGGGCTTTGTCAGATGCGCGAGTGAAGTGTCCGGTGGGCGGGCGTGGCGGCAATGCCAGAGGGCCCAGAAGGCCAGGATCACATGGACCAGCGGATTTTCACCGGCGCAGGTGCGGGCCTTCGGTAGCGAAGGGCGCGAAAGCGGCGGGGCGATTGGCTGGACGGGGATCATGCATTGGATACTCACATGCGACGTCACGTTGATTAAAGCAGTGAATGGCAACCTTCACTCTGGTAACGGCTAAACATTGGCGGGGGCCGGTACAGACAGCAAAAAGCCGGCAAATCTGCGACAATCGCGCATCCTTCGAATGCCGATCATGCAAAAGCAGGCTCACCTGCATCACTAAAAAGCCCCATGACTGACCACGCCATCGACAAACTGCTGCAAAACCTCGACCACGCCATGATCGCCGACCGCCATCGCCTGCGCCGGCAACTGCATGAGCTGCGCAAGCGCCCCGACGAGGCCAAGCTCGCGCAGTGGGTGGAGAAAGTCCAGGCGTCTTGCGCCCAGGTGACCGCGCGTCAGCACAGTGTGCCGCGCATCCGCTACGACGACAGCTTGCCGATTGCCGCCAAGCGCGACGAGATCAAAAAGGCATTGGCCGAAAACCAGGTCCTGGTGATTGCCGGTGAGACCGGTTCGGGCAAGACCACCCAGCTACCCAAGATCTGCCTGGAGCTGGGCCGCGGCAGCCACGGCCTGATCGCCCACACCCAGCCCCGGCGGATTGCCGCGCGCAGTGTTGCTGCCCGTGTGGCTGAAGAGCTGGGTACTCCGCTGGGCGCCCTGGTCGGTTACCAGGTGCGGTTCGAGGACCAGAGCGACGCCAACACCTTGGTCAAGCTGATGACCGACGGTATCTTGCTGGCCGAAACCCAACATGACCGCTTCCTCGAGCGCTACGACACGATCATCGTCGACGAGGCGCACGAGCGCAGCCTGAACATCGATTTCCTGCTCGGCTACCTCAAGACCCTGCTGCATCGCCGCCCGGACCTGAAGCTGATCATCACTTCGGCGACCATCGACCTGGAGCGCTTCTCCAAGCATTTCGACGGTGCGCCGATCATCGAGGTGTCCGGCCGTACCTATCCGGTGGACACTTGGTATCGCCCGCTGACCAGTGAACAGGACGAAGAAGGCAACCAGGTCGAGGACGACCTCACCGTCGACCAGGCGATCCTCGCCACCCTCGATGAGATCGCCCACCACGAGCGCAGCGAGGGCAAGGGCCCCGGCGACGTGCTGGTGTTCCTGCCGGGCGAGCGCGAGATTCGCGATGCCGCCGAGATCCTGCGCAAGGCCCAGTTGCGTCATACCGAGATCCTGCCGCTGTATGCGCGCCTGTCTCCGGCCGAGCAGCAGCGTATCTTCCAGTCGCACACTGGCCGGCGAGTGGTGCTGGCCACCAACGTGGCGGAAACCTCGCTGACCGTGCCAGGCATCCGCTATGTGATCGACACCGGTACCGCGCGCATCAGCCGCTACAGCTACCGGGCCAAGGTCCAGCGCTTGCCGATCGAAGCGGTATCCCAGGCCAGCGCCAACCAGCGTAAAGGCCGTTGCGGCCGTGTCGAGCCGGGCATTTGCATACGCCTTTACAGCGAAGAAGACTTCAACGGCCGGCCAGCCTTCACCGACCCCGAGATCCTGCGCACCAACCTGGCGGCGGTGATCCTGCAGATGCTGCACCTGCGTCTGGGCGCCATCGATGCCTTCCCGTTCATCGAGCCGCCGGATGGCAAGGCCATCAGCGACGGCTTCAACCTGCTGCAGGAGCTGTCGGCGGTCAACCGCGAGAACCAGCTGACGCCCCTGGGCCGTCAGCTGGCGCGCTTGCCGATCGACCCCCGGCTGGGCCGGATGCTGCTCGAAGGCGCCCGTCAGGGCAGCCTGCAGGAAGTGCTGATCGTCACCAGTGCATTGTCGGTGCAGGACCCGCGCGAGCGCCCGCCGGAGCGTCAGCAGGCAGCTGACCAGGCGCATGCGCAGTGGAAGGATGTGGATTCCGATTTTGCCGCACTGGTCAACCTGTGGCGAGGCTTTGAGGAGCAGCGCCAGGCGCTGACGGCCAACCCGCTACGCAACTGGTGTCGCAAGAATTTTCTCAACTATTTGCGCCTTCGCGAATGGCGTGACGCCCATCGTCAGTTGGCGCTGATCTGCCGTGACCTGCAACTGACGGTGAACAAGGACCCGTCCGACTACCAGAAGATGCACAAAGCCATCCTCAGCGGGCTGCTCAGCCAGATCGGCCACAAGACCGAAGACGGCGACTACCAGGGCGCGCGTCAGCGGCGCTTCTGGGTGCACCCGTCCTCGGGCATTGGCCGCAAGCGCCCGCAGTGGGTCATGGCCGCCGAGCTGGTGGAGACCACCAAGCTGTATGCGCGCATGGTGGCCAAGATCGAGCCCGACTGGATCGAGCCGCTGGCGACTCACCTGGTCAAGAAAAACCACTTCGAACCGCACTGGGAGAAGAAGCGCGGGCAGGTGGTGGCCTACGAGCAGATCACCCTCTACGGGCTGATCCTGGTCGGCCGCCGCCCAGTGCATTACGGTCCGATCGACCCGGTTACCTCGCGTGAGCTGTTCATACGCGAAGGGCTGGTTGGAGGCGAAATCCAGTCGCGGGCCAAGTGCCTGGCCGCCAACAAGCGCCTGCTTGAAGAGCTCGACGAGCTGGAAGCCAAGGCGCGTCGGCGCGACATTCTTGCCGATGAAGAAACCCTCTACGCCTTCTATGAGGCGCGCCTGCCAGCGGAGATCCACCAGACCGCGACCTTCGACAGCTGGTACCGCATGGGCAGCCAGAAGGATGCCAGCCTGCTGATCATGCGTGAGGAAGACGTGTTGGCCCGTGAGGCCAGCGAAGTCACTGCGGCGCAATACCCGGACAGCCTGCAGGTCGGCGAGCTGCGCCTGCCGCTGAGCTACCACTTCGAACCGGGCCACCCACGTGACGGCGTGACGGTAAGGGTGCCCGCGCCGCTGTTGCCAAGCCTGCCGGGCGAGCGCCTGGAGTGGCTGGTGCCGGGCTTGCTCGAAGCCAAGTGCGTGGCGCTGGTGCGCAACCTGCCCAAGGCCCTGCGCAAGAACTTCGTGCCGGTACCGGACTTCGTCAAGGCGTCGCTGGCACGCATGACGTTCGGCCAGGGTGCCTTGCCTCAGGCTTTGGGCCAGGAGCTGTTGCGCATGACCGGTGCCCGTGTGTCCGATGAGGCCTGGGCAGAGTCGGTAGGCCTGGTCGAAGGGCATCTGCGTATGAATATCGAGGTGGTCGATGGCCAAGGCAAGTTCCTCGGCGAGGGCCGCGACCTGGCCGAGTTGACCGCACGCTTTGCCGCCGCCAGCCAGGCAGCGCTGGCGGTGCCGCGCGACGACAAGGGCGCGCAGCCGGTGCAGGCCAAGGCCTTCAGTGAAGTGAAACAGACCGCCCAGCAGAAGATCGCCGGGCTGTCGATGACGGTGTACCCGGCATTGGTGGAAGAGAGCGGCAGCGTGCGCGAGGGGCGTTTCTCGACCCAGGCCGAAGCCGAGTTCCAGCATCGCCGTGCCTTGCAGCGCCTGTTGCTGCAGCAGTTGGCAGAGCCTGCCAAGTTCCTGCGCGGCAAGCTCCCGGGGCTGACCGAACTGGGCTTGCTGTACCGCGAACTGGGCCGTGTCGAGGCGCTGGTGGAGGATATCCTGCTGGCCAGCCTCGACAGTTGCATCCTCGAAGGGGAGGCCACGCTACCGCGCGATGGCGCAGCATTGGCCGGGCTTGCCGAGCGCAAGCGCGGCAGCTGGGCCGAGCATGCCGAGCGCCTGGCCCGCCAGACGCTGGAAGTGCTCAAGCTGTGGCACGGCCTGCAGAAGCGTTTCAAAGGCAAGATCGACCTGAGCCAGGCGGTGGCGCTGAACGACATCAAGCAGCAGTTGGCCAACCTGGTGTATCCGGGCTTCGTGCGCGAGACGCCTTCGGCCTGGTTCAAGGAGCTACCGCGCTACCTCAGGGCGGTGGAGTTGCGCCTGGAGAAGCTTGGCAGCCAGGTGCAGAAGGACCGGGTGTGGAGTGGCGAGCTGACCAACCTCTGGGCCCAGTACAAGGCCCGTGCCGACAAGCATGCCCAGGAAGGCAAGCGCGACGAGCAGCTGACCTTGTACCGCTGGTTGCTGGAGGAATATCGGGTGTCGCTGTTTGCCCAGCAATTGGGCACGAAAGTACCGATTTCTGACAAACGTCTCAGCAAACAGTGGTCTCAGGTGGAAGCCTAAACCCCGCAAGTTGTGGCAATATTGAGGCAATTTGGAACCGCATTGCGGCCCCTTGCGGGTTCAACCTGCGCCTTGAACTTGGTACTAAAGTGCTATTACTCCAGCCAGCGCCCTGTGGCGATGGCCTTTGACCAGAGGAACGATCGTGCATAACGTCGTGATCAGCGGCACCGGCCTGTATACCCCGGCCCAGAGCATTTCCAACGAAGAACTGGTGGAATCCTTCAACACCTGGTCGCAACAGTTCAACCGCGACAACGCTGCCGCCATCGAGCGCGGCGAGGTCGAAGCTGCGCCGCTTTCCGACGCCGCCTTCATCGAGAAGGCCTCGGGCATCAAGAGCCGCTTCGTCATGGACAAGGCCGGCATTCTCGACCCGCAGCGCATGAAGCCGCGCCTGCCGGAGCGTTCCAACGACGAGCAGTCGATCCTTTGCGAGATGGGCGTGGCCGCTGCCCGTCAGGCACTCGAGCGCGCAGGCCGCACCCCTGCCGATGTCGACGGGGTGATCGTCGCCTGCTCCAACCTGCAGCGCCCGTACCCGGCCATCGCCATCGAAGTGCAACAGGCGCTGGGCATCCAGGGCTTCGCCTTCGACATGAACGTGGCTTGCTCCTCGGCCACCTTCGGCATCCAGACCGCAGCCAACAGCGTGCAACTGGGCCAGGCCCGTGCGTTGTTGGTGGTCAGCCCGGAAATCTGCACCGGGCACCTGAACTTCCGTGACCGCGACAGCCATTTCATTTTTGGTGACGCTGCCACTGCCGTGCTGGTCGAGCGTGCCGACCAGGCCACCTCGGCACACCAGTTCGATATCCTCGGTACCAAGTTGCAGACCTCGTTCTCCAACAATATCCGCAACAATTTCGGCTTCCTCAACCGTGCTGCGGAAGAGGGCGTCGGTACGCGGGACAAGTTGTTCGTGCAGGAAGGCCGCAAGGTATTCAAGGAAGTCTGCCCGATGGTCGCCGAGCTGATCGGCAAGCACCTGGGCGAGAACGATCTGCAGCCCTCCGACGTCAAGCGCTTCTGGCTGCACCAGGCCAACCTGAGCATGAACCAGCTGATCGTCAAGAAGCTGCTGGGGCGTGAAGTGGCCGAGGAAGATGCACCAGTCATTCTCGACCGTTATGCCAACACCAGTTCGGCGGGGTCGGTGATTGCCTTCCACCTGTACCAGGATGACCTGGCCAAGGGTTCGCTGGGCGTGCTGAGCTCGTTTGGTGCGGGCTACTCGATTGGTAGTGTGATTCTGCGTAAACGCTGACAGTCAGCCCTGCGCCGGCTTGCCGGCCGCAGGGCCAGTGCGTTTCTCGCAGGCAAAAAAAGGCAGGAAATGCCGGATGGGGTCGGCATTTCCCGCCTTGAGTGAAGCTCAGGCGTTGCAGCTTAGAACTTGGCTTCCAGGTCCACCTGCAGCGTGTCGACATCGGCATCGCTGTTCGGCAACTGCGACAGGTCGGTCTTGGCCATCAGGTAGGCAGCGCCCAGCGAGAAGTTCTTGTCGATTTCATAACCGACCTTGAACTTGTGGCCGCGCGAGCCGGTGTAACCGTTGCCGAAGTCGGAGTCGGTGAACAGGCTGACCACGGCGTTGCGCTGAACATCGCGGTAGTTGTAATCCAGGCTCCAGGCGCCGACTTTGGTCTTCAGGCCAGCCAGCCAGGCCTGGTCTTCGCCATCGGTGCTTTCGGTGTTCTTCACGTACTGGCCATACGCCGACAGCGGGATGGCCAAGCCGGTGAAGTCCACCTGGCCGAAGCCTTCCACCAGGTTGAACTCGTTGGTGGTATTGCCGAACGACTGCAGGATGGTCGCTTCCTTGTCGTTGTCGTAGCCATAGATGCTCGCGCCGACGGTGAGCTTGAGCACATCGGCCGGGGCGAACTTGGCGCCCAACTGGCCGTGGTAGACCTGGGCGTCGTGCTTGTACTGCACGCCGTCGCCGTCCACGTTGTCCTTGAGCGTGTACTGGCCCGCGCTGGCGAAGACTTCGGCGCCGCCGAGGTCGGCTTTGTAGGTGGCGGCAACGCCTTCCGGGTTGATGTCGCCGTCCCAGATGATGTCACCCATGCTCACCCAAGGCTGTGCCATCTTGCCGCCGATCAGGTGCAGGTTCGGTACTGCGCTCGGGTGCCAGTCGAGGTAGGCCTGGTCGACCCACAGCGATTTTTTGTCGAAGTAGTTATCGAAACTCTGGTTGGTCGAACGGCGGTCTGCGCTGCTGCCGGTGGCGATGCGGATGCCTGCGTCGACTTGCGGGTTGATCTCGCTGTAGAAACCGACGCGGGCGCGAACGCGCTGGCGGTCCTGGTTGCCGCTGCTGCTGTTCGGGTCGTCGACGTTGACGTCCTCGTAGCGCAGGCGGATATCGCCTTTGACCTGGGTCTTGGCGGCCCAAGCCACTTTCTGTTCGAAGGAGCTCATGCGTTCTGACTGAGCTTTCTGGTCGGCCTTTTCCTTGGTTTCTTTTGCCAGGTCACCTTGCAGTTCGTTGTACTGCGCCTGGTTGATCGAGCCGTTGGCGCGGAGCATTTCGAGCAGCTTGGCGTCGACAGCCGCACTGGCCGGAGTACTCAGAGCCAGCATCATGCCGGTGAGGCTCACTCCGGTAAGTGTAGAAACAAGACGCATAAGGTTCTCCCTACTGAAAAATATTGGGGAGGCTCAGCGTCCACCCCCATGTTGGCATGTCTTCGGAAAGGGCCTGAATAGACAGGTTCTAGGGTTCCGGAAAACAGGCGCAAGTATTGCGGGGGCGAATGACAGAATAATGTCTATTTGGTGGCACTGCCGTTAAGTAATTGAGAATGAAAGGATCGGGCCGGCATTCGGCATTCGGCATTTGAGTGAGAGGCCGGTATTCCCTGATACTGATGCCCTCACTCCGCGAGTCGACATCGTGACCAGCCTCTATAGCCTTGCCCATCTGCGTGACCTGCCTGCCGCGACCTGGGACGCCTTGGTACCTGCCGGCCAACCCTTCCTGCGCCATGCGTTCCTGAGCGCCCTGGAGGACAGCGGCAGTGTTGCGCCAGCCACCGGCTGGGCGGCGGAACACCTGGTGCTGGAGCGTGACGGGCAAGTGCGTGCGCTGTTGCCGGCGTACCGCAAGTGGCATTCGTACGGCGAGTACGTGTTCGATCATGGCTGGGCCGACGCCTGCGAGCGTGCTGGTATTGCCTATTACCCCAAACTGCTCGGCGCCGTGCCGTTCAGCCCGGTCAGCGGGCCGCGCCTGCTCAGCGTTGACCCGGCCGATGGCCTGCTCATGCTCCAGGCATTGCCTGAGTATCTGGGCAAAGGCGGGCTATCCGGGGCTCACATCAACTTCACCGACCCTGGCCTGGATGCACAGATGGCCGGCCTGCCGGGCTGGATGGAGCGCCTGGGATGTCAGTTCCACTGGCGCAACCATGGCTACCGCGACTTTCAGGACTTTCTCGACAGCTTGAGTTCGCGCAAGCGCAAACAGATGCGCAAGGAACGTGAGCAGGTCGCAGGGCAGGGCATCGACTTTCGTTGGTACCGTGGCGATGAACTTGAGGAGGCTCAGTGGGATTTCGTCTACCTCTGCTACGCCAATACCTACGCAGTGCGCAGGCGTACGCCCTATCTGACCCGCGAATTCTTTAGCCTGCTGGCGCAGCGCATGCCCGAGGCCCTAAGGGTCGTGATGGCGCGTCAGGGCGGTCGCGATGTCGCCATGGCCCTGAGCCTGGTGGGTGGCGACAGCCTGTTTGGGAGGTACTGGGGCTGCCTGGATGAGTTCGACCGGCTGCACTTCGAGACCTGTTTCTACCAGGGCATGGACTTTGCGATTGCCGAAGGCTTGCAGCGCTTCGATGCCGGCGCGCAGGGCGAGCACAAGCTGATTCGTGGCTTCGAGCCGGTGCTGACCCGCTCCTGGCATTATCTGCTTCACCCAGGCCTGCGCCGGGCGGTGGACGATTTCCTGCAGCAGGAGCGGGCAGGGGTTATGGGCTATGCCGAAGAGGCGCGGGGGATGTTGCCTTACCGCCGGGATTGAAACCCGACAGGCCTCAATCCACCCCGACGAACCCGCCCGTCTGGTGATGCCACAGCCTGGCATACAAGCCTTGTTGCGCCAGTAGTTCACTGTGGCTGCCACTTTCGACGATATGCCCCTTGTCCAGCACCACCAAACGGTCCATCCGCGCAATGGTCGAGAGGCGGTGGGCGATGGCGATCACCGTCTTGCCTTGCATGAGGGTTTCCAGGCTTTCCTGGATCGCCGCTTCGACCTCCGAGTCCAGTGCTGACGTGGCCTCGTCCATGATCAGGATGGGCGCGTTCTTGAGCAGCACCCGGGCTATAGCGATGCGCTGGCGCTGGCCACCGGACAGCTTGACCCCGCGCTCGCCCACATGCGCGTCGAAGCCCGTGCGGCCCTGGGCATCCGACAACTGAGGAATGAATTCGTCGGCACGGGCCCGGCGCACCGCCTCGTGCAGCGCTTGCTCGCTGGCATCCGGGCGGCCGTACAACAGGTTGTCGCGGATCGAACGATGCAGCAGTGAGGTGTCCTGGGTGATCATGCCGATCTGCGCCCGCAGGCTGGCCTGGCTCACCTCGGCGATGTCCTGCCCGTCGATCAGGATACGCCCGCCCTGCACGTCGTAAAGGCGCAGCAGCAGGTTGACCAGGGTCGACTTGCCGGCGCCGGAGGGGCCGATCAGGCCGATCTTTTCGCCCGGGCGGATGTCCAGGTTCAGCCCGTCGATGACGTTGCGGGCCTTGCCGTAGTGGAAGTCGACGTTATCGAAACGCACCGCGCCACGGCTCACGTCCAGCGGCGCTGCCTTGGGCTTGTCGGTGACGGTGACCGGCTGGGCGATGGTCTGCAGGCCGTCCTGCACCATGCCGATGTTCTCGAAGATGCCGTTGACCACCCACATGATCCAGCCCGACATGTTGACGATACGGATCACCAGCCCGGTGGCCAGGGCGATGGCGCCGACGGTGATCAGCGACTGGCTCCACAGCCACAGGGCCAGGCCGGTGGTGGCGACCACCAGCAAGCCGTTGAGGCTGGTGATGACCACGTCCATGCTGGTGATCACCCGCGACGCCAGCTGGGTCTTTTCGGTCTGCTCGCGGATCGCTTCGCGGGCGTACTGCTGCTCGTGGTCGGTGTGGGCGAACAGCTTGAGGGTGGCGATGTTGGTGTAGCCGTCGACGATGCGCCCCATCAGCCTGGAGCGGGCATCGGAGGAGATCACCGAGCGCTCTTTGACCCGTGGCACGAAATAAAACAGTGCGGCGACATAGCTGGCAATCCAGACCAGTAACGGCAGCATCAGGCGCCAGTCGGCCTCGGCGAACAGCACCAGCGAGGTGATCGCATAGATCAGCACGTGCCACAACGCATCCACCGCCTGCACGGCCGAGTCGCGCAGCGAGTTGCCAGTCTGCATGATGCGCTGGGCGATACGCCCGGCAAAATCGCTCTGGAAGAAGTTGAGGCTCTGCTTGAGCACATAGGTGTGGTTTTGCCAGCGGATCAGGCTGGTCATGCCCGGGTTGATGGTCTGGTGCACCAGCAGGTCATGCAGGCCAAAGAAGATCGGCCGCAGCAGCAGGACCACCACCAGCATCCAGATCAGCTCGCCGCTGTGCTCGCTGAAGAAATTGGCATTGGGCGTGCCCTGGGCCAGGTCGATGATGCGGCTCAGGTAGCTGAACATCGCCACCTCGATCAGCGAGGCAACCAGGCCGACCACCAGCAGGGCGAGAAAACTCGGCCACACCTGGCGCAGATAATAGAGGTAGAAGGGCCACACCTGGGTTGGCGGCGACTCGCTGGGCGCGTCGCGGAAGATGTCGATCAGTTGCTCGAAACGGCGGTACAGCATGGGTGACAACACTCCTGTTCAACCCGACCCTCAGGCGGTTTCACCTCCTTGTGAAGCCTGCAGTCAGTCGATGCGTTTGGCGGACTTGATGAACACCGGATCGGCCGGCACATCGCGCATGCCTTTCTTGACGGTAGTGCGCGAGTTGACGATCTGGTCGACCACCTCCATACCCTTGGTCACTTTGCCGAACACTGCATAGCCACGGTCACGGCCCGGGTTCAGGAAATCGTTGTCGGCCACGTTGATGAAGAACTGGCTGGTGGCCGAGTTCGGGTCGGAGGTGCGTGCCATCGACAGGGTGCCGCGGGTGTTCTGCAGACCGTTGCCGGCTTCGTTGCGGATCGGGTCACGCGTCGGCTTTTGCACCATCTGCTCGGTGAACCCACCGCCCTGGACCATGAAGCCCGGGATCACACGGTGAAAAATGGTGTTGTTGTAGAAACCGCTGTCGACGTATTCGAGGAAGTTCTTGGTACTGACCGGCGCCTTCTCGGCATCGAGCTCGATTTCGACCTGGCCGAAGCTGGTGTCGAGCACTACGTGAGGGGTCTTGTCGGAGGCCATGACGGTGGTGGCAAAGGCGACCGAGCAGGCGGTGAGCAGAAGTTTTTTCAGCATGGGCTCAAAGATCCTTGAGAGGTGGAAGCGGCTGCGAGGAACTGCAGCAAAGTCTGGTTGAAGACTTCGGGTTGATCGAGGGGTGTAGCGTGCCGGGAATCATCGATGACTACCAGCCTTGCCTGCGGCATCAGGGCAACGTAGCGCTCTTTGAGTTGTACCGGGGTGTAATCGTGGTCGGCAGCGACCACCAGCGTGGGACAGTGTATCTGGCCGATGCGTTCCTGCACGCCCCAGTCCACGATGGCGTCAAAACTCCTGAGGTAGGCGCGTTTGTCGTTGCGCGCCCAGCGTTGCGCCATCTTCTGGCGCAAGTCGGCTTGCTCCGGTTTGGGGAACAGGCGCTGGGCCAGGCCCTTGCCGACCGTCTCGACACTCAGGATGCGCGCAAGGCCCCAGCGCTTGGCCCACCAGACCCAGTCGTTGCGCGTACGGCGCTTGACCTCGGGGGCGCTGTTGACGATGCACAGGCTGCGCAGCCACTGCGGATGGTCGACGGCGAATTGAAACCCGACCATGGCGCCCATCGACAGCCCCACGAAGTGCACCGGGCCGGTCTGCAGGTGTTCGAGCAGGGCCAGCAGGTCTTCGCTGAATGTGGCGATCTGGTAGCCATCATTGGGCTTGTCGGAGCGGCCGTGGCCCCGGATGTCCATGAGGATCACCCGGTAATGGCGGCTGAGCGCGGGTACCTGCAGCTCCCAATCCTGGCTGCTCGAGCCCAGGCCGTGCAGCAGTACCAGGGGTTCACCCTGGCCGTATTCCTGATAATGCAGCGAGCATCCTTCATGTTCGAAATAGGCCATGCGCGCGGTTCTCTCAGGCTTGCGGGGGGGCTGCGAAGGGCACGTCCAGTGGCGCGGTGTCGAAATTGCGCAGCAGGTCGATGAGAATCTGCGTGGCCGGGCCCAAGGTCTTCTCTTTGCTCGAATAAAGGTAGAACAGTGGATGACGGCTGCCACCCTGGTCCAGTGGCAGCGGCTTGAGCACGCCTTCGCGCAGTTCGCGATCGATCATGTGCCGCGGCAGCCAGGCAAAGCCCAGCCCGCTGCTGACGAAGGTCGTGGCGGTACCCAGGCTGCCGACGGTCCAGCGCTGTTCTGCGCCGAGCCAGCCGACATCGCGGGGTTGGGCGCGGCCGGAGTCGCGGATCACCACTTGCAACTGGCTTTCCAGGTCCTGGAACGTGATCTCCCGGCCCAGGCGGTGCAGGCTGTGCTCGGGGTGGGCGACAGCCACGAACTCCACGGCACTGAGCTCGGTGCCCAGATAGCCGCCAATGCTGTAGCTGCTGATGGCAAGGTCGGCGATACCTTCATGCATCACCTCCTCGACGCCGGACAGCACTTCCTCGCGCAGGCGCACCCGGCAACCGCGGCTCTGCGGCATGAACGCGGCCAGGGCACGTACCAGGCGGGCACTGGGGTAGGCGGCATCGACCACCACACGTACCTCGGCTTCCCAGCCTTGCTCCATGTGGTGGGCCAGGTCTTCAAGCTGGCTGGCCTGCTTGACCAGGTGCCGTGAGCGGCGCAGCAGCACGTTGCCCGCCTCGGTCAGCACGGCTTTGCGGCCATCGATGCGCAGCAGTGGTACGCCGAGCTGCTCTTGCATGCGCGCCACCGTGTAACTGACCGATGACTGCGAGCGGTGCAGGGCTTCGGCTGCCTGGGCAAACCCACCGTGATCGACCACTGCCTGCAAGGTTCGCCACTGATCCAGGGTTACGCGCGGCGCTTTCATCTTTGGCTCCTGTTGACCTAAGCTGCGCTCTTTCAAGGAGAGCGCCCCATGAAGAAATGTTGTGCGGCAATACTGATGTGCCTGCCCCTCGGGGCCATGGCTTACCCCATCGACGTGGAGAAGGAACTGGCCGGAGTCAAGCTGGACTACACCGCCTACGACACCGCGTACGACATCGGAGCCATCACCCTGAACAACTATGGGCAAGTGCCGGCGGCCTGCAAGGTGACGTTCCGCAACGGCCCGGAAGCGCCACGGGTACGCCGGGTGAATGTACCGGCGGGCAAAAGTGTGGACGTCACGGCCAAGTTCAACCGGCAGATCATCAAGCTGCGCATCGCAGTGAACTGCAAAGCGGAATAAAACTGATTAATCGATAGATTGCACCCACTTTTTACGCTTTTTTATCGATAGGTCAAGCCTTAATCTCACCTCCATCGAATCGCAACCCATTTTGCCGTTGGAGGCACCCATGTCCCGCGTACTGATCGTCGAAAGCAGCGCCCGCCAGCAGGATTCCGTTTCCCGTCAACTGACCCGTGACTTCATCGAACACTGGCAAGCAGCGCACCCGGCCGACGAGATCACCGTTCGCGATCTGGCGGTGACCCCGGTGCCGCACCTGGACGCCAACCTGCTCGGTGGCTGGATGAAGCCTGAAGAGCAGCGCAATGCCGCTGAACTGGAGGCCCTGGCCCGTTCCAATGAGCTGACCGATGAGCTGCTGGCGGCCGACGTGCTGGTGATGGCTGCACCGATGTACAACTTCACCATCCCCAGCACGCTCAAGGCCTGGCTTGACCACGTATTGCGTGCCGGCATCACCTTCAAGTACACCCCGACCGGCCCGCAAGGCCTGCTGACCGGCAAGCGCGCCATTGTCCTGACTGCCCGTGGCGGCATCCACGCCGGCGCCACCAGCGACCATCAGGAGCCGTACCTGCGCCAGGTGATGGCATTCATCGGCATTCACGATGTGAACTTCATCCATGCCGAAGGCCTGAACATGAGCGGTGACTTCCACGAGAAAGGCATCAACCAGGCCAAGGCCAAGCTGGCTGCGGTGGCCTGAGCGTCAACCAATTCCCAACCCTGACACCTTGTTTGCTCCTTTGGGTGTACCTGCCCGGCCTCGATGGCCGGGTTTTTTTTTGTGTGTGAATCACTCACGCCCATGAAATGCGCAGCCCCCACATTGCGCATGGTTGAACACATCGGTCGCAACCCGCTAAGGTCGCGGCCTTGATTTACGAGAGGCAACCATGGGCTACCTGATAATCGTCGCGCTGATCCAGGCGTTTTCCTTCAGCCTGATCGGCGAGTACCTGGCCGGGCACGTCGACAGCTACTTTGCCGTGCTCGCACGCGTGGTGCTGGCGGGCCTGGTTTTCCTGCCGCTGACCCGCTGGCGCCAGGTCGAGCCGCGCTTCATGCGCTCGATGCTGCTGATCGGTGCGCTGCAGTACGGCATCACCTATGTCTGCCTGTACCTGAGTTTCCGCGTGCTGACCGTACCTGAGGTGCTGCTGTTCACGATCCTCACGCCACTGCACGTGACCCTGATCGAGGATGCGCTGAACCGCCGCTTCAACCCATGGGCCTTGCTCGCTGCCTTGGTCGCGGTCGCAGGGGCGGCGGTGATCCGCTTCGACAGCATCAGTGGCGACTTCTTCATTGGCTTTTTGCTGCTGCAGTTGGCCAACTTCACCTACGCTGCCGGCCAGGTGCTGTACCGCCATCTGGTTGCCCGCCACCCCAGCGACCTGCCGCATTACAAGCGTTTCGGCTACTTCTACCTGGGGGCGTTGATCGTCGTGCTGCCGGCTTTCCTGCTGTTCGGCAACACCCAGCATTTGCCGAGCACCGACGTGCAATGGCTGGTGCTGCTGTTCCTCGGGCTGTGCCCGACAGCGCTGGGCTTGTACTGGTGGAACAAGGGGGCCTGCATGGTGTCCGGCGCTACGCTGGCGGTGATGAACAACCTGCACGTGCCGGTGGGGCTGCTGCTCAACCTGCTGATCTGGAACCAGCACGAGCCATTGGGGCGCTTGCTCATCGGTGGCGCGATCATCCTGGCCTCCGTGTGGCTGAGCCGCCTGGGCAGCCGCACGGATGCACCGCTGGTGCGCAGGGCCTGACATGCACACCATCCTGGTCATCGTCGCGCCGATCTTTGCGTTGATCCTGGTCGGTTATCTTTGCCGCCGGACCAACAAGCTTGGCGACAAGGCTGCGGCCGAGATCAACAAGATGGTGGTCTGGCTGTGCCTGCCGGCCCTGCTGTTCAAGGTCACAGCCACCGCAACCTGGAGCGAGGTATGGCACCCAGGGTTCATCGTGGCCTTTGGCGCAGGGGCGCTGGCGATGTTCGTGGCCACGCTGGCCTGGCGGCTGTTCAGCGGCCACGGGCTGGTCGCGGCCAGCATCGACGGGCTCAGCGCGGGGTATGCCAACACCGGCTATATCGGCATCCCGCTGTGTTTGCTGCTTTTCGGTCAGCCCGGGCTGCAGCCTGCGTTGATTTCTTCGTTGATCGTGGTCTGCCTGGTGTTCGCGATATCGCTGACGCTGATCGAAATTGGCCTACAGGAAGAGAAGCGGATCGGCCGCGCCATGTGGGTAGTGGGCAAGGCGCTGGCGAAGAACCCCTTGGTGATTTCGCCCGTGGCTGGGGCCGCTTGGGCAATGTCCGGGTTGGGGTTGGCGGAGCCGGTGATGCATTTTCTCGACATGCTGGCCTTGGCCACCACGCCCTGTGCATTGATTTCGCTGGGGGCGTTTCTGGCAGAGAAACGCAGCGGCGCTCAGGCCAGCCCATGGCCACTGGTTGCGATGAAGCTGGTAGGGCAGCCAGCGCTGACTTGGGTGTTGGCGTTCAAGGTATTCAGCCTGCCGAACATGTGGGCTGTTTCAGCGGTACTGCTGGCGGCGCTGCCGACGGGGACCGGGCCATTCATGCTGGCGGAGTATTACAACCGGGAAGCCGGGCTGATATCGCGGACGATACTGTTGTCGACGGTGGCTTCTTTAGTCACCTTGACCGGGTTGTTGTACCTGCTGGGTTATGCGGGGTGATTTGGGGCTGCTGCGCAGCCCTTTCGCGACACAAGGCCGCTCCTCCTACGGACGCAAATCCCCGCTAGGAGCGGCCTTGTGTCGCGAAAGGGCCGCAAAGCGGCCCCAACAATCTCAAGCCTCGCTCATTTCTTCCAGGCGACGCGGCACTGGCTCTACCGAAGCGCGCCCCGCCAGCCCCACGCGCATGTCATTGCCGCTCGGCTGCTGATACAAGCTCAGCCCAAACTCCGGCAACACCGCCAGCAGGTAATCGAAGATATCCCCCTGGATCCGTTCGTACTCGGCCCACACGGTCGTGGTGGTGAAGCAGTAGATCTCCAGCGGCACCCCTTCGGCGCCGGTCTGCATCTGCCGGACCATGCAGGTCATGCCCTGGTGCACGTTGGGGTGGTTCTTCAGGTAGGCCAGGGCAAAGGCGCGGAAGGTGCCGATGTTGGTCAGCTGGCGGCGGTTGGCCGACAGCTCGGCCACCGGCCCCAGGGCTTCGTTCCATTCATGGAGCTCCTGGCGCTTGCCGGCCAGGTAGTCAGCGAGCAGGCGCACTCCGCTCAGGCGCTGTTCTTCTTCTCGGGTCAAAAAACGCACGCCCGCAGCATCGATGAACAGGCTGCGTTTGATCCGCCGGCCGCCCGATTGCTGCATGCCACGGTAGTTGCGGAACGACTCGCTCATCAGCCGCCAGGTGGGGATCGAGACAATGGTCTTGTCGAAGTTCTGCACCTTAACCGTGTGCAGGGTGATATCGACCACATCACCATCGGCGCCGACCTGGGGCATTTCGATCCAGTCGCCGACGTGCAGCATGTCGTTACTGGTGAGCTGCACGCTGGCGACGAACGACAACAGGGTGTCCTTGTACACCAACAGCAATACTGCCGACATCGCACCCAGGCCTGACAGCAGCAACAGGGGTGAACGGTCGATCAGGGTGGCGACGATGACGATGGAGGCGAAAATCCACAGCATCATCTTCGCCAGTTGCACATAGCCCTTGATCGAGCGGGTGCGGGCATGTTCAGTGCGGGCATAGATGTCGAGCAGGCCATCGAGCAGGCACGACAGCGCCAGGGTCATGAACAGCAGGGTAAAGGCCAGCGCCATATTGCCAAGGAAGTGCTGGGCGGTATCGGACAGCTCCGGTACCAGTTTCAGCCCGAACTGGATGACCAGCGACGGTGTGGTCTGCGCCAGGCGGTGAAACACCTTGTTGTGGCGCAGGTCGTCGAGCCATTTGAGCGCAGGCTGGCGGGCCAGCAGGCGCGTGCCGTGCAGGATCAGAAAGCGCGCCAGGCGGCCGATTACCAGGGAAACCAGCAGCAGCACGGCCAGGCCGATGGCGGCGTGGAGCATGGGGTGTTGGTCGAGGGTGCCCCACAGGTCGAGGCTGTCGCGCCAGAGTTTTTGCATATCCATGAGCTTGAGTACGGTCTTTGCTTGCGAAACGAAGCGCCATTAGAGCGCGGATGGCGACAAAGTTGCCAAAAGAAATTCGGCTCCGGCTGCAGAAAACGTTACCCTATGCAACTGAATTTCCCGCACTTGCCTGAGGTTACCTCCGTGTTCTCCCAATTCGCCCTGCATGAACGCCTGCTTAAAGCCGTGGCCGAGCTTAAATTTGTCGAGCCAACCCCGGTGCAGGCCGCGGCCATCCCCTTGGCCCTGCAAGGGCGTGATCTGCGTGTGACCGCGCAGACCGGCAGCGGCAAGACCGCGGCCTTCGTCCTGCCGCTGCTCAACCGCCTGGTCGACCTGAAAGGCGCGCGCGTCGAGATCCGCGCGCTGATCCTGCTGCCGACCCGCGAGCTGGCCCAGCAGACCCTCAAGCAAGTGCAGCTGTTCTCGCAGTTCACCTACATCAAGGCGGGCCTGGTCACCGGCGGTGAGGACTTCAAGGAACAGGCCGCCATGCTGCGCAAGGTGCCGGACGTGCTGATCGGCACCCCGGGCCGCCTGCTCGAGCAGCTCAATGCCGGCAACCTCGACCTGTCCCACGTGCAGGTGATGATCCTCGACGAAGCCGACCGCATGCTCGACATGGGCTTCGCCGAAGACATGGAGCGCCTGTGCAAGGAGTGTGAGAACCGCGAGCAAACCCTGCTGTTCTCGGCCACCACCGGCGGCGCGGCCCTGCGCGACATCATCGGCAAAGTGCTGAAAGACCCTGAGCACCTGATGCTCAACAGTGTTTCGCAGCTGGCCGAAGGTACCCGCCAGCAGGTCATCACCGCTGACCACGACCAGCACAAAGAGGCGATCGTGCAGTGGCTGCTGGCCAACGAAAAATTCGACAAGGCGATCATCTTCACCAACACCCGCGTGCTTGCCGACCGTATCTACGGCCACTTGGTCGCCAAGGACGTAAAAGCGTTCGTGTTGCACGGTGAAAAGGACCAGAAGGACCGCAAGCTGGCCATCGAGCGCTTCAAGCAGGGCAGCTCCAAGGTGCTGGTAGCCACCGACGTGGCGGCCCGTGGCCTGGACATCGACGGCCTGGACCTGGTGATCAACTTCGACATGCCGCGCAGCGGCGACGAGTATGTGCACCGCATTGGCCGTACCGGCCGTGCCGGCGGCGAAGGTCTGGCGATCTCGTTGATCACCCACAATGACTGGAACCTGATGTCCAGCATCGAACGCTACCTCAAGCAGCAGTTCGAGCGCCGTGTGATCAAGGAAGTGAAAGGCACCTACAACGGGCCCAAGAAGGTCAAGGCGTCGGGCAAGGCTGCCGGCACCAAGAAGAAAAAGACCGAGAAGAAAACTGGCGACAAGAAGGCCGTGAAGCGCAAGCCTACCGCCAAGCCGAAGGCCAATGCACCGCTGACCAGCTCCGATGGCCTGGCACCGCTGAAAAAGCGCAAGCCTGCTGCTGAGTAATCAGTCAATGCTGGCCCTATCGCCGGCAAGCCGGCTCCCACAGGTACTCCATCAGCCTCAAGGGCGATGCGATCACTGTGGGAGCTGGCTTGCCGGCGATTGGGTCTTGATGTAATAGATCAATCCGCCTTCTTCTCCGCCTCCTTCAGCTCCTTGATCCGCTTGTCGATCAGCTGACACTTGTCGGGCAAGTCCTTGCTCGCCGTCCCCAGCTCCATCCCCTGGAGCTCATCGTTAATTTCCTTGGCTTTCTGCGGGTTCTGTTCGGTCAGCTGGCTCACCAGCCCGGCCAGTTCTTCACGTTTCTGGGTGGCCTCTTCCGGCGTGCAGGCCCAGGCGGGCAGGGCGCAGAACAGGGCGGTCGCACAGGCGATGCGCAGCAGCGGTTTCATCCTTTATACCTCCGGCGGTGGGGATGCCCGGTGGAGGCGCCTGCATGCCGGTAAGTTCCGCCTCCACGACCGGCGGAAGCCCCTGTGCACCTGGCCTATACCCCTGGGTATATGGACCCCGACTGCCCTCGGCTCTAGTTTGGAGCCACAACCAGAACAACCGAGGAGCAGACCCATGGATCGATTGAAAGGCAAGGTGGCACTGATTACCGGCGGGGCAGGGGGATGTGGCCTGGCAGCGTCGGAGCTGTTTGCCGCCGAGGGCGCCAAGGTGGCGATCCTCGACTTGCCCAGCAGCCAAGGTGAAGCCGTAGCGGCGCGCATCAATGCAACGGGCGGACAAGCCCTGTTCGTCGCGGCAGGCGTTTCCGTGGCCGATCAGGTGCACCGCGCCGTCAGCCAGGCCCAGGCGCACTTCGGGCCGATCACGGTGCTGATGAATCACGCAGGCATCATCGCTGCCGGGCCCTTTCTGGAGACCAGCGAAGCCGATTGGGACCGTTTGATGAGCGTCAACGTGAAAAGCATGTTCCTGGTGACCAAGGCAGTGCTGCCGGGCATGCTGGCCGCCGGTGGCGGCAGCGTGATCTGCACGTCGTCGATTTCGGCCGTGGTGGGCACGCCGATGGAAGTGCTCTACTGCACCACCAAGGGCGCCTGCCACATGTTCGCGCGCGCACAGGCCGCAGCCATGAACAGCGACCACGCCAACCGCCTGGCCACGGTGATTCGCAGCATCGGCAGCGACGCACTGGGCCCGGCCATCGACACTGCGCTCAAGGGCGTAGTCGATTTCGACATGAGCTGCGCTTACCTGTTTCGCTTCAACCAGCCGGCGCTGTTGGTGCACGATGGCTACAACCAGCGGGTGACCGAGCGTACGCTCAAGGCGTATCTGCGCGGGGGCTATTTGCTCGACCCGTTCTACGTCGCTTGCACCAACAATCACCCCACGGGGCTGTGGCGCATGAGCGAGCTGGCGCCGGACAGCTTCTTCGCCTCGGGCTTTTCCATCTTGCCCGACATCCACCCCTGTGTCTCGTCGCACCACGGCAGCTTGATCGAAGAAATCGGCTTCATCGTCCCTGTGCGGCCACGCACGGCGCTGGTGTTTTCCTTGATGCGCGGCTTGCACAAGGGGGCGTTCGAAACCGATGAAACCCAACGCCTCGCTGCGCTGACGCCGCTGATCGATGCCATTTTCAGCCAGCACCTACACCTTGCTCATGCCGAAGACCTGGCCGACCCGCAGGACTCGGACAGCCAGTTGGAAGACGCCTTCGTCAATATCCTCCAGGGCCAGTTGACCGAAACCCAGCGGCATGTGGCCAAGCTGATCTTGCAGGGGCACAGCAGCCAGTCGATCTCGCGGGCGCTGGGGATTTCGGAAGGGACGGTCAAGGTGCACCGGCACAACATCTGGCAGCGGTTGGGGATTGCCGGGAATGCGGAGTTGTTTCGGTTGTTTATTGGCTATCTCACGAAGCAGCAATGATCTGAAGGCTATAGCCTGTAATGGATCTGTGCGGCTTTTCTATCTCGGCTGTAATCCCTTTCCGAAACTGGCGTTTAACCTCCTGGCCCCATTGATGCTCGAGTGACCTCGTCCTAGTCTCGCGATGAAAGAGGAGGTATCGTATGTACATCTGTAAATACAGGGCGCCCCATGATATTTGAGTGGGACGCAACGAAAAATCAAACCAATATCCGAAAGCACGGCATCGATTTCGCTGATGTGCCCGACATGTTCAACCATCCCATGTTGACCCGACGGGACGACAGCGCACAATACGCTGAGGAGCGCTGGGTAAGCTTGGGATGGCTCAATGCCTTGCTTGGGGTAGTCGTGTACACGGAGAGGCAGGGTGAGGTAATCCGCATCATTTCCGCACGTAAAGCCACCAGATGGGAGGCCAAACACTATGACCAAAGCATCGAAAACTGATTGGAGCCGCCTGGCTCAAATGGACGATAAAGATATTGATACCTCGGATATCCCCGAGTTGGACCAGGCTTTCTTCCAGCAGGCTGAACTGCGTGTCCCGGCGAAGCAGGCAGTAACCATTCGCCTGGACGCTGATGTCCTCACCTGGTTCAAGGATCAGGGGGCGGGTTATCAGACGCGGATTAATCAGTTGCTGCGCCAGTACATGCAAGCCCAGCAGCGCCAGCGCTGAGATCTTTTGGAACGCACCAGACCCGCGACCGGTCCCAAGCTGTGTACCCCATGCGTCCACAGCAAGAGGCCATAGCCATGAGCATTACCTACGACTGGGACCTGATCGAGCGCTTGCTGCACGAAGTGCAGAACGGCGCCGGTCACAGCTTCACACCACGCCCCTATGCCGAGCAGCACGCTGCGGCTCTGGCCGCCGAGGGCCAGCCGGTGGGGGATGTGGACCATCTGAAAACCCGTGCCTGCGAGTACGAGAAGCTGCTATTCGAGCGCGGCTTCGTCGAGAGCCGGCCGCCAGAGGATGGCGGCAATGGAGAGAACTTCGTGCTCACCGAGCGCGGGTCGCGGCTGTTGAGCCTGATCGACAGCAGCATCCCGGGCTTCGAGCACCCGCGCCAGGTACTGGATGACCAGGAAGATGCGCTGGACGAAACCACCTTCGAGCAGGTGTCGGCGAAGGCGCAGATCGCTTGAGGTCGTATTGAGGCTGGCAAGGCCTGCCCGGAAAAACCGATAATCGGTCTTTTCTGAATACTGCCGAGCCTTGCCCATGCCATCGATCACCCAAGAGGGCCGCCCATGAGTGCGGCCCGCAAGAATCCCGATGCCTTTGCCTTCCAGGTCATGCTGGGGCTGTGCCTGATCTGGGGTTGCCAACAGGTACTGATCAAGTCTGCGGCGGTTGATATTGCGCCGGTGATGCAGGCAGCTCTGCGCAACGGCCTTGCGGCGGTGCTGGTCGGCTTGATGATCTGCTGGCGCGGTGGCTGGGGGCAGGTGGGGAGTACCTGGCGTGGCGGGTTGCTGGCCGGCGGTTTGTTTGGCCTGGAGTTCCTGTTCATCGCCGAGGGGCTGAAGCTGACATCGGCGGCGCACATGTCTGTGTTCCTCTATACCGCGCCGGTGTTCACGGCACTTGGGCTACATTTCATGCTGCCCAGCGAGCGGCTGCGCCTGCTGCAGTGGCTGGGCATTCTGTTGGCGTTCGGCGGAATTGCTACTGCGTTTGCCGGGGGCGTGTCGTTCGAAGAAATGGACGGGCGCATGCTGCTCGGCGATGCCTTCGGTGTGCTGGCCGGGTTAGCTTGGGGGGCGACGACCGTGGTGGTACGGGGTTCGCGCTTGTCCGAGGCGCCTGCGACGTTGACCCTCTTCTACCAACTGGCAGTAGGTTTTGTCGGGTTAGTGCTGATCGCCTTGCTCAGCGGGCAGATCGACAAGGTCTCGTGGACGCCCTTGGCGGTCGGCAGCGTGCTGTTCCAGGGCATTGTGGTGTCGTTTGTCAGCTACCTGACGTGGTTCTGGTTGCTGCGTAAGTACTTGGCCTCGAATTTGGCGGTGTTTTCTTTTATTACCCCATTATTTGGGGTGACGTTTGGCGTGCTCTTGCTGGATGAACCGCTTAGCGTGAATTTTGTGCTCGGGGCCGTAATGGTTTTGCTCGGCGTGGTGCTGGTCAGTGCCGAGCCTTGGGTGAAGCAGCAATTGCGCAGGTTTGTGGGATAGGGGTTGCTGTTACTGGCCCTATCGCCGGCAAGCCGGCCCACAGGTACCCCACTAAACCTGAGGGCAGTGGGGCATCTTTGGGAGCCGGCTTGCCGGCGACAGGGCCGGTATTGATCAAGCTTGATCCATCACGCAACCCGCCCTGCAATTTGGCAGTTCTGGTTGTTGCGTGTGCCGGTAAGAACCAATACCCCCGCCAGCCCCAACCCAGCCGCCGCCATTACCAGCGCCGGCTGCAAGCTCCCGCTGTAATGGTTGCTCAACGCCGCCAGCAACGGCCCGCTCAATTGCCCCAGCGCAAAGCACGCAGTCAACAGCCCGGCATTGCGCTGCGTCGCATGCGGCGCGAGCTCCCGCGAGCGTTGCATCACCAACTGCATGCATGCCAGGAACGGCGTACCGCAGAGCACTACGCCCAAGGCGAGGCCAAGGCCACCGCCCATCAGGCAGGCCAGCACGCCAAGGCCTTGCAGCCACAAGGTCGCGCTCAGCCAGGCCGAAGTGCGGCCGGCGCGTCGCACACTCACCAGCACCACGCCCATCGCCGCCGCCACACCAAACGCTGGCCAGAACAGATCGGCCATCCAGTTGCCCTGGAACTGTTGGTTGGCCATTTGCGAGAGGAACGTGGCCGGCAGGATGTAACCCACGCCATACAAGGCATACACCAGGCCAAGGCGGCCAATGCCAACGCTGCGCGTCGCCCCTTGCTGCACCGTGCTCGGTACCACGGCGGGTTCCAGAGCGCGAGGCAGCCAAGGGTACACCGCCAGCAGCATGACCAGCGCGGCAACGGCATACACCAGCCATAACGCTGCCGAGCTCATACCGAGCAAGTGAGCGAGCAATGCCAGCAGGCCGGTGACTGCGATGCCCAGGCCGGGCCCGGCGAACACCAGGGCGCCCAGGCGCGGACGGTTGTTGGCGTTGGCCAGTCGCTGGCTGAGGCTGGTGATCATCACCAGCACCCAGGCACTGGCAACACCCGTACCGAAGCGCAGCAGCAGGTGGCTCCAGAACCCGTCCGCAGCCCAGGACGCCAGGGTCAGCACTGCACAAAGCCACAGGCCGCCATGCAGGCGCAGCCTGACCTGGGCTGGCGCGCGGGCGAACATGGCGTCTGCCGCGCCAATGAAATAACCCAGGTAGTTGGCCGCCGCGACCAGGCCGGCGGCGGTCAGGTCGAACTGGCCTTCGGCGATCAACTGCGGCAGTTGCGGGGTGAGAGCGAAGCGGCCGATGCCCATGGCCATCATCAGGGCTACGGCGCTGGCCAGCAGTTGTACGAACGGCGACATGAGGACACTCCTGCGCGGATGTAAACGATGGATGGCAGGTTAGGGTGCTTTTGTTTTCAATAAAATTGAATAATGATGATCAAGTTGTTCTGTTTTGGAGAATGTCATGGAGTTCAGCCAGCTGCGTATCTTCCAGGCGGTCGCAGAGGAAGGTTCCATCACACGCGCCGCCGAGCGCCTGCACCGGGTGCCGTCGAACCTGTCCACGCGCTTGCGCCAGCTTGAAGAGCAACTGGGCGTGGAGCTGTTCTTGCGTGAACGCCAGCGCCTGCAGTTGTCACCCGCTGGCAAGGTGCTGCTGGATTACGCCAACCGCCTGGCGGCGCTGCGTGACGAAGCCATGGCGGCGGTGCAGGGTGGGCAGCCGGCCGGCGATTTCGTCCTGGGCACCATGTACAGCACGGCGGCCATTCACCTGCCCGCGCTGTTGGCGCGCTACCATCAGGCCTATCCGGCCGTTAACTTGCAGGTGCAGGCTGCCCCCAGTGGCGAGTTGCTCGAGGGGTTGCTCAGCCACCGCCTGGACGCCGCACTGGTGGACGGGCCTCCGAGCCTGGCGGGGCTCGATGGCGTGCCCTTGTGCGAAGAAGAACTGGTACTGATCACCAGCCCTGAACACCCAACAGTGCACAGCGCCAGGGATGTGGCGGGCAAGGCGGTGTTCACCTTCCGCCAGGGCTGTTCCTACCGGATGCGCCTGGAGGCGTGGTATGCCCATGCACATACGCCCATGGGGCGGGTAATGGAGATCGAGTCTTACCAGAGCATGCTGGCCTGTGTGATAGCCGGCGCGGGCGTGGCGCTGATGGCGCAATCGATGCTCGACAGCCTGCCGGGGCGTGACCGCGTGCGGGTCCATCGCCTGCAGGCGCCGTTCGATCAGGCGGTGACCTGGCTGATGTGGCGGCAGGGGATGCGAGGGGCGAATTTGCAGGCGTGGGTCGATTTGCAACAAAGCGAAACGATTAACCAGCCGTCGGAATCCACCGTTTCCGCTTGATCCGCGTCAAACTTGCCCCTATCTGTAAGTACAAGGGCATGCGTAATACAGGACATCGGGCTATGATCTGTATGAAACATCGCAGTATTGATTGACCGAGAGGCTGACCCGTCAAGGGGGCACTATGAAAAACCAAATGTTCAACTGGCTCCACGACTTGGCTGTCGCCCTGGGGCTGATACCACCACCCTTGCAGCCGGTGCCTATCCCGACTGATGAAGAGCAGCGCAGGCGCCAGCCGCGTCGTCGTTGAAACCAACAAAGCCGCGATATCAGAGATGATGCCGTGGCTTTTTTGTTGGTTGTGTCCCGTCCTGAATAAGGTTTACACCTCCCATCCCGAATTTCCGGAGAGTCAGATGGAACAAGGTGTAAAGCGCACACAGCGTGATTACTCGCTGTCTTTTAAATTGGCGGTGGTTGATCAGATTGAAAAAGGCGAACTGACCTACAAGCAGGCCCAGGTGCGGTACGGCATCCAGGGGCGGTCGACGGTTCTGGTATGGTTGCGTAAGCACGGTCGGCAGGATTGGAGCCAGGGGGCCTCGATCCGCGACGAGAGGAGCTGCGCGATGTCTGACCCCAAAACGCTCACTCCAGAGCAGCGGATCAAAGAGCTTGAGCAGCAGCTTGAGCTGATGAGCCAGAAGGCCCAGTTCTTTGAAACTGTCGTTGATGTTCTGAAAAATGACTATGGTGTCTCGATCGTAAAAAAGCGATCCGGCAAGTCCTCTCGCAAGGTCAAGTCGCAGGACTGAGCATTGCCAGGGCTTGTCAGTTTCTAGGTATCAGTCGACAGGCTTACTACAAACGTAATCGAGCTGCCGATGACAAAGAACGCCAGGCAGACCAGGTGGTTGAGTTTGTACGGCAAGTCCGGATGCGCCAGCCTCGTCTAGGCACACGCAAGCTGCACTATCTGCTGCATTGCCAACCTGACAGACGATTCCAGGTCGGCCGAGATAGGCTGTTCCAGGTCTTGGGAGAGCGCCGTTTGCTAGTGCTGCCTAAGCGGGCCTACCACAAGACAACACAGAGCTTTCATCGCTTCTACCGCCATCCCAACTTACTCAAGCCCGGCCCAAGCCAGGTCGTTCCGACAAGGCCGGAGCACGTCTGGGTTGCCGACATCACTTACCTGCCCGCACGTAACGGGCCGCTGTACCTGAGCCTGGTAACGGATGCGTACTCCAGGAAAATTGTTGGCCACCACGTCCATGAAAGCCTGCACGCCGAGTCAGTAGCGCAAGCCTTCAGGCAGGCTTTACGAAAGCGAGGTCGTCGCCAGCCATTGGTCCACCATTCGGATCGAGGAATCCAATATTGCTCAGCGCTATACCAGTCACTGCATCAACGGCACGGCGTTCAGTGCTCCATGACTGATGGGTATGACTGTTACCAGAACGCGCTGGCCGAGCGAGTCAATGGAATCCTCAAGATGGAACTTCTGTTGAGCAGCCCTGAAGATCTGGAGCAAGCGAGACAGATGGTTGACGAGGCAGTGCAGATTTACAACACAGAACGGCCTCATATGGCCCTGAAAAACAAAACGCCCGATGCGGTGCATCGGGCGTTTGAGGCCTGTCGGCCTACCTGAGCTGGTGTAAACCTATTTCAGGACTAGACATTGTTTTCGGGGCGTTGTGCATGCGGTCGAGCGCATGCCTGGATTGCGCCGGCACCTTTGGGATCGAGCGCTGCCTGGGCGACGCTCGATCTCACCCTCAAGCCAGCTTCACCACCCCCACCGGTTTACGCGACAGCAGGCTGACCAGCACGAAGCTCACCAGGCCAACCGCCAGGCTGTAGTAGATCGGCGTATTGGCGTCCAGCCCGTCCTTGAACATGAACAACAGCGCCGTGGCAAAGCCCAGCGACATGCTGGCGATGGCCCCTGCAGTGGTCGCACGTTTCCAGAAGATCGCCCCGATCAGCGGGATCAGCATGCCGCCGACAAGCAGGTTGTAGGCCAGCGTCAGTGCGCTGATCACATCGTTCACCGCCAGGGCGATGCCCAGCACCACCAAACCGGTGAGCAGGGTGAACAGGCGGCTGACACCCAGGCTCGACTGCTTGCCGCCACGCAGTTTTGGCAACAGGTCTTCGGTAATGGTGGTCGAGGCGGCCAGCAGGCCGGCGCTGGCGGTCGACATCATCGCTGCCAGGGCAGCGGCCATCAGCAGGCCACGGATACCATCAGGCAACTGGCTCTTGATCATCTCGGCGAACGCGTTGTTCGGGTTGGCCAAGTCCGGCATCAGCACATGCGCGGCCATGCCGATCAGGGCGCAGGCCAGGCCATATAGCACGCAGTACAGGCCTGCAGTCGTGCCGGCACGTTGGCAGACCTTCTCGTCACGGGCGGTGAACACCCGCTGCCAGATGTCCTGACCGATCAGGATGCCGAAGAAGTAGATCAGGAAGTAAGTGATGATGGTGTCCCAGCCGATGGTGGTCCAGGCGAAGCTGGCCGCCGGCAGCTTGGCTACCAGGGTGTCCCAGCCACCGGCGTTGTACAGGCATACCGGCAGCAGGATGAACATCAGGCCCACGGTCTTGATCACGAACTGGACGATGTCGGTCAGGGTCAACGACCACATGCCGCCGATGGTCGAATAGACCACCACCACGCCGCCGCCGAGCAGCAGCGACATCCAGAACGGCAAGTCCAGCAACACCTGCAGGACAGTCGCCATGGCCAGGGTCGAGGTGACGCCGATCATCAGCGCATAGGCCAGCATGATTGCCGCACTGGCCTGGCGCGCCATGGGGTTGTAGCGACGCTCCAGTACCTGGGTCACGGTGAAGATCTTCAGGCGCAGCAGCGGTTTGGCGAGGAACAGGTTGAGGGCGATGATGCCCAGGCCCAGGGCTGCGCACAGCCAGAAACCGGAGATGCCATGCACATAGCCAAGGCGTACGGTGCCGACGGTGGAGGCGCCGCCGAGCACGGTGGTGGCCATGGTGCCCATGTACAAGGTCGGGCCCAGGTTGCGCCCTGCCACCAGGTAGTCTTCGTGGGTTTTTGCGCGCCGCATGCCATACCAGCCCAGCCCGAGCATGCCGGCGGTATAGATCATTACAACAATGATGTCCAAGGCCATTGGGGGTCTCCCGATTATCTTTATTATGGCGAGATCGACCGCTCAGGCGGCTTCACGGCGCCTGGCGGTCTTGTCTTGTGTTGGCGGGCCTCTGTGGCCCTCCCTCATGGCTCCTGCCGGGGTGCAGCAAGTTTCAGCGGCGCACGACGCCGGGCAGCACGCAGAGCATTTCGAACAGCAGGTTGGCACCGAGCAGCGAGGTGTTGCCGGTGGTGTCGTAAGGCGGGGAGACTTCGACAAGGTCACAGCCGATCAGGTCCAGGCCGTGGCAGCCGCGAATGATCTCCATCGCCTGGATGGTGGTCAAGCCGCCGATTTCCGGGGTGCCGGTGCCCGGGGCCCAGGCCGGGTCGATACCGTCGATGTCGAACGACAGGTACACCGGGCCGCCGCCGACTTTTTCGCGCACTTCGGCCATCAGCGGTTCCAGCGACTTGTGCCAGCACTCTTCGGCCTGCACCACGCGAAAGCCCTGGCGGCGGCTCCAGTTGAAGTCGTCGGCGGTGTAGCCCTGGGCGCGCAGGCCGATCTGGACCACGCGGTCGCAATCGAGCAGGCCCTCTTCCACCGCGCGGCGGAAGGTGGTGCCGTGGGCGATTTTCTCGCCGAACATGTGATCGTTGACGTCGGCGTGAGCATCGATGTGCACCAGGCCGATCTTGCCGTGCTTCTTGTGCAGGGCGCGCAGGATCGGCAGGGTGATGGTGTGGTCGCCACCCAGCGTCATCGGGATGACATTGTGCTCGACAATCTCGTCGTAGGCTTCTTCGATGATGCGCACGGCGTCGAGCAGGTTGAAGGTGTTGATCGCCACGTCACCGATGTCGGCCACCGACAGCGAGTCGAACGGGGCGGCACCGGTGGCCATGTTGTACGGGCGGATCATCACCGATTCGGCGCGGATCTGCCGTGGGCCGAAGCGGGTGCCGGAGCGCAGCGAGGTGCCGATGTCCAGCGGCACGCCGATGAACGCGGCGTCCAGGCCTTCGGCGCTTTGCAGGTGGGGGAGACGGAGCATGGTGGCGATGCCGCCGAAACGCGGCATTTCGTTGCCGCCCAGTGGTTGATGGAGAACTTTGTCCACGGTGGGCCTCATCAGTCGGTCGATTGTTTTGTTTGTTCGAACCTGTGCCGCCGCGCGCCTTGAAATGTGGTTATGCCGGCGGGCAGGGACATTTCGGCCAAGTCTGCTCAAGGTAGTGCGTGGGAAAAATCGCTACCGGCAAATACTTACTTCAGGAATTTCTGAACTAAACGCCATCGCAGCGGTTAGACTGCGCGCAAATGACACAGCGGAACCGTTGCACCATGGCCTCGACCTTGCCCGACCTGAAACTGCTGCGCATCTTTGTCAGCGTGGTGCGCCACCAAGGCTTCGCCAATGCCCAGCGCGATCTCAACCTGTCGACCTCGGCCATCAGTACCTACATGAGCCAGCTCGAAGGCGCCTTGGGCATCGTGCTGTGCCACCGCGGGCGTGGCGGTTTCAGCCTGACCAGCAAGGGCGAGCTGTTCCATCAGGAGACCTTGCGCCTGCTGGCGGAGCTCGATGGCTTCGAGCAATACGCCGCAGCGCTCAAGGGTGAGCTGCGCGGTACGCTCAACCTCGGGGTAATCGACTCAACCGTGGGCGACCGCGCGCTGCCGTTGGCTGAAGCGATCGGAGCCTACAGCCAGGAGCACCCGGCGGTGCACCTGCACCTTTCGGTATCCAGCCCCTATGAGCTGCAGCTTGGCGTGCAGGACAACCGCCTGGACCTGGCTATCGGGGCGTTCTCCTCGCGCATGAGTGGCCTGGTTTACCAGCCGCTGTACCGCGAGCAGCATTGGTTGTACTGCAGCAGCCGCCACCCGTTGTTCGCCGAGCGGCGTATCCCCGAACCGGTGGTGACCCAGCAGCGCATGGTCGGGCGCGGTTACTGGAGCCAGGCGGAGTTGGCCCGGCATGGCTTCAAACACAGCGCGGCGACCGTCGAAAGCATGGAGGCGCAGCTCATTCTGATCCTGTCAGGTGCCTATATCGGCTACCTGCCCGAGCACTATGCCCAGGCTTGGGTCGACAAGGGCGACCTGCGCGTATTATCTCCGGCCACTTTCGGCTATCAGGCGCCATTTTCGCTGATCGTCCGCCGCGGGCGCAGCCGTGAACCCTTGATTCAGACCTTCCGCGACCTGCTCAAAAGCCAGCTCAATGTTGGCTGATGAACAGGACGTTCCGGTCATTCCGTCGGCATGAATAAATTTCCTACAAACCTGACTACTACGCTGATGGCGTTCTGCTAAACCTCTACTTGCTTTGATGATTTTCCCCTTCATCTACACAAGCAAGGACCGCCCAGATGCGCATGAATTTGCCCGTCACTGAGCATGAAAGAACGTTTTCCAGCGACCAGCGGCTGATCTCTACCACCGACCTGAACAGCCGCATCACTTACTGCAACGACGCGTTCGTGGCCATCAGCGGGTTCACCTACGACGAGCTGGTGGGCCAGACCCACAACCTGGTGCGTCACCCCGACATGCCACCGGCGGTTTTCGGGCATATGTGGGACACCATCAAACAAGGCAAACCCTGGATGGGCGTGGTGAAGAATCGCGCCAAGAACGGTGATTTCTACTGGGTGAGTGCTTATGTCACCGCCATTTATGAAAACGGCCGCATCAGCGGCTACGAGTCGGTGCGTTCGGTGCCCAGCCGTGAGCAGATCCGCCGCGCAGAACGGCTGTATGCGCGTCTGCGCGCCGGTCGCCCGGCTGTAGCCTGGGCCGCGCGGCTGGGGCGTGGCGTTGGCGATGGCTGGCCGCTGATCGGCGCAGGCCTGTTGTCGGCCGCCGGCTACCTCTGGTTACCGCCCTATGCAGCGCTGGGCGTGCTGATGGCCAGTATGCTGTTGGCCTGGTACCTGATTGAACAACGGCATAACCAGGCGATCCGCCGCACACTGGCCGAACATCCCAAAGCCTTCACCAGCCCGCTGGTAGCGCTGACGTACAGTGACAACCCGGGCCTGCACGGCCAGCTCGACCTGGCGATCATCAGCGAGGAAGCGAGGCTGCAAACCGCCCTGACACGCCTGGTGGACGCCGGCGTCGGCGTGAAGTCGCGGGCAGCCCAGTCAGCCGACCTGTCCGATGCCCAGGCGCAGATGCTCGATCGCCAGCGCAGTGAGACCGATCAGTCGGCCACCGCCATTGCGCAGATGGCGGCGACCATTCAGGAAGTGACGCATAACGTGCAAAGCACCGCGCATGCTGCGGGCGATGCCGATCAGTTGGCGCAGCAGGGCAGCGAACTGGCCCGGCAGAGCCTCAAGGCGATGGGCAGCATGAGTGAGGCGGTCAGCGACATCGGCCAGGCGGTCAATGCCCTGGCTGAGCAGACCCAGTCGATCGGCAGCGTGGTCGACACCATCACCTCGATTGCCGAACAGACCAATTTGCTGGCGCTCAATGCCGCGATCGAGGCGGCGCGGGCGGGTGAGCAGGGCAGGGGCTTTGCCGTGGTGGCCGATGAGGTGCGCTCGCTGGCGCAGCGCACGCGCACCTCGACCGAGGAAATCCACCAGATCATTGCCTCCCTGCGCACGGGCGCCGAGCGGGCGGTAAGCACTGCCAGCCGCGGTGAGCAGATCTCGCGGGATAGCGTGCACAGTGTCGAGGCGGTGCAGTCGGCGCTGGCCGGGATTGCCCAGGCGGTCAGCCGCATCACCGGCATGAGCCAGCAGATGGCGACGGCGTCGGAGCAGCAGAGCCACGTGGCCGAAGACATCAACCAGCAGATCGTGCGCATCGCCCAGCTGTGTGACCAGACGGCAGGGCAGGCCAAGCAGGGGGCTGAAATCAGCCAGGACCTGGAGCGAATGGCCGAGTATCTGCACAGCCTGGCAGAGCGCTTCAACCGCTGATTTATCGCCTCTCCCACAAGGATGTGGGGCTTTTCCTCAGGGCTGTGGCACACTGCGCCCGGTAAGGAGAAACCGATGTCCAGACCCCGCTGCGAGCGTTGCCTGCGCCCGCTCGACCACTGCCTTTGCCCACTGATCCCCTCGCTCGACAGCCGCACCCGCGTGGTCCTGCTGCAGCACCCCAGTGAAACCTCGCACGCCCTGAATACCGCACGCCTGGCTGCCCTTGGCCTGGTCAATGCCGAGTTGCGCGTCGGCGAGGTGTTTGAAGACCTGGGTGATTTGCTGGATGCACCTGAGTATCGGCCGGTGCTGTTGTTCCCAGGTGAGCAGGCCCAAGTGCTTGCAGCCTACGGCGATACAGACGACAGGCCGCTCATGCTGATTGTCCCTGATGGCACCTGGCGCAAGGCTCGCAAGCTTTTGTACCTCAATCCGCTGCTCGAAGCGTTGCCCAGGGTGACGCTGGCGCAGGTGGCGCCCTCGCGCTACCGCGTGCGCAAGGCGCCGGAGCCGGGAGCGGTGTCGACCATAGAGGCGGTGGTGCAGGCATTGAATGTGCTGGAGCAGCCGGCCTGTTTCGATGAGTTGCTGCGCCCGTTCGAAGTGTTGATCGAGGGGCAGATCAGGGCAATGGGGCCTGAGACGTTCCAAAGAAATCACGGTGAAGGCTGACACCTGCACTGTCAGTGCCGTTCTCTCCTCACGATTGCAGGCGCTTTGTGTGTGCCCGCAGCTTCGTGCCATTGCGGCTGTGCGTGGGAGGACTTCGGGTCTGCCGGGTTCCAAGTTCCCGGTTCGCCGATCTGCGTACAGCAGTGTCCCGAATGGGGTGGTTCGTTAATCGCTAAGCCGAAGAACCATTGGTGAGACAAATCGAGTGGATAAACGAATCAAGCGTCCGGGACACTAGGCATTTAAAATGGCCGTCTACTTTTTCAAGGCCAGGCTGATGCCTTCATCCCCACTCTCGTAGCGGCAAATCACCGACGTTTTTGTATCTTTCTTGTTCTTCAGTTCAAATGCGCTGAGATCCGACTCCGACGCGTTAGGGGTGAAGCCATCCCATTGACCGTCGTTATTTTTTACGCTGTAAGCGATGCCTTCCATACCGTCTTGTTCATCGGCAGATTGAGTGATGCTTGTAACTTTCGGGCAATCTGCTGCAAATGCATTACCCATTGCCAGCACTGTTGCGATACCTACTGCGGCGATAATACGCATGTGACCTACTCCTTCAGGTGATTGAGCGTTCAGCATGGTGGCTCTCGTTACATATCGCTACTGGCAAAAATGCCGGGTTGACGTGGCAACAGTCGTTGGCTGTACCGGCCTTCGTCGCCTGCAAGCTTGGCCTTGAGCCGCTTGAAGATGCGCCTACCGGCGAAATTACGGTGGCGCGGTTGCGTCCGTTCGAGGTGTTGATCGAGAGGCAGGTCAGGGCGATGGGGACTGAGGCGTTCCAGAGAAATCATGGTGAGGGCTGACACCGGCACTCGGAATTTAACTGATAATTTTGCTAGTTTGCGCGGCGATCGGGTTCGGTGATGCTGGGAGGCATTCTTACTTGGCATCCGAGCAACCATCATGATCAGAATCTGGTATCAGAATCAGGGTGTAGCCTTTACGGTTAAGGCCGGCAAGCACGTCTACTCCCTGATGCGGGGGCAGGGTTTCGTTGTGGGGCAGGTGAGTGGGAGTTCCACCGGTGTCGCCAACGCGCGCTTGATCGGCACCGATGGCATGGGGTCACCTTTATTGATTCTGGACCCGCTGTGCAAAGAGCGTCACAGCTATACAGCGTATGGGTACGATGCATTGCTGACTGAAAGTACCGTACTGGGATTCAACGGCCAGCTGTCTTGTATGTTGAAGCATGCCTATTTGTTGGGGAATGGTTACAGGGTCTACAGTACCGCGCTGATGAGGTTCTTTTCTGCGGACCGATTGAGTCCCTTTGCGGCGGGCGGTTTGAACGCATACGCCTACGTGCAGGGGGACCCGGTCAATCGAGATGATCCTACCGGCCGAATGTTCAGATGGGTCAAAAAACTTATACCGGGCAAGTCGGTAGCCATTGACGTACAAAACTCTGACGTAGAAAACCCTGCCATCACGCTCCCGGCAATGAGCTCAAATCCACCGGCCTCGGTCAGTTTTGTTAATGAAATCTCGTCTACGCCACCTCGTATGGCGCCTTTACTGGTCATTCTGAAACAAAATAGTCCTGCTACTGACCTGTTGCTGGGGCACGTGGGGAACAAGGGTCTGATGCAACTAGGGCGTGTATCACGCGACGCGTCGAATGCAGTGAGCCTTCATTTGTCCAGAACTCACGCCGGGCCGCAACAGGTTGCCATGGCAAACCAGTTCGCGCTGACCGAGCGGGCACGCATCTTTGCTGGTTTGGCCGCACAAAAGCTGATGAATAGAGAGGTGCCGCTTGCGCCCATGACTCCAGCTCAAGCGATGGAGCACGTCCGACTCAACATTGTGTGAGCGTTTGCGCAAGGCGCCGAAACAAACGCAGCATCGCGATGCGCCGGGGCCTATCAGTTCTTTTTTTGTGTGCGGGCCGGTAACGGCCTGCCTTTCACCGCTCCCGCAACGCCTCGGTCCGTGCCTTGAGCACCGGCTTGAGCAGATAATCCAGCACACTCTTCTGCCCGGTGATGATATCCACCGTGGCCACCATCCCGGGGATGATCAGCAGCGGCTTGTTATCGCCGCCCAAGTGGTTCTTCTCGGTGCGCACCTGAATCAGGTAAAACGCATTGCCCTTGTCATCGGTCACGGTATCGGCACCGATCAACTCAAGCTTGGCCTTCATGCCGCCATAAATGGTGTAGTCATACGCACTGAACTTCACCATCGCCGGCTGCCCCGGGTGCAGGAATGCCACGTCCTGTGGCCGCACCTTGGCTTCGATCAGCAGGTTGTCCTCGATCGGCACGATCTCCACCAGGTCGCTGCCTGGCTGCACCACCCCGCCAATTGTGTTGACTTTGAGCATCTTGACGATGCCATGCACCGGCGAAACCACGGTAGTGCGGTTGACCCGGTCGTCGATGGCGATGCTGGTGGCGGTGATCTTCGATAGCTCCGTGCGTTTGTCGTTGAGCTCCTTGGCGGCCTCGGAGCGGAAGCTGGCGTCCGATTCCTGGATCTTGCTCCTGATCTCGGCCACGGCGGCCTCGGCGCGGGGGATGGCCAGGCTGGTGGCGTTGAGCTGGCCGCGAGCTTCGACCGTGCGTTGCTTGAGCCGCAGGATTTCCACCGGTGAAATGGCACCCTTGCTCACCAGCGGCGCGGACATGTCCAGTTCCTGCTGCAGCAGGCCTACCGCCGAACGGTACTGTTCGACCTTGGAACGGAACTCGGCCAATTCCTGGGTCTTTTGTCGCAACTGCTCGTTGAGGGTCTGCTTTTCACTGGCCAGGCGGCGCTGGCGCGAGTCGTACAGCGACAGTTCGTCCTCGGCTACCTGGGGCGCCTTGGCGCGGACCTCCTCGGACAGCACAAAGGGCCGCCCTTCGGCTTCGGCGGACAGCCGCTCGACCTGGGCGGTCAGGGCATAGCGGTCGGCCTCGCTTTCACCTTTGTTGGACTTGAACCGCGTGTCGTCCAGGCGCAGCAGGGTGGCGCCTTTGTCCACCATCTGGCCTTCGCGCACGAAAATCTCGGTGACGATGCCGCCCTCCAGGTTCTGCACCACCTGCACCTTGCTCGAAGGGATCGCCTTGCCTTCGCCGACGGTTACCTCGTCGAGCACTGCCAGGCTCGCCCAGGTCACGGCCGCGAGCAGTAGCGCCGCTGCCAGCCACACGGTCAGGCGTGACAGGCGCGGGGAATCTTGCAGGGTGGCGCTGGCCAGCTCTGGCATGTAGTCGTGTTCGGTGCGCTTGTCGGCGCTGCTGTGGGAACTGCGCACGCTGTGGCCGATGGGCATGGAAACCTCCTAGAGAGCTGCGCCGATGCGGCCCTTGCGCAGGGCATCGATAACCGCATCCTTTGGCCCGTCGGCGACGATCTTGCCGTTGTCCAGTACCAGCAGCCGGTCCACTAGGCTAAGCATCGAGGTGCGGTGGGTGACCAGCAGCAGGGTCTTGCCGGGCACCCAGTTCAGCAGTCGCTGGCGCAGTTGCTCTTCGCTGCTGTTGTCCATGTGGCTGGTAGGTTCGTCGAGGATCAGGATGGGTGGCTCCAGCAACAGCGCGCGGGCCAGCAGCACGGCCTGGCGCTGCCCGCCGGAAAGCAATTGGCCACGTTCGCCCACCGGGCGGTCGAAACCCTGCGGGTGCTGGCGGGCCAGCTCGCTGACGCCGGTCAGTTCGGCCACTTCGAGCATGCGCGCATCGCTTACGTGGCGGGCACCGAGGGTCAGGTTGTCACGCAGGCTGCCGGCCAGCAGCGGCAGGTCATGGGCGACGTAGCCAAGCTGGCTGCGCAGGTCGGCGATGTCCAGTTGGCGCAGGTCGAGGTTGTCCAGCAATACCTGGCCTTCTTCCGGGTGATGGAAGCCCATCAGCAGGCGGCCCAGGGTGCTTTTGCCCGAGCCGCTGCGGCCGATGATGCCAATCCGCTCACCCGGCTTTATGGCCACGTTCACATCCTGCAGTGCCGGGCTGGTCTGTGCCGGGTAGCGGAAGCTGACATGGCTGAGGGTCAGGCCGCCCTTGAGCGCGGTGTGCTCCAGGGCTTGCTGTTCGGCCTGGCGTTCTTGCGGCAGGGCCATCAGGGCATCGGTGCTGCGCATCGTCAGTTGCGCTTGCTGATAGCGGGTGATCAGCCCTGCAATCTGGCCGAGCGGTGCCAGCACCCGGCTACCGAGCATGTAGCTGGCGACCAGGGCGCCGACACTGAGGTTGCCAGCGATGATGCTGTACACCCCGGCGACGATGGTGGCCATGCCGCAGAACTGCTGGATGAACAGCGTGCCGTTGCTGGCCAGCGACGACAGGTTGCGGGCGTGGGCGTCGAGGCGGGCCATGGCGCCATTGGTGTGTTCCCACTGGTACTGGCGCTCGCTCTCGGCACCGCAGGCCTTGAGGGTTTCCAGGCCGCCGAGGGTTTCGATCAGCAGTGCCTGGCGTACCGCACCGAGGCTGAGGCTTTTTTGCACGGTGTCGCGCAGGCGTGCCTGAATGAACAGGGCAAAGCCCACCGCCAGCGGGAAGGCGATCAGTGGGATCAGTACCAGCCAGCCGCCCAGCAGGCCGATCACCAGTAGCATGAGGGCGACGAAGGGCAGGTCGATGATGCTGGTCAGGGTGACTGCGGTGAGGAATTCGCGCAGGCCCTGGAAGTCATGGATGCTCTGGGCGAAGCCGCCGATGCTGGCAGGTTTGGCTTTCATGGCCATGCCGGTGATGCGTTCGAACAGGGCGGCGGAGAGGATCAGGTCGGTCTTCTTGCCGGCCTGGTCCAGCAGGTGGGCGCGCACCATGCGCAGCACCAGCTCGAAGGCGGTGCCGATGAACAGGCCAGCGACCAGCACCCATAAGGTCGAAAGTGCCTGGTTGGGTACCACGCGATCGTAGGTCTGCATCACGAACAGCGGCACCATCAGGCCCAGCAGGTTGATCAGCAGGCTGGCCAGCAGGGCATCGCCGTACAGCCAGCGGGAATGGCGCAAGGTATCGCGGAACCAGGCCTCCACCCGCGGCAGCAGCGGTGAGCGGACTTCCTCCAGGGTATGACGGGGTCGTGCGAACAAAGCGTGACCTGCGTAGGCCTGTTCCAGCGCCTCGCGCTCTACCCATTGTTCGCCGCCCTCAGCCTCGCAGGGCAGGATCAGCGCCCGGCCATCTTCGCCCCAGCGCTGCAGCACGGCGCTGCGGCCGTCGTTGAGCAACAGCAGCACCGGCAGGTTGAGCGGCGAAATGGCCGCCAGCTCACGCTGCAGCACACGGCCTTGCAAACCGGCACGCGCCGCAGCGCGTGGCAGCAAATCCGCACCCAGGCGTTGCTGGAGCAGTGGCAGCCCACTGCTCAGGCTGGAGCGGCTGGCCGGCCGACCGTGCAGGCGGCACAGAATCAGCAGGCCATCGAGCAGGGGGTCATCGACATCGGGGCGCGGTTGTGCGCTTTGCATACTGGTCACGATGAACTACTCCCGCCACGGTGTAAGGGGGATGAGGCGCGGTGCTGAGTGCCAGTTGCGTGGGGCTGGCTCAACGCATGTCGGGCAACCTGGCCTCGGTGCGTACGTCGTTGTTGGCGATGGCCTCCGGCGGCAGTGAAATACGCTGTTTGCTCAACAGCTCACCCATGGTCGCCAGCACGCGATACATCGAGTACTCCTCGGTGTAACGCACCTCGGTGTAACGGCGGTTGGCGTTGTACAGCTCATTCTCGCTGTCCAGCACATCGAGCAGGGTGCGTTGGCCCAGGCCGAACTGGTCCTGATAGGCGGCGCGCACACGTTGCGTCGTTTCTGCGTACTCGCGGGCGGTAGGGGTCTGTTTACGGGCGTTGTTCATGGCGTTCCAGGCCAGGCTGAGGTTTTCGGTCAGCTCGCGCAGCGCGTTGTTGCGGATGTCCAGTGCCTGGTTGATCTTGTGCGCGTCGGACTGCAGGCGGGCCTTGTCGCTGCCGCCGCGGAACAGGTTGTAGCTGAGTTCGACGCCGGCCTGCCAGTCGTTGTTGCTGTGGCCTTTTTCGCCACCGAGGTTGTTGTTGGCGCCGGTGGCCAGCACCGCGTCCAGCCGTGGGTAGAAAGGCGATTTGGCCACTTCGTACTGCTGCTCGGCGGCATTGACGTCGGCCTGGGCAGATTTCAAGTAGGGGTTGTTCTGGCGCATGCCTTCGCGCGCCTCGTCCAGAGTGCCAGGCATTTCCACCTTGACCGATTGCGGGCCTTCCAGCTCATCCGGCAGGCGGCCGACCACGCTGTAGAAGTTGGCCTCGGCATCGGCCAGGTCGACCTCGGCGGTGTCCAGGTTGTTTTCCGCCAGAGCCCGGCGTGCGCGGGATTGGTCAAGGTCGGCGGTGCTGCCTACGCCCCGCTCGCTACGCAGGCCTATCTGATCGCTGACGCGCAGGTGCGCCTGCAGGTTGTTCTTTGCCAGGGTCACCAACTCTCGGCGCTTCAGCACTTCCAGGTACACCTCGATGGCGCGCAGGGCGACATCTTGTGCGACGGCCTGAGTGTAGTAGGCGCGGGAGGTGGCCACCGCCTCGGTACGGCCCACTTCGTTGGCTGTGTTGAAACCATCGAAGATCATTTGCCGAAGGCGCAACTCCGACTGGGTGTAGTTCAGGGTTTCTTTGTTGTGGTTGCGGGTACCGTCAGCGTTCAGGCCGCGGGTATTGATGTTGTCCGAGCGCTGTCTGCCGTACCCGGCTACCAGGTCCACGGTTGGATAGTACCCACCACGGGCAAATTTCACGTCCTCGTCGGCTGACAACCTGCTGTTGCGGTTGGAGCTTATTTCCGGGTGGTAGTCCACGGCGCTCTGGACAGCCTCGTTGAGCGACATCGCCTGAACGTTGGCGCACGCCATGGCCAACAGAATTGCACTGGTGATGGGGTTGAACCTGCGCATGGGGTACTTCTCCCTGATCTCAAAATGGCCTTGCTTCTTCTCGCCAAAAAAATGACGATTTTTATCGTTCAAACCGTTTCATGTTTGTAACAACAGAGCTAAGAACATTTAGCGCGCGAGCTAAGAAGATTTTTTCATAAGTGATATGCGAAAAAAAACTTATGCGGTCTATCGAAACCAAGACATTGTTTCATTCAAGTGATTTCGGAAGCCGCTGTAGCCTGCGAGTTTCCTGCATCGCAATGAGTTCCAGATTTTTTATGGCTAAGGACGTGGGGTAGGTAGGTAAAAGCGGAATTTGGCGACAAAAATTTGGCATCCGGTGGTGGCAAATTTACATTATGACTATCGCCAAATCAGTGACCTTCGCGCACGATTCTCACGGTTGAGACATGCGGGCGCGAAGCCGTTGACCTCCATCTGCCATGTTGTTGGCTGTGTAGCCAATAGGTTAGGGAGGCGTGCGCTCATGGCTAAGTCAGTCGGTGTGGTCAGCAAGGTGGTGGGGCAAGTATTTGCCGTTGGCAGCGATGGCAGCCGACGCCCTCTGATCGAGGGCGATCGCCTGTACGCGGGCGAGCAGTTGCAAACGGGTACCGCAGGTGCCGTGGCTGTGCGCTTGCATAATGGCGCCGAGCTGACACTCGGCCGCGACAGCAGCCTGGCCATGACTGAAAAGCTCCTGGCTAACCAGGCCGCCCCTGTACAGGCTCAGGACGTTGCGCCGAGCGAGGCGCAGCTGAGCGATGTCGAGCGCATTCAGCGGGCGATTGCCGCCGGCGACGACCCTAGCGTCAACACCGAAGCCCCTGCCGCTGGAAATGGCGGCAACGGCGCGCCAGGCGCACTGGGCGGTGGCCACAGCTTTGTGTTGCTTACCGAAGTGGCGGATCGGGTTGACCCGGTGGTGGGCTTTCCCACGGCTGGCTTCAATGGCATTCCTGAATTGGCCAACCGCTATGTGGGTGGCCTGGATGGCAGCGGGCGCGACTCCTTGGGGGCTGGCAACGGTGGCAATGGTGGCCTGCCGCCTGGTCCGCCCAATCCGCCGGAGCAGCCCAATCCACCCATCACGCCGATCGACGAAGACAGTCCGGTAGAGTTGCGGGGGTTGAATGTCAGCCCTGGCGAGCTGAGTCTGGATGAGGCCAATCTACCCCAGGGGTCGGCCAGCAACCCCGCAACCCTGACCCAGCAAGGCAGTTTTACCGTGCTGGCGCCAGACGGCGTGTACAACCTCAGTGTGGGTGGCATCAACGTGGTGACCGCTGGTGTGGTGACCGGTGTTGGCCAATCGATCACCACGGGCCTGGGCAACACCCTGACCATTACCGGGTACAACCCTGCCACGGGCGTGGTGAGCTACAGCTACACCCTGACCGGTGCCGAGCAGCACGTTGAGGGCGCGGGCAACAACTCACAGGGCGAACAATTGCCGGTACTGGTCAGCGACAGCGACGGCGATGTTGCCCAAGGGTCGCTGGATGTGATCGTCCGTGACGATGCGCCCCAAGCCGTGGATGACAGCAATGCGCTAGCCGCCACCGAACAGCAAACCGAACTGACCGGGAATGTACTGGGCAATGACGTGCAGGGCGCCGACCGCGTGCCCGGTGGCCCGGTAATCGCCGGGACCTTCACCGGTACTTACGGCACCTTGGTCCTGGCCGCAGACGGTTCCTACACCTACACGCTGAACACCAGCGACCCGGACTTCAAAAGCCTGGGCGGCGGTGGCCAGGGCGTGGAGAATTTCACCTACACCATCAAGGACGCCGACGGCGACACCAGCAGCGCGACCCTGACGCTGAACGTGACCAACCTGAACGACCCGGTGACGCTGGATGGGCTCGGCGTGCAGGGCGGCGAGCTGACGGTATCTGAAAGCAACCTGCAGGACGGCAGTGCACCCGATGCCGGCGCCCTGACCCAGCAGGGCACCTTCAAGATTACCGCCCCAGACGGTTTGCAGAGCCTGAGCGTGGGTGGCATCAGTGTGGTCAGTGGTGGTGTGGCGGCTGGCTTCCCGCAGTCGATCGTCACGCCTGAAGGCAACACCCTGACCGTGACCGGCTATGACCCGACGACGGGTGTGGTGAGTTACAGCTACACCTTGGTGGACAACGAAAACCACCCCGGCGGGGAGGGCAGCATCAGCGAAGTGTTCCAGGTGGTCGCCACGGATGTCGATGGCAGCACTGCGACTGGCAGCCTAGATGTGACCCTCCGTGACGATGTGCCCCAAGCCGTGGATGACAGCAATGCAGTTGCTGCCACCGAACAGCAAACCGAACTGACCGGGAATGTACTGGGCAATGACGTACAGGGCGCTGACCGTGTGCCCGGTGGCCCGGTAATCGCCGGTACCTTCACCGGTACTTACGGCACTTTGGTACTGGCCGCAGACGGTTCCTACACCTACACGCTGAACACCAGCGACCCGGACTTCAAGAGCCTGGGCGGCGGTGGCCAGGGCGTGGAGAGTTTCACCTACACCATCAAGGACGCCGACGGCGACACCAGCAGCGCGACCCTGACGCTGAACGTGACCAACCTGAACGATCCGGTGACGCTGGATGGGCTCGGCGTGCAGGGCGGCGAACTGACGGTATCTGAAAGCAACCTGCAGGACGGCAGTGCACCCGATGCCGGCGCCCTGACCCAACAGGGCACCTTCAAGATCACCGCGCCAGACGGCTTGCAGAGCCTGAGCGTGGGTGGCATCAGCGTGGTCAGTGGTGGCGTGGCGGCGGGCTTCCCGCAATCGATCGTCACGCCTGAAGGCAACACCCTGACCGTGACCGGCTATGACCCGACGACGGGTGTGGTGAGTTACAGCTACACCTTGGTGGACAACGAAAACCACCCTGGCGGGGAGGGCAGCATCAGCGAAGTGTTCCAGGTGGTCGCCACGGATGTCGATGGCAGCACTGCGACCGGCAGCCTGGATGTGACCCTCCGTGACGATGTGCCCCAAGCTGTGGATGACAGCAATGCAGTTGCTGCCACCGAACAGCAAACCGAACTGACCGGCAATGTACTGGGCAATGACGTGCAGGGCGCCGACCGCGTGCCCGGTGGCCCGGTAATCGCCGGGACCTTCACCGGTACTTACGGCACCTTGGTCCTGGCCGCAGACGGTTCCTACACCTACACGCTGAACACCAGCGACCCGGACTTCAAGAGCCTGGGCGGCGGCGGCCAGGGCGTGGAGAATTTCACCTACACCATCAAGGACGCCGACGGCGACACCAGCAGCGCGACCCTGACGCTGAACGTGACCAACCTGAACGACCCGGTGACGCTGGATGGGCTCGGCGTGCAGGGCGGCGAACTGACGGTATCTGAAAGCAACCTGCAGGACGGCAGCGCACCCGATGCCAGCGCACTGACCCAACAGGGCACCTTCAAGATCACCGCGCCAGACGGCTTGCAGAGCCTGAGCGTGGGTGGCATCAGTGTGGTCAGTGGTGGGGTGGCGGCGGGCTTCCCGCAGTCGATCGTCACGCCTGAAGGCAACACCCTGACCGTGACCGGCTATGACCCGACGACGGGTGTGGTGAGTTACAGCTACACCTTGGTGGACAACGAAAACCACCCCGTTGGCGAGGGCAGCATCAGCGAAGTGTTCCAGGTGATCGCCACGGATGTCGATGGCAGCACTGCGACCGGCAGCCTGGACGTGACCCTACGTGACGATGTGCCCCAAGCTGTGGATGACAGCAATGCGGTAGCCGTCACCGAACAGCAAACCGAACTGACCGGCAATGTACTGGGCAATGACGTGCAGGGCGCCGACCGCGTGCCCGGTGGCCCGGTAATCGCCGGGACCTTCACCGGTACTTACGGCACCTTGGTCCTGGCCGCAGACGGTTCCTACACCTACACGCTGAACACCAACGACCCGGACTTCACAAGCCTGGGCGGCGGTGGCCAGGGCGTGGAGAGTTTCACCTACACCATCAAGGACGCCGACGGCGACACCAGCAGCGCGACCCTGACGCTGAACGTGACCAACCTGAACGACCCGGTGACGCTGGATGGGCTCGGCGTGCAGGGCGGCGAACTGACGGTATCTGAAAGCAACCTGCAGGACGGCAGCGCACCCGATGCCGGCGCCCTGACCCAGCAGGGCACCTTCAAGATCACCGCGCCAGACGGTTTGCAGAGCCTGAGCGTGGGCGGCATCAGCGTGGTCAGTGGTGGCGTGGCGGCGGGCTTCCCGCAGTCGATCGTCACGCCTGAAGGCAACACCCTGACCGTGACCGGCTATGACCCGACGACGGGTGTGGTGAGTTACAGCTACACCTTGGTGGACAACGAAAACCACCCCGGCGGGGAGGGCAGCATCAGCGAAGTGTTCCAGGTGATCGCCACGGATGTCGATGGCAGCACTGCGACTGGCAGCCTGGATGTGAATATCGTCGACGATCTACCTCAGGCTGATGACGATCAGGCCGCCGTGGCTAAAGGCGGTGTGGTGTATGGCAATGTGATGTACAACGACGTGGTGGGCGCTGACGTCCGCGGCGACGGCCAATATGTGGTCGGTGTGCGCGCGGGCAGCGATACCTCCACGTCGGCTATCGGCCAGCTCAACACCCAGGTCAACGGCCAGTACGGCTACCTGACCATCGATGCCCAGGGCAACGCCGAGTATCACTCCAACCCGAACGTCACCTCACCACGGGATGCCGTCGATACCTTCGTCTATACCATTCGCGACGCCGATGGCGACGAAAGCACCACGACCATCACCATCAACGTGCACAATTCGTTGATGGCTTGCGAAGATCGTGACATCACGGTTCACGAGAAAGCCCTGGACCTGCAAAAGGACGGTAACGACCTGGCCGCCGGCAATGTCACGGGGAGCGACCCGGCTTCGAGCCAGGAAACCACATCCGGCACATTGGTCGGCTCAGCCAGTGGCGGGGTCGGTGCGCTCACGTACACACTGGTCGGAAATGCCGTAGGCCAATACGGCCAGATTCAGCTCAATGCTGATGGCTCCTACACCTATACGCTGACCTCGCCAGCGAACTCCCCGACCCATGCCAACGACGGCGCCAATACCGTGACCGAAACCTTCACCTACCAGGTGCAGGACTCGCTGGGCAATTCGACCACCAGCACCATCGTCATAACCATCGTCGACGACGTGCCGACAGCCAGCAGCGATTTCGTCAGCGTGGCCAAGGGCGATGTGGTGTATGGCAACGTGATGTACAACGACGTGGTGGGCGCTGACGTCCGCGGCGACGGCCAATATGTGGTCGGTGTGCGCGCGGGCAGCGATACCTCCACGTCTGCTATCGGCCAGCTCAACACCCAGGTCAACGGCCAGTACGGCTACCTGACCATCGATGCCGAGGGCAACGCCGAGTATCACTCCAACCCGAACGTCACCTCACCACGGGATGCCGTGGACACCTTCGTCTATACCATTCGCGACGCCGATGGCGACGAAAGCACCACGACCATAACGATCAATGTGCATAGTGCGCTGATGACCTGTGCGGACCACGACGTCACGGTCTACGAGAAAGCGCTGGACCTGCATAAGGACGGTGGCGACCTGGCCGCCGGCACCGTGATTGGCAGCGACCCAGCATCGCACCAGGAAACGGCCTCTGGCACCCTGGCCGGCTCGACCAGTGGCGGGGTCGGCGCACTGACCTACACCTTGGTCGGCAATGCTGTCGGCCAGTACGGTCAGATCCTGCTGAACGCTGATGGCTCTTACACCTACACCCTGACCTCACCGGCGAATTCGCCGACCCATGCCAACGACGGCGCCAATACCGTGACTGAAACCTTCACCTACCAGGTGCAGGATTCTCAGGGTAATTCGACCACCAGCACGATCGTCATCAGCATCGTCGACGATGTACCGACGGCCAACGCCGATTTCGTCAGTGTCGCCAAAGGTGATGTGGTCAGCGGCAATGTCATGTACAACGATGTGGTCGGTGCCGACACCTTGAGCGATGGCAAGTACGTGGTAGGCGTGCGCGCTGGCAACGATACCTCTAGCTCTGCGCTCGGCCAGCTCGACAGTCAGGTGCATGGCCAGTACGGCTATCTGATCATCGATGCCCAGGGCAATGCCGAGTACCACTCCAACCCCGATGCCGTCGCGCCGCGTGATGCGCTGGATACTTTCGTCTACACCGTTCGTGATGCCGACGGCGACGAGAGCACCACGACAATCACCATCAACGTGCACAACCCTTCACTGCAGCCATGTGGTGACGGGGGCGTCACGGTGTTCGAAAACGCGCTGGACCTGCACCGCGATGGTCACGACCTGGCTGTTGGAACCGCCACCGGCAGCGACCCAGAGTCGACCCGCGAGACCGCTTCCGGCAGCCTGGTCGGCCAGGTTGCAGGAGGCGTGGGGGCGTTGACCTACACCTTGGTCGGCGATGCCGTTGGCCAATACGGCCAATTGCTCCTCAATGCTGACGGTTCATACACCTACACCCTGACCTCGCCGGCGAACTCGCCGACCCATGCCAACGACGGCGCCAATACCGTCACCGAATCCTTCACCTACCGGGTGCAGGACACGGTGGGCAACTGGACCACCAGCAGCGTCAGCATCACCATCGTCGATGACGTCCCGCAAGCCCATTGCGACTTCGTCAGCGTGGGCAAGGGCGACATCGTGCGCGGCAACGTGATGTACAACGATGTGGTGGGTGCCGATACCTCGAATGACGGCGCCTATGTGATTGGCGTGCGCGCCGGGCATGACACCTCCACCGCTGCCAACGGTCAGCTCGACAGCCATGTGTATGGGCAGTACGGCTACCTGACCCTCGATGCCCAGGGCAACGCCGAGTATCACTCCAACCCCAATGCCGTAGCGCCGCGGGATGCGCTCGACACCTTTGTTTACACCATTCGCGATGCCGACGGCGACGAAAGTACCGCTACCGTGACCATCAACGTGCATGACCAGTCGCTTCAGCCCTGTGGCGACGGTGGGGTCACGGTTTACGAAAAAGCGCTTGACCTGACCAAGGATGGCCAGGACCTGGCGGCCGGAAATGTCAACGGCAGTGAGCCTTGCTCGACTGCCGAAACGGCTGTCGGCAGCCTGGTCGGACAAGTCGGTGGCGGCGTCGGAGCATTGACCTACAGCCTGATAGGCAATGGCATAGGCGAGTACGGTCAGATCCACCTGAACGCAGACGGCTCCTACACCTACACCCTGACTTCACCAGCGAATTCGCCGACCCATGCCAACGATGGTGCCAATACCGTCGGGGAGTCATTCACTTACAGGGTGGAGGATACGCAAGGTAACTGGACCACCAGCAGCGTCACCATCACCATCGTGGATGACGTGCCGCAGGCCCATTGCGATTTTGTAAGTGTCAGCAAAGGCGAGGAGGTGCGTGGCAATGTCCTGTCCAACGATGTGATCGGCGCTGACGTGCCGGGCGATTGCGGCTACGTGGTGGGCGTGCGCGCTGGCGATGACACCTGCACCTCGGCTATCGGTCAGCTCGGCAGCCAGGTGGTTGGCCAGTATGGCTACCTCATACTGGACGCCAGGGGGAATGCGATTTACCACTCCGACCCGAGCGTCGTGGCACCGCGGGATGCTACCGACACCTTCGTCTACACCATTCGTGATGCTGACGGTGACGAAAGCACCGCGACCATCACGATCAACGTGCACGACAATTCGATAGCCGAATGTGGCGCCGGGTACGCCAGGGGGCAGGAGCAACGGGTTGTCGATCGCAGCGCGTTCACGCTCGATGCCAGCAGCATGACCGCGGCGCTGGTGGTGCTCGGCTATCTGGGCGCGTCCGGCATGGTCAACGCCCAAGGCAATGCCGAAGAAGTGATCAATGTCACCCTGCGCAAAGGTGAAGCCTTGCAGCTGAATCACACGCCCGATGGCGGCGACCTGGCAATGCAGTGGAAGGATGCCGGTGGCAGCTATCAGTCCATCGCCTCGGGAGACAGCTTCACGGCCAGCCATGACGGGGTGTACAGCATTCACCTCAGCGACCCGTTGGGTGCAGCCAAAGGCGGCGAAGGCTACAAACTGAACATGGTCCTCGACTACGCCAATGTGCAGGACGCGGCCCCGCTCATGGGCGCAGGCAGTGAGCACTTCACTGCTGGAGTCATCGACATTGCTTCGCTTGAAGCGCATGCCGCCGCTGCCCAGGGGGCGAGCGCTACGGCTGACTATGCTCAAGCCGAGGGCGCGGTCACCGTCGACCTCAGCCTTGAAGGGGCGCAGGACACTGGAGGTGCGGGGGTTGAGTCCTTCAATGGCATTTACAACCTGGTCGGCTCGGACTATGACGATACCTTGATCGGCAACAGTGCCGACAACGTGCTCAACGGCGGTGCAGGCAATGATGTGCTCAAAGGGGGCGGCGGCAATGACATTTTGATCGGTGGCAATGGCAGCGACACTTTCGTCTGGCAGAAGAACGACAGCGGCCATGACACGCTCAACGATTTCACCCCAGGCAGCGACAAGCTCGACCTGTCGCAGCTGCTGACGGGGGAACACGCCACGGCGGCGTCCCTGGATGAATACCTGCACTTCAAGGTCAGTGGCGCCGGGGCGACAGTGGTCTCGACCATTGAAGTCAGCAGCGTGGCGGGGGCGGCGCCGACGCAGACGATCGACCTGGCCGGCGTTGACCTTGCGCAGCACTACGGCGTGACGGCGGGGGCGGGCGGGGTGATATCGGCGGGGCCGGATACGGCGACCATCATCAACGGGATGATCGATGATCATTCGTTGAAGGTGGACACGGTGTGAGCTGCGCGGCCTGCAAGTTTGCTTGAAGCTTGTGGCGCTATCTCCGGATTGCCGGCGATAGCGCCAGAGCTGGCTGCGCTGTTCAGCCTGGCCGGTGCAATGTCTTCTGCTTGAGAATGTACAGGCTCACAAGCACCGCACTGGTCAGCATGAAGGCCCGTGCCCAGAACAGGGGCACCAGGTAGCAGGACAGGCCGATGCTCGCCCACATCAGGCCGATGGCGTATACCTTGCCCTTCAAGGGGATACCTTCACCGCTCAGGTAGTCGCGGATCCACGGCCCTAGCGTGGGGTGGTTGACCAGCCAGTGATGAAAGCGTGGCGAGCTGCGGGCGAAGCAGGCCGCCGCCAGCAGCAGGAAAGGGGTGGTGGGCAACACCGGCAGGAAGATCCCCAGCACCCCCAGCGCGACGCTGAGCCAGCCGATGGCCAGCAGCAGGTAGCGCACAGCCGACTCAGTGGTGGCGTGGTTTGAGCAGCGCAGGCTTCTCGTCAGGTGCGTGCAGCAGCAGGAACAACGCGCTCAGCGCCTCTGGGATCTGCACGATCATGTCGTCCTGCAGGTTGGCGTTGCTGGCGATGTCGGCGAATTCCGGTTGTTCGTCGAACAGGCCCGAACCGACCATGATCGGCAGCAGCATCTCGCTGACTTCTTCTTCGGCGTTCTCGAACCAGGCCTCTTCACGCAGGAAAACGCCTTCCATGAAGCCGATGCACCAGCCGCGCAGGTCGGAGTCGTCCGGCTCGTCGGTCAGGTCCAGCTCGCACGGCAGGTCGAATTCTTCGTCGCTGGCCAGCTGACGGGCGATATGGCCCTTCAGTGCCACCAAGGTAGCTTCGATCTCGGTGCGCTGGGCATCGCTGGCGTAATGGGGCTCTTCGGCGAACAGCGCGTCGATCCATTCACGTTCGGGGACGTCTTCCGAGCAGATCGACAGCGCGGTCAGGTAGCCGTGGGCGGCGACGTAGTCCAGCGCTTCTTCGTGCAGCTCATCGGCGTCGAGGAAGGCTTGCAGGCGGGTCAGTTGCTCGGCGAAGGACATTACAGGGCTACCTTGGGGAATAAACGATAGTGAATTCTAGCACCTTGCGGCGATGGCGGGGCAAAGGGAACGTCTGTCACCGGGCATCCTGCACAGCCTGGCACTGGGGTATACTTCGCGGTTTTTCACCCAAGGGGCGGGTTTCCCCGGCCTCTGGCAAAAGCCGCTTACGCATTTGGCGTGTGCGGAGCGGGTTTTTCGTCCAGCCTGTGTCCAGGATGGTACGGCGATTTGTGGAGTTGCACATGCTCGAACAGGCTCAGCGCGTTCTCAAGGATATCTTCGGCTACGACAGTTTCCGTGGGCGCCAGGCAGCAATCATCGAATGCGTGGCCAATGGCGGCGATGCCCTGGTGCTGATGCCCACCGGTGGCGGCAAGTCGCTGTGTTTCCAGGTACCTGGGCTGTTGCGCCCGGGCCTGACCGTGGTGGTGTCGCCGCTGATCGCGCTGATGGACGACCAGGTCGCCACCCTCGATGAACTCGGGGTCGCGGCGGCTGCCCTGAACTCCACCCTCAGTGCGGAACAGCAGCGTGACCTCGCCGGGCGCCTGCGTCGCGGTGAAGTGAAGATGCTTTACCTGGCGCCTGAGCGCCTGGTACAGCCGCGGATGCTGGATTTCCTTCGCGGCCTGGACGTTTCCCTGTTCGCCATCGACGAGGCCCACTGCGTTTCGCAATGGGGTCACGATTTCCGCCCGGAATACTTGCAACTGGGCCAACTGGCCGAGCTGTTCCCGCACGTGCCGCGCATCGCCCTGACCGCTACCGCCGACATGCGCACCCGCGAGGAAATCGTCCAGCGCCTGCACCTGCAGGGCGCCGAACGCTTCCTGTCGAGCTTCGACCGGCCAAATATCTTCTACCGCATCGTGCCCAAGGAGTCGCCGCGCAAGCAGTTGATGGCCTTCCTCGGCGAGCGCCGCGGCAACGCCGGCATCGTCTACTGCCTGTCACGCAAGAAGGTCGATGAGACCGCTGCCTACCTGTGCGACCAAGGCTTCCCGGCGTTGCCGTACCACGCCGGCCTGGCTGCTGAAACCCGTTCGGCCAACCAGCACCGCTTCCTCAACGAGGAAGGGCTGATCATGGTCGCCACCATCGCCTTCGGCATGGGCATCGACAAGCCCAACGTGCGCTTCGTCGCCCACCTCGACCTGCCCAAGTCGCTCGAGGCCTATTACCAGGAGACGGGGCGTGCCGGCCGGGATGGCCTGCCGTCCGATGCCTGGATGGCCTACGGCCTGCAGGACATGGTGATGCTCAAGCAGATGCTGCAGAACTCCGACGGGGACGAGCGCCACAAGCGCGTCGAGCAACACAAGCTCGACGCCATGCTGGCGCTGTGCGAGGAAACCCGTTGTCGCCGCCAGGCGTTGCTGGCCTATTTCGATGAAGTACTCGAACAGCCCTGCGGGCACTGCGACAACTGCGTCGACCAGGTCCAGACCTGGGATGCCACCGAGCCTGCGCGCCAGGCGCTGTCGGCGGTGTTCCGTACCGGCCAGCGTTATGGTGTCGGCCACCTGATCGATGTGCTGCTGGGCAAGGATACCGAGAAAGTGCGCAATTTCGGCCACGAAAAACTCTCGGTGTTCGGTGTTGGCAAGGCGATGGCCGAGGTTGAATGGCGTTCGCTGTTCCGCCAGTTGGTGGCCCGCGGGCTGGTCGACATCGACCTGGAAGGCTACGGCGGCCTGCGCCTGTCCGACAGCTGCAGGCCGCTGCTGCGCGGCGAAGTGACCTTGCAGTTGCGTCGCGACCTCAAGCCGCAGACAGTGGCGAAAACTTCTTCCGGCGGCGGCAGCCCGGCCAGCCAGCTGGTGCGCGCCGAAGAGCGCGAGCTGTGGGAAGCGCTGCGCACGTTGCGCCGCAAACTGGCCGAAGAGCACAGCGTGCCGCCTTATGTCATCTTCCCGGACTCCACGCTGCTGGAGATGCTGCGCAGCCAGCCGGCCAGCCTCAGCGACATGGCCCAGGTCAGCGGTGTGGGTGCGCGCAAGCTGGAGCGCTATGGCCAGGCCTTCCTCGAAGTGCTCAATGACGCCGGTGGCACCACCGAGGCGCCCAAGGTGGTACTCGACCTGCGCCACGAACTGGTCAGCCTTGCCCGTGCCGGCATGACCCCGGCACAGATCGCCGGCCAGCTCAATTGCAGCGAAAAGAACGTCTACAGCTTGCTGGCCGAGGCCATTGGGCGCCAGGAACTGAGCCTGGACCAGGCGCTGGACCTGCCTGAAGACTTGCTGATGGAGGTGCAGGATGCCTTCCTCGATGGCGAAGGCGAGCTGCCACCGGTATCGGCCATTGCTCCGCTGTTCGGCGCACGCATACCCGAGGGTGTGCTGTACTGCGTGCGTGCTGCGCTGGCGGCGGAATTCGAGCTCTGACGATGGAAGACATTTCGGACATCCGCTGATCAATGTCATCCTTTTTGACGATTTTCAGGGCTTTGCGGGTGGGGCAGCCTTGCCTGATGGCCCGGGGCATGGTTAGCTGACTAATAATTAGTTCTAGTCAATGAGTTGTTTATGCCCCTGACCGACAACCAACACCGTTTCGGCATGCAGCTGGCCCAGATGTCCCGTGGCTGGCGTGCCGAACTGGATCGCCGCCTGGCCGGGCTCAACCTGTCCCAGGCGCGCTGGCTGGTGTTGCTGCACCTGGCTCGTTTCGAAGAAGCGCCGACCCAGCGCGAGCTGGCGCAAAGTGTAGGCGTGGAAGGCCCGACCCTGGCGCGTCTGCTAGACAGCCTGGAAAACCAGGGCCTGGTTCGACGCCAGGCGGTGCTTGAGGACCGGCGGGCGAAGAAGATCCAGTTGTGTCCACCGGCCAAGCCCCTGATCGAGCAGATCGAAACCATCGCCAATGCCCTGCGCCTGGAATTGTTCACCGGGGTGGATGAGGCTGACCTGGATGTGTGCATGCGGGTGCATGCGAAGATTCTGGCCAACCTGGAAAAATCCTGAGGCCCGGTTCGGGCTTCAGGCTCAGAACGTATTGCCCAGGTTCAAGTAGATTGCCTGCTCATCCGCGCTGTTGGCCCCATAGCTGAGGCTCAACGGCCCCAGTGGCGTGTCCAGCCCCAGGAAGATACTGGCGGCATTGATGTAGCCACTGTCGAACTCATTGTCGTTGTTCCACGCCCGTCCGCGCTCGAGTGACCCGCCTATGTACAGCGGGAAGTCCAGCGGCAGATAGGAACGCGGCGTGAGGCGGCGGTAATAGACCATGCGCAGCAGGCTCACGTTCTGCCCGGATACCGAGTCCTGGCGGAACCCGGACAGTTGCCGCGCCCCGCCAAGCACAAAGCTCGACGTCACGACTTCGGTGTCGTCGAGCGTGCGTCCATACCCACCACCGAGCACCAGCGTGTTCGGCCCGCTGCTCAAAGCCTTGTCCAGATTGAACATCCACTGGCGATAGTCCGCGTCCGAGTCCAGCGATTTGTCGTATTTGCGCAGGGTCAGGCCTATGTTCTCGCCACTGTGCGGGAAGTACACATTGTCGAGCGTGTCGAACGAGTATTTCAGCTCGTAGAAACCTTCGTTGAAACTGACCTTGGGCAGGTCCTGTTCACCAATGCGCACCTCGGCCTCGCCCCAGGCCTTGCCCGCACCCAGGCGCACTTCGCCATAGGTGCCGATCTGGCGGCCGACGTTGAGACCGAAACCGTAGCGCTCGAGGCGGTATTCGGCTACTGGGTCGCTGTCCAGGGTGGCTTCGATGTTCTGCGAGCCGAAGTCCAGATAGGGGGCGATGAAGTAGCGTGAGCCCACGTCAAGCGGCTGGTAGAACTCGCTGTAGAGCTCCTGCTTGTCACCGATCTGCGCGCGCGTCAGCCACTCGGCGCCCAACTGGTTGATACCATTGACCCGATAGCTGGCGCCCAGGTTGAAGGCGCTGTCGCCGCGCAGGTCGTCCGACAGGTTCAGGCCCAGGCGCAGGTAGTCGGTGCCGCCGCGCTTGCCACGGGCGTTGATCACCAGGGTGTTGTCGTCGCCTTTATGGACCACGCGGTATTGCACGCGGTCGAAGTAGTCCAGGCCATACAGGGTGCCCATGTCGGTTTGCAGGCGGTCGAGCTCCAGCGGTTCGCCGATTGGCTGGCGGATGTAATAGCGGATCACGTCATCGCTGACCTTGGAATCGTTCTCCACCTTGATGGCCGTGATCACCGGGGTGCGCTGGCGCGGTGAGCGTGCCATGGCCAGTTCGGCATCGCCTTCAGGCTGGCGCAGGGTGGCCAGGCGAGGGTCGAGCAGGCGGGTTGCACGGTAGCCGGCCTCGATCATGTCGCGCGCGCGGCCGAAGTCGGTGACGCCGAACGCGGCCAGCTGTGGCTGGATGAGGATGTCATCCCTATGCAAACTGGCCAGTTGTTCTTCGGAATTGCGCCGTGTCATCAGGGTGATCGACTGGTTGAGTACATCCACCACCGTGGCCAGTTGCTTGCGGTCACGCAGCGGGGTGCCGATATCGACGACGATGGCCAGATCAACGCCCATGTCCCGGGCCACATCCACGGGAATGTTGTCGACCATGCCGCCGTCCACCAGCAGGCGCCCATCAAGCTCGACAGGGGCGAACACCGCCGGGATCGACATGCTGGCGCGGATCACCTGGGGCAGGTGGCCGCGGCGGAATACCACCTTCTCGCCGCTGGCGATGTCGGTTGCCACGGCGCGGAACGGTATTGGCAACTTGTCGAAATCGCGGGTATCGGCGGTGTGGGCCAGCTTGCTTTCCAGCAGCAGTGCGAGGTTCTGGCCCTGAATCACCCCAAGTGGCAGGCCAAGGCTGCCGTCGTCTCGAAAACTCAGCTTCTGCTTGACCAGAAAGTCGCGGTCATCCTGCTTGCGCCGGAAGGGCACGTCCTTGCGCGGTGGGGCATCGGACAACGCCTGCTGCCAGTCGAGCGTAGTGGCGAGTTTTTCCAGTTCCTCGACGCTGTAGCCGGACGCATACAGGCCGCCAACCACCGCGCCCATGCTGGTGCCGGCGATGGCGTCGATGCGCACGCCCTGTTCCTCCAGGGCCTTGAGCACGCCGATGTGGGCCAGGCCACGGGCGGCGCCCCCGGAGAGTACCAGGCCGACCTTGGGGCGTGCCGCTTCGGCGAGCACGGTGAAAGAGCTGAGCGTCAGCAAAAGGCAGAACAGCAGGCGGCGCATCGTGAGTCTCAAACAGGGGGTTAAAGACCGCTAGTATAAGCGGCCCCTACCTGGAGAAAGCGCACCATGGCCGACAACAAGCCGGAAATCGTCATCACATATTGCACGCAGTGCCAATGGCTGCTGCGCGCCGCCTGGCTGGCCCAGGAACTGCTCAGCACCTTCGCCGACGACCTGGCCCGGGTGGCGCTGGAGCCCGCTACCGGCGGCACCTTCCGCATCACCTGCAATGGCGTGCAGATCTGGGAACGCAAGGCTGACGGTGGTTTCCCAGAGGCCAAGGTGCTCAAGCAGCGCGTGCGTGACCAGATCGACCCGCAGCGCGACCTTGGGCACAACGATCGCTGATCAGGCGCCCTCGGCCACGGTGCGTGGCTTGGGCGGCTGCTCGGCGCCAAGGCGGCTGGAAAGCACAATGGCGAAGATGATCAGTGCACCGCCCAGCAGCATGCGCAGGGTTGGTGTTTCGGCGAACACCATCCAGGCAACAGCGATGCCGTAGACCGGTTCCATGCCGAAAACCACCGCGGCAGTGCGTGCCTTGATCACTGCCAGGCTGGCGACGAACAGGCTGTGGGCGACGCCCGTGCAGAAAACCCCTAGCAGGGCGATCCACAGCCAGTCCATCGGCTTCACCGCGCCCAGGCCATGCACGGCGAACGGCAACAGGCACAGGCCGACCACGAGGTTTTGCCACAGCGCTGCCTGTACGGCGGGCAAGCGCCCCGAGCCTGCCCGGTTGGTCAGCGACAGCAGCGAGAACAGCAAGCCGGAAAGCAGCGCCCACAGCAGTCCGCCCGTGGCTTCGCTGGCCAGGTCGAAAGACGGCGTCACCAGAACCAGGCCGATGCTCACCAGCAATACCAGCAGTGCTTCGTTGCGGCGGATGCGTTCACGGAACAGCACCCCTTCGAGCATCACGGTAAACGCCGGGAAACTGGCGAAGCCGAGGGTGGCGATAGCCACGCCACCGACTTTGACGGCGATGAAGAAGCTGACCCAGTGGCCGGCCAGCAGCACACCACCCAGCAAGAGGCGCTGTACGTCCTGGCTGCGCAGGCGCTGCCAGCCTGGGCCGGCGAGGCTGGCGAACAGCGCAAGGGCGAGCACGGCGAAGGCGGCACGGCCGAAGACGATGATGGCCGGGCTGGCGCTGGCGGCCAGTTTGCCAAACACGCCGGTCAGGCCGAAGAACAGTGCGCCGATGTGCAGGGCGCCCAGGGCTGTACGGTGGTTCATGGTGGTCCTTTGAAATGCGTTTGTTCAGTCGCGGACTTTTTGTGCGTTTACCCGAAGAGGCCTGCCCCTTGGCGGGCGATCAGCGGATCGTCCACCGGGCTTGCCGCCAGCCAGTCCACCAGTTGCTGCTGGCGAGGGTCCAGGCCCAGCGCGGCAGAGCGGTCCAGCAGGCGCCGGCTGGCGTTGGCATGCTCGCCGAGTTGCTCGTCCAGCCAATCATCGCTCGGTACATCGAGGACCAGGCAGTGGCTGCCGGCATCGCTGCCACAGGTGTGATGGGCGCCGGCCGGCACAACGATCAGGCCTTGACGGTCGATCCGTGCCCCATGCCCTTGCACCTCGAAGTCCAGCCGGCCACGCAGGCCGAACACCAACTGTGGGTGGTCGTGGCTGTGGGCGATCACGTCGTCGCGGTAGTGGCGAAGGGAAAGAATCGGGCCGGCGGTCATGGTGGGTCCTCGCAGGGCAGAGCGCCATTGTGCCGCATTCCTGGCTGGCCAGCACCGATCACATCGCTGCAACCAGCCTGTCATGTGCGGATGCCAGTCTCCAGCAAACAGCGCCGGAGCCCGCCCATGACCCATGCCGAACTCTCTCGCCCGTCACGCAAGCAGCGCGTACGCACCCTGTGGATATCTGACGTGCATCTGGGCACCCGCGACTGTCAGGCCGAACACCTGTCGCGCTTTCTCAAGGGCTACCAGGCCGACCGTATCTATCTGGTCGGTGACATCATCGATGGCTGGAAGCTGCGCGGCGGTATCTACTGGCCGCAGGCCCACACCAACGTGATCCGCCGTTTGTTGACCATGAGCAAACGTGGCACCGAGGTGATCTACGTGACGGGCAACCATGATGAGTTCCTGCGGCGCTACTCCAGGCTGGTCCTGGGCAACATCCAGTTGGTGGACGAGGCCGAGCATCTCACCGCTGATGGTCGTCGGCTGTTAGTGATCCATGGTGACCAGTTCGATGTGATTACCCGTTATCACCGCTGGCTGGCTTTTCTCGGTGACCGTGCCTACGAATTCACGCTGGTCCTCAACCGCTGGCTCAACCACTGGCGGGCCCGCTACGGTTATGGTTATTGGTCGCTTTCGGCCTACCTCAAGCACAAGGTCAAAGGCGCGGTGAACTTCATCAGCGATTTCGAGGATGCCATTGCCCATGAGTGCACCCGTCGCGGCTTTCACGGGGTGGTGTGCGGGCATATCCACCATGCCGAAATCCGCAAGGTCGGGGATGTGGATTACCTCAATTGTGGCGATTGGGTGGAATCCTGCACTGCGCTGATCGAGCATTGGGATGGCAGTATCGAGCTGTACCGGCTGGCCGACGCACAGCTACGGCAGGCAGAGGGCGTTGCGGGGTTGCGCGAACCTGCGTGACAGGCGCCCGAGAAACTAGAGGCTGATCCTGCCCAGCAGAATGTCGCGGAACATGGCGAAATCGCCAATCAGGCTGTACAGCGGATGCTTGAAGGTTGCCGGCCGGTTTTTCTCGAAAAAGAAGTGCCCGACCCAGGCAAACCCATAGCCGAACAGCGGCACTGCCAGTAGCAGCAGCCATTTGCCGCTGCCGATGGTGTACGCCAGCAGGGCGATCACCAGGCTGGTACCGACAAAGTGCAGGCGCCGGCAGGTGGGGTTGCTGTGCTCCCCCAGGTAATAGGGGTAGAACTCGGCAAAACTGCGAAACTGCGCTGTGCTGTTCATGAGCAGTGCTCCAGGATTGACACTTTTTGACAGGATACACGGCGTGGAGCCTGAATCGAGTCTAGAGTCATTGGCGGAGCCTACCAGTGACAATAGGCGCCAAATGAGTATCCTTGAGGTTAACCGCATGAAGCGGTCAGGATAAGAAGCCTGTCATGAGTGAGAGAACCACGTCAGCCAGCTGGGCATCAGGGATTGTGAAGGCGCTCGAGCTGGAAGGGCTCGACTGCCCGGCCATGTTCGAGCAACTCGGCCTGGATTTCGCTGCCCTCGACGACCCCGATGCGCGGTTCCCTCAGGATTCCATGACCCGCCTTTGGCAACTGGCTGTAGAACTGTCGGGCAATGAAGCGATCGGCCTGAACATGGCGCGGGTGGTCAGGCCGGCTTCGTTCCATGTGGTGGGCTACGCCTTGATGTCCAGCCGCACCCTGGCCGAAGGTTTCGAGCGCCTGGTGCGCTACCAGCGCATCATCGCCGAAAGCTCCGACCTGAGCTTCCGCCTGGGGCCTGAGGGGTATTCGCTGATCCTCACCGTACACGGTGATCACCTGCCACCGACGCGGCACAGTGCAGAGGCTTCGCTGGCCTGTGCGCTGGCGCTGTGCAAGTGGCTCAGCGGGCGGCCCATCCAGCCGCGGCGGGTGCTGATCCAGGGGCCTCAACCCAAGAACGTCGAGCCCTACAAGGTGGCTTTCCATTCCCCGCTGGTGTTCGGTGCGCCGCACGACGCGCTGGTGTTCGAGCGCGCCGACATGGAAGCTGCGCTACCGACCGCCAATGAGGCCATGGCCATTCTGCACGACCGGTTTGCCGGGGAATATCTGGCACGCTTCTCTGAAAGCCGGGTGACCCACCGGGTGCGCCAGGTGCTTTGCCGCATCCTGCCTCAGGGCGAACCCAAGCGGGAAACCCTGGCCCAGGCGCTGCACCTGTCCCAGCGCACCCTGCAGCGCCGCTTGCAGGAAGAGGGCACCAGCTTCCAGGCATTGCTGGACGACACCCGTCGCGAGCTGGCAGAGCAGTACCTCGCCCAGCCCGGCATGACCTTGCTGGAAACCGCCTACCTGTTGGGGTTCGCTGACCCGAGCAACTTCTACCGGGCCTTCCGCCGCTGGTTCGACGTCACCCCCAGCGAGTATCGCGCCCGTCTGGGCGCGGACCCCGAAGTGGTCAGTGACGCCAGAACGCCGGCATGCACAGCACCAGCACCGTGATGATCTCCAGGCGGCCGAGCAGCATGCCGCCGGCAAGAATCCACTTGGCCGCGTCCGGCAGCATGGCGTAGTTGCCTGCCGGGCCGATCACATCACCCAGGCCCGGGCCAACGCCCGAAACGGTTGCGGCGGCGCCGGTCAGTGCGGTCATCCAGTCCACGCCCAGCAGCGACAGTAGCAACGCCATGACGCAGATGGTGATCGCGAAGAAGAACGAGAAGGTCAGGATCGAACGCACGATCTCTTCGTCCAGGCGATGGCCGTTATATTTCTGTTTGATCACCGCGCGCGGGTGAATCAACTGGTTGAGGCTGGCCTTGAGCAGGATGTAGGCCACCTGGAAGCGGAAGATCTTGATACCGCCGGCGGTCGAACCAGAGCAGCCACCGACGAAGCCCAGGTAGAAGAACAGCATCAGCGAAAAATTGCCCCACAGGCTGTAGTCGCCCAGCGCGAAACCGGTGGTGGTGATCACCGAGGTCACGTTGAACGCCACGTGACGCAAGGCATCGAGCCAGTGCAGGTTGGTGGTGGCCCAGTACCAGGTGCCCAGTACCAGCCAGGTGACCACCAGCAAGCCAAGCAGCCCCTGGACCTGCTGGTCGCGAATCAGCGCCTTGCGGTTGCCTCGCAGGGTGGCTACGTACAAGGCGAATGGCAGGCTGCCAAGAATCATCACAACTACCGCGACCCAGTGCACGGCAGGGATGTCCCATTTGGCGAGGGACTGGTCCGAGGTCGAGAACCCCCCGGTGGAAATGGCTGACATGGCGTGGTTGATGGCGTCGAACGGCTTCATGCCGGCCCACCAGAAGGCCAGGGCGCCCAGCACCGAGAAGCACACGTACACCCCGACGATCGACTTGGCGACCATGTGCGAGCGCGGCATGACCTTCTCCGAACGGTCGGACGATTCGGTCTGGAACAGGCGCATGCCACCGATGCGCAGCAGCGGCAGGATCGCCACCGCCATGGCGATGAAGCCGATACCGCCGAGCCAGTGCAGCATCGAGCGCCACATCAGGATGCCCGGCGACATGGTGTCCAGCCCGCTGAGCACGGTGGCACCAGTGGCAGTGATGCCGGACATGCTTTCGAAGAAGGCGTCGGTGTAGCTGATGTGTTGGGTCAGCAGGAAGGGCAGGGCGGCGAACACGCCTACCACCAGCCAGCTGCTGACAGTCAGCAGGTACATGTCGCGCGGGCGCAGGTGCACATGCTCCGGGCGGCCCTGGATGATCAGGAGCAAGCCTGCCACGAAGGTGATCAGGCTTGACCAGAGGAACGACGGCATGTCGCCGGTACGTTCGAAGACCACCAGCGTCGCCATGGGGACGACCATGCTGACCGCCAGGGTGATCAGGAAGATGCCGATGATGAAACCAATGATCCTTAAGGTCGGCAACGCCATGTGATCTGCTCTGACTCTGAACGGAAGGGCGCCATTCTACCTGTGGGTCTGGCAGCTGCAAGCTGCAAGCTAGAAGCTGGAAGAAATGGCCGTGTGCACCGGGCGGCTTCTGCTTGCAGCTTGCAGCTTGGCGCTTGCAGCTTGAGAATGGCCGCACATTCAACTGCCAGGAGGGTAGCCGATGGAGGCTCTCGACGCATTGCTCAACCGTGTATCCGTGCCACGCCTCACTGAACCTGCGCCAAATGCCGCTCAGCGCGAGGCGCTGTTCCAGGCTGCGCTGCGCGCGCCCGATCACGGCCAGCTGCGGCCATGGCGCTTTCTGACCATCGAAGGCCAGGGCCGCGAGAAGCTCGGCGAGCTGTTTGCCGAAGCGGTGCAGAACAAGGGCGATGCTACCCAGGCTGCGCTGGACAAGGCCCGCGCCATGCCGTTGCGTGCGCCGCTGCTGATCGTGGTGATCGCCAGGCTGCAGGACCACTACAAGGTGCCGATGTCGGAGCAGCGCCTGGCGGCAGGCTGTGCGGCGCATGGCATCCTGATAGCCGCACATGCCCAAGGTATCGGTGCAGTGTGGCGTACCGGCGACATGGCCTTCGATGCCCATGTGCACAAGGGCTTGGGGCTGGGCGAGAACGAAGAGTTGATCGGTTACCTGTATGTCGGTACGCCGATGGCCGAGCCGCGTACTGCACCGGTTCTGCAAACCGCCGAGTTCGTCAGCGCCTGGGGCGAATGACGCCAGGGGCCACTGTGCGGCCCAATCGCCGCCAAGCCGGCCCACTGGGTTTGCGCTGAGCTGGAGAGCAGCGAGGTACCTGTGGGAGCCGGCTTGCCGGCGATTGGGCTGCAGCGCAGCCCTCTCGGATTCAACTGCCAATCTCCACTTCCAGCGGCAAATCCAGCCGGGCGACAAATCCACCCTGTGGGTGGTTCTCCAGTACCAGACTCCCGCCATGGCGCTCCGCCGCCTTGCGCGTAATCGCCAGCCCCAGGCCATGCCCGGGTGCTTCCTGCCCGGGGGCACGGAAGAACGGCTCACCCAGCTGCGCCAGGTGCTCCGCCGACACCCCCGGCCCATGGTCACGCACACTCACGACGATGCGCCCCTGCTCACGCCCGGCGCGCACCTCGATCGGCTGCCCCTGCGGATTGAAACGCAAGGCATTGCGCAGCAGGTTGTCAACGGCACGCTCGATCAGCGTTGGCCAGCCTTGCAGCGTCAAGCCCGGTTGCGCCTCCAGCCGAACGTCCTGCTCTGGTGCGCTGAGCTGTGCGTCCTTGCGCACGCTGCCCAGCAGGGCGTTGAGGTCGACCGTTTCGGCGTGAGACTGCTCAGCATCGACCCGGGCCAGCGTCAGAATTTCGCTGATCAGGTCTTCCAGCCGGTCACATTCGCGGGTCAGACGCGGCCACAAGGCTTGGCGCTGCTCGGCTTCAGCCCGTTCGGCAAGCGCCAGGGCGATGCGCAGACGCGCCAGCGGTGAGCGCAGTTCGTGGGAAACGTCGCGCAGCAACTGGCGCTGGCTGCCGATCAGGCTCTGCAAGCGGGCACCCATCTTGTTGAAGTCCTTGGCCAGCACGCCGAACTCATCACGCCGTGCAGCCAGGCGCGCCAGGCTGTTTTGCTGGTAGCTGGCCTGGCCAAGGTCGTGCACCGCACTGCGCAGGCGGCTCAGCGGGCGGGTGATGGACAGGGTCACCAGCAGGCTGAACAGGGTCAGCACCACCAGTGCTATGCCCAGGGCGCTCAGGGGCCAGAGCAGGCTCTCGCGGTGCCAGGCGTCCAGTTCCGGGTGCGGAATACGGTAGATCAGCAGGTACGTCTCACCGCTTTCGGGGCTGGTGTATTCCTCGGTCAGACGACGCCAGGGCAGGCGGCGCTCGTCATTGTGCTGGCGCGCCTCGAAGGCTGCGGCGCGGCGCGGGAAGGTACCGGGTACCACGGCCTCGCCACTGTCGTCGAGCACCTGTACATCGATCTTGAAGCGCTGCTTGCGTCGTTCGAGAAAATGCTGAGCCGACGCCAGGCCTTCGTGTTCATAGTGCTTGACCCAACGGCTGGCGAGCGTACTGAGACCGGGGTGGCGGCTGAGTATCCAGGCATCCTGGTTGAGCATATGGCCCAGTAGGATCGACAGGCCTGCGACCAGGGTGATAGCCAGCCAGAAACTGGCCAGGATGCGCCAGAACAGAGAACGCAAGAGCACCTCCTAAACGGGAAAAGCCCGGCGCGCTTGTGGGCGGGCCGGGCATTGGTGGGACAGCTTACTGGGCCTTGTCGGCTTTTTCAGCTTTCCAGGCCTGGAATTCCTTCCATTCAGCCTTGCGTGCTTCACGCGCTTTTTGCAGTTCGTCGAACTTCTTCTGCTGCTCTGGCTTGAGCAGGGCACGGACCTGGCTATCGGTCTTGTCGTGGCTGGCCTTCAGTTCGTCCTTCATGGCCTTCTGGTCCGCTGCCGGCAGTTTGGCCAGGTAGCGTTCGGTGATGTCGCGGCGGTTTTTCATCTGGTCGCCCATCAGCTTGCCAATCTGCTGGCGCTGGTCGCGGCTCAGGTCCAGCTGGGCGAAAGGCGCGTCACCGCGATGATGCGGGCCGTCGTGACGCGGGCCGCCTTCTGGCATGGCCATGGCCACGGTCGGCAAGGCAGCGGCGAACATCAGGGCGATCAAGGTCTTGCGCATGGTGTCTCTCCTGTCATGGGCCGGTGGTTACCGGATGAGCTCAGTCTAGGGAGATCAAGGTCAAGCGCAGTCAGCGAACGGTAAAGGCTGGGTAAAGAAAGCGCTGCGAGCTTCAAGCTGCAAGCTTGCAGCGGCCCCTGCCTACAGGCTGTAGTAGTAGCCGCGGCTACGCAGTGCGACGATGCGCGGGCGGCCGTCGGCGTGCGGGCCGACCTTCTTGCGCAGGTTGCTGACGTGCATGTCCAGGCTGCGATCGTAAAGGGTCAGCTTGCGGCCCAGGCCGATCTGCGCGAGCTCCTGCTTGTCCAGCGGCTCGCCTGGCTGGCGCAGCAGAGCTTCGAGGATACGGCTTTCAGACAGGGTAAGGGTCATCTCGCGGCCATCGATGCTGACCACGCCGCGCACGGGGCTGAAGGCCAGGTCGCCGATCTCCACCTGTGTAGTGGTAGCGGTCGGGTGGCTGCGGCGCAGCACTGCGCGCAAGCGGGCGGTCAGCTCACGCGGGTCGCAGGGCTTGGCCAGGTAATCGTCAGCGCCCAGTTCCAGGCCGAGAATGCGGTCCAGCGGCTCGCCGCGGGCCGACAACATCAGCACCGGCAGCTCTGCATGGTCGCTGCGCAGCTGTTTGAGCAGCTCAAGGCCGCTACCGTCAGGCAGCATCACGTCGAGCACTACCGCTGCCGGTGCATGTTCGGCCAACGCCCGGCGCGCGCTCTGGCCATCATGGCAGGCGCGGACGGCAAAACCTTCCTGGGTCAGCCAGCTGCCGAGCAGCTCGCAGAGTTCCTGGTCATCATCAATCAGTAACAGCTCGCTCATGACTCACTCAATTCAAATCGACGGCGTCTGACGCGCTCGCCAGTGGCAAAGATACCGCAGACGCCGACAATTTATCGATCAGGGCAAGACTTGCTTGAAAGGTTTGACGATGACCTGGTCGTAAACGCCCGCTGCAATGTACGGGTCGGCATCGGCCCAGGCCTGGGCAGCGCTGAGGGAATCGAACTCGGCGACGATCAGGCTGCCGCTGAAACCGGCTTCACCCGGGTCGTTGCTGTCGATGGCCGGGTGCGGGCCCGCCAGTACCACCCGGCCTTCGCTTTGCAGCTGCTTGAGGCGTTCGATGTGCGCCGGGCGTGCGGCCAGGCGTTTTTCCAGGGAATTTGCGACGTCGCTGGCAATGATGGCGTAAAGCATGTCAATCCTTGGGTTTGGAGGTAGACGGAGTGTCGTGCAGGTGGCGCGACAGGTACACGCCCTGCGCCACCAGGAATATCACGGTCATGCCCAGGCTGCCGAAGACTTTGAAGTCGACCCAGAACTCCTGGAAGGTGAAGGCGACGAACAGGTTGGCCGCGCCACAGAACAGGAAAAATGCGATCCAGGCCAGGTTGAGTCGGGTCCAGATGGCATCGGGCAGGGTCAGGGCGTGGCCCATGATGCGCTTGATCAGCACCCGGTCCCCGATGAAGTGGCTGCCGGCAAAGCCCAGGGCGAACAGCCAGTTGACCACCGGCGCCTTCCACTTGAGGAAGGTCTCGCTATGGAAGGTCAGGGTCAGGCCGCCGAATACCAGGCAGGCGACCAGCGTCAGCCATTGGCCTTTCTCCAGCCTGCGCTGGCGCAGGAACAGCGCGCCATACACCACCAGCGAGCTGATGATCAGCATCGCCGTGGCGCTATAGATACCGCCGAATTCGAAGCTGTGCCCTGCCACTTCCATGGGGCGGGGGTCGAGCTTGTAGACGATGAAGAACAGTAGCAGCGGGATGAAATCGATGAATTGTTTCACAATGGCAGCCAGAATCGGGATGTGGCGGCATAATAACAAACATCGAATCCAGCGGTAGCGCTCCTCTATGAATGTTGATCTGCACTGTCACAGCACGGCCTCCGACGGCGCCCTGGCGCCCGCGGTCCTGGTCGCCCGGGCCCAGGAGCACGGGGTGCAGACGTTGGCACTGACCGACCATGACACCCTTGAAGGCCTGCCCGAGGCCCGCCAGGCCTGCGTCGAACGGGGCATGCGCTGGGTCAGCGGGGTGGAGCTTTCGTGCACGTGGGGGGGCGCGACCATCCATGTACTGGGGTATGACTTCCCGCTTGAAGCCCCGCCGCTGCTCGAAGCGATCGAAGCCCTGCACCGTGGCCGCTGGCTGCGCGCCGAGGAAATCGACAAACGGCTGGCGGCCAAGGGCATGCCAGGTACCCTCGAGGGTGCCCGCGCCGTGCAGCAGGAGTTGGGCGACAGCGGTAACGCACCGGCACGGCCGCATTTTGCCGAGCACCTGGTGCGCGCAGGCCACGTCAAAGACCGTGGTGAAGCGTTTCGCAAGTGGTTGGGGGCCGGCAAGCTGGGTGACGTCAAGCTGCATTGGCCGACGCTCGAGGAAACCGTTGCCACATTGCGCCAGTCCAACGCCTGGGTGAGCCTGGCCCATCCAATGCACTACGATCTGACCCGCAGCAAGCGCAGGCGCCTGATTGCCGACTATATTCAGGCAGGTGGGCAGGCGCTTGAAGTGGTCAATGGGATGATGCCTGCCGAGCAGGTGGGCACGATGTCCATCCTCACTCGTGAGTTCGGCCTGCTGGCAAGCGCTGGCAGCGATTTCCACGGCCCCGGCACCTGGGGCGAGATCGGTGCCTACCGGCCATTGCCTGAGGATCTGCCACCTCTGTGGCGCCGATTCAGCCATGAACAACCTATGGCGATATGAACAGGAAGACTTCGTGAGCCAATTTTTCCAGATTCATCCGGAGAACCCCCAGCCGCGGCTGATTCGCCAGGCGGTGGAAATCATCCGTAAGGGCGGTGTGGTCGTCTATCCGACCGACTCGGCCTACGCACTGGGGTGCCAGATCGGTGACAAGGCAGCGATCGAACGGGTTCGGCGTCTGCGCGGTTTGGACAAGACCCACAATTTCACCCTGATGTGCTGCGACATGTCGCAGTTGGGCCTGTACGCGAAGGTCGACACCGGCACTTTCCGTCTTCTCAAGGCGCATGTGCCCGGCCCCTACACGTTCATCCTCAATGGCACCCGCGAGGTGCCGCGGCTGTTGCTGCACGAGAAGCGTCGCACCATCGGCCTGCGGGTTCCGGACCACGGCATCACTCTGGCACTGCTGGCAGAGTTGGGTGAGCCGCTGATGAGCGTGAGCCTGATCCTGCCCGGTGATACCGAGCCGATGACCGACCCCTATGAAATTCGCGAGCGCCTGGAGCATCACGTGGACCTGGTCATCGACGGCGGTTTCGGCGACCTGAAGGCCTCGACCATCATCGACCTGTCTGGCGACGAGCCCGAACTGATCCGCGAAGGCTGCGGCGACCCCACGCCATTTCTGGTCAACGCGTGAGCCAGATGGAGATACCCGAGGCTGCGGCCATCGAAGCCGAACTGCCTCAACAATTGCAGTTGGCCCTGGTTTACGGCGAAGCCCTGACCGAGATGCCGGTGGACCTTTACATTCCACCGGACGCGCTGGAGGTCATCCTCGAGGCCTTCGAAGGCCCGCTCGACCTGCTGCTTTATCTGATCCGCAAGCAGAACATCGACATTCTTGACATCCCCGTGGCGGAGATTACCCGCCAGTACATGGGGTACGTCGAGTTGATGAAAAGCGTGCGCCTGGAGTTGGCCGCCGAATACCTGGTGATGGCTGCCATGCTCGCCGAGATAAAGTCGCGCATGTTGCTGCCACGTTCCGCCGAGGTCGAGGAGGAGGAAGGCGACCCGCGTGCCGAGCTGATCCGCCGCCTGCAGGAGTACGAGCGTTTCAAGGCTGCGGCCGAAGGCATCGACGAACTGCCGCGGGTTGGCCGTGACGTCGTGGTGCCGCGCCTTGAGGCGCCCCAGGCCAAGGTGCGCAAGCTGTTGCCCCAGGTCAGCCTGGAAGAGTTGCTGGTTTCGATGGCCGAGGTCATGCGCCGCAACGACCTGTTCGAAAGCCACCAGATCACCCGTGAGACGCTGTCTACCCGCGAGCGCATGAGCGAAGTGCTCGAACGGCTGAAGGGTGGCGGCTTCGTGCCTTTCGTGGAGCTGTTCATGGCTGAGGAAGGCAAGCTGGGTGTGGTGGTCACCTTCATGGCAATTCTTGAGCTGGTGAAGGAATCGCTGATCGAACTGGTGCAGAATGAGCCTTTCGCCGCGATCCATGTCCGGGTGCGTGCCGAGTCTGTCGAAGAACCTGATGAATCTGAATGAACCCCGCGACCTGGCGTCGCTGATCGAGGCGTTTCTGCTTGCCTCAGGCAAACCGCAATCTCTTGAACGGCTGTACGAGCTGTTCGAGGAGGCCGAGCGCCCTGAGCCGAAGGTATTCAAGAAAGCCTTGGACGTGCTCGGCAAATCCTGCAGTGGCCGGGCCTTCGAGCTCAAGGAAGTGGCCAGCGGCTATCGCCTGCAGATTCGCGACAATTTCGCGCCGTGGGTGGGCCGCCTGTGGGAAGAACGCCCGCAGCGCTATTCCCGTGCGCTGCTCGAAACCATGGCCTTGATCGCTTACCGCCAGCCCATCACCCGTGGCGAGATCGAGGACGTGCGGGGTGTTGCGGTCAACAGCAACATCATCAAGACCTTGATGGAGCGTGAATGGATCCGGGTAGTTGGCCACCGCGAGGTCCCTGGGCGGCCGGCGATGTTCGCCACCACCAAGGCGTTTCTCGATCATTTCAACCTCAAGAGCCTGGACGAGTTGCCGGCCTTGGCCGAGCTGCGCGAAATGGAGCCGGAGCCGTTGCTGGACCCGGATGATGCACCGGTACCGGCGCATTTGCAGGCGTTGGCCGATGCCAGCCTGGCCGACGAGGAGGCGGTCGCCGAACCTAAGGAGGAAACGAGCTTCCGTAGCCTGCTGGTGGAACTGGATGCGATGGAGGAGGGGCTCAAGACCGATTTCGATGATTTGCCAGAGGAAGATGCGCCAGAGCCTGAAGTCGCGGTTGAGGATCAAAACAAGGTGCAGCCCTGAGACTTGGGCGCCGGGATTACAGGTGCTGCGCGGCGTGGTGGGCGCCGGCTGGCCGGCGATGAGGCCGGCCCTTTCATTACAAAACCACTGGGCAGAAAACCACTCCACCCCCTGAAAACCCTCTAAGCTCCAGTGCGTTCCCCTTTGGAACCGCGTATGATGCGCGACCTTTTGGCGCGTTCGTCGCCAGAACCTCTGTTTTCATTCCTACACCGGGAGGTGCCCAGATGAGTGAGCAAGACCTGCAAAATACCGAAATCACCCCGCCAGCCGGCGAAAAGCTGCAGAAAGTGCTGGCGCGCATCGGCGTGGGTTCGCGCCGTGAAGTCGAAGCCTGGATCAGCCAGGGCCGCATCAAGGTCAATGGCGTCGCGGCCACCCTCGGCCAGCGCGTCGACCTTCACGATGCCATCGCTGTCGACGGCAAGCTGATCAAGCGCGAAGAGGCCGCCGAGGCCACGCGCCGGGTGATCATGTACAACAAGCCCGATGGCGAGATCTGCACCCGTGACGATCCGGAAGGCCGCCCGACCGTGTTCGACCGCCTGCCGCGGCCGAAGGAAGGCCGCTGGATCAACATTGGCCGACTCGACATCAACACCACCGGTCTGCTGCTGTTCACCACCGACGGTGAACTGGCCAACCGCCTGATGCACCCGTCCTACGAGATGGACCGCGAATACGCGGTGCGTGTGCGTGGCGAGGTCGACGACGAGATGATCGAACGCCTGAAGGCGGGCGTGATGCTTGAAGACGGCCCGGCCAAGTTCACCGACATCCAGAAGGCCCCGGGTGGTGAAGGTTTCAACCACTGGTACCACTGCGTGGTGATGGAAGGCCGCAACCGTGAGGTGCGCCGCCTGTGGGAATCCCAGGGCATGGTGGTCAGCCGCCTCAAGCGCGTGCGTTTTGGCCCGGTGTTCCTCAACTCCGATCTGCCGATGGGCCGCTGGCGTGAAATGACCCAGGGCGAAATCGACATCCTGGCCGCTGAAGTGGGCCTGCAGCCGGTGGCGCTGCCTGCCATGAACCTCAAGGCCAAAGACAAGATGGAGCGCCTGCAGCGCAAGTCGACCCGGCCCATGGGGCGCAGCGAGCGTGTGCGCAGCCTGCGCCCGGCGCAGGAAGCCGCAGCTGCCGAGCGTCCGGCTCGCCAGCCGCGTGAAGAAGCGCCACGCAAAGGCAGCCGCGGCAGTGCGGTGGCTGAGCGTCCAAGCGAGATGCGCAAGCGCCCGGCCAAGCCCGACGGTGACAAGCCGGCAGGGCGTGGTCGCGGCAAACCGCGTGGCTGATCGGCTCAGGCCGTGATCAAAGCGCCAGCTTTCGGGCTAATGCCAGTCAGTTAAGCGATTTGGGGCCGCTGTGCGGCCCATCGCCGGCAAGCCGGCTCCCACAGGTTACAGCGCAAACCAAGAACTGCGCGGTTCCTGTAGGAGCTGGCTTGCCGGCGATGGGCTGCGTAGCAGCCCCAATAACGCTGACTGGCAGGCACTAGCCTTCGGGCTGGCTTTTTTTCGTCTGCAGTTTTGTGTGGGCCTCACCGCGCGCCAAGATGTTGAAGAAAAAGAATTTTTCGGACGACTGGCAAGTTTTCAAACCGCCCCGTAAAGAAAACTGTACGAATTGCCCCGGTTTCTCTTGCTGGGCACCTTCTCTGTAAACGGATCTTGCCGCTCCCGCAGCTCAAGAGCCCCGCCTGCGCCGCCAGCCCTATTGCTCAACCCCCCGTCCCACGCTGATATAGCGACCATTGCCGTGTGCAAAAGCCCGTCCGAAGAGCCGGGCCTATAGAACAACAAATGGAGGCGCCATGTACGCCGATCACTCCGCCTTTCAGGGCTTCCTACCACAGGATCGCTGCGTTTTTTCCGAGGAAACGACGCAACGCGTTGACGCCTGCGCGCTTGCAGGGGTATACAGTGCGCCGCGTTTTACCTGTGACCCTCTTGCGTACCGCGCACTCTTGCTCACACCTGGCTGATCCGCTGCGGCGGCGACTGTGTTCAAGAAACCAAGGTAACCACCTTGCCCATTCCGCTGCGCCACGAGCGCGGTGGGTCCGATTCCGTCACAGATAAAAACAATGCAGGTGACTTCGTTCATGAGTGAACACAACATGCATTCAGGCGAGCTCAAGCGGGGCCTGAAGAACCGCCACATCCAGTTGATCGCCCTTGGCGGCGCGATTGGTACCGGCCTGTTCCTTGGCTCGGCAGGCGTGATGAAATCCGCCGGCCCGTCGATGATTCTGGGCTACGCCATCTGCGGCTTCATCGCCTTCATGATCATGCGCCAGCTTGGCGAGATGATCGTCGAAGAGCCGGTGGCCGGTTCGTTCAGCCACTTTGCCCATAAGTACTGGGGCGGTTTTGCCGGTTTCATGTCGGGCTGGAACTGCTGGGTGCTGTACATCCTGGTGGGCATGTCGGAGCTGACGGCGGTCGGCAAGTACATTCACTACTGGTGGCCGGAGATCCCGACGTGGGTCACGGCAGCGGGCTTCTTCCTGCTGATCAACGTCATCAACCTCATGAACGTGAAGGTGTTCGGCGAAGCCGAGTTCTGGTTCGCCATCATCAAGGTCGCGGCCATCGTCGGCATGATCGGCCTGGGCGCCTACCTGCTGACCAGCGGCAGCGGCGGCCCCGAGGCTTCGGTGACCAACCTGTGGGCGCATGGGGGCTTCTTCCCGCATGGTGTCAGCGGCCTGGTCATGGCGCTGGCGTTCATCATGTTCTCCTTCGGGGGCCTGGAAATGCTCGGCTTCACTGCAGCCGAAGCCGACAAGCCGAGAACCGTGATCCCCAAGGCCATCAACCAGGTCATCTACCGCATCCTGATCTTCTACATCGGTGCGCTGGTCGTTCTGCTGTCGCTGACCCCGTGGGACAGCCTGGTCGCCAGCATCGATGCTTCTGGCGGCAGCTACGGTAGCAGCCCGTTCGTTCAGGTGTTCTCGCTGCTGGGCAGCGATGTGGCCGCCCACCTGTTGAACTTCGTGGTCCTGACGGCGGCACTGTCGGTGTACAACAGTGGTACCTACTGCAATGCCCGCATGCTGCTGGGCATGGCCGAGCAAGGTGATGCCCCCGCAGCCCTGGCCAAGGTCGACAAGCGCGGCGTGCCGGTGCGTTCGATCCTGGTGTCGGCAGCCGTTACCCTGATTGCCGTGCTGCTCAACTACTTCATGCCGCATGATGCGCTGGAGCTGCTGATGTCGCTGGTCGTGGCGACCCTGGTGATCAACTGGGCCATGATCAGTTACTCGCACCTGAAGTTCCGCCAGCACTTGGACCGCACCGGCCAGAAGCCGCTGTTCAAGGCCCTGTGGTACCCCTATGGCAACTACATCTGCCTGGCATTCGTGGTACTGATCCTGGGCATCATGCTGCAAATCCCGGGCATCCAGGTTTCGGTGTATGCCATTCCGGTGTGGGTGCTGGTGATGTTCGTCTTCTACATCATCAAGTCCAAGCGTCGTGAGCTGGGCAATGGCGCAGCAGCCGGCACCGCTACCAAGTAAGCGCAGCGGGCGGTGAACGAAACCCGATGTCAGGTGGCTGGCATCGGGTTTTTTATGCGCCGCCTCGCCGGCGACAGGGTCTGTGAACGCAGGAAAGCACTCAGATCTGCTCGAGCAACCAGCCACGAAACGCCCGCAGCGAGGGCAACGCTTCGTTCCTTGGCGGATAGATCAGGTAATAGCTGCGCTGGCTGGCGAACGCCGTACCAGGGCTGAACAGCTCGCCTTTGGCCAGCTCCTCGTCCACCAGTATCCGCGGCACCAAGCCGATGCCGATCCCTGCACGTACCGCCTGGATCAGGTGTGACGTCAGCTCGAAACTCGGCCCCAGGCGCATCGCCCGGTGCGGCAGGCCATGGTGTGAAAACCACTCGCCCCAGGCATGTGGATTGTTGGCAACGTTGAGCAGCACCTCGGCGCTGATACGTGCCGGGTCCCAACCCTGGCCGTCGATGTTGGCTTGCGGTGGCAGGATCACCACCAGTTCCTCGGCATGCAGCCGATGGCAGATCAGCCCCGGCAGGTCATGGCTGGCCACGCCGATGGCGGCATCGATCTCGCTGGTGTCGAAGTTGATCGCTTCGATCCGCGAATGAATATGCACCAGCATGCCCGGGTGGGCGCTGTAGAAGGCATGCAGGCGCGGCAGCAGCCACTTGGAGCCGAAGGTGGGCAAGGTCGCCAGGCGCAGCGTGCCGACCCCGGACTGGTAAGCCAGGGCCTGCAAGGTGGCGCTGCGGATGCGGCCCAAGGCTTCGCTGAGCTCGCGCTGGTACAGCCGGCCCACGTCGGTGAGCTGTACCTGGCGGCCTTCGCGGCGGAACAGGGTCAGCCCGAGTTGCTGTTCCAGCGCCTGCACCTGGCGGCTGACCGCGCTCTGGGTCAGGGACAGTTCGGCAGCTGCGCGGGTGTAGCTTTCATGCCGGGCGGCAGCCTCGAAAGCCAGCAGCAATGACATGGAGGGTGTGAGGTGGCGGTAATTCATTCATAAAAGTCATTGATAGCGGCAGGATTATCCGTTTGCCCCTGGGGCGAAACTACAGGAACATTGGCCTATTCGTCATCCTGGCATGGCTCAACCCATGCCAGGGCGACAGGATTCCCGTGAATTAGCCCATATCAAGAGGCCATCCTTCGATGATCGCCCAGCTGCCGACCACTGCGCCGACCGCCGCCTACCCAGAATTCCTCGAAGCCCTGCGCAGCAGCGGCTTCCGTGGCCAGATCAGCGCCGATTACGGTACCCGTACCGTGCTGGCTACCGACAACTCCATCTACCAGCGCCTGCCCCAGGCGGCGGTGTTCCCGCTGGACGCCGACGATGTGGCGCGGGTGGCCGCGCTGATGGGCGAAGAACGCTTCCAGCAGGTCAAACTGACCCCGCGCGGTGGCGGCACCGGCACCAATGGCCAATCGCTGACCGACGGTATCGTGGTCGACCTGTCGCGGCACATGAACACCATCCTCGAAATCAATGTCCAGGAGCGTTGGGTGCGGGTGCAGGCTGGCGTGGTCAAGGACCAGCTCAATGCCGCGCTCAAGCCGCACGGGCTGTTCTTTGCGCCTGAACTGTCCACCTCCAACCGCGCTACCGTTGGCGGCATGATCAACACCGACGCCAGCGGCCAGGGCAGTTGCACCTACGGCAAGACTCGCGATCACGTGCTGGAACTGCACAGCGTGCTGCTCGGTGGCGAGCGCCTGCACAGCCTGCCGATCGATGACGCTGCACTGGAGCAGGCTTGTGCTGCGCCCGGTCGGGTGGGTGAGGTCTATCGGACTGCCCGCGAAATTCAGGAAACCCAGGCCGAGCTGATCGAAACCACCTTCCCCAAGCTCAACCGCTGCCTGACCGGCTACGACCTGGCGCACCTGCGCGACGAACAGGGCCGCTTCAACCTCAACAGTGTGCTGTGTGGCGCCGAGGGTTCGTTGGGTTATGTGGTCGAAGCCAAGCTCAACGTGCTGCCGATTCCCAAGTATGCGGTGCTGGTCAACGTCCGCTACACCAGCTTCATGGACGCGCTGCGCGATGCCAATGCGCTGATGGCGCACAAGCCGTTGTCGATCGAGACGGTGGACTCCAAGGTGCTGATGCTGGCGATGAAAGACATCGTCTGGCACAGCGTTGCCGAGTACTTCCCGGCCGACCCGGAGCGCCCCACGCTGGGTATCAACCTGGTGGAGTTCTGTGGCGATGAGCCGGCCGAGGTCAATGCTCGGGTTGAAGCCTTCATCGACCACCTGCAGCGCGACACCAGTGTCGAGCGCCTGGGCCACACCTTGGCCGAAGGGGCCGAGGCCGTGACTCGGGTCTACACAATGCGCAAGCGTTCGGTGGGCCTGTTGGGCAACGTCGAGGGCGAGGTGCGCCCGCAACCTTTCGTTGAAGATACCGCAGTGCCGCCGGAGCAACTGGCCGACTACATTGCCGATTTCCGCGCGCTGCTGGACGGCTATGGCCTGGCCTACGGCATGTTTGGCCACGTCGACGCCGGCGTGCTGCACGTACGCCCGGCACTGGACATGAAAGACCCCGCCCAGGCGGCACTGGTCAAGCCGATTTCCGACGCCGTGGCGGCGTTGACCAAACGCTACGGCGGGCTGCTGTGGGGCGAGCATGGCAAAGGGCTGCGTTCGGAATATGTGCCGGAGTACTTCGGTGAGCTGTATCCGGCGTTGCAGCGGCTCAAAGGTGCCTTCGACCCGCGCAACCAGCTCAACCCCGGCAAGATCTGCACCCCGCCAGGCAGCGCCGAAGGGTTGACCAGGGTCGATGGCGTAACCTTGCGTGGCGACCTCGACCGTACCATCGACGAGCGTGTATGGCAGGACTTCGGCAGTGCCGTGCACTGCAACGGCAATGGTGCTTGCTACAACTATGACCCCAATGACGCCATGTGCCCCTCATGGAAGGCTACCCGTGAGCGCCAGCATTCGCCCAAGGGGCGCGCCTCGTTGATGCGCGAATGGCTGCGCCTGCAGGGTGAGGCGAACATCGATGTGCTGGCTGCGGCGCGCAACAAGGTGTCCTGGCTCAAGGGGCTGCCGGCACGGCTGCGCAACAACCGTGCACGCAACCAGGGCCAGGAAGACTTTTCCCATGAGGTCTACGACGCCATGGCCGGCTGCCTGGCGTGCAAGTCATGTGCAGGCCAGTGCCCGATCAAGGTCAATGTGCCGGACTTCCGCTCGCGTTTCCTCGAGCTGTACCACGGTCGCTACCAGCGCCCGCTGCGTGATTACCTGATCGGTTCGCTGGAATTCAGCATCCCCTACCTGGCCCATGCACCGGGGCTGTACAACGCGGTGATGGGGTCGAAGTGGGTCAGCAGTTTGTTGGCGGACAAGGTCGGCATGGTCGACAGCCCGCTGATCAGCCGCTTCAACTTCCAGTCCACCCTCACGCGCTGCCGGGTTGGCGTGGCCAGTGTGCCGGCGCTGCGTGAACTGACCCCGGCCCAGCGCGAGCGCAGCATCGTGCTGGTGCAGGATGCCTTCACCCGTTACTTCGAGACACCACTGCTGGCCGCCTTCATCGAGCTGGCCCATCGCCTGGGCCACCGCGTGTTCCTGGCGCCTTACAGTGCCAATGGCAAGCCGCTGCACGTGCAGGGCTTTTTGGGGGCTTTTGCCAAGGCGGCAATCCGTAATGCCACCCAGCTCAAGGCCCTGGCCGACTGTGGTGTACCGCTGGTGGGCCTGGACCCTGCCATGACCCTGGTCTACCGCCAGGAGTACCAGAAGGTGCCGGGCCTGGAGGGCTGCCCGAAGGTGTTGCTGCCCCAGGAATGGCTGATGGATGTGCTGCCCGAACAGGCGCACGCCGCGCCCGGCAACTTCCGCCTGATGGCGCACTGCACCGAGAAGACCAACGTGCCGGCCAGTACCCGGCAATGGGAGCAGGTGTTCGCGCGCCTGGGCCTGAAGTTGGTGACCGAGGCCACGGGGTGCTGCGGCATGTCCGGTACCTACGGGCATGAGGCGCGTAACCAGGAGACGTCGCGGACCATCTTCGAACAGTCCTGGGCGACCAAGCTGGACAAGGAGGGCGAGGCCCTGGCAACTGGCTATTCGTGCCGTAGCCAGGTCAAGCGCATGACCGAGCGGCAGATGCGCCATCCGCTGGAAGTGGTGTTGCAGTACGCCCGCTGAAACAAGACCGCTCCTGCAGAGGTACGCGGTTACCCGTAGGAGCGGCCTCGTGTCGCGAAAGGGGTGCGTAGCGCCCCCCCCCATGCGCTCAAATATGCCTGAAACGCCGCGCCTGGCGGTACAGATACAGGCTCAACACCAGCCCGCAGCACGCCGCCGCTGCCGCAAACAGAAACATCGAAGCAAACCCGAACCCCGACGCCACCGCGCCCACCAGTGGCCCGGTAATGCCCAGCGACAGGTCGATGAACAGCGAGTATGCCCCCACCGCCGCCCCGCGGTTGGCTGCCGAAACCTGATTCACCGCTTCCACGCCCAGCGCCGGGAACACCAGCGAGAAGCCGAAGCCACTGAGCGCCGCTCCGGCCAAGGCGAGTTCTGCGCTGGGTGCCAGCCACAGCATCAGCAGGCCCAGTGTCTCGACCGACAAGCACACGATCGCCACCCTGAACCCGCCAATCCTGTTGATGAGATTGCCGAACAGCAGCCGCGCACAGATGAAGCTGGCACCGAACAGGCTCAGGGTCAGTGCTGCATTCGCCCAGCCACGGCTGGCGTAGTACAGGGTAATGAAGGTGGCGATGGTGCCAAAGCCGATCGAGCCCAACGCCAGGCCCGAACCATGCGGGAACACTTTGCCCAGCACCCGCAGAAACGGCATACGCACGCCGCTGACAATCGGCGCAGCGCGTTTTGGCCATGCCAGCAGCAGGCCTATCGCGCATAGCAGGATGATGCTCACCCCCATGCTCCACAGCCCCAGGTGTTTTACCATCAGCACGCCCAGTGGGGCACCGATGGCCAGCGCACCATAGCTGGCGATCCCGTTCCAGGAGATGACTTTAGCGGTGTTTTCAGCGCCGACCCGGCCAATCCCCCAGCCTATCGAACCCGAGCCCACCAGGCTTTCTGCACTGCCCAGTACCAGGCGGCCGACCAACAGGCAGGCCAGGCTCAGCCAAGGCAGGTGGGTGAGGAAGGCGCAGGCGAGCATGAAAACACCACTCAGGCCGCAACCGGCGAGGCCATACATGACGGCTTTCTTGCTGCCCAGGTTGTCGATGATGCGGCTGGCTGTGGGGCGGCTGAGCAGGGTGGCGAGGTATTGCACGCTGATCACCAGGCCGGCGACGACGGTGCTGAAGCCCAGGTCGTTGTGCACGTAGCCAGGCAGCACGGCGAGGGGTATGCCGATGTTCAGGTAGCCGATAAAGGTGAACAGGACGATGGAGACGACTTGCAGGGTGACCGCAAGGGGGCGCGGTGAGTCGGGCATGGGGGCCTACGTGGCAGAAGTTCTGGACGGTGTGAAAACGTGATGACAGCGGTAGTCCGAAAGTCAGCCGTTTTCACACAGTCGGGGGGATGCGCGGTTATTCCTGGTCAGCGCTGGATTGATCGTCGCCATCCTCGACGGCAGGCGCCGGTTCGGAGTGAGCGGCAACGGTTTGCTCTTCGGGGTTCAGGCTTGGGAAGGGAAGATTCGGGATTTCGTGCATCTCGTCGTTCCTCGCAAGTGTGAGTCAAAAGGCTGCGCCAGGCGCGTTTGGAGCTTCGCAAAGCTGAGGCAGGATACACAAGTCTGGATGACAGTTTGTAATTTTTCCCGGTCGCTTGTCGGTTTTGCGGGCGGATACCGGACATTTTCCTGACACAACAAGGCCGCTGCGCGCCCCGCGAACAGGGCGCGCAGCGGCCTTTTGCAACGTGTTACTTGCGCCCTTCAGCGGTATCGGCAACCTTGTCGGTCCGCGCGCACATGATGAAGTCGTTGCGGTGCAGGCCCTTGATGGAGTGGCTCCACCAAGTCACGGTTACCTTGCCCCATTCGGTCAGCAGGCCTGGGTGATGACCTTCGGCTTCAGCGATTTCGCCTACTGCGTTGGTAAATGCCAGGGCGTGCTTGAAGTTCTTGAACAGGAACACACGCTCCAGCTCCATATGACCGTCACGTACTTCGATGTTCCAGTCCGGTATCTCGCGGATGAGTTCGGCCAGTTCCTCGTCGGTGACTTTCGGCGCATCGGCGCGGCAGGCTTCGCAGTGGGCTTGGTTCAAGGCATTCATGAGGTGTTTTCCGATTCGAGTTGTTGTCGGCAAGGTCGCTCAGGCGGCGACCTTGGGTGGAAACTTCGGCGCATGCAGCCCCAGCTGCATGGCTTGCTGGACCATGCCCATGATGTCTTCGTGGGCCAGGTCGAACAGGCGCTTGAGGTTCGGCAGCACGAAGTACAGGGGCTGCAGGATGTCGATGCGGTAGGGGGTGCGCATGGCCTCGATCGGGTCGAAGGCCTGGTGCTCCGGCTCACCGGACAGACTGTAGACGGTTTCCTTGGGCGAAGAGAGGATGCCGCCGCCATAGATCTTGCAGCCTTGTGCGGTCTCCATCAGGCCGAACTCAATGGTCATCCAGTACAGGCGCGCCAGGTACACGCGCTGTTCCTTGGTCGCGGCCAGGCCCAGCTTGCCATAGGTGTGGGTGAACTCGGCGAACCAGGGGTTGGTCAGCAGCGGGCAGTGGCCGAAGATCTCGTGGAAGATGTCCGGTTCCTGCAGGTAATCCAGCTCTTGTGGGGTGCGGATGAACGTGGCGACCGGGAAGCGTTTGCTGGCCAGCAGCTCGAAGAAGGTCTGGAAGGGGATCAGTGCCGGCACACGGGCAACCTGCCAACCGGTGGTGGCGCCCAGCACTTTGTTGATCTCGCCCAGTTGCGGAATGCGGTCATGGGGCAGCTTGAGCTGATCGATGCCATCCAGGTACTCCTGGCATGCCCGGCCTTCGATGACTTTCAGCTGGCGGGTGATCAGCGTGTTCCATACCGCATGCTCTTGCTGCGGGTAGTCGATGAAGCCTTGCGCATCGGGCTCGCGCGCCACGTATTGCGTCTGTTTCATGTGGCTCTCCTAGTGAGGGCTTTTATTGTTATGTCCACGACATACCTAAGAAATATCCCTTCATCTGCCCGATTGCACGCGGTGTCAGAACGCCTGAACTGCAGTTTCAAGGCGTTTTTCGTAACGATAATTTTACAAACATGGCGGCATCGCGGAAAATTCGGTGTGTCGAGCTGGCCCTTGCTGTGTTTTTGTCAGCTTTTCTTTACGAATATTATGCGGCCGATTTAAAAACTTCGCCGCTTCGAGAGCTTTCATGCGTATCAAAGTGCATTGCCAGAACCGCATCGGCATCCTTCGCGACATCCTCAACCTGTTGGTGGAGTACGGAATCAACGTACTCCGTGGTGAAGTCGGCGGTGACCATGGCAATGCCATCTATCTGCATTGCCCGAACCTCATCAACCTGCAGTTCCAGGCTCTACGTCCGAAATTCGAGTCGATTGCCGGGGTCTTCGGGGTCAAGCGTGTCGGCTTGATGCCCAGCGAGCGACGGCACATGGAGCTCAACGCGCTGCTGGGGGCGCTGGATTTCCCGGTGCTGTCGGTCGACATGGGCGGCAGCATCGTCGCCGCCAACCGCACGGCCGCGCAGTTGCTGGGTGTGAGGGTCGACGAGGTGCCGGGCATCCCGTTGGCGCGCTATGTAGAGGACTTTGACCTGCCGGAACTGGTGCGGGCCAACAAATCTCGAATCAATGGCCTGCGGGTCAAGGTCAAGGGTGATATTTTCCTGGCCGACATCGCACCTTTGCAGTCCGAGCATGACGACAGCGAGGCACTGGCTGGCGCGGTGTTGACCTTGCACCGTGCCGACCGCATCGGTGAGCGGATCTACAACGTACGCAAACAGGAGCTGCGCGGCTTCGATAGCATCTTCCAGAGCTCGCGGGTGATGGCGGCTGTGGTGCGTGAGGCGCGGCGCATGGCGCCGCTGGACGCGCCGTTGCTGATCGAAGGTGAGACAGGTACCGGCAAAGAGCTGTTGGCGCGTGCCTGCCACCTGGCTAGCCCGCGGGGGCAGGCGCCTTTGATGGCCCTCAATTGTGCCGGCCTGCCAGAGTCCATGGCGGAAACCGAGCTGTTCGGTTATGGCCCCGGTGCGTTCGAGGGCGCGCGCGCCGAAGGCAAACTGGGCCTTCTGGAGTTGACCGCTGGTGGGACACTGTTCCTCGATGGGGTGGGGGAGATGAGCCCTCGCCTGCAGGTGAAGCTGCTGCGCTTTCTGCAGGACGGCTGCTTCCGTCGTGTAGGCAGTGATGAGGAGGTGTACCTGGATGTACGGGTGATCTGCGCAACCCAGGTGGACCTTTCCGAATTGTGCGCTCGGGGCGAATTCCGCCAGGACCTGTACCATCGCCTCAATGTGTTGTCGTTGCACATACCGCCGTTGCGCGAGTGCATGGACGGCCTGGAGGGGTTGGTGCAGCACTTTCTCGATCAGGCCAGCCGGCAGATTGGTTGTGCCCTGCCGCGCCTGGCGCCTGCGGCGATGGACAAACTGGCGCACTACCATTGGCCGGGCAATGTCCGGCAACTGGAAAACGTATTGTTCCAGGCGGTATCGCTGTGCGAAGGCGGAATAGTGAAAGGCGAGCATATCCGCCTGCCGGATTACGGCGTGCGGCAACCCTTGGGTGAATTTACCCTTGAAGGTGATCTTTCGCAGATTGTCGGGCGCTTTGAAAAGGCTGTACTGGAAAGTCTGATCGGGGAATATCCAAGTAGCCGGGCGCTGGGCAAGCGACTGGGTGTTTCACATACAACCATTGCCAACAAGTTGCGGGATTATTCGTTGGGCAAGTCGAATGAGTGACGGAGTGGCGGGTGGATTAAACTCAACACTGTTCATCGTGGGATGGGTGACGAATGGGCCCCGCAGGGCCCAAATCATTCATCAGCCGTTGGAGCAGCCGTTACCCATGACGCGGTATTCGAGAATGTGCTTCTGACCCTTGGAATCCTCGTAGGTCATGCGGGCCGGCACGACTTCGCACACGTTTGGCACTTCGCTCATGGAGATGACGCGGGCGATATCCAGGTGCTGCGAATAACTGTACTGTTCAACCGGAATCTGCTCGGCATCCTTTGCTTCATCGGCCATTGCCGCACTGCAAAGACTACCAAGTACCAATACCAGTAACGCTTTCATTTTCTATTTACCTGTCTAAGGTCGTGAGGGGGCGCGCGGCGCTTGTGGCACCGCGAATACAGCCAAGTTTTCAACTATCGGATTAGCGCGCGATTAACGAGTTGCCTTCGTGGGGGCTGTGACTGTTACCAGTTGTTAATCGCCTTTGCCGTTGCTGGCGTAGTGAATCTTATGCTTCGGTAATTAAGGGAAACAGTGGGCGTTTTGATAAAGTTTTTTCGCCTTTTGACAGAAACTGTAACAATCCCCCGGGAAAATCTTTTGCTTTCGCCTCTCGCCGGGTTGCCAGCTGCGGCCTAGAGCCTTTCCGGCCGTCCACAAGGTGCGCAACCTGTCGCGTTACTACCATCGTCGTATGGCTTTTGCCGCTCTGGTACAGTTACAAACGGTTCCATACAAAAACAACTATTACACCGAGGTAACACAGATGAGTGCGGCTCCACTGTATCCCGTTCGTCCCGAGGTTGCGGCCACTACCCTGACCGACGAGGCCACCTACAAGGCCATGTACCAGCAATCGGTGATCAACCCGGACGGCTTCTGGCGTGAGCAGGCCCAGCGCATTGACTGGATCAAGCCTTTCACCAAGGTCAAGCAGACTTCCTTCGACGATCACCATGTCGATATCAAGTGGTTTGCCGACGGCACTCTCAACGTCTCCTCCAACTGCCTGGACCGCCACCTCGAAGAGCGCGGCGACCAACTGGCAATCATCTGGGAAGGTGACGACCCTTCCGAGCACCGCAACATTACCTATCGCGAACTGCACGAGCAGGTCTGCAAATTCGCCAACGCCCTGCGCGGGCAGGACGTGCACCGTGGGGATGTAGTGACCATCTACATGCCGATGATCCCTGAGGCCGTGGTTGCCATGCTGGCCTGTGCCCGCATCGGTGCGATTCACTCGGTGGTGTTTGGCGGCTTCTCGCCTGAAGCGCTGGCCGGGCGCATCATCGATTGCAAGTCCAAGGTGGTGATCACCGCCGACGAAGGTTTGCGCGGTGGCCGCCGTACTCCGCTCAAGGCCAACGTGGACCTGGCGCTGACCAACCCTGAAACCAACAGCGTGCAGAAAATCATCGTGTGCAAGCGCACCGGTGGTGACATCGCCTGGCACCAGCACCGAGACATCTGGTACGAAGACCTGATGAAGGTGGCCTCCAGCCATTGCGCGCCAAAGGAAATGGGTGCCGAGGAGGCGCTGTTCATTCTTTATACCTCCGGCTCAACCGGCAAGCCCAAGGGCGTGCTGCACACCACCGGTGGTTACCTGGTGTACGCCGCGCTGACCCACGAACGCGTATTCGACTACCGCCCCGGCGAGGTCTACTGGTGCACCGCTGACGTCGGTTGGGTCACCGGCCACAGCTACATCGTCTACGGGCCGCTGGCCAACGGTGCGACCACGCTACTGTTCGAGGGCGTACCTAACTACCCGGACATTACCCGGGTGTCGAAGATCGTCGACAAGCACAAGGTCAACATCCTCTACACCGCACCTACAGCGATTCGCGCCATGATGGCCGAAGGGCAGGCGGCCGTTGAGGGTGCCGACGGCTCGAGCCTGCGCCTGCTGGGTTCGGTCGGTGAGCCGATCAACCCTGAGGCCTGGAACTGGTACTACAAGACCGTCGGCAAGGAGCGTTGCCCGATCGTCGACACCTGGTGGCAGACCGAGACCGGCGGCATCCTGATCAGCCCGCTGCCGGGCGCCACGGGCCTCAAGCCGGGTTCTGCGACCCGTCCGTTCTTTGGTGTGGTGCCGGCGCTGGTGGACAACCTGGGCAACCTGATCGATGGTGCCGCCGAGGGCAACCTGGTGATCCTCGATTCCTGGCCGGGCCAGTCTCGCTCGCTGTATGGCGATCATGACCGCTTCGTCGATACCTACTTCAAGACGTTCCGCGGCATGTACTTCACCGGTGACGGCGCGCGCCGTGACGAGGATGGCTACTACTGGATCACGGGCCGGGTGGATGACGTGCTCAACGTTTCCGGCCACCGTATGGGTACCGCAGAGATCGAAAGCGCCATGGTCGCCCATGCCAAAGTGGCCGAGGCTGCGGTGGTGGGGGTGCCGCACGATATCAAAGGGCAGGGCATCTATGTGTACGTGACCCTCAATGCCGGCGTGGAGCCCAGCGAGCAGCTACGCCTGGAGCTGAAGAACTGGGTGCGCAAGGAGATCGGCCCGATTGCCTCGCCAGATGTGATCCAGTGGGCGCCAGGGCTGCCGAAGACGCGCTCGGGCAAGATCATGCGACGTATCCTTCGCAAGATCGCCACGGCGGAATACGGCTCGCTAGGTGATATCTCCACCCTGGCCGACCCGGGCGTGGTGCAGCACTTGATTGATACCCACAAGGCAATGAACCTGGCGTCGGCCTGATGCAATGAGCGGGACTGCGGGGCAGTCCTGCTTCAAACGAAAACCCCGCACGGGCAACCGGCGGGGTTTTTGCTTTACTGTTACCCGACATTCATCGGTAACTCTTCTGTCACCGATTACGCACAGCTGCGGGGCGAGCGGGAACACTCATGACCCGTTTCGGTGCGTTCGCGGCGCCATTTCTTGCAGTGCAGCACGCTACACTTGCCGTCGTACAAGGCTTTGCCAATAATAGGCCCAGTAATTGCTAGTTCTATAGGTTATTTTCCTTGCGCTCTTGCATATCTTGCAAAGGCTGTCAACCTCGCCCGCTGCCGTTTCAAGCGCTTCTGTAAGTAGTTGTCGCTTTGAAGAAATATCGACTACCGGGCTGTCGTTAAAATGCCACTCACTCGCTCGTGGTCTGCGACCTTGGTCGAACCCTGCGCGGCTCGCGTTGTACCCATTCGCATATCGGGCAGTTGTTACTCCTGCCTTGTAATGCCCCGTACCGATGGAGTTACCTGATGAAGAAGCTCGCACTGCTTGGCGCCCTGGCGCTTTCCGTGTTTTCCCTGGTGTCGCAGGCTGATGAAAAACCGTTGAAAATCGGTATCGAAGCGGCCTACCCACCCTTCGCCTTCAAGCAGCCCGACGGCAGCATCGCCGGTTTCGACTACGATATCGGCAACGCCCTGTGTGAAGAGATGAAAGCCAAGTGCACCTGGGTCGAGCAGGAGTTCGACGGCCTGATCCCGGCGCTGAAGGTGCGCAAGATCGACGCCATCCTGTCGTCCATGTCGATTACCGATGACCGCAAGAAATCGGTCGATTTCACCAAGCGCTACTACCTGACCCCAGCGCGCCTGGTGATGAAGGACGGCGCTACCGTCAGCGACAGCCTGGATGAACTCAAAGGCAAGAAGATCGGCGTGCAGCGCGGCTCGATCCACGACCGCTTCGCCAAGGAAGTGCTGGGCGCCAAAGGTGCCACCGTGGTTCCGTACGGCACCCAGAACGAAATCTACCTCGACGTGGCCGCTGGCCGCCTCGACGGCACCGTGGCTGATGCCACCCTGCTGGAAGACGGTTTCCTGAAAACCGACGCCGGCAAGGGCTTTGCCTTCGTTGGTCCTTCGTTCACCGACGCGAAATACTTCGGTGACGGCATCGGCATCGCCGTGCGCAAAGGTGACGATGCCAACCGCGAGCGTATCAACAAGGCCATCGACGCGATCCGTGCAAACGGCAAGTACAAGCAGATCCAGGACAAGTACTTCAACTTTGACATCTACGGTCCAGACTCGAAGTAACACGTCGAGTTTCACCTGTGCAATGGTGCAAACAGCAGAGGCTCTGAGGTTTGCACCATTTTTCATTCTTTAGGTCGAGGACCTCATCATGTTGAAAGGCTACGGGGCAGTCATCCTCGACGGGGCGTGGCTGACGCTGCAGCTCGCCCTGTCGTCGATGGCCCTGGCCATTGTGCTCGGCCTGATTGGCGTGGCGCTGCGCTTGTCGCCGGTGCGCTGGCTGGCCTGGTTGGGCGATATGTATTCCACCGTGATCCGGGGTATTCCGGACCTGGTGCTGATCCTGCTGATCTTCTACGGCGGGCAGGACATCATCAACCGTTTGGGGCCGCTGGTGGGCTATGACGACTACATCGACCTGAACCCGCTGGTCGCAGGCATCGGTACCCTGGGCTTCATCTTTGGCGCCTACCTGTCAGAAACCTTCCGAGGTGCGTTCCTGGGTATTCCCAAGGGCCAAGCCGAAGCTGGCGCGGCCTATGGCATGAGCAACCGGCAGGTATTCTTCCGCATTCAGGTGCCGCAGATGATCCGCCTGGCGATCCCGGGCTTCACCAACAACTGGTTGGTACTGACCAAGGCGACGGCCCTGATTTCGGTGGTCGGCCTGCAGGACATGATGTTCAAGGCCAAGCAGGCGGCAGACGCCACCCGCGAACCCTTCACCTTCTTCCTGGCGGTGGCGGCGTTGTACCTGGTGCTGACCAGTGTCTCGCTGCTGGCACTGAAGTATCTCGAGAAGCGCTACTCGGTGGGCGTCAAGGTGGCTGAGCTATGATTTTCGATTACAACGTCATCTGGGAGGCCATGCCGCTGTACCTCGGCGGCCTGCTGACCACCCTCAAGCTGCTGGCGATATCGCTGTTCTTCGGCCTGCTGGCGGCTGTGCCGCTGGGCTTGATGCGGGTGTCCAAGCAGCCGGTGGTCAACCTCACGGCCTGGCTCTACACCTATGTGATCCGCGGCACGCCGATGCTGGTGCAGCTGTTCCTGATCTACTACGGCCTGGCTCAGTTCGAGGCAGTGCGCGAAAGCATCTTCTGGCCATTGCTATCGAGCGCCACGTTTTGTGCGTGCCTGGCATTTGCCGTCAACACCAGTGCCTACACCGCCGAAATCATCGCCGGCAGCCTCAAGGCTACCCCGCACGGCGAGATCGAGGCGGCCAAGGCCATGGGTATGTCCCGCATGAAGATGTACCGTCGCATCCTGCTGCCGTCGGCCCTGCGCCGGGCGTTGCCGCAGTACAGCAACGAAGTGATCATGATGCTGCAGACCACCAGCCTGGCGTCGATCGTGACCCTGATCGACATCACCGGTGCCGCACGTACGGTCAATGCCCAGTACTACCTGCCTTTCGAGGCCTACATCACGGCGGGCGTGTTCTATCTGTGCCTGACCTTCATCCTGGTGCGCCTGTTCAAGATGGCCGAACGCCGCTGGCTCGGCTACCTGGCGCCGCGCAAGCACTGAACGCTCTGTGAGAACCGACAGCATGTACAAACTAGAAGTCCAAGACCTGCACAAGCGCTACGGCAGCCATGAAGTGCTCAAGGGTGTGTCCCTGGCGGCCAAGGCAGGCGATGTGATCAGCATTATCGGCTCCAGCGGTTCGGGCAAGTCGACCTTCCTGCGCTGCATCAACCTGCTCGAGCAGCCGCACGCCGGCAAGATCCTGCTCAACAACGAAGAGCTGAAGCTGGTCGCCGGCAAGGACGGCGCGCTCAAGGCTGCCGACCCGCGCCAGCTGCAGCGCATGCGCTCACGGCTGTCGATGGTGTTCCAGCATTTCAACCTGTGGTCGCACATGACCGCGCTGGAAAACGTCATCGAGGCGCCGGTGCACGTGCTTGGCGTGAACAGGAAAGAAGCCCTGGAAAAAGCCGAACACTATCTGGCCAAGGTGGGCGTCGCCCATCGCAAGGATGCTTTCCCGGGGCATATGTCCGGCGGTGAGCAGCAGCGTGTGGCGATTGCCCGAGCGCTGGCGATGGAGCCTGAAGTGATGCTGTTCGACGAGCCGACTTCGGCGCTCGACCCCGAACTGGTCGGCGATGTGCTAAAGGTCATGCAGGCCCTGGCCCAGGAAGGCCGGACCATGGTGGTGGTGACCCATGAGATGGGCTTTGCCCGCGAAGTGTCCAACCAGTTGGTGTTCCTGCACAAAGGCCTGGTCGAAGAGACCGGCTGCCCGCGCGAAGTGCTGGCCAACCCGCAATCGGAGCGGCTCAAGCAGTTTCTCTCTGGCAGCCTGAAGTAAAGGCTGCACCTTCGCACCAGAATAGGGCATGCTGCGCAGCAGTGCGCAGTCTGCCTTGGCGCCACAGACTCGAACGACTTCAGGTTTCGGACCTTACCCTATGACCACCCAGCGAATCGGTTTTCTCATCTGGCCAAGCACCAAGCCCTTGACGTTGGCGCTGGCGGAGGAAGTATTGCTGGTGGCCCAGCGGGTACATCCTGATGTGGTTTACGAGCTGGCCTTTCTGCAGGCCGAACCTGCGCAGGATGGCGCCTGGCGCCTGCCCGGCGAGCCCTGGAACGGGCGCCTGGAGGGTTGTCACAAGCTGTTCCTGCTCGCTGACGAGCTGCCCCAGGCGCTGGGGTCGGCGCTGTCCTCGGCCCTCAAGCAATTGGCCCGTAGCGGCTGCATTATTGGCGGGCTGTCTGCGGGTGTGTATCCGTTGGCCATGCTCGGCCTGCTCGATGGTTACCGCGCTGCGGTGCATTGGCGCTGGCAAGACGATTTTGCCGAGCGCTTTCCCAAGGTCATCGCCACCAGCCATCTGTTCGATTGGGACCGTGATCGCCTGACCGCTTGCGGCGGTATGGCGGTGACCGACTTGCTGCTGGCGGTGCTGGCGCGTGATCACGGGGCTGAGCTGGCTGGTGCGGTTTCCGAGGAGCTGGTGGTCGAGCGCATTCGTGAGGGGGGGGAGCGCCAGCGCATTCCGCTGCAGAACCGCCTCGGCTCCAGCCATCCGAAGCTGACCCAGGCGGTGCTGTTGATGGAAGCCAACATCGAAGAGCCGCTGACCACTGACGAAATCGCTCAGCATGTATGCGTGTCGCGCAGGCAACTGGAGCGTATCTTCAAGCAGTACCTCAATCGGGTGCCCAGCCAGTATTACCTGGAGTTGCGGCTGAACAAGGCGCGGCAGATGCTGATGCAGACCAGCAAATCGATCATCCAGATCGGCCTTTCCTGTGGCTTCTCCTCCGGCCCGCATTTCTCCAGTGCTTACCGCAATTTCTTTGGCGCCACGCCACGGGAAGACCGCAACCAGCGGCGTAACAGCAGCCCCTTCGAATTGAGTTCGGCGCCTGCCGAAAAGGGCTGAAAGCTTCCCTGCGCAATGCGCTTCCATCGCCGGCAGGCCGGCTCTCATACTGGTCGGGTTGCCGCCGGTACAGCCGGCATGTCTTCTTATGTGAACACCCGTTCACCCAGTCCCGCTCTGCCGTTACACTGCGCGATTGCGACAGTGTTTGTCGCATTGCCGAAAGCCTGGGTAAAACTGGGTTTTGCGCTGTAACAAGTTGTCGCTTGGCCGCAAGGACAGGCGCAGATCAGTCCTTACAATCCCCCCATCGCTCGCCACTTCCAGGCCAGCGTTCCTCTTCAGGAGACTCAGATGTCCGTTGAGCAAGCCCCGGTGCAACGTGCCGATTTCGACCAGGTCATGGTCCCCAACTATTCTCCGGCGGCCTTCATTCCTGTGCGAGGCGAGGGTTCCCGCGTATGGGACCAGTCGGGTCGCGAGCTCATCGACTTTGCCGGTGGCATTGCGGTAAACGCCCTGGGCCACTGCCACCCGGCACTGGTCAAGGCCCTGACCGAGCAGGCCAACACCCTCTGGCACGTTTCCAACGTCTTCACCAACGAGCCAGCACTGCGCCTTGCACACAAACTGGTCGATGCCACCTTTGCCGACCGGGCTTTTTTCTGCAACTCCGGCGCTGAGTCCAACGAGGCCGCTTTCAAGCTGGCCCGTCGTGTCGCCCATGACCGCTTCGGGCCCGACAAGCACGAAATCATCTCCGCCGTGAACAGCTTCCACGGTCGCACGCTGTTCACCGTCAGTGTCGGCGGCCAGCCGAAGTACTCTGACGGTTTCGGCCCGAAGATCACCGGTATCAGTCATGTGCCCTACAACGACCTGGAAGCGCTGAAGGCACAGATTTCCGACAAGACCTGCGCCGTGGTGATCGAGCCGATCCAGGGCGAGAGCGGTGTGGTCCCGGCCGACAAGGCGTACCTGGAAGGCGCCCGCAAGCTGTGTGACGAACACAACGCCCTGCTGATCTTCGATGAAGTGCAGACCGGTGTGGGCCGTACCGGCTCGCTGTACGCCTATCAGCACTACGGCGTGACGCCGGACATCCTGACCAGCGCCAAGAGCCTGGGTGGTGGTTTCCCGATCGGCGCCATGCTCACCACCAGTGAGCTTGCCAAGCATCTGGCAGTCGGCACCCACGGCACCACCTATGGCGGTAACCCGTTGGGCTGCGCCGTTGCCTGCGCGGTGCTGGACGTGATCAACACCCCAGAAACCCTGGCCGGTATCAAAGCCAAGCACGAGCGCTTCAAGGTGCGCCTGGAGAAGATCGGCCAGCAGGCCGGCCTGTTCTCTCAGGTGCGTGGTGTCGGCCTGTTGATCGGCTGCGTGCTGACCGAAGCCTGGCAGGGCAAGGCCAAGGACATCCTCAATGCCGCCGAGAAGGAAGGCGTGATGGTGCTGCAGGCCGGCCCGGACGTGGTGCGCTTCGCGCCGAGCCTGGTGATCGAAGATGCTGATATCGATGAAGGCCTGGACCGCTTCGAGCGGGCTGTGGCCAAACTGACCCAGGCCTGATTCGCCGGCGGTCCTTTCGCCGGCCCCCGAGCGGGCCGGCGATAGCAGAATTCCAGTGCGGGCGCGTGCTTGCAGACTCAACACGCGCCCGCCGTTTTTCCGTGCCGCGAAAGCGGCCAGTTTTTCCAAAGGAGTGACACCATGCTGGTGATGCGCCCCGCGCAAATGGCTGATCTTAACGAAGTGCAGCGCATGGCTGCCGACAGCCCCGTTGGTGTCACTTCGCTGCCGGACGACGCTGCCCGTCTGGGCGACAAGATCGCCGCCTCGGAAACGTCGTTCGCTGCCGAAGTCAGTTTCAATGGCGAAGAAAGCTACTTCTTCGTGCTCGAGGACAGTGTCACCGGCAAGCTGGCCGGTTGCTCGGCAATCGTCGCCTCGGCGGGCTACTCCGAGCCGTTCTACAGCTTTCGCAACGAAACCTTCGTGCATGCCTCCCGCGAACTGAAGATCCACAACAAGATCCACGTCCTGTCGCTGTGCCATGACCTCACCGGCAACAGCCTGCTGACCAGCTTCTATGTCCTGCCTGAACTGGTGAACAGTGGCTGGGCCGAGCTGAATTCGCGTGGCCGCTTGCTGTTCATGGCCTCGCACCCGGAGCGCTTTGCCGACTCGGTGGTCACCGAAATCGTCGGTTACAGCGACGAGCAAGGCGAGTCGCCGTTCTGGGATGCCATCGGGCGCAACTTCTTCGACCTCAACTATGCCCACGCCGAGCGTCTGTGCGGCCTGAAAAGCCGTACCTTCCTCGCCGAACTGATGCCGCACTACCCGATCTATGTGCCCCTGCTGCCGGACGCTGCCCAGGAAGCCATGGGCCAGGTGCATCCGCGCGCGCAGATCACTTTCGACATCCTCATGCGTGAGGGCTTCGAGACCGAGCACTATATCGACATCTTCGATGGAGGCCCGACCTTGCATGCGCGTGCCTCGGGCATCCGCTCGATCGCCCAGAGCAGGGTGGTGCCGGTCAAGCTCGAGGAAGGGCCGGTCAAGGGCGGGCGCCCGTACCTGGTGTGCAACGGCCAACTGCAGGATTACCGCGCGGTGCTGGTCGAACTGGACTGGGTGCCGGGCAAGCCGGTCAGCCTCAGTGCAGAGGCTGCCGAGGCGCTGGGTGTGGGGGAGGGCGCCAGCGTGCGCCTGGTCGCGGTCTGAGGTCTGGGAACAGAGATTTTTGCGGTAGCTACAGTTGCCGCACAAGGAGATAGCATGATCGTTCGTCCTGTACGCAGCAGCGATTTACCTGCGCTGATCGAATTGGCACGCAGCACCGGTACCACCGGGCTGACCACCTTGCCGGCCAACGAGGAGCGCCTCGGGCATCGTGTCGGCTGGGCCGAGAAGAGCTTCCGTGGTGAAGCCGAGCGCGGTGACACCGACTACCTGTTCGTGCTGGAGAACGACGAAGGCCTGGTGGTCGGCATCAGTGCCATCGCCGGGGCCGTCGGCCTGCGCGAGCCCTGGTACAACTACCGGGTGGGCCTGACCGTCAGCGCCTCGCAGGAGCTGAACATCTATCGCGAAATCCCCACCCTGTTCCTGGCCAACGACCTGACCGGCAACTCCGAACTGTGCTCGTTGTTCCTGCGTAGCGACCACCGCTCCGGGCTCAATGGCCGCTTGCTGTCGCGGGCGCGCATGCTGTTCATCGCCGAGTTCCCGGAGTTGTTCGGCAACAAGATCATCGCCGAAATGCGTGGCATGTCTGACGAGCAGGGCCGTTCGCCCTTCTGGGAGAGCCTTGGGCGGCACTTTTTCAAGATGGAGTTCAGCCAGGCCGACTACCTCACTGGTGTGGGCAACAAGTCGTTCATTGCCGAGCTGATGCCCAAGTTCCCGTTGTACACCTGCTTCCTGTCGGAGGCTGCGCGCAGCGTCATCGGCCGTGTGCACACCGATACCGAGCCTGCCCTGGCCATGCTCAAGCAGGAAGGCTTCAGCTACCAGGGGTATGTCGACATCTTCGACGCAGGCCCGGCCATCGAGTGCGAAACCTCGAAGATCCGTGCCGTACGCGAGAGCCAGACCCTGGTGCTGGCCGTCGGTACGCCTGGCGATGACGCAACCCCTTACATCATCCATAACCGCAAGCGCGATGACTGCCGTATCACTGCCGCGCCCGCACGTCTGGCTGCGGGCACCCTGGTAGTCGACCCGCAAACCGCCAAGCGCCTGCGCATGGGCGCTGGCGACAACGTTCGCGCCGTGCCGCTGTCGGCAAGCCGGGAGGCCCAGTAAATGACCACGCATTACATCGCCGGCAGCTGGCAGGCCGGCCAGGGTGAAGCCCTGCAGTCGCTCAACCCGGTCACGCAAGCCGTTGTCTGGCAAGGGCAGGGCGCCGATGCCGGCCAGGTCGACGCTGCCGTGCAGGCCGCGCGTCAGGCTTTTCCGGCCTGGGCGCAACTGAGCCTGGAGGCGCGCATCGACGTGCTGGAAAAGTTCGCCGAACAGCTCAAGCAGCACTCCGAGGCACTGGCCTACTGCATCGGCGAGGAAACCGGCAAGCCGCTGTGGGAGTCGGCTACCGAAGTCACCAGCATGGTCAACAAAGTCGCGATCTCGATACAGAGCTACCGCGAGCGCACGGGTGAGAAAAGCGGCCCGCTGGCCGATGCTACTGCCGTACTGCGGCACAAGCCCCACGGAGTGGTGGCGGTGTTCGGCCCCTACAATTTCCCCGGCCACTTGCCCAATGGCCACATTGTCCCGGCGCTGCTGGCCGGTAACTGTGTGGTGTTCAAGCCCAGCGAGCTGACCCCCAAGGTCGCCGAACTGACAGTCAATTGCTGGATCGCCGCGGGCCTGCCTGCCGGCGTGCTCAACCTGGTGCAGGGCGCACGTGAAACGGGCGTGGCGCTGGCTGCCAACCCAGGTATCGATGGCTTGTTCTTCACTGGCTCCAGCCGTACCGGCAACCTGCTTCACCAGCAGTTCGCCGGCCGTCCGGACAAGATTCTCGCCCTGGAAATGGGCGGCAACAACCCGTTGGTGGTGGATGAGGTCAAGGACCTCGACGCGGCGGTATACACGATCATCCAGTCGGCGTTCATCTCCGCTGGGCAGCGCTGCACCTGTGCTCGCCGCCTGCTGGTGCCGCAGGGCGCATGGGGCGATGCGCTGGTCATACGGTTGGTCGAGGTGTGCAAAAGCATCACGGTCGGCGCTTTTGATCAGCAGCCGGCACCCTTCATGGGTTCGGTGATTTCGCTGCAGGCTGCGCGGGCGCTGGTCGCGGCGCAGTCTGAGCTGCTCGCCAAGGGCGCTACCCAGTTGCTGGAGATGACCCAGCCCCAGGCCGATGCCGCACTGCTGACCCCGGGCATCATCGATGTCACCGCCGTGGCGGACCGGCCCGACGAAGAGTTTTTCGGCCCGCTGCTGCAGGTGATTCGTTACGCCGACTTCGATGCTGCCATCGACGAGGCCAACAACACTCAGTACGGTCTGGCCGCCGGCCTGTTGTCCGACTCCCGTGCCCGCTACCAGTACTTCTGGCTGCGCAGCCGCGCCGGCATCGTCAACTGGAACAAGCAACTGACCGGTGCCGCCAGCAGCGCGCCGTTCGGGGGGATAGGCGCCAGTGGCAATCATCGCGCCAGCGCCTATTACGCCGCCGACTACTGCGCTTACCCCGTGGCTTCGCTGGAGACTGCCAGCCTTGCCCTGCCGGCGACCCTGACGCCGGGCGTCACCCTATAACAACAGGTCACGGAGCCTAGCCGATGAAATCCTATGAAGTGAATTTTGATGGCCTGGTGGGGCCTACCCACAATTACGGCGGCCTGTCCTACGGTAACGTTGCCTCGCAGAGCAACAGCCAGCAGGCCTCGAACCCGCGTGAAGCGGCGCGCCAAGGCCTGGCAAAGATGAAAGCGCTGGCCGACATGGGCTTCAAGCAGGGTGTGCTGGCGCCGCAGGAGCGCCCCGACGTAGCGGCTTTACGCCGCCTGGGCTTCAGCGGCAGCGATGCCGAAGTCATCCAGCGCGCGGCCAAAGAGGCCATGCCGCTGTTGGTCGCCAGCTGTTCGGCATCGAGCATGTGGGTGGCCAACGCGGCCACCGTCAGCCCTAGCGCCGACACCGCTGATGGCCGCGTGCATTTCACTGCGGCCAACCTCAACTGCAAGTACCACCGTAGCATCGAGCATCCGACCACCAGCCGTGTGCTGGCTGCCATGTTCAGCAATGAGCAGCACTTTGCCCATCACCCGGCGCTGCCTGCCGTGGCGCAGTTCGGCGACGAGGGCGCGGCCAACCATACGCGCTTCTGTCGCAGCTACGGCGAGGCGGGCGTTGAGTTTTTCGTCTACGGTCGCAGCGCGTTCGACAGCCGCTATCCCGCGCCGCAGAAGTATCCGGCGCGCCAGACCCTGGAAGCCTCACAGGCCGTAGCACGGCTTCATGGTTTGAGCGATGACGGTGTGGTCTACGCTCAACAGAATCCGTCAGTGATCGATCAGGGTGTATTCCACAACGATGTGATTTCGGTGGGCAATGGCGAGGTGCTGTTCTACCACGAAGATGCTTTCCTCGAGACTGACGCGGTGCTTGGCCAGCTACAGGCTAAACTGGCCAGCAAGGGTGGCAACTTCCAGGCTATCCGTGTGCCACGTGCAGCGGTGGCGGTAGAGGATGCGGTGCGTTCCTACCTGTTCAACAGCCAGCTGCTCAGCCGCGACGACGGCTCGATGCTGCTGGTGGTGCCAGAGGAGTGCCGCAACAATGAGCGCGTCTGGGCGTACCTGCAGCAACTGACCAGCCAGGGTGGCGCGGTGAAGGAGGTCAAGGTGTTTGACCTCAAGCAAAGCATGCAGAACGGCGGCGGCCCGGCGTGCCTGCGCTTGCGCGTGGCTTTGAAGGAATCGGAACTGGCGGCGGTCAATCCAGGCGTTATCATGACGGCCCCGCTGTACGACACACTGTTGCAGTGGGTCGACAAGCACTACCGCGACCGCCTGGGCGAAGCGGACCTTGCCGACCCGCAGTTGCTGGTCGAATGCCGTACGGCGCTGGATGAGTTGACCCAGATTCTGAAGTTGGGCTCGGTCTATCCGTTCCAACGCCAACCTTGAAGAGAGATTTTGTAATGACCGACGCCCTGCGCCTGATCCTTGAAGATGTAGACGGCACCCAGCTGGAAACCTCCTGCACCCGCTTCGCCGTTGTCTGGCAGGGCAAGGAAGTGTGGATTCAGCAAGACGGCCGTGGCCAATTGCTGATCGGTGTCGACGTCGATGAGAACGACACCGAGTACGCCAACCTGCTGCTGCGCCCGATGGCTACCAACCTGGTCAGCCTGCAGCTGGAGATGGAGCCGGCAGAAGTCGGTGAAGACGATGACCACGTCCATGGCCCCGACTGCGGCCACGACCACTAAGGAAGCGCCTATGCTCGCCCTTGGCAAATTGCTTGAGCTGACCCTGACCGATCATGAGCCGGCCGAGAAGACCCAAGTCACACCCAAGGGCGTGCGTTTACGCTGGCTGGGGGAGGGCGCACTTGAGGTGCGTCCGCCCGAAGGCGACGATTGCGGGTTGGACCTGCTGTTGTCGGCCGGTATCCATGGCAATGAAACGGCGCCGATCGAATTGCTCGAACGGCTGCTGCATGGCGTGGCCAATGGCAAGATCAAGCCGCGTTCGCGTGTGATGTTCCTGTTCGGCAACCCCGCGGCCATCCGCAAGGGCGAGCGCTTCATCGAGCAGGACATCAACCGCCTGTTCAATGGTCGTCACGAGCTTTCCAGTGGTTTCGAGGCATTGCGTGCCGCGGAACTTGAGCAGTTCGCCCGGGTGTTCTTCAGCAAGCCCGAGCGTACCCGCCTGCATTACGACCTGCATACCGCCATTCGTGGCTCCAAGATCGAGCAGTTTGCCCTTTACCCCTATAAAGAGGGGCGCAAGCATTCTCGTCGCGAGCTGGCTCGCCTGGCTGCTGCCGGCATGGAGGCGGTGCTGCTGCAGAGCAAGTCCTCGATCACCTTCAGTGCTTTCACCTATGAGCAGCTCGATGCAGAGGCGTTCACCCTGGAGCTTGGCAAGGCACGGCCGTTCGGGCAGAACGAGCAGGTCAACCTCGACAAGCTGGAGGAGCGCCTGATCCAGATCATCGAAGGCAATGAGCCTGAGGCCGAAGATTCGCTCGATGGTCTTAAACTGTTCAGTGTGGCTCGCGAGATCATCAAGCACAGTGAGGGCTTCCGCCTGCACCTGCCGGTGGATATCGAGAACTTCTCCGAGCTGAGCAAAGGTTATCTGCTGGCCGAGGACCTGGCCGAAATGCGCTGGGTGGTGGAGGAGGAGGGGGCGCGGATCATCTTTCCCAATCCCAAGGTCAAGAACGGGCTGCGCGCCGGCATTCTCATCGTCCCGGACTCGGGGCAGCGCCTGGGCTGAGATTGCGCATTGCCTTGCAGGAGCGGCCTTTTGTCGCGCAAGGGCGCTTCTACAACGGCCAGTCGTCGCTGAATGCTGCCCATGAAAACCATTTAATTCACCGCCTGTTCCATTTTCCCTTCCCTTGAGCGGTAATTGGCTTGCCAGCGGCAAAAGCCTGCATTTAGCATCCGGTCATGTCATTTTCGTTTGCATGGGCCTTAAAAGCCGTCCAATCGACGCTTTGCATCGCATAAACACACTGCACCGAGATTGCAGGACCGATATAATGCGGCCCTTTGCCGTCGTTTCGTCGACGCGTTTGCCCACCAGGGCCGCCGTTTCCGTGGAAGAACCTATGAAAAGCGCAGAAATCCGTGAAGCCTTCCTTCGCTTCTTCGAAGAGCAGGGCCATACCCGAGTCGCCTCCAGTTCGCTGATCCCGAACAACGACCCGACCCTGCTGTTCACCAACGCAGGCATGAACCAGTTCAAGGACTGCTTCCTCGGTGCCGAGAAGCGCGCCTACACCCGTGCGGTCAGCAGCCAGAAGTGCGTGCGCGCCGGCGGCAAGCATAACGACCTGGAAAACGTCGGTTACACCGCGCGTCACCATACCTTCTTCGAGATGCTGGGCAACTTCAGCTTCGGCGACTATTTCAAGCGCGATGCGATCACGTTCGCCTGGACCTTTCTGACTTCCGACAAGTGGCTGAACCTGCCCAAGGAAAAGCTCTGGGTCACCGTCTACGCCAGCGACGACGAAGCCTACGACATCTGGACCAAGGAAGTCGGCGTGCCGGCCGAGCGCATGGTGCGCATCGGTGACAACAAAGGCGCCCCTTACGCCTCCGACAACTTCTGGACCATGGGCGATACTGGCCCGTGCGGGCCTTGCACCGAGATCTTCTACGACCACGGTGCCGATATCTGGGGCGGCCCACCCGGTTCCCCGGAAGAAGACGGCGACCGCTACATCGAGATCTGGAACAACGTCTTCATGCAGTTCAACCGCACTGCCGATGGCGTGCTGCACCCGCTGCCAGCGCCGTCGGTGGATACCGGCATGGGCCTGGAACGCATCAGTGCGGTCATGCAGCACGTGCACTCGAACTACGAGATCGACCTGTTCCAGAACCTGCTGAGCGCTGCGGCCAAGGCCATCGGCTGCAGCAACGACGGTCAGGCTTCGCTGAAAGTCGTGGCAGACCACATCCGCTCTTGCGGCTTCCTGATCGCAGACGGCGTGCTGCCGTCCAACGAAGGTCGTGGCTACGTGCTGCGCCGCATCATTCGTCGTGCCTGCCGTCACGGTAACAAGCTGGGCGCCAAGGGCAGCTTCTTCTACCAGATCGTCGCCGCCCTGGCTGCCGAGATGGGCGAGGCGTTCCCGGAGCTCAAGAGCCAGCAAGCGCACATCGAGCGCGTGCTCAAGGCCGAAGAAGAACAGTTCGCCAAGACCCTCGAGCAGGGCCTGCGCATCCTCGAGCAGGACCTGGCCCAGCTCAAGGGCGACGTAGTGCCGGGTGACGTGGTGTTCAAGCTGTACGACACCTACGGCTTCCCGATGGACCTGACCGCCGACATCGCCCGAGAGCGCGAGCTGACCATCGATGAAGCGGGCTTCGAGCGTGAAATGGATGCCCAGCGTGAGCGCGCCCGTTCCGCCAGCGCCTTCGGCATGGATTACAACAGCCTGGTCAAGGTCGACACCGCTACCGATTTCGTCGGCTACAACGCCACCGAAGGTCAGGGCAAGGTCATTGCGCTGTACAAGGACGGCCAGTCGGTCGACCAGTTGGGCGAGGGCGAGCAGGGCGTCGTGGTGCTGGACCGTACCCCGTTCTATGCCGAGTCCGGTGGCCAGGTTGGTGACACCGGCTACCTGCAGTCGGGCGCCGTACGCTTTGACGTGCAAGACACCACCAAGACCGGCGGCGCTTTCCTGCACCATGGCGTGGTCGCCAGCGGCGCGCTGGTGATCGGTTCTCCGGTCCAAGCCAAGGTCGATGCCGAAGTGCAGCACGCCACCTCGCTGAACCACTCGGCCACTCACCTGCTGCACGAAGCGCTGCGTCAGGTGTTGGGCGAGCACGTGCAGCAGAAGGGCTCGCTGGTCGACAGCCAGCGTCTGCGTTTCGACTTCAGCCACTTCGAGGCGGTGACGCCTGCGCAGATCAAGGCTCTGGAAGACATCGTCAACCGTGAAGTGCGCAAGAACACCCCGGTGGAAACTGAAGTCACCGATATCGAAACCGCCAAGCGCAAAGGCGCGATGGCCCTGTTTGGCGAAAAATACGGCGATACCGTGCGCGTGCTGAGCATGGGTGGCGATTTCTCCGTCGAGCTGTGCGGCGGGATCCACGCCAAGCGCACCGGCGATATCAGCCTGTTCAAGATCATCAGCGAAGGTGGCGTGGCCTCTGGCGTGCGCCGTATCGAAGCGGTTACCGGCGCTGCCGCGCTGGCTTACCTGAACGCTGCCGAAGAGCAGGTCAAGGAAGCCGCGCAGCTGGTCAAGGGCAACCGTGACAACCTGATCGACAAGCTGTCGGCTGTGCTCGAGCGCAACCGTCAGCTGGAGAAGCAGCTGGAACAGCTGCAGGCCAAGGCCGCCAGCGCCGCAGGGGACGATCTCTCCAGTGCGGCTGTTGAGGTCAAGGGTGCCAAGGTCCTCGCCGCCCGCCTGGATGGGCAGGATGGCAAGGCCCTGCTGGCCCTGGTCGATCAGCTGAAGAACAAGCTCGGCCACGCAGTGATCCTGCTGGGCAGCGAGCATGAGGGCAAGGTCGTGCTGGTGGCCGGCGTGACCAAAGACCTCTCCAGCCAACTCAAGGCTGGTGACCTGATGAAACAAGCCGCTGCGGCAGTGGGTGGCAAGGGCGGTGGCCGTCCGGACATGGCTCAGGGCGGTGGCGTCGACGTCGCTGCGCTGGACCAGGCCCTGGCGCTGGCCGTGCCGTTCGCAGAGCAGGGACTTTGAGATGGAGGGGCCGGTGGTCTAGTCACCGGCCCCTCCATGTTGGATGGTTTTTTTGAGGCCCTGTATGGGCTGAGGCACCATTGAAATGGCGTTGATCGTACAGAAATTTGGCGGCACCTCTGTCGGTTCCATCGAGCGGATCGAGCAGGTTGCCGACAAGGTCAAGAAACACCGTGAAGCGGGCGACGACCTGGTTGTTGTGCTGTCGGCCATGAGTGGCGAAACCAATCGCCTGATCGACCTGGCCAAGCAGATCACCGATCAGCCGGTTCCGCGTGAGCTGGACGTGATCGTGTCCACCGGCGAGCAGGTCACCATTGCCCTGCTGGCCATGGCCTTGATCAAGCGTGGCGTGCCGGCGGTGTCCTACACCGGCAACCAGGTGCGCATCCTCACCGACAGCGCGCACAACAAAGCACGCATCCTGCAGATCGACGACCAGAAGATTCGCGCCGACCTCAAGGAAGGGCGCGTGGTGGTTGTAGCCGGTTTCCAGGGGGTCGACGAGCACGGCAGCATCACTACCCTGGGCCGCGGCGGCTCCGATACCACTGGCGTGGCCCTGGCGGCCGCGCTCAAGGCTGACGAGTGCCAGATCTACACCGACGTCGATGGCGTCTACACCACTGACCCGCGCGTCGTGCCGCAGGCGCGCCGCCTGGAGAAGATCACCTTCGAAGAGATGCTGGAAATGGCCAGCCTCGGGTCCAAGGTGCTGCAGATCCGCTCGGTGGAGTTCGCCGGCAAGTACAACGTTCCGCTGCGCGTGCTGCACAGCTTCAAGGAGGGTCCAGGTACCCTCATTACCATTGATGAAGAGGAATCCATGGAACAGCCGATCATTTCCGGTATCGCCTTCAACCGTGATGAAGCCAAGCTGACCATTCGCGGCGTGCCGGACACTCCGGGCGTCGCTTTCAAGATCCTCGGCCCGATCAGCGCCTCGAACATCGAAGTGGACATGATCGTGCAGAACGTCTCGCACGATAACACCACCGACTTCACCTTCACCGTGCACCGCAACGAGTACGAGAAGGCCCACAGCGTGCTGGAGAACACCGCACGTGAAATCGGTGCCCGCGAAGTGATCGGCGATACCAAGATCGCCAAGGTATCGATCGTCGGTGTTGGCATGCGTTCCCACGCAGGTGTTGCCAGCCGCATGTTCGAAGCTCTGGCCAAGGAGAGCATCAACATCCAGATGATCTCCACGTCCGAGATCAAGGTGTCGGTAGTCATCGAAGAGAAGTACCTGGAGCTGGCCGTTCGCGCGCTGCATACCGCGTTCGAGCTTGACGCTCCGGCCCGACAGGGCGAGTAAGGCGTTGCCTTGAGGGGCGCGGCTTGCCGCGCCCTTCGCGTTTCTGCTCGTCACGCAGGCCCTGTCCTGCCAGCGTGACGCGCTATGGGCCCCTGTGTCGTCGTCCACGACCAGGCCCGGTTTTTCCCAGACTGTTATCCCTGAATGTCTTGCGTAAGGAGAAAGCTATGTTGATTCTGACTCGTCGGTGCGCCGAGAGCCTGATCATTGGAGATGGCGAGATCACCGTGACGGTGCTCGGCGTCAAAGGAAACCAGGTGCGCATCGGCGTCAGCGCCCCCAAGGAAGTGGCTGTTCACCGCGAGGAAATCTACCTGCGGATCAAGAAAGAGAAGGATGAGGAGCCAAGCCTTTAATTTTTTTGAAGTTTTTTTCAAAAAAAGGGTTGCAAACGAGGAAGAGCCTGTTTAATATTCGCCTCGTGTTGCGGTGAGGTGGCCGAGTGGCCGAAGGCGCTCCCCTGCTAAGGGAGTATACCTCATAAGGGTATCGGGGGTTCGAATCCCCCCTTCACCGCCATTATTCGCTTAGGGCGCTGTAATCGGTAAGAACGCTAAGTCGTTGAAGTTAAACGAAAAAGTTCTTGCAAAAATGTTTCAGCGACCTATAATGCGCGGCAAGACACGGACTCATAGCTCAGCTGGATAGAGTACTCGGCTACGAACCGAGCGGTCGGAGGTTCGAATCCTCCTGAGTCCGCCACTTTTGAAGTGGCTTTGCTTACAAAGCTGCTTCAAGCAACCAGTGGTAATCTGGTCTAAAACTACCAATTACGGACTCATAGCTCAGCTGGATAGAGTACTCGGCTACGAACCGAGCGGTCGGAGGTTCGAATCCTCCTGAGTCCGCCACTTTTGAAGTGGCTCTGCTTGCAAAGCGACTTCAGTAAGCCAGTGGTAATCTGGCCTAAAACTACCAACCACGGACTCATAGCTCAGCTGGATAGAGTACTCGGCTACGAACCGAGCGGTCGGAGGTTCGAATCCTCCTGAGTCCGCCACATATCAAGAAGCCCGCTCAATTGAGCGGGCTTTTTGTTTTCCGCCGTTCACTGATTTATCAGTGATGCCCGCTAGACTGAAAATAAACCCGCCCGACACTTCTTTGCGCGCCGCATGTGTTTTTTCTTTGGCTCGTGCCGTCGCACACATGGCTTCGAGCGTTGTCATAGCTTTATCGCGCAAACGATTGTTCTGGCCAAAATTTTAAGCGATCTGACAGCTTAGGCAGTGTATGATTGCGCCCGTCAGCCCCGCCGGGGCTTGTGGAATACCACCATGGACTTACCCAGTAGTTACTTCTTAACAAGATTCTTACAGCCTGATCTGACCGATTGATTCCCCCGGCGTGCTCCGCTGCTGGGAGTGGAGTTCGCCTATGACTGAAGTAGAAGTAAAGAAAGCACAAGAGAGCCTGCAGGATCGCCTGGCCCAGGTGGTCGAACTGTTGCAGCGCCAACGCGTGGTTGAGGACCTGACCCACCGTCAGGAAGGTCATCACCACGACCTGGTGGAAAACCTCGTCCACCGTCAAAACCTCGTCGAGTTGCAGCGCAAGCTCGACGACCTGCACCCTGCAGATATCGCCTATATCCTCGAAGCATTGCCCCTGGAGGACCGCCTGACGGTCTGGCAGCTGGTGCGCTCGGATCGTGACGGCGACATCTTGCTTGAAGTTTCCGACTCGGTTCGTCAATCGCTGATCGCCGACATGGACGATCACGAGATCCTCGCTGCGGCCAAGGAAATGGACGCCGATGAGCTGGCGGACCTGGCGGCGGAGCTGCCGCGTGATGTCGTTCACGAGCTGATGGAAAGCCTCGATGCCCAGCAGCGCGAGCGTGTGCGCTCGGCGTTGAGCTACGACGAGGAGCAGGTCGGTGCGCTGATGGACTTCGAGATGGTGACCATCCGTGAAGATGTCAGCCTGGAAGTGGTTCTGCGTTACCTGCGCCGCCTTAAAGAGCTGCCCAACCACACTGACAAACTGTTCGTAGTCGACTACGACGGTATCCTCAAGGGTGTGTTGCCGATCAAGCGTCTGTTGGTCAACGATCCGGACAAGAAGGTCGCGGAGGTCATGGCGATTGATCCGGTCTCCTTCCACCCCGACGAAGATGCCTACGATGCGGCGCAGGCTTTCGAGCGTTATGACCTGGTTTCGGCGCCGGTGGTGGACAAGAGCGACCGCCTGATCGGCCGTTTGACCATCGATGAAATGGTCGACCTGATTCGTGAAGAGAGCGAGAGTGAAGTTCTCAACATGGCAGGCCTGCGCGAGGAGGAAGACATCTTCGCCTCGGTCTGGCGTTCATTGCGCAACCGTTGGGCCTGGCTGGCGATCAACCTGATAACCGCGTTTCTGGCCTCGCGTGTGATCGGCCTGTTCGAGGGCTCGATCGAGAAGCTCGTGGCACTGGCGGCGCTGATGCCGATCGTGGCGGGTATTGGCGGCAACTCTGGCAACCAGACCATTACCATGATCGTTCGCGCCATGGCGTTGGACCAAGTGTCGCCGGGCAATACTAGCCGCCTTATGCGCAAGGAACTGGCGGTGTCGCTGCTCAATGGCCTGATCTGGGGTGGAGTGATCGGTGCTGTGGCGTTCTGGCTGTATGACAGCTGGTCGTTGGGGTTGGTGATGACTGCGGCCATGACCTTGAACCTGCTGCTGGCCGCGCTCATGGGAGTGTTGATCCCGATGACGCTGACGCGCCTGGGGCGCGACCCTGCCATGGGGTCCAGCGTGATGATCACTGCCGTGACCGACAGTGGTGGGTTCTTCATCTTCCTGGGGTTGGCTACGCTGTTCCTGCTTTGATATTGGGACGTGCACGCCAGAGTGATCAAGGCATGCGCCCGACCGCACCACCAAGGCCTGTGCGCAGCCCAACAAAAAAGCCAGCTTACGCTGGCTTTTTTTATTCTCGCCTACGCGCCTCAGGAGGCGTCGGCTGCCATTTCCACATCGTGAGCGATGAGGGCGACCAGCGCGTTCTGCTGTCGGTGGGACAGCTGACGGAAGCGTTGCAGCAACTCGCGCTCATGCAGGGACAGCTCGGGGCTATCCAGGCGCATGCTCAGCTCGTCGCCCAGCGCACCTTCCTGGATAAGGCTCTGCTCCAGGCGTGCGATGATCTCGGAGTTCATGCTGCGGTGATGGTTGCGCGCTACCTCGGCAATGCGCTCACGCATTCCGTCTGGCAGGCGGACGACGAACTTGTCAGCGGTGCGGCTCGAATAAATAGCCTGTTTCATTGGGCGCATATAAATTAACCGGTTTTTGGTTCAGGGGAAGCGGTTCACAAATTGGCCGCACGGGATGCAGGTACGACCGTGGCGACGACAAAATGTTCAACCGCCTGGAAAATTTGGTGCTCATCTTGCCTCAAGGTCGCCGTTTCCTTGGCGTCAATTCTGTGACAAATAGTGATCTCGGTAAAGGCTTTTTGCCAGTACCAATTATCAGAAATGAGTACTGGTTGGAAAAGTTTTGCATTTCAAGGTTCGCCTTACCGTCAGCCCTTTGCCGTCAAAAACCCGTAAAACGCGGCAAAGGGTAGAGAAAACCCTTAAAATGCGCAGGTTTCCTTCCATAGAGCATAGTGGCTATGCAACATGACGCAAGCTCCCAAGATAAAGCCTCAGGCGTGCTGATATATCTGATGGGACCCTCTGGCTCGGGAAAAGATTCCCTGATCGAGGCCGCTCGCGCACAACTGGCTGGCGCGGGTGTGGAAATTGCCCGGCGAGTCATCACACGTTCCGCAGAAGCCACAGGTGAAGCGGCGCAAAGCGTCACGCCAGAGCGCTTCGAAGCGATGCGAGCGGCAGGGGAATTTGCCATGCATTGGCAGGCCAACGGTCTGGAGTATGGGATCCCCAAGCAAGTGGACGTTTGGCTCGCGCAAGGGCGGTCGGTGCTGGTCAACGGTTCCCGTAGCTATCTGCCCGAGGCGCGTAGGCGCTATCCCGGTCTGCTGGCAGTACGCCTGGAGGTTGACCCAGAGGTGTTGCGTGCGCGCCTGATTGCCAGAGGCAGGGAGACACCGCAAGAGATCGATCAGCGCCTGGCGCGTAGTGCCAGGCTCCAGGGCTGTCCCGATCCCGGCGTGCATGCGCTGGACAACTCCGGGTCACTGGCCACGGCGGTCAGCGCATTGTTCGACCTGCTGCGTCAACAGGGAGTGTCCGTTTGACACGAGCATCGGAAAAGCCCTACGTGCAAAAAGCCCGATAGATGCATGACAAACGGCTGCCCTCTGGTTAACATGCTCGCCGTCCAGCTGTGCAGCGTTCGCTGCCGGTTCTTGTGTCTCAGTAGCTCAATTGGATAGAGCATCCCCCTCCTAAGGGGAAGGTTGGCAGTTCGAACCTGCCCTGGGACGCCATATTTTCTCTCGCTCCATACGCTTACTTGCAGTTACCCGCCTTGCGGTAACCTGCACTCTGCGCTTCTGCTTCACTGCCAAATGCCACCTGATTTTTCTGAGCGACCTGGCTGTAACCGGGGCAACCGCTGGCCAAGTGGTACACGTGACTGTTGCGGTTGCCAATGATCGCACCGTCAGTCGACGCACTCGCCAGGGTCGGCTTGCCGATATCTCTCGCAGCCGTTTTCGGGGTTGCCGAAGCTACCACGTCCATAGCCCCGGCAGGCTTGTAGCCCAGCGTCCATTTCCGTTCGCCGGTGACGAATGGGTTCGAATGCCCCATGATCGCGGCGATTCGCTGATTGCGCTGCTTTTCCCACGCAGAAACCGGGTGCTGTTTATCCCAGGCCATAAGCACCTGCTGCTGTTGTCTCGACATGCTCAACTTGTACCGGTCGAACATGTAGAACGTGGTGCGCGCAACCAGCCCTTTGACTTCGTCACGCGGCTCGGCGGTTTTCTGCTGGAAGTCGACCTTGGTGGTGCACTGCCCGTACTGGGGCGCAACGCCTGAAACCATGCCGTAGTTGAAATTGCTGCGGTCACCGTTCACTTCACCCACGGACGGATAGAGGTTGAACAGGTCGGCTTCCATGGCGCGGAAGGTAGGGTCTTCATTGACGCAATGCTCGCGACCGCCGTTCTGCCAGCATTTGCGCTGGTGGCCAAAAGTCCAGGCCGGCACGATGTGCTCCCATTCGGTACGTTCGGCGCGGGTCTGTACTTTGCGGGTTTCGTAGCCGCAGGATTTGGCGTCGACCCGGCCACCGGATTTGCCGACCCAGGTCCATTTACAGCCACAGTACAGTTCGCCCATTGGGCTGTTTGCCTGGTCGAGGAAGATTTTCTGCTTGGCGACAACCTTGGCTTCGGTAAACGTTGCGGGGGGATTGGCGAAGGCGGCAGGGATGACAGAGAGGGCGAGGGTAACGACGTACAGCAGTTTCTTCATGAGAAAGCATCATCGGATTTCGGGGGCAGAATTATACGGTGTGCTGACGTCAATTGAAGAAATGTCCTATCGCATCGCCGTAGTGTGCCTATTGCGCGACGCTGATGGGGTTTCTCGATTTGGGTCTACGCCTGTTGCATAATGTCCCGAAACCAACGGTCATGATTTGAAGCGCGCGGCCGATAACGGGGTTGCTGCACTACGCCCTTGTTGACCCCTTCGAAGCGAATACCATGCTCCCCATCTATTTGAACCTAGGTTGCGCCGATCATCCTCGCCAAGGCTTTATCAATATCGATGTGGAGCCCACAGGGGCCGATCTGCAATGGACGCCGGGCCAGGCTTTGCCGTGGGAACAAGGCACGGTGCCTGGGATCTACAGTGCTCATCTTCTGGAGCGACTCGGGCGTAACCAAGGTATTCGCTTGCTGCACGAATGCCGTCGAGTCCTGCAGCCCGGCGGGGTGATCCGTCTCGTCTGCTCCGACCTGAAGGCGTTGGTGGAAGATTATCTGAATAACCGCACACGCCCTGAGGCGCCAGGCATCGGTCGCGCCGAATGGCTGAACAGGGCCCTGCGCCAGCATGCCTGGACCTTCGACGCCGAGGAGCTGACGCGGATCTGCAAGATGGTCGGCCTGGAACCGGTAGCTATCACCGCAGAAGGCAACAGCAGCGATCCGCACCTGAGTGGGCTGGACGCTACGGTGCCGGGCCAGTTGGTGCTTGAGTTTTGCAAGCCGCAGCGCCAATTGGCGGCCGATGCCCAGCCGCTGGTCAGCATCGTCATGCCGACCTACAAGACCGAACACCTCTACGACGCCTTGGGCAGCGCGCTGAACCAGACCTACCGCAACCTGGAAATCCTGGTGTGCGACGACTGCCCGACTGATGAGATCGAAAGGATCTGCGCCGACCTGAGCCAGGACGACCCGCGCGTGCGTTATGTGCGCAACCCAGATGCTGGAAAGGACATTGGCCGTCTTAACCATGTCCTTTGCCTGAAAGAGGCGCGCGGCGAATTCATCAAGTTTCTCAACGACGACGACCTGCTGCAACTCGAATGCGTGGAGCGGATGCTCGACAGCTTCCGCTGCTATCCAGACGTTACGCTGGTAACCTCTAAGCGCCAGCGCATCGACCAGTACGGCGAGCCGCTGGCCGATATCGCCGCAACCCAAGCCCCCGTGGCAGACGATGCGATGATCGAAGGCCTGTCGCTGGGTACCGCACTCATGCAGTCGCAGATCAATTTCGTTGGCGAGCCGAGCACGGTCATGTTTCGCCGCGCCGATATGCTGGAAATCACTCCGGACTTCATGTCGGTAGACGAACAACCCATCGCCTGGGCCTCCGACGTGGCGATTTTTCTCAACCTCGCACTGCGCGGCAACACCGTTTATCTGGTCCAGCCACTGAGTAGCTTCCGCATTCACGGCGAGCAATGCCAGGTGCTCTACGGCGCCGCCGCACAAGGTGAATCCCGACGCTGCTGGGCAATCATGCGCGACTTCTGGGCGCGGCATGAATTCGACAAGGCGCTCTGACATTGCGCAGTATGCCCACGCCTGAACAACACAAGGCCGGCCAACGCCGCCAGCCGCAGGAACACCGCTCATGAATGGTCGGCCCCCCGTTTTCGTGACCCAGCCCGCATTGCCCGAGCTGGAGGCTTTCTTGCCATACCTGCGGGAAATTTGGGACAGCCGCATGCTGACCAATGGCGCAGCCATGCACCAGCGACTGGAAGCGGCGCTGTGCGCTTACCTGGGCGTGGAACACATTTCGCTATTCTGCAACGGTACCCAGGCGCTGATAACGGCGTTGCAGGCGGCCGGGCTCAGCGGTGAGGTGATCACCACGCCGTACTCCTTTGTTGCCACTGCCCATTCGCTGCTATGGAACAATCTGACGCCGGTGTTCGTCGATATCGACCCGCACACCCTGAACCTAGACCCGGCACGCATCGAGGCGGCCATCACCGACCAGACCACAGGCATCCTGCCGGTACACTGCTATGGCCATCCCTGCGATGTGGAGGCGATACGCGCGATTGCCGAGCGCCATGGCCTGCAGGTGATCTATGACGCGGCACATGCTTTTGGTGTTCAGGATACAAACGGCAGCCTGCTGCGCCACGGCGACCTCGTGACCCTGAGCTTCCACGCTACCAAGGTGTTCAGTACCTTCGAGGGCGGCGCTGTCATCTGTCGCGACGAGGCGACCAAGCGGCGCATCGACCAGTTGAAGAACTTTGGTCTGTCTGCCGACGGAAGCACCGTAGAACTGACCGGCACCAACGGCAAGCTCAGCGAAATTCACGCAGCCTTTGGCCTGTTGCAACTGGAGGGCCTGGATGAAGCGCTGGGGAAGCGGCGGCTGATCGACCAGCGTTATCGCGAAGGGCTTGCGGGGATTGCGGGTATTCGCTGTATCGAGGGCAGGGGCGAGGCAGTCGCCAATCATGCGTACTTCCCGATACTGGTAGGGCCTGAGTTTGCTCTTGGCCGTGATGCGCTGTTCTCGCACCTCGCCGCTCACGACATTCATGGGCGGCGTTATTTCCAGCCCCTGATCAGTGGCCTGCCGATGTACCGTGGGTATCCATCGTCCAGCGCCGACAACCTGCCGGTAGCGCATCAGGCGGTGGAGCAGGTGATCTGCCTACCGATCTATCCTGACCTCGATTTCGGCACCGTGGACTTCATTGTCGGTTTGATCGCCGGGGCCGGTGCATGACCAGGGTGGCGATCATGCAGCCGTACCTGTTTCCCTACATTGGCTACTGGCAACTATTGAAGGCCGCAGACTGCTTCGTGGTCTACGATGACGTGAACTTCATCACGCGGGGGTGGATCAACCGCAATCGCATCCTGATCAACGGGGCGCCAGGGATGATCACGCTGCCGTTGTTGCAGGCCTCGCAAAACCGCAAGATCAACGAAATAGAAATTGCACCTGCTGCTCAGTGGCAACGACGCATGCTACGCAGCGTGGAAATGGCCTATCGCAAGGCACCCTGTTTCGATCAGGTATTTCCAGTGGTCGAGCGTATTCTGGCGCACGAAGACAACAACCTCGCGGGTTTTCTGAGTCATCAAATTCAGGTGTTGGCCAACTTCATGGGCCAAACGACGCGGCTCGTTACCAGCAGCCAGGTCTACGGCAACGCTCAACTTACGGCGCAGGCGCGGATTCTGGATATCTGCCGCCATGAAGGTGCAACCTGCTATATCAATGCCCAGGGCGGGCGCTCGCTCTATGAGCCGGAGAGGTTCGCCGACGCCAATATAGATCTGCGTTTCATCGGTATGCGGGTACTGGCCTATCGCCAACGCTGCGAGGGTTTCACACCGTACCTGTCGATCATCGATGCCCTGATGGAGGTCGGCGCCGAGGGCATCGGGCCGCACTTGGCGGCCTACGATTACCTCTGAGGTTCAAGCCTGGCAGACTACATAGATACTCGCAGTGAGGTCCGGGTATTTCATGCCCATCTTGTAACAGCCTTCGAAGAACGCCTGGTCGATGATGCCGGCACGCAAGGCTGCATCGAACTGAAAGTTGGCCATCGGCTTGAACAGGATGCCGCCGCGCTGGGTCACCTGGAAACCGGCCTGTAACGCCTCGTGCTCCAGGGTGTCGAGGCTGTAGGTGCAACGGTGGCCGTGCTTGCGCTCGCCATCGGTAACAGCCGCATTGAAATCGATCAGCCCCATGCCCACCGCGATCTGCCGCGACGCCGCATTGGCATTAGGCACGACGATGAACAGCCGGCCGCCCGGCGCCAGCCACTCGCGTATCTTCTTGAGTACCGGCTGTGGCTCGGTGAGATGTTCGAGGGTATGGATCAGGAAGATGTTGTCGAACCGACGCTCCAGGGTAGTGTCTTCGAACCGACCCAGGATGAATGTTGCGCGCGCATCGCCAACGTTCTTGCGGGCGACTTCGATCAGGTCGGTGGCCCCTTCAAGCACGGTCACGTCATCGAAGACCTGCAGCAACTTTTTGGTGAACTCGCCGTGATAGCATCCCATTTCCAGCGCATTTCCAGGGCGAAACTGCCCGTTGAGCGCCTTGAGCATGTAGTCGCGGTGGATGTAGTCGAAATCGTAGGCGTACAGGCGGTTTTCCGTGTCCTGGTACTCGGTGTTCAGGTCGCGTGACATGGTTAACCCTGGTTGGAGTGATACATGCGCCTGGCCGGTGGCTGATACCACTCGTCCAGCGTTGCGGGTACCCGCGCGTTATAGCCGATGACCTGGCGCATCATCGGGCCGAGGTTTGGCCCCAGGTCATAACCCAGGGCCCGCGGGTAGTCGAATTGCTGCTTGATGAACGGCTTGGAAAACATCGGCGTGACCGAGCGGCGCACCCGGTCGGTAACGTTGCTGCCGCCGGCGTGCCAGACATTGGAATTGAACATCAGGATGCTGCCGGCCGGGGCGATAGCCTGTTCGGCGTGGGCCATGAAATAGTCGTCGGTCGGCTTGGCTTCGGCCTTGTGCGAACCGGAGAGCATCCAGGTCGCGCCATTGGCGGCGGTGAAGTCGTCGAGCATCACCAGCGTGTTCAGCAGCAACGGCATATCACCGGAAAAAGAACGGATATCCCGGTGAACGCGCTGGGCGTAAGACTGGCTGTCGCGGGTGTTGATGGCCCCGCCATAGGAGTTGAGGATGAACTGCCCACCGAAATAGCGCTCGATGAAGGCATAGATAGGGTAGGCCTTCAGGCAATCGAGAAAACTGCCAAACTGGCCGATCAGGTGGTGCACGGTGTAACTGGTGTCCTGATCGATGCCGTTCTTGATCTGGTAGTCGCGGCAGATTGCATAGGCCTTGTGGATGTCTTCACGCATCTGCTCGACGATAGCGATCGGGATGGCGCTCTCGAAAATCACCCAGCCTTGCTCCGCCATGCGCCGGTCGAATACCTCGCTGGAAATCATGGGCGCTTCACCTGATCGTGACGATGCATTTGGAGGGGTACAGCTCGCACTTCTCCAGGGTGTATTCGGAAGGGGTGAAGACTTCTTTGAAGGCCAGCGCTTCGCCTGGTGCTTGAGCCCATGTCAGCTCGTCCATCAGTAGCATGCTGCCGGAAACCAGGTGTGGCTTGATCGCCTTGAGCGCTGCCAGTGTCGGCTCGTACAGACCCATGTCGAAGTAGGCGAAGGCGACGATGGCCGAGCCGTTGTTCTTGAAGAACTCGGGCGCGGTCTGACAGACGTCCCCCGCAACCAGTTGATGTACTCCGCGCTTGTGTCCCAGCACGTTGTTGCCTTCGTGCACCTGCAGCAGTTCGCTCAGGTAGTCCTTGTAGCTGGCTTTGGTGGAGTAGGAGTTCTCAACCCACACACCGCTTTCCTTGCAGTCTTTTTCACCCGGTGCGCAATAGCCTTCAAAGGTGTCGAAGCCGACGATCTGCCGCTGTTTGTTGAACGGTTCGTACATGGCCCTCAGGTTTTCCAGCAGCACCAGGTTGTGGCCGTACCAGGTGCCAAATTCGCAGATCATCCCCGGGATATGCTTGAAGCGTTTGTACAGGTCGCTCAAGACGATGAACTTCACCAATACTGAGCTGCGGGTATACAGGCCGATATTGAAAAGCACGTCGTCGTCAGAGAGCGGGCTGTTCAGGTACATGTCGCGCAACTTGTCACGAAAGGCGTACTGCAAATCCGATGCGGTGGATTCGAGTTTGTAGACTTCGTTTTGAAGCTGTTCGTTATTCATCATCACTCCACTGGGCCAGGCCGAAACCGCTGGTCCCGAAACGGTTGCCGTTGTACAGCATGTAGGTGCGCTCGCCGCTCTGGAAGATGAACGGGTAGCAGGTCATCAGCGAGTCCCAGCCTTCGGCTGACGGTGCGATACCCGCATCGTCATGGCGGGTCCAGGTCCTGCCGTCGGGCGACTCTGCGTAGCGGATGCGGTACGAGCCTGCGCCGTTGCGGTAGTCCTGCGATGCGCGGGAGCAGTACCACATCTTGTAAATCCCGTTTTCCTTGATGACGCAGGGGCGGGAAAAGGCTTCGGTCTCAAAGCGCGATTCAAGGCATTGCGGCGCGAAGCGGGTGAACTCGAATCCGTCCTTGGATTCGGCGTACTTGATCACGTACAACGGCTCGTATTTGCCGTCCACCTCCAGCCAGCGTGTACCGGACACGTACCACATCTTCCACAGGCCTTGGTCGAACAGCACGGTGGGCGTCACGGCCAGGTAGGGCTCGGTTGCAGTGCGATCCATGATCGGGCCTTCGAACAGTTTTTCGAAGTGCAGCCCGTCGTCATCAGAAACCGCGACGCCCATGGCATTGTGGTAGGGCACGGTCAGGCGCTGGTTCCATCCGCTGTAGTACAGGTAGGTACGGCCATCTTTCTTCAGGGCGTAGCTGGGCATCACGCCTTCGTCATCGAAGGTGCCGGGAGCGCCGAAACCCAGGCAAGGTTCCCGGTGGCGGGCAACGACGGTGCGCGGGTCCTGCTTGTCCAGGTCTACCGCGTAGCACAGGCTTTTGCCTGCGCTGTTGCGGGTGGAGATGAATACCCGAATCACATCGTCCAGCACCAGCGCGGTGGGCACTTGGGCGTGGGAGCCGACCCAGTCTTTATCGGGGTCGAAAGTTCTACCGAGTTTTTTCCAGGCCATGCTCTACCTAAAAATCCAGTTCCTGACTGCTCTTTACCGCGCGCGCGGGTGCGCCGATGTAGAGCTGCCAGGGTTGAGTGTCTTTTGAAATCAGCGCACCCATGGCAACGCAGGTACCTGCGCCGATGGTGCAATTGTTGGTGATGGTCGCGTTGACGCCGAACCAGGCGTAGGGCTCAACCAGGCAATGCCCGGAGAGGACCACATGGGAAGCAAAGAACACATGGTCGCGGATCTCGCCATGGTGGCCGATGTGGTTGCCGCTCCACATCACCACATTGTTGCCGATGGTGGTGAAAGGTTGCAGCGTGTTGTCTTCGAGAATGAAGCAGTTTTCACCGATGACGTTGTCGTTCACCGTGGCATTGGGGCTGACATAGCTAATGAAGTCGTAGCCCTTTTCCTTGCCCTGAATGTACACCGACTCACGCAGGCGGTTCATCTTGCGCCCGGTCATGGGGGCAAACAGCTTGTAGTGGGTGCTTGGGAAATAGTCCTGCAGGGTTTCGAAAGGCACCACCGGCAGCCCTTCGAACATTCTCGATTCCGGCAGGTAGCGTTCGTGCACGGTAAAGCCGACCACGTCCACTGCAGGGTCTTTTTTCAGGTAGTAGTGCGCCAGTTTGGCGGTGTCCAGCACTCCGAAAATGACAACTTTTGGCATCAGGGTATCCAGGGTGTTCGAGGATGAGTCAGGTCAACCGGAGCTGAGCGTACGCTGTGTATACTGCTGGCCACGATAGCACCTCCGCTTGCGTAACAAAAAAGGGCACCGGGCCGATGGGAAAGATTCTTGATCGAAATCAAATCCACTTTTATCGCGAGCAGGGTTACTTGGTTGCCGACGGCATTTTCGACCCGCTTCATCTCGATGAAACCCTTGCCCACTTCAATCTGGCATTTGCCCAACAGTTGGACCGCATGGCTCTGCCTGTCGCTGGTGGCCCTACCCTTGAAGCCCTGCACCTGAACATGGCCGCACTGCTGGGGGCGAGCGTTCCTCTCTATCTGGCGACGCTGCGCATGTGCTCCAAGCTGTACGGCGTCTACCGGCTGATGACCGCCGAGCGCCTGCGCGACGCGGCTGCCGACCTGGGCGTCGTCACCCCGTTGTTCCAGACCACCCCTGTGTTGCATCTGATGTCGAAAAAATTGGTGATCCCGGGAGGTTATCAGGGGTTCGACGTGCACCAGGACTGGACTTCAGTCCAGGGCAGCCTGGATACCATCACCACCTGGATCCCGTTCATGGACATCGACCCGCAGTTGTTCACCATGGAGGTGATGCCCGGCAGCCATTTGCTGGGCCTGCTTAGCGGCGACCAGGAACAGCATGTGTTGAGGGTCGACGAAAAGCACTTCAAGGAAGATGACTTCGTTCCTGTCTGTGTCGGCAAGGGCGGCGTTTGCTTGATGTCGAACTTCACCATTCATCGGTCTTCCCGTGAAGGGGATGAACGTTTGCGGATTTCCGTGAGTGGGCGCTATGAAAATGCCAGTGAGCCCACGTTCATCGAGCGTGAGTATCCGTTCACCCAGCACAAGACTATACAGCGCGGGTTGATTACCGAGCACTTTCCGAGCGTGGAACAGGTACGCGGCGTGTATGCCAGCGAAGGCCACCAATAGCCGACATATGGCCTGCATCGGCTGCACGCACGCTTAAAGTTTCCTGCCGGCATGCCGATCACTGAAGCACTGGATACAGGCAATGCACCTGTATCGCCGTGGTTGGAGTTCCCGCCCTCAGCGGCTGGATGCGTCGCCTTGCGTCCGCTTCAATCCATGCACCGCTGCCAGTCGACGTAGTTCGTGGTGGGCATTGGTCTCAATGAGGTCCTGAAGGGGCAAGTATGAATTTTTATGTCAATCAGGTGAAGAACAAGCCGGACTACCGGGGCTCGCTGTTCAGGGGTGATATCTTCCTGGAAACCGGCCTTGGCAATGCACATGAGCTGTGTGCATTGGCCCGGCAGAGCATCACCGCCGCCTTTGATGGCGAAACTGACCACCAGTCGCTGCACAAAATGATGCCGGTGGAGACTTTCGTAGAGCGCGTCACGGCGCTCAAGCGGCAGTTTACCAATGGCCCGCAGGCCAAGGCGTTGATCCGCGATTTCATTCGCGAGATTGGGGCCGACCCCAAGGACTATATCTTCGACGTGCCTCGTGTGCGTGTAGTGCCCAACTACGAATACCTGCATGCAGGTGTGAGTTACGCATACAAGCCCCACCGCGATACCTGGTACGGCAGCGTGGAAAGCCAGGTGAATACCTGGATGCCGGTGTACAGCATCGAGCCCGAACAGACCATGATGATCAACCCGGCCTATTTCGAGCGGCCGGTGCGCAACAGCTCCGCCGATTGGAGCCTCAATGACTGGATCCATGTGCAACGGCACAAGGCTTCGCAGAACATCACCGAAGAAACCCGGGTACACCCGGTGCCGCTGGAAGACATCGATACCAGCGGCGAACTGCGTGTGGCTGCCAACAGTGGTGAAATGCTGATTTTCTCTGGTGCCCATCTGCACGGCACCGTAGCCAACTTCACCGACAAGGTACGGTTCAGCGTGGACTTTCGCCTGATCCACCTGCAAGACCTGCTGCATAAGCGCGGTGCACCGAACGTCGACAACGGTTGTTCGGATGCAGAGGCCGGCTTCAAAGACTTTTTCAATGCCAGCGACTTTTCGCAATTCCAGGGAGTTAACCCATGACCAAGCGTCGTCTGACTGCTGCCGAGGTCGAGTACAACGAAAAGCGCGCCAGCGTGCTGAGCCGTGTCGATGCCCAATACGTGGCTGATGCGCCGTTCGTGTTTGCCAACCGTATTGCCGTGACCGCTGCGCTTTCGCGCATCGAACTGTTCAAAATGGTGCAGGACATTCCGGGCGCTATCGTCGAGTGCGGCGTATACAAAGGCAACTCGTTGATGCTGTACATGCAGCTATCGATGATTCTGGAACCCTATGCGATCAACCGTTCGATCATCGGTTTCGATACCTTCGGCGGCTTTGCCAGCATCGATGCCGAGCAGGATCCAGCCGATATCAACGAAAGCATGTTCTCCGACACCGACGAGACCCTGATTCAGGACATGATCGAGGCCAACGATCTGATTCGCCCGGTCAATCGGATCCCGCGCTGCGAGATCGTCAAGGGCGACATTCTGGAAACCGTGCCTGCCTTTGTGAAAACCCGCCCCGATCTGGTAGTGGCCATGCTGATCCTCGACACGGACCTGTATTCGTCCACCAAGGTGGCGCTGGAGACTTTCCTGCCTTACATGCCTAAAGGCGCGATCGTGGTGCTGGACGAAGTCGCCTACCGCAACTTCCCTGGCGAGACTGCCGCGCTGCGTGACGTGCTGGATCTGAACAAGATCGAACTCAAGCGCCTGCCGTTCGATTCGTCGGTGGGCTACTTCCGCGTTTGAACTGATCATCGGCATGTCTGCAGGCCAATGCAGCATCGCCGAATGAAAAAAAGCCCGCAGCGCCGAGGGCGCTGCGGGCCAAATCGGCCGCAGCCGCTTCAGTGTCAGATGTGCAGGGCGTGGCCCAGCGCGCGCAATGCCGCTTCCTGCACCGCTTCGCCCAGGGTCGGGTGAGCGTGGATAGTGCCCGCGATATCCTCCAGCCGCGCGCCCATTTCCAATGACTGGGCAAACGCTGTGGACAGCTCTGAAACCGCCACGCCAACCGCCTGCCAACCCAGGATCACGTGATTGTCACGCCGCGCCACCACGCGCACGAAGCCGGTTTTCGACTCCAGGCTCATGGCGCGGCCATTGGCGGCGAAGGGGAACTGCGCGACGATGCAGTCCAGCCCTTGCTGGCTGGCCTGTTCCGGGGTCTTGCCGACCACAACGACTTCCGGGTCTGTAAAACACACCGCTGCAATTGCGCAGGGCTCGAACCGTCGTGCCTTGCCGGCAATGATTTCGGCGACCATTTCACCTTGCGCCATTGCACGGTGTGCCAGCATCGGTTCGCCGGCCACGTCACCGATGGCCCAGACGTTGCGCATGCTGGTCTGGCAGCGTTCGTCGATGGCGATGGCCGCACCGTTCATCTTCAGTTCGAGGCTTTCCAGATTGAAGCCCTGCGTGCGCGGGCGGCGGCCAACAGCCACCAGCACCCGGTCGGCCTCCAGGCGCAGCTGTGCACCTTGAGCATCGCGGGCCAGCAAGCAACCGCTGTCGTAACCTTCGACGCTGTGCCCAAGGTGCACAGCGATGCCCAGCTTCTTCAGCGATTCGGCCACCGGCGCGGTCAGCTCGCTGTCGTAGGTCGGCAAGATGCGCTCACGCGCCTCCACCACGCTCACCTGCGCGCCCAATTTGCGGTAGGCGATGCCTAGCTCCAGGCCGATATAGCCGCCGCCAACCACCACCAGATGCTGGGGCAGTGTTTGAGGGGCCAGGGCTTCGGTCGAAGAGATGATCGGCCCGCCCAGCGGCAGCATGGGCAGTTCGACGCTGTTCGAGCCGGTGGCCAGCAGCAGGTGCTCGCACTGGATGCGCTGGCCATCGACGTCGACGTGCTTGCCGTCGAGGATCTTCGCCCAGCCATGGATGACCTTGACCCCGTGTTTTTTCAGGAGTGCAGCGACGCCAGTGGTCAGTCGGTCAACGATGCCGTCCTTCCAGGCCACGCTGCGGCCGATGTCCAGGCGTGGCGTGGAGACGCTGATGCCAAGTTCGGACGGCTCGGTGTAGCGGGATGTCTGATGGAACTGCTCGGCCACATGGATCAGTGCCTTGGACGGGATGCAGCCGATGTTCAGGCAGGTGCCGCCCAGCGCCTGGCCTTCCACCAGCACGGTGGGGATGCCCAGTTGCCCGGCGCGGATGGCGGCCACGTAGCCGCCAGGGCCGCCGCCGATGATCAGCAGGGTGGTGTCGATAGTCTGTTGCATGCTCACTCCACGAACAGGCAGGCGGGTTGTTCAAGCAGGCCACGTACAGCCTGGATGAACAGCGCGGCATCCATGCCATCGACCACACGGTGGTCGAACGAGCTGGACAGGTTCATCATCTTGCGAATAACGATCTGGCCATCGATCACCATCGGCCGCTCGACGATACGGTTGACCCCGACGATCGCCACTTCCGGTGTGTTGACCACCGGTGTGCTGACGATGCCACCCAAGGCGCCCAGGCTGGTCAGGGTGATGGTGGAGCCGGACAGTTCCTTGCGGCTGGCCTTGTTGTTGCGTGCGGCGCTCGCCAGTCGGGAAATCTCGCCGGCGTTGCCCCACAGGCTGCCCGCTTCGGCGTGGCGCAGCACCGGTACCATCAGCCCGTTGTCGCCCTGTGTGGCGACCCCCACATGCACCGCACCATGGCGGGTGATGACCTGGGCTTCGTCGTCGTAGGTCGCGTTGATCTGCGGGAAGTCGCGCAGTGCCACGACCAGGGCGCGGACCAGGAATGGCAGCAGGGTCAGCTTGCCGCGGCTGTCGCCGTACTTGCTGTTGAGCTCTTGGCGCAGGGCTTCGAGTGCGGTGACGTCGATTTCCTCGACATAACTGAAGTGCGCCACACGGCGCTTGGCATCCTGCATGCGCTGGGCGATCTTGCGGCGCAGGCCGATCACTTGCACCTGTTCGCTGTCGGTGCGTTTCGCGTAGCCTCCTGGCGCCTGGCCCGCAGGGCTCTGCGGCTTGCTGATGAATGCATCCAGGTCTTCGTGCAGGATGCGCCCGGCCGGGCCGCTGCCATGCACGTAACGCAGTTCGATGCCGGCATCCAGGGCGCGCTTGCGCACGGCAGGCGAGGCCAGAGGTTTTTCGTCGGCCTGGCGCGCCACGATCGGCGCGGCGGTGTGCGCCGAGACAGCCGGGCTGGCTACCGGTTGCGCTTCGACACGCGGTTCTGCCTTGGCGGCTGCTGGGGCTGCCGGGGCTTCTACCGGTTTGGCCTGCGGCACATCCACATGGTTGCCGCTGCCTTCCACTTCGATGCGGATCAGCTCGCTGCCGACCGCCATCACTTCACCCGGCTGGCCGCCCAGGGCCAGCACCTTGCCGCTGACCGGCGAAGGGATTTCCACGGTGGCCTTGTCAGTCATGACATCGGCCACCACCTGGTCTTCGGCGATTACATCGCCGACCTTGACGAACCATTCGACCAGTTCGACTTGCGCGATGCCTTCGCCAATGTCCGGCATCTTGATGACGTGCGTGCCCATTCAGACCTCCATGACCCGTTTCAATGCCGCGCCTACCCGCGAAGGGCCTGGGAAATACGCCCATTCCTGTGCGTGAGGGTAGGGCGTGTCCCAACCGGTGACGCGCTCGATGGGCGCTTCGAGGTGATGGAAGCAATGCTCCTGCACCAGCGCTACCAGTTCGGCGCCGAAGCCGCAGGTACGGGTGGCTTCATGCACCACCACGCAGCGGCCGGTCTTTTTCACCGACGCGACGATGGTGTCCAGGTCCAGCGGCCAGAGGCTGCGCAGGTCAATCACTTCGGCATCCACACCGGTTTCCTCGGCGGCCACCTGGGCCACGTAGACGGTGGTGCCGTAGGTCAATACGGTGACGTCGTTGCCTGGGCGGGTGATGGCCGCTTTGTCCAGCGGCACGGTGTAGTAACCGTCTGGCACGGCACTTTGCGGGTGCTTGGACCACGGCGTCACCGGGCGGTCGTGGTGGCCGTCGAACGGGCCGTTGTACAAGCGCTTGGGCTCCAGGAAGATCACCGGGTCATCGCATTCGATCGAGGCGATCAGCAGGCCTTTGGCGTCGTACGGGTTGGAGGGCATCACCGTGCGCAGGCCGCACACCTGAGTGAACATCGCTTCGGGGCTCTGGCTGTGGGTCTGGCCACCGTAGATGCCGCCACCGCAAGGCATGCGCAGGGTCAGTGGCGAGATGAATTCGCCGGCCGAGCGATAGCGCAGGCGCGCCATTTCCGAGACGATCTGGTCGGAGGCGGGGTAGAAGTAATCGGCGAACTGGATTTCCACCACCGGCCGCAGGCCATAGGCCCCCATGCCCACGGCGGTGCCGACGATACCGCTCTCGGAGATCGGCGCGTCGAACACGCGCGACTTGCCGTACTTGGTCTGCAGGCCCTCGGTGCAGCGGAACACGCCGCCGAAGTAACCCACGTCCTGGCCGTAGATCACCACGTTGTCGTCGCGCTCAAGCATGACGTCCATGGCCGAGCGCAGGGCCTGGATCATGGTCATGGTAGTGGTGGCCATGGCGGTTTCCGGTTTGATGCTGTTGTTGTGGTCGTTCATCTCAAACCCCCAGTTCCTGGCGCTGACGGCGCAGGTGGTCGGGCATTTCCTTGTACACGTCCTCGAACATCGAAGCTGCACTCGGGATGTGGCCGTTGGCCAGGGTGCCGTATTGTTCGGCTTCCTTTTGCGCGGCGATGACGGCCGCTTCGAACTCGGCGGTGACGGCCTGGTGTTCTTCCTCGGACCAGTGGCCGATCTTGATCAGGTGCTGCTTCAGGCGGGCGATCGGGTCGCCCAGCGGGAAGTGGCTCCAGTCGTCGGCAGGGCGGTATTTGGATGGGTCGTCGGAGGTTGAGTGCGGGCCGGCGCGGTAGGTGACCCACTCGATCAGGCACGGGCCCAGGCCACGGCGGGCGCGTTCGGCGGCCCAGCGCGAGGCGGCATATACAGCGACGAAATCGTTGCCGTCCACACGCAGGGAGGCGATACCGCAACCCACGCCACGGCCGGCGAAGGTGGTCGATTCGCCGCCGGCGATGGCCTGGAAGGTGGAGATCGCCCACTGGTTGTTGACCACGTTGAGGATCACCGGGGCGCGGTATACGTGGGCGAAGGTCAGCGCGGTGTGGAAGTCCGACTCGGCCGTGGCGCCGTCGCCGATCCAGGCCGAGGCGATTTTGGTATCGCCCTTGATCGCCGAGGCCATGGCCCAGCCGACCGCCTGTACGAACTGCGTCGCCAGGTTGCCGCTGATGGTGAAGAAGCCGGCTTCGCGCACCGAATACATGATCGGCAGTTGGCGACCTTTGAGCGGGTCGCGTTCGTTGGACAACAGTTGGCAGATCATTTCCACCAGCGACACGTCGCGGGCCATCAGGATGCTCTGCTGGCGGTAGGTGGGGAAGCACATGTCGGTGCGGTTCAGCGCCAGCGCCTGGGCGCTGCCGATGGCTTCTTCGCCCAGGCTCTGCATGTAGAAGGACATCTTCTTCTGGCGCTGGGCGACCACCATGCGGCTGTCGAATATCCGCGTCTTGAGCATGGCGCGCATGCCTTGGCGCAGCAGCTGCGGATCGATGTCTTCGGCCCACGGGCCAAGCGCATCGCCGTGCTCGTCGAGCACGCGGACCAGGCTGTTGGACAGGTCGGCGGTGTCGGCAGCATCGACATCGATGGGCGGTTTACGGACTTGACCCGCGTCGTTCAGGCGCAGGTAGGAAAAATCGGTCTGGCAGCCTGGCCGGCCGGTAGGCTCGGGCACATGCAAACGCAGGGGGGCGTACTCGTTCATGCTTTTTACGCTCGCTCGGATGTTGTTTTTGTGAGCTCTGAAGCGGCCGCCGCTGATCACCGGCTTGTGACTGGCAGGTCAGCGTCAATTACATAGTAGTGACACGCCGGGAGAATTTTTCTCTCAAGTTGATTGCCTTTAGCGAGCGGCGCAGATAAACATTCCGCATAAACACAAAAAACCGGTGATTTTGTCTCATGCGCAAACTCGATCGTACCGATATCGGCATTCTCAACAGCCTTCAGGACAACGCCCGCATCACCAACGCAGAACTTGCGCGGTCGGTGAACCTGTCGCCCACGCCCTGTTTCAACCGGGTCAAGGCCATGGAAGAGCTTGGCGTGATCCGCCAGCAGGTGACCTTGCTGTCGCCAGAGGTGCTGGGGCTGGATGTCAACGTGTTCATCCATGTCAGCCTGGAGAAGCAGGTAGAGCAGGCGCTGCACCGCTTCGAGGAAGAAATCGCCGAGCGGCCGGAGGTGATGGAGTGCTACCTGATGACCGGCGACCCCGACTATTTGTTACGGGTGCTGTTGCCGAGCATCCAGGCGCTGGAGCGGTTTCTCGATTACCTGACACGACTGCCGGGGGTGGCGAACATACGGTCGAGCTTTGCCTTGAAGCAGGTGCGGTATAAAACGGCGCTGCCATTGCCGTCCAATGGCATGACCCTGCGCGAGTGAGGGGGCAAGAACTGCATCGTTGCGGATGCAGGTGCTTGATATTTTAAACACCCCCAGCCTATGTTGTTGCCAGCCCATAACAACAAGGACAAGCGTCATGACCACCGCAGCCCCGCGCTCGCTCGCCGAGCACCTCCAGGGCATCGACCAGATCGAATGTGTCACTCCCGACCTTAACGGTGTCCCTCGTGGCAAGGTCATGACTGCCGAAGGCTTCCTCGAAGGCAGGCGCCTGCAAATGGCACGTGGCGTCTTGTTGCAATGCATCATGGGGGGCTACCCGCCAGCGAAATACTACGGCAGCGACGATGGCGATCTGGCCCTGGTGGCGGAGCCTGCGCAGATCCACCGCTTGCCCTGGAGCGAGGAGGGCCTGGCGCTGGCGATCTGCGATGCCAATGAGCTCGATGGCCGGCCGTCAGGGCTGTCCACCCGCGGGCTGCTCAAAGCGGTGATCGCCCGCTACGCCGCTTTGGGCCTGGCGCCGGTCGTTGCAACCGAGCTGGAGTTCTTCGTCTTTGCGCCCAACAGTGACCCTGTACAGCCATTTTTGCCGCCGTTGGGCAAGGATGGCCGCCGCGAGCTCGGCCACTCGGCATTCAGTGTCAGTTCCAACAACGGCCTGCGGCCGTTCTTTCAGGAGGTTTATCAGTGCATGGCGGCGCTGGGCCTGCCGCGCGACACCTTCATGCATGAAATGGGCGTCAGCCAGTTCGAAATCAACCTGCTGCACGGTGACCCCTTGTTGCTGGCCGACCAGACCTTCCTGTTCAAGCACCTGCTCAAGGAAGTCGCGCTCAAGCATGGCCTGACAGTGGTGTGCATGGCCAAGCCCCTGGCGCATACGCCGGGCAGCTCGATGCATATTCATCAGAGCCTGGTGGAGATCGCCACGGGGCGAAACGTGTTCAGCGATGACCAGGGGCGGCCGAGCCAGACCTTCCATCATTTCATAGGTGGCCTGCAGGCGTGCATGGCCGATTTCACCGCGCTGTTCGCGCCCAATGTCAACTCGTACCAGCGGCTGTGCCATCCCTATGCGTCGCCGAACAATGCCTGTTGGTCGGAGGACAACCGCGCTGCGGGGCTGCGTATTCCGGCCAGCGCCCCCGTAGCGCGGCGGGTGGAGAACCGCCTGCCGGGTGCAGATGCAAACCCCTACCTGGCCATTGCCGCCAGCCTGGCAGCCGGCCTGCACGGCATCGAGCAGCGCCTGGAGCCTGCACCGGCCATCCAGGGTGAGTTCGAGGTGCCTGAGCACCTGAGCCTGCCATGCACCCTGCACGCGGCGCTGGAGCGCCTCAAGCGCAGCGCCTTGGCCCGGGAACTGTTCGGGGCTGAGTTCATCGAAGGTTACGCTGCCACCAAGACGCTCGAGTTGACTGATTTCTACAACGAGATCACGCCGTGGGAGCGGCGAGTGTTGGCGGCACAAGCCTGAGCGCGACACGAACGCTACTGCGCGCGCCCCTGTTCTGCTATTTCGCAGGCAGGGGACTGCGCCGTGGCTGATTTGCTTTTATGCTTGCCAGCAAGCCAACGCCACCTGACCAGGGAGCCCGACGGGACGTATGCGAAACATCTGGAAGCCGTTTCAGTCGTTGTATTTCGCTGCCTTGATGATGCTTATCGGCTCGGGTCTGCTCAGTACTTACCTGGCACTGCGCCTGGCGGCCGATCATGTCGACAGCCTATGGGTCGGTGCCTTGATGGCGGCCAACTATTTCGGCCTGGCTGTTGGTGGCAAGGTTGGCCACCGACTGATCGGCCGGGTAGGGCACATCCGGGCCTATACCACCTGCGCCGGCATCGTCTGCGCGGCAGTGCTGGGCCATGGCATGACCAACTGGCTACCGGCCTGGGTCGGGCTGCGGATGCTCGTTGGCCTGGGCATGATGTGCCAGTACATGGTCATCGAAAGCTGGCTCAACGAGCAGGCCGACGCCAAGCACCGCGGCGCGGTATTCGGCGGCTACATGATTGCCTCCTACCTGGGGCTGGTGCTCGGTCAGCTGATTCTGGTGGTGCACCCCGAGCTTGGCCCTGAGCTGTTGATGCTGGTCGCGATGTGCTTCGCCCTGTGCCTGGTGCCGGTGGCGATGACCCGGCGCATTCACCCGGCGCCGCTGCGCCCGGCACCGATGGAGCCTAAATTCTTCATCAAGCGCGTGCCGCAGTCGCTGAGCACCGTGCTCGGTTCGGGTTTGATCGTCGGCTCCTTCTACGGCCTGGCGCCGCTGTATGCGTCCAGCCAGGGGCTTTCTACCGAACAGATCGGCTTGTTCATGGGTAGCTGCATCTTTGCCGGGCTGCTGGTGCAGTGGCCGTTGGGCTGGTTGTCCGACCGTTATGACCGGGCCGTGCTGATCCGCAGCGTGGCCGTGGGCCTGGCGCTGGCGGCGGCGCCGCTGGCGATCTTGCCCAATGTGCCGTTGGAGTTGCTGTTCGGCATCGGCTTTCTGATTTCGCTGCTGCAGTTCTGCCTTTATCCCCTGGCTGTCGCATTTTCCAATGACCACGTGGAAAGCGAGCGGCGTGTCTCGCTGACCGCCATGCTGCTGGTCACCTACGGCGTGGGGGCGTGCATCGGACCGCTGGCGGCGGGGGTGCTGATGAAGGTGCTGGGCGCGCAGATGCTGTATGCCTTCTTCGTGTTCTTCGCGCTGGTGCTGGTGTGGCGGATTCGCCCGAAGGCGGTCACCGGGCTGCACCAGGTACAGGATGCGCCGCTGGGGCACGTGGCCATGCCGGCGGCGGGTTCGCCATTGTCGGCGGCGCTCGACCCGCGGGTGGATGAACAGACCGTGCAGGAGGTGATGCAGGCGCCGGTGGCGGCTGAAGATACCGAGGCGGAAGAGAAGGCCGAACCGGCTGACCCGGGCGAGGTTAGCAAGCCGGTTTGAGGCGGGGCCGGGGTAGGCACAAAAAAATTAGCTTTATTAGGGCTGCTGCGCAGCCCATCGCCGGCAAGCCGGCTCCTTAAGGTACAGCGCAGACTTCAAGAGCTGCGCAGACCCTGTGGGAGCCGGCTTGCCGGCGATGGGCCGCAAAGCGGCGCTAAATCGCTTGAAAGACTGGCACTAGTCTTGAGGTGGCGTTTGCGCGTTCGGCAGGCGATCAATAATCGTCTTTATCGAACCGCCGCGCTTCGCGCTGCAACTGGTACACGAAGCTCTCTATCTTGCGCTGCGCCTGGCCATTGAGGTTATGGAAACGCACGCCGGCAAAGGTGGTGTTGATCCGCTCTTCGTAATGCAGGTGGCGCAGCTCGACCATGGTGTCCACCAGCCCCAGCGGGCTGCTGGCCTTGAAGCGCTCGTAAACCTGGCCCAGTTGCAGGCGCTCCTCGACATTGCCTTCAAAGCGCAGTTTGCAGCCCGTGGCGGAGATGTCCAGCAGCTTGCCGCGCAAGGCGCCATTGCCCTTGAGGTGGGTGCCGTCGAGAATCACATCGACCAGCTGCGACAGCTTCAGTGCGGCGCGGAATGCATTGCGGCGCTGGTGGTAGGTCATCTCGTCCGGCAGGGCGCCGCGGTATGAACGGTGGCCATCGACCTCGGTGATCCTCAGTTCGTGGTTGCACTCCCACGCAATGCGTACGCCGTCGTGGAAACCTTCGACGCGGAACGGCTCGCCGTTCTCGATGAATTTTTCGCCATCGCGCGGGATCATCTCGTCCAGCGCCAAGGTATTGCTGTCACGGTCCACATGAACCACGTAGCTCTGAAAGCGCTGGCTGCGCTCATGGAAGGTGATGATCAAAGGATCATGGCTCTCCATCAACTGGCGCAGGTTGGCCGCAATCTCCAAAGGAGTGTTCAGCACCTTTGGCGGCTGCGGAGCATCGGTCTCATTGAACACGGGTTATCAATCTCCAGGCAAAAACGACACACGCAAGTAACGGCATTTTGCCAGTATGTTCCGTGCCTTGATAGAACTAATCACACTTGGCTGAGCGCCCGGGGCTTGGCCAATGGCGAGGTGGCGCCACGGCTGTCGTAGAGCGACGGAGAGTCGCCGCCCATGAGGATTCTGATCTGGTTGGCTGTGACGTGCTGTTGTACCTGAACGATCCTGCCATTGGTCTCGTTGACCTTCTGACAGGTTTCCATCAATTCGGTCAGCACGTTGAGTTGTTGCATGATGACTTCACCGTTCGGCGACTGCGCAGCGACGGCCTGCACCCCGGCGCGGTCGGCGCTGAGGCCGAGGCTGGTGAGCAGGTTATGGCGGCGGATGCCTTGCTGCTCGAGCAGAACGATCAGCGATTGCTTGCGGGCCAGGATGCCCTCCAGCGGCGCCATATCGCGCCCGTGCAGGGCGACTGCCTCCTGCTCAAGCAGGTCGAGCAGCTCCTGGGTAGGGGCGATGTCGTCTTCGATCAGTTGCAGCAATGTGATGTCGTGCATGGCTAACTCTTGGCTTTTCAAGCGTCCGTGAAGTCAGCGCGCCGAACGGTCAGCGCTGGGCTTCGAAATCGAGCAGTTTGCTGGCGACCCGGCCGGCATCGACCTGGTAGCTGCCATCTGCGATCGCCTGTTTCAACTGTGCCACGCGGGCATTGTCGACAACGGGCTGGTCGCGCAGCTTGTCGCTGACCTTTTGCAACTGCTGGGCCTCTTGGCTGAGGTGTACCGCTTCTCCGCTGGCGCTTGCGCTTTTCGGCGCGGTGGTTTCGCCGGACTTGTCGGCGTTGCCGGGCGCGGCATTGCCGCGAACGCCGCCCGTGATGGACGGAGAGTTATTCAAACGACTGAAGTCGATGACCATGATCAGAAACCCCTGGGTATTTGGACGCTTGCCATGTTTTCGGCCATCCCGAAAGAAACTTTAGGCACAAATGCTTAGCCGCCTGTCGGCAAGCCCGCGAACCCGTTCTGACACAGTTTAGGAAAAGCGGTTGCACACCGCCAGCCCAATCTACATGGCGACCTCCACTTGGCCGGGGGCCGTGACCCGGGCCTTCACTACCCGCTGCGAATTCAGGTTGCGCACCCGGATCTGTTCGCCCTGGCCGCCCTTGCTGAGGGCCTCGCCGGGCATACGTACGGCGAGGCTGCCGCTGCGGGCGATGATCACCACATGATCGCCCTTGCGTATCACTTCGGCCTGCTCCAGGTGCTGCGGGGTCAGCACCTGGTCGATCACCGTCGGGCGCAGCATCTTCATGCCGACCGCCTGGTCGAGGTCGGTGAGAAAGCCTTGGGTGAGGGTGCCAACGTCACGTTCGCGCAGGGCCACGTCACCTTCGCCAACGATATTCTGGCGCTTCAGCGGGCGGGTAACCACCACCACATCGCGGAACAGCCGCACTGTTGCCGGTACGAAGACGGTCCACGGCGCGGCGCCGTTGCAGGCTACACGTATCGTTACACGCCCCAGTGGCTGCGCCGGGCTTTCCAGCGAGGCGTCCAGTTGCTGGCTGCACAGGGGCATGCGCAGGCGCGGGTCGAGCGAGTTGACCTGTATTTCGTAGCGGCCTGCTGTCTGGGTCGTGGCCAGGTAATCCTCTACGGTGAATTCAAGAAACCCTTGGGTGACACCGATAAGCTGTTCAGGCAAGGTAACCGCGTCCGCCAGCGTGCGAGCGCCGGGTGCCAGCAGGCACAGCGCAGCCAGCGAGCCGCTCAGCAGGTGCGTCAGTCGTCGGAAAATTGTCGTTTTCGTGTACATGACGCTCAAAAAAGCAAAGCCCGTGCCGACTCGCTGTAGGAGTGGCTACGAAATGGCAGAAAGAAAAAGGAGTCAGGCATGGCGGGGGTAATGGATTCAGTCAACCAGCGCACACAGCTGGTTGGGCAGAATCGCCTGGAATTGCTGCTGTTCCGCCTCAACGGCGCGCAGCTTTACGGCATCAACGTGTTCAAGGTCCGCGAGGTGCTGCAATGCCCTGAGCTGACCGTGCTGCCCAAGTCCCACCCGGTGGTGCGTGGTGTGGCCAACATTCGTGGGGCGACCATCCCGATTCTCGACCTGTCGATGGCCACCGGTTTGCCCGGGCTGAAGGAAGAGACTCGCAACAGCTTCGTGATCATCACCGAGTACAACACCAAGACCCAGGGTTTTCTGGTGCACTCGGTGGAGCGCATCGTCAACATGAACTGGGAAGAGATCCACCCGCCACCCAAGGGCACTGGCCGCGACCACTACCTGACTGCGGTCACCCGGGTGGACAACCGCATGGTTGAAATCATCGACGTGGAAAAGGTGCTGGCCGAGGTGGCGCCGTCGTCCGAGTCGGTGTCAGCCGGTGTGGTCGATGCCGACACGCAGGACAAGGCCGTACTGCTGCGTGTGCTGACCGTCGATGATTCGTCGGTGGCGCGCAAGCAGGTCAGCCGCTGCCTGCAGACGGTCGGTGTCGAGGTGGTGGCGCTCAATGATGGGCGCCAGGCCCTGGACTACCTGCGCAAGCTGGTGGACGAGGGCAAGCGGCCGGAAGAAGAGTTCCTGATGATGATTTCGGACATCGAGATGCCAGAGATGGACGGCTATACGCTGACGGCCGAGATCCGCAGTGACCCGCGCATGCAAAAACTGCATATCTGCCTGCATACTTCGTTGTCCGGGGTGTTCAACCAGGCGATGGTCAAGAAGGTCGGTGCCGATGACTTCCTGGCCAAGTTCAAGCCGGACGACCTGGCCCAGCGCGTGGTCGACCGGATCAAGGCAACGCATTGAAGTAGCCGGGAGGCGACTCCCGGTACCTGTGATTGAAAAGAGGCCGCAGTAGTGTCTACGGGTAATTTGGATTTCGAACAGTTCCGGGTATTCCTGGAGAAAGCCTGTGGCATCCTGCTGGGTGAGAACAAGCAGTACCTGGTCTCCAGCCGTCTGAACAAGCTGATGGAGCAGCAGGGCATCAAGAGCCTGGGTGAGCTGGTGCAGCGCATCCAGGCCCAGCCACGTGGCGGCTTGCGCGAGCAGGTGGTGGATGCGATGACCACCAACGAAACCTTGTGGTTTCGCGATACCTACCCATTCGAAGTGCTGAAGAACAAGGTCATTCCCGAGTTCATCAAGAACAACCCCGGCCAGCGCCTGCGCATGTGGTCGGCGGCCTGCTCGTCGGGCCAGGAGCCGTACTCCATTTCGATGGCCATCGATGAGTTCGAGCGCAGCAACCTGGGCCAGTTGAAGATGGGTGCGCAGATCGTTGCCACCGACCTGTCCGGTTCGATGCTGAACAACTGCAAGACCGGCGAGTACGACAGCCTGGCGATCGCCCGTGGCCTGTCCCAGGAGCGCTTGCAGCGCTACTTCGACACCAAGGGGCCAGGGCGCTGGGCGGTGAAACCGGCCATTCGCAGCCGGGTTGAGTTCCGCTCGTTCAACCTGCTCGACAGCTATGCCGCGCTGGGCAAGTTCGACATCGTGTTTTGCCGGAATGTGTTGATCTATTTCTCGGCACAGGTGAAGAAAGACATCTTGCTGCGTATTCACAGCACCCTGAAGCCGGGTGGGTATCTTTTCCTGGGGGCCTCCGAGGCGCTCAATGGTTTGCCGGACCATTACCAGATGGTGCAGTGCAGCCCGGGAATCATTTACCAGGCCAAGTGATGGGCTGCGGGCTGTTTTGGGAAGCCTGACATCGAGCGCCGCCAGCGCGGCGTTCGATCTCAAGAAACCCGCACTCTAAAAGCAGGCCTTTTGCACCCCGTCGCCACTCACGCCGCTTGACGTCAATTTTTTGTTTTGCCGCTTTTGCCGCCCGGCAATTGCCGCTTTCCCTTCTCCAGGCGGAAGCCTTTTGCCGCTTTTCTGGCATCGCGCCATCAGCCATCCCTGCTCCAGCCCAATGTTTCCGGCCTTTCAAAACATTGGCACAGCCCTTGCTATAGCTTGGCCAACGATATTCCGGTCAACCTTCGAAGGTTTCCCCGACATGAGCATCAGTTTCGACAAGGCGCTTGGCATCCATGAAAAGGCCCTGGGCTTCCGCGCCCAGCGCGCCGAAGTGCTGGCCAACAACATCGCCAACGCTGACACGCCCAATTACAAGGCGCGTGACATGGACTTCTCTTCGGTGCTCGCCGCCGAAAGCCAGAAGCAGCAGAGCGGTGGCCGCTTTGCCATGGACCGTACCAACAGCCGCCACATCGAGGCCGAAGGCCTGGCAATGGCCGACGACACGCTGCAGTACCGCACGCCGACGCAGCCGTCGATCGACCAGAACACCGTGGACGCCCAGATCGAGCAATCGAACTACACGGAAAACGCCATTGGCTTCCAGGCCAGCTTCACCTTGCTCAACAGTAAATTCAAAGGGCTGGTATCGGCCCTGCGAGGAGAATGACCATGTCCCTGTCCAGTGTCTTCAACATTGCCGGTAGCGGCATGAGTGCGCAGAACACCCGCCTCAACACCGTTGCTTCCAACATCGCCAACGCCGAGACCGTTTCGTCGAGCATCGACCAGACCTACCGCGCGCGGCACCCGGTGTTTGCCACCACCTTCCAGAATGCGCAAGCCGGCGGCAGCCAGTCGCTGTTCGAAGATCAGGGCGAGGCAGGGCAGGGTGTGCAGGTCAAGGGCATCATCGAAGACCAGAGCAACCTCGAAGCACGCTACGAACCCAACCATCCGGCGGCGAACAAGGACGGATACGTCTACTACCCGAACGTCAATGTGGTCGAGGAGATGGCTGACATGATCTCCGCCAGCCGCGCGTTCCAGACCAACGCCGAGCTGATGAACACCGCCAAGAACATGATGCAGAAAGTACTGACCCTGGGTCAGTGATAAGGAATCCAGACCATGGCAGTCGATAGCAGTAGCGGTGTGAACCTAAATGATGTCCTGACAGCGTCGGGCGTCGGTGGTACCGCCAAGAAAGCCACCGATACCGCGTCCAAGACCGGTACCGACGCGCTTGGCAAGGACGCGTTCCTGCAGTTGCTGGTTACCCAGATGCAGCACCAGAATCCGCTGGACCCGCAGGAAAACGGCGAGTTCGTGGCCCAGTTGGCGCAGTTCAGCAGCCTGGAAGGCATCACGTCCCTGAACGAGTCGGTCAGCAGCATCACCAATGCCATGGCTTCGTCCCAGGCCCTGCAGGCCTCGTCGCTGGTCGGCCGTTCGGTGGTGGTGCAGAACGACAAGGCGGTGGTCGATACCACCCAGAGCTTCAATGCGCAGTTCGTCGTGCCGCAGGCAATCAGTGAAGCGAAGATCACCATCAAGGACAAGGACGGCAACACCGTCAAGACCATCGAGTTGGGTGAGCAGGCAGCCGGTTATGCCGACTTCATCTGGGACGGCACCAACAACAGTGGCGAGAAGGTCGACCCGGGTACCTACACCTTCACCGCCAGCACCACCGTGGATGGCCAGTCGGTGCAGATGAGCACGCTGCTGCCGGCCAAGGTGACCAGCGTCAGCTTCAATGCCACCGGCGAAATGGTGCTCAACCTTGCGGGCGTCGGCAAGGTCTCCCTCTCTGACGTACAAACCATCGGTATCTAAGGCCCGCTAGCGCGGCACAGGAGCGAATTCATGTCTTTCAATATCGGCCTTAGCGGTCTGTACGCAGCCAACAAGCAGCTGGACGTTACCGGCAACAACATCGCCAACGTCAACACCACTGGCTTCAAATCCTCGCGTGCCGAGTTCGCCGACGTCTATGCCGGCGCCAATCGCCTGGGTGTGGGCAAGAACCAGGTCGGCAACGGCGTGCGTCTGGCGGCGATCTCGCAGCAGTTCTCCCAGGGTGACGTCAATAACACGGGTAACGTGCTGGACATGGGTATCCAGGGTCAGGGCTTTTTCGTCCTCTCCGACAACGGCTCGCGCGTCTACACCCGTGCCGGTGCTTTCCAGGCCGACAAGAACAACTTCGTGGTCACCTCTGATGGCCTGCGCCTGCAAGGCTACGCTGCCGATGCCAATGGCAAGATCCAGAAGGGTGTGCTGTCTGACCTGCAGATCGACACCTCGGCACTGCAGCCCAAGGCCACCACGTTGATCGACCAAGGCATCAACCTGAATTCGTCGGCCACCGACATTCCGTTGGAAATCGATGATGGCACGGGCGCCATGGTGCCGAACCTGCCGTTCGATCCTGCCGACGAGACGACCTATTCCAAGTCGTTCCCGACCAAGGTGTACGACAGCCAGGGTAACGAGCACACCATGGAGCAGTTCTACCGCAAAACCGGTACGAACGAATGGACCATGTACACGTTGGTCGACGGTCGTAACCCGTTCGATCCTGCTTCCACCACGCCGCTGACCGGCACCATCAGTTTCAGCAGCGATGGTTCTGTCAGCAGCATGACTGCCGATAACACAGGGCACCCGGCGGGTGCATCGTTCACCGTGACCAACAACACCTTCACCATGACTGGTTGGGTGCCGGCGGTGGAAGATGCGGCGGGCAACTGGGCGTCCAATGGCGCTGCCGGCAACGCCGACGGCATGAAACTGTCGATGAACAGCACCACGTCCTACAACACCGAGACCGCGCGCATGTCGCAGTCCCAGGATGGCTACGCCACCGGTATCCTCTCGAGCCTGAGCATCGACTCCACTGGTGTGCTGTTCGCCAGCTTCAGCAACCAGCAGTCGCGCGCCATTGGCCAGGTGGCACTGGCCAGTTTCGCCAACGAGCAGGGGCTGCAGCAGATCGGTGGCACCCGCTGGACCGAAACCTTCTCTTCCGGCATTCCCGGCATCGATGAGCCCAAGACCGGTACGCTGGGTAGCGTCGAGTCCAATGCGCTGGAGGCTTCGAACGTCAACCTGACCCAGGAGCTGGTCGAGCTGATCAAGGCGCAGAGCAATTACCAGGCGAACGCCAAGACCATCTCCACCGAAAGCACCATCATGCAGACCATCATTCAGATGACTTGATGGTCGCGGGTTAATGGTGTGAAGGCGAACCCCTTTGTCGTGAAGGGGTTTGTCGTTTTTGCAGGAGTGTTTCATGAAAAGGTTGCTTGTCGCGTTGCTCGCTGCCTTCTGCCTGTATCAGGCGCAGGCCGGTACTGCGCCCTGGTGGCGCTGGGAAAGCCAGGTGGATGGGCGCTTGGTGTGCTCTCAATGGTCGCCGGGGGATGGCTGGAAGCGTTTTGCCGGGCCTTACAACAATGGCGGTTGCCGCGATCGGTGATTGCCTGCACCGGCCTCATCGCCGGCAATCCGGCTCCCACAGGGTTCTGAGCTGCGGATATCGCGGGAGCCGGCTTGCCGGCGATGAGGCCGGTGCAAGCACCTGCTTTGCCGCTACCGGCAACCCGGCGCCGGATAACCGGCGTTCTCATGGTCGGCAGCTCCCCTCAAAGCCTGTATTTACGGGCTATTCCACGATTTCAAAAAGTTGGTTCGGAACTTGCTTGAGTGCCTGCACAGCAACGGCGAGCGGCAAGCAATCGCCAGTGCAGCGGAGGATGACTGTGGACAAGATGCTTTATGTGGCCATGACCGGTGCCAGCCAGAACGCGCTGGCGCAGAAGGCCCATGCCAACAACCTGGCGAACATTTCCACCAATGGTTTCCAGCGTGACCTGGAGCAGGCGCGCTCGATGCCGGTGTTTGGTGACAGCTTTCCGTCGCGGGCGTATGCCATGACCGAGCGTCCTGCCACCGACTTCAGTGAAGGGCCCATGGTCGAGACCGGGCGTGACCTGGACGTGGCGGTGGCGGGGCAGGGCTTCATTGCCGTGCAGGCCCCCGATGGCAGCGAAGCCTACGTGCGTACCGGTAGCCTGAACATCGATGCCCTCGGCGTGCTGCGCGCCGGCAATGGCATGCCGGTGATCGGCAACGGCGGCCCGATCGCCATTCCGCCAGAGCAGAAGGTCGAAGTCGGCGCTGACGGCACCATCAGCATCCGCTCCATGGGTGAAGACCCGCGGGTGATGGCTGAAGTCGACCGGATCAAGCTGGTCAACCCGGACACCAAAGGCCTGACCAAGGGCCTGGACGGGCTGATCCACACCGCCAGCGGCCAGCCGGCTGCTGCCGACGTCAACGTCAAGGTCGTATCGGGCTTCCTGGAGGGCAGCAACGTCAATGCCGTCGAAGAGATGACGTCGGTGCTGGCGCTTTCTCGCCAATTCGAACTGCACGTGAAAATGATGAACGCGGCCAAGGAAGGCGACGAAGCCATGGCGCGTGTTTTGCAACTCGGCTAACCACACTTGAACGGGTGCCGTAAAACAGGCGCACGAGGAGAATACTGATGCTTCCGGCTCTTTGGGTCGCTAAAACCGGCCTGTCCGCCCAGGACACCAACCTGACGGTCATTTCCAACAACCTGGCCAACGTGTCGACCACCGGCTTCAAGCGTGACCGCGCCGAGTTCCAGGACCTGCTGTACCAGATCAAACGCCAGCCAGGCGCGCAGTCCACCCAGGACAGCGAACTGCCGTCGGGCCTGCAGGTCGGTACCGGTGTGCGCATCGTCGGCACTCAGAAAAACTTCCAGACCGGCAGCCTGCAGACCACCGAAAACCCGCTGGACATGGCGGTCAACGGCCGTGGTTTCTTCCAGGTGCTGCAGCCGGACGGAACGGTTTCGTATACCCGTGACGGTACCTTCCACCTGAACTCCGACGGCCAGATCGTCACCGCCAATGGTTTTGCGCTGGAGCCTGCGGTGGTCGTGCCGAACGACGCCCAGACCTTCACCGTCGGCCAGGACGGCACCGTGTCGATCACCACTGCGGGCAACCCGGCAGCGCAGGTGATCGGCAACATCCAGACCGCCGACTTCATCAACCCGGCCGGCCTGCAGGCGATCGGCGACAACCTGTTCCTGGAAACCGCTGCCAGTGGTGCCCCACAGGTCGGTACCCCAGGCCTGAACGGCTTCGGCACCACCCTGCAGCAGACCCTGGAAAACTCCAACGTCAGCACCGTGGAAGAGCTGGTGAACATGATCACCACTCAGCGCGCCTACGAGATGAACTCCAAGGTCATCTCCACCGCCGACCAGATGCTGTCGTTTGTCACCCAGCAGTTGTAAGCCCAAGTCCCTGTTACACCGTGAGGTAAGCGTCATGAATCGTCTGTTGTCCCTGTTCGCCCTGGGGGGGGCGGTGTTGCTGGCTGGTTGCGTCGCGCCGACGGCCAAGCCCAACGACCCGTACTACGCGCCGGTTTTGCCGCGCACCCCGTTGCCGGCAGCGGCCAACAACGGTTCGATCTACCAGGCCGGTTTCGAGCAGAACCTGTACAGCGACCGCAAGGCGTTCCGCGTCGGTGACATCATCACCATCACGCTCAACGAACGCACCTCGGCCAGCAAGAATGCCGGTTCGCAGATCCAGAAGGACAGCAGCGCCAACATCGGCCTGACCTCGCTGTTCGGTGCCACGCCGAGCACCAACAACCCGTTCGGCAGCGGCGATCTGTCGCTGGAAGCGGGCTACAGCGGTGAGCGCGCCACCAAGGGCGACAGCAAGGCTACCCAAGGCAATACGCTGACGGGTTCGGTCACTGTCACCGTCGCTGAAGTGCTGCCCAACGGCATCATCGCCGTGCGTGGTGAGAAGTGGATGACCCTGAACACCGGCGAAGAGCTGGTGCGCATCGCCGGCCTGATCCGCGCCGACGACATCGCCACCGACAACACAGTGCCGTCCACCCGTGTGGCCGATGCGCGCATCACCTATTCGGGTACCGGTTCCTTCGCCGACGCCAGCCAGCCTGGTTGGCTGGACCGTTTCTTCCTCAGCCCGCTTTGGCCCTTCTGAGTACGGATGAACATGTTCAACGTCAGGCAACTGATTGCCGCAACCTTGCTTCTGTCCTGTGCGTTCGGCGCCCATGCCGAGCGCCTGAAGGACATCGCCAGTATCTCGGGCGTGCGTTCCAACCAGTTGATCGGTTACGGCCTGGTGGTGGGGCTCAACGGCACGGGTGACCAGACCACCCAGACGCCATTCACCCTGCAGACGTTCAACAACATGCTGTCGCAGTTCGGCATCAAAGTGCCCGCCGGCTCCGGCAACGTGCAGCTGAAAAACGTCGCTGCGGTGTCGGTGCATGCCGACCTGCCGCCATTCGCCAAGCCCGGCCAGGTGGTGGACATTACCGTGTCCTCGATCGGCAACTCCAAGAGCCTGCGCGGCGGCAGCCTGCTGATGACGCCGCTCAAGGGTATCGACGGCAACGTCTATGCGATCGCCCAGGGCAACCTGGTGGTCGGCGGCTTCGATGCCGAAGGCCGCGATGGCTCGAAGATCACCGTCAACGTTCCGTCAGCTGGCCGTATCCCGGGTGGCGCTTCGGTGGAGCGTGCAGTACCGAGTGGTTTCAACCAGGGCAATAGTCTGACGTTGAACCTCAACCGGCCCGACTTCACCACCGCCAAGCGTATCGTCGACAAGGTCAACGAACTGCTGGGCCCAGGCGTGGCCCAGGCCGTGGATGGCGGCTCGGTGCGCGTCAGCGCGCCGATGGACCCGACTCAGCGTGTGGACTACCTGTCGATCCTTGAAAACCTGGAGATCGACCCGGGCCAGGCTGTTGCCAAGGTCATCATCAATTCGCGTACCGGCACCATCGTGATCGGCCAGAACGTCAAGGTCTCGCCGGCCGCGGTGACCCACGGCAGCCTGACCGTGACCATCACCGAAGACCCGATCGTCAGCCAGCCGGGGCCGTTCTCCAATGGTGAGACGGCCGTGGTGCCGCGCTCGCGGGTCAACGCGCAACAGGAAGCCAAGCCGATGTTCAAGTTCGGCCCGGGCACCACGCTGGATGAAATCGTCCGTGCGGTGAACCAGGTGGGCGCAGCGCCCAGCGACCTGATGGCCATCCTCGAAGCCCTGAAACAGGCCGGCGCCTTGCAGGCCGACCTGATCGTGATCTGAGGACGCCACGCATGAACTCGAAAAGCCTGGTTTCCAGCGCGGCCGACAGCGGCGCCTACACCGACCTCAATCGCCTGAGCTCGCTCAAGCACGGTGATCGCGACAGCGACGCCAACGTGCGCAAGGTGGCCCAGGAGTTCGAGTCGCTGTTCATCAGCGAAATGCTCAAGGCCTCGCGCAAGGCCAGTGATGTACTGGCCGATGACAACCCGATGAACAGCGCGACGGTCAAGCAGTACCGCGACATGTACGACCAGCAGCTGGCCGTGAGCATGTCCCGCGAGGGCGGCGGTATCGGCCTGCAGGACGTGCTGGTGCGCCAGCTGTCGAAGAACAAGAGCGCGCCGGTCAACACCAGCCCGTTCCCGCGTATCGAGGGCAGTGCGCCGGCGCTGTGGGGCAACAAGGTGGCCGAGCCGGTACATGCCGCACAGTCGGCTGCCAGCCGCAACGACGTTGCCGCGCTCAATTCACGGCGCCTGGCGTTGCCGGGCAAGCTGACCGACCGTTTGCTGGCCGGTATCGTGCCCTCGGCGGACACTCCGGCGGCAGCCACCAATACCGCCGCCGTGCCGGCCCGCGATGGGCAGCAGGTCGCGCAGAGCTTTGCCGTGCCCGAACGCGGCCTGCGCATCACCGGCCGTGCCGTGGCGCAGCCTCCTTTGGCGCCGAAAAAAGCGTTCGCCGACAGCGACGCGTTCGTCGCCACCATGCTGCCGATGGCCGAACAGGCCGCCAAGCGTATCGGTGTCGACCCGCGTTACCTGGTGGCCCAGGCCGCGCTGGAAACCGGTTGGGGCAAGTCGGTCATGCGCAACAGCGATGGCAGCAGCAGCCACAACCTGTTCGGCATCAAGGCCACGGGCAATTGGGAAGGCGATTCGGCGCGGGCGATCACCAGCGAGTTCCGTGACGGCCAGTTCGTCAAGGAGACGGCAGCGTTCCGCTCGTACGATTCCTACCAGGACAGCTTCCACGACCTGGTGAGCCTGCTGCAGAACAATTCCCGCTATCAAGAAGCGGTGAAGGCGGCCGATAAGCCAGAACAGTTCGTGCAAGAGTTGCAAAAGGCCGGGTACGCCACCGACCCGAATTACGCCAGCAAGATCTCGCAGATCGCAAGACAGATGAAGTCGTACGAGAGCTATGCATCGCTCGGTACCACAACACCACTTTAAGGGTATGGAAACATGGCGAGTTTGATCAACATTGGCATGTCGGGGTTGTCGGCCTCCCAGTCGGGTCTGCATACCACAGGCAACAACATCGCCAACGCCGATGTCGCCGGGTACTCCCGTCAGCAGAACATCCAGCGTGCCAAAGGCTCGCTCCAGGAAGGCCAGTTGTTCATGGGCACCGGTACCACGCTGGCGGATGTGCGCCGGGTGTACAACGCCTTCCTGGATGCACAGTTGCAGACCGCCACCTCGCTCAACAGTGACAGCACCGCCTACCTGAATCAGGTCACGCCGCTCAACAACTTGTTGTCTGACAGCAACACCGGTATCACTGGCGCGCTGACCAACTTCTTTTCTGCCTTGCAGAGCGCCGCCAACAAACCGACCGAAGATGCTTCCCGCCAGCTGTTGTTAAGCAATGCCGATGCGTTGGCCAATCGCTTCAACAGCCTGTCTGCCCAGTTCAAGGAGCAGAACACCAACATCAATGGCAACTTGAGCTCGATGACCGCCCGGATCAACGAGCTGACCTCCAGTATCGCGCAGTACAACGAGCAGATTTCCAAGGTTTCGGCAGTCAATGGTCAGCCCAACGACCTGCTCGATCAGCGCAACGAGGCCGTGCGCCAGCTCAATGAGTTGGTGGGCGTGCAAACCGTCGAGCGTGACGGCAATATCGACGTCTACCTGAAGAACGGCCAGTCACTGGTACTGGGCAAGACCACCAACAAGATGAGCGCTGAACCCAGCGCCACCGACCCTACGCAGTTTGCGATCAAGCTCGATCGTGGCAGCACCACCATGGACATCACCAACAGCATCACCGGTGGTGAAATGGGTGGGCTGTTGCGCTACCGGAGTGAAACCCTGGCGCCGGCCATGAACGAGCTGGGTCGTATCGCGCTGGTGGTGTCGCAGCAGATCAACTCGCAGCTCGGCCAAGGTATCGACAAGAACGGTGAGTTCGGCGCTGCTCTGTTTGGCGACATCAATAGCGACAAAGCCATGTCTGCGCGCAGCACTGCCAAGATTGGCAATGCTGGCGACGCCGCCCTGAACGTTGTCATCCGCGATACCGGCAAGCTGAGCACCAGTGACTATCAGGTGACGTTCGTTGGCCCGACCGCGGACAAGTTCCAGGTCAAGAAGCTGCCTGACGGCACGGACATGGGCACCTACAGCACCAACGACGACCCGGCACCGGTGATCGACGGTTTCAGCATCGACCTCAAGAGCGGTACTGCTGCAGTGGGGGACAGCTTCAAGATCACCCCGACCCGCAATGCCTCGGCAGAAATCGATGTGGTGCTTACCGACGCCAAGCGGCTGGCCTTGGCCGCACCGCTGACCGCCACATCCGGCAGCGGCAATACCGGTACCGGTGTCATCACCCAGCCGGTCCTGACCTCGGTGCTGGACATCGCCGACCCTGCCCAGCGTCTGGAGCTGCAAACCGGCATAAAGTATTCCACCCCGGTGCGCCTGGTGTTCGGTGACGAAACCACCTCACCGCAAACCTACGAAGCCTTCGATGCCAAGGGCAACAGTATTGGCACCGGCACCTTCATTCCGGGGCAAAGCAATACCCTGAAGCTCGATGTGCCAATGATCGATGCCTCGGGCAACCCGATCAATGACGCCAGCGGCGTCCAGAAGTCATTCAGCTTCGAGATGGATGTAGCCGGCTCGCCCAAGAATGGCGACAGCTTTACCGTATCGTTGACCGGCGCAGGCTCCTCGGACAACCGCAATGCACTGTCCCTGCAGGAGCTGCAGACCAAACAGACGATGGACATCGGTTCGACCAAGGGCATCAGCATTACCGATGCCTACGGCAAACTGGTGGAAAGTGTGGGTGCCCAGGCCAAGCAGGGCCAGATGGACACCCAGGCAACCGGCGTCATCCTTACCCAGGCTGCCGGTGCCCGTGATTCGTTGTCCGGCGTGCAGCTGGATGAAGAAGCCAGCAACCTGATCAAGTACCAGCAGTACTACACGGCCTCGTCGCAGATCATCAAGACGGCGCAGGACATCTTCAACACCCTGATCGCTGCGCTTTAAGGAGTATTGATCCATGCGTATTTCCACGGCCCAGTTCTACCAGACCAGCGCGGCGAACTACCAGCGCAACTATTCCAACCTGATCAAGACCAACGAAGAGGCCAGTTCCTTCGTCAGGGTCAATACCGCTGCCGATGATCCGGTGGGGGCTGCACGTCTGCTGCAGCTGGGTAATCAGGCAGACATGCTGGCCCAGTACAAGACCAACGCGACAAACATCACCAACTCGCTGAACCAGACCGAGACCACGCTCAATTCGATCAACACGATCCTGACGCGGGTCAACGAGCTGGCGATCGAGTCGGGTAATGCCGGCTACACCGACACCGAACGCAAGGCCAAGGCAGCCGAGCTGGGGCAGTTGGAAGACCAGCTGTTGAGCCTCATGAACAGCCGTGATGAGAACGGCCAGTACCTGTTTGCCGGTTCCAGTACCGACACCGCGCCGTTCGTGCGCAATGCCGATGGTACCTACTCTTATCAGGGTGACCAGACCCAGCTGGAGTTGCAGGTTGGTGACATGCTCAAGATGGCCGGCAACAGCTCTGGCTATAGCGTATTCGAGCAAGCCCTCAACACCAGCCGCACCGAAACCAGCCTGAGCGCCCCCGCGGTGGATGATGGCCGCGTGAAGCTGTCCAATGGGCAAGTGTCCGGCAGCGTCACGTACAACGATCGCTTCCGCAGTGGTCAGCCGTACACAGTCACCATGCTCAGCAGTACCGAGTTCAGCATCACCGACAGCTTGGGCAACGATGTGACCGCCGAGGCCACCCAGGGCGGTAAATTCGATCCCGATACCGTAGGCGGATCGATGATCAGCTTCCGTGGTGTGGACATGCGGCTGAACATCAACCTTCAGGACGGCGACGTTCCGGATGCAGCGGTGGCAGGTCATACCTTCACCCTGCAAAGCAAGCCCGATACCATCACTGCGACCCGTAGCCCGGGCAACCCGTCGAGTGCTCAGGTATCGTCGATCAGCATCACTGATCCGGCCCAGTACAAAGCGATGTTTCCCAATGGCGGTGCGGTCATCAAGTTCACCAGCGCCACGGACTTCGAACTCTATGCCCAACCGCTGACCGCTGACAGCCGCCCGGTGGCCAGTGGTGCCATGACTGGCAACGTCGCCTCGGCTGCCGGTGTGGACTTCACCTTCACCAGCACGCCCGCGCAGCAGTCCGGTGACCAGTACGTGGTGAACGTCGACAACCACCAGACCCAAAACGTTCTGGACACCGTCGCCCAGTTGCGTACGGCGTTGAGCAAGCCGATCGACGGCGACAACGCGGCCTACCAGCAACTGCGTGCAGACCTGGATTCGGCCATCGCCAATATCCAGAGCGGTCAGGACGCGCTCAACACGGCAGTCACCGATATCGGTGCCCGTGGCAAGGCGCTGGAAATCCAGCAAAACACCAACGAGAGTCTGAGCATTGCCAACAGCACCACGCAGTCGTCGATCCGTGACTCGGACCCTGCCACCGTGCTGGTCCGCCTTACCCAGCAGCAGACCTTGCTTCAGGCTTCGCAGGCGGCTTTCGCACGTGTCAGCCAGCTGAGCCTGTTCAACGCCATCGGTTAAGTGCGCCCGTCGCCTTCACCGCTTACCCCTCGGGTACGCGGTGAAGGCGCATTGATTTCCCCGTAGTATCGACTGTTCTGAATTCCCTGCGGGCAGTCATCGGTCGAGAGATTTCCTCGTGAACCCAGCCCCTCTAGTCAGCCTCGTCATTCCCGCCTGCAACCCCCGTTACTTCCGTACTGCTCTGGTCAGCGCCCTGGCTCAGGATTACGCAAACCTCGAAGTCATCGTCTGCGACGACAGCCCAGGTACGCAGATAGAGGCGGTGGTCGATGAGCTGCGCAGTCTTGCACGTCATCCACTGATTTACTTGCGTAACCCGCAACCGCTGGGTTTTGCCGGGAATCTGCAACACGGGCTGGAGCAGAGCCAGGGCGACTACATCAAGTTCCTCTGTGACGATGACCGCCTGATGGCCGATTGCGTGTCCAGCCAGGTGCGACTGTTCCAGGCCCATGACGATGTCAGCCTGGTCGCGGCCAGGCGCCACCTGGTCGATGCTGAAGATCACATTTTGCCGCAGCGTCTGGAAACCAGCCCGGTCACGTTTGGCGACACACTGTTCAACGGTGACGACCTGCTGGATTTCTTCGAGACCCGCCAGCTCAACTTCATCGGCGGGCTGAGCAGCGTGCTGGTGCGTACCCGCGATCTGCGTGAATTGCTGCCTGCGCTGGCGCCGGGCTTTGTGGCAATGCTCGATTTCGTGTTGTTCGTGTGCCTGCTGCGTCGCGGCCATCTGGGCGTGACCGCCGGGGTGCACTGTGTCGAGCGGGTTCATCCCGACCAACTGCGTCGCCAGAGCGATGTGAAGGCTGCCGCTACCAGTGAATCACAACACCTGCGCGACATGTTCGCCGCGCGCACTGCAGTACGTGAGCCGTTCTCCGGTTGGGTGCGGGTGCAAATCCTCCAGGGCGACGAGGGCGATACCCAGCGTATCTGGGAGAACCTGTTCCTGATCCATACCCTGCGCTGCTTGCAGGCGATCCAGGAATCTCATGTCGGCAGCGACAGCGACAGTTTTGCCGAGCTGTACAGCAAATGGCTGGCCTGCCGACAGGATCCGCTGGTGCTCGCGCGTCTGATGCGCCTTAGCGAGCACTGGCCAACTCGTCCGCGTATCGTGCCCGTGGTTATCGACAGCGAGGGTGATGCACAAGCTCTGCAGGTTACCCTGGACAGCATTGAGCGCCAGGCCTATGGCGCAGAGATGACGCTGGTATTGTCCAGCGCGCCGCTGCCAGGCGGCCCAGATGTTCGCAGGGTCCACCAGCCATTGCAGGCCGACTGGGCTGAACAACTGAACACGGCGTTTGACCAGTTGGGCGAGGTGGACTGGATCTACCTGCTGCGTGCTGGCGACCGGCTCAATGCCTTCAGCCTGATGCTCCTGGCCGAGCGGGTCGTATCGCGCCCGCAGATCGCCTGCTGCTATGGCGATGAGGGGGGCGTGCGGGATGAGGCGTCCGTAGAGCCGGTGTTCAAGCCCGACTTCAACCTCGATTTGATGCGTGGCTACCCCTATACCGGTCGCATGCTGGCGTTCTCGCTTGACGCCTTGCGGGCACTGGGCGGTTTCACGCCCGGATATCGCGAGCTGGCGCCGCACGATCTGCTCTGGCGTCTTGTGGAAAGCCGCGGCCCCCATGCCATCGAGCACATTCCGGAAGTGCTGGCCGAAAGCGCGTTCAGCTACGCTGCCTGGCTGTCTTCGCAGGCAGTGGTTGAGGAAAATCCGAAACTGCTGGATGCCCACCTCAGGCGCTTGGGCGTGACCTACCGGCTGCAGAACAGTGGCGGGGCAATCAACCAGGTCCGCTACCTGCACGCCACCCAGCCACTGGTAAGCCTGGTGATCAGTGCCCAGGACCAGTTGCCTGCCCTCGAGCGCTGCCTGGAAAGCGTGCTTGAGAAGACCGCCTACGGTCACTACGAAGTGCTGATTGTCGACAATGCCAGTCAAGGTGCCGAGACTCACGCCTGGCTCAGCGCCCTTCAACAGCTGGGCGAAGACAAGTTGCGGGTCCTGACGCTGGGCGAGCAGGCCAGCTTCGCCGCTGTGCAGAACCTTGCCGCGCAACACGCCCGGGGTGAATACCTGCTGATGCTGAGCCCGTTCGCTGTGGTCACCGAGCCAGACTGGCTCGACGCACTGCTCAGCCATGGCCAGCGCCCTGAAGTCGGAGCGGTGGGTGCCAAGCTCTGCAACGCCCACGGTCTGATCGTGCATGCGGGCGGCGTGCTGGGCCTGCGTGGCGCCGTGGGGTCGCCGTTCGTGGGCGAGCCGATGGAGGCGGGCGGTTACATGCAGCGCTTGCAAGTGGCGCAGAATTATTCTGCTGTCGGGGCTGATTGCCTGTTGGTGCGCAAAGAGCTGTTCCTGTCGTTGGGCGGGCTCAATGAAAGCGTCTTCAGCCTGGCCTTCAGCGATATCGACCTGGGCCTGCGCCTGGGCGAAGCCGGGTACCTTGTGGTGTGGGCGCCGGATGCCCGGCTGGTACTGGACCCGCCAGCGCCGGCGGCGATCGATGCGCAGGCTGAAGCCGAGCGCCAGGCCCGGCTGGCGCAGCAGCATGATGCCTTCTTCAAGGCTTGGATGCCGGTGGTAGCGCGTGACCCCGCTTACAATATCAACCTGTCCCTGAACGGCTCCAGCTTCTGCCTGGATCCGGGCCTCAAGGCCGCCTGGACGCCTTTCGTCAGCCGTCCACTGCCCCATGTGCTGGCGTTGCCAATGAACAAGACTGCGGTCGGGCATTACCGGGTGATCCAGCCGCTGGTCGAGCTGGAGAAGGCTGGCTGGGTGACCCAGCAGCAGTACTTCGAGATACCGAGCAACGTCGAGCTGGAACGCAGCTCGCCGGATGTGGCAATTCTGCAGGGGCGTTATACCGAAGGGTTCGTCAAGGAGATCGAGCGCCTCAAGACCTTCTCCAAGGGCTTTTGCATCTACGAGCTGGACGACTACGTGATTGATGTGCCGAAGAAGAACGGGCACCTCAAGCACACGCCAAAAGATCTGGAAAAATCCCTGCGCCGAGGTATCGAACGCTGTGATCGGCTGGTGGTGTCGACCCAGGCGCTGGCGGATGCCCTGCATGACACCCATAGCGATATCCGGGTAATGCCGAACATGCTGGCCGAGCAGCTCTGGGCCGGTTTGCGTAGCCAGCGCCGCAGCGCGCGCAAGCCGCGGGTGGGTTGGGGCGGTGGCACCAGCCATACCGGCGACCTGGAAGTGATTGCCGAGGTGGTCAAGACCTTGGCGAACGAAGTCCAATGGGTGTTCTTCGGTATGTGTCCGCCGGCATTGCGGCCCTACATCAGCGAGTTCCATCCGCCGGTGCCGCTGGAGCTGTACCCGGCCAAGCTCGCCAGCCTGAACCTGGACCTGGCCTTGGCGCCACTGGAGTATCACATCTTCAATGACTGCAAGAGCAACTTGCGCTTGCTGGAATACGGCGCGTGCGGGTACCCGGTGATCGTCACCGATACCCGTGCCTATGAAGGCTACTTGCCGTGCACGCGGATCAAGACCAACAGCACCGCCGAGTGGCTGGAGGCGATCCGCATGCACCTGGCGGACCCTGACGAAAGTTTCCGCCAAGGCGACCGTCTGAAGCAGGAAGTGCTGCGTGACTATGTGCTGCGCGAAGAGCACGTTCAGCATTGGTACAGCGGCTGGATGCCGGGCTGACTGCGGGGTGTATGGGCGACACCAGTAAAACGCCTTCTGGCGCGTTTCCTGCAAGCCCCCCGTCATATCGCCATAAATCGTGCAGCCACACGACTTATGGCCGGTGACGAACACGAGGGGACGACATGAAGGCGGTAATTCTGGCGGGTGGACTGGGCACGCGTATCAGCGAAGAGTCTCACCTCAAGCCCAAACCCATGATCGAAATCGGTGGGAAGCCAATTCTCTGGCACATCATGAAGCAGTACTCGGCTCACGGCATCCACGACTTCGTGATCTGCCTGGGCTACAAGGGCTACGCGATCAAGGATTTCTTCGCCAACTACTTCCTGCACACCTCGGACGTCACCTTCGACATGCGCGAAAACCGCATGGACGTGCACCAGAACTACAGCGAGCCATGGCGCGTGACCCTGGTCGACACCGGTGAAGAAACCATGACCGGTGGCCGCCTGCGCCGCGCCGCTCGCTACCTTGAGGGCGAAGATGCCTTCTGTTTCACCTACGGGGACGGTGTTTCGGACCTGAACATCGGCGCCCTGGTGGATTTCCACCTGGCCCACGGCAAACTCGCCACCGTTACTGCGGTACAGCCTCCTGGCCGCTACGGCGCGCTGGCACGCGACGGCGACAGCGTCACCGGTTTCGTCGAAAAGCCCCGTGGTGACGGTGGCTGGATCAACGGTGGCTTCTTCGTGCTTTCGCCCAAGGTGCTCGACTACATCGCCAACGATCAGACTTCCTGGGAGTCGGAGCCGCTTGCCTGCCTGGCCGCTGAGTCGCAACTGAACGCCTTTGAGCATGATGGCTTCTGGCATCCAATGGATACGCTGCGTGACAAGAACCATCTGGAACAACTCTGGCAAAGCGGGGAGGCTCCATGGAAGCAGTGGGCCTGAGTCCAGCGTTCTGGCAGGGCAAGCGTGTTCTGCTCACCGGTCACACGGGTTTCAAAGGCAGTTGGCTGGCGCTCTGGTTGCATGAGCTCGGCGCTCAGGTCACAGGCTTCGCGCTGGACCCTGGCACCGAACCAAGCCTGTTCGAACTTGCCCAGGTCGGCAGCGACATTGCCGACGTGCGCGGCGACCTGCGCGACCTCGGCGCGCTGCTTGAAGCTGTGGCCCAGGCCCAGCCGGAAATCGTCCTGCACCTGGCGGCTCAGCCACTGGTGCGCGAGGCCTACCGTGACCCGCTAGGTACCTATTCCAGCAACGTGATGGGCACCCTTAACCTGCTTGAAGCGGTGCGCCAGGTTGGCGGGGTGCGTGCGTGCGTCCTGGTCACCACCGACAAGGTCTATGCCAACCAGGAATGGCCCTGGCCGTACCGCGAGAACGAGGCCCTGGGCGGGCATGACCCGTACAGCAGCAGCAAGGCCTGCTGCGAGCTGCTGGCGCAGTCCTATGCCGCGTCATTCTTCCCGGCCGCCGAGCACGCAGAACATGGCGTGGCCCTGGCCACCGCGCGCGCCGGCAACGTGCTGGGCGGTGGAGACTTTGCCGCAGAGCGGCTTGTACCCGATGTGCTCAAGGCTTGGTCGGCCGGGTCGCCGGTCACCCTGCGCTACCCGCAGGCCGTGCGCCCCTGGCAGCACGCCCTGGAACCGCTGGCCGGCTACCTGCAGTTGGCCGAGCGCCTGTATACCCAGGGGCCGGCCTGCGCCGGTGCGTGGAACTTCGGCCCGAGCGAAGGCGACATGTGCAGCGTCGGTGAGGTGGTCGACCGCCTGGCCCGGCAATGGCCGCAGGCACCAGGGGTGCGGGTCGAGCCAAGCGAGTTGCATGAAGCCGGGTTGCTACGCCTGGACAGCTCTCGCGCCCGCCAGGTGCTGGGCTGGCGTACACGCTGGTCGTTGCACGAATGCCTGCAGCACACGCTCGACTGGCACCTGGCGTGGCAGCGTGGCGACAACATGCGCGCCGTCACGCTGCACCAGCTGAACCTGTACACGGAGTTGCCGTGACTGATCTGCTGCTGCAAGCCTTGCCACTGGGTGGCCTGTTCAGTGTCCAGCACAAGCGCCATGGCGATGCCCGCGGGCAGTTCGCGCGGCTGTTCTGCGAATCCAGCCTGGGCGCCCTGGGTGCGCCGTTCCATGTGCGCCAGATCAACCACTCGCACACTCAGGGCTCAGGTAGCGTACGTGGCCTGCACTACCAGACCGGCGACACCCCGGAGGCCAAGCTGATCACCTGCCTGCGCGGTGAGGTGTGGGACGTGGCAGTGGACCTTCGCGAAGGCTCGCCAACCTTCCTGCACTGGCACGCCGAGCACTTGCGGGCCGGCGATGGCCGCAGCCTGTTGATACCGGCCGGCTTTGCCCATGGTTTCCAGGTGCTGAGCGAGGATGCCGAGCTGCTTTACCTGCACAGTGCCGACTATGCGCCGGGCCGCGAAGGCGGGCTGTCGGTACTCGATCCGAAATTGGCCATCTGTTGGCCGCTCGCTGTCAAGAATCTGTCGGCCCGGGATGCCGCTCATCCCTGGCTGGACCTGTCGTTTACCGGAGTGCGTCCATGAACTGCCGTGGCTGTGGTACCTGCCTGAGCCTGCCCCTGATCGACCTTGGCACTGCGCCGCCGTCCAACGCCTACCTGCGCGCTGACCAACTGGCCGCGGCCGAGGCCTGGGTGCCGCTTAAAGTGGCGGTGTGTGAGCAGTGCTGGCTGGTGCAGACCGAGGATTACACCCGCGCCGAGACGCTGTTCGATGCCGACTATGCGTATTTCAGCTCCTATTCCAGTTCGTGGCTGGCCCATGCCCGCGACTATGTCGGGCAGATGGTCGAGCGTTTCGGCCTGAACGGCGAGAGCCGGGTGGTGGAAATCGCCGCCAATGACGGTTATCTGTTGCAGTATGTGGCCGAGCGCGGCATTCCGTGCCTAGGTGTCGAACCCACCCGAAGCACTGCGCAGGCGGCCCGGGAGAAAGGGCTGCAGATTCGTGAGGTGTTCTTCGGCGAACAGGCCGCCCGTGACCTGGCGAGTGAAGGTTGGTCGGCTGACCTGATGGCCGCCAACAACGTGCTCGCCCACGTGCCGGACATCAACGATTTTCTGCGCGGTTTCGCGACCCTGCTCAAAGCCGATGGTGTGGCCACTTTCGAGTTTCCGCACCTGCTGCGCCTGATGGCCGAGCAGCAGTTCGATACCCTTTACCATGAGCACTACTCCTACCTGTCGCTTACGGCGGTCAACACGCTCTGTGCTCGCAACGGCCTGGTGATCTTCGATGTCAGCGAATTGCCGACCCATGGCGGATCGTTGCGGGTTTTCGTGCAGCGCGCCGATGGCCCGCGCCCACGCCAGGCCAGTGTCGACGACCTGCTTGGCATCGAGGCGCGGGTCGGTGTCAGCACGGCGGCGTTCTACAGCACCCTTGCACCGGCGGCGCAGCGGATCAAGCACCAGCTGCTGCGCTTCCTGTTGCAGGCCAAGGCCGAAGGCAAGCGAGTGGTTGGCTATGGCGCCGCAGCAAAGGGCAACACCCTGTTCAACTACGCAGGCGTGAAGCCCGACCTGCTGGCCTGGGTGGCCGACGCCAACCCGCACAAGCAGGGCAAGTTCCTGCCGGGCAGCCGAATTCCCGTGGTCGCCCCCGAGCGCCTGGCCATCGAGCGGCCGGACTATGTGCTGGTACTGCCGTGGAACCTGCTCAAGGAAGTCAGCGAGCAGCAGGCGCACATCCGCGAATGGGGTGGGCGCTTTGTGATCGCCGTGCCTGAGCTGACCGTCCTGTGACCGCGATGAAGGTGCTTGTCACCGGTGCCACAGGCTTTGTGGGCCGGCATCTGGTCGCCGCCTTGCTGGCGCGCGGGCACCGGGTGCGTGCGCTGGCACGTCGGCTGGAGCCGGCTCAAGCCATGCGGTGGTTCGGCCAGGTCGATTTCGTCGCCGCCGATCTGCATGACCCGCAGCTGGACGTCAATCAGTTGTGCGATGGCATCGATGCGCTGGTGCACCTGGCCTGGCCAGGCCTGCCGAATTATCAAGGGCTGTTCCACCTGGAGCGCAACTTGATGGCTGACTATGCCTTCATCAAGCGTGCCGTCGCAGCCGGTGTCGGCCAGGTGCAGGTGGCCGGCACCTGTTTCGAATACGGCCTGCGCAATGGCGCGCTGGACGAGGCGCTGGACTGCCAGCCGGCCAACCCTTATGGGCTGGCCAAGCACAGCTTGCGCCTGTTCCTCGAAAGCCTGGCCCGCCAGCAACCGTTCAACCTGCAGTGGGTGCGCTTGTTCTACCTGTTTGGCGAGGGGCAAAACCCAGGCAGCCTGCTGGCAGCCTTGGACCGCGCAATCGACCAGGGGCAGCCGCATTTCGACATGTCAGGTGGCGAGCAACTGCGCGACTACCTTGCCATCGAAAGCGCCAGTACATACCTGGCCGACCTGCTCGGGCAGCGCGATTTCAGCGGCGTGGTCAATTGCTGCAGCGGCCAGCCGATATCGGTACGCAAGCTGGTGGAAGCCCGCATCGCCGAGCGCAACGCCACCCTTGCGCTGAATCTTGGCCATTACCCTTATCCTGCCCACGAACCCATGGCGTTCTGGGGCGATGCCCGCAAGTTGCAGGCTCTGCTGGGAGCACGCCATGAAACATGAGTTGTATCGCGCTACCGGCCTGCCGGTGCTGCAGAACCGCACATTCGCCGATGCCCAGTCGGCCCGTACCTCTGCCTGCGCCGAGATGCGTCTGGTGCAGGACAGCCGCACCGGGTTGGTCTACAACGACGCTTTCGATGCCGACAAGCTCAGCTACGACAGCGACTATCAGAACGAGCAGGCGCATTCGGCGCGCTTCCAGCGCCACCTGGACGATGTCGAAGGTGTCATCGCCCGCCACTTCAAGGGCCAGCGTCTGATCGAAGTGGGCTGTGGCAAAGGCTGGTTCCTCGAACTGTTGCGCGAGCGCGGCTATGCCGTCACCGGCATCGACCCTGCCTACGAGGGCGACAACCCGGACGTGGTCAAAGCGCCCTTCACCCGTGAGTTGAACCGCCAGGCCGAAGCCATCGTGTTGCGCCATGTGCTCGAGCACATTCAGGACCCGGTCACGTTCCTTGCCGCCATCGCCGATGCCAACGGCGGGGCAGGGCAGATATACATCGAAGTGCCCTGCCTGGACTGGATCATCGAGCACAAGGCCTGGTTTGACCTGTTCTACGAGCATGTCAATTACTTCCGCCTGGCCGACCTGCGCCGCTTGTTCGGTACGGTCGCCGAGGCCGGTCACCTGTTCGATGGCCAGTACCTGTACATCGTTGCCGACCTTGCCAGCCTGCGCACCACGCTCGAGCCCGTGCCGCCGCTGTCGTTGCCGGCAGATTTCAGTGCCAGCCTGCAGCATGCCGCACGTCTGGTGCGCCGCGATGCCGGACGTGGTTCGGCGATCTGGGGCGCATCGTCCAAGGGCGTGATCTATTCGCTGTTCCTGCAGCGTGCCGGGGCTCCGGTGGACCAGGTTATCGACATCAATCCTGCCAAGCAGGGTCGCTACCTGCCGTTAAGTGGCGCGCGGGTGTCATCGCCGCAAGAGGCGATGCAAAGCCTGCCGGATGGCGCCCACCTGTTCGTGATGAATTCCAATTACCTCGAGGAAATCCGCCGCATGACCGATGGCCGTTTTGTCTATCACGCCGTCGACAATGCCGATTTCACCGACCAGCCAACCGAGTAAAGAACCATGACCGACACGCCGATCAAAGCCTTCGAAGCCGAGTGCAACGCGCAGATCGCCTCCCAGGGCGAAGACAAGGAGCTGCAGCAACTGTCTCGCGACTTCTTCAACAAGTCCGCCGAGCACAAGTACAGCTACCATTTTTCGTGGATGGGCCGGCCGATCATCCAGTTGCCCCAGGACATGATGGCGATGCAGGAGATCGTCTGGCAGGTCAAGCCTGACCTGATCATCGAGTGCGGCATCGCTCACGGCGGTTCGATCCTCTACTACGCCTCCCTGCTGGAGCTGCAGGGCCATGGCGAAGTGCTTGGCATCGACATCGACATCCGCCCGCACAACCGCCAGGCCATCGAGGCGCACCCGATGAGCAAGCGCGTGCGCATGATCGAAGGCTCGAGCATCGATGCCGAGATCGCCGGGCAGGTCAGGGCGCTCGCCGAAGGCAAGAAGGTCATCCTGGTGCTCGACTCCAACCACACGCATGAGCACGTGCTCAAGGAGCTGGAGCTGTATGCGCCGCTGGTGGCCGTGGGCAGTTACTGCGTGGTGATGGACACCGTGGTCGAGGACATGCCGGCAGACTTCTTCCCCGATCGCCCGTGGGGGCCTGGCGACAACCCCAAGACCGCAGTTTGGGAATACCTCAAGGGTAACGACAGCTTCGAAATCGACTATCAGCTGCAGAACAAGCTGCTGGTCACCGTGGCACCGGACGGCTACCTGCGCCGGGTTCGCTGAGACATTCAACAGAGTTCGATTTCTTCGGCGGCAACGCCAATGGTGGGTAAGACTATGCAAGGCAATTTCTCGGCAGACCAGGCAGCCACACTGCGCGAGCGGTTCACGCTGGTATTGATGACGCACAACCGGCCGGCGTTCCTGCAGCGCACGCTGCAGTATTACAGCGGCTATCGGTGCTCGATCCTCGTGCTGGATTCCTCGGGCGAATCGGCCGAGGTGATGGCCGCGCAGTACCCCGGCGTCGAGTACCTGCACCTGCCACAGTTTTCCTACCAGGGCTTCCAGGCCAAGCTGGCCTATGGCGTGGGCCGGGTGAACACGCCGTTCATGGCCTTCGCCGCTGATGACGATTTCCTGCTGTACGACGGGCTGAACCAGTCGCTGGACTTCCTTGAGGCCAACCCCGATTACGGCCTGTGCCATGGCTACTGTCTGAACTACCTGGCCGAAGCCACCCAGGTGAAGTACTACCGGCGTAACAAGAAGGTCCGTGAGGACTACAACGCTCCGCGCGCTGAACAGCGCCTGCTGGACTACATGGGTGAGTTCATCCCGCCCTTCTTCGCTGTCACCCGCACTGCATTGCTGCGCCAGTGGTTTGAGCTGCTGCCCGAGGGCACGAGCTTCGAGTGGCAGGAGATCGGCCACGCGTACTTCCTGCTGACCAACGCCAAAGCGCGGATCCTGCCAATCCCCTACGCGGTACGTGAAACCAACTACGGTGTCTCCGAGCATCAGACCGAGGTCATTCATGTGCTGGCCTTCACCGACGCCAAGTCGGTGGCCGAGCGCGAACAGTTTGCCGACTTCCTTGCCGGCCTGCCGACCGCCATCGAGGGGCTGGACCACGAGGCGCGGCGCCAGCTGGCCCTGGACAGCTTTGCAGTCACTGCCGAGGGGCTGTTCAAAGGCCGGGCGATGACCCTGGAGCTGATCTGGGAGTCAAGCTGGACCGACCCGCTGAACCCGCCGGTGCGTACCTTCCAGCCGTCCCAGTACGTGGAAATGCCGTTCTACAACCAGGCATTCTTCGATCAGCTTACGGCACTGGAGTTTCTGATCCATGCCATGCCGGCCGGGCGCCTGCAGTTGCAGCAACTGGAGCCGCTGCTATTGCGCCAGGAACAGCTGCTGCTGGCACAGCCCAGCGACACTTCGGGCACCGTACGTACCCGCTTGTGGGAGGCACTGCAGTGCAACGCGTTCAACCGTGAGGTGGTGCGGCACCTGGCCGGACACCTGCGTGACAGTGATGAGACCGAGGAGAGCGAGGCGCTGTTCGCTTGGCTGGCACGGCTTGAAGGCGTATTGAAGCAAAGCGGTCGCGAACTGCTTGGGAGCATGCATTCGGGTCGCCTGCTCGACTGGCTGGAGGCGCGCAAGCCGGACACCGCCGCGCTAGCGGCGGTCAACGAGCACCTGGCGCTGCATCAGGGTGGTCCGCAGTTCGGCATCCTGCTGTTGGACCTGGACAACAACATGGCCAAGCTCCAGGACACGTTCGACAGCCTGCTGGGCGGCCTGAGCAAGGCGTTCCGGATCATGGTCTTCACCACAGGCGAGCCGCCTGTGGCCACCTCGCTGCAGAACACCCTGCATTTCATCAAGGTCAGCCGCGAAGACTACGTCGAGCGGATCAACCAGATCGCCCGGCAGACGGCCTGCGAATGGCTGTTGCTGGCTGATGCGGGTGACCGTTTCACCGCCACCGGTCTTTTGCGCGCCAGCCTCGAGCTGCTGAACGCTCCCGATTGCCGAGCGGTCGCGGTAGACGAGATCCAGCAACAGGCCGATGGTGCCTGGCGAGAGCTGCTGCGCCCGGGAGTAAACCTGGACCTGCTGCAGGCCAATCCCGCGCTGATGGCACGCCATTGGCTGCTGCGTCGGGAGGTGCTGGTGGAGGCGGGTGGCTTCGATAAGGACTTTGCCGAGGCGTTGGAGTTCGACCTGCTGCTGCGCCTGATCGAGCAGGGCGGCCTCAACGGGCTGGCCCATCTCGACGAGCCGATGCTGATCACCCCGGCACCGCAGGCCAAGGACAGCGAGCATGCCCGCCAGGCCTTGATGCGACACTTGGCCGGCCGTGGCTACAAGGCCCAGGTCAGTACGCCGCTGCCTGGCACCTTGCGTATCGACTACAGGCATGTCGAGCGGCCGCTGGTGAGCATCGTGCTGCGCAGCGAGGACAATCTGGACGAACTGCAGCGCTGCCTGAAGAGCATCCTGCAGCGCACTCGCTATGCGCGCTACGAGGTACTGATCGCCGACAACGCCAGTCAGTCACCGCAGTTGCTCGAATGGCTGGCGCAGCAGCAAGTTGGCAAGGTGCGCGTGCTGCAAAGTGCCGAGCGCCTGAGCGCGGCAGCGCTATGCAACGCTGCCAGTGCCGAGGCTAAGGGGCAATACCTGATATTGCTGGCGGCGGACGCCGAAGTGGTCAATGCCAACTGGATCGAAGCGTTGCTCAACCAGGCGCAGCGTCCGGAAGTAGGCGTGGTCGGTGCCAAGCTGCTCGATACTGACGGCAAGCTTGCCCAGGCGGGCTTGCTGCTGGACGCCGAAGGCGCAGTTGCGCCAGCTTTTGCCGGTGAGGCCGCAAATGCCATGGGTTACCTGAATCGGCTGGCGGTCGAGCAGAACTGCCCAGCGGTCTCGGCGAGCTGCCTGATGGTCCGTAGCGAAGTCTTCCGTGCTCTGGAGGGGCTCGACGAAACCACGTTCGCCCATGCCCATGGTGATGTCGACCTGTGCCTGAAAGCAGCCGCGGCCGGCCTGCTGACAGTCTGGACGCCACAGGTGCAGGTGATTCACCCCGGCGTGGTCGCCGAGGACGAGGCGGCGCTGGCGGCATTGCGCGCCAAATGGTCGGCGCAGTGGCAAGGTACAGTCCAAAGCCAGGTGCTTGCCCCCGGCAAGGCGGCGCTGGACTGGGCCGGGCTGATCGCCTGACGCAGCACTGGCCTGCATCTTGCTTCGAGCTGGTTCATTGGGGGGCGCGAGTCAGAAATCTGTACGCTGTGCGCCCTGCCTTACAGTGCAATCGGGCGCCTTCGTCAGCTGACGGCGCCGCCCCTAGGAACCAGGTATGTTCGACGACAAGTCCATTTTCATCTCCGGGGGGACCGGGTCGTTCGGGCGCCGCTTCATCGAGCGGTTGCTTGAGCGCTACCGCCCGCGGCGCGTCGTGGTGTTCTCCCGCGACGAGTTGAAACAGTATGAGATGCAGCAGCGTTTCAACGCGCCGTGCATGCGCTATTTCCTGGGCGATGTCCGTGATGCCGAGCGCGTGCGCCAGGCCATGCGCGGTATCGACTATGTGGTTCATGCCGCCGCGCTCAAGCATGTGCCCGCGGCCGAATACAACCCCACCGAATGCATCCGCACCAACGTCAATGGTGCCGAAAACATCATCGCCGCGGCGATCGAGAATGGCGTGCAGAAGGTCGTCGCACTGTCCACCGACAAGGCGGCCAGCCCGATCAACCTGTATGGTGCGACCAAGCTGCTGTCCGACAAGCTGTTCGTGGCCGCCAACAATTTTGCCGGCCAACAGGACACCCGCTTTGCGGTTGTGCGCTATGGCAATGTGGCGGGCTCCCGGGGCTCGGTGGTGCCATTCTTCAAGCGCCTGATCGAGGAGGGTGCCCACGAGCTCCCCGTCACTGACCCGCGGATGACGCGCTTCTGGATCACCCTCGACCATGGCGTACAGTTCGTGCTCGACAGCTTTGCCCGCATGCACGGGGGGGAAGTGTTCGTGCCCAAGATCCCATCCATTCGCATCGTCGACCTGGCGCGCGGCATGGCCGGGCACTTGCCGCAGAACGTGGTCGGCATCCGCCCGGGGGAAAAGCTGCACGAACTGATGATCCCGCTGGACGATGCGCGGATGACCCTTGAGTTTGGTGATCATTTCACCATCGTTCCGTCGATCCGCTTCAACCATACGGATGTGGATTTTGCGATCGATTGCGTGGGTGAAACCGGGCGCTGGGTTGCCGAGGACTTCGAGTACCGTTCCGATACCAATCCCGCCTTCCTCACCGTGGACCAGCTGGCAGACCTGCACGCAGGCTTGCCAGCATGATCCCCTATGCTCGGCAGAGCATCGATCAGGCGGATATCGCCGCGGTCGTAGAGGTGCTGCAGTCCGACTGGCTGACTCAGGGGCCACTGATCGAGCACTTCGAGCAGGCTATGGCCCAGCGTTGTGGCGCAACGCACGCGGTAGCTGTGTGCAACGCCACTGCGGGGCTGCACCTTGCCTGCCTCGCCGCTGGCCTGGGGAGCGGGGACTGGCTATGGACCAGCCCCATCAGTTTTGTCGCATCAGCCAACTGTGGGCGCTACTGCGGCGCCGGTGTCGATTTCGTCGATATCGACCCGCACACCTGGACTATCGACGCCCAGGCACTTGCGTTGAAACTCGAGCAGGCCGCCCGGGAGGGGCGCCTGCCCAAGGTAGTAGTCGCCGTGGCCTTTGCCGGGCAAAGCGCCGACATGCGTTCGATCGCGGTGCTGGCCCGGCAGTATGGCTTTACCCTTATCGAGGACGCTGCCCACGCGGTCGGCGCACGTTACGCGGGCAAGCCGGTCGGCTGTGGCGAATATGCCGACATGACGGTGTTCAGCTTTCACCCGGTAAAGATCATCACCACGGCCGAGGGCGGCATGGTGCTTACCGCGCGTGACGATCTGGCCGTGCGTTTGCGCAGGCTGCGCAGTCACGGGATCAGCCGTGACCCGGGCCAAATGACCGAAGAAAGCCATGGTGCCTGGTACTACCAGCAACTTGAACTGGGCTTCAACTATCGCATCACCGACCTGCAAGCTGCCCTGGGGCTGTCTCAACTGACCCGGCTGGATGCGTTCCTTGCCCGTCGCCGTGAGTTGGCGGCTCGCTATCAGCGCTTGCTGGCGCACCTGCCCGTGAGCGTCCAGGCACCTCAGCAGGATGCCGAGTCCGCCTGGCATCTGTTCGTGGTGCGCCTTGAGTGTGATCGTATCCCGCGTTCACACCGGGAGATTTTCGATGGGATGCGGGCTGCAGGAGTTGGGGTCAACCTTCATTACATTCCCATTCACCTGCAACCCTATTACCGCGACCTGGGCTTCAAACAGGGTGATTTTCCGCAGGCCGAAAGTTACTACGCACAAGCCCTGAGCCTGCCAATGTACCCGCAGCTGACTGACGCTCAGCAGGATCAAGTGATCGCCAGCCTGTGCGGGTTGCTGAAGTTGCCGGTGGGCTGCGTGAATGCCTGAGCGAATGGAAACCAACGTCGCGATCATCCCGGCCCGTGGAGGCAGCAAACGGATCCCTGGCAAGAACCTCAAGATGTTCGCCGGGCTGCCGATCATTGCCCACTCGATCCAAGTGGCACTGGCCAGTGGCTTGTTCGAACAGGTGGTGGTCAGCACCGACGACCCTGAAATAGAGGCGGTGGCACGGGAATACGGTGCGCAGGTGCCGTTCCGTCGGCCGGCGCACCTGGCTGACGATCATGCCACCACCCAGGCTGTGGTCAGCCACGCCCTGCAGGCACTGGCCAGCCAGGGCCATGTCCTGACCCATGCCTGTTGCATCTACGCCACTGCGCCTTTCGTGCAGCAGCGTTACTTGCAGCAGGGGTTGGCGTTGTTGCGGCAACACCCTGAGCGCTCTTTCGCCTTTTCGGTGAGCAGCTTCGGTTTCCCGGTACAGCGGGCGCTGTCGCTCGACGATCAGGGTGCGCTTGTGCCTCTGTACCCACAGTATCGTGAGACCCGGTCTCAGGACCTTGCACCGGCCTATCAGGATGCTGGCCAGTTTTACTGGGGGCGGGTGCAGGCCTGGTTGCAGAACGAGGCCCTTCATTCCGAGCGGAGTTTGCCAGTGATCATCCCCCGGCATCTGGTTCAGGACATCGACAGCGAGGAAGACTGGTTGCGCGCGCAGTACCTGTACGCAGCGCTCAAAGCTGGCGGGGAGCTGGCGCCATGAAGGTGCTGGTACGTGCTGATGCATCTTCATCGATTGGCGTCGGCCACACGGCGCGCTGCCTGACGCTGGGCAAAGCCCTCCGAGAGCTCGGTGCGCAGGTGAGCTTTGCCTGTTGCCTGCTTGACGGTCATCGCCGGGCCGCCATCGAGCAGGAGGGTTTCAAGGTCTTTGCATGGCCGCAGCGCGAGGAAAAACCGGGCATCGAACCCTGGGCCGCGGATATCGCGGCGCTGCGTGATGTGCTGCCGGCACAGGCCCGATTCGACTGGCTAATCGTCGATCATTACGCCTTGGACGCCCGCTGGGAGCAGGCAGCCCGGGCGTTCGCCCGGCGCATCGCGGTCATCGATGACCTGGCTGATCGTGATCATGCCGCCGACCTGCTGCTGGATCAGAATTTCAGTGCCAGCGAGGCGCTCTACGCGCCGCGGCTGGCAACGGAGTGCCGGCGCTTGCTGGGGCCACGCTATGCGCTGGTGGGGCCGGCGTTTCAGGGGGCGGCGATATCGCCGCCCCTGCAGGCACGAAGGGTGCTGGTGAGTTTCGGTGGCTTCGATGTGGCTGGCATGCTGCCCAAGACCTTGCAGGCGCTGTCCGGGCTGGAAGGGTTGCAGGTCACCTGCATCGCTGGGCTCGGGCATCGGCAGGGTGAGCTGCTGGCCCAGTTGTGCGACGCGCGGGCGGGTTGGGAGCTGCATGACTATGTCGACGATCTGCCAATGCGGATGGTTGCGGCAGACTTGTTCATCGGCGCCGGCGGCGGTACTACCTGGGAGCGCGCCGCGCTGGGCTTGCCGAGCCTGTGCGTGAGCGTGGCAGACAACCAGCGGGCCAATGCCCAGGCCATGGCTCGGGCGGGCATGCACCTTTACCTGGGTGAGGCTGGGCAGGTCCAGGTGCCTGCGCTGCGCCAGGCGATTGCCTTGTTGCTGAGCAATCAGGCCCTGCGCCAGAGCTTCGCCGAGCGCAGTCGGGCACTGGTCGATGGCCTGGGGGCGCAGCGGGTGGCGGTGGCCTTGCAGGGGGAAGGGCTTGCGCTACGCCCGGCTCGCAGTGAAGACGCGCGGCTTTTGTTCGACGGGCGCAACGCGCCCGAGGTACGTCGCCGTTCGCAGCAGGCGCGGGAGCTGGACTGGGCGGGGCATCTGGCCTGGCTGGCTGCTACGCTGGCTGATCGGCAGCGTTTGCTGCTGATCGCCGAGGCAGCCGGCGGGCCGGTGGGCTGTGTGCGCTACGACCGCTTGCCCGGGCAGCGGGCGAAGGTGTCGTTGTATCTCTTTGCGGGGCGTTGCGGGCTGGGTTGGGGCAGAGCGTTGCTCGCCCGTGGCGAGGCCTGCGTGCGTGAGTTCTGGCCGGACCTGCGTGCGATCGAGGCCCAGGTGCTGCCCGACAATCAGGCGTCATTGCAATTATTCGCGGGTGCCGGCTTCGCTCAGTCGCCGTGCTCGTTCGAGCGGGTATTCCAGGAGTAGCCCATGAACAGATTCAACATCGGGCACCGCTGTGTCGGCCCGGACCAGCCACCGCTGGTGATCGCGGAGATGAGTGGCAATCACAACCAGTCGCTGGCACGCGCACTGGAGATCGTCGAAGCGGCCGCCGCCGCCGGCGCCCATGCGCTGAAGCTGCAGACCTACACTGCCGACACCATGACCCTGGACCTGGCGCATGGTGAGTTTTTCATCGCCGACCCGAACAGCCTCTGGTCTGGCTCATCGCTGTATGCGCTGTATGAAAAGGCCCATACCCCTTGGGAGTGGCACCCAGCGATCTTCGAGCGCGCTCGTGAGCTGGGCATGCTGGTGTTCTCCACGCCGTTCGACGAAACGTCGGTGGATTTCCTCGAAAGCCTGGATGTGCCGGCCTACAAGATCGCCAGCTTCGAGAACACCGATCTGCCGCTGATACGCAAAGTGGCGGCCACTGGTAAACCTATGATCATTTCCACCGGCATGGCCAGCCTCGCGGAACTCGAACGTACCGTGCGGGTGGCGCGCGAAGGAGGGTGTCGCGACCTGGTGCTGCTCAAGTGCACCAGTACCTACCCGGCCAGCCCGCAGAACAGCAACGTACTGACCATCCCGCACATGCGCGAGCTCTTCGGTTGTCAGGTCGGGCTGTCGGATCACTCCATGGGGGTTGGGGTTGCCGTGGCGGCAGTGGCCCTGGGGGCGACGGTGGTGGAAAAGCACTTCACGCTTGACCGTGCCGATGGCGGCGTGGATGCGGCATTTTCCCTGGAACCCCAGGAAATGGCAGCGCTGGTGCTGGAAACCGAGCGTGCCTGGCATTCGCTGGGGCGGGTGCACTATGGCGCGACCCAGGCCGAGGAGGCCTCGCGGCGTTTCCGCCGCTCGCTGTATGTAGTGCGTGACATGGCTGCTGGCGAGGTCTTCGACCGTAGCAACGTGCGCGCCATCCGCCCAGGTTTGGGGCTGGCGCCAGGCCATCTCGATGCGGTGCTTGGCCGCAAGGCCAGGCAACCACTCAAGCGCGGTACGCCCCTGGACTGGCAACTGCTCGACTGAAAGTTGGCTCCAGCCGGGGCCAGGTTTGCCCTGCATGGCAAACTCGCAAGCGCTATGACGACGTGACGCGGCCAGGCAAAATATGCGATTGTCTTGAAATATTCGTGACCTATCGGTCAGAGCGGGCATCTCCTTCTGTAACCGTTAATGGGGCAGGTGTGCAATTGCCGCCTGCCACCCTGCCTGTCGCCACTCCACCTGGGCGGCAGATCCCGTTCTTCAGGCGCCGCTCGAGTCATCCGGGCGGTGGTATTGAGCTGTTATTTATTGGGAAGCCATGATGATCGGCATTAAAAGCATCGCGAGCTATGTGCCCGCTTCCGGCCTGGACAACTATGTACAAGGCGCGAAATTCGGCAAGGACGAAGAGTTCATGTTCGGCAAGATCGGCGCAAGCTTCCTGCCGCGCAAGGACGATGAGCAGGAGACTTCCGATCTGTGTGTCGAAGCGGTCAACAACCTGTTCGCCGCTAACCCGCAACTCAAGCGCGAGGCGATCGATGCGCTGATCGTCGTCACCCAGAACGGTGACGAGGAAGGCTTGCCTCACACCGCTGCCATCGTCCAGCACAAACTCGGTCTGCCGACCCATGTCGCGGCCTTCGACATTTCCCTGGGCTGCTCCGGCTACGTCTATGGCATTTACGCGCTCAAAGGCTTCATGGAAGCCGCAGGCCTGAAGAATGGCCTGCTGGTGACGGCCGATCCGTACTCCAAGATCGTCAACACAGAAGACCGCAATACCACCATGTTGTTCGGCGACGCGGCCACTGCCACCTGGATGGGTGAGGGCGCTACCTGGCAACTGGGCAAGGCGAAGTTCGGTACCGACGGTGCTGGTGCGCCGCACCTGAAGGTGACTGATGGCGAGTTCTTCATGAACGGTCGTCAGGTCTTCAACTTCGCTCTGATCAAGGTGCCGGCGCATCTGCATGAGCTGCTGCGCGAGTCAGGGCTGGAAAACAAGGATATCGACGCCTTCTGCATCCATCAGGGCAGTGCGGCGATCGTCGATGCCGTGGCACGACGCTTCGAGGAAGACCCGGAAAAGTCCCAGGCCGACAAGTTCATCAAGGACATGCTGGAGACCGGTAATACCGTGTCATCGAGCGTTCCGCTGCTGTTGCAGAAGCACATGTTCGACAGTGCCTGGAAGCGCGTGGCCATTAGCGGCTTCGGTGTCGGCCTGTCGTGGGGCTCGGCGGTTCTCTACAAGGCTGAATAAGCGCTGCCAGTCGGGTACTCTTCGGTGTTTCGCAGGTAAGGGAAGCTCAACCCATGAGCGAGTTTTTCCAGCGTAACGCTGAAGTGCTGCAGGCCCGCTGGCCGGCACTGTACGAGCGCCTGCAAGGCGAGGCGTGTAGTGCGCTCGAGGTCGAGCTGGTGGAGGGGCTGGGGTCTACCCTGAGCGTGTGTGGCATCCAGCTCACAAGTCGTCACGATCGTCTTGCCGAGGCGCGCCTGCAGGCCGCGAGCCTGCCTGAAGACAGTTCCACTCTTCATCTCTATGGCAGTGGGCTGGGTGACTTGCAGCGCGTGCTGCTGGAGCGGCCTGGGCTCGTGCGGTTGCAGGTGTACCTGCTCAATGGCGCATTGTTCCAGCTGGTGCTGCAACTGCTGGATCAGTCCGACTGGCTTGCCGACCCGCGCGTCGAACTGGCCTATGCCGGCGACAGCGCGGAAATCGCCTTGCCGTTCTTCGCCTTGCCTTCCGAACGCGTGCTGGCCGATGACTTCAATGCGAAGGTGCGCGACCGTCTGATCAGCGAGGCCCACCTGGCAGACAGCAATCGCGCTTTCGATGTGGCCGACCCGCGCTTGCAGAAGCTGCTCGAAGACAGTTTGCCGTTGTTGCGCCACGACCCTGATGTGGCCGCGCTGTTCGGTAGCCAGGCCGGGCGTGACTGCTATGTGATTGCCACCGGGCCAACCTTGGCCGGGCACCTGTCTGCATTGGCAAGGGTGCGCGCTCAGGCCGAGCGGCCACTGTTCATCTGCGTCGACACCGCTTATATCCCCCTGCTGCGCGCCGGAATCCAGCCTGACATCGTGGTCAGTGTCGACCATAAGATCCGCCTCCATCACTTGCCGCCGCAAGACTCGGCTGCGACCACCCTGGTCTACATGCCGATGCTGGACGTCGAGCTGCTCGGTAATTGGCGTGGGCCACGCTACACAGCCTATTCCGGCAGTGCGCTGTATGCACAGGTGCGCCAAGCCATACCGCGCGCCGAGTTGTTCGTTGGGGGAAGCGTGATTCACCCTGCTACGGACCTGGCTGTGAAGATGGGGGCCGTGCGCATTACGTTTTTCGGCGCTGATTTCGCCTTCCCGGGTGGTCGCACCCACACAGGCTGGGACGATGGCGTACTCGGCCCGGCGATTGCGGCGGCGCAGCACTGGGTGCTGGATGGCCATGGCCAGCGGGCACGTACCCAGCTTAACTTCCGCAGTTACCTGATCGAGCTTGAGCGGTTCATTGCGCGCCATCCCCAGGTGCGGTTCCACAACACCAGTCGTGCCGGCGCGCACATCGCCGGCACCACTTTCGATCCGGAGTTCTGTTCATGAATGCTGCCGATCAAGGGCGCGCGGCGCGCGAATGCGCCACGCTGTTACGCCTTGGGCGGGATGTGGAGGCGGCGTTGCGTATGGTCGAGCTGTTCGATGAGGTATTGCCGCAGGTCGATCCAAAAGCGGGGGCGGTGGTCATGCAGGCCATGCTCGATGCCCAGCAGCGCCAGGACTGGCTGGCGCTGGCCGATTACCTCGAATATGAGCTGCTGCATCTGATCGAGCAGGCGGCCTCGCGCTGAAGTGTGAGCTGTATCACACTTCGTGGTTGGCGAAAGCATCGCGGGGAACGGCTGTAAAGCCCGGTTTGCAAGGGGGTGGCGTGGTGATGGCATTTTTTTTTGGAAAAGCCCTAAAGCAACTTGCAAACCCGACGATAACCATTACGAAGGTTCTCTAGGCCACACCCGGCGGACGCCAGGGCCGGAAGCCGCAGTATCCATCCAACGAGGAATTCGTCATGGCTTTAACCGTAAACACCAACACCACTTCGCTGGGCGTGCAGAAGAACCTGAACAAAGCTTCCGACGCGCTGAGCACTTCGATGACTCGCCTGTCTTCCGGCCTGCGTATCAACAGCGCTAAAGACGATGCTGCTGGTCAGCAGATCGCCAACAAGCTGCAGACCATGGTTACCGGTACCACCGTTGCCATCAAGAACGCCAACGACGGTAACTCGATCACCCAGACCGCCGAAGGCGCGCTGTCGGAAATCACCAACATCCTGCAGCGTATGCGTGAACTGGCTCTGCAGGCACGTAACGACTCCAACGGCACCACTGAACGCGCTGCTCTGAACAAAGAATTCGCGGCCAAGTCCGACGAGATCACTCGTATCGCGACCTCCACCACCTTCGGTACCAGCAAGCAACTGCTGAACGGCACCGCTGGCACCATGGAGTTCCAGGTTGGCGCGATGACTGGTACCAGCCAGATCCTGAGCGTTTCGATGACTTCCTCGTTCGCTGCTTCGACCCTGGCTGTCGGCACTGGCACCCTGGCGATCTCGGGTACTTCCGACTCCGCCGTTCACACCTCCGTCGACGCCGCCATTACCGCGATCGACGCTGCTCTGCAGACCGTTGACACCAAGAAGTCGGACCTGGGTGCTATCCAGAACCGCTTCCAGTCGACCATCAACAACCTGCAAAGCATGAACGAAAACTCGGCTGCCGCCATGGGCCGAGTTCAGGACACCGACTTCGCCGCAGAAACCGCTCAGCTGACCAAGCAGCAGACCCTGCAGCAAGCTTCGACCTCTGTTCTGGCTCAGGCTAACCAGCTGCCATCCGCCGTACTGAAACTGCTTCAGTAATAGCGCGATGAAGTTCGGCGAGGGAGTGCTCATGCGCTCTCTCGCTTTTTACTTTTTAAAGGTGATGTGCGATGGACATAAGCGTCAAGTCAAGCCCGTCGTATCCGGTGTCGTCGCTGGTTGGCAACACCGAGCACAATACAGCTGCTGACAAGGTTTCAGGTCAGCTGCGCAAGACACTGCAGCAAGACGCTCCCAAGAGCGAGGCCGAGTTACAATCGGCCGTCAAGGAAATTCAAGATTTTGTCCAGTCGTTGCAGCGCAACCTGGAGTTTTCGGTGGATGATTCCACCGGCAGGTGGATCGTCAAGGTCGTTGCCCGCGATAGCGGTGAGGTGATCCGTCAGATCCCGTCGGAAACAGCGCTGGAGCTGGCCCGAAGCCTGCAAGATGTCAATAGTTTGCTCTTCGATGAGAAAGTCTGACAGCCGGCCGGTCATTTGAATTGTTGCACCGGCGCTGATCAGGCAACTCTGCGTTTGGGCGTTAACCAGAAAGGAGGATGTAATGGCAAGTCCAATTCTACCGAGTTTGGGGCTGGGTTCCGGTCTCGATACCTCGGCCATTGTGAAGGCCCTGGTTGATGCCGAAAAGACTCCCAAGCAGAGCCAGCTCGACCGCCGCACGTCGGCGAACACCGCATCGATTTCGGCGGTGGGTAGCCTCAAAAGTGCGTTGACCGCCTACAAGACGGCGCTGGAGAAGCTTAACGACAGTGCCAACCCTGCGTTTCTCGGGTCGACGGCAGCCTCCTCCAACGACAAATACGTCAAGGCCACGGCAGGCAGTGCGGCAGTCAACGGCAGCTATTCGATCCAGGTTACCCAGCTGGCCACGGCGTCGCGCGTAGCCAGTCAGCGTTTCACCGACAGCAGCTCGGTTGTTTCCGCCAGTGGTGGCACGTTGACCATCACCCAGAATAGCGTCGACTTCGATGTGACCATTCCGGCCAACGCTACGCTGCAGCAGGCGCGTGATGCGATCAACGCCCAGGCGAGCGGCAAGGGCTTCACCGCCAACATCGTTAACGACGGTACCGGTTCGCGGTTGGTGTTGAGCTCCGAAACCATGGGCGAAGGTTCGGACATCTCTACTTCGGGGATCGCTGACCTGACCATCGACCCGGCAACGCAGATGGCCGATGCGGGCGGTGCTGGCCGTATCGGCGAACTCGCAAAAGATGCAGAGTTCGATATCGATGGCATGAAGCTCACCAGCAAATCGAACAAGGTCGATAACGCGATCAGTGGCATGACGTTCGAACTGCTGTCCAAGACCGAAACGCTCAGCCCGGTCAGCGTCACCGTGGCTGCCAACACTGAGGGCCTGAAAAAGTCGGTGCAGTCGTTCGTCGATGCCTATAACGCGTTGGTGAATACGATAAACAGTGTGAGTGTGTCGACCAAGGCGGCAGACGGCAGCTGGAACACTCCGGCTCTGTCGGGTGACCCGGCAGTGCGCAGCATGCTGTCGGCCATGCGTAATGAACTGGTGGTCTCCGGTACCGGTGGTTCGGGGCAATTGACGGTACTTTCGCAGTTGGGGATCAATACCGCTCAGAGTAGCGGCCTGCTGGAGTTCGACAGCACCAAGTTCACCAAGGCGATCAATGATCAGAAGCTTGGTGGCGAGGTGCAGAACCTGTTCAATGGTGACGGCGGCCTGCTCGATCGCATGGTCAAGACCATGGAGCCGTTCTCTGCGTCCGGTGGTGTGCTGGATGAGCGCAACAAGTCGCTTGAGGTTGCCAAGAAAAGCCTGAGCATGGAGCAGAGCTCTCTGGATGCCCGCATCAAGGACCTGGAAGCGTCGCTGACCAAGAAGTACAACACCATGGACACCCTGGTTGGGCAGCTCAATGCTCAGCGCGACAGCGTCGTTTCCATTTTTGAAGCAATGGCAGCGCAACAGAAGAACTCCTGATCTGCCTGAGGCTTCATGGCAAGGTCGCGGCGTCACACTGTATGGCGCCGCGCGCGTGTTACGATGTAGGCACGGTAAACAAACGCCAAAAGCCCGACGAAGCGTGACGCTTGGTCGGGCTTTTTTGTATTCTCCCTAAAGTTTTTTGACGCCGCGCCGATAGCCCGGTCATACAGCAACCCCGTGGTGACGAGGTACCCCATGAATCCAATGTTAGCCCTTCGGCAGTACCAGAAGATTGGCGCCCAGGCGCAGACCTCTGAAGCGAGCCCGCATCGTTTGGTGCAAATGCTGATGGAGGGTGGCCTGGACCGCATTGCCCAGGCCAGTGGCGCGATGCAGCGCAAGGACATCGCCGGCAAGGGCATCGCGATAGGCAAGGCTATTGGCATCATTGGCGGCCTGCGCGAAGGTCTGGACCGTGACAACATGACTGACGAGCTCAATCGTCTCGACAGCCTCTACCTGTACATGACTCGTCGTCTAAGTGAGGCCAATATCCAGAACGATCCGGCGATCCTGGACGAGGTCAGGGACTTGCTGAGCACTGTCAAGGAAGGCTGGGACGCGATCGGCCCACAGTCGATGGTCCCCTGAGCCGGGAGGTTTTATGAGCAAGGTGATCGAGGGTATCGAGCGGACTCGCAGCGAGTTGCTTGCCGCATTGGCCAGCCGTGACTGGGATGCGGTAGGTGAGCTTGACCTGAAGTGCCGTCTTTGTGTCGAGGACGTTCTGGCTGAGGCGCTCAGCAATGAAGACGCGGTACGCTCGAGCCTTGAGGGCCTGCTAGCGGTCTACGGGAAGTTAATTGAAGTTGCAAGCGGTGAGCGTCAATCGATAGTCGACGAGATGGTGCAAATCCGTCAGGCGAAAAACGCCGCTAAGGTATACCATCTGTTCACTTGACCACAGATGTCCTAAAAGCCATGCGCCATTAATTTGACTGCATGCTTTTTTTTGACTTTACTAGTGGCTGTTTTCGAATTTCAGACGTCCGAACACTGACCATTCAGTCTGAATGATGTCGAGCACGCCCTCGGGCGCCGATATGACTAGGGAAGTTGCTATTGCATGTGGCGTGAAACCAAGATTCTCCTGATCGATGACGACAGCGCCCGCCGCCGCGATCTGGCGGTGGTTCTGAACTTCCTCGGCGAAGAAAACCTGCCCTGCTCCAGCCTGGATTGGCAGCAGGTGGTGGGGGCATTGTCTTCCAGCCGTGAAGTGCTCTGCGTGCTCATCGGAACCGTGAATGCTCCAGGCAATGTGCTTGGGTTGCTTAAGACAGTGGCCGGGTGGGATGAGTTCCTTCCGGTATTGCTGATCGGCGAAATTTCTTCTGCGGATTTCCCCGAAGAGCTTCGCCGTCGCGTGCTGGCCAACCTTGAGATGCCGCCCAGCTACAGCCAGCTGCTCGACTCCCTGCACCGTGCCCAGGTCTATCGCGAGATGTACGACCAGGCCCGTGAGCGTGGCCGTCAGCGCGAGCCCAACCTGTTCCGCAGCCTGGTGGGCACCAGCCGCGCCATCCAGCATGTTCGGCAGATGATGCAGCAGGTCGCCGATACCGACGCCAGCGTGCTCATTCTTGGTGAGTCCGGTACTGGCAAGGAGGTGGTCGCGCGCAACCTGCATTACCACTCCAAACGCCGCGAAGCGCCGTTCGTGCCGGTCAATTGCGGGGCGATCCCGGCCGAGTTGCTGGAAAGCGAACTGTTCGGCCACGAGAAGGGGGCTTTCACCGGCGCCATCACCAGCCGTGCCGGGCGCTTCGAGCTGGCCAATGGCGGTACTCTGTTCCTTGACGAGATCGGCGACATGCCGCTGCCGATGCAGGTCAAGCTGCTGCGTGTGCTGCAGGAACGTACCTTCGAGCGCGTGGGCAGCAACAAGACCCAAAGCATCGATGTGCGCATCATCGCCGCGACCCACAAGAACCTTGAGACCATGATCGAGGGTGGGACCTTCCGCGAAGACCTGTACTACCGCCTCAACGTGTTCCCGATCGAGATGGCGCCGTTGCGTGAGCGTGTGGAAGACATTCCGCTGCTGATGAACGAGCTGATCTCGCGTATGGAGCATGAGAAGCGCGGCTCGATCCGCTTCAACTCTGCTTCGATCATGTCGCTGTGCCGGCATGGCTGGCCTGGCAACGTGCGCGAGCTGGCCAACCTGGTCGAACGCATGGCGATCATGCACCCGTACGGGGTGATTGGTGTGTCGGAGCTGCCGAAGAAATTCCGCTACATCGACGATGAAGACGAGCAGTTGGTCGACAGCCTGCGCAGCGACCTCGAAGAGCGCGTGGCGATCAACGGCCACGCGCCGAGCTTTGCCAACCATGCCATGCTGCCGCCTGAGGGCCTGGACCTGAAGGATTACCTGGGCAGCCTGGAGCAGGGGCTGATCCAGCAGGCGCTGGACGACGCCAACGGTATCGTGGCGCGGGCGGCTGAACGTTTGCGTATTCGGCGTACCACCTTGGTGGAGAAGATGCGCAAGTACGGCATGAGCCGCCAGGGCGGTGAGGAGCAGGCTGAAGATTGACTTCGCCTGTACCGCCACAATCGCCGGCAAGCCCACATGGATTTGCGCCGGCTTTAAGAAATTTTGCTTGCACAGGTAAAGCGCAAACCTGAAGAGCAGCGCGGTCGTGGTGGGAGCCGGCTTGCCGGCGATAGGGCCCGAGCAGGCAGCACAAACCCCCAGCCCCGGCACGGCTATTGCTACACCGCTGGCACCACACCGTTTTTATGACGGTCAGCCACGCGAGAGAGCACGATGCCCCAGGCCGCCCATGTTTCCCGAGCCCCTGATCCGCAGGGGCCTACCCCCGTCGAACAGGAGAGTCGACAGGGGCTTGAGCAGGCGTTCGCCCTGTTCGACCAGGTCTCCACCCAGCTCAACCAGTCCTACAGCATGCTCGAGGCCCGCGTCAGCGAACTCAAAGGCGAGTTGGCGGTGGTCGGCGCCCAGCGCATGGCCGAGCTGAACGAGAAAGAGCGCCTGGCCAATCGCTTGCAGAACCTGCTGGCCCTGCTGCCCGGCGGGGTGATCGTCATCGATGACCAGGGCCTGGTGCGCGAAGCCAATCCGGCGGCCTGTGAACTGTTGGGTGAACCCTTGCTCGGCCAGTTGTGGCGCCAGGTGATCGCCCGCAGCTTCGCCCCGCGCAAGGATGACGGGCATGAGGTGTCACTGCGCGATGGCCGTCGCCTGTCCATTGCCACGCGTTCGCTGGATGCCGAGCCAGGCCAGTTGGTGCTGCTCAACGACCTGACCGAAACTCGTCGTCTGCAAGACCAGTTGGCACGCCATGAGCGCCTGTCTTCGCTGGGGCGCATGGTCGCTTCGCTGGCCCATCAGATACGTACGCCGCTGTCGGCGGCCATGCTCTATGCCAGCCACCTGGCGCAAGACGAGCGTGAGCTTGCGCCACAGACCCGCCGGCGTTTCGCCGGCAGCCTCAAGGAACGTCTGCACGAATTGGAGCACCAGGTGCGCGACATGCTGGTGTTCGCCCGCGGCGAGCTGCCACTGGGTGACCGGTTGAGCCCAAAGGGCCTGTTCCAGTCCTTGCAGCAGGCTGCCCAGCCTCATGTCCAGGGCCATGCCGTGCGTTGGCAGTGCGACAGCCACCTGGGTGAGTTGCTGTGCAATCGCGACACCCTGGTCGGTGCCATGCTCAACCTGATCGAGAATGCCCTGCAGGCAAGCGTTGGCGCTGCGCGGCTCAAAGTGCACCTGTATCGGCGCGCGCACACCCTGCACCTGTGCGTCAGCGATGCCGGCAGCGGCATCGATGCCGACCTGTTGGGTCGGCTGGGTGAGCCGTTCCTGACCACCAAAGCTACCGGCACCGGGCTCGGCTTGGCGGTGGTCATGGCCGTGGTGCGGGCGCACCACGGCAAGTTGCAGCTGCGCTCCAGGGTAGGGCGTGGCACCTGCGTCAGGGTGGAGTTGCCGTTGATCGGCGGGCAGCCTGCGGAGGTCGCATGATGCTCATCAAGGTGCTGCTGGTCGAGGATGACCGCGCGTTGCGCCAGGCGCTTGGCGATACCCTGGAGATCGGCGGTTTTGCCTATCGTGCTGTCGGCAGCGCGGAAGAAGCGCTGGAGGCGGTGCAGAGCGACGCGTACAGCCTGGTCATTAGTGACGTGAACATGCCGGGGATGGATGGGCATCAGTTGCTGGCGCACCTGCGTCGCCAGCACCCGCAATTGCCGGTGCTGCTGATGACCGCTCACGCTGCCGTGGAGCGCGCTGTCGAGGCGATGCGCCAGGGCGCTGTGGATTACCTGGTCAAACCCTTCGAGCCCAAGGCGCTGCTGAGCCTGGTCGAGCGCCATGCCGCCGGGCGCCTGAGTGCGGTCGAGGACGAAGGGCCGGTGGCCAGCGAGCCTGCCAGCCGCCAATTGCTGGAGCTTGCTGCACGTGTGGCCCGCAGCGATTCGACCGTACTCATCTCGGGTGAGTCGGGCACCGGCAAGGAAGTGCTTGCGCGGTACATTCACCAACAGTCGCCGCGTGCAGCGCAGCCATTTGTCGCGATCAACTGCGCGGCCATCCCGGACAACATGCTCGAGGCGACCTTGTTCGGTCACGAGAAAGGAGCCTTCACCGGCGCCATTGCGGCGCAGGCCGGCAAATTCGAGCAGGCCGAGGGTGGCACCTTGCTGCTCGACGAGATTTCCGAAATGCCTCTGGGCCTGCAGGCCAAGCTGTTGCGTGTCTTGCAGGAACGTGAGGTCGAGCGGGTAGGGGGGCGCAAGCCGATTGCCCTGGACATCCGCGTGCTGGCAACCAGCAATCGCGACATGGCCGGTGAAGTGGCGGCCGGGCGGTTCCGCGAAGACCTGTTCTATCGCCTGTCGGTGTTCCCGTTGGCCTGGCAGCCGCTGCGTGAGCGTGCCGGTGACATCCTGCCGCTGGCCGAGCGCTTGCTGGCGCGGCATGTGGCGAAGATGAAGCATGCGCCGGTGCGCCTGTCTGCTGCGGCGCAGGCCTGCCTGCAGGCCCATGCCTGGCCAGGCAATGTGCGTGAGCTGGACAACGCCTTGCAGCGGGCGCTGATCCTGCAGCAGGGCGGGGTGATCGAGGCGGCGGATTTTTGTCTGGCCGGCGCCATTCCCTTGTCGGCGGTTGCACCAGCCGCGGCGTTGCCCGTGGCGGTCGAGCCGGCAGGTGAGGCCGGTGGCCTGGGCGATGACATGCGCCGCCATGAGTTCCAGATGATCATCGACACCTTGCGCGCCGAGCGCGGTCGCCGCAAGGAGGCTGCCGAGCGGCTTGGCATCAGCCCGCGTACCCTGCGCTACAAGCTGGCACAAATGCGCGATGCCGGGCTCGACGTGGAAGCCAGCCTGTACGGGTGAGCTACACGCTACAAGCAAGCGCAAGAGCACCGCAGCCTGGCTTGAAGCTTGAAGCTTTCAAAGGCTGGCACTGTTGTTGCTTAGAGAGGCTATCCGCCGCATGAGTGTCAAAAAAATGCGGCCGCCGGAGAGAGAAGTTCATGAGCCAAGGTGTTGAATTCAATCGTCTGATGCTGGACATGCGTGCCATGCAGGCCGATGCCATGTCGCTGCCAAAAGCCACTGCTGCCCCCGAATTGGCAGAAGGCCAGAGCAGCTTCGCTGACATGCTCGGCCAGGCCATCGGCAAAGTGCACCAGACCCAGCAGGCGTCGACCCAGCTCGCCAATGCTTTCGAGATCGGCAAGAGTGGTGTCGATCTGACCGACGTGATGATCGCCTCGCAGAAAGCCAGCGTTTCCATGCAAGCGCTGACCCAGGTACGCAACAAGCTGGTCCAGGCGTACCAGGACATCATGCAGATGCCGGTTTGAGGACGGAAGTAAGTCATGGCTGAAGCAGTCGTCGATAACGCCCCCGCCAAAAGTGGCCCGCCAGCGTCCAAACCGCCGCTGTTCGGCATGGCGTTTCTGGAAAACATCTCGCAGATGCCCATGCTGCGTCAGGTCGGCCTGCTGGTCGGGTTGGCGGCGAGCGTGGCGATCGGCTTCGCCGTGGTGCTGTGGTCGCAACAGCCGGACTACCGCCCGCTGTATGGCAGCCTGGCGGGCATGGACACCAAGCAGGTCATGGATACCCTGGCCGCTGCAGACATCCCCTACAATGTCGAGCCCAATTCCGGTGCTCTGCTGGTCAAGGCCGACGACCTCTCCCGTGCGCGCCTGAAACTGGCAGCCGCCGGCGTTGCGCCAAGCGACGGCAATGTTGGCTTCGAACTGCTCGACAAAGAGCAGGGCCTGGGTACCAGCCAGTTCATGGAAGCTACCCGTTACCGTCGCAGCCTGGAAGGCGAGTTGGCCCGTACGGTCTCCAGCCTGAACAACGTCAAGGCGGCGCGCGTGCACCTGGCGATCCCGAAAAGCTCGGTGTTCGTGCGCGATGAGCGCAAGCCAAGCGCCTCGGTCCTGGTCGAACTGTACCCGGGCCGTTCGCTGGAAGCCGGCCAGGTGATGGCGATCGTCAACCTGGTCGCCACCAGCGTGCCCGAGCTGGACAAGTCGCAGGTCACCGTGGTCGACCAGAAGGGCAACCTGCTCTCCGACCAGTTGCAGGACACGGCGTTGACCATGGCTGGCAAGCAGTTCGACTACAGCCGCCGCATGGAAGGCATGCTCACCCAGCGTGTGCACAACATCCTGCAACCCGTCTTGGGCAACGACCGTTACAAGGCCGAGGTGTCTGCCGACCTTGACTTCAGCGCAGTGGAGTCCACTTCCGAGCAGTTCAACCCGGACCAGCCGGCGCTGCGCAGCGAGCAGTCGGTCAACGAGCAGCGCGCCAGCAGTTCGGGGCCGCAAGGTGTGCCGGGCGCGCTGAGCAACCAGCCGCCGGCAGGTGCCGCAGCGCCTGAAAACGCCACCGCCGCAGCCCCTGCTGCCGGTGCCATCCAGCCTGGCCAGCCGCTGGTGGATGCCAATGGCCAGCAGATCATGGACCCGGCCACCGGCCAGCCAATGCTCGCGCCATACCCGGCCGACAAGCGTCTGCAGACCACCAAGAACTTCGAACTGGACCGCTCGATCAGCCACACCCGCCAGCAGCAGGGTCGCCTGACCCGTCTGTCGGTGGCGGTAGTGGTCGATGACCAGGTCAAGGTCGACGCCGCCGGCGAGACCACCCGTGCGCCGTGGGGCGCCGAAGACCTGGCGCGCTTCACCCGCCTGGTACAGGACGCCGTTGGCTTCGATGCCAGCCGTGGCGACAGCGTGACGGTGATCAACGTGCCGTTCGCCGCCGACCGGGGCGAAGAAATCGCCGACATCGCGTTTTACCAGCAGCCTTGGTTCTGGGACATCGTCAAGCAGGTGATGGGCGTGGTGTTCATCCTGGTACTGGTGTTCGGCGTGCTGCGCCCGGTACTCAACAACATCACTGGCGGCGGCAAGCAGGCTGCTGCAACGGACAGCGACATGGAGCTGGGCGGCATGATCGGTCTGGATGGCGAACTGGCCAACGACCGCGTCAGCCTGGGTGGCCCGACAAGCATTCTGTTGCCAAGCCCGAGCGAGGGTTACGAGGCACAGCTCAACGCAATCAAAGGCCTGGTGGCCGAAGACCCGGGCCGTGTCGCCCAGGTCGTGAAAGAGTGGATCAACGCCGATGAGTGATAACCGAGCCGTTACCGCCAAGCTGAGCCGCACCGACAAGGCGGCAATCCTTTTGCTCTCGCTGGGTGAGACCGATGCCGCCCAGGTACTGCGGCACATGGGCCCCAAAGAAGTGCAGCGGGTCGGTGTGGCCATGGCTCAGATGGGCAACGTGCACCGCGAGCAGGTCCAGCAGGTGATGAGCGAGTTCGTCGAGATCGTCGGCGACCAGACCAGCCTGGGCGTAGGTTCCGACGGTTATATCCGCAAGATGCTCAACCAGGCCCTGGGCGAGGACAAGGCCAACGGCCTGATCGACCGCATCCTGCTGGGCGGCAACACCAGCGGCCTGGACAGCCTCAAGTGGATGGAGCCACGGGCGGTGGCGGATGTGATCCGCTTCGAGCACCCGCAGATTCAGGCCATCGTGGTCGCCTACCTCGACCCCGATCAGGCTGGCGAAGTGCTGAGCAACTTCGACCACAAGGTGCGCCTGGACATCATCCTGCGCGTGTCGTCGCTCAACACCGTTCAGCCTGCCGCGCTCAAGGAACTGAACCAGATTCTCGAGAAGCAGTTCTCGGGGAACTCCAATGCCGCACGCACCACCCTGGGTGGCATCAAGCGCGCCGCCGACATCATGAACTTCCTCGACAGCTCTGTGGAAGGTGCGCTGATGGACTCGATCCGCGAGGTCGACAACGACCTGTCGGAGCAGATCGAAGACCTGATGTTCGTCTTCAACAACCTGGCCGATGTCGACGACCGCGGCATCCAGGCGCTGCTGCGCGAAGTGTCCTCCGATGTGCTGGTGGTGTCGCTCAAAGGTGCCGACGAGCGCGTCAAGGACAAGATTTTCAAGAACATGTCCAAGCGTGCTTCGGAACTGCTGCGCGACGACCTCGAGGCCAAGGGCCCGGTGCGCGTCAGCGACGTGGAAACGGCGCAGAAGGAAATCCTCACCATTGCCCGACGCATGGCCGAGGCCGGCGAGATCGTGCTCGGCGGCAAGGGCGCCGAGGAAATGATTTAAGCGGCAAGCCACAAGCTGCAAGCTACAAGGGAAAGCCAGACGCTGCACAGCCTGCTTCTTCTTGCAGCTTGCAGCTAACAGCTTGCAGCTCATCCCGCTTTCAACACCAGGCATGCCAATGTCCAGCAAAGAAACTCACCCCAGCGACCTGATTCGTGCACGTGACCTGGAAGGCGTCGATGTGTGGGCACTGCCCAGCTTCGACCCTGAGCCGGAACCGGAGCCGGAACCGGAACCCGAAATCATCGAGGAAGAGGTCGAGGAAGTGCCGCTGGAGGAAGTCCAGCCACTGACGCTTGAAGAGCTCGAAGCGATCCGGCAGGAGGCCTACAACGAAGGTTTCGCCACCGGCGAGCGCGAGGGTTTTCACAGCACCCAGTTGAAGGTGCGACAGGAGGCTGAGGAGGCGCTCAATGCCCGGCTGGCTGACCTGGAACAACTGATGGCACACCTGCTCGAGCCTATCGCCGAACAGGACACACAGATCGAGAAGACCCTCGTTCACCTTGTGGCGCACATGGCGCGCCAGGTGATCGGTCGCGAACTGCATAGCGACTCCAGTCAGATCACCCAAGTACTGCGTGAAGCGTTGAAGCTGCTGCCCATGGGGGCGGACAATATCCGCATTCACCTCAATCCCCAGGATTTCGAGCTGGCCAAGGCCCTGCGCGAACGCCACGAGGAGAGCTGGAAGCTGCTTGAGGATGATGCCCTGTTGCCAGGGGGTTGTCGCATCGAGACTGCGCACAGTCGCATTGACGCGACCATGGAAACCCGTATCGAAAAGGCCGTGGCCCAGCTGTTCGACCAGTTGCACGACCAGTCCCTGCACCCGGCGGCGCCGGATGTATCGATCGAGTTGGGCGCCAACGATGCGCCTTGACCGCACCAGCTTCGGCAAACGCCTGGGTGGCTACGCCGAGACGATCAAGCTGCCCGTGCAGCCGGTGGTCGAAGGCCGCCTGCTGCGCATGGTCGGCCTTACCCTGGAGGCCGAGGGGCTGCGCGCCGCAGTGGGCGCACGCTGCCTGGTGATCAATGACGACTCGTACCACCCGGTGCAGGTCGAAGCCGAAGTCATGGGCTTTGCTGGCAGCAAGATCTTCCTCATGCCGGTCGGCAGCATCGCCGGTATCGCGCCCGGGGCGCGGGTGGTGCCACTGGACGACAGCGGCCGTTTGCCCATGGGCATGAGTATGCTCGGCCGGGTGCTCGATGGCGCCGGTCGCGCCCTGGACGGCAAGGGCGGGATGAAGGCCGAGGATTGGGTGCCGATGGACGGCCCGATCATCAACCCGCTCAACCGCGACCCTATCAGCCAGCCACTGGACGTGGGCATTCGCAGCATCAACGGCCTGCTCACCGTCGGCCGGGGCCAGCGCCTGGGCCTGTTCGCCGGTACCGGTGTCGGTAAGTCGGTGTTGCTCGGCATGATGACTCGCTTCACCGAAGCCGAAATCATCGTGGTTGGCCTGATTGGCGAGCGGGGCCGCGAGGTGAAGGAGTTCATCGAGCATATTCTGGGTGAAGAGGGGCTCAAGCGATCGGTGGTGGTCGCATCCCCGGCCGACGACGCGCCGTTGATGCGTTTGCGCGCGGCCATGTATTGCACGCGCATTGCCGAGTACTTCCGCGACAAAGGCAAGAACGTCCTGTTGCTGATGGATTCGCTGACCCGTTTTGCCCAGGCCCAGCGTGAAATTGCCTTGGCAATCGGCGAGCCGCCCGCTACCCGTGGTTATCCGCCATCAGTGTTCGCCAAGCTCCCCAAGCTGGTGGAGCGCGCCGGTAACGGTGAGCCGGGTGGTGGCTCGATCACGGCCTTCTATACCGTATTGTCCGAAGGTGACGACCAGCAGGATCCGATTGCCGACTCGGCGCGGGGCGTGCTCGATGGCCACTTCGTCTTGTCCCGGCGGCTGGCCGAGGAAGGCCACTACCCTGCTATCGACATCGAAGCCTCGATCAGCCGGGTGATGCCCCAGGTGGTCGATGCCAATCATCTGCGCCAGGCGCAAAAATTCAAGCAGCTGTGGTCGCGCCTGTCGCAAAGCCGCGACCTGATCAGTGTCGGCGCTTATGTGGCAGGCGGCGATCCTGAAACCGACCTGGCCATTGCCCTGCAGCCAAAACTGGTGGACTTCCTGCGCCAAGGGCTGGACGAAAATGTCGGCATGGACCAGAGCCGACAGCAGTTGGGGGCGATCTTCACGCCTCCGGCGAACGGTTGATAGGCCATGAGTACGCCTAGCCGTGCCGCGCGCCTGGCGCCAGTGGTGCAGATGGCCGAGGAGGCCGAACGCAAGGCAGCCCAGCGGCTGGGGCACTTTCAGCAGTTGGTGGCTCAGGCCCAGGCCAAGCTGGCTGAGCTCGAGTCGTTTCGTGAGGGTTACCAGGCGCAATGGATCGACCGCGGTGGCCAAGGCGTCAATGGCAGCTGGCTGGTCAACTACCAGCGCTTTCTGGGGCAGCTTGAAGCGGCCATGACCCAGCAGCGCCAAAGCCTGACATGGCACCAGAACAACCTGAAGAACGCCAGGGGCACCTGGCAGCAAGCCTATGCCCGGGTAGAGGGCCTGCGCAAACTGGTGCAGCGTTACCTGGAAGAGGCGCGGCGCGCCGAGGACAAACGCGAGCAGCGCTTGCTGGATGAATTGTCACAGCGGTTGCCAAGGCAAGGCCACATCTAGCTTGCAGCTTGCAGCTCTGCCCCCCGCCTGCTAAACCTTGAATTGTTGCATTCGCCATCATCGAAGGAATCGCTAGCATGGCAGTCGAGACTGATTTTTCGCAGGACGAGAAAAAGCTGACGATCAAGATCAAAGGCCGCTTCGATTTCGGTAAGCATCAGGAGTTTCGCGATGCCTACGAGCGCCAGCCCAAGCGCCCGGACTCGGTGGTGGTCGACCTCAAAGACACCACTTACCTGGACAGCTCCGCCCTCGGCATGTTGCTGCTGCTGCGTGATCACGCCGGTGGCGATGAATCGGACGTGCGCGTGGTGCATGCCAGTTCAGATGTGCGCAAGATCCTTGCCATCTCCAATTTCGACAAACTGTTCGCTATCAGTTGAGCGTCATGACGCCGGCCGAACAGCCGTTGACTGTGCTGGTGGCCGAAGACGGGGCCACGGATAGGCTGTTGCTGGCCCAGATCGTCCGGCGCCAGGGGCATCACGTGTATACCGCCGAAAACGGCCAGCAGGCCGTTGAGCTGTTTGCCGAAAAGCGCCCGCAGCTGGTTCTGCTCGATGCCCTGATGCCGGTCATGGACGGTTTCGAAGCTGCGCGGCAGATCAAGGCATTGGCCGGCGAGGCCCTGGTACCGATCATCTTTCTTACCTCGCTCAACGAGGAAGAGGCCTTGGTGCGCTGCCTGGAGGCCGGTGGTGACGACTTCATGGCCAAGCCCTACAGTGCGGTGATCCTTGGTGCCAAGATCCGCGCCATGGACCGCCTGCGCAGGTTGCAGGCCACGGTGCTGGAGCAGCGTGACCTGATCACCCGGCATCACCATCACCTGCTCAACGAGCAGCGGGTGGCCAAGGCAGTGTTCGACAAGGTTGCCCATTCTGGCTGCATCACGGCGCCGAACATTCGGTACCTGCAGTCGCCTTACGCGTTATTCAACGGCGACTTGCTGCTGGCCGCGTTCACTCCATCCGGCGACATGCATGTGCTGCTGGGTGACTTTACCGGGCATGGGCTACCCGCCGCAGTCGGTGCCATGCCCCTGGCAGAAGTGTTCTACGGTATGACTGCCAAGGGCTACGGCCTGGCGCAGATGCTGCGCGAGATGAATGCCAAGCTCAAGCGCATCCTGCCGGTAGACATGTTCTGTTGCGCACAGCTCCTCAGCCTGAGCGTGCAGCGCGGCTCGGTGGAGGTCTGGAACGGAGGCATGCCGGATGGTTACCGGCTGTCGGCCGGCGGCGAGGTGCTTTCCATGCTGGGTTCGCGCCACCTTCCGCTGGGCATCCTGGCGCCGGAGCGCTTCGATGACAGTACCGAGGTGTTGCCGCTGGCGCCGGGGGAGCGGCTGCTACTGCTGTCCGATGGCGTTGTGGATACAGCCGACGAAGCGCAGACGTTGTTCGGTGTCGAGCGCTTGCGCGCGGTGCTGGCGGCCAATCGTGACCCGGCGCGGCTTTTCGACGAGGTGATGGAGGCGCTGGAGCGCTTCGGCGGGTGTCCCAGAGATGACATCAGCCTGTGCGATATCCGCATGTTCACTGCGCAGGAGCGGGTGCCGGCCCCAACCATCTATTCTGATAGTGGGCGCTCCAGCCCGCTGGACTGGTCGCTGGGCTTCGAGTTGCGCGGTGAGAGCCTCAAACGTTTCAACCCGGTGCCGTACCTTGTGCAGTTGCTGCAGGAAATCCACGGTTTGCGGCCCCGCACCGGCGCCCTGCACAGCGTGCTAAGCGAGCTGTATTCCAATGCGCTGGAGCACGGTGTGCTGGGCCTGGATTCGCGGCTCAAGCGCGATGTGCATGGGTTTGCCGACTATTATCAGGAACGCACCCGCAGGCTCGGTGTGTTGACCGAGGGCAGCGTGCGCATCGATCTGAAGGTGGAACCGATGGCTGCAGGCGGTCGTCTGATGATCGAAGTTCGTGACAGTGGTGCTGGGTTCGATGTGCAGCGGGTGCTGGCGCGTCCTTCCCGTGAGCATGGATTGAGTGGTCGAGGGTTGCACCTGGTACGGCGCCTTGGTAGTAGTGCCGGGTGGCGGGACGGTGGCCGTTGCGCATGGGTGCAGTTCGATTGGTGAGCTGTTTGGCGCTTGAGGCATAATTCTGCTTGATCAAGGAGTGAGCAAGTGACTGACATGCATATTGATCACAGGGTGCTCAGTGAGCTGCAGGAGGTCATGGAAGATGGCTACCTGCAACTGCTGGAAACCTTTCTGGAAGATTCCGGGCGGCGTCTTGACGAACTTCATGGCGCCAGGAACGCCGATGAGTTGGGCGTGGCTGCGCACAGTTTCAAGGGCAGCAGCAGCAACATGGGTGCGGTCGGGCTGGCGCAGCTTTGCCATCAACTGGAGGAGCGGGTCAAGCAGCGCTCGCTGCATGGCATAGAAGAGCTGATCAACCGCATCGACCAGGAGTATCTTGAGGTGCAGCGTTTCTATCAGGGCGAGCGCAAGCGGGTTTCCGCAGGCTGATCGGCCAGTTGGCTCGACTTTTGCCTGTATGTGCCTGAACGATACCTTTGTTTCTGGCGCGGAGACCCTTCAATGCCTGTCGCACCTAATCCTTTGTTGCAAACCAGTACGCTGAGCAAGCCGTCGCGTGCGGGTGCCTCGCAGGTGGACAAGCCGCTGCAGGCCTCGGGCGGGCAGGGCAGCGGCTTCGATCAGGTAATGGCCAAGCAGGGCAATGACAAAGCGCCGGTACGCGATGACAAGGTTGCCCAGGCCAAGTCCAAAGACAAACCCGAGGTCGCCCAAGGCGGCAAGAAAGAGGCTGCCGACAAACCGGCGGTTGCCGATGACGGCAATAAGTTGCCAGCTGACGATCAGACGCAAGCCAGTGCCGATAGCGCACCTGGCAGTGAATCGACCTCGCTGGACGCCAGCCTGGTGGCGGGCCAGGTGACCGATGCGCAGCCGGGGGCGCAGTTGCTGCAAGCCCAGGCTGAAGCCGTGGCGCCGGTGCTTCAGGCAGCGGTCCAGTTACCGCAAGCCCCGACAACCGAAGAGCTGCCCGAGGACCCGGCAGCGCAGGCCTTCGACCCTGATGCCGACCCATTGGCCAACTTGCCGACCCTGCGCCTGGCGCTGGAGCAAACTGCCCAGGCCAAGGGCACGACCTCGGCCCACGCCACCGATCCTTCCCAGGCCGGCGCCGAGGATGGTCAGCCAGCCGTCAATCCCTTGGCGACCTTGATGGACAAGGTCGAGGCCGAGGCAGGGCAATCGGAGAGCGGGGACAAGGCGTTTGGTGCGTTGCTCGAAGATGGCCTCAAAGACACCAAGAGCGCCTCCAGTGATACCCGAATCGACGATTTCGCCAACCGCTTGGCGAGCCTGACCCAGGCTGCCACGGCCAAGACGGCCAATGCCGTACCGGTGACCGGCAATCCGCTGCATCAGCCGTTGCCGATGAACCAGAACGCCTGGGCCGAAGGTTTGGTCAACCGCGTCATGTACCTGTCCAGCCAGAACCTGAAGTCGGCGGACATCCAGTTGGAGCCGGCCGAGCTTGGCCGCCTGGATATCCGCGTCAACGTGGCGGCCGACCAGGCCACCCAGGTGACCTTCATCAGCGGCCATGCGGGCGTGCGCGATGCGCTGGACAGCCAGGTGCATCGCCTGCGCGAGCTGTTTGCCCAGCAGGGGCTGGCGCAGCCGGACGTCAACGTGGCTGACCAGTCGCGCGGGCAGCAACAGCAAGCCCAGCAGGACGGTTCACAGCTGTCCGGCGTTGCCGCACGGCGGGCGCAGAATGGCGGTGGTACCGAGCAGGGTGAGCTTGCCGATGCCTCACGGCCGGTGGAGCAGCAGGTGGTCGTTGGCGACAGTGCGGTCGATTTCTACGCGTGAGTTGCTGATGGCCCTTTCGCAGGCGATAGGGCCGGTACAGGCAAAAATTCCCAATCTGGCATAACACTTGCTCAAGCCACGTCATCCTCATTTGAAACCCCGATGGACGACGGATTATTGGCATGGCGAAGAGCGACGCAGTGAAAGACCCCGCCACTAAAGGCAAACTCAAGCTGATCCTGCTGTTGGTGCTGGCCCTTCTGCTGGCGGTCGGCCTGTCGGTAGGCGCGACCTGGTTCTTCATGCACAAGAGCGAGTCGGCGCCCGCGGCCGACCCGGCAGCGGCCAACGTCAAGCATGCGGCGATCTACGAGCCCCTGGCGCCGGCCTTCGTGGTCAACTTCAACCAGAACGGCCGCCAGCGCTACATGCAGGTGAGCATCACCCTGCAGGGCCGCAACCAGGCCGACCTTGATGCCCTCAAGGTGCATATGCCGGTGATCCGCAACAACCTGGTGATGATGTTCTCCGGGCAGGGCTTCGACACCTTGGCCGCCAGCTCCGTGGGCCAGGAGATGCTGCGCCAGAAAGCCACCGCAGTGGTTCAGGAAGTGGCGCAAAAGGAAGTCGGCAAGCCGGTGATAGACCAGCTGCTGTTCACCAATTTCGTATTGCAGTAGGAGTCCGCAATGGCCGTACAGGACCTGCTGTCCCAGGATGAGATCGACGCCCTGTTGCATGGCGTCGATGATGGGCTGGTACAGACCGAGAGCGCTGCCGAGCCTGGCAGCATCAAAAGCTACGACCTGACCAGCCAGGATCGGATCGTGCGGGGGCGCATGCCGACCCTCGAAATGATCAACGAACGTTTCGCCCGCTACACCCGTATCAGCATGTTCAACCTCCTGCGCCGCTCCGCCGACGTGGCGGTTGGGGGGGTGCAGGTGATGAAGTTCGGTGAGTACGTGCATTCGCTGTACGTGCCGACAAGCCTCAACCTGGTCAAGATCAAGCCGCTGCGCGGCACTTCGCTGTTCATTCTGGACGCCAAGCTGGTGTTCAAGCTGGTGGACAACTTCTTCGGTGGTGACGGTCGTCACGCCAAGATCGAAGGCCGCGAGTTCACCCCCACTGAGCTGCGGGTGGTGCGCATGGTGCTGGATCAGTGCTTCATCGACCTCAAGGAAGCCTGGCAGGCGATCATGCCGGTCAACTTCGAGTACATGAACTCCGAAGTCAACCCGGCCATGGCCAACATCGTCGGGCCGAGCGAAGCAGTGGTGGTGTCGACCTTCCATATCGAACTGGACGGTGGCGGCGGCGACCTGCACGTGACCATGCCCTACTCGATGATCGAGCCGGTGCGCGAAATGCTCGATGCCGGTTTCCAGTCCGACCTGGACGACCAGGACGAGCGCTGGGTGAAGGCCCTGCGCGAAGACGTGCTGGACGTTTCCGTACCGCTCAGTGCCACGGTTGCCCGCCGCCAACTCAAATTGCGCGATGTGCTGCACATGCAACCGGGTGACGTGATCCCGGTGGAGCTGCCGGAGCACCTTGTGCTGCGTGCCAATGGCGTACCGTCGTTCAAGGCGCGCCTGGGTTCGCACAAGGGCAACCTGGCCCTGCAGATCATCGACCCGATCGAACGCCGCTGACGGCGTGCCGGTCGCTCACTACGAATTGAATGCCTGTCGAGGACATCATGGCTAACGAAAACGAGATCACCTCCCCGGAAGACCAGGCCCTGGCCGATGAATGGGCGGCGGCGCTGGAAGAAACCGGTGATGCCGGCCAGGCTGACATCGATGCGCTGCTCGGTGGCGACGGCGGTAGCGCCGGTGCCGGCCGGTTGCCGATGGAAGAGTTCGCAAGCTCGCCACGGCCGAAAGAAAACGTCAGCCTGGAAGGCCCGAACCTGGACGTGATCCTGGACATCCCGGTGAACATCTCCATGGAAGTGGGCAGCACCGAAATCAACATCCGCAACCTGCTGCAGCTCAACCAGGGCTCGGTGATCGAGCTCGACCGCCTGGCCGGCGAGCCGCTGGATGTACTGGTCAATGGCACCCTGATCGCCCACGGCGAAGTGGTTGTGGTCAACGAGAAGTTCGGCATCCGCCTGACTGACGTGATCAGCCCCAGCGAACGTATCAAGAAGCTGCGCTGAGTGAAGGGCACGATACGGGCCGTCACGGCCCTTGCCGCGCTGCTCGCCAGCGAAGTGGTGATCGCCGCTGCCGCGCCGGCCGTGGTGGCCACGCCGCCAGCTGCGGCGCCCGGCAGCCTGGGTGGGCAACTGGCGCAAATGGTGCTGGGCTTGCTGCTGGTGGTGGGCCTGATCTTCTTCCTGGCCTGGTTGCTGCGCCGTATGCAGGGCGCGGCACCCAAGGGTGGCCAGGTTATCGAAGTGATCGGCAGCCGCGCCATCGGCCCGCGTGACCGGCTGTTGCTGGTGCAGGTCGGCAAGGAGCAGATCCTCATCGGCCATACCCCGGGCAGCATCGAGGCCTTGCATGTGCTGGCCGAGCCCGTGGAAGTACCTGCCAGCGCCCGCCAGGCGACGCCGGAGTTTGCCCAGCGCCTCATGGAGCTGATGGGCAAGGATCATAAGGACAAGAAGTGATGAGCGGCGCGCTACGTACCCTGTCGGGCCTGTTGTTGATGCTGGCGCTGCTGTTGGCCGCGCCGCTGGCCTTGGCCGCCGACCCGCTGTCGATCCCGGCCATTACCTTGTCCAACGGCCCGGACGGGCAGCAGGAATACTCGGTCAGCCTGCAGATCCTGTTGATCATGACGGCGCTGAGTTTCATACCTGCGTTCGTCATCCTGATGACCAGCTTCACCCGAATCATCATCGTGTTCTCGATCCTGCGCCAGGCCCTGGGCTTGCAGCAGACACCGTCGAACCAGGTGCTGACCGGCATGGCGCTGTTCCTGACGATGTTCATCATGGCCCCGGTGTTCGACCGGGTGAACCAGGATGCACTGCAGCCGTACCTTAAGGAGCAGATGACCGCCCAGCAGGCGATCGACAAGGCCCAGGGGCCGCTCAAGGACTTCATGCTGGCGCAGACCCGGCAGAGCGACCTTGACCTGTTCATGCGCCTGTCCAAGCGCACCGATATCGCCGGGCCTGATCAGGTACCTTTGACCATCCTGGTGCCAGCGTTCGTCACCTCGGAGCTCAAGACGGCGTTCCAGATCGGTTTCATGATCTTCATTCCGTTCCTGATCATCGACATGGTGGTCGCCAGCGTGCTGATGGCCATGGGTATGATGATGCTGTCGCCGTTGATCATCTCGCTGCCGTTCAAGATCATGCTGTTCGTTCTGGTCGATGGCTGGGCGCTGATCATGGGCACCCTGGCCGGCAGTTTCGGCGGCGTCTGACGCCGTCAAGGAGAGCCTTGCATGACCCCTGAAGTTGCCGTCGACCTGTTCCGCGACGCCCTGTGGCTGACCACGCTGATGGTGGCCATCCTGGTGGTGCCGAGCCTGCTGGTCGGCCTGGTGGTGGCGATGTTCCAGGCCGCCACGCAGATCAACGAACAGACCCTGAGCTTCCTGCCGCGCCTGCTGGTGATGCTGGTGACACTGATCGTCGCCGGGCCGTGGCTTACGCAGAAGTTCATGGAATACATCACGGGCCTGTACACCAGCATCCCGCAGCTGATCGGTTGAGGCGGCCATGCTGGAGCTGACCGACGCACAGATCGGCACCTGGGTCGCCACCTTCATCCTGCCGCTGTTCCGGGTGACCGCGGTGCTGATGACCATGCCTATCTTCGGTACCCGCATGCTGCCGGCGCGCATTCGCCTGTACGCGGCAGTGGCCATTACCGTGGTGATCGTGCCAGCGTTACCGCCGTTGCCTGAATTCGACCCGCTGAGCTTGCGCGGCCTGTTGTTGTGCGGTGAGCAGATCATCGTCGGGGCGTTGTTCGGTTTTTCGTTGCAGTTGCTGTTCCAGGCGTTCGTCATCGCCGGGCAGATCATCGCGATACAGATGGGTATGGCCTTCGCATCGATGGTCGACCCGGCCAACGGCGTAAACGTGGCGGTGGTCAGCCAGTTCATGACCATGCTGGTGAGCGTGCTGTTCCTGGTGATGAACGGCCATCTGGTCGTGTTCGAGGTGCTGACCGAAAGCTTTACCACCTTGCCGGTGGGCAACGCGCTGGTGGTCAACCACTTCTGGGAGATGGCTGGGCGCCTTAGCTGGGTATTTGGTGCCGGTCTGCTACTGATCCTGCCGGCAATCGCCGCGCTACTGGTGGTGAACATCGCCTTTGGCGTGATGACCCGCGCCGCGCCGCAGTTGAACATCTTCTCTATCGGTTTCCCGCTGACACTGGTGCTGGGTATGGGCATCTTCTGGGTGGGCCTGGCCGATGTTCTTTCCCACTACCAGGCATTGGCCAGCGAAGCGCTGCAATGGCTGCGTGAACTGGCGAGGGCGCGCTGAGCATGGCTGAGAGCGAGAGTGGTCAGGACAAGACAGAAGACCCCACCGACAAACGCAAGCGCGACGCGCGCGAAAAAGGTGAGATCGCCCGGTCCAAGGAGCTGAACACGGTGGCGGTGACCCTGGCGGGTGCCGGCGGTTTGCTGGCGTTCGGTGGGCACCTGGCCGAGACGCTGCTGGAAATGATGCGCCTCAACTTCAGCCTGACCCGTGAAGTGATCGTCGACGAGGGTGCCATGGGCGCCTTCTTGCTGGCCTCGGGCAAGATGGCGATCTGGGCAGTGCAGCCGGTGCTTATCTTGCTGTTCGTGGTGGCGTTCATTGCGCCCATCGCGTTGGGCGGCTTTCTGTTCTCCGGCAGCCTGCTGCAGCCAAAATTCAGCCGCATGAACCCGCTGGCGGGGATCAAGCGCATGTTCTCTATGAATGCGCTGACCGAGCTGCTCAAGGCCGTTGCCAAGTTCGTCGTCATCCTGGTGGTGGCGTTGGTGGTGCTGGCCAACGACCGCCAGGCGTTGCTGGCGATCGCCAACGAGCCGCTGGACCAGGCGATCATCCATAGCGTCCAGGTGGTGGGGTGGAGTGCATTGTGGATGTCGGCGGGGCTGTTGCTGATTGCCGCGGCAGACGTGCCGTTCCAGCTTTGGCAGACGCACAAGAAGCTGAAGATGACCAAGCAGGAGGTCAAGGACGAGTACAAGGACAGCGAAGGCAAGCCTGAGGTCAAGCAACGGATTCGCCAGTTGCAGCGCGAGGTGTCGCAGCGGCGCATGATGGCTGCCGTACCCGATGCGGATGTGATCATCACCAACCCGACCCACTATGCCGTGGCGCTGCAGTATGACCCCGAGAAGGGTGGGGTGGCACCGCTGCTGCTGGCCAAGGGTACGGATTTCATTGCCTTGAAAATTCGCGAGATCGGGGTCGAGCACAAGGTGCAGATTCTAGAGTCGCCTGCGCTGGCGCGTGCGATCTACTACTCCACCGAAGTCGAGCAGGAGATTCCAGCAGGGTTGTACCTCGCGGTGGCGCAGGTGCTGGCGTATGTGTTCCAGATCCGTCAGTACCGGTCCGGCAAGGGCAAGCGGCCGGAGCCGTTGAAGGAAGATCTGCCGATACCGCCGGATTTGCGGCGTGATGGTTGAGAGTGGCTTCTTGCCTCTTCGCGGGGAGCGCCCGCTTCCAAAGCTTAGCTGCAGGCCTGAAGTTCGGCGACAGCTTGTAGGGCGGGCTGCGCCGCAAAAGCGTCGGACCAGAAACCGCCTCTTCGTGGGGGCTTGTCTCTATGAGTAATGTTTTTCTGTAGTACTTTTCCCAAAATCTACTCCAGACCTTCTGAGCAGTTGCCGGGCTGCGTGCAGCGACTTACGCTCGATCAGTTGGTCATAGTGGGGTGGAGAATGAGTCAACTTTCGGTAGCGCTTGTTTTTGGGGGTAGAAGTGCGGAGCACGCGGTTTCAATTAAGACCGCGAGTACGATTCACAAGGCGCTGGCCGCATTGGGCCATGAAGTGCACTGCGTGGGGATAGATAAAGAAGGTAACTGGAGGTATCACAGCGCTTTTAGCTCTTTCCCCGATTGTGTCGATACCGGCGCTCCGTATGTGACTATACAGCCAGGTAAACGAAAACTTTTTGTTCACGTTCGCGGGCGGCCGCCCTCTGAACTCACAATTGATTTGCTGTATCCAGCACTGCATGGTCGCTGGGGTGAGGATGGAACGATTCAGGGGCTTGCGCAGATGTGTGCGCTGCCTTGTGTGGGGGCGGGTGTCCTGGGGTCGGCGGTTTCAATGGACAAAGACTTCGCCAAGCGCTTGCTCAAAGCTAATGGGATTAGCGTCGTCCCTTGGCTGGTACTGCGCACGCTTAGAAGCTGGGGAGATATTGTAGAGGCGTTAGGCAATGACAGTTTGTTCTTGAAGCCTGCTTCTTCAGGTTCTTCTGTGGGTGTGTTCCGCGTTCGAAGCGCCGCAGAGTATGCGCAAGCTTTTGCAGTAGCTGTCCAGCTTGATGCTAAAGTTTTGTTGGAACCTGAGGTTCGGGGTCGAGAGATCGAATGTGGTGTGCTGGAGGTTGATGGGGAGCTAATTGTTTCGGAGTTAGGCGAGGTTATGCCGGTGACTGGTCATGATTTTTACACCTATCAAGCCAAATATGAGGCTCAGTGTGGAGAGAATCTCAGGGTTCCTTGCGACCTGCCGTTGAACGTCAAAACTGAAATCCAAAAGATATCCAAGGCGGCCTTTCGGTGCCTTGGTCTGGATGGTTTTGCGCGGGTGGATTTTTTCTACACATCAGAAGGGGCGGTCATCATTAACGAAGTCAATACATTGCCGGGTTTTACTGATTCCAGCATGTATCCCAAGGTATTTGAATGTGTTGGGTATACACCGGAGAAGATTATTGCCGCATTGCTGAGCAGTGCCATGAAAAAGGCGAGGGCCTGAATCAGCTCTTCGCAAGCGAACCCGCTCCGGCTGATGTGGCCAGCCCAGAGGTGTATTGGAAACCTGCCTGGATGCCCGCGAGGGCCTGCCTCGAAAATGCAAAAAAATCAAAGTTGGAAAGCTTCTTGCAAAGCCACGCCCAAGCGCCCCTTGGGCGTCAAAGTTTTGCTTGAAGAGGGCTCTCGGTGGATCGCAGTCAGTTAATCAACAACGCACGCCACAACCTGGCCGGCCTGGGCCGGGGCAACCTGGGTGTGCCGCTGTTGCTGCTGGTGATGTTGGCAATGATGATGTTGCCGATACCGCCGTTCCTGCTCGACGTGTTCTTCACCTTCAACATCGCGCTGTCGATCGTGGTCCTGCTGGTCTGCGTGTATGCCTTGCGGCCACTTGATTTTGCCGCCTTCCCCACCATTTTGCTGGTCGCGACGCTGCTGCGACTGGCGTTGAACGTCGCCTCCACGCGCGTGGTCATGCTCCATGGCCAGGAGGGCCATGGTGCCGCAGGCCAAGTGATCCAGGCTTTCGGTGATGTGGTGATCGGCGGCAACTATGTGGTCGGTGCGGTGGTGTTCGCCATCCTCATGATCATCAACTTCGTGGTGGTCACCAAGGGTGCCGGGCGCATCTCTGAAGTGAGCGCGCGTTTCACCCTCGACGCCATGCCCGGCAAGCAGATGGCGATCGACGCCGACCTCAATGCCGGCCTCATCGATCAGGCCCAGGCCAAGGCGCGGCGCGCTGAGGTCGCTCAGGAGGCCGAGTTCTACGGTTCGATGGACGGTGCCAGCAAATTCGTGCGCGGTGACGCCATCGCCGGCCTGTTGATCCTGTTCATCAACCTCATCGGCGGCATGCTCATTGGCATGCTCCAGTACAACATGTCCTTCAGCGAGGCCGGCAAGGTCTACGCGCTGCTGACCATCGGTGACGGTTTGGTGGCGCAATTGCCATCACTGCTGCTGTCTACCGCTGCTGCGATCATGGTGACCCGTGCCTCCGGCTCCGAGGACATGGGCAAGCTGATCAACCGGCAGATGTTCGATTCGCCCAAAGCGCTGGCGGTATCGGCAGGCTTGATGATCGTCATGGGCCTGGTGCCGGGCATGCCGCACTTCGCTTTCATCAGCCTTGGCCTGTTGGCCGGCGGTGGTGCCTATCTGGTGTGGAAGAAGCAGCAGAAGGCCAAGCTCGCCGCGCAGCAAGAGGTGCAACGCCAGCAGGACCTGTTGCCGTCGCCGCAACGCGCGATGGAAACCAAGGAGCTTGGCTGGGATGACGTGACGCCGATCGACATGATCGGCCTGGAGGTCGGCTACCGCCTGATCCCGCTGGTCGATCGCAACCAGGGTGGGCAGTTGCTGGCCCGGATCAAGGGGGTGCGCAAAAAGCTCTCCCAGGACCTGGGCTTCCTCATGCCCACCGTGCACATTCGCGACAACCTCGACCTGCAGCCCAGTGCCTACCGTCTGACGCTGATGGGCGTGATTCTGGCCGAGGCCGAGATCTACCCGGACCGCGAGCTTGCCATCAACCCGGGGCAGGTATTCGGCACCCTCAACGGTATCGCCGCCCGTGACCCGGCCTTCGGCCTGGAAGCGGTCTGGATCGATATTGGCCAGCGCGCCCAGGCGCAGTCGCTGGGCTACACCGTGGTCGACGCCAGTACCGTGGTTGCCACCCACCTCAACCAGATCCTGCAGAAGCACTGCCATGAACTGATCGGCCACGAGGAAGTGCAGCAACTGCTGCAGGTGCTGGCCAAGGCTTCGCCTAAACTTGCCGAAGAGCTGGTGCCTGGTGTCATTTCCTTGTCGGGGCTGCTCAAGGTCCTGCAGGCACTGCTCGCCGAGCAGGTGCCGGTGCGTGACATCCGCAGCATTGCCGAGGCCATCGCCAATAATGCTGGCAAGAGTCAAGATACCGCCGCGCTGGTGGCGGCAGTGCGCGTCGGATTGTGTCGCGCCATCGTGCAAAGCATTGTCGGCGTTGAGTCCGAGCTGCCTGTGATCACCCTTGAACCAAGGTTGGAACAGATTTTGCTCAATAGTCTGCAAAGGGCCGGGCAAGGTCAGGAAGACGGTGTTCTTCTGGAGCCGAGCATGGCCGAAAAGCTGCAGCGTTCGTTGATCGAAGCGGCCCAGCGTCAGGAGATGCAAGGCCAGCCGGCCATCCTTCTGGTTGCCGGCCCGATCCGTGCCATGCTGTCGCGCTTCGGCCGCCTGGCTGTACCGAATTTGCATGTTCTGGCGTATCAGGAAATACCGGATAACAAGCAAGTCACCATCGTTGCCACCGTGGGCCCCAACGGCTGAGGTAGTGGGTTATGCAAGTTAAGCGTTTTTTCGCCGCCGATATGCGCCAGGCCATGAAGCTGGTCCGTGATGAGCTGGGCTCCGACGCCGCCATCATCGGTAACCGGCGCATCGCTGGCGGTGTCGAACTGACGGCCGCGCTGGACTACAAACTGTCCGCGTTGGCCCCGCGCGTGCCCAATGCCGAGCTCGAGCACGAGCTGCGCAAGACCCAGACGCGCATCGCCACTGCCCAGGCCGAGCTGGACAACCGCAGTGATGCCACCGAAGGCAGCCGCCAATTGTTCGCCGGCCAGTCGCTGACCGCCTCGCAGCCGTTGATCGAACCGCATGTGGATGTACCTGCCCCTGCAGCACCTGCTGCACCGGCACCGGTCGACCCGCGCCTGTTCGATGCCATGCGCTCTGAGCTGTCGGGCCTGCGCGAGCTGCTTGAAGTGCAGCTCGGCTCGCTGGCATGGAGCCAGCTGCAAGGCAGCAAGCCGGCGCAGGCCAACCTCTGGCGCCGGCTGCAGCGCATTGGCCTGTCCGGGCCGATCGCCCGCGAGTTGCTTGACCTCACCGCCGAAATCGAGGAGCCGCGCCAGGCTTGGCGCATGCTGCTGGCGCACTTGGCACGCATGATCGAAGTGCCTGAGATCGAACCGATCGAAGAGGGTGGTGTGATCGCCATGGTCGGCCCCGCCGGCATGGGCAAGACCACCACCCTGGCCAAGCTGGCGGCGCGCTATGTGCTCAAGTACGGCCCGCAGAACCTGGCCCTGGTCAGCATGGACAGTTTCCGCATTGGTGCCCAGGAGCAGCTCAAGACCCTGGGGCGCATTCTCAACGTGCCGGTGACCTATGTAGACCCCGGCCAGTCGCTGGCCCAGGCCTTGGAGCCGCTGCTGCGCAAGCGCGTGGTGCTGATCGACACCGCCGGCCTGCAGGCCAGCGACCCGGCCCTGCGCATGCAGCTGGAAAGCCTCGCCAGCCGCGGCATCGCCTCGAAGAATTACCTGGTGCTGGCCACCACCAGCCAGAAGCAGGTGCTGACGGCTGCCTATCACAGCTACAAACGCTGTGGGCTGGCCGGCTGCATTCTGACCAAACTCGATGAAACGGCGAGCCTCGGCGATGTGCTGAGCCTGGCCATCAGTCATGAACTGCCCGTTGCCTATCTTACCGATGGCCCGCGCATTCCTGACGACCTGCACTTGCCGCGGGCGCACCAGCTGGTTACCCGCGCGGTCAATGTGCAGTTGCAGGACGAGCCCAGCGAAGAGGCCATGGCCGACATGTTCGCTGATCTCTATCACAACCCAAGGAGAGCGGGTTGATGATCAAGCGTATGCAAAATACCTACACCAAGGGGGCCGCAGTGATGCCCCGCGTGTGGCTTGGGTCCAAGCGAGACAAGGTGAACAACGAACATGGGTAGCATGCATCCCGTACAGGTGATCGCCGTAACCGGTGGCAAAGGTGGCGTCGGCAAGACTAACGTTTCAGTGAACCTGTCTCTGGCGCTGGCCGAGCTCGGCCGCCGGGTCATGCTGCTGGACGCCGACCTGGGCCTTGCCAACGTCGACGTATTGCTGGGCCTGACCCCCAAACACACCCTGGCCGATGTCATTGAAGGGCGCTGTGAGCTGCGCGATGTGCTGTTGCAGGGGCCGGGCGGGGTGCGCATCGTGCCGGCGGCCTCTGGCACCCAGAGCATGGTGCACCTGGCCCCGGCCCAGCATGCCGGGTTGATCCAGGCCTTCAGCGAGATCGGCGACAACCTCGACGTGCTGGTGATCGACACCGCTGCAGGGATTGGTGACTCGGTGGTCAGCTTCGTCCGTGCGGCCCAGGAAGTGCTGCTGGTGGTGTGCGACGAGCCGACCTCGATCACCGATGCCTACGCGCTGATCAAGCTGCTCAATCGCGATTATGGGATGAACCGTTTCCGCGTGCTGGCCAACATGGCGCAGAGCCCGCAGGAAGGGCGCAACCTGTTCGCCAAGTTGACCAAGGTCACCGACCGCTTCCTCGACGTTGCCCTGCAATACGTCGGCGCCGTGCCTTACGACGAGTGTGTGCGCAAGGCGGTGCAGAAGCAGCGGGCAGTCTACGAAGCCTTCCCTCGTTCCAAGTGTGCGCTGGCCTTCAAGGCTATTGCGCAGAAGGTCGACAGCTGGCCGTTGCCGGCCAACCCGCGCGGGCATCTGGAGTTCTTCGTCGAGCGCTTGGTGCAGCCCACCAGCGCAGGGCCGGTCCTATGAGTGCGAGCGGGTTCAAGATGTACAGCAAGGCGTCCAAGGACGCCCAGTACGATCTGGTTGAACGCTACGCGCCGCTGGTCAAGCGCATTGCCTACCACCTGCTGGCGCGCCTGCCTGCCAACGTGCAGGTGGAAGACCTGATCCAGGCCGGCATGATCGGCTTGCTTGAGGTGGCCAATAAATACGACGCCAGCAAGGGTGCCAGCTTTGAAACCTACGCCGGCATCCGCATCCGCGGCGCCATGCTCGACGAGGTGCGCAAAGGTGACTGGGCACCGCGTTCGGTGCACCGCAACACGCGTATGGTCAGCGACGCAATGCGCGCTGTGGAAGCAAGAACCGGCCGCGACGCTAAAGATCATGAAGTTGCGGCCGAACTCAAGTTGAGTCTCGATGATTACTACGGGATTTTGAACGATACCCTGGGTAGCCGCTTGTTCAGCTTTGACGACCTGTTACAGGACGGCGAGCACGAAGGGTTGCACGAGGAGGGCGCCAGTGGCCAGGTCGAGCCTTCGCGCGACCTGGAAGACGAGCGCTTCCAGGCTGCCCTGACCGATGCCATTGCCAATCTGCCGGAGCGCGAGCGGCTGGTGCTGGCGCTGTACTACGACGAAGAGCTGAACCTCAAGGAAATCGGTGAGGTACTGGGGGTCAGCGAATCGCGTGTCAGCCAGCTGCACAGCCAATGCGCCGCGCGTTTGCGCAGCCGTCTTGGGGAATGGCGGGCGCGTTGAGCCCGGGGTCGTTGCAGTCGTTTTCACGTTGTACCGAATTGATTGAATGCGCGCTCGGGGCCGAGCGCGTTTGAGACTGCTTGGAGGTCTAATTGAACAAAGACATGAAAATCCTCATCGTTGACGACTTTTCGACGATGCGGCGGATCATCAAGAACCTGTTGCGTGATCTGGGCTTCACCAATACTGACGAAGCCGACGACGGCACCACGGCATTGCCGATGCTCGAAAGCGGCCATTACGACTTCCTGGTGACTGACTGGAACATGCCTGGCATGTCCGGCATCGACTTGCTGCGCAAGGTACGTGCCCACGACCGCCTGAAGGCCATGCCGGTACTGATGGTGACGGCCGAAGCCAAGCGCGACCAGATCATCGAAGCGGCTCAAGCCGGCGTGAATGGGTATGTGGTCAAGCCGTTCACCGCCCAGGTGCTCAAAGAAAAGATCGAGAAGATCTTCGAACGCGTCAACGGCTGAACAAAGTCAGGGGGCGCCATGGAATCAACACAAACGTCTTTGGGGGAGTTTGAGTCAACCCTGAAGAAGCATGCCCAGGAACTGGTCGAAAGCCTGGAACGGGGGCGGTTCGGCGAGGCGGTGCAGCTGATTCATCAGCTCAACCAGACCCGCGACCGCGGCTTGTATCAGGAAGTCGGTAAGCTCACCCGCGAGCTGCACAGTGCGATCGTCAGCTTCCAGATCGACCCGCGCATGCCGCAGGCCGAGGAAGTCTCGCAGATCACCGACGCCACCGAACGTTTGTCCTATGTGGTCAAGCTTACCGAAGGCGCCGCCAACCGCACCATGGACCTGGTGGAGGAGAGCACGCCCGTGCTCAACGACCTGGCCGCTGAGGCGCAGAACCTGAGTGTCGACTGGCAGCGCTTCATGCGCCGCGAAGTCGCTGCGCCGGAATTCCGCGAGTTGGTCAAGCGTGTCGACAGTTTCCTGACGCACAGCGCTGAAGGTAACCGCAAGGTATCTGGCCACCTCAATGACATTCTGCTGGCTCAGGACTATCAGGACCTGACCGGCCAAGTGATCAAGCGGGTGACCGCGCTGGTGACCGAAGTCGAAAGCAATCTGCTCAAACTCGTGCTGATGGCCAGTCAGGTCGACCGTTTTGCCGGTATCGAACATGACCACCAACAGCTGCGCGCTGAAAAAGATGAAGAAAAATATCCGGCTCGGGGTGAAGGTCCGCAGATTCATGCCGATAAGCGTGAAGACGTTGTGTCCGGTCAGGACGATGTCGATGATCTGCTGTCCAGCCTGGGTTTTTAAGGAGCACGTTTAATGAGCTTCGGCGCCGATGAAGAAATCCTTCAGGATTTCCTGGTAGAAGCCGGCGAAATTCTTGAGCAACTGTCCGAGCAACTGGTCGAGCTGGAAAGCCGGCCCGATGATGCCGACCTGCTCAATGCGATCTTTCGCGGTTTCCACACTGTAAAAGGGGGCGCCGGCTTCCTCCAGCTCAATGAGCTGGTGGAGTGCTGCCATATCGCCGAGAACGTGTTCGACATCCTGCGCAAAGGTGAGCGCCGGGTCGACGCGGAACTGATGGACGTGGTGCTCGAAGCGCTGGATACGGTCAACAGCATGTTCGGCCAGGTGCGCGAGCGCAGTGAAGTGACCCCGGCTACGCCCGAGTTGCTGGCGGCCTTGGCCCGCCTGGCCGAGCCGGGTAGCGCCGAAGCTCCTGCGCCGGTGGCCGAGGCTGCGCCTGCGCAGGCCGAGCCTGCCGCCGAGGCAGACATCACCGATACCGAATTCGAGCAGTTGCTCGATTCGCTCGATGCGGTCAAAGCCCAAGCAGCGGCTGCCGAACAGCAGCTGCAGGGCGAAACGTTGGCCGGCTCCGGTGACGAGATCACCGACGACGAATTCGAGTCGTTGCTTGACCAGTTGCACGGCAAGGGCCAGTTCTCGGCCGAAGTCGTTGCCACAGAGCCGGTGGCCGCTGCAGCCAGCGCGCCAGCCAGCGACGAAATCACCGACGAAGAGTTCGAGTCGCTGCTGGATCAGCTGCACGGCAAGGGCACGTTCCAGGCGGACGCGCTGCCTGCTGCCGTTGCTCCGGTGGCCGGTGAAGTGCCAGCTGCCGGTAGCGGCGATGAAATCAGCGAGCACGAGTTCGAGGCATTGCTCGATCAGTTGCATGGCAAAGGCAAGTTCACCGGCGATGCCGTGACCGCTGAAGCGCCCGCCGCCGTTGCCACCCCTGTCGCCGCCAAGCCGCAAACCCAGCCTGTGGCCAAGCCGGCACCGGCACCGGCACCGGCACCGGCACCTGCTGCTGCGGCCAAGCCTGCCGCGCCGGCCCGCGCGCCCGCACCGGCTGCCGAAAAACACGCGGTAAGCGAAGCGGAAACCACCGTGCGCGTCGACACTGCGCGCCTGGACGAGATCATGAACATGGTCGGCGAGCTGGTGCTGGTGCGTAACCGCCTGGTGCGCCTGGGCCTGAACAGCGGTGACGAGGCCATGTCCAAGGCCGTGTCGAACCTCGATGTGGTCACGGCCGACTTGCAGACTGCGGTGATGAAGACCCGCATGCAGCCGATCAAGAAAGTCTTCGGCCGCTTCCCGCGCCTGGTCCGCGACCTGGCCCGCCAGTTGAAGAAAGAGATCAACCTGGAACTGGTCGGTGAAGAGACCGACCTGGACAAGAACCTGGTCGAGGCATTGGCCGACCCGCTGGTGCACTTGGTGCGCAATGCGGTTGACCACGGTGTCGAGATGCCTGAAGAACGTGAAGCCTCGGGCAAGGCGCGCACCGGCCGCGTGGTGCTGTCGGCCGAGCAGGAAGGCGACCACATCCTGCTGTCGATTTCCGACGACGGCAAAGGCATGGACCCTAACATTCTGCGCGCCAAGGCCGTGGAAAAGGGCTTGATGGACAAGGATGCCGCCGACCGTCTGAGCGAGTCGGACTGCTACAACCTGATCTTCGCTCCGGGCTTCTCGACCAAGACGGAAATCTCCGATGTGTCCGGCCGTGGTGTCGGTATGGACGTGGTCAAGACGAAGATTTCCCAGCTCAACGGCTCGATCAACATCTTCTCGGCCAAAGGCCAGGGTTCGAAGATCGTCATCAAGGTGCCGCTGACGTTGGCGATCATGCCGACCCTGATGGTGATGCTGGGCAACCAGGCGTTCGCCTTCCCGCTGGTCAACGTCAACGAGATTTTCCACCTGGACCTGTCGCGCACCAACGTGGTCGACGGCCAGGAGGTGGTGATCGTACGCGACAAGGCGCTGCCGCTGTTCTACCTCAAGCGCTGGCTGGTTCAGGGCCAGGTGCATGAGGAGCAGCGCGAGGGCCACGTGGTGATTCTGTCTGTGGGCACCCAGCGCATCGGCTTCGTGGTCGACCAACTGGTGGGCCAGGAAGAAGTGGTGATCAAGCCGCTGGGCAAGATGCTGCAGGGCACCCCGGGCATGTCCGGCGCCACCATCACCGGCGACGGTCGCATTGCGCTGATTCTCGACGTACCGAGCATGCTCAAGCGTTACGCGGCGCGGCGTATTTGATTTCGGTGGCGCGCCCTTGCCGGCTGCGCCACCTAATGGAGTGTTTATGGCAGTCAAGGTCCTGGTGGTGGATGATTCGGGTTTCTTCCGCCGCCGCGTCTCGGAAATCCTCTCGGCGGACCCGACGATCCAGGTCGTCGGTACCGCGACCAACGGCAGGGAAGCGATCGACCAGGCGCTGGCGCTCAAGCCCGATGTCATCACCATGGACTACGAAATGCCCATGATGGATGGCATCACCGCAGTGCGGCACATCATGCAGCGCTGCCCGACGCCGGTGTTGATGTTCTCCTCGCTGACCCACGAAGGCGCCCGGGTGACCCTCGACGCGCTGGATGCCGGTGCGGTGGATTACCTGCCGAAGAACTTCGAGGACATCTCCCGCAACCCGGAGAAGGTAAAGCAGATGCTGTGCGAGAAGGTTCACACCCTTTCGCGCAGCAACCGCCGTTTCGGTGGTTACGCAAGCCCCGCTGCGGCGGCTGCGCCGGCACCTGCCAGCGTTGCGCACACCGCCACCAGCAGCCTGGCCAGCCCGGCGCCAACGCGCAGCGTGGCGCCTGCCCGTGCGGCGGCGGCACCGGCGTCAACCCATTCGCCAGCGCCCAAGCGCAAGCCCTACAAACTGGTGGCTATCGGTACGTCGACCGGCGGCCCGGTCGCCCTGCAGCGGGTACTGACGCAACTGCCTGCCGGGTTCCCGGCGCCGATCGTGCTCATCCAGCACATGCCGGCGGCGTTCACCAAGGCTTTTGCCGAGCGCCTGGACAAGCTGTGCAAGATCAGCGTCAAGGAAGCCGAGGACGGCGACTTGCTGCGCCCAGGCCTGGCCCTGTTGGCCCCCGGTGGCAAGCAGATGATGATCGATGGCCGGGGCACGGTGAAGATCCTGCCCGGTGACGAGCGTTTGAACTACAAGCCCTGCGTGGACATCACCTTCGGTTCGGCAGCCAAGTCGTACGGTGACAAGGTGCTGTCGGTGGTGCTTACCGGCATGGGCGCCGACGGCCGTGAGGGCGCGCGCCTGCTCAAGCAGGGTGGCAGCACCGTGTGGGCCCAGGATGAAGCCAGTTGCGTGATCTATGGCATGCCCATGGCCATCGTCAAGGCCAACCTGGCCGATGCGGTGTACAGCCTGGATGAGATCGGCAAGCACTTGGTCGAGGCGTGTGTCTGATGGATGTCCTTAGCCTGATCGGTCTGATCCTGGCCTTCGTCGCCATCGTCGGTGGCAACTTTCTCGAAGGGGGCCATGTCGGGGCGCTGCTCAATGGCCCGGCAGCCCTGATCGTGTTGGGCGGTACCCTGGCGGCGGCGCTTTTGCAGTCACCGTTGTCATCGTTCAAGCGTGCCTTGCAGATCTTGCGCTGGATCATCTTCCCGCCACGGGTTGACCTGGCTGGCGGTATCGACCGGGTGGTGAACTGGAGCCTGACCGCACGCAAGGAAGGCCTGCTGGGCCTGGAGGGTGTGGCCGATGGCGAGCCCGACCCGTATGCCCGCAAGGGCTTGCAGTTGCTGGTCGACGGCGCCGAGCCCGAGGCCATCCGCAGTATCCTCGAAGTCGATTTTCTCACCCAGGAAGGCCGCGATATCCAGGCTGCCAAGGTGTTCGAAAGCATGGGTGGCTATGCGCCGACCATCGGTATCATCGGTGCGGTGATGGGCCTGATCCACGTGATGGGCAACCTGGCCGATCCGTCGCAGCTGGGCAACGGCATCGCTGTGGCGTTCGTTGCCACCATCTATGGCGTGGCCAGTGCCAACCTGATCCTGCTGCCGGTCGCCAGCAAGCTCAAGGCCATTGTCATGCGTCAGTCGCGCTACCGCGAAATGCTGCTCGAAGGCCTGTTGTCGATCGCCGAGGGTGAGAACCCGCGTTCGATCGAGTTGAAGCTGCAAGGCTTCATGGAGTAACCCATGCGTCGCCGTCGCCATACCGAAGAACACGAAAATCACGAGCGCTGGCTGGTGTCGTACGCCGACTTCATTACCTTGCTGTTCGCTTTTTTCGTGGTCATGTACTCGATTTCCTCGATCAACGAGGGCAAGTACAAGGTCATTTCGCAAGCACTGCTCGGGGTGTTCAACGACCCTGAGCGGAGCATGAAGCCAATCCCTATCGGCGATGAGCAACCGCTCAGCATCAAGCCGGCCGAGCCGTTGATCAAGGACAGCGAGCAGACCGACGCAGGCCTTGCGCAGAGCAGCGTCGACCCACTCAAAGCCATCAGTGACGACGTACGCGATGCCTTCGGTGACCTGATCAAGTCCGACCAGATGACCATCCGCGGAAACGAGCTGTGGGTGGAGATCGAGCTGAATTCCTCGCTGCTGTTCGGCAGTGGCGATGCCATGCCCAGCGACAAGGCTTTCGACATCATCGAGAAGGTGGCGAATATTCTCAAACCGTTCGCCAACCCGGTGCATGTCGAAGGCTTTACCGACAATCTGCCGATCCGTACCGCGCAATACCCGACCAACTGGGAGCTGTCTTCGGCGCGGGCGGCGAGCATCGTCCGCCTGCTGGCGATGGAAGGCGTCAACCCGGCGCGCATGGCCTCGGTGGGGTATGGCGAATATCAGCCTGTGGCCGGCAATGACACTGCTGAGGGCCGGGCGCGAAACCGCCGTGTGGTGCTGGTGATCTCCCGCAACCTTGAAGTACGCCGCAGCCTGACCGGCTCCGGCAGTGCCAACGCCACACCGGACGCTGCCTTGCGCCGCGCTGGCACACAAAGTGCACCGGCAACCCCAGCAGCGATGGCGGGGCAGTGACTCGTCAATTCTCTGTCACCGCAAACCCATTGCGGTCCGGAAAACCGGATCGCACAGGGGTCAGCGGCCTCCATGAATCAAGAGTTGTCCTATGAGAGTCTGGGCAGTAGCCAATCAGAAAGGCGGGGTCGGCAAGACCACCACCACTATCGCCCTGGCCGGTTTGCTGGCCGAGGCGGGCAAGCGCGTGGTCGTCGTCGACCTCGACCCGCATGGTTCGATGACCAGCTATTTCGGGCACAACCCCGATGCGTTGGAGCACAGCTGTTACGACCTGTTCCTGCACAAGGGCCAGGTGCCGGACGGCTTGCCCGGGCAACTGCTGCTGCCCACCAGCGACCAGCGTATCTCGCTGCTGCCCTCGAGTACCGCATTGGCGGTGCTGGAGCGTCAGTCGCCGGGGCAGAGTGGCCTGGGCCTGGTGATCGCCAAGAGTCTGGCGCAGCTGTGGCAGGACTTCGACTTCGCCCTGATCGACAGCCCGCCGCTGCTCGGGGTGCTGATGGTCAATGCACTGGCCGCCAGCCAGCAACTGGTGATTCCGGTGCAGACCGAGTTCCTCGCGGTCAAGGGCCTGGAACGCATGATCGGCACGCTGGCCATGATCAACCGTTCGCGCAAGCAGGCCTTGCCGTACCAGATCGTGCCGACCCTGTTCGACCGCCGTACCCAGGCCTCGCTGGGTACGCTGAAAGTGCTACGTGATGCCTATGAGCATCAGGTATGGCAGGGCTACATTCCGGTCGATACGCGCCTGCGCGATGCCAGCCGCAACGGCGTCACGCCGTCACAGTTCGATGGCAAGAGCCGCGGCGTGATCGCTTACCGGGCACTGCTCAAGCACCTGCTCACCTACAAGACTGCAGTACAGGTGGCTTCATGACGGTGAAGACCGGTACCCGGCCGCAACTGGCCCTGCAATCCTATCTGGATGGTCTGCTGCAGGAAGCCACCGAGGCTGAGGGCATTCTTGACCTGCCGGCTGCGAGCGACGAATTTGCCGCTGCCGTGCGCGAAGAACAGGCCCGAGATGCGCAGCCGCAGGTCCAGAGCCCTGCAGTCAGCATCCCGGCAAGGCCTTTTGCCGAACCGCAGGCCGGGGTGCTTGCGACCGTCTTGCCGGTCGAAGCGCCGGTCGTGGCGGTGGTCGAGACCAAGGTGGTGGCCGAAGCCGCCATTCCTGTACTGACCCAGGTTCAATCGCCCGAGCCCGTCGCGCCGCTGGTTGAAGTCAACCTGCCCGCGCCGAGTGCGCCCGTGCCACCGGCAACGGTCGATGGTCGCCCGGCCTGGGCGGCCGAGCCCTTCGAGTGCCTGCTGTTCGACGTCGCCGGGCTGACGCTGGCGGTGCCGCTGGTGTGCCTGGGCTCTATCTACAGCCTGGAGGGCCAGGAGCTGACGCCGCTGTTCGGCCAGCCGGACTGGTTCCTTGGCATCCTCACCTGTCAGGCGGGCAACCTGAAGGTGCTGGACACGGCGCGCTGGGTCATGCCGGATCGCTACCGGGACGATTTCCGCCAGGGCCTGCACTACGTCATTTCCGTTCAGGGCTACGAATGGGGGCTGGCGGTGCATCAGGTCAGCCGTTCGCTGCGCCTGGACCCGTCCGAGATCAAATGGCGCAGCCAACGTGGCCAGCGACCGTGGCTGGCCGGCACGGTGATCGAACACATGTGTGCGCTGCTGGACGTCGCCGAATTGGCCGAGCTGATCGCCAGTGGCGCGGTCAAGCAGTTGCATGCCAAACACAAATAACTGCGAACACACCGCCATCGGCGGAATTTGAGGGCTAGGGGAATGAAAAAGTCGTCTGCACAAGGTTCGGAAGATCCGATTCTGCAATGGGTAACCTTCCGTCTGGACAACGAGTCCTACGGCATCAATGTCATGCAGGTGCAGGAAGTCCTGCGCTACACCGAGATCGCCCCGGTACCGGGTGCGCCGAGCTACGTGCTGGGTATCATCAACCTGCGTGGCAATGTGGTGACAGTGATCGATACCCGTCAGCGCTTCGGCCTGATGCCTACCGAGGTGACCGACAACACCCGTATCGTCATCATCGAGGCTGACAAGCAAGTGGTCGGCATCCTGGTCGATAGCGTCGCCGAGGTGGTCTACCTGCGTCAGTCGGAGATCGAGACTGCGCCGAACGTGGGTAACGAAGAGTCGGCCAAGTTCATCCAGGGTGTATGCAACAAGAATGGAGAACTGTTGATCCTGGTCGAGCTGGACAAGATGATGACCGAGGAAGAGTGGTCCGAGCTGGAGAACATCTGAGTTGATTTTCGAGGTTGCTGTCATCTTCCTGGCGCTGTTGTGGGCGCTGAGCCTGTGGTTCTTCCTCAACTACAGCAAGCGCCAGCGCGAACTCGCTGCCCAGCAGGCCCTGGGCGATGCGGTGCGTGACCAGCGCATCAAGGACCTGGCCAAGCGCCTGGATGACTACCAGAACGGTACCGTGCGCATGGGTGAAGCCATCCATGAGTTGCGCGCGGTGGTGGCCACCTTGCCAGACCGGTTGGAGCGTCTGGAGCAACGCGACCCGAGCAATGTCACCTTCAGCCAGGCGGCCAAACTGGTAGGGATGGGGGCGAGTGTGTCGGAGTTGACCGAAAGCTGCGGATTGACGCAAGCCGAGGCCGAGCTGATGAGCAAGTTGCATCGCAGCGAGTAGTTGAAGCAGCGAGTAGTTGAAAAGGCGACCCAGGTCGCCTTTTCCTTTTCTGTACCGGCTCGTTCAAGCCAGTCTGCGGCTCACACAAACCCCAATGAATATGCCGCTCAGGGCCTGACCCAGGAATTGAATCCGCCGATCCTGGCAATCCGGTCAAGCGGGAGCATCTGCCTTTGCACCGCCCGCAAGTCAGTAAGGTTCACGAACTGCCATGAGTGGGTTCGGGGGAAGGCGTACAGGTTGATGATCTGGCGCATGACGCCGAGCTCTGGCAGGTGGCGATCGACCATGTCGGTGAGCAGCCTCGGCCCGGTGAGGCGGCAAAGGGTCTGGGCATATTGATAGAAGCCGTGCGGGTCAGTTTGCAGGGTAGGCTTGCTGTCGTAGAAGCCTGGTTCCTCCAGGTAGCGCGCATGCATCTCTTCGAGGATTGCCCTTAGTGTCGGATTACCCGCATGGCTGCCTATCAGGCTGCTGTTATAGAGGGTGTTCATGCCCATTTTTTCATTGGACACAGGGGGGTAGAGCAGCAGGCCGCTTTCGGTGGTGGCGAGTGTCACGTCATCAAGCCGCTCACCCGGCTGCCCCCTGGGTACACCGTCGATGACCGAAGGGTACTCACCCGGTGCCAGCAATGCATCGTCGATGTCCATGTACAAGCCTCCCTCGTGCTCTAGCAGGGCAAAGCGCAAGATGTCTGCGGCGGAGGCAAAGTTGCTGGCCACGCCGCCGTTCCCGTCGATCGCCGCCTGATACTGGGTGTAGTTGTCGCTGCCCCGCAAGCTTGCATAGAACGGCTGGTCTTCAAGTGCCAGTACCTCGACCCCCGGGGCATGCGCTGTCAGGCGAGCCAGGTTTTCCTGGAAGGCAGCAGGCTCGGCCCTGGAAAGATAGAGACGCAGCGCGTACTGCGTATCCTGCACTTTCAGGGCGTTGCTGGCGACGTTGTCGATCAACAAGTCCGGAATGACCTTGTCGCCCACCCACACGTTGAGGATCTGCTTGGGGATCGGGCGCAGGTCTGCGGCGTGTGGCGCGGGCAAATCGATGGGGAGCTCCAAGTCCACGCCCAATGCACGCAGGGTTGCCATGCGCATGGCATTGGTGACCGGACGCGTTCGCACATCTACTTCAACCAGGTTGAGCGAGCCCGGCGTTGCGATGTAATAGGTCGGCTCGACCTCATTCAGATCGCTTTCCAGGCGAAAGGCATCAGCCTCCATGTCATAAATCACTTCTGCGTGGTAACCACCGATCATTGCTGCGAGCAGGTCAGGCGTGCCGTCGTAGCGAGGCGTCCTGACAATCGCCCCGGCAACGTCAGTGTTTGCCTCAGCAAGCGGAGCAATAGGGTCCGGTATATGGAAATAATCAGCCACTTCGGCCAGCGGCAGGTGGGGTGGCGTGGTGGGGCTCAGGGGGTAGCCAAGTTTCCCGTTTACTCTGCTGGGTAGCACGAAACCATCGTTTTTGATGCGCAGCAGCGTGGGGGCTTCGGACAAGCCGGCAGTGATCAGCGGCGCGGCATTGAGCAACCCGAAGACCGACGTACTGACGCCTTCGGCTTTCTGTTGTGCGCTCTTGCCTTCAATGGCCTGGTCCAGGCCCAGGCCAAACTGGGCGACGCCGCCCAGGGCGAACAGCGGGGCCAGCTCGGGTACCACCAAAGCCAGAGGGGCCAGCAGGTTGATCGCTGAGTTCAGGTAGCCGCGCCACCTGGCCTTGGTCACCTCACGGTCGCTGGTGATGATGAAACTCGCATCCTGGTAGCTGCGCTGCTTCTGGCGTTTGGCCAAGGTAAGGAACAGGTCGCCCTGGATCAGCGGGCTGTAGTCCTTGGCCTTGTAGTTGATGTAGTCCTTTGGTGGCCAGATGCCTTCTGCCGTGAAACCGGGGCGGTTGCTGTCCAGGTGATAAGGCTCTGGATAGCTGCCAAGGCCGCACAGGGCAGTGTGAAGGCCGCTGTAGCTCAAGCCGTCTTCGCGGTCAGCGAGCGTGAAGTGGGCTTGAAGTGCATCGCGTTTGTCGGGTGCGCGGCATTGTTCGGCGAACCAGTCCAGCAGGGCCTGTTTGCCCCTGAACTCATGCAGCGGCGAAGCGTTGCCCGGAATGTAGAGCAGAACCAGGTCGCTGACGGCGTCGTTGATACACAGCAGGTCGGTGGCCGCATAACCGTACACATTCAGCAGCCTGGCCCGCACCCTCGGTTTGCTGCTGGCCGTGCCGTCGCTGCGCAGTACCGGGGCCGCAGCTTCCAGGCCGCATGCCTGCCAAGCCAGTTGCCTGCCAGCGTCAGTGAGGCTGCCTTCGGCCACTTGCTTGTTGCAGGCGGCGATGAAGTTGATTTTTGCACCGATGCGGTAGTGGTCGAAGTGAGCATCCCAGTAGCTGTCGAGCATCGACTTGTAATGCTCGTGCAAGTCCAGTTCCCAGATAAAGGACTCAAAGGCCTCGGCGTCCAGTGGTACATGGGTGCTGGCGTTGTATTGCTGCTTGTCGCTATGCCTGAACAGGCCGTTGTAGACGCCATACGGTGAGTGGTTGCCCAGCAGGCTTTGGTCGCGCAGGCTGTCGACGATGGTCAGCGGGCCATCGGGTAGATGTCCGGCCCAAGGCGCACCGATTGCCGCGCCCAGCCAGTTGTTGGCCGATTCACCTTGCCAGTTCGACAGCACCGCTTGGGTCAGTGTCATTTTCTGCGCAATGACGGCAACCCAGCCGAGCTTGGGGTTGAACTGGCAGTGCAGCGTGACGGCATCGACCCTGTCAGGGTCAAGGTCTATGGCGCGTTCTTTGGCCCACTGGCGTATGGCGTCGGCTGCTGCCCGGTCCGGGCGCGGAAAACCGGCGAGGCTGTCGCGCACATATTGCACACCCTTGGCATTTACGTATTGGTTCTTCATGGTATTCACTTTCGCAGCGGGGAAGGGCTGGCAAAAGTGACTTGTGCAGAGAGGGGGGTGGGGCTAATTAATTGTGGGGTTGTTCACCGGCCTTTACCGATGCGCCCGCGCGCCTGACCGTATCAACCCGAGGGCAGACGCAATGTTTGCGGGGTGATATCACGGCTTGGGGCTGGCTCGTCGTCGAAGCCAACAGGGACTTTGCCGCGCAATTGCCAGGCGAAGGCGATGATCTCGGCGATGGTCAGGTACAGCGCTTCGGGAATCTGCTCGCCCAGCTCCAGGCGAGCCAGCAGGCGCACCAGCTCAGCGTTCTCGTAGATCGGCACTTCATGTTCACGTGCCAGCGCCAGGATGGCCTCGGCCAGTTCATCGTCGCCTTTGGCACTCAGGGTGGGGGCTTGCTGGCCATCGTAGCTCAGGGCGATGGCCTGACGCGGTTGCTTGCTGCTCATGCGGTTTCGTCCACCCAGCGTTGTTCCACACGTGTGCGCGGCCCTTGAGGCGGGATGCCGGGATGACATTCGAGGTCGCCAACGTCCAATCCGCGGGCCAGAAGGCGTTCACGCAGCGCGCCGAGCTGGCTGTCGATCAGCCGGGCGGTTTGTTCACGTTCAGCCCACAACTGGCCGGACAGCCGGCCCTGGCTCAGTTGCGCCTGCACCTGCAGGGGGCCGAGCGGTGCCAGGTCGAAGGCCAGGTCGATGCGCCACAGCGCCTGCAGTGGGTCCTGATGTTCACGCTCCCGGTCAGCTTGTTGCTGTGCGGTTTCCTCGCGCTGCAGCTTGACCTGAAGCGGGATGAAATCCAGGCCATGGCGCACGGGTATCTCGGTTTGCCAGGTGGTCTGCAGGTTGCCGTTTTCCAAGCTGCCGGATTGTTGCAGGCTGCTCAGGGCGTGGCTTTGCAGGCGCGAGATGGCCGCGGCGGCGAGGCGCAGCAGCTGCTGCAGGTCGCCTTCGTGTTCCATGGCCTGCAGCAACCGGGAGGGCAGCGGAAACCCGCCTGGCTGTTGCTTCGGGCTCGCCCGCTCGAGCATGCCCAGGGCGCCGCGTGCCATGGTTGGCAAAGCCTGGGCCAAGGTGGTGGAGGCGACGGCTGGACTTGCCGGTGCGTACGCCGAGGCCTGGGCCACCAGCCTGATCAGATGGGCCTTCAGGTCGGTTGCCACGTGTGTGCTCTGGCCGCCAAGCAGTTTCGCTTCAAGGAATGCCCCGCTGTTGCTCAAGGCCTGGGCAAACGCTTTGCCATCGCCCAGTTGGCGAGCGTCCGGCAGGCTGGCCAGCAGGCGCTCGGCGCTGGTGCGCAGTTCGCCGTTGCCGCTCGGGTCGCTGGCTATTCGCTGCAAAGCGTTGAGCAGGCCGGGCAAGGAGGCCTGGCGGCCCTGTTGGGTGAGCAGCTGCTGGGCGATGTTCAATTGCTCCTGACGGCCGCTGAGCGGCACGAAGCGTAGCGACTGGTCGCCTTGCACCAGCGCGCTGAGCAGGCTGCCGACCGGCAACGGGCGCGGGCTGTCGATGGTCAGGACGGCGCCTGCCTGTGCGCTGTTGAGCAAGCTCACCAGCGCGCGAAAGCTGGTGGCGGCACCAGGGCCAAGGGCAAGTGCCTGGTTGGTCAGGACCTTGCCTTGCAGGAGGGTGCCGACAGGCACCTTGCTGGTATCGAGTTGAGTGAGGAGGGTGACGTTGCTGGCGCTGGCCTGTTGCACCATTACCGCGAGGCGGTTGCTCTCTGGCTGGCTGACGGTGATCTGGCTGCCTTGAGGGATGGGTTGGCTGGTGGTGACCTGCAGCTGGTTCTGCTTGCCGTTGGCCTGGATCAGCTTGAGCACCAGTTGAAACTCGCCACCTGACTGGCGCAGCGTCAGTACCTCGGCCTGGGCGGTCTCGCCAGGCTTGAGCAGCCCGGGTTGCGCCTGGGTCAGGTTCAGCAGCTCGCCGGTCAGCGCCGCCTTGATCGCCTGCGGGTTGACGACGTTTTGTGCGCCGAGACTATTGATTTCAGTCATGATTGTATACAACCTGTCGAGCCCGCCCTCTTGGCAGCGGGGCAGCGCATGTAATAATGCCGGCCGTCCGCCACTGCCAGTATAACGGCAGCCAGGGGGGCGACTTGAGCCGTAAACTGGATAAGGCGAAACCGTGACCCTTCACCTCCAAGCCGTGGGCCTGGCCTGCGAGCGCGACTGGCGCCTGCTGTTCGAGCACCTGGATTTCGAGCTGCGGCCAGGCGACATGCTGCAGATCAGCGGCCCCAACGGCAGTGGCAAGACCAGCCTGCTGCGCCTGTTGGCCGGGCTGATGCAGCCGACTGCCGGGCAGATCCTGCTGGGCGGCAAGCCGTTGGCCGAACAACGCCATGCGCTGGCCAGCATCCTGCTTTGGATCGGCCATGCTGCCGGTATCAAGGACTTGCTCAGCGCTGAAGAAAACCTGGCCTGGCTGTGTGCCTTGCACCAGCCTGCCACAGCCGAAGCGATCTGGGCTGCTCTGGAAGCGGTCGGCTTGCGCGGTTTCGAAGATGTTCCCTGCCATACCCTGTCTGCCGGGCAGCAGCGCCGTGTAGCGCTTGCCCGGCTGTACTTGCACAGCCCGCCGTTGTGGATCCTCGATGAACCCTTCACCGCGCTGGACAAGCAAGGGGTCGCGCAGTTGGAGGCCCATCTGGCACGCCATTGCGAGCGCGGCGGCACGGTGGTGCTGACCACCCACCACACGCTTGACCAAAAGCCCTCCGGCTATCGCGAACTGAACCTGGGGCAATGGGCGGCATGAGCGTATTTATTCTGTTATTGCGCCGTGAAGCGCGCCTGTTGTTCCGCCGCCCGGCGGAACTGGCCAACCCTTTGGTGTTCTTCGCTATCGTGGTGGCGCTGTTCCCGCTGGCGGTTGGGCCGGAAAGTCAATTGTTGCAAACCTTGTCGCCCGGTTTGGTCTGGGTGGCGGCCCTGCTGGCAGTGCTGCTGTCGCTCGATGGCCTGTTTCGCAGCGATTTCGAAGACGGCTCGCTGGAGCAGTGGGTGCTGTCGCCGCACCCTCTGGCAGTGCTGGTGCTGGCCAAGGTGCTGGCGCACTGGATCTTTTCCGGGCTGGCGCTGGTATTGTTGGCGCCACTGCTGGCACTGATGCTGGGGCTGCCAAGCCATTGCCTGCCGGTGCTGCTGGGCTCGCTGTTGCTGGGCACGCCGGTGCTGAGCCTGCTGGGTGCGGTAGGTGCGGCGCTGACGGTTGGCCTCAAGCGCGGTGGGTTGCTGCTGGCATTGCTGATTCTGCCGTTGTATATCCCTGTATTGATCCTGGGCAGTGGTGCGTTGCAGGCGGCGTTGCAAAATATGCCGGCGACCGGCCATCTGCTCTGGCTGGCCAGCCTTACGGCCCTGGCGGTGACACTGGCACCCTTTGCGATAGCGGCCGGCCTGAAGATCAGCGTCGGTGAATAACGAGTCCCGGGCTCTCAAGCCCGGCTAATACCCTGGATGTACCCTGATGAAAATTAGCTGGACGTGGTTCCACAAGCTTGGCTCCCCAAAATGGTTCTATGCCATCAGCGGCCGCATGCTGCCGTGGCTGACCGTATCGGCCATCCTGCTGCTGGTGACGGGGGTGATCTGGGGCCTGGCCTTTGCCCCCCAGGACTACCAGCAGGGCAACAGCTTCCGCATCATCTATATCCACGTGCCGGCGGCCATGCTTGCACAATCGTGCTACGTGCTGCTGGCGGTGGCTGGCGTGGTGGGGCTGGTGTGGAAGATGAAGCTGGCGGATGTGGCCCTGCAGTGCGCAGCGCCCATCGGCGCCTGGATGACTGCCGTGGCGCTGGTGACCGGGGCCATCTGGGGCAAGCCGACCTGGGGCAGCTGGTGGGTCTGGGATGCGCGGCTCACGTCCATGCTGATTCTGCTGTTCCTGTACTTCGGCATCATCGCCCTGGGCCAGGCAATCAGTAACCGTGACAGCGCGGCCAAGGCCTGTGCCGTGCTGGCCATCGTTGGGGTGATCAATATCCCGATCATCAAGTATTCGGTGGAGTGGTGGAACACCCTGCACCAGGGCGCCACCTTCACCCTGACCGAAAAGCCGGCCATGCCCGCCGAGATGTGGCTGCCGCTGCTGTGCACGGCGCTGGGCTTCTACTGCTTCTTCGGCGCCGTGCTGTTGCTGCGCATGCGCCTTGAAGTACTCAAGCGCGAAGCGCGTGCCAGCTGGGTCAGGGAAGAAGTATTGAACAGCCTGGGCCGGAGGGACGTGTGATGAGCTTTTCTTCATTCGGCGATTTCCTCGCCATGGGCCACCATGGCCTGTATGTCTGGTCGGCCTACGCCATCTGCATGGCAGTGCTGGCGGTCAATGTCGCCGCGCCGTTGCTGGCCCGCCGTCGCTATCTGCAAGATGAGGCGCGCCGTCTGCGCCGGGAGAACAACCAGTGAATCCGCAGCGCAAGAAACGCCTGTTCCTGATACTCGGCCTGCTGGTCGGGGTGGCGGTTGCCGTCGGCTTTGCCCTGAGCGCCCTGCAACAGAACATCAACCTGTTCTACACACCGACGCAGATCGCCAATGGCGAGGCGCCGCTGGACACCCGCATCCGCGCAGGCGGCATGGTCGAGAAGGGCTCGCTGCAGCGCTCGGGCGACTCCCTTGATGTGCGTTTCGTGGTCACCGACTTCAACAAGTCGGTGCCAATCACCTACCGCGGCATCCTCCCCGACCTGTTCCGCGAAGGGCAGGGCATCGTCGCCCTGGGCAAGCTCAATGCCGAGGGTGTGGTGGTGGCCGATGAAGTGCTGGCCAAGCACGATGAGAAATACATGCCGCCGGAAGTCACCAAGGCTCTGAAGGAAAGCGGCCAGGCCGCCAGTGGCGCGGAGGCCAAACCATGAATGCGGCGTTGGTGATCCCTGAACTGGGCCAATTGGCGATGATCCTGGCGATCTGTTTCGCCGTTGTGCAGGCGACCGTGCCGTTGCTCGGCGCCTGGCGCGGCGACAGCCTGTGGATGAGCCTGGCACGCCCGGCGGCCTGGGGCCAATTTGCCTTCCTGGCCTTTGCTTTCGTTTGCCTGACCCACGCCTTCATGACCGACAACTTCTCGGTTGCGTACGTGGCCAGCAACTCCAACAGCGCCTTGCCCTGGTACTACAAGTTCAGTGCCGTGTGGGGCGCGCACGAAGGCTCGTTGCTGCTGTGGGCGCTGATTCTCGGTGGCTGGACCTTCGCCGTGTCGGTGTTCTCGCGCCAGCTGCCGCAAGTGATGCTGGCGCGGGTGCTGGCGGTGATGGGCATGATCAGTGTGGGCTTCCTGAGCTTTTTGATCATCACCTCCAACCCGTTCCAGCGCTTGCTGCCGCAAGTGCCGACCGATGGCCGCGACCTCAACCCGCTGCTGCAGGACTTTGGCCTGATCGTTCACCCGCCGATGCTGTACATGGGTTATGTGGGCTTTTCGGTGGCCTTCGCCTTCGCCATCGCCGCGCTGCTGGGCGGGCGCCTGGATGCTGCGTGGGCGCGCTGGTCGCGGCCCTGGACCATCATTGCCTGGGCGTTTCTCGGCGTGGGCATCACCTTGGGCTCCTGGTGGGCCTATTACGAACTGGGCTGGGGCGGCTGGTGGTTCTGGGACCCGGTGGAAAACGCTTCTTTCATGCCTTGGCTGGTGGGCACGGCACTGATCCACTCGCTGGCGGTGACGGAAAAACGCGGCGTGTTCAAGAGCTGGACCGTGCTGCTGGCGATTGCCGCGTTCTCGCTGAGCCTGCTGGGGACGTTCCTGGTGCGTTCCGGCGTGCTGACCTCGGTGCATGCCTTCGCCTCCGACCCTTCACGTGGCGTGTTCATCCTGATCTTCCTGCTGTTCGTGGTCGGTGGTTCGCTGACCCTGTTCGCCCTGCGTGCCCCAGTGGTCAAAAGCCAGGTGGGCTTTGCCCTGTGGTCGCGCGAGACGCTGCTGCTGGCCAACAACCTGGTGCTGGTGGTGGCGGCTTCGATGATCCTGCTCGGCACCCTCTACCCGTTGGTGCTCGATGCCCTGACCGGGGCCAAGCTGTCGGTGGGTCCGCCGTACTTCGATGCCTTGTTCCTGCCGCTGATGGCACTGCTGATGGTGGTGCTCGGCATCGGTGTGGTGGTGCGCTGGAAGGACACCCCAGGCAAGTGGCTGGCGAGCATGATGACGCCGGTACTGATCGCGAGCGCAGTGCTGGCGCCAGTGGCCGGGTTCATCGTCGAGGACTTCGACTGGCCGACCCTTACCGCTTTTGCCCTGGCAGCCTGGGTAGTGCTCAGCGGGTTGCGCGACATTTTCGACAAGACCCGCCACAAGGGCCTGGCCAAAGGCGTGCGTGGCCTGACGCGCAGCTACTGGGGCATGCAGCTGGCGCACTTGGGGCTTGCGGTGTGCGCCCTTGGCGTGGTGCTGTCGAGCAACAACAGTGCCGAGCGTGACCTGCGCCTGGCCCCGGGTGAAAGCGTGGAGCTGGGTGGTTATCAGTTCCTGTTCCAGGGCGCCAAGCACTTCGAAGGGCCGAACTTCATTTCCGACAAGGGTACCGTCGTCGTCAGCCGCGATGGCCGTGAAGTGACCACGCTGCACCCCGAGAAGCGGCTCTATACCGTGCAGCAGTCGATGATGACCGAGGCCGGCATCGATGCCGGTTTCACCCGCGACCTGTACGTTGCCTTGGGCGAGCCGCTGGACAACGGCGCCTGGGCCGTGCGCGTGCATATCAAGCCTTACGTCCGCTGGATCTGGCTGGGCGGTCTTCTGACCGGCCTGGGCGGTTTGCTGGCGGCCCTCGACCGGCGCTACCGCGTCAAGGTCAAGACCCGGGTGCGTGATGTCCTGGGCGTGTCTGGAGCAGCTGCATGAAGCGTTGGATCATGGTGGTGCCACTGGCGGTATTCCTGCTGTTGGCCGTTTTCCTCTACAAGGGCCTGTTCCTCAAGCCCGACGAGCTGCCCTCGGCAATGATCGGCAAGCCGTTCCCGGCGTTTTCCTTGGCCTCGACCCAGGGCGATCGCACCCTGACCCAGGCCGACCTGCAAGGCCGCCCGGCGCTGGTCAACGTATGGGCCACCTGGTGCCCGTCGTGCAAGGTCGAGCACCCTTACCTCAACCAGCTTGCCGGGCAGGGCGTGGTGATCTACGGCATCAACTACAAGGACGACAATGCTGCCGCCCTGAAGTGGCTGGCCGAGTTCCACAACCCGTACCAGCTGGATATTCGCGACGAGCAGGGCAGCCTGGGCCTGGACCTGGGCGTCTATGGCGCGCCGGAAACCTTCCTGATCGACGCCAAGGGCATCATCCGCTACAAGCATGTGGGCGTCGTCGATGCCACCGTGTGGCGCGAGCAACTGGCACCGCTGTATCAGGGCCTGGTCGACGAGGCCAAGCCATGAGGCGCTGGCTTGCGGCCGTAGTACTGGGTTTGAGTGTTGCCGGCATGGCCAGGGCGGCCATCGATACCTACCAGTTCCGCGACGACGCCGAGCGTGAGCGTTATCAGCAACTGACCAAGGAACTGCGCTGCCCCAAGTGCCAGAACCAGGATATCGCCGACTCCAACGCACCGATTGCCGCCGACCTGCGCCGCGAGATCTTCCGCATGCTGGGCGAAGGCAAGAGCAATCAGCAGATCGTCGACTTCATGGTCGACCGCTATGGCGACTTCGTGCGCTACAAGCCTGCCCTCACTGGGCGTACCTGGCTGCTCTGGTTCGGCCCGGGCATTCTGCTGGTCGGTGGCTTTGCGGTGCTGGCGGTGATTGTCCGCCGCCGCCGTGTGCCGGCTACCCAAGGCTCGCACGAGTTGTCTCTCGAAGAACGCGAGCGTCTCGCCAAACTGCTGGATAAAGAACAGAACCATGACTGAATTCTGGCTTGGTGCGGGCCTGCTGCTGCTCGCCGCCCTCGGCTTTCTGCTGATCCCGACCCTGCGTGGCCGTCGCCAGCAGCAGGAAGAAGACCGTACTGCGCTGAACGTGGCGCTGTATCAGGAACGTGTCGCCGAACTGGCTGCCCAACAGGCCGCCGGTGTGCTGGATGACGCGCAACTGGCCAGCGGCCGCGATGAGGCCGCCCGTGAACTGCTGGCGGACACCGAAGGCGCCGAAGCGCCGCGCCAGGGGCACCTGGGCAAGGTGCTGCCACTGCTGGCCGCAGTACTGGTGCCGGTGGTGGCGCTTGGTCTGTATCTGCACTTTGGTGCTGCGGACAAAGTGGAGCTGACTCAGGAGTTCGCTGCTGCGCCCAAGACGATGGAAGAAATGACCACGCGCCTTGAGCGCGCCGTCCAGGCTCAGCCGGATTCGGCCGAAGGCCTGTATTTCCTGGGCCGCGCCTACATGGCCGAGCAGCGCCCGGCAGATGCGGCCAAGGCCTACGAGCGCGCCGTGGCCCTGGCCGGTCGCCAGCCCGAATTGCTCGGCCAATGGGCCCAGGCCCTGTATTTCGCTGCCAACAAGCAGTGGAGCGCACAGGTGCAGGCGCTGACCGACGAGGCGCTCAAGGCCGACCCGAACGAAGTGACCAGCCTTGGCCTGCGCGGCATTGCGGCCTTTGAGGGCGAGCGCTACCAGGAAGCCATCGACTACTGGAACCGCCTGCTGGCGCAGTTGCCTGAAGGCGATGCCTCGCGGGCGGCTTTGCAAGGCGGCATCGACCGTGCGGCAGAGCGCCTGGGTGGCAATACCGGCAAGCCCGAGACCCCGGTGGCGGCACGCCTGAAGGTGCGGGTAGAGCTTGCACCGGCGCTCAAGGACAAGGTCAAGCCCGACGACACTGTGTTCATCTTCGCCCGCGCCACCAGCGGCCCGCCCATGCCGCTGGCGGCCAAACGGGTGACCGTTGCCCAATTGCCGCTGGAGGTAGAATTGTCTGACGCCGATGCGATGATGCCGCAGATGAAACTGTCCGACTTCGCCGAAGTCCAACTGGTTGCAAGGGTATCGCGCGCAGGCCAGCCCACCCATGGTGAGTGGATCGGCCAGGGCGCACCGCTGCCCAGCAAGACCCAGGCCACCCAGCTCCTGACCATCGACAGCCCCGACCCGTAAGAGAACCCTGCCATGCGAAACGCCGTCCGCCTGACCCTGATCACCCTGGCCCTGGGTTTGTCTGCGTGTACGGTGCGCGAGCCGTACGAACAGCCGGCGCCACCGATCGAAACGGTGCCGCCGCACAAGGGGCCGGTGGTCAAGCCACTGCCTGGCGGCCAACCGGCCACGCAGCCGAGCAAACCGGCAGCGACCCCCAAACCGATGCCGCGGACCTCCGCAAGCTTTGCACCGCCGCCGGGGGGCGCCAGCCATTGGGATCCGAAACTGGGTGTTTATGTATTGGAGAAGAAGCCCAATACGTTCTATCGGCAGCGCACCTACTACCGTTATGACAATGGCTGGAGCTGGTCTTTGAGCCCGGATGGCCCGTGGCAGGAGACCGACAGCAGTGGTGTACCCGGTGGGCTGGGCCGGGCGTTCGCTCAGTAATGGTTTTGCCGTTTTCGGCCAACCGATACAGTACAGTTGACCCGCGATTTACAGATTGACTGTACCGCCCGCCGACTCCGCATAATGCCCCTTCGAATTTGAGCCGGAGGGGTGCATGAGCAAGACAGTCCTGGTTTTGGTGGAAACCGTCGATGATTACCTGCCCCTGCTCGAACAGGCCGGCTACCGGCTGATCCGTGCACCGTCCGCGCCACTGCGTGCCGACGCCATCCAGCGCCAAGGCGCTGAGATCGATGCGGTGCTTACCCGCGGCCCGCTGGGCCTGACCGCTGTGGAAATCCAAGCGTTGCCCAACTTGCAGATCATCTGCGTGATCGGCGCCGGTTACGAACACGTCGACCTGGCCGCCGCCGCTGCCCGTGGCATTACCGTCACCAACGGCGCGGGTGCCAATGCCGCCGCCGTGGCCGACCACACCCTGGCGATGCTGCTGACCCTGCTGCGCGACATTCCCCGCGCCGATACCGGTATCCGCCGCGGCGAGTGGCACCGGGTCATCAGCCCCTCGGTTAGTGGCAAGCGCCTCGGCATCCTCGGCCTGGGCGCAGTTGGCCTGGCTATCGCCAAACGTGCCAGCCTCGGCTTCGACATGAACATCAGCTACCACAGCCGCACGCCGCGCCAGGGCGTGCCTTACACCTGGTACGACAGCCCGTTGCACCTGGCCGATGCCGTCGACATTCTGGTCGTGGCCACCCCAGGCGGTGCCAATACGCACCATCTGGTCGATGCTCGGGTGCTCGAGGCTTTGGGCCCCGAGGGCTATTTGGTGAACATCGCCCGTGCCAGCGTGGTGGATACCCAGGCCCTGGTTGGCGCGCTGCAGCGCGGGCAACTTGCGGGTGCAGCACTTGATGTGTTCGATGACGAACCGGCCGTGCCCGATGCCCTCAAGGCCCTCGGCAATACGGTGCTCACCCCGCATGTGGCCGGGCAATCCCCTGAAGCGGCGCGCGACACGGTGGCCTTGGTCCTGCGCAATCTACAGGCCTTCTTTGCCGGCGAACCGGTACTCACACCAGTCCATCCGTAACCTTCGTTTAAGTTTCTGCCCGGCGCTGCCCGGGCCACAAGGAGTGTTCGCATGCAACTCGAGATCTTCCAGGTCGATGCCTTTTCCGCCGAACCGTTCGGTGGCAACCCGGCAGCAGTGATCGCGCTTGAAAGCTGGCTGCCTGATGACGTGCTGCAGCGTATCGCCGAAGAGAACAACCTCTCCGAAACCGCCTATTTCGTGCGCAATGGCGAAAACTTCGACCTGCGCTGGTTCACCCCGGCGGTGGAGGTCGAGCTGTGTGGCCATGCCACTTTGGCGTCGGCCTATGTGCTGTTCGAGCAGTTGGGCGAGCAGGCAGAAGTACTGCGCTTCAACACCCGCAGCGGTGAATTGCGGGTTAGCCGCGGGGCCGACGGCTTGCTGGCCATGGACTTCCCGGCCAAGCAGCCGCTGGCCGTCGAGGCGCCCGCCGGTTTGCTGAAGGCGCTGGGGTTGAGCGGGGCGAGTGCGGTGTATCAGTCCGACGACTATGTCGTGATGATCGATGACGCCTCGCTTTTGGACCCGCTGCAGCCTGACTTCGTCGCCTTGTCGGCCTTCGATGTGCGTGGCATCGCCGTGACCGCGCCCGGGCGCGGATACGATTTCGTCACGCGCTGGTTCGGCCCGCGAGTCGGTGTCAACGAAGACCCGGTCACAGGTTCTGCGCACACCTCGCTTGCGCCTTTGTGGGCGCAGCGGTTGGGCAAGCGCACCCTGACCTGCGAGCAGGGCGGCGCGCGCAAGGGCCAGCTGCACTGTGAGGTGCCAGGTAATGGCCGAGTGATCATCAGCGGGCGGGCGGCGTTGTACCTGCGCGGTACTGTCTACATCTAGACGTTTGTGTAGTCCACTGTAGGAGCGGCCTTGTGTCGCGATGGGCTGCAAAGCAGCCCCCTGGTTTAATGATGATTGCGTAACTCGAGAGGCCGCGTTGCGGCCTGATCGCGACACAAGGCCGCTCCTACCTGGCATCTATAATTGCGGGCCCAATCCTCGCTAATGGAGCACCCCATGGTCATGGAGAAACAAGGCACCTGCCTGTGCGGCGCCACGAAGCTCACGGTCACCCTCGACAACACCCATATCAGTGCCTGCCATTGCAGCATGTGCCGCAAGTGGACCGGTGGGCCGTTGCTGGTCGTTCACTGCAGCCAGCCGCCGGTCATCGAAGGGCGTTCGCCCGGCGTCTACGATTCATCCGACTGGGCCCAGCGCGGCTTTTGCGGGCGCTGCGGCACTCACCTGTATTACCGGCTCAAGGCCAACGATTTCTACGCGGTGCCGGTGGGCCTGCTGGACGGCGATGAGGCTTGGGATTTCGACCTGCAGATATTCGTCGAGCAGAAACCTGCCTGGTACTGCTTTGCCAACCAAACCAAGGAATTGACTGGACAGCAAGCCTTCGAGCAGTTGGGTTGAGCCTGGCGGCTTGCCAAATCCGTGCATTCCTGAGAAAAGGGCGGCCTTGAATTTCAGCGTTGGAGCATGCCCATGAGCAGCGAACTGCAAATCACCGACCTCGTCGAAGGCGACGGCAAGGCCGCCGTCAAAGGCGCCCTGATCACCACCCAGTACACCGGCTGGCTGGCCGATGGCAGCGAGTTCGACTCGTCCTGGTCGCGCGGCAAACCGTTCCAGTGCGTGATTGGCACGGGCCGCGTGATCAAGGGCTGGGACCTAGGCCTGATGGGCATGCGCGTGGGGGGCAAACGCACGCTGCAGGTGCCGGCGCACCTTGGTTATGGCGAACGTAGCGTGGGCGCGATCCCGCCGAATTCAGACCTGACGTTCGAGATCGAATTGCTCGAGGTGTTGACACGGGATGACTGAGTGTCGGATGCGGCCGGCAGGCTTTAAATAATTCGGCAACATGTATGCCTTAACGTAAGTCTTGCCCAGGGAGGAACCAAACGCGTTGAGGGCACTCTGACCCCTACTCGTTGGCCAGGGATGGCATTCACTACAAGGATGCCTTGCGGCTTGAGCCTCAGGGCAATGTGGCGGGTCGACCCGAAACTGTCTGCCACAAGAGCCTGCCTACATGAAGTTGCCACCGTTTGTTCGCCGTAGTCGCCACCTGCTGCTGAGCCTCGCACTCGTCGCTGCGGCGGTGCCCTTGGCACTGGAAGTGGTCGAAAGCCGCGCTCAACCGGTCGATGGCACCCAGACCCTGGTGTTTCTGCGCCATGCCGAGAAACCCGGCGAAGGGTTGGGGCAGTTGAACTGTCAAGGCCTCAACCGTGCATTGGACCTGGCCACGCTGCTGCCCGAGCGCTTCGGCAACGCCGATTTCGTCTTCGCAGCCAACCCGACACGAGAGGTCGAGGAAGGCAGCAGTGACCAGAGCTACAGCTACATCCGGCCACTGATGACCATCACCCCGAGTGCGATACGTCTCGGCCTGCCGGTGAATATCGATTACGGTGCAAACGACACCGATGAGCTAGCCGATGAATTGCTCAGTGGCAAGTACCGCAACGCCACCGTCTACACTGCCTGGTCCCATGGTTACCTGCCGGAGCTGATCAATACTGTCGCCGGCAAGGCGCTGGGTGAGGACCGGGTGATCACCGAAGATTGGCAGGGCGATGACTTCGACACCCTGTATGTTCTGACCTTGACCTGGCGCGACGGCAAGGCCAGCCTGCTCAGCCGCAACATACGCCAGGGCCTGGATGGCGGTGCGCATAGCTGTCCGACCTGATCTGCTGTTACTGTCTTGGCAAGCAAGCCGACTCCCACTGGGTTGAGCTGAATTTGAGAGCAGCGGGGCAACCTGTGTGAGCCGGCTTGCCGGCGATAGGGCCGGCGAAGACCCCTGAGGCTTTACCGCCCGAACCGCATCGGCCAGCCCACCACTTTCTTCGCCCGCGGGGTGGCATAGGTCCGCACCTTGGACGTGCTCAGCCCCATCCGCACCAACGATTCGGCAATGGTCACCGCCGCGCTCACGCCATCGACCACCGGCACCCCGGTACGTTGGCGAATCTGCTCGTCCAGCCCGGCCATGCCGCCACAGCCAAGGCAGATCACCTCGGCCTTGTCTTCGCGCACCGCCCGTTCGGCCTGTTCGACGATGGCCTGTACCGCACGCTGCGGGTCTGCCTCCAGTTCCAGCACGGCCAGGCCACTGGCGCGCACCGAGGCGCAGCGGTCGTATAGCCCCGAAAGCTTCAGGCGGTCTTCGATAAGTGGCACGGTACGGTCCAGGGTGGTCACCACCGAGTAGGCGTGGCCCAGGTACATCGCAGTGCTGGCGGCGGCATCTGTGATGTCCACCACCGGCACGTTCAGCAGTTCCTGCAGACCTTCGCGGCCATGTTCGCCGTAGCCGGCCTGGATCACGGCATCGTACGGGCCCTCGTAGGCCAGCACGCGGTCCATCACGGCAATGGCGGCCAGGTAGCTCTCGAAATTGCCCTCCACCGACTCGGCACCGAACCATGGGGTCAGACCGATGATCTGCGTGCCGGGCGACGCCACGCTGCGGGCCTGTTCGGCGATGGCCTCGGTGATGGCTTCGGTGGTGTTGACGTTGGCGATCAGAATACGCATGAACACTGCTCCTTGATCAGTGGCTGCTGTGGTCGACGGCGATGCATTCGCCGCTGACATCAGCGTAATGGCGGTTGCGCGGGGCGATCAGCAGGTACAGCGCAGCGGCGATGCCGGCACCGATCAGCCAGGAAAAAGGCGCGATGGCATGGAAGTTGGGCACCAGCGCCAGGACGATGGCCAGCAGCGCGGCCGGCAGGAACGCGGCGACCGCCCGCAGGTTGATGCCCTTGCTGTAGTGGTAGGCCCCGGCCGGGTGTTCGCTGTACAGCTCCGGCACGTTGATGCAGCCTTTGCGCAGCAGCCAGTAGTCGGCCATGATCACCCCGTACAGTGGGCCCAGCAGGGCGCCCAGGCCGGACAGGAAGTAGACGATCACCAGCGGGCTGTTGTAGAGGTTCCATGGCAGGATCAACACGGCGAGGGTGGCGCTGATCAACCCCGCGCGGCGAAAGTTCAGGTGCCGCGGCGCCAGGTTGCTCAGCACGAAGGCCGGGGCGACGAAGTTGGCCATGATGTTCACCGCAACGGTGACGATCAGGAAGGCCAGGCAACCGAGCACCAGGAAAGCGGTGTTGGGGATGCTGGCAACGATCTGGGTCGGGCTGTCGATGATCTGGCCATTGATCTGGAACTGTGCGCCGCACAGCACCACGGTGATGACCGCGAAGACCAGGATGTTCACCGGCAGGCCCCAGAAGTTGCCTACGCGGATGGTCTTGCGGCACGGCGAGGAACGGGCGAAGTCGCAGAAGTTGAGCACCAGGGTGCCGTAGATCGCCAGCCACAGCGCGCCGCCGGCGAATATGTTGCGCCACATCTCGTAACCGGTCAGCGGCTCGGCCACCGACCAGGCGATGCGCGCATCGGCCTTGAAGTACATGAACACCGCCAGGCTGGCCACGGTCAGCAGGATCACCGGGCCGGCGAATGCCTCGTAGCGGCGCACCATCTCCATGCCGTAGGCGAGGATCACCAGTTGCACCAGCCAGATCGCCACGAAGCACACCCAGCCCAGGCTCGACAGGCCGAGGATGCTGTCCTGGTCATAGCTGGCGAGTTGCGGCCACACGGCCGTGAGTAGCACGCGCAGCACTACAGAGGCCAGGTAGGTCTGGATGCCGAACCAGGCGATGGCAATCACTGCACGGATCAGCGCAGGGATCTGCGCGCCATGGATGCCGAAGGCGATGCGGCTGATCACCGGGAACGGCACGCCGGTCTTCTGCCCCATGTAGCCGGACAGGTTCATGAAGAAGTACACCAGCGCGGCGCCGATCGCCAATGACAAGAGTATCTGCCAGCCGCCCAGGCCCAGGGCGAACAAGCCCATGGCGAATGAGTAGTTGGCAATGTTGTGCACATCGTTGGTCCACAGCGCGAAGATGCTGTAGCGCCCCCAGCGGCGGCCCTCTATGCGCGTCGGGGCAAGGTCGCGGTTATGCAGGCGCGGGCTCAGTTCAAGTTGTGGCGCATGGCCGGCCAGGGAGGAAGAAGGGTTGGTGCTGGCGACGGATAGTTCAGGGGCAAGGTCGAGGCTGGTACTCATTCCGGCAGGCTCCTGATGCACATGGACTGCGATGAGCGGGCATGCGCACGGGCTCGCCATCTCGTCAGTGCAGCGTTGGCATCACTGGGTTCTGGGCGCGGCGGCCGGTTTGGGGCGGCGTCGCGGGTTCTTGTGTATTTATGTTTTGTTTAACTTGTATACAAAACACGAACACACAAAAGCGAGTTCCATGCCACCCATAAACCGTACTTCGAGTTATCACTATCTTGAATCTGTCTCTCTGAAAGCTAAGTTGATGAATTAAAGAAACTATAAATTGACCAATTGAACAGGTTTAATTTTTTGTTTGAATAATTAGTTGATCATTTGGTCAGATTTAGTTGCGCGAACTGTGTAACGTAATGGGGCATTGCTAGCACTTATGCACACAAAAATGGCACCTAAGGTGACATTTGTGTGTACAGAGGTGGGTCAGGTTTTCCAGGCGCCTCAGTCCATAGGCGGCAAGCGCCGCTTTACCGGGCTCTTCTTGATGATCGCCGTGTTGGTGTCAGCTAGCACATTGATACGGTCAAGCAGGGCGTCGAGCTGTTCCATCGACCGCACATGCAGCCGGGCAATGAAGCAATCCTCGCCCGTTACCTTGTCGCACTCGGTGAACTCGGGAATCGCGACAATCTGCCGTTCCACCTCCTGCAACTGCCCCGGCAGCGGGCGAATGCGCACGATGGCCTGCAATTGGTAACCAAAGCTGCGCGCATCGACATCCACGGTGTAACCCCGCAGCACGCCGCGCTCCTCCAGACGGCGCAGGCGCTCGCTGACGCTGGGTGCAGAAAGGCCACTGATCTGCGCCAGTGCTTTCAGTGAGCGGCGGGAATCTTCCATCAGGGCGTTGATCAGGAGTTGGTCGATGGCATCGGTCATATACGCCTCATTAGGTTAAGGAGAGATTTTCCCTTGATAGTAAAGGCGCACTGGCCATTTTGCCTTGGTTATCCGCTGGTAGGTTGATCGAGAGCCTCTGCATACTGTGGCCATCATCAATGGGAGGTTTGAGATGGACAGTTCGTTGCGCCGTGGCTCGCTGGAAATGGTCGCTGCCATGCTGATTTCCGGGACTATCGGCTGGTTCGTGCTGGTATCCGGGCAGCCGGTGCTGGACGTGGTGTTCTGGCGTTGCGTGTTCGGTACCGGCACGTTGCTGGTGATCTGCGCGGCGTTCGGGGTCCTCAAGCCCGGTGTGATCAGCCGCACGGCCTTCCTCTTGGCAATTGCCAGCGGCGTGGCCATCGTCGGCAACTGGGTGTTGCTGTTCGCTTCCTATTCGCGGGCGTCGATCGCCATCGGCACAGCGGTGTACAACGTGCAGCCGTTCCTGCTGGTGGGGCTGGCGGCAGTGTTTCTGGGCGAGAAGATCACTGTGGCCAAGGTCACCTGGCTGAGCGTGGCGTTCCTTGGCATGCTGGCCATCGTGAGCGCCCATGGCACAGGGCAGGGCAGCGGTGAAGAGTACCTGATGGGCATTGCGCTGGCGCTGGGGGCGGCGTTTCTGTATGCCACTGCCGCGTTGATCATCAAGCGCCTGAACGGCACGCCGCCGCACCTCATTGCCTTGATCCAGGTAGCGACCGGCGTAATGCTGCTGGCGCCGTGGGTCAAGCTGGGTGGGTTGCCTGGCGAGCCTTCGGCGTTGGCCAGCCTTGTGACCTTGGGCATGGTGCACACGGGGCTGATGTACGTGCTGCTGTACAGCGCCATCCAGCGCCTGCCCACGGCATTGACCGGTGCCCTTTCATTCATCTACCCGATTGCCGCGATCCTGGTCGACTGGGTGGCCTTCGGGCACCGCCTGGCGCCACTGCAGTGGCTCGGTGTGGCGCTGATCTTGCTGGCGGCGGCGGGCATGCAGCAAGGGTGGTGGTTCCGTTCGGCGCCGATCATTGCCAAAGGCTAGTGAGGATGCTGTATGACCTATCGCCGAACAAGCCGGCGATAGGGCGCGCAGCGGCCTCGCGGGGTAGAATGCTCCCTTTTATCTGCTTGCGACCCGCCATGACTTCGCCGATCCACACCCTCGAACAGCATCTGCTCACCGCCCTCGACCCCGCCCCGCAGGAAACCCGCCGCCTGTTCCATGGTCGCGGCCGTTGCTGGCCGGGGCTGGAGCAGGTCACCGTCGACTGGCTGCAGGGCGTGCTGTCGGTAGCGTTGTTCCGTGAGCCACCCGAAGGCCAGCTGGCAGAGCTAGAGGCCATGCTGCGCAACTTCGCCGAGCGTCCACAGTGGGCCAGCCAAGCGATCCTCATCCAGCACCGTTACCTGCCGGACAGCCCGGGCCAGTGGTTGTGGGGCGAGCCGTGCCAGCAGCGCGAGGTGGTCGAAGATGGCCTGACCTATCTGCTCGACCTGGGCGTGCGGCAGAACAACGGCCTGTTTCTCGACATGCGCTACGGCCGACGCTGGGTGCGTGAGCAGGCGGCGGGCAAGCGCGTGCTGAACCTGTTCGCCTACACCTGCGGCTTCTCGGTGGCAGCGATTGCCGGGGGCGCCGAGCAGGTGGTGAACCTGGACATGGCCAAGTCGGCGCTGTCCCGTGGCAGAGACAATCATCGCCTCAATGGCCACGATGCATCGCGGGTGGCGTACCTGGGGCATGAACTGTTCAAGTCGTGGGGCAAGGTGCGCAAGTACGGACCCTACGATTTGATCATCATCGACCCGCCAACCTTCCAGCGTGGCAGTTTCGTGCTGACCCAGGATTACGCGAAGATCTTGCGGCGCTTGCCAGAGTTGCTGACCGAGGGTGGGACTGTGCTGGCGTGCGTGAATGATCCGGCGATCGGGCCGGAGTTTCTGATCGAGGGCATGGCTGAGCAGGCCCCGGCGTTGGCCTTTGTCGAGCGCTTGGACAACCCGCCGGAGTTTCCGGATGCCGATCCGGCGGGGGGCTTGAAGGCCTTGGTATTCCGCAGTAAATCACCAGCCTGATGCTGGGGAACCTTCACTTGGGCGCAATGGTGGCGCACAAGTGAAGGTAGAACTCAATTACTGACCGGTATAGATCTGGTCGAACACCCCACCATCGTTGAAGTGGGTCTTCTGCACGGTGCGCCAGTCACCGAAGGTTTTCTCCACCGACAGGAAGTCGACCTTCGGGAAGCGGTCGGTGTACTTGGCCAGTACGGTTGCATCACGCGGACGCAGGTAGTTCTGTGCGGCGATTTCCTGGGCTGCCGGCGACCACAGGTACTTGAGGTATTCCTCGGCCACGGCCTGGGTACCCTTCTTCGCTACCACTTTGTCGACCACACTCACCGGTGGTTCGGCTTCGGCCGACACGCTCGGGTAGACCACTTCGAACTGGTCGCGGCCGAATTCGCGGGCGATCATTTCGGCTTCGTTCTCGAAGGTCACCAGCACATCGCCGATCTGGTTGGTCATGAAGGTCGTGGTCGCGGCGCGGCCACCGGTATCGAGTACCGGTGCCTGTTTGAACAGCTTGCCGACGAAGTCCTTGGCCTTGTTCTCGTCACCGCCCTGCTTGAGCACATAACCCCAGGCCGACAGGTAGGTATAGCGCCCGTTACCTGACGTCTTGGGGTTGGGCACGATGACCTGTACACCATCCTTGAGCAGGTCAGGCCAGTCTTTGAGTGCCTTGGGGTTGCCCTTGCGCACGATGAACACAGTGGCCGAGGTGAACGGGGCGCTGTTGTTGGGCAGGCGTGTAACCCAATTGTCCGGCACCAGCTTGCCGATATCGGCCAGCGCATTGATGTCGGTGGCCATGTTCATGGTGATGACATCGGCCGGCAGGCCATCGATCACTGCACGTGCCTGTTTGCTCGAACCGCCGAAGGACATCTGCACGTTGACCTTCTCGTCGTGCTCGGCTTCCCAGTGTTTCTGGAACGCTGGGTTGTAATCCTTGTAGAAGTCGCGCATCACGTCGTAGGAAACGTTGAGCAGGGTCGGAGCGGCCTGAGCGAGGGTGCCGTACGCCAGGCCGGCGGCCAGCAGCGAAGCAGTGAAGAGTTTTTTCACGATGCGTCCTTGTTCCGGAGTGTTTGGTAACTTATGCGCGACTATAGCGTTTCGTTATTGAACGACTAAAGACCAAATGGCTCTTTGCTTATTCTGTTTTCGGGAACAGCAGGTTACCGCAGCGCGAGCAAAATGCAGCGCCGTGTTCATGGGCCTTTTTGCTGCACCTTGGGCAGTCGTGCTGCAACTGTTCGGCGCGCATGGCATTGGCCAGTTCGGCGGTGAAAATCCCTGTGGGCACGGCAATGATCGAATAACCGGTGATCATCACCAGTGAGGACAGTACCTGGCCCAGCGGTGTTTTCGGCACGATATCGCCAAAGCCCACGGTCGTGAGCGTGACAATGGCCCAGTAGATGCCTTTGGGGATGCTGGTAAAGCCGTGCTCGGGGCCCTCGATCACATACATCAAGGTGCCGAACACAGTGACCAGGGTCGACACGCTGAGCAGAAACACGATGATCTTCTGCTTGCTGCCACGCAGTGCCGCCATCAGGTAATTCGCTTGGTTCAGGTACTGGCCGAGCTTGAGCACACGGAAAATCCGCAGCATGCGGATCACCCGGATGATCAGCAGGTACTGCGCGTCGCTGTAGTACAGGGCGATGATCCCCGGCACGATCGCCAGCAGGTCGACCAGGCCGTAGAAGCTGAAGGCGTAGCGCATGGGCTTGGGCGAGCAGTAAAGGCGGGTGATGTACTCGGCCAGGAAGATCGCGGTGAAGCCCCATTCGATACCGGCCAGCAGGCCTGCGTAGTTCTGGTGAATCTCGTCGATGCTGTCGAGGATCACCGTGACCAAGCTGGCCAGGATGATCAGCAGGAGGGTCTTGTCGAAGCGCCGGCCGGCGACGGTGTCGGTCTGGAATACGATGACGTAGAGCCGTTCGCGCAGGCTCGCAGGGTTGTTCATGGGCTCGTTCCACAAAAGCGATGGGCTGAGCCTAGGGGTTGCGTTTCAGCTGTGCAAGCGCCTGGCATTGCGCTGCCTGGGCTGGGCCAGGTGGCTGCCCAAGTGCATCAGCCAGCAGGCGGCGACGAACGGGGCGGTCAGGCCGGGCACCGGTAGCAGCTTGAACAGCGGTTGCAGCAGTAGAGCCAGGGCAATCGCCAGCAGGGTCACCCAAGGCTTTTCACCCTGCCTGCTGAAGGCCAGCGCCGCCAGTGCCGCGTTGAAGCCGTACAGACCCAGCCAGGCAGATTGCGCTTCGGCAAACAAGGCTACGCTGCCACCGATGGCCGAGCCGATCACCGCCCACATCGCGGCATAGGGGTTGGCGATGAACATGCCTAAGATGATCAGCAACCCGGCCAATGGCTGGTCGAGCAGGAAAATCTGGCCTACGCCCCGCGCCAGAGCATACAGAGGGTCGGCTTCGACGAAGCCGCTGGGTGAGGGGCTGGCGAGCAGCAGTGTGCCCCAACCCAGCAGCACGAAAGGGGCGGTGTAGGCGATCAGCAGTTTGCCCCCGCGCTTGCGCCACTGGTGGGTAATGATGCTGGACAGCCCACCGGCAGCGATGATCAGCGGCGGCATGATTGCCGACCAGGGCAGTACCGCGCAGATCAGGATGCCGATCAGCACGCCGTTATAGCAGTAAAGCCCGGCCTGGCGGTCGGCGCGGTCATAGCCGCGGCGCTGTGCGGTGAGCAGGCCGGCGAGGGCGCCGAGCAGGGCACCGCCGACCAGGTCGGGGGCGGTCAGCAGGATGGCCAGCAGGCAGCACAGGCCGCACAGGGGGCTGCGCAGCAGCAGTACCTGGCTGAAGCCGTTGAGTAGCGCCGTGGCCCAGTCGGGGCACGGGTTGACAAAATTTTTGGTGTACATGGGCAGTCGGTAAGGTTGATGGAAGAGCGGTGGGCCTCTTTGGGCCTCGGTTTTCCGCGTGTCTGTTGTTGGGGGCAAGGGGAGGGCTTTGCCCTCCTTTCGCGACGCAAGGCCGCTCCTACAGGGTTTCGCGTTCGCCGGTAGGAGCGGCCTTGTGTCGCGAAAGGGGCGCAAAGCGCCCCCGGCAATCTCAGACCAAGGTCTCGATCCGCAGGCTGTTGGTCGAGCCTGGCTTGCCGAACGGCACACCGGCAGTGATCAGCAATGTGTCACCACGGCTGGCCATGCCTTGGGCCTGGGCAATTTCCAGTGCGGTGGAGACCACCTCATCTACCTGGCGCAAACGGTCATTGACCACCGAGTGCACGCCCCAGGTCACGCTCAAGCGGCGGGCAGTGACCAGGTTCGGCGTCAGGTTGAGGATCGGTGCCCGTGGCCGCTCGCGTGCGGCGCGCAGGGTCGAAGCCCCCGACTCGCTGTAGTTGACCAGCACCGCCACCGGCAGGATGCCGCTGATCCGGCGGATCGCGCAGCTGATGGCGTCCGACACGGTGGCTTCAGCTTTGGGCCGGCCAACGTCGAGCTGGGCCTGGTAATCCGGGCCGTTCTCCACCTGGCGGATGATCTTGCTCATCATCTGCACGGCTTCCAGTGGGTAGTCACCCGAGGCGGTCTCGGCCGACAGCATCACCGCATCGGCACCTTCGGCAACGGCATTGGCGACGTCGGTGACTTCGGCGCGGGTCGGGGCTGGCGAGAAACGCATGGATTCGAGCATCTGCGTGGCCACCACCACCGGTTTACCCAGCTGGCGGCAGGTGCCGATGATGCGTTTCTGGATCTGCGGCACGCTCTCGGCCGGCACTTCCACACCCAGGTCGCCACGCGCCACCATGATTGCATCGGACAGTTCGGCAATCGCCTGCAGCTGCTCCACGGCCGACGGCTTTTCGATCTTGGCCATCAGGTAGGCACGGTCGCCGATCAGCTGGCGGGCCTCAAGGATGTCTTCGGGGCGTTGCACGAACGACAGCGCCACCCAGTCCACGCCCAGTTCCAGGCCGAAGGCCAGGTCGCGGCGGTCCTTTTCGGTGAGCGGGGAGAGGTCAAGCACCGCTTGCGGCACGTTGACACCCTTGCGGTCGGACAGCTCGCCACCGGCCAGCACTTCGGTGTCGATGGCATCGCTGTGCTTGGCGGTCACCCGCAGGCGCAGCTTGCCGTCGTCCAGCAGCAGGTCCATGCCGGGCTCCAGCGCGGCGATGATCTCCGGGTGCGGCAGGTTGACCCGGCGGCTGTCACCCGGGGCCTTGTCCAGGTCCAGGCGCAGCGCCTGGCCGCGTTGCAGCTGCACCTTGCCTTCGGCAAAGCGGCCAACGCGCAGCTTGGGCCCCTGCAAGTCCATGAGGATGCCCAGTGGGTAGTTCAGTTGCTGCTCGACCTCGCGGATCCACTGGTAGCGCAGGGCGTGGTCGGCGTGTTCGCCATGGCTGAAGTTGAGGCGGAAGATGTTCACCCCGGCTTCTACCAGCTGGCGGATATCGTCGATGCCATTGATCGCAGGGCCGAGGGTGGCGAGGATTTTGACTTTTTTATCAGGCGTCATGATTGTGCAGTCTCAAGGATCAGGATGGCGCGGAAGTCGTTGACGTTGGTGCGGGTCGGCTCAGTGACGATCAGCGCATCGAGTGCGGCGAAATAGCCGTAGCCGTTGTTGTTGTCCAGCTCGTCACTGGCCGACAGGCCCAGTGCCTCGGCGCGGGCGAAGCTGGCTGGCGTCATGAAGGCGCCGGCGTTTTCTTCCGAGCCGTCGATGCCGTCGGTATCACCAGCCAGGGCGTACACGCCCGGCAGGCCCTTCAGGCTTTCGGTGAGGCTGAGCAAAAACTCCGCATTGCGCCCGCCACGGCCATTGCCGCGTACGGTGACGGTGGTTTCGCCGCCAGAAAGGATCACGCAAGGTGCTTTGAGCGGCTGCCCGTGCTGGACGATCTGCCGGGTGATACCGGCATGCACCTTGGCCACTTCGCGCGATTCACCTTCCAGGTCGCCGAGGATCAGCGGGCTGAAGCCGGCCTGGCGGGCTTGCACTGCAGCGGCTTCAAGCGATTGCTGGGGCTTGGCGATCAGTTGGAAGTGGCTGCGGGCCAGGGCCGGGTCATCGGCCTTGACGGTTTCCGAGGCGGGGTTGTTGAGCCAGTCGATGACGGCCTTGGGCGCTTCGATGTTGTAGCGCTTGAGGATCGCCAGGGCGTCGGCCGAGGTGCTCGGGTCGGCCACGGTGGGGCCGGAGGCGATGACCGTAGCCAGGTCGCCGGGCACATCGGAAATGGCATAGGTGTAGACAGTGGCGGGCCAGCAGGCTTTGGCCAGGCGGCCGCCCTTGATCGCCGAGAGGTGCTTGCGCACGCAGTTCATCTCGCCGATGGTGGCACCGGATTTGAGCAGCGCCTTGTTGATCTGTTGCTTGTCGGCCAGGGTCAGGCCTTCGGCTGGCAGCGCCAGCAGGGCCGAACCACCGCCAGAGAGCAGGAAGATGACGCGGTCGTCTTCGTTCAGGTCGCTGACCAGTTCCAGCACACGTTTGGCCACGGCCAGGCCAGCGGCGTCGGGGACCGGGTGGGCGGCTTCGACCACTTCGATCTTCTGGCAGTTGGCGCCATGACCGTAACGTGTGACCACCAGCCCGGACACTTCACCCTGCCAGCTCTTCTCGACCACTTCGGCCATGGCCGCTGCGGCTTTGCCGGCGCCGATGACGATGACCCGGCCGCTACGGTCGGCGGGCAGGTAGGGTTCGAGGACTTGACGGGGGTGGGCGGCAGCGATGGCTGTGTCGAACAGGTCGCGGAGAAGTTTTTGCGGATCGACCGACATGGCAGGCTCCCAATTATTGTTGTTCTGCAGAATCGAAAACGCCCCTGGAACTGCCTCCGTGCAGGCCGAACCAGGGGCGGTCCCCAGAGCTGCAAGCTTCAAGCTACAAGCCGCAAGTAAAAGCAGACCTGCTTTTACTTGCCGCTTGAGGCTTACAGCTTGAAGCTTATTTCTCGCCGCGGATCGAGAAGTTGGCCATGTGCTCCAGGCCTTTGATCAGCGCCGAGTGGTCCCAGTTGCCGCCGCCCAGTGCCACGCAGGTGCTGAACACTTGCTGGGCGTTGGAGGTGTTGGGCAGGTTGATGCCCAGCTCCTTGGCGCCTTGCAGGGCCAGGTTCAGGTCTTTCTGGTGCAGGTTGATGCGGAAGCCTGGGTCGAAGGTGCCTTTGATCATGCGTTCGGCATGCACTTCGAGGATCTTCGAGGAGGCGAAGCCGCCCATCAGCGCTTCACGCACCTTGGCAGGGTCTGCACCGTTCTTGGCCGCGAACAGCAGAGCTTCGCTGACGGCCTGGATGTTCAGGGCGACGATGATCTGGTTGGCGACCTTGGCCGTCTGGCCGTCACCGTTGCCGCCGACGCGGGTGATGTTCTTGCCCATGGCTTCGAACAGCGGCAGGGCGCGTTCGAAGGCGTTCGGGCAGCCACCGACCATGATGCTCAGGGTCGCGGCCTTGGCACCGACTTCACCACCGGACACTGGTGCGTCGAGGTAGGCGGCACCGGTGGCCTTGATCTTCTCGGCAAAGGCCTTGGTGGCGGTCGGCGAGATCGAGCTCATGTCGATCACCACCTTGTTCGGGCCCACGCCTTCGGCGACACCGTTCTGGTCGAACAGTACGCTTTCGACCTGCGGGGTGTCCGGCACCATGACGATGATGAACTCGGCTTCCTGGGCAACCTCTTTCGGGTTGGCCAGCGCCACTGCGCCAGCGGCGATCAGGTCAGCCGGTGCGGCCTCGTGGTGGGTGGAAACGAAAATGCTGTGACCTGCTTTTTGCAGGTTCTGAGCCATGGGCTTGCCCATGATGCCGGTGCCGAGGAAACCGATTTTAGCCATGAGAAATTACCTCTTTTATATTTATGTAAGCAGGCGACTCGGCCCCCTGTAGGGGCGGCCTTGGGTCGCGAAGGGGCGCGCAGTGGCCCCTCGATCTCAGTTGCGCAGGCAATCTGCCGGGGCTGCTTTGCAGCCCTTCGCGACACAAGGCCGCTCCTACAGCAGGTTCTGCGAGCGTTCTTAGATTGCGTTGTGTGTCTTCAGCCAGCCCAGGCCTGCTTCGGTGGTGGTCAGCGGCTTGTACTCCGCGCCTACCCAACCCTGGTAACCGATGCGGTCCAGGTGTTCGAACAGGAAGCGGTAGTTGATCTCGCCGGTACCCGGTTCGTTACGGCCCGGGTTGTCGGCCAGCTGGATGTGGTTGATCAGTTTCAGGTTGGCTTCCATGGTGCGAGCCAGGTCACCTTCCATGATCTGCATGTGGTAGATGTCGTATTGCAGGAACAGGTTGTCGCTGCCCACTTCGGCCTGGATTTCCAGGGCCTGCCGGGTGGTGTTCAGGTAGAAGCCCGGGATGTCGCGGGTGTTGATCATTTCCATGACCAGGCGAATGCCAGCGGCTTTGAGCTTGTCGGCAGCGAACTTCAGGTTGTCGACAAAGGTCTTGCGCACGTCGGCGCACTGCAGGCCTTGCGGGCGAATGCCGGCCAGGCAGTTGACCTGGGTGTTGCCCAGTACCTTGGCGTATTCGATGGCCTTGTCGACACCGGCGCGGAATTCTTCGACGCGGTCGGGATGGCAGGCGATTCCGCGCTCACCTTTGCCCCAATCACCGGCCGGCAGGTTGAACAGCACCTGGGTCAGGCCGTGGGCGTCGAGCTGCTGCTTGATTTCGGCAGCGCTGAAGTCGTACGGGAAGAGGTATTCGACGCCGCTGAAACCAGCATCGGCGGCAGCCTTGAAGCGGGCCAGGAAGTCCTGTTCGGTGAACAGCATGGACAGGTTGGCAGCGAAGCGAGGCATGATGTGTCTCCTTGCGATGAAGGCCCCCGGCGCCCTCAGGTAGGGCGCAGCACGGGGGCGTCAGGCGATCAGTCCAGCATCGAGATGGCGGTTGGCGCGTCGTTGCCGACCAGCGCCAGGTCTTCGAACTCATTGACCGCGTTGATCTCGGTGCCCATGGAAATGTTGGTCACACGCTCCAGAATCACTTCCACCACGACCGGTACTCGGAACTCTTCGGCCATCTTCTGTGCCTTGAGCAGGGCCGGGGCGATCTCACCTGGCTCGAAGACACGGATGGCTTTGCAGCCCAGGCCTTCGACCACGGCGACGTGATCGACACCGTAGGTGGCGGCGTCGGTGGAGTTGATGTTCTCGAACGCCAGTTGTACACAGTAATCCATGTCGAAGCCACGCTGCGCCTGACGGATCAGGCCCAGGTAGGCGTTGTTCACCAGCACGTGTACGTACGGCAGGTTGAACTGCGCGCCCACGGCCAGCTCTTCGATCATGAACTGGAAGTCGTAGTCACCCGACAGTGCCACAACCTTGCGTTTCGGGTCGGCCTTGACCACACCCAGTGCCGCCGGGATGGTCCAGCCGAGCGGGCCGGCCTGGCCACAGTTGATCCAGTGACGTGGCTTGTACACGTGCAGGAACTGTGCACCGGCAATTTGCGACAGGCCAATGGTGCTGACGTAGCAGGTGTCCTTGCCGAACACCTGGTTCATCTCTTCGTAAACGCGCTGCGGCTTGACCGGCACGTTGTCGAAGTGAGTCTTGCGCTGCAGGCTCGATTTACGCTGCTGGCAGTCTTCCAGCCAGGCCTTGCGGCACTGCAGCTTGCCGGCGGCTTTCCACTCGCGGGCCACTTCGATGAACACGTCCAGCGCCAGGCCTGCGTCGGAAACGATACCCAGGTCCGGGGTGAACACGCGGCCGATCTGGGTGGGCTCGATGTCGACGTGAACGAACTTGCGGCCTTCGGTGTAAACGTCAACGGAACCGGTGTGGCGGTTGGCCCAACGGTTACCGATACCGAACACCAGGTCGGACTTGAGCAGGGTGGCGTTGCCGTAGCGGTGCGAGGTCTGCAGGCCGACCATGCCGACCATCTGGGCGTGGTCGTCCGGGATGGTGCCCCAGCCCATCAGGGTAGGGATCACGGGCACGCCGGTCAGTTCGGCGAACTCCACCAGCTTGTCGCTGGCGTCGGCGTTGATGATGCCGCCACCGGCCACCAGCAGCGGGCGCTCGGCGTCGTTGAGCAGGGCCAGGGCTTTTTCAGCCTGTACGCGAGTGGCGGACGGTTTGTTGACGACCAGCGGCTCGTAGGCGTCGATGTCGAATTCGATTTCGGCCATCTGCACGTCGAACGGCAGGTCGATCAGCACAGGGCCTGGGCGGCCGGTACGCATTTCGTAGAAGGCTTTCTGGAAGGCATAAGGCACTTGGCCTGGTTCCAGAACGGTGGTCGCCCACTTAGTGACGGGCTTGACGATGCTGGTGATGTCGACAGCCTGGAAGTCTTCTTTGTGCAGACGGGCACGTGGCGCCTGGCCGGTGATGCAGAGAATCGGGATGGAGTCGGCCGATGCGCTGTACAGGCCGGTGACCATGTCGGTGCCGGCGGGGCCGGAGGTGCCGATGCACACGCCGATGTTGCCTGGGTTGGCGCGGGTGTAACCCTCGGCCATGTGCGAGGCGCCTTCAACGTGACGAGCGAGGACGTGATCGATGCCACCGACTTTTTTCAGGGCCGAGTACAACGGGTTGATGGCAGCCCCTGGGATGCCGAACGCGGTATCTACACCTTCACGGCGCATGACCAGAACGGCTGCATCGATTGCTCTCATTTTGCTCATGGGTTGTGCCTCATCGATTTTGTAATTGTATACAACTTGCTTTGTGCCAGAGTGTATTCACGGCTGGCGGTTCAGGTCAATGGGTTTTCATCGGGGGAGGTTGCTTTCGTCCGAGCGCCCATGAAAACGGCGATTTGCGTCATCGCATACGATCGTTTCAATTTATTGTATACAAAAGTGGTTGCAGTTGTGTTCTATTTGAGTGATCGATTTTCAACTGCCCTCCGGGCTTCTCACAACAAGAAGAGGACCTTTCCATGAACGCTTTGAACCTGAAAGTCGCTGTCAGCCTGGTGAACGCAGCGCTGGCGGCGGGCCGCAAGATCAATGCTGCGCCGTTGACGGTGGTGGTGCTGGACGCCGGTGGGCATGTGCTGGCCCTGCAGCGCGAAGATGGCGCCAGCCTGATTCGCCCTGAGGTGGCCACGGGCAAGGCCTGGGGCGCGATTGCCCTGGGCAAGGGCTCGCGCTTGCTGGCGCTGGATGCGCAGCAGCGGCCGGCGTTTTTTGCTGCGTTGAATGGTGTGGGTGAGCGGCCGGTGGTGCCGGCACCAGGTGGCGTGCTGATCCGCGATCAGGACGGCAAGGTGCTGGGTGCCGTAGGGATCAGCGGCGATACGTCGGATATCGACGAGCAGTGTGCGATCAGTGCGATCGAAGAGGCGGGGTTGACGGCGGATGCCGGTGTAGCTGCGTAAGGCTTTAAATTGCCGGGGCCGCGTTGCGGCCCTATCGCGACACGAGGCCGCTCCTACAGCGGCCTTGTGTCGCGAGAGGGCTGCAGAGCAGCCCCACTGGCCTTGTCAGGCCGCCTCGGGTTCACAGCCTTTGAGCACCAGCCGAATGATGGTCTCGGCTGCTGCTTCGTAATCACTGTCGGCCAGCTTGGCCTTGCCGGTGATCACCGAAATCTGCCAATCGAAATCGGCATAGGTCTGAGTCGCCGCCCAGATGCTGAACATCAGGTGGTGCGCGTCGACCTTGGCAATCTGCCCGCGCTCGATCCAGCGCTCGATGCACTCGATGTTGTGGCGGGCCTGCTCGTTGAGCTGTTCCACCTGGTTGGGCGAGAGGTGCGGCGCACCGTGCATGATCTCGCTGGCGAACACCTTCGAGGCATGCGGCAGGTCGCGCGAAATGCGGATCTTCGAGCGGATGTAGGCACTCAGCACTTCCTTGGGGTCGCCGTCGGCATTGAACGGCGTGGACGCCTGCATGATCGGCGCGATGATGCTCTCCAGGACCTCGCGGTAGAGGTTGTCCTTGGACTTGAAGTAGTAATACACGTTCGGCTTGGGCAGGCCGGCCTTGGCCGCGATATCGCTGGTCTTGGTGGCGGCGAAGCCCTTGTCGGCGAATTCCTCGCTGGCCGCGCGCAGGATCAGTTCCTTGTTGCGCTCGCGAATGGTGCTCATGGTCAGGGATCTTCCTCGTGTCTGGCCACCTCTAAGAGGGATCGGGCATGGTAGCACCGGGCTCGAGGGGCGCTCAAGGCAGCGACTTTGGGCTAGACTCCGGCCCATTCATTTCACGGGAAACAGGCAGACATGGCAGGAAGCAGTTTACTGGTACTGATCGACGACATTGCCACGGTACTCGACGATGTCTCTTTGATGACCAAGGTGGCGGCGAAGAAAACCGCAGGTGTGCTGGGCGACGACCTGGCACTCAACGCCCAGCAGGTCACCGGTGTGCGCGCCGAGCGCGAGATCCCGGTGGTGTGGGCGGTGGCCAAGGGCTCGTTCGTCAACAAGGCGATCCTGGTGCCGGCGGCGCTGCTGATCAGCGCGTTCATCCCATGGGCGGTGACGCCGCTGCTGATGATCGGTGGTGCGTACCTGTGTTTCGAAGGCTTCGAAAAGCTGGCGCACAAGTTCTTGCACAGCAAGGAGGAGGATGCTGCCGAGCACAGTGCGCGCAGCGAAGCCGTTGCCGATGCGAACGTCGACCTGGTGGCCTTTGAGAAGACCAAGATCAAGGGGGCGGTGCGCACCGACTTCATCCTATCGGCAGAAATCATCGCCATCACCTTGGGCACTGTGGCCGATGCGCCGCTGACTCAGCAGATCATCGTGCTGTCGGGCATTGCGATCGTCATGACCGTGGGTGTCTATGGGTTGGTGGGCGGTATCGTCAAGCTCGATGACCTGGGCTTGTGGATGACTCAGAAAGCCTCGAAAGCGGCCCAGGTGGTGGGCAACGGCATTCTGCGGGCGGCGCCCTACATGATGAAAAGCCTGTCGGTGATCGGGACTGCGGCGATGTTCCTGGTCGGTGGCGGGATTCTGGTACACGGTGTTGCGCCGCTGCATCATGCCATCGAGGCGTTCAGTGAAGGGCGGGGTGGGGCGCTTACTGGAGCGTTGCTCAATGGTGGGGTGGGGATTGTTGCGGGGGCCGTGGTGTTGGCGGTGGTCAGCGGATTGGGCAAGTTGTGGCGGGTACTGCGCCCGGCTTGATGAAGGTGAATTGGGCCGCTTTGCGGCCCTTTCGCGACACAAGGCCGCTCCTACGGCGATCATTGTAGGATCGGCCTTGTGTCGCGATGGGGCTGCACAGCAGCCCCCAGGATCAGAAGTGAACCTTGACCAGGAAGCTTGCAGTGTTCTGGTCGGTGGTGAACCCGTCGGAATCCTTGATGCCGTACTTGTTCTTCCAGTAGTCGTACTCAAAGCCCACATACAGCTGCTTCTCGCCCAGGTGCAACGCCTTGCCCAGGTCATATTTGACCTGCGGGTTGAAGTGCAGGTTGGCCTGGTAGGTACCGCGGCGGTTCTCGTCGTTGTCGACCACCCAGTCCATGAAGCCGTCGATGAGGATGTCGGAGGAGCCCACAGGGATGGTGTACGACCACACCGGGGTGATCTGCCAGACGTTGTCACCGGCCCGGCTGCCGTCGGTGGTGCGCTGGTAGAAGTTCAGCTGGAAGTAGTCGAAGCCCGGGATGTCCAGGTCGAAGCCAGGGCCGATCAGGTAGGACTCGGTATCACCCTCGCCAAACTCATAGGTCATTGCCAGCAGCACGTCCTTGACCGGGCCGAATGCCAGCTTCTGGTCGAAGATCTTGCCGAACGACAGGCGCGGGCTGATTTCACCGTAGTAGGTGTTGTCGCCGTTACCCGAGTCCTTCTTGCCGTTGTAGAAGATCTTGTCGACGAAGACGAAGTTGTCGCCGTACTTCCAGCCATCGGCGTGCTCGAAGGTGACGGTTTGCTGGATCGCCGGGTTGACCTTGAAGTTCTTGCCCCACAGGTAGGTCAGGCTGTTGTTCTGCCACTGCAGCAGGTCATCGGCGTAGGTGGTGCCGCAGGCCAGCAGGCCGCCCGCGAGAATCAGGCTATTGATGGTACGCATTGCGAGTGTCGCTCCCTTGATTGGTCTGTTGTCAGCGCTCGGTATTGGCGCTTTTTTTGTCTTTTGAGTCAGCTTTTTTCGATTGGCCACAGTTGTTTGGCAAGAGCTGCGCCAACTTCCCAGATTGGCTACAACCTTCCTGCTCGACTCGTTCTGAACGGCTGAAAATGGGTATTTCCGGCTGGCAACGCGTTGGCCAACCGCCCGAATTCATTGACTGAGCGGTCAGTAAACGCGGGCAGGATCCATCCTGCCCTGTTCGAGGGGGCGCGCAGATTACTGGCTTGCGCGCCTGGCCTCAAGTGCTCCGTCCTGGAGCAGCGTGTATCAAACTTGGGCGTTTGATCAGGTTTTCAGAAATGTACCTTGATCAGGGCGCTGGCGACACTCTGGTTACTCTCCAGATTGCCGCGGCTGTCGATGCCGTACTTGTCCTTCCAGTAGCTGTACTCAAAGCCTACATACAGCTGTTTGGCGCCCAGGTTGAGCGCCTTGCCCAGGTCGTATTTGACCTGCGGGTTGAAGTGCAGGTTGGCGTGATAGGTGCCGCGGCTGTTCTGGTCGTTGTCGGGCACCCAGTCCATGTAGCCGTCGATCAGAATGTCCGACCTGCCCACGGGAATGGTGTACGACCAACCGGGGGTGATCTGCCAGACGTCATCGCCAGGGCGGCCGCCTTCGGTGTTGCGCAGGTAGAAATTGAGGGTGAAATAGTTGAAGCCGGGAATGTTCAGGTCGAAACCGGGGCCGATCAGGTAGGCCTCGTTGTCGCCTTCGCCACGCTCGTAGGTCATTGCCAGCAGCACGTCCTTGATCGGGCCGAAGGCGAGCTTCTGGTCGAAGATCTTGCCGAACGACAGTCGCGGGCTGAACTCACCGTAGTAGGTGGTCACGCCTTTGCTGGCATCGGGCTTGCCGTTGTAGAAGATCTTGTCGACGAACAGGAAGGTGTCGCCGTACTTCCATTTGTTGGCGTGCTCGAACGTGATGGTCTGCTGAATGTCTGGGTTGACCTTGAAGTCCTTGCCATACAGATAGGTCAGGCTTTCGCCGTGCCACAGCAGCCATTCGCCTGCATGCGAGGGGAGGGTGGCCAGCAGGCTGCTGCCCAGCAACAGGGTTGATGCGATGCGCTTCATGTTGTGATTCCCGGACTTATTGTTTTTGTTGGCGGATTTTTTGGCGCGCAGGCGCCCCGGGCGGCCCATTCCGGCGGGCCGACGGTGTGGCAGTTACAACGGACAAGAGCAGGGGCGACGCACGGCGCCGCCCCGCTTGGCTCAATGCTGGTGACAGGCGTCGTTGTGCGCCGCGCGGTCGGCACCACCGAGGATGTTGAACAGCACGTTCAGCACCAAGGCACTGACCGTGGCCATGGCGATACCACTGTGGGTGATGGGTTCCATCCACTGCGGCATCTGTGCGAAGAACTCCGGGCGGACCACCGGGATCAGGCCGAAGCCGACGCTGACCGCAACCAGCAGCTGGTTGCGGCGGTCGCCGATGTCTGCCTCCTGAAGGATCTTGATCCCGGTGGCGGTGACCATGCCGAACATGGCAATGGACGCACCACCCAGCACTGCAGGCGGAATCGAGGCGATCAGGTAAGCCGCCTTGGGCAGCAGGCTGAGCAGGATCAGCAGCGCGCCTGCCACCACGGTGACATAGCGGCAGCGTACCCCGGTCATCTGCACCAGGCCGATGTTCTGGGCGAACGAGGAGTGGGTGAAGGTGTTGAAGAACCCGGCGATGAACGACGCGCCGGCATCGCACAGCAGGCCCCGGCGCAGCATCCCTGGGGTGACTTCGCGATCGGTCACCTTGCCCAGGGCGAGGAACATGCCCGTGGACTCGACGAAGATGATCACCACCACCAGGCACATAGACAGGATCGGTGCCAGGCTGAAGGTCGGCATGCCGAAGTGCAGTGGCGTCACCACTTGCAGCCACGGTGCCTGGCTCAGGCCGGACAGGTCGACCATGCCGATGGAACCGGCCAGGATGTAACCCAGGCCCATGCCTACCAGCACCGATACGTTGACCCAGAAGCCACGCATGAAGCGGTTGATCAACAGGATCACGGCCAGCACCAGGCCTGCCACCATCAGGTAGATCGGCGAGCCGAAGGCTTCTGCCTCATGGCCGCCACCGGCCCAGTTGACTGCGACCGGGAACAGCGAGAGGCCGATCGAGGTGATCACGGTACCTGTGACCAGCGGCGGGAAGAAGCGTACGACCTTGGACATGAACGGCGCGATGAGCATGCCGAAGAACCCGGCGGCGATGGTCGCACCGAAGATCCCCTGCAGGCCTACGCCAGGCATGCCGGCCATGGCCACCATGCTGCCGACGGCAGCGAAACTGGCGCCCATCATCACCGGCATGCGGATCCCTACCGGGCCGATACCGAACGACTGGATGATGGTGGCTACGCCTGCGACCAGCAGGTCGGCGTTGATCAGGAAAGCGACTTCTTCACGGGACAATCCGGCTGCCTGGCCGATGATCAAAGGCACGGCAATCGCGCCTCCGTACATCAGCAGAACGTGTTGCAGGCCGACCAGGATCAGTTGGAACAGGGGCAGAGGTTCGCGCGGTGGCGCCACAGGAATGTACGCCTTGCGTGACTCGGACATGCAGCACCTCGAGTTTTGTTTTTATTCTCGGATCCAAGCGGCAAGCTCCAAGCGGCAAGCTTCAGGAAGAAGCTTGGTGATCCGCGTTGGAGCCTGACGCTCGATGCTTGCTTGTTACTTGGGACTTACAGCTTGAAGCTTGAAGCGTGCGGCTTCGATCAGTTGACCTGGGCACCTTTGGCGATCCAGTCACCGACGAGCTTGCGCTCCTCGACGGTCATCTGGGTGATGTTGCCCAGCGGCATGATCTGGCTGGCGACCGCTTGCGCCTGAATGCGCGCGGCCTGGGCCTGGATCTGCTGCGGGGTGTCGAACACCACGCCGCCAGGGGCGGTGCTGAACAGCGGGCTGGTCGGTTTCGACGAGTGGCACACTGTGCAGCGTTCCTGGATGACGGTGTGGATCTTGTCGAAGGCGCCGCCACCGGCCTGCGCAGTCGCCTGGGCTGGGGCTTGAGCCGGTGCGGCAGGCGCTTGGGCCGCCTTGGCAGCGTCCTCGGCGCGCTGTTCGGCAGCGGTCTTGCCACCTACTGCCGTCGCTGGCAGTGGCTGGTACTCGACCTTCGCTGCGGCCTGCTCAGGGGCAACAGCCATCGGTTTCGGGCCGGTGACGTAAGCCAGGCAGATCATCGCCAGGGCACCGGCCGGCAGGGTCCAGGCGTACTTGCTGCTGTCGTGGCGGGTGTTGAAGTAGTGGCGGATCAGTACCGCGGCTACGGCAATGCCGGCCAGGATCAGCCAGTTGTACTGGCTACCGTAGGTGCTCGGGAAGTGGTTGCTGATCATGATGAACAGCACCGGCAAGGTGAAGTAGTTGTTGTGACGCGAACGCAGCAGGCCTTTGGCCGGCAGGCGCGGGTCGGGGGTGGTGTTGTTCTCGATCGCTGCCACCAGCTGGCGCTGGGCCGGCATGATGATGCGGAACACGTTACCGACCATGATGGTGCCGATGATCGCGCCAGTGTGCAGGTACGCGCCACGGCCGCTGAACACCAGGCTGAAGCCCCAGCAGGCGGCGATGATCAGTACGAACAGCACGGCGCCAAGCAGTGCCGGGCGTTTGCCCAGTGGCGAATCGCAGAGCAGGTCGTAGATGAACCAGCCGGCCACCAGCGAACCGATACCGATGGCCACGCCCTCGGCACCGCTCAGGGTGCTGCCAGGGGCCAGCAGGTACAGGGTCGGGTTCCAGTAGAACACCACGCACAGCAGGGCGATACCGGACATCCAGGTGAAGTAGGCTTCCCATTTGAACCAGTGCAGGTTCTCGGGCATTTTCGGCGGCGCCAGCTTGTACTTCTCAAGGTGGTAGATACCACCGCCGTGGATGGCCCAAAGGTCACCCGACAGCCCGTCACGCGGATTGCTCCGGTTCAGGTTGTTTTCCAGCCAGACGAAGTAGAACGATGCACCGATCCAGGCCACGCCGGTGATCATGTGAACCCAGCGAATGCTCAGGTTCAGCCATTCGTGAAGGTGTGCTTCCACAGTATGTACCTCTGCCGATCACCGAACGATGATCGACCTTTTCTTATTGGTGGGGATTGAGGATCAGCATCTGTTCCTCGGTGAAGTAATGCTCATCGCAGTTGTTGCCGGAACCACTGCGATCAACCACCAGGAAATCATCCCGCTTTTCGATCGTAAGCACCGGGTGGTGCCAAACGCCGCGATGGTAATTGACGCCCTGCCTGCCATTACTGCGGAAGGCACGGACCAAGCCTGATACAGGTGCATCGCCAACGGGCGCGACCACGATCAGAAAGGGGTTGCCGAGCAGCGGGATGAAAGCCTGGCTGCCCAGCGGATGGCGTTCCAGCATGCGCACGGTCAGCGGCATGTCCAGCGCGTCGGCGCGGAAGATGCTGATGATCGCTTTGTCTTCAGGCTCGGCGGTCTCGACCGTGGCGAGCTTGTGGAAGCGCATGGTCGAGCCGTTGTTGATCATGAAGTGGTCACTGCCATCGGTTTCGATCACGTCACCGAAGGGGGCGAAGGCTTCTTTGGTCAGGGGCTCGATCATCAGGGTGCGCATGCGGTTATCTCTTCTATGTTCGTTGTTCTGGATAAGGCTCTAACGTTGCCGCGCCGGTTACAGCTGCAGCAGACGGAACAGGGCGATCAGGTTGATCTGCGCCAGGGCTTCCTTGAATTCGGCATCGGTGTCGTTGTGGATGCGCTTTTCGAAAGCGGCGAGGATCTGGTGCCGGTTGCTGCCCTTGACTGCCATGATGAACGGGAACTGGAACTTGGCCTTGTAGGCATCGTTCAGTTCGGTGAACCGGGCGAACTCTTCGGCGGTGCACTGGTGGATACCGGCGCCGGCCTGTTCGTTAGTGCTCGATTCGGTCAGCTCGCCCTGGATGGCGGCTTTACCGGCCAGGTCCGGGTGAGCGTTGATCAGCGCCAACTGGTCGGCGTGGTTGGCACTGAGCAGGATGTCGCTCATGCGCTGGTGCAGCGCTTCGATCTCGTTCAACTCGTCCAGCTGGCCCAGGTCGTAGGCTTTTTCGGCGACCCATGGCGAATGCTCGTAGATGTCGGCGAAGACCTTGACGAAGGTGTCACGGTCCAAGGTCGATGGCTTGAGGGTCTTGAAGGCGGTCATCAGGCGTTCTCTTTCTTGTACGGGTGGGTGGCGTGCCAGTGGCGGGCGATGTCCGCGCGACGGGCGAACCAGACCTGGTCATGGCTCTTGGCGTAGTCGACGAAACGCTTGAGCGCGGCCAGGCGCGCCGGGCGGCCGACCAACCGGCAGTGCAGGCCGATGGAAAGCATCTTCGGCGCTTCGGCACCTTCGGCGTACAGCACATCGAAGGCGTCCTTGAGGTACTGGAAGAACTGCTCGCCGCAGTTGAAGCCCTGTACCTGGGTGAAGCGCATGTCATTGGTGTCCAAGGTGTAGGGGATCACCAGGTGCGGCTTGCCGGTCGGGTTGTTCGGTTCCCAGTAGGGCAGGTCGTCATCGTAGGTATCGCTGTCGTAGAGGAAGCCACCTTCCTCCATGACCAGGCGGCGGGTATTGGGGCCGGTGCGGCCGGTGTACCAGCCTACCGGGCGTTCGCCGGTCAGTTCGGTGAGGATGCGGATGGCCTCGAGCATGTGCTCGCGCTCCTGGGCCTCATCCATGTTCTGGTAGTCGATCCAGCGGTAGCCGTGGCTGCAGATCTCGTGGCCGGCTTCGACCATGGCGCGGATCACGTCCGGATGGCGCTGGGCAGCCATGGCCACGGCGAACACGGTCAGCGGCACGCCGCTGTCCTTGAACAGCTTGAGCAGGCGCCATACGCCGGCCCGGCTGCCATATTCGTACAGCGACTCCATGCTCATGTTGCGCTGGCCCTGCAACGGCTGGGCAGCGACCATCTCGGACAGGAAGGCTTCGGATTCTTTGTCGCCGTGCAGGATGTTGCGCTCGCCACCTTCTTCGTAATTCAGGACGAAAGACAGCGCGATGCGGGCATTGCCCGGCCATTGCGGGTGAGGTGGGTTGTTGCCGTAACCGATCAGGTCGCGAGGATAGTCAGCGCTCACTGCAGTCTTCCTTCTTGTGCGTTAGTGCGGGGGGTGGGCGGGCCGCGTCGGGATGTCGCACCACCGGATGGGCTGATTGTATACAACTTCTGAAATCATTTGTAAGCCTGTTTTTCCGCATTTCTTCCCTTTTGTCGCCTGAGAATCTGTTGCAAGAAACCTGCCTGATTGGTCAGTTAATGAGATTGGCGTCGGCACAGCGCCTGTATTTGCGACTATTGACCCGTTCGAGCGGGCCTCGACGGAAGGGCTCAAAAAATTGTGTACAATCTGCCGACGAAATGTCTTAATAACGGCATTCCCGCCCATCGCAGGTTCCTTGCCGTGCGAATGGCTGTGTATTTTTTGCCCACAGATTGAACAAGAGGCGACAAGCAATGGGACGTTTGACTACACACGTACTGGATGCAGCTCACGGCTGCCCGGGCAGCGCGATCAAGGTCGAGCTGTACCGTGTCGAAGGCCAGCAGCTTGAGCTGGTGAACACTGCCCTGACCAACAGCGATGGCCGCGTCGATGCGCCGCTGTTGCAGGGTGACGATTACCGTACTGGCGTTTACCAGCTGCAGTTCAGTGCTGGCGCCTACTACCGTGCTCGCGGCGTACAACTGCCGGAGCCGGCGTTTCTGGATGTTGTTGTGCTGCGCTTTGGCATCGACGAGAAGCAGGAGCACTACCATGTGCCGCTGCTGATCTCGCCGTATAGCTATTCGACCTATCGCGGGAGCTAGTTGGTCGCTAGAAGAATCTTCGTAGGTCCTTGGCCCGCTCTCACACTGGCGGGCTTTTTTTCGTCTGCTGTTTTGTGTTCTCTCCACTGGCTTCATCGCCGGCAAGCAGGCTCCCACAAAAGGTACGGCGCCGGCCTTATCGAATGGCATCCAAGCGATTTCGCCACTCTCCCGGGCACTGACCTATTCAACTTCTAAAGCTGACGCCACTCCAGTAGAAGCCGGCTTGCCGGCGATGAGGGCGGTGCTAACAGCACAAAAAGGGCGCCGAAGCGCCCTGTTCTGGTGCAATTGTCAGCTCAGAGGAACACGAACTTGGCAATGAAGATCGCGCACAGCACCCACAGGCTGGCCGAAATCTCTTTGTACCTGCCGGTACCGGCCTTCAGCGCCACATAGGTGATGAAGCCCATGGCAATACCGTCTGCCACCGAGAAGGTCAGCGGCATCATGATCACCGTGACGATCGCCGGGATGCTGTCAGTGGCTTCATCCCAATGGATGTGCGCCATGCTGCCCATCATCAGCATGGCCACGTAAATCAGTGCACCTGCAGTCGCGTAGGCTGGAATCATCCCGGCCAGCGGTGCAAAGAACATCGCCGCCACGAACAGCAGGCCAACCACCACCGCGGTCAGGCCAGTGCGGCCACCTGCGGCAACACCCGCGGCACTTTCTACATAGCTGGTTACCGGCGGCACCCCGACCACGGCACCGAACACGCTGGATGCGCTGTCCGCCTTCAATGCCTTCGACAGGCCTTCGATGCGGCCGTCCGGTGCCACCAGGTTGGCCCGCTGGGCGACGCCCATCAAGGTGCCGGCGGTGTCGAACATGTGCACGAAGAGGAACGCCAGCACCACGCTGATCATGCTCACGTTGAACACGCCGGCCACGTCCATGGCCATCCAGGTGGGGGCCAGGCTCGGAGGCATCGACATCACGCCGCCAAATTTCACCAGGCCCAGGCCCCAGCCTGCCAGCGTGACGCCGATGATGCTGATCAGGATGGCGCCGAACACGCGTTTGTAGCTGAGGATGGCAATCGACAGGAAGCACAGGGCCGCCAGCAGCGGGCCTGGTTCATGCATGGAGCCCAGCTTGATCAGCGTGGCCGGGCTGTCGACGATGATGCCTGCGGTCTTGAGGCCGATCAGCCCGAGAAACAATCCGACGCCGGCCCCCATGGCATGTCGCAGGCTTACCGGGATGCTGTTGAGCAGCCACTCGCGGACCTTGGACAGGGTCAGAAACATGAACAGCACACCGGATACGAATACCGCGCCCAGCGCTGTCTCCCAGTTGTAGCCCATGGTCCCGACCACGGTGTAGGTGAAAAACGCGTTGAGGCCCATGCCCGGCGCCAGGCCCACCGGCCAGTTGGCGTACAGGCCCATCAGCAGGCAGCCCAGTGCTGCGGCAATGCAGGTGGCGACGAATGCTGCGCCGTGATCGATGCCGGCGTCAGCCATGATGTTGGGGTTGACGAAGATGATGTACGCCATGGTGATGAAGGTGGTCACCCCGGCGATCATTTCGGTTTTGACGGTACTGCCGTGTTGCTTGAGTTTGAAAATCCGCTCCAGCCAGCTCGTTTCGAGCGGCGGAGCGAGATCCAGCGTAGGTGCGTCGGATTTGCGGCTTTCCACAGCGGTACTCCTCAAGTCTTTCTTGTTGTTCTTGGAGCCAGTGACCTGCGCAATGCACTTGGTGGCTCCGCGAGGGATGGCAGACGTCTGACGCCGCTTTGTTGACTTACGGGTCAAGAAGTTGCTCGATGGATTATGCTTTTGTGTACAAAGAAAGCAAATAATGTTTTATCTTTTGTGCGCACAATATGCCGCGCATCGGCTATATAGCTAAAAGCCCACCTGCAGAAACGGCTCAGCCTGTGTACAATGCCGCCATACTTTCCTTCGTGCCTCGAGAGCCCATGAACGAACAGCTGCAACCTCTGAAGAAACCTGCACGTACCGGCAAGGCTGGCCGCAGCGGTACCCAGGACGATATCGTCTATGCGCATATCTTCGAGGCGATCCTCGAGCAGCGACTCGCACCGGGCACCAAGTTGAGCGAGGAAGCGCTGGGCGAGATATTCGGCGTCAGCCGTACCATCATCCGTCGTGCCTTGTCGCGCCTGGCCCACGAAAGCGTTGTGCTGCTGCGGCCCAACCGCGGTGCCGTGGTGGCCAGCCCGACGGTCGAAGAGGCGCGCCAGGTGTTCTTCTCCCGGCGCATGGTCGAACGCGCCATCACCGAACTGGCCGTACAGCATGCCACCCTCGAGCAGCTCAACGAACTGCGGCACATGGTGCGTGAAGAGCGTGACAGCTTCTCGCGGGGCGACCGTGGTGCCGGCATCCGTTTGTCCGGCGAGTTTCACCTGAAGCTGGCCGAGGCGGCCGGCAATGCCCCGCTGGTCAGCTTCCAGCGCAGCCTGGTGTCGCAGACGTCGCTGATCATTGCCCAGTACGAAAGCGGCAACCGCTCGCACTGCTCTTACGACGAGCACATGCAACTGATCGATGCCATCGAGGCGCGTGATGCCGAGCAGGCGGTCAGCCTGATGATGCATCACATGGACCATATCGACAGCAAGCTCAACCTGGACGAGGAGAGTGCCTCGGACGATCTGCATGCGGTGTTTTCGCATCTGCTGAAAAAACCCAAGGTTTCGCTCAAGGGTTGATCGTTTGCCTGGCTGAATGAGTGGCCATAAACCAAACGTCTGCTAGATTCTTGTGAGCAAACCTTCATCAAGTAGTTGGGCTTGCGCAGTCTCCTGCGTTCAACTACATGAGGAAAGGTTCATGTCGACGTCTTTGGGTGTGCGCATGGGAGCCGAGCTGATCGGCACCTTCTGGTTGGTACTCGGCGGCTGCGGCAGTGCGGTAATCGCAGCCAGCTCTCCCCTCGGCATCGGCGTTCTCGGTGTCGCCTTCGCTTTCGGTCTTACCGTGCTGACGATGGCATTCGCCATCGGCCACATCTCCGGTTGTCATCTGAACCCTGCCGTTTCCTTCGGGTTGGTAGTGGGCGGGCGTTTTCCGGCCAAAGAGTTGCTGCCTTACGTCATCGCTCAGGTGATCGGTGCGATCTGCGCGGCAGCGGTGATCTACTTCATCGCCAGTGGCAAGGCCGGCTTCGAGCTGTCGGCGGGCCTGGCGTCCAACGGCTATGCCGACCACTCGCCAGGCGGTTACTCGCTGGGCGCAGGTTTTGTCAGTGAAGTGGTGATGACGGCGATGTTCCTGGTGGTGATCATGGGCGCAACCGACGCTCGGGCCCCGGCGGGTTTTGCACCCATCGCCATCGGCCTGGCCCTGACCCTGATCCACCTGATCTCGATCCCTGTGACCAATACCTCGGTCAACCCCGCGCGCAGCACGGGGCCGGCGCTGTTCGTCGGTGGCTGGGCCTTGCAGCAGCTGTGGCTGTTCTGGTTGGCGCCGCTGATCGGGGCAGCGATCGGCGGCGCACTTTACCGGGGCCTGGCGAAAGTGCCTTAGCGCTGGTGCACGCAGCGCCCGGCGGCGTAGGTTTCGCGCACGGTGCGATCATCGCCCAAGGTGGTGAGCACGAACAGGGTCTCTTCGATGCTGCCTGATTGCTGGATACGGTAGTCAAGCAGCGGCGTGGCCTTGTAGTCGAGCACCACGAAGTCGGCATCGTTGCCGGGGCGCAGGCTGCCGATCCGGTCATCCAGGCGCAGCGCACGGGCACCGCCCAGGGTGGCCAGGTACAGCGACTTGTAGGGGTGCAGGCGCGCGCCTTGCAGCTGCATGACCTTGTACGCCTCGTTCAGGGTATTGAGCAGCGAGAAGCTGGTGCCGGCGCCGACGTCGGTACCCAAGCCTACGTTTACCTTGAAGCGTTCGGCCTGGGGCAGGTTGAACAGGCCGCTGCCCAGGAACAGGTTCGAGGTCGGGCAGAAGGCGATCGCCGAGCCCGTCTCGGACAAGCGCTGGCATTCGTCGTCGCACAGGTGCACGCCGTGGGCGAAAACGGAGCGCTCGCCGAGCAGTTCGAAGTGGTCGTAGACGTCCAGGTAACCTTTCTGCTCAGGGAACAGTTCCTTGACCCAGTCGATTTCCTTGAGGTTCTCGGACAGGTGGGTGTGCATGTAGACGCCCGGGTGCTCCTTGAGCAACTGCCCGGCAAGCTTCAATTGCTGCGCGGTGCTGGTGGGCGCGAAGCGCGGGGTTACCGCGTAGTGCAGGCGGCCCTTGCCGTGCCAGCGCTCGATCAGCGCCTTGCTGTCGGTGTAGCTGGTTTCGGCGGTATCGGTCAGGTAGTCGGGGGCGTTGCGGTCCATCATCACCTTGCCGGCGATCATGCGCAGGTCCAGGCGCTCGGCCTCCTCGAACAGTGCATTGACCGACTGCGGGTGCACACTGCCGAACACCAGCGCAGTGGTGGTGCCGTTGCGCAGCAGTTCCTTGAGGAAGATCTTCGCCACTTTGTCGGCGTGATCCTTGTCGGCGAACTGCTTTTCACAGGGGAAGGTATAGGTGTTGAGCCAGTCCAGCAGTTGCTCGCCGTAGGAACCGATCATGCCGGTCTGCGGGAAGTGAATGTGGGTGTCGATGAAGCCCGGGGTGATCAGGGCGTCCTGGTAATGCACCACTTCGATGTCGGCATCCAGCGTCGGCAGCAGTTCGCTGGCATGACCCAATGCACTGATGCGACCCTCGTCGATCACCAGCAGGCCGTCCTCGTAGTACTCATGAGAGGCGTCCAGGCCCACCTCGGCCGGGTCGGCGATGCTGTGCAGGATGGCGGCACGGTAGGCTTTGCGGGTAACGGTCATAACTCACTCGTCAATTGGCTTGGCTGCGCCGGGAGGGCGGCAGCAACTGGGCGATGGGGCCCGCATTGACGCCAGCGTCATGCTGGCCAAAGCAGGCGTTGTAGGTGGCAATGATTTCGCCGGCGATGGACACGGCGATCTCGATCGGCAGCTTGCCCTTGACCTCGGCGATACCCATCGGGCAACGCATGCGCGCCATCACTGCCTCGTCAAAGCCGCGCTCGCGCAGGCGGTGTTCGAACTTGACCCGTTTGGTCTTCGAGCCGATCAGGCCGAACCAGGTGAAATCGTTGCGCTTGAGAATGGCGGCGGTCAGCTCCAGGTCGAGCTGGTGGTTGTGGGTCATGACGATGCAGTAGCAACCGGCTGGCAGCTCGGCCACTTCGTCGACCGGCTCTTCGCTGACCACCTTGGTCACCCCGTTGGGGATGAGCTCGGGAAATTCCTGTTCACGCGAATCGATCCAGCGCACCCGGCAGGGCAGGGCGGCGAGCAAGGGTACCAGAGCCCGGCCGACATGGCCCGCGCCGAACACGGCGATTTGCGCCTGCACAGCGGTCATGGGCTCGAACAGCAGCACGGTGACGCCGCCACAGCACTGTCCGAGGCTGGCGCCGAGGCTGAAGCGCTCCAGGTGCGGCGTGGTGCGGTGTTCTTCGAGCATTGCCCGGGCAATGTGCAGCGCCTTGAATTCCAGGTGGCCGCCGCCGATGGTGTCATACAGGGCTGTGGCACTGACGACCATTTTCGAGCCGGCATTGCGCGGGGTCGAGCCGCGCTCCTCGATGATGGTCACCAGTACGCAGGGTTCGCCGCGGGCCTGGTGGTCGGCGAGGGCGTTGATCCATTGGTGCATGATTCAAAATCCTCTATGGGCGACTCGGTCCTGTGGTAGGAGCGGCCTTGTGTCGCGAAAGGGTCGCGTAGCGGCCCCAAGAATCTCCATTGCTGCACAGATCTTGGGGCCGCTGCGCAGCCCTTTCGCGACACAAGGCCGCTCCTACCACAGGTCTGCGGCGTCAGTGAGTGGAGGTTTCCAGTTCCTGCAAGGCAGGCTGCGCGGCAGTTACTTGCTTGCGCATCTGCTCGCACCCCCACAGCACCCGCTCCGGTGTCGCCGGTGCGTCGATGTTCGGTTGCAGCCGGTAATCGGCAATGCTGGCCACGGCATCCTTGATCGCGCACCAGGCGGCGATGCCGAGCATGAACGGTGGCTCGCCAACCGCCTTGGAGTGGAACACGGTGTCTTCCGGGTTCTTGCGGTTTTCCACCAGTTTCACCCGCAGATCCAGCGGCATGTCGGCCACGGCCGGGATCTTGTAGCTGGCCGGGCCATTGGTCATCAGCTTGCCCTTGGCATTCCACACCAGCTCTTCGGTGGTCAGCCAACCCATGCCCTGGATGAAACCGCCTTCCACCTGGCCAATGTCGATGGCCGGGTTCAGCGAATCGCCGACGTCGTGCAGGATGTCGGCGCGCAACATCTTGTACTCGCCGGTCAGGGTATCGACGACCACTTCGACGCAGGCGGCGCCGAAGGCGAAGTAGTAGAACGGCCGGCCGCGTGCCTGGCTGCGGTCGTAGAAGATCTTCGGCGTGCGGTAGAAGCCGGTACTCGACAGCGACACCTGGGCGAAGTATGCCTGCTGCACCAGTTGTTCGAAGCTGACGATCTGGTCGCGCACGCGCACATGGCCGTTGCGGAACTCGACGTCCTCCTCGGTAACCTGATAATGCCGCGCGGCGAACTCGGTCAGGCGCTTTTTGAGAATCTCGGCGGCATTCTGCGCCGCTTTGCCGTTCAGGTCGGCGCCGCTGGATGCCGCCGTTGGCGAGGTGTTGGGCACCTTGTCGGTATTGGTGGCGGTGATCTGGATGCGGCTGAAATCAACCTGGAAAATCTGTGCAACGACCTGGGCCACCTTGGTGTTCAGGCCCTGGCCCATCTCGGTGCCGCCGTGGTTCAGGTGGATGCTGCCATCGGTGTAGATATGGATCAGCGCGCCGGCCTGGTTGAGGAAGGTGGCGGTGAACGAGATGCCGAACTTGACCGGGGTCAGCGCCAGGCCTTTCTTGAGGACCGGGCTGTTGGCGTTGAAGCGGCGGATCGATTCGCGGCGTTCTGCGTAGTCGCTGCTGGCTTCCAGCTCGGCCGTCATCTCCTCGAGCATGTTGTGCTCGACGGTCTGGTAATAGTGGGTGACATTGCGCTCGGTCTTGCCGTAGTAGTTGGCCTTGCGCACTGCCAGCGGGTCACGGCCCAGGTGACGCGCAATGTGGTCCATCACCTGCTCGATGGCAACCATGCCTTGTGGGCCGCCGAAGCCGCGGTAGGCGGTGTTGGAGGCGGTGTTGGTCTTGCAGCGGTGGCCGTGCACGGTGGCATCGCCCAGGTAGTAGGCGTTGTCGGAGTGGAACATGGCACGGTCGACGATCGAGCCGGAAAGGTCGGGCGAGTAGCCGCAGTTGCCGGCCAGGTCCATGTTGATGCCTCGCAGGCGCCCGTCGTCATCGAAGCCGACGTCGTACTCGACATAGAAGGGGTGGCGCTTGCCGGTCATCATCATGTCTTCGACGCGCGGCAGGCGCATCTTGGTCGGTTGGCCGGTCAGGCGTGCGATCACCGCGCACAGGCAGGCCGGGCTGGCGGCCTGGGTTTCCTTGCCGCCGAAGCCGCCGCCCATGCGGCGCATGTCGAGCACCACCTTGTTCATCGGCACGTCGAGCACTTCAGCGACCAGCTTCTGCACTTCGGTAGGGTTTTGCGTGGAGCAGAAGACGATCATGCCGCCGTCTTCGGTGGGCATTACCGAGGAAATCTGCGTCTCCAGGTAGAAATGCTCCTGGCCGCCGATATGCAGGGTGCCCTGCAGGCGGTGCGGGGCGCTGGCCAGGGCGGTGGCCGAATCACCGCGCTGGTGGGTGTGGCTGTCGAGTACGAAGTGCTTCTTGCGCAATGCCTCGACCACGTCCAGTACCGGCTCCAGGTCTTCGTATTCGATGATCGCCGCCATTGCTGCACGGCGCGCGGTGTCCAGGTCGCGCGCGGCCACGGCGAGCACCGGCTGGCCGAAGAACTCGACCTTGTCGATGGCCAGCAACGGGTCACCGGCCACCACCGGGCCGATGTCCTTCAGGCCAGGAATGTCCTCGTGGGTGATGGCGATGCGCACCCCTTCGAAGGCATAGCAAGGTGTGGTATCGATGCGCAGGATGCGTGCGTGGGCACGGTCGGCGGTGCGCGCATAGACGTGCAACTGGTTGGGGAATTCCAGGCGGTCGTCGATGTACACCGCTTCACCTGCCACGTGCTTGTCGGCGCTGTCGTGCTTGACGCTGCGGCCAACCCCGTTGGTCAGGTCCTGGCTGAACAGTTCGGCCATCTCGGCCTGGCTCTTGACGGCGTGATGGTTAGACATAGTCGGTCACCCGGGTTTCGATGTGCGGCGTTTGCTGTTCGATGAAGTACTTGCGCAGCAGGTTCTGCGCGGCCAGCAGGCGGTATTCCTTGCTGGCGCGGAAGTCGCTGAGCGGGGTGAAGTCCTCGGCCAGGGCCTGGCAGGCGCGCTCCAGGCTCGCCTGGTTCCAGGGCTTGCCGCGCAGGGCTGCTTCACAGGCGCGGGCACGTTTGGGGATAGCGGCCATGCCACCGAAGGCAATGCGCACCCCGCTGACCACGCCGTCTTCGATGCTCAGGTTGAAGGCGCCGCACACGGCCGAGATATCGTCATCCAGACGCTTGGAGACTTTATAGGCGCGGAAGGCCCAGTCATTGCTGGCTCGCGGTACGATGATCTTCTCGATGAATTCGCTGTCCTGGCGGGCAGTGATGCGGTAGTCGATGAAGTAGTCCTCCAGCGGCATCGTGCGCTGGCGGTCGCCCTGGCGCAGCACGATCTGTGCATCGAGGGCGATCAGCAAGGGCGGTGAGTCGCCGATCGGCGAGGCGTTGCCGATGTTGCCGCCCAGGGTGCCCTGGTTGCGGATCTGCAGCGAAGCGAAGCGGTGCAGCAGGTCGCCGAAATCGGGGTATTCCTCATTGAGCGCGCCGTAGCAATCGGTGAGCGGCGTGGCGGCGCCGATTTCCAGGTGGCTGGCGGTCTTGTCGATGCGTTTGAGTTCGGCCACGTGGCCGACATAGATCATGACCGGCAAGGTCTTGTGGAATTGGGTGACTTCCAGCGCCAGGTCGGTGCCGCCTGCCAGCAAGCGCGCTTCGGGGTGCGAGCTGTACAGGTCGGCGAGGTCGGCCACGGTCAGCGGCACCAGGCAGCGCTTGTCGCCGCTGTTGAGCTCGCCGGTCTGGGTTGGTGTGATGGCTTTCAGGCGGCTGATGGTCAGCGCTTGTTGCGCGTCGAACTGATCGCGGCAGGGTTGGCGGCAGCTCTGTTCGGCAGCATCGAGAATCGGGCGGTAGCCGGTGCAGCGGCACAGGTTGCCCGCCAGCGCCTCCTGGGCCTGATGCAGGTCGTGGCCCTGGCTGTTTTTCTGCAGGGCGAACAGCGACATGACGAAGCCTGGGGTACAGAAGCCGCATTGCGAGCCGTGGCAGTCGGCCATGGCTTGTTGCACGCTGTGCAGTTCGCCCTGGTGCTTGAGGCCCTCGACGCTGATCAGTTGCTTGCCGTGCAGCGACGAAACGAAGGTCAGGCAGGAGTTGAGGCTGCGGTAGCGCAGGCTGTCCTGGCCTTGATCATCCTGGGTCAGCTCGCCGACCACCACGGTGCAGGCGCCGCAGTCGCCGCTGGCGCAGCCTTCTTTGGTGCCGGGTTTGCCCAGGTGCTCACGCAGGTACTGCAGCACCGTCATGTTCGGGTCCAGGGCGTGCTCGCTGCGCAGCTCCTGGTTGACGAGAAACTGGATCACGGGGATGGCCTCGCAATGGTTTTATTGTTGTTGAGCGGACAATAAGCAGAGCTGACACGATGGTCAATAATTTTCTGACTTGAGGGTCAAGAAATTCTCCGCACGGTAGTCTGGCCGCCCAGCCTGCCCATATACAAAGCATAGATCGGGCCGCCTTGACCGTTGTCTGGCGGCTCAAATAAAGGCTGTCGCCCCTCTGCGCGACTGCTGGCCAAGTGCGCTACAATCGTCCACTTGTGCCCAGTTCAATGATTTTGAAGGAAAACCATGACGTTCAAGGCGCCGGACAGCCTCTCCGAGCAGATTGCCGACTACCTGGCCGAACGCATCATCCGCGGCGAGCTCGAGCCGGGTGAGCGCATCCAGGAGCAGAAGGTCACCCAGGCGTTGAATGTCAGCCGCGGCTCGGTGCGTGAAGCGTTGTTGATCCTCGAACGTCGTCATCTGGTTGCGATCCTGCCGCGCCGCGGCGCCCATGTGACCAGGCTCGACGAACGCAGCGTGCGCAGCCTGTGCGCCCTCATGGGCGAGTTCTACATTCTGCTGGGTAACGCCGTTGCGCAGAAATGGCGCACCGACGCAGACCTGCGCCCGTTCCTGGACATCCAGCAACGCCTGCAGCAGGCCCGTGAACAAGGTGACATCAAGGCCTTCGTCGCCGACAGTTTTGCCGTGATGCGCGCCGCCTATCCGTTTGCCGACAATCCTTACCTGCAGGAAACCGTCGAAAACCTGCAGCCGGCCATGAGCCGGGCCTATTATCTGGCCCTCGACCAGCGCCAGGCCAACATGCTCGATTACCTTGACCTGTTCGCCCACCTGCTCGACGCCGTGGTCGCCCGTGATCTGCCGCGCATCCGCGAGGTACTCACCGCCTATTGCCAGCGCAGTTGCGAGCTGGTGCTGGCGGCGCTGGCCCGAGGCTGACCGATGCGCCTGAAGTGCATTCGCCTGGCCGGGTTCAAGTCGTTCGTCGACCCGACCACCGTCAACTTCCCCAGCAACATGGCGGCCGTGGTCGGGCCCAATGGCTGCGGCAAGTCCAACATCATCGATGCGGTGCGCTGGGTGATGGGCGAAAGCTCGGCGAAGAACCTGCGTGGCGAGTCGATGACCGATGTCATCTTCAACGGCTCCACCAGCCGCAAACCGGTCAGCCAGGCCAGCATCGAGCTGATCTTCGACAACAGCGAGACCACGCTGCTGGGCGAATATGCCGCCTATGCGGAAATCTCCATCCGCCGCAAGGTCACCCGTGACGGGCAGAACACCTATTACCTGAACGGCACCAAATGCCGCCGCCGCGACATCACCGACATCTTCCTCGGCACCGGCCTGGGCCCGCGCAGCTACTCGATCATCGAACAGGGCATGATCTCCAAGCTGATCGAGGCCAAGCCCGAGGAGCTGCGCAACTTCATCGAAGAGGCGGCGGGCATCTCCAAGTACAAGGAGCGCCGCCGCGAGACCGAAAGCCGCATCCGCCGCACCCAGGAGAACCTGGCGCGCCTGACCGACCTGCGCGATGAGCTCGAGCGCCAGCTCGAACGCCTGCACCGCCAGGCGCAGGCCGCTGAGAAATACCGTGAGTACAAGGCCCAGGAACGGCAGCTCAAAGCACGTTTGGCGGCGCTGCGCTGGCGTGACCTGGATGAACGCGTACGCCAGCGCGCGTCGGTGATTGGCGATCAGGACGTGGCCCATGAGGCGCTGGTTGCCGAACAGCGCAATGCCGATGCGAGTATCGAGCGCCTGCGTGACGGCCATCACGAACTGTCCGAGCGCTTCAACCAGGTGCAGGGGCGCTTCTATTCGGTGGCCGGTGACATTGCCCGGGTCGAGCAGAGCATTCAGCACGGTCAGCAGCGCCTGCGCCAATTGCAGGATGACCTGAAGGAAGCCGAGCGCACGCGCCAGGAAACCGAGTCACACCTTGGGCATGACCGCACCCTGCTGGCGACTCTCGGTGAAGAGCTGGCGATGCTCGAACCGGAGCAGGAAATGACCTTGGCCGCAGCCGAAGAGGCTGCCGCTGTCCTCGAAGAGGCCGAGTTGGGCATGCATGGCTGGCAGGAGCAGTGGGACAGCTTCAACACCCGCTCCGCCGAGCCGCGGCGCCAGGCCGAGGTGCAGCAGTCGCGCCTGCAGCAACTTGAAGCCAGCCTGGAGCGCATGGCCGAGCGCCAGCGCAAGTTGAGCGAGGAGCGCGACCAGTTGGGCGCTGACCCGCAGGACGGCGCCATGCTTGAGCTGGCCGAGCAGTTGGCTGCCAGCGAGATGCTGCTTGAAGAGCTGCAGCTGTCCGAAGAGCAGGTGGTCGAGCGCCTGGAGGGCGTACGCGCGCAATTGCAGCAGGCGGCCCAGGCTCAGCAGCAACAGCAAGGCGACTTGCAGCGCCTGGGGGGCCGTCTGGCATCCCTGGAGGCACTGCAACAGGCCGCGCTCGAGCCCGGGGCCGGTGCTGCCGAGTGGCTGCGCGGGCAAGGTCTGGAGCAGCGGCCGCGCCTGGCGCAAGGGCTGCGTGTGGAACCGGGTTGGGAGCTGGCGGTGGAAACCGTGTTGGGCGCTGACCTGCAGGCCGTGCTGGTGGAGGACTTCACCGGCCTGGATTTTGCCGAGCTGGAGCAAGGCGAGCTGCGTCTGTTGGTGGCGGGGCAGGAAGGTGCACGCCGGCCCGGCAGCTTGCTCGACAAAGTCGAGGGGCACACCGACCTGGCCCCTTGGCTGGCCCAGGTCCGGCCAGTTGAAGACCTGGCTCAAGCCCTCGCTGAACGCGCCGGGCTTGGCGAAGGCCAGAGCCTGGTCAGCCGCGATGGTTACTGGGTTGGTCGGCATTTTTTACGCGTCAGCCGGGGGGGCGAATCCCAGGGTGGGGTGCTGGCGCGGGGCCAGGAAATCGAGCGCCTCGGCCAGGAGCAGCTGGAGCTGGAAGCTACGCTGGAGCAGATGGAGCAACAGCTGCAAGCCTTGCGTGAGCAGCAACTGGGCCTGGAAGAGCAGCGCGAGCAGCTACGCCGTAGCACCCAGGAAGAGAGCCGCCAGCATGGCGAGCTCAAGGCCAGCCTTTCGGCAGGCCGGGCCCGTGCCGAACAGGTGGAGCTGCGTCGGCGCCGGCTGCAGGAAGAATTGAGCGAACTTCAGGAGCAGCGCGCTCTGGAGCATGAGCAACTGGGCGAAGCCCGCCTGGTGCTGCAAGAGGCCCTGGACCTGATGGCCCAGGACACCGAGCAACGCGAACAGTTGATGGCCCGCCGCGATACCCTGCGCGAAGGCCTTGACCGGATCCGCCAGGAAGCTCGCCAGCACAAGGATCACGCTCACCAGTTGGCTGTGCGCCTGGGATCACTGCGTGCCCAGCACGACTCGACCCGCCAGGCACTGGAACGTCTGGAGCTGCAGGCGGCACGCCTGAGCGAGCGGCAGGAGCAGCTGAGCCTGAACCTGGAGGAGGGCGAGGCACCGCTGGAAGAGCTGCGCCTGAAGCTGGAAGAGCTGCTTGAGCGGCGCATGAGCGTCGACGAAGAAATGCGCCAGGCGCGCTTGCACATGGACGAAGCCGATCGCGCCCTGCGCGACGCCGAAAAGCGCCGCACCCAGGCCGAGCAGCAGGCGCAGTTGCTGCGTGGCCAGCTCGAGCAGATGCGCCTGGAGTGCCAGGGGCTGGATGTGCGGCGCAAGACCTTGCAGGAGCAATTGCTGGCTGACGGCTACGATTTGCAGGGTGTGCTTGCCACCGTCGAGGCCGAGGCCAGCGAACAGGGTACCGAGCAGGAGCTGGAACAGATCGACGCCCGTATTCAGCGTTTGGGCGCGATCAACCTGGCCGCGATCGAGGAGTACGAACAGCAGTCCGAGCGCAAGCGCTACCTTGATGCCCAGGACGCCGATCTGGTCGAGGCGCTGGACACGCTGGAAAACGTCATCCGCAAGATCGACAAGGAAACCCGCAACCGCTTCAAGGATACCTTTGATCAGATAAATGCCGGATTACAGGCACTTTTCCCAAAAGTTTTCGGTGGTGGCAGCGCTTATCTGGAACTGACGGGCGAAGATCTACTCGATACAGGGGTGACGATCATGGCGCGCCCACCGGGCAAGAAGAACAGCACCATCCATTTGCTGTCCGGCGGCGAGAAGGCACTGACCGCATTGGCGCTGGTGTTTGCCATCTTCAAGTTGAACCCCGCACCGTTCTGCATGCTCGACGAGGTCGATGCGCCGCTGGACGATGCCAACGTCGGCCGGTATGCCCGGTTGGTCAAGGAAATGAGTGAAAGCGTGCAGTTCATCTACATCACCCATAACAAGATTGCCATGGAGATGGCGGATCAATTGATGGGGGTAACCATGCATGAGCCTGGGTGTTCACGTCTTGTTGCAGTGGATGTGGAGGAGGCATTGGCCATGGTCGACGCCTGATGAGCGAAGAGAAGGCGGATTGTGCAGGTAAATGCCCCCGCCATGTGCGACAGACGGTGTAAAGTTGTCTTTGGTCGTGCTAGCTTAATGTCACTCGTTTTTTGCGTGGGTAAAACGCCTGTCAGAACATAGAGTTGGCGCCACGTGTTAAAGGGCTTTGAAGCCTTTGTTTTCAAGCATATTTTTATAGAGGCACGGGATTACATGGAAATCGGTCTGCGCGAGTGGCTGATCCTCATCGGCATCATTGTCATCGCCGGTATTCTTTTCGACGGCTGGCGCCGTATGCGCGGCGGAAAAGGCAAGTTGAAATTCCGTCTGGATCGCAGTTATTCCAACCTCCCGGACGAGGAAGGCAGCGCTGAGGTGCTCGGCCCGTCGCGGGTGCTCGATACCCAGAAGGAACCGGAGCTGGACGAAAGCGACCTGCCGTCGCTCAGTGCGCCGGCGCGTGAACGCGAGCGCGAGCAGAAACCGGCCAAGGCCAGCAAGCGTGGTAAACGTGCCGCTGAACTGCAGCCGCAGGGCGACCTGGACCTGGTGGCCGAGCAGCGCGAGCCCGACCTGTTCGCCGATGCCGATGACGATTTTGCTGGCGACAACAACCGCAACAGTGGTTTTGCTGATGCGGGCGGTGCTGCCAAGGAGCTGCCGCCGGTCGAAGAGGTGCTGGTGATCAGCGTGATCTCCCGCGACGAAGGTGGCTTCAAGGGCCCGGCGCTGCTGCAGAATATTCTTGAAAGCGGTTTGCGCTTCGGTGAAATGGACATTTTCCACCGTCACGAAAGCATGGCCGGTCACGGCGAAGTCCTGTTCTCCATGGCCAACGCGGTCAAACCCGGCATTTTCGACCTGGACGACATCGACCACTTCAGCACCCGTGCGGTGAGTTTCTTCCTCGGGTTGCCAGGGCCGCGTCATCCGAAACAGGCCTTCGATGTGATGGTCGCTGCGGCGCGCAAGCTGGCCCACGAGCTCAATGGCGAGCTCAAGGATGACCAGCGCAGCGTGCTCACCGCCCAGACCATCGAGCATTACCGCCAGCGCATCGTCGAGTTCGAGCGCCGCGCGCTGACCCAGAAACGCTGATGTCATTGAGCGAGCGGACCATGCCCTGGTCTTGCTCGCTTCGTTTCAAGCGCAAGAGCAGCCTGGGGCTAATGCCAGTCAGTTAGCGTTACCAGGGCTGCTTCGCAGCCCATCGCCGGCAAGCCGGCTCCCACAGATACCATGCAGTTCTTGAGGTCTGCGCTGTGCCTGTGGGAGCTGGCTTGCCGGCGATGGGCCGCAAAGCGGCCCCAAATCGTTTAACTGACTGGCATTGAGCCTAGGGCTGCTCTTTTGCTTTGCAAGAGAACCTGAAGAATGAACGCCGAATCCCGAATCCACGCACTGCGCGCCGAACTCGACCAGCACAACTACCGCTACTACGTACTCGACGAGCCCAGCGTGCCGGACGCCGAGTACGACCGCCTGTTCAACGAGCTCAAGGCCCTCGAAGCCGAACATCCTCACCTGATCACTCTCGACTCGCCCACTCAACGCGTCGGCGGCGCTGCCCTGGCCGCGTTCAGCCAGGTGCGCCACGAAGTGCCCATGCTCAGCCTGGGCAACGCCTTCGAGGAAGCCGACCTGCGTGAGTTCGGCCGCCGTGTGGTGGAAGGCCTCGACCAGCCGGGCGCGGTCGACTACAGCTGCGAGCCCAAGCTCGATGGCCTGGCGGTGAGCCTGCTCTATCGCGATGGCCAACTGGTCCAGGGCGCGACCCGGGGTGACGGCACCACCGGCGAAGACATCAGCGCGAACGTGCGTACCGTGCGCAACATCCCGCTCAAGCTGCAGGGCAAAGGTTGGCCGGCTGTGCTCGAAGTGCGTGGTGAAGTGTTCATGAGCAAGGCGGGGTTCGATCGCCTCAATGCCGCACAGGCCGAAGCCGGGGGCAAGACCTTCGCCAACCCGCGCAACGCAGCTGCCGGCAGCCTGCGCCAGTTGGACTCGAAGATCACCGCCAGCCGCCCGCTGGAATTCTGCTGCTATGGCGTTGGCCAGGTCTCGGCAAGCATTGGCGAGAGCCACATCGGTATCCTCGAGCAGCTCAAGGCATGGGGCTTGCCGATCAGTCGCGAGCTCAGGCATGCGGCTGGTATCGAGGAGTGTCTGGCTTACTACCGCGATATCGGCGAGCGGCGCAACAGCCTGCCGTACGAAATCGATGGGGTGGTGTTCAAGGTCAACAGCCTGGCCTCCCAGCGCGAGCTGGGCTTTCGCGCCCGCGAGCCGCGTTGGGCCATCGCCCATAAGTTCCCGGCCATGGAAGAGCTCACCGAGGTGCTGGATGTGGAATTCCAGGTCGGGCGTACCGGTGCGGTCACGCCGGTTGCACGCCTCAAGCCGGTCAAGGTGGCTGGCGTGACCGTGTCCAACGCCACCCTGCACAACATGGACGAGATTGCCCGGCTGGGCCTGCGCATCGGCGATACGGTAATTATCCGCCGTGCCGGTGACGTGATCCCGCAAGTCATGCAGGTGGTGCTTGAACGCCGTCCCGAAGACGCCCGACCGGTGCAGGTGCCAAGCGCGTGCCCGGTGTGTGGTTCCCAGGTTGAGCGTACTCAGCTGGTCAAGCGTAGCAAGGGCAAGGAAACCACCAGCGAAGGCGCGGTGTACCGTTGTGTCGGCCGCCTGGCCTGTGGTGCCCAGCTCAAACAGGCGATCATTCACTATGTTTCGCGGCGAGCCATGGATATCGACGGCCTGGGCGAGAAGAGCGTCGAGCAGTTGGTGGACGAAGGCCTGATCGGTTCGCCGGCGGACCTCTACAAGCTGCAATTCGACCAGATCGTCGGGCTGGAGGGATTTGCCGAAGTCTCCAGCAAGAAACTGCTGGATGCCATCGAGGCCAGCAAGCGCCCGAGCCTGGCGCGCTTCATCTATGCCCTGGGCATCCCGGATGTGGGGGAGGAGACCGCCAAGGTACTGGCCCGCTCGCTGGGCAGCCTGGCCCGGGTGCAGCAGGCGTTGCCGCAGGTGCTGACGTACCTGCCGGACATTGGTCTGGAAGTGGCCTACGAGATCCACAACTTCTTTGAAGACGAACACAACTGCAAGGTCATCGAACAGTTGCTCGGTTGCGGCATGCAATTGCAGGACGAAGGTGAGCTGGCTGCCGAATTCGCTGCCAGCACTACCCTGGCCGGGATGATCGCCAAGCTCGACATCGCTTCGGTCGGGCCCACGGGCGCGGAAAAGCTGGTCGCCAAGCTGGACAGCCTGGACAAGATCATCGCGGCCGACGGCATCGACCTGCGTCAGGCGCTGGCAGCGAAACAGGCCGAAGCCGTGCGCGAATTTTTCAAGGACGAGGCCAACCAGAAGCTGGCCAGAGACATCGAAGCCCAGTTGCTGGCGTTCGGCATGCACTGGAACAGCGAAAAGAAGGTCGCCGAGGGCTTGCCCCTGGCTGGCCAGACCTGGGTGCTGACCGGCACGTTGGAGCGCATGAGCCGCGACATCGCCAAAGAGAAGCTGGAAAGCCTGGGGGCCAAGGTGGCCGGTTCGGTGTCGGGCAAGACACACTGCGTGGTCGCTGGCCCTGGCGCCGGTTCCAAGTTGGCCAAGGCCAGTGAGCTGGGGGTCAAGGTGCTGGATGAGGATGCGTTCGTCGTGTTCCTGGGCGAGCAGGGTATTGCCATCTGATTGGCCTGGCCCCATCGGTCTGGACAAGTCATTGAGAAATGATGACTTTTTCTCCGGTTAAAGGTTGTAACTTCGCCCCAGACCGGTACAATGGCGCGGCTCGCTGCTTGGCGAGCCGCGTAGTGGTGGCCCCATCGGTCCCCCCGCATTGATTACCCGTTAACCTGGTCAGGCCCGGAAGGGAGCAGCCATAGCGGGAACATCGAGTGCCGGGGTGTGGCTGGTGGGGCCGCCTCCATTTCTGGGGTTCAAAAACCTCAGCCTGTCACGATACGGCCTTTCCTCTGGCCCGTTTACCTCGCAGCGCCCCTGCTGCTGACAGCTTCATCAAGCGCTGAAATTTCGGACAGGCCAGGTGGTTTTCCTCTGAGCACTGCGCTGCATGCCGCAGCCCCTTGCCAAGTGCCTGCAAGCGTTTGACCTGTGCATCGATTTCGTCCGCCTTGGCCATCAGCCTCTGCCGATCGACCTGCTGGTCCACCAGCATCGCCCCGACTTCATCGAGGGAAAAACCTGCGGCCTGTCCCAAGGCGATCAGTGCCAGCCTGTCCGTAACATCGGCGGCGAACTGGCGCCGCTGGCCACGCCCGGCAAGTGACTCGAGCAGGCCTTTCTTTTCGTAGTAACGCAGTGTCGACGCAGGGACGCCTGTGCGTTTGGCGACATCGGCAATATCCATTGAGGGGCCTTGACTTGAAGTTGACTTCAACTTCTATGCTGCGTGGCAGGTTGCTTAATGTCAATTTCAGAGGGCTGAATCAATGACGCTTGCCATGCTACAAGCTGCTTTGCTGATCGGGGTCGGTGCTACCGTGATCATGGACCTGTGGGGGATGTTGCTGCGGCGCTTGGGTATCGCCACGCTGAACTTCGCCATGGTGGGGCGTTGGGTAGGGCATCTGCTGCGGGGGCGAGTACGGCATCAGGCAATTGCCAGGGCCGAACCGGTGGCGAACGAGCTGATCTGGGGGTGGTTGATCCATTATGGGATTGGTGTGTTGTTTGCGGTGGTGCTGGTAGGGGTGGCCGGCGAGGGCTGGTTACGCGCGCCGACGGTGTGGCCTGCATTGGCGTGGGGTGTGGTGACGGTGGCGGCGCCGCTGTGCTTCATGCAGCCATTGATGGGGGCAGGGTTCTTTGCCGCCAGGACGCCGACGCCTTGGCGTAATTGTCTGAAGAGTTTGGTTACGCACTTGGTATTTGGGATTGGGTTGTACTTGAGTGCCGGTTTTATTTCGGCTCTTTGAAGAAAGTGCTCGGGATTACAGGTGTCCCAGGATCGTGCGCCAGTTACTCAGCTTAGGCGAGCCATGCAGGGTGCAATTTCGGCCCCGCTCCGCTAGCATTAGCGATCTTCCGCTCGATCAGGCTACGATGGTTTTTCGATGAGTTATCAGGTTCTTGCACGTAAATGGCGTCCGCGCTCGTTCCGCGAAATGGTCGGCCAGGCCCATGTGCTGAAGGCCTTGATCAATGCCTTGGACAATCAGCGCCTGCACCACGCCTACCTGTTCACCGGTACCCGGGGCGTGGGCAAGACGACCATCGCCCGTATTATCGCCAAGTGCCTGAACTGCGAAACCGGCATCACCTCCACGCCATGTGGCACCTGTTCGGTGTGCCGGGAGATCGATGAAGGCCGTTTCGTCGACCTGATCGAGATCGACGCCGCCAGCCGCACCAAGGTCGAGGACACCCGCGAACTGCTCGACAACGTGCAGTACGCCCCCAGCCGCGGGCGCTTCAAGGTCTACCTGATCGACGAAGTGCACATGCTGTCCACGCACTCGTTCAACGCCTTGCTCAAGACGCTGGAAGAGCCGCCGCCCTACGTCAAGTTCATCCTCGCCACCACCGACCCGCAAAAGCTGCCGGCCACCATCCTGTCGCGCTGCTTGCAGTTCTCGCTGAAGAACATGAGCCCGGAGCGGGTGGTCGAACACCTGAGTCATGTCCTGGAGGCCGAGAACGTTCCGTTCGAGCCTGATGCCCTGTGGCTGCTGGGCCGCGCTGCCGATGGTTCGATGCGTGACGCCATGAGCCTCACCGATCAGGCGATCGCGTTCGGTGAGGGCAGGGTGTTGGCCGCCGATGTGCGGGCCATGCTCGGCAGCCTCGATCACGGCCAGGTCTATGGTGTGCTGCAGGCGCTGCTGGAAGGGGATGCGCGGGCGCTGCTGGAGGCGGTGCGCAACCTCGCCGAGCAGGGGCCGGACTGGAGTGGCGTGCTGGCCGAAATGCTCAATGTGTTGCACCGGGTCGCCATTGCCCAGGCGCTGCCCGAGGCGGTGGACAATGGTCAGGGTGATCGCGACCGAGTGCTGGCGCTGGCGTCGGCCTTGCCTGCCGAAGATGTGCAGTTCTATTACCAGATGGGCCTGATTGGCCGACGCGACCTGCCCTTGGCACCCGACCCGCGGGGCGGTTTCGAAATGGTCCTGCTGCGGATGCTGGCGTTCCGACCGGCCGATAGCGACGATGCGCCGAAACCGGTACTAAAGCCGGTGGGGATCAGCCAGGCCACAGCTGATCCTGCAACCCCGGTGGCAGCGCCCACGGTGGTCCCCGACGCGCCTGTCGTTGCTGCCGCAGCACCCGCTGCAGTGGTTGCGGCCCCGCAAGCCGAGCCTGCGGCTGTCGTCGAGGCAATGTCAGCTGCGCCACCACAGCCTGAGCCCAAGGCCGAGCTGGCCGAGCCCGAGCCGGCACCGCAAGAGGAAGTCATCGACCTGCCCTGGGAGGAGCCTGCTGCCAAGCCTGCTCCCGTTGCCGTTGAGCCGGAGCCTACGCCGGATGCCGCGCCCCAGCCCCCAGTCGCTGAGCCGCAAGATGCCCAGCCGGCCTATGACGAGCCGCCATTCGATCCGTCTGCCTACGCCTCGGCGGGCATGGAGCGTGATGACGAGCCACCGATGGATGAGGACTACTATGGCGGCGAAAGCGACCCGGTGGGCTTCAGCTATCTGGACGAGCTGGTCGAGCACGTTCAGGAAGAGGCCCCCATCGCTGCGCCCGAGCCGCTGCCGGCCGCCAAGCCCGCCACCGGCCTGGCCCTGCAATGGCTGGAATTATTCCCACAGTTGCCTGTGTCCGGGATGACAGGCAACATCGCCGCAAACTGTACGCTGATGGCTGCAGACGGTGACGACTGGCTGCTGCACCTTGACCCCGGTCAGGGCGCCTTGTTCAACGCCACCCAGCAACGCCGGCTGAATGAAGCGCTCAACCAGCACCTGGGGCGCACGCTGAACCTGCGCATCGAGCTTATCCTGCCTGAGCAGGAAACCCCGGCCCAGGCAGCCTCGCGCAAGCGTGCCGAGCGCCAGCAGGACGCCGTGGCGTCGATCGAGCAGGATCCGTTGATCCAGCAGATGATCAAGCAGTTCGGTGCCACCGTGCGACAGGATACTATTGAACCTGTAGAAGCCCTGGTCAGTCAGGGTCAGTAACGGATAACCATGCGGCCGGCCTGTGGCGGGCTGCATCACACGACCCAATCGAGGTATACCCCCATGATGAAAGGTGGCATGGCCGGCCTGATGAAGCAGGCCCAGCAGATGCAGGAAAAAATGGCCAAGATGCAGGAAGAGCTGGCCAACGCCGAAGTGACCGGCCAATCCGGCGGTGGCCTGGTCAGCGTGGTGATGACCGGTCGTCATGACGTCAAGCGCGTCAGCATCGATCAAAGCCTGATGTCGACTGAAGAAGACGACAAGGAAGTGCTCGAAGACCTGATTGCTGCTGCACTGAACGATGCCGTACGCAAGGTCGAGCAGAGCAGCCAGGAAAAAATGGGTGGCATGACTGCAGGCATGCAGCTGCCGCCGGGCTTCAAGATGCCGTTCTAAGGCATTTGCAGTTGAAAAGCCGCCACTGGGTTCCAGGGCGGCTTTTTTTGTGGTGTTGTTTACAGGTCGTTGCTGATGCTGCCTGGTGTATGCCTGGATGTTCTGGCGGCCTATGGAACGAGCGCCGCTTGTGATAGGTGAGATTTGACGCTGTCAGGCTGCGCCGGTATAAACCGCCTCTCATAGAATTATCAGGCCTTTCCCATGAGCTTCAGCCCCCTTATCCGCCAACTGATCGACGCCCTGCGCACGCTGCCGGGCGTCGGCCAGAAAACCGCCCAGCGCATGGCCCTGCAGTTGCTGGAACGCGACCGCAGTGGTGGGGTGCGCCTGGCCCAGGCGCTTAGCCTGGCCATGGAAGGGGTTGGCCATTGCCGCCAGTGCCGCACCTTGACCGAACAGGAGTTGTGCCCGCAATGCGCTGATACGCGCCGCGACGATACCCAGCTGTGCGTGGTGGAGGGGCCGATGGATGTGTATGCGGTGGAGCAGACCGGCTATCGCGGTCGCTACTTCGTGCTCAAGGGGCACTTGTCGCCGCTTGATGGCCTGGGGCCTGATGCTATTGGCGTGCCGCAGCTGATGGCGCGGATCGAGGAGCAGGGCAGCTTTACCGAGGTGATCCTGGCCACCAACCCGACTGTGGAAGGGGAGGCGACAGCACATTACATCGCGCAGTTGCTGGCCGAGAAGGGGCTGGTAGCCTCGCGGATTGCCCATGGCGTGCCGCTGGGCGGCGAGCTGGAGCTGGTCGACGGCGGCACCCTGGCACATGCCTTTGCGGGGCGTAAGCCGATTTCCCTTTGATTTGAATTGCTGGGGCCGCTGTGCGGCCCTTTCGCGACATAAGGCCGTACGCGGTCCCCTGTAGGGGCGGCCTTGTGTCGCGAAAGGGGTGCAAAGCACCCCAAGAATCACTCAGTACTCGCTCAGCGAAAACTCGGTCAGGCAGAAGGTCGGCACACCCGCCGCCTGCAGCCGGCGCGAACCGTCCAGCTCAGGCAGGTCGATGATCGCCGCCGCCTCGAACACCTGTGCACCGGTGCGGCGCACCAGGTTGGCTGCGGCCAGCAGTGTGCCGCCGGTGGCGATCAGGTCATCGAAGATCAGCACCGAATCGCCTTCGCACAGGCTGTCGGCATGCACTTCCAGGAAGGCTTCACCATACTCGGTCTGATACCCCTCAGATAGTACGTCAGCCGGCAGTTTGCCTTGCTTGCGGAACAGGATCAGCGGCTTGTTCAACTGGTGGGCGATGATCGAGCCGATCAGAAAGCCCCGGGCATCCATGGCGCCGATGTGGCTGAACTCCGCCTCGACATAGCGTTCGATGAACTGGTCGGCGACATAACGCAGCCCGCGTGGCGACTGGAACAGCGGGGTGATGTCGCGGAAGATCACACCCGGCTTGGGGAAGTCCACTACCGGGCGGATCAGGGCTTTGAGGTCGAAGGCTTCGCTGTGCATTGTTGCAGGTATCCTGAAAAACGAATGCGCCAGTATACCTTTTTCAAGCAGGCTTTCAGGCCTCCATCGCACCACCGGCCAGCGCACACAGCTGGATCGGGTCGAGGATGTGCACTTCCTTGCCCTCGGCACGCAGCAGGCCGTTCTGCTGGAAGCGGGTGAACACCCGCGACACGGTTTCAACGGCCAGGCCCAGGTAATTGCCGATTTCGTTGCGCGACATGCTCAGGCGGAACTGGTTGGCCGAATAGCCGCGGGCGCGGAAGCGTGCCGACAGGTTGACCAGGAAGGTGGCAATGCGCTCATCGGCGGTCTTTTTCGACAGCAGCAGCATCATTTGCTGATCGTCACGGATTTCACGGCTCATCACCCGCATCAGCTGGCGGCGCAGCTGGGGTAGTTGCACCGACAGCTCATCGAGGCGCTCGAACGGGATTTCGCACACCGAGGTGGTTTCCTGCGCCTGGGCCGAGACCGGGTAGGCTTCAGTGTCCATGCCGGACAGGCCGACCAGTTCGCTGGGCAGGTGGAAGCCGGTGATCTGCTCCTCGCCGCTGTCGCTCAGGCTGAACGTCTTGAGGGCGCCGGAACGTACGGCGTAAACCGAGCCGAAATTGTCACCCTGGCGGAATAGGAACTCGCCCTTTTTCAGCGGGCGTCCGCGTTTGACGATTTCATCCAGTGCATCCATGTCTTCCAGGTTGAGCGAAAGAGGCAGGCACAGGGGGGCCAGGCTGCAATCCTTGCAATGGGCCTGGCCGTGGGCGCGCAGTTTGACTGGCTCGGACATTTGAATCGATCCTTGTGGGAAAGCACACATAAGTCGTAAGGGTAACCTACGGCATAGGGTGTAGGCCAGTGTGCGCGAGGATGATGCGCCTTGGCCGAACCCCAGCTGCATCATGCCGGGGGTCCGTTCTTGCCCATAGTGTGCCTGGCAAGCGGGCTTGTCCACACGGTCAACGATTCGCTTGGCTAGATCACCCGCGAGAATCGCTGACGGTCGTGCATCGCCAGATACGCGTCGAACACCATGCATACCGAGCGGGCCAGCAGGCGCCCGGCCGGCAGGATGCGGATGCCCTTTTCGTCGAGGCGGATCAGGCCGTCCCTTTGCATGTTCAGCAGCGCTGGCCAAAGATCGTTGAAATAGCCCCGAAAATCGATGGTGAAGGCGCTTTCGATCGGCTCGAAGTCGAGCTCGAAGTGGCAGATCAGTTGCTGGATCACTGCCCGTCGCAGGCGGTCATCGTGATTGCACAGCAGGCCGCGCTGGGTTGCCAGCTGGGAGCCGGACAGCGCGTCCTGATAAGTATTGAGGTCGCTGCTGTTCTGGCAGTACAGGTCGCCGATCTGGCTGATTGCCGAAACCCCCAGGCCGATCAGGTCGCAGTGGCCGTGGGTGGTGTAGCCCTGGAAGTTGCGCTGCAGGGTACCTTCTTCCTGGGCGACGGCCAGCTCGTCGTCGGGCAGGGCGAAGTGGTCCATGCCGATGTAGCGATAGCCGGCGGCGGTGAGCTGCTCGATGGTGGCCCGGAGCATCTCCAGCTTGGCTGCCGGGGCCGGCAGGTCGTTGCTGTCGATACGCCGTTGCGGCATGAAGCGCTCAGGCAGGTGAGCATAGTTGAAGACCGAGAGGCGGTCGGGCTGCAGGCGGATCACTTCCTCGACGGTGCGGGCGAAGCCTTCCGGGGTCTGCTTGGGCAGGCCGTAGATCAGGTCCAGGTTGACCGAGCGGAACTGCAAGGTGCGCGCCGCCTCGATCAGGGTGCGGGTCTGTTCCAGGCTCTGCAGGCGGTTGATCGCGCGCTGCACCGCAGGGTCCAGGTCCTGCACACCGAGGCTCACGCGGTTGAAGCCCAGTTCGCGCAATAGGCCCATGGTCGACCAGTCGGCCTCGCGCGGGTCCAGTTCGATGCCGTAGTCGCCGGAATCATCGTCCAGCAGGTTGAAGTGCTGGCGCAGGGTGGCCATCAGCTGGCGCAGTTCCACATGGCTGAGGAAGGTCGGCGTGCCGCCGCCCAGATGCAACTGTTCAACACGCTGTTTAGGGTCCAGGTGGCAGGCGATCAGCTGGATTTCCTGCTCCAGGCGCTGCAGGTAGGGTGCGGCTCGGCCACGGTCCTTGGTGATCACCTTGTTGCAGGCGCAGTAGTAGCAGATGTTGGCGCAGAACGGCACGTGTACGTACACAGACAGCGGGCGCACGGCCCGGCGGCTTTCGCGCAGGGCGTGGAGCAGGTCGAACGAGCCGACTTCGCTGTGCAGTTGCACCGCGGTCGGGTAGGAGGTGTAGCGCGGGCCGGCCAGATCGTAGCGGCGGATCAGGTCGGCATCCCAGCGTAGATCTTCGAGCATGTGGGCGGTCCCCGGAATGAGCAGCAGTGCCCCGGAGTCTATGGTCGTCTGTAGGAATCTGTGTTGATTTGTATCAAGAGCTAGGGGGCCGCTGCGCAGCAGCGCCTGTCAGTGCCCCATCAGCCAATGCTGGTGCGGCCCCGGCAGTGTCCACAGGCCGAACAGGATGACCAGCAGTCCTCCTGCCATGCGCACGCTACGCCGCCGCAACAGGCTGTTGACCCGCTCCGCCGCCAGCCCCGTGGCCAGCAGCACCGGCCAGGTACCCAGCCCGAACGCCAGCATCAGCGCCGCGCTATACCCCGCATTGCCCTGGCTGGCTGCCCACAGCAAGGTGCTGTAAACCAGCCCGCACGGCAACCAGCCCCACAGCGCGCCAAGCAGCAGGGCCCGGGGCAGGCTGGAGACCGGCAACAGGCGCGAGGCCACTGGCTGGATATGCCGCCAAAGCCCTCTGCCCAGTGCTTCGATGCGTGTCAGCCCGCTCCACCAGCCCGCCAGGTACAAGCCCATGGCGATCAGCAGCAACGCGGCCACCACCCGCAGTGCCAGGGCGGCAGGGCTGCTGGCTACCGCCCAGCCGGCCAGGCCCAGCAGCAGGCCGGCGCAGGCATAACTGAGGACCCGCCCAAGGTTGTACGCCAGCAGCAGGCGCAGGCGCCGGCCGCGTTGCTCCGGCGGGATCGCCAGGGTCAATGCGCCCATCAGGCCGCCGCACATGCCCAGGCAGTGGCCGCCGCCGAGCAGGCCGAGGACCAGCGCGGAGCCGAGCAGGGGAAGCAGGTCAGGCACGGGGTGGTTGGTCCTTGTCTTGCGGCTCGTCGGGCTCTTGTTTGACAGCAGCCTGGTGGCGTGGGTCCTGGTCGTCGAACAGGATGCTGTGGGCAGGGCTTTCAAGGTCGTCGTACTGGCCGCTGTCCACCGCCCAGAAAAAGATGTACACGGCGACGCCGACGAGCAGCAGGGCGGCCGGGATCATGACATAGAGGGCTGGCATGGGCGGCTCCTGATCAGGCAATGGCAGGTTGTGGGGCGCTGGCGGTGGCCGCCACGCCCGGCAGCCGGGTCAGGCGCAGGGCATTGAGGACCACGATCAGCGAGCTGACCGACATGCCGACGGCGGCCCATACCGGGGTGATCCAGCCGAGCGCGGCAAACGGCAGCATGAGGCCATTATACAGGGTCGCCCAAAGCAGGTTCTCGAGGATGTTGCGGCGGGTGCGGCGGGCCAGGTCGAAGGCATGTACCAGCGCTTGCAGGCGGTTGCTCAACAGCACTGCATCGGCACTGGTCTTGGCAAGGTCGGTGGCACTGCCCATGGCAATGCTGATATCGGCGGCGGCCAGCACCGGCACGTCGTTCACCCCGTCACCCAGCATCAGAACCTTGCGCCCGGAGGTCTGCAGAGCCTTGAGCCGGTCCAGCTTGTCGTCCGGGCGCAGGCCGCCAATGGCCTGGTCGATACCCAGCTGAGCGGCCACTTCAGCGACCATGGGCGAGCTGTCGCCCGACAGCAGCAGGGTGCGCCAGCCGCGCGCCTTGCAGGCCGCCAGCAGGGCAGGGGCGTCCTCGCGCAGGCGATCGTCCAGGCCGAACCAGGCCAGCGGGCCTTGGCGATCCCCCAGCAGCAGCCATTGACCACGAGGCTCCGGGACAGTCGGGATTTCGGCGCCGCTGAGGGCGCAAACGAACGTGGGCTGGCCGATGCGCAGGCGTTGCCCGCCGACCAGCCCTTCCAGGCCCAGCCCAGGTACCGTTTGCACATCCTCCGCAGGCTCGGCATTGCGACCGAAGGCGCGGGCGATGGGGTGCTCGGAGCGGTTTTCCAGGGCGGCGGCAAGGGCCAGGCAGCGGTCGGCGGCCACCGCGCCCAGCGGGCGAATGCTGCGCAGCGTCAGGCGGCCCTCGGTGAGCGTGCCGGTTTTGTCGAAAATGACCGTGTCGATCTGGTTGAGGCCTTCCAGTACATGGCCGCGGGTGACCAGCAGGCCGAGCTTGTGCAGCGTACCGGTGGCGGCGGTCAGTGCAGTAGGGGTGGCGAGCGAGAGCGCGCATGGGCAGGTGGCTACCAGCATGGCCAGGACAATCCAGAACGCCCGTGTGGGGTCCAGGTGCCACCACCACAGGCCTATGACGATCGAGGCCACCAGCGTGAACAGCAGGAACCACTGCGATGCTCGGTCGGCTATTTGCGCCAGGCGTGGCTTTTCCGTCTGCGCGCGTTCCAGCAGGCGGACGATGGCCGACAGTCGCGACTCCTGGCCAAGGGCTTCGATTTCTACGTTCAGCGAGCTTTCGACATTCAGGGTGCCGCCGGTGACCCGGTCGCCGACCCGCCGCGGTTGCGGCAGGTATTCACCGGTCAGCAGCGACTCGTCGACGCTGGAGCGGCCTTCGACAATGCGCCCGTCAGCCGGGATCACTGCGCCGGGCAGCACCTGCACGGTGTCGCCGCGTTGCAGTTCGCTGAGCAGGATGCGCTCGCTGCGGCCAAGGCTGTCCAGGCGCAGGCAAGAGGCCGGTAGCAGGTTGACCAGTTGCGCGGTGGCCGCTGCCGTACGCTCGCGGGCGCGGCGTTCAAGGTAGCGGCCGGTGAGCAGAAACAGTGCGAACATGCCCACGGTGTCGAAATACAGTTCGCCACTGCCGGTGATGGCCGTCCAGATCCCGGCACCAAAGGCCAGGGCGATGGCCAGCGATACCGACACGTCCATGGTCAGGTGGCGGGTGCGCAGGTCGCGTGCGGCCCCTTTGAAGAAGGGCGCGCAGCTGTAGAACACGATCGGGATGGTGAGAAACAGCGCCACCCAGCGCAGGATGGTGTGCAGCTCGGGCGACAGGTCGATGTTGAATTCCGGCCAGGTGGCCATGGTCGCCATCATCGCCTGGAACCACAGCAGCCCGGCCACGCCCAGCCGGCGCAGGGCGCTGCGGTTTTCGCGGGCCAGTTGCTCGGCGGCCTGGTCGGGCTGGTAGGGGTGGGCGGCGTAGCCGATCTGGCGCAGCTCGGCCAACAATCGCGAGAGCGGCAGCCGTTGGTCTTCCCAACTGAGCAGCAGGCGATGGTTGGACAGGTTAAGACGTGCGTCGGCCACGCCGGGCAGGTTGCGCAAGTGCTTTTCGATCAACCAGCCGCAGGCGGCGCAGCTGATGCCTTCGACCAGCAGGGTGGTTTCGGCCAGCTCGCCCTGATGGCGGACGAAGGTCTGTTGCACGTCGCTGCGGTCGTACAGGGCCAGTTCGTCCTGCAACTGCTTGGGCAGGGCCTCGGGGTTGGCGCTATTGTCGCTGCGGTGCTGGTAGTAGTGTTCCAGCCCGCCGGCGACGATCGACTCGGCCACTGCCTGGCAGCCGGGACAGCAGAACTGCCGGGGCTGGCCGAGGACCACGGCGGTGAAGCGGCTGCCCGGGGGGACGGGCAGGGCGCAGTGGTAGCAGGGGGTGGGCTGGGTCATCACATCATTGCCTTACATATATCGGCTGGCCGGCGCGTTCCCCTGTAGGAGCGGCCTTGTGTCGCGAAAGGGGCGCGAAGCGGCCCCAAATTTTGAGCTTCGCAGCATAGATTGCTCAGCTTGGCAGCATAGGTTGCAGGGGCCGCTTCGCGCCCCTTTCCGACCGGTCCGGCGCCCCGGCAAGGCCGCTCCTACAAGTGTTCAGCGCCCTGGATGGCTTCATCGCCCAACTGCAAGGTCACACCATGCGCCACTTTTTCCTCCTCGAACAAGCGCCACACCTGGCCGCTTTCGCTACCCAGCAGCTCGACAAAGCGGCGCCCGTCCACCTTGTCTTCCAGTTGCCCCACATAGCGCCCTGCCTCGACCCGGCTCAGCAGCACCTTACGGTCCTTCTCTGGCTGGGTAGGTGAAATCAGGTTCAGCTCCAGGCTCTGCGGGTCGCTGCTGCCGGCCAGGCGCAGGTCCACTTCGCCCGTCAGCTCGTCCAGGTGCACGCTGGCCTTCAAGCCCAGGTTCTGCGCCAGCAATTCACGGTCCAGCGAGCGGTTGATGCCTTTGCCAGCCTCGTAGTAATTGTCGTTGACCAGGTTGTCGGGGTTGTTCACGGCGATGCTGACCATGGTCAGGCTCAGGCATACCGAGGTGGTGAGGATGCCGATGATGATCCAGGGCCAGAGGTGCTTGTACCAAGGGCTGGTGGCGGTGGCGGCAGGCATGGTTCGCGTTCTCTCTCAGCGGATCTGTGGGCCGATGAAGCGGCTCTTGGCTTCGACCTCGGCAGCGCTGTCATCGGCGCTTTTGAGGGTGAAGGTGATTTCGTTGGTGGTCGAGGGCAGCTTCTCGGGGGCGACCGACAACTGCACCGGCAGGCTGACGATATCGCCGGCGGCCACGCGGATTTCCCGCTGGCCTTCGAGCCGCAGGTCAGGCAGGCCAGCGGCGTCCAGCACGTACACGTGATCACGCTGGTCCTTGTTCATGACCTTGAGGCTGTACACGTTCTCGATACGCCCCTGGGCGTTCTCGCGGTACAGCACGCGGTCCTTGCTGACGTCGAAGCCCACCAGCGAGCGGGTGGCGAAGGCGGTGGCCAGGGCGCCGATCATCACCAGCAGCACCAGTGCGTAGCCGATCAGCCTTGGGCGCAGCATGTGGGTCTTCTGCCCCGACAGGTTGTGTTCGGTGGTGTAGCTGATCAGGCCTTTGGGGTAGTTCATCTTGTCCATGATGCTGTCGCACGCGTCGATGCAGGCGGCGCAGCCGATGCACTCGATCTGCAGCCCGTCGCGTATGTCGATGCCGGTGGGGCAGACCTGTACGCACATGGTGCAGTCGATGCAGTCGCCCAGGCCCTGGGCCTTGTAGTCCGTGTCCTTCTTGCGCGGGCCGCGGGTTTCACCGCGGCGCGGGTCGTAGGAGACGATCAGGGTGTCCTTGTCGAACATCACGCTCTGGAAGCGTGCGTAGGGGCACATGTACACGCACACCTGCTCGCGCAGCCAGCCGGCGTTGCCGTAGGTGGCCAGGGTGAAGAAGCCGACCCAGAAGTAGGCCCAGCCATCGGCCTGGCCGGTGAAGAATTCGATGGCCAGTTCGCGAATCGGCGAGAAGTAGCCGACGAAGGTCATACCGGTGACGAAGCCGATCAGCAGCCACAGGCTGTGCTTGGTGAACTTGCGCAGGAACTTGTTGGCGCTCATCGGGGCCCGGTCAAGCTTCATGCGCTGATTGCGGTCGCCTTCGGTGACCTTTTCGCACCACATGAAGATCCACGTCCACACGCTTTGCGGGCAGGTGTAGCCGCACCATACGCGGCCGGCATACACGGTAACGAAGAACAGGCCAAAGGCGGCGACGATGAGGATGCCCGAGAGCAGGATGAAGTCTTGCGGCCAGATGGTGGTGCCGAAGATGTAGAACTTGCGCTCGGGCAGGTTCCACCAGACGGCCTGATGGCCGCCCCAGTTCAGCCAGACAGTGCCAAAGTACAAAAGGAACAGCGCTGCCCCGCCGACCATCCGCAACCTGCGGAACAGGCCGGTGAAGGCGCGGGTGTAGATTTTCTCGCGAGAGGCGTAGAGGTCGACGGAATCCTTCCCTTTGCTGGCAGGCGGGGTAACGTCATGTACCGGAATTTGCTTGCTCATCATCAAGTCCCACGGCAGTGGAGAAATGCCGCAGCCAGTGCGTGCCGGCCGCAGTCTCGCGCGTTCTGCTAACGCTGCGACCCATGATACGCCGCTGATGGCACGCCGGGGTCGCTCTGCGACCTTTAGTCGCGTTGGGTTCGGGGTGTTGATCGTGTTAAGGCGGGTGTCAATTGATCCAGGTCATCTAGCGCTGAATCTACCGGCCCTATCGCCGGCAAGCCGGCTCCCACGCCGTGCGGGGGCCGGCTTGCCGGCGATAGGCCAGTGCAGGCATCACTCGGCCTTTTCAGGCTCCTGCTCCTGATGCGACAGGCTGTACACATAAGCCGCCAGCAGGTGCACTTTGTCATTGCCCTGCAGCTGCTCCTGCGCCGGCATCTGCCCCTGGCGACCATAACGGATGGTCTGTTGCAACTGGGCGAAGCTCGAACCGTAGATGAACGCCTGCGGGTGAGTCAGGTTCGGTGCGCCCATGGCGGGTGTGCCCTTGCCTTCAGGGCCATGGCACGCCACGCAGTTGGCGGCGAAGATCTTCTGCCCGTTCTCGACATCGGCCTTGGCGCCTTCGGGCAGGCTACGGCCATCGAGCTTGCTGATCACGAAGGCCGAAACGTCGGCCACACCTTGTTCACCAATCACTTCCGACCACGCCGGCATCACGCCATGGCGGCCGCCCATGATGCTGGCCTTGATGGTTTCCGGCTCGCCGCCCCAGCGCCAGTCGTTGTCGGTGAGGTTGGGGAAGCCGTAGGCGCCCTTGGCGTCGGAGCCGTGGCACACCGAGCAGTTGGACGCAAACAGCCGCGCGCCCATCTTCAGCGCTTGCGGCTGCCTGGCCACTTCTTCGATAGGCATGGCCGCATACTTGGCAAAGATCGGCCCGAAGCGGGCATCGGCCTTGGCCATTTCCTTTTCCCACTCGTGCACGCCGGTCCAGCCGGGCTGACCGTTGGTGAACTCGGTCTGCTTGTCGTTATCCAGGTACGAATACCCTGGCAGCACGCCTTTCCAGTTGCCCAGGCCCGGGTACAGCACCAGGTAGCCGAGGGCGAAAATGATGGTGCCGACGAACAGCCAGAACCACCATTTGGGCAGGGGGTTGTCGTATTCCTCGATGCCATCGAAGGCATGCCCGACGGTTTCGTCGGTGACCTCTTCGCGCTGGCCCTTGCGGGTCGACAGCAGTAGCCAGGTCAACGCGAAGATGGTGCCCAGGGTCAGGACGGTGACGTACAGACTCCAGAAGGTTGTCATTGTTGTTTGCTCCCAGAAGCTTTTGCTTGCGCTTGCTCGACGTGCGTTTTGGCCTCGGGGTCATCGGCGAACGGCAGTTGGGTTGCCTCGTCGAACTCCTGTTTGCGCCGTGGGTTGAACACCCACAGCGCCAGGCCCACGAAGGCCACCATCACCACGACGGTGCCCAGGCCGCGAATCATCCCGATATCCATCAGCGTCACCGTTTGCTTTTGATGATGGTGCCAAGACCTTGCAGGTACGCGACCAGTGCGTCCATTTCGGTCTTGCCCTTGACCGCGTCGCGGGCACCGGCGATGTCGGCATCGGTGTACGGCGTGCCCAGGGTACGCAGCACTTCCAGCTTCTTCGCGGTGTCTTTGCCGTCGAGCGTGTTCTCCACCAGCCACGGGTAGGATGGCATCTTCGACTCCGGCACTACGTTGCGCGGGTTGTACAGGTGTGCGCGGTGCCAGTCATCGGAGTAGCGGCCACCGACGCGGGCCAGGTCCGGGCCGGTACGTTTGGAGCCCCACAGGAACGGGTGGTCCCACACGCTTTCACCGGCCACCGAGTAGTGGCCGTAGCGCTCGGTTTCGGCGCGGAACGGCCGGATCATCTGCGAGTGGCAGCCCACGCAACCTTCGCGGATGTAGATGTCACGGCCTTCGACTTCCAGCGCGGTGCGCGGCTTCATGCCTTCGACGGGTTTGTTGGTGACGTCCTGGAAGAACAGCGGGACGATCTGGGTGAGGCCACCGACGCTCACGGCGATGACCATGAAGAAGGCCAGCAGGCCGATGTTCTTCTCGACAGCTTCATGCTTCATCAGTGGGCTCCCACAACGACGATCTTGGCGGCTTCATCCGCTTCTGCCGGGTTGGCGGCGCGTACGGTGCGCAACACGTTGTAAGCCATCAGCAGCATGCCGGAGGCGAAGAACGCACCGCCCAGTGCGCGGACGATGTAGCCCGGGTGGCTAGCCTGCAGGGCTTCGACGAAGGAGTAGGTCAGCGTGCCGTCATCGTTGATGGCGCGCCACATCAGGCCTTGGGTGATGCCGTTGACCCACATCGAGGCGATGTACAGCACGGTGCCGATGGTCGCCAGCCAGAAGTGCGCGTTGATCAGGCCCACGCTGTGCATCTGATCGCGGCCATACAGGCGCGGGATCATGTGGTACACGGCGCCGATCGAGATCATCGCCACCCAGCCGAGCGCGCCGGCGTGTACGTGGCCGATGGTCCAGTCGGTGTAGTGCGACAGCGAGTTCACGGTCTTGATGGCCATCATCGGGCCTTCGAAGGTGGACATGCCGTAGAACGCCAGCGATACCACGAGGAAGCGCAGGATCGGGTCGGTGCGCAGTTTGTGCCAGGCACCGGACAGGGTCATCATGCCGTTGATCATGCCGCCCCAGCTCGGCGCCAGGAGGATGATCGACATCACCATGCCCAGCGACTGCGCCCAGTCGGGCAGTGCGGTGTAGTGCAGGTGGTGCGGGCCTGCCCAGATGTACAGGGTGATCAGTGCCCAGAAGTGGACGATCGACAGGCGATACGAGTAGATCGGCCGCTCGGCCTGCTTGGGCACGAAGTAGTACATCATCCCCAGAAAGCCGGTGGTGAGGAAGAAGCCCACGGCGTTGTGGCCGTACCACCACTGGATCATCGCGTCGGTGGCGCCGGAGTAGGCCGAGTAGGACTTGAACAGGCTCACCGGCAGCGAGATGTGGTTGACGATGTGCAGCATCGCGGTAACCACGATGAAGGCGCCGTAGAACCAGTTGCCGACGTAGATGTGCTTGGTCTTGCGCTTGACGATGGTGCCGAAGAACACCAGCCCGTAAGTCACCCAGACGATGGCCAGCAGGATCGCCAGTGGCCACTCGAGCTCGGCGTATTCCTTGGTGGTGGTGTAGCCCATCGGCAAGGTGATCAGCGCACCGACGATCACGGCCTGCCAACCCCAGAAGGTAAAGGCGGCCATGCTGTCGGAAATCAGCCGGGTCTGGCAGGTTCGCTGCACCACGTAGTAGCTGGTGCCGAACAACGCACAGCCGCCGAAGGCGAAGATGACCAGGTTGGTGTGCAAGGGGCGCAGGCGGCCGAAGCTGGTCCAGGGCAGGTCCAGGTTCAGTTGCGGCCACACCAGCTGCGAGGCGATGAAAACGCCCAGGCCCATGCCAAGGATCCCCCAGACCACCGTCATGATGGCGAACTGGCGGACGACCTTATAGTTATAAGCAGTCGGACTGATTGCTGTGCTCATTCTAAGGTTCCACGGTTTTGGTGTTCTTGTTGGTTGAAAAATCGGCGCCAGTATCGATAACCGCCAGGGTTATGGCAACGCAAGGAGCCCTGCGCCGACCCGTGTCCGGGCCCTTATGCCGGTGTCCCGCGGCAATAGGGTTCGGGCGATTGTACACAAATAAATATTTGTAATGTGTACCGTTTTTCATCTTTTTCTGATCGATCGGTCAAGCTTTTTTTCCAGGCGGCGTCAGGCGATGCACCGCGTCTGCTTCGCTGGATTGACAGCGAAGGCCACTGTGGCAACAAGCTTAGTTCTGTTCGGAGGGGGTGCAAGGCGGGGCTAGGGGCGGGGAGGTGCTGGGGCCGCTTTGCGGCCCCGGGGTGTTACTTGGCAGTCACGGTTGCAGGCATATCACCCTGCGAAAGGCTGTACACATAAGCCGCCAGCAAATGCACCTTGTCGTTGCCCTGGATATCCACCTGGGCCGGCATTTGCCCCTGGCGGCCATAGCGAATGGTCTGCTGCAGCTGGGCAAAGCTCGAACCGTAAATGAACGCCTGCGGATGGTTCAGGTTAGGCGCGCCCATGGCTGGGGTGCCATTGCCCTCGGGCCCGTGGCAGGCCACGCAGTTGCCGGCGAAGATCTCCTTGCCCTTGGCCACATCAGCCTTGGCGCCTTCCGGCAGGCTGCGGCCATCGAGGTTGCTCAGCACGTAGGCGGCTACATCCGCCACGCCCTGTTCGCCGATCACCTCAGCCCAGGCGGGCATCACGCCGTGGCGGCCATTCATGATCGACGCCTTGATGGTTTCGGGCTCGCCGCCCCAGCGCCAGTCGTTGTCGGTCAGGTTGGGGAAACCATAGGCGCCTTTGGCGTCCGAACCGTGGCACACCGAGCAGTTGGAGGCGAACAGGCGGCCGCCCATCTTCAATGCCTGCGGGTCCTTGGCCACTTCCTCGACCGGCATGGCCGCGTATTTGGCGAAGATCGGGCCGAACCTGGCGTCGGCCTTGTCCATTTCCTTCTGCCACTCGTTCGCGCCGGTCCAACCATTCTCGTAGCCGGGCAGGACGCCCTTCCAGTTGCCCAGGCCCGGGTAGAGGATCAGGTAGCCCACCGCGAACACCAGTGTGCCGACGAACAGCCAGAACCACCACTTGGGCAGCGGATTGTCATACTCCTCGATGCCGTCGAAGCTGTGCCCCATGGTCTGGTCGGTGGTGTTGCTGCTCTGGCCCTTGCGGGTCGACAGCAGCAGCCAGGTCAGGCCGATCAGGCTGCCGATGGTCAGTACGCAGATGTACGTACTCCAGAAGGTAGTCATTGGGGATTACTCCTCATGCCAGTGTCCTGCCCGGCAGGGGGCAGGCGGTCGTCGACGAAGGGCAGCAGGCGCGCTTCGGCGAAATCATGGTCGCGGCGGCGGTTGAACACCCACAGCGAAAGGCCGATGAAGGCAATCATCACCACCAGGGTGCCCACGCCGCGGATCATGCCGATATCCATTTCCATCGCACTCACCTCTTGTTCTTGATCGCGGTGCCGAGCACCTGCAGGTAGGCGACCAGGGCGTCCATCTCGGTCTTGCCCTTGACCGCATCACGCGCACCGGCAATGTCCTCGTCGGTGTACGGCACCCCCAGGGTGCGCAGGGTGCGCATCTTGGTGTCGGTGTGGCTGTTGTCGACCTGCTGGGCGACGAGCCATGGGTAGGACGGCATCTTCGACTCCGGTACCACGTTGCGCGGGTTGTACAGGTGCGCGCGGTGCCAGTCGTCGGAGTAGCGCCCGCCGACCCGGGCCAGGTCCGGGCCGGTACGCTTGGAGCCCCACAGGAACGGGTGGTCCCACACACTTTCACCGGCCACCGAGTAGTGGCCGTAGCGTTCGGTCTCGGCGCGGAACGGGCGGATCATCTGCGAGTGGCAGCCCACGCAACCTTCGCGGATATAGATATCGCGGCCTTCAAGCTGCAGCGCGGTGTAAGGCTTCATGCCTTCGACCGGCTTGTTGGTGACGTCCTGGAAAAACAGCGGGACGATCTGGGTCAGGCCGCCGATGCTGACGGCGAACACCATCAACAGGGCCAGCAGGCCGACGTTTTTTTCGATGACTTCATGTTTCATCAGGCAGGTCTCCTCAGGCCAGCTGGGCGTTGGCAGGGGCGGCCTCGGTGGCCGGTGCACGTACGGTGCGCCAAGTGTTCCAGGCCATCAGGAACATGCCACTGAGGAAGATCGCGCCACCGACGAAACGCACGATGAAGCCCGGATGGCTGGCCACCAGGGTTTCCACGAACGAGTAGGTGAGCGTGCCGTCGCTGTTCACCGCGCGCCACATCAGGCCCTGGGCGATGCCGTTGACCCACATCGAGGCGATGTACAGCACGGTGCCGATGGTCGCCAGCCAGAAGTGCGCGTTGATCAGGCCGATGCTGTACATGCGTGCCTTGCCGAATACTTGCGGAATGGTGTGGTACAGCGCGCCGATGGAGATCATCGCCACCCAGCCGAGGGCGCCGGCATGCACGTGGCCGATGGTCCAGTCGGTGTAGTGGGACAGGGCGTTGACCGTCTTGATGGCCATCATCGGGCCTTCGAAGGTGGACATGCCGTAGAACGCCAGCGATACCACGAGAAAGCGCAGGATCGGGTCGCTGCGCAGTTTGTGCCAGGCACCGGACAGGGTCATCATGCCGTTGATCATGCCGCCCCAGCTGGGGGCCAGCAGGATCAGCGACATCACCATGCCCAGCGACTGCGCCCAGTCGGGCAGCGCGGTGTAGTGCAGGTGGTGGGGGCCGGCCCAGATGTACAGGGTGATCAGCGCCCAGAAGTGGACGATCGACAGGCGATAGGAATACACCGGGCGTTCGGCCTGCTTGGGCACGTAGTAGTACATCATCCCCAGGAAGCCTGCAGTGAGGAAGAAGCCCACGGCGTTGTGGCCGTACCACCACTGCACCATGGCGTCGGTGGCCCCGGCGTAGACCGAGTACGACTTGGTCAGGCTGACCGGCAGTTCGAGGTTGTTGATGATGTGCAGCATGGCCACGGTCAGGATGAAGGCACCGAAGAACCAGTTGCCGACATAGATATGCTTGGTGGTGCGCTTGATCAAAGTGCCGAAGAACACGATGGCGTAGCAGACCCAGACGATGGTGATCAGGATGTCGATCGGCCATTCCAGCTCGGCGTATTCCTTGGAGCTGGTGTAACCCAGCGGCAAGGTAATGGCCGCCAGCAGGATGACCAGTTGCCAGCCCCAGAAAGTGAACGCGGCCAGCCCTGGTGCGAAGAGGGTGGTCTGGCAGGTGCGTTGCACCGAATAATAGGAGGTGGCGAACAGTGCACAGCCGCCGAACGCGAAGATCACCGCATTGGTATGCAGTGGGCGCAGGCGGCCGAAGCTGGTCCAGGGGAGGTCGAAGTTCAGGGAAGGCCAGGCGAGCTGGGCGGCGATGAAGACGCCGAGCCCCATCCCGACGATTCCCCACACCACCGTCATGATGGCGAATTGGCGGACCACCTTGTAGTTATAGGCGGTACTGCTGGTTGTGTTCATGTATGGGTTCCCATCCACGGTTATTGGCAGGCTTTACAGCGAGGCAAGCATGATTAATGGGCAACGTGCCGGTATTGACGGGGATCAATGGGCGAAGATCGGAAATGTCCCAGGCTTGCACTGCAATCCGGCGCAGAATCAGCAAGATGGCAGTGCTGCGGCGTGCCTGATCCTGGCCCATGGCGCTGGCGCGCCGATGGACAGCGGGTTCATGGATGAAATGGCGCAAAGGCTGGCGGCGCTTGGCGTAGGGGTGGTTCGCTTCGAGTTCCCTTACATGGCCGAGCGCAGGGCAGGGGGTGGCAAGCGGCCACCCAACCCACAGAAGGTGCTGCTCGAATGCTGGCGCGAGGTGTACCGGCAGGTGCGACCTTTGGTCACGGGCAAGCTGGCGATTGGCGGCAAGTCAATGGGCGGGCGCATGGCCAGCCTGCTGGCCGACGAGTTGGGTGCTGACGCGCTGGTGTGCCTGGGCTATCCGTTCTATGCCGTGGGCAAACCGGAAAAACCACGGGTCGAGCATTTGGCGGGCTTGCAGACACCGACGTTGATCGTGCAGGGCGAGCGGGATGCGCTGGGTAATCGTGAAGCCGTGCAGGGGTATGCGCTGTCACCGTCGATCGAGGTGAGCTGGCTGGTGACAGGCGATCATGATCTGAAACCGCTGAAGGCTTCGGGGTTCAGCCATGAGCAGCATTTGCAGGCGGCGGCTGAGAAGGTTGCGGGGTTCCTCAGAGGCTGACTACCTGTAGGAGCGGCCTTGCCGGGGCGCCGGACCGGTCGGAAAGGGCTGCGAAGCAGACCCAGGATTCAGCAGCGCAACAACAATTGCTGGGTCTGCTTCGCAGCCCTTTCGCGACACAAGGCCGCTCCTACAAGCGACCGTGTGTGCAGCAACAGATCAGTCGCGGTACTCGCACAGGTAGGCAGTGTCCACCGCCACTTTCAGCTGGAACTTGCTGTCGGCGGCCACATTGAACTTGTCGCCGGCGTTGAAGGTTTCCCAGTTGTCGCTGCCCGGCAGCTTGACGGTCAGTGCACCGGAAACCACGTGCATGATTTCGCGCTTGGCGGTGCCGAACTCGTATTCGCCCGGTGCCATGACGCCGACGGTGGCCGGGCCTTCAGTGCCTTCGAAGGCGATCGACTTGACGGTACCATCGAAGTACTCGTTGACCTTGAACATGGGGCGACTCCTGAAAAAGAGGGGATGAAAAAGGGCTGGCCAGTATGCCCAAGCCCATCCCCCCCGTCATCTGCTTTCAGGCGCCTCTGAGCTCAAATGCCCGGCAGGCTCAAGGGCAATAGCCGCGCGGTATTGCGGGCATCCTCCAGCGCCCGGTGCTGTTGCCCGCAAAAATGCATGCCGGCCAGTTGCAGGGCACCGTTGAGGCCCGTCGGGCGCTGCAGGTGACGAGCCTTGGCGAAGCGCTGCTTGAGGTTGATATGTGGCAGGTCGCGCAACAGGCTGTCGAGCTCATGTTGCTGCCATTCCTGCAGTAACTGCTGGCGGTCGTAATCACCCCAGCTGACCCAGGCCTGCAATTGCCCGCGATGGTGCCCCAACCAGCGTTCGAAACGCGCCCATACCTCGGGAAATGGCGCTGCGCTATCCACATTAGCCTGGCTGATGTGTGTCAGTTCGCGGCAGAACGGCGTCAGTTGCGGCCGCCGCCTGGGCCGCACAAAGCGCTGGAAGTGGTCTACTTCGCGGCCTTCACGGGTCACCAGGCTGGCGCCGATTTCAATGATTTCCATCTCTGTCACCGGCCAGCCACCGTCATCGGTGGTAGCTTCCAGGTCGATCACCAACCAGTGGCCCATACCAGGCTCCCTCGCCATACATGCCAAAGCAGCGTAGCCAATGTCGGGCGTCACGGCATCCCCTGGCAAAATGCCCTCACTTTGGCATAACCAGCAGTTGTGCCTTGCCAGGAAAACGCCTAGCTTAGGCGCATCCAGGTATGAACCGTGATGAGTGTCCGTCTTGACTCCAGCGCCCGGCCTGAAGGCTTTGACCACCCTGTTGATGCTGGCCGCGGTATGGCTGGCGGCACCGGTCTGGGCTGCCGACGCCATCGAGGTAAAGGTCGGCGCTGCGCATTTTCCGCCTTATACGGTTCGCCCCGAGCAGGGTGCCGACACCGGGCTGCTGCCGCAACTGGTCGAAGCGTTGAACCGCCTGCAGCAAGATTATCGCTTCGTGCTGGTGCCCACATCGATTCAGCGGCGCTTTGGCGATTTCCAGCAAGGCCGCACCGACATGGCCATCTTCGAAAACCCGCAGTGGGGCTGGCAACGGATACCGCATCAGGCGGTGGACATGGGCCTGGAAGATGCCGAGGTGTTCGTCGCCAAACAGGCCGATGGCCGGGACCAGCACTATTTCGATGACCTCGCCGGCAAACGGCTGGCGCTGTTCAACGGCTACCACTATGCATTCGCCCGTTTCAACCCGGACCCCAACTACCTGCGCAAGGCCTACAACGCCACGCTGACCTATTCGCACGACAGCAACCTGCTGATGGTGCAGGCCGGCAGAGCCGACATCGCCCTGGTGACGCGCTCGTACCTCAGTGATTTCCTGGCGCGCAACCCGGCCAGTCACGACCAGTTGATGGCCTCCACGCGCATCGACCAGGTCTACCATCACTATGCTTTGCTGCGCCCCGGCGCGCCTATCAGCGACGCGCAATTGGCCGCGCTGCTGCGCCACCTGCGTGATACCGGGGAGCTTGCCCGCATCTTCCAGCCTTACCGGATCACCGTCCAAGCCCCCCATGACTAAATTCCCCGATTGCAGTGACGTTTTCAGAAGTGAGCCTTTCTTTCATTTTCTGTGAGCCCTGACCATGCCGTTCGATGCCGCTTCGCAACCCTTGTCACAGCCTCGCTGGCGCAGCCTGAGCGCTGAAGAGGGCGATTGCTGGTTGAGCCTGACCCTGGAGGGCCGCCCGCTGATCCAGGTGCGCCTGGCGCCAGCCGCTACCCTGGCGGTGCATGTTGAACGCCTGTGCCCCGAACGCCCACAGCAGGCCCTGTGGGCCGCCTGTTATTGGTTGTTGTCGCGTGACCCAGCCTGCCAGCGCCTTGCCTGGCACCTGCCGCAGTCTGTACCTGAGGCCCTCGCCAGCGGCCTGCTGCTCACCACGCAACAGCCAGGCGTATACCTGTGCGAGCGCTCCATGTTCTGGCAATTGCCACAGCCCTGGCTCGGCCAGCCGGACAGCGGCGCGTACCCGCAACAGATGCAGATCAACAATGGCAAACGCCACCCGCGCCGCGCACCCAAGCCCCGTGGCGAGGTCTATCGACGCTTCGATACGCGCCTGGGGAGTTGGGTGTCGCTGCGCACCCTGGAGCTCGAACAGGACCTGGAGCGCTTCAATCGCTGGCAGAACGATCCGCGTGTGGAGCAATTCTGGCAGGAGGGCGGGTCGTTGGAGCAGCACAGGGAATACCTGGCCAAGCTGGAAGCCGACCCGCACACCGTGACCTTGATCGGCTGCTTCGACGATCAGCCATTTGCCTACTTCGAGGCTTATTGGGCCAAGGAGGACCGCATCGCGCCGTTCTATCAAGCCGACGACTACGACCGCGGCATCCACATGCTGGTGGGTGAGCAGGCGCATCGCGGTCCGCACAAGGTCGCCAGTTGGTTGTCGGCGCTGGTGCATTACCTGTTTCTGGATGACCCACGCACCCAGCGGGTGGTGGCCGAGCCCCGTGCCGACAATGGCAAGATGATCGGCTACATGCACGACCAGTGCTTCCATTGCGACAAGGAGTTCGATTTTCCGCACAAGCGCGCAGCGTTGATGATTCTGGGGCGGGAGCGGTTTTTCGATCGTTGCAGGCTGGCTTAGGGGGGCTTCGAGCTGCAAGCTGCAAGAGAAGGGCGCGTCGCCGCTGATTCATCTTGCAGTTTGCAGCTGCTTCAGGCCTGGCGGCTGGCGGTCTTGCGGCAATGAACCAGCGCATCACGGATCATGAAGTTGACCAGCGTGGGCGACACGCCCAGCTCCTTGGCGATGTCTTTCTGCGGCACGCCGTGCAGGCGGTACATCTCGAAAGCGTAACGGGTGCGCTGGGGCAGCTCGTTGAGCGCCTCGGCAATGTGCTCGAGGGCCGCCAGGTTGATGTGCGTGGCCTCGGGCGAGGCGTTCTGGATGACCACGTTCAAGCCTTCCTCTTCGCTGCCTGAGTACCTCAGCTCCATCGCCTGCTTGCGGTAATGGTCGATGGCCAGGTTGCGCACGATCTGGAACAGGTAGCTGAGCTGGGCCTTGAACGACGAGGTGATCTGGGGGGCGGCGCCGAGCCGGAAGAAAGCGTCCTGCACCACGTCTTCGGCCCGTGAGCGGCAGCCGGTGATGCGGGCTGCGATCTTGACCAGGATGCTGCGGTTGTCGACGAATGCCTGGAGTAATGGTGAATCGCACTTACTTGTGGATAGTTGTTCCGCCATGGAAATCACCTTGTCACAGAGGGGAATAGGAGCACCCCACTTGGGGAAGCTTCCTACGACGTGCGACAAACTATTCAGAATGATAATGATTGTCAAATACGAAAGTTAATGAGTATCTATTAGTTTCAGTTCTAAGCAGGCGATCGTGATGCGCGTCACTTTCCGTGCGCCTGGTCGCTGCGACTTCCCGGTAATTTCTTGCGTTGCCCATCCGTTCCCCTGTGTACATCCGGCCGCCGGACGCTGCCCGCCGAACCACGCGCGGCAGCCGGCCCGACTTACCCAGACACTGGCAGGAACACCCCATGATGGACGCCTTCGAACTCCCGCTCTCGCTGGTCCAGGCCCTGGCGCAACGTGCTGCGCACACCCCTGAGCGCATCGCCTTGCGCTTTTTGGCCGATGCGCCCGGCGAGCAGGCGGTGCTCAGCTATCGGGAACTGGACATGCGTGCACGCACCATCGCCGCAGCCTTGCAGGCCCGCGCCGCGTTCGGTGACCGCGCCGTGCTGCTGTTCCCCAGCGGGCCGGACTATGTGGCGGCGTTCTTCGGTTGCCTGTATGCCGGTGTCATCGCCGTACCGGCCTACCCGCCGGAGTCTTCGCGCCAGCATCACCAGGAGCGCCTGCTGTCGATCATCGACGACGCCGAGCCCCGCCTGCTGCTGACCGTGGCAGCGCTGCACGACAGCCTGCAGGGCCTGCAAGCACTCGGCGCAGACAGCGCCCCTGAGCTGCTGACAGTGGATGGCCTGGACCCGGCCCTGGCCAGTGACTGGCGCGAACCGGCGCTGGCCGGCGACGACATCGCCTTCCTCCAGTACACCTCCGGCTCCACCGCCCTGCCCAAGGGCGTGCAGGTCAGCCACGGCAACCTGGTGGCCAACGAGCAGTTGATTCGCCATGGGTTTGGCATCGACCTCAACCCCGACGATGTGATCGTCAGCTGGTTGCCGCTGTACCACGACATGGGCCTGATCGGCGGGCTGCTGCAGCCCATCTTCAGTGGCGTACCGTGTGTGCTGATGTCGCCAGGTTACTTTCTCGCGCGGCCGCAGCGCTGGCTGCAGGCGATCAGCGAATACGGCGGCACCATCAGCGGCGGGCCGGACTTTGCCTACCGCCTGTGCAGCGAACGGGTCAGTGAGGCGGCCCTGGCCAGCCTCGACCTGAGCCGCTGGCGTGTGGCCTATTCCGGCTCCGAGCCGATTCGCCAGGACAGCCTGGACACCTTCGCCGAGAAGTTCGCCGCCTGCGGTTTCACGCCCAGCAGCTTCTTTGCCAGTTATGGCCTGGCCGAGGCCACCTTGTTCGTCAGCGGCAGCCGCCGTGGCCAAGGCATCGGCGCGCTGGAACTCGACGGCGACGCCTTCGCCGCCAACCGCGCAGAAGCCGGCAAGGGCAGCGTGCTGATGAGCTGCGGCTACCCGCAGCCAGGGCATGCGGTCCGTATCGTCGAGCCACAGTGCCTGGACGTGCTGAGTGACAATCGGGTTGGCGAAATCTGGGCCGCTGGCCCCAGCATCGCTTCGGGCTACTGGCGCAACCCTGAGGCCAGCGCGCGGACCTTTGTCGAAATGGACGGCCAGACGTGGCTGCGCACCGGTGACCTGGGCTTCATGCGTGAAGGTGAAGTGTTCGTCACCGGGCGCCTGAAGGACATGCTGATCGTCCGTGGCCAGAACCTCTACCCGCAGGACCTGGAAAAAACCCTGGAACGTGAAGTCGATGTGCTGCGCAAGGGCCGTGTAGCGGTATTTGCCGTGGACGACCAGGGTGAAGAGGGGATCGGTGTTGCGGTGGAAATCAGCCGTAACGTGCAGAAGGCGTCCACCCCCGAGGCGCTGATCAAGACGCTGCGCCAGGTCGTCGCCGACGCCTGCCGGCAGGCGCCTGCCGTGGTCCTGTTGCTCAACCCGGGGGCCTTGCCCAAGACCTCCAGCGGCAAGCTGCAGCGATCGGCCTGCCGCCTGCGCATGGACGATGGCAGCCTGGACTGCTACGCACGCTTCCCGACGCCCGTCGAAACCGGTGAAACTGCCGCTGCCGGCGACGGCCTGCAGGCACGTATCGCGGCCCTCTGGTGCGAGGTGCTCAAGGCCGAATCAGTCGCCGCCGATGATCACTTCCTGCTGCTGGGCGGCAACTCCATCGCTGCCACCCAGGTGACTGCGCGTCTGGCCGATGAACTGGGTATCGCGCTGGGCCTGCGCACCCTGTTCGAAGCACCGACCCTGGCGCAGTACAGCGCTGCCGTGGCGGCAATCCTCGCCCAGGGGGGTGGCGAAACGGCGACCATTGCCCGCCTTGACCGTGGGCAGGCCCTGCCGCAGTCGTTGGCGCAAAACCGCCTTTGGCTGCTGTGGCAGCTGGCGCCGCAGTCGGCGGCCTACAACATACCTGCCGGCCTGCACCTGCGCGGCGAGCTGGACGAAGCTGCGCTGGATGCCGCATTCCAGTCGCTGGTGGCGCGCCACGAATCGTTGCGCACCGTGTTCAGCGAAGAACACGGCCAGGCGCTGCAGCGCATCCTGCCCCGGCAGGCGTTCACCCTGCTGCACCTGGACCTGCAAGGGCTGCCAGCCACCGACGTGGCCGAGCGCCGCGAAGCCGAAGCACAGCGACCGTTCGACCTGGGCCAGGGCCCGTTGCTGCGCGTGACCCTGGTGCGGCTGGGTGACGAAGACCATCAGCTGTGGGTTACCTTGCACCACATCGTCGCCGATGGCTGGTCGCTGAACATCCTGCTCGACGAATTCGCCAAACTGTATGCCGCCCGTTGCCAGGGCCTTGAGGCTTCGCTGGCGCCTTTACCATTGGGTTACGCCGACTATGGCAACTGGCAGCGCCAATGGCTGGCTGAAGGCGAAAGCACGCGCCAGCTTGAATACTGGAAAGCCCGGCTGGGCGATGCGCCACCGGTGCTCGACCTGCACCCGGACCGGCCGCGTTCCAGCCAGCAGGCAAACCGTGCGGCACGCTTGAACGTCAAAGTACCGGCCAAGCTGAGCGAAGCCCTCAAGGGCCTGGCCCGCGAACATCAGGCCAGCTTGTTCATGGTGCTGCTGGCAGCCTGGCAGGGCCTGCTGCACCGCTACACCGGCCAGCACGACATCCGTGTCGGTGTACCCAATGCCAACCGCCCGCGCCAGGAAACCCAGAGCATGGTCGGTTTCTTCATCAACACCCAGGTGCTGCGAGCGCAGCTCGATGGCCGCCTGTCGTTCACGCAGCTGCTGGCTCAGGTAAGGCAGGCGACACTCGATGCCCAGGCCCACCAGGACCTGCCGTTCGAGCAACTGCTCGAAGCGTTGCCCGACGCCCGTGAGCAGGGCCTGTTTCAGGTCATGTTCAACCACCAGCAGCGCGACCTCTCGGCCCTGCGCCGCCTGCCGGGCTTGCTGGCAGAAGAGTTGCCGTGGCACAGCCGCGAAGCCAAGTTCGACCTGCAGCTGCACAGCGAGGAAGACCACTTGGGCCGCCTGAGCCTGGCCTTCGACTACGCCGCCGAGCTGTTTGCCGAAGATACCGTCACCCGCCTGGCACAGCACCTGCTGGCGCTGCTCGAGCAAGTGTGCGCGGACCCGCAACTGGCCCTGGGCGACGTCGCTTTGCTGGACGAGCAAGGCCGCCAACAATTGCTGGCCTGGGGCCAGGCGCCGGCGCCGGCACTGCAGCGCCTGGTGGTCGAGCAACTCAATGAACAGGCGCGCCAGACCCCTGAGCGCAGGGCGCTGGTTTGGGAAGGCGGCAGCCTGGATTACGCCGAACTGCACCAACAAGCCAACCGCCTGGCCCATTACCTGCGCGACAAAGGCGTCGGCCCCGACTGCTGCGTGGCCATCGCCGTGGAGCGCTCGCCGCAACTGCTGGTCGGTCTGCTGGCGATCCTCAAGGCGGGCGGTGCCTATGTGCCGCTTGATGTCGACTACCCGGCCGAACGCCTGGCCTACATGCTGCGCGATTGCCAGGCCAGCCTGCTACTGAGCAACAGCGGCATGCTGGCCAACCTGCCGCAAGTCGATGGCGTCAGTGCCATTGCCCTCGATCAGCTGCACCTGGACAGTTGGCCAAGCCACGCGCCTGGCCTGCACCTGCACGGCGACAACCTGGCCTATGTGATCTACACCTCCGGCTCCACCGGCCAGCCCAAAGGCGTGGGCAACACCCATGCAGCTTTGGCCGAACGCCTGCAGTGGATGCAGGCCACTTATGCGCTGGATGCTGGCGATGTGCTGATGCAGAAGGCGCCGATCAGCTTCGACGTGTCGGTCTGGGAGTGCTTCTGGCCGCTGATCACCGGTTGCAAGCTGGTGCTGGCCGGCCCCGGCGAGCACCGTGACCCGCAGCGCATCGCCGCGCTGGTGCAGCAGCACGGGGTCACCACGCTGCACTTCGTGCCGCCTTTGCTGCAGGTGTTCGTGCAAGAGCCGCTGGCCGCTGGCTGCAGCAGCTTGCGCCGGCTGTTCTGCGGTGGCGAGGCGTTGTCGGCGAGCCTGCGCGACCGCGTGCTGCAACGGCTGCCGCAGGTCCAACTGCACAACCGCTATGGCCCGACCGAAACCGCCATCAACGTCACCCATTGGCACTGCCGGGCTGAAGACGGCGAACGCTCGCCCATTGGCCGGCCGTTGGGCAACGTGATCTGCCGTGTGCTCGATGGCGAACTGCAACTGGCCGCACCGGGCGTGCCAGGCGAGCTGTACCTGGGAGGCGCGGGGCTTGCCCGCGGCTACCTCGGCCGCCCTGGCCTGACCGCCGAACGCTTCGTGCCGCAGGCCGATGGCAATGGCGAGCGCCTGTACCGCAGTGGCGACCGTGCCCGCTGGCAGGTACAGGCCCAGGCTCTGGAATACCTCGGCCGCCTGGACCAACAGGTGAAAGTGCGAGGTTTTCGCGTCGAGCCCGAAGAAGTCCAAGCCTGCCTGCTTGCTCAGCCGGGTGTCGAGCAAGCGCTGGTGCTGATCCATCAGGACGCCGTGGGCGCGCAGCTGGTCGGCTACTACAGCGGCCCGGGGCAAGCCGAGGCATTGCTCGCCAGCCTGGCCGAACGCTTGCCTGCCTACATGGTGCCAGCGCAACTGATCGCGCTTGAACACATGCCGCTGGGGCCCAGTGGCAAGGTCGATCGCAAGGCGCTGCCGGCACCGGTCTGGCAGCAGCGCGAACATGTCGCGCCGCAGACAGCGTTGCAGCAGCAGGTTGCGGCCATTTGGTGCGAGGTGCTGAACCTGCCGCGCATCGGCTTGCACGACGATTTCTTCGCCCTTGGCGGGCACTCGCTGCTGGCCACCCAGATCGTCTCGCGCACCCGCCAGGCCTGCGATGTCGAGCTGCCCTTGAAGGTGCTGTTCGAAGCCAGCGAGCTGGGCGCCTTCTGCGCCGAGATCGCCCGCATCCGCGAAGCCGGCGAACGCAACCTGCAGGGCGAGATCACCCGCGTCGACCGCCGCCAGGCTGTGCCGCTGTCGTATTCGCAACAACGCATGTGGTTCCTCTGGCAGATGGAGCCGGACAGCCCGGCCTACAACGTCGGCGGCATGGCGCGCCTGCGCGGCACGCTGCATGTGGATGCGTTCGAGCGCGCACTGCAGGGGTTGATCGTGCGCCATGAAACCTTGCGCACCACGTTCCCTAGCATTGACGGTGTGCCCTACCAGTGCGTGGCCGGCGAAGGCGCCGTACACCTGGACTGGCAGGATTTCAGCACCTTGCCAGCAGCCCTGCGCGAGCAGCGCCTGCAGCAACTGGCCGACGCCCAGGCGCACCAGCCGTTCGACCTGGAGCGTGGCCCGCTGCTGCGTGCCTGCCTGGTCAAGGCCGCGGAGCGCGAGCACTATTTCGTGCTCACGCTGCACCATATCGTCACCGAAGGCTGGGCCATGGACATCTTCGCCCGCGAACTGGGCGAGCTGTACGAAGCGTTCGTCGATGAGCGCGAGTCGCCACTGACGCCGTTGCCGGTGCAGTACCTGGACTACAGCGTCTGGCAGCGGCAGTGGCTGGAAAGCGGCGAAGGGGCGCGCCAACTGGCCTACTGGAAAGCCCGCCTGGGCGACGAACACCCGGTCCTGGCCCTGCCGGCTGACCGGCCACGCCCGGCCGTGCAGAGCCACCGTGGCGAGCTGTACCGCTTCGAGCTGGACCCGGCGCTGGTTGCCCGCGTGCATGCCTTCAACAGCCAGCGCGGGCTGACCTTGTTCATGACCATGACCGCCACCCTGGCCGCCTTGCTGCACCGCTACAGCGGCCAGCGCGACCTGCGCATCGGTGCGCCGGTGGCCAACCGTATCCGCCCCGAAAGCGAAGGGCTGATCGGCGCCTTCCTCAACACCCAGGTGCTGCGCTGCGAGGTGGACGGGCAGATGACCGCAGCCGCCTTGCTCGACCAGGTGCGCCGGGCCGCCATCGAAGGCCAGTCGCACCAGGACCTGCCATTCGAGCAACTGGTAGAAGCCCTGCAGCCCCCGCGCAGCAGCGCCTACAACCCGCTGTTCCAAGTGATGTGCAACGTGCAGCGCTGGGCCTTCCAGCAAAGCCGTGAGCTGGCAGGCATGCAGGTGGATTACCTGGTCAACGATGCCAGCGCCACCAAGTTCGACCTGTACCTGGAAGTGACCGACCTCGATGGCCGTCTTGGCTGCTGCCTGACCTATAGCCGCGACCTGTTCGATGAACCGCGGATCGCGCGCATGGCCGAGCATTGGCAACAGTTGCTGCTCGGCCTGCTGGACAACCCGCAACAGCGCCTGTGCGAGCTGCCGATGCTGGCCGGGGCCGAACAGCAGGTATTGCTCGACCAGTTGCAGGGTGAGCATGGTCGCGCCCCTGAGCAGACCCTTCACGGCCTGTTCGCCGCCCAGGCTGCGCGCACGCCACAAGCCGGCGCGCTGACCTTCGCCGGCCGGCACCTGAGCTATGCCGAGCTCGACCAGCAGGCCAACCGCCTGGCCCGTGCCCTGCGCGAGCGGGGTGTCGGCCCGCAGGTGCGCGTGGGCCTGGCGCTGGAGCGTTCGCTGGAGATGGTCGTCGGCTTGCTGGCCATCCTCAAGGCCGGCGGCGCTTATGTGCCGCTCGACCCGGAATACCCGCTCGACCGCTTGCGTTACATGATCGAGGACAGCCGCATCGGCCTGCTGCTGAGCCAGCGCGCGCTGCTCGAAACCCTTGGCGAACTGCCCGACGGCGTAGCGCGCTGGAGCCTGGAGGACGACGCCGCAGGTTTGTCCGCCTACAGCGATGCACCCTTGGCCAACCTCAACCTGCCGCAGCACCAGGCCTACCTGATCTACACCTCGGGCTCCACCGGCAAACCCAAGGGTGTGGTGGTCAGCCACGGTGAAATCGCCATGCATTGCCAGGCGGTGATCAAGGCCTTCGGCATGCGCAGCGACGACTGCGAACTGCACTTCTATTCGATCAACTTCGACGCGGCCAGCGAGCGCCTGCTGGTGCCGCTGCTGTGCGGCGCCCGCGTGGTGCTGCGTGCCCAGGGGCAATGGGGCGCCGAAGACATCTGCCAACTGGTACGCGAGCAGCAGGTCAGTATCCTCGGTTTCACCCCAAGCTACGGCAGCCAGCTGGCCCAGTACCTGGCCGGGCAGGGCGAGCAACTGCCGGTACGCCTGGTGATCACCGGCGGTGAGGCGCTGACCGGCGAGCACCTGACGCGTATCCGTCAGGCCTTCGCCCCCCAGCAGTTCTTCAACGCCTACGGCCCGACCGAGACGGTGGTCATGCCCCTGGCTTGTCTTGCCCCTGACACCTTGCCCACCGATGCCGGCAGCGTGCCGATCGGCCGGGTGATCGGTGCCCGCAGTGCCTATATCCTCGATGACGACCTGGCGTTGCTGCCACAAGGTGGCATCGGCGAGTTGTACATCGGCGGGGTAGGGCTTGCCCAGGGCTATCACGACCGCCCTGGCTTGAGCGCCGAGCGTTTTGTCGCCGACCCGTTCAGCCATGACGGTGGGCGCCTGTACCGCACCGGTGACCTGGTGCGCCTGCGCGCCGACGGCCTGGTGGAGTATGTCGGGCGTGCCGACCAGCAGGTGAAGATCCGCGGCTTCCGTATCGAGCTTGGCGAAATCGAGAGCTGTCTGCAGGCGCATGCCGATATCGAAGAGGCTGTGGTGCTGGCTCACGACTTGCCCGGCGGCAAACAGCTGGTCGGTTACCTGGTGTGCAAGCAGGCCAGCGCTGACAGTGAGGTCCAAGCCCGGTTGCGCGAAGCGGTCAAGGCGCACACCCGCCAGCACCTGCCCGATTACATGGTGCCAACGCACCTGGTGCTGCTGGGCAGCCTGCCGCTGATGGGCAACGGCAAGCTGGACCGCCGTGCCTTGCCGCTGCCAGACCTGGAACAGGCCCGCGAACAGTACCAGGCACCTGCGAACGCGCTTGAGGAGCAACTGGCGCAGATCTGGCGCGAGGTGCTCAACATCTCCCGCGTGGGCGTGCAGGACAACTTCTTTGAACTGGGCGGTGATTCGATCCTGTCCATCCAGGTGGTCAGCCGGGCCCGTCAGCTTGGCCTGCAGTTCACCCCGCGCGACCTGTTCCAGCACCAGACCATCCAGACACTGGCCGCCGTGGCCAGCCGCAGCGAGGTGGCGAACAGCATCGAGCAGGGCCAGCGCCAGGGCCGCAGCGGCCTGACGCCGATTCAGCACTGGTTCTTCGACAGTGAGGTGGCCCAACCGCAACACTGGAACCAGGCCGTCTTGCTTCAGGCGCGCGTGCCGCTGGACAGCGCCCTGCTGGAGCGGGCCCTGGCCACCCTGGTGGCACACCACGACAGCCTGCGCCTGCGGTTTACCCAGGCAGATGGCCGCTGGCAGGGCGAATACGCCGCATCGCCTGGCGAGCAACTGCTATGGACTGCCACGGTGGCCGATTTCAATGCCTGTCAGGCGCTGTACACCGACGTACAACGCAGCCTGGATCTGGAACAGGGGCCATTGCTGCGGGCCTTGCTGGTCAGCGACGGGCAGGGCGCCCAGCGGCTGTTGCTGGCGATCCATCACCTGGTGGTCGATGGAGTGTCCTGGCGCGTGCTGCTCGAAGACCTGCAGGCGCTGTACCGTGGTCAGCCGCTGGTGGCCAAGACCCACGCCATGGCTGACTGGGCTGCGCGCCTGGCAAGCTACGCCGGCAGCGATTCGCTGCGCGATGAGCTCGGCTGGTGGCAAGACCAGCTGGGGGATGTGCGCCATGAGCTGCCATGCGATCACCCGCAGGGCGGCAACCTGCAGCGGCATGCCGATACCCTGGCCATCGCTCTGGATGTGGAGCAGACCCGTCAGTTGTTGCAGCAGGCCCCCGCGGCGTACCACACCCAGGTCAACGACCTGCTGCTGACTGCCCTGGCGCGCACGCTGTGCCGCTGGACCGGTGACGACGAGGTGCTGGTGCAGCTAGAAGGCCATGGCCGTGACGGGCTGTTCGAAGACATGGACCTGACCCGCAGCGTGGGCTGGTTCACCAGTGCCTACCCGCTGCGCCTGAACCCTCAGGCGGGTGAGGACGACAGCGCCCGCGCCACCTCGATCAAACGCATCAAGGAACAGCTGCGCCAGGTGCCGCACAAAGGCCAGGGCTACGGCGTGCTGCGTTACCTGGCTGATGACGCCGGGCGCGAGAGCATGGCCGCGCTGCCGCAAGCACGCATCACCTTCAACTACCTCGGCCAGTTCGACCAGCAGTTCGACAGTGCGGCGCTGTTCCAGCCGCTGGATGCCCCTGCGGGCCTGGCCCACGACCTCGACGCGCCACTGCCGAACTGGCTGAGCGTCGACGGCCAGGTCTATGGCGGTGCCTTGCAGTTGCGCTGGACCTATAGCCGCGAGCGTTTCGACGAGCAGACCATTGCGCGCCTGGCCGAGGCTTATCGCCACGAACTGCTTGCCCTGGTCGGCCACTGCCTGGCCCAGGGTACGGGCAGCTTCACGCCCTCGGACTTCCCACTGGCGCACCTGACCCAGGAACAGATCGACGCGCTACCGGTTCCGGCTGCCGAAATCGAAGACGTCTACCCGCTGACCCCAATGCAGGAGGGCCTGCTGCTGCATACCCTGCTGGAGCCGGGTACCGGCATCTACTACATGCAGGACCGTTACCGCATCAACAGCGCCCTCGACCCGCAGCGCTTCGCCCAGGCCTGGCAGGCGGTGGTGGCCCGCCACGAGGCACTGCGGGCATCGTTCAGCTGGAATGCCGGCGAAGCGATGCTGCAGATCATCCACAAACCGGGGAACACTCCTGTCGACTACCAGGACTGGCGCGGCCTCGACGACACGGCCCAGGAACAACGCCTGCAAGCACTGCACAAGCAAGAGCGCGAGGCCGGCTTCGAGCTGCTGCGCCAGGCGCCGTTCCACCTGCGGCTGGTGCGGGTGGACGATGAACGTTACTGGTTCATGATGAGCAACCACCACATCCTCATCGATGCCTGGTGCCGCTCGTTGTTGATGAACGACTTCTTCGAGCTCTACCAGGCCCTCGGCGAAGGCCGCCAGGCCCAGCTGCCGGTGCCGCCACGCTACCGCGACTACATCGGCTGGCTGCAACGCCAGGACCTGGGCGAAGCACGACGCTGGTGGCAGGCCAACCTGGCCGGCTTCGAGCGCGCCACGGCGATCCCAAGCGACCGCCCGCTGCGTCATGACCATGCCGGTGACGGCATGCTGGTCGGTGACTGCTACACCCGCCTGGAGGTGAGTGATGGCGTGCGCCTGCGCGAACTGGCCCAGGCTCACCAACTGACCATCAACACCTTCGCCCAGGCGGCCTGGGCCCTGGTGCTTGCCCGCTACAGCGGTGAGCGCGACGTGGCCTTTGGCGTGACCGTGGCCGGGCGGCCGGTGAGCATGCCGCAGATGCAGCGCACCGTCGGCCTGTTCATCAACAGCATCGCCCTGCGTGTGCAATTGCCCGAACCGGGCCAGCGCTGCAGCGTGCGCCAGTGGCTGCAAGGCCTGCTGGAGCGCAACATGGAGCTGCGCGAGTACGAATACCTGCCGTTGGTGACGATCCAGGAGTGCAGCGAACTGCCTAAAGGCCAGCCGCTGTTCAACAGCTTGTTCGTGTTCGAGAACGCCCCGGTGGAAACCGCGGTGCTCGACCATGCCCAGCACCTCAACGCCAGCTCCGACTCAGGCCGTACTCACACCAACTTCCCGTTGACGGCGGTGTGCTACCCGGGCGACGACCTTGGCCTGCACCTGTCGTTCGACCAGCGCTACTTCGACCATTCAACCGTCGAGCGCCTGCTGGCCGAGTTCAAGCGCCTGTTGCTGGCGTTGGTGCAAGGTTTCGACGGGCAGGTCAGCGAGCTGCCGTTGCTGGGTGAGGCAGAGGAACGCTTCCTGCTTCAGGCGTGCAACCGCACCGAACGGGCCTATGCCCTGGAGCAGAGCTACGTCGCGCAGTTCGAGGCACAGGTCGCCGCGCACCCAGAGCGCACGGTGGCCCGTTGCATGGAGGCGAGCTATGACTATGCCGGGTTGAACCTGGCAGCCAACCGCCTGGGCCATGCGCTGGTCGCTGCGGGTGCTGGCATCGATCAGCCGGTCGCGCTGCTGGCCGAGCGGGGCCTGCCACTGCTGGGCATGATCGTCGGCAGCTTCAAGGCAGGTGCCGGTTACCTGCCCTTGGACCCTGGTCTGCCGTCGGCGCGCCTGCAGCGTATCGTCGAGCTCAGCCGCACGCCGGTGCTGGTGTGCAGCGCAGCCTGTGCCGAGCAGGCGCGCCTGTTGCTGGACGAACTGGCCGGCGTGGCGCGGCCGCGGCTGTTGATATGGGAGGAGGTGCAATCGAGCAACATCGCCAGCCACAACCCGGGTATCCACAGTGGGCCGGACAATCTTGCCTACGTGATCTACACCTCAGGCTCCACTGGCCTGCCCAAAGGCGTGATGGTCGAGCAGCGCGGCATGCTCAACAACCAGCTGAGCAAGGTGCCGTACCTGGCGCTGAGCGAGCAGGATGTGATTGCCCAGACCGCCTCGCAGAGCTTCGATATCTCGGTCTGGCAGTTCCTTGCCGCGCCATTGTTCGGCGCCAGGGTCGAGATCGTGCCAAACGCCATCGCCCACGATCCGCAGGGCCTGCTGACGCATGTTCAGGCCACCGGCATCACGGTGCTGGAGAGCGTGCCCTCGCTGATCCAGGGCATGCTGGCCAACGATCATCAGGCGCTGGGCGGCTTGCGCTGGATGCTGCCGACCGGCGAAGCCATGCCGCCGGAGCTGGCCGCGCAATGGCTGCAGCGCTACCCGGGCATCGGCCTGGTCAACGCCTACGGCCCGGCGGAGTGCTCCGATGACGTGGCGTTCTTCCGCGTCGACCTGGCCTCGACCCGTGGCAGCTACCTGCCGATCGGCACGCCAACCGACAACAACCGCCTGTATCTGTACGGCGAGGACCAGGCCTTGGTACCGCTGGGCGCGGTGGGCGAGCTGTGCGTAGCCGGTACCGGCGTGGGCCGGGGCTATGTCGGCGACCCGGTGCGTACCGCTCTGGCCTTCATCCCCCACCCGCATGGTGCGCCGGGCGAGCGCCTGTACCGCACTGGTGACCTGGCACGGCAGCGCCCGGATGGCGTGTTCGAATATGTCGGTCGCATCGACCACCAGGTGAAGATCCGCGGTTACCGGATCGAACTGGGTGAAATCGAAGCCCGCCTGCACGAGCAGGTCGAAATCCGCGACGCCGCCGTGGGTGTACAGGACGGTGTCAACGGCAAGCACCTGGTCGGATACCTGGTGGCTCATCAGGGCGTTACCGCCGATGCCGCGCTGCTGGAGCAGGTCAAGCAACGCCTGCGTGCTGATTTGCCGGAATACATGGTGCCGCTGCACTGGGGCTGGTTCGACAGCCTGCCGCACAACGCCAACGGCAAGCTTGACCGCAAGGCTTTGCCGGCTATCGACATCGGCGGCCAGCATGGCCAGGCCTACCTGGCGCCACGCGACGAGCTGGAAGAGGTGCTCGCCGCTATCTGGGCCGACGTGCTGAAGGCCGAGCGGGTAGGGGTGCACGACAACTTCTTCGAGCTGGGCGGGCATTCGCTTCTGGCAACGCAGATTGCCTCGCGGGTGCAGAAACAGTTGCAGTTGAACGTGCCGCTGCGGGCGATGTTCGAGTGCAGTACGGTTGAGGAGTTGGCGGAGTATGTGCGTGGGCTGCAGGGCAGCGCGCTGGATGAGGGCAAGGTGGATCGGTTGAGTGATCTGATGGCGGAGCTGGAGGGGTTGTGACAGCCACAGCTTAGTCTGTAACGGCCTCTTCGCGGGCTACCCCGCTCCCACAGGTTTTGCGTTGTATCACATACAGCGGCGAGCCTGTGGGAGTCGATTTACCCGCAAAGAGGTGGCTGCGGTCACCCAGTATTCGATACGTTTCGGGAGGTTTTCTTCATTGTTTTGAATGGTGGCGTTGATGATCGTGTAGCCAATGAGTTGAGTGCACAATAATAGAGTGATGTTTGTCCTCTGGCATGGCCGAGGCGGGGAGGTCCGGTGCTTTAGGTTGTTGTTTGGGGGTGGTTCAAAGTTAAGTATTTCATAGTTGTAGATTCTTATTGTTTTCATTTCGTCTCTGGGATGCAATTCAAGTGCTGTGACTGAAGCCAGCCAGGCTGCAGAGTAAGCCTGCGTCAAGAGTTGCTGTAGGGTTGGCAAATGTCAACCTGTGTTAATCCGGCCCTGAGCGAGCGAAACTGATGCGGCGGTTTATTGGGGTTTTTAAATGTAAGAATAATGCTTAGGTGTTTTCCTACAGAGACTAAGTAGGATGGGTGGATCTTGTCGTTTATTGAGATGTTCTGGCAGGTTTTCTTGAGGTGGTGTAGTCCTTTTCGCTTTTATTCTTTGAATTGATTGCGATGCGTTTATAGCGTTTTTTTTGTGATTAGTGTTTCGTGATGTTTTCGGCGGGCAACTCAATAGCCGGGTGGAAGGGGACCTGCTTTGTCCCCCTTCTTTCAGGGAGGGGTATTGTTGCGCTTGCGAGATCGAGCGCCGCCCGCGCGGCGCTCGATCTCAGGAGCACCGAGAACCCAAAATCTGCAACATTTAACGCTTGCCGAGAATTTTCCCCAACAACTCCGGCCGCGGTGCCCCTTGCTGGCTCTGCAGGTTGCCCTGCTCATCCTGATAGAAGATTGCCGGGGTGGCCTGCAGGCCCATTTCTTCCATCAAGGCCAGGTTCGCCGCCAGTTTCTGCTGCACCGCCTCTGGCACCTTGTCCAGCGCTTTCAGCGTGCTGGCCTTGCCTGCTTTTTCATGCTGTTCCAGCGCTTTGGCCGGGTCCTTGGCGGCCAGTAGTGCCGCCGACTTGCCTGGGCTGTCCTCGCGGATGATGCCGACCATGATATGGCGCAGCTGCACCTTGCCCGACTCTACCCATGGCCGTGCCTGCTGCCAGAACATGTTGCAGTATGGGCAGTTCGGGTCACTGAACAGGTATACCTTGCGCGGTGCATCGGCTTTGCCGTCAGCGATCCAGCTGGTTTCTTCCAGCTTCGCCCAGATGGCCTTGGACATGGGCCCGTACACCAGCTTTTCCAGGGGGGCGGCACTGAGGTCCTGGCCCTGTTCGTCAAACAGGCTGCCGACCAGTACATGCTTGCCATCGGGTGTGAGGTACAGGGCGATGCCGTTGTTCTGGTACTCGGCGGCGTAACCGCGCAGGCCATCGGGTGCATCGAAGCGGCCTTTGATCACGGCGCCCTTGGCTTGCAGTTGCTCGATTGCCTTGGGCAGGGTTTCGGCATGCGCCAGCGGGGTGGCCAGCAGGGCCAGGGACAGGGGCAGCAGTGCAGTCAGTCGCATGTCATTTTCCTTGTGCGGCAGGGGCGGGCGCAGCGGCCCGTTCGAAAGGTTCCAGGGCATGGCGCAGGCTGGCCCGGGACAGCTCGCCCAGGTGGCTGCCGATCAGCCGCCCGTTGGCGTCGTAGAACAGGGTGGTGGGCAGGGCCATCGAACCTACCCGCTGGGCCAGGATGCCGGTGCCGTCGAACAGCACATGGGTCAGGCTCAGGCCGGTGGTGGCGAGGAAGGTGCTGACGTTTTCAGGCGTCTCGCCCTGGTTGACGAACAGGAAAGTCACGTGAGGGTACTCACCCTGGGCGTGTTGCAGCACCGGCATTTCCCGTCGGCACGGCGGGCACCAGGTCGCCCAGATGTTGATCACCAGCGGCTTGCCGCGGTAGCTGTGCAGCGCAACCGATTGCCCGCTGGCATTGCGCAGGCTCAGCTCTGGCAGCTCGGTGCCCTTGCTGTACAGATGGCTGCCAAGGCTGGCCAGCCCCCAGAACAGCGCGCCACTGAACAGTGCCCAGCCCAGCGGGCGGCGCAGCCCGGGGTGGCGCCAGCCTTGCCAGAGGCTGGCGAGTACGACGCCGATCAGCCCCGACCAGAGCAGGAAGCCACCGTCGCGGATGTCGATCACCTGCACCAGGTCATCGCGGTACATCGGCCAGTAAACCAGCACGAAACCCAGCCGAGCGCACAGCAGGCCGATCAGGAACAGGTTGAATAGCGCCGACTCCGGGCTTTCGCCGCCACGCCGGGCGACCCACCAGCCGACCACGCTGGCGATGCCCAGGGCGGCGAGCATCAACAGATGATTGAGGGCCATGGTCAGGGGCCCCAAGGTTACAGTCAGCATCAACCTTGGCTCCTGGTCTGGGCCCAATGTTGCAGGAATGCGGCCGCATCCACCTCGCCGGTGATGCGCCGTGCGCGGCGTTCCTCGCCTTCCGGGCCGAGCCAGATGATGCTGGGTGGGCCGGGTACCTGGTAGCGTTGCAGCAGCGCGCGGCTGGCGGGGGCATCGGCGGTCACGTCCAGGCGCAGCAGGTGCACGCCGGCCAGGCTGGCTTGCACCTCGTCACGGGCAAACACCTGCTTTTCCATGACTTTGCACGATACGCACCAGTCGGCGTAGTAATCGACCATCACCCATTGGCCACGGGCTTTGGCCGCATTGAGCTCACGTTGCAGGTCCTCCGGGCGGCTGACGGTGACAAACGCATCTTCGGCGTGCTGAGTGGCCGAAGGTGCGGGGCCACCGGCAAACGGGCGCAACGGCTGCCAGAGGTCATCGCCACCGGCGGCAGCGCCTATCAGCAGCAGCCCCCCCCACAATGCGCCCAGCAGCGGTACGGCGCGCAAGGCAGGCAAGCGCTGCAGGGCCGGCCACGCGGCCCAGCCCAGTGCAATCAGCCACGCGCCGCTCAAGGCCAGCAGCAGCGGTGCGGCGAGCAGGCTGCGTACGGTGTACAGGGCCATGGCCAGGAACACGAAGCCGAACACCCCCTTGACCCGCTCCATCCAGGCGCCCGGGCGCGGCAGGTAGCGGTTGCCCAAGGTCACCAGCAACAGCAGTGGCACACCCATGCCCAGGCCAAGGCTGAACAGCACCAGCGCGCCTTGCAGCACATCGCCACTCTGCGCGATGTAAAGCAGGGCGCCGGCCAGCGGGGCGGTCATGCACGGCCCGAGCAGCAGGCCGGACAGTGCTCCCAATAGCGCCGCACCGTAGAGGTTGCCGCCCCGGGTGCTCTGCCCGGCACGGTCCAGGCGATCACGCAGGGCGGCTGGCAATTGCAATTCGAAAGCGCCAAACATCGGCAGGGCAAGTAACACGAACAGCGCCGCCAGGCTGCCCAACAGCCAAGGCTGCTGCAGCCAGGCTTGCAGGCTGGCGCCAAGCAGCGCGGCGACCACGCCGAGCCCTGCATACACCAGCGCCATGCTCAGCACGTAGACCCCGGCCAGCACCCAGCCACGTCGTGCGCTGGCGCCGTTGCCCATGACCAGGCCGGCGAGGATCGGCAGCATGGGCAGCGAGCAAGGGGTGAACGCCAGCAGCAGGCCGAGGCCGAAGAACGCCAGCAGGCTCCAGCCAAGGCTGGCGCTTTGCAGGCCGCTGGCCAGGGCTTGGTCGCTGGCCTGGTCAGTGGCAGGCGCGGCGCTGCCGCCCAGGTCGATGACAGTGGTTTGCGGCGGGTAGCACAGGCCGGCGTCGGCGCAGCCCTGCCAGCCCAGGCGCAACTGGCCTTGGGCGTTGGCGGGCAGCAGCAGTTCGAGTTGGTCGCGGTACACCGCGCTGTCGCCGAAGAATTCATCGTGATGGTTGAGGGCCGGCGGCAGTTGCGGGTGCTGCTCGACGGGCAGGCCGTCGAATTTCAGGCGCTTCTGGTAGAGGTAGTAACCTTGTTTGATCTGGAAATAAAGGCGCATCTGGCCGTCGGCCTGGCGGTCGTGGGTCAGGACGAACGCCTGGTTCACCGGCAGGAAGTCGGGCTTTACGTCGAACGGGTTGGCCTGCAGCGGGCCGGCCATAAGGAATGTTAGGAAGAGCAGGAGGACGCGCATGTCTTCGCCTTGGCAGATTTGAACGGGGCCATGCTGGCCTGAGCCGATTAACCCAAGGTTAACCTGTGGCCACGTTCGTGCGAGCTGAGCATGGACATACCGCGACATACTGTCTGCTTGACTTTGCCAAAACCTACTTGAGTGCTGTAAAGTTGACGTGAAAGTCAGTTTTCTGTGGGCGCCCTGTGTCGGCGGTCACCTCCTTCCGCGTTTCCAGCACAAGAATCAAAAGATGGGCAGGCAGCGGCCTGCCCAGAGGATCAAGCATGTCCAACCGTGATATTTCCCGGCGCTCCTTCCTGCAAGGTGGCCTGATCGCCGGTGTCGGCGTGAGCATGGCGCCGCTCGGCAGCCAGGCCTTCGCCGCACTGATGGAAGATCGTGTCACCACCTCGCCGCAGAAGTGGATGAACCACGACGGCAAGGCGCGTTTCCGTAACGACGCGTTGTCCAAGGTGTGCGGCAACAAAGTCTTTGCCCGCGACATCCGCGCCAAGGACATGCCCGGCTGGCCCGAGCAGCAAGGGCACGCCATGTTGCTCAAGACCACCAAGGCCGACCGTATCTACGCCGGTTACGACCTTGAGTGGCTCGGCGCCGGGTTGCAGCCAGACCGCATCGTCACCTCCGCTGACCTGGAAAAGGACGGCATTGCCTGGCCCGAAGCCCATTCGCCCGACCCGCTGCTGCCACCTGGCAAGGTGCCGATGTTCATAGGCCACCCGGTGGCGATCCTGATCTGGAACGACTTCGAGCGCTTCCGCCAGGCCAAGCGCAAGCTGCAGTTCAATGACAAGGCGATCCGCTACGGGGCCCAGGCCCCGCTGTATCAGCGCGACCCCTATGGCAGCTTCCGCTTCGTCCGCGTTGGTGGGGCCACGCCGTTCGACGACGATGAGTTCTCCAGCCTGAAGAACGCCATGCTGTTCCCCACCATTCTCAACCGTAAGCCGGTGTGGTCCAAGCAGCCCAACCAGCACGGCGACCTCACCGAGCAGGGCCTGTTCTACGCCAAACGCATCGGCGAGCAACTGGACAACCCGCCCGAAGACTGGCTGGTGTTCGATGAGCGCTACAAGACGCCTTCCATCGAACCGGCGGCGCTTGAGCCCGACAACGGCAATGGCTGGTACGACGCCGGCACCGGCACGCTGCACTTCGTGGTCGCCACCCAGTGCCCGTTCGAAGTGGCGCAGGACTGCGTGCACATGATCAAGCCGTCGCGCTTCGCCCTCAAACACCTCAACATACACCCGGGTTACACCGTGGGTTATGGCTCCAAAGACAACAACATCTTCGTGTTTTACGCTGCGGTTGCCGCGCTGTATGGCGCCGGCGTGCCGGTCCGCCTGGCCAACGACCGCTATGAGCAGTTCCAGAGCGGCATCAAGCGTCATGCCTTCGACATCCGCTATCAACTGGCCGTGGACAAGAAGGACAACAGCTTCAGGATCTTCCGCGCCGACATGAGCTGTGACGGCGGTGGCCGCATCAACTACAGCCCGTCGGTGGCCGCAGTCGGGGCCACGGCGGCGCAGTCTATCTACTACATGCCGCAGAACGACCTGTCCGTCACCGCCTACCACTCGCGGGGCGTCGAGGCAGGGTCCATGCGTGGCTACGGTACCCTGCAGACCATGGCGGCCACCGAAATGATGGTCGACGAGGTCGCCCAACGCCTGGGTGTCGATGCCATCGACCTGCGTCGGGCCAATGCGCTGAAGTCAGGCATGAAGAACACCCAAGGCGCAGTGCCCGCCGGCGCTCTGCGCCTGCACGAGATCCTCGACAAGGCTGCTGCCCACGACTGGTGGCGCAACCGTGACGCGCGCAAGCGACAGATGGACGCCAAGGACCCGGACCACTGGTACGGCGTGGGCTTTGCCATTTGCCAGAAGGATTTCGGCACCGGTTCCGAAGCGCCGATGGCCAGCGTCGAGTTCACTGCCGATGGCCGCATCAGCCTGCGCCACATCGGCACCGAACTGGGCACCGGCATGTCCACTTCCCAGGCCCTGGTGGTCAGCGACTTCCTCGGCCGCTCGGCCGACGAGGTGAAGACCGCAGTGACCGAGTGGCCTGAACTGCAACTGGCCACCAGCGGCAACCCTTACCTGATCAGCCAGGCCGAGCAGGATGCGGCGCTGCGCAACCCGCGCTGGGTCGGCAAACTGGCATCGCCATCGTCGGCGACCAACTCGGCGTTCTATTTCAGCCACGCCACCCGGGAAGCGGCGCGCGTGCTGTTCAATCATGGCCTCTGGCCGGCGGCCATGGCCCTGTGGCGCCAAGGCCCGTTCGGCGGGCAGGCCAACCCCTTGGTGGTGCGCCGCGAGAACGCGGTGTGGGTCAATGGTGAGCTGACCGGCAACGGGCTGGCGCCCATTCCCTTCGCCGAGCTTGCGAAGAAAGCCCACGAAATGGGCCTGGTCACCGGCGTCAGCGTTCACGGTTTCAACCGTTGGAGCTGGGCGGAAGCCGACTTCGTCATCGACGGCGTGCGCGAGCGCTTCCCGCTCGATGCCGTGGCCGTTAAGTACGGCGACGGTGCACCGAACGCCAAGAAAGCGCAGATGAGCAGCAACGGCTACCACTTGCTCGACCGGCAGAACGCCGCCTACCCGGCCACCCAGTTGAACAACGCCATGGTCACTTACTACAGCCCAGTGGCCACTATCGTCGAAGTGAAAGTGAACAAGGGCACCCATGAAGTCCAGGTGCTCAACCATCACAGCTGGGTCGAGTGCGGCCGGGTGTTGGTACCGGAGCTGGTCAAGGGCCAGCTCGAAGGCGGCATCGCCATGGGCATTGGCCATGCGCTGACCGAAGAGATGCCACTGCATGAGGGTGGCCCGGGGGAGGGCGACTGGAACTTCAACCGCTATCGCCTGCCGCATGCCAAGGACGTGGCCGTCTGGAAGCAGACGTCCGAGATCCTCCCACCGTTGTCGCCCACCGACCCGTCCAAGGGCATTGCCGAGGTGGTGATGATCCCGGTGGTCGGTGCCATCGGCAACGCCGTGGCCCATGCCATTGGCAAGCGTGTTCGCGATCTTCCGATTACTCCAGCCCGCATCAAGGAGGCCCTCAATGGCTAACCGTCCGCTTCAACTGACCCTCAATGGTCAACCTGTCGGTCCGGTCGAGGTCCCCGACGACCTGGCGATGATCGATTACCTGCACGAACACCAGAACCTCACCGGCTCGCGCCTGGGCTGCGGCCAGGGTATCTGCCATGCCTGCGTGGTGATCGTCGACAACCCCGATGGCACCAGTGAAGAAGTGCGCACCTGCATCACCGGTGCCCACTACTTCGCCGGCAAGAAGGTCCGTACCATCGAGAGCCATGCCAAGCAGGACGAGGCCGGCAACTTCACGCTGAACCCGATCCAGCAGAAGTTCGTCGACCTGTTCGCCTTCCAGTGCAGCTACTGTGCACCCGGCTTCGTCAACGCGGCGACCGTGCTGGTGGAAAATGCCCAGCGCCAGCCGGTGAAGAAGAGCGAACTTGAAGACCGCATCGAAGAGAGTCTGGGGCATCACATTTGCCGCTGCACCGGCTACGTACGCTATTACGATGCTACCCGCACGGTCCTCAACGACCTCGGCCTGGTCAAGGAGGGTTGAGCATGGCGTTCGTTCGTTCCGGTCTCACGCTGGCGCTGGGCCTTGCCGTCGCCATGGTTGCCCAGGCAGATGACCAGGCGCTGGTCAAACGTGGGGAATACCTGGCCCGTGCTGCCGACTGCATGGCCTGCCACACCGCCGAAGGCGGCGCGCCGTATGCCGGCGGCCTGCCGATCCACTCGCCGTTCGGGACCATCTATGGCACCAACATCACCCCGGACAAACAGTACGGCATCGGCAACTACACGGCCGACGAATTCTTTGCGGCCGTCACCGAGGGCAAACGCAAGGACGGCGCCAACCTGTACCCGGCCATGCCCTACACCTCGTACCACCTGATCTTGCGGGAAGACTCGGACGCGATCCTTGCATACCTGATGACCGTGCCGCCGATCAACCGCCCGGCACCGCAGACCAAGCTCAGCTTCCCGTTCAACGTGCGCATGGGCCTGTCGGGCTGGAACATGCTGTACGGCAAGAGCGTGCAGTTGCAGCCCACCGACGGCAAGAGCCCGGCATGGCAGCGCGGGCAGTACATGGTCGAAGTCATGGGCCACTGCGGCGAGTGCCATACCCCGCGTAACCCGATTGGTGCGCTGCAGCAGGATCAGCGCCTGACCGGCGGGCTGCTCAATGGCTACCTGGCACCGAGCCTGCTGGCCAAGGACCTCGCCGAGCGTGGCTGGACCCACCCCGACCTCACCACCTTCCTCAAGCACGGCATCAGCGCCCAGGGCAGCATGTTCAACGAGATGTACCCGGTGGTGCACCACAGCACCCAGCATCTCAAGGACGCCGACCTGGCTGCCATGGCCACTTATCTGTTGGGTGAACAGCCACCGCCTGCCAAGGTCATACAGGAAGTCCCCCTGGACCAGCTCAGCGACAGCGCCAAGCGCGGCCGTCAGCAGTACCTCAACGTCTGCGCCGGCTGCCACGGTGTCGACGGCGAAGGCAAGCCGCATATCGCGGTGGCCATGCAGGGCAACACGGTGCTGCGTCAGGGGGACTCGCGCAACCTGGTCAAGGCCATCCTCGACGGTATCCGTGAGCAGCAATTCACAGGCTTCGAACGCATGCAGCCAATGCCAGGCTTTGCCGACAAACTCAGTGATGAGCAGGTCACGGATATGGTCAACTACCTGCGTCAGGCCTGGGGCGGATTGCCGGGTGATTTGAGCGTACAGCAGCTAGCTGAGCTGAAGGCGGAGTAATACGTGCAACATCTAGATCTGCAGGTCGTACACCAGGCGATGCAGTGGTCGGGCAACGGCCAGCGGGTCTGGTTGTGCACGGTGCTTGCCACTTACGGGTCGGCGCCTCGCGCACCGGGCTCGCTGCTGGCGGTGAACGAGGCAGGGCAGTGGGTGGGCTCGCTGTCGGGCGGCTGCGTCGAGGAAGACTTCCTTGAGCGCGTGGCCCTTGGCGAGTTTCCCGAGCCGGTCGCGATCGTGCGTTATGGCGATGGCAGCGACCGGCGTTCGAGCATTCGCCTGCCCTGTGGCGGGGTGCTGGAGGTGCTGGTGGAAAACCTGCCGGCCGATTGCGAAGTGCAGGCGCATCTGCGCGCCTTGGCTGGTGCGTTGCAGGGCCAGCGGCGGCTCTTGCGCGAGGTGAGCCTGCCTGACGGCACGCGCCGGCTCAGCGACGACTCGTGCCAGGGCCCAAGGGTCGAACGTGATAGCACCCGTGTGCGTCTGCGTGTGGGCGCTGCCCAGCGGCTGCTGTTGGCGGGGTATTCCAGCGTTGCGCATTATTGCGCCGAGTTCGGCAAAGGGCTGGGTTTTGAAGTCATCCTCTGCGACCCGCGTGACGAGGTGCTCGAAGGCGTGGTGCTGGACGGCATCGAAGTGCGCCGCGAGCTGCCGTCGGAATTCATCGCCAACGGTGGTTGCCATGCCGACACGGCAGTGGTTGCATTGACCCATGACCCCAAAATCGATGACTTGGCCATGCTTGAAGCAGTGCGTACCGAGGCGTTTTACATTGGCGTGATGGGCTCGAAGGCCACCTCCGACAAGCGTCGCGAACGCCTGCAGCGCATCGGTGGCCTGGCCAGCGGCGAGCTGGCGCGCATCCACGCACCGATCGGCCTCAACCTGGGCAGCAAGACCCCCGCAGAGATCGCCCTGGCAGTGCTGGCCGATATCCTGCGCATGCGTAACGGCATCCAGCGGGCGGCGCTGTGAGCATCGTCGCGCTGGTGCTGGCGGCGGGCAGCAGCGTGCGTTTCGGTGGCGACAAGCGCCGGGCCACGTTGGGCGACGGGCGTAGCTTGCTGGTGCATAGCGTCGAGCGGGCTTGCTCGGTGTTCAGCGATGTTCGCGTGGTACTGCGCGATGGCGAGCGGGGCGAGGACCTGGGCTTGCCGGGCGCATGCCGGATCATTTCCAGCCCGGATGCCGGATTGGGGATGGGGCATAGCCTGGCGGCTGGGGCTGCGTCGTTGATCGATAGTGAGGCACAGGCAGTGGCGGTGCTGTTGGGCGATATGCCCTGGATCGCTCAGGCAACGTTGGGCCAGCTTGCCGCGGTTGCCGATTTGTCCAGGATCGTCTTGCCAGAACATGACGGCCAACAGGGGCACCCCGTGTTGTTCGGGCGCGATTTCTGGCCGGCGCTTTCACGCCTGACGGGTGATGAAGGGGCGCGTTCTGTGGTGAAGGCACACCCGGCGAGTTGCATCAGGTTTGAAGTGCAGGACGCCGGGGTGTTGCAGGATGTGGACCGGCCAGAGGCGGTAAACCGCTGAGCGCGGGCGGCACTCGATCTCACCGGCGCTAGAATTCATGCGTCGGGCCTCAAACAACCGACACACCCGCTACCGGAAAAAAGCCCATAATCCCCCCTTAATCCCCCAATAGTGCAATGCCAGCCACACCACTCCGGGAGCCCCCACCATGCACGTTCTGCTCTGCGAGGACGACGACCTGATCGCCAGCGGCATCTGCGCCGGCCTCACCGCCCAAGGCCTGACCGTCGACCGCGTGGCCAACGCCGGTGCCGCCCGTGCCATGCTCCAGGCGGCGCAGTTCGACGTGATGATCCTCGACCTTGGCCTGCCCGATGAAGACGGCCTCAAGCTGTTGCGCCGCTTGCGTCAGCAGGGTATCGATCTGCCGGTGCTGGTGCTCACCGCGCGCGATGCGGTCACCGACCGGGTCGACGGCCTGCAGGCCGGTGCCGACGACTACCTGCTCAAGCCCTTCGACCTGCGCGAGCTGGCCGCGCGCCTGCACACCTTGCTACGCCGGGTTGCCGGGCGGGCGGTGAACGTGATCGAGCATGGCCCGCTGCGCTACGACCCCAGTAGCTGCGAAGCGACCCTGGCCGGCCAGCCGGTCGACCTGTCGCGGCGTGAGCAGGCCTTGCTCCAGGCGCTGCTGCAGAACCCGGGCCGGGTGCTGTCCAGTGAACAGCTCAAGGACTGCGTGTACGGCTTCAGCGACGAAGTCGAAAGCAACGCCCTCAACGTGCATATCCATCACTTGCGCCGCAAGCTTGGCAACAGCATCGTCGAGACCGTGCGCGGCCTGGGCTACCGCCTTGGCCCGGCGCAGGCGCCAGAGGAAGCCGTATCATGAGCCTGCGGGTACGCCTGAGCCTGATTCTGGGCAGCGCGTTCATCATCATTTGGGTGCTCGCTGCTGCCTGGATGCTGCGCGACCTGCGCCAGCAGATGATGTTCTCCCTCGACCAGCGCCTGGTGGCTTCGGCGCGCATGGTTGCCGGGCTGATCGACCAGTTGCCCAAGCCGCTGACCGCCAAGGGCGAAGAGGCGCACTTTTCCGCCGACCAGTTCACCGTGCCCGACGGCATGGCCTGCCAGGTAAGTTCGCTGCGCGGCGAGATTCTTGCCAGCAACCACAAGCATGATGGGGGCATGGACGATGAACAAAGCGGCTTCCGCGACCAGACCATCGACGGTGCACTGTGGCGTACCTTCACCTACAACCATGGCGATGTGCGCATCACCACTGCCGACCGTCACATGGAGCGCGAGGCACTTAACCAGTCGATCCTGCTGGCAGCTTCGGCGCCGGTGCTGATGGCCTTGCTCGGCAGCCTGGGGCTGGTGTGGATCGGCCTGGGCAAAGGCCTGGAGCCGCTCAATCGCATGCGTGACGCCTTGCGCAGGCGGCGTGCCGACAGCGTTGAGCCGTTGCAGGTGGCGGGCTTGCCCAGTGAGTTGCAACCTTTGCTCGACACCCAGAACCAGCTGTTTCTGCGCATCGCCCAGACCCTTGAGCGCGAACGGCGGCTGACCGACGACGCCGCGCATGAACTGCGCAGCCCGCTGACGGCGATCAAGACCCACCTGCAGGTGGCCCGCATGACCGATGGCGCAGTGCGCGAACAGGCGCTGGAACATGCAGAACAGGGCACCGACCGCATGCACCGGACCCTGGAACAGCTGCTGCTGCTGGCGCGGGTCGAAGGCAGCCTGTCGTTCGAAGATGGCGTGCAGTGCAGCGCCGAACAGGTCGCCCGGCAGGCCGTGCAGGATGCCGGTGGGGGTGACAACCGGCGCATCGTTCTGCGCCTGCCCGAGCAGGCCACGCAGATCTACCTCGGCATGCCGGCCCCGCTGGCGGTGGCGGCGCTGCGCAATCTGCTGGACAACGCTCTGCGCCATGGCGGTGATACTGAAGTGGAACTGGAGGTGCAGATGGCCGACGGGCAGATTGGTTTCATGGTGCGCGACCATGGGCCTGGTATTGCCGCTGATGACCTGCAGCACTTGACCGAGCGCTTTTGGCGCAACGGCCAGAGCGGTGGCTGCGGGCTGGGGTTGGCGATTGTTCAGGCGATCGTGCAGCGCTGTGCCGGCAGCTTGCGCTTCGACAGCCAGAGCGATGGCTTGCGGGTGGTGCTGCAAGTGCCGGCGCGCTCGGGGGCTTGATCTTCGCCGCCTGTACCGGCCCCATCGCCGGTACAGACCCCAAAAAATCCCATAACAAGCGCTAAATCCTCCCCCCAGCCAAGCGTTTTCCAAGCGACAACTACCCGCACATTCGCTTGCTTGCGAGGATTTACCCATGTCGACTGCTTCCAGCCTTGCCCAGGTCCCGCCGGCCAGTGCGCCGCAACCGCTGTACGAGTTCACCGAGTCGCCCCTGCTGCAACGCCAGCAGCAACAGGAATCCAACGCCCGCAGTTATCCGCGGCGCATCCCGCTGGCGCTCAAGCGCGCCCGTGGCATCCATGTCGAAGATGTCGAGGGCAGGCAGTTCATCGACTGCCTGGCGGGCGCCGGCACCTTGGCCTTGGGCCACAATCACCCGGTGGTGATCGAGGCCATCCAGCGTGTACTGGCCGATGAAATACCCTTGCACACACTCGACCTGACCACGCCGGTCAAGGACCGCTTCGTTCAGGACCTGTTCGGCATCCTGCCCGAAGCATTGCGCCGTGAAGCCAAGGTGCAGTTCTGCGGCCCGACCGGGACCGACGCCGTGGAGGCAGCGCTCAAGCTGGTGCGCAGCGCCACCGGGCGCAGCACCGTGCTGGCCTTCCAGGGCGCCTACCATGGCATGAGTCAGGGCGCGCTGAGCCTGATGGGCAGCCATGGCCCCAAGCAGCCGCTGGGTGCCTTGCTGGGCAACGGGGTGCAGTTCATGCCGTACCCCTACGATTACCGATGCCCGTTCGGCCTGGGTGGCGAAGCCGGGGTCAAGGCCAACCTGCATTACCTGGAAAACCTGCTGCTCGACCCTGAAAGCGGCGTGCCGCTGCCCGCTGCCGTGATCCTGGAGGTGGTGCAGGGCGAAGGCGGGGTGATTCCTGCCGATGTCGAATGGCTCAAGGGGGTGCGCCGCATCACCGAGCAAGCCGGTGTTGCACTGATCGTCGATGAGATTCAGAGCGGTTTTGCCCGTACCGGGCGGATGTTCGCCTTCGAGCACGCTGGCATCGTGCCGGATGTGGTCACCCTGTCCAAAGCCATTGGTGGCAGCCTGCCGCTGGCGGTGGTGGTGTACCGCGACTGGCTCGACACCTGGAAGCCGGGCGCCCATGCCGGCACCTTCCGTGGCAACCAGATGGCCATGGCGGCGGGTTCGGCGGTGATCAACTACCTGGTCGAGCATCGGCTGGCCGAGCATGCCGAGGCCATGGGCCAGCGCCTGCGTGATCACCTGCAGCGGCTGCAACGCGACTATCCGCAGTTGGGCGATATCCGTGGGCGTGGCCTGATGCTCGGGGTCGAACTGGTCGATGTGCAAGGCCCGCGCGATGTGCTGGGCCACCCACCGGCCAATCGCGAACTGGCACCCAAGGTACAGCGCGAATGCCTCAAACGCGGGCTCATTCTGGAGTTGGGTGGGCGCCACGGTGCGGTGGTGCGCTTCCTGCCGCCGCTGATCATCAGCGCGCAGCAGATCGATGACGTGGCGCAGCGCTTTGCCGAGGCACTGGCTGCGGCGGTCTGAGCTCACGAGGGGGCGCGTTGCGCCCCATTTCTCGGCAAGCCCGCTGCCACGGGAGTTGGCGCGGCATGCCTGTCGCGCCCTGTGCCGCTTACCAGCCGCGCCCGGAGTTGACCCAGAAATTCACCGACAGCGATGTCGACACCGACTCCACTTGGTGGAACCAGCCTTCGGGCAGGAACAACAGGTCGCCGGCTTGCAGCAGCACGCGCAGGAAGGTAACCCCGCGCGCGTCAGGGAAGCGCTGGTAAACCGGTGCATCGGGGTTGAAGTCGCACCCGTCCAGGCCGCCCTTGGGTGAGGTCGACCAGGTGCCGAGTGCCGGGCGATGGTGCGGCGCTGCCAGGATGAACGACTTGTCCCCCCACACCTGGGCGAACAGGTTGTCGGCATCGTCGCGGTGCAAAGGGGTGAGGGTGCCTTTGGGGCCGATCCAGATGCGCGGTGCGATGTACAGCGAGCGCTCGAAGTAGGGCGGGTACTGGATCAGCTCAAGCAACTGCGCAGGCACGATGTTGTTGCCCATGTAAGCCGGTGGCTCGCCGTTGCCGGTGCGTGGCTGCGGGTTGTCCAGCGAGTTGATGAAATCTGCCATGGAAGTGGAGCGAAAGTCGCGCTCGGTGGAGAAGGTCTTCTTCACATAGTCGCCATGGCGGGTGATGCCCTGCAGTTCGGCGAAGTGCTCCAGCGAAGCCTGGCGCTCGAGGTTGAACAGCTTCCACTCACGCAGGGCGTCACTGATCACCACCGGTGTGCCGTACGGCAGGAAGTTGCGCTGGAAGCGCTCGGCATCCAGCTGCGCGGCGGGGATTCTTTCTACCTCGGTCAGCTGTGGCAGGCTGGCCGACACACGTTCGCTGTAGCGCGGTGGCGTGACATGGCGCTGGTTCATGTCGGTCTTCTGCGCCGTCACCCCCTTGCGCGCCAGGTCGATGATTTGCGGAAGCAAAGTGGCCAGGCCCAGGTTGCCGCCGATTTTCAGCCGGCCGCCAGCAAACAGCTCTTCGACGTTGGCGCTGCCGGCCATGATGCCCAGCAGGTCTTGCTGGGTGACTTCGATGGTGACATCCGGCGTGGCATGCCGACCGGCCTCGGTGCGCGGCTGGGTACCAGCTTCGCACCAGTAGGCCTGCTGCGGGCCGAAGATGAATTGGAAGGTGCCTTCGACGCCGACGGCACCGGCATTGGCGAACAGCTTGCTCAGCAAAGGTTGCAGTTCCACGGCGCAGCCTCTTCGTGGGGGGTGGGGTGTGAGAACGGAACGAAGGGCGGGCTGCGAAATTTAGCGCGCCGCCCGGCGCTGGCGGGGGGTGGAGGTGTTAATTTTTTGCAGGTTGTATCCGTTTCGTAGGGATAGCCGGGCACTGCCCGTGGTACCCCACTCGTACGGAAAGCAAGCTGATGAATCCCGAAAAGTCCCTGCAACTGGCCCGCCGTTTCATTGAATTGCCGCTGGAAAAGCGCCGCCTGTTCCTTGAAACCCTGGCCAGAGAGGGCATCGACTTTTCCCAGTTCCCTATTCCGGCCGGGGTGGCGGCTGACGACCGTCTTGCACCCTCGTTCGCCCAGCAACGCATGTGGGTGCTCTGGCAGCTGGATCCGCACGGCGGTGCCTATAACCTGCCAGGTGCGGTCCGCCTCAAGGGGGCACTTGACGAGGCCGCCTTGCAGCAGGCGTTCAGCCACCTGCTCGAACGCCACCAGAGCCTGAGCTGTGTGTTCCAGCAGCAGGCCGATGAGCGCCTGTGCCAGGTGCACCGCCCGGGCGCGCCGCAGATCCAGCGCCTGGACCTGCGCGAGCTGGCCGAAGACGCCCGCCAGGCACGGGTGCAAACCGAGGTCGAGGCCGAGTCGCTGTGCCCCTTCGACCTGGAGCATGGCCCGTTGCTGCGCATCCGCCTGCTGCAACTGGCTGAGCAGGACCACGTGTTGCTGCTCACCTTGCACCACATCGTCGCTGACGGTTGGTCGATGAATGTGCTGATCGACGAATTCAGCCGCTGTTATGACGCCTGCGCCGCTGGCACACAGCCGCAACTGCCGGCGCTGCCGATCCAGTATGTCGATTACGCCCTGTGGCAGCGGCGCTGGCTTGAAGCCGGCGAACTCGAACGCCAGCTGGCCTACTGGCAAGCCACGTTGGGTGAAGAGCAGCCGGTGCTGGAGTTGCCGCTCGACCGCCCACGCCCGGCCGCGCCAAGTTTCAAAGGCAGCCGCCAGGAGCTGGTGGTGGACACGGCGCTTGCTCAGCAATTGCGCAGTTTTGCGGCGCAGCACAACCTGACGCTGTTCATGGTTCTGCTCGGTGCTTTCGGCGTGCTGCTGCAGCGTTACACCGGCCAGTGCGACCTGCGCATCGGCAGCCCGGTGGCCAACCGCAACCGCGCAGAAGTCGAGGGGCTGATCGGCCTGTTCGTCAACACCCAGGTATTGCGCCTGCAGCCGGATGCCCAAGCTGACGCACTGGCCTATTTGCAGGCAGTGCGGCAAACCGTGCTGGGCGCCCAGGCCCATCAGGACCTTCCCTTCGAGCGCCTGGTCGATGCGTTGAAGGTGGAGCGCAACCTGAGCCACGCACCGTTGTTCCAGGTGATGTACAACCACCAGCCGCAGGTGGCCGACCTGGCTGCGGTCACGCTGGGCTCTGGCCTGGAGCTGTCCGCACTGGAGTGGCGCAGCCGCACCACCCAGTTCGATCTGAGCCTGGACACGTACGAGCAGGGTGGCGTGCTGCGCGCTGCGTTCACTTACGCGACCGACCTGTTCGATGCGGCGACCATCGAGCGCATGGCGGGGCACTGGCTCACCGTGCTGCGTGAATTGGTGGCTGACCCTGCACGCCCGCTGTGGCAACTGCCCATGCTCGACCCGGCCACCCGCCAACGGGTGCTGCAGGACTGGAACGCCACGGCTGCCAGCTACCCGCTGCACTATGGCGTGCATGAGCTGATCGAGGCTCAGGCGCAGCGCACCCCGCACGCGCCGGCACTGCTGTTCGCCGACAGCCTGCTCAGCTACGCCGAGCTCGATGCCCAGGCCAATCGCCTGGCCCATTACCTGCGTGATCAAGGTGTGGGCAGTGACAGCCTGGTCGGGGTCGCGGCTCAGCGCAGCATCGAGATGGTCGTTGCCTTGCTGGCGATCCTCAAGGCCGGTGCGGCCTATGTGCCCCTGGACCCGGAGTACCCTGAGGAGCGACTGGCCTACATGATCGAGGACAGCGGCATTGGCCTGCTGCTGACCCAGCAGGCGCTGCTCGACAGCCTGCCGCTGCCGCACGGTGTGCAGTGCGTGGCGCTCGACACCCTGGTGCTGGACACGATGCCGGACAGCACCCCGGGTCTCAAGGTCGAGCCGACGCAGCTGGCCTATGTCATTTATACCTCCGGCTCTACGGGGCGCCCGAAGGGCGCGGGTAACAGCCACCAGGCGCTGACCAACCGCCTGTGCTGGATGCAGCAAGCCTATGGCCTGGACGCCAGCGATACGGTGCTGCAGAAAACCCCGTTCAGCTTCGACGTGTCGGTGTGGGAGTTCTTCTGGCCGTTGATGACCGGCGCCCGCCTGGCCATCGCGGCGCCGGGCGAGCACCGCGATCCGCAACGCCTGATCCGCGCCATCGAGCACTACCGGGTGACCACGCTGCACTTCGTGCCTTCGATGCTGCAGGCCTTCATCCATGAGCCCGGTGTGCACGCCTGCAGCACCCTGTCGCGCATCGTCTGCAGTGGCGAAGCGCTGCCTGTGGACGCCCAGCGCCAGGTGTTCGCGCGTTTGCCTGCAGCGGGGCTTTACAACCTTTATGGCCCCACCGAGGCTGCCATCGATGTCACCCACTGGACCTGCGTCGAAGAGGGCAAGGACAGCGTGCCTATCGGCCAGCCGATCGCCAATATCCGCACCTATGTGCTCGACGCCGGCCTTGAGCTCGTCGCTGTCGGTGTGGCCGGTGAGTTGTACCTGGGCGGGGTGGGCCTGGCGCGCGGCTACCACCGCCGCCCAGGGCTGACGGCCGAGCGCTTCGTCGCCGACCCGTTCGGCACCGGCGAGCGCCTGTACCGTACCGGTGACCGTGTGCGCCAGCGTGCCGACGGTGTGATCGAGTACCTGGGACGCTTCGATCACCAGGTGAAAATCCGTGGTTTGCGCATCGAGTTGGGTGAGATCGAGGCGCGTCTGGCCGAGCATGCGCTGGTACGCGAGTGCGTGGTGCTGGCCCTCGATGGTCGCCGGTTGGTGGCTTACCTGGTGCTCAATGCAACGCCTGAGGGCTGGCAAGGGCAGCTCAAGGACTGGCTGCTGCAAAGCCTGCCCGAATTCATGGTGCCCAGCCAGCTGATGCCACTGGACGGCCTGCCGCTGACACCCAACGGCAAGCTCGATCGCAAGGCCCTGCCACAGCCCGAGGCCGGGGCACAGGGTACCCATGTTGCGCCTCAGAGCGCGGCCGAACGCCAGCTGGCAAAGGTCTGGTGCGAAGTGCTGGGCATCGCCCAGGTGGGCCTGGACGACAACTTCTTCGAGCTTGGTGGCGACTCGATCATTGCCATCCAGGTCGTCAGCCGCGCCCGTCAGGCCGGGCTGGCGCTCAGCCCGCGTGACCTGTTCCAGCACCAGACGCTGCGCACCCTGGCCCAGGCTGCGGGCTGCGTGGACAGCCGCCAGGCCGACCAGCGCCCGGCTGAGGGCGAGGCACGCCTGACCCCGGTGCAGCTGCAGTTTTTCGACACGCCCATGCCGGTGCGCCAGCACTGGAACCAGGCCGTGCTGCTGGTGCCCCGCGAACCGCTGCAAGCGGCGCAGCTGCAGCAGGCCCTGGCTCAGGTGGTGGCGCAGCACGACGCCTTGCGCCTGCGCTTCACCCAGGCTGATGGCCAATGGCAGCAGCACCACGCGCCGGCCTCTGCTGGCGTGCCGCAGCTCTGGCATCGCCAGGCAGGCAGCGAGCAAGCGCTGGCTGCATTGTGCGATGAGGCCCAGCGCAGCCTGCGGCTCGATCAGGGGCCATTGCTGGCGGCGATGCTGGTGGCCATGGCCGACGGCAGTCAGCGCCTGCTGCTGGTGATCCACCATCTGGTGGTCGACGGCGTTTCCTGGCGCATCCTGCTCGAAGACCTGCAACGTGCCTGCCTGGGCCAGCCGTTGCCTGCCCGGACCAGCAGCTACCAGGCCTGGGCCGAGCGCCTGGCCGGGCATGCCGACGCCTGTGCGGGGCAACTCGATTACTGGCTGGCACTTGGCGAGGCCGGGGCGCAGGCGCTGCCACGTGACCGTGCGGTAACGCAGACGCGCGTGGCGGATGAGCGCAAGGTACGGGTCAGTTTCCCGCCGGCCTTTACCCAGGCCCTGCTGCAACAGGCGCCGAGTGCCTACCGTACGCAGGTCAACGACCTGCTGCTGGCGGCCCTTGCCCGTGCCCTGTGTAACTGGAGCGGCAATCAGCAGGTGCTGGTGCAGCTCGAAGGGCATGGCCGTGAGGAGCTGTTCGAGGATATCGACCTGACGCGTACCGTGGGCTGGTTCACCAGCCTGTATCCGGTCGCCTTGCGTCCGCAAGCACAGCCCGGTGCCTGCATCGCGGCCATCAAGGAACAACTGCGCGCCGTACCCCAGCGTGGCCTGGGCTATGGGGTGCTGCGTTACCTGGGCACACCGGCGCAACGCGAGCAACTGGCGCGCCAGGCGCAACCGCGGGTGACGTTCAACTACCTGGGCCAGTTCGACAGCCAGTTCGAGAAGGGTGCGCTGTGGCAGCCCGACCCTCAAGGGGCCGGGCAGGGGCAGGATGGCGACGCGCCGCTGGCCAACTGGCTGAGCGTGGAGGGGCAGGTCTACCAGGGCGAGCTGGGTATCAGTTTCGGCTACAGCCAGGCGATGTACGACGAGGCCACCATCGATGCCCTGGCCAGCGATTTCGCCAGCCAGCTGCGCGCGTTGGTCGATCACTGCCTGCAACCGGGGGTTGCCAGTGCCACGCCGTCGGACTTCCCGCTGAGCAATCTGGACAGCACCGGGCTCGCCGCCCTGGCAGTGGACCTGGCCCAGATCGAGGACATCCTGCCGCTGTCTCCCTTGCAACAGGGCCTGCTGTTCCATTGCCTGCATGCGGCCGCAGCCGGCGACTACATCAACCAGTTGCGCCTGGATATCGACCAGCTCGACCCGCAACGCTTCCAGGCCGCCTGGCAGGCGGCGCTGGACACCCACGCGGGGCTGCGTGCCAGCTTTCACTGGCCGGTCGACGTGCAGCAACCCGTGCAGGTGATCCGCCGCCAGTTGCAACTGCCGTTCAGCCAGCTCGACTGGCGCGACCAGGCCGCGTCGGCCGACCACCTGCAAATCCTGGCCGAGCAGCAGCGCCTGGCCATGGCCGCGACTGATCAGGCGCCCTTGCTGGGCATCACCCTGGTGCGCCTGGGCGAACAGCGCTGGCACATGATCTACACCCATCACCACCTGCTGCTCGATGGCTGGAGCCATGCCCGGTTGCTGGCTGAAGTGATGCAACGCTACCGTGGCCAGGCACCCCGCCAGGCACCTGCGCATCCACGTACCTACCTGGCCTGGCTGGCCACGCGTGACCGCCAGCAGGACCAGTCGTTCTGGCAGGCGCAGCTGCAGGGCATGCAGGCGCCAACACTGCTCGCCAGCCAGCGCCGCAGCGTTGAAGCGGCTGGCTACGGCCTGTGGCAGCAACGCCTTGGCAGCGCTGCATCGGCGCAGATCAAGGCGGCGGCGCGGGCGCGCAAGGTTACCGTCAATACATTGGTGCAGGCGGCCTGGCTCTTGCTGCTGCAACGGCACTGCCGTCAGGACACCGTCTGCGTCGGTGTTTCGGTATCGGGGCGGCCTTCTCAGTTGCCGGGCATCGAGGCGCAACTGGGGCTGTTCATCAACACCGTGCCGTTGGTGGCCGCCCCGCGCCTTGAGCAGCGCCTGGACGACTGGCTGCAACAGCTGCAGGCCAGCAACCTGGCACTACGCGAGCACGAATACACACCACTGGCCGACATCCAGCGCTGGGCGGGCAGGGCTGGCGAGGCACTGTTCGACACCTTGCTGGCGTTCGAGAACTACCCCGTGGCCGAGGTGCTGCAAGGTGGCGGTGACGGGCCGCGCTTCGGTGTGCCGGACAGCCACGAGCAACCCCACTACGCCTTGACCCTGTCGGTGGGCATGGGTGAGCAGTTGCAGGTCGACTATCGCTTGCGCCACGACGCTTTCAGCCTGGCCGACGTGCAGCGCCTGGCCGACCAGTTTGGCCACCTGTTGCAGGCGATCGCTGGCGCTGGCAACCCATGCCTGGCTGAGCTGAGCCTGCTGGATGCCGCCAGCCATCAGCGTTGCCAGGGTCAATGGCAGGCCGCTGAAGGTACTGTTCCGGCACTGGGCGTACACCAGCTGATCGAGGCCCAGGCGGCGCGCAACCCGCGGGCCGTGGCGGTGGTTGCCGAGGACGGCACGTTGGATTACGGCCAGCTCAACGGCTTGGCCAACGCCTGGGCGCAACAGTTGATCGCGCGGGGTGTCGGCCCCGAGGACCTGGTAGGGCTGTGCAGTGAGCGAGGCCTGACGATGGTTGTCGGCCTGCTGGCGATCCTCAAGGCCGGTGCCGGCTACGTGCCGCTGGACCCGCAATACCCGCGTCAGCGTCTGCAGGACATGCTCGACGACAGCGCCGTCAGGCTGGTGCTGGGCACCCGTAGCGCCGCGCAGCCACTGGCGCTGGCAGGCACGGCCCAGTGGTTGTGGCTGGACCAGCCCCTGGCGCCGCAGGACGATAACCCTGCGCCGCGAGCCACCGCCGACAACCTGTTGGGGTTGATCTACACCTCCGGCTCCACCGGTCGCCCCAAGGGTGTGGCCCTGACCCATGGCGCCATCGCCGCGCACATCGCGACCATGGTCGGCCAGTATCAGGTGACGGCGCAGGACCGCTTCGTGCACTTCGCTTCGATCAACTTCGACTGGGGCACTGAGCAATGGTTGTTGCCGTTGAGCCAGGGCGCCTGCTGCATCGTGCGTGGCGATGAGATCTGGACCGCGGCCCAGGCATTCGAGGTGATCGAGCGCGAGCGCGCCAGCGTGGTCTACTTCCCCACCCAGTACGCCTGTCAGTTGGCCGAGTGGGCGCATCAGCAGGGCCGGGCACTGCCGGTGCGCTGCATGAACGTGGCCGGGGAGGCGCTGGCGCGTGAAGGCTTCGAGCGAATCCAGGCCCACTTGCAGCCGCAGCGTATCGTCAACGGCTACGGCCCTACCGAAACAGTGATCACCCCGCTGCTGTGGCAGGCCGACGGGTCTACCCGCATCGACACCGGCTATGCGCCGATCGGAACGCCGGTGCCGGGGCGTACCGCTTACCTGCTCGATGCAGCCTTGCAACTGCTCGATACCGGCACTGACGGCGAGCTGTATATCGGTGGCCCCTGCCTGGCGCGTGGTTACTTTGGCCAGGCGGCGCTGACCGCTGAACGTTTCGTGCCCGACCCCTACGACGCGGTCGGCGGGGGCCGCCTGTACCGCAGTGGTGACCTGGTGCGGCAGCAGGCCAATGGCGAGCTGGTGTTCATCGGCCGCCTGGACCACCAGGTGAAAATCCGCGGTTTCCGCGTCGAGCCCGGTGAAGTCGAAGCCTGCCTGCTGGCCCTGCCTGAGGTGCGCGAGGCCGTGGTGATGCCGGGCGGTCAAGGTGCCGACCTGTACCTGGCCGCCTGGTTGGTACCGGTCAGCGGTTCGCAGGCCGATGCCGGGCTGCGTCAGCGCATTCTCGACGCGCTGCGCGCCGTGCTGCCGCCCTACATGGTGCCGTCACGCCTGCAACTGCTCGACAGTTTGCCGCTGAACCCCAACGGCAAGGTCGACCGCAAGGCATTGCCGTCGATCGAGGTCGACACCTCTGAAGCAGCGTTCAGTGCGCCCCTGGATGCGCTCGAACGCGAGGTCGCCCAGGCCTGGGCCAGTGTGCTGGGCAGGCACGAAGTGGGCCGTTTCGAGCACTTCTTCGAGGCCGGTGGCCACTCACTGCTGGCCACGCAGGTGGTGGCGCGGCTGCACCGCGACGGCCACACCGGGGTCGGTGTACGCGACCTGTTCAGCGCCCCGCGCTTGTGTGATTTCGCTCAGCGCCTGCGCCAGGCGCAGCCGGTAAGCGATGCCGGCCCGCAACTGCGCGCACTGGGCGTCAAGGCCAGCGCACCGCTGTCGCTGGCCCAGCGCCGGTTGTGGATTGCCGAACAGTTTGCCCTGGGTAGCGGGGCGTACGGCATGCCGCTGGGCCTGCGCCTGGACGGGCCGTTGCAGCCCGCATGCCTGAAGCAGGCCTTGCAGGTGCTGGTGCAGCGCCACGAAGTGCTGCGCAGCGCGGTAGCCTGTGACGACGAAGGTGAACCGCTGCTGGTGATCCAGGCGGCGGTCGACCTGGACCTGCCAGTGGACGACCTGAGCCTTTTGGCTGCCGCCGAGCAACAGCTGCGCGTGCTTGAAGCGCAACTGGCCAACGTGCGTCAGCCGGTGCCCCTGGACCAGGCGCCGATGCTGCGTGCACGCCTGCTGCGCCTGTCCGGCGACGCCCATGTGCTGCTGCTCAACATGCATCACATCATTTCCGATGGTTGGTCGATGGCGCTGATGGTCAACGAACTGATCGCCAGCTACAGCGCCCTTGCCCGTGGCCAGGCGCCCGTGCTCGCGCCGCTGGTGCTGCAGTACTCCGACTATGCGCTATGGCAGGCCGAGCGCGAGCGTGCCGGGCTGCTGCAGGCCCCGGCGCAGTGGTGGCGCACGGCCTTGCACGGTAGCAGCGGGCGCTTGCAGTTACCCACTGACTTGCCGCGCCCGGCCAAGGCGTCCCAGGCGGGGGAGAACCTCTATCACGAGCTGCCGCCGACTACGGTCGTGGCGGTACGCGAACGGGCCGCGCAATTGGGCGTGACCCCCTACATGCTGCTGCTGGCGGCGTTCCAGCTGCTGATGCACCGCGCCAGCGGCCAGCACGACCTGCTGCTCGGGGCGGATGTCGCCGGCCGCGAACACCCCGACCTTGAGGCGCTGATCGGCTTCTTCGTCAATGTTCTGCCACTGCGCTCGCAACTGGACGAACAACTGGACTTCGCCGCGTGGCTGGCGCGCACCCGCACCACCTTGCTCGATGCCAGCGAGCAGCAGGCGCTGCCGTTCGACCTGATCGTCGAGGCTGCTGGCGCGCCGCGCCACCCAGGCATGAACCCGCTGGTGCAGGTGCTGTTCGTGATGAACGACATGCCGCTGGCGCATGGCGGCCTGGCCGACCTGAGTGTGCAGGTGCTGCCGCAGGCGGGCGGCTATTCGAAATTCGACATGGCGCTGTTCATCGACCCGGTCGCGGACGGCTGGCGCGTCACCTGGCAGTACGCCACACAGCTGTTCAAGGCAGAACGGGTCCAGGCACTGCTGCGTGGCTGGCTGGACATCCTGGGCCAGGTGCTGGGCAACCCACACATCCAACTGAGAGAGATCACTATGGCGGTTCACAGTGAAATCGTGGCGGCGCCTGCCGCCGCCGGCGGGCAACCCAAAAAAGACAAGCTGGGCAGTTTCCTCAAGCGCGGCGCCGGCACGCCAAGCCGGCCGGCCAGCGCAGTGCGCGAGGCTGCGATGGTGCCGGGGCAGGCCTTTCCGTTGCTGATCGAACCGGTCGATCCCGGCGTGAGCCTGACCGACTGGGTGGTGAAGCACCGTGCCGAGATCGAACGCAAACTGGTGGCTCATGGCGGCATTCTGTTCCGCGGTTTCGGCTTGCAGACCCCGCAGGACTTCGAGGCCTTCGCCGAGGCTGTGCAGCCTGGGCTGTACGGCCAGTACGGTGACCTGCCTAAGAAGGAAGGCGGCAAGAACACCTACCGCTCCACGCCGTATCCGGAGCAGAAGATGATCCTCTTCCACAACGAAAGTGCCCACCAGGACCGCTGGCCGCGCAAACAGCTGTTCTTCTGTGAACTGCCTTCGCCGGTTGGCGGTGCCACCCCGGTGGTCGATTGCCGGCAGATGTATCAGCGCCTGCCCGCACCCCTGCGCCAGCGTTTCGAGGACAAGGGCCTGCTCTACGTACGTACTTTCACCGACAAGCTGGACGTGTCCTGGCAGCATTTTTTCAAGACCGACTCGCGTGCGGATGTCGAGCGCCGTTGCCAGGCGTCGGGTATCCAGTGGCGCTGGCTGGACAACGACGAACTGCAGATCCGCACGCCTTGCCCGGCGGTGATCGAGCACCCTGTCAGCGGTGAGAAGAGTTTCTTCAACCAGGTGCAGCTGCACCACGTGTTCTGCCTGGATGCCGACGTGCGCGAGGACCTGTTGGCGCTGTATGGCCTGGAGCGCATGCCGCGTCAGGTTTACTACGGCGATGGCAGCCCGATAGAAGACGCCGACATGGCGTTGATCGGTGAGCTGTACGAGGCGTGCGCGGTGCGTTTCGACTGGCAGGCCGGTGACGTGATCCTGCTCGACAACATGCTGGCCGCACACGCCCGCGACCCGTTCCAGGGGCCACGCAAGATCGTCGTCGCCATGGGCGACATGATGCAACGTGCCGACCTTGAAACCCTCACCTTGAACCGCACAGGAGTGCAAGCATGAACATCACTGTCGAAACGAGCGGCCTGCCGTTGTTGCCCATGCAGGTGCTCGAGCTGACTGCACTGCCTGCCCGCTGGCAGGACGCGGCGCGCTGCATCACCTTGCAGCTCGACAGCGTGCCGGCGCCCGCCGCGCTGCGGGCTGCCCTGCAGCTGTGGCAGGGCCAGCACGACGCGCTGCGCCTGCGCATCGGCCAAGCCGCCGGTTATCGCGGCCTGCGTCAGTTTTTTCAGCGCGAGGCGGCAGCGGTGGACCTGACGTGGCTGGCGGCGGGCGATACCGCCGGCCGCCAGGCCTGGTTCGAGCGTGAGGTGGATGTGCAGGCCGGGGCGGGCGTCGCCGTGCTGGTGTGCGAGCAGGCCGAGGGGCGCTGCCAGTTGGTGCTTGGTGTGCTCGCTGCGCTGGTTGACGCTGCCAGCCTGCCGGCCCTGGCTGCAAGCCTTGCGGCGATCTGCCAGGGCACACTGGGAACAGCCGAAGACGGCGATTTCGAACAGTACCTGCAGTGGCGCAGCGAGGTGGTGGTGGATGAAGACGCCAGCACTGCGCGCAGCTACTGGAACGCGCTGAACGGCAAGCCCGCAAGCGCCCAGCAACTGCCCTGGCGCCCCCCGCAAGGCAGCCCGCGCGGTGAGCGCGCGCAGGCCCGCGCCGCGCTTGACCCGGCCGTTGTGCAGCACTTGGCCGGCCTTGGCCTGCCCTTGGACATGGTGTTGCAGGCAGCCTGGTGGCTGCTGCTGGCGCGGCTCGATGGTCAGCCTGCGCAGGTGGTGAACTGGTGCCACGACAGCCGCGGCGACTACGCCTATTTCGCCGACAGCGCAGGGGTGTATCACAAGCAGCTGCCGGTGCTTGTCGACTACCAGGCCGAGCAGCCACTGCGTACCTGGCTGCACGGCCTGGCCGCGCAGTTGGAGCAGCATGCCGTTTGGCAGGAATACTTCACCCCCGAGCACACGCCCGCGCTGGAGCCTGCCGCCATCGGTTTTCGCCTGATCCCCGCCTGCCCGCCGCTGGCCGGTGGTTGGCAGGTAGTGGGCATGGACGCGCCGATGGTCGGCCCCGACCTGCTGCTGCAAGTCGACAGCGACCGCGCAGCGCCACAGGCGCTGTTGCAGTACTGGGCCTCGTGGCATAGCCCGGCACTGGCGCAGCTACTGCTCGAGCAGTACGTAACGCTGCTGGCAAGCATCGCTCAGACACCAGACGCGGCCTTGGCCAGCCTGGGCCTTGTCGGTGAGCAACAGCGTCGCCTGGTGCTTGAGCGTAACGCCCAGGCTGCACTGCCAGCGGTCACCGAACTGCTGCCCGAACGGGTCGCCCGCTGGCTGCGCGAACAGCCCCAGGCGCTGGCGATCATCGAGCAAGGGCAGGGGTGGAGCTGGCAGCAGCTCGACCAGCTGGCCACTGCGCTGGCCGCGCACCTGCAGGCCCAGGGCGTTGGCAGCGCCAGCGTTGTCGGCCTGGCCCTGCCGCGCTCGGCGCACTGGCTGGCGGCGGTGCTGGCCTGCTGGAAGTGCGGCGCTGCGTACCTGCCGCTGGACCCGCTCTGGCCCGCAGCGCGACGCGAGCAGGTCAGCCGCCTGGCCGGCGCGCAGTTGCAGATCGATGCCACGCTGTTCGAGCAGTTGGCGGACACTTCTGCGCCGTTCGAGGCGCAAGCGCTCACGGCCAATACGGCGGCCTATGTGCTGTTTACCTCGGGTTCGACCGGTGAGCCCAAGGGGGTGGTCATCGAACACGGGCAACTGGCCGGGTACCTGCAGGCCGCTGAGCAGGCCTTGGACCTTTCGGCCTGCAGGCACTTTGCGTTCAGCGCCACGGTGGCGGCTGACCTCGGTCATACCAGCCTGTTCGGCGCCTTGCAGGTTGGCGCCACCTTGCACGTTGCCAGCGACGCAGTGATGCAGGACCCGGCGGCCTTTGCCGCGTTCGTGCGCAACGAAGGTATCGATTGCCTGAAGATCGTGCCGTCGCACCTGGCGGCGCTGCTCGACAGCGCGCAGCCCAGCCTGCCAGCGACCCTGGTACTGGGCGGCGAAGCGCCGAGTGCGCAGTTGCTGGCGCGCATCGCACGGCTGGCGCCTCAGGCTCGGGTGTTCAACCACTATGGCCCGACCGAGGCCACCGTCGGCGTGCTGGTCCAGCCACTGCGGGCCGAGGCGCCGATGGCGAGCCTGGGCCAGGTGCTGGCCGGCAACCGCGTTTACTTGCTGACGCCTGCAGGGCAACTGGCGGGCGTGGGTGAGCTGGGTGAACTGCATGTGGCCGGGCGCCAGCTGTGCCGGGGCTATCTGGGGGACGAGCAGGGGGCGTCGCGCTTTATCGACAACCCATTGCAAGCCGGCGAGCGCCTGTACCGCAGCGGTGACCTGGCCCGTTACCAGGCCGATGGCAGCATCCTGCTGCAGGGGCGGCAGGATCACCAGGTGAAGATTCGCGGGTTCCGTGTCGAGTTGGCCGAAGTGGAAGCGCGCCTGCTGGAGATCGACGGGGTCGCCCAAGGGGCGGTGCTGGCGATCGAAACCCAGCCCGGGCAACTGGAACTGCTGGCTTGCTACGCCGTGCACGGCGAAGCCGAAGGGCTCGATGAAGCCTCGCTGCGTGCGCGGCTTGCCGAGTGCCTGCCAGCGGCCATGGTACCGACGCAGCTGCGTTGCCTGCCGAGCCTGCCGCGCCTGGCCAACGGCAAGCTCGACCGTCGCGCGCTGCTGCAGCTGCCGCAGCAGGGCGGCCAGCAGGATGCCCCACAGGACGCATTGCAGGCGTTGCTGGCCCAGCGCATGGCGCAGTTGCTCGGGCGCGACAGCATCGGTATCCACACCGACTTCTTCGCTGCCGGCGGCCATTCGCTGCTGATCATCAAGCTGGTGGCTGGGATCCGTAAGTTGTTGAACTGTGAAGTGGCGCCGGCGCTGGTCTTCGAGCACCCCACAGTGGCGGGGCTGGCCGAGGCATTGCAGGCCAGCGAGGCAAACCGCGGGCAGTTGCTCAAGATTGCCCAGGCGCGCCTGCAACTGGAGCGCATGAGCCCTGAGGAAAAGGAGCAGATGCTGGCCAAGGCGAAGAACGTTACGGCATAGCTCAGACAGCGTTTGATAGGGCTGCTACGCAGCCCATCGCCGGCAAGCCGGCTCCTACAGGTACAGCGCAGGCCTCAAAAACCGCGCTGAACCTGTAGGAGCCGGCTTGCGGGCGATGGGCCGCAAAGCGGCCCCAAATCTATTGACCGACTGGCATTAGCCTTCGGGTTTTTCATGAGTGCGAGGTTAGGCAGCCCCGAGCCATCGACAAATTGAACGCAAATGAAAAAAGTTATCAGTTTTTTTCACGTTCGTGCGTCTTACCTGTAAGCCGCTGAAAACGCGTCGCTCGAACGCGTAAGGGCCTTATAGAAACGGTACGTCGAGACCGTCACCTACACACTCATAGAACAGTCGGAGTCAGTTGCGCACATGAAGTCCAAACGTATGCGAAACAAGGGGGCAGCCTTGGCCGCCGGGCCATCGAAGTGGAGCCTGCGGGCTTCGGCACTGGTGCTGAGCCTGGCCATGGCCCATGCCCAAGCCCAGCCGGTTGCGGTGGACATCGCAGCCCAGCCACTGGACCAGGCACTGATCGCCCTTGGCCAGCAGACCGGCCTACAGATGGTCTACTCGCCCGACCTGGTCAGCGGCAAGCGTGCACCCAAGGTCAGCGGCACCATGGAGCCGGACCAGGCCCTGGCGCAACTGCTGGAAGGCGCAGGCCTTACCTACCGCATCGAGAACAATTCGGTCCTGTTGATCAGCACCGACACCAGTGATGTCGGCGCCGGTGCTCTGGTTATCGGCGAAACCACCATCATGGGCCAGGGGATGGGCCAGGCTACCGAGAACACCGGCTCCTACACACCGGGCCTGACCAGCGTCGGCTCGAAGAGCCCGACCTCGTTGAAGGAAACCCCGCAATCGGTGTCGGTGATCACCCGCCAGGTCATCGAAGACCGCCAGTTCACCGACATCAACGATGCGATGAAGGCCGTGCCGGGTGTGACCGTGCAGAGCAACACCTTCCGTATCCAGGACTTCTATTCACGCGGCTTCCCGATCCAGAACATCCAGCTCGACGGCGCCGCCCCCATGGCGTTGGGCACCACCGCCGGCAGCTTTTACGCGTCGAACATCTACGACATCGCCGAGTTCGACCATGTCGAAGTGCTGCGTGGTGCCAGCGCACTGTTTGGCGGCACCGGTGACCCGGGCGGTATCATCAACCTGGTGCGCAAGCGCCCGCTGGACTTCTACCAGCTCAAGTTCACCGCCTCGGCGGGCAGCTGGGACAACTACCGCAGCGAGCTGGACGTGACCGGCCCGCTGGGCTTCGATGGCAAGCTGCGTGGCCGTATGGTGGTGGCCTACCAGGATCGCCAGTACTTCGTCGACAACCGGGCCACCGACAAGCCGTTCTTCTATGGCGTGCTTGAAGCCGATGTCACCGACGACACCATGCTCACCGCAGGCTTGCGTTTCAACAAGGTCCACGAGACCGGCACCGCCTCGGCCGTACCACGCTACAGCAACGGTGCAGACCTTGGCCTGCCGCGCCATACCGGCCTGTCTACCACCTGGGCGTACGCGGACGGCTTTTCCCGCGAGTATTTCGCCAAGATCGACCATCGGCTCAATGATGATTGGAAGCTTAATTTCAGCTATACCAATATCTACGACACAGTCGATACCAACAACGCCACCACGCAACGTGCCGTTGACCCCGTCACTGGTTCGGGTGTTGTCCGCTTCGGCACTTATAACACGCAGTGGAGTCAGCAAAATCTTTGGGACGTCAACCTGTCCGGCGACTTTAGCCTTTTCGGTCTGAATCATCGTCTGGTTGTGGGCGGTGACTACCAAGACATCGACAGTCGCTGGCGCGGTACCGGGGCATTCGCTGCTGGCGGGGGGGCGGTAGATGTTTTCGACCCAGACTCCACCCCGTGGGACAGCGCAGGTGCGCGGACACCGTTCATCCGAGATTACAAACCCAACAGCCAAACTCAGTATGGTTTGTATTCGAGTCTTCGTTTGCAGTTAGCTGATCCTCTTCACGTTATTGTGGGGGCCCGTGCGCAGCGGTATAAATTTGATCAGACATATCGCACTGCTGACGCTACAGGGACAACTTGGACCCAGCAGTCTCGCGTGGATATGCGAGAGCCGACTAAAGTTACCCCGTTCGGCGGTATCGTCTATGACATCACAGATGAGTGGGCCGCTTACGCCAGTTACGCGGAAATCTTCAAGCCCCAACAGAACCGGCAAGTTGCGCCAGTTAATTCAGGTACAGCTCTTGATCCAATGACCGGAAAGACATATGAAACAGGGGTCAAGGGTGAATTGTTTGGTGGCACAGTCAATACGAGCGTAGCGCTCTACTACACCAAACGAAGTGGTGAGGCCGTAGTCGACCCTAACTATGAAGAGACCCAGGTAGAGTTCGGGGGTAACTGCTGCTATCTCAGCAGTGGCGAAACGATCAGTAAGGGCGTCGACATGGAAATTTCCGGCGAAATTCTGCCGGACTGGATGATGATGGCCAGCTATACATTGAACATCAACAAAAACCGCGAGACGGGTGGCGGGCTGAGTACTATCACACCTAAACATTTGGCTAAGCTGTTCACCACTTATCGTCTCCCTGGTGCGTTTCATGATTTCCGCGTAGGGGGCGGGGTAGACATCCAAAGCGCTACCCACGTAAGTGGTACGGCGGTCATCAATAGTGTCAGTACCCCTTACGAATACCAGCAGAGCGGTTATGCGATCTGGAACGCGATGGTCGACTACCGTATCGACGAGCACTGGAACGTGACCCTCAACGGCAACAACCTGTTTGACAAGAAGTACTACCAGACCGTCGGTACCTCGACCTATGGCAACTACTATGGCGATCCACGCAACTTTATGCTGACGGTACGGGCGACGTACTGATTTCAGTTAGCCTAACCAGGGCTGCTGCGCAGCCCATCGCCGGCAAGCCGGCTCTCACAGGGAACTCGCAGTTTTTCAGGTCTGCGCTGTACCTGTGGGAGCTGGCTTGCCGGCGATGGGCCGCAAAGCGGCCCCAGATTCGCATCAGGCCAGCACCTGCTCCAACCAGCATCCTGCCGCGGCATACACCTCGCCAGTCGCTCCGGTGATCCCCGACATGCGCAGAAAGTCGTGGGTCAGCCCCGCCTCTATGCGCAGGGTGGTCGGTGTGCCGCTCGCCTCAAGCTTGCGCGCATAGTCCAGGCCTTCATCGAACAACGGGTCGTACTGGGCCAGGTTCACATACGCCGGCGCCATGGCCGGCAGCGCCGGGTGCAGCAGAGGCGAGGCGCGCCAGTCATTGTGCGCCTGGGCGGCGCCCAGGTAATGGTCATAGAACCAGTCCAGTGTGCCGCTCTCCAGCAGATAACCCTCGGCATACCGCTGGTGCGAGGCGCGCCGGGTATTACTTTCGGCCACAGGGTAAAACAGCAGCTGCGCTTTCACTGCCATGGCCTGCGGGTGTTGCGCGGCTTCGATCGCCAGCACCGTGGCCAGGGTTGCCCCCGCGCTGTCGCCGGCCAGCACCAGCGCGCTCGGCAGGCCCAGTTCGGTGGCGCTGTGCTGCAGCCAGCTGGCGGCGTCCTGGCAATCGTGCAGGGCCGTCGGGAACGGTTGCTCCGGCGCCAGCCGGTAGTGCGCAGCGAACACCGCATAGTCACCCAGGCAGGCCAGGCGCCGGCACACGCAGTCATGCGAGTCCAGGCTGCCGACCACATAGCCACCGCCATGCAGGTAGAGCAGGGTGGCCTTGGGCGTGACGCCCGGGCGCACGTAGAGGCGGGCGGGCAACTGCGCACCATCGCGGCAACTGAACTGCAGGGCGCGCACCTCGACGTGGGCGGGAGGGTCGGGGTCGAGCAGGCGCGAGGCGTTTTCAAATTCCGCCCGCGCCTGGGCGATGCCCAACTGATGCATGGGCTGGCTCTTGCCCGTCAGGCGGCCGAGTTCGGCCAGTTCCAGGAACGCTTCCAGATCGCCATCCAGGGACATTCGGGTTTCCTTCACATTGTTGGATAAGGGCCCGGCCGCGCAGGGCGGCCGGGCGCAGGCTCACAGGGTTGGTGCGGCCACCGGCTGCAGGCGGTGAAGCACGGTTTCGAGCAGTGCACCATGGCTGACGATGGCGTAGTGATCTGCGGCCAGGCACTGGCTGGAGTGGATCGCGTGGCGCGCTTCGAAGGCCTGGCAGACGCCCGCTTCGCTGCTCTGTGCCCACCAGCAGTCCAGGCTGGCGCGTACCGCAGGCAGGGCGTGCACTTGCAGCGACAGGGCCTTGAGGGTCATGGCCACGGTAAACGTGCGCGCCAGATCCTCGCTGCTTTGCAGGCCGTCCATGGCCTCTGCGCCCAGGCTCCGCTCGATCAGTGCCTGCAGCTGCGTGGCATCGGCATTGGCCGCTACCGGGAACAGCGGCAGGCTGTCGGCCGGGCGGCCACTGACCACGGCGAGGAAAGCGCGCAGGTCGCCGCCGCAGTCTTCGTCCAGGGCCGCACCTGGCTCACCCGGTACATACGGGTCAACCAGACCAAGCAGGTCGATCTGCTGGCCCTGGCTCTCCAGCTCGCGGGCCACCAGCAGCGCCAGGGTGCCACCCAGCGACCAGCCCAGCAGGCGGTAGGGGCCTTGGGGCTGCTTCTGGCGGATGTACTGGGCGTAGTCGATGGCCATGGCTTCGAGCGACTCGTCCTGCCACTGGCGGTCGAGCAGCATGCGGTTCTGCAGGCCATAGACACTGCAAACGCCGTCCAGCCGCTGAGCCAGTGCGCGGTAGTCGAACACCGTGCCGAAGCCTGCATGCAGGCAGAACAGCGGTGCCTGGCGTTCGACCTTGCGGTTGAGCAGCAGCAGTGGGTCGAGCGCCGCCTGCTCGCGCGCCTCGGCCGGGCACAGTTCGGCGATGGTCGGGCGGGCGATCAGGTCGCGCAGCTTCAGGTTCAGGCCCAGTTGCGGTTGGTTGCGCAAGCGCGAGAGCACCTTGAGCACACCCAGTGAATCGCCCCCCAGTTCGAAGAAATGATCACTCACCCCAACCTGCTCCAGGCCCAACACATCGGCCCATATCGCCGCCAGCGCACGCTGGCGGTCATCCGCCGGTGCCTGGTACTGGCGTTCGCACATGAGAGGCTCGGGCAGTGCGCGGCGATCGACCTTGCCATTGGGGGTTAGCGGCAAGGCATCGAGCACCATCAGTTGCGCCGGTACCATGTAGTCCGGCAGTACCTGGCGCAGGTACTCGAGCATCGGGATGACAGCCCGCTCGCCGTCGCCACGTACCACGTAACCGACCAGCTGCTTACCGTTGGCACCCTCGCGCGCCACCACCACGGCATCGAGCACGTTGGCGATATCGCGCAGGCGCGCCTCGATCTCACCCAGTTCGATGCGAAAACCGCGGACCTTCACCTGATTGTCCAAACGCCCGAGGTAGTCGAACACCCCGTCCGGGCGCTGGCGTACCAGGTCACCGGTGCGGTACAGGCGCCCGCCAGTGGCGCTGAACGGGTCGGCGACGAAGCGCTCGGCACTCAGCCCCGGGCGGCGGTGATAGCCACGGGCAAGGCCCTCGCCACCGATGTACAGCTCGCCGGCCAGGCCTGCCGGCAGCGGGTTGAGGCAATCATCCAGTACATGCAGCGTGCGGTTGCCCACGGCCACGCCAATGGGTGCATACACCGCTTCGCAGCGCGCCGTCACCGGCACCTTCCACAGCAGTGGGGTGACCACGGTTTCGGTAGGGCCGTAGCCGTTGGTGAGGTACTGCGGTTTGAGCACCTGCTTGACCTGCTCGAAGTTGGCATCGGCCACTGCATCGCCGCCGAAGCAGTAGATGCGCACAGGGGGCGGGGCCGGTTGTGCCTGGCCATATTCGGCCAGTTGCTGAAGATAGGCCGGCGGGAAGCAGGCGATGCTGATGGCCTCGGCATGCAGCACGTCCCAGGTCTGCTGCGGGGTCCACAGGGTGTTGCCACGCACCACCAGCAAGCCCCCGCTGATCAGGGTCGACAGCCAGCGCTCCTGGGCACCGTCGAAGGCGAACGACATGAACAGCAGTTCGCGGGTCGACGGGCCCATTTCATAGCGTTCGATGATCGCCTGGCAGTGCATGCGCAGCGGGCCTCGGGCCACGGCCACGCCCTTGGGGTTACCGGTGGAGCCGGAGGTGTAGATCATGTAACTGAGCTGATCGTCCAGCGCCTGCTGTTGCGGCGCGTGACGCTGCGCGGACAGCTCGCACCGGTCCAGGTCCAGGCGGCGCTCGGGGGCGATGCCCAGGCGCTCGCCGATAACGCTGTCGGTCAGCAACAGGGCCACGTCGGCGTCGCCGATGATCCACTGCAGGCGTTCGGCGGGGTAATCGATGTCCAGCGGCACATAGGCCGCGCCAGCCTTCATCACCGCGTAGAAAGCAACGATGGTGCGCACCGAGCGGTCCAGGGCGATGCCCACCCGGTCCTCGCGCCCGATACCGCGTTCGAGCAGGGTCCAGGCCAGGCGGTTGGCCTGCTCTTCCAATTGCCCGTAGGTCAGTTGCACCCCGTCGCAGCGCACTGCCACCTGGTCTGCACGCTCCTTTGCATGACGGTCGATCAGGCTGGCCAGGTCATGCTGTGCTGTATCGCAGGGCTGTGCGTGTGGCTGCACGACGGTGTCGAGCAGGCCGAGCGTGCCGACTGCCGCCTCGGGGTGGCTCAGCAGGCGTTCGAGCAAGGCTTCGAAGTGGCGGCGGATGGCCTGCACCTGCTGCGCCTGGAAATGGTCCAGGCGGTAGAGGAACTCGATACGCAGGCGGGTATTGAGGTGCACCGCCAAGTCCATCGGGTAGTTGGTGACGTCGCGCAGTTGCGCTTCGCCGAAACGCAGGCCGGCGGCACCGGCCGATTGCAGGCGTTCATCGATGGGGTAGTTCTCGAACACGATGATGCTGTCGAACAGCGCCTGGCCGTTGCTCTGGGCCCAGCGCTGGATGTCCACCAGCGGCGTGTGCTCGTGGTCGCGCACTTCCAGGTTGCAGGTCTGCAACTGTTGCAGCCAGTCCTGCACCGCTTGTGCCGGGTGCGGTGCCTGGATGATCGGCAAGGTGTTGATGAACAGCCCCAGCAGGCTGTCGGCACCCGGGAGGCTGGCCGGGCGACCGGACACGGTGGCGCCGAAGCACACGGTCTGTTGGCCGGTGTAACGTTGCAACAGCAGCACCCAGGCAGCCTGCACCAGGGTGTTGGGGGTTACGCGCAGGCGCTGGGCCTGCTCGCGCAGCCAGGTGGTGCGCTGCTCGTCCCAGTGCAGGTAGAGCGCGCCGTGGCCTTCCTGGGCGCTGCGGCTGCCGGCCGCACCGGCCAGCTGGGTGGGGGCCTGCAGCTCGGCCAGGCGTGGCCGCCAGAAGGCTTCGCTGGCCTGTTGCGCCGGCGCCTGCAGCCAGCGGATGTAGTCGCTGTAGCGGCCTTGCTGAGCCGGCAACGGCTGGCCGGCGTAGCACTGGAACAGTTCACCGAGCAGGCGTGACTGGCTCCAGCCATCCATGAGCATGTGGTGGCTGGTCAGGATCAGTTGGTGGCGCTCGTCATCCAGGCGCACCAGCAACAGGCGCAGCAGGGGCGGGGCGAGCAGGTCGAACGGGCGGCGGCGCTCGGCTTCGGCGGCGGCGGCCAGGCGCGCCGGCTCGACGGCCTGGCCACGCCAGTCCAGCTCCCGGGCGTCGAGCTGGCCCTGGCGCAGCACCACCTGCAGTGGCTCGCTCAGCTGCGGCGCCTGCCAGAAGGCACTGCGCAGCATCTCGTGGCGCTCCACCAACCGGCCCCAGGCGGCGATGAAACGCGGCGCCTCCAGGCCTTGGACCTCGACGCTGGTCTGGTTGATGTAGAAGTCCCCGGCACCGGCATCCTGGGTGTGGAACAGCATGCCCTGCTGCACGGTGGACAGCGGGTAGATGTCCTCGACCTGGTCGCAGGCGAAGGGCAACAGGGCCAGCTGGGCCTGGCTCAGGCGGGCCAGCGGCACGTCCGAAGGGGTCAGGCCCCGGCGCACGCCCTGGCCGCACAGGGCCACGACCTCGCGCAACTCGGCGGCGTAGTCATCGGCCAGGCGCTGCAGTTGAGCCGGCTCGAACATGCGCTGGCTGAAGCTCCAGTTCAAGCGCAGCTCGCCGTCGAACACCTGGCCATTGAGTGCCAGCCAGTTCTGCAGCGGTGCATCGGCGCTGTGTTCGCGGCCTTTGTCTGCCGGGATCGGCCGCATCAGCGTGGCGGCATCGTCGTTGCCACTGTCGAACTGGCCCAGGTAGTTGAAGGTGATACGCGCAGCGGGCAGCGCGGCCAGGGCCTCACGTATTGCCGGGCTGGCGAAGCTGCGCAGGGCACCGAAGAACGCACCTTTGCCCGGCAGGGCGCGCAAGTGTTCCTTGGTCAGCATGATCGCTTCGGCCAGCGAGCTGCCGGCGCTGATGCGGGCCGGGTAGAGGCTGGTCAGCCAGCCGACGCTGCGGGTCAGGTCGGCCTCGACGTCGGCGAAGGCTTCGCGGCCATGGCCTTCGAGTTCCACCAGATGGTCATCGGCGCCGGTCCAGCGTTGCAGCACGCGGGCGAGGGCGGCCAGCAGCAGGTCGTTGATCTGCGTGCGGTAGGCGGCCGGGCAATCCTTGAGCAGGCGCGTGGTGGTCGCGGCATCCAGATGGGTGGTGACGCTGCGGCTGTCGCGCAGGCGCAGCGCAGCGTCGGCATCGATCACCGGCAGCGTGCTGTCGATATCGGCGCACTGGCGTTGCCAGAAGGCGGCTTCCTGCTCCCCGGCCGGGCTCTGTGCGTGCGCTTGCAGGCGCAGGGCCCAGTCCTGCACCGACAGGGTACGCGGTGGCAGCGCGCAGGCCTGGCCGGCAGCCGCCTGGGAATAGGCACTTTGGAGGTCTTCAAGCAGGATGCGCCAGGACACACCGTCAACGGCCAGGTGGTGGATCACCAGCAGCAGGCGCAGCTCACCGTCGACCACCCCCTGCACTGCGCGCAGCAACGGGCCTTGGGCCAGGTCGAGGCTGCCCTGAGCACGGTCGCACAGGCCCTGCCAGCTGTCGCCCTGGCTTGGCTCGAACAGCCAGAGCACGTCGTCGTCGGGCACGTGCGGGGCAAAGTGTGCCTGCCACTCGCCTTGCACCTGGCTGAAGCGCAGGCGCAAGGCATCGTGGGTGGCCAGCAGTGCAGCGAGTGCCTGGCGCACATGGGCCGGGGCCAGCGCCTGGTTGGCCTTGAGCATCACCGACTGGTTCCAGCGCTGCGCCTGTGGTACGGCCTGGGCGAAGAACTGCTGTTGCATCGGCAGTAGCAGGCTGCGACCGCTGGCGGGCAGGTATGCGGCCTCGGCCGGTTCGGCCTGGGTCAGGGTGACGTGGGCCAGCGTGCGCACGGTCTGGTGGCTGAACAGGTCTTTGGGGGTGAAGTGCAGGCCGTCGCGTCGAGCCTGGCTCACCAGTTGGATGGACACGATCGAGTCGCCGCCCAGCTCGAAGAAGTTGTCATCAATGCCCACGTGCTCACGCTTGAGCACCCGCTGCCAGACCTGCACCAGGCGTGCCTGCAGTTCATCTTCGGCGGCGCTGTAGCTGGCCTGGGCCTGAGCCAGCCCCGGGGCGGGCAGGGCCTTGCGGTCGAGTTTGCCATTGGGGCTCAGCGGCATGCGCTGCAGGAACAACCACTGGTTGGGCACCATGTAGTCGGGCAGGTGGGCCAGCAGTGCCTGGCTCAGCTGCTCGCGCTCCGGCAGCGGTGTGCCGGCCTTGGCCACCAGGTAGGCGACCAGCTGGTTGTCCACGGCCAGCACGGCGGCCTCGTGGATGGCGGGTTGCTCCATCAGGCGCGCTTCGATCTCGCCGAGTTCGATGCGCAGGCCGCGGATTTTTACCTGGTGGTCGATGCGCCCGCAGTACTCGATCACGCCGTCGGCGCGGTAGCGCGCCAGGTCGCCCGTGCGGTACATGCGTGCGCCAGGCTGGAACGGGCAGGCAATGAAACGCTCGGCGGTCAGTGCCGGGCGTTGGTGATAACCGCGGGCAAGGCCCACGCCGCCCAGGTACAGCTCGCCGATGACGCCCGCGGGTTGCGGCTGCAGGCCGGCATCAAGGATCCAGCAGGCCAGGTTGGCGATCGGATTACCAATCGGTACGCCGGTCTTACCCTCGTCACGGCAGGTCCAGTGGGTGACGTCGATGGCCGCTTCGGTGGGCCCGTACAGGTTGTACAAGCGGGCCTGCGGCAGTTGCGCGAATACTTGCTGCTGCGCCTCCACCGGCAGTGCTTCGCCACTGCAGACGATGCGCTGCAGGCTGCTGCAGCGGGCAACCTGGTCGTCGAGCAGGAAGGCCTGCAGCATCGAGGGCACAAAGTGCAGGGTGGTGACCTGATGCTGGACGATCAGTTGTACCAGGCGCGCCGGGTCGCGGTGGTCACCCGGTGCGGCGATGGCCAGGCGGGCGCCGGTGATCAACGGCCAGAAGAACTCCCACACCGACACGTCGAAGCTGAAGGGGGTCTTCTGCAGCACTGTGTCGCTGGCATCCAGGCCGTAGGCCGCCTGCATCCACTGCAGTCGGTTGGCCAGGGCCTGGTGGCTGTTACCCGCGCCTTTCGGGCGGCCGGTGGAGCCGGAGGTGTAGATGACGTAGGCCAGTTGCTCGGGCGCGCACGGCAGCTGCGGATCGTGCTCGGGCTGCGCAGCCAACGCCTGGTCGAGCAGGAGCACGGGCAGCCGGGGCGGCAGCGGTAGGCGATCGCGCAGGTGCGACTGGGTCAGCAGCAGGCTGATGCCACTGTCTTCGACCATGTAGCTCAGGCGCTCGGCGGGGTATTCAGGGTCCAGCGGCACGTAGGCGCCGCCGGCCTTGAGGATGGCCAACAGGCCAACCACCAGTTCCAGGCTGCGCTCGGCGGCGATGCCGACCGGCGTGTCCTGGCGCACGCCTTGGGCGATCAGGGCGTGGGCCAGCCGGTTGGCCTGACGGTTGAGCTGGGCGTAGCTCAGCGCGCTGTCGCCGAACAGCAGTGCGGTGGCATCGGGTGTGCGGCGTGCCTGGGCTTCGACCAAGGCATGGACCGACGGCGTGGCAGGGTAGGTGTGGGTGGTGGCGTTCCACTGGGTGAGCAAGCGCTGGCGTTCTTCATCGGCCAGCAGTGTCACCTCGCCAAGCGCCTGCTGCGGGGCATGCACCACTTGCGCCAGCAGGCGCAGCCAGTGGTCACCCAGGCGTTGGATGGACGTGTGGTCGAACAGGGCTGTGGCGTAGGTCAGGCTCGCACTCAGGCCCAGGGCGTCCTCAAAGGTGTTGAGGGTCAGGTCCAGCTGCGCGGTCTCGCCTGCCAGTGGCAGCGGCTCGATGGCCAGGCCGTGGCCGAGGGCCGTTTCGTTCGGCTGGGGCGCGCCGACCTGATGGTTGAACATGACCTGGAACAACGGGTTGTGGCTGAGGTTGCGCTCGGGCTGCAAGGCCTCGACCAGTTGCTCGAAGGGCAGGTCCTGGTGGGCCTGGGCCTGCAAGGTGGTGGTTTTGACCTGGTCGAGCAGTTGCTCGAAAGACAGGGTCGGCTGGCACTGGCCATCGATGACCAGGGTGTTGACGAAGAAGCCGATCAGGTCTTCGGCCTCGACCCGGTTACGGTTGGCGCTGGGCACGCCGACGCGGATGTCCTGCTGGCGGGTGTAACGGTGCAGCAGGGCCATGAACGAGGCCAGCAGCACCATGAACGGTGTGGCCTGGCGTGCCTGGGCCAGCTGGCGCACGGCCAGGGCCAGGGCCGGCGGGATGGCCAGCGGCAGGCGCGCACCGTCGAATCGCTGCACGCTCGGGCGTGGCCGGTCCAATGGCAGTTCCAGCACTGGCACTGCGCTGCCCAGGCGCTGGCGCCAGTAGTCGAGCTGGCGTTCCTGCTCGCCGGCTTCCATCCAGTGGCGTTGCCAGATGGCGTAGTCGGCGTACTGCAGCTGTGGTTCTGGCAACTGGCTGGTCAGGCCCTGGCTGAAGCGGGCGTAGCAGTGGGTCAGCTCCTTGACCATCACCTGCATCGAGCGGCCGTCGCTGATGATGTGGTGCTGCACCAGCAGCAGCACATGGTCATCGCTGCCCACTTGCAGCAACTCGGCACGCAGTAATGGGCCGCAGGCCAGGTCGAAAGGTTCACGTACCCGCGCCTGGATATGGGCCTGTACGGCCTGCTCATCGAGCGTGGTGAGCGTCAGTGCCAGCGCGACGGTGCTGTCGACCTGCTGCGCGACGCCTTGCTCGTCTTCGACGAAACGCGTGCGCAGGCTGTCATGGCGGCGCACCAGCGCCTCAAGGCTGGCCTGCAGCGCAGCGACGTTCAGGGCGCCGCGCAGGCGCAGGGCGCAGGGGATGTGATAGGCGCTGGCCTGGCGGTCGAACTGCCAGAGGAACCATTGACGTTGCTGGGCGAACGACAACGGCAGGCGGTCGAACGCTTCACGTACCTGAGGGATCGGCAGGCTGGCCACCGACAGGCCTTCCTCGCGCATCTTCAACAGGTACTGCCGGCGCTTTTCCAGCGGCAGCAGGACAAAGCGCTTGGCAATTCTCGAAGCGGCAGTGCTGTCCATCAGTGTTCCTCCATTTCGTCGAGCCAGGCTTCGAGGGTGTCGAGCTTGTTTTCATCGACCGCAGTTGTAGTGGTGTCCAGGTGAAGCGCCAGGGCTTGAAGGGTCGGATGCTGGAACAGGGCCTGAGGGGTCAGCTCGCGGCCCAGCTCCAGCTGGATGCGCGAAACGACGTTGATCACCAGCAGCGAATGCCCCCCCAGCTCGAAGAAGTCGTCGTCCAGGCCCACGGCCTGCACGCCGAGCACCTGTTGCCAGATGCCGGCCAGTTGCTCCTGCAACGGTGTGTGGGGGGCGCGGAAGGTGCGTTGGGCGTTGCTGTCGGCTGGTGCCGGCAGGGCACTGCGGTCGAGTTTGCCGTTGACGGTCAGGGGCAGCTGTTCGAGCCACATGCAATGGGCCGGCACCATGTAGTCGGGGAGCTGCGCCTTGAGCGCGGCGCGCAGGGCGCCGGTGTCGCCGCCCTGGCCTGCATGCGCCACCAGGTAGGCGAGCAGGCGGGTGCCGGCGGGCCCCTGGTCGGCGATCACCACTGCCTGCGCCACCGTCGGCTGCGCTAGCAGGCTGGCCTCGACTTCGCCCAGTTCAATACGGAAGCCGCGGACCTTCACCTGTTGGTCGATGCGCCCGATGTATTCGAGGGTGCCGTCGCTACGGCGGCGCGCCAGGTCGCCGGTGCGGTAAAGGCGGCTGCCGGGCTGGGTGGAGAACGGGTTGGCGATGAAGCGCGTGGCGCTCAGCCCGGCGCGGTTGAGGTAGCCTCGGGCGAGGCCCGCCTGGCCGATGTACAGCTCGCCGACGCAGCCCGCCGGAACCGGCTCGAGTTCGCCGTCGAGCAGGTAGCCGCTGAGGTCGTCGATCAGTTCGCCGATCGGGCTCACCGTGCGGTTCAGGTCATCCAGGCCAATCGGTCGATAGGTGACGTGCACAGTGGTTTCGGTGATGCCGTACATGTTCACCAATTGTGGCCGCTGTGCGCCGAAGCGCTCGAACCAGGGGCGCAGTGCAGCCACGTCGAGCGCTTCGCCGCCGAAGATCACAAGGCGCAGGGCAAGGTCTGCCGAGGTGGCGCTGCACGCGGCCTGGGTCAGTGGTTTGAATGCCGAAGGTGTCTGGTTGAGTACGCTCACACGCTCGTCCACCAGCAGCTGCAGGAAGCCCTGCGGGTCGCGGCTCAAGGCCTGCGGCACGATCACCAGGCGGCCTCCATGCAGGAGCGCACCGAAGATCTCCCACACCGAAAAATCGAAGGCAAAGGAGTGGAAAAGGGTCCAGACGTCATTGTGGTCGAAGCGGAACCAGCGATCGCAGGCACTGAACAGCCTCAGGACATTGCGCTGGCTGAGCAGCGTACCTTTGGGCAGGCCGGTGGAGCCGGAGGTGTAGATGATGTAGGCGAGGTTGTCGACGCTGCTGCGCGGCGCGGGATTGTCCACCGGCTGGTCGTCGTAGCCGGCCTCCAGGTTCAGGCGCAGCAGCCCGTCGTACTCTGGCAGTTCGGCGAGCAGGCCTGGCTGGTCGAGCAGCACCTTGATGCCGCTGTCGCGGACCACGAAAGCCAGGCGCTCTGCCGGGTGCGCGGGGTCGAGCGGCACGTAGGCGCCGCCGGCCTTGAGGATGGCCAGCAAGCCGACGATCATCGCGAAGCCGCGCTCTGCCACCAGGCCCACCGGCACCTCGGCGCCCACGCCCGCCGCGATCAGGCGGTGTGCCAGGCGGTTGGCGCGCTGGTTGAGCTCGGCGTAGCTCAAGGCCTGGCCCTGATAGCGCAGGGCAACAGCCTGCGGCTGCCGTTGTACCTGGGCTTCGATGCGTGCCGCCAGCGCTTGCGTTTGTGGGTGGGCGACCGGCGCGCCGTTCCAGGCGTCCTGGACCTGCAAGCGTTCGGCCGGGTCCATCAGGGCCAGTCGTGCGAGCGGCAGCCCTGGCTGGGCCAGGGCCTGTTCGAGCAGGTTCAGCCAGTGCCTGGCCAGGCGTTGCAGGGTGGTGGCGTCGAACAGCGTGCGGTCGTAGGTAAAGCTGGCGCTGAGGCCGTGTTCACCCTGGGCCGTGCTTAGCGCCAGGTCGAACTGGGCCTCCTGCGGCTGGCTGTCCAGTGCCTCCAGGTGCAGCGCACCCAGTGGCGCGGCATCGGCCGCCTGGTGGTGGTTGTACAGCACCTGGAACAAGCCCTGTTGCGGGCCGCGCTGGGGCAGCAGGGCTTCGAGCAGTTGCTCGTAGGGCAGGTCCTGGTGGTCTTGGGCTTCGACCATGGCCTGGCGGGTCTGCGCCAGCAGCCCGGCAAACGACAGGTCGGCCGTGCAGTCGGCGCGCAGCACCAGCGTGTTGACGAAGAAGCCGATCAATTGCTCGGTTTCCAGGCGGTTGCGGTTGGCCACCGGTACGCCGATGCGGATGTCCGGCTGGCCGGTGTAGCGGTGCAGCAGGGCCTGCCAGGCAGCCAGCAGCACCATCGGAACTGTCGCCTGGTGCGCGCTGGCGAAGCGTTGCACGGTTTCGCCCAGTGCCGTGGGCAATACCAGATGCAAGCGTGCTGCCGGGCGCTTGGCGTTGTCGCGACGGGGGTGATCGCAGGGCAGTTCGAGCACCGGTTGCTCGCCGGCCAGGCGTGTGCGCCAGTAGGCCAGCTGGCGCTCGCGCTCGCCGTCATCCAGCCAGCGACGCTGCCAGGCAGCGAAGTCGGCGTATTGCAGTGCCAGTGCGGGCAAGGCTTGGCCTTGATAGAGCGCGCACAGCTCGCGGACCATCACCTGCATCGACCAGGCGTCGGAGACGATGTGGTGCTGCACCAGCACCAGCACGTGGTGGTCGGCCGCCAGGCGCGCCAGCCCTACACGCAGCAGCGGGCCGTTGGCCAGGTCGAAGGGCTGGCCGAGCAGGCCTGCGATAAAGGCTTGGCACTGGCTCTCTTCAAGGGGCTGGCACTGCAGGTTCAGCGACCAGGGGGCGAGGATGTGCTGGCGCGGCCGTTCACCTTCGAGGGTGAAGCAGGTGCGCAGCGCTTCATGGCGGGCAATCAGCTGGTCGAATGCTCGGCTCAGGGCGGTGACATCCAGCGGGCCGCGCAGGCGCAACACGCTGGGAATGTGGTAGGCGCTGCTTTCTGGGGCCAGCTTCCACAGCAGCCACTGGCGCTCCTGGGCGTAAGACAGCGGCAGTTGGTCGCGCGCGGTCTGCACCGGCAGGGCCAGCGGCGTAGCCTTTTGCAAATGCGCCAGGGCCTGGCAGAAGTCGCCCAGGCGCGGCTGGTCGAACAGCAGGCGCAGGGGGAAGTTCAGCGCCAGCTCATGGCGCAGGCGCGAGACTGCCCGCGCCACCAGCAGCGAATGGCCGCCCAGGGCGAAGAAATCATCACCCAGCCCGACGCGTTCGGCCTTTAGCAGCTCGGCCCAGGTGGCCGCAACCTGGCGTTGCAGGTCAGTGGTCGGCGCCAGGTAGCGAGCCTGCGCCGGGCTTTCATCGACCACCGGCAGGGCCTTGCGGTCGAGCTTGCCGTTGGGTGTCAGCGGCATGGCCTGCAACAGGTGCAGGCGTGCTGGCAACATATAGCCTGGCAGTTGCTCACGCAGCGGCGCCAGGCAGTGTTCGATGAAGGCCTGGCTGTCGGCGGGCCTGCTGGCAGGCACCACATAGGCGACCAGTTGAGCCCCATCGACGCCGTCGCGGGCGACCACTGCGGCTTCGCGCACCGCGTCCAGGGTGAGCAGGGCCGCTTCGATCTCGCCCAGCTCGATGCGAAAACCACGGATCTTCACCTGATGATCGACCCGGCCAAGGAAGTCCAGGCTACCGCTGGCGTGGCGGCGCGCCAGGTCGCCGGTGCGGTACAGGCGCTCGCCGGGCTTGCCATAGGGGTGCGGCACGAAGCGTTCGGCGGTCAGGCCGGGGCGCTGGTGGTAACCCTGGGCCAGGCCGTCGCCGCCGATGTACAGGTCGGCCGGTACACCCGGCGGGCTGGGCAGCAGGTTGCCGTCGAGCAGCAACAGGCCGGTGCGTTCGATCGGTTGGCCCAGTTCGGGGCGGGCGCTGGCGCGGGCCAGTGCGTGGCGCGCCGACCAGATGGTGGTTTCGGTCGGGCCGTACAGGTTCCACAGCGCGGCGCAACGGGCCAGCAGCCTTACCGCCAGGTCATCGCCGAGCGCTTCCCCGCCGCATAGCGCGGTCAGTGCAGGCAGGCGTTGGTCGGGGTCATTGTCGAGCAGCATGCGCCATGTCGACGGGGTGGCCTGCAGCACGTCGACGTGCTCGCTGATCAGCAGGTCGAGGATTGCCGCCGGGTCCTGCACGGTGTGCTTGTCGGCCAGCACCATGCACGCCCCGGTGCACAGTGGCAGGTACAGCTCCAGGCCGAAGATGTCGAAGGAGCAGGTGGTGATGCTCAGCAGGCGCTGGCCCGGGTGCAGGCCGGGGGCTTTGGCCATGGCCGCGACGAAATTGGACAGTGCGCCATGGGGCACCATCACGCCCTTGGGGTTGCCAGTCGAACCGGAGGTATAGAGCACGTAGGCCAGTTGCTGCGGTGGGCAGTCCAGGGCCAGGGCCGGTTCGGGCTGGTGCGTGGCCTGCAGGTCGAAGTCATCGAGCAGCAGTACCTGCTGGCCTGGCGTTGGCAGGGCAGCCAGCACCGAGGCCTGGCTCAGCAGCAGGGGGGCGCCGCAATCTTCAAGCATGTAGGCCAGGCGTTCGGCGGGGAACTGGGGGTCCAGCGGCACATACGCCGCGCCGGCCTTGAGGGTGGCCAGCAAGGCGACGACCAGCGGCGCGCCGCGCTCCAGGGCCACCGCCACTCGCTCGCCCGGGCGGATGCCGGCGGCTTGCAGCCGGCGGGCGAGGTGCTCGGCGGCGTTGTCGAGGGCGCGGTAGCTCAGGCGCGTGTCGCCGGCGACCAGCGCAACGGCCTCGCCGTGGCTGCGCGCCAGGCGTGCGAACTGCTGGTGCACGGCCAGGCCGTCGAGGGCATCGCCAGCGGGGCCCTGTGCGGCCGCCAGCCACTGTTCACGCTGCAAGGCAGGTTGCGCATGAAGCTCACCGATTGCGCACTCGGGGTGGTCGAGCATGGCCTGGAGGATGGCCAGCCAGTCCTCGCCCAGCCGCAAAGCGGTGGCTGCCTCGAACAGCGCGGCATCGTAGTCGAGGCTGATGCCGAGCCGCTCGCGACCCGCCTGAACGTTGAGGCTGAGGTCGAACTTGGCGGCAGTCGGCGCACTGGGCAAGGGCTCGATGTGCAAACCTGCGAAACCGGCCGGGGGCTGCTCGGCATTGTCGCTGGTCCAGTTGAACAGGCAGTGGAACAGTACGCCGTTGGTGCCTTGGCGTTGTTCGGCAAGCGCTTGCTCAAGCGGGTAGTCGGCATGTTCCAGGCACGCCAGGGCGTGCTTGCGCACCTGCTCGAGCAGGCCGGCCACGGACTGGCGTGGGTCCAGGCGTGCCCGGTGGATCTGGCTGTTGACGAAAAAGCCGATCAGGTCCTGTACCTGTTCCTGGGTGCGCCCGGCATTGGGCACACCAACGATGAAATCCTCCTGCCGGGCATGGCGGCCAAGTACCAGTTGCCAAGCGGCCAGCAGCACCATGAACGGCGTCAGGCCATTGGCCCGGCAGGCTGCCTGCAGCTGGCTGAACAGCGCGGCGGGCAACGCCAGGGTGCAGGTCCCGGCGGCGGTGGCGGGGCGGCTGTCGCGCGGGTGATCGGTGGGCAGTTCCAGCCGTTGCAGGCCACCTTGCAGGTACTGGCGCCAGTAGCTGGCGGCGCGTTCGTGGGCCGGGCTGGCCTGGTAGACGCCGCGCTGCCAGTGGGCGAAGTCCAGGTACTGCACCGCTGGGCGAGGCAGCTGACAGTCACTGCCGGCGCAGGCGTTGGCGTAGGCCTGCGAGAGGTCGCGCAGCAGCACCGGATTGGACCAGGCATCACTGACGATGTGGTGGCTGGTCAGGGCCAGCACATGGCGTTGCGCGCCCAGCTGGTACAGGCAGGCGCGCAGCAGTGGGGCCTGGGTGAGGTCGAACGGGGTGGCGGCTTCGGTGTGCAGCGCCTCGCGCAGCACGTGCTGTGGTTGGCTGCGCAGGTCGACGCAGCGCAGGTTCAGCCGCGCTGCGCGGTCGACCTGCTGGCGTGGCTGGCCCTGCACCTCGTTGATGCGGGTACGCAGGATGTCGTGACGGTCGATGACCCGGTCCAGTGCCTGTTGCAGGTCTTGCGCCTGCAGCGGGCCCTGGAGCAAAAAGGCGCGCGGCTGGTTGTAGGTGGCGGCATCGGGGTCGAGCTGATCGAGCAGCCACAACTGCTCCTGGGCGAACGACAGCGGCGCGTGGTCGGCGCCGTGGGCAATGATGCCGGCAGGGGCAGCGACGGTTTCGTCGAGCTCGCAGAGCAGGGCCAGCAGCGCGTCATCGGTGGATTGGTTCTGGGGTGTCATCTCGGTCTCGCCATCACTGGAGAATTAAGCGTACTGAGAGAGACGAAGGGGCAGGGGGGTGATTTAGGCAGGTGACGAAACAGCTGCACCCGGCGCGCGTGGGGCGCGCCGGGTGGGGCTCAGGCGAGGGCGGGTGCGTGTTCGACGACGACTTTGCCGGCCTGCAGCCGCACCAGCTGGTCGGCGATGTCGAAGTAGCGGTCATCGTGGGAAATGACAATGATGGTCTTGCCCAGGCGCTTGAGGTCCGGCAGCAGCTCGGTGTAGAAAATCCGCCGGAAGGTCGGGTCCTGGTCGGCGGCCCATTCGTCGAACACCAGCACCGGGCGCTCTTCCAGCCAAGCGTTGATCAGCGCCAGGCGCTTGCGCTGGCCGGTGGACAGGTCGGTGGTGCTGAACGCACCGTCCTTGACGCTGACCTTGTGGGCGATTTCCAGGCGCTCCAGGTAGCGGTTGGCGTCTTCGGGGATGTGCGTGTCCCCCTGCACCACATCATCGAACAGGTAGTAGTCGGCAAACACCGTGGTGAACAATTGCCGGTAGTCGTCGCGAACCTGTGCGTCGACGGCCTGGCCGTTGAGCAGGATCTGCCCCTGTTGCGGCGTGTACAGGCCCAGCAGCAACTTGATCAGGGTGGTCTTGCCACAGCCGTTTTCACCGACCACGAAGACGATGTCGCCCTGGGCGATGCGCAGGTTCACCGGCCCTACCTGGAACGGTTGGGCACCGGGGCTGGCTTGATAGGCATAGCTCACCTCGCGCAATTCCAGGCTGTCGACCACGACAGGCTTGTTGCCGTGGTCCTCCAGCAGCAGGTGCGCTTCAGGCGAAGAAAACTGCTCGGAAAGCTCGGCGATACGGCGAAAGGCGATTTGCGCGCGGCTGACCACCGGCAAGGTACCGATCAGGTGTTCCAGCGGGCCTTTCATGTACAGCAGCACCAGCACGAAGCCGCTGATGGCCTTGGGGTCGGCGCTTGGCCAGAGGAACTGCAGGGTCAGGCCCAGGCCGATGACCACGAAGAACAGCATGGAGCCGAAGCTCTTGGCAATGACGAACGTGTTGATCGAGCGGACCTGAGTGGCGCAGATCGCGTCGGCGGTGTCCTGGATGCCTTGGCGGAACATGCGCTGGCGCCGCGGGCGGTGGATGCGCAGCTCCTTGGCCCCCTCGGCGATGGCGTGGTAGTGCTTCTGCAGCCGGTCTTCCGCGTCGCGCGCCGCCATGAAGCCTTTGATGCCACGGCCTCGAGCGATGTACTGGACGACACTGCCGATACCGATTGCCAGCAGCATCATCAGGAACATCGGCAGTGACAGGGTGGCCAGGTAGCCGAGGCAGCCAAGGGTTACGGTCAGCGAGATTGCCAGGGGCGCAAAGGCGAAGGCGAAGTCGCTGATGGTATCGACGTCATGGGTCAGTACCGGGATCAGGCGGTGGCTGCGGAAACGTTCGATCTGCTCGATCGGGGCCGACAGCACCTTCTCGCCCAGGGCTTTGCGCAGTTTGGCGATGATGTGCTGGCCGACGTAGTTGGTGCCGATGTCGGAGCAGATCGAGCTGGCCAGAGCCAGCGCACACAGCCCGGCGAAGCCGAGGATCACGCTGTTGCTCAGGCCGCCGTCGGCGTGCAGGCCACTGTTGATGGTGGCCAGCAGTGCGGTAACGCTCAGGCCGCCGACCATGCCCATGACGACCGACAGGGTGACGATCGGCCAGAACGGTTTGAGCAGGGTGAATAGCTCGCTCAGCGCCCCGCGGGTTTTGGAGGTCATGTTGAATTCCTGGATCAGAGGCAAAAGTACATCGTTATGACGAGTGGCCCGCGGGGCAATTTAACCGCGTACCGTCACAGGTCGCGGACCACCCGCACACCCAGCCAGTCACCCAGGCGGCCCGGGAAATTGGTGTTGCGGTTGCCGGAGCGGGAGAAGATCGGCGCCTCGCCCCAGTCGTTGCCGCGGATACTTACCACCTTGCAGCTGTCCTTGGCCCGGCTGGCCTGGCCCCAGGCACTGCCGTCGGCCGGGGCGCCTTCATAGCTGTTGTGGTAGCAGTCGGCGACCCATTCGTAGACATTGCCGTGCATGTCGTACACGCCAAAGGCGTTGGCCGGGTAACTGCCCACGGGCGAGCTATAGCTGTAGCCATCCTTGGGGCCATAGACGTTGGCGTGCTGGCTGATTTCCAGGGTGCTGTCCGGGTCGATCGGGAAGGGGAACATACCGGTGCTGGCGCCGCGTGCGGCATATTCGCGTTGGGCCTCGCTGACCATGCGGTAATGCTTGCCGGTCTTTTTCGACAGCCAGGCCACGTAGTCCTGCACATCGTGGTAGCTCATGCACACTGCCGGTTGCTGCGGGCCCTGTTTGTAACTGGGCTTGCTGGCGGTGCAGCGGCGGCCAGGGCGATCGTCGCCGTCGGCGATGCGTGTGCCCGTAGCCTCGAGGTAGCCGTCCCATTGCTCGGCGGTCACCTGGAAGCGGCTGATGGCGAAGGGCTTGGCGAAGGTCACCGCATGCTGCGGACCTTCGTCATCCTGGCGCCCCATTTCGTCGGCCGGGGTGCCCATGTTGAAGGTGCCGGCGGGCAGTACCACCATCTCCGGGCAGAGCTTGTCGCAGTCACGGAACACCGTGCCAGGGGTATCGGCGGTTTGTGCTGCCAGGGCCGGCAGGCTGCAGGCGGCCAGCAGGCCGGCCAGGGTCAGGCGATGCAGGGAAGCGGTCATGGTGATGCCTTGTCAGAGTTGTTGGGTAATCAGGGCCATGGCCCGGTCGATCTGCTGCTCGTCATTGAGCAGGCTGGGGGCCAGGCGGATCACCGGGCCGACATCGCGATACACCGCATCGCACATCACCTTGTTGGCAGTGAGGTGGGCGGCGACGGCGTCGGCGTCGCGGTCCTTGATGCGGAAAAACGTGAAACCGGCCGAATAGCGCTCGCTGCGCGGTGTCACCAGCTGGACCTGACGGTGCTCGGCGAGGCGCGCCTTGAGCAGGCTGTTGAGCTGGTGGATGCGCTGTTGCACGTCGGCCTTGCCCAGCGCCAGGTGCAGTTTGAAGGCCTCGTTGGTGGCCCAGCGGTGTTCGAAGGCGTGGTAGCCGCCAGGGGTCATGATGGTGGCGAAGTCTTCATCGCGGGAGAACGTGGCGATGGTCGGGGTGAGGTGCTCCATGCCGGTGGAGGCTGCGCAGATGATGCCCGTACCGCGCGGGCCGAACATCCACTTGTGGGTGCCGGCGATGAAGTAGTCGCAGTTGAAGTCGGCAAAACGCACGTTCTCCACACCGAAGCCGTGCACGCCGTCGACCACATAGAGAATGCGCTCGGCTTCGCTGCGGTTGCGGTTGTGCTGGCGCACCAGCGCGCCGATCTCACCCACCGGCAGCTTGACGCCACTGCCGGAGTGCACCCAGGTCATGCCGAGCACGCGGGTGTGCGGCTGGATGGCTTTGTCCAGGGTGCTCAGCACCTGGTCGGTGGAGACTGTCCATGGGTCGTCGAACAGGCGGATCTTGCGGGTCAGGGTGCCCTGGCGCTGGGCGCGGAAGGCCAGCGCCTTGTGGGTGGAGTAATGCTCGTGCTCGGTGACCAGGATTTCCTGGTGGGCGCCGACCTTCAGGCCGCCATAGATCATCGCCAGGCCTTCGGTGGTGCTGCCGGTCAGGGCCACCTGGCGCGGCTTGACCTCAAGGTAGCGCCCGGCCCACTCGCGCACCTCGTCCTCGCGCTGCCATTCGTACTGGCTTTCCCAGTCCATCAGGGCGGCGGGGTTGCGGTCCAGCGCGGCACGGTGGCGGTCGATCGCTGCCTGTACCGGGCGCGGGTGGGCGGTCACCAGGAAGTTGGCGAAGTGCGCGACCTGTGGGTCGAGCGGGAACAGCGTGCGCAGGTTGCGCCATTTGTCGGGGCCGCTCAGTGGTGTGCTGGCGCCAGCCAGGGCCTGGGGCAGCAGTGGCAGGCTCGCGGCCAGCAGGCCGGCCTGTTTCAGGAAACTACGGCGGTTGCTCATGGTAGGCAGGGCTCGGCTCAACGGTTGGCGACAGGCTGGGCAGCGCTCTGGACTTGCTCCCAGGCGCGCAGGAAATTGCCCGCCCAGAGCTTTGCAATGTCCGTTTCGCTGTAGCCGCGGGTCAGCAGTTCGGCGGTGACGTTGCTAATTTCGCTGACGTCCTTCCAGCCCTCCAGGCCGCCACCATCGTTGAAGTCCGAGGCGATGCCGACGTGGTCGATACCCACCTTTTTCACGGTGTAGTCGATGGCGTCGACATACTGTTTCAAGGTTGCTTTGGGTTCGTCTTCGAGGATGGCGTACAGCGAGCTTGCATACTCGCCGAAGCGTGCCTCGGGCCAGATGGCGATCACCGCGTCGCCCGGCATCAGGGCATTGGTCAGGCCTTGCAATGGTTGCAAGTCGAAGCGCGCACGCAGGGCATCGAGCTTATCCACCACCGGCTGGGTCAACGGCTTTAGGTACTGACCGAAGCCGACCACCTGGATCACGCCGCCGCTCTGCTTGATCAGTTGCATCTCCTTGTCGGAGAGGTTGCGCGGGATATCCACCATCGCCCGCGGTGCCGAGTGCGAAGCGATGATTGGCGCGCGCGACAGGCGAGCGACATCTTCGAGTGCCAAGGTGGACATCTGTGACACATCGATGATCACCCCCAGGTCGTTCAGGCGTTTCACTGCCTGCTCGCCCAGCGGTGACAGGCCGCCGAGGGCGTCGGCGGTGTCGTTGAAGAACGGCAGCGGCCGCGAAGAATCGGCCCAGTCGTTGTTGCCGACGTAGCTGAAGCCGAACATGCGCATGCCACGTGCTGCCCACAGGTCAAGCTGCGACAGGTCGTGGCCCAGCGGGTAGGCATTGAGCATGCTGATGAAGATGGCGAACTTGCCTTCGCCGTTGAGGCGCCGGAAGTCGTCAGGGGTGTAAGCGATACCGACCTGGTTGGGGAAGTCGCGGACCATGCCGGTGATGATCTTGTAGCGCCCTTCCTGTTCTTGCCGGGCGGCATCGACGAAGCCGGGGGTGGGGCGGTGCGGGGCGTTCGGGCCGTTCCAGATTTCCGGCCAGCCGAACACGGTCAGGGCGGCACCAGAGAGGCGGCCGCGGTTGGCCTTGACCAGGTCGAACTGGCCCGGGCCATCCTTGTCTACTTCGTGCCCCTCGCTGCCCATGCTCAATGGCACGGTGATATGGCTGTCGAACGAGAGCATGTGCTCGTGCAGCTCCTCAGCCTGCTGCACGATCTTCAGCGGGTAGCCTGCGTGCAGGTGCCGCCAGTAGAAGTAGCCAGCGGCACTTGCCAGGGCAACGGTCAGGGCCAGGGGCAGGCCGATGTACAGGGCTTTGCGGGAACGGGTCTTGGTCATTGCCATCTCGTTGCGCGGTGATCGGGGCGGCTGCCGGCTCAGGGTTTGCTGCGCGGGCAGGGCTTGGGTATCAGGTGGACGAACAACGGCGGGGCAAATTTATCGTTGGCTGCGTCACAGGCCGTCTGCCTGCGGCGGTAAATTTTGCGTACTGCACAACGTTCTAGCCTTGGACGGGCCGTGCTCCATGGCCGCAATGAATGCTCAGGTAGTGCAATGACGATTTCTCGACGCGGGTTCATCGCCGGTGTGGCATTGACAGGCATGGCGGTGCCCGGTGCGCTGTATGTGCGGCACGTGCAGCGCCAGCAGTTCGACGAGCAGTATCCTGAAACCCCGGGCGAAGCCGTTGTCGAACTTGCCGATGCGCCCCTGCAGCAGTTGGGCGACACCTTGCGCGGGTGCTGGCGCTGGACAGCGCAGGGCAGGGACGCAGGGCTGCACGGTTTGCCTGATGGGGAGCTGGAGCTGTTGCTGGACGTTGCCCACAGTGGGCGTGGCCTGCGTGGTTACTTGGACACGCCCGAGCGCCTGCGTGGTCCGCAAGAGCCGCGCTATCGCGTGATGGGCGACCTGCTGGGGGACAAGCCAGGGACACTGCGCTGGCGGCTGTTTTCGACGCAGCCGGGCCAGGAGCAGGCGAACTATGAGTGCCAGGTGGTCCTCGACGAAGCCTGGGGCGGGTTCGGCAACGCCGGTCAGGCGACACTCAATGGCCGCATCCTGCCGCTGAACCGCGCATTGACGCTGCCCGAGCAGGACAACCGGTTTCTAGCGCTCAAGCGGCCTTTCCCCGAGGCCCGCGAACGGGCGCCCCTGGCACCGGCCTTGCTGGCGAGGCTGATCGCGCCGGAGCATCGATTGTTCCACCAGCTCTGGCATGCCGCGCGCGACAAGTGGCACAAGCTGGACGAGGACAAACAGGCAGCGCTGCGCGGCCTGGGCTGGCAGCCAGGGCCGCGGGGCCATGAACGCGATGCGCGGGGCCGGCACAAGGACCGCAACGGTTCGGGCGTGGATTTTTTCTTCATGCACCGGCACATGCTGGGTGCTGCCCGGGCCCTCCAGGACCTACCCTCCTGGCCGCGTTTTCCGCTGCCGCAGCCGGAGCTTGAGCGCGACCGTATCGGCTTCGCCCGCTATTTCGACAACCATGATGGCAATGCCCTACCGCCTACCTGGCTGGCTTCGGACGATGCCGCGTACACCCAATGGGTGCGCGATATAAAGACGCCCGAAACGTTCCATGCCAACTTCCAGGTCTGGGAGTCGAAGTACACTGATCCGCACTACCTGAGCACGCTTACGCTGGGGCAGTTCGGGTCGGAAATGGAGCTGGGTTTGCACGACTGGCTGCACATGCGCTGGGCTTCGGTGCCGCGCGACCCTTCCAGTGGCCTGCCAGTGCCCTTCGCTCGCAAACCGGAGGATTTTGCCGCGCGTTGGTTCCAGGCCGAGAACGACTTCCTCGGCGACCCGTTTTCATCCCATGTGAACCCGGTGTTCTGGCACTTCCACGGCTGGATCGACGACCGTATCGAGGATTGGTTCCGTGCCCATGAGCGGGTCCACCCGGGCCAGGTCAGGCGCCTGGAAGTCAATGGTGTGCCGTGGTTCGCGCCTGGGCGCTGGGTCGAAGTGGCCGACCCGTGGCTGGGGCCAGACACCCACGGTTGCTCGACGGTACCGGGGCTGCGGCCTGGGCGCAGCGTGGAGATGGACCCTGAGACCATGAAGCTGGCGTTGCGCATCATCTTTGGCGACGATGACCTGTTCGCCAAGCTGCGGCCGAAAGTCCCGCAACGCCCCTGGTACGCGCGCAATCTGAAACTGGCTCAGCGCTGAAAAAACCGGCCGCAAGCCGTGCGCGGCCTTTTCAGTGCGGTACCTGCCAGCCACCCCCAAGCGCCTTGTACAGCGCCACGCTGCCCTGCAGGCGGGCCAGGCGCAACTGCGCTTGCTGGTCCTGGGCCAGGTAGAGCGTGCGCTGGGTCTCCAGCACGGTCAGCAGGGTCTCGGCGCCAGCCCCATAGCGCCGTTGTGCCAGGTCGAAAGCCAGGCGTGCCTGCACTACTTCCTCGTCCTGCCACAGCCGTTGACGCTCCACACCCTCAATGGCGTTAAGGGCTTTTTCAACATCGGCAAAGCCGGCGAGGATGCTGCTGCGATAGTTTTCCAGCAGTTCATCCTGCTCGGCTTCGGCCAGCGCGCGTGAGGCGCGCAGCCGGCCGTTGTTGAAGATGGGCGCGACCAGGCCGGCGGTGAGTGTGTAGTAGGAACTGTCGAGCACCTGGGCAAAGGTGTTCGCGCCCGTGCCAAGGTTGGCGCCAAGCGTCAGCTTCGGCAGCATGGCCGCCCTGGCCACCTGCACATTGGCGTTGGCGGCGGCCAGGCGCGCTTCGGCAGCGGCGATGTCGGGGCGGCGAGTCAGCAGCTCGCTGGGAACGCCGCTGCCGATTGCCGGCCACTGCACAGTGGTGATCGGTTGGTGGCTGACCGGCAAGGCCTGCACCGGGTCACCAAGCAAGGTGGCGAGGGTGATGCGGCTGTCTTGCCGCTTTTGCTCGAGCAGCGGCACCTGGCGCTCCTGAGCCGCCACCAGGCTGCGCTGCTGGGCCAGTTCAAGGCGGGTGGCGGACCCTGCACGCTGGCGGGTTTCGACCAGGTTGAGCACCTCACGTGCATTGCGCAGGTTAAGGCGTGCGATGCGCAGCTGTTCTTCCAGGGCGATGCCTTGCAGGTAGCTGTCGGCAACCGCACTGACCAGGGTCAGCTCCACTGTCTGGCGGTCGAAGCGGCTGGCGTCGAGGCCGTGCAGCGCGCTCGCCCGAGCCGCGCGCAGGCCGCCCCAGAAGTCGAGTTCGTAGCGGGCGGTAAGTTGCAGGCCGAAGGCTGTGTAGGTGGGCTCGCTGCTACTGACGTCCAGCTGGTCAGACCCTTCGCCGTGCAGCAGGCGTTGGCGGCTGCCATCGAGGCCCCCTTGCACCTCTGGCAGCAACGGCGCGCCAGCGATCACGGCGCGGGCCTGGGCCTGGCGTACGCGGGCCGCGGCAGCGGCGAGGTCATGGGCGTTGTGCTGCGCGCGCTTGATCAGTTGGTCCAGCTCGCTGCTGGCGAACGCCTGCCACCAGTGCCCCGATGGCAGTGCGATGGCGGGCGCAGCTGCCTCGCCTTGCCAGTGTTGCGGTGCGCTGATGCCGCTTGAGGGCGCAGGGGGTGTATTGCAGGCGGTGAGGCCCAGGCACAGGGTCAAGAGGCTGATGCGGCTTGGCAATGTCATGGATTATTCGCTGGTAAGGGCTTTGACCGGGTCGAGTCGGGCGGCCTTGCGTGCTGGCATGAAACCGAACACCACGCCGGTGATGGCGGCGCAACCGAAGGCGCCAAGGATGGCGGGCAGGGCGAAGGCGACGGCGACTTCGGCGAGTATCAGCGCGCCGCCGATCAGCAGCGCCAGCACGATGCCGGTCAACCCGCCGACCATCGACAGCATGACCGCCTCGCTGAGGAACTGGCGCAGGATGTCGCGCTGGCGTGCGCCGGTGGCCATGCGGATACCGACTTCACGGGTGCGCTCGCGCACGGTCATGAGCATGATGTTCATCACGCCGATACCGCCGACCAGCAACGAGATCGCAGCGATCGCCCCGAGCATCAGCGACAGGCTGTTTTGTGTGCGTGCCTCGGCCTGGATCAGTGCCGCATCGTTGGTCAGCTCGAAATCGTCCTTGCCTTGATGGCGCTTGCGCATCAGGCGGTGGATCGCTGTTTCGGTCTCGGCGACCCGGGCCGAGTCGGCTGCGGCGATGATCACGTATTCCGGGTCGTGGCTGCCGAACAGGCGCATGGAGGCGGCGGAATAGGGCACCACGATGCGCTCATCGCTCTTCTGGTCACCCGAACTTGCGCCCTTGCCGGCGAGCAGGCCGACGACCTGGAACGGCACGTTGCCGATCAGCAGGTACTGGCCCAGCGCGTCGGTGCCGGGTGCCAGCAGTTTGTCGCGGACTTTCTGGCCGATGACCGCCACGGCAGCGCCACTTCGTTCGTCGGCTTCGCTGAAAAAGCTGCCCTGCACGACCGGCCAGTTGAGGATGGCGGGGAATTCGACGTTGTTGCCGCCAACGTAGAACCTCTGGTTGTTGTTGCCGTGGCGCACCATCAGGTCGCCGCCGATGACCGGCATGACGCGCCGAACCTGGGGCAGTTCGGCGATGGCGGCGACGTCATCGAGGGTGACGATGCCGCCTGGCTCGCGCAGCGTCGGCGGGCGGCCGTTGAGGTAGAGGATGTTGGAACCGAACGCGGCCATCTGAGCCATGACCTGGCGTTTGCTGCCTTCGCCCACGGCCAGCATGACCACGACCGAAGCCACGCCAATGACGATGCCAAGCAACGTCAGGGCGGTGCGGAACCGGTTGATCCACATGACCCGCCACGCTGCCTGCAAGGCCTCGAGCAGCTCGCCTTTCCATGCGCCACGCACGGTCGCGCCGCGGTCCAGGCGCTTGCGCAGGTCATCGGCCTGCAGGCCTTGTTGCGCAGCAGCGGGAGGCTGGTCGCAGGCCGAGTCGCTGATCATCAGGCCGTCGCGGATTTCCACCACCCGGCGTGCCCGCGCCGCCACCTCGCGGTCGTGGGTGATCAGGATGATCACATGGCCCTGGCTGGCCAGCTCGTCCAGCAGGGCCATGACCTCGGTACCGCTGTGGCTGTCCAGGGCGCCGGTCGGCTCGTCGGCAAGGATGATATGGCCGCCATTCATCAGCGCGCGGGCAATCGACACGCGTTGCTGCTGGCCGCCGGACAATTGATGCGGGCGGTTGCCGGTGCGGCTGGCCAGGCCAAGGCGCTCAAGCAGGGCGGCTGCGCGGGCGTGGCGCTCGGCGGGCGGGGTGCCGGCGTAGATGGCCGGCATCTCGACGTTTTCCTGGGCTGAGCCTGAAGGGATCAGGTGGTAGCCCTGAAACACGAAACCAAAGGCTTCGCGGCGCAGCCAGGCCAGTTCGTCACTGCCCAGGTGGGCAACGTCCTTGCCGGCGAACAGGTAGTGGCCCGAGGTGGGGCGGTCGAGGCAGCCGAGGATGTTCATCAGCGTCGACTTGCCCGAACCCGACGCACCGACGATGGCGATGAACTCGCCGGGGTGGATGTTCAGGCTGATGCCGCGCAGTACGTCGACCTTGGGGGTGTCGATACCACCGTATGACTTGCGGATGTCGCGCAGCTCGATCAGGGGAACGGCCATTCAACCTCCGCTGGCCAGGGGCGCACCGATGACCAGGCGCTCGCCTTCGCTGAGGCCATCGAGCACTTGCGCCCGCAGCCGGTCGCTGAGGCCGATGCGCACTGTGCGTTGTTCGAGCTTGCCATCCTGGCCCAGTACCTGGGCCAGGCGCAGGTCATCGGCCTCGGTGTCGTCCAGTGCTGCCAGCGGCGCTGTGAGTACCTGGCTGGCCTGGCCGGCGACGAAGAACACCTGGGTGGTCATGTCGGCCATCAGCGCTCCATCGGGGTTGTCGACGTCGAGCAGCACGGTGTACTGCACCACCTGGTTGCCTGTCGTACCGGCGATCGCGCTGGCAGGGCCGCCGCCGCCCTGGCTGGTGTGCGCCAGCGGCTTGGGCGGGATTGGCAGGATCTGCCGCACGGTGCTGTTCCAGCGGCGTTTGCCGCCGGCCAGGGTGGTGAAATAGGCGGTCATTCCAGGTTTGACTTTGCCGATATCGGCTTCGGACACCTGGGCCCATACGGTCATCGGCGAGAGCTTGGCGATTCGCAGAATCAGAGGCGTCTGCTGCTGGGCGTTGAGGGTCTGGCCTTCACGGGCATCCACCGCTACCACGGTACCGTCCATCGGCGCGTAGATGCGTGTATAGCCAAGCTCCGCCTCGTCGCTGCGCAGGTTGGCCTGGGCCTGACGGATCTGCGCCTGGATCATGTCGATACGGGCCTGGGTGACCTTGAGCTGGGCGTCGGCCGCCTGCAGGTCTTCCTCGCGTGTGGCGCCCGCGCCAGCCAGTTCGCGCTGGCGCCGGTACTGCTGCGTGGCCAGCAGGTACTGGGCGCGCTGCTCGGCCAGTTGCGCCTTGAGGTTGTCGATCGAGAACCGCCCGGCGTCCAGCCTGGCCTGCTGGGTAGAAGGGTCGATCTCCACCAGCAACTGCCCCGTGTGCACCTGATCGCCAGCCTCCACGTGCAGCTTGCGGATCTGCCCGGAGGCTTGGGCGCCTACATCCACATACCGTCGTGGCTGCAGGGTACCCAGGGCGGTGACGCTGCTTTCGATGTCCGCGCGGACGACTGCGACGGTACTCACGGGCACGGCACCCAGAGGGAGCGCCTTCCAGGCCAGCAGGCTGCCAAGGGCCAGCAGGCCGAAGCTGCCAGCCAGCAGGTGGCGGCGAATGTTGGGTATGCGTCTCATGCGTACTTCCAGCCAAAGGGTGGCCACACGCAGCCAGGTCAAGGTGCGCACGGAGGTGCCAGTTAAACGAAGGCGCGCGGGGCGGATTTAGATGGGCTGGCGCTGGGGGAGGAGAGTTGCTGAGAATCATTATAATTTGTAAGATCCCACGCTGATATCACATGACCCTGTCCGAGCCTGTCAGGACGTACCCCAGGTGCCGTCGTGGAACATTACTATCGCGAATTGGTGAGCTTCCTCTCCGCGCGCCTGGGCAGCCGCCAGGCGGCTGAGGATGTGGCTCACGATGCCTATCTGCGGGTGCTCGAACGCACCGGTACGCAGCAGATCGAGCACCCGCGCGCGTTCCTTTACCGCACGGCCCTGAACCTTGTGATCGACCGTCATCGCCGCCACCTGCTGCGCCAGTCCGAACCGCTGGAGGTGCTGGACCTGGACGAGCGCTGGCACACCCCGGCCCCCACCCAGAACATGCAGTTGGACCAGCGCCTGGCGCTGATACAAAAAGCACTCGATGAATTGAGCCAGCCCTGTCGTGACAGCTTCCTGTTGCGCAAGCTCGAAGGCCTGTCGCATCAGCAGATCGCCGAGCACCTGGGCATCTCGCGCAGCCTGGTGGAAAAGCACATCGTCAACGCCATGAAGCACTGCCGCGTGCGCATGCGCCAGTGGGAATCCTGAAAACCGGTGGTGTGCCGGTGAAAATTCTGTGTGCTGGCAACTTGATTTCTAACTGTTTCAAGACAACTATCTAGATTGACCCCGCCAGGCCCCGCCCTGGTGGTTGCCTGTTACTGGCGCAGTTTGGTCAGGGAGTGTGTCCCTATTCACCTGACTGCCCAGGTCCGACAATGACCAACAAGACCCTGCGCATCCTGATCGCCGACGAGCATCCGTCCCAGCGCTTGCAGCTGGAGAGGCTGCTCAATGGCCTGGGCTATTACCGGATTGCCCCGGTGGACTCCTTCGACGAGCTGCAGCGCCTGGTGCATTGCGCGCTGCAGCCGTTCAACCTGCTGGTGGGCAATATCGAACTGGCCAGCCATGCGGGTGTCGACCTGGCGCGCTTTTGCCGGGTGAGCACGCAGATTCAGCATGCCTTGCTGTATCACTCGCGGCATCTGAAGGTCCCGAGCGTGCCGCAGACCGAGCGCCAGGCGGTGAATGTGAGCCTGCCGCAGGTGCCGGACAACGAGGCCCTTGAGTCCTTCATGGCGCTCATCGATGGGCCAGTGGTGGTCGGCAAGCTGGCCTTGCCGTCCGGCCTTTCCAGCAGTGGCCCGCCGGCCTACCCGCGCAGGAACTTCGCCCACACGGTCTTCAGCCGATAGCCGCAGCGGACGGGGCAAGGGGGCAGCTATTTGCTATCCTCTTGCCCTTTGCCGATTTGCGGACCTGTGCCATGACTGCCATCGATACCGCTCGCCCGCCCCGGTTCAGCCGTGGCGACCACCGGACCCTGGGCCTGGCGGCGCTGGGCGGCGCGCTGGAAATCTATGATTTCATCATCTTCGTGTTCTTCGCCCTGACCCTCAGCCAGCTGTTCTTCCCGCCCGAAATGCCTGAGTGGCTGCGCCTGCTGCAAAGCTTCGGGATTTTCGTCACCGGCTACCTGGCGCGGCCGCTGGGTGGCATCGTCATGGCGCACTTCGCCGATCACCTGGGCCGCAAGCGGGTATTCAGCCTGAGCATCCTGATGATGGCGCTGCCGTGCCTGCTGATCGGGGTGATGCCGACTTATGCCGAGATTGGTTACGCGGCGCCGCTGATCTTGCTGGCGTTGCGCATTCTGCAGGGCGCTGCGGTCGGTGGTGAGGTGCCCAGTGCCTGGACATTCGTTGCCGAACACGCACCGCAAGGGCGGCGGGGTTACGCCCTGGGCTTCCTGCAGGCCGGGTTGACCTTTGGATATTTGCTGGGGGCACTGACCGCGACACTGTTGGCCCAGGTGTTTACCGCCCAGGAAATCCTCGATTACGCCTGGCGTTACCCGTTCCTGCTTGGCGGGGTATTTGGTGTGATCGGCGTGTGGTTGCGCCGTTGGCTGAGTGAAACACCGGTGTTTCTGGCCTTGCGCGAGCGCAAGGAGCAGCCGGTGAAGTTCCCGCTGCGACGGGTGCTGGGCGAACATCGTGGGGCGTTGATCCCGGCTGCGCTGCTGACCTGCGTGTTGACGTCGGCGGTGGTGGTGCTGGTGGTGATCACGCCGACGGTAATGCAGCAGCGCTTCGGCATGACCGCCGCGCACACGTTCGCCCTGAGCAGCGTAGGTATCGTTTTTCTCAATATCGGTTGTGTGCTCGCCGGGCTGCTGGTCGATCGCCTGGGCGCCTGGCGGGCGCTGATGATCTACAGCGTGCTGCTGCCGCTGGGTATCGGTGCCTTGTATGCGAGCCTGGTGGGCCAGTGGGGCATGACGTGGCTGGCTTACGCGTTGGCTGGACTCTGCTGTGGTGTGGTGGGTGTGGTGCCGTCGGTAATGGTCGGGCTGTTCCCGGCCCAGATCCGGGTGTCGGGCATTTCCTTTACCTACAACGTGGCCTACGCCTTGTGGGCCAGTACCACGCCGTTGGCGTTGATAGCGTTGATGCCGTGGAGCCCGTGGGTGTGCGTTGGCTTTTGTCTGCTCATGGGCGCGGTGGGGCTGCTCACGGCCCTCTACTTTGGCCGCCGGGAACCTTTGGCATTCGCGGCCGAGCCCATGCCGCTCATGTGCGGTGACAAATGAACGGGTAACGCCTGGCGGGCAGTGAGGCAGACTTCCGGGTGGGGGCTATTGGAATAACCTATTAGCCAAATTTAACCTGGAAGGTTAATTTCTCATGGAAAAGAGAACGCCTCATTGTTCGCTGGAGCGGATCAGGGCCTTGGTCAGCGCTGGGCGCATCAGCCCGACAACCGCCTCTTTGCGGGGCGCCCAGGCACTCGGGATGGATTACCCGGACATGCTCGAGATAATCAACGGTCTGGAGCGCAGAGACTTTCACAAAAGCATGACATGTCACGGTGATTACCGCGTATGGCAGGACGTTTATCGCCCCCTTACGGGCAAGGGATACGTGTACCTGAAACTGTCTGTGGTGGATGACGTGCTCATCGTGTCTTTCAAGGAGTTGTAATCATGAAGTGTCCAGTTTGTGGGGGGGCGGAGCTTGCACCTGATACCCGGGACATGCCCTATCGATACAAAGGTGAAGCGACCGTTATCCCAAATGTCAGTGGCGGATACTGTACAGCCTGTGGGGAGGCGGTTCTCAGCCATGATGAAGCGATGCGCATCAGTACTTTGATGTCCGCATTCAATCGCCAAGTCAATGCCGCGGCAGTGGACCCCGACTTCATTGTCGCTGTGCGCAAGAAATTCGACCTCGACCAGCGTGAAGCCGGCGAAATCTTTGGCGGTGGGGTCAATGCGTTCTCTCGCTACGAAAATGGGAAAACCAGGCCGCCGGTTGCTCTGGTCAAACTGTTCAAGCTGCTCGACCGTCATCCGGAGTTGTTCGAGGAAGTCCGTACGGCCTGAGGCAGCCCTGAACGAGAAAGCCCCCGGGCCGTGAGGCCAGGGGGCTTTTTCTTGCTGCAAGGGCCGGGCTTACATGTTCGGGTAGTTCGGCCCGCCAGCGCCTTCAGGGGTAACCCAGGTGATGTTCTGGGCCGGGTCCTTGATGTCGCAGGTCTTGCAGTGCACGCAGTTCTGCGCGTTGATCTGGAAGCGCTTGCTGCCGTCTTCCTGGCTGACCACTTCGTACACGCCCGCCGGGCAGTAACGCTGGGCTGGCTCGTCGTACAGCGGCAGGTTGCTGGCGATCGGGATGCTCGGGTCGGTCAGCTTCAGGTGGCAGGGTTGTTCCTCTTCGTGGTTGGTGCTGGAGAGGAACACCGAGCTGAGCTTGTCGAAGCTGAGCTTGCCGTCTGGTTTGGGGTAGTCGATCTTTTTCGAGTCGGCCGCAAGCTTGAGGCAGGCGTAGTCCGGCTTGGTGTCGTGCAGTGTGAAAGGCAGCTTGCCAGCGAACCAGTTCTGGTCGATGTAGTTGAACGCACCACCGAGGATCGGGCCGAACTTGTGCAGCGCCGGGCCGAAGTTGCGGCTGGCGAACAGTTCTTCATGCAGCCAGCTGGCTTTGAAGGCGTCGACATAGGTAGTAAGCGCATCGCCGCCTTCGCTGCCAGCGATCAGCGCATCGGCCACGGCTTCGGCCGCGAGCATGCCGGACTTCATGGCGGTGTGGCTGCCTTTGATCTTGGCGAAGTTCAGGGTGCCCAGGTCGCAACCGATCAGGGCGCCACCGTTGAACACCATCTTGGGCAGCGAGTTCAGGCCGCCCTTGCAGATGGCGCGGGCGCCGTAGCTGATGCGTTTGCCGCCTTCGAGGTACTGCTTCATCACGGGGTGATGCTTGAGGCGCTGGAATTCGTCGAAAGGCGACAGGTAAGCATTGCTGTAGGACAGGTCGACGATCAGGCCGACCACCACCTGGTTGTTTTCCAGGTGATAAAGGAACGAGCCGCCGGTGTTTTCAGCGCTCATCACGTCCAGCGGCCAGCCGGCGGTGTGTACCACCAGGCCTTGTTCGTGCTTGGCCGGGTCGATTTCCCAGATTTCTTTCAGGCCGATGCCGTAGTGCTGGACGTCGGACTCGCTGTCGAGGTTGAAGCGCTTGATCAGTTGCTTGCCGATATGGCCGCGGCAACCTTCGGCGAACAGGGTGTACTTGGCGCGCAGTTCCATGCCCGGGGTGTACAGGCCGTCCTTCGGGTTACCCTCGCGGTCGACACCGAGGTCACCGGTGACGATGCCGCGGACCACGCCGTTTTCATCGAACAGCGCTTCCTGGGCGGCGAAGCCCGGGTAGATTTCCACGCCCAGGTTCTCGGCCTGCTGGGCCAGCCAGCGGCACAGGTTGCCCAGCGAGATGATGTAGTTGCCCTGGTTGTGCATGGTCTTGGGCACGAACAGGTCAGGGACCTTGGTCGAGTTGCCGGCGTCCTTGAGCACGTAGATGTCGTCGCGCTTGACCTCGGTGTTGAGCGGTGCGCCGAGTGCTTTCCAGTCGGGGAACAGCTCGTTCAGGGCGCGGGGCTCGAACACTGCACCGGAGAGGATGTGGGCGCCGACTTCGGAGCCTTTCTCGACCACGCAGACGCTGATCTCGCTACCGGCTTCGGCGGCCTTCTGCTTCAGGCGGCAGGCGGCTGACAGGCCTGCCGGGCCAGCGCCGACGATGACCACGTCGAATTCCATGTATTCGCGTTCCACTGGTTCTCTCCTACTCATCAAGGCTCGTGCTGTTGCTTTGTCTTATGGGTGTGGCGTGATCATGCGCGCCGCGCTTCACGGGAGCGGAGCTGTAGCGGCACAGAGGATGGACTACACCGTTTTGTCTTGGCCGCGCATTATATCTACACCACTTGGCGGGTCCAATACAAACGTTTGTTTGAATTTGCCGCAGGCCAGTAAAATCAAAGGAACGCGGCTGGAGGGTGACCGATTTGCCGTATTGACCGGATTGGGTGTTGCGGTCAAGATACGAGCGGTTTTACGTTCGCCGTAGGCTCATCGCCGGGCGCAGGTACACCTCTAAAGACCAGGTGTGGGGTAAGGCTTTCGGGCCAAAACACGGTTTGTAGTGGAGTTTACACGCCACCACAGGAAATGACCCGCGGGTATTTGCCGCAAGAGTCTCAACAGGACTGATCGGTCACCGTGAAGATTGCACCTCGCGCATCGTTTTCAGAGGTGCCCTTGTACCCACGCGCATCGCAGGGCTTAGCCCCAGGCGACTATCTATTCACCGGAGAGTAACGAGGAATCCATGAAGGTTCTTGTAGCTGTCAAACGAGTGGTCGACTACAACGTCAAGGTTCGCGTCAAAGCGGACAACTCCGGCGTCGACCTTGCAAACGTCAAGATGTCCATGAACCCCTTCTGCGAAATCGCCGTGGAAGAAGCCGTGCGCCTGAAAGAGAAGGGCGTGGCAAGCGAGATCGTCGTCGTCTCCGTCGGCCCGGCCACTGCTCAGGAGCAGTTGCGTACTGCCCTGGCCCTGGGCGCCGATCGTGCCATCCTGGTCGAAGCTGCTGACGAACTGAATTCCCTGGCCGTGGCCAAGGCGCTCAAAGCCGTTGTCGACAAAGAACAGCCGCAGCTGGTGATCCTCGGCAAGCAGGCCATCGACAGCGACAACAACCAGACCGGCCAGATGCTGGCGGCGCTGACTGGCTACGCCCAGGGCACCTTCGCCTCCAAGGTTGAACTGGCTGGCGACAAGCTGAACGTCACCCGTGAAATCGATGGCGGCCTGCAGACCGTATCGCTGAACCTGCCAGCGATCGTCACCACCGACCTGCGCCTGAACGAGCCGCGCTATGCGTCGCTGCCGAACATCATGAAGGCCAAGAAGAAGCCGCTGGAGACCCTGACTCCAGACGCGCTGGGCGTATCGCTCGCCTCCACCAACAAGACCTTGAAAGTCGAAGCGCCAGCTGCTCGCAGCGCGGGTATCAAGGTCAAGTCGGTGGCCGAACTGGTCGAGAAGCTGAAGAACGAAGCGAAGGTAATCTAAATGACTATCCTGGTTGTCGCTGAATACGAGAACGGTGCCGTAGCCCCGTCCACCCTGAACACTGTCGCCGCAGCCGCCAAGATCGGTGGTGATGTGCACGTGCTGGTCGCTGGCCAGAACGTCGGTGGCGTTGCCGAATCCGCTGCCAAGATCGCTGGCGTTGGCAAGGTACTGGTTGCCGACAACGCAGCCTACGCCCACGTCTTGCCCGAAAACGTCGCGCCGTTGATCGTCGAGCTGGCCAAGGGTTACAGCCACGTACTGGCCCCGGCCACCACCAACGGCAAGAACATCCTGCCGCGCGTTGCCGCGCTGCTGGACGTCGACCAGATCTCCGAGATCATTTCGGTTGAATCCGCCGACACCTTCAAGCGCCCGATCTATGCCGGTAACGCCATTGCCACCGTGCAATCGAGCGCTGCTGTGAAGGTGATCACCGTGCGTACCACCGGCTTCGATGCTGTGGCCGCCGAAGGTGGCTCCGCTGCCGTTGAAGCGGTAGGCGCCGCGCACGATGCCGGTATCTCCGCCTTTGTTGGCGAAGAACTGGCCAAGTCCGACCGTCCAGAGCTGACCGCTGCCAAGATCGTCGTTTCCGGTGGCCGCGGCATGGGCAATGGTGACAACTTCAAGCACCTGTACAGCCTGGCCGACAAGCTCGGCGCTGCCGTGGGTGCCTCGCGCGCTGCGGTCGACGCAGGCTTCGTACCCAACGACATGCAGGTCGGCCAGACCGGCAAGATCGTTGCCCCGCAGCTGTACATCGCCGTCGGTATCTCTGGCGCGATTCAGCACCTGGCCGGCATGAAGGACTCCAAAGTGATCGTTGCGATCAACAAGGACGAAGAAGCGCCGATCTTCCAGGTGGCCGACTACGGCCTGGTCGCTGACCTGTTCGAAGCGGTTCCGGAGCTGGAAAAGCTGGTCTGATCCGCCTGCTTCACTTATAAAGAAGCCCGGCCCTTGTAACGAGGGCCGGGTTTTTTTATGCGGGCAAGGAGTGAAGGATGGCGTTTCGTGAAGCAGGCAAGGTGCTGGTGTGCACGATGGCGATGCTTTCACCGCTGGCGATGGCGGCTGGCAAGTGTGGGCGTCTGGTGGCGACTGGCAGCCCGGATGCTCCACCTTACTCCTGGCAAGACCCGAAAGACCCGAAACACCTGATTGGCGCCAACGTCGATCTGTTGCGCAAGGTGGCCGGGGAGCTGGGGCTGAAAGTGGAAGTCCTCAATGCCGGCAGGCGCGATCAGGCGCTGGAGGAGGTGCGCAGTGGGCGCATGGATCTGTTGCTCGACACCCCCCTGCAGGTGGAGCAGTTGACCGCACTGGATTACATCCACCCGCCCTTGCAGCTCAATGAATACCTGGTCTGGACGCGGCATGATGCTGACGTGGAATTCAACGGCCCCGCGGATCTGGCCAGATACCAGGGTAGCCTGTCGGAGCGCGCCCGCCTGACCCCGGCTTTCAGTGCATTCGCCAAGGCGCAGTTAAAGCTGGTACCGGCGCAGAACCTGACCCAGGCATTCCAGAAGCTGGTGCTGGGCCAGGTCGACTACGTGCTGGCTGGGCGTTACTCGGGCATGGCCATGACCCAAAGCCTGGGTATGAGCAATGACCTGATCGCCCGCGGCCTGCCGGTCGACCGGCCAGGGCTGTACCTGGCTGTCTCGCACAACTCGGCATGCAATGACACCTGGTTGCGTGGGCAACTGGCAAAAAAGCTGACAGAATTGCCGATCTCCGGTGCGTCTGAAGCCGTGCTGCAACGTAATGTCGAGCGCTGGAAAGCGCAGATGGATGTGCAGGCGGACGCCCCCAAACAGTAGGAAGAGTGCGTGAGAACCCAATCACTGATCCTTGCCGTGGCCATGCTCGGCCTGGCCGGCTGCGCCAACGACCCGGCGCCCAATGAACAGATGCGTATTTCCGAGCAGGCGCTGGAACAGGCCAAGGCGGTCGGTGCCACCGACCAGGTCGAGGCGCTCAAGCTTGCCGAAGACAAGCTCGCCCGCGCCAAGAGCGACATGCTGACCGAGGACTACCGCAACGCCCGCATGCGTGCCGAGCAGGCCGAACTCGACGCCCGCCTGGCCGAGGCGCGCGTACTGAACCAGAAGAGTGAGGAGCAGCTCGGCGTATTGCAGTCGCGGGTCAAGCGCTTGCGCAAGCAGCTGGAGGTGCAGCCATGAAGGGCTTCAAACCCATGGCGGCGCTGGCATTGCTGGCGCTGGCTGGCGGGCTGCAGGGGTGCGCCAGTCAGCGCAGTGCAGCGGCGCTGGACGATGCCTCGGCGGCCTTCCAGAAGGTCAAGGATGATTCCGCTGTGCTGCGCAGCGCACCGCGTGATGTGATCCGCGCCGGTGAGTCGCTGGCCCGCGCCGAGCGCTTGTCCAGTTACATCGGCACCGGCAGTGACGTGCGCCACTATGCGTATCTGAGCCAGCGTTACAGCGAAATTGCCGGTGAGCACGCGAAGTTGGCGCTGAGTCAGGAGCGTCTGGCCAAGCTCGACCTTGAGCGTCAGCGCCTGCAGCTGGCCCTGCGCGAGGCCAAGCTGGCCAGCGTGCAGCAGCAGGGTGAATGGGTGGAAGCGCAGATTGCGGCGCTGGCCTCGCAGCAGGCTGATCGCGGGCTGGTGATGACCTTGGGTGATGTGCTGTTCGACACTGGTCGTGCGGACCTCAAGAATTCGGCCAGTCGCACGGTGCTCAAGCTGGTCCAGTTCCTTCAGCTCAACCCGCGCAGGGTGGTGCGGATCGAGGGCTATGCCGACAACACCGGCGCGCCGGAAGATAACCTCAAGCTGTCGCGCGACCGGGCGCAGGCAGTGGCCGACATGCTGGTCGACCTGGGTGTCGACGAAAAGCGTCTGCAGGTTGAAGGGTATGGCGATCAGTACCCGATCGAGGCCAATGCTTCGGAGCGGGGCAGGGCGCAGAACCGCCGGGTGGAGATCGTCTTCTCCGATGACAAGGGCAGGCTTGCTCCGGCACGCTGACCGCTGGCGCCTCTTCGCGGCTTGAGAAGAGGCGCGCTGGTTAACCCTTTCGATAGCGGCCACGCCACTGTAATGTCGACTATTGTGCAATCTGTCCCAGTACACTTTGCAACTGTTACGGTATCCTCTACCGTAAGTGAGTCGTACAAGAACAATGAGCCGTCCGCGCGTCGAGATATCGCCATGACCAACCTGCTGCTGTATCAGCGTATCGCCCAGCAACTGGCCGATGACATCCGCCGTGGTGTCTATCAGCCAGGCGAGCGCGTGCCGTCCGTGCGCAAGATGAGCGCCCAGCTCAACGTCAGCCATGCCACGGTACTGCAGGCCTATGCCAATCTCGAAGACCAGGGGCTGATCCGCGCCCGGCCGCAGTCTGGCTACTACGTGCACCAGACCCCGGCGTTGACTGCGCAGACGCCGGATATTGCCAGAGTCGAGCGCCCTGGCCTGGTCACCCGCGCGAGCATCATCCAGCAGGTGCTGACCGAGGCCCGTCGTGATGGCGTGTTTGCGTTCGGTGCCGCCGTTCCTCATGTCGACTACTTGCCGGTGCGGGCCTTGCATCAGCAGATTGCCAAGGTCACCCGTTTTCACAGCCCGCGTGCTTTCAGCTACATGTTCAGCCCGGGCTTCGAGCCGTTGCGCCGGCAGATCGCTATCCGCATGCGTGATGCGGGCGTGCTGGTCGATCCCAGTGAAGTGATCGTTACCCATGGCTGTGTCGATGCCCTGCAAATGTCACTGCGCGTACTGACCCGCCCGGGGGATCTGATTGCTGCGGAGTCGCCCACCTATTACGGCCTGCTGCAGCTGGCTGATTTGCTCGGGCTGAAGGTGATCGAGATCCCCAGCGACCCGTCCACCGGCATCAGTCTGGAAGCGCTGCAACTGGCGGCCAATCAATGGTCGATCAAGGCGCTGGTACTGACCACACGCCTTAGCAACCCGCTGGGCGGCACTATCCCCGAAGAGCGGCAGAAGCAGTTGTTGCGCCTGGCTTCGGACTTCGACATCCAGATCGTCGAGGACGACATCTATGGCGAGTTGATGTTCGAGCAGGGCAAGACCAAAGCGCTCAAGGCATTCGACCGGCTGGACCGTGTGATCTACTGCTCGAGCTTTTCCAAGACATTGTCACCTGGCGTGCGCGTTGGCTGGATGGTAGCGGGGCGATACCAGGACGAAATCCAGCGGCTGCAGACCTTCACCACCCACTCGGCCTGCAGTGTCACGCAGATGGGGGTGGCGGCTTACCTGGAGAACGGTGGCTATGATCGCCACCTGCGGTATATCCGCCAGGAGTACCGCAAGAACCTCAGTGCCTACCAGTTGGCGGTGCAGCAGCACTTCCCTGAGGGTACGCAGATGACCCGGCCCACGGGGGGCTTCATTCTGTGGGTCAGCCTGCCGGGGCGGGTCAACACTCAAGAGCTGCATGTGCGTGCGCTGGAGCAGGGGATCAGTATCGCCCCGGGGCTTATCTTCAGTAATACCGAGCAGTTCAACCACTGCATCCGTCTCAACTGCGGTATTCCATGGAACAAGGAAGCCGAACGGGCGGTGATGACGCTGGGAATGCTGGCCCAGCAATTGTGCAGGGAGTCTGTAACTGCGCTTTTGTAAGGCTTGCCAGGCGCAGGCGGAACAGAGAGCATACGCACTCTTGAAGCCTGCCTATCGATGTCCATGAAACTGTTGCGTCGTATTGCCCTGGTTTTTTGCCTCGCGCCAGTGTGTTTGACCTCTGGTGTGGCCCACGCTGCGCAGCCTGCCAAAGCGGACAACGCCAAGGTGTCGCCTGCGCGCAAGCCCGCCAGCAAGGCGGCAACCCAGCAATTGCCCGCGGCGCACCTGGATCTGAGCCTGCCTGCCGAGATGGTCAACCAACTTGAGCCCAGCGTCGGCAGTTCAGTCACGCGCCGCAAGCCCTTGCTGCCGGCCATGTTTACCGACAAACCGCAGAGCGGTGACAGCCCGTTCCAGCTCAATGGTCGCTTGATCAGCAACGAGATGCAGCTGCAGTTGCGCAATGACAGCCGGCGTGATGTGGAAGGGGCGGCGATCGAGTTTGAGTTCCGCCAATAGCCTGGGCGAACTGACTGCCGGGTCACTGCAGATTTCATCGGGCCAGCAATTTCAAACGTATGTTTGAGCGGTTAGTATCCAGGGACGTTCGTCCCGTTTTGTTTCAGGGAGTCCTGATTTTATGAAATGCCGTGAGGGTTGCGGTGCCTGCTGCATCGCCCCGTCCATCACTTCCGCAATGCCGCGCATGCCAGACGGCAAGCCGGCTGGCATGCGCTGCCTGCACCTGACCGCCGACAACCTCTGCGACCTGTTCGGCAAGCCCGAGCGGCCGGCGGTCTGTGGTGGGTTCAAGGCGGATATCGAGGTGTGCGGCAATGATCGCGACGAGGCAATCAGGATTCTCGGTTGGTGGGAGCAGATGACGGCGGCGTGACAAGGCTGGATCTTCGACAACAAGGATAAAGATGATGAGATCGTTCAAGCGTATTGCACTGCTATGTGGCGTGGGCTTGCTGATGGCGCCGGCCGCCTGGGCCGAGAGCTGGCAAGTGGCCAAGGACGAGGAGGGGATCAAGGTCTCTCTCAGTGAAGTGCCGGGGTCCAAGTACAAGGCCTACCGTGGTGTGACCCTGATCAAGGCGCCGTTGGCCAGGGTGCAGGCTCTGCAGGAAGACGTGGCAGGGGCGTGCACCTGGATACATGAGTGCAAGTCGCAGAAGTTGCTCAAGCACGAAGGTGACCAGAGCTGGACCTACACCCAGTTCAATACGCCGTGGCCGGTAACGCCGCGCGATTCGGTGTTGCATGTCACTACCGTCAAAAGCGCTGATGGCAGCCTGACGCGTAACCTCAAGGAAGAGCCGACCTATTTGCCCGAAGAGAAGGGGTATGTACGGGTGGCGAAAGTCGAAGGCTTCTGGAAGTTGGTGCCCAAAGGGGAGAGTACAGAAGTGACCTATCAGGTACATACCGAGCCGGGTGGCAGTGTGCCCGCGATGGTAGCCAACAAGTTTGTAGTGGATGCGCCGTTCAATACCCTGAAAAGCTTGCGTGAGCGGGCAGAGAAGAACTGAAGTCAGGGCAGGGGCAAAGCAATGAAAAAGGCTGCCCGAGGGCAGCCTTTTGCGTTCGGCTTCAAAAGCTTACTTGCGGTCCTTCAGCTCAACGATGTCACGCGGCAGTTCGCCGGTGTACAGCTGGCGCGGGCGGCCAATCTTGTACGGGCTGGAAAGCATTTCTTTCCAGTGCGAGATCCAGCCCACGGTACGTGCCAGGGCGAAGATCACGGTGAACATGCTGGTTGGGATGCCGATCGCCTTGAGGATGATGCCCGAGTAGAAGTCGACGTTCGGGTACAGCGAGCGCTCGATGAAGTACGGATCGGTGAGTGCGATCTCTTCCAGGCGCATCGCCAGTTCCAGCTGCGGGTCGTTCTTGATGCCGAGTTCGCCCAGGACTTCGTCGCAGGTTTTCTTCATCACGGTGGCGCGCGGGTCGCGGTTCTTGTACACGCGGTGACCGAAGCCCATCAGCTTGAACGGGTCGTTCTTGTCCTTGGCCTTGGCAATGTACTTGTCGATGTTCGAGACATCGCCAATTTCATCGAGCATGGTCAGCACGGCTTCGTTCGCACCGCCGTGGGCAGGGCCCCACAGTGCGGCGATACCGGCGGCGATACAGGCGAACGGGTTGGCACCCGAAGAGCCGGCCAGGCGGACGGTGGAGGTGGAGGCGTTCTGCTCGTGATCGGCATGGAGGATGAAGATCTTGTCCATTGCCTTGGCCAGTACCGGGCTGATCGGTTTGATCTCGCACGGGGTGTTGAACATCATGTGCAGGAAGTTTTCCGCGTACGACAGGTCGTTGCGCGGGTACATCATCGGCTGGCCCATGGAGTACTTGTAAACCATCGCGGCGAGGGTCGGCATCTTGGCGACCAGGCGCACCGCGGAAATTTCGCGGTGTTGCGGGTTATTGATATCCAGCGAGTCGTGGTAGAACGCCGACAGGGCGCCGACTACGCCGCACATTACGGCCATCGGGTGGGCGTCGCGGCGGAAACCGTTGAAGAAGGACTTCAGCTGCTCGTGAACCATGGTGTGGTTCTTGACGGTGCTGACAAACTGGGCCTTCTGCTCGGCGTTGGGCAGTTCGCCATTGAGCAGCAGGTAGCAGGTTTCCAGGTAGTCCGATTGCTCGGCGAGCTGCTCGATGGGGTAGCCGCGGTGCAGCAGTACGCCCTTGTCGCCGTCGATGTAGGTGATCTTCGACTCGCACGAAGCGGTCGCCATGAAACCAGGGTCGAAGGTGAAGTGACCAGTGGCCCCCAACCCGCGGACGTCGATTACATCAGGACCAACGGTGCCGGTTAAAATGGGCAGCTCGACGGGGGCAGCGCCCTCGATGACCAACTGCGCTTTTTTGTCAGCCATGTGGCCTCCTATTAATGCTTGAAATCATCAGACAGACCCCCCACGCAGGGCCCGCACCACTATAGAGAAGTAAATTCGAATGTCAATTTGCCTAAAGGCTGGTTGAAACCCGCTCTGAGGCCTGATTTTTCACGAAATTCTCGCCCATTTACGCCTTTTGCTCGCTAAAGGCAATGCGCTATTTGGGCTACCCCGTCACGTTGTCATAAGCAGCCTAACTGTCTATACTCGGCACCCGACCGCCAGGGGCTTGCAAGCCCGAACTGCTGGGGGTCGCCGTTCCCTGGGTGGTGGGTACCTGACCAGTACACTTACCAACAACTTTGCCCTGATTCGCTAGGGGCTCTTCAGTGTGAAAAAAGCCGTGAAAAGCCAACGACCTGTAAACCTAGACCTAAGGACCATCAAGCTCCCTGTCACAGCGTACACGTCCATCCTGCACCGTATCTCCGGCGTCATCCTGTTCCTTGGCCTTGCCATCATGCTTTATGCACTGGGCAAGTCGCTGGGTTCCGAGGAAGGCTTCGGTGAGGTGAAGGCGTGTCTGACCAGCCCGCTGGCCAAGTTCGTGACCTGGGGCCTGCTATCCGCCCTGCTTTATCACCTCGTGGCAGGTGTGCGTCACCTGATCATGGACATGGGTATCGGTGAGACGCTGGAAGGCGGCAAGCTGGGCTCGAAAATCGTGATCGTCATCTCCGTGGTGCTGATCGTTCTGGTGGGAGTTTGGGTATGGTAACCAATGTCACGAACCTGTCGCGTTCGGGCCTCTATGACTGGATGGCGCAGCGCGTCTCGGCGGTCGTTCTCGCGGCTTACTTTCTCTTCCTGATCGGCTACGTGGTCGCCCACCCAGGCATCGACTACACCCAGTGGCATGGTCTGTTCTCCAATAACGCGATGCGGATCTTCAGTCTGCTGGCCCTCGTTGCCCTGGGCGCTCACGCCTGGGTCGGCATGTGGACCATTGCAACCGACTACCTGACGCCAATGTCGTTCGGCAAGTCGGCAACTGCGATTCGTTTCCTGTTCCAGGCGGTATGCGGCGTTGCGATGTTCGCTTACTTCGTCTGGGGTGTGCAGATTCTCTGGGGTATCTGATCCATGGCTAGCATTCCAACCATTTCCTTCGACGCCATCATCATCGGTGGCGGCGGCGCCGGCATGCGCGCAGCGCTGCAGCTGGCCCAGGGCGGTCACAAGACTGCCGTGGTCACCAAGGTCTTCCCGACCCGTTCGCACACTGTTTCCGCCCAGGGCGGCATCACCTGCGCCATCGCTTCGGCCGACCCGAACGACGACTGGCGCTGGCACATGTACGATACCGTCAAAGGTTCCGACTACATCGGTGACCAGGACGCTATCGAATACATGTGTCAGGAAGGCCCTGCTGCGGTCTTCGAACTGGACCACATGGGCCTGCCGTTCTCGCGTACCGAAACCGGCCGCATCTATCAGCGTCCGTTCGGCGGCCAGTCCAAGGACTTCGGCAAGGGTGGCCAGGCTGCACGTACCTGTGCTGCTTCCGACCGTACCGGCCACGCCTTGCTGCACACCCTCTATCAGGGCAACCTGAAAGCGGGCACCACCTTCCTGAACGAGTACTACGCTGTCGATCTGGTGAAAAACCAGGACGGCGCGTTCGTGGGTGTGATCGCGATCTGCATCGAAACCGGCGAAACCCTGTACATCAAGTCCAAGGCCACCGTATTGGCCACTGGCGGTGCGGGCCGTATCTACGCCTCGACCACCAATGCCCTGATCAACACTGGTGACGGTGTCGGCATGGCCCTGCGTGCCGGCGTGCCGGTGCAGGACATCGAAATGTGGCAGTTCCACCCGACTGGCATCGCCGGCGCTGGTGTACTGGTCACCGAGGGTTGCCGCGGTGAGGGTGGCTACCTGATCAACGCCCACGGCGAGCGTTTCATGGAGCGTTATGCTCCGAACGCCAAAGACCTGGCCGGCCGCGACGTGGTCGCCCGTTCCATGGTCAAAGAGATCATCGCTGGCAACGGCGTGGGCCCGAACAAGGACCACGTACTGCTGAAGCTGGACCACCTGGGCGAGGAAGTGCTGCACAGCCGCCTGCCAGGCATCTGCGAACTGTCCAAGACCTTCGCTCACGTCGACCCGGTTGTAGCGCCGGTGCCGGTCGTGCCGACCTGCCACTACATGATGGGTGGTGTTGCCACCAACATCCATGGCCAGGCCATCACCATGGACGCCGAAGGCAAGGATCACATCATTCCGGGCTTGTTCGCCGTGGGTGAAGTGGCGTGCGTATCGGTTCACGGTGCCAACCGCCTGGGCGGTAACTCGCTGCTCGACCTGGTCGTATTCGGCCGCGCCGCCGGCCTGCACCTGGAGAAGGCGCTGAGCGAAGGCGTCGAGTACCGCGATGCCAGCGATACCGATGTCGACGTCGCCCTGAACCGCCTGAACAAGCTCAACGAGCGTACCACTGGCGAAGACGTCGCAAGCCTCAAGCGTGAGCTGCAAAGCTGCATGCAGAACTACTTCGGTGTATTCCGTACTGGCGAATACATGCAGAAGGGTATCGAGCAGCTGGCTGGTCTGCGTGACCGCATCGCCAACGTGAAGATCAACGACAAGTCCCAGGCCTTCAACACCGCGCGTATCGAAGCGCTGGAGCTGCAGAACCTGTTGGAAGTCGCCGAAGCTACCGCCATCGCGGCCGAAGCCCGTAAAGAGTCCCGCGGCGCTCACGCCCGTGAAGACTTCGAAGACCGTGACGACGAAAACTGGCTGTGCCACACCCTGTACTACCCGGGTGAGAAGCGCGTGGCCAAGCGTGGCGTCAACTTTGCGCCGAAGACTGTTCCAGCCTTCGAACCAAAAGTCCGGACTTATTGAGGGTGACTGCTATGTTGAAAGTCGAAGTTTATCGCTACAACCCGGATACCGACTCGGCGCCCAAGATGGAGTCGTTCGACGTCGATACCGGCGGCAAGGACCTGATGGTGCTGGACGTGCTGGCGCTGATCAAGGAGAAGGACGAGGGCTTCTCGTACCGTCGCTCCTGCCGTGAAGGCGTTTGCGGTTCCGATGGCATGAACATGAACGGCAAGAACGGCCTGGCCTGCATCACGCCGCTGTCCGGCGTGGTCAAGGGCAACAAGCTGGTTCTGCGCCCGCTGCCTGGCCTGCCGGTCATTCGTGACCTGGTCGTCGATATGAGCATCTTCTACAAGCAGTACGAGAAGGTGAAGCCATTCCTGCAGAACGACACGCCGGCCCCGGCCATCGAGCGTCTGCAGTCGCCGGAAGATCGCGACAAGCTGGACGGTCTGTACGAGTGCATCCTGTGCGCTTGCTGCTCGACTTCCTGCCCATCGTTCTGGTGGAACCCGGACAAGTTCCTGGGCCCCGCCGCCTTGCTGCAGGCCTATCGCTTCCTGGCCGACAGCCGTGACACCAAGACCCAGGAGCGCCTGGCGTCCCTGGATGACCCGTTCAGCGTCTTCCGCTGCCGCGGGATCATGAACTGCGTCAACGTTTGCCCGAAGGGTCTGAACCCGACCAAGGCAATCGGCCACGTACGTAACATGCTGCTGCAAAGCGGCACCTGATTCAAAGCGTTGTAACTGCAGTAAGCCGAGGTGCGGGTGGTGAACCCGCACTGAGGTAAAACCTGAGCAAGGGCCCAAAAAGCCCGCGCTCGATACCTATGAAGATATGAGACCAGCAGGGGCTTTCCGGGCTGGTACCCGGAAAATCAGCAGGATCCAAGTGGCGTGGTTCAGTCGCTGTGTTCGGACTTTTCCAGGTTTGCTGTGGCTCTCGCCGATCAGTCCCCTAACCGAGGGTGACCAAGCATGCAAGAAAGCGTGATGCAGCGCATGTGGGAAAGCGCCCACCTTTCAGGTGGTAACGCTGCATATGTGGAAGAGCTCTACGAACTCTACCTGCACGACCCTAACGCTGTGCCAGAAGAGTGGCGCACTTACTTCCAGAAGTTGCCCGCCGACGGCAGCACCGCTACCGATGTATCGCACTCGACAATCCGCGACCATTTCGTACTGCTGGCAAAGAACCAGCGCCGCGCCCAACCGGTATCTGCCGGGAGCGTGAGCAGTGAACACGAGAAGAAGCAGGTTGAAGTTCTGCGACTGATCCAGGCCTATCGTATGCGCGGCCATCAGGCTGCCAAGCTCGACCCCTTGGGGTTGTGGCAGCGCCCTGCGCCCGTAGACCTGTCGATCAATCACTACGGCTTGACCAATGCCGATCTTGATACGACCTTCCGTGCCGGCGACCTGTACATCGGCAAAGAGGAAGCGAGCCTACGCGAGATCGTCGAGGCGCTCCAGAAGACATATTGTCGCACCATTGGCGCCGAGTTCACCCATATCGTCGATTCCGAGCAGCGCAGCTGGTTCCAGCAGCGCCTGGAAAGCGTGCGCGGCCGCCCGGACTTCTCCGCCGACGTGCAGGCCCACCTGCTCGAGCGCGTGACGGCCGGTGAAGGTCTCGAGAAGTACCTGGGCACCAAGTACCCGGGCACCAAGCGTTTCGGCCTTGAGGGTGGCGAAAGCCTGATCCCGATGCTGGACGAAATGATCCAGCGTTCCGGCTCCTACGGTACCAAGGAAGTCGTGATTGGCATGGCCCACCGCGGCCGTCTGAACGTGCTGGTCAACACCTTCGGCAAGAACCCGCGCGAGCTGTTCGACGAGTTCGAAGGCAAGAAGATGAACGAGCTGGGCTCCGGTGACGTGAAGTATCACCAGGGCTTCTCCTCGAACGTGATGACCACCGGTGGTGAAGTTCACCTGGCCATGGCGTTCAACCCGTCCCACCTGGAAATCGTCTCCCCCGTGGTCGAAGGTTCGGTGCGCGCCCGTCAGGACCGCCGCAACGATACCGCCGGTGACAAGGTGCTGCCGATCTCGATCCACGGTGACGCTGCCTTCGCAGGCCAGGGCGTGGTCATGGAAACCTTCCAGATGTCGCAGACCCGCGGTTTCAAGACCGGCGGCACCGTGCACATCGTGATCAACAACCAGGTCGGTTTCACCATCAGCAACCCGCTGGACTCGCGTTCCACCGAGTACGCCACCGACGTTGCCAAGATGATCCAGGCGCCGATCCTGCACGTGAACGGCGATGACCCGGAAGCTGTGCTGTTCGTGACCCAGCTGGCCATCGATTACCGCATGCAGTTCAAGCGTGACGTGGTCATCGACCTGGTCTGCTACCGTCGTCGCGGCCACAACGAGGCCGACGAGCCCAACGGTACCCAGCCGCTGATGTATCAGCAGATCAGCAAGCAGCGCACCACCCGTGAGCTGTACGCCGAGGCGCTGATCCAGGCCGGTCGCATCGATGCCGAGCGCGCCCAGGCCAAGATCGACGAGTACCGCAATGCCCTGGACAACGGTCTGCACGTGGTCAAGAGCCTGGTCAAGGAGCCGAACCGCGAGCTGTTCGTCGACTGGCGTCCGTACCTGGGCCACGCCTGGACTGCGCGTCACGACACCCGTTTCGACCTCAAGACCCTGCAGGACCTGTCGGCCAAGCTGCTCGAGCTGCCAGAAGGCTTCGTCGTCCAGCGTCAGGTGTCGAAGATCTACGAAGACCGTCAGAAGATGCAGGCCGGTGGCTTGCCGATCAACTGGGGTTACGCAGAGACCATGGCCTACGCCACCCTGCAGTTCGAAGGTCACCCGATCCGCATGACCGGCCAGGACATCGGCCGTGGCACCTTCTCGCACCGCCACGCGGTGCTGCACAACCAGAAGGACGCCAGCACCTACGTGCCGCTGCAGAACCTGTTCCCGGGCCAGCCGCGCTTCGACCTTTACGACTCCTTCCTGTCGGAAGAAGCGGTACTGGCCTTCGAATACGGTTACTCGACCACCACGCCGAATGCGCTGGTGATCTGGGAAGCTCAGTTCGGCGACTTCGCCAACGGTGCGCAGGTGGTGATCGACCAGTTCATCACCAGCGGTGAGCACAAGTGGGGCCGCCTGTGCGGTCTGACCATGCTGCTGCCTCACGGTTACGAAGGGCAGGGCCCGGAGCACTCCTCCGCGCGTCTGGAGCGTTACCTGCAGCTGTGCGCCGAGCACAACATCCAGGTTTGCGTACCGACCACCCCGGCACAGATCTACCACCTGCTGCGTCGTCAGGTCATCCGTCCGCTGCGCAAGCCGCTGATCGTGCTGACGCCCAAGTCGCTGCTGCGCCACAAGCTGGCCGTCTCGACCCTGGAGGACCTTGCAGAAGGTTCGTTCCAGACCGTGATCCCGGAAATCGACACCCTGGATCCTGCCAAGGTCGAACGCCTGGTGCTGTGTGGTGGCAAGGTCTATTACGACCTGCTGGAAAAACGCCGTGCCGAAGGCCGCGAAGACATCGCAATCGTGCGTATCGAGCAACTGTACCCGTTCCCGGAAGACGACCTGGTCGACATCCTGGCGCCGTACACCAACCTCAAGCATGCCGTCTGGTGTCAGGAAGAGCCGATGAACCAGGGCGCCTGGTACAGCAGCCAGCACCACATGCGCCGTATCCTGGGCCGCCACAACAAGGCGCTGGTCCTGGAATACGCCGGCCGCGACGCTTCCGCCGCGCCAGCCTGTGGTTACGCTTCGAAGCACGCCGAACAGCAGGAAAAACTGCTGCAAGACGCCTTCACTGTCTAACGCCTTCGCGCACCTGAAACCGAATTTAAGGAAACACTGATAATGGCTATCGAGATCAAAGCCCCAACCTTCCCGGAATCGGTTGCCGATGGCACCGTTGCCACCTGGCACAAGAAGCCGGGCGAAGCCGTCAAGCGTGACGAGCTGATCGTCGACATCGAGACCGACAAGGTCGTCCTGGAAGTACTGGCTACCGCCGATGGCGTGATGGGCGACATCGTCAAGGGCGAGGGCGATACCGTCCTGTCCGACGAAGTGCTGGGTTCGATCGTGGAAGGTGGTGCTGCTGCCGCCGCGCCTGCTGCCGCTCCGGCCGCCGCTGCTCCGGCAGCCGTTGCCGCCGATGCCGGCGAAGACGACCCGGTTGCCGCTCCGGCCGCGCGCAAGCTGGCTGAAGAGAACGGCATCGACCTGGCTACCGTTGCCGGTACCGGCAAAGGTGGCCGCGTCACCAAGGAAGACGTGGTTGCTGCAGTTGCCAACAAGAAGTCCGCGCCTGCCGCTGCTCCGGCTGCCAAGCCTGCCGCTGCCGCCCCGGTTGTGGCCGCTGCTGGCGATCGCACCGAGAAGCGTGTGCCGATGACCCGCCTGCGTGCCAAGATCGCCGAGCGTCTGGTTGAAGCCCAGTCCAACATGGCGATGCTGACCACCTTCAACGAAGTCGACATGACCGAAGTCATGGCCCTGCGTTCGAAGTACAAGGACCTGTTCGAGAAGACCCATAACGGCGTGCGCCTGGGCTTCATGTCGTTCTTCGTCAAGGCCGCTACCGAAGCGCTGAAGCGTTTCCCTGCTGTCAACGCCTCGATCGACGGCAACGACATCGTCTACCACGGTTTTGCCGACGTCGGCGTTGCCGTCTCCAGCGACCGTGGCCTGGTGGTGCCAGTACTGCGCAACGCCGAATCGATGAGCCTGGCTGAAATCGAGAACGGCATCGCCACCTTCGGCAAGAAGGCCCGTGACGGCAAGCTGTCGATCGAAGAAATGACCGGCGGCACTTTCACCATCACCAACGGTGGTACCTTCGGCTCGATGATGTCGACCCCGATCGTCAACCCGCCGCAGGCCGCCATCCTCGGCATGCACAACATCATCCAGCGTCCGATGGCCATCAATGGCCAAGTGGTAATCCGCCCGATGATGTACCTGGCGCTGTCGTACGATCACCGCCTGATCGACGGCAAGGAAGCGGTAACCTTCCTGGTCACCATCAAGAACCTGCTGGAAGATCCGTCCCGCCTGCTGCTGGACATCTAATCGCGCAGCTGTAAGCTGCAAGCCGCAAGCTTCAAGCCGAAGCCTGCTGGACTTGCGGCTTGCAGCTTGCCGCTTGAAGCTAAAAAGGAATCTTTTATGACCCAGAAATTCGACGTAGTGGTGATTGGTGCAGGTCCTGGCGGTTATGTGGCTGCCATCAAGGCTGCCCAACTTGGTCTGAAGACTGCCTGTATCGAGAAGTACACCGACGCCGAGGGCAAGCTGGCCCTGGGTGGCACCTGCCTGAACGTAGGTTGCATTCCGTCCAAGGCGCTGCTGGACAGCTCCTGGAAGTACAAGGAAGCCAAAGAGAGCTTCAACGTCCACGGCATCTCCACTGGCGAAGTGAAGATGGACGTGGCCGCGATGGTTGGTCGCAAGGCTGGCATCGTCAAGAACCTGACCGGTGGCGTTGCCACCCTGTTCAAGGCCAATGGCGTCACTTCGATCCAGGGCCACGGCAAACTGCTGGCTGGCAAGAAAGTCGAAGTCACCAAGGCTGATGGCACCACCGAAATCATCGAAGCCGAGAACGTGATCCTGGCCTCCGGCTCGCGTCCGATCGACATTCCGCCGGCTCCGGTCGACCAGAACGTCATCGTCGACTCCACCGGCGCCCTGGAATTCCAATCGGTTCCCAAGCGTCTGGGCGTGATCGGTGCTGGCGTGATCGGCCTGGAGCTGGGCTCGGTGTGGGCTCGCCTGGGTGCTGAAGTCACCGTCCTGGAAGCCCTGGACACCTTCCTGATGGCTGCTGACACCGCAGTGTCGAAAGAAGCCCAGAAGACCCTGACCAAGCAAGGCCTGGACATCAAGCTGGGCGCTCGCGTCACCGGCTCGAAAGTCAACGGCAACGAAGTCGAAGTGACCTACACCAACGCCGAAGGCGAGCAGAAGATCACCTTCGACAAGCTGATCGTCGCGGTCGGCCGTCGCCCGGTGACCACCGACCTGTTGGCCTCCGACAGCGGCGTGAACATCGACGAGCGTGGCTACATCTTCGTTGACGACCACTGCGCTACCAGCGTACCGGGCGTCTATGCCATCGGCGACGTTGTCCGCGGCATGATGCTGGCGCACAAGGCCTCGGAAGAGGGCATCATGGTCGTCGAGCGCATCAAGGGCCACAAGGCCCAGATGAACTACGACCTGATCCCTTCGGTTATCTACACCCACCCGGAAATCGCGTGGGTCGGCAAGACCGAACAAGCCTTGAAGGCCGAGGGTGTTGAGGTTAACGTAGGCACCTTCCCGTTCGCGGCCAGCGGCCGTGCGATGGCGGCCAACGACACCGGTGGTTTCGTCAAGGTCATCGCTGATGCCAAGACCGACCGCGTACTGGGTGTACACGTGATTGGCCCGTCGGCTGCCGAGCTGGTTCAGCAGGGCGCAATCGCAATGGAATTCGGCACCAGTGCCGAGGATCTGGGCATGATGGTCTTCAGCCATCCAACCCTGTCCGAAGCGTTGCATGAAGCAGCGCTGGCAGTGAATGGCGGCGCCATTCACGTGGCCAACCGTAAGAAGCGTTAATTATAAGAAACCACGGCGGGCTGCCCGTCGTGAGTCTTGCGTGCATGACTCACCGCGGAACGTCCGCCGGACCGGATCACACGGGAAAACCCGGGGTCAACGGTCACAGGTGGTGCGGCGCCAGTAATGGCGCAGCGCCGAAGCGCAGTACCTAACGAAGACGGTAAAAAGCATGAATCTTCACGAGTATCAGGGTAAGCAGCTGTTCGCTGAGTACGGCCTGCCAGTTTCCAAGGGTTTCGCTGTCGATACCCCTGAGCAAGCTGCAGAAGCCTGCGACAAGATCGGCGGTTCCGAGTGGGTTGTCAAAGCCCAGGTCCACGCTGGTGGTCGCGGTAAAGCGGGCGGCGTCAAGCTGGTTCGCAGCAAGGAAGACGCCAAGGCGTTCGCTGCACAGTGGTTGGGCAAGAATCTGGTTACCTACCAGACTGATGCCAACGGTCAACCCGTCTCCAAGATTCTGGTCGAATCCTGCACTGACATCGCCAAAGAGCTGTACCTGGGCGCTGTAGTGGATCGTTCGAGCCGCCGTATCGTGTTCATGGCGTCCACCGAAGGTGGCGTGGACATCGAGAAAGTCGCTCACGAAACGCCTGAGAAGATCCTCAAGGCTACCATCGACCCGCTGGTCGGCGCTCAGCCGTTCCAGGGTCGTGAACTGGCATTCCAGCTGGGCCTGGAAGGCAAGCAGGTTCAACAGTTCGCCAAGATCTTCGTTGGCCTGGCCAAGCTGTTCAAGGATCACGATCTGGCCCTGCTGGAAGTGAACCCGCTGGTGATCAAGGCCGACGGCGACCTGCACTGCCTCGATGCCAAGATCAACATCGACGCCAACGCCATGTACCGTCAGCCCAAGCTGAAGACCTTCCACGACCCGTCGCAGGACGACGCTCGTGAAGCCCACGCTGCCAAGTTCGAACTGAACTACGTTGCCCTGGAAGGCAACATCGGCTGCATGGTCAACGGTGCCGGCCTGGCCATGGGTACCATGGACATCGTCAACCTGCACGGCGGCAAGCCAGCCAACTTCCTCGACGTAGGCGGCGGTGCTACCAAAGAGCGCGTTACCGAAGCGTTCAAGATCATTCTGTCCGACAGCAATGTCGCGGCCGTACTGGTCAACATCTTCGGCGGCATCGTTCGCTGCGACATGATTGCCGAAGGCATCATCGGTGCAGTGAAAGAAGTCGGCGTCAAGGTTCCGGTCGTCGTTCGCCTTGAAGGCAACAACGCCGAACTGGGCGCAAAAGTACTGGCAGAAAGCGGTTTGAACATCATTGCGGCAACCAGCCTGACCGACGCTGCTCAACAAGTTGTCAAAGCTGCGGAGGGCAAGTAATGAGCGTCCTGATCAATAAAGACACCAAAGTCATCTGCCAGGGCTTCACCGGCTCGCAGGGTACTTTCCACTCCGAACAGGCCATTGCCTACGGCACCAAGATGGTCGGCGGCGTTACCCCGGGCAAGGGTGGCACCACCCACCTGGGCCTGCCGGTGTTCAACACCGTCAAGGAAGCCGTGGAAGCTACCGGCGCTGACGCTTCGGTGATCTACGTTCCGGCTCCGTTCTGCAAAGACTCGATCCTGGAAGCAGCCTTCGGCGGCATCAAGCTGATCGTCTGCATCACCGAAGGCATTCCTACCCTGGACATGCTGGATGCCAAGGTCAAGTGCGACGAGCTGGGCGTTACCCTGATTGGCCCTAACTGCCCAGGTGTCATCACTCCGGGCGAGTGCAAGATCGGCATCATGCCAGGCCACATCCACCTGCCAGGCAAGGTCGGTATCGTTTCGCGTTCCGGCACCCTGACCTACGAAGCGGTCAAGCAGACCACCGACGCCGGCTTTGGCCAGTCGACCTGCGTGGGCATCGGCGGCGACCCGATCCCAGGCTCGAACTTCATCGACATCCTGAAGCTGTTCCAGGAAGACCCGAAGACCGAAGCGATCGTCATGATCGGTGAGATCGGCGGTTCGGCTGAAGAAGAAGCCGCGGCCTACATCAAGGCCCACGTGACCAAGCCTGTCGTTTCCTACATCGCTGGTGTTACTGCACCTGCGGGCAAGCGCATGGGCCACGCTGGCGCCATCATTTCCGGCGGCAAGGGCACTGCGGACGAGAAGTTCGCGGCCCTGCAGGACGCTGGTGTGAAGACCGTGCGTTCCCTGGCTGACATCGGCAAGGCCCTGGCCGAGCTGACTGGCTGGGAAGCCAAGAAGTAAGTAACACAAAGTAATATGTAGTACCCCCACGCGCACAAAGGCCACCTTCGGGTGGCCTTTGTCGTTGTGCGGCTGTGAAGGCTGCGCCCCCACCTTCGGAAAGTTCGATCACCCTGATCAGGATTTTCAACCAGACATCCGCTCGAATCAGCAATAAATTGTCGTCGAACACGGTCAACCAGACGACAAACATGTACGCACATCGGACAAGCAGCACTGTGCCAGTGCGTTTGGCGGGTAAAACGGTTAATCTACGCGTTCACTTTGTGCCCGTACCCCAAAAGGGAACGACACGCTAAACGGGTCTGGCCTATCAAGCCGGGCAGCATTTCCCTCACTCAAGGGGAAATCCCTTCTCGAATCCCGATTTCAGCAGTGTGGTACTACCCTAAATGAAAGTTTTAAAAGGCCAGGATATCCTGGCGCTTGGCTTTATGACGTTTGCGCTTTTTGTGGGCGCTGGCAATATCATCTTCCCGCCCATCGTCGGTCTGCAGTCCGGGCCGCATGTGTGGATGGCCGCTCTGGGCTTCCTGGTAACGGCTGTGGGCCTGCCGGTCATCACCGTGGTCGCACTGGCCAAGGTCGGTGGTGGCATGGATGCGCTCAGCAGCCCGATCGGCAAGTTCTTCGGCGGCCTGTTGGCGGCGGTATGCTACCTGTCGGTCGGCCCGCTGTTCGCAACCCCGCGCACCGCGACCGTGTCGTTCGAAGTGGGTGTGGCACCGCTCACCGGTGAAAGCCCGTTGGCGTTGTTCCTCTACAGCCTGGTGTACTTCATCGTGGTACTGGCGGTGTCCATGTACCCGGGCAAGTTGCTCGATACCGTGGGCCGTTTCCTCGCGCCGCTGAAGATTATCGCCCTGGCGGTACTTGGCATCGCGGCGTTCGCGCTGCCGGCCGGCACCATTGGTGAAGCACAGCCTGCCTATGCAGCTGCGGCCTTCTCCAAAGGCTTTTCCGATGGCTACCTGACCATGGACACCCTGGGTGCGCTGGTCTTCGGTATCGTGATCGTCAATGCCATCCGTTCGCGGGGTGTCGAGTCGCCGAAGCTGATCACCCGCTATGCCATCATTGCCGGCCTGATTGCCGGTGTAGGCCTGGCGCTGGTCTACATCAGCCTGTTCCGCCTGGGAGCCAGCAGCCATGATATCGCGGCTGGAGCCACCAACGGTGCAGCGGTATTGCACGCCTACGTACAGCACACCTTCGGTTCGCTTGGCAGCGGTTTCCTGGCGGTACTGATCGCGCTGGCCTGCCTGGTGACTGCCGTAGGCCTGACTTGCGCATGCGCCGAGTACTTCAGCCAGATCCTGCCGCTGTCGTACCGTGCGCTGGTGGTGATCCTGGCGGGCTTCTCGCTGCTGATTTCCAACCTGGGCCTGACCAAGCTGATCATGTTCTCGATCCCGGTGCTGACCGCCATCTACCCACCGTGCATCGTGGTGGTAGGGCTGAGCTTCGTCAAAGACCTGTGGAATTCGCCAACACGTATCCTGGCGCCGGTCATGCTGGTGTCGCTGTTGTTCGGCATGGTTGACGCGATCAAGGGCAGCAGCATTGCCCACGTGCTGCCGGACTTCATGGCCCACCTGCCGCTGAGCGATCAGGGCCTGGCCTGGCTGGTGCCGTCGGTGGTGACACTGATGGCGGCTGTGGCGTGCGACCGCATGCTTGGCAAGCCGCGCGAAGCGCTGGCCTGATAGGTTGACGCCTGCCGTTGGCACCGGCCACAAGCCGTAGGGTGCCCGCGAAGGCCGATACACCAAACCCCGCATCCTCAAGGGTGCGGGGTTTTTTATTGCGCCGATGTGCCTTTGCGTGCTTGCAAGCGTCGAAATGCGGTCCCTATCCTTGTCTGCCCTGGCCTTCGGGAAAACTGCATGAATTTCATCCAAAGCAACCTTCACAACGTGTTGGCCCTCTGCTGGTTCGCCCTATGCTGGGGCGGCTATACCCGCTATGCCATCTGGAAGGGCCGCGACACTGCCTGCCTGGCTAGTGTGCTGCATCTGTACCGGGAAGACTGGATGCGCCGCATGCTGCTGCGCGACAACCGCATCGCCGATGCCAGTGTAATTGGCAATCTGGAGCGCAACGCGTCGTTCTTTGCCTCCAGTACCCTGATCATTCTGGCCGGCATCCTGACTGTTCTGGGGGCCTCTGACCGCGCCCTGTCGCTGCTGGCCGACCTGCCTCTGGTGCAGCAGGCCTCGCAAGGCATGTCGGAAATCAAGCTGCTTTGCCTGGCGATGGTTTTCGTCTATGCGTTCTTTACGTTCAGCTGGTGCATGCGCCAGTACAACTTCGCAGCAGTGCTGGTGGGGTCTGCGCCCATGATAGGCGAGCGGCTGGTCAGTGAGCTTGAGCGCAAGGCTTTCGCTTCACGGGCGGCGAGGGTGTTGTCGCTGGCGGCCAATCAGTTCAACTTTGGCTTGCGGTCTTATTACTTCGGCATGGCCATGCTCACCTGGTTCATCAGCCCGTGGTTGTTCATGGTCGTGAGTGTAGGAGTGGTATTGATCCTGTATCGCCGGGAGTTCCACTCCGATGTGCTGGAAGTGATGGTGTTCACGCCAACGGAAAGTGCGCCTACCGAGACCAGCAAGGAAGGCCTCGGTACAAACACATGAAACGTTTAACCTATAACTGGCAGGCACAAAAAAACCCGACAATGTCGGGTTTTTTTGTGCGTCGCGATTACTGCTTGGCAGGCTCAGCCGGTGCAGTAGCCGGAGTTGCCGGAGCGGCTTCTTCAGCAGCCTTCTGCTCGGCTTCAGCCTGATCTTTGGCAGCTTCGGCGTTTTCCTCGGCGGCGTCGTTCATTTTATCCTGAGCTTCGCCCATTTTTTCCTGGGCTTGCTCGGCATGTTCCTGTGCGTCTTGGGCTTTGTCTTCGCTCGCTTTATCGCAAGCAGCCAGGCCCATGGCAGCAGCCAGCATCAGAGCAAAAGCAAATGGTTTACGCATTGGGTGTTTCTCCTTGGTGGAATAAGTGACTTGTTCCTTCGAGTTCAGCCATGCGGCAATAGTTCCGTATCAGTTACAGATATATAACACCGCATCGCGGATAGACTTTTTATCACACTTATGCAGATGTCGCAGGCGCCAGTGGCTGTGAAGAGGAGTGTACCGATGACCGATTCAAGCTTGATGGCCATGGCCGAGCGTTTCTTGTCGGCACTGAAACATTGTCAAGTGTTGCAAATGCGCGTGGAGCATGCGGACGCCGATGGCATGACGCTGCTCTTGCCCTGGTCGCCAGCCATCGTTGGCAACCCGCAGACCGGCGCAGTGCATGGTGGTGCCCTGACCACGCTGATGGACACCACCTGCGGGATGGCCACCCTTTGCGTGCTGCCGAGCTTTGAAGTATGTCCAACGCTGGACCTTCGTATCGACTACATGCATCCGGCAGAGGCGGGAAAGCCCATCTATGGTCATGCCCAGTGCTATCGGGTCACCCGAGACGTGATTTTCACCCGTGGCATGGCCTATCAGGACGACCCCGCCCAGCCGATCTGCCAGGTTGTCGGTACCTTCATGCGCCTGGGGCAGGAGGTCAAGGGCGGCATCCGGTTCGGCAAGGGGCTGAAGGAGGGCGGGGCATGATTCCACAAGACGTACGTCGACAGCTCAACGCGGCGCATGCCGTGGGCGATTACCAGCCATTGCTGGCGTTGATACCCTACGCCAGCCTGATCGGCATCACCTGTGAGCGCCAGGGCGATGACCTGCTGTTCCGCTTGCCGGCCAGCCCGGACAACATCGGCAACCCGTTGCTGCCGGCCATTCATGGCGGTGTGATTGCTGGGTTCATGGAGCTTTCTGCCGCCTTGTATCTGCTGATCTACAGCGAGAGCGCCAGCATCCCCAAGATCATCGATTTTTCCATCGACTACCTGCGCGCCGGGCTCTTTCGCGACACTTACGCGCAGTGCCAGCTCTGGCGCCAAGGCCGGCGGGTGACCAATGTGGCGATCACCGCCTGGCAGGGCGATCGACAATCGCCGATCGCCACTGCCCGTGCGCATTTCAAGATTGAGCCCCAAAAGCCCTTGAAATCGTCGGGGCTGCCCCCATCTGCATGACATCCGCCATTAATGCATGCCGATTCGGCTGCCGGCGCCCACTGCCATCAGATCGGAGTTTTGAAGACCATGAGTGTGGAAACACAAAAGGAAACCCTGGGCTTCCAGACCGAGGTAAAGCAGCTGCTGCACCTCATGATTCACTCGCTGTACTCGAACAAGGAAATCTTCCTGCGTGAGCTGATTTCCAACGCTTCCGACGCCGCCGACAAGCTGCGTTTCGAAGCCCTGGCCAAGCCAGAGCTGTTCGAAAACGACGCCGACCTGAAAATCCGCCTGAGTTTCGACAAGGACGCCGGTACCGTGACCCTCGAGGACAACGGCATCGGCATGAGCCGCGAAGATGTGATCACTCACCTGGGTACCATCGCCAAGTCCGGCACGGCCGACTTCATGAAGAACCTCACCGGTGACCAGAAGAAGGATTCGCACCTGATCGGCCAGTTCGGTGTGGGCTTCTACTCTGCCTTCATCGTGGCCGACAAGGTCGACGTGTTCAGCCGTCGCGCCGGCCAGCCGGCTGCCGAGGGCGTGCACTGGTCGTCCAAGGGCGAGGGCGACTTCGAAGTTTCCACCGTCGAAAAACCACAGCGCGGTACCCGTATCGTCCTGCACCTGAAGAAGGACGAGCAGGAATTCGCCGATGGCTGGCGCCTGCGTAACGTGGTCAAGAAGTACTCCGATCATATTGCCCTGCCGATCCAGCTGCCCAAAGAGCAGGCGGCGGCCGAAGGTGAAGAGCAGCCGGCCGAAGAATGGGAAACCGTCAACCGCGCCAGTGCCCTGTGGACCCGCCCGCGTACCGAAATCAAGGACGAGGAATACCAGGAGTTCTACAAGCACATCGGCCATGATTTCGAAAACCCGCTGGCCTGGAGCCACAACAAGGTCGAAGGCAAGCTCGAATACAACTCGCTGCTGTACGTGCCGGCCCGCGCGCCGTTCGATCTGTACCAGCGTGAAGCGCCGCGCGGCTTGAAGCTGTATGTGCAGCGCGTGTTCATCATGGACCAGGCCGAGTCGTTCCTGCCGCTGTACCTGCGCTTCATCAAGGGTGTGGTCGACTCCAATGACCTGTCCCTGAACGTCTCCCGCGAGATCCTGCAAAAGGATCCGATCATCGATTCGATGAAAACTGCGCTGACCAAGCGTGTGCTGGACATGCTGGAGAAGCTGGCGAAGAACGAGCCTGAGCAGTACAAGGGCTTCTGGAAGAACTTTGGTCAGGTGCTGAAGGAAGGCCCGGCCGAAGACTTCGCCAACAAGGAGAAGATCGCCGGCTTGCTGCGCTTTGCCTCCACCCATGACGAGAGCGGCGAGCAGAGCGTCTCCCTGGCCGATTACCTGGCGCGCGCCAAGGAAGGCCAGGACAAGGTCTACTACCTCACCGGCGAGTCGTACGCGCAGGTCAAGAACAGCCCGCACCTGGAAGTCTTCCGCAAGAAGGGCATCGAAGTGCTGCTGCTGACCGATCGCATCGACGAGTGGCTGATGAGCTACCTCAACGAGTTCGACGGCAAGGCCTTCGTCGATGTCGCGCGTGGCGACCTGGACCTGGGCAAGCTGGACTCCGAAGAGGACAAGAAGGCCCAGGAAGAAGTCGCCAAGGAAAAAGAAGGCCTGGTCGAGCGCTTGAAATCTGCGCTGGGTGAGAGCGTCGCCGAAGTGCGTGTGTCGCACCGCCTGACCGATTCGCCGGCAATCCTGGCCATCGGTGAGCAGGACCTGGGCCTGCAGATGCGCCAGATCCTCGAAGCCAGCGGGCAGAAGGTGCCGGACTCCAAGCCGATCTTCGAATTCAACCCGACTCATCCGCTGATTGAAAAGCTGGACAACGAGCAGAGTGAAGACCGCTTTGCCGAACTGTCGCACATCCTCTTCGATCAGGCGGCCCTGGCGGCTGGTGACAGCTTGAAGGATCCGGCGGCGTACGTTCGTCGTCTGAACAAGCTGTTGGTCGAGCTGTCTGCTTGAGTTGATGCATCGATAAGCCCGCTTCGGCGGGCTTTTTTAATGGTGAATGCCCAAGGAGTGCTTGATGAGCAAGGTAATCGTCGAATCGCTGGTTTATCACCTGTCCGGCAAGGCCTATGAAAGCCGTCTGGTGTATGAGCCAGGTGCGCTGGGGCGACCGGGCCTGGTGATGGCGCCGAACTGGATGGGCATTGGCGAAGGTGCCGAGCGCATCGCCAAGGAAGTGGCCGAAAAAGGCTATGTGGTGCTGATTGCCGACCTGTACGGGCAATCGGTGCGTCCGTCCAATGCTGACGAAGCCGGGGCGGCGATGATGCCGTTGAAGAATGACCGTGGCGAATTGCGCAAGCGCATGAAGGAGGCGTTGGCGCAGCTGCTGGCACAGTCGAAGGCGTTACTGGAGCCTGGCAAGGTAGCAACCTTCGGCTTCTGCTTTGGCGGCTGCTGCGCCCTGGAGCTGGCCCGTACCGGTGCAGACCTGAAGGCTGCGGTGTCGTTCCATGGCACGCTGGATACCCCGACCCCTGAAGATGCCAAGCACATCAAGGGCTCGGTGTTGGTGCTGCACGGCGCATCCGACCCGCTGGTGCCGAGGGAGCAGCTGCCGGCCTTCGAGGAAGAGATGAATGCGGCCAAGGTGGATTGGCAGCTGCTGAGCTATGGCGGCGCGGTGCACTCGTTCACCGACCCGAATGCCAATGTGCCGGGCAAGATGCAGTATGACCGCAGGACCTCGGAGCGGGCGTTCCGCTCAATGCACAATTTGCTCACTGAAGTATTCCAGCGCTGACGGTGCAGTGGGGCTGCTACGCAGCCCATCGCTGGCAAGCCAGCTCCCACTTGAGGTGTTGCCCCCGAGAGCGGCGCGGTCCCGGTGGGAGCCGGCTTGCCGGCGATGGGCCGCAAAGCGGCCCCACTTTAACGCGGTAGCTCGATCCGCGAAGTCTCCCCCGGCACCACCGGCCAATCGCCGGCAGCCCATTTCGCCCGGGCGTGTTCGATCAGTTGCGGATCACTGGCCACGAAATTCCAGTTCATCCGCCGTGGCCCATCCAGTGGCTCGCCGCCGATCAATACCAGCTGGCATTCACCCTCGGCATACAAGGCAATCTCTTCGCCCTCAGGCAGCACCACCAAGCTGCACGCCTCGACTTCCTCATCATTCATCATCAGCTCGCCGTCGAGCAGATACAGCGCCCGTTGCGCATGCTCATCAGGTACCACCAGCGTGGTCGCCGATTGCATCTGCACATGCGCGTAAAGGGTAGGGGAGAGGACTGGCACCGGCGATTCCAGGCAGAAACCGCTACCTGCAATCATGCAGATGCGTACCCCCAGGTTATCGCTCACTGGCAGGCTGGCCGCGGCGTGATGGCTATAGCTCGGTGCGCCTTGCTCGAGCGCGCGGGGCGACGCCAGCCACACCTGCAGCCCATGCAGGCGCGAACCGTGTGCCAACGCATCGACCGGGGTGCGTTCGACATGCGCCACGCCGCTGCCGGCCGTCATCCAGCTCACATCGCCAGGCAACACGCGCTGATTCGAGCCCAGGCTGTCCTTGTGCAGGATCGCCCCTTCGAACAGGTAGGTCAGCGTCGACAGGCCGATATGCGGGTGCTGGCGAATATCCATGCCGTGGCCCGGCGCATAGTCGGTCTCGAGCATGTGGTCGAAGAACACGAACGGGCCGACGCTGCGGCACTGCGCCGACGGTAGTGGGCGCAGGATCGGTTGGCCCTCGACCGACTCGGCGCGCGGGCGGATCACCAATGGGCTGCTCATGCTGTGCTCCAGGCGGCGGGAAATAGCACCAGCATAGCGGTTTGCCGTGCATGGCTGAACCGCTGGCTTGGCCGCCAGGTCTACTCTGTTCATACACAGAGAAGGATGCTGCCCATGATCGCCAGAGCGCTGGCCTGCCTGCTGTTGAGCGCAACGTTGTGCCAGGCGGCACAGGCGCGTGATTACCGCTACAGTGACGCCCACCTGCACTATGTGGACTTCTTTCAAGAGACCGAGGGTATGGCTGCCCTGATCAAGGCCATGGATCAAGCGGGTGTCGAGCACTCGATGATTTCTGGCATTCCGGTGGCCAAGAAATGGCACGAGGATGAGCCCAAGCGGCCGCGCTATTACGCCGGTGACGATGCCGACGCCTACTGGTACAGCGCCACCGATACCTACGTGGCGGCGGCGCTGCAGAAGCTGCCGGCCGAGCAGCGCAAGCGCTTTCATCCTTTCCTGACCGGTTTCAATCCGGTAGACAAGAATGCGGTCAGCCATATCGAGCGCATGCTCGATCTCTACCCTGGCCTCTGGCAGGGCATAGGTGAAGTATTTACCCGGCACGACGACCTTACTGCGCTGACCAGCGGTGATACGCCGCGCGCCAACAACGAGGCCATGACCCGTATCTATCACCTGGCAGCCGAACGCGACATGCCGGTACTGCTGCATTCGAACATCACCTCCAAGCGTGAGCGCAACCCGCTTTACCTGGCCGAGATCGAGGAACCGCTGCGCAATCATCCGCATACCCGGTTCATCTGGGCGCACGCGGGCACGAGCATGGAGATTCATCGGCATCAGACGCAGATGGACTTTCTATTGCCGGTGCTGACGCGCCTGCTCAACGACTACCCGAACCTTTACATCGACTTGTCGTGGACTGTGCTCGAGCCCTACCTGCTGGATGACAAGGGTGTGCCGCGCAAGGAGTGGCTGGCGCTGGTCGAGCGCTTCGCGCAGCGGTTCATGCTTGGGTCTGACGTGGTGGGCAAGTTTGGCAGCGTGGGGGAGCAGATGCACAGCTTCAAGCCGTTTCTGGATGCCTTGCCGGAAGGGGTGGCGAAGCAGGTGGCGCGGGACAACTTCCTGGCGGTCTTGCCCAAGGCTCGCTGACGGTCTGCCCGAACGCTACGCGGCACAGGCAAACACAAAAGAAAACGCCCCGAACCAGTCGGGGCGTTTTCATTTACCGCATCAAGGCATTACTTGCCAGTCCAGCGCTTGAGCACCAGGGTGGCGTTGGTGCCGCCAAAGCCGAAGCTGTTGCTCATGACCGTATCGATCTTGGCGTTTTCTTCGGTTTTGCGCAGGATCGGCAGGTCAGCGACTTCCGGGTCCAGCTCGTCGATGTTGGCGGAGCCGGCGATGAAGTTGTTCTCCATCATCAGCAGGCAGTAGATCGCCTCGTGGACGCCGGCAGCACCCAGCGAGTGGCCCGACAGGCTCTTGGTCGAGCTGATCTTCGGTGCCTTGTCGCCGAACACGGCGCGAACACCTTTGATTTCGGCAACGTCGCCGACCGGAGTCGAGGTGCCGTGGGTGTTCAGGTAGTCGATCGGGGTGTCGACAGTGGCCAGTGCCTGCTGCATGCAGCGAATGGCACCTTCGCCGCTTGGGGCAACCATGTCGTAGCCGTCGGACGTCGCGCCGTAGCCGACGATTTCGGCGTAGATCTTGGCGCCACGGGCGAGGGCGTGTTCCAGTTCCTCGACCACGACCATGCCGCCACCGCCAGCGATGACGAAGCCATCACGGTCGGCGTCGTAAGCGCGCGAAGCCAGTTCCGGAGTATCGTTGCGCTTGGTCGACAAGGCGCCCATGGCATCGAACAGGAACGACTGGCTCCAGTGCTCTTCTTCACCGCCACCGGCGAAGACGATGTCCTGCTTGCCCCACTGGATCTGCTCCAGGGCGGTGCCGATGCAGTGTGCCGAGGTGGCACAGGCCGACGAGATCGAGTAGTTCAGGCCCTTGATCTTGAACGGGGTGGCCAGGCACGCCGAAACGGTGCTGCCCATGGTGCGGGTGACGCGGTAGGGGCCGACACGCTTGACGCCTTTCTCGCGCAGGGTGTCCAGCGCTTCCATCTGGTTCAGGGTCGAGGCGCCGCCGGAGCCAGCCACCAGGCCGGTACGCGGGTTGGAAACCTGCTCTTCGGTCAGGCCGGCGTCCTTGATCGCGTCCTGCATCGCCAGGTAGGCATACGCCGCAGCGTGGCCGACGAAGCGGTAGACCTTGCGGTCGATCAGTTCTTCGAGGTTGAGGTCGATGGAGCCGGAAACCTGGCTACGCAGCCCCTGTTCCTTGTATTCCGGGTTATAACGGATACCCGGACGGCTGTTGCGCAGGTTTTCGGTGACGGTAGCTTTGTCATTGCCCAGGCACGATACGATGCCCAGACCAGTGATAACGACGCGGCGCATGCGAATAACCCTTAGAAATTGTCAGTGGAGGTGAACACGCCGACCCGCAGGGCTTCGGCAGTGTAGATCTCGCGGCCGTCAACGCTGACCGAGCCATCGGCGATGGCCATGTTCAGCTTGCCCTTCAGGACGCGCTTGATGTGAATGTTGTAGGTGACTTTCTTGGCGGTAGGCAATACCTGGCCAAAGAATTTCACTTCACCCGAGCCCAGGGCGCGGCCACGGCCAGGCAGGCCCTGCCAGCCCAGGAAGAAGCCAACCAGCTGCCACATGGCGTCAAGGCCCAGGCAGCCCGGCATTACCGGGTCGCCTTCGAAGTGGCAGGCGAAGAACCACAGGTCCGGGGTGATATCCAGCTCGGCGACCAATTCACCTTTGCCGTACTTGCCGCCTTCTTCGCTGATATGGGTGATGCGATCGACCATCAGCATGTTCGGCGCGGGCAGTTGCGCATTACCTGGGCCGAACAGCTCACCGCGACTGCAGCGCAGCAGGTCTTCCCGAGTAAAGGCGTGTTGTTTGGTCATGCGAGCTCCTCAATAACCCCCTGTGGCAGGGGATGAATCTTCCCGGCCAACCCGGCATCAGTCCGGGCGGCAGCCTACAGGTAGACTATTGCGTTGTGGTGAAAGTCACAGCGCACCTGGCGAAAGAAGTACAGGTGTGCACTGAAACGTCTATTTTCAGGGCCGATGAAGGTCCTGTCCAGTCCTTAAGACTGCCGCACTTTAGCATTTATCGCCAGTCGCGGCTGTCCGGCCGGGTAACCAGCGTTGCAACACCTGCTGCAGGTCAGTGCGGCGCAACGGTTTGCTCAGGTAATCGTCCATGCCGGCGGCCATGCAACGTTCCCGGTCACCCTGCAGGGCGTTGGCGGTCAAGGCGATGATCGGCAACTGGCCGCCGTTGGGCAGCAGGCGTATGCGTCGGGTGGCTTCATAACCATCGACCTGCGGCAGGCGGCAGTCCATCAGGATCGCAGCAAAGTGCTGCTGGCTGACCTTTTCCACGGCCTGGATGCCGTCATGGGCCACGCTGACTTCCAGCCCCAAGCTGCGCAACATGGCTTCGATGACGCTCTGATTGACCGGGTTGTCCTCCACCAGCAGGATCCGTTCGCCTTTGGCGAGCGGTGTGTGAGCCGCCAGCGCGCCGGGCAATGTCGCAGGCGCAGGGCTCGCCAGGGCTAGCGGCATTTCCAGGGTGAAGGTCGAACCCAGCCCTTCGTGGCTTTCGCCACGCAGCTTGCCGCCCATGCGTTCAGCAAGGGTGCGAGCGATGGACAGCCCCAGGCCAGTACCGCCATAGCGCCGGGAAATCGAGCTGTCGGCCTGCTGGAAGGCGACGAACATCATTTCCAGGCGTTCGCTGTCGATGCCGATGCCTGTGTCGCGCACGCTGCACGTGAACCACAGCGTCTGACGATCGAGCGCCTGCCAACGCGCTTCGACCTGCACCTGGCCGCGTTCAGTGAACTTCAGGGCATTGCCGACCAGGTTGAGGAGGATCTGGCGGATGCGCGTCGGGTCGCCCACCACCTGCAGCCGCTCGCTCTGGGCCGGTAATTGCAGTTGCAGATCCAGGCCCCGTTGCTGTGCGCTGTGCTGGAAGGACTGCACGCTGCTGGCGATCAGCTCGCCGAGATTGAAGTCGATATGCTCCAGTTGCAGCGTGGTGCGTTCGATCCGTGAGAAATCGAGAATGTCGTTGATCACCTTGAGCAAGTGCCCGGTGGATTCGCTGGCCACAGCCGTGTACTCGGCCTGCTCGCTGGTCAACTGGGTGGTTTCGAGCAGCTGCAGCATGCCCAGCACGCCATTCATGGGGGTGCGCAGCTCGTGGCTCATCATCGCGAGGAATTCCGACTTGGCGCCGTTGGCCTGCTCGGCCTCCTCGCGGGCCTGGATCAACTGGGCAATGGCCTGTTTCTGTTCGGCGCTGGCCTGTTCCAGTGCGCTGGCCAGGTTGTTGATGTGGCGTGCCAGGTGGCCCAGCTCGCTGTCGTCGACCACCGGCAGCGGGGTGTTGTAGTCACCTTGCTGGATGGCCTTGACCGCATGGCCCATGTCGCTGATCGGCTTTGCGAGGCTCATGGCCAGGCGCCGTGCGAGCAGGAAGGTGAACAACAGCGCGAACAGCGCCAGGATGCCAGCCTTGATAACGATCTCCTGTTGGCGCTGGCTGAAGGCGTCGTCCGACATGCCGACGATCACCCGCCCCAGATAATCGTCCCCGATCGCCGGCGACGGCGCTTTGCCCTGCTGCAGGAAGTCGTTGTCCAGGCGTATTTGCTGAAGCCGGATCGGCGCCTGGAACACCTCCACGCGTTGTGCCCGGTTAGCGCTCTCGTCTGACTGCTCGACGTACACCAGGATGTGGTTGCGGCTGTCCTGCACTTCCAGAAAGCGCACGTGGGGGATGCTCAGGGTGGCGCGCATCAGGCCTTCGAGCACTTCGTTGTTACCCGAGATCACACCGTACTCGGACGCTGGAGCCAACTGATTGGCGATCAGCTGACCGGTATGGTTGAGCTCCTGGCGCAAGTCCTGGATGCGCACGAAGGTGAAGAAGCTGATCAGCAGCAATGTCAGCAGCAGCGCAGGGCCCAGGCTTATGATCTGCGTACGGGTGTGGATATCCCAGCTCAGGCGTCTAGTCATGGGGTGGGTTCTCCTTCAGCCAAAACCTTGGCAGTGGCGTTCGGATCGATCGGTTCAAGGCCCAGGGCGCGAGCCACCTGCTGGTTGCCGCTGACCCCGAAACGTGCGGGGTAGAGGCTGCGCGGCCATTGCGCTGGCGGGCGGTCGAGCAGTTGGTCGAGCACCGCCAGCCAGTCCTCCTGGTCGCTGTAGGTACTGGCCAGGGCACCGGCGCGGACAAAGCCGGCGTTCGGGCCGATCAGCGCCATCTGCCGGCCGTAGGTGCTGAGCAGCAGGTTCTTGGCGGTCTTGGAGTTGTAAAGGTCGGGGTCTTCCAGGCCCAGTAGCACGTCGCTATTGCCCAACAGATCCAGCAGCGGCCGGCTGTCGCGCGGGTCCGGCCATTGCTGGGCGACGATTTCCAGCCCCAGTGGCCGGGCTGCCTGGCGTAGTTCATCAAGCAGAAAATGGCTGTGTTCTGCGTACAGCACGCCGATGCGTTGGGCCTGCGGCAACAGGTAGCGGGCCAGGCGCAACTGGCGGGCCAGGGGCGGGTCACTCCACAGCAGCGTCAGGTACGCCGGTCGCGACTTTCCCAGGCGCTGCTCGGCCTGCACGCGGCTGATGCGCATGGCCAGGGCCGCCGGCCCTTTGCTTTCGGCCAGGCGCCACTCCAGTGCGGCGCTGTCAAGCAGCACCAGGCGCAGGTCGGCCTTGAGCTTGCCTGGGCGCGGCAGTTCGGCGACGGTCTGAAACCGTACCTGATCTTGGTTGCGGCGGCTTTCGAGGGCCGCGACAAAGCTACGGATGCCGGGCTGTTCCTCGCCACCGACCAACAGGATTTCGCTGGCGGACAGCGAGCCTAATGGCCAAAGGCAGAACACCAGCAGGCGCAGCAGGCGGGCCATCAGAACTCCAGCTCCGCGCTGACGCTCAGGCGGTGACGGCTGTCATAGCGGTTCTGGAGGGTGGTGGTCGGCTCGTCGTCCAGGCGCTGCTGCCACAACGCAGCCAGCTCAAGGGTGCTGCCCTCGATCCGAAAGCGTTTGGCCAGACGCAGGTCGAGGCGCTCGTAGCGATACTGGTTAAGGGCATCGTCGCCGTAGTAGAACAGCGCACTGGACCAGCCATCACCCCATTCGCGCATCCAGCCCGCCGAGCCGCTGTTGCGGGCGGTGTTGGCGCTGTCGGCGGGGTTGCTGGCCCAGGCATCGACATAGGCATATGTGAAACGCAGGCGGTCGCGCCGGGTAGGGCGCCAGTCCAGCTGTGCCTCGCTGCCGCTGAATCGGGCCTTGTTGGCGTTACTGGCGATGTACTGGTTGTTCCTCAGGGGCTCGCTGATCATTCCGGTGATCTCGTCGTAGAACAGTTTCACATCCATGTTCAGGTCGATAGCAGTGAACTGGCCGTTGTAGCCCAGCTCGCGTGAACGCATGCGTTCCTGGTCGAGGTCGCCCGGGCCGCGGGTCTTGACGAAATACTCGCCGTTCTGCTGGCCGAACGCAGTAGGGGTCAGGTTCTTGACCGTGTAGCTCCAGTTGACGTTGTTTTCGAACATGTCCGGCGAGCGCACTGCCTCGGAGTACACCGCACGCAAGCCGTGGCGCGGGGTGATCAGGTAGTTGACTGCCATGCGCGGGGAAAGCGAGCTGCCGGACAGTTGCGAGTCTTCGAACATCGCGCCGCCCTGCAGGATCCAATGATCGTCCGCGCGCCACTCCAACTGGCCGAAGAGGCGCCAGGTCTGATCGTCCAGGCCGCCGTCGAAATACGTCTGTGAGTCGGCGCGGTCATAACGGTAGTTCATGCCGCTGAGCAGGCGCAGGTTGTCGGTCAGGCTCAGGGTATCCTGGATTTCCAGGTCGTAGCGGGTTTCACGGGTGCTCTGGTCGACATCGCCGCACACCACGTTGCTGCCGCCCTGGTTGTTCCACTGGTCCTTGATGGCATCGACCAGCGCCTGCTCTTCGGGGTTGCTGCTGTTGGGCGGGTTGTTGGCGCCGCGGGCGACCTGCTCGGCAAAATTCGGGTTGAGCTGCCACAGCCGGGTCAGTTCCGGGCTGAACGACAGCGCTGCGTCGCAGGCGCGCCAGACCTGCTGGCGGTCGAAGTGCTGGGCCGAGCCCTGCACGTACAGGCTGTGGTCAGGGTTGAAGTCGATGTTCCAGCGCACGGAGCCTGCGTAGTCCTTGGCGTTGACGTCGGCGTTGTTGCCGCTTTCGGTGACGAAGGGGAATACGGGCTGGTAGGTATAGGGCCGCTGGTTGCTGCCCTCTTTGGCTGCCAGTTGCCATTCCAGGGTCTGATTTGTCGCGAGGCTATGGCTGACGCTGAGGTTGAAGCGGTTCAGGCGGCGGCTGTCGCGGTAATCCTGGCCAAACTGGTTTTCATCGAAGCCGTCATCTTTCTGGCCCGACACCGACAGGCGCAGATCACCGCCGTCCCAGCCGAAGCCGTGGCTGAGGTAGTAGTCATCGATGCCATCCTGGCCGCGGGTCAGCTTCATGCGCGTGCCATGGCTGTCCGCCGGATTGCGGGTGAGAATGTTGACCACCGCCATCAGTGCATTGGCGCCGTAGCTGACGGTGTTGGGGCCGCGGAATACCTCGATGCGTTCGATGTCCTCCAGCGCCACCGGGATGTCGCTCCAGTCCACCGTGGCCAGGCCCGCACGGTACACCGAGCGGCCGTCGATCAGCACCTGCATGCGCCGGGCTTCGTTGACGTTGGTGCCGTGGTAATTGACGGTTGGCTGGTTGCCGGCGCCGTAGCCGATCATCATCCCCGGCACCAGGCGCAGCAGTTCGGGGATGTCGCGGGCGCCGCTGGCACGGATCAGTTCGCTGTCGAGCACGGTCATGCTGCCCGGCACGGCGGCCGGGGATTGTTTCAGCCGCGTGGCGGTCAGAACCTGTGGCAGGTCGGCGTTGTCGATGAACAGGTCGTCGGCCACGGCCGGGCTGCCGAGCAAGGCAGTCAGCAGCAACAGGCGAGGGTAGGGAGGCGTGCCATGGAACACGATACGGCCTTGTATCAGAGTTGAAACAGGCATGTTAACTGACCATGGGGGTTTTGCCAGCCACAGGCAGCAAGCTGCAAGCTACAAGAAAACCTTGTGGCCAATGAGGGCGCTGTGTCTTGCAGCTTGCAGCTTGCAGCTTGCCGTATAATGGCCCGGTCGCCACTTAACTTATGGCTTTAACGGATTGAATATGACTGAACAGCAACCTGTTGCAGTTCTGGGAGGCGGCAGCTTCGGCACCGCCGTGGCGAACCTGCTGGCGCAGAACGGCGTGCCGGTACGCCAATGGATGCGTGACCCTGAGCAGGCCGAGGCCATGCGCGTCAATCGCGAAAACCCGCGCTACCTCAAAGGCATCCGTCTGCATGACGGCGTCGAGCCGGTCAACGACCTGCTGGCCACGTTGCACTACAGCGACCTGATCTTCGTCGCGCTGCCCTCCAGCGCCTTGCGCAGCGTTTTGGCCCCGCATGCCGGGTTGCTGCGCGGCAAATGCCTGGTCAGCCTGACCAAAGGCATCGAAGCGCAGAGCTTCAAGCTGATGAGCCAGATCCTCGAAGAGATCGCGCCCGATGCGCGAATCGGTGTGTTGTCCGGGCCAAACCTGGCCCGCGAGATCGCTGAGCATGCGCTCACCGCTACCGTGGTCGCCAGTGAAGATGAAGACCTCTGCCAGCGCGTGCAGGCGGTATTGCACGGGAGTACCTTCCGGGTCTACGCCAGCAGCGACCGCTTCGGTGTCGAGCTGGGTGGGGCTCTGAAGAACGTCTATGCGATCATTGCTGGCATGGCCGTGGCGCTGGGCATGGGCGAAAACACCAAGAGCATGCTGATTACCCGTGCGCTGGCCGAAATGACCCGTTTCGCCGTGAGCCAGGGCGCCAACCCCATGACCTTCCTCGGCCTTGCCGGGGTCGGCGACCTGATCGTCACCTGTTCTTCGCCCAAGAGCCGCAACTACCAGGTCGGTCACGCCCTGGGCCAGGGCCTGACGCTGGAGCAGGCGGTCAGTCGCCTGGGCGAGGTGGCCGAAGGGGTCAATACCCTCAAGGTGCTCAAGGCCAAGGCTGAAGAGGTCCAGGTCTACATGCCGCTGGTAGCAGGGCTGCATGCCATCCTCTTCGAAGGCCGCACGCTGAACCAGGTGATCGAGCGCCTGATGCGCGCCGAGCCCAAGACCGACGTCGACTTCATTTCCATCAGCGGTTTCAACTGAGCCTTTAGCGGCTTTGAACAGAACAAGGAGCGACACATGAACGATACCCCTGAGCGCGCCCAGCGCGAGTCGATCATCCTGCGCGTGCTGTGGATGCTGGTGTTTCTGGTGGTGTGGCAACTGGCCGAGCTGCTGCTCGGCGGCCTGGTGCTGGTGCAGCTCATCTACCGTCTGATCTACGGCGCGCCGAGCGCCAGCCTGATGAACTTCGGCGACAGCTTGAGCCAGTACCTGGCGCAGATCGGTCGCTTTGGCACCTTCCATACCGACAGCAAGCCGTGGCCTTTCGCAGACTGGCCCACGCCGCGTGCGCCGGAAGGCGAAGCGCCGCATGCCGTTGCCCCTGCACCCCACCCGGTGCGCGACGAGGAGCCCAAACTGTGAAGCTGTGGGTATTGCGCCACGGTGAGGCAGAGCCCAGGGCCAACACCGACGCCGAGCGGCGCCTGACTGCCCACGGCCGCGAGCAGGTGCTGCACAGTGCTGCGCATCTGCTCGGCCAGCCGCTGCAGGCCATCATTGCCAGCCCCTACGTGCGTGCTCAACAAACGGCCGCCCTGGTGCATGACACCCTCGGTTTCGCCGAGCCGGTGCGCACCGTGCCCTGGCTGACGCCCGACAGCAATGTGCAGGAGGTGATCGCTGAACTCGAACGCCTGGGGCTTGAGCACGTATTGCTGGTCAGCCACCAGCCGTTGGTGGGTGCGCTGGTCGGCATGCTGGAGCATGGCCACGCGCAACAGCCTGCGCCTTTGAGCACCGCCAGCCTGGCGCAGCTTGAAGGCGACTGGCCGCTGGCGGGGCTGATGACCCTGCAGGCCCTGCAGCACGCCCCTTGATTGATCGGCAACGGGCGTTTGCGCCTGTTGCCGTGCCCCAGCCGATTACTCGCAGCCCGGCTTCGTCAGCGCCTGGTGACCTGATCGCCCTCGCCGATGACCTTTACGGACGTTGTCGAGCGCCCGCGGGATGCCGACAATGGGCCATCATCCTCGTACCGGACCAGGTGCCATGTCGCAGCAGATCTTCTTCGCCCATGCCAACGGCTTTCCGTCGGCCACCTACGGCAAGCTGTTCGCGGCCCTGGCGCCGGATTACCAGGTGCAGCATCTGCCCCAGCATGCCCATGACCCCCGTTTTCCGGTGAATGAGAACTGGCAGAGCCTGGTGGATGAGCTTTTACACCACCTGGCCAGGCAGGATCAGCCGGTGTGGGGTGTCGGCCACTCGCTGGGTGGTGTGCTGCACCTGCATGCAGCCCTGCGGTGTCCTGCTTACTACCGCGGTGTGGTCATGCTTGACTCACCGGTGCTGACCCGCGCCGATCAGTGGTTGCTGCGCACCGCCAAGCGCTTTGGCTTCATTGACCGCATCACCCCTGCAGGCCGCACGCTGGGCCGGCGCGAGGCGTTCAGCGACCGCGCCAGCGCACGGGACTATTTCGCCAGCAAAAAGCTGTTCCGGCATTTCGACCCCGACTGCCTGGAAGCCTACCTCGAGCATGGCCTGCAAGACATGGAGCAGGGGGTACGCCTGCGCTTCGATCCGGCTACCGAAATCAGCATCTACCGCAGCATCCCTCACGCAAGCCCGGCCCCTGCGCGGCAGCTTCAGGTGCCACTGGCGATGGTGCGGGGTGAGCGCAGCAACGTGATTCGTCGCCACCACACGCTGGCTGTGCGCGGCATGCCCAAGGGCGAGTACCACAGCGTACCCGGTGGGCACATGTTCCCCCTGGAGCGGCCGACGGACACTGCCAGCCTGATCAAAGGCCTGTTCGACCGCTGGGGCCAGGCATGAGTGCCCACGTGGAGGAAGTCCGCCTCAGCCTGGGTCATATCGAGCTGGCTGCTCACCTGTTCGGCCCCGAAGACGGCCTGCCGGTGATCGCCCTGCATGGCTGGCTGGACAATGCCAACAGTTTTGCCCGCCTCGCACCGCAATTGAAAGGCCTGCGCATCCTCGCCCTGGACCTTGCCGGGCATGGCTACTCGCAGCACCGCCCGCCAGGCGCCGGCTATGCGCTGGCCGACTACGCCCATGATGTACTGCGGGTTGCCGAACAACTGGGCTGGCAACGGTTTGCCCTGTTGGGGCATTCGCTGGGGGCGATCATTTCTGTGCAGCTGGCCGCCGCCCTGCCAGAGCGGGTCAGCCATCTGGCGCTGATCGACGGCGTCATCCCGCCGACCGGCGCCGAAGCGGATGCCGGCGAGCGCCTGGGGTTGGCGCTGCAAGCCCAGTTGCGCCTGGATGGCAAACGCAAGTCGGTCTACAAGACCCTGGAGGAGGGCGTGCAGGCGCGCATGAAGGGCATGGTCGCGGTCAGCCGGGACGCTGCCGAGTTGCTCGCCCAGCGCGGCCTGATGCCGGTGCCTGGCGGTTACAGTTGGCGCAGTGACAGCCGCCTGACGTTGCCATCGCCGGTGCGCTTGAGCCATGCCCAGGCCATGGCCTACGTGCGCCGGGTGAACTGCCCGGCGTGCCTGGTGGTGGCGGCCGACGGCATGCTGGCGCGCCACGCTGAGCTGCTGCAACAGCTACCCTTTGAACAGAAGGTGCTGCCCGGTGGCCATCATCTGCACCTGAACGATGAACACGGCGCGGCCCTTGTCGCAGACTGTATCAATCGCTTCTTTGGCTTTGCTTGACTTGAGCCGGACAAGTGTCGAGGCTTGGCGGGTTGAACAGGGAGACAACCATGCAACTGCCAGACATCCTGGAGCTTCATTACGGCGCTCGCCGCCGCGCGGGTCGCCGATGAGCGTGCCCGTCATGATTCGTACTGCCGGCGCCTGCCTGGCGCTCGTAAGCCCGCTGCTGTGGGCCGGCGCCCTGCCCGTGCCCGTGGATGCCAAAGTGGTCGAACAACGCCCGGCAGTCGAGCAGGAGCGGGTCTACCCAATGGGCCCGCTACGCAAGATCAGCGGCCGTCTGCGCGTGGATGACAAGGTCGAGAGCCGAGGGCAGGTAAGTTCCATCACTTACGAACTGCCGGCCGAGCGTACGGCTCGTGAAGCCTTCACCAGTGCCCGCGAAGCGTTGCAGCGCGATGGCGGTTACCCATTGTTCTGGTGTCAGGGCCGCGATTGTGGCGAAGCCAGCCTGTGGGGCAATGAGGTATTCGGCAGCGCGCGGCTCAATGGCGGTGACGAGCAGCAGGCGTTCATCCTCCTGCGCCGCTCCGCCAAAGAGGCAGACACCCTGGTAGCGCTTTACAGCGTTACCCGCGGCAACCGCCGCGCCTACCTGCACGTGGAAGAGTTCGTCGCCAGCAGCCCGCTGGGTGAACTGATGCCTACGCCGGCTACGGTGCTGCGCGAAATGCGCGACACGGGCAAGCTCGACTACCCCGACCTGGCTGTGCCGCAACCTTCCTGGGTGACCTTGTTGGGTCGCAGCCTGAACCTGGACAGCACGTTGCGTGCAAGCCTCAGCGGTCCCCAGGCTGAGGTCTGGCGCGAGCAGCTGGTCAGGGCCGGTGTACGCAGCAACCGGCTCGAAGTCGGCAATGCCCCCACCGATGGCCTGCACCTGGAACTGATCCGTTGAATGAGCGCCACCATGGCCAACAATGATCGCCTGCTGATCCAGATTATCCTGCTGACCTTGCTCGGCGCTGCGTTGTGGGTGATGGCACCTTTCATTTCCGCGTTGTTGTGGGGGGCTATCCTGGCGTTTGCCAGCTGGCCGCTGATGCGCCTGCTGACACGCGCACTGGGTGGGCGTGAAACACTGGCGGCAGGCCTGCTGACCTCGGCCTGGATACTCATCGTGGCCTTGCCGTTGGTGTGGTTGGGCTTCAACCTCGCCGACCATGTTCGGGACGCCACCGCCTTCGTGCGCGACGTGCAGGTCGATGGCTTGCCTGATGCCCCCGCGTGGCTGGGCGGCATTCCCCTGGTCGGTGAACGCCTGGTCAGCGGCTGGCAGTCTCTCGACCAGCAGGGCGCCGCGCTGATCGCGTCGGTCAAGCCTCACCTGGGCCAGGTCGGCAACTGGTTGCTGGCACGCAGTGCGCAGATCGGCAGTGGTGTGCTGGAGCTGACGCTGAGCCTGGTCTTCGTGTTCTTCTTCTATCGTGACGGCCCGCGCCTGGCGGCGTTCGTCCTGCGTTTGCTGAACCGCCTTGTAGGTGAGCGCGCCGAGTATTACCTGGAGCTGGTGGCGGGCACCGTGCAACGGGTGGTCAACGGGGTGATCGGTACTGCGGCGGCACAGGCACTGCTGGCCTTGATCGGCTTCCTGATCGCCGGTGTGCCGGGGGCCATCGTGCTGGGCCTGGTCACCTTCATGCTCAGCCTGATCCCCATGGGGCCGCCACTGGCGTGGATACCCGCAACTGCCTGGCTGGTATGGCAGGGTGAGTACGGCATGGCGGTGTTCCTGGGTATCTGGGGCACCTTCGTCATCAGTGGCGTGGACAACGTGCTCAAGCCTTACCTGATCAGCAGGGGCGGCAACCTGCCGCTGGTGATCGTGCTGCTCGGGGTGTTTGGCGGTTTGATTGCCTTTGGCTTCATTGGCCTGTTCATCGGGCCAACCCTGCTGGCGGTAGGGTATAGCCTGCTGCTGGACTGGAGCCGCAACGCCGGGCAGCCAACGCCACAACGTTAACCTTGCGTCGGCCCGGGCGGGCTTGCCCTGCGCATGGGCCGGTGCAGGTAACACGACAAATCTGATCTTTACGCATTCTTTATTTCCAGCCCCACCCCTCGATCTCGCCCCTTTACGCCCCTCCCTTGGACAATTCCCCCAAAGCGGCCCAAGCCGTAACCAGGGGAGATCCACACATGAACATGCTCGACGGGCTGTCACTGCTACTGGCAGTGGCGTTGGCGGTTTACCTGCTGATGGCGCTGCTGCGCGCCGATCGCAGCTAGGGAGCGGCCATGCACAGTTATGACTTCGCGTTGCTGCTGGCGTTTTTCGCCATCGTGCTGCTGCCGGCACCCTGGCTCGGGCGCTTCTACTTCAACGTCATGGAGGGCCAGCGGACTTGGCTGACGCCGCTACTTGGGCCGGTGGAGCGGGGCTGCTATCGGCTGGCCGGCGTGCGCGCCGATCAGGAACAGAACTGGAAGCAGTACGCCCTGGCGCTGCTGGCGTTCAACCTGGCCGGTTTCGTGCTGCTCTTCAGCGTACTTTTACTGCAAGGTTACCTGCCGCTCAACCCGCAACACCTGCCCGGCCAGGAATGGTCGCTGGCTTTCAACACTGCGGTGAGCTTTGTCACCAACACCAACTGGCAGGCTTACAGCGGTGAAGCCTCGGTCAGTTACCTGAGCCAGATGCTCGGCCTGACCGTGCAGAACTTCGTAAGCGCCGCTACCGGGCTGGCCGTGCTGGTCGCCTTGTGCCGCGGCATCTCCCGGCGCTCGACCAGCAGTATTGGCAACTTCTGGGTCGACATGACCCGTGCCACCCTTTACGGCCTGTTGCCGTTGTGCCTGGTGCTCGCGCTGCTGCTGGTCTGGCAGGGTGTGCCGCAGACCTTCGCCGACTACGCCCACGCGGTGACCCTGCAAGGTGCTGACCAGACGATACCGCTCGGCCCTGCCGCCAGCCAGATCGCCATCAAGCAATTGGGGACCAACGGCGGCGGCTTCTTCGGCGTCAACTCGTCACACCCGTTCGAGAACCCAACGGCCTGGAGCAACCTGTTCGAGGTGGCTTCGATCATCCTGATCCCGGCCGCCCTGGTCTTCACCTTCGGGCATTACGTCAAGGACCTGCGCCAAAGCCGCGCGATTCTGGCCTGCATGCTGGGCCTGTTCCTGATTGGCGGCGCGACCGCGCTGTGGTCGGAGCACCAGCCCAACCCGGCGCTGGACAGCGCGCAGGTTCAGCAGAGCGCACCCCTGGAGGGCAAGGAAAGCCGCTTCGGCACGACCGGCTCGGTGTTGTGGACGGTGACCACCACCGCAGCGTCCAACGGGTCGGTCAACGCCATGCACGACAGCCTCAACCCGCTTACCGGCATGGTCGCCATGGTCAACATGATGGTCGGCGAGGTGATCTTCGGCGGCGTTGGCGCGGGGCTCTACGGCATGTTGCTGTTCGTGCTGATCGCGGTGTTCCTGGCAGGCTTGATGATCGGCCGCACCCCGGAATACCTTGGCAAGAAACTGCAGGCCCGGGAAGTGCAACTGTTGGTGGCAACCTTGCTGGTGATGCCGGTCGGCGTGCTGGTGCTTGGTGCCATCGCCGCCAGCCTGCCGGGCCCTGCCGGCGCGGTCAGCAACCCAGGTGCACATGGTTTCAGCCAGTTGCTGTACGCCTACACCTCGGGCGCCGCGAACAACGGCTCGGCGTTCGCCGGGTTCGGTGCCAACACCGTGTTCCACAACGTGATGATCGGCCTGGCCATGCTCATCGGCCGCTTTGGCTACATCCTGCCGATCCTGGCCTTGGCCGGAAGCCTGGCAGCGAAAAAAAGCGCGCCGCAAGGGCTGAACAGCTTCCCTACCCACGGCCCGCTGTTCACCGGCCTGCTGCTGGTGACCATCCTGCTGGTGGGCGGCCTGACCTTCCTGCCGGCCCTGGCCCTTGGGCCAATCGCTGAACACCTGAGCCTGGGTTTCTGAGGAACCGACCATGAACATGCCCATTCCTGAAGTGAACGCCCGGCACAGCGCCAAGGACCAGACCCGCTTCGCCGCGCTGTGGCGCCCGGCGCTGGTGCAAGCATTCGTCAAGCTTGACCCGCGTCAGCTCAAGCGCTCGCCGGTCATGCTGGTGGTCGCGCTGACTGCCGTCCTGACCACCGTGCTGTGCTTTGCCCCCGGCACTAACGTGAGCACCGGCGTTGCCGTGCAGATCGCGGTGTGGCTGTGGTTCACCGTGCTGTTCGCCAACTTTGCCGAAGCCCTGGCAGAAGGCCGCGGCAAGGCCCGCGCCGACAGCCTCAAGGCCGGCAGCCAAGGGCTGACCGCAGAGCGACGCATGCGCGACGGCACATTCGAGACCGTTGCCGCTGCGCAGTTGCGCAAGGACGACGTAGTCCGTGTCGTGGCCGGTGAGATGATCCCGGGTGACGGCGAGGTGCTCGAGGGCATCGCTGCGGTCAACGAAGCGGCCATCACCGGTGAGTCTGCGCCGGTGATTCGCGAATCCGGCGGTGACCGCTCGGCCGTCACTGGCAATACCCGGTTGGTTTCCGACTGGCTGCTCATTCGCATCACCAGCAACCCTGGCGAGTCGACCCTGGACCGCATGATCGCCCTGGTCGAAGGCGCCAAGCGACAGAAGACACCCAACGAAATCGCGCTGGACATTCTGCTGATCGGCCTGACGTTGATCTTCCTGATCGTAGTGGTCACGCTGCAGCCATTCGCCCACTTCGCCGGCGGCAGTCTGCCACTGATTTTCCTGGCTGCACTGCTGGTGACGCTGATCCCGACCACCATTGGTGGCCTGCTCTCGGCCATCGGCATCGCTGGCATGGATCGCCTGGTGCGCCTTAACGTGATCGCCCGCTCGGGCCGTGCCGTGGAGGCGGCCGGTGACGTGCACACGCTGATGCTCGACAAGACCGGCACCATCACCTTTGGCAACCGCCGTTGCAGCGCCCTGCATGCAGCCACCGGGGTGACCGCCAAGGAGCTGGGCGAGGGCGCCTTGCTCGCGTCGCTGGCCGATGACACGGCCGAAGGCAAGTCGATTGTCGAGTACCTGCGCCAGCTGCATGACTTCGTCGAACCGGGCGTGGGGCAGTTCGACGCCATTGCCTTCAGTGCCGAGACACGCCTGTCGGGCATCGATTTCCAGCAGCATCGCTACCGCAAGGGCGCCGTTGATGCAGTCCTCGCCTTCGTCGGCATGCAGCGCCTGGAAATGCCCCTGGCGCTGGCCCGCGAAGTTGAACGCATCGCCCAGAGTGGTGGTACGCCGCTGCTGGTGTGCGTGGACAAGCGCCTGCTCGGTGTGATCCACCTCAAGGATGTCGTCAAGCCTGGCATCCGCGAACGCTTCGCCGAGCTGCGCAAGCTGGGTATCCGCACGGTGATGGTGACCGGCGACAACCCGCTGACGGCCGCGGCCATCGCCGCCGAGGCCGGTGTTGATGACGTGCTGGCCGAAGCCACACCGGAGAAGAAGCTGGCGCGCATCCGTCAGGAGCAGAACGACGGCCGCCTGGTGGCCATGTGCGGCGACGGTGCCAACGATGCCCCGGCCCTGGCCCAGGCTGACGTGGGCATGGCCATGAACGACGGCACCCAGGCCGCGCGCGAAGCCGCCAACATGGTCGATCTGGACAGCGACCCGACCAAGCTGCTGGACGTGGTCCAGGTCGGTAAAGAGCTGCTGGTGACCCGTGGCGCGCTGACCACGTTTTCCATCGCCAATGACGTGGCCAAGTACTTTGCCATCCTGCCGGCGTTGTTCGCCGCCATTTATCCGCAACTGGGCGTGCTCAACCTGATGCAGCTGGCCAGCCCGCAGAGTGCGATCCTCTCGGCCATCGTGTTCAACGCGCTGATCATCATCGTACTGATCCCCCTGGCGCTGCGTGGCGTGCGCGTGCAGGCGGCCAGTGCTGCCCATCTGCTGCGGCGCAACCTGCTGATCTACGGCCTGGGCGGCATCATCGTGCCATTTGCCGGGATCAAGCTGATCGACCTGTTGCTCAACGCTTTGCACCTGGTCTGAGGAGGCCACCATGAACACATATGTACGCCCGGCGTTGAGCCTGATCCTGTTGTTGGCGGTGGTCACCGGCGCGCTGTATCCGCTGGCGGTGACCGGTGTTGCCCAAGTGGTTTTTCCGGAACAGGCCAATGGCAGCCTGGTCCGCGATGAGCAGGGCCAGGTGCGCGGCTCGGCACTGATCGCCCAGGATTTTCAGGGGGATGGTTGGTTTCATTCGCGGCCTTCGGCGGGGGCTTATGCCACCGTGGCCAGCAGTGCCAGCAACCTGTCGCCAAGCAACCCGGCGCTGGCTGAACGGGTAGCGGGCGATGCCGCGAAGCTGTATCAGGCAGGGCAGGGGCCGGTGCCCCAAGCCTTGCTGACCACCTCGGGCAGTGGCCTGGACCCGCATTTGCCACCGCAGGCCGTGGCCTACCAGATTCCGCGGGTGGCGGCGGCGCGCCAGATACCGGTAGAGCGCTTGCAAGCCCTGCTGGAAGGGGCCACCCTCCACCCATTGATCGGGCCGCCTGTGGTCAACGTTCTGGCTCTTAACCAGGCCTTGAGCAAATTGGCGCGATGAAGCAGGCCCGGACAATGCCGATCGTGGCACCACTGAAGGATGAAGCATGAGTGACGCAGCCCGCGCAGACGCGCTGTTGGCCAACCTGCCGCGCGAAGGCCGTGGCAGGCTCAAGGTATTTCTCGGTGCAGCCCCTGGCGTAGGCAAGACCTACGCCATGCTCCAGGCCGCCCACGCCCAACAGCGCCAGGGCGTGCAGGTACTGGCAGGCGTAGTCGAAACCCACGGTCGTGCCGAAACCGAATCACTCCTCTCAGGCCTCGCCCAGCATCCTCTGCTACGCAGCGAATACCGGGGTGTCACCCTTGAGGAAATGGACCTTGACGGCCTGCTGAAGGCCGCCCCCGGCCTGGCCCTGGTCGATGAACTGGCCCACAGCAACGCCCCGGGCAGCCGCCACGCCAAACGCTGGCAAGACGTTCAGGAACTGTTGGCCGCCGGAATCGACGTGTACACCACGGTCAACGTCCAGCACCTGGAAAGCCTCAACGACAAGGTGCGCGACATCACTGGCGTGCACGTGCGTGAAACGCTGCCGGACTGGGTGCTGCAGGAGTCTTTCGAGCTGGTGCTGATCGACCTGCCGCCACGCGAGCTGCTCGAACGTCTGCGTGAGGGCAAAGTCTATGTGCCCGAGCAGGCTCGGGCTGCGATCGATGCCTATTTTTCCCAGACCAACCTCACCGCGTTGCGTGAGCTGGCCATGCAGGCCGCCGCCGCGCAGGTCGATGCCGACCTGGCCCACGGCTACCGTCAGCGTGGGCAAGAGGCGCCGGCCCTGCGCGGGCGTCTGCTGGTGGGTGTCGATGGTGACGATCAGGCCGAACGCCTGGTGCGCCATGCCAGCCGGGTTGCGCAGCGTCGGCATTTGCCCTGGAGCCTGGTGCATGTGGACAACGGGCGGCTGCGCGACGAAACCGCACGGCAGCGTTTGCAGGCGGCTCAACAACTGGCTGAGCGCCTGGGCGGGGAAGTGGTGCTGCTGCGCGCAGGCGAGGTGGCACGCACGCTGATCCAGCATGCCGGCGAGCGCCGAGCCAGCCTGGTGCTGGTAGGTCAGTCGCGGGACCGCCTGCGTCGTCGACTGTTCGGCGCAGGCGTGGCTGCGCGGTTGCTGCGCGAAAGCCACGGGCTTGAGATCAACGTGCTTGACCGCGATGCCCAGCCGGCACCGACAAGTTCGGCCGCGCGGCGGGTGTGGGTATGGCGCCACTATCTGTTGGCACTGGCCGCGACCGTGCTGGCGACGGGGTTGTCCTGGGTGGTGTCGAGCGTGTTGGCGCTGCCCAATATTTCGCTGGTGTTCCTTGCCGCCGTACTTCTGGTTGCGGTGCGCAGCAGCCTGGGCCCGGCCTTGGCCTGTGCTGCCTTGTCATTCCTGACCTACGACTTCCTGTTCATCCCGCCGAATTTTTCCTTCAGCATCCAGCGCGAAGAAGACGTGCTGACGCTGGTGTTCTTCCTGTTCATGGCTGCGCTTACCGGCAACCTCGCTGCGCGTCAGCGCCGGCAGTTGCAGGCCCTTCGCGAAACCCAGGCGCAAACCAACCAGCTGCTTGACCTGTCGCGACGGCTTACGGTCGCCACCGACCGGCAAGCCGTATTCAACGCCGCCGGCCAGCACCTCAATGGCTGGCAGGACGTGCACGTGTGCCTGCTCGAACGCAATCCCGAAGGGCAGTTGCAAGTGGCCAGCGGCCAGGCCCAGGTCCTGAGCGACAACGAACGCGCCGCCGCCGAATGGGCCTGGCAACATGGGCAGGCCGCCGGCCATGGCAGCGACACCCTGCCTGATGGCCGATGGTGGTGGTGGCCGTTGACCGTCGACGATCATCCCTTGGCCATGCTCGGTGTCCGCCCCCAGTCCGGCGAACCTCTCAGTGCCCAGCGGCGCCGGCTGCTCATGGCGCTTGGTCAACCGCTGGCCCAGGCCCTCGCCCGGGCTCGCCTGGCCGAACAACTGGAAGCCGCCCGTCTGCACGGCGAGACCGAGCAGTTGCGCAGCGCGTTGCTGGCCTCTGTCTCCCACGACTTGCGTACTCCGCTGACCGCCATGCGTGGCAGTATCGACAGCCTGCTGGCGCTGGGCGAAGCCATCCCCACCGAAGACCGCCGCGAACTGTTGGAGGGTACCCGCAACGAAGCCGAACGCCTTGACCGCTATATCCAGAACCTGCTCGACATGACCCGTCTGGGCCACGGCGGCCTCAAGCTGGCCCGCGACTGGGTCGCTCCGGCCGATATCGTCGGCAGTGCCCTGAACCGCCTACGCGTGGTGCTCGCGCCCCTGCGGGTGCACACCGAGGTGCCCGCCGAGTTGCCGTTGCTGTTCGTGCACGCCGCGCTGATCGAGCAGGCGCTGATCAACGTGCTGGAAAACGCAGCACGCTTTTCGCCCGCCCAGGGCCGCCTCGAACTGCAGGTGTCGGTGCACGACGAGCAATTGCGGTTCGCGGTCAGCGACCAAGGGCCTGGCATCCCCGTGCCTGAACGCGAGAAAATCTTCGACATGTTCTACACCGCGGCCCGCGGCGACCGAGGCGGGCAGGGCACCGGCCTGGGCCTGGCGATCTGCCAGGGCATGATCGGCGCCCATGGTGGGCAGATCCTGGTCAGCGAAGGCATCGATGGCCATGGCACCTGCATCACTTTATGCTTGCCGCTGCCCCCACAACCCGAAGCCGAAAGCGAAACCCCATGAGCCAGTCCGCCACCCTCCTGGTCATCGACGATGAACCGCAGATCCGCAAGTTCCTGCGCATCAGCTTGGCCTCTCAGGGCTACAAGGTGATCGAGGCGGCCACCGGTAGCGAAGGGCTGGCTCTGGCTGCCTTGGCCAAGCCTGACCTGGTGGTGCTTGACCTCGGTTTGCCTGACATGGACGGGCAGCAAGTGCTGCGCGAGTTGCGCGAGTGGAGTGCAGTGCCGGTAATGGTGTTGTCGGTGCGCGCCAGTGAAGTGCAGAAGGTCGATGCGCTGGATAGCGGGGCCAATGACTATGTGACCAAGCCGTTCGGCATCCAGGAGTTTCTGGCCAGGGTGCGCGCGCTGTTGCGCCAGGTGCCCCAAGCGGGTGGGAGCGAGGTGACGGCGAGTTTCGGGCCTTTGACCGTGGACTTCGCGTTTCGCAAGGTGACGCTTGAGGGCGCTGAGGTGGCGCTGACCCGCAAGGAGTATGCGTTGCTGGCGCAACTTGCCGGGCACCCGGGGCGGGTGATTACCCAGCAGCAGTTGCTCAAGGATATCTGGGGCCCGACGCACGTGGAGAACACCCATTATCTGCGGATTGTAGTGGGGCATTTGCGGCAGAAGCTGGGGGATGATCCAACCGCACCGCGGTTCATCATTACCGAGGCCGGGGTGGGGTACAGGCTGGTTGCGCCTTCCTGCTAGGGCAATTGCCGGTCAAGCTGCACCTTCGTTGTTGCGCACCATGAGACGCCCTCCCTTGCGCCCTCTCCTCTGAATGGTCGCAGCCATCAGCCAACTGAGCGTTTTAGCTCAGCAACATCGCCCCCATTTACGCTTCCGTGTCAGGCGTTGCCTTAGGGCAACGCCGTTCTTTTCTTTGTACGCCAATTTTATTTTGTACAGGTGTGCAGCCGGGAATTTGCCGTATTCACGGCGAATAAGTCTTTGCTAAGAATAAAAAATTGTACAACGCTCTGGATTTGTACAGGTTTTGTCGGTACTGTTGATTTCCTCGCAGGAGCGCGGAACGTTCAAAGGAGTGATGAAGTCTCAGTAATGGCCCATAGCCATAACCTTGTTGCCATTCCGATAGGGGCAGGTGAAATGAACATGAATGTCGCCCCTATGCCGTCCAATGAAGAGCAGCGCTTGGCTGCGGTCGCCGAATGGTGTGTTGCGCACCAGGACTGCAGCACCGAACTGCGCACACTGGTCGAATGGGCCGGCCGTTACTTCAATGCGCCGATGTGCCTGATCTCGATCGTCAGCGAGTGCCAGCAGTGGTTCATGGCCAAGACCGCATTGGAGGCCGACAGCACGCCGCGGGATGTGGCGTTCTGTGCCCATACCATTCTTCAGGCGCAGCCGCTGGAAGTACTGGATGCGACGCAGGACCCGCGCTTTGCCGAAAACCCGCTGGTCACCGGTGCACCCGGCATTCGCTACTATTGCGGCGCTCCGCTGTTGGTGGACAAGCAGGTCGCGATTGGCAGTTTCTGCATCATCGATACGGTCCCGCGTGAGGCCATGGATGATGCTCAGCGCGGGATGTTGCAGGCGTTCGCAGACATGGCAGTGCAGATCATTGCCGGTATACGCCATCGAAATTTCTACGACCAGCCGACAGGGCTGTTCAATCGGGTAAAACTTGAATGCGACGTGCAGACGCGCCTTGAACGCCATGATGCCCTGACCGTGGTGGTGTTCGACATCATGCCGGCGCAGGTGCTTACGCACATGATCAAGGTGTTGGGCTACAACTTCGCCCACGACCTGACCCTTCAGGTGAAAGACCTGATCGTCAGCCAGCTTGACCCGGACCTTGCGTTGTACAAGATCAGCCCCACCCGGTTTGCCGTCATCGTGCATCAGCACCCTTTGGCAATGTGCGCGCGGGTAATCGGTGCGCTGAGCGACCCTGTGCAGTGTCATCAGATTCCCGTGCTCCTGGATGCTGCGGTCGGTATTTCGCCGGTCACCCGCTGCGACGACGATGGCAGCCTTGACTGGTTGCGCCGTGCGGTGGGCGCCGCTGACGCAGCCCGTGGCAACCCTAGCCGCTGCGCGCACTATCAGCCGGAGGTGGACGCCGCGCAGCGCAGGGCCTTCTCCTTGCTGACCTCACTGGGGGCAGCGCTGCAGAGCGATGACGAGCTCAGCCTGCACCTGCAGCCGCGAGTTGAACTGCAAGGCCATACCTGCAACAGCGCTGAAGCACTGTTGCGCTGGCGTCATCCGCACTTGGGGGATATTTCCCCTGCCGAGTTCATCGCCCTGGCCGAGAAAACCGCGCTGATAGCGTCGATCAGCCTGTGGGTGATGCGCGCGGTGTTGAACATCCTGCAACACGCTCAGGCGCCGGACTTGCGCATCAGCATGAATGTCACCGCGCGCGACCTGGAGAACGCAGCATTCATGGACACCTTGCTTGCCGAGCTCCAGCACAGGGCCATCGCGCCATGGCGCCTGCAACTGGAGTTCACTGAAAGCGTGCTGATCGAGCAACCCGAAGAAGTGCGCCGGCAGTTGCTGCGTGCACGTCAGGCCGGGATCGACATCGCCATCGATGACTTTGGTACCGGCTATAGCAACTGGGCCTACCTCAGCCGCATTCCTGCCACCCTAGTGAAACTGGACCGCTCGTTGATCCAGAAAGCCACGCACAGTGCCAAGGACCTCCTATTGGTGCAGTCGCTGGTGGGGTTGGCTAACCAGCTCGGTTACCAGGTTGTGGCCGAAGGCATCGAAACCGCTGAACAGCTCACCTGTGCCAAGGCCTGGGGTTGTACCCAGGCGCAGGGCTATTACCTGGCAAGGCCCATGCCGCTGGCCGCCTTCCAGACGTGGTACTGCAACAACCGGCTCCGCTGGTCGCAGATTTGACTTATTCGTCGCTATTCTCAGCAGGTGCCAGCATGTTCAACCGGCAATTGAAAACCACGCTCGCCGAGCGTGAACGCGAACTGGAAAGCCTTCGGCAATGCCTGGAGCAGATAGAGCAGGCGGGTTTTTTTCTGCGGCTCGACGCCGATTGGCGGATCGTCGACTGCAACATTTCCAGTGCTGCTGCGTTCGGCGTCACTGTGGATGCCTTGACCGGCACTTACCTGAGGCAGTGGCTTCCCGCTGAGGCCTTGCGCGGGTTGGCCAGCGCGCTTGCCAATGGTGTGCCGCTGCACGATGACATGAGCCTGAATGCGGCCAATGGCAAGTCGGCGTGGTGGCGCCTGGGCTGGTATCCGCGGTTGGATGCACAAGGGCGGGTATGCGAGGTGCGCGCATACGGGCGCGACGTGTCCAAAGAGGTCGGGCTGGCTCGGGAGAACCAGGCGCTGCTCGACGCGTTGTTGCGCTCCAGCGCGGTCATCCAGTTCGATCTGGCAGGCCATGTGCTGGCCGCCAATGACACCTTCCTGGCGGGCATGGGATACCGGCTCGATGAAGTGATGGGTAAGCATCACCGGATGTTTTGCTGTACAGAAGATACCGCCAGCCCGGCATACGCCGAATTCTGGCGAACGCTCAATACCGGCCGCTACGTCACCGGCCGCTTCCGCCGCCTGGACCGGCACGGGCACGAAGTGTGGCTGGAAGCGAGTTACAACCCGGTGAACGATGCCCAGGGGAAACTGGTGCGGGTGGTCAAGTTCGCCTCTGTGGTTACCGCACAGGTCCAGCGTGAAGAGGCCATCAAACAGGCCGCGCAGATGGCGCTTGAGGTGTCCCGCAATACCGTTGGCGGAGCGTCGCAGGGCGCGGCGGTGGTGCAGCAGGTGGAGCAGACCATGCAGGGTATGACCCGGCAACTGCAATCGGCCGGCACGACGATCACTGCACTGGGCGAGCAATCGGTGTTGATCAGTTCGATCGTCCAGACCATCGGCGGCATCGCTGCGCAGACCAACCTGCTCGCGCTCAATGCAGCCATCGAAGCGGCCCGCGCCGGCGAGCAGGGCAGGGGGTTTGCCGTGGTTGCCGACGAAGTGCGAAAGCTGGCGGCGCGCACCAGCACGGCTACCGATGAGATCGTCTCGGTGGTGGCGCATAACCAGACGCTCGCCAGCCAGGCCGTTGGCGAGATAGAAACCAGCCGGGATCACGCCACGCAGAGCCTGCAGCTTGCTTCGCAGGCAGGTGAGGCGATTGGCGTGATCTTGCAGGGCGCGACGGGTGTGGTGAACGCTGTAGAGCGAGTGAGTCAGGATTTGCGTTGAACCGGGCCAGCGTACTGCTTACCGGGCATCGCTCGATATCAGCGCGGTAAATGGTGGCAGACGATGCGCAGTTCCCCCTCTAGATTCGTGTGGCGTGCTGGAAGCCCCGAACAACAATAACGAGGGACCTGACTATGCCGACCGCCATCCAAGCGAATAACGCCTGGCGCATCCTGTTCTTGCTGTTCCTTGCCAACCTGTTCAATTTCTTCGACCGCACCATACCCGCCATCATCATCGAACCGATTCGCCTGGAGTGGCACCTGAGCGACTTCCAGATCGGCCTGATCGGCACTGCCTTCACCCTGGTCTATGCCATCGCTGGCCTGCCGTTGGCACGGCTGGCCGACACCGGCTCGCGCAGCCGGCTTATGGGCTGGGGCCTGATGGCATGGAGCGGGCTGACGGCAGTCAACGGCATGGTTGGGAGCTTCTGGAGCTTTCTGCTGGTGCGCATGGGGGTGGGCATCGGTGAAGCCAGCTATGCGCCCGCCGCCAATTCGCTTATCGGAGACCTGTTCCCTGCCGAGCGGCGGGCAAGGGCGATGGGTATCTTCATGCTCGGCCTGCCGCTGGGCCTGTTGCTGGCCTTCTTCACCATCGGCGCCATGGTGCAGGCCTTCGGCAGCTGGCGCGCACCGTTCTTCATTGCCGCAGTACCGGGTGTGGTGCTGGCGCTGTTCCTGTTCCTGATTCGCGAACCGGCACGCGGTGCGGCAGAAACCGTAGCCGTCTCCCAGGCTCCACTGGACCGGCCCCTGCCCCGCGTACTTAGCGTGCCCACCTTCGCCTGGCTGGTGCTCGCAGGCCTTACGTTCAATTTTGCTTCGTACGCCTGCAACTCGTTCATGGTGCCCATGCTGCAGCGGTACTTCGAGCTGCAACTGCAACAAGCCGCAGTGGCCACCGGGGTCATTGTCGGTGTGACCGGTCTAGTAGGCCTTACCCTTGGTGGCTGGGTGGCCGACAAGGTGCATCAGCGCTTTGCCAATGGCCGGCTGATGTTCGCCGTGCTTAGCATGCTGGTCGCCACGCTGGCCACTGCCTGGGCGCTGCACGCTGGGCGGATTGAGCTGGGCCTGTTCGTGGCGCTGTTCGGCGCGGGCTGGCTGTTCTCGTACAACTTCTACACCTGCGTGTACACCGCCATCCAGGACGTGGTGCAGCCCCGCCTGCGTGCCACGGCCATGGCGCTGTATTTTGCCGGGCTGTATTTGCTGGGTGGTGGATTGGGGCCGGTGGTGGTTGGCGGGCTGTCGGACCATTTCGCTGTCGCAGCCATGGACGCAGCGGGGGAAGTGATGATGAGCGAGGCGTTCAAGGCCCAGGGGTTGCACGACGCGATGTACCTGATACCGGTGGCACTGATGTTGACCATGGTGTTTCTGCTGGCCGCGTCGCGGTGTTTCAGCCGCGATGCGCAGCGCATGCGGGAGGGGATGGTGGCTGACAGCGAAGCACTGGAGGGCCGCGCTGTCCAAGCCTGAGTAACATTGGCCGCGATTGGTTTCTGAGGGTGGCCAACGCTCAGACGTGGCGCCACGTCTGAGCGGCAAGGCCGTTCCGAAAGGCTGTCATGACAGCGTCAGCATCAGAAACTGGCTTTGACCGATACCATGAAGTTGCGTGGCTCACCGTAATAGTTGCCGAAGGTTTCGGTGCCGATGCTGGCGTAGTAGCGCTTGTCGAACAGGTTGTTACCGTTGAGCGCTACCGACCAGGTGTCATCGATGCGATAACCGATACGCCCATTCCAGATCGCATAGCCCGCCTGGTCGATTTTTTCGCCACTGGCGGGCGAGACGCGGAAGTTGTCGCTTTGCGCGTTGACCCCGGCACCGATAGACAACCGCTCTAACGCGCCGCTCAGGGTGTACTCGCCCCACAGGCGCAACACATGCCGAGGCACGTAGCTGTTGAACGCCGCTCCGTTCAGGCTGCTGTCGATGTCGTCCAGGGTCTTGGTCTGGGTGTAGGTGTATCCCGCAAGCAGTTGCAGGCGCTCGATGATTTCCCCACTGAGCTCCGCCTCGAAACCTTGCGCACGTACCCTGCCGGCGTTGACGTAGCAGTAACCATCGGATGACGGGCATGACGAGTTGTAATCGGTCTGCGCCTGGTCTTTCTGAATAGTACGGAACAGGTTGAAGGCGCCGTTCAGTCGCCCCTCCAGCCAGGCCCCCTTGATCCCCAATTCATAGCTCTGGCCCACAAGCGGCTTGAGCGCGGAACCGTCTTCAGACCGGTAGTTGCCTTGCGGAGTGAAGATATCCGAGTAACTGGCGTAAGCGGTGAGGTTTTCATTCAAGTCCAGCAGTACGCCGGCGAAGGGCGTGACCTGCCCGGTTTCGCGGGTGCTGGAATGCTCCGACGTACCGGTGTTGATAAAGTCGGAGTCGGTCGTGGAGGTGTACCAGCTCACCCGGCCGCCAACCACCAGGGTCAGTGGGTCGGCCAGTTTCAAACGCAGGGTCGAGTAGAGGCCTTTTTGTGTAGTCTTGGACTTCACCGGCCCGCCGCGAGATGAGTTGTCGATGAAGTAGCTGTCGTCGGGCTCAGGGATGAACTTGTCGGGGTTGAATACATTCTGGCGCTGCGGCAGAAAGGCCACTGAGTAGAAGTCGTCCTTGTTCGAACGGCTCGCATTCATGCCTAGCACCAGTTCATGTTGTTGGCCAAACGCATCGAAGGTGCCATCGACGTAGGCGTCCAGGCCGTAATCGACCTGGTCGTAGTCATACATGCTGCCCAGCATGCCAGTGGTATTGGTACCGGGCGTCACTGCACCTGAGGCAAACGCGTACTTGATGTCCTGGGTGTTCTTCGTATAGACGCTGGCAACCTTGAGTTTCCAGTCTTCGTTAAGCTGATGGGACACATCACTGAACACGGTGGTGCGCTGGCTGCGCCAGGTGTTCCATGAGGGGTCCAGGCAGGTTGAGCGGCTCAGCTTCAAGTCGCTGCGATCGCGGTAGCGCGGCAGGCCACCCCAGCATGGGTTGGCATCCACGTCTTCATAGGCAACGCCCAGCCCCAGGGTGGTGTCGGCATTCAGATCGAAGTCGAGCGCACCGTAATACACCTGATCTTTGCGGTTGGCGTCGTCCACGAAATAGTGGCGGCTTTGTTCGGCGATCACTGCCCGGCCGCGCAGAGTGCCGGATGCGTTCAGCGGGCCGCCGGTGTCCAGTTGCCCGCGGTAGTTGTCCCAACTGCCGCCGGACAGGGTGATGTCGGTATGCGCAGCTGCCAGGCCGCGCTTGCGCACGAAATTCACCCCGCCGGCAGTGCCGCCGGAGCCTTTCATCATGCCCGCTGCGCCGCGCAGCACTTCGACCCGGTCGTAGTACGCCATGTCGCTGCTGAAACTGTCGGCCTGGACATAGAGGTTGCCCATGTCCAGCGGCACACCGTCGTACTGATACTGGCCCGACATGCGGAACCCGCGTGAATAGAAGTATTTGCCACCCATGGTCGAGTCGTACACGGTAATGCCGGGCGTCTTCTCCATGACCTGGTCGATGGTGTACAGGTTCTGGTCGTCCATCATCTTGCGGGTCATTACCGTCACCGACTGTGGCGTCTCTTTGAGCGAGTGCTCACCTTTGCCTATGGTGACCGCGCCCGTGGTGTACGAGCCGCTGTTCTCTGTCGTGGCGCCCAGCACCTGGCCGGTGATGTTGGTTGCACCAAGTTCCATTGCCGAACCAGCGGAAGGCACTTCCCGCAGTACATAGGTGCCGTTGGACTGCGCCTGGGCTTGCAGGCCGCTGCCGGCCAGAATCCGGCTAAAGCCTTCAATGACACCGAAGGTACCTTTGAGCCCCGAGGAGCTAAAGCCGTCTGTTTGCCTGGCATCAAACGAAATCGCCGCCCCCGCCGCGCTGGCGAAGTGGCCAAGGACTTCGGTCAGGCTGCCACCAGGGATGTCGAACGACCGCACTGCGCTGTGCTGGGCCGCCACGGCTGCCTCGACCGTTGCTGTGGACCAGGCTCCGACAGTGGTTACTGCCAGCAGCGCGACTTTTACCGCGGTCGCCAGACGACCACGCTTGAATACCTCAGACATCCTAATCCCCCCCTGAAAATGATCGATGACACCCAATGGGGGATGAGCCGAACGATGCGTAAGAAAAGTGCAAAAAAGAATTTTTTAATTACTGAGGCGGGACGACAGGAGGCGACACATTGACCCAGAAACGGCTGTAACGCGTGACGCGTAATGAAAGCCCGCTTTCCAGCGCAGCCAACGCCAGGTCGGTGTCATCGATTGGGAACGCGCCAGAGACCCTCAGTTGCGCAATACGCGGATCACAGCGCAGCACGCCGGTGCGGTAGCGCGACAGGTCGGAAAGAAGTTCGACCAGGGGGCGATCAATGGCAATGATGCTGCCGTGTTGCCAGGCTCCCACCGTAGCGTCATTACGCCGTAGCTGCCCCACCGTGAGGTCGGTGAAGGCGATGGATTGCCCGGCCTCAACACGCACTGTCAATGCGCTGCTGGACGCTCTGACTTCTACCGCTTTCTCCAGGACTGCCACCTCACCGCCCAGCGCTTGTGTGCGAACGATGAAGCGCGTGCCCAGCGCCCGGACCTCGCCATGTGTGGTGCTTACCTTGAATGGCCGCTGTGCTGGGTCGTTAGCGGTCGATACCAGAATTTCACCGCGAAGCAGTTCCAGCACCCGTTGCTGGCCGTCGTACTTGAGGTTTACAGAGGTGTCGGTGTTCAGCAGCAGTGAACTGCCATCGGCCAAACGAAAGGTACGGCGCTCACCCACAGCGGTGCGGTAATCGGCAAACAGCTGTTGCGAGCTGTTGCTACGCCACCCCAGCCAGCCCAGCGAGGTGGCTGGCACCAATACCAGTACGCTGCGTAACAGCTGCCGGCGGGAACGTGCGGCACCGCGCAGGGCGGGTGCGGCCAGCGCACCCGGCACGCTTGCCATCTGCTCCCCCACAGCGGTCATCCGCTGCCAGGCTTGGCGATTGACCGGATCGGCAGCCAGCCAGTCGTTCCAGGCGCTGCGATCGGCGTCGGTGGCGATGCCAGACTGCAGCCGCGCGTACCAGCGGGCTGCTGCACTGATGGCCTGCAACTCGGCGGGCGAAAGGCTCATGCCAATTGCATCTGCATCAAACAGCAATGCTCCATTGCCTTTGCCATGTAGTTGTTGACGCTGCGCACGCTGATGTTCAGCTGCTCGGCAATCTGCGGGTAGGTCAGCCCGTCGAATTGCGACAGCATGAACACCTGCCTGACCTTCGGCCCCAGCCCTTGCAACAGGCGATCGATTTCTACCAGTGCCTGCAACATGATCGCCTGCTCTTCCAGCGACGGGTGCTGTGCTTGCGGCAAGGCTGCCAAGGTTTCCAGGTATGCCTGTTCCAGTGAGCGCCGACGAAACAGGTCGATCAGCAAGCCCTTGGCGATCCTCGACAAGTACGGGCGCGGCTCGCGAATGTCCAGTGCGCTGCGTGCCTTGATCACCCGCACGAACGTATCCTGCGTCAGGTCCGCGGCATCGAATGCGTTGCCAAGCCTCTTGCGTAGCCAGCCATTGAGCCAGCTGTGATGCTCGCAATACAGGTGATTGACGGCGCTACGCAGAGAGAGGTCGTTGGCGGGCATTTTGGATGGAATGGTTCGCGATTGGTAATGAATCTTATTGTCGTGCGTGGTGGAGGTGTTTGCAATAGCAAAGGTTTGCCCGAAGGCTACGCCTTTCGCGCCTTAGGCCCACGGGCGTTGTCGTACACCGTGACAAGCACGTAGGCCACCTTCCTGATTGCTTTGCCAGAGGCTTTTAGCTGGTAAAACAGCTCCTCCAGGGATTCGAACTCATGCATCAAGGCTATTATCAGAGCCGAGACGGGCGATCTAGGCGGCAGCGAAACAGCCTGCTGCTCCGTGCTCTGGGCGCACAACCTCTGCCTTGATACGGGTAAAACCATCAGGCCCTGGAAGGCAGTCACCGTTCAGTGTCATGACGCAAAAACGCCGCCTCCAGCAGTTGCTGCGTATAAGCATGCTGGGGTGAATGGAAGATCTGCTGAGCCTCGCCTTGCTCCACAACATGCCCCTGCTTGATCACCATCAGTTGGTGACTCAACGCTTTGACCACGGCAAGGTCATGGCTGATGAACAGGTAGGTGAGGTTGTACTTGTGCTGCAAGTTGCGCAGCAATTCCACCACCTGCCGCTGCACCGTACGATCCAGCGCAGACGTCGGCTCATCCAGCAGAATCAACGCCGGCTTGAGCACCAGCGCCCGGGCGATGGCGATACGTTGACGTTGCCCACCCGAAAACTCATGCGGGTAGCGGTGGCGCGTGCGTGGGTCCAGGCCTACCTCTTCCAGCGCCGCGATAATTGCCGCTTCCTGTTCTGCGGCTGTACCAATCTTGTGAATCCGCAGCCCCTCACCAACGATATCCGCCACACACATACGTGGGCTGAGGCTACCAAAGGGGTCCTGAAACACCACTTGCATCTCACGTCGCAGTGGCCGCACCTGCTTCTGGTTCAAGCCTTCCAGCGCCTGGCCATGGAAGCGGATGCCCCCCTGGCTCGAAATCAAGCGCAAGATCGCCAGCCCAAGCGTCGATTTGCCCGATCCGGACTCGCCCACGATCCCCAGGGTCTGCCCCTGGGGCAAGCTGAAGTTGATCCCGTCCACCGCCTTCACATGGTCGACCGTCTTGCGCAGCAAGCCTTTCTTGATCGGGAACCATACCTTCAGGTCGTTCACTTCCAGCAGCGGTGCGCCAACCGGATTATGTGCCGGCAAACCGCTGGGCTCTGCATTGATCAGCATCTGTGTGTAATGGTGCTGCGGCGCACTGAACAGCGTCGCGCAATCGGCCTGCTCGACAATCTGCCCACGCTGCATCACGCAAACACGGTGGGCAATGCGCCTTACCAGGTTCAGGTCATGGCTGATCAGCAGCAATGCCATGCCCAACCGCGCCTGCAGTTCCTTGAGCAGCTCTAGAATCTTCAACTGCACGGTCACGTCGAGCGCAGTGGTGGGTTCATCGGCAATCAGCAACTCCGGCTCATTGGCCAGCGCCATGGCGATCATCACCCGCTGCCGCTGGCCACCGGACAGCTCGTGGGGCAGGGCCTTCAGCCGCTTGCGCGGCTCGGGAATGCCCACCAGCTCCAGCAACTCCAGCGTGCGCGCAGTGGCTTGCTTGCCGGTGAGGCCCTTGTGCAGCAGCAGGATTTCGTTGATCTGCTTTTCGATGCAGTGCAGCGGGTTCAGCGAGGTCATCGGCTCCTGGAAGATCATCGCGATGCGGTTGCCGCGAATCTTCTGCATGGCCTTCTCACCTTGCTGCAGCAGGTCGTTGCCTTCATAGCCGATGCTGCCGCTAGGGTGGCGTGCCAGCGGGTAGGGCAGCAGGCGCAGAATCGAGTGGGCGGTAACGGACTTGCCCGAACCGCTCTCGCCGACCAGCGCCAGGGTCTCACCCTTGCGGATGTCGAAGCTGATGCCATCGACCACACGGTTGACCTGTTCGCCGGTAACGAACTCCACCGCCAGGTCGCGCACTTCGATCAGGTTCTGTTCACTCATCTCACTTCCTCGGGTCGAAGGCATCGCGGGCGGATTCGCCGATGAATACCAGCAGGCTCAGCATGATCGCCAATACGGCAAAGGCGCTGATGCCCAGCCATGGCGCCTGCAGGTTGGACTTGCCTTGGGCCACCAGTTCGCCCAGCGACGGCGCGCCCGGTGGCAGGCCGAAACCGAGGAAGTCCAGGGCGGTCAGGGTGCCGATGGCACCGGTGAGGATGAAGGGCATGAAGGTCATGGTTGAAATCATGGCGTTGGGCAGGATGTGCCGGTACATGATCGCGCCATTGCGCATCCCTAGGGCACGGGCGGCGCGCACGTACTCGAGGTTGCGCCCGCGCAGGAACTCGGCACGCACCACGTCGACCAGGCTCATCCACGAAAACAGCAGCATGATGCCCAGCAACCACCAGAAGTTGGGCTGCACGAAGCTGGCAAGGATGATCAGCAGGTACAGCACCGGCAAGCCGGACCAGATCTCCAGAAAGCGCTGGCCGGCAAGGTCCACCCAGCCACCGTAAAAGCCCTGCAGGGCACCGGCGATGACGCCGATGATGGAACTGAGGATGGTCAGGGTGAGGGCGAACAGCACCGAAATGCGGAAGCCGTAGATCACCCGCGCCAGTACATCGCGGCCCTGATCGTCGGTGCCCAGCAGGTTGTCCGCCGAGGGTGGCGCAGGGGCGGGTACGCGCAGGTCGTAATTGATGCTCTGGTAGCTGTACGGGATCGGGGCCCACAGCACGAAGCTGTCTTTTTTGGCCAGTAGCTCCCGGATATACGGGCTCTTGTAGTTGGCCTCCAGTGGGAACTCGCCGCCGAAGGTGGTTTCCGGGTAGCGCTTGAAGGCCGGGAAAAACCACTCGCCGTCGTAGCGCACGGCAATCGGTTTGTCGTTGGCGATCAGCTCGGCGCCCAGGCTCAGGCCGAACAGGATGAGGAACAGCCACAGCGACCACCAGCCGCGTCGGTTGGCCTTGAAGCGCTCGAAGCGCCGACGGTTGAGAGGGGACAAGGCCATGTCAGTGCTCCCGGCTGGCGAAGTCGATGCGCGGATCGACCAAGGTGTAGGTGAGGTCGCCGATCAGTTTCACCACCAGCCCTAGCAGGGTGAAGATGAACAAGGTGCCGAACACCACCGGGTAGTCGCGGTTGATGGCCGCCTCGAAACTCATAAGGCCCAGGCCGTCGAGGGAGAAAATCACCTCGATCAGCAGGGAGCCGGTGAAGAAGATGCCGATGAACGCCGAAGGGAAGCCCGCGATCACCAGCAACATGGCGTTGCGGAACACGTGGCCGTACAGCACCCGCGAGCGGCTCAGGCCTTTGGCTTTGGCGGTGACCACGTATTGCTTGTTGATCTCGTCGAGGAAGCTGTTCTTGGTCAGCAGGGTCATGGTGGCGAAGTTGCCGATCACCAGGGCGGTGATCGGCAGCACCAGGTGCCAGAAGTAGTCGAGCACTTTGCCGGTGGTGGACAGCTCGTCGAAGTTGTTCGAGGTCAGGCCGCGCAGCGGGAACCAGTCGAAGTAGCTGCCGCCGGCGAACAGCACGATCAGCAGGATGGCGAACAGGAACGCCGGGATGGCATAGCCGACGATGATCGCCGAGCTGGTCCAGACGTCGAAGTGGCTGCCGTGGCGCACCGCCTTGGCGATACCCAGGGGGATCGACACCAGGTACATGATCAGCGTGCTCCACAGCCCGAGCGAAATCGACACCGGCATCTTCTCGGCGATCAGGTCGATGACCTTGGCATCGCGAAAGAAGCTCTCGCCGAAGTCCAGCTGGGCATAGTTCTTGACCATGATCCATAAACGCTCGGGGGGCGACTTGTCGAAGCCGTACATGCGCTCGATTTCGGCGATCAGGGCAGGGTCGAGGCCCTGGGCACCGCGGTAGTTGGAGCCGGCCACGGAGACTTCGGCGCCGCCGCCGGCAATCCGGCTGGTTGCGCCCTCGAAACCTTCCAGCTTGGCGATCATCTGTTCCACCGGGCCGCCGGGGGCGGCCTGGACGATGATGAAGTTGATCACCAGGATGCCGAACAGGGTCGGGATGATCAGCAGCAGGCGACGCAGGATGTAGGCCAGCATGTCAGTTGGCCTCTTGCGCAGGCGCTTCGGACACGGCTGGCGTCACCTCGGGCTTGATCCACCAGGTGTCGATGCCGATGTCGTACTTGGGCGAAACCTTGGGGTGGCCGATGTGGTTCCAGTAGGCCACGCGCCAGGTCTTAATGTGCCAGTTGGGGATCACGTAGTAACCCCACAGCAGCACGCGGTCCAGGGCGCGGGCGTGGTTGATCAGGCTCTGTCGGGAATCGGCGTTGATCAGCGCTTCGACCAGTTGGTCGATGGCCGGGTCCCGCAGGCCCATGAAGTTGCGGCTGCCGGGGTTGTCGGCAGCGGCACTGGACCAGAACTCGCGCTGCTCGTTGCCTGGGGAGCTGGACTGCGGATAGCCACTGACGATCATGTCGAAGTCACGCGAGCGCAGGCGGGTGATGTACTGGGAAACGTCGACGCGGCGGATGTTCAGGTCGATGCCAAGGTCGGCCAGGTTGCGTTTGAACGGCAGCAGGATGCGCTCGAATTCGGTCTGGGCCAGCAGAAACTCGATGGACACCGGTTTGCCGTTCTTGTCGACCATCTTGTCGTCGACGATCTTCCAGCCAGCGTCCATCAGCAGCTTGTAGGCCTGGCGCTGCTGTTCGCGGATCATGCCGCTGCCGTCGGTGACCGGGTTGTGGAAAGCCTCGCTGAACACCTGTTCGGGGACCTTGCCGCGCATAGGCTCGAGGATTTTCAGCTCGTCAGGCGAGGGCAGGCCCTGGGCGGCCATTTCGGAGTTTTCGAAGTAGCTGCCGGTGCGGGTGTAGGCGCCGTTGAACAACTGCTTGTTGGTCCACTCGAAGTCCAGCAGCAGGCTCAGCGCCTGGCGCACGCGGATGTCCTGAAACACCGGTTTACGCAGGTTGAAAATGAAACCCTGCATGCCTGTGGGGTTGCCGTTGGGCAGCTCTTCCTTGATCAGGCGGCCATCGCGTACGGCGGGAACGTTGTAGGCGGTGGCCCAGTTTTTCGCGCTGGTCTCAAGGCCATAGTCGAACTGGCCGGCCTTGAGTGCTTCCAGCGCGACGGTGTTGTCGCGGTAGGAGTCGAAGGTCATGGCGTCAAAGTTGAACTGGCCGCGGTTGAGCGGCAGGTCCTTGGCCCAGTAGTCCTTGACCCGCTCGTAGCGGATCGAGCGGCCGGGCTTGACCTCGGTGATCTTGTACGGGCCGCTGCCGAGCGGGATTTCCAGGTTGCCGCGGTTGAATTCGCGGCCTTCGTACCAGTGCTTGGGCAGCACGGGCAACTGGCCGAGGATCAGCGGCAACTCGCGGTTGTTCTTGTGCTTGAAGGTGAACAGCACGCGCAGCGGGTCTTCGGCGACGACTTGGGCGACATCGCCATAGTACTGGCGGTACAGCGGTGCGCCGTCCTTGATCAGGGCGTTGAAGGTGAACACCACGTCTTCGGCCCGCATCGGGTGGCCGTCGTGGAAGCGCGCCTCGGGGCGCAGGTAGAAGCGCACCCAGCTGTTGTCCGGGGCCTTTTCGATCTTGCCGGCAACCAGGCCGTACTCGGTGAACGGCTCGTCCAGGCTCTGGCGCATCAAGGTGTCGTAGATGGCGCTGAGGTTTTCGGCGGCCACCCCTTTGTTGATGAACGGGTTGAGGCTGTCGAAGCCGCCGAAACTTGACTGGCGGAAGGTGCCGCCCTTGGGCGCGTCGGGGTTGACGTAGTCGAAGTGCTTGAAGTCGGCCGGGTACTTCGGCGCTTCATCATAAAGGGTCAGTGCGTGTTGTGGCGCGGCCATTGCCGGTAGGCTCAGGCAGGCAAGCAGCAGGCTGCCTGCCAGCTGGCGCAGGCGGTATGTTGGCATCATTGGGCTTTCTCCGAAGTCTTTAGCCACCAGGTATTCAGCCCCAGGGTATAGGGCGGTGTGGTGACGAAACCGAACCGGTTGCGGTAGGCCAGGCGGTGATTGTCGAGATACCAGTTGGGGATCATGTAGTACTGCCAGGACAGCACGCGGTCCAGGGCGCGGGCGGCGGCGACCTGGTCATCGCGGGTGCGTGCGGCGAGCAAGGTGTCGAGCAGGTGGTCGACCACCGGATCCTTGACCCCAGCATAATTTTTGCTGCCCTTGGTCGCAGCCTGGCTGGAATGGAAGTACAGCCACTGCTCAAGGCCGGGGCTCAAGGTCTGGCTCAAGGTCATCAGAATCATGTCGAAGTCGAACTGGTCCAGGCGTTGTTTGTACTGGGCACGGTCCACGGTGCGCAAGCGCGCATCGATGCCGATGCTCGCCAGGTTTTCGACATAAGGTTGCAGGATGCGTTCGAGGTTGGGATTCACCAGCAGCAGCTCCATGCGCAATTGCTGGCCTTGTGCGTTCACCAGGCGCTGGCCGTCGAGCTTCCAGCCGGCGCGACCGAGCAGGCTCAGCGCCTGGCGCAGGCTCTGGCGGTCGATGCCGCGGCCATCGGTGTGGCTGACCTGATAGGGCTGGGTGAACAGCTTTTCCGGCAATTGGTCACGGAACGGCGCCAGCAGCAGCCACTCCTTGCCCGTGGGCAGGCCGCTGGCGGCAAACTCGCTGTTGGGGTAGTAGCTGGTCGAGCGCCGGTAGGCGCTGCTGAACAGGGCGCGGTTGGTCCACTGGAAGTCGAGCATCAGGCCCAGCGCCTGGCGTACCCTGGCGTCGCTGAAGGTGGCCCGGCGGCTGTTCATGAACAGCCCCTGGGTCTGGGTCGGGATGCGATGGGGGATCTGGGCCTTTATCACCTCGCCACGGCGCAGTGCCGGGAAGTTGTAGCCGTTGGCCCAGTTCTTTGCCTGATGCTCGATATAGATGTCGAACTCGCCTGCCTTGAAGGCTTCGAACGCGACTGTGGCGTCCCGATAGAACTCGTATTCGATGCGGTTGAAGTTGTACTTGCCGCGGTTTACCGCCAGGTCCTTGCCCCAGTAGTTCTTTACCCGCTCGAACACCAGGCGCCTGCCGGGCTGCACCTGAGTGATGCGGTAGGGGCCGCTGCCAAGCGGCGGCTCGAAGGTGGTGGCCTTGAAATCGCGGTTTTGCCAGTAGTGTTTGGGCAGCACCGGCATCTCGCCCAGGCGCAGGATCAGCAGCGGGTTGCCAGCGCGCTTGAACACGAAGCGGATGCGCAGCGGGCCAAGGATATCCACGCGCTGCACTTCCTGCAGGTTGGTGCGGTAGATCGGGTGGCCGTCCTTGAGCAGCGTGCGGTAAGAGAAGGCGACGTCTGCAGAAGTGATCGGTTTGCCGTCATGCCAGCGCGCTTGCGGGCGCAGGTTGAACACCACCCAACTGCGGTCCTCGCTGTACTCCACCGAGCGGGCGATGAGGCCGTAACTGGAGGTGGGCTCGTCCCCGGAAGGGTCATACATGCCGGTGCCGACCATCAGTGTTTCGTTGAGCTCGTTGACACCGTACTGCAGGAAGTTCGGCGTTGTGACCGGGCTAGAACCCTTGAAGGTATAGGCGTTGAGCGTGTCGAAGGTGCCCAATGCCATGGCGCGCAAGGTGCCGCCCTTGGGCGCTTGCGGGTTGACCCAGTCGAAGTGGGTGAATGTGGCTGGGTACTTGAGCGTGCCGAACTGCGCGTATCCGTGGCTTTCGCTCACCATCGCGGCTGCGGGAAAGCTCAAGGCCAGGCTGAGTGACAGCAGGAGGGGACGTATCAAGTCGGCATCCGATCCAGAGGCGTTGGGCTTTGGTCGGGCTACAGTAACAGCTTGGCGGGGTTGGAAAAAGGGTGTGTCTGGAAGGAGATCAAGGGGCTGCGGAGCAGCCCCGGGTTGCCATCAGTGCCCCAGGTAGACGGTCAAGGTCTGGCCTGGCTTGAGGGCGTGCCCGCTGCGCGGATTCCAGCGCTTGAGGTGCTTCATCTCAACATTGAAACGTTTTGCCACCAGATACAGCGAGTCACCCTTGCGGACCTTGTACTGGGTAGAGCGCTTGGAGGATGCCGCCACCCGGTTGCCTGCCGCACTACCACCACGCAGTGCCAACACCTGGCCGGCCTTTACACGGCTACCCGATAGTTTGTTCCAGCGCTGGATATCCTTGACCGAAACCCGGTTGGCCCTGGCAATGGTGCTCAGGCTGTCGCCGCGCTTTACGCGGTAACTGCGCGCGCTGGCAGGTGCCTTGGCTTCGGCCACGGCGCGTGCGAACACGGCTTTGTTCGGCTGCAGGCTGACCAGTTGTTCAGGCTTGAGGTTGGACAGGCTGTCGGACAGCAGTTGCGCCTTGGCCGTCGGTACCAGCAATTGTTTGGGCCCATCCACGGTCATGCGCTTCTTGAATGCCGGGTTGAGCTGGATCAGTTCGTCTTCGTCGATGTTGGCGAAGGCGGCTACCCGCGACAGGTCCAGGCGGTCCTTGATGGCGACAGCTTCGAAGTAGGGCTCGTTGGCGATCGGGTTGAGGTTCACGCCGTAGGCTTCGGGGGTCAGGACCACCTGCGACAGGGCCAGCAGCTTGGGCACGTAGTCGCGCGTCTCCTGTGGCAGTGGCAGGTTCCAGTAATCGGTGGGCAGGCCGAGTTTCTCGTTGCGCTCGATCGCCCGGCTGACGGTGCCTTCACCGGCGTTGTAGGCAGCCAGTGCCAGCAGCCAGTCGCCGTTGAACATGTCGTGCAGGCGGCTCAGGTAATCCAGCGCGGCGTTGGTCGACGCGGTGATGTCGCGGCGACCATCGTAGAAATTGGTCTGGCGCAGGTTGAAGTGGCGCCCGGTAGAGGGGATGAACTGCCACATGCCTGCAGCATGGGCGCGCGAGTAGGCCATGGGGTTGTAGGCGCTTTCGATCGCCGGCAACAGGGCCAGTTCCAGCGGCATGTCGCGTTCTTCCAGGCGCTCGACGATGTAGTGCAGGTACAGGCTGCCGCGCTCACCGGCGTTTTCGAGGAACGAGGGGTTGCTGGCGAACCACAGCCGCTGCTGCTCGATGCGCGGGTTGACGTCGATGGTGTCTTGCAGGGCGAAGCCCTGGCGCATGCGCTCCCACACATCCTGCGGCGCCTGCTCGGCGGGTTTGACCGCGAGCGGAACGGGTTTGTGTTTGATCCGCGCCTGGTAGCTGTGCGCGCGAACGCTGTCGGATTCGTCGAGCTGACGGGTGCTCTGGCAGCCCACCAGGGTGGCGGCCAGCGCCAGCGCACTGATTTGGGCCAGGCGCGTCAGGGCGACTGAATGAGCGGTTCTGCGGCTACGGGAAGACATCGGCGGGGACGGGTATCCGGGCAAAAAATTTCGGCGATTCTAGAAACCGCATCCCGCCGGGTCAACCTTCGAGCACATGTTGCGATATATCTTCAGGTTATCAGAAGGTGTCCTTCCAAGACCTCAAGGCAGCAAAAACAGCGACATGCGTGGTGTTTGAATGTCCCTTCCATTCGTCAGCTTTTTGTTTAACTAATGTTTCAGAGGTACGCAGAAAGGGGTTGGTCAGCCGTTCCAGGCCGATGGTTGATGGCAATGTGATGTGATTTTCGGCGCGCAGCCGGGTAACATCATCGAAACGTTGCAGAACGTGCGGGTTTTGTGGCTCCACGGCCTTGGCGAAGCGCAAGTTGCTAAGGGTGTACTCGTGGGCGCAGTACACCTCGGTACGCTCCGGCAGCGCGGCCAACCTGGCGAGGGCAGGCTGCATCTGCTCTGGCGTGCCTTCGAACATCCGCCCGCAGCCGGCGGCGAACAACGTGTCGCCACTGAATAGCACCGGTGTCGCAGGTTGGTCGCTGAAGAAGGCGATATGACCCAGCGTGTGCCCCGGTACTGCCAGAACCTGGAAGGTCACGCCCACCGCGGTCACTTCGTCACCTTCGTCCAAGGCAAGGTCGCGGCACGGAATACGCTCGTTGGCCGGGCCGCTGACCCGCGCACCGGTCAGTTTTTTCAGCCGCTCGACACCGCCCACGTGGTCATTGTGGTGGTGGGTGACCAGAATATCCTCCAGCACCCAGTCGGGATTGGCGGCCAGCCATGCCTCCACGGGGGCGGCATCACCAGGATCGACCACCGCGCAGCGGCGTTTGGCAGTATCCTGTAACAACCAGATGTAGTTGTCGGAGAAAGCGGGGAGAGCATCGATCTGTATCATGGTGCGGATCCGTATCGCCTAGCGTGGCACATGAGGCCATCTTAGCCGCGATGGCGCGGTGCGAGAACCTTCGAGGGAGAGCGCAAATGACCGACCAACCCTTTGCCCAGGCCGACCCGGCCTGGATCGAGCTGATCAGCCTGGCCCGTGACTGGTTCCACGGCCCGCTCGGCCAGCTGATGCTCAAAGAAGAGGAAAAATTGTTGGAGGAGGAGCTCGGGCGCTTCTTCGGGGGTTACCTGGTGCATTACGGCCCCTGCGCCGAGGCTCCGCCCAGCGCCCCCCAGGTACAGCGCAACGTGCGTTTGGGCGCGCCGCTGCCGGGGGTGGAGATCGTCTGTGAGGAACAGGCCTGGCCCTTGAGCGAGCACGCTGCCGACGTGGTGGTGCTGCAGCACGGCCTGGACTTCTGCCTGTCGCCCCATGGCTTGCTGCGCGAGGCCGCCAGTGCGGTACGCCCCGGCGGGCATCTGCTGATCGTCGGCATCAACCCCTGGAGCAGTTGGGGCATACGCCACTTCTTCAGCCACGGCGCGCTGCGCAAGGCCCGCTGCATCTCGCCGTCACGGGTCGGTGACTGGCTCAACCTGCTGGGCTTCGCGCTGGAGAAACGCCGCTTCGGGTGCTATCGTCCGCCGCTTGCCTCACCGGCCTGGCAACAACGCCTGGCGGGCTGGGAACGGGTGGCAGGCGGTTGGCAGAGCTCTGGTGGCGGGGTTTACCTGCTGGTGGCGCGCAAGATGGTGGTTGGCCTGAGGCCGCTGCGCCAGGAACGCCGCGAACCGATGGGCAAGTTGCTGCCTTTGCCATTGGCCAAGGTCAACCGCACCGTGGTCAGCCCGGATACCGAAAAGCACTGAACATGAGTGGTACATGAGCGATAGCGTCGAGTTGTATACCGATGGTGCCTGCAAGGGCAATCCAGGCCCTGGTGGCTGGGGTGTCCTGTTGATCTACAAGGGCGTCGAAAAGGAACTGTGGGGCGGCGAACGCGAAACCACCAACAACCGCATGGAACTGATGGCCGCGATTCAGGGCTTGATGGCGCTCAAGCGCGAATGCGAGGTGGTGTTGACCACCGACTCGCAGTACGTGATGAAGGGCATCAACGAGTGGATGGTCAACTGGAAGAAGCGCGGCTGGAAGACCGCCGCGAAGGAGCCAGTGAAGAACGCCGACCTGTGGCAGCAGCTCGACGAGCAGGTCAACCGCCACAAGGTCACCTGGAAGTGGGTGCGCGGGCACATCGGCCACCCCGGTAACGAGCGCGCTGACCAATTGGCCAACCGTGGCGTCGACGAGGTACGCGCCAAACGTTGAGCTGCGGTACAATCCTCGGCTTTGTAACTGATGCAAGTTGGAGCGCCCCGCGTGGAGCAGCAGCAAGATAAACGCCTGGTCTGACCTTTCTGTATTTAGGGGAGGTGTGTAAACGTAACCCTCCACGCCGTCCAGGCCCGGTGACACTGGCCATAGATCCGCGTCATTCACCCAGATACCCCGCGCACAGATATTTTGTAAACCGTGGCCCGAATTCAGAGTTCATGGTTTACATTCTCCGTACTCCTCCGTCCCCGCCCCAAAAACCCTCGAAAGCCATCCATTCCCAAACCGTCAACGCCCCTCCATCCCCCACGCGATATCCTGCGATGCCTGCTTTTGCATAAATTGCCACGCCGTCTACGCTTATGCGGCCAATCGCCATCATGCGGTCGGACAACGGTTAGGCAGTTATTCCATCGCCTAAACCTTATAGATTTTCACTAAGCAGGGGCCACCTAAGTGCCCCGGCATGCTGGGATGCCCCGCCATGATCGAGTCGATTAGTCTGTCCAACATCGCCACCTATAGCGCCGTCAAACCTGAAGTGATCAACCTCAAGCCGGTCAACTTCATTTATGGGGCGAATGGAGCTGGCAAGACCACAATCAGCCGGCTCATTGATAAGCCAGGCATCTCAGGAGACTCCAGCATCACTTGGCTCCGAAATACGCCAGTGCCAGCGATGATCTACAACAATGACTTCATTACCGCCAACTTCACAGATTCCAAAGAATTTCAGGGAGTATTTACATTAGGCAAGGCCGAGAAGGATCAGCTTGATCGACTCAAAGACCTCAAGGATGAAAGAAAGCGTCACGAGCAGTTGAAGGCTAAGTCAATCATTTCTCTTGATGGTGAAAATGGAAAGCCCGGAAAGAATGCTGAACTAGCCTCTTTGGAAATAAAGCTGGTAGGCCGATGCTGGGAGCAGAAAGTAAAGCATGATGATCATTTCAAAGGGGCATTCACTGGTCTTAGAAACAACAAGGAAGCGTTCAAGGCAAGGGTTCTGCAGGAGTATGCGAGTAACAAATCTGCCCTGGTGGAATTGGCGGATCTCCAAGCTAGAGCGGCAGTCCTATACGGTGATGAGCCTTCGAGAATAGCGCCTGTTCCCATTTTGGACTTATCGAGACTGACCGCATTCGAGACAAGCCCAGTTCTCTCTAAGAGGGTGATAGGTAAAGATGACGTAAATATATCAGCCATCATTCAGCGGTTGGGTAATAGCGACTGGGTCAGGCAGGGTGTAAAATTTCTGGAGCATATGGACGAACAGTGTCCGTTCTGTCAGCAGAATCTACCACATGACTTCGAAAAGGAACTCGCGGAATACTTTGATGAAACCTTTGAAGCCGATTCAAGGGCAGTATCCGTTCTGCGCAACAATTATTATCAGGCTGCAGAGGACCTATTGATCCAAGCGCGTGCACTGCTGACTTTAGATTGTGCTGATTTGGATAAGGATAAGCTTGGTCCTGAGATTCAAGCGTTGGAGGCTGTCGTTCTTGTTAATATGGGACGAATGGATAGTAAGCTGGCCAGTCCAAGCGCTGAGGTTGTTCTTGAGGGGCTAGTGGATATTCAAGCTGGCATATCGGGGGTTATTAGCGCTGCGAACGCCAAGATCACTGAGCACAATCGTCTCGTTGCTAGCTTCACTGCTGAGCAGAGCAAACTCACTGGCGAAGTATGGAAGTATATTCTAGGCGTTGAACTCAAGAGCTCTTTGTCTGATTATGCTTCTGCGAAAGCCACATTGCAGAAGGCTATCGCTGGGATTTCATCGAGTCGGGATAGGGCTTCGGCTAGCATTGATGCTGTAGATGTCGAAATCGATAAAATTGAGACCGATCTCACAAGCGTGAAGCCGACAGTGACTGCCATCAACAAGATTCTTAGGAATTTCGGCTTCCGAGGATTTTCACTTGATCCTGCTTGTGTAGGTAATTCGTATAGGTTGATTCGAGCAGACGGGAAAGATGCAAAGCAAACCCTGAGCGAGGGTGAGAAGACCTTCGTCACATTCCTCTACTTCTACCATCTGCTGAGAGGGAGCATTACGAGCTCGGGTATCACCAGTGATCGGATCGTGGTCATTGATGACCCTGTTTCGAGCCTTGATAGTGATGTGCTGTTTATTGTGAGTAGTTTGATAAAAGAGCTATTTGTTGAAGTTAGAAAGCCTGGTAGTCATATTAAGCAGGTTTTGGTGCTTACCCATAATATACATTTCCATAAAGAGGTTACTTACGACCAGCGTCGTAAGGTCGATAAATCCCTCGGTGACGAGACGTTCTGGATCGTGCGCAAGCCCAACGAATACTCAGTGATTGAATTTCACTCGAGTAATCCCATCAGAACCTCTTATCAGCTCCTCTGGGCGGAGCTAAAGAGAACTCCGCTACCAGTGCTTACGCTGCAGAACACCATGCGCCGGATTTTGGAGAATTATTTCAAAATCTTGGGTGGTGTCGATACATACCATTTGATTGACGAGTTTGAGGGTATCGAAAAGACGCAGTGCCAGTCTTTAATGAGCTGGGTGAATGATGGCTCGCACTACGCTCCTGATGAATTGTATGTGGCCATCAGCGATGCTATGGCAGAAAGCTACCTGAGAATTTTCTTCAAAATATTCAAGGCTGCTAAGCATGATGCGCACTACAAGATGATGATGGGCGATGCTTATATCGATCTGGATCCAGATGAACCTGCAGAGGAGCAGGCGGAGACTGAAGCTGGAGGAAACGATGTCGTTGTCGCTGGTGATGCACGAACTGCTGATCTGCCCCTAGTCGCTCCTGGGTCCACTCGACTACCAGCCAGCAGGGCCGTGCTGACGCAACCTCCCGTGCCGATTGCTCCCAAAGCTGAGAGCGACCAGCTTGGGTTTGATCAGGACATACCGTTCTAACGCCTGAATAGCCTCGGCGCGTTGTTTGCTCTGAGGCTTCCAGTCTACCGACTACTTTGATGGGCGCGAGCGTGGTTATCTATTAAAAGCGGGTGCCAGGTGATATCAACGATTCTTTTGATCTCGCTGTAGTCGAGGCAAAAGTATATGTGGCTGGCATCTGAGCTGACCTGCGATTCTATAGAGCTTTTCGATGGTGATATTTACCTCACCTCTCTCCACCCTTCCCATATAGCTGCGATCCATCTCGCACGCATGTGCTAGAGCGTCTTGGGACAACCCAATCAAGATCCTCCTTTCACGGATTTTCTGTCCGAGATCCTTCGCCAACGCCTGCATAACCGCCTCGATCGACCAAGGCGGCACTATCCATCGTTTACGGGACGGCAGGCGACGGATTATAATCCGCATTTTGCCCGTTTGGCTGCATTGAGTGCCTGTATGAAATCCGTAACGTTCAAGCTAGACAGGCATGTCTTAGAGCTGCTCCAGGATGGGGGTTACCAGCAATTCACCATCCGTTCGCTGAGGGCTGCCTATAGCCGGCTTCTGAGTTCTCCGGTGAACGAAGTCGAGCTGTGGCGCTATATCTACGATCAAGTCAGGCGTTTGAAGCGGGTCGGATGGATCCAGCAGGACCCCATACGCCGGAGGCGTGATCAGGTCTTTCATGTTCTTAAAAGGCCTACTGACCTAAATGTTTCCCTAATCCCACACCGCTTTGAGACCGCTAGCATGGAGCCACAGATTGATGGCGAGACGGTAGGGGAACAGATGCTTAAGCAATCGCAGCTTTGTCCTACTCGGCGGCTGGAGTCGCTTGCGAAGGAGATCCGCTTGGACATGCTCACAGCGCTCGGTGAGGCTGAGCGCTACAAGCAGCTGTTTACCGAAATGCCCGTTCTTAAGGCCCGAGTCGAAGAGGAATACCTGCAGGCCCGGGATCGCAGCTCGCGTCTGCTGGGCCATCTTCGCGCGATCGAAAACACTTTAAAGACGTTGGTAGCCGCATGACTGATTTGCGGATTTGGCAGCAAGCCTCAGTCGCTGCTGCTTTGGAACGCTATCGTTTTTCACCTCATTTCTTCTGCCAGGCAACCCCCGGCGCCGGTAAAAGCCGGATGGCTGCTGAGGTTGCGAAACGGCTTCTGCAAGCAGATCTCATTGATTTGATTATTTGTTTTGCACCGTCCTGCCAAGTTGTTGATGGCCTTGAGGAAACGTTTGCAAAGGTCCTGGGTCGGCCATTCGATGGTCGTCTTGGCTCAGTAGGTGTCGCTTCCACCTATCAGGCGATGGATCATCGTTCACCTTCGTTCTGGCAACTGGTCGAAGACTATCGCGTTTTGGCAGTCTTCGATGAGATCCATCATTGTGCCGGTCACGACCCGCTTCTTAGTAACGCGTGGGGGCAGGTAATCTTGCAGCGTTTGCAAGACCAGGCCACATTCACTCTAGCCCTCTCAGGTACTCCGTGGCGCTCCGATGAGCGAGCAATAGCCTTAGCTCGATACTCAGATCAAGGGGGTCGACTGGTGTGCGACTTTCGGTATGGTCTGAAAGAGGCTGTGGCCGATGAGGTATGCCGTGCTCCCCGTATCGTGGTCATCGATAACAGTGCGGTAAAGCTTACTGAGCTGGTCGACGACGCGCCGATCGTTAGCGTCTACCCGAGCATTGCGCAACTGTTAAATGAATCGCCTGTGGCGTTTGAGGACCTACTCACACACCATGACATAATCGAGAAAATTGTCGATCTTGGCCGTGGAAGATTAGACGAAGTTCGCCAAACGATCCCTGACGCTGGTGGCTTAGCAGTTGCCACCAACATCCGACATGCAAATCAGATCGCCGCGGTACTAAGATCGAGGGGTGAAGATTGCTTAGTAGTTACTACGCGCACTCCAGGGGCGCAACAAATCATCAATGACTTTCGAAATGGAATGGGTAAGTGGATTGTCGCCGTCGGCATGATCAGCGAGGGTACAGATATTCCTCGTCTACAGGTCTGTTGCTATCTCAGCCGAATTCGTACTGAGCTTCATTATCGTCAGGTGCTGGGGCGCATTTTGAGACGAACTGGAGAGAACGATCATCAAGCATGGCTTTATGTACTGGCGGAGCCCTCATTACTGCAATTCTCACAACGCGTTGCGGAAGACCTGCCTGATGATTTAGCAGTTTTGGACTATGTCCAGCTTCTAAGGGCGGCGGATGGGTCTTCTCTACCGCAAGAGCAGGAGGAAATTCAGGCGTCAATCGGTTCACTAGATTTCCAGGTCGGCCGCGCCTCAGCTCTATTAGATGACATATTCGAGGGTGAACTGGAGGAAGGGGTGGTATTTCGATTAGACGTCTCTTCAAGGTTTAGGACGGAAATACTTTCTGTCTTCTAGCCACTAGATGGACATTTTCCGGGCGCGAGAGGGGCCGCTCGAGGGGGCAGCCTTTTTCAGCTGGTTTATCACCCATCCTTTGAAATAGATCACCCATATCTGCGGCATGCTCTTCAGTGCGTTTAAGTCTACGCTTCAATTAATGTTCAGATAATTATATCGTTCTCATAAGGGCGATTAAGCCGAACAGCTCTATTTCGGGTGTCTGGTACCCCTCCAATGCGAGATATATTCTCAATGCGCGTATGGTTGGCTGTTCAATAGCACTATAGGAATTCAGAGATTAGCGATCAAAATTTACCCCAGAGCTCCCATGATGCAACGCTTGTTTACCACTTTTGTTATGCAACAGTACTCAAAGCGGCGGATGTGCGATACGACGTCCGTGGCTATTTGTTATCTGAGCTGGTCAGCCTTTGCCTAGGCAACCGCGCTACCGTACTTCTGACCTATCGCGCCCGTTACGAACGCTACGTGCAAAGGGAGGCTATTGAGTTCTTGGAGTCGTTCACCGCTCAGTTGCTATTTAGCTCGGGACAATTCTCTCCTCATGAATACCGTTACAGGGTAAAAGGACCGGCAGCCCCTATGAGAAATCACCATCGCAAATCAGGCCTCCCCGATGCAGGTTTACCACTCGGGCGTTATGCAGCATGACTGTATTTAGAATCCTCGTACTCAGCTCGCCATTTCCTGACAGGTGTTGAAGCCTAAAGCACCGCTGCTTCATGAGACGCCGCGAACAAATTTTGATGACAGCTGAGCAAGTGTTGGGCAACTCCGAGCTGGCTGAAGCATGGCTCACCAAGCAGGCGATTGGACTTAGCCGGCGTCTGCCGTGCATGCTCTTGGAAACTGATCAGGGGTACATGGAGGTTGCGGATTTCCTGGTACGGGTCGATTACGGTGTCTATTGATCGCCACGTATACTCTAGGTAGCAGTTGCTGCCTGCCCCGATGCTGCCCCATTCGAGTACGAGACGACGAAGCGCTTGGGCAGGGTCGCTGAGCCTAATACTATCCATCTAAATGTCCTGACACGCGGGGTGCCCATGAAGCAGATCAAACACGAACCCAAGCCTCTGATGAGCGCCCGTTTTCAAGCGGAAGCACGCCAAGCACTGGCCAAGCGCAGCAACCAAAGTCGCTTTCTCGACATTGCTGCCTCCAAAGACCGTAGTTGGGAGCCTGTAGGCCGTCTGGCAGGTTAAGTTTACCTTCGAAAAAGCGCTTTCCCGGGTCCAATGCTGAGCCTGTTGTGTCAGGTTTTTACCTCGCTTACGGTGGTAACGTATCGTGATTTGGTATGTCTACGACTTTGGCCGAGCCAAGGCAAATAGTGAGGCAACCCATCAACCCTGAAGCGCCCCGTACGTCTCACCTCGGGCGGCATCTAGTACCCGCGCCGGGTCGTCCACCATCACATCCTTCGGCATCTGTCCCCCCAGGTAGCTATTGGATGAGCCGAACCAGAGCGCCATAGCCCAGTCTGGCTTGCTGGAACCGAGCGCCGTGATGATGGCCGCCAATGACGAAAATGGGCGGAAGTTGGAAGCGGGGTCAAAGGCATAGAGCGGAAAGTATTCCTTGTCCTCATGAGCCAGCGAGAAGATGTTGCCCGCGCTTTTCCACTCCTTGAGTTCAGCTCTGGATTGCTCCGTGCTCAGCTGAGCCAGCACTGCAAACGCACCGGCAGTCAAGAAATCACCGCTTCTCAGGAGGCGTGCTTTGGCCTTCTCCAGCATGGTCGTTTCACGGGAAAGGGTAGGGCGCATAGACATGGATATCCGTCCGGTGATCAGTGGCCGCCTACCACCCAATTTAATGATGTGGGCAGTAAGCTCACAATCCGGCCTGTGTGGGCGGCCCAGGGTCGTGAGTAGGGACCGCCAGGTCGCTGTGGCAGGCTAGCCTAGTTCTGGAGTGGTATAAGGCTATTCGGGAATTTTCTATTCAGAAAGACTGGAACGTCAGCTTTTTCTTAAGCGGCCCATGAAAATCTTCATTTTTTGAGTTTCTCTGCATTTTTTCTTAATTTTCCTGCCCCGCATGTGCTGAGGCACACAGCGACGCTCGCGTGAGGTGGGAGGACTACGCGCCAGGCTCAATTTGTCATTGAGGAATTGGACTGTCGGATGACTCCAACTCGACCAAGCCTTGCAGGCGTGCCAGGGCATCACGTGCTCGCTGCACGAGGGCTTTGTTGATGCCGGCGCGGGCCATGAATCTGCTGCCCCTTTTTTGTACTGTTAAATCAGTATGGAAGTACCCGTGCACAAGCGCCTGATCCGATACAAACAATCGGACAAACTGACGTTCGAGAATACAGATTTCTCGAACGTGATGGCGCTTTTAGCGGTGTTTTGCCGCATGCAGGGGTACAGACGGAGGCGGTGGACGCTTCGCCCGATCGTTATCTACAGGCCGCGCGTCGAGCCAGTATCGAGCGGCGCTGCGCCCAAGCCATCGCGCACTTCGAAACGCAAGGGCCAAGGTGGCTTTTTCGTATAAGGCTTTGGTTGTTCGCGCTGGACAATGCCGCAGTCTGAAAGATGGCTAGACACCCACCCGCTTCTCCAAGTAAGAGGCGCAGATCAAAACATCACTTCTCAAGTGCCAGGCGGACTTGGCCAACGTGATACGCAATATCGACTGAACACGCGAAAGCAGCCGGTTATCGGCTGCTTCCCGGGTGTTGACGTCAGTCGAGAGCTGCGAGGTTTGAAGAGTCTCGCTTATTGAGCGTTTTCCACCGGCTTGGCCTGATGAGAAGGTTTGCTGCATATGCGGCAAGCATGAGCTGTGGTGCGGCGACGAGTAGTAAGTCTGTTGGGCCCATTCCTGCCGAGAGCACCCAACCGGCGACCAAGGGGCCCGCTACCGACCCGAGGCGTCCTACTGCTACTGAAGCCCCGACACTTGTCGCCCGAATTGCCTGGGGGAATATCCCAAGGGACAACGCGTGGAGCAATGATTGGCCCCCTATCGAGCGGTAGCCTGCGAGGAAGCCCGCCGCGACGTTGATGGGAAATAGGTTGGCGATCCTTAATCCAAGCAACGCTACCAATATTCCTATGTAGGTAATGCTTGTCGCCAGTCCTGTTCTGCAAACATAACGGCTCCTGTCCGAAGCGTCTTCGAGATTCAAGGTGAGGTGGCAATCCGATCAACTTGCCTGCTGAAGACGAATGCCCTGGACAGCGCCTATTATCAGGAGCTCTGCTACTCGCTCTCGCTCGACTTCCGAAATCGGGTGACTCTCCAGCCAATCAGGCAGATTGGTGATCAACTCCGCGATGACGTGACTCGATGCATCTCTCTTGGGATCGACTCTTGTGCCCGTGCCCCCCATCAACCGCATCAGGCCTTCTTCGAATTGCCTTTTCATTTTTTCAATGCGATGACGGTATTCGTCCTCAAGACTTGCGGTGTCTCGTTGTACGACTCGGCTGTGGAATGGAAACTCTCGGTGCAGTGCCAACCGCGCCTTGATGAAACGTTGGAGCGCTTTAGCCTTGTCCCTACGTGGCTGTAGGCAGTCATGCAGGATCGCCCCCATGTCCTCGTAAAATTCTTCCAGCAGCTCAAATAACAGGTGCTGCTTACTGGGGAAATGGTGGTACAGCGAGCCTGCTGTCAGCCCTAGATGACGCGCCAGATCCCTCATACTGACTTGCCCGAAGCCTTTGCAAGCAAACAGCTGGAGTGCTTTTGTGCGGCTTTCTTCGTATCGCGATAAAGGCGCTGACTGAGACTCAAGGCCCAGCAACGGCCCTACCTCAGTCGAACCCTGAGCGACGTGGGTGGATTTCTCACTCATTCAACCTGTCCTCGATACACGACAGAACACAATCACCGGCCGGAGACTTCTGCTCCGATCATCACGAACAGAGCTCTGGCAATTCGCTTGCTTTTGTTCCGCCAAGCATGCCGAGTGCCGTTTTGAACGACTACGTCACCAGCCTTCACCAGACGCTCCTCGCCATTGTCCAATTCCAGCCATAGTTCGCCCTCCAGGATGATTCCGTAATCCACGGTTGGGGTTGCGTGCATACCTGGCGCATCGGCTTCAAAGCACTCGAACAGCCCCGGGAGGGCCGCTGCCAATTCGCCGAATGCTTTCTCAGGGGCTGTGGGGTCTTGCATGACCTCATCCGGGGGGAAATCGAACAAAGCGATGCTTGTCCCTCCGACTGGAGGAATCAGTGAGGGATTTGCTGCTGTTGGGTCATCAGTTTTCGCGGAGATATGGGGCAGGCTATCGGTCGCCCATACCTGCGCCATTCCGTGTCCTGGGATGGAGGGAAAGGAGCAAGCTCGTGGGGTTAGGTCGTCCGATACAAAAACGGAATTGCCCGACGCGTCGTGGCCGGTTACGAGTCTTCTTATTTTCATATTGTTGTCTCGTGGCGTGCAAATGGTAGGTGGAGCGGAACCGCTCCACCTGCAGTGCAATCAAGGACAGATGACGTAATTGCTGAAGCCTCCATGGCGGTTCTCAATACCCGTGATCGCGCTATTGACGTCTTCCAACTTGAACGCGGTATTTTCGAAGAACGACAGGTCCAGAACGCCGGACTCAACCATGTCGGCCATTTCCTGACCTTGGCCTGCCGTGAACCAGGCGGACCCGCTGATCTGAATATCGTTGTCCATGATCCAGTGGAGATCGATCGGAACCTCACCCGCGACGGCACCGATGTTGACCAGATGGCCGCCCCGATGAAGTGATTTCAGCGCTTGGGTCAGGCTTTCATGTGGCGCACCCGGACCCAACGCGTCGATGACGATATCGACGCCTTCACCGTGCGTGACTTCCTTCGCCCATTGGTCGGTCGGGAGACTTCCCAGCGTGTGGATTTCGATACGGCCGGGCGCCGCGAGGTTTTTTACGCGCTGGAACAGTTCTTCATTTCTAGCCGTACCCAGAATCTTTTTCACGCCCATGGCGAGGGCCAATGCAACGGCTCCCAGGCCCAGCGTTCCACTGATTCCGTTTATCAACACGGTGCTGCTTGGCCCCGCGTTCGCCTTGCGCAGTGCTTTGTAGGCGGTGCCGAGGTATCCCAGTCGAGCAGCAGTTTCATAGCTGATGTTGTCTGGGAGCTTCACGAGACTGTATTGCGGCGCCGGGATGAACTCGCAGAGGCCACCATAGGGGTAGTCGCCGTACATCCGAGGGCTTTTCGGTGTGAAGCCGAAGTAGCCATTAAACGTGTAGGCAGTGCAGGAGATGGAGTTGCCGGCGCGACAGGCACGGCAAGATCCACAGTAACGGCCGGGGTTGACGTACACCCGATCGCCTACGTTGAAGTCGTAAACTTGGGAGCCGACAGCCTCAATGACACCGGATGGGTCGAGACCGAAAATCGCAGGGAAGGGTGGCAGCGGGTTCTGGGGAAACCACTTCACCCAGTTGGTCAGAATGTTATGAAGGTTTGGAACAATGCCACATGCCTTGACCCTGACAAGCACCTCTGTCGGGCGAATCGATGGAACGGTGACCTGTTCCATTACCATGGGCTTTCCACCTTCATACAGCCGGGCGGCACGCATCATTTTTGCAGTCATTTTGTTTCTCCAACTCACATATTGTTTTTGTATTGGTATGAATCTGTGGAGCAGGTACCGCGCTAGGGCGGCAGCCTCAATCAGCGCAAGCCGTCTTCTCCTTTCACGTCTTTAGCGTCGAGACCGCCCAGGCGGGAGTGAATACGGCCGCCGGTCGACATTGCCAGGCCAAACGCAATTTCGCCGCGACGCGGGCCGTCCCAGACAGTCATCTCCGCCACCCCGAAATGGCTGCGCACGTAGGCAGCGTGGACGTGACCAAGCGGAATCATGATTCGGGTACCGGGGGACGCGATCGTTTTGCCCGCCGGGACGATTGCTTTGGGATTGCCGAGTGCCTCGCGCATGGCCCAGCCGCCTGCCTCGTGCCAAACCGCACCGTGTTCGAGTTCACCGTCTTCACCGACGATGGCTCCTTTTCCGTAGGCCTGAACAACCTGGGCGCCCCCCAGTGTGTGGATCAAGCGTTCGGAAAGCTCGCTGCCTAGCGCTCTGAGCTCCTGCATGAAAGGCAGAAGATCTTCTACATATTTACCTGCGTAGGGATTGGTGATGACGGCAGTGGCGACGGCGATGCGCAAAGGCGATGACCGACGAGGCCCCCCTTCATGAAACACCTCCTCAACGTCCAGCTTGACCTTACGAATACTCACGAGCGACATGCGAAACCTCCGATACCGAAGCCTCAAGGGCTTGTTATTTTTTTTGAAGCGGTCTTTCGGATTATGCACTTAATGATGTATGGTGCAAGAACTTAGTTTTTATGCACAAAAAACAAGGAGACATCATGAAGCTGATTTCGTATCACAAAGCCGGGCAAGCCCTCTACGGTGCTGTCGAAGGCGATGGCGTCGTGGAGCTGAGCCGTCGTTTTCCACAAGCCCCTGATCTGGCGTCATTTCTGGCTGATACCTCACTGCTCGCTCAGGCCCGAAAAATGGTCGAGGAAGCGGGCCCTGACTACGCATACTCCGACATCCAGCTCGACTCAGTAATACCGAATCCTGGAAAGGTCATTTGCGTAGGCATTAACTATGTCGCGCACGCTGAGGAGGCTGGCAGGAAGGTCGGGCAGTTCCCGGTGATCTTCCAGCGCTTTGCTGAAACGCTGCTTCCTCACGGGGAAGCGCTCGTCCGTCCTAAGGTTTCGCAAGAGTTCGATTTCGAAGCCGAGCTTGCGGTAGTGATCGGCAAAGGGGGAGCTCACATTGCCCCGGAGGACGCTATGGACCACGTTGCGGGCTACACATGCTTCAACGATGCCAGTGTGCGTGATTGGCAGTTCCATACCCATCAGTACGGTATGGGTAAAACCTTCCGGAAAACTGGCGCCCTCGGCCCATGGCTCGTACCCGCCTCAGAGATCTCCGATTATCGTGAGCTTGTCGTGCGCGGTGTCCTTAACGGCGAGCAGCTGCAAGAAGGACAGCTCTCGGAGCTGGCTTTCGACATCCCAGCTCTGATTTCCTATGTATCCAAAGCCTTGCCATGGAACCCGGGTGACATTCTGGCTACCGGCACGCCCAGCGGGATCGGCTTCAAGCGCACGCCACCGATTTTCCTGAAGCCAGGCGATGTGTTTGAGGTAGTCATCTCCCAGATCGGCACGCTCTCGAACACCGTCGTTGACGAAGCTTAAACCCACTCCACACAAGCATAAAAATCGGAGGTTTCACATGTCGGCTCTTCCTCGAATCAACTTCACACATTCGGGCGTGTTTTGCACCGACCTGGATGCCATGGTCGATTTCTACTGCCGTATTCTGGGCTTCGTTGTCAGTGACAAGGGTGTTGCCTCTACAGGTAATCGCCTGTTTTTCATGACGCAGAACCCCGAATTGCATCACCAGGTCGTTCTGTTTGATGGTAAGCCTGCCAACCTTCCGTTCAACCCGATCAACCAGCTGTCATTTTTGCTGGACTCCCTCGATGATCTGAAAACCTACTATCAGTTCGCCAAAAAAAGCGGGATCGAGAACATTGCTCAAGTTGACCATGGGAATGCTTGGTCGATTTATTTCACTGATCCTGAAGGCAACCCCGTAGAGATGTACGTCGACGCGCCGTTCTACACCAACCAGCCTTGCAAGGAACCGCTGGATCTGGAACTCCCGACTGAAGCTATCTTGGCCCAAACCGAGGCGATGTGCCGTCGTCGCCCGGGCTTCCAGACTCGTGAAGAGTGGATGGAATCCACCCGTGCCCGGATCGAAGAACAACGCGTTCGCATTGGCTGATCGACGATAGCCTTTGGCGGAATCAATCCGCTGAACGCATCTAGCTCCGTTGAGCTTCCAAAGAGCTCGACGGAGCAGCCGCGTGATAACAATAAAAGCCGGAGTAGACGATGGACTACGATGTGATCATTGTTGGAATGGGCCCCGTGGGTGCCATGTGCGCGAACCTTGCCGGCCTATGGGGCCTAAAGACGCTGGTCGTGGACAAGTCCGAAGAAGTGTACGCCAACCCTCGCGCGATGGGCTTCGATCATGAGGTCATGCGTGCATTTGGGAACATCGGTTTGGCAAAAGATATTGCTGATTACGTCATGCCCTATCGGCCGTCTGAGTATCACACCACAGGCTCTCATCTGATCAAGCGCATCGATGCCGCGAAACCCCCATTTCCTTTGGGCTGGGCACCTAACTATGTTTTCTCCCAGCCTCCCGTGGAGAGAGCCCTACGGGAAAAGCTTTCGAGCTTGCAGAACGTTGCCGTTGAACTCGGTGCTGAAGTTTTAGGTGTTGATACTGCGAATGCAGAGGCGGCTATTCGGATTCTTTCGAAGAATGGCGAAGAGCGTACCGTCAACGCCAGTTACGTCCTCGCTTGCGACGGTGGCACGAGTCCCATCCGGACCCGCCTTGGCCTCAAGATGGAAGACCTCGCCTTCGATGAGCCATGGCTCGTAGTGGATGTGATCTTGAATGAAGGAGCAGGAGAGACGCTGCCTAAGACAAATGTTCAGTTCTGCGAGCTCGCCAGGCCCTGTACGTTCGTTGTGGGCCCAGGCAGGCATCGTCGATGGGAGTTCATGATCAATCCGGAAGAACAGCCGACGGAAGTTTCCCAGCCCGAAAATATCAAAAAACTGATCTCCAGGTGGTTGCCTGAAGGCGAGTACCAGTTATGGCGCGCGTCAGCCTACCGGTTTCATGCCCTGATCCTTGAGCAGTGGCAATCTGATCAGATTTTCTTCCTGGGCGACGCTGCTCACATGACCCCGCCCTTTCTCGCTCAAGGGATGTGCCAAGGCATTCGCGACACAATGAACCTGGTATGGAAGATCGCGCTGGTGAAACGCGGATTGGCCTCACCGGACCTCCTGAGGACCTATCAGGCAGAACGCATTCCGCACGTTCGACAGACAACGCTCGCCGCAAAAGAGTTTGGCGAGTTGATCTGCGAGCGCGACAAGGATCGGGCGGCTCGTCGAGATGCTCATCTCATCCAGCAGATGAGCGAAAACCCAGGCGGGACTATTCGACAGTCGCTAATCCCAGGCCTTTCTCAAGGGTTCATAGCAAACGCAGCGCCGGCAGGAGAGCTGTTTCCTCAACCCAAAGTGGTGAACAACCAAGGCGCGGTAGGCCTGTTGGATGAATTCACGGGCCAATCATTCAGGGTCGTGATCGCTGCTGGCTTCGATGCAAGTGCGCTTCTGCAATGCTTGCGCAGTAGCCAGGCACTCGAAGGGTTGCCCATGAGCGTTGTGCGATTGGTTAACGATAAGCCGACTCAACGTGACGAGTATCAGGAAGCTGACGGTGTGCTGGGGCGCTGGCTCGATAGCCGGGGCTGCCATGTTGTAATTGTGCGACCTGACCACTACGTCTACGGCGGCGCGATGACTGTTGCATGGGCCATGGAGTTGCTGGAAGGTATGGAGCTCGCGCTGATGTCCCAAAAGCCTGAAGCGAGCGTGGAATAAAGCATAAACCGACAGAACGGTTAACCAGGCACCACCCCTGCCTGCCGAAGTCCACGATAGCTTCGGGGGGCAGGGTATTTATTCAGCCCCCTATCTGAATGAAGCCAGAGTCAACCAGGAACAGTGAGAGCTTATTGAAGGGTGGCTCGCTGCTTTTCCAATGCTTCGATGACCCGCCCCAGTGTGTTCTGGATATGGTTGCGCAAAAGCGTAACGGCCTTCTCGGAGTCCCTGGCCAACGATGCCTCCATGAGCTCCTGATGCTCATTCCCTTTGTGCCGTTCGACAATTCGTTGCTTGGCAGAAAAGCGTCTGTATCGCTCGGCACGATCAAAAAGCGAGTCGATCATCCGCAGCATAAGGGGGGAAGGACAAGCCGAGAAAAGTGCGAAATGGAATGCTTTATGCCGCGCAGACCATTCTTCGTCGAGCGTCAGCGGTCCTGAGTCGAGCTTTCGTTCTGTCAAATTAAGCCGGTGAAACGCGCCCAGAACGTTTGCTTCCCACTCGTCATCACCGAAACGGATCGCATCACTCAACGCTTCGCCTTCAAGGAGGCAGCGCAAGCGGGTGATCTCACGGAAGTCAGCCTCCGAAATCGCAGCCACACGAAAGCCTTTGTTATCGCTGGCCTCAACCACGCCGTCTTGCGTTAGCCGATTGAGCGCTTCGCGAATAGGGGAGCTGCTAAGCCCATAGACCTTCGATAGCTCAGCGACCTTGAGCTTCTCTCCTGGGCGCAGCTCACAGCAAACAATCGCCTTTTTCATCTTGGCCAAAGCCACGTCGATGAGTGGACTGTTGAGGGGGGTCATAGGGGGTCGTCCTAAATCTGCATTAAATCAATTTTATGCGCAAAAAATAGTTTGATGCAAAGAAATAACGCGTAATTGCGCACATTTTTTATCACGGCGCAACCTCCGACCAATGCATTTTATCGGGAGCGCTCTAGCCTGCGGCATACCAACTCCTCATCTGCAGCACCTCGGTTTACCGCGATTGCGCTGCCCACCTCCAATGGTCCTCAACGGTTCGCGCTCTGCTCTCCCTTCCGACTGAACCCTGAGGCGGTCTTCTCCGCCAGCTCCCTTCGCGATCCAAAACAAACTTGACAAGGGATTTGCGCAAGGATAGGTTTTGTGCACAAAGATCGTATAGATGCAATAAATAGAATTTGTGCATTATCCATTGTCACGGGGGTGCTATGCGACATGTGCGGATATTGGAGCTGCGGGATGCCGAACTGATGCTTGAGGCGGCAGCGGAAGAAGCGTCCCGGCGCGGGTGGAATGTCTCGATGGCCGTGGTCGATCAATGCGGTTGCCTGATGGCTTTCAAAAAAATGGATCGGGCAACGGTTTCCTCTGCGCAGACCGCGATCAAAAAGGCACGAAGCGCAGCATTGACCAAACGACCTACGAAGTTTTTCGAGGACATGGTCAATGCCGGTCGGCCAGGAGCCGCGATGATCGATGGAGTATTTCCCATCGAAGGTGGGCTTCCAGTTCAGATGGGTGACGAAACCGTGGGCGGCTTGGCGGTAAGCGGCCTGAAGTCAGAGCTGGATCTGGTTTTGGTAGAAGCGGGGCTTTCTGCATTCGCTCGTCATTGTTCAACGTTGGCTTAACGCAGGTATTTTCCAACTTAACACAGTTGTTCATTTAAGAACCGCATCTGAATGCGGGCAGATGGCCTTTACAAAAACAAAAATACAGGAACATCTTCATGAAATTACCAAAGGTTCGGCTTCGTCCGTTGCAAACCTCGTGCACATCATGCGCCGTCGGCGCGGCGATGGTTCTGGGCTTCTCATCCCAATCCTGTGCATTCCCAATCGACACCGGTAATCCGGATTTGACAGCGACCTGGGACAACACGCTGAAATACAGCAACGCGTGGCGGGTTAACAAGCTCGATCACAAAGTTGCAGCAGGTCCCGGCACGTCTAATAGCAATCCAAACTTGGACGATGGCGATCGTAATTTTGATCGCGGGCTGATCTCCAATCGCTTGGACATCCTTTCTGAGCTGGACATCAAATACAAAGATGTAGGAGCACGACTGAGCGCTGCATCCTGGTACGACAATGTCTACAGCAAACACAATGACAACGACTCACCGGGTACCGCCAACTCGGTGAGTGTCGATCATGACGAGTTCACCAGTGACACTCGGCGAATTCACGAACAAAAGACCGAGATCATGGATGCCTTCTTATATGGCTCCAAGGATATCGGCAACACCTCGCTGTCAGGTCGTCTGGGGCAGTTCACACAGATCTACGGTGAGAGTCTGTTTTTCGGCGCGAACGGTATAGCCAACGCTCAATCGACAGTCGATCTAGTAAAGCTGCAGTCGGTGCCCAGTTCACAGTTCAAAGAGATCTTGATGCCGACCAAACAGGTGTCCGGGAACTGGCAACTGAACGAAAAGCTGAGCATTGGTGCTTATTATCAGTTCGAGTGGAACAAGACCCGCCTGCCTGCCGCAGGGAGCTATTTCAGTGGAGCGGACTTTGTCGGTGAAGGTGGTGAGCGCGTATTTTTCCCCACTGGCGTGCTGCGGCATGGCAAGGATGAAAATGCACGTGATTCAGGCCAGTTCGGTGGCCAGATCAAGTTCACTTTGGACGATTGGGAGCTCGGCCTCTACGCAGCGAAATATCATGAGAAGACTCCGGTCTTTTACTTCCGGCCGGTGGCCTTGGTGCCAGGGGCCAATGATACCTTTATCAATGTCTACCCCGAGGATGTGAAAGTTTTTGGTGCCAGCTTCAGCACGCTGGTTGGTGAGGCGAACATAGCGGGTGAGACGTCTATCCGATTCGATACGCCTCTTGCTGGTGTAGGTGGCACGATCATCACCGGAATGGACTCTGACAACGACTCCAACCCTGCTTATCCGGTAGGCCGATCCTGGCACGCGCAAGTATCGATGGTGAACGTCTATGGCGGCTCTGCGCTTTGGGACGGGGCCTCCTTTGTCGGCGAGCTTGCTTTCAATCGCCGTCTCAGCGTCACAAAAAACGCAGATCAGCTCGACCCCAATACCACGCGTGATGCCTTCGCGCTGCGCTTCACATTTGAACCTCAGTACTTCCAGGTCTTCCCGGGTATCGATGTTCAGACGCCTGTCACCATCGGATACAACCCTTCAGGACGGTCTTCGGTCACACCGCAGGCATTCGGCCCTGAACACGGCGGGGACCTGACGCTGGGGCTGAAGGCAGATTACAAGAAGCAGTGGTACGCCTCTCTCACCTACACGAATTTCTTCGGCGAGGCTGGCCCTGTCATCAACAGCGCCAACTCGTATACCTACCAGCAAAACATGAAGGATCGGGACTTCATTGCCTTCTCGATTCAGCGAACCTTCTGAGCAGAAACAGGCGGGCTTGAACAATGACAAAAAATACAATGCTACTGGTTTCTACACTGTCGCTTTCGGTACTGGTCAGCACAGCATTCGCTGTCGGCCCAGATGAAGCCGCAAAACTCAAAACCACTCTGACTCCTATGGGGGCCGAGAAAGCGGGCAACGCTGATGGATCAATTCCGGCGTGGACGGGCGGCCTGACCAAGGACGTCTCCGGACCAAAATTTGGCGACGTACCTGCTGATCCATTCCCGGGAGAGAAGCCAACCCTTCAGATCACATCGAAGAACGCCGGCCAGTACGGCGACAAGCTATCCGAGGGTACGAAGGCGCTTCTGGCAAAGTACCCTGAGACATTTCGCCTGGATGTTTACCCTACTCACCGCACAGCGGCGGCGCCTGAGGAGGTTTATAAGAACACGTTCGCCAACGCGACCAACTGCAAACTCATCAGTAATGGATTGTCGGTACAAGGCTGCTTCGGGGGTATCCCGTTTCCTATCCCTAAATCAGGTAGCGAGGTGATCTGGAATCACCTGCTGCGGGTCGAGGCCGAGTCCATTCAGATGGGATACGCCAACGTGATCGGAAACGCGGACGGGACCCGGACGCTAGCCAGCCGCGGTGTCGAGAACTGGCAGTATCCGTACTATTACAAAGATGGATCGGCAGATAAATGGTCCGGTCAATACGCGCTGCTGCGCTTCATCACTAATGAGCCGCCATTCAAGGCGGGCGAATCACTGGTGACTCACGACAGCATCAATGTCGAAGAGCCAAGAGAGGCATGGCAGTACCTGGTGGGACAGCGTCGTGTGCGTCGCGCTCCCACTGTGGGATACGACACTCCTGACTTCGTGGCATCAGGTGCCAATTACTTCGATGAGGTTCATGGCTTCATCGGGCATCCAGATCGCTACGACTGGAAACTAGTAGGGAAGAAAGAGATGTACATCCCTTACAACGACAACAAGTTTCATGCAGAGAAACGTGACGACGCCTTCGCGCCCAATCACTTGAACCCGGATAAAGTCCGCTGGGAGCTGCATCGAGTCTGGGAAGTTGAGGCCACTGTTGCCCAGGGCAAACGCCACGCCGTACCAAAGCGTAAGTTCTATATCGATGAGGATAGCTGGACCGTGGCTTTGGTCGATGGGTATGACGCGGAGGGCAAGCTGTGGCGAGTATCCCAAGTCCTTCCTTACGTTGTCCCATCAATTCCGGCTGTCGTGGTAAAGCCCGTGGTCATTTACAACCTTCAGGCCAAGACCTACAGCGTTGTACAGAGCCTCAACGGGGAAACCTACAGCGTTGTCCCGCGTAAGCCTGAGAACTTCTTCACGGGCACTGCCGTTGCATCTGGATCAGTTCGCTGAGCGGCCACTCCATCACCAAGAAGCGAGCCCAGTGCGCAGCCCTTGTGGCTGCGCCCCCGACCTGAATTTGAGGCAACAACTATGGTCAGTCGAAATATCGAGCATTTCGGTAAGCAAGCGATAGCTGCATTATTGGTCTTCATCGGGCTAGGTAGCGGAATGGCTGCAGCACAGAGTGCAACCTTGTTCGAGCAGCCCGCGATTTCGAGCGTCATCGCGACGCGATCCGTGATGCTCAGCGTTGCGAAAGCAGGGAAGCATCTGATTGCAGTCGGCGAGCGAGGCTTCATCATCATCTCGGACGACAACGGGGCGACCTGGACTCAAGTGAGCTCACCTGTCAGCGTCACGCTCGTGAAGGTCTATTTCGTTGACGCCAAGAAGGGCTGGGTCGTCGGCCACGCCGGGGTTGTGCTGCACAGCCAAGATGGAGGGTTGAGTTGGACTCGCCAACTCGATGGTGTGAAAGAAGCTCAACTGGAGCTTGATGCCGCTCAGCAACAGGCGTCTGTTGGAGAACCAACTGAGCAAACCCAGGAACGTTTGAATCAGGCCCAGCAGCTTGTAGATGACGGCCCGGACAAGCCTTTGCTCGACGTTCTTTTCTTCAACGCCCAAGAAGGCATCGTGGTGGGTGCGTATGGCCTTGCGTTTATGACTCGGGATGGCGGAGCGAGTTGGCAATCAATTCGCGGCCAGATAGACAACCCGTCCGGTTTGCATCTCTACAGCCTGCAGCAGGTAGGTAATGACATCTTCATCGCGGGTGAACAAGGACTGCTGCTGCGCTCCAGAAATGGAAATGGCCGCTTCGAAGCTCTGACGTCTCCCTATGAAGGGACAGCATTTGGGCTGCAAGCAACCGCTGACGGTTCATTGATTCTCTTTGGCCTGCGAGGTAATGCGTTTATCTCGCCAGATAGAGGTGAGTCCTGGCGGAAGCTGGATAGCCTGCAGCCCATTAGCCTCACAGCCAGCGTTCGCCGCTCAGACGGAGCTCTGCTTCTGGCCGATGAGTCTGGCAGGGTCCTTCGCTACGAAGAGGGGTCGACGAAGTTGGCCAATGAGTCCGTCGGCCAACCCAGTTATGTGAGCGGAATGGTCGAGGCTGCGAATGGAAATCTGGTGCTCAGTACCACACGAGGAATGCTGTCCTCAACCTGGCCGGCCGTCGGCTCGGAGAGTTCGAAATGAATAGCTATGCACGCACCAAGAATGATTCGATGACCAACGAATTAGAAGCATTCGATCCCAAGTCAGGTACCGTGGTTGAGCGCTTGCTGTTCAACCATCGAATCTGGGTACTAGCTGCCTGTGTGCTACTGAGTTTGTTCTTTGGTCATCAAGCGATGAACCTCAAACTCAATGCCGCATTTGAAAAAATGATTCCTACCGATCACCCATACGTCCAGAACTACCTTCGGAACAAAGGGCAACTGGGAGAGGGCGGCAACACGCTACGCATCGCCATTGAAGCCAAAGATGGCACGATCTTCGACAAGGACTATCTGGAGGTTGTCAAAAAGATCACAGATGAGGTTTTTCTGCTTCCAGGCGTCGACCGTTCCTACATGAAATCACTCTGGACACCGGCCACCCGCTGGATTGGTGTGACGGAGCAAGGTTTCGACGGCGGACCTGTCATTCCTGATGAATACGACGGGTCAGCTAAAAGCCTGGAACAGGTTCGCCAGAACGTTGAACGGTCCGGAGAAATTGGAAGGCTGGTAGCGGCCAACCTCAAATCCAGTATCGTACTGCTGCCCCTTCAAGAATCGGCTACAGAGTCAGGGAAGCCTCTCGACTACCATGCCCTTTCCGAGCGGCTGGAGCAGATTCGCAGCACTTATGAATCCGACAGATTCAAGATTCACATCACCGGCTTTGCCAAAGTGGTGGGCGACCTCATCGACGGCATGCTGCAGATGGGGTTGTTTTTCGCTGCGACTCTCGTGATTTGCGCCTTGGTGCTGTTCTGGTACACACGGTGCGTCCGAAGTACGTTACTTGTGCTGCTCTGTTCGAGTATTGCTGTGGTGTGGCTGTTGGGTCTGCTACCAACGCTTGGGTTCGACTTGGACCCCTATTCGATTCTGGTGCCGTTTCTGGTCTTTGCCATTGGCCTGAGTCATGGTGCACAAAAAATGAATGGCATCATGCAGGACATCGGCCGGGGTGCGAACAAGCTGGTCGCTGCACGGTTTACCTTTCGCAGGCTATTCCTCACCGGCCTGATGGCCTTGGTTGCAGATGCTGTCGGTTTTGCAGTCTTGATGATCATCAAGATTCCGGTAATTCAAGACTTAGCAGTCACTGCGACGATGGGTGTGCTTGCGCTCATATTCACCAATCTGATCCTCCTCCCAATCCTGCTCTCCTACACCGGGGTCAGTAAGACTGCCGCTGCACGGGAGGCCGCTGCAGATCAATATTCCCGATTGGACAACGCGCATATCAGACACCCGTTCTGGGCATTCTTGGACCATTTCACGGAGCGTAAGTGGGCATCACTGGCAGTCATCGCCTCACTCGCCCTGGGAGTTGTCGGTTTTGTGATCAGCCTGAACGTGAAGATTGGTGATCTGAACCCTGGCGCACCGGAATTGAGACCGGACTCCCGTTACAACACCGACAATCGCTTCATGGTCAGCAATTTTTCGGCGAGCAGCGATAAGTATGTGGTGATGGTGAAGACACCCCAGTACTACTGCGCCAATTACGACACGCTGGTTGGCGTCGACGCATTGGAGGCGCAGTTACAGCAATTGCCTGGCGTCGTCTCTACATCATCATTGGCAGCGTTGAGTAAACAAGCTTCTGCTGGGATGAACGAAGGCAGCATGACCTGGTACGAGATTCCCCGAAATCAGGGACTGCTGAATGCGATCATCACGCGAGCCCCTAGGGAGCTGTTCAATCAGAACTGTGACCTGCTGACAATTTATGTCTACCTGTCTGACCACAAGGCGGATACGTTGACCAATGTCGTCCAGGCGGTCGAGCGCTTCGCTGCCGCTCACAACACGACGGATTTGCAGTATCTGAACGCCGCGGGTAACGCGGGCATTGAGGCAGCTACCAACATCGTTGTCAAACGATCCAACGTGCAGATGCTGTTTATGGTTTATGCCGCAGTCATCGCGCTGTGCTTCATCACCTTCCGCTCTTGGCGTGCAGTGGTCTGCACGGTTCTGCCATTGATGTTGACATCGATCCTGTGTGAAGCATTGATGGTCGGACTGAACATCGGTGTGAAGGTAGCGACACTTCCAGTCATCGCGCTCGGCGTCGGTATTGGGGTCGATTACGCGCTTTACATCTTAAGCGTGACTCTCGCTAACATCAGGCGCGGTCTGTCCCTTTCGGACGCCTATTATCTGGCGCTACTGTCGACCGGCAAGGTTGTGGTCATGACCGGTATCACCTTGGGCATCGCTGTCCTGACCTGGGTACTTTCACCGATCAAGTTTCAAGCTGACATGGGCATCTTGCTCGGCTTCATGTTCATCTGGAACATGGTAGGAGCACTGATCCTGGTACCCGCCCTCGCGCACTTCCTGCTCAAGCCTCAGACCGTATCAAAAGCGACCCCCAAACTGGTGATGAGCTGACGTACTCATGAGTGGTTCGAACATCTATGGAAAACGAATGATCAATTACGCTGCTAACCTAACCCTCATGTTTCAAGAGTGGTGCTTCCTGGATCGATTCGAGGCAGCACGCGAGGCTGGGTTTGAGGCGGTTGAATTCAGCTTTCCTGCCGATATTCCGGCGAACCAAGTTCGCGCCCAGCTTGAACGTACTGGCTTGTGTCAGGTTCTGGCGACGGCCCAATTGCAGCCCGGTAGTAAAGGCACAGCAGCCGTTCACGGGCAGCAGAGCCGTTTCCGGGAGGATTTCCGGATTGGCCTGGAATACGCGGTTGAAGCGAAAAGCCCTCTGCTCCATGTTTTAGCTGGCACTGTTGTACGGTCGGACCTCGCGGCGTCCTGCGGCCAGTTTATATCCAACATGGAGTGGGCAATTCAGCATGCTGCCACGGAGAATGTTCGGGTAGTGATTGAGGCGATTAACCAGAACTCGGTACCTAACTACTTCATCACCTCCCTTTCCGCCGCATTTGATTGGTCTGCACGACTGCCGGGGCTTGGGGTGATTCTCGACCTCTATCACGCTGCGATGGAAGGGCTGGAGCCGGTTGATTGTATTGGTCGGTACGCTGAGCAATGCGACCATATCCAAATCGCAGGGTATCCGGGGCGGCATGAGCCCGATCGCGGGACTCTGGATCTCGGCGAAATCCTAGCTACGATCGAAAACAGTCATTATCGAGGATGGGTAGGCTGTGAGTACCAACCGGCGGGCCCAACAGTCGACGGCTTGCGCTGGCTGAGTTCAATCAGCTCCTGAGCCAGATAAAAAACTCAGACTGTCCAATCGGGGCTGGTGGGACCCTTCGTTGGTGTCGGTGCTCGATTTCCCGATCAAGCGTTGGTGCTTGCGTTGGGGTTCGACGCAAAACGGTTGCTGAGCTGCGGCACTAGCGGTCGATGGGGAATGGCGACTTCGCCCTACGCCAACAAATCCGTGCGTTTACTGTACGTCCGCTAGAGCGATATTGACTGTTATTGCCAAGCTCCAAGACATCTCCCGCAAGATTTACCGTTCGCGGCTGCACCTGGCCTATCCAATTCGGGAACATCGAAACTGCGATGGTGTGGGTGAGCTGACCCGATTGCTCGTCCACATTGAAGTGGCCGCAGTAGGAGATGTACGACAGCCCTTGGGCGCGGTATTCCGCATCGGTACCTTCAAACCAGTCACCCGAGAAAAAAGATGCCCGATTTGGCATGCTCAGCTGAGCCGACATATAACCATCTGCTGTGTAAATTATGAAGCCTTCAGGATGTTCGCCGAAGGGATGTATGGGCTCGGATCCGTCCACTGGGTATTCTGTGTAGGTTTCGAGCACCCAGGTTCCAATCAGTTTTTCTCGCATGCTCATAGTCGTACCTCACATCGTCTGCTGCATGTCATTATCGATTGGCAAAAGCTGCCCAGAGATTGACTTGCCTGCGTCCGATGCCAGGAAGACTGCTAGTTCTGCAATGTCTTTCGGGTCCACGAGGCGTTGGAGGGATTGAACCGAAAGCGCCTTCCTACGTTCTTCCTCCACGGAGTTGCCGCTGAGACTGGCTCTACCTTTGAGCACGTTCTCAAAGCGTTCCCCTTCGACAGCTCCGGGCAGAATGGCGTTTACACGGATCCCATACGCGCCGAGCTCGCGTGAAAGGCTCTTAGTGAAACCAATCAGTCCCCATTTACTGGTCGAGTAGGGGGAACGATCGGGGTAGCCCAGTCGTCCCGCAACAGAAGACATGTTGATGATTGAGGGGCGGGATGAACGCTTGAGCGCAGGAACGGCCAGGCGCGTAACGTTGAAGGTACCATTCAGGTTTATCTGCATGACCTTGTCCCACACATCAGGGTCAAGCTGCTCAACCGGAGCGGTGGGGCCGGATACCCCAGCGTTGTTGACGAGAACATCTAAACCACCCATGGCATCGATGATGCCTGGAATGCTGAGTTCAAGGCTGCTGCGATCAGCTATATCGCACACTGCGATGCGGATAGAAGGATGCTCTAATTTGAGGCGGCTTAAGCCCTCAGTGTCGATGTCGACTACCGTGACGTCGGCGCCGCGGCTGTTGAATGCCAGCGCGATCGCATGCCCGATACCAGATGCTCCCGCTGTTATCAGTACTTTCTGCTTGGTCATGATTGATTCCCAATAAATGCTCTGGGAGAACAATAGATTCCCGTGAAGCTATCCATGAAATTGTTTATCGTTATGCGACCTATCATCAGGATGGATTGGTCATGGACCTATCGCGTATCGACCTCAATCTCTTGGTTTCGCTGGACACGTTACTGGCTGAGCTGAACGTGACCAGGGCAGCTACACGGCTTCATATCAGCCAGCCAGCAATGTCTGCACAGCTGTCACGCTTGCGCGAGCTCATGGGCGATCCGCTGTTGGTCCCTATACAAAAAGGCCGGAGCATGGCCCCTACTGCCCGGGCCTTGGCGTTGCGGGGACCTCTTCGCTCGGCATTGAAGACTCTCGGTTCAGTCATTCAATGTGAGTTGGGATTCGATCCTTTGAACGACAAGAGGGTCTTCCGGATAGCCGCCTGTGATACAGCCTTGAGCACCATCTGCGAGCCGTTGATCGCCTCAATCACCAAGCACGCAGGCACGCAGATTCAGGTGTCTCTCAATGCCGTTGATCCTGGACTCATAGGACGGCAAATGGAGGAGGGTTTTTTCGATCTGCTGATCGACTCAAGCCGCGGCGTTCCGCAGGGGGTAAAACTCACAGCACTGGGGAACGATGAGTTCGTCATGGCGCAGCGCAAAGATCACCCTCGTGGACGCGAGCCTCTTACCCTGGATGGGTACTGTGAACTCAATCATCTTGTCGTATCGCCAGAACGGGAGAGCTTCAGGGGTTACATGGATGAGTATTTGCGCTCCGCCGGCATGAGCCGAAGGATCAACCTTACCGTGCCGACCGCTGGGATGGTCCCAGGGGTCCTGATGTCGACGGACTTGGTCTGTACGATGCCTCGCATGCTTATTCAGTCCCAGCACGAAGCCATCGAGACGTTTGAGTTGCCGTTTAAAAGCGAGCCTTTCCAACTCGTGATGGCTTGGCATCCGAGGGATGATGCTGACCCGGCTAATCGCTGGCTGCGTCAGTTGGCCCAAAATCTGGCTGCATCACCTCAACCCGCACCGAGTGATGCCAATTAATTTCGTTATCTGTATAGCGGCTACTGGGCCTGGATAGCCACGTTTGAAGTCGAGCGGATAATTAGAGCTGTGGCCGCCGATGCGCCGGTCACACCTTAACGGCTCCCAAGAGCCCCACAGCCCTGACAACGAAAAAAAGAGGGTTTGCTTCATGCCAGGTACGATGTTGGCCGCTCGCCTCCACGAAGTTGGTGGCAAATTTACCGTGGACGAAATTCCTCTTCCTGATGTTGGAGAGCATGACGTCCTGATCAAAACTGCCGCCTGCGCTGTTATCCCCAATCTGCGCAACGTCGTCACAAATTTCCCGGAGTGGTACCCGTTTCTACCGCTGCCTGAGCTGCCTGCTGTGTTCGGTTTGGACGCCGCTGGCACCGTGGTATCGGTTGGTCGCTCTGTGAAAGATTTCAAGGAAGGCGACCGGGTCTACGTCAATCCTGGACTGAGTTGCGGTACATGCAAACAGTGCCTGGCCGGACTTCCGACGCGGTGCGCTAGCTATACCTTCATGGGCTATTTCGGATTCAGCCCGTCTTCGAAAGAGGTATTCCGCGAGTATCGCCATGCCGGGTACGCCCAATTTCTCCGAGCACCTGCGCGTAACCTGATCACTTTGCCTGACGACTTGTCATTCGAGCTAGCCACACGCCTTGGATACCTAGGCACTGCTTACTCTGCGTTGAAAAAGCTCGAACTCACGCCAGGTCAGAGCTTACTGGTACTGGGGGCTTCTGGAACCTTGGGTATCGGTGCAACACTGGCCGCAGTAGCGATGGGCGTGACGGATATCATCGTGGCAGCACGAGATGGGACTGCACTCGAACGGCTCCGCCAACTGGCCCCAAAGCGCATTCGCACGCTGCAAATCACGAGTACCGACTTGCATTCAAGCATTCGTGAAATGGCTACGTGCGGAGTTGATGCAGTCGTTGATACGCTTGGCGCGAAGGCTCCGGCGGAGCTTTCTGTTTCGGCCATGAACGCCGTTACGTCGGGAGGAAAGATCGTACAGATCGGCGGTGTCAGCGGACCTATTCCTATCGATCCTCACCCGTTCATGTGTACACAGCTTCAGTACATCGGCTCCCTGTGGTTCACCACCGCAGAAGCCCAGGAGCTGATGGCGTTGATCAGAACGGGATTGCTCGACACCAATCAGTGGGCACCTCGACCCTACACACTGGACCAGCTCAACGAAGCCCTTGAAGACATCAAAACCGATGCCAGCGGCTTCCTGAACTACTACATCGTGCACAGCTAATGGCGGAGCAGGGCGACGATACAGATCGTCGCCATGACGTTGTTCTCAGTTCCCTTTTGTTGCTAGGTTGCTCGTATAACTCATTGCCTTTTTGAGGGCTCTCTATGGCCTGGCCCAACGTCGCCCCATTCGTACCATCTGATCAGGTTCTCGCGGATTTCAGCGTCTGCGAGTCGTCGAATCTTGAGGAGGCAGTGCTGTGCGGTGAGCGGATGTTTTGCAAGAACCGGCTTGAAAAAAAGGGAACCGAGTTCAAGGCTCAATTTTTTCATCGGTCGGCTGGCGAGGCTGGGGTTGCCAGAATGTCCTTTGGGGGAGAGGTCGCTATCCATCCAGGGAAGCTGGATAATATCGTGCTGGTCCAGTCGGTCCTCACTGGCCATGAACACGTGATCAGTGATCAGTTACGCCTCAACTGCAACCCGGGGCATGCCACCGTTTTCAACTACCACCGGCACTCCTTCTTCAATCATTTCCCTGGCACTGACAAGCTGCTCGTCCGTATTGATCGAACGCTGCTGGAAACCATGCTTCAACGTCAGCTGGGGAGGAGTATCAAGCAGGACATTTCCTTTCAGCCTCAGTTGCCAATGGATACCTTCGCTGGCCAGAATTGGCTGCAGACACTGGGGTGGGCTTACAGCCAGCTGTCGTCCAAGTCATTACATTCATCGCATCTACAAAGCCTAATTGGTGAGGTGCTGGCCTCTTCTTTGCTCGAGTTCCATGAAAGTAATCACAGCCAGGCGCTGCGGGATTCGGCCGAAAAGAAAGTAGTCCCCGCGGTTGTACGGATGATTGAGGAGTTCATGGAAGAGCATGCTCAAGAGCCCCTTACGATCTCGCAGATTGCAAGGCACGCTGGCGTGACTGCTCGAACAGTTCAGCTGAGTTTTCAACGCTTCCGCGGACTGTCACCGATGCAATTCTTGAAGGAGATTCGCCTGCGGCGCGTTCGTGTAGAGCTCGAGACCCCGCAGCATGCTCACGTTCAAGTTTCGTCCACCGCATTGAAATGGGGCTTTACCCATCTCGGTCGATTTTCCTCTGATTACAAGCAGCGATTCGGAGAATCACCTTCCATGACGATCAAGCGGAGAGGGGGATAAATGAGCTTTGTTCAGCGTCTGCTGATCGTGTAGTCCTATGATAAATTGTAGTTGAACAAGCAGGGTGGTGTTGAGCGAAGAAGTCTATCGATAGTGACTATTATTATGTTTGATTTCACTGGTTGGAGGTTTTCCATTACTGTACCTCTCGATGAAGTGAGGCGCGGTACCCTTCCTTGTACCAAGCGAGTGTCCTTCATTGCCCTTTGGTGTTGCCGCTTGCCCGCAAGCGGCTTTTTTACCAAAATTCTTTAAGTCGTTGCTTCTCAGATGAGCGCGTAGTGGCCTTCATTTTGGCTCCTTGGATGGTATAAATAACCTCCCTTTACTATGGCCGTTAGGCCATAGTTTTTTTACGTCTTCGATTTGGAATAGGGTGAAGCCGCCTGGGGGAAGGCGGTTTAAATATTGCACTTAACTTACTGAGCGCTCTCTTTATCCACGCTGGCGAGTGCCTCCTGCAAAGTGTGGAATGCAGGTCCTAGAGCAGTAGCGAGCTGGTCAGCGCGCTCTGTTGGTATCCAAGGCCGCTTACCCAAAAAGAGCTCATCGCCAAATCGTTTGCGAAGCTTGGCTATGGTATTGCTGATGGCTGGCTGTTTTACCCCCAAGCGTTGGGATGCTCGTGTCACTCCTTTCTCTTGGTACACCACCAAGAAAGTGATTAAACTATGTAAGTCTGCATTCAGCAAGATTTTTTCAGGGCTCTGCATGTTGGCTCCGTATTTCACTATCCATAAATAATGATCTGAAGCAGATGCTTCGGCAGCTGGATGTCAAGCACGCTATCAACGCTGCGAAACTCGAATTTGAAAAATGATCAATCATATCCTTTTCGTTGGTCCAGAAGCCGCTAATAATCATCGAGCTGAAGTATTTGTTTAGCGCGATTATCGAGTAGCTCATGCACCCCGGCTCGGTGCGGAGCACGTTGACCAGCTCGTCTATGGCTAAAAGAACATCATCGTCAGGACGCTTATCAAAGCGAACCTCTATCGCGCTTGCTGATGTCAACGACATTGCTATTGCTCCCGATTTAAAATTGGCGTTGGCTCGCCACTTTAGGTCGAAGAATTTATTCAAGCATTCTCTTGAAAAGTAGGGCAGCACTTCTGTAAGGCGCTGCCCCAGATTCTCAGTTCTGGCTTACGCTCCAGCCGCCCCCAAGGGCTTTGTAAAGCTGGACTTCACTGTTGATTTGATCGAGCTGATCATTCAATAGCTTCTGTTGTGAGGCGAACAGTTCGCGTTGGGCATCCAGTACTGTCAAGTAGCTATCAATGCCCTGGTCGTATCGCTGCTGCGCTAAGCCAAAATACGATTTGTAGTTATCAACCAATTCGTTCTGAGCACGAAGCTGCTTACCATAAGTTCCCCTCGCAGCGAGGCCGTCGGCTACCTCCCGGAAAGCCGTTTGGATACTCTTTTCATAAGTCGCAACGCTCACATCCTTCTGAATTTCAGCGTAATCGAGATTGGCTCGCAGCTTTCCTGCATTGAAGATCGGCACACTGATTTGTGGAGCGAAGCTCCAGCTTTCAGATCCGCCGTTGAACAGTCCGTCCAGATCGCTGCTGGCTGAGCCCGCTGACGCTGTCAGGCTTATGCGTGGAAAAAATGCCGCACGAGCCGCCCCGATGTTTGCATTAGCGGCCATAAGCTGATGCTCGGCAGAACGGATGTCCGGTCTGTTTAGTAGCAGATCTGCTGGTAGCCCTGCTGGAACCTTCCCTATGGCACTCATGGCCAGTGGCAAGTTTTGTGGCAAATCAGTTGGAATCTTGCAGCCCAGCAACAATTGCAGTGCGTTTACATCCTGCGCGATACGCCGGGTGTACAAAGCCTGCTGTGCTTGGGCTTGGTTAACCAGCGTCCTCGCCTGTCGAACATCCAGCTCCGACGAAGTACCCGCCGCTGCACTGGACTCGATCATTGCCAGGCTTTCGACATAGCTGGTCAGCGTCGCTTCGGTCAGCTCCAAAAGTGCTTGGTCGGTTCGCCACAGAAAATAAGTGGTTGCCACATCGCCTATCAGTGCGATCTGAACGCTGCGTTGCGCCTCCTCAGTAGCCAGATACTTTTCAAGCGCTTGGCTGGACAAGCTTCGGATTCGGCCAAATAAGTCCAACTCGTAGGCAGTCACCAGGCCGACTTGGTACTGGCTATCGATCCGAGAATCGCCGGTGGGGGACAAATCATCAGGCAAGCGGGTTCGATTTCCAGATGCTTCGCCATCAAGTGTGGGAAACCGCTCCGCTCGTTGGATGCGGTAAAGCGCTCTGTAGGATTCAACATTTTTGGCAGCGATTCGAAGATCTCTGTTGTTCTCCAACGCCGCATTGAGGAGGCGGACCAGCGCTGGGTCTTTGAAGAAATTTTTTGCCTCGGGGAGAGCCGCCGCGATACTACGCTGGTCTCCCTGCCCGCCGTAGGCCTCGCCCGTTGGCCATTGCGCCTGCACGGGGGCGGCTGGCTGCTGGTAGTCGGGCATCAAGCTGCATCCGCTGAGCATCAGCAATGCAAAGACGGGGAGCGACTTAAACTTCATGAGTCACCTCCTTGACCGCTTTTGGCTTTCGTTTCATGAGCCCCTCGAAAAGCTTGACAACTACCACGTAGAACAGCGGAACAAAGAAGACGGCCAGCACGGTTGCTGTGATCATGCCTCCGACGACGCCCGTAGCAATGGAGTGCTGGCTCCCAGCGCCTGCGCCCGATGCAATGGCCATCGGCAGCACACCGAATGTGAATGCCAGCGAGGTCATCAAAATCGGACGCAAACGCAGCTTGGCGGCCTCTATCGCAGCTTTGACGATCGGATAACCTTCCTTTTCATACAGCTCTTTTGCGAACTCCACGATTAGGATGGCGTTCTTGGCGGACAGGCCAACTGTCGTCATCAAGCCCACCTGGAAGTACACATCCGCCGTCAGGTCGCGCCAAAGCGTTGCCAGCACGGCGCCCAAAATACCCAGAGGAACAACCATGATCACCGAGACCGGTACCGACCAGCTTTCATACAGTGCGGCCAGGCACAGGAATACGATCAGCACAGTCAATGCGTAGAGCAACGGTGCCTGGTCGCCAGTCTGTATTTCTTCATAAGAGAGACCGGTGTAGCTCAGGCCGATGCCAGCAGGCAGCTTTTGCATGATTTGAGCGATGGCAATCATCGCGTCACCAGTGCTGTATCCAGGGGCTGGCTCGCCGAGGATGTTCAGGGAAGAAATGCCACCGTAGCGCTCCAGCTTCGGTGAGCCGTTCACCCACTCACCGGTTGCAAACGCCGAGAACGGAACCATCTGGCCAAGGCTATTGCGCACGTACCATTTATCGAAGTCTTCTGGAGAGATTCGTGAGATGTCTTCGCCCTGTACGTACACCCGTTTGACCCGACCGCGGTCGATGAAGTCGTTGACATACATCGAGCCCCAGGCTGCCGACATCGTTTCGTTGATAGACGCGATGCTTACCTGCAGCGCACGGGCCTTTTCGTCATCAATGTTCACCTGGAATTGCGGCTCGTCGTCCTTACCGTTTGGACGCACTGCTTGGAGTTTGGGGTTTTCGCTTGCCAATTGCAGGAACTGGTTTCGAGCTGCCATCAATGCTTCATGACCAAGACCTAGGTTGTCCTGTAGGTACAAGTTGAAGCCCATCGCGTTCCCCATTTCCAGAATGGCAGGGGGCACGAACGCCATGACGCTGGCATCTTTGATCTTGGCAAAATTCTGATTAGCCCGTTGCGCGATGCTGAATACGTCTTGCCCAGCGCCGTGACGCTCCTTCCAATCCTTAAGGGTAATCAGTACCAGCCCCGAGTTCTGACCACGACCAGCAAAGTTGAAACCATTCACCGTCAGGAAGTGCTCAACCAACGCACCTTCATCATTGCTCAAGTAGTCTCGCACCTCTTGAAGCACACCCTCGGTGCGCTCCGCTGAAGCATTTGCCGGCGTACGCACTTCGATCATCATCAAGCCCTGATCTTCGTTGGGCAGGAATGCCTTCGGGATCTGGGTGAACAGATAGCCGGTTCCTCCAGTGATCAGCAAGAACGCAAGCAGGTATCTACCGCGCCCCTTCAGCATTGCACCGACGCCTCGCTCGAATCGCAGAGTGCCGCGGTCGAAGATGCGGTTGAACCAGCCGAAGAAGCCCTTTTTCTCGTGGTGGGAAACGCCTTCCGGAGCTTTGAGGATGGTCACGCAAAGTGCTGGAGTGAACACAAGCGCGACAAAGATCGACAGTCCCATGCAGACCACGATGGTGATCGCGAACTGTTGATAGATGATGCCAGCGGATCCACCAAAGAAAGCCATCGGTACGAACACAGCCGACAGCACCATGCCGATACCCACCAAGGCCCCGGAAATCTGGTCCATTGACTTACGGGTAGCCTCAAGTGGCGTCAACCCTTCGTCGTGCATGAGCCGCTCAACGTTCTCGACCACGACGATCGCATCATCGACCAGCAAGCCGATGGCGAGCACCATGGCGTACATGGTGAGTACGTTGATACTGAGGCCGAAATAGGGCAGAAGTGCGAATGTGGCGAGCAGCACCACGGGAACTGCCAGGGTGGGGATCAGTGTGGCCCTGAAGCTCTGTAGGAACAGATACATAACCAGGAAGACCAGTACCACCGCCTCAAAAATAGTGTGTACTACCGACTCAATCGAGGCATCAACGACAGGTGTTGTATCGTAGGGATAAACGACCTCCACGCCATCTGGCAGATAGGCCTTCTGCTCCTCCATCAGCTTCTTGACAGCTTCTACGGTCTCCAGCAGGTTGCCACCGGTGGACAAACGCAGCGCCAGACTCGCGGTTGGGGAGTCCTTGTATTTCGCGGAAATGGCGAAGCTGTCAGCCCCCAGTTCGGCACGTCCGACATCTTTCACTCGTACCTGTGAGCCGTCCGCGTTCACCTTGATCAAGATCTCATCGAACTGGCTAGGCGTTGTCATGCGCGTCTTGCCGAGAACGGTGGCATTCAGCTGGACGCCTGAGCGAGTTGGTAATCCACCCAACTGGCCAGAGGACACTTGGACGTTCTGTTCCCGGATAGCATTGGCGACATCAGTAGGTGTCAGCTGATAGCTGTTGAGCTTGCCTGGATCTAGCCAGATACGCATTGCGTAAGGCGAGCCAAACAGCTGGAAATCACCGACGCCTGGAATGCGCGAAATGGGATCCTGAAGCTGTGAAGCGATCAGGTTACCCAGGTCGAAGTTATCGAGCTTCCCCGAGCGATCCACCAAGCTCATGACCAAGAAGAAATTCATCTGGTACTTCACTACGCGAAGACCCTGACGCTGAACTTCCTCCGGCAAACGAGGTGTCGCCAGTTGCAGCTTGTTCTGCACCTGAACTTGAGCGATATCCGGATCGGTCCCCTGTTCAAAGGTCACGATGATGGTCATGCTGCCGTCAGAGGCGCTTTCAGCCGACATATATCGGAACCCATCAAGACCACTGAGCTGTTGCTCAATGACCTGGACCACCGTGTCCTGGACGGTTTGTGCAGAAGCACCTGGGTAGCTGACCTGGATCGAAACGGCAGGGGCCGCGATGTTTGGATATTGGCTAATCGGCATCTTGGCCAGCGAGAGTGCGCCGGCGAGCATGGCTACGATAGCGAGAACCCAAGCGAAGATCGGCCGGTCGATAAAGAAGCGAGACATTTACTGCGCCCTCTCAGTTAGCCGAGGCTTCAGTGGTAGCGGCGAAGTCAGCTACCAAATCCACATTCTTGGCTTCTACCGCATTGACGGCGATGCCGCTGCGAACACGTTGAATACCTTCGGTCACGATTCGCTCTCCCTCGGATACGCCTTTGCTGATCAGCCAGGCGTTGCCCACAGTTCGTAGGGTCTGGACCTCGCGGGCCTCAACAGTGTTGTCGGCCTTCACCACCCAGACACTTGGCACGCCACGCGTATCGCGGCTGATGGCTTGTTGTGGAACCAGGATCGCCGCCTGCTGCACACCTTCCTTCAGGAGGGCGTGAACAAACATGCCTGGAAGCAACTTGCGATTAGGATTCGGGAATTCGGCGCGAAGGGTTACTGAACCTGTGGTCGGATCAACGCTGACCTCAGAAAACTTAAGGGTGCCCGGGATTGGGTAAGCACTACCGTCATCCAGGGTCAGGCTGACTTCGGCCTGGTTCTCACCTGTCTTCTGAAGTCGCCCTGACTCCAATGCCTGTTGTAGGCCCAGTAGCTTCGTGATCGGCTGAGTGACGTCAACATAGATCGGGTCTAGCTGAGTAACAGTGGCGAGCGACTGTGCTTGACCGTTAGTAACGAGTGCACCCTCGGTAACTGTCGACCGTCCGATGCGGCCTGAGATCGGCGAAAGCACACGGGTGTACTGAACGTCGATACGAGCGACCTGATAGTCAGCCTCCGCCTGTTTCCATGCGGCAAGGGCATCGTCGTACTGCTGCTTGCTCACAGCCTTGGTTTTCAACAACGTTTCATATCGTCGAGCCAGGTTCTGCGCAGTAGTTCGATTAGCTTCGGCCCGACGCAATTGCGCCTCATAGGTACGCGGGTCAATTTGATAGAGCTGCTGACCCAGCTTGACCTCAGTCCCCTCAACAAAGAACCGCTTTTGAAGGATCCCCGATACTTGTGGGCGCACTTCCGCTACCCGGTAGGCCGAGGTCCGGCCGGGCAGGTCGGTTGTCAGGGTCAGAGACTGTGAGCGGACGGTGTATACGCCCACGTCAGGGGGAGGCGGAGCTGAGGCGATGTGGTCTTTTTCACCACAGCCGGTCACCAGCATCAGCGCCGTTAGGGGAATTGCATGTAATGCACGCGAGGATCGTATCTGTCTCACCGATTTGCTCCATCTCTGCGCCCCTAGGCCGGGGACTTGTAATTGCTGAATCACCATGTGGTCAAGTGTACCACTATGCGATACTATGAGCGCAAGCAAGCAGTAATAACCATCGGTCGAACGTTGGTGAGATAGATGTTCGGAACGTGTGACTGGCTAGGCGAGGCACGGAGCTCTAAAGTGGCGGCCATAACAGATGCTGCAGCGGTGCACGCTGAGGAGAGATATGAACCAATCAGACGAAGTCGGTGGCAAGGCGGGGGGTATTCAAGTCATCGCCAGAGCTGCCTCGATCATGCGAGCCCTTGGCAGTCATCCGAATGGCTTGAGTTTGGCGGCTATCGCGCAGTTGGTCGGGCTGCCGCGCTCGACCGTCCAGAGAATCATCAACGCCCTGGAAGAAGAGTTTTTGGTTGAGGCATTGGGCCCTAGTGGAGGCTTCCGCCTTGGGCCGGCGCTTGGCCAGCTCATCAACCAGGCACAATCAGACATTCTTTCGTTGGTAAAGCCGTACTTACGCTCATTGGCGGAGGAGCTTGAAGAGTCGGTCTGCCTGGCTTCTCTAGCCGGCGATAAAATCTACGTGCTGGATCGCATCGTGTCAGAACGAGAGCTGCGTGTGGTGTTTCCGATTGGCATCAATGTGCCCGCCGCTGCGACCGCCGCAGGTAAGGTCCTTTTGGCAGCGCTGCCTGAGGAGTCACTCCCAGCAGCACTCAGTGATCAACTTCCAGTGTTCACCCCAAACACGCTCGGACGACAGGCGCTGATCAAGCAACTGAGTGAAGTCAGGGCGAGCGGCATAGCAAGCGATCTGGATGAACATATCGATGGCGTTTGCTCATTCGCAACGCTTTTGGATACCTACCTTGGCTATTACTCCCTCGCAGTCGTAATGCCGAGTTCCAGAGCGAGTAAGCAGTCGGACACGATCAAAAAAGCTCTGCTATTGAGCAAGCAGAATATAGAGCGCGCCATCGGTCGCGCGTCGAAGAAAGCGCCCTAGTTAAAATGGCCAGGAAGACGGTAGCCGAGGCGGAAGAGACACGACAGCGCATTATCGACGCGGCTGTCGAGGTGTTCGCTGCCCAAGGATTTCCAGACGCTACGCTGGACCAAATAGCCCGAAAGGCGGGCGTCACTCGTGGCGCCGTTTATTGGCATTTCAATGGGAAGCAAGAAGTACTTCAGGCGGTGCTGACATCGCGGCAGCATCCACTTGAATTGGAGTTCTCCGCCGACGACGGGATCGAACTCTCCTGGGAAGCAGTGGTGACCGCCATGCTTGATGCTGTTAATAGCCCCCAGTCAAAGCAGTTCTCGGAAATCTTGATTTATCAGGGGGGGGACGAATCGGGTCTGATCCATAGCCGCATGGAGCAAGCGAGTAATCGCTTCCTGCAGTACATTCATCAGGTGCTTAGGCATGCGATTATTCAAGGTGAATTGCCGAAGACTCTGGACCTTCTCACTTCGATAGCCGTCTTCAAAGGGTTGGTCACCGGGTTGCTTTATGAGGGCCTACGCAGCCAGCATCAACCGCCTCAAGTCATCAAAGCCGCGTTGAGATCATTCTTGGCGGTGCTCAAGGAGCCTCCTCGCCACTTACTGTGCGAGGAGGTTCAAGTTCCGCAAGCCTCAACAGAGTACTGTCAACCGTAGCGCCGTTTCTGCCACTGATTAGACCGCCAGCGCTCGCTTGCGCAGTTCACTGTTCAGGATGCGGTCGTTCTCGCTGTAGTCGACTGGGCAGTCAATGACGTGAACGCCGGGGTTGGCAATACAATGATCCAACAGTGGCAGCAAAGCATCCGCGCTTTCCACCCTGTGTCCATTGGCACCATAGGCTTCGGCATATTTGACGAAGTCCGGATTGCCGTAGTCCAGACCGAAATCGGTGAAGCCCATGTTCGCCTGCTTCCAGCGGATCATGCCGTAGCCGTCGTCACGCAGGATTACCACGGTAATGTGCATGTTCAGGCGAACCGCGGTTTCCAATTCCTGGCTGTTCATCATGAAGCCACCGTCGCCACACACCGAGATCACCGGGCGGTCCGGGTACACCAGGTGCGCTGCCATGGCCGACGGCAGGCCGGCGCCCATGGTCGCCAGGGCGTTGTCGAGCAGCACGGTGTTGGGCTTGTGCGCCTTGTAGTTACGGGCGAACCAGATCTTGTAGATGCCGTTGTCTAGAGCGACGATGCCTTCGGACGGCAGCACGCGACGGATGTCGGCCACCAGGCGCTGAGGATAGACCGGGAAGCGGTCATCGTCGGCGCCTTCGGCGATCTGGGCTTCGTTGGCTTCACGAATCGCCATGAGACGGGTGAAGTCCCAGTGCGAGGTGTCGCCCAGACCTTCAGCGATCTGCCAGACGGCGTTGGCGATGTCACCGATCACTTCGATCTGCGGGAAGTACACGGCGTCGACTTCGGCAGAACGGAAGTTGATATGGATGACTTCAGTGCCGCCACGGAGCATGAAGAACGGCGGCTTCTCGATCACATCGTGGCCGATGTTGACGATCAGGTCGGCCGCTTCGATTGCACGGTGCACGAAATCACCGGACGACAGCGCAGCATTACCCAGGAAGCGCGGGCTGCGCTCGTCAACTACACCCTTGCCCAGCTGGGTGGTGACGAACGGGATACCGGTCTTATCGACCAGTTGCTTGAGGACCTTGGCGGTCATCTTGCGGTTGGCGCCGGCACCGATTACCAGGATAGGGCTGCGTGCGGTGCGCAGTTTCTCGATGGCAGCTTCGATGGCCACGTGCTCGGCCAGCGGACGGCGGTGCAGGCTCGGTGGAATTGGCAAGCTGTCGGTCTGCTCGGCGGCGATGTCTTCCGGCAGTTCCAGGTGCACGGCGCCCGGTTTCTCTTCTTCAGCCAGACGGAAGGCTTCGCGCATGCGTGCCGGGATGTTGTCGGCCGAGGCGAACTGGTGGGTGTACTTGGTGATGGGGTCCATCATGCCGCACACATCGATGATCTGGAAGCGGCCCTGCTTGGACTTCTTGATCGGCTTCTGGCCGGTAATCATCATCATCGGCATGCCGCCGAGATAGGCGTAGGCGCTGGCGGTCACCAAGTTGGTCGCGCCAGGGCCGAGGGTCGACAGGCTGACGCCGGTCTTGCCGGTCAGGCGACCATAGGTGGCGGCCATGAAGCCCGCGGACTGCTCGTGACGGGTCAATACCAGCTTAATCTTCGACTTGCGCAGGGATTCCAGTAGGTCGAGGTTCTCCTCACCGGGAATGCCGAATACATACTCGACACCTTCGTTTTCCAGGCATTGCACAACGACATCAGCGGCCTTAGCCATAGTTCACCCTCATCGCACTCGAGGCAGTTTGGACCTGAGAGGGAGGCGCAGCAGCAGGTGCGCCACTCTCCCACGGGCTCTTATCGGTTGGTTTTTACATCTAGTGTTTGCAGCGCAGCGGCCGAGTGGCCTCCAGCGCAGTTGGAGCAAATAAAAAGAAGGCCCGGCATCGAGCCGGGCCTCCGAGGTAATGCTTAACCGAGGACGCTTTGGAGAGCCTGCTGCAGTTCTGAAACTGCTTCGTCGGCCGACCAAACAGCGTTGCTGTGCCGCCAAGCGACATAGCCATCAGGTCGAACCAGAAGCGCGCCTGCCTCGTGAATCTCACGAACCGATTGCCAATCGCAGTAGAGGTCCGCGGTCCCTTTTGCGCCTGTTACAACGGTTTTCAGGAATGGCTGGTTTAAGCTTTCTGCAGCAGCCACCCATGCCTGGCCGGCAAGGCCCGTGATAAGCGTCATTTGCCCTTTACCCACGACATCGAGTGTAGAAATCCGGTGGCCGCTTTCGTTAACTAGCCAAGCGTGAGGAAGCTTGGCACCAGGGCGAGTGGTAGCCTGCAGGTACAGTTCTTTGTCACGAGCCCAGAGCTCAACACCATCCCTAGGATCAGCTTTAACGGCAGAGGACACGTAGCGCTGGTTCAGCTCGACACCTTGAGCGTTGAATTCGCGACTCTTGATTTCCAGCGCCTTCTGCAGGTTCATGCGAACTTCCACACCAGCCGGGCTGGGGTCACGCATGCGATCAAGCAGCTTGGCGATGGTGTCCACGCCATTGCCAAAGTTGAAGCACTCTTTCAGCAGGGCATAGTCCTTACGCGACTGGTTGGCACGTGCCACGATCTGCTTGCCCACGGGCGCACGCTCTGCGGTGTAGCTTTCCAGCAGATTCGGATCGGCAAAGCCTTTAAGAACGTAAGCCAGCTTCCAGGCAAGGTTGAAGCCATCCTGCATACAGGTGTTGGAGCCCAGGCCGCTTGATGGTGGGTGACGGTGAACAGCGTCGCCAGCACAGAACACTCGGCCACGGGAGTACTCGGTGGCATGTGCTTGGTTTACATACCAGGTCGACATGCGTTCGATCTGAACTTCCAGCTTGGGATCACCGACCAAAAGACGAATCTTGTCTAGTACCACTTCTGGGGATAGATCCGGAGCGCCTTTGGTTATGTCGAAGCCCCAACCCGCAATCCACTGATCCCACGGACGGATGGCGCGCAACAAACCCATGCCGATCTCACCGAAACCAGCTTCTGGAGTAGCGATCCACTGCAGGATACTTGGACGGTGTTCTACGTACTTGCTCAGGTCTGCGTTGAAAATGACGTAAGCGGTTCCAGCCCTTGCCATCTCGCCTACGATCGGTAGGTCGATTTCTTTGGCTACTTTGGAGTTGGCTCCATCGGCGCCCACCAGATACTTCGCTCGGACCTCGTATTCGATACCGGTCAGAACGTCCTTCATGCGAGCAGTTACACCTTCGGCATCCTGCTTATGGCTCAAGTATTCGGTGTTGAAGCTCACTTGAGCACCGCGTGCTGCAGCATGCTTGAGCAGGATAGACTCCATTTCAGGCTGGATGAGATCCAGCATGGTGCATGGACTGCCCTGGACGTAGTCGCCCTTGCGTTTGTCGCCAGTGCCCCAGGTGCGCATACGTGCGATTTCTTCACCTGCCAAACTGGTGGTGAACAGCGTATCGCCCATCTGATCCCAGGGCGTGGCCGCTCTCACCACCTCCTCTTCCAACCCAAGGTCACGCACGACCTCCATGGCACGCTGGTTCGTGATGTGAGCGCGCGGCGAGTTTGCCAGCCAGTTGAACATGGTGACCATTTTTACCCGCACACCGTAGGTGGCGAGTGCTAGGGCAGTGGTCGCACCAGCAGGGCCAGTGCCGATCACCAAAACATCGGTGTCAAAGCTATTGGAGGTAGTCATTTTCTTATTCTCCAGGCGTTACAAAGGTCGTTTCGAGCTCGCAAAGGCTCGGATCAGTTTTGGTGCTGGAAACCGGAACGCCGACGAACTAGGCGTCAGGTAGTGCCAGCTTTTAAGGACGAACGTCAGAACGCTGCGACTTAGAGTGCGCGTATGTGATGAGGGGCTGCTGCATGGGACCTCCGGATATTTATTGTTCTTTAGGTTCAGGGCAATCAGGTCAACGCAAAGTGCGAGGAGTAGCCTGCCGCCAACCCATGCTTGCATGCTAGCATGCAAGCATGGCGTAGACAACGAGGCCGAAGCTGCATTTCGTCAGCCTCTCTAGTGCCTGCTTTTGCCCATCCCCTGGGGGCACTCAGCGCGCAAGCAGTTAAGTTTTTTCAACCGCTTCAATTTCTTCTCTTTCTGATATGGGGCGACAAGTAGCTATCATACCTACCAGAGCAATGAGGGCCGCAGCTAGGCAGAAACTCATCAACAGCAACGCTGCACTCAAGGCCGGCATCAGCTCGTAGAACCAAGGAAGAGTCACACTAATCCCTGCGGAGAAAAGCATTTGAACAGTCCGGAGGAGTCCTGAGGCGGTGCCTCTATCCTCCGTTGCCGTTGAAAGTGCACTGTGGGTTGCTGCTGGGGATACCAATCCAAAAAAATAGATCGTTAGGCTGGTAAATACGACAAGCATGGTTAACGAAATTTCGCCGAGCGTTCTCTGCAGTACGAGTGCTGCGATGCTAATCAGTAAGCCTGAACAGCCGATCACCATGACCCTTCTGTCGGTCCAGCCTCGACGGTTCAAGGCAGCGGTGGTCAAGGAGCCAAAAAACGCGGCACCTGAGATGAGAGAAATAAGCAATGAAAATTGAAGCCCCGTTACAGAGTAATCACCGTAAAAAATTTTTGGCGAAGCCGTGATGAATACGAACATGATGGTAAAGCAAGCGGCATAGATGATTGATGAGCAGGAAAAAACCAGGTTCTTCAAAAATGCCGCGCATCGAATGACTGCTGAGGTGAACGAGATTTGCTTACGCAGGGTCGGTATAAGTGTTTCTTTATAGGTTAAACAGAGCCCAAGCCAAATGGCGGCCCCCGCCAGCGCCTGTACGAGGTGAACCGTACGCCAGGACCAGAAATCAGTGATCACGCCGCCAAGCAATGGCGCGATCAATGGTCCGAGACCCACAACCGCCGTCAAGCTGGCTATATGGGTGCGTGCTGTCTGTTCTGGAAGACTCTCTCTGACAATCGAGAACGGAAGGGCAACACATGCACCGGCAGCGGCACCCTGGAAAGCTCTAGCCACAAGCAGAGCCGTGAAGTCACTGGAGTGTGAACAGGCTAAAGCTGCGAGGCTGTAGCATAATAGGCTGACTAGTAGCGTGATGCGACGACCGAAGCGATCAGCGATCAGCCCGCTGACAAGAGGTGTTGAGCAGAACCCAGCGAGGAATATCGCCAAGGTCAACGAGCCTTTTCCCCCTTGCACACCCAGTTCATGCTCCAAGTTAGGAATCCCAGGCAAGGACATGTCAATTGACATTGGGCCAAGCGCGCAGATCGCACCAAACAGAAAAGTAAACCAGATCCCTAGTGTGCTGCGACCTGTCATGCTCAACTCCTATGTCGTCACTCTTTTTCTTCCCCGGATTGAAACGGCACTAGCGCGTCGTTTCACCACAAAGCAAATGTGTAGTCGACGTTCACTCGCAGCTCATTGTCATCACGGTGAGTAGCGCCAGGACCGAAATCATTTCGATACCAAGCGTGCCTTACTCGGAGTGCCACATCTTTGAAGGTACCGCTCTGGATGACATAGGAAAGCTCGACGTCTTTTTCCGACTCTTTGAGATTGCCGCCGCCAAGGTTCGGAAGATCAATGTTGTCCCCGCTGACGTAACGCAACATGCCCTTCAGTCCTGGGACGCCAACCCCAGCGAAGTCATAGTCGTACTTGACCTGCCAGCTTCTCTCTTTAGGGTTTAGGAACTCCGAGCTTAGGGTGCCTTCGGTTATCACCAGAGGCTCAGTACCAAAGAGATAGGGCATAGCGGTATCGCCGGTCAGCTGCATGAAGCCAACGCCGAGACGATGCACGCCGAGCTGGTAGGTCATCATCAATGCAGTATTGCGGTTGTCTACCTGCCCAGCTTTTGCGGATCCATTGTCTTTGGAGTCATAGAAGCGGAAGTCGGAAGTGAGCCGTCCTGAACCCAGCTCACGGGTGTCGACGAAACCGAGGTAGTTCTTGTCGTAGATGTCTTCCAGCTCTGCGTAGTAGTACTTGAGGGTTAGGTTTTTGGACCAGGCGTAATCGCCGCCCAAGAAATAGAAGGCATCAGACTCCGCAGCTCCGTTGAAACGTCCGTTCGGCGCTGAAACTCGCATCTTTTGGTAATCAGTTGAATCTCGTAGGTTGATTCGGTCCAACCACCCCGCGTGCAGTGACAAATTGCTGATGTCTTGCGAGCGCAGGTAGGTCCCGCGGAAAGTCTGTGGCAGCAGCCGTGTTGGACTTGCGAATGCGATCGGCAAGAACGTGCTCACAGTGCCGTACTGCAGCTCGGTTTTGGAAACTTTGATCTTCGCTGTGAGCCCTAGCTCGGAGTAATCCTTAGCGGGCTCCCTGGTGGCGGCAGAGAACGGCAAGAGGCCAGTGCCTACCCGGTCTGGTGAGGAGTCCAGGCGCAAACCCATCATGGCTTGAGCATCCAATCCAAAGCCGACCACGCCCTCGGTGAAGCCCGAGTTGAAATTGACGATGAAGCCTTGGGCCCACTCTCGCGCCGCAGCTTGCGGCGTCTGGTTGATGTAATTGCGATCGAAGTAATAGTTGCGCAGCGTTACCTTAGCTTTCGAATCTTCCACGAACCCGGCTGCCTGGAGTGAAGCAGCATGCATAGCCAGCAGCCCGGCGAATGCAATAGTTGTTGATTTGCTCATGTCGTGTCTTCTTTTTTGTTTTTGTGATGACGCAATTTCGGTCAAACCGCTGAAGCACTCAGCTCAGGGCGCTTCTTCAGAGACGAGAGATAAAGCAGCGAGATAGCCGCTAGAACGATGCCCGGCGCCGAGGCCAACATTACGCCGCCCGCACCGGCCCCCAGGACCATCATTTTTCCTACGACGAGTGGTCCCGTCATGGCACCAATACGACCGACAGCGAGTGCTGCGCCGGTCCCGGTCGCCCGGCCATTGGCGGGATAGAACTGAGGAGCAAGGGCGTAGAGCACGCACTGGCCACCCGTTGTGAAGATGCCGGCCAAGAATCCTGCACCGATCATGGTAGGGAGTGAAGCCGCCACGGTCAGGCAGGCCAAGGAAATCAGAATGCCCCCATAAACCAGTGCCGACATGGCCCAGATAGGTAGGCGATCCATGGCAACGCCGAGCATCAACGTACCCACGGCCGCTCCAAGCTGCATGGCCAATACGACGACGCTTGCCTCGCTCGGTTTGAATCCCTGTCCAATCAGGATGCTTGGCAGCCAGTTGATCAGGATGTAGGTGACCATCAGTGTGAAGAAGAAGCTAACCCACAGGAGCAGGGTTTTCTTCAGTGCACCGCCTTCAACCAGGATGGCTTTGGTGGAGGGAACTTCGATCGTGGTGGTGGCTGCAATTGATTGCTTGTACACGTCGGGCAGGAAGAGAACCAGCAAGGGAACGATGACCAAAGGGACCACGCCGCCGACGTAGAAGACGAGCTTCCAGCCAGCCCCGAAATCCAGCAGCCCAATGGCGGCTGCCAACGCGGCCCCCAGCGGTACACCGCAGTACATCAAGCTTACTGCCGTGCCTCGCATGCGCTCACCAGCGGCTTCAGAGGCGAGTGCAATCAGGTTGGGCAGCGATGCTCCCAACCCCACGCCTGTCAGGAGCCGGGCGAACAGCAACGCGCTGAAGCTCCAGGCAACCGTAGTGACGAGGGAGAAGATGCCGAATAGTGCAACCGAGACGATGAGTACTTTCTTCCGGCCATAGCGATCAGCAAGGCGGCCGCCAATGAAAGCGCCTGGGAGCATACCAAGTACGCCAACACTGAAGACCCAGCCCATTTCCAGCTTATCCAAGCTGTAGTCGGCAGACATGCCGTGAGCCGCGATCCCTGGGGCTTGGAGATCCAAGCCTTCCATCAATGCTACGAGGAAGCAAAGCGCGATGGTGATGAAAAGTTTGGTCTTGTCAGTTTTGTCAGTCATAGCGACCCCCTCCGAAGCCCTTGAAAGGTCTTCAGAAAACACGTGATTGTGGTTTTAGTAACGCCAGTAATGTGGAGCTACATCAGCTCAGTAATCACTCAGAAAAGAGTGAGTAGGTGGGCTGATCACTGCGTGTTCGGAGGTGCTGCCAGTAGGGATTTTGCGAGGCATTCATGTCGGGTGGTCTCTCTTATTGTTGTCTCATAGACCCCCTCCCTGACGGGAGGGGATTGCTGCAGACAGCTTGCGTGGAGCTGTCTGCGAACCTCAGCGCTTCAGCAAATCCAGTGCGACATCGACGATCATGTCTTCCTGGCCACCGACCATGCGGCGTTTGCCCAGCTCGACCAGGATGTCTACTGCTTTGATGTCATAGCGCGCAGCTGCAACTTCTGCATGGCGAAGGAAGCTCGAATACACACCGGCGTAGCCGAGCGCGAGAGTCTCCCGATCAACACGTACCGGGCGATCCTGGAGTGGGCGAACCAGGTCATCTGCTGCGTCCATCAGGGCGTACAGGTCAGTGCCGTGATTCCAGCCCAGCTTGTCTGCTGCCGCAATGAACACTTCCAGTGGGGCATTACCAGCACCGGCGCCCATGCCTGACAGGCTCGCGTCGATGCGGTCACAGCCTTCCTCCACGGCGACGATCGAGTTGGCTACGCCGAGGCTCAGGTTGTGGTGTGCGTGGATACCGGTATGAGTGGCCGGATCAAGCACCCCTTTCACTGCGCGGAAGCGCTCACGAATGTCATCCATATTCATCGCGCCGCCGGAGTCGACGACGTAAATGCAGGTGGCACCGTAGCTTTCCATCAGTTTTGCCTGCTGCGCGAGGCCTTCGGGGGTCTGCATGTGGCTCATCATCAGGAAGCCAACCGTGTCCATGCCGAGCTTACGGGCGTATTCGATGTGCTGCTTGGAGACGTCTGCCTCGGTGCAATGGGTGGCGACACGGACGACGCGAGCGCCTGCGGTATAGGCCGCTTTGAGGTCGTGTAGAGTACCAATCCCTGGGAGCAGCAGTGTTGCAATCTTGGCGTGCTTCACCGCGTCGGCGGCAGCTTCGATCCACTCGATATCGGTGTGTGCGCCGAAGCCGTAGTTGAAGCTGGAGCCTTGAAGGCCGTCACCATGGGCTACTTCGATCGAATCGACCTTGGCGACATCCAGTGCTCGAGCGATTGCCTGGACCTGATCCAGTGAGTACTGGTGACGAATAGCGTGCATACCATCACGCAGGGTCACGTCCGAAATGTAGAGCTTTTTACCGTTCATATCTGCGCTCCTCAGGCTTGGCTCATCGACTGTGCCATGCGCTCGGCGGTAGCCAACGCAGCAGAAGTCATGATGTCGAGATTGCCTGCGTACGATGGCAAGTAATGGGCAGCACCCTCGACCTCAAGGAAAACAGAGGTCTTCAGGCCACTGAATTTGCCTTGGCCGGGAATGTTCAGTGGGGCAGATTCAGGGATGACTTCAAACTGCACTTTCTGCTTGAGGCGGTAGCCGGGGACATACGCATTCACTGCGGCAACCATTTCTTCAATGGAGGCCTCAACCTGATCCTGGTCCGCTGCTTCAGACAACACGTAGACGGTGTCGCGCATCATCAGAGGAGGCTCAGCCGGATTCATGATGATGATGGCTTTACCTTTGGCTGCGCCGCCAATGACTTCGATGGCTTTCGAGGTGGTTTCAGTGAATTCGTCGATGTTCGCTCGGGTGCCTGGGCCCGCCGATTTGGAGGCAATTGATGCGACGATCTCTGCGTAATGCACTTTGGCAACACGCGATACTGCAGCGACCATTGGAATAGTTGCCTGGCCGCCGCACGTGACCATGTTCAGGTTCTGCGCGTTGACGTGTTCTTCGAGGTTAACCACTGGTACGCAGTAAGGGCCGATAGCTGCCGGAGTAAGGTCGATCACCCGGATGCCTGGCTTGCACTCACGCAGCATGGCGTCGTTTTTGACGTGAGCACCGGCACTGGTAGCATCGAAGATGAAATCGATGTCAGCAAACTCTGGCATTTTGACCAGGCCAGCGACACCTTCGTGAGTGGTAGCCACGCCCATTCGGCCTGCGCGGGCCAGACCATCAGAAGCAGCGTCGATACCAACCATCACGGCCATTTCCAGGTGCTTGGCATTGCGCAGGATCTTGATCATCAAATCGGTGCCGATGTTTCCGGAGCCGACAATGGCGACTTTGCGTTTTGTAGTCATTTCTAGATCTCCATCACTCGACACTGAACGACACGCCGACGCGGCCAAGGCCTTCGATTTCGGCTTCAAAATGATCACCTGCGCTTACGCCGACCATCGGTCCCAGGGCACCTGTGAGGATGATGTCGCCTGCTTTGAGAGGTTCACCAAACTCAGCCATTGTGCGAGCGAGCCAAACAGCTGCATTCAGCGGATTACCCAGGCATTCGGCACCACTGCCAGAGCTGACGACCTCACCGTTTTTAGAGAGCCGCATCGTTGCGCCGCGCAGGTCTAGGCCATCAATGCGCTGTGCAGGGCCGCCAAGGACAAAACACCCGCTTGATGCGTTATCAGCCACGGTGTCGGCGAATTTGATGTTCCAGCCCTCAATGCGGCTGCCGACAATTTCAAGCGCCGGGAGAACCCAGCCAGTTGCGGCGATGACGTCTGCGAAAGTTGTGGAAGCGCTAGGCAGGTCGCGTTCCAGAACCAGTGCAATTTCTGCCTCGATTTTGGGCTGCAGAACACGTTCGAACGGAACCACTTCGTTGTCGCCGTACGCCATGTCTGCAAACAGGCAGCCGAAGTCCGGCTGGTCTACGCCCAGCTGGGCCTGGACCTTGGGGTTGGTCAATCCAATCTTGCGGCCAACCAGACGCTGTCCATTTGCGATGGCATGGGCTTGGTTCAAGCGTTGAATCGCATAGGCACTTTCCACGTTTGTGGCGCCGATCACGTCACGCAGTGGTCCAACAGGCTCGCCCTTTCCTTCAGCTCTGCGCAGATCAGCCGCCAAGCGCTCAAGGGTCTCTTGTGTAATGTTCATCGTGACCTCGATCAGTGGGTGAGGAAGTCGAGAACCATGCGGTTGAACGTGTCCGCGTGTTCCCATTGGGCCCAGTGGCCGCATTTGTTGAAGACATGCAGTTGAGAGTTGGGGATGCCGGCAACCAGGCGTAGGCCGGTGTCCATCGGGACAAAGCGGTCATTGCGACCCCAAACTACGAGGGTCTCGGCCTGAATCTCGCCGAGGCGATGGCTGAAGTCAGGGAACTGCTTGAGGTTCGCAGCGAGGCTCGCGGTGAAATTTTCGAGGTGGTCTTTTCGAGCCAGCATGTTGTCCAGGCGCGCTTGGAACAGTTCCTCGGTGAGGTCGCTGGTGTCGTAGACGAAGATGTTCATCATCTTCTTGAGGTTTTCGATCGTTGGCTCGCGGTACAGGCCGTTGAGTAATTTGATGCCTTCAGTCGGCATTGATACGAATGGGCTGACCCCGCCGGTGCCTCCGCCCATAAGCACGAGTTTGCCTACGCGCTCAGGCCAAGTCAGCGTGAAGGCTACGGCTGTATGGCCACCCATGGAGTTGCCGAGCAAGTGCACCTTGTCCAGGTCCAGCTTATCGACCAAACCTTTCAGAACACGGGCATTAAGATCGGAGCGAGAGCCTGTGCTGACGATCGAATCACTTTTACTCCAGCCAGGGCAGTCCATGAGGATGACCCGGAAGCCAGCCTCTACCAGTGGCTCGATGTTGCGATTGAAGTTGGCCCAGCCGCTAGCACCAGGGCCAGAACCGTGCAGCATGACAACCGTTTCTTTGCCTTCACCGCAGTCGTTGTAATGAATATTCAGATCCAGCTCGCCGTCTTGGACGCGAACGAATTTGCTGGTGTCTTTTTCAGTAATTGCAGTCACGATTGATTCTCCGTGAAGGTTGTTAGCGCTGAGAGTGCGCACTGATAGAGCCGAAGCCTGCGATCCACTCCGGGATCTCTCGGTAGTAGCGATCAGTTGCGGTGTATGCGCCGTGGGCAGCGAGCGCTGAGAACGCAGCGACCCAGGCCTTGACCTCATGCGTGGATTTGCCGGCCAATTCGGAAAGATGTGCGTTGGGGAGCTGATCCAGATCGCTCAACAGGTCCTGCTCAACAACGTCGAGGAAGTATTGATCCCACTCGGGATTCAGCGGGTGGAGGGTGTTCTGATCTTCGACAAATCGCTCAGCTGCGATGACCACGCGTTGGGTGCGAGCGGTGCGCTCGTCTTCTGGCAGGTTGCGGCCACTGCCCATGAGCCGATCAGCCATCCGGGCATCGACTTTGGCTAACTCCGGAACTGGAGGTTGGTGTGAAAGGCCCCCCGATCCCAGGAACAGCACCCGCTTGTTCAGGGTGCGCGTAAATCGACCGACCGCATCACCCATCAATCTGACTCGCTCGAAGGTAGGCAGAGGCGGGGCCACACAGTTCACGAAGATCGGCAAGACCGGATACTTGTCCAGGCCGCCGAGAAGGAATTCGAGCGGTTGAGCGAAGCCGTGGTCGACCTGCATGCGATACGAAACAGGCATGTCGATGCCATTGCTCAGCAGAGACTCAGCACAAGCTTCAGCGATGGATTTGGGGACAGACAGGGTGCCGGCGAGCGAGCCGAAATCGCCGATGGCTTCTGCCGCCATGCCCAGGCAGAAAGGGGGCATGACATCGTAGAAGAAGCCGTTGTAATGGTCTGGAGCGAAAAGCACCACGAGCTCAGGATCGAAAGCGGCGATGCGTGCACGGGCGGCGCGGATCACCTCATCTACTTCATCGAGCACGTTCTTGGGCGGATCGAAATGCCCAATGAGGGGCGTGTGCGATAGGCAATGCAGGTAAGCGTTCATCGATACGAAACCTTTACGTCGTGCCCCAGTGCAGGCCGCCTCGCACTGGGACGGCATGAGCGCTTTCCTCAATGCCTTACGGCAGAGGGGCAGCGCCATGCAGGTAGATTTGTTTTTGTCTGCCTGATCATCATGCACGCTAGAATGCTAGCATGCAAGCTTAGAGATGCCCGCTCATCGTCGTATGGATTCACGCGTTGGGAATGGGTCGCGACGGATGACGAAGCGATTGGTGCGAAAATCTGGTTTACTATCCGAAATGCTAGTATGCAAGCCAGTTAGCGAAATGTTGAATCGCGCACTCAGTCCTAGGAAGATCACACCGATGCAAGTGGCAAACAAGAAGACCGCTATCTATCAGCACATTTTGGAACGCCTACTGAATCGTAGATATGCGTTCGGTGAAAAAATCCTGGTAAAGGAAATCAGCGAGGAAACGGGTGTCAGTCGTCAGCCAATCATGACCGCACTGAACAGCCTGCAGGAGAGGGGCTTTGTCGTGATCACTGCCCAGGTTGGATGTGAGGTTGTGCACCCTACACGTTTGGAAGTTGATGACTTCTACCAAATGTTTGCGAACAACGAAGCGCTTATCGCAGGGCTTGCTGCTGAGCGTGGCTCCCCTGATGATGTGCTGCGTATGTCCGAGATCAACGACAAAATTAGAAGCATCAATCCAGCTCACAGCGATGCTGCCGACAGTTATCGGAATTTGAACGTAGAATTCCATCGCGTGCTGCACTCAATGGCGAAATCGCCAATACTCTCGTCACGCCAAGTAGCAAATTTCGAGCTATCCGACTTTTTCATCGTGCAAACCTGCGGCTTCCAAGTGCACTTGGGGGCTGCTACTGATGAGCATGATGAGATTCTTGCAGCGCTTAAAACCAGGAACAAAAAGGCTGCAGCCAATGCGGCTGCGAGCCATATTCACAGTGTGGCGAAGGATGTCGTATCTAAAATGCCTGAGGCTGAGAAGCTAGCCTCATAGCGGGAACGCGAACTCAAGCCATAGAGAGTCGCCTTTGGGACCGTTCTTGACCGCGGTCTCACGCATCCACTTGAGCACGACCCCTGACTTCTGATCAAACGCATAGAAGATTTGGGGGCCAACGGCGAATTTACTCAGCCGGTTCCCATCATCGAGGTCACCATGGTCGTAGCGATCATCGGTGACCTGCTTGGTGTAATATCCCACCAAACCCAGCTGAACCTTGGGATTGGACTGCAGCCTGTAGCCAAGCAGGTAGTCGACGTTGAACACGTTGCCCGAGCGATAGTCGGTGTCGTCGTTCTTCGCATTGATGGTGAAGGTCGGTGCAATCGAGACCTCCCAGTTAGGGTGGGGGAACCAGGTTAGGTCAAATTCCTGAGTATAGCTCGCATAGCCTGGCGGGCTATTCGCTAACTTATTACCGTCATAGTTTCCCAATGGGACAAAGGCACTGAATCCCGTTAGCAAGTGCAAGTTTTCGGAAGGCGAGTAGCCGACATATAGAGGGGTAAGGTACAGCTGCCTGAAGCCGGAGTCTGTATCACTGTTTCCGAATGCCTCAACCTTGATCTTGTTCGCTGACCCGATGATTCCGCTGCTGAGAGTAACGCCGCTATCGAATTTCACGTCCCACGTGTGCACCACACGAATAGCTTGAACAAAATTCTCCAAGCTGAACCCTGGGACAGAGGATTTGCCACTGTTGTCTTTAAAGCTATCCGCCTTGTAGTAGGCGGTATAACTGTACAAAGAGGTTTCACCTGGTGGGGGCAGGATTGCCGGAAGAACGGTCTGTACGCCTAGCGGCCAAACGGTATCTCCACTTTCAGTACCGTAACATAGCGAAGAAACGAGCAAAGAGCATCCGAACGCGCTAGCAACGCCGGCGCGTGTTACATAACTTTTCATTGTTATTATCCTATGTAATTTTTTACCGCAGGACGTGGGCGCCAATCAGGACGAATGTAACCAACGCAGGTTCGGTCCCGGGGTTTCGCCAAGCATGTATATTGCCTTGCTGCACCACGATGTCTCCGCTCGCGAGCTCCCTGATCTGGCCGTCGTCCAGTTCGAGAATGAGAGGGCCTTTGACCACAATGCCGTAGTCGACTGTCGGAGATGCGTGCATGCCTGGTCGCTCAGGGTCGAAGCATTCATACAGTCCAAGCAGGTGGCGTTGCTGCTCAGCATGGGCCTCCTCGGGATTGAAATCCGAGGACTGGAAGACTGAGTCAGGCGGGAAGCTCACCGCCAGACACTTGGTTTCTCCAGGCTGAGGCAGCAGTGAAGAGCTGGCTTGAACTGGATCGTCAAATGCTTCAGGAAGGGACGGAGATGCCACCGTTTGCCATATTAAAGAAGTAGCGAATCCTGGAATATTTTTGTACTCATGGGTCTGAGGCGCGAAACCGTCGGCTAGGAATACAGCTTTACCATTCTGCGTGCCTGCAACTACTCGTCTCACTTTCATGTTGGATCTCCGACTGAGCGCCGCCCGATCGAGCGGCGCTGCGTTTCAGGTCAGGCTGGGATTGATTACAACGTTGGTGAAACCGCCTTTGCGATCTGCTATCGCATCCATCGCCTCGTTGACCTGTTCGATGGCGAATACTTCCTGGTCGAATACCGATAGGTCCAAGGTGCCAGCGGCAGCCATTTCGGCCATGTCCTGACCTTCTGCCACAGTGAACCAGAGGGAGCCGATCACGCTAATCTGGAAGCACATGAGTTTGAACATCGGTACTGGCAGGTCCTCAGACATACCCCCGATATCCACCATGCGGCCGCCGCGGCGAAGGGCACCAATTGCGTCAACGGTAAGTTCGTGAGGAGCGCCAGGGCCCACCGCATCAATGAAGACGTCAGCACCGAGTTCATCGGTGTGCTTACGAACCCAATCACCCAGTGGCTCATCCCCGACGGAAATCGTGAAAATCCGATCTGGAGCGAGAGCGCGAACGCGCTCCAACAATTGGCGGTTGCGAGCCATTGCGAAGATTTTTGTAGCCCCCATCGCCAGGGCAAGCAGGACAGCTCCAAGTCCGAGCGTACCGGTGGCGCCACTGATCAGCACAGATTGACCAGAGCACACGCCTGCTTTGCGAAGGGCCGAATAGGCGGTGCCTAGATAGCCAAACCGGCATCCTTGTTCGAAGGAGATAGCTTCAGGGAGCTTGACCAAGCCCGACGCCGGCGCGGTCATGTATTGGCATAGCCCGCCGTAGGGATAATCTTCGAAGATTTCTTGGGAGCCTGGGCCAAACCCGAAGTAGCCCTGGAAGGTGAAAGCGGTGCAGTTGATATGCTGACCGCGCAAGCAGGCATGACAGGAGCCGCAGCTACGGCCGGGGTTCACGTACACGCGGTCTCCGACTTTGATGCCGTGCACGCCTTCACCCACCTCTTTAACGATGCCAGCAGCGTCCAAACCGTAGACCGCCGGCAGCTTCGGAAGCGGGAGGTAGGGGAACCAGGTGGAGTAGCTCTCGATGACATTGCGAAGGTTAGGCACCAAGTTGCAAGCCTTCACCTCAACAACTACGTCGTGTGCACGTGGTTTCGGGACCTCGATCGAGTCGAGCTGGAAGGTCTGACCAACCTTATGCAGACGGGCAGCTTTCATCATGCTCATTTCTATTTTCCTTATTTTCATTGGGCCAGAGGCCGTGGGCACAAAACAGGAGACACCTCTAGCTCAAGAAAGCGAAAGGACTTAACTGCTTGCGAAAACGATTCGGATAAGACCTGCCATGATGGCGGCCTTTGGAGGATCGCTTCACGTGGAGGAATGACGTGAAGGTAGAGGGGGCTTTGCACGCAATGCTGACCATGATGGGCACCGCTTGTTTGTATTTATGAACACATCATGCATCACTAGAATGCTAGCATGCAAGATGTCTTTCGATGGACGGAGTCAGTCTTGGCTGCTCCTGTTCGGCGTACGTAATCATGGTCTCGATGGCGAGTGAACTGCGTCGATGCGTATCACTGGAATAGTGCAGCCCTTTGGGTCGCAGGACGCCCATTTCCTGGCAGGGCTTCCTCACCCTACGGCTTCAATGGGTACAGCACCATCAGTGGGCGCATGGCTGATAGTCTCAGAGGCACAGATTCTGGTACCGCTGCCGCTCTCTGGATCGTGTCCCGGGAAGTGGTGTAACTGAACCAGCCGAAGGCGCCCTACGGGCGAAAGAGGATGGTCATCGTGGTTCTTGGCTAACGTTGAGTTTGCGAAGACCAAACACTCACCAGAGAAACCACGATGACCAAGCCCACTATCGCATTGACCGAGTTGGTTGAGAAAGGGGCAGACGCTGATCTGCTCAAGCAAATGATCCAGTTCGTTGCCCAGCGCATGATGGAGTTCGATGTCGAAGGCCTGTGCGGCGCGGGCTTCGATGTCAAAAGCCCAGACCGGACAAATAGCCGTAATGGCTACCGTGATCGCCTTTGGCAAACCCGCGCCGGCGACGTTGACCTGAAGATCCCGAAGCTGCGCCAAGGCAGCTACTTTCCTGGTTTCCTCGAACCCCGACGTACCGCCGAGAAGGCCATGGCGGCGGTGATCCAGGAAGCCTACATCCAAGGCGTTTCAACGCGTTCGGTGGACGAGCTGGTCAAGGCCATGGGCATGACCGGCATCTCCAAAAGCCAGGTGTCACGGCTAGCTGGTGAGATCGATGAGCGCGTTCACGCCTTCCTTGATCGCCCGCTTGAAGGCGACTGGCCCTATCTCTGGATCGATGCCACCTACGTCAAGGTGCGGGAGGCCGGGCGCATCGTCTCGGTCGCCGTAATAATCGCCGTGGCCGTATATCGATTTGGGGCCGCTTTGCGGCCCATCGCCGGTAAGCCAGCGATCGTGGAACACCGACGGTGGCCGCGAAGTCCTGGGCATGCGGGTTGGGCCGTCAGAGGCTGAGCCGTTCTGGACAGACTTCCTGCGCAGCCTCATGCGACGTGGCTTGCGGGGCGTGAAGCTTGTCATCTCCGACGCCCACGAAGGGCTCAAGGCGGCTGTTTCCAAGGGGTTCAACGCGACCTGGCAGCGCTGCCGTGTGCATTTCATGCGCAATGCCATGGCCCACGTCGGCAAAGGTCAGCGCACCATGGTAGCGGCGCTGCTGCGCACGGTCTTCGCCCAGGACAGCCGTGCCGAATGCCATCAGCAATGGCGGTTGGTCGCCGATCAACTGCGCGAAAAGTACCCGAAGATCGCGACGTTCATGGACGGCTGCGAGGATGAAGTGCTGGCTCACATGGCGTTTCCCAAGGCGCACCGGCAGCAGTTACACAGCACCAACCCGCTTGAACGGCTCAACGCTGAAATCAAACGCCGCACCGATGTCGTGGGGATTTTCCCCAACGATCCGGCCATCACACGGCTGGTAGGCGCGATGCTGCTGGAGCAGAACGACGAGTGGTGCCTGCAAAGACGTTACATGCAGTTGGAGGCCTTCGAAGCGGTCAGCGATAATCCACAAGCCAAGCTGTCAGCTGTAATCAACTAAGCGGCGAACTCAATGGCAAGAGCCATGATGAGTTACACCACTTCGTGGGACACGATCGCCGGTTGGTCGACATCCAAGATGTTTGAATCCCTAATACCTACTGTCACCTATCCGCTCCTCCAGCCATGCTCCCAGCGCTCGGTTTTGGTGCGTCAGTCCAATTTGGATGAAAAGAATCTTGGGCAAGGTGAAAAGCCACGCTCGCGCAGCTTAAGGCTAGATTGGCCTGACGCGCCGAGTCTGAGGCTGTCGAGCCGACCTCGCGAGCAGTGTTCGTCAACGGAGAATGGAGCGGGAGCGATTGTTCAGCGATGTAGCGTAGGCTACATCGCTGAGCCTAGGGCTAGAAGTTATCGCGTTGATAGTGGGTGGCGCGGAAAAGCAGCTGGCCTTCACCATCGAAGAGTGGTTCTGCCAGCGGATTGGATTCCCATGTGTCTGAGGGTTCGCGTGCTGATGCATCGGGCGGTACAACGGGCGCTTCCTTCAGTTGCTCGGGTAGGCCCTGGACGCGCAGAATCTGCCCTTCACAGAGAGCCTTCTTCAGGACCTTCAGTGATTGGCGTTGCACCAGCTTGAGCAAGGCGGGTTTGAGCTCGAGGTAAAGCGCGGATCCGTGCTCATCGGTGTGCGTCACGCGTCGGCCGATCAGATGTGCGCTTTGGAAGACGGTCTCTTCGATAAAATCCAGTGACAAGCTCAGGTCTGCGCGGGCAGACTGCGGCGGCAGATCGATACGCATGGCATAGCTATCACCCAGTTCAGCGTGCTCATATTGAATGAACCGGCCCTTGGACACACGTTCCAGCACTTCCACGGCTAGGTCCTGGTTATCGGTCTGCAAGGTGCAGAGGGTTTCGTCTGGTTCGGGCTTGATCTCCACCCGCAACTCGCACTCCAGGCTGAAATGGTTGGCGGGGGAAATGCACAGCAGGTCATCCCAGCCACTCGTGGGGGCGGTAGTCCAGCCGGCAGCGGCTGCGCCTCTCAGCAGTCTGTGACACAGCGCTTGGTGATAGTCAGCGTATTCCCATTCGTGCCGGTCAGAGGAATTGGGGGGTGTCAGCTTTTCGATCTGCACCAGTTGACCGTCGAACAAAATCACCTGATAGCAATGACTGTCGTCCTTTGAAAATTGGACATACTGGCGGCGCAAGGAGGAGGTAGCCTGTTCTGAGCAGGGCACACCAAACACCAGATAAGCGTGGTCCTGGTACAGGAACGGAATGAATTCCTCACCCTCGTCGTTATAGTGGCACTCTTGCGACCAGCATTTCAGGCACTGAGCAAGCCAGCGGCGATGCTGCGACATGCGAGGACTCTCGGCAATGTGCGGTTCGGCGAACTCCGGCAGATCGTCCCAGTCATCACCTCGCTGATATTCGAGTAGGTAGTTGCGGCTGGCTTGATACCACGGCGCGACCTCCCACATGATTTTAAGGTCATCACCAACTGGCTCAGCCGTGCGTGCCACTACTGTGATTTCAGCGTCAAAGGTAAACAGCCGCGGCCAGAAAATACGGGTTCCTATTAACTGCAATTCTACGCCGTTGATACAGACCCGGCTTTGAATTACGGCCAGCGGATCCGGACTGAGGGCGGTGGATTGCCACGCTGTCGGCGTGATTGGCTGCAGCACATCCGCCAATGTTACCGGGTTGCCCGGGACTGCGAAGACTTGTCGCAGTGCTTCACAGAGCTCAGGCAGGTTGCGGTTGGTGAGGATCAGTTGACTGACCGAGGAGGCTAAGCGGCGCAGATGCTTTGCCAAGTACGCGGCAGCAATGGAGGATTGAGGTAGCTCGGCCAGTTGCAGAGCATTCTGAAGTGGAAGTTCTTCACTCAGGCGGGCGCATAGATCCGACCAGTCGGCACAGCCATACGGCCCGCGCGCCAATACGTACTTGGCGGTGGTCAGGTCGATACTGAACAGGTCGCGCAGGCGCTTGGCCTGGACTTTAATCGATTCGTGTGGAGTGTTTGGAACCATGAGTTTTCTCCGTTGCTCCAGTAGGAGCGACATCGGAGACGCCCACCCGCCATCCCCGATGCCCGGAAAGGCTCAGTTCAAGAGATTACAGTGATGAGCATGGTTCGATCCGGTTAGCTGCGGCCAGCGAGGCCTATAAAGGGTGGGCAGCCCGTCGACCATGTAGCGACGTCCGGCTACGCTAGCGCAAAGCGCACCAGGCTGCAAGCCCGGAGGCCATTCACCGCCTGACGAGCGCTGTAGGGCCGTCTGCAGGCTACTGCAAACGGTGGTGTTATCGAGTAGAAGAGGGCGGTTTTCCGGCGGCAGTATGAAGCCTACCCATCATCCCCTAGCTGATGCAGTAGGTTGACCGGTGCAATACTGAAACTATCGCGCATCGTTGGGTGTCACGAGAGTGACCTTCATATCCAGCTTACCCCATCTTTTCAGCCAACCCACGTAGAAATAGTATGCTGTCACTATGGTGGCATGCTGGGTGTTCCAGTTGGCCGCTTCCGACCCAGGCTGTGTGAAGCCGCAGTAAATACACCGAAAACCCATATTCGAGCTGGTTGCCTGTGGAACCAGCAGGCGAGAGTGCGAATAGCCTCACCCAGCGAAGAAAAACGCTTGCAGTGCTATGAGCCGCATCGGCGGCTCATATAGCTGTTTGCGGGCCAGCAGGCGGCGGGGTTTCAACTGCGGTGACCACGATCACGTGGTCCGCGGTCTGACGACGGGCCTCTTCAGGCCTGCTCGCGGAACGGGTGATTAGGGTGACTTCCGCGCTCAAATGACCTTGGTCGCCAAAGTCACCTATAACCATACCTCTGTCCGCTTAAATCATCTGCGCCTTCGCTTCCGTGATCGCCGAGGGGCGAAAAGGGCAGCGCTTGCGTTTCTGGAATGTGAGAAAATCGATCATTTATTGGAGAAGACTTGAGTAGAGTGTCCCTAAATGTATTAAAGTGATCCAAAATTTCATCTGGTATTGAGGAAGTATTTATGTCCCGTCTGGCAGAGTTCCGTCAGCTTGAGCAAAAATTGGCCGCACAGTTGGCTGAGCTGGAAGCGATGAAGGGCTCGTCCGAGCTTCAGAAAGAAATCGAATTTGAAACCAAATTGCGTGATCTGCTGGCCAAATATGGCTACAGCCTTCGGGACATAATCAATTTGCTGGATCCGCATGCTAACCGCCGTGCTGCTCTGCCAGCATCTGTTGAGAAAGCCCCCCGTCGTGCCCGTCAGGTTAAGCAGTACAAGAATCCGCATAATGGCGAGATCATTGAGACTAAAGGTGGTAACCACAAGTTGCTCAAAGATTGGAAAAAACAGTACGGTGCCGATGTGGTTGAGAGCTGGCTTGCTTGAGCGTTCCTCCAACTCCTCAGTGACGGCTTCGGTGAAAATGACGATCGAGGCTGTCGGCTGGCGTACTCTAGGGAAATTCGTATCTCTTGGTCGAACAACTGAGTGGATGCGTGCCACCTTTTATCGCACGGAAAAACTGCAAAAAAATGTGCAAGAATAAGACGAAATTTTCGCTACAGCCCGGTCATATCAAGGCTTTCGGAGCTTTCTAATATCTGCACATCTAACCTAAGGTAAGCTAGGCCGGCTCCGTCTGGAGGGTTTGTGTTTGTCTGGCTCAGTGGCCTGCTGGGTAGGACTCATTATGCCGCACCGCTGGTGACGGGAGCGCGATCATCCGTCAGAACACCCATTTTGAGCTTTTCGATTAGCCTTAGGGTGGTTGCTTTGAGCAGTATTAAAACTGACAAATCTGATGCCAGCGGCGCTCGGTAGCGGGATCTAGTTACGAATGACATTGGCGATGTTGCCTTGGCTGCTGGTGACCATGAAAGCAGTGGCTTCAGGCGGCGGCCATTCCTGAACGATTGGGCGTTGAGTGGTTTCGGATATCGTGAACGCTTCCGGCTAGACTTCAATTCTATTAGGGCCTTTGTCGAGCGCAGTTTTGCCAAATCACTAAGCCTTTCAAACTCGGCCCTTTACAGTGGCTCTTTCGTGGTAGGCATCGGCTTCATCAGGTCGTGTTTTTTGAGGCCTGCCAATGAGGCGTTGTAAACAATTATATTGAATATCTCCGCCAGTTTAGAATTGAGAATTTTAAGATGTTCAATTTCATTTTCTAGCCGCAGGATGCGCTCGGCACCTTCTTTGATGGTTTTTGGGCGAGGCAACCTCGCTGCTTGCTCTAGCTCGCGGCGTATTACCTCTTTTTTTGCCTGGTATGCGAGCTTTATGGTCGGCTTTTTGTTGAGCGCCTGCCGGGTGGGAGGTGTCGGCCAATGCAGAATTTCCTGTGCACCCAAGCATATCGTGTTCCAATCGAGCTTATGTTGATTACAGTCCCAGGCGTGGATCATTCGACAGATTTCGCGAGTTTGTTTGTCTGTAATGACTTTTGGCATATTGGATTTTCCTTGGGGTTTAGTTTGTAAGCATACTCAAGCAGTCAATGAGGTCTTGTCCGTATTCAATAGCCAAGCGATCTTTATCGAGTAGTTGTATGCCTGATTCTTGTGCTTTTTCCCTGACTAATGTGGATTCGTGACTAAAGTCCGTACCTTGAATCTGTATAGGAGAACCGTCGGGGATCTCAGGGTTTTCTAACACCCTGATCAGATCCGCAAGACGAATTATCTGTGGCTCGGCCTTAGCGAGCCACATCCCTCCTGAGCGCTCTCCTGCTGACACTGCCCGCTCAGCGGCATCTCGCGTACGCTGCATATTCTCCAGGTCAGATTTAATCGCTTCTAGGGCAATCTTATCGCCCTTGCATGCAAGCAGTTCACTGCAGTTGGTACAGTCGGCAAACTTGTTGCACGGCCCTGCTCGCCAGCTACGACGACATAATCCATATTTGCTGCGGTGGTAGGGGCCTCTGCCATAACTTTCTGCTTCCTCTTCAGTGATTGGTGGCTGAGGCTGATGCTCTTGCTTGGTACCATGGATGAGGGCGGCGCGATTTCGACTTTGTTCTGCGGGTTCATGCAGATAGGTGCGAGTCTGCTGGATGGTGGCTCGGCTGCTCCATTCAGTAATAGTCTCAATTGATACACCACCCAGTTTGGCTAGCCTGTTCAAGAAATGACGCAGACTATGGGAATTGAGCTTCAACAGGTCGAGGCCATGCTTCGCAAAAAAACAAATCGGACGCTGATTTTTCCGATCCCGTCTAACCGTTCCGTCTAACCTTTTTCGGTAGTAGTCAGGGTTAAAGGGAGCAAGAAGGACGGGGCTTGTTCTGTGGTGCGCGCCAAATTGCTTGCGGCGGAAGCACATGAGCGACTCACTCATTTTTAGAGGCGTAGCTCCCTTTAAAGGCGTCTGGTAAGGGAAATGTGGGTTTAGAGTTTTGTGTTCAGTTAAAACCATCTGCCATAGGTTGTCGAGAGTGAAGCCGGTAAGACTAGCTTTGCCCGTGTGTTTTTTGATGAAATCCACGGCGACGTTCGCTTCCCTGTATCCAAGTGCTTGAGCTACTTGTTGTCGAGTAAGTACCTGGTCATCAGGCACATCTGGGCACTGGGAATGTCGGTAAAATTTTGTAGGGCACGACTCCATGTATCGCGCCAATCGGCGTCCTTCTTCCGTAATTGAGCGTAAACGTTCAATTGCCTCTATGGCGACCTCGCTCATCGTCGCTGGAATCGGCTTTCGCGCATAACTCTGAGTCTTCGGTACATAATAGGCAAGATATTTCTGAGTGACACCGTTCTTGTCGATTTCTGATCTTAAGCAGTCCGTGCGCCATCTCAGGGTCTCACCAATCCGCATAGGTGCAGAGAGCAGTAGAGCTGTTGTGGAAGTAATCATGATATCGCTGTCGTCTAGGTTGGACAGCGGTCGACTGAAAACGTCAGCGATACTGAAAAGTGCATCTTGGTTAACGACCTTCTGACGCTTAACGGCTGCTGGTGCGTTATTCCCCCTCAGGTTGCTATATGACCTGTCACCCACGTACGGGTTTTGCCAGCGAATAACCTCTGCAGGTAGAATTAGTTTCTCAGATAGAAATGCGAGCATCTGCAGAAGTGAAGAGACCGTGCTCTGTCTGCAGCTGCAGTCCTCGAGAAGTTCTACAGCTCGGCGGAAGTGACGTTCATTGAGTAAGATTATGTTGGGTTGAGGCATGTCTTCTACTATTGCTTGCTCAAGAGCCCTGAACGCCTGTAATTCACGGCTGATTATTCCGTGAGGCCTGATGCTGTGTCGATAGCGTAGGCACGCTTTTATAACGTCAATTAGTTCTGGATGAAGAAGCTGGTCTGATTTTGCCTCTTTTCTTGGGTGAAGTTTGCTGTTAGCCAGGTTTGTAAAGCGAAATCGCCTTTTGTAATAAGTGTCTAGCCAAATACTGCTCTCCCAGTTAAAGCAGTCGTTGTCGCTCCATAATGTAAGCTCATCGCGGCAGTAAGCAACGAACTGTTTGAGGTTGGTGCTAGCACTAGACTCTGGATTTGGGTTGAAGCTGACGAGCATGAGATTCGCAAGCATTTCAGTCCTCTCGTTTCAATTTGCATTGGGCAATACAACGTTCGACGGCTCGAATGTCGGCTGAGAGGTCGATTGGTATAAGAAGATTTCGCATGCTGCCTGATTTTATGATCAACGCCTGCTCTTGAGTTTGACGGAATCTTAGGGCCTCAAGAACCTCTTCGTGTGGTGCATCTACTAAAGGTTCAAAGTTACGACACCTGTAGCATGGAATAGGAATTGACGTGGTAGCACAGAAGCTGAATTTCCCGCAGCGTCCTAGATTATGAAGCAGTCCATCTTTAGCGAAGTCGAGACGTTTGAGAGGATCATTGGGGTGGGTTGCTTCTGCATCGGTAGTGATGATCGTCCCAGTGAAAGCCATAGCTATAGGGGTCAGCATAGGAGCCAAAAGTTCATCGATCTGGCGGGCTTGCTCGCTTGGGTCGTTATAGTAGGAGTTGAGTGCTTGGTCGGAAATGTGTCCAAGCCAGTGAGACAGGATCGCACGAGGGACACCCTGACGTGCAAGCTGGCGAATACGAGTGTGGCGCAATCGAATGGCGTGTATATGGATGGGTTTTCCAGTTCTCTGACTTAAGGGAAGAGTGGGTGGCTTCGTAGAGTCGCGATTTATGGTTAGGTCGTATTTAAAAGCAATTGCACCGCAGATGCGGTCAGGGTCCAAGTGAAAAAGCTCATCACCTAAATTGCTAACAGGGTCTAGATGCAAGATATTTTCTAAGGTCCTACATGCTTTTAGAATTCTCCGGATAGTTGTGAAGATCGGTAATAATTGCACTTGGCTATCTGATAGTTTCGTATGGAGAACGCTCTCAAAGCAAAGTTGGATTTTATTGCGCTGAATCTGTAGCAGATGCCAGAGATGATCCGCAATAGGGTGTTCTTCAATTTTGCCGCCTCGAAATTCGGTGTCGATAAATTTTTCCTTGCGTGCAGGGAAGTGTATTTCGTTTTCGATAGCATCTGTATGGTTTTTTCCGGAGCCAGTCTTCAGATCAGAAAACTTAAGGTCTCTTAGCTGGCTGGGACGTCTAGCGTACTGGAGGGATAGGAGACGTAGCAGTGCTGATTGAGCATCTCCTGTTTCATCATAGTGTGTCCAGGTGGTTTGAAGTGTGTCTTCAAACTCTTCGTCGGTAAGCCAGCTAATTTCTGGGTCGTCTGAGTTCACGTTGTCAGATCTGGAAGCGCCAGAACGTACTTGAGCAAGAAGGTTGAGTGCTTCTGATGTTATTGCGTGAGGGTGTCTGTCTTTCCAATATTCGAGAAATAGTCGGATCGCCGTTTTATTTTTGCGAAATCGTTTTTCTTTTAAGCTTTTGGCAATCCAGTTAGTGTCGATGATATCTGTAGGATGGGCTTTGGCTGCCGTTCGTAATGTTCTGATGATTGCGCGGATGCTGCTTATGCCTAGTCGGCCGTCTGTTCGGTAATGTATAATTGCTTGTTTAAATGACTCTCTCACTTCGTGGGAGAGGGGGGCTAGTAAAAGTGTGCAGTCTGTGTTGGTTGTCTCGAGACTGATCAGCACGTTTCCATTCCAGAAGAGCCTGGTATTATGCTTAGGGTTAGCTGTGGCGTTCAAATCAATAGCCAGTGAGGCTTTGGCGCTTTGGATTGAGTTTATTCTTATGTTTTCTGAATGCGTGGCCGCATCGGTGTTGCGGCTAAGGTTGGTAGCAGTTCGGCCGTTGAGTCTAGATTTGGCGGTTAGACTTTTCATTTGTTGGGCCTCTTCGTATCTTCAGCGATTTTTCTCGCAAGATTAAGTGCTTTCTCACGCCTGTGACGTTGGTTATAGACTTTAGCCATCGAAGAGGCGGGGACCCAACCCATCTGCTGTTCGCGGGCTTCTATTTCTTCAGTTTCCGACATGCCGAGGTCGTCGGCTTTTTGTGAAAATCTGTAGTTCCAATCGTGACGGAATGCATGGGGCTGACATTTGCCCAATGCAGGGTGTTTGTTTTTTAACTGATTGAGGGCAGAATTAAATCCATTTACTGTAATAGGGGTGCCTTGGGTTTTTCCAGAACGGTGTACGCAAAAGATAAAAGAGTCGGGGTTTAGGCCTACATTGTTTAGTTCTGCTCTATATTGGGTGATGTACTTCATTATCTGGGACTCGAGATCTTCAGAAATAGCAACATCGCGCCCAAGAGTCTTGGCTACCGGTTGGTTAGCTCGCCTATCAAACTCGTCATCATGATTTCGCTCGATGGATAAGTACGCACCTTCACCACCGCTTGCCTCCACGAAATTCTTTAGCTTGAGAGAGAGTAATTCGCCGCGCCGCATTCCGGTCTCATACAAGATTCTAAGCATGACTATATTGCGTAATTGCACACCTTTTTTTGCATGGCTGTCGTGACGAAGGTGTGCGGAATGGTGGCTGTCCAAGGAGCTTTCAAAAAGTATTAGCAATTGCGTGCGCTCGGTTGATGAGATGTTTGTGCTAAGAATTTTCTGGTTTTGTCTGGCTCTTGACGCCGTCTGCTTTCTTGTTTTTGAGTTTAATTGGCGGGATTGTTCTTCAACTAGCATTCGCATGTGAGGGCTGTTACGGTTTGGTAGTAATTCATCTGTGAGCCAATCGATATATTTGCAGATGCTTGACCAGTATCCGTTAAATTTCTGCGAACTGATGACTTCACCTTTTTTTGCGGTCCGGCAGCCGCGCACGTGGCCAGCTAGATCATCAATCTCAAAGGGTGCCAATGTCACGCCCCGGCTTAACTTCTCTTCTAGGCAGACCTTTCGATCACGCTCCCATTCAATAAGCCGCTGGATCCCCTTAAGAGTGGTGGTTTGAGTTTGATGTGTGCTTGTGTCCCTCACCCGTCGAGATATGAATGCGCAAGGGTAGAACAGCGGGGCTCCAGGATCCTCAGAGCTGAACAGAAGCGAAAAGCGCTCACCGCGCTGGCCGATGTAGGTTTTGAGGGTAAAGGTCATGATTTACATTTTCCTCGGTGTACTGAGGTTGACTACCACCTGTTTACACAGCGGAATCGCTGTTGGAGGGGTATTGCTCAGTGATACACTGCACCCAAGGAACTTTAGACGAGAGATAACGTTTTGGTTGACACATCAGGTCCAGTCAGGCTGGTCATTCTCGATACCGAAACCACCGGCATGCCGGTCAGCGAAGGCCACCGGATCATCGAGATCGGCTGCGTCGAAGTCATTGGCCGGCGCCTGACCGGTCGGCACTTCCACGTCTATCTGCAACCGGACCGCGAGAGTGACGAGGGCGCGATCAATGTCCACGGCATCACCGACGCGTTCCTGGTCGGCAAGCCGCGCTTCGGCGATGTGGCCGAGGAATTCTTCGAATTCATTCAGGGTGCCACGCTGGTCATCCATAACGCGGCGTTCGACGTCGGCTTCATCAACAACGAGTTCGCCCTGCTCGGCCAGCGCGACCGCGCCGACATCTCGCAGCACTGCACCATCCTCGACACACTGTTGCTGGCCCGCGCCCGGCACCCGGGGCAGCGCAACAGCCTTGACGCGCTGTGCAAGCGTTACGATATCGACAACTCCGGCCGTGAGCTGCACGGCGCGTTGCTCGACTCGGAGCTGCTGGCTGACGTCTACCTGGCAATGACCGGTGGCCAGACCAGCCTTTCGCTGGCTGGCAATGGGGCGGACGGCGACAATGAAGGGCAGGGCAGCGGTGGCAGCGAGATCCGCCGGATTACCGGGCGTGCGCCTGGGCGGGTGATCATGGCCACTGCCGAGGAACTGGAGGCGCATGCAGAGCGCCTGGCGGCTATCGCCAAGTCGGCGGGCGGGCCGTCGATGTGGCAGGTATTGACCGAAACGCCTGCCGGTTGATGCTGAGTCTGCCCTGGCCTTATCGCCGCAACCTGGCTCCCACAAGCTCTTTACTGAACTGCAAATTCGCGTAGGCACCGGCGTGCCTGCGACAGGGCCGTACTGACAGCACCAGGCTCTACTACCCTGTGAAAGACGCTCTGTCCTTCGGAGGTTGCAGCCTGATGTACAAGGACCTCAAGTTCCCCATCCTCATCGTCCACCGTGCCATCAAGGCCGACAGCGTTGCCGGCGAGCGCGTGCGGGGGATTGCCGATGAACTGCGTCAGGACGGCTTCGCCATTCTCGCCGCGGCAGACAATGCCGAAGCCCGTCTGGTCGCGGCCACCCACCACGGCCTGGCCTGCATGCTGATCGCCGCCGAAGGCATTGGCGACAATACTCACCTGTTGCAGAACATGGCCGAGTTGATCCGCCTGGCCCGCCAGCGTGCTCCTGACCTGCCAATCTTCGCCCTGGGCGAACAGGTCACCTTGGAAAACGCTCCCGCCGAAGCGATGAGCGAGCTCAACCAGCTGCGCGGCATCCTTTACCTGTTCGAGGACACCGTGCCGTTCCTCGCCCGCCAGGTAGCACGTGCCGCACACAACTACCTCGACGGCTTGCTGCCGCCTTTCTTCAAGGCTTTGGTACAGCACACCGCGCAGTCCAATTATTCCTGGCACACACCCGGCCATGGCGGTGGCGTGGCCTACCGCAAAAGCCCGGTGGGCCAAGCCTTCCATCAATTCTTCGGCGAGAATACCTTGCGCTCGGACTTGTCCGTCTCGGTGCCGGAACTGGGCTCGCTGCTCGATCACACTGGCCCTTTGGCAGCGGCCGAAGCCAGGGCGGCGCGCAACTTTGGCGCCGACCATACCTTCTTCGTGATCAATGGCACCTCCACCGCCAACAAGATTGTCTGGCATGCCATGGTCGGCCGTGATGACCTGGTGCTGGTGGACCGTAACTGCCACAAGTCGGTGGTCCATGCCATCATCATGACCGGCGCCATTCCCATCTACCTATGCCCCGAGCGCAACGAACTGGGCATCATCGGGCCGATCCCGCTCAGCGAATTCAGCGCCGAGTCGATCCAGGCCAAGGTGCTGGCCAACCCCTTGGCCAAGGGGCGCGAACCGCGCATCAAGCTGGCGGTGGTGACCAACTCAACCTATGACGGGCTGTGCTACCACGCCGGGCTGATCAAGCAAGCTCTGGGCAGCAGCGCGCAGGTGCTGCACTTCGATGAAGCCTGGTTCGCTTACGCGGCGTTTCATGAGTTCTTCACGGGGCGCTATGCGATGGGTACGGCCTGCACCGAGGGCAGCCCGTTGGTGTTCAGCACGCACTCGACGCACAAGCTGCTGGCGGCCTTCAGCCAGGCGTCGATGATCCATGTACAGGACGGCGCCCAGCGGCAACTGGACCGAGATCGCTTCAATGAAGCCTTCATGATGCATATCTCGACGTCACCGCAGTACAGCATCCTGGCTTCTTTGGATGTGGCTTCGACCATGATGGAGGGGCCCGCGGGGCGTTCGCTGCTGCAAGAGATGTTTGACGAGGCACTGAGCTTTCGTCGCGCCCTGGCTAACCTGCGTGCACATATCGCGGCCACCGATTGGTGGTTCAGTATCTGGCAGCCGCCTGGGGCAGAAGGCGTCGATCAGCTCGCTGCGCAGGACTGGCTGCTGCAGCCTGGGGCGCAGTGGCATGGCTTTGGCGAATTGGCGGGCGATTATGTGCTGCTTGACCCGTTGAAGGTCACCCTGGTGATGCCGGGGTTGCGTGCCGACGGCGTGTTGGACGAGCAGGGCATTCCGGCGGCAGTGGTCAGCAAGTTTCTCTGGGAGCGCGGGTTGGTGGTGGAGAAGACCGGCCTTTACAGCTTCCTGGTGCTGTTCTCGATGGGCATTACCAAGGGCAAGTGGAGCACGCTGCTGACCGAGTTGCTGGAGTTCAAACGCCATCATGATGGCAATACTCCGTTAAGCCAGTGCCTGCCGAGCATCGTTGCAGTCGACACGGCACGCTACCACGGTATCGGCCTGCGCGACCTGTGCAACCAGCTGCATGACTGCTATCGCGTCAATGCCACGGCCAAGCAGCTCAAAGGGTTGTTCAGTCGCTTGCCGGAAGTGGCGCTCAGCCCGGCCCGGGCATATGACCATATGGTGCGCGGTGAGGTGGAAGCGGTGCCGATAGAGGCATTGCTCGGCCGTGTCGCGGCAGTCATGCTGGTGCCCTATCCGCCGGGCATACCCTTGATCATGCCGGGGGAGCGGTTCACTGAAGCTACCCGCTCGATCCTCGACTACCTGGCGTTTGCCCGCGCCTTCAACAGCGGTTTTCCCGGCTTTGTCGCCGATGTGCACGGCCTGCAGAGCGAAGCCGGAAGCTATACGGTCGATTGCGTCAAGGAATGCGAATGATCTCGACGCCGGTCTGTACCAGTTCAAAACGGTCTTCACCCAAGTGGTTGACTCGGTCGCCGATGGCCAGGCGATAGGTGGTGACCGGTGCGCCCTGTACGCTGCCGTCGGTCTGCAGGGTGGACTCTTGGAACTCGTGGACGGGGTAGATACGGCCTTCGGCGTCACGGGCGTGGAATTGGCCGACCATTACTGCTGCCATTTAAGTGAAAACCTCTGAATTGCGTAGGAAATGTCTGCAGGAATAGACCGTGGATGGTACCTGGAAGTTTTCTGGTGGAGGAAAAAAACCTAAGCGCCGAGCAATGGTCATCTATAACTACAACGTCTCTTAACCCAGCAAAGGTTGGAAATCGCCATGAGCCAGGTGTATTCGGTAGCGGTCGTCGTCGGCAGCTTGCGCAAGGATTCGTACAACCGCAAGGTGGCCCGTGCCCTTTCAGAGCTGGCACCGTCCAGTCTTGCCTTGAAAATCGTCGAAATCGGCGATCTGCCACTGTACAACGAGGATGTCGAGGCTGCGGGTGTGCCCGAGCCGTGGAGGCGCTTTCGCGACGAGATCCGGCGCAGCGACGCGGTGCTGTTCGTCACCCCGGAGTACAACCGCTCTGTACCGGGCTGCCTGAAAAATGCCATCGATGTGGGCTCACGTCCCTATGGGCAAAGCGCCTGGGGTGGCAAACCTACGGCGGTGGTGAGCGTCTCGCCCGGTGCCATTGGCGGGTTTGGGGCCAACCATGCCGTGCGCCAGTCGCTGGTGTTTCTCGACATGCCGTGCATGCAGATGCCCGAAGCTTATATCGGTGGGGCGGCTAGCCTTTTCGAGGACAGTGGCAAGCTCAATGACAAGACCCGGCCGTTTCTGCAGGGTTTCATCGACAAGTTTGCCTCCTGGGTGAAGCTGAACCGGGCGGTTTGAGCCGGCCTTGTCGTCGGTAAGCCGGCCCCACAGCTACCCCACCGTTCGTGAAAACGGCGGGGTAGCTGTGGAAGCCGGCTTGCCGGCGAAAGCTGCAACACAGATCGGTCAGAACGCCTGCGGCATCTCTCCCTTGGCCAACCGCCGGTTGATATCGGCGACCACCTCGGGCAGTTCATTGATGGTGTCGATCAGGTAGTGCGGGCGTGACCCTGCGAACAGCGCATGAATGCGCTTGCGCTCACTCTCCAGCTTCTCAGCGCTCAACGCCTGGTACCCCTCCCAGGTCAGCCCGAGCGCGTTGCCCGAGCACACCAGAGCCACGGTCCACATGCCGGCACGGCGGCCTTCGAGGATGCCCGGCACGGTGTCGTCGACCTTGACGCAGGCCGCCACGTCGTCGATGCCCAGGGCGATCACGTTGGCCAGTGCCTGTGCCGGCCACGGGCGGCCGTTCGGGGTTTCGTCGGTGGCCACCACATGATCGGCGACATAGCCGTTCTGGGCCGCCAGCTCCACCACCTTGTCCATCACCACTTTCGGGTAGCCCGAGCATGAGCCGATTTTCAGGCCGTCCCGGCGCAAGCCGGTGAGGGTGTCCAGAGCACCGGGAATCAGCGCCGAATGCACGGCGATCTTCTCGATCTGCAGCGGCATGAAGCGGTTATAGATGGCAGTGACGTCCTCGTCGGTCGGCGTGCGGCCGAACACGTTGCGATAGCGTTCGGCAATTTCCGGCACGTCACATAGGGTGCGAATATGGTCCCACTTGCCCATGCCCATCGGGCCGCGGGCTTCTTCGATGGAAACCTGGACGTCGAACTCGGCGAAGGCTTCGACGAAGATCTGGGTCGGGGCGAAAGAGCCGAAGTCGACCACGGTGCCGGCCCAGTCGAGGATGGCGGCTTGCAGCTGGGTGGGGTTGCTGTAGTTCATGTGCGCTATTTCCTGAAATCGGATGGGCAGAGGGTCAGATGTCCAGTACTTCCATTTCCCGCAGCACGTCGGCCACGGCATTCACAGCGGCTTGCATGCCGTCCGGCCCGACCACGCCGATGCAGCCGACGCGGAAGGTCTCGACCTGGGTCAACTTGCCGGGGTAGAGGATGAAGCCCTTGGCCTTGACCCGTTCGTAGAAGTCCTTGAACTGGTAACGGGCGTTATTCGGGGCGTGGAAGGTGACGATGATCGGCGCCTGGATGTCGGCTGGCAGGAAGCTGCGCAGGCCGATGGCGGCCATGCCGTCGAGCAGGGTCTTGCAGTTGTCGGCGTAGCGCTGGTGGCGCGCCGGCAGGCCACCTTCTTCGGCGTACTGCTGCAGCGCCTCGTGCAGGGCAGCAACCACATGGGTGGGCGGGGTGAAGCGCCATTGGCCGGTTTTGGCCATGTAGGCGTGCTGGTCGTGCAGGTCCATGGCCAGCGAGTGGGCATTGCCCTCGGCGGCGGCCAGTGCGGTTTTCTCGGCGAAAACGAAGCCCATCCCGGGGACGCCTTCCAGGCATTTGCCGGACGCGGCGATCAGTGCCTCGAAGGGGATTTCGCGGGCGTCGATCGGCAGGGCGCCGAACGAGCTCATGGCATCGATGATCAGGCGCTTGCCGTGGCGCTTGATCACCTGAGCGATCTCGTGCAGCGGGTTGAGGATGCCGGTGCTGGTTTCGCAGTGGATCAGCGCCACGTGGGTCACGCTGGGGTCCGCCGCCAGCAGGCGGTCGACGTCGGCAGCGGTGGTCGGCTGGTCCTCGGCGGTTTCGAAGGTGCTGAAGTTGCGCCCCAGCACTTTGCAGATTTTCGCCAGGCGCTGGCCGTAAGCGCCGTTGATCAGCACCAGTACCTTGCCATCGCGCGGTACCAGGGTGCCGATGGCGGCCTCCACGGCGAAGGTGCCGCTGCCTTGCAGGGGAACGCAGTGGTGGCTGGCGCTGCCGTCGACGATCCCCAGCAGTTGCTCGCAGACGCTGGCGGTCAGTTGGTTGAAATCACGGTCCCAGGAGCCCCAGTCCATTAGCATGGCTTGTCGGGTGCGCAGGGAGGTGGTCAGTGGGCCGGGGGTCAGCAGGATCGGGGCGTTGCTCATTGCGTGGTTCCTCACAAGCTGCAGGTGGTCAGCCGAAAAAGCTGGCGCTGAAACTACGGGGGCTAGGTTGCAATTGACTAAGCTATCAATCAAATTGTTTGTTGTTATGCCAGCCATAAGTCAGGCCGATAAATATGAACCTGTTCCAGCTTCGCGCTTTCGACGCCGTCGCCCGTGAGGGCAGTTTCACCCGTGCCGCTGCGCGCCTGTTCATCAGCCAGCCGGCGGTGACCGGGCACGTCAAGGCGCTGGAAGAGCACTACCAGATCACCCTGTTACGGCGCACGGCGCGGCGGGTCGAGCTGACCGAGGAGGGTACCCGCCTGGCTGCCATCACCCGGGCGATGTTCGGCCTGGCCGAAGAGGCGCAGGCGATGCTCGAGGCCAATCGCCAACTGCTCACCGGCCGCCTGGAGGTGGCCGCAGATGGGCCGCACCGGGTCATGCCGATGCTGGCGCTATTGCGTGAACGCTACCCGGGGATCACCGTCAACCTGCGCCTGGGCAATGCCCAGGAGACCTTGGCCGCCTTGTTGTCAGAGCATGCCGACGTGGCCGTATTGACCGAAATCGAACCGCGCAAGGGCCTTTACTTGCAAAACCTCTGCGAGTCGCGTTTGTGCGCACTGCTGCCGGCAGGCCATGCCTGGGCCAGCGGGCAGGGTGACTTGCCACTGGCTGCTTTGCATGAGCAGATCATGGTGCTGCGCGAACCCAGTTCGACCACCCGGCGTACCTTCGACAAGGCGTGTGACCAGGCGTCGGTCAGGCCCAGGGTGCTGCTGGAGCTGGACAGCCGTGAGGCAGTCACCGAGGCAGTGGCGTCGGAGCTGGGGATTGGTGTCGTTTCCTCGACCGAGGTGGCCAATGACCCGCGTGTGGTGGCGCGGCCGCTGGCCGGGCACGGTTTGCGCAACCAGCACCTGGTGGGGTGCCTGGAGCGGCGCCGCGAGCTGCGGCTGATTCAGGCGTTCCTGGCCCTGGCTGCCAGCCTGTAATCCAAGGCTGGTGTTTTTTCCATGCGGGCCTAACATGGGCGGCACGCAACAGCCAGGAGGGCCGATGAGCGAGAAAGACACCATCTCCATGCAACTGGTGCGCGAAGCCCTGTTGCAGACCTGCCCGGCGGGTGAGCCGGATGCCGGCCTGCTGGCGCAGGCCGGCATCGACATCGGTCAACTCGACCAGGCTGATGCGCGCGTCAGCGCCGAGGCCTACTCCCGGCTTTGGCGCTTGCTGGCGCAACGCTGCAACGATGAATTCTTCGCCATGGACCCGCGTGGGCTGCGTACCGGAAGCCTGGCATTCCTGTGTCGGGCGAGCATGGCCCAGCCCACCCTGCAGGCTGGCGTGGAAACGGCGTTGGCGTTTCTTTCGCTGATGCTGCAGGACCTGCAACCGGTACTGGTGCGCCAGAAAAGCCTGGCCGAAATCGTCATCGTTGAACCCAATGCTCAGCCTCGGCGTGCGTTCACCTATTTCACCTTCTGGATGATCGTCCACGGCGTCGCCTGTTGGTTGGGAGGGCGGCGTATTCCGATCCTTGCGATTGACTTGCGGTGCGCCGAGCCGCCTTTCTGTGATGACTACCGGGTGATGTTCTCGGAAAACCTGCAGTTCGAACGCCCCTTGACCCGCATGATCATCGCCGGGGACTGCCTTGACATGCCGATGCGCCGCAGCGAGGACGAGCTTCAGCGTTTTTTGGCAGAGGCACCTGGCAACATCCTGGTGAAGTATCGCGACCCTAACAGCCTGGCCCGTCGTATCCGCCAGACGCTGAGCCAGCAAACCCCCAGCCAGTGGCCTGCTGCCGAGCAACTGGCGGCAACGTTGTGCATGTCGGCGTCAACCTTGCGGCGCCGGTTGAGCGAGGAGGGCCAAAACTACCAGGCGCTCAAAGACAGTATTCGCCGCGAGTTGGCGATTGCCTGGCTGGCGCAGCCGCAGCTTGGGCTTGGCGAAATCGCCGAGAGGCTGGGCTTTGCCGACAGCAGTTCGTTCTACAAGGCGTTTCGCAAATGGTTCGGGTGCAATCCGGGGCATTACCGCAGTGTCTTCCTGCAGGTGTAAACCGGCCCTGCACCAGCAATGCTCCGGCGGGCGCTTGGCGCATCGCGAAGGCTGAGAAGCCACGCGGCCAAAACGCTCATTCAGATTGACAGCTTTGGCCATTGCCCAGGTAGGCAGGCGGCGCGAACATCGTCAGACCAATGGTGCACTCCAACAATAAGAACCCAGGAGTCTGACGATGCGCGAGTATGGCGACGCCGTCCTTTCATTCAATCATGCCGAGGCCGCAATGGGCCTGCACGGCAGTCTTGCAGCCCTCAATGCCTGCGTCGAATGCTGTGACCGCCATGTGGCCCAAGGTGGTATCGCCCTGGTCTACGAGGACCGCGAGGGCAATGGCAGGCTCTACACATTCGGGCAGATGCAAGCCATGGCGTCCCGCTTTGCCAATGTCCTGAGGGCCCAAGGCGTGCAGGCCGGTGACCGGGTAGCAGGGCTGATGCCACGCACCCCCGAGTTGCTGGTGACCATCCTCGCCACCTGGCGCCTGGGCGCTGTTTACCAGCCGTTGTTCACTGCCTTTGGCCCCAAAGCTATCGAGCACCGCCTGGAGCAGTCGCATGCCAAGGTGGTGGTCACCGACCGTGGCAACCGCGCCAAGCTGGACGATCTGGCCGTGTGCCCCGTGCCGATCATCGTCGGCGCTGAGGAGGGTGAACTGGACTTCCAGCGCCTGCTCGATGCCGCCCCTGCCGATTGCGAGCCAGTCATGCGCTCGGGCGACGATCCCTTCCTGCTGATGTTCACCTCGGGCACCACTGGCCCTGCCAAACCCCTGGAAGTGCCGCTACGCGCGATCGTCGCGTTCCAGGGCTACATGCGCGATGCCATTGGCCTGCAGCCACAAGACAACTTTTGGAACCTGGCCGACCCAGGGTGGGCCTATGGCCTTTACTACGCGGTCACCGGGCCGTTGTCGCTGGGCCACGCCACCACCTTCTACGATGGCCCGTTCAGTGTCGAAAGCTGCGCGCGGGTGATCGACAAGCTGGGCATCACCAACCTGGCAGGTTCGCCCACCGCATATCGCTTGCTGATCGGCGCTGGCAAGGCGTTCTCAACGCCGGTCCAGGGCCGCCTGCGGGTCGTCAGCAGTGCCGGTGAACCGCTCAACCCCGAGGTGATCCGCTGGTTCGCCGATGAGTTGGGCGTGACCATCCATGACCACTACGGGCAGACCGAGCTGGGCATGGTGCTGTGCAACCACCACGGCCTTGAGCATCCCGTGCGGGCAGGGTCTGCCGGCTTCGCCATCCCAGGTCACCGCATCGTGGTGCTGGACGAGCAGGGCGCCGAATTGCCCGCCGGGCAGCCTGGCATTCTGGCAGTGGATCGGGAGCAGTCGCCGCTTTGCTGGTTCGGTGGCTATCACGGCCTGCCCACCAAGGCCTTCGTCGGCAAGTATTACCTGAGCGGCGATACCGTCGAGTTGAACACCGACGGCAGCATCAGCTTCGTCGGCCGCAGCGACGACGTGATCACCACCTCTGGCTACCGCGTCGGGCCGTTCGATGTGGAGAGCGCACTGATCGAGCACCCGGCGGTGATCGAAGCCGCAGTGATCGGCAAACCGGACCCGGAGCGCACCGAACTGATCAAGGCCTTTGTGGTGCTGGCCAGCGGTGTGCACGGTAGTGTCGAGCTGGAAGAGACCCTGCGCCAGCACGTTCGCCAGCGGTTGTATGCCCACGCCTATCCCAGGGAAATCGAATTCGTCAGCGAGCTGCCCAAGACCCCGAGCGGCAAGCTGCAACGCTTCATCCTGCGCAATCAGGAAGTTGCCAAACAACAAGCGCAACAGGCCACCCCTGCCCGCGCCTGAAAGGAACCCGATCATGCACATCGCCAACAAACACTTTATCGTCAGCGGCGCAGCTTCCGGGCTGGGGGCTGCCACCGCGCAGATGCTGGTCGAGGCCGGCGCCAAGGTCATGTTGGTTGACCTCAATGCCCAGGCCGTCGAGGCCAAGGCCCGCGAGCTGGGTGACAACGCCCGCTTTGCGGTCGCCGACATCAGCGACGAGCAAGCGGCCCAGGCCGCCGTCGATGCCGCTGTAACGGCTTTTGGCAGCCTGCACGGGCTGGTCAATTGTGCGGGCATCGTCGGTGCCGAAAAAGTGCTGGGCAAACAAGGGCCACACGGCCTGGCCAGTTTCGCCAAGGTCATCAACGTCAATCTGGTCGGTAGCTTCAACCTGCTGCGCCTGGCCGCTGCTGCGATGGCCGAAGGCGTTGCCGACGAAAGCGGCGAGCGCGGGGTGATCATCAATACCGCCTCGATCGCCGCCTATGACGGTCAGATAGGCCAGGCTGCCTACGCCGCCTCCAAGGGCGCCATCGCCAGCCTGACATTGCCGGTTGCCCGCGAGCTGGCGCGTTACGGCATTCGTGTGATGACCATCGCCCCGGGTATTTTCGAAACCCCGATGATGGCCGGCATGACCCAGGAAGTGCGCGACTCCCTGGCCGCCGGGGTGCCGTTCCCGCCGCGCCTGGGGCGGCCAGGCGAATACGCGGCGCTGGCCCGCCACATCATCGAGAACAGCATGCTCAACGGCGAGGTGATCCGCCTCGACGGTGCGCTGCGCATGGCTGCCAAGTAAGGAGAGACCCTAATGACCCTCGCCAATGATCCGATTGTCATCGTCAGCGCCGTGCGCACGCCCATGGGCGGCCTGCAAGGCGACCTGAAAAGCCTTACCGCGCCGCAATTGGGCGCTGCAGCGATTCGCGCTGCGGTCGAGCGTGCCGGGCTGGATGCCGCCAGTGTCGAGCAGGTGCTGTTCGGCTGTGTGTTGCCGGCAGGCCTGGGCCAGGCCCCCGCGCGCCAGGCTGCGCTGGGCGCCGGCCTGGGCAAGCACACCACGTGCACGACCCTCAACAAGATGTGCGGCTCTGGCATGCAGGCCGCGATCATGGCGCATGACCTGCTACTGGCCGGCACTGCCGATGTAGTCGTGGCGGGCGGAATGGAGAGCATGTCCAACGCGCCCTACCTGCTGGACAAAGCCCGTGGCGGCTACCGCATGGGCCACGGCAGGATCATCGACCACATGTTCATGGACGGCTTGGAAGATGCCTACGACAAGGGCCGCCTGATGGGCACCTTTGCCGAGGACTGCGCCCAGGCCGGCGGGTTCAGCCGCCAAGCCCAGGACCAGTTCGCCATCGCCTCGTTGACCCGCGCCCAAGAGGCGATCAGCAAAGGCCGCTTCAGCGCCGAGATCGTTCCGGTACAGGTCAGCGAAGGCAAGGAACAGCGCCTGGTCAAGGACGACGAGCAGCCTCCCAAGGCGCGCCTGGACAAGATCCCTCAACTCAAGCCGGCGTTCCGTGAGGGCGGCACCGTAACTGCCGCCAACGCCAGTTCAATCTCCGACGGCGCTGCGGCACTGGTGCTCATGCGCCGCTCCCAGGCGCAGCAGCGCGGCTTGACGCCCTTGGCTGTGATCCATGGGCACGCTGCCTTCGCCGACGCGCCGGCACTGTTCCCCACGGCGCCTATCGGCGCTATCGACAAACTGATGAAGCGCACTGGCTGGAATCTGGCCGAGGTCGACCTGTTCGAGATCAACGAAGCCTTTGCCGTGGTCACCTTGGCCGCCATGAAGCAACTCGACCTGCCTCACGAGAAGGTCAACATTCATGGCGGTGCCTGCGCCCTGGGGCACCCGATCGGCGCGTCGGGCGCGCGGATCCTGGTAACCCTGCTGTCGGCCCTTCGCCAGAACAACCTACGCCGCGGCGTTGCGGCCATCTGCATCGGCGGTGGCGAGGCCACGGCCATGGCTGTCGAATGTCTGTATTGAGGTGAACCATGTTGGTAACTGACGAGCAACAACAGATCGTCGATGCGGTCCGGGCTTTTGCCCAGGAACGCCTCAAGCCTTTTGCCGAACAATGGGACAAGGAACACCGCTTCCCCTGGGAAGCGATCCAGGAGATGGCCGAACTCGGCCTGTTCGGCATGCTGGTACCCGAGCAGTATGGTGGCAGTGACACCGGCTACGTGGCCTATGCCATGGCCCTGGAAGAAATCGCTGCTGGCGATGGCGCCTGCTCGACCATCATGAGTGTGCACAATTCGGTAGGGTGCGTGCCCATCCTCAAGTTCGGCAGCGAGCTGCAAAAGCAGCAGTACCTTGCACCGCTGGCCAGCGGGTCGATGATCGGTGCATTCGCCCTCACCGAGCCCCAGGCCGGTTCCGATGCCAGCAGCCTGAAAACCCGTGCGCGGCTGGATGGCGACCACTATGTGCTCAACGGCAGCAAACAGTTCATTACCTCCGGGCAGAACGCCGGTGTGGTGATCGTTTTCGCTGTCACCGACCCAGAGGCAGGCAAGCGTGGTATCAGCGCCTTCATCGTGCCCACCGACTTACCGGGTTACCAGGTGGCGCGGGTCGAAGACAAGCTCGGCCAGCACGCATCCGACACCTGCCAGATCGTTTTCGACAATGTGCGCGTTCCAGTTGCCAATCGTCTGGGCGAGGAGGGGCAGGGTTACAAGATCGCCCTGGCCAACCTTGAGGGCGGGCGTATCGGCATTGCCTCGCAGTCGGTGGGCATGGCCCGTGCTGCGTTCGAAGTGGCCCGTGACTACGCCAAGGAACGTTGCAGTTTCGGTAAACCCTTAATCGAGCACCAGGCGGTAGCCTTCCGCTTGGCGGACATGGCTACCAAAATCGCCGTGGCACGGCAGATGGTGCTGCACGCCGCAGCATTGCGCGATGCCGGGCGCCCTGCGCTGGTGGAAGCGTCGATGGCCAAGCTGTTCGCCTCGGAAATGGCCGAAAAGGTCTGTTCGGATGCCTTGCAGACATTAGGCGGTTATGGCTATCTGAGTGACTTCCCGCTGGAGCGGATCTACCGCGACGTGCGGGTTTGCCAGATCTACGAAGGCACCAGCGACATTCAGCGCATGGTCATTGCGCGCAATCTTTGAAGGAGCAGTCTGCATGGCATTCGAAACCATCCTGTTGGATATCCACGGCAAGGTAGGCCTGATTACCCTTAACCGGCCCCAGGCGCTCAATGCGCTCAACGCGCAGATCGTCAGTGAGATCAACCAGGCCCTGGACCAGCTCGAGCGTGACCCGAATATCGGCTGCGTGGTGCTGACCGGTTCTGCCAAAGCCTTTGCCGCCGGTGCCGATATCAAGGAAATGGCCGAGCTCAAATACCCGCAGATCTACGTCGATGACCTGTTCAGTGATGCCGATCGTATTGCCAATCGCCGCAAGCCGATCATCGCTGCGGTATCGGGTTTTGCGTTGGGCGGTGGTTGTGAGCTGGCGATGATGTGCGACTTCATTCTGGCGGCCGACAACGCAAAGTTCGGGCAGCCGGAAATCAATCTGGGCGTACTGCCGGGCATGGGTGGTACCCAGCGCCTTACCCGGGCCGTGGGCAAGGCCAAGGCCATGGAACTGTGCCTGACGGGGCGTCTGATGGGGGCTGAGGAGGCGGAGCGTGCAGGCCTGGTTGCGCGCGTGGTGCCACAGGCCGAACTGGTCGAGGAGGCATTGAAGGTGGCTGCCACCATTGCTGGCAAGTCGATCCCGGTGAGCATGATGGTCAAGGAAAGCGTCAACCGGGCCTTTGAAGTCACTCTCAGTGAAGGCGTGCGCTTCGAACGTCGGGTGTTTCATGCGGCGTTTGCAACTCAAGACCAGAAGGAAGGTATGTCTGCCTTCATTGCCAAGCGTGATGCGCAGTTCAAGGACTGCTGACCAGTGCCGGCAGGTGCAGCGAAACTGCCCCTGCCGGAGATCACGGCTAATGGTTGAAGAAGTACTGCTTGGCCGCAGCCAGGTCGATCGGGCTGCGGTACACCTCGACCGCAGGCCCGGACGCGTCCTTTATGAGGCGGCCCTGTGCATAGCGCTGTTCTGCCGCTTTCAGATGCCCGGCGGTGTAGGCGGTTCGCTCCGCATCAATGTCCGGATAATGGAAATGTGCGAACCAGAGGTCAGTGCCATCATGGCTGATGGCGTATTCTTGCAGGTAATCAGCAGGCCGCCCTGCAACCTTTGCCAGTTGCCGCCTAGGTCCAGTGCTACGGATTAGTACCTGATGATGTTCGAGCAAAAAGCTTAGCTCACCCATCCGTGGCTTTTGCAAAAGCGCTACACGTGTTCGCTGCTCGACCGCCTGCTTCGTCAGCGTAGCCGACACGTCTTCGATGTCTTTTATGATCAGTGCGGCATCTTCACCGTGAGTGCTTTCGTCAGTCTGGTTGTCGCGGGTCAAGCGCAGCTCGATCGCCGCGCGTTGACGGTCAAGTTCATCGCGATGCTGCAGTAGTATCTCCTCGATCTCCACTGGCAGGCAGGTGTCGGCCCTGATGCCTTGCATGACGGCCAGGCTCTTTCTGGCGCTGGCCAGGCGCTTGTTGCTTTCCTTGAACAGTGTTTTGAGCTTCCTGGGGGGCTGAGGCCCCGGCCTGTGCTGCTCTGCAGGAGTAGGCAGCCATTGCTCATTCTCTCGCTTGTAACTGCGTACAACCGCGCCGTCATCGCTGCCAGGAATATCGATGATGGTGTTGTCGTCGGTACGCGGTTGGCCCAGCAGCAACCCATCATCGCGGGTTTCGATAAGGCCGGGCAAATGCTGGCTGAGCTGCCTTACGGAGCTACTTTGGGGCAGCTCGGGGTATTCTGCGAGCTCGCTGACCGTGTTTGTGGTCAACTCCCTGATATCACTACGTAAAGTAATCAAGGCCGGGGGGATCGCAGGCTCGTCGAACTGACTTTGCAGGTTCAGCCCCTGGCGTTTGGCACTTTGCAGATGCTGTACGATATTTTCCAGCAAGCGACGCTTGGCTTCGTCACTGGCGTTGATCCGTTTGTTCAACTGCAACTGCTGGCCGATGGCCAACTCCAGGTTGCCCCATGTACGGTTGAGCCAGTATTGGCCCGCATCGTCCAGTGGCTCCAGCGCCAAGCGGTTGATACAGTTTTCGATGCGCATCAGGCGCCAGTGCAAGGGCGACGATCTGCCTTGCGGGGTTTGCTTCAACTGCTGCAGTTTTTCCACCATCTTCATTGCACTGGGTAGCGAAGGGCTGGCCAGCTGCCGTAGCTGTTCCAGGGTCAGATTGAACGCGGTGGCGTTGTCGAACAGGCTATCGATCAGTGGTGCCAAGTTACCCAGCCGCGTTGCAAGAATGGCCTGGTCCTGCGGTGTCTCCTTGCTTTTGTGCTCGATCATGTCCAACAGATGAGCTCGCTCGGGTTTGTATAGGCGCATTAGCACATCACTGACTTGCAGTTGGCAATTGAGGTGATGATAGAGCGTGCCGGCGCGCTTGGACTTGTAGTCGGCCACAGGCGCCAGTTCATTCAGTTGCTCAAAGCGCTGAATATGTTCATTTACCAACGTTTCAAAGGCCTGCAATTTGGCGAGGCAGTTTTGTAGCACCCTCCGTTCATCTGAACGCTTTGCCAGATCGCGCAATTTGTCCAGATAAGGCAATTGGTCTGCGATGCTCTTAGAGTCGTTCGCCACGCGTTCGATCATCTCCTGAGTCTTCTGTTTACGCGCTTCCCGAAGCTGGGCGATCCGCTTGGAAGGCGGCATGCCGCCACGCAGACGCAGGCGCAGGTCCAGTTGCCAGCGCCCCGCCTCGTCGCGTCTTAGCAATGGTCCTGGTTTCTCATCCTTCTCGCCGCCAACAATACGCAACTGGTCAAGCGTCGTGTCCAACTGAACCTTGAACACCGCGGCCTCGATCTGCACCAGGAGGTGACCGCCATGCACGTACAAGCCACGCATCGGTCCACTCGGAGTCGGCGAGCCGAGCGCCGTTGGTGATACATCTGAACGCAGGGCGGCAAGCGCTCGGGCCTGGTTGTTGTCAAGCCTGAGCGTGGGCTGAGCCCAACTGAAGTCGAGTTGTGCCGGAGTCGGGCGGGTAAGCACCACAGGAACCGATACTGATACATCAGGTTGGCCAGGCGCATGAAGTGCGTCCAGCGGGTGATCCAGTTCCTGCCGCTTCATGGTATGGGTGAAGATCAGAAAAGCAACATTGACCAACAGTTGGATCCAGTCGCCCGTGTGGTTATCTGCCCCGGCTTGATCACTGGCAACAAACAGGCGAGCGAATGCAGTTTCCATCTGAGCCAGCCAGGCTGCTTCGGCCAGCGGCCCTTCGACAAACGGTAATACGGTGTTGAGCAGCAACCAGCCCAGTTCCTCCCAGCGCTGCCAGCGGGATTGCGCGCTGCTTGCCGATTGCGCCTTGAAGTTGCTCAGGGTCTCCAGCACGCAGGCCTGGTAAATGACACGCGCAGGATTGGCTATGGCGGCTTCGCGCGACAAGGTAACGGGTGCTGGCTTGCCCCACGGTACCGCCCAGTCATCGTCCAGAGGGTGGAACAGGTGTGGTTCCCTGAAGCCACCGTGGGCATAGATGCGCTGGTCCAGCTCAGGCAGGCGATGAAGCACATCATCCTGCAGCTCGCCGGCCTCCCCGATAGCCACCAGTAAAGCGGTGCGGTCGGCGTATTCCACTACTGGCTCGCTGTGCAGGGGGCGGTACAGCAGGCAACGTGTGCATTTCAGGGAGTCATCCTCGATGAGCCAGGTGTTGAGCGGATGATCGGCGGCCGCGTCCATCGTTCGCAGCAGACCCAAGGGCCGCAATACCCACGTGCTGTGCTCGTTGGGCAGGGGCGCGAAGACCTGCTCCGTTGCCAGCACTGCCGTCGGCGTGGGCCGACCATGCTCAAGGTAACTGCTCATGATCTTTGTTGGCAGTTGTGTGCTCAGCTGTTTTGCGAACAGTCTTTCGCGGCTGGCGCGCGTCTTCACGTCATCGAGCAGCAGCGCGCGTAACCGCGCAGGGTAGGTGGCACCAATGTCCGCCTCGGTTATCAGGGCGCGCAGTGCCAGCGTGTCGAGCCAGCCAGGTATGGCTTGACCGTCTGTGGTTTCCAATGTGACTTCGCCAGGTCGGAGCAGCCCTAGATTGGCGATGGCCAGCTGTGCCAGGGTAAAGCTGACAGGTTTGATGGCCCCACCGTTGGATATTTCGCCAGGAAGCGGGATCCCAGTCGAGGTAACCTGATGATTGATCACGCGCACAGCTGCTGGAACCAAGGTGGACTCCGGGTGATCACGGCGGATCAGTTCGGCCAGGCGCTCGCAGGCAAACGCCTGTGCGTTTGGCACGCCGCTCAACCAAGTCCTGCCCTCGGCCTGGAAGGTGTTACGAGCGACATCCCTAAGCATCGAGCTATAAACGATCAAGGCCAGGGGCGCTGCATTCTGTATCCAGCGTGGCAACTGGTTGGCTAGCGCTTCCTGGCGGGCCTGGTCTTTGATGCTGCATATATGCGCCATGGAGGTGAGGCGATCCAGGGCGTCGGCAAGCTGCTGCGCGCTGCTTTGGTCATTGAAGGCAGAGGCGGCCAGGTCCATGCCTTCCAGTTGTTGCTGCAGCAGGTTTGCGGCTTGGGCGTGGAACAACTGCCCCTCGGGAGTGCCCAGGTGCACGGTTGGCGGCGACTTGGCCAAGACTGTTGGCCAGTGCCGAGCGATGCCCTCCAGCAACTGTGCGCGCGAAGAAAACGACAGTAGCCGCCCCACTGGGGTAAACAACAGGGTAAAGGGCTGTTGGCCAGGTGCCTCGGCACGTTCGATCAGCAGAGCGCTGGCGAGGAAGGGGTCTTGCTGCCAGTCGGCGGAAAAGTTGCATGCCAGTGTCTTGATGGAAATGCCTTGGCTGCTGGAAAGGGTGAGCAGGTCGGCAGGCCCGGCCGCTCCTTTGGACAAGGACTTGAGTGCTGGTTCTGCAGCGACCAGCCGGTCCTCGGCGCTGGCTTGTTCGGCGGCACTGCGCAGCAGCCCCTGCAGGTGCCGGGCGAGCCACAACCAAGGGGTTTCCCCTTGGTTGTCTGCGTCGCACCAGTAGTCAATGATCGCGCTGCGGTAGGTATCCAGTAGGATGGGCCCGCAGTCGTTCAAGAGCTTTTCGAGCGCATGTAGGTCAACCGGAACGGGGTGAGACGGGTCGACCATATGGTTGCGACAGAGTACGTCCTGCTTTGCAGTCAGGTTGAGTGTTTCGCGCCGGCAATAGCGCTCTACCAGCACCTGGTACAAAGGGCGTATGTAGGCTGTATCCTCCACCTGCCCGAAACTGGCCAATTGCAGGGACAATGGGTCGAGGCGGGTATCCAGGCCATAGTCATGCCAGTGCTCGACCAACAGTCGTGCAGCCACTTCGAACAGAGTGGGGCGGCTTGCGAACCTGTCGGCAACGGCGCAAGGCAATGTGGGGCTGCGTGGGAGTCTGATAGAGGGCGTCATGGCTGGGATCTTTGTGTGAGAAGGGCGCCATGAAACCGTCTGAGGGATGGGTCGGGGCTATACAGATGTACTGCCAGCAGTACCGCGAATCGGCAAACCGCCCCCGTCAGGCGCAAACCACGTCATTTCGCTCAATTACCCCGTCATTGGTGTTGCCCCTTGCGACGAGGGGCCTTAGACTGCCGCCCCCTGCAAAAGAGTGCCGATTGGCGCTTGAAGAATTCTGGTGCCGATGCCCAGGTGTCGGCGACACACGAATCGCCCAAATGCACATTTTTTCATAGAGAAATCGATGACCAAGGAACAGTTGCTGGCCATGTCGGCCGATGACTACATGAACGCTGAACAACTGGCCTTCTTCACTGGCCTGTTGCAGGCGATGAAAGTAGAAACCCATGAACGCATCGAGCTGAGCCGTGCCACTATCGAAAGCCTGGATACCCCGTCGGATCCTGCCGACGTGGCCTCGGTCGAAGAAGAACGTCACTGGCTGGTAAATGCCATCGAGCGTGACCAGCGCCTGCTACCGCAGTTGGAAATGGCCTTGGGCCGTATCGCTGACGAAAGCTTCGGCTGGTGTGACGACAGTGGTGAGCCGATCGGCCTGCAGCGCCTGCTGATCAGCCCGACCACCAAGTACTGCATCGAAGCCCAGGAGCGCCACGAGCAGCTCGATCGCCACCAGCGCCAGATCTGACCGAGCGTTGTGTGCCAGGCCCCACGGAGCGATCCTTGGGGCTTTTTGCGCTTGCTACCTTGTACCGGCCACTTTGTTGCTGCTGGCGCAATACTGCTGTACCAATGTTGGCTTTCTCCGGCGTGTTGGCGGGCGTATCATGGCTCTATCGTTAGGTTGCTAAGTAAATTCCGGAGGGAATGATGAATAGCCGAGTCGATGTGGCCGTGATGATTGGCTCAGGTGTGCCCGCTACCCTGCAGGCGCTGGGCCGCCGAGTATGTTGGGTGGTGCTGGTGAATGGCGAGCGTCGCGGCACTGCGTATGCAACACGTGGTGAGGCGCTGGAGTGTCAGGCGGCCTGGCTTAAACAGCTGGAGAAAGGCCGCGCTGCCTGACTGTGGTTCAGTTTTCGAGGCTACGGGCCAGTTCGCAGGCTTCATGGTGACGACGTCGAAACCCCTTTACTCTGCCGGTAGCGCTTTCAGTGACGTGGAAGAACTCGATGCCGGCAGGTATGACGACGTAACGCGGTATGGAGCGAGAATAAATGCGCTTTGCCTCTCGACGTGTTTCTGTGTTTTCGTGCATATTTCTTTCCCAGTAATGCGCTGATGGATTGCAGAGCCCGTTCTGCCGAAGGGCCTGGCGTTATCTATCGCATCTTTTCTGACGGAATAGTTGTAGGGCATTACGCTTCCCGGTTGGGGAATGTGCCTAAACCCGCCATTTGGGCAAAGTCTGGCAAGCAGGAGTAAAGTTTCCTCCATGCTGTATAGCCAGAAGGCACAGACGTTATGCACATCGCTTCATTACTCTTTTCGCCTATCGAAATGAAAGGGCCGTGCCTCACCGGTGGTGAGTGGGGGCGGATGTTACCGGTTTGAGGATTACTTCATTGGCAGTCAGTACTCTGGATACCCACGCTTTGTTCGCCCTTGGCGATTTGCGCGGTAAGTTGGCCAAGCTGTTTCAGGGCCGCTTCGTTTATGTCACCGAGCAGAACCCTGAAGGCCTCTATATGGCCGAAATCGACACCGAGAGTGCGTTGGTGGTCGATGACAAGCAGCGTTTGGAATTGAAGGTGGGTGACCACTTTCGTGCTGCCGTATTGCCCAGTCGTGAAGGCGGCAAGTTGGAAATGCGCTTTCGTGAGATCAAACTGAACGTCTACGGCGTGGGGGACTATGCCTTTGTCTCGGTGCCGGAGGGTGAAGGTATCGTGTTCCGTGAAGGCCAAGGCGTAATGCTGGTGTTCGCGGCTCAACAGCAAGTCCAAGAGGGCCTTGGCAAGCTGCTCAAGGCCGTGACCGGTAAGGTCGCAAAATGGCGCAAGGGCGAGTTGACCACGTTCAAGGCGAGTGAATGAACGAGGGGCAGGAGGCGGATGGCAGCCGTGCCGCGTTCCATCGACAACATAAGGCCATGGCCGTGGCTCAGGCAGAACGTTTGCTGGCGCGGCGCGATGAGATGCAGGCCGCCTGGTTGACTTGGGTGGCGGCCCAGCTCTATCAATCAGGCCCGCCTCCCTACGTCGCCATGGTGCGCCGGGAGTTGCAGCGGATCACCCAGGAATGAGCGTGCCGCACATCAATTGCCCCCCGCTTGGCCGCTACTGACTTCTTCGGGTACTGCTTCCCCGGACATGCGTTTGCGAAACAGTGCCGCCCTGGCCAATAGTAGCGTAGTGACCGGTAATGTGATCGACAGTAGAACTGGGATCAACCAAGCGTGCAGTACAGGGCCTTGCTTGAGCCATGAGAAGTAGATGATCGAAGCCAAGGCAACGCACCAGGCCCCGATGGTCGAGGCCAGTGCTGGTGGGTGCATGCGCTGGAAATAATCCTTGAGGCGCAGCAGGCCAATGGCCCCGATCAACGCGAACAGGCTGCCGAGCAGCAGCAGGGCAGCGGTAACTAGCTCGAGCCAGAGCGGTAGTTCAAGAACTTCGGTCATTCTATTACCTCACCACGCAGCAAGAACTTGGCCAGGGCAAACGAGCCGACAAAGCCGAAAAGCGCAATCAGCAGAGCACCTTCAAAGTAGGTATCGCTGGCATAGCGGATTCCCAATACCAGCATCATGAGCATGGCCAGGATGTACAGGTAGTCCAGTGCCAGTACCCGGTCCTGGGCGGAGGGGCCGCGAAACAACCGGATCAGCGTCAGGCCCATGGCCAAGGCGAAGATGAACAAGCTGGCGAGCACTGCATAGGCTAGCAGGCCTGTCATTGGAAAATCTCCATCAGCGGTCGTTCATAGGTGTGTTTGAAGTGCTCGATAAAAGCGTTCTCATCCTTGAGGTCGAACACGTGCAGCAACAGGACGCTGCGGTCCAGGGCCAGTTCTGACCAGACGGTACCGGGCACTACGGTAGTGATCATCGATAGTGCCGCCAGGCCGTGGGCGTCGCGCAGGTCCAGCGGGATATGGACAAAGGCAGAGCGAGGCGGATGTTGCCCGGCGCGCAGCACGCGCAGGGCTACTTGCAGGTTGGACTGGATGACATCGATACCCACCCGGCCAATCAGGCTCGCTATCACCAGCGGCCTGCGCACTTGGGCGTGCTGGGGGCGCAACGGTGCCATCAGCAGTGGCGCCAGAAAGCCAAGCGCGGCTGCGAGCAGCAGATTACCCGGGCTGACCGAGAGGTTCAGCAGCAACCACAGTATGAACAGTGCTACAGACAACAGCGGTGCGGGGAAAAGTCGGCTCATGGCTGCACCTGTGCGTCGAGCGTGGTCGGGCCAGGGATAGGCTGTACAGCCATTACGGCCCTGATGTAGGTGTCAGGGGTCTGCAGGCTGGCTGCAGTGTCCTGGGTGTAACGTAGCAGCGGCTCGGCTCTGAAGCTGAGCATGATGCACAGGCCCAGCAAAATGACGATCGGCAGGCATTCGTAGTGTCGCAGCGCGGGGGAGGGCCGCTCTTCAGGCTTCCAGAAGCGCTGGATGCCCACGCGGCCGAAAGCGATCAACGAGGCCATGCCGGACAGGATGAGCAGGGCTACCAGCGCCCAGCCGGCTGCTGACAGTGGTTGCTCGGCCGGCACGCCCAACCCCAGTGGGTTGAACAGCGCGCTGATCAAGCTGAGTTTGCCGACGAAGCCGGAGAGCGGTGGCATGCCGATGATCAGCAACGCACAGGCAATGAAGCTCAGGCCCAGGAACGCCATGGTCCAGGGAATGATCTGGCCTATGACTGCCTTCTGCTCATCGTCGAGGTTTATGCCTTTAGGTGGGTGCAACGACTCGAGTGGCGAGGGCATGCTGCCTTCTTCGTCCTCCAGTGGTGGCTCATTGGCCGAGCGAGAGCGCTCCACCAGCTCGGCGAGCAGGAACAATGCACACAGTGCCAGGGTTGAATTGACCAGATAGAACAACGCTGCTCCGGTCAGGGCTGGCTGAGCAAAGCCGATCGCGCCAAGCAGGGTGCCTGCCGAAACCAGTATGCTCAGTGCTGCCATGCGCTCCAGGCGTTGTGCGGCAAGTATCGACACGGCTGCGATGGCAAGCGTGACCAAGCCCCCATAGATCAGCCATTGCCCGCCGAAATGCGCCGATGCACCGGCTTGACCCGAGAACAACAGGGACCAGAGCCGTAACACAGCGTACAGGCCAACCTTGGTCATGATGGCGAACAATGCGGCTACGGGTGCGCTGGCCGAGGCATAGGCCGGAACCAGCCAGAAATTCAGCGGCCAGATGCCGGCCTTTGCCAGGAAGGCTATGGCCAGGATTGCCGCGCCCGCGTGCAGCAAACCACGGTCGGCTTCGGGCACCAACGGTACTTTCAGCGCGAGGTCGGCCATGTTGAGGGTGCCGGTTACGCCGTAAAGCATCGCGGCGCCAATCAGAAACAGCGAAGAAGCGAACAGGTTGATGGCAATGTAGTGCAGGCCGGCCCGCACCCGCGCTCGCCCCGATCCGTGCAGCAGCAGGCCATAAGAGGCCGCTAGCAGCACTTCGAAAAAGACGAACAGGTTGAACAGATCGGCTGTCAGGAAGGCACCATACAGGCCCATCAGCTGGATCTGGAACAGTGCGTGGAAGCTGGCGCCGGCGCTGTCCCAGCGGGCGCGAGCGAACAGCAGGGCGCTGATGCCGATGACCCCGGTCAAAGTCAGCAGCAGCGCCGACAGGTGATCAACCACCAGCACGATGCCGAAAGGCGCGGGCCAGTTGCCCGGCAGGTACACACCGATCGATTCCGCCTGGCCCTGGACGCGCACCCACAGCAGCAGGCTGACGGCGATGACCAGGCCGCTGAAGGTGGACAGCAGGTTGAGGCGCGCCTTGAGCAGGCGGTGCTTCTCGCCCAGTATCAGCATCACTGCTGCGGTCAGCAACGGCAGCAGGATGGGGGCGATGATCAGTCGGCTCATCTCACTCATTCATCACGCTCCCGGCCATCCACGTGGTCGGTGCCGGTCAGGCCGCGAGATGCCAGCAGCACCACCAGAAACAGGGCGGTCATGGCAAAGCTGATGACGATGGCCGTCAGAACCAGCGCCTGGGGCAGTGGGTCGGTGTAGTGCAGCAGGTCCTGTGTCACGCCTTCCTTGATGATCGGCTCCTTGCCGATGAACAGGCTGCCCATACTGAAGATGAACAGGTTGACGCCATACGACAGCAGGCACAGGCCCATGATCACCTGATAGGTCCGTGGGCGCAGGATAAGCCACACGCCCGATGCTGCCAGTACGCCGATGGCGACTGCGATGACTTCTTCCATCAGGCGGCTCCTGCTTGGCTGGGTTTGGACGGATTACCCGGGCGGTAGGCTCGCACCGACTGGTGTGCCAGGGCTGTGAGGATCAGCAGGGTCGAGCCGACCACAACGGTGTACACGCCCACGTCGAAGAACAGTGCGCTGGCCACATGCACATCGCCCAGCACTGGCAGGTGCAGGTGGGCGGTATGCGTGGTCAGGAACGGGTAGCCCAGCAGCATGGCGCCGACCCCTGTCAGTGTTGCGCACAATAGCCCGGTGCCCATCCAGCGCAGTGGGCGCAGGCTCATCTGGGCTTCGACCCATTGGGTCCCTGCGACCATGTACTGGAGGATGAATGCCACCGACATCACCAGGCCAGCGACAAAGCCACCGCCAGGCTGGTTGTGGCCCCGCATGAACAGGTACATCGAGATCAGCAGGGCGATCGGCAGCAGCAGTCGTACCAGCACCGCAGGCACCATCATGAAGCCCAAAGCTGTGTCGGTGGCATGGCGCGGGTTGATCAGGTCGGTGACCACGTCGGGTGCAAGCTGGCGCTGCTGAGCTGGCAGTTGCATGCTCTCCTTGGGTGGGCGGAAGCGGCGCAGCAGGGCGAATACGGTCAGGGCGACGGCCACCAGCACGGTGATCTCGCCCAGGGTGTCGAAGCCGCGGAAGTCAACCAGCATCACGTTGACCACGTTGGTACCGCCACCTTGTGGCAAGGCTCGGCTCAGGTAGAACGAGGAAATGTCGTTCGGCGTTGGTCGTGTCAGCATGGCGTAGGACAGCAGCGCCATGCCGCCGCCGACCAGGATTGCCAGCAGCAGGTCGCGCACGCGCCGCATGCGGGCACGGTCGAGGCTGCCGGGCAGCGGTGAGACGCCCTCGATACGCCGCGGCAGCCAGCGCAGGCCGAGCAGGATCAGTACCGTCGTGACAACCTCGACGACCAGTTGGGTCAGCGCCAGGTCAGGTGCGGAGAACCATACGAAGGTGATGCAGGTCATGAGGCCGCAGACGCCAACCATGATCAAGGCGGCCAAACGGTGATACTTGGCTTGGTAGGCGGCGCCAATGGCGCAGGCGATAGCGATCAGCCAAAGGGCGACGAACACACCTGAGCCCGGGATTTTAGGGCGCTCGCCCCAACTCAGGCCGCTGTACAGCATTGGTGTGAGCCCCGCGAGGAAGGCGGCAAGCACCAGCATGAACAGTTGCGCCTGCAGGCGGCGAGTGGTCAGCAGCCCCTCGATGCGCCGGGCCAGTAACATCAGGTGCACCTGGCCGTGCTCGAACAGGCGCTTGCCATTGAAATGCTCAAGCAGGGGTGGATACGGGAAGCGCCCTCGGCGCAACTGGTTGCGCAGCAGCAGGTAGAGCACGATGCCGCCGCTCATGGCCACCAGGCTCATGATCAGCGGGGCATTCCAGCCGTGCCAGATGGCCAGGCTGTACTCCGGCAGAGTACCACCCACCACTGGAAGGGCTGCAGCGGCCAGTAACGGGCCGACCGACTGGGCAGGGAAAATACCCACCACCAGGCAGGTAAGCACCAGCAGTTCGACTGGCGCGCGCATCCAGCGTGGTGGCTCGTGAGGTGTGTGAGGCAGGTCTTGGGCGGCAGGGCCAAAGAACACGTCAACGGTGAAGCGCAAAGCGTAGGCAACGCTGAAAGTGCCGGCCAAGGTGGCTATTACCGGCAGCGCGGCCTCGACCCAAGCGGTGGAGCTGATGAACACGGTTTCGGCGAAGAACATTTCCTTGGACAGGAAACCGTTCATCAATGGCACGCCGGCCATCGAGGCGCTCGCCACCATCGCCAGGGTCGCGGTGTAGGGCACCAGACGGATCAGCCCGCTGAGGCGGCGGATGTCACGGGTGCCGCTTTCGTGGTCAATGATGCCGGCGGCCATGAACAGCGAGGCCTTGAAAGTGGCATGGTTGAGTATGTGAAACACGGCGGCCACTGCGGCGAGTGGGCTATTCAAACCCAATAGAAGCGTGATCAGGCCCAGGTGGCTGATGGTCGAGTAAGCCAGCAGGCCCTTGAGATCATTCTGGAACATCGCTGCGAAGGCCCCCAGCAGCAGGGTTATGGCCCCCGCGCCACCGACGATCCAGAACCACTCCTCGCTGCCCGAAAGCACCGGCCACAACCGGGCCAGTAAAAACACCCCGGCCTTCACCATGGTTGCCGAGTGCAGATAAGCTGAAACCGGGGTCGGTGCTGCCATGGCATGAGGTAGCCAGAACTGGAAGGGGAACTGCGCGCTCTTGCTCAATGCTCCGACCAGGATCAGGGGCAGCAGCACTGGATACAGCGCGTGCTGGCGAATGGTCTCGCCGCCAGCCAGCACTTTGTCCAGGTCATAGCTGCCCACCACATGGCCGAGCAATAACGCGCCGACCAACAGGCACAGGCCGCCGGCGCCGGTAACCATCAACGCCATGTAGGCGCCGCGTCGGGCGTCGGCGCGGTGGTGCCAGTAGCCGATCAGCAGGAACGAGAACAGGCTGGTCAGCTCCCAGAAAAACACCAGCTGGATCAGGTTGCCCGAGATCACCAGGCCGAGCATGGCGCCCATGAACGCCAGAAAGAAGGCAAAGAAGCGTGGTACCGGGTCCTGTGGCGACATGTAGTAGCGCGCGTACAGCGACACCAGGGTGCCTATGCCCAGTACCAGCAGCGAGAACAGCCAGGCGAAGCCGTCCATGCGCAGGACCAGGTTCAGGCCCAGGCTGGGCAGCCAGAGAAACTCCTCGCGGATGACACCGCCGTGGGCAACCTGGGGGTACAGCAGTGCTACCTGGACGGTGCCGACCAGGGCCACGAGCCCAGCCAGGATGGACTCGGCGTTACGTGCGTTGTGCGGCAGCACAGCTGCCAGGCAACTGCCCAAGAACGGCAGAAGCAGTAGCACTATCAAGGACATAGCGTTCTATTCTGGAAAGGTTTGCCAAGGATCATACGTGCCGTGCAGTTGATCACCAACACGCAAGCTGTCGCAGAATCATACAAACAGGGTGTGACAAGCTGTTTTTTTATAACAGTTTTTTACAGAGCATAGCTGCCGTTCACTACTTTACAGCCCGCCTTCGCGTTCGCCCTCTACCTCGAGCTCTTCGCTTTCATTGCGTAGGCGTCGAACTTTAAGTTCGCTGACCACCACGGCGATGACGATCATCAGGCCGCCTATGAGTGCCACACCGGGCAGACGCTCGCCTGCGATACGGCCGACGATGCCAGCCCACACCGGCTCGCCGGCGTAGATGAGTGTGGCGCGGGTTGGCGATACCGATTTCTGCGCCCAGTTCATCGCCACCTGGATCACTGCGCTCATGGCACCCAAGCCCAGTGCACTTAGCAACAATAGCCAGGAGAAGTCGGGGATGCGCTCCTGAGTCGGTACGATCATCAGGAACGACAGCAGCGAGGCGGTGGCCAGTTGCACTACGGTGACGCGGCGCACATCGACCTGCCCGGCATACCGGCTGATCAGAATGATCTCGGCCGCAATGGCCACGGCGCTTACCAGGGTCACGATTTCGCCTTCGCTGAAACGCAGGGTACCGCCCTCGGGGCCAGCGAGCAGCATCAGGCCGAGGAACGCCAGGCAGATTCCCAGGCTTGGCATCAGCCCTGGCCGACGGCCAAGCACCAGCCACTGCAACAGCGGTACGAAGGGCACATACAGTGCAGTAATAAAGGCCGACTGGCTGCTGCTGATGGTTTGCAGGCCCATGGTTTGCAAACCATAACCGAGCATGATGGTCGCACCAATCAGCGCGCCGGCCTTCAATTCGGTGAATGTCAGCCCGGGCAGCGCGCGTATCGAGACCAGGCCGACGAACAAGGCGGCTGCAGCAAACCTCAGGCCGACGAAGAACATCGGGCCACTCACGGTCATGACGTTGTGCACCAGCACGAAGGTGCCGCCCCACAGCATGGTGATGAACACCAGTACCACCTCGGCCTTGCTCAGGCGCAAGGATACGGTGGTCTGCTGGCGGTTGATCGGTTGGCTCATGGTCTTGCTTACTCGGAAGTGGCAGCGCACAATCGCCGCAAAGTGGGCAGTATACTGCGCAACCTTTAAAAGTGAGCAATATAGTGCACAAAGATTCCGCGCACCGTGCTTCGGTGCTCCAGCATGTGAGCCTCAACGTTCGTGGTCTGCGCAATGCAGTGGGGATGAGCCAGAGTGCCTTGGCCGAGCGCTCAGGTGTCAGCCGGCGCATGCTGGTGGCGATCGAGGCCGGTGAGAAGAACGTCAGCCTGACTACGCTCGACCTTATAGCTGAAGCGTTGGGGGTTGCCTTCAGCCGGCTGATCCAGGCGCCCGACCAGCGCGATACCAGCCGCATCGACGAACTGGCCTGGGCCGGTGAGCATCCCCAGAGCAAGGCGGTGCTGCTGGCCAGCAGCACCGCTCGGCGAGAGGTGGAGATCTGGGAGTGGACCCTGGCGCCGGGTGAGTGTTACACCAGTGAAGCCGATGCCGAGGGCTGGAGCGAGCAGATCTATGTGGCTGAAGGGCAACTGACGCTGATCATCGAGCAGATCGAGCACTGCCTGCACGTCGGTCAGTTCCATGTATTTCCCAGTAACTGCCGCTATGCCTACCGCAACGATGGTGCCGTGCCGACGCGCTTCGTACGCAACGTGGTAATTTGAACGGTCAGTTTTTCAGAAGCTCATCGGTCTTCACCACTTTGGCGTACGCAAACGCGAGTGCAGCCATCACCGAATCGTGCACCTGGGCTGCCGGTATTTGCTTGCCATTGAACTCAAGAGGCAGGGTGGCGCAGGCATCGTGCGCCACCGTGACATCGTAGCCAAAGTCAGCTGCTGCTCGCGTGGCGGCATCGACGCACATGTGGCTCATGCTGCCGACTATGGTGAGTGTTTTTACACCTTGGTCATCGAGCGTGCGCTTGAGATCGGTATCAAGAAATGCATTCACCTTGTGCTTGAGCACGACGGGCTCGTCTTCCAGCGGCTGGACTTTTGCGTGAATCGCAGCGCCTTGGGTGTCGGGAGCGAAGAACGGCGCGTCTTCGCTTTCGAACTCATGCCGCACATGCACCACAAGGTCGCCTCGCTGGCGTGCCGCGGCCAGCAGCTTTGCCGCATTGTCGGCCGCCGGGTTGGCGCCTTCCAGGGGCCACTTGCCTCCGGGAAATAGTCGTTCTGGATGTCGATGATGATCAGCGCCTGCTTGCTCATGTTGCCTCCTGGGTCAGTAGCATCGGGTGCCATTAGTTATAGGCGGTGCGCGGGATGAATGCGTAGTTCAGGGCAGATGCGGCCCGGGCCCCTCGCCGGCGAGGTGATCCTGGCGGTTGCGAAGCGGGCAGTCCTTCAGCGACATGCAACCGCAGCCGATGCAGCCGTCAAGTTGATCGCGCAACAGGATCATTTCGCCAATGCGCCGATCGAGGTCTTCGCGCCAGCCTTCGGACAATCGTCGCCAGTCCTCGGCGGTAGGAATGTGATCATTTGGTAGCGTCGCCAGGGCCCTGGCGATGTTGGCCAGCGGGATGCCCAAGCGCTGAGCCATCTTGATCACCGCCACGCGGCGCAGCATCGCCCGCGGGTAACGGCGCTGGTTGCCGGCGTTGCGGGAACTCTGGATCAGGCCTTTGGTTTCATAAAAGTGCAGAGCTGTTACCGCCACACCGCTGCGCGCGGCCAGTTGGCCGACACTGAGCAGCTTTTCGTGGGTGGTCGGCGTATGTCTGGGCATGCGAAAAAGCTCTTGACCTTGAGTTAACTGGAGGTTTTACCCTGCCGATCATCGCGCTGCAAGCGTCCGGAGCAAGGAGACTGCCCATGTTGGCCATGCCGCAACCGCTGTGGTTCACCCAGATGATCGAATATGAAGTGCCTGCCACCCGCCAGGAGGCACTTGCCCACGCATTGGTAATTCGCGCTGAGGAGCTGGCCTCGCGTTTTGAGGGACTGCAAGAAGTCAGCATCCAGGCCAGCGATGACGGTAGCCGCGTATTGCAGTGTCTACAGTGGCAATCACGACAGGCTTGGGTAGCGGCAACTGCGTCTTTTGTCGAAGAGCCCTTCCTCGAAATCGTGCGTCGACATCAGGCGCGCAGCGTCAACTTTGCCGCTTATCAGGCGTTACGAAGCCTGGCGCGGGGTGTCGACGGTGGCCTGCACTGCCAGGTCGGCGCGCCTCAGGCATACCAAGGGGCATAGTGGGGATAGCGGTCCAGGCGCGCGCCTATCACCATCTCGCTGATCCACGATGCGAGGATCGAACTGTAGGCTTTCTGGCTTTGCTCGCTCGATAGTGCGTGGTCGGCGCCGTCGACGATGCGGTGGGTAAGCGAGTGGGCGCTGACGAAAGCCGAACGGTAGCTCATCAGCGTGGTGTGCGGCACATAGTCGTCCTGTTCCGACTCGACCAGCAGCACATCGCCAGCGAACCCCGCGCAGGCAGCCAGGGCGCGATTGTCACCTGGGCCAAGCAGGCGCTGGCGGTAGGCTTTCAGGCGCTGACGGTCCAGGGTCTGTTTGGGCTTGTCCCATTCGTCGTCCCAGTACATCGCAGGTACGCGCAGAGCCAGCCACTTCACTGGGCGGTGCAGGGTCAGCAAGGTGGCTAGGTAGCCGCCATAGCTGCTGCCGATGATGGCGATCGCACTGTTGTCCACCGCGGGGTGGCTGACCAGGCGGTCATAAGCAGCCAGCAAATCTTTGAGGTTCTGCTCGCGTGTAACCGTAAGGCGCTGGCTTTCGGTTTTTTCGTGGCCCCGCAGGTCAAAGGTCATGCACACGCAACCGAGCCCTGTGATATGCCGGGCCCGTGCAAGGTCGCGTTGCTGGCTACCGCCCCAGCCATGTACGAAAAGGATCCCGGGCATCTTGCTTCCGGGGCTGACCAAGGTACCGGCGATGCTGTCGTCGTCGACCTGCAGTTCGACGGTTTCACTCTGAATGGCCATACTCGCGAATCCGCGCGTACTTGCAGAATTGTCCGAGTTCACTGTCGTTTCCTTGATAGAAGAGGGTGGCGTCAGTGGGAAGGTTGGGTGTACCGAATATTTCATGGGTGGAGGCTCGCACCCGTTGCAGTGCCGGGTCATCGGCAAAGGCCTGCAGGGCCAGCAGCTCAGCGCTGCTGGCCCCACCCAAACGCCAGGATTGTTCAAGTACGCCACTGCGCAGGTGGCCCTCAGGGTTTTTGCCGCGGGCGATGTCGTAGTTGCGCCGGGAGGCGATGAAGCCTGGGAAGTGCTGCTCGGCTGCATGCTCATAGGTCAGGGCCTGGTTGATGGCAAGGCGCAGGTGGTCCTCCAGTGGCAGTTGCAACAAGGCCTGGTAGTCGCCGCGCACCACCAGCAGGTCGGAGCCTCCGTATACCTCGGTACCTTGGTGGTCCTGGGTCAACTGCTGGGTGCCGAGGTAGCTGCAGGTCAGGCCGGCGACACGCACTTGGCCAACGCTGAAGGTTTCCACTTCACTGAGGTCCTCCTCCAGCACCAGCCCCCACAAGGCCAGGCCCTGATCATCAATGTTGGCCAACAATGGTTCCAGTTCATCCAGTTGAACGATCACCTGTTGCCCACGCCCCGCGCATGCCAGCACCGGCTTGAGCCGTACTGCGCCATCGCGCAGCAGTAACTGCGCGGCCCGCCGGGCATCGGCTTTGCTGAATACGGTGTAACCGCACAGCAGGGCATCGCTGGCCTGGCGGGCGAAGTCGTCAGTCCAGCCTGGGGGGAAGGTGGCATTGGCAGGCAGCGGGTGGGAGATCGCTTTGGTTGCCATATAAGGATGACTGACCAAGCCCCCGAACAGGTCATGTTCCGTTCGGATGCCGAGGTGGGCATAACGTTGCGGGTCGATGAGGGTTTCAGTGGGTAGGTAGTAATAGTGGTCGGCGGCTTTGGGTGGCAGATCAGGGGTTGCTCGCGCGCACCCTAGAAGCTCGGCCAGGCCATCAGCCAGCTTCAGGTGCACTGCGTGTTCGTGCTCAGGGGTGTGATCGCGAGCATCGAGGAGGACGACCCCCGCTTTTGATTCGCAGGTGCTGGGCATGGGCATCAGCCTGTCTGCAATGAATGTACTGATTGTGAAGCCCATGGTTTGGGGAAGTTCAGGTGGAAGCGATCGATGGTTCGTAGTGGCAGGAACCGCTGTTCCTTTGCACGCGCAACGATGGCTTGCAGGCCGCGAGTCAGTCGTCGCGATTGCAGGGTGAGGTTGGCTGTTCCATTATCGTGCATCTGGATCAACCAAGATGTTACCGCAGGAGTGCGAATGAACGTTCATACCACCCGTGAGCAGAGGGTTCCCGAGCGCCTGATGCGTGTGCGCGAGGTAATGGCCAGGGAGGGGGTCGATGCCCTGCTGGTGCCCTCAGCCGACCCTCATCTTTCTGAGTACCTGCCGGGCTATTGGCAGGGGCGGCGGTGGCTGTCGGGCTTCGATGGTTCGGTGGGTACGTTGGTGGTCACTGCAAATTTTGCAGGGGTGTGGGCCGATAGCCGTTACTGGGAGCAAGCTATCAAGGAGTTGGCGGGTAGCGGCATCGAACTCATGAAGCTGCAGCCGGGTAAGCCGGGTGCGCTGGAATGGCTGGGCGACAATGTCCCGGCCAAAGGAACAGTGGCCGTGGATGGGGCGGTCATGGCGCTGGCGTCTGCGCGCCAGCTCGAGGAGCGCCTCAGGGGGCGCGGCATTCGCTTGGTAACCAGCCAGGATTTGCTTGCCGAGGTTTGGGAAGAGCGCCCTGCGCTGCCGAGTAACCCTGTGTATCAGCACCTGCCGCCTCACGCCACAGTCAGTCGGTCGGAAAAGCTTGCCCAGTTGCGCCGCACCATGGAAGAGAAGGGCGCAGACTGGCACTTCATTGCGACCCTGGATGACATCGCCTGGCTGTTCAATTTGCGCGGTAGTGATGTCTCCTACAACCCGGTATTCGTTTCCTTTGCGTTGATCAGCCAGCGGCGCGCCGCTTTATTCGTTGGCGCTGGAAAGCTTGACGCGCATTTGCGCCATGTACTGGAAGCCGATGGTATCGAGGTGCGTGATTATTCGGAGATCGGCGAAGCGCTGTCACAGGTACCTGCCGGCGGCCGGCTTTTGGTCGATCCTGCGCGCGTGACCTGTGGCCTGCTCAAGAACCTAGGCCCCCAGGTTTCGCTGATTGAAGGGCCGAACCCGACCACATTGAGCAAATCACGCAAGGGTGAAGATGAGCTGGTCCATATACGCCACACCATGGAGCAGGATGGCGCAGCGCTGTGTGAGTTCTTCGCCTGGTTTGAGGCGAGTCAAGGTAAGGAACCCATCACCGAACTGACCATCGATGAACAACTGAGTGCTGCGCGTGCACGGCGCCCCGGCTTCGTCTCGCTGAGTTTCTCGACCATTGCAGCTTTCAATGCCAATGGTGCAATGCCCCATTACCGTGCCACCGAGCAATCTCACGCGGTCATTGAAGGCAATGGCTTGCTGCTTATCGACTCGGGAGGGCAGTATCTGGGCGGAACCACCGACATCACGCGGATGGTTCCGGTGGGCACTCCGACGTTTGAGCAGAAGCAGGATTGCACTCGGGTGCTCAAGGGTATGATCGCTCTGTCACGCGCCACATTCCCGCGCGGTATTCTTTCGCCCTTGCTCGATGCTATCGCGAGGGCGCCGATTTGGGCGGATCAGGTCGACTATGGCCATGGTACCGGGCACGGTGTCGGCTATTTCATGAATGTGCATGAAGGGCCGCAGGTCATTGCCTATCAGGCTGCTACCGCGCCGCAGACCGCTATGCAGGAAGGGATGATCAGTTCCATCGAGCCAGGGACCTATCGCCCTGGCGCTTGGGGGGTGCGCATCGAGAACCTGGTGGTCAACCGGGCATCGGGCAAAAGTGAGTTCGGTGATTTCCTCGATTTCGAGACCCTGACGTTATGCCCTATCGATGCACGCTGCCTGCTCACCGAGTGCCTCACCAAGGATGAACTGGCGTGGCTCAACGGCTACCACGCGACGGTTCGCGAGCGCCTTGCTCCCCTGCTGTCAGGCGACGCATTGGCTTGGCTTGAAGCTCGCACAGCAGCATTGTGAGCAGTCGGGGTGGGCAGTAGATAAAAGAAGGGCAGCTCACGAGCTGCCCTTTCTGTTTACTTGCAGATGACGATCATGCTGCGGCTGGTATACCCGGCTGGGTTGATGCCGAAGAGGTAATCACCCGGCTCTTCGTCGGTGTCTCCAGAACGGGCGATGACCTTGTAACCGCGTGTGCTGCAGGCCGTGGCGGCCTTGCTGTAGCACTTGTCCCAGGATGAGGAGAGGCCGGAGCAGTTGATGTGCAGGCCCTTCTTCCCTTTTTTGACCTCAGTCTTGGCCGTTGCGGCACATCCGGCAATGGCCAAGACGGCCAGGATGAGCAAAATACGTTTCATTCCTGTCCTTAAATGCAGGGTTGATCAGTTGTCTGACCCTGTCGTTATCGCTTCGGTTCTTCCTGAATAGCCTTTGACATCCGTGTGCATGCAAGTAGATAGCGTAAAGATTATGGTTTTGTGACAGCTTAATCAGCAGGACTGCGCGCTACAATGGCCAATTCCGGGTCAAATGAAAATATTTCTCAAATCAGTCGGCTGCAACAGGGGGCTTCGCGTCGCGGCGCATGGACAGCGTGGCACCCACTGATGCGGCAATGATGGCGAGAATGGCCAGCCACTGGGTTACGCTCAGCAACTCGCCCAGGAACAATAAACCGGAAAGGGCACCAATGGCCGGTTCTATGCTCATCAGAGTGCCGAATGTACGGGCTGGCATGCGGGTCAGGGCGACCATTTCCAGGCTATAGGGCAGGGCGGTCGAGAGTATTGCGACCCCTAGGGCCAGTGGTATGAGCGCAGGTGTCAACAGTGCGGTGCCGGCATGAACGATACCGATCGGCGCAACAAATATCGCCGCGACCACTACACCCAGTGCTGCGCTCTGAATCCCGTGTTCTGCTCCGGCGCGTTGGCCAAAGAGGATATAAAGGGCCCAGCACACGCCGGCACCCAGTGCATAGGCGGCGCCCGTGAGGTCGAGGGGCTGGCCGCCATGGCCGACCGGGATCAGCAGCAGCAGGCCGCTGACTGCCAGTGCAATCCACAGGAAATCAATGGCGCGCCGCGACGCGAAAAGCGCTACGGCCAATGGGCCGGTGAACTCGAGGGCTACGGCGATGCCCAGTGGTGTTGTCTGCAGTGCCATATAAAAGAGGAAATTCATCCCGCCCAGGGCCATGCCGTAGATGATCACATTGCGCAGCGTCTTGGTGGTCATCCGTACGCGCCAAGGGCGCAGAATTAGAAGCATGATGATGCTGGCGAAGATCAGGCGCAGGGTTGTGGTGCCTTGTGCGCCGATGATCGGGAACATGCTTTTGGCCAGGGAGGCACCGGACTGTATCGATGCCATGGCGATAAGCAGCAGGCCTATAGGAAACAGCATGGTGGCCAAGCTGCGGGGCTGGGTGTTCATTTGTACGCGGCAATCCTTTTAATGATGGGTGTGGGTGTGCAATATAGTGCGCAATTGCAAGGGTGAGGTGCAAGGTGCCCGCCAAAACACCTTCTTGCATGTATGTTCAGTGATTTGAAATAAAGCCTTGACGCCCTCTTGAATCCCCTTATAATGCGCCCCACTTCCAGCGTAGTCGGAACGAGAAACTCCTTGAAATTCAAAGAGTTGCTTAATCCAGGTAGTGCTGGTGGTGCTTCGATCGCCTGATCGATAGCGGTGAAATGGTGGTTGACAGCGCTTCTAAACGCTGTATGATTCGCCTCCCGCTACGAGAGATCGCAGCGAGCCAAGTGTTTGAAGTTGAACGAGTTTCTCGCAAAGAACTTCAAAATAAACGCTTGACAGGCTCTGAGGAAAGCGTAGAATGCGCGCCTCGGTTGAGACGAAAAGCTCTTAACCAAACGCTCTTTAACAAATCGAATCAAGCAATTCGTGTGGGTGCTTGTGAGTATGGACTGATAGTCAGAAAGATTATCAGCATCACAAGTGACCATGCGAGAAATCACATAGTCATTTGAGATTGCTGAGCCAAGTTTAGGGTTTCTTAAAAACCCAAGCAGTATTGAACTGAAGAGTTTGATCATGGCTCAGATTGAACGCTGGCGGCAGGCCTAACACATGCAAGTCGAGCGGATGACGGGAGCTTGCTCCTTGATTCAGCGGCGGACGGGTGAGTAATGCCTAGGAATCTGCCTGGTAGTGGGGGACAACGTTTCGAAAGGAACGCTAATACCGCATACGTCCTACGGGAGAAAGCAGGGGACCTTCGGGCCTTGCGCTATCAGATGAGCCTAGGTCGGATTAGCTAGTTGGTGGGGTAATGGCTCACCAAGGCGACGATCCGTAACTGGTCTGAGAGGATGATCAGTCACACTGGAACTGAGACACGGTCCAGACTCCTACGGGAGGCAGCAGTGGGGAATATTGGACAATGGGCGAAAGCCTGATCCAGCCATGCCGCGTGTGTGAAGAAGGTCTTCGGATTGTAAAGCACTTTAAGTTGGGAGGAAGGGCATTAACCTAATACGTTAGTGTTTTGACGTTACCGACAGAATAAGCACCGGCTAACTCTGTGCCAGCAGCCGCGGTAATACAGAGGGTGCAAGCGTTAATCGGAATTACTGGGCGTAAAGCGCGCGTAGGTGGTTTGTTAAGTTGGATGTGAAAGCCCCGGGCTCAACCTGGGAACTGCATCCAAAACTGGCAAGCTAGAGTACGGTAGAGGGTGGTGGAATTTCCTGTGTAGCGGTGAAATGCGTAGATATAGGAAGGAACACCAGTGGCGAAGGCGACCACCTGGACTGATACTGACACTGAGGTGCGAAAGCGTGGGGAGCAAACAGGATTAGATACCCTGGTAGTCCACGCCGTAAACGATGTCAACTAGCCGTTGGAATCCTTGAGATTTTAGTGGCGCAGCTAACGCATTAAGTTGACCGCCTGGGGAGTACGGCCGCAAGGTTAAAACTCAAATGAATTGACGGGGGCCCGCACAAGCGGTGGAGCATGTGGTTTAATTCGAAGCAACGCGAAGAACCTTACCAGGCCTTGACATGCAGAGAACTTTCCAGAGATGGATTGGTGCCTTCGGGAACTCTGACACAGGTGCTGCATGGCTGTCGTCAGCTCGTGTCGTGAGATGTTGGGTTAAGTCCCGTAACGAGCGCAACCCTTGTCCTTAGTTACCAGCACGTTATGGTGGGCACTCTAAGGAGACTGCCGGTGACAAACCGGAGGAAGGTGGGGATGACGTCAAGTCATCATGGCCCTTACGGCCTGGGCTACACACGTGCTACAATGGTCGGTACAGAGGGTTGCCAAGCCGCGAGGTGGAGCTAATCTCACAAAACCGATCGTAGTCCGGATCGCAGTCTGCAACTCGACTGCGTGAAGTCGGAATCGCTAGTAATCGCGAATCAGAATGTCGCGGTGAATACGTTCCCGGGCCTTGTACACACCGCCCGTCACACCATGGGAGTGGGTTGCACCAGAAGTAGCTAGTCTAACCTTCGGGAGGACGGTTACCACGGTGTGATTCATGACTGGGGTGAAGTCGTAACAAGGTAGCCGTAGGGGAACCTGCGGCTGGATCACCTCCTTAATCGACGACATCAGCCTGCTGATGAGCTCCCACACGAATTGCTTGATTCTTTGTATAAAGACGATGCTGTAACGCGACCCTGTTATAGGTCTGTAGCTCAGTTGGTTAGAGCGCACCCCTGATAAGGGTGAGGTCGGCAGTTCAAATCTGCCCAGACCTACCATTACATGGTTCAGCCGTAGAATACGGGGCCATAGCTCAGCTGGGAGAGCGCCTGCCTTGCACGCAGGAGGTCAGCGGTTCGATCCCGCTTGGCTCCACCACTTTTGCAGTAACTTGTCAGAACTTAGAAATGAACATTCGGCTTGAATGTTGATTTCTGGCTTTTGTCAGATCGTTCTTTAAAAATTCGGATATGTGATAGAAATAGACTGAACACCAGTTTCACTGCTGGTGGATCAGGCTAAGGTAAAATTTGTGAGTTCTGCTCGAAAGAGCAACATGCGAATTTTCGGCGAATGTCGTCTTCACAGTATAACCAGATTGCTTGGGGTTATATGGTCAAGTGAAGAAGCGCATACGGTGGATGCCTTGGCAGTCAGAGGCGATGAAAGACGTGGTAGCCTGCGATAAGCTTTGGGGAGTCGGCAAACAGACTGTGATCCAGAGATCTCTGAATGGGGGAACCCACTCAGCATAAGCTGAGTATCTTGTACTGAATACATAGGTGCAAGAGGCGAACCAGGGGAACTGAAACATCTAAGTACCCTGAGGAAAAGAAATCAACCGAGATTCCCTTAGTAGTGGCGAGCGAACGGGGACCAGCCCTTAAGTTGATTTGAGATTAGTGGAACGCTCTGGAAAGTGCGGCCATAGTGGGTGATAGCCCCGTACACGAAAATCTCTTATCAATGAAATCGAGTAGGACGGAGCACGAGAAACTTTGTCTGAATATGGGGGGACCATCCTCCAAGGCTAAATACTACTGACTGACCGATAGTGAACCAGTACCGTGAGGGAAAGGCGAAAAGAACCCCGGAGAGGGGAGTGAAATAGATCCTGAAACCGTATGCGTACAAGCAGTGGGAGCCTACTTTGTTAGGTGACTGCGTACCTTTTGTATAATGGGTCAGCGACTTATATTCAGTGGCGAGCTTAACCGAATAGGGGAGGCGTAGCGAAAGCGAGTCTTAATAGGGCGTTTAGTCGCTGGGTATAGACCCGAAACCGGGCGATCTATCCATGGGCAGGTTGAAGGTTAGGTAACACTGACTGGAGGACCGAACCGACTACCGTTGAAAAGTTAGCGGATGACCTGTGGATCGGAGTGAAAGGCTAATCAAGCTCGGAGATAGCTGGTTCTCCTCGAAAGCTATTTAGGTAGCGCCTCATGTATCACTGTAGGGGGTAGAGCACTGTTTCGGCTAGGGGGTCATCCCGACTTACCAAACCGATGCAAACTCCGAATACCTACAAGTGCCGAGCATGGGAGACACACGGCGGGTGCTAACGTCCGTCGTGAAAAGGGAAACAACCCAGACCGTCAGCTAAGGTCCCAAAGTCATGGTTAAGTGGGAAACGATGTGGGAAGGCTTAGACAGCTAGGAGGTTGGCTTAGAAGCAGCCACCCTTTAAAGAAAGCGTAATAGCTCACTAGTCGAGTCGGCCTGCGCGGAAGATGTAACGGGGCTCAAACCATGCACCGAAGCTACGGGTATCACCTTTGGTGATGCGGTAGAGGAGCGTTCTGTAAGCCTGTGAAGGTGAGTTGAGAAGCTTGCTGGAGGTATCAGAAGTGCGAATGCTGACATGAGTAACGACAATGCGAGTGAAAAACTCGCACGCCGAAAGACCAAGGTTTCCTGCGCAACGTTAATCGACGCAGGGTTAGTCGGTCCCTAAGGCGAGGCTGAAAAGCGTAGTCGATGGAAAACAGGTTAATATTCCTGTACTTCCAGTTATTGCGATGGAGGGACGGAGAAGGCTAGGCCAGCTTGGCGTTGGTTGTCCAAGTTTAAGGTGGTAGGCTGAGATCTTAGGCAAATCCGGGATCTCAAAGCCGAGAGCTGATGACGAGTTGCCTTTAGGCGACGAAGTGGTTGATGCCATGCTTCCAAGAAAAGCTCCTAAGCTTCAGATAACTGGGAACCGTACCCCAAACCGACACAGGTGGTTAGGTAGAGAATACCAAGGCGCTTGAGAGAACTCGGGTGAAGGAACTAGGCAAAATGGCACCGTAACTTCGGGAGAAGGTGCGCCGGTGAGGGTGAAGGACTTGCTCCGTAAGCTCATGCCGGTCGAAGATACCAGGCCGCTGCGACTGTTTATTAAAAACACAGCACTCTGCAAACACGAAAGTGGACGTATAGGGTGTGACGCCTGCCCGGTGCCGGAAGGTTAATTGATGGGGTTAGCGCAAGCGAAGCTCTTGATCGAAGCCCCGGTAAACGGCGGCCGTAACTATAACGGTCCTAAGGTAGCGAAATTCCTTGTCGGGTAAGTTCCGACCTGCACGAATGGCGTAACGATGGCGGCGCTGTCTCCACCCGAGACTCAGTGAAATTGAAATCGCTGTGAAGATGCAGTGTATCCGCGGCTAGACGGAAAGACCCCGTGAACCTTTACTATAGCTTTGCACTGGACTTTGAATTTGCTTGTGTAGGATAGGTGGGAGGCTTTGAAGTGGGGACGCCAGTTCTCATGGAGCCATCCTTGAAATACCACCCTGGCAACTTTGAGGTTCTAACTCAGGTCCGTTATCCGGATCGAGGACAGTGTATGGTGGGTAGTTTGACTGGGGCGGTCTCCTCCCAAAGAGTAACGGAGGAGTACGAAGGTGCGCTCAGACCGGTCGGAAATCGGTCGTAGAGTATAAAGGCAAAAGCGCGCTTGACTGCGAGACAAACACGTCGAGCAGGTACGAAAGTAGGTCTTAGTGATCCGGTGGTTCTGTATGGAAGGGCCATCGCTCAACGGATAAAAGGTACTCCGGGGATAACAGGCTGATACCGCCCAAGAGTTCATATCGACGGCGGTGTTTGGCACCTCGATGTCGGCTCATCACATCCTGGGGCTGAAGCCGGTCCCAAGGGTATGGCTGTTCGCCATTTAAAGTGGTACGCGAGCTGGGTTTAGAACGTCGTGAGACAGTTCGGTCCCTATCTGCCGTGGACGTTTGAGATTTGAGAGGGGCTGCTCCTAGTACGAGAGGACCGGAGTGGACGAACCTCTGGTGTTCCGGTTGTCACGCCAGTGGCATTGCCGGGTAGCTATGTTCGGAAGAGATAACCGCTGAAAGCATCTAAGCGGGAAACTTGCCTCAAGATGAGATCTCACTGGGATCTTGAATCCCCTAAAGGGCCGTCGAAGACTACGACGTTGATAGGTTGGGTGTGTAAGCGCTGTGAGGCGTTGAGCTAACCAATACTAATTGCCCGTGAGGCTTGACCATATAACACCCAAGCAATTTGCTTCTGCAGATTGTGGTGGTGAAGACGAAAGAACCGAAAGTTCGCAGCATCACAAATATCGCATATCCGAATTCGCTGGGCTGTCCATCTGGACATTCTGGCTACAGAATTTCTTGACGACCATAGAGCATTGGAACCACCTGATCCCATCCCGAACTCAGTAGTGAAACGATGCATCGCCGATGGTAGTGTGGGGTTTCCCCATGTGAGAGTAGGTCATCGTCAAGATTCATTTCGCAAAACCCCTATCTGCGCGAGCAGGTAGGGGTTTTGTCTTTGTGCGCAAAAATTTCTAGCCTCGGGCCAATTCAGCCAAGTGCGCGATCGCCTCTTCACTTTTAAGTACCAGCACATCACCTACCAGCGTATCGAGTACGACTTCAGAGGTATTGCCAATCAAGGCACCTGAGATGCCCGTGCGCGCGACAGTGCCAATGACCGTGACCACTGCATCGAGCTTCTGCTCGGTATGAGGTATCAGCACATCTGCAGGGCCTTCTGCTACATGCAGGCGATCTTCGCTGATATCGTATTCGGCCTGGAAAGCACTGCACGCCTCTCGGTAGCGTTTTTCGATGGTTTCACTGAGTTGATAGACCGGATCGGATGCCGCCAGCATGGGGGAGGGATGCGCACTGATCACGTGCAGTTCACCTTTTGCCAGGCTGGCAATGTCATAGCCATGGTCGATGATGCTGGTATGCAGCCGCCGATGATCTTCGTCATCGTTACCGACATCCACTGCTGCCAAAATCTTGCCTCCCGTCCAGGGCCGCTCGCTCTTGACCATCAACACGGCGCAAGGGCACTGGCGCAGAAGTTTCCAGTCACTTGGCGTCAGCAATGCCTTGCGCAGGGGGTTGTCCGGCCGGTGTTCCTTGATCACCAGGTCACAGCCTTCAGCCTGCTGAACGGCGATGATCGACTCGTGCAGGGTCTCGTTCCAGTTCTGTTCATGAGAGACGTTATCGTAGCCATCGTCGTGTAGCTGACTGCCAAGCAGGCTGAGTAGTGCACTGTGATCCTGTTTTTTGTCGCACATGAGCAGGTGCAGGCGCGCACCGGTTACGCCGGCTATAAGCTTGGCACGGGTCAACGCACGGCTATGGGCATGATCGGGATCGAGTACCACTAGAATGCTACGGACAGCTTGCATGGGCATGAACTCCCCTCAAAAGATGGTGGCCTATGCCTGACTATAGTAGGCGAGCCTTGCGTCGCCGCTTGATGTACATCAAGCATAGCTACTGGCGCTCATGATTGGCGCCGGTATAATCGCCCGTCCTGCCTGCTGTGTGTGGTTGTACGTTATGTCCCTGATCCCCGAAATCGATGCCTTCCTAGGTTGCAAGACTCCAGACGCCTGGATCGAAGCGGCCATCGCCGACCAGGAAACCTTGCTGATCGACCACAAGAACTGTGAGTTCAAAGCTGCCAGCACTGCGCTGAGCCTGATCGCCAAGTACAACACCCACCTGGACCTGATCAACATGATGTCGCGCCTGGCCCGAGAGGAACTAGTACATCATGAGCAGGTTTTGCGCTTGATGAAGCGCCGTGGTGTGCCTTTGCGGCCAGTGTCGGCAGGGCGCTACGCCTCTGGCTTGCGTCGCGTGGTACGTGCCCATGAGCCAGTCAAGCTGGTGGATACGCTAGTGGTAGGGGCATTTATCGAAGCACGCAGCTGCGAACGCTTTGCAGCATTGGTCCCGCACCTTGATGAAGAGCTCGGCACTTTCTATCACGGCTTGCTGAAAAGCGAAGCGCGTCACTACCAGGGCTACCTGAAACTCGCCCATCAGTATGGTGATGAAGCAGATATAGCCCAGCGGGTTCAGCAGGTGCGCGATGCGGAAGCGGAGTTGATCCTGTCTGCTGACCAGGAATTGCGTTTCCACAGTGGTATTCCGATGGCGCAGGCCGCCTGATTTGAAGCAGCCGGCACTACGCCTGGGGAACGGTTTAGTGACGGCGGCCTAGCAGCAGGCCAATTACCAGGCCAAACCCGGCAGAAACCGCAACGGTCTGCCATGGGTGGCCGCCGATATAGTCTTGGGTTGCGTCTACTACCGGTTGTGCCTTGGCGCGCACCTGCCCGGCCGCCTCTCGAGCCTGGCGAAGTTTCAGGCTGACCTGCGCGCGCAGCGTGTCGGCTTCTTCACCTACCAGAGAGGCGCTGTCGTTGAGCAGCTTCTCCGACTCTTCGATCAATGCCTGCAGCTCACTGAACACCTGATCCTTGATCTGCTCGCTGTTAGCTGCAATGGCTGATTTTCGGGCCATGAACATGTCCTCGTCGATAGGGGGGTAAGCAATGGATGCCGGTGCGCCGGGAAAGTTGCGCCGGCTTAGCGATGAAGCAGCACTACGGTGTAAGATAGCGGCCATTTCAACTGGCAGGTACTTTCATGAGTTTCAATCTGGCCAACAGGAGCTTCGAGGAACGGGCACAGATCGAGGCAGAAAAGGCGCGGCTGTTCGAATTGTGGCAGAACAACCTGGGCAAGGCGAAGGGCGACGCAGCTCGGCTGATTTCGGAAAAGCCGCGCCGCAAGGGCAAATGGGCCGAATGGGTACGTGCCGAACTGGACGGCATGTCGCCGCCTGAATACGCCAGCATGGTACGCAGCGAGGTCAACAAGATGATGGCCGCCGCCAGCACCAACCGTTGATTATCCGCAGCCTGTCACCAATACAGGTTGCCCCCTTTGGGCAGGTCCAGCTTGCCCTCATCGGTGAAGCGCACGGTGCCCAGGGGGCCGCCAGCCAGTTTCCCGCGCAGTATATAAGGCATCCCTTGTAGCGAGTCGAGCCTGCTCAGACCATAGGCCTGGCGCAGGAATGCAAAAGCCGTGACGCTCACCGGTACCACCACCACCGCTTCACTGTAACGGCCAATATGCCCCTGCTGGTCGCTAACCCCAGAGGCCAGGGCCTGGCCATTGACCTCCAGATTCAGCGCGATGCCGTTGTAGTCGACTGGGGCCTCGTTAGGATTTTGTACACGCATCTTTACCGCCATGCGCATCTCCAGTTCTTGCCCCGCCAGTGGTTCGATGCCGATCACGCTGATGTTCAGCGGGTCGCGCGCCTGCAACAAAGCGCAGGCGTTTAACACGCCAGCCAGCAGCAAGACCAGCGATAGTCGGGCGTAGCGTTGCAAAGCGGCAGTCATGCAAATGGACCTTGCCAATGGAAACTGGCCTTAAGTGTGGCAAATGTAAGTCAGTGTTGAAAGCAGCGGTTCTACTTCTGAGGATGCCGCAATCTCAACCTTCGAGCATCGAAGGCCCATGCCTGGCATAGTCTGCAAGGCGAGCAGGGCTGCCTGAGGTTCATATTGAAACATCACGAATCGCATTCACCCTTTTTCTGCGAACGCCTCGCGCCTTACGCTATCAAACGCATGAGGCGCACCTTTTCGTACACGAGGTGGAGTATGAATCTTACATTGCCAGCCCTGGCCGTCGGCTTGTTGCTGGGCTTGTCTGCACAGGCGGCGCCCGTGCAGCCCTTGCTGCTCGCTGCCAGTAACAACAACCCCTACAACAGCCCGATCCAGCGCGCCAACCCCAACAGCCGCCAAGGCAGCCAACCTGTCACACCACCGGTGCGCGGCCCTTCTACCCAGCCCATCCAGCGCACACCTTCCCTGGACAACCGCGGCATCGGTAATGGTGAAAATCTGCGCCGCCAGCAGCAGACGCCGAATCTGGAACCCACCCGCCCACCGCGTGACACCCGGCGCGCGCCCTGAGTACCACTGAAAGGAATCCTGCATGATCAAAGCTACCTGGCTGACCACGCTTACCGCTGCCACACTGCTGCCACTGCTCGCGCACGCCGCCGCCGAGGAGCACTTCCCCAGCGAGGAGGGGCAGGTAACCGTCAGCACCGTGGCCGACGGCTTGCGCAACCCTTGGGCGCTCGCGTTCCTGCCAGGCGGCAAGGATATGCTGGTGACTGAACGCTCCGGTAACCTGCGTGTGGTCAATGCCGAAGGCAAGGTCGGGCCCCCCATAAGCGGGGTGCCCAAGGTCTGGGCAGAGGGCCAGGGCGGTCTGCTCGATGTGGTGTTGTCACCCGAGTTTGCCCAGGACCGTACCGTATACCTGTCGTATGCCGAAGAGGGCAGTGATGGCAAGGCCGGCACTGCCGTTGGTCGTGGCCAACTGTCCGAAGATCGCGCACGCTTGGAGAACTTCGACGTGATCTTCCGTCAGCAACCGAAGCTTTCGGTGGGCAATCACTTCGGCTCGCGCTTGGTGTTCGATCGCCACGGCTACCTGTTCATTGCGCTGGGCGAGAACAACCAGCGCCCCACGGCGCAGGACCTGGACAAGCTGCAGGGCAAAATCGTGCGCATCCTGCCCGATGGTGAAGTGCCCAAAGACAACCCCTTCGTCGGGAAAAAAGCAGTTCGCGCCGAGATCTGGTCATTCGGCCACCGTAATCAGCAGGGGGCGGCCCTCAATCCTTGGACCGGTAAGCTCTGGACCCACGAACATGGCCCCCGCGGCGGTGACGAGATCAATATCCCGCAGGCGGGGAAGAACTACGGTTGGCCGATCGCCACCCACGGCATCAACTACTCGCTGATGCCGATCCCTGAGGCCAAGGGCGAACATGTCGACGGTATGGTCGACCCGCATCATGTTTGGGAAAAGTCCCCAGGCATCAGTGGCATGGCTTTTTATGACAGCTCCACGTTCAAGGCCTGGGACCACAATCTGTTCATCGGTGCGCTGGCTACCCAAGAGCTGATTCGCCTGCAGCTAGAGGGCGACAAGATCGTCCATGAGGAGCGCTTGCTAGGGGATTTGAGGGCGCGAATCCGCGATGTGCGGGTTGGGCCGGATGGATACCTGTATGTGCTCATCGATGAAAAGGACGGGTCGCTGCTCAAAGTGGGTCTGAGCGAGGGCTGAAAGCTATTCCGGGCTTTACCGGCCCTATCGCTGGCAAGCTGCCTCGCTAATTGCAAGCGCGGTGATGCATGAGTGGGCGCAGGCTTGCCGACGATGGGGCCCTTCAACATAATGCTGCATGGCATTTGACCCCAAAACGCTCTATCAGCAGGCCCTTGCCGATCAAGGCTACGTCCCCGACCCGCAGCAAGCGCAGGCCGTCAATGCCTTGCAAGCCTGTTTCGAAGCCCTCGAGCGGGGCAGTCCCGCCCAGGGGCTTTACCTGTGGGGGCCGGTCGGCCGCGGCAAGACCTGGCTCATGGACCTGTTCCACCGCGGCCTGAGCATTGCCGCCCGGCGTCAGCACTTTCACCATTTCATGGCATGGGTCCATCAGCGGCTGTTCCAGCTCAACGGCACCGCGGATCCGTTGCAGGCTCTTGCCCGAGAGCTGGCAGGGCAAATCCGCGTGCTGTGCTTCGACGAACTTTTTGTCAGCGACATCGCAGATGCAATCATTCTCGGCCGCCTGTTCCAGGTGTTGTTCGATCATGGCGTGGTGGTGGTTGCCACCTCCAACCAGCCGCCGCATCTGCTGTACCAGGACGGTTTCAACCGCGATCGTTTTCTGCCGGCCATCACCGCCATCGAACGGCACATGCAGGTCCTGGCGGTGGCAGGCGAGCAAGACCATCGTCTTCACCCTGGGGCCGCACACCAGCGCTACTGGGTGGCTGAAGCTGGTAAGGCAAAGGCGCTCGAGGCGGTTTTCAAGCAGCTCAGCCCCGACGATCCGGGCAGTGCGCAGCCGTTCGCAGTGGGTTCACGGCAAATCCAAGTGATCCGGCGTAGCAGCCAAGCGATCTGGTGTCGCTTCGCCGACCTGTGCGAGCAACCACTGGCGGCGATGGAGTTCATGGCGCTGTGCGATCAGTTCTCGGCAATCCTGGTCGAAGGCATTCCAGCCCTGAGCGGCGAGCAGCGGGCCGGGCGTATTGCCCGTGGTACCGAAGATGGAGCCGCGCGGGTAGAGGCGGGGGATCGGCAACTGCCAGCGCTGGCTGCCAAGGATGACGCCGTCCGCCGCTTCATTGCCCTGGTCGACGAATGTTACGACCGTAGGGTGGCGCTGTACCTTGAGGCGCAGGTTCCGCTCGAAGCGCTCTACACTCAAGGGTATCTGGCGTTCCCGTACCAAAGGACCCTGAGCCGGCTACGGGAGATGCAACTGCAACGCTTCGCCTGAAGGAGCCGAACCATGGAGCCGCTGTCGCATCATCTGCTGACCCAGGCCTACAACAATGGCTGGGCCAATCACCGCCTGTACAAGGCCTGCCTGCAACTGACCCAGGACGAGTTCGTCGCGCCTCGGTGCAGCTTCTTCCCATCGATCAAGGCCACCCTCAACCATTTGCTGACGGTGGACTGGTTCTACCTGCACATGCTCGAGTGCGAGCAGCGTGGCGAGGCGCCTGAGCCCGACGGCGAACGCTTCTTCGAGCCGGAGCAACCTTTTGCCACATGCACCGACCTGCACGCCGAACAGGCCCAGGCTGACCACCGGCTGATCGCCTACTGCAGTGTGCTGAGCGACGACCAGCTATCGCGCTACGTGAGTATCGTAAGGCCCGACCGTGTGCAGCGTGAACAGCGGTTGCGCTTGCTTGCCCACCTGTTCGAGCACCAGATCCATCACCGTGGGCAGGTCCATGCCATGCTCAGCGATACAGCGGTGCGACCCCCCCAGCTGGATGAGTTCTTCTGTGAGGAAGAGGCCGGTTTGCGGGCGCATGATTTTGCCGAGCTTGGCTGGAGCGAGGATCGCGTCTGGAGGTGATGCCGTGCTGCTGTGGCTGGCTATTCAGTTGGGGGCCTTGCGCCGAGGCTGCCGGGCCTTGCTGCCCGTGGCCTTGGCGCCGTTAGCTGCAGGCTTGCCTTTGCCCCCGCTCCTGCGCTTTTTCTTCCACGGCGCCGCCTTGCCCACCGCTGGCCCGTTTATCGTCATGCGCATGCCGCTGCAGCGCTCCACCAGCTTGCCCATCCATGCCGACTGCCGCGCCACGAAGTCCTCCAGGCTCATTTCACCACTTTGCACCATGTCCAGCGCCTGCTCCCAGATTGCCGTGGTACCTGGGTCGGCGATGGCGCGTGGCACGGCGTCGATCAGGCTGAAAGCCGCTGGGGTGGCGGCCAGTGCCTTGCCGTTCTTGACCAGGTAGCCGCGGTCGAGCAGGCCCTGGATGATGCTGGCACGGGTCGCCTCGGTGCCGATGCCGGTGGTTTCCTTGAGCTTCTGTTTCAGCCGCGGGTCGTCCACCAGTTTGGCGACGTTCTTCATGGCCTTGATCAGGTCGCCTTCGGTGAAGGGTTTGGGCGGTTGGGTCCACAGGTCTTTCAACTGCAGGCCCTGCACCGAGCAGTCCTGGCCCTCACGCAACGTTGGCAGGACTTGCGCCGGCGGCGCTTCGCGGCCTTTGGCCGGGGCCAACGCTTCTGGTAATGCGCGACGCCAGCCCGGCTCCGCGATCTGCTTGCCCACGGCGCGCAGTGCATGGCCTGCACAGTCGAACTCGGCTTGGGTTCGATCGTACTCGTGGTTGGGTAGGAACTGGGCCAGGTAACGGGCGCGGATCAGGGTATAGACCGCCTTGTGCTTGGCCGGCAAGCGTGACGGGTCGCTGGCGGCCGCAGTAGGGATGATGCCGTGGTGCGCGGTGACCTTGGAATCGTTCCAGGCCCGCGAGCGGCGGTGCGGCTCAAGGTGCGCTTGCAACGGCGCCAGGCTGCTATCGGCGCGCTGTAATGCAGTGAGGATTGCCGGCGCTTCGCTGTGTTGGCTGACCGGCAGGTAACCGCAGTCGCTTCGAGGGTAAGTGATCAGCTTGTGGGTTTCGTACAGGGCCTGGGCAATGTCGAGGGTTTCCTGGGCGCCAAGGCCGAACTTCTTTGAGCACAACTCCTGCAGGGTGCCGAGGTCGAAGGGCAGGGGTGCTGCCTCGCGTACACGTTCGGTGGCCACCTTGAGCACCCGTGCAGTGCGGGCGTTGCCGATATCTGTTGCAGCCTGTTGGGCCAGCGCCTGGTTAAGGCAGCGCCCATGGTCGTCGCAGGTATCTTGCGGTGCTCGCCATTGGGCGTTGAAGCCAATGTTGGCATGCTCGAGTTGCACGTCGATGGCCCAGAACGGTAGCGGTACGAAATCAGCGATGCTACGGTCGCGGTCCACCACCAGGCGCAGGGTGGGTGTTTGTACCCGGCCAACGGGTAGTACACCCTGATAGCCGGACTGGCGGCCCAACAAGGTGAAAAGCCGGCTCATGTTCATGCCGATGAGCCAGTCGGCGCGTGAGCGGCCCAGCGCCGAGTGATAGAGGTTGAAGGTATCCTGCCCCGGCAGTAGGCGTGCCAGCGCCTTGCGAATCGAGGCATCGTCCAGAGCGGACAACCACAGGCGCTGAATGGGCCCACGGTAGCGACAATGCTCGACTAGCTCGCGGGCGATCATTTCGCCTTCGCGGTCGGCATCGGTGGCGATTACCAGTTCGCGTGCTTCGCCGAGCAGGCGCTTGACGGCCTTGAACTGGCTGGCAGTCTTGGGCTTGACCAGCATCTTCCACTTTTCCGGAATGATCGGCAGGTCGGCGAGGTTCCAGCGCTTGTAGCGTTCGTCGTAGCTGTCGGGCGGAGCGGTTTCCAACAGGTGGCCGATGCACCAGGTGACGCAGACGTCGGTGCCTTGCCAGCAGCCGTCGCCCCTGCGGTTGGCGCCAAGGATCTTGGCGATGTCTTTTGCCTGGGAGGGTTTTTCGCAGAGGAACAGGCGCATGGCCGGGACGCTTTATCGAGGGTGATAGGCAGTAGGATGCGCAAGCGGGGGCGCGGTGGCAAGTTTTATCTGGATGGATGTACAGGTTTGTTATTGCATGGTTTACCCAAACAACGCAGTTGCCGTAGGAGCGGCCTTGCGTCGCGAAAGGGCTGCGAAGCAGCCCCGACGTTACAGACGGCGCTGCAATAAGCCCGGGGCCGCTGTGCGGCCCTTTCGCGACACAAGGCCGCTCCTGCACGGGTTTAGCGCAAGTTTGAAGCTTCAGGCGATCTCGCGGGAGTCGCGCACCATGTCCACATGCGGGATGCCGGCTTCGAGGAATTCCTCGCTGACCACGCGAAAGCCCAGCCGCTCATAGAACGGCGTGGCATGCACCTGAGCACTCAGCATCTGCTGCTTGAGGTCGCGGTTCTGTGCCTCAAGGATTACCGCATTGACCAGCGCGTCGCCAACCTTTAGCCCGCGCCAGTCCTTGAGCACCGAGATGCGCCCGATGGTGCCGTCCGCCAGCAGGCGGGCCGTGCCAATAGGGTAATCACCTTCCAGCGCCAGAAAGTGCAGCGCGTCCTGGTCTTCCGAATCGAACTCCAGCTCCGGCGGAATGTGCTGTTCGGCGACGAACACCGCTTCACGGATACGACGGATATCGGCGTTGTCTTTCTGCCAGTCGGCGAGGCGCACACGAATCTTATTCATTGGCGAATCCCAAGCTTCCTTGTTTGATCAATTGCTGTACCAGCATAAGGCCATCTTCATCCTCCAGCCACTGTGCAAGGTTGTCGATGTGTAACGCGTCGGCGGCACAAACCAGCTTCAGCAGCTCGCGCAGTTTGGCTGGCAACGGGCAACTGCGGCCGCTGGCGAACAGCATCAGGTCGTCGCCAAGCTCCGACCAGGCCATGCGTGCGCTTGGGTTGCGGATCAGGATGGCGCCATCTTCGAGCGCTTCGATCAGCTCCTGCTCGTCCAGTTCTTCACCGACGACCTGCTCGGGGTAGCGCGGCTCGGTCATGAACTGGCCGAACCAGGTCAGCAGCAGGTCCTTGTCGTTCATGTGCTTGTCGAGCAGGCCCTTGAGGCGGTCGAGGGCGTCGTGCTGGATCTGGTGTGGGTCGCTGGCAGGCTCGGCGTCGGCGTCGCTGTAGCGCTCCTCGTCCGGCAGGAACTGGCCGAGGAAGTCGGTGAAGTGGGTCAGCACTTCGGCGGCACTTGGGGCGCGGAAGCCGACCGAGTAGGTCAGGCAGTCGTCCACGGCTACGCCGTAGTGGGCCAGGCGCGGTGGCAGGTAGAGCATGTCGCCTGGCTCCAGGGTCCATTCGCCGCTCTGTTCGAATTCGGCGAGGATGCGCAGGTCGGCATGGTCCAGCAGCGGGCTGTCGCTGTTGCACATCTGGCCGATCTTCCAGTTGCGCTGGCCGTGGCCTTGCAGCAGGAACACGTCGTAATTGTCGAAGTGCGGGCCTACGCTGCCACCGGGGGTGGCGAAGCTGATCATCACGTCATCGATGCGCCAGCTTGGCAGGAAGCGGAAGTGCTCCAGCAGTTCGGCCACTTCCGGTACGAACTGGTCGACGGCCTGAACCAGCAGGGTCCAGTCCTTTTCAGGCAGGTCGGCGAAGGTGTCTTCGTTGAACGGGCCGCGGCGCAGCTCCCACGGGTGGGCGCCGTGCTCGAGCACGATGCGCGACTCGACTTCCTCTTCCAGGGCCAGGCCGGCCAGCTCGTCGGGGTCGATCGGGCTTTCGAAGTCCGGGAATGCCTGGCGCACCAGCAGCGGCTTCTTCTGCCAGTAGTCGCGCATGAATTCGCGGGCCGAGATGCCGCCGAGCAACTGCAGTGGAGTATCAGGATTCATGTTCAACCTATTGAAAAAACGTAATTTTCGTCCGGGAATAAAAACGCCCGGCCAGGCCGGGCGTTGAAGGCGACGCTCAGCTTAGATGCGTTTGGCCTGCGCTGCGGCGTTACCGATGTAGCTGGCAGGGGTCAATTGCTTGAGCTCGGCCTTGGCTTCGGCTGGCATGTCCAGGCCGTCGATGAAGGTCAGCAGCGCTTCTGGGGTGATGCCCTTGCCACGGGTCAGCTCTTTGAGCTTCTCGTAGGGGTTCTCGATGTTGAAGCGGCGCATCACGGTCTGGATTGGCTCGGCGAGGACTTCCCAGCAGGCGTCCAGGTCGGCGGCGATACGCGCGGCGTTGACTTCCAGCTTGCCGATGCCTTTCAGGCTGGCTTCATAGGCGATGACGCTGTGGGCGAAGCCCACACCCAGGTTGCGCAGCACGGTGGAGTCGGTCAGGTCACGCTGCCAGCGCGAGATCGGCAGCTTGCTGGCCAGGTGCTGGAACAGGGCGTTGGCGATACCCAGGTTGCCTTCGGAGTTCTCGAAGTCGATCGGGTTGACCTTGTGCGGCATGGTCGACGAGCCAATTTCGCCAGCGACGGTCTTCTGCTTGAAGTAGCCCAGCGAGATGTAGCCCCAGACGTCGCGGTCGAAGTCGATGAGGATGGTGTTGAAGCGGGCGATGGCGTCGAACAGCTCGGCGATGTAGTCGTGCGGTTCGATCTGGGTGGTGTACGGGTTGAACACCAGGCCCAGTTCGTCTTCGATGAAGGCGCGGGCGTTTTCTTCCCAGTCGATCTGCGAGTAGGCCGACAGGTGGGCGTTGTAGTTGCCCACGGCGCCGTTGATCTTGCCCAGCAGCGGCACGGCGGCCACTTGAGCGATCTGGCGCTCCAGGCGGTAGACGACGTTGGCCAGCTCTTTGCCCAGGGTGGTCGGCGAAGCCGGCTGGCCGTGGGTGCGCGACAGCATCGGCACGTCGGCGTGGGCATGGGCCAGGGCACGAATGGCTTCGGCGATCTGACGCATCAGCGGCAGCAGCACGTCGTCGCGGCCAGCACGCAGCATCAGCGCGTGGGACAGGTTGTTGATGTCCTCACTGGTGCAGGCGAAGTGGATGAATTCGCTGACCTTTGCCAGCTCAGGCAGTTGCGCAGCCTGCTCCTTGAGGAGGTATTCGATCGCCTTGACGTCATGGTTGGTGGTGCGCTCGATTTCCTTGACGCGTTCAGCGTGCTCGAGCTTGAAGTCGGTGGCCAGGCCGTCCAGCAGGGCGTTGGCTTCAGCGGAGAACGCCGGCACTTCGCCAATTTGCGGGTGAGCGGCCAGGCGCTGCAGCCAGCGCACTTCGACCAGGGCGCGGAAACGGATCAGGCCGAATTCGCTGAAAATGGGGCGCAAGGCCTGGGTTTTGCCGGCATAACGGCCGTCTACAGGGGAAACCGCAGTGAGCGAAGAAAGCTGCATGGGGTGTTCTCGGACAGTCAGGCTTTTGGAAGGGCGCATATGATACATGAAAAATGCCTGTAGGAGCGGCCTTGCGTCGCGAAAGGGCTGCGCAGCGGCCCCCAAATCGCCGCCCCAGCATAGATTGCCGGGGCTGCTGCGCAGCCTTTTCGCGACGCAAGGCCGCTCCTACCGAGGGTTCAGCGTCGCCTTCAGGAAGGTGTGCGCATCATATCGTACAGTTCGTTGAGCAACTTGCGCCGGCTGAACACCAGCTGCCAGCGATGCCCGCCCAGCTGGCGCCACAGGCGTGCGGCGCGGATGCCTGCCAGCAGCAGGGCGCGGATCTTCGACGCGTTGCTGGCCTGCTGCAGGAAACGCATGTCGCCATGCACCTGAATGCGCTGGCGCAGTGTGCTCAAGGTGTCCTGATACAAGGCGCCGCTGGAGGCGATGACGTTTTCGTGAACCAGGCCGAAATGGTCGGCCTGTGACTGGATTTGCGGCAGGCGGTTGCCGATGGTGTCGAGCAGGTCGCCACGCTTGTTCAGCTGGCGTTCCAGCCCGAGCATCGACAGCGCATAACGCAGCGGTTCGCGCTGTAGGCTGCTGGGGTCGCGTTCCAGGGCGCCGACCAGGGCGCGGTAACCGTCGCGCAGGTTGAGGTCGTCGCCGCCGAATACCTCCAGGGTGTCCTTGGGGTCGCGCACCAGCAGGCTGCCCAGCATGCAGCCGATATCGGCCTCGCTGGCCTGGCCGGTGCGGGCGATGCGGTCGACCAGCACGGCGGCCTGAAACACCCCACCCAGGGCAATCAATTGCTCCTGCAGTTTGTTCATGCGCGCGGGCTCCACGGCTCGGCCGTCTCGATCACGCCGCCGCCCAGGCACACCTCGCCGTCGTAGAACACTACCGACTGGCCAGGGGTAACGGCGCGCTGCGGCTCGTCGAACACAGCGCGGTAGCCGCTTTCGGTCAGCTCCAGGGTGCAGCGCTGGTCGCTCTGACGGTAGCGCACCTTGGCAGTGAGCGTACGCGGGCTGCTGAGGTCGATCGGGTTGACCCAGAAGATCTCCGAGGCGAGCAGGGCGCGGGAGAACAACCAAGGGTGTTCGTTGCCCTGGCCGACCACCAGCACATTGCGGGTCAGGTCTTTGTGCAGCACGTACCACGGCTCGTCGCCGGCGTCTTTCAAGCCCCCGATGCCCAAGCCCTGGCGCTGGCCGATGGTGTGGTACATCAGGCCGTGATGGCGGCCGATGACTTCGCCGTCGGTGGTCTGTATCTCACCTGGCTGGGCCGGCAGGTACTGCTTGAGGAAGTCGCTGAAGCGGCGCTCACCGATGAAGCAGATACCGGTGGAGTCCTTCTTCTTGGCAGTGGCCAGGCCGTGCTTTTCGGCGATGGCGCGAACCTCGGGCTTTTCCAGTTCGCCGACCGGGAACAGGGTGCGGGCGATTTCCTTGCCGCCGACGGCATGCAGGAAGTAGCTCTGGTCCTTGTTCGGGTCCAGGCCCTTGAGCAGTTCGGTGATTGCGCCGGTGTCGCGGCGGCGCACGTAATGGCCAGTGGCGATCAGGTCTGCACCCAGCGACAGTGCGTAGTCGAGAAACGCCTTGAACTTGATTTCGCGGTTGCAGAGGATGTCCGGGTTGGGTGTACGGCCGGCCTTGTACTCTTCGAGGAAGTGCTCGAAAACGTTGTCCCAGTATTCGGCAGCGAAGTTGGCGGTGTGCAGCTTGATGCCGATGCGGTCGCACACGGCCTGGGCGTCTGCCAGATCTTCACGGGCAGTGCAGTATTCGGTGCCGTCGTCCTCTTCCCAGTTCTTCATGAACAGACCTTCCACCTGGTAGCCCTGCTCCATGAGCAGAAGGGCGGAGACGGAAGAGTCCACGCCGCCGGACATGCCGACGATGACGCGGGTCTTGGCGGGGTCTTTGAGTGCTGGGCTGGTCATGGCTACCGATGTGTATCAAGGGGGAAAAGCGCCGAGTCTACCAAACCCGAGGCTGCGCGTCAGTCGCGCAGCAAATCAAGGCTATGCAGCGGGCCTGCAAGGTAGTCATCCAGGCAGCGTGGTACCAGCTCGCTGCGCCAGCGGTCGGGGGCAGCCAACAGTTCCTCGCGGGTGAGCCAGACGGCACGGACGATGTCGCTGTCCAGCGCAAGGTCGGCGTGGTGGTGCACGGGGCGTGCGGCAAAGCAGATGCGCTGGTAGGTCACGCCGTTGCTGGGTGCGGTGTACAGGTAGATGCCGACCACGCCGGTAAGCTCGACTTCCCAGGCGGTTTCCTCCAGGGTTTCGCGCAGGGCGGCCTGGGGCAGTGTTTCGTTTGGCTCCAGGTGGCCGGCGGGCTGGTTGAACACGTGCTGGCCGGCTTTGAACTCTTCGACGAAGAGAAATTTGCCTGCGTGCTCGACGATGGTGGCGACGGTGATGTGGGGTTGCCAGGACATGGGCATTTCCTATGGTTGGCGCGGGCCGCTCCTACACAGCTGGCGCGTCTGTGCTTCAGAAAGCACAAACCCCGGTGCGTGGCCGGGGTTTGTGCTGTTACCTCAAGCGAGCCTTACAGGGCGGCAATGGCGCTGTTCAGGGTCTGGCTTGGGCGCATCACCTTGGCGGTCAGCTCGGCATCCGGAGCGTAGTAGCCACCGATGTCGGCCGGCTTGCCCTGCACGGCGTTGAGCTCGGCGACGATGGTCGCTTCGTTCTCGGCCAGGGTTTTTGCCAGTGGTGCGAAGCGCGCCTGCAGGGCGGCGTCGTCAGTCTGGGCGGCCAGCGCTTCTGCCCAGTACAGGGTCAGGTAGAAGTGGCTGCCACGGTTGTCGATACCACCGACTTTGCGCGAAGGCGACTTGTTGGTGTCGAGGAACTTGCCGGTGGCCTGGTCCAGGGTGTTGGCCAGGACCTTGGCGCGCGGGTTGTCGTAGGTGTTGCCCAGGTGCTCCAGGGAAGCGGCCAGGGCCAGGAATTCACCCAGCGAGTCCCAACGCAGGAAGTTTTCTTCAACCAACTGCTGCACGTGCTTGGGTGCCGAACCGCCAGCGCCGGTTTCGAACAGGCCGCCGCCGTTCATCAGCGGCACGATCGACAGCATCTTGGCGCTGGTGCCCAGCTCCATGATCGGGAACAGGTCGGTCAGGTAGTCGCGCAGCACGTTGCCGGTCACCGAGATGGTGTCCTTGCCTTCGCGGATGCGGGCGAGCGAGAACTTGATGGCGTCGACCGGCGCCAGAACGCGGATGTCCAAGCCTGCAGTGTCGTGATCCTTCAGGTACTTCTGCACCTTCTCGATCATCACGCCGTCGTGGGCGCGGGCTGGGTCCAGCCAGAACACCGCCGGGGTGTCGCTCAGGCGGGCGCGGTTGACGGCCAGCTTGACCCAGTCCTGGATCGGCGCGTCTTTGGTCTGGCACATGCGGAAGATGTCACCGGCTTCGACGTTCTGCTCCAGAACGACCTTGCCCTTGCCATCGACCACGCGCACGACGCCGTCAGCCTTGACCTGGAAGGTCTTGTCGTGGGAGCCGTACTCTTCGGCCTTCTGTGCCATCAGGCCGACGTTCGGTACGCTGCCCATGGTGGTCGGGTCGAACGCGCCGTTGGCCTTGCAGTCTTCGATGGTGGCCTGGTAGATGCCGGCGTAGCAGCGGTCCGGGATGATCGCCTTGGCATCCTGCAGCTCGCCAGCGGTGTTCCACATCTTGCCCGAGTCACGGATCATGGCCGGCATCGAGGCGTCGACGATCACGTCGCTCGGCACGTGCAGGTTGGTGATGCCTTTGTCGGAGTTGACCATGGCCAGGGCCGGGCGCTCGGCGTACAGGGCCTGGATGTCGGCTTCGATCTCGGCCTGCTTGTCGGCTGGCAGATCCTTGATGCGGGCATACAGGTCACCGATGCCGTTGTTGGCATTGAAGCCCACTTCGGCCAGCGCGGCAGCGTGCTTGGCCAGCACTTCGCCGTAGAAGGCTTCGACGATGACGCCGAACATGATCGGGTCCGAAACCTTCATCATGGTGGCTTTCAGGTGCACCGACAGCAGCACGCCGGAGGCCTTGGCATCGGTGATCTGCTCGGCGATGAAGGCTTTCAGTGCCTTGCGGCTCATGGTTGCGCAGTCGATGATTTCGGCGGCTTTGACGGCGGTCTTTTCTTTCAGCACGGTGGTGCTGCCGTCTTTGGCGACCAGCTCGATGCGCAGGCTGTCGTCAGCCTCGATCAGTGCGGCCTTTTCGCTGCCGTAGAAGTCGCCTTGGGTCATGTGGGCAACGTGCGACTTGGAGTCGGCGGCCCAGGCACCCATCTTGTGCGGGTGCTTGCGCGCGTAGTTCTTGACCGACAGGGGTGCGCGGCGGTCGGAGTTGCCTTCGCGCAGTACCGGGTTCACGGCGCTGCCCTTGATGCGGTCGTAGCGCGCGCGGGATTCTTTTTCTTCCGCGGTGGCCGGCTCGTCGGCGTAGTCCGGGATATTGAAGCCCTTGCCTTGCAGTTCCTTGATCGCGGCCTTGAGCTGCGGTACCGAGGCGCTGATGTTCGGCAGCTTGATGATGTTGGCTTCAGGTGTGGTAGCCAGTTGGCCCAGTTCCGCCAGGTGATCGCCTACCTGCTTCTCGGTGCCCAGTTGCTCCGGGAATGCCGCGAGGATGCGGCCAGCCAGGGAAATGTCGCGAGTTTCGACGGCGATGTCAGCCGAAGCGGTGAAAGCTTCGACGATCGGCAGCAGCGAGTAGGTGGCGAGGGCGGGGGCTTCGTCGGTGAAGGTATAGATGATCTTGGAACGGGTGGGCATGCGGGTTAACTCTCTATGTGCTGAGCGTACTCGAGTCTCGAGGTGCGCAGGGTAGGCGCTTCGCCCTGGCGACGCCATGAGCGGAAAGTCGAGAGGCTGCGAGCGGTGATGGTGGATGCATCAGTCGAGCGTCAAGTGCTGAACTGCGGTAACAGCCCAGGCTTTTTGGCCAGTTACTGGCCGAGGGCGAGCCGCATTTTCCTGGGATTCGCCCCGATGACCCTTCGGTCGCGGCGCAGTATATCAAACCAATCGGGCTATTCAGCAAGGCGAAGTGACATCGGCGCCATTTATAAGACCAAAGACGTAGCGGCAATGTGGCGTGATGTCGCAGCGCTTGCAGGTCGGCAGATGTGGTTTAGGCTCAGTGGGATCGCATGATGTCCAATCACACCCGAAAGCGGAGTAGTGCAAGCATGGGATACCAGAAAATCAAGGTTCCGACCGACGGCGCCAAGATCACCGTCAATGCAGACCATTCGCTCAACGTGCCCGACAACCCCATCATTCCCTATATCGAAGGCGACGGCATTGGCGTCGATGTCTCACCGGTGATGATCAAGGTGGTGGACGCTGCCGTGCAGAAGGCCTACGGCGGCAAGCGCAAGATCGCCTGGATGGAGGTGTACGCCGGGGAAAAGGCTACCCAGGTCTATGACCAGGACACCTGGCTGCCGCAGGAGACCCTGGACGCGGTGCGCGACTATGTCGTATCGATCAAGGGGCCGCTGACCACTCCGGTCGGCGGGGGCATCCGTTCGTTGAATGTGGCGCTGCGCCAGCAACTTGACCTCTATGTGTGCCTGCGGCCGGTGCTGTGGTTCGAGGGCGTGCCTAGCCCGGTCAAGAAGCCCGGCGATGTCGACATGGTGATTTTCCGCGAGAATTCCGAGGACATCTACGCCGGTATCGAATGGAAAGCCGGCTCGCCCGAAGCGAACAAGGTCATCAAGTTCCTCAAGGAGGAAATGGGCGTCACCAAGATCCGTTTCGACCAGGACTGCGGCATCGGCGTCAAGCCGGTTTCCCGCGAGGGCACCAAGCGCCTGGTGCGCAAGGCCCTGCAATACGTGGTGGACAACGACCGTGAGTCGCTGACCCTGGTGCACAAGGGCAACATCATGAAGTTCACCGAAGGTGCCTTCAAGGACTGGGGTTACGAGGTGGCCAAGGATGAGTTTGGCGCCGAGCTGCTCGATGGTGGCCCTTGGATGAAGTTCAAGAACCCCAAGACCGGCCGCGAGGTCATCGTCAAGGACGCCATTGCCGACGCCATGCTTCAGCAGATCCTGCTGCGCCCGGCCGAGTATGACGTGATTGCCACCCTCAACCTCAACGGCGACTACCTGTCCGATGCACTGGCGGCGGAAGTGGGTGGGATCGGTATCGCGCCAGGCGCCAACCTGTCCGACACCGTGGCCATGTTCGAGGCCACCCACGGCACTGCGCCCAAGTATGCCGGCCAGGACAAGGTCAACCCGGGCTCGGTGATCCTCTCTGCAGAGATGATGCTGCGCCACATGGGCTGGACCGAGGCGGCCGACCTGATCATCAAAGGCACCAATGGCGCGATCGGGGCCAAGACGGTTACCTACGACTTCGAGCGGCTGATGGAAGGCGCGAAGCTGGTGGGTAGTTCAGGCTTCGGCGACGAAATGATCAAGCATATGTGAAACAATTGAAAACCGGCCGCCCCTGTTAAGTGGGGCGGCCGGTTTTTTCGTATGCCGACGCAAAGCAGGGATCAGGCTTCAGCGGTCGATGATTGCGAGGCTCCTGTTGAGGTGCTGGCAACAGCGTTGGCGATCTCGGTCGCATGCAGGCCCTTGGGGCCCTGCACGATCTCGAAAGTCACGGCTTGTCCGGCCTTCAGGGTTTTGTAACCGTCCATCTTGATCGCCGAATAATGGGCGAACAGATCGTCGGTTTTGCCGTCTTCATTGATGAATCCGTAGCCCTTGGCATTGTTGAACCACTTGACTTTACCGCTTGCCATCCCTATGTCCCTCTGCAAAGGACTCCATCACTGGAGTATCATCCACTTCATCCGCATACGAACCTTGCGAAAAATCTGGTTGACTGCGCGGATCTTTATCGACCACGGTGGGTTCTTATTGGTTGTAACACCGTTTTGCCGATAGTCAAGGTCGCCCCGTCTTCGCGCGGGCTGCGGCTTGAGCGGTCAACTCACAACCTTAACCTGTCGATCATGATGAAATTCTTTCCATGCATGCACGTAGCGAGATTCGACTAACATTCAATCAGGATCGCCCGCAATCGAATGAGGACGACGGCTCAGGGCTTGCGGTACAGGAAGCCAAGCCGATCCTGCAGGCGCCACCGATGTACAAGGTGGTTTTGTTCAACGATGACTACACGCCGATGGATTTCGTCGTCGAAGTGCTCGAAACGTTCTTCAGTCTGAACCGCGAGCTGGCGACCAAGATCATGCTGACCGTCCATACCGAAGGGCGGGCAGTGTGCGGATTGTTTACCCGGGACATCGCCGAAACAAAGGCCATGCAGGTCAACCAATACGCCAGGGAAAGCCAGCATCCGCTACTCTGTGAAATCGAGAAGGACGGTTAATCGCCGACCACTTGGGTATGAGGTGAAGCTATGTTAAACCGCGAGCTCGAAGTCACCCTCAATCTTGCCTTCAAGGAGGCTCGTTCGAAGCGTCATGAGTTCATGACCGTCGAGCATCTGCTGCTGGCACTCCTTGACAATGAGGCTGCTGCGACCGTTCTGCGCGCCTGTGGCGCCAATCTCGACAAACTCAAGCATGACCTGCAAGAGTTCATCGATTCCACCACTCCCCTGATTCCCGTCAACGACGAGGATCGCGAAACCCAGCCGACCCTGGGCTTCCAGCGTGTGCTCCAGCGTGCCGTGTTCCACGTGCAAAGCTCTGGCAAGCGCGAAGTCACCGGTGCCAATGTGCTGGTGGCGATTTTCAGCGAACAGGAAAGCCAGGCCGTGTTCCTGCTCAAGCAGCAGAGCGTGGCCCGTATCGACGTGGTCAACTACATTGCCCACGGCATTTCCAAGGTGCCGGGCCACGGCTCGCACAGCGACAGCGACCCGGAAATGCAGGACGAGGAGGGCGGCGAGACGTCGTCCTCGAGTAACCCGCTGGATGCTTACGCCAGCAACCTGAATGAACTGGCCCGCGCTGGGCGGATCGACCCGCTGGTAGGGCGCGAGCAGGAAGTCGAGCGCGTGGCGCAGATCCTTGCCCGTCGGCGCAAGAACAACCCGCTGTTGGTCGGTGAGGCTGGTGTGGGCAAAACTGCCATCGCCGAAGGCCTGGCCAAACGCATCGTCGATGGCCAGGTGCCCGACCTGCTGTCGCAGAGCGTGGTGTATTCCCTCGACCTTGGCGCACTGCTGGCGGGTACCAAGTACCGCGGCGACTTCGAGAAGCGCTTCAAGGCGTTGCTCGGTGAGCTGCGCAAACGCCCACAGGCCATCCTGTTCATTGACGAAATCCACACCATCATTGGTGCCGGTGCTGCGTCGGGCGGCGTGATGGACGCGTCCAACCTGCTCAAGCCGCTGCTGTCTTCCGGCGAGATTCGCTGCATTGGTTCGACGACCTTCCAGGAGTTTCGCGGCATCTTCGAGAAGGACCGTGCCTTGGCGCGGCGCTTCCAGAAGGTGGATGTCAGCGAGCCGTCCGTCGAGGACACTGTGGGCATTCTGCGCGGCCTCAAGGGGCGCTTTGAAAGCCATCACAACATCGAGTACAGCGATGAAGCCCTGCGCGCCGCCGCTGAGCTGGCATCACGCTACATCAATGACCGCCACATGCCGGACAAGGCCATCGACGTGATCGACGAGGCCGGTGCGTATCAGCGCCTGCAGCCTGAGGCGAATCGGGTCAAGCGTATCGATGTGCCGCAAGTCGAGGATATCGTGGCCAAGATCGCGCGGATTCCGCCGAAGCACGTCACCAGCTCCGACAAGGAGCTGCTGCGTAACCTGGAGCGTGACCTGAAACTGACCGTGTTCGGTCAGGACCAGGCGATCGATTCGCTGGCTACGGCAATCAAGCTGTCCCGTGCAGGCCTCAAGGCACCGGACAAGCCGGTCGGCTCGTTCCTGTTCGCCGGCCCTACCGGGGTGGGCAAGACCGAAGCGGCACGCCAGTTGGCCAAGGCACTGGGCGTTGAGCTGGTGCGCTTCGACATGTCCGAGTACATGGAGCGGCACACTGTGTCACGCCTGATCGGCGCTCCTCCCGGGTATGTGGGGTTCGACCAGGGTGGCCTGCTGACCGAGGCGATCACCAAGCAGCCGCATTGCGTGCTGCTGCTCGATGAAATCGAGAAGGCGCACCCCGAAGTCTTCAACTTGCTGCTGCAGGTGATGGACCACGGTACGCTTACCGACAACAACGGGCGCAAAGCGGACTTCCGCAACGTGATCCTGATCATGACCACCAATGCCGGCGCTGAAACTGCGGCACGCGCTTCCATCGGTTTCACCCATCAGGACCATGCGTCCGATGCGATGGAAGTCATTCGCAAGAGCTTCACGCCGGAGTTCCGCAACCGTCTGGACACAATCATCCAGTTCGGCCGCCTGAGTCACGAGACGATCAAGAGCATCGTCGACAAGTTCCTCATCGAGCTTCAGGCGCAGCTGGAAGACAAGCGTGTGCTGCTTGAAGTCAGCGATGCCGCCCGCGGCTGGCTGGCGGCTTCTGGCTACGACGTGCAGATGGGTGCGCGGCCGATGGCGCGGCTTATCCAGGACAAGATCAAGCGGCCGCTGGCCGAGGAGATCCTGTTTGGCGAGCTGGCCGAGCATGGCGGTGTGGTGCACATCGACCTGCGCGATGGCGAGTTGGTGTTCGACTTCGAGACTACGGCAGAAGTAGCGTGACGCAAGGGGCCGCTTTGCGGCCCCTTGCAATTTGAAGGTACAAAAAAGCCCGGCACATGGCCGGGCTTTTTCATGGCTGGAGCTTAGCGCGCACGGTAGGTGATGCGGCCCTTGCTCAGGTCATAAGGCGTCAGCTCGACGCGGACCTTGTCGCCAGTGAGAATACGGATGTAGTTCTTGCGCATCTTTCCGGAGATGTGCGCGGTTACGACGTGCCCGTTTTCCAACTCCACGCGGAACATGGTGTTGGGCAGGGTGTCGACGACAGTACCTTCCATTTCGAAGCTGTCTTCTTTCGACATGCAGTTGAGCCCTCGGTGTCCAGTGTTGGCCCGACGCATAACCGCACCGGGCAAAAAAGTGGCGTGGATTATGCCGGAAAATAGTGTGTCAAGCCAATGCTTTCAGTTGAGGGTGACCCAACGCTGGTTGATCAGCAGTTCGATCGGGCGATACTGGGTCTTGTAGTTCATCTTCTTGCAGTTCTTGATCCAGTAGCCGAGGTATACCGCTTCGAGGTCCTGGCGCAGGGCTTCGGTGATTTGCCAAAGGATGGCAAAGCGCCCCAGGCTGCGCCGTTCTTCGTCGGGCTCGTAGAACGTGTACACCGCTGACAGCCCGTTGGGCAGCAGGTCGCACACCGCCACCGCCAGCAGGCGGCCTGCCAGGCGGAATTCGTAGAACCAGCAGAACGGCAAGTCGCGCACCAGAAAGGTGGAAAACTGATCGCGGCTTGGCGGGTACATGTCGCCATCGGCATGGCGGGTTTCGATGTAGCGCCGGTACAGGTCGAAATATTCTTCCTTGAACGCCGGCCGGGCAGCCGTCACGGTGAGGTCGGCATTGCGCTTGAGGATGCGCCGCTGCTGGCGGTTGGGGATGAAGCGTGCGGCCGGAATGCGGGCTGGAACGCAGGCATTGCAGTTCTGGCAATGTGGGCGGTACAGGTGGTCGCCACTGCGCCGAAAGCCCATCTCCGAAAGGTCGGCATACACATGCACGTCCATCGGCTGGCTGGGGTCGAGGAACAGGGTGGTCGCCTGCTCGTTCGGCAGATAGCTGCAGGAGTGGGGCTGAGTGGCATAGAACTTCAACCGCGCCAACTCTGTCATGGTCGACCCCTTCGGTGAGACTTTGCTTTAAGTGTAAGCCAGCTCTCGGAACTCGCCTAGCTGCGCCAGCTGGCACTGTTGGGCTGGTCGAGGTGGTGGGCTAGGTAATCGGCGAAGCTGGCGCGGCTGATGGCGCGGGCGCCCAGGCTATGCAGGTGTTCGGTCGGCATCTGGCAGTCGATCAGCACAAAGCCCGCCTCTTGCAGGTGCTTGACCAGGGTCACGAAGCCGACCTTGGAAGCATTGTCGGCGCGGCTGAACATCGACTCGCCGAAAAACAACCGCCCCATGGCCAGGCCGTACAGGCCGCCCACCAGTTCGCCGTTGTGGCGCACCTCCACCGAATGGGCGATACCGCGCCGGTGCAGCTCGCAGTAGGCGTTGCGCATGGTGTCGGTGATCCAGGTGCCATCCGCGTAGTCACGCGGTGCCGCGCAGGCGTCGATCACGGCGGGGAAGTCGCTGTCGAAGCTGACCTGATAGCGCCCCTGGCGCAACAGCTTGGCCAGCGAGCGCGAGACATGCAGCTCGTCCGGGAACAGAACGGTGCGAGGGTCGGGCGACCACCAGAGGATGGGTTGGCCGTCCTGGTACCACGGGAAGCAGCCATGGCGATAGGCCTGCACCAGGCGCTCGGGGCTGAGGTCGCCACCAGCGGCGAGCAAGCCGTTAGGATCCTGCAGGGCCTTTTCCAGGGGTGGGAAGGTCAGCGAGTCGCGAGTCAGCCAGGTGAGCATGGTCTATCGTGCGGTGGGGGAGGGGAGGGGCAGCATGGCAAGGAGGGCGCTTTGGGTCAATGCTGGCCCATGTGGGGCCAGGCCTGCCTGCGTGTGCGTTCAGTCAGGCGATATGGTCGGCAATTTCCTACACAATCGTGAGGTTGCAGGCACCATCTGGCACATTTGCTGTCACACCTGTGCAAAAACACAGCATAAGCCTTTGTCACAAAAGAAAATGCATGCTCAAATTGCACCTATACGAAAGTCGCCCCCACCCAAACGCCATAGGGCGTGCCGCCATGGCGGCCGGCGGGCAGTAATGTTAAAAGTAGTGGTTCATTGGCCCGTTATCGGCCAATCACTACTGGACGCGCAGCACGCGCAGGAATAGACGCGTTTTGAAGAAATCCACCGCAACTCCAGCTCCTCTGCCTGTGCCCCTGTGGCGGCAGCAGCTGCATTACCGCCTCAAGGAAGGTGCGTTGATCGCTGTCGGCGCCCTGTGCCTGTACTTGTGGATGGCGCTGCTGACCTACGATACCTCCGACCCAGGCTTCAGCCACACCAGCAACGTCGACCAGGTGCAGAACGCTGCCGGGCGTGCCGGTGCGTACTTCGCCGACATCATGTTCATGGTGCTGGGCTACTTCGCCTACATCTTCCCTTTACTGCTGGCCATCAAAACCTGGCAGATCTTCCGCGAGCGCCATCAACCCTGGCAGTGGAGCGGCTGGTTGTTCTCCTGGCGCCTCATCGGCCTGGTGTTCCTGGTGCTGTCGGGTGCCGCTCTGGCGCATATCCATTTCCACCCCCCGGCGAGCCTGCCGTTCTCCGCCGGTGGTGCCTTGGGCGAAAGCCTCGGCGACCTGGCGCGCAACCTGCTCAACGTGCAGGGCAGCACGCTGATGTTCATCGCCCTGTTCCTGTTCGGCCTGACCGTGTTCACCGACCTCTCGTGGTTCAAGGTGATGGACATGACCGGCAAGATCACCCTCGACCTGTTCGAGCTCGTGCAAGGCGCGGCCAATCGCTGGTGGGAGGCGCGCAACGAGCGCAAACGCCTGGAGGCGCAGCTGCGCGAGGTGGACGAACCAAGGTTCGACGCGGCGCCGGCGGCTGCCGAGAAACGCGAACCGGCCAAGGCGCAACTGCGCGAGCGCATCGGTGAGCGCGATGAGCCGCCCGCGCGCCCTGTCGTAGCCCAGCGCGAACCCATTGCCCCGCGCGAGACTGTTGTCCCTCGTGAACCCTCGATTGCCCCTGTGATCATGCCGCCGGCAGCGCCGGCCAAGGCAGTGGAGCCGAGCAAGCGGGTGATGAAGGAAAAGCAGGCGCCGCTGTTCGTCGACAGCGCCGTGGAAGGTACCTTGCCGTCCATCTCCATCCTCGACCCGGCCGAGCAGAAGAAGATCGAGTATTCGCCAGAATCACTGGCCGGCGTCGGTCAGTTGCTGGAAATCAAACTCAAGGAATTCGGCGTCGAAGTCTCGGTGGACTCCATCCACCCGGGCCCGGTCATTACCCGCTACGAAATCCAGCCTGCGGCCGGGGTCAAGGTCAGCCGCATCGCCAACCTGGCCAAGGACCTTGCACGGTCGCTGGCCGTGACCAGTGTGCGGGTGGTCGAGGTCATCCCCGGCAAGACCACCGTGGGTATCGAGATCCCCAACGAAAACCGGCAAATGGTGCGCTTCTCCGAGGTGCTGTCGACGCCGCAGTACGACGAGCAGAAGTCGCCCGTCACCCTGGCCCTGGGTCATGACATCGGCGGCAAGCCGGTCATCACCGACCTGGCCAAGATGCCACACCTGCTGGTGGCCGGTACCACCGGCTCCGGTAAGTCGGTGGGTGTGAACGCGATGATCCTGTCGATCCTGTTCAAGTCCGGCCCTGAAGACGCGCGCCTGATCATGATCGACCCAAAGATGCTCGAGCTGTCGATCTACGAAGGCATCCCGCACCTGCTGTGCCCGGTGGTCACCGACATGAAGGACGCCGCCAACGCGCTGCGCTGGAGCGTGGCCGAGATGGAGCGGCGTTACAAACTGATGGCGGCCATGGGCGTGCGTAACCTGGCCGGCTTCAACCGCAAGATCAAGGATGCCCAGGAGGCTGGCGAGATCATCCACGATCCGCTGTTCCGCCGCGAGAGCATGGAAGACGAGCCGCCGGCCCTGAAGACCCTGCCGACCATCGTGGTGGTGGTCGACGAATTCGCCGACATGATGATGATCGTCGGCAAGAAGGTCGAAGAGCTGATCGCCCGTATCGCCCAGAAGGCGCGGGCCGCCGGTATTCACCTGATCCTCGCCACCCAGCGCCCATCGGTGGACGTGATCACTGGCCTGATCAAGGCCAACATCCCGACCCGCATGGCGTTCCAGGTGTCGAGCAAGATCGACTCGCGCACCATCATCGACCAAGGTGGCGCCGAGCAGTTGCTCGGCCACGGTGACATGCTCTACATGCCGCCAGGTACCAGCCTGCCGATCCGGGTACACGGCGCATTCGTCTCCGACGATGAAGTGCACCGCGTGGTGGAAGCCTGGAAGCTGCGTGGCGCCCCGGACTACAACGACGACATCCTCAACGGCGTCGAGGAGGCCGGCAGCGGCTTCGAAGGCGGTGGTGGCGGTGGCGGCGACGAGGATTCGGAAAGCGACGCGCTGTATGATGAGGCGGTGCAATTCGTCCTCGAAAGCCGTCGGGCGTCGATTTCGGCCGTGCAGCGCAAGCTCAAGATCGGCTACAACCGCGCTGCGCGCATGATCGAGGCGATGGAAATGGCCGGCGTGGTCACCCCCATGAACAGCAACGGCTCGCGGGAAGTGATTGCCCCGGGCGGCCCGCGCGACTGATGAACACCTTGCCGGGCGCCGACGGTGGCGCCCGGCTTCTTAAATGCTCAATGAGGATTAACATGCGCGCGATTCGCATGCTGTTGGTTTCTGCCCTGACCCTGGGTTCGCTATCGGCCACACTGTCGGCTCACGCTGGTGAGCAGGACGTGCAGCGCCTGACCCAGTTGCTGGAAAAGTCGCAGACCATCGAGGCCAATTTCTCCCAACTGACCCTGGATGCCGGCGGCACCAGCCTGCAGGAGACAACCGGCAAGATGACGGTCAAGCGCCCGGGCCTGTTCTACTGGCACACCGATGCTCCCCAGGAGCAGGTGGTGGTGTCCGACGGCAAGAACGTCACCCTGTGGGACCCTGACCTGGAGCAGGCCACCATCAAGAAGCTCGATGTGCGCCTGAACCAGACCCCGGCGCTGCTGCTGTCCGGTGACGTGTCGAAGATCAGTCAGAGCTTTGACATCACCTCCAAGGAGCAGGGCGAAGTGATGGACTTCACCCTCAAGCCAACGACCAAGGACACCCTGTTCGATTCGCTGCGCGTGTCGTTCCGCCGTGGCCTGATCAACGACATGCAGCTGATCGACAGCGTCGGCCAGCGCACCAACATCCTGTTCAATGGCGTCAAGGCCAACCAGGCGGTGCCGGACAGCACCTTCAAGTTCGACATCCCGAAAGGCGCGGACGTCATCAAGGAGTAAGCAGAGCGCACCATGGACCTGTTTCGAAGCGAACCCGTTGCCCAGCCCCTGGCTGCCAGGCTACGCCCGTCCAACCTGGACGAGTATGTCGGCCAGGAGCACCTGCTGGCGCGTGGCAAACCGCTGCGTGAGGCGCTGGAGCAGGGTGCGCTGCACTCGATGATCTTCTGGGGGCCGCCGGGCGTGGGCAAGACCACGCTCGCACGGCTTCTGGCACAGTTTTGCGATGCGCACTTCGAGACGGTTTCTGCGGTACTGGCGGGGGTCAAGGAAATCCGCCAGGCCGTCGAGGTGGCCAAGCAGCAGGCCGGCCAGTATGGCCGCCGGACCATCCTGTTCGTCGATGAGGTGCACCGCTTCAACAAGTCCCAGCAGGACGCCTTCCTGCCCTTTGTCGAAGACGGCACGCTGATCTTCATCGGCGCCACCACCGAGAACCCGTCCTTCGAACTGAACAATGCCTTGCTCTCGCGGGCACGGGTGTATGTGCTCAAGAGCCTGGACGAGCCTGCCTTGCGCAAGCTGGTCGACCGCGCACTCAACGAAGAGCGCGGCCTGGGCAAGCGCAACCTGAGCGTGGGCGACGACGCCTTCAAGATGCTCATGGCCGCCGCCGATGGTGATGGCCGGCGCATGCTCAACTTCCTCGAAAACGCCTCGGACCTGGCCGAAGATGGCGGCGAGATTGGCGTAGACCTGCTGCAGAGCCTGCTCGGTGACAGCCGCCGGCGCTTTGACAAAGGCGGCGAGGCCTTCTACGACCAGATTTCCGCCCTGCACAAGTCTGTGCGCGGCTCCAACCCGGACGCCGCGCTGTACTGGTTCGCGCGCATGCTCGATGGCGGCTGCGACCCGCTGTACATTGCCCGCCGCGTGGTGCGCATGGCCAGCGAGGACATCGGCAACGCCGACCCCCGGGCCCTGAGCCTGTGCCTGGCGGCCTGGGACGTGCAGGAGCGTCTGGGCAGCCCTGAGGGCGAGCTGGCGGTGGCTCAGGCCATTACCTATATTGCCTGCGCGCCAAAGAGCAACGCCGTGTACATGGGCTTCAAGACTGCCCTGCGCGAAGCCGCCGAGCACGGCTCGCTGGAGGTGCCCCTGCACCTGCGCAACGCCCCGACCAAGCTGATGAAGCAGCTCGGCTACGGCGAGGAGTACCGCTATGCCCACGACGAGCCCGATGCCTATGCTGCGGGTGAAGATTACTTCCCCGATCAGCTCGAGCCACGCCAGTATTATCAGCCCGTGCCCCGAGGGCTCGAGCTGAAGATCGGCGAGAAACTGCGTCACCTGGCCGACCTTGATCGCAGCAGCCCGCGTCAACGGAGAAAGCCGTGAGCGCTCTGTTCCATGGGCTGTTCCTGCGCTTTGGCCTTATCGTCGGCTTCATCGGTGGGCTGACGACGTTTTCCTCTTTTTCGCTCGATACCGTGCGCCTGATGGAAAGTGGGCAAGCGCCCCTGGCCGTGGGCTATACCGGTATTAGCGTGATGGGCGGGCTACTGGCCACCTGGGCCGGCCTGTCCCTGACCCGACTCTGAACCAACCTACACACATAACGAGAGAACGACATGCTCGATTCCAAACTGTTACGCGGCCAACTTCAGGAAGTGGCGGACCGCCTCGCCTCCCGTGGCTTCAGCCTGGATGTCGCGCGCATCGAATCGCTGGAAGAGCGCCGCAAGGCGGTGCAGACCCGCACCGAGCAGCTGCAGGCCGAGCGTAACGCCCGCTCCAAATCGATCGGCCAGGCCAAGGCCAAGGGCGAGGACATCGCGCCGCTGATGGCTGACGTCGAACGCATGGCCAATGAGCTGGCCGCTGGCAAGGTCGAGCTGGACGGCATCCAGGCCGAACTGGATGGCATTGTCCTGACCATCCCCAACCTGCCGGACGCTAGCGTGCCGGTCGGTGCCAGTGAGGACGACAACGTCGAAGTGCGCCGTTGGGGCACGCCGAGGGCATTCGATTTTGAAATCAAGGACCACGTCGCCTTGGGCGAGATCAGCGGTGGCCTGGACTTCGAAGCAGCTGCCAAGCTGTCGGGCGCCCGCTTTGCCGTGCTGCGCGGCCCGATTGCCCGCCTGCACCGTGCCTTGGCGCAGTTCATGATCAACCTGCACACCGGTGAGCATGGCTACGAAGAACACTACACCCCCTACCTGGTCCAGGCTCCGGCCTTGCAGGGCACCGGCCAGCTGCCGAAATTCGAGGAGGACCTGTTCAAGATCACCCGCGAAGGCGAAGCCGACTTCTACCTGATCCCGACCGCTGAAGTGTCGCTGACCAACCTGGTGGCCGGCGAGATCATCGACGCCAAGCAGCTGCCGCTCAAGCTGGTCGCCCACACCCCGTGCTTCCGCAGTGAGGCTGGCGCTTCGGGCCGTGACACGCGCGGCATGATCCGCCAGCACCAGTTCGACAAGGTCGAGATGGTCCAGGTGGTCGAGCCGTCCAAGTCCATGGAAGCCCTGGAAGGCCTCACCGCCAACGCCGAGCGCGTGTTGCAGCTGCTGGAGCTGCCCTACCGCGTACTGGCCCTATGCACCGGTGACATGGGCTTCGGCGCCGTGAAGACCTACGACCTGGAAGTGTGGGTGCCAAGCCAGGACAAGTACCGCGAGATCAGCTCCTGCTCCAACTGTGGTGACTTCCAGGCGCGCCGCATGCAGGCCCGCTGGCGCAACCCGGAAACCGGCAAGCCGGAGCTGGTGCACACCCTCAATGGCTCGGGCCTGGCCGTAGGCCGTACCCTGGTCGCTGTGCTGGAAAACTACCAGCAGGCCGATGGCTCCATCCGTGTGCCGGAAGTGCTCAAGCCCTACATGGGCGGTGTCGAGGTCATCCGCTAAATGGATTACCTGCCGCTGTTCCACAAGCTGCAGGGCGGCCGCGTGCTGGTCGTCGGCGGCGGCGAGATCGCCTTGCGCAAGGCGCGCCTGCTAGCCGATGCTGGCGCCGCGCTGCGGGTGGTGGCGCCCGAGGTCGACGGCCAACTGGCTGCGCTGGCCCGTGAAGGTGGCGGTGAGGTCCTGGTGCGTGGTTATCAGGCGGCCGACCTGGTCGGCTGCCGCCTGGTGATCGCAGCCACCGACGACCCCGGGCTCAATGCCCAGGTGTCGGCGGATGCGCAGGCGCTTTGCGTGCCGGTCAACGTGGTGGATGCACCGGCCCTGTGCACGGTGATCTTCCCGGCCATTGTCGACCGCTCGCCCCTGGTGGTTGCGGTATCCAGCGGCGGTGACGCCCCGGTGCTGGCGCGCCTGATTCGCGCCAAGCTGGAAACCTGGATCCCGTCCACTTATGGCGAACTGGCCGCCTTGGCGGCGCGCTTCCGGCACAAGGTCAAGGCGCTGTACCCGGATGTCAATCAGCGGCGCGGCTTCTGGGAGACCGTGTTCCAGGGCCCGATCGCCGAGCGTCAGCTGGCCGGGCAGGGTGCCGAGGCCGAGCGGCTGTTGCAGGCCATGGTCGACGGTGCGCCGGTGCAGCAGGGTGGTGAGGTGTATCTGGTGGGGGCGGGGCCGGGTGATCCGGACTTGCTCACCTTCCGTGCCTTGCGCCTGATGCAGCAGGCCGATGTGGTGTTGTATGACCGCCTGGTGGCGCCGGCAATCATTGAAATGTGCCGCCGCGATGCCGAACGTATCTACGTCGGCAAACGCCGCGCCGAGCATGCCGTGCCGCAGGACCAGATCAACCGTCTGCTGGTCGACCTGGCCCGCGAGGGTAAGCGCGTGTTGCGCCTGAAGGGAGGCGACCCGTTCATTTTCGGTCGTGGTGGCGAAGAGATCGAAGAGCTCGCCGAGCATGGCATCCCGTTCCAGGTGGTGCCCGGTATTACCGCGGCCAGTGGTTGCTCTGCCTATGGTGGCATTCCGCTGACCCACCGCGATTATGCCCAGTCGGTGCGTTTCGTGACCGGCCACCTCAAGGACGGTACCAGCAACCTGCCTTGGAATGACCTGGTGGCGCCGAACCAGACCTTGGTGTTCTACATGGGCCTGGTAGGGTTGCCGACCATTTGCGCCGAGCTGATTCGCCATGGGCGTGCATCGAGCACGCCTGCGGCGTTGGTGCAGCAGGGGACTACGCGCAATCAGCGGGTGTTCACTGGCACCTTGGCCGACCTGCCAGCATTGGTGGCCGAGCATGAAGTGCACGCGCCAACCCTGGTGATTGTCGGGGAAGTGGTGCAGTTGCGCGAAAAGCTGGCCTGGTTTGAAGGTTCGCAGCAAGACCAGTAATAGCGGGGGCTGCAACGCAGCCCCAACTTTCTCAGCCCCAGATCCCTTTGCCTGGCAACCGCTCCCGATCATGCGGCAGATTGAAGTCCTGCAGCGGCCCCTTGGGCACGATTCCGTTCGGGTTGATGGTCTTGTGGCTCATGTAATAGTGCTTCTGGATGTGCTCCATGTTCACCGTCGGCGCCACACCCGGCCACTGGTACAGCTCACGCAGCCAGTTTGACAGGTTCGGGTAGTCGCTCAACCGGCGCAGGTTGCACTTGAAGTGGCCGTGATACACCGCATCGAAGCGCACCAGCGTGGTAAACAGGCGCACATCGGCCTCGGTCAGGTGCTCGCCTGCCAGGTAACGTTGGCGGTCCAGCAGCGCTTCCAGGTAGTCCAGCTCGTTGAACACTTCGTCGAACGCAGCCTCGTAGGCTTCTTGCGTAGTGGCGAAGCCTGCACGGTAAACACCATTGTTCACCGCTGGGTAGATGCGTGCATTGAGCGCTTCGATGGTCGGGCGCAGCGGCTGCGGATACAGGTCGAGGGTATTGCCTGTCAGTTCGTTGAAGGCGCTGTTGAAGATACGGATGATCTCCGCCGACTCGTTGTTGACGATGCGCTTTTCCTTTTTGTCCCACAATACGGGCACGGTCACGCGGCCTGTGTAGTGCGGGTCATCTTGGGTATAGCGCTGGTGCATGAATTCTAGGGCGTCGAGGTGATCGCCCGTGGAGCCCTGTTGCTGGTCGAAGGTCCAGCCGTTTTCCTGCATCAGCCAGCTGACCACCGACACATCGATCAGCGGCTCCAGGCCTTTGAGCGCACGCACGATCAGGGTGCGGTGAGCCCATGGACAGGCCAGCGACACATACAGGTGGTAGCGACCGGCTTCGGGGGCGGGCAACTGATTGCGGCGCTGGGCGTTCTCGCGCTTGAAGGCGCCATCCTTGCCGTTTTCGTACCACTGGTCGTGCCAGCGACCGTCGATCAAAAGGCCCATGGTGAGCTCCTCGGAACAAAGTTGTTTGTCGTTGGAACCCAGTCTAGGGCAAAGCGTTCGAATAAATAGCGCAAAGACTGCGCAAAAATGATCTAGTTATTCGATTGGTTTCGAGCGCCCCAATAGCCGCGTGCGGTCGCGAACGCCTGCTCCCGCTCCTGCCCCAAGCCGCGCAACGCCAGGGCCATGGTCGCCACCACGGCCATTTCCCCATAGCTGTCCTGAGCCTCGCCACGCCAAACCGCCAGCAGTTGTTCTGGCTGCAGGCTTGCAGGTTTTACATGGCGCCGCTCACTCAGCGCCGGCCACTCTTCGTCCCAGTTTTCACCTGCGCTGGTGCCGTACAGGTGGCTGATGACATCCGGGTTGACTTCGATTTCGCCGCCATCGCCCTTGATGACCACCGCATGGTCACCCAGCAGCCGGCTGGCCTCGCGGTGTACGGCCTGGTAGCCGGGGTGGAAGATGCTCTGCAGGCCGCAGCGGGCGCTCAGCGGGTTGAGCACGCGGGCCAGCGAATGGATGGGGGAGCGCAGGCCAAGTATGTTGCGCAGGTCAATCATGCGCTGCAGTTGCGGGGCCCAATCGTGCAGCGGGAAAAACGCCAGGCGTTGCTGGTCCAGTGCTTGCTCGACAGCAGACCAATCGCGGCACAGCGCAATGTCCAGCAGGGCCAACAATTGCTCGGTGTACATGCGCCCGGCGGTGTGGGCGCCACCACCGTGCATCAGGATGCGCACGCCGTTGGCGGCCAGGCATTTGGCGGCCAGCAGGAACCAGGGCAGGTGGCGCTTCTTGCCGGCATAGCTGGGCCAGTCCAGGTCGACAGCGATGCGTGGTGCATGCAGTTGGGCGCGCAGGGCCTCGGTGAAGCCGGCCAGCTCCTCGGCGCTCTCTTCCTTGTGCCGCAGCAACATGAGGAAGGCACCGAGCTGAGTGTCTTCAACCTTGCCTTCAAGCAGCAGGGCCATGGCGGCTCGGGCTTCCTCACGGGTGAGGCTGCGGGCACCGCGTTTGCCTTTGCCAAGGATGCGCACGAATTCGGCGAACGGGTGTTCGGCCGGGGTTTGAAGGGTGAGCGGGCGAGCGTCTGTCATATGCAATTGGTCGGCTTGGGCAGGCCCGCCAGCTTGGCGGCAAGTTTGGCGGGGGTGCCGTTGAACAGGCGGTTGAGGTGCGGGCTGTTGCCCTTTTCAGGGCCCAGCTTTAGCGCTGTGTACTTGATCAGCGGGCGCGTGGCCGGAGACAGCTGGAATTCCTCATAGAACTGGCGTAGCAGTTCAAGCACTTCCCAGTGTTCGGCGGTCAGGGCAATGCTTTCGCGCGCGGCCAGTGCCTCGGCGACGGCGTGGGACCAGTCTTGCAGGTCGACCAGAAAGCCGTCCTTGTCCAGGGCGATTGCCTGGTTGTCTATGGTCAAGGTGTTCATAGCCAGCTGTTGACCTTGTCATAGTGCAACGACAACGCGACGAACGCTGGGTAGTCCACGGCCTTTGCCAGCCCGCTGCTGACGCTGCGCGCCTGCAGGTCTTCGTCGAGGGCGAACAGGCGTTGCTCCAGCGCTGCCGCCTGCAGCAGGCGCTGTGGTTCGCTGCCGTCACGCAGGGCATAAACCGCATCGCCGCACAGCAGCAAGGCATCTTCGCCGCCGAGCAGGCGCAGGCAACTGCCCAGGCGATCATCGCCGAAGGGCGAGTGGGATATCACATGCAAAGTCGGCATCAGAGCGTCACCACTTGGTCGAAACGGGCAACCAGTGCCTTCAAGGCCGCGTCGTCCAGCACCTCAACGGGCAGGTCCAGGGTGTCGGCAGCAAGCCCGCGAAGGGCCAGGCTGTGCTGGCAAGCGAACAGCTCCTCCACACCGAACATCGGCAGTGCCTGCAGGTTGGCGGCCAGATTCTTTTGTTGCACGGCAACCGGTTGCTGATCAGGAGCAAGCTGGAACACGCCGTCATCGAGGAACAGCATGCCCAGTGGCAGATCGAAAGCGCCGCCGGCCAATGCGATGTCCAGCGCTTCGCGGGCAGACGGGCCGCTCCAGGGCGCCTGGCGGCTGATGATCAACAGGGATTTGGCCATTTCAGTCGCCTCCAAAGCAGACCAGGCGGTCGGCCAGCTGTGCCGCTTCATGCAATTGGCCCAGGCCGGAGAGCTCCCACGGCTTGGGCAGGTTCACCGCTTGGCGCTGGTAGCGGCTGGCTTCGGTCTCATCGAGCACGCCGCGGCGCAAGGCAGCGGCGATGCACACCACGGCGTCCAGCTGGTGCTGCTCGACAAAAGCGCGCCACTGGGCGGCGATGTCCTGTTCGTCCTGGGGCGCGACCACGTTGGCCGAGGCGCTGTGAACACCGTCCTGATAGAAGAACAACCGGGCAATCTCATGCCCGCCGGCCAGCACCGCCTCGGCGTAGCGCAAGGCGCGCCGCGAGGAGGGCGCATGGGCCGGGGAAAAAACCGCGATAGCGAATTTCATGGGCAACTCGTGTAAAGGAATGCGGCCATGATAAAGCAAAAAGCCCGCGCGGGTGGGCGCGGGCTGGTTGGCCGGGGAGGGGCTATCAGGTGTGTTCCTTGCTCTCTGGCAGGAACCAGTTCAGCACCAGGGCGCAGATACCACCGGTGGCAACGCCCGACTCCAGTACGTTACGAATGGCCGCCGGCATGTGCGCCAAGAACTCCGGAACCTGAGCCACGCCCAAGCCCAACGCCAACGACACGGCGATGATCAGCAGTGCACGGCGGTCCAGGCGCGTGCTGGCCAGAATGTTGATGCCCGAAGCGGCCACGGCACCGAACATGACCATGGCCGCGCCGCCCAGCACAGGCTCAGGCACAGCCTGAATCACGCCGGCAACACTCGGGAACAAGCCCAGTACCACTAGCATCACGGCAATCCAGATACCGATGTGACGGCTGGCGATGCCGGTCAGCTGAATCACGCCGTTGTTCTGCGCGAAGATCGAGCTGGGGAAGGTGTTGAACAGGCCCGCCAGCAGCGAGTTGGCACCGTTGACCAGCACGCCGCCCTTGATGCGCTGCATCCACACCGGGCCTTCGACCGGTTGGCGCGAGACCTTGCTGGTGGCTGTAACGTCGCCGATGGCTTCGAGCGAGGTCACCAGGTAGATCACCAGCATCGGGATGAAAAGCGCCCACGAGAAACCGAGGCCAAAGTGCAGCGGCGTCGGTACCTGGAACAGTGCAGCTTCATGCATGCCGGTGAAGTCCAGCCGGCCGAGGTAACCCGCCAGGGCGTAACCCACCGCCAGGGCGATGACGATGGCGCAGCTGCGCATCCACACCACCGGGATGCGGTTCAGGATGACGATGATTGCCAGCACCACGCCCGACAGCAGCAGGTTCTCACCATTGGCGAAGGTGCCATTGGCCATGGCGCCAAAGCCGCCGCCCATGCTGATCAAACCGACCTTGATCAGGGTCAGGCCGATCATCAGCACCACAATGCCCGTCACCAACGGCGTGATCAGACGCTTGACGAAGGGCAGGATGCGCGACACGCCCATCTCGACGAACGAGCCGGCGATCACCACGCCGAAAATCGCTGCCATCACGCTTTCGACGGGGGTGCCCTGCTTGACCATCAGCGCACCACCGGCAATCAGTGGGCCGACGAAGTTGAAGCTGGTGCCCTGCACGATCAGCAAGCCCGCGCCAAACGGCCCAAACCGCTTGCACTGCACGAAGGTGGCGATACCCGAGATGACCAGCGACATCGACACGATCAGGTTGGTATCACGCGCCGAAACACCCAACGCCTGGCAAATCAGCAGGCCCGGGGTCACGATCGGCACGATGATCGCCAGCAGGTGCTGCAGCGCCGCCAGCAGGCCGATAAGCAGCCGTGGCTTGTCCTCAAGGCCAAGCACCAGTTCGTTGGCAGGCGCATCCGCGCCCGGGCTGTGTTCGTGTGAGCTCATCGGTGAAGCTGCCCCGGAAGAAAAAAGGAGCGCATTCTACGGGGTGAAGGGGGATTGCGGTAGTGGCGCGCACGATGGCAGCAAGATCGGCGAGCATTCGGGTAATAACCTGACTTTTAGGTCAGCTGGCGCGGAAAGGGTGGGCTACAGGATACAGGCCTGCACGTACCCACAAAAAAGCCCGCCGAAGCGGGCTTTTTCAACGGGCTCAAGCAACCGGTATCAGTCGTCGCGACCCATGATGCCGAACAGTTGCAGCAAGCTGACAAACAGGTTGTAGATCGATACATACAGGCTGATGGTCGCCATGATGTAGTTACGCTCACCGCCGTGGATGATCGCGCTGGTCTGGAACAGGATGCAGACCGACGAGAACAGCACGAAGCCAGCGCTGATCGCCAGTTGCAGGCCGCTGATCTGGAAGAAGAAGCTGGCCACTACGGCGCCCAGCAGGACGAAGAAGCCGGCGGTGATGAAACCGCTGAGGAAGCTCATGTCCTTGCGCGAGATCAGCACATAAGCCGACAGGCCACCGAACACCAGGGCCGTCATGGCGAAGGCCGAGCTGACCACCTCAGCGCCACCGGCCATGCCCAGGTAACGGTTGAGGATTGGGCCGAGGATGAAGCCCATGAAGCCGGTGAGAGCGAAGGTGGAAACCAGGCCCCAGACCGAATCACGCAGTTTGTTGGTGAGGAAGAACAGGCCGTAGAAGCCGATCAGCACGACGAAGATGTTCGGGTAGCCGACACGCATCTGCTGGGCAACGAAAGCCATGACACCGCTGAAGGCTAGGGTGAGTGCCAGCAGGCTGTAGGTGTTGCGCAGGACCTTGCTGACCTCGCGCTGCTCGACCTGTTGGCCGCTGTGTACGGCATAATCCTGTTCGCGCATGGCGACACTCCTTGGTAAACCTGTGGTTTTGGAACGTTCAGATGCTAGGAGTCTATCAGAGCTCCTGCAACCGGCGACATAGAGAGTTTGACAGCGTGTTTCATTACGGTATTATGGCGGCCGCAAAACGAGCTGGAAGCGTGGCCGAGTGGTTTAAGGCAACGGTCTTGAAAACCGTCGATGGGCAACTATCCTAGAGTTCTTATCTCAGGTAGTCCCCAGATGCGCACTTCAGGATATCTTCAGAATTGCATCGGGGAATTGGCAGAGTGGTTGAATGCACCGGTCTTGAAAACCGGCGAACGTGAGAGCGTTCCCAGGGTTCGAATCCCTGGTTCCCCGCCAAACACAAGCGAATCAAGGGCTAGAGAGATCTGAGCCCTTTTTTTTGTGCCTGTTTTTACCCTTCCTCTCTTGGGGCAAGCGTCCCTTGTCCAAGCATTCACGTGAGTCAACTGCCCTCGGATGCACACTAATGCATACCTCTGATCCCGAGAGTCCTATCAGAATTCCAGCTGCACACTTGTCAAAAAATTGAAAAGGTTTTTGTTCTTTGAAGTCAAAGGCTAAAGCAGCGGTAGCTGAAGCTACCGAAGGCCCGACTCCCCCCTGCCCAAGGGGGCAGAGAAGGGCAAGTGACCTGAGCAACCTCCCAGCCTGAAAAAAGACGCCCGAAAAGCAGGCGCCTTGGCGTTCAATTCGATCCGAGAAAGGCGGTGGGACGGAGATCCCGCTTTTCTTTAGGCCTCAAATATAGAATTCCGTCCCGCAAAAAAAAATGACAGAGCAGTCTTTCTGATTTGATTCTAAAACGTGATGAGCATCAAAAAAATCTAGGCTAACGGTAGATAAGCCCAGGCGAGTCATCGTCCTCACGTTCATCGTATACACATGCCTCTCTCTGCCCCCAAAAAGCATCTTGAGTGATCTCTCCTTCACGGACGCAGACGCTCTGTCTCCAATCCGGCTTACCACTGGTCAACCTATATTGCCCTAGCGCTCGAAGGATCATTGACAGGGACAGGTTCGAGCGAAATACTGACCTCCGGGTATTCTAAATAGTCCATTGGGTATTTTTGTTGAGGGCTGCTCAACGGACGATTGTTTGTGCACGCCGAGGCATTGCTAACCGCGAGGTAGACGCTGTGGGAAAACACGTTGGGCTGGATGTGATCATCATCGGCGGAGGAGCGGTTGGCGTTAGCTCTGCTTACTTCCTGCAGCAGGCCGGGATGCGGGTTACCCTGATCGAGCAGTCAAGGGTAGGGGCCAATGCGCCCCGGGCACCCTTCGTCGATTGTGTAGGTGACGAGCTATCTACTGATTTGGCTAAGCGTGGCAAGGAGCTGCTGTTCCCGCTATTTGAGGATCTGGGCTACAACATGCGTCTAGTCAGCCGATTCTGTTTCACCTCGCAGTCAACGATCACCGCCAATAGCGTGCGTCGTGGCACTCGTGCGGATGAGCTTCTGATGCATGACATGCTCATGGACATGAAGAACATTGTGAATGATCGCGGTGGTCGCATTTTCGAAGGCCTACAAGTGTCTGAGCTGATGGTCTCTGGCGGTAAAGTCGTTGGCGTCTCCACCACTGGTGGGCAGTTCCTGGCAGATGAAACGGTAATTGCGGCAGGCGTGCTAAGCGCCAGGTTTGAAGGGTGTTTAGGCTTGGATCTGAAGCTCAAGGAGGAGCGTGTCGCAGCGGGTGACGATATGGTGAACGTTCCGATCACACCACTCGGTAAACCTTATGTTGTGCGCCCTGCAGGTAAACCCGGGGCAATCATGGCCGTGGGACACGATGTGAACGCGATTTGCGCCTTGGCCGTCGGCCGGCAGGTTGCCGAGCTGGTGTCGTGCCCTGTTGCAGGATCGGGCTTTGAGCCGGGGGTAAAAATGCCTGCCCAAGAGATACCTTGGGCAGGGGTTTAAGCTAAAAGAAGGGCGCTGAGCGCCCTTTTTTGTTATGCGGTTTTCATGAGTCCGTTTGATCGTGTTTCGGGTGCCATGAGCACTGTAGCTATCAGGCCGATCAGTGATATTACCGCTGCGGCATACATCGTTGGTGAAATGCCGAACGACGCTACCGACATTGGTACCAGCTAAATTCCCACAGCTGCGCCCTGCTTTGAGAACGAGGTACCTCCACCCAGCGCGGAGGCTCTGATGGAAGTCGGGAACAATTCCGTCGGGTAAACGAAGAGCAGCACCTGGGTGCCACCAATGCAGTCCCGAGCAACAGCAGGGGGATCGTCGAGCCTATGAAGCTCTGAGTGAGCAATTGGCGCCTGCCCATCATGTTGAGCATCTTAGATGCCAGCATCGATCCGACGACGAAGAGCAGCATGATCATGATGGAGCCAAGGCTCGCCCAGCGCCCGGAGAGTGCCGGGGCCTGCATAACTTTGGGGGCAAAAATATTGACCGCGTACAGGGGAATGATCGAGCAAGTCCAGAAGAGCGTGACGAACAGCATGTTGCGGCCATGACCAGCGCTGAAGAGGGAGCGAAGTGACAGCTTCTTCTCTTCTTCCTCGGGCATGTCGTTGATGGAGTATTGCTGGCCGTAAACGCTTTTGACGATCTGGTCGGCTGCCGCCAGGTTTCCGCGATCTCCCATCCAGCGTCGGGATTCTGGACTGCCCAGACGCATGAAGAAGAACAGGGCGCATGGGATGGCTGCAGCGGCGAGCACTATCCTCCAGCTCTTATCACCCCAGGTGCTCCTGATCAGCTCACCGCTGATGTAGGCAGTCGCAGAGCCCGCAAACCACATGATGACGAGGCCGCCGATCATGGGAGCGCGATGTTTCTTGGGCATGAACTCAGAGAGAATTGTGGAGGCAACAGGATAATCCGCCCCGACTGCCACTCCGATGATGAAGCGCAGAAGGCATAACGTCAGTGCCGTTTCGGTGAACATGTGCGCCACAGAGAAAACGAAAATCAGCACCGGGTTCAAGAGGTATAGAAACTTTCTGCCGAAATGTCGGTGATCCATCCCCCTAGCGTGCCCCCAAAGAACACACCCAACAGGGCGGCAGCAGCGATCAGGCCCCCCCACATTGTTGAGAGTTTCAGCTCGCCTGAGATCTGGGCAATAACGACACCAATCAAGCTCAGAACGTAGCCGGCAATAAATGGACTACCCAGGGCTGAAAGGAAAATATGTTTATGGGTGCGCGTGAGCACCGCGTCATCAAGCGATTGTGAACGAGCCATGTAAATATCCAGGTTATCTCTAAGTACTACTGCAGCAACAGCGGTAGAAATTTTTTAGTCTTGTAAGAGAGAGCGTTCCGTTGGCCTGCAACGGATGGAGTCAACTGTGCACCGATTCTGACTGGGGGAGGGGGCGTAATTCATCCGCTGTACTTTTAGATTTATTTGGGCAGATGTATCAAAGGCTCATGTAGCCAAGCTGCGAAGCACCACCATTTGTTCGATGGTTGCTCGCGAGTGGCGAGCTCGTCCTGAGAGGACGCACGATACCTGAAAAAACCCATTGGTCAAAACTTTTGAACATTTGGTATGTACCTCTCATCGCCTTCCACGGACCCGATGCGTCCTCCTCCCTGACCCACCTATGGCTGCTTCGTCCGCCCGAGTTTCCCTGGCTTTCGGACGCTGCCTGGCCGAGATTCCGGGCGAGGTCAAAACCCGCCAATCATTTTTACGTACCCGCTGGACAAAAAAATATACCTGGAATACAGTCGAACCAAGCGATCGTCCAAGTGGGCGGTGCAGGCACACTCGATAGGAACCAGCAATGACTACAGAAAAGCGGTATTGGAGCACCTCGGTAAGCGACGTTGAGGAGTCCGCTGTCTACATCCGGGGCTACGATCTGGGCGACCTGATCGGCAAGCTGAGCTTCGCTTCGGCCACCTACCTGCTGATCCGTGGCCGTCTGCCGAATGCCGGCGAGTCCAAGATGATCGACGGCATCCTTTGCTCGGTTTTGGATTACGCGCTGAAGAAACCAGGCACTGCCGCTGCTCGCTTCTGCGTTTCCAGTAACCCGTCCATGGTTGCTGGCCTGGCCACTGCCGTTTTGTCTGCAGGTGAGTATTCGCTGGCCCCTGACCAGACTGGCAACTTCCTGAACGCTACCTTCTCGGCAGACGCAAGCGACTTCGAAGCTTCGGCCAACGCCTTGGTGGAAGGGATGCGTGCCCGGAAAGAGCGTGTGCCAGGCCTGGGTCACCCGGTTTTCCGTTATACCGATCCGCGTGCCCAGCAGCTCAAGGCCCTGGCAATCGAAACCGGTGTATGGGGTGACATCTGCGAGTGGTATGAGGCCGTGCACAAGGCCTTTACCACCCAGGCCAACAAGCCTGAGATCGTGATCAACGAAGTCGGCATGATGGGTGCCATCCTGGCTCAGATGGGCTTCACCCCAGCAGAGATGACCGGTCTGGCTGTCATCTCCACCATGCCAGGTGTGGTCGCCCACATTTCCGAGGAAATGAAGAGCAAGGTGCGTATTCGCGCGATCAGTGACAGTGAGGTGGACTACGCTCGCGAGCGCCGCAACTTTGCTGAAGATTTGGCGAAAAGCGGCCTGTAAGCGGTACTGCTGCCGCTTTCACAGGCGGCAGCGTTTTCATTGAAACTCTTTCATTAAGTACAACGGCATCAAGTTGTACGAGGTTGGTGGTATCAATATGGGAAGTCTTGCCAGTTCGCTTGCCACCCATGCCAATATTGAAAGCGGCTCATGCAAGTCGCTTGTTGTGCGTCGCACTGCGTTGGAATTATTCGTTACCAAAGGGTTTCAGTCTGTCAGCCTTCGGCAATTGGCCGATGCTGTAGGAATTCAGGCTGGCTCTTTGTACAACCACATTGAGAGCAAACAAACGCTTTTGTTTGACTTCATTGAGGAGCTCGACTCGCTGTTGTTGCATGCGGTTATGAAAGAGCTCAAAGGTCGCAGCAATTCGATTGATGCGCTCGGTGCCTTCGTCAAAACCTACATGAGCATTGCGCTTGAAAACCGCTCGCTTTATGTCCTGTCGCGACGTGAAACCTGCAATCTGATGGTTGATCAGCAGGCGGATATCAATCGAATCCGCGTTCGAGTTGTAGAGGTGTTGTCTGGTGTTATCGCTTCAGGTCGAAAGAAGGGCGTTTTTCATCTCCAGGATGACCGCCTGACCGCAGGGACGATTTGCGCCACCTTGGATGGCGCGCTCACCAAGGAGTGGGGAAGCGACCTTTGTGTCGACTCTCTGGTGAGGCAGATCCAGAAATTCGTGCTTCAAGCTGTGACGAGTAAGTAGTAGTTGACGCGAGCTACCCTTCATTTGCTGAAGCTCACGTTCCCTCGGTTAATCCAAAAAGCTAGGTGAGACGATGAAAACAAATAGCATCAAAGGTCTGCTGGGCATGGGCGCTTCGGTTTTGGCTCTGGCCATTTCGGCTTCTGCGGTGGCGGAAGAGTGCAAGCCTTTGCACTCCTTCAAGACCATCCAGCCTGGCGAGCTGACGGTTACCTCGGTGGTGTTGCCGCCGTTTGCATATGATGACCAGGCCCGTCGCTTCAGCGGCGTGGACGGGGAAATCATTCAGCAGATCGCCAAGGACAACTGCCTGAAGGTCAATCACATCGTCACCGATTCTGCGGCTTCGATTCAGTACGTTGTGGCATCTCGATCGGACATCTCCGTGGGCGCCTGGTACCGCACCTTCGAGCGCTCGAAGGTCATGGGCATCTCCGATCCTGTCTACCTGGAGCAGACCGCCATCTACTCGCGTGACGGCGCCGACACATTCGATCAGCTCAAAGATCGCAAGGTGGGTACTGTAACTGGCTACCTCTGGGTACCGGAGCTTAAGAAGCTCTACGGTGGCAAGCTGTCGCTGTATCCAAACGCCGTGGCGCTTTCTCAAGATCTGAACAGTGGTCGCATCGATGCTGCAGTCAACACCTATGCAATCGGTGCTGAAAGCCAGAAAAAAGGCGGTATCGGTAAGGACATCCAGATCAAGGTTGCGAAGCCGGACGAGAAGGTGAAATCTTCGGTCTACCCGGCCCAAACGGCGTTCATCTACAGCAAGGGCAATCCTGAGCTGGGTGCGGCCATCAACGCTACCGTCAAGAGCATGCGTGAATCGGGCAAGCTGGGGAGCCTGCTTACCGACCAGGGCCTGCGTGCTGATGGTGCGGACGTCGGCGAGCCTCGTTATGCTGACCAGTAAGTAGGGTGAAACAAAAAGCGCCTCTCGTGAGGCGCTTTTTTTATTTCCGGTAACCGCCGGCCATCATGTCCACGTAGGTCTCGGCGATCTGCTCGGCAGTCATCTTGCCGTTCTCGTCGAACCAGGTGTGCAGCCAGTTGCACATACCCATGAAGCCGCTTACCGCGATGTGTGTGGGCACTGGCTTGAAGAAGCCTTCGTCCACACCGCGCTGGTAAACGCCTTCGATCATCTTGTCGTACTCACGCTTACGCTTGCGAATCAGCAGGCGCTGCGGTTCTTCCAGCTCGCTTTCGTCCCGGAAGTAGATCGCCGTCCAGTCCTTGCGCTGCATCACGTTGAGAGCGTGCTGGCACAGGATCTTCTTAAGGGTCTCATCAGTTGGCAGATCTTCCTGCAGGATCCCTACGATCGTGTCTTCGTAGCACTGGTGCATGCGATTGAAGATTTGCCACAAGATCTCGTTCTTGTTCTTGAAGTAGTAGTAAACGACCGATTTGGTGTACCCCAGGCTGGCCGCAACATCATTGATAGTGATGGCACGGAACCCTTTGTCAGCGAAAAGGGTGGCGGCGGAAGAGAGGATCTCGTCCTGGACGTAGGCTTGTTTTTTTTGTTTGAGTTGGTCGCGCATATCGACAGTATTCAAGGTATCCACCTGGATAAAGGTTAAAGATCGCTAGGCAGTTGAATCCTGCTCATGGCTGCTTCTTTGATGGCATTCGGTATGGCCTTGGACGTCCGCTGCTCCAAATCGAAATAGACCGACGTCATTTGGATTTCCGCGCAGAGCTCATCGTTGGCGCTGAACATCTGATGGTGAGTGACAATAGAGGCATTACCTACTTTCTTAACCATGCTCGCCACTTTGAACAGGTCACCTACCTTCAGTTCGGCTCTGTAGTCAATTTCGTAGCGAACATCTGCCCAGCCTTCCTTGCGCTCGAAGCGCCAGTCGGCGTTATAGCCCAACGAGTGGATCAGATGCCAGAAGGCCTGGTCGAAGGCTGCCACATAATACTGCACAGTCATGTGCCCCATTGCATCCGTTTGCGCTGGGTAAACAACACCTCGGTACGTGATTTCCATTCATTCATCCACTCGATACTGGCATGCGATAGAGAGCGAATGAAGTGGTTCTTCACGCTCCTTGGATGTCCATTGTCAGTTTTATAGACCGACACGTCAAATTTTTTATCTTGCTAGTCTGGCTCGGCGGAGTGTCGAGTCAGCGCTCTATGGGTGCATACAGAATTGCCAAGGAATAGGCGAAAAGACCGGTTAGGGAAGGGCGGAGGGAAAGGAAAGACATCAGTGGGAGAGGGTGGGAACCCCCCTCTGACAAGCAGAGGGGGGAAACGACACAACAATAACTAGATTTCGCTGAGGATGACCTGAGCAGCGTTGTGACCGGGAACCCCTGTCACACCGCCACCTGGGTGGGTCGATGCACCACATTGATACAGCCCGGCGATTGGCGAGCGGTAATCGGCGTAGTGGGCGATTGGGCGACGGAAGAAGATCTGGTCGATGCTCAACTCGCCGTGGTGAACGTGGCCGTCTGGGAGGTCGAACATTGCCTCTAGATCGGACGGTACCAGCACCTGTTTGTGCAGCACGAGCTCACGGAAACCAGGGGCGTAGCGCTCGATCTGGTTGACCACGATGTTGAATAGCTCCTCCTTGGTAGTCTCGTCCCAGGGCCGGCCATCACGAAGTGCGTAAGGCACATGACCGCCCAGCAGGCTCATTGTATGTTTGCCTTCAGGCGCGGCGGTCGGATCGAACACGCTTGGTGTCAGAATCCACATATAAGGATGCTGGGCCATCTCACCGTGCTGAGCCGACTCATACGCAGTCTGCAGCTCTTCTAGGTTCTCTGCGATCGTGATCGAGCCAGGAGTCTGGTTGTCCGAAGCCTTTAGGCCTTGCCATTTGGGCAGACCGGAGAGCGCCATGTTGATCTTGAAGGTGCTCGCTTTGGTGCGAATGCGCTTCACGGCATCAATGACTGCCGGCGGCAGATCCTGAGGTTTAAGCAGTCGCAAGAACAGAGTTTTAGCGTTCGCGTTGCTGACGACAGACTTGGCGTGGATGACCTCACCACTTTCCAGGCGCACGCCAACGGCGCGTTTGTCTTTGACAACGATCTCTTTTACGGGAGCGCTGCAACGGATGGTAACGCCATGATCCAGGCACGACTGCTTGATGGCGTTCGCCAGTGCGCCCATGCCACCTTTAACCAGGCCTCCCTGGCCAGCTTTGGTGGTGCCATCTCGCAGGTAAGGGCGTGCGAGTACATACGCAGTCCCAGGTACCATCGGGCCAATGTTGCCGCCGCTGCCCGAGGTGTAGCAGCCGAACATGGTGAGCACTTGAGGGCTCTCGAACCAGCGGCGCAGGAAGTCGTGGCAGCTCAGCGTCAGCAAATCCCAGATGTCGTAGAACATTGGGCCTGCCGCTTTCATGCGCCACAGAAGGGCGGCAGACTTAGTGAGATCCTTCACTTTGCCGGTAGAGATGTCGATGGGTACTTCGAACAACAGCTTCCGCAGGTGGCCCACGAGTTTCTTCATGTGCTCGACATAGCCCGGGTAGGCATCCGCATCCTTCTCGGAATACCGGCGGATCTCAGCACACATGCGGTCGACGTCCGACCAATGTGTGACGACAGAGCCGTCCTGGAATGGATGAATGCCCGGCGGGGTCGGAATCACTTCGACGCCATATTTGAGCAGGTCAAGGTCAAGCATGATCTTAGGCTGCATCAACGACATCCAATAGGATGCAACCGAAAGGTGGAAGCCGGGCCACAGTTCTTCGGTGAGAGCTGCGCCGCCTACGATGTTGCGCCTTTCGACCACGCAAACCTTTTTCCCAGCCTTGGCCAGGTACGCGGCGCATACCAGGCCGTTATGGCCAGCACCGACAATTACAGCATCGAATTGAGACATTCTGGCAACTCGCTTATTTACTTCGGTTGACGTGGCACTACTGCGAAGCCATCGATTTCGATCAGTACGGCTGGGTCGTATAGCATCGGTACGGTGACTAGGGCGCTCGCTGGCGGGCACGCCTCGTTGACATACGAGTTTCGCACTTTCTTGAAGACGGGAAGCATCGATGGCTCGAAGTTCGCGACGTAGGTGGTGAGCTTGGCAACAGCTTCAAAGCCCACGCCGGCCTCGGCGAGGGTCGCTTTCAAGTTCTCGAATACTGCTCGAACCTGAGCTTCGAAGTCGCCCTTGACCACGTCACCATTGCTATCGGTTGGGCAATGGCCGCTCAAGAAGAGAATTTCGCCCTCCCCCGTAAGGGTAGCGGTGGATACGCCTGGGAAGCCCGCGCCCACATTTACTGCCTTGATCATCCCTTGCTCCTCACATCGTTTCTTGGAATTGGAGGTGTGAGTCACCTCTGTCTGATTGTCCCGCCATACTAAAAAACTGACCGGTGGGTATAATCTATACAACAGACCTTCACCGTGCAAGGGGCTCGTGAAGAGTTTCCACTGCACCGATCTGGAGCACGATGCCGTGATCTGGTGCGGTCTTGAGTGGGCACATCGGCGTCTGATTAGCGGCTGATCAAGAGCGCTGCGGCCTATTGACACGACGCAAGATTCAATCATACTGACTCAACGGTCTAATTTTTAATACGAACGGTTGGTTTTTTAGAAAGCTCCGTCCAAGATGGGGCACATAACAATTGCGGAGCTTTTCTCATGGGTGTTCGTGTCAATTTCATCAACCCCTTCGGGACGCCGGCCTACAACGGTTTGATCTCTGAAACCCTGACGCCGTACCTCAATCAGGGGAACGAGCTGGTGGTTACCAATACCGAAAACGTTCCTGAAAACTGCGACTGGTGGTACCCGAAGCACCTGGTCGAAGAGGAGCTTTTCGAGTGCGTGATCCAAGCTGAGAAAGATGGCTTCGATGCCGTGATCATTGGTTGCTGCAATGATCCAGGCGTTCGTGCAGCCCGCGAGTTAGTTGACATTCCGGTCATCGGCCCGCTTGAAGCCGCGATGCAGCACGTGAGCTATTTCGGCTACGACTACCTGCTGGTCACCGACCACCGCAAATCTGCCGCGTATATGAAAGACCTGGTACGTCTGTATGGGGCTGAGCAGCAGTGCCGCGACGTGCGCTACATCGACTGGCACATCACCGACATGATTAAGGACTTGGAAGGCGTCGCACGTGACGCGCTTTCGGCGTCTGAAAAGGCCCGCGAGGTTGGCGGCGTAGAAGCCGTCATTCTGTCCTGCACCATCATTTCTGCAGCAACAGAGAAATGGCTGCTCAGCAATCGCCAGTACCGCGACCCCACTATTCTCAACCCCAACACCTTCGCACTGAAGATGGCAGAGTCGCTCGGCCTGCTGAAGCAGATGGGCGCATACGGCATCAGCCGCATCGGTTACTACGAGCAAATGACCCAGAAGCGTCCAGAAGAATTTGCTGAGGTTCGTGAGCGTTTCGGACGTCGTCAGCGCTTCACTAAATAAGTCTGTTTGAGGGGCTGAGTCCTTCGACCCGGCCCCGTGATGTGGAGATAACCATGTTTGACCTCAAAGGCCGCGTAGCGGTCATCACCGGCGGTGAGTCCGGTATCGGCTTAGCGCTTTCCAAAACCTTCGCAGCTGCTGGCGTGAAAACCGTCATTGGCGGAATTCTCGCTGAGCGCGGTGAAGCCGTTGCTCGTGAACTGGCAGAAACCGGCGCTGAAGTCCGGTTCGTCAAGGTAGATGTACGCAACCAGGCGGAAGTGGAAGCGCTGGTGCAGGGTGCTGTCGACCAATATGGCCGCGTCGACATTCTGGTCAACAATGCCGGCGTCTTCGACGGCATGGCTGATATCGAAGAGACCACTGAGAACCTATGGGATCACATGGTCGATATCAACCTTAAAGGCACCTTCTTCGGCTGCCAGGCCGCGATCAAGCACATGGTCAAGCAGAACTATGGGCGAATCATCAATACCTCATCCATTGGTGGCCTGATCGGCGGCGCCGACGGCGCTTCCTACACTGCTTCGAAATTCGGCGTGGTTGGCCTGAGTCGTCAGATCAGCAAGACCCACGCGAAGCACAACATCACCGTCAACGCAGTCTGCCCAGGTGCCATCGACACTGATGTTCGCGGCAACTCGGCTGCGATCGTCAGCTCCGCTGCAGAGTTCATGAACCGTGGCGTTGGTGCGAATCCTGATTGGATCAGCCGAATCATTCCGGCTCAGCGCAAAGGTACTGCGCAAGAGATCGCGAACCTCATTTATTTCCTGGCCACTGAAGAGGCGAGCTACATCACTGGCCAAGCTATCGCTGCGGACGGAGGGTGGACAGCATGAGCCAATTCAACGACTTCAACGACGTCGAGAAAGAGATTCTCGAAACCGTCCGTAAGTACATCGCCAAAGAAGTCCGGCCCAACGTCCAGCAGCTTGAATTGAGCAAGACGTTCCCGGCAGAGATGCTGGCTGCGATGAAGGAGATGGGCCTGTTCGGTCTGGCAATTCCAGAAGAGTACGGTGGCTACCAACTGCGCCTGCCGGTGTTCGCTGCTGTGATGGAAACCATCGCTGCCGGCTGGACAACCTTGGCTGCCTTCATCAATAGCCACTGTACTGTGGCCTACGCGATCAGCAAGCACGGTACCGAAGAGCAAAAGCGTCATTACCTGCCTCTGATGGCGACCGGTGAACACCGTGGCGCTCTCTGCCTGACCGAGCCTGCTGCGGGTTCTGACCTGCAATCGATCACCACTGTTGCGTCGCAAGACGACTCGGATTTCGTGATCAACGGTACCAAGATCTTCGTCACCAACGGTGAGCGTGCCACGCTGCTGCTGACGTTGGCGCGTACTAGCGTCGATGCCGAAACTGGTCGTCCACGTCTGAGTCTGTTCCTGGTCGAGAAATCCTTCCCAGGCGTTACTGTGGAAAGCGAATTCCACAAGATGGCCTACACCCAGGTCGACACCGTCGAGATCCTGCTTTCCAAGGTCAAAGTGCCGGCGACTGCGGTTGTCGGTGGTAAAACTGGCCTGGGCATGCGCCACCTGTTGGACTCGCTCGAAGTGGGTCGTATCGCTATCGCTGCCAGTGCAGTTGGCTTGGCCGCGAATGCCCTTGCCGAAGCCAAGCGTTATGCAAGCGAGCGTAGCTCGTTTGGCGTGACCATCGACAAGCACCAGGCCGTTCAGCTGCGTATGGCCGACATGGCCACCAAGCTGGTCGCTGCTCGCCTGATGACCGCAGAGGCGGCTCGTGCGAAAGAAGCGGGTCATCGTGCGGACATGCTGTCGGGTATGGCCAAGCTCCTGGCCAGCGAATCGGCCAAGGAAATCTGTGAAGACGCGCTGCGTATCCACGGCGGTTACGGCTACATCAACGAGTTCCCGGTAGAGCGCCTGTACCGCGAAGCGCCGCTCTACATCGTGGGTGAAGGCACCAACGATATTCAAAAGATCGTCATCGCGCGTCGCATCATCGATGGTAGCGAAGTGGACGCTCTGGGGCTGCCAGCATGACCACGACCGTCTGCTTGACCTTCGACTTCGATGGTGTGGCCATCTGGCTCAGCACCTTCAAACAGGTTTCGCCCACTCCGCTTTCGCGGGGTGAGTACGGCGCTAACGTGGGTATGCCGAGGCTTCTGGATGTTCTGAAACGTCGTGAGGTGCCGGCCACCTTCTTCGTGCCAGCGCACACGGCGACCTCCTATCCAGACCTGGTGAAGCAGGTCGTATCGGACGGTCACGAGGTCGCGTGCCATGGATTCTTGCATGAGTCTCCTGTGAACCTGGAACTGGCCGATGAGCGTGAGCTGCTGGCCAAAAGCATCAAGGTTCTGCAGGACGTCACAGGCGTGCGGCCTCAGGGTTACCGTTCGCCGGCTTGGGACTTGAGCCCGAACACCATTCCTTTGCTAGAAGAGTTCGAGCTTCGCTACGACAGCAGCATGATGTCGAACGATTTTGAACTGTTCTATGCGCGCACTGGTGATGTCCTTACCGAAGAAAGTTTCAAAAAAGGCCCTGAAAGTTCGGTAGTCGAATTCCCTGTTGCTTGGGAGCTTGATGACTATCCGTACTTCCAGTTCATGGTGAAGCCGATGAACACCGGCAATCGCCTGCCTTCGGATGTTTACAAGTATTGGGCTGCCGAATTTGATGCCGCACGCGCTCAAAACGGTGTGTTCACTTTGACTTGCCATCCGGAAATTATTGGGCGCGGCCCACGTATCAAGATGTTGGAAGAATTGATCGAGTACATGCAGAGCTTCGATGATGTTGTGTTCTCGACCATGATCAACGCTGTACCCCTGATTAATAAATAAAGGCTGGAGATAATCATGACTGCTGCTGTTAAACAAGAAGCTGGTATCGGCCAAAATGCTCTCTACTTCGATGAGCTGTATGAAGGCCAAGAGTGGAACTCCCCACGTCGCACCATCACCGAAGCTGACATCGTGATGTTTGCAGCACTCACCGGTGACCATAACCCGGTGCACACTGACGAGGAGTTCGCCAAGAACACCGTATTCGGCGGTCGTATCCTGCATGGCCCAGCTGGTTTCGCAATCGCAACCGGTCTGGAAAGCCGTCTGGGTATCAAGGAAGGCACGGCAATTGCATTCCTGGGCATGACCTGGGATCTGCGTGGCCCGATCAAGATCGGCGACACCATTCACGTCAACCAGAAGGTCGGCTCCAAGCGTGAAACCAAGAAGCCAGGCGTCGGCATCGTCAACTTCCAAGTTTCTCTGGTAAACCAGCGCGGCGAGTCGGTTCAAGAGGGTGAGTGGAAGGTCATGATGCACTGCAAACCAGAGTAATCGGTTTGCCCGCCCGCTAACGTACTATTTTTGAGGTTTTGCAAGATGATCGTAGGTTTTGTTGAAGAGCACGCTACTGAGCGAAGCGATAGTGTTGCTTTGCGGTTTGATAACAAAGTGCTCAGTTATAGTGCGTTGGCGCGCGAAATTGATCGAACTGTTGTCCTGTTGAAAAAAGCAGGCGTCAGTGCTGATACCACCATCGCAGTATACTGCGAGAATAATATTGAGATCATGGTGTTGTACTACGCCATGTCGAAGCTCGGCGGAACATTCGTTCCGATCAATGCGGTGCTCAGTGCAGCGGAAGTCAGCTATATCCTGGGCCACGCAGATGTAAAATTCTTGTTCACTGACAAAAAACTGCATGAGAACGCCGTGACGGCGGTCGGCGATACAGCATGCAGCCTGATTGAAGTCAGTGAATTCTTTAGCAACATCCTGCCTGGCACTGAACAGGTCGAACAGGCTGAGGCGATCAAGAACGACTTCTTGATCATCTACACCTCGGGCTCCACTGGGGTACCAAAGGCAGTGCTCTACAGCCAGCCGGCTGAGGTTGCAGGTAACGCTTCCCTCATCGACATGTGGGAGGTCACCCCAAATGACAAGCTGCTGGTCGCTCTCCCGCTGGGCTTCCTGTATGGGCTCTCGACCGCTGCCTCCATGGCACTGCAGGCCGGGTGCGAGACCATCATCCAACGTCGATTCCACCCGCGTGAGGCTCTTGAGGCCTTCGTTGAGCACGGTGTCACCGTATTCCAGGGTGTGCCTACCATGTTCTCCATGATGCTGGAGTACGCAGAGCAGAACGGCCTGGACTTTGACCTGTCCTCCATGCGCGCTGTCATCTCGGCGGGCGCTCCTCTGGCAAGTGACCTGCGCACCCGCTTTAAAAGCAAGTTCGGTGTCGAGATCCAGGACTATTACGCCCTCACCGAGGTGCGCCCGGTCTTTGGCAAATTTGCCGGGGATAGCACTCCAGTGCCTACAGGCGCGATCGGCAAAGCAAGCCCATGCGTTGTGATCAAGATCGTCGACGGTGATGGCCATGAGGTTGGCCCAGGCGTCACTGGCGAAATCCTGGTGCGTGCTCCCGCTACCACCTCGGGTTACTACAAGGCGCCTGAGGTCAGTGCTGCGGCCTTTATCGACGGTTTCTTCCGCACCGGCGACCTTGGGCATGTCGATGCTCAAGGTTTCTATTACCTGACTGGCCGGATCAAGGACATCATCATCAAAGGCGGAGCCAACATCGCCCCGGCTGAGGTGGAGGAGGCGCTGCTGTCTCATCCTAAAGTCGTGCAGGCTTCTGTCGTCGGCGTTGCTGACCAGAAGTTCGGTGAGCTGCCGGTTGCTTACTTTGTGCCGGCGCAAGGTGCTCAGCCCACGCCAGAAGACTTGGCTGAATACTGCCGTCTGATGCTGGCTGAATTCAAAGTGCCTAGCGAGTTCATTGCACTTGCGGAAATGCCGCTCGGGAACACTGGGAAAATTGATAAGAAGGTGCTGTTGAAGATGTGGAAGGAGAAAGCAAATGTCTGACAACTTGAAAGTATCTGTTTCGGTATTCCGCATCCAGCATTATCAGCAGTTCGAGCAGTTTGCTGAGCACGTTGAGTGCTTTGTTATCGATGCTAAAGCAGCAGGCAGCCGCGTGCTGGTGTTGCCCGAGTTTCTGGCAATGGGCTTGCTGTGGACTCATGCCACTGCTGCTGAAATCGATAACGCCAAGGTGTCGGATTTCTACCGGGAAGTCTTCAGCCCGATGCTTCCGGACTTCCAGAGCCTGATGTCTGGTTTGGCGAAGAAACACGACATTTATCTGGTAGGCGGCACCTTCTGGCATGAGGAAGACGGTAAGGGCCTCAACAGTGCCTTTGTTTTCAGCCCGGACGGGTCGCAGTTGCGTCAGGACAAGATTCACCTGACCCGTGGCGAGCGCGCTATCAAGAGCTCTGGTGGAGAAACCCTGTCGGCGTTCGAGATCGATGGCGTGAAATGTGGTCTGTTCGTCTGCTACGACGTGCAATACCCAGAGCTCACCCAGGCGTTGGTGGCCGAAGGCATCGAAGTCTTGTTCGTGCCGACCTTGACGGAAAAACGTGGAGCATGGCGCAGCTGGTATAGCGCACACGCCCGAGCCCTGGAGAACCAGATTTTCGTGTGCGTCTCGCCACTTGTGGGCAACCTGGGTATTCCAAACGACTACCCTGTTTGCGGTACGGGTGAGGCATTCATCGCGTGTCCGATCGATAACCGGATGAATGTGGTCGACGGTACTTACGCGGTCTCCGACTTCAGCGAGGGTGAGGAAGGGCTGATTCATGCAGACCTCAATCTCGCCACGTTACGACTGTCGCGGGAGCGTGGGGAAGTTCGACACCTGAAAGACCGCAGGCCTGAACTTTATAAGAAGTTGGTGGCTGAGTAGTTTTAGCTAGCACGCGGGGCAGGTATGCCCCGCATCAAAGATACGATAATAGCTTCGCTATAATATCGAACAGGAATTTTACTTTTACAGTGCTGCCGTGATGTACGCCGGTTATGGTCGGGCGTTTAGATTCAGTTAATAAGATAGAGAAAAAAATGACTAAAGTCGCGCAGATAAAAGATGTGAGTCGCCGAGAAAGCGTCTCGCCAATCCTGACTGTTCAAGGTCTGGGCAAATCCTTTGGTTCCGTTCGTGTCCTGCATAATGTCGATTTCTCAATGGCTTCCGGTGAAGTGGTTGCCATCATCGGCCCGAGCGGTTCAGGCAAGAGTACGTTCTTGCGCTGCATCAATCAGCTTGAGCCACCAACCGAAGGTACCATCTGCATTGGTGGGCAAACGATCAATGCGAGCAAAGGGGCAACGAAGCAGCAGCTGGCTTTCTTGAACCGGAAGCTCGGTATGGTATTTCAGTCTTTCAATCTCTTCCCTCACCTCACCGTCTTGGAGAATGTGAGTCTGGCCCAGCGCCGCGTTCTGAAGCGCAGCGCCAAGGAAGCTGACGAGCGCTCCATGCAGTTGTTGACTCGCGTGGGCCTGGCGTCCAAAGCCAACATGTACCCATCACGGTGCTCTGGTGGCCAGCAGCAGCGTATCGCGATCTCGCGTGCCCTGGCCCTGGATCCCGAAGTCATGCTGTTCGACGAGCCCACCTCCGCACTCGACCCTGAGGTAGGCCTGGAAGTGCTCGCGGTTATGCGTGAGTTGGCCAATGAGGGCATGACAATGATCGTTGTCACCCATGAGATGCGCTTCGCTGAGAACGTCTCTGACCGAGTCGTCGTGATGGCGGATGGTGGGATCATCGAACAAGGGCGTAGTGCCGATGTCATGCGTAACCCACAGCATCCCCGTGTTCAGCAGTTCCTGACCGCTGTGAGGGATCGGTGATGGAGACGAGCCAAATTCTGGCGGCGATGTTGGCCGCCTTACCTTGGACAATCGCGCTCACGTTCGGGTCGTTCGTCGGTGGAGCACTTCTCGGCATTCCAATCTGCGCCATGAGGATTTCCAAGCACAAGATCCTTCGAAATATCGCGATCGCGCTCATTCTGACGCTGCGCTCAATTCCGCCTATTGTCTGGCTCTTCTTCATTTTCTTCGCGTTCAGTCAGTACGTGGTTCAGTTGAGTCCGTTCGTGGCCGCGATCATCGGCCTGGCGCTGATTACCTCCGCGAACATGGCTGAGATCTATCGCGGGGCTTTGAGCGCGGTGCCAAAAGGGCAGTACGAGGCGACCAAGGTGCTGGGTTTGAGCACTTGGCAGAAGTACGTGCACGTGATTGTTCCGCAGGTGGTCAGGATCTCGGTTCCAGCGGCAAGTACCTATTGCATTGGCTTGCTCAAAGACACCGCCATCGCTTCCACGATTGGCGTGTCTGAGCTAGCCCAGGTAGCGAACCATATCTCTCAGGAGACGTTCCGAGGCCTGAGTGTGTACGCCATCGCTGGCCTACTGTACTTCGCTGTCAGTGTCGTTATGGCTCTGTTGTCGCGACAGCTTGATATCCACCTTCGTGCAAAGGTTGAACGGTAATGGAGATCATTGACCGCTGGATTGAGTGGTTCCCTCAGTTGATGGATGGCTATTGGCTGAGCTTGCAGGTCACCGCTGTCAGCCTTCTGATCGGCATTCCACTGGGCCTATTGTTCGCGCTGTGGGTAGGGTCGAAGAAGCGGCTTAATCGTGCGCTCGCGCTCATCTTCATTGAGGTGGGCCGTGGTGGGCCGGTACTGATTCTTCTGCAGTTCTTCTATTTTGGATTGCCAACGACTGGGCTCACCTTGTCTTCTTTCACCGCTTCGATTCTTGCTTTGGCCTGGAGCACCGGCTCATACACCAGCGAGATTATTCGTGGGGGACTCGGGGCAGTGCCCCAGGGGCAGAGAGAGGCGGCTCGGACGCTAGGGCTCAGTAGCTGGGACGCATTGAGGATCATCATCCTTCCTCAAGGATTGAGAATTGCGCTCCCTCCCTTGCTCGGCTTCTCCTTAGTGATCCTGCAAACCACGTCGCTGTGCTTCACCATCGCGCTGCCGGAGCTTGTTGGTGTCGCCAATGACATTGGGTCTGCAACCTTTGAATATATGTCAGTATTGTTATTGACAGGGCTTATGTACGCGGCTGTGTGCGTACCTGCAACTATCTTCGTTGGGCGTTATGAGAAACATTTATCTCGGTACGAAGGTGCCTGAACAATTGTGATTGATAAGCTTGACTAACAAAAATATTAATTGATATTGTTGGTATGCGTCACAACTGCGTTGGCGTATTGGTCTGTGGCTTTTTCCTGTCTTATGTACCAGCATACAGACTGGGCTTCTGCTTGTCGCTGCTAGTCTCTATCTTCGTTTTAGGGCTCCTGCGTTAATGTTCGTTGACGTAGGTAGCCCATTTTTTTTGAACGGGGTTTTAATGCATTTTCTTCCGAAGGCATACCTTCACTATTTGGTCGATCGCAACGAGCCTGAGCGCGAGTCGGACAGCAAGAGTGAAGTATTGCAAGCAGCACTGTCTCTGTTCCTGGAATTTGGGTACGCCTCAGTCAGCCTTCGCCAGATTGCAGACCTTGCTAACATCAAGCAGGGGTCAATTCATAAGGTAAGCGGGGGAAAGGAGCAGGTATTTGCCACCTTGTTCATGAGTGCGGCCACGAGTCTATTAGAAGAGGTTAGCGCTGCTAACCCAAGAAACATGTCTGTGCCAAAGGCCATCTCAAATTACGTGGAGTCGTATGTGCGGTGTGGGCTGCAGTATAGGCTGCACCATATGCTGTTCCGGAGAGAAGGTCATCTCTTGGGCGGCGATGTTCGCACCACCCTGAATGAACTTAGGGATCAGAAAATTACCCGCCTATGGGAGGTCTTGGCTGTTGGGCAGGCCAAGCAAATTTTTGCTGTCCAAGATGCCCGTTTTGCGGCAAAGGCTATCGTGGCAATGCTCGATGAGTTGATAAATAACGCTACCGTTAGCGGCGATAAGCTTCAAGATTCAATACAAGAGTTGCAAGGAATGGCGCTCAGGTTGGCAGGCGCAACATAAAAAGGACGATTGATGCGCTCCGATCACCAGATTCCAACCCTCATCGCTTGCTCACTGGCCTACGGCCTAGTGCTCATGGATCCAGGGTTCATCAGCGTCGCGCTAGGTGCTATTCAGCGTGACCTAGTTTTAAGCGGTACGGATCTACGCCACATCGTCAGCATATACAACGTCGCCTTGGCCTCGTGCTTGATTTTGGCGGGATCACTTTGCGACCACATCGGCTCCAAGCGCGCCCTCCTTGTTGGTGTGGTGCTCTACGCTGGTGGCTCCGCCATGTTTTCCTTGTCCGAAGACCTCTCTTTGCTGCTTCTGGCCCGTGCAGGGCAGGGAGTCGGGGCGTCTTTGTTGATCCCAGGCTCCCTGTCACTGTTGAATGACATTTTCCAAAGCCCACGCGAAAAGATGAAGGCGATCGGATGGTGGGGAGGATTCGGCAGCATTGCTATGGCGCTTTCGCCTTTGTGCGCCGGGCTTTTGCTCAGCCATGTGGATTGGGCCACGCTGTTCTACTTGAACGTCGTTTTATCCGTCATCATCCTGATTTTGCTGGCACCATTGCCAATGGCCAGGCGTCGCAGGGACGTTGCTCCTTTCGATGCTGTGACGCATTGCCTATGTGTCACTTTCACGGGGGGATTGGTTGTATTGCTGACTGATCGAGGTTCGCCGTCATACTGGTTGTGCGCCCTTGTTCTGACAGCTCTCCTCATGATCGTGATTAGAGAAAGCCGAGGCTCAATCAAGGTTTTCCACCGCCCCTTGGTTTTCAAACCTTCGCTCCTGGCCTGCTATTTCGCAGGAACCGTCATTAACTTCAGTTTCTATGGCGTTCTTTTCTACTTCAGCTTGAGCTTGGCACGTGATTCCAGCGTAACCCCCATCTCGACCGCGTTGGCATTGCTACCAGGTACTGGCGTACTGATCGTGGGCTACATGCTTACAGGTCGGTACGCATCCCCATCCAGGTTCAGTCACTTCCTCGGCGCCGGCGGGTTGATCACCATTTTCGGACTGATGATCTTCACCCTATTCAACCTCGGCAGTGGTTTGGTCTTCCTCATGACTGGTCTTTCGCTGGTGTCGTTTGGATTGGCGCTCATCACCCCAATCGTCACGGGGATCGTGCTTGCGCAGGCGACTTCAGAGGTGGTCGGGGTGGCCAACGGGGTATTCAACACTTGTCGCCAATTTGGCGTCTGTTTCGGTATTGCGACTTTCTTCACTGCACACGACGCAGAGGATGGCTTGGGCCTAAACCCCTTACTCTGGTTGACGATCTTCTTGGTGGTTGTGGCGGTGGGGGTCACGTCTTGGGTGAGCTCTCTGACGCGAGAGCACACCGTGTGAAAGGGCCCGCCAGGGCCCTTGGATTTTCAGGATTTAAATTGCTCGGCCAGGCTGAACTGAAGGTCTGCTTGGGAGCTAAGGTGTTCGCTGATCGCCGCCGTTTCGGTGGCACTGACACTCAACTCATCGGTAACCTGCCGGATGTTGGTGATGTTGCGATTGACGTCCTCCGCGACGGCGCTCTGTTCCTCAGCGGCGGCCGCAATCTGGAGGTTCATCTCGCTGATGACAGAGACAGCATCACTGATGGTTCTGAATGAGAGCGCTGTCGCCTGGATTGTCTCCTGGCTGACCTCGGCCTTGCTGTAGCTGCTCTGCATTGAGTTGACCACGCCCTCAGTTCCGGACTGCAGGCGCTCTATTACCTCCCGGATCTGCTCAATGGATTCCTGTGTGCGCATGGCCAGGTTCCGTACCTCATCCGCCACGACGGCGAAACCTCTCCCGCTTTCTCCTGCTCGGGCGGCCTCGATCGCGGCATTGAGAGCGAGAAGGTTGGTTTGCTGAGCGATGCTTCGGATCACTTCCAGCACGCTTCCAATCTCTTCGCTGTTGTCTGACAGTGACCGGGCTTCAGACATGGCGGCAGAAAGGTTCTCCACCAAGTCGGTAATGTCTTCAGTGCTGCGAGCGATCGCCTGCAGGCCATTCTTGGCAGACTCATCGGCACCCTGGGCTGCGTTCGCTGCTCTGGCTGCACTGGCCGCTACCTCATGCGCTGTGGCGCTCATTTCGTGGGAGGCAGTAGCGACCTGCTCGATCTCTCGAAGCTGCGATTGCATACCCATGCTGGTCTCTTTGGCTATCTGGTTTGACCGGCTTGCAGTAGAGCGGGTCTCGACTGTTGCTGATCGTATCTTCTGAATGGTGGGCTGCAACTTGTCCAGGAAGAGATTGAACCACCGCACTAGGTCACCGAGCTCGTTTTTACTGGTGTAATGCAAACGCTTGGTCAGGTCTCCCTCGCCCTCAGCGATGTCCTTCAGCATGGCAGCCACGCCGCTCATCGGCTTGGTCAGCCCAGCTGCAATGAACCACATAGCCACGGCACCAAGCAGGGCCGCTATCACGGCAATTAGGGTCGAAAACACGGTGGAGTCTCGCAGGAGATCGGATTGGGCTTTCTTCAGCGCGAGTGAGTCAGCGCTGGCTACCTCGCTCGGGAGCTCAACGCTGATCTTCCACGCTGCATTGCTACTCAACTTCAGGTCTTTGATGAACCTTAGTGACTCGGGTTGTCCAGAAGAAGGGGCGCTTAGGTTAGGCCTACTGAGGGTCTGGGTTTTCTTGCCAACAGTCGCAGCATCGGCGCTGTTGGCGGCCATCAACCCCTCTCCGGTGGTGATGAGCAGGTCACCTTTTCCATCATAGAGTTGGCGTTTTGCCTCTTCGGCAATCGTCTGCAACGACGAGAGTGATACATCGATGCCGGCCACACCTATGACCTTTCCATCCACCATGATGGGTGTCGAAATACTGGTCATTAAAATCCTGGTGCCAGAGTCTGAACCATAAAATGGCTCAAGAACACACGTGCTTCTGTTCTTCTCTGGGCAGGTCATGTAGTAGTTGGCGGGAAAGCCAGAATCACCGGCCGAAGAGTTAATTATACTTTCTTCTTTTGTTGCTATGTTTACGGATCGCCCTTCAGGTCTCACCCAATAGCTTGAGAACCTGCCAGCCTCATTGGAGCCCGCAGTCAGGGAATTGATGAAGCTGCTGTCCTCACCCAGTTGGTTGGGGTACATGATAATCCAAAGGCCCAAAATGCCAGGGTGGGCTTCGAATAGCTCCTTCAATAGAGCGTTCTGCTGCTGCCGGATTCTTCGGGAGTCAGCTCCGATGTTGATTAGGTCATGCATGGATGAGGTTTGATGAGCCAGGAACTCAACGAGGTTGATCTGGCTGTTAAAAGTGCCCCTGATTTTCTCGGTCTGTTCGGCTGACTTCGACTCTAGAACTTGCTGAATATTCTTAGTGATTATCTGGTTGCTGTTGCGGTAGGTCTGCTCGTTGTTCTCGGAGTTTTTTGAAATACCTATCGAAGTGATCAGGATGATCACGGTCAGTATGATTGTTAGTGAGGCTAAGGTGATCTTTGTTTTGATTGCAAGGTTGTGAAGCATCTGATTCTGGCCCCTGTGTTTGTTATTCTGGAACGGCAGCGTGATTCTTCTAATGGTTGCAACGATCATGGGAGCGGGGCGAACCCCGCGCGCACGGGTTATTTCTAATTGGCTTATAGGTCTATCGGCTTCGGCTTGATCGTATAAATTTTCTAGCCCGTGGCGCTTAGCTCTTCAGCCTGGTCTTGAAGGGATAACCATTGTTCTTCGAGACTGCTAATGAGCTTGCCAATGCTCTCCAGCTCCAGGGCGATTGTCTGTACTTCTGTGTAGGGCAACATTGGGCACAGTCGACCTTCAACCTGAGCTTTGTTCCTCTGTGCTTGGGCCAGGCTCTGCTCTATTTCTTCCAACTCTCGCTTGATGCTTTTCAGGCGCTTCGAGTTTACGCCGTGTGGCTGGCGTTTCAGTTTGCCTTGCGCCTCGGCAACGGGATGCTCGGCCCGCTTAATCGCAGCGTTACGTTTGGACTCATCGATGAGGTAGCCTTGATAGTCATCGAGGTCACCCTCAAAAGGAGTCACGTCTCCTCGACCTACTAGCCAGAATTCGTCGCAGACAGCTCGGAGCAGAGCCCGATCGTGGCTTACAAGCATCACGCTTCCCTCGAACTGGTTGAGTGCGAGGGAGAGAGCATCACGAGTGGCAAGATCCAGGTGGTTGGTCGGCTCATCAAGTAACAACAGGTTTGGCTTCTGCCAGACGATCATGCAAAGCACGAGGCGTGCTTTCTCGCCACCACTTAGTGTCCCTACGGTCTGGGTGACCATGTCTCCGCTGATGTTGAATGTGCCAAGGAAATTCCGCAGCCCCTGCTCCCGGGCGCTCTGGCCCGTTTGCCCTGATCGGCGTGCAAGCTCCAGCATATGGTGGAGTGGGGTCTGCTCAGGTTCCAAGACGTCCAACTCTTGCTGGGCAAAATAGCCAATCGTCAGCCCTTTACCCTCGGTGATAGATCCAGCAAGAGGCTCTAGGTCACGCGCGATGGACTTGATGAAAGTCGACTTGCCTTGACCATTAGCACCCAAGACCCCAATCCGCTGTCCGGCCAATACGGTTTTGCGAACGCGGGTGAGGACTCTACGAGCAGGGTCGCCGTTGGGCGACAAATAGCCAAAGTCTGCATCGTCGATCGCGATCATGGGGTTCGGGAGTTGGTCGGGCTCTCTGAATGTGAACGTAAACTCGGCTTCGGCGACTACCGCAGTGATTTTCTCAATACGATCCAGCGCCTTGATGCGGCTCTGAGCTTGCCTGGCTTTGGTCGCCTTGTAGCGGAACCGATCAATGTACTTCTGGAGGTGCTGCATCTTCTCCTGCTGCTTTTCATGGGCAGCTTGCTGCTGCTCAAGCTTTTCCGCACGCAGGCGTTCAAAGGCACTGTAGTTGCCGCTGTAGCGATGGAGCTGGGCATGTTCTAGGTGGAAAGTTACCTGGGTTACCGAGTCGAGGAATTCACGATCATGGCTGATGACCACCATCGTTCCTTCGTACTTTTTCAGCCAGGCCTCAAGCCAGATCAACGCATCGAGATCCAGGTGGTTGGTCGGCTCGTCCAGAAGTAGCAAATCAGAAGGGCTCATCAGCGCGCGAGCCAGCTGCAGGCGCATTCTCCATCCCCCAGAAAAGCTATTCACTGGCTGATCAAGCTCCTCTGGCCTGAAGCCAAGTCCCAGGATAAGTGCCTGCGCCCGGGCAACTGCATCATGATCACCTGCGTCCGCCAGGTCACTGTACGCTTGGGCAATCGCCATCCCATCGTCGCCTGAAGTCGCCTCCACCAGGTGTTCTCGGGCCTGCATAAGGAATGCATCGCCTTGCAGAACGAAGTCCGTGGCGCTATCAGTGGTCTCAGGCATGTTCTGATCAACCTGGGAGATCCGCCACTGATTGGGCATGTCGAATTCCCCCGCGTCCTCTTTGAGCTTTCCACTTATGAGCGCAAAAAGGGTGGATTTGCCTGCTCCGTTTCGCCCGACCAGGGAGGCTTTCTCGCCTGCGTGAACGATGACGCTGGCGTCCTGCAGCAGCACTTTCGTACCGAGTCTCAGTTCAATCTTTTTCAGCGAAATCATGATTCGTCTGCGTTGGGTTGCGGATGCCGGCGGGCCTGCTTTAATCTGCTCATACCGGTTGGTCAAAAAATGATACCACTGGGTTTGGTGCTTTTGCACGGTTCATCACCTGAAGCATCCGAGGGCAGTGGAAAGGAGCTTTACGTTCTATGAGCAGTCCACTTTGGATCAGAGGAGGTGTTCATATGGCCTGCCCAGCTACCACGGAGAGATTCATCCGAGCTCTCCAGGGCGCGTTTGAAAAATCTGCTACGGATCCTCGGGTCACGGCGGTTGTGGCCGATGCCTTCAGAGGTATTCAGACAAGCCCACGCCGCGCGTGCGATGTTCCTGAACGTTTGCCAGCGTGCGCGTACCTCGGGCAGCAATATCGAGTGAGGAGGAAATCAGAGAGATATGCGAGGCGTTCAAGGGGATTGGTGAAGACTTGGTTTGGTACCGCAGTGAGATGCCTTGCTACGCCCAGACTGCATCGGATAATTTCCCCATGGGACATGTGAATGCGATGATTTATGGCCCTACTGGGTTAGTGCTGTCCGAAAAGCTGAGAGTGGGCGTGAGCCCACTGGCACCGTTTGTTCGGCACCCCGACCACCGTCACCGCGCGAAGGAAATGTATTTAGTTGTTTCCGAGGGTGAGTTCCGTCAAGGCGAGGGAGAGTGGGTTTCTCCTGGCAATCGGGGCACTCTATATAATCCATCACACATCGTTCATGCGATGCGTTAAGGGCCGAAGCCCTTGTTGGCGTTTTGGGCGCTTGCCCATGAGCTCTAGCTGAGAGCGCAGGAGGAGGGGAGGGCGCTTTCGACGCCCTCTCAGGGTTTAGAACGATTTCTCAACGCCGAAGATGACTGTGCTTGAGCAAATGTCATCGTAGCCATTGAAGCTCATGCATTCTTGCCGTGACAGGTTCGTGTCCCCGTAAGCTGCCGACCAAGTAAAGCCAAATAGCGGTTTACTTACCTTGGCCATCCAGAGGTTGTAACTGTCCCGGGTATGACCACTGCCACTTACGAATACTGGGTCTTTATAATCAACCTTGCCGTAACTCAAATCAAGCTTAGTTTCGTAGGGGAGCTCTAGGGTATAACCGGCGAAGCTATATAGATAGGACTGATCATCATACAAGTTGTCTGAGTAATAGCCGCCGACGTTAAAGCCATATGCTGTCAGCTTGGCATAGTACTCCGAGTAGTTCAGTGACGACTCTTTTGGGTATTCGTACTTGTAATAGGCGACATCCAGCGATACGTGATCGGTCGCCTGCCAAAAGTAGCCAGCGTAGTAGTCAATTTCTTGTCGGGTTTTGCTTCCGTTGCCAAAGTCGACATTCGACGACCATATGCCCGCATACAGGCCGCTCGAATGTATGAGGGTGACAGAACCCTGTACAGCAGGATCGCCCTTAGTCTGTGAGACGCCGCGTGACCAGTAATTGCTGAATAGCCCAGCATTTAGCGCCAAGGTGAAATCATCATTTAATTGAACAGCGCTCGCGAAGCTGGACGAAGCGCTAAGCGTCACAGCCGCCGCCATCTTGAGGGTGTATTTCACTGTAGCATCCTATTATTTTGATTGTGGCAGATTTCTAGTGAGCGGGCGGTCTCTGTGCCCAGGGCTGCAAGGGTTCACCTCGCAATGAATACCTAGAGGTATTTTGTCGTACCCGGTAGTCAGTATCTCTGCGGCAAAATATTTGTCAACACATATTATTGGTATTGGCAAACAGACTTCTACGATCGGGGGAAGCGCGAAGCGGCCCAAGCCTGGGGCCGCTGAGGAGGTGGGACAGGGGGAGGGGTGTCAGTCGAGCAGAACTGCTCTCCAGCCGGTGTTTGATACAGGTTCGCCGACTTCAAGATAGGAGTGGTTCAAAGAGCCTACAGGGGCGTTGGCAGTATTCGAGACCACTACACGGCCTTCGTGATTGCACAGTAAGCAGTCGTGCTCTACCAGGGACAATGGCACTGAAACAATTCGCTCAAAATCACTTAAGCGGATATCGGCGGCGCTGACTCCAATGAACTGCTCATCAAGCATGATTGGGGTTGCAAGCGTGATGATGTGTTTGTCGAAGTCGACGTATGGGCCGACTATTACGGGACACCTTTTGGTCTTAGGTATCACCATCCAGTCAGCGTTTGGATACTCGTAAAAATTACCGCGCCATGGGTATTTGATGTTCGAGTCATCTTGAATAATCCCGTCGCGGTCAATCTCGATCCAGTTCAACCAAAATGGCGCATTGTCGATGATGTCTTCATCAAGAACTATTCCCAGCGCATAGGCGTAGTTTTCGAGCGCTGCCAGCGAGCGAACCATGTCAGGGCGGATTTTTGCCAAGCCTGTTTCGGATATGCCCTTTGGGTTTTTTTTTGCTGTGGATGCCAGAATTCCAAAGCGACGTGCTAACTTTTCCAGTTCAATGAACGTCGAGTCGAATACGGTGCTGGCTGATTGCGCAAGGGGCTGAAGCATCATGCGGTCTCTAACTTGTCGCTTAATCGGAGCTTAGTGCTTTCTGCAATAAGCTTTAACCTTAAGCGTACGATATTGTCAAAAGACACCCGAGTTCGTGACCTGGCCACATTGCCGGCTTCGATACCTTCGCCCTGAGTGATTTTATTCAAAATTTCGCCAACGGTATTGGCGCAAAGATTGGTGTATTCCTGCTCCTCATGCGCCAAGGCCATAAGCCATCCAAAATCTTCATAGACTTGCAGGGCAGCAGCACTCAAACGGACAGACTGTGCAACGGAGGCGAGCTCGACGTCGAAGCGCGCGTGAGCACGGCATGCAGTCAACGCATCCTTGGCCTCAGCGATCCTTGTCTTGTATTGAAGAAGGCGGGCAATGTTTGCCGGAGAGGCACGGTTGGCAGCGAGTTCGGCAGACTCGCCCAGTAGCATGGCCTTCCAGTCGGCGAGGTCTCTAAGCGTCACCGCCGATAGTTCTCTTAGTCGGTTGGTGGCTTTCTCCCTGACCAGTTTAGTCGCGTGATTCACAAATGTGCCGCCGCCTCGGCCAGGCTTGGTGTCTACCAGGCCTTCTTCTCGAAGCTGAGCCAGCGCTTCTCTCAACGTGAAGGCGGTGACGTGGAGTTCCTTTGCCAGGAGTGCTTCCTTGGGCAGCATCTCGCCATGTTGGAGAAAACCAAGATCGATGGCAGTGCGCAGCCGCGCGATCACGGAATCCACGCCAAATGTTTGCTCTGCACGCAGAGCAAACATTGTTAAGCGCTGGGGATGGTTGACACCACTGATCATTGAGTCCTCATAGGCAGTGCATTAAAGCTAGCGTCTATTCTACCTAACTCATGCCCGAGGTCGATGCCAGCGCGCCATGCCCCGGCCAGCTTCGCGAAGGAGGCTGGAAAAGCAGCTCGTTTAAGCGCTGTACCCCACAACTGCTTTGATTTCCAGGTACTCCGTTAGCGCATGAGGCCCGCCTTCTCGACCGTTACCGGAGTGCTTGTATCCACCGAACGGAGCCATGACGTCCCAGTCCGGATAATTGACGAACACTGAACCTGCTCGCAGCTGCTTGGCGACTGCATTTGCTTTCTCCTTGTCCGAAGACTGGACGTAAGCCGCCAGGCCGTAGTTGCCGGAGTTTGCGTACGCGATCGCCTGCTCCTCGGTATCATACGGGGAGATGACCAGCACAGGCCCAAAGATCTCTTCTCGGACGATAGCCATGTCCTTGTTCGCGTCAGCGAAAATGGTCGGCTTGGCGTAGAAACCGACTGGCAAATGGTCAGGGCGGCCCGGGCCGCCTGCTACCAGGCGAGCGCCATCCTGAATTCCAGACTCAATGAGTGTCTGGACTTTGTCGAATTGCATGCGGCTGGCAAGTGGGCCGTATTCTGTCGAGGCTACACTTGGCAGGCCAATTACTGCTTCGTTTGCGATTTTTGCGGCTACCACCAATGCTTGTTCGTAGCTTTCGGCTGGAACGAGCATATGGGTAGGAGCATCGCAAGACTGTCCGCTGTTGCTCATGCAGACCGCAACGCCAGTAGCAACTGCTTGTTCGAGGTCGGCATCGCGAAGAATGATGTTCGCCGATTTGCCACCGAGCTCTTGAGTCACTCGCTTAACGGTATCGGCAGCGGATTTGGCCACCTGGATGCCCGCGCGGGTAGAGCCGGTAAAGGACACCATGTGAATACCGGGGTGGCGAGAGATCGCATCACCTACCGTCGGGCCGTCACCATTCACAAGGTTGAATACACCCGCTGGCAAGCCAGCTTTTTCCAGAATTTCTGCAAAGATGATGGCATCCAGCGGCGCGATCTCGCTGGGTTTGATAACGACAGTGCAGCCCGCGGCGATGGCCGGAATCACTTTGCAGATAATCTGGTTCAGAGGCCAGTTCCAAGGAGTGATCAGGCCTACTACGCCGATAGGTTCTTTAAAGATCCTGGTGCTGCCCAATGCTTCCTCAAATTTGTAGCTGCGTAGAATGTCGATCATCGCTTCTACGTGGGCAATGCACGTATAGGTCTGAGCTTCGCGAGCGAAGGTTATGGGCGCGCCCATCTCACGGCTGATGATCTGAGCAATTTCTTCACGGCGCTCCACCAGGCCGAGTCGAATGCCATCGAGTAACGAAATGCGCTCTTCGATGCTGGTGTTGGAGAAAGTGAGAAACGCTTTACTGGCCGCTTGAACGGCGAGGTCGACATCTTCTTCCGAGCCCATCGCGATTTGCGCGAACGGTTGTTCGGTCGCTGGATCAACAACTGTGAGCAGAGATGGAGTGGGCATAGCCGGCGCGACCCACTGACCATCAATGAAGAATTTCGTATATTTCTGCATGGTACTAAACATCCATTCCAAGAAATTGGGCACAGGGCTGCGCCTTGTCGCAGCCCGGCGCGAGGGCTCAAATGTTCTGGCGTCCGATAGCTTTGTAGACCTGCGGGGCGGAGCGTTTCAGCCTGATCGCATATACGCAACCGAACAGCAGGGAGCCAAAAAGGAACGCCAGGAGGATGTGGGCGACGCTTTCGCTACCAGTCAGCAAACCAATGTTCTCGGTCGCCAGCCAGGCGGTTGCCGACAGGCCGATGAGCGCCAGAGCTGGAGCAACCTTGGTCTTCATGTTGCTCACACTGTTGCGTGTCTTAATAAAGAAGACGATGACAGCTACGGTAGTGAGGATTTGCAGGATCAACAGGGTGTAACCCGCAATGCCAATCAGCGAGGCATACCCTGCGTAGGGTTCGACTCCGGAGTAGATGGCCGCAATGAGGCTGAGGATCGTGATTACGGCGACGAGGCCGGAAGCCCTGTAGGGCGACTCGTGAGCGGGATGTACCACGCTCAGAGATTTGAACAGCACACCGTCAACACTGAGGGAGTAGATATATCGCGCCAGGATGTTATGGATAGCCAGCACGCAAGCGAAGATGCTGCTGCACACCAAGGTGTGAACGATGCTGACGCCGACGTTTCCGAGGTACATCTCGATAACCGCCATCCCTGCGTTCGACGGGTCATTGATGGATTTGTCCAGCGCTGCCTCTGGGCCCCATCCCAAAATGAAGCAGAAGGTAGCGGAGGCAAAAATCACCGTCATGGCAATGATCGAAATGTAGGTCGCGCGAGGTACGGTCACTTCGGGGTTACGGGCTTCTTCCCGGAAAACAGCCGTCGCCTCAAAACCGGCAAAGCAGGTCACGCCGAACAAGACTGCCAGGCCAATAGAGCCAGATGTCATGACCTCTGGCGTCAGCCAGGACATGGATAGGCTCTTGGCCCCGCCGTCCTGCAAGACGGCAGCCTCCCAAACAAAAGTGATGATGACTTCGCACACCAGTGCCAGCGAGAGCACCTTTGCCGAAAGCGAAATCCGGAAGTGCCCAAGCACCGCAACGATCACGGCGAACGCGAGTGACCATTGCCACCAGGGCAACTTTCCTAGACCAACGAAAGACAGCGAGATCGTCGAGAAGGTAACACCAACATAGAGATATGCCCCGATGAGCATGAAGGTGTAGGCCAGGATGGCCATGAACGCACTACCCAATCCGAGCGAGCGACCCAGACCTGCAGTGATGTACGCGTAGTACGCACCTGCGTTGGGTACGTGGCGGGCCATTGTCGTAAAACCAACGGCGAACAGCAGCATCAGCCCGCCGGCTGCGAGATATGTGAGTGGTGCGCCTAGGCCGTTGCCCATGCCAATGATGACTGGGATCAGGCCGATGATGATCGTCAAGGGCGCGTTGTAAGCCAGCACCGTGAAGACGATATCGAATGTGCCGAGGTTGCCGCGCAACCGTTGTGCCGCCTGCTGCCGCTGTTGGGACGTCATGGAAAGTCCCGCAGGTTCTGAATAACTCATAGATTTTATCCCCGTCTACGCAGAGGTGCTGCCAAGGTGTGTGGGCTAAATGCAAATGAAGACGCTGTACGGCGGATGTCAGCCCGTTCAGGTGTTCAGTTGCGTTAGGGGATTGATCCGCTGGAGCCAATGCCCGGGCAGTAGGGGAAGAAAATCGATGGCGTAGCAACCGTTGGCCTTCGTGGTCAATTGGTTGGCAGAACTTGTTTTTGTTTTATTGATGTGCTGTTGGACATCCCTGACCGACTCTTCGCACATGCCGCTGCGCGCAAGGCTCGCTCCAAGCTCGCTCTGACGGCTAGCGTGCTGAACGGGTTGCAATGCGCCGCCCGCGATGACGGTGATCGTTGCCATTTTCATGCCTCTTATTCTTGTGGAGCGCAGATGTACCTGAGCCTGTTTTAAATCTACGTCCACAAATATTTTTAGACAAGTCCTTTTTTGCTTGGTAGCTTTGAGGGGTGGTCAGGCGTAAAAAAAATTTGGTAGGCCTGAGCGATTTCCTGATCAAATCCTGCAAATTCAAGGTTTTTCGTGAGTTTTGAGTAGCGTTGTGAGGCTTGGGCGAGCGGGCTCAGGCCATGCGGGGTTTGATTGCTGGACGTCGCTTTCAGCGTAACCGTGACGCAACCAGGATCGATCCACTGCTCAAGCAACGCGGATCCGGCTGCAAAATTCGAACAAAAGGTGAGCAAAATGAGCGCAGTAAAGGGTGGCGGGTACGACTACATCATCGTAGGCGCCGGCTCGGCGGGTTGTGTCGTGGCGAACCGTCTAAGTGAAGATCCCAACGTCAAGGTGCTGGTCATCGAGGCTGGTGGGCCTGATCGGAAATGGGACTTCCGCATACAGATGCCTGCAGCCCTTACGTACCCGCTGGTCGGGAAGACCTATAACTGGCAGTTCCTAACCGAGCCTGTGCCGGAGTTGCGAAATCGCAGGGTTCCGTATTTCAGGGGCAAGGTGCTAGGTGGGTCTTCGACGATCAATGGGATGGTCTACATTCGTGGCAACGCGATGGATTTCGACAACTGGGCAACTGACCCAGAGCTTTCCCAATGGTCGTACGCACACTGTCTCCCATACTTCAAGCGATCGGAAACCTACGACCAGGGCGAGAGTGAGTACCGTGGTGGTTCGGGGCCGCTTCATGTGACCAAGGGCTTCGGTGCAAGCCCGCTGTACCAGGTCTTCGTAGAGGCCGCTCAAGAGGCGGGTCATGCACACGTCAACGATCAGAACGGTTATCGCCAGGAAGGCTTCGGACGGATGGACATGACCATTCATAACGGAGTCAGGGAAAGTGCTGCGCGCGCATACCTTCACCCGGCGATGACCCGCCCGAATCTGACGGTGATCACGGGCGCACTCGTCCGTCGTGTGGTTTTCGACGGTGATAAAGCGGTTGGTATTGCACTGCGCAGCGAAAACCAAGAGCAGGTTATCCGATGCGACCGTGAGGTCATTCTTTCGGCAGGCGCCATCCAGTCCCCGCAGCTGTTGATGCTGTCCGGCGTTGGCCCGGAGGAAGAGCTGAAGAAGCACGGCATTCCAGTGGTATGTAATTCTCCTGGGGTTGGCAGAAACCTCGGTGACCACATTGAGTACATCGTGGCGTATGACTGCTTGAAGCCGGTTTCCTACTACAAGGAACTGAAGCTGCATCGCCAGGCAGCGATCGGTGCCGAGTGGCTTGCAAAGCACACCGGGTTGGGAGCTTCTAACTTCTTCGAGGCAGGAGGTTTCCTTCGATCTACCCCTGATAAGCCTTGGCCTGACGTCCAGTGTCACTTTGTGGGAGTTGCTGCGGAGTACAGTGGCCGAATGGCCGCTGAGGGGCATAGTTATCAGGTGCACCTCGGCCCTCAGCGGCCACAGAGCCGTGGGTGGATCAATCTCGCTTCTTCAAATCCAGAGGACTACCCGCTCATTCAGCCAAACTGGTTGACGAAGGAGCAGGACTGGATTGACTCCAGGAATGCCATTCGCTCGACCATCGAGATAATGGAGCAGGACGCGTTCAAGCCGTACCGTGGAAAAATGCTCAAGCCATTGAAGACGGCGATGCATGATGAGGGACTCAACGACTTTATTCGTGACCATGCGGAAAGCGGTTACCACTTCTGCGGTACCTGCAAAATGGGTAGCGGCGATGATGCAGTTGTCGATGGGCAGCTTCGTGTCAAAGGCGTGCGCGGCTTGCGAGTAGTGGATGCCTCTGTCATGCCCGAGGTGACCAACGGGAATACCAACGCGCCGACGATCATGATCGCTGAAAAAGCGGCTGACATGATACTCGGTCGTCAGCTCCCACCATCCGCCGTGAAGTTTTACAAGGCTGAGCCTGAGCACGCATGATTTACAAGGGGAGGGGCTAAGGCCCCTCTCTGGTGCCTGCGTTCAGAAACGGACTCGTGCCTGGTGGCCACCACTGGGCAATGCACTCCATTTAACTGTCTTTTAGATCGCTTCCGGCCCTTTCTTTAGTCATCGCTGTCAAAGAGAAAGCGATGAACTGCTCCTGCCGTTAAGGGGCATGATGATTATGCTATCCAACTACGTGTCTGTACCTCGCTTCTGGTCATCAGTTGTGCACGGTACAACTGATTCTGAAGTCCGCCTGTGCTTGTGCGATCCAAGTGTAAGCTTTGTATGGCAAATGCTCTCAGCCCGTTTCGGTCGCATCGAGTCGAGTCACCAATCATCGCGACGCCATGAGGAAAAACATCATGAGGTGTGGGTGATACATCGAGCGCTTGGAGAGCGGCATCGTAGATGATGGGTGAATCGCCCCTCGAAGCAGAATATCCGAGGGAATCAATTGGCGGCAGGAGGCATTAGCCGCATCTGGCTTCGAGCGCTTTCGTGTGATGTCGCGTTCTTCCGTCGATCGTCATCCAGGGGAGGGTTTGGTACGAATGCGGGTGTGAGCCTGGTCGAAGGTCTGGGCTCAAGTTGAGGATTGGCTTATGAGGTTCTCTAGTTGCGATGAGGGGCTAAAATTGCCCTTGGGGGATGTCGGACACCCAGGTTTCATTCTAAGATCATGTTTCTACTAGGTTTCCCTAGTGTGCAGTCGGATGCGCACTAGGCTCTAAAGCGAAGGGCTGCCAGGCAGCCCCGGAATCGTGGGGGTTGAAGGGTTTCGTATTTGTTGCTTTGTCAGGTATACGTTTTCTTGGAGGAAGGGTACCTTGGATAAGGGTTCGAATCTCTACGCTTCCGCCATATTCTCAGCAAAAGCCCCGATTATTCGGGGCTTTTGCGTTTCTGGGGTTGGGGATGCCGATAGGCGTGGGCCTTTAAGTTAAAGGCGGGAAATGCTTTGTCTACACATCTCGTGTCGTGCCTCTTTCTCAGCGCATCATGCCCAACTCGGCATCATCCATCAGCGCCTTGGCCAACGCACTCAGGTAATGCGCTGCCCAGACCATCATCGGTTTCTCATCCATCACACCGATGACCGTCAATTCCCGCACATAGCCCATCAGTTCCGAAGCTTGCTCACGCGCATCCTGGCAGGGAATGCCGGCTTCGATGCGAAACAGTGGATGGGTCTGGTTTTCACCTTGAAAGAACGTGGTTTTGCCTACAGTGGTTTTTACGTTCGGCTCATCGCTAGTCATTGATCTCTCCCAAGCATCCAGGGCCTGGGCGGGCACCTTCGCGGGTAAGCTGCGCCCTTTGTCGCGACACCGGCCTCACTCAATGCCGCGCACCCGTGGCAGCCGGCTTGCCGGCGATAGGGCCAGCCCAGGCAACACAGGGTTGTCGACTTAGTGCAGCGTTCGCGGCTCAGTCGGCATCTGGACCTGAATCAATGCCGCCTCGAGCAGCACACGCAGCGAGTCGAGTTCATGTGTCGACGCCATCAGCAGGGCCGACGCAGGCGACCGCGGCTGAACCAGCATTGCCTGATGCGTAACGGCTAGCGCGCAGTTAGCGAAGTCTGCGGCCTGGATGAGCGTATCTTCGAGAGAGTGAAGGGTGTGGGGTGGATCAGGGACTATCTTTAACATTCCTATATCTCCAAAGGAAGCGCACCTATCCTGCTGTCAAACAGTTTGGGTGGCAGCTGTGTGCAGGTTGACAGACCGGCGGACATAGGAAGTTCCGGCGCACGCAAGCGTGCCCCACACACAGCCGCCATTGAAGGCGCTGCCTACCTACATACCGTTACGGCCTGTCAAAGCCATGTCGCTGACGTGCAGCAACAGGCCGAGACTAGAGCGCCAGCAGGGCGACCGCAACGGAAAACAGGCGGCTGAAGTATGTTTGGGAAATGGACTACAAGAAAGGGAAAAAATCTGATTTTCTGACACAAAGACAAACCGGTATCGCGCCTGTTATCCATTGGCATCCACAGTTACGCTCATTTACAGAGTTTGGGGGCTGCCAATACAGCCATTTCAATGCGGAGGCGGACGCATTTGACGTACCGCCTGGCACGTCAGGGAATCAGTGCATCATCCCCAACTCGGCATCATCCATCAGTGCCTTCGCCAACGCACTCAGGTAGTGCGCTGCCCAGACCATCATCGGTTTCTCATCCATCACACCGATGACCGTCAATTCCCGCACATAGCCCATCAGTTCCGAAGCTTGCTCACGCGCATCCTGGCAGGGAATGCCGGCTTCGATGCGAAACAGTGGATGGGTCTGGTTTTCACCTTGAAAGAACGTGGTTTTGCCTACAGTGGTTTTTACGTTCGGCTCATCGCTAGTCATTGATCTCTCCCAAGCATCCAGGGCCTGGGCGGGCACCTTCGCGGGTAAGCTGCGCCCTTTGTCGCGACACCGGCCTCACTCAATGCCGCGCACCCGTGGCAGCCGGCTTGCCGGCGATAGGGCCAGCCCAGGCAACACAGGGTTGTCGACTTAGTGCAGCGTTCGCGGCTCAGTCGGCATCTGGACCTGAATCAATGCCGCCTCGAGCAGCACACGCAGCGACTCGAGTTCATGGGTCGACGCCATCATCAGGGCCGACGCAGGCGACCGCGGCTGAACCAGTATCGCCTGATGCGTAACAGCTAGCGCGCAGTTAGCGAAGTCTGCGGCCTGGATGAGCGTATCTTCTAGAGAGTGAAGGGCGTGGGGTGGATCGGGAACCATCTTCAACATCGCTTATTACCTCTATGGATGCCGTCACCTCGCCGCTGTCAAACAGAAGGGTGGCAGCTGTACGTGGGTTGACAGACCGGCGGAATAAGCAAAGTTCCGGCGCACGCAAGCGTGCCCCACGCACAGCCACCATAGAAGGAAAGCCATGTGCTTAAACCGTTACGGCCTGTCAAAGCCGTGTCGCTGATGTGCAGCAACAGGCCGAGACTAGAGCGCCAGCAGGGCGACCGCAACGGAAAATAGGCGCCTGAAGTATGTTTGGGAAATGGACTACAAGAAAGGGAAAAAATCTGATTTTCTGACACAAAGACAAACCGGTATCGCGCCTGGTATCCATTGGCATCTACAGTTACGCTCATTTACAGAGCTTGAGGCTGCCAATACAGCCATTTCATTGCGGAGGCGGACGCATTTGGCGTACCGCCTGGCACATCAGGATATCAGCGCATCATCCCCAACTCGGCATCATCCATCAGCGCCTTGGCCAACGCACTCAGGTAATGCGCTGCCCAGACCATCATCGGTTTCTCATCCATCACACCGATGACCGTCAATTCCCGCACATAACCCATCAGTTCCGAAGCTTGCTCCCGGGCATCCTGGCAGGGAATGCCGGCTTCGATGCGAAACAGTGGATGGGTCTGGTTCTCACCTTGAAAGAACGTGGTCTTGCCCACAGTGGTTTTTACGTTCGGCTCATCGCTAGTCATTGATCTCTCCCAAGCATCCAGGGCCTGGGCGGGCACCTTCGCGGGTAAGCTGCGCCCTTTGTCGCGACACCGGCCTCACTCAATGCCGCGCACCTGTGGCAGCCGGCGTACCGGCGATAGAGCCAGCCCAGGCAACACAGGTTTGTCGATTTAGTGCAGCGTTCGCGGCTCAGTCGGCATCTGGACCTGAATCAATGCCGCCTCGAGCAGCACACGCAGCGACTCGAGTTCATGTGTTGACGCCATCATCAGGGCCGACGCAGGCGACCGCGGCTGAACCAGTATCGCCTGATGCGTAACGGCTAGCGCGCAGTTAGCGAAGTCTGCGGCCTGAATCAGAGTGTCTTCGAGAGCGTGGAGGGCATGGGGTGGATCGGGGACTATCTTTAACATTATCCAATTCCTTGTAAGTGCGGCGACCTCTCTGCTGTCAAACAGAAGGGTGGCAGCGGTACGTGGGTTGACAGACCGGTGGAATTGGCAAGTTCCGGCGCACGCAAGCGTGCCCACACGTACAGCCGCCATAAAGATAGCTGTATGCCAAATACCGTCGCGGCCTGTCAAAGCCATGTCGCTGATGTGCAGCAACAGGCCGAGACTAGAGCGCCAGCAGGGCGACCGCAACGGAAAACAGGCGGCTGAAGTATGTTTGGGAAATGGACTACAAGAAAGGGAAAAAATCTGATTTCCGAACACAAACAGAAACCAGCCGGACCCAGAACTGACCTTTACTCAGGGCAGCCAAAGGTACAAGCGCTGCCTCATGCCGTGTTCGCGACGCTGTTTCGTACAGCTACAGCGTCCGTAGCATCTCCCAGAACGATGCCCCTACGCCCGTGATACTTTCACCTGCAATCAACCCAGCTGCCGCTGTGATCGCAAAGCGCTCCGTGACGCTCGGCCATCGGCAGTTGACCAGCCAGGTAAGTACTGCGCCAAAACCCATCATCATCGCGATCGACGCCGGCAATATGAATGCCAGCCCCAGTGCGGCGGTACTCGGCAGCCAGCGGGCCACCCGTTGCGGTAGCAGGCTGTCCAGCGTGCCCAACAGCACGCCTACAGCGCTGCCAGCCAAAATCGCCCAGCGAATCTCCGACGACAGCGCTCCCAGCCCAACTGTCAGCGTCTGGGCCACCGCTTTCCAGGTCGCGACAGCCGGCGCAGGCCACTCCTCGGTAAGCAGCATGGCCTGCGGATCCGGTATCAGCATCAGGTAAACCAGCACGCCGACCGCGCTGCCGATGAAAATACCGATGCATTGGGCAACGAGTTGCTTGTGCGGGGTCGCGCCGATCGCCAAGCCAACCTTGAAGTCGTTCATCAGGTCTGTGGATTGCCCGGCCGCGCCCCCCGCCGTGTTGGCGCTCATCAGGTTGATGGCCACCTGGCCGGGGGCGATCAAGCCGAAGCCGAGCTGCGACAGTTTGCCAATGGCGCCAATCGGTGCGATGCCGGTGGCCCCCACGACGCGCGCGGCGACGACGGCAAGGCAAATCGCCAAAGGAATGCTCAACAACGCCATCCACCAGTCGATCCCGAACAGCAGCGCCTGCAGGGCGACGACCAGAGCGACGGATAGCAGCAGGCCGGATGCAGGCCCTGGCGAAAACCGTATCCTGGCGCGCGGCGCCCGATGTGCAAGCGCATTTGCAGGCAACCGCCGTGACACTCGGAACAGACGAACTGCCAATGAAGTCAAGGTCGCACAGACCATCAGGCTAACGCCCGGCCACAACAGCCACTCCACCAGCGCGGCGAACTGGGGGCCGCTGGCGTTCGGGGCGATCACTACCAATGCGTGGTCGATCAGCCACGGCGCTAGCCCGCCCCAGGCCAGCGCGGCGCCGAACAGCAACGTCAGGCCAACTCGAATTCCGATGATGCCGCCAAAGCCGATGAGCAACAGCGAAGGATCGACAGTAAAGGTCAGGCGCTCGAGCGCAGGCGTGGGTGCCCAGCGTGGTATCGCCCAGACGAAGCCGTCAATCCACTTCACCAGCCCTGACAGCAGCGCGGCACTGCACAGAACCTTGATGCGAGACATGGCTTCGCGCCCATGATGGTAGATCTGCTGCAGCGTTTCCAGGGTCGCCATGCCTTCGGGGAACTTCAGGTCATGGTCGTTGAGCAAGGCGGGGCGCAGATACCAGGCGATCCAGATGCCCAGGAAGCTTACGGAGAAAACCCAGGCCATCATCGGCACCGGGTCCAGTTGGTGGCCGGTGAGCAGCGTATAGGCCGGGATCGGTGCCACCAGCCCGCCGGAAATGATGGAAGCGGCGGCCGAAGCCATGGTCTGGTTGATGTTGCTTTCGTGCAGCGTCCAAACGGGCCGCTCCTTCTTGCGGCCCGCGATACCCTGCCACAGGGCGAAGCCGACCAGCAAAGCGATGATCGACATGTTGAATGACCAGCCGATCTTGAGCCCGGCATAGACATTCGAAGGCGTGAGCACAACGCCCAGCATCGCGCCGGTGAGCACAGCCCGCAGGCTCAGCTCACGTTCGATGCGAACCCTTGGGAGGGCGGCGGCTGGAGCATGTCCCATTACAAATCCCTTTCTAGATGGCGCAAGCGTTGTCTGCACAACTGAGCCCGGAAAGCCACGAAGGTTCAGTGGCAGCCAGTGTGACCCGGCTGGCAAAGAGATTTGAAAAATTTTTGGCCCGGTTTGGCTATCTGTCAGTTATTGCGGTGCGCCGATGGGTAGCGCTTTTGAAATGGACGGTGCAATGGGCGATGAGACAAGCCACTGCAAATCGTGAGCAAAAGAAAGCCCGCCGGGAGGGGCGGGCAAAGGAGCGTCTATCACGTAGGGATGGCTTTAGTCTCTGCTTGGCGCCGTGAAAATTGAGTGAAAGAAAAGTCAGTGCGATGTGACGGGCGTCACTCCCATAACGCCTGCTGCACCTGTCATCGCTCTTGGCGCTGCTGCAGCGCAGTGCCAAAACCTCTCTGGCATGAAGGGCCTGTGTGGGCTCATTCGAGCCGGGGAAAACCGACTTTCTGAAAACAACCAGGCTGAACTAAAAAGCCCGGGGCTTTCACAAGCCCCGGGCCCTTTCTTCAGCAGCAAACCACTATCAGTGGAACTGCTCTTCTTCGGTCGAACCGGTCAGTGCCGTCACCGACGATGCACCACCTTGAATCACGGTGGTCATGTCGTCGAAGTAGCCGGTGCCCACTTCCTGCTGGTGCGCCACGAAGGTGTAGCCTTTGCTGGCGTCGGCGAATTCCTGCTCCTGCAGCTTCACGTAGGCGGTCATGTCGTTGCGGGCGTAGTCGTGCGCCAGGTTGAACATGCCGTGCCACATGTTGTGGATACCAGCCAGGGTGATGAACTGGTGTTTGTAGCCCATGGCCGACAGCTCGCGCTGGAATTTGGCGATGGTGGCGTCGTCCAGGTTCTTCTTCCAGTTGAAGGAAGGCGAGCAGTTGTACGACAGCAGTTGGTCCGGGTATTCCTTCTTGATCGCTTCGGCGAAGCGGCGGGCTTCGTCCAGGTCCGGCTTGGCGGTTTCGCACCAGATCAGGTCGGCGTACGGCGCGTAGGCAAGGCCGCGGGCGATGGCCTGGTCGAGGCCGGCGCGGACCTTGTAGAAGCCTTCACGGGTACGCTCACCGATCACGAACGGCTGGTCGTACGGGTCGCAGTCGCTGGTCAGCAGGTCGGCGGCGTTGGCGTCGGTACGGGCCAGGATGATGGTCGGTACGCCCGATACGTCAGCGGCCAGGCGCGCTGCAACCAGCTTCTGCACGGCTTCCTGGGTAGGTACCAGGACCTTGCCGCCCATGTGGCCACACTTTTTCACCGAGGCCAGCTGGTCTTCGAAGTGCACGCCGGCGGCGCCCGCTTCGATCATGTTCTTCATCAGCTCGTAGGCGTTCAGCACGCCGCCGAAACCGGCCTCAGCGTCCGCCACGATTGGCGCGAAGTAGTCGATGTAGCCTTCGTCGCCCGGGTTCTTGCCGGCTTTCCACTGGATCTGGTCGGCGCGGCGGAACGAGTTGTTGATGCGCTTGACCACTGTCGGTACGGAGTCGACCGGGTACAGCGACTGGTCAGGGTACATGGACTCGGCCGAGTTGTTGTCGGCGGCCACCTGCCAGCCAGACAGGTAGATGGCCTGGATGCCGGCCTTGACCTGCTGCACTGCCTGGCCGCCGGTCAGGGCGCCCATGCAGTTGACGAAATCTTTTTCTGGGCGGAAGGACGGGTGGGCACCCTCGGTGACCAGCTTCCACAGTTTTTCTGCACCCAGGCGGGCCAGGGTGTGCTCCGGCTGCAGGGAGCCACGCAGGCGAACGACATCGGCGGCGGTGTAGGTACGGGTCACGCCTTTCCAGCGCGGGTTTTCGGCCCAGTCTTTCTCGAGGGCTGCAATTTGCTGTTCGCGTGTCAGTGCCATGGAAATAAACCTCGTCGCATCGATCTTGGGGTAATTGTGCTGATGCTCACGAAGCGAATCAGGGGTGTGGCGGCTGTCCTGTTCGGGGGAGTGCGGCGGCGAACGCGAAGGCTCGAAGGGGGAAGGAGTTGCAGCCTGGGCGAGGGCATGCGCCGGCAGGTCGGCTCGTGGATGCCTTGCTGCGGTGCTACGCGATTGCCAGAACTGCGGTGATGCGCTTCCGTCCCTCGGGACAACTTCTTCGTTGCAGTCGCAATCCCGTCGAACCGCCTTGTGGGCCGTATAGACACGAGGTGCCTCCAAGGGTGGGAGGAGGGCGCCTCGAAGGCCCTTGCCAGGGCCCCTGATTAGCGGGAGCGAGGCCATCATGCCCTTGGGAAAAAGAGCCTGTCAAATGTTTTGTAGTGCTTTTTTGGGCTTACTACATCTTTGGTCTAATGCGACTTGCTGGTCAGTTTCAAGGCCTTTGGTCGAGGCCTTGATTTGCCTGGGATCAGTCGAGAAGGTCGACTTTGACACGTAAAGTCATGTTTTCACCCCGTTGGGTGCTGTAAGTGCGGCTTGACGGGCTGAGATCGGCCTGGCTCTGCTGGTTGAACCCAGCCAGGGTAATCCACTCACCGAGCTTGCCGGTGACCGTCGTGTCGGTACTTTGTACTTTCACTACATCAGCACGTTCATGGCTCATTCGGTCATTATTGGTGCTTATTTGCAGGCGAACGGTTTCGCCGATCAGGCTTGGGGTCACGTAGAAACCCTGGGTCACATTACGGTATTCGGTGTTGCTCTGGATGCGCCCATAGCCGTCGGTGCTGGTACTGGTGACCGGGATGCTCTGGCCGACCTGGATCAGCGCCGGTTGGCCTTCGCTGGCCTGGACCTGTTGCAGGCCACCATCCCGGTTGCTGGTGCCGTAATGGATGATGCGCGCATTGCCTCGGTTGTCCTGATAGTTGCTGTCGTTGTTGTCGACGCTGATCATCAGGCGCTTGGGCGCGGTGTCCAGCTGTTGCAGCAGGGCGCGCAGGTCGTCTACGCGTTCGGGGCTGGCAGTGACGATCAACTTGTTCTCGAAGGCGCTGACGCTACCGTCCTTGCCAATGAACGACTGGGCGGCGGGCAGCAGTTCGGCGCTGCTGCGGTGCTGCAGCGGCAGCACTTCTGTGGCGGCTTGGGCGGCCAGGCTGGCGGCCAGCAGCAGGGAAGTTAGAAAGGGGCGTAGCGCCATGTCCATGATCTCCGCAGGTGGAATCAACATGATGGCAAAATTGTGCGACTCGTGCCGGTTGTCCATCACAAGGTGTCTTTTATCCTGCTTTTATTCTATAAGATATAAATTATAGTCATCTGGATAATTAAGGATATTGACATGAGCCTTGCCCGCCCGATCTTCCGCCGCGAACAGTTGGCTCAAGCCCTGGTACGGGACCTGGCCGGCGAATCGTTCGTCGACTACAGCTCGGGTATGTTCCTCGCTGCACCAAGGCGCACGGGCAAGAGCACCTTCCTGAATAACGACTTCATTCCAGCCTGCCTGGAGCGTGGCTGGCTGCCGGTGTATGTCGACCTGTGGTCTGACCGTGATGCCGACCCTGCCGAGTTGATCAGCGGTGCCATCGGCAGCGCTCTGGCGCGTTTTGAAAGTACCTTGGCCAAAACCGCGAAGAAGGCGGGTATCGACAAGATCAACCTGCTGCGTACGCTCAGCTGGGATTTCACCCGCCCGCAACTGCCCGCCGGTACCACGCTGGCCCAGGCACTTGCGGTGCTGCATCAGGTGTGTGGGCAAATGGTGGTGCTGGTGGTGGATGAAGCGCAGCATGCCCTCAACAGCGAGGGTGGGCTGAACGCCATGTTCGCGCTCAAGGCGGCGCGCGACCACCTCAACCGGGGTGACCGCCCCGATGGCCTGCGCCTGGTGTTTACCGGGTCCAGCCGGGACAAGCTGGCCAATCTGGTGCTCAAGAGCAAGCAGCCATTTTATGGCGCCAGCATCACTGCGTTTCCGCTGTTGGGGCGGGACTTCGTCGACTTCGTGACCGGTGTCTGGAATGGCCGTCTGGCGGCCAGCAACCAGTTCAAGGCCGAGGACCTGGAGTATGCCTTTGAGCGTGTTGGCCGGCGCCCGGAGATGCTCGGCAAGTTGCTCACCGAGGTGAGTATCGGGCTGGGCGAGGCAGGCAACCTTGGCGAGCTGCTGCGCACCGGTGCGCTGAACCATCAGGCCGGGGTGTGGAGCGACTACGAAAGTGCCTGGAACGAGCTGTCTGCCTTGCAACAGGCGGTGCTGGCAGTGATGGCCGAGCGCACGCGGGCCCGGCAGCCGTTCTCGCCCTTCACCGAACAGACCTTCATCGACGTCAATCGCAAGCTGGAACAGGCTGCTGCCGAAGCCAACGCCACGACACCCAATGTGCAAAAAGCCCTGGATGCCTTGCGGGAAAAGGAGCTGGTGTGGAAGGCCAATCGCGGCGAGTACGCGCTGGAGGATGTGGCAATGGCCGAGTGGCTGGCGCGCGGCTAGGGCTGGCCCGCTCGCGGTGGTCACTGCCAGACAAATTCCGTAACATCCCGCCCTTCGATTGTTTTCAGTACCGGCCGCCTGGCCCTGCATCACAGGACACCCATGAAACCCGCCCGACTTCGCGCCGACCTGCTCGCCGGCCTGACCACTTCATTCGCTCTGGTGCCCGAGTGCATCGCTTTCGCCCTGGTGGCGCACCTCAACCCGCTGATGGGCCTGTACGGCGCCTTCATCATCTGTACCCTCACCGCGCTGTTCGGTGGTCGCCCGGGCATGATCTCCGGTGCTGCCGGCTCGATGGCGGTGGTGATCGTCGCCCTGGTGGTGCAACACGGTGCGCAGTATCTGCTGGCCACCGTACTGTTGGGCGGTGTGGTGATGATCTTGTTCGGCCTGCTGCGCCTGGGCAAGCTGGTGCGCCTGGTGCCCTACCCGGTGATGCTTGGCTTCGTCAACGGCCTGGCGATCGTCATTGCAATGGCCCAGCTGGAGCACTTCAAAACGGGTGAGCAGTGGCTCAGCGGCACGCCCCTTTGGCTGATGATCGGCCTGGTGGCACTGACCATGCTGGTGGTATACGTGCTGCCAAAGCTGACCCGCGCCGTGCCGCCAGCGCTGGTGGCGATCCTCGGCGTTGGCCTTTTGGTGTACCTGCTCGACCTGCCAACCCGCACCCTTGGCGACATGGCGCACATCGCCGGTGGGTTGCCGGCGCTGGCCCTGCCGGATGTGCCCTGGAACCTTGAAACGCTGAAGATCATCGCCCCTTACGCGGTGCTGATGGCCATGGTCGGCTTGCTGGAGACCCTGCTGACCCTGAACCTCACCGACGAGATCACCGAGAGCCGCGGCTACCCGGACCGCGAGTGCGTGGCCTTGGGTGCGGCCAACATGGTTTCCGGCTTGTGCGGTGGCATGGGCGGCTGCGCGATGATCGGCCAGACGGTGATCAACCTCAGCTCCAATGGCCGCGGCCGGCTGTCCGGCGTGGTGGCGGGGGTGATGATCCTGCTGTTCGTGCTGTTCCTGTCGCCGCTGATCGAGCGTATCCCGTTGGCGGCGCTGGTCGGGGTGATGTTCGTGGTCGCCCAGCAGACATTCGCGTGGGCGTCCTTGCGCGTGCTGCACAAAGTGCCGGTGAGCGATGTGCTGGCGATCATTGCCGTGACGGTGGTCACGGTGTTCACCGACCTGGCCACGGCCGTACTGTTCGGCATCGTCATCGCGGCGGTGAATTTTGCCTGGCAGCATGCGCGGGAGCTGTACGCCGACAGCCATGAGGACGCCGAGGGGGTCAAGCATTACCAGGTGCATGGCACGCTGTTCTTCGCCTCGGTCACGCCGTTTCTAAACCAGTTCGACCCAGCGGGTGACCCGGCCAAGGTTACCTTGGACTGCCAACATGTGAGCTTCGTCGATTATTCGGCAATTGCTGCATTGAAGACCTTGCGCGAGCGGTATGCCAAGGCGGGCAAGCAGCTGCGGGTGGTGCATCTGTCCGAGCGCTGCAAGAAACTGTTGAAGCGGGCAGGCGAGCAGCACTGAGTTCTTGCGGGGGCTGTGCTGGCCCTATCGCCGGCATAGCCCTCGCGGCTTCACTCCCCGCGATTCTTCTTCACAATGCCGTCAGCAATGCTCGCCGGCGCCTCGGCATAACGGGTGAACTCCATCGTGTAGCTGGCCCGCCCTTGGGTCATCGAGCGCATCGAGGTGGCGTAGCCGAACATTTCTCCCAGCGGCACCTCGGCACGGATCACCTTGCCGGCGGGGGTCTCGTCGCCATCCTGGATCATGCCGCGGCGCCGGCTCAGGTCGCCCATGATGTCGCCTTGGTATTCCTCGGGCGTGACCACTTCGACCTTCATCACCGGCTCCAGCAACACCGCTCCGCCTTTTTGCGACAGCTGCTTGGTGGCCATGGAAGCGGCGATCTTGTAGGCCATCTCGTTGGAGTCGACGTCGTGATAGGAGCCGTCGAACACCGCAGCCTTGAGGCTGATCAGCGGGTAGCCGGCAAGCACGCCGTTCTTCATCTGCTCCTCGATGCCTTTCTGGATCGCCGGGATGTACTCGCGGGGTACTACACCGCCAACGATCTCGTTGATGAACTCCAGGCCTTCCTTGCCTTCATCGCCCGGCGCAAAGCGGATCCAGCAGTGCCCATACTGGCCGCGCCCGCCGGACTGGCGAACGAAGCGGCCCTCGATCTCGCAGGTGTTGCGGATCTTCTCGCGGTAGGCCACTTGGGGCTTGCCGATATTGGCCTCGACGTTGAACTCACGCCGCATGCGGTCGACGATGATGTCCAGGTGCAGTTCGCCCATGCCTGAAATGATGGTCTGGCCGGTCTCCTCATCAGTGCGCACGCGGAACGAGGGGTCTTCCTGGGCCAGCTTGCCCAGGGCGATGCCCATTTTCTCCTGGTCGGCTTTGGTTTTGGGTTCTACGGCCACGGAGATCACCGGGTCCGGGAAGTCCATGCGCTCGAGGATGATCGGTTTGTCCATGTCGCACAGCGTGTCGCCGGTCGTCACGTCCTTCATGCCGATCAGGGCGGCGATGTCGCCGGCGCATACATCCTTGATTTCTGCACGTTGGTTGGCGTGCATCTGCACCATTCGGCCGATGCGCTCTTTCTTGCCTTTGACCGAGTTGAGCACTGCGTTGCCGGAACTGAGCACCCCGGAGTACACCCGGGCAAACGTGAGCGTGCCGACGAACGGGTCGGTCGCGATCTTGAACGCCAGGGCCGAAAACGGCTCGTTGTCGTCGGCGTGGCGCTCCAGGTGTTTCTCTTCGTCGTCCGGGTCGGTGCCCTTGATTGCCGGGATTTCGGAGGGCGCGGGCAGGTAGTCGATCACCGCATCGAGCATCAGCGGCACGCCTTTGTTCTTGAACGAGGAGCCAAGGATGGTCGGCACGATTTCGTTGGCAATGGTGCGCTGGCGCAGGGCGGCCTTGATCTCGTCGATGCTCAGCTCCTCGCCATCGAGAAACTTGGTGGTCAACTCATCATTGGCCTCGGCCGCCGCTTCGACCATGTGCGCACGCCATTCGTCGGCCAGTGCCTTGAGTTCGTCCGGGATTTCTTCTTCGCGGTAGGTGGTGCCATGGTCGGCGTCGTTCCAGTAGATCGCCTTCATCTTCACCAGGTCGATCTGGCCGATGAAGTTCTCTTCGCTGCCGATGGCCAGCTGGATGGGTACCGGGTGATGCCCCAGGCGCTTGTCGATCTGTTTGACCACGCGCAGGAAGTCTGCGCCTTGGCGGTCCATCTTGTTGATATAGGCCAGGCGCGGGACGTGATACTTGTTGGCCTGGCGCCACACCGTCTCGGACTGCGGCTCTACCCCGTCGGCACCGCTGAACACCACCACGGCGCCATCGAGCACGCGCAGCGAACGTTCCACCTCGATGGTGAAGTCGACGTGGCCGGGGGTATCGATGATGTTGAAACGGTACTTGTCGGCGAACTGCTTGGTCGAGCCCTGCCAGAAGGCCGTGGTCGCCGCCGAGGTGATGGTGATGCCGCGTTCCTGTTCCTGGGCCATCCAGTCCATGGTCGCGGCGCCATCGTGCACCTCGCCCATCTTGTGGTTGACCCCGGTGTAGAACAGGATGCGCTCGGTGGTCGTGGTCTTGCCGGCATCCACGTGGGCGACGATACCAATGTTGCGGTACAGCTCGATGGGCGTTGTGCGGGCCATGACGGACTACCTGCGGATGAGCGGATTCTCCCAAGGTAGCAGAGCGGGAGAATCCTGCTTTACCGCCGGGCCGTCAGTCGGCCTGGGCTTGCAGCAGCCACTGGCCGTCCACTTCGCGGGCAACGCCGCTGGCGGGCAGCAGGGCCAGCAGGCGCTCGTGCAGAGCCGCTTCGGTGAAGGTCTTGAGGGTGGTCAGGTCCAGGGCACCGACCGGGTTCAGGTCTGCCTTGGTGTACGACAGCCAGGCTTTTTTCAGTACCTGCGCCACGTCGCTGCCGGCTGTGGTGGCGAAACGGCGGTGCCATTGGCGACCATCGAGGGTGAAGCTGTGGGCGTGGGTATAGGTGCTTTCGTCGCCACCTTCGGTGCAGCGGTGGCAGCGGCACGGGCCTTCGCCGAAGGCGTTGCGCAGGTAAGCGTTGAAATCCACGACGGGCTTGAGGGTCAGGCGTTTGTCGACCTCGAACAGGTCGGCGATCAGGGGTTCTTCGGCGCTCACTCGGTGTCCTCGTGTGGTGTGGCGTGCATCGGCGGGCACCCTAACAGATCAGGGCGGGGGAGGCCATTAGAGACAACTGCGCACAGCTGCCGTACTCTACGCGCCCGCAAGCCTGCATCCAACACCGAGGTAACCCCGCTTGAGCACCCAGTTCCCGTACACCGCCACCGTCACCATCAGCGCCGAAGACCGTGGGGGCGATATCGAGGCCTCGGAAAACCCCAGCATGCGTGTTGGCCTGGAAGCCGTGACCGAAACCCTGAAGAAGGTGCATTTCGTCGGCACGCTGGCGGCCCCGGAAAAACCGGCCACGCATATCTGCGTGACGCTGGAGAACGGCCTGACCTACTACGGCCCGATCGTCAACGGCCACGCCGAACTCGAAGGCGGCTGGATCGCTTTCGAATCCGACATGCTCACCCCGGAAGAGCTGGGCCTGTAAGCCTCAGTTCAACTCGACCAGGCACTGCTCGAAGATGTTCAACCCTTCTTCGAGCACCTCGGCTTCGATGGTCAGTGGCGCCAGCAGGCGAATGATGTGTCGCGCCTTGCCGCTGGGCATCAGCAACAGGCCTTTGGCCCTCGCTGCGTCCATGACCTTGGCCAGCTGAGCGGGGGCAGGGCTGCCGTCGGCATTGACGAACTCGATCCCGCGCATCGCACCCACGCCTGTCAGGCGCCCGATGAACGGGAAGCGTTGCTGCCAGTGTCCAACCCGGCTGACGATGGCCTGCTCCTGGCGCTCGCCCCATGTGGCGACGTTCTCATCGGTCATCTGCGCCAGGCTCGCCAGCGCCGCTGCACAGGCAATCGGATTGCCCGAATAGGTTCCGCCGAGGCCGCCCTTGGGCAGCGCCGCCATCAACCCCTGGCGCCCGACCATCGCCCCCAGCGGCATGCCGCCGGCGATACTCTTGGCCAACAGCAGCAGGTCTGGCTCGATGCCCAGCCGCGGGAAGGCGAAGCGCTGGCCGGTGCGGCCGAAACCCGACTGGATCTCGTCGATGATGATCAGGATCCCGCGCTCGTCGCAGAAACGGCGCAGCGCCTGAGCAAAGGCCGGGTCCAGGGCGAGGAAGCCACCTTCACCTTGCACGGGCTCCAGGATGAACGCCGCCACGTCCTCTACTGCCAGCTCGACGCTGAACAGGCGGTCCATGGCCTTGAGCGCCTGCTCGCAAGTGACGCCGGTATCGGCGCTGGGGTAGGGCAGGTGGTACACCGGCCCCGGCAGTTCACCGACGCGTTGTTTGTAGGGGGCGACCTTGCCGTTGAGGTTCAGGGTTGCCAGGGTGCGGCCATGAAAGCCGCCATCGAAAGCGATGATGGCGCGCTTGCCGGTGGCACCGCGGGCGACTTTGAGGGCGTTTTCCGCCGCTTCTGCGCCGCTGTTGGTAAGCATGCCGGCCAGCGGGTAGCTGACCGGCACGAACGCGCGCAGGCGCTCCATGAGCTCCAGGTAAGGGCCGTGAGGCGCCGCGTTGAAAGCATAGTGGGTCAGGCGCGTGGCCTGGGCCTGGATGGCCGCGACCACGGCCGGGTTGCAGTGGCCCAGGTTGAGCACGCCGATGCCGCCGACGAAGTCGATGTAACGTTTGCCGTCGGTATCCCAGACTTCGGCATTACGGCCATGGGAAAGTGTAATCGGATGAACGATGGCAATGGATTGGCTGATACTTTCCAGATTCATGGGCACGCGGACCTTGTTCGAGTTTCTTAATATCGAAGCGCGCCGAAGTGTCGTTCCGCAAACGAATTATTCGATTGCGTTCATTCCCTGGATTCGCGAACTTGGTCAATCTCCCTCTGCCACGCGTTCACCAATCCACTGCACGAAGGCCCTGATCTTCGGCACCTCTGCCGCATGCTCGGCATGGGCGATGAAGTGCCGGCCATTGCTCGCCACCGGGTGGTCCCACGCCACTACCAGCTTGCCTTCGCTCAACTCCTCGGCCACCAGATAGCGCGGGATCAGGGCGATGCCGCAACCGGCGATGGCCGCACGGATGCACAGGTAGAACGTGTCGAAGCGCGGCCCGTGGTAGCTGTTCTGGCTGTGCAGGCCCAGCCCCAGAAACCATTCGTGCCAGGCCTCCGGGCGTGATGCGCATTGCAGCAAGCGGTGTTCGGTGAGGGCTTGGGCACTGTCGAAGCGGTGCCTGGTCTGTAGCTGCGGGGTACACACCGGCACCACCTCTTCGCTGAACAGTTCGATGCAGGTCGCCCCTGGCCAGGTGCCCTGGCCGAAAAAGAAGGCGATGTCGGCCTTGGCCTGCACCAGGTCGAACGGCTCCAGTTCGTTGCGGATGTCCAGGTGGATGCGCGGGTAGCGGTCACCGAAGCCTTTGAGCCTGGGCACCAGCCAGCGCGCACCGAAGGTGGGCTGGGTGGCGATGCGCAGCACTTCGGTTTCGTCGCCATAGCTGAGGATGTAGCGGCTGGAAATGTCGATCTGGTTAAGGATCTTGTTCACTTCGGTCAGGTACAGGGCGCCCGCCGGCGTCAGGTGCAGGCGCCGGCGAATGCGCTGGAACAGCGAGTGCGCCAGCATTTCTTCAAGTTGCGCGACCTGCTTGCTGACGGCGCTCTGGGTCAGGTGCAGTTCCTGTGCCGCCCGGGTGAAGCTCAGGTGGCGGGCGGCCGCTTCGAAGCACTGCAGGGCGGTAGTCGAGGGCATCAGGCGTTTGGACATGGCAGGCGCGTACCGAGCAAAAAAGGAAGGAGTTCATTCCATATTGGAATCATGTGCTTCGAAAAGGTCGTTTGTTGACCTCGCCCTATAGATTAATACTGACCTGGATCAACGATTACAACCGGTACTGCGAAGAGGAGGCAAGTGCACCGCCGGCGACTTCAAAACAAGAAAAAAGAGCATCACCACTTACAAGAATTCTGCTCCAACTTTTTCAGCCGTCCCTGCGGCGGCCGACCCATTCGAGGGTTCTCCATGGCTTCGCTAGAAAACAAGCAGCGTTCCCTGCAGCACGGCCTGACCTCCCGTCAGGTGTCGATGATTTCCATTGCCGGCATCATTGGCGCCGGCCTGTTCATCGGTTCCTCCAACGCCATTGCCACCGCTGGCCCGGCCATTCTCATCTCCTACGCCATGACTGGCCTGCTGGTGTTGCTGGTGATGCGCATGCTTGGCGAAATGGCCATCGCCAACCCCAACAGCGGCTCCTTCTCCACGTACGCCTCCGAGGCCATCGGCCCCTGGGCAGGGTTCACCATCGGCTGGCTGTACTGGTGGTTCTGGGTGCTGATCATCCCGGTCGAAGCCATCGCCGGGGCTGACATCCTGCATGCCTACTTCCCGGCGGTACCGTCCTGGCTGTTCGCCTTCCTGATCATGTTCTTGCTGTCGGGCACCAACCTGGTCAGCGTGAAGAACTTCGGTGCGTTCGAGTACTGGTTTGCCCTGGTCAAGGTAATCGCGATCATTGCCTTCATCGTGGTCTGCAGCCTGGCTGTGTTCGGCTTCTGGCCGCTGGCCGAAGTCTCAGGGGTGAGCCGGCTTTGGGACAGCGGCGGGTTCATGCCCAATGGCTTCGGTACGGTGCTCGGTGGCGTGCTGATCACCATCTTCTCGTTCTTCGGCGCCGAGATCGTCACCATTGCCGCTGACGAGACCGCCAACCCGAAAGACAAGATCCGCCGCGCCACCAACCTGGTGGTGTACCGCATCGCGATCTTCTACCTGGCCTCGATCTTCCTGGTGGTGTCGCTGGTGGCCTGGAACGATCCGCAACTCAAGGCCGTGGGCTCGTTCCAGCGGGTACTTGAGGTGCTGAATGTGCCCGGGGCGAAACTGCTGGTCGACCTGGTGGTGCTGGTGGCGGTCACCAGTTGCATGAACTCCGGCCTCTACACTGCTTCGCGGATGCTGTATTCCCTGGGTGCCCGCGGCCAGGCACTGAGCATGACCAAGCGTATCTCCGGTGCCGGCGTGCCGACGGTGGCGGTTATCCTCTCGACCCTGGCAGGCTTTGCCGGCTGCTTCGTCAACTATGTATTCCCCGGCAAGGTGTTCGGCTTCCTGCTGTCGACCACCGGTGCGATTGCCTTGCTGGTGTACCTGGTGATTGCCGTCTCGCAGCTACGCATGCGGGCCCGGGCTGATCGAGAGGGGCGGCCGCTGGAGTTGAAGATGTGGTTGTTCCCCTGGCTGACCTGGCTGGTGATCGGCACCATCGTGATGGTACTGGGCTACATGCTGTTCAGTGATGCGTACCGTTATGAGACGCTGATGACGGCCGGGGTGACGTTGTTCATCGTGCTGGTTTCGCTGACCCAGCGGCGTGCCAGGGCGGTGGCGCAGCCTGCCTGACCCTTGCGGGGCGCTTTGCGCCCCGCATTTTCATTGGCCCATGCCCAACGCGGCGCTACCATGCAGCTTGCATCCCTTCCCATTCCAAAAAGCACAGGAAGCGTATGACCGAACAAGCTCTCTCCCTGCAGGCGCTGGCCGCACCCGACGGCATTTGCTACGGCTGCGGCGTTGCCCACCCCAGCGGCCTGCATGTGCAGAGCCATTGGGACGCCGACGGTATCCATCTGCTGTGCCGTCACACGCCCGACACCACCTTCACCGGCTGGCCGGGGCTCGTCTACGGCGGCCTGCTGGCGATGCTGGTCGATTGCCACTCCAACTGGGCTGCCATGGCTTACCAACACCGGGCCGAAGGGCGTACCCCCGGCAGCCTGCCGCGTATCGACTGTGTCACCGGCAGCCTGGGCCTGAACTACCTCAAGCCCACACCCATGGGGGTCGAGCTGCTGCTCAAGGCGCGTGTGGAAGGTGAAGTCGGACGCAAGACACGGGTAGTCTGCGAGGTCTGGGCGGGGGATGTGCTGACCGTCTGCGCCGATTCGGTGTTCGTCCGTGTGGATACCGAAAAGCTCAAGTTCAAGGCCCATGGCCAGGTGAGCTGACAACGGCAGGAGAGCCCCATGATCCGCTGCAAGCGCGCGCTGCCCGGCCACCGTTGGTTGTGCACCTGGACGGTGTGTGATGCCCATTGAGCTGATACCTGCCACCGATGCCCACCGCACCTTCGCCCGTGACCTCACGCGTCGGGCCATGCTGGCGTACTACCGGGAGTTCGATCTGTTGTGGATCGAAGAAGCGTTCGATCAGGCCTGGGATTGGCGCGAGCAGTGGCTGGTCGTAGACGGGGACCGCGTGCTGGGCTTCTGCAGCCTCAGCAAGGACCGCCAGGCATTGTTCATTCGCGAGCTGCACCTGCTGCCTGAGCATCGCGGGCAAGGGGTTGGCAGTTGGGTGCTGCAAGCGCTGGCTGCCAAGGCGGCGCAGCAGAGGCTGCCGCTGCTGCGCTTGATGGTGTTCAAGAGCAACCCGGCGCGGCGGCTGTACCGGCGCCAGGGGTTTGTCGTAATGGGCGAGGATGAGTGTTTTGTGCGTATGCAGAAGGTGGTCGCCTGATCTTTGCTGATCGAGCTTGCGGCCCTAGGTGCTGGCTCAATACTGGCTTGCGACCCCGGCGTGCGATGGGCATAGTGACCGAGCAGTCTGCAAGAGCCCACAGGGTTGTGAGCAGTATCCGACGATGGCTAGGGAAGCAGGAGAAGCATCAGTATGAATGGGCTCGGTACGCGTCTTAGGGAAGAGCGTGAACGGCTGGGGATGACCCAGCGGGTGTTTGGTGATATCGGCGGCGTCGAGCCCAATGCCCAGGGCAAATATGAAAGTGGCGAGCGCACACCGAGGGTCGATTACCTGGCTGCCCTGACGGCCAGAGGAGTCGACGCGCTCTATGTGCTCAGCGGTGTGCGCACCCCGGCGCCGCTGGAAAGCCTGACGGCGGATGAAACCGGTTTAGTGGCCGCGTTCAGGCGCCTGGCGGCCGACGACAAAGCGGCGTTTAGGCATTTGCTGGAGCGCCTGATGGGCGATGCAGGCCGCAGTGAAGCGATGCGGCCACAGTGGCGTGAGCGTAGGACATTTCCGAAGGAAGTTTTACGCTAGGCCCGTCTTGAAAAATTTTGTTAAGGTGGCGGGATCCAATCGCCCTGTTGACGAGGTGTCTGCTTGATTAGGGTCCTAGTGGTCGACGACCACGATCTGGTGCGAACCGGTATTACACGCATGCTGGCCGATATCGACGGCTTGCAGGTAGTGGGGGAGGCGGATTCGGGCGAGTCGGCGCTCAAGCTGGTCCGGGAGCTCAAGCCGGATGTCGTGCTGATGGACGTCAAGATGCCTGGTATCGGTGGCCTTGAGGCTACCCGCAAATTGTTGCGCAGCCACCCTGACACCAAGGTGGTGGCCGTGACCGTGTGTGAAGAAGACCCGTTCCCCACGCGCCTGATGCAGGCCGGGGCGGCCGGCTACCTGACCAAGGGCGCGGGGCTGGACGAGATGGTCCAGGCCATCCGTCTGGCGTTTGCCGGGCAGCGTTACATCAGCCCGCAGATTGCTCAGCAACTGGCGCTCAAGTCGTTCCAACCGCAAGGGTCGCCGTTCGACGCCCTGTCGGAGCGGGAAATCCAGATCGCCCTGATGATCGTCGGTTGCCAGAAGGTTCAGCTCATCTCGGACAAGTTGTGCCTGTCGCCCAAGACCGTCAATACTTACCGGTATCGGATCTTTGAAAAACTCTCGGTCACCAGCGACGTCGAACTGACCTTGCTGGCCGTTCGCCACGGTATGGTCGACGCAAGCCTCTGAACCTCATGTCCCAAGTCTTTGATGCCAGCGCGTTCCTGGCGACCTGTAGCGCTCGCCCGGGCGTCTACCGGATGTTCGATAGCGAGACTCGGCTGCTCTATGTGGGCAAGGCCAAGAACCTCAAGAAGCGTCTGGCCAGCTATTTCCGCAAGACCGGCCTGGCGCCTAAAACCGCTGCGCTGGTAGGGCGCATCGCCCAGGTCGAAACCACCATCACTGCCAATGAGACCGAGGCGCTGCTGCTCGAGCAGAACCTCATCAAGCAGTGGCGGCCGCCGTACAACATTCTGCTGCGCGACGATAAATCCTACCCGTATGTGTTTCTGTCCGACGGCCAATTCCCACGGCTGGGCATTCACCGTGGCGCGAAAAAAGCCAAGGGGCGCTACTTTGGTCCATACCCCAGCGCTGGGGCCATCCGCGAAAGCCTCAGCCTGCTGCAAAAAGCCTTCTCGGTACGCCAATGCGAGGACAGCTACTACGCCAACCGTACCCGCCCATGCCTGCAGTACCAGATCAAGCGCTGCAAGGGGCCGTGTGTGGGGCTGGTCGACGCAGAGGAATATGCCGAGGATGTGCGCCATTCGGTGATGTTCCTCGAGGGCCGCAGCCAGCAGTTGGGCAATGAGCTCAATGCCGAGATGGAAAAGGCCGCGATGGCCCTGAACTTCGAGAAGGCAGCCGAGCTGCGCGACCAGATCGCCTTGCTGCGCCGGGTCCAGGACCAGCAATACATGGAAGGCGGGTCTGGTGATGTGGATGTGGTCGCCGCCTTCGTCAACCCCGGTGGCGCCTGCGTGCACCTGATCAGCGTGCGCGGTGGGCGGGTGCTGGGCAGCAAGAACTTCTTCCCGCAGGTCGGTATTGAAGAAGAGGTGGCCGAAGTGATGGCCGCTTTCCTGTCCCAGTACTACCTGGGCAATGCCGAGCGCGAATTGCCGGGTGAGTTGATCGTCAACGTGGTGCACGAGGACTTCGCTGCCATCAGCGAGGCGCTGCAAACCTTGCGTGGCCGCGAGCTGACCATCAGCCACCGCGTGCGTGGCACCCGTGCCCGTTGGCAGCAACTCGCGGTGACCAACGCCGAACAGGCGCTCAATGCCCGCCTGGCCAACCGCCAGCACATGGCTTCGCGGTTCGAGGCCCTGGCCGAGGTGCTGGGCCTGGACGAAGTGCCCCAGCGCCTGGAGTGCTACGACATCAGCCACTCCAGCGGCGAGGCGACGGTAGCCAGTTGCGTGGTATTCGGCCCCGAAGGCCCGCTCAAGTCCGATTACCGTCGCTTCAATATCGAAGGCGTGACCGCCGGCGACGACTACGCCGCCATGCACCAGGCCCTGACGCGCCGCTACGGGCGTATCAAGGACGGCGAGGGCAAATTGCCTGACGTGCTGCTGGTTGACGGCGGCAAGGGCCAGCTGAACATGGCTCGCGAAGTGATGCAGGAGCTGGCGTTCACCGACCTGACCCTGCTCGGCGTGGCCAAGGGCGTGACCCGCAAGGCCGGTTTCGAGACCCTTTACCTGAATGACGTAGCTCACGAGTTCACCCTCAAGGGCGACAACCCGGCGCTGCACCTGATCCAGCAGATCCGCGACGAAGCCCACCGTTTTGCCATCACCGGCCACCGCGCCCGCCGCGGCAAGGCCCGCCGTGTGTCCAGCCTGGAAGACGTTGCCGGGGTAGGGCCCAAGCGCCGTCGCGACCTGCTGAAACATTTCGGCGGCCTGCAGGAGCTCAACCGCGCCAGTATCGATGAAATCGCCAAAGCCCCCGGCATCAGTAAAAAGCTTGCCGAGTCGATTTATGCCAGCCTGCATAGCGAGTAGAATGCGGGCTCAACCCGCAGCCAGTCGTACCGATGAATATTCCAAACCTGCTCACCGTTCTACGCGTCCTGCTCATTCCGATCTTCATCTTGCTGTTCTATATGCCCTATCACTGGAGCTATATGGCCGCCAGCACGGTGTTCGCCATCGCCGCCGCCACCGACTGGCTGGACGGCTACCTGGCCCGTCGCCTGCAGCAGAGCACGCCGTTCGGCGCGTTCCTCGACCCTGTGGCCGACAAGCTGATGGTCGCCGTAGCCCTGGTGCTGCTGGTGCAGGTGCACGCCAACTTCTGGCTGACCCTGCCGGCCGCCGTGATCATCGGCCGCGAAATCGTCGTTTCGGCCCTGCGCGAGTGGATGGCTGAACTGGGGGCGCGGGCGCATGTGGCGGTGTCCAACCTCGGCAAGTGGAAAACCGCAGCGCAAATGCTGGCGCTGATCATCTTGCTGGCCAACCCGCCGCTGGTGACCTTCTGGGTGATTCTGGGCTACGGGTTGCTGCTGGTTGCCGCTGCGCTGACGCTGTGGTCCATGGCCCATTACCTGCTGGCCGCCTGGCCGCACCTGCGTGAAGGTTCGGAACAAAAATAAAACTTTTTTGAATCAAGGGGTTGACGCCGTTTTAGATATCGCTAGAATGGCACCCATCACGACGCGGGAATAGCTCAGTTGGTAGAGCACGACCTTGCCAAGGTCGGGGTCGCGAGTTCGAGTCTCGTTTCCCGCTCCAAATTCGATCCTCAGTGCGTCGCTGAGATCACAAAAAAGAGGCCTAAGGGCCTCTTTTTTTTGTGCCTGCGATTTGGCAGCTTGCCTGCGTGCCGGCGACAGCGCCCGCCCAGGTGAAACAGGCTTAACGGCCTAGCGCACGGTACGCGGCTCGGTCGGCAGCTGCATGCGGATTCCACGACTCTTGGACACCCAGCCCACGATCATTTGGACGCTCATTCCACGCTCGCTTGGACAGGCAGTCGGAGCGCAGCGACGCAGGTTTGAATTGTTAGTCTGAAGCCGCTGCCGCCGTCAATTTTGTTGCGCGCCTGCGCATCGATTCGCCCTTCAGTTCGATCCGATAAGCGTTTTGCACCAGCCGGTCGAGGATCGCATCGCCCAAGGTCGGATAGCCGATCAACGCATGCCATTTGTCCACCGGCATCTGGCTGGTGACCAGCGTCGAGCTGTTGCCGTAGCGGTCGTCCAGCAGTTCGAGCATGTCGCGACGTTGCGCTGCGGTAAACGGTGCCAAGCCCCGGTCGTCCAGGATCAGCAGGTCAGTCTTGGCGTATCCGGCCATCAATTTGGCGAAGCGACCGTCGCTGCGGGCAAGGCCCTGGCCCCAGGGCGACGCAATCCGGTGTGTACCCATGCTCATTCAGGCATCGGTCGCTGATCGGTCGGCACTGGCGCTGCCGGTGGAAACAGCCGTCGATTCAAAGGTAGCGTTTTCGCCACTTGAACACTGTGGTTGAAGTGATCTCTAACTGCTCACAGATGGCCTTGGGGTCACCCCTTCAGCGAGTAAAAGAAGTATCCGCGCCCGTTGCCCGAGGCTTCGCTCCAGCGTCCTCCTGCGTAACCAATGTTGAAGCGTAATGGCGTCAGCAGGTTGCAGTGAAAAGGAAGCGATGGGTCGGGGCATCCGAGAAACCAGGCGAGGTATGAAGGCAGACAGTATATCAATATTCGTTAGAAAATTAACTAACCGCTCACGGCGCTAGTACATGTTTGCTATTTGCGGCTTTGGTTTGGGGTGGCGCTTTTGAACTTGTAGGAATTTTCTGTTCTGGTGCGGCTTGGTGGAAATAACTTGCATTTTATGCATGTTGATCATTATTTCGTCTGAGGTTGTTTTTGTTGATTTGGGTCAATGCGTCGATGGCGGTCGGGTTGCTCTTATTAAATGCATCAATGTTGGCGCTCTAGTGTGCGGCTTCGAACATTTGTTGTCATCTTAGGTATGCCTTGTAGGACGCTTCCTTATTTTAGAAAGGGGGTGGCGCGGCGCCAAAAGATGCGCCATGGTTATCGGGGAGGCACTTCCGGGTAGCGCTTCCGCCCAAGTAGTCGTACGCAGTGGTTCGACTGGCCTTGATTAATTTTGTTGGGGTTCGGTGGCGCTCATTTGGGCGTTGGCTCCCGCTAGAAATCCCGGTTCGCAGGAGGTGGTATGGCTTCAAATAGCTTTCAGAATGAAGTGCCGAAGGCACGTGTCAATATCAAGCTTGATCTGCATACAGGTGGCGCCCAGCGCAAGGTGGAACTTCCCCTTAAACTCATTCTGATGGGAGACTACAGCAACGGGAAGGAAAAGCGCCAGCTATCAGAGCGGCCGAAGGTAAATATCAACAAGAATAATTTTGACAGCGTGCTGTCCGATCTCTCTCCGAGTCTCAAGGTTATTGTTGACGATACGCTGTCGGGCGAGGGTGGGGAAACACCGGTCGAACTGAGCTTTCAGCGCATGAAGGACTTCGAGCCAGAACAGGTTGCTCTGCAAATTCCTCAGTTGCGTGCAATGTTGGCGATGCGAAATTTGCTGCGCGAATTGAAGGCCAATCTTCTGGATAACGCAACGTTCCGTGCTGAATTGGAGCGGATACTTAAAGATGAAGCACTGAGTGACGAGTTGCGTAAGGAACTTGCTGCCCTTGCACCGCCAAGCGAGCGCTAGAAAACCATCATCTCGACAGACTGGAAGCTAATAAATGTCCGAAGAACAATCTTCTGCGCAATCGCGTGGCGCCACCGTGCAGGTGGAAGAAAACCAGAGCGTCTATCACGCGCTGTTTGAAAGAATAAACCTTGAGCCGCTTGATCAGATGGGTGGCATTGAGGTGTTCCAAAGTATCGATGCGTTGTCAGAAGCGACAGCTAATGAGCGCGTTACTGCTTCGGTGAGCGTTTTTCTGGACCGTCTCAAACAAGTCTCTCCCAAGGTGGAGAAGCTGGACAGGGCTCTGCTGGATGAGCACATCGCCTCGATTGACGCTCAGATCAGCAGCCAGCTGGACGCGGTCATGCATCACCCGGATTTTCAACGGGTCGAATCAATCTGGCGCGGCGCGAAGTCGTTGATTGACCAAACGGATTTCCGTCAAAACGTCCGAATTGAGCTGCTCGATATCAGTAAGGAGCATCTGACGCAGGACTTTGAAGACGCGCCGGAGATCGCGCAAAGCGGTTTGTATCTGCATACCTATACCCAGGAATACGATACGCCTGGTGGTGAGCCTATCGCGGCGGCAGTTTCGAATTATGAGTTTGGGCGAGGGGCGCAAGATATCGCATTGTTGCGCAATGTTTCGAAAGTGGCGGCTGCATCCCACATGCCGTTTTTGTACTCGGTTGGTCCGGCCTTCTTCGGAAAAAACACCATGGAGGAAGTGTCCGCGATCAAAGATATCGGTAACTACATGGATCGTGCGGAGTATATTAAGTGGCACGGCTTCAGGCAAACTGACGATGCTCGTTATGCGGGCGGGATAACACCCCGCACATTAGGGCGCTTGCCTTATGGGCCTGATACGAACCCTGTGCGATCTTTCAACTATGTGGAGCGAGTCAAGGGGCCGGATCACAGCAAGTATTTGTGGGTAAGCTCGACATTCGCGTTCGCGGCGAACATGGTCAAGAGCTTTATTGCCAATGGCTGGTGCGTGCAGATTCGAGGGCCACAGTCGGGTGGCGCGGTTACCGACCTGCCGATTCATTTGTACGACATGGGGACGGGTAGTCAAGTCAAGATCCCCTCGGAAGTTATGATTCCGGAGACCCGAGAGTTTGAGTTTGCCAATTTGGGCTTGATTCCGCTCTCGTATTACAAGAATCGTGACTACGCATGTTTCTTCTCGGCCAACTCAGCGCACAAGCCGGCAATCTATGACACGGCGGAGGCCACGGCAAATAGTCGTATCAATTCGAGGTTGCCCTATGTGTTCCTGCTTTCTCGCATTGCACATTATTTGAAGGTTATCCAGCGGGAGAATATCGGTACAACTAAAGACCGTCGCCTGTTGGAGTTGGAACTCAATAGGTGGGTCAGTGGCCTGGTCACCGAGATGACCGATCCGGGAGATGACTTGCAAGCTTCCCACCCGCTGAGAGAGGCAAAAGTGGTTGTCGAGGACATTGATGACAACCCGGGCTTCTTCAGGGTCAAGTTGTTCGCTGTGCCGCATTTCCAGGTTGAAGGTATGGACATCAACCTCTCATTGGTTTCGCAGATGCCCAAAGCAAAATCTTGATTGCGGTTGCAGGAGTGTATGTCGTGAAAATCGACCGGCCTTTATGGGCGTCCGGAGTGGTGTTGTCTGCGCAGCAGTTTCAACAGCAGGCCCGCTTTGAATCGTGGACCAACCAGAGTATTGCCTCACTGGGCTTGGTCCACCCTTGGGGCATCCAAAATGTGGCGTTTGATGCAGATGCGCTGAGGTTGGGTAAGCTGAAGGCCACTCGGCTTCAGTTGTGCCTACCAGACGGTACTTTGATCGACACCGATCGGCTGGATCGACTACCCAGTGCCCTGGAACTCTCTCGGGTAGTGCCCGGAGATATCCAGACGGCAACGGTTGTGATCGCTTTGCCACTGGAACAGGCCAATGGTAACAACTGCCTGTTTGAGGGTGGCAGCGCTGAGCGGCCCGTCAGATATCACCAGGTATGGCGTGATACCAAGGATCTCTACACCAGTGAAATACAGTCAATCAGCGTGCTCGAACATGCGCTGAGCTTGCGTCTGGCTGATGACGATAATGCGGATTATCTGACCTGCCCGGTGGGGCGTTTGCTGCGTGATGGCAAGGATGGGTGGGGCATTGATGATACCTACATCCCGCCGTTGCTGAAGTTTGATGCTCATGCTGGGTTGTTGCTTCAACTCGACAACCTGCTCACCCAGCTGTCCGCCAAGCGTGAGCGTTTGATGGGAATGCGCCGGGAGAGCAACCAGCGAATGGCGGATTTCGCTGTTGCAGATGTCACGTTGTTCTGGTTGCTCAACGCACTGAACACTTATCAGCCGGTGTTGGCAGACATAAAAGCGCAGCCTGCTCGCCATCCGGAGCAGGTATATCAACAGTTGGTGAAGTTTGCAGGTGGCCTGCTGACCTTCTCGTTAGACCAGCACATAGAGGACATACCCGCCTACCAGCACGCGGACCTTGAGGCGGTTTTCCCGCCCTTGATGCGTACCCTATCCACATTGCTGGAGGCGAGCCTGCCGTCCCGCGTGCTGGCGCTGATCCTGGAGGCGCGTAGCGCAAACCGCTGGCAGGTTTCTCTGAGCGATCCACGTCTGCTTGAGCCTGAAGGGGCTGACTTCTATTTATCGGTCCGTTGCCGGCTGCCAGCCGTACAAGTTCAAAGCCAATTCCCACGGCTGTGCAAGATCGGTTGCCCCGATGATGTGGACCATCTCGTCAATGCGGCACTCGATGGCGTTCCACTGAAACCTTTGAGCCATGTGCCCGCCGCGATACCGCTGCGGCTAGAGAATCAGTACTTCGCGCTCGATCTCAGCCATGCAAAGGGCCGCGCCATGCTGGCTGATGGGGTCTGTGCCCTCTATGTCCCGAGTGTGTTTCAGGGTGTCCAGCTCGAATTGTTCGCGGTGCTTCGCTCATGAGTCGCACAGTGCAGAAGCACACCGCAGCCAAGGTGGACATCGACGCGTTGCTGCAGGACACCTATCTGTTGGTTGTCGAGTTGCGACACGGTACCGATGCGCACAGTAGTCCGCAGCTGTGGTCAAGGTGCGTGGCTGATGTCGAGCATGTACGAGCCATGCTTCAGCAGGAGGGTCTGGACCGCCGCAGCGTCGATCTGATCAGTCATGCGCAGTGTGCGCTTCTGGACGAAACAGTACTTGCCCGCGCCGAAGGCAGTGCCCATGAGGATTGGGCGATGGAGACCTTACAGGCAAGGTTTTTCAGCAGCCATCAGGCGGGGGAGTCGCTCTACGAAGATATGCGCTCTGCGCTGCAGGAAGCCTCTGTGTCCCCTTGCGTACTCACAGTATTTCATCGAGTCCTGATGCTTGGATTCCTGGGGCGCTACCGAGAGGCAAACCACCCGGAGCGGCAGCAGTTGTTGACTGCCATCTCCGCGCAAGTGCCGCCTCTGGATACAAGTCAGTCGCTGGTCGTTCAGTTAGGCAGTGGCCCACGGATGCCGATGTGGGGTTGGTTGCGATCTCCTCTGCTTCACATCGTGATGGCAGCTGCTCTTTTGGTAGGTGCTTGGTGGGCGCTTGATCACGCGTTAGGTGAGGCAGTGGCCTCGCTCTTGCCGGTGCAGAGATGAGCGCAATGGCGCAGGTACACAAACAGGGGCTTTGGCTATGGGCCGGTGCGCTGTCCTGGTTGTTGATTGCCACGTTGCCGCTGGCTGTAGAGGTTCAAGCGATCGCTACTCTGGTAGTCACTGCCTTGCTGGTGTTGGGTTGGCGCCGGACTCAGCGTACTGCCAAGAAACGTACACCGTTGCAGTGGGGCAGCGGTGTCCGCCTGCCTGCTGGCTCGTATCGTCATCCTGTCGTTCTAGCGGTCGGCGATTGCTTGGCTGAGCTGTTTGGGGCCTCGTCTGCTGAGCAGTTGGCGCCACGGGTAACAGTGGAGGGGTGTTATGTGCCAGTGCCCGATCTCTTGAAGTTGTCCGCAGCCGTGGCCGATCTGCTGCTGGAGCGGCCAGAGTGGGACGGGCAGCTCAGTGTCATGTGGCTGGTCAATCCCAGCGCCCATACTGACGGCGCAGTGCTTGCGAACCAGATACAAAGCTTGTGCCACCAGGTTGCGATATTGCGCAAGCGAGGTAGACCGCTGCCGCTGCTGATTGTGGGCTACTTCCCGAGCGCAGTTGGGGTGTCGCCCTGGTTCAGCTGGGAAACTGAAGCATCAAGTGTGCGAGCGCGTGAGGTGGGTGAGTGCCTGACGCTGGCCGAATGGGAGCGCAGGGGCACAGAACCTGAGAACCAGGCTGATCGATTCCGAACCACGGTGCAGTTGAGCGCTGCTGTGGGTTGGTTGAATCAAGCGTGCTTGCCGGAAATTGGCAAACGTAATTCCCGCGAGGGGATCGTAACAGCGGACGCCGTTGCGGTTGCATTTTGTCCCAAGTCTGAGGGCGCGCGTGATGGCAACCTCTGGCACCGTTGGCTACAGGAGCGGACTGGCCTTTCCTTCGCAGGTAGTGGGCCTAAACATACAAACGCGTCGTTACCCTTTCCTGATGCACTGCTCCATGTGTTGCCTGGCAGTACTCCACACAGTCGGCGAAGCAGGGCTGTGGTGATTGGAGTCTGGTTGTTCGTACTGACGGCTTGCGTTGCGCTGATTAGTTCGGCGAGGCAGAACACGCTCTTGATCCGTCAGGTCACCGATGATTTGCGACGCTACAGCACGGCTTCGCTGAGCCCCGATTCGGACAAAGTATCGCAACGCCAGGAGGCACTGATGGTGCTTCGCCAGGAGGCGCAGCGACTGGACCGCTACTATCGCCAAGGGGAACCGTGGTCGTTGGGGATTGGGCTCTATCAGGGCGAAAGGCTGCGTCCTTCGTTGTTGGCCGCAATCAACGGCCATCACATCCCGACGATGCCTCAGGGAGTGGCTGACAAGCCACGCACGGTTCGCCTGGACAGCCTGTCGCTCTTCAACAGTGGTAGCGCGCAGTTGAAGCCAGGATCGACCAAGTTTTTGGTGAATGCACTTGCAGACATCAAGGCCCAGCCAGGCTGGTTGATCGTGATCACGGGCCATACGGACGCGACGGGTAGTGACGAACAGAATTTGCGTTTGTCGCGAACACGCGCGGCGGCGGTTCATGACTGGATACAACACATGGGTGACATACCCAGCAACTGCTTCGCAGTTCAAGGCTTGGGTGCAAGCGAGCCCGTTGCAAGTAATGACACGGAACAAGGACGGTCGGCTAATCGCCGAGTTGAAATTCGCCTGGTGCCGGAGGCGGGGGCTTGTCAGCCCTCGGCTACGGCCTCAGGACTGCAACCCAAGTCGCACTCTGCGACTCCCAAAGTTTGAAATGAGGAGCTTCTAAATGGCTATTCCTGTTTATCTGTGGCTGAAAGACGATGGTGGAGCCGATATCAAAGGCTCGGTGGATGTAAAGGGCCGTGAGGGTAGTGTTGAAGTAGTCGGTCAAGATCATGATTTGTATATCCCTACCGATAACAATACCGGCAAATTAACGGGTACGCGTATCCATACGCCTTTTGTTTTTACCAAGGAGATAGACGCCTCCTCTCCTTATCTCTACAAGGCCGTGACGACTGGGCAGACGCTTAAAGAGGCGGAGTTCAAATGGTACAAGATTAATGATGCCGGGCAGGAGGTGGAGTATTTCAACACCAAACTGGAAAACGTAAAGGTCGTGAAAGTTGCACCGAAGATGCACGATGTCAAAGATCCGGCGAAAGAAAAACACAATCACTTGGAACTAGTCGAGCTGCGCTACGAAAAAATTACTTGGGCATTCAAGGATGGGAACATCATCCATTCAGACTCCTGGAATGAGCGCCCTAGCGCCGCTGCCGCTGGATGAAACCGGACTGTCAACCGAGGTTGGTTGACAGCCTCCAGTGTCTTGGGTTGAGCGTCCGTGCGCGGGCGTTCAGCCAAATACACCTCAGCTATTCAGATGCGCTCGCACTTGTGGCGGCATGTTGATTATTGACGACAAGGATGCCCTGTATGGCACACGATCCTACCCGCCTGCTTCGCCGGCTAAACGCCTACTGTACCCAGGCACTCACGGCAGCGGCTTCACTTTGTCAGGCGCGCGGGCACAGTCATATCACTGTTGAACATTGGCTGTTGAAGTTGTTTGAGCAGGGCGAGGGCGATCTCGTGGTCCTCGCCCGCCGATACGAGTGGGATATGGATGCCATCTGGCAAGGGCTGCTTGACCACTTCCATACATTGCCGCGCAGCGTTCTCAGCAAACCTCAGTTGAGCGGTGAGGTGCAGCAGCTGATCACCAATGCCTGGTTGTTGGCATCGCTGGATCGTGACTGTGAGCAATTGCGATCCGTTCACTTGCTGGGGGCGTTATTTGAAACGCCTAACTTGCTCAAATGTTCCGCCGCCTGGTCTCTATTGAGCGTCGGTCCGACGCAGTTCAAGCAAATGGAAACGCTGCTTGAGTTTGACTCCGAAGAACGTCAACCGGGGCAGACATCACTGTTCAAGCCAGAAGTGTCAGGAGAGGCTAAGGCGGCAGTCGTCTTGAAGGGGGACGAAGCATCAGTCGCTGTCCTCGATCAGTTTAGCCATGACGTCACTACCCAGGCAGCAGCGGGGCAAATCGACCCGGTGTTCGGCCGCGACGATGAGATCCGTCAAATGATCGATGTGCTGAGCCGTCGGCGCAAGAACAACCCTATCCTTGTTGGCGATCCAGGTGTTGGAAAAACCGCTCTGGTCGAGGGGCTTGCTTTACGCATCGCCAGCGGGGATGTCCCCGATAGCTTGAAACCGGTGTGTATCCGTACTCTGGACCTAGGGTTGCTCCAGGCGGGCGCAGGGGTCAAAGGCGAGTTCGAGCAACGGCTGAAGAACGTAATTGATGCCGTCCAGCGGTCAGAGACGCCGGTGCTGCTGTTCATCGATGAAGCGCACACCTTGATCGGTGCTGGCAATCAGGCAGGGGGCGCAGATGCGGCGAATCTGCTGAAACCGGCTTTGGCGCGTGGCGAGCTGCGCACCATCGCTGCCACCACGTGGAGTGAATACAAGCAGTACTTCGAGCGCGATGCGGCGTTAGAGCGTCGCTTCCAGATGATCAAGGTCGATGAGCCGGATGATGCCAATGCCTGTGTGATGCTGCGAGGGCTTAAAGCCCGTTATGCCAGCTACCACGGCGTGCATGTTCAAGACGCCGCAGTGCAGGCGGCGGTCAGCTTGTCTCGCCGCTTTCTGACGGGGCGACGCTTGCCAGACAAAGCGGTTGATCTGGTTGATACCGCCTGTGCGCGGGTTCGCATGAGTTTGGATTGTGAGCCTCACGCACTGGTCCAGCTGAAGTCGCAAAAGTCGGCGCTGACCGCCGAGCGAATGGCGCTGGAAGAGGATGCGCAGTTAACCGGCAGCCTGACTGAGCCGCGCCTGGTAAAGATCAATGCACAACTGGTCCAACTTGAAGGTCAGCAAGGCGCGTTGGAGCTGCAATACCAGCAAGAGCTCAATCTCACCCACCAGCTGCTACATGCTCGTCAGGCAGAGCAGGTTGATACAGCCGCCTGCGCTCAGCTTCAAAAAGACCTCAGCTACGTGCAGGGTAGTCGGCCGCTACTGTCACTCGACGTTTGCGCCCGCAGTGTTGGTGAGGTGATTGCTGACTGGACCGGTGTGCCCCTTGGGAGCCTGCTCAAAGACGAACACGCCAGCTTGTTGAACCTGGAAGATAAGTTGGCCGAGCGTATTGTTGGTCAAGACCCAGCACTGCTTGCACTTGCACAACGGTTGCGCGCCGCCCGAACGGGCCTCACTGACGACAGTGCACCGACGGGCGTCTTCCTGCTGGTAGGAACCAGCGGTATTGGTAAAACGCAGACGGCGCATGCATTAGCCAGCAGTTTGTTCGGTGGTGAGAAGTCCTTGATCACGCTCAACATGTCGGAGTACCAAGAGGCGCATACCGTTAGCCAACTCAAGGGCTCGCCGCCTGGCTACGTAGGTTACGGCCAGGGCGGCGTACTCACCGAAGCCGTTCGCCAGCATCCCTATAGCGTGGTGTTGCTGGACGAAGTCGAAAAGGCCCACCGTGATGTGCTCAACCTGTTCTATCAGGTGTTCGACCGGGGCTTCATGCGTGATGGAGAAGGAAGGGAGATCGATTTTCGCAACACGGTCATTCTCATGACTTCCAACCTGGGCAGTGACCTGCTGCAGGGGTGGGTTGAGCGGCAGCCAGACATTGAGGAAGCTGCTCTGCATGAACTATTGCGTCCCGTGTTACGCGAGCACTTCCAGGCTGCACTGTTGGCACGCTTCCAGACATTGATCTACCGCCCATTGGGGGCCGATGCACTCAAGCGCATTGTCGCCATCAAACTCGATCAAGTGGCCAAGCGCTTGCTGCGTCATTACGGCCTGCAATGTGAGGTTGATGACTCGCTCTACGAAGCGCTGGTAGCTGCCTGCCTTTTGCCCGATACCGGCGCTCGCAATATCGATAGCTTGCTCAATCAACAGATCCTGCCGGTGCTCAGTCAGCAGTTACTCCAGCGCCAAGCGCTCGGACAGCCAACCCAAGCCGTGACGCTTGGATACTGCGAAGACGCCGGCATCAGCTTGAGCTTTGCAGATGAACACCACGCAGCCGTGGCGGCTGCCGAGGGGGTTTGATGATGTCGAAGCCAATAATGGGTTTCACCCATAACCACTACCAGCTTGAAGTCGACCAGCTTGCTGTTGAGCTTGATGTACTGTCGTTCAAAGGTGAAGAGTGGCTGAGCAAACCGTTCAAGTACACCGTGGCATTCACTTCCCCGGAGCAGGATATCGAGGCTGCGCAGATCCTCGGGAAGGATGCCAGCTTTTATCTGGGCAAGTCTCAACCCACCGTCCAGCTCTCAATGATCAACGCTGCTTCACGTACGCTGCATGGCGTGATCACCGGTTTCAAGCGTGTCTCCGGTTCCCGGGATGAAGCCCGCTACCAAGTCACACTCGAAGCGCACCTGGCATTGCTCGGGCGTGGCAAGCAGTACCGGATCTACCAGCATCAGTCGGTGCCGGAAATCGTTGAAAGTGTCCTCCGTAGTCGCCACCAGTTCGAAGGGCAGCACTTCTTGTTTGACCTGGCGCGCGAGTATCCCAAGCGTGAACAGGTCATGCAGTACGGTGAGAGCGATCTGGCCTTCATCAGCCGTCTGCTGGCGGAGGTCGGCATTTGGTATCGCTTTACCCACGATGATCGCCTTTCCATCGATGTGGTCGAGTTTCACGACCATCAACGCCATTACCAGTTTGGACTCACGCTGCCACATCGCCCGCTGTCGGGTTTGACCAGCAATGGGCAGGAGGGCGTATGGGCGCTCCAAGTTGAGCATCAGGTGGTGGAGCAGCACATCAATGTGCGGGCTTATCACCACCGGGACGCGGCCGCTTTCCTGGATGGTGAGGTTGATCACAGCCGGGGGGCCACCACTACTTACGGCGAAGGCTATCACTACGGTGAACCCTATGCCGCGCTGGGTGACGCCATTGACCAAGATGAGGACCTGCTCAGCGAAAGTGGCTACTTCTATGCGCGCCTGAATCATGAACGCTTTCTCAACGACCAGACGCGTTGCAATGGCGTCAGCAGCAGCGTAACGCTTGCCCCAGGGCAAGTGCTGACGGTCTCTGACGGGGCACCACAGGTGTTCGAGCCTGGGGTGGTCATTACACATTTGACCGTCGAGGCCGCACGCGACCGGAGTTTGGAGGCCAGGTTCGACGCGATTCCCTATTCGGAGTCGATAGGCTTTCGGCCTAGATTGCTGGGCAAGCCACAGATCGCCGGTACGGTGCCGGCCCGCGTCACCAGCCCACAGGCTAACGATCCCTACGCGCATATCGACCTGGAAGGGCGCTATCGGGTGAGTTTTCTGTTCGATCGCGACAGCTGGAAAGCCGGTGAGGAAAGTGCCTGGCTACGCCTGGCCCGACCCTACGCCGGCGACACTCATGGCCTGCATTTACCACTTATCGCCGGCACTGAGGTGGCTATCGCCTTCGAACAGGGGGACCCGGACCGGCCCTACATCGCCCATGCCCTGCACGACAGCCGGCATGTGGACCACGTTACCCTACGCAACGACAAGCGCAACGTGCTGCGCACCCCGGCCAACAACAAACTGCGCATGGACGACGCCCGCGGGCAGGAGCACATCAAGCTCAGTACGGAGCACAGTGGCAAGACTCAACTAAATCTCGGGCATCTGGTCGATGCCGAGCGCCGGCCTCGCGGGGAGGGCGCGGAACTGCGCACTGATGGGCATGCCGCGATCCGTGGCGGCAGTGGCATCTTCATCAGTGCTGACGCTCAGCCTCAAGCCCAAGGGACAATGCTGGAGATGGGAGCAGCGTTGGCTCAGCTCAATAACGCTCTGGCATTGGTGAACGCACTGGCGCAAAGCGCAGCTGTGTCGGGAGCATTACCAGCTGATAATCAGGCCCAACAGAGCCTGCGGGAGGCATTGGCGCGGCTCAAAGATGCGGGACTCCTTGCCTCGGCACCTGCCGGGATAGCTATGGTTACACCTGCAAACATCCAACTATCGGCAGAAAACTCTATTACAGCTACGGCTGGTGACAGTGCTGACTTCAGCCTATTCAAACGTTTTAGCGTAGCCGCAGGTGAGGCTATCAGTCTGTTCGCTCAAAAGTTAGGGCTCAGATTAATTGCGGCTCGTGGCCCTGTGGACATTCAGGCACAAAGCGATGCGATGACGTTACAAGCAGACAAGGAACTCGCTTTAAATAGCAGTAATGGCGAGATCGTTCTCAATGCCCAACACGGCATCACTCTGGTTAGCAGAGGTGCCTATATCAAGATAAAAGACGGATCTGTTGAGATCGGTGCCCCGGGTGAACTGCATATCAAGAATGACAATATCGCTTGGGGAGGCACTGCCTCATTGGAAAAGGCCCTGGCACCGATGATTCTGGAAGATCCTGTTTACAGCAGTCCCATGCAAGGTGGCTTTCAAGTTAGAGATAAAGTTAGTGACAAGCCAAAACCTTACGTACGGTATCGAATTGAAGCTGCCGATGGCAGCGTGCTGAGAGGCATGACAGATGGGAATGGTTATACACAATCCCACTATGGAATTGATCTTCAAAGCATAAAGTTATTCTTTGAGTAACTTCGGAGCGATAATCGATGAGCGATGCGGATATCTCAGTAGCAGAGAGCAGGATTTGCAAAAGTAAACCCGTTGTAGTGGCTCACCATCAATCGGCACAGTGTTATTTTTGTCCGGAAACCGAGGAGTTGGTTTTTATTGCTGATAGTGAGGCTGCAGAGTTTGAGGCGCATTGGAAGGAAATGCAGCAGTGCGTAAATGATTTTCATCAGGAAAAAATTAATTACTCCGTTGCAATTGAAAAATATGGAATTGCTGCAGAAACCACAGCAGCGCCTGAGGCGTCATTTCATGACGCTGTAGTGCGAGCTGAGGAAGATTTGGAGTTGAAGCGGAAAGAGTTAAAAGAAAAAATTGGTGAGTTTTCTACCCAAGGCATGAAATATAATGATGTTGTGGAGCTTGTTCCTGTTAGTGGTCAGTCTGCCAAAAGAAAAGCTGGTGAGAAACGAGCGCCTGTAGTTTATGTAAAAAAAGGTTACTACAGTCAAGGCAAGGATGGCAGAAAACTCCATACTGTGTCGTTGAAAAGTCGTGACAAAAAAGGCGGCGCTGAAAGTATCTTTGAACGACGCAGTGATGGAAAAATTCGACGCATAGACGACAAGAAGCTTCAAAGGCAACTTGCCGGATTGAATTGGCCAAAAATAAAAATTGATCTGAAGGATGTTGTTAAATGGGCAGGCCTTGGTTTTGATCCTGAGGCGCTGAGTAGGGATTGTTCACTTTTTGACTGGGCAGATAGCTGGAATGCTGCCGCACAAGGTGAGGCAAGCTGGGGGGATCATATTGATTTTGAGGGCGGAGCACAGTTTATGCGCTTTGTTTCCAATTTCGGCGCAAATGTTGAAGTTGATCCACGTAAGCAACAATTCTCCATCAAAGGAGAGGGTGGCGGCAGCTTAACTGCGGCTGCCGGCATAGCGTCCTTTTCAATTTACGCCCCGGATCGCATCGGATGGGCGCTTACAGTTAATCCCTCTGATGAGAACGAGGTCCCGTTTGATTTAGGAATGATGCGCCTAAGTTTGAACGTTCGCTTGGCCGCATTTATTGGAGCGACGCTTCAGGTGGAGGCGCAATTCCAGGTAGTCAGTAGTGGTGACCAGCAAACCGTCATGGGCCAACCTGGTCGTTTGAGACGTTTCAGTGAAAGAAGAAGCCGAGCTTACGATTTTCATCAGCAGATGAATAGTGAAGATGAAGGGATAAAACTTTCCGCAGAAGCTTTTGCGGGTGCGAGGGCGGAAGGAACACTGACGGGCTCACTGCAATGGTTAAAGCCGACAGCGGCAGGGGAAACAAATGGCGGTATACTGGAGACTACTGGAGAGTACGTCGATTTTTGTAAAATAGGACCCAGTATTGCAGGGTTGGCGGGGGTGGGTGCCGGCTTAAGTTTTCATTGTACTTTTATTAATGGGAAGTTTTGTTTTCGTTTTGCAGCCTCTCTATGCAAAGGGTTGGGGGCCAAAGGTGGCTTTATTTGTGAGGTGAATGGCAATACTTTTCTGGAGTTTGGTGCTTGGTTGATTTATCAACTGAATCAAAGGGATTATGGTTTTTTTAAAGTAATGGATGAGGCCGCATTTAGTGTGTATACGAAGTATTGTGTCATGCAAATGGAAGTCGTGGAAAAGAATGTGTATGAGTATTACTCATTCGCAAAGGGGTCGATTGAAAAAGTTGCAAATGATTTCAAAAAAAAGATTGGTGAATTGGCTGATGAGACGAAAAAGAGTATTGATGCTTCGCAACGACGGAATCAGTTAGCTAAAAATATTATCACCCGAGAGTCGGATCTGTTGCGCTACACACCTGAAGCTAAGGGTATATTGCTTTACCTTCTAACGCGGCATGGTAAATGGGATAATATAGATCCAGGGAACATAGAATTTCTCGATCGTTACGGTGAACGAAAAGAAGCGGTGCTTTGTGTGCTTAGAAGTATTCAGACCAAGCCGGAGTGGCATAAAGTATTGTCTCGTGTCAATTCGCAAGGGCACGGCCCATCAGAAGGTTACTCTGAGTTGGATGCCGTCGAGCGGCATGAGCGAAGCTTGGTTGACTTTCTTAGGTTAGGATTAAAGGATCGAGATAGAGAACTCTATAAAATAAAATATGAGCGAAGCGAACTGGCCATAATTTATGATCGGCTGAAGGAATTTAGTTCTTCTGGTTATGCGCTCGCTATGAATGATACGGTCTATTATAAGCTAAACGTTGGTCGTAATCCGAATTACCCGCGACGCTGCAAGTTTGGTGATTGTGGTGCTGATATTGTCTGAGTAAATCTAATTGGAGTGGTCGTGAAGATTTTTAAGGTGTCTATATTTTTTTTGGTTTTTTTGAGTTTGTCAGGCTGTGACCAGTTGGCGAGTGATATTGATTATAAGGAGCTCAAGATAACTCCGATAGAGATGAAGCATTTTGTTGAAGAAGTAAAAAGGGACTTGGTGTTTGTTGAGGGTGGTGAGTATTTGATGGGGGATTATGGCTTGCAGTATGGGGCGGAGCAAATGTCTTATGATGGTGATGAAGACAGTCGGCCAGTACATAAGGTCAAGTTGAGCACCTTTTCTATTGCAAGATTTAAGGTCTCAAATAAAGAGTTTGAGATGTATCTTAAAAGCAATGGTCTTGATTTGCGTTCTTTTGAGGAAGGGGATAGACAGGAGGATTGGAAGAATATTCATTCTTTACCTAATTTGCCAGCGCATATGGACTGGTATGAGGCCGATCGCTATTGCAACTGGCTGGCTAAAGTGTCCAATCTTCCTTTCTCATTACCCACTGAGGCTCAGTGGGAGTACGCGGCACGCAGCCGCGGTCAGTTTTTGATGGTGGCCACTGATGACGGTACTTATAGGCAGACAAATGATGGTTTTACTAAAGATGGGGGAGGGCCAAAAGGAATTAACATTTCTACTTCTCGAGATCGTAAGGAGTTTGCTAGAAAAATGGGGTGGAGAACGGGCGTGCTTACGCCCTTGCCGGTAGACAGGTTTCCTCCCAATCCGTTGGGCCTTTATGCCATGTCGGATAATGGGCTGGAGTGGGTTAAGGATTGGTATGACGAAAATTATTATCAGTACTCCCCTGAAATTGACCCCCAGGGGCCGGAGACACCAGTTACCAAGGACTACTTTGGCCGGGATACAAAAGTTGTACGTGGTCAGGCAAATGCCAATCCAAGCTGGGGAGGAGGAGTGAATGTGCACAGAACCTCTGCGAATCCGCATGGTTATGCATTTGAACATGACATGATTGTATTGGACGATAAAGCGGCTAGATGTGTTGTTAATAGTTCTGATCAAATTTAACAGTAATGAGGGCTGTGCCTCAGGGGGATTTGAATAAGTTCGTGAGCCGGCTGATGAGGCGAAGACGAATGTTGACGCTTCAAAGCGAAGGAATCTGTTAGCTAAAAATATTATAGAGCGAGAAACGGATCTGTTGCGCTACACACCTGAAGCTAAGGGTATAAGGTTACTTTGAGTTGGAGGCCGTCGAGCGGCATGAGCGAAGCTTGGTAGACTTTCTTAAGTTAGGGAAGGATCGAGATAGAGGATTATATAAAATAAAATATGAGCGAAGCGAACTGGCCATAATTTATGATCGGTTGAAAGAGTTTAGTTCTTCTGGTTATGCGCTCGCTATGAATGATACAGTTTATTGTAAGCTAAGTGTTGGTCGTAATCCGAATTATTCGCGACGCTGCAAGTTTGGTCCTTGTGGTGCGGATGTTGTCTGAGGGAATCTAATTGGAGTGGTCGTGAAGATTTTTAAGGCGCCTATATTTTTCTTGGTTTTTTTTAGTCTGTCAGGCTGTGACCAGTTGGCGAGTGGTGTTGGTTATAAGGAGGTCAGGATAACTTCGATAGAAATGAAGCATTTTGTCGAAGAAGTAAAAAGGGACTTGGTGTTTGTTGAGGGTGGTGAATATTTGATGGGGGATTATGGCTTGCAGTATGGGGCGGAGCAAATGTCTTATGATGGTGATGAAGACAGTCGGCCAGTACATAAGGTCAAGTTGAGCACCTTTTCTATTGCAAGATTTAAGGTCTCAAATAAAGAATTTGAGATGTATCTTAAAAGCAATGGTCTTGATTTGCGTTCTTTTGAGGAGGGGGATAGACAGGAGGATTGGAAGAACATTCATTCTTTACCTAATTTGCCAGCGCATATGGACTGGTATGAGGCCGACCGCTATTGCAACTGGCTGGCTAAAGTGTCCAATCTTCCTTTCTCATTACCCACTGAGGCCCAGTGGGAGTACGCGGCACGCAGCCGTGGTCAGTTTTTGATGGTCGCCACTGATGACGGTACTTATAGGCAGACAAATGATGGTTTTACTAAAGATGGGGGAGGGCCAAAAGGAATTAACATTTCTACTTCTCGAGATCGTAAGGAGTTTGCTAGAAAAATGGGGTGGAGAACGGGCGTGCTTACGCCCTTGCCGGTAGACAGGTTTCCTCCCAATCCGTTGGGCCTTTATGCCATGTCGGATAATGGGCTGGAGTGGGTTAAGGATTGGTATGACGAAAACTATTATCAGTACTCCCCTGAAATTGACCCCCAGGGGCCGGAGACACCAGTTACCAAGGACTACTTTGGCCGGGATACAAAAGTTGTACGTGGTCAGGCAAATGCCAATCCAAGCTGGGGAGGAGGAGTGAATGTGCACAGAACCTCTGCGAATCCGCATGGTTATGCATTTGAACATAAAATGATTGTGTTGCGCGATAAAACGGCTCGATGTGTTGTTAATAGTTACAAGCGGATTGAGTAGTAGTGAGTTCTATATTTCAGAGAGAGCATTTAAATGTAGGCTGCCTGAAAGGCGGGTGATGATTTTATTATTTGGTGATTAATTATATGCGCGGAGTTATTCGTGTTGGCGACAAACTGTCTTCGGGAGGCAAGGTACTTGCCGGTACCAGTGGATTGAAATTTATGCAGCTTGATGTCGCTTGCGTAGGTGATGCTGTTTTTTGTCCAATACCTGGGCACGGCGTGAATGAAATAGCAGAGGGGGATACAGGTTCGAAAGTTAAAGGTCGGCCCATTGCTTTAGACGGTCATTGCTGTTCCTGTGGTTGTGAGTTAATCACGTCGCTTCCTCAAGCAGGTAGGCTGTGAGATGGCAGTTGACCTGAGCTCATTACCCGAGAGGCGAATGCTACCCCGGCAACCTCGGCACTGGCGATGGGGTGTGGTCATCTTGCTTTGTTCGCTCGTAGTTGGCGGGTTGATGGTCCTGCTTTGGCGGGTGGACAGTTGGCATACATCATTTTGGTTTTGGATCTGCGCTTTATTAGGCGCTTTGATTACCGGGTTAGTGTTCTACGCACTGCGTTTGTTGGCGTACGAGAAACATCGAGATTATATAGGGAGTTGGAATGAGAGCCGCGATGAGTTGGAGCAGTCACTCATTCGGCGCGGCCAGCGTACGGTTGCCGTATTGGCCGTGTCCTATTGTTCAGGGGCGGGTAATAATAAACTTGCTCAGGCCCTGCGTTTGGGTAGTAAGCCTCTCCAACCTATTTATCTGGAAGGACAAGCCTTGACAATGCGGTTGAGCCAATTAAAACCGCCGGTACAAAATAACTCAAAGTCCGAATACGCTAAGCGTTTACGTGGATTTTTACAGCAAGTTGTACGTGGGTTGGAGTCTGATTTAGAGATGGGGGCGCGCAGTCTTGCTGTGGATGTTCGTATCAGGCATAACAAAGTACTTTGCAATGAAGAGCTTCTGTCCATTTGGTCTGCAGTTACCACCAACCACCGTTTAACTGATAGCGTGGTCTTTGCGATGGACGATGATGGCATAATGTGGCTGGACGCTTGGTTGGATGCGCCGGAACGACATCCATTGTTAGTGTCCGTCGAGATTAATCTTTTTCTAAACCCCGTTGCTGAACAGGCTGAGACCGTGACAGCTGTGTTGTTGGGCTCTTCGCAGTGGTGTAACACGCAAAAAATTGATTCGATCGCTCTGGTTCATCGCCCTGTCCAACTTGAATGCCCTGGTCGCTCGATCAAGGATGCAGTTACCGATGCATTTCTTTGGGGGCAACTGCGTGCCGGAGAAGAAACGTACTTCAGTTGGCAGGCTCAGGTGCCTGGTGACGTTTTACGTGAGACAAGTATCGCTGTGAATGCAGCACGTTTCCCTTTTAACGTGGCCAGGTGTCATAGATTGGATGATTCGTTTGGTTTGCCGGGATGTGCAGTAGGTAATGTCGCATTAATCGTTGCTAGTGAGTGTGCCAAGGCAGAAGACGGTCCTCAGGTGGTCCTGCTACAGGATGCCTCTGCTCAAATTTTTATTGTCCGGCCTGCATGAGATCTTGAAATAGGGATTGATCGTGAAAAAGAAGAGAATCAGCGTCTGGATAGTGATCCTGTGTTTGCTCGTTGCGGGTGGGGTATTGATCTGGGTCGATAATCCCGTAGTGCAGGTGAGGAGTGAGACTGCACGCTTGCAATGGTCAGCAGTGTTGTTGATCGGCTGTTTGATATTTCTCTTTCTCGATGGCGTCGGCGAATTGGCTATCCGAATGTTGGGCGCGAGAGATTTTATTGCTCTGATGGGACAAAAGCTCGGAGTCAACTGGACTCGTTCGACTGGCAGTAACGTGGTTTCTAATGCTGAGGATCCATTCGGCGTACCCGAGTTGAGGGCGCATTTGAATGGACGCTACGGCTTCTTCTGGCGGCGCAAAATTCGACTGTTGTTGGTGGTCGGTGAGTCTGAGCAGATCGAGGCGATTGCCCCTGGGTTGAGCGAGCAGCGTTGGCTGGAAGGGCAAAACACCGTGCTGCTGTGGGCCGGCAGCATCCAAGGTGAACCGCAAGACGCGTTGCTTTTGCAGTGGCGCGGCCTATGTCGCAGCCGTGCGCTCAATGGGGTGGTCTGGGTGTTGAACAAAGACCAAAGCAATAACGTGAGCGCGATGAACGATAGCGTTCGTCGTTTGCAGAATCTGGCCAAAACCCTTCGCTGCCAATTGCTGCTGCATGTGTGGCAGGTCTGCGACAGTATGTGGCCGCAGCACGCGCGCGAAATCGGAGCGGTAGGCTGCATGCTCCCGGTACCATTAACGCCAGTGCGGCTCGCCGACCACTTAGGCATGCTCGCACAACCCTTACGTGAGCAGGGTCTATCGCAGCTTCAAAAAGACTCTGATCATGATTTCTTGCTTCGGTTGTCTCGCGATGTTGCGACCGAGGGTGTCTCCGGATGGAGCGCTGCATTGTCCGCGCTGTTCCGGCGACGCGACGTTTGGTTGCGTGGAGTGTGGTTCAGCTTACCGCTGCGACTCCAGAACAACCTTCGCGTGGATCATCACTGGCCAGAAGACCCTGCATGGTCAGGGATCCTCAGCGATCGCTCTGCCCGAGCCCGACGACTGGGTTGGCACCCAGGCAGAGTCGCCTACGTTTCTGCGCTGGGCCTAGCTTCCATCTGGGGCATCGGCTTGCTGTTGTCGTTTGCCAGCAACCGTGCCGAGGTCGGTCAGATAGCGGTGGCGTACAGGGCGCTTCAGCAACCTGTAACAGGCACCGACACTCAACAGGCACTGGGCGAGCTTGTACGCGAACTCTCCCGCCTGGACTATCGATCAGAACACGGCGCACCGTGGTACCAGCGTTTTGGCCTGAACCGGTCCCACGACCTGCGCGAAGCGGTGTGGCCGCTCTATACGCAAGCCAATAACCAACTGCTCCGTGACCCCGCCGTCTCTGAACTGGAAAAACGGCTCAAGGCGTTGGTCAACTTACCTCCGGCGAGTCCCCAGCGCGCCAAGCGGGCCCAGCTGACGTACAACTACCTCAAAGCCTATCTGATGCTGGCGCGCCCGGAAAAAGCCGATGCGGCTTTCTTGGCCGAGACCTTGGGCGCTGCCGAACCGGCACTGTGGACGTTCTACGGCCAGCATCTGCCCGATCACCCGGATTGGGCGATCAAGGCCGACCCCAGGTTGATCGCCCAAACGCGTCACGTGCTGCTGCGCGAACTGGGCCAGCGAAACGCCGAAAGCAGCCTGTATCAGCAGGTCCTCGACACCGCGGCGAACCACTACCCGGCGTTGGGCTTGCAGCAGATGGTCGGCGACACCGATGCAACCGCCTTGTTCGCCAGTGCTGAACAGGTCCCCGGTGTGTTCACCCGCCAAGCGTGGGAAGGGCGGGTACGTGCAGCCATTGAAGAGGCGGCGCAGGCGCGCCGCGAAGAGATCGACTGGGTGCTCAGCGACAACCCCAACGACATTGCCAAGGAGCTGAGCCCCGACGAACTCAGCGAGCGGTTGACCACGCGCTACTTCCAGGATTACAGCAGTGCCTGGCTGGGCTTCCTCAACAGCCTGCGCTGGCAGCAGAGCCATGGCCTGAGCGATGTGATTGCACAGTTGACGCTGATGAGCGATGTGCGTCAGTCGCCATTTATCGCCCTGATGAACACGTTGAGTTACCAGGGCCAGGCAGGCGTTCGTGGCCAGGCCTTGGCCGATTCCCTGATTGAATCCGCACAGAAGTTGGTGGGGCAAAAAGCAGCGCCGATAGTCGATCAACTTCCCCAAACACCAAACGGCCCGCTCGACAGCACCTTTGGCCCCTTGATGGCGTTGCTGGGAAAGGAGGCGGAAGGGCGATCGGGCGATGACCGTTTGAGCCTGCAAACCTTCCTCACGCGGGTCACCGGCGTGCGCTTGAAGCTGCAGCAGGTGGTCAATGCGCCCGATCCTGAAGCAATGATCCAGGCCTTGGCGCAGACGGTATTCCAAGGTAAAAGCGTGGACCTGACCGATACCCAGGCCTATGGCAACCTGATCGCCGCCAGCCTGGGCGCCGACTGGGGCGCGGCTGCCAATACGCTCTTCGTGCAGCCGCTGGATCAGGCCTGGCAACAGATTCTGCAGCCGTCGTCGGCAGGCCTCAACAGGGCGTGGCAGCGCTCGATCGTCGACGAGTGGCAGGGTGCTTTCAGCGGCCGGTATCCCTTCGCGGCCACCAGCAGTGGCGCCTCGTTGCCCATGCTGGGGCAGATGATCCGCGCCGACTCCGGGCGGATCGAACAGTTTCTGGCCCAGCAGCTCACGGGGCTTCTACGAAAAGAAGGTAGCCGCTGGGTGGCAGACCCGCGGCAAAGCCAGGGGCTGCGTTTCAACCCGGACTTTCTGACAGCGATCAATCAGCTCAGTCGTCTGGCCGATGTGCTGTACACCGATGGCGGTATGGGCTTGAGCTTCGAGCTGCAAGGCAAACCTGTGCGTGATGTGGTGCAGACCACGTTCGTGCTCAATGGTGAAAAGCACCATTACTTCAACCAGCGAGAAAGCTGGCAACGCTTTCACTGGCCCGGGCAGGGTGGCCACCCCGGCATCAGCCTTACGTGGAGCAGTGTCTATACCGGCGAACGTCTCTTTGCGGACTACCAGGGCACCTGGGGACTGATTCGTCTGCTGGAGCAGGCCAATGTCACGGCGTTGGACGACGGCGATAGCCGCTTCCGGATCGTGTTGGATGCGCCAGATGGTTTGCGCCTCACTTGGCACTTGCGCACCGAGTTGGGGGAAGGCCCGCTTGCGCTGCTCAAATTGCGAGGGTTCAGCTTGCCGCGAGAGATCTTTCTGGTCGATGGCCGTAACACGCCGCAGTACGCGCAGAATGGGGGCATCGAATGAGTCTGAAAAGCCTGATCGAAAGCTGTTTACCCGGTTGCGAGCCACTGGCCGTGGCGCGCGAGCACAGCGAGTGCTGGAAAACCTGGTTGACCCCCATCCGTGATGACGCGCCCGTAGGCGAGGATCCGGTTTATGACGACGACTTCCAGCGTATGCGCGAGGAGGTCAACAAGCTTTCCGGGGCGGATGTGGAGCTGGTGGCGCAACTGGGGCAGAAGCTGCTCCAGCACTCGTGTAAAGACCTTCGCGTTGCCACTTACTACCTCTGGGCACGCTTGCACCGGGACGGTGAGGCAGGCTTGGCGGATGGCTTGAACTTGTTGGCAGCGTTAATGGAACGTTATGCCGACGGCATCCTGCCTGTGCGTGGCAACAGCCGCAAGATGGCCTTGGAGTGGCTTGCCGGCAGCAGGGTCCTGGAAAGCCTGTCGCTGTACCCACAGGTGGTCAAGGCTGAAACCGAGCGAACGGTGGCTGCTTTGGTATGGTTGGAGCACTGCTTCAGCCATTGGCCTGAAGACCAACGGCCAGGACTGGACGCGTTGTACGGTGCCCTCACTGCCCGACTCGCTGTGTCGGGAGGTGTCGATGCAATCGTCCCTCAGACTGGCAGTGATTCACCCGTAGACAGTAGGACGGCAGGCCCGAGCCCAACACCCATAAAGTCGGGCCGAGATCTGCTGGACAGTGGTAGAGGGCTAGCCAGCTATCTACGTGATCAACCAGAAGGGTGGTTGGCGGCGCATCGGCTGATGAAGAGTTTGCGTTGGGACACCGTGCATCAACTGCCGCCGCAAACTGCGCAGGGGGTTACCCGTCTGGCACCGCCTCGCGGCGAGTATCGCGCTCAGCTCAAGCGCTTGCACTTGCAGCAAAGCTGGAACGAGCTGATTGATCAGGTCGAGCAAATGTATGCCGAAGGCGTCAACCACTTCTGGTTGGATTTGCAATGGTATCTCCATCAGGCCCTGAGCAAATCAGCTGAACCCTCCAAGAGCTGGGCGGATGTGGTCAAACACGATCTGGGCATGCTGCTGCAACGCCTGCCGGGCGTGGAGTTACTGTGTTGGAGCGATGGCTCGCCATTCGCCGATGAAGCCACGCGTGAGTGGATCAACCAGCAGGTCAGCGGTAATCGCCCAGAACAATGGCTGCCCACAGCGGCCCCCGCATCGTCGGCGGCTGCATGCGAAATATTCGCCTTGGAGCCCGAGGCACTGGCGCAAGCGGATGCTAATGGCGTGGAGCACGCGCTGGCGTGGCTGGCGAGCCGTCCAGACGTGCAGATCGGGCGGCAACGTTGGTTACTGCGTTTGCTGATGGCGCGAGTGGCCGAACAGTGCGGCAAGGCCGAGCTGGCCATTCATTTGTTCACTGAGCTGGACGCTGCCGCGCAACGCCACACATTTGCCGACTGGGAGCCCGACCTGCTCTTCGAGGTCAAGGCGCGTTTACTCAAGCTGCTGCGTTTGAAGGCCCAGCGCAACGACGCAGACCGGCCTGCGCTGGCGCGGCAAATGGAACACCAGTTGGCAGCACTCGTATCCATTGACCCGGTACGCGCTGCAATCCTGTGCAGTTAATTCACTTTGATCAGGAATCTGTTTTGACTACGGACAACCTAACCCTGCGTTACTTCGACGCTGAAATGCGCTACTTGCGGGAAGCAGGTAAGGAGTTTGCCCAAGCTTTCCCGGATCGGGCGGCGCAGCTCAACCTGGATAAACCCGGCGCTGAAGATCCCTATGTGGAGCGCTTGTTCGAAGGCTTTGCGTTCTTGATGGGGCGTCTGCGTGAGAAATTGGACGATGACCTGCCTGAGCTGACGGAGGGGCTGGTCAGCCTGCTGTGGCCGCATTACCTGCGTACCATCCCATCGCTGGCCATCGTCGAGCTGATGCCAGATGTCAATCAGATGAAGGGCAGCGAGGAGGTCGCAAGAGGCTTTCAGGTGCTGTCACAGCCGGTGGGGCAGCACCGTACCCGCTGCCGCTACTCCACCACGCAGGATTTGACGCTACGGCCGCTCAATCTGGAAACCGTGCGACTTGACCATGAGCCCGATGGACGTGCAGTTCTACGCCTACGCTTCGCGCGTGGAGCACTGGCCGACTGGGATCAACTCGATCTTGCGCACATTCCCTTGTATCTGAATGCCGACGCGGCGCTTGCCAGTGTGTTGCACCAGGCGCTGACATTGAACGTGCAGGCGCTGCATGTGCGCTTGCCAGGCGCGGCGCAGCGCAAGGCATTTGCGGGGCAATTCAAGCCAAAGGGGTTTGCGGACGATGATCGCCTTTGGCCTAAAGGCGACAGCGCCTTCAGCGGTTATCAGTTGTTGCTGGAGTACTTTACGTTCCGCGAGAAGTTCATGTTCGTGACGCTCTGCGGCCTGGAATCGCTCGTGCTGCCTGCGCACGCGCCGTGGTTCGAGCTTGAAGTAGTACTCAGTGAGCCCTGGTCGCATACGTTTACGCCGACGCAAGAGCACATTCGTTTGCACGCGGTCCCCGTGATCAACTTATTTGCACTAGAGGCCGATCCACTCATCTTGGACCCGTTGCAGAATGAATACTTGCTTCGCCCAATGCGCTTGCAGGACGGTCATACAGAGATCTACTCGGTAGACAAGGTTTCTGGAGCGAAAGACAGCGTTCGTCAGGATTACGTGCCGTTCAGCAGCTTTCGTCACAAAGGGGGGATGCTTCGCGATGAGGCCCCTGAGCGCTATTTTCATACCCGCCTGAGACGCGGCGCCAATGGTCTTCATGACACTTGGCTGATTCTTGGCGGGGAGGGCTTTGACAAGGATGTATTGCTCAATCGCAAAAGCCTGTCGTTGCGCCTGACCGGTACCAATGGCCAGCTGCCGCGCAAAGCATTGCGCAGTACGTTGCTCGACGCTGCGGCGCAGTCCACACAGGCAGGCTTGCGAGTCCGCAACCTGACCGCGCCGACCCTACCGTACTACCCGCCGAATCGCGACCGTTTTCACTGGCGGGTACTCAGTCACCTGGGGTCGAATTTTCTACCGATGCTCAACAGTGCAGAAGTACTGCGTGGCACGTTGGCCTTGTACGAGTGGACGGGTAGCGAAACCAACCGCCGCCGTCTGGAGGCCATTGTCGACGTCAAGCATCACCTGATCCAGCGCTTTGAAAAAGGCTTCTTGCTGCGAGGTGTGGATATCGAAGTGACGGTCGATAGCAATGGCTTTTCAGGCGAGGGGGATATCTGCCTGTTTGGTGAAATGCTCAGCCGGTTCTTCGCTCTGTATGCGGACATTCATTTGTGCACTCAACTGACGATGATTTTGCAGCCGACGGGGAGGTGCCTGCGATGGAGCGAACATCACAGTCAGCGTATTCCCGGTTGAAGGCCGAGGGCATTGTGCATGTGTTGGCTGAACAGGTGTCGACGGCTAACGTCTACCGCTTCTGCCAAGTGCTGGAACAGGTGCTGGCTGAACAACCACCGTTGGGCAGCACTGCACATCCCGGCGATGACCTAATCAGGTTACGGCCAGATCCTGGAATGGGATTTCCAGCAGGCGAGTTGAAGGCCATTGAAATCGACGAGTCTGCTCCACACCGACCGCTGACAGTGCGCACCCGGCTGCTGGGTTTGTATGGCGTCGACTCTCCTTTGCCCACGGCCTATCTGGACGATATCGCCCTGCGACGCGAAGGCCATGAGGCGCTGGAGCACTTCCTCGATATCTTCAACCATCGAATATTCACCCAGTTCTACCGGATCTGGCGCAAGTACTCCTACCCGGCAACGTTCGAACCGGGTGGGCGCGATGCCACTTCACAGTGTTTATTGGGCTTGATCGGGTTGGGCATTCCCGGTACGGCAGAGCGTATCGCCACACCGATGTCACGTTTTCTGGCCCTGCTTAGCGTCATGCGTCTTCCCACGCGCAACGTGGAGGGGATTGGTGCGTTGGTGAAGTTGCTGGCGCCACACACGGATACGCACGTGACCGGGCATTGGCCGCAGAGTGTTGTGCTTGAGCAGCCCGCCAGCCTTGCACCAGAGCGTCCGGTGACTTTGGGCCAGGGCATGCCGTTGGGCGCTGTCGGGCACGACGCGAACAGCCAGCTGCGCCTGCGGCTGTATACCGAGGACCAGGATGAAGCGCGTGAGTGGCTTCCTGGTGGCCGGCTGATAGCCGATCTGCGCGTGTTGCTTGAAGTGTATCTGGGGTGGCGTTGTACAGCGCTGCTGCAGCTCTCAATTCCACGTGAGATGGTGCCGGCTCCTGTACTAGGACGCACTCGGTCGATGCTTGGCATGACCGCTGTGTTGACGCGGGCAGAGGGCGTACTCGCATTGGCTCAAGACGACACGATCACGATTAACCTGGGCCGATATCAAGGTCTGCAGCCGAACCCTTGCAGGAAGGAGGTACAGCATGTGGCGTACCGTTTTTAAATGCTTCACGGCATCGACACTTGTTGCAGTACTGAGTGGGTGTGGCCTTGCACAAAAGGTTGCAGACGGTACGGCGTCTACTGCCCAAGCGATCTTCTACAAGCAAGTAAAGACGCTGCATCTGGATCTCAACGGCCGGTCAGCGATAAATACCGATGTCGAAGAGATGAGCGGATTGTCGGTGCCGGTGCTGGTGCGGGTCTACCAGTTGAAGGACAGCAAGGCGTTGGAGAACGCCACCTATGACGAACTGGTAAGTCAAGGTGAGCGAGTGCTTCGCGATGATCTGCTCGATGAGCGCGTGGTGGTGATAAAGCCCGGCGAGGCGGCGCAGCTGAGTACACCTCTACAAGGCGACGCTCGGTATGTTGCTGTGGTTGCGCTGTTCCGAAGTCCAGACGTTATCGAAAATACGTGGCGCGTTGTCTTGCAGCGGGACGAGCTCGAACCGGATCAGGCCAGAGTACTCGAACTGGGTGATAACCGATTGACGCTCCGACAGCGCGTGGAGGGCTGACTGCATGCCTGAAACCAGTCCTTCTCTTTACGAAATCCTGTTGCGGAACTTTTGCGGTGAGCTAGCGCTGGACCAGGTGAATGAAGATGACCAGCTGACCCTCTCGGTGCTGGACAACATTCAGCGCATTCTCAACAGCCGTGCAGGATCACTCTCGCATCTGCCCGACTATGGCTTGCCGGACATGGGCACAGTGCTGCAAGGGCTACCGGCTTCAGCACATGGCTTGATGAACGACATCGCCCGCACGTTGCGCCGCTACGAGCCCCGGCTGGCGCAGGTGAGCGTTCAGCTGATACCTCAGTCTCGCCCTGGCCATCTTGACTATGCCCTTGACGTGGTCATCAAGGGCGGCGGCAGGGCGTCCTTTGGGACCACACTCGGCGCCGAAGGCAGGGTTGTGGTGCGTCACCTCAAGCAGGAAGGCTACCTTCCCGTGCAATGGAACTGACAGGGGGCCAGATGACGGCACTTTTTGGGATGCGTGTTCGCTTGGGTGGGGATCCAGGCAACTTCGATGAGTTCAAGGTGTTGCACGGTGAGCTGGCCAAGCTCACGCACCCCGCCTGTCCCGATGTGGACTGGGCAAAAGTTGAGGGGTTGTCTTTGCGACTCTTCGAGCTGAACGGGATTGAGCTGCAGACGGCGGTGGCGTTCGTACTGGCGCGTAGCTACCGCACGGGTGTGACGGGCTTGACCGAGGGTGTGGCGCTGCTCGCTACACTGAGCGATGAGTGGCCGCGCGTATGGCCAGTGCAGGCGTCAGCTCGCATCGATCTCATTGCATGGCTGTTTACTCAGTTGCATCCCTTGGTTCGCATGGTGGCGTGGGGCAGGTCGAGTTCGGCGGGGTTGAGCGAACTGATTGTCGAGTTGAACCGCCTGGAGCACCGCTTGGAACGCCTTGGCCATGCACCTTTGGTTGCGCTGCAGGTCTTCCGAAACCAACTGGCCAGCCTCCTGCAGCGTATGCCAGGAGGCCGGGTGGCGGCGATGCCGCTTCCTCTGCAATCCTGGGCGACGATTGCTGAGCCATCCATCACGCCTCAAATGGCTGCTGCCGTTTCTGCCCCTTCGACCTACACATTTGTAGTCGAGCCTCCGGCGCAGAAGCGTGTCGTGTTGCCGTGGTTGCTGCTGCTGATGGTCACTATTGCATGCTTGGGGTGGTTAGGTTGGCAAGAGTGGTCATCCAGGCAAGCCAAAGAACCCCCTACGTCCGATCCAATCCAACTCGACAGCTTGAACCTGTTCGATCCTGGCAGTGCCGAACTCAAGCCGGGTTCAACCAAGCTGCTGGTCAATGCACTGGTTGGAATCAAGGCCCAGCCTGGCTGGTTGATCGTTATCTCCGGGCATGCGGATGCGCGAGGCGATGCAGCCAAGAATCTCGATCTTTCTCGTGCCCGCGCTTCCGCTGTTCGCGACTGGATGCAGCGTATGGGCGATATCCCGGACAGTTGCTTTGCTGTCCAAGGTGTTGCCGCCAGTCAACCGGTCAGCAGCAACGACACCGTGAATGGTCGCGCAGAAAATCGTCGGGTGGACATTCGATTGGTACCTCAGGGAGATGCATGTGGCGAGCTGGAGGCCGTAGGGCGTTCGTTTCGGGGAAGAGAGGCTGCGTGATGGCGTACCTGCAAGGCGATGTAATGCTGAACTGCGCCAATGTGCAGCATTGCTGACATCGCTGCCCCGAGTCTGCTGAACAAGAAGCGTAAGGCTAAGGGCAAGCCGCTGTTCTTCAACAACCACTTACTTAGGTTGAGGCGCCTCGAAGCGGTTCGCACGCTGCGGGAGATCTTCACGCTTCTCCTGAGGGCATCTGCGTCGCGGGGGGGGGCAGCTGTACGTGGGTTGACAGACCGGCGGTAAAATCACGAAAAACTCCGGCGCACGCAAGCGTGCCCACACACACAGCCACCATAAAACTGAGACTGTCTGTGGGATTTACCGTCACAGCCTGTCAAAGCTGTATCGTTGATGAGCAACGACATGCCGAGACTGGAGCGCAGCTACAGTGGCCGCGACGGAAAAAAGCGCAGTGCGAGTATGTTTGGGAAATGGGCTACAAGGACGAGGGAAAATCTGATTTCCTGGTGTTTCCAGCGCTCAAGATGTGGGTGTTTTGATCGGTCTATGTCAGCCTATGGCGGGCAGCAATCCAATGCTCTGTAATCAGTATGGGCCACATCGCCGGAAAGCCGGCACGGCCGACACCTATCCAGAAACCGGGGTTTTCTATGGGAGAACGGAGAACCCTGTGATAATGGGCGCAATTACAAGGGCCATGTCATGCTGACCATCTCCAATAACGTGCATCTACCGGATGCCGAAATCGAACTGACATACATCCGCGCGCAGGGCGCGGGTGGGCAGAATGTCAACAAGGTGTCCAGCGCCGTGCACCTGCGCTTCGACATCCCTGCCTCATCGTTGCCCGAGTTCTATAAAGAGCGGCTGCTGGCGCTGCGCGACAGTCGCATCACCGGCGAGGGCGTGTTGATCATCAAGGGCCAGCAGTACCGCACCCAGGAGCAGAACCGTGCTGACGCACTGGCGCGTCTTGCCGAGTTGATCACCACAGCCGGCAAGACCGAGAAGAAACGCCGCCCCACCAAGCCGACCCTCGGCTCGAAGACCCGCCGCCTGGAAGGCAAAGCCAGGCGGAGCAATGTCAAGGCGGGTCGGGGCAAGGTGGAGTTCTAGTCCTGGGATCACCTACATCACCTGCGGCGAAGTTCTGCAGCAAACTGCGACGCCTTGAGTTGCAACTGCGCAGGCCCGCCCCAGAACGCGCCGTGGCGCACGATCACCCGTTCATGCAGCGCTGCCGCCACCGCAGCGGCAGCATTCGGGGCTTTGAACAGCACAAAACTCGCTTCGTTGCCTACCTTCAGCCCATAGCCCTTTTTACCCATCACCCCGGCACTGGCTTCGGTCGCCATGTGCAGCGCTACCCGCAGTTCCTCGTCAGTGTTGAAGCCCGAGCGATAGCTGACCAACATGGCCCGTTGCAGCATGTCGCCATTGCCGTAGGGCCACCAGGCGTCCTGGATGTTGTCGTTGCCGGTGAACACTCGCACACCGCCTGCGCGCAGGCGCAGCACGGGCGGGAAAGCGTGCTCGCCCGGGGCGTTGGTCATGATCGACACGCCTGCACCGGCCAGCACTTCGGCGGTGCGGTCCACCACGCTGTCGACAACATCACCCAGGCCATAGGCATGGCTCACCACCACCAAACCTTGCATGCCCAGTGCCTGGGTACGCGCGGCGATGCGTTCGAGCTGGGCTATGCAGATGTCACCTGGCTCGTGCAGGTGGATATCTACCTTCACCCCGTGCCGGTCGGCGATGCCGAAAACAATGTCCAGCTGCGCTTCGGCGTCACCGTCCAGGGTGGTCGGGTCGATACCGCCCACCACCTGCACACCTTCGCGTACGGCAGCCTCCATTACTTCGGCAGTGCCGGGGCAGGTCACCACGCCGGCCTGGGGGAAAGCCACCAGCTCGATGTCGATCAGGTCTTTCCACTTCTCGCGGGCTTCGAGGATGGCGCGCAGATTGGCAAGGCCGGTGGTGGCGTCCACATCCACATGGCAGCGCATGGCCAGGGTGCCGAAGGCGGCGGCCTGACGAATCAGGGCATCGGCGCGTTCGACAATAGGCGGGGCGCTGGCGAGCTCGCGCTTTTCCACCGCCAGCCGTTCACGCAGGGAGGCCACGCTCTGGTGCGGGCGCCAACGGTCGCCGACGAAACTCTTGTCCAGGTGAATGTGGCCATCGACGAACCCAGGCAACGCCAGCAGCCCTTCAAGGTCGATGGTTTCGCGGGCCGGCTCACTGGCGCGCTGCGGGCCGATATGGGTGATGCGCCCGTTCTTTACGGCAATGTGCAGGGGCAGGCCATCGGCGTCGATGGCATTGATGAACTCGCGGTCATTCATGGTCGGGCCTTTTTCCCAGGCTTGAGTGATGACACACGGTAGGCAGGATCCGCACACGCCACAAATTAATTATCAGGATCGATTGCAGTGCATTTCTGGATGCAGGCAGCGCTAGGGGTAATGCCTGTCAGTTAGCGTTATCAGGGCTGCTACGCAGCCAATCGCCGGCAAGCCGGCCACACAGATACCATGCAGTTCTTGAGGTCTGCACTGTGCCTGTGGGAGCTGGCTTGCCGGCGATGGGCCGCAAAGCGGCCCCAAATCGATATTCAGCCCGCAGTGGTTGACGAGCGAACATCGGCACAGGGAAGGGCAGTGCTACTGCAGCGTCGGCGGCTTCATCTCCAGGGGCATCCCTGCCAGCGTAGCCTCCATCCCCGCAATTTTTCGCGTAAGCCGTTGCGCCTCCTCATCTTTGCCCTGTGCTTTCAGAAGATCCCGCTCTTTGCGTAATGCGAGCAGGCATTTTTGCAGACCCAGGCCAGAAGTATTGAACTGGTCCATGTTTCCCTCATGCTGAAGGCTTCCGTGCCGTTGTAGGAAAAATGGACCCTAGCAGTTCGATATTGCTGCGGAAACTGAGGTTTCATACAGCAGGTACTCGGCACCAAGATGCGGCCTACAGTAAGGGGGAGAACTTCCTACAAATTAATTTAGAGGCTGTTTCTATTCGTGTAGATCAGGCTTGCGTCTGATGCCCGTAATTGCTGAGCCTGTGATGACCTGACCGTTGAAAGAGGCATCATGCTGCTGGCAGGCTGGCCAGCTATGCACTGAAACTTAAAGTTGCAATTGTATGCCGGTGTCGACAAGTCAAACGCGCTCTTGTGACCTCCCACGACCACTGCCACATGGTGAGCACGCTTGGCTGGATGCGTGGCCGATCGCATCTGATACGCCTTTTTTCATCAAACCTGAATCTGTATCCGTATCAGCGCTGCGCCGATAATGCTTTTCATCCCTGCTATCACATTGAAGAGGTTCTGATGGGCAAGCTCGCGCTATTTCTGGGTGGTTTTCTTCTGCTCACCCTTTTGGTAGGCCTACTGGGCACCATCCCTCCAGGCTGACAAAACTCCCCCCTCCGGCCCGCCTCTTTTGCCAGGGGGCCAGCGTCGTGCCGTTGCGGCAGTGGTCCTTGGTATACCGTTAGACTGGCGGTAGCTGCAAGTCGTTCTCAAGTGAAAAGGCCTCGTGTACTCTCCCGCTCGCGTCATAATGAGTCGCGGCAGTGGGCCGGCCTTTTACCTTGGAGTCGATATATAGATGGAATGCAAGAAGGACCCTTCAGCGCTGCTGGAGTGGCGTAGCCGCTTCCTGACCGCAGGCATTCTCGAAGAAAATGAATACGACCAGGCGTTGCGCAGTGCCGATGCGCTTGAGCAATCAGGCGTGATCAGTGCGGTTGAGTGGATCGAGCTGGTCAAGGCGGCGAATGCAGCGCTACTGCGCGTGCGATAAGTCCTTCTTTACGCGGGGAAATCTGTCCACAAAAAACGTGGGTAGGTCTGTGGATAAAATGCTGTAAGCCAAGCCGTTTGCGGCTTCTGTTGAATTGAGCAGAATTTGAACAGATGTCAGCGAGCCTGCCGGTTGCCCCCATTGCCCGCCTGGCGCAGGGCCAGCAGCAGCTCACGGACCCGCGCTGGCAACTCGCCGGCAGGATAGACAGCGTGCATTTGCGGGTCTTGGCCGGTACTGGATGTCAGTCGGTAATCTGCGCAAACACGCACCAGCCGGCCGGCACTGACTTGTGCCTCGCCCACCCAGTCGGCCAGACGGGCAATGCCGGCACCGGCCAGTGTACTGTGGTAGACCGCATCGCCTGAGCTCAGTCGCAGCCTTGGATGGGGGCGCAGGCTGGTGATTCGGTCACCTTGGCAAAAGTGCCAGGCCTTGAGAATGCGCGGGGCGGTATGCAGGATCAGCGAATGGTCAGCCAGGTCCTCTGGCCGCTTGGGCATGCCATGGCGCGCCAGGTAGTCCGGGCTGGCGTACAGATGGCGCTGGTAGCGCCACAGTGGGTAACCGATCAGCTCGCTTGATTGTGGAAACGCACCGCGGACCACGAAATCGAGCTTGCCCAGCAAAGGGTCAAGCGCCTCGTCACGGTAGTGGACGTCCAGCGTTACCTGGGGGTGGCGGCGGGAAAACGCCGCCAGCACACCGGGCAGCACATGTTCGCCAAGCAATTGCGGCACGCCGAAGCGGATCCAGCCCTGTGCGCTGCCACTGAGTGCGGCCAATTCATCGGCGGCATCACGTTGCACATCGAGCAAGCGTTCGGCGTGGGGCAATAACCGCTCGCCGGCTTCGGTGAGAGTCACCGCATTGGCATTGCGGTTGAGCAGCTTGCACCCGCTGTTGTCTTCCAAAGCCTGTACTGCCCGCGTCACGGCGCTGGGCGAGCGGCCCAGGGCGCGGGCGGCGGCGACGAAGCTGCGTTTGTGCGCGACGCTGACGAAGGCCTGGATTTCGCGCAGCATGTCCAATGCCATGAAGGTCTCCTGGTTGCAGTTTTTGCAATATGGCATTTCAACACAGGCGCGCCGATTTGATTAGCCTTGCGGTCTGCTTTCACTGCCTGGAACCGCGCCATGATGGATATCGCCGTACTCTCCCTGTTCGCTTTTGCCGCCGGCCTGATCGATGCTGCGGTAGGAGGTGGTGGGCTCATTCAGATCCCGGCGCTGTTCAACGTATTGCCCACGGCGCAACCTGCGGCCTTGCTTGGCAGCAACAAACTGGCATCGGTGTGCGGTACGGCTTTCGCGGCGCGCTCGTTCATTCGCAAGGTCACCCTGGACTGGGGGTTGATCGTGCCGGCGGCGCTCAGTGCGTTCATCATGTCGTTTGCAGGGGCGGCCACGGTGTCGCTGGTGCCGCCCAGCGTGATGCGCCCGGCAGTGCTGGTGCTGATCGTGCTGATGGCGATCTACACCTTTTGCAAGAAGGATTTCGGCACCTTGCACGCGCCGGCGAAGATCGGCCGCAAGGAGCAATGCCTGGCGGTACTGATCGGTGGCGCCATTGGCTTCTACGACGGCCTGTTCGGGCCAGGAACCGGCAGCTTCCTGATCTTCCTGTTCATTCGCTTTTTCGCGTTGGACTTCCTGCACGCCTCGGCCTCTGCCAAGGTGGTCAACATCGCCACCAACCTCGCGGCGCTGGTGTTCTTCGTGCCATCGGGCAATGTGCTTTATGCCATTGCCTTGCCCATGGCCGCATGCAACGTGCTTGGGGCGCTGACCGGGACCTGGCTGGCCGTGCGCAAGGGCGCAGCCTTTGTGCGCGGGCTGTTCCTGGTCTTGCTGTGCGTGCTGATCGCCAAGTTGTCCTGGGATTTGCTGATGGGGTGAGTCAAATTACCCGGCGCCCTGTGCCTCTGCCAGTTCGACACGGTTGCGGCCGTGGGCCTTGGCGCGGTACAGCGCCTGGTCCGCACGGGCCAACAGTTCGTCCAGACCCGGCGCCGGTTCATGCCCGGCGCAGCCGTCCAGGCCGATGCTGACGGTGATCTGCAGGCGCTCGTCGCCCTGCGCCAGGTGTAGGTCCTGGACCGCTCTGCGCAAGCGCTCAGCGGTGAAGTTGGCCCGGTCTGGCGCGAGGCCCGGCAGCAGGATTACAAACTCTTCACCGCCCATGCGCGCCAGCAGCTCGCCTTCATGCAACTGGTCTTGCAGGGTGTGGGCGAACTGGCGCAGCACCTGGTCGCCTACGGCGTGGCCATGGCGATCGTTGATCGACTTGAAATGGTCGATGTCGAGCATCATCAAGGTCAGCGGCAATGCCTGGGCATGTTGCTGGCGGCTGTCGAGCAGGGCATTGGCGCGGCGGGTGAAGGCGCTGCGGGTCAGTGCTCCGGTCAGGTGATCGATGGTGGCCTGATGCGCCAGGCGCGCCAGCAGGCTACGGTTGGCCTGGCTGACGCAAGAAACCACCAGCGGCCCGAGCACCAGCATGGCGATGCCCAGACGGGCCGACATCAATGTGGTGACCCCAAGCTCGCTTTGCGGCGCGCTGAAATGCATCAGGTTCTGCGCCACCGCAACGATCAGCGTACTGCCGGTAGTCAGTGTCAGCAATGAAACCAGAAACGGTGAGTAGGTCCATGCGCACCACAGCAGTGCTGCGATCGGGAAGGCAATGGCCCCCGGTCCGCCGAAGGCGATACTGAAGACCAGCGAGGCCAGCAGCACCAGCAAGGGGGGCAGGCTTACGGCCTGGGCTCCACTGCGGACCAGCGCGCGCGCCGATGGCGCCGTCAGCAGCACCGGCAGCACCAGCACTGCGGTCGAGAACTGCTCGCTGAACCACGCCAGCCAGGTGGTGCGCAGCGATTGCTCGAACCACGGGGCAGCCACCACGCAGGCCATGCAAGCCGCCACCATGGCACCGGCCGCGCAGGCACCGAATACGCTGAGCACTCCCTGCGGGCTGCGCATGCGCCGGTGCAGGCGCGGTAAGCGTGACAGCAAGAGCCACACCGTCACCACTACGCTCAGGTTGCACAGGTTGAGCCACAGCGCCGAGAGCCAGGCGCTGCCGCAAGCCAGGTCGGCGGCGATCATGGCCAGCCAGGCCAGGGTGAAACTCACCGGGGTGGCGTGGCGCGGGTAGCGCAACAGCACACCGGCCAGCACTGCATTGACGGGCCAGAACAGGGACAAGGATTCGATTGGCCGTGCCAGGATGCCGCCCAGGGTCAGGGCGAAGGTCAGGCCGAACACGGCGAAATAGGGCAACAAGCGCGACTGGGCTGGAAAAACCATAGGCTCGACCGACAAGCGGAGACGAAATCCAGGACAACGGCTGTGGGCACCTGGGGCAATAACACCCCAGTTTGTTTGCGCAGGCCACTCAATGTCAATCTGCCGAGATCGCGCAGGATAATGGCCAATATCCTCTGGCGTCATAAACCGTGGAACCATGGCACCATCAGTACCGTCACCAGCATCACCAGCACTGTGAAGGGCACGCCCACCTTGACGAAGTCGGCAAAGCGGTACTGGCCCGGGCCGAGCACCAAGGTATTCACCGGTGAGGAAACCGGGGTCATGAACGCCGCGGATGCCGCCAAGGCCACAGTCATGGCGAACGGATAGGGCGAAAGGCCCAACTGTGTTGCCGTGCTGATGGCAACGGGCGCCATCAGTACGGCGGTGGCGGTGTTGGAGATGAACAGGCCGATCACCGCTGTGACCGTGAACAGGCAGGCGAGCATGGCGATCGGCCCGGCGCCGCCCAGCAGGCTGACCAGCCCGCCCACTGCCAGGTCGATACCCCCGGTCTGCTGCAGCGCCTGGGCGAAGGGCAGCATACCGACGATCAATATCAGGCTTGGCCAGTGAACGGCGCGGTAAGCGCTGTTCATGTCGATGCAGCGCCCGGCCCCCATCAGCAGGCAGCCGATCAACGCGGCGATCACATTGGGTACCACGCCGCTGACCATCAGCCCGACCATCACCGCCAGGCTGATCAGGGCATAGGGTGCCCGGGTACGGGCTGGTGCCACTTGGTCGATCTCGGCAGGCAAGCTCAGTACCAAGAAATCCTTTGGCTGGCTTTGCAGCTGCCGCACCGCTTTCCAGGGGCCGACAACAAGCAGCGTGTCGCCAAGGCGCAGCGGCTCTTCCACCAGGCGCTCGTCGATCGCCGTCTGCTCACGGCGCAAGCCAACCACGTTAAGGCCGTAGCGGGTACGAAAGGCGAGGTCCAGGATACTTTTGCCGACCAGTTGCGAGCCGGGGGGCAGGGAGACTTCGGCCATGCCCAGCTCCTGGGACTGGTCGATGAAATAGGCAGCCTTGAAGTGCAGCGGTTCCAGTTGCATGGTCTGGCACAGGTTGCGTAGGTCGTCGCGGTTGGCGAACAGGTCGAGCAGCAGCACATCACCCTGCTGCAGGACGGTGCTCGAATCGGCGGCGATCACCCGCGTGGTGAACTTGTGCTGGCGTTCGATACCGATCACGTTGGCGCCATGCCGGGTGCGCAGCTCCAACTCGCCAAGGGTATGGCCGATCAGCGGCGATTGCGCGCGAATGCGCAGACGCCGCTCCCGGCCGTTGAGCTTATAGTCCAATACCAGGTCGAGCAGGGTACGGCGGCTTTCCACCCGGCCATCCTTGCGTACTTCGCCGTTGAGCCAGTGGCGTGTCAGCAGCATGTAGCCAATCCCCAGCACCAGCACCACCAGGCCGAACGGCGTGAAGCTGAAGAAGCTGAAACCTTGCTCGCCGTGGCGCACCAGCTCGCTGTGCACCACCACGTTGGGCGGTGTGGCCACCAGGCTGAGCATGCCGCTGATCAGGCCGGCAAAGCTCAGCGGCATCATCAGGCGGCTTGGCGAAATCTGCAGGCGTGCGGCAATGCTCAGTACCACCGGGATAAAGATCGCAACCACGCCAGTCGAACTCATAACCGAGCCCAGTCCGGCCACCGACACCATCAGCAACACCAGCAGGCGTGCTTCGCTATTGCCGGCGCGGTCGCTCATCCATTCGCCGATGCGATAAGCGATGCCGGTACGCACCAGCCCTTCGCCGATCACGAACAAGGCAGCGATCAATACAACGTTGGGGTCGCTGAAGCCGGCCAGGGCCTGCTCCACGGTGAGGATGCCCGACAGTGGCAGGGCGAGAATCACCAGCAGCGCGACCACGTCCATGCGTGGTCGGTTGATGACGAAGAGGGCGATGACGACAGCCAGCAGGCCGAGGACCCAGAGCAGTTCCTGGTTCATGGGGCGGGGGTGTTCCTTCACTCAAGGGGGCACGAAAGACAGTAGCAGTCAGTGTGGCAGCTTGTGGTGAAGAGGGTGTTGATGAGGGTCAGCGGGGAGCGAGTCTGCCTTATTCAGGCGGCTGGAACTTGCGGGGTCGATGCAGGGGGCGGCAAGCCGGGCCCCTGCAAAGGCTGCGCTGAATCAGTGACGGTGACGGCGATGCTTCTTGCCGTTGTTGTCACCCAGGTGGTTGCCAATGGCACCACCGGCCGCGCCGCCCAGGCCGGCGCCGATGGTCGAGCCGGCCGAACCGCCGACCTTGCCGCCCAACAGCGAACCGCCGGCCGAGCCCAGGCCACCGCCGATGGCGGCTTCGGTGCGGTTGCCCTTGCGCGCAGCCACCGCGCTGCCCGCGGCGCCGCCAAGGCCTGCGCCGACAGCTGCACCAGTGCTGCCGCCGAGCTGTTGGCCGACAACATTACCCAGGACGCCACCCAGGCCACCGCCAATGGCGGCGGTACCGTCACCGGCGAAAGCGCCTTGGCACAGCAGCAGGCCAAGGGCAAGGGAAGGCAAAGTCAGACGCATGATAGGGAGCCTCGGAGATTCATCAGGTTAAGAGTGGGTTGCAAAGACGTGTCAGCGGTAGTCGTGGTCACGGTGGCGGCGATCGTTATCGTCGCGGTCATGCCGCTGATGGTGACGGTGGTCGCGGTCGCCATCGCGCCATCCGCCGTCATCATCGTGGTAGCGATGATGGTGGCAGCCGGCAACTAACAGAAAAGCGGCGATCAGAGAAAGGCTTGCAAGGCGGGTCATCACGATATAGGTCCTTGATCCGCATAGGTTTACGGGGCACTTTCTGAGACTGTGATCGATCAGTTTGGTTTCCTGAACGGGCATTTTTTTGCTGCGCCGACGATGAATGGCGTGCCTGCCGGCTGCTGTTCTGTCCCGCTCGGTCATGGCTCGCCTGCGGTTGGGCGCTTAGACTTGCGCACAGGCCGCAAAGAAGACGGCCATCTGCCACACGGTGAATCATGATGATCGCCCATACACCCACGCTGTTCGCCGCCGTTGCGCTGGTCGCGACCATCCTGGCGTTCTGCCTGTTGCTGGTTGGCCAGTCCAATCGCCAAGACAATCTCTGGCTTACCGCTTGCGGCTTGCTCGCCCACGCGTTGGCCTACGTTTGCTACACCGTTTATGGGCATGCCCCGCTGTGGCTCAGCTATGGGGTGGGCAACAGCCTGCTATCACTGGCCCTGGCGTTCTATTCGGCCAGCCTGTTTCGCGTGCGTGAGCAGGCTGTGCCGTGGCGGCAAGTATTCATCATTCCCGCCTGCATGTTGGTGGGCCTGATGCTTCTGCTCGACACGCTGGAGCCGCGGATGCTGCTGGCGACGCTGGTACTGATGCTGCAGTGCGCGCTGATCCTGTACTGGGTGCGGCGTCACGTCGAGCGGCCGGGCAGGGCGCACCTGTTGCTTCAGATTGGCGCCGTTGTCAGCTTGGTCGGGCTGGGCATGCGTGCGCTTGCAGTGGTCAATGGCACGGCCGTGGAAATGCGCTACGACACCAGCAACCTCAAGCAGAGCATTTCCGTCGCCATCGGTACGGTAACGGTGATGATGTACTCCATCGGCCTGGTGCTGATGGCCAAGGAGCGCAGCGAATCCCGCCTTAAGCACCTGGCCTTGCGCGATGTGCTGACGGGTACCTACAACCGGCGGGCGATTCTCGAGCGCTTTGCCTGCGAGCTAGACCGCGCCCGTGGCGAACGCAGCAGCTTGGCCGTGGCGATGATCGACCTCGACCATTTCAAGCGTATCAATGACCTGTACGGGCACCTGGCCGGGGACGAGGTGTTGTGCCATTGCGTGCGTCAGTTGGAGCAACGCCTGCGCAACGGCGACAGTCTCGGCCGCTATGGGGGGGAGGAATTCCTGTTGCTATTGCCACACGCCGATTGTGACGGCGCGATGGTGGCCTTGCAGGGCCTGAGGGAGGCCATTGCCCTCAGCCCGGCGCACTTTGCCGGTGACCAGATCACGCTGCGCTTCAGCGTAGGGCTGTGGTGCGGTGTGCCTGGCCCGCACGACACTACCGCGAGCCTGCTTGCCCAGGCTGACGCGGCGCTGTATCAGGCCAAGGCAGCCGGGCGCAACACAGTGCACATGGTGGCGTTGACCGCTGCCGGGTGAGTCAGGACGCCGGGTGGATGGCCAGCACTACGCCGTTGGTGATCTGCACAAGCACATAGTGGTCGCCCATGCGTACCCAATGGCTTTCTTTCTCCGGTGCTGGCAGGCCCTTGGCCTTCCAGTCGGTCAAGGCTTCTTCGTCGCGTTTGTACTGGTCGGGGGCCTTGTCGCCCACTTTGAGTTCGCGGTTGTGAGTTTCTGGTGCGGTAACGCTCTCTTCAGCCGAGGGAGCTGCTGACGCCATCATCGGCAGGCAGGGCAGGGCGGCGAGTAGCAGCGAAGGCAAAAGACGAGGTACTTTCATGACAATCTCCTGTTGGCGGCATGCCTTATCTGCGACAACAGCCCCCGTGTGACAATTCACTCGCAATGCTGCGCAGTGCTAGAGTCGCTTTCTTTTTTGCCCCGAGGATGGAACATGCGAGCAATTCTGCCGATGGCTGCGGCGTTGGTGTTGGTCGGTTGCGCTTCTGCAACCATGGATACGGCCCGTGGCGGCAAGCCGACTGCACAGCTCGATTCGCAAAAGGCGCCGGAGCGGGTGGCCCAATGCATCCAGTTCAGTTGGCAGAAGGAGGATGTGTTCGGGGACGACGCCAGTGGCTACCTGGAGCCGCGCAAGCAAGGTGGGCTGACGGTGTATACCCGCGAAGCGGAGTCGTTCGTGGATGTCTACCCGCAGGCGGGTGGCACGCGGGTGGATTACTACGCGCAGAAGAACGACGGCGTGGCCTTGCAGCGGCGGGCGGCGGCGGCCACCTGCCTGTAACGCTTGGAGCTATTGGGGGCTTTGCCGGCGCCTCGCTGGCAAGCCCGCCAAGGGGCCGGGGACCGCAACCTAAACAACAAGGACGTACAATCATGGACCGATCGCATCAACTCAACCGCGCCAGCTGGGATGAGCGCGCGCCGCTGCATGCCGCCTCGAAGGACTACGAGGTCGAGCTGCTGGTCCAGCAGCCCGCGCACCTTTCCGAGACCGTACGCTTCGACTTGCCACGCCTTGGCGATATTCGAGGCCTGCGCACAGCTCATCTGCAATGCCATATCGGCACCGACACCTTGTCGCTGGCGCGGTTGGGCGCGCTGGTCTGCGGCCTGGACTATTCGGCAGCTTCGCTGATGCAGGCGCGGCGCCTTGCCGGGCGTTGCAATACGGCCATCGACTACGTAGAAGCCGATGTCTATCAGGCCGATCAGGCACTGCAGGCAGGCACCTTCGACCTAGTCTACACCGGTATCGGTGCATTGTGCTGGCTACCGCGCATCGAGCCTTGGGCCCGTGCAGTGGCGGCCTTGCTCAAACCTGGCGGACGGCTGTTTCTGCGCGATGGGCACCCGATGCTGATGGCCGTCAATGAAGACCACCAGGACCGGCTGCAACTGGAGTATCCCTACTTCGAACAAGAAGCACCGACGGTTTGGCACAGCGACCAGACCTACGTCGACAGCGATCAACGCCTCACCCAGACCGAAACCCATGAGTGGAACCATGGCCTGGGTGAAGTCATCAGTGCCTTGCTGGCGCAAGGGCTGCAACTGACGGCCTTGGTCGAGCACCAGAGCATCCCCTGGGAGGCGTTACCCGGGCAGATGGACAAAGGCGCCGACGGCGAATGGCGCCTGCACCTGCAGCCCGAGCGCTTGCCGCTGAGTTACACCCTGCAGGCGATCAAGGCCTGATCAGGACAGGTAACCACCGTCGACATTGAGTGCGGTGCCGGTGGTGTAGCTGGAGGCATCGCTGGCCAGGTACAGCACGGCGCCGGCCATTTCCTTGGGGTCGGCCACGCGTTTGAGCGGGATCTGCTGCAGTGCGGCGTTGAGGATTGCATCGTTTTTCACCAGCGCCGACGCGAATTTGGTGTCGGTCAGGCCCGGCAGCAAGGCATTGCAGCGGATGCCGAATTGCGCGCATTCCTTGGCGAAGACCTTGGTCATGTTGATCACCGCTGCCTTGGTCACCGAGTAGATACCTTGGAAGTGGCCCGGTGAAACCCCATTGATCGACGCCACGTTGATGATGCTGCCAGCGCCGTTTTCACGCATCAGCTTGCCGGCTTCGACCGACATGAAGAAATAGCCGCGGATATTGACGTCGACGGTCTTCTGGAACGCACCTGCGTCGGTGTCCAGCACATTGCAGAACTGCGGGTTGGTGGCAGCGTTGTTGACCAGCACGTCCAGGCGCCCGAACTGTTCGCGGATACTGGCGAACACCTGCTGGATCTGTTCCAGTTCACCGATGTGGCAGGCCACTGCAGTGGCCTTGCCGCCTGCGGCGATGATCGCATCGGCCACCTGCTGGCAGCCCTCCAGCTTGCGGCTGGAGACGATCACATGGGCGCCTTGCTGGGCCAGCAGGTGCGCGATGGCTTCGCCAATGCCACGGCTGGCGCCGGAGACGAAAGCGATCTTGCCATCGAGGTCGAACAGGTGGGTCTTGGACATGCTGTTTTCCTTGTTGTCTGTCGTCAGAGCGTGGACTTGGCCATTACCTGCAAGCTCATCTGCTCCAGCAGCCGGTTCATGTGGATGAACTGGGCGAAGCGCTTGTCCTGGGTCTGGCCGTGGTAGAAGCGGTAGTAGATCTGCTGCACGATGCCCGCCAGGCGGAACAGGCCATAGCAATAGTAGTAATCGAAGTTGTCCAGGCGTATGCCCGCACGCTCGGCGTAGTAATCGACGAACTGGCGGCGAGTCAGCATGCCGGGGGCATTGCTCGGCTGGCGTCGCATCAATTGCACCGGCGCCGGGTCGCCTGCCTCGATCCAGTAGGCCAGGCTGTTGCCCAGGTCCATCAGTGGGTCGCCGATCGTGGCCATCTCCCAGTCCAGCACGCCAATGATGCGCATGGGGTTTTCAGCATCGAGGATCACGTTATCGAAGCGGTAGTCGTTGTGCACGATGCCTGGGCGAGGGTGGTCGGCCGGCATCTTTTCACGCAGCCAGGCAATGACCTGCTCCCAGCGCGGTGCATCGGGTGTCAGGGCCTTTTCGTAGCGGCCGGTCCAGCCTTCGATCTGGCGCTGCACGTAGCCTTCAGGCTTGCCCAGGTCGGCGAGGCCGCAGCTTTGGTAGTCGACCTGGTGCAGCTCTACCAGGCGGTCGATGAAGCTTTTGCACAGGGCCTCGGTACGGGTGGCATCCAGGTTCAGTTCGGCGGGAATGTCCGAACGCAGGATGATGCCGTTTACCCGCTCCATTACATAGAACTCGCCGCCGATCAGGGTTTCATCGGTGCAGTGGGTGTAGGCCTTGGGGCAGTAAGGGAAGCCGCTGTTGAGCTGGTTGAGGATGCGGAACTCCCGGCCCATGTCGTGGGCCGACTTGGCTTTCTGGCCAAAAGGCGGGCGCCGCAGCACGAACTCACGGCCTGGGTAAGCGACCAGGTAGGTCAGGTTGGAAGCCCCCCCGGGGAACTGGCTGATGCGCGGTGCGCCTTCAAGGCCCGCGATATTGGCCTTGAGGTAAGGGTCGATGACGGCCGCGTCGAGTTCTTCGCCGGGGCGTACCTGGGTGGACTGGTCGGTGAGCGTCATGCGTTTACCTTATTATCGATCGCAAGGATTATTGGCTAATCTAATGGCCTCGATGCGCTGGTACAAGCGTGCCAGATGCCATATAGGTTTGGGTGTTGCCGGCCGATCACTGCACCGAATGCACACTGGCGGGCAAAAAAAAACCGAAGCCGGTCAGGCTTCGGTTTTCGTCTCGCGCGGTGCGCCCATCACTCAGGAAGGGAACAGCTCGCTGAGCTTCATCGACAGCATCATGTCGCCTTCAACGCGCAGCTTGCCGCCCATGAACGCCTGCATGCCGTCGGTCTCGCCACTGACGATGCCTTTGAGGGTTTCGCTGTCCATGACCAGGGTGCAGTTGGCGTCCGGGTTCTCGCCTTCCTGCAGGTCGCAGGTGCCGTCCTTGACGATCAGGGCGTATTTCTTGCCTTCGTCGGTGATGTCGAAGCCGAACACCAGGTCAAGGCCTTCGGCTGCAGACGGATTGAACTTCTCTTGCATCTTTTTCACGGCATCAGCTACGGAGGTCATGGCGCATTCCTTATTGAGTGATTTCACGTCCCTAACAGGGACACAACAGGCCGGGCTCATCTATAGGTAATGAGCTCCGGCACCTTCAACAGCTGCACATGGGCCTGGTTGTTGAAGGAAGCCAGTGCCACGTCACGGCCGCGGAACTTCAGCTGGCTGAGCGACGTGTTGATGATCTGCCAGTTCAGCGCGAAGGCCTGGCTGGGGGTAATTCCGGTAGTCAGGTGAAGCAGGGCGGCAATGGTGCCGCCCGAGGTGAACACCGCGATATTGTCGCCACTGCCGGCGCTGTCCAGCACACGTTGCAAGCCACCCTGGACTCGCGTGGTGAACGCCTGCCAGGTTTCCACGCCGTCGTCGGCATGTTCGCCGGCGTGCCAGCGCTGTACCATCAGGGCGAACAGACGCTGGAATTCGCTGCGGTTCTGCGCGCCATTGCGCAGGATGTGCAGGGCCTGCGGCTCTTCGGTCAGCAGGCCGGGCAGCAGGGCACGGATAACACCGTCGGCATCGAACTCATTGAACGCAGGGTCGGTCTCAATGGCGGGCACTGCGCAGCCATTACCCTGCAGTGCCTGCAGTGCCAGCCGCGCAGTGTCTTGCTGGCGGCGCAGGTCACCCGCCACGCATCGGTCCAGGCGCAGGTCCAGCCGGGCGAGGTGTTCACCCAGTGCCTGGCTTTGCCGCACACCCACCGGCGACAGGACGTCATAGTCGTCGGCACCGAATGAGGCTTGGCCATGTCGGATGAGGTAGAGGTTGCCCACGAAGGTATCCGGCCGCTTGAAGGTTGCTGCGAGGTTAGGATGCGCCACACGGGCTGTCAACGAAAAACATACAAGCGTTTGAAAAGGTCGTTTGAACTGTGTTGCCAGCGTTTACCGCAGCTGGCAGCGCCACGGGCGCACCGGTATGCTTGCTACAGTTTCGCGCCGTACAGGCGCAGGTTCATAAGGAGTCAACGTGGAGTTTCTTGCCGAATACGCAAGCTTTCTCGCTAAAACCGCCACCCTGGTGATTGCCATCCTGGTGGTGCTGTCTGCCATCGCCGGCTTGCGCGGCAAGGGGCGGCGCAAGGCTGGCGGGCAGTTGCAGGTCACCCGTCTCAACGAGTTCTATAAAGAGCTGCGCGAGCGGCTGGAATCCGGCTTGCTCGACAAGGCCCAGCTCAAAGCCCTGCGCAAGCAGCAGGCCAAAGCGGAAAAACAGCAGAAAAAAGGCAAGGCCGAAGAGAAAGGCCGGGTGTTCGTGCTCGACTTCGATGGCGACATCAAGGCGTCCGCCACCGAAAGCCTGCGTAACGAAATCACTGCATTGCTGACCCTCGCCACCCCGCGTGACGAAGTCGTGCTGCGCCTGGAAAGCGGTGGCGGCCTGGTGCACAGCTACGGCCTTGCGGCCTCGCAACTGGCGCGCATCCGCCAGGCCGGCATCCCGCTGACCGTGTGCATCGACAAGGTAGCCGCCAGTGGTGGTTACATGATGGCCTGTATCGGCGAGAAAATCGTCAGCGCGCCGTTTGCCGTGCTTGGCTCGATCGGCGTCGTGGCGCAGTTGCCGAACGTCAACCGTCTGCTGAAAAAGCACAACATCGATTTCGAAGTGCTGACTGCCGGCGAGTACAAGCGCACCCTGACCGTGTTCGGTGAGAACACCGAGAAGGGCCGCGAGAAGTTCCAGGAAGACCTGGACATCACGCACCAGCTGTTCAAGGACTTCGTCGCCCGCTACCGCCCGCAGTTGCACATCGACGAGGTGGCCACCGGCGAAGTCTGGTTGGGTGTCGCCGCGCTAAATCGCAAGCTGGTGGATCAGTTGCAGACCAGCGACGAGTACCTCAGCGAGCGCGCCCGCAACGCCAGCCTGTTCCATGTGCACTATGCCGAACGCAAAAGCCTGCAGGAGCGAATCGGCATGGCGGCGAGCGGTGCGGTTGAGAACGCCGTGGTAGGGTTGTGGAGCAAACTTGGCCGCTTGCGCTAACACCTTGAACCCCTTGAATATTTTTTCTGTTCAGGGGGTTGCAAGGTTGGCGGAATGCAGACATAATGGCGCCCATCGAAACGCAGCAAACTTTGAAAAAGGTTCTACGTTTCAAGGAGATAGAAGCGCAAGCAACTAGATCCGAACTTTGAGGCCGAGTAGCAAAGTGGTTATGCTCCGGATTGCAAATCCGTCTACGCCGGTTCGATTCCGACCTCGGCCTCCACATTCGAAAGCCCCGCAGATTAACGTCTGCGGGGTTTTTCTTTGCGGGTCGAAAAAGCAACGGCCCGCATTGAGCAGGCCCAGCCTGCTAGACGAGGGCAAAATCAGTTACGCAGCCCTTTGCGTCGATTGCCACCGTAAGTACTTGAGGGTCGCTCAGGCCCAGCCCCCCCTCCGTGTAGACAAACGCCCACCGAAGCAATCGCAAGTCACCCCGGCTCTCGCAGTTCTCATACGGGCCAAGCAGCCGCTCCAGCTCGCATGATGTGGATTGCCCGCAGACGATGTATTTCAGTTGCTCTTCAACCTGGGTCGAACTGATGTTGAAGTTCTCAAGCAGCATCTTGTGCTCCAGAGCGGTCATCAGGCGATTTGAATCCGTTTGCATCGTCTTACTACACTCCATAACCAGATCGTAGGTTTGTAGGGCAATTACCAGTGGGGGGAATTTTACGCATGGAATGTACTGATTAGTACAAAAAGATGACCAAGGGTCGTGCGCGACCTGATCCCACGCTGCGGCGCCCGGTGGTCTGAAAGTCGGCTGCTTCCTCCAGCAGAGTGGCTTGATCAACGAGCACCCGCTACGGTGAGGTAATCAAGGGGATGCGGACATGGCAGATAAATATGTCGGAAAGATCATTGGCGTCGGCACGGACAACGTGCGGTACGTCATCAACATTTATCAGGACGAAACCGTTGAGCGCTCGCCGCACGGCATGGTTCGGCATGAGGGTTTGAAGCATTTCGAAATGCAGGCCGGGGGGGATGTGAAAAAGATTTCTGAAACCGAGTACGAGATTGTGGGTACGGGTGTAAGGGTGACCGTGCTTGACGCTTAGCATTGAGCGCCCGGCGGCACTGGTCCGCCAGAAAAAGAAAACCCGCCAACAAGTGGCGGGCCCAAAGAACGTGAGAAACAATGTCAGTGTGCCAAGGTTTTTGTCATGAATTCGTGAAGAGCATGTCGTTAGCCTGTAATGCCTGGCTCACTCATGGCTCAGTTCAAGTGCGCTGATCACGCACACCGAGGCATCCTCTGCCGGCGTGTCATCGCTGTAGTCCACCTGGTTGTAGACGCCGCCGTGAAAATTCAGCGTCTGCGTCGCCCAGGATGGCGCCAGTTGCAGTGCGGTCGTGGTGCCGCTGCGGCCATTGCTGCTTGCACTGACCATGCAAGCGCCACTTTCGCTCACCTCGATGCTCACATCGAAACGCGTACCCAGCGGCACCTCGGCCAGCACGGTGCTGTTGACTGGCGTGGCCTGGTTAAAATCTGAACGAAAGCCGACAGTGATTTTGCCTTTGTTCCAGAACACCTTGATTGGCGGGCTGTTATTGTCTTTCACATGCAACTGGGCAATTACCACCTTTCGCGCCAGATTTACCTTCTCCAGGGTCATTGTCTGGTGATTGCGGTGGCGCGCTGCGCTGCCCAGTGACCAATACACGGCTTCTTTCCATTCGCAGCGTGTTCGGTGAGTACTTTTGCTGGAAGCACCCTTGGTCGGCGCGGTCATGCGTATCGAGCCGTCACTCTGGCGTGCAACAACGTGGGTCAGGCTAGCCAATGCCTGTGCGCCAGTGACTTCCAAGGCGACCGGGTTGGAGGCGGATTTCGGCACCGGAGTGGTAATGATGAGACTGTCGATGTTTACTGCCATGAGATTTCTCCTTGAAAATTCCGGGTCCTGCAAGGTTTGCGAGCGTGGCAGGTGGGGGAGAAGTTCCATCGAAGAAGTCTGTCACTGATGAAGGGCAGTGCAAAAAAAGCCCGCCATTAAGGCGGGCAAGTCACGTTTGAAGGGAGAGCTTGCAGGATGAAGGTTACCGGTTAAGTCAGCATTAACCCCCGCCCCATCCATTGACCATGCCACCCGATGCGCTTATACAGGCGTGCCACTTTCCCAGGAGCGATCATGCGCCACGAAGACGACCTGCACGAGCCTGAACACGATCACCTGCTCGACCACGAATTTCTCTACGACGGCTTCGAACCCGAAGCGGACGCTCAGGGTGCCGAGGATGAAGTCGAGGAGGACGATGCGTTGCTGGATGACCTCGATGACGACGAGCGCGACCACCCAGCCTGGCACGACGACCTGGAAGACTGACTCAACGCCCGTCCAGCGAGAAGCGCCCCGGGCCGCTCACCGCCAGGAGCAGCAAGCCGCCAACAATGCTCAGGTTTTTTAGGAACTGGGTCATGTTGGCGGCCCGTTCAGGGTCGACCATGTTCCAGAATGGATGTCCGATCAGCGCGGTGCCCAGCACGAACAGGGCGAACAGGAAGGCCAGCGGGCGGGTGTAGAAGCCGAGGATCAGGATGATGGCGACGAAGAACTCCATGATCACGGCGATCGCTGCGGCAACCATGGGCGCGGGGGCGCCCAGCGAGGTCATGTAGCCGACCGTGCCATCGAAGCCGGTCAGCTTCGCCCAGCCGGAAATGACGAAGAGGATCATCAATAACACACGGGCGATCAGGATGATCACGTCGCGTTGGCCAGCGAACAGGGAGTAGCGCATGGTGGCATTCCAGTGGATGCAGACAAGCTCCACTTTAGCAGCTGCATGGCGAATTTCCGCCGGGCAGCAAAAAGGCGCCGCAAGGGCGCCTTTCCTGGAAGTATGGTGCGAGTGGCGGGACTCGAACCCGCAAGGCTCACGCCGACAGATTTTAAGTCTGCTGTGTATACCAATTCCACCACACTCGCACGCGTGATGCCGGCACGCTTCTAAGCAGAAGGCCCTGGCAATCAAGCGCGCTTTATAACCCATTGTTATATTTGAGTCAACTATAGCGCCTATGATCTAAGAAGTGGGGTGGCTTTGGCCCAGGCGATTGACACCTTACTGTCATTAGGCCACTGTGCCGTTCCTGACTGGATCCAATGAGTGCTGCATCCATGTCCCAAGCCTGTCCTCACCGTGCTGACGGGTTCATCGTCCGCCCATGCTTGGGGGCTACTCTGGCCGAACTCATTGCCGCCCAACCGCTGTGCCTGTGGAGTTTGCATGGTTTCAGCCGACTGCATCGCCTCGCCTGTAATGACCGCCAACCGCTACGAGCAGTTGGTGCAGGCTGTGGTGGACTATGCCATCTACATGCTCGACCCCTCTGGCCATGTGGTGTCGTGGAATGCAGGCGCCGAGCGGATCAAGGGTTACCGTGCTGACGAAGTTATAGGCCGGCATTTCTCGCTGTTCTTCACCCCCCAGGACTGCGCCGAAGGGCGTCCTGACTATTTGCTCAAGCAAGCCCTTGAACTGGGCGTGGCGCAGGATGAGGGCTGGCGGGTACGCAAGGACGGTACGCAATTCTGGGCGTTGGCCGCCCTCGATGTGATCCGCGATGATCTGGGGCACATCATTGGCCTGGCCAAGGTCACGCGCGATATTACAGACCGGCGCGAATCGGCACTGCAACTGGACGCCATCCGCGCCCAACTGTTCCAGGCGCAAAAGCTCGAGGCGCTGGGCCAGTTGACCGGTGGGTTGGCGCATGATTTCAACAACCTGCTCACTATCATCATGAGTTCGGCCAAGTTGGCACTCAATAGCCAGGACCCGGCGCGTGTGCAGCGTATGCTGGAGCACATCGTGGATGCGGGCCGGCGTGGTACCCAGCTGACTCAGCAACTGCTGACGTTCGCTCGGCATCGGCAGATGGATGTCACGATGGTCGCACCCGCCACTGTGCTGGCTTCGACGCGCAGTTTGCTGGAGCACGCCTTGCCGAGCGATGTCGAGTTGCAGGAGCACCTGCAACCTGACTTGCCCGTGATCGAAGTGGATGCCGGGCAGTTACAGATGGTATTGCTCAATTTGCTGTTCAATGCCCGCGATGCAATTGGCGAGCGGGGCGCGATCTGCATTGCGCTTGATGCTGTGGTGCTGACGGGCGAAGTGGACGGGCTGCACGGCCCGTTCGTGTGCTTTGAAGTGCGCGACACCGGTGCTGGCATCGACCCCCAAGTGCTGCCACGCATCTTCGAGCCATTTTTCACCACCAAGCCTTTTGGCAAGGGTACAGGCCTTGGGCTCAGTCAGGCCTACGGCTTTGCCAAGCAAAGCAACGGCGCAATCACTGTGCAGAGCACGGTCGGCAAGGGCACCTGCATACGCCTTTACCTGCCAACGTCGGAGCGCGCTGCGGCCCCTCAACTCCACAGGTAATCCTCATGGTTCAGGCACTCAAGCGGCTGTTGACGGGGATCGAAGGGCTCGATGCCCTACTCAAGGGCGGCCTGGTCGCAGGTGGCTCATACATCGTTCAGGGGCCGCCTGGCGCCGGCAAGACCATTCTCGCCAACCAATTGGCCTGTGGTCATGTGCGCAACGGCGGCCGAGTATTGGTTGCCACCTTGCTCAGCGAGTCCCATGAACGGCTTTTTCAGTACCTGGCGACCTTGAGGTTCTTCGACTCGACGCTGATCGGTGACCAGGTCCAATTCGTCAGCGCCTTCGATACCCTTGAACAAGAGGGGCTCGATGCGGTGGTCAAATTGCTCCGCCAGGAAATCGGCCGGCAGCAAGCCAGCCTGCTGATCGTTGACGGCGTGCTCAACGCCCGGGTCCGCGCGGAAACGGCACTGGACACCAAGAAGTTCGTTTCCGAATTGCAGGGGCATGCCGCTTTTGCCGGCTGTACCGTGCTGCTGCTGACCAGTGCCCGGCTCGATGAAGGCAGCCCCGAGCACACCATGGTCGATGGCGTGATCGAACTGGGCGAACAACTGCTGGGCAGCCGCGCCGTGCGCCATGTGCAACTGCGCAAAACGCGGGGTAGTGGGGCGCTGTCCGGGCGCCATGAATGCCTGATCGACGAGGCCGGGATCCATGTGTATCCGCGCCTGGAGGCGCTGTACAGCCACCCCAGCCAGCTGGGCTCGGCCACGCTGAGCCAGGTGACCACGGGCGTATCCACGCTGGATGAAATGCTGGGGGGCGGGCTGGCCAGTGGCTCGGTCAGTTTGTTGATGGGCCCCTCGGGCGTTGGCAAGACGTCACTGGGCCTGGCCTTTCTTGGCGCAGCAACTGCCCAGAGCCCCGCGCTGCATTTTGGCTTCTATGAAACACCTGCAAGGTTACGCCTGAAGGCCACCTCCTTGGGTTACGATTTCGCCGCGCTGGAACGGCAAGGTGCTTTGCAACTGAGCTGGCAGCCGACTACCGAGGGTTTGCTCGACCAGGTTGGTGCGCGCCTGCTGGAACAAGTTCAGCAGCAGGGCAGCAAGCGTGTCCTGATAGACAGCCTGGGCGCATTCAGCCGCCTGGCAACTGATCCTGCACGGCTCAACGCGTTCTTCCGCGCCTTGACTGGCGAGCTGCGCGCACGCGATATCAGCGTCATGCTCACCTGGGAGATGCGCGACCTCTTCGGCTCGGAAATCACCGCCCCGGCCCCCGACCTGTCGAGCATCGTCGATAACCTCTTGCTGATGCGTTTTGTCGAACTGGATTCGCAACTGCGGCGCATGTTGTCTGTGCTCAAGGTGCGTGACAGCCATCACGACCCCGCGCTGCATGAGTTGCGTATCGGGCCGCAGGGCATCCACCTGGACAAGACTTTCGAGGGCTCATCCGGTGTGCTCTCGGGTACTCCGGTGCCCCAAGGCAGCGGGTGAAGGGCCTGCTGATGAACACTATCCTGATCGTCGATGACGAATACCTGATCGCCGATATCCTGGGCTTTGCCCTGGAGGACGAAGGCTTTTTGGTGGAAAAGGCGAGCAATGGGCGCAAGGCCCTGGAAGCGTTACAGGAAAAACGCGTGGATCTGGTGATCACCGATTACATGATGCCGGTGCTCAACGGCGAAGAGCTGGTGCTGGCGATCCGCAAAGAGTTGCAGTTGCCCGACCTGCCCGTGATCCTCATGAGCGGCGCGCAGGCCAGCCAGGGACGCCCGGAGCTGTTCGCTGCGGCGTTCGACAAACCGTTCGACGTGGACAAGTTGATCGCCAAAGTGCGCGAGCTGCTTGGCGCCTGAGGCTCGGGCTGCGGTGTGTGTACCCAATCGATCAAGCGCGTCCGTGCGGCTTGAAGTGTCGCAATCAGTGTTGGTCGTCGTGCTTTTCCGGGGCCGGGCTGCCGGCCTGGATACGCTTGAAGATTTCTTCCCGGTGCACCTGGACATCCTTTGGTGCATCGATGCCAATCCTCACCTGCATCCCCTTCACGCCCAGAATGGTGACTTTGATGTCATCGTTGATGACGATGCTTTCGCCAACCTTACGGGTGAGTATCAGCATGTAGTTCTCCTTGGTGATATCAAAATCCACCCGGCAAGTGCCGCAGTGGTGGGAGCCTGTCCCTCTTCCTTCTCATTAAAGACGCTTTCGGCGGATATTAATTCCCCGTCAGACAAATTCTGTTGTGTGTCTTTAGTTGCAGGTGCCGTTGTAAAACGCGGTAAGCGTCCCGGCGAAGGTGCTCGGTGGCAAGGATAGGGGGCTTCGGCCTTAATGGGAAATTTCTCTGCATGATTGCAGGCATAGGTTCGCTCAATTGGCTTGCGCTTGCTCCAGTGCCTGCAGAAACAACAGCAACGCTACCTCTTCGGGATCAAGGCCTTTGCGCACACGGCTGCCTGGCAGCTCTGCCAGGCGCCCCAAGGCGTAATGCTCCAGCACTGCAGGGTGGATGTAGCAGCGCCTGCACACGGCAGGGGTATTGCCCAGGCGCGCGGCCACCTGCTTGACGATACTCGCAACCTGGCGCTTTGCCTCGCTCTCGGGCTCCCAGGCCAGCGGCCTGAGCAGGCTCAGCGCCAGGCTGCTACCTGCCCAGGTGCGGTAATCCTTGGCAGTGAAATCGGCCCCGGTCAGTTGTTGCAGGAACTGGTTGATCTCACTGGACCCAATGCTGTGCCGCTGGCCTTCTTCGTCCAGATACTGGAACAGCGCCTGCCCCGGCAGCTCCATGCAGCGTTTGAGCAGGTTGGCCAGGCGTCGGTCGCGCAGGGTGACATTGTGTTCCACGCCGCGCTTGCCGCGGAACTGGAAGCGGATGGTGCTGCCCTCGACCTTGACGTGGCGGTTGCGCAGCGTGGTCAGGCCGTAGGATTTGTTGTCGCGCAGGTAGCGCTCGTTGCCGATGCGGATCAGTGTGTGGTCCAGCAGGCTGACCACCAGTGCCATTACCTTTTCCCGGTCCAGCCCCGGGCGCGCCAGGTGTGTCTCCAGCTGTGCGCGAAGCTTGGGCAATGCCTGGGCAAAGGCCAGCATGCGCCCATATTTGTGTTGATCGCGCAGCTCGCGCCACTGGGCGTGGTAGCGGTACTGCTTGCGGCCACGCGCATCGCGCCCTGTGGCTTGCAGGTGGCCTTGCGGGTCGGCGCAGATCCACACGTCGGTGTAGGCCGGCGGGATCACCAGGGCGGCGATGCGCGCCAGCGTTTCACTGTCGCGCACACGTTGGCCTTGGGCATCCAAATAGATGAAACGGTCACGCCAGCGGCGCCGGCTCAGGCCGGGCTGGCTATCGTCAACGTAATGCAGGCTGGCGGGCAAGTTGCAGTCAGGCATGGGCGGCAGGCCTCGTTCAGGTCACTGATCAATGGACAGCGGCCGTGCGAGCGATGCTCAGCCCAATAGCGCTACCGACTTTATTTGCGCAAACAAAGCCTGCCCCGGGTGCAGGCCGAGCTGGTCCGCCGAGAAGCGGGTGATGCGCGCCAGCAGGGCATTGCCGCCGGCATCCAGGCTTACCAGCACATGCGCCGGGTTATCCGCCGGGTGCACTTCGCGTACGCGCACCGCCAGCCGGTTGAGGATGCTGGAGGTACCATCTGCCGTTAGCGTGAGGCTGACGTCGCGGGCCTGAACCTTCACGCGCAAGGCGCTGCCCATGCTGTGTGCCGGGTGGGCAATGCGTAGTAAAGGCGCTTCGTGGCCAGCCAGGCGCAGGTCCAGCAGGCCGTACTGCGGGTCGTGGCCAACCACAAGGCCCTCGAACACCACGCCGGCATCGTCGCCCTGGGCCAGCGACAGGTCCAGGCGCGCGAGCGTCTGGCCAATCGGGCCACTGGCCGTGGCCTTGCCTTGCTCCAGCAGCACCAGGTGATCGGCCAACCGCGCCACTTCATCCTGGGCATGGCTGACGTACACCAGCGGGATGTCCAGTTCCTCGTGCAGGCGCTCCAGGTAGGGCAGGATCTCGCGCTTGCGCGGCCCGTCCAGTGCGGCCAGGGGCTCATCCATCAATAACAGGCGCGGGCTGCTGAGCAGCGCCCGGGCGATACCCACACGCTGGGCCTCGCCGCCGGACAGGGTCGCGGGCCTGCGCTCGAGCAGGTGGCCGATGCCCAGCAGCTGGCAGGCCTGGTCGAGGCTGACCTTGCGCTGGCCTGGTGCAATTCGCCGCCAGCCGAATTCCAGGTTGCCGCGCACCGACAAGTGCGGGAACAGGCTGGCCTCCTGGAATACGTAGCCGACCGGGCGCAGGTGCGGCGCCAGGAAGTGGCCACGTGTGCTGTCTTCCCAGACTTCACCGTTGACCTCGATGTACGCGCTCGCAGCCCGTTCCAGCCCGGCCAGGCAGCGCAGGCACGAGGTTTTGCCCGAGCCGGAATGGCCGAACAGCGCGCTGATGCCGCGCCCTGGCAGTTGCAGGTCGACATCCAGGGTGAAGTCGTCACGCGCAAGCTTGAGGCGCGCCACAATCGATCCGGTCATTTCAGCTCCAGCCAGGCTTGCCACGGCGCCCCGCGTACAGCAGGAGCAGCACCAGGAACGAGAACACCAGCATGGCACCTGCCAGCCAGTGGGCTTGCGTATACTCCATGGCTTCGACGTGATCGAAGATCTGCACCGAGACCACGCGGGTCTTGTCGGGGATGTTGCCGCCAATCATCAGCACCACGCCAAACTCGCCTACGGTGTGGGCAAAGCCAAGGATGCTGGCGGTGATGAAGCCAGGCCGCGCCAGTGGCAGTACCACATGCACGAAGGTGTCCCACGGGCTGGCGCGCAAGGTGGCGGCAACTTCCAGCGGGCGCTGGCCGATTGCTGCGAAGGCGTTCTGCAGCGGTTGCACCACGAACGGCAGGGAGTACACCGTCGAGCCGATCACCAGGCCAGTGAAACTGAACACCACGCTTCCCAGGCCCAGCGCCTCGGTGGCCTGGCCTATCCAACCCTGCGGGCCGAGGGCGATCAGCAGGTAAAAACCGATCACCGTCGGCGGCAGCACCAGTGGTAGCGCCACCACCGCACCCACCGGCCCGCGCAGCCAAGAGCGCGTGCGCGCCAGCCACCAGGCTATGGGCGTGCCGATGAGCAGCAAGATCAGGGTGGTCAGGCTGGCCAGTTTCACCGTCAGCCAGATGGCACCCAGGTCACTGGCGTCCAGCGGCATCAGCGTTCATAACCATAGGATTTGATCAGCGCAGCAGCTTTTGGGCCTTTGAGGTATTCAACCAGTGCCTTGGCCGCCGGGTTGTCTTTGCCCTTGTTGAGAATGACGGCGTCCTGGCGGATAGGGTCGTGCAGTTCGGGCGGTACGACCCAGGCCGAACCACTGGTGACTTTGCCGTCTTTGTAGATCTGCGACAGGGCGACGAAGCCCAGCTCGGCATTGCCGGTGGAGACGAACTGGAAGGCCTGGGTGATGTTCTGGCCTTCGACGATCTTGCCCTGGGTGGCTTCGGCCAGGCCAAGCTTGGCCAGCACCTGAGTGGCGGCCAGGCCGTAGGGTGCCGTCTTCGGGTTGGCGATGGACAGGTGCTTGTACTGGTTTTTCTTCAGTACCTCACCATGGGCGTCAACATAGCCTTCCTTGGCCGACCACAGCGCAAGGGTGCCGATGGCGTAGGTGAAGCGCGAGCCGGGGACGATGTCCTTTTCCTGCTCCAGCTTGGCCGGGGTGCTGTCATCGGCGGCGAGGAACACCTCGAACGGTGCGCCGTTCTTGATCTGTGCGTAGAACTGCCCCGTGGCGCCATAGGCGGCGATCAGCTTGTGGCCGGTGTCTTTCTCGAAGTCCTTGGCGATGGCCTGGATCGGCGCGGTGAAGTTTGCCGCGACCGCAACCTGCACCTCGTCTGCCCAGGCGCTGTTGAGTGATAGCAGGCAGGCGAGGGCAGTGGCGGTGAGGTGGGGCAGGCGGATACGCATGAAAACAGCTCCCTAGGAGTGCAGGTTATCGTTATAGCGGTAACTATATAGCGATAGGCCCCGAGCCGGAAGGTGCTGTCTGGCTTGCAATCCTTGCAGGAGCCGGCTTGCCGGTAATCACCGGCACAGCCGGTGCCCTAGATAAATTCCTAACGCCCAACCAGCGCCAACGCCCTCTCTGCAATCTCCCGGGTCAACTGTTCAGCCGGCATTGCCTTGCCCAGCCGCAACGCTTGCCCCGCCCACAAGTTGCTGAAGTCGCTGTTGCCTTGCGGGTCGGTGATTGCCCGCAACGGCATCAGCGCGCCGCCTGCCAGGGGGAAGCGTGGCGCCAGTTCACTCATTGGCCCCAGCTCGCGCATGACGCGGTTGTTGATGCCGCGCGCCGGGCGCCCGGTGAACAGGTTGGTCAGGGCCGTGTCGCTGGCCGGTGCACTGTCCAGCGCGCGTCGATGGGCCGCAGACACCTTGGCTTGGGGGCAGAACAGGTAGGCCGTGCCGATTTGCACGGCGCTGGCGCCCAGGGCCAGTGCTGCAACCAGGCCACGGTGGTCAGCGATGCCGCCAGCGGCGATCACCGGCACGCCCACTGCATCGGCAACCTGCGGCACCAGGGCGAAGGTGCCGATCTGGCTGTTGATGTCTTCGCTGAGGAACATGCCGCGATGGCCACCGGCTTCACTGCCCATGGCAATGATCGCGTCGCAACCCTTGGCCTCCAGCCACAGCGCTTCTTCCACCGTGGTGGCACTGGACAGCACCTTGGCCCCGGCTGCTTTTACCCGCTGCAGCAATGCAGCCTCAGGCAGGCCGAAGTGGAAACTCACCACCTCAGGGCGCAATTGTTCGACCAGCCGGCAGCTGTGCTCGTCGAACGGTGCACGGTTGGAAACCGGAGTGGGAGCCTCGAAGTCGGCGCCAACTTCTGTGTAATACGGTTTGAGTGCCAGCTTCCAGCGCGTTTCGCGGTCGATGTCTGGGGTGGGCGGCTGGTGGCAGAAAAAATTCAGGTTAAGCGGGGCGCCCGGGCAAGCGCTGCGAAAGGCTGCAATCTCGCCGCGCACCTGCTCGCCCGTGAGCATGGCGCAGGGCAGGGCGCCCAGGCCACCGGCTTTGGCCACGGCGATTGCCAGGGGCGAGCCGCTGGCGCCGGCCATAGGCGCCTGGAGGATGGGCAACTCGATGCCCAGCAGATCGAGAATACGATGGTCGGGCCAGTTGCTCATGCAGTCCTCCCTGCGGTTTTACAGTGCCTTGCTGACCTGGATGTCGCTGATCTTGTCGGCGTCGTCGCCGTGGATCTTGCGCAGGGCATCGAGTGCCTGCTCGTGCGAGGCATCGGGCATGACGGCGAAATCCCAGCGGCGTTCGCCGTCGAGCTTGTATTTGATGACGTACTTGATGTTCTGGGTCATGGCGGTCTTATCTGAGTTTGGACGACGAACGACGGATGATCTTGATCTTGTGGGTCAAGGTCGGCTTGCGCGTTACCGAGATGGGACGGGTGGTGACGGTGTCGATGGTGATGTTCCAGAAACCGGTGCTGGGTACCGTGATCTTGGCCGGGAACCGCTCGAAGTGGCCGCCGTGGTAAGTGTGTCGGCCGCCATTTTTGAAGCTGCGGAAGTTGGCGTCGTTCATCAGGCGGATGTTGCAGCGTTGAGAGCACTCGACGACAACGATGTCGTCCTCGTTGAGATGCTCGCGCTGGTGTACGAATTTCATGGGGTGCTCCGCAAAGTCGGGTTCTGCAAACGCGAACGATACCACGATGTCGGGATTGGCTGGCGCGCCTGATGGCATGGGGCTAGATAAATCTGCCAAAGCACGGAGCAAAAGTGCCTGGCCGTGGTCTGATGCATTCCTGATAGGTGAGGTGTGCCAAATGAAGTGGATGGTGGCGGCGTTGTCCCTGACGCTGGGTGGTTGTGTCAGCGTTTCCGAGCTGGAGCAGTCGCACGAAACGATGGATGTGATCTCTGGCAAGACGCCCCGCGAGTATGCCGACTGTGTCAAGGCAGAGCTGGCGAACACCCGTGATCCCTTGGTCGAAGAGCAGCGCGACGATTGCCTGCGGTTGATCGTGCCGCAAAAGTTGACTGCCGGCGCCGGGCCAGCGGCACTGGTGGACATCGAGGAACGTGGCAGCGGCAGCAGCATCAAGCTGCATGAACGCTTGAACAACTTCCCGCTGCGCCTGGGTGATGTGCGTACGGCGGCGACCAAGTGCATCTCTGGCGGTTGATCTGGCTCAAGTAAAACGCGCTTAACAGGCCAATTGCCATCTGTTGGTCGGGTTGGCGTTGTTGGCAATTCCCTGGCGGGGCTAGTATCCATTTGCTTATGTGTTTTAAGCCTAAGCTTATAACAAAAGAAATGGAGATTCGTGATGACCCCGTTGAGTCGAGTCCTGGTCGGCAGCCTGCTGATCCTGGCCTGGCCCATGGCGCACGCCGCCGATGGCCAGAAAATCTTCACCCAGGGTGGCGCCAACCCTGCCGCCATGGCATGCCTGGGCTGCCATGGCCCGGACGGCAAGGGTATAGCCGCCGCTGGGTTCCCCCGCCTGGCCGGCCTGCCGGCCGGCTACCTGAGCAAGCAGTTGCATGACTGGCGTGCCGGCAGCCGCAAACAGGCGGTGATGGAGCCGCTGGCCAAAGCCTTGACCGAGGATGAGATCACGGCCGTCAGCGACTACCTGGCCAGCCTGCCTGGCGAGCCGGCCCCCGGCTTGCGCCGCCAGCAAATCGCAGACGACCCCACCACCCGGCTGGCCCTTTACGGCGACTGGAGCCGCAACATCCCCGGTTGTGTGCAATGCCATGGCCCCGGTGGCAGTGGTGTCGGCGAGCACTTTCCGCCCCTGGCAGGGCAGCCTGCCAGCTACCTGGTGGCGCAACTCAACGGCTGGCGCGACGGCAGCCGCAGCAACGACCCCAATCAGCTGATGGTCGGTGTGGCCAAGGCCATGACCGACCAAGAGGTCCAGGCAATCGCAGAATTCTTTGCCAACCCTGCCAGCCAGGAGGTCAAGCCATGAAAGCCATGAAAGCCATGAAAGCCATGAAAGCCATGAAAGCCATGAAAGCATTGATGCCAGCGTTGCTGCTGTCGGCCATGGGGCACGCCGTTGCGGCGCCCATCGCCATGGAAGACCAGTCGCAGTTGAACGTTCCTGCTGCCCAGGCCTCAGCGCAGTTCGCGCCTCCCGCTGAGAGTGAGCTGCCGGACAACGCCTTCGGCAAAATGGTACGCGAGGGCCATGCGCTGTTCGTCGACACCCGCCGACTGATGCCCGAGGCGGTGGGTAATGGCATGAACTGCAGTAACTGCCACCTCGACCAGGGCCGCCTGGCAAACTCCGCGCCGATGTGGGGTGCGTACCCTATGTACCCGGCCTATCGCAAGAAGAACGACAAGGTCAACACCTACGCCGAACGTATCCAGGGCTGCTTCCAGTTCAGCATGAACGGCAAGCCCCCGGCCGCCGACAGCCCGCAGATGACTGCGCTGTCGGCCTATGCCTACTGGCTGTCCACCAAAGCGCCTACCGGTGTGGAGATCGCCGGGCGTGGCTACCCTGAAGTACCACAACCCCAGGGTGGCTACGACTTCAAGCGCGGCCAGCAGGTCTACCGCGAGCAGTGCGCCATCTGTCACGGGGACAATGGTGAAGGGCAGAAAGTGGCCGGCGAATACGTGATGCCGCCCTTGTGGGGCAAGGATTCCTACAACTGGGGTGCCGGCATGCACCGGATCAACACCGCGGCCTCCTTCATCAAGCACAACATGCCGCTGGGCCGGCCAGGCAGCCTGAGTGATCAGCAGGCGTGGGATGTGGCAGCCTGGGTCAATCGCCACGAACGGCCGCAGGACCCTCGGCTGGTGGAGGGCTCTGTCGAGAAGACCCGGCTGAAGTTCCATGCCAACGACGGGGTCAACCTGTATGGGCAGAAGGTCGAGGGGGTGCTGATCGGGCAGGGAACAGGTAGCTGACGCGCTCACCGTTGGCCTCACGGTTCTGTCATCCGGCCGTCACCGCTTTGCAACCCCTGCGGGGTAGCAATGTCCGCTATCTCACTCAAGGAGCGCGGCCATGGACCTCTGTGTGATCGGGGCAGGGTATGTAGGGTTGGTGACGGCAGCCTGTTTCGCCGGGATGGGCAACCGGGTGGTGTGCCTGGAACGCGACCCGCAGCGCCTGGCACAACTGCGTCAGGGCCAGTGTCCGATCCATGAACCGGGGCTGCAGGCACTGTTGCAATCTGGGATCGGCCAAGGGCTGCTGAGCTTCAGCGACCAGTGGCAGCCTTCGCTGGCCAAGGCTCAGGTGGTGTTCATCGCCGTCGGCACGCCCAGCCTGGAAGACGGCTCGGCCGACCTGCAGCACGTGCTGGCCGTGGCCGACAGCCTTGGCCGCCATTTGCCGCGCAGTTGCCTGGTGGTCAACAAGTCGACCGTGCCGGTCGGCACCGCAGAGCGCGTGGCCCGGCACGTGATGCAGGGCCTGCGCGACCGCAGTGCCGGTTTTACCGTCGAGGTGGCGAGCAACCCGGAGTTTCTCAAGGAAGGCAGCGCCATCGACGATTTCATGCGCCCGGACCGCATCATCATCGGCACGGACAACGAGGCAGCACAGCAGTCCTTGCAACGCCTCTACGCGCCTTTTGTGCGCAATCGCGAACGTATCCTGGTGATGTCCCCGCGTGCGGCCGAATTCAGCAAGTACGCAGCCAATGCCTTCCTGGCGACCAAGATATCGTTCATCAATGAATTGGCCGGGCTGTGCGCACACTTGGGGGTGGACATCGAACAGGTGCGCCACGGCATCGGTAGCGACCGACGCATCGGCAGCCATTTCATCTATGCCGGCTGTGGTTATGGGGGGTCATGCTTCCCGAAGGATATTCGCGCGCTGGTCCGCACCGCCGAGCAGCAAGGTTATCAGCCTGCCATCCTGCGGGCAGTACAAGCCCGCAACGATCAGCAGAAGACCCTGTTGTTCACTGCGTTGCAGCAGCATTTCGGTGGGTTCATGCGCGGGCGTACCGTGGCGGTGTGGGGGCTGGCTTTCAAACCGGGCACCGATGACCTGCGCGAGGCCCCCAGCCTGGTGCTGCTCGATGCCTTGCTGGCCGCAGGGACGCGCGTGCAGGCCTGCGATCCGGTGGCGCTGGCCGGGGTTGCCGAGCGCTATGCGCAGGCGCTGGCCAGTGGCCAACTGAAACTGACCGATGACCCCTACGCCTGCGTGGAGGGTGCCGATGCACTGGCCCTGGTGACTGAATGGAAGCAGTTCCGCCAGCCGGACTTCAGCCGTGTGCGCGGGTTGATGCGCATGCCGGTGATATTTGATGGCCGTAATATTTACGATCCCTTGGAACTATCTACACTGGGTTATCTCTATCATGGCATCGGTCGGCCGCAGGCGGGGCATTGTAAGGTGACAGCCGCCTGATTAGACTGCGCCGAATTCCACAGGCTCTGCCTTTGTTTAAGGACGTTTATGATCAAGAAATGCTTGTTCCCGGCAGCCGGTTACGGCACTCGCTTCCTGCCTGCTACCAAAGCCATGCCCAAGGAAATGCTGCCAGTGGTCAACAAGCCACTGATCCAGTATGGCGTTGAAGAGGCCCTGGACGCTGGCCTGAACGAGATTTCCATCGTCACCGGCCGCGGCAAGCGCGCCCTGGAAGACCACTTCGACATCAGCTACGAGCTGGAAAACCAGATCAAGGGCACCGACAAGGAAAAATACCTGGTCGGCATCCGCCGCCTGCTCAACGAGTGCTCGTTCTCCTACACCCGCCAGACCGAAATGAAAGGCCTGGGCCACGCCATCCTGACCGGCCAGCCGCTGATCGGTGACGAACCGTTTGCTGTGGTGCTGGCGGACGACCTGTGCGTAAACCCGGAAGGTGACGGCGTACTGACCCAGATGGTCAAACTGTACAACCAGTTCCGCTGCTCGATCATCGCCATCCAGGAAGTCGACCCGCAGGAAACCAACAAGTACGGCGTGATTGCCGGCGACATGATCCGCGACGACATCTTCCGTGTGACCAACATGGTCGAAAAGCCTGCGCCGGAAGACGCGCCATCGAACCTGGCGATCATCGGCCGCTACATCCTGACCCCGGATATCTTCGATATCATCCGCAACACCCCACCGGGCAAAGGCGGCGAGATCCAGATCACCGACGCACTGATGCAGCAGGCACAGAACGGCTGCGTGATTGCCTACAAGTTCAAGGGCCAGCGTTTCGACTGCGGCGGCGCCGAAGGCTACATCGACGCCACCAACTTCTGCTTCGAGAACTACTACAAGACCGGCAAGGCTTACTGATAAGCCCCTACAGGTCGACGAGCCACCCTTCGGGGTGGCTTTTTTGTTTGTGGCGGCCAACGGCGGTATGCTGAGCGCCAGCCAAGGAGACTGAATACATGGCCTACGATTTTGATCTGTTCGTGATTGGTGCCGGGTCCGGTGGTGTGCGAGCGGCACGCTTCGCAGCGGGCTTTGGTGCAAAAGTGGCGGTGGCCGAGAGCCGCTACCTGGGTGGTACCTGCGTCAACGTCGGTTGCGTGCCCAAGAAGTTGCTGGTGTATGGCGCCCACGTCGCCGATGAGCTGGAGCAGGCTGCCGGCTACGGCTGGTCCCTGGAAGAGGGCCACTTCGACTGGGGTACCCTGATCGCCAACAAGAACCGCGAAATCGAGCGCCTCAACGGCATCTATCGCAACCTGCTGGTCAACAGCGGCGTGACCTTGCTGGAAGGCCATGCACGCATCACCGGCGCCAACGAAGTGGAAGTGCAAGGCCAGCGCTACAGCGCCGGGCACATCCTCATCGCCACCGGTGGCTGGCCTCAGGTGCCGGACATCCCGGGCAAGGAACTGGCCATCACCTCCAACGAGGCGTTCTACCTCAAAGAACTGCCACGCCGGGTGCTGGTGGTGGGGGGCGGCTACATCGCGGTCGAGTTCGCCGGCATTTTCCAGGGCCTGGGCGCCGCCACCACGTTACTGTACCGCGGCGAGATGTTCCTGCGCGGCTTCGACGGCTCGGTGCGTACCCACCTGAAGGAAGAACTGGAAAAACGCGGCATGGACTTGCAGTTCAATGCCGATATCCAGCGCATCGAGCAGCTTGAGGACGGCAGCCTGAAGGCCACGCTCAAGGATGGCCGCGAGCTGCTCACCGATTGTGTGTTCTACGCCACCGGCCGACGCCCGATGCTCGACAGCCTGGGCCTGGAAAACACCGGTGTGGAGCTGGATGCCCGCGGTTATATTCGCGTCGACGAGCAGTACCAGACCACCGCCCCGTCGATCCTGGCCATTGGCGATGTGATTGGCCGCGTGCAGCTCACCCCGGTCGCCCTGGCCGAAGGCATGGCCGTGGCGCGGCGCCTGTTCAAACCCGAGCAGTACCGCCCGGTGGATTACCAGAACATCCCCACCGCGGTGTTCAGCCAGCCGCCGATCGGTACCGTGGGCCTGACTGAAGAGCAGGCGCTGGAAGCCGGGCACAAGGTGCAGGTCTTCGAGAGCCGCTTCCGCGCCATGAAACTGACCCTCACCGACATCCAGGAAAAGACCCTGATGAAGCTGGTGGTGGACGCCGAGACCGACAAGGTGCTGGGCTGCCACATGGTCGGCCCTGATGCCGGCGAGATCATTCAGGGGTTGGGTGTTGCCCTGAAGGCAGGCGCTACCAAGCAGCAGTTCGACGAGACCATTGGCGTGCACCCGACGGCGGCGGAAGAGTTCGTCACCATGCGGACCGTTACGCGCTAAACCTCACTGACCCTATCGCCGGCAAGCCGGCTCTCACGGGTACGGCCCAGCTCTCAAGCTCGGCGCTGTACCTGTGTGTCCTGGTGTGCCAGTGATAGGCCCCTCAAATGCTTGCGCAATCCTTTGCTCAGCCCAATCCCTTCTATTAATAAACCTCGCTTATAGCCAAAACCAATCGCAAGCATGAGGTTTGCCAATGAGCCTTCGTGGCGACCAGCGGTTAGGATTCTCTCCGTCAACTGATTTCAACCCCATGAAGGAGCGTCTCTCATGCCTATCATCAACAGCCAGGTCAAACCGTTCAACGCCACCGCCTTCCACAACGGCGAATTCGTTCAGGTAAGCGAAGCCGACCTGAAGGGCAAGTGGTCTGTCGTGTTCTTCTACCCGGCCGACTTCACTTTCGTCTGCCCGACCGAGCTGGGTGACCTTGCTGACAACTACGCCGAGTTCCAGAAGCTGGGCGTGGAAATCTACGGTGTGTCCACCGACACCCACTTCACCCACAAAGCCTGGCACGACACTTCCGACACCATCAGCAAGATCAAGTACCCGCTGATCGGTGACCCGACCCACGTCATCTCGCGCAACTTCGACGTGCTGATCGAAGAAGCCGGTATGGCCGACCGCGGTACTTTCGTGATCAACCCGGAAGGCCAGATCAAGATCGTCGAAATCAACGACGGTGGTGTAGGCCGCGACGCTAGCGAGCTGCTGCGCAAGGTCAAGGCTGCCCAGTACATCGCCGCTCACCCAGGCGAAGTCTGCCCAGCCAAGTGGAAAGAAGGCGAAGCTACCCTCGCGCCATCCCTGGACCTGGTCGGCAAAATCTAAGACCGTGCGCCAGTCGTGGGCGGTGAGCAGCCGCCAAAGCTGAAGTACTCACTGCCCCGCCAAACGCCCGGGCGTTATTGCCTGGGCGTTTTTGTATCCGAAGATTGAAAAAGGAATCGCCCGTATGTTGGACGCCACGCTTAAATCGCAACTGAAAACCTACCTGGAGCGGGTCACCCAGCCGATCGAGATCGTTGCTTCCCTCGACGACGGCGCGAAGTCCCGCGAATTGCACGACCTGCTGGTAGAAATTGCCAGCCTGTCGAACCTCATTACCTTGAGCGCGGACGGTACCGACGCCCGTCGGCCTTCGTTCTCGCTCAACCGCCCGGGCGCTGACATCAGCCTGCGTTTTGCCGGCATCCCCATGGGCCACGAATTCACCTCCCTGGTGCTGGCGCTGCTGCAAGTCGGCGGCCACCCCTCCAAGGCCAGTGCCGAAGTGATCGAGCAGATCCAGGCCTTGGAAGGCGAGTTCACCTTCGAGACCTACTTCTCGCTGTCGTGCCAGAACTGCCCGGACGTGGTCCAGGCGCTGAACCTGATGGCGGTGCTCAACCCTAACGTACGCCACGTGGCCATCGACGGTGCGCTGTTCCAGGACGAAGTCGAGTCGCGCAAGATCATGGCCGTGCCCAGCATCTACCTGAACGGCGAAGTGTTCGGCCAGGGGCGCATGGGCCTTGAGGAAATCCTCGGCAAGATCGACACCAACGCCGGCGCCCGCCAGGCCGAGAAGATCAATGCCAAGGACGCCTTTGACGTGCTGGTGGTCGGCGGCGGCCCCGCCGGTGCCGCGGCTGCCATCTACGCAGCACGCAAAGGCATCCGTACCGGTGTCGCTGCCGAGCGTTTCGGCGGCCAGGTGCTCGATACCATGGCCATCGAGAACTTCATCTCGGTGCAGGAAACCGAAGGGCCGAAACTGGCTACTGCACTGGAAGAGCACGTCAAGCAGTACGACGTCGACATCATGAACCTGCAGCGCGGCGAAGCACTGATTCCGGCCACCGACGGCGGCCTGCACGAAGTACGCCTGGCCGGCGGCGCCTCGCTCAAAGCCAAGACCGTGATCCTCGCCACTGGCGCCCGCTGGCGCGAAATGAACGTGCCGGGTGAACAGGAGTACCGTGCCCGTGGCGTGGCCTACTGCCCGCACTGCGACGGCCCGCTGTTCAAGGGCAAGCGTGTGGCGGTGATCGGTGGCGGCAACTCCGGCGTGGAAGCAGCCATTGACCTGGCCGGCATCGTCGCGCAGGTGACGTTGATCGAGTTCGACAGCCAGCTGCGTGCCGATGCCGTGCTGCAGCGCAAGCTGCACAGCCTGCCGAACGTCAAGGTGATCACCAGCGCGCTGACCACCGAGGTGGTGGGCAATGGTGAGAAGGTGACCGGCTTGCGCTACAAGGACCGCACCACCGACGAGCAGCATGAGCTGGCGCTGGAAGGTATCTTCGTGCAGATCGGCCTGTTGCCCAACACCGACTGGCTCAAGGGGACGATCGAGCTGTCGCCGCGTGGCGAGATCATCGTCGATGCCAAAGGTGCGACCAGCATCCCGGGCGTGTTCGCAGCCGGTGATGTGACCACCGTGCCGTACAAGCAGATCGTCATTGCGGTGGGCGAGGGTGCCAAGGCATCGCTGGCGGCCTTCGATCACCTGATCCGCACCTCGGCGCCGGCGTAAACCTGAAACCCGGGGGTGTCTATGCTTACTGCCGACACCCTCGGGAATTCAAGCCATGACCCTGATCAGCCGCGAACCCTGGTGGCTAGTGCCACCCCAGCCCGGGCAGCAGGAGCAGGACCTGCACTGGGGTTACCTGGAAATCTACGCAGACGGCCGTACCGTGTTCGTCGACCAGCGCCCCAGTGAGCGGGAAATGGCCGAGCGCAAAAGCTGCCGCAACTTCCCTGAACCGGAACACTGAGTGGCTTAGCCTTCAAGCTCGGCCAGGCGCGCCTCCAGCGCGGCAATCCGGGCCTCCAGGGCTTCGATCCTTTCTTCCGACACATTGCCGCCACTGTTGCGCGCCCCACCTTCCTGCTGGCGAGCGGCAAGAATCGCCTCGATTTCTGCCGGATCCCCCAGTGCATGGGTGTAGCGGTCTTCGCGCTGCCCGGCCTGGCGTGGCAGATGCAGTGCCAAACCACGCGAGATCAGGCGCTCCAGCTGGTGCTGGATCTGTTCGGTGTCATCGAAGTCGTGCAAGCGGTTGCTGCGGGTCAACAGCTCGTTGAGGGTTTGCGGCCCACGCAGGAACATCAGGCCCATCAGTATCAGCTGGGCCGGTACCAGCTCCAGTGCCTTGTCCACCCGCTGTTCCCAACGGTCTGCGCGGCTGCCCATCTGCAGCCGGGTCATGCCCTGGCTTTCCAGGGCACGCAGCGCCTGGCCGACCTGGCCCTGGGACAGGTTCATCACCGGCTCACGGCTGGTCTTCTGGTTGCAGGCCAGCACCAGGGCATTGAGGGTCAGTGGGTAACTTTCAGGGCTGGTGGCCTGTTTTTCGATCAGCGCGCCGAGAATGCGGATCTCGGTACTGCTGAAGCGGCCTTCGTCTGCGGTTTGATTTTCTGACATGGCCAAGTCTCATTGCGAGGAAAAGGCCACTAGCGTAGGTAAAGCGCCTGGCTTAAGCAATCACTGCCCCATCGCCGGCAAGCCGGCGCCCACGATATGGATGGCGTCAAGGTTTGAAATCAAGCAACACAACCGCTTTCACGGGCACTGCACATGCCTTGAGTTCATCGCCAGTCTGTGGGCGCCGGCTTGCCGGCGAATGGGCCGCTACGCGGCCCTGGCTATCTCAAACACTACGGCGCTCTTGCGCCTGGCAGGCCGCCGCCGTGAACAGCACATCGGTCGAAGAATTCAGCGCAGTCTCTGCCGAATCCTGCAGCACGCCAATGATGAAGCCCACAGCAACCACCTGCATGGCAATCTCGCTTGGAATGCCGAACAGGCTGCATGCCAGCGGGATCAGCAGCAGCGAACCGCCAGCCACGCCCGACGCACCACAGGCGCAGACCGCCGCCACCATGCTCAGCAGCACCGCAGTAGGCAGGTCTACCGGGATGCCCAGCGTGTGCACGGCTGCCAGGGTCAGCACGGTGATTGTGATGGCCGCGCCCGCCATATTGATGGTCGCACCCAGCGGGATCGACACCGAGTAGGTGTCCTCATGCAGGCCCAGGCGCTCGGACAGTGCCAGGTTGACCGGAATGTTGGCCGCCGAGCTGCGGGTGAAGAAGGCCGTGATACCACTTTCGCGCAGGCACAGCAGCGTCAATGGGTAAGGGTTGCGGCGGATCTTGCAGAACACGATCAGCGGGTTCATCACCAGCGCCACGAACAGCATGCAGCCGATCAGCACCCCCAGCAGGTGCAGGTAGCCAAGCAGGGCATCGAGGCCAGACTGGGCGAGTGTCGAACTGACCAGGCCGAAAATGCCCAGCGGGGCGAAGCGGATGACTACCCGCACGATCAGGGTTACGCCATTGGACAGGTCCTCGACCACGGTTCGGGTGGTTTCGCCGGCATGGCGCAGCGCCACGCCCAAACCAATGGCCCAGGTCAGCACACCAATGAAATTGGCGTTGAGCAGGGCGTTGATCGGGTTGTCGACGGCGCTCAGCACCAGGTTTTGCAGCACTTCACCAATGCCGCCAGGCGCGCTCAGGGTCACATCGCTGGCGCTCAGGGCAAGTTGCGAAGGGAACAGCATGCTGGCGACAACGGCCACCACCGCAGCCGAGAAGGTGCCCAGCAGGTACAGCCAGAGAATCGGGCGGATGTGGGTTTCCTGGCCATGGCGATGGTTGGCGATCGAGGCCATGACCAGAATGAACACCAGCACCGGCGCGACTGCTTTCAGGGCGCTGACGAACACCTTGCCGAGAAAGCCCAGGTCGAGGGCGATGGCTGGCGCAAGCAAGGCCAGGACAATACCGGCGATCAGGCCGATGACGATCTGGGTCACCAGGCTGGTGCGGTTGAGGACGCGAAGGAGGGGGGACATGTGCTGCGCTATCTCGGTATCTTGAAAGGGCGTGACTTTACCATAGACCTTGGTAGGGTCGTCCCGGCCTGTTTACGCTCACCAATGGAACAGCTCCCGACGCGCCCCCTCGGTAATGGCCACGATCCCGGGGTGCTTGACCTTGCGTTCAACCGAAATAGCATAGAACGACTCGTGCACCGCCTCGGTCTGCCCGATCAGCTCCACCCCGTACTGGCGGCACACTTCCTCGGCAATCACACTGGGAGCCACGAAGATACCGCTGCCCGACTGGCCGAATGCCTGCATCAAGGCGCTGTCGTCGAATTCGCCGATTATCCGCGGTTGCACCTGCTGCTCGCCAAGCCAGCGCAGCAGCCGGCTGCGCACTACCGTTTCCTGGCCCGGGATCAGCAATGGTGCATCGTGCAGGCAGCCAGGAAAGACGCCAGCGTGGCGTTCGGCCAAGGCTTTTGTAGCAAAGAAGCTCAAGCCGCATTCCCCGAGCTTCTGGCTGTAACCCTTGATATCCAGGTGGTTGGGCATCGGGCTGTCGGATATCACCAGGTCCAGGCGCTGGATCGCCAGGTCTGCCAGCAGGCGTTCGAGTTTGTCCTCACGGCAGTTGATGCGCAGCACATCGTCCAGCTCCATGGTGGGCGCGAGCAGGCGATAGACGATCGATTTGGGCACCACGTCGGCAACCCCCACGCGAAACAGGATCTGTTCCTGCGGGCCGGCGCGCAGCATGGCCTCCAGTTCACCGCCGATCTGGAACATCTGCTCGGCGTAGACCAAGGTCTGGCGACCGGTTTCGGTCAGCTCCAGCTGCCGCCCGACCCGTTGGAACAGCTCCAGGCCGTAGGTCTGCTCGAACAGGCTGATCTGACCGCTGATGGTCTGCGGGGTCAGGTTCAGTTGCTCACTGGCGCGGGCGATGCTGCCGGTCTTGGCCACGGCCCAGAAATAGTGAAGCTGTCGATAGTTGAGCATCACCGCGTTCCCGATTCGTAAAAACCGAAGTATAACCGCTGAAAATACGAATTTTCCTGATGTATCGGCATCTTTAGAATTCGACGCCATCAGGCGCATTGCGCGCCGCCGGGATATCGACAAGCGAGGACCCCATGCTGCAATTCAAATCCATTGGCACACCCTTGGTGCTAGCCTTGGCACTGATGAGCCTGGCAGGCTGCGACCAGGCCGAGAAATCTGCCCAGCAGATGCTCGACCAGGCCGCCAAATCGGCCAAGCAGGCCATCGATGACACCAACGAAGCGGCGCAGCAGGCGCTGAGCGACGCTATCGGCACCGAAGGGCAGAAGCCCAAGGACGCCGACCAGCAAGATAAAACCCAGGACATCTGACCCAGAAACGTTGCAGGACTGAAAAATGGAATATTTGCTGGAACTCGCCGCAAGCCCCACCGCCTGGGTAGCCCTTGCCACACTGGTGGCCATGGAAGTCGTACTGGGCATCGATAACCTGATCTTCATCTCGATCCTGACCAACAAATTACCGGTCGAATACCGTTCCAAGGCACGCCGTATCGGTATCAGCATGGCCTTGATCATGCGTTTGGCGCTGCTCAGCACGGTGGCGTGGATCGTTCAGCTGACCGACCCGGTATTCGAAGTGTTCGGTAATGCCTTCTCCTGGAAGGACGTGATCCTGATTGCCGGTGGCCTGTTCCTGCTGTGGAAAGCGACCAAGGAAATCCACGAAAACGTCGACCCGCACGGCGCCAAGGAAGAAGCCAAGGTGTCCTCCACGGTTACCCTGGGCTTCGCGGCCGCGATCTTCCAGATCCTGCTGCTGGACATCGTGTTCTCGGTTGACAGCATCATCACCGCTGTGGGCATGACCGAGCACCTGCCGATCATGATCATTGCCGTGATCACTGCCGTGATCGTCATGATGGTGGCCGCTGACCCGTTGGCGAACTTCATCAACGACAACCCGACCGTGGTCATGTTGGCCCTGGGCTTCCTGATCATGATCGGCATGACCCTGATCGCCGAAGGTTTCGGTGCCCATGTGCCAAAAGGTTATGTGTATGCAGCGATGGCCTTCTCTACGGCGATCGAAGTGCTCAACATCCTGGCCCGCCGGGCACGGATGAAGCGCGAAGCGACCGAAGGCTGATTCATGGCGGGGGCGCTTTGCGCCCCATTCGCCGGCGGGCCCCCTTCCAGGAAGGGGGCAACTGACGCTTACTGCGCTTCGACCTTGCGCGGCGCCATGAAGTACAACCACACCAGTGCAATGAAATACATCGCCGGGATCATGGTGAACAGCACTGCGTAGTTGTTATTGGTAACCGTCAGCACGGTGCCGACGATCTGCGTCATGAACATGCCGCCAATGGCCGCGCACATGCTGCCAAAGCCGAACACCGTGCTTATCAGGTGCTTGGGCGTGTAATCCATCAGCAGGCTCCATATGTTCGCCGTCCAGGCCTGGTGCGCGCCGACCGCCACGGCAATGGCAAGCACCGCTACCCACAGGCCACTGGCGTTGGCGGCGAAGGTCACGCTGATCATGGTGCAGGCGAAGATCAGCATCGATATCAGGCGTGCCCGTATGGCGCGTACGCCACGGCCTATCAGCCAGGACGAAAGGATGCCGCCGCCAATGCTGCCGAAGTCGGCCGTGAGCCAGATCAGGATCAGCGGGATGCCCATCTGGGTCACGCTGATGCCCAGGTTGTACTGCTGGTTGAGAAAAGGTGGCAGCCAGTACAGGTAGAACCAGAACACCGGTGCGGTGATCGCGAATGCCACGGCGAAGGCCCAGGTGCCGCGCATGCGCAGGATGCGGCTGAAGGGCACACGTACCGCCTCAGGCTCGGCTTCGCGCTGGATGTACTCCAGTTCGCTCTGGCGCACAGTCGGGTGCTCTTCAGGGTTGAAGTATTTCAAGCCCCAGAACACCACCCAGACCAGGCCCAGGCAACCCATGGCGATAAAGGCGGCCTGCCAGCCCCAGGCCGCCAGGATCACTGGCAGCAGCGCCGGGGTGATCATCGCGCCAACGTTGGTACCGGCGTTGAACAGCCCGGTGGCAATGGCCCTTTCACCCGCGGGGAACCACAGCCGTGTGGTCTTCACACAAGCCGGATAATTGGCGGCTTCGGTCAGGCCGAGGATGAAGCGGCAGACCATGAAACCTGCGGCCGATGTGGCCAGGCCATGGGCACCGGTGGCCAGGCTCCAGAGCAGGACCGCCATGAAAAATGCACGTTTTACGCCGATTTTGTCGATCAACCGGCCCTGCAACAGGAAGCCGATGGCGTAACCCACCTGGAACCAGAAGTTGATGTTGGCGTAGTCCATTGCCGTCCAGCTCATGTCCTTGGCCAGCATGGGCTGCATGATGCCGAGGGCGGCGCGGTCGATGTAGTTCAGTGTGGTGGCGAAGAACACCAGGGCGAGCATGCCCCAGCGCGTCTTGCCGACAGCAAAGGCGTCGCGAATCTTGCTGCCCATGGAAGCATGGGGGATAGGAGGCATGGCCGATGTACCTGTTTCTTGAAATTGTAATGAGCTGCTGGATGCTTCTGGCCCGCGGGTTTGGCTCAAGGCAGTGAGGACCCGCAAGGCCGTGGCATGGTGAGCAGTGAAGCAAGGACCGTCAATGCCAGAAAACGCGCTACCGTTCGATAACCGAACGATTGCCGTCCGTCATTATTTTGCGTGAAAGACTCGATATCTCTACATAAAGTTGTACATGAAAATATACTTGTACAATATTTGAGTGTTCCGGTCTCCAGAGTATGGCCATGCGAAGCACTGTCACAGCCCTCAACCTGTTCGTGCTTGCCGTTGCGCTTGCCGTCATGCCACCCGCCGTGGCGGACTGGCGGCCAGCGGTGCCCGAGGCGCGCAGCGTCGGCAGCGGTGAGTTCACCTGGTTTGGCCTGCGTGTCTACACCGCCCGTTTGTGGAGCGCAGGCTCGCCGCAGGGCTGGAGTGAGCCTTTTGCCCTGGACCTTCTCTACCACCGGAGGTTGTCACGCGAGGCGCTGGTGCAGGCCAGTCTGGATGAAATGCGTCGTCTGAGCGACCGCCCTTTGCCCGAGGCCACGCTTGAGCGTTGGGAGCAAGCGATGAACGAGGCGTTCGTCGATGTGCGCCCGGGCATGCGCATCACCGGGGTGTACCTGCCGGGGCAGGGCTCCCGGTTCTATGTTGATGGTCAACTGCGTCGCGAAATCGCCGACCCGGCGTTTGCCAGGGCATTTTTTGCCATCTGGCTGGACCCGCGGGCCCGGGACCCCGAATTGCGCCAGCGCCTGCTCGGCCTGGCCGGTAATGATCAAGGAGATTGAACATGCGAAGAGTGTTGCTATTGGTCGGCTGCCTGCTGCTGGGCAGTTGCGGCAATGTCGAGGTCGACCATTACGCCGGTGAAAAGCCGGCGCTGGACCTGGTCACGTTCTTCTCCGTGCCGGTGCAGGCCTGGGGCATGTTCCAGAATCGCTCGGGGGAAGTGGTCAAACGCTTCGATGTGCGCATCGACAGCCGCCGCGAAGGTGACCGGCTGATTCTTGACGAGCACTTCGTGTACAGCGACGGTACGCGCCAGCGGCGCATCTGGACCCTGACCCCGGACGGCCCCGGGCGCTGGCGTGGTCGTGCGGGCGATGTGATCGGCGAAGCCCGCGGCGAGGTGGCGGGCAACGCCCTGCACTGGCGCTACCGCCTGGACCTGCCGGTCGACGGCCGGCATTGGGAAATGGACATCGATGACTGGATGTACCTGATGGATGAGGACACCCTGATCAACCGTTCGAGCATGCGCAAACTGGGTGTGGAGGTCGGGCAGATCACCTTGTTTTTCCGCCGCCTGCCAAAGGCCTCGCCGTGACTCAGGCCGCTCTCGCGAGCCGTAGCATCAACGGAAATGCCACCGCCCAGATCGGTGCCAGCAGCAGGGCGGTAGGCAGGGGACCCATTGGTAGTTCCACCCCGGCCAGCCGCGCCCCCGCCAGGTAGGCCAACGGCCCACCGAACAGTCCAAGCAGCCCTCCTAGCCACAACGGGCGGGCAGCCCACGCCAGGCTGTGGCGCAACCCGCTTGCCAGCACCAGCCACATCAGGGCCAGCCAGCCGGGCAGCGGCCATTGGGCAAAAGCGAATACCCCCAGTGCCCCCAGCAGGCTGTCCAGCAGACAACCTGCAAGCCCTATCGCCAGCAGCGCACGCAGTTCTGCGCGCCGCTCATGGCAATAACCCAGGTGCAGCGCCAAGCCTATCGGCACCAGGGCAAGCAGCCAGGGCGTGTGGGCGCCGAGTACACACACCCACCAGCCAGCCTGCAACCACACTGCATTGGCGATAAGCCAGGTACGTGACATGTTCAGGCGCCTGGCAAAGGCGCCCGACGGGCTTGCGGCGCGGCCCACAGCAGTTGCGCCACGCCAATGGCACGTTCCTCGAAGCCGCCCTGGCAGTAACACAGGTAGAACTCCCACAGGCGCTGGAAGGTTTCGTCGTAACCCAGTTCCTTGAGTGCCGTGCGCGCCTGGCGCAGGTTATCGCGCCAATGGCGCAAGGTGCGCGCATAGTCCTGGCCAAAGTCCTCCATATGCACCAGGTTCAACCCGGTCTTGCGGCTGGCGGTGTCCAGCAGCACGCTCAGTGATGGCAGCGCACCGCCTGGGAATATGTAGCGCTGGATGAAATCCACCGAGCGCCGCGCCTGGGCGTAACGTTGATCGCGAATGGTGATGGCCTGCAGCAGCATCAGGCCATCCTCCTTGAGCAGTGCGGCACACTGGCGGAAGTAAGTGGGCAGGTAACGGTGGCCGACGGCCTCGATCATCTCGATCGAAACCAGCTTGTCGAAGCGCCCACTCAGGTCGCGGTAGTCCTCGCGCAGCACCGTGATGCGTTGCGTAAGGCCCAGCGCTTGCACCCGTTGCAGGGTGTGGGCGTACTGCGCCTCGGACAGCGTCGTGGTGGTGACGCGGCAGCCATACCGGGTGGCAGCATGGATGGCCAGGCTGCCCCAGCCGGTGCCGATTTCCAGCAGGTGTTCGTGGGGTTTGAGCTCGAGCTTCTGGCAGATGCGTTCAAGCTTGTTCAGTTGCGCCTGCTCCAGGGTTTGCTCGGCGCTCTCGAACTGCGCCGCCGAGTACATCATGGTTGGGTCGAGCAGGCGTTCGAACAAGGCGTTGCCCAGGTCGTAATGGGCCAGGATGTTGCGCCGTGAACCGCGTCGGCTATTGCGGTTGAGCCGGTGCAGCAGGTGCAGGGCCGGGCGTGCCAGGCGTGCCAGCCCGCCCTCCATGGCATCGAGCACCTCAAGGTTGGCGACGAACACACGGGTGACTGCGGCCAGGTCGGGTGTGCGCCAGTAGCCATGGATATAGCCTTCCCCGGCGCCGATCGAGCCGTTACTGGCGACCAGGCTCCAGGCGGCCTCGTCAACGATTTCGACCTGGGCGTGCAGAGCACTGCCGGCTTCACCGAAGGTCCACTGACGATCGTTGCAGATCACCCGCAAACTGCCGCGGGCCAAGCGGCGCAACTGGGCCAGCACGGCCGTCCTGGCCAGGTTGCCAAGCAGTGGTGTCAGGCCGGTGGACTTGCTAACGCTCAGGGTGGGCTCGGTCATCATCTAACTCCTTGGAGGCGGCTTGGCCCAGGCTCAGGTTACCCAGGCTGGCGCTATGGTCGTGGATGGGCGTGCGCTTGAGCAGCAGCTGCAAGGCCTGCCAGTAGATGGCTGCTACGGTGCGCAGGCTCATCCAGGGGAAACTCAGGATATGGCGGTGCAGAGCGGCGCGATCCAGCGGCCCGCGTTGCAGCGCGAGGTCGGCATCGAACACCTTTTGCCCCTCCCGCCAGTTCTCCATGTGCACGTGTACGCGCCGCGCATCGAGCAGAAAACGCAGGCGGTACTCCATGTCCAGGGGCATGAACGGCGACACATGGAACGCCTTGGCCACGCAAAACCCGGTAGACAGGCCGTCTTGCACCGGCAACACGTAGTGAAAGCGCTCGCGCCATGGCGTGTTGCGCACTTCCAGCAGGATCGCCTGCAACTGGCCGGCGGGGTCGTGGCAGAAGTAGACACTCACCGGGTTGAACGAAAGCCCCCAGCAGCGCGGCTGGGTTAGCAGGTGCACGGCGCCTTCAGGCGTTTGCCCGGTGGCCTGGCCGACCAATTGCCGAGCGGCCTGGGCCAATGGCATGCCATTGCGGGTCAGCGCCGGCAGGTAATCGCTTTCGCGCCAGCTCAGCGGCGCCAGTCGCGACCGCCCCAGCCAGCGGCTGAGGCTGAGCAGGCGGGGTTGCTCGTCCAGGTCCAGGTAGAACATGCCGATCCGATAGCGGAAGGCATGCTGGCGTGGTGTCAGGCGCCTATGGCTGACCCAGCCGTGGCACAGGCTGCTGATCACAAGCCTTCCCCAAAAAACTCAGCCACTTTCAAGGCGCTGACCACGCCGTCCTCGTGGAAGCCGTTGGCCCAGTAGGCGCCGCAGAAGTAGCTGTGCTGTCGGCCCTGCAATTCAGCTTGTCTGGCCTGGGCTGCGAGGGCGACGAGGCTGTACTGCGGGTGCGCATAGTTGAAGCGGGCGAGGATCTGCGTCGGGTCCACCAGTGCGGTCTGGTTCAGGCTCACGCAGAAGGTCACCGGCGCTTCGATACCTTGCAGGATGTTCATCGCGTAGGTCAGCGCGGCCGGTGCCTGCTGCGGGCCGCCGAGGCGGTAGTTCCAACTGGCCCAGGCTTTGCGCCGGGTTGGCAGCAGGCGGGTGTCGGTGTGCAGCACCACGTCGTTGCTGGCGTAGGTGATGGCGCCGAGTATTGCGCGCTCATCGGCACTTGGCGCCTCCAGCAAGGCCAAAGCCTGGTCGCTGTGGCAGGCGAACACCACATTATCGAAGCGCTCGCTGCCGGCCGCGCTGAACACGGTCACGCCGCCTTCGTCACGGCTGACACGGTCAACCGGGCAGTTGAGGCGGATGCGCTCGGCGAATGGCTTGCACAACGGCGCCAGGTAACTACGTGAACCACCCTCGATCACCCGCCATTGCGGGCGGTTGCTCACCGAGAGAAGGCCGTGGTTACGGCAAAAGCGCACGAAGAACTGCAGCGGAAAACCGAGCATGTCGGCGCGTGACATCGACCAGATAGCCGAGCCCATCGGCACGATGTAGTGGTCGATGAAGCGCTGGCCATAGCCCTGCGTCTGCAGGTAGCCACCCAGGGTGGTGGCTTCGTCGATACGCTGGCTGTCCAGGTCAGCAAGGACCTTGCGGTTGAAGCGCAGGATATCGCGCAGCATGCCCCAGAAGCCTGGCGATAACAGGTTGCTGCGCTGGGCGAACAGCGTGTTGAGGTCATGGCCGTTGTATTCGAAACCGCTACGCGGGTCATGCACCGAAAAGCTCATTTCGGTGGGCCTGGAGGCAACCTTGAGCTGGTCGAGCAGGCGGATGAAGTGCGGGTAGGTCCAGTCGTTGAATACGATAAAACCGGTATCCACTGCGTACTGCCGGCCACCCCATTGGACATCGACGGTATGGGTGTGGCCACCGACCCAGTCGGCGGCCTCGAACACAGTGACTTCATGCCGCCGAGAGAGCAGATAGGCACAGGTGAGGCCGGCAATACCGCTGCCGATGATTGCGATGCGCATGTCTGTTTCAGTCCTGTTGCTTGCGTGCCAGGCGCTGGCCTAGCTTCAGTCGCCAGCGCACCGGCATTGCGCCCAGCAGGCGCAGTACCAGAGTGAATACGCCGGGGAAGTTGATTTCTAGCGGGCGCTTGGGCAAACGCACGGCAATGTGCCTGGCGGCGCGTTCTGCACTCCAGATCTGGGGCATGGGGAAGTCATTGCGGCGGGTCAATGGCGTATCGACAAAGCCAGGGCTGATTAGCGTGACATCGATGCCCTCGTTGACCAGATCGATGCGCAGCGACTCGATCAGGTAGCGCACGGCCGCTTTGGAGGCACCGTAGGCCCCGGCACGGGGCAGCGCCAGCCAGGACACCGAGCTGCCGATCACCACCAGGTGCGGGCGTTGGCCACGGCGCAGCAAGGGCAGGGCAGCGTGCAGGCAGTGACTGACGCCGATCAGGTTGGTGCGCACCACGCGCTCGACCAGCTCTGGGTCGAAATGGCCCGGCTCCAGGTATTCACAGGTGCCTGCATTGAGAATCACCAGGTCGAGCGCGCCCCAGCTGCGTTCGATGTGCGCGGCAACATCAGCGACCTGCCGAGGGTCACTGATATCGCCGATGGCCAGCAACGTCTGCTGGGGAAACTGCGCGGTCAGCGGCGCCAGGTTTTCGGCCTGCCGGCCACCCAGCGCAACCTGATGCCCCTGTTCAAGCAGCTGTTGCGCCAGCGCGGCGCCGATGCCGCTGCTGGCACCGGTCAGCCAGCAGCGGCTCATGCCAGCCGCCCCTTGAGCCAACGCACAGCGCTGCCTACTACTGGCACATGCTCGTAAAGCAGTGCACCGGCGTCGAAGTAGTCTTGATGAAAGTGCACGCGTTCGTGCCAGCGAAGGTGGCTGCAACCCTGCAGGCTGATCAGGCGCCCGTTGGCCAGGCGTGGGTGGCGAAAATGCAGGGTCCAGCGAATATAACCGTGGCCCGGTTGGACCTCGTCGGTACCCTCGAAGGTGTAACGCACCTCCTGGGTGTTGGCGTAGAGCTCAGCGAAGTAGGCACGCAGGTCGCTCAGCCCGTCGATCTTGTGCAGTGGGTCGCGGAAGGTGACATCCTCGCTGTACAAGTCACCCAGGCGGTCGAGGTTGTCCGCATCGAGGCTGGCAAAGCGTTCGGCGAAGGTTTGCAGGTAGCTGGACATGCGCGGCCCTGTACAAAAATGGTTTCTTGTACAGGTATAGTCGATCCCGCTGCATAAAGCTATACAGGGTCATAATTTTGTACAGTTTTGCGCGGGGGTGTCAGCTGCCCCTGTCATCCAGTTGTCGCCGCAATTGGGCGACCTCCGCTTCCAGCTCTCGTACTCTCTCCTCGGCGAACACCTGGGCCGTGACATCACGCTGTATGCCAATGTAATACGTCAATTGATCGGCCTCGTTTCGTATCGGCGAAATCGACAGTTCATTCCAGAACAGGCTGCCGTCCTTGCGGTAATTGCGCAGCACCTGGCAGCACGGGCGCCCGTCCAGGATGGCCTGGCGAATGGCATCCAGCGCTTCCTGGTCATGGTCCTGGCCCTGCAGGAAGCGGCAATCCTGATAGAGGATGTCATCGGCCGCGTAGCCGGTCAGGCGCTCGAAGGCGGGGTTGACGTAGATGAGGATGCTGTCGTTTCCTTCCTGCTCGGCAATGACGATGCCGTCGTTGGACGCCTCGACCATCAATTGCAGGAGTTTTGCGTCGATCATGGGGCCTCCTCGAAGTGGTTGCGTATGCTTATGCGCAGCTTAGCCTGCATGCAGCTATAGGTTTAGTATGTGTAACCGTCCTGATGACCCGCCGCAATGAACGAAGCGACCTTCACCGACCTGTTGCCAATGCGTGACGTTGTCAGCCTGACCGGGGTCAACCCGGTGACCTTGCGTGCCTGGGAGCGTCGTCATGGCCTGATCCGCCCACAGCGCACCGAGGGCGGCCATCGCCTGTACACCGCACAGGATGTCCAGCACATCCGCGACATACTGCGCTGGACCGCCAGTGGCCTGCCGATCGGCAAAGTCAGCGAAATGCTGGCCAGACGGCGAGACGCATACGAGCAAACGGTTGAACCGGCTGCTGATGGCTTTGCCGCGTGGCGTGCTGCCGTGCTACGTGCAACCCAGACGTTCGATGGCCAGGCGCTCGAGGGTATTCACGGGCAGCTGTTCACCCTGTTCCCCAAAACCACGGTGTTGCTCGACGTACTGATGCCTGTGTGGCGCACATTACAGTCGGGCAGCTCTTACGGCCAGCGTAGCCAGTGGCTGTTTCTCGATGCCTTTCTGCGCGCCCGGTTGCTGTTGCGCCTGCAGTTGAACCAGGCCAGCGCCCCGCGCGTGCTGTTGGCCGGTACCGGGGGTAGTGCTGAGCTTGAACTGCTGTGCCACGGCTTGCTGCTGAGCGGTGAGCAGCAGCGTATCGACGTGCTGAGCAGCGAACAACCACTTGAGGAGTTGCCACTGCTGTGTGCAGCCATTGCGCCTGCCGCGCTGGTGGTTCTGGTGCAGCCCCCAGTGAGCAGTGGCCTGGCAGATCGTCTGCGCGCCTTGCAGATGGATATCGCCTGCCCATTGGCGCTGCTGGGTGATGGCCTGGCCGAGTCGGCCACTGCACTGAAGGGAATTCCGCTGAGGCTGTTGGAGGGGCGGGGTGGCGAGGCAGGCGCGATGCTCAATGCCTTGCTCAGGGGGGCGCTGGAGCTCTCGACCACCCAGCCTGCAGAAGGGGAGCAAAGCGCTGAGCAACCCCTCTAGCCGGCTTTGGCTGCTTGCTGGCTCAGCCTGGCGCAGATCACATCGACCAATGCGGCTACTTTAGGAAGCGACTGCCGGCTTTTCAGCCATGCAACGTTGATAGGCAGGCCGATGGTGCTCAGCTCAGGCAGGATCTGGACCAGCGTGCCAGCGTCAAGATGTTCCTGCACCAGCCAGGAGGGCAATTGGGCCACCCCCAGCCCGGCCAGCACCATGGCAAGCTGGCCTTCTGCGTTGCCGATTGCAATACGGCCCGAGACCACGCGCTGCTCGCTGTCACTGGCATGAGCGCCCGGGAAGTGCAGCGGATACACACCGCCGTCGGTCCTGCCGTAAAGCACGCACCCGTGCTCATGAAGGTCCCGCTCCGTTTCAGGCACTCCCCGTCGTTGCAGATAACCCGGTGCTGCGCAAAAGATGTGCTGCTGGATGCCAATCAGCCGCCGCTCTACACCCTGGGGCCAGGTCTGCGGCCCGCCAATGCGCACCAGGATGTCGATGTCATGCTCGATGGGATCGACGAAGCGGTCCGTGAGCGTGATGTGTGGCATCAGCAGTTCATGCTCGGCAATGAACTCGATGAGCAGCGGTAGTACCCGCAGTTTGCCGTATGACGCCGGCAGGTCAATGCGCACCCGGCCGCAGGGCTCGGTCTGGGCACTGTGCATTTGCATTTCGGCCTCTTCCAGGCTGGCCAGGATCTGCTTGCAGGTCTGGTAGTAATTGGCCCCCGTATCGGTCAGTGCCAGGCGCCGTGTGGTGCGTGCGAAGAGCTTCATGTTCAGGCGCTGCTCCAGCCGCGCCACGCTTTTGCTGACTGCGGAGGTGGTCAGGCTCATGCGTTCGGCCGCAGCAGTGAAGCTTCCGGCCTCTGCCACGCAAATGAAAACCGCAATGCCCTTCAAGCGTTGTTCACTGAGCAATGGCGCCTCCAACTGTTGAATAAATTTCTTAAGTATCCTTGCTTAAATACCCAAGATGATAATTTTATTCCAGTATAACCTCCTGCTCCATTTTCCTGTTCTGGAGTATTCGCTCATGCATGCCAACCCTGCGTCCCTGTCGGGGGCAGCAGATGCCCGTGCAGGCACCAGCATTCTGATCCTCACGATGGCGGCGTTCGCGGTGCTGACCACCGAATTCATCATTCTCGGCATCTTGCCCGGGCTCGCCCGGGATCTGGGTATTACTGTGCCCAAAGCGGGTCAGTTGGTCACCGTGTTCGCCTTTACCGTGATGCTTGTCGGGCCGTTTCTCACCGCTGCGATATCCCACTGGGATCGCAAAAAGGTGTTTCTCGGGGTCCTGCTGATCTTCGCCGCATCCAATGCGCTGTCGGCGGTCGCTACTGACTTCTGGACCATGGCATTGTCGCGTATCCTGGCTGCTGCGACGCTTCCCGTGTTCTGGGGCACCGCCAGTGAATCGGCAGCCCAGCTGGCGGGTAAAGGCAATGAAGGCAAGGCGGTCGCCCGGGTCTATCTGGGCATCACGGCGGCGTTCGTGTTCGGCATTCCCTTGGGCACACTGGCAGCCGATGCGCTCGGCTGGCGGGGCACCTTCTGGTTGATCTCGGGCCTTTGCCTGGTCATTGCGCTGCTGATGTGGGTGTTCCTGCCACAGTTGCCAGAGGCCCCCAAAAGGGCGGGCGGCGAGCGCCAGACGGTCATCCTGCGGGATCCGAAGTTCGTCTTCCACGTCGCGCTCTCGGTGGTGGTGTTCACTGCCATGTTCAGCGCATACACCTACCTGGCTGACATGCTCGAGCGCCTTGCCCATGTGCCCAGCGCGCAGGTCGGCTGGTGGCTGATGGGCTTCGGTGCGGTGGGCATGATTGGCAACGCCATCGGCGGGCGGCTGGTCGACCGCAGCCCGCTTGGCGCGACCATCGTGTTGTTGACGGTGCTGGGCGCCGGCATGGCGGGTGCACCGCCCGCGGTCGATACGCTGTGGCTGCTGGTAGTGGCCCTGGCCGCGTGGGGTATTGCGTATACCGCGTTGTTCCCTGTTTGCCAGGTGCGCGTGATGATCGCAGGCGCCAAAGCGCAGGCCCTTGCCGGCACGCTGAACGTCTCTGCGGCGAACGCGGGCATCGGGTTGGGCGCTGTGATTGGCGGCGTCACCATTGAGCAGTTGGGGCTGGCTGCGCTGGGCTGGGTGGGTGCGCTGATTGCAGTGCTGGCGGTGGGCTTGTCACTGCTGTTGTGGATGGCAAGCGATCGGTCCGGTAATGCTGCTAAACGCGCTCGCGCAACGGCACCCGCGCCAGTGAAAGAAAGCTGAGGTTGAACACGGTCTACTCAAGGGCATATCGATATACCCTTTAATTCTTTGTTTACTGAGCCCGCCTGCTTTCAACTAACGCCTTTTTGAGCGAGCGATACTCAGTGGAGCACTGCGAAGTAGTCGTCATCGGGCTTGGTGCCATGGGGGCCGCCACCGTTTATCAATTGGCCAAGGCGGGCGTGGATGTGGTGGGGGTCGATCGCTACCACCCACCGCATACCTTTGGCTCGAGCCACGGTGATACGCGCATTACCCGGCTTTCCGTAGGCGAGGGTGCCCAGTATGTGCCCATCGTGAAGAGGGCTCAGCAAATCTGGCGTGAACTTGAGGCGCTGTCTGGCGAATCGTTGTTCGAGCAGTCCGGTTTGCTGGCACTGACCTCCAGTCCCGACTTCGATCCGGACGATATAAGCGATTTCACCCTGCGCACCATAGGCCTGGCCCAAGCCTACGGAATCGAGCACGAAGTGCTTGGCGCTGCACAGATCCGTCAGCGCTTCCCGCAATTTGCCAACGTGCGCGACGATGCGATCGGCTACTTCGAGCCCGGTGGCGGCTTCGTGCGCCCCGAACGGTGCATCGACGCGCAGTTGCGCCTGGCAGTGCAACACGGGGCAACGCTGCACACAGGTGAAACGGTTACTCAGATCAGCTCGGATGAAAGCGGCGTCACGGTCTGCACCAACCTGCGTACGTTAAAGGCCCGCAAACTGGTGTTCAGTGCCGGCAACTGGGCGGGTGGTTTGTTGGGCGAGCCGTTCGACCGTTTGCTGCGTGTCTACCGGCAGAAGCTGTTCTGGTTCGAGCTCGAAGCCGAGGCGGGCCTTGAGGGTGCATCGCCAACGTTCATCCTGACCCATGGGCGCGGGGACGACAAAATCAATTACGGTTTCCCTGCGCTGCCGGGTGAGGGCAGCCTGAAAATCGCCACGGCCCAATACCACACGGCATCGCTGCCCGACCTGCTGGACCGGACCGTGAGCGCGGCAGAAGAGCGCGAGATGTACGAGTTGCAAGTACAAGGCCGTATCGCCGGGGTGACCGACAAGGTCGTCAAGTCTGCCGTTTGTGCCTACACCGTCACTGCAGATCGCCACTTCATTATCGACGAACACCCTGCGCTGAAGCACACCTTGGTGGTGTCAGCGTGCTCTGGCCATGGTTTCAAACACTCCGCCGCCTTGGGCGAGGCATTCGCCCAGTGGTGCATCCGGGGCTCGACCGACCTCGATCTTTCATCGTTCACCCTCCAACGATTCCAAGGAAAACTCTCGTGAAGCGCATTGCACTTTCGCTGGCTCTGCTGGCTGCCACGCTCGGTACTGCACAGGCTGAAACGCTCAAGATCGCTGTGGTGCCTGTGCCTCACGCCGAGATTCTGGAATTCCTCAAACCTGAGCTGGCCAAGCAGGGGGTCGAGCTGGATATCAAGGTCTTCACCGACTATATCCAGCCTGACCGCCAGGTAGACGAGGGCCGGCTGGATGCCAACTACTTCCAGAGCAAGCCCTACTACGAGGCGTACAAGAAAGACCGGCCCAATAGCGACCAGGTCCCGGTTGTTGCTGTACACATCGAACCGTTCGGGGCCTACTCAAGCAAGGTCAAATCTGTGGCCGAGTTGCAGGACGGCGCCATCGTTGCAATTCCCAACGACCCCACCAACTCCGGGCGCGCACTGCTACTGATTGCCAAGCAGGGGCTGATCACGCTCAAGGACCCTGGCAATATCATGGCGACCGCCGCTGACATCACCAGCAATCCGAAGCATCTGAAGTTCAAGGAACTTGAAGCCGCCATGCTGCCGCGCGTCCTTGGTCAGGTGGACCTGGCGCTGATCAATGCCAACTACGCGCTGGAGGCCAAGCTTGAGCCGCACAAGGATGCGTTGTTCATCGAAAGCTCGGAATCGCCGTACGCCAACTACCTGTATGTACGCAGGGACAAGGCTAGCGACCCGGCTGTACAGAAGCTTGGGGCATTGTTGAATTCGCCTCAGGTGAAGCAGTTCATCCTGGATCGCTACCACGGCGATGTTGTGCCGGCGTTCTGATTTTTGGCCTTTGGGGATTGCTGTGGCGTCCACCTCCCGATATCCCGCCCCCGGACAATCCGTTAAAAACCTGACTCTTGAGTAACCCCAACCGATCAACGGTTCGGCCACTTCTCCAGCAAAATGGAAACAAACTTCTCTGCCGCTGGTGAAAGCGAGGCCCCACGTCGATACACCAGCCCGAGCGTGCGCGTCACCTCGGGCTCCATCAGCGGAATGCTCACCAGCGTTGGATGGTCGGCAGCCGGCATGGCCAGGCTTGGCATGGCCGACACCCCCAGCCCGGCTTCGACCATGCCCAACGAGGTGGAAAGGTGCTGCACCTCATAGAACCACTTCGGCCGCCAGCTAAGCCCGGACAGCGCATGGTCCAGCAACATGCGGTTGCCACTGAGGCGGCCGACGCCGATGAGCCGGTAATCGGCAAGCTCTGTCCAGGTGACCGAAGCGCGATCGGCCAGCTCGTGGTCGCGCCGGCAGGCCAGCACGAAACGCTCCTGCACCAGCGACACGAACTCGATATCCGGATGCTGGCCGCTCATCATGTTGATGCCGAAATCGGCTTCGCCGCGCAGCACCGCCTCCAGCCCCTCGTTGGCACTGAGGTCCAGCAGCCGAATCCGGATTTTCGGGTACTGCTCGTTGTAGTCCCGAATCACCGAGGGCAGGAAGTAGAACGCGGCGGTTGGGATGCAGGCCAGGGTCACCTGGCCGGTCTGGCGCTCTGCAAGTTCACGAATGCTCAGGATCGAATCTTCAAAATCATCCAGCAGGCGCCTGGCCTTGGGCAGAAAATCGCGGCCGACGGTGGTCAGGCTCACGCGACGGGTGGTCCGCTCGAGCAGGGGTGTTCCCAGACCCTCTTCGAGCTTTTTTATCCGCCGGCTCAACGCAGGTTGCGAGAGGTGCAGCACCTCAGCCGCCTCGTGAAAGCTGCCAAGTTCGGCGATTTTCACGAAAGATCTTATGTCTTGCAGCTCATATTCCATGATGTGTTCCTAAGGGAATTCACCGCTTTATTGTTTTGTTAAACGCAACAATGGCGACGATATTTGCATTGGATCGATTTATCAATCTTTGTCACTCTTGTGTCCAGAACATCAATTTCCCCAATTGATCAACAAGAGTCAGTAGTCATGCAACGAATTCCTTGTGTGCTCATGCGCGGCGGTACCTCCAAAGGCCCGTTCTTTCATGCGTGGGATCTGCCAGCCAATGTGGTCGAGCGCGACGAGCTGCTGATCAACCTGATGGGCTCCGGTCACGAGCTTGAGATCGACGGCATCGGCGGTGGCAGCCCGCAGACGAGCAAGGTGGCCATCATCAGCCCTTCGCTGCATGCCGACGCCGATGTCGACTACCTGTTCGTGCAAGTGATGGTTGCCCAGCGCCGCGTCGATACCGCCCCCAACTGCGGCAACATGCTGTGTGCCGTGGGCCCTTTCGCCATCGAGCAAGGGCTGGTCAAGGGCAATGACGGCAAGACCCTGGTGCGTATCCGCAACCTCAACACCAACACTTTCGTCAATTCGCTGGTGGAGACACCCGGGGGCATCGTGCGCTACGAAGGGCGTACGGCGATCGACGGCGTGCCGGGCACTGCCGCCCCGGTTCACCTGACTTTCCTCGATGCCGTGGGTAGCAAGACCGGCAAGTTGTTCCCGACGGGGCAGGCCAAGGATGTGATCGACGGTATTTCTGTCACCTGCATCGACATGGCCATGCCCATGATGATCGTCGATGCCGCGCAACTGGGTGTAACGGGGTCGGAAACCCCAGCGCAACTGGATGCGAACACGGCCCTGCTGCAGCGCCTGGAAGCCCTGCGCCTGAAAGCGGGCAAGGCCATGGGCCTGGGCGACGTCAGCGGCATGGTGATCCCAAAGCCCGTGCTGATATCGGCACCACGCTATGACGGTACGCTGCAGGTCCGGTATTTCATGCCGCACAACTGCCACCGGGCGCTGGCCATCACAGGGTCCATCGGGCTGGCAACTGCCTGCGTCAGCCCTGGCACTGTAGTGATGGACATGCTCGGTGATGCTGCCGAAGCACTCACCCAAGTACGCCTGGAACATCCCAGCGGCGGTATCGATGTCGCGCTTTCGCGCGGTGGCCCTGATGGCCAGACCATTCAGGCCTCGGTGGTACGAACTGCCCGCAGGCTGTTCTCCGGTTTTGTATACGCCCCTGGTTTTCAGCGTATGGCCGGTTGAAACCCGGCCTGGCGTCAAACCGTGGTAACCCAGGCAACAAAGCGCATCCGCACAATTTCAACAATGGGTGATGCCTCATGAAGATCGCAAAATCACTGTACTTCCAGATTCTCTGCGCCGTCGTGCTGGGCGTAGTGGTCGGGCATTTCTGGGCGCAACAGGCCGTTGCGCTCAAACCGCTGGGCGATGCCTTCATCAAGCTGATCAAGATGATGATCGCGCCTGTCGTGTTCTGCACCATCGTCACCGGGATTGCCGGCATGACCGACAAGCGTTCGCTGGGGCGCTTGATGAGCAAGACCTTGCTCCTGTTCCTGGGGTTGACCGTTGTCAGCCTGATCATCGGCCTTGCGGCGGTCTACCTTTTCCGGCCCGGCGAGGGCATGAACATCGACCCCGCCACCCTCAGCACCGAGGGGCTCAGCCAGTATGCGGCGTCGGCGGCGAAACTGAGCGTGGTCGACTTTTTCATGCACATCATTCCCGATACCTTCATCGGCGCATTCAACAAAGGCGAAGTGCTGCCGGTGCTGTTCATCGCGGTACTCAGCGGTTTTGCCCTGTCGTCGATGGGTGAGAAGGGCAAGCCGGTGCTGGATGTGCTCGAATCCGCGTCGGCCATGGTGTTTCGCATTTTTGGCTACCTGATGCGCTTCGCGCCGATCGGTGCGTTCGGTGCCTTGGCCTTTACCGTAGGCCAGTACGGCATCAGCTCGCTTGGCGCCCTGGCGAAGCTGGTAGGCACCTTGTACATCGCCTGCGCCTTCTTCGTCATCGTCGTACTCGGTGGCATCTGCCGTGCGCATGGGTTCAGCCTGTGGAAACTGCTGCGTTATTTCCGTGAGGAATTTCTGGTGGTGCTCGGTACTTCTTCTACCGAGCCGGTGTTGCCGCGCATGCTGGAGAAGCTGGAAAAACTGGGCTGCAAAAAAGGGGTGGTGGGGTTGGTGCTGCCCACCGGTTACTCCTTCAACCTGGATGGCACGGCGATCTACCTGTCACTGGCGGCCATCTTCATCGCCCAGGCTTGCAACATCGACCTGACCCTGGGGCAGACCATCACCATGCTCGCCATCATGCTGTTGTCTTCCAAGGGCGCTGCCGGTGTGACCGGGAGTGGCTTCGTAGCCCTGGCCTCGACCCTGACCGTCATCCACGACATCCCGCTGGCAGGCTTGGCGCTGCTGATCGGCGTCGATCGTTTCATGTCCGAGGCGCGCGCCCTGACCAGCCTGGCCAGCAATGCAGTTGCCACCGTGGTGGTCTCGCTTTCGGAAAATGCCTGTGAGCGGGATACCTTGATGCGCACCCTTAACGGTGAGCGTGAGCCGCTCGCCGGGCAGGCCGCGCCAACAGCGCCCAGTTGGCCTGCAGAGCCCCGTCATCACGGCTGATCATCACCCGTAACACCCTTCGTTGACTTGAACCCCGCTCAGCATCACTGTGATGCCGAGTGGGGCAGGGGGCCGCCTGCGCGCCAGATGGCCACGCCTAGAATAAAAACAAGAGAACCCAATCATGCTCGCATTGCTTGGCCTGATCATGGTGGTGACCTTCACCTACCTCATCATGAGCAAACGGCTGTCGCCGATCGTTGCGCTCACCGTAGTCCCCATCGTGTTCGCCGTGATCGGCGGGTTTGCGCCGACAACCGGCAAGATGATGCTCGACGGCCTGAAGATGGTTGCCCCGTCGGCTGCACTGCTGTTGTTCGCCATTCTGTTCTTTGGCCTGATGATCGACGCAGGGCTGTTCGATCCGCTGATCCGCAAGATTCTCAAACGCGTCAATGGCGACCCGATCAAGATCGCCATCGGCACTGCACTGCTTTCGCTGCTGGTGGCGCTCGATGGTGATGGCACTACCACCTACATGATCACCTGTGCGGCCATGTTGCCGCTGTACAAGCGCATCGGCATGAACCCGATGATCCTGGCAACGGTGGCGATGCTTTCGCTGAGCATCATGAGTGGCCTGAGCCCATGGGGCGGGCCGGCGACACGGGCCATCGCCGCGCTGGGGCTCGATGCGACCGAGTACTTCATCCCGATGTTGCCGACCATGATCGGTGGGGCTGCCTGGGTAGTCTTCACCGCGTTCCTGCTGGGCCGTGCCGAACGCAAACGCATCGGCAACATCAAGCTCGAATCCGGTGGCGGCAATTGCTACATCAAGGCGATTCTCGAGGACACGCCGCACAAGCGTCCGCGGCTTGCCTACGTCAACCTGTTGCTGGTGGTGGCGGTGATGATCGCGCTGGTCCTGGGCGTGATGCACGCAGCGATCCTGTTCATGATCGGTTTTGTCGCTGCCTTGATGATCAACTACCCGCAACTCGAGGTGCAGAAAGAGCGCATCCTGGCCCACTCCGGCAACGCCATGACGGTCGTGCTGCTGGTGTTTGCCGCAGGGATTTTCGCCGGCATCTTCTCCGGCACGAAGATGGTCGATGCGCTGGCGCAGACACTGGTGGACTGGATTCCGCAGTCCTGGGGCCACTGGTTCCCGCTGGTGGTGGCGATCACCAGCATGCCGCTGACGTTCGTCCTGTCCAATGATGCCTACTACTTTGGCGTAGTCCCGATCCTGGCCAACGCGGCTGCCGCCTACGGCATCGACCCGGTTGAGATCGCCCGCGCTTCGGTGCTCGGCCAGCCGGTGCACCTGATGAGCCCTCTGGTGGCCTCGACCCTGTTGCTGGTGGGCATGGTCGACCGCGATATCGGCGACTTTCAGAAGGCCACCGTCAAATGGGCGGTGCTCACCTCGCTGGTGATCACCGCGCTGGCTCTGGCCACCGGTGCCTTGTCCTTCTTCGTCTGATTGGCCCTGGGCGCCCCCTGGCGCCCGCTTTCTACTCATTCAAAAACAACAACAGAGTACCGAACATGTCCCCAACTGCTCTGCGTGCGGCGGCCGCCTGTGGCCTGCTCTGCGGCTGCCTGCCTGTTGCCGGCGCTGCCGGTTTTGTCGATGACGGCAAGCTCAAACTGCAACTGCGCAACGTTTATTTCAACGAGAATTTCCGCGACGAGCAGGGTATGAGCGCCCGCGCCGCCGCCACCGCCAAAAGCGAGCGAACCGAGTGGGCGCAAGGCTTCCTGCTCGACTATCAGTCGGGCTTTACCCAAGGCACGCTGGGCCTGGGGCTCGATGCGATGGGGCTCTTGGGGGTCAGGCTGGACTCCGGCCGTGGCCGCAGCGGTACGGGCCTGTTGCCGGTGCATGACGACGGTCGCGCCGCCCAGGAGTTCGCCAGTGCCGGGGTAACGGCCAAGGCCCGCCTGGGTAGTACGGTGGTCAAGCACGGTACCTTGCTGCCCAAGACCCCCGTACTGGTCTACAACGATGCCCGAGTACTGCCGCAGACCTACCAGGGTACGCAGCTGACGAGTACCGATATCGCGGGGCTGACGCTCACTGCCGGGCATCTGGACCGGTTCAAGCAACGCGACTCGTCCAACAGTACCGGCTTGTACCTGGACGGTTATGGCGGCGCCGAGTCTGGCGACTTCAGCTTCGCCGGCGCCGACTACGCGTTCAGCAAACACTTGCGCTTGAGCTACTTCCACGGTCAGCTCGAGCATTTCTACCGCCAGGACTTTGCCGGCCTGGTACATGACCTTGCGCTGGCCGGCGGGGTGCTGACCACCGACCTGCGGTATTTCACCAGCCGTGACAGCGGCGCGGCGTACGGCGGCAGCATCGACAACGACATGTTCAGCGCACAGGTGTCCTACGCCCATTCAGGGCACACCTTCGGCGCCGGGTATCAGGTGCTGGACGGTGAAGCCGGCCTGCCGTACATCAGTGGTGCCACGGTGTATTCGTTCAGCAACGTTGGCATCGGCAAGTTCATCGAGGAAGAAGAAAAGACCTGGATGGCAAGCTATGCCTACAACTTTGCCGCCGCAGGCGTGCCTGGGCTGACCTTCATGACACGCTACCTGAGCGGCGACAACGGCCGCTCCGGGGCGCAGGGGTTGAGTGAATGGGAGCGTGACGCCGAGCTTGCGTATGTGGTGCAGGGCGGGGCACTCAAAGGGCTGGGGGTACGGCTGCGCAACTATGTCTACAGGTCTGACTATTCCCGCGGAAGGGACAGCAATCGCCTCTACCTGACCTATGACATTGCCATCTGGTGAAACTGGCCTGTAAACGCCAGTGCCTGGGGCAATGCGCCAACGGTTTCAGGCGTTTGTCCGATGCCAGCCAAATTCGTTATGGCCGGCATCGGAAACTGGTATTACATCCGCCCGCGCCTGGCTGTTTAGCATCGTCGATGTCTTCCTGTCGACGAGAACAACAACGTGAACCTTGGAAAGATCATTACCCGCGGTGCCCGCTACTGGCCGGACCACACTGCCGTGGCGGACAGCCAGACGCGCCTGACCTATGCCCAGCTGGAACGGCGCAGCAACCGCCTTGCCTCGGGGCTGGGTGCACTGGGCGTTGCCAGCGGTGAACATGTGGCGATCCTGGCTGCCAACCGCGTGGAGCTGGTAGAGGCAGAGGTGGCGCTGTACAAGGCGGCGATGGTCAAGGTGCCGATCAACGCGCGGTTGTCGCTGGATGAAGTGGTACGGGTGCTGGAAGACTCCTGCAGCGTTGCGCTGATCACCGATGCCACCTTCGCCCAGGCCTTGGCTGAACGACGCGAGGCCTTGCCGATGTTGCGCCAGGTGATCGCGCTGGAAGGCGAGGGCGGTGACCTGGGTTATGCCGCGCTGCTTGAGCGCGGCAGCGAGGCACCGTGTAGCCTGGACCCTGCCGACGACGCCTTGGCAGTGCTGCATTACACCTCCGGTAGCTCCGGTGTACTCAAGGCGGCCATGTTGTCGTTTGGCAACCGCAAGGCGCTGGTCCGCAAGAGCATCGCCAGCCCCACGCGGCGCTCCGGCCCTGATGATGTGATGGCCCATGTGGGGCCGATTACCCATGCCAGCGGCATGCAGATCATGCCGCTGCTGGCGGTGGGCGCCTGCAACCTGCTGCTCGACCGCTACGACGATCGCCTGTTGCTGGAGGCCATCGAACGTGAGCGGGTGACGCGGCTGTTCCTGGTACCGGCCATGATCAACCGGCTGGTCAATTATCCCGACGTCGAGCGCTTCGACCTGTCCAGCCTCAAACTGGTCATGTATGGCGCCGCGCCCATGGCCCCGGCCCTGGTGAAAAAGGCCATCGAACTGTTCGGGCCGATTCTCGTGCAAGGTTATGGTGCCGGCGAAACCTGTTCGCTGGTCACGGTACTGACCGAGCAGGACCACCTGATCGAAGACGGCAACTACCAGCGCCTGGCCTCTTGCGGGCGCTGCTATTTCGAAACCGACCTGCGGGTGGTGAACGAGGCATTCGAGGATGTGGCACCGGGCGAGATCGGCGAAATCGTGGTCAAGGGGCCGGACATCATGCAGGGCTACTGGCGCGCGCCGGCGCTCACCGCCGAAGTCATGCGCGACGGCTACTACCTGACCGGCGACCTGGCCACGGTCGATGCGCAGGGTTACGTCTTCATCGTCGATCGCAAGAAGGAAATGATCATTTCCGGGGGCTTCAACGTGTACCCCAGCGAAGTGGAGCAGGTGATCTACGGCTTCCCAGAAGTGTTCGAGGTGGCAGTGGTCGGCGTGCCTGACGAGCAGTGGGGGGAAGCGGTGCGCGCCGTGGTGGTGCTCAAGCCCGGCGCACAGCTTGACGCCGCTGAGCTCATCGAGCGCTGCGGCCGCGCCCTGGCCGGTTTCAAGAAGCCGCGAGGCGTGGATTTTGTCACCGAACTGCCGAAAAACCCCAATGGCAAGGTGGTGCGCCGCCTGGTCCGGGAAGCCTACTGGCAACACAGCGATCGTCGTATCTGATCAGGGAGCATGACCATGTATCAACCGAGTGCAAAAGCTGCGCAGATAATCGAAGCCATCGAAGGGTTCGTCCGCGACCAGGTTCGCCCGCTGGAGCAGGAGATGCAGCTGAACTGGGCGCGCCCGCATCCTCAGGCAGTCTTGCGGCAAGTATGGAAGCGCTCCAGCGAGCAGGGCCTTTACACCCTCATGCTGCCAGAGGCCATGGGGGGTGCAGGTTTGAGCGTGGCTGACCTGTGCGCTGTGAAGGAAGCCACGGTGCTGACCGGTTCGATGCTCGCCCCGCATGTACTGGGCGAGCTGTCCGGGCCGCCGCGGGTGGGCCACCTGCTCAAAGTGGCCAGCCCCTATCAGGTGGAGCATTTCCTGCAGCCGGTGTGTCGCGCCGAGAAAGCCGTGTGCTTCGCCCTGACCGAGGCCGAGGCGGGTTCGGACGCCACTGCCATCCGCACCCAGGCGCGCCGCGACGGTGATCACTACGTGCTGAGCGGCAGCAAGCGTTACATCTCTGGTGCCACTTACGCTGACCTGGCGGTGTTGCTGGCCGTGACCGGGCCCGGGCAAGGCGCGCAGGGCATTTCGGCGTTCTTCGTCGACCTCAAGGCGTCGGGCGTGCGTGTCGAAAGCGACTATGCGGTGATGTCCGGTGGTGGGGCTCATGGCGACATCGTGCTGGATGAGGTGCGCGTGCCGGCGGCCAACCTGATCGGCGAGGAGGGCCAAGGGTTCAAGCTGGCCATGGGGCGCATTACCCTCAACCGGCTGCTGCACTGCCCGACTTTGCTGGGCATGGCCGGCCTGGCCCTGAACCTGTCGATCGAGCATGCCCGTAGCCGCAAGCAGTTCGGCCAGCCGATCGCCATGTTCCAGGCGGTCAACCATATGATCGCCGACATGGCCACTGAGCTGCACGCAGCACGCAGCATGGTCTACGCCACTGCGCAGGTGAACGATGCCGGCGGTGACATCCGTACCCAGGCGCCGATGTGCAAGCTGTTCGTATCCGAGGCCGCATTCCGCATTGCCGACAAGGCCGTGCAGGTGCATGGCGGTGCCGGGTTGATGCAGGGCCACCCCGTGGAATGGATTTTCCGTGCCACCCGAATGATGCGCATCCTGACCGGTACCAGTGAAATTCAGCGCAACACCATCGCCAAAGGCGTCCTGATGCCCGCGTGACCCTTGGGCCGCCACTGCGGTGGCCTTTTGTTACATTCCACAACAATAACAAGAGTAATCGCCATGACTGTGGATGCTTCCCTGCCCAACCCCCGTACGGCCTGGATGGTGGCCGTACTGCTGGCCCTGCTGATGCTGGTCAACTTTCTCGATAAGGTGGTGATCGGCCTGGTTGCGGTGCCGATGAGCGCCGAACTGGGCCTGACGGCAACCGAGTTCGGGCTCATTGGCGGCGCTTTGCACTGGTTCTTCGCCTTGTCCGCCGTGGTCGGAGGCTTCATGGCCAACCGGCGCCCCACTCGCACACTGCTATTGGGCATGGGCCTGTTCTGGGCGGTGATCCAGTTGCCGATGCTGTTCGCCACTTCACTGTGGGCCATCGTTGCCTGCCGCGTGCTGCTGGGCATCGGTGAGGGGCCGGCATCGCCGGTCGCCACTCATGCGCTGTACAAGTGGTTCCCCAATGACCGTCGCAACCTGCCTGTGGCGCTGCTGCATGCCGGTAGCGCCATGGGGCTGCTGGTGGCTGGCGCGATGATCCCCTGGGTCAGCCTGCACTACGGCTGGCGCACCAACTTCATCATCCTTTCGCTGATCGGCCTGGTGTGGTGCCTGTTGTGGTGGCGGCTGGGGCAGGAGGGCACCCTTGAGCGCCTGCGCGCCAGCCAGCTCAAGAGCGATGAGCCGGCCATACCGTATCGCAAGCTGCTGAGTGACCCCAGCGTGATGGGCAACTACCTCTGCCACTTCGCCGCCAACTGGTCGCTGGCCCTGACGCTTACCTGGGTGCCCAGTTATCTGCAGGTCGGCCTGGGCATCGACCCGCTGCAGACGGGGCGGATCTTTGTGATGTTCGTGGTGGTGACCACGCCGTTGAGCCTGTTGATGGCCTGGTTGTCACAACGCCTGATGCGCCGTGGCGTATCGTCGCGCGTGGCGCGCGGCGTATTCGTCTCGCTGTGCCTGATACTTGCCGGGCTGCTGTCTGCGTCGCTGATGTTGCCAGGCCTGAGCACCGCCGTGCGGGTTGGCGCACTGACTTTAAGTGGCGGGCTGGCACTGGTCATGTACTCCGTGGGGCCGGCCATGCTCGCCGAGTTCACCCCGACGGCCCAGCGGGGCGGGGTGCTTGCGATCGGTAACGGTATCGCTTCGCTGGCCGGCCTGGCTGCGCCAGTGATAACCGGGGTGCTGGTGCAAGGCGCAGGCGCCGAGCACCCTGCAGGGTATGCCCAGGGCTTTCTGGTCTGTGGCGCCGTACTGGTCGTGGCCGGGCTGGCGGGCCTGGTGACCTTGAACCCGCAGCGCACCCTGAAGCGCCTGGGTGAACCGGTTGCGGTCGAGCATGGCGTGCCGGCGCGCTCTCAGACAGCCAGCTGAACCCCGGGCACCGACCCGAGCGGCGCGTCATCGCCGCCGATCAGCTCACCACGCCAACGGCCGCCGAGTACCAGTTCGATCAGCAGCCCGCGCACCAGGTCGTGCAAGCAGCCTGCGGCAAACGACAGGGGCTTGTGCCGTGAGTGCGCCAGGGCAATGGTGCGGCTGATGCGTGGCTCGACGATGAGCCGTGCCTGCGTAGGTTCCAGCAGCTCGCACAGCGGCGGCCAGTTGCTGATGGTCGCCGCCAGCCCTGCGCGCACCAGGCTGGCGATGCCGGGTGCCGACTGCTGCTCGTAGGCGGCCGCCAACGGCACACCGGCTTCCATGGCCGCCTGTTCGATGCGCCGGCGCAGGTGCAGCGCCTTTGGTGGCAGCACCAGCCGCGTGGCGGCGGCTTCGGCCAGGGTAATGGTGTCGGCGGCGCCAGCTGCTGAAGGGCCGACCCAGTACAGCGCCTCGGTAAAGATCGCCTCGGCTTCGACATGTTCAAGCTCCTCGGCGTTGGGCACCACGCCGAAGTCAACCTTGCCCAGTTCGATGGCCTGGCCACCGTTGCGGCTCAGGCCATCCCACACGGTCAAGGTCACACCGGGGAAGCGCTGTTCGGCACGCTTGAGGATTTCCGGCAGCAGCAGGTCTGCGGCAGTGGCCGGAATGGAAATGGCGACATGCCCCTTGGGGTCACCGCGGCTTGATTTGAGCTCGTCCTTCACCGAATCGAGTTTCTGCACCACCTGGCGGGCCACCTCGTAAAGCTGCCGCCCGGCGTCGGTCAGAACGATGCCGTCGTGCTGGCGGTCGAGCAACTGCATTTCCAGTTCACTCTCCAGCAGGCCGATCTGCCTGCTTAGCGCCGGCTGGGCGATGTAGGCGCGACGCGCGGCCGAGGAGAAACTGCCGGCTTCGACGATTGCGATCAGGTAGCGGAGCTGTTTGAGGGTCATCGCAGCGGTTCCAAGGGTATGCCGAACTGATATGGCACGTATCCGAACACGTTATTTGTGGGGTTCGAAGGGTGGCTCCTAGTATCACCCGGAAAGGGCGTGCCAAGGCAAGCCCGCCCGGCCAGGTCAGCCAACAACAACAAGAGGCCAAACCCATGAAACCTGTCGCCCTGCTGCGAAGCATTCTGTTCGTCAATGCCAGCCTGCTGGCCCTTCACCTTGGCGCCACGCCACTCGCGCCACTGCCCCCGCAGCTGACACCCGTGGGTGCCGAGCGTGCACCCAGCAGTGATGGCCGCATACCGGCCTGGAGCGGGGGGCTGCAACCGGGGCAGGTCTCGCTGGCGGTCAACGGCACGCCACTGGACCCCTACGCCGATGAGCAGCCGCTGTACACCATCACTGCGCAGAACTACCCGCACTATCGCGAGCAGCTCACGGCAGGCCAGGTGGCGCTGTTCGAGCGTTACCCCGGCTCTTTTCGCCTGCCGGTCTACCCGTCGCACCGCAGTGTCGCGGTGCCCGCTCGGGTGAGCGAGTGGGCCAGGCACAACGCCGCCAGCGCCCATCTGGTCAATGACGGCAACGGCGTGCAGGGTTTTGCCGGGGTTCTGGCGTTTCCGCTGCCACGCAATGGCCTGCAGGTACTGTGGAACCACCTGACGCGGCCACGCAACGGCAGTTACAGCTTGGCGTCGGACAGCATCACCCCGCGTCGTGATGGTCGCTTCGTCATGTTCAGCGCGCAGCAAACCTTCGCCCGGCCCGATGTGCTGCCCGGCGGCCAGGCAAGCAACGTACTGTATTACCTGAGCTACCGCATGACCGCGCCATCGCGCCTGGCAGGTGATGCCTTGGTGTTGCACGAAACCCTCGACCAGGTCGCCCAGCCGCGCCTGTCGTGGTTGTACAGCAGCAGCCAGCGGCGCGTCAGGCGCGCGCCTGCAGTGGCCTATGACAACATCAGCCCGGGCACTGCCGGGCTGCGCACCGCCGACAGCCGCGACATGTTCAACGGTGCCCCCGACCTTTACCACTGGACCCTGGTCGGCAAGAAAACCCTGCACGTACCCTACAACAGTTATCGCCTGGCTTCGCCACAGCTCAGCTACACCGCGCTGATAGGCCAAGGCCACGTCAACCCGCAGCCAACACGCTACGAATTGCACCGGGTATGGGAGCTGGTCGGTACCCTCAAGCCTGGGGCCGAGCATATCTATGCCAGCCGCCGCTATTACCTGGACGAGGACAGCTGGGCCATCGTCGAGGCAGACTTCTTCGACCACCAAGGGCGGCTGTGGCGCACGGCCCAGGCGCACAGTTACTACCATGTCACCGGGCAGGCACTGGTCAACGCCATGGAGGTGATCTACGACCTGCGCAGCGGGCGTTACCAACTGTCGGGCCTGACCAACGAGCAACCCAAGCCGTTCACCTTCGATCTGCGCACCAGCGCTTCGTACTTCTCACCTGGGGCGCTGCGCAGCCAAGGGCTGCGTTGAGCACCCAGGGCCACACACAGGACAGCCGATGAGTTCCGATCACCATTACAGCGCCTGGGAGCGCTGGTTGCTGGGGCCTGGCAAGCCACCTGACCCGCGCTTCACCCTGGCCAATGAACGCACCTTTCTGGCATGGCTACGCACCGCCCTGGCACTGCTGGGTGGTGCCATTGCCCTTGAAACCTTTGCCGCGCATGCCTGGCCACAGTCCGGGCGCCTGGCCATGGAGTTCGCGTTGCTGCTGGCGAGCCTGCTGGTAAGCCTGGGGGCTGGGTGGCGCTGGCTGGTGGTGGAGCGCGCACTGCGTCGCGATGCGCCATTGCCGCTGCCACGGCTGGTACCGCTGCTGAGCGTGGCTTGCGCGCTGGCCTGCGCGGCACTGGTGCCGCTGTTGTGGGGGCATTGGCATGGCTGACGGCACTGTCGACACCGGTTTGCAGGCCGAGCGTACGGTGTTGGCCTGGCGACGAACACAGTTGTCTTTACTGGTGCTGGCTTGCCTGGCCTGGCGCGGCGGCATGGAGGCTGGGGCCGGCGCGGCACTGTGTTTGGCGCTGCTGGGCAGGGTACGCGAACGCGCCATCTACCGCCGCGGCCTGGCCATGTTGCGCAGCGAGCGCGGCTGGGCCGCGGCGCGCACCGTACCGCTGACTGCGTTACTGGTGGCCGGGTTGGTGCTAGGGGTGTGGTTGCGCCGCACTGCTTAGCGCGGCGCTATTGGGTGCTCAGGGCGTGACGATATTGAAGCGCCCGTCAGGCTCATCCAGCCCAGCCATGAAGCGCATGAACTTCATGCGCTCACCGCTGATGTCGATTCCTCCCGCTTTGGCTTCCTTGAGAAAACCGGTCTGCTTCAGTGCGATGCGGTCCAGGGTGGCCTTGCTCATGTTGATCTGCACATCCGCTTTGGCGTGTTGCGCGTGATCGCGGTGGGTGAGCACGCCGTTGCGCAGGGTAAGGGCGTAGTCTTCGTTGAGGTCGGTGAAGCGCCAGTTGATGGTCAGGTCCTGCTCTGCCGCCTTGGCTGCATCGACGCGCACACCCAGGTAGTCGAAGAACAGCGTCGGGGTCAGTGCGCGTACCAGGTCGTCGGCGCTGCCGCCTTTGCTGGCACCGGCCGCTACGCCGTTGCGCAGTTCCTGCGCACCGGTCAGGTAAGCATTGCGCCAGGTGGCGTTCTCGCTCTGGTAGCCCAGTTGCTCCAGGGCATCGGCTTGCAGGTCACGTGCGGCGCTGTTGTCCGGCTGGGCGAACACCAGGTGCCGGGTGAGCTCCGCCACCCAGCGGTAGTCGCCCTTGCCGTACGCCTCGCGCGCCAGTGTCAGCACCCGCTCGCTGCCGCCCAGCGCCGCCACATAGCGCTGGCCTGCCTCGCTTGGCGGCAAGGGGTTTAGGGTCGCCGGGTTGCCGTCGTAGAAGCCCATGTAGCGCTGATACACCGCCCGCACGTTGTGGCTGAGCGAGCCGTAGTAGTCGCGGCTGTACCATTTGCTGGCCAGCCGGGGTGGCAGCGAGGTCAGTTCGGCCGCAATCTCGGTAGGGGTGAGGCCGCGGTTGAGCAGGCGCAGCGTCTGGCTGTCGAGGAAGGCGTACATGTCACGCTGATCGGCCAGGTACTCACGGATCGCCGCGCCGCCCCAGGTTGGCCAATGGTGCTGGGCGAACACCACCTCGGCCTGATCGCCGTAGCGCAGCAGCGACTGGTCCAGGTAGTGCGCCCAGACCTTGGCATCGCGCACCTGCGCGCCACGCAAGGTGAGGATATTGTGCTGCACATGGGAGGCGTTTTCGGCCATGCACAGGGCTTTGAACGCAGGGAACCACAGGTTCATCTCGGCGGGTGCTTCAGTGCCGGGCGTGAGCTGGAACTCGATATCGACGCCATCGATACGCAGGGTTTCGAACGGTTTTTCGATCAGCCGAGTCGGGGCGATAAGGCTGACTGTGGCATTGGCCGGCACACCCTTGCCCAGCCCCGCGTCAACCTGGCCGCGTGGCCCGCGTGGCAGCGGCGCACCATACATGTACTGCGCCCGGCGCTTCATCGCCGGCCCGGCCAGTACGTTCTCGCTGATGGCATGTTCGAAGAAACCTTGAGGGGCAATGACCTGGACCTTGCCGGCCTTTACGTCGGCCTCGTCGACCACCCCGCGCACGCCGCCGAAATGATCGACGTGTGGGTGGGTGTAGATCACCGCCACCACCGGGCGTTGCGGGCGATGCCTGAAGTACATGGCCAGCCCGGCCCGGGCGGTCTCGACCGACAGCAGCGGGTCCATCACGATCAGCCCGTGCTCGCCTTCGATCAGGGTCATGTTGGCCAGGTCCAGGCCGCGTACCTGGTAGATGCGGTCGGTGACCTTGAACAGCCCGGCGATGGTATTGAGTTGGGCGATGCGCCACAGGCTGGGATTGACCGTTGCCGGTGCCTCGCCCTTGAGGAAGGCGTAGCGCTGCAGGTCCCAGACCGTTTTGCCATCGGCATTGAGCACCGCCTGGTCGACGCTTTCCAGCAGGCCGCGGCGGGCGTTGTCGAAGTCAGCCCGGTCGTCGAAGGGCAGGCGCTGCAGCCATTGCTGGTTGCTTTGGCGCGTCAGGTCGGTGGCATCGTTGGCCGGCGCCTGGGCAAGCACCGCAGAGGGCAGGGCGAGGGCCAGCAGGGTGGGCAGGTAGCGTAGGCGCATGGGGTGGTCCTTGTTGTTATGGGGGCAACCACTCTAAGGACAGAGGTTGCCGGCAAACCAATACCACTCTTGCATGGGTGGCCATACCTGAATGCGATGGCTCAGCCGCCGCGAATTTCCATGATGCGCGCTACCAGCCAGGCCAGTGCCGGGTCGTGCTGACGGTGGGCAAGGTACACCAGTTCCAGCTCGAAGGGCTCCAGGGCGAAAGGCAGGTCAAAGACCTGCAAGGGCAGTAGCTGGGCGAAATGGCGGGCCAGTGCGGTGGGCAATACCACGCACAGGTCGGAGCTGGCGGCCAGGTGCGCGGCCTGCAGGTAATTGGGCGTGGTGTAGGCAATGCGCCGCGCCAGGCCCTGTTCGGCCAGCCACTGGTCGACCATGCCCCGGGTCTGGCCGCCGTGCACCCACAAGTGACGCAAGCCCAGGAAGGCTTGCAGATCGAGCGCGCCATCGACCTCTGGGTGCCCCTGGCGCACCGCCACGTGCAGGGTTTCGCTGCGCCAGTGGCGGCGCTCGTAGCGCGCCGGCACATCGTCGAAGCGCCCCAGCACCAGGTCGAGTTCGCCACGGTCGAGGGCGTCGGCTGGCAGGTTGGGTGCCAGGTGCAGCACATCCACGCGCAAGTGCGGCGCCTGGGTTTGCAGGGTGGCGAGCAACCTGGGCATGCACAATTGTTCGGCGAAGTCGGTCAGGGCAATGCGCAGTTGCCTGTGGCTGCGGCCCGGGTCGAAGCTGTCGCCGGCGCCGAGCGTCTGCTCGATCTGTTGCAGCGCCGCGCGAATCGGCCCTTCCAGGGCCAGGGCGCGGGGGGTGGGGCGCATGCGTCTGCCGACCCGCACCAGCAGCGGATCACCGAGCACGTCGCGCAGGCGCGCCAAGGCGTTGCTCACTGTAGGCTGGGTCAGGGCCAGACGTTCCGCTGCGCGTGACACGTTCTGTTCACGCAGCAGCATGTCCAGCACGCGCAGCAAGTTGAGATCGAAGTTGGATATATTCATGTGAAAAATACATGGGATGGAAAATTAGAATTTCAAAAATAGTAGGCGCCTGACTAGGGTGAGGGCAATGCCTTCACCTACCGAATCAGGAGTGTCACGCGTGAGTACTTCCTACAACGTTCAGCAGACGGCCGTGATCGGGGCCGGGACCATGGGCCGCGGCATCGTCATCAGCCTGGCCCGTGCCGGGCTGCCTGTGCTGTGGCTGGACAACGACCCCAGCGCCACCGAGGCTGGCCTTGCCATGCTCGCGCAGACTTGGGCCCAGCAGGTCGCCAAAGGCCGTATCGACCAGGCCCAGGCCGATGCCTACCTGGCGCGGGTGCGGCAGGTAACGGCCTACACCGAGCTGGCCGAGGCCGACCTGGTGATTGAAGCGGTGTACGAAAACCTGGCGCTCAAGCAAGAGATCTTCCGCACCCTGGACAGCACGCTCAAGCCTGAGGCGATCCTGGCCAGCAATACCTCGGCGCTGGACATCGATGCCATCGCCGCCGTCACCGGGCGGCCTGAACAGGTGTTGGGGCTGCACTTTTTCAGCCCGGCGCATGTGATGAAGCTGCTGGAGGTGGTGCGCGGGCAGCTTACCGCGCCCGCAGTGCTGGACGCGGCTGTGGCGCTGGGCCAGCGCATGGGCAAGGAGGTGGTGGTGGCAGGCAACTGCCCCGGTTTCATCGGCAACCGCATGCTGCGTACCTATGTCGCCGAGGCCCGGCAGTTGCTGCTCGAGGGCGCCACACCGCGGCAGGTGGACGAGGCGCTTCAGGGGTTCGGCTTTGCCATGGGCCCGTTCCGCATGTATGACGTGGTCGGCATCGACCTGGAGTGGCGCGCACGTCAACTGGCCGGGGAGGGGATGGATGCCCCGTTGGTCCAGGTCGACAATGCCTTGTGCGCGCTCGGCCGTTTCGGGCAGAAGGTTGGCCAGGGCTATTACCGTTACGCACCCGGCAGCCGCGAAGCCTTGCATGACCCCGAGGTCGATGCCTTGGTGCTCAAGATCGCTCAGGACCTTGGCGTGCGTCGGCGTGCGATCGACGACGAAGAGATCCGTGAGCGCTGCCTGCTGGCGCTGGTCAATGAAGGGGCGAAAATTCTTGAGCAGGGCATAGCCAGTGGTAGCCAGGACATCGACCGGGTCTACCTGCATGGCTACGGCTTCCCGGCAGAGACGGGCGGGCCGATGTGCTGGGCCGATCAACAAGGGCTGGGGCTGCTGCTGGCAAGGTTGGAGCGGCTGCAAGGCCTGTTTGGCGAACATTGGCGCCCGGCTGGTCTTTTGATGCGGCTGGCGGCGGCTGGCAAACAGCTGGCAGACGTGAGCGAGGGCCGCGTATGAACTACCGAGCCCCCTTGCGTGACATGCAGTTCGTCCTGCATGAAGTCTTCGATGTGACGCAACATTGCGCCCGCCTGGGCAACGGCCTGGACCGTGAAACCATCGATGGCATCCTTGAACAAGGCGCTCGCTTTGCCAGCGAGGTGGTGGCCCCGCTCAATCGCCAGGGCGACGAGCAGGGCTGCCGCCTGGAGCAAGGGCAGGTGCTGACCCCCGAAGGCTTCCGCCAGGCCTACCGGCTGTATGTCGAGCAGGGCTGGGGCGGCATGACCGGCCCGGCCGAGCACGATGGCCAAGGCCTGCCGCAGATGGTTGCAGCCTGTTTTCACGAAATGCTGATGAGCGCCTCGCTGGCGTTTCGTATCTATTCGGGCCTCACCGAGGGTGCTGTGCTGGCCCTGCACCGGCATGGCAGCCCGGCGCTCAAGCGCGACTACCTGGGTAAGCTGGTCAGCGGCGAGTGGGCCGGCACCATGTGCCTGACCGAGCCGCAGGCTGGCACCGACCTGGCGCTGCTGCGTACCCGTGCCGAGCCGCAAGGCGATGGCAGCTATCGCATCAGTGGCAGCAAGATCTTCATCAGTGGCGGCGACCAGGACCTGACCGACAACATCATCCACCTGGTGCTGGCCCGGTTGCCCGATGCGCCGGCCGGAGTGCGCGGCATCAGCCTGTTCCTGGTGCCCAAGTTCGAGTGCGCGGCTGACGGTGGGCCGGGGGGGGCCAACGCCCTGGGCTGCGGTGCCCTTGAACACAAGATGGGCATCAAGGGGGCTGCCACCTGCGTGATGAACTTCGACGGCGCCCGCGGCTGGCTGGTGGGTGAGGCCAATCAGGGCCTGGCCTGCATGTTCACCATGATGAACGATGCGCGCTTTCAGGTGGGGCTGCAGGGGCTGGGCATTGCCGAAGCCGCGTTCCAGGGTGGCCTGACCTACTCCCGGGAGCGCTTGCAGTCGCGCAGCCTGGCCGGCCCGGTGGCGCCCGAGCGCAGCGCCGACCCGATCATCTGCCACCCTGACGTGCGGCGCATGCTGCTCACCCAGAAGACCCTCAGCGAGGGCTGCCGGATGCTGGCGGCCTACGCCGCCCAGGCGCTCGACCTGGAACAGGGTGCGGCGCAGCCTGAAGTGCAGGCCGCCGCCGGGCGTCGGGCGGCGCTGCTGATTCCGGTGGTCAAGGCCTTCCTCACCGATGTCGGCCAGGAGGTCGCCAGCCTGGGCGTGCAGCTGTATGGCGGCCATGGCTACATTCGCGAGTGGGGCATGGAGCAGTTGATGCGCGACAGCCGGATCACCCAGCTGTATGAGGGTACCAATGGCATCCAGGCCCTGGACCTTGTGCGCCGCAAGGTACTGGCCGACGGCGGCGAGCAGCTGCGCCTGTTGATCGATGAACTGCTGGAGGCGGCGCACGAGTGCCGCGCAGATGACCTGACAGGGATGGCCGGGGCAGTGACCCTGCGCTTGCAGGAGTGGCGCAACCTGAGCGCCGAGGTGCTCGACGCCTGCCGCTGCGACCCCCAGGAAATTGGAGCGGTGTCGGTCGATTTTCTTGCCTATTCAGGCTATGTGCTGCTGGCTGCGTTGTGGCTGCGGGCGGCCGAGCGGGCCAGTGCGGCACTGGCCGCTGGCAGCGGCGACAGCGCGTTCTACCAGGCCAAGTTGCACGCAGCGGACTTTTACTGGCGGCGCATCCTGCCGCGCGCAAGTGCCCACTGTGAGGCGTTGCGTGGCGGCGCCCCGTGCCTGATGAGCCTGGATGAAGCGCACTTCGCCTTCTGATCGCTGTGCCGTTCACCCACAAGAACAAAAGGAACATGAACATGCAGCCATTCAGTTTTGCCACCACCGCCCAGCTGCTCTGTGAACCGGGCGCCGCTGGCCGCTTGGCCCAGCTGTGCCAGCAACGCGGCGTGCGCCGCGTGCTGATCGTCACCGACCCCGGTATCGTCAGCCTGGGGATGCTTGACGATGTACTGCCTGGCTTCACCCGGGCGAACCTGAGCGCGGCGATTTTCAGTGATGTCAGCGCCGACCCCAGCCATGCCTGCGTGCTGGCTGCCGTCGGCCGGGCCCGGCATATCGGTGCCGAGCTGATTGTCGGTTTCGGTGGCGGCAGCTCCATGGACGTCGCCAAACTGGTGGCGCTGCTGGCCCACCCAGGGTGCGACCAGACCCTGGAGGCGGTGTATGGCATAGACCAGGCCAAGGGCCAGCGCCTGCCCCTGATTCAGGTCCCTACCACCGCCGGCACCGGCTCGGAGGTCACGCCCATTGCCGTGATCACCACCGGCGAGTGCGCCAAGATGGCGGTGATTTCACCGCTGCTGCTGCCTGACCTTGCGCTGCTCGATGCCGAGCGCACCCTGGGCCTGCCACCGGCGATCACCGCCGCCACGGGCATCGACGCGATGGTCCATGCCATCGAAGCCAGCACCAGCAAGTTCAAACGCAACCCACTGTCCAGCTTGCTGGCTCGCGAGGCCTTGACACTGCTGGCAGGCAACCTCGACCAGGCGGTGCACAACGGCGGTAATCTGCAGGCCCGTCAGGCCATGCTGCTGGGGGCCTGCCTGGCCGGCCAGGCGTTCGCCAACGCACCGGTGGCTGCGGTGCACGCCTTGGCCTACCCGCTGGGGGCGCGTTTCCACGTACCGCACGGGCTGGCCAATGCCTTGGTGCTGCCGCATGTCATGAGCTTCAACCGTAGCGAGGCATTCGCCGACTACGCGGCGCTGGCGCCGGCGCTGTTGGGCGAGCGGCTGGTGCCTGGCGGCCCCCATGAGTTGTGCAGCCAGTTCATTGCCGAACTGGAACAATTGGCACCACGCTGCGGCTTGCCGAGCCGGTTGCGTGATGTCGGCGTGCCCCGGCACAGCTTGCAACAGCTTGCCGAAGAGGCCCTGCAGCAGCAGCGCCTGCTGGTGAACAACCCGCGCAAGGTCACTCTCGCCGATGCTGTCGAACTCTACCAGGCGGCGTTCTGATCATGGCCAGGGAACGCCCGCTACGCGGCGCCTATCGCCACTTCCAGCCGATCACCACGCGCTGGCACGACAACGACCTGTATGGGCATGTGAACAATGTCGTCTACTACGGGTTTTTTGACAGCGCCGTGAACACCTGGCTGATCGAGCATGCCGGTCTGGATATCCACCGCGACCCGGTCGTGGCCTATGTGGTCGGGTCTGCTTGTGACTACTTCGCCGCGGTCGCCTTTCCGCAACGCATCGAAGTGGGTATCGCGGTCACGGGCACAGGTAACAGCTCGGTGCACTACGCGCTGGCCGTTTTCGTCGAGGGCGAGCCTGAAGCGTGCGCAGCCGGTCGCTTTACCCATGTGTTCGTTGACCGTCGTGAGCAGCGCGCGGTTGCCATACCAGGCAAGGTGCGCAGGGCCTTGGAACTGTTGGCTGTTTGAGGTCATCTGGGGGGCGCTCGATTGACGCCACCCCACCCCAGCCAGGCCCCCGAACGCCTCGCCCAACCTCCGCCCAGGCCATAACAATCCGGCATGGCACTGATCCGAAGACGCTATTTGTGAGCCCGCTTTCACTGCCCCGATAATCCACATTACCGATACCGCCAGCCTGGGCGGCCGGTACCTCATCTGTGGTACCCCACCTTTCACTCTCGAATAAAACAACAAGAGGTTAAGAGTGAGCGTATACATCCATTTCTGCCGGCGCCAAGCGCCGCTGGCGGCTCTATGCTGCCTGCTCGCCACCCCGGCGGCTGCCGTGCAATTCCAGGCCGGCCCGCTCGAAGGCCGCTTCGATACGGCGCTTTCGTTCGGCACTGCCGTCAGTACAGCCAACCCCGACAAGCAACTGTTGCAGGCCGCCAACAGTAATGACGGCCGGCGGAACTACCGCTCGGGTGATGTGTTCTCGGCCATTTTCAAAGCAACCCATGACCTGGAACTGCAGCGGGACAACGTCGGGGTGTTTCTGCGCGGCACCTACTGGTATGACACGGTGCAGCGCGACCACAGCCAGCGTGCTGTCGACATCGACGACCACAACCGCCAGGCATCGGCCAAAACCGCCGCAGCGGAACTGCTCGATGCGTTTGCCTATGCCCTCTACGACATCGACGGTGAGCCCGGCTCAGTGCGCCTTGGCAATCAGGTGGTGAACTGGGGCGAAAGCCTGTTCATTCAGGGTGGCCTGAACGTGATCAGCCCGTTCAATCAGGCCGCACTGCGCCGGCCAGGCTCGGAAGTCAAAGACGCGCTGGCGCCGGTCAACCTGTTGTATGTCACGCAAAACATCAACCAGGCCCTGTCATTCGACGCCTTCTACCAACTGGACTGGGAGCAGACCCGGTTGGACAACTGTGCGACCTTCTTCTCCGGCAATGACTTCATGCCCGAGGGCTGCCAAGGCCTGGATGTCGGTGGGCAGATGGTCACCAACCCGGGGGTTTCCCAAGCGCTGGCGTCCATGGGCGTGACGCTTGCCGATGAGGGCGTGCGCGTGCCGCGCGGGGCCGACCAGGATGCGCGCAATGGAGGCCAATGGGGTTTTGCCTTGCACTGGTATGTCCAGTCGCTGGATACCGAGTTTGGCCTGTTCGCGGCCAACTACCACAGCCGCTCTCCCTACCTGGGTACCGTCAGCAGCCGCTACTTCGCCAATACCGGTTTTGCCAGGGACTTGTGCGGCAACATTGGCGTGCCCCTGTCCGGCTGCGGTGCCTTCCTGGCTTCGAGCGCGGGGCAGACCGTGGCCGGCGCCCTGCGCATGGGAACCTCGCAGTACCTGGCGCAGTACCCTGAGGATATCCGGCTCTACGGCATCACCTTCGCCACCACCCTGCACAACGGTACCGCTGTGCAGGGGGAGTTGAGTCACCGCCCCAACCAGCCGGTGCAGCTCAACGGCAACGATGTACTGCAGTCGCTGCTCAACGCCCCGGGCCGCAGCCCGCTCAACGCCGAAGGCCTGCGCCCTTCGACCGACGATACGTTGTTCGACGGTTATCGACGCAAAGAGGTGACCCAGGCCCAAGTGTCGGCAGTGCAAGCGTTCAGCCAGGTCATGGGGGCCAACCAGCTGCTGTTGATGGGGGAGGTGGGCGCAACCTATGTGGGTGGGCTCGAGGGGCGTTTCGGGCCGCGCTATGGCCGTTCCGGGGCCTACGGCAACGGAGAGCTGGCCGACAACAGCCTTTGCCAGGCGATTTCGAAAAGCCCTGGCGACTGCAACGGCGAAGGGTTCGTCACGCCGTTTTCCTGGGGCTACCGCCTGCGCGCGACCTGGAGCTATCAGAACCTGGTCCCGGGCGTGGACATCCGTCCCAACCTGGCCTGGTCCCACGATGTGAAAGGCTATTCGCCTGCCGACGGCTCGGGCTTCAATGAAGGCTCGCGCTCGATCAGCCTGGGCGTCGACGTGGCGCTGGCCAGCAAGTACTGGGCAAGCCTTGCCTACACCGATTATCTCGATGGCGATTACGGCACCCGCGGCGACCGCGACTATGTGGCATTCAGCGTGGGCGCCAACTTCTAGACCAACCCAGGAGCAAGACAATGTCCAAACGCAGCATGCACGCTTCACCCGCCAACCTGCCGGCCATCGCTCTGATGCTGGCCAGTACACTTGCCCCGGGCATGGCCAGCAGCGCACCGGCAGAGCAGGGCGTGATGCAAGGGTTTCCACCCGCACCGCAGTTGCGCGTGAACCAGGCCAACGCGTTCCAGCCACCTTACCTGCGCTGGTCCATGCGCCACGCCCGCGAGGTTTCGCCGACCCGGGGCATCGGCCGCGCTTCCACACCGTTAGCCTTGCCAGCAGGCACCGAGCTGCCACTGGACCAGGTGGCGTTCAATGCCGGCGAGCAGCCCCTGACGTTGGCGAGCTACCTGCAACAGACCAGCACCGACGGGCTTATCGTGCTGCACCGTGGCCAGGTGGTGTACGAGCGTTATCTGGAGGGCTTCCAACCCGGCCAGCCGCATATCTGGGCCTCGATGACCAAGTCGGTGACTGGCCTGATCGCCGCCCAACTGATCGCCGAAGGCACGCTGGACCCGCAACGTACACTGGCGCATTACGTGCCGGAACTCAGCGGCACGCCGTTTGGCGAGGCGACGGTGCAAGCCAACCTCGACATGCAGGTGGCTGTGGAGTACCCGCCGCAAGTGCCGCCGGACCTTGGGCTGTTTGCCGCTACCGGGTTGATACCTCGGGCCGAGGGCATGCCGGGGGATATCTACAGTTTCCTCCAGCACGCACGAAAGGCGTCGGGCTCAGGCGCCAAACCGTTGTTCTTCTACCAGAACGGTTCACCCGAAGCGTTGGCCTGGGCGCTGCGGCGCATCACCGGGCTGAACTGGGCCCAACTGGTTGAACAACGTATCTGGTCACGCTTTGCCCAGGACGATGCCTATGTTCAAGTCGACCCGCTCGGTACCGAGATGGCCAGCGGCGGTATCAGCTGCAACCTGCGCGACAGCGCGCGCTTCGCCGAACGGGTGCGCCGTGAGCTGGCCCGTGACGTCAAGGATGACAGCTTCAACCAAGCGGTGCGCAGCACTTTCCAGCCCGCCGACCCGGCGTTGTTTGCCCAAGGCAACCTTGCCCCCGGCCGCCCGGGCTACGCTTATCGCAACTACTGGTTCCAGAAAAATGATGGCGACGGCTCAGTCGAGGCCAGCGGGCGCTTCGGCCAGAAAATCTATATCAACCCGCGCCGCGAAGTGGTGATCGTCAAGCTGTCGGCCACTGCCGACCAGGCCCGGCGCGCCACCCGTGCCGACGGTGAGGCGAAAGTCACTGCGCGCGTGGTGGACTCGCCGGCGACGTTCAACGGCATGGTCACTGCGGTGTTGGCGGCGCTGCCGGGTTGAGCGGTGTGGGGCGCCTGGCAAATCGTTATCATGCCTGCCATGTTGATGTGCTGTTCAACGCCCTATACCAGCTTCACTGCGCCGGAGATGCAACATGAACATTGATTGGATCAACTTCACACCCTGGAGTGCTTTGGGGGGAGGGGCCTTGATCGGGCTGGCCGCCAGCCTGTTCATTCTGGCCAATGGTCGCATCGCCGGCATCAGCGGCCTGCTTGCAGGCGTGCTGCAATGGGGCAGTGAGGGCTGGGGCGAGAAGGCGCTGTTTCTTCTCGGCCTGCTGATCGCGCCATTGGTGTGGGGGCTGTTCGCCGTGCTGCCGGAAATCGAGATCGACACCTCGTGGCCGGCGTTGGTGATTGCCGGGCTGCTGGTTGGCCTTGGGACACGGTACGGCTCAGGCTGTACCAGTGGCCACGGTGTGTGTGGAGTCTCGCGCTTGTCACCCCGTTCAATCGTGGCCACGGTGTGCTTCATGGCCAGCGGTTTTGCGACCGTGTACGTCATCCGCCATGCGCTGGGGGCCTGAGAATGAGCAAGTTGACAGCTTTTTTCGCCGGCTTGATCTTTGGTCTTGGCCTGTTGTTGGCAGGCATGGCGAACCCCGCCAAGGTGTTGGCTTTTCTCGATGTGGCCGGGGCCTGGGATCCGTCACTCGCACTGGTGATGGCAGGGGCCATCGCGGTGGCGGCTGCTCCGCTGAACTGGGCACGCAAACACAAGCGGTCGTTGCTTGGCGCCCCCATGCAGATACCTGTGAAAAGGGAGCTGGACGCCCGCCTGATCGGTGGCAGCCTGGTGTTCGGCATAGGCTGGGGCATTGCCGGCATCTGCCCGGGGCCTGCGGTCGCCATCTCGCTTATCGGGCACTGGCAGGTACTGGTATTCGTAGTGGCAATGCTGGCGGGGATGTATGCGTTCACTGTGCTGCAGGGGCGTACATCTTGATGAGGTCTGCGTTCTAATTTTTACGTCGCTATCGGCGTTCGCCCCAGCGCCTCACGCAGCCAGGTACCCGCTTTGCCCAAACGCAAGCCTGACGACCAGACAAGGTCGACGCCTACCGTCCAATCGGTGTACGGGTAAGCTTCCAGCTGCAGTTCCACAAACTCCCCATTGGGACCCAACGCTTGTATCAGTTGCCTGGGCACTGTGGCCCATCCCATGCCTGCGCGCAGCATGCCCATCAAGGTCAAATAGCTTTCTACACGCCAATGGTTGGGTGAATTCAGGTATTCACTGGTGGGCAAGCGGTCCTGGAAGGGGAGGTAGATCAACTGTCGGTAGTTGCTCAATTGATTGAAGCTGACGGTGGGCATTGCGACCAGAGGGTGTTGGCGGCCGACGACGTTGCTGAACGTGATGCTGCCAAGACGTATGAATTGCAGATTTCGCGGGTAATGAGTGCGGGTACACATCATGGCAAGCAATAGTTTTTTGTCTTCGATCATTGTCAGTACATCCTGCCCGCAAGGATGCAACACAGTAAGGTCGACATGGGGGAACCGGCGGGAGAATTCCTCTAGAACAGGTGCAAGGGACTGATAGGGGATCGCCTCGTCGATGCTGATCACTAGCTCAGTCTCCAACGCCTGCGCCAGGCTGCTCGCACGACTTTCCATGTTGCAGCACTGACCCAGAATGGCCTCGGCGTCACGCAACAAGGCCCTGCCTTCATTGGTGAGTTGTGGATAGCGCTGACTGCGATCAAACAGGGTAATTCCCAGATCGATTTCCAGGTTGCCAACGGAAATGCTCACAGCGGATTGCGACTTGCCCAATTTGCGTGCTGCGGCCGAAAAAGAGCGCTCACTGACGACCGCAGAAAAAGCGGCCAGTTGTTCAAGAGACAACCTCATCGCTGCTCCATAAAAAAATTAAATGGGACCCATTTTTACAACGGGTACGGGCTGGCGCATGGTGGTGCTGCGCTACCCATAACCACAATAACTATTTATTTCATCACTGCCTCGACAATACGTTTCAGGAGAGGACAAATGACCCCTAGCGTGCACCCGGTAGATCAGCGCTTACCGCTGATACAAACTGCAGTACTTGGCTTTCAGCATGTGCTGGTGATGTATTCGGCCTGCATTATTGTGCCGCTGATCCTCGGCGCTGCACTGAAACTTCCCAAGGACCAGTTGACCCTGATCATAAATGCCGATCTTTTTGCGGCGGGCCTGGCGACGCTCTTGCAGTGCGCGGGCAACCGTTTTTTCGGCATTCAGCTGCCCATCATGATGGGCGTGACCTTCGCTTCGGTCACGCCGATGATTGCCATCGCCGTGACCCCCGGCCTCGGCCTGCCGGGCGTGTATGGTGCGATTATCGCGTCGGGTCTGTTTGGTTTTCTGTTCGCCCCGGTGATGGGGCGGCTGCTGCGCTATTTTCCGCCGGTGGTGACGGGGACTGTGTTGCTGGTGATCGGCATCAGCCTGATGCGCGTTGGCATCGACTGGTCAGCCGGCGGACAACCAACGCTGGCTGATGGCGGGCCCAATCCGGATTACGGCAACCCGGTCTACCTGGCTATCTCGCTGGCTCAGTTACTGTTGATTCTAGGGCTCAACCGATTCGCTAAAGGCTTTATTGCCAATATCGCAGTGTTGCTGGGTGTATTGGTCGGTTTTGTGATTGCCTTCATTCGCGGGGATATCGTCCTTGATGGCATCGCTCAAACGCCTTGGTTCTCCACCATCACGCCCTTTGCGTTTGGCCCGCCGACGTTCGACGCCGTGGCCGTGATCTCAATGTGCATGGTGATGTTGGTGACCATGGTCGAGTCGACGGGGATGTTCCTGGCATTGGGAAGCATGGTCGACCGGCCCACCAGCCGCCAGCGCCTGGTGCGCGGACTTCGTGCCGATGGCATGGGCGCGATTGTCGGCGGCGTATTCAATGCATTTCCCTACACGTCGTTTTCGCAGAACATCGGCCTGGTCACCATGACCGGGGTCAAGAGTCGCTATGTGTGCATAGCCGGTGCGCTGATCCTCATCGCCCTCGGGCTCTTTCCAAAACTGGCGTATGTGGTGGCGTCGACACCGCAGTATGTGCTCGGCGCCGCCGGCATGGTGATGTTCGGCATGGTTACGCTCATGGGGGTGCGCATCCTGTCTACGGTTGACTTCGAGCAGTCGCGCTACAACTTGCTGATCGCCGCCACCAGCGTTGGCATTGGCATGATCCCGATGGTTTCCCCGCTGTATTTCCACCACCTTCCCCAATGGAGTCGGGTGTTCACCGAAAGCGGGATCATTCTCAGTGTGCTCACTGCACTGATCCTCAACCTGGTGTTCAACGGACCTACCAAAACAGATGAAGCGCAGGCCAGTGCGGCGCGTAACGCGGTACTTGGCGAAAGCTGAATACCGGCCCTCCAGAAACATTCATAAAAGGTCGAACATGATGATCAGTGAACTCCTGAGGGCTGACGTGGTGCTTACCATGGACGCCTTTAACACCGTCATTGAGGATGGCGCCGTATTGATTTGCGACGGCGTGATTGCCGACGTCGGCCCGGCAACTGAGCTGCTCACCCGGTATCCCGAAGCCAAGGTCCGGCGCCTGACCGATCGGCTGCTGATGCCCGGGCTGGTCAACACCCACTGCCATTCCGGCATCCTTCGCGGTACGGCGGAAGGTTTGCCGGTTTGGGACTGGCTGCAGCAGTATATTGACCCCATGCACCGCGTTCTGCTGCCCAGCGAAGCACGCCTGGCTTCCATGCTCTGCTATAGCGAAGCGCTGTTGTCCGGCACCACGACTATTGTGGACATGTGGCGGTACATGCACGGTAGCGCCGAAGCGGCCAATGAGCTCGGCATCCGGGCGGTGCTCGTGCCATATGTAGCAGAGCACCCGGACCATGACTACTTCGAGACGTTGGACAGTAATGAAACCTTGATCGAGCGCTGGCATGGTGCAGCCAATGGCCGCATCAATGTCTGGGTCGGCCTGGAGCACCTGTTCTATGCAGTGCCCAAGGCCTGGCAACGAATTGCTGATATCTGCAAAGCCAATGACGTCGGATTCCACACCCACAGCAACGAAAGCCGCTTCGATGTTGAAGAAACCCTTCGCCGCCATGGCATCAGGCCCGTCCAGGCTTTGGAAAAGTTTGGCCTGCTCAATGCCAGGAAGGTGTTGCTCGCTCACTGTGTCTGGGTGGACGATGCCGAAATTGCTTTGATGGCCGAGCGCAAAGTCGGAGTGGCACACAACCCGGTCAGCAATATGAAACTGGCCTCGGGTGCCGCACCGGTGGAAAAAATGCTGGCGGCCGGCGTCGCGGTCGGTTTGGGGACCGATGGCGAGAAAGAAAACAACAACCTGGACATGTTCGAGGAAATGAAAGTGTCATCGCTGTTGGCCAAGTTCGTCAGCCTCAATGCTGCTGCCCTCGACGCATGGTCGGTTTGTCGCATGGCGACCATTGACGGCGCCCGCGCGCTGGGTATGGACAAGCAGATAGGCTCCCTGGAAAAAGGCAAGGCAGCGGACATCATCGCGGTGCGCATTGATACGCCAAGAATGACACCGGTGATCACCCAAGGACCGCTGGCCAACCTTCATCACAACCTCGTCCATGCGGTCCAGGGTGGGGATGTCGACATGACCATGGTGGCCGGGCGGGTACTGGTCGAAAACGGGCACTTGAAAAATGCCGAGCTGGATGTGTTGATCACAGAGGTCAACGTCATCGCGCCTGCATTGTTTGCCCGACGTAAAGCCTGGCTCGAGCAAACTGGCGTATCGGTCAATGAGCTCCAGCGCGTAGCGACTTCATAAGGTCGGCTCCAGGCAGACGGCCGACATACAGGGCACGGCCAGGGCCCCATCCTGACGCGAGCGGTGCGGTGGTATCCCTGGGCGTGGTCGAGTCGGATCTGGCGGCTTTCGGTATCGAGCTGGAGCACCAGTGCCTTGCGGCTTTCGCTCAGGCTACCGATTGCACGTAAACCACCCGGTCCCGCCCATTCTGCTTGGCGCTGTAGAGCCCGGTGTCGGCGCGTTCCAGCGCCTGGTCGAGGTGCTCGTCATCGTTGAGCAGCGTGCAGCCGATGCTCAGGCTGACCCGTAGCGGGCCTGTGGAAAGTTGTACCGGCTCGCTGCCGATCATCTGCCGAACCCGCTCGGCAATCCCCTTGAGCTCTTCGCTGTCGTTGACCCTGACCAGAGCGACGAACTCCTCACCGCCCTGGCGCACCACGAGATCGTCCGGGCGCAGGGCTGCGCGCAGGCGGCGGGCGCATTCGCAAAGCACCTGATCGCCGCTGGCATGGCCATACCTGTCGTTGATGCTTTTGAAATGGTCAAGGTCCGCATAGATCGCCCCCAGGCGCAGGCTGCTCTGTGCTGCCCGGCGCCGCTCGTGGTCCTGAAACGCTGTCAGACCGTTGCGGTTCCACAACTGCGTCAACGGATCAAGCATGGCCTTGCGCTGCTCTCGGTCCATTTCCAGGCGCAAGTCACGGTTACTCTGGATCAGGCCACGCAGCTGCAGATAACCCTCTGCAAGCGTGGCCAGGTCCTTGAAGTTCGCTTGCTGCGTTTCGTTCAGCGTGCGCGGGCGGGGGTCGAGCATGCACAATGTCCCTATGGCCTTGCCATTCCCCGCGCGCAGGGGGTGCCCGGCGTAAAAGCGGATATAGGGTGCGCTGATTACCAGCGGGTTGTCGACGAAACGCGGGTCATGCGTGGCATCGGGCACCAACAATGTGCCCTCCCCAAGGATGGCGTAGCCACAGAAAGAAACGTTGCGCGGCGTCTCGCTGGCCTCCAGCCCGATACGTGCCTTGAACCACTGGCGCTCCTGGTCGATCAGGCTGATCAGCACCGTGTCCACGTGTGCCAGTTGCTGGGTAAGCCGTACCAGGGTGTCGAGGTAATGCTCGGCCGGCGTATCGAGCAGGTGCATCTCATCCAGCGTGCGCTGGCGAGCTGCTTCGTCGGTGGGGAGGGGGCAAGCTGGCATGGGACTTCCTTTTTCTGGGGGCGGGCGGCGCCTGTCAAAGGCCGCAGCACTCTCTGCGAGGTCAGGATCGGCTGGCGATTGTCTACCAAAACCGGCTGTTCTGGTATAGGAGCCAAACCGCTCCGTTTCCAGGCCAAGTGCGGAAATCTGGCGGCCACGCCCCAAGCCAGCGTTTCGCTCTACCGACAAATCATCATTGCCGCTTGAACCTTACTTGAGACGCCCAGTCTGAGCCGAGCCCCTTCAAGTGGCTTTGCTGCCGTCATCCTTCTTGAGCCGTTCGCCCATGCGCCACGCTGTCCGCTACTCCGCCATTTTTTCGTTTTGCCTCGTTGCCTTGCTCTCCTTGTTCGTCAGCCCCGCCCATGCCAGCGGGGAGCGGCAACTGGTAAGGGCCATCAACGACTACCGCGCCCAACCACAGCGCTGCCAGAGAGGCCTGGTTCAGGTGTCGACGCCGCTGGCATTAAAGTCGAAGCTGGCGTTGCCTGCCGGCTATAGCGGTGGTTTGCGGGAAGGGTTGAAGGCTGTCGGCTACCAGGCGGTGAGGGTGCGGGCCATCCGTCTGGTCGGCGCCCGGGATGCCGAGGAGGCCTTTGACATGCTGCGCAGCGACTACTGCGCTGCTTTGCTCGATAGCCAATTTGCCGATATTGGTATCAGTCGCGACCGGAACGTGTGGCGGGTAGTGTTGGCGCGCCCCTTGCTCGATGCCCAGCTCGGCAATGGTCAATCCGTTGGCAAAGCGTTGCTGGCACAGGTCAACGCAGCACGGTCGAAGCCGCGTCTGTGTGGCCGCCAGCGCTTCGCCGCTGCACGTCCGTTGGCCTGGAATACCGCCCTGGGCGCGGCTGCGCAGAGACACAGTCGGGCGATGGCCAACGCCAACTTCTTCGCGCACCGCGACCCCAACGGCGATCTACCGGCAGACCGGGCGCGCGATGCCGGGTACCGTGGACGCCAGATCGGCGAAAACATTGCCGCCGGGCAAGGGGCTGCGAGCAAGGCGATGGCAGGTTGGCTGGCCAGCCCCGGGCATTGCGCCAACCTGATGAACCCGATGTTTACCCAGGTGGGCGCTGCTTTTGCTGCGAACTCGCGTAGCGATGAGGGTGTGTACTGGACGATGCTGTTCGGCGCGCCTTGAAAGTGGGCGCGCCTTTGGGGGCAAATTCACCTGCGGTAGGTGCTGGGGCCAGGATGATGGCTTAGCTCGCCATCACTTCGTCGATCGCCTGCTCAAGGGTGCTGACCGTGCGCTCGATATTGTGCAGTTTTTCGAGCCCGAACAGACCGATGCGGAAGGTCTGGAAATCGGCGGGCTCGTCGCATTGCAACGGTACCCCCGCGGCGATCTGTAGGCCGTGGTCGGCAAATTTCTTACCGGTCTTGATACCCGCATCGTCGGTGTAGCTCACCACTACGCCAGGGGCCTGAAAACCGGCAGCAGCCACGCTTTTGATGCCTTTGCGGGTCAACATGGTGCGCACCCGATCGCCCAGAGCCTGTTGTTCGCCGCGGACTTTATCGAAACCGTAGGCCTGCATCTCGTTCATCACGTCGTTGAATCGCGCGAGCGAGTCGCTGGGCATGGTCGCATGGTAGGCATGCCCGCCCTGTTCGTAGGCCTGCATGATCTGAAGCCACTTTTTCAGGTCGCAGGCAAAGCTGCTGCTATGCGTCTGCTCCATGCGCTCCAGGGCCAACGCGCTGAACATCACCAGGGCACAGCAAGGGGAGGCGCTCCAGCCTTTCTGCGGTGCGCTGATCAGCAAGTCCACTGCACATTTCTGCATGTCAACCCAAAGCGTGCCTGAGGCGATGCAGTCCAGCACGAACAAGCCACCCACTTCATGCACGGCGTCGCCGACGGCCCGGACGTATTCGTCGGGCAGGATAATCCCTGATGAGGTTTCAACGTGGGGGGCGAAGACCATCTGCGGCTTCTGCGCCTTGATGGCTGCCAGGACTTCGTCAAGAGGTGGTGGGGCGTAAGCCGCTTGGCGACCCGTGTCTATCGGTCGGGCTTTCAGCACCGTGGTAGCCGCCGGAATGTTGCCTATCTCAAGGATCTGGCTCCAGCGATAGCTGAACCAGCCGTTGCGTATCACCATGCATTGCTGGCCGCTGGCAAACTGCCGTGCCACCGCTTCCATGCCGAATGTGCCGCTCCCTGGTACCACCGCAACAGCCTGGGCGTTGTAGACCTGTTTCAGGGTCCTGGAAATGTTTTTCATCACGCCTTGAAATGCCTGTGACATGTGATTGAGCGAGCGGTCGGTGTAGACCACCGAGTACTCGACCAGCCCCTCAGGATCAATACTGGGATAAAGCGTTGACATAGGTGACTCCTTTGGCATGGATGTCAGTGGTATCGACTCTGCCCCAAGCTTTGGCAAATGAAAGGATGAGTCGTGACTGATGTGGCGTCTGTCAAACGGCAGTTACCACCATAGCTTGGGGAAGGCACATTGCGATGCGCTAAGCTGTAATTCTTCAGGATTGAGGTCTCAGCATGGAATGTTACTTCGTCCCGCCACGAGCAGAGATGCAGCAGCGATTAGCCGCGTAGTTCTAGCCGCCCTGCGTGAGTCAAATTCACAGGACTACCCGCCTGATGTGATCGTTAAGGATTAGCCCAGACTATCTATGCTCATCGCCTCGATCTGGGGCTGCAACTGCAACGCTTGCGCTCTTGGCGTGACGAAAGCTGGCAGCGTTGCCGCCGGCTGCTCTTGGTAGCACGGTAGGCATTTACGGATGATGTTGGCATTGATGCCGTGGCTGATGGCGAAACTGGAGTTCGCCGTACGCCTAACCGGTTACAGATGTCTGTTACGGGCCGACAGCAGTCGGTCGCGACTGACCGCTGTCGACCCATAGCTGTCCTTGGCGGAGGCCGGTTACAGGCCAGGATAGATGCGAGCATCGTGTCTCTGTTCGGTCTTATCAAGCGGGAGACTTCCCGGTTTCCCCTGCTCTTTTAAAATCAAGGTTCCGGAATGGCCGCCGATAAGGGCAGAGCATTACGGCTTTTTACCGTATGCCTGACACACTGATCAAAGCATGGAGCGAGATATGGCATATAGAGACGATCCGGATTTGAAATTCCTGGGTTCGATGGATTCCAGTGACCTGAATGATCTGGTCTATTGCTTGGTTTATGACAAAGACGGTAGCTCGCGGCTGACCGAAGAGCTGTCCACGACGCCCGAATATAAGTCGCATTATCCTGACCACAGACGTTACTGGCAGCAGATCGCCGCCGAGATCCAGTGTTTCGGGGGGAACACGATTGCCACGATGCTCCGTGGTGGTAAAGGTGTCTTGTACCGTGAGGTACTGGAGGATGTCTGCGACAAGCTCAAGGTCAACTACAACAAGGGCTCGAGCATCGACCTGATCGAACAGAACCTGCTGAGCAAGATTTTGCGCGACGCGCTGGAAAAGATGTCCGCCGAAGAGATCAAGGCCTTGGGCGAATCCATTGGCCTCAAGAACACCAACCTGTTTACGGCGGAAGCGATGTTTGGTGTATTCCAAACCGTGTTTCGGGCGGGCGGCTTCAAGTCGTATCAACTGACGGCGATTGTGGTCAACGCCGTCCTCAAGGCGCTCATCGGTCGCGGCCTGAGCTTCGCTGCCACCGGCACGATGATGAGAACGATGGCGGTCATCACCGGGCCGATCGGCTGGGTTGTCACCGGAGCGTGGACTGCCGTGGACATTGCCAGTCCAGCCTTCAGGGTCACCATTCCGACCGTTATCCAGATCGCCGCACTTCGGCAGAAACAGGCTTACGGCGCAGCGGCTGAACAGGTTTCGTTTGGTTGACTCACTGTCTATGGATCTGTAAGCGTCCGGCGAACTCATCTTCCGAGCTTCAGCATTGAAAGCGATGGTGCCCACGTATTGAGCGGACACCATTGACTTAATGCTGGAGTTCGGAAGGTGAGTTCGCCGGACGTTTACTTTGAGCAGGCTGATACCACTTGTGAAGCCCTGCGTCTGATTTTCACGCAATAGCACCGTCGCGGGAATCGTCCCCCAGCAAAGCTCGCCCCGCCGTGTCAGTGGCCAGCAGGCTGTACTGGTGCAGGTTCAGGGAGCGCCCGTTGTTGTATTCCACATTCCGCTGGGTTCCCTCAAACACGAACCCAATTTGCGCTATTGGTCACTGACAGCTATGGGTCGAAATCGGCTTGTCGTGAATTGCAGATTTCGACCCATTAGACATAGTCAGGCCGCCTGTTGGATCAGAGCCCGACGCAGGACATCCGCCAAACGCTTCAGACCTTCATCCAGCTTGTCGGGAGCAACATGGCTGAAGTTCAGCCTCAGGTGCCCTGGATGTTTGTCAGGCTCCGGGAAGAAGGGCTCACCTGGCATGAAAGCCACATTGGCCGCCAGTGCCGGTTCGAGCAATTCCCGGGTATCGATGGGGTGCTTGAGCGTCAACCAGAAGAACAACCCTCCCTCTGGCATCTGCCACTCGGCCAGGTCGGCGAAGTGCGTCTCCAATGCCGCTTGGAAAGCGTCTCGACGACCCCGGTAATAGCTGCGTAACTCTTCAAGATGACGGTCAAGCCTTTCTGTCCCCAGCCATTGAAGCACCTGCCATTGGCCAACCCGACTGGTGTGCAGGTCCGCCGACTGCTTGAGCCGCAGCAAGTGCGGGAACAGGTCGGGGCTGGCAATCAGATACCCAATCCGCAAGCCGGGCAGCAAGGTCTTGGACACAGTACCGGTATAAATCCAGCTGGTGGTGTTCAGACGGCTTACAACCGGCATGGCCGCGACGCTGTCAAAGCTCAGCTCTCGATAAGGCTCATCTTCGATCAATGTGACGTTGAACTCATCGAGAAGCGCCGCGACTTCGTCCCTTTTCCTGTCGCTGTAGCGCAGCCCCGTCGGGTTCTGGAACGTTGGAATCAGATAGATGAACGCGGGGCGGTTCAGGCTCAGCAGTTCGCGCAGCGACTCCAGGTCCGGGCCATCCCGCTCCATCGGCAGCGAAAGGCAGTGCGCGCCGAAGAACTGGAAGCTTTGCAATGCAGCCAGATAGGTAGGGGCTTCCAGCAGTACCGGCGTTCCTTTGTCGATATACAGTTTTGATGTCAGGTCCAGAGCCTGCTGCGAGCCGCTGAGAATGAGCACTTGGCTAGCCTCGCACGTGATTCCCAACGCACGGGCTTCCCTGGCCAGCGCCTCACGCAACATCGGCTCACCCTCGCTCATCCCGTACTGGCCCATGCTGGTGGGCATTTCAGCCCAGTCCACAGAGGGCAGCTTCTCCTCTGCCGGCAGCCCCCCTGCAAAAGACATCATCCCTGGGCGCTGCGCGGCGGCCAGAATTTCACGAATCAAAGAGCTTTTAAGGCGCGAAACACGTTCAGAAAATGCCATGGATCACCTCTGGCCAAGCTCGAACAATATAGGTCAAACTCCTTTACCTAAAGTAGAACGCTCGTCGAGAATAAGTCAACATGATTGACCTAAAAAACCAGGAAGCACAGCAGCAGGCCATGGAGGCGTTTTTCTTTGGCTATCAGGCGTTCACCACCAAGGCCGACGAGATGCTTGAGCGCAGGGGCTTGGGCCGTGTGCATCAGAGGATCGTTTTTTTCATAGCCCGGCACCCGCACCTCAGCGTCAAGCAGCTGCTGGCTCTGCTCGGCGTGACCAAGCAGGCGCTGAACATACCGCTCCGGCAATTGGCAGAGATGGGCTTAGTGGACAGCGTGGCATCGCATACCGACAAACGGATGCGTTTGCTTCAGTTGACCAAAGAAGGCTCGCGACTTGAGGAAATGCTGCGACGTGAACAAGTAAAGCTGCTTGAACGGGCATTCGGTGAGGCCGGAGCGCCGGCTGTAGAGGGATGGCTGGCTGTCAATGCGGCATTGGGGAAGATACAAAATTCAACGTGAACCCGGATACCCGGAAGAAGGCCTCTGTAGACGCGGTTTCATTAGGAACATGCGTATGCTGAGCAGATTTGATTGTCCGCAATGGGTCGACAGCGGTCAGTCGTGACCTGCTGCTTTCGGATATTTGGATACCCCCCTTTGAGGTCGGTGTAGGGACTGATGCGGCGCAGGGCGTGCTCATGTTTCAGGGAGGGCAACTGACATGGTGCTTGGCAGTAGAAAAATCGGTTCCAAGACTATTTCGGCGACCCTTCTAGAATGCGGCCTGTAGGCGCGCCGTTTCGATTTCATTTTGGAACTGATAAAGTGCTTCAAGCCGCATGGGCGGGGTTTTCTTGGATCGGATTGCAAATCCGTCTACGCTGGTTCGATTCCGATCTCGGCCTCCATTATTCGAAAGCCCCGCAGATTAACGTCTGCGGTTTTCTATTGCGCCCAAGAAAGCAGAAGTGTTCCGCAACTCATCCTGCTTTGTCGGGCTCACCACCTGGGCAACTCGACGGGTGACCGCTGATGCATCGCTCTCCAGCTGCTGTACCAGCGCATCCTGCTAACCGCGGAACGGGCACGACAAGCGATTCGTTAGCGATCCCTGTTTCCTTTTCATGAGGCTTGGTCAATGGATGAAGAACTGTGGGGCTTTCACCTGTTCGGCGCGAACTTTGCCAGTGATGAAGAAGCAGAGTCATACGCCTTCGAGCAATGGGAGCCAGAACCTCCCGAAGCTGCCTCCGATACTGAATACAGTGACTGGGAAGAGCGCAACCCAACCTGGCGAATGGCTGACGAGCTTGAATTCCACATGGATTCCGACTTTGTGGAACTGCCAGGTGGCCTCGATCGCGTCGTTTCTCAGATAAGCAGCCCGGCTGAGCGGGCCGATGTCATCGCCAAGGGGGCGCCGTTCTCTCATTTCATCATGATTGGCACGAGTCGGGAGGCCATCTGGCACGACCGTCGCTCGCTTTCATCTCAAGTCGAGCCCGTAACGCGCTTGCCGGAAAGTACTGCCACTATCACCTACTTGGGGAAGTACAACTGCTGACCCGCTCCCACAGGCCCCCGCCGGCCTAGAAAAATCAGCAAGAGCTGTACTCTCGCCATGGCAGCTTTGGGTCGATAGCGACCGTCCACCGTATCGAGTTCACCCTTGTTCTCCTCTAATACGGAGGACAACCCATGAAAACCGCTGCTACCTACGCCCATCGTCCATGGAACAAGGGAAAGCTAGTCGGGCAGAAAGCCCCGCTCCGACTCAGAGATATCTGGGCCATCCGGGTAAGGCTCCAGATCGCAAAGAAATCTAGGGATCTGGCGTTGTTCAACTTGGCCATCGACAGCAAGCTGCGAGCCTGCGACTTAACCAAGCTTCGTGTACGGGACGTAGCCCATGGAGAGCATGTGTCGTCACGAGCGATCGTGATGCAGCAGAAAACTCAACATCCGGTGCAATTTGAGATCACTGAGCAAACCCGTATGGCTTTGGAAGCCTGGATGCATCAGGCTCACCTCCGTAGCGACGACTGTCTGTTTCCGAGTCGGCTACATGGTTCAGATCATCTGTCCACCAGGCAATACGCTCGAATAGTGAAAGCCTGGGTGACAGCCATTGGCCTTGATCCAGCGCTGTACGGCACCCACACGCTGCGGCGAACGAAGGCCTCATTTATCTATCGCAGAACCAAGAATCTGAGGGCAGTCCATCTGGCAACCAGCAAATTAAATAATGCACGGACCATTCAAGCCATCATATGCGCCGCGTAGTACTGCAGTTGAGGTCACGTGCCAGTTGATAGTCGGCGCCGGCGAAAACTCGCTCGTTTCCTGGCGGGTACCGGCGACCAGCGACAAACCGGAGCTATTGGTCGAGCAGCGGTTGGTCGCATGTTCCAGGCGACCAACGATCAGGATGAGGCAATCAATTTCTTTGGGGTCAGCAGGCGGTCACATAAGTCGTTGCTGGGACTACAACGACCGCGACACGTAATCGACAAAACAACGCAACTTCGGCGTGATGAAACGGTGCGAAGTCCACAGGATGTTGAAATTCAGCGTACGCGTGACTTGGTCAGCCAGAACGACCTGCAATGCCCCTTCCTTCAACGCCGTTCTCACCGCGAAATCGGGTAGACAAGCCAGGCCACGTCCAGCCACGGCGGCGGTGACGATCATTTCGAGACTGTTGCTGGTCATCGCGGGCTGTAGCTGGGCTGCCAGCGCCTCGTGCTCGACACCCAACGGCCAGGCTTCCAGGCGGCCGCTGGAGGGCAAGCGATAGAACAAGCAGGCATGCCCTTCGAGATCGTCGACCGTCACGGGCGTGCCAGTGCGGCGCAGGTACTCCGGCGCTGCCACCAGATGGAAATCGAAAGTGCCCAGTGCCCTGGAGACCAGCCTCGAATCACTGAGCGAACCGGTACGAATGACCACGTCGAAGCCTTCCTCGATCACATCCACCAGTCGGTCACTGAAATCGACTTCCAGTTGGATGGCCGGAAAGGCCTGCATGAAATCGGCCAGCATGGAAAACAGGAACTGCCCCGCCATCGGCAGACTGACGCGCAACCGGCCACGTGCTTCGCCTGCTGACTCGGACAGCTCGGATTCGGCAGTATCCAGTTCATCAATCACGCGCAGGCATCGCGCGAGAAACAACGCCCCCTCTGCGGTTAGGTGCAGGCTACGGGTGCTGCGGTGAAACAACCGCGTGCTCAGACGCGTCTCCAGACGCGCGATACTCTTGCCAACAGCGGAGGCCGAAATGCCAAGCGCTCGACCTGCTGCCACGAAGCTACCGGCCTGAGCCACTTGGACGAAGTCCCCGATACCACTGAGCTTGCTCACGGCTACCTGCCTCCATTGCGGATGATTTAGTCCTTAATAATCGGAATCGTAGCGTATTTTTCGATTACCTGAGCTCTTCTAGGATGTCGGTACTTCCTGAGTCGGCGTCCGCACCATGTCCCATCGCCCCCACCAAAGACGCCGCACTGCGTCCAAAACCTCGCAGGCCATCCGCAACATCGTCGAGACGGCCATAGCCGACGATCGGATCACCGGCGCAGTGGTGCTCGTCAAATACGGCGGCGAACTGGTCTGCCAAACCGCGCTCGGCTTCGCCGACCGGGAAGCAGGGCGTGCCATGGCAGTTGACTCGCTGTTCCAATTGGGATCCCTATCCAAGCTGATTACCAGTACAGCTGCGATGGTGCTGGTGGCGCAAGGGCGCATCGGGCTTGAAGATCCCATCAGCCGCTGGCTGCCCTGCTTTAAGACCACCGGGTTTCAGGGCAGTCCATCGAACATCACCCTTAGGCACCTGCTAAGTCACACCGCCGGCCTGGACTATGGCTTTCTGCAGGACTCTAGCCAGCCGTCGTACCAGCGCGCCGGCATTTCCGATGGACTCGACCGCACCGCTTTGACGCTGCAAGAGAACATCGAGCGCATCGCGCGTCAAGCGCTGCGCTATCCACCGGGCAGTGATTGTCGCTACTCATTGGCGACCGATGTAGTGGGCGCTTTGCTCGCCTCCATCGATGGCAGGCAATCGGTGCAGCAGGCATTGAGAAACCTGGTGCTCGACCCGCTCAAAATGCGTGATACGCGCTTTCAGGCGGTGGATACCGAGCGTCTGTGCGCGGCTTACCGCACCTGCGGCGCACGTACCGTGCGCCTGTCCGGCGCCCACACCCTCTCGCTGGCGCCGCGACGCGTCGGTCTGCGGGTCGACCCACAACGCCACGAGGATCAGGTGCAGTTTGCCTCAGCCGGTTTCGGTCTAATCGGTACCGCCAGCGACTATCTGACTCTGCTTGAAACCCTACGCACTGGTGGCGCTCAGCTGATTCCGGCGAGCTACATCGAGGAAATGGCAACCCCGCAACCAGGGGCATATCCGCTCGCGGGTCAACCAGGACGCGGCCTGGGGCTGGGCTTCAGCGTGCTGCAAGACCCAGTTACGGCGAGCACCGCTGAAGCTCCTGGCACCTGGAGACACTTCGGTCTGGCGGGACATACCTGGTGCGTGGATCCCGCGCAAAAGCTGTCCATGGTCATGCTGGTCAACAATTACATTGAAGGCTCTGGGCATAGTCTCGGACAGCTTGTCGTGTCCGCTATTTATGGAGCCGATGGCTGAACCACGTGTTGGGCCGATCAACGAACATCAAACAGCCAGAGGTTTAATAATGCCCAAGGTCGTACGCTTCCATAATTATGGTGGCCCTGAAGTGCTTCACCTCGAAGATTTGCCTGCCGCTCAACCCGGTGCAGGCGAAGTGCTCATCGAAGTGCATGCAATCGGACTCAATCGCGCCGAGTCGATGTATCGCAGTGGCGCGTACTTGGAAGCCGCAACATTTCCGAGTCGCCTCGGCTACGAAGCGGCCGGGATCGTGCTCGAGACCGGCGAAGGCGTCGACGCGTTCGCAGTCGGCGACCAGGTCAGCCTCGTTCCCCCTAGCAGCATCGCGCGCTGGGGCAGCTATGCCGAGCAGACCGTGGTGCCAGCGGCCATGCTGGTCAAGCACCCGAACCGCTTGAACATGCAGCAGGCCGCAGCGGTGTGGATGCAGTACCTCACGGCCTGGGGCGCACTGTTGCCGATTGGTAAACTGAGCAGACACGACACCGTACTGATCACCGCGGCCTCGAGCAGCGTGGGTCTCGCGGCCATCCAGATTGCTCGGCGTACCGGCGCCCGCAGCATCGCCTTCACCCGCTCGCCGAACAAGGTCCAGGCCCTGCTCAATGCAGGTGCCTGTCATGTCGTTGTCGGCGAGGCGGAGTTGACTGCCGAAATCAAACGTTTGACCGCAGAAAGCGGGGTTCGCCTGATCTTCGACCCGGTCGGCGGCGCATTGATGCAGACGTTGGTCGACGTCGCCAGTCGCGGCGGCATGCTCATCAGCTACGGCGCCCTGGCCGAAGAAAGCACCCCCTATCCACTGCTGCCGGTGTTGGCCAAGTCGCTGACGCTGCGCGGTTATCTGCTGCACGAGATCATCGACGATCCGCAACTGTTTGCTGAAGCCAAACGTTACGTCATCGAGGGTATCGAGGAAGGCAGTCTGCTGCCCTACATCGACAGCAAGACCTTCAGCCTGGATGAGATCGTCGACGCCCACCGTTATATGGAGTCCGGCAAGCAGCTGGGCAAAATCGTCATCAATACGAGGCTTGGCAAATGAGACTGTTCTCTCCGATATTCTTCATCGCATTGGGTCTGTTCGGTGTCTATACCATCGAGTTCGGCGTCGTCGGCATTCTGCCAGTGATCGTCGAGCGGTACGGAGTATCCGTGGCTCAGGCAGGATTTCTGGTCGGTGTGTTCGCACTGGTGATCGCGGTCTGCGGCCCGTGGATGGTGCTGAAGTTTTCCAGGTACAACCGCAAGCGGGTGCTGACCATCTGTCTGTGGATCTTCGCAATCAGCAGTGCGCTGTCGGCATATGCCTCCAATTACGGCACTTTGATGGTATTGCGCATCGTACCGGCGCTATTCCACCCGCTGTATTTCTCCCTGGCGTTCGTCGCGGCCATTTCTCTGTACCCGCCGGAGCGTGCGACTCAAGCGACCGCCCATGCCTTCATAGGGACCAGCATGGGGATGGTTCTGGGGGTACCGATCACCACCTGGATCGCCGCGCAATTCAGCTACGAAACCGCCTGGTTGTTCTGCACCGTGGTCAACGTGGTGGCCGGCATCGGCATCCTGGCGTGGCTACCGGACACACACGCAGGGCAGAAAACACCTTACGGCGAACAGCTGGCAATCCTACGAAAGCCTGCCTTGTGGCTGAACATCGCCGCCTCTACCATGATTTTCGCTGCAATGTTCTCAGTCTATGCCTACAGCGCCGAATATCTCTCGCGTGAAGCCAGCCTCTCGGCCGAGCTCATCAGCGTGCTACTCATCGTCTTCGGCGTAGGTGGTGTCGCCGGCAATTTGCTGGCCGGCAAATGGCTGGCACAGCGCAAAGTGCTGACCACGATGCTGCACCCGGTTCTTCTGGCTGTCGCCTACGCGCTGGTCTACGCATTCGCCAGCCCCGACATCTGGTCGATGACGGCCATCGTCCTGTTCTGGGGGGCCGTGCACACCAGCGGGCTGATCGTTACCCAGGTCTGGCTGACCGGTGAGGCACCGGAAGCGCCGGAGTTCGTCACCGGGTTGTACATCTCCTTCATCAACCTCGGGGTAACGGTGGGCTCGACGGCAGGCGGTCTGTTCATCAACCAGTTCGGTCTGCACGGCACGCTGATCAGCGGTGCCCTGTTCTGCGCCATTGCCCTCGGGCTGATCGTGCTGAAACTGGTCATCTTCGGCGAGCGGCGCAAACCGGTAATGTACGAAGCCAATAACGCAACACATTAACGTTCGACAACGCGCAGTCGAAAAGAAGGGTCTACGGAGTATTTGACATGGAAATGAGTCTGACGACCACCGATACAGCTTCCGTGATGTCTGTACGTAAAGATTCCCCATTCGCGTGGGAAGATCTGCGGTTTTTCCTCGGATTCTGCCAGCATCGATCTCTAGCGGCGGCTGCGCGTTCTTTGAGCGTCGAACATGCAACGGTCGCACGCCGAATCACTGCACTGGAACAATCGCTGAAGTTGCGTCTAGTGGACCGACGCAGTCGCAAATACGAGCTGACGCCGGTCGGTGAACGTATCGCCCAGCTAGGCCTGGACATGCAGTTGCAGGCCAGTGCGATCAGCCGTGTCGCCTCGAGCATTCGCGAGGCGCACGTGGCCGATATCACGTTGCACTGTCCGCCATCACTCGCGACACACGTCATCGCTCCGCAGCTGGGCAGGCTGCGCGCCGACTGTCCGGCGGTGAATCTGCATCTGCTGGCTGACTCGGGCAAGGTCTGCCTGTCCAAGGGTGAGGCCGACATTGATCTGCGCTGGGGCAGACCGACCGAGCCTGAGCTAGTGGCACGTAAGATTGCCGCCGTAGAGTTCGGTTTCTATGCGTCCCCGGACTATCTGCTGAACCGCCTGCCCGCTACTTATGAGTTCATTTCCTATGACGAGTACGTCGAAGGTTCGGCCCATGAACAATGGCTGACTCGGGCAGCGGCAGGTCGACCTGTAGTGGTCCGCGCCAAGTACCTGGACATTTTAGCGATGGCAGCCCGGGCCGGTGCCGGCATCGCGCTTTTGCCGTGTTTCAGCGGCGACAGCCCGCTCAATCCACTGCAACGCGTCGGCCTGGAGGACAGTCCGATGACCTTAGAACTCTGGCTCACCGTGCATGGCGACATGCGCCACGCCGCGCACATTCGGAAAATGATGGATTTCGTTAACAGCTGCTTCAATCCGAAATTGACGCAGCTCAATTGACGGTCAGCGCCAAGAACTTTTCAGCTAACACAACTGCTGCCTCCGGGCAGCTTTTTTTTGCACGATGATTATTCAGCGATGCTCGAATGCGTCATAGCTATGTAAGAAAATAGAACTTTCCATGAACAAGGGCTTCCTAACCGTAGCAGTTTCCACTCATCGACAACAATCATCAGCCCATCCGCGCCATAGCACTTGCGGCGCAGTGATGCAATGGTAATTTTTTCACATCCCCTCCTGTGGAACTGGCAATTTACAACTCTCCAGCGATAAACCACCATCGCTCCGGCTAACCAAAAAATAACACACAAGTACAGAGTGTGGACTAACAATGCCCTGGCCATCGTTGAAAACAGTGGCAACTCGACATTCAAACTGCTGGGCTTTAAAGCAGGTGATTAAATGCGTGCAACTTCTAAAGGATAATGAAGATGAGTCGAGTTCAAATAATCGATGTAACATTGCGAGATGGTGGTTATCGTAACAACTTTGAGTTTTCCGCGGAATACGCCAGCGAAGCGGTGAGGCAACTTGCTGCTGCCGGCGTCGAATATTGTGAGGTTGGCTATCGTAACGGTCCATATCGTAGGTTGGCGCAGCCTGGCCTCACTGCGCGGGTCTGCACGGATTACCTTACGCAGCTCAGCCAAGCGGCGGCGGGGCGTATCAATCTGGTAGTCATGGTTCATCCACAGCATGTCACCGAACAGGATTTCGCCCTACTCAAAGCTAGCGGGGTGAGCATGGTCCGGGTCTGTTTGAAAGCCGCCCAAATGCAGGAAGGCATTGACTGCATCGCGCTGGCGAAGGAATTCGATCTTAAAGTCAGCGCCAACGTCACTCATGTCACACAACTGGCGCCGGCTGCCATTTCCGAGCTGTGCCTGCGAGCGGAAGCAGCAGGGGCCGATGTCATCGCCTTTGCTGACTCCAACGGCAGCATGATCCCGGCAGACGTGGAGCGACTGATCAGCCGGATCTCACGGCGCGTGCTGGTACCACTGGGCTTCCACGCCCACAACAACCTGTCCCTGGCCCTGTCCAATGCCATCGCTGCAATGGAAGCCGGCGCCGAATATATCGATACCTCGATCTGCGGCATGGGCAAAGGCGCAGGCAACCTGCACCTAGGAATGTTCATCGCCTACCTGCAGCGGGCCGGCCTACGCAGCCGCTATGACCTGGTCGAAGCCCTCACCCTGTCCCAACGTACCGCCGAGCAGGTGCCGGTCAGTCACATTCCTCCGTCTTTGCTGGACATCATCACAGGCACCTATGACCTGGCATTCGATGCCCAGGCCCAGGTGGAGCAGATGGTCAGCGATGGTCAGGCCGCTTCGGGCTTCCACGCGGCAGAAATCATCTACGAGGCCAGCCGTCAGCGTCCGGCTGCCGCCGCCCGGAGCAAGCCGGCAACCCCGTTCCGCGCCGTACAGGGGCATTCCCAATGAAACGCAAGAACATCTGTGTGCTGCCCGGCGACGGCGTTGGCATCGAAGTCACCGAAGCAGTCGTGCCGCTATTCGAGGCGCTTGAGCTGCCAGTCACGCTGAACTTCGGACAAATCGGCTGGGAGTGCTGGCGCGCGGAAGGTAACACCGTACCGCAAGCAACCTGGCGCCTGATCCAGGAAAGCGATGCGACGCTGCTCGGCGCGATCACCAGCAAGCCGCAGCGAGAAGCGCAAGCTGAGCTACCCAACCACCTGCGGCACAGCGAAGTGCCTTATGTGTCGCCGGTTATTCAGCTGCGCCAGAGGCTTTCGCTGTACGCCAACGTGCGTCCGGTCACCGATGTGATTGGTGACGAACGTTTCCGCTTCACGGTGATCCGCGAAAACACCGAAGGGCTGTATGCGGGTCTGGACTACGCTTCGGTGCCGCTAGAAATCGAACCTTTGTTGCTCGCCAAGGAACGCCAGGGTGCGTCTTGGCAGCGCATCGATCGCCACGATGCGGCGGTCAGCCTCCGCCTCCAGACGCGCTTGGGAGTGACCAGGTTGCTTCGTTTCGCCTGCGACCATGCCCGTGCTCAGGGCTTCGACAAGGTGACCCTGGCCGACAAACCGAATGTCCTGCGCAATAGCAGTGCGTTCGTGCGGGACATTCTGGAAGAAGTGGCGGCCGACTACCCAGATCTTCAGCTCAACATCGAGAACGTCGATGCTGTGGCGCTTTGGATGGTGCAACGCCCGGAACGCTTCGGCGTCATCGTGGCGGAAAACATGTTCGGCGATATCCTCTCCGACCTTGGCGCTGGCGTCATGGGCGGGCTGGGCTTGGCGCCCAGCGCCAACATCGGCGAGCACGGCGCCTATTTCGAGCCAGTACACGGCAGTGCGCCGGCTCACGCTGGGCTGAACAAGGCCAATCCATCAGCAATGTTCCTCAGTGTGGCGCTGCTGCTCGAGTACCTCGACTTCACCGAGGCCGCCTCACGGGTGCGCAGTGCTGTACGCCAAGTCGCCCAGAGCGATGTGCGTACCTACGACCTGGGCGGCTCCCATAGCACCACTGAAGTCGCCCAACGCATCATCGACACGTGCCTGACGCTCAATCAGCGAGGCACCGTCCGCCCGTCTCAGCTCACTATCCCGGAGTACAACTGATGTCCGCAGTCATCCAAATTGACGAGCAGGCCTTGATCGCTGCCTGTGAACACCTGGACACGGCTTGCCTGTCCGACGCCATGGACAGCATGGGCCTAGACGGCGGGCTGCTCGGCATCGATCAGCAGGTGCCCGGAGCACGCTGTGTCGGCTTCGCCTACACAGTCTGCTACGAGTCGGTCGAGGTCGGCGACGGCTTTCGCAATGCCGCCAACTACATCGATGACGTGCCCGCCAATGCGGTGATCGTCTCCAGCAACCCTGGGCGCACCGACTGCACGACCTGGGGCGACATTCTCACCCATGTCGCCATCGGTAAACAGATCGCAGGCACCATCATCGACGGTGCCGCACGGGACATCGACACGGTGCGCCGATTAGGCTACCCGCTGTTCAGCCGAGCGCGCTACATGAAATCGGCCAAGAATCGGGTGCAACTCAAGGCTGTGCAAGTTCCCCTCAGCATCGGTGGCACCCGTGTCGCGCCTGGCGACTTAATGGTCTGCGATAGCAGCGGATGCATCGCCATTGCCCGCGAGCATGCCAGTGAAGTGGTGCGCCGCGCACACGCCGTCGAGCGTACCGAGCAGGACATCATCGCCAGCGTCGGCGACGGCCTGTCCCTGAAGCAGGCACGCGCGCTGCACCGCTACGACCAGCCGTGGCTGAGTACCGAAGCCAAGCAACGTGCTCTTTCTTGAACATGGAAGTGATAAGGACTACCCAAATGACCGCAATGACGCCGGTACCACGCAAACAGAACCCCGTACGCCATAGCAAGAACAAGATCAAGCTGGGTGTGTTCGGCTTCAACATCGAAGGCGGCTGCACGCTGACCAACGCTCCGGAACGCCACCACGCCGCGGATTGGCAGTCCAACGTGGCGATTGCCCAGATGGCCGACCGCGCCGGCATGGAGATGCTCTTGCCCGTCGGACGCTGGCGAGGCTGGGAGGGGGATAGCAACCCGATGGGCGTGTCCTATGAAACCTACACTTGGGCAGCCGGGCTGGCTTCGGTTACTGAGCAGATCGCCCTTTTCACCACTTCGCACCTGTCCACGGTGCACCCGCTGTTCGCCGCCAAACAGGCTGCCACCATCGACCACATCAGCGGCGGCCGTTTCGGGCTTAACATTATCTGCGGCTGGTTCGGTAAGGAAATGGGCATGTTCAATGGCCTTCAGCGTGAACATGACCGTCGTTACGACCATGCCGACGAGTGGCTGGAAATCGCCCTGCGCGCCTGGGGCGAACAGGAGGCCTTCGATTTCCAGGGCGACTTCTTCCAGATTGCTCAAGGTTACTCCCAGCCCAAACCGCTGAATCAGCCGTTCCTGATGAATGCCGGTGGTTCGACCCGAGGCAGACGCTTCTGTACCCAGCACTGCGATGCTGCGTTCCTGATCCTCAAACACGAGGACGATGACGACACCATCCGTGCACAGATCAACGCTTACCGGGATCAGGCGCGCATCGAGTTCGGCCGCGAGATCCAGATCTGGGTCTATGCATATGTCGTGCAGGAGGACAGCCTAGCCGAGGCTGAACGAAAGCTGCAGTACTACGCCAACGAGCAAGGCGACGATGCGGCGCTGGACAACGTGACGCGCGAGATTGGTATCCAGAGCGGCATGTTCAAGGACGCGGCGGACGCCGAACGTTTCCGCTTCCACTTCAAGGCGGGCTTCGCCGGCGTGCCGTTGGTCGGCACGGCACCGATGATTGTCGAGCAGATGCAGCGCTGGTCCGACCTGGGCGTGGATGGACTGAACCTCACTTGGCTCGACTACCGCAGCGGTCTGGCGCGCTTCGTCGACGAGGTCATGCCGCTGATGGAACAGGCCGGGCAGCGCCAAACTGCGACATCGATAATTACAGCGCCGACCCAGGTGCTGGCATGAAGGCCGAAATCAGATTACCGATGGGGAACATGCCGGGCCCCGGGCTAGCAGAGGACTTTAAGGGGGCGATGCGACGCCTGACCGGCAGTGTCGCGCTGGTCTGCACACGCGATGATCACGGAGCCCCGATCGGTATGGCAGCCACCGCCGTCACCTCAGTGAGCACCGAGCCACCTGCGCTGCTGGTGTGTATCAATCGCTCGGCCAGTTTGTACACGCCGCTGCTGGCGCACGGCTGCTTTAGCGTGAACCTGCTGGATGTCGAACAGGCGCAACTGGTGGCGGTGTTCGCCGGTGCCGTGAAAGGCAGCGCGCGGTTCGCCCATGGTACCTGGAACGACATACTCGGCGTGCCGTGCCTGGCAGATGCACAAGCCAACATCGTTTGCCATGTCGAGCAGAGCGTGAGCTACGGCAGTCACGAACTGATCATCGGCCGCGTGCAGACGGCGACCCATGCCAGCACCGTCAACCCACTGCTTTGGCAAAACGGCGCCGCTGCGGCGGCCGCTCCACTACAGCAGCTCTCTTAACTCTGAAGGCAATGACCATGACTCAATTCCCAGCGTTTCCCGCACCCGACAACAACGAGCAGTCGGCCATCTTCCTGATCAACGTGGTGCACGTCGAAGAAGGCAAGCAGGATGCTGCACTCGCCGTCCTGCAAGAAGCAGTCGGTTACGTGTCGCGCACCTATCCGTCGTTCCAGTGGAGCCGTCTGTACAAGAGCGTCGACGGCAAGACCGTGATCAACCAGGCGCAGTGGAAGAGTCGCGCCGAGTTCGAATCCCTGTTCGAGGATCAGCAATTCCTGGACCGATACCTAAAACTCAAGGAGACCGGCACCTGGGAGTACCACCTCTATCAAGTCAGTGATTACATCCCGGCAGCCCTCCAGCAACCTGCCTAACGGTCCGGGCGTGGCTACGCCACGCCTTTCTCAGTACAAGGAAGTCGATGATGAAAAGCATGCACACCCGCTTCACCCAAGTTTTCGGCGTCGAGCACCCGCTCGTGCTCGCGCCAATGGGCGGCGCCTCTGGGCATGAACTGGCTACCGCTGTTTCGCGCGCCGGCGGTCTGGGGCTGGTTGGCGCCAGCTATGGTGATGCGCAGTGGATGAAGGAACAACTGGCGCCGATGCGCGACGTGCAGCAGCCCTGGGGCGTTGGCTTGGTCATGTTCACGGTCATCAACGCCATGCACCTGCTCGACCTCGCCCTGAGCTACCGACCCGACGTCGTGGCGCTATCGTTCGGCGATCCCCACCCATTCATTCCAAAAATTCACGCCGCTGGAGCCAAAGCCATCGTACAGATTCACGATCTAGAACAGGCTCGCGTGGCCGTTGAGGCCGGTGCCGACGCACTGATCGTGCAGGGTGCCGAAGCCGGCGGTCACAGCCTGCGTCGGGCATTGATGCCGCTGCTACCGGCGGTTCGAGATCTGGTCGGGGAGCAGATTCCACTCATCGCCGCCGGCGGCATCGCCGATGGTCGAGGCCTGGCTGCCAGCCTGGCGCTCGGGGCTGACGCGGGCATGCTCGGAACACGCATGCTGGCCACCGACGAGGCATTGCCAAGCCTCGCGTTCAAGCAGCGTCTAATTACCTCGCGCACCGCACAGACTGTGCGTACCCGCATATTCGACCTCGTGCGCGGCATTGAATGGCCAGCCCCCTACAGCGGCCGTGCTATCGCCAACGGATTTTCGCAAACCTGGCTGGGCCGCGACGAAGCGCTGCAGCAAGCGCCTGCCAGTGTCGCCGAAGATTTCCTGCAGGCCATCCGCAACGACGATCTGGACCAGCGGGTGATCTGGGCTGGCGAGGTCCTGGACCTGGTCAATGACGTCCAGCCAGCGGCCGCATTGCTGCACAGCATCGTGACGCAAACCCACCAATGCCTTGTGCACCTGCAAGGGCTAGTCGCCGATCATCGAGTAGAGTGAGGAGCACCTGATCGTGAAAATTGAGCCTACCTACTCGCAATTCGGCCAGGGTGACAAGCTGGCGGTCGTGATGTCTCCGGTGATGACACATTGGGATCACGGCGAGTTCTTCGCCCCGCTGACCGAGTACCTGACATCACAGCATTACCGCGTGGTCGTCTATGACAGCTTGTCGCTGCTGTCGGACCGCGACTGCGACCTGTCGGCGTTTGCCGAGCGCTGGCTGCCTCATCTCGAGGCACTGGGACCGATCGACCTGCTGGCTGGCAGTGCCTTGGGCGGTGCTTTGGTGCAGACATTGCTGGACACGCCGCTTGCTCAGCACGTGAACGCCGCGCTGCTGATTTCCGCGCCGACGGTAGCCGATCAGGTCCTCGATCAGCGCCTCGGCGCCATGGCGGCCCTGGCCCGAGCGGGCAAGCTCAAGGCTGCGTCGGACTTGCTGGAGTGTTATGTCATGCCTGCGGCACCCGCCACTACGCAGTCGCTGCAGGTCGGTGCCGGAGTCAGTGGCCCCGATCTCCCCTGCATACGTCTGGACAAGGGCTTCGGCCTGCTACAACGGCTTGACGTGCATGAGTCGCTGAGCCGGTTCGACAAGCCGGTGCTAAGCGTGGTCGGTGAGTGTTCGCAACTGGTACGCGCGGAGCACGTGCAGATCGGCCCGCGTCCCACTCATCGACTTCTGGAGATCCGCGGTGGGGGAATGCGGCCGCTGGTGGACGCACCCGAGGCCGTGATCCAAGCGCTGCAGGGAATGATAGAAACTTGCGAAGAGGGTGTGCAATGAAGTTACAGGACGCCCGTTTCATCGACGTTCACTACCATGCCGGCCCGGACGCCTTCGTGCGTCGCCACGGGGCGCTCGAAGCCGGGCGGCAGTACGCGGCCTACGATGGTTGGGTTGTGCTAAAAAATCACTTGGGCTGCTCTGCGGCGCAAGCTTGGGAAGCGCGTCAGGAAGGCCTGCCGGTATCAGGTTCGGTTGTTCTCAACGAAATCGCGGGGGGCGTCGATTTCAGAGTGGTGCAACGCTCGCTGTGCCTGCACGGCGATAGCCCCGCCCGGCTCATCGTGCACCTGCCGACGGTCACTGGCCGCAAGCACACCTCCAGCCTCAAGCGGGAGATCGGCCACAGTCTCTTGCAGCACAGCCCGATCTTGCCCACCACAGTATCTTGCGATGGCCAGCTAACCAAAGCCGCTCAAGACATCCTGCGCATGGCTAGGGACTACCCGATAGTCATTTCCACCGGCCATGCCAATGCCGACGAAATCGACCTGCTGGTGGATGCCGCCGTGTGTTTTCAGGTGCCTCGGCTGATGCTCAACCAACCGGCCAACCCGCTCACCGGGCTGGATGCCCGCGCATTGCGCGATCTAGCCGAGGTGCCGTCGGTGTATGCCGAACAAACAGCGCTCACCTATTTGCTTGGCTATCAGCCTTGGGAGGATTTCGAAGCGGTGCTTAAAACCGTGCCCAGGGCCTTGTATAGCTCCGACCTTGGGCAGACGTCGCAAATGGACGTGCAAAGTTGGCTAGGCAAAACCGCCGAGTGGTTCGAGAGCATGCAACTGAGCAATACGCTGAAGCGCTCGGTGACGTTCGAGCAGGCGCTGCAGATGCTGCAGCACTGAGCACCGCCCGTATCGGTGGAGAGCCTGCGATGACCGCATTGCTGATCATCTTTGACGACCCTGACCTCGACTACCGTTTTCACCGATGGCAATGATGACATGACCAACGTGCATGTGGAGATCTTCGGCCCGACCGCTTTCGACCCAGGCTGTGTGAAAACCCAAACGGGTCTCTGAAGATCGCGAGCGTACGTGAAATCTGAAATGGCTTGGTTATTCAGCTAACCCAGATTTCGCGCAGGAGCGCGAAATTCTGGTCATTTTCTAACCAGCCGGATCGCGCCAAGCGTTTTCACACAGCCTGGACCCGAAGCAGACAGCGACCCAAAGCTCTGTGGTCAGTACTGGCCTCATCGCCGGCAAGCTGCCCCCAGGAAATCACCAGCCTTCAGGCATGCGCTGTACCTGTGGGAGCCGCGCTTGCCGGCGATGGGCCGCGAAGCGGCCCCGGTTACAGATGTCCGCCATGGTCGGGCAGTTCAGCCCTTAGTGCATCATGCCCAGCTCGGCATCATCCATCAGTGCTTTGGCCAACGCACTCAGGTAGTGCGAAGCCCAGATCAGCTGTGGTTTATCGTCCATCAAGCCTTCGATGGTCAGGTCCCGCACATAGCCCATCAGCTCTGAAGCCTGTTCGCGGGCATTCTGGCAAGGGATGCCCGCTTCGATGCGAAACAGTGGGTGGGTCTGGTTTTCACCCTGGTAGAACGTGGTCTTACCGACAGTGACTTTGGTGTCATCTGGGGTCATTGCGAATTCTCCCTGAAGGTTTAGGGCCTGGGCGAACGTCATGACGGGCAATCCGCCTTTAGCTCAGCACCGGTCTCACGCAGCGCGCTGTGCGTATGGGCTTGCTGGCGACAGCGCCCACCCAGGCAAAACAGGCTTAACGGCCTAGTGCAGGGTGCGCGGCTCGGGCGGCATCTGCAGCTGGATCAGGGCTGATTCGAGCAGTACGCGTAGCGACTCGAGCTCATGCATCGAGGCCATCATCAGAACCGAGGCGGGCGTTCTGGGCTGTAGCGAAACAGCCTGCTGCGCCACGCTTTGCGCGCACAGGGCGAACTCCGCAGCCTGGATGATCGTGTCTTCGAGGGAGTGGTGGTTGTGGGGTGGATCGGGGACCATTTTGAGCATTGCATAGTACCTTCAATTAGGCGGTCACCTATCCGCTGTCAAACAGAAGGGTGGCAGCTGTACATGGGTTGACAGACCGGCGGACTATGCAAGTTCCGGCGCACGCAAGCGTGCCCGCACGTACAGCCGCCATTGAAGGCAAGCCGTATGCATAATACCGTCGCGGCCTGTCAAAGCCGATCGCTGAACAACAGCGACCCGCCGAGACTAGAACGCAGCCCAAGCGACCGCAACGGAAAAAGTGCGGCGAGAGTATGTTTGGGAAATGGACTACAACGAAGAGGGAAAATCTGATTTCTTGGTGTTTCCAGCGCTCAAGATGCGGGGGTATTGATCGGTCTATGTCAACCAGTCTCGTGATGAATCGATGTTACTGAAACGACGGCCATCCGGCGCTGCTGGCGCTGGACGTCACCACCCTGGCAGGCGGTCAGCCGATCGTGGTCGACGGGAAGGTGATCGGCGCGGTGGGCGTGAGCACCCCGGTATGGGCCCACGATGATCCGACCTCGCAAGCTGTTGTGGTGTCTCACCCAGCGCAACGCAGCCGGTCGAGCCGTTAACGCTACGCTGTAGTGGATCACCGAAAGATCGATAGCGGTCACCCCTGACTGCTATCGATAGCTGCCCATGGTAGTGGGCTGCTGGCGAACGCCGAAGTACTTGATTTCGTCAGACGTGATGCCGTGTTTTTAGAATTTCACTGTGTAATCTACATTGACTCTCGTTTCGTTGTCGTCTCTGAAGGTTGCCGCTGAGCTCAGATCGTTTCGGTAAAATGCATGCCGGACGCGAAAGGCTAAATCTCTGGCTGGCCCAGACTGTACGACATAGGAAAGCTCCAGGTCTTTCGAAGACTCTGTGAGGTCGCTGCCTCCGAGATGGGGCAAATCAATATTCGTTCCCCTTAGATAGCGGATCATTCCCGAAAGCCCCGGAATACCCATCGCTACAAAGTTGTAATCGTATCGCAGAAGCATTGTGCGTTCTTTGGGGTTCACGAAATCCGCGCTCATGGTCCCATCACTCAGAACGACAGGCTCGCCTCCAGCGAGATAGGCGAAGGCCGTATCTCCGGTTTGATACATGTAGCCCATTCCAAACGTATGCCCACCCGTTTGGTAGCTCATCGTCAGGCCGGCATTAAGGTTGTCTACTTTGCCAGCCTCTGCACGCCCGTTCTCCCGGCTGTCGAACACTCGCAACTCCGTTTTCAACTTACCCCGCCCAGCTGCAATAGAATGAATACCTCCAATGAAGTCTTGCTCGTAGATATTTTCAAGATTTGCGTGGTAATAACGCGCTGTGAAATTTTCTGAAACGCGGTATTCGCCACCCAGGTAGTCGAAGCGATCAGAGAATACGCCAGGCTTGAACCGTCCGTTCGGTGAAGCCATTGCGATGAGCTGGTTGTTTGTCGAGTCCCGAAGGTTGACTCGATCCATTCGCCCGGCCTGTAACGTGAGGTTCTCAATCTCTGAGCTCGTTATTGACGCGCCCCTGAAAGTTTGAGGCAGGAGGCGTGCAGGGCTAGCAGTGATCACGGGAAGCGCGGGAAGTTGCGTGCCTACTGAAAGGTTCGTTTGTGAGAATCGAGCTTTCACCGCAACGGCGAGTTCAGAGTACGCGTCTTGTGCTCTGCGCGTCTGAGGATCTATAGGCAGCAGTTGGGTGCCCGATCGTTCAGGTGACGAATCAAGTTTCACCCCAAGCATCCCTGTGAGATCCAGGCCCAAGCCTACGGGGCCATCGGTGTAGCCAGAGTTCGCTTTGATAATGAAGCCTTGAGCCCATTCACGAACTGCCGAAACTGATGAGTCCCCTTTGTAATCTCGATCGAGATAGTAATTTCGGGTGGTCAGGGCAACCGTACTGTCTTCAAAAAAAGCTGCTGAAACAACAGTGCTCATGCAAAGCGATGGCACGCCTAGCGCAAACAGCGGCAAGCAATCGGCAAAACGTCGCATCGGATTTACCTTCTTGTTTTGGTTTTTTGGTATTTCAGAGGCTTGTGGCAGCGTGTAGTGCTTTGGGTGGAGTTATTCTCAGCAGGGCGACAGCTATAGCGGCGAGAACGAACGTCATTGCGAACAGCATGTACAAATCAGAAGGGGTCCATTGCGCGTCGATCAGACGTCCAGCTACAAGAGGGGAGGCAATTGCTCCCGCACGGCCGATGCCGATACCCCAACCCAAGCCAGTCACACGCTGGCTAGCGTCGTATATGGACGGTGTCAGCGCGTAAAGCCCCGCCACACAACCATTCACGAAAATGCCGATCAGGATGGCCAGCGCAAATGCCAGGTTCAGCGTGTTGGTAAATTTGACAAAGACGGCGAGCAGCAAGGCGTTTGCAAGGAGGTAGATCATCAGTACTTTGGACAACCGGAAGCGTGCGGCCAATAGCCCTACCAACGCAGTTCCGAATATACCCCCCACGTTGAGCAGCACACCTCCGGTGATACCTTGCTCATTGGACAGCCCCGCAGTGACAAGCAATCTTGGGGTCCAGCTCATTACAAAGTAGAAACCGAACATGACCAGAAAGAATGACGCCCAGATCAGCAACGTTGAGCGCAAGAGGGCGGGGGAAAACAGCTGAGCGAACGATGCTCGCAGTGATGGGCGCTCAACCTGGCTCGTTTCAGGCATTTCGGTAAGTGGTGCGAGTTTCACCTTGAGGCGCAAGTGGTTGATCCGCTTGATTGCGCTTTCGGACTTGCTCGACATCAAAAACGCGAGCGATTCTGGCAGCCACAAAAACAACGCTGGAAGGGTTGCGAGCGTGACGAACCCACCATAAAGAAACACGGACCTCCATCCCAGCGCAGGAATCATTTTTGCTGCGATTAGCCCACCAATGGTGGCGCCAAGCGCGTAGGCAGTCGATTGCAGGCTGATTGCGAGTCCCCGCCAGCGCTTGTTGGCGTATTCGCCAGCGATGACATAGCTGCTGGCCAAGATGCCACCGATTCCCAGGCCGGTCACGAAACGGAAGGCTGCAAGCATCTGTGGGCCGGTGGCCTGCGAGGATAGGACCATGCCTGTCCCTGCCACGCCTACACAGACAAGAATCAGCGGCCGACGACCGAAGCGGTCAGCCCAAGGGGCAATGAACAGTGAGCCAATTGCCATGCCGACCAAGCCAGCGCTCAGCAGATAACCAAGCCGCAGTCCGTTGAGCCCCCAGTCAGCGGCGACGGAGGAGGCTGTGAAGGCCATCACCAGAACGTCGAAGCCGTCTAGCATGTTGATTACGAAGCAGAGCGTGATGACCCACCATTGGAAGGCGGACATCTTTTTCTCATCGAGCTGGTGCCCGGCGTAGTTACTCATGATGGCAGGCCTCTTGACTGATGAAAGGCCTGTACGTCAGGTGCGCGGACAGGCTCTGCCGCATTGCCTGGGCGGCGAGTAGGAGAGGCATGGAGTAATCATTTTTTTGTACCTCAACCTTACTGGCCCCGAGATACACAACACCACGATTTCCGGACATAGCTAGGCCTCGCTCTCTTGTAGTTATCATTGAACAAGTTGCACGCTGGTGCAGGGTGTTTCAGAGCGCCCCAAGAGGGGCGGTATTGCGTTTGCGGCGTGTAAAAAAGTGCATAGATACCCGCACGATATAAATGCACTGCGCACTCAACTAACGGAGTTGCAAAGTTTTTCGATGATGCGACGGGCTCTGTTGGCGCCAGCATCGACATGGATGTCGATCATGGGCCGCTCACCGAACCGGCACATGTTCTTGTATTGAGACTCGATGACGACCTTGTCTTCATCGAACGTCATCATCGTTTGCTGGACGACCTTCGCCTTGACCTCTTCGTGATTGCTTTTCGGGTTGGTGGCGATTGTCCAGAAGTAGTGGCTGGTGGTCTCGGTTTCTGGGGTCACACCATGGAAACCGCGCATATGGAAGCCACCACGTTGTGGATTGTCCAAGGACTCGGTCCCCGCGTCAGTGGCACCTGTCCAAATACGCAGGTGGCTGACATGGAATTCAATTTCCTGCCATCGGTCGACAGTGTCTTTGAACGGATAAGCGGCCGCGTACGTCGGCGGCGGCACAGAGCCGGGCATGTGCCGAACCACACGAACATGATTGTCGTCACCTTCTACTGTCATTTTCGCATTCATGTGAATGCTGGCATTCCCGCCAATCGTGCGTAGGTGCACATAGCCCAAATGGCTCAGATCCATCAAGTTGTCGTGAATGAGCTGATACGGGGCATCGTAGTGATACACATCACCGTCAAAAAGATAGTCTCCACTGCTGTGGATATCGTAAGAGGGTGGTTCAGTAGTAGGCTCAGGATGTTCGGGGCTTGCGAACCAGATCCAGACAATCTGATCTTTTTCCACGACGTGGAAGGCTGCCACCTTCGCTTTACTCGGAATTTTGTCTTGCCCAGGAATCTCGATGCATTTGCCTTCATCGTTGAACAAGAGGCCATGATAGCCACAGCGAAGTCCCCCCGCCTCAAGTGTGCCGTCGGAGAGAGGCAACGCCCGATGGCAGCAGCGGTTCTCAAGGGCCGCTACCTTGCCATCCGCGGTGCGGAACATGACGACTGATTTATTCAACAAGGTTCGGCCTACGGGTCGATCCTTGAGTTCCCAACCCAAAGCAGCGACATACCATTGGTTGAGCGGAAATGTGGAGGGTTTGGCAGGCAAAATGTCCTGGGCCAACGACTGGAGAGAAGAGGCAGTCATAAGGGTCTCCATTAAACAGTTAGGTTTTGTCTGATACTAGAGATCAAGTACGAGCCGATGGGACTTCGCACGAGAGCAACACGGGGTGAAACAATCATTTCTGGCGTGCTCAACGGCCGTCATGAATTGATCCCTGTGATCGGGGATACCTTCCAGTACGCGTGTCACGCACGTCCCACAGATGCCTTGTTCACAGGACGTTTCTACTTCGACTCCCGCTTCGTCCAATACCTCGAACACGGTGCGGTCTGCCGGAATATCGAATGATCTGCCGCTGCGGGCGAGCACGACTTCGAAGGGTGCATTGGCACCTTGGTCAATGACTTGTCCGGCGAAGAACTCTCTGTGCATCCGCTCTTGCGGCCATCCGGCGGCCTCACCTGTATCAAGGATGTGATTCATGAAGCCGGAGGGGCCGCAGACGTAGAGATGGCGACCCTCATCGACTGCGTCGAGAATTGCTGCCGCATTCAGTTTTTGCTGTTGCGGACCGTTGTCATCGTGCAGCACTACGCGGTCCGCGAAGGGTGCGTCAGCGAGTGCCTTGACGAAGGCTGCCCGGTCGCAGGAGCGAAAGCAGTAATGAAGCTCGAAGTCAGCGTTACGATGGGCAAGTTCATACGCCATGGCCAGGATCGGGGTAATGCCGATACCACCTGCAAAAAGCAGATGACGTGCAGCGCCATGATCCAGTTTGAACAGGTTGCGCGGCGCACTGATGGTCAGTTCATGGCCTTGGCCGACAATCGAATGCATTGCCTCTGATCCGCCACGGGAGTTGGGTTCCTTGAGGACACTGATCAGATAACGATTGCGCTCTCGTGGGTCATTGCACAGCGAATACTGGCGAATGAGCCCACCCGGGATATGGACATCGATGTGAGCACCGGCCTCGAAGGGTGGCAGGGTTTCACCCTTCACGGGGCTCAATTCAAAGCTGCAAACACCTTCAGCTTCGTTTGCCTTGCGGCTAACGGTTACTTGAAGCATTACTCATCCCCCCACAGTTAAGTGGCTACAAAAAGAATACGGGTGGTTAATTCAACTGGGAGGAGGTCAGCCTGGAGCGAACGGCGGCCGCTCAGGTTTGCAGCTAGACACGCGGAAGGCGAGTGGATCGCGGATTTTCATGGCACTACCTGATAATTATTTTTGTGAGGTGCTTTGACGGCATATCATGCTGGGCTGGCCCCAGCTATTGGTTGAGTTAATCCTCGGATCAATTAGTTGCGGTGTCAACTAATTTTTCGAGAACTCGATTGGAGGTGTGCGCTCAATGGCCTCGGAACCCCAGCTGGACCTCGCTCGCTACGTGCCAGCGCAGCTGAATTTTTTATCCAACAAGCTCTCGTCAGGCGCTTCCCAGTGCTATCGCAAACACTTCGAGATTGGTGTTGTGGAGTGGAGGATGCTGTCCATGCTGGCCGTGGAAAGCGGGATCACTGCCAATCGGATCTGCCAGGTGATCGGTCTGGACAAAAGTGCTGTGAGCCGCGCGCTGCACGCGTTAGAGGTGGCAGGGCGAGTTCGCACAGAGGCGGATCCTGCTGATGGACGACGCTACACCGTGTCGCTTACAGAGAGCGGTACGCAGTTGTACAAGCGGGTCTTGAAGGTTGCGCTTGAGAGAGAGCGCCGTCTGCTCAGTGGCCTTTCACCTTCGGAAGTGGACACGCTGATCGACCTGCTCGGTCGCCTGAACGCCCAGGTCGCCAACGTCAATGAGTACGATCCAGAGAAACCGTGAATCGATTGCCTTTGTGGGCATGTCCTGTGGCTGAGAAGGGGTTGGCTCATTGGCGATAATCCACGAGCCAAGCTCTCGGCCGTGATGAGCTACGCCACTTCCTGGGACGGAACCGTCATGGACTTGAAATTGCTGCAGCGTGGAACTGCCACCGTTACCCGGTACGGGGGCAGTTCCAAGTCCTGGAGACCGCTCAATGGGAATGTCGCGGCATCCCTCCTTCGCGGGCAATCACACGCATGTACAGGGTGGCCGGTTCCAGGCAGCCACCGGTGGACAATTGCCCGACCAATTGGCGGTAGAGCTCTTGCCATGGTGTCTGAGAGACTGGGATGTTCGGCTTCCAGGCTGCGCGACGGCGCTCCACTTCCTTGTCGTCTACCAGCAGGTCGACGCGACGTTGGTTGAGGTCGACGCGCAGCAAGTCGTTGGTCTGAAGCAGTGCCAGGCCGCCCCCGACCGCCGCTTCCGGCGACATGTTGAGAATCGACGGGCTGGCCGAGGTGCCGCTCTGGCGACCGTCACCCAGGCAGGGCAGCGAGTCGATGCCCTTTCTGATCAGCGCCGCCGGTGGCGCCATGTTGACCACCTCTGCACTACCCGGGTAACCCACGGTGCCGGCGCCACGGATCACCAGGATGCAACGCTCGTCGATGTCCAGTGCTGGGTCATCGATGCGCGCGTGGTAGTCCTCGGGGCCCTCGAACACGATGGCCCGTGCCTCGAAGCTGTTTTCCTTGCCGGGCTCTGACAGATAGGTCTTGCGGAAGGCTTCGCCGACTACCGATATCTTCATGATCGCGCTGTCGAAGAAATTGCCACTGAGAACGATGAACCCAGCGCTGTGCTTGAGCGGCTCGTCGAACGGCAGAATCACGTCGCGGTTGCTGGTGACAGTGTCGCTGACCACCTCACCGATGGTCTTGCCGCTGACCGTGGCGCAAGCTTCGTGCAGGCGGCCTGCCTTGCGCAATTCGTGCATCACCGCCGGTACGCCACCGGCACGGTGGAAACCTTCGCCCAGGTACTTGCCCGCTGGCATGCAGTTGACCAGCAGCGGCACGTCTTCGCCAATGCGCTGCCAGTCGTCGAGCGACAGCTCGATGCCCATGTGTCGAGCGATGGCGATCAAGTGTGGTGGGCAATTGCTTGAGGCGCCTAGCGCCGAGGCTACAGCGATGGCGTTCTCGAATGCTTCTCGGGTCATGATTGATGAGGGGCGTACGTCTTGCATCACCAACTCGCAGATGCGCCTGCCGGTGGCGTAGGCCATCTGCCCGCGTTCCCGATAGGGCGCGGGGATACTGGCGCAACCGGGCAGCGACATGCCAAGGGCTTCGGCCAGAGCGTTCATCGACAGCGCCGTGCCCATTGTGTTGCAGTGGCCAACCGACGGCGAAGCGGCGGTAGTCATTTCCATGAAGCCTTCGTAGTCGATTTCGCCGGCAGCCATCAGATTGCGTGCGTGCCACAGCACCGTGCCCGAACCGATCAGCTGGCCCTTGTGATGGCCGTCGAGCATCGGCCCGCCGGACAGCACAATGGCCGGCAGGTCGGTGGTGGCGGCGGCCATCAAGCAGGCTGGCGTAGTCTTGTCGCAGCCGGTGGTCAACACCACGCCATCCAGCGGGTAGCCATGAAGGATTTCCACCAACCCCAGGTATGCCAGGTTGCGGTCGAGCGCGGCGGTGGGCCGACGGCTCTGTTCGGCTATCGGGTGCACCGGGAATTCCATCGGAATGCCTCCAGCATCACGGATGCCGGCCTTGACCCGCTGGGCCAGTTCCAGGTGGTGGCGGTTGCAGGGCGTCAGGTCGCTTCCGGTCTGTGCGATGCCAATGATCGGCCGCCCCGATTGCAGTTCATCGCGGGTCAGGCCGTAGTTCATGTAGCGCTCGACGTACAGCGCGGTCATGTCGGCGTGGCTCGGGTCGTCGAACCATTGCTGACTGCGCAGCGGGCGTTTCGGGGTATCGGTCATATCGCTCTCTCTTGTATTTGTTGGCCACCGGTCAGCGTTGCGGTACACCCGCGCCTGCATGGCTGTGTAGGGGGGAAGCACCGCTTGCCACTGCGTCGTCCAGTGCAGTCAGGTCGCGGCCACGGGTTTCGGTCGACAGCCAGGTGCCGATCAAGGTCAGCCCAGTCAGAACCAGGGTGTAGAGGGCCAGCACCCAGTAGGCACCACCGGCCAGACCGACCAGGAATATACCCAGGATCGGCGCCAGGCCGCCGGATAGCATCGCGCCGATTTCTCGGGCCAGAGCCACGCCGGAGTAGCGGTAGCGATTGCCGAACAGTTCGGTGAAATGCGCGCACTGGGCCCCAAGCATGCTATTGGCGGCCAAGGCGAAGCCACCTACTACTGCGATGCACACCAGTGTCGAGTCGCCGCTGTCGATCATCCACCACGAGGGGAATGCCCACAACGCGCCGAACAACGCCCCGCCACGGTACACCGCCAGGCGTCCGAAGCGATCGGACAACGCACCGAACAATGGGGTGGTGAACACGCTGAGGATACTGGCGGCCAGCACCGCATTGGTCCCTACGGTGGCCAGGTTGGCGCCATCCTGGCCGAGATGGCGGCTGGCGAAACCGGTCAGGAAGGCTATGGAAACAGTGGCATAGAGGGTCGAGCAGCCAGTTTCGGCCATGCGCATCAAAGTCGTAGCCGCCAGTGGCCGACGGGCATTACGCAACACGGCGCGCATCGGCGATTCGATAACCTGCTGGCTCTGGCTGAGCTGCTGGAACACCGGGCTTTCTTTGAGCTTGAGGCGAATCCATATGGCCATGAATATCAGCACTACGCTGGCCAGAAAGGGTATCCGCCAGCCCCAGTCGAGCAATTGCTCCTGTGTCAGCGAGGTCTGCATCACTTGGAAAGTGATGGTGGCAAGGGCCAGGCCGCTGAACACACCGATGAAGGGCAGGGCGGCGTAGAACCCTCGCCGCTCACGCGGAGCCAGCTCGGCCATCAGCGTCGCCGCGCCGGTCTGTTCGGCACCAGCACCGAAACCTTGCAGCAGGCGCAGCAGTACCAGCAGCACGGCCCCAGTTGCGCCGGTCGGTAGCAGGCCGATCAGGGTGGTCGCTGTGCCCATCAGGGCAATGGTCAGCAACAAGACCAGCTTGCGCCCTTTGCGGTCACCCAGCGAGCCAAAGAAAAGGCCGCCGAACGGCCGCGCCAGGAAGCCTGCGCCGTAGGTGGCGAAACTGGCGAGCAGGGCGCCAGTCGTACCGAGGGAGGGAAAGAATATATGGCCGAAGACCAGCGCCGAGGCTAGCCCATAAATGGCGAAATCGTAGTACTCGAGGGCACTGCCAATTGCGCCGGTATAGATCGCCCGTCGCAGCTGACGCGGGTCGGGCACTGTGTCCTTGGCTTGGGTTTGCATGTTTTGCCTCGCTTTTTTGTTGTTATGGGCCCGGCAGGAATCGTTTGTTTTACGGCTTCAGGAGCCCTCGAGCGGCTAGGTTTTGCATCATCGCGGCGAGGCCAAAGGTCCAAGGGTGGGCTTGGTCGCTTGTTGTGACTTGGTTATGCAGGTGGCCCAGGAACGTGCTGGCAATGCGTACTCGGTCGCCGGGTTTGTGAGTGAAGCCGGCGCCTGGCTGGTCGCGGTCCTCGGTGGGAGCGAAAAGCGTGCCGAGGAACAGCATGAAGCCGTCGGGGTACTGGTGGTTTTCGTTGAGGGTCTGGCGCACCAGATCCTCGGGGTCGCGGCTGATCTGGTCCATCGAACTGTGGCCAAGCAGGCGGTAGCCATCGCTGCCTTGGACTTCCAGATCGACCACACAGCGGCGCACTGTGTCTAGGTTGAAGGTTTCGTCGAACAGGCGAATGAACGGGCCGACGGCGCAAGAGGCGTTGTTGTCCTTGGCCTTGCTCAGTAGCAGCGCGCTACGGCCCTCGAAGTCGCGCAGGTTCAAGTCGTTGCCCAAGGTCGCGCCATGAATCCGCCCGCGGCTGTTGACTGCCAGTACCACCTCCGGTTCGGGGTTGTTCCATGCCGATATTGGGTGCACGCCGATAGCGCTGCCGCTGCCGACAGCTGCCAGCACCGGGGCTTTAGTGAATATTTCCGCATCCGGACCGATCCCGACCTCCAGGTATTGGGACCACATGCCCTTTTCTTTCAGCAGTGCTTTCAACGCCATTGCCTGAGGAGAGCCGGGCCGCACCGCACGCAAGTTGTCACCAATCACTGTGCGCACTGTGGCACGTACTGCTTCGGCTTTGCTGGCGTCGCCGCCTGCCTGCTCCTCAATGACCCGCTCGATCATGCTGGCGGCGAATGTCACTCCTGCGGCTTTGATTACCTGCAGGTCGACTGGCGCGAGCAGATAGGGCTTGCTCGCATCGAAGGCCGCACCGCTGTTGCTCAGCAGCGCCTCGACGCTACCCATAAATCGGCCTGGCGTGCTGCGTACAGCCTGCAGTGGATCTTCGTGCTCGAGCAACTGACTAAGGGTGGCGAAGCATTCGGACAGGTCGAACACGCCGTCACTACGCAGAACTATCGGCGAGGGGCCGCCGGGTTCACCGGGTGTCCAGGCGCGGCCGATAAGGGTACCGGCCAGGCCGTCGTCGGGAAGAGTATTGGCGCAAGTGAGCGTTATCGGCATGGCAGCTAGGTCTCTTGGATTTGAAAGCTGCACGCTAGGGCAAACCGTGCGATAAACTCCAATGGCATCTTTTCACTATTCGATAACATCAGGTTATTGCACCAAAGGTGGATTCATGTCGGACCTTTCTTTTTCTCACGTCTGCAACTGGCTTAAGTTCCGCCACCTCCTGCTCATCGACACACTCGGCCGCACCCACAACATGCATCTGGCAGCACAGCAGATGAACCTCAGCCAGCCGGCGATCAGCAAGATGCTCAAGGAGATCGAGAACCTGCTCGGCTTTCCCCTGTTCGAGCGTCTGCCACGAAGCATGCCGCCCACCGCCTTGGGCGAGCAGGTGGTGCGCTATGCACAGATCGCTCTCAATGATGCTCGGAACTTCGTCGACCAGATCGACAGCTTGCGCCAAGGAGGCCACGGTCATTTGAAGGTTGGCGGCATCTTTGCCGCCACCGCCGTGGCATTGCCCGATGCCATTGTCGAGATCAAGCAGCGCAAGCCGTTGCTTTCGATCGAGGTGGTGGAGCAGACCAGCGACCATCTCATGGCAATGTTGGAGGACAAGAACCTTCACTTGGCGGTAGCGCGATTCACCGATGTTTCACAGTGCCAGCGCTTCGACTTCCAGCCGCTGGCGCCGGAGCCGTTCTGCTTCGTGGTTAACGACCAGCACCCTTTGAGCGAAGCCGGGCCGGTGACGCTACCTCAGTTGCTCGAGTGGCCGTGGATCCTCTACCCCAAAGGCACGCCAATTCGCGGTCGCATGGAGCGCGCGTTCGCCGAGGCGGGCGTCGCAGTGCCACGCAACACGATCGACACCATTTCAATGCAGACCTTCCTCAAGGTGCTGTTGGGTGGCCCGATGATCGGCATGTTGCCCCAAGCGATGGTCGAGCCACACCTTGCCAGCGGGGTACTCATCAACCTCGACACACCGCTGCACCTGCCTCCCCAGGATTACGGCATCCTGACCCGCAAAGGCGAGCTCTTGACCGGTGTGGCGTTGGAGTTTGCCGAGATATTGGTGAACAACGCACGAAGGGCGCAGACGGACTGATAACACATAGTTATCGGATGATCCCCAAAAGCCATTGGGCAAGAATCGCAGAGCCGCATAGATTAGCGACCACTGTCTTACGCAAGGCGAAGGGACCATTCATGACTTCATTTGCAGGCCAACAATTCATCGGCGGTAGCCGCCGTGCTACTGGAACAGCGTCGTTGCGCAGCGTGGATGCGCACACCGGGCAGGCGCTACCTGGCGAGTTTTTCCAAGCTACCGAACAAGAAGTGAACGCTGCCGCTCTAGCGGCTGCCGCTGCATATCCAATCTACCGGGCGTTGTCCGCTCTGCGTCGCTCTGAATTCCTCGACGCCATCGCCGAAGCGCTGGATGGTCTGGGCGATGATTTCATTGCTACCGTGTGCCGCGAGACAGCCTTGCCACCAGCGAGAATCATGGGCGAGCGGGCGCGGACCAGCGGGCAGTTGCGGCTGTTCGCCTCGGTGCTGCGCCGTGGTGATTTCGCCGGCGCGCGTATCGACCGCGCGCAGCCCCAGCGCACCCCGCAGCCACGCTTGGACATCCGTCAGTGCCGCATGGGCCTGGGGCCAGTGGCGGTATTCGGCGCCAGTAACTTTCCTCTTGCATTTTCCACCGCCGGTGGCGATACAGCCGCAGCGCTGGCTGCGGGCTGCCCAGTGGTGTTCAAGGCGCACAGCGGCCACATGGGTACTGCGCAATGGGTGGCCGAAGCCATCGTAGGGGCCGCCGAGCGTTGTGGCATGCCTGCCGGGGTGTTCAACATGATTTTCGGCGGCGGCGTGGGTGAGGCTTTAGTCAAGCACCCTGCAATTCAGGCTGTTGGGTTCACCGGCTCGCTCAAAGGAGGCCGTGCCCTTTGCGACCTTGCCGCAGCACGACCACAACCGATCCCCGTTTTCGCCGAAATGAGCAGTATCAACCCGGTGCTGGTATTGCCCGGAGCCCTGGCGGTTCGCGCCGAGGCCGTGGCCCGTGAACTGGCTGCCTCGGTGGTGCTCGGGTGTGGGCAGTTCTGTACCAATCCCGGCTTGGTACTGGGGGCGAGTTCTCCTGAGTTCAGCGCTTTTGTCGAACACTTGCGTGCGCAGGTAGCCGACCAGGCACCGCAGACCATGCTCAACAAAGGCACCTTGGCCAGCTATGCCCACGGCGTGGCCACCCTCAAGGCACAGCCCGGCATTCGCCACCTGGCTGGTGCCGAGCAGCAGGGGAACCAGGCTTGGCCGCAGCTGTTCGAGGCAGATGCGCGGTTGCTACTGGATGGTGAGCCGTTATTGCAAGAAGAAGTCTTCGGACCGGCCACGGTGGTGGTCGAACTGGCCGACCAAGCCCAGTTGCTTACCGCACTGCATGCACTAAGTGGGCAACTGACCGCAACGCTGATCGGCGAGCAGAGCGACCTGGCCGCTGCCGCGCCACTGGTAGCCGTGCTGGAGCAGAAGGCCGGTCGGATACTCGTCAACGGTTACCCGACCGGTGTCGAGGTCTGCGACGCCATGGTGCACGGTGGGCCGTACCCGGCCACCTCTGACAGCCGTGGCACCTCAGTCGGCACACTGTCGATCGACCGCTTCCTGCGCCCGGTGTGCTACCAGAACTTCCCCGATGCGCTGCTGCCCGAAGCCCTGCGCGACTCCAATCCACTAGGGCTGCTGCGACTGGTCGATGGTCAGCCCAGCCGCGACCCGATTCGCTGACAGGCTCCACCATCGGGCGCCTGGGTGCCCGATGCTACCCAAATAACAACAATCAGGCGTGCCCGACATGCCAAGAGGCTGGTTATGGACCATCAAGTTGTCGACCCCGTGCGCGATCAGGCTTTTGAAGATCGCACCTATCGCAAAGTAATCGTACGAATCCTGCCGGTCCTATTGCTGTGTTACATGGCTGCCTATCTCGACCGGGTGAACATCGGATTCGCGAAACTGAGCATGCTGGAGGATCTGCAATTCAGTAATACCGTCTACGCCCTGGGCGCCAGCGTTTTCTTCTGGGGCTACTTCTTGTTTGAGGTCCCGAGCAATTTGTTGCTGCATCGATACGGTGCGCGGTTCTGGATCGCCCGCATCATGCTGAGCTGGGCCGTCATCTCAATGGCTGTCGCATTTACCCAGCCACTTGCCTCGTTCTTCCATGTCGAGTCCAGCACCATGTTCTACGTGCTGCGCTTCCTGCTCGGCATCTGTGAGGCGGGCTTCTTCCCAGGGGTGATTCTTTACCTCAACTACTGGTTCCCGACCCATCGTCAAAGCAGGGTGATGTCTGGCTTCCTGATGGCAATGCCGGTCAGCCTGACGCTAGGCGGTATCATGTCTGGCTGGCTTATGACCAGCATGGATGGCTGGCACGGTATGGCGGGCTGGCAGTGGATGCTTCTGGTCGAGGGCGTGCCGTCGGTGATCATGGCGGCAATCGTTTTTTGCTGCTTGTGCGACAACATCGACAAGGCTGCCTGGTTGTCCCCGGATGAAAAGGAGCTGCTCAAAGCCAATTTGAAGCAAGATGAGCACGGTAAGGTTTCACGTCTGAAAGATGTCTTCTTCAGCCCACGTGTCTGGCTGCTCGTCTTCATCCTGCTGACTTTCAACACAGGCTTTTATGGCCTGGCCTTCTGGATGCCTTCGATCATCAAGAGCGCGGGTGTGACCAGCAGTCTGGAAATCGGCTTGCTGACCGCTATCCCCTATGGCGTCGCGTTGATCGCCATGTTCCTCAACGCACGCCACTCCAATCGCACTGGTGAACGTCGGCTGCATGCCGCGATCCCAGCGTTTGTCGGGGGCTGCGGGTTGATCCTCAGCGCGGCTTTCGCACATGACGTTGTACTTTCAATCGTATTTCTGACCGTGGCTGCATCAGGGGTGCTTAGCCTGATGCCAATCTTCTGGACGCTGCCGGGCACGGTGCTCTCAGGTGTCGCAGCTGCGGCAGGCATTGGCATGATCAACGCTTTCGGCAACCTGTCCGGTTTTACAGGTTCGATGATTACAGCAGTGGCGGAGAACCTCACCGGCGACATTAACAACGGCACCTATGTGCTGGGCCTGTGCCTGTTCATCAGTGGAGCATTGATCATGGCGATCCCGGCCGCGATGTTGAAGCGGCCCGATTCGCAGCCCCGCACGCAGTTGAAGCTGGAGGCTGCATGAGCATCAGCCAAGGAGCAAGCCAGCGCCAGGCGCTGCTGATGTTGGCGCCGTTGCTCGACGAGCACGAAAAACAGCTCGCCAAGCAATTTGATCTGGTACGAGCGTTTGATTCGAAGGCCCAAGAGGCTGTCCTGGCCGACCGGCCGGAACGTTTCCGCGCGGTGGTGACCAACGGAGTGATAGGGGTGCCGACCAAGGCCATTGGCGCGCTGGTCAATCTTTCATTGATCGCCGTGAACGGTGTTGGAGTTGATGGCATTGATTTGGACCAGGTGAAAGCCCGCGGCATTCGGGTTGAGACGACGATCGATATCCTGACGGATGCGGTGGCGGATCACGCAGTGGCTTTGCTTTTGAGCCTGCTGCGCCAGGTCTGCGTGGCTGACCGATTCGTCCGGGCAGGCATGTGGCGTGGGGGCGCGTTCCCTTCGCTAGGTACCACGTTGCGAGGGCAGCGCGTCGGCATAATAGGCCTCGGACGTATAGGACAAGCGATTGCCAGTCGCCTGTTGCCGTTCGGAGTCAAGTTGGCGTACCACAACCGCAATGAGGTGCATGGCTGCAATTATGCCTACCACCCCAACGCCTGCAGCCTAGCCGCCCACAGCGACATTCTTATCGTGGCTGCCGCAGGAGGAAATGCCACGTCGTGCCTGGTCAATGCGACAGTGCTGGAAGCGCTTGGAGCGAAAGGCTTCATCGTCAACGTGGCGCGGGGCAGTGTGATCGACGAAGCGGAACTGGTTGCGCGATTGCAGGACGGGCGGCTTGGAGGGGCGGCCCTGGACGTGTACATAGATGAGCCACAAGTCCCCCCCAACTTGTTTGACCTGGACAACGTAGTGCTTCAACCGCACATAGGCAGCGCCACTCTGCAGACAAGGAAGGCGATGGGAGACTACGTCGTTAATGCGGTTTGTCGATGTACGCGGTGAAGGAACGGCGATACGTAAGCGCCCGGGGAAGGCACATTGCGATGCGCTAAGCTGTAATTCTTGAGGATTGAGGTCTCAGCATGGAATGTCACGTTCGTCCCGCCACGAGCAGAGATGCAGCCGCGATTAGCCGTGTAGTTCTAGCTGCCCTGCGAGAGTCAAATTCACAGGACTACCCGCCTGATGTGATCGCCAAGGTGGAACAGAGCTTTTCTCCTGAAGTCATCACCACACAGCTCGCCAAGCGCAGGGTTTTCGTAGCCTTGCTGGGCGAAAAAATTATTGGCACTGCCGGTCTCGACGGTGACGTGGTCAGAAGTGTTTTCGTTGACCCGGCTCACCAGAAAGGCGGTATAGGTCGGCATTTGATGGATGTCATTCATGCAGCCGCTGCCCGCGCAGGAATTGGTGCTGTGCGTGTGCCATCGTCGATTACAGCTGAAAGGTTTTATACCGCGTTGGGTTATCAGAAAATCCGCGACGAGTTTCATGGGGCGGAGCGCACCATCGTCATGGAAAAGCGGCTCTAGGATTAGGCCAGACTATTTATGCGCATCACCTCGACCTGGGGCTGCAACTGCAACGCTTGCGCTCTTGGCGGGATGAAAGCTGGCGGCTGCTCTTGGTAGAGCGGTAGCCATTTACGGATGACGTTGGCATTGATGGCGAGACTGGAATTCGCCGTACGCCTACCCGGTCGCGACTGACCGCTATCGACCCAGGCTGTGTGAAAACGCAGTAAATACATCGAAAACTCAGAGTCGAGCTGACTGCCTGTGGAATCAGCACGCGAGAGCCCGAATAGCCTCACCCAGCGAAAAAGACGTTTGCAGCGCTATATGGGCCGCGTCAGCGGCCCATATAGCTGTTTGCGGGTCAGCAAACAGCGGGGTTTACGCCCTGATCGCCTCAAGTAACCCTGCGATGCCGAAGATGCTCATCATTCGTTTGAGGTTGTAGGCGAGCACGTGAAGGCTCATTTCGGTGCTTACCCTCGGCAGGGTTTTGGTCAGGAAGTGGGTACTTCCCATCCAGAATTTGAGCGTGCCAAAGGGATGCTCCACCGTCTGCCGGCGAACCTTCATCTTCCCCGGATCATGCTCCAATCGAATCTGCACTCCTTCGACATTCGTCCGAAGCAGCCATGTAGATGAAGTCCTGCTTGCCGAATCGGCCTTCCGCTTTGCTGCTCGATGTCAGTGGTTTAGGTACAAAGGTGGTGATGCCAGCTTGCTCGCAAGCAAGGATTTCCGGGCCTTTGTAATAGCCTCTATCAGCAACCACCGTCAGCGCCTCAACACCGATTTCTTCCCGTGCCTGGTTAGCCATATTGCTCAGTTGCCCGCGATCATTACCAACGTTGGTCACCTCATGGGCAATGATCAGATGGTGTTTGTCGTCGACTGCTGTTTGTACGTTGTACCCAACTGTGCCGGAGCCTCGGCCGCTTGTGGCCATTGAACGGGCATCTGGATCGGTAAGCGAGATTTGCTGATCGGGACTGGCTTGAAGCTGCGCCTCGATGTCCTTGAGTTTTTGCATCTGCTGTTTCAGTTTTTCGACTTTGTCTTTCAACCGCTCAGTCTTGGCCTCGGCCACTTCCGGCGCTGCCCGATCCGCTGAATCCATTGCCGCTAGATAGCGGTCGATGCTCTGCTCGATCTGCTGCATGCGCGCCTTCACTTTGCCTTGAGTGAAATTGCGGTCGCGGTTATTCACGGCTTTGAATTTGCTGCCGTCGATGGCGATGATCGATTGGGAGAAGAGATTGAGGTTGCGGCAAAGTACAACGAACTGCCGGCAGACACTGCGAATGGCTTTACCATTGTCTCGGCGAAAGTCGGCAATCGTTTTGAAGTCAGGCGCCAATCGGCCTGTCAGCCACATCAGCTCGACATTACGCTCGGCCTCACGCTCAAGCCGGCGGCTGGACTGAATTCGGTTGAGATAGCCGTAGATGTAGATTTTTAGCAGCACTGCTGGATGGTAAGCCGGACGACCCGTTGCCGCAGGATCGACACCCTCGAACCCGAGTGTTCCAAGGTCGAGTTCATCGACAAAAACGTCGACTACCCGAACTGGGTTTTCTTCGGTGATGTAGTCGTCCAGGCACTCCGGCAGCAACGTGACTTGCGTCCGAGACTCACCTTCAATGAATCGCTTCATGATCGTCCCCGCCGCGATCTCGACGATCAGAAGGTTAGACAATCGCAGGCGTTTTCACACAGCCTGGGTCGATAGCCAGCGCCCCCCACGGTAGCCTCAGGAGATACACGTAGCATGTCCTTTACAGCAATCGTAATTCTTGGCATGTGGCTATATGCGATAGGATCACTGGCCACATTGCCGTGCAAGATCATTGGCATGAAGCGGCGATCCGAGGACATTCGGACCTTTCTGACGCGGCGGCGACTTCTCTTTCTTGGCGTGCTCTACCTGATCACTGCACCGTTAGTAGGACTGCTCATCATTGGCATCAGTGCCGCCGGGATAAGCGGGAGCGACGCATCGGGCGTATCCGATACGTTTGTATTTTTTGGCTGGCTGAACCTATGGACGCTCCTGACGGCCGGCTGCTTTGCCTTGGTCGGTGCCTGCCTGTGGCGTCGCTCCTGATAACTCCGCGAAAGCGACGGTTCTCAGGCAAACGTCAAATGATAACCAAGGCTCACCAACTTCCTGGCACATCCCAAGCAATCAGGCCGTTCCAGCATCGCCCCCAAAGGTGTTTACCTGACAGGCTCCATTGCAGTTGCTCAATACCACTGCATTTGGCGTCGTCGGTTTTCAGTGTCAACGATCGCCCGCTTTGCAGGTTCCATAGCACTACCGCATCTTCAGGGCCGCCGGTGCCCATTGCCAGCAGTTGACCGTCAGGCGAGCCCACTGCGGTACCCAGTGAGTCCTGCCCCGGAAGTGTCAGCGAATAGCGAATCTTGCCACTGGCGATGTCGACAACATGCAGGCCAGGCTTGCGCCGTTGGCCCTCCATCAACACGAAGCCGACGGCAATCCATCCGCCTTTGGCCGAACCAAATGGCTCCGGCGTCCACTGTGCCATGCCGCTGTCATCCCGCAAGTCGACCTCACCAAAACGCCGAGGCAGCTTCACCACGCGCAGCACATGGCCCGTCTTGCCATTGATTTCGGTGAGCCCGTAAAGGTCTTCAACCCATGCGTTGGGCGTAGGCCCATCCCAATGCACGGGCTTGATCTGACTGTTGGTGCGCGATGGTCCCTTCATCATGTCCTGACGTGAAGAAGCATAGCGCAGCGTATACGACCATTCGCTACCCTCTTCAGCGGGTTGTGCAGCGGGCTCCCACACTTCCAGCGTATCCCGATTGCCTCGATAGTTGTGGCGGTAAGTCAGCGGTACGCCATCTCCGTCATGCACGTAGTCAATGTAGTCGTAGCCCAGCCGGTCGGGTGTGTCGTAGGCCATCGGGTGTGTGGCCACCGTTGTGCTTTTCGCGTCAAAACGAATGACCAGACCTTCCAATGCCAGGTACGCCGAAGCCCCACTGACATCACGGGCCAATTGCGACTTGCTGTAACTCCCCGCAGACGTCCAGACCTCGCGCGGCTCGCCACCCGTGGCTGGCGACCAGTAAAGCAGTGCGCGTGGGTAGTTGCGGTATAGCAAAACGCTGTCATCGGCCAGTACGGTGAATTTGTCCGTGCTGCGCACAGCGAACACGGCGGCTGCCTGGAGTATCTGCGCATGGCTGTCCGGAAGGGTGAGTTTGGGCTCGCTAACCAGCGGGGTTGGGGTTTGTGTTGCAGGCGCGCGCCACTGTTCCGGGTTTGCTCCCAGTTGCAGATTGGCCTTGGGCATTGCACTCAACGCGCCGTAAACCGGGCTGAGCAGTTCCTCTGGCACGCTTTGCCGATGCAATCGATCTGGGGCGGTAGGGCTGAAGATGTCGAATTTGGCAAGTTCCCGTAGCCGGCCGATGAAGTTGGCCTTGGGATTGGGAAACTCGTCGACTCGCGTCAGGTAGACTGCGCTGGCAGGCCGCCCAAAGACAGCGTCGAGTTGCTTCACGTCGGCAACGAGAATGCTTGTACTGCGCCCAAGTGCGCCGTGAGTACGTCGCACGCTGCCGTGCCAGTGTTTGAATGGCTCCGTCAAAGGCCCCATGAGCGCGTTGCCTGATTGAAAGCGTATAGTCCTTTCGATACGGGCAATATGATTGGGAATTTCGGAACTGGCCAACGCCCCCTCACGAACATCCTGCTGCAACTTGGGTAGAACGACCTGGTCGACCAGGTTTTTCACCAGATCGGGTCGACGCGACAGCAGTACCTCGCCCCAGTCGTCGTTCAGGCGCGACAACGGTTGTTGAACAATCTCGTCGTCCACAGGGCCAAGTTGCCTCAATGCCGAAGCGACTATCGGCATAACCTGGGTGTACGGCAGATCCACGACGATTTCTACACTGGCAAGCCTGCGCCCGTCTTTGGCCAATTCCTGCGACTGCAAAGCCGACGGCAACCCACGTTCGAGGTCCTCGGCCGCAGGCGGGCGGATCTGCCATCCCTGTGGTAACGCTGCCGCGTGGCTTGAACCACAGCAGCCGATTGCTGCAATGCACAAGGCGTGCTTCCAGAAATTTGCCGGGTTCATACAGATTGCCTCCTTGGCAGTTTGGCGCTACGGGCTAGCTCTATGTTGAGACTGCTTAGCCGTACAAATGAACTGATTAGAAGAATGGAATCAACGTGGCAACTGCCACAACGGCTTGAACCAAGAGCGTTACCGAAAGCCATTTTGGCTCCCGCCGGATAAACCAGTAAATCGCGTTCAATATCATTGAAATCAGGTTGGTGAGCCCCAAGACGGCGAACGCAAGGATGCCCGAGATTTTGACAGGGGAAGTGGTTGGCGATTGCAGCATGTAGAGCGCCAGGATTAGGCCCAGGATCACTGTTGTGATCGAAAGCCCAGCGACCGTGCGGGTAAATCGTAAAGCTTCGTCAGGCGTCATGCCTTGGGATGTCCTTCTATGACCAGGCTTGGGGCATCACTGCCATCTGGCCTATTCTGCGACGTTCATAGAAGGGTTCACAAGGACGTCCATGATTCCTGTCGATATGCCACTCATGTTGCTCGGCTACATGATCTACATTTTTTCCGAAGTTTTTCTCTGGCTTTTCATCGCCGGCCTGATCGCCTTGCTGATTCCGCGAAGCCGTCGTTATATGGCGGCGCGGCGCTGGAGGTGCGGCTTGTTGCTGGTGTTGCTTGCAGCCGGCAGTGTGCCATACATCGAGTCCACCAACAGGCTCTGGCAGGATTGGCGTGCGCACAATCCCCGCCTCGAATACGAGGAAGTGCTCGGTGATTTGGTGCTTCCAGCCGGGACGCGAGTCCATCTGCAAAACCTGGAGCCTTTCAACGACCTGTCCGGCGATCCCGTGCCCTATGGCATGCAGAGCCTGGATCATGCTGATTTCGACCGCACGCCAGGTCACATCATGGGCATGCCTGTGCGTCGTCTGAAACTGGCGCAGGGCCATGGATTCGCGACGGTCGAGACCCTGTCGGCCCATGACCTGGCAGGATGGAAATGTGAGCCTGGGGAGATCGAGTTCGATTTTCCGTTCGGTGCTCATTTCAAGTTTTCCGAATGGAAGATGAGTCGATGCACGCTGGCGCCAGGTACAGACCTGGGCGGCATCGTCTGGCCTGGGCCGGTGAGGGTATCCACCAACACCACGGGTTGGCTGGCCAGGTCCGAGGAAAGCCCGGTCAAGCTACTGGGGATCGAACTGCGCTCACTGATCATGATTCTGGATCGGCCTTATGGGGAAGGTCGCTCATGGGAAGGCTACTCGAACCAACCTTTCGACTTCGGCCCTGTTCACTATCCTGCCGACATCCAAGTCAGCCGTTATCAAGGCCAGATGCAGTTCAGCCTGCCACCTGACGCACAAGCCGAGGATCGACGTACTGGAATGCCCATAGAAGGCGGGCAGACGGTGGTGCAGAGCATGGCTGGTGAGGTACTAGAAGTCCGTACCAACCGCTCTATGGGTGTTTATTTCCCTGACGAAATCATAGTGCGCTGAGGCTCAATGAACTGAGGCGGGCCGCAGTGTCCGCAATGGGTCCAGGCTGTGTGAAAACGCTTGGCGCGATCCGGCTGGTTAGAAAATGACCAGAATTTCGCGCTCCTGCGCGAAATCTGGGTTAGCTGAATAACCAAGCCATTTCAGATTTCACGTACGCTCGCGATCTTCAGAGACCCGTTTGAGTTTTCACACAGCCTGGACCCATTGCGGTCGTTCGTGAAAGCTAACAAAGGCCGCAAGTTGACGTTCGCGTGGAAACCCCACATCAAAAGACATCAGCTTGGAGTTTGCGAGGTGGCAATGGGGTATGTTGTCGCCGCCCCCTCCAAACTGACCTGTCATTCCTGCGTGAGCACTCAATGCTGATCTCTACCCTTATCGACGGCCGACTGATATCGCCAGCCTTGCCGGACGAACCCCTCGTGCCCTGGTGGAGTTTCACGAAAACGGTGTTAGCCGCGACCGCCCTGACATTGGTGCGCGACGGTAGGCTCGACTTGGATGCTTCGCTTCCCGAAGGTGTTTTCACTCTGCGCCAACTGCTGCGTCACGAGGCGGGCCTTGCGGACTATGGCGAACTTCCCGAATACCACGCCGCCGTAGCCAACCATGAGTCCGCATGGCCCGCAGGCGAAATGATGCAGCGCCTGGATGGACACCGACTCCGATACAACCCGGGAACGGGTTGGCATTACTCGAATGTTGGTTTCATGCTGGTAGCCCAAATCATCGAGCGTGCCGCCGATCTGCCGCTCGCAGACGCTATCAGGCAGCAAGTCCTGAGTCCGCTTGGCATATCGACGGTTCGCTTGGCAACGGAGCGTGCTGAGCTGAATGGGAGGCTCCTCGGCAGGTCGTTGAATTACGACCCCGGCTGGGTCTACCACGGATTGCTGATTGGCCCTGTCTCACAGGCTGCCCGGCTGCTGGATGGCGTGCTCGCTGGAGGCCTCCTACCCAACAATCTGCTTCAGGAAATGCAGACGACGCGGGTACTGGGTGGCCCGATAGCAGGCCGGCCTTGGCTCGCGCCCGGTTACGCACTCGGCATGATGCGAGGTGGAATCGAGGGTGACTTGATGTTGGCTGGGCATACCGGATTGGGCCCGGGAAGCGTTATTGCGGTCTATCGGTGTGTCGTTGGTGACTCCGCCGCATGCTGTGCAGCTCACTCGATTGGGGCGGATGAGGCAGGTATCGAAAAGCTGGTAGTTCAAGAAATACGAGAGGCGCTGGAAGCGACACGCTGAAGCTTCGCGTGCCCCTCGGGGCGCTCTCTCTGCGCAATGTCCGTAATGGCTCCACAGCAGCCGGTCGCGACCGACTGACCGCTTTCGACCCGAGGCAGGCAGCGATAAAGCTCCGTGGTCAGTACTGGCCTCATCGCCGGCAAGCCGGCCCACAGAATGGACTCTCCCCAGAGAATCACCAGCCTTCAGGCATGCGCTGTACCTGTGGGAGCCGCGCTTGCCGGCGATGGGCCGCGAAGCGGCCCCGGTTACAGATGTCCGCCATCGTCAGGCAGTTCAGCCCTTAGTGCATCATGCCCAGCTCGGCATCATCCATCAGTGCTTTGGCCAACGCACTCAGGTAGTGGGAAGCCCAGATCAGCTGTGGTTTATCTTCCATCAAGCCTTCGATGGTCAGGTCCCGCACATAGCCCATCAGCTCTGAAGCCTGTTCGCGGGCATTTTCACCCTGGTAGAACGTGGTCTTACCGACAGTGACTTTGGTGTCGTCTGGGGTCATTGCGTATTCTCCCCGAAGGTTTAGGGCCTGGGCGTCATGACGGGCAACCCGCCTTTAGCTCAGCACCGGTCTCACGCAGCGCGCTGTGCGTATGGGCTTGCTGGCGACAGCGCCCGCCCAGGCAAAACAGGCTTAACGGCCTAGTGCAGGGTGCGTGGCTCGGGCGGCATCTGCAGCTGGATCAGGGCTGATTCGAGCAGCACGCGTAGCGACTCGAGCTCATGCATCGAGGCCATCATCAGAACCGAGGCGGGCGTTCTGGGCTGTAGCGAAACAGCCTGCTGCGCCACGCTCTGCGCGCACAGGGCGAACTCCGCAGCCTGGATGATCGTGTCTTCGAGGGAGTGGTGGTTGTGGGGTGGATCGGGGACGACCTTTAACATAATGATTTTACCGTTAGCGGGGCCGTCACCCACCTGCTGTCAAACAGTGGGGTGGCAGCTGTACGTGGGTTGACAGACCGGCGGTAAAATCACGAAAAGCTCCGGCGCACGCAAGCGTGCCCACACGCACAGCCACCATAAAAAGGAGACCGTCTGCGTGATTTACCGTCACAGCCTGTCAAAGCTGTATCGTTGATGAGCAACGACCCGCCGAGACTAGAATGCAGCCCAAGCGACCGCAACGGAAAAAGTGCGGCGAGAGTATGTTTGGGAAATGGACTACAAGGAAGAGGGAAAATCTGATTTCTTAGTGTTTCCAGAGCTCAAGATGTGGGGGTATTGATCGGTCTATGTCAACCAGCCTCGCGATGAATCGATGTTACTGATGCTGGGAAAGCGATGATCGAAACACAAGTATGTGAAGGATTCCCCAGGCTGGAGTGTCGGCCTCACGGTCCCTCTGACTCAGAGATGGTCTGCCCGCACCGTCAGGAAATGTTTCTTGAAGAGGGCGGAGTCTTGAAACACCACAGGTCATGGCTCAGCACTTTCACCGATGGCTGGAGGAGCGGCTCGGTGACGGTCGGTATTATGGATTCAAGCTCTTGGACCTTGACCAGCCGGCCTACCGCCGCCGAGGCCTAGCCTTGGCCTTGATGCAAGCTGCTGATGCCGAGTTCGCTCGCCGGTGACCTCTCTATATCGCTGGAGACCACGCATGCGGTAGTTGTGCCAACGCCGGCATGATGTGCGACCTCATTTTTCAGTGCTGATCGTAACGTCAATTTGATCCAATCGTTCTGGCCAAGCGCCTGCTGGACTGTGCGCTGGATGGCCAGCTTCAGATCAATTTGCCCGATCTGGGAACTGCATGATATAAATGATATTCACTATCAATTGGATGCCGTCATGGCCTCGACTGACAACGATCTCTTGCAAGCCTTGGCCTTGCACTATGACGATCTGGTCGAGCATATCCGTCGACGCTTTTCCAACCAGCATTTCGCCCGTGACGTGGTCCATGATGTTTGCGTGCAGATCCTGGAAAAACCACCGGTCAAGGCCATCAGCGTACCCATCGCCTTTCTGCGCCGTGCCACGCTCAACCGCGCCATTGATCGGCGCCGCGCCGAAAGCACCCGCTCGTTGTACATGCAGAGCCAGATAGCCGTGGTCGAGCAGCATCGCGACGACCTCGACGGCGCGCTGGCACTGGAGTTCGAACAGCGCCTGAAGGCGCTGCTGGCGGTGATCGAATCGTTGCCAGCCCGCCAGCGCCACGTGTTTCTTCTGCACCGCATCCACGGCATGCCTCAACATGACATCGCAAACGAGCTAGGCATTTCCGTCAACATGGTCGCCCAGCACTTCATGCGGGCCATGCGCACCCTTGCGCAGCGCTGGCAGCCGGAGGCCTGACCATTGCAACGCAAAACCCCACCCACCGCCCCCATCAGTTCTGATGACCTAGAGCCTTACGCCAAGTCGCTGCGCGCCCTGGTGCCCAGTCGCGAAGCCCTGCTGGCCGAAGCCAGGGCGCAGAGCACACGCAATGCCAGTCGTCGGCGCAAGGCTGCCGGCACAGCCTTGCTGCTGGCTCTGGCCGGCTGGGCCTGGCTGGCCGACCCGGCGCTCGGCTACCGCCAGATCGAAGTCGCCAGCAGTGGACGCGAAGTGCTGCACCTGAGTGACGGCAGCCGAATCGAGCTGGACGCCGGTAGCGTGCTGCGCATCGAGTACCGCCTGCGCAGCCGGCAGTTCGAGCTGCTCGACGGCGAAGGTCTGTTCAGCGTGGCACATCAACCCAAGCCCTTCATCGTGCGCAGCCAAGGTGTGGCAGTGCGCGACATCGGCACGGTGTTCGATGTGCGCAGCGACCTGCGCGGTGTGCGAGTGGCTGTTCTGGAGGGGGCGGTGGAAGTGGACAACGGCGAGGCCCGCAGGCAGCTCACCGCCAAGGAGCAGTTGCTCGCCAGCCCGCTGGCCCTTGGCCCGATCGAAGCGACAAGGCCCGGTGAACTGGAGGCATGGCGGCGTGACCTGTTCCACTTCGACGGCACGCCGCTGGACGTGGTTGTCGCTCAACTACGGCGCCATCGCGCCGCGCCGATTCAACTAGAAGGTGCACCCGCTGGGGCGTATCGACTAAGCGGTGAGTTCCTGACTGGCAACGTCGAACAGCTGATCGACACGCTCCCCCGGCTGGCTCCGGTAACCGTGCACCGCGAAGATGGCGGTGTGGTGAAGGTAGTTGTGCGTCACTGATAATTATTTTCAGGCACACATCAAAGTTCGCCATGGCACAAACGCCAATCCCTATGAAACTCATTCTCATTACATTTCGATAGGGATTCCATGACGCTCTTTGTCTACCCGCTGCGCCAGACGATGTTCCTGGCGACTTTTGGTTTCCTGGCAGCCGGCCCCTTGCAAGCTGAACAGGCACACTACCGCATCGACCTGCCTGCGCAGCCGCTGGACCAATCGATCAGCGCCCTGGCCCGACAGACTGGCACCCGTATCCTTTTCAACACAGATGCCGCCCACACCGCGCAGGCGCCGGCGGTGCACCAGCAGTTGAGCGTCGAGCAGGCACTGCGCCAACTGATCGCTGGCAGCAACCTGACCCTCGGCCAGACTGCCGACGGCCAGTATCTGATCGCCCTGCCAAGCGAGCCCGGCAACGGCGCGCTGGAGTTGGAGGCCTCCAGTGTCATCGGCCGCGCCCCACTGACTACAACCGAGGGCAGCCATTCCTACACCTCCGGCGCCGTGACCTTGGGCAAGGGCGTGCAGAGCCTAAAGGACATCCCGCAGTCAGTCACCGTCATGACTCGCCAGCAGATGGATGACCAGAACACCCAGACCATCGCCGATCTGGTCAGCCGAACGCCTGGCCTGACCGCTACCAAGTCACCAGGTTCGGGGTTGTTCATCTACTCCCGCGGCTTCAGCATCGACACGCTGCAGTACGATGGCGTGCCTGTACCGCGCAACACTTACTCGCTGGGCAGCTATCTGACCGAAGATCTGAGTTTCTACGACCGCGTCGAAGTGCTGCGGGGCCCGGCCGCGCTGCTGCAAGGTGGCGACAGCCCGGGCGGGGCGATGAATCTGGTGCGCAAGCGTGGTCAGGAAAAGGCCACTGTCAGCCTCACTGGCAAGGCCGGCTCCTGGGACCGCTACGGCCTGCAGCTGGACGCCGGCGGTCCGCTGAACGCCGAGGGCACCCTGCGTGCACGCACCGTTATCAGCCAAAATGACAGCGGCTCGTTCATCGACTACGTGCGTGGCTGGAACCAGACTGTCTATGGTGCAGTCGACTACGATTTCACGCCCGACCTTACGGTAGGCCTGGGCGTTGCCAACCAGAAGGGCCACTCTCGTCCAGCCATGCTCGGCTTGCCGCGCTACGCCGACGGAGGCAACCCGGACTGGTCGCGCTCGACCTATGTCGGCGCCGACTGGAACCGAGCCGAGAATGACCAGACCAGCGTGTTCCTGGATGCCACCTATCGGCTGAGCAACGATTGGCGGCTAAAGGCTGCCGGCGTGTATATAAGCGAACACAATGGTGCCACCTACCAGGCGCTGTGGGATGCCCTGCCGGCCAATGGTTCTACAGATAACACCTTTATTGACTGGAGCACTGATTTCACCACCCACAGCAAGGGCCTGGACCTTTACCTGGATGGCAGCTTCACCGGTTTCGGCTTCGAGCAGACCTTCCTGATTGGCGCCAACTACTCACGCATCAACACTGATGACCGCTGGGCACGGGCACCCACCTTCGGTGCGGACTCGTCGAATGTCGATCATCATCGACCGATGCCGAACATCTACGAACTGGCCAGCCGCGGCCGTGGCCAGTTGACCGAGTACCAGGTAGAGCAGAAGGGTTTCTACACGCGCTGGTCGATCAATCTGACCGACCCGCTGAAGCTTATTCTCGGTGCCCGCACCAGTTGGTACGACTTCAGCTACGCCGCCGAATTCTTTGACCACAGCGGTTACAGTGAGTCCACCACCAGCAGCAGCGGCAAAGTATCGCCCTATGCGGGGCTGGTGTATGCGCTGGACAAACAGTGGTCGATCTACGCCAGCTACACTGACGTGTTCCAGCCACAGACCGCGCGCACGGTGTCGGGCTCGGTGGTCGAGCCGATCATTGGCAGCAACTATGAACTGGGTCTCAAAGGTGAGCTGTTCGACGGTGCGCTGAACACTTCGATTGCACTGTTTCGCTATGACCAGGAGCATCGCGCGGTGCTCAACCGCAGCGGCCCTATGGACTGCGATGGCTGGTATTGCTCCACGGCCTCGGGCAAGGTGCGCAGCCAGGGCCTGGAAGCGCAGGTCAGCGGCGAGGTACTGAGTGGTCTGCAGGTGATGGCCGGCTACGTCTACAACACCACACGCTACTTGGAAGATGGAGACTACAAGGACAAGGTGTACAGCACCTGGACGCCAAAGCATCAGTTCAAGCTGTGGGCCGACTACACCTTGCCGGGTGACTGGAACCGCACTTCGGTGGGCCTCGGGACCACGGCGGTCACCGGCACCACCTCCTACGACCACGTGTTCGACCTGCCGGGCTATGCGGTGTGGGATGCGCGGGTGGCGTACAAAGTCAGCGACGAAGTCACCGTGGCGGCGAACCTGAACAACCTGCTGGACAAGAAGTATTACGTGCCGGCTTACAACACCATTGACTACAACAACTACTATGGTGACCCGCGCAACCTGATGCTCAGTGTGAAATACACGCCCGAATTCTAGTTAGGTTGCGTTGTGGAAGGACCCGCTGTGATTGGCTCAGCGAGCCTGGCGCGAGCAGGCGTTCGGCATAGCCCGGAAAAGGTCACTCATGTGTGGCCGTTTTCGAGCCTGCCTTCTGGCAGGTAGTGAATAGCGCTTTCGACCCGAAGCTGCCCCTCACCACAGAAAACAAACGGCCAGAAGTGGATCCGCAAACCACGCCTCCACAAATCTCACTCTGGACGTGAGTGCGACGTTCACCCCCAGTGCATGCGTCTATGCAAAAAAAGAGGTCGCTGCGACTTGGTTGGCTCATCAACCCTCCAGCACATTGCAAACCATGGCCCGATCAGTATTGATCGAGACCGGAGGTGATCACTATCACGATGCATTGAAGACGGTATTTTCTTCTATCCCTGTGCACTTGTTAGCGGAGAGCGCTCCCGAGCTGAATGGGATGTGCCTGACTGGGCGATAGCACAGGCGGTCACCTATCCGCTGTCAAACAGAAGGGTGGCAGCTGTACATGGGTTGACAGACCGGCGGACTATGCAAGTTCCGGCGCACGCACAGCCACCATAAAAAGGAGACTGTCTGCGTGATTTACCGTCACAGCCTGTCAAAGCTGTATCGTTGATGAGCAACGACCCGCCGAGACTAGAATGCAGCCCAAGCGACCGCAACGGAAAAAGTGCGGCGAGAGTATGTTTGGGAAATGGACTACAAGGAAGAGGGAAAATCTGATTTCTTGGTGTTTCCAGCGCTCAAGATGTGGGGGTGTTGGTCGGTCTATGTCAACCAGTCTCGTGATGAATCGATGTTACTGATGCTGGGGAAGCGATGATCGAAACACAAGTATGTGAAGGATTTCCCAGGCTGGAGTGTCGGGCTGTTGGTCCCTCCGACGCAGAGATGGTCTGCCCGCATCGTCCGGAACATCTGTAACCGGGGCCGCTTCGCGGCCCATCGCCGGCAAGCGCGGCTCCCACAGGTACAGCGCATGCCTGAAGGCTGGTGATTTCCTGGGGCAGTCCATTCTGTGGGTGCCGGTTTGCCGGCGATGAGGCCAGTACTGACCCCAGAGCTTTGGATCGCTGTCTGCTCCGGGTCGACAGCAGCCGGTCGCGATTGACCGCTACCGACCCGAAGTTGCACGCCACGAAGGCTAAGATTCGGCCAAAAGCAAACACTCAAGCTTTTATGCCGCATAGGGAGGTTGCGATGTACCCCAACAAGGCCTGTCCCGTAGTGCTCTCGACTTCGCTACCCATCAGGATTCTCCTATTCAGGCACCCTTTGGCAGGCACGCAATTGGTGAAGGGCACTATCGAGAATGGAGAAACACCTGGTGCGGCTGCATTGCGTGAGCTGCAAGAGGAGTCCGGCATCAGTGACGCAGTGATCGGGCTTGATCTGGGATGCTGGAAGTCTGACCACCAAGATCAGGTATGGTCGTTTCACCTTTGTCGCGCTGGGAGGGTGCTGCCTGAGTGCTGGGTTCATCAGACGCTGGATGACCATGGCCACCTCATCGAGTTTTTCTGGGCGTCGCTCGACAATCTTCCCTATGCCGACTGTCATCCGGTCTTCCAGCGGGCACTGGAGTTTTTATGCGAAACACTGAATACGTCCGGTCATTGGGGGGGAGGGGCGAATGGACCGTAATCGTTCCCACGATTCAATTGTTCTCGCTCAATCTGCTTCCAATTAACGAATGCCGCTAATGCTGGTATAGAGACTGCTGCAAACGTATTTGCCAGCAGGAGCCGTCCCATGCAACTCAGCCGTGCCAATCTGGCCGACTTCGTCTACTTCCTGGCCATCGTCCGCCACCAGAGCTTCAACCGGGCCGGGCTTGAGGTGGGTATCAGCGCATCGGCACTTAGCCATGCGATCAAGGGGCTGGAGACTCGCCTTGGTGTTCGCCTGCTAAACAGAACCACCCGCAGCGTAACGTTGACCGCCGCCGGCGAAGAGTTGCATACGCTGATCAGTGGGCCTATCGATGAAATCGGCCAGGCGATGGAGGTGCTCAATCGCTACCGCGATGAGCCTACCGGGCGTATTCGTTTGAATACCTTGAGCGATGGCGCGGACTTTCTGCTCGGCCCCGTATTACCCCTTTTCAATGACCGCTACCCCGACATCGAAATCGACCTGACGGTAACCAACCGTTTGGTAGATGTTATTGGTGGTGGGCATGATGCGGGCATTCGTTACGGTGGAACGGTGCCGGAAGACATGATTGCCCAGCGCCTGTCGCCGGACATCCGCTGGGTGGTGGCGGGCACTGCCAACTACCTTCAGCGCTTTGGCGAGCCGAAACATCCGCAGGACTTGCTTAAGCACCGCTGCTTACGCATTCGCCTGGGCAATGACCATATGTACGACTGGGAATTCGAGAAAGATGGCGAGCAGTTGGCCATCGCTGTTCCGGGTGCGATTACCATTGATGAGACGCGCATTGGCGTGTCATTGATTCGTCATGGCGCGGGGTTGATGTACGCACCGGAGCCAGTGATCGCGCCGCTGGTGGCCAGTGGCGATTTGGTAACGGTGCTGGATGACTGGTCCAGCGTTGCACCGGGTTTTCATATGTATTACTCGAGCCACCGGCAATTGCCGGTGGGCTTGCGGCTGTTGATTGATCTGATTCGCGAGGTTCAGCCGTTGGGGCCGATCAGCCCCTGATCAGGCCGGTTTGGATTTGCTGAAACACCGCAAGCAGGCGAAGCGCGCCTGTTCTCAATGAAAAGACTCATTTGCCCGGCTTACTCCCGGCACCACGAGGCCCTGCCAAGCGCGCCCGGCGAGTAAGCGGTAGCGTTTTTGAGGTCAGCCTTTGTTACGGGTGGCGAACACATCTTTGACGACTGGCACGGCAGAAAACACGTTTGGCCAGCCTGCATAGAACGCCAGCTGGGTAAGCATTTCAGCGGCCTCTGGCTGGGTCAGGCCGTTGTCCATTGCGCGATTGAGATGGTAGGTCACCTGGGCCACCTGGCCGTTGGCAATCAGGGCGCTGACGGTGATCAGGCTGCGGTCGCGGGGCGCCAGATCGGGCCGCAGCCACAGGTCGTGGAACAGCGCGTCGCCGGTGTAGTGCACCAGCCCAGGTGAGACGGGGCCGACATTGTTGGCAACCGCTTGCGCCCGCACGTTCTCGGCGGCTTCGTTGATGGGCAGCCGCGTAGGTGCAACCGGCGGTAACTGATCAGCCCCGATCCCTCGGCTGGCAAATACCGCTTTGGCAGCTGCCACGCTGGCAGTGGCATTGGCCCAGCCGGAATAGAAGGCCAGATGGTTGATCAGTTCGGATAGCTCAGCCGGTTTCACGCCGTTATCCAGGGCTAGATTCAAGTGATACGCCAACTCTACAGTCTGGTTACGGCTGATCAACACCGCGAGTGTGATCAGGCTGCGGTCGCGGGGTGAAAGGCCTGGTCGCTTCCACACTTCGTCCAGCAGCAACATCTCGGTGTTGTGCGCCAAGGCGGGCGAGACTGCGCGAACGTCGTCCAGGCTCGGTGCGCCGGGGCTTTGCGCAATGCCGGTGGGTGTAGTTTTGTCGGCGGTGGAGCAGGCGGCCAACAACAGGGAAAACGAGGCGAGGGCGGTCTTAAGCAGTTTCATTCGGCGGCCTCGTATTGCGCCTCGCTGACGGGTTCCAGCCATTCGACGTTCTTGCCGTCGAGGGACTCTTGAATGGCCATATGAGTCATGCCGGTGGTAGCCGTTGCGCCGTGCCAGTGTTTGACGCCAGGGGGCGTCCAGATCACATCCCCCGGTTTGATCAGCTGTTTTTTACCGCCCGCTTGCTGCACCCAGCCGGTACCGGCGGTAACCACCAGGGTTTGCCCCAGCGGGTGGGTGTGCCACATCGAGCGTGCGCCCGGTTGGAAATTGACGTAACCAGCGGAAACCCTGGACGGCGCACGGGCTGGAAAAAGCGGGTCTATGCGTGCGCTGCCGACAAAGCTTGTGGCCGGCCCGTTGATGGAAGGCTGCTCACCGTTCCTTACAACCAGCATCGTTTGATCGGGTGCAGGGTCGGAGGCGATGGCTGCCGCCGGGATCAGAACAGTAGCCAGGGCAAACCCAGCAACGATTTTTGGCATCAGCAGGCTCCTGAGGTGATGGCCGATTCAGTGGCCAAGTTAGTGCAGCGCAAACGCGGTGACTACCGGCCTCAGGTCGCATGAAGTTGTGAGTAGGGCTCATCAATTGCTGAAACGGTCTGATTATAAGCCCACTCATTCATGAGCTTGGCTCATCGGAACATCCTGCCTTCTCCGGCTAGTCCGCACGCCCTTGACGGAATATGCTGCTAACCATCTGGTTAAATTTTTGTAACGGAGATCATCCATGAGCTTTGAATTTCGCAACCAAGTCGCACTGGTCACCGGCGCGGTGTCCGGCATTGGCTTGGCCACCGCCAAGATCGCTGCCCACAGCCACTGAGGAAACAGGATGAAAATTCCGACCTTGATAGGGGCCTGCGCAGTGGCTTGCTTAACCGCCGCTCAAGCGCTTGGAGAAGACATGCAGACGGTAGTGCGCATTGCCCAGCTTGAAATAGACCCAGCCAAACTGCAGGAATACGAGGCGGCGGTTAAAGAGGAAATGGCCGAGTCGATCCGCCTTGAGCCTGGCGTGCTGGCCATCTATTCGGTGGCGGAGAAAGACCAGCCGAACCGGCTGCACTTCTTCGAGATATACGCGAGCGATGAAGCCTATCGGAGCCATATTGCCTCAGCGCATTTTCAGAAGTACGCGGCGGCGACCCAGTCGATGATTCTTTCAAAGCGATTAATCGAGACCACGCCCGTTCAACTGAGCGTCCAAGCTGGAAAGTGAGGGTAGGGTGGGTTCGCAGAAGCGAGAACGGCCAGATTCCCTCATCCCCACACGCCAAATGACAGGGCCCCGCAATAGTGCACATGAACATCTGGACGATCATGAAGCCAAGGGCTGCTCCCAGAAATGCAATGCCTGCAACAAGCCTTGGTAAGGTCGCGCTCATGCGTTACTCCAATAGCCATGCAGACATGCCTGCGCCCAGCAACATGCCGGGCATGGAAAACAGGTGCCCAAGTGCAAGTAGCCCATCGAGGCTTGTCAGGCTGTTGATTTCAATATTTTAACTGGAGTCAAGAGGAAAACTTCTCATCCGCGTCTACTCTCTCTAAGCGACATGAAATCCTGGCTGGTAGTTGCCGAATCGGTACAGCGCATTGGTCAAAAGGAGCTGGCAATGACTGTGTTCGTAAAAACGTTCAGAAACCAAGGCCGCACTGCCTCGGTGGGCAGAATCTGGAAGCTTAGCTCTACCTTCTTTTTAGCCACCGCCATCACGATGGCATCACAGACGTGGGCCGAAGAGAAAGCGAAACCCGCAACAGCAGCAACCAAAGAAGCCAACGATGCGTTGCTCAAAGAGTTGCCGTTCAATGACAAGACCTCCTTCGAACTGGCCCATAAAGGGTTTATCGCCCCGCTTCCGAAAGAGCCGATCAAGGGCGCCTCGGGCAACCTGATCTGGGACCCGGCCAAGTACAACTTCATCAAGGAAGGCGAGGCCGCACCCGCTTCCACCAACCCCAGCCTCTGGCGGCAGTCACAGCTGATCAATATTTCCGGCCTGTTCGAAGTCACCGATGGCATCTATCAGGTACGCAACTACGACTTGTCGAACATGACCATCGTCGAGGGCAAGGAAGGCATCACCATCTTTGATCCGTTGATTTCGGCGGAAACTGCCAAGGCCGCACTCGACCTTTACTATCAGCATCGGCCGAAGAAACCCGTGGTCGCAGTGATTTACACGCACAGTCACGTCGACCATTACGGCGGTGTTCGTGGTGTGATCGACGAGAAGGATGTCAAGGCAGGCAAGGTCAAGGTCTATGCCCCCAAAGGCTTCCTGGAGCACGCCGTTGCCGAGAACGTGATGGCCGGCACCGCCATGAGCCGCCGGGCCAGTTACATGTACGGCAACCTGCTGCCGCCGAACGAAACGGGCCAACTGGGCGCAGGGTTGGGCACCACGACTTCTGCCGGCACGGTCACCCTGATCCCGCCGACCGACATCATCGAGAAAACCGGCGAGAAGCGCACGATCGATGGGCTGACCTACGAGTTTCTCTACGCGCCGGGCAGCGAGGCGCCAGCCGAGATGCTCTATTACATCCACGAGAAAAAAGCCCTCAACACGGCCGAAGACTCCACCCATACCATGCACAACACCTATTCGCTGCGCGGAGCAAAAATTCGCGAGCCGTTGCCGTGGTCCAAGTACCTCAACCAAGCGCTGAAGATGTGGGGCAAAGACGTCCAGGTCATGTATGCCATGCACCATTGGCCGGTGTGGGGCAACAAGGAGGTCAAGGAGCAACTGTCGTCGCAGAGGGACATGTACCGCTACATCAACGATGAAACGCTGCGCTTGGCCAACAAGGGCCTGACCATGACCGAGATTGCCGAGCAGGTGAAGCTGCCGAAATCGATCGCTTCGCGCTTCTCCAACCGTGGGTATTACGGGGCTTTGAACCACAACGTCAAGGCCACCTATGTGCTGTACATGGGCTGGTTCATCGGCAACCCGGCGACGCTGCATGAATTGCCGCCTGAAGAATCGTCCAAGCGCTACGTCGAGATGATGGGCGGCGCCGACGCGGTGCTGAAGAAGGCCAAGGAGTACTACGACAAGGGTGACTACCGCTGGGTAGCCGAGGTGGTCAACAAAGTGGTCTTCGCCGACCCCAACAACCAGGCAGCGAAAAACCTGCAAGCCGACACACTCGAGCAGTTGGGTTACCAGGCTGAAAGTGGACCATGGCGCAACTTCTACCTCACCGGCGCCAAGGAATTGCGCGATGGCGTGAAACAGTTGCCGACGCCAGACACGGCCAGCCCCGATACGGTCCGGGCGATGGACCTTGACCTGTTCTTCGACTACCTGGCCATGCGCCTGAAAGGGCCGGAGGTCGAAGACAAGCACATTACCCTTAACTTCGACTTCACCGACCTTAAGCAGAAATACCTGGTGGAAATGGTCAATGGCGTGCTCAACCACACCGAAGGCTCGCAAGCCGAGAACGCCGACGCCACGGTCAGCCTGACGCGCGACACCTTGAACAAACTGATGCTCAAGGAAACCACGCTCAAGGACGCGGTGGGCGCAGGTGACGTCAAAGTCGAGGGTGCCGAAGGCAAGCTTGAGGAGCTGATGAGCTACATGGACAACTTCGACTTCTGGTTCCCGATCGTTACACCTTGATTGCTCCCTTGGCGCAGGTTGCGTCAAGCAGGACATCGAGCCATCGGTGTCCTGCTCTTTTCAAAGTGAGGAGTCAGGGACTATGACCACGACGAATCGTATGGATCACACCAAATGGTGGATGCCTGCAACGCTTATTCTGTTGTTTGCTCACAGCACCAACGTGTCTGCCGGAGGCATCTTCATTTATGAAGCCGGCCAGGAAAGTAACGGCCTGGCCAATGCTGGCTCGGCTGCGCTCGCCACCGACCCCAGCGTGTTGATGTCCAACCCCGCAGGCATCGCCCTGCTGCCTGGCACGCAGATCAGCGCCAATGCCCAGGTTATCCTCGGCGACCTGCGCTATTCACGTGACAGCAGCAACCAGTTCGATGGCAACGAGGGCGGTAACGCTCTGCAATACCTGCCGGGCGCCAGCTTGTTCATCAGCCACCAGCTCGATGACCGCTCAGCCATCGGGTTCGGCATGTACGGTAACTTCGGCTTGGCGCTGGACTACGACGATGACTGGGCCGGGCGCTACTTCACCCAGGAATCGGCGGTGATTGGCGTCTCGTTCCAACCCACCTTTGCGTACAAGTTCACCGATGACCTTACCGTCGGCATCGGCCCACGCATGATGCTCGGCTATTACCGCACCGAGGTGGCCATCAACAACAGCCTGCTCGGGTTGGTCGAGCGCCCCGATGGCCAGCTCGAATACAAGGACACTGACTTCGGCATTGGCGTGAACCTGGGCCTGCTCTACCAGCTCGCCCCCCGCACACGGATTGGCCTGGCCTACACCAGCAAGGTGAAGCTGGAGTTCGAGGACAGTCCACATGTCAGCGATATCAACAACCCCCTCATCAATGCCGCACTCAACCGCCTGGCGGTGGACACGCTGGAACTGGACATGAACGTGCCGCAGACCGCGACATTCAGCGTGGCCCACCAGCTGGACGAGCAGTGGACATTGCTGGGAAGCCTGGGTTGGCAGGACTGGAGCGAGTTCGGTGACATCGGGGTAGAGGTGGATGCCAATGCCGCCGGGGTTAGCCGCACGGTCGATCGCAAGTACAAGGACACCTGGCACGCCTCGGTTGGAGCCCAGTATCAGGCGACCCGCCAGCTGCGCTGGAGTTTTGGGGTGGGGTATGACAGTTCGGCCGTGGATGACAAGGATCGCACCGTGGACAACCCGATGGGGGAGGCGTGGCGCTTCGCAACCGGGGTGAACTATCAGGTGGAAGAAGGATTGGACCTGCATCTGGCTTACACATTGGTCTGGCTCGGCGACATGGACGTGGAGCAGACCAAGGCACGCTCCGGCGACACGTTGTCAGGTACTTTCGATAACGCCGCCTTGCACATCATCGGTGGCGGTGCGACTTGGCGATTCTGAAGGTTTTGATCCTTGGACAATGCTTATACGTGGAAGGAGAAGTTGCATGAAAAGTAAGGCGCTTATTGCAACGGTGTGTCTCACATCGCTTTTACTGCATGGTTGTGCGAGCAAATACGTTGAGCCCGACGAATACTCCGGGTTTCTGAAGGACTACAGCAAGCTCAAGGAGGATGAATCGCCTTCGGGCGCGAAGGTTACGCGCTGGATCAAGCCTGGCATTGATGCCAACCAATTTACCAGCGTGTATGTCGAACCCAGCCAGTTTTACCCCAAGCCGCAACCAACCGCGAAGATTCCGCAGCAAACCTTGCAAGGCATAACCCAGTATTACGATCAGTCGTTGAAAAACCAGTTTTCCAAGGTCCTGCCGCTTGCTACGAGCCCCGGGCCAGGTGTACTGGTGGTGCGCCCGGCGATCACTGGGGTGAGTGCCAAAACCAAGGGGCTGCGCCCGTATGAGGTGATCCCGATCGCGCTTGTGGCAGCCGGCATCAGTACGGCCACGGGTATTCGCGACCAAGACACCAGCGTGGCTACCGAGGCTGCATTCCTTGACGGGAGTACCAATGAGGTGGTGGCCGCAGTGGTGCGCAAAGGTGCAGGCGCTGAACTGGACAATTCCTCGCAAATCATGCAGGCCTCGGACGCCCGCGCCGTGCTCGATGGCTGGGCCAGGGACATGGTCAGTTCATTCCAGGCCCTGAAGAAGTAGCCCCCAGGTTCCCCCTGCCGTGGATGTGCGCCAGGGGGCACCGCAATTTCATGCCGAGATTTGATGGCCTAAGGATGCCCCAATGAATACGGTCATGCTCAAAATTAAACATGAATTCCTGAAAGTGCTTCCTCCCACCGTGTTTTTCTTCGTGATTCTGCACATCGTTGCCCTGATCCGCGCGCTCATGATCAAAGGGTCAGGGGTGGAGCTGCCTGTCTCAGCGTCGGTACTGATCGCCGCTCTCATATTGGGCAAGTCTGTTCTGGTTGCCGATATGCTGCCCTTCATCAATCGGTTTCCCGACAAGCCGCTGATCTGGAACGTCACCTGGAAAACACTCATGTATGCCTTGGTCGCACTGATCGTTCATTACTTGGAGCGTCTGTATGACTACTGGAAAGAGGCGCCCGGCCTGCTCGATGCGAATGCGCTGTTATGGTCATCGATGAACTGGCCTCGTTTCTGGGCAGTTCAGATCTTACTGATCACATTGATATTCATGTATTGCGTCATCGCGGAACTGGCACGCGTCATTGGCCGCAAGCGCTTAAAGCAAATGTTCATTGGCCCGCTGCCGCCAAAGCAGACCGAGATGTCGAATCACGCTTGATCGCCGAAAACCCGGGCCGCTCAAAACGACGTGGCTTTCAGTTGACGGGAGATACAATGTTGAAAAGGAAATGCTACCCGCTTTACGCACTTGCGTTGCTGGGGCACACCGGGCAAGGGCAAGCAGAGGACTCGGCAGAGCTTGCCAAGAAAGCGCTGAACCCGGTTGCGGCCATGTACAGCTTGCCGGTGCAATATAATTGGGACCAGAAAATGGGCCCCGACGGCGATGGCAAGCGCAGCCTGACCAACATCCAGCCCGTTCTGCCTTTCAGCTTGAATGATGACTGGAACCTGATCTCCAGGACTATCCTGCCAGTCGTCGACCAGCACGGCCTGGGTGGCGCGGCAGATACCTCTGGCGTGGGCGATGTGACCCAGAGCTTCTTTTTTTCCCCGAAACAACCCACTGCCAGTGGCTGGATTCTCGGCGCAGGGCCGGCGCTATTGATTCCAACAGGCAGCAACGACGTGCTGAGCAGTGAACAATGGGGGCTCGGACCGACTGCGGTAGCCTTGAAGCAAGCCAACGGTTGGACGCACGGGATACTGGCTAACCATATCTGGGGGCTAGAGGGCAGCCCCGCAGATGGTAAGGAGAAGGTAAACCAGACCTTCATGCAGCCGTTTCTTTCGTACACGAACAGCTCGTTGACCACATTTGGCATCAACAGTGAATCAACCTACGACTGGCAATCCAAAGAATGGGCCATTCCGGTCAACCTGACGGTAACCCAGTTACTGAAAGTTGGTGGTCACCCCATCACCCTCCAAGCCGGGCCGCGTTACTGGCTCGATTCACCGGATAATGGCCCAGAAGGCTGGGGCTTTCGCTTTGCTGTGACGTTGCTGTTCCCGCGCTGATCCTGAAGCACGCACTGCTTTGCTTTTCCTCCAGCTGCCCAATCAGCACACGTGCGTCCTCTATGGGCAGCTGCCAGTCGTGACCGCCCGCTTTCGGCCCGAAGCAGACATCTGTAACCGGGGCCGCTTCGCGGCCCATCGCCGGCAAGCGCGGCTCCCACACGTACAGCGCATGCCTTAAGGCTGGAGATATTCCAGTGGGAGCCGGCTGCCGGCGATGAGGCCGGAACTGACCACAGAGCTTGGGATCGGTGTCTGCTTTGCGTCGAAAGCTGCCGGTCGTGGATGGCCGCTCCCGATCCAGTGCTAGCGTTGATGGAGAGCGGCTAACGACCTGTCGACCGATTCAATCGGGTCGATTTCGCTGGCTTACATACGGTCGCACGCAGGGGCATCCGCGCATGCACAGCCAGCTGACAGCTGTCCACCCCGCAGAGCGTGATAACACAACTCAACCAGCTAGAGGTTCGTCATGACTAAAAACATCGATCTGACGATCACGCCCGATTACCTCAATCCGTTTGCTTCGCCGGACAATCCCAAACTAAGCCCCGAGCTGGTGGAATACCTGTCAGATAGTGCCTGGTTTCACCCAGAGCTGAGCCTGCAGATCCGCTGCCCGGAAGAGGAGCGAGAACGCCTGCAGCAAGCCATCAGAAATACCTTTGCGCAAAAGAGCGAACAGCTCAGAGGGGATATTCGCACGCAGCGGCTGGTAGCACTGACACTCTTGGGCTTGGCGCTAGCCTTGGTGCTGGCAGGCACGGCGCTGGGCATAGAAGGCACCATCCCCGTGGGAGTCGTTACCGTCACCGCTTGGATGCTGCTCTGGCGCAGCGCAGAGATATTCTTTCTGGATATCCGCAGCGTCAACCGGCAGCTGCGTAAGTACCAGCGTATCGCCAGCGCTTCACAGCAGTTTCGATAGAGGTTGATCGCTCCCACACTACTACTGGGCGTATCTCTTTGCCCCGGCAACACAGATGACAGCACCCAGCGTTACGACGAGCATCACCCAGCTGACTTGCTCGTGCAGAAGCAACGCTGCCAGTCCAAGCCCCATGAACGGCTGAAAGAGTTGCAGTTGACCCACTGCCGCAATGCCGCCCTGGACGAGCCCTTTGTACCAGAACACAAACCCGATCAGCATGCTGAACAGTGAAACGTAGGCGAAGCTGAACCACGCAGGGGCGCTAACTCGGGCGAAGGCATCGGGTGCTGGGAGATTGACGATAGTCAGCAGCAGCATGAACGGCAACGCTACCAGCAATGCCCAACTGATCACCTGCCACCCTCCGAGAGTCCGTGACAGACGCGCCCCTTCCGCATAGCCCAACCCACAAACAACTACCGCAGCCATCATCAGCAGGTCTCCTAGCGCCGACGCATCTCCTCCATTCATCAACGCATAGCCAACGACTAGCCCAGCACCGAACAACGAGAACAACCAGAACAGTGGCCCAGGTCGCTCGCCGCCGCGCAGAACGGCGAACCCTGCGGTACACAATGGCAGCAGCCCGACAAAAACGATGGAATGGGCAGAAGTGACGTGCTGTAGGGCCAGTGCCGTCAGCAGCGGAAAACCGATAACGACGCCAAGCGCTGTTACAGCCAGTGACGACAGGTCACCGCGCTTGGGTCGCGGCTGGCGTAGCACGATCAAGAACAGCGCACCCAACAGCGCGGCAATGGTTGCCCTGGCACAGGTCAGAAACGTAGGCTCGAAGGCCGTCACTGCCACGCGGGTGGCCGGCAACGAGCCGGCAAAGATGGCGACGCCTATAAAGCCGTTTATCCACCCGCTTGTTGTTTTTTCCATCGGTGCGTCCTCGATAAGCCAGGGCTCAGTACATCACTGACGGGCTCACCAAGGCCATGTACACTCCACTACAATTCAACCGAACTGTTATGCATATGAATCCAGCACAGTTGGGGGTGCGATGAAACGGGACGGAACGCGAATTCGAGCTGTGATGGGGGAGGTCCAGGCCAGGATAGCCTCTCGAAGCTACACACCAGGTGCGAGAATTCCTTCAGTTCGCGCAATGGCTCAGAGCATGCAAGTATCGGTTTCTACCGTCTTGGAGGCTTATGAACGGTTAACCGCAGAAGGTGTACTTAGCGCTCGCCCTGGCTCCGGTTTTTACGTAGCTGGGCCAGTTGCGCCATTGGCACTGACCGAGCTCGGCCCCAAACTTGATCGTGATGTCGACCCGCTGTGGATCTCGCGCCAGTCGCTGGAAACTTCCAGTGATGCGTTGAAACCAGGATGCGGGTGGCTGCCCGCATCCTGGCTGTACGAAGCAGGCTTGCGTAAAGCTCTTCGAATGGTTGCGCGTTCTGACACGTCGAAATTGACTGAGTACGCTTCACCGCTTGGGCATCCGCCTCTCAGGCAATTCTTGTCGCGACGACTGGCAGGCGTTGGTATCGAAGCCCCTCTGGAACAGATCATGCTCACTGAGTCCGGCACTCATGCTATCGACCTGATCTGCCGTTTTCTGCTGCAACCGGGTGACACTGTCCTGGTCGACGATCCCTGTTATTTCAATTTTCACGCATTACTCAAAGCACATAGGGTGAACATCGTCGGAGTCCCCTACACCGCAACGGGTCCAGACATCGAGGCGTTCGGCGCTGCCCTGCGCGAGCACGCGCCGCGGTTGTACATAACGAACTCCGGCATCCACAACCCGACCGGGGCCACCTTGTCACCAGTCACAGCACACAGGCTGCTAAAGCTGGCCGACACCTCCAGCCTGGTAATTGTCGAGGACGACATCTTCGGCGATTTCGAGAATACCCCCGCGCCACGACTGTCTGCCTTCGATGGCCTCGCTCGTGTGATCCAAATCGGTAGTTTTTCCAAGACCATTTCCGCTTCAATCAGATGCGGCTACATCGCTTCGCGCAGGGAGTGGATCGAGAGCCTGGTCGACCTCAAGATTGCGACCACATTCGGGGGTGGGCGCATGGCTGCGGACATCGTTCATCAAGCCATTACCGATAGCGGGTACCGAAAGCACATGGAAGGTGTCCGCTTCAGGTTAGCCCAGGAAATGGGCAAAACAGTAGCGAGGCTTCAGGCGATTGGTATCAAGCCATGGATGGTTCCCCAGGCAGGCATGTACGTGTGGTGCCAACTCCCTCAGGGTAAGGATGCAGCGACGCTGGCCAGAGCTTGTTTGAAGGACGCAGTGGTGCTCGCGCCCGGAAATGCTTTCAGCCAGTCCATGACTGCGGGAGATTTCCTGCGTTTCAACGTCGCTCAATCGGGTGACAGCAAGATCTACGAAGTGTTGAAACGGGCTCTGAATGCATAGTCTCGGGACCGATCCAGCGGCGACTCATCCTGTTCTAGCTGCTTTCAAGGCGTGCATGGCATATCCTTACGCCACGCAATCAACTTCGAAGCAGTGAATTGAACGATGGGTTTTGAACAACTAGCAGAGCTACGTGACCGTCTCCGGTCGGAAAAAGAGCAGGTAAAGGCTGAGGGTGGGAAACACCCCAAGCGCAAGCCTTCCCCGCAGGCGAAGCCTCGCGACCTTGATCCGGCAGTGCAAGCGATCTGGCCCTTGCAGAAGCATTTTCCCTTGGCCTTCCCCGTCAATCCGGCGCCCAAGGTGCCGCTCAAGGAGGGCATTTTCAAGGATGCCGAGCAGCACCTCGAACTGCTCGGCTTGACCCGCGAACAGCTCAAGCTGGGCATTTCTACCTGGTGCAAGGGAGCTCGATACTGGGCAGCCATGGTGGAGAATGCGCCGCGCCTGGACTTGAATGGGCAACCGTCTGGCATTGTGACCGCCGCTCAGGCGCTGCATGCCAAGCAACAAGCTTCGCGCCAACGTAGCCAGGGCCGACGCAAGCGTGTGAAGTCAGAAGCGAGTGCCCCGGCCTCTACCGCCGATATCACAGCGGAGCAGATCACCGACTGAGACCGGTCGGGCTCTGCCCTGTGCTTTCCCGGCAAACTACGCTGGGGGAGGACCTATTGTCACTTCGTGGGTATGCGCTGTAGCCGTGGGAGCTGGCCTGCCGGCGATGGGCCGCAAAGCGGCCCCAATCGCTTGACTGACCGGCATCAAGGCATACCCCCCGTCAACAGTAATCATCGTTGTACTTAGGTGCCCGAGGGTTGATGAACACATACTCGAGCTCATCAGCAAGCAGCCGGGCTTCGCGCGTGAGCAGTTCCTGGTTTCGATAAACCAGTGAGATATTGAGCGCGGGCACTTGCTCCTCAAGGTTCAGTATCTCCAACCCCTGGTCGGTGCGGTTGACGTAGTCGAGCATGCGAAGCGGCCAATAGCTGATCACATCAGTGGCGCGCGCCAGTTCGCAGAAGATGATCCCGGCGGAGCACTCAAGGATGTTTTCAGGTGGCGCAAGCCGATACTGCTCGAACATCATGCCGATCTGAGAACTTTCCAGCGGCTCCTGCAACAGCCAGCGTTGTTCGCGTAGCTGCTCAAGACAGCGTACCTTGCGCAGCGGGTGGCCTTTGCGCACAGCCAGCGCGGTGGGTTGATTGTACAGCTCGGTCCATTGAAACCCATCGCCGTAGCGGCTTGCCGGCTGGCATGACAATGCCAGGTCCACCTGCCCTTCACGCAGGCTTTCCATCAGTTTTGAGGGGCGCATCTCGTGAATGCGCAGGCGCACCAGTGGGTAGCGCTCGCTGTACTGATTTATGGCTGCGATCACCTGCGCCCTGGGTGTCGCCGGTGACAGGCCGATCGAAACCCGGCCATGGGTTTGGCCCTTGAGCGCCGCAATCTCTTCACGGGCGCGGCTGGCCTCTTCAAGCATCAGGCGCGCCCTGCGCACCAGGCGTTCGCCGTACTCGGTGGTGGTGATGCCGCGGTTGGAGCGTACCAGCAGCGGCACCCCCAGGGACGTCTCAAGTTCCTTGATGGTCCTGGAGAGCGCGGGCTGGGAAAGATGCAGCAAGCGTGCGGTTTCCTGAAAGCTGCCGCTCTCGCAGATGGTGACCAACACTTTCAGTTGATGGAGCTTCATAGGCTATGCACATCGGCTAGGTGGAGCAGCGTTGGCGTCCTGCCGGCCGCCCGCTGCCCGGGGCTTTCAGGACTCGCGTGAGAGTGCTTGTGAACGGGAATGTGCGGCCTGCACGGCGGCGTCGACCAACCGACGCAAGCCGTCATTGTGTTCAAACGAGGCGATCGCCGCCGCCGTGGTGCCATTGGGCGAGGTGACTGCGGTGCGCAACTCTACAAAGTCTGCGCCTGGCTGGGTTTGCAGCTTCGCGGCACCCAGCGCTGTCTGCGCTGCCAGGGTCTTTGCCAGTTCCGGGCTCAGGCCAAGTGCTACACCTGCTGCGGCGAGGGCTTCGCTGAAAAGGTGGTAGTAAGCAGGGCCGCTGCCGGACAACGCCGTCACGGCATCCAGCAGGCCCTCGTGCTCCACCCAGCTGGCGCTACCGACGGCTTCGAACAGCCGAGTCACCCGCTCGCGCAGGTTTGCATCCAGGTCAGGGGTGGCGAACAGGCCGGTGCAGCCCGCGTTGACCAGTACCGGCGTGTTGGGCATCGCGCGTACCACCGGGCAGCTGTGGCCCAGTGCCAGGCTGAGCTTGTCATGGGGTACACCTGCTGCGACAGAAATCACCACGGCGTGCTCGCGTACTGCACGGGGTAGGGCGGCCAGTACCTCGCACGCGTAGTTTGGCTTGACCGCCACCACGATGATGTCAAAAGGCAGTGCAGGCAGGGCTTCGACGTTGCTGTAGAGGGTGACTTGGCTGGCTGTTTGCAGATAGGGGTCAACGGCGCTGACATGGTTGACCAGGCCGGCCTTGAGCCAGGCTTGGCCAATGGCGCTGCCCATGCGGCCGTAGCCCAGGAAAAGTGCGTTCATGGTTGTTCCTCGTGGTGGTGCGAAAGTGCGCAGCGCAAGGATGCGCTGCGCCGGTTCCGATCGTGGGCCTAGCAGATGGTCATGAGATTGGCGTTACCACCGGCCGCAGCTGTGTTGACGCTAAGGGCATGCTCGATCAGCAGGCGTTCCAGTGGAATGTCAGTGTCTGCCCGCCCCAGGCCGTGCACGCCGACGATGGCGCCGCGGCGCCGTGCAGACAGCTGGCTGACGTGGCGCAATTGATCGCTATCGCCATGGTGCAGAATCGCGTCGAAATGGGCGTCCGGGTCGGTCCAGTCGCTGATGCTGTCGATGCGCGCTTGCACCGATGCTGGCAGTTCTGCGCGTAGGGCCTGATGGCTATCGAGCCATAGCGCGCGGCTGCCGACCGCCAGGCTGGCGGCGAGTTGGGCGAGCAGGTCCAGGCGGTTTTCGGCCAGGTTCAGCACCACCTCCCGCGGCAGCAGGGTGTAGCTGTTGCGCTCACCGGTGGGGCCGGCGAGCAGGTGAGTGGTGTAGCTTTGCGACTGCTCCAGATAGCGGGCGAACAGGTTGGCGATTTCCGGTTCTTTCTGCTCGGCCCAAGCGGCAAAGGCCGTGCGCGCATTTTCCAGGTCTGTGGGGGCTGCAACCGCATGCCCATCGCCGTCAGCCAGGGCCTGCGCCACGGCATCGTGCGGGCGGGTGGCGAGCAGGCGATACAGGTACAGCGGGCCACCTGCCTTCGGGCCGGTGCCGGACAGCCCTTCACCGCCGAACGGCTGTACGCCGACCACGGCCCCGACGATGTTGCGGTTGACGTAGAGGTTGCCCACGCGGGCGGTATCGACCACCTGGGCGATGGTCTCGTCGATGCGGGTATGCACGCCAAGGGTCAGCCCGTAACCGCTGGCGTTGATCTGCTCCAGGAGTTGGTTGAGCTCGCTGCGCTCGTAGCGCACCACATGCAGCACGGGGCCGAAGATCTCCCGTTCCAGTTCGTCGAGACTGTCCAGTTCGATCAGGGTTGGCAGCACGAAGGTGCCCCGTTGCAGCACCTGGCCGTCGGCCCGGGCAGCCTGGAAGACGGTACGGCCTTTACGGCGCATGTGCTCGATGTGGTTGACGATGTTGTCCCGGGCTTCGCGGTCGATCACCGGGCCTATGTCTGTATCCAGGCGCTCTGGCGAGCCGACGCGGTATTCAGCCATCGCGCCACGCAGCATCTGGCAGACGTGGTCGGCCACGTCTGCCTGCACGCACAGCACCCGCAGCGCTGAACAGCGCTGGCCGGCGCTATCGAACGCAGAGCTGATGACATCCACGACCACCTGTTCGGCCAGTGCCGAGGAGTCGACGATCATGGCGTTCATGCCGCCTGTTTCGGCGATCAGCGGCAGCGTCTGGCCCTGGCCATCCAGGCGGCCGGCAAGGTTGCGGCTGAGGATGCCGGCGACCTCGGTGGAGCCGGTGAACATTACCCCCCTGATTTTGCTGTCACCGACCAGGCTCGCCCCAACGGTCTCGCCCCGGCCTGGCAGCAGTTGCACGACGCCGGTCGGCACGCCGGCTTCATGGAGGATGCGCACGGCCTGGGCCGCGATCAGCGGCGTCTGCTCGGCAGGTTTGGCCAGCACTGTGTTGCCAGCGGCCAGGGCGGCGGCGACTTGGCCACTGAATATCGCCAGCGGGAAGTTCCAAGGGCTGATGCACACCACAGGGCCCAGTGGGCGATGGCTGTCGTTGCTGAAGCTGCCAGCCTGGGCACCGTAGTAGCGCAGGAAATCGACCGCTTCACGGACTTCGGCGATCGCATTGCTGAAGGTCTTGCCAGACTCGCGTACCAGCAGGCCCATCAGTTGCTGCATCTCGCTTTCCATCAGGTCGGCGGCGCGCTCCAGAATGGCCGCGCGCTCGGCGGGCAGGGTCGACTGCCAGATCGGGCCGCTGGCCTGGGCGCACAGAATGGCGTTTTGCACATCGCTTTCGTTGGCTTCGTACACCTGACCGATCAGGTCGCGATGATCCGCCGGGTTGCGCACGGCGGTGACGGTGCGCGGGTGGCTGCAATCGTTGCTTGACGTTGGCCCGGCAGTGTAGGGCTGGTTGGCGCTGGCGAGCAGCGCCGAGGACAATGAGCCAAGCCGGTGCTCATTGGACAAGTCAAGGCCGCCGGAGTTGAGGCGGGTGGTGCCATACAGGTTGCGCGGAAGCGGGATGCGCGGGTGCGGCAGGCCTAGCGCGCCTTCCTGACCGGCCATCTTCTCTACCTGCAGCACCGGGTCTTCGACCAGCTCATCAAGGCTAATGGAGCGATCGGCGATACGGTTGACGAACGAGGTGTTGGCGCCGTTTTCCAGCAGGCGGCGCACCAGGTAGGCCAGCAGGGTCTCGTGGCTGCCGACCGGTGCATAGATGCGGCACGGGCGGTTCAGCTTGCCATCGGCCACTTTGCCCACCACCTGCTCGTACAGTGGCTCGCCCATGCCATGCAGGCACTGGAATTCGTATTGACCCGGGTAGTAGTTTTGCCCGGCGATATGGTAAATGGCCGCCAGTGAGTGAGCATTATGGGTGGCGAACTGCGGGTAGATGGCCTCCGGTACCGACAGTAGCTTACGGGCGCAGGCAATGTAGGACAGGTCGGTGTAAACCTTGCGGGTGTAGACCGGGTAGCCTTCCAGGCCGTCGATCTGGGCGCGCTTGATCTCGCTGTCCCAATAGGCGCCCTTGACCAGGCGGATCATCAGGCGGTGGCGGCTGCGCTTGGCCAGGTCGATGACGTAGTCGATCACGTACGGGCAGCGCTTCTGGTAGGCCTGGATGACGAAGCCGATGCCGTTCCAACCGGCCAGTGATGGCTCGAAGCACAGGCGCTCGAGCAGGTCGAGCGACAGCTCCAGGCGGTCGGCCTCTTCAGCGTCGATGTTCAGGCCGATGTCGTACTGCCTGGCCAGCAGGGTCAGCGACAACAGGCGCGGGTACAGCTCTTCCATCACGCGCTCGTACTGGGCGCGGCTGTACCGCGGGTGCAGCGCCGACAGCTTGATCGAGATGCCCGGGCCTTCATAGATGCCGCGCCCGTGCGAGGCCTTGCCGATGGAATGGATCGCCTGTTCGTATGCGGCAAGGTAGTTCTGCGCGTCATGCTCGGTCAGTGCAGCTTCACCCAGCATGTCGTAGGAGTAGCGGAAGCCTTTTGCTTCACGACGTGCCGCGTTGGCCAAGGCCTCGCCGATGGTTTCACCGGTGACGAACTGCTCGCCCATCAGGCGCATGGACATGTCCACACCCTTGCGAATCAGTGGTTCGCCACTCTTGCTGATGATGCGGTTGAGTGAGGACGACAGGCCCGTCTCATTGTGGGTCGACACCAGTTTGCCGGTGATCAGCAGGCCCCACGAGGCGGCGTTGACGAACATCGACGGGCTCTGCCCCAGGTGCTGGCTCCAATTGCCATTGGCGATCTTGTCGCGGATCAAGGCGTCACGGGTGCCCTTGTCGGGGATGCGCAGCAGGGCCTCGGCCAGGCACATCAATGCCACCCCTTCCTGCGACGACAGCGAGAACTCCTGCAGCAGGCCTTGTACCAGCCCCTGACGGCCGCCGGCGCTTTTCTGGTTACGCAGCTTCTGGGCGATGCTGTAAGCCAACTGGTGAGACGCTTTCGCCATCTCTGCCGGCTGGCGCGCCTGCTCCAGCAGCATTGGTACGGCGTCCGCTTCGGGGCGGCGGTAGGCTGCGGTGATGGCAGCGCGCAGCACCGATTGCGGAAGGACGCTTTCGGCGAAGTCGAGAAATACCTGCAAGGCGCCCTCATCCAGGTGTTCTGCCTGTTCTTCGCCTGCAACAGCGGCCAGGCCAGACTGCCGAGCGGGCGTCATGCCGCCTTCGATCTGCTCCAGGTAGTTGAAAATGGCCTGTTTGATCATCCAGTGCGGCGTCTGGGCTATTTGTTGTGCAGCCTGTTTGAGTCGCTCGCGGGTGGCGTCGTCAAGCTTTACGCCAAGTGTGGTGGTTGCCATGTTGTTATCACCGGGTAGGTAGTTGGCTAAACGGAACGGTGCGCAGATTAAACCCGGAATCAATAAAGGTGCAACCTAGTGCAACCCAATAGTTCCAATGAACTTTATTGGATGTTTGTTCAATAAAAATAATTATGTGCCGGCCCAAGGCAGCAAACGTTTGGCACGTGCATGGCGCGCACTGCAATGGTGCATTTTGGTCTCATTCACCCATTTTGTTATACCTATAGCAAAATGTGTGGTTGCACCTTGTGCCCGATGAAAACTAGGATCGGTGCTACCCAGTGATACTTGGGTCATTGTGGCCCAACCCAAAAAAAATAAGGCATAACACATGAGCAATTCCCTCGCCGAGGCGCAATCGGCCAAGACCCGTCGCCGCGCGTTGGTCGCCAGCCTCACAGGCAGTTCGATCGAGTGGTTCGACTACTTTCTTTACGGAACAGCCGCCGCGCTGGTGTTCAACAAACTGTTCTTTCCTAACTTCGATCCGGTCGTTGGGCTGTTACTGGCTTACTTGTCGTTTTCCCTGACGTTCTTTATTCGGCCTATTGGCGGCGTACTGTTTGCCCATATCGGCGACCGCATCGGGCGCAAGAAAACTCTGGTCATCACGTTGTCGCTGATGGGGGGCGCAACCGTGTTGATCGGCTGCCTGCCTACTTATGAACATATCGGCGTCTGGGCACCGATCCTGTTGATCCTGCTGCGGGTGGTCCAGGGCCTTGGCATTGGAGGCGAGTGGGGTGGGGCTCTGTTGCTGGCCTATGAATACGCACCGGCCAACCGCAAGGGCCTGTTCGGCAGCGTGCCGCAAGTGGGCGTGACCCTCGGCATGCTGCTCGCCACCATGGCCGTGAGCCTGATGGCGATGCTGCCCGAGGAAGACTTCCTGTCCTGGGGCTGGCGTGTGCCCTTCGTGCTGAGCGCCGGCCTGGTGTTCCTCGGCCTGTGGATCCGTCACGGCCTCGACGAAACTCCGGACTTCAAGAAAGCCAAGGCCAGCGGTAACGTTTCGAAAATGCCGGTGGTGGAGACGCTGCGCAATCACTGGCGTGAAGTGCTGATCGCTGCGGGCCTGAAAGTGGTCGAGACGGCGCCGTTCTATATCTTCTCGACCTTCGTGGTCAGCTATGCGGTAAACAACCTCGGCTACCAGAAAGTCTCGGCGTTGAACGCCGTGATGATCGGTGCCCTGGTGGCCTCGCTGCTGATCCCGGTCATGGGCTGGCTGTCTGACCGCATCGGCCGCAAGCGCGTGTACATCGGCGGCATCCTGGCCATTGCGCTGTACATCGTGCCGTATTTCATGCTGCTCGATACCCGCACCCAATGGGGCATCACCGTCGCCACCGTCATCGGCTTCGGCGTGCTCTGGGCGCCGGTCACCGCCGTGCTCGGCACCTTGTCTTCGGAAATATTCTCCACCCGCGTGCGCTACACCGGCATCACCCTGGGCTACCAGCTGGGCGCTGCACTGGCGGGCGGCACGGCTCCACTGATCGCAACCTGGCTGCTGTCCGAGTACAAGGGCGACTGGCAGCCGGTGGCCCTGTACATGCTGGCAACCGTAGCCATCTCGCTGGTCGCCATCCTGTCCGTTGGTAAACGTCGCAAAGACGACGAAATTCAAGGCGGCGCTCGCGCTTCCTGAATGCAATGACCGGAGCCTGCGCGCTCCGGGTTCTATCTGTCGCCACTCCGTATCCGTTCCCCGGGCCTGCCTTGCCATGGCAGCCCCGCGGGGGCGTGCGTCCTAATAAAAGCAATACACAAGGGAGAGTCGCTTCACATGAAGAGAAAACTATTGAATCTGGCCATTCTTGCGGCCATGGGGAGTTTCGGCGGGCAGGCACTTGCCGCAGGGTTCATCGAAGACAGCACGGCAAAGCTGGAGCTACGCAACTTCTATTTCAACCACGATTTCCGTGACACCGATACCCAGACCCAGGACGAGTGGGGCCAGGCCTTCCTGCTCAACGTGCAGTCCGGTTTCACCCAGGGGCTGGTCGGCTTCGGGGCAGATGCCACCTACACCCTCGGCGTGAAGCTCGATGCACCGGGTGCGCGGTCCATTTTTCCGGCCGACAGCGACGGCGAGGCCGTGGACAACTTCAGCCGCGGTGGCCTGACTGGCAAGGTACGCCTGTCAAAGACCGAGGCCCGCTATGGCATCCTCACGCCGAAGCTGCCCATCCTCTGGTCGAACGACGGCCGCATGCTGCCGCAGCTGTTCGAAGGCGGGCAGATCACTAGCAACGAGATCGACAACCTGACCCTCACTGGCGGCCAGATCGAGCATGTGGTGGGCCGTATGTCGAGCAACTTCACCGGCATGTCGATCGCCGGCGGTAGCCAGGAAAGCAACCATCTGCGTTTTGCCGGGGGCGACTACAAAGGCATCAAGGACCTGACCCTGCAGTATTACTTCGCCAACCTCGAAGATTATTACGACCAGCACTTCCTCGGTGCATTGCACAGCCTGGCACTAGGCCCCGGCGTGCTCAAGACCGACCTGCGCTACTTCCGCACCACCTCTGATGGCAAGAATGCCGACCGTGCTGCAGGCTACCTGGCATCGACCAATGCCAGCGGCAACGATGGCGAACTGGACAACTCGACCTGGAGCGCCAAGTTCACCTACGCCCTGAGCGGCCATGCCCTGACCCTGGGTTACCAGCAGGTGTCGGACGACAGCGTCTTCACCCAGTTGAACCAGGGCGGCCTGGCCAACGAGGGCGCAGGGGGCACCAGTACTTATGTGATCACCGACAGCCTGGTGCAGAACTTCACCTACGCGGGTGAGCGCACCATCCTGGGCGGCTACGCCTACGACTTCGCCGCGCTCGGCGTACCAGGCCTGAACGCCAGCGTCACCTGGCTCAAGGGCGACCAGATCAAGACTGCCGTTGGTTCCGACCGTGAAGAGTGGGAGCGCGACATCGTACTGAGCTATGTGGTGCAAGGCGGGCCATTGAAAGGCGTGGGCGTCGCCTGGCGCAACGGCGTACTGCGCAGCGACGTGCTGGGCGATATCGATCACAACCGCCTGACCGTCAGTTACACCGTGCCTATCTGGTAAGGGCTTCGAAGCGATGCAATGAATTTTTCCTCCTCCCGCAACCCTCGGGAGGACCGGAGCGGTGCGTCCGTGATTTGCCACGAGCGACTCAGGGAGCATCGGTGCTTGAGCTGTTTTGCCCCGCTGGCGCAGGGGGCTGCATGACGCAGTGAGCGACGGCGACGCCGTCACGATCATTCCAAGGAGACAGTTATGCCTTTCAAGTTCCGCTCCATGCTTATTTCGACTTCGATGTTATTTACCCTGGCCACGGCCGCGCCGTTCGCGTCTGCCGCTGACGCTGTGCAGATGGGCGCCGTGCTCTCCCTGACGGGCGCCAACGCCACCGTTGGCGAAGACGTGCGCCGCGCCGTGAAGCTGGCTGAAGACAAGGTCAACGCCGACGGTGGTGTGCTCGGCAAGCCATTCCAGGTCATCGTCGAAGATTCCGGCGGCAATCCCACCACCGCCATCAACGCCGCACGCAAGCTGGTCAGCGTCGACAAGGTGCCGGTGGTGATCGGCGAATACTCGTCGGGTATCAGCATCCCGATGGGCCAGTATCTGGTGAAAGAGGGCGTGGTGCATATCAACATCGCCAGCACCAGCGTGAAGATCCGCGACCTGGGCAGTAGCTCGTTCAACCTGATCGGCCTGGAAGACAAGGGCAACAAGTTTTCTTCCCAGGATGCCTGGGACCTGGGCTTTCGTAACGTCGCCGTCCTGGCACCGAACAATGCCTACGGTCAGGGCGTAGCACACGGTTTTCGCGCCGAGTTCGAAAAGCTCGGCGGCAAGATCGTCAACGAGACGCTCTACACCGCCGGCCAGTCAACCTACCGCCGCGAACTGCAACAGATCGCCCGCAGCAAACCGGACGCATACATCTACACCGCCTATGGGCAGGAGTCTGCGGTCATCAACCGCGAGGCACTGGAGCTGGGGCTGCGTGAACAGCCGTGGTACGCGATCCTGTTGTCCATGAGCCTGTCGGACACGCCGGCCAACATCGCCCAGGGCCAGTTGGGGATGGAGGTTGGGTCGTTCGTTGGCCCGACCGGCAAGGCCTACGCCGATGCCTTCGCCGCCAAATACAAGGAAGGCATGAAAACCTCCTACACCGGCTATGCCTACGACGCTGTGCTGATGGCGGCCAAGGCGATCGAAAAGGCCGGCAGCACCGAGCCGGCCGCAGTACAGGCTGCGCTCAAGGAAGTGGGCAAGGGCTATGACGGCGTGACTGGCACAGTCGCCTTCGACGACGGCCGCCAGCGGCTCGACCCGCCCTACGCCAAGCTCAAGTATGACGGCGGCAAAGTCGTACCTCGATAAGTACGCGATACGCCCGCCCGGTTCGCCGGGCGGGCTTGTGCCTGCTCTTGCGGAGTGTTTTCCATGTTGCAGTTCCTGATCGATACCTTGCTGCGGGCAACCGACCTGGCGCTGATCGCCTTCGGCCTCAGCCTGGTGTATGGCCTGGTCAAGTTTCCCAATATCGCCCACGTACAGTACGCCATGCTTGGTGCGTACCTGACCTATGGTCTGGATGCCGCCGGCGTGCCCTTGCCGCTGGCCTTGCTGTTTGCTGCACTGCTGGTCGGTGTCCTGACCCTGGTGCTGCAGCGCCTGGTGTTTCAGCGCCTGCTCAAAAGTGGCCCGGCCATCGCCATGATCGGCTCGCTGGCCATCGCCATGCTGCTGGTCGCCGCGCTCCAGGGCAGCGCGGGTACCTTCCCGCGGATGTTCGAGCTACCCCTGAAGGCGCCGATCCTGTTGGGCGATGCGCGCATCACCCACACCCAGCTGTACTTCTTCGCCACCACCCTCGTTCTGCTGGCAGCGTTCACCGTGGCACTGTTCCATACCCGTCTGGGGCGTGCCATGCGCGCGCTGGCCGGCAACCCGGCACTGGCCAACGCCAGCGGCCTGCACGCTGCCCGGATCACCCTGATGGTGACTTTCGCCAGTGGTGCCATCGCAGGTCTTGGCGGCGGCCTGCTGGCATTGTCCACCGGTGCCCACATCAACCTGGGGCATGACTTGCTCCTGCCGGTGTTCGCTGCGGCCATCCTCGGTGGCCTTGGCAACCCCATGGGTGCGGTCGCCGGCGCCTTGTTGATCGCCTTCACCGAAACCCTGGTCACCAACCTGAACTTCGGTTGGCTGGTGGGCCGGGAAATGGCCTTCCTGCCGGTGTCCTACATCAGCGGCGCTGCGTTCCTGATCCTGCTACTGGCATTGCTGTTCAAGCCCTACGGCCTGTTCGACCGGGAGGTGCGCCGTGTTTGATTTCCTTGTTTCCGCGCTCACCTTCGCCAGCCTCTATGGCCTGATGGCACTGGGGCTCAACCTGCAGGCCGGCTATGGCGGCCTGCTCAATTTCGGGCACATCGCCTTCGCCGGCCTGGGCGCCTACGCCACCGGCATCGCGGTCCAGGCTGGCTATTCGCCATGGCTCGGCATGGCCTTTGGTGTGCTTCTGGCCATGGGTCTGGGCGGGTGCGTGGCCCGCCTGGGGCGCAAGCTGGCTTCGGACTACTGGGGTATCGCCACCCTGGCAATTGCCGAAATCCTGCGCGTGGTGGCGACCAACGAGGGCTGGCTTACCGGTGGAGCGCAAGGCATCGGCGCGATCCCTACGCTGTTCGACGGTGTGGGCTTTCTGGTGATGATGCTGGTGCTGCTGGGGATCGCTACGCTGCTCTGCCAGCGCCTTGCCGATGGCCGTTTCGGCCGTGCCCTGCGGCTGATGCGCGAGGAACCGCAACTGGCCGCCTGCATGGGGTATGACCTGACCTCGCTGAAGTCGAGGGCGATCATGGTCAGCGCTGCGCTAACCGCCATCGCCGGTTCGCTGTACGCCCACTTCATGAGTTATGTCGGCCCTGACTACCTGCTCGCCTCCGAGACCTTCCTGCTCTGGACCATGTTGATGATCGGTGGCCTGGGCAACCTGCGCGGCGTGCTGCTGGGGGTGTTGTTGGTACAGGCCGCCTACAGCCTGGTGCCTTTCGCCAAGGATTACCTGGGCTTTGATTCCGACCTTGCCGGCGCCCTGCGCCTGGGCCTGATCGGCGCGATCCTGCTGGCCTGCCTGATGTGGCGCAGCGAAGGTCTGATCCCTGAAAAAGTAAGGAAGATCGCATGAGTGCTTCGCGCGAATACCTGCTCAATGTGCAATCGGTAGCCAAGGCCTTTGGCGGCAACCAGGTGCTGCGTGACGTGAGCTTCAACGTGCAGCGCGGCGAAATCGTCGGCCTGCTTGGGCCCAACGGCTCCGGCAAAAGCACCTTGCTCAACTGCATCACGGGTTTTGAAGCGGTGGATGGCGGCGCCATTGCGCTGGGAGCACGGCGTATCGAGCGGTTGCAGGCCCACCGTATCGTCCGCCACGGCATTGCCCGGACTTTCCAGCTGCCTTCCATGCCCACCAAGATGTCGGTCATCGAAGTGGCGATGGCAGCCTGCACTCGCCAGCACGGTGTGTTCGCCACGCTGCTCGGCCTACCGGCGCTGCGCCGGGCCGAAGAGCAGGCGCGGGCCAAGGCCGAGCGGCTGATCGATGAGTTGCTGCTCAGCCCTGTGCGCGACCTGCCGGCTTCGGCGCTGTCGGGTGGGCAGAAGAAACTGCTGGGCATTGTCTGCGCCTTGATGGGCGAGCCGGAACTGGTGCTGCTCGACGAGCCTACCGCCGGGGTGCACCCCAACCTGCGCCGTGACCTGGTGGCAGCGCTCAAGCGCCTCAATGCCCAGGGCATGACGCTGGTGATCGTCGAGCATGACATGCACTTCATCCGCGATGTCTGCAGCCGCTGCGTGGTTCTGGACCGCGGCGAGATCGTCGCCAGTTGCAGGCCGGACAAACTGGCCTCCAACGCGCGGGTGATCCAGGCCTACCTGGGTGGCCGTCACAGCCCGCAAGCCATCGAGGAGAACGCGCCATGATCGAAGTGAAGGACGTCGTCGCCGGCTACAGCGCCGAGGTGGACATCCTGCGCGGCATGACTTTGCATGCCGAACAGAAGGAAATCGTTACTTTGCTGGGCCCTAATGGTTGCGGCAAGAGCACCTTGCTCAAGACCATCGCCGGTTACCTGCTGCCGCGCAAGGGGCAGGTCCTGCTGCAGGGGCAGGACGTGTCGCGGGTAGCGGTGCACGAGAAGATCCGCCGCTGCCGGCTTGGCTTCGTGCCGCAGACCGACAACGTGTTCGCCAGCCTGAGCATCCGCGAAAACCTCCACGTGGGCGGGCACTACCAGCGCCCCCAGGACAACCAGCGACGTATCGATGAACTGTGCACGGCCTACCCGATCCTGGCAAAGAAGTTCAACGCACCCGCGGCGTCCATGTCCGGTGGTGAGCGGCAGATCCTTGCCCTGGCCCGGGCGCTGATGCCCAGGCCCAGCCTGCTGCTGCTCGATGAACCCTCGGCGGGCCTGTCGCCCAAAGTGCTGCTGGAAGTGTTCGAAGCCATCCAGCAGGTTCGCGACCAGGAAGGCGTGACCATCCTGATGGTGGAGCAGAACGCGATGGAGGCGCTGCGCATCTCCGACCGCGCCTATGTGCTGTCGATGGGCAGTGTGGCGTTGACCGGCAATGCTCGGGAGCTGATGTACGACCCGCAAGTCAGCGAACTGTACCTGGGAGGGCGGGTCGCCTGAGACTCTGCCTGCATTCGCGTCCTCGCGCTCCTGGGGCCGCGAATGGCGTAGAGCGTGTTTGGCCGCGCAGGGTTTACTGCGCGGCCCTTTTTAGAGCCTTGATGATGAAATTCAGCCACAAGATTCTGTTGGCCGCTGCCCTGGTCGTGGTCAGCGCCTTCGCTTCGTTCACCCTGTACAACTACATCTGGCAAAAGCGCCTGCTGGCCCGAGAGCTGCAAAGCCAGCTGCGCGAGGTTGGCGCCCTGGCCGCCGACAGCGTTCACAACTGGCTTGGCGGGCGAGTGCTGCTGGTGGAAAGCCTGGCACAGCGCTTGGCCGCCGATACCCGCGAAGCCGCCGTCGAGCAGGCCTTCGGCCAGGATGTGCTGAAAAACACCTTCAACATGGTGTACCTGGCGCGCGCCGATGGCAGTTTCAGCATTCGCCCGCAGCAAGATATGCCCGCCGGTTATGATGCTCGCCAGCGCGATTGGTACCAGCGTGTGCAGGCGCGCAACGACAGCGTCCTCACCGAGCCTTATGTCAATGCCGCTACCCAGGAAATGATCATGGCCGCCGCTGCCCCGGTGGTGCGTGCCGGCGAATTGCTTGGGGCGGTGGGCGCGGGAATGCCGATCGATACGCTGGTCCAGATCATCGGCAGCGTCGACCTGCAGGGCAAAGGCTATGCCTATCTGGTCAATGGCGCTGGAAAGATCCTGGTGCATCCCCAGACTGACCTGATCAACCGTCGCCTCAACGAACTGGACCCGGCGCAACCCCTGAAAGTCAGTCGTGACCTGCAAGAGCACAAGGTGAATGGACAGGTTCGCATCGATACCTTCGTCCCGGTACCGGGGCTGCCGGGTGCCGACTGGTATGTCGGGCTTTCGGTGGATCGTGACCTTGCTTACCAGCAACTGCGCGACTTCAGTGGTTCGGCGTTGATCGCCATGCTGGTGTCAGTGCTGTTGGTGATGCTCGCCCTTGGTGTGCTGCTGCGTTTGCTGCTAAAGCCGTTGCTGCGCATGATCGTCGCCATGCAGGACATCGCCGCCGGTGAAGGCGACCTTACCCAGCGCCTGCCTGCCACCGGCCGGGACGAGCTGGCCCAGCTGGCCCAGGCGTTCAACCTTTTCGTCGAGCGCATGCAGCGCACCATCGGGCTGGTCGCCAATGGCAGTGTCGGCGTCGATGAAGGTGCGCGCAGCGTGGTCCAGGCCAGCCAGGCTACCCTGCGCCAGTCAAGCGAACTGGTGCAGCGCAGCGACACGGTTGCCGCTGCCATCGAGCAATTGGGTGCCGCCGCCCAGGAAATCGCCGGCAACGCCGCCAATGTTTCGGTGCAAAGTGCTGCGGCGCGCAACCAGGCCGAGCAGGGCCAGCGTATTCTCAGCGATGGTTCCACGGCACTTGGTGCGCTCGCGGCGCAAGTTGAAACCGCCCGCGCGAGCATGGAGCAATTGGGCGGCCAGACCGAAGCCATCGGCCGCATCCTCGAAGTGATTCACAGCATCGCCCAACAAACCAATTTGCTGGCGCTCAACGCAGCCATTGAAGCTGCGCGAGCAGGGGAGTCTGGCCGAGGTTTCGCGGTGGTGGCGGACGAGGTGCGTCAACTGGCACATCGCAGCCAAAGGTCGGCCCAGGAGATCCATGCCATGATCGAATCGCTGCAGGTCGGCGCCCAAGCGTCGATCGCCTCGATGGTAGCCAGCCACCAGCACGCCGAGCGCAGCGTTCACGTCATCGCTCAGGCCTGCGAGGGTATTGATGCAGTGATTGGGCGTCTGGCCGATATCGATGACATGAACCAGTCCGTCGCTGCCGCCACGGATCAGCAACGTGCGGTGGTCGAGTCGATCGGTCGCGAAGTGGGCGAAATCGTCACGCTCAATCAGCATGTGCAGGCGGGTCAAGAGCAGACGTTGGGAGTGTGTGAAAAGCTGGATGGGCGTTCGCGGGAGTTGCGTCGATTGGTGGCGAGCTTCTGTATCGAGAAATAGTCCAGAGGCTTGTGTGGTCGTTGGGATGTTGACCTGCGGTTTGCGGTGCTGCGCGAGTCGAGCGCCGGTGCGGCGCTCGATCTCAAGGGTGCGCAAGAAATTGGCCTTTCAGGCGACCATCACCCCAGCGCCGGTGTCCGTGGCGGGATCATGCGGCGTGAGCCGGTCGCTTCGAAGGCTGCCGCAAAACTCAACAGCGCATTGTCACTGTAGGCACGCCCGGCGAAGGTCAGCCCCACCGGCATGCCGATGTCAGCCATCACGCCCATTGGCACGGTGACGGTCGGTACGCCCAGGTGGCGGATGGCGAGGTTGCCGTTGGCTACCCAGATGCCGTTGCTCCATGCGATGTCCGCCGAGGCCGGGTTCACGTCGGCATCGGCCGGGCCAACGTCGGCCACGGTCGGGAACAGCACCGCATCGAGGCCTTGGGCGTCCATCCAGTCTTCCAGGTCCAGCTTGCGGGTCTTTTCCAGCCCGCGCAGGCCGTCGGGCAGGGTTTCGATCTGGTCCCAGCGCTTCAGGCCGCGTTTGGCCATGTTGACGTACTCGTCCATGCCGGCAGCCAGATCGTCCTCACGGTTGGGCAGGGTGCCTGGGTCGTGGGGGAAGATTTGCGGGCCGTCGACATCGGCCAGGCGGTTGAGCTTGGGGTCGTTGTTGGCACGCAGGAAGTCGTCGAAGCCCCAGCCGGACAGTTCCCACAGCTCGTCATGCAGGAACGCCTTGCTGACGATACCGCGGTTGTAAACGGTCGGTGCGCCGGGCCGATCGCCTTCGCAGTTGGAGACCAGTGGGAAGTCCACTTCAACCACTTCAGCGCCCGCTGCTTCCAAGGCCTGGCGCGCCTGTTGCCACAGGTCGATGACCGTGGCACGGGTGTTGATGCGCTGGCCGGTCGGGCCACCGATGCCAGGTTTCTCGGACGTACCGGCCTCGGGGTCGGCGTTGATGTACATGCGCGGTACGCCGAAACGCTTGCCCTTGAGCGCGCTGGCGTCAACCGCCAGGTCCAGGTAGGACGCCGGGCGTACCGAAGAGGCGGCCGGGATTGGCACCCAAGGTTGCAGGCGCCAGAGGTCGCCACGCTTGTCGGCATCGTCGGCAACCACCACATCCAGCACTTCCAGCAGGTCGGCCATGGTGCGGGCGTAGGGCACTACCACGTCCATGGTCGGTGTCAGCGGCCAGTTGCCGCGTACCGAAATGACCCCGCGCGATGGGGTGTAGGCGCACAGGCCGTTGTTAGAGGCCGGGCCACGGCCACTGGACCAGGTTTCCTCGGCCAGGCCGAAGGCGCTGAAGCTGGCAGCGGTGGCGGTGCCGGCACCGTTGGATGAGCCGGAGGCGAACGGTGCGGTCAGGTAGTCGGCGTTGTACGGGCTTTCGGCACGGCCGTAGACGCCGCGCTGCATGCCACCGTTGGCCATGGGCGGCATGTTGGTCTTGCCCAGGCAGATGGCGCCGCCGGCGCGCAGGCGCTCGACGGTGAACGCGTCGCGCTGGGCCACCAGGTCTTTGAACGCCGGGCTGCCGGATGCAGCGGTCAGGCCCTTGACCAGGTAGCTGTCCTTGGCGGTGTAAGGGATGCCATCGAGCGGGCCGAGCAGTTCGCCACGGGCGCGGCGCGCGTCGGAAGCCTCGGCCTCCTTGAGCGCCTCTGGATTGCGGACTACCACCGCGTTCAGCGCGGTGGGGGTATCGGCTCCATCGTAGGCGTCGATGCGCGCCAGGTAGGCCTTGACCAGCTCGACCGCCGTCGTGCGGCCCTTTTCGAGCGCGTCGCGCAGCTCGGCAATGGAAACCTCGGTTACCTCGATCATGCTTTCACCAAAATTTTGTGCAGGTGGGGGCTTTTGCGAGGAGTGTACAAGAAGGGCTGGGCGGAAGCAGGTTTGCGCAGGGGCAAATGGTTTTTTGCAGCGGGGCATTGTCTGGCCCTGCGGCTGCCGGCTTGCTGGGCAAAGGGCCGCTTGGCGGCCCATACGCGCTTAATCCAGATCTGCCGCCCAATGGCGCTCGGGCACCTGGCTGGCTTCATCTCCCCAGGTGCGGTTGACCCGGGTGCCCCGCTGCACGGCCGGCCGCTGCGCGATCGCCTCGGCCCAGCGTTGCACCTGCGGGTATTCATGCACGGCAAGGAACTCTGCTGCGCCATACAGGTTGCCGCGTACCAGTTGGCCATACCACGGCCACACGGCGATATCGGCGATGCTGTACTCATCGCCACCCAGGTAGCGGCTTTGCGCAAGGCGCCGCTCAAGCACGTCCAGCTGGCGCTTGGCTTCCATGGTGAACCGGTTGATGGCGTATTCGAACTTTTCCGGGGCATACACGTAGAAGTGGCCAAAGCCCCCACCCAGATAAGGCGCCGAACCCATCTGCCAGAACAGCCAGTTCAGGGTTTCGGTACGCGCGGCCGCACCGGTGGGCAGGAAGGCTGCGAATTTCTCGGCCAGGTACAGCAGGATCGAACCCGATTCGAATACCCGAACCGGTGGCTCGACGCTGCGATCGAGCAGGGCGGGGATCTTCGAGTTGGGGTTGACCTCAACGAACCCGCTGGAGAATTGGTCGCCTTCGCCGATGCGGATCAACCAGGCGTCGTACTCGGCGCCGCTGTGGCCCAGGGCCAGCAGTTCTTCAAGAAGGATGGTGACTTTCACGCCGTTGGGGGTTGCCAGCGAGTACAGCTGCAACGGGTGCTTGCCAACAGGCAGCGCCTTGTCGTGGGTAGGGCCGGCGATCGGGCGGTTGATACTGGCGAACTGGCCGCCAGAGGCTGACTCATTGCGCCAGACCTTGGGCGGAACATAGGGGGACTTGCTCATGCAGGGGCTCCTTGAGTGGCGCAGACGGTCACATACAGGCGTTGACCCGCATCTATGCCACGGGTTCGCAGAAAAGTGCAAATCCGGTGGCGCGGGCCAGGGTATCAACACGTTTAGCGGCCACGCCGCCGCGACACGCGCGCCTCGATGTTCTTGCGGCCAATCAGCAGCGGCGGTTTTTCCACTACCGGCTCGTCGGCCAGCCATTTGTACATCACCAGGCAGTCCACCAGGCCCAGGCGGGCGTGGCGGTAAGCCTTGGGCAAGCGGCCGACGGTCTCGAAGCCCAGTTTGTGCCATAGCGCCACGGCCACTTCATTGCTGGCCACCACCGAGTTGAACTGCAGCGCCAGGAAGCCTTCCTGACGCGCCAGTTTCTGTGAGTGTTCGCACATCAGCCTGGCCACGCCGCGACCACGGGCGGCTTCGGCGACCATGTAGCCGCAATTGCCAACATGGGCACCGGGGCCGGCGGCATTGGCCTCGAGGTAGTATGCCCCCAGCAACTCACCGTCCTGCTCGGCCACCAGCGTGTGCAAAGGCAGCTCCAGCCATAGCTGGAGTGCCTGTTCGAAGCTCAGGGCAGGGTCGTAGGCGTAGGTTTCGCGGGCCTGGACAACGGCCTGGAAGGTGGGCCAGAAACGCTCGAAGTCCTCGGGCGTCATGGGGCGGATGTGGATCATGGCGGCAAAAGGCTCCCGGCCTGCTCAGATATAGATGAAGGCCAGCACCAAGGCCGCCACCACCAGCCACTTCTCCAGGTAGTAGCGCATGCGGTTGCGTTTTTTCAGTGCCTTGCCCCGTTCACGAATCTTGTAGATCCGGGTGAACAGGCGGTTGATGCCGCCAGTCTTGTCATTGGCATTGTTCGGCGCTGCCGCGGCAGCCATCACATTGCGGCTGAACCAGCGGTTGAACGCAGTCGCCCAGCGGTATTTCAGCGGGCGCTCGATGTCGCAGAACAGAATGATCCGGTTGTGCTCGGTGGTGTTGGCGGCGTAGTGGATGTAGGTCTCGTCGAACACCACGGCTTCGCCGTCACGCCAGGAATACTTCTCGCCATCCACATCGATGTAGCAGCCATCGTCGTTCGGTGTGTCAAGGCCCAGGTGGTAGCGATAGGAGCCGGCATAAGGGTCGCGGTGGCGCACCAGCTTGGCGCCCGGCGGCAGGGTCGCGAACATGGCTGCCTTGACCGTGCCGATGCCCTGCAGCAACTCGGTGGTGCGCGGGCACAGGTTCATCGCAGACGGGTGGCTTTCGCCGTACCATTTCAGGTAGAAGCGCTTCCAGCCGGTCTTGAAGAAGGAGTTGAAGCCAACGTCGTCGTAATTATCGGACTTCTTGATCTCGCCCACATGCAGCAACTGCTGGGCCTCCTGGCGGATTTCCTGCCAGTGGTCCTTGAGCGGCTGCAGCTCGGGGAACGCTTCTACCGGCAGATAGGGTTTGGCCGGGTGCCTGGAGAACAGGTAAAGGAAGCTGTTGACCGGGGCCAGGAAACTGGAGTGGTCACCCAATTGGCGGGTGAGCTTGTGGCGTACCCGACCGCGCAGATGAACATAGGCGATCGAGAGGGCAAAGATCAGTACGAGTGCAATTTTCATGGACGATTACTTGTCGAAAAATGGCCATGCGCCATGGCATAAGCCCGCCAGCATAAACAATCATGGGGGGAGTTTGTACAGATAGTTTGTACCGAGGTTGGCGAGATTTGCGGCCGACCAAGGTGTAATGGCCGCAGTTTGCGCAAACGTTTAAGGTAAAGGAGCACGCATGGTTCAGGACCCGCGCCGCAGTGGCGCCCCCTTCAAACGGCTGTTTTTCGCCCTGCCGGTAACCGACGCCCAGCAGCGTGCGATAGGCCAGTGGCGGCGTGGCCTCCAGCTGCGTAGTGGCAAACCGGTGCCCAGTGCGAACTTCCACCTGACCCTGATGTTTCTAGGCGATGTGGATGCAGCGCAGGTACCGGCGATTTGCGCTGCGGTGGACAACCTGGCGCGCCCTGATGCACCCCTGCGCCTGCTGCTCGATCAGCTCAAGGTCTGGCCGCGGGCAAACGTGCTGGTGCTCGAGCCGCAGCAGGCCCCGGCTGCGCTGCGCCAGCTGGCCTATGGGCTGCAGCAGGCACTGCTGCCCATGGGCTTTGCCGAGCAGGCCCATGATTACCGGCCACACCTGACCCTGTCACGGGACTTTCGCGGCCAGGCGCCCGAGGCCAGCGTGGCGCCCGACTTCTTCATCGTCGCCCGGTACTTCGCGCTCTACGAGTCGCGCAAAGGCCAGTACCTGCCGCTGGCGCAGTGGCCGTTGACAGCGTGAAGCGGGTTTAGCGCGTATCGATGTCTTGGTCGACGGCCTTGGCTGGGCCCGCTTGTCGCCCGTACAGTCAGGCAGGCAAACTCTGATAGGCCTGCTCATCCCCCGGGCTACGGGCAAACTGGCGTTTGTACTCGCGGCTGAACTGTGAGGTGCTCTGATAGCCCACCCGGTGCGCCGCCTGCGCCACGCCCAGCCCTTCGCCGATCAGCATCTGTTGCGCCTTGAGCAGCCGCAGGCGCTTGAGGTACTGCATCGGCGCCATGTCGGTGCAGCGCTTGAAGTGCTCGTGGAAGGTCGACACGCTCATGTTCGCCCGCGCAGCCAATGCCTCGACGCTCAGCGGCTCGGTGTAGTGTTCACGCAGGTGAGCGAGGGCGGCGCCGATGCGCGCGAAGTGCCCCTGCTGCTCGACCAGCGCCCGCAACACCCCGGCCTGGGGCCCACGCAGTGCGGTGTACAGAACCTCGCGCACCCGCGCCGGCCCGAGCACCTTGGCGTCTATCGGGTCCTGCAGGCAGCGTAACAGCCGCTCGACGCATTCGCGCATGGGCACATCCAGCGCTGCCGAGGTCATCGACTGCGGTGTCTGCGCCTGCACTGCGGGGTCAGGCGCCAACGCCATGCTCTGTACCAGTTCACCCAGCACGCCACGGTCGATGTCCACAGCCACGCCCAGCAACGGCGCTTCGGCGGTGGCGAAGGTTTCGCACATGAACGGCACCGACAGCGCCTGCACCAGGTAATGCCCGGCGCCGTACTCTAGGGTGCGCGGGCCAAGGCGCGCCAGCTTGCTGCCCTGGGCCAGGATCATCAGGCTGGGCTCGTAGATCTGCGGGCTGCTGGCCACGTAATGGTCCCAGCTCAAAACCTGGACCTGTGGCAGATGAGTGGGCACGAAGCCCGGGCGTGTGGCCAGGCTGCGGATCAGGGCGCACAGCGTGGCGTTGGCGTCGACGTGGCGGGTCAGTTGCATGATGGACCATGGGCAGAGAATCAGACACTTGCATCATCTCAGATTTGAGGCTTGGCGCCAGGTGGCTCTGGCCAGGTTCGGTGAATCAGGCATTCACCTCGGAGGATCTGCTGTGGCCGGGGAGGGCGAGGATGCGGAAAATGTATCGACTGAATCGTTTCACTTTCACCTGAGGTCTTGTATGTACACTGCTATCGGTTACGCCGCCCAAACCCCGACCAGCCCCTTGGCACCCATGACCTTCGAGCGTCGCAGCCCGCGCCCGGACGATGTCGCCATCGAGATCCTCTACTGTGGCGTTTGCCACTCCGACATCCATCAGGCCCGCAATGAGTGGGGCATTGCCGTGTACCCGCTGATGCCCGGGCACGAGATCGTCGGCCGCGTCACGGCGGTGGGCGAGAAGGTATCGGCGCACAAGGTCGGTGACTTGGTCGGCGTCGGCTGCATGGTCGATTCCTGCCGCCACTGCGAGGCCTGTGCCAAGGACCTGGAGCAATACTGCCTGGAAGGCCCGACCATGACCTACGCCACCCCGGACCGGGTCGATGGCAGTAACACCATGGGCGGTTACTCCAGCAGCATCGTGGTCAGCGAGCACTTTGTGGTGCGCATCCCGGCCGGGATGGACCTGCCCAGCGCGGCGCCGATTCTCTGCGCCGGTATCACCACCTACTCGCCGCTCAAGCACCATGGCGTCGGCCCTGGCCACAAGGTCGGCATCCTTGGCATGGGCGGCCTGGGGCACATGGGTATCAAGCTGGCCAAGGCGTTGGGCGCTGAAGTGACATTGTTCACCCGCTCGCAGGCCAAGGCCGAGGAAGCCCGTCGCCAAGGCGCCGACCATGTGATCGTGTCCACCGATGCCGAGCAGATGCGCGCCGCTGCCGGCCGCTTCGACTTCCTGCTCGACACCATTCCGGTGCAGCACGACCTGAACCCGTACCTGGAGACGCTGAAGTTCGATGGCGTGCATATCCTGGTGGGCCTGATCGAGCCGATCGACCCGGCGCTGCACGCAGCCAACCTGGTGATGAAGCGCCGCGTGCTGGCAGGCTCGCTGATTGGTGGTATCGCCCAGACCCAGGAAGTGCTGGATTTCTGTGCCGAGCACGATATCCGTTGCGATATCGAGATGCTGGATATCCGCAATATCAACCAGGCTTACGAGCGCATGATCGCCGGTGATGTGAAGTACCGTTTCGTCATCGACATGGCGACGCTGCAGGGCTGACCCATCCCAGCCAAGCGTTGCCCCCCAGACCAGATGGGCGATCTGGTCTGGGGGCTGCGCCCATTCCCCTGCGCACGTCTGCGCGTCTGGTTGTGAGGCGCGCTGTTGACGCGTACCATGCCGGCATTCCCTCCAATAACAAACCCGTGCCTCAGCGCGGCCGATACTTGGCCCCTGACGCGCGTCCTTTCGCCTTGCCTGCGGAGAATAGAATTCGCCCCATGAACGGACCTGTCCCCACCAACCTTGCGCCAACCACCGGTGGCGGCAGCTGGCTGAGTGTGATCGCCCTGGCCCTCGCGGCTTTCATCTTCAACACCACTGAGTTCGTCCCGGTGGCGCTGCTCAGCGACATCGGCCGCAGTTTCGACATGAGCACCGCTCAGGTCGGCCTGATGCTGACCATCTATGCCTGGGTGGTGGCCTTGGCCTCGCTGCCGATGATGCTGCTCACGCGCAACATCGAGCGTCGACGCCTGCTGTTGTTCGTGTTTTTGGTGTTCGTGGTCAGCCACCTGCTGTCGTGGCTGTCGCAAAGTTTTGCCATGCTGCTGCTGAGCCGCATCGGCATCGCCCTGGCGCATGCCGTGTTCTGGTCCATCACCGCCTCGCTTGCGGTGCGTGTGGCGCCGCCAGGCCAGCAGGCCAAGGCGTTGGGCTTGCTGGCTACCGGTACGACCCTGGCAATGGTCCTGGGCATCCCGCTGGGGCGCGTGGTGGGCGAGGCGCTGGGCTGGCGGGTCACCTTCCTCAGCATTGCCGGAGTGGCGCTGGCCACCATGCTTTGCCTGATGAAATCGCTGCCGCTGCTGCCCAGCCAGAACTCCGGTTCGCTGCGCAGCTTGCCGATCCTGTTCAAACGCCCTGCACTGGTGATCACGTATGTGCTGGTGACCCTGGTGATCACTGCGCAATTCACGGCGTACAGCTACATTGAGCCGTTTGCCCTGCAGGTGGCACAGATCAGTGGTGAGCGCATCACGTTGTTGCTGCTGCTGTTCGGCGGTGCAGGGGTGTTTGGCTCGGTGCTGTTCAGCCGCTACAGCGACCACTTTCCGCATGGCCTGCTGGTAGGCTCGATCGGCTTGCTGGCGGCTTGCCTGCTGCTGCTGTTGCCGCTGGCGAGCAACTTCTATCTGTTTGCCGGGCTGAGCATGTTCTGGGGAGTCGCGATCCTGAGCTTCAGCCTGTCGCTGCAGTCCAAGACCCTGAAGCTGGCGTCCGATGCCACGGACGTGGCGATGGCGCTGTTCTCGGGCATCTATAACATCGGCATTGGCGGTGGGGCGTTGCTGGGCAGTATCGTCAGCAGCCAGATGGGGGTGGCCTCTGTCGGGTGGGCCGGCGGCAGTGTGGCGGTGGTCGGCTTGCTGCTGGCAATGGCCAGTACCCGGCGCTTTCGCGAGGCCCTGAGTCATTGATTGACGTTACCGGCCCTATCGTCGGCAGCTGCCGACAGGGCCGGTACAGCCCACCTTCAACTCAGCCAAGCAGTGCAGCCCAGGCCGACACCAGCAACATGCCCGCCAACCCCCGGTTGAACCATAGCAACCGCCTCGGCGCCTGCAGCCAGCGCGCACTGCCTACCCCCAACAGTGCCCAAGTTGTCATGCACGGCAGGGCGATCAATAAAAACACCAGTGCCAATTGCCACACCGGCAGCGACGGCGCGGCAAACACGCCGATCACCGCCACTGCCATCATCCACACTTTCGGGTTCACCACTTGCAGCGATGCTGCGCTGAGGGCGTCGAAAGGCTTGGCTGCGCTGACATCCAGGGGCTGCCCCGCGCTGCGCAAAATGCGCCATGCCAGCCAGCTCAACCACAGCACTCCGGTCCAGCTCATCACCTGCTGGGCCAGCGGGTGACGCACCAGCAAGTCACCAAGGCCCAGGCCGACCAGCAACACGACCGCTGCCGCCGCGCCGCAACCCGCCAGGATCGGCGCCACGCTTGCGCGCAGGCCCTGCCGTGCGCCATGGGCAAGGATCAGCAGGTTGGTAGGCCCGGGGCTGATACTGGCGACCAGGGCGAAGAGCATGAACGGCAACAACGAATGCGACATGGTGAACGGCTCCTGTTGAACAGGGCACCATGCTCGGCGATTGCTGCGTGTCAGTCTGGAAGGTTTGAGCAGCGGCGCCGGTAGTCCGCTGGGGTGAGCCGGTAGGCACGGCGGAACCAGCGCCCCAGGTGGCTCTGGTCAGCAAAGCCGAGCGCCATGGCCACTTCGGTCGGTGTCTGGCCTTGGGCAAGCAAACGCCGGGCACGGGCCAGGCGCAGCTGGATCAGATAGGCGTGCGGCGCCAGGCCGAATGCGGCCTTGAACGCACGGGTCAGGCGGAAGCGGTCCACGCCGCAGGCCAGTGCCAGGTCGTCCAGGCCGATGTCCTGGTCGAGGTGGGCATGCAGGTAGTCGCGCGCCCGCTGTGCCGTCAGCGGCAGGCGCGGGTCGGGGTTCAAGCGCTTGCGCCAGTGCAGGTGGCCGGTGAGGCAACTGAGCAGGTCATCGGTGGCAGTTTGCCGCACGATGCGCATTTCGCCACCATGCACCGCCTGAAAGGCGAGGGTAGTTGCGCGGGCAAGCTGGCGATCATCGCACAGCGTATCGGCGAAGCTTGGCAGGCTGTCACTGGGCGCCTGCTCGAACAGCACGCGCAGCTCGGCCTCAAGCCACGTCGGCTCCAGGTACAGGGTCGAATAGGTAAAGCCTTCCGCCGTTGGCGCATCGCCGTCGTGAATGTCGCCTGGCTCGAGCAAGAACACCTGCCCGGGCGTGCTGTGATGGCGTGTACGGCGGCAATGGAACTGCTGCACACCCTGCTCGGTGACCCCGACCAGAAAGCTCTCATGCCAGTGCGGGTCGTAGGCGTGGCCAACGAAATGCGCACGCACCGACTCGATGCCGGTGTCGGCGTCTTGCTTGAGGTCGATCCAGTCGGGCATGGCGGCGAGGCTGCAGAGGGTAGGGCAGTTCACCTTAACGCAGAACCCCACCTGCGTTTAGAACAATTGTGCACCGCAGGCTTCAGTGCGGCTGCTGTGCCGCGAAACGCTCCCGCAGCCACAGGTGCAACTGCGATACCGCAGGCGACAGCTGCTTGCGGTGTGGGCACACCAAGGTTACCGGGCTCAGTTCGCCCGGGTGCTCCGGCAGCAGCACTTCCAGTTCGCCAGTCGCCACATTGGCGCTGACATCCAGCCACGACTTGTAGGCAATGCCCTCGCCGAGCACGGCCCAGCGCCGCACCACATCGGCATCGTCGCTGAACAGCGGGCCGCTCACCTGCACGGTACGGTTGCCCAGCCGCCACTTGTCGTAGGTTCGCCCCTGTTGCAGGTAAAGCAGGCACGCGTGCTGCTGCAAGTCATCCAGCGCCTGCGGCCGCCCATGACGCGCCAGGTAGGCCGGCGAGGCCACCAGCACGCGGCGATTCCACGGTGCCAGTGGCAGGGCGATGTAGTTGGCTTCTTCGTTCAGGCCATAACGTATGGCCACGTCCACCGGGTCGCGGAACAGGTCGGCAACGTGGTCGGACAGGTGCAGCCGCAGGGTCAGCTCAGGATGCTCACGGCGAAAATCACTCAACCACGGCAGCAGGATGTTGCGGCCAAGGTCCGAGGGCGCCGACACCTGCAGCACCCCACGCAGGGTGCTGTGCGCGCCGTGCAGGTTATCGCGGCCCTGGCGCAGGCTCTGCAGCACGCTGAGCGCGGTGGGCAGGTACAGCTCACCCTCGGCTGTCAGGCGCAGGCTGCGGGTGGTACGTGCGAACAGGCGCACGTCCAGGTCGCGCTCCAGGCGTTTGATGGCGGCTGCGACCTGCCCGGGCAGCAGGTCTGCCTCGTGGGCAGCGGCGGTGAAACTTCCCAGTACGCTGCTGCGCACGAACAGTTCGAGGTCGGCGATGCGGAGCATTTTCACTCCATGGGTGAAAGTGTTGCTGCATTTTGCCGCTTTTTCTGGTTTGTAGGAAAGATAATATGCGCCACACGTCCCGTTCCGCTTAAGGAGTTGCAACATGGATACCGTTTCTCTGGCCAAGCGCCGCTACACCACCAAGGCGTACGATGCTGCCCGCAAGATCCCTCAGGCCACCATCGACGCCTTGCTCGAGCAGCTGCGCCACAGCCCATCCTCGGTCAATTCGCAGCCATGGCACTTCATCGTGGCCGACAGCGCAGAGGGCAAGGCACGTCTGGCCAAGAGCACGCTGGACGGTTTTGCCTACAACACGCCGAAGATCCTCGATGCTTCCCATGTGATCGTGTTCTGCACCCGTACCGACATGACCGAAGCACACCTGGACGCCGTGCTCGACCAGGAAGCGGCTGACGGACGTTTTCGCGATGATCAGGCCCGTGCCGGCCAGAACCAGAGCCGTCGCCATTATGTGAACCTGCACCGCTACGATCAGAAAGACCTGCAGCACTGGATGGAGAAGCAGACCTACCTGGCCCTGGGCACTGCGTTGCTCGGCGCTGCCGCCCATGGCCTGGACGCGACGCCGATCGAAGGTTTCGACAGCAAGATCATGGATGCCGAACTGGGCCTGCGTGAGCAGGGCTACACCAGTGTGGTGGTACTGAGCCTGGGTTATCGCAGCGAGTCGGACTTCAATGCCGGGCTGAACAAATCGCGATTGCCGGTTGCGAAGGTATTTACCTTCCTTTAAGGCAAGCGTCATTAGTACCGGTCTCTTCGCGGCCCTGCCCGCAAAGAGGCCGGTTCAGCAGGCGGTAAAGCCCGGGTTCACCACAAGGCCGGTGAAGCGCCCGCAACTGTGCGTTCAAACACCTCGATCGCCTTTTCCACCTCGGCTTGGCTGGTAAACCGCCCGATGCTCATGCGCACGCTTTTGCGCGCCTGCGCCTCATCCAGCCCCAACGCCAGCAGCACATGCGACGGCGCGTGGCTCGCCGAATTGCACGCCGAGGTGGTCGACAGCGCCAGCTCACTGGCCAGCGCCATGCTGTTGAAGCCCGGGGCCTCGATACACAGGTTCAAGGTATGCGCTATGCGCTGGCTGGCGCAGCCGTTGAGACTGACCCCTGGCAGCGCCAGTAGCCCTTCGCGCAGCCGCCTGGCGAGGTGCCCGATGCGCTGATGCTCGCTGTCGCCAGGTTGGCCGGCCAGGGCGAAGGCGCTGCCCATGCCAACGATCTGATGGGTAGGCAGGGTGCCTGAGCGCAGCCCACGCTCATGGCCACCACCGTGAATCTGCGCACGCATCAAGGCACGTGCGCGAGCCCCGACATACAGCGCACCGATGCCTTTTGGCCCATAGACCTTGTGGGCAGAAAACGACATCAAGTCTACCGCCATCGCCCGCAAATCGATGGCCAGCTTGCCCACTGCCTGGGCCGCATCTACGTGCAGCAGGGCGCCATGGGCGCGCACGCGCTCGCCAATGGCAGCGAAATCGGTGACGGTGCCCAGTTCGTTGTTGACCGCCATCAGTGACACCAGGCGGGTATCGTCGCGCAGGGCCGCTTGTACGTCATAGGGTTGAATCAGGCCGGCAGCGTCCGGTGCCAGGCGGGTGACTGCCCACCCTTGGCGCTCCAGTTCGCTGACGGTATCGAGCACGGCCTTGTGCTCGAGCTGACTGGTAATCAGGTGGCCTGGCTGGCCCATGCCCTGGGCGATGCCTTTGAGTGCAAGGTTGTTGGACTCGGTGGCGCCCGATGTCCAGACCAGGTCCTGCGCGCTCGCCCCGACGCAGTCGGCCACTTGCTGGCGAGCTTGCTCGACGGCTTCGCGGGCGCTCTGGCCGTAGGCGTGACCGGAGGAGGCGGGGTTGCCGAAGTTCACCTGGCGGCCGAGGCAGGTGAGCATGGTTTCGATGACGCGCTCGTCTACCGGTGTGGTGGCGGCGTAGTCGAAATAGAGTGGGGAGCTGGGCATGGCGGTGGGTCCGTCGCTGTCGCCGCGGGTTCGGCGATCCTGACAGCAAGCGTACCCTCGGCGCTGCGAAAATTTTTGCCCTTGATTTCGTGATTTACCAGTTTTTGTAGAAAAATATTCTCCAAAGGCGGTTGACCGTAGGCCATTTAGAGGGTTCAGGAGGGATCACACGGGTTCCGGCGCCCGTTCTTCTTCCGCCACCACCCGTTGGCACAATTCGATGATCTGCTCGCGCATCCAGCGGTTGGCCGGGTCCTGGTCGGTGCTTTCGTGCCAGTACAGGTGCGTCTCAAGCGCAGGCACTTCCACCGGCAAGGGCTGGTAGCGCAATTGGTGGCGACGGGCAAACCGTTCTGGCACGGTCATCGCCATGTCTGTCTGCTGCAGCACCTGTGAAGCCATCAGGTAATGTTGCGAGCGCAGGGCGACCTTGCGTTGCACACCCATTTTGCCCAGCGCCAGGTCGACATAACCCAGGCCGTTTCGACGGCTGGAAATATGGATATGGGTCATGCCCAGGTAGCTCTCGACGGTGAGTTTGGCGTCGGCCAGCGGGTGGCCCTGGCGCAGGGCGCAGACGTATCGGTCCTGCATCAGCTTGACATGGCGCACCTGCGGATCTGTGTTCAAGGGTGCGTCGACGGCGAAGTCCAGGCGCCCTGCAGCCAGCTCCTTGGTAGTTTCGCGGCGCTTGCACAGGAAGCTCTCGATCAACACCGCAGGCGCCAGCCGCCGCAGGCGCTGGAACAGCGGGGGCAGGATCACCGCTTCGGTAAGGTCGGTCATGCTGATGCGGAAGGTCTTGTTGGCCTGCTGCGGGTTGAAGATGCGGCTTTCCTGCACCGAGGTGCGCAGCAGCGCCAACGCGTTGCGCACCGGGCCGATGATGTTCTGCGCCATGGGGGTGGGCACCATGCCCTGGGCGGTGCGCACGAACAAAGGGTCGTTGAAGGTTTCGCGCAGGCGCGAGAGAGCGTTTGACACCGCTGGTTGGGTAATGCCGACGATCTGCCCGGCGCGGGTCAGGTTGGCTTCGGTGTAGATCGCATCGAAGACGATGAACAGGTTCAGGTCGACCTTGCTGAGGTTCATGGGCGCCGCTCTTTGTTGGAATTATCGGCCGATCATATATCGGTTATGAATGTTTATACACGCAGAAAATAGACTAGGTGGATTGAGCTGCGCTGCTCTAGGCTCTGCCCATGTACTTCGAACCGTGAAGGTAGCCCCGATGGATTTCGCCTATTCACCCAAGGTCCAGGCTCTGCGCGAGCGCGTCACTGCGTTCATGGATGCCCATGTCTATCCCGCTGAACCGGTGTTCGAGCGCCAGGTCGCCGAGGGTGACCGCTGGCAGCCCACCGCAATCATGGAAGAACTCAAGGCCAAGGCCCGCGCCGAGGGCCTGTGGAACCTGTTCCTGCCCGAGTCGCAGTACGGTGCCGGCCTGAGCAACCTGGAATACGCGCCCCTGGCCGAGATCATGGGCCGCTCGCTGCTGGGGCCGGAGCCCTTCAACTGCTCGGCGCCGGACACCGGCAACATGGAAGTGTTGGTGCGCTATGGCAGCGAGGCGCAGAAGCGCCAATGGCTGGAGCCTCTGCTGCGGGGCGAGATTCGCTCGGCTTTTGCCATGACCGAACCGGAGGTGGCCTCCTCGGACGCCACCAACATGGCCGCCACTGCCGTGCGTGACGGTGATGAGTGGGTGATCAACGGCCGCAAGTGGTGGACCTCTGGGGCCTGCGACCCGCGCTGCAAGGTGATGATCTTCATGGGCCTGTCCAACCCTGATGGCCCGCGCCACCAGCAGCACTCGATGGTGCTGGTGCCGACCGACGCAGCGGGGGTGAAGATCGTTCGGCCGTTGCCCGTCTTCGGCTACGACGACGCACCCCATGGCCACGCCGAGGTGTTGTTCGAGAACGTGCGTGTGCCCTACGAAAACGTGATCCTTGGTGAGGGGCGCGGCTTCGAGATCGCTCAGGGGCGCCTGGGCCCAGGCCGTATTCACCACTGCATGCGTTCGGTGGGCATGGCCGAACGGGCGCTGGAGCTGATGTGCAGGCGCTCCGTCGAGCGCACCGCGTTCGGCCGGCCGCTGGCACGGCTGGGCGGCAATGTCGACAAGATCGCTGACTCACGCATGGAAATCGACATGGCGCGGCTGCTGACCCTCAAGGCGGCGTACATGATGGACACGGTCGGCAACAAGGTGGCGCGCAGTGAGATCGCCCAGATCAAGGTGGTGGCGCCGAATGTCGCATTGAAGGTGATCGACCGTGCGATTCAGCTCCATGGTGGGGCAGGGGTGAGTGGGGATTTCCCGCTGGCGTACATGTACGCGATGCAGCGTACCTTGCGCCTGGCTGATGGGCCGGATGAGGTGCACCGGGCGGCGATTGGCAAGTATGAGATCGGCAAGTATGTGCCGGTGGATATGTTGCGTAGCGGGCGGTGAGGGCCCGCTCGACGAAATTTTTCTGGGTGTCTTTGTAAGTAAGGTAAGCGGCAGATGTAGGAAGCGTCTCGTTTTCAGTTTCAGGCACTGGAAGCCCTGTTGCAGGTGTTAGGTTTCGAAACCTCACCAATGCACAGGGAACTTGCCAATGCGTTTCAACCTGGATGGGAAAGGCCAGGCGGTAGATGGGGACACCACTACCACTGGCGCTGTTTGTATCGCTACCGGGGCCAGGTCTTTGACTAATGGGCGCATGGTCCTCAGGGTGGGAGACAGCACAACACCCTGCCCCCTCTGCGGCGAGGCAGGGACCGTCGCCGAAGGTGTGTGGCATTTCATTTCCGACGGTCGTGCCGTGGCCATGGATGGCGCACGGGTCAATTGCGGCTGCCCGCCCGGTAGCAATCGGGTCGTTGCACCGCTGGGCGAGGCACCCTCAGCCAGGCAGGCATATGCCGCCAATCGCGGGCTTTCCCCCGCAGTATCGCCTGCTGCTTACTCGCAGAGCTTTTCGCAAAGTTTTGCAACTGCAATGCCCGGTTCACTGGAACCAGGTTTCTTTATCGTCCCCCGAAGCATGTCGTTCTCCCAGGTGTTGCTCAAACTGTTCGAGCATGACGCTACGTTGCCGATTTCCCGTCTGCAGCGGCTGAACCCCACGTTCGAACAAGGTTTCAAGGCCGGAGAAATCTTCGTCATCGCAGACCCGGACAATGGTGATGCCTGTACCCGCGAGGAAGCCACACTGATGGCGGCCGCTCAACAGGTGCGGCACGCGTTAGCGGCACTTGATTTTGCGGAGTCGGATTTCATGGTGCAGCACCAGGCTGAGATTGCCGGGTTGCTCAGTAGCGCGAGCCAGTCGATGGGGGTGGGCAAGGACATGCTGGACCAGGGATTGAAACAGGTAAGGAATACTCTGACCCAGATAGAGCAATTGCACCAACGCGAATTTTTGCGACATGGGCATTTGAACAGTCGAGAGTTTTTTGCGTCGCGGCGCCAGTTGTTGCAGCAGTTGGACAATCAACTGAAGGTGGCGTTTCTAAATAAACAGCTGAATCTTGGCAGTTACGAGCGGCTGAAGAAAAGCCTGAATATTTCGACGAAAAGTCTTGTTCATCATTGGTCGAAGGCGGGTGGGGCCGGGCAGATACCGGGGTATGCAACGCATCTGGACAAGGTGGCGAAGCTATCCAAGTATCTCAAGCAAGGTGGCAATGTAGCCATTGGGCTCGGTGCGACATCGTCGTACCTCAACGTGAGGGAGGTCTGCCAAGCCGGGAGCACTGAGGCGTGCAGGAAGGCCCGCTTCGTAGAGTCTGGAAAGTTTGGCGGCGGGGTAGGGGGTGGAATGGCGGCTTCGGCACTGGCGACATGGGCTGCCGGAGCAGTATGTGCTGGATTTGCCGTTGGGACCGGCGGATTAGCGGTGCCACTGTGCGGTGTTTTAGTAGTCGGAGGAAGCGGTTTTGCTGGCGGAAAGTTAGGTGAGTGGGCCGGTGAGGGTATTGGCGAATACATTTTTGAGTCTTCAGATGATGAGTTTTGATGCTTGGCCCGTAGCCGTAAAACTAACATTCTTGATTATGCCGTTTGTGATTTCTCTGGCCGGAATTGCGATGAATGCATATATCACTTTGACGCGCGACTATGATGTTGTTTGCTCTTCCATTACAAGCAATTCATATGTTGAGGCCTTAAAGGTTACTTGGGGTACTTCCAGTTTCAAGTGGCGTTTTTTATTGGTGTGTACGATCGGCAATCTGATCAACTTCCCAGGTTTTGTATTGCGTCGCGGGCAGGTGGATGCTGAGGAGCTAAAAGCATTCCCCGCCGCGCTAAAACGCCGGCTGGCCATATCTGCATGGCTGACCATCATTGGTTTCGGTTGGTTAACAGTTGCAGCGTTAGTGATGAAGTTTTCCAAAATGAATTGATCCGGCTGTCCTGAGTTTATCGAGGAAACTCAGGGGAAAGGGGAAGGTCAGACCCGCAATTGCGGGTCTTCTTCCTTCTTGGCGCTCTTGGTCTGTGCGGATGGGGGCTGTTCCCCTTGCGCTTCATCCATGACCGCTTTCTGCCCACGCGTCTTGATCAGCGACACCACCACCCCACCGAGCAACAACCCGAACGTCACGCCCAGCGACAGCAGTGCTGGCACCTTGCCCACCATGCCGTGGTAGAAGATCTTGCAGCCGATGAAAATCAGCACCAGCGCCAGTGCGTACTTGAGGTAAACGAAGCGGTGCATCAATGCCGACAAGGCAAAGTACAGTGAACGCAAACCGAGAATGGCAAAGATGTTCGAGGTGTAGACGATGAACGGATCCTGCGTGATGGCGAAGATTGCAGGCACGCTGTCGACGGCAAACACCAGGTCGGCCAGCTCGATCAGCACCAGCGCCAGGAACAGCGGTGTGGCATAGCGCAATGCCTTGCTCTCGCCTGGCGGGGTGAGGCGCACGAAGAAGTGTGAACCGTGAATCTGGTCGGTCACGCGCATGTGCCGCCTGACAAACTTGAGCACCGGGTTGTTGGCCAGGTCGGGGTGGCTGTCTTCTTTCGAAAACGCCATTTTTACCCCGGTAAACAGCAGGAATGCCCCGAAGATGTACAGCACCCATTCAAAGTTCTGTACCAGTGTTGCGCCCACGCCGATCATGATCGCACGCAGGAACACCACCCCCAGGATGCCCCAGAACAGCACCCGATGCTGGTAACGACGGGGGATGGCGAAGAAACCGAAAATCATCGCCATGACGAACACGTTGTCCATCGACAAGGACTGTTCGACCAAAAAACCGGTGTAGAACTCAAGCGCCGACTGCGCGCCCAGTTGGTACCAGACCCACGCGCCGAACAGCACGCCCACGCTGAAATAGCCCGAGTACAGCAGCAGGCTTTCGCGCATTTCGATTTCACGTTCTTTGCGGTGCAGCACGCCCAGGTCGAGTACCAGCAGGCCGATGACGATGGCCATGAACACCAGCCACAACCAGGTGCTGGTACCGAGGAATGGTGTTGTGAGAAATGTGTGTAGAGCTGTCATGAGCCCCTCCTTGATTGTCGACGTTGCATGGCAACAGTGATCCGACATGGCGGCGCGGTAGCCGTCAGAGGGGCCCGGTATCACATGGGTTTGAGCCTAGACCCATTTCCCCGTGATGCCGAATGGCGCGCTGTTACAAATTTTTGCCTGAGCCTGTGCGCGGCTGCCTGCCTCAGTACACCCAAACCTCCACCCGGCGGTTACGCAAGCGTCCCTGTTCCAGCTCGTTACCCGCAACCGGCAACTCGTCGCCCATGCCGGTCACCTCCAGCACTTCGACGCCATCGCGCGCCAGCTCACGGCGTACCGCCTGTGCTCGCAGGCGCGAGAGCAGGGCGGCACGGCCCGGTGTTGCCTTGGTGTCGCCAAAGCCGACCAGCACCGCCTTGCTGTGCAGCTTGCCGGCCTGGCGCAGGTAGTCGGCGACGCGCTGTATGTCGCGCAGCGCTTTGTTGTCGAGGCTGGCACTGCCTTCCTGGAAGCGGAAGTTGACGCTCAGGCGCTGGGCCTTCTGCGCCAAGTTGCGGTAGCGCGGCGGCATGTCGACCTGCGCCGGTACAGCCAGGGACTTGATCTGCTGTGAGACGAAACCTTGCTCGGCGACGATGGCCTGGCCGGCAGGGCTTTGGGCGAATTCTGCCAAGGCCCTGGCCTGGGGTTTGGCGTTGGCGGGCAAATAGAAGTACAGCCGGCGTGACAGGGGGTAATCCTCGCTCGCCACCAGCGGGCGGTCCGGCAGCATGGCTGGCGCATCGCCTTCGGCGATCGCCAGCACCTTGGCTCCGTGCACCGCTGCCAGGCTGCTGAACCCGATGGCCTGGCGATCTGTACGTACCCGATCGGCCAACTCATCACTGGATTCGAAACGCTGCGCCTGCTGGGCCAGTTCACTCTGGTGCGGTTCCAGCACCAGTGCCTTGAAGGTCTCGAAGGTACCGGAGCGGTCGTCGCGTGCATAGAGGTGTATCGGGCCGCCTGCCAAGCCCAGTTGCTCCCAATACTGGATGCGCCCCGAGAAGATGTGTGCCAATTGCTCGGTGGTGAGCTGTGGCAGGGGATTGTCGGGGTGGACGAACACTGCAACACCATCCAGACCGATCACTTGCTCGGCACCGGCTGCACGCAAGTCACCCAGCGCCTTGAGCTGGCGCACCTCGGCATCGTTGATGGGGCGAGACGCTGCGGCCAGGTCGGCCTCGCCACGGCCAAGCGCGATAAAGCCGGTGCTCGAGCCGTGCGCCGCGATGTCGATACGCAGAGGCTGGCCCTGGGCATCAACGGCGGTTATCACGGTCTCGTTGGCCACAGCGCCTGGCCGTTGCTCGATCGCCGTTGCCTGTTGCGCCCACAAATGCCCCTGCACCAGCGCAGGCAAGAGGGCCGCGCCGATGGTGTTGGAACCTTGCACGCGCAGGTGCACAGGCTCGGCCACGGCCGTCAGGGGGAGCAGGGGAAGCAGCAAGAGCAACAGACGGAGCATGCCGGGCGACCTTTGGCACAGAGTTGCCCGGCAGATTACGACAGTGGCGTGACCGAAATGTGACCATGGGCGTGCCAGCGCTAAGCTGTCGGGCTGCCTCAGGTGTGCGGAGCCTGCTTGAGCACTGCACCACCGGCATACTGCGGTTTCAGGTGCCCTTGGTCATCCAGCAGGTAAGCATCCATCACCTCGCGCACGACCGGCCCGGCCACCCGGCCGCCGGCCTCGCCGTTCTCGATCATCACGGCCACCACCACGCTCGGGTGCTCGGCAGGTGCAAAGCCGACGAACAGGGCGTTGTCGCGGTGGCGCTCCAGGGTCTTGTTGCGGTTGTAGCGCTCCCCCTGCTTGATCGCCACCACCTGCGCGGTGCCGCTCTTGCCGGCGATGCGGTATTGGGCGCCGGCGGCGGCGGCGCGGGCAATGCCGCGCGGGTCGTGCATGACCATCTGCATGCCCTGGCTGACCTGGTCCCAGGCATGCCGGTCGTGCAGCACGATGTCGGGCATCGGGTTCGGGTCCACCGGGGTTTCACCCCCCACGGTCATGGCCAGGTGCGGGCGGTGCCAAACGCCCTTGCTGGCCAGCAGGCTGGTGGCCTGGGCCAGTTGTAGCGGGGTGACCTGCATGTAGCCCTGGCCGATGCCCAGGATCAGCGTTTCGCCGGGGTACCAGGCCTGGCGGCGGGTGGCGCGTTTCCACTGGGCAGACGGCATCAAACCCGAAGCCTCTTCGTTCATGTCCAGCGAGACCTTATGGCCAAGGCCGAATTCGGCCATGTAGTCGTGCAGGCGGTCGATGCCGAGCTTGTGCGCCAGGTCGTAGAAGTAGGTGTCGTTGGAGCGCATGATGGCGGTGTACATGTCTACCCAGCCATCGCCGCTGCGGTTCCAGTTACGGTACTTGTGTTCGTAGTTGGGCAGCTCGTAGTACCCGGGGTCGAACACCCGGCTGCCGGGGGTGATCACGCCACTGTCGAGGCCGGCGATGGCCACTTCCGGCTTGATCGTCGACCCCGGTGCATACAGCCCACGCAGCACGCGGTTGAACAGCGGCCGGTCGATGGAATCGCGCAGGGCCGCGTACTGTTTAAAGCTGATGCCCTTGACGAACAGGTTGGGATCGAAACTGGGGTTGCTGACCATTGCCAGCACGTCGCCGTTGGCCGGGTCAAGCACCACCACCGCCCCACGGCGGTCGCCCAAGGCTTTTTCTGCAGCCACTTGCAGGTGGGCGTCGAGGCTCAGCACAATGTCTTCGCCTGGGGTAGGGGCCTGGTGCTTGAGCACGCGCATCACCCGGCCCTGGGCATTGGTCTCGACCTCCTCGTAGCCGACGTGGCCGTGCAGCTGGCTTTCGTAGAAGTGTTCGATACCGGTCTTGCCGATCGATTGGGTGCCGCGATACTCGGTGCTGTCGAGGGTCTTGGCTTCCCTTTCATTGATGCGCCCGACATAGCCGACCGAATGGGCGAAGTGCTCGGCCAGCGGGTATTCACGGATGAACTGCGGTTCTACATCCAGGCCCGGCAGGCGGAACTGGTTGACCGCTACTAGGGCGATCTGCTCCTCGGTCAGGCCAACCATCAGGGTGACCGGTTCAAACGGCTTGCGTCCACGGCGCAGGTCCTTGTCGAACTGCTTGCGGTCATCCTCGCCCAAGCTCAGGACCTGGGTCAGGGTGTCGAGCACCTTGGCCGAATCGCCGGCGCGCTCACGGGTCATGGTCAGGTCGAAACTGGGCTTGTTGTCAGCCAGCACCACACCGTTGCGGTCGTAGATCAGCCCGCGCTCGGGTGCGATGGGCAGTACGTGTACGCGGTTGTTTTCCGATACCGCGCTTTGCTGGTCGTGTTGCAGCACTTGCAGCACGTAGAGACGGCCGATCAGCACGGCGACCAGGCAGAAGACCAGGGCAGCGCAAGCCAGGAGCCGGCGGTTGACCAGGTGCTTTTCCTTTTCGTGGTCCTTGAGGGGGATCGGTTGGGGCATGGGCGGTGGTGTGTCGGTTGAACGCAAACCTGTGGGAGCCGGCCTGCCGGCGACTACGCCAGGCCAGCCAACATGGATGTAGACGAGTGCCATGCACTCGAATCGCCGGCAAGCCGGCTCCCACAAGGATGCGGGGCGGCGATGCTACGCGTGCCGGGGGCGCGCCTCAAGACAGGCGCGATGCGCGAAGCCGGGCATCCGGCGTTTCATCCCGCAACACGGGCGCTCACAGCCACTATGAAGATTTGTTCATGCGGTACCGGTGTGCCGTCTACTTGCCTGCCGCCAACAGGTTGTCCCGCGTCTGTTGCTCGACCGTTCGTTGAATCTCCTGCGCCAGGGTCTTCACGTCATGTTGCTCGATTTCCTTGGGCATGACCTGGAAGCCGATCGAGTTGTACAGCCGCCCCCAGGCAGCCTGGGCATCGGAGTAGGCAGCCTCGCGCTGATAGCGCGAAAGCAGCAGCCGGCCCTCGGCGCGGATCAGTTCCAGCTCGCTGCCCAGTGCTGCGTTGCGCGATGACTGCGCGTAGTTGAGCAGGCTCTGGTCAACGCGCAGGCTTTCGTCGGCAAACTCCACTTCCTGACGCGCCAGCTGGTAGCGCAGCAGGCCGACGCGGACCTGGGTGAGAATCGCCATGGACAGCGCTGTGCGGCGCATGTCATCGGTTTTTTCCTGGCTTTTTTCCGCCGCTGTGATGTCCGGGTACTGCAGCAGGCGCAGCAGGTTCATCGAGACGTTGATGCCGGTCTGGTTCCAGTCACTGTTGTACAGGTATTTGTTGGAGTCGTACTCGTAGCCGTAGTTGAAACTCACGTTTGGCCACAGCTGTGCCTTGGCGATCTTCAGATCGTTCATGCTGACGCGTTTGCGATACCACTCCTCCATGATTTCCGGGCGGCGCTCCAGGGACAGACGCTCCAGCTGTTCGACGTTGCTGGTCAGCAGTGGCAGCGGCTGCTCGGTGACGTCGGCCAGCACCATGCGGGTGTTGGGTGGCAGCGACATCAGCGCGGCAAGCTCGGCGCGGGCGAACTCAAGGTCCTGGCGGCGCACGGTGAGCATGTACACCGAATCGAGCAGGGCGCGCTGGTAGGCCAGGATGTCCTGGCGCGGCAGCAGGCCTTTGCCTTCGGCTTCGCGGGCTGAGGTCAGGGCGCGGTGAGTGCGCATCAGCAGGCCGTCCACCTCGGGCAGCAGACGCTGTGCGCCGAGGGCGCGCCAGTAGGCGTTGCGCACATCCTGCAGCACGTTCTGCGCGACCTTTTCACGGCGCTCCTCGGCCATCAGCATCTGGTCGTTCTTCTGCTGCGTGCGGAAGTAGGCGACCCCGAAGTCCAGCAGGCTCCACGACAGCCCAAGGCTGTAAAGGGTGCGGTAACGTTCTTCGGAGGTGGACGGACGCAAGCTGACCTGGCGGTCCTCGATGCCGATCGATGTGCCACCGGAATCATTGTTGCGCCCGGCGTAGCCGGCGGAGGCTACCAGACGCGGCAGCATCTCGTGGCTGGAGACATCGCGCAGGTCCGATGCCAGCGCGCTTTCCAGCAGTTTCAGGCGGTAGTCGAGGTTGTACTTGAGGGCGCGCGCCGAGGCCTCGTAGAAGGTGATTGGTCCATTGACTGGCTCCTGCTCCTTGTACATGCGGGCCTGGTCTTCGATCACCCGCTGGCGCATCTGGTCCTCGGTGTAGGGCTTGGGTTCGAAGGCCGAGCAGGCGCTGAGCAGAACGCTGAATGCAGTGAAAGTGCTCAGGGCTTTAAAGTTCGATACGGGCATAGGCTGTCCTTGGTCCATCCGTGTATGTATCGGCGTCAGGGGGCAACGCTGCCGCGACGCTGCGCGGCTTCTCGCAATTGCGCACGAAAGCCCTGCGCTGGCTGTGAGCTTTTATCCGGTTGCGCCACCATGTCGGCTTCCACCGTTGCCCATACCGAAGGGTCGGGCAAAAGGCCGTCTGCGGTGAGGCTGATGACGCCGTGGCGGCCGTCGATCCAGTTCTGGTCCTCGGCGCTGGCGCGCCGGCTTTGTGCGACGGCGCTGGCAACGAATTGCCCGTTGACCTGGCCCAGCTGGCTGCCTATCGACTGGCTTTCGATTTCTGGCGTGGCGAACAGGCGCACATCACTGCCATCGGAGCTCCAGGCGGACAGGGTCAGGCTTTCGTTGATCCGTTCTACCACCGGTGCAACGAAGATCGCCGGGTTGACATCCGGCAGCGGCTGGCCTGTCAGGCTGTCGCTGCCGTCACGGTGCAGATGGGGGCCTGCGGGGATGAACGGGCTGGCAATATCCAGCGTGATGACCAGTTCAGCCTGGTCGGTGGCGCCCGTCAGGTCGCTGAGGGTGTAGGTGAAGTAGTCCTTGAGTACTTGCCCAAGGCCCGCAGCCGCCAGCACGTCGGGATTGCTCAGGTCGATGGTGTAGGTGTAGCTGCCGTCGGCATTGAGCACCAGGGTGCCGTACTGGCCGGCGATGGGGCGGCCGATGACGCCGGCCGCACCGGCGCCGGACTCTTGCCCGGCACGGATGCCGGTCACGGTCAGCCCGTCGCCGGCATCCACATCGCTGTCATTGGGCAGCACGTTGCCGCTGGTGTGCGGTGCCGGTACCTGGTCGCTGGCCGCATTGGCATCGTCGCGGGCCACCGGGTTGTCGTTGGCGCCCTGCACAGTCACGCTCAAGCGCGCGTCCGAGGTCACACCGGCGGTATCGCGCATGCGGTAGGTGAACACTTCCCGCAGCGACTGGCCTGCGCTGCGCATGGCCTGCACGGTCGGGTTGCTGTTGTCGACGACGTACCGGTAGCTGCCGTCTGCATTGATCAGGAGTGTGCCGTACAGGCCCTGCAGCACCTGGCCGGCGACTGCGGTGTTGCCGTTTTCGCCGGTGTACTGCACCACTGTCTTCGTCTCGCCGTACTGCGTGCCGTCGACATCGGTATCGTTGTCCAGCACATTGCCATTGGGATCGACGCCCGCCGTCCCGTTGTTCACGCCGCCAGCTTCCACCGCGTTGGCGGTATCATCATTGGCCGCAGGGTAGTCGTTGCGCCCGTCGATGGTGATGGTCAGCAGGCCGTTGGTGGTACCGCCCCAGACATCTGCCAGCAAGTAGGTGAAATTGTCCACCACGGTCTGGCCGCTGACGCGCAGTGCTTGCACTGCCTGCAGGCTGTTGTCCAGAACGTAGCTCCAACTGCCGTCACCATTCAATGTAAGGTCGCCATACTGGCCGCGCAGGGTTTGCCCGACCAGGCTGGCGTTGTCTGGCAGCGGGCCGTCACCAGTCCAGAACGCCAGCACTTCGAGGACTTCCGGGAACAGGATGTTGACGGCGTCCGGGTCGCTGTCGTTGTCCATCACGTTGCCGCTGGGGTCGCTGCCCGGGATATTGTTGTCCATGCCGCCGGCCTCGACCGCCTGGCCCTGGTCGGGGCCGGCAACGGGCGGCTGGTTCTCGCCGCGGATGAGAATGGTCAGCGTCGCGGTGTCGCTCAGCCCCCCAGCGTCGGTAACCTGATAGGTGTAGCGCTGGATGACAAAGCCCAGCGCGCCGAGGGCAATGATGTCGGGATCGTTGGAGTTGACCACGAAGCGGTAGCTGCCATCGGCGTTGAGGGTCAGGGTGCCGTAGCGTGTGGTGACGGTCGCGCTGTCGACCAGTGGGTCGAGGCCAGGGTTGCTGCTTTCGGCGCCCACGCCCACGGCGGTGACCGCCTTGGTATCGTTGGCATCCACGTCGGTGTCGTTGTTCAGCACATTGCCGGTGGGGTTGCGCCCACCCGTGCCATCGTCGTCCACCGCTACCGCGTAGGCGAGGTCGTCGCGGGCCACCGGGGTATCGTAACGGCCTTCGACAGTGATGTTGATCTGCGCCTGGGCGCTGGCACCGGCAGTGTCATGCATGCGGTAAACGAAGGTTTCGCGCAGTTGCTCACCGGCCTTGAGTGCTTGCACGGCAGCCAGGCTGTCATTGACGGTGTAAATGTAGTTGCCATTGGCATCGATGCTCAGCGTGCCATAGGCGCCGGCCACCACGGTCGTGCCGGCGTTGACCTGGATGAACGTACCGCCGGCTGCAAGGGTGCCCAGGTAAATGCCATCGACCTTCTTGCTGTCGCCTGCGTCCACATCGCTGTCGTTGCCAAGGGCGTTGCCGCTGCCTGGTTGTCCTGGTGTAGCGTTGTTGCTACCACCGGCTTCGATGGCAATGGCGTTGTCGTTGGCCGCGATCGGGGTGTCGTTGCGGCCATGGATGACCACGGTGAAGGTGGCCGTGACGACCTTGCCGTTGCCATCGCTGACGCTGTACTGGAAGACCTCGGTCAGCCTGTCAGCGTCACTGCGCAGCGCCTGCACCGCGCTGTTGCCGTTGTCCACCACATAGCGGTAGTTGCCTTGGGCATCGAGCACCAGGCTGCCATAGTTGCCGGCCAGGGCCTGCCCAGGCGCGCCGTTGATGCCATTCGGGCTGATTACGCCGCTGATGGTCAGGGCGTCGCCGTCCGGGTCGTTGTACGCTGCACGGATGCTGCCGCTCGGGTCCAGGCCGGGACTTGCATTGTTCAGCCCGCCTGCCTCGATCGCATCGACGCTAACCGGGCTGACCACGGGAGGGTCGTTGACCCCGGTTACCGTGATCACCAACTGCGCCTGGTCGGTAAGCCCGCCACTGTCCTGGACCTGATAGGTGAAGATCACATTCAGGCTTTGCCCGGCGGCCAGTGCGCGGATGGTGGGGTCAGCGCTGTTGACCACGAAGCTGTAGGTGCCGTCATCGTTGAGTGTGAGCTGGCCGAAGTTGCCGCTGATCAGGCTATTGTCGGCCAAACGGGCTACCGTGCCGGTGATGGCGGCGGGAGCGCCGCTGGCCACCGGAGCGAGCGCGCCACCTGCGCTTTCCAGCCCGCTGCGCACACCGTCGACCTTGAGTTGGGTGGCGGGTGGCTGGTCCAGATTGTCAACGTCGGTATCGGCACCCACGCCACCAGTGCCGGTGATCACGTTGCCGGTGGCATTGACCGGCGCCGGGCTGTTGTCGCTGGCCCCTGCACTGGCACTGCCCCTATCGTCCACGGCCACCGGGGCATCGTTGGCGCCCTGGACGGTGATCACCAGCACGCTTATGGAACTCAAGCCACCGGCATCGGCCATCTGGTAGGTGAACTGCTCGACCAGTGTCTGGCCGGGGGAGAGCGCCTGCACGGCGGCGTTGCCGTTGTCGATGACATACCGATAGCTGCCGTCGGCGTTGATGGTCAAGGTGCCGAAGGTCGCCGGCACACTGGCGGACTGGCCGCTGGCAACCGGGATGATCCGACCGCCGCCCGGGCCGTCGTAGCGTACTGCGCTGAGCTGTTTGGTCTCGCCCAGCGCCACGGCATCCACGTCAGTGTCATTGTCCAGCACATTGCCGGTGGCGTCTTGCCCGGGCGTGCCGTTGTTGGTACCGCCGGCCTCGAGGGCGGCGGCGGCATCGCCCTGTGCCACGGGAGTGTCGTTGGCGCCATGAATATCGATTTGCAGCACCGCGCTGCTGGTCAGGCCGCCGCTGTCGACGATGTCATAATTGAAAGATTCGCTGATGAAGTTGCCCGCCGTGCGCAGCGCCTGCACCGCAGGATTGTCGTTGTCGACGATGTACTGGAAACCGCCGCCGGCAGTAATCGACAAGGTGCCATACAACCCCTGCAAGGTGGTGACCCCGTTGGCCGCTACTGCCACGCCACCGGGTGTGGTGGTGCTGGCGATACGGGTTACGGTGAGCACGTCGTTGTTGGTCTGGATATCGACGTCGGTATCATTGCTCAGCACATTGCCGGTCGGGTTCACGCCCGGGTCGGCATTGTTCAGGCCACCGGCCTCCACGGCCGTGGCCAGGTCGGCGTTGGCGATCGGTGCATCGTTGACCGGGTCGATGACGATATTCATCACGTCCGTGTCGGTCAGCGCATCGGCGGGGTTCTGCCCAGGGATGCCATCACCGTTTAGCGGTGCATCGCCGAAGTTGCCCTGGTCATTGGTGACCATGGTCAGGGTTTCGCGGTCGCGGAAGGTATTGAAATCCTGGTCGCCTTTGTAATAGAGCTGGCTCAACAGTACGTTCAGTTCGGCCAGAGTGCCGCTGAGCACCAGGCTGCGGCCCGCGCCGGCCGGGGGAGTGGCAGTGGCTGCAGGCGGTGTGGCGGCCTGCCAGATGACCCCATGCACTACCGTCAGGGTGATGGTCATGACGCCATCGGCAGTGCCTGCGTTCACATCCACGTCACTGGTGGCCAGGCCGCCGATATGCAACACCGTGTCTTCCTGGCCGCGCTGATCGGAGACGGTGTTGATCGGCGCCTCGTTCACATGCACATAGCCTGAATCGGCCGTGCCTGTCGAACCTTCAGCGAGGGTGAGAGCTACGCTGCCCAGGCCGACTGCTGCGGCGCCGCTGTCGGTATCGATGCGCACATGGAAGTTGTTGTTGGCACTGGCCTGATGGTCCTGTGCCACGGCGATGAGGTAGCTGCCCGAAGGCAGCAGCGCAAACTGATAGAGGCCGCCACTGGCGGTCACGGTGTTGAAGGTACGGTCATCGGCACTGCCGAACACGCCATCCTCGCCGGCCCAGGTCAGGCTGACGCCGATGCCGTCCAGGCCAGGGCCGTCAGGGGTGACGTTATCCGTGGCGCTGCGGGTGTCGTCCCATAGTGTGCCTTGGACCACGCCCATGCCGGCACCTTCGCTGAGTATGTAGTTATTCAGCCCTGTGGCGCCGTCTTGCCCGGTACGCTCGCCGGTAGCACCACCAGCTGTTGCTGGGAGCGAGCCACCCCAGCCGGTGGTTTCGAAGTCGGTGGGCAGGCTGGTCCAGGTCAGTACGGCGGCACTGGCGGCGTTGTCGGCGATGGTGACGTTGGGCAGGGTGACGGTATAGATCACCTGGACCGAGTCGTTGGGCGCGAGCCGGGCGAAGTCCACGGCGATTGCCGTGCCATCGCTGAAGGTCACCCCACTGGGCAGGTTGCCAAGGTCCAGTGCCACGCCGTTGAGGAGGATGCTCTGCACCTGGTAGTTGCTGCCACTGGGGAACTGGTCGGCCAGGTGGGTGTTATAGGCCGGCGCACCGCCGTTCTGGGTGAAGCTCACCGATACTGTGGCATCGGTGGTGCCGCTGCCTGGGGACACGTCTATGACCGATTTGTCCAGGTTGCTGAAGCTGGGCTCCACGATGCGCTCGAATACGGTATCGCTCTGGCCCCGGTCCACACCGCCGTTTTCACCCACGTGTTCGAACACGGTCATGCCCAGCTGGCTGCTGGCCTGGTTGCCCGCTACGTTGCTGACCCGCACGTTGAACTCGAGGATCACGCCCTCGATGTCGCTGTCGTTGGCCTCGGTATTGGTCAGGTTGCCGAGGTTGAAGGTGATGGTCTGGCTGCCGTCGGCGTTGGTGGTGATCACCAGCCGCCCATTGTTGCCGTCGAAAGTGCCGGACGGTGTCGTGCCGCTGAGGTCCGCCTGGATCGGCAGTGCCACATCGCTGTCCTGGTTGCCGGTCATGTACAACGTACCGCCGCTGAGCAGGTCGGTAGCGTCCGTGGTAAGGCCGCCCAGTTGGCTCGATACCATGGCAATCAGGATATTGTTGAGGTCGGCGGGTATGAACTCCAGGCCCGCGGCCAGTTCGATGCGGATCTGGTAATCGGGGTTGTCGCCGGTGGGCACCAGCACCGCCACGCGGTAACGGACGATTTCACCGACCACCACGGTTTCCAGCAAACCACTGGTGTCGGTAGCGCCGCTGCTGTTGGTGGGCGGTGGCGTGTCGGCCACACCGCCTACGCGAGATACCTGAATGCCATTGGTGACCGGGATCAGCAGGGCACTCAACACGCGGTAATCGTTGAGTGCGCCTGAATTGAGCCGGCCGTCGTCGCCGCTGCGTTCGCCATTTACCGTGTCGGTGGTGTTGCTGGTGCCGTCCAGGCTGCTCCAGCGCACTTCGACATTGTTGGGGATTGCCGCTTCACCTGCGGCAGTGGCGTTGACCACGCCGGACAAGGTAATGACGATGCTGCCGCCGTTGGCAATGTCGATGTTGGCACCACTGGCGGTCACCAGTTGGCCGTTGAGAATGACGAAATCGACGCCGCCGTTGTTGCTGGCCCCGCCGTTGTACTGAATCGTGCCGCTGATCACCAGGTTGTCGATCTCGGTCGGCAGCACGTCCAGCAGGCTGATGTCGAACGCATCGGTGCCTGAGTTGTTGGCCACGGTGATGGTGAAGGTGACGGTATCGCCTTCGTCGAATCCGCCGAAGGTCGGGGTCGAGGTTACCTGCTGGGTGACGCTCAGGGTGGGTTCGACGATGGCCACGCCAGGTTGCTGGGCACTGCTGATGCTGCGATCCACCGCAGTGGCGCCATTGGGCGTGTCGCCGTCAGGGTCGCTGTAGACCAGCTGCGCGCCGTTGTTGAGTGTGGTGCCTTGCTGGTTGCCGGCCACGTTGCTGGCCACCAGCACCAGGCGGATGACGAAACTGTTGTTGCCAATGATGTTGTCGGCTGTGCTCCCGGCGCTGCCGAACACCAGCAGCAGGTCGGCGCCGTCGCTGCCGTCCAGGGTCACCGGGTTGACGTTGAGTACGCCGTTGAAGTTCGCCGTCAAGGCCGCGCTGCCTGCCGTGGTAGTGATGATTTCGTAGCCCAGGTTGCCATTGAAGCGCGGATCAAGCCGCAGCCCGGGGGGGATCAGGTCATTGATGCGCAGGCTGCCCGTGGCTCCCTCCGGCAAGGTGACCACGATGTCGTAGGTGATGCTTTCGCCGATCACCAGGTTGCTGCCGGTGGTGTGCGTGGCGCTGGAGTCATCTTCGCTGAGGGTGCCGTCCTTGTAGGTCTTGCTGATGGCCGGGGCGGCAACCTGCTGGCTGGCGACCTCGACCAGGTCGGTCGGTGTGAAGTCCTGGCCGCCGTCGACGCTGGCGTAGTTGGTCAGTGCCGCAGTGCTCTGCAGGGTACTGGAGGCGAGGATGGCGTTGGCCACGGTCACGTCATAGGTGATGACCACCACGTTGCTGCCGGAAAGGTCGGCGGCGGTGCCGGCGCGGCCGGCCAGCAAGGTGGCCTGACCGTTGGCGTCGAGGAACGTGATGGTGTTGCCGTTGACGCTGTAGTCGGTGCCCTGCACCAGCAGGGTGCCGTCACCGCGGTAGATCTGCAGGTTCGCCGCACCCAGGCTGCCGCCGGCAAATGACAGGCCGGCGGGCAGCGTGATGCTGGTGCTGACGTCGTAAGCACCGCCACCGCCGCTGTTCTTCAGGGCGGTGGCCAGGCGCAGGATGTCAGCGCCATCGATGCCGCTGACGTTGCCGTCCACCGCTGCCAGGCTGGTGACGCTGCCACTGAACGGCACGCCGCTGGTACCGGGGGCCGCCCAGCTCCCGGTGGTGCCGGTGACTGTGCCGTTACTGCTGGCGACCACGCCGTGCTTGATGTCCAGCACCGGTTCGGCGACCGACGCGATCACCGCCACATCCGACGACGTGAGCACGGTCTTGTCGACGGTGGTGGTCTGGCTCGATTGCGCCAGCACGTCCAGTGCACGCTGGTCGGCATAGGGTTGATCACCCACGACCATGGTGAAACGCACTTGCACCGTGCCGCCGTCTAGCCCCCCGGACACGTAGTTGCCGAAGTCGAAGACGATCGCGTTGCCGGGGCCGGTGGTGACGCTGTCTGGCACGTCGAGAATGGTATTACCGCTGCCGAACGTCCATTGGCCAACGCCTGTGCCAAAGCTCCAGCTGATGCCGGCCGCGTTGAGCAGGGGCAAGGGCAGGTAGGCCGTGAGCTTGAAGTTCTCGTAGTCGGCTACCAGCAGGTCGTAGCTGATGGTGAAGGTCACCACATCGCCCGGGCGCAGTTCGCCGTTGCTCGGTGGGTTGCCACCATTGACCTGGGTGAGCTCGATATCGACGGTGGAGGACTGGATGGTGCTGGTGGTGGCGGAACCGTCGGTCTGAGTGCCCCCGATGTTGACCGCATCGCGCAGCACAGTGGCATCCACCGTGGCGCTGTTGCCGACGCTGTCGCCTTCGTTGAGCTGGTCGTGGGGCGGGTGGTCGGTGGTGTAGGTGGCGTCGATCAGGGCGTCGTAGACAATGCTCAGGCGCGTGGCGCCTTCCTGCAAGGTGTCGTCGTAGAGGTCGCCGAACAGCGCCGCAACGCCGGGGCCGGCTACCGCTTGGCGAATGGATTCGGCAATGTCGAAGACCAGCGTGGTGCTGCCGTCGGCATTCACTGTCTGGGTGTAGATCAGGGTAATGCTCTGTGTGCCGCCATGCTGCTGGATGACCAGGGTCGGAGGGTTGCTTGGGTCGAAGGTCTGGCCATCGCTGAGCAGGTCGGTCAGGGTGAACTGGCCTTGTTCGAGGATGTTCTCACCGAAGGCAAAGAAGTCGGAAATCGCCACGCCCAGGGTGTAGCGCAAGGTATCGCCGGGCGTGAGGCCAGTGGTGCCGACGTCGTTCTGCAGGTTGACCTGCTTGAGCAGGGTTATCGACTTGGCGACGAACGTCGCGCCTTGACCGTTGCCGGTTTCGTTGAATGGGTAGCCTTGCGGGTCAGTGGGGCGGTCGCGCGGGTCCAGTGGGTTCCAGTCACCCGTCACGCTAGCGGTGCCGAAGTTGATCGTTACCGGGTTACCGGTGGCCGGGTCGATCACGGGCCGGCCGTTGGCGTCGATTTCCGGTACATAGAAACTGACTTGCGTGGTGCTGGCGGCGCTGAGGGTGTCGTAGTGGATGTCATAGCTGGCCACGAAAGCATTGGGGTTCGCCAGTGCCAGAGCGATGAGTGCCGGGTTGGTGAGTACGGTACCGTCATGCAAGGTGATCGACGTCAGGGTGCCGCCCGGCCCTGGCGTGATGGCGCTGACGTGTACCTGGTCGGGCACGGTCTGGGTGATGGTGACATTGCTCAGCGTCTGCCCGGGGGCCGGGGTGACGGTGACGGTCTGGGTGCGGGTGAAGTTGGGCCCGGTGACCGTTTCGCCCTCCGGCATGTTCAACGTCTGCGAGACTTTCAGCAGGGTGGGCGTGACGATGAAACTGTGCAGCGCGCTCTCCACCAGGCTTGGGTCTTGCACAGGGTTGTTCAGCGAATCGTTACCGTATTCGAAGCCCGCACGGGTATTGATGGTGAGGTTTGGCGTGCCGTCGGAATAACTGGTGTCGGCCAGGTTGCTCAGTTGCGCGGTAATCTGGATGTCGATGCTGGGCTGGCCGTTGGTGACGCTGGCGTAAGGCAACTGCAGCACCACCATCTGGTCACCGGGCTTCATGCCCACGCTGGCGGCATTGATGACCAAGGCGTTGCCGCTGGCGTCCTTGGCCAGGGGGTGGGTCGCATTGCCGTTGGCATCGAACGTGATCACGAAGCTGTTGACCGCCTGGCCCAGGTAGGTGGCGGAGACAAAAGTGGCACCATCATCGCCGTCGCGGCCGGTGGCAGGCAGGAATACGTCGATGAATGGGGCGTAGCCTTCCTGGGTCGAGGGGTTGTTGAAGCTTACGGTGAAGGTGAATTGTTCGCCCAACTGCACCTCGGCCCCACCGCTATTCAGGCTGGCCGTAGGGCTGGCATCGGCCAGCAGGCCCTGGAAGCTGTCGAGGGTGGTAGCTGCCAGAGCGATGGCTTTGTCGACATCGCCATTGCTGACCTCAAGGCGCCAGTCGCCGCCGGCCAACGAATTGCCGGTCGCATTGCTCGATGCGCCAACGTCGGCACCCGTCCAGCGTGCCAGTTCGTTGACCAGAGCCTGGCCAGCGCTGCCGCTACCCACATCACACCCATACAGCTGAATATCTGCACCGGCGTTCAACTCACTGCTCCAGGCACTCAGGCGGTCACCCAACTGTTCGACCGTCTGGCTGGTGAACACCTGGTTGCCGAGGGTGAACTGGCCTGAAGCGCCATGGGAGAACACCTGAATGGCGTCGACCTTGCCCAGTTGCGCCAAGGCATTGCTGATGGCAGCGATGGCATCCTGGCCAGGGTCCACCACCAGCGCAGTGGTGCCGGCCGGCAGGTTGGCAGCCAATTGGTCGCGGTTTTCCACGCGCGCATCGATCACTACCAGGTTGCGTGGCGTGGTTGCTGCAGTTGTGGTCTGCGCTTCGCTGGCGGTAGGCGCAGGGTGGCTAGTGTCCTTGCTCTCGGCAGCACTGGCATCGCTGTGGTGCTGTTGATCGACAGCGGTGGCTGCAGCGCCATCGAAGAGAATGCGTTGCTCAAGGGCAACGGTGTGCGACCGAGGGCGCGAGGCAGTGGCAAAGCCGGCTCTGCTCTTGATGTCCATTTCCATCCCTGCTCAGAAGTTCGTCGCCAGATTCGAAGCTTTAGCAATCGTAGTCGGGTTTTCTCGGGGCGGGGGAGCAGGCGCCGGAAGGCAATGTTCAGAAACCGCTCTCACGCAGGCCAACGCCCAACAGCCATTTGCCCACCTCGCCCAGCACGCTGCGCTTTTCCCCATCGATCTTCAGCTTGCCGCGGGTTTCGCGCACGCTGGCCAGCGGTTCATCCAGGGCCACCAGCACTTGAAAAAGTGCATGGTCGGGTACAAGCGCTTCACCGCTCGTTTGCACCGGGCCGCCAAAGTGTGAAGAGAGCATGCGGTGGGCCAAATGCCCGGCGCGTGTGCTGCCAATCGCCAGCACCTTGCCGCGCAGGGCGATGGCCTGGCCTTCAGGATAGAATTTCACCGGGTTGCCGACGGCAAGGAGGTGCACCTGGTCCTGGGCGACGTAGGCATCGATCTGCCAGTGACGGGGATCTATCAAGATGCCCAGCGGTTGCTGGCGGTTGAACCACTGGCCAGGCTGCCAGTCGGGTTCAAGGTCCAGCCAGTGACCGGCGAATGGCGCCTGCAGGTTGAGCCGGGCAATCTCGCTGCGCGCGGCGCGTGCTTCCTCGTTCTGCACCATCAGGCGCTGTTGGGTGGCAGCATCCTCGGCCAGCCCCGCAGGGTCGGCCAGCAGCCCCGACAAGCGTGCCTCATAGCTGCGGGCGCTGGCCTCACTGCTGCGCATGCGTGAGTTCAGGTCCGGCTCCTCAAGCACTGCCAGTACGTCGCCGGCCTTGACAGGGCCCGCCTGGTGCAGGCTTTTCAGCCGTGCAGGGTAGGGGGTGTAGACGCGCAGCTGGTGCTCGGCACGGGCCACACCTACGGCATTTACCTGGCTGTGCCAAGGTACTGCCAGGGCCAGCAGGGCCAGGCCAAGGCACACATAGAATATCCGCTTGCGCTGCCCCGGAATGCGTGCCCGCTGTTGCCACCAGTGGCTCAGCTCACGTTTCACCGGCAGCGCGATGAACCACGCCAATTCGACCATGAACAGCACGATCCCCAACAGTTTGAAGAAAAACAGGTAGACCGCCACGGCGATGCCGAGAAACAGCACCAGGCGATACAGCCAGGTAGCGAAGGCAAACGCCACCAGCAGGCGTCGCTGGCCAATGGGAAACGGCTCCGGCCAGGCTTCGTCGAGCCCCAGCAGGGTGCGCCGCATGGCTACACGAGCCAGCGCAGAAGAGCGTTCGTGCAGGTTGGGGAAGTCAAGCAGGTCGCTGAGGATGAAATAGCCGTCGAAGCGCATGAAGGGGCTGGCATTGAGCGCCAGGGACAGGACCCAGCTGGTGGTCGCCAGGTACAGCAGTGCGTTGCGCAGGGCGCCATCGTCGCACACGGCCCAGCCAAGGGTCGCCAAACCCGCCAGGGACAGTTCGGTGACGATGCCCGCCGAAGCGATCGCCAGGCGCTGGTGGGCACGCTTGAGCTTCCAGCTTTCGCCGGTGTCGGTGTAAAGCATTGGCCACAACACCAGAAACGCCACACCCATGTGCCCGACGCGCAAGCCCAGGCGCGTGGCTACCAGGGCATGGCCGAGCTCGTGCAGGGTTTTTGCCACCACTAGCGCCAGGGCAAAGCTGAACAGGCCTTCGGTGGAGAATGATTCCACCACGGCATGGGTGAAGCTGTCCCATTGTTGCATCACCAGGATCACGCCCAGGATGGTCAAACCGATCACTGTTAGCCCGGTCAGCGGATGGAACAGCCAACCCAAGGCAGCTGCCAGGCGCTGCAGGCCCGCTTGTGGGCGCAGCAGCGGCACGCGAAAGAACAGGTAGTGGTGCAGCCACCAGCGCCAGCTTGACCAGGTGCGCGCCTCATTGGCGGTTTGCAGCCTGGCCAGTTGCTCGGGGCCTGGGCGCAGCAAGTGGTGTTGTTCGAGAAACGCACGCAGTGCCAGTACCTGCTCGACATCCGGCTTGAGCGCGCTGTCGTGCGACACCTGCTCGCTGATCTGGCGCGGTGTCTGGCCCCAGCGCAGCAGGCATTCGAACTCCAGCCAGCCGATGCGGTAGAAGCGGTTCAGCACGGTGTCGTGGATCATCCACGCCGGTTCGCCTTCTCGGCTGTCGGCGGCTTCGCACAGGCGCAGGTCCTCGCGCAGTGGCGGCAGCGGCAGGTCGCTGGGATCCAGCATCACCAGCCGCTCCAGGCTCGCAACGTGGCCAGCGGGCGACGCAGCAGGTAGTAGCCGAGCATGACGCGGTCGCCATAGAGCTTGGCGGTGCCATGCAGGCCTAGGCGGGCATGCTCGGAATGCTCGTCGATGCTTGCCAGCAGACGGTAGGCGACCACGCCATCGTCGCTGGGTTTGGCCTGATAGCTGGTTTCGAGGATCTTGCCCTTGAGTGGGCTGAGCGGATAGGCAGTGAGGAACAAGGTCACTTCGGCGCCAGGTTCCAGGGCTATGGCATCGGCCACGGCGAGCTGGATCTGCATGGCCGGTTGCGCAGGGTCGGCAACGTGCATGATGCGCTCGCCGGTTGTCACCGGTTTGCCGAGCCAGTCGTTGGGGTCGCTGAACACCGCGACCCCGGCGCGTGGAGCCAGCACCTGGGTGCGCCGCAGTTGCGCTTGTACAGCGGCCAGTTCGGCCCGTCGTTGCTGGACACGGCCCTGCAGCAGGGTCAGTTCGTTTTTGCTTTGCGGGTTGTCGAACGCCCGCTGGTTGGCAGCCTGCAATTCGGCATCGGCCACGGCGACCTCCTTGCCGAGCACCTCGGCGCGGCTGCGCAAGGTGGTTTCGTCAAGGGTGAACAACGGCGTGCCGGCTTGCACCGGCTGGTTGGGTCGTACCGATACCTGGGCGATCACGCCGTCGATCGGAGAGCTGACAATCTGTGCCTGGCGCGAGACGATCTGTGCCGGTGCCAGTGCCGTCTGACGCACTGGCACCAATAACAGCGACGCTGCTACCAGCAGGGTCACCAGCACCTGACGCCGGCTGGGGCGCCATCGACCGAGCCGGCGGCGCCGTGTCAGCGTGTTCCAGCAGTAGGCCCAAGTGCGTATCAGGCCATCGAGTTGCTGATGCACCACCGGCGGCGGTGCTTCTTCGAGCAGTAGTACAAGCACGCCCAGGCGCTCGCCGGCAGGGGCGTGCAGCGGTATACACCACAACCCCGAAGGCCACCATTCGGTCCAGCCCTGAGCGATGTCGTCGGGCGGCGAGGCGTTGTCCAGGGTCAGCCAGGTAGGCTGCGCATCGGCCAGACGCCCGGCCAGCCAACGGCTGGCGCGCCTGAGCCAGACCAGGTAGGGCGAGTCTTCGGTGGGCCGTGCCAGGCCCGACACGCACAGCAGTTCAAGGCCGGCCTTGCTTTGGCCGAACACCAGTGCCTGGTGAAAGGGCAGCAGCGGGTACAGGTCGTTGGCCATGCTGAACGCCAGTGCGTCCAGCGTCTCGGCGGCCATGGCCTTGTCGCGCAGGGCGTCCAGCTGCAGCAATAGCTGTGGGTGAGGCAGCGGCCTATTCACGGTCATGGTCGAACCGCGCGGTGCCGCTCATGCCGGCCATCAGTTCGGGAAAGCGTTGATCGAAGCGCGCCTCAAGCTCCACCGTCTGTGCCACCGCATCTACCCTGGCATTGATCACGCTGACCTTGGCCGGGTAGGTCTTGCCCGTTTCGTGAACGTTAACCGTCAACGGCTGGCCGGGGCTGAGCGTTTTCAACTGGCTGGAAGGGACATTGAGGCGCACCTTCAATGCACCATCGCTGACCAGGTCAAACAGCGGTGTACCTGCGCTGACGGTTTGGTAGGGCTTGACGTAAACCTTGGCCACATGGCCCGAAAACGGCGCCAGGACCCGACAATAGCTCATCTGCGCCTCACCCATGGCGCGGGCCCCATCGGCCTTCTGCACTTCGGTTTTGGCTGCGGCCACTTCGATGTCGCCCACTGCGTCCAGCTTGCGCAACTGTTGCTTGGCCTGCAGGTTCTGCCGGGCCATGGCCAGTTCAGCCACCGCGACCTTGCTACGGGCCTGGGCTTCGTTGCAGTTGAAACGTGCCAATGTGACGCCTTTGGCCACCTGGTCGCCGAAGCGCGTCTGGATTTCGCCCAAGGTGCCACTCATCTGGCTGGACAGGGTCGTTTCCAGTTCGGCAGCCAGCAGCACGCGAATCAGTTGCGGGTCCTCGGTTGGGGCGCCTTGCTCGGCCTGGGCGGCAGCGCTGGCCAAGGCCAGCAACAAGGTAAGGTACCGCTGAGCAACGACAGGCAAAGGCATTCTCGACTCCTTGTAGAGAGGCATCCAGCAGGCACGCAACGCAATCGCTATAACGTCTTCATACTAGGAATGAATTCGCAATTTGCCCAACCGGGGGTCGTAAAGGGAGCGCGGTTGCTGTGCCGCGGGCAGGCGTTCAGGTGGCTGCAACCAAGCGTTGAAAGACGGTTTCGTGCACGGTATCCAGGTTTTGCGCTAGAATCCCCGCCGGGTGCTAGCTGCATGACGCAGTGACGCAGGTTAAATAACTACGCAGGTCGGGCCGCCGTGCGGGAGTTCTTGTGCCCATGCAAAAACACGTAATGCCCCGTGCCCAGCAAATTGCCCAACGCGCATTCGCCAACTTCGAACGCTTTCTGCATATCGAGGCCGTGAGCGGCGTCGTACTGTTGATCGCCGCCGTTGCAGCACTGATCTGGGCGAATTCGCCCGCTGCCGAAAGCTATGACGCCCTCTGGCACACGCCGATAAGCTTCGGTGTCGGCTCGCTGGTCTATTCCCAGTCACTGCATTTCTGGATCAACGACGGCCTGATGACCATCTTCTTCCTGGTCGTCGGTATGGAGATCCGTCGCGAAATTCATGAAGGCGCGCTGTCCAGCCTGCGCCAGGCCACGCTGCCGATGGCGGCGGCTGTCGGCGGTGTGGTGGTACCCGCGCTCATCTACCTGGCGTTCAATCATTCGCCTCCCGCGCAAGAGGGTTGGGCAGTGCCGACTGCCACCGACATCGCCTTTGCAGTGGGTGTGCTGGCGCTGCTGGGCAAGTCGATCCCTTCCAATGTGCGGGTGTTCCTGCTCGCCCTGGCGATCATCGACGACATCATCGCGGTGCTGATCATTGCCTTCTTCTACTCCGGTGGCCTGGATTACAGCGGTTTCGGCGTCGCCGCCATCGGCCTGCTGCTGGTGCTCGGCCTGCAGAAGATAGGTGTCGGTTCGGCCTATGCCTACATCATCCCCGGGTTCATCACCTGGCTGGGCATGTTGATGACCGGTGCCCACCCCACCTTGGCGGGCGTGGTGCTTGGCCTGATGACACCGGTTCGGGCCATGCCTTTGGGCGAGCGCCCACTGGAGGCCGTCACCCGCTTCACCGACGACCTGCTCGGCCGCGCCAAGGCACCGCAGATCGATGACAGCGAACTCATGAGCCCGCTGAAAAACCTGCGTGTGGCGCAGCGCGAGCTGGTCGCCCCAGTGCTGCGCGTGCAAGGCCATCTGCACCCTTGGGTGGCTTTCGCGATCATGCCGCTGTTCGCCCTGGCCAACGCCGGTGTCGGGTTGTCTGGTGTCGACCTGTCTGCCGATGGTCCTCACTGGGTGATGACAGGCGTCGCTGTGGCGCTGGTCCTGGGCAAGCCGTTGGGTATCGTGACGATCAGCTGGCTGATGGTACGGTTGGGCTGGTGCGCGTTGCCGGCGGGCGTTACCTGGCACGGCATCACGCTGATCGGGCTGTTGGCAGGCATCGGCTTTACCATGTCGATCTTCATTGCCAACCTGGCGTTCTCTGACCCTGGCGTTCTGGGCGCGGCCAAGCTTGGCGTACTTTCGGGCTCGGTCATTGCTGCTGTGATCGGCCTGGCATGGGGTGTGTGGAGCCTGCGCAAGGCAGCCAAGACGGCACCGGCCCAGGTAGGCTGACAGGCAAGCCGGGCAACGTACGGGTGGATGCACAATTTTTTTCCACAGGTGCATCCAATCTGCAACCTGGCGGGTATTACAGGTAGCGCGACTTCGCGCTGTCGATTACTCGCCAGGAGATTTGCACCATGAACAGCCCAGTTACCATGCTGATGCTCACAGGCGGTCTTGTCCTGATCGTGGCCAGCCAAGCCGCTCACGCTCAATCCGCCTTGCCCGACGCGGTCAAGGTTCCGGATGGCCACGCCGTCATGCTGGAAACCGTCGGTGTGGGCCAGGTCACCTACGAATGCCGCGACAAAGCCAATGCCCCCGGCCAGACCGAGTGGACATTCGTCGGCCCCAAAGCGGTACTCAAGGACAGGTCTGGCAAGGCGGTGGGCGACTATTTCGGGCCGCCCGCCACCTGGCAGGCCAAAGACGGCTCGAAGGTCACCGGCACCCAATTGGCCGTGGCGCCAGCGGCCAAGGGCGACCTGCCTTACCAGCTGGTTCAGGCCAGCCCGGCCGAAGGTAAAGGGGCCATGACCGGTGTGAGCTATATCCAGCGCGTGGCCACCCGCGGCGGTGTTGCGCCGGCAACTGCCTGCTCGATGCAGAACAAAGGTGAGCGCAAAATCGTTGATTACCAGGCTGACTATATCTTCTGGGCGGCAAAATGATGGCAGTGCGCATAGGCAGGTGAGCCACTGGCGTCTACGCTGATCGACAGCCCCCCGGCCCAATGGCTGGGGGAACCGTCCAGGGACTATAGGGCTGACCTTGCAGTGAACTCACCTTTGCCCCCTTTCGACTTTCAGCGTTGCCTTGAAGCCTGCGCACGGGGAGACCGCCGAGCGCTGCATGCACTCTACGAGGAGGAGGGCGCACGCCTGCTAGGTGTGGTGCGCCGTATCGCCCGCGACCACGCTACAGCAGAAGACATCCTGCACGATGCCTTCATTCGGATATGGTCCGGGGCTGCCAGCTTCGACCCTGCGCGCGGCTCTGCGCGGGGCTGGATCTATAGCGTGGCCCGGCACCTGGCGCTCAATTACATACGCGACACCCGGCGCGAAGTCGTGCTGGATGAAGGGGCGTTCGACAGTGCACAAGTACCGTTGCCCTTCGCGAGTGATATCGATCTTATGGCGGACTCGGCCAAGGTTCACCGTTGCCTCGAGCAACTGGAACCCTCACGCAAGCTGTGCATCCTGCACGCGTATGTCGACGGTTGCAGCCATGCCGAAATCGCCGGGTTGCTGAACACACCGTTGGGTACCGTCAAAGCCTGGATCAAACGCAGCCTGAAGGCGTTGCGGGAGTGCATGGGATGAAGAAGCCACTGGGCGAAACCGCCGAGGCACTTGATGAGTTGGCCGGGGAGTATGTGTTGGGTACCTTGTCGGCCGAACAACATGAGGCCGTGCGCCAGCGCCTGACGGGGGATCAGCAGTTGCGTGGTGCCGTGGATGCCTGGGAGCAGCGGCTATTGGCGTTGAACGCACTCGCTGAGCCTTTGCCACCCAGCCCACGTTTGTGGGGGCGGATCAGCCGCAGCGTCGATGCACAGTCACAGTCACAGCCACAGCGCAAGGCGGCGTCAGCACAGCCAAGGCGCTGGTGGCATCGCCTGGTGCTATGGCAAGGCCTGGCGGGTGCAGGCCTGGTTGCCAGCCTGCTGTTGGCCTTCACGCTGCTGACCGCCAAGGCGCCGGAACCTTCCTACCTTGTGGTGCTGGTTGCGCCGGCAGACAGTGCCCCGGGGTGGGTGGTACAGGCAAGCGATGCCCGCAGCATTCAACTGATTCCCTTGGGGCAGTTCGCGGTACCGAGCGACAAGGTGCTGCAGTTCTGGACCAAGGGCGAACAGTGGCAGGCGCCACTGTCGCTGGGCCTGGTCAAACCTGGCGAGCAATATCGCGTGCCCGCGCATGACCTGCCTCCCCTGGAGCCCAACCAACTGTTCGAACTGACCCTGGAAAGAGCGGGCGGCTCGCCGACCGGACGCCCAACCGGGCCTGTGCAGTTCATCGGTCGAGCGGTGAAGGTGCTTTGACAGCGCCTTGCACAGGGGCAGTAAAAGCGGCGCCTGCGCGCCGCTCTACAGGCTTGCAGGCCGCTATCAATCGCCGGTAACCAACTGACGGGCCAACTGGTTGTGGCGCTCCAGCACCCGCGGCAGGTCGACGGTGGTGATGCGGCCGTCCTTGACCACTACACGGCCGTTTATCACGCTGGTGTCGACCTGGGTCGGGGTGCAGAACACCAAGGCCGCAAGCGGGTCGTGGTGGGCACCTGCGTAGGCGACATGGCCGAGGTCGAAGGCGACGAAGTCGGCGACCATGCCCGGCGCCAAGGCGCCGATGTCATTACGGTTGAGCACCTTGGCACCGCCGAGGGTGGCGATTTCCAGCGCTTCGCGTGCGGTCATCGCATCAGGGCCGAAGCCGACACGCTGCAGCAGCAGCGCCTGGCGCACTTCACCGATCATGCTGGCGCCATCGTTGGAGGCCGAGCCGTCGACGCCCAGGCCTACGGGCACCCCGTGGTCGCGCATCTTGCGGATCGGTGCAATACCCGAGGCCAGGCGCATGTTCGAGCACGGGCAGTGGGCCACACCGGTGCCGGTACGGGCGAACAGCTCGATGCCGTGCTGGTCGAGTTGCACGCAGTGCGCATGCCACACATCGTGGCCAACCCAGCCCAGGTCCTCGGCGTATTCGGCAGGGGTCATGCCGAACTTTTCGCGGCTGTAAGCGATATCGTTGACGTTTTCAGCCAAATGGGTGTGTAGCGAAACCCCGTAGTTGCGTGCCAGCACCGCCGCTTCACGCATCAGGTCGCGGCTGACCGAGAACGGCGAGCAGGGCGCCACGACCACGCGCAGCATCGAGCCATGGTTGGCGTCGTGGTAGTCCTCGATCAGGCGCTGAGACTCCTTGAGGATGTCGCTTTCCTTTTCCACCACCGAGTCTGGCGGCAGCCCGCCTTGGCTGCGGCCCACGCTCATGCTGCCGCGTGCGGCATGGAAACGCATGCCGATTTCCCCGGCGGCGTGGATGCTGTCGTCGAGCTTGCAGCCATTGGGGTAGATGTACAGGTGGTCGCTGGAGGTGGTGCAGCCGGAGAGAATCAGTTCGGCCATCGCGGTCTGGGTCGATACCGCGATCATCTCGGGCGTCAACCGTGCCCAGATCGGGTAAAGGTTGGTCAGCCAGTTGAACAGTTCACCGTCCTGGGCCGCCGGGACCACGCGGGTGAGGCTTTGATACATGTGATGGTGGGTGTTGACCAGCCCCGGGATGACCACCTTGCCGGTCATGTCCAGAATCTCGTCGGCGTGCTGGGGCAGCTCGTCGCTGGGGCCGACCTGCTTGATCAGGTTGTCTTCTATGAACAGGCCGCCGCGTCTGATCTCGCGGCGCTCGCCGTCCATCGTCACCAGCAGTTCGGCGTTCTTTATCAGCAAAGTCTTGGGCATAGGTATTCCTTCCCGCCAATGGCGGGGTGCAATTCGTCAGTGCGGACACCTGGTTTTTTCTCGAGGGCAACCAGGCTCGGTGTGGAAAACACGGCGTGGGCAGCAGGGCCAGTCAGCGCAGCCGCGCACGCGCCGACACCGCTGAGTCACGAAGACTAGGCGCGAGACGGCGGATGGGTGCATAGGGCGACGGGTGAACGGCGAATGCGTCGATTCGCAGAGGGCGCTCGAAGGGATTGAGCAGATAGGGGTAATGCATGGCTTTAGCCTGTCGCAATACGCAGCGGCGATTACCACTGTCGTAGGCGCGGGTTGATGTAACCAGAAATGTTCATTTTTGTATACGAAAAATTCTGCTTTGAATGTCGAGGTGGTGCCGCGGCGCTTTGCGCAGTACATGGCCTGGTTTATGTTGGGCGCCCAAAGGCATGCACTTCGACAGGACGCCACCAATGCCATCGTCAACCCGATTGATCAGCACCCTGTGCCTTGCCCTGGCCAGCCAATGGGCTTGGGCCGACCAGCCGCTGCCCGCGCCCCCTGAGCTTGGGTCAGGTTACCGCTCCGGCCTGCAACCTGTTCACGCCAACCGGCACATGGTGGCGGCTGCCAACCCGCTGGCCAGCGAAGCCGGGCGGGCGATGCTGCGCGCCGGTGGCAGTGCCATCGATGCGGCAATTGCCATGCAAATGGTACTCACCTTGGTCGAGCCGCAATCGAGCGGCATTGGCGGTGGGGCGTTCATCTTGTACTGGGACGGCAAACGGGTACAGGCATTCGACGGCCGCGAGACCGCGCCGGCCGCAGTGACGCCAACGCTCTTTCTGCAACCGGACGGCACCCCGATGCCGTTCCGGGCAGCGCAGATCGGCGGGCGCTCGGTAGGCGTACCAGGGGTGCTGCGTGCCTTGAAAATGGCGCACGAGCAACATGGCAAGCTACCGTGGCATCAACTGTTCGCGCCGGCCATTGCCTTGGCACGCAGTGGCTTCCCTGTGTCCGAGCGCCTGCACGCGTTGCTGGCGGGTGACCCTTTCATCGCCGGTTCACCCACCATGGCCCGCTATTTCCTGGATGAGCACGGCCAGCCGCTGGCGGTGGGGGCGCTGCTGCGCAACCCCGAACTTGCGCATACCTTCGAACGTATCGCACAGCAGGGCGTCGATGCGTTCTATACCGGTGAAATTGCCGAAGCGATCGTCACCCAGGTACAGGCGCATGCCAATGCCGGGCTCCTGTCACTGGAGGATCTGCGCCAGTACCAGGCCAAGGAGCGCACGCCGTTATGCGGCCCTTACAAGGCCTGGCAGATCTGCGGCATGCCGCCGCCATCTTCAGGTGCAGTGACCGTGCTGCAGACCTTGGGCATCCTCGAGGCGCTGCAGCACGCCATGCCACAACGCGACCTTGCGAAGCTGCCGCCCAGCGTCAGTGCTTCGCCGGCAGGCCTTGAGCCCGCGCCGCTGGCCGTTCACCTGATCGCCGAGGCCGAACGGCTGGCCTACGCCGACCGTGCCCAGTACCTGGCCGACAGCGACTATGTGCCGATACCGCTCAAGGCATTGACCGCCCCGGGGTACCTGGCCGGGCGGGCAGAGCTGATAGGCGACTTCAGCATGAAACATGCGCGACCGGGCAAGCCGCAGGGCGCGGACCTGGCCTTGGCCCCGGACCGTTCGCCGTTGCGCATCTCCACCTCGCACCTTTCGGCGGTGGATGACAGCGGTCAGGCGCTGGCTATGACCACTTCGGTAGAGGCGGCATTCGGTTCGCACCTGATGGTCAAGGGCTTCCTGCTGAACAATCAGTTGACCGACTTTTCCTTCATCCCACAGGAGAACGGCAAGCCCGTTGCCAACCGGGTTGAACCGGGCAAGCGGCCGTTGTCGGCGATGGCTCCGACCCTGGTGTTTTCGCAGGCGTCCGGGGAACTGGTGGCCAGCCTCGGATCACCCGGTGGCTCGCAGATCATCGGCTACGTCAACAAGGCGCTGGTGGGTTTGCTGGACTGGCGGCTCGACCCGCAACAGGCTAGCAACCTGCCCAACTTCGGCAGCCGCAACGCCGGTACCGAAGTGGAAGCCGGGCTGATCAGCCCGGCGCTGGTCCGGCAATTGGCGGCCTGGGGCCATGAGGTAACGCCCATGACCATGACCAGCGGCATGCAGATCATCCAGCGTACCGGCGCAGGCTGGGCGGGGGGAGCCGACCCGCGGCGCGAAGGCGTGGCGCTTGGCGATTAGCCATGGTAGAAGACAACCTTGTCATTCAAATGTTGAATACCAGGATGTCTATCAGCGTTAAATCGAATAGGGCTCTGTTCGACCTCGACCTGCTGCGTGCCATCGTCGTCGTGGCCGATTGCGGCAGCTTCACCACCGCTGCCGCACGCCTGCATTCGACGCAATCGACCATCAGCCAGAAAGTCCGCCGGCTCGAGGACATGGTCGGCCACCGCCTGCTGGTGCGCGGGAACCGTGACGTGTTGCCGACCGACGCCGGCCAGACCTTGCTCGGCTACGCCCGGCACATGCTGGCATTGAACGACCAGATGCTCGAGGCTTTGGCCGGTGCCATGGTCGGCGTCACCGTACGTTTGGGCGTTCCCGAAGATTTCGTCGGCGGGCGCACCACCAACGCGCTGTCGGCATTCAGCCGGCTGCACCCGCAGGTCAAGCTGGAGGTCACCAGCGGCCTGTGCCGCGACCTCAGCCAGGCCTATGACAATGGCGAACTTGACCTGGTGTTGCTCAAGCAGCGACGCAACAGCCGCGAAGGCGTGGCGTGCTGGCCCGAGCGTCTGCAGTGGATCGACAGCGCACGCATGCCGTCCTTCGAGCTCGACCCGATCCCGCTGGTGACCTTTCCGCCACGCGGCTTGTACCGCGATGACATGATCACCGCCATCGAAGGCATGGGCCGGCGCTGGCGCATCAGTTTCACCAGCTCCAGCCTCAGTGGCATCCAGGCCGCGGTGGCCGACGGCATGGGCATCAGCCTGTTGCCACCACGGGCGGCGACCCCTGAGCATCGGGTGCTTGGCAGGCAACACGGGTTGCCTGAGGTGGACAGCTACGAAATCGTCATCGTCCACCGGCCGACGGCGGATGTGATGGTCACGGCATTGGCCAAGGTCATGTCGCAGGTGCTGGAGGGTGGAGGGATCTGATGCCTGCACTGACCCCATCGCTGGCGATGGGGCCCGGAAGATCAGTGCATTACGGCATGCCCAACCACTGCGGCAGTGCCAGCGAAATGAACGGCACGTAAGTCACCAGCACCAGGAACAGCAGTAGGATCGACAGCCACGGCAGCGCGGCGCGAATCGTCTGCCCCAGCGTCAGGCCCGTCACCGCTGAAGTCACGAACAGGTTCAGCCCCACCGGCGGATGCACCAGGCCGATCTCCATGTTCACCACCATGACGATCCCCAGATGAATCGGGTCGATCCCAAGCTTCATGGCGATCGGGAAGAAGATCGGCGCGAGAATCAGGATGATCGCCGACGGCTCCATGAAGCTGCCCGCCACCAGCAGTACCACGTTGACCATGATCAGGAAACCGATCGGCGTCAGGCCCTCGGACAGCACCCACTGGGTGATCTGCTGGGGGATCTGCTCGGTGGTCAGCACATGGGCGAACAACATGGCGTTGGCGATGATGAACAGCAGCATGATGGTCAGCCGGCCCGACTCCAGCAATACCTTCGGGCAGTCGCGCAGGCGCATGTCCTTGTACACGAACAGCGCGATGAACGCCGAATACACCGCTGCCACGGCGGCCGCCTCGGTGGGGGTGAACATGCCGCTGTAGATGCCGCCCAGGATGATCACCAGCAGCAACAGCCCCCAGAACGCGCGCCTGGCGGTGCTCAGCCATTCGGCAAAACTGGCACGAGGTTGTGCGGGCAGTTTCTTGATCCGGGCGACGATGTAGATCGTCACCATCAGCGCCAGGCCCAGCAGGATGCCTGGCACCACACCGGCCATGAACAGCTTGCCTACCGAGGTCTCGGTCGCCGCCGAGTACACCACCATGACGATCGATGGCGGAATCAGGATGCCCAGGGTGCCGGCATTACAGATGATCCCCGCGCCGAACTCGCGGGGGTAACCGGAGCGCACCATGCCGGCAACGGCAATCGAGCCCACCGCCGCGACCGTGGCCGGCGACGAGCCCGACAACGCGGCGAACAGCATGCATGCCAGCACTGCGGCAATGGCCAGGCCGCCGCGTATGTGCCCGACACAGGCGTTGGCGAAGTCGATCAGCCGCTGGGCCACGCCACCGGTGGTCATGAACGCGCCCGACAGCAGGAAGAACGGGATGGCCAGGAAGGTGTAGCTGTCGGAGGTCTCGAACAGCTTGATCGCCAGCGAGCTCAGTGAGTCCTGGCTGAACATCAGGATTGAAAGTGCGCCCGACAAGCCCAGCGAAATTGCGATCGGCACCCCCAGGAACATGAACACGAACAACAACAGGAACAGGCAGATTACCGTCATCAGTGATGCTCCTCACCCGGGTTGGCCAGCTTGCTCGCCTCTGCAGCCTCGTCGGCCAGGCCCAGGCCATACTGGCGATGGGTGAACAGGCGATAGAGGATCTCCAGGTAGCGGACAATGACCAAGGCGAAACCGAAGGGCACGATCAGCGCAATATGGCCAACCTTGATGCCATAGCGGTCCAGGTCTTCGGCGCCGATGCCGGCCACCAGCACTGCGCTTACCCATTTGATGCTGGCCACCAGGAACAGCCCGGCATACGCCAGGCAACAGGCACAGGCGATCATCGCCAGCACCCGTTGCACTGGTTTGCGGGTGCGCCGCACCAGTACGTCGACCCCCAGGTGGCCGGCGGTGCGCACGCCATAGGCAATACCGAAAAAGATCAGCCAGCCGAATAGCGCCTTGGTCAGGGCGATGCTCCAGGTCATTTCCTGGGCGTAGCCCATCAGGTGGTCGCCGATGCCCAGCAGCAGCTCACTGGCAAAAGCCCAGTGGTCACTGAGCGTGTAGAACACGGTATAGAGGTTGTTCAGTGCTACGTAGACGAAGGTCACCAAGGTCATGGCCGCCAGGAGAAAGGCGATCATGCCCTCCTCGAAGTGCTCCCAGACACGCCTGAGCGATTGCATAGGAATTCTCCAGACAGAGAGAGGGCTGGCAACCTGTGCGCAGGTGGCCGGGGCAGGGCGTGCGGCTGTCAGGAAGCCTTGTTGGCGGCCTCGGCTGCCTTGATCAAGTCAGCGCCGATCTGATCGGAAAACTTGTCCCACACCGGGCGCATGGCCTCACGCCATTGCTGGCGCTGCTCGGCAGTCAGGGCATCGATCTCGCTGGTCTTGGCATCGATGATTTTCTGCCTGGAGGTCTGGTTGAGGGCTTCGGCCTGTTTGTTCACCTCGACGGTGACCTGGTCCATGAGCGTTTGCAGCTCGCCACGCACGTCCTCAGGCAGGCCGTTCCAGAACTTGGCGTTGGTGATCACCATGTAGTCGATCAGGCCGTGGTTGGTCTCGGTGAAGAACGGCTGCACCTCGTTGACCTTCTGGCTTTCGTAGTTCGACCAGGTGTTTTCGGTGCCATTGACCGTGCCGGTCTGCAGGCCCTGATAAACCTCGGCAAAGCTCATCTTGCGCGGGTTGGCACGGATCGCCTTGAACTGCTCTTCGAGCACGCTGGAGGCTTGCACGCGGAATTTCAGGCCGCGGGCATCTTTGGGCAGGATCACTTTCTTGTTGGCCGACAGCTGCTTGAGGCCGTTGTGCCAGTAGGCCAGGCCGTGGATGCCTTTGTCGTCCATCGAGGTCAGCAGTGCCTTGCCCTGCGGGCCTTGCTGGAAACGGTCGACGGCCGCCAGGTCGTCGAACAGGAACGGCAGGTCGAAGATTTGCACCTGTTTGTTGTAGTGCTCGAACTTGGCCAGTGAAGGCGCCAGCATCTGTACATCACCCAACAGTAGCGCTTCCATCTCCTTGCCGTCGCCGAACAGCGACGAGTTGGGGTAGACCTCGACCTTGACCTTGTCCTTGAGCTGCGGGTCCGCCGCCACCAGCTTCTGGAACATCAGTGCACCTTGGCCTTTGGGCGTGCTGTCGGCCACCACGTGGGCGAACTTGATGATGATCGGATCGGCAGCCTGTGCAAGGCCGGCCATGGACACTGCGGCGGCGCAGAACAGCGCCTGGGTCAGCTTGAACATCGATGTCACCTCAGATTTATTTTTGTAGGAGGATGGATGTAACGATGGACCAATGGCTTGCGTGTGGTGAATTAGCATTTGTGTAAGGCGGCATTCGGTGTAGCCGAACGCCAACCCAGTTCAACCGGACGCCTGTGCCAACAACCGCTGCGCCCGGAACACGACCGGCGCATCCACCATCTGCCCGTCCAGCTGAAACGCACCGGCCCCGTTCGCTGCGGCGCTCGCCGCCAGCACCCGCCGGGCCCAGGCCAGCGCTTCGGCGTCGGGCGCGAGTGCCGCGTGAATCACCGGCACTTGCCTGGGGTGAATGCACAACGCCCCGCCATACCCCAGGTCGTAGGCATGCCGCATCGCCTGGTGCAACCCTTCGGCGTCGCCAATGGCAGGAAACACGCCATCGAGCGGCGGCAGCAGGTCGGCACCCCGCGAGTGTAGCTGCACGGCCATGCGCGCCTGGTCGAGAAACTGCCTGGCAGCAGCGCTGTCGGTGTTCAAGTGTAGATCCAGCGCCAAGTCGAGGCTGCCGAACGACAACCGCTCGACCCCCTCGGCATGGGCGATCTGCTCCAGCGCGAGCAGGCCCTTGGCGCTTTCGATAATGGGCCATACCGGTTTGCCGGTGTGCCGGGCAACGGCCACCTGTGCGGCGTTTTCCACCTTGGGCAGCAGCACGCCGGCGATGCCAGGCTGCTGCGCGCAGAAGGCCAGGTCTGCCGCATGCTCGGCGTGCTGCGGCGCATTCACCCGGACCCACACCGACGCCAATGGCGTGGCCTGCAGGAACGCCTCCAGGTGGTCCCGGGCCTGGCGCTTGAGGGGTTCCTCCACGGCATCCTCGAAATCGACGATGACGGCATCGGCCCCTGCCGCCAGCGCCTTGGCGAAACGCTCAGGCCGGCTGCCGGGTACGAACAGTGCAGAGCGCACGCTGTTCATACCACACCACCTGCGGCCAGGCTGGCTTGCTCTGCCGGGCTGAAGCCCAGCTCGCCGAGGATGCCCTGGGTGTGTTGCCCCAGCGCCGGCACGGCGTCCATGCGCGGGGCAAAGGCCGCGTTGCGCCCTGGTGGCAGCAGCGAGGGCAGCTTGCCGGCCGGGCTGTCCACTTCACGCCAGCAGCCGCGGGCCTGCAACTGCGGGTGTTGCCACACCCCGTGCATGTCGTTGACCCGGGCGTTGGCGATTTGCGCATCTTCAAGGCGTGCCACTACCTCGTCCAGCGACAGGCTGGCGAAGCCCTCGATGATGATCTGCCGCAGCACCTCGCGGTTATCTGAGCGCTTGAAGTTGGCATTGAAGCGGTCATCACTGGCCAGCGCCGGGTCAAGCAGCACCTTTTCGCAGAACAAGGCCCATTCCCGTTCGTTCTGCAGGCCAAGCATGATCGTGCCGCCACCGCCGGTTGGGAACGGCCCATACGGGTAGATGGTGGAGTGCGAAGCGCCGGCGCGCGGGGGAGGCGGCGCGCCGTCGTAGGCGTAGTACATCGGGTAGCCCATCCACTCCACCAGGCTTTCGAGCATCGACACGTCGATGCGGCTGCCGATGCCGGTCTTGTCACGCAGCAGCAACGCCGAGAGCACGCCGGTATAGGCGTACATGCCGGCGGCGATATCGGCGATCGAGCAGCCGGCCTTGGCCATGTCGTTTTCGCCAGGGCCACCGGTTACCGAGAGAAAGCCGCCTTCGCTCTGGATCAGCAGGTCGTAGGCCTTTTTCTTTTCATAAGGGCCGCCTTCGCCATACCCGGAGATATCGCACACGATAAGCCGTGGGAAGCGGGCGTGCAGGGCGTCGAACGACAAGCCCATGCGCGCTGCCGCGCCCGGTGCGAGGTTTTGCACCAGCACATCCGCCTTGGCCAGCAGGGCCTCGAGAATACCGTCGGCGGCGTCCTGCTTGAGGTCCAGGGTGAGGCTTTCCTTGGAGCGGTTGGTCCAGACGAAGTGCGAGGCCAGGCCATCGACACGCTGATCGTAGCCGCGGGCGAAGTCGCCGCTGCCAGGGCGCTCGACCTTGATCACGCGGGCGCCGAGGTCGGCCAGTTGGCGGGTGCAGAAGGGCGCTGCGATGGCGTGCTCCAGGCTGATCACGGTGATGCCGTCCAGCGGGCGGGGCGTTGTTTGGGTCATAGGGTCACCTGTTGGTGTTCAGTGCAGATCAGCCAGCGAGCGGGCGTCGCGCAGTTGCCAGACGCGCTCGATCAATGCCTGGCCCTGGGCCGGGCTGCGCGCGCCGGAATACGCCAGCAGGCGCTGAAACTTGGCCTCAAGCTCCGGGCGCGACAGGGTGTTGCCGGGGTCGCCTTTAGGTTCGTCGATGGCGGCGCTGAAGCTGCGGCCATCGGTGCAGGTAACGTCCACGCGGCCCAGCCACCTCTTGGGGTAGGCGGCGTCCACTTCGGCGTCCAGTTGCATCTCGACGTGCTCGCGAAAGTGCGCGACCTGTGGGTCGGTCAGCGCCAGGTCACGGAAGTCGATGAGTTGCGCGCTGCCATGCACCGCAATCAGGCCAAGTACGGTACCCATTGAGAACTTGGCCTGGTGCACGGTGGCAGGTGTGGTGACGCGGCCAAGCACATCGATCGCGCCCTGATGCACGCGGGTGACGACCCTGGCGATCTGTTCATGGCCAAGGCCTTCGCGCTGCATCAGCAGCAGCAAGGCATCGGCGGCGGGGTGGGTGTGGCGACACGAAGCGTGGTACTTGAACGAGGTTTCCACCAGCGCCCAGCGCGTGCCCAGGCGGTCGCTCAGGCGCGCCGGGTCGGCATCGCTGGACATGCCGGCGGCCATGCCCTGTTCGCCTTCGAGGATATTGCGTGCACCGCTCAGGCCATCGGAGGTCAGGTAGGCGGCCAGCAAGCCGTCGGCGGCGGCCTTGGCGGTATGCAACTGCTTCGAATCGGCGGCGTCGCGCAGGAACTCCCAGAGCCCGGCGGCCTGGGTGCCGGCGCTGCCGAGCAGGTTGATGAACTGCGCCTGGTTGAAGCCCAGCAGTTTGCCCACCCCGACGGCTGCGGCCAGGGTGCCGACAGTGGCGGTGGTATGGAAGATGCGGTAATGCGAGCGACCGAGGAATTCACCGATGCGGATGCCGGCTTCATAGCCGGCGACTGCAGCCAGCAGCAGGTCCTGGCCAGACTTGCCAAGGTCCTGTGCCGCCGCCAGTACGGCAGAAAACACCACGGTCGCCGGGTGCAGCACCGAGCTGTTGTGCAGGTCGTCCTGCTCGACCAGGTGCGAGGCCGCGCCATTGACCAGGGCAGCGAAGTAGGGGGATGACGTGCGCCCGCTGGTCAATACTCGAGCATTGCCCTGCGCAGGCCCCATGCGTTCGGCATAGCGCTCGAACAGCGGGATCGGGTGCGCGCCTTGGCTGGCCAGGGCCGAGCCAAGCCAGTCCAGGAACAGGTCTTCAGTGCGGTCCAGCACGTGGCCGGGCAGGTGTGCGTAACGCAGGTCGGCGAGAAAGCCGGCCAGGGCGTGGGTATGTTGCATGCTCAGGCCCTCAGAAGCTGCGCGGCAGTTCGAGCAGGTGCTCGGCCACGTAGGACAGGATCAGGTTGGTGGAAATCGGCGCCACCTGGTACAGGCGGGTCTCGCGGAATTTGCGCTCAACGTCGTACTCGCAGGCGAAGCCAAACCCGCCATGGGTTTGCAGGCACGCATTGGCGGCTTCCCACGAGGCCTTCGCCGCCAGGTACTTGGCCATGTTGGCGCTGGCCCCGGCATTCTGCCCGCTGTCGTATTCGGCGCAGGCGCGCCAGCGCATCAGGTCGGCGGCTTCGATTTCGATGTGCGCTTCGGCGATGGGGAACTGCACACCCTGGTTCTGCCCGATCGGCCGGCCGAACACCACGCGGTCACGGGCATAGGCGCTGGCTTTTTCGACGAACCAGCGGCCGTCACCGATGCACTCGGCGGCAATCAAGGTACGCTCTGCGTTGAGGCCGTCGAGGATGTACCTGAAGCCTTTGCCTTCTTCGCCGATCAGGCTGCTGGCCGGCAGTTCCAGGTTGTCGAAGAACAGCTCGTTGGTCTCGTGGTTGACCATGTTGGCGATCGGCTGCACGGTCAGGCCATTGCCAATGGCGTCGCGCAGGTCGACCAGGAAGATCGACATGCCCTCGGACTTTTTCTTCACCTCAGGCAAAGGCGTGGTGCGAGCCAGCAGGATCATCAGGTCGGAGTGCTGAACCCGCGAGATCCACACTTTCTGCCCATTGATCACGTACTTGTCGCCTTGGCGCACCGCAGTGGTCTTGATCTTGGTGGTGTCGGTACCGGTGGTGGGCTCGGTCACGCCCATCGACTGCAGGCGCAGCTCGCCACTGGCCAGTTTGGGCAGGTAGTGGCGCTTCTGTTCCTCGCTGCCATGGCGCAGCAGGGTGAACATGTTGTACATCTGCCCATGCACCGTGCCGGAGTTGCCACCGCAGGCATTAACTTCTTCGAGGATGACCGAGGCTTCGGCCAGGCCCAGGCCTGAACCGCCGTACTGCTCCGGAATCATCGCCGACAGCCACCCGGCATCGGTCATGGCTTTTACAAAGGCTGCAGGGAAGCCTTTTTCTTCATCGATTTTGCGCCAGTAGCTGGCGTCGAATTCGGCGCACAAGGCGCGCACGCCTTCGCGGATGGCATTGAGGTCATCACTGTCGTACGTATGCATGCGGGGTTCCCCTGTCCAGGTCTCAGTCGAAAAGCACGTCGGCGCTCTGCGCCACGCCGTCGGCATTGCCGGCCCACAGTTGCGCCTGGCCCGGTGCACCAATGCGCCCGGCCACTTCGAATGGCGTGGGCACGGTCAGTGGGCGTACGCCGCGATAGGCGAATTGGCGCAGGCGCTTGCCAGGGTTGGCGCGCAGGAAGGCGCGCAGGGTGAGGGTGGCGATCAAGGGACCGTGCACGACCAGGCCCGCGTAGCCTTCGGTATCGGTGACGTAGGGGTGGTCATAGTGGATGCGGTGGCCATTGAAGGTGACGGCGGAGTAACGGAACAGCAGAGTCGGGGAGGGCGTGACAGTCTCGCTCCAGTCGCCAGGGGCGGTTGGCGCGGCGCTGCTCAGTTTGGGCGGGTTCGGTTCGCGGTAGACGATATCCTGCTCTTCACGTACGCACAGTTCGCCCTGCTGGGAGTACTCGTGGCGCACCGTGACGAACAGCAATGCGCCCGTGCGGCCGTGCTTCTCTTCGATATGCACGATGGTCGACAGGCGATGGGCCTCGGCGCCGACCTTGAGCGGGGAAATGAACTCGACACGGCCCCCGGCCCACATGCGGTTGCGGTTATCGGCGGGGGGCAGAAAGCCGCCGCGCGCCGGGTGACCATCGCTACCCAGTAGCGTTTCGGCCACCGGTTCCTGGAAAAAGCACCACATCCATAGCGGCGGCAGGGGCTGCCCCACGGCGGGGGCGGCTTCGCCGAAGGTGGCGGCGATACGTTTGATCAGGTTGCGGCTGAGCTCATCGACGGCCTCTTCCGTGCGGCCGGTCCAGGCGCTGTAATCCGTGGGCGGGTGCGTAGCAGTCATAACCATTGGCCTCTGCATTTGTTGTTATGCAGCGATCATGCGAGGCACTTGGCATTCTGTGAATTTGCATTTATGTAAGGCAGCGTTCATGTATGCTGAACGCGTGCTCCACATTCGGATAGACCCATGCATTTTGATCTGGCAGACCTGAGGCTGTTCATTCATATCGGCGAGTCACCGAGCCTGACCCAAGGCGCGCGGCGGGCATTCCTCTCACCGGCAGCCGCGAGTGCGCGCGTCAAGGCCCTAGAGGCGCAGCTCGACACGCGCCTGCTGTACCGCGACAGTCGCGGCGTCGAACTGACCCCGGCCGGGCAAAAACTGCTCATGCACGCACGGCTGATCATGCGCCAGGTGGACTACCTGAAAGCCGAATTCGCCCAGTTCGGCACCGATTCGGCCGGGCATATCCGCATCTTTGCCAACACCACCGCGGTCACCGAGTTCCTGCCCGAAGTGCTGGCGGGCTTTCTCGCCAAACGTCCCGGCGTGACCGTGGACCTGCAGGAGCGCCTGTCGCGGGATATCGTGCGCGGTGTACTCGATGGCAGCAGCGACATGGGCATCATTGCCGGCCCCGTGGAAGCCAGCGGTTTGCAGGTGCTGCACTTCAGTACCGACCGGCTGGTACTGATCGTGCCTGCAGGGCATGAGCTGGCTGCCAGCAGGCAGGTCACGCTCAAGCAGACGCTGGCGTTCCAGCATATCGGCCTGCACGACGGCAGCACTTTGCTCAGCTTCCTGCGCGACCATGTCGAACGCATGGGCCTGAATCTGTCGCTGCGTATCCAGCTGTCGAGCTTCGAGGCCATATGCCGGCTGGTGGAGGCGGGCGTGGGGATTGGCATCATCCCCGAGTCGGCGGCTGTCCGGCACAGCCAGACCATGAACCTGGTCACCATCGAGCTGGATGAAGCGTGGGCGGTGCGCGAGCGCAGCATTCTGGTGCGCGAGCTGGATGCGTTGCCAGGGACGGTGAGGGCGTTGATCGCCACCTTGATGCCTGAGGGGGCAGACAGCGCACTGCAACCGCCCCCGGCCCCCTAGAAGAAACTGCGCTGAGCCTTGAACGTCAGCATGCTCTCGCAATACGTGTTGATACCGGCATAGGCACCGCAGCCCCCGCCGTTGAGGTCGGAGTTGCTGTAGATCAGGTTCAGGTCGATGCCCAGCCAGGGCCGCGACAGCTCCAGCGACCAGTCGGAGAACGCATTCACCTGGCTGCCGTCGCCGATGGTGAAGGGCGTGCCCAGGCGGTGATGGGCGAGTTTGACCGTGAGGTCGATGTCGAACAGCGGCAGTTGGCCAAAATCGGCGAACAGGGTGCCGGTGCGATTGTCCGGGTTGTCACGCCAGGCCCCGCCGATTCGGCTGCCCATGACCGAAATGCCGCCATACAACGCATAGCTGTCCGGCCCTGCGATGTTCGGCTGGCTGTAGTGGATCAGGCCTACTTCGTAACCCAGTGTGCTGTCGAAGTGGTGCTTGTAGCCCAGGTAGCTGTCAAGGCGCAGTGTGGAGTCAGGCGTCACGCCCATGCTCGGCGCATACTGGCCCACGTACCAACCGCTTGGGTGGCTGAGGTCCAGGCCACCGTGAAAGGCGCCGCTGGCGCTGGGCGAGATCAGCCCCTGGGCCATGCTGCGTGAAGGCGTGGTGCCAAGTTTGAAGTCGAAATCGCCCAGTTGGCGTTGGATCTGCTGCGCTTGCAGCACCGGGCTGAACAGCAGGGCCGCACTGAGCAACAGAAGGGGCCTGGTCATGGTCACCGTCCTGGAAGGCTTGCGCTTGAGCGGCACAGGATACCCGTGTTGGCTGGCGGGGAAAACAGCGTGGTCTGCTTCAAACGGGTGGTGATGTCGATCAGGGGCCGCACGTGAGCGTATGGCCTGGCTTTCAATTCAACCTTTTATCGCCCCGGCCGGCTCCGCCACCTCGGTCACCACCTGTTCGCTGGCGGCGCGCAGGATCACGCGTTTGCGCAGCTCGTACTCATCCAGGGAGAGTGCCTGGCGCTGGATGGCTTCGAGCTGCAGCTGGCGGGTTTCTTCTGCGGTGTAGGGGCGCAGTTCGGGGTGGGTGGCGCAACCGCTGAGCACGGCAATGGCAGCGGCGGACAGGGTGGCGAACAGCAGGCGGGCCGTAGTGTTCATCGGCAAGCTCCAGGATTCGGGAGATGGGTGTGTGACGAATCGATGGAGCAAGATTATTGAGCCGACGCGATCATTAGAAATTGCCATTCTCGATAGTGACTATCGATAGCACCGTGTGAGAACGGCAGCCTTTGCTAACCTTAAGTTCCACGCGGTATGGGCCAGAGGGATACTGTGATGCGCATGCCATTGTTATGTGCCGTGGCGCTGCTGCTTTGCCTGGGTGGTGAACCAGGCCTGGTCCAGGCGCAAGAGCCTGCACCGGCCGCCGAGGCGGCACCCGCCAAGCAGGCGGTGTTCAACCCCGAGCAACTGGACCAGATGCTCGCGCCGATTGCGCTGTATCCCGACGCGCTGCTGGCACAGGTACTGATGGCCGCCACCTATCCCGGTGAAGTGGCCGAAGCAGTGACGTGGTCCAAGGCCAATCCCAAGGCTCAGGGTGATGAGGCTGTCAAACAAGTGGCGACGCAGGCCTGGGACCCGAGTGTCCAGGCATTGGTGGCGTTCCCGCAGGTACTGGTGGTTCTCGGGCAGGACCCGGTGTGGGTGCAGCGCCTTGGGGATGCGTTTCTGGCCCAGCCTGATGATGTGATGGGTGCCGTGCAGCGTCTGCGCCAGCAGGCCAAGGCCGCAGGCAACCTGCAGAGCAACCAGTACCAGAACGTCACGGTGCAGGCCGCGCCGGCAGCCGCGCCCAGCTCGCAAGCGGCGCCGGCCAGCAGTTCGTCCTCCAGCACCATCATCATCCAGCCGGCCGACCCGCAGGTGGTGTATGTGCCCACCTACAACCCGACCACCGCTTACGGAACCTGGGCCTACCCCGCATCACCGCCGGTGTATTACCCGCCATCGCCGCTGTACTACGCCGGTAGCGCGCTGTTGGCCGGGCTTGCGTTCGGCACAGGCGTTGCGATCGTCAATTCGCTGTGGGGCGATTGCGACTGGGGGCGCAACGACATCGATATCGACGTCAATCGTTACAACAACATCAACGTCAACAACCGCATCGCCAACAACCAGAACACCTGGCAGCACAACGCCGTGCACCGCGATGGGGTGCCGTACCGTGACAACCGCAGCCGCCAGCAATTCGGCCGCCAGCTCGACGGTGCCAGCCAGCGTGCAGCTTACCGTGGCGACGATGCCCAGCGTGCACAGGCACGCGATCGCGCCCGTGCTTCGATGGACCGGGCGGGTATCGAACGCCCGGCCACCAGCAATCGTGAAGCCCGTGACCGGGCTCGCGAAGCCCAGGCCAGCAGGCCCCGTGCTGCGGAGCACCGGCAGGCAAACGGCCAGGCACGCCAGGCGCTGCACAACAAACCGGGCAATAGCGCTGGGAGGGCGAAGAACAATGCGTTCGACGGCGTGCGATCCCCCTCACGCTCTGCGGCGCAGGCCAACCGTGGCCGCACCAGCCAGGCGCTCGCCAAGCGGCCGAGTGCATCGCGTGCGGCGGGCCATACCATCTCCCGGCCCAGTGCGGCCATGCACCGTGGTGGAGGGGGGCGTCGATGAACATGAGCCAAAGCAAGTCGTCGCTGGGCCTGTGGCTGTTTGCCCTTGGCGCCGCCTGGTCATGCCTGGCCACTGCGCAGCAGGCATTCCCCACGCCAGAGAAGGCCGCCGCAGCCTTCGTCGAGGCGCTGGGGGTGGAGCAGGCAGACCAGGCGCGCCTGACGCAATTGCTCGGTGACGACTGGCGCACCTACATCCCCCGCGAAGGTGTGCAGCGCAGCGACGTGGATGCGTTCGTGCAGCAGTACCACCAGCAGCACCAGATCCAGATGCACGGTGACCGGCAGGCCATTCTGGCGGTGGGCAGCGAGCAGTGGACCTTGCCCATTCCGCTCACTCGAACTGCCAGCGGCTGGCGCTTTGACCTCAAGGCCGGCAGTGCCGAGATTCGTGCCCGGCGCATTGGCCGCGACGAGTTGGCCGCTGTGCAGTCGCTGCTTGCCTATCACGATGCGCAGATGGACTACGCCACGCAGGACCATAACGGTGATGGCGCACTGGAGTACGCCCGGCAGGTTTTCAGCACACCCGGCAAGCGCGACGGCTTGTACTGGGCGGACGAAACGGGCGGGCAGGTCAGCCCGCTGGGCCCGCTGTTCGGCCAGAATGCACCCGGTGATGACTGGTACGGCTACCACTTCCGCATCCTCGAGGCTCAAGGCCCTTCGGCACCGGGTGGTGCGTACAGTTACCTGATCGGCAAGCATATGAGCCGTGGCTTCGCCATGGTCGCCTGGCCGGCCAGGTACAACGACACCGGCGTGATGAGCTTCATGGTCAGCCATGACGGCCAGGTGTTCGAGAAGGACCTGGGGCCCCAGGGCGAAGCGTTGGCCCAAGGCATGAAACGTTTCGATCCGGATGACAGTTGGCAGGTTGTCGAAGCGGGCCACGATCAATAGACGTTCTACCCCGGCGCTTTGTTGGCCTGCCAGTCTCGCTCATTGGCTGCCAAAAGGGGCTCGCATTGGCCGTCACTGGGGCGTGGAACCGCCCACCAGCAATTGCTGCACCAACCATTGCCCGGCGGGGCCCAAGGCTCGCCTGCGCGACCAGGCAACATCCATCGCGACTCTGCGTGGGTAGCCTGCCACGGGCAATTCCACCAGGCCACTGCCGAAGCGCGCCACCAGCGCCCTGGGCAGTTCCGCCCAGCCATAGCCGCGCACCGCGAACTCCAGCAGGGTCAGGTAGTCCGGCGCCGACCAGGCCTGGCCGCGCCCGTGGTGCAGGCTTGGCGCGTAGGTCCTGATGTATAGCTGACGCTCGTTTTCCAGGTGCTGTGGCTGCACGCCAGGCTGTTTTGCCAAGGCGTGGCCTGTGCTGACGTAAACGGCGAATTGCGCATGTTCCGGCAGGCGTGCCACGGCGATGTCGGCCGGGTAGCGCTGCTGCGCTGCAAGGATTCCGATCTGCGCCATGCCCTGCTGGATCAGGTCGATAACGTCGGCGTCTTCCGAAGGCCCGCAGCGCAGTTCGGTGTGCGGGTAGCTGGCGGCGAAGCCACCTATCACCGCGCCTTGAAAGGTCACGCTGTAACTGTCGGACATCACCACCGACACCAGCGGCTCTACCTGTTCGGCCAGCCTCACCGCCAGCGCATCGAGCCTGGCGCTGGCATCGAGGATCGCCTCGACGTGGGTCAAGACCTGGCGGCCGGCCTCATTCAGGGTGGGGTGGCGGCCTGCACGGTCGAACAGTTCGCAACCTATGTCAGCCTCGAAGTTGGCGATTGCGATGCTGATGGTCGACTGGCTCTTGCGCAGTTTGCGCGCTGCGGCGGAAAACGAGCCAAGGGCAGCGGCTTCTACAAAGGCAACGAGGGCTTCAGGTGAGTAGCGCACAGGTATTGATAAAACCGATAGGAGCTATATCGCGAGTATCAGTTCCATCAAAGAAAATGTGAAGCACAAGTTCACTACTGGATGGAAAATGCCGTGAAAAAAGTCTCTTTCACCGAACGCCTGGTCCATGCCGTCGGCTATGAAGTGTTTGCCGTGCTGCTGTGCGCGCCACTTTTGTCCTGGGTGATGGGCAAGTCGTTGGCCACGGCAGGTGGCCTTGCAGTCACCCTGTCGCTGATCGCGATGGTGTGGAACATGCTCTACAACGCGCTGGTCGACCGTTGGGTGCGTACCGCACGCATTCACTGGAAGGCCGCGGCACGCTTTGCCCACGGCCTGGGTTTCGAGTTGGGGCTGGTGGTGTGGTGCCTGCCGGTGGCGGCCTGGATGCTGGATATCTCGCTTTGGCAGGCGCTCATGGTTGAGCTGGGCTTCTTCGTGATCATTTTGCCCTACACCGTGCTGTACAACTGGGCATTCGACCAGGTTCGGCACTGGATAACGCAGCGCTGGACCGCCGCCTGAGCAGACAAACGAGCAAGACGCATCAGCCTGTGAGAGGATGTTCGCCAACCCAGCCATAAGGCCAGACAGGACCCCGAACACAAGCCTGATGAAGACGCCAAAACGAATCGAACCGCTGATTGAAGACGGACTGGTCGACGAAGTACTGCGACCCTTGATGAGCGGCAAGGAAGCAGCCGTCTACGTGGTGCGTTGCGGCGCCCAGGTACGGTGCGCCAAGGTCTATAAAGAGGCCAACAAACGCAGTTTCCGCCAGGCCGCCGAGTACCAGGAAGGGCGCAAGGTACGCAACAGCCGCCAGGCCCGGGCGATGGCCAAGGGCAGCAAGTACGGCCGCAAGGAAGCCGAGGACGCCTGGCAGAACGCTGAAGTGGCGGCGTTGTTCCGCCTGGCCAATGCTGGTGTGCGGGTGCCCAAACCCTATGATTTCCAGGATGGCGTACTGCTGATGGAGCTGGTGACCGACGCCGATGGCGATGCGGCCCCGCGCCTTAACGACGTTCACCTGGAGGCTGATGAGGCGCGTGAGTACCACGCCTTTGTCATTCGCCAGATCGTGCTGATGCTGTGTGCCGGCCTGGTGCATGGCGACCTGTCCGAATTCAATGTGCTGCTGGGCCCCGATGGCCCGGTTATCATCGACCTGCCGCAGGCGGTGGATGCCGCCGGCAACAACCATGCCTTCAGCATGCTGCAGCGTGACGTGGCGAACATGGCCCACTATTTCGGGCGCTTTGCACCGGAATTGAAGGACACACGCTTCGCCCAGGAAATGTGGGCGCTGTACGAGGCAGGTGAACTGCGTGCGGACAGCCCGTTGACAGGCGAATTCGAGGATGATGAGCATGTCGCGGACGTGGGCGGAGTGATGCGCGAAATCGACGCGGCCCGCCTGGATGATGTCCGCCGCCGAGCTGCGCGGGCAGAAGCCGAGCATGGGCCGGTCAAGGGCGAAGAACCGCCGCCGCCCTGGCTGCAGTAATCTTGCATGGGTGCCGGCCTATCGCCGGCAAGCCGCCTGTACCACCGCCCCTAGGTTTGTGCGGTCACTGTAGGAGCCGGCTTGCCGGCGATAGGGCCAGCCAAGGCAAAACATCACCTTTTTCGAATGCACGATTTTCCGTATGTATCGCAATGTGGTGATGAAGAGGCTGATCGCAGGGGCTCAGTGTGACAGCAGTATGGGCATTTGAAGCGCTTGTAGAACCCCATGGGTGGCGCCACCGAGGATGAATTCTTTCAAGCGCGAGTGACCATAGCCGCCCATGACCAACAGATCGGCGCCGGCGCTGAGTGCTTCTTGCTGCAGGCACTCAGCGATTGATCGCCCGGCCAGCTTCACGCTCAGCGGCCGAGCGTTCAGGCCTCTGTGCTGTAAGGCATGTGCCATGTCCTGCGCGATGTTGCCGTGCTCGAGTGGCTTTTCCCCCTGCACGGTCAGGACCGTGATCAGCATGTCTGAGCTCATCAGGCGTGACGCGTCAGCCAGCGCTCGCGCCGCGACGCGGCTGCCGTCCCAGGCCAACGCCATGTGCCTGACAGGCTGGATGGGCAAAGAGGGAACGAGTACGCATGGTCTGCCAGCGCCGAAAATCACCGACTCTGCCAGCTCCTGGATGACTGGCTTGTCGACTGCCCATGGCAGGATGGCCAGGTCGAAATACCTTGACGCTTCTGCAGCCGCGGTACCCGTCAGGCCGGGCACCACTTCTCTGGTGGAGCATTCCACACTGCTCTGGCCGTGTTCAAGGCCGCTCACCATGGCCTGCAGCGCTTTGCACTGGCTCCTACTGTTGCTTTCGGTTGTACGAATCATCTCGGGGATATTCAGGAGTGTGCTGCCAACTGATGGCGAAAGGTAGGGGATCCTTACCGAAAAGGTCATGACATGCAGGTCGTACCCCAGCGCGATGGCCAGCTGTACACCGGCTGCCACAGCGTCCTCGGGGAGCACATCCGGATAGGTGATCAATGGCATGTAAGCCAGATGAAAATTCGACATGTCCGACACCTTCAGCTGTTGCGAGGCGATGCGCGGTAAGCCAGGCGTTTATGGCACGCCGGCGACTGGCAGTTCAGTGAGGCGAGGGCTGCCCGGGTAACCCAGTTCCAGGGCCATCAGCGCAGGCATGTCCAGAATCTCCACCAGCCGGCCATGCAGGTTGACGATACCCAGGGCGCGCAAGTGGGCGACCGAGCGGCAGATGGTTTCCAGGCGCAGCCCCAGGTAGGACGCCATGTCCTCGCGCGACATGCGCAGCATGAAGCCATGGGAGGAATAGCCACGGCTGACAAACCGTCGGGACAAACTCAGCAGAAAACTGGCCAGCCGCTGCTCGGCAGAGAGGTTGCACAGCATCAGCACGCGCTCATGCTCGCGGATGATTTCCCTGCTCATCAGGCGGTTCAGGCTCTGCTGCAGCGTAGGGAAATCACGCGCCAGGGCCTGCAGCCGATGGTAAGGGACGGGGCAGACTTCGCTGTCCTCCAGGGCAATGGCATCACAGACATGGTGCTCGGTGGCAATGGCATCTAGGCCCAGCACGTCGCCCGGCATCCAGAAGTTGATGATCACACCCTGGCCTTCGGCATTGTTCAGGTTGGTCTTGAAACTGCCTGAATGCACCGCATACAAGGCACTCAAGGGTACATTGGCATTGAACAGCGCAGCACCCTTCCTGATGCGGATGCGCGGGCCTATCAATGTGCCCAGGCGAGTGTTGTCGCGCAGGGGCAAACCTGTGGGCAAGCACAGGCCGTTGACCCGGCACTCATTGCAGCGCGATGCCAGTGGCTTCAAATGAATGGGCGGGGGCGTGCGCACCTTTACAGGCTGGCTGAGCAGCTGAACGTCGATCAGGCCCGACATTTCAGGCCTCCTTCGCAGGTCTGAGAGCGACGGTGGCGATCTTGTTCAGTGAATGAGGCGCATTGAGGCGGGCAGTCAGCACGCCCAAAAACTGTTCGGCTTCTTTGGGTGTTTTGAAACTCACCCGCCACTCGTCCATGTGGACCCACCAGCGGTTGTCATTCGCGCTTTTCTCGACGTAAACGTTCATCGGAACCTCCAGTGCCTGCACGCGCAAGCAATAGCTATTGATTCGAGGTGCAATGGCGTCCTTGTCGGCAGCGAGGCTAGGTACAGCGTGCGCCCAAAAAACCGATAAGTCTTGATCCGTGTCAATTACCCGGTAAGCGCTAACAGCCGCTGGTCGGCTCGCTTGCACTGTTGACAAACATCAAACCGGGCAGCCCCCGGCGGCAGATCATCGAGGTACTCATCGACCCCGCAGAGGTGTGCCATGACCAACCCGCAAAGACTTCTTCTCATCGCATCGCCCCTGATGCGCCGCACACCGGTTTATGACCGTGCAGCGGCGCTGGCCAAAGCCAAGGGCATGCCACTGCACATCGTCGCCTTTGACTACCTTGAGGGCCTGGCCACCGCCGGCCTGGTCAACGAGCAGGCCTTGGCGGTCATGCGCGAGGGCTATGTGCAGCAACACCGTGAATGGCTGGAAACCCAGGCATTGTCGATGCGCCGCAATGGCGTGACGGTGACCACCGAGGTGTTGTGGGTTCAGCACCCGCTGGACGAGATTGAGGTGCATCTGCGTGAGCAGCCGTTCGCCATGCTGATCAAGGGGCTCGAGCATGAACCGTGGTGGATGCGAGCCATGTTCACCTCGCTCGACGTGCAGTTGCTGCGTGACACCAGAATTCCGCTGCACCTGGTACACAACGCCAGCAATGCCCTGCCGCGCCGCATACTTGCAGCGGTTGACCTGTCGCGCCCGGAGGATCAGTTCGAAGGCTTCAACGACCATATCATCAGCGAAGCGCTCAAGCTGGCCTTGCAATGCAACGCCCAGATCGAACTGCTGTACGCCTACGATATGGGCTCGATGTACCTGGACGCCGAAGGCAGCCGGGAACATTCGTTCCTGTTCGATTCGAACCTGTCACGGACACTGCACGAGGCTCAGGCCGATGCCTTCCAGGAACTGGCCGAACGCAACGGTATTCCCTTCGAGCACCGGCACATGCGGGTGGGGGACCCGACCAAGGTGCTGGCGCTGTTCATGGACAACAACGACATCGACGTGCTGGTGATGGGGAGCTACCACCATCACGGCATCGGCTGGTTCATCGGCAGTACGGCCGAGCGGATCCTGCATCGGCTCAGCACCAGTGTGCTGGTGTTATCACCCGAGCATTCGCAAGGTTAGAAATGCAAGGCCCGCAAGGGCCTTGTTTCAGGCACGCAGATCAAGCTCGTGGAGGATTTCGCTGACATCGCCGCCCAGGTAGCGCGAGGTGAAGCCCAGCGCCTTGGTCAGCCGGTGCATGGCGTAGTTGTTCGAGAGGTCCCGGGACACCATGCACTGGTAACCATTGCGCCGTGCCGCTTCGATCAGGTGCTGCAGCAACAGCTTGCCCAGCCCCTTGCGCTGCCATTGCTCGCCGACAGCGACGGCACATTCGCAATTGTGGCTACCCGGGATCGCGGCATAGCGGCTTACGCCAAGCTGATGCAGCTGGCCATTGTCATGGGCCAGCGCGACGTAGGCCATGCGCTGGTGACCGTCGACCGGCATCAACTGCGCGTCCAGGGCGGGCAAGCCACCGCTGAGTCCGGCGAGAAAACGAAAGCGCCTGGCCTCATGGCTGATCGTGCTCACAAAGCGACTGTCGCGTTCGTGATCATCATCGCGCAGCGGGCGAATCAGCACGGCTGTGCCGTCAGCAAGGGTGTCTACCCAGTGCTCGCTGGTGTCTTCGGGTTCCAGCAACTGCTTGTTCATAGGGCCTCCTGAGGGCTTGATCAACGTGGGCTTTACCGGTTGTACCGTGAGACGGCGTTCTGGTTCTGACATTGATCAAGTCGGTGCGCCAGTGGTGACTTTCTGATCTGCATCAAACGCGCAAGGGCAGGGGGTTCGAAGATCGATGCTACTTGCCATCGCCGCGTGCGGCCGGAGGTTTGCCATGGGTCAGTATCGACAACTGCTGGTGCTGCTTTGCGACATCGACCCGCACTCGGCGGCTTTGCGCCGGGCGCTTGCCCTGGCGCATGTCAGCGGCGCAGCGGTGCATATCGTTGGGCTGTTCGAGCCGTACGAGGCGCATTCGTTACGCCAGGAGCGGCTGAACGAAGCCGAGCTGCAGCGCCAGTACGGGCTCTATCGCAAGCAGCTTGAGGCGCTGGTCGAACGTCATCGGTCGAGTAATACCTGTCTGACGCTCGATACCGTCAAGGCAGAAGACCTGCGGGACCAGGCCGCCGATTACATCCGCGAGCTCAAGCCCGATATGGTCATCAAGGACACCGAAACGACACCGGCACTGGCCCGGTTTTTCGGCACGCCGCTGGACTGTGCGCTGATGCGCGCGTACCAAGGCTCGATGCATTTCGTGCCCCGGGCAGCCGCGTCATTGCCCAAACGCATTCTGGTAGCCGTGGACACCGCCCTGCGCGATGACCCCGATGCCCAGATGCTATTCAACCGCGCCCTCATCCGGTCAGCCGATGCCCTGGCGCTGCAATGCGATGCGCAGTTGCACCTGCTCTCGGCCTATGACCTGGCGGGTGTGTTCGCCCCCGACATGCTGGTTGCGCAGACCTGGGTCGAGGAGATGCGTGATGCCTTGCAGGTGTCCTTCGATGCATTGGCCGATGCCGAAGGTGTACCCCTTGATTGCCGGCATTACATGGAAGGCGGGGCAGTGCAGGTGATTCGGGACCATGTGGCGGCCCTGGATATCGACGCGGTGGTCATGGGAGTGGTGCAGCCCAGGGGGTTGAGCAAGCTGCTGGGTGATACCACCGAACGTATTGTCAGCGATCCACCGTGCAGCGTGCTGGCCGTTCACCCCTGTGTGATCGATACCTGGGAGCCGATGCCATGCAACTGACCTTTTTCGGCGGGACGGGCACGGTGACGGGCAGCAAGTTCTTGCTGACGCATGACTCGACACGGGTGCTGATCGACTGCGGGCTTTTCCAAGGCTACAAGCAACTGCGCTTGCGCAACTGGGAGCCACTGCCGGCGGCACTGCGTAAGGTCGATGCGGTAGTGCTCACGCATGCCCACCTGGACCACAGCGGCTACCTGCCGGTGTTGGTGCGCGAGGGCTTCAGCGGGCCCGTGTATGCCACCCCGGCGACCTGTGCCTTGGCTGAAATCCTGTTGCTCGACAGCGCCCGATTGCAGGAAGAGCAGGCCGAACATGCCAATCGGCATGGCTATTCCAAACATTCGCCGGCCCGCCCCTTGTACACCGAACAGGATGCCAAACGCGCACTGCAGCTGTTCAGGCCCGTCGCATTGCACCATCGCACCCAGATCGCGCCCGGTGTCGAACTGTTGCTGCGTACGGCCGGGCACATTCTGGGCGCGGCGACCGTGCAACTGACGTTGGACGGCCAGACAGTGGTTTTCTCGGGCGACCTGGGCCGGCCCAATGATCCCGTGATGCGTGCGCCCGAACTGATCGGTGCAGCCGATGTGCTGTTGGTGGAGTCGACCTATGGTGACCGGTTGCACCCAGCACAGCCCCCGGAGCGTTACCTGGCCGATGTGATCAACCAGACCCTGCTGCGCCATGGCATCACCCTGGTGCCGTCGTTCGCGGTTGGCCGAGCGCAATTGCTGATGTATTACCTGTACATGCTCAAACGCGACGGGCTGATACCGGACACTCCGGTGTATCTCAACAGCCCCATGGCAACCGATGCCACGACCCTGTACCAGCAGTTCAGGAGCGAGCATCGCCTCACGGCGCTGGAGTGTGCCCAGATGTGCAAAGGCACGCAAATCATCCGCACGGTCGACGAATCCAGGCACCTGGATCAGCTGCGCGAACCTGCGGTGATCATTGCCGCCAGCGGCATGGCCACGGGAGGGCGGGTGTTGCACCACCTCAAGGCGCTGGCGCCCAATCCGCACAACAGCATTCTGTTCTCTGGCTTTCAGGCCGGCGGTACCCGCGGTGCCGATATCGTTGCCGGGGCTCGCAGCGTGCGCCTGCATGGCGAAGACGTGCCGATTCGGGCGCAAGTCTTTGCCATGGACAACCTGTCGGCGCATGCCGATGCGGACGAAATCATGGAATGGTTGCGCGGGTTCACCCGACCGCCGCGCCAAACCTACGTCATTCATGGCGAACCGCATGCTGCGGACACCTTGCGTCGACGGATAAGCCTTGAGCTCGGCTGGCAGGTGTGCGTGCCCGAGTACCTGGAAACGGTTGCCATAGACCCTGTGCGCTGACACGGCGCTGGAGGCTTGCATGAACATGCAAACAAGGGCAAAGCTCAGCGCCTGGGCAAAACGACCCAGGGGCAGCCTTGGATGGATCGCAGCCATCGCCACACTGGTGGTTGCCGCCTCGAGCTATCAGGTGTTGGGCCCGGCCTGGCAGCTGCCCATGCGTGCCCCGGCCATTGTGCTGGCGCTGCTGGCGCTGAGTGCGGCGGTCGGGTTGGCCGTGCACCGCAGTTTCAAGAGTACGGTGGGCAAGACCATTTTTTCCGGGCAGGGGAGAGGTTGGCAGGCGAGGCTCGCCATAGTCCGGGACGTAGCCAGAGAGTCGAACATTTTGCTGGGCATGCTGCTACTGCTGGCAGTGTTGGGCTTAGGCTCACTGATACTCGCCAGCCGCTCCGTACAAGGCATCGTCAGCGGATGCGAGACCAACCTGCAGGCCCAGGTCGATCTGCCAGAGGACCAGGCGCTCGCTGCGTTGGTCGCCAAACCGGTCTGCCAGTGCCTGGCGCAAACGTTTCTGGAACGCAACGGCGTCATCCGCCTGGCGCTGTTCAATACGCCGCTGCTTGAAGTCAGTGCCTTCAAGGGGGTGACCGAGGCCGATGAGCGGCGGTGCCTGGAGCAATTGGACCTGCTGCCGGAGGCTACCGCCGGGGCACCGCCTCAGGCCAGCGAAAGCCGGTGAATCAGCTGGCTTGGGTCATCCGGATCTCTGGCAGTGGTAAACCCTGCCGCCTGAGCCAGATCGCGCATCGCCACATTGGCCGCAGCGTCGATGGAATACATCTGCCGCAGGCCCTTGGCGCGTGCGTGGTCGATCAGGTGCCGGAGCAGCAATGTGCCCAGGCCGTGACGCTGCCAGCTATCGAGCACGGTGACGGCGCATTCGCATTCCTGGTTATCCGCACCGGTGGCGTAGCGGGAGATACCGACTTCCTGCAGTTCACCGTCGACATGGGCGAGGGCCACATAGGCCATGTGCTGGTCCTGATCAACCACCATCAGTTGATCCAGCATGGCTTCGCCAGGCTCCTTGAGCTGTGACAGAAAACGGAAGTGGCGCGATTGAGGGGACAGCCGTTCGATGAAGTTCTTCTCGCGCTGACGGTCCTTGGGCTGCAAGGGCCTGATCAGCACATGGGTGTCATTGTCGAGCGCTTCGATCCAGTGTTCGCCGGTCGTGGCAGGAAATGCCGCTGCGGCGTGGGGGCGGGGTGTTTCGGCGGGTGCCATGGCAAGCCTCCTTACATTCAGGGGTGTACAAAGGAGGTTCAGTTTCAGCGCCTCGCCTTCTGCGCGCTTGATAGTTGTCAATTGCCGCGCCCTTAGGCCCACGCCTTGCTACTTGGCCTTCCAGTACCTCTGCATTTCCAGAAACAGAAAGGAGGCCGTCCAGGTGATCATCACCAGGCCCGTGAGTGCCTGCAGGCCTGTGAGGTATTTGAGGTCGCCGCTGGGCGAAATATCGCCGAAACCGATGGTGGTATAGGTGGTGAATGAGAAGTACACGCAGTCCATGAACGTGCCGTCGAAGTTGCCGCTCAGGGTGCCCCAGCCTTCGGCACTGGCCATCAGATAATAGACCAGGGCAAAGCACCAGACTTCCAGGGCGTGGGCCACCAGCGCGCCGAGCACACCTATGACGATGCGAAACCGGCTCCAGAGTTTGAGCCGCGGTAGCCAGTCGTTCAGGCGCAGCAGGCATTCGTAATGAATCACCACCACCAGCACCACGACCAGCGCGTTGATCAGCGTGACGGTAAGCATCGACGGCTCCCCTGTGGCCCTGACAGAAGTTTGGCCGGTAATGGCCATCGTGTCGGTTTTACACCTGAACATCAGTTGATGATTGATAAAGATCACTGCGCGGGCCCTGTAGGAGCCGGCTTGCCGGCGATGGCTGCGTAGCAGCCCAACAACGCAGGTCGAATCCGTCACTTCAGACTACCTTCAGATTGACCACTGATACTCACCCCATCAAGCCCAAACGGGGGGAGTTTCATGACCCAGTCTCAGTGGAGCAGCCTGCTCCCATTGCCTATCGGCAGCCACGTCGACCATCACGCTCACTTGTCGCTTCATTTGCCCAAGGACCCAGGACGCGATGAGCTTGAGCACTTCATCCATCAGTGTTTTGCCAGCGTGCACCACGCTGATGTGCACCATTACCTTCCAGAACTGCTGGCACTGCAGGACAGCCAGGGTCGGCTGGTGGCTGCCGCAGGCATGCGCCCGGCCAGCAGCGGGCCGCTGTTTCTGGAGCACTATCTGGACGAGCCGCTGGAAGCTGCAGTTTCACGCGTGGCGGGCTGCACCCTTGAGCGCGCGTGCATGGTCGAAGTCGGCAACCTGGCTTCGCTCAGTGCCGGTAGCGCGCGAATCATGATCATAGCGGTGACCTGGTTGCTGGCCATGCGCGGCTTGCGGTGGGTGGCGTTCACCGGCGCGACGACATTGATCAACAGCTTTCAGCGCCTGGGGTTGGTGCCATCGGTGCTGGCGTCGGCCGACCCGGCCCGGCTGAATGGGCAGGTGGACCAATGGGGGACCTACTACGCTCAGCACCCGCAAGTCTTTGCCGGCAATATCGGTCATGGCTTCGATGCCTTGAGCAAGGCCGGGGTTTTCCAGCGCCTGGGGTTGCCAACGGCCTTTGAGGAGACTGGCCATGCCGCATGAGCGGGAGCGCTTTCATCAGCTGCTGGTCAGGCTTGCCAGCGATCACGGTGACGCAATCGCCGTACAAGGTGCGACAGAGCGCTTCACTTTCAGGCAATTACTGGCAGAGGTGCAGTTGCGCACGCACAACTTGCGTAGCCGCTCGCCAGGCACGCTGGTACTGGCCCTGGATAATGGCCCGCAGTTGCTGTTCTGGGATCTGGCGGCGCTTTTTTCCCAGCGTCCCTGCGTGATCGTGCCCTCGTTCTTCAGTGCCGCTCAATTCAGCCATTGCATCGAGCAGAGCGGCGCCAGCCATGTGCTATGCGACCCGCAATGGCGCGGTACGCTCGCCGAGCTTGGATTCACCCAGCAGGAGGCGTTCTGGGTTCGCGAGGTACAACCCGCTGCGGCGCTGCCTGTCGGTACCGCCAAGATCACCTACACCTCCGGCAGCACAGGCAAGCCCAAGGGCGTGTGCCTGTCGTCCGAAGCCCTGCTGCGTGTAGCCCGGGAACTGGAGGTGGCCAGCCGGCCCAGTGAGCCTCAGCGTTACCTGGCGGTGCTGCCGCTTGGTGTGCTGCTGGAAAACCTCGGTGTCTACGCCGCACTGATGGCCGGGGCGAGTGTGCTGCTGTACCCCCAGGCGCTTCTGGGCATGGGCGGTGCGAGCCAGGTCGATTTCAAGCGCTTGCTGGGGGCGATCGCCCTTAGCGGCGCGCAGAGCCTGATTCTGGTGCCGCAGTTGTTGATGGGGCTGATCACTGCCACCGAGCGCGGGCTGATGCGGGTGGGGGCGCTGCGGTTCGTTGCCGTCGGTGGTGCCCGGGTGGCGCCCAGCCTGTTGGCCCGCGCCGAAGCGATCGGCCTGCCGGTGTTCGAAGGCTATGGCTTGTCCGAGTGCGCATCGGTGGTGGCCTTGAACCGGCCTGGCGCAACCCGCCGGGGCAGTGTCGGCAAACCGCTGCCCCATGTGCAGGTGCGTATCGCCGAAGACGGGGAGGTGCTGGTGGCGGGCTCGGTGTTGCTCGGCTACCTGGAGGAGCCACCCGTCTTCGATAGCTGGTGGGCCACAGGCGACCTCGGCCATTTCGACGAGCAGGGCTACCTGTACCTCGATGGCCGCAAGAAACACCAGTTCATCACCAGCTTCGGGCGCAACGTCAACCCGGAATGGGTGGAGGCCGAACTGACCCAGAGCGGTGTGATCGCCCAGGCGTTCGTGCATGGCGAGGCCCTGCCAAAGAACCTGGCATTGCTCTGGCCGCTGGACCCAGCTGCCCCCGACACACTGATCGAACAGGCCGTGCAGCAGTGCAATGCCTTGCTGCCCGACTACGCCCGGGTCCATGCCTGGCGTCGCCTGCCGTGCCCACTGTCCAGTACCGACGACACACTGACCGCCAATGGCCGCCCGCGACGCGAGGCCATCCTGCGGCGTTACCACTCCCAGTTATCCGATATCCCGTTGTGAGGTCCGCCATGTCTTTTTTCGACACGCTGCAACTGCAAACCACCCAGGAGCGTCAGGCCCTGTTCGCCGTGCCGGTCATACGTGATGCGTTGGCGGGGCACGTCAGCCTCGACAGCTATGTGGCCTTCCTGACCCAGGCCTACCACCATGTGCGCCATACCGTGCCGCTGATGATGGCGTGCGGCGCGCGCCTGCCTTCGCGCTTGGAATGGCTGCGCGGCGCGGTGTGCGAATACATCGAGGAAGAGTACGGCCACGAGCAGTGGATCCTTAATGACATCAATGCCTGCGGTGGCGACTGGGAAGCGGTGCGTGACGGTCGGCCGGCACTGCCGATCGAGCTGATGGTCGCCTACCTTTACGACGTGATCGCCCGGGGCAACTCGGTCGGGCTGTTTGGTATGGTCAACGTGCTCGAAGGCACCAGCATTGCCCTGGCCACCCAGGCCGCCGGCACGATCCAGAGCACTTTGGCGCTGCCGGACCGGGCCTTCAGCTACCTCAGCTCCCATGGCGCGCTGGACCAGGACCACATGGTCACCTACAAGCGGCTGATGGACCGCCTTGATGATGCGGATGACCAGCGGGCTGTGATTCATGCGGCCAAAGTGGTTTACCGCCTGTATACCGACATGTTCCAGGAGCTGCCGCGTGCGGGCCTGCAAGAGGTGCGTCATGCGCTTGCCTGAGTGTGTGGTGATACTCACCGGCGCCAGCGGCGGCATCGGCCTGGAACTGGCCGAGCAGTTGTGCGCAGCCGGTGCTCGGGTACTGGCGGTGAGCCGGCAGATGGGCAAACTCGCCGGCCTGATGAACCGTTACCAGGGCAGGCTGCTTTGGCAGTCGGCCGACCTGCGCAGCCATGAGGGGCGTGAGCAGGTGCTTGTCCGTGCCAGGGAGATGGGTGGGGTCAACGTCTTGATCAATGCTGCGGGCGTGAACCGCTTTGCCCTGCTCGAGCAGATCGATGAGCACGCGCTGGACGAACTGCTGGACATCAACCTCAAAGCCGCTGTGCAACTGACGCGTGTGTGCCTGCCGCTGCTGCGCGCACAACCCCGGGCGATGGTGGTCAACGTCGGCTCCACCTACGGCTCGATCGGTTACCCCGGTTATGCCACCTACTGCGCCAGCAAGTTTGCCCTGCGCGGTTTTTCTGAGGCGTTGCGCCGCGAGCTGGCCGATACCTCGGTGAATGTCATGTACGCGGCACCCCGGGCAACCCGCACCGCTATGAACAGCACCGCCGCCACGGCGCTCAACCAGGCGCTGAAGGTCGGCATGGACGACCCGGCAGATGTGGCCCGCGCTGTGCTCAAGGCCGTGCAGTCAGAGCGCAACGAGCTTTATCTGGGCTGGCCGGAAAAGCTCTTCGTGCGCATCAACGGCATGTTGCCCGGCGTGGTCGACCGTGCGCTGCGCAAGCAACTACCGGTGATCCATCGTTATATCGCGAGCCATTCCAAGGAGTCGATCAAATGAAACGTCTGTTCATCGCAGGCCTGCTGGCGTTCGCACCGCTCACCTGGGCGCTCGACCAGGCGGGTAGCCAACAATTGGCCAACCTGCAGCAGCGCTGGGCGCAGATTCAGTACCAGACGCCTGAAGGCAAGCGCGCCGATGCGTTCGAGAAACTGGCAGCCGACGCCTCCATACTCGTTCATCAGCACCCGGGCTCGGCCGAACCTTTGATCTGGGAGGGCATCATCAACAGCAGTTGGGCGGGTGCCACTGGCGGGCTGGGGGCGCTGGGCAAGGTCAAGTCGGCCAAGGCCAGCCTGGAAGAGGCGATCAAACTCGACCCCAATGCCCTGCAGGGCTCGGCGTATACCAGCCTGGGTACATTGTATGACCAGGTGCCTGGCTGGCCTATCGGTTTTGGTGACAGCGACAAGGCCGACACCTTGTTGCGCAAGGCGCTGCAAATCAACCCCAATGGTATCGACAGCAATTACTTCTGGGCCGATCATCTGTTCCGCCAAAAACGCTACGCACAGGCCGCAGCAGCACTGGAAAAAGCCCGCCAGGCGCCACCACGCCCGGGGCGCGAGCTGGCCGACCAGGGCCGGCGTGGCGATATCGATGCTTTACTCAAGGCCATCAAGGCCAAACAGGACTGAACATGCGGCTGCTACTGGTTGAGGATGATACCGCTCTGGGTGAGGGGATCTGTGACGGGTTGCGCCAGGAGGGCTATACCCTCGACTGGTTGCGCGATGGCCTGAGCGGGCTGCATGCCCTGCAACACGAAATGTTCGACCTGGTGATCCTCGACCTCGGGCTGCCGCGGTTGGGTGGCATCGAGCTGCTGCGACGGGTAAGGGCGGGGGGCGACAGCCTACCGGTTCTGATCCTTACCGCGCGCGATGCAACCGAGGACCGTATCACTGGCCTGGATGCCGGTGCCGACGACTACCTGGTCAAACCCTTCGACCTCAACGAGCTCAAGGCCCGCCTGCGCGCCTTGCTCAGGCGCAGCGCCGGGCGGGCCAAGGTGCTCATCGAGCACGCAGGCGTAAGCCTTGACCCTGCCACTCAGCAGGTGCACTACAACGGTGTGCCCGTGGTACTGACGCCCAAGGAGTACCGGCTGCTGCACGAGTTGCTGGCGCAACCGGGCAAGGTATTCACCCGTGAGCGGCTGACCCAACTGCTGTATGGCTGGGACGAGGAGCCTGAGAGCAACACGCTGGAAGTGAATATCTATCACTTGCGCAAGAAGCTGTTCAACGGCCTGATCCGCACGGTGCGCGGTATCGGTTATCTGGTCGAGGGCAAGCTATGAGCTCACTGCGCCAGCGTACGCTGTGGCGGGTGATGGCGCTGATGCTGCTCGGCACCGGCTTGTTGGCGCTGTACAACTATCACGACAGCCGGCGCGAGATCAACGAAGTCTACGATGCCCACATGGCTCAGAATGCCCGGCTGTTGCAGGGCGTGATGAACCTGCCCGTGCAGGATGGCAACCGCGAAAAGCTTTATCGGGCGTTCAACGAGGCGCTGGGCAAGGCCGGGCGCCATCGCGTGGGCCACCCCTATGAAAGCAAGCTGGCGTTCCAGGTATGGGGTGACGGAGCACGGTTGCTGGTGCATACGCCCAGTGCGCCGACACTCGACCCACCGCCCACGGCCCCGGGCTTTTATGATTTCGCCAGCGGCGGCGAGCAATGGCGCGGCTTCGTTCTACCGGTGCCCGAAAAGCAGTGGGTGATCTGGGTGGGTGAGCGCGACGATGTGCGCTACGACCTGATCGACCGCATCGTACGCCATACCCTGTTCCCGTTTCTGCTCGGCAGCCTGGGCCTGGCGCTGCTGGTCTGGGCGGCCATCGGCTGGGGATTGCGCCCGTTGCAGAACATGGCCGATGTGATTCGTGCGCGCCATGCCGACTCCCTCGAACCGCTGCAGCTGGTGCCGTTGCCGACCGAGCTCGAGCCCATGCAGGCGGCCATCAACCGCCTGCTGGCGCAGATCGAGGACCTGCTGCGGCGTGAACATCGGTTCATTGCCGACGCCGCCCATGAGATGCGCACGCCGCTGGCGATCCTGCGCCTGCATGCGCAAAACGCCCAGGCCGCCAGTACCGATGCCGAGCGCCAGAAAGCCCTGGGCTTTCTGATTGGCGGCGTGGACCGGTTGACCCGGGTGGTCAACCAGTTGCTGACCCTCGCCCGCGTCGAGCCGCGCCTCGGTCAGCGTCCCACCACCCTTGTCGACTTGGGTGAAGTGGTCACCGATGTGCTGGCGGATCTTACGCCCTGGATACTGGATCGCGGCCTGGAGCCTTCGCTGGATATCAGTGAAGGTGACCATGGCCTGATGATCGATGCCGGTGCGCTGGGCATCGCCTTGCAGAACCTGGTTTCCAATGCAGTGGAGCACTCACCGCCGGGCGGGCGCATCACCGTATCACTCAGGCGCCTGGCCAATCGCTTCGAACTGGTTGTCGAAGATGAAGGGCCGGGTATCGACGAGGCGAATCTTGGGCGGGTGTTCGAGCGCTTCTATAGCCGCAACAGCCCCAATGGAGCAGGGCTTGGCCTCTCGATCGTGGCTACCATCGTCGAGCGCATGGGCGGGCAGGTACGCCTTGAAAACAGGGCCAGTGGCGGGCTGGCAGCTACCCTGACGTTTGCGTTGCAGTAAGCAGCCAGCCGAAGAGGCCGCAACCCAGCACAACCAGCCAGGGAGGCATCTTCCAGAACATCAGGGCCACGAGGGCGGTCAGCGCAAAAGCGAAGTCCGACGGTTTGGCGATGGCGCTCGTCCAGACCGGGTGGTACAAGGCGGCTAACAGCAGCCCCACTACGCCTGCGTTTACACCACCCAGCGCGGCCTGGCTACGAGCGCTGCGCCGCAGTTTTTGCCAAAAGGGCAATACGCCGAGCACCAGCAGGAAGGAGGGGGTGAAAATGGCGAGAATGCAGACAGTCGCGCCCACCCAGCCGGATGGCTGCACGCTCATGGACGCCCCCAAAAATGCTGCAAACGTGAAGAGGGGGCCGGGTACGGCCTGCGCCAAACCATAACCCGCCAGGAAGGTGTCATTGGCGACCCAGCCATTGGGTACTGTCGCCGACTGCAGCAGCGGCAGAACCACATGCCCGCCCCCGAAGACCAGTGAGCCTGCACTGTAGAAGGCGTTCACCATCGCCATGGCCTGCGACGGCCAGAAGTGGGCCATCAGCGGCAGGCCGAGCAACAGACCAAAGAACAGTGTCAGCGCGATCAGGCCGGTTTTACGGCTGACTGAAAACGGCAGCTTCTCCCCTGCTGGAGGCGGGGTGGACTTGAACAGCAGCAAGCCTGCGACGGCGGAACACAAAATCACGCCTATCTGTCCCATTGCATTGGGCCACACAAGCGCAGCGCAGGCGGCGAACAAGGCGATGGTCACGCGCGGAACATCGGTGCAAAGGCTGCGTGCCATGCCCCACACTGCCTGGGCGACAACAGCGACCGCGACGATCTTCAGGCCGTGCAGCAAACCACCAGGGACGGTACCTCCCCATGCCGAGATGCCCTGAGCAAACAGAACCAGGATGATGGCCGATGGCAATGTGAAGCCTGCCCACGCTGCCACAGCGCCCGCTAAACCAGCGCGTGAGAGGCCCAGGCCTATGCCTACCTGGCTGCTCGCCGGCCCGGGAAGCAGCTGGCACAGGGCGACCAGCTCGGCATAACTGCGTTCACTGAGCCATTGGCGGCGGGTTACCAACGCTTCGCGAAAGTAGCCCAGGTGCGCAATGGGGCCACCGAAAGAGGTCAGCCCCAGGCGCAAGAACACCAGAAATACCGACCAGGCAGAGTCGCAAGAGGTCACGGCGCTGTTACTGCGTTCTGACAATGCAGGCTCCTTGAAGTATTGCCGTTGAGGTGCAAGAGGGTACGCAGATCAGAGCTTGCCTTCCGACCCGGTGTAACTGGCGCCTTGTACCTTGCCATTGGCATCGGCCAGGCATGACCATGGCGCTTGCGCGCCGGGTACCTGGATATTCACGCCGATGCCCGCTTCGCTGGTCAGCACTTCGATCACCGATAGCGTGTTGCGTGCCATGCCGGTTATTTTCGCGACCTCGTCCAGGCAGGCATTGCGGGCCTTGGCAGTGCCGGGCACCGCCGCGGCGTTGGCACCCTGATCTGCTGAGCTGGCCGCTGTGGCGAACAACAACAGCACAGCACCAGCCAGGTAGTTGCGCTTCATGACGGTGACCTCGGTCGATAGGGCAGAGAAGAGAATAGCCGGTCAGGCAGGTATTTTTCGAGAATCGCTGCTGCCCGGCTACGCTTGCCAGAGCAATGGCTTACAGGAGGTAGCATGAGCAATTTCCCAATCGTCGCCACTGTCTTATCGATGATATTGGGTTTATCCGTCACCCGCCTGCTTCTGGGCGCGCTGACCGTCTTCCGCATTCGCCGCAGCGCTGCCCCCGATTGGGTTGCCCTGGTCTGGGCGGTCATGCTCTTCACCACACAGATGGATTTCTGGTGGGCGGTCAATACGCTGCCGCAAATAAGGGCGACCTTCTCGTTCCAGGAATTTTTGCTGCTGGTGCTGCTGGCGCTTTCGCTGTTCGTTTCCTCGGCGCTGATGTTGCCCAGCCGGAGCGAGGACGAGCTCGAAGGGCTTCGCGTGTATTTCGAGCAGGATGGCCGATACGCGCTGCTGTTTCTGTCGGGCTATTACCTGCTTGGCTTCATCGTCAACGTTCTGTTGTTCGGCGTTTCGCCCATGGCGCTTTGGGGTGCCTTTGACGTGATCATGATCGTGATCCCGCTGTGTGTGTTTGCAGCCCGCTCGCGCAAGGCCTATGCCCTGCTGACCGTGGCATTCGTGCCTATCAATATTGCGGACCTGGTGATATCGCTACTGGCGTGACCGAGGGAAGGCCCCGGCTCATTCGGCCATGAACCCCGGCGGTGGCGGCGTCAGCTCGCCCAGCAGGCTTTTCAAACCGTCGCTCCATTGTTTGCGGATGTGGCTGTAGTAGGGGTCGTCTTGATGGATGCGCACCGGCTCTCTGGCCTGTAGGCTGTCCTTGCCATACACCAACAGGTCCAGTGGCATCCCGACCGACAGGTTGCTGCGGATGGTGGAGTCGAATGAGATCAAACCGCAGCGCAGTGCTTCGTCCAAGGGGGTGTCGTAGGTGAGGTTGCGGTCGAGAATCGGCCTGCCGTACTTGCTCTCGCCCAGCTGCAGGAAGGGTGTGTCTGGCGTTGCCTGGAAGAAGTTGCCTTGGGCGTAGACGTTGTAGATGCCCATGGCGCTGCCCGCGATCTGGCCGCCCACCGTGAACGAAGCGCTCAGGTCGATCTGGGCCGTCAGCTTGCTGCGGTCACGGGTAATGACTTCGCGAAGGGTTTCGGCCACCAGCACCGTTGCATCGTAGAGCGTGCCGACGTTCAGCAGGTGGGTGCCGGTGCCTCGGCTGCGTTGTTCAAGCAGGTTGACCACCGATTGCGAGGTGGCTAGGTTGCCGGCGGTCTGCAGGACGATCAGCCGGTCCCCCGGCACGCTGAAAACGAACAGCTTGCGAAACGTGGATATCTGGTCGATACCGGCATTGGTGCGTGAGTCGCAGATGAATACCAGCCCGTCCGCCAAGTGCATAGCGACGCAGTAGGTCATGCTGTCTACCTTGTTCCTGGAATGGAGCGGCCCCGCCGCGCATGGCACGACGGGGCCCGCTTGAGTTGCGCCAGGTGATTACTGGCGGTGTACGTGGACGCTTGCCTGCATGGATTCGACGCCGCCACCGCGGCGCACGCCCCGGACCGGGCAGGCGTCGAGGTAATCCAGGCCTACCGCCAGCTTCAGATGCCGTTCGGGCCGGGTGAGGCGGTTGGTGACGTCGAAGCTGTACCAGGCTTCATCGATCCAGGCTTCGGCCCAGGCGTGGCTGGCCAGGTGGGTTTCGTCTTCGGTACACAGGTAGCCCGACACGTAGCGTGCCGGGATGCCGAGGCTGCGGGCGCAGGCCAGGAACGCGTGGGTATGGTCCTGGCACACCCCGGCACCGCCGGCAAATGACTCACTCGCGGTGGTGCCCACGGAGGTAGCACCTGGGCTGTAGGGCATATGGTCGGCCAGGCCTTGCATAAGTGCGGTCAGCGCGCCCCGGTCGCGGCGCTCGCCGCACTGCTGGGCGGCGAAGGCCTTGAGTGCGTCACTGGCCTGGGTGAGGTGGCTGCTGCGCAGGAAAGGCAGGGGCGACTGGCCGCCGGCCTCGTGTTCGCAATCCGGGTCGATTTCTACCTGGCCACTGGCGGTAAGGGCGAGGTGGCCATGGGGTTTTTCCAGGGTCAGTACGTGCAGGATATTGCCATACGGGTCGATCTGGCTGTTCACCTTGCAGGGCAGGTCCAGTTGCCATTCGAGGATGCGCTGACGCTCGCTGCTGCGCGGTGTCAGGCGCAGGAACTGGATGCTGTTGCACACGTCACTGGCATAGCTGTAGGTGGTGTCGTGGCGGATGGACAGTTTCATACGACCTCCAGATAGGAATTGTGGACGGTCTGGCCCAGTTGGTGGATGCGGCCGATGAAGTCGGTCAGCCACAGGTGCAGCCCGGCTTCGAGAATCTCGTCGATGGCGGTGTAGCGCAGTCGCGCATTGAGTTCGGCAGCCATCCGTTGTGCAGGGCGGCCGGTAGTGCCAGGCAGGCCGGCGAGGATCTGGTCGAGCTCGTCGATGCAGGCATGCAGCGAACGCGGCACGTCAACGCGCAGCAGCAACAGCTCCGACACCGGGCGTGCGCTGGGTGCATTGCGGTAGATTTCGTTGAACGCTTCGTAGGAGGTCAGTGCGCGCAACAAGGCGCTCCACTGGTAGTAACCCCTTGCAGAGTCGTCGCTGACTTCCTCGGAGGTTTCCCCGAACATTTCGTAGCGGGCATCGAGCAGGCGCAGGGTGTTGTCCGCCCGCTCCAGGAAGGTCCCAAGGCGAATGAAACTGTAGGCATCGTTGCGCATGATGGTGCCGGAGGTCGCGCCGCGGAACAGGTGGGATCGTTCTTTGACCCAGTCGCAGAACTGGCTGATGCCATAGCGCCCAAGGCCATTGCTGGCAATGTTGCGCATTTCGATCCAGGTGGCGTTGATGTTTTCCCACATGTCGGCGGTTATTCGCCCACGCACTGCATGCGCGTTGGTGCGCGCAGCCTGCAGGCAGCAATAGATGCTGCTGGGGTTGTTCGCGTCCAGCGCAAAGAAGTGCAGCATGCGCTCGGTGTCCAGCTCGGAGTGCTTGCGGATGTAATCGTCCAGCGTACCGGAGGCCAGCAGCGACATGGCAAGCTCCGCGTGGCCATCGGAGCGGCCGGCTTGCGGCATCAGCGACAGCGAGTAGCTGACCTCGAGCATGCGCGCGAGGTTTTCGGCGCGCTCCAGGTAGCGGGACATCCAGTACAGGTCGGAAGCGGTTCTCGAAAGCATGGCTCAGTCCTCCACCACCCAGGTGTCCTTGGTGCCGCCGCCCTGCGACGAGTTGACCACCAGCGAGCCTTCCTGCAGGGCAACGCGGGTCAGGCCGCCGGGCACCAGGCGCGTTTCGCTGCCTGACAGTACAAACGGGCGCAGGTCGATGTGGCGCGGCGCGATGCCGCTTTCAACGAAGGTCGGGCAGGTGGACAGGCATAGCGTGGGCTGGGCGATGTAGGCGTGCGGGCGCGCCTTGATGCGGGCGCGGAAATCCTCGATCTGCGCAGCGGTTGCGGCGGGGCCGACCAGCATGCCGTAGCCGCCGGAACCTTGGGTTTCCTTGACCACCAGCTCGGGCAGGTGCGCCAGGACGTGGGACAGGTCCTGCGGCTTGCGGCATTGCCAGGTGGGCACGTTCTTCAGGATCGGCTCCTCGCTCAGGTAAAAGCGGATCATCTCGTCAACGTAGGGGTAGATCGACTTGTCGTCGGCAACGCCGGTGCCCACCGCGTTGGCCAGCACCACGTTGCCTGCCCGGTACACCGAGATCAGCCCAGGTACCCCCAGCATCGAATCAGGGTTGAACGACAGCGGGTCGAGGTATTCGTCGTCCAGGCGGCGGTAGATCACGTCCACTTGCTGCGGGCCTGCGGTGGTGCGCATGTAGAGGTGGTCGTTGCGCACGAACAGGTCGGCGCCTTCGACCAGCTCGATGCCCATCTCCCGCGCCAGGAACGCATGCTCGAAGTAGGCGCTGTTGAAGCGCCCCGGGGTAAGCACCACGGCGGTCGGGTTGTCCAGCGGGCTGGCACTCTTGAGTGTGTCGAGCAGCAGGTTGGGGTAGTGGTCGATCGGGGCGATGCGCTGGGCGGCGAACAGTTCGGGGAACAGGCGCATCATCATCTTGCGGTCTTCGAGCATATAGCTGACGCCGCTGGGCGTGCGCAGGTTGTCTTCCAGTACGTAATACGTACCATCACTGTCGCGTACCAGGTCGACACCGGCGATATGCGCGTACAGCCCCCGGTGCAGGTTCAGGCCTTGCATGGCGACCTGGTAACCCTCGTTGGCCAGCACTTGCTCGGGCGGAATGATGCCTGCCTTGAGAATGCGCTGATCGTGGTAGATGTCCTGGAGGAACAGGTTCAGCGCCTGAACCCGCTGGATACATCCGCGTTCGACAATGCGCCATTCGCTGGCGCGGATGCTGCGCGGGATGATGTCGAAGGGGATCAGCCGCTCGGTGTCCTGCTGGTCACCGTACAGGGTGAAGGTGATACCAGCCCGGTGGAACAGCAGGTCGGCTTCGTGCCGGCGTTGTTCCAACAGTTCCAGCGGTGTGTTCGCCAGCCAGCGGGCGAACTCCTGATAGTGCGGGCGGCAACTTCCGTTTGCCTCATACATTTCGTTGAAAAAAGCCCGGGACATACCCACTCCTTGCCACGACTCGTCGGCAGTTTCGTTTCTCGCTTGCCAAGCGATCCACTGGAGCTTTGCAATGACAATGCCGGAACGGGCAGGGCGCAAGGGGCAGGAAGAAAAATGGCTCTGAAACAGCGAGAGAGCGCTTTTTGATATCAATAAAACGACGGAATCAGGCGAATTGTCGGAGATTTGCGTAGATCAGCCGCGGCGAAGGCAGGGGCTCACTGCATCAAATGGGTGCAGGACTTGGCTTGGTGAAAAAGTCGAACCAAATCAGGGCAAGCGATGAGTACGTAAGGACCCTGGCCAGCTGTGCCATCAGGCAGCGGCATGCACATGGTCGACGATCGTCACCCGGTTACGGCCCGATGCCTTGGCACGGTACATGGCCTTGTCGGCGCTGCTGAGCAACGCATCGAGTTCACTGGCGGGTGCTTTGGCGAAGGCCAGGCCTATGCTGGCGGTAACTGCGAATTGCGTGTCGACGTTCAGCATTGAGATCAGGGCCCGCAGGCGCTCGGCAATCTCGCTGGCAGTGACCAGAGGCGTATCGGGCAGCAGGATGGCGAACTCCTCGCCGCCCAGCCTGCCGGCGATGTCGTCGTCACGCAGGCTGGCGCTGATGGCTGCACCGATCCGTTGCAGCACCTGGTCGCCCGCCGCATGCCCGGCGGTATCGTTGATCTGTTTGAAATGATCGACGTCCAGCATCAGCACGGCTACATACGTCTGCCCCTCCTTGCACAAGGTGTGCTGCGCCAAGGCACAGTCAAAAAAGGCACGGCGATTGTTCAGACCGGTCAGTTCGTCCGTGCACGAGGCCACGATGGCAAGCCGGTGTGCGCGTTCCATTTCGTGCTTCAGGCGCCAGGCGGTCACCAATGCTGAAGACAGGCTGTTCGTCGCATTGACGACGAACGAAGCGAACACCAGCACCGCCAGAGCGATGCCCTGCTGCAGCGCGGATGGCTGCAGCAGCAGCCAGCCGGTGCTGGGCAGCAGCACCAAAGCGATCGATACCAGGGTCATGTTGCGGTACGAGGAGTAACACGAGACTGCGCTGACAGACATGCCCACGGCAAACAGCATGATCAATGCCTGCCCCAGCAGGTCGTCGGCAGGCATCACAGCCAGTGCGCCCAAGCCCCAGACTGCCGCCGACAGCGCCAGTGTGGCCCAGTAGCGCCACTCCCAGCGTTCGGCCGTGCGCTGGTTGGCCGGTGCCCGCAGATAGGCGACGAACATGGCGGTGCGCAGGGCCGTCGACAGGCTCAATACCGTCATCCAGGCGGCCACTTTTTGCTGGTCGAAACGCTCCCAGCCCAACCAGCACAGCATTGCGGCAGCCAGGAAGCTGCCGAGCACAGCGGGCGCCGACTGGACGAACAGCTGGCGCAGGCGGTCCGTCCTTACACAGTGCGCTATTTCATCGCCAGGATTGAGCTCTGTCATGGCATTCGCCGCAATTCGTGATCGGTGGCGCATTGTGGCACTTTGCCTGCGCCCTGGAAAAGCGTTCTGGCGTTCACGCGGGATGCCCTCTGTTGTTGGTGTCAGTGCACACCCATTGGCAGCGCTTGTCTTGCCTGCCTCTTGTCGGGCCGTATGGGCAACATGGCAGACTGTAGCTGCTTTCCCACTGGATGCTCGAAACCAGTGCAGTGCGTGACGGGCCGATCCTCGACGATGCAGCCGTTGTCCAGCAGCACGACCCGCTGGCAGAAGTACTGCACCAGGCTCAGGTCATGGCTGATCAGCACGAAGGCGGTGCCGCTGCGCTGGCGTAACGCCTCCAGCTGCTGCAGGAGCTGTAACTGCAATACCCGATCCAGGTTCGACAACGCTTCGTCGAGCACCACCAGTTGCGGCGAGACGGCCAGCGCCCGGGCGATGTTGGCACGCTGCAACTGGCCGCCACTCAACTGCTGCGGCAGGCGCTGGGCATGCTCGGCGCGCAGGCCCATTGCCTCCAGCAGTTCAAGGGTGCGAGCTTGTCGGCCGGCTTCATCCAGGTCGGTGAGGTGGCGCAACGGCTCGGCGATGCTCCAGCCGATGCTGCGCTGGGGGTTGAAGGCGCCGGGGGCGTCCTGGAACACCAGTTGCACGGTGCGCTGGAAGTCGCGCGCCTGCTCACCTCTTAGCTGGCTGACATCCTGCCCGGCAAAGCTCACCTGGCCTTGGGTGGGTTTTTCCAGCCCGAGCAGCAGCCGCGCCAGGGTGCTTTTGCCGCTGCCACTGCTGCCTAGCAGGCCGATGGACTCACCTGCGTGCAGGTGCAGGTCGATACTGTCGAGCACCTGCAGCCAGCCCCGTTTGCGCAACAGCCCCCCGGTGCGATAGCGATGGCCAACGTTGTGGACGTGCAGCAGGCTCATGGTTGGCTCCGGCAGAGTATCTGGTGGGCGTGGAGGAGGGTGCGGGCAGCGGCGCTGGCAGGGTTCTGGAAAAGCTCATGGACCGGCTGGCATTCGACGATGCGGCCGGCTTCCATCACCGCGACCTGGTCTGCGCAGCGCGCCACCACGCCCATGTCGTGAGTCACCAGCAACACCCCCAGCCCATGCACCTGCACCAGTTCCATCAGCAGGTCGAGAAAACGCGCCTGGCTCAGGGCATCGAGGTCACTTGTGGGTTCATCAGCCAAGAGGAACGGGGTTTCGGCCATGAGCGCCAGGGCGATCATCATCCGTTGCAGCATGCCCCCGCTGAGCTGAAAGGCGAACGCTTGCAGCACCCGCTCACGGTCTGCCAGGCCCACCGCATCCAGGCAGTGGGCCATCCGCGCACGGGCTGCTGCACCGGTGACGCCGCGCTGCCTGAGCGTCTCCAGGCCGTGGCTGGCCATATTGCGCACCGGGTTGAAGGCGCTGCGCGGGTTTTGCAGTACCAGGCTGGCCAGGCGGCCACGGACACTGCTTGCAGCCAGCGGCTGGCCGTCGAGCAGCAGTTGCCCGTGGGTGCGGTTAAGGCCTGGCGGCAGCAGGTCGAGCACACCCAGGCAACTGAGGGATTTGCCCGAGCCACTGGCACCGACCAACGTGCAGACTTCGCTGCGGCGCAGTTGCAAGTCAACGCCGTGCACCAGCACGCCGGCCTGAGCCTCGATGCGCAAGCCGCGGATTTCAAGTACTGAGGGGTTCATTCAATGGCGCTCCTGTGTGGGGTCGAGGCGGTCGCGCAGCGCATCGCCCAGCAGGTTGAAGGCCATCACCGAGAAGAAGATCATCAGCCCTGGCAACAGCAGCAGTTGCGGGTGCGTCCAGATGAATTCCTTGGCGTCGTTGATCATCACGCCCCATTCGGCGGTGGGCGGCGCCACCCCAAGGCCAAGGAACGACAGGCCGGAGACGTGCAGCATCATGTGGCCGATATCCATGGTCGCCAGCACCAGCAATGGGCCGGCGATATTGGGCAGCACATGCTGGCGCAGCCGCGCCCAGCGTGAAGCGCCGGCCAGGCGTGAAGCCAGCACGTATTCGCGGCCGCGCTGGGCAATCACCATGCCGCGCACCATGCGCGCATACCAGGCCCAGTGGGACAGGGCGATGGCGATGATCACGTTGCTAAGGCCGGTGCCCAGCAAGGTGACGAAGAAGAATGCCAGTACCAGCGTGGGGAAGGTCATGAACATGTCGCACAGGCGCATCAGCAACAGGTCGGTGCGCCCGCCGACGAACCCGGCCACGCCGCCGACCGCGAGCCCAAGCGCCAGCACCAGCGCCAGGGTCAGCATCACGCTGCCCAAGGACAGGCGCGTGCCGACGATCAGCCGCGAAAGCAGGTCGCGCCCGAGGTGGTCGGTGCCCAGCCAGTGGCTGGCGTCGGGCGCCTGCAGGCGCTGGCCGAGGTCGACCAGGTCGGGGTCATGCGGGGCAATCCAATGGCCGAACAGCGCCAGCGATGCCAGCAGGCCGACCAGGGCCAGGCCGATCATCAGGCTGGGGCGGCGCAGCAGCAATGGCTGCGGCAGGGCAGACTGCACACTCATGCGTTCACCCCTTCCAGCCGGCTGCGAGGATCAAGCCAGGCGTAGCAGACATCGACGATCAGGTTGCAGACCATCAGCAGACCGGTCAGTAGCAGGGTGAAGCACTGCATCACCGGGAAGTCGCGGTTCAGCACTGCAGACACCGCAAAACGGCCAACGCCGGGCCAGGCGAAGATGGTCTCGATCACCAGTGCGCCACCGATCAGTTCGCCGATGTGCATGCCGGTGGCCGTCACCAGCGGCAACCAGGCATTGCGCAGGATATGGTCGCGCCAGACGTGCCGTTCGGGCAGGCCGCGGGCACGGGCATAGGTGACGTGGCGCTGCCCGCCGGCTTCCAGCAGGCTGGCACGCAGCAGGCGGGCGTTGATCGACATCGACATCAGGGCGATGGCCAGCACCGGCATAACCAGGTGCCCGGCCCCTCCACGCCCCAGCGGCGGCAGCCAGCCCAGCCACAGGGAAAACAGCGCGATCAGCAGAAACGCCAGCCAGAAATTGGGCATGGACACCCCCAGGAACGTCACTGCCCGCACGGCGTGGTCGGGCCAGCGCCCTTGCCAGCGGGCCGCCAACAGCCCCAAGGGGATCGACAGCAGCAGCGTGCAGGCCAACGCCAGGCCGCCGAGTTGCAGGGTGGCGGGCAGGTAGTAGAGCAGATCATCAAGCACTGGGCGGCCGGTGATATAGGAGATGCCGAAGTCCAGATGCACGGCGTTCCACAGCCAACTCAGGTATTGCGCATACAGCGGGCGATCCAGCCCCAGGGTATGGCGCACCTCGGCGATGGCTGCGTCGGTCGGTGGGATGTGCGAAAGCCGGAGGTAGTCCAGCGCCGGGTCGGTGCTGCCCAGGTGCAGCAGCACGAACACCAGCAACGAAACGCCAAGCATGACCGGTACAAGCAGCGCCAGGCGCAACAGGATGTAGCGCAACATGTCAGTCTTCCTGTTTGGGTGTCATGGTTTCGAACGGCACATCGAACAACGTGCTGCCGAACTGGACCTTGGCCACCGAGTCTCGGCGCACGCTGATGGCCGTGAGATGCGAGATGGGCAGGTAGACGGCCTGTTCGTGCAGGGTGGTGAGGATGAAGCGGTACTGCTCGGCACGCTGCTGCTCATCCGTGCTGGACAGCACCTGGCCTATGCGCTTGTCCAGTTCGTCCTTGATTGCCAACCCACGCTGAGCCATGTAGTCGGCATGGCCGGCGTAGCGCATGGAACTGACGAACGAATGCGGGTCGTAGGGCGCACCCCAGGTGTCAGCGAAGATCATGCCGAAGTCGCCGTCGCGCTGGCGCCGCACCAGCGCCCCTTCCTCAACCGCACGCAGGTCGATGCGGATGCCGATTTTCGCCAGCTCGCCCTGCAGCACTTCGGCCAGGCTCTTCTGCAAGGCGCTGGTGCCGAGGAACACCAGCTCGATGGCCAATGGTTGGCCGCCTTTGCTGCGCACTGAAGCGCCTGGCGCCAGCGCCCACCCGGCAGCTTCGAGGCTGCGGGCGGCGAGCGCAGGGTCATACGGGTAGGGCTTGAGGCCGATATCGGCGTAGGGCATGTTGCTGGCGAACAGGGTGTCTGCGCGGGGCTCAAGGCCGTAGAGGATCTTGTCGATGATGGCTTGCTTGTCCACCGCCTCGTTGATCGCCTGGCGTACCGCCAGATCACGGGTAGCGCCACGGCCGGTGTTCATCGCCAGGGTGCGGGTGGCCAGCGGTGCCGACAGTGCGGTGGCAAAGCCCTGGTCACGCAGGCGTACGAACGTGCCGGCCGTGATTTCGCCGGCGGCGCCCTGGATCAGCTCGACTTCGCCGGCCTGCAGGGCCAGTGCGCGGCTGTTGGGGTCTGGGATGACCTTGACCATGACCTCGCCGTAGGCCGGCTTTGGCCCCCAGTAATGAGGGTTGCGCACGAAGCGGTCGTATTCGCCCAGGCGCGATTCGGCGCGCATCCACGGGCCGGTACCGGCGGGTTGGCCGGGTTTAGCCTGAGGCGAGGCAAAGCGTAAGGGACGAACCTGGGCCAGTTCCATCAGCGTCGGGTAGTAGGGGTGCTTGAGGACCAGGCGCAGGGTCAGGCGTTCAGGTGCTTCAACGTGGTCCAGGGTGGTCACCAGCTCCATCCAGCGGTGGCGCTGAGCGTTGGCCAGCACTGCATCGAGGTTGGCTTTGGCCGCAGGCGCGTCGAACGGTGTGCCATCACTGAAGCGCACGCCGTCACGAAGCGTGAACGTGTAGGTCTTGCCGTCATCGGAAACCTGCCAGGCCTCAGCCAGCCAAGGCTCCAGCGTACCCGCAGCGGTATAGCGCACCAGGGGTTCATAGACCATGGCCTGGGCGTACATCTGGTTCGGGGAGTAGCCACGCGGGTCGAGCGGCCCGGCATTCACAGGCCATGAGTACACCAGCCTTGGCCCTTGCTCGGCGGCGCTGCTGGCCGGTGCAACAGTGCACGCAGCTAGTAAAAGGATGCCCCATAGGGCGGGCTTTCGTTTACCTGGCTGCTGCTTCACACTGCGTTCCCCACTTTCACGGAGGCCGTAGGCTAAAGCGCGGTGGGTATGATGTCTACGTGAAATCATCTTACCGGAAGTTACAGAATGCAACGAATCACCATCACGCTGGATGAAGAGCTGCTCGACGTCATCGATCGGCGGGTGGCGAGCCAAGGCTACCAGGGCCGTTCGGAGGCCATTCGCGACCTGCTGCGTGCAGGCATGCGCGAGTCTGAAGCATTGCCGGACGATGCCGCCTGCGTGGCCGTGGTCAGCTACCTGTACGACCACAGCACCCGCGAACTGCCCAGGCGGCTCAACCAGACCCTGCATGCCCACCACGATCTGACCCGGTCCACCCTGCACGTGCACCTGGACGCCGGCCACTGCCTGGAGGTCTCGGTGCTGCAGGGCGAAAGCGGCCGCATTGGCGAGTTGTCTCGCCAATTGATGGTCGAGCGTGGGGTGGAGCATGGCCAGGTGCAGGTGATGCCGGCGCCGGGGCATGCGAAGGTGCGCTGAGGGTCCGGATCGTTGCCCCAGGGCCAATGACAGGCAGTCGGCGCCTCAGAGCAGGATGTAGTCGCTGTATTGACGCAGCCCGCCATGCGCACCTTCGATCAAGTGCACATAACGCCCGCCCACCAGGTCGACAGGCAGGCAATCGTCTACCTCAAGCACTGCATCGGTATGCGGCTTGAGCCAGCCTGCCTGCATGCGTTGCTTGCCCAGTTGCTTGGCCTGGGCCTTGTCCCTGGCCACTACCAGCAGGTAGCGGTGCGCCTCACCAAACACCTGCGGCTCGTAGCCGCCCAGGTTGATGAAGAACAGCCGCGGGTCATCCGCCCCTGGCGCCAGTTGGCTGAACGCGACACGGTAGCGATCGATACCGTCGACCTCCAGCCACGAGTCGATGTGCAGGCCTGCACGGCTGCCGAACCAGCCCTCGCGCAGTTGCGGGTACGCCTGCTGCAGTGAGTCCGCCTGTGCGAACAGCACGTCGTGTACCTCGATACTGGCCCGTGGGTGGCGGCCACCGAGCATGACTACGTACAGCATGAGCAATTCCTTCAGGTGGCGCAAGACGCCGTATTCTGCGGGTTATGGCGTCTGTCGACCACCGTCTCTTTAGGCGCCTTTACCTGGCGGCTCTGGCGCCGCATGCGACGCCAGGCCCATCAGTAACGCCACTGCACAGCGACTTCCAGGCTGCGCGGCTCACCCAGGTAGTACTGGGTGTTGCTCTGGTGGATGAAGCGGGCGTAAACCTCGTCGGTGAGGTTGCGCAACCGTGCGCTGAGCTGCACATGCTTGTCCAGGTCGTGGGTCATGGACAGCCCGTATAGGGTGTAGGACGGCACCCAGGCGGTGTTGGCGGTATTGGCGTACACCGAGGCCACGTAGCGGGCGTCGGCACCCACTTGCCAGCCCGGCGCCAGGTCGTAGGTCAGCCAGAGGTTGGCCACGCGGTCGGGGATGTTCACCGGGTTCTTGCCCTTGCGCGAATACACCACACCGCCAATGGTCTCGTTGAACTCGTCGTACTCGGCATTCACCCAACTGAAGTTACCGGCCGCCAGCAGCTTGGGCGTGACCTTGAACGACGCCGCCAGCTCGATACCGGTGGAGGTCTGCTGGCCTGCCTGCTCGGTGGTGTTGGGCACGGTCGAAGAGGGCACCGAGATGTTCTTGCGCACGATGCGATAGGCCGCTGCGGTGGCCGAGCCGCGGCCTTCGAGGAAGTCGAACTTGCTGCCCACCTCGACCTGGCGGCCGGTGCTCAGGTCGAAGTCACCGACCTGGCTGATCGACGCACTGGTCAGCGTGCCTCCTGGTGGTTCGGCCGAGGTGCTGTACTGGGTATAGAGGCTGACGTGCGGGGTCAGGTCGTAGACCAGGCCCAGGCGACCAGTGACCGCGTCCCAGCGCCGGTCGAGTTTCGAGCGTGCGACATGGTCGACAACGTCGAAGTCGATGTGGTCGTAGCGCAAGGCGGTGATCAGCGACAACTGGTCGGTCAGGCGCGTGCGGTTCTCGACGAAGCCCGAGGAGGTGTCGGTGGTCGTGCTGCGGCCTTTGCTGCGCGGTGCGTCCATGCCGGGGATGTCGAGGAAGTCACCGGGCTCGAAGCCGTTCGGGTTGACGGTGTCGAAGGCCCCTTTGGACAGCGGGTAGTTGGTTTGCTGGTTGTGGTTGTAGTCAACGCCAAATGCCCAGTCGCTGGCCAGGCCGAACAGTTGGCCTTGGTGGGTCAGCTCCAGGCGGTTGCCATTGACCTCCTGGTCGTGACGTTGGCGGTAGCCCCCGGAGCGGGCAATGGCGCTGTTGTCGGCGTTGTAGCGGTACACCTCGAGGTTGCGGTAATCGCGCTGGCCGTCGTAGTGGTAGAACGTATTGCGCAACTGGGTGGTGTCGTCGAAACGATAGTCGGTGATCGATCGCAGCCAGCGGGTGCGCTGCTCGTAGCGGCCGTCTTCGACGTTGTAGTTGTTGAAGCGGTTGCCTTTGTCAATGTGCAAGGTCCCTGTCAGCGGTTGCAACACTGGCGTACCCCAGTAGGGGCTGTCTTCCTTTTCTTCCAGGTATTCAAGTGCAAGGGTGTGCGACAACTGGTCGTTGATGTCACTGAGCAGCGAGAAGGCCAGGTTGCCGGCACCGTTCTCTTGGCGGTCGATATAGCCGTTGGTGTGGGTGCGGCTGTAGTCGAGCCGCGCATAGTGGCGTGTGCCGTCGCCACTGTTGAGCGCCTTGTTGAAGCCTACCGCGGTTTCCCAGGTGTCGTAGCGGCCATAGCTGACCCGGCCTTCGAAGGTGTCCTCATCGCGGCTGGCCAACTTGGTGATCACGTTGAGGCTGCCGCCCACGGCGCCACTGCCGTTGAGGAACGACGACGGGCCACCCAGCAGTTCGACGCGGTCATAGATCCAGGCGCCGACCGGGCGTGCCGCTGCGCCGTACTGCAGGTTGATGCCGTTGAACAGCTGGCTGACCTGGGCACCGTTGAAACCCCGGTACGCCACATAACCGCCCCAGCCGGGCGGCGCCGACGCATTCACCCCCGGCAGGGCGTTGGCGGCGTCCTGGAAGTTGCGCGCGCCGATACGCTCCATGGTCTTGCGGTCGGCCACACTGACCGAAGCGGGGTTTTCACGGGCGCTGAGGTTCAGGCGCGAGCCGCTTTCGATGGGGGTATCAAGGTTCAGGGCGGTGGCCGGTTTCGGTTGGTCGGCGCTGGCCGTCACGTTGCTGGCAGGCAGTGTCAGGGTTTGATCCTGCGCCCACGCGCAGGTTGCGCTGCCAACGAGCAGCGCCAAAGTGGTCATGCGGAACATGCAAGGCTTCCTGGCTGAAATAGATTAACGCCCGCCGCAGGCGATGCCGCGGCGTGGCGATGTCAGAGCACGGGAAGGGGGGCGGGTGAGGCGCGGGGGTTGACTAACGGCCAGCGGTGTTTGGGCAGGCGCGGCGGCGGTTGCCTGGGCAAGGGTGTGCGCGACTCGCCAGCGAGCAGGGCCAGCAGGCCGAAGAAGGCGGCAAGCAGGCTGGCGCAGAACAGGCTGGTGATCACACAGTCGGCGCCGGTGGGCGGCATCGGGTCGGTGATGTCCTGGTCACCCTTGAATGCACCGCTGCTGTCGGCGGCGCACCAAGCGGCGTCGTCCAGGCCGCTGAGGCGCAGCCCGGCCATCTGCCCATGCCCCATTGCGCAGAGCAACGAGCCGAACAGGATGCTGAAGTACAGCATCCAGGCAACCAGTGCTTTTTCGGGGCGGGCCAGGTTCAAAGGGTAGCTCGGGGACGGGTGAGGGGATGAGAACGCGATTCTAACGGTTCTGCAGTATCTGAAAAGAGGTGTGTGCACACAAAGGGCACTGGATGAACGCTGCATCGTTTCATCTGCTGAACGCGGCTCGGGCACGGAGGATAAATATATAAAAGCCCAAAACCTGTACAAGAAGCTATTCTTGTATAGGATTTAGCGAGCCTAAACGTTTGCAAATGCCCCCGCGCAGGTGATGCCTGCCTTATGGAGTACACGCCATGAATCTGCACAACCTGACGGAGCTGGCAGCAGCCGGTGACGTTAAAGAACTTGAGCTGCTGTCGCTGGAAGGCGGCTTTTACATCCTGCGGGCGCTGACTGACGCCGGGCCGCTCACGCTCAGCGATGCAAACGGCCAGGCGGTGCGCTTTCGCTCGACCACCGAGCTGCGACAACTGCTGGCCGATCTGCCGCCTGTGCCGTGCATGCTGGTGCAACAGGTGGTGCATGACGAGATGTGCGGGCAGCGCAACGGCCCTGTCGAGCCCCTGCGCGTGCCGGTGACGCTGGCCAGCCAGTGGTAGACCGTGCATTGCGCTTGGGCCTGGTGCTGGGGGATCAACTGTCGTTCGACCTGGCAAGCCTCGCCGCGCTGGACCCTGCACACGACGTGATCCTGATGGCGGAAGTGCAGGGCGAGGCGCGCTACGTGCCGCATCATCCGCAAAAGATCGTGCTCATTTTCAGCGCCATGCGCCATTTCGCCCAGGCGCTGCGTGAGCGCGGCTGGCGGGTGGAGTATGTGGAACTGAACGCAACCGGCAACAGCGGCAGCATTGCTGGTGAACTGCGACGGTGGCAGCAGGCGCTGGGTGCGACGCACATTCACCTGACCGAGTGTGGCGAATGGCGCCTGGAGCAGGCTTTGAATGACGCCGGCTTACCACTGGTATGGCATCGCGATACACGGTTTCTTTGCTCGCGCGATGCTTTCGCACGCTGGGCAAAAGACCGTCGCCAATTGCGTATGGAGCACTTTTACCGCGGCATGCGCAAGCGTTGCGGCCTTCTGCTGGAGCCCGATGGCAGCCCGGTGGGTGGCACCTGGAACCTGGATGGTGACAACCGCAAACCCTTGCCACGGGGGCTGCGCGGACCGTTCCCGGCGCGCTTTGCCCAGGACGAAATCACCACGGCGGTCGTGGCGCTGGTCGGCGAATGCTTCAGTGACCATTACGGGGCGGTAGAAGGGTTCGACTATCCCGTGACCCATGAACAGGCCCAGCAGCTCTGGGAACATTTTCTCGAGTTTTGCCTGGCCGCGTTCGGCGACTACCAGGACGCCATGGCCGAAGGCGAGCCGTTCCTGTTCCATGCGCGTATCAGTGCGGCCCTGAACATCGGGCTGCTGGATGTGCGGCGGTTGTGCGAAGACGTGGACAATGCCTGGCGTGAGGCGCGGATACCGCTCAACGCGGCTGAGGGTTTCATCCGCCAACTGATCGGCTGGCGCGAGTATGTGCGCGGCATCTATTGGCTACGCATGCCTGAGTATGCCGGGCTCAATTACCTGGGCAACGACCGTGCGTTGCCGGAATTCTACTGGACCGGGCATACCCGCATGCGCTGCATGGCGCAGGCCATCGGCCAGACCCTGCAGTTGGGCTATGCACACCACATTCAGCGGCTGATGGTCACGGGCAACTTCGCACTGCTCGCCGGCATTGAGCCCAGCGCGATATGCGAGTGGTACCTGGCCGTGTACATGGATGCCTTCGACTGGGTGGAACTGCCCAACACGCTCGGCATGGTGATGCACGCTGACGGCGGCTACCTGGGGTCCAAACCGTATTGCGCCAGTGGCCGTTACATCCAGCGCATGTCCGACCACTGCAAGGCCTGCAGCTACAAGGTCGAGCATGCGGTCGAGGAGGATGCCTGCCCGTTCAACGCGCTGTACTGGCACTTCATCATCCGCCATCGTGACCTATTGGCTGGCAACCCCCGCCTGGCGTTGGTCTATCGCAGCCTTGACGGCATGCCGGTTGCCAGGCGCGAGGGCGTTTGGGCGCGAGGCGAAGCCTTGTTGGCCCGGATCGATAATGGTCAGAGTGTATGAACAAACGACTGGCAACAACTGCGCCTGGCGCTGGTCAGTGCAGCCCGTCGGTGAACTGCCTGCCTTGGGTCATTCCACCCGATAAACCTTGATCGAAACGGCATTGCGCGCCGGTTTCAGGCTGGTGAGGCTGCCCACCAGGATCGCTTGGCTCAAGCCGGCATAGGGGCCTCGCGGCGCTTCAATGCTGACGTGGGAAAACGCGTAGCGCCTGTCGGGGTCAAGGTTGTGGACCATCACCTGATTACGCACTGTCAGCACGGCCCCGTCGCTTGTCTGCAACTCGTACAAGGCATCCAGTTGTTTGACGCCGTCTGTTCGCACCAGTTGCCGATCAGCGCCGCCGGGGAGGACTTTTCCCTCAAGCCCAGGCCCGTGAAATTCGCCGCCGAGGATCGGCACGATGAAGCGCTCACCCAGGGGGCCCTTGCCCAGTGCCTGGCTTGGCGCGATGTCGACAATTGCTTCATATACAGGCACCAGCCGCGGGGGCGCTTCGGTAGCCAGGGCAGCGGGGCTGGCCAGCAGGGCAGCAAGCGTCAACGGCGTGATCATGGAGGTGTTTAACATGGCGATCCTTGTTGTTGGGGAGGGTTGCACCAGCGTGATGATAGACCATGTAGTTAATCATGTTAACTATATGGTCTATCATCACGCTGTGCTGTCCCCACTACGCTTACAAAGGAATGCCTTGGTGATCACTTTCAATTCGCGGCCCGCCTCGCGGGCTGTGCTGGTGTTGAGCTGCAGTTTGCTCTACTTCCCGCTGGCCAGTGCCGACGATGCAGCCAGCTGTCTGGCCCTGACCAGCAGCGACCCTGCGGTCAAGTTCACCGGGCAGCGCTACCTGCCAGCGGGTGAACGCCCCCAGGCCAACCCGTCCCGTGCCGCCTTGACCGGTGCGGCATTAAGCAAGCTCGCCATGCCTGGGCATTGCCTGATAACCGGCGCCATTGGCGAGCGCACCGGCCATGCGGGCGTGAGTTATGCCACGCATTTCGAATTGCGCATGCCTTCACCTTGGAACGGGCGCTTCCTGTTTCAAGGGGGTGGGGGAATGGATGGTGTGGTCGGGCAGGCGCTGGGGGCGCTGCCATTTCGTGGCGCAACCGCGCAGCCGGCGCTCAACCGAGGCTATGCGGTGGTGTCGACCGACTCTGGGCATGCCGGGCGCAACAACAGCGATGCGCAGTTTGGCCTCGACCAGCAGGCACGGCTGGACTACGCCTATGCCGCTATAGGCACGGTGACGGCCCAGGCAAAACGCCTGATCGGCGACTACTACGGGCAGTCACCGAGCCATAGCGTGTTCATGGGCTGCTCTAACGGTGGGCGTTCTGCCCTGGTGGCTGCGCAGCGCTACCCGTTGGCGTTCGATGGGATCATTGCTGGCAACCCTGGCCTGCGCTTGAGCCGCGCGGCCGTTGCCCAGGCATGGGATACCCGCGCACTGAACGCCGTTGCGCCACGTACTGAAGACGGCCGCCCGATCTTGGCGCAAGCCTTGACCCAGGCAGACCAGACGCTGATTGCCAACCGTCTGCTGGCGCAATGCGATGCATTGGACGGTATCAAGGACGGTGCGATCGACGCCATGAGCCGCTGCCACTTCGACCCCGCTGTGCTGCAGTGCCACACGGGCCAACTCGACGGGTGTCTCAGTGCTGTGAAGGTCAACGCCCTGCGTAGTGTGTTCGAAGGCGCGCACGACAGCCACGGCAACGCGCTGTACAGCGACTGGCCCTGGGATGCCGGCATTGCTTCGGACGGCTGGAGGGCCTGGAAGCTGGGCAGCTCCAGCTCGGGGGAGCCCGACGCGCGCAATGCCACACTAACGCCCGGCTCGCTGGGGTACTACTTCATGACCCCGGCAGACCCAAATCTCAAGCTTGAAGCGGTGAATTTTGATGAGGTCGCCCAGGCGACGGCGCAGACTGCTGCGATCAATGATGCGGTATCGACCCAGATGTCGAGCTTCATCGATAACGGTGGCAAGCTGATCGTCGTCCAGGGCAACAGCGACCCGGTGTTTTCGGCCAACGACATGCGCCGTTATTGGCAGCAGCTCACAACCGATAACGGCGGGGTGGGCCAACTGGACCGCTGGGCAAGGCTGTTTATCGTCCCGGGCATGACCCACTGCGGTGACGGCCCGGGGCTGGATGATTTCGACCCTTTGACCGCACTGGAGCGCTGGCAGGCGCAAGGCCAGGCTCCTGCACGCCTGTTAGCGCAGGGTGTGGCGTTCCCTGGGCGCACGCGTGCGCTGTGCCCGTACCCGCAAGAAGCGCATTACCGCGGACAGGGCGATCCAGACGAGGCAGAGTCTTTCGTTTGCCGATAGGCTTTGCGCCGCCGCCGCCTGCAAGGCCAGGCAGCGGCGCCGCGTCAGAGCAACATGATCGGGTAGCTGAGTTGCAACCTGACCTCGTCGAAACTGCTCTGAAAAGTCGAGCGTAAGGTCGACAAACCCAGCGCTACGCTCAGGTCGCGCCACTGGCCTGATTGCACGACGTAGCGTACCGACACGTCACGTTCCCATTCATGGCCGCCGTCGGCATTGCTGCGCTGCACATGGTCACCGTAGATGTAGCGCGCCATGACGCTCATGCCGGGCAAACCCATTGCCGCGAATTCGTAGTCATAACGCACTTGCCAGGAGCGTTCGCGCGCATAGGCGAAGATGTTGTTGGCGTGGTTGGTCATCAGCGTGCCGCTGTCCTGCAAGGCGACGAAATCATCGTCGCCGAATTGTCTCTGGTACCCCAGCAGCACTGCGTGCCCCGCCTGACTCCAGCGTAGGCCCAGGTAGAATGCGCGGTTGTCCAGTGCGCCCGCTTTTGCCGCGCCTTGTTCAGCGCTTGCATAAAGCCCGCTGTCCAGGCGCAGCATGGCAGTGCCCCAGGGCTGCTGATAGGCGAAGCGGTACATGTCCTGTCTGTAGATGTCCTTGAGTTCGGCGTGCCAATAGCCCAGTTGCAGGTGCGCGTCGATAGACTGCCACTCGGCGCCAGCATAGTCGAAATGCTTTGCGGTGACGCTGCTGCCATGCATGTGCAGTTTTTCCTGGTCGGTGGAGTCCCGACCGCTGAACGATTCTATCCTGCCTGCCTGAAACTTGACGGCACTGACGGGCGCAACCGTCAGGGTGGTACCGAACTGGGTCTGCGGCAGTAACCGGCCATCATTGCTGCGCAAGATGGGCAGGTTGAGTATCTGCTCGCCGTACTTCAGTTCGCCTTTCCAGGCACGCAGTTTGACCACACCACCCAACCTGCCGAAGTCATCTGCAGGGCCGCCGTCATTGTCGGGAATCAGGCCGGTGCCTGCGCGGCCTTTGCCACTGTCAAGCTTGACGCCGAACTGGCCGAGCAGGTCGAACCCAACCCCGACGGGCCCTTGGGTGTACCCGGTGCCCCCTTGCAGAATGAAGCCTTGAGCCCACTCGGCGCGCTTGGCAACCTGCGCGTCACTGCCCTTGTAGTCGCGGGCAAAGTACACGTTACGCGTATTGAGGATGAATCTGGTGTCATCTGCGAAGCCTTCGGCGAAGGCCGCGGAGTTTGTGCAGGTGCTGAGTAACAGGCACGCAGCAGGCAGGCCCAGAAGAAGGGACGGGTGGCGCATAAGTGGCTCCAGTTATTGTTCTTGGTAGAGCGCCGTTTCATACGGCTGAACTGGAGTATGCGTATTTGGTTAATAGTGTTAATGATTAATAATAATAACTGTTCGGTCAGCGACCACTTTTTGCATTCCATTAGCAGGAGCGCGCCAACCAGCGCGCAACATCGTGCTGGCAAGTGCACAGCGGGTAAGCTAAATAGCCTGCTCACGGCGATAGGCATAGGTTTCGGCGAAGCGCGACAGCATGTAGGCACTGCACGAAACCGGCGGGTATTTGGGCGGGTTGTCGGGGCTGGAGCAGTTGGGCAGGCAACTGATCATCGTGTCCGGGTGCGGTTCGGCAAAGAACGGCATCGAGTAGCGGTGCGCGCCCTGCGGGCTGACCACCCGGTGGGGCGTTGAGGTGTACCTGTCGTTGCTCCACCGCGCCATCATGTCGCCGATGTTGACCACATAGGTGCCCTCGATCGGTGGCGCATCGATCCACTGGCCATCCACGCTCTGCACCTGCAGGCCGCCGGTGCTGTCCTGGTACAACAAGGTCACGCATCCGTAGTCGGTGTGCGCGCCGGCGCCTTGCTGGTCGGTGCTGCTGGCGGCCTGGCGCGGCGGGTAGTGGATCATGCGAAACACACTGATGGGGTTGGCAAAGCGCTGGTCGAAGAAGTCGTGCTCGATACCCAACGCCTGCGCCATCGCCCGCAGCAGAGTCAGGGACAAGGCGTGCATGTCCTGGTAATGCGTTTGCAGCAGCGCCTCCCACCCGGCAATCGCGGGGTGCCGGTTGGGACCGCGCAGTGGCTTTTTCGCGAGCACGTCGGGATGATCCGGGGCCATGTGAAAGCCCATGTCGAAGGTTTCCTTCAGGTCGCTTGGCCGGCTCGGGTCCAGCTGCTCGGTGGCGATGGCGCCGTAGCCGCGATGGTGCTCGCTCTGGGTGATGTCGATGCGCAGCTTTTCTTCGGCCGGGCAGGCGAAGAACTGTTCGGCGGCCGCCTTCAGTGCGCCAATGCGTGTGGCCGGGATGGGGTGCCCCTTGATGTAGTAGAAGCCCCACTGCCGGCAGGCGGCGTCGATCTGCCGGGCTACGGCCTGGCGTGCGGCGGGGTCGTGCTGGTAGAGCGGGCTGATATCGATGATCGGCAGGGTGTTCATGAATGGCTCCGTGAAATGGCGGTGCAAGCGGGAGCGGCTGGCGCTCCCACCCGGCGTTTATTTGGGCAGTTGCGCCGTAATGCCTTTGACGTAGTAGTTCATGCCTGCCAGTTCGGCATTGCTGGCCACGGCACCTGCGGGGATCTTGACTGCGCCAGCCTGGTCCAGGATCGGGCCGGTGAAGGGGTGGAAAGAGGCGTCCTTGATACTGGCGATGATCTGTTCGGCGCCGCTTTTGACCTCGGCCGGCACCAGGTCGCTGATGGGCAGTTGTACGGTGCCATCGGCAAGCCCGCCCCAGTAGTCCTGGGGTTTCCAGGTGCCGTCCATGACCGCCTGAGTGCTCTTGATGTAGTGCGGCCCCCAATTGTTGACGATGGAGGTCAGCACCGCCTTGGGCCCGAAGTGGGCCATGTCCGAGGCGTAGCCGACGGCGTAGATGCCGCGGCGTTCGGCGGTCTGGATCGGTGCAGGGCTGTCGGTGTGCTGGAACAGCACGTCAACGCCCTGGTCGATCAGGGCGTTGGCGGCATCGGCCTCTTTGCCCGGGTCGAACCAGGAGTTGACCCACACCACCTTGATTTCGGTGCCGGGGTTGTATTTGTCCAGCGCCAGCTGGATGGCATTGATATCGCGCAGCACTTCCGGAATCGGGAAGGAGGCGACATAGCCGATCTTCTTGGTCTTGGTCATCTTCGCGGCCAGGTAGCCGCCAACGTAACGGCCTTCGTAGGATGTGGCCAGGTAAGTACCAAGGTTCTTGTCCTGCTTGTAGCCGGTGGCATGTTCGAAGGTGACCTTCGGGAACTGCTTGGCGACTTTGGCGGTGGGGTTCATGTAGCCGAACGATGTGGCGAACACCAGGTCGTAGCCGCCCTTGGCCATGTTGCGGATGACCCGCTCGGCATCGGCGCCTTCCGGCACGTTCTCGACGAAGCTGCTGTCGACCTTGTCACCGAACTGCTTGATCAGGGCCTGGCGGCCCTGCTCATGCTGATAGGTCCAGCCATGGTCGCCGATCGGGCCGATATAGACGAAACCGACCTTCAGCGGGTCGGCGGCGGCGGCGGACAGGGCGGTGCTCAGGCCAATGGCGGCAGCCAGGGCGCGCAGCAGGTATTTGCTTTTGTTGTGAGGCTTCAAGGTGTGGCTCCTGTAGGTCTTCATGTTGGCTGTGTAGGGCGCGTTGGTAATGCAAGAAAACAGAACAGAGGGGCATGAATTGCGGTGCACGGTGCGGGCCAGGCGTGAGGCCTCAGCGCCCGGTCTTCCACGGCTGACCCAGTGAAACCGGTGCATACAGGCGGGTTTTGATGGCATCGCGCGACAGCACCACCAGCACCAGGATCGTGGCCACATACGGCAGCATGGCCAGCAGGTTGGCAGGGAAGCTCACGCCGATACCCTGGGCCACCAGGTGCAGGATGCTCGCCAGGCCAAACAGGTAGGCGCCGAGCAGCACACGCAGTACTCGCCAACTGGCGAACACCACCAGCGCCAGGGCGATCCAGCCGCGACCTGCGGTCATGTTTTCTGCCCACATCGGTGTGTAGGCCAGCGACAGGTAACCCCCGGCCAGTCCGGCCATGGCGCCGCCGAACAGCACCGCCAAGGTGCGCACGCGTAGCACGGGCAGGCCCATGGCGCTGGCGGCGTCGGGGTTTTCACCGACGGCCTGGAGGATCAGGCCGGTGCGGCTTTTGAGCAGCGTCCAGGCAATCAGCACGAACAGGCCGAAGGACAGGTAAACCAGCACATCCTGGTTGAACAGCATATGGCCGATGACCGGAATGTCCGCCAGCAGTGGTATGGCCACCGGCTCGAAGCCGCTCAAGGGCTTGCCGACCCAGGCGGTGCCGACGAATGACGACAGGCCGACACCGAATATGGTCAGCGCCAGCCCGGTCGCCACCTGGTTGGCCTGGCAACCGAGTGCTACCAGGGCGAACAGTGAAGCCAGCAGCATACCGGCCAGGCACGCCATCAGGACGCCCAGCCAGAGGTTGCCGGTGGCGTAGGCGGCGATGAAACCCACCACCGCACCGAACAGCATCATGCCTTCCTGGCCGAGGTTGAGTACGCCGCTCTTTTCGCACACCAGTTCGCCCAGGGCGACCAGCAGCAGTGGGGTACCGCAGCGCACCATGGCGTAAAGAATGTTGCCAAGCAGATCAAGATCCATAGTCGAAGCCTCAGCCTGCACGCGTTGAGCGGCAGGTAAACGAAAGGGTCATGGGAATTCAGGCACTGGCGGTTTTTGCCAACGGCGCTCGGCGGTGCCCTTTCAGCTTCAGGCGCAGCCGGTAGAGGATCAGCACGTCGCAGGCCAGCAGGTAGAACAGCATCATTCCCTGGAACAGCCCGGTCAGCGATTGCGGCAGGTTCAGGCTCATCTGCGCGTTCTCGCCGCCGAGGTAGAGCAGGGCCATCAACAACCCGGCGACCAGAATGCCAAACGGGTTGAGGCGCCCGAGAAACGCTACGGTGATCGCCGCGTAGCCATAACCTGGGGAAACCTGCGGCACCAATTGGCCGATCGGCCCACTGACTTCGCTGACCCCGGCCAGGCCTGCCAGGCCGCCGCTGATCAGCAGCGCCAGCCAGACCAGGCGCTTTTCACGGAAGCCGACGAAACCGGCAGCGCGCCGGTCCAGGCCGAGCACTTTGATCTGAAAACCGAGGAAGCTCTTGTGCAGCAGCACCCACACCGCCACCAGGGCCATCAGCACGAAGTACAGCCCGACATGCAGTCGGCCATCCTCGAACAGCGCCGGCAGGCGGCTGGCATCGCCGAACATCGCCGATTGCGGGAAGCTGAACCCTTCGGGGTCCTTGAGTGGCCCGTGGACGAAGAACAGCAGCAGGTTCAAGGCGATGTAATTGAGCATGATGGTGGTCAGGATTTCGTTGGCATTGAAGTGCGTGCGCAGCCAGGCCGCGAGCGCCCCCCACAGCGCACCGGCCAGCGTGCCGGCGAGTAACACCCAAAGCAGTGCCCAGCGGCTTTCCCAATCGATGAGGTGGATCGCCACGGCACTGCCGGCCAGGGCGCCCATCAGCAACTGGCCTTCTGCGCCGATGTTCCAGATCCGCGCCTGGTAGGCCACGGCCAGGCCGAAGGCGCAGAGCAGGATTGGCAGGGCTTTGAGCAGCAGCTCAGAGAGGCCGTAGAGGTCGCTGATGGGTTCGATCAGCAAGGTGTGAAATGTCTGCAAGGGGGCATGCCCCTGGGCGCTGAACAGGATCGCCCCGCTGAGCAGGGTCAGCAGGGCGGCGAGCAGGGGTGACAGCACGAGCATGGCACGGGACTGCTGGGTGCGGGGTTCGAGGGATAGCAACATGAAGGGCTCTCGTCAGGCGGCGTCTTGCGGGGCATCGAACTGGCCGGCCATCCAGCCGCCGACCTCCACGGTATGGGTCTGTGCGGTGGCCTTGAGCGGCGACAGGCGGCCACTGCACAGCGCGCCGATGCGGTCGCTGATCTGGAACAGCTCTTCCAGGTCTTCGGAGATCACCAGGATTGCCGCACCGGCGTCGCGCAGGGCAATCAGCGCACGGTGAATCGCCGCGGCGGCGCCGACATCCACGCCCCACGTCGGGTGGGCAGCGACCAGCAGCTTGGGGGCCTGGAGGATTTCGCGGCCGAGGATGAACTTCTGCAGGTTGCCCCCGGACAGGCTGCGTGCCGTGGCGCGGGCATCCGGGGCCTTGACCGCGAAGCGCTGGATGATCTGCTCGGCCAGCGCCTGCACCTTGCCCGAGCGGATCAGGCCGCGGTTGACCAGGCCGTGCTGGAAAGCAGTGAGCAGGGCGTTGTCGGCCAGGCTCATGTCCGGCACTGCGCCGTGCCCAAGGCGCTCGGCCGGTACGAATGCCACCCCCAGGGCGCGGCGGGCGTCGGGGTACAGGTGGGCCATTGGCCGGTTGTCGAGGGTGATGCGTTCGCGGTCGCTGGCGGGCAGGCGTGTTTCCCCACTGAGCAGGGCCAGCAGTTCGTCCTGGCCATTGCCGGCGACCCCCGCGATGCCGACGATCTCGCCGCTGCGCACTTCCAGGCGCAGGTGTTCGAAGGACGTGCCGAACGGGTCCTTGTTGCGCCAGGACAGGTCGTCCACCCGCAGACGTGGCAAGCCGCCGGCGCTTTTCGGGTAACTTGCCTCCAGCCCTTCGGCATCGCCGACCATCATCCGCGCCAGCTGCAGATCGCTGCATTGCGCCGGGCTGCAAGCGCCGGAGACGCGGCCGCCGCGCAACACCGTGGCACCGTGGCACAGGGCACGCACTTCGTTGAGCTTGTGGCTGATGAACAGGATGCTGCAGCCCTCTGCGGCGAGTGCGCGCAAGGTGACGAACAGTTCGTCGACCTCTTGCGGGGTAAGCACCGAGGTCGGCTCATCGAGGATCAGCAGCTTGATCGGCTGCATCAGGCAGCGCACGATTTCCACCCGCTGGCGTTCACCGATCGACAGGCTGTGCACCAGGCGCTCCGGCTCCAGGCCCATGCCGTAGCGTTGGGACACTTCGCGGATGCGTGGTGCCAGCTGCTTTGGCGTTCCGGCATCGCGGCCAAGGGCCAGGGCAATGTTTTGCGCGACGCTCAGGGTTTCGAACAGGGAAAAGTGCTGGAACACCATGCCGATGCCCAGCGCGCGGGCACGGGCGGGGTCGCGCACGTGCACGGGCTGGCCTTCCCACAACACCTGGCCGGCATCCGGCGCGGTGACGCCGTAGATGATCTTCATCAGGGTGCTCTTGCCTGCGCCGTTCTCGCCGAGCAGGGCGTGGATTTCACCGGCAGCGATGCGCAGGTCGATGCGGTCGTTGGCCAAGGTGCCCGGGTATCGCTTGGTAATGGCACGCAGCTCAAGGCGCAGTTGCGAGGGGGATCTGGACATGGGACTGCTCGGGGTCAGGGTGATGAGCAGTTGCACAGCAAAAACATGGCCAATTGGTCAGATTATTGTTCAAGGGCTTGTGTTAGAGGGGCTGCAGGCCGAGAGCGGGGCACGCTTGGTGAACGTTGCGGCAGCGGCGTGTGTGGTTTTGGGGCGCCAAGGTGCCAAGTTGGGGCGCTGTGTTCAGCGTGGTCGCCATGTTCGGCCGGCTACGACACGGGCGTCACTGCTGGAGCGCAGTGCGGCCCTTCGCGGGCAAGCCCACAGGTACCGTGCTGGTCCCTTAGGCGTGGTTGGTTTCACGTTTTCAGCATGCGCACTACGGCAGTCATTGTTTGAACTCCCGAAATTCTGGATGCCTGGGCTGGCCCTATCGCCGGCAAGCCCGGCTCCCACAGGTTTCACCGGGCGCCTAAGGGTCGTCTACAACCTCAGGGGCGGTGCTGTGCGAGGAAGCTAGCCGGGGAAAGAGCCAGGCCAGGCAGATCATGATGAGGACTAATGCAGCGTCTGCGGGTCGGCTGGTTTCTGTATTTGTGCCAGAGCTGACTCGAGCAATTTGCGCAGGGCATCAAGCTCGTGCATCGAGGTCATGATCATCAAGGACACGGGTGCTTTGGGCTGCATCAACATCGCCTGTTGGGCAACGACCTCGGCGCAGAGCGCGTAGTCGGCAGCCATCATCAGCGTGTCTTCGAGGGAGTGAAGGGTGTGCGGGGGATCGGGGACTATCTTCAACATGCTTTGGTATCCATTTTCAGGGCCGCCTGCTACCTGCTGTCAAACAGTTAGGTGGCAGCTGTGCATAGGTTGACAGACCGGCGGATACCAGAACCGGCGCACGCGAACGTGCCCCATACACAGCCGCCATTAAAGGCAAAGCTCTGCAAAGTATCTCGTCGCGGCCTGTCAAAGCCGGTCGTTGATGTGCAACGACCCACCGAGCCTAAAACTCAGAAATAACGACCGCAACGAAAAACAGGCGTAGCGAGTATCTTTGGGAAATGGACTACAAGAAAGGGGACAAATCTGATTTTTTTGCGGTCGGGCGTGACTGCTTGTAATGCCGGCCGGCGTCCTGCATGTCTCGTCATCCTGCATCCGCTCGATAACCAGCCTTTCCAATAATCCGTGAATAACCATTGCCTAAGATCAGCGCCGACGCTCCTTCGCACTATTCTTGACATTTGATAACCACTGCAGCCGACGCATTGCTAGTGTGGTTGCACAAGCTTTGTGTGATGGGCAATACCCTGTATCAGGCTCTGCCCATCCCGGGTTGGGCCGGGGAGCAGGCGCACCGCCAGAAACGCTATCGAAGCCGCTTGGTTCATCGGAGGTCATTCCTGTGCGCGATCCAGCAAAGAAAATGGGTTTGGTCGGGCTGACCACTTTGGTCACCGTCAACATGATGGGCTCAGGTATCATCATGCTGCCCGCCAGCATGGCGCAGATCGGTGCTGTGTCGCTGCTATCGTGGGTCGTGACGGCTGTGGGTTCGATGGCCATCGCCTACTGTTTCGCGCAATGCGGCATCTATTGCACGCGCTCGGGCGGAATGTCGGCCTACAGCGAAGAGGCCCATGGCAAGTCCGCATTCTTCCTCTGCTCCTACCTGTATTTCCTCTCGCTGATGATCGGCAACGTCGCCATTGGTATTTCCGCGGTGGGTTATCTGACGCCTTTCCTGCCCTGGCTTGGTACAGGGCCAGGCCCGCTGGTGGCAGGGACGGTGATGCTGATCTGGTTCAGCACCCTGGCCAATGTCGGCGGTGCGAACATAACCGGCAAGCTAGGCGCGATCAGTGTCTGGGGCGTCATCATTCCTGTGGCCGGCCTGAGTTTCGTGGGTTGGTACTGGTTCAACCCGCAGACGTTTACCGATGCCTGGAACCCCGACAGCATACCGGTGAGCCAGGCGATCACCGGCAGTATCCCCCTGACGCTGTGGGCCTTTCTGGGCATGGAGTCGGCCGCGCAAAATTCGGATGCGGTGGAGAACCCCAAGCGCAATGTGCCGCTTGCATGCCTGTTCGGCACACTGGGCGCAGCGGTGATCTATATCCTGTCGACCACCGTCATCCAGGGGATCGTGCCAAACCCCGAACTTGCGAATTCCAGCGCACCCTTTGCACTGGTCTATGCGCGCATGTTCAATGACACGGTCGGTAACGTGATCATGGGGTTGGCAGTCATCGCCTGTGTCGGTTCATTGCTGGGGTGGCAGTTCACCCTGGCCGAAACGGCCAAGGTTACCGCCGAGCAAGGGCTGTTTCCCACGTTGTTCACCCGCGTTACTGCCAGGGGCGCGCCACTGGCGGGCATGCTGACCTGCGCGGTCTTGCAGAGCCTGATTGCGTTGTCGACCATTTCGCCCAATGCCAGCGCCCAGTTCAGCAAGCTGGTCAACCTGGCGGCAGTGACCAACATCATTCCCTACATCACCTCCCTGACCGGGTTGCTGGTGATCATGTACAAGGCCCAGGTGGATATAAAGATCTTCCGCCGTAACAGCGCAATCATGCTGGTTGCGGTGTGCTATTGCTTCTATGCGCTCTATGCCTCGGGCCTGGAAGCGGTGTTTGGCGCTGCGCTGATCATGGCGCTGGGTTACCTGCTGTTCGGCTTCATCGCCAAACGTTTCGTCAAGGTGCTGGACTTGATTGGAGGTGCGCCATGATGCGCAGGTCGAAATGGGTTGCCCTGTGCCTGGCCCTTTCGGTGCCGTTTGCGGCGGTGTGCAGCGTTGAAGCAGCGACCGACAAGCTGAGCCGGCTGCGCGACAGTCAGGTCCTCAATCTGGGTTTCATCGCAGACCTTGCCCCGTTTTCTTCAGGCAGTACCCAGTCACCTCAAGGGTATGGCATCGAATTGTGCCAGGCAGTGGCTCAACACCTTCGCCAGTCACCTGGCCTTGCCGACTTGCAGGTGCATTGGCATGTGGTGCCGCAGGAGCAAGCCGTCCGCGCCTTGGGCGAGGGAACGGTTGATCTGCTGTGCACGCCGATGGTGGAAACGATCACAAGACGGGAAACCCTGAATTTTTCCATACCGGTCTTCACCACCGGCCTTGCGGTGCTGGTGCGGCGTGATGCACCGGCCAGCCTTCTGGAGCCACTGCGTGGTAAGCCTGTCGATACCGGCCCCAGGTGGCGCGCAACCCTCAATGCGGGGTTGAGCAAGCACAGTTTTGCAGTGCTGCGCGGCACGCTGAGCAGTCAGTGGGCGCGGGAGCGTATTCGCAAGCTTGGCCTGCAGTCCAGGCTTGAAGAGGTGTCCAGTTACCAGGAGGGTGTGCGCCGGGTGGTCGAGCGCAAGGTCGATGCGTTTTTTGGCGAGAGGATGATTTTGCTTTCCCTGCAGAGCCAGCAGCCTGAGCGCGATAGGTTATGGATCCCGGATCACCTGTTTGTCACGAGCCGTGTCGCACTGCCCATGGCCCGTGGCGATGATGGTTTTCGCCTGTTGGTGGATACCGCGCTTAGCCAGGCGCTGTCCGGCCCGGATGGAGAAGCCTTGTTCGTACGCTACCTGGGGGTACAAACAGCGCAGGACAAACTGTTGCAGAGCCTTTATGTGTTGCCGGATGACCGTGAACGGCTGGCGCCGCAACATTAGTCTTCTTCGCGCAGTGCCTTGATTCTTCCTTTTTTCTCAGCGCTGATCAGTGCCGCGTAGTCCTTCGCATTCTGCTCGGCGTAGGCGAGTGAAAAATCGCCTATGGCCTGATCAAAGGTGTTCGATTTACCCAGATAGCCACTGATCAAGGCGGCGTCACCTGATTTTGCATGCGCGCGCGCCAAGGTAATGCCGCATACCTCGGCGTACATCATCATCTGTTCGAGTGATGCACCTTCTACAGGTAGTGACATTTTCATGTCGCGCAATTGCCGGACAAAAAACTGCCGGCCCTTGGTGCTCTCGGTCCATCCGAGAAAAATGTCACTGGCAGATTGCATAAGCCGTTGGCCCGTGACCACCCGTTGGCCCTGGTTTACAAATTCGCTCTTGCCCGCATAGGGTTCAAGCACAGAAGGACAAGCCTGCTTGAATTGCAGGAGCAATGGGTTGTTTTGCGCTGAAAAGAACAAACCGACGAAGCAATAGGTGCCGACGCTGCCGATACCCACTGCCTTCATGGCAAAGTCTTCCAGGCGATAACGGTCATACAGGACCCTGCGTTCAGGCAGCAGAGAAGTACGATAATCCTCCAGCGCAAGGTGCACCCGGTTGATGAAGTCGGCTTCATCGACATGAAAAAGAATCGGCGGCTGATCGACCAGGCGTCGCCGGCCGCCCACTTCGTCACTGATTTGTGGGTACAGGTAGTCGCCGATGCGAGTCCTGGCCTTGGCCATCAACTGTTCACGTGCTTTACGGTATTTGAGACTAGGGGCCATATCGATGAGCGTTTGTGCATCGAGGCGGTCGTACCAGATTTCCAGCGGGCTCATCGTCGTCAATTCGCGCATGCGTTCCCGGTAGGCGCGAACGCATTCCATAGCCAGACGCCTGGCATCTTCATCGATGAGGCGGTTATCGCGGGCGGCTACGGCAAAACTGGTTGCCAGACGCTTTATATCCCACTCCCAAGGGGCGGGTAACGTTTCGTCAAAATCATTGATGTCGAAGATCAGGTTACGTTCGGGGGTGGCGAACAATCCAAAATTCAGCAGGTGGCAATCACCGCAGGCCTGAACGCGAATACCTGTGTGGGGAAGTGTCGCGAGGTCGCGTGCCATCAAGCCGGCTGAGCCCCTGAGAAAAGTGAACGGGCTACGCAACATGCGCCCATAGCGCACGGGCACCAAGGCCGGATGCCGGCTGCGGTTGGACTGTTCGAGAATGTCGACAGGGTCGCGATGCTTGTGCGTCGTTTTCCAGAATGCATGGGACGAGCGCGGCACCGTTTCGCGCAGTTTCTTTCCTGCGTCCAGGCGTTCTTTTCGTGACGCGAAGCGCTTGTGTTCCCGACGGCCGTCATCATCTGCTTGCAGGTGCGAGCTGGCCTGTTTCCTGAACTCGGGCATGTCAGCACCTTTGGTGATCAAAGGCAGAAGGGCAGGGCCTTGTTTTTTGCGCCAAGACACTGTTCACAGCTGATTCAAGCGTAGCATGCGCTGCGTCCAAGCTTGCACCGGGTGACCAGATCGTCCTTCAGCGCTCATCCCAAGGGTGCTGAAGATTTTGCGGCAAGCACCCAAAGGAACCTTGACAGACTATTGGTTAACAAAAATAATCATTAACAATATTATCCATTAACAATAACAAAGGATATCTGCACTCATGAAAGCGCCTATAGCACGTCCCCCAGCAAACCGGGTCGCATCACCAGGCCCGCACCCGACAAATCCCGATGCCCGGTCAGTGCAGGAGGCAGCATGATGAACCTTCGCAGAGGATTGCTTGGACTGCTGCTTGGCGTTTGCACGGGCCTTGCCCAGGCTGCCAGTTACGCTCCGCCCCCGCTCAAGCTCGAACCCCTGGCGCGCTTTACGGTGGACCTTGTCGCGCCGGTGTGGGAGCTGGGCGAAACCAGCGCGCAGGGCAAGCGGCGTATCATCCCGATCACAGGCGGCCGTTTCGAGGGGGCCAGGCTCAAGGGCACCATCCTCAATAACGGCGCGGACTGGCAGATTGTCAGCCCCGAGGGTGTGGCGATCATCGACACCCGCTACCTGCTGCAGACCGACGATGGTGCACTGATCTACCTGCGTACCGAAGGCTACCGTTACGGGCCGGATGCGGTCATGAAGAGGGTGGCCGCGGGCGAAGACGTCGATCCCAGCCTGTACCAGTTCCGCATCACCCTGCGTTTCGAGACATCCGCGCCCCAATACGCATGGCTCAATCGTACGGTCGGCGTGGGTAGCGCAATGCGCTTGGGCAATGCAGTGGTCTACGACGCGTTCGAGGTCAAATAGTTTTCCATGTCAACCATGACTTTCTGGGCTACATGCATGGTCATGACGGAACAAACCGCAAGTGCATGCCCCGATGGAATGCGCCTCCGTATATTGTCGCGCTGCGCCCCTGCAGCGCGTGTCTGTTTGCTCGGCGCGTCATCGTTGCTATCACTCACGCCTGCTTGGCTGATTGATGGCTAGAGGATTGCGTCACTTCTTACCAGGAAGCATCGAGCTCAATACCTGCTTGGCTGTCTGGACCATGACGCTGGCCTGGTCCGGGTCGCCCTTGAACAAAGAGCCGGCGAGTTTCTTCGCCTGTTCGAGTTTGATATGAGGCGGCAAGGGCGGCACGTTGGGGTCGGTCTTGAACTCGATCAATACCGGCCGATCGGCGCTTAGCGCGCGTTCCCAGGCCGCTGCGACGTCATCTTCACGGTCGACGAAAATGCCCTCCAGGCCGATGGAGATGGCAAACAGGTGATAAGGCACGTCAGGGATCGTCTGGGACGCCTCGAACTTGGGATCGCCCTCCATCACACGTTGCTCCCAGGTGACCTGGTTGAGGTCCTCGTTATTGAACACCGCGCAGATCCATTGCGGGTTCTCCCACTGCTGCCAGTATTTGGCTACGGTAATCAGCTCGGCCAGGTTGCTCATCTGCATCGCGCCATCGCCGACCAGTGCCACCACCGGGCGCTGCGGATGGGCGAACTTGGCGGCAATGGCGTACGGTACCGCAGCCCCCATGCAGGCCAGGCCGCCTGACAGCGAGCACTGCATGCCTTGGCGAATTTGCAGGTCACGGGCATACCAGTTAGCGCAGGAACCGGAGTCGCTGGTCACCAGGGTGTTGTCGGGTAGGCGAGGGGACAGCTCGTACACCACGCGTTGCGGGTTTATTGGGTCCGCCTTGACCATTGCGCGTTTGGCCAAGGTCTTGTCCCAACGTGCACGCCAGCCTTCGACTTTCTTGCGCCAGCGGCGGTCGGATTTTGTCTCGAGCAATGGCAGCAATGCGCGCAAGGTCTCCCCGGCATCACCCACCAGGTTGACCTCCATCGGGTAACGCAGGCTTAGCATGTCTGGCTGAAGGTCGATCTGCACCCCACGGGCCTGGCCTTCTTTAGGCAGGAACTCGGAATAGGGGAACCCTGAGCCGATCATCAGCAAGGTGTCGCATTCGGCCATCAACTGGTAGCTCGGTTCGGTACCCAGCAAGCCGATGGCGCCGGTCACCCACGGCAGGTCATCGGGCAAGGCGGCCTTGCCCAGTAGCGCCTTTGCCACCCCTGCGCCGAGCGTGTCGGCGATTTCGATGATCTCTTCGGTAGCCTGCAAGGCACCGGCTCCGACCAGAATGGCCACTTTGCGCCCAGCGTTGAGTACCTCGGCGGCACGCTGCAGGTCGCTGTCGTAGGGCACCACCTTGGGCTTGCTGTAACCAATGCCGGAATGCACGGTGCCATGGGCGCGGGCCGGTTCCTGGTAGGGCAGGTCCTGCAGGTCATTGGGCAGGATCACCGCCGTCACACGCCGTTCGCCGACGGCAGTGCGCACGGCGCGGTCGAGTAAATGGCGTACCTGCGAGGGTGTGGAGGCTTGTTGCACGAATGCACCGGCCACATCCTTGAACATCGACAGCAAGTCCAGTTCCTGTTGATAGTGGCCGCCCAAAGCCGCTCGGGCTTGCTGGCCGACGATGGCCAGCACTGGCATGTGGTCCATGCGGGCGTCATACAGCCCGGTGAGCAAGTGCGATGCGCCAGGCCCGGAGGTGGCAATGCACACGCCCAGTTCACCGGTGAACTTGGCATGGGCGCAGGCCATGAATGCTGCCATTTCCTCGTGGCGGGCCTGGATGAATTCGATCTTGCCGTTGGCCCGGTTCAACGCGCCGAATACACCGTTGATACCGTCGCCCGGGTAGCCGAAGATGCGCCGCACCCCCCATTGATACAAGCGCTCTACCAGAAAGTCGCCTACCGTGCCTGTCATTGCCTTCTCCCGTTCGCTGGTCGATAGGGGTCTGGACTTGGCGCGGTTTACGAAAGTTTCAACTGATATGCTTGCCTGCGCGGGTCAGCCGCCGTTTCAAGCCTTTTGGTCCTGGACCTTGAGTAGCACTGACCTGGCGTCTTCAGGGGCAGTCAGCAAGGTCAGACGATGAAGTTCACCAATCTGTTAGGTACCACTATCATTCTCTCAGCGCCTTCCAGATATTTGCTCAACACCGCATCGCAGAGCGCCTGGCGACGGATCGTGTCATGGTCGGCGTCTGCCTGGACGAGGATTTCCCCACGCAGCTTGCCATTGACCTGCACCATCATCCTCACTTCATCCCGTTTCAGCGCTTCGCTGTCTGGGGTCGGCCAGGCACTGTCATAGATCGCGCCAGGGAACGCCAGCTCTTCCCATAGTACTTGGGAAATATGCGGCGTCACCGGATGCAGCACCTGGAGGAGAATGGACATGGTCTCCCGGCAGACTTGGCGGCCAGCGCCGCGGGCTCCTTCGAGCACCTTGAGCATCTTCATCGCGCCCGATACGACGGTGTTGTACTGCAGGCGCTCATAATCGTAATTGATCTGTTGCAGCAAGCCATGGGTCTCGAAACGTACACGGCTAGCTTGCGCGGCATCCGTCGCCAGGTCGTCAACTTCGTTCCAGCGAGCTTGCTCGTCAACGGCAAAGTTCCAGAGACGGCGCAGGAAGCGATAAGCCCCTTCGACACCGCTGTCGCTCCAGATCGTGCTCTGGTCCGGAGGCCCTGCGAAAATGGTGAACAGGCGGGCGGTGTCCGCGCCGAATCGGTTGATGATCTCCTTGGGCTCGACCACGTTGTGCTTCGATTTGGACATCTTCTCCACGCCGCCCAGGCATACGGGCATGCCATCCTCGATCGCTGTGGCGCTGACCGGACGGCCCTTCTCATCGTAGTGAACCGATATCTCGGACGGGTAGAACCAGCGCCGGCTGCCGTCTTCGGCCTTGCGGTAGTAACTCTCCCGCAGCAGCATGCCCTGAGTGAACAGGTTCTTGAACGGCTCACTGAAGCCAACCAATCCCTCGTCGCGCATCGCCTTGGTCCAGAACCTGGCGTAGAGCAGGTGCAGAACCGCATGTTCGATGCCGCCGATGTACTGGTCGATGGGCATCCAGTAGCGATTGCCAGATCCGACCATTGCGGTATGGCAGTCCGGGTCGCAGTAGCGCATGAAGTACCAACTGGAGTCGACGAAGGTATCCATGGTGTCCGTCTCCCGAAGCGCGGGCGCGGCACAACGCGGGCATGCGACGTGGCGGAACGCATCATGCTGCTGAAGCGGGTTGCCACTGCCGTCGGGAATGCAGTCAGTCGGCAATACCACTGGCAGGTCTGCGTAAGGCACCGGAACATCGCCACAGCATTCGCAATGGATGATTGGAATCGGTGTTCCCCAGTAACGCTGCCGGGAGATACCCCAGTCACGCAAACGCCAGGTGGTGGTTTGCTCCCCGCATCCGCGCTCGGCCAGGGCATCGAAGATCGCCAGGGACGCCTGCTCCACAGTGAGGCCATCGTAGGCGCCTGAATTGATCAGGCGACCTTCCCGACTGGCATAGCGATCCGACCATGCGGCAAGGTCATAGGCCGCCCCTTCGACAGTGATGACGGGGCGCACGGGCAAGCCGTACTGCCGTGCAAAGTCGAAATCACGCTCATCGTGGGCCGGCACTCCCATCAAGGCGCCTTCGCCGTACTCATCGAGCACATAATTGGTGATCCAGACGGCGACTGGCTCGCCAGTCAATGGGTGCTCGACGTGCAAGCCGCTCGGGATGCCGAGCTTCGCTTGTGCACCATCGGCAGGGCTGGCCTGTGCCGACTGCCGACACGCCTGCACCTGTGGTTCGAGCCCAGGCTCGAGCGCGATGGCTCGCTGGGCCAGGGGATGATCAGGGGAAACAGCGCAGAAAGTCACACCCATCAGCGTTTCGACGCGCGTGGTGAATACCCACAGCTTGCCCGCGTCGATCAACTGCCCGCTGGCATCTTCGATCGCGTGGAGGAAGGCCAGGCGCGTGCCACTGGCCTTGCCAATCCAGTTGCGTTGCATGCTGCGAACCATGTCCGGCCAGCCTTCCAGGGTATCGATAGCCGACAGCAGCTCTTCGCCATACTGCGTAATGCGCAGGTAGTAGCCGGGAATCTCGCGCTTCTCCACCAGTGCCCCTGATCGCCAGCCCCGTCCATCTACCACTTGCTCATTGGCCAGCACGGTTTGGTCGATGGGGTCCCAGTTGACGATCTGGGTTTTCTTGTAGGCCACGCCCTTTTCCAGCAGCTTCAGGAAGAACCACTGGTTCCACTTGTAGTATTGCGGATCGCAGGTGGCAATTTCCCGCGACCAGTCGAACGCCAGGCCGAGCGGTTGCATCTGGGATTTCATGTCGGCGATGTTCATTCGAGTCCATTCGGCTGGAGGCACGCCCGACTGCATGGCGGCGTTTTCCGCCGGAAGGCCGAATGCATCCCACCCCATTGGCATCAGGACGTTGTAGCCCTTCATCCGCAAGTGGCGGGCCAGCATGTCATTGATCGTATAATTGCGCACATGGCCCATGTGCAGTTTCCCGGAAGGGTATGGCAGCATGGAGCAGGCATAGAATTTTGGCCGGCTTTGGTCTTCGACAGCCTTGAAGACTTCATCGCGAAGCCATTTGGCCTGAACCGTGCTTTCGACCCAGGCGGGATCATACTGCTGTCGCATAGACGCTCCTCGAAGTTACTGGCGCCGAGTGGCAATCAACCGCTCGACTCATGCGTTTTTGTTGGATATCACTCGGCCTACTGAATTTCATCTGCCGCCGGTGCGAGGGATTAGGGCAATCTGACAGAGATCGGATTTGAACAGTCTTCTGACTCTGGGCGGCCTCCCGCCAACCAGCCACGGGGCCACACACTGAAGGCCCGAGGCGGCTTGTATTTGGCCTTCAGCGACCTGTTAGCGTGAAGAGCCTGACCTGCTTTTAAGTTCTGGTCAGTGTCGATAGTGAGTGAGTGATTGGTTGGTGAGGTTGAATATGGTCAAGGCCTAACTTTAATGTCAAGCGTTTCTTTCAAGGGTTTGTGGGGGTTGAATAGTGGCGCCGAATTAGCTGTCAGAAAATTCGCAGGAATATGTAAAATTAATTCACGCAATGTTTGTTGTGCTGCGATTCTGGATATCCCTATGATTTCAGATGTAGAGGGTTGTTAGTCCGAGTAGCCATTAGGGTAGATGGCGTCTAATTGTTGTATGTATTGCCCGGCATGCTATCGATGGTGACAAATTCATGGCGTTTATCATCTTCACCATGGGTTCTGCCAAGTATCCATATGTTGATTTGGCATCACGGGCGGCAATGAGTTTGTAAATGGCCTTTCCGACCGAGCTCGCTATTTTTTACAGGCTATCCGGATCCCCAAAGAACATCTGTATCCGCGACCTTAACCAGCGCTCCGCCGGGTCATTGTCCTGCGCCCCTCGCCAGGCCATGTGCAACTCGAAGCTGCGCACCGCTATCGGCAGGTCTTCAGCCCGCAACCCGCCCGCCGCAGTCAGCGCATCAGCGGTGTAATCGGGCACCGTGGCAACGATATCGGTCCCCGCCAGCAGGCTGCCCAGGCCGTTGAATTGCGGCACAGCCAGGACCACATGGCGCTTGCGGCCGATCTCTTCCAGTGCTTCGTCGATGAAACCGGACAAGTCACCTGCGAACGACACCAGTGCATGCGGCCGTGCGCAGAAGTCGTCGAGGGTGATGCTGCCGGGCACGCTGTCGGCGCGCAGCAGCTTGGGCATGCTGCGGCGCAGCACCTTGCGCTTGGCGTTGGCGGGCAGTTCGCTGGTGTAGCTCACCCCCACCGAGATTTCGCCGGAGGCCAGCAGGGTAGGCATCAGCAGGTAATTGACCCGGCGCACCACCAGCACGATGCCGGGCGCCTCGGCGCGGATGCGCTTGAGCAGCTGCGGCAGCAGGGCGAATTCGGCGTCGTCCGACAGGCCGATGCGGAACACCGCGTTGCTGGTGGCCGGGTCGAACTCGGCGGCGCGGCTGACCGCGGTGGAGATGGAATCCAGCGCCGGCGACAGCAGGGCGAAGATTTCATGTGCTCGCGCTGACGGCTCCATGCTGCGGCCGGTGCGCACGAACAGCGGGTCGTCGAACAGGTTGCGCAGGCGCGACAGCGCCGCGCTGATCGCCGGCTGGCCGAGGAACAGCTTCTCGGCGGCACGGGTCACGCTACGCTCATGCATCAGGGTTTCGAACACGATCAGCAGGTTGAGGTCTACGCGACGCAGGTCGTTTCGATTCATCGGTGCGCTTCGCCTAAAGTGGGGCAGGGGTGAATCTTAAGGCCAAAGGCTGTTAACCTGCACCGATTTGTGGGGCCAATGCACAGAAATGTAAGGTGCCCAATCGATGACAGGCATGTCGACTATTAATAGCCACTGATGGTCTAACGGCAAAAGCCCGGATAAAGTCCGTGGTAATACGAGATTCACAAAGGCGAGGTATGCGATGTCCCGCATGATCCGGTTCCACAAGTTCGGCGCTGCCGAAGTGCTCCGCTGCGAGGAGCAGGCCGAACCGTCAGCTGCTGTCGGCGAGGTGCAGATCCGCGTCGAGGCCATTGGCGTGAGCTGGTACGACGTGCTTTGGCGGCAGAACCTGGCGCCGTCCCAGGCCCGCCTGCCAGCGGGGATCGGCCACGAGATGGCCGGTGTGGTGACTGCGGTGGGTGAAGGTGTCGATGACATTGCAGTGGGCGACCGGGTGGCCAGCTTCCCGGCGACCAGCGCCAATGATCACCCGGTGTACGGGGATGTGATCGTTCTGCCGCGTACGGCGATTACCCGTTACCCGGACATCCTCACCCCGATCGAAGCCAGCGTGCATTACACGCCGCTGTTGATCGCTTACTTCGCCTACGTCGACCTGGCCAGGGCCAAGGCCGGGCAGACTGCACTGGTCACCGATGCCAGCCATTGCGCAGGGCCCGCCTTCGTACAGCTGGGCAAGGCCTTGGGGCTCAAGGTGTTCGCTGCCACCAAGGAGCCGGAGCAGCGCGAATACCTGCTGGGCCTGGGCGCTGACAAGGTGATCGTCACCGAAGAGCAGGACTTGCTCCTGCAGGTGGGCAAGTACACCGACGGGCGCGGTGTGGACATGGTCCTCGACGGCATGGGCGGCCCGCAGATGTCACTGCTCGGCGATGTACTCGCGCCACGCGGCAGCCTGGTGCTTTATGGCCTGCAGGGTGGTAACCAGACACCATTCCCGGCCTGTGCGGCGTTCCAGAAGAACATCCAGTTCTACGTTCACTGCATCGGTAACTTCACCGGCAAGCCGGAACTGGGCATTAGTCAGGACCAGGTTGCGCTGCAGCGTGCCCTGCGTGATATCAACCAGTTCACGGCAGACCAGTTGCTGACACCGCAGATCATCAAGGTGTATCCGTTTGATCAAGTGGTTGAAGCGCACCGGTATATGGATGAGTGTCCTTGTGGCGGCAGAGTGGTGCTGGACTTGGCGGCGGGCTGATATACGCTGGATCTAAAGGAAACCCGGGCTTGGCTCGGGTTTTTTTTCGAGTGTTCACAGCTTGATGGTCCTCCCCGACAATCCGTGAATAGTCTCTTGCTAGGACTTTTCCTACGATTAACTAGTATCCGTCCTACATAAAAAAATATTGCCACCTCGCGTGCATGCAAATGCCTTGAAAAGTCTTTCTCTTTGAAAACTTCCCCGTGTCGAGCGCACAGTGAGTTGCCATTCGGCTGAATGGTTTTTTTACCGGCGTCTGTATCTGTTAATCGTTGAGCAACGCTTGATAATGGCGTAATGATGCTTTACGCAAGGAGCGTGCAATGGAGAAGATCAACCCTGGCTTTTGGTGTTTTGGCGCGGCGGAGGGCTCACGCAGGGGTTCATTTCTCTCAATGGCATGGCGACAGTAATTCGTCACTTCAATTTCTCTTAAAGTTTTGTAGGAAATTTCTTCAGGCTTGATTCGCCGCCTATTGATTCATGAAAAAGTGCATTGTTGGCGGTGGAAAGAATGAAGTAGTGAGGTGACATGTGAGCAATATCCACGACCAAGCTATGCACCATATTTACCAACAGGTGCTGGATCGCGTGTTGGGCCATATGTCCCAGGTCCAGCGCGCCTCTTTGCAGCTGTTGGTCCAGCGTTTGCTGGTAGCCGCAGGTGGCCCGGAATATATCGGTACGTTCAGGTTGCTCGTGCTGCTAGGCGCAGACTGCCATAGCGCCCGGCTGCTGGCGGTCTTGCGTGCGGCCCAGTTGAGTATTGCCCAGCGTGCACCTGTCACCTTTCAGTTGCAGGTGGTGGCGGTGTGCTTACCCGCGGCCAGCAACGCGCTTCTTGAGCAACATGAGCGTGTGTTCAGTACCTTGTTTCTGCATGACGATCCACGGGTGCAGCTCCAGATGCTCGAAGCCGGGCAGGTGGTTTCGTTCAGCCGAAGGCCCTATCTGGCGGTCGAACCCTGGGCGCTGGCGCGCGACGCCTTGCTTGTGTTCGGCCATCTTGTCGATGCGCGGCCCGAAGCACTTTTGGGCAGTCGCATGCACCTGGAACTGGGTGCAGCGCTGTGTCTGGCGCTTGACGGCCAGCCGGCAGTCGATGCAATGGTCACCGCCATGCCTGCGCGACAGCGCCTGCGTTACCTGGCGTGGGCCCGCAGGGGGCTGCGCCAGGCCGGTGACGGAGGGAGGGCGAACCTGCATCAGTGCATGGCGACGCTTGCCGAGCGGTTGAGTCAGTTGCACAACACTGCCGGCGCTTCACTTGGCGAGCCGGAAAAACCGGTTACCGAGCGTCACTCGGACCTTCCGGTCAGGCTGATTACCCTCGACGACCTGTTGCCCCAGCTACTGAGTGAAGGTGAGCTGGACTTGATGATGGAGTGCCACTTCGAGCCTGTGCAGAAGACCATGCCACTGGCCAGTTTTCTCGACCCGCTGGCGTTGGCCCAGTTGCATGAGCTGCGGTCGCGCTGCAATGCTCCTGTTGAGTCAGGCCCGGCGCCGCGTCTGCATTGCGAAAGGGCGCTAGCACAGGCATCGCAGCAAAGCCGTTTTGCCAAGGCCTATGGCCTTGAGCACACTCAGCTCGTTTGCATGTTCCACAGCCCATTCGCCAACAAGGGGCGCAGGTTGGAGCGCTTTCTGCAATGCTGCCACGCCGATATGCTGGTGGCACTGCCTTATCTGCATCGCGTCATGCAGGGCAAACCTTGTCCCGATCCCGTCAAGGATTGGTTGGTAAACATCAGTGGTTTGTCCCTTGCTCAATTGCGAGCTATTTACGAAGGGCGTTTGCATCACAGCGCCTGGCCCTTGCTGGCAAACCTGGCACGGCGTGATGTGCATCTGGCGCTACTGGCCTGCCGGCCCGCTGCTGGTTTGCCTGCCTGTGGGGGCTTACCTGATGGGGCGTGAATTCGCTTACCAGACGGTGTATCGATATCTGCAAGCGCTTATCGATGAGGCCGCGCGGGGAGGGGAGCGCCGTTTGCCCTCACTGCGTGCCCTGTCGCGGCACCTGCGCGTTTCACTGGCCACTGTACAAACAGCCTACGGGTTGTTGGAACATGAAGGGCGGGTGCTGTCGGTGCCTAAATCCGGGTACTTTGTGCCGGCCGGTGCCATCACCGGCGTGACGGCCACTGCAGAGTCGGACCAGGCCATGCTGGCGCATCCGGCGATGGAGCGTGCGTTGTTCGCTCACGAAAGACGGCTGGCGCGACAGCGTGCACGTTCATTGCCCGGTACCCAGAGCTCGGGAGAAGTTCGCCTGCGGCATGTATTGGCCGAACGTTACACTCGATCGTCCCGGCAATCTTGGCGTGCTGAAGATGTGCACCTGGGGCCCGACATGCAGGCTTTGCTGGAAACGCTGCTCGAAGCACTGGCGTTGCATGGCAGCACGGTGCTGGTCGCATCGCCGTGCTGCTGGCGTTTGCTGAGGGTTTTGCAGCGCTTTGGCTTGCATGTGCTGGAGATGCCCGTCGACAACCACGGCAGCCCTGACCTCGGCAGCCTGGCTCGCTTGTTGGGGCGTGAGTCGGTGCGCATGATGGTCATGCCGTCATGCCTTGGCATGCCTACGGGGCGGTTGATGTCGCAACAGGACCAGCGGCAGATTGCCCATTTGCTGGCCTCGCATCCTGTCTGGCTGCTGGAAAACGATCTGGACAGCGAGCACTGTTTCGACACCCCTCCGGGGGCACGTTTGCGTGACTGGGTCGACCAGCGGTGGCTGTTGGTGCTGGGGTCGCTGCAAGCGTTGGTCGGTGCCGAGGCCCCCTATGCGTATGTGCTGGGCCTGCATGGCACCCTTGGCGAAAGGTTTTCCCGACGAGCCTTCCAGCTACCTCCTGTGCGTCAGCAGGCCTTGGCGCAGATGCTCAGCAACGGCGAGGTCGACGGGCAATTGAGCCGACGTCGGCTGGAGCTGCGCAAGCGTATGGAGCATTTATGCCATCAACTCAATGTTTGCCTGGGCGGGAAGCTGGCCTTTGACATGCCTGACGGGGGGTATGTCCTGTGGGTGCGCATGCTTGAGCCAATCGCCTTGGATCGCGTTTCGTCAGCTTTGTCTGGTCCGGCCTTGCAAGTACTGGCAGGTGCGCGGTTCAGCGTGCAGGGGCGTTATCAGCACTACCTGGCGCTCACCTGGGCAGGCGACCGGCCAGAAGCGCTGAGCGAGGCGCTCTACCGGTTGAAACAGGTGCTGGCGCCGCGTCGAGGACGGCAGGCTGGCAGCAAAAGCTGATCGCCAGCCCTGGCGTGTCACGTATCATGGTGCCCTGTTCATTCATATTCAGGAGCCTCTGCATGGGCACCCCACATTTTCGCCAACCTGTTCCCCAGGATGCCGAACGCTGCTACGAGATTGAAATTGGCGCGTACGAGGGGGATGAAGCCGCGACCCTTGAAAAGATCCGCACCCGTATCGCGCAGTACCCAGAGGGTTTCCTCCTGCTTGAGGTCGACGGCAAGGTCGTGGGCTTCATCAACAGTGGCTGTGCCCACGAGGTGGTGATGTCCGATGAGGCCTTCAAGGAGCTGGTAGGCCATGACCCGGCGGCAGCGAACGTGGTGATCATGTCCGTCGTGGTGGACCCGGCTTGTCAGGGCAAGGGTTACGCGAAACTGCTGATGAATACGTTCGTGCAGCGGATGGCTGCGCTCGAGAAGCGCACCATCCACCTGATGTGCAAGCAGCAGCATGTCGAGTTGTACCGCAAGATGGGCTACCAGTACGTGAAGCCATCGCCCTCGGACCACGGCGGCATGGCCTGGCATGAGATGGTCATGGCGCTCTGACGTGGCTCAAGCGCCATTGGTCGGTTGTTTGCCAGCCTGACCCACGGGGCTTGCCAGCAGGCGTTATCTGTATGTATAAACAGTGTCCGTTCCTGCTGCCCGACCCCGCCCTGTGATCGCCCATTCCGTCGACGACCCGCTCTACTACCTGCATAACTTCCGCCAGGTGCTGCTGTGGGTCGAACACCGCTATGCCGACCTGCTCGATACCCAGGAGCTGGCTTTCATCCATGCATTTGCCAGGCTCGAAGAGCCAGCCCAGGCGCTGCTGGTGCGCATGGTGATGCGCAAGGGCGAGCTGTTTCGCAGTGACCGGCTGGACTATGCCGAGATCGGCGATACGCGTGCGGCCTTGCAGCCACTGCAGGCGTTGGGCTGGGTGCGTGAACCCGAGCAGTTGAGCCTGGAGCAGTTGTTCGTCCTGCTGCGCAAGGAGGAACTGGCCAGCGGTTTTGCAGGCCTTCTGAGCCGACCGCGTGCGGCCAAAGGCGATCTGCTCGCGCAACTTCAAGCCTTGGAGCTGGCGCCCAGGTCACTGTCCGATTGGTTCGTCAGTGCCCCGGTGGGCATCGTGCAGTGGTGCCTGCAGCCGCTGTGCGATCGCATGCGTCTGCTGTTCTTTGGCAACCTGTACCAGGACTGGTCCGATTTTGTTCTTGCTGACCTGGGCGTGCTGCGTTTCGAGCAAGTGCCATTCAGCCCCGCCTCGCGTGCCTTGCAGCAGCGCAGCGACGTCGACCTGGCCATGGCTTTGCACCAGTGCGCCGAGCGTCTGGAGTTGGCTGAGGCGCCTGCGTCGATCCTTCAGGCGTTGGCGGGCTGGCGCAGCGACAACCCCTGGCTGGCCCGCCGTCACGCGCGCTTGCTGTTTGCCCTGGGCCAGCAGTGCGAGCGCCTTGGCGACTGGGACCTGGCATTGACGGTGTATGCCCAGAGCAGCCATGCGCAAGCGCGCATCCGCCAGGTGCGGGTGCTGGAGCGCAGCGAGCGCTGGCAAGAGGCGTATGCCCTGGCCCTGCACCTGGCCCAAACGCCTGCCAATGCCCTGGAAGTGCAGGCGCTTGAGCGCATGGTGCCGCGCCTGGTGCGCAAACTGGGCGGGCCGGCGCAGCGCCGGCGGCGTGCCACACCCGCGCAGGTGATCGAGCTCGAGCTGCCTCGCGAGCAGGCCGCGTTGGGTGTCGAGGAGGCTGTTCGGCAGCACCTGGCGCAAGCAGGCGGGCAGGTTCACTACGTCGAGAACACGCTGCTCACCAGCCTGTTCGGGCTGTTGTGCTGGGACGCGATCTTCGCCCCGATTCCCGGCGCGTTCTTCAACCCCTTCCAGGCTGCACCGCAAGACCTGCACGACTGCGACTTCCAGCAGCGGCGCGCCGTACAGTTCGATGCTTGTCTGGGCCGGCTCGACGACGGCTCGCATCAGCAGGCCATCCTCGACTGCTATGCCGCCAAGCAAGGGCTGCAATCGCCGTTCGTGTTCTGGCAGATGCTCAACCATGCCTTGCTCGTGCAGGCATTGGCCTGCCTGCCCGCGGCGCACCTCAAGCAGTGTTTCCTGCGCCTGTTGCAGGACATACGTAACAACCGCACCGGCATGCCTGACCTGATTCAGTTCTGGCCGGAGCAGGGGCGTTACCGCATGGTCGAGGTCAAAGGCCCGGGCGACCGCCTTCAGGACAACCAGTTGCGGTGGCTGGAATTCTGCGCCGAGCACGGCTTGCCGGTGGCTGTCTGTCATGTGCGCTGGAGCGAGGGCGAGTGAGCTATCGCGTGGCGGTGCGCGCTTTGTGTGAGTTCACTGCCAAGGCCGGTGACCTCGACCTGCGCTTCACGCCGTCGCCCACTGCCCAGGAGGGCATCGAGGGCCATCGCCGGGTAGTGGCCAGGCGGGCCGCCGGGTACGAGGCGGAGGTCGCACTCGAAGGCGCTTTTCAGGGCTTGCAGGTGCGCGGCCGCGCCGACGGTTATGACCCCGCCGCAAACCGTCTTGAAGAGATCAAGACCTACCGTGGTGACCTGGCCCGCCAACCGGCCAATCATCGCCAACTGCACTGGGCGCAGGCCAAGGTCTATGCCTGGCTGCTGTGCCAGGCGCGGCAGTTGCCCGCCATCGAGGTGGCGCTGGTTTACCTGAACGTGGACAACGACGGCCAGACCTTGATCAGCGAGCATTACAGCGCCGTCGAGCTGCAAGCTTTTTTCGAAACCCAATGCCTGTGTTTTCTGGCCTGGGCCCAAGGGCAAACGCAGCGCCTGGCCGAGCGTGACCGCGGGCTGCAGAGCCTGGGCTTTCCTTACCCGCAGTTTCGCCAAGGCCAGCGGCAACTGGCCGAAACCCTGTACAAGGCGGTCAGCACCGGGCGCTGCCTGATGGCCCAGGCCAGCACCGGTATCGGCAAGACCCTCGGCACGCTGTTCCCGTTGCTCAAGGCCATGGTGCCGCAACAACTCGACAAAGTGTTTTTCCTGACCGCCAAGACCCCAGGCCGAGCACTGGCGCTGGATGCCCTGCAACAGATTACCCGGGCCACGCCGCAGCCCGCGCTGCGCACTCTGGAGCTGATTGCCCGCGACAAGGCCTGCGAGCACCCCGACAAAGCCTGCCATGGCGACGCCTGCCCATTGGCCCAAGGCTTCTACGACCGCCTGCCGGCGGCGCGTGAGGCTGCTGCCCGGTTGCCGTTGCTGGACCGCGCGAACCTGCGCGAGGTGGCCCTGCAACACCAGGTCTGCCCGTACTACCTGGGGCAGGAAATGGCGCGCTGGGTCGATGTACTGGTGGCCGACTACAACTATTACTTTGACGCTCATGCCCTGCTGTTCGGCCTGACACAGGCCAACCAATGGCGCGTTGCGGTGCTGGTCGACGAGGCTCATAACCTGGTGGAGCGTGGCCGCAGCATGTACAGCGCCAGCCTCGACCAGGGGCAATTGCTGGCGCTGCGCCAGCGCAAACCGCCAGGGCTGGCCAGCGCGCTGGACCGGCTGAACCGCCAATGGAATGCCCTGTACAAGGCGCAGCGAGCGCCTTATCTGGCCACCGGGCAGTTGCCGGACGCCTTTCTACGTGCGCTGCAGCAATGCATCGGGCTGATCCAGGAGCGCTTGAACGAGTCGCCCGTCGAAGTGGATACACACATCCTGCAGTTCTATTTTCAGGCGCTGCAGTTCAACCGGGTTGCCGAGCTGTTCGATGAGCATTTCCTGTTCGATGTGAGCCTGCGCGAAGGCCCGCGCCAGCGGCGCCTGGCCACCTTGTGCCTGCGCAACGTAACGCCCGCCAAACTGCTCGGCCCGCGCATGCAGGCAGCGCGCAGCGTGACGTTGTTCTCGGCCACGCTCAGCCCCCGGCATTTCTACACCGACCTGCTCGGCATGCCACCGGATACAGCGTGGCTTGAAGTGGCGGCGCCGTTTCGCGCCGAACAGCTCGAAGTGCGCATCGCCAGCCAGGTCTCTACCCGTTATCACGAACGTCAGGCCTCGCTGGCACCGATCGTTGCGCTGATCGCCGAGCAGTACCAGCGCCAACCCGGCAACTACCTGGCGTTCTTCAGCAGTTTCGAATACTTGCAGCAGGTGTATGCGCTGCTGGCCGAGCAGCACCCGGCGATCTCGGCCTGGGCTCAGGCACCAGGCATGGACGAAACAGCACGCCAGGATTTTCTTGCGCGCTTTGCCGCAGACGGCCAGGGCGTCGGGTTTGCCGTGCTGGGCGGTGCCTTTGGCGAAGGTGTCGACCTGCCGGGCAACCGGCTGATCGGTGCATTCGTCGCCACCCTCGGGTTACCCCAGGTCAACCCGGTCAACGAACAGTTCAAACAGCGGCTGGGCCGCCAGTTCGGCGCTGGTTTCGACTACGTCTACCTGTACCCCGGCGTACGCAAGGTGATCCAGGCTGCAGGCCGGGTGATTCGCGGCGATCAGGACCGCGGCGTGCTGGTGTTGATCGATCAGCGCTTCGCCGAGCCGCATGTGCAGCAGATGTTCCCCAACTGGTGGCAGATAGCCCGCGAATAATCCTCGGCAAGGCCTTCGCACCTCATTGCAACTCCCAGTACACTGCGTGTTCCAACTCCAACATCCGTTGAACTCGAGGTTTCTGCATGACGCTCAGTCCTTTGGCAGGCAAGCCGGCTCCGGCCAGCGTGCTGGTCGATATCCCCCGCCTGCTCACCGCTTATTACACCGGCCGCCCCGACGCTGCCGTAGCGGCCCAGCGCGTGGCCTTCGGCACCTCGGGCCACCGGGGCAGTTCGTTCGACCTGAGTTTCAACGAAGACCACGTGCTGGCGATCACCCAGGCCATCTGCCTGTACCGCCAGGAAAAGGGCATCGACGGCCCGTTGTTCATCGGTGCCGATACTCACGCGTTGTCCGCGCCGGCAGCCGCCAGTGCCCTGGAAGTGCTGGCCGCCAATGGCGTGCAGGTAATGCTGTCCAAGGACGATGAATACACCCCGACGCCTGCGGTGTCCCACGCCATCCTGTGCTACAACCGTGGCCGCAATGGCGGGCTGGCCGATGGCATCGTCATCACCCCCTCGCACAACCCGCCGCAGAGCGGTGGCTTCAAATACAACCCGCCCAACGGTGGCCCGGCTGACAGCGATGTGACCAAGTGGGTCGAGGCCAAGGCCAACGAACTGCTGGCCGCAGGCCTTGCCGGCGTCAAGCGCATGGACCATGCGCAGGCCCTCCAGGCTCCGACCACCCAGCGCCACGACTATGTCAGCCACTACGTTGCCGACCTGGAAAACGTCATCGACTTCGATGTCATCCGCAGCGCCAACCTGCGCCTGGGCGTTGACCCGCTGGGTGGGGCAGGGGTGCGTTACTGGTCGGCGATCGCCGAGCACTACAAGCTGAACCTGGAAGTGGTCAACACCGAGGTCGACCCGACCTTCCGCTTCATGACCGTCGACTGGGACGGCCAGATCCGCATGGACCCTTCGTCGCCATACGCCATGCAAGGCCTGATCGGCCTGCGCGAGCGCTTCGATGTGGCGTTTGCCTGCGACCCGGACCACGACCGCCACGGGATCGTCACCGCCGATGGCCTGTTGCAGCCAAACAACTACCTGGCCGTGGCCATCGACTACCTGTACCGCCACCGTCCGCAGTGGCGCAGTGACGCTGCCGTGGGCAAGACGGTGGTGTCCAGCGGCCTGATCGACCGTGTTACCGCGCGTCTGGGCCGTGAGTTGTATGAAGTGCCGGTGGGCTTCAAGTACTTTGCCCAGGGGCTGTTCGACGGCTCGTTGGGCTTTGGCGGCGAAGAAAGCGCCGGCGCCTCGTTCCTGCGCAAGGACGGTACGGTCTGGGCTACCGACAAGGATGGCTTGATTCCGGCGCTGCTGGCCGCCGAGATGACTGCACGCACCGGCCGTAATCCAAGCCAGGCCTATGCCGACCTCACGGCGGCGCTGGGCAAGCCGTTCGCTACCCGTGTGGAAGCGAAGGCCGATGCGCGGCAGAAGGCATTGCTGAGCAAGTTGGCGCCGGAGCAGGTCAAGTCGACCGAGCTGGCTGGAGAGCCCATCGAGCAGATCCTCAGCCACGCGCCCGGCAATGGCCAGGCCATCGGTGGCCTGAAGGTGATGACCGCCAACGGCTGGTTTGCCGCGCGGCCTTCGGGCACCGAGGACATCTACAAGATCTACGCCGAGAGCTTTATCGACGAGGCGCACCTGCAACGCCTGGTGGCAGAGGCGCAGGTACTGGTGGATGCCGCGATTGCCTGATTGACCCGTGAAGCAGGGCCGCAGCGCGGCCCTGCTTGTTCAAGCCACATCGACCAGCACGATCTCACTGTCCTCGATTGCGGTCACCCGCAGCACGTCTTCCTGCTCGATCGCCACGCCATCGCGGCCCTTGGCCCGCAGCCCATTGACCTCGACCAGGCCCTTGGCCGGCACCAGATACCCTCGACGCCCTGCATCGAAGCGGTACTCGGCCGTTTCGCCTGCCCGCAGGGTTGCCGCTACCAGACGCGCATCGGTGCGGATCTGCAAACTTTGCTCATCGCCCGCCCGGCCGCTGGCCAGGGTCACGAAGCCTTCACCGCGCTCGCCTTTGGGGAACGGCCTGGTCCCCCATGACGGTGCATCGCCAACGCGCTCCGGTACGATCCAGATCTGGAAAATACGGGTATCTACGTCTTCCAGGTTGTACTCGCTGTGCACGATGCCGGTACCGGCGCTCATGACCTGTACATCGCCGGATTCGGTGCGGCCTTTGTTGCCCAGGCTGTCCTGGTGGGTGATGGCGCCTTCACGCACGTAGGTGATGATTTCCATGTCGCGGTGTGGATGCGGTGGGAACCCGCTGCCGGCGGCGATCAGGTCATCGTTCCATACCCGCAGGTTGCCCCAGTGCATACGCGCCGGGTCATGGTATTCGGCAAACGAGAAATGGTGATGGGCATCGAGCCAGCCGTGGTTGGCGTGGCCAAGGCCTTCGAAAGGTCGCAGTTGCAGCATGATCGTGCTCCTTGAATGGGTGGAATGGGCTCATGATGCTTCAAAGAAAGATCGAAAATAAGCGTAAATATCGGCTAATTATCATCGTTTAATTAGATTGTTCTGGGCAATGTGAATTGTGCGATTCATCGCCTAATCCACTGATCTGCAAGCATTCGCTGGCGATTTTTTGCCGATGCGGCGAACATGCACGCTGATTCGATTTTCAACGGAGTGACCGTGGCCCACGAGCAACCCCAGGCCCCTGCCGAACTGACCCCGCCCGCACAATTGCCCTGGCTTCGCCGCCTGGCTGCACGGCTTTTGGGCCGTGGGCTGAGCCGCTTGCAAGCGCAACACCGCGACTCCTGGTTCCTGGGCCATGCCACCGGCCAGCGCAGCGGCCACGCTGATGGCATGCGCGAAGGTTTAGAGCGTGGACGGGTGGAAGGCTACGAGGCGGGGCGCCAGGTACTGGTGATTCGCGATTCACGCCCTGATGCCGCCGCCGTACCCGGTCAGGATGACCGGTTGTTCGACGACTGGCGCCTACCACTGACCACTGAGCTCAAGAAGCGCTTCAAGGCCGATGTAGCCCAGCGCCTGCCCGCCGAGGCGCAGCCCAGTGCCGCCCAGTGGAAGCTGATATTCAGTGACACGCCGTCCACTTGCGTGGTGGCCGGGGCCGGGGCTGGCAAGTCCACTTCGCTGGTGCTGCGCATCCTGCTGTTGCGCCATTACCTTGGCTATGAGCTGGACGCGATGACGGTGGTCACCTTCACCCGTGAATCGCGCAAGGACTTCATCAAGCGCCTGGTGCAGGTGTTCTCGCTCTGGCAGCTCGACCTGCCACCGGCGCGTGCGCGGGAGCTGGTACGTACCTTTCACTCGCGCATTCTGCCGCTGGTCCGCAGCCTGCCGGGTTTCGGCCAGGTGCGAGCGTTCGAGACCCTGGGCAACGACATGCCAGAGGGGCGTGAGGCGGACGCCGAGAGCAACCCGTTTGACCTGCGCCTGAACGACGCACAGCGCCAGCAGCTCAATCTTTGCTATCGCGACCTGCACGCCGAAAACCCGCGCTTTGCCGAAATCATCGCGACCCTGCGACGTGAAGCCCTGCAGCTCAAGCCATTGGACCCGGACCACCCCGATGTGCAGAAGCGCGTGCAGGTGACGCAACTGGCTGCCCAGCGCGACGAAGAGCTGTGCGACGTGATCGAGGACCTGTGGTTCGCGGCGGGCGTGTGGCCGATCAAGGGCATTGAGCCGTGCCGTGAAACGGTCGACATCCGGGGCAGCCGCTTCCATGTGCATGGCCGTCTGGAAGGCCTGGATGCCTGGGTTGTGCTTGGTTTCGACCCGTCGGAAAGCGCACAGTACCAGCGCCCGGGGGCCAAGCTTGCGGTGCGCGCCGAATGGGCGGTCAAGCGCACGTTGCTGCAGGCGTTCTGCGACAGGCCGCTGATCTGGCTGGACAACTATGCCATGGCCCGGCGCCTGGCCGCCTCGCTGGCAGGCGACGCGGTCGCGGGCCCTGGGTTCGAGTACAAGGTCAAGGGCGAGCTGGCCCCGGCACCGTTGCTCGATGCTTTCGTCGGTGCCGCCAACTTCATCGAAAACCTGGGCCTTGAGGTCAACAGCGCCGTGGCGGCGATGAGTTTCCCGTCCGGCGACAGCGATGCCTTGTTCTTCGAGGCCCTGGCACTGTACTGGAAAGCCCTCGAGGCGCACCTGCTCAACCAGTCGCCGCCGGTGATGAGCTACAACCGCATGTTCGCCCTGTTCGGTGAGAACAACCCGGAGAACCTGCAATTGCTGCCAGACCCGATGCTCAGGCCGTTGGCGCATCTGATGATCGACGAATTCCAGGATGTATCGCCGCAGATCGTCAGCTGGCTGCGCGCCAGCCTCGCGGAGATCCGCCGCCGCGGACCGGCCATGCACACCGGCCGTAACGCCCAGTACTCTTCGCTGCTGTGTGTGGGTGACGATTGGCAGTCGATCTATGGCTGGCGTGGCAGTTCGCCCAAGTACTTCATGGAGTTCACCAAGACCTTCCCTTCGCCGGCCAATACCCGGGTGATGCTGGTCGACAATTACCGTTGTCAGCAACTGGTCATCGATGCTGCCGAGCATCTGGTCAAGGGCGCGCCATCGATCACTGGCAAGAAGGCCCGGGCCGCGGGCCCTGCTGCCGAGTTGCCGGTGTCGGCAGTCAAGGTGTGCGAACGTGACGAAGCGGTGCTTGGCCAGACGCTGATCGAGCATTACCAGCGAGGCGAATCGGTGATGATGCTGTACCGCAAGGGCGCCGATAAAGCCTTGATGAGCGAGCATCTGGCCGGCGTGCTGCAAGGCGAAGCGGCATTGCCGCCCGAACAAAGGCGTCTGCGCCAATTGACGTACCACAGCGCCAAGGGGCTGCAGGCCGATGCAGTGTTCATGCTCGGCGACTGCCAGTACCTGACCAGCTCGCCGTACAAGAACCAGGTGTATCGCCAGGCCGGCCTTGGCCGTGCCGGTGATGCCCAGCCGTTCGATACAGCGCAGAAGGAAGAGGTACAGCGCCTGGCCTACGTGGCGGTCACTCGCGCCGCCAGACACTGCTATTGGCATGTCGAGGCAGCCAGCGGCGAAGCGGCCGCTGCGCCACGGGCTTCGAGCCAGGTGGATGGCCGGCAGGCCTTCTTCGAAGACTTGCGCGGCCAATGATCGCGGCTTAGCCAGCGAGGGTTTCGGCCTGCCGGGTGAGGCTGAGCAGCAGGCCGTGCTCGACCTTTTGCTGCTCCTCGTTCAAGGCGCGCATGGCGTGGTCGAACTGGCCGTCATTGAGCGGCACACGCCGCAGCAGTCCGTTTTCGTCCAGCGGGTTCTGCGGCAGCACAGGCAACAGGGCTTCAAGTACCGAGCTGTCCAGGCGGGCTACCGGTTCATGGCTGCCGTCCAGGCAATGGAACAGGTAGTCATGGCCCACTCGCCAGAAATCGGTGAGCAGGTTGAATGCTTCGGCATTGTGACGCTTGAGGTAGTGCACCCAGCCGGCCTGCCCAAGTATCCACGCCTGCCGAGTATCGGTTCTGGCATCCTGGGCAAGCACTGCGCTGTGTACCTTCTCGATGATGGTGCTGTTGATCCTGGCCGTGTCCCGGTAGAGCATGCCGCAGCTGGGTTCAGGGAAGTCCAGCCGGGTTGCAAGGGACTGGCGCAAGGCGAGGCGGACTTCTATATCGTCGACCAGCCCGGTTTCCAGTTCGACGTCAGGAAACGCGGCCGGATCATCCAGTGAGTCGTACTGTGGCAGATCCGCATCGAACATACCCTCTTGCAGCGCCTGCTTGCGCAATGTCCTTCTCAGGCTGATGCGGTCGGCCAGTTCGTTGACGATGTCCCGGCGATAGAGCTTGCGGTATAGCGCGAGCAGGGTCTTGGCCTGCTCGCCGGTATGGCCTGCGGCTTCGTGCGCCAGCACTTCGATCTCCAGTGCGCTGAAGGCGTCGGCACCTGCGTCACCGCAGGTTGGCGGATACGCATGCGCCACGTCGGCAAGCCTTTCGCGCAGTGCCGTGTCCCGGCCGGCTTTCTCCAGCAGGGCCCAGACTCGGCGGCTCAGGCTGTCTGGCTCATGCCGCGCCTCGGCTGACTGTACCAGGCGTTCGAGAATCCCCAGCAATTCACCGTTTTCCCCCTGGTCGAACAGATCGGTCCAAAGCTGGTCCTGGTGGGTGGAGGCGGTACTGCGCCACAGTGTCTGCCATTCAGGCATATCGGGTGCGTGTTCAAAGACCTGGACGCCGCTGGCGCGCAGTTGCGCACGGGTTTGCGCTTCAAGCGTGTTGTAATTGAGGTGCCAGCGCCGCTCGGGTGCTCGCGCAGCGACGTCCCGGGCGAACGGGGTGCGCAGGATGTCCGCGAGATTGGGCAGGGTGCGAATGCGGTTGAATGACAAGTCCAGGTGACGCAGTTGGTATTGATGCTGGTTCATCAGCCGCGTCAACCCCTCGGGCCATTGCCGCAGGTCGCAGTTGTTCAGGTTCAGGGTGCGCAGGCGGCCCATGTAGCTGACGTCGGGAGCATGGCCCAGTGTGTTGAAATCCAGCAGCAGTTCCTGGGGATGGATCATGGCCTGGAAGGCCGAGGCCAGGGTTTGGTCGAGGGTAATGGCATTGCTGCCCAGGTTCAGTACATCCAGCCGTAGGCCAGCCAGCAAGGCGAGGCTGGCAGCGTCCAGCTGCAGCCGGTTTCTGCGCAGGTTGAGGTTGCGCAGGCCGGGCATGGCCGCCAGGGCCTCATGAGCCAGGGGCGAGAGGGCCGGCAAAGCATTGCCGTTCAGCTTGAGCGTTTGTAGTCCAGGTGCCGATTTCAGTGCCTGGAACAAGGCCTCGGCGTCCATGTCCGGGTTGCCGGCCACCTCGAGTGTGCGCAGGCCAGGAAAGCATGACAGAAAATCCCCTTCCAGGCGCTCGAGCCTGAGCCCTTCCAGTGTAAGGGTGCGAACATGTGGCAAGCGTGCCGTGAGCGTTGGCAGCGTGCGTAACTGCATGCGGTCCAGCGTCAGCGTCTCGCGGGCAGCGCCACCTTCGCGGCCCCAGGCGGCCAGCATCCGCTCGGCAAAGTGTGAGCGATCGAACCGCTCGTCCAGCTCATTCGCGCCGCCAACCCACCTGTGCAGGTCCTGGCGCAAGGTGCGTTGCTCGGCTTCCAGTCGGCTGATCTGAATACCCAGGTTGCCCGCCTGGGCCAGTTCGGATTGCAACGTGCCGAGTTCTCTGTGGTCGAGCTCTGGGTAGAGCGCGCGCAGGCGCTGCGTCGCGCGCCCGGTACCGCGGCCACTGAGCGGGTAGCCGATACGGCCGGCGGCAAGGCGCAAAGGTGAACGGTAGCCAGGTTTGATGGGCTGCTGGCCAATCAGCGCGGCGCAGTTTTCGCGGTCGGCGAGCGCAACCTCAAACAGTTGCGCGGCGCTTGCCTGCGGATGCTGGCCCAGCAGGCCTTCGGTCAATTGCTGGCTGTCGCTATTGGCCAAATGCGGGCGGTAAAGGCCCATGATGGCGCGGTCCAGCCGTGTGCGGGCTTGCAACTGGCGCGCTTCTTCGGCTATCCGTAACGGCACACGTCCAGTTGCCAGGCGTGCGCGTTCGGTATGGCTGGCCGCCTGGATGACCTCTTCCAAGGCACCAGGTGGTACACCGGGGAACTGCCTGCGCAATGGCTGTGTCGCGTCACTTGCAGGCTGGGCATGGTTGCGCAGCATACTGTGGTATATCGCCTCGCGCTGGCTCTGCAGCTGTTCACCCAGCCTGGTGTTCAGGGCCGATGCCCACAGGTCGGAAGGCAGGTCGCCGAGCATGGCTCGCACGTGTCGCTCGTCCAGCTGCGTTACGACTGCATGGCCCAGTTGACCATTCTCCAGATCCGAGCGGGTCATGCTGATTTCAATCTGGCCTGGTGTGTCGAGCGCCCCATACCGCACCGCATCGCCCCACGGTTCGGGGCCGATGAATACCTTGAGCACGTGATCCTGCGGCCAACCTGGCAGGCGCACCAGTTCCGGCAGCGCATAGTTCTTGTAGGCAGCCATTGAGAGGCCGTGCCGCACACGGTGGATCAGGTTCTGCACCTCGTTGTCCAGGCGTATGCGCAGCAGCATGTCCTCCAGCAGAGCCGGCGGGCGCAGCCCTTTGGCATGCATGCGGCGCAGCACACTGGCGTCTGTACCCGTACTGCGCATCGCCGTGATCAGCTCGCTGCTGTCGAGCCCCAGGCTTGAGTGGCCAAGCCGCTGCAGCAACTGCGTATCGTCCCATTGCAAAGGCTGCTCATGGGCCAGTTGCCAGCGCCCGTCACCCTGATGATGTAACAGGGGCGCGTAGGCTGCTGGGGCGCTGGGATGGCGGATGCGCCATTGCTGGTCAGGATCCTGGAACGTTTCATAGGGCGTGCCTTCCAGCATGAGGTAGCGTTTGCCCTCGAGCTCGTAGTGCCCAAGTGCATCGGGCTGGCCTTCTGTTGGCAGGGTGACCGGACTGGCATAGGGGCCCATGTCCGGATGCCACAGTTGCAGGCGGTCTTCATGCCATACCGCTTGCATGGCATCGACGAAACCTGACGCTTTGATGACCTTGGCTGCGCCGGCAAAACCGGCGATCGCGGCAGCATTGATTACCAACGATTCAACCTGGGCCAGTGCTTGTGCAGTGTCACTTTCTTCCCAGGCCTCAAAGCCGGTAAACACCGAATCCATCAGTTGATAAGCGAAAACGCCGGTCATTACCGCGTTCAGGCCGGGCACGAAGAAGGCGGCGATGTTCAGCACGTTCATGCCCATATCTAGCCAGTACCGCAGGTGCCTCTGATGAACCTCGGCGTCGACATCGGCTGTGGGGACAGCCAGGACCCTGGCGTCGGCCTTGAGGCGGGCAAGGTGGGCGAGGTAAAGGGTTGGCCAAAACTCGGTTCTTGTTTGCGATGGCAAGACGTGAAAGCTCGGCGACTTGCATGGCCGTTGCCTGCCTTGCTCATCGATCTCGAACAGTGCGTCCCGTAGCTTGCCCGCCAGCATGGGCTGGTCGCGTTTATAGGCAAGCCCGATAACGGTTTCGCGGAACGTGCTGTGCAGCAGCCGCTGTCGGAAATGCTTGGCAGCAGCCAGACGGGAGGGGTATTCGCGCACAGGGTGTTCTTCGTCGCCCGGGAGGTGGACGATGCAGGGGGTGATTGCATCCGGTATATCGGCGCCGATGAACAGCATCTCGTGCAACGGGATGTCGAACAGGCTCAAACGCCAGCTATGCAGGCGATGGCCGTCGTAGGCGGGCTGAGGTACGTCATTGCACAGGTCGTTGATCGCGGCGAGGCCTTTTGCGCTCAGCAGGCCCTTGAGCGAGGCGATGTACGCCTGAACGCGCAGTTCCTCTTGGCTGGCCCGCATCGACAGCTGACTGATTTGCGCCTTGTGCGGGCCTTCATAGATGGCCTGCAGGTGATCCTGATATTGCTGGCCAAGGTCCAGTGTGCGGCAATGCCGCACGAATTGCGCCAGGGACAAGCCGGCCAAGGGCGTGTCGTCGCCGGGCGCGCAGGTCAGCCCGCTGTAAGGCCCGACTTGTTCGATGCCTTCGAAGTTGTGCAGGGCGGCTTCAAGCAAGCTGCGCGACTGACGAGGGCCTACGGGGCGGGTCACAAAGGTCTCTTCCTGCAGGTGCGCACCCAGCGGTACTTCCAGGCTGCCGGTGCCCGGCCCGTAGTTGATGACCGTCTCGAAAGGCTGGAAGTTGTACTGGGCCTTGTCCACGGCCACTTTCAGACCCAGCCGGCTGCTCAGCAAAGGGCTGCAGAACGTGGTGATGTCCTTGAAACCCACAAGTGCGTTGCTCAGTTGGGTAACGCAGCTGTCACGTCGCCCGATGAGCATGCGCAACTGCTCACGATGCTCTGGCTGCGCGGTCGCATACCAGCTGTAAGGCGCGCCATCTTCATCCACGTAGGGCGCGCGTGCGCGTTGCACGATGCCTCTGGCATGCGTGGGATGCAGGGTGCGGGCCCATTCGGGCAGGGCTTGAGTGATCAGGTCTTGGTGCAGGGCAATCGCATTGTGCATGGGATGAGCCTCGTATGAGTGGAGGCGGTAGTCGACACCGCTGGCGAAGCGGGCGTGCGGTAGATAGTTGCCCGCAAGGGTCGGTCTCGTGCATGCATGGGTCGGTAAGAGGCCAGCAGGGCAGGCCACGCTGCGAGATGGTGGGGTAAAGGCATGGCGCCAGTGTTCAGCGAAGGAGAGTGCGATGCGTTCGCTATGCAGTCCCAAGGATCATCTGCTTGACCTCGACGGTATTGAAATAGCGGTACGCACGTGGGGAGCCGAAGACGGTATACCGGTGCTGGCGTTGCACGGCTGGCTGGACAATGCCGCCTCGTTCGAGCGGCTGGGCCCGTTGCTCGATGGTTGCTTCGTGGTCGCCCCTGACCTGGTCGGTCACGGTCGCTCCGATCACCGGCGCCACGACAGCGGCTACTACCTGTGGGAGCATGCCGAGGACATGCTGGCGGTGGTCGAAAGCCTTGGGCTGGTGCGGTTTCATGTGCTAGCCCATGGCATGGGCACCGGCATTGCCTCGCTGCTGGCTGCCATGACCAGCGGCATCGCCAGTATGACCTTCCTCGACGGCATGGGAGCGCCGTTCACGGTTGCCGAGGATGATCGCGTGCAGCACCTGGCCCGTGCCTATCGGCTCAAGCGTATGGTGCAACGCAGCCAGTTGCACGGCTTTGCCGACGTCGCCGGGAGCCGCTTCGACGATCTGGAAACTGCCCTGGAGCAGCGACGCAAGCGTCTCGATGGCGAACTTGCCGACGACGCCGCACGGTTGCTGGCCATGCGTGACCTGCTGCAGTTGGCGCACGGCTACTGCTGGCGCCATGACCCACGGCTGGTGTTGCCCGAGCCGATGCCACTGACCGAGCGCGAGGCGTGTGACCTTCTCAGGGAAATCCGCTGCCCGCTTTACCTCATGCTGGGCAGGCAGGGGGCGTTTGTTGGCGGTGCCTTCGCGCAGCGCGAGGCTGCACTGCCCAGCCATGCCCGGGTCTCCTGGCACCCAGGTGGGCATCACTTCCACTTGGAAGCGCCGGACCGAACAGTGGTCGAGCAGATACTGCGCACCCTGGCCCGCCATGATGCCGGCCTGCTGCAGCGCCTGGTGAACGAGTAGCGGGGGATGCGCTGCTGGGCTATGGTGGCCGGGACCTCTGTGCAATCGCCTCAAGGAGCGCCGGCATGAGACCCTTCGCCATCAAGCACATCGACCACCTGGTGCTGCGCGTCAGCGACCTGCAGCGCAGCGTGGCCTTCTACCGTGACCTGCTGGGCTGCACGGTCAGCAGGGAGCGCGAGGACCTGGGGATGGTCCATTTGGCAACCGGTACGGCCATGATCGACCTGGTTACCCTCGATGGCCCGCTTGGGCGCCCCGGTGGTGCTGCACCCGGGGCTCAAGGGCGTAACCTTCACCACTTCTGTCTGCGTATAGAACCGTTCGATGAACAAGCGCTGACCGCCTACCTGCAAGCGGCCGGCGTGGCGGTGGAGCCTGCCCAGGTGCGCTATGGCGCCGAGGGCGAGGGGCTGTCGCTATACTGCTATGACCCCGATGGCAACCAGGTCGAGCTCAAAGGGCCAGTGCCAATGCAGCAGGGCGCATGACCGGGCTGTGAGGAAATGATATCCGCCGATGCTGACAACCTGGCTGTCCCGTACCAGCCGATTCTGCCTGGAATATTTTGCTGTCACTTTCGCCCTGCTTACCTGCGCTGCAAGCTTGAGAGCAATCAGTCGAAGTAACCACGCAGGGTAAAGGCATACCCGATATCCACGTCCTTGGCCTCACAGCGGCTTGAGCGCTTGGTCAACACGAATTCGAACGCTGGCTCGTACAGCCCCTCACGCACGACCGCGCCGCCCAGTACTTCGACGTCATACCAGCCGTTATCCAGCTCGATGATCGGCCGCCCCGGCACTTGGTAGCGGGCGAGCAGGTCACCGAGGGTCTTGTTGGTGAAATGCTGGAGGATGCGCCAGGTGTACACCATCACCGCACGGTTCTCGACCCGTAGCACATAACCGTCGCGTCGGTGTTTCAGGCGGCTGCCGGGCTCGAGCAAGGCGGGAGTGTCACCTTCGAGGGTGAAAATGATGTGGTAGGGCAGGTTGTCGATGCCGGCCAAGGGTATGACGATGCCTTCGCGCACGGCCCTGTCGCCGCTGTCGGTGTGGGTGAATTCGCTGGCCAGGTCATCGGGCAAGTCATTGTCGTGCTTGAAGCGGTCGAGCAACTGAATGTCCCCGACCAGAAAGTAATCGATCAGGTCGTTGAGCACTTCGCTGAATTCGTGGCGCATTGTTTTTCCTTGTTTTAGCGCACCGGGAATAGCGGCAACTTTAGCCAATGGCAGCCTGGCCTGCCATGGGCCAGGGTCAATGTTTCTGAGCGATCTGGATCAGGTTGCCGCAGGTATCGTCGAACACCGCGACGGTGACCGGGCCCAGGTCGGTGGGTTGTTTGGTGAACCTGACCCCGGCCTTGCACAAGCGCGTGTACTCGGCCTGAATGTCGCGCACGCCGAACGACGTCGCCGGGATACCGTCCTGGCGAAGCGCTGCCTTGTAGGTCTTGGCCGCTGGGTGGGCATCGGGCTCCAGTACCAGCTGAACGCCGTTGGGCTCGTTGGGAGAAGTGAGGGTCAGCCAGCGGTACTGGCCCATGGGGATGTCGTCCTTGGGCTCGAAACCCAGTACGTAGTGGTAGAAAGCCAAGGCCTTGGCCTGGTCGTCGACGAGGATGCTGGTGACAACGATTTTCATAGGCTCACACCGTTCCTGCGGCTGTTTACCTTCCAGTAAAGACGTTTTGCAGCCGGGCGTGGCAAAGCAAGAATATGTTCAAGCCATAGGCAAATCCTTCATCACCGCGCCGCCCGCCACTGCAACGGCACGGTAAAGTGGCAGGATAATTCAAAAGGGCGCCCCAACCGGCGCCAGAGAGGTGCCTGTGGCTTCCTATACCTTGCGACAACTCAAATACTTCGTCACCACCGTCGAGGCCGGCAGCGTCGCTGAGGCATCGCGCCAGTTGTACATCGCGCAGCCGTCCATTTCCACAGCGATCAAGAGCCTGGAAGAGAGCTTTGGCGTGCAGTTGTTCATCCGCCACCATGCCCAAGGTGTTTCGCTCACCCCCAGCGGCAAACGCTTCTACGCCAAGACCAAATCGTTGCTGCAGATGGCCCACGAGTTCGAGCAGAACGCGCTGGCCGACAACGATACCGTGGCCGGCCAGATCGATATTGGCTGCTTCGAAACCGTGGCCCCGTTGTACCTGCCACGCCTGATTGCCGGTTTTCGCGAACGCTACCCGGGCGTAGACATCCGCTTGCGCGACGGCGAGCAGCAGGAGCTGATCCAGGGCCTGACGGCGGGTACGTTCGACCTGGCGTTTCTCTACGATCATGACCTGGATGGCACCATCGAGGCTGAGCCGCTGATGCCTCCTCAAAAGCCCTACGTATTGCTTCCTGAAAAGCACCGCTTTGCCGGCCAGTCGCAGGTGTCACTGCGTGACTTGTGCCCGGAGCCGATGATCCTTCTGGATGTGGCGCCGAGCCGTACCTACTTTGTCAGCCTGTTCAACGAGATGGATCTTACGCCGAACATTGTCTTCAGTTCGCCGTCGATCGAGATGGTGCGCGGGATGGTGGGGCAGGGGTTCGGCTTTTCACTGCTGGTGACCCGGCCGCATTCAGAATGCACGTATGACGGGCAGAAGCTGGTGACGGTGGACATTGCCGAGCCGGTGGCGTTGTCGGGGTTGGCTGCGGCGCGTTTGAAGCGGGTGCAGTTGACCAAGCCGGCGCAGCTTTTCGTGGAGTTTTGCCGGGAAGAACTGGGCAGGATGTAGATGACCGGGGCGCAGCGCGCCCCAGCACCTCACTCAATCAAGCCTGATCCGGCACCACCGCAATCACATCGATTTCCATCAGCCATTCAGGCTGGGCCAGGCCCGCCACTACCAGCCCGGTGGAAATCGGGAACACGCCCTTGAGCCATTTGCCCACTTCTTTGTACACCGGCTCACGGAAGCGAGGGTCGGTGATGTAGGTGGTGGTCTTGACGATATGCGACAAGTCGGAGCCTGCTTCCTCAAGCAGTTGCTTGACGTTCTTCATCGCTTGCTCAGCCTGCGCCCGAGGGTCGCCCAGGCCCACCAGGCGGCCCTCGAAATCGGTGCCGACCTGGCCGCGCACATAGATGGTGTTGCCGGCGCGCACGGCTTGGCACAAGTCGTTGTCCAGGGTCTGGTTAGGGTAGGTGACCTTGGTGTTGAACATGCGGATGCGGGTATGGGTAGGCATCAGTGGGCTCCGAGGGTGCTGACGTTGCTGATCGAGGTAGTTTGCTGCTCATCCGCTTCACGCTGTTCGCGGTCGCGGTAGGCCAGGTAAGTGCGCTGGGTGGCGATGTGGCCGGCGACGTGCTTGGCGTCGTGCCAAACGCCCCAGATGAACGAGGAACCGCGGCGCGACAGCCAGGGCAGTCCGAGGAAGTACACACCCGGTTCGCGGGACACGCCGCGCTGGTGCTGGGGCTTGCCATTGGCATCGAAGGTGTCGACCTGCAGCCAACTGAAGTCCACGCCGTAGCCGGTGGCCCAGATGATGCTGGTGACATTGGCTTCGGTCAGGTCCAATTCCAGTAGCGGGTTGCTGACGCAAGCCGGGTCCGGCAGGCGCTTGCGTGCTTCGGGCTCTTGCGGCAGGTCCAGGCCGTTGCGTTCGACATAGGCATCGGCAGCGTCCAGCAAGGCCAGGTAGTTTTCGTCGCCGCGGCGGATGTTGTCGGCCAGGTTGTCCTGGAAGCGTGCAACACCGTTGTCGAACGATTGGGTCAGGCCGACCAGGGTCATGCCCTGATGGGCGAGGGCGCGGAAGTCTACGGTGTGGCCGCCACGGGCACCGCTGACGGCAATGGTCACGTGCTCGCGGCCTGGCTTGGCGATCTCGGCATCCCATTCGCCCAGCACGCCCAGCCACCAGCAGAAGTCGCGGTTGCGATAAGCCCGTGGCGGACGATCGTGGGCGCCGACCGACAGGTACACCTGGCGCCCGGCGCGCATCAGCTCTTCGGCGATCTGCACGCCGGAGGAGCCGGCACCTACCACCAGCACTGCGCCCTCAGGCAGTTGCCCGGGGTTGAAATAGGCGGCGGAGTGGATCTGGTGCAGGTGCTCGTCCTTGGGCGCGATGGCCGGGATGACCGGGCGCTGGAACGGGCCGGTGGCGGCCACCACACGGTTGGCGCGGATCACCCCCTCGTTGGTTTCGATGGTGAACCCGGGGCGGTCGGCATTGCGCACCACCTTCTTCACCTCGATGCCGGTGCGCACCGGCAGGTTGTACTTGCGTACGTATTGCTCGAAATAGTCGGCAACCTGGTCCTTGCCGGCGAAGGCGTCGGCGTCGAGGTTGAATTCAAGGCCGGGGAAGCGGTCATGCCAGGCCGGGCCATTGGCGACCAGCGAATCCCAGCGGCCAGTGCGCCAGGCCTCGGCGATACGCTTGCGCTCCAGCACCAGGTGCGGCACGCCGAGCTTGCTCAAGTGTTCGCTCATGGCCACGCCGGCCTGGCCGGCGCCGACGACGAGGGTGTCGATTTCAATAGTGTTCAGTGTCATGTCCGAGCCCTTGTTCAGGCGGTTTTTGTCAGGTCGGTTTGGAGGACCGCCGTTACCTGGGGCCAGACTAGGGATGCACGGAAAATCGCGAAATTAGTATTTAACGAGTACTTGCCGATAAAACGGCGAAGGCCTTGCTGCACAAGGGCTACAGGAAGAGTGGCAGGGGGTTGGGGCTGTTTTGCGTGGCTGTGCGCGGCCTTAGTTTTTTCCTGCTCAAGGCACAGGAAAAAGGTGGTTTCGCTCACTAAAAGGTTCTGCCCAGAATGCCTGCAATCGCCCAGAACAACAGGAGCCTTTTCATGACCTTCTCCATCATCGGACGCTGCCAGGAAACTGGCCAGGTCGGTATCGCCATCAGTTCGTCGAGCATCGCCGTAGGGGCGCGTTGCCCTTGGGTCCGTGCAGGCGTCGGCGCCGTTGCCACCCAGAACATCACCTTGCCGGCGCTTGGCCCACAGATCCTCGATGCCTTGGAGCAGGGCCAGCTGCCGCCTGCGGCAGCGCTGGACAGGGTGCTCAGCGCCAATGGCTGGGGCGAGTACCGCCAGGTCACGGTGATCGACAGTAACGGCCAGGTGGCGCTGTTCACCGGCAAGCAGGCGTTGGGTGTGCACAACGCCGTGGCCGGTGAGCAATGCGCGGCGGCCGGTAACCTGTTGTCTTCGGTACAGGTCATCGAAGCCATGGTGCAGGCCTTCGAACAGGCCGGCGGGCACCTGGCTGATCGTCTGCTGGCGGCCATGCATGCGGCAATGGCTGCAGGTGGCGAGGCAGGCCCGGTGCACTCGGCGGCGCTGAAGATCGCGGGCGAGCTGACCTGGCCGCTGGTGGACCTGCGCGTGGACTGGGCCGATGAAAACCCGATCGGCGTGCTCGATGGTCTGTGGCAGGCGTACCGCCCGCAGATGCAGGACTACGTTACCCGCGCGCTGAACCCGACGACTGCACCGAGCTATGGGGTGCCGGGTGATGAGTGAGTTCACCAGCCGCGCCCTGTTGGCCCGGCTGATCGGCTATGCCACGGTCAGTCGCGACTCCAACCTGCAGCTGATCGACTTCATCCGCGACTATCTGGCCGAACAGGGTGTGGACAGCGAACTGTTCCATAACCCTGAAGGCACCAAGGCCAACCTGTTCGCCACCATCGGCCCCGCTGATGTTAGTGGCGTGGTGCTGTCCGGGCATACCGATGTGGTGCCGGTGGATGGCCAGGCCTGGACGGTCGAGCCGTTTGCCCTGAGTGAACGCGATGGGCGCCTGTATGGCCGTGGCACGGCGGACATGAAAGGTTTCATTGCCTCGGTCTTGGCAGCAGTACCCGCATTTCTTGCGCAGCCGCTGCGCATGCCGGTGCATTTCGCGTTTTCCTATGACGAGGAAGTGGGTTGCCTGGGTGTGCGCTCGATGCTCGCCGCGCTCGAACAGCGGCCTGGCAAGCCGCGGCTTTGCCTGATTGGCGAGCCTACTGAACTAAAACCGGTACTCGGCCACAAAGGCAAGCTGGCCATGCGTTGCCAGGTGCATGGCGCGGCGTGCCATTCGGCCTATGCGCCGTATGGTGTGAATGCCATCGAATATGCCGCCAGGCTGATCGGCAAACTGGGCGAGATTGGTGACGCGCTGGCGCTGCCCGAACAGCACGACAAGCGCTTTGACCCGCCGTTCTCGACGGTACAGACAGGCACCATCAAGGGGGGTAGGGCGCTGAACATCGTGCCTGAAGAGTGTGCGTTCGACTTTGAGGTGCGTGCATTGCCAGGCTTTGAAGCGCAGACGGTGGCCGATCAGTTGCAGGCCTATGCCGAGGCCGAATTGTTGCCGCGCATGCGCAGCGTGAACGCGGCCAGTGCCATTCATCTGGCACCTTTGAGTGCATATCCTGGGTTGGCCACACCTGCCGACAGCGAGGCGGCGCGGTTGGTGGCATTGCTCAGCGGGTCGGATGAATTCGGTACGGTGGCGTTCGGCACCGAAGGCGGGTTGTTCGATCAGGCAGGCATCCCCACCGTGGTGTGTGGCCCGGGTAGCATGGAGCAGGGGCACAAGCCGGATGAGTTTGTCAGTGTCGAGCAGTTGCAGGGGTGTGATGCGATGCTGTCGAGGCTGGTGGATTACCTCAGGCAGGATTGAAAAGGGGCCGCACAGCGGCCCCGGGGGATCAGAAGGTCGCTTTGACCTGTAGCCCCACCACCAGCGCATTGTCGATGTCCTGGCCGGAGAAGGCACCAGGCTCGATGATGTACTGCACATCCGGGCGCAGGTTCAGCCACGGCGTCGCCTGGTAGCCGTAGCTCAGTTCGATCAATTGCTCGGCGCTGTCGATGTCCGGGAACTGCTGCCCGGCATCGAGCGCGGCATCTTCCAGCACGTCACGGCTGCGCGGGTTCGGCACGGCGCGGCCATAACCCAGCGCCACGGTGTCACGCGGGCGGCCTTCGAACGGCTTGTACAGCACCACGCCGGCGCCATACCACTTGGTGAACGGCGAGGCTGCCTTGCTCGACGCTGAGTACTGGCCGAAAGCATGCAGGCTGCGGCCCGGCAAACCGGCATCGTTCCACACCGCTTGGTCGATCAGCAGGTAATGGCCGCCACGGCCGGACACTTCGTCGTCACTGCCAATGCGTTTGACGTCGGAGCTGTCGTAGTAGTAGCCCAGCTTGTATTCACCCGGCAATTCACCCTGCAGCTTGTAGATCAGCTCGACCGGCACCACGGTGCCTGTGGTGTGCTTGGGCCCCAGGTGCCAGGCGCGGCTGGAGTTGCCGTTGCTTTCGGGGTCGACGTTGAACGCCGCCACGCGCAGTTGCCAAGATGGCGACAGGTCGTACTTCACGCGCACCCCCAGGTGGGCGTTGGGGTAGTTGGCCCAACCGCTGCCACCCGACATGTTCAGCGGGTGACCGCAGAAGCCGGCGTTCATGAAGTTGCACAGGATGCCGCTGTCCAGGCCGCCGAGGTCGTTGCCCATGGCCATGTAGCCGAGCTTGACGTTGAGCGCCGGGGTGAACAGGGTGCGCTCGTAGCTCAGTTCGGTCAGGCGGGTGTACAGGCCGCCGTAGTTTTCCTGGATCGGCAGGCGGTTGCCCACCAGGTCTTCCGAGGCGCTGTTGCCGCGACGGTCGTTGATGGTCAGTTGGACCTTGCCGCCGTTATCCAGGCCATACAGTTTCGACAGGTCGAACTGCACGCCGAACTTGAGGTTCTGCGAATAGCGCGCCGAGCGGTGCAGGCCACCGTGGGCGTTGTACGCGGTCTCACCGCTGTAGTCGCCGGTGACCTTGATGCCGTCTTCTTCAAGCTGGTGGCGCAGGCCGCCCCAGTCACCGGTCATGGTGCTGCGGGTCATGAGGTCGCCGTCGGCCAGGGCGGTGGTGCTGGCCAGGGCCAGCAGAAGGGGGGAGGTGATGCGAATAGCGGATGGCATTGCGGGGTCTCGAATTGATCTTTCAGGGCCTCATCGCCAGCAAGCCGGCCCCCACAAGGTCTTTCAACGAACCTGTGGGGGCCGGCTTGCCGGCGATGAAAGCGACGCGGTTTACGGCAGTGCGTAAGAAATCACGTAGTCGCCACGGTCAGTCGACTGGCGGGCGCCGCCGGCAGTGACCACCACGTACTGCTTGCCAGTCTTGGGCGAGACATAGGTCATCGGGCCACCCTGGCTGCCGACTGGCAGGCGGGCTTTCCAGATCTCGTTACCGTTGCTGCTGTCATAAGCGCGCAGGTAGAAGTCCTGGGTGCCGGCGATGAACACCAGGCCGCCTTGGGTGGACAGCGTGCCGCCCAGGGTTGGCAGGCCGATCTTGATCGGCAGGTGCATGCGGATACCCAGCGGGCCGGTATCTTCGACGGTGCCGACCGGTACCTGCCAAGCCACCTGGCGGGTCTTCATGTCGATGGCGGTCAGGGTGCCGAACGGTGGTGCCTGGCAAGGGATGCCGGCGACCGACAGGAAGCGGTTCTTGTTCACCGCATAAGGGGTGCCTTTGAGCGGTACGGCGCCCATGCCGGTGTTCAGCGCTTCACCACCGCCAGCGGCCTGGCCTTTGTTCTGCGACGGGATCATCTGGATCCACAGGCCCAGGCGCATATCGTTGACGAAGATGAAACCATGGACCGGGTCGGTGGAAATGCTGCCCCAGTTCATGCCACCCAGCGAACCGGGGAAGCTCAGCGACAGGTCGGTGCCCGGTGCGGTGTACAGGCCGTCGTAGCGCATCTTCTTGAAGTCGATACGGCACAGCAGCTGGTCATATGGCGTGGCGCCCCACATGTCCGACTCGGTCAGGGTCTGTGCGCCGATCTGTGGCATGCCCACCGATTTAGGCTGGGTCGGGGAGTACGGCTCGTTCGGGATGTTGCTTGGCTTGACCGGAACTTCGTCAACCTGGGTAAGCGGCTTGCCGGTGGCGCGGTCGAGCACGTAGATCTGCCCGGCCTTGGTGCCGATCACCACCGCAGGTACCGACTTGCCGTCGTCCTTGGTGAAATCGATCAGGCTTGGCTGCATCGGCAGGTCGAAGTCCCACAGGTCGTTGTGCACGGTCTGGAACACCCACTTTTCGTTGCCGGTGGTGGCGTCCAGGGCCAGCACCGAAGCGCCGTAGGTGTGGTCCAGCTTGCTGCGCTCGACACCGTAGATGTCGGTGGACGAGGAGCCCATCGGCAGGAACACGGTGTTCATCGCCGGGTCGTAGGACATCGGCGCCCAGCTGTTCGGGGTGCTGCGCACATAGGTGCTGCCGTCGGCCGGAGCGTTGCGGTCTTGCGGGTTGCCCGGGTCGAACGCCCAGCGCATGGCACCGGTGAACACGTCGAAGCCACGGATCACGCCGCCTGGCATGTCGGTCTGGACGTTGTCGGCGACACGGCCGCCTACCACCACGGTGGTACCGGCCATCAGCGGTGCGGACGACAGCTGGTAGTAGGAGTTCGGTACGTCACCCAGGCCGGCCATCAGGTTGACCTGGCCATTGTTGCCGAAGCCTTGGCAGAACTCACCAGTGTCGGCGTCGACTGCGATCAGCCGGCCGTCGATGGTGTTGGTCAGCAGGCGACGCTGGCAGTTGGCGCCAGCCGGTACGCTACCGACGGTTACCGGCGAGCTGTTTGGCTGAGTTGGCTGGGCCACTGGCGCGGTAGCGTCGAAGTAGGCCATGCCACGGCAACGCTGCCACACTTTGGACTGGGCGTTGATCTCGTTTTTCCACAGCTCTTTGCCGGTGTCGGCATCGAGGGCGATCAGGTTGTTGTGCGGGGTGCAGATGAACACCTTGTTGCCAACCTGCAACGGGGTCAGCTGGTCTTCGGCACCGTTGCCATCGCTGACGGCGACGTCACCGGTGCGGTAGGTCCAGGCGACCTTGAGCTTGTCGACGTTGTCGCGGTTGATCTGGTCCAGTGCAGCGAAGCGGCTGCCACCTTCGGTATTGCCATAGTGGGCCCAGTCCTTCTGCTCCTTGCCGGCTTCGACCGGGGTCATGCCCGGGCCTTTGCCGGTAGGCGCGACGCTTGGATGGGCAACGAACATGTTGCCCGCAGCGATCACCAGCACCACGGCCAGCACGCCGGCGATGCCGTAGGCACCACGGCCAGTGCTACCGCCATTGGCACGTACCAGCTGCGGGTAGACGAGCGCCACCACCATGCCGATAGCACCGAACATGAACAGGCGCGAGAACAGCGGCCAGAACACCAGGCCGGCGTCGATCAGTGCCCACAGTGCGGTGCCGATCAGGAATGCAGCGTACAGCCAGGCACCGGCTTTCTTGCGTCGGGCAATGAGTACGCCGGCGATGGCCATGGCCAGGCCGCCGATCAGGAAGTACCAAGAGCCGCCAAGGCCCGCGAGCTTGACGCCGCCGGCAGCCAGGAGGAGGCCGAGCAGGGCGATGATCACGCCCAAGCCGACCAGGATGATGTTTGTGGCGCCAGAGGCGCGCGGTGTTTCGTTCATGCCAGGGATCTCAGCAGGTGGAATGTGCGCAGTTTAAGCCCTTAGCAAGCTAATTAACAAGTTGGTACATAATGTTCTGAGTCTGATTGTCGCAGGCTTGAACTTGCGGGGTTGTCGCGAAAAGTCTAGATCAGGCAGCGAAAAGTGCATAAAAGGTTGTTGCAGCCGGCAGTCAAAAACATCCGCGTCCCGATAACCTGGCGCCCCGATAGCGTGTGGAGCACAAAAAAAGGAACCGCAACGCCAGGGAGAGAAGCGCTGCGGTTCAAGGGGGAGCTGCTTAGCGCTGGGTGGCGGTGGCCGTGTTGCCGTTGCCCATCTGGGTGATGGTGGCGGCCTGGTTGGCCCCGCTCTGGTCGACGAACGCCATGTTGCCGGCGCCGCCCTGGGTCACGTAGGCGACGTTGGCGGTATCGGCCTGCTTGATGGTGGCGCTGTTGCCACTGCCGTACAGCTGGGTGGTGAAGCTCTGGTTGGCGTAGCCGGACTGGTCCAGGGTGATGGTGTTGCCGGTGCCGGTGGTGTCGCCGGTGGCATAGTTGTCGATGCCGCGCTGGTCAGCGATCAGGATGTTGTCGGTGCCGTTCTGCTCGAAGTACAGCTCGTTGTTGCTGTCGGCCTGCTTGGTTTCCATCGAGTTGTTGGTGCCTTTCTGGCCCAGGGTGGCCAGTTGCAAGGTACCGTTCTGGGTCAGGTTGACGCTGTTTTCCGTGCCTCTCTGGTTGATCACGGCGGTCTGGTCGCTGCCGAACTGCCCGCCAAGTTTCTCGCCTTTCCAGTTGCTGGCCATGACCTTGTTACCGGTACCTTGAGTGGTCACGGTCAGGCTCTGGTTGTCGCCGGTCTGGTAGGTGAAGTGCAGGTTGCTGGTGCCGGTCTGGGAGATGCTGGTGGTCGAGTTGGTGGTCTCGAACTGATCGGACCAGCTGGCGTTGGACTTGCCTTGTTGATACAGGCTGGCAGTGTTGTCCTGGCCCAGGCTCTGGTCGATGTAGCCTTCGTTGAGCTGGCCATTCTGGTTGACGGTGGCCTGGCTGCCGACTTGAGTGTCCTGCCAGACTTCCACCGAGTTGCCCGTGCCGTTCTGATCGATGCCTATGAGGCCGCCGGTGCCGTCGCGCTGGTCGCCATAGGCCCAGTTCTGCTTGCCTTGCTGGTAGATCTCGATATTGCCGTCGTTGTGCGTCAGGTGTTCGGCAGCGGCATAGTTGTCCTGGCCGTCCTGGTTCACCAGGCTCTTGTTGTTGCTGCCGCCGAACAGCTGTTCGACGAAGGCTTCGTTGCGCTGGCCGCTCTGCTGGGTGGTGGCCTGGCTGCCCAGCTGGGTATCCTGCCACACGGTCGAGCGGTTCTCGGCGCCTTGTTGCATCTGCAGCGCCTGGTTGTTTTCACCCAACGACTGGCTGGCGAAGGCGTCGTTGTAGGTGCCCTCGGCTTGCTGGGTGATCTGGCTGCCATTTTCGACCAACTGCTCGGCGTAGCCGGCGTTGTACGAGCCACTGGCGGTCTGGTCGATGTAGCTGGTGCTGGTGTCCTGCACCGCCAGGTGGTTGTGGCCCTTGCCGGTCTGGTTCTGGGTGGCGGCGGCGAAGGGCGCGACGGTCTGGCTGACTTCGGCGATGTTCTGGTTGCCGGTCTGCGACTGGGTCGAGGTGCTGTCGTCCGCCATGACCTGGCCGGCCACGGCCAGGAGGATAGCGGCACTTAGGGGAGCGAGCTTGAACATGGTGGTGCCTCCAGGTCTATCGGTATTGAGTGATCTGAACATGCTGGCCATTGCCGGCCTGGGTCACGGAACTGTTCAGGCCCGAGCCGGCTTGCACAATGCTGGCGCTGTTGTCGTTGCCGATCTGCTCGATGCTGGCGTTGTTGCTGGTGCCGCTCTGGCGGATCGACGCGCTGTTGCCATTTCCCTGTTGGCTGATGCTGGCCATCAGGTCACTACCTTCTTGCAGGATGTACGCTTCCTGTGCGCCCCCGGCCTGGACGATGCGGCCCAGCAGGGCCTGGCCGTTCTGGTCGAGGGCGGCGCGGTTGCCCGAACCCAGCTGCTCGATCACCGCCACCTGGCCGGCACCTGCCGGTAACAGGCGGATGATCACCGGGTCACCGAGGTCGCTGCCGGCGGCAAGGTCGGCGTTGTCCATCAGGTCGTCGGCCTGAGCCTGACCCGCCAGGGCCAGGCTCAGCAGCAGTGGGTGAAGGCGTTTCATGACGTTCTCCTGGCCTTAGCGCACAACGACGTTGATGGTGCGTGTGGTGCCTTGGCTGCTGGTTACGGTTGCCGTAGGCGCGGCAGTCGGGATCATCGTGGTGCTGTTGCCCACTGCCAGGCGCCAGCGTCCGGTTATCGGTACCGTGACGGTGCCGAGGGTCTGCTCACCCGTGGTGGTGGTCACGCGCACGGTAACGGTGTTGCCGGTGGTGACCGACGAGGTGCCGCTGATGTCCCAGTTGAAACGGTTATTGGAGCGCGCCGTGACCGTTGCCGCGGTGACCGCAAAGGTTTCTGCGGCCGGGCGTGGCGACACGTTGACGGTGACGGTGCCGGGGTTGGAAAGCGAACCGAGCGAGTCACGCACCTGGAAGGTGAAGGTGGTGCTGAACGCTGTGGTGACCGTCGCCGGTGGCGTGTAGGTCACCGTGCTGCCGTCGGTGCTGACCGTACCGCGGCCGGCAGCGGGTTGCGTGACGTTGTCGACCACCAGTGGTGCGTTGCCTTCCGGGTCGGCGGCGCCTGCCAGTACGTTGATGCTCAGGGGTACGCCCAGTGTCGCGACGGTCTGGGCTGCCACGGTTGGCGGCTGGTTCGGTGCAACGTTCACGGTCACGGTGGCCGGTGTGGACTTCAGGCCCTTGGCGTCCACCGCCTGATAGCTGAAGGTGGCGACCAGGGGTTGTGTGGCGCCGGCTGGCGGGGTGTAGGTGACCGACGTGGTGCCGTTTAGCACAACACCGCCAAGGCCGGTACCCGGTTGGGTCAGGTCGCTGATGGTCAGCGGTACGTCACCGTCCGGATCGCTGTCGTTCTGCAACAGGTTGAGGGTCAGCGGTACACCGACGCTGGTACTGCCGGAATCGGCCTGGGCCAGCGGCGCCTGGTTTTCGGCTTCGATCGGTGCGTTGCCGACCACGATCACCGGCTCCTCATCGCTGCCGCCATGGGCGGACTTGATGGTGACAGTGGCTGGCGGCTGGCTGAGGTCGTTGACGGTCAGGCTCTGCAGGGTGCCGGATTTGGACAGGCGGCCGTAGCCTTGGGCAACCAGGTCGGGGACTACCACCTCGTCGCTGGAGCGTGCTTCGATCACCAGGCGCTTGTTGGTCCAGTCGTAGCGGGCAGTGTCCACTTTCACCACATCTGTCAGCTTGCTCGACAGTGAAGTAGGGCGGGTGCCGCCGGTAGCCGTGCTGCCGGTGACCACCACTACCGGCGGCGGCGCGGTCTGGCTCAACTGCTGGGTGAAGAACAGCCCGTTGTTATCCGCAAGCAGGCTGAACTGGCAGGGCGAGGGTGGAGTCCCGACCAGGGCCAGGCCATTGCGCATGCATACATCAGCATCGTTCGGCGCCTTGGCGAAGACTTCGACCCGGGTGCCGGCGCCGTTGCGCGAGTAGGTGGCGCGCTCCAGGGTTACCGGCGTTTGCGCACGCTGGTCAAGCACCTTGCCCGACACCGTGAACACATTGGTCTGGATGGCCCCGGCTGGCCCTTCGATGCGCACGAAGTTGGTATTGAACGGGCTACCGGTCACCGCTTCGGTGAGGTTCGGATCGCCGATGAAGGTTTCGCTGGCTCCCGTGTCCGGGTTGACTTCGGTATAGGGGCCACCGACCCCGCGCAGCCACGGCCCGATGTTGCCGTTGAGCGCTCCGCTGAAGTCGCCCGGGGCGCCGATGCCGATGTCGCGGGTGACGTTGATCGCCCGCCGACCGGCTGCGGTCACGTTGACCGTTTCTACACCGTAAGGGTGGGTGATGACATAGGTGCCGGTCGTCGGTACCGAGGCGCGGATACGGATGCGGGCAAAGCTTTGCTGGTCACCGTCTACCGGGTTTTCTGCGGCGAAAGCGGCTTCTATGCCTGCTACGTAGACTTCCAGTTCATAACCACTGTTGCCCACTTCGGGGATTTCGGTTTCTGCCAGGAACCAGAACATCTCTGGCGGCCAGTTGTCTGGGAACACCAACGGTAAGGCGTCGTCATAGACACCCGGCTCAGGCAGCAGGGTGCACATGTAAGCCGGTGCGCCCGGCGCACCAGGGAACCGGGTGCTGGTAGCGCGCGACTGGCACAGCTCCAGGGACAGGTTGTCGGTGTCCTTGTACCACATCGGGTATCCACCGGTGGCAAAGGTGTAGGGGCCCGGATCGACCTCCGACAGTGCGGCCCAGGCCGCGCTGGTCACAGTGAGGGAGAAACCGGCGGCCAACAGCGCACGGCGTTGCCAAGTGTTCATGCTGCCTCCTTGAAGGCGGAGCCTTTGTCTGTTCATGGCACCAGCACCACGTCTTCGCTGTCGCTACCGCCATTGGCACTGGTGACCTGCACCTTGGCCGGCGGGATGGGCGACAGGGAGGTGCTCAACGTTTTCACCGCACCGCTGCCAGCGAGGTCGCCGATCAGCGCACCGTTGCCGGTGTGGGCGGTGAGGACCGGTGGGCTGGTCTCGTCACTGGTGCTTGCCACCAGGGTCAACTGGCCGCTGGCCAGGCTGAATTCGGCACGGGTGATGGTCACCAGGTCGGTCAACGGCAGGTTGACGGTGGCCAGGCTGCTGGTGGGGATCGCCACACTGTTGTCAGCGGTCAATGTCAACGAGGCCGGCAACAGCGGGTTGAGGACTGACTGGGCATACCAGGCGCCGGTACTGTTGGCTTCGGTCAGGCTCAGGTTTGGCGTCTGGCTGGTCAGGGTGACGGTGGCCGGAGGCGGCGGGGCCATCACGAAGACGTCCTGCTGGGCACGCAGGTCGCCGTCCTCGGTGTGCCGCGAATAGGTACTGCGCAGTGGCATCAACGGGGTTGGCCGGGCAACGTCGGAGAGCTTGCCGGAGATCGAGAACAGCTCGGTGCGCAGGTCGATGCCACCGGGGCCCTCGATACGCACGTAGTTGGTGTTGTACGGGCTGCCGGTGACAGGCTCTTCCAGGTTCGGGTCGCCGATGAAGCGCTCGCTGCCCTCGGTGTAGGGGCCGTTGACGCTGCGCAGGAACGGCCCCACGTCACCTTTGAGCGCGCCGCTGAAGTCACCGGCGCCGGCGATGCCGATATCGCGGGTCATGTTGATCGCCCGATCACCGGCGGCGGGCACGTCGAACACGTCGACGCCGTAGGGGTGCGTGACGATGTAGGTGCCGGCGGTCGGCACATCGACGCGGATACGGACCCGGGCGAAGCTGACCTGATCGCCTTCGACGGGTTCCTCAGCGGCGAACGCCGCTTCGATGGCCGTGCCGTAACTCAGGTCGATGCCGCGGGCGGCATCGACGATGGCGGCGTCGGCGGTGAACCAGAAGGCTTCGTCAGGGAAGTTGCTGGGGAAAACGATGGGTTGTGTGTCGTCGAATACGCCAGGCGTGGGCAGCAGCGTACACATGTACGCCGGTGCCCCCGGGGCGCCAGCAACACGTGAGCTGACGGTTTTGGTCAGGCACAGGTCAAGGGTTCGCCCGTGCGTGTCCTGGTACCAGGCGGCGAAGTTGCCATTGGCGGGGTTATAGGGACCGGTGTCGACGGCATACAGCGCTGCCTGTGCCGGGAGCTGGAGCATGCTGGCGAAAATCGCCACGGCCAGCGGTGTGGGTATCGGTCGGTGCATGAGTCATTCCTCCTGCAAACGGGCCCATGGACTTGGGGCGTCTGGGAGGACATCGGCAACAGCCGTGCCAAGTGCGCGAAATGGTGCTGCAGGGTTTATAGCGCAAGGGGTGCGGTACTTCGCGCGTCGTTGTTTGAAACGTGTTGTTTGGGTGCTGTTCCCCAGGGTTGGGGGACGTGGGGCTAGAGGGTGTGGGGCGAAAGTCAGCTGCGCAGAGGGCCTGTATTGCGCAGCACAGCCTGGCAATTTTGCCAGTATCGGCCAACAGCAAAGGGCGCCCATAGTTGAATAAATGACACGCTGAAGGGGGTTACATGGAAACAGTACTGGCTCTGACGATGCGGGATGACTGCCTTTATGTAGAACCTTACACAGGAGATATTTCTCAACATTTCCGGGTGGTGCCGCAGAACGATGGATCAATAGGTATCCGTGCTCTGCGGTATGACGCAGCACTCACGATGTCGGAGGACGACGTCTGGGTGTCGCCCTATGGTGGGAATGCATGGCAAAGCTTTGAGTTGCAAGCATACGACGATGGTACGTACACGCTGCATTCAATGAACTATCCCGCCGTACTCGAAATGACGGATGCAGGGGCAGCAGCCAAAGCCCATGCGCAGAAGGACAGAGCCCAGAGGTTTTATCTGGAGAGCAGGCCTGATGGCGGGGTGGTGATTTATAAAGCCAGCGTGGTTTTTGATACCTGCGGCAACACCAATCATTTGCAGGGCTCATTGGCAGCCCATGTAAAGTTTGCTCAGAGTCAGATTGTTCCTGTGACGCCCAGTGTCGGGGACGAGCAGCCCCATCTGGTGGCAGGGCGCACAGCATTGCTCTTGGTAAAACCGTTAGGAGCATTGAAAGACCGGATTGAAAGCCTTGAGGTCAGCGTTGTCGATAGAGACGGCCGTTTATCAGGGGTGCTGCAAATGAACAGCCCCTATGATTTACCTGAGACGGTGTACAGTGTCGCAAGCGATGCGGGTGATCTTGACTTTTCCCTCCCGCCAGAGGACCCCTATGTCATCAATAGCAGCAGCGAGTTGGATCGCCTTGATGATCCCGCAGCTACTTATTTGAAGGCAACGTTGAGGTCGCACGATTGGGTGGTGATTCAGACGGGCGATGGGAGTTGGGTGAGTGATATTTATTTACCCACACAAGAAGTGGTTTGCGGGCAGCGGGTGAGCTTCAATTCAGCGGCTGGCTACAGTTCGACTGTGTTCTATAGCGGTCGCTCAGTCGTTGTTTCCAAAGGGGAAGAATGCCAATTCATCTTCGCTGCTGGGCAATGGATCAGTGATCACGAATGGGCAAATCGAATGCTGGTCTATTCGGAAAATACCTGGAGTATCGAAATTCCAGGCGCATGGTTGAACCCCGGTACATCAATGCGTTTCAGCGCTGGAGATCTGCTTGGGACACTGGGCAGCGTAGCGGTGGGCGGGCGCACTGAGTTGCTGATTCATACCATCGATATTGGCATGCTCACGCCGCCACGTGACGAGTACGCGTTTGCAAACGAACCGGATGCCCACACTGAATATTTCCAAACCATTCCCGTGGCCCGGATGATCGTAAGCAACTATCAATCTCTGCACTTGCCGGAAGTCATGTTGCCAGATGGGCAATTATTGACTGACTTTGACCCAAGCGAGGGTGGTTGGCATAGCGGCACAATGCGACAAAGGATCGGTAAGGAGCTGATATCTCTAGGCATCAATAACGCTAACTATGGGCTCCACAGTACGCCCGGGGAGGGCGAGCAGAGCCCCTATGTAGCAGCACAGCTCACCGCCCATAATAGCCAGGGGAGATACGTGAATGGTATTCAGGTGCACGGCGGGTCGGGAGGGGGAGGCATCGTCACGCTGGATGACTCACTGGGCAATGAGTTCAGTCACGAGGTTGGGCATAATTACGGACTGGGCCATTACCCTGGCGGGTTCGGCGGCTCCGTACATCGCCCCGCGCAGGCTTTGAACGCGATGTGGGGCTGGGACATGCGCCTTGGTCAGTTCATACCCAACTTCCGGGCGAACATTACGCAAGAACCCACCTGCGTCGAGGATCAGTGCCAGGCGCCTTTTCATGGCCATGCCTTCGGTCTCGACCCGATGGCGGGCGGCGCACCGATGTCCCATTTGAACCGTTTCACGTTGCACACGCCTCATACCGCGGCAATCACTCAGGAATTCTTTGAGGGAAAGGCAGTTTTTGCGTCTGATTCAGCGACAGGCTTCCGCCGCTGGAGTGCCCTTGCTCAAGGCATGGAACCTTACGCTCACAGAGTTGACTTACGCCCCCAACTAACAGCTCCCAACAACGACTTGAGCGACGCTGCCCTGTCGGCCTTGTTCGACCTCAATACCGTGGTGAGGGTCGAAATGGAGGATGGAAACTGGGCGCCGCGTATTGAAGTTCCGCGTGCTGCATCCTCCAATGCCAACTGCGTGATCACCTTCAATCATGACGCCGGTTACAATAGCCAACTGTCCATCAATGGTCAGACGTTGAACATCGGGCGAGGGTTTTTCAAGAGCTATCGCTCGAACGGGGCAACCTGGACAGAGACGATCCTGTTAGACACGAGCATGGCGCGAATCACTGTGCCAAACAATGACTTGAGTCAGGCTAACCTCCAGAGCCTGTTGGCCGGTTTCGCCGTGCTCAATGTCGTGATGCGCGATGGGGACTGGGGGCCTGCCATCCACGTGCCTCCTGCCTCTGAGTTGAACGAGCGCCGGGTTATCAGCATTGATCAGGGGGCCGCGTACCAGACGCAGCTTCATATCAATGGCCTGATTTTGCCGCTCTCCCAAGGCTCCCTGAGACTGTATATGTCTGAGGGGGGAGCCTGGCGTGAGTACACCCATGCAGAGGATGTGAGTGTTGAGCGCGTGCCGCAAAAGTTCGGTGTACCCATCACTACGCTGGTGGGTTACTACGACCCGCAGCGTGAGTTACCACACTATATTTATCCCGCTTTGCATGGTGCCTACGGCTTCGTCTACGAGGATGACAGTGGTGCATCCGCAAACCCTGGCTGGCAGCTTTGGGTAGTCACGGTAGCTGGGGTGCGGCGCTACAATCTGCCCGGCATCCGTCTGCAGGCGAATGTGATGAACAAATTCCATGTCAATCTCGATACTTCTGATCGGCCCGAGAAAGTGCAGCTTGTGTATCGGGGTGAAACGCTGTTCACGCGTACTCTGGAGCCCCCCCAGGAGGAACTGGTTTACACGATCAATGGTGAATGAGGCGTGTGCGCAGTGTAGATAGCAACCAGGTCGCTTGCGCATCGCTGGCTCAAGCGACCTGGCCTAGTCCTGCAGCAGATCTGGGCTATTGAAGTTGCTCAAGCGTGGGTCACCCACGGGGTATTCCAACCCCTCGACCGGCGCGTGCAGCAGGGCCTTTTGCAGGCTCCTCTCTCCATCCGCCCAGGCCTGCCTGAGCAACGGCAGCAGCCTGCGCGGCAGCACGCTGAACATCGGCTGCCAATACCCACCCTGACGCGCCATGACCGCACTGTCATTGGCCACTGCCAACTGCAGCAAATCTTCGATCAAGTGGGGGTCGATCAGCGGTGCATCGCATGCCAGCACCACCACCCACGCATGCCTCGCCGCTGTCAGGCCGGCAATCACCCCAGCCAACGGGCCTGGGAAGTCCGCTTCTGCATCGCAGACCAGCTGATCGGAGAACGGACGATAAACGTTGTGGTTGCGATTGCAGGAGATCACCACATCGTCGCAAAGGGGCCGCACCACCCGCTGCACATGCGCCACCAGCGGCTCGCCGCGCCAGAGAACCAGCCCCTTGTCACGGCCACCCATGCGCTGGCCACGGCCACCGGCGAGGATCAACGTGGTGAAGGGCGGTAGGGGTTTGGTCATTGGGCCGGTTCCTGAACGTAGGGCAGCGAACCCTCCCACGGTGCAGTGCAATTGTCCAGGCTGGGCGGTAAGCGGCGACCTGGCATTTTTGCCAGTTGTGCTGATTGGTCGATCTTCATTCAATGGTATCAGTGGCAGGCAATGCACAGGCCCATTCAGGTACGCCAAGGAGCAAAGACTTGAACAAAAGTGAATTGATAGCGGACGTAGCACTCAAGGCTGACCTTACCAAGGTCGAGGCTGGCAATGTTGTCGAAGCGCTGATCGAAGCCATTACCGAGTCATTGGTCAAGAAAAGGGAGGTCAGGCTGGTTGGATTTGGGTCTTTCACAACCGATGTACGGCAAGTGCGCAAGGGGCGTGATCCAAGAACGGGTAAAGAGATCCAGATCAAGCAGGCCACCGTTGTCAAATTCAAGCCTGGTAAAGGGTTGAAAGACGCCGTGATGGGACAGGATCAGGACAGTCAATAGCCGCCTGCACCGCCCAGTGGAGGGGGGCAAAGGGGGCTGGCAATGCAGCCCCACTGGCCTCACAGATTCTCGACGTTTGTCAACTTGCCCTCGGCCGGTTCTTGGCGAGTTCGGCCTAAACGCATCACCACCACAAAAAACACCGGCACGAACACCACCGCCAATGTGGCGCTGAGCATCCCGCCGATCACCCCGGTGCCAATCGCCTGCTGGCTCGCCGAACTGGCGCCGGTGGCGATGGCCAGTGGCACCACGCCGAGGATGAATGCCAGCGAGGTCATCACGATCGGCCGCAGGCGCAGGCGGGCGGCCTGCACGGCGGCGTCGACGGCATCCACGCCCTGGTCCACCAGGCTTTTGGCGAATTCGATGATGAGGATGGCGTTCTTCGCCGACAAGCCTATCAGGGTGATCAGGCCGACCTTGAAGAACACATCGTTGGGCATGCCGCGCAGGGTCACCGCCAGCACTGCGCCAAGCACGCCGAGCGGTACCACCAGCAGCACTGCAGTGGGGATCGACCAGCTTTCGTACAGCGCCGCCAGGCAGAGGAACACCACCAGCAGAGACAGCGCCATCAACAGCGGTGCCTGGCTGCCGGACAGGCGCTCCTGCAGCGACAGGCCGGTCCATTCCAGGCCGGCCCCGGCCGGCAATTGCGCGACCAGACGCTCGACTTCGGCCATGGCCTCGCCCGAGCTGTAGCCGGCCGCCGGCTCACCGGAAATCGACACGGCCGGGTAGCCGTTGTAGCGGGTCAGTTGCACCGGGCCACTGACCCATTTGGCCTGTACGAAGGCGCCTAATGGCACCATCTTGCCGCTGCTGTTGCGCACGTGGATCTTCAGCAGGTCCTCGACCTGGCTGCGCTGGTCGCCTTCGGCCTGCACCACCACCCGCTGCATGCGGCCCTGGTTGGGGAAGTCGTTGACGTAGTTGGAGCCCACGGCGGTGTCCAGCACCGCGCCAATGTCGGCGAACGATATGCCCAATGCATTGGCTTGGCGGCGGTCGATTTCCAGCTGTACCTGCGGGCTTTCGGCCAGCGAAGCTTCGCGCACGTTCACCAAGATCTTGCTTTTCCCGGCGCCGGCCAGCAGTTCGTCACGCGCCGCCATCAGCGCGGCATGGCCCATGCCACCCCGGTCCTGCAGGCGGAACTCGAAACCGGTGGACTCCCCCAGCCCGTCGATGGGCGGCGGCAGCACAGAGAACGCTACCGCATCGCGGATCCGGGAAAATGCGGCGCTGGCGCGGTCGGCAATCGACTGGGCGCTGTCGTCGGCGCCACGCTCGGACCAGTCCTTCAGGGTGGTGAAGGTCAGCGCCGCATTCTGCCCGCTGCCGGAGAAGCTGAAACCGAGGATCACCGTGGTGTTGCCCACCCCGGGCTCCTGGGCATTGTGCGCCTCGATCTGTGCGGCTACCTGCTCGGTACGCATGCGGCTGGCACCTGGTGGCAGCTGGATGTCGGTGATGGTGTAGCCCTGGTCTTCAGTGGGCAGGAACGCCGTGGGCAACTGGCTGAAGCCGTAGCCGAGCACCGCCAGCAGCACGCCATACACCAGCAGGTAGCGGCCGCTGCGCTTGAGAGCCTGCACCACCCAGCGCTCATAGCCGTTGCTCATGCGTTCGAAACTGCGGTTGAACCAGCCGAAGAAACCCTTGCGTTCGTGGTGTTCGCCCTTGGCCAGCGGCTTGAGCAGGGTGGCGCACAGGGCAGGGGTCAGGCTCAGGGCCAGAAACGCTGAGAACAGGATCGAAACCGCCATAGACAGCGAGAACTGCTGGTAGATCACCCCGACAGAGCCTTTCATGAAGGCCATGGGCAGGAACACCGCCACCAGCACCAGGGTGATACCGATGATGGCGCCGCTGATCTGACCCATCGCCTTGCGCGTTGCTTCCTTCGGCGGCAAGCCTTCCTCGGCCATGATCCGCTCGACGTTCTCCACCACCACGATGGCATCGTCGACCAGGATGCCGATGGCCAGGACCATGCCGAACAGTGTCAGCACGTTGACCGAGAAGCCCAGCGCCAGCATCACGGCGAAGGTACCCATCAGCGCCACCGGCACCACCAGGGTCGGGATCAGCGTATAGCGCAGGTTCTGCAGGAACAGGAACATCACGGCGAAAACCAGCAGCATGGCTTCGAACAGGGTACTGATGACCTGCTGGATGGAGACCTTGACGAACGGTGATGTGTCATAGGGGATGTCGTACTTGACTCCCTCCGGGAAATAAACCGACAGCTCCTGCATCTTCGCCCGTACCAGGGTGGCGGTTTCCATGGCGTTGGCGCCCGGCGCCAGCTGCACGCTGAAGGCGCTGGCCGGCTTGCCGTTCAGGCGTGTGCCGTACTGGTATTCCTGGGCGCCGATCTCGACCCGCGCCACATCGCCGATGGTCACCGTCGAGCCGTCGGGGTTGGCCCGCAGCACAATGGCGGCAAATTCTTCCGGGGTGCTCAGCTGGCCCTTGACCACCACATTGGCGGTGATTTCCTGGGTGCTGCGGGCAGGCAGGTCGCCGATGCTGCCGGGCGCCACCTGGGCGTTCTGTGCGGCGATGGCGTTGGCCACATCGTTGGGCGTGAGGCTGAAGCCGATCAGCTTGCCCGGGTCGATCCAGATCCGCATGGCACGCTCGGAACCGTACAGCTGGGCTTTGCCGACGCCCTTGAGGCGGCGGATTTCGTTCATTACGCTGCGGGCAAGGATGTCCGACAGGGCGGTTTCATCGAGGCTGCCGTCTTCAGAGGTCAGGGTGCCGAGCAGCAGAAAACCGGTGGACACTTTTTCCACTTGCAGGCCCTGCTGGGTCACCGGGCGCGGCAAGCGCGACTCGACCACCTTGAGGCGGTTCTGCACGTCGACCTGGGCCAGGTCCGGGTGGGTCCCCGGCTCGAAGGTGGCGGTAATGGTGGCGCTGCCCAGGCTGCTCTGCGACTCGAAGTACAGCAGGTTGTCGGCGCCGTTGAGCTCCTGCTCGATCAGGCTGACCACGCTCTCGTCCATGGTGGCTGCGGACGCCCCCGGGTACACGGCATAGATTTCCACCTGCGGCGGGGCTACGTTGGGGTACTGGGCCACCGGCAGTTGCGGGATGGCCAGGGCGCCGGCCAGCAGGATGAACAGCGCGACCACCCAGGCGAATACCGGGCGGTCGATGAAGAATTGCGGCATGGGTCAGGCCCTCACTGGCCGTTGTGCTGGGCGATGGGTTGGCTGCCCTGGGCAGTGTCGACCTGGACCTGGTCACCGGCCTTGACGTGTTGCAGGCCCTCGATGACCACACGCTCGCCGGCGGCCAGGCCTTCACTGACGATCCAGCGGTCGCTTTGGGCGTTGCCCAGTACCACCTGGCGCTCGCTGATGCGTGCCTGCGCGTCGACCACCAGCACCTTCGGCACCCCGGCGCTGTCACGCAGGATGGCGCGCTGCGGTACGCTGATGCCTTTGGGCTGTACGGCCTGCTCCAGGCGCACGCGCACGTAGCTGCCGGGCAGCAGGTCCAGGTCAGGGTTGGGGAACTCGCTGCGCAGGGTGATCTGGTTGGTGCTTGGGTCCACGCTGATGTCCGAGAACAGCAGTTTGCCGGGCAACGGGTAGGCACTGCCGTCATCCTGGATCAACGTGGCGCTTGCCTCCCCATTGCCTGCCTGCTGCAACTCGCCAGCACGCAGCGCACGGCGCAGGGTGTTGAGCTCGCGGGTCGACTGGGTGACGTCGGCGTGGATCGGGTCCAGTTGCTGGATGGTCGCCAGTGGCGTGGTCTCGTTCTGCCCCACCAGCGCGCCTTCGGTGACCAGGGCGCGGCCGATGCGCCCGGAGATCGGTGCGGTAACCGTGGCGTAGCCCAGGTTCAGGCGCGCCCGTTCAAGCGCTGCCTTGGCAGCGGCCACTTCGGCGTCGGCCTGAAGGAACGCCGCGCGGGCATTGTCGTACTCCTGGCGGCTGACGGCCTTGTCGTCGACCAGTTCGCGGTAGCGTTGCTCCTGCAAGCGGGCCTGGTACAGGTTGGCCTGGGCCTTGGCCAGTGTGGCGCGGGCGCTATCGTGGTCGGCCTTGAACGGTGCCGGGTCGATCAGGAACAGCACGTCGCCTTGCTTGACGTCGCTGCCTTCGCGGTAGACCCGCTTGAGCACCACGCCCGCCACCCGCGCGCGCACCTCTGCGGTACGCGGGGCGAGAAGGCGCCCGCTGAGTTCCGTGCTGATGGCCAGGGGCTGGAGCTGCAGGGTTTCTACCCGGACCTGGGGTACGGGGGGCTTGGCGTCCTGCTCTTCGGTGTCGTTGCACCCGGCAACGGACAGGGCCAGAAGCGCCACGAGCGCCACGGGGCGCAGGCGATGGATAAGGATGATAGGCATACGGATCTTCCGATGATGACCGGCCGTATGCTAAGGCAGGCAGGGCACGGGTGCCTGTTAATACCTGTAGGAGGTGTGTGAAAAAGTGTGAAGAAAAATCCTGCACTCGTGGGGATTCTATATTCTTGCCGCTACATGCCTGTATTGGCCTCCCTCTGCTCGTACCAAGCCCTATGCCAAACATTCTTCTGGTAGAAGACGACAGCGCCCTGTCTGAATTGATCGCCAGCTATCTGCAACGCAACGACTTCCATGTGCGGGTGATCGCCCGGGGCGACCATGTGCTGGACGCGTTCCGGCAAGACAAACCCGACCTGGTCATCCTTGACCTGATGCTACCGGGTATCGACGGCCTGCAGGTGTGCCGCCTGCTGCGCCAGGAATCCCAAAGCCTGCCGATCCTGATGCTGACGGCCCGCGACGACAGCCACGACCAGGTATTGGGACTGGAGATGGGCGCCGACGACTACGTCACCAAGCCGTGTGAGCCGCGGGTGCTGCTGGCGCGGGTGCGAACCTTGCTGCGCCGCAGCAGCGTCCATGAGCCGCGGCTGGACAGTGAGCAGATCCTGATCGGTGGCTTGCGCATCGACCTGGCCGAGCGCCTGGTCAGTTGGCGCGGCGAAGAGGTGGAACTGTCCAGCGGTGAATACAACCTGCTGGTGGTGCTGGCGCGCAACGCCGGGGAAGTGCTGAGCCGTGACCGCATCCTTCAGCAACTGCGCGGTATCGAGTTCAACGGCACCGACCGCTCGGTGGATGTGGCCATTTCCAAGCTGCGGCGCAAATTCGATGACAGTGCCGGCGAAGCGCGCAAGATCAAGACCGTGTGGGGCAAGGGTTACCTGTTCAGCCGCGTCGAATGGGAGTGCTGAAGCGACATGCTGAAGATTCTGGTGCGCCTTTACCTGGTGATCATCGTCGCCTACGCCGGTGCGCTGCTGTTGATTCCTGACGCCATCGTCGGCCTGTTCCATGACCGCTTCGTGGCCTACAACCTGGACCAGGCCAAAGGCGTGCAGTCACTGATCGTGCGCCAGTTCCGCCAGGCCCCGCGCGAGCAATGGCCTGCGGTGGAACAGGAGCTGGCCGAGGCGTTCGCGCCGCTGCAGGTGACCCTGTTGCGTACCGATCAGGCCAGCTTGAGCGCGCCGGAGCAGGCGCGTCTGGCGCATGGCCTGTACGCAGTGCGCATCGGCGAGTGGGGCTATTACGAAACGGTGCTGGCGCCGCTGGAAGAGGGCTGGCTGGTGAGCCTGCACTCGCCACCGGACCCGCTGGACATCAACGTGCTGTCTTGGGGCGTGACTGTGCTGATCGGCGCCGCCATGCTTGGCTGCCTGCTGTTGTGGGTGTGGCCGCACTGGCGCGACCTTGAGCGGCTCAAGGAAACGGCCAGGCGTCTGGGCCAGGGGCAGATGGCCGAGCGTACGCACATTTCTCCGCATTCGAACATCGGTGAACTGGCCGGTGTATTCGACACCATGGCCGGCGACCTGGAGCGCCACGTCAATCAGCAGCGTGAGCTGCTCAACGCCGTGTCCCATGAGTTGCGCACGCCGCTCACTCGCCTGGACTTCGGCCTGGTGCTGTTGTTCGACGAAGTGCCGCCCACCAGCCGCAAGCGCCTGCTGGAGCTGGTCGGGCACGTGCGCGAGCTGGACGAACTGGTGCTCGAACTGCTGTCCTACAGCCGGCTGTACAACGCCGACCAAGCCCGTGAGCGGGTCGAGGTGTCGTTGCTTGAGCTGGTCGACAGTGTGCTCGGCGGCTTTGCCGAAGAGCTCGACAGCCGTGGCATTGAGTGGGAGGTACGCGCCGAAGGTTCTCTGCCGCGCTTCGTGCTTGACCCGCGCCTGACGGCCCGCGCGGTGCAGAACCTGGTGCGCAATGGCATGCGCTATTGCGATCAGAGCCTGCTGCTGCGTTTGCGTCTGGAAGAGAGCGGTGCTTGCCTGTTGACGGTAGAGGATGACGGTATCGGCATTCCGGTCGAAGAGCGTGAGCGCATCTTCCAGCCGTTCTACCGCTTGGACCGCAGCCGTGATCGCAATACCGGCGGGTTCGGCCTGGGGTTGGCGATCAGCCGGCGAGCCATCGAGGGGCAGGGTGGCTCGCTGACGGTGACGCAGTCGGCCTTGGGTGGTGCACTGTTCATGATTCGCTTGCCAGCAGGTTAGTCCATGGCACCGGCTTCGCCGATGATCGCCGGCAAGCCGGCTCCCACTGGGTTTGCGCTGAGCTTGAGAGCAGCGGGGTACTTGTGGGAGCCGGCTTGCCGGCGATGAGGCAGGTGCAGGCAGTCTCAGTTCTGCTGCAGAACACCCCGAGCCCAAGGCCGGTAGCGCAGGGCAAACACCGCCTCGGCATGGCATCCGCCGGTCAGCTTCGGTTGCGCAGCCTGCGCCTTGAAAGCCTGCCCCGGCCCACTCACCTGGTGAAATGCTTCACGCACCACGCCCACGCGGCAAGGCAAGGCCTGTTCATAGCTTTGGCGCACCAGCGCTGGCAGCCGTCCGGTGCCAGCGCCGTCCTGCCACCAGACGCTCACGCCCAGGCCGGCGAGCTGGTCCAGCCAGGCGCCGTTGACCCGCGGCGCCAGCTTGCCGGCACTGAAGGCACTGATATGCAGCGGTTTGTCCAACTGCCGGCTGAACGCCTGCAACTGGCTGTACAGCGCCTGACGACGGCCCGTGTCGCGAAAGTGCAGGTCGTCCAGCTCCATCGGCAGGTACCAGCCAGCCACCTCTATTTGCCAGTGCTGGCGCACCTGCCGGTACTGGCTCAGGGATCTCCCCAGTTGGGCTTTCCAGTAGCTGCTCAGCCCATCACCGTCGAGTGCTTCGATGCGCTGATAATAGGCCGGGTCCATGTACAGCCCGAGCACCAGCTGCAGGCCTTGGGCATGCGCCTCGCGCAGGCTGTTGGCCAGCCAGCCTTGGGCACCACCGAAATCGCTGTCGCCATAGGCGCTCCACTGCACGATCACGGTCTTGCCGCCCTGGGCCACGGTGGCACGCCACAGTTGCTGCCATTGGGCGGGGCTGACGCTGGCGTCGCGGTTCAGCGGTTGATAGAACAGGCGCTGGTCGGCCACGGCCGGCAGGCTCAACGCAAACAGGCAGATGGCCAGAAAGGTACGCATCAGAAGTTCATCTCCGCGCCGACCAGCACACCATTGGCGCGCTGGTAAAGGTTGCCACCCAACGACTGCTGATACTCGGCGCGTACTTTCAGCGAGCCGCGGTAGGCGTTGTAGCGGTCATCGTCGAACCACCATTGCCAGCGCACGCCCACGCCGGCGCGGGCATCCTGGCGCCAGTCGTTGCTGGGGTCCTGGCTGGAAAACTCGAGGAAGCCATAGGGCATCAGGGTTTGCGGCGAAGTGCCGGGCAATTTCCAGGCATGGCCCTGCTGGTAACGGGACAGCCAGGCATGGTCACCGGCACGGGTCCACCAGGCAGCGTCGAGGTAGAGGAAACGCTCGTTCCAGTCGTCCTCGTCTACCCGCCAGTCGTTGCGCCAGTCGCCTTGGTCGAGAAACGAGGCAGTGGCGCGCAGCAGCAGGTCGTTGCTCGACTCGGCGTTGTGGCGCAGGTCACCCCAGTTGCCACCGACCTTGGCCGGGCTGAGCAGCTCACCCAGGCTCAGGCCGCTGTAGTGCTCGGTGTCGATCTGCCGTTGGTGGTAGAGCTCGGCGTACAGGTTGAGGTTGGCCTGGCCTATCGGTTTGTAACGCAGGCCGACACCGGTGCCCATGCTTTGCGCGTAGTCGCTACGGCTTTGCCCGCCGAACAGCACGCGGCCGTACACCGACAGCGTGCTGCCATTGCGGCTGGGCTCTTCGCCCAAGGCATGGTCCCACATGGCCAGTTGCACGTTCTGCGACTGTGCCCGGCGCGAGCTGCCGCTGCGCACGCCGTCGTCGAGGAACCTGTCGTTGGTCGAGATGCCGGCTGGCGACCAGGTGCTGGCCAGTGTCACGGTGTCACGCCGCGCCAAGGTTTCGTGGGCGCGCCGCTGGCGGTATTTACGGGCATCGAGGCTGCCGTATTCATCATCGCCGTCGACAAGGTCCTGCTCCACATCGATCACCCGGCGCAGCTCGCGGCGCGCCGAGGCACTGTTTTCGGCTTCGTCGTAGCGCACGGCCAGGGTTTCGCCGAGGCGGTAGTCCTCGGGGAAATCGCGGGTGGCGCGCTGCAGATACGGGATCGCCTGGCGGCGGTCGGTCTTGTCTGGCGAGCTGGCCAGGCGCATGCCGTAGTCGGCGCGATAGCGTGGCTGGTCGGGGGCCAGGCGCACCGCTTCGGCCAGCCAGGCAGTGCTCTGGGCGCTGTCGCCGGCCTGTTGTGCGGTGTTGGCGGCTGCGTAGTAGTGGTCGGCGCGCGGGTTGTGTGCCAGTGCCTGGCGCTGAAAGCCAAGGGCGGCCTGCAGGTCACCCTGGCGCTGGGCGATGGCGGCGCCCAGTGCCCAGTCATCAGCGCGGGTGTGCGCAGCGGCGTCCCAGTAGCGGCGGGCGGCTTGCGGGTCGCCCGCGTTCAGCGCGCCGGCGGCGGCGGTCAGGCGGGCGTTGTCGTTCCAGGCGCTGTCCGGCAGGCTGCGCCAGATGGGCAGGGCTGCGGCAGAGTCACCTGCAGCTTCCAGGGCATAGGCCAGTGACAGGCGGTTGCCACTGTCGCCCAGGCGCTCGGCGGCCTGGTAATAGACCACCGCTTCACCCGGCTGTTCAGGCATGGCGCAGCGCCCCAGTGCACGGTATTGCCCGGCTTCGCTGGGGCTTGCCGGCACGGCCTGGCGCACGGTGTCGCATTGCCCGGCCTCGGCCAAGCGGCCGAGCAGTTGGGCACGGCTATTGGCATCCACCTGGGGGATCAGGCTGAGCATTCTGCGGCTGTCCAGCTGGCCGTCCTGGCGAGCATAAAGATTGCCCAGGCGCTGCAGCAGTGAGGGTGTCAGCCGTCCTTGACGCCGGTCGTAGGCCTGTTCCAACAAGGCTCGGGCGCGCTCGTCGTGGCCTTGGCGCACCAGCAGGAAGGTCGCTTGCTCAAGCGCGGCCAGCTCGCCCGTGCGCCGGTAACGTTGCTCCCACTCGGCGGCCGTGCGCGGTTGTGGCGGCGCTGCCGGGTCGCCGTAAAGGCGCTGCTTGAGTATTGCGTAGGCGCGTGGTTCGGCGCCTGCAGAGCAGTCCTTGAACTGTTCGCGGGCAATGTTCGGATCGTGCCGTGAAAGCCAGTCGACCGTTTCCAGGCAGGGCCGCTGCAGCTCGTTGCTCAGGCGCCTGAGCAGCGGCGCATCGTTGCCTTCGCGGGCCAGCTCCCAGAGCTGCTGGCGCTGTTCGGGCTGTTGCAACTGCTCGGTGGGCAGCGTTTGCAGCCAGCGCTGGGCCTGCTTGCTGTAGCCCATTGCGATGGCGCGGTTGGCCATGGCCAGCCGGGTCTGGGTGGCCATCCCGGGGGAAGGCGCGCTTTGCAGCAATCGGGTCAGGCCTTTTTCATCGACCTGCTGGACGTAGGCGTTGGCCAGGCGCTGCCAGGCATCCACCGGCAATTGCCCCTTGTCGGCCAGAGGCTGCAGCTGATCGATGGTGGCGTTCCAGTTGCGCAGTTGCTCGGCGAAATTGGCCCTGGCCAGGCGCAGTACCTGGCCATCGCCGCGTGGTGGCAATTGGTTCAGCCAGTCCAGGGCCCTGCTGGCGCCGCCGAATTTGGCCAGGCTCAGGCTGTAGGCCTGCCACAGGCGTACCCGGTGTGCGCCGTCAGCTGTGGCCAACCAGCCCTCCACCTGGCTGGCCGCGGGTGGGTCCTGCTCGATCCAGGTCAGGCGCAGTTCAAGCAGGGCGTCGGCATGCTCCGTGCCGCTGCCAAGCTGCTCGGCCAGTGCTTCTGCTTCCTTGTAGCGGCGCTGGTGGGCCAGGGCCTCGACCAGCAGCGCGCGCGCTTCGTCGTTGTTCGGCACCCGCCCGAGTACATGGCGGGTCAGGCGCTCGACTTCGCCCCAATTGTCCTTTTTTGCTTCGCGGTAACCGCGCTCCATGAACGGGTAGCTGGTGAACCGCTGGAAATCGGTCATGGGCGCGGCCAGGGCAGGCAGGGCGGTGGTGCACAACAACAGGCCGGTGAGTGTGAGGGTAACGCGCGGCTTCATGCCACCTCCCTGATCAGGTCAAAGGCGGCCTGCTGTTCGCTGGCCTGTTCTTCGAGCGCCTGTTGCAACACGAGCTCGGTGATGATGCCGCGCGCGATCAGGTGTTCGCCAAGGCTCTGCCGCTCGGGATCAAAATCGATCAGGGCCTGGTTGAACAGGGTCACCGGGACCATGCCGCGCACCTGCAGCAACGCACCGAGCATGACCTGGTGGATACTCACCTGCTCGATCAGTTCGGCGTTGTCCTGGTGCCGTTCGAGCACGTCGAGCATCTGCCGGGTCTGGTCTGTCTGCCAGGGGCTGGGGTAGTGGTAGCGCAGGCCCAGGGTCACCCGGCCTTGGGGGGCCAGGCGGCAGCTGACCGGGCGTTTGAGCTGGCGGCTGATCACCCCCAGCGAGACCTGGCTGACCGGGCTCTCGCTGGCCAGCACCAGCGTATTGCCGTCTTCGGCCACCGGCAGCACGCCGTAGTGCGTAGCCAGCCGGCGCGGCAGCAGGGCGATCAGTTGCGGGTCGAGTTTGAACGGGTTGAGCGGTGCCCATGGCAGGTCGAGTTGCTCGGCCAGGGTCTGCACCAGCTGTTCGCTGGTCAGCCAGCCACGCAGCAGCAGCTCGCGGCCCAGGCGCCGCCGCACCGGGCTGGTGATTGCCTGCTCGAGCTGCGCTTCGCTGATGTAGCCTTTGGCGACAAGGCGGTGGCCCAGCGGAGTGCGGGCCGGTGAGGCGATGGCGGGGAACTCGTGGGTGGTCTTGTCCCAGGCCACTCGGCGTGAATCGCCCATCTCCATCACTTGGCGAAGGGCGCGCAGGTTGGCAAAGAAGTTGACGAAGTTGCTCCACATCATCCGGGGGGCCGACAGCAGCCCCTCGCCGATGCCGTAATAGCGGGTGACGAACCAGCCGCGCTGGAACAGGCGGTTGATCAGCATCAGGCCGTTGAGCCAGAGCAGTGTGGTCAGCAGCTGGCTGTCGCTGACGATCGACATGAAGCGCCAGGACTGCGGCGCAATCACCGTAACCAGCCACATGGCCAGCAGCACCAGCAGCAACAGGTTGACCAAAAAGCCCAGCAGGTAGGCGAACAGGCCCCGGCGGTCCCGCCAGAGGAAGTAGTTGAGCGCACCTGTTCGGCTCCAGCCCAGGTTGCTGGTGCCCTGGAACACGATGCCGACGATCCACCGGGACTTTTGCCGGATGGCATGCTGCCAGTCACGCGGGAAGTGCTCGCGCACGCAGATCACCTGGGCGAACTCGCGGCTCATGCCGGGGCGCCACTCGTGCTTGAGGGCCAGTGCAGGGTCGGTGACCGAGTAGCGGGCAAAAATGCACTTCATGCCTTTTTGCTTCAGGCGAAAGCCGATGTCGTAATCCTCGGTCAGGCTCTGGACGTCGAAGGCGATGCCGTCACCGTCTTCGAGCAGGGCGCTGATGGCGCGGCGGCTGAAACAGGTGCCGACACCGGCACTGGGCACCTGGCCGGTCAGCGCTTCGCGGACGATGACGTCCTTGCCGTGGTTCTCGGCGAACTCGTCCACGTAGTGCCCGGCGGTGAAGCCTTTCCACTCCGGCGCATAGGGGTACACCGGGATCTGGATCATGTCCTTGGCGGGCAGCAGGTAGTTGAACAGCCTCAGCTCCATGGGCGAGATAACGTCCTCGGCGTCATGCAGGATGAAGCCTGCGAACTCGATACGTGCGTCGTCCTGGAAGCGCAGGATGGCATCGATGATGTTGTTCAGGCAGTCAGCCTTGCTGGTGGGGCCGGGGCGGGCGCAGACCACCTTGTGCACGTTGGGGTAGTGCAGGCACACGGCATCGACGTCGGCCTGGGTTTGCGGGTCGTTGGGGTAGGTGCCGACAAAGATCTGGTAGTTTTCGTAGTCGATGGTCGAGGCCGCCAGGCGCGCCATTTCACCCACCACGCCCACTTCGTTCCAAGCCGGGACCATGATCGCCAGGGGTTTTTCCGGCACCTCGAACAGGCGCTTCTCGTCGGCCCTGGCGTACTTGTCATAGATGCGCAAATGGCGGAACAGCTTGCGGCACCAGTAGCACAGGTCGATGAACAGGTCGTCCAGGCCGAGCAGGAACATCAGTGCGGCGAGGATGATCGCCAGGATCTTGAGGCCAAACAGTACGTAAGTAACGAAATCGATGAAAGCCAGGCTCATGCGTCATCCCGTTTGGTTACGCTTTCCTCGAACCAGCGGCTCAGGCGCTCGGCGATGATTTCGCTGGCGTGGCCGTCACCGAAGGGGGTGAATACGCGGGCCATGCGCGCGTAGGCCTGGCCATCGTCCAGCAATTGGCTGGTTTCCTTGACGATGCGCTCGGTCTGCGTGCCGACCAGCTTCACCGTACCGCCTTCGAGCACCGACGGCCGTTCGGTGACCTTGCGCAGCACCAGCACCGGCTTGCCCAGTGCCGGGGCTTCTTCCTGGATGCCACCGGAGTCGGTGAGGATGATGTGGGCGCGGTTCATCAGCCATACGAAGTGCTGATAGTCCTGCGGGGCTACGAGGTGGATGTTGTCACGCCCCGAGAGCAGGCCGTAGACCGCTTTCTGCACTTGCGGGTTGAGGTGAACGGGGTAGACGAACTGCACATCGGGGTAGCGCAGTGCCAATTCGGCCAGGGCCAGGCAGATACGTTCGAAACCGGCGCCGAAGTTTTCCCGACGATGGCCGGTGATCAGCACCATGCGCTGATCGTCGTGCAGTTTGTGCAGGGGTGAGTCGGCGGCGGGCTGCCACGCGGTTTCCATCAGGTATTCGCGCATCCACAGCAGGGCGTCGATGACGGTGTTGCCGGTGACCTCGATCTGTTCCAGCGGCACGCCTTCGCGCAGCAGGTTGTCGCGGGCCTTGGTGGTGGGCGCAAAGTGCAGGTCGGCGATCACCCCGGTCAGGCGCCGGTTGGCTTCCTCAGGCCAGGGTTGCTGCAGGTTGCCGGTGCGCAGCCCGGCCTCGACGTGGCCGATGGGGATGTGCCGGTGGAAGGCGGCAAGGCCGGCGATGAAGCTGGTGGTGGTGTCGCCATGGACCAGCACGATCTCTGGCCTGACCCGTTCATAGGCCTTGTCGATCGAGTCCAGCAGGTCACGGGCAAGGCCGTTCAGGGTCTGATTCTGGGTCATTACCTTGAGGTCCTGATCGACGCTCAGGCCAAAGGCGGTCAGCACTTGTTCAAGCATCTCGCGGTGCTGGCCGGTGGAACAGATGTGCAGGTCGATGTCGGGCCACTCACGCAGGACCCTGGCCAGTGGGGCCATCTTGATCGCTTCTGGGCGGGTACCGAATACCATCATGACGGTGTTGGCCATCGTGTTGTTCCTCGTACGATTCCCTGGACGAAGGTGTACGACCTCGCGCCACTTGCAATGGGTAGATACAAGCAGTCAGGTGCCGGGTTGTCCAATGCACGGTTGTGCGTGGCCGGGCCAGGTATTCAGGCTTTTGCTTGCCAGCGGCTTCTAGTAACGTGGTAGGCCTTTTCGACAGGGAGCTGAAGATGCAAGGCAAGGCACGCAAGATCGTCCAGGCCATCCTCTACGAAGCCATCGCCGTGGCCTGTGTGGCGCCGGCACTGGAACTGGCGTTCGGTGCCGGCATGGCCCAGTCGACCGTGCTGTCAGTGTTGATGTCGGGCATTGCGATGAGCTGGAACATGGGCTTCAACTGGGCTTTCGAGCGCTGGGAGGCGCGCCAGCACCAGCGTGAACGTACCTTCATGCGCCGGCTGCTGCATGCCTTGGGCTTCGAAGGCGGGCTGGTGGTGATCCTGCTGCCGCTGGTGGCGTACTGGCTGGATGTCAGCCTGTGGGCAGCGTTGCTCACCAACATGGCGTTGTTCGTGTTCTTCTTCGTCTATGCCTTCGTGTTCCAGTGGGGTTTCGACAAGGTGTTCGATGTGCCGCTCTCGGCACAGCAAGCCAAGTGTTGACACGCCAAGGTACAGCGGGATAAGTTCCCACCCCATGAACACTTTCCCGCATGTGAACGCCATTATTATTACCGCCATTATCAGTTTGGCGGGCTAGCGCGTACGTGCACCGAACCCGCCCTGGAGGCGGGTTTCTACTCTTCGACTCCTGGGCAACGTGAAAACAGCCAAGGAGTTGCACCCGATGACCAGCCTCAACGTCAGCCCCCGTACCCCGCTTACCCCTCAGCAGCTGCTGTCGGAGCAGGTGCGGCGCATCTTGTCTGCGCCGGTGTACGACCTGGCCATCGAGACCCCATTGCAAGCGGCGCCGGCGTTGTCCGCCAGCCTGGGCAACCAGGTATTGCTCAAGCGCGAAGACCTGCAGCCCACGTTCTCGTTCAAGATCCGCGGTGCCTACACCCGGCTGGCGCGCCTGACCCCTGCTCAGCGCGAGCGTGGGGTGATCACCGCATCGGCAGGCAACCACGCCCAGGGTGTGGCACTGGCGGCCTCCCATCTGGGCATCAAGGCGACCATCGTCATGCCGACCACCACGCCTTCGCTGAAAATCGAAGGTGTACGTTCGCGGGGTGGGCATGTGGTGCTGCACGGTGAAAGCTTCCCCCACGCCCTGGCCCATGCACTGACCCTGGCCGACAGCGAAGGCGCTACCTTCGTGCCACCTTACGATGACCCCGACGTGATCGCCGGGCAGGGCACGGTCGGCATGGAGATCCTCCGCCAGCAGCCGGGTGCGCTGGATGCCATCTTCGTGCCGGTCGGGGGCGGTGGCCTGGTGGCAGGGATCGCCGCGTACGTGAAGTACCTGCGCCCCGAGGTCAAGGTGATCGGTGTCGAGCCGGAAGACTCCAATTGCCTGCAGGCCGCCATGGTTGCGGGGGAGCGGGTTATCCTGCCGCAGGTAGGTACCTTCGCCGATGGCGTGGCGGTCGCCCAGGTCGGTGCGCACTGTTTTGAACTGTGCCGGCATTTCGTCGATGAGGTGGTGACCGTCAGCAGCGATGAGCTGTGTGCGGCAATCAAGGACATCTATGACGATACCCGTTCGATCACCGAGCCGTCCGGCGCGCTGGCGGTCGCTGGCATCAAGAAGTACGTGGCCCGCGAAGGCGCACGGGGGCAGACGCTGGTGGCGATCGACTCCGGTGCCAACGTCAACTTCGACCGCCTGCGCCATGTGGCCGAACGTGCCGAGCTGGGTGAGCAGCGCGAGGCGATCATTGCCGTGACCATCCCCGAGCAGCCAGGCAGCTTCCGGGCCTTCTGCCAGGCGCTGGGCAAGCGCCAGATCACCGAGTTCAACTATCGCTACTACCCCGGCAAGGAAGCGCGCCTGTTTGTCGGGGTGCAAACGCACCCGCTGCACGACCCCCGGGAGAAACTGCTGGCACACCTCGCCGAGCAGGGTTACAGCGTGCTCGACCTGACCGACAACGAGCTGGCCAAGCTGCATGTGCGCCATACCGTGGGTGGCCATGCGGCGCCGGGAGCCGATGAGCGGGTGCTGCGCTTCGAGTTCCCGGAGCGTCCGGGAGCGTTGTTGGGCTTCCTGGAGCGGCTGGGCAAGCGCTGGAACATCAGCCTGTTCCATTACCGCAACCACGGCGCGGCCGAAGCCCGGGTGTTTGCCGCGCTGGAGGTGCCCGAGGATGAGCAGGCAGGGCTGCCGCTGGCGCTGGATGAGATGGGCTATCGGTACTGGGATGAGACCGAGAATCCTGCTTACAAGCTGTTTCTTGGGTGATCGGGCGCTGTTGCGATCGAGCGCCGCGCGGGCCGCGCTCGATCGCAACAGCCCAGCAACATCCTGGCCATAGGCCGGCCCGCCTCGACTGCTAGCTCAGCGCTCGCGCATGAAGAACCCGGCCACAAACTTGCGGAATGTCTCCAGGCTCTTGAAGTCGGCGTACCGCTTGAAATTCTCGGCATCCGGTTCCGGCCCGACCGGCTGCTCCAGCAGCGACACCGACAGCACGCGGTCATGGTCGGAGGTCAGCACCAGTTCATCCATCACCTGGCCACCGATCACGGGCCTTCGCATCTGCACCTTGACCCCCTTGCTGGCCATCCAGTCGATCAACGACACCAAGGCCTTTAGCGGTTCACGCTCCTCGTCGCGGTAAACCGGGAACAGGTGAGCGCGCGACAACACCGGCACGCTGGCCACGTGGATCAGCTCGTAGAAGTGACTGCCTGCGCTGGTGGGCGAGTACAGGATCAGCGCCAGCAGCGGCCCTGACACCCGGCTGCCACCCCAGTACAGGTGATGCCCCTGAAAGTCGAAGCCATCCTCACTGCGGTTGTTGAACAGCTTGCGCCCCTTGATCTGCTCGACGCAGTCCAGCAACAGGCCATGGCGGCGATGGTTGCCGAACACGGTGGCTTCGCGCAGGCGGGCCTTGAGCATCATCATGTGCTTCATGTCCAGCCGGGTTTCAAGGTAGTTGCTGGCGGGCACGCGTTCGAGCAGGGGGTAACGGCTGGCGACACTGCGCAGCTCGGCAAACTGCGCGGTGAGATCCTTTTTCAGGTGCGTGGCATACAGGTTCAGGCCGCTGGTTTCGATCCAGGTCAGCAGCAGCGAGAGCAGGCGCTGTTGCTCTCGGCGTTCGTTGCCATCCTGGGCAGCGCCACTGTTTTCGCTGGCCTTGCGAAAATCACCGAGCAGGCGCAGTGGCGTGTCAGGGGCCAGCCAGGCGGCGGGCGGGGCGGGGTCCGCCTCGCGTTCGGCGGCCTCACGCTCGTCTTTGCTGAACGGGCAGCCGGGTGCATGCTCGGCGGTGCCGGGGTTGTTCTTGAGAAACAGTGTGCCGGTGTTGCCATTGAGGGTGACATTGAGCACAGGCAGGGCGTCCTTGCGGCAATCGCAGGCCAGCCACTGGTTGGCGCTGCGCACCTTCATCAGTAGCTGGTTGGCCTGTAACAGGCCGGGGCCAATGAGAGTGCCTGTGGCGAATGCCTGCAGCAGTTCCTCTTCGGCCGGGGTCAGGCTACGTACCTGCGCGGCGGTTTTGTCGATGATTCGCATGAAGCAGCTCCAAGCTACGAGCCACAAGCTTCAGGCAAAGTCGCGCCGCTTTCAACCAGTCGCTTGGTTGCCTGCGAACAGTTTGGCGGCGCGGGCGCGGATTTCGTCGGGGCTGAGGTCTTCTTTGTGGGTAGAGACGAACCACATGTTGCCGAACGGGTCTTTCAACGTGCCGCTGCGGTCGCCGTAGAACTGGTCCTTTACCTCATGCAACGGGGTGGCCCCGGCGGCAATGGCCTGGGCGTAGACCTTGTCACAGTCCTCCACGTACAAGTGCAGGCCAATGGCGACACCGCTGAGTGACTGGCTGGAGGTCAGGCCGCCCGCCATGTCGCACGGGTCGGCGAGCATCAGCGACGAATCGCCGATCTTCAGCTCGGCGTGCCCTACGCGGCCGTCCGGGCCTTCGAGGCGGAACATTTCGACCGCGCCGAAGGCTTGCTTGTAGAAGTCGATGGCCTTGGCGGCATCCTTGATGCCCAAATACGGGGTAATGCTGTGCTGGCCTTCGGGAATGGGGCGGGCTGCCATGTTCGACACTCCTCTGAAATGAATGCGAAAGGGGCAGGTTGCGCCCCTGTTGCATAAAGTCGGTCAGGCAGCTCGAAAATCGACAGCTCAGGTAGATCGTTTGTCTATAAGCAGGGCCCGTTCAGAAGATGTAATCGGTGGTGAGGAACGTCGACTGCCGATTACGGATGATCTCGCTGATCAGCTCCTTGTTGGCTTCCTGGAAGCGGGTCGCGACCAAGGTGCGTATCGAGAACACACGCAGGGCGTCATGCACCGACAAGGTACCCTCGGCGCTGTTCTTGCGACCATTGAAGGGGTAGGTGTCAGGGCCGCGCTGGCACTGGGCATTGAGGTTGATACGGCCCACCTGGTTGGCAAAGATGTCGACCAGGCTGCCGATGGTCTTGGGGTCGTTGCCGAACAGGCTCAACTGCTGGCCGAAGTCGGAATCGAGCACGTAGTCGATCACCGTCTGCAGGTCGCGGTAGGGCACCACCGGTACCAAGGGGCCGAATTGCTCTTCGTGGTACACCCGCATGTCACCGGTTACCGGGTAGAGCAGGGCAGGGTAGAAGAACGAACCGCGACTGTTCCCGCCACCCTCGTTGACCACCCGCGCGCCTTTGGCCGTGGCATCGGCCACCAGGGCGTCGAGGTAATCGACCTTGCCCTGCTCCGGTAGCGGCGTCAGGGCCACATCCGGCTCCCAGGGCATGCCAGGCTTGAGCGCGGCGAGCTTGCGCTGGAACTTGTCGAGAAACGGTTCGACCACGTCTTCATGGACGAACAGGATTTTCAGTGCGGTGCAACGCTGGCCGTTGAACGACAGCGCGCCGGTGACCGCTTCTTCGACCGCATTGTCCAGGTCTACCTGGGGCAGCACGATGCCGGGGTTTTTGGCATCGAGCCCTAGCGCGGCGCGCAGGCGGTGCGGGCGCGGGTGGAGCTTTTTCAGGTCGCTGGCGGCCTTGTGCGTGCCAATGAAGGCGAACACGTCGACCTTGCCGCTGGCCATCAAGGCACTGACCGTTTCGCGGCCGCGGCCATAAATGACGTTGATCACCCCCGGCGGGAAGCTGTCACGGAACGCTTCGAGCAGCGGGCGAATCAACAGCACGCCGAATTTGGCCGGTTTGAACACCACGGTGTTGCCCATGATCAGCGCGGGGATCAACGTGGTGAAGGTTTCATTGAGCGGGTAGTTGTAAGGCCCCATGCACAAGGCCACGCCAAGCGGTGCGCGGCGGATCTGGCCGAGGGTGCCCTGTTCGAGTTCGAAGCGGCTGGAACGGCGGTCGAGGTCTTTCAGGGCGTTGATGGTGTCGACGATATAGTCGCAGGTGCGATCGAACTCCTTCTCGGAGTCCTTGAGGTTTTTGCCGATCTCCCACATCAGCAGCTTTACCACGGCCTGGCGCTGTTCGCGCATGCGCGCAAGGAAGGTTTCGACATGCTGGATGCGTTCGGCGACACGCATGTTCGGCCAGGCGCCGCGGCCTTTGTCATAGGCCTGCACGGCGGCGTCCAGTGCCGTCAGTGCCGTATCAGCATCGAGCAGCGGGGCGCTGCCGAGGATGACCTGTCGCTCGCCGTCACCTTCTTTTAGCCAAACCGGGCTGCGCACGGTGGCCAGCGGGCCGTCCCAGCGCCTCAGTTCGCCATTGACGAGGTAATCGCGTTGCTCCAGGGGTTCACCCAGCTGCCAAGGCGTGGGGACATCCCCGGCAGCAGGGAACAGCGAATCGAGCAGGTGGTCCATGTGTACTGCACCTCACAAGTCTGGGTAGGTGAATCGCTTCAGCTTCGAGGATGCACCCGGCGAAAGAAAAATACCAGTCTGGCTCAATATTGCCCGCAGTGCGCCGATACATAAGCAATCGAGCGCATACGAAGGCCTATGACCCCGTCCAATACCCCACTACCTGATGAACCGCCGCCCACCGGCCAGCTGCGCCGCTTCCTTGGCAGCCTGATGCCGGTGGGCTTCGCCCTGGCCGGGATCGCCCTGTCGGTGCTGCTGGGCCATCTGGACGTGCAGCGCCAGCCTGACGGCCTGATGGCCAGCCCTCTGGTCTCGCCGCTGCTCTGGTTCGCCCTGGCCTGTACGGGCTTGACCAGCCTGTTCCTGGCCCTGATCAACCGCAAGCAACGCCAGCTGCAGCAACGCAATCGAGAACTGCGCAGCTCCCAGGCGCAACTTGAGCGGCTGGCCCACTACGACACCATCACCGGCTTGCCCAACCGCGTGTTGTTCCAGCAGCAACTGGCCGATGCCATTCTCAAGGGCGATGGTCTGGCTGTGTTGATGCTGGACATCGATGGCTTCAAGCAGGTGAACGACAGCCTCGGCCATGCCATGGGCGACCTGTTGCTGCAGCAAGCCACCGCGCGTTTTTTGCAGGAGCTGGACGCGCCTGACCGGGTGTGCCGCCTTGGCGGCGACGAGTTCGTTTTCATGTTGCGCGGCACCCAGGGCCAGGTGAGCCACCAGGTGGCTCACCTGCTGCGCTGCCTGCAACGCCCGTTCGATCTCAATGGCAGTACCGCACTGGTGACCGGCAGTATCGGCCTGGCCAGGTGCCCCCAGCACGGTGAGGATGTCGGCAGCCTGCTGCGTCACGCCGATACGGCGATGTATGCAGCCAAGGAAAGCGGGCGCAACGCCTGGCGCCCCTACCACACCGACATGACTGCCCGCCTGCAGCAGCGCCTGGAGCTTGAGCGCAACCTGCGCCGTGCCTTGCAGGCGAACGAGTTCGAGCTGTGGTATCAACCCAAGGTCGACCTGTTCAGCGGCTGCCTGCAGGGTGTCGAAGCATTGCTGCGCTGGCGGGACCCTGTTCATGGCCTGGTGTCACCGGCCGAGTTCATCCCGCTGGCAGAGCGCACGGGCCTGATCATTCCGCTGGGTGAGCGCGTGTTGGCGCTGGCTTGCGCGCAGATGGCCGCCTGGCGCGACGAGGACCGCGTACCCGGGCCAATGGCGATCAACGTGGCGGCGCTGCAGATCGAACGCAGCGACTATGTCTCCAGCCTGGCCCAGGCGCTGGAGTGTCATGGCCTGGCGCCGAGCCTGCTGGAAGTGGAAATCACCGAAAGTCTGCTGATGGAAAGCCAGCAACAGGCCTGTGAGGTACTGGCCCAATTACAGGCCATGGGCGTGACCACGGCGGTGGACGACTTCGGCACGGGTTATTCGTCACTGGCTTATTTGCGAGCGCTGCCGATCGATCACCTGAAGATCGACCGTGCGTTCATCAAAGACCTGCCGGACGATGACGATGCAGTGGCCGTGGCCCGGGCCATCATCGACCTGGGCCATGCGTTGGGCTTCCGGATCACTGCCGAGGGCATTGAAACCCAGGAACAGTATGACTTCTTGCGCAACGCCGGTTGCGACCAGGGGCAGGGCTATCTGCTGGCCCGGCCAATGCCGGCGGCGGACCTTGCGCGCTGGCTGGCGACCCGTGCCGAGCGGGGCCGCCAGGGCAGTGCCTGAAGCGGCTCAGAGATCCAGCAGCAAGGCCGCCGGCGAGTCTAGCGCCAGATCGCGAAAAGCGGGGTCTGCATCCATGCGTTCGAGGCAGCGCCACAGTGCCTCCAGGCCTGCATCGAAGTCATCGAAATCGGTGATGTCCTCGATCAGCTGGCGCAGCTCTCGCCGGTAGTGCAACGGCACGCGCGACCACAAGCGCAGTCGCTGTGCGCTGGCATTGGCCAACAGCGTCTGGTAGTCGATATCGGATACCAGAAGGTCAGCTCCATGAAGCTGGAAGTAATCCTCAATCTGCTCGCGAATGGGCAGCCCTAGCGCCGGGCTTTCCAGGGCCAAGGCATTGGCGTTGGCCGCGGGCAGGGTGAACCCCTGTGGAAGACGCTGGAACTGGTTCTCGGACAGGTCGATGATCAGCACCGACTCCAGTCGTTGAAGGCCTTGGGGGAGTTCGGTCAAGCCGCAGTTGACCATGAACACCGAGCCGAGCCCTGGAAGGTTCTGCAGGTTCGGCGCGTGGAGCAACGGGTTCTCGGAGAGATCCAGCACCCTCAACCCGTCCAGTCGCTCCAGTGCTGCCTGTGAGCGTGCGTCCCAGCTGATGCGGTTATGTTCAAGGTCAAGCCATTGCAGGTTGCCAGGTACCCGAACCTCTGGAACCGCGGCGAAGCGACAACGGCTCAAGGTCAGGCGCTGCAGTTCGGGCAGGCATTGCAGCCAGTGTGCGGGCAACTCGCTCAGTGCGCTGTTACCGCTGAGGTCAAGGTCCGCGACGTGGTTAAAACCTGCTGGCAGCGTGAGGGTAGCCAAGTCGCTGTTTTCCAGTTCGAAGTTTTTCAGATCCAGGGAGTGGATGCGTTGGCCGGTGGACAGCACACGTATCGAATTTTGCTGCCAGGCGTTGAGAATCCTGCGCACGGCGGGCTGGCGCCGGGGAACGGCCGTTGCCCATCGATCGAGGTCGGTGCGCAACTGTGTCAAGGTGTCTTCACGAATGCGCAATTCTGTCTCTGCAGAGCGCATCGTGTTACGCCAGTCTGCCTGTAAGCGCTCGGCCTGCTCTTGGGTGATGCTGGGGTAGAGCCTGCGCAAGCGCGCCGGCACGCTTTGGTTGAAGAACGGTGAGGCGGGTGCCAGTGGAGTGACAGGTGCGCCACCGCGCAACCTGTGGCGCGGGGTAGGGCGCTTGGCCTGTGGCCCCCAGAGGCGCATCGGCCACTTGCGCCGCTCGGCAGCGGCCAGGCGCTGCGTGCGCTCGCCCAGCGCGCCAGCACTGCCCCACGCGCGCTTGAGGTTTGGTGGCGCTGCGTCGTACAGCGCCTGGTACGCATCGGCATGCACTGGCCCGGCAACCGGGCGTTCGCCATTGAAGACCTCGTAGCCTTGACCCGACCTGAGCAACAGGCAACGCTCGTTGGCCTGTTCGTCGCCGATGGCCGCCAGCACGGTGCCCTTTGGCGTGGCCTCGCGGATCTCAACGCGCAACTGCTGTGGCCAGCCGGAGTACCGTTGCATGCAGGCGAGCAGCAAGCGTTCGCTGTCGCGGTTGGCCAGGCGCGGCTGATACAGGCCTTCCAGGGCACGGACCAATGGCAGATCCCGGGTGATCTGTTCGGCTTCCAGGTGCAGCCAGGCCGGTAACGCTCCTTGCGCTTGCCAATTGGCCAACGCCTCCGGTGAGAGCCGAGCCAGCAGACGCCTGGCAAGCGGTGGGGTCAATGGCGCGTAGGTATCGCACATCCGCTGCTCGGCGGCGCTTGTCGTACGGCCGTAAATACGCGTCAGTGCTGCGCCGTCCAGCTCGGGCATTTGCTTCGCCAGCGTAAAACGCTCCAGCGTATCGGCAAGCAGTGCAGGGGTGGCTTCACCGGCCAGGTGTACTGCCTGCAAACGTGCCCGGTCCACACCACTGATGACCATGGCCTGTTGCAGTTGCGCATCGTCCAGTGCATCCACAGGCAAGCCCAGGCGGCGCACGCACTGGCTGTCGGCCCAGTCCTGAGGTGCCTCGTGTTCCGCGCGCCAGGCGCCTTCGCCGTTGTGTTCCAGCAGCGGCCGGTAGGCCTCGTGGTCACTGGGGTGGACGATCCTCCAGCGTTGGTCGGTGCCGTCCAGGGCAATTTCATAGTGTTGGCCATCCAGGCGGATGAATTGTCTGCCCTGGTGGGTTCGCAACCCTTGCGGGTTGGCTTCAAGTTCTGCAGGTAACTGCACGTTGCTCGCATAGCCCTTAAGGTCTGTACGCCAGAGCCGTCGGCTGCCGTCCCGCAGTTTCACCGGTTCAAGGCTTTCCATCAGCGCGCTGTTGAACAGCCTGGGCAGCACCTTGCCTGCTGCATGCAAACCGCCGATCGCAGCAAGGTTCAGGCCTACCGCCTCAATGTGCTGCAAGGCCAGGTGGCGGTCGCCAATGCTCCAAGCCTGGTAACCCTCGATCACCTCCCCAAGCAACTGGCAGGCGATGACCCCTGTCAACAGGGTGCCAACCCCGGGTATGAAGAAACCTGCAACCATCAGTGCGTCCAGCCCCATGCTTTGCCACTGGGCGATGCGCCGTTGGTGCGCTTGCCTGTCGACCTCTGCGGTAGGCACTGCCACGGCTGCGGCCTCGGCCTTCAGGCGTGCCACATGATCGCCATAGAGGAAAGCCAGCAGTGGCGCCTCGATGGGGGCAAGGGCCAGGTGCAGGTCGGCGCCCTCGCGCATCGACCACCGTTGATCTGCGGGGCTGTTACCTGCGGCGTCGAGGTTCTGGTGCAACAGGTCGAGGAAACGATAGCACTGCAACGATGAGACGTATCGCTGGAAACCCCGTCGGTAATCCGCTTGCAGCAAGTGGGTGGCGAGATGTGCATGCACGCCGGCAAGGCCGGGAAACTGCAGCAGGCGCTGCTCATCACCGGGCAGGTACACCAACAAACCCGCCGTGCCGGCGTCGATGATCAGCACTTCGTGCAGCGCGATGCCGAACAGCGATGGCTGCCAGCAGCGTACGGGGGCCTGCGCCAGCAGTTGTTCAATGACATCACGGCCGGCGCCGGTAATGGTGTGGCGCAGCAAGGCCATGTCGGCGGCAAGGCGCAGGCGGTCACGCAGGGTCGTCATGAAGGCCGCGCGTACAGGGCTTGAGGGCGTTTCGAAGATCGCCTGCAGGTGTTCCTGATAACGCTGCCCAATGTCCAGGTCCCGGCAACTGCGGGCGTAGCCGCTGGGAGCAAGCGGCAGCGGGTCGATACGGTATGACTCGGACGGCAGGTCGATATCGACCAGCGTTTCGCTGTCGCCCAATGTGGTCTGGCCGACGACCGTGGTGGCTTCGAACTGCGCATCACCGTCCAGTACCAGGGCGCTGCCGTGGCTGAACGTGGGCTGCTCTTCGAAGTTGTGCAGGGCGGCTTCGAGCAGGCTGGTCGCTTTGTGGCCGGTGACGTAGGTGCCGAAACTGAACCTGTGTTGAATATGGATGAGCTGGGTACTGCGCAGCGGCACCGACAGTTGGTGCTCGGCCTTCAGTCGTTGCTCGAGCAAGGCTTCGGCGAATTCAGCAACGTTCTGCAGGCCCGCCATGGCGCGCGCCAGTTGGTACTGCGAGTCGTCCAGGCGGCGCTGGCTGGCAAGCACTGCTTCGCGCAGATCGGGTGCAGCATTGGCGAACCATGGCGCTTGACCCTCCAGGCCTTGCTCGGGCTGCACGCTCTCGCGCAAGCGCCGCCAGTGCTCAGGTTGCATCGTTCTGGCCCAGGCCGGTAGCTGTTCCTGGATCAGTTGCTGATGAGGGTTTTGAAGGGCGAAATCAGTCATCGTCGGTACCTGCATGAGAGAAAGAGCCGATAGCAGGCGCCGTTTGCATCGTAGCGGTGAGGTAGTTAATTACCCATTGCAACAATCAATGACCCAACGCGTACAGGAAAGAAAATTGACGTCATGAAATGAAGGCAGGCGATTGCAAAACGCCGCTTGCTAATACGCGAGCTTGCATCTTAAATTGTTACTGAATGTTAGGCCGGCAAGGGGCAATGTTGTCGGATTATCAGTCGCTTACGTCATTGTCTCGAGCAATAACCCGCTTCTCTTCCGATAAGGCCGTTTGAATTCAAAGGACGTCGAAGAAGAAATGAAAGCGCACATGATGGCCATAGCTCGAAAACTCATCTCACCTTCGCTGCGTTACGAGATCAGAACCGTATCAAACGTGTTACGCGACATGCTTGGGCGGGCGTGCTTCTGGCATTGGGAGGTCGCCCGGTTCAGGCTGCAGCAGCAAAGCCCCTACGAAATTCTCTACATCGGCAGGAAGCAACAGCGCGAAATGGCCAAGCTGTTGATAGGCGGCAAAGCGCAACAGCAGGCACCAGCACCCGAGGGCCCGGCGGGCAGCGTGCCCAGCCGCGTAGTAGTCAGTGAGTTACCCACCCTCGGGGCACTGTCCGTACCGCACTACCTGAGTGCCGTCGTACCGCTTGGGCGCTCGCTGGACGATATCACCGCGCGCTATGACAGTGAGTTGCGCCGCAGTATCCGCAAGAACCGACCGCTGTACCAGATGAGGCAAACGCTCTCGGATGACGAAATTGCCATGGCCGACCGTGACCTGCTTCGGCCTTATGCCAGCGCACGGCAAGGCATTCATGCGGCACAGTTTCCCACCGAGGAGGTGTTTCGTTTGGCCAAGGGGGTAGGCCGCCTGGACTTGATCACCTTGGATGGCGAGGTGGTGGCCTGTCACCTGGGTTGTGAGATAACCCGGGCTGGCAAGCGCTACTGGAGCACCTTGCGTTTCGGTTACTGCGAAGCCGTGTTTTCCGATGCCAAGAAACTGCGTGAGGTCAACTCCATCACCACCTACCTGGCGTTGGAGTGGGCCTTGGCCAATGGCTACGACTATTACGACATCGGTCTTTGTCTGGCGCGCCCGGATGACGGGTTACTGAAGTGGAAGCGGCGGCGCGGGGGTGATATCGACTCGCTGGGCAACCACGCTTACATGTTCATCCGTCTACCCAAGACGGGAGTGGCCCAGTTTCTTTGGGACACGCCGCTGTTTGCGGTCGAGGGCAACAAGTTGACGCTGCACCTGGGTTTACCGGAAGGGTCCAGTGATGAAGCGCTTGCAAGCCGCTACCACGAAATGGTGTTTGGCGGCCTGCACAAGATATACCTCTATGGCAATAGAAGTTCGGGTGAGTTGTTTTTCGAGAACTTGCGCGAACGGTATGCCAACTTGAAATCACCGCCCACGATGGAAAGGGTGTTGTCCAACTAACTTAGCGTCAGGGCCGGCCTGGATAAGGACGTCGCTTGCGAGCTTTTTGGCGTTCTTATCATAGGGGGCTTGCCATGGGTAGTAATATTTCTGAGTTCAATTCAACGCTGATTACCAGCGAAACTGTCTGGACACTGGCCGCCTACAAACACATGGCCAGAAAGCGGCTTGCCCGTAAAGCCGATATCGACATAAAAAGTCGGGCGGTTAAAACCTGGGACATCGCGCCCGGCGAAACCACCGTCTCTCCACCGGCGTATTTCTTGCCCAACCAGCTGGAACGCGTGACCGGTTGGGAGGCCAAGCGTTTTTTCCCCCATGTTCACCCCGCGCTCACCATGGAAGGCGGTATCCGTGCGCAGCAAGGCCCGACGCGCGGCTACCTGCTAAAGGATGTCTGGCTGATTGACGGGGCGTTATACAAAGACGACGCCAGCCATTGGCTGTCGTTGAAGCCCAGCACTTTCCCGCGGGTAACGGTGGACTACGAGATAGAGCGGGGTGCTGTGTATTGCACGCAAAACGGCAACACTTGGTTTGGTACCTGGTTGATGGAAGATTGCCCGACCTACGCACTGGCCTGCAACGAGGGCATCCCTGTTACCACGGCACCATCGGCCAGGTTTCCATTGTTTACCCAGGCCCCCGGCTATGAGGCGTGGCTGGACATGCAACCCTTGCGCTTGCGCAGCGCATTTTTCAAGGAGCTGGTGCTGTTCGACGACGTGAGCAACAACCGCAGCCGGCATCAGCGCTACCGTGCCATGGGCGACAAGTTGCTGTCGCATGTGGACCCTGTAACGCACCCTGGCGTGTTCATTCTGCGCGGCTGTGAAGGCCAATTGCGCTTGATGCGCAACGAACTTGAGGTCGCCGAACACTTGCGCAAGTACCGTGGCTTTCGCGTGATCGACCCACTCAGGTGCGATGTGCCGACCATCGTCGCGGCATGCGCGGGGGCCAGGACGGTGATTGGCGTGGAAGGCAGCCAGCTGGTTCACGGCGTCAATGTGCTGCGTTCAGGCGGCTCGCTGCTGGCGCTGCAGCCGCCTAACCGCTTCGTCAGCTACTACAAGTACCTGACGGACCGTGACCATCAGCATTTTGGCTTCGTCGTCGGCACGCCGCAGGGTGATGGCTTCACGATCGATATTGATGAGGTCGAACGTACCCTCGATCTTTTTCCGTCATAAGCGTGACGCTAAGCGCAATGATTCTCAATGTTTCTCGCCTATGAAACACATCGTTCAAGTCGTGCCCCGGTTCGACTACCCGCATGCTGGCCAGGGTGGGGCGCTGATGACAGTTTATTTTTTATGGCATATCAATGAGTTGCTAGAAGCACGAGCGGGTGAAAAGTGCCTGCATCTTCTGCATGTCGATAATTTGACGAGTCGAGGGGCAGTCGATTGAGATTTATTATGGTGTCGGAACGTTGACGTAATGGCATCGTGCCCATAAGCTCCAATCAACAGCGATTCATTCCTCCGCCAAAAACCCATAATAAATTTTCCTCTTCGTAGGAGGGGACCATGCGCTCAACACTGTTCATCAAATCCATCTTTCTGTTGGTGTTATTGAGTGGTGCGGCACGGGCGGCTGATTCTTATATGAGCCAGGCAAATATTGTTCCCTTGGCAACGGCAGGCTGGGTGTTTGCGTTTGCGGTGATCGGCTTTGTCGCAGTTGCCAACAGAAAGAAAATTTGAGGACGCTGTTGTTACCATTACGATCAACTTAACCGTACTGCCAGTGAATTGACGCTAAATAATGGATGTTTGCGTCGAAGACGGGATTAGCCGCTTGTCAATTTTACAGCTGTTGCTATATTCCAGTAGCTGACGCCCCAGACGCAAATTGGCAGTGGCAGGCGAAGCGGCATTGCGGTAAAGGGCCTCCTGGATGCTTGAGGCCGTCGCAGCGCTGTAACGGCTGCGAAGTGGAGCGAGAGGTTTAGTGTCGTTCTCATTCAGTGCTCTTGAACCTGGGCCGCAAGGCCGGAGGGATCCCTCATGGCGCGTTTGCTGATTTGCATCTTTTGCGTATTCGTGACTTGGTCCGGCACCAGCGTGGCCGATCAAGGCAACCCGGCGTACCTGCTCAGCCCCGGTGACAGGGTGCTGATTTCGGTCTGGCAAGAGGACACCCTTCGCCAGGAAACCGTCGTACTACCCGATGGCAGCATCACCTTCCCCCTGGCAGGCCGAATCGATGTGGCTGGGCTGGACGTCACAGCGGTTGCCGACAAGGTCACTGCCGGCCTCAAACCCTACCTGGCAGATCCTAATGTAAGCGTCGTTGTCACGGGTACGGCGGGCAACCTTGTGTATGTGCAAGGCAAGGTCATCAAGCCAGGCCCGGTGCCCATGGCAGGCCCTACGGCGGTGCTTCAGGCGCTGAGCATGTCGGGTGGAATGGACAAATTCGCCGACGAAAGTGCCATCAAGGTCATCCGCGGCAGCGGCCCTTCACAAAAGGTATTGCCGGTGCGCTACAAGGATCTGGTTTCCGGGCGCGACATGTCCACCAACTTCCAACTTCAGGCTGGCGATACGCTGGTCGTACCTTGACCCTACCAATATATAAGAATCTCTAGTGCCTATTTTCCGACCAACGAATATTGCGACGGCAATCATGATGTTGCCGTTGTCCGGGGTGGTTCACGCCGCCATTTGGCAGTCTTCAGTCGTGGTGCCCACGTCTGTCGAGTACGACAGCAACCCATTGCTCCTGACGTCCGAGGAGAAAGGTGTGACGCGTACCATCATTGCGCCCGACTACAGCCTGATCGGTCAGTTCGACCGCGACCAGTTGCGCCTGGGCCTGGGTGTCAACGTGCTGCGCTCATCCGACCGGTCGATCGTCGATGACCGTGAAGACCCCAAAGTGAGCCTGGGGTGGCAGCGCGAGACCGAGACCGGTGGCTTTGGTTTGCTGGCGCGCTATGAGGAGAGTTCCACACTGTCCGGTGCTGTGCAGGACACCGGCGTGGTCACCACCGACGGCACGCAGGAGATGTCCACGCTCGAGGCCAACTGGAGCAGCGCGGTGACCGAGCGCAGCACGCTGGCCAACGTCCTTACCTATTCGCATGCCCGTTATGACATCAGTTCGCTGACCGGTTACGACGAGCTGTACAACACATCGACATGGACCTACGCCTGGAGCGAGCGCACCGACATCATCACCGGTTTCGACGCCAGGCGTTATGAACCGCAGGACGATACCACCGCGGTGTCCTCCAACAGCTACAGCCCGAATATCGGTGTCAGGCACCGGTTTTCCGAACGGTTTGAAGGCGAGATGCATATCGGCGTGAACAAGACCACGGGTTCTGGCGGCGGGCGCCGCGGTGAAGGTGGCATGTCGCTGTTCTACCGAGGCGATCGTGCCGATGCCACCTTCAGCGCTGAGCGCAGCACCGTTGCCAACGCCGAGGGCGGCTTTGCCGAACTCGATATGGTACGCGGCAGTTGGAGCTACCTGGTCACCGAGGTCGACCGCGTGGGCGTCGATGCGTCCTGGCAGGACAGCAAAGGGGTCTCGCCAAACACGTTACAAACGTATGGCATCTGGGCAAGCCGCGCATTTTCACCGGCCTGGGACCTGCGTTTCTCGTTGATGTACAAGCAGCGCCAGCAAGACGGCTTGCCCGATGCTGACGCGACCATTGCCGGATTGACGCTGACGTACAGATATCCCGACATCTGACTCTCGCACGGGTGGCCACCATGAAAACGGACTACGAGCTTTCCCTTAAAGATTACATCGCCATCATCAAGGACCGCGCCTTGTTGCTGGGGGTGAGCATCGTGGTCGTGATTGCGGCAACCGTCGGGGTCGCCGTCTCGGTGCCGCCCCTTTATCAGTCGACCGGCACCATCCTGGTGGAGTCGCAACAGATTTCGCCAGAGCTGGTCTCGGCCAACAACAACAGTTTTGCCGATGAGCGCATCGAGGTCATTCGTCAGCGCGTCATGACCCGCGAGAACCTGCTGAAGATCATCGACAAGTACAACCTGTTCGCCGACAAGGGCAGGCGGTTCAGTGAGACCGACAAGATCGAGCAGATGCGCAGTGCAATCGTCGTGGCCACGCTCAGTACCTACGTCAAAGGGCGTGGCGAGGCGACGGTCGCGTTCACGGTTTCCTATGAGGACAAGCGCGCTGAAGTTGCCAAGGAAGTGGCCGACGAACTGGTGACGCTGTTTCTCAACGAAAACATGAAACAGCGCACCGAGCGCGCAACCGAGACCACCGAATTCCTTACCCAGGAGGCGAACAAGCTGGGCGCCGAGCTGGCTGCGCTCGAGAACAAGCTGGCGGATTTCAAGCAGGCGCACGCCAATGCCTTGCCTGAGAACCAGCAGTTGCGCATGAGCATGTTGTCGCGTTCGGAGTTGGAGTTCCGCGAGGTCGATCGCGACTACAAGGCCGCCCAGGAAGAGCTGCGTTACCTCGAACTGGAGCTGGCGGCCGCCAATGCGGGGGTGCCCGCGCAGGCGGCTGGCGGCAGGCCTGCCTCGGCGGACCAACCACAGGACCTGGCCAGCCTCAAGGCCGAGTATGCCCGGCTGTTGACCAAATACACCCCGGCGCACCCCGATGTGGTGGCCGTCAAGCGCAAGATCGACTTGCTCAAGGCCTCGGGCGAGAAGGGCATCGCCGCTGCGGCGGCCATGAACCTCGATGCGGCCAGGGTACGTACCAAAATGGCGGCTACGCAGTCGCGCATCGCATCGCTTGCTGAACAGAAACGTCAGCTGACGGCCAAAATGGAAGGCTATGAGGCCGATATCCTCGAAGCTCCGCAAGTGGAGCGCGGCCTGGTAACACTGATGCGTGACCATGACAACGCACGCAAGAAGTATGAAGAAATCCGCGACAAGGAAATGGGCGCGAAGATCACCGAAAGTCTGGAGCAGGAAAACAAGGCTGAGCGCTTCGTGTTGCTGGAGCCGCCTTTGATGCCGGAAAAACCGGTCAAGCCCAACCGCAAGAAAATTGTCGCCCTTGGCCTGGTGTTGGCGCCGGCAGTGGGCGGCGCGCTGGTGATGCTGCTGGAAATGCTGAACCAGCGTATACGGGGTGTCGGTGCGCTGGAAAGCGTGCTGGGCAAGCGGGTGCTGGTGGCCGTGCCGTACATTTCCACGCAGGCCGATGTGGCCAGGCGCCGCAAGTGGCGGGTGCTGCTGGTCATCGGCGGGTTGTTGCTGGTTGCTATGCTGATGGTGGTCGTCCATGTGTTCTACATGCCACTGGACCTCTTGCTGTTTAAAGCTATGGCTCGGTTTGAATAGGGAAGCGCAGCGATGGACAGAATTACGCCGGCTATCGGAAAGAACATTCATCAGGTTTCTCCCACTCCCGCTGAAACGCCAAAGGCGGCGCCTGTGTCGGAGCAGCCCGAAGCCTTGGGGCAATTCGATTACGTGCAGACCAAGGTGGTGCCGCTGCGTGCGGAGCATTTGGAACGCAACCGGATCGTCTCCTACAACAAGAACTCGAACATGAGCGGGGCCATCGACCTGCTGCGCACGCAAGTGCTGCAGGCCATGGAAGAAAACGGCTGGCGGACTTTGGCGATCACCTCGCCGACACCCGAGGCGGGCAAGACAGTGCTGGCGGTCAACCTGGCCATGAGCATCGCCCACCACACCACCAAGACCGCGCTGCTGGTCGACTTCGACCTGCGTCGTCCAAGGGTTGGCAGCAGCCTTGGCCTGCCCATGGACAAAGCGCTGAACGAGCTGCTCAAAGGCGAGGCCTGGCTGGAAGAGGTACTGGTCAACCCGACCTTGCCGCGGTTCGTGGTGCTGCCCACGCGTGAACCGATACCGATGTCTACCGAGATGTTGTCATCGCCCAAGGTCAACAGCCTGATCAGCGACCTGCGCGACCGCTACGACTCGCGTATCTGCATTTTCGATCTGCCACCGCTGTTGAGTTCCGACGATGCATTGACCGTCTTGCCGAAGTTCGACTGTGTGCTGCTGGTAGTTGCCAACGGGGTGAACAGCAAGAAGGATATCGAAGACTGCCTGCATCATCTGGCGACGGCGAATTTGATCGGGGCGGTATTGAACAAGGCGGATGAGCAACCGCGGCCTTACTACTGAGCCTTTGATTGCTGATGCAAGGAGCTGGCTAGCCATGCTTGCTCCTTGCTTGCTATTGCGCTCACGTCATTGCCAGGGGTACTGAAGCTCCCAGTCCCAGGCGTGCCGCACAATCTGCTCCAGTGAATCGAACCGTGGCTGCCATCCCAGCACCCCCCTGGCCCGGGCAGCATCGGCAACCAGCCTGGCCGGGTCGCCATCGCGGCGCGTTGCCTCGACCACGTTGATCTGCCGCCCGGTCACGACCCGGGCGGTATCGATCACTTCCTGCACCGAAAACCCAAGGCCATTGCCCAGGTTGAACGCCGTACTTGCGCCGCCGGCCAACAGGTAGTCCACCGCCAGCGCGTGTGCCGACGCCAGGTCGGCCACATGCACATAATCACGGATACAGCTGCCGTCGGGTGTGTCGTAATCATGGCCGAACACGGTGATCGCCTCGCGCCGACCAGAGGCCGCCTGCAGGATCAACGGGATCAGGTGGGTTTCCGGTTCGTGGCATTCACCCAGCGAACCTTCCGGGTCGGCGCCCGCGGCATTGAAGTAACGCAGGCACACCGACCGCAATCCGTAGGCACGGTCGAAGTCCTGGAGGATCTGCTCCACCATCCACTTGCTGCGCCCGTAGGGATTGATCGGCGCCTTGGGGTGCTGCTCATCGATGGGGATGTACTGTGGGTCGCCGTAAACGGCTGCTGTAGAGGAGAAGACCAAGTGCCTGATCCCGGCTCGCACCATTGCATCGAGCAGGGTCAGCGTGGCGGCGACGTTGTTCTGGTAGTACTTGCACGGGTCGGTGACCGATTCTGCCACCTGGATGAACGAGGCAAAATGGAAAACGGCGTCGAAGTGGCAGTCGTCGAACAGCGCATCTAGCGCGAGCGCATCAGCGATATCCAGCTCGACCCATTCGATATCAGGGCCGGTGGCCACGGTATCCGCTACCACCACTTCGTGCCCTGCGGCCAACAGGTGCTTGACCATGTGTGAGCCGATATAGCCTGAACCCCCGACAACCAAGTACTTCATCCAATCCTCCTGGAACAGAAGCAGCGTCGAATGCCTGGAATACAGGTCTGAATTGACTCTAGATGGCGATATGCCCTATTTCAAGAAAAGCCAGTTGGTCATGCTGCGCCCGTCGAAACGGATGATGTAGCGCCCCTCTTGGTAGGACGACGCCAGCACCTGCTCCTGCCCATCGGCCGTGCGGCCGTAGAGTTTCAAGCCTGCTGGCGCCTTGACGCTCAGGGTGCCTTCGAGCGGCTCGACGTGAAACGGAGTCATGTCGTCGGGGCGGGGCACAGCACGGGTACCCAGTGAAATCAGCAGGCTGCGCGATTGGTTGAGCGGCTTGGTATCCAGGCTTTGTACCACCACGCTGGCATACGCGGTTTTCAGCTGCAGCTGGATGTCGCCAAGGTCCATTGCCTGGCCACCCAGCCAGCCGGTCGCGGCCTGGGTCGAGGGCGTGTCAATGGTGTAGACGCCCTGTTGCCAGTTGCGCCGCAGTTGCCCGGTATCGGTGACCGACTCGCTGGCGTTGGCATCGAGCAGTGAGTGGTCTGGGTCACGCAGCACCTGCGCATCGGCCGGGATGGCGCTGGCCTGTAGCCACGGCAATTGCGCTGTCTGGGGCATGGCGATCTGCAGTTGGCCCTTTTCCATGGCGGTGCGCAGCAGCACCGAGGTATTGGGTGTGATCGGCCTGTTGAACAAGGTGTCTGGAGTGGGTGCGAAGACGTAACGGGTTTTTGCCAGCTGCACGTCCTCGCGGCGATAGAGCAGGGCGGCGGCAGGCAGGGTGGCCATCAGCGCCGGGTCGTTGTAGGCATTCCAGTTGTCTGCGCGGCGCCACTGGCTGAAGAAGCCCTGCTGGCTGTAAGCGTATTGCATGATTGCGTCCCAGCCCTGGTGGCTGGCCGTCGCTGCCACGTACAGCGGCAATGAGTGGCGGTCAGGCAGCGGGAAGGGTTCGGCGTTCCACTCGGTGACCGTCATCGGCAGCCCCACCACCTGAGCGGCGCCGAGCCAGTCGATCATGCCGCCGCTGGTCAACGGGTTCTTCTCCAGCTGCCCGATGCCGCCATAGCTGTGGGCATCGATGACGTCACCCGTGGTCAGCGACGGCAGCGAGGACAAGCCGTTACCGCCCCAGGTGCTGGTGGTGGAGATGGGTACCTTGACCCCGATGTTGCGCAGGTCCTTGATCATGTCAGCGAAAACGCGGTGCTCCAGGTCGTTGAGGAACAGCTTGGAGGGGCCGTGCTCCCAGGCACGCCAGGTCTTGTCCGCCGGCAGGTCCTGGCGGGCGGCGAAAGCCTTGGCTTCGTCCATGTATAGCCGGCTGTGGCGGGGCACACCCTTGTCCGGCAATAGCGCGTTGCCAAAGTGCTGGGTGATGTCGTTTTCGTTGGTGAGCAAAATGGCCGCGATTGCCGGGTCGTCCTTGTAGGCAAGCCCCGTATAGCGGTTGATGTGGGTCATGTAGCGTTCAGTGAAGCGCTTCATGGCCTGGGCAATGGTGACATTGACGTAGGCATAGCCCTTTACAGCGGCAACGCCTTGCTCTTTGGGCAGTTCATCGAAGGCGTAAATGTTGTCGTTGGCGGTCAGGATGCGTGACACGTTCATGTCGAGCCAGACATACACGCCTTCGTCCTTGAGGCATTTGATCCACCAGTCGATCTTCCTTAGCGCTTCGGCGTCGAGTTGCTCGGTGTTCTTGAGCTGGGTGAGATCGCCGAAGATGTTCGGGCTCACCCACGGGGAGTCGTGGTGGTGCAGCCTTACCAGGTTGAAGCCCAGTGCCGATAGACGCTTGGCCTGCGCTTTGATTTCCTCGTCAGGCGTTTTGAACAGCGCATAAGCCGACAGGTTGGTGCCCCAGAAGCGCGCCGGGGTGTTGTCGGCAAACACCAGTTGTTCACCGGATGCTTTGACGAAACCACGTTTGCCGGCTGGTATTTCCCCCGCGTTGAGGAACGACAGGTCCACAGGTGACGTGCGCCAGTCCAACTGGTCATCCGGCCATTGCGTGGGGTCGGCCAGGCCGAAGCGTTCGCTGGGCGTGGGCCCTATGGCGATATCCCCGGCAACGGTCAGCACCGCCTTGATCTGTTGGCGGCCAGGCAGAATCGGGTCGGTGTAGAAGAAGGTTCGCACCTGGCTGGTATCGCCCCGCTCGAAATAGACCTTGGCCAACGGGGGATCGAAGCGCATTTGCACACGTGGCCCGCCGCTGTTCTTGCCCCAAGCCCAACCGCGGTTGCCGGGCAACAGCACCGGGTCGCCCATTTCCCCGGCGATCAGCGCCGGGTCGAAGCGCCAGACGATGCCGCCGCCCATCACATCGGCCTGCTTGCTCTGTGCCTGCAGGTCGAAGTGCCAGGTCAGGGTTTGCCCCTGGTCCTTCTGGATATCGGCTTTCAGGTCGAAATCAAGGTCCTTGTTTCGCCCCGTCAAGGTGTAGCGGTAAGGCCCCTGAACCTTGAGTGTCGGGTAGAAGCCCGTCCAGCTCCAGTCTTCACCCCAGAAGTCGAAGCTTGAGGCAAAGGCAGGGCCGCCGCCGCGCGTCAGGTTGGGCAGGCCGTTCTGTTCGTCGACGCTGACGACCCACTCCGAGGCCATGCCGGCCAGCGGCAGCATCAGCAGGCCAACCAGTGCCGTTGCCCGGGTCAAGGGGCAGAATGAAGTGTCGGTCATTGAACTACCTCGGTTGCAGGCTGGCGTTGGCAGGGTGTTCGGCATCGGCGAAAGCGAGCCTGCGGACCATCTGGATGTAGGCGATGCCGAGCCCGGCAATCGACCAGTACACCACCGGGATTACCGTGATGCTGCTTACCGTGAAAATGGTCACCAGGATGCCCAGCAAGGTCGCCAACAGCACCCTGCCGAGCTGGCGGTAAGGGTCACTCTTGTCGGGGAAGGTACGCATGCTCTTGTTGATGCCCATCAGGACGCAGGCGAAGAACCCCACGAACAGCGCCAGCCCTACCAGGCCGATCCTAAGCGCCAGGCCGATGTAGGTGTTGACGATGTCGATGATGCCCTCGCCCTGGATCATCGATTGCATTTCCGGCGTGTTGCGGAAATCGAACGATCCGAACAACGGGTAGCGCTGAATGACGATCCACGAATTGTCGAGCAGACGCTCGCGGTAGGTTATGTTCTCATTGTCCACGCTGCCGATGAACGGCAGCAGGTCGAGGATCTTTTCGCCGCCGGGCACGATGGTCAGCAGCGGAATGCTCAGCACCCCTGCCAGTGCGAGCAGGGACAGGCGCGTGACTGCACGCTTGCCCATGGCGATGAACACGACAATCATCACCACCGCGCCCACCCAGGGGCCCCGTGACAGTGGCGCAAACAGGCCGGCGGCCAGCAGCAAGGCCCCAAGGGTGCGCTGCAGCTGGCTGCGCACGAAGCCCTGCACGAACAGGAACAGACCAATCGCAACCGTGATCACATAGCCCAGGGCAATGGCCTGGCCGGCGGTGACGCTGGCGCGCAACGAACCGCCCCGGCTCAGGTAGCCTTTCATGCTCCACTCCACACCCAGGGCGTCGAGCAACGCGTTGTACAGCAGCCAGTGGCGCGCGTACTCAGCGACGGCCAGCAGCGACAAGACCAAAGCGGCAATGACGAAGGCCAGCATCGCGTCCTTGAAGTCGCTCAGCTCCCTCAACCCGCGGCTGGCGACGTAGTAGGGCAAGAACACGTCGACATACAAGTACACCGCCTGGCGCAGGGTATCGGTAATCGTGGTCTCGCGCAGGTACAGCAGCCCCATCAGCAACAGGCTGGCGGCCAGCAGCTTGTCGGCCCACAGGCGGCCGAAACGCAGCGTATCGCTCTGCTTGCTCAGCACCAGTGCGGCGGGGAGCAGCACGCACAGGGTCAGGATGCGCTGATGGTTCAGCTCGATCAGGTAGTTGACCACGCCAAAGCCGGGCACCTCTTTCGACGCGGGCGGTATGACGAACAGCAACAGGAAGAACAGCGCCATGGGGTTGCGCTCGCGGCGCCTGGCCGTGAGCAGGATGACCGCGGCAACGGCGGTGTAGATCCAGTAGCTGTGGGCAAAAAAGGCCACCAGTGTCAACGCGAACCACAGGTTGCGGCGGCGCTTGAAATCGCTCTCGGCAATCAGGTCCTTTGCCGGGCTGCGTGCGAGAAAGAACACCACGCAAGCCAGGAACAAAATGACGATCAGCGCACGTAAATGTTCGGGCATGGGAGAGGTCACCTGTCCCTGGGTGGATGGGCACTAGCATCATGGCTAATTGAAACTATAGTGACTTCTAGCCATTCAGTCAGAGATTCAAGTCATGCCGTCGATTGATGTGCAAGCACCTGCCAGTCTGCGCAAGCGTGCCATGGGCGCAGGCGCATGGAACCTGGTCTCGCTGGTGGCCTCGCAGGTGCTGCGCTTGGGCGGCAACCTGATCATGGCGCGGATACTGCTGCCGGAAATGTTTGGGGTGATGGTCATTGCCACCACCGTTTCTGTGCTGCTGCACCTGCTGTCCGATGTCGGCCTGCGGCAGAACATCATCCAGAGCCACCGCGGCGACGACCCATTGTTCCTCAACACCGCCTGGACGGTGCAGATCGTGCGCGGCTTTGTGCTGTTCGCGCTGACGCTGCTGCTGGCCCTCGGCGCCTGGTGGGCGCAACTGGCCGATCTGTGGCCGGCGCATTCCACTTATGCAGCGCCAGAGCTGCCGCTGGTGCTGGCGGTGACCGGCATTTCAGCGATCATCTGGGGTTTCCAGTCCACCAAGATAGACGTCGCGGTACGCGCCTTCCAGCAAAAGCGCGTGGTGCTGATAGAGCTCGCATCGCAGGTCGTCGGGCTGGTCACGATGCTGGTGATCGGCTATTTCACCCGGTCCATCTGGTCTCTGGTGGTCGCCGGCCTGGCCTCGGCGCTGGTTGGCACGTTACTGGGCCATTTCGCCTTGCATGGCCCGCACAACCGCCTGCAATGGGACCGCGCAGCGCTCACCGAACTGATCGTGTTCGGGCGCTGGATACTGCTGTCTTCGATGGTTGGGGTATTGGCCATGTATGGCGACCGCATCTGGTTCGGCGGCACGATGACGGTGGCGCAGCTTGGGGTGTATTCCATTGCCGTGCTGATTCTCGGGTCGATCCAGACCGGCTTGCTCAAACTGGTCGGGTCAGTGGCGCTTCCAGCTTTCAGCGAAGCGGCCAGGGCCGGTGACCAGGCGCGCCTGAAAAAACTCTACTTCCACTTCAGGCTGCTGGTCGATCTGGTCATGCTGTTCCTGTGTGGCGGTTTCCTGACTGCCAGCCCGCTGCTGATCGGCTGGATGTACGATGAGCGCTATGCCGACGCAGGCCCGATGCTGGCTATCCTGTCGCTGTCGTTCTTCACCTTGCGCTATACCTTGGCACATCAGTTGTGGATCGCTTTGGGCCATACCAAGTACCAGGCGATGGACAACATCATCCGGCTCGTCTCTTTGTGGGCACTGATACCGTTGTTGCTGGCCATTGGCGGAGTGAAATACGCCATATGGGGGGCCGCTCTGCATACCTTCCCGACGCTGGCACTGATCGTCTATGTCAATTCCAAGCTGAATATCTGGAGTATGAAGCGTGAACTTGTGGTGCTACCGATGATTGCGGTCGGCGCATTGTGTGGCTTCCTGATCACGCGTTTGTTCGACTGGCTCTGAAGCCTTCCCGGCAGGCTGCACATAACGATACCGGGCTAGATAAAATCAACGGCATAGGTCTTGTGATCATGGGGAAGCTACAGTTTCTTGATCGGCAATCGGGTCGCCGCGGCTTTCTTCGCCATGGCGTGTTGCTGGGTGTCGGCGTAGCTGTTTTCGGTATCGTCCCTGGCGCTGGGCGCAAACCGGCGGAAAAGGGCGGGTTCGTTGTGATCAACGGCTGGGTCTTGCCTTCGGAATACTTCAAGGACGGTCGAGCATGATCAAGGACTTCGAGGCTGAGAAAGCCCTGCGCGAAGCCTACGACGTGTGCATCATCGGTGCCGGCCCGGCCGGCATCACCCTGGCCCTGCAGCTGGCGCAGGCGGGGTGGAGCGTGGTGCTGCTCGAGGGGGGAGGGCGTGAGTATGAGCCGCGCTCGCAGGAACTCTACGCGTGCACCTCGACCGGCCTTGAGCTGTATGCCGAACAGACGCGCCTGCGTTACCTGGGCGGCACCTCCAATCATTGGGCAGGCCGTTGCCGCCCCTTCACTTCGTCCGATTTTGCCGTAGCGCCGCCTGTCGGCCTGCCAGGCTGGCCGATCGACTATGCGCAGATCGAGCGCTACCTGCCGGCGGCCATGGCGATCGTTGACCTGCCGCACGGGGCTGGCTTTAAAACCGTGAACACCGGCTTGAACGGTGGCGAATTCGATGCTGACTGTTTTCTGCTGAGCCCGCCAACACGGTTTGCGCAAAAGTACGCATCGGCGCTCAACGAGACGCCCGGGCTGGAGGTGTTCATCAACTGCAACTGTGTCGACCTCGAATTCGATCAGGCTTCAGGGCAATTGAAGGCAGCGGTGGTGTCCGATTACGACCAGCATCGCGAGCGTGTCGCGGCCAATCAGTTCGTCCTGGCGATGGGGGCGATCGAGAATGCCAGGCAATTGCTCAACAGCGCTTCGCTGGTGGGTGCTGGCGTGGTGAAAAAGGAGGGCCTGACCGGGCGTTGCCTGATGGAACACCTGAACATCGACTTGGGTACCTTCATACTCAAAGATGGCTTGGGCACCGAGCCGCGCCAGTATTACACCACTGATGCATTCGTCGCTGAGTACCATGCCGGCAAGGGCAATGTTTCCGCTACGGTGCTCTCCGATGTGCAGACCTACGGCAGAACGGCCGAGGTCAAATACTTTCTGGAAACCCTGGCGTGTCAGATGGGGCTGGCCAGCAAGATCGAGTTCGTCGCCAAGTTCAGTTGCCCCGGCGATGGCGTCATGACCACGATGATCGAACAGTTCCCGGATGCACAAAGCCGCATTTCGCTGCTCGACGAAACAGATGAGCTGGGCGTGGCCAAGGTCAATGTCAATTGGGTACTCAGTGCCACCGACAGGCATACCATCAAGTGCATCGGCGCTGAACTGGCCAAGCAATTCGCCCAGGCGGGGCTCGGCTTCGTCAAGCTCAACGATTTTGTCTATGACACCGAGTTGCCCCTGAAACTGTCGCCCCATGCCCATCACATGGGCACCACACGCATGGCGGCATCCCCCGAGTTCGGCGTGGTCGACGCCAACTGCAAGGTGTTCGGCAGTGAAAACCTCTATATAGCGGGCAGCAGCATTTTTGCCACAGGTGGCGCCTCGAACCCGACGATGCCGCTGTTGCAGTTCGCACTCAGATTGGCCGACCACCTCGATACGAAGATGAAGGCGGCCAGTGGGGCAGTTGTTCGAAGGGATGAGCAATGTGGGGAAAGGGTTGAGCGCGATACGGTCAGCATAAAGAAGAACGAGACCGGTTCGCCTCAGGGACAGTCCAGGACCGCTTGACGTGCGAGGGTAGCAGAATGATTGGATGGATACGCAATGCCATGACGCAGTATGTCTACTCAACAGGACGGGGAGGCTCGGCTTACAAGAAATTCTGCAACCCGACGCCCTTGGAGTGGGGTACCTACCTGGCACGGTGGGGCAAATTCCACTCGGTGGGCAGCAATGTCTATATCAACTGCGGCTGCAATGTCACCGACCCCACTCTGGTACGCATCGGTAGCAATGTGGGCCTGTCGGACTGCACCTTGATCGGACACGACGGTGTGGTTGCGCTGATCGAGATCTGTTACGGCAAGCACCTTGATTCGGTCGGCTACATTGACATCAAGGACAACTGTTTTGTCGGGCATGGTGCGATCGTCATGCCGCGCGTGACCATAGGGCCGAACGCTGTGGTCGCTGCAGGCGCTGTCGTCACCAAGGATGTTCCACCCGGCACGGTGGTCGGGGGCAACCCGGCCAAAGTCATCTGTACGACTGAAGAACTGATCAGCCGGGTCGAGGCGCGCTGCAATGCCTACCCCTGGATCGAGACGGTCAAGCAACGCAAAGGCGCTTACGACCCGACCGTGGAACCTGCGCTGGCACGCCAACGCAGCGAGTATTTCTTCGGAGACGGCAGCAATGGATAGCAAACCCGTCGACGTGATGGTCGTCAATTTCAATACCGCATCGTTGCTGCAGCCGATGTTCGATGCGCTGCGCCAGGCCGGGAGTGAACGGCTGGCCAGTTACCTGGTAGTGGACAACGCATCCGTCGATGATTCGGTGCAGCGCCTGGCCGAGGTCTGCCCGGAAGCTGTGCTGCTGAGCAACACGCATAATGTCGGCTTTGGCCGCGCCAACAACCAGTTGCTGGCGCACCTGCAGGGCAAGTACGCGCTGCTGCTCAACACCGACGCCTTCGTCGCTGCTGACAGCCTGCAAAAAACCGTCGATTACATGGACGCGCACCCGGACTGTGGCGTTCTGGGCGTGCGCCTGGTGGGGCGCGACGGTGACCTGCAACCCAGTTGCCGCTACTTCCCCACGCCCTTGAATGTGTTTGTCGCGCGTACCGGCCTGGGGCGCTTTTTCCCCGGGCTGAAGATGGTCGACGAGATGGCCTGGGACCATGCCTCGGTGCGTGAATGCGACTGGTTGCCGGGCTGCTTTTACCTGGTGCGCCGCGAGGTGCTCGATCAGGTGGGCCTGTTCGATCCGCGCTACTTTCTTTATTACGAGGAAGTCGACCATTGCAAGCGAGTGAAGGAGGCCGGTTGGAAGGTGGTGTTCTACCCGCACACCACCGTGGTGCACATTGGCGGGGAAAGCTCCAAGTCGGTCGCCGAACTGGAGGCCGCGAGCCGGCAGATCTCCAGCTACCAGATCGAGAGCGAGCTGCTGTACTTTCGCAAGCACCATGGCGTGCCGGGCTTGATCCTGCACATGCTGCTGGTGAGCCTGGGTGACCTGGTGCTGGCGCTCAAGGCATTGCTCAAGGGGCGAGGCTGGGGCGCGATCAAGGCCTGTTGGCTGCACACGCGCGCCACCTGGTCACTGTTGCTCAAGACCCAGTTTGCCAGCCAACCCACACGGTAGGTGAAGCCATGTTCCAGAACATACGCGCGGACTTGCGTGCACACGGTGGAGATTGGGGTGCCCAGGGCTTCTGGGTACTGCTGGTCTATCGTTTTGGCCGCTGGCGCTACGGCGTGCGGCCGGCACCTTTGCGTAAAGTGCTGTCGTTCGTCTACAAGGTGCTGTTCAAGTTCGTACAGATCATCACTGGCGTCGAGTTACCGTGTGAAGTGGTGATCGGTCGCAACTTCGTCATCGACCATTTCGGCGGCATCGTCATCAGCGGCTATGCGCGATTCGGTGATGACTGTCGGATTCGCAATGGTGTGGTGGTCGGCCTGAAGAATGTCAATGAACCGATTGCGCCCATCTTTGGCAACAACGTCGATATCGGCGCCGGGGCCAAGGTGCTGGGCAACATTCGCATCGGCAACAACGTGGCGATCGGCTCCAACGCTGTAGTGTTGATCGATGTGCCGGACAATTCACTGGCCGTTGGCGTGCCAGCGACCATCAAGGCCAGGAAACCCAGCGAAGCGATGGAGTTCACATGAGCCAGGCAATGGCTGACCGTACCCGGGGTGGTTTAATCAAGCGCAGCGAGTGAGGTCCATGGTGACAGGCATTGGCGTGGTGGTTATCGGCCGTAACGAAGGCCTTCGCCTGGAACGCTGCCTGGCGTCGCTGGCGGGGCGTGCGGACAAGGTGGTGTACGTGGACTCAGGCTCCACGGACGGCTCCGTGCAACGGGCATCGGCCTTGGGCGTCGAGGTGCTGACGTTGGACATGACCATACCTTTCACCGCCGCGCGTGCACGCAATGAGGGTTTTGCCTGCCTGCAAAATGCCCTGCCTGCAGTGCGCCATGTGCAGTTTGTCGATGGCGATTGCGAAGTGCATGCCGGCTGGCTCGTCACGGCGCAAGCCTTTCTCGACACCCACCCGCAGGTGGCGGTGGTGTGTGGGCGGCGCCGCGAGCGCTTTCCCCAGCACTCTGTCTACAACTGGCTGTGTGACCTGGAGTGGGATACCCCGCTGGGGGAAACCAAGGCCTGTGGCGGTGATGCGCTCATGCGTGTCGATGCCTTCGTGGCCGTCGCAGGTTATCGCTCTGCACTGATCGCCGGGGAAGAGCCCGAACTGTGCGTGCGGCTGAGGGCGGCCGGCTGGAAGGTCTGGCGCCTGGCTGCTGAGATGACCCTGCACGATGCCGCCATGACGCGCTTCGGCCAGTGGTGGCGGCGCAGCGTACGCGCAGGTTATGCCTATGCCGAGGGCGCCTCACTGCATGGCGCACCGCCGGAGCGGCATTGGCTGCGCGAGTCGCGCCGTGCCTGGGTTTGGGGCTTGGGCATTCCACTGCTGGTCGCGTTAGCAAGCATCTGGATGGGCCTGTGGGCACTGGTACTGCTGCTGGTCTACCCGCTGCAGATGCTGCGCCTGGCGCGCCGTGGCGGTAGGTCGGCGCGTGAAAACGCAGTACAGGCGGTATTTCTGGTGCTGGGCAAATTCCCGGAGATGCTGGGCCAGATGAGGTTTGTGCTGAACAGGTTCATGGCCGGTAACCCGGCGTTGATCGAGTACAAATGAGATGCCTAAGATGCTCGGATCGTTAGCCAGAAGCGTATTCACCTTGCAACCCGGCTATTCGCTGCGGGCGCTTAACAACAAGTACAAGCTGGCCACAGCAATGATCAGGCAGTGGCCGGACTTGCGCACGTTCATGCAGCGCATGTCAGGTGCGCTGGGCAACGAGCGCTTCGCCAGGCTGGGCGTGGACTGCATCGGGGTGGTGCAGTGGCCCTACATCAGCAAATGCTGGGACGCCCGTGAACGGCTCGATGTGGTGGCATCGCACTATGAAGTGGTCGCCAGCCATTGCCCGGCACTGTTGCTGTTGGAGCGCGAGGAGCGCCAGGTTGTCTGCGACCTGTCCGCCTACTCCAACGGGTGCACCCTGGTGCTGGATCGGCCCATCTGGTTCAAGCGGGAAGGGGAGTTGGTGATCAACCTGTTCCAGGCTGACCTGCGTGTGGCGTCGCTGGCGTTCACGCTGTGCCGCACAGAGGGCGAGCTGTGCCTGTTCATTGGTGCCGTGCAGGGCATCCATAAAGGCATCGACAGCGAAACCTCGCTGAACATCTACCGCGACCTGACCAAGGATTTCGAAGGGTTGCGCCCCAGAAGCTTTCTGCTAGAAGCCCTCAAGTGCCTGGCCAGAGCGGCCGGGGTCGCCCGCATCTATGCTGTCGGCGATCAGTGCCGGCACCACCGTCACCCGTATTTCGGGGTTGAGAAGGCTCAGGACCTGGCAGCCAACTATGATGTGATATGGCAGGAGAGCGGTGCCGAAACGTCGGAGCGTGAGGACTTCTTTGTGGTCCCCCTGGCAGCTGCCAGGCGTAACCTGGAGGACATCGCGCCGAAGAAACGGGCCATGTACCGACGGCGTAACGCGCTACTGGACGACGTTTTCGCCAAGATAGAAGCAGCACTGCCCGGCACCGCCGCGCAAACAGAGCTGCCGTTGCATCCTCAGCTAGCCTGTAGTCAGTGAGCCACAGCATGAGGTAAAGGTCAGGGCGTCGCAGAAGCGGCCCGACCCTATCAGTAAACGGATTTCGATTTGGGGGCGTATGCGCATTGCTTATTTCATCAATCAGTATCCCAAGGTCAGTCACAGCTTCATTCGTCGCGAAATTCTGGCGCTCGAACGTCAAGGCATGGAGGTTCAACGCATCGCCCTGCGGGGCTGGGACGCCGAGTTGCAGGACGATGAAGACATCGCCGAGCAGGGCAAGACCCGCTACGTGCTGCAAGGGGGCGTCAAGGGCCTGCTCAAACCGATGCTGCAGGTAGCGCGCGCCGAGCCGCGGCGTTTCATGTCAGCGTTGCGCCTGGCGTTGCGCATGGGGGTGCGCGCCGACCGACCCTGGCCCTATCACCTGGTCTACCTGGCTGAAGCCTGCCGTGTCGTGCAGTGGTTGCAAGGCGCTGCTGCTGAGCACGTGCACGCGCACTTTGGCACCAACTCCACCGAAGTGGTCATGCTGGCCAACGCGCTCGGTGGCCCTCGCTACAGCTTCACCGTGCATGGCCCCGAGGAGTTTGACAAGCCGCAATTCCTGCACATGGAAGAGAAGGTCCGCCGCGCAGCATTCGTCGCTGCGGTGAGCTCCTACGGGCGCAGCCAGTTGTTTCGCTGGGTGGCACATGAGCAATGGGTCAAGGTGAAGGTGGTGCATTGCGGCCTGGAGCGTAGTTTCCATGAAGGTTCGGCCATTGCGCCCCCGGCAACGCCGCGGCTGGTGTGCGTAGGGCGGCTGTGCGAGCAGAAGGGCCAGCTGCTACTGCTCGAAGCAGCCCGGATCCTGCTGGCCAAGGGCGTAGCGTTTGAACTGGTGCTGGCCGGCGATGGTGAAATGCGTGAGCAGATCGACGCGTTGATCGCCCGCCATGGCTTGCAGGCACAGGTGCGCGTCACTGGCTGGATCAGCAGCGCCCAGGTACGTGAAGAAATCCTGGCCGCCCGCGCACTGGTGCTGCCGAGTTTCGCCGAAGGGTTGCCGGTGGTCATCATGGAGGCCATGGCCCTGCGTCGGCCGGTATTGACTACCTATGTGGCCGGCATACCCGAGCTGGTTCGGCAGGGGGAAAACGGTTGGCTGTTCCCGGCAGGCGAAGTGCAGGAGTTGGCTGCGGCCATGGCCGATTGCCTGGCGCAGCCTGCCGAAACCCTGCAGCGGATGGGGCAAGCGGCTTACGAGCGCGTGCTCCAGCGCCACGATATCGATACCGAAGCGGCCAGGCTGGTTCGCTATTTCAAGGCAATTGCATGATTACTTTACTGAGTTGGCTGCTGGGCATCGTGGCACTGCTTGTGCTTCTGCCGGTACTGGTGCTGTTGGTCCAGGTGCTGTTGGCCTGCCTGCCGGCGCGGCCGGTGCCACAGCCCAAGGGCGCACGCCCACGGGTGGCGGTGTTGGTACCGGCGCATAACGAGGCGCTGGTCATCGAGTCGGCACTTGCGGCCATCGGCGCGCAATTGCGCGAGGGCGACCAGTTGCTGGTGGTGGCGGACAACTGCACCGACGATACCGCCGCACTGGCGCGTGCTGCCGGTGCGCAGGTGATCGAGCGCCAGGACGCGCACCTGCGGGGCAAGGGCTATGCGCTGGACTACGGTGTACGGCATCTGGCGCACAACCCGCCGCACGTGGTGCTGATCATCGACGCCGATTGCCAGGTCAGTGCCGGTGCCGTCGAGCGCTTGGCACACTGTTGCATCGAGGCCGGCCGGCCTGTGCAGTCCCTGTACCTGATGCATGCGCCTGCAGGCGCCGGGCTGAAAGTGCAGGTCGCCGAATTCGCCTGGCGCGTGAAGAATCTCGTGCGCCCGCGTGGATGGGCTCGGGCAGGCTTGCCGTGCCAGTTGATGGGGGCGGGCATGGCGTTCAGCTGGCAGGATGTGACCGCGGCCAACCTGGCGACCGGCCATCTGGTCGAAGACATCAAGCTGGGCCTGGAGCTGTGCCGCGATGGCAAACCGCCGCTGTTCTGCCCGGCTGCTACGGTCACCAGCCAGTTCCCGACCAGCCAGGAAGGCCTCACCAGCCAGCGCACCCGCTGGGAACATGGCCATCTGGGGCTGCTGCTGACGGAGGGCCCCGGTTTGATTCGCCGCTCGCTGGCGCAGGGTAACTGGCCTTTGCTGGCCATGGCCGTGGACCTGCTGGTACCGCCGCTGGCGTTGCTGGCATTGGCCATGATGGTGGTCTTCAGCGTGGCATGGCTGGCATTTCTGTTCTTCGGCATTTTACTGCCGGCAGTGCTTGCCACCGTCAACCTTGTGCTGTTGGTGGCCGCGGTATTGTTGGCCTGGTGGCGCTTCTCGCGTGAGGTGATCCCGTTTTCCGTATTGCTGTATGCCCCGTTCTACGCGGCGAAGAAGATTCCCCTGTACCTCGGTTTTCTGCTCAAACGCCAGGTTGAATGGGTGCGCTCGAAACGGGATGACAACTGAATGGACGCATGGCCCTGGTTGCAACGCTGGAAGACAATCATCGGCAAGCTGCGCGTGGTCGATGACGCGGCTGATGAGCAGAAGGTGCTGCAGGCACTGAGCGCTCCGCGAACGGCAACGGTGCTCGGCTTCGTCAATGCCCATGCCATGAACCTGGTGGCTGCCAACCCTGACTATTGCACAGCGCTGGCGGCAGCGGACGTGCTGCTGCGCGACGGCTCCGGCATCGCGATACTGTATCGGCGCCTGGGGCTGGCGCCCGGGCTGAACATGAACGGCACCGACTTCATTCCCGAACTGCTCGCAGCTTACAACGGCAGGCGGGTAGCGTTCTGGGGCACCCAGGAGCCGTATCTGAGCCAGGCAGCCGAACAGGGTGAAGCGCTTTACGGGGTTAATGTCGTGTCGCTGCATGACGGTTTCGCCAGTATCGACACCTACATTGATCTGGCGCGGCAGCAGCAGCCGGAGCTGATCGTGCTGGGCATGGGCATGCCCAAGCAGGAGAACGTCGCGGCCCGCCTGGCTGAACTGGGCAGGCCCTGCCTGATCGTCTGCGGCGGAGCGATCCTGGACTTCATGGGCGGCAAGGTCACCCGGGCCCCGGACTGGTTACGCCGGTTGGGCGGCGAATGGGTGTACAGGCTGAGCAGGGAACCCAGGCGTCTGTTCGTGCGCTATGTGGTCGGCAACCCACTGTTCCTGCTGCGGGCGCTGCTGTGCAGCAAAGCGACCCTGCCAGAACCCTGAGCGAGGAGGATTCAGCCCCGCACGGGCTGCCGGGTACTGCTACAGTGATATCAAGCGGCGTGGGGTGGCGTGGCAGCTTTTTAATGATTTGGTATTGAACCTAAGGTTGGTTTTATCGCACGGGTGTAATGGCGACGCGTGGGTCACGCACATAAAAAGAGGCCTCATAATGGTATTCGAGCCTAGAAGCAGCCGTTCCTTGCTCCAGCGAAGAAGTAGCGTGAGTAACGCCATTCAAGCCGGCCTCGATGGCATAGCGGTCACCAGTGTCGCGTGGTATCTGATTTACGATCAGTTTGGTTATATTACTTCAGACTACGTCATCATGCTGCTGTTGCTGATCGGTGCGCTGGCCGTCATTTATGACCACTATGCCATTTATCGAAGTAACGTTGGCCTTTCCGTCAAAGCTTTCAGGCTGTTCAAGGCGTGGTCTGCGACGTTTTGTTTTTTGGTGGTTATCGCTTTTCTTACCAAACAAAGCGAAACGTATTCGCGGCTGTTGGTGGGGCAGTTGTTTATATTTGGTTACGCTGTGCAGTTGCTGTTGCATATTGTCGTGCGCGAACTGCAAAAGCGTTTTACTGCCCATGCTCGCCAGGACAACGCATTGATTATCGGCGGGGGCGACCTGGCCAACTTCCTCTACCAGAAAATAAGCAATAACCCCTGGTTCGGAGAGCGGGTGGTAGGTTGTGTGCTGATCGATGAACAGCTCGATGGGCAGGGCACTGCCGATGCAAAATTGCGCTTGCCTGTACTGGGCCGTATTGCCGACCTGGACGAGATCATCGCCAAGCAGGCTATCCGAACGGTGTACCTGGTGACGCCGCTCGGCGGCTCTGAGCTGATCAACGATGTCTACCTGAAACTTTTGGACAAGTGCATTGCGGTCAACTGGGTGCCCGACATTTTCTCGCTGCGCCTGATCAACCACAGCGTCCGTGAAATTGCCGGCATCCCGGTACTGACGTTGTCTGAAACCCCGCTCACGGGCATGAGCCTGTTCCTGAAGAACCTGGAAGACCGCGTGCTGGCCGCGTTCATTCTGCTGTGTGCGTCGCCGGTACTGCTGGTGGTCGCCGCCGTCATCAAGTTCGACAGCCCCGGGCCGGTGTTCTTCCGCCAGGAACGTACCGGGTGGACGGGGGAGTCTTTTCGCATCTGGAAGTTTCGCAGCATGCGCGTTCACCAACCCGACAGTGGCGTGGTCCAGCAGGCGCAAAAGAATGACCCCAGGCTGACCCGGGTCGGTGCCTTCATCCGACGCACCAGCCTGGATGAATTGCCGCAGCTTTTCAATGTGCTAACCGGCGAGATGTCGCTGGTGGGCCCACGCCCGCATGCGTTGCAACACGACACACTGTACTCCCAGGACATCGTCGATTATTTCGCCCGCCACAACATCAAGCCCGGCATGACAGGTTTGGCGCAAGTACGTGGCTACCGGGGGGAAACCAAGGACATCGAACAGATGATCCAGCGGGTGAACTCGGACATCGAGTACATCAACAACTGGTCGCTCTGGCTCGACTTCGTGATTCTGGTACGAACGCTCAATGCCTTTACCGGCAAGCAGGCTTATTGAAGGCCGGTACTCGACCGCGCGCCATCCAGAGGGTCAGTGATCAATGAAAACCATGTCTCGGCTGGGCGGTGTTGCCTCGAGGGTAGTGAAGGCAGAGTGGCCGGTTCTGCTGTTATGGTCGTTTCTGCTGTCGCCGTTGTTCGTAAGGCTACTGGCCGAGTGCAATTGCTCGAAAACGGATTTGCTGGTTATCTATACGTTTGCCATTTCAATGTTATGGCTGCTGGCCACGCGTTTCGTTTCAACCAATCAATTCAAGGTTCATCTTCTGTTGTTGCCATTTTATCTGGCGGCCAGCGTGGACCTGTTTCTGGTGCTGAACTTCGGTTCACGCTTGACGGCGGCCTATCTTTTTATCGGGCTGACCAATTACAAAGAGGCTACTGATTTCCTCAGTACCTACTGGCATTCGATCAGCGCGGTGCTGCTGGTATTCGTGCTGTGCTACGGCGTTGGGCTGGCAGGGTTGCACGGGCGCACGTTTTACAAGAACAAGGCAATTTTCGGTTTGACGATAAGTGCCTTGGTGTTGGGGTATGGCGCCTATTTTTATAAAACCGTAAAGCTCAACTCGCTGGGTAAGAGTGCAGTCCTGGACTTGGCAGCGAAGGACCAAAGTACCCCTGTGGGTTATTTGTCGCAAATCGGCTTGACTGTAACGTTGTATGCCGAGTCGAAGCGCTATATCAAACAGCGCCTGGAGTCCGAGGTAAAAATAACAGCAGTATCGGACGCCGCTGACGTGGAGACCCTCGTGTTCGTCATCGGCGAGTCTTCACGGCCACACAACTGGTCGCTGTATGGGTACCACCATTCCACCACGCCGAACCTTGACAAAGAGTCGGGGGTGTTCAAGTTCAACAGCATGTGCACCACGGCGCCGCATACGTCGGTCGCGGTGCCCTCGATGCTCAGCCTGGAGCCGATCGAGCACTGGGACCTGATCGCCTCGACCAAATCGCTGGTTGGCATCTACCGCGCCGCCGGCTACAAGACGTACTGGCTGTCTTCCCAGGAAGTCGACAGTTTTGGCGGGATCATTCCGCAAATTGCTGCCGAGGCCCAGAGCCGGCAGTACTTTGAGCGCAGCTACGACGGTGCATTGATGTCGGCCTACGAAAACATCGTCGAGCAAGGCGGCACGCAAAAACAGGCGATCTTTATTCATATCAAGGGCAGCCATTTCGATTACGCCCGCCGCTACCCACGCGAGTTCGGCACATTCAAGCCTGCGACCGACAGCGCGAAGGACCGGATCACCGCAGATTACGATAACTCCATCTTGTACACCGACTGGCTGTTGGGAAGGATCATCGATCAACTCAAAAGCAGCCAGCGCAAGGCGCTGTTGGTCTATTCGTCAGACCATGGCGAGAATTTGCTGGATGACAGCCGCGGCCTGCTAGGGCACGGTATGGGCAATGAGTATGACCTTTCGGTCGCGGCGTTTTTCTGGGCTTCAGGCAGCCTGCTGCAGCGGCAGGCGCAAACGCTGCAAAAGCTCAAGCAGCGGGAAGGGCAGACCGTCAGTATTTCTTCTCTCCCGCATACGTTGTTGAACATCACTGGCATTTCCATGCCGGGTTATGACAGCGCCCAAGACCTGTTGAGCGACAACTTTGTCTCGTCCAAATGCCCACATTTGCTGGCCGGTGAGTACGTTCCCTCGTTTGATTTCGATGTGAAACGCGTTGCAGTCGAATGACTACGCGGGTGTGCGGGTGGACGCGGTACGGGCTTGAACAGGGTGCTGCAGGAGGAAGCTTTTGGCCTCTTCCACCAGCCAGTCGTGTACCGCACGAGCGCCCGGCTGGTTCAGCCCGCCTGGCGGGTAATGCACTACATAGCGCTTGTGGTTGGCGATCGGCACACCGAAGGGCACGATCAGCGCACCCCGTTCCAGTTCATCATTGAGTAAGGTGCGACGGGCTATGGCCACGCCGATCCCGGCAATCGCCGCTTCTATCGTCAGGTGATTGCGGTTGAAGGTATGCCCCCGGCGCACATCCAGCCGTGGCGCACCAATGCCCTCCAGGTAGAACTCCCATTCGGCAAAGTCCGAACTGCCGCGCCAGGCAGTGATGTCGTGCAGCAGTGGATAGTGGGCAAGGTCCGCAGGCCCGTGCAGTGGCGGGCGGCCGCGCAGCAGGGCTGGCGAGCAGACGGGGAAGATCTGTTCGTCCAGCAGCGGGGTCGAGAGCATGCCCGGGTAGCTGCCATCATTCAGGTCAATGGCCAGGTCGAAGTCGCCCGGGTTCAACGCCTGCGCACTGTCTTCGGCCACCAGGCGCAATTCGATATCCGGATACCGCTGCTGGAAGCGCGGCAGGCGCGGTGTCAGCCACTTGGCCAGGAACGAGGGAATCGAGCGTACGCGCAAGGTGCCGCGGATCTCGCCGGCGTCCAGGCGCAGCAATTCGGCTTCGATACTGCCGTAGGCCTCGGCCACGGTCTGCGCCAGGCGCTGCCCCTCGGCGCTCAGCTCTACCCCCCGCGCCCGGCGCAGGAACAGGCGGTAACCAAGGCGCTCCTCCAGCTGGCGCATCTGCTGGCTGACCGCACCGGGGGTGATGTGCAGTTCCTCGGCGCAGCGGGTGAAAGAGAGATGCCGTGCCGCACAGGAAAAAACATGCAGCCAGACGAACATCTGGCCGTTCATTTGTCGTCGCATCGTTTAGTTCTGCTAAAGCCTTGCTTAGAAAGTTTCGTTGGTCATCAACAGGTGAGCGCGGCAGTATCGCGCAAATCCGCAATAGCGTTCAATTTATCCAGACAGCCGCGTAACGGTGATACAGCCCGGCGCGGTCAGGCATTAGCATGGCTATCAGTGTTTTCGACCTTTTCAAAATCGGCATCGGCCCATCCAGTTCCCACACCGTCGGCCCCATGCGGGCAGCCGCCACCTTTGCCCAGGCATTGCGCACCCAGGGCTTGCTGGGCCAGGTAAGGCGTATCGAAGTACGGCTTTATGGTTCGCTTTCCGCCACGGGTGTGGGCCATGCCACTGACCGCGCCTGCCTGCTCGGCCTGATGGGGCAGTGGCCGGACCGGATCGATCCGGCCACCATCGAGTCACGCATCGGCCAGGTGATGCAGGAGCAATGCCTGATGCTCGACGCCAGCCACCCGCTGACTTTCATCTATGCACGCGACATGCTGCTGCTGGAGGAAAACCTGGCGTACCACCCCAATGCCATGACCCTGGAGGCAATGGACGAGCAGGGCAGCCTGCTCAGCCAGACCTACTACTCCGTTGGTGGCGGCTTCATTGTCGAGCAGGGTGAAATCGACGCGCCCCAGAACCAGGCGGCTGCAGTCCCGCTGCCCTACGAATTCTCCAGTGCCGCCCAGTTGCTGGCGCTGTGCAAGGCCCACCAGTTGAGCGTTGCCCAGCTGATGCTGGCCAACGAATGCGCGTGGCGCCCTGAAGCCGAGGTGCGCGAAGGGCTGCTGCGGATATGGGCGGCGATGCGTGAATGCGTCGACAACGGTCTGCGCAATGAGGGCATCCTGCCTGGCGGGCTTGGCGTCAAGCGCCGCGCTGCACGCCTGCATCGCAGCCTGCAGGAACTGGGCAAACCCAATGTGATCGGCTCGACCCTGAGTGCCATGGAGTGGGTGAACCTGTTCGCCCTGGCGGTCAATGAAGAGAACGCCGCTGGCGGGCGCATGGTCACAGCGCCGACCAACGGCGCGGCGGGCATCATCCCCGCGGTGTTGCACTACTACATGAAATTCAACCCCGCTACCTGTGACGACGATGTGGTGGCGTTCCTGCTGGCCGCTGCCGCTGTCGGCATCCTGTGCAAGAAGAATGCATCGATCTCCGGTGCCGAGGTGGGTTGCCAGGGCGAGGTGGGGTCGGCGTGCTCGATGGCCGCGGCAGGCCTCGCCCAAGTGCTCGGCGCTACACCGCCGCAGTTGGAAAACGCCGCCGAAATTGCCCTGGAACACAACCTGGGCTTGACCTGTGACCCGGTCGCAGGCCTGGTCCAGGTGCCGTGTATCGAGCGCAATGCGATTGCCGCGGTCAAGGCGATCAATGCCGTGCAGATGGCCCTGCGCGGTGATGGCGAGCACTTCATCTCGCTTGATCGGGTAATCCGCACCATGCGCGATACCGGTGCCGACATGCATGCCAATTACAAGGAAACCTCGCGTGGTGGTTTGGCGGTGGCGTTCGTCGAGTGCTGAGTCAACCCAGCACCTCGCGCACCCGATACCACAGCATCCCCAACGCCAGCAGCGGCGAGCGCAACGCCTTGCCGCCCGGGAAGGTAAGGTGGGGTACGGCGCTGAAGACATCCAGCCCCTGGCTGTGCCCGGCAGCGATCCCTTCAGCCAGCAGTCTGGCCGTCCAGTGCGTCACATTCAGGCCATGCCCAGAGTAGCCCTGGGCGTAGTAGACATTCGGGTACTGGCTCAGCCGCCCGACCTGAGGGAAGCGGTTGGCGGTGATGCCGATCATCCCGCCCCATTGGTAATCGATGTGCACGTCGGCCAGCTGCGGGAACACTTTGAGCACCTTGGGCCGCATGTAGGCGGCGATGTCCTTCGGGTCGCGCCCTGAATAATGGCAGGCCCCGCCGAACAACAGCCGACGATCTGCGGTGAGGCGGTAGTAATCCAGGCCGACCTTCTGGTCGCACATCGCCATGTTCTGCGGGATAAGCGCCTTGGCCACAGCCTCGGGCAGTGGCTCGGTGGCCACCACGTAGCTGCCGGCAGGCAGCACTTTACCGCTCAGGCGTGGCTCCAGTTCGTCCAGGTGGGCGTTGCAACCGAGCACCAGGCTTTGTGCCCTGACCTTGCCCCGAGCGGTGTGCAGGGTGACCGTGGTGCCATGCTCGATGCGCAGCACCGGGCTCTGCTCGAAAATGCGTACCCCCAGGCCATGGGCCGCGCGCGCTTCACCCTGGACCAGGTCGAGCGGGTGCAGATGGCCCGACCCCATGTCCACCAGCCCGCCGGCGTACTGATCGCTGGCAACGATCTCATGCAGTCGCTCAGGGCCGACCAGGCGCGTTTCATGGCCATAGCCAAGCTCCGCCAGCTCGCGCTGCTCGTCCTTGAACGCCGCGAACTGGGCAGGTGTATTGGCCAGTTCGCAGAAGCCCCAGCGCAGGTCGCAGGCAATGCCGTACTGCTCGATACGCCTGGCCACCAGGGCCACCGAGTCGATGCCGGCCTGTTTCAGGTAGCGCACGCCGTCCTGGCCGACATAGCGCGCAAAACCGCTGACGTCATGGCCGATGCCGCGGATCAACTGGCCTCCGTTGCGCCCGCTGGCGCCCCAGCCGACGCGCCGGCCTTCGAGCAGGATCACCGACAGGCCACGCTCGGCCAGTTCCAGCGCCGTATTGACCCCGGTCAGGCCACCGCCGACCACGCACACATCAGCGGTCAGTTCGCCGTCCAGGCTGGGGTAGGGCGCGGTATCACGCGCGGTAGCGGCGTAGTACGACGCAGTGTGTTGGGTGTCGAATGGCATGGCGCGCTCTCGGCTCAGCGGTTGGACTTGATCTTGCTCCAGGAGCGGGTCATGACCCGCATGATCTTCGGGCTCGGCGTGCTGGAAATGTACAGCTTGTCCAGCACCTCCTGGGGTGGGTAGATCTCGGGGTTGTTGACCAGCGACTCATCCATGTAGGCCTTGGCGTCGGGGTTGGCATTGGCATAGCCGACGGTGGCACTGACCTTGGCGATCACCTGTGGTTCGAGCAGGTAGTTGATGAAGGCCAGCGCCTGCTCGGGGTTGCTGGCGTCCTTGGGAATGGCCAGCAGGTCGAACCACAGGTTGCTGCCTTCCTTGGGGATGCTGTAGGCGATCTTCACGCCGTTTTTCGCCTCGACCGCGCGGTTGGCGGCCTGGAACACATCGCCGGAGTAGCCGAAGGCAATACAGATGTCGCCATTGGCCAGGTCCGAAACGTATTTGGACGAGTGGAAGTAGGTGATATAGGGGCGCAGTTCAAGCAGGTGCGCTTCGGCCTTGGCGTAGTCAGCCGGCTTTTCGCTGCGCGGGTCCATGCCCAGGTAATTGAGCATGGCCGGGAACAATTCGTCGGGCGAGTCCATGAAGGCCACCCCGCACTGCTTGAGTTTCTTCAGGTTCTCTGGCTCGAACAGCACCGCCCAGGAGTCGATACGCTCGATGCCCAGTGCAGCTTTGACCTTCTCGACGTTGTAGCCAATGCCGTTGGTGCCCCACAGGTAGGGCACCGCGTACTGGTTGCCGGGGTCGTTCTGCTCAAGTTGCTTGAGCAGTTTCGGGTCCAGGTGCTTCCAGTTCGGCAGCTTGCTGCGGTCCAGTGGCAGGAAGGCACCGGCCTGCGCCTGGCGGGCGAGGAAGTGGTTGGACGGCACGACCACATCGTAGCCGGTGCGCCCGGCAAGCAGCTTGCCCTCCAGGGTTTCGTTGGAGTCGAACACGTCATAGACCACCTTGATCCCGCTGCTGGCCTGGAAGTCGGCCAGGGTGGTATCGCCAATGTAGTCGGTCCAGTTGTACACGCTGACCGTGGGCTGAGCCTGGGCGGCTGCACCGAACAGCAGGGTGAATGCTGCAGGAATCAGGGCTTGCAGATGACGCATGTCGACACCTCGTTGGTCTTGTTCTTTGAGTGGGGTGTGAGGGGCTGCACGGCAGCCCCCCGCAGATCAGACGCTGAGCAGCAGGAATTCACGCTCCCACGAACTGATCACACGCTTGAAGTTTTCATGCTCGGCACGTTTGACCGCCACGTAGCCCTGGACGAACTGCTTGCCCAGGTAACGCTGTACGGTCTGGCAGTCCTCCATGTGCTGCAGCGCGTCCTCGATGGTGATCGGCAGGCGCAGGTTGCGCCGCTCATAGGCGCGGCCTTGCACTGGCGCACTGGGTTCGACCTTCTCGACCATGCCCAGGTAGCCGCACAGCAGGCTCGCGGCGATCGCCAGGTAGGGGTTGGCGTCGGCACCCGGCAGGCGGTTTTCCACGCGCATGGCGTCGGGGCTCGAGGTCGGCACGCGCAGGCCGGCGGTGCGGTTTTCCTCGCCCCATTCGACGTTGACTGGCGCCGAGGTGTCCGGCAGGAAGCGGCGGAAGGAGTTGACGTTCGGGGCAAACATCGGCAACAGCTTGGGGATGTACTTCTGCAGGCCCCCGATGTGGTGCAGGAACAGCGCGCTCATGCTGCCATCGTCGTTGGCGAACACCGGCTTGCCGCTGGCGATGTCGACCACGCTCTGGTGCAGGTGCATGGCACTGCCCGGTTCATCGGTGATCGGCTTGGCCATGAAGGTGGCCGTCACGTTGTGCTTGAGCGCCGCCTCACGCATCGTGCGCTTGAACACGGTGATCTGGTCGGCCAGGTCCAGCGCATCGCCATGGCGGAAATTGATCTCCATCTGCGCCGGGCCGTCTTCGTGGATCAGCGTGTCGAGGTCCAGGCCTTGCAGTTCGCACCAGTCATAGACGTCTTCGAACAAAGGGTCGAATTCGTTGGCGGCATCGATGGAAAACGACTGGCGCCCGCTTTCGGCGCGGCCGGAGCGGCCCAGTGGCACTTGCAGTGGCAAGTCCGGGTCTTCGCAACGCTTGGTCAGGTAGAACTCCATCTCCGGAGCGACGATCGGCCGCCAGCCCTTGTCGGCATAGAGTTTGAGCACCTTCTTCAGCACGTTGCGCGGCGACAGTTCGATGGGGTTACCCTGTTTGTCGAAGGTGTCGTGGATCACGATGGCGGTCGGTTCGATGGCCCAGGGGATCTGATACACCGCAGTCGGGTCGGGGCGGCAGACCATGTCGATGTCAGCGGCATCGAGCAGGCTGTAGTAGATGTCATCGTCGACGTAGTCGCCGGTGACGGTCTGCAGCAGCACGCTCTCGGGCAGGCGCATGCCACGCTCATGGAGGAACTTGGCGGTCGGTGCGATCTTGCCGCGGGCGATGCCGGTCAGGTCGCTGATCACGCATTCGACTTCGGTGATCCGGTGTTCTTTCAGCCAGGTGGAAAGCTGATCGAAGGGGGCGTTCATACAGACCTCTTGGTTGGGTTTTTGTGGCACTGGTGTGCAGGAGCCTTCCCACATGCCGTGCTGAGGGCTATCTTGGGCGCAGCCCCCAGGGGCAATCTATCCACTTTCTTCGGCAATGAATGCACCAAAAGAGTGCAATTAGGACGCAGCGTGACAACGCCCAATGCCTTGCAGGTCCAGGCCTTCCACACCACCGATGTGACCGAGCAGGTGCGCGCCACCCCCGGTTGGCAGCAGCAGTACCGGCAGATGTCGCCCGGCCACTTCAGCGGCCAGTTGCGTTGCCTGGGCCTGGATGGCGTGCAGGTGTACGAAGAGCGCCTGAACACGCGGGTCGAGCAGTTTTTCCGTGCCCCCAGCGGCGCGTTGGCATTTTGCTTCGACCGCAGCGAAAACAGCCTGTACCTGCTCAACGAACAGAGCCGCAATATCTGGATCACACCGGAGAACTACCAGGAGGTGGCGGTGGTGTTCGACCAGGCCTTCCTGGCCAGCCACGCCCTCGACCCGCAGCGCCTTGACGGCTTGTTCATGGTGCCGCTGGGCAGCGGCCAGAATGCGCTGTTCGGCAGCTGGCTCAGCGCTACCCTGACGCGACTGGGGCAAGCCGATTGCCCACTTGCGGGGCAAGCGTTGGCCGAACAGTTGCTGGAAGACTGCCTGTTCATCCTGGATAACGCCTGCCAGCAGCTGCAGGGCGGAGCGCTGGGGCGGCGGGGAGAGGAGCGGGCGATCATGCAGCGGGTCAGTGAGTGGGCTGCCGACTGCCCCGAAGAAACCCTTAACCTGCTGGAGTTGGCAGACGTTGCCGGCGTTTCCCTGCGCCAGCTGCAGCAGGCATTCAAGGCGTTTACCGGCATGCCGCCGGCCCATTGGCTGCGGCTTCGCCGGCTCAATGGGGCGCGGCGCGACCTGTTGCGCGGTGGCGAGGTGACGGTTGCCGAAGTGGCCATGCGCTGGTCGTTCTGGCATTTGGGGCGCTTTTCCGAAAGCTATCGGCAGTTGTTCCGGGAACTGCCCAGCGAGACGCTCAAGCGGGGCCGGCCGGTTCGCGGTTAAACCCAGCATTGCCTCGGGAAAGTTGCTATCGTGCCCGGCAGTGTTCACCCGAGGTCCCGATGTTCTACCTGCCTTTGCCCAGCGACCAGGCCGAGCGCCTCGCCAGCGCCCCCCCAGCCACCGATTTTTTCCCTGGCGCCAGCGTGCTGCAGGCGGCCTCCGTGCTGTTCGTGCAGAACCTGCCGCGCCAGCCTGCCAGCGTTTCGGCTGACGCACAGGAACGCCGCTTCGCTGAAATCGTGCGTATTGCCAATGAGGTCGAAACGGCGGCGCCTGGCCGTTTTCAGGGCCAGGTAGCGCAGCATTTCGACCGCGAGGCGTTTGCCATGGGGCTCGGCATGCTGGGTGAGAACGGCGTCGCGCTGGTATCACCCGAAGTCGACTACCCGGCGGAAGAATTTCAGGACGCCGAAGGCCAGTGGAACTTCCAGTTCGCCGACAGCTACCGGCAGCGGGTCACGCCGTTGCACCCGGTGTACCTGCCGTCGTTGGCCAGCGACCTCATGCTCAGCGACCAGCAGAACCGCCTGCTGCGCGAGTTCTTGTCCGGGGTGGACGAGTCGGTGGCGGTGCAGGGGTTCGCCGGTACCGGCAAAACCTTCCTGATCCACCAGTTCGCGCGCCTGCTCGACCCGCAACGCACCTTGCTGCTGGCCCTCACCGAAGGCCAGCTCAGGGCACTGCGGGCACGGGTCAAGGATGCTGAGGCGTACACGGCGATGACCTTTGGCCAACTGGCCGACGAGATTCTCAACCGCGACCTCACCAGCAACGGTTGGCGCCTGCGCGATCCGTACCGAACCAAGTTGTCATGGCGCCCGCAGGAGGCGCAGGTGGTGAAATGGCTGGCCATCCCCGATATCGGCCCCTTGGCCGCCCGGGACGTGGTCGCCCTGTGCATCAAGGCCGTGCGCAGCTTCTGCCGCAGCGGCGACAACCAGTTGCAGCTGCATCACTTGCCCTGGGCCGGCCCGGGGACCTCGCCGCTGGATCAGGAAGTGCTGCTGGAAAAGGCCAGGTTGTACTGGCAGGAGCTGACCCGCCCATCGTCGCGCGAGATCCAGTTGCCGGTGCGCGATTACCATCGGGTCAAACTGTTGTCGCTGACGGCCGAACTGATCGACAGCCGCTATACCCATGTGATCGTCGATGAAGCCCACGAGTTGTCCGCACCCATGGTCGCCGTGCTGGATCGCAGCCCGCAATCTGTCATTGCCCTGGGCGATGAGCTGCAGAACCTCAATGGCTTGAGCCCGCACCATGGCGGCTTCATCCGCCAGCGTTACATCGACCATTCATTACGCGCAGGGCCTGCCATGGACAGCGTACTCAACCCGTTGATCCAGGCCCACCCAGCGGCCATCCAGGCAGCCTTCAGCGGCAGTGCCGAGCATTACACGCGGGTCAGTTTCTTCGATGCTGTGACGGTACCCGAGCAGCCCACCGCGTTGATCGTCGATGACGAGTGGGGGTTGTTCGGATGGTTCCAGCGCCTGACCCACCAGGGTGTGCCGTTCGTGCTGCTGCAAAGCGCACGCAAGGATTTCGAGCTGTTCGTCGAGGATTGCATCGAGTTGTACCGCTATGGCACGCGGCCGCGTCACCCGATGCTGTTCCGATACCCAAGCTGGCAGGCCCTTGAGCAAGACAAGGGGGACGACAAGGCGTTCGTTGCCGTGGCCAATATGCTGCGCAAGGGCTACACCCCGGAGCACTTTGCCAAGGCCAAGAGCCGCTACCGCTGGGACAAGGCGCCCAAGCTGTTCCTTGGCCGTGTACGCGATGTGAAGAACATGGAGTTCGCCCGGGTGATGGTCTCGCCGGAGCTGATGGTTGCGCCGGTAACGGCCGGCAACCGCAATGAGCGGGCACGGATGCTGGCGGGGCTGTACACCGCATGTTCGCGGGCGCGGCACGAGCTGATCGTGCCGGGGGGGATGCTGGACTGGGTCAAGGACCAGGTCCGCGATTGAGCGTGCCGGGGCTGCAAAGCAGCCCCGGCTCACGAAATCAGTTGCGATCCAGCCACACGGTTTGCGCGTTGGTGAACTCGCGCACGCCAAAATGCGACAGCTCACGCCCGAAGCCACTCTTTTTCACCCCACCAAAGGCCACGCGGGGGTCAGAAGCGCAATAGCCGTTGATGAACACCCCACCGGTGTCCAGCGCTGCCGTCATGCGCTCGGCCAGGGCATAGTCTGCGGTGTAGATGGTCGATGCCAGGCCGAATTCGCTGTCGTTGGCCAGCTCCACCGCATGTTCGGCATCGCGGGCAGTGATGATCGCAGCCACGGGGCCGAACAGTTCCTGCTTGAACGCGGTCATGTCCGGGGTTACGTTGGCGAACACGGTCGGTGCGTAGAAGTTGCCCACGCCTTCGACCTTGTTGCCGCCCAACAGCAAGGTGGCGCCCTCGGCGAGGGTCGCCTGGACCTGGCCATCGAGCTCGTCGCGCAGGTCGTAGCGCGCCATCGGGCCGATGTAGGTGTCATCTTCCAGCGGGTTGCCGACCTTCAACTGGCGTGTCGCCTCGACGAACTTGCGCGTGAATGCCTCGACGATGCTCTCTTCCACGATCAAGCGCTTGGCCGCGGCGCAGACCTGCCCGGTGTTCTGGTAGCGGCCAACCACGGCGGCTTTCACCGCAGCATCCAGGTCGGCGTCGGCCAGCACGATGAACGGATCGGAACCACCCAGCTCGAGCACGCATTTCTTCAGCGCGGCACCGGCCTGGGCGCCGATCGCCATGCCGGCACGCACGCTGCCGGTCAACGTCACGGCAGCGATGCGCGGGTCGTTGATGGCGCGGGTGACGCCGTCCGGGGTCACGTTGAGTACCTCGAACACGCCTTCGGGCAAGCCGGCATCCTTGAACAGGTCGCCCATCAGATAGGCGCTGCCCATGACGTTCGGCGCATGCTTGAGCACATAGGTGTTGCCGGCCAGGATCGCCGGTACGGCGCCACGCAGCACCTGCCAGATCGGGAAATTCCACGGCATCACGGCCAGGATCGGGCCCAGCGGGCGGTATTCGATACGCGCTTTTTCGACCTGGGTCGGCTCAGCCGCAAGCATCGCCGGGCCGTGCTCGGCGTACCAGCGGCACAGGCCGACGCACTTGTTCACTTCACCCCGGGCCTGGCTGATCGGCTTGCCGATTTCGCGGCTGATCATCTGCGCGAAGGTTTCGGCTTTGGCCTCAAGGGTGTCGGCCAGGGCAAGCAGGTTCTCGCTGCGCTGACCCAGCGACACCTTGCGCCACTGGCGATAGCCAGCCTTGGCACGTTGCAGCGCCGCTTCCAGTGCGGCGTCGGTGTCGAAAGGGTAGCTGCCGATCTGCTCGCCGCTGTGCGGGTCGATGGAGATGGCGTGGGTCAGGCTGCTGATCTGGCTCATGGCTGCACACTCGTTGTTGTTCATCAGTGAGGCCAGACTAGTGGGCTAGGGGTTTAATGAAAACTGAATAATAATGAGCGAAACATTCACGTTTGGAGAATGACTGTGGATCTGGTGCAATTGGAGATCTTCAAGGCAGTGGCCGAACAGGGCAGCATCAGCGCCGCCGCCCAGCACATCCATCGGGTCCCGTCTAACCTGACCACGCGCATCAAGCAGCTGGAGGAAGACCTGGGTGTCGAGTTGTTCATCCGTGAAAAAAGCCGCCTGCGCCTGTCGCCGGCTGGCTGGAACTTCCTCGAATACACCCGGCGCATCCTCGACCTGGTGCACGAGGCCCGGTTGACGGTGGCGGGCGAAGACCCGCAAGGCACCTTCGCCCTGGGTTCGCTGGAGAGCACCGCAGCCGTGCGTATACCGGCATTGCTGGCCGCCTATAACCAGCGCTACCCGAAAGTCGACCTGGACCTTTCCACCGGGCCGTCGGGGACCATGCTTGAAGGCGTGCTGTCCGGGCGCCTGGTGGCAGCATTCGTCGATGGCCCGTTGTTGCACCCCACGCTCGAAGGCATGCCGGTATTCGAGGAGGAGATGGTGATCATCTCGCCGCTCAACCATGCCCCGGTAACCCGTGCGCAGGACGTCAACGGTGCGAGTATCTACGCCTTCCGTGCCAACTGCTCGTACCGCCATCATTTCGAGAACTGGTTCGTCCAGGACCAGGCGGTACCAGGCAAGATCCATGAAATGGAGTCCTACCACGGCATGCTCGCCTGCGTCAGCGCAGGTGCCGGCCTGGCCATGTTGCCACGCAGCATGCTCGACAACATGCCCGGCTGCACCACGGTTAGCGCCTGGCCCATGTCGGAGGATTTTCGCTACCTCAAGACCTGGCTGGTGTGGCGCCGCGGTACCGTATCGCGCAGCTTGAGCATGTTCGTTAAGCTGCTTGAGGAGCGGCGCGCTGGCTCAGACCGTACTGAACATTAGCCATTGGTGGCAATTCACTTCCAACTTTCTGATTAATTGGACAATAATCAGAAAAGTATTACCTCGTGTGACCGGTTGGATGCACCGGCCACCGTAAAAATCGAGGGGCAAAAGCCCCCGCTTGCCCGTGTTGACCATCAGGAGATGTCATCGATGAAAACCCGTCTTGCCACTATGCTCGCAGCCGCCGCATTGGCTGTTGCCGGGGCCAATCTGGCCCAGGCCGCGCAGGTGTCCGGCGCCGTGGGCGCCACCAGCCAGGGCGACATGACTTACCGTATCGGCCTGGCCTTCGACTGGGACAAGAAATGGCTGCAAAGCAGCACCGGCTTCGTGACCGGTTATTGGGATGCAGCCTACACCTACTGGGAAGGTGGCGAGGCCAGCGGTGCTCACTCGCTGTCGTTCAGCCCGGTGTTCACCTACGAATTCAGCGGCTTCACCTACACCCCGTACATCGAGGCAGGCATCGGCCTGGCAGCATTTTCCAAGACCGATGTCGGCGATCAACACCTGGGTTCGTCGGTCAATTTCGAGGACCGCATCGGCTTCGGCCTGAAGTTGCCGGGCGAGCAGAAAGTCGGCATCCGTGCCATGCACTACTCCAACGCCGGTATCAAACAGCCGAACGACGGCATCGAATCCTACTCGCTGTTCTACAGCAAGGCGTTCTGAAACGGCGGGCCGCGCCAGCGGCCCCGGCCATTCAGAAGGTGTACGCAACCCCGGCTTGCACCGTGCGCGGTGCACCCGGGTACACGTAAGTGTTGAACGCCCCTTCGTCATAGCCCTTGTTGAACACGTTCTTCACGTCCAGGTTCAGCCGTACATGCTCGTTGACCTTGTAGAAGCTGTGCAGGTCGACCACGCTGTAGCTCGCCATGGTGTAGGTCGTCGCGGCGGTCTGCCCGGCACGGTCATCGATGTACTTCACCCCAACCCCCAGCCCCAGGCCCTTGGCCAGTCCATCCTGAAACTCGTAGGTGTTCAGCAGGCTGAAGCTGTTGCGCGGGATGTTCGCCAGGCGCGTGCCGCTGGGCACGGTGTTGTCTTGGGTGACCTCGGCGTCGACATAGGCATAGCCACCGATCACACGCCACTCAGGGGTGAGGTTGCCGGCAATGTTGATGTCCAGCCCGCGGCTGCGCACCTCGCCGGCGGCGATGCTGTAGGTACCAGAAGGGTCATTGGGGTCGCGGGTCAGCACGTTTTCCTTGACGATGTGGTAGACAGCCGCGTCGATGCTTAGCTGGCGATCGGGCGCTTCCCACTTCACACCCAACTCATACGACTTGCCTTTCTCAGGGTCGAAACCACTGCCTTGCAGGCTGGCGCCACTGTTGGGTTTGAACGAGCGCGCGGTGTTGGCGTACACGGCAAGCGTGTCGGTGATGTCATACAGCAGGCCGAAACGAGGGGTGACGCCGTTTTCGCCCTTGCTGAAGTCACCAGCATTGTTCAGCTTGTTGTCGTAGTCATGCTCGTAACGCTCGAAGCGCACCCCGGCCAGTGCCTTCAGGCGCTCGGTCAGGGCGACCTGGTCCTGGATGAAGGCGGCCCAGGTCTTGAGGTTTTCCTTGTCGTGGGTAGTCGTGCGGGTCAGGGCAGGGCGGGGCTGGCCCAGCACCGGGTCGAAGATGTCGATCGGATAGGCGCCGGCACCGGCGGCCGAACGTTGAATGATCGAGCTGTAGTCATAGTCTTCATATTCGATACCGGTAAGCAGGGTGTGGGCGAAGCCACCTGTGTCGAAGTGGCCGGTCAGGTTGAGCTGGTAGTCACGGTCGGTCCATTCGAGCTTGCGGTAGTTGAAGTTGCGCCCAAGGGTTTGGCCATCAGCCTGCAACGCATTGGCTTCCACGGCGTTGCCCTTGAGTGAGCCGTCCAGCCACTGCATGCCGCCACCCAAGGTCCAGTCTTCGCTGAGCGCGTGCTCGAAGCGCAACTGCGCCATGTTGTTGTCGTTGTGCAGCAGGTTGTCGCTGCCTTTTTCCCAGATATTGGTGTCACGCGAGGCGGTGCCGCGCTGGCCGGGCAGGCGGGTAAGGCCCCGGTCCAGCGGGTGGTTGTTGCGCATGAAGTCGCCCTCGAAGACGATCTTCGTGGCGTCATTGACCTGCCAGCTCAGCACGGGCGCAACGTCGTAGCGTTCGCTCTCGACATCGTCGCGGAAGCTTTCGCCACCTTCACCCAGCACGTTCAGGCGGTAGGCGAGCGAGCCCTCTTCATTGAGCGGACCGGTGGCATCGAGGGTTGCCCGGTGCATGCCCTGGTCGTCGAGCTGGCTGCCAAGCGTCACCTTGGGTTCGGCCAGTGGCTGCTTGCTGACCACGTTGAAGGTCCCGCCCGGGTCGCCACGGCCATAGAGGCTGGTGGCTGGGCCGCGTATTACTTCCAGCCGCTCGACGCTGTTGGCATCGGGGGCATTGGGGTAGCCACGGTTGATCGGGAAGCCATTGCGGTAGAACTCGCCCGTGGTGAAACCGCGCACCGTGAAAGTGGTCAGGCCCTGGCCGCCAAAGTTGTTGGCGCGGCCAACGCCGCCTGCGTAGTCAAGGCCGTCCTGCAGCCGCGTGGCGCCGGTGTCTTCGAGTACATCCTTGGGTACGACGCTAATCGACTGCGGTATTTCGTGCAGCGCGGTGTCTGTGCGCGTGGCACTGGCCGAACGACTGGCTTTGTAGCCCTCGACCGGTCCATCGGCGCGTTCGCTGTCGGCGGTACCGTTAATGTTCAAGGCCTGGAGTTCGATCTGGGCGGGGTTACCGAGTGATTCGGACTCGGCGAAAGCCAACGGGGAGACAGCATGTAGTACACAAAGCGAAACGAACGTGCGACGCATCGACGGTACGATCCTGAAGTAGGGCGCTAGGAAGGGGATTGATACGTCGCGAAAGTACTACGAATCATTATCAAATGCATTATTTTTAAGTGGGTCGGGAGTACCAGTTTGGTGCTGGTCGTGCGATTGACTGGGCTGTCAGATCAAGCACCGCGCAGCCGGCGCTCGATCCGACAGCCCAAAAATCTCAGCTGATGCCTCAACGCACCCCTTTGACCGCCAGCACATTGCACAACGGATGCTCCAGCACATGCGCCGTGGTCCCGCCCAGGAACGTCTGCATGGCGTCATGCCGGTGGTTGCCCATCACGATCACATCGACCCGGCCGTGGCTGACGAACTGGGCGATCGCCCGAATCGCTGCACCTTCCAGAAAGTGTCGGCGTTCCAGCGGGACCTGGTGATGGTCACCCAGGCGATTGAACGCTGCCCGTTGCGCGGTGCGCACACTGCCCTCGAAACCGGGCATGGTTACCGTGCCGGCGCCGAAGTCGGCGAGATGGGTCCTGGCCGCATCGCATACATGCAACAGGTGCAGTTCGGCGTTGCACTGCAGGGCCAAGGCATGGGCGCAGTGGATCACCTGCTCGTCCAGGTGTTCGCCGGCACCGTGGCTGTTGAGGTCGACGGCGACGGCGATTTGCCGGGGCAGCGGCAGGCGAATGTCGCTGACCAGGTGCACGGCCACCGGGCTGTCCTTGAGCAGTTGCCAGTCCAGCGGTGTGACCAACAGGCGCTTGAGCACCGGTTCGTGCTGTACATCCTTGATCAGCAAATCACAGCCCAACTGCTCGATGCGCTCGATCACGCTGCCCAGCGGATCACGGGTGAGCAGCAGTTCGGTGGACACATCCAGGCCGTCATCGCGCAATTGCTCGGTGGCATCGGCCAGCCACTGGCGGTTGTCGGCAAGCAGCCGCTCGCGTTCACGGCCGTCGCTCATCAGGCCAAAGGTGTCGACATCGTCGACGAAGACATTGATATCCAGCAGGGCACCGCTGGATTCGGCCAACGCCGCCGCGCGTTGCAGCGCGGGCGTGTAACGCATCTGCGGGCCGAGCATGACTAACAAACGCTTGAACTGGCTCATCGCACACCTCCACGTGTGGGCAGCCCCCCGGTTCATGCCTGTTGATCTGGTCTGTTCAGTCTAGGCGGCAGCGGGCTTGCCCGCGAATGCGCAGGCGTCTACCGCCAAAGGGTTTGTCGGGTATGATGCCAGCCCCATCATTTCACGAGGCCCGTTTCATGTCCCTGAGTGCTGAACAGACCGGCGAATTCCGCGCCTTCGCCGAGCAGTTGGCCGATGCCGCTGCAGCCGCGATCCAGCCGTACTTTCGTGCCAGCCTGGACGTCGAGGACAAGGGCGGGCGCCTGTACGACCCGGTGACCGTGGCCGACAAGGCTGCCGAAGACGCCATGCGCACGCTGATCCAGGCGCGTTACCCAGAACACGGCATTCTTGGCGAAGAGCAGGGGGTGGCAATCGGCAGCAGCCCATTGACCTGGGTCCTCGACCCCATCGATGGCACTCGCGCCTTCATCACCGGCCTGCCACTGTGGGGCACGCTGATCGCCCTGAACGATGGTACCCGCCCCGTGCTGGGGGTGATGAACCAACCTTTCACCGGTGAGCGTTTCGTCGGTACCCCCGAAGGTGCGTGGCGCAGCGGCACGCCATTGAAGACCCGCGCCTGTGCAGACCTGGCGGCGGCAACCTTGATGTGCACGACGCCAGACATGTTCGATACCCCAGAGCGCAAGGCTGCGTTCCAGGCCGTGGCTGACAAGGCGCGGCTGATGCGCTACGGCGGCGATTGCTACGCCTACTGCATGCTGGCCTCGGGGTTTGTCGATGTGATCGTCGAAGCGAGCCTGCAACCGTATGACGTGCAGGCGCTGATGCCGATCATCGAAGGGGCGGGCGGGGTGATCACCGCTTGGGATGGCAGTTCGGCACAGCACGGCGGCTGTGTGGTGGCGTGTGGTGATCCGGTACTGCACGCTCAAGTGGTGCAGATGCTGCGCCACGCCATGTGATCGCTGGTTGCAGGGCTTTCATGGGCGCCAGCCTGGCAGACCTAGGCAAGCCGGCGAGCAGGTGCACTGACTTGCGGTAGCCCCGCCATCGCACTTTTTCCGGTTTGCGGGCTCTATGCTTGGCCAGGCCGCGCCGATCCCCGGCACGGCCGCCGATTTCGACCCGGTGCCGATGGTTGCAAGCAAACCCGTATTCTTCCCGCGCCTGCTGCTGGCAGGCACACTGGTCTGCCTGGGCGCCTGCACCCAGCAGCAAGGCCAGGACATCGTCAACCAGTTCGGCAACGGCAAGCCCAGCGAGCTGTTCCAGACCAGTGTCGACCGCATGGCGACGCTGGCCATGCGCGACAACCTGCAGAGCCTGTACCTGCTGATGAACAAGCTGTACCTGCGCAACCCCAGCCAGTGGAAGATGTCCGGTTACCTCGATGCCGCCACTGCAGAGCGGCAGATCCGCATCGCCATCGAACAGCGTCAACCCTTGGCGCAGCTGGGTAACCGTCGCGACCTCGTTGCCTTGAGTTATGCTCTGAGCCCGGAGTTTCGCGGTGACCGGGTCGGTGCGTTCATCTACGCCATCGGCAGCATGCTGATCACCGCACACGGTGGGCGAACCGAGTTCTACATGACGGACACCATCGACCCTTTGTTCGTCAACAACGCCGCTCGCAACATCGAAAAGGCCACCTGGATGCTCAGCCAGCGCCAGGATGCCAATGGGGTATTGCTGCTATTTTCCAACGAGATTTCGCAGGAGGGCAGCAACCTGAGTTTTGCGGTGGAGTTCGGCAAGATCGTCGCGCGGCTGGATTTGCTGGCGCAACTGTTGGATGAGCGCTACCGGCGGATCGGGCTCAACTACGCGCAAAGCCTGTTGCTGATGAATTTCCTGCCGGTGCAGTGAACCCCGTTACAGCAATGCCCGAATCGCACGCTGATAGCGCTGGCCGGCGCGGCTCATGCTGTTGTTGTGGCTGGCCCCCGGTACCAGCAACAAGGTTTTGGGCTCCTGCGCCGCTTCGAACAATTGCTGGCTGAAACGCGGCGGCACGAAACGGTCGTCGAGCCCGTGCACCAGCAACAATGGCAGGCCGACGTCCTTGATCTTGTCCAGCGAATCGAATTTCTGCGACAGCAACCAGCGCACCGGCAGGGTGGTATCGGCCACGGCAGCGGCGACATCGCCCAGCGAGGTGAAGGTCGACTCCAGGATCAACCCCCGCGCCGGTGCTGTACCGCCGTCTTTCTGTGCCTGGCGCGCCAGGTCGGCAGCCAGCTCCACCGCCACTGCGCCGCCCAGTGAATGGCCAAAGATCAGGCGTTTGCCTGCATCGGGTTGCAGTTGGGCAAAACGCTCCCAGGCAATGCGCGCGTCTTCGTAAACTGTCGCTTCGGACGGCAGGCCGCCGCGGCTTTGGCCGAAGCCTCGGTAATCCACGGCCAGCACCGAATACCCCATGGCATGCAGCTGTTCGATGCGAAACAGCTGGCCGGTGAGGTTCCAGCGTACGCCGTGCAGGTAGAGGATGGCCGGCGCATCGGCGCGGCGGGCCGGCCACCACCAGGCGTGCAGGCTCTGGTTGGCGGCGAAGCTGCGCGGGCGCAGGTCCAGTTCCTGCACACCCTTGGGCAGGCCGCGGAACCAGCTGGCCTGGCCAGGTTCGATACGGAATACCAGTTCGCGTTCCTTGTGCTGCAGCACGGCGCAGCCGGCCGGCAGGCCGACCATCAGGAAGGTGGCACACAGCCAGGTGAGCCAGCGACGGCGCAGGTGCGTAAGGAAGTAGGTGGGCATGCGGTTTTTTAACAGATCTGCAGGTTCTGATGTGGGAAAAGTTACCGGGTGGACGTGCAGGTTGGTTGCAAGCTGTTTCGTTCGATAACCGCCCAAGCGCTGCTCGCGCCTGTCCGATAGCCGCCCGGCCAATCCGAACATCTCATTGCCCAACCCCCATCTTTTGCTTAGTGTGGGACCAAGCCACCGGCGGTCAGCTGCCTTTAGAAACCCGACCCCGGCCCGGTAGAATGACCGTGAACGACCGCAACCACAGGCCCCAGGCCAGTAGGGTGCGGCGCCCAGAACAATAACGATGCCGAGTGCCTTGCCTATGGAAAGCCGCCTGCTGAGCGAGCGCAGTAGCGTGTTCCATCACGCCGACCCTTATGCGGTGTCCGATTACGTCAACCGTCATGTGGGCCAGCACTGCATCGGGCTGTCGCGCACCACGCATCCGCAGGCCAGCCTCAGCCACCGCAAGTTCGCCGAGCTCGACCTGTGCCGCATCAGCTACGGTGGCAGCGTGCGGGTCACCTCACCAGCCCTGGAAACCATCTATCACTTGCAGGTGCTACTCAACGGCAATTGCCTGTGGCGCGGGCATCAGCGCGAGCACCACCTGGTGCCGGGCGAGCTGCTGCTGATCAACCCCGACGACCCGGTGGACCTTACCTATTCCGAGGACTGCGAGAAGTTCATCCTCAAGGTGCCGACGCACATGCTCGACTCGATCTGCGAGGAGCAGCGCTGGCAGCGGCCTGAGGGAGGGGTACGGTTTTTGCGCAACCACTACCGGCTCGAAGAGCTGGACGGTTTCGTCAACCTGCTGGCCATGGTCTGCCATGAGGCCGAGGTGAGTGATTCGCTGCCGCGGGTGCAGGGGCACTACAGCCAGATCGTCGCCAGCAAGCTGTTGACGCTGATGAGCACCAACATCCGCCGGGAAAGCCTGGCTACGCCGGGGGCCAGCCTGGAGCGGATCCTGGACTACATCGACCGCAACCTCAAACTGGAGCTGGCAGCCGAGACGCTGGCCGAACAGGCCTGCATGAGTGTGCGTTCATTGTATGCGTTGTTCGATCGCCATCTGGGCACCACGCCCAAGCAGTACGTACGCCAACGCAAACTGGAGCGGCTGCATGCGTGCCTGAGTGATGGCAGTTGCGCGGTGCGCAGTGTGACGGAACTGGCGATGGATTACGGCTTCCTGCACCTGGGGCGGTTTTCCGAGACCTACCGCGAGCGTTTTGGGCAGCTGCCTTCGCAGACCTTCAAGCAACGGCGCTGACTTGACGGGCACAATCGCTGGCAAGCCAGTTGCTCCCACAGGAGCCCTGCCAGCCTGGCGGGCAGGGCTTTACCTGTGGGCCCCAGCGAGGAACATCACAACGGATAGTGCTTCAACTCCCTGGCAATCAACATCCGCTGGATCTCGCTCGACCCTTCATAGATCTGCGTGATGCGTGCGTCACGGTAATAGCGCTCGACCGGGTAATCTTCCAGGTAGCCATAGCCGCCATGCACCTGGATCGCCATCGAGCACACCCGCTCGGCCATCTCCGATGCGAACAGCTTGGCCTGTGACGCCTCCGACAGGCAGGGTCTGCCTGCGCTACGCAGGCGCGCGGCATGCAGGATCAGCAGCCGTGCGGCATTGACCTGCACCTGCATGTCGGCCAGCAGGTTGGCGATGCTCTGGTGCTCGTTGATCGGCTTGCCGAACTGCACCCGGTCGCGGGAATAGACCAGTGCAGCCTCGAACGCGGCACGGGCGATGCCCAGGGCCTGGGCCGCGATGCCGATACGCCCGCCTTCGAGGTTGGACAAGGCAATGGCCAGGCCCTTGCCACGCTCGCCCAACAGGTTGGCGGCGGGGATGCGGCAATTGTCGAAGGTGACGGCGCAGGTGTCGGATGCACGGATACCCATCTTGTGTTCGCTGCGATCGACCTTGAACCCCGGATTGTCGGTGGGTACCAGGAATGCGGAGAGGCCTTTCTTGCCCAGCTCTGGGTCGGTCACGGCAAAGACGATCGCCAGGCCCGCGCGGCGGGCGTTGCTGACGAACTGCTTGGCGCCATTGATCACCCATTGGCCGTCGATCAACTCGGCGCGGGTGCGCAGGTTGTGCGCTTCGGAACCGGCCTGTGGCTCGGTCAGGCAGAAGCAGCCGATCACCTCGCCGCTGGCCAGGCGCGGCAGCCATGCCTGCTGCTGCTCGGGCGTGCCATAGGCCAGCAGCGGGCCGCAGCCCACCGAATTGTGGATGCTCATCATCGCACCGGTGGCGCCACAGCCTGCGGAGATTTCCTCGACGGCCAGGGCATAGGCCACGTAGTCGGTGTAGCTGCCGCCAAAGTCTTCCGGCACCACCATGCCCAAGAGGCCCAGCTCACCCATCTTGCGCACCACGCCGTCATCGATCCAGCCGGCTTTTTCCCAGGCCTGGGCATGCGGGGCGATTTCGCCGCGGGCGAAGTCCCGGGCCATGTCGCGGATCATGATCTGCTCTTCGCTCAGTTCCAGGTCTTGCATCTGTGTACTCCCCGGCTCACAGGCCTTCGAAGAATTGGTCGACGCGCTGGCGTTGCAGGCCCGCCAAGGTCGGCGGGTTCCAGCGTGGCTGCTTGTCCTTGTCGATGATCAGGGCGCGCACGCCTTCGATGATGTCGCCGTGCTGGAACCACTGGCGGTCAAGGTGCAGCTCCATGGCGAAGCACGCTTCCAGCGGCAGGTAACGGCCGCGGCGCAACATCTCCAGGGTAACCGCCATGGCCAGTGGCGAGCGGCTTTCCAGCTGGTCGGCGGTGGCCAGTGCCCACTGGTGGCTGTCGCCGATGCTGACTGCCCGCAGTTGCTCGATGATTGCTGCCATATCAGGCAGGGCGAAGAAGTGGTCGATGACCGGGCGCAGTTTTTCCAGCGGCGCATCGTCCAGCACCTGGCTGCCCAGCTTCGCGAGCAGGTTTTGCAACGCCTTGAGCGGATGGGCGCCGAAGTCCAGTTGGTCGAGGCCTTCATCCAGTTCAGCGAGTTTTTCGCTTGGCAGGTACCAGTCGGCCAGCCCGCAATACAGCGCGTCGGCCGCCTGGATCTGCGCGCCACTGACGCCCAGGTAGGTGCCCAGCTCCCCGGGGATGCGCGAGAGGAAGTAGCTGCCGCCAACGTCGGGGAAATAGCCGATGCCGACTTCGGGCATCCCCAGCCGGCTGCGCTCGGTGACGATACGCAGGTCGCAGCCCTGTGCCAGGCCCATGCCGCCACCCAGGGTGAAGCCGTCCATCAGCACCAGCACCGGTTTGCGGTAGCGGTGGATCGCTAGGTCAAGGGCGTATTCCTCGACGAAGAAGTCTTCGTGCAGCGTGTCGCCAGCCTTGTAGCTGTCATGCAGCGAGCGGATGTCGCCGCCGGCGCAAAAGCCTTTGGGGCCTTCGCCGCGCAGCACTACCGCTTGCACTTGCGGGTCGTCGGCCCAGTGGTCCAGGTGCTGGCGCAGGCTGCGCACCATGTCGAGGGTCAGGGCGTTGAGGCCACTGGGGCGGTTGAGGGTGAGGTGGCCAATCTGGTTGCGGACCTCGGCCAGTACATGGGCCGTTGCCGAGGTATGAGCGTGCGCGGTCATCGCGTTCTCCCTGCTTTGTTATTGATTTTCCAAGTGAAGTCTGGAGTGCGCTGGAGGATCGGTGGATCCTGTCATGCAAAATTGCCCTGCACAATGGATATATCTGCAGGTGAGGCGTGCGTTTTTGCCATGGCTACGGCTTTGAGTTTTTCAGGGTCGTGCATTGCAGGCAACCCTCTTGCAACCATTACCCTGACCGTAACGATCACGCCCCCAGCTTGATTGATCACCCAACCCCCGCGTCCTACTGTGCCCCCACGACAGCGAACCCGTGGAGTCACCCATGACCATAACGAAGAATCCACCGCCGCAATGGTCCAGGCGGCGCGCCGAGAAGCAGCGCCGCCTGGAGCGGGTCCGTCACCTGGCCGACGGTGTGGTGCTGCCAACCGAGCGCATCGTCGAGGCACTGGAGCTGTTGATCGCCCCAGGGGACCGGGTGGTGCTCGAAGGCAACAACCAGAAGCAGGCCGACTTCCTCTCCCGTTCGCTGGCCAAGGCCGACCCCGAGCGCCTGCACGACCTGCACATGATCATGCCCAGCGTCAGCCGTGCCGAGCATCTGGACCTGTTCGAACGGGGTATCGCCCGCAAGCTCGACTTTTCTTTCGCCGGCCCGCAGAGCCTGCGCATCGGCCAGTTGCTGGAAGACGGCCAGCTCGAAGTCGGCGCCATTCATACCTACATCGAGTTGTATTCGCGCCTGCTGGTTGACCTGATCCCCAATGTAACCCTGGTCGCCGGGTTCATGGCAGACCGTGACGGCAACCTGTACACCGGCCCCAGTACCGAGGACACCCCGGCACTGGTGGAGCCGGCCGCCTTCAGCGATGGCCTGGTGATCGCCCAGGTCAACCAGCTGGTCGACCGCGTCGACGACCTGCCGCGCGTGGACATTCCGGCTTCCTGGGTGGACTTCGTGGTGGTCGCTGACCAGCCGTTCTACATCGAGCCACTGTTCACCCGCGACCCACGGCACATCAAACCGGTGCACGTGCTGATGGCGATGATGGCCATCCGCGGCATCTACGAAAAACACAACGTGCAGTCGCTCAACCACGGCATTGGTTTCAACACGGCCGCCATCGAGCTGATCTTGCCGACCTACGGCGAGTCGCTGGGCCTGAAGGGCAAGATCTGCCGCAACTGGACGCTCAACCCGCACCCCACGCTGATCCCGGCCATCGAGACCGGCTGGGTCGAAAGCGTGCATTGCTTCGGCACCGAACTGGGCATGGAAGACTACATCGCGCAACGCCCGGACGTGTTTTTCACCGGCCGCGACGGCTCGCTGCGCTCCAACCGCATGATGTGCCAGCTGGCCGGGCAGTACGCGGTCGACCTGTTCATCGGCGCCACCTTGCAGGTCGATGGTGATGGCCATTCCTCGACCGTCACCCGCGGCCGCCTGGCCGGCTTCGGCGGCGCGCCCAACATGGGCCACGACCCCCGCGGCCGGCGCCACGCCACCCCGGCCTGGCTCGACATGACGGTGCCCGACACCTTGCTCGAACGCGGCCGCAAGCTGGTGGTGCAGATGGTCGAAACCTACCAGGAAGGCGGCAAACCGACGTTCGTCGAAACCCTGGACGCCGTGGACGTGGCGAAGAAGGTCGGCATGCCGCTGGCACCGGTGATGATCTACGGCGATGACGTCACCCACCTGCTCACCGAAGAGGGTATCGCGTACCTGTACAAGGCCCGCAGCCTGCAAGAGCGCCAGCAGATGATCGCCGCCGTGGCCGGGGTCACCGCCATCGGCTTGCGCCATGACCCCAAGGACACCTTGCGCCTGCGCCAGCAAGGCCTGGTGGCCTTGCCCGAAGACCTGGGCATCCGCCGTACCGATGCCAGCCGTGAACTGCTCGCTGCGCGCAGCATCGCCGACCTGGTGGAGTGGTCCGGTGGCCTGTACAACCCGCCCGCACGGTTCAGGAGCTGGTGATGCAACTATTCGATCTGCAACCCTATGATCCCCTTCACCGGGCCGGCCGCCCGCTTGAAAACTGCACGATCCCTGTGGGGGCAGGCTTGCCGGCGATCAGGCCGGCACCTGAAAACGCCATTCCCCTTGCCGACCGGCTGGCCGACCTGGCCGTGGAAGCCCTGCTGGACGAGGCCGACCTGTCACCCAAGCCCGGCCTGGTGGACCGGCGCAGCAGCGGCGCGCACAGCGACATGACGCTGGCCCTTATGCATGCCTCGGCGCTTGCCCTTTGGCCTTGCTTGCGGCAAATGGCCGACGCCGCCCAGGCCCATGGCGAGGTTGGCCTGGCGCTGCGCATCGAGCTGGGCCGTATCGGCCGTGAAGGGGAGGCTGCGATGCTGGCCACCACCGCCGGGGTCAATACCCACCGCGGCGCGATATGGGCCCTTGGCTTGCTGGTGGCCGCCCGGGCCCTGGATGCCCAGGCTGACGCGAGTACCGTCGCAGCCCGTGCCGGGCGCATCGCCCTGATCGATGACCCGGCCGCCACCGCCCACGACAGCCACGGCACTCAGGTGCGCCACCGTTACGGCGCCGGCGGTGCCCGCGAACAGGCGCAACAGGGCTTTCCTGCCGTGATCGAACACGGCCTGCCGCAACTGCGCCGCAGCCGCGCCAACGGTGTCAGCGAAAACCACGCACGCCTCGATGCCTTGCTGGCGATCATGGCCGCGCTGAGTGACACCTGCGTGCTCTGGCGCGCCGGCCCCGAGGGCCTGCAAACGCTCCAACAGGGCGCCCGCCATGTGCTCGCAGCCGGTGGCAGTGCCACCCTCGACGGCCGCCGCCACTTGCGCCTGCTGGACACCCAACTGTTGCAACTGAACGCCTCACCGGGCGGTGCCGCCGACCTGCTGGCCGCCTGCCTGTTCCTCGACAAAGCCGGGAGCCTGTGACATGGAAACCCTGACCTTTCAATTCCCTGCCGCCGAGCCTGGCCGTGGCCGCACCCTGGTGGGTTGCGTCAGCTCGGGCGACCTGGAAGTCCTGATGGAGCCCGGCACGGCCGGCAGCCTGAACATCCAGGTGGTGACCTCGGTCAACGGCAGCGGCGCCCGCTGGGAGCAACTGTTCCAGCGCCTGTTCCAAGGGCGCACATGGCCGGCGGTGAACATCGACATCCATGATTTCGGCGCCACGCCTGGCGTGGTACGCCTGCGCCTTGAGCAAGGTTTCGAGGAGATCGCCCATGACTGACACCGAACGCTTGCTGCAGAGCCGCAGCTTCGTCGAACTGGGAGCGCGCCAGCGTGCCCGCACCTTGCTCGACCCGGGCAGTTTTCGCGAGCTGCTAGGCCCGTTCGAGCGGCTGATGTCGCCGTGGTTGCCGCGCCAGGGCATCGTGCCCCAGGCCGACGACGGCGTGGTCATCGCCAAGGGCTTGCTCGGTGGCCGCAACACGGTCATCGCCGCCATCGAAGGCGCGTTCCAGGGCGGCAGCATGGGCGAAGTGGGCGGGGCCAAGATTGCCGGTGCGCTGGAGCTGGCCATAGAAGACAACCGCAACGGCATCCCGACCTGCGCCGTGCTGCTGCTGGAGACCGGCGGGGTGCGCCTGCAGGAGGCCAACCTGGGCCTTGCGGCGATTGCCGAGATCCAGGCGGCCATCGTCGAGCTGCGCCGCCATCAGCCGGTGGTCGGGCTGGTCGCAGGCTCGGTGGGCTGCTTTGGCGGCATGTCCATCGCAGCGGGGCTGTGCAGCCACCTGCTGGTGACCCGTGAGGCGCGCCTGGGCCTCAACGGCCCGCAGGTGATCGAGCAGGAAGCTGGCATCGCCGAGTACGACGCCAAGGACCGCCCCTTCATCTGGAGCCTGACCGGTGGCGAGCAACGATATGCCAGCGGCCTGGTGGATGGTTATGTGGCCGATGACGTCGACAGCATTCGCCAGCAGCTGCTGCAGTTGCTCGACGTACCCAGTGCCAACCGCGCAGGCCGCCACGCCTGGTACCTCGAGCGGCTTGCCAGCCTGGGCAATGACTGCCCGCAACTGGACGCCGCCGCCGTACGCGCCCTTTACCAAGGAGATGCCCCATGAACCGTGCCCTGAACTGGCTGCCAGGCCTGGCCGGCAGCGAAGCACTGCCAGGATATCCCGCCTCGCTGCGGGTCATCGACGGCGAGCTGGACAACCGCACGGCGCGCTTCATTGCCGTGGTGCCGGATGCGCACAACCCGTTCCCCCGGGCGCGCAACGGTGAAGTCGGCCTGCTCGAAGGCTGGGCCTTGGCCAAGGCGGTGAGCGAGGCGATTGAGCTGGACCGCGATGGCGAGAAGCGCGCCATCGTCGCGGTCATTGATGTGCCCAGCCAGGCCTATGGCCGCCGCGAGGAAGCCTTGGGCATCCACCAGGCGCTGGCCGCTGCGGTGCTGGCCTATGCCCAGGCACGCCTGGCCGGGCACCCGGTTATTGGCCTGCTGGTGGGCAAGGCCATGTCCGGTGCGTTTCTGGCCCACGGCTACCAGGCCCAGCGGCTGATTGCACTGGATGACAGCGGGGTGATGGTGCACGCGATGGGCAAGGCGGCGGCGGCGCGGATCACCTTGCGCAGCGTCGAAGAATTGGAAACCTTGGCCGCCGAGGTGCCGCCGATGGCCTACGACCTGGCCAGCTATGCCTCGCTGGGCCTTTTGTGGCGGCGCCTGAGTGTGGACAACGCGGATACCCCGAGCGCAAGCGATCTGGCCCAGGTGCGTGCGTGCCTGGCCGAAGCGCTGCGCGATATCGGCAACACGACCGACCTGACGTCACGGTTGGCCGGCGAGCACCGCAGTGCGTCCCGCGAAGTGCGTGCACGCTTGCGCAGCCAGTGGCAGGAGGCCTGAGATGAGCGCGCCGCAGCCACATGACCTGCTCTGGGGGATGACCCCGGCCGCGCTGCCTGTCGATGCCCCTGCCTGGGCCACGCAGGTACTGGCGGCCGGGCAGCCGGTGGTGGTGCGCCGTGCCTGCTGCGCGGCAGGTTGGGTGGCGGTGGGGCTGCGCGGGGAGGGGCGCGCGCAGCGCCTGGGTGTTCAGATGCGCGTGGCGGACATTCGCCGGCAACTGCGCCCCGAAGCCTTGCGCGGGCAGGGCGCGAGCCCCTGGGCCGCGCTACAGGCGCTGGCCAGCGTGGCCCCTGTGCTCGACGCCTGCGGGCTGGCCTGGGGGCCGACGGGTGGGGTGGGTTACCAGCTGGCTACAGGGGTTGAGGTGCTGCACGCGGCCAGCGACCTCGACCTGCTGCTACGCACACCGCGGCCCATGAGCCGGGCAAAGGCGCGTGAGTTGCTCGATAGCCTCGACTGCGGCCCTTGCCGTTTCGACGTGCAACTGCAAACCCCTGCAGGTGGCATCGCCCTTCGCGAATGGGCCGGGGTGGCGCAGCGCGTGCTGCTCAAGTCGGCGCTTGGCGCACGGCTGGTGGCCGACCCATGGAACCTGCTGGAGTGCGCAGCGTGAGCAGCCTGTTCGCCTTCCCTGGCCAGGGCGCGCAGCAGGCGGGGATGCTGCATCGCCTGCCCGAAGGCTCGGCAGCGTTGCTGGAAGAGGCCAGCGATACGCTCAATGAACAGGTGCTGGCCCTGGACAGCCAGCAGGCATTGCAATCGACCCGGGCCGTGCAGTTGTGCCTGCTGTTGGCCGGGGTGGCCTGGGCGCGCACGTTATTGCAACGCAGCCCGGCCCCCGACTATGTGGCAGGGCTGTCGATAGGCGCCTACCCTGCCGCCGTCACCGCGGGCGCCCTGGCCTTTACCGATGCCGTACGCCTTGTGGCCCTGCGTGGTGAGCTCATGCAACGTGCCTACCCACAAGGCTACGGCATGACCGCTCTGAGTGGCCTGGATCTGGCCAGTGTCGAGCGCTTGTTGGCGCAGGTGGGCGGCGAGGTGTACCTGGCCAACCTCAACAGCGACAACCAGATCGTCATCGCCGGCAGCGACACGGCCATGGCCGAGGTTGCCGCCAGGGCGCGCAGCCGTGGCCAGGGCGTGGCCAGGCGCCTGGCGGTCAGCGTGCCCTCCCATTGCCGCTTGCTCGACGGCCCGGCGGCCGAGCTGGCACACGCGTTTGCCAGCGTTAAGATCAACCGCCCGCGCATCACCTACCTCAGTGGCAGCAGCGCGCGGCCGCTGTTGGACCCGCAACGCCTGCGTGACGACCTGGCCGGCAACATGGCCCGGCTCGTCGACTGGCGTGCTACGTTGCGCAACGCCTATGAGCGCGGTGTGCGCCTGCACCTGGAGCTACCGCCGGGCAGCGTGCTGACCGGCCTGGCCCGCCCGGTGTTCGAACAGGGGCGCGTGCTTGCCCTGGAGCAAACCCGACTCGATACAGTGGACGCCCTGCTGCGTCAGGAGGTCAGCCAGCGCCCATAAATGCCGTGTTTTTCGAAGGACAACAACAAGCAACTTCGACCCAACGCGAGGACAACAACAATGATCATCTACGGTGTGGCCTTTCTGGCCCTGTGTACCCTTGTAGGCCTGTTTATCGGTGAACTCCTGGGCAAGCTCCTGGGCGTACCTGCCAACGTCGGCGGTGTCGGCATCGCCATGCTGCTGCTGATTTTCATCGGCAGTTACCTCAACAAGCGTGGCCTGATCAAGGCCAAGTCCGAACAGGGCGTGGAATTCTGGAGCGCCATTTACATCCCCATCGTGGTGGCCATGGCCGCCCAGCAGAATGTGCTGGGCGCGCTGTCCGGTGGGCCGATGGCGATAACGGCAGGCGTCGTGGCAGTGGTCGCAAGCTTTGCCATGGTGCCGCTGCTGGACCGCATCGGGCAAAAGAAGCCTGAGGCGGGCACCGACAAACCCCTGACTGCTGCGCAACGGTGACCGCCATGTACGAATCCATGATGAAAGTGATCAACGGTTATGGCCTGGTCAGTGGTTTCGCGGTGATCGGCGTGACCATGTGGCTGTCCTACTGGTTCTCCGACAAGCTGACCCGCGGGCGTTTGCATGGCTCTGCCATCGCTATTTTCCTGGGCCTGGCGTTGTCTTACGTCGGCGGGGTGATGACGGGCGGGCAGAAAGGGCTGGTGGACATTCCGCTGCTCTCGGGCATCGGCCTGCTGGGCGGGGCCATGTTGCGGGACTTTGCCATCGTCGCCACGGCCTTTGGCGTCAACATCGAAGAACTCAAGCGCGCCGGGGTGTCCGGGGTGATATCGCTGTTCTTCGGCATCGGCACCTCGTTCGTCGCAGGGGTAGGGGTGGCCATGGCCTTTGGTTACACCGATGCGGTCAGCCTGACCACCATCGGCGCCGGGGCAGTGACCTATATCGTCGGGCCGGTGACGGGCGCTGCGATTGGCGCAAGCTCCGAGGTGATGGCGCTGTCGATTGCCGCCGGGCTGGTCAAAGCGATCCTGGTCATGGTGGTGACGCCGTTCGTGGCACCGATGATCGGTTTGAACAACCCGCGCACTGCGGTGATCTTCGGTGGCTTGATGGGCACCTCCAGCGGTGTGGCCGGTGGGCTGGCGGCGACCGACCCCAAGCTGGTGCCCTATGGCTGCCTGACCGCAGCGTTCTACACCGCCTTGGGCTGCCTGCTGGGGCCTTCGCTGCTGTACTTCTGCATGCGTGGCCTGGTGGCGTAGGCCGGCTTTGTCGCGGTGGTTCTGGCGAACCGCCGCGGTGTGCGCCGCTCAGTTTTCCCGGCTGTACATTCGGCATTCCGCCAGCAGCGCCAGCAGGTTGGGCTCGCGCTCCCGGGCCTTGAGGAACACCACGCCGATATGTTGCTGCAGCCGGTAACGCGGCTGCAGCGCAATCAGCTTCACCCGGTTTTCGTACACCGCAGCAATGCGCCCCGGCAACAGTGCAAAGCCCACCCCCGAACTGACCATGCTGAGCAGGGTGAAGATGTCGTTCACCTGCATCGCCACCTTCGGCTCGAACCCGGCCTGCTGGAATACCCGTGCGCCATCGCGGTGGGTGGCAAAGCCCTGGGTCAGGGTGATGAAGGTGGACTCGGCCAGGTCCGCCAGGTCCACCTCCTGCTGCTCGGCAAACGGCGAATCAGTGGGCACGGCGAGGTAGATATCGTCGGAGAACAGCGGCAATTGCTCGCAGGCAGGGTCGGCCGCGCTTTCATCCAGCGACACCAGCACCGCTTCCAGTTCATGGTTCTTCAGCCGCTGCAGCAGGTCGACATTCGAGCCCAGGGTCAGGTCGATGTTCAGCTCGCTGCGCCGCAGCTTCAGGCCCATCACCAGTTTGGGCACGGTCTTCACGGTCAGTGAATACAGGGCCCCGAGGCGGAAGCGTTCGGCGTAGAAACCGGCGGCCTCGCGGGTCTGGCGCACCATCTGCTCAGCGTCCTGGATCAACTGGCGGGCTTTCTTTTCCAGCACATAGGCGCTTTCCAGCGGAATCAGCTGACGGCCTTCGTGCTTGAACAGCGGGCAGCGCAGGGCGCTTTCCAGCGAATGAATGGCCCGGTGCACGCTGACCGCGCTGGTGGACAACTCGGCGGCAGCGCGGCCGAGGTTGCCGCTGCGCATGAAGGCGAGGAAAGTCTCGAGTTTTTTCAGGGTCAGTTCTTCGTCGATCAGCATGTTCAGGCCCTGAAGTGAAAGAGCTGCAGAGCATGCCACAACCTCACCCCGAAGGGTGATGGCCGCCCCCGGCATCCCATGCAAGAATCCCAACCATGACCACCCCGGCATGGGACGACGACAATGAGCAAAGACCGGCTGAAATCGCCCGACTGGTACGCGCAGATGGCCCGTGTCATCGACGCCCAAGGCACGCCGGGCTTCGTCGAGGCGCTGTTCGCCGCGCTCAAGTTGCTTGCGCCGTGCCAGGCCATCACGGTGTTTCTTTACCCACGCAAGGGCCTGCCCTCGGCGTTGTTCGTCAAGGACGAGGAGGGCCCATGGCTGCCCGAAGGCAACGTGCAGCGCTACCTGGAAGGCTACTACCTGCTGTGCCCGTTCTACCGTGCCTGCATGGACAGTGTGGCTGCCGGCTGCTTTCGCCTCAGCGACGTTGCCCCCGACCATTTCAAGCGCAGCGAGTACTACCTGTCGTTCTACCAGCACGCACACCTGGAGGACGAACTGAACTTCATCGTCCCTCTGGATGAACACCTGACCATCGCCGTGGCCCTGGCCAGTACCCGCCGCCTGGACCGTCAGCAGGTCAGTGACCTCAAATGTGTCGCACCCTGGGTGGTGGCCGTGGTGCGGCGCCAGTGGAGCCACCTGGATGTCGACGCCGTGGGCGGGCGCTTCGAAAGTGCTCTGGGCCGGCAGATCAACGCCGCGCTGAACAACTTCGGCTCCTCGCTGCTCACCGAGCGCGAATGCCGCATCGCCCAGTACCTGCTGCGCGGCCATTCGACGCGCTCGCTGGCCGAGCGCCTGGGCATCAGTGAAGACACGGTCAAGACCCACCGCAAGAACCTCTACACCAAGCTCGACATCGCCAAGCAGTCCGAGCTGTTCTCGCTGTTCATCGATTCGCTGGCCCAGGCCCAGGAAGGCTTGAGCAAGGACCCGCTGGAAAGTTACCTGCGAAGGCGCTGACGGCGCCACGGCCACCCACACCTACAACAACTGCAACCGGCCGCCCGCGCGGCCGCAAGGGAGACCTGCGTGCATACGAAAAGCGATTGGCAGCAGCGCGCTGCACGGCAAAGCTTCATCACCACGGCGCTGATCGACGGCCGCCCGCTGGCGGCGCAGTCAGGGGTGACCTTTGATGCCATCAACCCGGCCAACCGGCAGTTGCTGGCCCAGGTCGCCGCTTGCGGCGATACCGAAATCGACCAGGCTGTGCGTTCGGCGCGTCGCGCCTTCGAGCAAGGCCCCTGGGCGCGCATGGCACCTGCGGCACGCAAGGGCGTGTTGCTGCGCTTGGCCGAACTGATGATGGCCCACCGCGAGGAGCTGGCGTTGCTCGACTCGCTGAACATGGGCAAGCCGGTGATGGACGCCTACACCATCGATGTGCCCGGCGCGGCCAACGTATTCGCCTGGTACGGCGAGGCGCTGGATAAGGTCTACGATCAGGTCGCGCCAACCGCAGGCAATGCCCTGGCCACGGTCACGCGCGAAGCGCTGGGCGTGGTCGGCGCCGTGGTGCCGTGGAATTTCCCGCTGGACATGGCTGCCTGGAAGGTCGCCCCGGCGCTGGCCGCCGGCAACAGCGTGGTGCTCAAACCCGCCGAGCAGTCGCCGTTCTCGGCCCTGCGCCTGGCCCAACTGGCGCTTGAGGCAGGCGTGCCCGAAGGTGTGCTGAACGTGGTGCCGGGCCTGGGTGAAAGCGCTGGCCGTGCCCTTGGCCTGCACCCGGATGTGGATTGCCTGGTGTTCACCGGCTCCACCCAGGTGGGCAAGTACTTCATGCAGTACTCGGCGCAATCCAACCTCAAACAGGTGTGGCTGGAGTGTGGCGGCAAGAGCCCGAACCTGGTGTTCGACGACTGTCAGGACCTGGACCTGGCAGCGGAGAAAGCGGCCTTCGGCATCTTCTTCAACCAGGGCGAAGTGTGCTCTGCCAATTCGCGCTTGTATGTGCAGCGCTCGGTCCACGACGAGTTCGTCGAGCGCCTGCTGGCCAAGGCCCGCCAGTGGCTGCCCGGCGACCCCCTGGACCCGGCCAGCCGCGCCGGTGCCATCGTCGACGACGCCCAGAGCGCACGTGTCATGGCTGCCATCGAGCAGGCCCAGGGCGACGGCGCACGCCTGTTGTGCGGCGGCCAGCGGCTGACCTTCAACGGCTCGAACAACTTCATCGCGCCAACGGTGTTCGCCGACGTGCGCCCGGATTCGGCCCTGGCCCGCGAAGAAGTGTTCGGCCCGGTGCTGGCGATCACTGCCTTTGACGACGAAGCGCAGGCCGTACGCCTGGCCAACGACAGCGTTTATGGCCTGGCCGCTTCGCTGTGGAGCGACGACCTCAACCGCGCCCACCGCGTGGCCCGGCAGTTGAAGGCGGGCACCGTCTCGGTCAACACGGTCGATGCCCTCGATGTGGCGGTGCCCTTTGGCGGCGGCCGCCAGTCGGGCTTTGGCCGCGACCTGTCGCTGCACGCCTTCGACAAGTACACCCAGCTCAAGACCACCTGGTTCCAGCTGCGCTGACCCTCACTCACGGAGAACAACAATGAACGCACCCTTCCAGCCGCAACGCGACACCCGCGACTACCAGGCCAGCGACGCGGCCCACCACATCCACGCTTTCCTTGACCAGAAGGCGCTCAACGCCGAAGGCCCACGGGTCATCACCCGCGGCGAACGCCTGTACCTGTGGGACAACGACGGCAGGCGCTACCTGGACGGCATGTCCGGGCTGTGGTGCACCCAGCTGGGTTACGGGCGCAAGGACCTGACCGCCGCCGCCGCCGCGCAGATGGACCAGCTGGCGTACTACAACATGTTCTTCCACACCACCCACCCGGCGGTGATCGAGCTGTCCGAACTGCTCTTCAGCTTGCTGCCCGGGCACTACAGCCACGCGATCTACACCAACTCCGGCTCCGAGGCCAACGAGGTGTTGATCCGCACCGTGCGCCGTTACTGGCAGGTGGTCGGCCAGCCGAACAAGAAGATCATGATCGGCCGCTGGAACGGCTACCACGGCTCGACCCTGGCCGCCACAGCGCTGGGCGGCATGAAGTTCATGCACGAGATGGGCGGGCTGATTCCGGACGTGGCACACATCGACGAGCCGTACTGGTACGCCGAGGGTGGCGAGCTGACGCCGGCCGAGTTCGGCCGCCGCTGCGCCTTGCAGCTGGAAGAGAAGATCCTCGAGCTGGGCGCAGAGAATGTCGCAGGCTTTGTGGCCGAGCCGTTTCAGGGCGCGGGCGGCATGATCTTCCCGCCGGAAAGCTACTGGCCGGAAATCCAGCGCATCTGCCGCCAGTACGATGTGCTGTTGTGCGCCGACGAGGTGATCGGTGGCTTTGGCCGTACCGGTGAATGGTTCGCCCACGAGTACTTCGGCTTCGAGCCGGACACCCTGTCCATCGCCAAAGGCCTGACGTCAGGTTATGTACCCATGGGCGGCCTGGTGCTGAGCAAGCGCATCGCCGAGGCGCTGGTGGAGCGTGGCGGGGTATTCGCCCACGGCCTGACATATTCCGGGCACCCGGTGGCGGCCGCAGTGGCCATCGCCAACCTCAAGGCGCTGCGCGACGAAGGCATCGTGCGCCAGGTCAAGGACGATACCGGCCCGTACCTGCAGCGCATCCTGCGTGAGGCGTTTGCCAACCATCCGTTGATTGGCCAGGTGCAGGGCGCGGGGCTGGTGGCGGCGTTGCAGTTCGCCGAGGACAAGGGCAGCCGCAAGCGTTACGCCAACGAGAACGACCTGGCCTGGCAGTGCCGCACCTACGGGTTCGAGGAAGGTGTGATCATTCGTTCCACGCTGGGGCGGATGATCATGGCGCCGGCGCTGGTGGCTACGCATGGCGAGCTCGATGAGCTGGTGGACAAGACGCGCATTGCCGTGGACCGGACGGCACGGGGGCTGGGAATTTTGTGATGGTGTAAAGGCGGCCGCTGCGCAGGTCTCGCGGTTGTTGTAGGAGCGGCCTTGTGTCGCGAAAGGGCCGCGAAGCGGCCCCAGGTTTTTGCATCGCTGCTGGTCAGCTGGGGCCGCTTCGCAGCCCTTTCCGACCGGTCCGGCGCCCCGGCAAGGCCGCTCCTACAGGCCACAGGGGCGTGTCACCCTCAGTGCGGTGCCCGCGGGATGGTCTTGAGCAGGTCTTCCGGGCTGATGTGCCCGACCACCTGAGCCACCGCACTGCCGGGTGTCGGCAGGTCGATGATGTGGCTCTTCATCTTGCCGACCACGTGCATTTCGCAAGGCTTGCAGTCGAACTTCAGGGTCAGCACTTCATCGCCCTGGATCAACTGCATCGGCGCCACCTTGGTGCGCACGCCGGTCACACCCTTGGCCTGTTTGGGGCACAGGTTGAACGAGAAACGCAGGCAGTGCTTGGTGATCATCACCGGCACTTCGCCGTGCTCCTCGTGCGCTTCGTACGCCGCATCGATCAATTGCACGCCGTGGCGGTGGTAGAAGTCGCGGGCCTTCTGGTTGTAGACGTTGGCCAGGAACGACAGGTGCGACTCCGGGTACACCGGCGGCGGCGTGGTCTCGGCCTTGCGCCCGCCACGCGGGTGGGCCTTGATGCGCGCCTCGGTCAGCGCCTCTATGGCTTCGCGGCGCAGGGCCTTGAGCTGCGAGTTGGGGATGAAGTACGCCTGCGGTGCGTCCAGCACGATGGCATAGGCGTGATACATCGTGGTACCCAGCTGGCCGAGCAGGTCGTGCAACTGGTCCAGGGCCTGCTGCGGCTTGTTGGCTGCGCCGAACGGGCCATCCAGGGCGACCTGCACGCTTACGCCTTCTTCACTGCAGACGCTGAGCATCAGGCGCTGTTCGGTGAGCACGGCGTGCCACTCCACACCTACCCGGCGCTCGGCCGAGGTGCGCTGCAGGGCCTGCTGCCAGTTGTGGTCCAGGTTGCGCGACAGCGGGTGGTTGGGCCGCAGCTTGTGCAGGCCCTCGGGCATCTCGTTGGGTTCGACCCGGTAGCGGTAGCGCTTGTGGCCGTCTTCTTCGAACTCGCCACGCGGCTCGGCGATGTTGGCACGGAAGCCCACCACGTCACGCTTGACCAGCACGTTGAGGCCGTCGCCGTTGGTCAGCGGCACTTCGGTGACCACCTGCAGGTCGCGCTTGCCGACCTTTTCCACCACACCTACCGGCAGGCCGGTGAAGGTTGGTGAGTCGAAGGCGCCGATGTCCACCTTGCGGTCGGTGACGAAGTAGTCGGTGCTGCCACGGTGGAAGGTCTTGTCCGGGTCGGGTACGAAGAAGTGCTCGGTGCGGCCGCTGGAGGCGCGGGCCAGGCCCGGGCGGTCTTCGAGAATGGCGTCGAGTTCTTTGCGGTAGTGGGCGGTGATGTTCTTCACATAGCCCATGTCCTTGTAGCGGCCCTCGATCTTGAACGAGCGCACGCCGGCATCGACCAGGTCGCGCAGGTTGGCGGTCTGGTTGTTGTCTTTCATCGACAGCAGGTGCTTCTCGAATGCTACCACACGGCCCTGGTCGTCCTTGAGGGTGTACGGTAGGCGGCAGGCCTGCGAGCAGTCGCCACGGTTGGCGCTGCGGCCGGTCTGGGCGTGGGAAATGTTGCACTGGCCGGAGAAGGCCACGCACAGCGCGCCGTGGATGAAGAACTCGATGGCCGCGTCGGTTTCGGCGGCGATGGCGCGGATCTGCTGCAGGTTCAATTCACGGGCCAGTACCAGCTGGGAGAAGCCGGCCTGGTCGAGGAACTTGGCCCGTTCCAGGGTACGGATGTCGGTCTGGGTGCTGGCATGCAGCTCGATAGGCGGGATGTCCAGTTCCATCACCCCCAGGTCCTGCACGATCAGCGCATCGACGCCGGCGTCGTACAGCTGATGGATAAGCTTGCGCGCTGGTTCCAGCTCGTTGTCGTGCAGGATGGTGTTGATGGTGGTGAACACGCGGGCGTGATAGCGCCGGGCGAACTCTACCAGCTCGGCGATTTCGCCCACTTCGTTGCAGGCGTTGTGGCGCGCGCCAAAGCTCGGGCCACCGATGTAGATGGCGTCAGCGCCGTGCAGGATCGCTTCACGGGCGATGGCCACGTCACGGGCAGGGCTGAGCAGTTCCAGGTGATTCTTTGGAAGGGACATGTCGTTATAGGTTCGGGCTGTCACGGTAGGGCGGCATTGTAGCGGGGAAATGGGCGGGTGGCATGCTTTGGCTGCCCAGAGGTGTTTTGCCGGTACTGCGTCCTGCTTGGGTTGGGGCCGCTTTGCAGCCCCTGGCGGTGAGGCAACCGCTGTGTCAGCCCTTGGCCGCCATCGCGGTCACTTCTACACGCATTTGCGGGTACGCCAGCGCCGCCACGCCCACGGCAGCGCGCACCGGCCACGGCTTGCTGAAGAAACGCTGGTACACCTCGTTGAAGGCGGCGCGGTCGGCCATGTCGGTGAGGTAGATGGTCAGGTGCATGACCCGGTCCATGCCGCTGCCGGCCTTTTCCAAGGCTTCTTTCAGTGCCTGCAGGGTGCTTTCGCTCTGCTGCACGATATCGCCGTCCAGATCGGCTGGAATCTGGGTGGTGACCAGCACGCCGTTGAACTCGGCGACGTCGGAAGAAATGGACTCGGCATCGGAATCCGGGGTGAAGATAATGTTGGCCATAAAGTGTTTTGCCTTGCGACGGAAGTAAGAATTTTCGCCTGACTTTCCGAGACTGTCGATTTTAGCCAACAGAAACGGGGGTTGCGCTTGCCGTGACTACATCATATTACCAAATGATGGATGTGTACGTGGTACACCCGCCAGATGGCTGGAACGCTGGCGCAGCCGGTGACACTGCTGTCGAACATCGCCAGCGAGAATGACCCCCACGCCCGAGGTCCCAACTCGATACTGGACCTGATCAAATACCGCTTGCCAGGCCTGCGCCAAAGCCTGTCGCCAAAGCTCGATGCCCTTGGCGAACCTATGCCGAACCGCACCTATCCTGGCGGTCCGCTCTCAATCGCCGCCCCCATCGCGCAGTCGCAGCAGACCGATGACCCAGTGCGCGTCGAGCTTGGTCGCCTTGGATGGGCACCGGGAAAGCAGAAAGGCGAATTCACTTCCGTCAAGGTCACGCATGTGCTGACCCCTGAACAGCTCCACGAACGCGACGAAATCACCGGCCAGCTCATCCTCCGCGATGCTAACGCCCTGATGCACAGCAAGGCGTGGCAGGCCCTGGACAAGGTCGTTACTAAAGCCCGCAACGCGGTCAAGGTCACGCTGATTCCCCTGGTCACGGCTGGCAAACGCAGCCCGCTCGACCGTTTGAAGCAAGCCATCCAGCAGCGGGAGGCCCGCAAATGAACCCCTACGGCGAAGCACAACAAGCCATTGAGGCCGCACAGAAACGCGTCGACGAACTGATGGACGCGCAGAAATTCTTGGATGCCGAACGCGAAGTCGCACGCCTTGCACTGCGAAATGCGCACGCAGCACTACAGCGCCTCAAGTCCGCTGACAGTCGCCTCCAGTCCAACGCCCGCAAGTCCGAACTCGACCATATGCGCGCCCAGCTGGACGCCCTCAATGGAGGTATTGCATCGTGACTCACTCCACGCATGAACATTTACAGCAGTTGCGCCTCGACGCGAAGCTGCACAGCCTTGACACCAGACGCGCCAAGATCGAGCGGGGCACTGGCGACGTGTTCGCTGTGCACTTGCCACGACCGGTGTGGAACATCAGCAGCGTGACCGACGAGAAGGGGCCGTCCATTGTTGAGTGCCGCTCTGCACCTGAGGCGGAGGGCACACTGCTCAGTTGGTTGCTGAAGCTCACTCGCGCCGAGCGCCTGGCCTGCCGTCAGGGAAAGTCAGAAGCCTGCACCACGTGGGAAGATGGTGGATGACTGATGTGCACATGTGGCGCTAGGGATGGCGCCGTCACCCAGACGTGGATTGTGTCTTTGCGATCATGATCCAGTCGTCAAACAGCGAGTAGTCAAAGCTCTCAGCTCGCGTCCTACCTTCGGCGTCCTTGTAAGCCACAAGCATAATGCCCTCTCGGTGGCGGTCTTCCGGTCGAATATGAATCGAGAACTGAGCGCTGCTGTTTGTGCGGATGCCATCAAGATACCCACCGCTCCAGTCAGGGAAAGGTGGCTCAAAAGAAACCTCAACGTCGTAGGCGTTGGCCCCGGTGTTCGTGAGGTTTATGGTGTTCGACATGTGCCCAGTGCCACCCGTAACCATCTTGACTTTGGCTGTGAAGACAGCCCTAAGCGCTCGGTCTTTCTCGTCGAGTTGGTGCTCGAACGCCTCTCGCTGCGCCTCGATCTGCTGGCTTGCGGCTTCCGCCATGCTCCTCAACTCTACGGCCTGCAGCTGGAGCGCTTCGGTGCCTTGGCGCAGTTCCTCACCTTGTTGCAGAAAGCCCAGCACCAACCACATGAATGCTACCGGCCCGAAAGCACCGGCGAGGAAGTCGCCGACCTCGTTCAAGGGCATGGTCATAAGTGAGTCGACGCGGCCCCCGATCAGTGGGAGCACAAAGGCGAAGTAGGACAGCGTAAGTGCGGTGCCGATTGCCCCGAGGTGGTTGCGCACACGCCAGCGCTTCGGCCAGCAGTAGAGCGCGAAGAGTTTCAGCAGCGCGGTCACCAGGACGGCGACAATCACGCCAATAGTGATCTCTGTCGACAGAGGTAGCGCCGGTTCAGGCACAACGGGTGGTGTGCTCCAGAACACGCCCGCCGATGGTTCCCACAATCCTGCCATTACCCTCTCCACCAGCACCGCGACCATTACGTGGCAAATAGCCAGCAATCATAGCGGCAGGGGGCAGGCGTCCGCTACTCTCGGCTTGGCACATGTGCAGAGGTATACCGCGCAGGGAACATCTACAATGCCTCACTCTCTGTGATCGGCTCTCCGATGCATCGGTCGAATATGTGAGCCAGCCACCCGTCGTCACCAAGGTAAGACCGTATATTGGCATTGACCCATTACTCGCTATCCACCAGCTCCCAGTTGATAGAGTATCCGGCATTGACAATGAGCCACTCAAACAGGATTCGCTGTGTGCGCCCATTACCTTCCCGAAAAGGGTGCACAACGTTTAGTGTGCCGTAAGACTCCGCTACTGCAACCACCAAGTCGGTTCGCGAATACCCTTCAAACCATCCAGCAGCACCCATCTTCGTGAATTCCCTTGCCGCTTCCGGCGCTATGCGCTCGGGGCTACAGAAGCGGGTTTCGTCCCTGCTGATCGCGCTGAAACGGACCTCGCCGGCCCAGCTATAGACCTGAGAAAACAGAGCACGGTGGATTTGTTTGAGGGAGTTCAGGCTGTAGGGCGGTGGCGTGAACTCCATGGTGGATGCTGCCACTGCGCTGAGATAGCGCTCGGCGTCCTCTAAGTCGTCAGGGTCGCGCAAGTCGAGCAGGTTAATTAGGACGTCCGTGCCCGGATAGCAGTCCGTGTCTTGGCCGGAACCGTACTTGTCCCGCCTCAAGCCTTGATCTGCCGCACAGCCTTGAGCGCTGCGGCACGGGTTGGCAGCTTGATCTCGTCTTCACCTTTCTGCACCCATACACCCTCAAGGCGCAGGCTGGCTGCATAGTTGGCCTTGCGGTGCTTGGCGAACCACGCTTTCTTGGCTTCCAAACTGAGCTTTTCCATATCCATACCTTTGGTTGCTTGTACTGCGATTGTAGCCGATCTATTTGCACTACTGGGATACCGCCTGTGCCCTTCAATCGACGCCGCTGGTGGTGACTGATGCCACCGGGGAGCACACTGCTGTCAATGTGCTAACCGCTGATTACAGCCCTTGCCACGCCCGGCCCCGGCATGCCCCTCCCGGCCTTGCCATGCCATACCTCGTCGAAAGCTAAACCCACGCCTACCTGACCCGTCGCATGAACAACCACAGGCTGACCAGCAACCAGCCCGCAATGTTCGGCATCGAGTACAGACCAAACTCCAGCCCCATCAGCACGTACGCCAGAAGCCATACATGTGCCCACAGCAGCGCGCCCACCAGTAGCGCCGCGAACGCTTCGGCGAAGTGCTGAACGTTGCGCACCACCCAGCTCCAGGCAAACGAAACTGGCATGAGGATGCAGCAAGCCGCGAAGCCATATGCACCAGCGGCCATGATGTTCGTCGGTGTGGCGTCAGCTATCCAGGCGAACAGCGCCGCGAACGCCGCCCAAAACACGCCCCCGCCTAGGGTCCAACGCCAAGCGGACTGGGGGTGTCGCTGCGCTCTGACGGCACTGTCGTGGTGAAGCAAATACGGTTCATGCGGGTTCTGTAGGTGCCTGGGTGGGTTTCCTCTCCGCTGCGCGGGCGAGGATCCAGGCATCGACCTCGCTTTTCAGCCAAGCGATCTTGGCCGGCCGACCATCGGCACGGATGGAGAGCACCACGAACCGCGGGAAGCCCGGCAAACGCACCAGTGTCTGGCGTTCGAGGCCAGTCGCCTTCTCGACGAGGCGGGTGGGCAGCAGTTCATCGACGGTGCGTTGGCTTTCAGTGACTTCGGCTTGGCTCATCTTGGTCGCTCCCGCGCTGGTAATGCATTTGAGGGTATGCAATCAGGTGGCTTGCGCTGAGATCACCGTACTAGGCGGGGTGAGGTAGGCGAGGGTGCACTTGCGACGGAAGGAAAGCCGCAAGCCTACGCGAGCACGGCGCAGGGGTCGAGCCACAGGGCACCGCTTGGCCCGCGCGCATTGTAATACCGCGCCACGGCGGTCAGAATCGCGCCGATTGTTGAGCAAGGGGCTTGAGTTGAACGAACAGACATTGTCGATGCGCCTGGAGCGTGTGGCGGCGCATGTGCCGCAAGGCGCGCGCCTGGCCGATATCGGCTCGGACCACGGCTACCTGCCGGTGGCCTTGGCGTTGCGTGGGGTGATCGAAGCGGGGGTGGCCGGGGAAGTGGCGCAAACGCCTTATGCTTCGGCCCAGCGCAACGTGCGCCGCAACGGCCTGCAGGAACACATCACCATTCGCCTGGCCGATGGCCTGGAGGCGATCCAGGCGCAAGACCGCATTTCGGCGGTGAGTATCTGCGGCATGGGCGGCGACACCATGTGCGAAATCCTGGAGCGGGGCAAGGCACGCCTGAGCGGCAGCGAGCGGTTGATCCTGCAGCCCAACGGCGGTGAGCGCGAGCTACGGGCCTGGCTGATGGCCAACGGCTACCGGATTGTCTGCGAAGAGGTGTTGCGCGAGAACCGTTTCGACTACGAGATCATCGTTGCCGAGCCGGGCGAGGCGGTGGTCTACAGCGCCGAAGAGCTGTATTTTGGCCCGGTGCTGATGCGGGAGAAAAGCCCGGCGTTTGTCACCAAGTGGCAGCGCATGCTGCGTCAGAAGCAGCAGACCCTGGCCAACTTCGAACGTGCCCGGGATGCGATCGCGCCACACAAGCTGCAGGACTTTGCCAGGCAGGTTGGCTGGATCACCCAGGTGCTGGCCTGAATCACTGCTGCGAGCAGTTACCCATCTCCTGGTAGTTGACCTCGTGGGTCTGGCCCTGATGGTCGACATAGACCATGTGTGCGGTGCCCACCTGGCAATCGGCAATGTTGCTGGCCGGGGAGATCGACACCACTTTGGCTACATCCAGCGGCATGCCGTATTCGTAGTTGGCGCTGTCGTTGGCGGCCGGCTGGGCGGCGCCTGGGGCGGCCAAGGCGCCGAACGAGGCGAAGGTGGCAGAGAGCGCAAGCAGCGCGATCGAGCGTTTGATGTTCATGGCAGGCTCCTTCTTCAATGTTTTACCAATGATGTATTGTTTGGCTGTGCACAATAAATGGGCTAAGCCGTGATAGATTCCTGCCTGGAACGTACGAATAAGAACGAACAAGGAGCCGAGCCCCATGGACATGCTGCACGCCATGCGCACCTTCACCCGGGTAGTGGAGTGCGGCAGCTTCGCCGCGGCTGCCAATGCCCTGGACATTTCAGCCGCGCAGGTGTCGCGGATCGTCGCCGAGCTTGAGAATCAGCTGCAGACTCGCCTGCTGCACCGCACCACCCGGCGCTTGCGCATGAGCGAGGCCGGCGAGCGGTTTCTTGAGCGCTCGCGGCAAATCATGCTGTTGACCGAAGAGGCGGTGGGCGAAGCGCGTGGCGCGCACCTGACCCCCCGTGGCCGGCTGCGCCTGCATTGCCCGCACGGCCTTGGCCTGTTGCTGATGCCGCTGGTGGCCGGCTACAACGCGCTATGCCCGGAGGTGGTGGTGGAGCTGACCCTGTCCCAGCGCAACCCCGACCCGCTGGCCGAAGGGCACGATGTGGTGATCACCGTGGACGACGCGTTGCCCGACTCACAGCTGATCGCTGTGCCGCTGGGTACCATCTTCAGCATCCCCTGCGCCGCGCCCAGTTACCTGGAGGCCCATGGTGTGCCCGAGCGGCCCGAAGACCTGCATGAGCACCGCTGCCTGCGCATGGCGTACCCGATGTATGAGGGCGACTGGGTGTTTCCCCAAGGGCTGGACCATTGCGTGATCGCGCCGCGCGACAGCTTCCTGACCAACGTCGCCGACGCGATGCTGGTGGCCAGTGAACTGGGCATGGGCATCGGGCTGCTGCCGTTCTACACGGCCAGCCAGGCGATCGAGCAAGGGCGCTTGCGGCGGTTGTTGGCACCTTACCGGTTGCGTGAGTGTGCGTTGTACGCAATGTACCCGTCGCGGCACTATCTGGATGCCAAGGTGCGGACCTGGATCGATTACCTCAAGGAGCAGTTGCCGGCGCTGTTTGCAGGGCATGAACAGATTGTCGATGACACGCAGTACTGGCGGTGAGTGAGATCAGGTCCTGTGGCGGGCGACCCTTATTGGCGCAGGTCGCATTTTTTGCCCCTCATTGGTGCGCAGATGGCGTACTGAGGCCATGGCTACCTGCCTAATCATTAGCTTGCATACGAGTTGGCGTAGTACTTGCTATCACTTTGCCATTGTGATGTCGCGTATGGTGAAGATAATGTCGCTCTCAAGTGGTTCCATGCAGTTGTCATCGGGTGAGAAGCGTTGGCTGCCGTGGTTCGGAAAAACCGGCAAGCTCAGCATGCGCTGGTCCTGCGGGCTCAACCGATCGACTTATCCGGTCATCGAGCAGACGTTCGAAGCCATAGCCCAGACCCGCATGCAGTTGCTGCAAAGCTGGGCGAGAGAACAGTGGGAACACCTGGCGGAACTTGCTGAAAACCTTGGCCCGGCCCTGGCTCACGACCGCACGCCATTGCTGGACAAGCTCGCCCAAGCGAACGACTTCTCGGAACTGTTCATCATCGACACCAGTGGCACGGTTGTGTTGTCGAGTTGGGCGCAACGCAGTAACGGCCAACGCATCGGGCAACTGGGCGCCTTGGCCCAGGGGTTGAAGGCGCCGTTTTTGCACGGCCCCTACAGTGATCCGCTGACCTTGCAGATCGGCCCCTCGTCGTCGCGGTTTCACGACGAAGTGACACTGATGTTCTATCAGCCGCTCAAAGCGCAAGGGAAGGTCTACGGCTGCCTCTGCGGCCGGGTGCCCAACGATGTATTGGGCGACCTGATCCAGCGCGAGGCCGGGCATATCTATGCCGAGTCCGGTGACAATTACCTGTTCATGGCGCAATCGCATTTCGACCCCGCTATCAAACCGGGTACCGCCCTGTCGCGCTCACGTTTCGAGGACGGCACCTTCACCCACGGGGAAAACCTCAAGAGTGGGGTGCATACGCCATGGAGCACCGTGCAGGTCCAGCGCCATACCGAGCTTGAGCTGCGCTTTACCGACCCTGCCACCCGCGAGCTTCATCCAGGCGTTCGGGAAACCATCCGCCAGGGCGCCAACCTGTTCGTGACTTACCCTGGCTATTCGGACTATCGCCATGTACCAGTGGTGGGCAAAGGCGTCACATTCCAGTTGCCGGGCTCGCCGGACCGGTGGGGCATGATGTGCGAAGCCGATCTGGAGGAGGTCTACCGGCGACGCTCACTCAGCTACGGGTTGATGAAGCCGTACATCGCGATCATGGCCGGCCTGTTTGGTTGCAACTTCCTGGTGCAGCACTACGCGGGCTTGGCGCAAGGCATCAACGATGCGCTGCTGGCCGTGAGCATGCTGGCTGCCACACTGCTTTTCAGTGCGCTGGGGCCAAGGCGGCTCGCTGCCAGGTTCAATGGCATGACCGATGTACTGCGCACCATCGCCGAGGGCGAGGGCAACCTGCGCCAGCGCTTGGACACCACGACCATGGCCAACGATGAAAGTGGCGACATGGCGCGCTGGATCAACAGCTTCATCGACCGCCTGGACTCGGTGGTGGGCCAAGTGGTCAAGGCCAGCCGCACGGTGGGCGCCACCAATCAGATGATGCTCGGGCGCAGCCACGAAGCGAGCGTCACCTCCAGCGAAGTGGCCGAGGCGGTGCACCAGATGATGATCATCATGGAGGAGCAACTGGGCGAACTGCAGCAGGCTTCGGTCAGCGCAGAGCAGATGAAGCAGGCCATGGACGAGGTGGTCAGCCGTGCCCGCGAGCAGTACCTGGCGGTGCAGGCCGGCACCCAGTCGATTCGGGATGTGGTAGCGCGTTCTGCTTCCAGTGTGCAGTTGCTCGACAGCAGGATGGCGCAGATCGGCAACATCAGCGGGCTGATCAGCGACATCACCAACCAGACCAACCTGCTGGCCCTCAATGCCGCCATCGAGGCCGCCCGCGCGGGCGAGCATGGCCGAGGGTTTGCGGTGGTGGCCGACGAAGTGCGCAGCCTGGCTTCGCGCACGGCGCGCGCCGCCGACGACATCCGGCACATGGTCGAAGGCCTGCAGAATGAAACCCAGCAAGCCGTCAGCTTCATGGAGGAGGGGGTACATAATGTCGATGACAGTTTGCGCCTGGCCGAAGATGCCTCGTCGGAGAACGTACAGTTGCACCAGGCGGTAGAGAGCATGTTCCAGATCATTCAGCAGCTCAACCAGCGCAGCCTGGCTTATGGCAAGACCATTGAGCAGGTCAACCAGTCTTCCAGTGAAATGCGCCAGACGGCGGTGGTGCTGCAGAGCAGTGCCGAGACGGTGAAGGCCAATGCCAGCAAGCTGCAGAAGCTGGTCGGGCAGTTCGAGGTCAGCAGCGATACCGACAGGGCCGCAGCGGCTTGAGGGCCTGTGGAGCGCCCTGTTCTCGGCGCATCTGGCCGTCGTGCGCTATCATCCGCGGCCACGACCGGAGCAGCCCATGGCCAAAGACATCGAAAACCCCTGCGTCTCGCTTTGCCAGCTCAACAGCGAGCTGTGCGTGAGCTGTGGCCGAACCCGTGAGGAAATCCGCAAGTGGCGCGGCATGAAACGCCCGGAGAAGATGGCCACCGTGCAGCGCGCTGCGACGCGGATGAAGGCCATCGTCAAGAAAAACGCCAAGCGCCAGGGCAACGAGTGATTCACCCGCGCCCCCAGGGCCTGGTTCCATCATTTATGATGTGTTCTACCTGATCAACCCCGTACCGAGTGGCACCATGAACCGTCGCAAGAAGATCAAGCAGTTGCTGCAAGCACACCAGAAAAAGGCCGCCGCCAAGCTGGCACCGCGAAACAAGCCTAAATACATCTGCAAGGCCGATCGGCTGAAGCTGGCGGCTGATGCCGGTACCGAATGCCTGCCAGTTCTTTGCCCGGAGCGCGATGCTGTATGTTGAAGTCGCTATTGGCCATCGGGATTGGTGCCATGGTCGGTGCCTGGCTTCGCTGGGGCCTGGGCATGAAGCTCAATGCACTTTTCCCCGCCGTGCCGCCAGGTACCCTGCTGGCCAACCTCCTTGGTGGCTACATCATTGGCTTGGCCATCGCATTCTTCTCCGCATCGCCGTCGCTCAGCCCCGAATGGCGCCTGCTGCTGATCACTGGTTTTTGCGGTGGATTGACCACGTTCTCCACTTTCTCCGCAGAGGTCGTGTCGCTTATGCAGGAGGGGCGTATTTCATGGGCTCTGGGCTCTATCGCTTTGCACGTCACAGGTTCCTTGCTGATGACTGGGGCAGGGTTGGCGACGTTCTACTTTATTAACGGGCGCTAATAATCTGAGTAATGCCCCAGCGGTTCCATTAGCATTGGGCGCTTATCTGCCGCCTGTCAGGCACGATAAGCCCACTCCTGTCTTTTGAAACTGATGCCGCCCTCAATGACTGCCTTCTACCTCAAGTTCCTGATCACCCCGACCCTCATGCTGGCCATCTCGCTGGCAGCCAGGCGCTGGGGTACCCAGATCGGGGGGCTGCTCTCCGGGCTGCCGGTCACCTCGGCCCTGGTCATGTTGTTTCTCAGCCTCGAACAGGGGCCTGGTTTTGCGTTGCAGGCGGTGCCTGGCGCATTGGCGGGGTTGGCCGCCGTACAGGCAACCTACCTGTTCTACTACCTGGTGACCCGGCATGTGTCCGCTTTTATCGGCTGCATCACGGGCGTGGCGGTTTACGCGGTCACCGCCTTTGTGATGAGCCGCTTGGGCATGGTGGCGGTGTCAGTCGGCGTGACGTTGCTCCTGCTTACGCTGATCATCATCCTTACCTCGAACAATGCGCAGGCCGGTGCCGCGAAGGTTGTGCCGCTGCCTCGCTGGGTGATCCCCATGCGCATGCTCACGGCAACCCTGTTGTTGGTGGCGATCACTGCCAGTGCCCAATGGCTTGGGCCGGTGGCCAGCGGCCTGCTGGCACCCATCCCGGTGATTGCCTGGCCGCTGGCGGTGTTCGCCCATGTTCAGGGCGGTCACCAGGAGCTGGGTGCGATCGTGCGCGGCAATGCCATTGGCGCTGTGGGGGTGTTGGGCTTTTACCTGGCGGTGAAAAGCTCGATCGAGCCGCTGGGTACGGTACCGTCCATTACTGGCGCAGTGGTGCTGGCCGTGCTGGCAACGTTCGTGTTGGCGAGAATGCTAGGCAAAGGTTGAGGCTAGGGCAGGCGTATGGGGTCATAGTCCTGCCCGCGGCACCTTGCAGCATCTGCCAGTGGCATTTCATGCCTTTTGCTTGGCTGCTTTGAATTCAAGCGGCACGCTGCTCACCCTTGAGCATCTTTTTTTGCGCTTCCATGGCTTGGCCCATTTCTTCCAGCAGATCTTTGCTCAACAGCTTTTTCGCCGTGGGAAACAACTCGTCTTCCTCCTCTTCGATATGGTGTTCAAGCAACTCTTTCATCACTTTGACGCGGCCTGCAAATTCGAGCGTGCCGGTTTCGGTGTGCAGCAGGTCCGGCAACACCAGCGCATCGACCGTGCGGTGTTCCTCTTTTGCCTCGTAGTACATCTTCGCTTCTTCCTTGCCCCCGGCTTGTTTGATGGCCGGGTAAAGGATCTCTTCTTCAAGCGCGGTGTGGATCTGCAACTCCTGCTCGATCCGATGCAGGAGTTCGGCACGCTTCTTGACGGCGCGCTCGGTGGTTGAAGACAGTTCGTCCAGCAGCTTTTTAACCAGTTTGTGGTCTTGAATCAGCAGATCGATAGCGTTCATGGTGCACCTCATCGCGGTTGTGGAATCACGGCCTTGCAGGTCAAAGAATGGGTTTTCCGCCCGTAACGGCATAGCGTGAGCCAGAGATGTAGCTGGCCTCATCGGAGCCGAGCAAGACGTAGATCGGAGCTACCTCAACCGGTTGGCCCGGCCGGCCCATCGGATAGCTCGACCCGAAGTTTTTCACTGCCTCATCGGGCATGGTGGCAGGGATCAGTGGGGTCCAGATCGGGCCTGGTGCCACGCTGTTGACCCGAATCCCTTTGTCTCCCAGCAATTGGGCCAGCCCGGCGGTGAAGTTGGCGATGGCGCCTTTGGTGGTGGCATAGGCCAGCAGTTTGGGCGATGGGTCATCGGAATTGACCGAACTGGTGTTGATGATCGAACTGCCTTTGGGCATCGATGGCAGCGCCCGCTGGCAAATGCGGAATATGGCCGTGATGTTGACGTCGAATGTCATTACCCATTCGTCATCGTCGATTTCATCGAGGCTGTCGTGCGCCATCTGAAACGCGGCGTTATTGACCAGAATGTCGATACGACCAAACTGCTCCACGGTCTTGTCGACGATGTCGTAGCAGTGCTGTTTGCGCGCCAGATCCCCGGGCAGCAGCAGGCATTGCCGGCCCGCAGCCTGGACCCAACGGGCGGTTTCCTGCGCATCGTCGTGCTCATCAAGGTAGGCGAGGGCAATGTCTGCGCCTTCGCGGGCGTAGGCGATGGCGACTGCACGCCCGATCCCGCTGTCGGCGCCAGTGATCAGCGCTATCTTGCCGTTGAGTCGGCCGTTGCCGGTGTAGGTGTGCTCGCCACAGTCCGGGGAAGGTTCCATCTTGCGCTGCGAACCCGGGACGCTTTGCGGTTGTGAGGGAAACGGAGGGGTAGGGTAGTCACGCATGGTGCAAGCTCCTGCAGTTGGAAGGCTCATACCTGTTCGAAAGATGTGACAAGGGTTTGTTGGACGGGATCCGGTGTTTGAACGACGGACGGTTGGCCTGGGCATGGCGACTGAATTTTCGTTGTGCGCGCTGTTCTACCGCTCAAGCGCCTACCGCCACCCGGTATGGCTCAGCGAACACCAGGAGTCGCCACGTGCCTCGAATCATCACCCCTACCACCCCTGAACACGAGATCGATGAACACAATGCGAGGATGTTCGGTTCGCCTAAGGAGCGGCTGGACTTCTACCGCAGGGAAATTCAGTACGAGACCACCATCCTGGCCAACCGCACCGATGCCTACCTGGCCGCCCAGTCGTTTCTGGTCATCGCTTACGTGTCGTCCATGGGCAACCTGAACCAGAGCTGGGGTGAGATGTTCACATTGCTGGTGCCCGCCTTTCTCGCATTGCTGGGCGTGATGAGTACGCTCAATGCATGGCCTGGCATTCGCGCGGCCTATCGGATCATCGATCACTGGCAGCTCAAGCAAAGCCATCTTCTGCTCAGTGAACCCATGATGGGCCTGGCCTATGACGAATCTCCGCTGTTTTGCGAGGCGGAAACCTCCCGTGCAGGGCATCGCAAGTCCCTGCTTTTTTCGCTGCGTACGCCTTGGATCTTTCTTGGGTTCTGGCTGTTGCTGGGCAGTTATTCGGTTTATATCCAGCTTGCATGATCAAAGCGCAGGCAAGGGGCATGCATACATCAATGTTGGTGGTTGCACCGAAGCGATCAGCGGTGTTACACCAGATCTGATGTAGCCTACGGCCGTTTCTCCAAAGGCTAACCTTAGAACGGCATTTCTCAGCGCCCTGGAAGACTATTGATGCAGCAGCTGCCCCCTGACGAGACCATTCGTGCCGCACTCAGGAAATCCCAAGCCCGGCTGCACAGGCAGCACGAGCTGGTGGTCGAGTACGCGGTCATGTCGCTTAAATCCACCAACCTGGATGACGTGCTTGACCAGGCTTGCACACTGGTGGCCAAAGGCATGCACACCCGATTCGCCAAGGTCCTGATGCCGATTCCCGATAGCGACAGGTTTCTGCTGTCGCATGGGGTAGGGTGGGATGAGTCCGATATTGGCCACGCGACAGTGGGGGCCGACGAGGCCAGCCCTGCCGGGTTTGCCATTCAAACCTATCGGCCTGTGATTTCGAACCACCTGGGCCAGGAACAGCGCTTCAGAACGCCAGAATTGCTGAAAAAGTATGGTATCGAGCGTGCCATCAACGTGCCTATCAGGGGCGCATTGATGCCGTTTGGGGTACTTGAGGCAGACAGTAGCGATGGTGAGGATTTCATCGAAAGCGATCTGGTGTTCCTGGAAGGGATCTCCAACGTTATCTCCATGGCGGTTGAGCGGCTGACCGCTGGGGATGATCCTCAACTGGCCGACCCCTATTCGGAAAGCATGCTCAACGCCAGCCCGGACTGTGTGAACGTGTTGTCCAGCAGCGGTCACATCGAGTTCATGAACGACGCCGGGTTGGCGTTGATGCATATCGCCGACCTGGCAGAGATCAAAGGGCAGCCATGGTTGCAGCTTTGGCCCGCCGAGTCGGGCCCGGTCGTCCGGGAGGCTTTGGAAAAAGTCGCCAGAGGCGAGTCGACCCGCTTCGAAGGGTTCTGCCCTACCGGTCAGCAGGCGCCTAAATGGTGGGATGTCTCCGTTGCCCCCGTGTTGAACGCCGATGGCCAGGTCGAAAAACTCATTGCGGTATCCAGAGACATCACCGAACGGCACCATTATGAGGCTCAGTTGCTGTCGTTGATCGATGCACAGAACTCCAGGCTCAACAAGAACGACCTGCACCTCGAAGAAATCCATCACCGCGTCAAGAACAGCCTGCATCTGGTCAATACCCTGTTGCTATTGCAGGCGAACCTGACGCCGGATGCCGCGGTCAAGCTGCAACTGGAAACGGCAGCGGGTCGGGTTGTGACCATTGCCAGCGTGCATGAACGGCTCTATCAGACGGCCGATCAAGAGGTGCTTGCCGGCGACTACCTTGGTGCCTTGCTCGGTGACCTGGGGAGGGCACTGGCCGACCGGAAGATCGTCCTTGACGCTGACGCATTCACCCTGCTGCCAGCAAGAATGGCGCCGTTGGGTCTGGTCATCTCCGAGCTGATCACCAATGCCTTGAAATACGGCAAAGGCACCATCGAGGTCAGCGTGCGGGATGCAGGTGACCACGCGTTGATCACCGTCACTGACGAGGGTGACGGGTTTCCCGAAAATTATCCCAAACCTAGCGGAACGGGCCTTGGCATGCGGCTTGTCAGAAGTTATTCAGGCTATGGCAGCTCGGCGATCTCGATTGATGGGGGCACAGATAAAAGCACCATTCACGTTCGCTTCAAACTCTGATGTTGAAGGCGGGGATGCAGGTATGCCTGGAATTCTCCAGTACCCTTGACTCGAGCGCCGCCTGCGTGGCGCCCGATCCCGCAAACCCCGCCCGCTGCTAGAGCACTTTGTCCAGCGTTATCGGAAACGCTCTCACGCGTTTGCCGGTAGCATGGTAAACGGCATTGGCAACCGCCGCCGCGACCCCAACGACGCCGATCTCGCCTACCCCCTTGGAGCCTAGGTCATTGACGATATCGTCGTGCTCTTCCACGAACATCACCTCGATGTCAGCGATATCGGCATGCACCGGGATGTGATACTCGGCCAGGTTGTGGTTGAGGATGCGACCGAGTTCATGATCGGTTTGCGTCTCTTCCTGCAACGCCATGCCCAACCCCCAGACCACGCCTCCGAGGATCTGGCTACGGGCGGTTTTCGGGTTGACCACACGCCCGGCGGCCACCGCGCTGACCACCCGCATGACCTTGATCGTACCCAGGTCTTCGTCAACGTGTACCTCTACGAAGACGGCCGAATGGGTAGCGGTGGAGAACGGCTGGCGTCCGGCACCGGGCTCGGCGTCGATCTGCACCTGCAGCTCGCCGTCCTTGGCCGTTGCGGCGATGCTGGCGATGGCAATACGGTGTTTCCCCGCTTGCAGGTAGCCTTGCGCGAACGCCACATTCTCTGCCGGCGTCGCCGCTATTTCGGGGAAATTCTGGCGCGCGAGTTCCAGCACCTTGGTGCGCAGGATCTGACAGGCCTGCTGCACTGCCGAACCCACCGAAGACACCGTAAACGAGCCGCCCTGCAACGGCGCTGTCGGTAGTGAGGAGTCGCCCAACAGGAAGGTCACATCCTCGGGCAAGACCCCCGCAGCGTCCGCAGCGATCTGAGTCATCACGGTATAAGTACCGGTACCTATGTCAGTGGTGGCGCTACTGACGGTCAAATGCCCGTGGCTGTCGAAGCAGGCCTTGGCGCTGGCCTTCATCTGCAGCGCTTCCCAGACCCCGCCGGCCACGCCCCAGCCGATCAATTGGTTGCCCTCTCGCATGCTGCGCGGCTTTGGGGTGCGTTTGCCCCAGCCGAAGCGCGCGGCGCCCTGGTCATAACAGGCCAACAGCTCTTTGCTGGAATAGGGTTTGCCGTCGTTGCCATTGTGGCTGGCAAAATTGCGTCGACGCAATTGGAGCGGGTCGAGGTTCGCAGCGCATGCCAACTCATCCATCGCGCACTCCAGTGCGAGCACGCCGGACGCAGCACCCGGCGCACGCATGTCCAGCGGGGTATAGACGTCGAGCGGCGCAAGGCGATAACCGAGCGCAACGTTGTCGCAGTGGTAGAGCATGCCGCTCCACTCCACCAGGTGTTCGGTGAAGTCTTCGAAGCGCGATGTCTGGCCGAGCGCGTCGTGGGCAATTGCCAGCAGCTTGCCATCCGCCGCCGCACCCAGGCGCAGCCGCTGCTGCGTACGGGGGCGGTAGCCGAAAGTGAACATCTGCTGGCGTGTAAGGGTAAGGCGCACCGAACGTTTCAGGTGCAGGGCTGCCATGACTGCCAATGGCAACTGGTATTGCGGCCGCAGCCCGGAGCCAAAGGCACCGCCGACAAAAGCGGCGAGCACCCTGATGTTCTGTTTGGGCAGGCCGAACACCTTGTGCAGGTAGTCCTGACAGTTCTGGGTACCCTGGGTCTTGTCATGAATTTCCAGTGAGTCCCCAGCTTTGTAGAAAACGGTCGACGCGTGGGGCTCCATCGGGTTGTGATGCTCGATGGGCGTGTCGTAGGTGGCATCTACACGTACTGCGGCTTGTGCGTAGTGCCCTGGGAAATCACCGCGAGGCTCTGGCGTTTCAGCGGGTGCCGGGTGCGTCTGCTCGAGCACCGCGTACAGGTCGGTCTGGTGCGGCTCTTCGCTGTAGTCGATGCGCACCAGGGCGCCGGCATGGCGGGCCAGTTCAAGGCTCTCGGCGACCACCAGTGCCAACGGTTGCCCGCTATACAGCACACGGTCGTTGAATAGCGGCCGGAACGGGGAGCCTTCGGCTGAGTCGGCATCGCTGTAGTCGTCGTCATAGCTGGAAATGCGTGGGCGATTGGCGTGGTGCAGCACCGCGACCACGCCGGGTAACTGCAGTGCCTGGCTAGCGTCGATCGAGCGCACCCGGCCGCAGGCGATGGTGCTCGATACCACACTGGCGTGAAGCAGCCCGGCCTCGGGGTACTCACCGGCGTACCGCGCCTTGCCAGTCACCTTGGCAACGCCATCCACGCGGTCCAGGGGTTTGCCCACCACATTGGTCGTCTGGGTCATGGCGTCGTCCTCTGAATGCTGGCGTCGCCTGCGGCTTCACTGAGCGCACGGACGATCGCACGTTTGGCGAGTTCCACTTTGAAAGCGTTGTGGCTCAGCGGTTTTGCCATCTGCAGCCATGCTTGGGCCGCGCGCGCGAAGAGGGCGTGGGAAGCCCTTTGACCTTGCAAGGTCTTCTCCACAGCTGTGTCTCGCCAAGGCTTGTGCGCTACGCCTCCCAGAGCCACCCGGGCTTCCTGGATGACGTCGCCATCGAACTTCAACGCGGCAGCGACCGATACCAGTGCAAACGCGTACGAGGCACGGTCGCGAATCTTCAGGTAGTGAGAGTGCTGCGCAAACTCAGCAGGTGGCAGTTCTATCGCGGTAATCAGCTCATCGGCTGACAGCTGGTTGTCACGCTCCGGCGTGTTGCCTGGCAGGCGATGGAAGTCGGTAAAGGGGATCAGCCGTGAGCCGGCGCGGCCTTGCACGTGCACAACGGCATCGAGTGCTGCCAGCGCCACACACATGTCCGAGGGGTGCGTGGCAACGCAGGTATCGCTGGCGCCGAGAATGGCGTGGATGCGGTTGAGACCCGAGCGGGCAGGGCAACCGCTTCCTGGCTCACGTTTGTTGCAGGGGGTGCCGGTGTCATAGAAGTAATAGCAGCGCGTACGCTGCAACAGGTTGCCCCCGGTACTTGCCATGTTGCGCAGCTGCGGTGATGCGCCCGCAAGGATGGCTTGGGACAGCAACGGGTAGTGCTGTTCGATCACCGCATTCCAGGCAAGGTCGGCGTTGCTGACCAATGCGCCAATCAAAACGCCGCCGTTGGCGGTGGGCTCGATGCCGTGCAGGTCCAGGGCGGTTATGTCGATCAAGCGCTGCGGGTTAACCACGTTCTCCTTCATCAGATCGACCAGGTTGGTGCCGCCGGCAATAAAGCGGGTGGATTCGTCCGCCATGTTTACCGCTTCACTGACCGATGCAGGCCTGCAGTAGCTGAAAGGGGTCATGGGTTCGGCCCTCCCTGAGGCTTGGCGGTCGCCTGCACCAGCGGCAATGCCTCTTCGACCGCAGCAAGGATATTGCTGTAGGCGCCGCAGCGGCACAGATTGCCGCTCATGTGTTCGCGAATGGCTTCACGGGTAACGGCGCGGCCTTCATGGGCCAGGCCGACTGCCGAACAGATCTGGCCGGGCGTGCAATAGCCGCACTGGAAAGCATCATGGGCGATGAAGGCACGCTGCATGGGGTGCAGTTGCTCGCCTTGGGCCAGTCCCTCGACCGTGACCAGATCGGCGCCGTCGCACATCACGGCAAGGGTCAGGCAGGCATTGATCCGCTTGCCGTCGCGCAGCACCGTGCAGGCGCCGCATTGGCCATGGTCACAACCTTTTTTGCTGCCGATCAGATCGAGTTGCTCACGCAGCAGATCGAGCAGGGTCGTCCAGGGCTGGACGTGTAGCGACGTGCGTTCGCCGTTGAGTGTCAGGCTGATGGGATGCCCATCGACACCCTGTTGGGGGTTGGTGTTCATGGGAAAACCTCACGGTCAGGAATGCATTCGCGCAATCAAGTGCGTCTATTTCCTGCGACTGGAGGCTTTCGGCAAACGTTCAGGTTTTATTCGGGGCTTGCGGCAGTGTGCAGTCTCGGCCACTGCTTGACCGCAGGCTGCGCCACCCATGGCAAACGGCGGGCTTAACGCGTGGCGGCTTGTTCTTCTACCGAGGTGCCGAAGGAGACGTAGTACGCCAACCCGACGAAGATCGCCCCACCCACGGCGTTGCCCAGGAAGACTGCTGCAAGGTTGTGCACCAGCTGGCCCCAGCTCAGGTAACCGGCGAAGATCGCAGCCGGGATCAGGAACATGTTGGCCACCACGTGCTGGAAGCCGATGGCGACGAAAGCCATGATCGGGAACCAGATGCCGAGAATCTTGCCGCTCATCTCACGGCTGGCATACGCCAGCCACACTGCCAGGCACACCAGCCAGTTGCAGCCGATGCCCGAAACGAAGGCGTGGAGGAAGTCGGCGCTGGTCTTGCTGGTTGCCGCTGCCAGCGTCTTGTTCAGGTAGGCACCTTCAGTGAGCCCCAGCAAGTGGCCAAAGCAGTACGCCACGAACAGCGCGCCCAGCAGGTTTGCCACGGTCACCAGCAGCCAGTTGCGCGCGACGTCCACCAGGCGGATGCGCCGGGCGAACATCGCCAGGGGCAGGCTCATCATGTTGCCGGTGAGCAATTCGCCGCCGGCCAGGATGACCAGGATCAGCCCGATCGGAAATACCGCGGCGCCCAGCAAGTTGCCCAACGAGGCCCAGGGGGCAGGAATCATGGTACTGACATGGATGTGCAGCAGAAACCCCATTGAAATGAATGCGCCCGCCAGAAAACCCAGGATGAGCGTGGCGCGGGCGGGCAGGTGGGCTTTGCGGGTGCCGGCTTCGATGACCAGCTCGGTGATGCGGGAGGGCGTATTGACGGACATTTCAGTAACTCGAACACAAGGACGACGGTCACGCCGTGAGGCATGCAGCGGGTCGGGATTAACAGAGAGCGCGCAGGGCAGTTAGCGAGGTATTCAGAAGAAGGGCAAAACAGACAAGCTCGATCGACTTCGTAGAGCGGCGCACGTTATCTGAGGCAATTTGACGCAGTCAAATCGATAGGCTGGATGGTTTGATAGAGGCACTCGATGATGGGTGTTGTGAGGCCTGACGCGGCCTGTCGGTTTCGCTTTGGCAGACACGCCTGTGTATCACTCTGTATCAAGGCGCTTTGCCAAGCCACTTGCTTACAAATGCCTCGTTCTGCCGATACGTCACGGATACATGCCTCAGGCCAAATGAGCCAACCCGAATGAACAGCCCGACGGCCTGTAGTTCTGGCGCAATCGCCCTTGAGGCATGACCGCGCGGCTCGGCCGCGCACCTATCCGGAGAAGCACCATGTCCCGTATCCAGTTCCCCAACAAGACCCGCCTTGGCCTGCTCAGCATCGCACTGGTGGGCGGCATCAACCTGACCGCATCGGCCTTTGCTGTCGAAGCACTGCCGCAGGGTTACCAGCTCGCTGCTGCCGAAAAGGCCGGGGAGGGCAAATGTGGCGAGGGCAAGTGCGGCGCCGACAGCGCCCATGCCAAGGCCACCCAGACCGAAGGTAAATGCGGCGAGGGCAAATGTGGCGCCAGCGATGCCAAGGCCAAGGCTACCCAGGCCGAAGGCAAGTGTGGTGAGGGCAAGTGTGGCGATGCCTCGCGCGCCCCATCTGTAGCTGACTGAGCCAGGCCAGAACTGACCACCAGCGCTATCCTCCCTGCGCTGATAGGCCCGGGAGGGTGGTCGCTTCAAGGAGCACGCCATGAGCACATCCCTTCCCTTGCAAGGCGCCGGCCTTGGTCTGCGCCGGGCGCTGCTGCCTGAGTTGCTGACCATGGCCCCCGGTGCCGTGGACTTTCTCGAATGCGCCCCTGACAACTGGATCGGTGTAGGCGGCAGTTATGGCAAAGGCTTGGAGCGCCTGGCTGAGCGTTTCCCGCTGGCTTGTCATGGTTTGTCCCTGTCGTTGGGCGGGCCTGAGCCTCTGGATCGCGCTTTTCTACGGCAGATCCGCGATTTTCTCGACCGTTATCGCGTGCCACTGTTCAGCGAGCACCTGAGCTACTGTAGCGATGACGGTCATCTCTACGACCTGATGCCCATGCCCTTCACCGACGAAGCCGTGCGCCATACCGCTGAGCGCATCCATCAGGTGCAGGACGCGCTCGGGCGCCGCATCGCGGTGGAAAACATCTCCTATTACGCTGCACCGTACCAGGCGATGAGCGAAATCGAGTTCCTGAGCGCCGTGCTCGAAGAAGCCGGCTGCGACCTGTTGCTTGACATCAACAACCTGATCGTCAATGCCTGCAACCACCGCTATGACGCTGCCGATTTCCTCGCCCGCGTGCCGGCCGAGCGGGTGGTGTGCCTGCACGTGGCCGGGCACTACGATGAAGCACCGGATCTGAAGATCGATACCCACGGTGCGAGCGTGAAGGAGGAGGTGTGGCGCTTGCTGGCCCGTGCCTATGAGCATTTGGGTGCTGTACCGACCCTGCTGGAGCGCGATTTCAACCTGCCGCCGCTGGCCGAACTGTTGCTTGAGGTGGATTACATTCGCGACCTGCAAACCGCTGCAAGCGCGCCGCAGGTGCGCCATGGCTGATACCTTGCGCGAGCAGCAGATGCGGATGGCCCGGTTCATCCGTGACCCGCAGTCCAACCCGCCGCCACCGGGCATCGAGGCGCGGCGCCTGGCGGTGTATCGGCGGCTGTTCTTCGGCAATGTGCAGTCGCTGCTGGCCGGCAGCTTTCCGGTGCTGCAGGCTAGCCTGGGACCTGAGCGGTGGCTGGCGCTGATTGAAAGCTTCTACGCCAACCATCGCTGCCAGACGCCGCTGTTCACCGAAGTGGCTGGCGAGCTGGTCGAATACCTGCAAAACCGTGCCGACCAGCCGGGCTGGGTGGCCGAACTGGCCCATTATGAATGGATCGAGACGGTGCTGATGCTCAGTGATGGCACAGAGCTGGCGCATGACCCGAACGGTGACCTGCTTCAGGGCGTACCGTTATTGTCCTGCCTTGCTGCGCCACTTGCCTACGCGTGGCCGGTCAGCCATATCGGCCCTGGGCGTATTCCACCGCAGGTGCCGACAACGCCGACCCTTCTGTTGGCCTGCCGCGGCGCAGACCACAAGGTGCATTTCTCGCGCCTTGCGCCGCTGGCCCATGCGTTGCTGGTGTCTTTGCAGGAAAGGCAAGTGAGCGGGCGTGAACACCTGGCGGGGTTGGCAGCACGTGCCGGCATCGAACCGGGCACCATTGAAACCTTGGGACTTGAACTGTTGATAAATCTCAAATCTCAAGGCGTGGTGCTCGGGACCAGGCTGCACGAAAGACCCGTGAGGCTTTGATTCCAACCAGAATCAGCGGCGATAGTAGTGGTGATCGGCTTCGTAGCGGTGGTGCATGGCCCGCTCATGGCGGCGCTGCCAGTCGCGGCGGCGTTCCGCTTCACGGCGCGCCTGCTCACGGCGCCATTGGTCGCGCCGCCATTGGTCACGACGCCAGTCGTCTCTACGGTCGTGCCAGTGGCCGTCGCGCCGGTAACGGTCATCATGGGCAAGCAGCGTAGCGGGTTGCGCGGCTGCTACGCTCGCCAGGCTCGGCCAAGGGCTGTTGGCGCCCTCGATGTGGGCCTGAGAAGAGGTGGCCTTGGTTGCGAGCAGCGGCATTGACGCCTTCGCCGGTGTTGCAGATGCCGAGCCCATTGCCGCGAACGCGAACAGGCCCAGGAGCACTATCCGTGGGACATGGATTTTCATGAGCGAAGACAACCTCTGATAGACATTGGGACGTTGGGCCATGACGTCGCGGGCAAACCCTGAGGGAGCCGGCAATCTTCATCTGCCTGTTCACATAGACCTTCAAACCGAAAAAAGTTCTAGAAAACCGCAACTTGACTCATCAGTGGTGCAACGCGGGGTGCTGGTTCAAGGGCGTCATCGGCCACCAGCAACGGTATACTCCGTACCTTTGCCAGCGCCCCGGAGACAGCCATGCGGCAGGTTTTACTCATCGTCGATGTACAGTCCACCTTCAGCCCGCCCGAGTGGCTGGTCGATGGTGTGCGCGCGTTGTCTGCGACGATCCCGACCATTGCCTCGCTCCAGTTGCATGATGAACAGGTCACGCCGTTCGAGCGGCAGCTTGGCTGGCACCCTGCAGCAGAAGACGAGTGCCTGGTCGAGGCTGACAAGGTCTTTGTCAAACAGGGTTACAGGCAGACTGCCGAGACCATCGAGTACATCAGGGGGCTGGGCGCGGAGCGGGTGTTGGTCTGCGGGTTGCAGACCGAGACGTGCGTGCTTGCCGCCGGCTTTGCCCTGTTCGACGAAGGGCTCATGCCGACGTTGATTACCGACCTGACGGTGGGGTCTTCCCTGGATCGTTCAGGGAAAATGGGCATCGAGCTGTGGAAGCATCACTTCGGTAATGTCATCACCCGGGCTCAGGTGCTGGCCGAAGGTTGCGTCTGACACGGTCCTGACCGGTCGCTGATCCACACGAGCGGGCGCGATGGCTCAGCGCTGGCCATGCGCTTGAGTGTTTCTGAATCGAGCAAGGTGCTTACCTGGCCGACCATGGCAAGCAGGCGATCGGCGAAATCTGCGCTGATGATGCCGCTGTCTTCCAGGGATATTCCATGACCTTCGTGCTGGATCGCCAGATGGTAGTGGCTCACGCCCTGGTCGTTTTCGCTGCTGGCCAGCGTCACGATGCAGCTTGGGCCGAGCAACCTGGCCAGGCGTTGCTGCACCTGCTCCAGCAGCGGGGTGGGTAGTTGTTCTTGCAGCATGAAGGGGTACCTGCCAGGCGAGTTCTAGGGGGAGTCAGCTTAGGCAAACGGACTGTCAACTTGGGTTAAGCCGGGGTAAAAGCGGGTAAGACCCGCTTCCCGTGAAGCGGCCTGCTCGCGACCGCTGCCGGCACGACACAACCCGCTCCTGGATAAGTCAGAAGGTCTGCCCCAGCGAGAACTGGAATATCTGCGTCTCGGCGTTCTCCGGCTTCTTTACCGGTGTGGCAAGGCTGAACGTCAGCGGCCCCATGGGGCTGTACCAAGTCACGCCGACGCCCAGCGACACCGCCAGCTGGTCAAGGCCCACACTGCCGCAACCCTGCGTGGTGGACAGGTAGCACGTGTCGGAAAACACGTTGCCCGCGTCCACGAACACCGAGCTGCGCAGCTGGCGCTGGTCTTTGATGAAGGGCATCGGGAAGATGTACTCGGCGCCGCCGGTCACCAGGATGTTGCCGCCCAGTGCATCGGTATCGCGGTCGGAGTAATAGGCTTGACCGGCACTTGCATAGGTACCGGTCGCCGGCGTATTGCGCGGGCCCAGCGAGCCATCCTTGAAGCCGCGTACCGAACCCTGGCCACCGGCTGTGTAGTTCTCATAGAAGGGCAGGCCCTCGGTGGAGCCGTAGCCATCCCCGTAGCCCAGGCTGGTATGCAGGCGCAATGTGGTGCGTTCGCTCAGCGGCAGGTAGGTCTGGCCGCTGTAGTCGAGCTTGTAGAAGGACAGGTCGCTGCCTGGCGTGGTGGCCATCAGCGTCAGGCTCTGTGAGTGGCCACGGGTCGCCAGCACCCCCTTGTTCAAGGTCGACTCGGACCAGCCGATCGAAGCCTTGAGGTTGTTGAAACTTTCGCCCTCGCGCTGGATGAAGTCATAGATCTCGTCGGCGCTATAGGTGCCGGGGGAGATGTCATCGTGTTGCAGGGTCAGGCCGTAGGTCAGGCGCGACGTTTCGCTGATCGGGTAGCCCAGGCTCACGCCCGCGCCATAGCTGTTGATGGCGTAGTAGGAAACGCCGTCATCGTAGTAATCGCTGTAGTCGGTGCTGCTGTAGAACAGGTTGTAGCCCAGGCTCACGCCATCTTCGGTGAAGTACGGGTTGGTGAAGCCGAAGTTGTACTTGGTCTGGTATTGCGAACGGGTCAGGCCGATGGACACCTTGTTACCGGTACCGAGGAAGTTGGTCTGGCTGATCGAGCCGCCCAGGATCAGGCCGGCGCTCTGGGCGAAGCCCACGCTGGCGGTGATCGAGCCGGATGCCTGCTCTTCGACGCTGTAGTTGACGTCGACCTGGTCGTCGGTGCCCGGCACTGGCGGGGTCTCGACGTTGACTTCCTTGAAGAAGCCCAGGCGCTCCAGGCGGGTCTTGGACTGGTCGATCAGGTAGGTCGAAGCCCAGCCGCCTTCCATCTGGCGCATTTCGCGGCGCAGCACTTCGTCTTCGGTCTTGGTGTTGCCGCGGTAGTTGATGCGGTTGACGTAGGCACGCTTGCCCGGGTCGACCACGAACATGATGTCGACCGTGTGGTCTTCGTCATTGGGCTGTGGCACGCCGTTGACGTTGGCGAAGGTATAGCCTTCGTTACCAAGGCGGCGGGTGATCAGCTCGGACGTGGTGGTCATCACCTTGCGCGAGAACACCTGGCCCGGCTGCACCAGCAGCAGCGACTTGACCTGGTCTTCCGGCACCTTCAGGTCGCCCGACAGCTTCACGTCACGAACGGTGTACTTCTCGCCTTCGTTGACGTTGACGGTGATGTAGACGTGCTTCTTGTCCGGGGTGATCGACACCTGGGTGGAAGCGATGTCCATGTTGATGTAGCCGCGGTCCAAGTAGTAGGAACGCAGGCGCTCCAGGTCACCGGAAAGTTTTTCGCGGGCGTACTTGTCGTCGTTCTTGAAGAACGACAGCCAGTTGGTGGTCTTGAGCTCGAACAGCTGCGCCAGTTCTTCATCGTCGAACACGGTGTTGCCGACGACGTTGATGTGCTGGATGGCAGCGACGGTGCCTTCGTTGATCTTGATCTTCAGGGCAACCCGGTTGCGCGGCTGCGGCACCACCTCGGCGTCGACCTCGGCCGAGTAGCGGCCCTGGGCCACGTACTGGCGCTGCAGTTCGTTACGCACGCCTTCGAGGGTGGCACGCTGGAAGATCTCGCCTTCGGCCAGGCCCGACTGTTTCAGGCCCTTCATCAGGTCTTCGGTGCTGATCGCCTTGTTGCCTTCGATCTCGATGCTCGACACCGACGGGCGCTCGACCACGTTGATGATCAGGACATCGCCGTCGCGGTTCAGCTGGATATCCTGGAAGAAGCCGGTCTTGAACAGCGAACGGGTGGACTCCACCAGGCGCCGGTCATCGGCCTGATCGCCCACGTTCAGGGGCAAGGCACCGAAAACGCTGCCGGCGGATACCCGCTGCAGGCCGTTGACCCTGATGTCGGCGATCCTGAACGGCGCCGCCTGGGCCACGCAGGCTTGTAGCAGCAGGATGGAGAGCAACAGACGCGGGTAGTTCATCGGGGGTTCCAGGCGGGCGTAAGGGTGGCTGAGCAGGCTCGGCGAAGGCGCGCGGCGGCTGCCAGGCAAGCGGGCGATGAGGATAAGGGCGGGCTGTGTTTGGCGCGGTTAACCCAGGGTAAAGATGTGTAAAGTTCGCCCAGCTTGCGGTGACAGCCTGGCGCGGCAGGGCGATCATGAGCGCTTTGTAACCCCTGCCTAAGCGTACCCACCATGATTCCTGTGCTGTTGGTCGATGACGACCGCGAACTCACCGAAATGCTTGCCCTTTACCTGGCCCGCGAAGGTTTCCAGGCGACCGCCGTGGCTAGCGGCGAAGAGGGCGAGACCAAAGCCTTGAGTGGGGCTTTTCGCATCGTGGTGCTGGATGTGATGCTGCCGGGCATCTCAGGGATCGAAGTGTTGCGGCGCATTCGTGCGCGTAGCCAGGTTCCGGTGCTGTTGCTCACCGCCCGTGGTGACAACATCGACCGCATTGCCGGCCTGGAGCTGGGTGCCGATGACTACGTGCCCAAGCCCAGCTCCCCGGGCGAACTGGTGGCGCGCTTGCGCGCGATCCTGCGCCGGGTGCAACCGCACGCATTGGCTGAAAGCCAGGCTGGCGAAGCCATCGGCAGTGGGGCGCTGACGTTGTGGCCAGGGCGCCGCAAGGCCCAGTGGGCCGCTGCTCCTTTGGAACTGACCGGGACTGAATTCAGCCTGCTCGAAGCGTTGGCTCGCCAGGCGGGCCAACTGGTGAGCAAGCAAGACCTGTCGCTCAATGCCCTGGGCCGCCCGCTGACCCGTTACGATCGACGCATCGATGTGCACATCAGCAGCATCCGTCAGAAGCTCGGCCCACGCGCCGACGGCAGCAGCTGGATCCAGAGCGTACGGGGCATGGGCTACATGCTGATCGTCGAATGATGCGTCGGCGCCTGTTCTGGAAGCTGTTTCTGGCCTTCTGGCTGGCCAATAGCCTGACGTTCCTGGTGGGCGCGGGGGCCTTCATGCTCGACGACCTGCGTGGCGACACCCCGGCGCTGCGTTCGCTGCTGGTTACCGAGCTGAACATGTTGCACCGCTACGGCGAGCAGGCCGGCCGCCAGCTGTTGCAGGTTTCGCCCCAGCCAGAAGGTGTGCAGGTGGGGCTGTATGACGGCACCGGCCACTTGCTGGCCGGCAGGGCTGTGGCCATGCCTCGTTTCGAACGGGCGCTGCTCGACCAGGGCGGCCAGGCCCTGGTGCTGCGCGCTTCGGTGGCAACCTCCCTTGACGAGGCGCCGCGCCCCCGCGGCATGGGCCCGCTCCTCACCGGTACGTTGATGAGCGCGTTGTTTGCCTTGCTGTGTAGCCTGTACCTGACCAGGCCCTTGACCTGGCTGCGCGAGGCCATGGGGCAGGTCGCCCAGGGCCGGTTCGAAGTGCGCGTCAAGCCACGCCTGGGCAAGCGCCGCGACGAGATCGTCGACCTTGCCGAGGACTGCGACCGCATGGCCAGCCAGCTCAAGGCGCTGGTCGAGGCCCAGCAGCAACTGCTGCATGATATTTCTCACGAGCTGCGCTCGCCTTTGACCCGTATGCACGCGGCCATCGGCCTGATACGCCAGCAGCCGGACCGCGGTGAAATGCTTGAACGCATCGAGCGCGAATCACGGCGCATGGATGACCTGATCGAGCAACTGCTGACCCTGGCGCGTGCCCAGTCACAGCCGTGCGATGGCAATTGCGAAGCGCTGGATGTGGTCGAGTTGCTGGCGCAAATAGTCGAAGATGCCCGTTTCGAGGCCGGCATGAAGCAATGCCAGGTTTCGCTGAGCGCGGATGACGCATTTTTTACCCGCGGGCATGAGGAGCTGCTGTATCGCGCCTTTGAGAACGTGGTGCGCAATGCCGTGCGTTACACCGCTGCGGGTACCGAAGTACGGGTGCTGGCGCTGCTGGCCGACGACGGTGAACAGCTGGAAGTGACCATCATCGACCAAGGGCCAGGTGTGGACCCGGCGCGCCTGCAGAGCATTTTCGAGCCGTTCGACCGGGGTATGGACAGCGGCAGCGATGGCTTTGGCCTGGGCTTGGCCATCGCCCGTCGGGCAATCGCGCTGCATCAGGGCACGATCACCGCCCAGGCGGGAGAGGGAGGGGGATTGCGGGTGAACATCCAATTGCCGCAGCGGGTATGAGCAAACCCTCACCCGCCGCCTCAATCGCAGCCGACTAGCGCCCGAGCATCACCGTCTTCAGCCTTGCCTGCGCCTGCTGCACGGTCTTGGCCTGGTTGTTCAGGTCCGCCAGCAAGGCATTCAACTCAGCCTGAACGGTCGGGTCGGACACCTTCACGATGGCCCCGTTGATTTCTATCTTTTCCTTGTGCGCATCCACGTAGTCGGCCACCTTCAGGCTGCTGTCCAGGGTGCCGTTGATTTGCGGCAGCACGTCCAGGAAGGTGTCGGCCGGGACGCTGACGGTGCGCTCAAAGGCCTTGTCGTAAACCACCTTGAGGTCTTGCGGCTGCTTGAGCTGGGCATGGGCGGTGTCCGCCTTGGCCTTTTGCTCCTGCAACTGCTTGCCCATGTCGTTCAGGCCGGTCTGCACCGCTTTTATGTCGTCACGGCGGGCAGTGACATCATTGAGCGAGCGAACCGCGCCTTTTTGCAGCAGGTTACCCAGAGGCTGCACGGCGGCATCCATCGCGCCGTTGAACTGGGTGATGACTGCATAGTGATCGCTGTAGGGGCCAAAAGCCTTGGTTTCGTCTGCGCTCAGCTTGGGCACATGCACCCCTGGCTTGTCGACGATACGGGTCTGCAGGAATTCGCTGAAGGCGGCACGTTGCTTGGGTTCGCTGTCGCCGCAGGCGGCGAGTACCAGGGGCAGGGCGAGGGCGAGCAGCCAGCGGGGCTGGAATGAGACGTTCATGTCGGTGAATCTCCTGAGTGCATGGGTAGGCCTGCGCACCGTCACGCGCTGCGCGGCGGTGCAAGGTTAGCGTTTTCCAGCCTGCGGATCCAATCTGGCAGTGAAGGTAAACCCAGACCCGCTGGCTTCATATGCTGGGCAACTCGAACCCGGGGATCTGCCGCCCCAGCTTGAGCGCCTGGCCATGCAGCACGCGCATCAGGTGCAGCGCCGCCTGCGACGGCGGTTCAAAGCGCGAATGGACGAAGCTGATATCGAAGTGAATTTCGTCAGCCAAGCGCACTACGGCCAGGCCGCTGTCCTGTGCCACGAACTCATCGATCAAGGTGATACCCATGCCTTGCTTGACCAGTGCCACGGCTTCGTTGGCATTGGTGAACGACAACAGCGAGTCCAGGTGAAGGCCGCGGCGCGCTATCTCCTCGGCCAGCAGCTTGCCGAACGGCATATCCGGACGGAACAGTAACAGCGGGTGGCCTTCCAGCTGCTGCAGGGTCAGTGAGGGCTGCTGTGCCAGGGGGTAATCGACGGGCATTGCAACGACCATGCGCCCACGCATGAAGGCCTGGGAATGCAAATGATCGTGCACCACCGGCAGGGCGGCGATCGACAGGTCGACCTTTTTTGACAGGATCTGGTTGGGCATCTCGCCCATCAGCGAGGTCTGCCATTCGATCTGCAGTGCGGGCGCCTCACGCTTGAGCTGGGCCAGGGCGATCGGGATCACCACCGTCGACAACGAGGCGCTGCAGGAAATCCGCAGCTTGCGGTGGGTGCCGGTGGCCAGCCCCACTGCGCACTCATTGACCTGCAACGCCGCCTGATACACCCGTTCGACCTCACGGAACAGGATCTGCGCCTCGGCGGTGGGTACCAGGCGGTTGTTGATGCGCTCGAACAGGCGGTAGGCCAGCCGCCCCTCGATGTAGCCGATGAGCTTGCTCACCGCCGGCTGCGAGACGTAGAGCATCTTCGCGGCGGCGCTGATCGAGCCGGTCAGCATCACCGCCCTGAACACCTCCATGTGCCGCAGTTTGAACACCAGTGCACTGGCGTCGCGGCCTTCTTTGCCGGGAAGCATGAGTATTACCTTAGGTTATGGTATTCGCCATCTGTGTATGAGCGCTATCGCTACGCCCGCAGTATCGTGAACCCAGGAAAATCGCCCCTGGTGGCGAACAATAACAAGATCTGCAGGCAAGCGCAGTGGCGCTTGAAGGAACCGCCTTTGAACATCTTTGATGAACCGAAGATCGATTGCCATAACCATTTGTTTGACCCTGCACGCTTCGCTTACCACCCCGATGCGCCGTACACACCGTCCGGTCAGGAGGTCGCGCCGCTGGAGCAGTTCAACCAGGTGATGGATGCCTATGGCGTGCGTCATGCCTTGTTGGTGGGGCCCAACAGTGGCTACCACACTGACAACCGCTGCCTGCTGCATGCCTTGGCCAGCGGTCAGGGGCGTTTCAAGGGCATAGCGGTCGTCGATCGTCACATCAGCCTCGAGCAACTGGCCGCGCTGCGTGAGCAGGGCGTGGTCGGTGTGGCCTTCAACCCGGCGATGTATGGCGTGGCGAGCCTGCATGACGTCGGGCCGTTGTTCGGCAAGCTTGCCGAACTTGGCCTGTTCGCCCAGATCCAGGTGTGCGAAGACCAGCTCGTCGAATTGCTCGGCCTGATCGAGCGCAGTGCGGTGCGGGTATTGATAGACCATTGCGGGCGCCCGGATGCGGCGGCCGGTACCCAACAGGCCGGCTTCCAGGCACTGCTCAGGCTGGCCCGGCATGGGCGGGCCAGCGTGAAGCTCTCGGGTATGCAGAAATTCGCCGCTGTTGCTGCCCTGCATGAGCAGAGCAGCGCCTACGTGCACGAGTTGATCAACGCTTTTGGCCCGCAAGCCTGTGTATGGGGTTCGGACTGGCCGTTCATCCGCCAGCAAACCCGGGTGGACTACGGCCCCTTGCTGAAGTTGGCCGAGCGCCTGATGCCAGACCCGCACCTGCGGCGAACCATCATGTGGGATACCCCCAGGCGCCTGTTCGGGTTTGCCTGACGCCTGCGCATTCGCCATTCCAATAACAAGAGAGCAATTGTCATGAATGCTGATCAGCCTAGCGGCGCCGGGGTGTTCGACACGCCTGCGCGCCAGCAGCAACGTACCCGTACCCGTTTCATGATTCTGGCGCTGATCTCTGGCGGCACCATGATCAACTACCTGGACCGCAGCGTCATGGGCATCGCCGCGCCAAGCATCAGCGCCGATCTGGGGCTGAATGCGGCGATGATGGGGGTGATTTTCTCGGCGTTCTCATGGACCTACGCTGCTGCGCAGATCCCCGGCGGCATACTGATCGACCGGCTGGGCACCAAGCTCACCTATTGGCTGGCGCTGACGTTGTGGTCGCTGTTCACCGGCCTGCAGGGCCTGGCCCAGGGCTTTTTGTCCTTGCTGGGCATGCGCTTTCTGGTCGGTGTGACAGAAGCGCCGTGCTTCCCCACCAACAGCCGCGTGGTGGCGACCTGGTTCCCGCAAAGCGAGCGGGCCAGGGCGACGGGTATCTACACCTTTGCCGAGTACACCGGCCTCGCGTTCCTGACACCGTTGCTGTTTTGGGTCTTGCACGCCTATGGCTGGCGCTTTCTGCTGATGGCGGTCGGTCTGATGGGCGTGCTCTATGGGCTGGTCTGGTGGCGCAAATACCATGAGCCACACCAGTCGACCACCGCCAACCAGGCAGAGCTGGACCATATCGCTGCCGGCGGTGGCGTGGTCGATGGTGGCCAGAAAGCCACGGTCTTCCAGTGGTCACAGATCCCGGCGCTGCTCAAGCACCGCAACATGCTCGGTATCTGCCTGGGGCAGTTCGCCTGCAACTCGACCAACGTGTTCTTCCTCACCTGGTTCCCGACCTACCTGGTCACCGAGCGGCATATGCCGTGGCTCAAGGTCGGCTGGGTGGCGGTGCTGCCGTTCATCGCCGCTTCGTTGGGCACGCTGGTCGGCGGCTGGCTCTCCGATGCCTTGCTGCGCCGCGGCTACTCGCTGAATGTGGCGCGCAAGCTACCGGTGATCGCCGGCCTGCTGACCGCGTCGGTCATTGTCCTGGCCAACTATGTCGAGTCGGACGTGCTGGTCATCGCCATCCTCTGTATTGCCTATTTCGCCCAGGGTATGTCGGCCCTGGCCTGGATGATCGTTTCCGACATCGCGCCCAAAGGCTTGCTGGGCCTCAGTGGCGGGCTGTTCAACCTGTTCGCCAACGCCGCCGGCATCGTTACCCCGTTGACCATCGGCCTGATCGTGACGGCCACCGGGTCATTCGTCTGGGCCCTGGTGTTCGTGTCCTCGATCACCGCGCTGGGCGCGCTGTGTTACCTGTTCATGGTGCGCGACCTGCGTCGCCTGCCGGATATTCCCTGTGTTGAAAAAGGAGCTGAACAATGAGCCAACCCCTGCAAGGACAAACTGCAATCGTTACTGGCGGCATGCGTGGCATCGGCCTGGCCATCGCCCAACGGCTGCACACCGCCGGTGCCCAGGTGGTGATCTGGGACCTCGCGGTGGATGGCTGGGACAGCGTCGACAACGGTTTCGAGCCAGTGCTGCGCCAGGTTGTGGATGTCGCTTCGCTGGCCTCGGTCGAGGCGGCATTCGCTGACGTACTGGCGCGTGTGGGGCAGGTCGACATCCTGGTCAACAACGCTGGCATCAATGGGCCGGTGGTACCGTCCTGGGAATACCCGCCAGAAGCCTGGGACAAGGTCATCGCCATCGACCTGAACGGCGTCTTCTACTGCTGTCGAACGGCCATCCCGCATATGCGCGAGCGCGGCTATGGGCGGATCGTCAACGTGGCGTCGATGGCGGGCAAGGATGGCGTGCAGTACATAAGCGGCTACTCGGCTGCCAAGGCCGGGGTCATCGCCTTCACCAAGGCCGCAGCCAAGGAACTGGCGCAGGATGGCGTGTCGCTCAACTGCATCGCCCCGGCGATGGTCGAAACCCCGTTGATGGCCGAGATGACTGCGGAGCATATCGCGGCCAGCAAAGCCAAGATCCCGATGGGGCGTTTCCTCAAGGCTGAGGAGATTGCCAACATGGTGGCCTGGATCGCCGGGCCGGAATGCAGCTTTACCACAGGCTTCGTATTCGACCTCAGTGGCGGGAGGGCGACTTATTGAAGCCGCTAGGGGTTGCCCACCTGACAGCGCTGGACCTTGCGCCTGAAGCGCTGGTGCGTGAAGCCGGCCGGGCCGGTTTCAGCACTGTTGGGTTGCGGCTGCACCCGGTGATGCCGGGTGCGCAAGCGTATCCGCTTGCGGTTGGTGGCCAGGCGCTACGGGAACTGAAGGCTGTGATGGCAGGTGAGGGTGTAGGCGTTGCCGACATAGAGTTCGTCTCGCTGACGCCGCAGGTGCAGGTTGGCGATTGTGCGATGTTGCTGGCGGCAGGCGCTGAACTGGGTGCCACCAGCCTCACGGTATCCGGGGATGATGAAGACGGTGTGCGGCTTGCGCACAACTTTGCGGCGCTGTGTGAAATGGCCAAGGAGTATGGTTTGCGTGTAGACCTGGAGTTCATGCGCTGGAGACCGGTGGCGACCTTGCAGCAGGCGCTGGCTGTGTTGAACATGGCTGGGCAGGACAACAGCGCGGTACTGGTGGATGCGCTGCATCTGTTCCGTTCGGGCGGGGATGTAGCGGCACTTGCCGAAGTCGACCCGCGCTACCTGCGAGCGGTGCAACTGTGCGATGCGCCGCTCACTGCGCCGGCTGAGGCATTGATTATCCAGGAGGCGCGTGAAGGGCGGTTATTGCCGGGGCAGGGGCAGTTGCCACTGGCAGCGTTGATGGGGGCGTTGCCGACGGATGTGCAGGTGAGTGTGGAAACGCCGTCGGTAACGCTTCGCGGTGAAAACCGGTTGAAACACGTGCGTGAAGCGACGCACGGTTGGTTAGGCAATGTTCGTCTGCCAACCAACCGGCAGCCCCAGATCAAGGATTGACCTGATATCCCCGCCCTTGCAGGCAACCGCTGTAGGCGCTGGCTTGCGCCGAACTTTGTGCCTGATCCTCGGTGCGCCGGTCCTCGCGGCGATCCTGGCGTTGCCGGGAACCACCGACGACCGCTCCGGCAGCGGCCACTTCCCCAGCACGGTTCTGCCGATACTCTTCTTTGGCGTCGTCGCCGGCCCGGTCAGACAACGCTTCATGCTGGTTGCTGCGTACCTGGGCGCCAGCGGCACCGGCTGCAGCACCCACAGCCGCGCCTTTGACCCGGCCACCGACATTGGAGCTGGAGGTGGTTGCGGCGTTGTTCGCGGCGTTGGCTGCCACGGTATTGCATTCGTTGATATCCAGCTGCATCTGCTGGCTGCTCTGACCTTTTAATGGGGTTACCGACTGGGCCTGCAGTGCCGGGGCTACGCAAAGCAGCACCAGCAGGAAACTCCCTGTGAACGGACGCATGACACACCTCCACTGAATGGGAATTGCATCTGACAGCATAGCTGCCGGTTGCGGCCCTCGACCAAGTCGACGACGAGCCGAGTATCACCCTGGCGGTGAAAGGGGCCTGGTAGTCGCCCCTGGTGGCTACAGCCAACCGGACGGCGCACACCGCTAGGGCGATGGGCCCCACCTATGGTATACAACCCTCATTACCACACCACCATCACCTGGCGCCTGGAAGCGTTCTGGGTTGGTCGGTGACTTTCCTGCAACTGCTCCTTTTATAGAGAAACGGAGATTCGAAGATGACCGCCACCGACCGTCTGAGCCTGCTTCAGTATGAGCACCTGGGCCTGGACGATGTTGCCGCCGCTGAATTCAAGGTCGCTCTGGGTGAACTGCGCAAGTTGGCACTGGGTGACCGTTACGAACACCACGCCGCGCTGCATCTGGGCGATATCGCCGAAGCGGAAAACCGTCAGCAACTGGATCAGACCAAAAACTGGGGCATAGGCTTCCTGCAGGGGCTGAGCTGCGCGCAAACGCTCACCGAAGAGCAAGTCAAGGCACTGCGCGGCGTGTTCCAGGCGGCCGCCAAGCGGTCTTTGGCGCGCATGCCCGGATAAATTTCTGGCAGCCAGCGGATTCTCGTCCAGACTCTGTAGAGCATGCGGGCAGCTGTACAGCAGACGTGCACAGGATGTGGCAGCCTTTCGCGACCACGGCTGGCCGCCTAAGGCCGCATGCACCGAGGGTTGTAGATGGTCGAGCGGTGGTCCGGCCGGTCTTTGCTGCTTTCGTTTTCCCTGATTCTGTTGCCTCAGGCCTGGGCAGCGGAGGATGTGTGTCGGCAACTGACGGCCACCGGCAATCCGGAATATCCCCCTTACTTGTGGCGCGACCCGAACGACCCCCAGCGGCTGATCGGTGCCAACGCCGACCTGCTTGACTACCTGGGCCAGGCGCTCGGTGTGAAAATGCAGGTGGTCTACGGCGGGCCATGGTCGCGGGCTCAGGAACAGGTGCGCAAAGGCCGTATCGACTTGATGGCCGGTTACTTCCTGACCCAGGCGCGTCAGCAGGAGGCGGACTTCATCAGCCCGCCGTTCTTGCATACGCCAAGTGTTGTCTGGGTGCGCCAGGACGCTGCCTTTGCCTACCGTGGCTGGTCAGACCTGAAGGGGCGCAAGGGCGGCACCCTGGTCAGCAACAGCCACGGCCAAGAGTTCGACGATTACGCCAGGGCCAACCTCACGCTCGAAGCGGTTCCCGGTGCCAGGCAGGCGTTCGAGAAGCTGCTGCACAAGCGCAACGACTACCTGATCTATGAGCAGTATCCCGGCATGGCGCTGGCGCGCACGCTGGGTATGGACAAGCAATTGAAGGTGCTCGATCCGCCGGTGTCCAGTGAAGGTCTGTACCTGGCGCTGTCCCATGCATCGCCGTGCAACCAGCCCAGGCTGCGTGAGCAACTGGCGCAAAAAATGAAGGAAATCGTCTCTGGCCCGCTGCCTGGGCAGCTGCTGGCGAAGAACCTGGAGCGTTGGAAGCAGGAGCAAGCGGGCGGGCAGCATTGAGGCACAGTGTGCTGGCATTGGCGCACGTTCACCTCATGCACTGGCTTCCCGAGCCCGCTTGGCCTTGGTCACATCGACCGCGCTGGGCAAGGCAACGCCGTTCTTGATGGCAAGAACCTGCGCCATCACGCTGACCGCGATCTCTGCAGGGGTCTTGCTGCCGATATAGATACCGATGGGGCCATGCAGGCGTTCGAGTGAGGCTTGCGTCTCACCGAAGTGCACGATCAGCCGTTCGCGGCGCAGCTGGCTGTTACGCCGGGAACCGATCGCACCGATGTAGAAGGCTGTGCTGTGCAAGGCTTCGAGCAAGGCCAGGTCGTCCAGCTTGGGGTCATGGCTCAGGCCAATGATGCAACTGCGCAGGTCGGGGGCGAAGGCCCTGACCACATCGTCCGGCATGCCGACTATCTTCTCCACGCCCGCGACATTCCAGCCATCCATGTATTCGCGGCGAGGGTCGCAGACGGCCACCTTGAAGCCGTTGAACAGCGCCATGGTCGCCAGGTACTCGGCCAGTACCCCGGCACCGATCAGCAGCATGCGGTAGCCGGGGCCCAGGGTATTGACCATGCGTTGGCCATCGAAGCTGAACTGCTCGGGTGCGTGCGTGGCGGCCAGGCTTACGCCACCGGTGCCGAGGTCCAGCTCGCGACGGACCAGGTTGCCAGCGTCCAGCTGCGGCAGAAGCTGCTCAAGGCTGGGCAATGAAGGGCTGAACTCGAGTATCAGCTCCAGGGTCCCGCCGCAGGGCAGGCCAAAGCGATGAGCCTCGTCGGCACTGACGCCATAACGCACCACGCGCGGCGGCCCTTCCGGCATGCCTTCGCCGTTGTAGGCAGTGGTATAGCGGTGCACCAGGTCATCCTCGATGCAGCCACCGGAGACGCTGCCAATGACCCTGCCATCGCCACGCAGGGCCATCATTGAGCCCACCGGCCTGGGCGACGAACCCCAGGTGCGGGCTACGGTCGCCAGCAGCACCCGCTCGCCGGCCTGGAGCCAGTCACGGGTGGTGCGCAGGACCAACAGGTCGATGCTTTCCATTGACAGTGTTTCCTCAGCGCATGTGCAAGATGATCGGGCTGCTGCTGGCCGGGTCGGTATCCCCGCGCAGCTTGCTGACGGCCTGCGCGTCGACCGCACCGCCGTGGTTGCCCCAGGTACTGCGGACAAAGCTCAGCACCTGGGCGATCTCCTGGTCCGACAACTGCTCGCGGAACGCAGGCATGCGGTAGGCATCCGGCAGCCCGGCGGCGACGATCCGTTGCGAGCCATTGAGGGTGATGTTGATCGCCGAAGCATTCTCCTTGGCCAGCGCCGAGGTGGCCCCCGCCAGCGGCGGCATCCATTCTGCCTGGCCCTTGCCATCCAGGCCATGGCACGTAGCGCAGCGGGTCACGTAGGTGTGGGCGCCGGGGCTGTTCAGGCGTTCACCGGCAGACACTGCCTGATACTGCCACGGCGCGCCGTCACGTTGGGGGTCGCCCGGCAACGATTTGAGGTAGCGGGCGATCGCTGCCAGGTCGTCATCGCTCATGAACTGGGTGGAATTGTTGAACGCCTCGGTCATCGACCCATAGACCACCGCATGCTGGTTGCGCCCGTGCTTGAGGAACTGCACGATCTGGGCCTCGCTCCAGCGGCCCAGGCCGGTGTTGTGGTCGTCACGCAGGCTGGGTGCGTACCAACCGTCGAGCAGCGCGCCGGCCAGAAACGGCTTGCCACCTTCATCCAGGGCTTTTTCGTTGAAGGCCAGGCCCCGTGGGGTATGGCAACTGCCACAGTGGCCGGGGCCCTGAACGATGTAGGCGCCTCGGTTCCACACCGCGTCCTGCGCCGGTTTGGCCGCATAAGGTTCGTCTGCTGCGAACACGCCGTTCCACAGCGCGATCGGCCAGCGCATGTTCAACGGCCACGGGATATCGCTGGGGATGTTCGCCTGTTGGGCAGGCTGTACGCCTTTCATGAAGAAGGCATACAGCGCCCGCACATCGTCATCGCTGAGCTTGGCGTATGAAGGATAGGGCATGGCCGGGTAAAGCCGTCTGCCCCCCGGTGCGACACCGTGGCGCACAGCGCGGTCGAAGTCGGCGAGGCTGTAATTGCCGATGCCGGTCGCGGGGTCGGGAGTTACGTTGGTGGCGTGTATCGCCCCCAGCGGCGTGGCCATTTCCAGCCCACCGGCAAATGGCTTGCCGTCGGGCAGGCTGTGGCAGGCGACACAGTCGCTGAGCCTGGCCACGTACTCACCACGGCTGACCAGCGCCGGGTCGAAGCTGGCGTTCTGTTCGGTGACGAAGGGCGAAGCGGGCTCACGGGTGACATACCAGGCCAGCAGGCCTGCAGCGACCAGGCACGGCAGCGCCAGCCAGCCTGCGGTTCTTGCGAATCGACTGTGGGTCATGTGGCGGTCCTTGTCCGGTCAGCTGAAGGTATGGCGGCTCATGGGCAGGCTGCGGATGCGCTGGCCTGTGAGTTGCGCCACCGCGTTGGCCACTGCTGGCGCCACCGCAGGCAACGGCGGCTCGCCAATGCCCCCCATCTTCGCGCCGCTTTCGACAATGCGCACATGCACCCGGGCCATGCGCGAGGCTGGCAGGATCGGGTACAGGTCGTAGTTGCGCGCGCGCGGCTTGCCATCGATGTATACGGCTTCCTCAACCAGCGTCTGCGACAGGCCAAGGGCCACGGCGCCGTTGACCTGGGCTTCGATGATCGCTGGGTTGACGATGCTGCCGGGGTCGATCGCCTGCCAGATGTCGTGAACCTTGACCTGGCCATCTTCGATCGATACTTCGGCGATCACGGCGGCCTCCGAGCCGAACGGCGAAGCCATGGCCACACCACGCGCCCGCTTGCTGCCGTCTTCAGCGGTGAACGGCCCGCGCTTCCAGCCACCGGACAATTCACCCACCGCTTGCAGCAGGTTGGTCAGGCGCGGGTTGTCGCGCAGCAGGTGCAGGCGCAACTCAAAGGGGTCTTTACCGCCTTTGTCAGCCAGCTCGTCCAGGAAGGACTCATAGAAGAAATCGTTCAGCGAGTTGCCCACCGAGCGCCAGTAACCCAGCATGGCCGGGCCCTTGACGTAGATCTGTGCGATGCGCTTGTTGGCGATGGCGTAGGATTTGCCCGACAGCCCTTCGAGCGCCGTAGGGTCGATTTTTTCGCCTTGCTTGCCCGCCAGGGCCTCGGTGGGGCCCTCTGTGGCACTCACTGCTTCGATGGCCACTGGCAGGCCATCGGCATCCAGCCCTGCGCGGAACTTGACCACCGCTACCGGCCGCAGCACATCGCGCAGGAATTCTTCCTCGCGGCTCCAGATCAGCTTGACCGGGCGGCCGACGGCCTTGGCCAGCAGGATGGCCTGCGGGTAAGGATTGGCCGAGTCATACAGGAAGTGGCGACCAAAGAACCCGCCCAGAAGCGGCGAGTGCAGGGTGATCTGTGCAGGATCCAGGCCGGTGCGTTTGGCGATGTCGTCACGAAACATGTCCGGCGCCTGGTTGGGCAGCCAGACCTCCAGCGAACCGTCGGGGTTGAAGCGCGCCAGTGCGGACGGCGGCTCCAGCTGGGCATGGTTGAGGTACTGGTTGTGGTAGGTGGCCTCGACCTTGGTTTTGGCGTTGCCCAGTGCAGCGGCCACATCGCCTTCGCTTTCGTCGTCTCTGGCAGGGCTTGTCTGGGCGGCCAGGTGCTCGCGCCAGGCATCGCTTGAGAAGTCGGCGGGCATCGCGCGCACTTTGCTGTCGGCGCCCGGCTCTTGCCAGTCCACCTGAAGCGCCTCGACCGCACGCTTGGCGTGCCACCAGCGTTCGGCCACCACGGCAACCGCGCCTGGCAGTTGATGCACCGAGTGCACGCCTTTCATGGCCTTGACCTGAGCTTCGTTGCGCAGGCTGCCCACGGTCATGCCCAGGCGCGGGGCGTGCTGCACGGCGGCTTGGAGCATGCCGTCGAGCTTGATGTCGATGGTGTAGAGCGCCTTGCCGGTGGATTTGTCGTAGGCATCGACACGGCGCACCGGCTTGCCGATCCAGCGGAACTGGCTGGGGTCGCGCAGCTTGATGCCTGCTGGGTCCGGTACCGGCAGGTCCATGGCCCGTTCAGCCAGTTCGCCATAGGCAAGCGAACGGCCCGAGGCGGCGTGTAGCACCTTGCCAGGTTCGGTGGACAGTTCGCTCACCGGTACGCCCCATTGCTCGGCTGCGGCCTGCAGCAGCATGGCCCGGGCAAGGGCGCCAAGGCGGCGCATGGTCGGGTAGCTCATGCGCACCGACATGCTGCCGCCGGTGATACGCATGCCGTTTTCCATCACGACATAGGCTTCGCCCGGCGGGGCACTGTCGACCACGAACGTGGCAGGGTCCGCGTCCAGTTCTTCGCCGACGATCTGTGCCATGGCGGTGTAGGTGCCTTGGCCGCCTTCCATGAACGGGCAGAGCAGGCGTACCGTGCCGTCCTGGCGGATTTCTAGGAATGCAGGCACCTGGGTGCCGCGTTCCTGGGCGGCGGCCGTCGCCGCTTGGACCCGGCTGACGCCCAGCGGCAGGCCAAGGCCCAGGACCAGGGCGCCTACGGCGGTACCGGCGAGAAAACGCCGACGCGACAGGTTGACCGTTTCGCCCGGCGGCAGGTCGAGCAGCACCGCTGGGGTATCGACAGGCGTGTTCATCAGGCTTTCTCCCCTTGGGCGAGTTCGTGCACGGCGGCATGGATGGCGTTATAAGTGCCACAGCGGCACAGGTTGACCATCGCCGCATCGATTTGCGCATCGCTCGGTTGCGGGGTGTGCTTGAGCAGCGCGGTGGCCGCCATCACCTGCCCGGACTGGCAGTAACCGCATTGGGCCACCTGATGCTCGACCCACGCGGCCACCACGCGCTTGCCCACCGCGTCGGCCTCGATGGCTTCGATGGTGGTCACTTCACGCCCGACCACCCCGGCCACCGGCGTGACACAGGCGCGCACCACATTGCCGTCCACCAGCACCGAGCAGGCGCCGCACTGTGCCAGGCCGCAGCCGTACTTGGTGCCGGTCAGGCCGAGGTCGTCGCGGATCACCCACAGCAACGGCGTGTCGGCATCGGCCTCGACCTGGTAGGTCTTCTGGTTGATTCGAAGTTCCATGGCTCACCTGCTGATCATCGGTTGTGATTATGTTGCCGTGCAGGGAATACGTTGTTCCCCAATCCGCAAACGCTAGCACAGCGGGGGGAGCGGCGGCCTGCCGTGTACGGCAGGTTCAGAGAATCAGGCAAGCAATCCGGCGAAATGCGCAATCAAGTGCCGCAGCGGTGGGCGGCACAGACAAACAGGACTTCCAGCCGAAAAAACCGGATAATGCCGGCCAATTTCGTTTTGCACGCTTAAATCACGGTGTTCCCGCATGGAAATCAAGGTCAACTTTCTCGACAACCTTCGTCTTGAAGCCAAATTCGACGACTTCACGGTGATCGCCGACCAGCCGATCCGCTACAAAGGCGATGGCTCGGCCCCGGGGCCGTTCGACTATTTCCTTGCCTCATCGGCCCTGTGCGCCGCCTATTTCGTCAAGCTGTACTGCCAGACCCGGGATATCCCTACCGAAAACATCCGCCTGTCGCAGAACAACATCGTCGACCCCGAGAACCGCTACAACCAGATCTTCAAGATCCAGGTCGAGCTGCCGGAGGACATCTCTGAGAAGGACCGGCAGGGCATCCTGCGCTCCATCGACCGCTGCACGGTCAAGAAAGTGGTACAGACCGGCCCCGAGTTCATCATCGAGCAGGTGGACAACCTCGATGCCGACGCCCAGGGCCTGCTCATGCCGGTGGCCGACACCACCACCTACATCGCCGGCAAGGACCTGCCGCTGGAGCAGACCATCGCCAACATGTCGGGCCTGCTCGCCGGGCTGGGCATGAAGATCGAGATCGCCTCGTGGCGCAACATCGTGCCCAACGTCTGGTCGCTGCACGTGCGCGATGCGCAGTCGCCGATGTGCTTCACCAACGGCAAGGGCTCGACCAAAGAGGCCGCGCTGGCCTCGGCGCTGGGTGAATTCATCGAGCGTTTGAACTGCAACTTCTTCTACAACGACCAGTTCTGGGGCGAGGACATCGCCAACGCGCCGTTCGTGCACTACCCCAACGAGCAGTGGTTCAAGCCGGGCCCCAAGGACGCGCTGCCAGCGGAGATCCTCGACGAATACTGCCTGCAGATCTACAACCCGGACGGCGAGCTGCGTGGTTCGCACCTGTATGACACCAACTCGGGCAATACCGCGCGTGGCATCTGTTCGCTGCCGTTCGTGCGCCAGTCGGACGGGCAGGTGGTGTACTTCCCGTCCAACCTGATCGAAAACCTGTTCCTCAGCAACGGCATGAGCGCAGGCAATACCCTGGCTGAAGCTCAGGTGCAGTGCCTGTCGGAGATCTTCGAGCGGGCCGTGAAGCGTGAAATCCTTGAGGGCGAGCTGTGCCTGCCGGATGTGCCGCAGGAGGTGCTGGCCAAGTACCCAGGCATCGTCGCAGGCATCCAGGGGCTGGAAGAGCAGGGCTTCCCGGTGCTGGTCAAGGACGCGTCGCTGGGCGGTGAATTCCCGGTCATGTGCGTGACCTTGATGAACCCGCGTACCGGCGGCGTGTTCGCCTCGTTCGGCGCGCACCCAAGCTTGGAGGTGGCGCTTGAGCGCAGCCTTACCGAACTGCTGCAGGGCCGCAGTTTCGAGGGGCTCAACGACTTGCCGCAGCCGACCTTCGAAAGCCACGCGCTGACCGAGCCGAACAACTTCGTCGAGCACTTCATCGACTCCAGTGGTGTGGTGTCGTGGCGCTTCTTCAGCGCCAAGGCCGACTTCGAATTCGTCGAGTGGGACTTCTCCGGCCATGGCGAAGACTCCAACCTCCAGGAAGCCGCGACCCTGTTCGGCATCCTCGAGGGCATGGGCAAGGAGGTGTACATGGCTGTGTACGACAACCTCGGCGCCAACGCCTGCCGCATCCTGGTACCGGGTTACTCGGAGATCTACCCGGTCGAGGACCTGATCTGGGACAACACCAACCGTGCCCTGGGGTTCCGTGCCGACATCCTCAACCTGCACAGCCTGGACAACCGTGCATTGCGTGCGCTGCTCAAGCGCCTGGACAACTGTGAGGTGGACGACTACACCACCATCACCACGCTGATCGGTGTCGAGTTCGATGACAACACGGTGTGGGGCCAGTTGACCATCCTTGAGTTGAAACTGCTGATCTGCCTGGCGCTGAAGCGTTTCGAGGACGCCAAGGAGTTGGTCGAGGCGTTCCTGCAGTTCAACGACAACACTGTCGAGCGCGGTTTGTTCTACCAGGCCCTGAATGTGGTGTTGGAAGTGGTGTTGGATGATGAGCTTCAGATGGAGGACTACGAGGCCAATTTCCGCCGCATGTTCGGCAACCCGCGCATGGATGCAGTGCTGGGTTCGGTGGACGGTAGCGTGCGCTTCCATGGCCTGACCCCGACCAGCATGAAGCTGGAGGGGCTGGACCGCCACCTGCGCCTGATCGAGAGCTACAAGAAACTGCATGCCGCCCGGGCCAAGGCGGTGTGACAAGGCTCGAGCCGCTCGACCTGCCTCTTCCCGATTACCCCGCACCGGGCCTGATTGGCGAGGCCCTGTACCTGCGCTACGCGGCCTTAATGGCGCAAGCGGCTAATAGGTCCGCGCCGCTGGCCGATGACGCAGTGCGTCATGAAGGCCGGCGCCTGGCCAGCGATCTGCTGGGCCAGGCAATCACCTTGGGCAGCAGCAAAGCCCACGAAGGTTCGGATGAGATCTACTGGTTGGTGCAGAGCGCTGCTATCGCCTCCTTGTTCGCCGATGGCGCCCAGTGCGCCGAGTTTGCCCGGTACAGGCGGCACGTGGCCTATTACTCGGAAGGCTGCCGTACGGCGGGACAGGTCAATGCTTTCGACCGCTACGTGGCCGCCAATGGCCAGCCTGCAGTCGAAGACGAGGTGCAGTCCCGCTCAGCGGATGACCACTACCGGGTAATGGTGAGGCCGTGGGAGGCTGGAAATACGCATTGGGTCTATTCCCCGCGTGTTCTCGATACCCACCAAGGCACTTGCCTGCTGAGCTTCCAGGATGCCTGTTGGTCAGCGGACGTCAGCACCTGGCATAGCGGCTCGACCGTCGAACTGGCATTGCGCAAGTACCCAAGCCACCGCGCGCGCGACGGCATACGCGTGATCATCGACTGTACAAAACGGTGTGCGCTGCTGGAGGCCGGCGGTGAAATCGAACTGGCGGATCTGGAAGCCGTGCTGGACGCCCGGCTTGAGGGGGCGGAACCCGGCAGCCGCTAGTTCTTGCACTTGGCCATGACCACCTGGCAGGTCCTGGGCGTTCCGCCGGACCGGCCGGCATAGCGGATGCAATTGTTCATTGACTTGTGGCGGGCCATGCTCAAGGTATCGCCCCACGCCAGGCCGCCTTCTCCCATAGTGGGCACGGCCTTGGCGAAACAGTTCGAGCCCAATGCCGCTGTCTGGTAGCGAGCCTGGCTGTGCTTGTTCGAACATCCGGCAGTCAGTGCCATGCTGAGGCTAAGCAGGGCATATGCGGCCCACAACGCGTACGGTCGTGCTTTATCAGCGCTCATGCCATTTGCCTCTGGTGGAAAGGGGGTGAAGTCTTTCAGGATATTTCTATCAAGCCAAGCGGTGAACTAACCGGACGTCAAGGTGATCCTTTGCTAAGCGCACCCCGCGCACGCCTGACGGACCGGGCACTCGCGCCTGTCCGCCAGCCCCGGGTCACTGACTGAGTAAGGAGGCGCCGTGACCGCTACCGAGCAAACCCTCTACCGATGCACGCCCAGCCCGCTGCACGCAATCTTGCTGGCCGGCACGGTCCCGCTGTTTCTTGGCGCATTGCTGAGTGACATTGCCTATTTCAAGAGCTACCAGATCCAGTGGAGCAACTTCGCCTCCTGGTTGATTGCCGGCGGCCTGCTGTTCTGCGGGCTGACGTTGCTGTTCGCGCTGGCCAACCTGGTCCGCGCCGAGCGCAAGGGCGGGCGGCCGACGCTGTACTTTTTGCTGTTGCTGGTGACTTGGGTACTAGGGCTGGTCAATGCCTTCGAGCACGCCAAGGATGCCTGGGCAGTGATGCCAGCGGGCCTGGTGCTGTCTTTGATCGTGACCGTGCTGGCCTGCGTGGCGGCCTGGCTGGGTATGAGCAACCTGCGTTCGGGAGGTGCGGCATGAAACCTTTGCATGCATTGCCTGTATTGAGTGTAGCGCTGTTGTTGAGCGCCTGCGGTGGGGAAGGCGAGGCCACCCAGGCCCTGGGCCCCGACCCGAAATTGCCGGCCCCCGAGCGTGGCCTGTTGCCGAGCATGAAGATCGCCCAGCCCGCACACTGGGGCGAGCAGAAGCCGACCGTGCCTGAGGGTTACAGCATCACAGCCATTGCCACTGACCTGAAAATCCCGCGTCAGAGCCTGGTACTGCCCAACGGTGACATTCTGGTGGCCGAAGGCCGGGGCGGCAGTGCGGCCAAGCTCAAGCCCAAGGACGTCATCGCCAGCCAGATCAAGGCCAAGGGCAATACCCAGGTCAAGGGTGGCAACCGCCTGACACTGCTGCGCGACGCCGACGGCGATGGCACCTACGAGGTGCAGATGGTGTTTGCCGAAAACCTCAACGCGCCTTATGGCCTGGCCTTTGCCGATGGCAAGCTGTACGTGGCCAACCAGGACGCGCTGGTGCGTTTCGACTATCAGGAAGGCCAGACCCAGGCGGGCGGCCCGCCGACCAAAGTCACCGACCTGCCGGCCCAGATCAATCACCACTGGACCAAGGCGTTGACCATCAGCCCCGATGGCCGCTACCTGTATGTGGGTATCGGCTCGAACAGCAATATCACCGAGCGGGGCATGGAAGCCGAAGTCGATCGCGCCATGGTCTGGCAGGTCGACGCTGCCACCGGCGCGCACAAACCCTACGCCAGCGGCTTGCGTAACCCGACGGCGCTGGCCATCCAGCCTGGCAGCGGGCAGCTGTGGACCGTGGTCAACGAGCGCGATGAACTGGGCCCGGACCTGGTGCCGGACTACCTCACTTCGGTGCGCGAAGGTGGCTTCTATGGCTGGCCCTACAGCTACTGGGGGCAGAATGTCGATGAGCGGGTGAAACCGCAGAACCCGGACAAGGTAGCCGCCGCAATCAAGCCCGATTACAGCCTTGGTTCGCATGTGGCCGCGCTGGGCGTGGACTTCTCCATACCGGCCATGGGCGAGCGCTTTGCCGACGGCGTGTTCGTCGGCGAGCACGGCAGCTGGAACCGGCCAAACCCTGTGGGCTACAAGGTGATCTTCGTGCCGTTCAGCAACGGCAAGCCTGCCGGTGAACCGATCGACTTCGCCACCGGCTTCCGGGCCGAGGATGGCAAGACTCGCGGCCGGCCGGTCGGTGTGACGGTTGACCCTCGCGGGGCACTGATCATCGCCGATGATTTGGCCAATACCGTATGGCGGGTCACGCGCAATCGGTAAGTCCAGCTATGGTGTAGGAGCGGCGCGTGAAGCGTTCACGCGCCTGTCCGGTCTTGACCACAGGGAAGCAGGCCTATGAATGCTCTTTGTACACTCGCTCGCGCTGTTGCGCTTGCCACGCTCGTCGGTACCGCCAGTTACACGGTGCAGGCTGCCGATATACCCATTGCCAGTGAAGCACTGGAAAGTCATGTGACCACACAGGTCACCGCCATCGACCAGGCCAACCGGCAGGTCACGGTCAAAGGCCCTGACGACAAGGACGTGACGTTCCAGCTCACGGAAAAGGCCAAGGCGCTGCCCAACCTCAAAGTCGGTGACCAGGTCGATATCTACGTGACCCGTGCGGTGGCCTATGTACTCAACACAGAGGTAGGCGGGGCGCCCAAAGCCAGCGATGAGTCTGGAACCATCCGCGCCACCAAGGACAACCCCAACCCGGGCGGCGAGGCATTCCGCCAGGTACGGGTAACGTCGCAGATCAAGAAGATCGACCTCAAGACCCATGAGGTGAGCCTGCTACCGCCGGAAGGCAAGTTGCAGGTGGTCAAGGTCGAGGACCCTGAACTGCAGGCCCGAATGAAAAACCTCAAGGTCGACCAGACGGTCGATGCGATCTACACCGAAGTACTGCGGATCGAGACATCCCGCTGACCTCTCGCCGGCCTTTTCGCGGGCGACCTCGCGAAAAGGCCGGCGTCATCGATCGGTATCCATCATCCATGTGGCGAATAATCTGAGTGCAGGATTTCGATTTCCATAACGCCCGTCGATTTTCAGATGATGTACCGACCCTGTCTTCAGATGAGTGCATCCATGCCTAACAAGGCCCTGCTTATTGCGTTTCTTCCCTTGGTTTTGGCGCTGCTCGCCGGAGTCGTGCTGCCCTACCAGGCCGCCAGCAACGCGGCCGTCGGTCGTGCGCTCGGGCACTGGCTTTGGGGCGCGTTCACATCATTGACGGTCAGTTCCATTGTGGTCATCGCAGCCTTGCTGGTTTTGCGGATACCGCTGCCTGACCTGGGCAAAGCATTGCAAGGCCCATGGTGGCTGTGGATCGGCGGGGTGCTTGGCGCACTGTACGTCGCCGCTGCCGCCGCCTTGACCCCCAAGCTGGGCACTGCGGGCTTTCTGGTGCTGGTGGTGGCGGGGCAGATTCTAACGTCGGTGATTGTCGACCACTTCGGCCTGATGGGCGTTGCCAGCAAACCGGTGAGCCTGCCAAGGCTTGCGGGGGTGGTTCTGATACTCGTCGGAGTGTTCTTGGTGCAGAGCACCTGGGCTGCAGGCCCTGCGGCTGCAAAGACGGCGATCGTCAAACAGCCCGAAGGCTGATCAGCGACCGGGCTGGCAACAGGCCCAGACCGTCTCCCGCAGCCAGCGATGCCCTGGATCGCTGTCTTTTCTGGTGTGCCATGCCTGCTGATAGGCCAGGTTCGGAATTGGCAAGGGCGGAGCGAACTGGCGCAGGCCCTTGTGTGGCCGCATCGGGCCCACCGCGCGCTTGGCCACGGTAAGGATCAGGTCGGTGCCGCCGAGCACTTCGACGGCGGCGCTCCAGTGCGGCAGCGCCAGGGCAATGCGCCGGCGCAGGCCCCGTTCACCCAGCGCGCGCTCGATCTCGTCATGGGCGTCCGGGCGCATGGCCATGAGCACGTGCGGCCGTACCAGCCAGTCATCCAGTGCAAGGCCACCTTTGGCCGGCAGCACCTGGCGATCGGCGATGCTGACGAAGCTGTCCTCGAACAGTGTCTGCGCGGTAATGCCCTGCGGCAGCTCGGGGAAGATGCCCAAGGCGAGGTCGAGTTCGCCATCGAGCAACTGCGCCATCATCGCCTCGCGGCTGGCCTGGCTGATGGCAAGGTCTACGCCCGGTGCTGCCTGGCGCAGGTGACGGACCAGTGGCGGCAGGATGATCCGCGAGGCGTAATCGGACAACGACAGGCGGAACCTGCGCTGAGCCAGAGCGGGGTCGAAGCGTGGGGTGGCCAGCAGGCTGTTGAGGCTGCCCAGCGCGTCCTGCAAGGGTTTGATGAGGGACTGGGCGCGTGCGGTCAGGGCCATGTGACCGTTCTGGCGGATCAGCAGCGGGTCGTCGAAATGTGCGCGCAGTTGCGCCAAGGCATGGCTGACTGCCGGTTGGCTGCGGTGCAGGCGGATGGCAGCGCGGGTTACGTGTTTTTCGCTGAGCAGCGCATGCAGGGCCAGCAGCAGGTTGAGGTCGATCTTGCGCAGTTCATCCATGGTGCGAATGGCCAGGGTGGCTTTTGGGGGCGTCGTATCAGCCTAACAGATGTGCGCACTGCTGAGCGGGCAGCCCGCTGCCACATATGAAAGCCACCCAAAGCAGCATTGATCGAACCCCGGCGCTATAATCGCCCCCCGTTTTACAGTAATCCGAGCATTCCGATGGGTCTTTCCGCAACCGCAACACCCGAACCGCGCCGCCTGGGCGCCCCCTTGATTGCCTTGGCCCTGCTGCTGGCTGGTGCCTGGTTCCTAAACCTCAATTCCGGCTTCAAGCAGGTACTGCTGCTTATCGTCGGCGCCGCTCTGGGGCTGACGCTTTATCACGCAGCGTTCGGTTTTACCTCGGCCTGGCGCGTATTCATCAACGAACGACGGGGCGCCGGCCTGCGTGCGCAGATGGTCATGCTGACCCTGGCCGTGCTGCTGTTCTTCCCGGCGTTGTCGGCTGGTAGCCTGTTTGGTAACCCGGTGGCCGGGCTGGTGGCGCCAGCCGGGGTCTCTGTGGTGTTTGGCGCGTTCATCTTCGGTATCGGCATGCAACTGGGCGGCGGTTGTGCCTCGGGCACGCTGTTCACCGTAGGCGGGGGCAACGCCAGAATGCTGGTGACGCTGCTGTTCTTCATCATCGGCTCGGTCACTGCCACGCACCATGCCGACTGGTGGTTCGCCTTGCCATCGTTGCCGGCCACCTCGATCGTCCAGGCCTGGGGGGTAGCGCCGGCGCTGCTGGCCAGCGTGGCAGTGTTCGCGCTGATCGCCTGGGCCACGGTGGTACTGGAAAAGCGCCGCCATGGCGCCCTGGAAGCCCCCGTGAGCAGTGAACACCAGGGCCTGCGACGCTTCATGCGTGGCCCATGGCCGTTGCTGTGGGGCGCTATTGCCCTGGCCTTGCTGAACTACGCCACCCTGGCCTTGGCCGGGCGCCCGTGGGGCATTACCTCCGCATTTGCCCTGTGGGGCGCCAAGACTCTCTCCAGCCTGGGTGTGGACGTCGGCAGCTGGGTGTTCTGGCAGGCGCCGGCCAACGCCAAGGCGCTGGCAGCGCCGCTGTGGCAAGACGTGACCACCGTCATGGACCTTGGCATCGTGCTGGGTGCGCTGCTGGCGGCTGGCCTGGCGGGGCGTTTTGCCCCGAGCCTGAACATCCCGCTTCGCTCGCTGGTAGCCGCAGTGATCGGTGGCCTGCTGCTGGGCTACGGTTCGCGCCTGGCCTATGGCTGCAACATTGGCGCCTACTTCAGCGGCATCGCTTCGGGTAGCGTGCATGGCTGGCTATGGCTGGTTGCCGCCTACACCGGAAACATCATTGGCGTGCGTCTGCGCCCATTGTTCTTTGTCGGTGAGCGCCGGCCAGCGGCGCTGACGGGCTGCTGAAAACACTTTGCTTCATCGGGTGCAGGAATCATCTGCACCCAAGCCGATTGTTCGATTCCTGCCGACTAATTAGCCTGAGTCGGTCTTCCACTCCCTCAAGGAATCGAACATGACGACCCGAATTGTGTTGAGCGCTACCGGCGCTACTGACGTCATGCGCCTGCAACCCCTGCAAATCCAACGGCCAGGGCCTGGCGAGGTCTGGCTGGAGCAAACCGCCATAGGCGTCAATCCGCTGGATGTGCTGCAGCGCCAAGGCGGTGCGCCGCTGCTGCTGCCATCGGGGCTAGGCCTGGAAGGTGCCGGGCGCGTCGTCGCGATGGGTGAGGGTGTACACAATGTTCAGGTCGGCGACCGTGTCGGTTATGCCACAGGCCCTGTGGGCGGCTATGCGAGCGGCCGGTTGTATCCTGCCGAGCGTCTGGTGCATCTGCCGGACGAGGTAAGCGATGAAGCTGCCGCTGCCATCCTGTTCAAGGGTATCACCGCACAATACCTGCTCAAGACGACTTACCCGGTCGGGCCCGGCACCCAGATTCTGCTTTATGGCGCCGCCGGTGCGCTTGGCCAGTTGATGGTACCGTGGGCGCGGCACCTGGGCGCAACGGTGATTGGCGTGGTATCCCGAGCGCAAAGCATGGCGCGCGCGCAGGCAGCGGGTTGCCACCATGTGCTGGTATTCGATGCTGCGAGGCTGGCTGGTCAGGTGCATGAACTCACCCGGGGCCAAGGCGTGGATGTGGTGTATGACAGTGTCGGCAAGGTCTCGCTGCAAGCGTCCCTGGACAGCCTGCGCCTGCGTGGGCTGCTGGTATCGTTCGGTGCGACCACGGGCACCCCGGCAGCGATCGAGGTTGGCACCCTCAACGCTAAAGGCTCGTTGTACGTGACCCGGCCATCGCTGGCCGCCCATACCCGCACAGTGGAGGAATACCAGCAGCGCGCAGGCGACGTGCTGTCGGCAGTCGCCGAAGGTATCATCCAGCCACGGGTATGGCGCCGCTACCCGTTGACCGAAGCAGCCAGGGCCCACGAAGACCTGGAACAGGGGCTGTCGGAAGGGGCGCTGATTCTCACCACTTGACTGACCCAGCCACAGAGCCTTGCCATGGACGCCTTTGACAGCCGCCGCGCCGATGAACTTGCCACCTTGCTGGCCCTGCACGAGCAGGGCTCTTTCTCGGCCGCCGGCCGGCAGTTGGCGCGCCACCCCACGGTATTGTCCAAACGCCTCAGCGCACTGGAACAGCGCCTTGGCATTCGCCTGGTGGAACGCACAACTCGGCAACTGCGCTTCACCGATGAGGGCGAACGCCTGGTGGTGCGTGTGCGCGAGGCCAGCCGGCTGATAGCAGAGGCAGAGCAGGAGGCTACCGAGGGTGCGGCGTCGGTGCGCGGGCGCCTGCGCCTGGCCTTGCCTGCGGCGATGGGGCGGCGCTGGTTGAGCGGCATGCTGGCGGACTTTGTCCTGGCCCATCCGCAGGTGACCCTGGAAGCCGAGTATGCCGACCGCTTCGTCGACCTGGTTGGGGAAGGTTTTGATGCTGCGATACGCATCGGTGAACTGGCCGACAACCGCCTGGTGGCCACTAAGCTCTGTGATCACGTCCGCATCCTCTGCGCCTCACCGGACTACTTGTCGCGCCAGGGCGAACCGACAAAACCAGAAGACTTGTCAAAACACAATTGCTTGGGATTCAGTGGCTTACGATCATTTCCTGAATGGCGGCTCACCCGTGGAAACCTTCAGGTGAGTGTGAAGATCAGTGGGTCATTGCGCGGCAACGACAACGAAGCCCTGTTAGAGGCGGCGCGTCGTGGCGTAGGCATACTCGCTGGCGGTGACTGGTTGATGGGCGAGGACCTGGCCGCCGGTCGCCTGGTGCGGGTACTTGCGCAATGGGAGTTGGATGCGGCGGCCGGGATCTATCTGGTGCGACCATCGGCACGCTTGAACACGGCCTCGTTGGGGGCGTTCAAGGCATGGGTCGCGGAGCAGTTCAAGGAGGGCCCGCCATGGCGGCGCTAGGGCTGACCTGCTCCAGATAAAGCATTAAATAAGCTATATAAATTACTGATATATATAGTTTTATCGCTTTGCAACTGCATGCTGTACGCACTGCTCGTAGTAGGTCTGCTTGATGGCTGCCGGCTTGAGCCGCGAGCGACTGTTGTACGTCTGTTCAGTGATGCCGAAGGCGGTCATGCGCATCCATGGTTTGGCGAACCGGCGTACTTGTAGTTTCTTGCGCGTGGCATACAAGGTCACACCGGAAAGCTTGGCCTGCTGGGCCTCGGCGGCTATCTGCGAACCCCAGCCACAAACATGGCGATCGTTCTGGCTCAGCGCTCTGGCCTGGGCGCCGAAGGCAGTCGTGGCCAGCAGGCAGCCGGCCACCGTTGCTAGAAATACTCGCATGTTGCTGTCCTAAGCATCTGAAGGAGAAGGGAGTTTGCCTTCGCTTCAAGTGCCCGGGGGCCAGCACGTTGCAGGTCACGTGGTGGCGATGCGCAGGCGATTTGCCAGCGTCGGCCGCAGGCAGTGCAGAGCAAGCCCGGCTACCCAAACCACCGAGACGGCATAGTTCAGGCGTTGGTAAAGGCCGAACAACTGACCGTTCTGCGCCGCCTGGGCCATCAGTGTGGCACTGGCTATCGCAGCCACCACACAAACTAGTGAAAATGCCCCCAAGGCGCGCGAGCCAGCCACGCCTTTGCCGGCCCATACCCAAAGCGCACTGGCCAGGGTCAACGAGAGAAACATCAGCAAGCCGGACACGTTGTGCAGTTGCTGGGACAGGGAGGGTTGCGCAGGCGCACAGCCTTGATCGCAGGGAAAAAAGCCGGTGCCCAGGCTGCCGAGCCCATGCAGCAGTACCAGTGCCGCGCTGGCAAGGGCGAGCTTCGAGCCCCGCCAGCGCCGCGCCAGACCCCAGGCGAACAGGGTAAACAGCACAGCGAGCGGGAAGTTGTTGAGCAGGGGTGACCAGCGTTGGGTTGGGGCGCCCACCGCGCCCAGCTGGCTCATGGCCTGCTGCAGATGATCGTAGCCCGGGTAGGCTTGGGCGGTGAACCAAACGCCAAGCAGCAGCCAGAGCGGGATGATCAGCCCGCAGCAGAGCAGGCAGCGGTCAAAGGTTTTCATCAGCGGGTTTCCTTCCATGGAGTGACCAATCGATGCGTATACAGTACCGAGATGTATGCAGTCTGTCCTGGCCTCTTCGCAGGCGGGTCCGCTGCCACACTCCTTATTTAAGGCAACGCTCTATGCCGGCCGCGTTGCGGTGATAAATACCGCGTCGGGTGTATGTGATCGTACAACTGCTTGCGCTATGATGTCGGCTGTCTTTCAAGGTGAAACACAGGGCATGACAGAGCAACAGGTACCGGCAAAGACCCGGCGCAAGCCGCGCAGTCTGGCCCAGGAACTGGTCACGGTGCTGACCGAGCGTATTCGCAGCGGCCAGCTCAAGCGCGGCGACAAGCTGCCGACCGAATCGCAGATCATGGCCGAGGAGGGCGTGAGCCGTACCGTGGTGCGTGAGGCGATCTCGCGGCTGCAGGCCGCCGGCCAGGTCGAGACCCGCCATGGCATTGGCACCTTTGTGCTGGACACGCCTGCCACGGGGGGCTTTCGCATCGACCCGGCCACCGTGGTCACGCTGCGTGAGGTGCTGGCGGTACTGGAGCTGCGCATCGCTCTGGAGATCGAGTCGGCAGGCCTTGCGGCGCAACGGCGTAGCGATGAAGAGCTGGCAGGCATGCGTGCGGCGCTGGACGAACTCAACGAGGGTGCTGCCCATGCCACTGATGCGGTGTCGGCGGACTTCCAGTTCCACCTGCGTATCGCCCAGGCCAGCGGCAACCACTACTTTGCTGACATCATCAACCACCTCGGTACCAGCATCATCCCGCGAACCCGGCTCAACTCGGCGCGTCTGGCGCATGATGACCAGGCGCACTACATGGGCCGATTGATGCATGAGCACGAGGCGATCTACGAAGCCATCGCCCGAAGCGACAGCGAAGGGGCCAAGATGGCCATGCGCATGCACCTGAGCAACAGCCGTGAGCGGTTGCGCCAGGCGCATGCGGAGGCTGAAGCGCAAGGGGTTTGAATTCACCGGTGGCTTCGCTGGCCCTATCGCCGGCAAGCCGGCTCCCACAGATACCCCGCTGCTCTCAAGCTCAGCGCTAACCCCGTGGGAGTCGGCTTGCCGGCGACAGGGCCGGTAAATCCAATGCAAGACTCAAAAGAAAGCCCCGCAAATACGGGGCTTTTTATTGCATCAGGGCATTCAGATCGCCCCGTCACTCCACTGCCCATTTACCAACCGGCGCAGGCCCAGCGGGTTGTTGTCACGCAGTGCCTCAGGCAGTAGCGACTGCGGGTAGTTCTGGTAGCACACCGGGCGCAGGAAGCGGTCGATGGCCAAGGTGCCCACGGATGTACCACGGGCATCGGAGGTGGCCGGGTAAGGCCCACCGTGGACCATGGCGTCGCACACTTCCACACCGGTCGGGTAGCCATTGATCAGGATGCGGCCAACCTTTTCCTCCAGCAGCGGTACCAGCCAGGCAAATGCTTCGAAGTCTTCAGGCTCACCGATCAGCGTGGCAGTCAGCTGACCACGCAGGCCGAGCAGGGCGGCGCGCAGCTGCGCGTTGTCCTGAGCTTCAACGGCAACGGTAGTCGGGCCGAACACTTCTTCCTGCAGCAGCGGGTCGGCGTCCACCAGCAAACGGGCATCAGCCTTGAACAGTTGTGCCCGCGCCTGGCTACCTTCCTGAGGTTGGCCTGCCAGGTGTTCGATGCCAGCGTGGGCCTGCAGGTGCTCCAGGCCGCCCACGTAGCTGCGCAGGCCACCGGCGTTGAGCAGGGTCTGGCCGGCTTGCTGGTCCAGGTGCTGGCCGAGGTCGGCGAGCAACTGGCTGAACTGTGGCGATTGCAGGCCGATCACCAGGCCAGGGTTGGTGCAGAACTGGCCAGCACCCAGGCACACGGAGCCGGCCAGCTCGCGGGCAATGGCGTCGCCACGCTTGGCCAGCGCGCCGGGCAGAATGATCACTGGGTTGATGCTGGACATCTCGGCGAATACCGGGATGGGTTGCGGGCGTTCGGCGGCCATGCGGCACAGTGCATCCCCGCCCTTGAGCGAGCCGGTGAAGCCGACCGCCTGGATGGCCGGATGCTTGACCAGCCACTCACCGACGCCACCGCCAAACACCATGTTGAAGACGCCCTTGGGCATACCGGTGCGTTCGGCAGCGCGGACGATGGCCGCACCGACCAGGTCGGCCGTGGCCATGTGGCCGCTGTGCGCCTTGAACACCACCGGGCAACCGGCGGCGAAGGCTGCAGCGGTATCACCGCCTGCGGTGGAGAAGGCCAGCGGGAAGTTGCTGGCGCCGAACACGGCGACCGGGCCCACGCCGATGCGCATCTGGCGCAGGTCAACTCTGGGCAACGGCTGGCGTTCGGGCAAGGCCAGGTCGATGCGTGCACCGAGGTAGTCGCCACGGCGCAGCACCTGGGCGAACAGGCGCATCTGACCGCTGGTGCGGCCTCGCTCACCTTGGATGCGCCCGGCGGGCAGGGCGGTTTCACGGCAGACCACGGCGACGAAGGCGTCGTCCAGCTCGTCCAGTTCCGCCGCAATGGCGTCGAGGAACTCGGCACGACGTGCCGGGGCCAGCTGGCGGAATTCGGCAAAGGCCGCTGCCGCCGCTTGAGCCGCCTGGTCCACCTCGGCCTCGGTGGCTTGGGCGAAGCTGTAGGGCAGGGCCTCGCCAGTGGTGGCGTCCAGGCTCTGCAGGCGTTGCGCGCCAGCGGCGCTGCGCTGGCCGGCGATGAAGTTGTGGCCAAGAATCTCAGGCATGGTGTGCTCCTGTGTGTGGAAGGGTTGATCAGTGGATGTCGCATGACCTGTGGAAGCTGGCAAGCCAGCTACTACAGGCGGGCGTGTGCCATTGAAATACCGGGCAAGGCCGAACCATCAGGTGATTGGCGCCGGATTGAACAGGGTGATGTCGTTGTGCAGCCGGTGTTGTTCTGCCCAGGTCTGCTTGCGGCCGCTGGCCACGTCCAGGTAGTAGTGGAACAACTCCCAGCCCAATTCCTCGATGCTTGAGCGGCCACTGGCAATGCGCCCGGCGTCGATGTCGATCAGGTCCGGCCAGCGTTGGGCCAGTTCGGTGCGGGTGCACACCTTGACGACCGGTGCCATGGCCAGGCCGTACGGGGTACCGCGGCCAGTGGTGAATACGTGCAAGTTCATCCCGGCCGCCAACTGCAGGGTGCCGCAGACAAAGTCGCTGGCGGGCGTTGCGCAGAAGATCAGGCCTTTGCGGTTTACCCGCTCGCCCGGCCCGAGCACGCCCTGGATGGCGCCACTGCCGGACTTGACGATCGAGCCCAGGGATTTTTCAACGATATTGGACAGGCCGCCTTTCTTGTTGCCTGGCGTGGTGTTGGCGCTGCGGTCGGCCGCACCTTGCTGCAGGTAGCGGTCGTACCAGTCCATCTCGCGCACCAGCGCATCGGCGACTGCCTGGTTTTCGGCGCGGGAGGTAAGCATGTAGATGGCGTCGCGCACCTCGGTCACTTCCGAGAACAGCACGGTGGCGCCGGCTCGCACCAGCAGATCGGCCGCATAGCCCAGCGCCGGGTTGGCAGTGATACCGGAGAATGCATCGCTACCGCCGCATTGCATGCCCAGGATCAGCTCACTGGCCGGCACGGTTTCGCGGCGGCGCTTGTCGAGCTTCTGCAAGCGCGTCTCGGCCAGGCCCATGATCTGCTCGATCATTTCAGTGAAACCAAGGCTGGCATCCTGCAGGCGATACAGCCAGGGCTCGCTGAGGTCTACCGAAGGGTCGTTGTCGTGCATCACCTGGCCGGCCTGCAGTTTCTCGCAGCCCAGGCTGATGACCAGCGCTTCGCCACCCAGGTTGGGGTTGCGTGCCAGGTTGCGCACGGTGCGGATCGGGATGTAGGCATCGCGGGCGTTGATCGCCACGCCGCAGCCATAGCTGTGGGTGAGGGCGACCACGTCATCGACATTGGGGTATTTGGGCAGCAATTCGCTGCGGATGCGCTTGACTGCATGCTCCAGCACACCGGTCACACACTGAACGGTGGTGGTGATGCCCAGGATGTTGCGGGTACCGACGGTGCCGTCAGCATTGCGGTAGCCCTCGAAGGTGAAGCCATCCAGCGCAGGCAAGGGGGCAGGTACGGCATCGCAGCGGGGCAGGCTGTCCAGTTCTGGGGCAGACGGCATGGCCAGTTGGCTCTCCTGGACCCAGCTGCCTTGGCGCAGGTCTTCCAGGGCGTAACCGATGATCTGCCCATAGCGCCGCACTGGCTCGCCTTTGGCGATGAGGACGGTGGCCACTTTGTGGCTCTGCGGCACGGCTTCTACAAGGGTCAGGCCATCGGGGAAGCGCGCGCCTTCGCCCAGACCACCATCGTTGACCACTACCACGACGTTATCGTCGTCGTGCAAGCGGACGTAGCGGGGCGAGTCGGAATGTTCGATCAACTGCATGTTTGGGCCCTGTTTGTGATGTTCTCAGGCTTTGTACATCCGCCCGCACCGGCATTACCGGTCGCGGGCGTGCTCACTCAGTGACGTGCGCTGGCCAGTTCGCCCGGGGCGGCAGGCTCAGCGCCTGGCTTTGCATCCTCACGCAACTCGATACGCTTGATCGGCCCGACGATGACCAGGTAGCTGAACACCGCTACCAGGGCGTTGGCGCCCACGTACACCAGCGCCCACTTGAACGAGCCGGTTGCGCTGATGATGTAACCAATGACGATAGGAGTGGTGATCGAAGCAATGTTGCCGAAGGTGTTGAACAGGCCGCCGGACAGCCCTGCGATCTGCTTGGGCGAGGTATCGGCAACTACGGCCCAGCCCAGTGCGCCGATGCCCTTGCCGAAGAAGGCCAGGGTCATGAAGCCGACCACCATCCATTCCGCCTCGACATAGTTGCAAAAGACCATGGTGGTCGACAGCAGCAGACCACAGACGATCGGCAGCTTGCGCGAGAAGGTCAGCGAATTGCCGCGGCGCAGCAGCCAGTCAGACAGTACCCCACCGAGCACTCCGCCGATGAAGCCGCAGATTGCCGGCAGCGAGGCGATGATGCCCGCCTTGAGGATGGTCATGCCGCGCTCCTGCACCAGGTATACCGGGAACCAGGTCAGGAAGAAGTAGGTGATGGCGTTGATGCAGTACTGGCCCAGGTACACGCCCAGCAGCATACGGCTGGTCAGCAGTTGCTTGATGTACCCCCATTTCGGGCCGTCGTTGCCGCGCTTCTGGTCCATGTCCACCAGGCCGCCGTTCTGCTCGATGTGCTCGAGTTCTTGCGGGCTGATGCGCGGGTGTTGGCGCGGGTTGTAGATGGTCTTCAGCCACACCATGGAGAACACGATGCCCAGTGCACCCATCACCACGAATACGTGCTCCCAGCCGAAGCTGAACACGATCCAACCCATGATCGGGGCGAACAGTGCGGTGGCGAAATACTGCGCGGAGTTGAAGATCGCCGATGCTGTGCCGCGTTCTGCCGTGGGGAACCAGGCCGCAACGATGCGGGCGTTACCCGGGAACGATGGTGCTTCGGCAAAACCAACCAGAAAACGCAGGGTGAACAAGGTGACGACCGCCCAAGCCACTGGCAGGCCGCCGACAAAACCCTGCAGCAGGGTGAACAGCGACCAGGTGAAAATGCTGAAGGCGTAGACATTCTTGGAGCCGAAGCGGTCCAGCAGCCAGCCACCAGGAATCTGGCCGGCAACGTAAGCCCATCCAAAGGCGGAGAAGATATAACCGAGGGTTACGGCGTCAATGCCGAGGTCCTTCTGCAGGCTGGAGCCTGCAATGGCGATGGTGGCGCGGTCGGCATAGTTGATCGTGGTCACCAGGAACAGCATGAACAGGATCAGGTAGCGCACATGCGTCTTTTTAGTCGCTTGCATGCTGGTAATACTCCCACTAGTTATTTTTGTGCGGGCTCACGAGTTGTAGCCGGAGTGGGGTGGCCCACTCCGGGTGCGGCGATGGCAGGCCGCGGGGGCCGCTTATTGCGGGCCCATCTTGTCCATCAGGGCTGCGAGCATTTCGTATTCTTCGCCAGTCAGGTCGGTCAGCGGCGTGCGCACCGGGCCTGCGTCGTAACCGGCGATCTTCGCGCCTGCCTTGACGATGCTCACGGCATAACCGGCCTTGCGGTTGCGGATGTCCAGGTATGGCAGGAAGAAGTCGTCAATCAGCTTGCCAACGGTGGCGTGATCGTCGCGGGCGATGGCGTGGTAGAAGTCCATCGCGGTCTTCGGAATGAAGTTGAACACCGCCGAGGAGTACACCGGCACACCCAGGGCTTTGTAAGCGGCAGCATACACCTCGGCGGTCGGCAGGCCACCCAGGTAGCTGAAACGGTCACCCAGGCGGCGACGGATCGACACCATCAGTTCGATGTCACCCAGGCCGTCCTTGTAGCCGATCAGGTTAGGGCAGCGTTCGGCAAGCTTTTCCAGCAGGTCGGCGTTCAGGCGGCAAACGTTGCGGTTGTATACCACCACCCCGATGTTGACCGATTTGCACACCGCTTCGACGTGGGCGGCGACACCGTCCTGGCTGGCTTCGGTCAGGTAGTGCGGCAGCAACAGCAGGCCCTTGGCACCCAAGCGCTCGGCTTCCTGTGCGTATTCGATGGCCTGGCGGGTGGAGCCACCGACGCCGGCGAGGATCGGTACAGACGTGGCGCAGGTGTCGACGGCGGTCTTGATTACCTGGCTGTACTCGCTGGCGGCCAGGGAGAAGAACTCACCGGTGCCACCGGCGGCGAACAGGGCGCTGGCACCGTACGGGGCAAGCCATTCCAGGCGCTTGATGTAGCCGGCCTGGTTGAAGTCGCCCTGGGCATTGAAGTCGGTGACCGGGAAAGACAGCAGCCCGTGGGAGAGGATGGATTTCAGTTCTTGTGGATTCATTGTTATTGGCATCCTGTGGCGCTTGGGTGAAGGGTGTTGTTTTGCGTTGGAGGTAAGTTATCGTACAACTAGCGTGATGACTAGTCCATCCGTGGAAAATTTTTGGGGCACGTGGCCAATCGGGGATTTGTGGTGGGGCGGAATCGCGCGCGGCTCGGGATTGTAGGGCGCGGCGTCGCGCGATATCCCAGGCGCAGAAAACCTGACGACAACCATCTAAACAGTCATCGTATCTCTCGGGAGGGGAAAAACGATCGCGGAGACAGGCGCAAGCCCGCCGCCCGCATCCACGGGAAGTGTTCTGGGACCAGCAGAGGGTGACCGGGGAAGCGGGGGGCGGCCTTGCGCCGCCCCGCGATCAAAACTGACGAAGCTGAGTGTCAGGCGGCCTGTTGGCGCTTGATCTGGGATTTGCGCACCTGGGCGCGGCAGGCATCGCCGAAGGCCTGGAAGATCTTGATCGAATCAGGGTTCTTGGCCGCTTGCCACTCCGGGTGCCACTGTACAGCAAACAGGAACGGCGAAATGCTCGGGGCGTGAATCGCTTCGACCAGGCCGTCTTCGGCGTGGGCGATCGGTTCGATGCCTGTACCCAGGGTGCGCAGGCCCTGGCCATGCAGCGAGTTGACGCGGATCTCGTCGGTGCCAAGGGCGTCGTGCAGCCAGCTGCCCGGCTTGATCTTCACGCCATGCACCTGAGCGTATTGCACGTCGACCGGATCTTCCGGGTTTTCCCGGTGGTCGTTGTAGCCTGGTTCGGCGTAAACCTTCTGGTAGATATCGCCGCCCAGGGCGACGTTGATTTCCTGCATGCCGCGGCAGATGCCGAAGATGGGCAGGCCACGTTTAAGCGCGGCCTTGACCAGCGGAATATCGAACAGGTCGCGGTTGACGTCCTGGCCTTTGCCTGGTGTCTGGTTTTCCTGGCCATACAGGCTCGGCTCGATGTTGCTGCCGGCACCGGTCAGGTATACGCCGTCGGCCATGTCCAGATAGGTCTCGAGGTCTTCGGTGCCACAGCAGGTGGGCACAAGTACCGGGACGCAATCAGCGAAATCGACCAGCGGGGTGATGTATTTGTGGGTCATGACCTGGTAGTCATGGCCTTTGCGCTCTTGGCTGCCCATGGTCATCAGGACGACGGGTTTGCGCAGGGAAGGTTGCTTGTTGCCAATGTTGCTGTTGGACATATGTCACCTTATGGCAGGTTCGACCTGCCGTTGTTGTGCAGGTGCACGGCGCGGGGCCTGGTGTGCTACCTGAAGCCCCGAGCACTGCCGGCTCGTCAGAGGCGACGATGCCGGTCGGGGCTTGTAGATAGCTTGCCAGAGCCGTTCGATATGTCAAACGACTGAAATGGGCTGAAGCGCCTGAATTCGGGGGCTGAAACCCTTGCGAGCCTCAGGCGGCAAGGGTTTGACAGGGGGCGAGGTCAATTATATTTAACGACGCAGTTGGGTCATTGCAGCCGTGCAATGAAGGGGGCAGTGGCTTCAATGAAGGATCTGCGCCAGAAAACTTTTGGCACGTGCAGTGCGCGGCTGGTTGAAGAACACCTGCGGCGGGCTGTCTTCGATGATCTGCCCGCCTTCAAGGAACAGCACCCGCTCGGCAACCTGCCTGGCAAAGCCCATTTCATGGGTAACACAGAGCATGGTCATGCCGGTGCCCGCCAGTTGCACCAATACATCCAGCACTTCAGCGACCATTTCCGGGTCCAGCGCCGAGGTCGGCTCGTCGAACAGCATGATCCGCGGCTTCATGCACAAGGCGCGGGCGATCGCCACCCGCTGCTGCTGGCCGCCAGAGAGCTGGCTGGGGTATTTGTGCGCCTGGCTTTCGATGCCGACCTTGCACAGGTACATCCGGGCACGCTCCTCAGCGTCCTTGCGGGACAGGCCGCGCACGCTGGTGGGAGCCAGCAGGCAGTTGTCGAGCACGCTCATGTGCGGGAACAGGTTGAAGTGCTGGAACACCATGCCGATGTCGCTGCGTACCTGGGCGGCCTGGCGTGTGCTGCTGGCCAGGTCGGTGCCGGCTACCTGGACGCTGCCTTGTTCGGCAATTTCCAGGCGGTTGATGCAACGGATCAAGGTGGACTTGCCTGAGCCGGAGGGGCCGCACAGCACGATGCGTTCACCTTCGCGCACCTGCAGGTCGATGTCGCGCAATACATGGAAAGCGCCATAGTGCTTGTTCAGGCCCTCGATGCGGATCAGCACCGGGCGTGGGTCGTTTTCAGGGGCAAGGCTGGCAACGCTCAAAGGGGCGGTCATGTTGTTGTTCTCCCGCGTGGTGTCAGTTGAAACGTGCCGCGCTGTAAGGCGCAGGGTCGGTGAAAGGGCGCTCGCCGGTCAGCAGTTCAGCCACCAGGCGACCGCTGACCGGGCCCAGCGTCAGGCCGTGGTGCGCGTGGCCGAAGTTGAACCACAGGCCCTTGTGCCGTGGCGCCGGGCCGATCACGGGGCGCATGTCCGGCAGGCAGGGGCGACGGCCCAGCCAGGGGGTGTCGTCCAGGCGCTCACCCAGTGCCGGGAACAATGTGCGCGCCAGCGCTTCGCAGCGCTTGAGCTGAATTTCGTTGCCTGGGGCGCTGCTGGCGGCGAACTCGATGCCGGTGGTAAGGCGTATGCCGGCGGCCATCGGCGCCAGTACGTAGCCGCCCTGGGTGTCGCAGATCGAGTGCTGCAACTGAGCGCCGTCACGGGTGGCGTAGTGCATGTGGTAACCGCGCTTGATACCCAGCGGGATCGTGTAGCCCAGGCGCTCATAAAGGTCGGCCGACTGTGGCCCAAGGCACGCCACCACTTCGCCGGCGGTGACTGGCCCGCGCTGGCTTTCGACCCGCCATTGGCTGCCGACCTGGCGCAGGCTGCGCGCATCACCGTGCAGGAACTGCCCGCCGCGCTGGACGAACAGCGCAGCATAACCACGGGTGAGGGCGCCGGGGTCGTTCACGGTCTTGGGGTCGAGCCAATGGATGCCGCCGACTATGGTGCTGTCGAGCTGGTGCTCGCGTGCCTGCAGTTGCCCGCGTTCGAGCAGTTCGTAGTGCAGGCCATAGCGCGCAAGGCCCTTGACCTCGGCCTTGGCCTGCTCGAACAACGCCGGGTCGCGGTACACCTCGATCCAGCCCTTGGCCTGCACCAGCCCTTCGAGGCCGGCGGCGGCGATCAGGGCGTCGTGCTCCTCTACGCAGCGTTGTACCAGCGGCAGCATGTCGGCCGCGGCCCCGGCCAGCCGCCCCGGTGCCGACTGCCGCCAGTAGCGCAGCAACCAGGGCGCGGCCTTGGGCAAGTGCAGCAGGCTGTAGCGCACGTCCGGCTGGCGGTTGAGGCCATAGCGCAGCAGCTTGCCGAATTGGCGGGGGAACGCATAGGGGATGACACTGGAGCGTTCGATCAGCCCGGCGTTGCCATGGCTGGTGCCGCAACCGGGTTCATTGCGGTCGATCAGGATCACCTGGCGCCCGCGTGCCTGCAGATGCAGCGCGGTGCTGACGCCGACGATACCGGCGCCCAGGACAAGGGTCTGGCAATGCATGATTGTATCCTTCGGTCAGTTCAGGTGGCGGCCCAGGCGGGCCTCCAGGTGTTTCAGCAGGCGCCGAACCAGTTCGACGATCACCAGGTAGAGGACGGCGGCCCACAGGTAGATCTGGAAGTCGAAGCTGCGCGAGAACGCCAATTTGGTCACGCCCATCAGGTCGTAGATGGTCACCAGCGAGGCGATGGCGCTGGCCTTGATCATCAGGATCAGTTCGTTGCCCAGCGGGCCGATGGCCACCAGCAACGATTGCGGCAAGATGACCTTGAAGAAGGTGGTGGAGCGTTTGAGGTTCAGAGCCCTGGCTGCTTCATACTGCCCTGGCGCCACGGCCATCAGGCTGCCGCGGAAGATTTCGGCCTGGTAGGCGGCCGTGTTCAGGGTGAAGGCCAGCAGGGTGCAGAGCCAGGCTTCGCGGAAGAACCACCAGAGGCCGACGTCCTGCCAGAACCCCTTCAACGACCCAAGCCCGTAGTACAGCAGGAACAGTTGTGCCAGCAGGGGGGAGCCACGGAAGAAATAGATGTAGCCGGCCGCCAGGCGCTGCAGCGGCAGGTTGCGCGACATCCGGGCCAGCGCCAGCAGCAGGCCGAGCATGGCGCCGAGGGTGAAGGAAATCGCTACCAGCTTGGCAGTTACCAGCAGCCCGTCGATGAACCGTGGCCCGTAGCGCTCCAGCAGGTCGGGGTCCAGTACCAGGCTCAGCCATTGTTCGGCACTCATGCGCGTGCTCCTTGCAGGTGGCGGTTGCTGCGCCGTTCGATGTAGGCGAACACCCGCCCCGATAGCGCCGAGAACAGCAGGTAACCCAGGCAGGCCACCCCGTAGAAGAACATCGGCTCTTTGGTCACGCTGACCGCAAGGTTGGTCTGGCGCATCAGGTCGACCAGCGAGATGGTCGATACCAGCGAGGTATCCTTGAGCAACGACAGCCAGTTGTTGGAGAGCCCCGGCAGGGCGATGCGCGTCAGTTGTGGCAGTACCACCTTGAAGAAGGCGGTGCGCTTGCCCAGGCCCAGTGCCGCACAGGCCTCCAGCTGGCCTTTGGGCAGGGTCTTGAAAGCAGCCAGCCAGATCTCGCTGGAAAAGGCGGCGAACACCAGGCTGAAAGCGATCATCGCCGCGAGGAACGTATTGATCAGGAACTCACCTTGATAGCCCATGGCGGCCAGCAGTTGCTGTGCGGCGATCTGGCAACCGTAATAGATGATCAGCAGGGTCAGCAGCTCGGGCAGGCCGCGGAACACGGTGGAAAATGTGGTTGACCAGGCACGCGGCAGGCGCTTGCGCGAGCGCGCCGCCAGGGCCACGACAAGGCCCAGTGGCAAGCCGATGGGCAGGCAGGCGAGGGCCAGTGACACGGTCACCAGCGCGCCTGCCAGCAGCGCCTGGCCCCAGCCACCACTGGCGAAGGACAGCAAGGACAATTGATCGAGCATGACATATCCCTAGAATTAACTGCTCCACGCGCGAGCGCTGTAGGAGCGGCCTTGCGTCGCGAAAGGGCTGCGCAGCAGCCCCACAGGTTCTGGTGGCGCTGCACAAGCCTGGGGCCGCTTTGCGGTCCTTTCGCGACACAAGGCCGCTCGGGAGAGCGCGTCGTTGCAGGCGGAATCAGTTGTAGATATCGAAGTCGAAGTACTTGCTGGCGATTTTCTGGTAGGTACCGTTGGCGACGATTTGCGCCAACGCGGTATTCAGCCGCTGGCGCAGTGCTTCATCGTCCTTGCGCACGGCGATGGCGGCATTAGCCTTGGTGCCGGCCACGTCACCCAGCACCTTGCAGCATTCCTGGCCGTTCTTGTTCATCCACTCGTGCAGCGGGAACTTGTCGGCGATCACCCCGTCCAGGCGGCCGGCGGCGAGGTCGGCATTGGCCTCGTCCATGGTCGGGTAGAGCTTCACGTCAGCGCCCGCCTTGGCATACACATCTTCGGCATAGATCGCCTGGGTCGAGGACGACTGGGCACCCACCGTGTAGCCTTCGAAGGTGTTCTGCGCATCACTGATCTTGCTGTCCTTGGCCACGGCGACGGTCAGCGGCGTGCGGTAGTAATGGTCGGTGAAGGCGATTTTCTTGCGGCGCTCCTCGGTATCGATCATCGAAGCCACCACCGCATCGTACTTGCGTGCCATCAAGGCCGGGATGATGCCTTCCCAGTCTTGCGCCACCAGGGTGCACTCGACTTTCATCTGCTCGCACAGGGCGTGGGTGATGTCGATGTCAAAACCGTGCAACTGGTTGTCGGCATCCACATAGTTGAAGGGCGGGTAGGCCCCTTCGGTGGCGAAGCGCAGGGTTTCGGCGCTGGCGTTAGCCGCCAGCAGCAGGGCACATGCACCCACCATAGCCATGGTCTTGTTCATCTCGCACCTCTTGCACTCTTGCTATTGTTGTTTTCCCGTCGTGTAGCCGACGAATTCGTTATGTAGAGCGGCAGTCGCTTCCAAGCGTTTTTCAACATCAGGCCCGAGCTTCTTGCAGACCTCGTTGACCATCAGGTGCACCCACGACAGCATTGCCGAGGTGGACTCCCAGAACAGATTGAATTCGGTGGGGATGCGGAACACCTCGTCGGCATTGGCATCGGCCCAGTCGCAGAAGGTGTCGGTCACCAGCGTGACCGGGATACCGGCCTGGCGTGCCTTCTGGCACAGCAGCAAGGCATGGCGGGAATAACGGCGTGCCTCGAACACCACCAGCGCGCTGTTTTCCGGGCGCCCGAGCAGCACCTCGCCGAAGTGCCCGGCACTGCCATCGACCACCTGGACGCCGTCGCGCAGGTAGTGCAGCAGGTGGGCCATGCACTGGGCCACACCACGCTCGGTCTGAAAACCGGCAATGAATACCCGCGGCCTGTCTGCCAGGCGCTGGGCGGCTATGTGCCAGGCCTCGCTGCGGCTGTATTCGTGCACCCGTACCAACGCGGCAATTTCCAGCTCAAGGCTGCCTGCGCGGGTGTTGTCGTCGTGCTGCTGGCGGTATTCCTGCAGGCGGTCTCCCACCAGCCATGGGCCATCACCCAGGTCGCTCTGAAGGTCTTGCTTGAGCGCCTTGAGATGGGCATAACCGAGTGAGCGGCAGAAACGCCCGACACTGGATTCGCTGACGCCGAGCTTGGCGGCAATGCTGGCTGAGGTCTGGAACGGCAATTCCTGGAGATTGGCGAGCATGTAGCTGGCGATCTTGTGGCCTGAAGCAGTCGCGGCTTGCAGGCTGTGTTCCAGGCGTTGTTTGATCGGTTGGCTCATGCTGTTGCTCCAGGCGAGGCGTGAATAGAAAATGAATGTTTTCTGTCATAGAGTCAACATTTGACAGATAGCTGTCACATGCGGGAAAGTTTTTGTCGCGGCCCACGCTGTTGCCATTCCAATTCCAAGAAAGGAGCTTCAGATGTCTGCACCTTCCACCCACCCCGTCGTGCGCATGCCTTTTGCCGAACTGCAGGGGTTGTTGCAATCGATCTTCCAGCGTCACGGCTGCAGTGCAGCGGTGGCCGGCGTGCTCGCCCACAATTGCGCCAGCGCTCAGCGCGATGGTGCCCATAGCCACGGGGTGTTTCGTATGCCTGGCTATGTCTCGACCCTGGCCAGCGGCTGGGTGAACGGTTGTGCCATACCGCAGGTGACTGACGTGGCGGCGGGCTTTGTTCGGGTAGACGCTGGCGGGGGCTTTGCCCAGCCGGCCCTGGCCGCGGCGCGTGCAATGCTGGTCGAGAAGGCCCGCAGTGCCGGCATCGCGGTACTGGCGATTCACAACTCCCACCATTTCGCAGCGCTGTGGCCCGATGTGGAGCCGTTTGCCGATGAGGGCCTGGTAGCCCTGAGCGTGGTCAACAGCATGACCTGTGTTGTGCCACACGGTGCGCGCAAGCCGTTGTTCGGCACCAACCCGATTGCCTTTGCCGCGCCGTGTGCGGGGCACGACCCTATCGTTTTTGACATGGCCACCAGCGCCATGGCCCATGGTGACGTGCAGATCGCTGCGCGGGCCGGCCAGCAGCTGCCGGAGGGCATGGGCGTGGACGCCGATGGCCAGCCGACCACCGACCCCAAGGCCATCCTGGAAGGCGGTGCGCTGCTGCCCTTCGGCGGGCACAAGGGCTCGGCACTGTCGATGATGGTCGAGTTGCTGGCGGCGGCGCTGACCGGTGGGCATTTCTCTTGGGAATTCGACTGGGCGAGCCACCCTGGGGCGAAAACGCCGTGGACCGGGCAACTGATCATCGTCATCGACCCGAGCAAAGCCGAAGGCGACCGGTTTGCGCAGCGCAGCCGGGAGCTGGTCGAGCAGATGCAGGCGGTGGGGTTGTCGCGTATGCCGGGCGAGCGGCGCTACCGGGAGCGGGAAATTGCACAGCGTGAAGGGGTGGCGGTGACTGAGGTTGAGCTGCAGGAGCTCAAGGCGCTGGCCAGCTGACACGCTGCAAATGCCCGCTGTGCAATCTTGCATAGACAACCTTGCACAATAGGTGATGTTCCTGCCCGCCGAGTCCGGGTATCCTCACCTGAGCCTTTCCGAACTGTCCTGATCCAAGGAGCTGCACGCTGTGTTCAAACATGTCGATGCCTATGCCGGCGACCCGATCCTCTCGTTGATGGAAACCTTCAAGGCCGACCCGCGCGCCGACAAGGTCAACCTGAGTATCGGCCTTTATTACGATGAGGCCGGCGTGGTGCCGCAGCTCAAAGCGGTGGATGCGGTTGAAAAACGCATCGCCGGCGTGGCCCACGAGGCTTCGCTGTACCTGCCGATGGAAGGCCTGGCCAGCTACCGCCAGGCGATCCAGGCACTGCTGTTCGGTGCCGATCACCCAGCCGTCACCGGCAAGCGCGTGGCGACCGTGCAGACCGTCGGCGGCTCCGGCGCGCTCAAGGTCGGCGCCGATTTCCTCAAGCGTTACTTCCCTGCCTCCGAAGTCTGGGTCAGCAACCCGACCTGGGACAACCACCGCGCCATCTTCGAAGGTGCAGGGTTCAAGGTGCACAGCTATCCGTACTTCGACCAGGCCAGCCGTGGCGTGGACTTCAACGGCATGCTGGCGACTTTGCAGACCCTGCCGGCCAACAGCGTCGTGCTGCTGCATCCGTGCTGCCATAACCCCACCGGTGCCGACCTTACCCAGGAGCAGTGGCAGCACGTGGTGGAAGTGGTCAAGGCGCGCCAGTTGATCCCGTTCCTCGACATCGCCTACCAAGGCTTCGGCGAGGGTCTGGTGGAAGACGCCTACGCCATCCGCGAAATGGCCCGTGCCGGCGTACCGTGCCTGGTCAGCAACTCGTTCTCGAAGATCTTCTCGCTGTATGGCGAGCGGGTAGGGGGCCTGTCGGTGGTCTGCGACGATGAAGACACCACCCAAAGCGTGCTTGGCCAGCTCAAGGCAACTGTGCGCCGCAACTACTCCAGCCCGCCCAACTTCGGCGCACAGCTGGTAGCCGGTGTGCTCGGCGATGCTGCGCTGAATGCGCAGTGGGCCGCTGAAGTCGAGGTGATGCGCAAGCGCATTCTCGATATGCGCCAGGCCCTGGTCGATGCGCTGGCCGTGTTGCTGCCAGGCCAGGACTTCCAGTTCTTCCTGCGCCAGCGTGGCATGTTCAGCTACACAGGTTTCAGCGTCGAGCAGGTCCGCCGCCTGCGCGACGAGTTCGGTGTGTACCTGATCGACAGCGGCCGGGTGTGCATGTCCGGCCTGCGCCCGGCCAACCTGCAACGGGTTGCCGAAGCGTTCGCTGCCGTTCAGAAGTAACACCGCACAGTGCCGCTCCTGCAAGGCTTCGCGAACGTCTGAGCGGCCTTGCCGGGGCGCCGGACCGGTCGGAAAGGGCCGCAAGGCGGCCCCATAGTGCAACCCCGCTTGTAAAGACAAGTGCAACCGTCCCTCGGGCGGGGCTTCGCAACCGCCCACTTTCAGTGCACAATCGCGCCCCTCTTTTCTGGTTGGGGTGCTCGAAGCCTCTGTTTCGCCACTCCCAGCCCTGTTGCAGTCTTGCGAGTGGAGTTGCACCCGGAATGAACGAGCAGGCCCCAAGCGTTGAACAACGCTTCGAATCGACCCCGGCTGCCCTTGGCAGCTGGTCCCGTCATGACACTACCTGGATGCTGGGCCTGTTTGGCACCGCCATCGGTGCAGGTACCTTGTTCCTGCCGATCAACGCCGGCCTCGGTGGTTTTTGGCCGCTATTGATCCTCGCCGCGCTGGCCTTCCCGATGACCTACTTCGCCCACCGCGGCCTGACCCGGTTCGTCCTGTCCGGGCGCAGTGGCGGGGATATCACCGAGGTGGTGCAAGAACATTTCGGCATCAAGGCCGGTGCACTGATCACCGTGCTGTACTTCTTCGCCATCTTCCCGATCCTGCTCATTTACAGCGTGGCGCTGACCAACACGGTCACCAGCTTCATGGAACACCAGTTGCACATGACCCCGCCGCCGCGGGCGCTGTTGTCGTTCGTGCTGATCCTGGGCCTGCTGGCCATCGTGCGCTGCGGTGAGCAGGCCACGGTGAAGGTCATGAGCCTGCTGGTTTACCCGTTCATCGTCGCCTTGGCGCTGCTGGGCCTTTACCTGGTCCCGCACTGGACCGGGGGTATCCTCGACGGCGCTTCCCAACTGCCATCGGGTTCGGCCTTCCTGCACACCGTGTGGCTGGCGATCCCGGTGATGGTGTTCTCGTTCAACCACTCGCCGATCATCTCGGCCTTTGCCGTGGACCAGAAGCGCCGGTATGGCGAACACGCCGACGAGCGCAGCGGCCAGATCCTGGCACGCGCACACCTACTGATGGTGGCCATGGTGCTGTTCTTCGTCTTCAGCTGCGTACTGACCCTCGACAGCGCTCAATTGGCTGAGGCCAAGGCGCAGAACCTGTCGATCCTGTCGTACCTGGCCAACCACTTCAGCAACCCGACGATCGCTTTCGCCGCGCCGCTGATCGCCTTCATCGCCATCGCCAAGTCGTTCCTGGGCCATTACATCGGTGCCAGCGAAGGCCTGAAGGGCATCATCGCCAAAACCGGTGCACGCCCGGGCGCCAAGGCGCTGGACCGTGTGGTTGCCGCGCTGATGCTGGTGGTGTGCTGGATCGTCGCCACCCTGAACCCGAGCATCCTGGGTATGATCGAGTCGCTGGGTGGCCCGATCATCGCCGTGCTGCTGTTCCTGATGCCGATGTACGCCATCCGCCGCGTGCCGTCGATGCGCAAGTACAGTGGCGCGCTGTCCAACGTCTTTGTAGTGGTGGTTGGCCTGGTTGCGCTGACTTCTGTGGTGTACGGCCTGTTGGGCTGATCCATCGTTCGCTTTGAGAAATGTCCGGGCTGCTTGTAGCAACCCGGACATTTTTTTGTCCACAATAACTGTCAGGCAATAGAACAATTTCACTGAACCCCATAGGCACCCGGCCGCCTTCATGCTTAACTCAGTGTCCTTTTCAAACCCCGCATAAGGATTTCGTCCATGGCTCAAGTGACTCTCAAAGGCAACCCGGTTCAGGTCAACGGCGAGCTGCCAAAAGCCGGTGCCCAGGCTCCGGCCTTCTCCCTGGTAGGTGAAGGCCTGGCCGACAAGTCGCTGAAGGACTTCGCCGGCAAGCGCAAGGTGCTGAACATCTTCCCAAGCGTCGATACCCCGACCTGCGCTACCTCGGTGCGCAAGTTCAACGCCCAGGCCAACGATGTGGCCAATACCGTGGTGCTGTGCATCTCTGCCGACCTGCCGTTCGCCCAGGCGCGCTTCTGCGGCGCCGAAGGCCTGGAGAACGTGAAGAACCTGTCGACCCTGCGTGGTCGCGAGTTCCTCGAAAACTACGGTGTTGCCATTGCCGACGGCCCGCTGGCCGGCCTGGCTGCCCGCGCCGTGGTGGTGCTGGACGAAAACGACAAGGTGCTGCACAGCGAGCTGGTAGGTGAAATCGCTGAAGAGCCGAACTATGACGCGGCACTGGCGGTGTTGAAGTAAAGAATGGTGCAGGGCTGATGCCAGTCAGTTGGCCTTGTCGGGGCCGCAAAGCGGCCCTAAATCGCTTAGCTGGCTGGCATTGAGCGTAACGAAGGCCTTTATCGAAGGTTTCGGCCTCGGAACTCTTCAGTACGCTGCCTCTCCAAGCAACACCCTGTAACGGCCCGGAACGCTTTCCGGGCCGTTTTCATTTAAAGTTCAGCCTCTTGGCAACGTCAGGCAAAGGTAAACCTCTGGTAAAGGGCCTTTGCTAAAAGAGTGCCAGTGCTTATCGTTCACCTTCCCAAGTCGTCATTCCGAACAAGGTTCGTTCAACCCATGCGAGTTTCCGTCTCCCGATCCCCTCGTCGCTGGCTCGTTGGCCTGCTGATCCTGCTGCTGGTGGCCCTGCTGGCCTGGTGGTTGTGGCCCGCTGCAACGCCTGCCCCAAAAGAAGCGGGCGGGGGGCGCCCGGGCAAGGGCATGGGCATCGGTATGGGCCGTCCCGGCTTCGGCGGCTCCACCGAAGCGGTGCCAGTGCGTGTGGAACCTGCACGGGTGGGCGACTTTCCGCTCTACTACAAGGCGCTTGGCACGGTTACCGCGACCAATACCGTCAACGTGCGTAGCCGTGTTGCCGGTGAGCTGGTGAAAATCCACTTCAAGGAGGGCCAGCAGGTCAAGGCTGGCGACTTGCTCGCCGAGATCGACCCGCGCGCCTACCGCATCGCGCTGCAGCAGGCCGAAGGCACGCTGGCGCAAAACCGGGCGCAGCTCAAGAACGCTCAAGTCGACCTGGCGCGCTATAAAGGCCTGTACGCCGAAGACAGCATCGCCAAACAGACGCTCGATACCTCCGAAGCCCAGGTGGCGCAGTTCCAGGGGCTGGTGAAAACCAACCAGGCTCAGGTCAATGATGCCCGCCTGAACCTTGATTTCACCCAGATCCGCGCGCCGATCAGTGGCCGGGTGGGCCTGCGTCAGCTCGACCTGGGCAACCTGGTGGCGGCCAATGACACTACCGCCCTGGTGGTCATCACCCAGACCGAACCGATCAGCGTTGCCTTCACCTTGCCGGAAACCGAGCTGACTACCGTGCTGGAACGTTACCGCAGCGGTGCCAGCCTGCCGGTCGAGGCCTGGGACCGCGGCGACAGCAAGCTGCAGTCCACTGGCGTGCTGGCCAGCATCGACAACCAGATAGACATCACCACCGGTACCCTGAAGTTCAAAGGCCGCTTCGAGAACAAGGACATGGCCCTGTTCCCCAACCAGTTCGTCAACGTGCGCCTGTTGGCCGACACCCTCAAGCAGGTCGTCATGGCACCGGCGGCGGCCATCCAGTTCGGCAACGACGGCACCTTCGCCTATGTCGTCACTGCCGACAACACGGTCAATGTGCGCAAGCTCAAGGTGGGCCCCAGTGACGGTGAGAACAGTGTGATCCTCGAAGGCCTCAAGGCCGGTGACCGCCTGGTGCTCGAAGGCACCGACCGCCTGCGCGAAGGTTCCAAGGTCGAAGTGGTCGAAGACAGCTCGCAAGTACCGGCCACCCCCGGCCAGCACCTGCAGGGGCAGGACGGCAAAGGCTCGGCCCAGACCGGTGAAACGGCAGGCAAGGCGGGCGCATGAACCTGTCGCGCCTGTTCATCCTTCGCCCGGTCGCCACCACGCTGAGCATGCTGGCCATCGTGCTGGCCGGCCTGATCGCGTACAAGCTGCTGCCGGTTTCGGCCTTGCCGCAGGTCGATTACCCGACCATCAGGGTCATGACCCTGTATCCGGGCGCCAGCCCGCAGGTGATGACCAGCGCCGTGACCGCGCCGCTCGAGCGCCAGTTCGGCCAGATGCCGGGCCTGACCCAGATGGCATCGACCAGTTCTGGCGGTGCCTCGGTGCTGACCCTGCGCTTCAGCCTGGACATGAACATGGACGTTGCCGAGCAGCAGGTACAGGCCGCGATCAACGCCGCCAGCAACCTGCTGCCCAGCGACCTGCCAGCACCACCTGTGTACAACAAGGTCAACCCTGCCGATACCCCGGTGTTGACCCTGGCCATTTCCAGCAAGACCATGCCGCTGCCCAAGCTCAACGACCTGGTCGACACCCGCGTGGCGCAGAAGCTCGCGCAGATCGGCGGCGTGGGCATGGTCAGCATCGCCGGTGGCCAGCGCCAGGCTGTGCGCATCAAGGTCAACGTCGATGCGTTGGCCGCCAATGGTCTGAACCTCGATGACGTGCGTACCCTGGTTGGCGCCTCCAACGTCAACCAGCCCAAGGGCAACTTCGATGGCCCGACCCGGGTGTCGATGCTCGATGCCAATGACCAGCTGCGTTCCCCCGAGGAGTACGCCAACCTGATCCTGGCGTACAACAACGGTGCGCCGCTGCGCCTGAAGGACGTCGCCGAAATCGTCGACGGAGCCGAGAACGAACGCCTCGCTGCCTGGGCCAACCAGAACCAGGCGGTACTGCTGAACATCCAGCGTCAGCCCGGTGCCAATGTCATCGAGGTGGTCGACCGCATCAAGGACCTGCTGCCGTCGATCACCGACAACCTGCCCGCCGGCCTCGAGGTGTCGGTGCTGACCGACCGCACCCAGACCATCCGCGCCGCAGTCAAGGATGTGCAGCACGAACTGCTGATCGCCATCGTCCTGGTGGTGATGGTGACCTTCGTCTTCCTGCGCCGCATCAGTGCCACCATCATCCCGTCGATTGCCGTGCCGCTGTCGCTGATCGGCACCTTCGGCGTGATGTACCTGGCCGGCTTCTCGATCAACAACCTGACTTTGATGGCCCTGACCATCGCCACCGGTTTTGTGGTCGATGACGCCATCGTCATGCTGGAGAACATCTCGCGGCACATCGAGGAGGGCGAAACGCCCATGCAGGCTGCGCTCAAGGGCGCGCGGCAGATCGGTTTCACCCTGATCTCCCTGACCTTCTCGCTGATTGCCGTGCTCATCCCGCTGCTGTTCATGGCCGATGTGGTGGGCCGGCTGTTCCGCGAATTCGCCATCACGCTGGCGGTGGCTATCCTGATTTCCCTGGTGGTCTCGCTGACCCTGACACCCATGATGTGCGCACGCCTGCTCAAGCGTGAACCCAAAGAAGAAGAGCAAGGCCGTTTTTACCGAGCCAGTGGTGCCTGGATCGACTGGCTGATCGATTACTACGGCCGTGGCCTGCAATGGGTGCTCCGGCACCAGCCGCTGACCTTGCTGGTGGCGGTCGCCAGCCTGGCACTGACCGTTTTCCTGTACATGGTGGTGCCCAAGGGCTTCTTCCCGGTGCAGGACACCGGGGTGATCCAGGGTATCTCCGAAGCCCCGCAGTCCACCTCGTTCGCCGCCATGAGCGAACGCCAGCAGTCGCTGAGCACGATCATCCTGCAGGATCCGGCCGTGCAGAGCCTGTCGTCCTACATCGGCGTGGACGGTGACAATGCCACGCTCAACAGTGGCCGTCTGCTGATCAACCTCAAACCCCACGGCGAGCGCGACGTGACGGCCGGCGAGGTGATCAGCCGCTTGCAGCCTCAGCTCGACAAGCTGGTCGGCATCCGCCTGTTCATGCAGCCGGTGCAAGACCTGAGCATCGAGGATCGGGTCAGCCGCACGCAGTACCAGTTCAGCCTGTCCTCGCCCGACGCCGACCTGCTCGCGCAGTGGAGCGGCAAGCTGGTCAATGCGCTGCAACAGCGGCCGGAACTGCAGGATGTGGCCAGCGACCTTCAAGACAAGGGGCTGCAGGTGTACCTGGTGATCGACCGTGACATGGCCAGCCGCCTGGGCATCGATGTGTCGCAAATCACCAACGCCCTGTATGACGCCTTCGGCCAGCGGCAGATCTCGACCATCTATACCCAGGCCAGCCAGTACCGGGTGGTGCTGCAGTCGCGCGATGCAGCAAGCATCGGCCCACAGGCGCTGGAGTCGATCCACGTCAAGGCCAGTGACGGTGGTCAGGTACGCCTGTCGGCACTGGCGCGCATCGAGCAGCGCCAGGCGCAGCTGGCGATTTCACACATCGGCCAGTTCCCCGCGGTGATGATGTCGTTCAACCTGGCGCATGGTGCGTCGCTGGGCGAAGCGGTCAAGGTGATCGAGCAGGTCCAGCAGGAAATCGGCATGCCCATCGGCGTGCAGACCCGCTTCCAGGGCGCTGCCGAGGCCTTCCAGGCGTCCCTGTCGAGCACCTTGCTGCTGATCCTTGCCGCCGTGGTGACCATGTACATCGTGCTCGGCGTGCTGTACGAGAGCTACATTCACCCGATCACCATCCTCTCGACCTTGCCGTCGGCGGCGGTCGGTGCCTTGCTGGCGTTGATCCTCAGCGGCAACGACCTGGGCATGATCGCCATCATTGGCATCATTCTGCTCATCGGCATCGTCAAGAAGAACGCGATCATGATGATCGACTTCGCCCTCGAGGCCGAGCGCAACCAAGGCATGAGCCCGCACGACGCGATCTACCAGGCGGCGCTGCTGCGCTTCCGGCCGATCCTGATGACCACCCTGGCTGCGCTGTTCGGCGCAGTACCGCTGATGCTGGCCACAGGTTCCGGTGCCGAGTTGCGCCAGCCGCTGGGGCTGGTCATGGTCGGCGGCTTGCTGGTAAGCCAGGTGCTGACCCTGTTCACAACGCCGGTCATCTACCTGTACTTCGACCGCTTGGCACGGCGCTGGCGCCCAGCCGCTGACACCACGCAGGCCGAGGCATGAACCTGTCCGGCCCTTTCATTCGCCGGCCTGTGGCGACCATGCTGCTGAGCCTGGCAATCATGCTGCTTGGTGGCGTCAGCTTCGGCCTGCTGCCGGTTTCGCCGTTGCCGCAGATGGACTTCCCGGTGATCGTGGTTCAAGCCAACCTGGCTGGCGCCAGCCCCGAGGTGATGGCCTCCACGGTAGCCACGCCGCTGGAACGCAAGCTTGGCAGTATCGCCGGTGTCACCACCCTGACCAGTAGCTCCAACCAGGGCTCGACCCGGGTAATCATCGGCTTCGAGCAAGGCCGGGACATCGACGGCGCCGCGCGCGAGGTGCAGGCGGCGATCAACGCCACCCGCAACCTGCTGCCCAGCGGCATGCGCAGCATGCCGACCTACAAGAAGCTCAACCCGTCGCAGGCGCCGATCATGGTGCTGTCGTTGACCTCTGATGTGCTGCAGAAAGGCCAGTTGTACGATCTGGCTGACACCATCCTGTCGCAGAGCCTGGCTCAGGTAAGTGGGGTAGGGGAAGTGCAGATCGGCGGCAGTTCGCTGCCGGCTGTGCGCATTTCCGTCGAGCCGCAACTGCTCAACCAGTACAGCCTGTCCCTGGACGAAGTGCGCACTGCGGTGGCCAACGCCAACCAGCGCCGGCCGATGGGTTTCGTCGAGGACAGCGAGCGCAACTGGCAGGTACGGGCCAACGACCAGCTGGAAAAAGCCAAGGATTACGAACCGATCGTGATCCGGCAGCAGAACGGTACGATACTGCGCCTGTCCGACGTGGCGACCATCACAGACAGCGTCGAGAACCGCTACAACAGCGGCTTTTTCAACGATCAGAGTGCCGTGCTGCTGGTGGTCAACCGTCAGATCGGCGCCAACATCATCGAGACCGTCGACCAGATCCACGCGCAGTTGCCGGCCCTGCAGTCGCTGCTGCCGGCCAGCGTGCAACTGAACGTGGCCATGGACCGTTCGCCGGTCATCAAGGCCACCCTCAAGGAAGCCGAGCACACACTGCTGATCGCCGTGGTGCTGGTGATCCTCGTGGTCTACCTGTTCCTCGGCAGCCTGCGCGCCTCGTTGATCCCCAGCCTGGCGGTACCGGTATCGCTGGTGGGGACCTTCGCGGTGATGTACCTGTGCGGTTTTTCGCTGAACAACCTGTCGCTGATGGCGTTGATCCTGGCCACAGGCCTGGTGGTGGACGATGCCATCGTGGTGCTGGAAAACATTTCGCGGCATATCGAGGACGGCCAGCCGCCGATGCGTGCGGCGTTCCTCGGCGCCAAGGAAGTCGGCTTCACCTTGCTGTCGATGAACGTCTCGCTGGTAGCGGTGTTCGTTTCGATCCTGTTCATGGGCGGCATCGTGCGCAACCTGTTCCAGGAGTTCTCGATTACCCTGGCGGCGGCGATCATCGTCTCGCTGGTGGTTTCGCTGACCCTCACCCCGATGCTCTGTGCCCGTTGGCTCAAGCCCCACCGCGCCGAACAGACGCGCCTGCAGCGCTGGAGCGACAATGTGCACAAGCGCATGGTCCAAGGCTACGATCGCAGCCTGAGTTGGGCCCTTCGCCACAAGCGCCTGACCTTGATCAGCCTGTTGGCGACCATCGGCCTGAACATCGTGCTGTATGTGGTCGTGCCGAAAACGCTGATCCCGCAGCAGGACACCGGCCAGCTGATGGGCTTCATCCGCGGTGACGACGGGCTGTCGTTCACCGTGATGCAGCCGAAGATGGAAATCTACCGCCGTGCCTTGCTGGCCGACCCGGCCGTGCAGAGTGTTGCCGGTTTCATTGGTGGCAACAGTGGTACCAACAACGCCATGGTGCTGGTGCGCCTGAAGCCGATCAGCGAGCGCAAGATCGATGCGCAGCAGGTCATCGAGCGTTTGCGCAAGGAAATGCCCAAGGTCCCTGGCGGACGGCTGTTCCTGATGGCTGACCAGGACCTGCAGCTGGGCGGCGGTGGCCGTGACCAGACCTCGTCGCAGTACCTGTACACCCTGCAGAGCGGCGATCTGGCAGCGTTGCGCCAGTGGTTCCCCAAGGTGGTCGCAGCCATGCGCGCGCTGCCCGAGCTGACCGCCATCGATGCTCGCGACGGCTCCGGTACCCAGCAGGTGACACTGGTAGTCGATCGCGACCAGGCCAAGCGCCTGGGTATCGACATGGACATGGTCACCACCGTTCTGAACAACGCTTACAGTCAACGGCAGATCTCGACCATCTACGACAGCCTCAACCAGTACCAGGTGGTGCTGGAAATCAACCCGAAATACGCCTGGGACCCAAGCAGCCTGGAGCAGGTGCAGGTGATCACCAGTGACGGGGCGCGTGTGCCCTTGTCGACCATCGCCCATTACGAGAACAGCCTGGCAAACGACCGGGTCAGTCATGAGGGCCAGTTCGCTGCCGAAGACATCGCCTTCGACGTTGCCGAAGGCTACAGCCCCGACCAGGCCATGGCGGCGGTGGAGCGGGCGGTGGCCAAGCTGGGCCTGCCCGAGGAGGTGATTGCCAAGCTGGGCGGCACGGCAGACGCCTTCGCCAAGACCCAGCAAGGCCAGCCGTTCATGATTCTTGGCGCGTTGGTGCTGGTGTATCTGGTGCTGGGCATACTGTATGAAAGCTACATTCACCCGCTGACCATCCTTTCGACCTTGCCTTCGGCTGGCGTCGGTGCCTTGCTTGCGCTCTATGTCACCGGGGGCGAATTCAGCCTGATATCCCTGCTGGGCCTGTTCCTGCTGATTGGCGTGGTGAAGAAGAACGCCATCCTGATGATCGACCTGGCGCTGCAACTGGAGCGCCATCAGGGGCTGACACCGGAAGAGTCGATCCGCCGTGCCTGCCTGCTGCGCCTGCGGCCGATCCTGATGACCACGCTGGCGGCCATGCTCGGCGCCTTGCCACTGCTGCTCAGCCGCGCCGAGGGTGCGGAAATGCGCCAACCGCTGGGCCTGACCATCATTGGCGGCCTGGTCTTCAGCCAAGTCCTGACCCTGTATACGACGCCGGTGGTGTACCTGTACCTCGACCGCCTGCGCCACCGATTCAACCATTGGCGCGGCGTGCGCACCGATGCCGCTCTGGATACCCCGCTATGAATTTTGCCCAGTCCCCACTCCATCGCGCCCTGCAACTGCTGACCCGCGGGCGTGGCTCACGCCTGGTCGGTGCCGGTCTGTGTGCGGCGCTGCTAAGCGCCTGTACCCTGAGCCCGGACTACCATCGCCCGGAGCTGAGCACACCGGCGCAGTTCAAACAGGCCGAGGGCTGGACCCAGGCCAACCCGTCCGATGCCATCGCCCGTGGCGCCTGGTGGGAAATCTATGGTGACGCGGGGCTCAACGCTCTGGTCGAGGAGCTCAACCGCAGCAATCAGAGTGTGGCGCAGGCCGAAGCCCAGTACCGCCAGGCCCAAGCGCTGGTGCGCAGTAGCCGTGCGTCGTTGTTCCCAAGCCTGGACCTGACCACCAGCAAGAACCGCTCGGCCCAGGGCACAGGCAGTTCGAGCTCCAGCCTTTCCAACAACAGCAGCGGTATTCGCAACACTTACAACGCGCAGCTTGGCGTGAGCTGGGAAATCGACCTGTGGGGCAAGTTGCGCGAGACCATGAACGCCAACGAGGCCAGTGCTCAAGCGAGCTTCGCCGACCTCGCCGCGATCCGCCTCAGCCAGCAGTCTGAGCTGGTGCAGAATTACCTGCAGTTGCGCGTAATCGATGAGCAGAAGCGCCTGCTGGAAGCCACCGTCGCGACGTATGAACGTTCGTTGCGCATGACCCAGAACCAGTACCGTGCAGGCGTCTCGGGCCCCGACGCAGTGGCCCAGGCACGTACCCAGCTCAAGACTACCCAAGCCGACCTGATAGATCTGGTCTGGCAGCGTGCACAGTTCGAAAACGCCATTGCCGTGCTACTGGGCAAGGCACCCGCCGAGTTTGCCCTCGCCGACAGCAAAAGCATCCCGGCCTTGCCGCAGATTCCGGTAAGCCTGCCGTCGCAACTGCTGGAGCGCCGCCCGGACATCGCTTCGGCCGAGCGCAACGTGATGGCGGCCAACGCCAACATCGGCGTGGCACGGGCCGCCTATTTCCCTGACTTGAGCCTGAGCATGAGCGGTGGTTATTCCAGCAGTACCTTCAATGACTGGATTCAGTTGCCCAATCGTTACTGGTCGGTAGGGCCGCAACTGGCGCTGACACTCTTCGATGCCGGCAAGCGCAGCGCCGAGGTTGACCGCACTGTCGCGGTATACGACCAGACCGTGGCGCAGTACCGCCAGACCGTGCTCGACGGCTTCAAGGAGGTCGAGAATTACCTGGTGCAACTCAAGGTTTACGGCGAAGAGGCGCTCGTGCGCCAGGAAGCTCTGGATGCCGCGCGTGAGTCGTTGCGCCTGACCGACAACCAGTACAGGGCCGGGCTGATCGGCTATCTGGACGTGGTCAATGTACAGACCACGGCGCTGAGCAATGAGCGCAGTGTGTTGAACCTGTTACAGGGGCGTCTGGTGGCCAGTGTGCAGCTGATCGCTGCGTTGGGCGGCGGCTGGGATGCCGGGCAAGCGTTTGCCAGTCAGGAGTGAAGGCGCGGTCTAGTGTCGAAAAAATGCCCGCTCAGGCATGAGCCAACATCTTTTTTCACCTGCCCTTCAGGCGCGACAAAAGCCGACCAATGGCAATTTGATGTCAGTGGTTCGCCGGGGGGCTCTATCGCGGGGCTGGTGGACTCTCGCAGATAATTACAGATCCATTTGAGCGCTCAGAAATCCCGTGCGTTTCGCCAAAGCTTGAGTACAATCGTCGGCTTTTTCGGGCCCCTGTCCCGTCGCTGGAACTCTCAATGCTGACCGGTAGTTACTCTGCTTCGCTGGTGCTGATTTCACTGTGCGTGGCCATCCTAGCCTCCTATACCGCCCTCGACCTGACCGGCCGCATCGCTACCGCCCAGGGCAGGGCGGTGCACCTGTGGATGGGCGGTGGGGCGCTGGCGATGGGTACCGGCGTCTGGTCGATGCACTTCATCGGCATGCTCGCCTTCAGCCTGCCGGTCGAACTGGGCTATGACATTGGCCTGACCGCCTTCTCATTACTGATCGCCGTGCTGTCTTCGGGGTTTGCCCTATGGCTGGTTAGCCAACCGAGCCTGCCGTGGCTGCAACTGGTGTTTGGCGCGCTCTTCATGGGTGCTGGCATCAGTTGCATGCATTACACCGGCATGGCGGCGTTGCGTATGCTGCCGGGCATTGACTACGACCCAACGCTGTTCGGTGCCTCGTTGGCGATCGCGGTGGGCGCTTCGGCGGCAGCGTTGTGGATAGCCTTCCGGCTGCGTCAGCATACCCCTTACGTTCGCCAGATCCGCGGACTGGCGGCTGTGCTGATGGGCGTCGCCATCGTCGGCATGCACTACACCGGCATGGCCGCAGCCAACTTCCCCCAAGGCAGTTTCTGCGGCGCGCTGGCAGGCGGGTTGCAAGGTGATGGGCTGGTCTATCTGGTTCTGATCACTACCCTGGCGGTGCTCGCAGTGGCCTTGCTGACCTCGGTGCTCGATGCTCGCCTGGAGGCACGCACTGCGGAGCTTGCGCGTTCGCTGACCCTCGCCAACCAGGAACTCACCCAGCTGGCGCTGCATGACACGCTGACCGGCCTGCCCAACCGCACGCTGCTTTCTGACCGTATCGAACAGGCGATCGGCAAGGTGGCGGAGCAGGGCGGCTGTTTTGCGCTGATGTTCATCGACCTGGACGGCTTCAAACCGGTCAATGATGCGTTTGGTCACCATGTGGGCGACCTGCTGCTCAAGGCAGTGGCAACACGCTTGCGCGGCCACTTGCACAGCCAGGACACATTGGCGCGCATTGGCGGTGATGAGTTTGTGTTGTTGGTGGAACTGCAGGAGCCCGCGGATGCCATGGATGTGGCAGCCAAACAGGTCAACCTGGTGTCGCGGGCGTTCCGCGTGGCCGAGCATGACCTGCAATTGACGGCGAGCCTGGGCATTGTCCTGTACCCGGGTAATGGCCAAGACCAGTTGGAGTTGCTGCGTAACGCGGATGCTGCCATGTATCACGCCAAGAGCGCCGGCAAGAATGGCTACAGCTTCTTCGATGCTTCCATGAACAGCAACGCCCGCCAGCAGCTGCAGCTGCTGCAGGACCTGCGCATGGCCCTGGAGCAACGCCAGTTCCGCCTGCATTACCAGCCCAAGTTCGCCGCGCAGGCTTGCCAGCCGATCGGCGCCGAGGCCTTGTTGCGCTGGCAGCATCCTCAGCACGGGCTGCTGCTGCCGGACCGCTTCATTGGCCTGGCGGAAAAAACCGGCCTGATCATCCCGATTGGCGAATGGGTGCTGGACGAGGCCTGCCGGCAGATGCGCCAGTGGCTTGATCAGGGGTATGAAAACTGGCGCATGGCGGTCAACTTGTCCGCGATCCAGTTCTGCCATGCCGGCCTGGTTGACAGCGTTGCCCGCGCCCTGCGCGAGAACGGTTTGCCGGCCAACCGCCTGACGCTGGAAATCACCGAAACGACGGCAATGCACGATGCCGATGCCAGCCTGGCAGTCTTGCAGCGCCTGTCCGATATGGGCGTGGACCTGTCCATCGATGACTTTGGTACCGGCTACTCGAGCCTGATGTACCTCAAGCGCTTACCCGCCAATGAGCTGAAGATCGACCGAGGTTTCGTCCGTGACCTGGAGCAGGACAGCGACGATGCAGCCATTGTTTCGGCCATCGTTGCATTGGGCCAGGCGTTGGGCTTGCGTATTGTTGCCGAGGGCGTGGAGACCGGCGGGCAGCAGGATTTCCTGACCCGTCTGGGCTGTGATTCGCTACAGGGTTACCTGCTGGGCCAGCCGGTACCGGCCGAGCAGTTCATGGGGACATTGCAGGTATTGCGCAAAAGCCCCGAGGCGGTCGCCTAGCTGGCGTCACGCAGGGCGAGAACCGGTAAGAAAGCATCCATTTCAGCTTCTACCGCCTCAATGATACGTTCGACATCGGCTGCCGCCATTATCGCAGTGCAGGGGATGCCAGCGATCGCCAGCAAGGTTTCGCCCGTGGCACGGTCGAACAGGCGGGCGATCATGCTGCGTGGCGCATCCATGGTGGCCTCGAAGCCCAGCGGGTGGAAGTGCCAGCGCATCACCTGGCAGGCGTTGGGGAACGTCATCTTGTTCATGCCAGCCTCCTTGTCCGTACCCGGACGCGGTGAACGGGGCGCCGCGAGCGCGGCCGTCGGGAAACTAAAGATAGCATCCGTCAGGCCGCTGTTCTGCCGAAAAAACGATAAATGCACCTACGCTTGACCCCGGTCACAAACATGGCTCCTTCGCCGTTTGGCGGCAAATGGCCAAGCAAACGTTTTCGTTGGCGGGTGTTGCCAGAGCTGCAGAAGGGTTCTGCTATTTTTAACCTCATTCGGCGCACAGCGTTTTCAGACCAGCGGTGCGAGTTGGGCAGACAGGGAGACAGTCATGCGCTATTCCACGCTCACCCAACGCATTGCCGGTGATGGCGCTGCTGCCTGGGATATCCACTACCAGGCACAGGCCCTGCGTCGCGAAGGGCGCGAAATCTTCCTGCTGTCGGTGGGCGATCCTGACTTCGATACGCCAACGGCCGTTGTCGAAGCTGCGGTCTTCAGCCTTCGCCGCGGCGACACCCACTACAGTGATGTGCGTGGCAACCTTGCGCTGCGCCAGGCGATTGCACGCCGTGGTGGCCCTGAGGTCAGTGTCGAGCAGGTGATGGTGCTCGCTGGCGCACAGTGTGCGTTGTATGCGGTCTGCCAATGCCTGTTTGGAGCGGGGGACGAAGTGATCGTCGCCGAGCCCATGTATGTCACTTACCACGCTGTATTCGGCGCTTGCGGGGCGCAACCGGTACAGGTGGCGGTAAGCCCGGAGCAGGGCTTTCGGCTCGACCCGCAAGCCGTGGCGCAAGCAATAACCCCGCGTACCCGAGGGCTGCTGCTGAACACACCGCACAATCCGACCGGCAGCGCCATCTCCCCTGAGGACATGGTGCAACTCGCGCAGCTTTGTCGCGACCATGATCTTTGGCTGGTGTGCGACCAGGTCTACAGTGGCCTGCTGTACGACGGCCAAGCGGTTGCCCCGGCGCAAATGCCCGGCATGCGCGAGCGTTGCGTGATCATCGACAGTGTGTCCAAGTCGCATGCGATGAGCGGCTGGCGCGTGGGGTGGGTGGTCGGCCCCCCGGCGCTGATCGCGCACTTGGCCAATCTGGCAATGGCCATGCTGTTTGGCTTGCCGGAGTTTGTCATGCAGGGGGCCTGCGTAGCGCTGGAGCAGAACCTGCTTGCGGTACAACAGATGCGCGAGGCCTATCGTCAGCGGCGTGATCTGGTGTGCAGGGCCCTGCGCGATTGCCCCGGGGTGCGCCCTCACCGGCCGGCGGGCGGCATGTTCGTGATGCTTGATATCCGCGAAACCGGGCTGAGCGCCCAGGCTTTCGCCCAGCGGCTGTTGATTGAGGAGGGCGTTTCACTGCTGCCGGGCGATGCATTCGGGCCCAGCGCAACGGGACATGTGCGCATGGGGCTGGTGCTTGCGGCCGAACAGTTGGAAGAAGTGTGCTGCCGCATCGCTGCCTGCGCCAGGCGTGTACTGGCCGAGCAGGCCGCCAGGGATATCGAAGGTGAAGCCGAGGATTGCCGAGTTGGACACGAGGCCTACCAGTGATAGCCTATGTGCCCCCATTTCAGCTCATGTCAGTGGCCAAGATCCCTGATCTTCAAGGCAATGACGCAGGCCGCTTTACGCCTGGAGGGCCCGATGGCGCTCCGGGCTTCGCTACAGGATTCACGTTTTGTCCGACCTTTCGCAAAATCCGCTGCTGCAGTACCTCGCCAGGCTGGCGCCTTCCAGCCAGCAAACCATGCGCTACATCTTGCAAGACGCTGCCGACCGGCTGGGTTTCATTGATTGCAACCTCGCCGATGTGCCATGGCACAAGCTTGAGCCGGGACATGTGATCGGCCTGGTTGCAGCACTGCGCACCGATGGCTATGCGCCCAACAGTTCGTCGCTTTATGTCAACGCAATACGCGGCGTGGTGAATGAAGCCTGGCGCCAGGGCCTGATCGATCATGAGCAGTTGCTGCGTATTCGTGAGGTCAAGCCGGCAACCGGCAGCCGCCTGCCGCCTGGGCGCAACCTGCGCCGTAGCCTGATTCGCGAATTGATGGATGTCTGCACCGCCGACCCGCGCCCGCAGGGTGTTCGTGATGCGGCGATCATCGCGCTGCTGTATGGCACCGGCATGCGCAAATCGGAGTCGGTGGACATCGACCTGGAGCAAGTCGACTTCCAGGCGCGCAGCCTGCAGGTGCTGGGCAAAGGCAACCGGCAACTGATCAAGTATGCCCCGCCCTGGGCCTTCGAAAAACTGCAGGCCTGGCTTGATCTGCGACGGCAGTCGCTGCCAGAGGGCGCCTCGGACGACCCCTTCCTGTTCAACCGCATCCGCCGTGGCAACCACATTACCCGTGCGCGCATCACCAAGCATGCGATCTACTACATCGCCCGTCAGCGCGGGGCGCAGGTGGGGGTGAAGATCATGCCGCATGATTTTCGCCGGGCGTTCATCACCCGGGTGATCGAAGAGCACGACCTGTCGATCGCGCAGAAGCTGGCGCATCACGCCAACATCCAGACCACTGCCAGCTACGATCGGCGCGATGACAATGAGCGGCGGCGGGCGGTGGACCGGTTCGACTATTGAGCGAGCGGGCTCACCCATCAGGCCAGCACCGTATCAGATGGCACCAGCCTCGCCGTTGATCGTCGGCAAGCCGGCCGTCAACGCGGTCGGTGACGGCTAGTGGATACTCGACGCCAGCTCGAAGATCGGCATGTACATCAGAATGACGATCACTCCGATCAGCAACCCGATGAAGGTCATCAGCAGCGGTTCAAACAGCTTCACGAACCACTCTACCCAGCGCCCTATTTCCTGGTCATGAAAGTCTGCGCAGCGTTCAAGCATCTCGCCCAGGTTCCCCGATTGCTCACCCGCCCGCAGCAAGCGCAGCGACACGGGTGTCACCAACTGCCCGGCTTCCAGCGCTTGCGACAACGGTAGGCCTTCACCCACCCCGCGACTGGCCTGCTCCAGGCCTTGTGCCGCAGCGCTTCCCAGCAGCCCGCGGGCCATGCCCATGGCCGTCAGGATGGGTATGCCGCCTTGCAGCAGAATGCCCAGCGAGCGGTAGAAACGCGCCAGCTCATACATCATCAGGCGCTGATGCAAGGCTGGCATTCGCCGTATCTGGCGCGACACCCAACGCCGCAGAACGGGGTTACGCCGCAGCAGCACCAAGGCGCCGATGCCGCCTGCCGTTGCCAGGGCCAGGGGCAACTGTTGAGCATGCAGGAACAGGCCGATCTGCATCAGCATGCGCGAAAGCCAGGGCAGTTCGCTGCCCATGCCCTCGAACACCAGGCTGAAGCGTGGCACCACGTAGCCGAGCAGGAACAGCACGACGCCACCGCCCACCAGTAGCAGTAGCAGCGGGTAGACCGAAGCCCCCACCAGTTTTTGCCGGACCAGATCCAAGCGCTGCCGGTATCCGATATAGCGGTGCAGGGCGTCGCCAAGCGCCCCGGTACGCTCGCTGGACTGCACCAGGGCCACGTATAGCGGCGGGAATATCCGCGGCTGCTGGGCCAGGGCCTGGGACAGCGAGCGGCCTTCGTACAACTGGCCAACCAGCGCCGCCAGCACTTTACGGGTTGCCGCGGTCGGGGCTTTTTCCGCAAGGCTTTCCAGCGCATCGATCAAGGGTAGGCCGGCGTGCAGCAGCGTGGTCAGTTCCTGACTGAAGAGCAACAGGTCAAAGGCGACCTGGCGTCGCCAGGGCACACCGACCAGAGTGCCGCCTTGGCTGCGTACGCTGACGACACGCAGGCCCTGGTCTTCCACTTTGCGCCGAGCCTGTTCGGCATCCTCGGCATCGATGTGCAATTGAACCACGCCCTCTCTACCCAGGGCCTTGAGGCTGTAGCGCATGGCCTTGCTCCTCATTGCCAACTGGTAATTTCGGCGTTTTCACCATCGCCACCGGGCTGGCCGTCCTTGCCCATGGACAGCAAGTCGTACTCGCCGCCGTTTTCACCTGGCTGGCGGTAGATGTAGGCACGGCCCCACGGGTCCTGTGGAATTGCTTTCTGCAGGTAAGGGCCTGACCAGCGGGCTTCGCCACTGGGGGCGGCAACCAGTGCCTGCAAGCCCTGCTCACTGTTGGGGTAGTGGCCGACTTCCAGGCGATAAAGGTCCAAGGCCTTGCCCAGCCCTTCGATCTGCGCCCGTGCCACCTTGGCCTCGGAACGGCCCAGCTGGCTGAAGTACTTGGGGGCGACGATACCGGCCAACAAGCCGAGCACCACCAGGACCACCAGAAGTTCGAGCAGGGTGAAGCCACATTGGCGATTGGGTTTGCGCTGCATGGTGAAGCCCTCCTGCATGGGGACATGCCTTTCAGGTTTTCATCTGCCATGCAACAGCCGTGCACGTCTGCCTCGGGGCCTTGCGCCATGCGCCATGGCAAGCGGCACAGTGCTTGCGTCGTAGCAGAAAAGCCCGGGTTTTCCGGGGTATTTCCCCCATATCGGGGGGCACGGCGGGGAGGCGACCGACATGCGTGGAATTATCCTGGGACTGATCTGGCTGGCTGGGGCTACCGCCCAGGCTGATGTGTACATTGCCATCGATGACAAGGGCGGTTACGTGCTGACCAACGTCCACCGGCCCGGGCGCAACTATGAACGGGTCATTCGCGAACCGGTTGCGCAGGCTGGCCCGGCCAATGCGCAATTGATCACCGGGCGGCCCTACGCCGACCTGGTGGCAGCAGCGGCGCGCATGCACAACGTGCCGCAGGCATTGCTGCATGCGCTGATCAAGGCAGAATCGGGGTACAACCCAAAGGCCCGCTCGGCCGCCGGGGCGCTTGGGCTGATGCAACTGATGCCGGGTACGGCGAAGGAGATGGGTGTTGAGGATGTGCTTGATCCGGAGGACAACGTGCAGGGCGGGGCCCGCTACCTCAAACGCATGCTGAACCTGTTCGACAACGACATCACCCTGGCCGTGGCCGCCTACAATGCCGGCCCGGATGCTGTGCGCCGACGTGGCGCGGTGCCGCCCTTCGCCGAAACCCGACGGTATGTGCCCAATGTGCTGCGCGAATACCGCAAGTTACAGGGGCTGGCAGCGGACTCGCCGTTGTGATGGGCACCTGATGGCAGGCAGCCTTGCATCGGCCTTGCGAAAATCAATGCCATGGGTTCCCCAACTCTGGGCTATAACCTTTCAAAGGTGCTCAGCAGTGGTAGCCGCCATGGACATCGCCTCCCGTTCCGACCCACTCGAGTCACCCGCCAGCCCTGACGCTGGCATGTCGCGCAAGCCGTTCAACCTCCTGCGTTGGTACGCCTGGGTCAGCCTGGCCATCATCCTGTCGGTGGCCGCCGGTCTGGGGTTGATATCCAGCCGTTTCATCATCGACGAAAGCGTCGAGCGTGACGCGCTGCTTACCGCGCAGTTCATCACCTCGATCGCCGACGCTGAAGTACGACATGTGGCGATCCCCAATGTGCGCACCATGGGCGAACTGCTGGACCCGCGTACGGACCTTGATCCTTTGCCAGGCGTTGACCCTGTGGCGCGGCGCAAGGCCCGCGGCGAATTCCTTGACCACATCGCGCACTTGCCAGACATGCTGCTGGCCAACATCTATGCCCCGGACCGCACAGTGATCTGGTCGAGCAATCCGGCGCTGACGGGCAAGCTGATTCAGGGCGATGACGACCTGGATCGGGCGTTCGAGCACAAAATGCGGGTCTCGGCCAGTTACCACGGCTTCGAAGAGGCCCGCTCCGAGCAGAAGTTCGTGACGCCACCTGAGCAGTTGTTCATCGAGAACTACATTCCGCTGTTCGACGCAGATGGCGAACACGTCGTAGCGATGGTGGAGATATACAAGGAACCCCATGACCTGATCGTGCGCATCGAACATGGCCTGGTCCTCATCTGGCTGGCCACCACGGTGGGTGCCGGGGTGGTCTACATCGGCCTGTACGGCATCATGCGCCGCGCCGCCCGGGTGATGGCGGTGCAACAGAAGCGGCTGATCAGCAATGAAACCTACGTGGCCCTTGGCGAGGTGTCCTCGGCCGTGGCGCACAGCCTGCGCAATCCGTTGGCCAGTATCCGCTCCAGCGCCGAACTGGCTCAGGTGTACGACGAAGGGCCGGCGCAGCGCAATATCAACGAGATCATCAGCCAGGTCGACCGCATGTCGCAGTGGATCCGCCAGTTGCTGCAGTCGCTGCGGCCACTGGATGACAAGACGATACCGGTCGACCTTCCCCAAGTCCTGCAGGACAGCTTGCAGACCTTTGCCATAGCGCTGGCACGCAGTGGCGTGACCCTGGACCTGAAGCCGCTTCCGGCACTGCAGGTGATGGGACAGCCGGAATTGCTCGGGCAGATTTTCAACAGCCTGATCGCCAACGCTCTGGAGTCGATGGAGCAGGGTGGGCGGCTGCGTGTCGAGGTGGTGAAGCAGGACAGGCGCAGCGTCACCCTGCGCCTGACCGACACCGGAAAAGGCATGAATGAACAGCAGCAGCGCATGGCGTTCAAGCCCTTCTTCACAACCAAACAAGGTGGGCTGGGGGTGGGGTTGGTATTGGTCAGACGGATCATGGAGCGTTTCGGTGGGTCGGTTCGGTTGAGTAGCCGCGAAGGCCTTGGCACTCAGGTTTCGCTCAACTTTCGGCTTGCGCGAGCTTCGTAAAAATCTAGAAGTAGACGCTAAGATATTGTTCTAAAAGAACATTTTATTATTGGGTACAAACTCCCCAAAACTGGGGGATCTATTCTAGATTAAGGATTAGATTCTGTTGCTAACCGATTGATTAGATTTAAATTAGTTTAGAAAGACAGCCGTGGCTGACTTTTTGCAGGAAGACATAGGCGATAAGTGGCGGCTGCGGCCGGCGTGGCTAAGTGCTATCAGTTAGCTACGCACGGCAATGCGTGACAGCCTTCTGAACGGAATCCTTGCGCGGGAACCTCGCGATGCAGACGCTGGAAACCGATGTTCCCGACAAGCTCCTCGCCCAGCCCGGCAGTGGTCTGGCTACGCCCCTTCGCGAATTCAATTTGCTGCGCTGGTTTTCCGTGATCAGCTTGCTGATCATCACGTCGGTGGCAGGTGGTCTGGGCTATGTATCGACCCGCTTCGTGGTCCGCGATAGCGTGGAGCGAGACGCCATGCTCACCGCCCAATTCATCCAGGCCATGGCCCAGGCCGAAGTGCGCCATTCGCAATTGCCACCTGGCACCACCATGGGTGAGCTGCTCGATCCGCGCCTGGACCAGCAGCATCTGCAGGTGAGCCCGCAGCTGGCCATGGCGACTCGGGTCGAGTTCCTCGATCATGTCGAGCATCTTCCGGACACGCTGCTGGCCAATGTCTATGCCCGTGACCGCACCATCGTCTGGTCCACCAACCCCGATCTGGTTGGCAAGCGCATCGAGGCCGACGGCGACCTGGATCACGCCTTCCGCTCGCGCAAGGCGGTGTCCGCCAGCTACCACAAGGTCGAAGAGCACCGCGAGGAACAGAAGTTCGAGCGTGAGCCCAATTACCTGTTCATCGAAAACTACATTCCCCTGTTCGACAGCCAAGGTGAGCAGGTGCTGTCTATGGTCGAGATTTACAAAGAGCCACAGGACCTCATTCGACGCATTCAGCGCGGTTATGTGCTGATCTGGGCCTCGACCCTGGTAGGCGGGGCGCTGATCTACTTCGGCCTGTTCTGGATCGTGCGTCGCGCAGCGTCGATGCTGCACCAGCAACAGGATCGGCTGGTGGCGAGTGAAACCTATGTTGCCCTTGGTGAGATGTCCTCGGCGGTGGCCCACAGCCTGCGAAACCCATTGGCCAATATCCGCTCCAGCGCAGAGCTGGCACAGGAAATCGCCAATCCGCAGGCCCAGCAGAACATTGTCGACATCATTAGCCAGGTGGACCGCATGTCACGCTGGGTGCGCGAACTGCTGGTGTCACTGCGCCCGACCAGCGATATGCCCGAGGCTGTGGACCTGGTAGCCGCCATCAAGGATACCCGCCTGGCGTTTGCCCAGCAGATCGAGCGTAACGGCATCCGCTTTTCCTTCGACGGGCCCCAGACGCAGTGGGTAGCCAGCCAGCCTCTGCAGTTGACGCAGATCCTCAACAGCCTGTTTTCCAATGCCATCGAAGCCATGCCAATGGGTGGCGAGTTGCGTGCCATGGTCTGCATACAGGAAGGTCAGCGCGCTGCATTGCTGCTAAGTGACACAGGCAAGGGCATGACCAGGCAGCAGCAACGCATGGTCTTCAAACCGTTTTTCACCACCAAGCAGGGCGGCCTCGGTGTAGGCCTGGCGCTGGTTCAGCGCATCATGGAACGTTTTGGCGGCTCGGTCAGCCTGAGCAGCCGTGAAGAGGAAGGAACCCGCGTCAGCCTCACTTTCAATATCGCAGCGGGAGGGGAACATGGAGCACAGCATCCTGGTAGTCGAGGATGATGAAATCCTTGCCAACAACATTCGCACCTATTTGAACCTGAAGGGCTTTGAGGTGACGGTGTGTAACAGTGCGGAGCTTGCGCTTGAGCAGATCAAGCGGTTCCAGCCCGACGCGGTACTCACCGACAACTCGCTGCCCGGCATGAATGGGCATGACCTGCTGCGCACGCTGGTGGCGCAGATGCCGGAGCTCAAGGTAATCATGATGACCGGCTACGGTAACGTAGAGGATGCCGTACAAGCGATGAAAGAGGGGGCTTTCCATTACCTGACCAAGCCCGTGGTGCTGGCCGAGCTCAAACTGACACTGGAAAAGGCTTTGGCCACCGAGCGGATGGAGCGCACGCTGTCGTTCTACCAGGAGCGCGAGGCGCAGAAGTCCGGGCTGCAGGCGCTGATTGGCGACTCGCCGGTGATGCTCACTCTCAAGCACACGCTGCGCCAGGTGCTCGATGCTGAACGCCGCATGGCCAATGACGACCTGCCGCCGGTGCTGGTCGAAGGCGAGACGGGTACCGGCAAGGAACTGGTTGCGCGTGCCCTGCATTTCGATGGTTCGCGCAGCAAAGGCCCGTTCATCGAGTTCAACTGCGCCTCGATCCCGGCCAACCTGCTGGAGGCTGAGTTGTTTGGCCATGAGAAGGGGGCATTCACCGACGCCAAGGAACGTCGCGTGGGGCTGGTGGAGGCCGCGGACGGCGGCACCCTGTTCCTCGATGAGATCGGCGAAATGGACCTGGTGCTACAGGCCAAGCTGCTGAAACTGCTGGAGGATCGCAGTATCCGCCGCATAGGTGCGGTCAAGGAGCGCAAGGTTGACCTGCGGGTGATCAGCGCCACCAACTGCAATCTCGAACAGATGGTGCAGCAGGGCAAGTTTCGCCGGGACCTGTTCTTCCGGCTGCGCATCATCGCGCTGAAGGTACCGCGCTTGCACGCCCGCGGCCAGGACATCCTGCTGTTGGCGCGGCACTTCCTGGCCCATCACGGGCGTCGGTACGGTAAACCGAACTTGCGCTTCAGTACCGAGGCACAGAACTTGATGCTCAATTACAGCTGGCCTGGCAACGTGCGCGAGTTGCGCAACATGCTGGAACAGACGGTGTTGCTGGCACCTAATGAAGTGGTGCAGGCGCACCAGTTGAATCTGTGCCTGACCCTGGTCGATGAACCCCTCACGCAGCCGATGGCCACGGTGTACGAAATGCCGCGGCATGAGCCTGAGCCTGGGACCAGTTTGCCGGACATGGAACGGGATTTGGTGTGCAGGACGCTGGACCGTACTGATTGGAACGTGACCAAGTCGGCGCGGATGCTGGGGCTATCGCGCGATATGCTACGTTACAAGATAGAAAAGCTGGGGCTGACACGGCCTGAAAAGCGCCAGTGGTGAGGGGGTCGAAGCGGCGTTCCTGCGTTGCCAATTGCGCCCTCTTCACGGGGCAAGCCCGGGAAGAGGGCGGTACCGCTCAGCGCTGACCGCCGTCCGATCCGTTACCACCTTGGCCACCCGCGCCCTCCGACCCACTGCCTTCCATCCCAGGCAAATCACGATTGTCATTCTGCCTGGCTGGCGGGCTTTCAGGGTCGCTGCCCTGTATTCGCGGGTCGGTATCCCGTGGCATGGGCTCCTCGATCGGGTTGAGGGTGCTGTCCACGCCCGGCTGGGGCGCCGGGTTGTGCGGATCATCCGGATGGGTCGGCCCGGTGCCGACCGCCAGGGCCAGGGGGGAGGCGAGCAAGGCAGCGAGTAACAGGCTTGTGCGTATCATGGGCAGGCTCCTTTGCGAAGGTAGGGCACGTACTTGCGTTGGGCCCTACTCAAAACGCCAAGGTGCCATTACCCCGATAAGCGGTCACACCACCGTTGACAGCATCATGATGAAGATGATGCCGACCACCGACAGGATGGTCTCCATCATGCTCCAGGTCTTGAAGGTCTCGGCCACGGTCATGTTGAAGTACTGTTTGACCAGCCAGAAGCCGGCGTCGTTGACATGGGACAGAATGAGCGAACCGGCGCCGGTGGCCAGCACCAGCAGCTCACGGTTGACGCCGGGCACCAGGTCGATCACCGGGGCAACGATGCCTGCGCCGGTAATGGTGGCAACCGTCGCCGACCCCGTGGCGATGCGGATGACCGCAGCCACCAGCCAGGCCAGCATGATCGGTGAAATTTCTGCCTGTACCGCCATCTGGCCGATCACATTGCCGACCCCGGTATCGACCAGCATCTGCTTGAAACCGCCGCCTGCACCGACGATCAGCACGATGGCAGCCGTCGGCGCCAGGCTCTGGTCGAGCATCTTCATGATCTGCTGGCGGTTGAAGCCGCGCGCCGAGCCGAAGGTGTAGAAGGCCAGCAGCAGGGCGGCGAGCAGGGCGGTAATCGGGTGGCCGATCAGGTCCATCCACTGGCGAACGATGTGCTCGGCCGGTAGCACGACGTCAGCGAACGTCTTGAGCAACATCAGCACAACCGGCAGCAGCACGGTGACCAGGGTGACGGTAAAGCTCGGCAGGTTACCCTGATCGGACTCCTTGGCGATCTGGTCCATCAGTTCCTGTGACGGATTACCCGGGATATAGCGGGAAATGAAGTTACCGTACAGCGGGCCGGCGATGATTGCAGTGGGCAGTGCCACCAGCAGGCCATAGAAGATGGTCTTGCCGATGTCGGCGTTGAAAATGCCGATCGCCAGCAGTGGGCCCGGATGCGGAGGCACCAGGCCGTGCACCACCGAAAGGCCCGCCAGCAGGGGGATACCGATCTTGATCAGCGATACACCCGAGCGCCTGGCGACGATGAACACCAGCGGAATCAGCAGTACGAAGCCGATTTCGAAGAACAGCGGGATGCCGACCAGGAACGCGGCAAACATCATGGCCCAATGCACGTTCTTCTTGCCGAAGGCGCGAATGAGGGTTTGCGCGATCTGGTCGGCGCCACCGGAGTCGGCCATCAGCTTGCCGAGCATGGTCCCCAGGGCGAGGACGATCCCGACAAAGCCCAGTACCCCACCGAAACCATCCTGGAATGACTTCATGACCTTGGCCACCGGCATACCGGAAGTCAGGCCGAGGAAACCGGCGGCGATGGTCAGGGCGACGAAGGGGTGGACTTTGAAATGGGTGATCAGCAGGATCAGCCCGATGATGGTCACCAGGGCGTCGAGCAGCAGGAAGGTATCTGTAGCCAGTCCGAACATGGTTTTAAGGCCTCGGTCTTATCGTTGTTTTTTGGCGTTGCTTGAAATTGAACTATCGGCGCTTTCAGGCGTCGGGACAGCGCTGTCTTTGGTGAGCCGGAAAAACCGCCAGGTTCATGCGGTCCGCGCCAGGTTCCGCTCACCGCAGGGCTTTAGCCAGGCGTCTACCGTCTCGGCCAGCGTGTCTATCGGCTGCGTGGCATCAAGGGGCAGGGTCAGAGGCTCGCCATGCGGGGGCTCGAGGGCGGCGAACTGACTGTCGATCAGGCTCGCCGGCATGAAATGGCCGGGGCGGGCGAGGACGCGCTTCTCGGCTTCGGCAGGGGTGAGTTCGAGAAACACGAATGCCAGCTCCGGCATGGCCTGGCGCAAGGTATCGCGGTAACGGCGCTTGAGTGCGGAGCAGGTGAGGATCGGGCGTTCGCCCGCCTGCACCGTGGCTTGCAACTCTTGGCCCAAGCGCACTAGCCAACCGGCTCGGTCGTCGTCGTTCAACGGCGTGCCCGCGCTCATCTTGCGGATGTTTTCGGCAGGGTGAAACGCGTCGCCTTCGATCAGGCGGCCGCCGCTTCTGGCGGCTATGGCAGCGCCGATGCAGCTTTTGCCGCAACCGGCCACGCCCATCACCACGATGGCGGACAGGGGAGAATTCATCAGTACCTCCTGCGGGGTGAGATAGCGCTGTCTCGTCGCTGACGAAACGCGAACTCCCCGGTGTTGTTGATCTTGTCGTTACGCAGTATGGACGCTCGGCAGAAGGCGCGTAGTGGCCACCACCAAAGATTACATTGCTTGCGTCCTGAGACAGCGCTACCTTAGTGGCCGTTCCCCTCCCTTGGCAAGTAGTAAAATTACAACACTCATGTCCCGCTCAGGCTCCCGCACTACCGGTCGACCCACCCTGGCAGAAGTGGCCAGGCTCTCCGGGGTTTCCCCGATTACCGCTTCCCGCGCCTTGCGCGGTGTCAGCACCGTGGCTCCGGCACTGGTGGAAAAGGTGGTGGCCGCGGCAGCGAGCCTTGGCTATATCGCCAACCCCGCTGCCCGGGCGTTGGCTTCTGCACGCAGCCAGTCGGTGGTTGTGCTGATTCCGTCGTTGTCCAACCAGCTGTTCATCGACACTCTGGAGGCCATCCACGAAGTGATGCGCCCCCGCGGGCTCGAGGTGCTGATCGGTAACTATCACTACGATATCGACGAAGAAGAGAATCTGATCCGCAATTACCTGGCGTACCAACCGTGCGGCATATTGCTCACCGGTTTCGAGCGTAGTGAGGCTTCTCGGCAGATGCTGGTGGCCAGCGGCGTGCCCTGCGTCCACATGATGGAGCTGGGTGGCACGCCTGGCATGTTGTCGGTAGGGTTTTCCCAGCAGCAGGCTGGTCGGGCTGCTGCCAGGCACCTGCTCGAGCGAGGCCGGCGGCGCCTGGCGTTCATCGCCGCGCAACTTGACCCACGGGTGATGCAGCGTGCCGAAGGGTTCCGCCAGGCGCTGGCTGAAGCCGGCATGCACGCTACCGAACTGGAGGTCCTGTCGCCGCAACCCTCGTCCATTGCACTGGGCAGTGAACTGTTCAGCCAATTGTTGGCGCAGGCACCGGATGTGGATGGCATTTTTTTCTGCAACGACGACCTTGCCCAGGGTGCTGTGCTGCAGGCCTTGCGCCAAGGTATCGAAGTTCCAGGGAGAGTAGCCATGGTCGGGTTCAATGACCTGCCGGCTTCGGCGCATATGGTTCCCCGTCTGACCTCCATTCGCACACCGCGTGCCGCCGTTGGTCGGGGCGCGGCACAGGCGCTGCTGGCGTTGCTCGATGGCAAGCGAGTGGCTACCGAGCAGCAGGATCTGGGGTTTGAGCTGATGGTGCGAGAAAGTTCCTGAGCCCGCACGCATGGGGCGGGGATGGGCCGCACGAATACACTAATCACTAAGTGATAGCAGTTTGCTTGCACGCTGTCGGCGCCGATCTATGCTCAGAAAACCCTGCGCATAAAGGACCCCGGCGCCATGTTCGATTTCCATCGCAAGTCAGATTTGCTCGAGATTCAGCGCGCTCGCCAGGCTCTGGCAGAAACCCAGGCAAAACTCGCGGCGATCAGCCGCTCAATGGCGATGATCGAGTTTGGCCCTGACGGCACCATTCTCGATGCCAATGCGCAGTTCTGCCTGGCAATGGGCTATGGCGTCGATGAGTTGCGGGGCAAGCACCACCGATTGTTCTGCGACCCCGACTACAGCAAAAGTGCCGAATATCAGCAGTTGTGGCGCGAGTTGGGCGAGGGCAAGCCAATCAGCGGCACGTTCGAGCGTATCGACAAGGCCGGCCGTGAAGTCTGGCTGGAGGCCAGCTACATGCCGGTGCTCGATGAGCGTCAGCAGGTCATCAGTGTGATCAAGGTGGCTTCCGATATCAGTCAGCGGATCAAGGATGAGCACGAGAGCGAAAGCCTGCTCAAGGCCATCGGTCGCTCCATGGCGGTGGTCGAGTTCACGCCGCAGGGGCGGGTGATCAAGGCTAACGAGAATTTCCTGACTACCATGGGCTATCGCCTGGAAGAGGTAGTGGGCCGCCACCACGGCTTGTTTTGTCTGGCCCATGAGCGGGAGTCGTCTGCATACCGCGATTTCTGGGCTTCGCTGAACCGTGGCGAGTATCACTCCCATCGTTTCGAACGGGTCAACAAGCAAGGCCAGACGGTATACCTCGAGGCCTCATACAATCCGATCTTCGACAGCAAGGGCCGGCTATACAAGGTGGTCAAGTTCGCCAGCGACATCACCGCGCAGGTCAGTACGCAGCAAAGCGCCGCTGAAGCGGCCCATGCCAGTTCGGTACAGACTGATGCATGCGCACGGAAGGGCACCGAAGTGGTACAGCAAACCGTGCAAGTCATCGAGCAGATTTCCCAGGAGCTCAATGACGCGGCGCGCAGCATCGATGCCGTCAGCAAACAATCGGACGTGATCGGGCAGATTGTCCTGACCATTCGCGGCATCGCCGATCAGACCAACTTGCTGGCCTTGAATGCCGCGATCGAAGCGGCACGTGCTGGTGAACATGGGCGCGGTTTCGCTGTGGTCGCCGACGAGGTGCGCAGCCTGGCCGCACGCACCAGCAAGGCGACCCTGGAGATCGTCGATGTGGTACGGCAGAACCATGATCTTTCGCTCACGGCAGTGGCCAGCATGCAATCGAGCCTGACACGCACGGGGCGAGGTGTTGCCCTGGCTAACGAGGCAGGGACTGTGATCATGGAGATCCAGCAGGGGTCACGCCACGTGGTTGACGCGATCAGCCAGATCAATTCTACGTTGCAATTGCACTGAGGGCGTCGGAGAGTTCGCGCTGCAGGGTCTGCAGGCTGGTTTCCAGTTGCAGGCGCAGGGCGTCGGTGGGCACGCCCCGCGCCTGGGCCTGTTCGATGGCTTCGCAATCCGTGACCACGCCGCGCACCTTGAGCATCTTGGCGCCGCCCTTTATACGGTGGGCGACGGCGCGCACCGCATCGCCGTCTGGTGTACTGCCCAGGCCGCGTAGCGCCGCAAGGTCTTCGCTGGCGCTTTGCGAAAGCTGTTCAAGCAGGCGGCGGACAAGCTGTTCATCGTCCTGGGTCAGGTGGCGCAACTCGTCGAGGTTGAAGCCGCTGGCCTTTGGCTGCGGCGCAATAGGAGTGGCTTGGTTCTGCGGCAAATGGGCTTTGAGGGCGCTGAGGCCGACAGGTTTGAACAGGCAGTCGTCCATGCCACTGGCCAGGCAACGCTCATGTTCTTGGGCCTGGGCGTTGGCGGTGATCCCGATGATCGTACAGGCTGACCTGGCCAATTCATGCTCCTGCAGACGAATGCTGCGGGCCAGTTGGTGGCCGTCCATCACTGGCATGCTGCAGTCGGTGATGACCAGGTCAAACTCTTCAGCCTGCCAGAGGGCCAGCGCCATTTGGCCATTTTCGGCCAACGTCACTCGATGGCCCAAAGTATTGAGCTGTTTCTCCAGCAACAGCAGGTTGGCCGGGTAATCATCCACCACCAGGATGTTCAGGGGCCCGCTTTCACTACCTTGGCTGGGTACAGCGTGCTCGGCAGGCAGCGGGGCTTCGCAGGTCGGCAGCTGCATCTCGACCGATACCTTGGTGCCTACACCTTCGACGCTCTGCAGGTTAAGAGTGCCGCCCATCAGTTTGGCAAGGGTGCGGCTTATCACCAGACCCAGCCCTGCGCCCTGTCGCGCCCGCGGGCCATCAGCCTGGGCAAAAGCGCTGAAGAGACGAGCCTGGTCTGTCAAACCAATGCCAATACCGGTGTCGCGCACGCTCAGCTGCACTTGCACGCTGTTGCCGGCGGTTGTCGGCTCAAGTGCCAAGGTTGCGTGAACCTCGCCCCGATCGGTGAACTTGATTGCATTGCTCAGCAGGTTGGAGAGGATTTGCTTGATCCTCAGGGCGTCTGCCAACACCCAGACGGGCCCTTCTGGTAGTTCGCAGTGCAGGCGCAGGCCCTTGACTCGTGCATTGCCGTCGAAGACCCGCAGGGTGGTGCGGACCAGTTCCACCAGGTCGGTGGCTTCTGGCTGCAGGCTCATGTGGCCGGATTCGATGCGGGAAATATCGAGGATGTCGCCAATCAGCCCCAACAGGCCAATGGCCGAATCATGCGCGGTCTGCAGGACCTGAGTATCGCAACGGCCCTTACGGCTATCTTCCAGCGCCAGTTCGAGCAGGCCGATCACCGCATTCATGGGCGTGCGGATCTCGTGGCTCATGGTCGCCAAAAAGGTGCTTTTGGTATGGCTGGCCCGTTCAGCATCGTCCTTGGCCTGGCGCAGCTGTTCGAGCAGGCCGCGGCTCAGCGACAATTGTTCCTGCAAGGCGCGCTGCGCCTCGGTACGCTGGTTTATCAGTTTGCGCAGGTAGCTGTTCCAGAACACCACGCCGGCCAGCAACAGCGCAGAAAGCACCAGCACTTGCAATGCCAGTGTGCGGTAGTTGCGCCATGGGCTGTCGCTGACCACGGTGCTGATACGCCAGCGATTGATCAGTTGGTCGAGTTCTTCAGGAGGAATGCTCAACAGGGCTTTGTCGAGAATGGCCTGCAACTGCGGCTGGTCAGGCGCGACGGCGAATGCCGCGGTCGCCGGGTCATCACCGAGCACTGCGGCTATGCGTAGCTGGTCCTTGAAAACATGAGTGATGTAGTACTTCGCGTTGATATGACTGCTGTAGGCGACGTCAGCATTGCCGTTGGCGACTGCTTCCATCAAGCCTAGCGGATTGTTCACTTCTACCACTACCGCCTTGGGGTGCTGGCGTTGCACTTCTGCTCGCAGGGGTGAGCCCCGCAGCAGGGCGATACGTTTGCCCTCCAGCCCCCTGGACTTTGGCGGCCAGGGCGTCTGGCTGCGTGTGACCAGAACCCTCGGGCTGACGAGGTAGGGGCGGGTGTAGCGCAGTTGCGTCTGGCGCTTCGCACCATAACCCAGGGCCCCGATCATCTGCGCCTCGCCGCGTGCCACTTGTTCGATCATGGTCTGCACGGCGTTACGCTCGATGAGCTTGAATGTCAGCCCGGTGCGCAGGGTTATCTGCTTGAGCAGGTCGATGGTAATCCCGCTGGGCTGCTGCTGGGCATCGTTGAAGGTCAGCGGCGCAAGTGCGGCGTCGATCAGTACACTGACAGTAGGATTCTGGTCTATCCACGTCTGTTCTTCCGCGGTAAGTGCTGACAGATGGCGTTCGAGCAACAGGCTGGTGTTGCCACTTGTCCAACGGCGCAGGATGTTCAAACGCTCGCTTTCTGTGATCCTTGCCAGGGCCATGTCGATCAGGCGGCGCAGGCGCGGGTTGTCATTGGCCAGGGCGAAGGAAAAGGTGCCCGCTGGCCCACGGCAGAAATGGTCGATCTTCACCGTACCCTGGTAACTTTTGCCAATAAGAAAATCGGTGCTGATAGCGTCGCCCAGATAGGCGTCCACCTCTCCCATTTCCACCGCTGCCAGCCCTGCCAGCGTTGAGCGATGAAGGCTCAACTGTGCTTTGGGGTAGAGCGAGCGGACCGTTTCGCTCGGCAGGTAGTGATCGACCATGCCCAGGCGCACGTCTGTGAGGTCTGTGTTGTTTTTCAGGGTGCGCCCTTCGCGGGTGACGATGACTGGCAAATCGTCTGCGTAGGGCTGGCTCAGGTTCAGCTGGGCATCGGCCGCTTCGAAACTGTTGGAGCTGCCCAGCAAATCGATTTTGCCGTCGCGTAAGGCTGCGATCGCCGCATGGCGGCTGGGAAAGCGCCTGACCTCTATCGGTATCTCCAGAAGTTCGGATATTAGCCCGGCATAGTCTGCGCTCAGGCCCTCATAGTCGCTCGGGCTGATGTTGATCTCGAACGGGGGATAATCGGGACGCGAGCTGCCCAGCAACAGAACTTTGCGCTGCTGCAACCATTGGCGGTCCTGGGCATCGAGTTGCAGTGGTGAAGCGGTGCTGACAGCACGTGCCAACAAGCGCCGCGTTTCGACATCTGCCGGTGCGGCGAGCGCGGAGCCAGCCATGCCAATGGCCAGCAACAGCGCAACCAGTACGCACTTCATGCCGATCACGCGCCTAATTGACGTTATTGCGTTTGGCCAGATCAACCATTTCTACCAATGATTCAGTCTTGAGCTTGTCCATGATGCGGCCACGGTAGGTGCTGATGGTCTTGGCGCTGAGGTTCATGCAATGGCCTATGTTCTTGTTGTTTTCACCACGGGCCAGACGCCGAAGCACTTCCATCTCCCGATTTGACAGGCTGCCCAGGCGCCCGTGCTCGCTGTCCAGAGTGTTGCTGTTCACCGACATCTGCGGGAAGGTCGAGTACCCCTTGACCAAGGCTTTCATGGCAAAGACGACGGCATCGAGATCTTCATCTTTGGTTACAAATGCGCCTATACCGGCATCCAGGCAACGGCGGACGTACAACTCGGTGGCCTGTCCGGTCAATACCATGATCCTGGGGACCTGTTCGAGTTGCTGCAGGCGCTTGATGACTTCCATGCCGTCGAGGCCAGGAAGCCCGATATCCAGGATCACGACGTCGGGTCGCAGGTTGCGTGCTACCTGCGCCACTTCGCTACCGTTCTCGACTTCCCCCACAACTTTGAAGCGCTCGCGCTCAAGCAGCATGCGCAGCGCGAATCGAACGGTAGAGTGATCGTCAACGATCAGCACGGTTGTCATGAGGCTAACTCCTGTCGGAATGTGGTCCGTTTCCTAAGGCTAATCAGGAATACGTCTGCAAGGTCTTTCTGCAGCGCAGCACGATACGTCCATTCCGGTTCCTTGGTAATGGCGAGTATAGATCTGTTGAGTTAGGGGGACGACTTTGTTGAAAAATCCTACAAAATCGTCTGAGTACAAGCATCGCCAGGGTATTTTTTCGCCGATGCTTGTGGCTGCAAGTTGTTCAAGCACAGCGGGCGTGGGGCTTGAGCACGCGCTCAGTGGCAGGTGGGTTGTTGCTCAAGGCCGTACCAACCCGGGTGGGGCGTGCGACCAATTGACCTGAGCAGTTGGGGCAGCGGCCATTGAAGTGGGTTTCAGCACAGCTTTTGCAGAATGTGCATTCGAACGAGCAGATCAGCGCGTCAGGGCTGTCGCCCGGCAGATCGCTATTGCAGCATTCGCAATTGGGGCGTAGTTCCAGCATGGGCGCGACTCCGGTCCGCGGGATGGAGCCTGGAGTCTGCTACGGTCTGTATCAGCTTGGCAATGTTCAACTGCCCCGGCGATAAAGGTGCGCATGCCCGGCGCGGTACAGGGCTGACTCGGCGAACGGAGCATCGCCCAGTACGTGCCCGACGAGAATCAGCGCGGTGCGACGAAAACCCTTCGCGGCTGCCTTCTCGACGATATCCTCGAGGGTGCCCCGTGCCCAGTCCTGATCGGGCCAAGTGGCGCGGTGAACAACGGCCACCGGGCAGTCTGCGCCGTAATGGGGGACAAGCTCATCGACGATTCGAGCCAGGTGTTTCACGCCGAGGTGGATCGCCAAGGTGCAACCATGACGCGCCAGGTCGCCCAGTTGCTCGCCTGCTGGCATGGGTGAGCTGTCCCCGTAGCGGGTTAGAATGACCGTCTGCGCCACCTCAGGCAGCGTCAGCTCGCAGCCCAGCAACGCGGCACTGGCAGCGGTAGCGGTTACACCCGGAATGATCTGGTAATCGATACCCAGCTCGCGCAGATGGCGGATCTGCTCGCCGATTGCGCCGTACAAGCTGGGATCGCCACTGTGAACACGGGCGACATCCTGGCCTTTTTCATGGGCCGCGTGCATGGCCTCCACGATTTGCTCCAGGTGCAGTTCCGCGCTGTTTATCACGGCCTCGGCCTGGTGCCCGTCGAGCACTGCCGCGGGCACCAGGGAGCCGGCGTAGATGATCACTGGGCACTGACGGATCAGGCGTTGCCCTTTGACCGTGATCAATTCCGGGTCGCCGGGGCCGGCGCCGATGAAGTAGACCGTCATGGAAAATCCTTGCAGGTGAATGGGTGGGCCAATTATCCGCCGCAGGCAAGGGCCAGGGTAGCGGCGCCGAGCGTTTGCCGCGTCACCACAAGCGAGGCGTTGCCGCGTTCATGATGGGCCATTGCCAGGGCTGCGCTCTCCGCGACGCCCCAGCAACCGCTGTGGGCGAATGCCACCGCAGAGCGATGGCTCAGTTGTGGCTCGTAAGCCTGTAGTTGCGAGGCGTCGAACACCAGCAGGGGCAAATTGTGACGTTCGGCGAGTTGTTGCAGGCCAGGCTCGTCGGCTTTCGACGTGATGCTGGCGATGCCGCGCAACGCCGACAGCGTCAGCCCGTGGCCATGAAGTGCCTGGTGCAGCAGCTCGTCCAGGACCTCAACCGGGCAGCCCCGGCGGCAACCAAAGCCGGCGTAAAGCGCCGGCAGCGGGTGGTGGCTTGCCATCAAGCCTGGCTGGAACGGCGGTACAGCCAGGCGCTGAGTAGGCCCAGAGCCAGCCAGAAGGCAGCGTTGGTTGCCCACGAAGCGATCTTGAACTGTGTTTCCAGGGCTTCTGGGGCCAGGCTTTCATGGACTTCGGGTTGCGGAGCGCCGATCAAATGCGGCACTACCAGCAATACTGCCCCGAGGGCCTTGAGCAGCCAATGACGAGCGAACACCAGCAATGCAAGCCCCAGCGCGGTGGCGGCGGCGGTGCCAATCCACCAGTTCTGGCGCTGGCCGAGGTCTGCGGCTGCGGTGCCTGGCAGCTCTGGCGGCAGGCCCAAGGTGGGTGCCAGGCAGAACACGGCGAACCCGGCCAACCCCCATAATGCGCCGGTGGTGACGCGGTTGGGCTCACGCAGGCTGTACAGCGCGGCAAGGATCAGGGCGAAGCCGACGGCTACGACGAGGTTGCCACCGGTGGTGGCGAGGATGCGCTGCCAGCCGTCCTCCGGTGACCAGGCATCGGCACTGTGTTCGTGCGCCGCAGCATGTTCATGCCCAACGGTTGCCTGGATATCGTGGCTGTGGTGCTCGGTGGAGGGGGCTGTCGATTCATAGGTTTCCGCCTCAAGAATCAGCGGTGCGACCCAGAAGCTTTGCAGCAGGGTCAACAACAAGGCTGCGAGCAGCCCGCTGAACCCGGCGGTGCGGGCAATGCGCTTGATCATGGGGCGGTCTCAGTGGCAAGGGAACGCGGCGCTGTGGCGGGTGTCGTGGGCAGCGTTGTGCACGGCTTCGATGTGTGAGAAGCCGGCAAAGTAGATCAGGCACAGGCCCAACAGGCTGGCAGCGGCGGCGATGACCACGCGCTGGCTGAGGGTGACGGGGGTGGCGATACCGTGTTTGGCGCTGATGACGGGCATGACGCGTTCCTCTGCTTTGTAGGGCATTGTGCCGATTGAGCAACAGGCAAGCGCGGCAACCCCGGGCTTGAATGGCCCAGGGAAATGCGACAGCGCCCGCCCACCGCGGGGTGTTCATGAACGCCAGGCCGGTCTCCGGGCTTGCGAGGAGGAGCAGGGCTCCTGGTAAAGCGTCACCTTCCCATGCCGTACGATGTGGCACAGTGGTCTAGACGCTTCGCTCGCTTACCGTTGCGGGGGCAGCACCGGTATTGTCCGGCCCTGATCGAGGGCCTGCGACGCACCGGTTTCCCGTTTCACCCCCAGAGGGGGCACCTGAACGCAAGGTGCAAGGAGAGCACGGGGCAGGGTTTGCGTCAATCGCAGGCCTTATCGCAGGTCATTGTTTGGTTGCCGTTGCCGTTGCCGTTGTTTTGCTTTTGCTTTTCAGAGCGCGATAGTTCAGACACCGCAGATTGCGACTTCAGGAGGCCGAGCGCAGGTCTTGCGGAGGGAGGTGACGGGCATGGATGCCCGTCAAGCGCTGCGGCCCATGGATGGGCCGTCAGCGCGGTCCTCCCGGGAGCAAGGCCGGAGCGAGGGAACCCCGGAGCGAAGCGTAGGGGCCGGATGATGGGAGCAGGCGGTTTTTGGTTCCTTTTTGCCAAGACAAAAAGGGACCCGCCGTAAGGGCGGAAAGGTGAGTGAGCGCCGCCACGGCAAATAGATATTCACGCTAGCTGAAAGCCAGAAGCCAGAAGCCAGAAGCCAGAAGCCAGAAGCTCATGCGAGGGCTTTGATTCATGCGGGCATATCCATTTGCGGTGGCGGCGCTCACTCACCTTTCCGCCCTTACGGCGGGTCACTTTTTGGCAAACGCCCCAAAAAGTAACCAAAAAAGGCTGGCTCCTATCATCCGGCCCCTACGCTACGCTCCGGGGTTCCCTCGCTCCGGCCTTGCTCCCGGGAGGACCGCGCTGACGGCCCATCCATGGGCCGCAGCGCTTGACAGGCATCCATGCCCGTCACCTCCCTTCGCAAGACCTGCGCTCGGCCTCCTGAAGTCGCAATCTGTGGTGCCTGTACTTGCGCGCTAGAAAAGCAAGAGCAACAGCAAGAGCAACAGCAAGAGCAACAGCAACAGCAAGAGCAAGAGCAAGAGCAGGGTTAATTGGAGAGGGGCGTGGGTGGTGCACGCCAACAGTTGACCACCTGCCACCCCCCGCGTAGCCTTGCCGCTTCGAGGTTCTTCGGCCAGGCCGAAGCTAAGACGGGAACGCGGTACAAGCCGCGGCTGCCCCCGCAACTGTAAGCACCGGTAACGGATCGACACAGCCACTGCGCCCAAGCGCGGGAAGGCGTCATCCCGCCAGCCCCGTGATCGAAAGGGCCGCAACGGTGCAAGCCAGGAGACCTGCCTCGCAACGTTTTCGACTATCAACCGGGCGGGGTGATCCGGTGGCGAACGAGCCCGGCCGACCTGGCCGCGGCTTTCGTCCCGCATGCCCGCGCCATCCTGCCAAGGGCAACGCGACATGAAAACACTGGCCAAACTCCCCGTCACCATCGTCACCGGCTTTCTCGGCTCGGGCAAGACCACCTTGCTCCGGCACATGCTCGACAACGCCCAAGGCCGCCGCATCGCAGTCATCGTCAACGAGTTCGGCGAACTCGGCATCGATGGTGAAATCCTCAAGCAGTGCAGCATCGGCTGCACTGAAGAAGAGGCTAGCGGCCGCGTCTACGAACTGGCCAACGGCTGCCTCTGCTGCACCGTGCAGGAAGAATTCTTCCCGGTCATGCGTGAACTGGTGGCGCGCCGTGGCGACCTCGACCACATCCTCATCGAAACCAGCGGCCTCGCGCTGCCAAAACCGCTCGTGCAGGCCTTCCAGTGGCCGGAAATCCGCAACGCCTGCACCGTCGACGCGGTTATCACCGTGGTCGACAGCCCAGCTGTCGCCGCCGGTACCTTCGCCGCCTACCCGGACCAGGTCGACGCCCAACGCAAGCTCGACCCCAACCTGGACCATGAGTCGCCGCTGCACGAATTGTTCGCCGATCAACTGGCCAGTGCCGATCTGGTGGTACTGAACAAAGCTGACCTGATCGACGCCGAAGGCCTGGCCAAAGTGCGCGCCGAAGTGGCCGAAGAATTGCCGCCTGCGGTCAAGGTGATCGAGGCCAGCAGCGGCCGCCTGCCGCTGAACGTGCTGCTGGGCGTCGGGGCAGAGTCCGAGGCGCACATTGATGGGCGCCGCACTCACCATGATTCGCATCACGACGGTGAAGGCCACGATGATCACGATCACGATGCCTTCGACTCCATCTCCATCGACCTGCCAGAGGCCGACGAAGCGCTGCTGCTCGATGCCCTGACCCAACTGGTGGTGGAGTTCGGCATCCTCCGCGCCAAGGGCTTCGCGGCCATTCCCGGTAAGCCGATGCGCCTGCTGGTGCAGGGTGTAGGCACCCGTTTCGACAAGCACTTCGACCGCGCCTGGCGTGCCGATGAGCCGCGCATCACCCGCCTGGTGCTGATCGGCCAAGACCTTGATGCCGCGCACCTGCAAGCGCGTCTGCGCCAGGCACTGGGCGCCTGACCCATGCACCTGCTGCGGACCCAGCCCGGCGGCTTCGTGCCGGACGACAGCATCGCCGACCTCGGCCAGACACCCGCCGAGCTGGTGATCCTCTGCAGCGGCGACTCGCATTTGGCGTTGCTCGCCGAAACCGCCGAGCAACTGCCGGACGACTACCCCAGCCTGCGCCTGGCCAACCCCATGCAGGTGCAGAACCATGCCTCCGTCGACCTGTATGTCGACGAGGTGCTGCGCCACGCCAAGGTGATCCTGGTGTCGTTGCACGGTGGCGTCGGCTACTGGCGCTATGGGGTGGAACAACTGGTCGAACTGGCTTCACGCGGCGTGCAATTGATCCTGGTGCCCGGTGACGACCGCCCCGATCCGGAATTGACCGGGCTTGGCACCGTCACTGGAGAGCCAGCCGAGCGCCTTTGGCACTACCTGCGTCAGGGCGGCAAGGCCAACGCCGTCAATCTGTTCAAGTACCTGGCCAGCCAGTGGCTGGGCCGTGATTACAGCTGGGATGCACCGCAACCGTTGCCACGCACCTCGGTGTATCACCCGGGCACTCCCAATGCCACGCTCCAGGACTGGTACGCCCAGTGGCACCCGGAGCACCCGGTAGCGCCGCTACTGTTCTACCGCTCGCACCTGCAGGCAGCCAATACCGCGTTCATCGACGTGTTTTGCCTGCGCCTGCAGGCGGCCGGCCTCAATCCGCTGCCGATCGCCGTTGCCAGCCTCAAGGAAAGCGCCTGCCTGGAACAGGTCGAAAACTGGCTGGACGAAGCGGGCGCCGAGGTCCTGATCAATACCACGGGCTTTGCCATGTCCAGTCCGGAGCGTCCCAGCCTGCGGCCGTTTCGCCGGGACATACCGGTGCTGCAGGCCATCTGTGCGCAAGACAACCAACCTGGTTGGGAAGCCAGCGAGCAAGGCCTGGGCGCACGCGACCTGGCCATGCACATTGCCTTGCCCGAGCTGGACGGGCGCATCATTACCCGGCCGGTGAGCTTCAAGGACATGGCCTGGCGCAGCGAGCGCAGCCAGTCTGACGTGGTGTGCTATCGCGCCCATCCGGAGCGTATGGATTTTGTCGCCGAGCTGGCCAGCCGCTGGGTGGCGCTGGCGCGCCTGCCCAATGGGCAAAAGCGCATTGCGCTGGTGCTGGCCAACTACCCGACCCGGGACGGGCGCATCGGCAATGGTGTTGGGCTCGATACCCCTGCGGCGGCGCTTAACATTCTCAAGGCGCTGCAGGCTGAAGGCTACCCGCTGGGCGAACTGCCGGACAGCGGCACCCAATTGATTCACCAGTTGCTCGGCGGCGTCACCAACGATCTCGATCACCTCGACCAGCGCCCCTGCGCCCAGAGCCTGAGCCTGGCAGATTATCAGGCCGCTTTCGAGCGCCTGCCCGAAGCCAACCGCAAGGCTGTGCTGGAACGCTGGGGGGCGCCCGAGCAGGACCCGATGTACCGCAGCGGCCGCCTGATGGTGGCCGGGCTGCGCTATGGCCTGACCTTCGTCGGCATCCAGCCGGCACGCGGTTACCAGGTCGACCCCAGTGCGGTGTACCACGACCCGGATCTGGTTCCGCCGCATGGCTACCTGGCATTTCATTTCTGGCTGCGCCACGCCTTTGCCGCCGATGCGGTCATCCATGTGGGCAAACATGGCAACCTGGAGTGGCTGCCCGGCAAAGGCGTCGGCCTGTCTGACCAGTGCTGGCCGGATGCGCTACTCGGCCCGCTGCCGAACATCTACCCATTTATCGTCAACGACCCGGGCGAGGGAGCCCAGGCCAAGCGCCGCACGCAGGCAGTGATCATCGACCACCTGATGCCACCGCTGACCCGAGCCGAAACGTACGGGCCGTTGCGCGAGCTTGAACAGCTGGCTGATGAGTTCTATGAAGCGCAGATGCTCGACCCGCGCCGCGCCCGTGAGCTGCAGCGCGACATTCTCGAGCTGGTCAAGGCCAACCACATCGACCGGGAGCTGCAACTGGAAGGGCAACTGGACGACGCCGCCGTATGGCTGCCACGCCTGGATACCTACCTGTGCGATCTCAAGGAGTCCCAGATCCGTGATGGCCTGCACGTATTTGGCCAGTCTCCGCAAGCCCGCCTGCGGATCGACACCTTGCTGGCTTTGCTTCGGGTCGAGCGCGGTGATGGTCGGGGTGGTAACGCCAGTTTGTTGCGCACACTCGCCAAGGCTTTGGTGCTGGGCTTCGACCCATTGGACTGTGACCTGGGGCAAAACTGGGCGGGGCCGCGCCCGGCGCTACTGCAGGCCGTCAGCGAAGCACCGTGGCGTACCTTTGGCGACAGCCGGGAACGCCTTGAACTGCTGGCACTGCAGGTGATCGAGCAAGCTTTGGGCGGCGCTCTGCAATTGCCCGACGAGGCGCAATGGCAGCCGGTACGTCAGGTGGTGCAGGCCTTACAGGAGCAGGTTGCTCCAGACCTGGATGCCTGCGGGCCGGCCGAGATCAATGGCCTTCTCGCAGCATTGGCTGGGCGCTTCGTACCAGCCGGCCCCAGCGGGGCACCCAGCCGCGGTCGCCTGGATGTACTGCCCACGGGCCGCAACTTCTATACGGTGGATGTACGCAACCTGCCCACCACGACTGCCTGGCGCCTGGGTTTCGCCTCAGCGAACCTGGTCCTTGAACGCCATTTGCAGGACCACGGCGACCATCTGCGCCAGCTTGGCCTTTCGGTGTGGGGCACTGCAACCATGCGCACCGGCGGTGACGATATTGCCCAGGCCATGGCGCTGATGGGCGTGCGCCCGGTATGGGCTACCGGTAGCCAGCGTGTCGACGATTTCGAGATCCTGCCGTTGAGCCTGCTCGATCGCCCACGGGTGGATGTGACCCTGCGTGTCTCGGGCTTTTTCCGCGATGCCTTCGGCAACCTGATCCGCCTGTTCGATGCCGCGGTACAGGCGGTAGCGGCGCTGGACGAACCGGATGACCTCAACCCCCTGGCGGCGCGGGTGCGTGCCGAGCGAGCGGCGCTGCAGGCTGAAGGGGTGGAGGCCGAACAGGCTGCACGCCAGGCCGGTTGGCGGGTATTCGGCGCCAAGCCCGGCGCCTACGGGGCCGGGGTGCAGAATGCAATCGATGGCCGCCTGTGGCATAGCCGGGACGATCTGGCCGAGGTGTACCTCAACCATGGCGGCTACGCTTACGGTGGCAGTGACGAAGGCACCCCGGCGCGTGTTCAGTTCGCCAGGCGGCTGGGCCAGGTCCAGGCGGTGCTGCAGAACCAGGACAACCATGAGCACGACCTGCTCGATTCCAACGACTATTACCAGTTTCAAGGTGGCATGCTGGCGGCGTCCGAAACCTTGTCCGGTGCGGTGGTGGCCAGTTATCACGGCGACCACAGCCAGGTCGATCGGCCGCGTATCCGCACCCTCAAAGAGGAACTGAACAGGGTCATTCGCGCCCGAGCCCTCAACCCCAAATGGATCGACGGGGCCAAGCGGCACGGCTACAAGGGGGCCTTCGAACTGGCGGCGACGGTCGACAACCTGTTCGCTTTCGATGCCACCACACACCTGATCGATGACCATCATTATCAGTCGCTGGCCGATGCCTATGTGCTCGACCCGGCGACCCGCGACTTCATGCGTGAGCATAACCCCGAGGCTTTGCGAGACCTCACCGAGCGATTGCTGGAGGCCCAGCAGCGCGGGCTCTGGGAAGCGCCTGGTGAATACCGCGAAGCCCTTGAGGAGCAGTTGCTCGACGGCGAGGAACAAGCTTGAAATGAGTGAACCCGTGCAATTTCCCCTGGCGGCCGTGGTCGGTGCAGACGACCTGAAGCTGGCGCTGTGCCTGACCGCAATCGACCCGAAAATCGGCGGCGTGCTGATCGAGGGCCCGCGTGGCATGGCCAAAAGTACCTTGGCTCGCGGCTTGGCCGACCTGCTCGGTGAGGGGCCGTTCGTCACCCTGCCGCTGGGCGCCAGTGAGGAACGGCTGGTCGGCACGCTCGACCTCGATGCGGCACTGGGGCAGGGCAAGGCGCAATTTTCGCCAGGGGTGCTGGCCCAGGCTGATGGCGGCGTGCTGTACGTCGATGAGGTCAACCTGCTACCCGACACCTTGGTCGATCTTTTGCTCGATGTGGCTGCCAGCGGCACCAACCGTATAGAGCGTGACGGCATTTCCCACCGCCACAGTGCCCGTTTCGTTCTGATTGGCACCATGAACCCCGAAGAAGGCGAGTTGCGTCCGCAGTTGCTCGACCGCTTCGGTCTGAATGTGGTGCTCGATGGCTTGCCCGCGCCACAGGCGCGCCAGCAGATCATTCGTCGTCGCTTGGCATTCGACACCGACCCCCTGGCGTTCTGTGAACAGTGGGCCGCTGCTCAGGCACAGTTGCGCGAACGCTGTCATGCGGCGCGTCAGGGGCTGGCAGCGATAGCGCTGGACGATCAGGCCTTGGCCTGGATCACCGAGCGCTGTTTCGCCGCTGGGGTCGACGGCCTGCGTGCAGACCTGGTCTGGCTACGTGCCGCCCGCGCCCATTGTGCCTGGCGCGGTGGCGAGGCGATCGAGGAGCTTGATGTCGATGCGGTCGCGGAATTCGCATTGCGCCATCGACGCCGCGTACCGCCAGAGGTGGCACCACCTTCCAATCCCCCCGAGGCAGGCGGTCGCGATGGGCATAGCCAGGGCGGGCAGGGTGATTGGGGCGCGCTGCCTGCGCAGCCTGTGGCCAGCGGCGCCCGGCGTGAGGTACCGAACTGGGCAAAAAAGCCCTGAGCATCCGCCCGCCAGGCACTAAAGTGGCGGATGCCTTGCCCCGGGTCGGTAAGCTGAGTGGTGCCAGCCGTGGTCGCGTGCGTGCAGCGGAGAAGGGCCGCGTGGCCTGGCTGTCTACTTTGCTGAAAGGGCGACCACGCGTGCGCCAAGACCTTTGCTGGCAACAGCGCCAAGGCAGTGCTGCCCAGCTGTGGCTGGTGATCGTCGATGCTTCGGCCTCCACCCGCCGGCACAAGGCACTGGCACAGAGTAAAGGGCTGCTGGCAGAGTTGTTTGACCAGGCTTACCGCCAGCGTGCGCGACTAGCCTTGCTGACCGCCAGCGGCGGTGCACCGCAGTGGCAGCGTCATGGCCTGAAAGCCTCGGCGTCACTGCAACCCTGGTTGAACGCATTGGGTGCTGGCGGCGGTACGCCGCTGATCGCAGCCCTGGAGCAGGGCAGGCGCTGGCTGCAGGCAAGGCAAAAAGCCCACCCACAGGAGCAGCAGCGCTGCCTGGTATTCACCGATGGACGTCTGCAGCGCTCAAATGATCTGCAGCCGATGCCCTGTGCCACACTATTGGTGGACATGGAAATGGCGCCGGTTCGTCTGGGGCGGGCACAGCAACTTGCCATGCAATTGCAAGCACGCTATCAGCATATCGAGCAATTCAAGCTAAAAGAGTGATGCACTGCGCGAGGGTGGGGCGACACTTTGTCGCAGTTCTGCAAGTTGCCTGAGTGGTACTGGAAAGTTGCACAAGTGCGTGCCGAACACGCACTTGCACGCAAACTCTGATATTACTTCGGCATCGACCAGGGTTGCAGGGCATAGCCTTTCTGGCACAGTTCGGCACGCACTTCTTCGATCAGGCTGGCCCACTGGGCCGGGTCGGAATAGATGCGCGAAGACACTTGCTTGCTGCCGATACGGGTGCTGGTCCGGTCGATCACTGCCAGGCTCAGCTCACCAGTACCGTTGGGTGCATCCCAGGCGACGCACTGGAAGGGTTCGAAGGCGTGGTCGGCGATCAGCAGTGCTTCGTTGACACGGAGCGGGGCATTCATGGTTCGGTCTCTCTATGGTCCCAAACATCGAAATTCAAGTCCGCGTAACTGCTATCGCTTCAGGTTGTCGCGATCCGCAGCGCGGGGTTATTTGTACTGATGCTCCAAGTTAGGGGTGAAGTCACACAGTGGTTGTAAATTTTTTTACGACGCACACATTTTTTGTTTCCTGCGCCGCCTGTGACGCCGTTTATTACGAAAAATTCCCGAATGCCCGAAAACCGTCAGAAATGGGCGGACAGACGGTAGTGGGCAGCGTCAAGTTCGTTGCTACTGTTAAATGGGCGCCGCAACTTACTGTTTTCTCGTAAAAAACCATAATCTGGCGCCAAGGAACGGTCATGCACGAAACCGCATCCCTTCGTCGCTTGCTCATCGTCGACCCCTGCGACGATTGCCACCGCCTGTTGCCCGGCCTTGAAAACGCCGGTTGGGATGTTCACAGCTGTAGCCTTGACCTGGCGCTGGAGCACCGTTGCGATATTGGCCTGCTGCGCTTGCAGGATTCGCATTTGCGACACCCGGATGCAGTCAAGGACATGATCAAGCGCAGCAACACCGAATGGATCGCGGTGCTCAACGCCGAACAACTGCGAATTCAGAATGTGGGTGACTTCGTTTGCGAGTGGTTCTTCGACTTCCATACCTTGCCGTTCGATGTGTCTCGGGTTCTGGTGACCTTGGGGCGCGCGTTTGGCATGGCCCGCTTGCGGGGCAAGGGCACCGTGCCGATCGATGGCCTCAAGGACGAGCTGCTCGGCGACAGCCGGCCGATTCTCGAATTGCGCAAACTGCTGGGCAAGCTGGCCCCAACCGAATCACCCGTGCTGATACGCGGGGAAAGCGGTACAGGCAAGGAACTGGTCGCTCGCACCCTGCATCGGCAGTCGCAGCGCTGCGAAATGCCGTTTATCGCCATCAATTGCGGTGCGATACCCGAGCACCTGATCCAGTCGGAGCTGTTCGGGCATGAGAAGGGCGCTTTTACTGGCGCCCACCAGCGCAAGGTCGGCCGTATCGAAGCAGCCCATGGCGGCACCTTGTTCCTCGACGAAATTGGCGACCTGCCGTTGGAACTACAGGCTAACCTGCTGCGGTTTTTGCAGGAAAAGCACATCGAGCGGGTAGGTGGAAGCCAGCCGATACCGGTCGATGTGCGGGTGCTGGCGGCGACGCACGTGGACCTGGAGCGTGCCATCGAACAAGGCCGCTTTCGCGAAGACCTGTACTACCGGCTGAATGTCTTGCAGGTAGTGACAGCACCTTTGCGAGACCGGCATGGTGACCTGTCGATGCTGGCCAACCATTTTTCCCATTTCTACAGCCTGGAAACAGGCCGCAGGCCGCGCACATTCAGTGACCACGCTTTGGCTGCAATGGGCCGCCATAATTGGCCGGGCAATGTGCGGGAGCTGGCCAACCGCGTGCGTCGGGGGCTGGTGCTGGCAGAAGGGCGACAGATCGAGGCTCAAGACCTTGGCCTGCATGTACTGGAACAGGAAGATCTGCCGTTGGGTACCCTGGAAGACTACAAGCATCGGGCAGAACGTCAGGCCTTGTGTGATGTACTCAACAGGCACAGCAACAACCTGAGCTTTGCCGCAAAGGTGCTCGGAATATCACGGCCTACGTTCTATCGGCTATTGCACAAGCACCAGATTCGCTGAATTTTTTTGTAGCGGCGCCTACCTTGGGAGGCGCCTCCCACAGAGAACCGATCAGCTCGACTGAGCGATATGCCCGTCCGAACCCTCTTCGGCCGTCTCCTCTTCGCCTGGCAGCGCCGTGATCACACTGAAATCGCTGACTTCGACTTCCCCTGCGCCATACCCCAGCAGGTGGAACGAAAACGCCTTGCGCTGCGTTGGGTTGTCGAAGCCGAACTCCATCTCCAGCGGCTCGGCGGCAGTCACACGAATTTCGTCAGGCAGCCCCAATGGCACATCCTGCTCCAGTTCCTTGGCCTTGAGTTGAATATAGGCGGCATGCTGTGGATCGAGTGCGCGTACCTTGACCCGTACTCGTGTGCGTGACCCCCCAGGCATCTCCAGGTACTGGGCGCCAATCAGGTTATCGGCCCAGTCATCGCGAATTCGCGCTTGCAACTGGATGGGCGAGGGGCCGCCGAACTGATAGCGCAGGTTGAGCGGCGTCTGCAGCAAGGACTGATCCAGCACGCCGGCCAGGGCGCCGAGTTGAGCACCGAGTCGGCTGTCACCAGCGCCGAGGTACTTGGCCTTTTCGGCAATGAAGCCCTCGCTGGCATAGCGGCGGCAGCGCTGCTGGAAGTCGCATTCGGTGAATACACCCCGGCCATCGTGGTAGCGCAACATGCCGTTGGTGTAGGAAATCATCTCGCGACCCGTATCGTAATCGCGGTAAAGCGAGCGGCCGCCCAAGGCGGCAGGTATTGGCAGGGCGAAATAATCGAGCAAGGACGTTGCCAGATCGATATGGCCATAGGTGCCATGTTTGATATGGGGTAGCTGCGCCTGCTCCGGGGCCAAGGTCAGGTTGAAGCCCCAGGAGGAGGCAAGGCGCACGCCGTCGATACCGTGGGACTCGTCGGAGGTTATTACGACCAGCGTATCTTTAAGCACGCCTTGGCGTTCGAGGTTGTCGAGAAATGCACCGATTGCGTCATCCAGATAAGCCACCGCAGCCTGCTTGGCTGTGTCATGCCGCTCCAGGTATTGAGCGGGCGCCGAGTATGGCTGGTGGGTACCCACGGTCAGCAGGGTAAGCATCCAGGGGCGGTCCTGTTGCCTGAGCTGGCCCACGTAGTCCAGCGCGCCCTCGAAGAACGCGCGGTCATCCTTGCCCCAGGGGAATTGCAGGTAGTTCTCGTTGCTGAACCATTCCAGGCCGTGCACCGAGTCGAAACCGATGTGCGGCATGATGCGGTCCTTGGCCATGAAGCGCAGGCCAGCGCCTTGCAGGTAATGCGTGGTGAAGCCGGCCTGACGCAACTGGGCTGGCAGGCAAGCCTGGTTGCGCTGATGCTGGGTGAGCAGTTCCATGCCCTTTGGGGTACCGTTGGCCAGCTTGTCGTAATCACCGCAAAGCATCGCATACAGGCCACGAATGGTCTGGTGGGTATGCAATACGTAGTCTGGCGTGTTCATCCCACGCTCTGCCCAGCGGCTGAGGTTGGGCATCAGGTTTTCATCAAAACGGCTGTGCAGGGCCTGACGGTTGGGCCGCACGTAGGCGCCGGGGATGCCTTCGAGGGTGATCACCAGCAGGTTGCGGGCACGCCCGCTTGGCAACTTCTGGCCGTTCAGGTCTGACTGGGTCAGGCCGGCAGTGGGAAGGGGGGTGATCGGTTGCGTTTGCCCGGCCCAGCTCAGTGCCTTGTGCTGCAGCGTACCGACGCCGACGGAAAGGAGCTGATGGGGAAGGTTGTACTGGCGCCACTGATCGGCGTCGGACGGCGCCAGATGCTGAGCGCCCCAGTGCAAACCAAACAACGTCAACGGTATGGCCAGCGCCTTGGGGCCCAGCGGTGCGTCAGGCGTTGTGCGGCTGCGCCAGGCAGAGCGCGCCCAAACCAGCAAGCCAGCGCCCATGACCCACGGCAGCCAGGCATGGGCAAGCCCGCCGTCGGTGGAGTTTTCCATGAACTGTGTATCGAACAGGTAACTCAGGTCGGCACTGGTAGGCAGCCGGCCCACTGCACTGACCAGCTCTGCCGAAGCGACCCACAATGCAGCCCACGCCAGCAGCACGGGCGTGGCCAGCCACCAGGGCCTGCGGTACAACAGCAGCACCAGCAGGCTGCCCAAGGCAAGGTCCGAAAGATAGCCAAGCGGGTTGGACCAACCCAGCAGGGTGCGCGCAGCCAGGGGTATCACTATTACCAGGGTCGCAAGGGCTACGAGCCGGGTATGCGGATGGCCGTGCGGGTTTTTCACGAAAACTTTCCTTGATTGCCGTTAAAACGTCACAAATGTATGGGCAATCATAGCAGGGTGGGGTCATGAAAGCGGCTGACTTAAGGGTTGGTTACCAAAAGCCGGGCCCGCCGGGAGCCCGGTTACAGTGACGTCAGAAGTAGTAAGGGAACTTCAGGCTGAAGGAAAAGTCAGGGGCATCATCGGTCAGGCCGATGGCAAGGTTCGGGACGATGGTCAGGTTGTTGGAGGCCGCGAAGGTCATGCCGATGTTGAAGTTCGCCGCGTTGTAGTCGCTGTTGGTGATTGACTGCCAGTCACCGCCGTCGGGTTTGATCTTGCTCTTGCTCGAGAACTGATCGGTGACCGAGAACGACATGCTCATTTTTTCGTTCAAGGCAAACGCAATACCGCCGCCGATCTGCCAAGAGTCGCCGAGTTTCACGTCACCAGGCACCTTGGTGTTGACCGTGGGGCTGATGTCGCTGAACGAGTCCTCCATGTTGTAGGTGTAGGACAGGCTGGCGAACAGCACGGCCGGGTCGAAGGTCTTGACCAGCGAGATACCGGGCGTGATCGCCCAGACACCGTTGCCGGTCGGCAGGTCCTCAGGGACAGCCAGGTTGTCATTACCGGCAACCGGGATGAGTTTGATGCCATAGGGGTCGTCGCCGGTGGGCGCCTTGATGCGTAATGTGGCGACTGCGTCGGGCCAGTTCTCCGACTCATCCAGGAACTTGTAGGCCACGCCGACGTTGATATCACCGAGGGCGGGGTCGCGGGTAACGGTACCATCGGAGCTGACACCGGCAGCACCCCCCGCACCGCCGGAAGAGTAGGTCGATTCGCGGTAGACAATGGGAACGTTTATGTCGAACTGCCAGCGCTGATCGACGTTGTAGCGTGCCGTCAGGTCCAGCGTCCAGTTGTCTGCCTTGATGCGGTCGATGTTGATGTTGCCGAGGAAGATCGAATCGAGGGCGAGGAAGCCGTTGAGGGTCAAGGCGCGCGTGTCGTAGTGGGTGTAGGTCAGCCCGGTTTCGACACTGAACTTGCCGCCGCCGAAGAAACCGCTGGCTTCGTCGTACAGGTTGGACACACTTTGCGCAGGTTCCGAGTCGTCCTGCAGCGATTGGCCATAGGAACTGCCGGTGGTCCCGGGAGCGCCCGATGCCACGGTCTGCCCACCCTTGACGCCCTCGGCGGGGGACTTTGTCAGGCGTTTGGGCGCTGGCGCTCGCGGCGCCTCCTCCACCTGGCGCAGGCGTTGCTCCAGTACCATCAGTGCGTTCTGTTGGGCTTCATAGCGCTCTTTGAGCGCCATCAGTTCCTGTTTGAGAGTTTCGACCTGTGGGTCGGTTGCCGCCTGTAGCAGAGTGGCCGGGGCCAAGGTTGTCAAACAAACGATAACTCTGAACGTCAACAAACGGTGCATGGGTTAGCCGTCCCTTCTGACTACATACGATGAGACTGAGCGTAGATCAGTATCCGAGATTGCGAAGGCCTTTGAGCTGATCAAGGTTTGGGGCCATCGATCCGGCTGTGGGCGCGTCACGCAGCACCACATTGAGCGACGTCAGGTTGCTGACGCGGTTGCTGGTGCCGAGCAGGGTAGTGTTCTGCATAAGGCCACCCTGGCCCAGGCGCTGCACGGTGTTGCCCTGGTTGTTGCTGGCGATGATGTTCAGCTGCACGCCGCGGCCACTGGAGGTAACGCTCAGCGAGCCTGCGCCATTGGCGCCGACCAGCGTAGTACCTGCGGCCAGGGCCTGGCCTTGGGGTTGTGCCGCTGACGCTTCGTTGGCCTTGGTGACATTGATGTCGACATTGTTATGGGCGGTGTTGTAATCGCCGGCAGCACGCACGACCTGGGTTACGCCTTCGGTACTGTTCAGGCCACCGCCGCCGGTGACGGTACCGGTGCCGGCGCTGCCCGATTGCGGCCTGCCTGTGCCTTTTTCATTGATCATCGATACATAGAACTGCGGCTTGATGGTCGACTGCTGGATCTGCATCGCGGAGGTTGCACCAATCACTTCACCGTTGGCGTTCTGCCAGGTACTGGTCATGACGATGCCAAAGCTGACGATGCGCCCAGGCATAACGTAGCGCCCGCGCAGGTTGGCCAGTTCCTGATCCTTCAGCTCGATCGGTTTGAACGTTTCTGCCTGTGTCGGAAGGCTGGCGGCCAGGCAAATGGCGGCCAGCCAGATTGAAGTCTTCATGGGATGCTCCCGGAGCGTCTTGCCCATTGTCATTAGAAGAAATCGCTTTGGATGAAGCCGAAGTCCATCAGCTCGGCGTCCTGCACCGGGGTGAAGTTGCTGACACGGTTCTTGGCGCTCAGCGGCAGCGGCGGATCGAGCAGGATATTGTTCTTGTCGTACCCTTGGCCGATGACGGCGAAGATGATGCCGTTCCAGCCTTTGACGAAGTCATCGATCTTGAAGCGCTTGTGCCCTAGTACCGGGTCGCCGACGTATACCCAGCCTTTATCGACTTTTTGCATCACCACGAAGTGCTTGTAGCCGCGGATGTCCAGCAGCACGACTACCGGTATGCGGATACTGTGCAAGGTGTCCGGGGCTACCCGGTAGCCGCGGGCACGCATGCCCAGGCTTTCCACGTAGCGCTTCATGTCGAGCATCGAGAAGCCTTGGGTGCGGACCAGATCCTGGTCAGCGTGTGCCAGCATCCCCTCGATCACGTGTTGTTCGTCGACGTCAAGCCAGTAGGCCTGGCGCAGGATGGTTGCCAGAGATGCGGCGCCGCAACTGAAGTCGGTTTTCTGCTGTACCAGGTCAGCGAACTTGCGCTCGCGGATGCTCTGGATGGGTTTGTAGATCACCGCGCCACCCGGTAGCACGGACAATGGCATCTGGGCTGCTTCGCTGACACCGGCCATGCTCAGCAACACTGCCAAGGCGATCATGCGCATGTTCGACGCCCCCTGCTTTTTCTTGTTAGAAAGAGGCCCCCCGAAGGGGGCCTCCAGGCCGCAGTTGTTACATCGAGGTGTTGGAGATGGCCAGCGAGTTGCTTTGCTGGTTGCCCACACCTGCTGCCACGTTGACGCCCAGGTTGCCGCTGCCACCATTGACCGAACCACTCAGGGTCGCGGTGTTGGTCACAGGGTTGGCCCAGCCGGTCGGGGTCAGCACTTGGAACGACACGGTGTTGCTCAGCGCAAACTCGCTAGACTCGCTGAAGCTCTTCGAGATGCTGTCCGAAGATTCCGACGCTTTTTCGCCAGCTTTCTCGTAGGCCGAAGCGCTCGCTTTTTCCCATGCCGAATCGTGTGCCTTCTCGTAGGCGGTATCGCGAGACTTGTCATAGGACGAGTCACGGGTACGGTCATACGAAGAGTCATACGCCTTGTCGAAGGACGAGTTGTAGGACTTGTCGAACGACGAGTTGCTGGCCGAGTCATGCGACTTGTCCACCGAGGCGTCAAGCGATGCGTTGAGCGATGCATCGAAGTCGGAGCTGCGAGAACGCTCGAAGCGGCCAAACGTTTCGGAGGAAGAGGCGCTGCCCTCAATGCTGGCATCGAGCGAGGCGTTCAGCGAAGCGCTAGACGAAGAGCTGTGGTCCCGGCTGGCCGAACCACTGGCATCCCAACCGCTGGAGCCGCTGGCAGCCATGCTGTTGGTGCCACTGGCGCTGCTGCTGTTGGAGCCGCTGGCGCTCATGCTGCTAGAGCCGCTGGAGCTGCTGCTCTTCGAACCGCTGGCGCTGCTGCTGTTGGAGCCAGCCACGCTGAAGCTCGAGCTGGAGCTCTTGTCGACGCTCGCATCGAACGAGCCGCTACGCGAGGACGACCCGCTCTTGCTGGTGGTGAAGGTCAACGTATCGACGGTATAGGTACGGTCGGCGCGGTTGTTGACTTCCAGGCCAGGGCCATTCTGATCGGCCGAAGCGGTGGCGGTCGAGTTACCGATACCAGCACTGTTGTTGGCAATGGCCATGGTATTTTTCTGCTGGTTCAGGTCGCCGCCAGCCACGTTGATACCAATGTTGCCGCTGCTGCCATCGGCCGAGCCGCTCATGACCGCGGAGCTTTGGGTCGACCAGTTGTTGACGGTGTTATTGTTGCTGCGCTGGACAACATCGGCGGTTGCGGTGGCTGTGCCGAAGACGAAGCTGTTGTCGATGTCGGCATTGTCGGACGACGTGTTGGCGATGGCCGCGGCGTTGTCCTGCTGGTTGCCGTTACCGGCTGCCACGTTGACGCCCACGTTGCCACTTGCGCCAGTACCGGAGCTGCTCATCTCGGCTTCGTTGATGGTGCCTTCGTTGCGGATGCTGTTGTTAGTGCTTCTCTGAATGTCGGTCGCTTCAGCAGTGGCACTGGTGTACACCGCTTTTGCCGGTGGTGTGTAGTTGTGGTTGTGGCCGTTGCCACGCCTGTCGTTCTGATCCGCTTGTGCAGCAACAGCCATGACCGCAGCAATTGCGAAAACCAGAGGCTTGATTGCCATCGAGGGTTTCATGGTGTTTCTCCGTCTTTTTAGGTTAAGTGTTGTTCTCACCTGTTTGGGTCAGTTCGCGACCCGTACGCTCAGGGTGTTTGCCGTCTGGTTGCCCACCCCGGCGCTCTGATTCAGCTGGATGACCCCGCGACTACCGGTGAATGCCTGGTCACCGGTAGTGACCTGGCGATAGCCGGGTGAGGTATCAGTTGGATCGGAGCTGTTGATCAGCGCCACGTTCTGCTGCAACAGGACGCTGTCATCGATGCTTTGCGGTTGTGTACTGATGCTGATGCGCAGGGCATTGGCCTGCTGGGTGCTGGCGCCTGCGCTCTGGTTGACGCCAAGAGCGCCGCTGCCATGGCTGAAGGCGTCGCCCTGAATGCTGGCGGTGGCTCCCATGTTGGGGTCGACGATCGACTGCTGGCGTTGGCGAATCTGCGTGGTTGCATCTGCCCCGTGGCCCATCGCAAAAGCCCGGGCATTGGCCTGTTGCTGCCGGTCGCCGGCGGCCTGGTTTACGCTGAAGTTGCCTTGGTATTGCGCGCCGGAGCTGTCGATGGTGGCATGGTTGAGCACAGGAACGGGGGATTGGGCGAGGGCCGATGCACTGAACAACACGGCCATGATAGACAGCGTCTGCCTCATCTCATTTGCCTCCGGTAAGGATCTGCAGAGGGGCGAGGCCACGCTGAACACTTGAGTTGACCATGTTGGAAATACCGTTGCCCGAGCCTGTGCCACGGCCTGCTGCCAGGTTCGGTAGCTGGTTCTGGTTGCTGATGTTGCCGCCCAGGTTGTCGGTCTGCTGGGTGATCAGCGAAGAGATTCCCGTGCCACTGGTGATGTTGGCGAAGTCGCCATCGCTCAATTCGTTGCTCTGTTTGAGCACGTATGCGGATGGGTTGGCGTTGGCGGTAGTGGGGTTGGGGTCAGGCGCCAGTGGCGCACGTATCGCCATCCGAGGTTGTACATCGCGGGTGATGACGATGATGCCGTTGTCGGCCTGGACCGGCAGCGCCATGCCTGCCCCCAGTACGCAACCGACAAGCAGGAGGCGGGTAATGCCTTTATCCAGTGTGCTCACGACGGCGATTCCTTCTTCGAGCGCTGGCCTAGTTCAGCGTTGCGAGGAGGAGAGCAGGAGGCGTGCCGCTTTTGGAAAAGGCTTTGAATTCAGTGGTTTGCAGAATCTAGCTGGGAGCGGCTGGAAGTTGTTGTATCAGCGCTGAGACAGATTTGCCGCCGCTCGCCGTTTTGCCCGCTATGCACATTGCCTGCAGCGCTCTTTTCAACAATGTCTCACCTGCTTGACACTCCCCCCGCAATTGGTGGGGAAGTGCGCAAATACGGGGGTCAACGCCCAGCGTGGTGTATCACCGGTTTAACACTCGGTGGGGCAGTGCGGCGCTGTGCCCAGCAGCAGCTGTTGCACGGCACGTAATGCTGAGGCGCTACGCTGGGGCCAGTGGCCATCAATGATTTGCAGCCTTTGCCGATGGCGTTGCAGCCATTGCAGGCTGTCATCGAAGAATGCCTGGCGGTCAGCCAGGTCGGGCTGGCTGCGCTGGCCATCGGCAACCCAGTCAACCCCTTGCGGACTGAGCAGCAGATGCAGGTCGTAGTGGCGTGCAAGCAATGCCTGTTCAAGCCAGGGTGGGCAAGCCTGGAACAGCGCTTGGCTCCAGAGCATATTGCTGAGCAGGTGGGTATCGAGGATCAGCAACGGCGGCGCCATCTCCCGGGCCTGGTCTTCCCAGGCCAACTGGCCGCGGGCGATGGGGGTGATATCGGCGTAGCAGGTGTCGCGGCAGTGCTGGTCGATGAAATGCCGCACGTACTCGCTGACCACCACACCGCCAAAGTGCGCCTGGATTTCGCCGCTAAGCCAGCTTTTGCCGCTGGACTCCGGGCCGCACAGTACCAGGACCTTCATGGTTGCACCTTGCTTGGCTGCAACGCCGGATCACGGCCCCATTCCAGCCAGCCACGCACGGCGATGAGGGTCAGCACGGCAAAGAAGCCCGCCGTGAAATACAGTTGCTGGTGCAGGTACTGGCCAACATAGAACAGGTCGACCACCAACCAAAGTGGCCAGCACTGCAGGCGTTTTTGCGCCATCCACAGTTGCGCGACCAGGCTCAAGCCCGTCAGCGTAGCGTCCAGCCAAGGCAGAGCGGCGTCGGTCCAGTGGGCCATGGCTGCGCCAAGGGCAACGCTGAGCACCAGGCCCGCTGCCAGCCCTGTGAACACAGCCTTCACGGGCAGGCGCGACACTGCGCGTGCGTCCTCTACCCGGTCTGGTCGTTTCCATTGCCACCAGCCGTACAACTGCAAACCGGCGTAGGCCAGTTGCAGCAGCATCCCTGAGTACAGCTTCACCTCAAAGAACAGCCAGCCATAAATGAGCACCATCACCAGGCCGATAGGCCAGCACCAGGCGTTCTGTTTGACGGTGAGCCAGACGGCAGTGACGCCAAGCACGGCGGCGATGAGTTCGAGGCCGGACATCGGCGATCCTTGGAGAGGGTAAGGGGCGCGATTGTAGCGTGTGGGCGCAGGAAGGAGTAGAAGGCCAGCAGCACGTGCTGGCGCATGCCAGTGGGAACCGACGGGCCGGCTCGCACGAGTGTCCTCATACCCGGAACTGGCGCAGCAGTTGCTCCAACTCTTCGCTCAGGCGCCCCAGCGCCACGCCGGCATCACTGGACTGGCGCGCTGCATCGGCGGTCTGTTGCGACAACCCGGCGGTGTCCAGCACATTGCGATTGATCTCCTCAACCACATGCGACTGCTGCAAGGTCGCGCTGGCAATGGTGGCATTGAGCACGGTGAGGTTGTGCAGCGCCTGGCTGATGGCGTCCAGGCTGGAGCCGGCCTCCCGGGCTTGCTCGACTGTCTGGCGCGAAGCTTCGCTGCTGGTGTCGATGGCCTTGACCGCGGCGTCCGATTGACCTTGCAGGTGCTCGATCATGGTGTGTATCTCTGCCGTCGATTGCGCGCTGCGCTGGGCCAGCAGCCGCACCTCATCAGCCACCACCGCGAAGCCACGGCCCTGCTCGCCGGCGCGGGCCGCTTCGATGGCCGCATTGAGGGCCAGCAGGTTGGTCTGTTCGGCGATCGAGCGTATCACCTCCAGCACCCCGCCGATCTTCGTGCTGTGCCCGGCGAGGTCACGGATCACTTGTACCGCCTGCTCGATAGTTGCCGAAAGCCGGTCGATCTGCTGCAGGCTGCCATGGATCGCTTGCTGCCCGTGCTCCACCTGCTGCTGCGCTGCGCGCATTTCGCCTGCAGCCTGCTCCGCGGTCTTGGCCACGTCCTGCACCGCGTAGGTCACCTCGTTGACCGCTGTTGCCACCTGGTCCATCTGCATCGATTGCTGTGCGCTGCGTTGTTGCGCGGCACCGGCATTGTCACCGACATGCCCGGCGGACTGCGCCAACGAGTGCGCCGCGCCCTGCAGTTGGCCGACCACGCGCTGCAACTTGCCGTTGAAACGGTTGAAGTGCTCGCCCAAGTGGGTGATTTCGTCACGGCCATGGGTATCCAGGCGTCGGGTCAGGTCGCTTTCGCCGCTGGCGATGTTGCCCATCGCCTGTACCGCTTCCTGCAACGGGCGCGCGATGCTGCGGGCGATGAGCATGACCACCAGAGCCATCAGCAGGGCGATACCCAGGCCCACCAGCGAGGCATGGCGCAACTGGCGGGCGAATTCAGCCTGCACATCATCGATGTACACGCCAGAGCCGATGATCCAGCCCCATGGCTTGAACAGTTGAATATAAGAAGTCTTGGCCACCGGTTCGCTGGCACCAGGCTTGGGCCAGCGGTAATTGACCGGGCCTGCGCCCTGGCTGCGGGCGAGGGCAGCCATTTCGTTGAATACGGCGAAACCGTCAGGATCGCGAATGGCGGAGAGGTCCTGGCCATCGAGCTTGGGGTTGGCCGGGTGCATGATCATTTTCGGCGCCAGGTCGTTGATCCAGAAGTAGTCGTTCTGGTCGTAGCGCAGCGCGCGCACCACCTGCAGGGCCTGTTGCTGGGCCGCATCGCGGCTGAGCGTGCCTGCGGCCTCCAGGCCTTGGTAATACGCCAGCACGCCCGCAGCGGTCTGCACCACATGGCGGGTTTTTTCCGCCTTGGCCTGGTACAGGTCGCCATGGATCTGACGCAGCATCAGCAGGCCGAGCATCACCAGCATTGCCACTGCAACCAGCAGTATCAGCCACAAACGGCGGCTGATCGACATTGACCTCAAGGTCTTCATGAACGGCACTCCCGCATTGTTCTTTTTATGAAGGTGCATCCAAGCATGCTTTGGCGCTTGGCCAAACCCGACTAATGGCTAAGTGCTAGTTAATGGCTGTGATGCCGCATGCCGGGCAAGCCTTTGCAAAGCCGCTCTGCTAGGATTTCGGCCGCGCGAGATGAAACCTTTAGGCCACGTGAACTTTTCTACTGGCACGGGTCCCAACTGACGCTGTAAAAAGGCCGCGCCGCATGCGGCAATCACAAGCAAATCAAGAACAAGGGGCCTGCAAGCAGCAGCGCTCCAACCGGGGGAATGATGGATTTTTGGACTGCCTTTCAGGCAATCATCTTGGGCGTGGTCGAAGGACTGACAGAATTTTTGCCGATCTCCAGTACCGGTCACCAGATCATCGTTGCTGACCTGATCGGCTTTGGTGGCGAACGGGCCATGGCCTTCAACATCATCATTCAGTTGGCGGCCATCCTGGCGGTGGTATGGGAGTTTCGGCGCAAGATCCTCGATGTGGTGTTCGGGCTGAAAAGCCAGCCGGCGGCGCGGCGTTTCACCGCCAACCTGCTGCTGGCGTTCATGCCGGCGGTGGTGCTGGGGGTGCTGTTCGCGGACCTGATCCATGAATATCTGTTCAACCCGATCACCGTGGCGACGGCGCTGGTTATCGGCGGTGTGATCATGCTCTGGGCCGAGCGCCGCACCCACAGCGTGGCGGTCGACCACGTCGATGACATGCGCTGGTCGCATGCCTTGAAGATCGGGTTCGTGCAGTGTTTGGCGATGATCCCGGGCACCTCGCGCTCCGGCTCGACCATCATCGGCGGCCTGCTGTTCGGCCTGTCGCGCAAGGCAGCCACCGAGTTCTCGTTTTTCCTGGCAATGCCGACCATGGTCGGTGCGGCAGTGTACTCGGGTTACAAATACCGTGACCTGTTCCAGCCGAGCGATCTGCCAGTGTTCGCGATTGGCTTCGTGACTTCGTTCATCTTCGCCATGATCGCAGTGCGCGGCCTGCTCAAGTTCATCGCCAACCACAGTTATGCGGCCTTCGCCTGGTACCGCATAGCCTTCGGTTTGCTGATCCTGGCCACCTGGCAGTTCGGCTGGGTCGACTGGTCGACGGCGCACGGCTGATATGGCTCGGACACAAACGGCAGAACGGCGTGCTGCGCGCAAGGCAGAGGGCGTACGCAATGTACGCCTCAAGCTGCTGATGCTTGGGGTGTTGTGCCTGCTGCCGCTGGCGGGCGCGGCGCAGATGGCCTGGAGCGGGCAGTCATGGCTGCCGTTGGCGATTTATCCCGCTGTAAGCCTGGTTACAGTTCTGCTGTATTGGCAGGACAAGCAGCAGGCCCGTACCCAGGCCTGGCGCACGCCAGAGAAGGTACTGCATGCCAGTGAGCTACTGGGTGGCTGGCCAGGTGCGCTGATCGCCCAGCAGCTTTACCGGCACAAGACCCGCAAGGCTTCATACCAGATGGTGTTCTGGGCGATTGTATTGCTGCATCAGGTGTTCTGGGTTGATCACCTGTTTCTGGGTGGGCATGTACTGTCTCTGGGGTGATGGCCTCTTACTGCCCTTCGTGGGCCCTCACATCAGCAGGCCAACCTGCGAGCGCTTCGCCAGCCGCCGCACCACCAACTGGTGCGAGCGCTGCAGCAGGTCACACAATTCTTCCCGGCCCATGGGGTAGGGCGGCGCCATGCTGATCCACCGCGCCCGTGCCAGATACGGTGCCGGGCGCACGCCTGGCCTGTCGCAGTAGCCCAGAAACAGCTCATCGGCCACCTTGAACGACAAGCCAGCCCCCGCCAGGTCGAGTACTGCGAACATCTTGTTACCGGCAACCGAAAATACCCGGATTCCGCCCCACTTGTAGTCTTCCCGTGCGCCGGGCAGCGCCAGGCAGAACGCCGCCACCTGTTCCTCGGTCATGGTCTGTCTAGACATAACGGTCTCCACACGCTTCGAACGATGCTGCCAGATGATCGATCCATACCCGTACTGCAGGCAGCAACCCACGCCGATGCGGGTAAACCGCCTGCAGATAGCCCCCCGGCAGCGACCAGTCCGGCAGCAGCCGCACCAGCTCGCCGCGTTCGAGTTCATGCTCGCAGAACATGCTCGGCAACGCAGTAAATCCCAGCCCGGCACGTACGGCGGCATTGCGCACCACAAAATCATCGATGGCCAACCGTGGCTCCAGGGCGATTTCCTGTTGGCGACCATTGGGCCCCAGCAGGCGCAAATGCACCAGCCGGTCTGCTTCAGCAGCGCCCAGTACCGGTAAGGAGGCCAGCTCGGACGGCTCACGGACATGATCGGCAAAGCCGGGCGCGGCCACCAGTTGCATCTGCGCCTGGCGCAGCCGGCGCGTGACCAGCGCCGGGTCTTCGTCGCCCAGCTCTCGCACGCGCAGGGCAACGTCGATGCCTTCGGAAATCAGGTCGACACGGCGATTGAGCAACACCATGTCCAGTTGCACCTGGGGGTACAGCTCCAGAAATCGGCTGATGACGTCCGGCAGGAACGCATGGGCCAACGCTACCGGGCAGGACACCCGCAAGCGCCCCCGCGGCTCGCTGCTCATGCTGGCCACCGCCTCGTCAGCGGCCTCGGCTTCCAGCAGCATGGCCTGGCAATGGTGCAGATAGCGTTCACCTACCGCGGTGAGCTTCAGTTGGCGCGTGGTGCGCTGCAGCAACCGCGTGCCCAACCGCTCTTCCAGTTCGGCGATGCGCCGCGACAGACGCGACTTGGGGATGCCCAGCTGGCGCCCGGCGGCGGCGAAGCCACCGGCTTCGACTACGCGAACGAAGTAGAAGAGATCGTTGAGGTCTTGCATGAGGGCTGTCTCACTGTTCTATCTGTGGGACAAACTAACGCATTTTTGCTGGCTTTTCAGCTATTCGACGGTCCGGTAGGATTCTCTCCATCGTGATCGCCCAATGCTGCGGTCTTCATTCACAGGAGAGTCCCATGAAACTGTTGCACATCGATTCGAGCATCCTGGGCGACAATTCCGCCTCGCGCCAACTGAGCCGTGAAGTGGTCCAGGCCTGGAAAGCCGCTGACCCGAGCATCGAAGTGGTCTATCGTGACCTCGCCGCCGACGCCATTGCCCACTTCTCTGCTGCCACCCTGGTTGCAGCCGGCACGCCGGAAGACGTTCGCGATGCAGCCCTTGCCTTCGAAGCCAAGCTCAGCGCCGAAACGCTGGACGAGTTTCTTGCCGCCGACGCCGTGGTGATTGGTGCGCCGATGTACAACTTCACTGTACCGACCCAGCTCAAGGCCTGGATCGACCGCGTTGCAGTGGCCGGCAAGACCTTCCGCTACACCGAGGCAGGCCCTGAAGGCCTGTGCGGTGACAAGAAAGTAGTACTGGTTTCCACCGCTGGCGGCCTGCACGCTGGCCAGCCGACCGGCGCGGGCCACGAAGACTTCCTCAAGGTGTTCCTGGGCTTCATCGGCATCACCGACCTGGAGATCGTTCGCGCTCACGGCCTGGCCTATGGCCCGGAGCACCGCAGCAAAGCCATCGATGCTGCTCAGGCGCAGATTGCCAGTGAGCTGTTCGCCACGGCATGAACAACTTGTATTAAACGAACGGCTGTCGCTTGCGCGGCGGCCGTTTTTCATGGGTAACGCTCAGCCGCGATGGCTGCGCCGCGCCAGCAACAATGTCAGGCCAACCCCGCTAAGGGCCAGCAGGGCCGCGACGCAGAATATCGACGCATAGCCAAGGTGCGCCGCCACTGCGCCCATGACCGGGCCGGCGATGGCCAATGCCATGTCGAAGAACACCGCATAGGCCCCCAGCCCGGCACCCCGGCTGCTGCTGGGCACCTGCTTGATGGCTTCAACGCCCAAGGCTGGGTACACCAGCGACAGACCGAAACCGGTGAGGCCGGCCCCGACCAGCGCCCAGAGCGGGGAGGGCGCAAGCCACAACAGGCTCAGGCCGAGCACTTCTGTGGCCATGCAGGCAACCGCCACGTTGTAACCGCCAAAGCGGTTGACGGCGTTGACGAACAACAGCCGCGAAATGATGAAACACACACCGAAGGCACTCAGGCACAAAGCGGCGCCTGCCCATCCACGTTCCAGATAGTAAAGTGTGACGAAGGTGGTCAGGGTGCCATAGCCGATCGAAGCCAGGGTCAGCCCAAGGCCGCAAGGCGCCACACGGCTGAACGCAGACCAGAACGGCAGGCGCTCACCGCGCACCACCACCACGTCCGGGCGTTTGCGCAGCACCAGCATTGCCAGGGCGGCGAGCAGTATCAAGGCTGGGCCGAGCACGCTGAAATTCAGGCTATCGACTGCGAGCACGCCAACGGGGGCGCCGATGGCGATGGCACCATATGACGCGATGCCGTTCCAGGATATGACCCTGGCCGTATGTTCAGGCCCCACCTGGCTGATACCCCAGCTCAGGGTGGCAACGCCAATCAGGCCCTGTGCGAGCCCGAGCAGCACGCGCCCGCCAAGCAGCAGCGCAAGGCTCAGCAAGGGCGCATTCAAGGTCCAGGCCGAGGCCAGTGTCAATACCCCACAGGCCGCGATGCCCAGCAAACCGTAGCGGATCGCTTGCTTGCCGCCCAGCGTATCGGCCACACGGCCTGCGAAAGGCCGGCTGAGCAGGGTAGCCAGGTACTGCAGGCCGATGGTTACCCCGGCAATCACCGCACCGAAGCCCAGTTGGTCGTGTACATAGCTGGGCAGCACCGCGATCGGCAGGCCGATGCAGAGGAACGCGATGAAGGTGTAGAAAACGATCGAGAGGATCTGCAGGGTGATGGAGGCGTTGCTGCTGGCGGGGGCGGGCTGTGGCGCGGTCATTGGCTCGTTCGCGGGCGGGCGGTGGGCGTGGCCCCATCATGGCCGTTGCGCGAAGGAAATGAAAGCAGGCTAACGAGTTATTCAAAGGGAAACCGCTCCACAGTTACTGCGTAGTACCTGTGGAGCGTGGTCGCCATATAAAGAGGCCGGCCTGGTCACCTCAAAGGGCCAGGCCGGCTAGCGACTTCAGACCAGCACACCCTGGCTGCGCAGGTAGTCGTCATAGGTGCCGCTGAAGTCCACCACACCGTCCGGCGACAGTTCGATGATGCGGGTCGCCAACGACGACACGAATTCGCGGTCATGGCTGACGAACAGCAAAGTGCCCGGGTAGTTTTCCAGCGCCAGGTTCAGCGCCTCGATCGACTCCATGTCCAGGTGGTTGGTCGGTTCGTCCATTACCAGCACGTTCGGCTTCTGCAGGATCAGCTTGCCGAACAGCATGCGGCCCTGTTCACCACCGGAAATCACCTTGACCGACTTGAGGATCTCGTCGTTGGAGAACAGCATGCGCCCCAAGGTGCCACGGATGACCTGCTCACCCGAGGTCCATTGGCCCATCCAGTCGAACAGGGTCATGTCGTCTTCGAAATCGTGCGCATGGTCCTGAGCGTAGTAGCCCACTTCGGCGCTGTCGGTCCACTTCACCGAGCCTGCATCCGGCGTCATCTCGCCGACCAGGGTGCGCAGCAGGGTGGTTTTGCCGATACCGTTGGGGCCGATGATCGCTACGCGCTCGCCGGCTTCGACAGTGATGTCGAAATTCTTGAACAGCACCTTGTCGTCGAAGGCCTTGGCCATTTTTTCCACGACGACAGCCTGGCGATGCAGCTTTTTGGTCTGCTCGAAGCGGATGAACGGGCTGACCCGGCTCGAAGGCTTGACCTCGGCCAGCTGGATCTTGTCGATCTGCTTGGCACGCGAAGTTGCCTGCTTGGCCTTGGAGGCGTTGGCCGAGAAGCGGCTGACAAAGGTCTGCAGTTCGGCGATCTGGGCTTTTTTCTTGGCGTTGTCCGACAGCAACTGCTCGCGCGACTGGGTGGCCGCGGTCATGTACTCGTCGTAGTTGCCTGGGAACAGGCGCAGCTCACCGTAGTCCAGGTCGGCCATGTGTGTGCACACGCTGTTCAGGAAGTGCCGGTCGTGGGAAATGATGATCATGGTGCTGTTACGCGCCGTCAGAATCGTTTCCAGCCAGCGGATGGTGTTGATGTCCAGGTGGTTGGTCGGTTCGTCGAGCAGCAGCACATCCGGGTCTGAGAACAGCGCCTGGGCCAGCAGCACCCGCAGTTTCCAGCCCGGTGCCACTTCGCTCATCGGGCCAAAGTGCTGTTCCAGCGGAATACCCAGGCCCAGCAGCAGTTCACCGGCGCGCGATTCGGCGGTGTAGCCGTCCATTTCGGCGAATTCGGTTTCCAGCTCGGCGACGGCCATGCCGTCTTCCTCGGTCATTTCCGGCAGCGAGTAGATACGGTCACGCTCGGCCTTGACCTTCCACAGCTGGGCGTGGCCCATGATCACCGTGTCGATAACGGTGAATTCCTCGTAGGCGAACTGGTCCTGACGCAGCTTGCCCAGGCGGGTGTTCGGCTCGAGCATGACCTGACCACCGGAAGGCTCCAGGTCGCCGCCGAGGATCTTCATGAAGGTCGACTTGCCACAACCGTTGGCGCCGATCAGGCCATAGCGGTTGCCGTTGTTGAATTTGACCGAGACGTTTTCGAACAGGGGCTTGGAGCCGAACTGCATGGTGATGTTAGCGGTGGAGATCAAGGAGCTTACCTATCAATAACTTACGTGGCTTCTTCGCAGCTGCGGACCAATTTTGGACCAATCTGGAGCGTTTCCCGCTCCTGCCAGTCGTTGGACGAGTTAATCCAGCGCGCATAAGTCGATGAGAGCATCTGCACGCCATGCCCGAGCTGTTGGGCGATAAATGTGGGGTTGAGACCAGACATTGAGCGTATTGTCGCATAGGTGCGGCGGCATTGGCGCATCGCGGGCGCCGTTTTATTCATCGCGGTCTGCTTTCTGGTCGCGCAGATCGACGCATGGCTCTCGGATAAAGCCGCTTTTGGCGATGTATTCGACGGCATCGTTTTAACGACGCTCGCCGGAGGGATGTTCTACTTGGCAGGCAGAGGGTGACCCTGGCTGGCTGACTACCCTGCAGACACTTCAGGGCTTGTACTGAATGGTGTACGACGCATCCGTTTGAGGGTCAATGGTAATCGGCATGCCGAATAGCTTCCCTTTACATTCACTGACGACGCAGCGATAAACGGACCCCTGCCTGAGCTGTGCCCACAAGCCTTCGTCATGTATCACGATACACACGACGCGGTTTTCCGGATCCTCTCTGACCTGAGCGACGTGGTGGTCCAGGTCGCAACCGAAATCGGCAGTGGTAAACTCTGGATCGTAGCCGATCAGCACACCATGCCTTTTCAGATCGTCCCTGATACGCTCAATCACGTCGTCTGCTTCTTGTTTCAGCATGATCGTTATCTCACGGTGCTTGAACATATCAAAACTCTAGCTGACCCTGCCGGTCTTCGCTGTTTATCGGTGCAACCAACGATGCTCCCTCATTCCTGACATTGCCCACCGCCTTGTCTACTGGAAACCAACGAAAGTCCGCTGCCGGCCTGCAGCCCTGTTCCACGATCGCCGAAGCCCGCTCTGGTGATGTGCTTGGGGCGATCCATTCCCGGGCAAGCTCAGAGGTCAGCACCAAGGGTTTTCGGTCGTGGATGTCGATCAGGCCCTCGTCCGCAGCTGCGGTGATGATAACGAACCCATCGCGCTCATCCGGCTCAATGCTCTGATGCACCTCAGCGAGCGCTGCGAAGTAGAGCGGCCCTCCATCAGCGCTGGTAATGTAGTACGGCTGCTTGCGCTTCGGCTCCGCTGGATCGGGTATCCATTCGAACCAGCCGTTGGCCGGCGCCAAGGCTCTCCCCCCCGGCCAAAGTCCTTTGAAAAACGTGCCCGTCACCACTGTCTCGGCTCGAGCATTGATCGGATCGGGGCGCTTCCCCTTCGCCCAGAACGGCGACCAGCCCCACTTGACGCGATCCACTGTCAATCCATCCCCGACCTGGCGAATGATCTCAACGCGCGTCGATGGTGCTACGTTGTAGCGATTGATGGCCTCATGGTCATAGCCATTGATCACTACCAGATCCAGCGATAGCTGCCGCAGGTAGTGATCCATCGACTCGTAGATCGAGTACCGTCCACACATAAATCACCTCTCGCCCGTCAGAAATTTCAGCGCCAGGATTGACCGGGCACCCGATGCGGGATCTACTGTATATGCATACAGATTGCTTCGGGCCTTCCCCCATGACCATCACATTTCTGGGTACGCCAACCGGCGGTACCGAACCGTTACCGCTCTATTCGTTTCACGTTCCGGCCGGATTCCCATCGCCTGCAGCGGACCATCTGGAAGGCCATATCTCCCTTGATGAGCTATTCGACCTCCGTGCGCCCCATGTGTATCTGGTAAAAGTTGAGGGCGACAGCATGCAGGGGGCAGGGATCTACTCGGGTGACATCGTCATCGTAGACCGCGGGCGTGAGGCGGAGCATGGGGACATTGTCATCGCTGCGGTCAACTGCGAGCCCGTTTGCAAGCGTTTGCACCGCCGTGACGCAGTGGTGATTCTCAAGTCCGAGAACCCGGCGTATCCACCGCGATACATCATGGAAGGCGACGAGCTCGTTATTTGGGGTGTCGTGCGGTACAGCGTGCGCGACCATGCGCAGTAACCAGGTATTTGCGCTGATCGACTGCAACGCGTTTTATGCGAGCTGCGAGCGGGTATTTCGGCCTGACCTGGCCAAAACCCCGATCGTGGTGTTGAGCAACAACGACGGCTGCGTGATCGCCAGGTCCTACGACGCAAAGCCATTCGTGAAGATGGGCGAGCCGTATTTCCAGGCGAAAGACAAGTTGCGGCGGCACGGCATCATGGCCTTCAGCAGCAACTATGCCTTATATGGCGACATGAGCGAGCGCGTCATGACCCTGATCGAGTCGATGGTGCCTGCCGCCGAAATCTACAGCATCGACGAATGCTTCGCCGACCTGTCCGGTATTCAGGAAAACCTGACCCAGTTCGGTCACAAGTTGCGATCCAGGATCTTCCAGTGCACCGGTATCCCCGTGGGTGTCGGGATCGCCAGCACCAAGACACTTGCGAAGCTGGCCAACCACACCGCCAAACGTTTACAGACGCAGACTGGTGGGGTGGTCGACATTACCGATCCGTTCAAGCGCGATTGGGTCCTGCGCAATACCGAAGTGAAAGAGGTGTGGGGCGTTGGCCGGCGAATGACCGCTCACCTTGAGGCCATGGGCATTCACACGGCGATGGATCTGGCCATGGCTGACCCCTGGACGCTGCGGCAGAAATTCAGCGTGGTGGTGGAGAAGACCGCTCGTGAGCTGGCTGGCACGCCATGCCTGGAGCTGGACGAGGCTGAACCTGCGAAGCAGGAGATCTGCTGCAGCCGGATGTTCGGCAAGCGGCTGAACGAACTGGCGCCGATCAAGCAGGCCGTGGCCACCTATGTTGGCCGAGCTGCGCAGAAGCTCCGGGCTCAGGGCTCAGTGTGCAAACGCATGCGGGTGAGCATCCGAACGGGGATGTTCAACCCGGACGAGCCCCGTCATGCCCAAGGGGCACTGGTGGAACTGCCGTACCCGACCTGCGACACGCTGCTCATGACCCGACTGGCCACCGACGCGGTCGGACTGATCTTCAGGCCGGGGTTTCGATACAGCAAGGCCGAGGTATTGCTGATGGACCTGCGGCAACCAGGAGAGTTCTCTGAGGACTTGTTTGCACTCAAACAGTCGGTGACGTGTGATCGGCTGATGCAAGTGATGGATGACATCAACGAACGCTGGGGCAGGGGAACGATGCGGGCCGCCAGCGTGCCGGCGACACCGGACTGGGGAATGAGGAGGGAGATGATGAGCCAATCCTATACGACGCGGATCGATCAGCTGTGGACGGTCAAATGTTGAGAGGATGAATCGCTTCATGATCGTCCCCGCCACGAACTCTATGATCAGAAGCTTGGACAATCGCAGGCAAGGCCATAGTCAGTGCTGCTACGGATTCAGGCTGTGTGAAAGTGTCATTCAAGCCCCAAGGTTTTTCATCAAGATTGTTCCCTGGGAAGGCTTTAAGCCGCACCTCACCCCAAACATACGGCTGTATTCTCTGCTGAACTGTGACGGGCTTTCATAACCCACCTTGAACCCGGCCGTGGAAACATCAAGCCCCTCTGAGATCATCAACCTGCGCGCGTGTTGCAGGCGAAGTTGTTTCTGATACTGCAAAGGGCTCATTGCAGTGACCGCCTTGAATCGATGGTGAAGCGTGGAGTTGCTCAAGTTGACGTAGCTCGCGAGCTCATCGATGTGTAACGGCTGCGCATAGTTATTGTTCAGCCATTCAATGGCTCGAGTGACGCGGTGGGTCTGGCTATCGGTTATCGCTATCTCATGTAAGCGCTGGCCCTGCTGGCCTTTTAGCAGCCGGTAAAAAATTTCTCTCAGGGCTAGCGGTGCCAGCGCAGGAATGTCTGATGGCACATCCAGCAGACGTACCAGTCGCAACATCGCATCTAGCAACGGGGTATCGATCTTGTCCAGGTAGAGCCCGCGGTGGGGCTGTTGGCTTGGAACGCCGACAGGACTTACGTCTGCTATCAGCTGAGCGATTTCTGCCGGGTCGATATCCAAGCGGATGCAGAAATAGGGTCGTTCTGAAGATGCCTCGGTCACTTGACCCGCCAGCGGCAGAGTTACAGAGACGACCAGGTAGTTCAGGGGGTCGTAGGTATAGCTCTCTTCCCACAACTGCACCTTTTTGCGGCCCTGAACAATGATGCATAGCCCCGGTTTATGCACAGTGTGGATCACATCGGTTGGAGTATCGCTGCGTATGAAATGCAGCTTATCAATTGCCGTCTGATATACGCCGTATGTCGGAGCGATACGTTGCATGGTTGACGCTAGCTCGGCCCTAAGGCGTGTCAGCTCTTCGTTTCGATCACTCATCGCCTTTACCTCCCGTTAGGCTCAACCTGTTGAAGAGGATATGTGGGTCGGCAGCCGTTTGGGTAGAGGCTAATAGGCCAACTACCCAATGCTCACCGCTGCCATCGTTAGGTGTTTGGCAGATCGCTTCGCGTCCAAGCGCTCCTGTGCATCATTCCAGTTGAGGCCATGAAGGTTATCCGTTCACCGCAGGCCGCTCATGCAGGATCGTGCATGTTGAACGCAGGAATTGCATAACCCAGCCCAGCCCAGGCTGCTTACTCTTGCTGCACCACCTGCCGATCGGCGGGGGCCTCTTAAGCCAGAAACAGGAGTGAGAACATGCACGGCATCCAACAAAAAGTCATCGTAATTACCGGCGCCAGCAGTGGTATCGGCGAAGCGACAGCCCGCCTGCTCGCCAGCAAAGGCGCTCGCGTGGTTTTGGGTGCCCGCCGCACCGATCGCCTGGAAGCTCTGGCCAAGGAGATTCGTTCAGCAGGTGGTACCGCTGATGTAATGGGGCTGGATGTCACTAACCTGGATGACATGCAGTCCTTCATTGACTTCACTGTCGAATTGCATGGCCGCGTCGACGTTCTCGTCAATAACGCTGGAGTCATGCCGCTCTCGAAGCTCGAAGCGCTCAAGGTCGATGAGTGGAACCGAATGATTGACGTCAACATTCGCGGCGTGCTGCACGGCATTGCCACCACGCTGCCGCTCATGCAACAACAGCGCGCTGGCCAGATTATCAATATTGCCTCCATTGGAGCCTATGCTGTGAGCCCGACCGCTGCGGTGTACTGCGCCACCAAATATGCCGTACGGGCAATTTCAGAGGGCCTGCGCCAAGAGGTGGGGGGTGACATCCGGGTCACCGTCATTGCACCTGGCGTTACCGAGTCCGAACTGGCCGAAAGCATTTCCGATGACGGCGGGCGTGCAGAGATGCGCGAGTTCCGCAAGATCGCGATTCCAGCTTCGGCCATTGCCCGAGCGATTGCCTATGCGGTAGAGCAGCCTGCGGATGTCGACGTCAGCGAATTGATCGTGCGTCCAACCGCAAGTCCATTCTGAGTGTTCTGACGACAGCGAGGAGAGTGTCGCAACAATGTTTTGTATCACGCTGGGATGATTCTATAACCCGAGTGTTGAATAGCAGGCCGGAATGGAGACATTCCGGCTTTTTTCGACCATTACCCTCATGACCGACGCCAGAGCGGGTTCCCTCACGTGCCACGTACGGGTACGTTGAGGACCTTCACGGGCCCAAGCCTTTAGGCTTGAAATTCGAAGCCCACCCTGTCACACCAATCCCCTGAAATGGCTCATTCGAGCCGGCTTACACAGTGAGGCGACGATAGCCATGGATGTTACAGAGCGGACTTCAGCCCATGGTTTGGAGGCTTACATCCGTGGGGAGCGGCTGGCCGCCTCGGACGTTCTGGCCGATCGGGATATGTTGGTGCAGATCTTTAACCGGGAGCGTGAGGAAGATAGCTTCATCGTCCCCGCGGTGGCCGAGCCCTTACTGGTGTGGATCATCTCTGGGAATGCATTCGTGCAGGAGCGTGAGCTTGGCGGTGAATGGCAATGCAGTCGGGTGGCTAACGGTGACTTCTTTTTAACTACCTCGGCACAGCCATACGAGATGTGCTGGAAAGTGGACGGCGCAGAGCCCTTCGAAGTGATGCATATCTACCTCGGCATTCCGCTTTTGGAGAAAGCCATCCAGGAGGTATTGGGCAGCTCTGTAGAAGCGGTTCGCCTACGGGAAGTTTCGGGCGGACGTGACGATGGATTGTCTGTTCTACTTGAACAAGTTCGGCTGGAGCTGACGGGGCAAAGGGCTAGCCCTCTTTATCTTCAAGGGCTGGCCCAGTGCATCGCCATTCACCTTGCCCGCCGCTACCTGGACAGCACGGCGGACGATATCGTGCGCCGCAACGCGTTGCCCGCTTACAAATTACGCCGCGTACTGTCGGCAATGGAGGCCAATCTGGCTGAGGAATTCCACCTCGGGCAATTGGCCGAAATAGCTGGGATGAGTGAGTATCACTTCAGCCGGCTGTTCAAAAAGGCCGCTGGTTACTCGCCATCACAGTTCTTTATCAGGCTGAGGATGGCAAGAGCTCGGCAGCTCCTTGTCGAAACGGAGCGGAGTGTGATTGATGTAGGGTTGGAGGTAGGGTATAGCAGCCCAAGCCATTTTTCTCAGGTGTTCAAACGTGAGGTTGGTGTTACGCCCACTCAATACCGTAAATAGTTGAATGGGTTGATAGCAGGAGCGCGCGTTGTGCTGGCAATGCAGCACAACGCGTTTGACGGCGGAGCATCAACCTACCGGGACGCTCATACCGCCATCGGCCATGACGACCGAACCGACAATGAAACTGGCGCGCTCGGAGGCCAGGAAAGACACGATCTCGGCGATCTCTTGCGGTGCTGCCGCCCGACCGATAGGCGCGGATTTGCCGTGCTCCTGCAAAAAGCCGCGACCGTCTTCCATGAAGTGATTCAAAAGGTTGGTGACCACGTCCCCCACGCCAATAGCGTTCACCCGAATACCATGTTCGATCGCTTCCAGCGCCTGGGTGCGCGTCAACTGCGCCAACGCGCCCTTGGACGCGGTATAGGCCGCGATACCGGGGAAGGCGAAGTAGGACGCGTAGGAAGCAATGTTCACGATCGCGCCGCTCTTGTTCTTCATCATCTCCTTCATTGCTTCTCGGGAGTGGAGGAACGCACCCGTCACGTTGGTTTGCATCTGCCATTCCCAATCTTCGCGGGTCATCTCGACCAGGGGCTTGTACAGGATGCGACCGGCGTTATTGACCAGGACGTCCAGCTTGCCGAACTTCTCGACCGCCAGGGCCACTGCCTGCTCGGCAGAGCCGTCCACAGTGATGTCAGCGACGAAGGGAACCAGGCCAGGACGCTCAAGCACGTTGACCGCAGGGTCGATGTCCTCGGCGATGACTTTCGCACCGCGAGCGTGAAGGAGCTCGGCGATCGCCTTACCGATGCCGCTGGCCGCGCCGGTCACCAGCACCACTTTGCCTGCCACTTCGTTTGGGGTTGGGGTGAAGTCAGTCATTTCATGTCTCCAAGTCAGGAATTGGTTGTCGTTTTCGACGGTGCCAATTTCTCTCTTTTCAACGTACAACTCCTTGGCGACCTTGCTCTGCCTATCGGAGTTTTGCTTCTTTCGTTTCTCCTTCCACCGGGGGCAGATGTGTATTGAGGCCTCTCGTCTATTGGGCCTTTTGGGGGCTGAATCCGCGAGCACCGGCCGGGGTCAGCACAATGCGATCATTGAGCTGGCGCGTCCAGCCGAAAGTTGTACAAATCCTTGATTTTGTAACGGTTATTTAGCCGGCGGTCCGATTCAGTGCACAGTTCCGCGTATACCGGTTGTACGGTGGTACCGCTTCGCTATGGTGGTATTTGGCGATTCCAAATAGACATCAGTCGTAGGAGGCGGCATGCGAATTCGCGGAGAAACTTATTGGCAGTGGGCGGACCCGACCCTGCATCACCGGGAGCACGATGAGGCTCTTTATAACGGCACGGTTATCGATGTTCAGGTGAGGCTGTCGCGAACAGGCGCTACGCAGATGTTCATCGGCGTCTATGCGGCCGCTGGTACCACGCTTCATGAGGAGGCTTTCGACTCAAGACCAGGTGAGTCGATGACCAGAGCGCTGGCTTGGGGCGTGGGGCGTGCACGCCGAATTGCCACCGAGGGTCTGGCTGCAACGGGTAGGCCCGCAACCTGCTTGAAATAGTAAGGATAGCGCGGGAGTACAGATGTACTCTATGTGCTGGTCCGGCTTCACTGGGGCAGGTAACCTGACGAGGACAACGGAACGCACGCGTGAACGCACCAGTCGTATTTGCAGCAGAGGTGCAATCAGGGCGCCCGTTGGAGAAACAGATGAACCTTCAGTCCACCAATCATGACCTTTATGTGCATTCGTACCTTGGTTACCAGGCATCCATTTACGTTCTGTGGGAGTCGTGCACTGACTCACCGACCGGAATGCTGGTGGAAGTCGGGCGGCCCGGCAGCGTCTCGAGAACGCTGCGAGTGAGTCGAGCCTTCTCGTCCTCGACGGAGGCCATCCTCGAAGGCAAGGTGATGGCTGAGCAGTATGTGCAGAGCCAGGCGGGCAGAGCATGATGCTCGCCGCTCGATCGGAAGTATTTCTGGCCGGCAATGGTCCGGCTCCAGGAAGGTCGAATGGATATTGCTGATCAATACCAACTGATTGCCCAAGCATCCGGCCTCACCATCGGCCAGGTCGGTACTTATCTGGCCAAGGTAGTTATCCAGTCAGACGGGGCCTGGCTTGTCTGTTTCGCACATGAGCTGGAGCGTGATCCTGATGTCGCCAGCAAGCTTCCTGCTTCCAAGACGGTGCTGATCCCGAAGCAGAACGTGGACGCTTATGACCGTGCGCCAGGCTGAGGCCCTGGCGGGCAGCGTCGACGGTCCTATCAAGTTGCAGGCGCAGGCGCTCACATTCGTCTATGTCTATAAGTGAGGTTGTAACCGGATCAGGAGGTTTGAATGAAGCGGCTAGCGCTGGGCGTTGCTCTGATTTCTGTTGCAAGTATGGCCAACGCAGGCATCCCACTGGTGAACGCCACATGCCCGGGCGGAATCGAAGTGCACGCGGATGAAGGCGGCCCTGTCTACATTAATGCCAAGGAGGCAAAACTGAAGAAATTCAGTGACGCGTACTACGAAGCCAAGGGCGATGGGGTTACCGTCTCTATCATGGTCAACCCGGATGAGTCTGTGGGGGTCTCGTACACCGGCAAGGGGCGTGCAAATGGCGTTTGTGAGGTGGCCGAGCAAGATTGAGCGGTGCTAATGGCAAAGCGGCATGGCGTGTTCCCGTCAGCTTGCAAATAGGGTAGGGCGCTGCCACATCCCCTATAGCGAAGAAGAATATTGCTCGTTTATGACTGAGGGTTAATATGGGATTGGCCAAAAAAACGAAAAAGGGCGTTGCTCGTTAGCTATTTTCAAAGGGTTGTTGAAGGGGGCGCCGGAGTGTGTCGCGTGAAGAACTCTAGATCGCTCGCAAGCGCAATACTGATGTCAGCGTTGGCTGCAACTTTTATGACGGGGTGTGCACAGAACCCCGATGTTCGGGATGGGCATGATCATACCTCCGGTATCACCGAGAAGAGCCCGCCGGATTATCTAGGGTGCGTCAAGGAAGAGATGCATGGGAGTGCAACCACCTATGAGGTGGGTAGTGGTGATTCGGTGCGTCTGTTCGTCGACAGTACTGACCCCAACACAGCCAATGGCCTTGTAGAGTTGCGCAGCTACGGCACGCGTCAGCAGTTCATGGCCTATCAGCGCGATGCCTGGTATGACCACGGGCGGCTGCTCGATGCAGCCCTCATGTGTTCGAAGGCCTAGCCAGCCCGCGGCAAAACCTGAGTACAAAAGCCCGCGCCCCAGATGCGCGGGCTTTTTGTCATGCAAAACCATGGTTAAAATGCATCCTGTCCACTTGAGTCAAATGCAAATGCCTAACTTTCGCATCTCTTTTTGCTACGCACTGGTCGTCACCCTGGCCGGTTGTGCAAACCCAGGAAAGCCAACAGCCAGCAAGCTGACCCGCAAATCGCCAGAAGTCTATGCCGCCTGTGTATTGCCCAAGTGGCAAGCGTTGGCGCCACTCACGACGCAAAAATCCATTTCACATGGCTACCGCCTGACCGCACCCAGCGCAGTGACCTCTGATGAAGTCCTGGAAGTGTTGGAGTCCGGTGAGGGCAGCCGGGCGACTTTCTACAAAGGCAGTTTCCTCTCGGGCAACAAGCTGCGGCTGGCGGCCCGGGAATGCCTGGATTGAGGTGATGCCTGCCCCCTGGCAGTCCCATGGCTTCTAGGCTTTCAGATTCATCTGACGGCATTGCACCTGCGCATCTTCTTTGCAGGAGTAACTGGGCTTGAGACGCTCCTTTGCTTGATTGTCGTAGATGTCGTAGCCGCCGCAGACGGTAGCTGCGTAGTAGCGACCAGCGACGCGGAAGGATTCCCTTTCGATAGGCACTGCGGGAACGATAACGAATCTTGGTTGCATTGTTCGTGCCTCCCCAGGCAGAGAGTTAAGTATTAGTACCGCCAGGGGTAACCGGCAAGGCGACTCATGCATAAAAGAGAGTCGTCGCGTGAAACGAACGGCAAGACGTTGGTCAGATTGTGTAAGGGCTTTGTAAAAGGGATCGTTCGGTGTCCGAGGGGTATTGTGTTTTAGGTACTCCAAACCGATGATGGCGCGATGAATATATCTCCGTCACAGCTCGATGCCGAGCGCGGCGCGTTCTCAGGTTTCGAGGCGTGCCGAAACACCCAGAAAGGGCCGGTGGTGATTCTTGCGTCGGGCGCTTCTGCCAAACAGTTCCCCTTGCTTGAATTTTCACACCTCCCTGTGATTGCCATGAATGGTTCGGTTTCCCTCACCGCTGCGTGTGCCGTGAAGCCGTTCTTTTACATCTGCACCGACAAAAGCTTTCGCACACAGCAGCCAGAGCTGTTTGCCTTGGCGTTGCGCGATAGCCAGCGCTTGGCACTGTGGCCAGAGCAGTTCGTCGGCGCTGACATCCCGCCCGACACCGAGTGTTATCCGCTGCATAAAGCCGACAACCCCGGCATGCTCGACGGGTTGCGGGGGCACGGCGCAACCCATGTCTGCAGCAGGGCGTTGTGGAGCAAGCGGGCGCGGTCGATCGCCTTCAGCAAAGACCTCTCAAGCGGCTACTTCGATGCCCGGACAGTGGTTTATGTCGCCCTGCAACTGGCGTATCACCTGGGGTTCGAGCAGGTGTTGCTGGTGGGTGTTGACCTGGACCAGTCATTAGGGCGCTTTTACGAGAACGGTGAGGGGCAGCATTCCCCCTGTGGGCTCGACCAGCACTGGGAGAGCCGCATACTGCCGTCGCTGACGCTGATGGCCGAGCAGGTTGTCAGCGAGCGATTCCGGGTTTACAACCTGTCCGAGGTTTCTCGCATACCTGCGGCGTTGATCCCCAAAATCGACCTGGCCCAAGCCCGCCGCATCGCGAGCTGAGTGATTGCCTGAGCAAGAAAGCGGATGCGCGAGGTGTGGGCCGGCGCTACAGTGCCCGGACCTAGCCCTGCAGTGAGAAACAAGCATGTCCAGCGCCTTCACCCTGATGCAGTCCCCGGTCGGCACCTTGACCCTGGTGGCCCGCGGCGAGCGCCTGGCCGCCGTGCTGTGGGAAGAGGAGCGGGAAAACCGCGTTCGCCTGGGTGAGGTGCATCGGGATGATGAGCAGCCAATACTGCGCGAAGCCGCTCGCCAGTTGGAAGAGTACTTTGCCGGCAAGCGCCAACGGTTCGAGTTGGCACTGGATTTTGCCGGCACCGCGTTTCAGCGCCAGGTGTGGGCGGCGTTGCTCACCATTCCGTTCGGCCAGACCCGAAGCTACAGCGATATCGCCCGGCAGATCGGTAACCCGAGCGCCGTACGCGCGGTCGGTGCGGCCAACGGCCGTAATCCGATCTCGATCATTGCCCCGTGCCACCGGGTGATTGGCGCATCCGGGAGCCTGACCGGCTTTGCCGGGGGGATGCCGGCCAAGCAGTACCTCTTGGCGCTTGAGGGGCAACAAAGCCTAGCTTTGGACCTTTAGCCAGGCTTTGTCCGCGAAAGGTCGCGACTGAACCTGAAAACTCAACTGACCCAATACACGGCCAGGCACACCACCACTGCCAACGTCGAGCCCGCCATCAGCGTGTACTGCTGATGCGCCCGGCGGGCCTGTGGCCTTACTTCGCGCAGGTACTGCCCGGGCGGTGGCGCATCCGGGCGATGGCGCAACCCCTCGGCCAGCTCATTCAGCTGGCTGTTGATCAACAGCCCCACCAGATGATAGGTGCTGGCAAAGCTGGCCACTATCAAAAGCAGATACTTCATGCAGAAGGCACGCTCAGCGGTACGCCGATGGCGCTGGAGTTCGCGGTATCCAGCAAGATGATGCCTTCATGGCGGCCATCCAGCGCCGCCAGCAGGTTGCCCTGGCTGTCCCAGGCCGCCGAGCCGCCGGCACCCACGAAGTTGTCGGCCGGGCCCACACAGTTGGCCATCAATACCGGGATACCCAAAGTGCGAGCGACTTGCGGGTAGTGCTCATTGCCTTCACGGATGCCCTTCGCCGTCTTCGCCACGCTCACCAGGTACAGCTCTGCGCCCCTGTCGCGGGCTTGTGCTGCATGCGCGAAGAACATCGATTCGTAACAGATGGCGGGTGCTATCTGCAGTTGCCCTGCGGCGAAAACCAAGGGCTGGTCACCGGCCGAGAAAAACGCCAGCTCGTCCTCGTGCAGCCGTTGTTTGGCGTAGGCCAGCCGCGGCTGGCCGGGGCGCAGGATCGGCATTGCGATCTGAATGCCATCTGCGGTGGGCAGTGGCAGGCCCACGGCTACGCAGATTGCCAGGCGGTCGCAGATTCGCTGCAGCGGATCGAGCCGGGCAGAGGTGAGCGGCAAGGCCACCTGCCTTGCCAGGGTAGGCTCGTAACCAGTCAGCGACAGCTCGGGGAACACCACCAGTTCGGCGCCCAGGTCTGCGGCCTGCTCTATGCAGTGCAGGTGGCGGTCGAGATTGACTTGTAGTTCGCCTTTGACTGATGCCAGCTGTACGGCACAGAGTTTCATGGGTAATTCCCTTCCCTGGTACAGATCGAAAGGCCGAGCATACTATCGGCAGGATCACCTGTTCCAGTGAAGGGTATTTCAGGAGGCCGCGGGCGTGGCGAAACATTGGCGAAACCAGTTCGAACTGCGCAGGTGCTGTGCCTTGTGCCATGCTGTTGGTTGATAGGGCCATGAGCACGTCATGCACGAGAGCGGTACCCATCATCCGCTCCCCAACGTGCGGCAACAGAGGAACAATGCAATGAGCCGGTTTCGGCGGGTAGCCGCCAACAGCCACGGGCGTGACCTGGCTGTTGGCGATATTCACGGGCATTTTCGGCGCCTGGAGCAGTGCCTGGAGGCGGTGGGGTTCGACCCTGCGGTGGATCGGCTATTCAGTGTTGGTGACCTGGTCGACCGCGGCCCGCACAGTATCGAGGCGCTGACGTGGCTGACCAAACCTTGGTTCCATGCCGTGCAGGGCAACCATGAGTCGCTGGCCATCACCTGCCTGTACGGTGGGCGGCTGGATCTGGACATGTATCGGGCAGCGGGCGGCGGCTGGTTTCTCGATCTGCCAAAGGATGAGCAGGCGGTTTTCGTCGAACACTTCCTGCAGTTGCCGATAGCCATGGAAGTACAGACAGAGGCCGGGTTGATTGGCGTGCTGCATGCCGACACCCCGTTTGCAGACTGGGCCGAGCTGCGCGCCAGTCTGCTGGAGGATGATGACCCGGGGGTGCGTGAAGTCTGCCAGTGGTCGCGCCGGCGGCTCAAAGAAGGGGATACCGGCGCCGTCGAAGGCGTGCGTGCCCTGCTGGTGGGCCATACGCCGGTGCTCCAGGCCAAACGGTTGGGTAACGTCTGGCATCTGGACACCGGTGGTTGGGCAAGTGGCCATTTCAGCCTGATGGACTTGGCCAGCCTGGCGCTGCTCAACCCTGCAGCAGGCTGAAAAGCAATGCACCTGCCAGTGCAATCAGCATCATCCCCGAGGCCCGCTCCAGCCAGGGCAGGGCATGAGAAAAGCGCCGTAGCAGGCGCTTGTTGCCGATGGCCGCTGCCACCAGCAAATCCCACAGCAGAACGATGGTGAACATCCAGGCGCCATAGGCCCACTTCCAGGCAGCACCGCTGTTGGCGACCATGCTGGCGAGGCTGGCGTAGAACAGTGCGTTCTTGGGGTTGAGACCGCCAGATACCAGGCCCATGCCCAGCCCTCGCCACCAGCCGCTCACTGCCCCTAGGGTATCCACCGCAGCCAGGCCGGACTGCCCGGCATGGCGCAGGAACAGCGCGCCTATATAAAGCAGGTAAACCGCGCCGGCCAACTGCAAGGCGATGAACACCGGGCTGCCTTCTTGCAGTACCGCCAGGCCCGCGAAGGCCAGGCTGATGAACAGGCCATTGGCCAGAGCGATGCCCAGGCAGGTGCCACTGGCGACGCGCCAACCGGCGCTGATCGAGGTACGAGCGACCAGGAAGAAGTCCGGGCCAGGGGAAAGCAGGGCCAGGAAGTGGGCGAGGGCGACGATCAGAAACTGCTCCATGGTGCGGGCTATCTCGAGTGATAAAGCCGCAGTGTGGAGGCGGGGCAGGACCAGGTATTGAAGATTATTGCGGGTTGCTTAGGGCCTCTGATCCAGACGCAGCCGATATTGCCCCGGCGTCACGCCCACATGCGCCTTGAATACCCGCTGAAAATGGCTCTGATCGGCAAACCCCAGTCGATAGGCCACCTCGGCCAGCGCCAGCCCGTCGCGCAGCAGCCGCCGGCCCCGGTTGATGCGGGCATTGATCAGGTAGGCATGCGGCGTCAGCCCGGTGGCCGCGCGGAACGCACGGATCAACTGATAACGGCCAAGCCCTGCTTGCCGGGCAAGCACTTCAAGACTCAAGCGGGCCGGGTCTTGAGCTTCGATGCACTCGATCAGGCCACGCAGGGCCGGCATGCCCAATGCTGGCGCTGGCGCAGCCGCCAGGTGAGGATGCTGGGCAAAATCATGATCACCCATGAAGGCGATCAGTGCGGCTTCCTTTTCGCCGCTGCTCGCACCCGAGAACAGCAATTCATTCAACCCGCAGAACTCGCGGTACAACGCAGGCAGCCGGCTGATACGCGCCGGCGCCCCCGGCCCGGCCGCGTCGAGCCCCGACTCCAGGCGCAGCTGCGCAAGCCACTGGGCCTCGACATGCAGCATCTGGTAGCTCCATGCCTGGCCGGGCTCGGGGTTGCAGGCATGCACCCGCTGCGCCGGCACCAACACCAGCGTGCCTGGGGTCAGCCGCTGCTGCCCATCACCTGCGCCAGTGAAGACGCTGCACCCCGCATCCACCGCGCCGATGGAGAATGTCGGGTGGCTATGAGCCTTGTAACAGGCGCGGCTGTGGCAGGCCCGGCGGCTTTCCACCCAGGGCAGGGCCGGATCGCGCCAGAGTGAGGAGCGGGTAGGGTGCATGCTGGAGCCCTCGTTGAGGCTGGCAGCTTAACAGCGCCGAACGCGCTGCCGTACAGTTTTTCCCTGTGGCTGTACCTTGACCGGTACCGCTCAAGCATCGACATTGGCGGCAGATTTCCAGGAGAACGAAATGGACCTGTCGAGCCTGCTGTTATTCATCCCCGCCTGCTTCGCCCTGAACATGGCACCGGGGCCGAACAACCTGTTGTCGTTGCACAATGCCAGCCGCTATGGCCTGCGTACCGCATGCGTGGCAGGTGGCGGGCGCATTCTCGCCTTCAGCGGCATGATTGCCCTGGCGGCGATGGGCCTGGCGGTGGTGCTGCACACCAGTGAGTACCTGTTCCTTGTGATCAAGGTGGTGGGTGCGGCCTACCTGTTCTACATCGCCTGGCAGCTGTGGCGCGCTCCGGTGGGCGAGGCCCTGGTGGCGAGCGAGCAACCGCGTGGCGTTTGGCGCCTGGCGCGGCAGGAGTTCTGGGTGGCCGCAGGCAACCCGAAAGCAATCCTGATTTTTACCGCCTTCCTGCCGCAGTTCGTCTCGGTGGGCAGCCCCACCCCGGTCAGTGAGCAGTTCCTCTGGCTGGGGGTACTGTTCCTGCTCCTGGAGTGGGCGGCGATTGCCATCTATGCCGGCCTTGGCGCCTACCTGCAGCGCTGGTTCAGCCAGCCGGGGCCGCGCCGGCTGTTCAACCGGGTCAGCGCCTGCCTGCTCGGTTGCGCTGGCCTCGGTTTGCTGGCCGCACGCCGTTAATGGCGCCGTTCAGTCGCGGTAGAAGGTCTGCACCAGGTGGTAGCCGAACTTGCTCTTTATCGGCCCGTGCACCACACGCAGGGGTTTCTTGAAAATCACCTGGTCGATCGCCCCCACCAGCTGCCCCGGGCGCACTTCGCCCAGATCGCCGCCACGCTTGCCTGAAGGGCAGGTAGAAAACTTCTTGGCCAGCACGTCGAAGGCCTCGCCATTGGCGATGCGCTGTTTGAGCTTTTCGGCCTCCTCAGCGGTCTTGACCAGGATGTGGCGGGCTTGAGCTTTCATGGGACACCTGTGCTTCTGGGTGAAAAAAGGGCGCCATTATGCCTGAACGTGCAGCTCCGTGCGGTCACGAAAAAACTCAAGTGCTTCCGGGTTGGCCAGCGCGTCGGTATTTTTCACGGGTAACCCGTGCACCACATTACGCACCGCCAGCTCCACCAGCTTGCCGCTGATGGTACGTGGAATATCGCTGACCTGCAGGATCACCGCCGGTACATGGCGCGGCGTGGTGTACTGGCGGATCACCTGGCGAATGCGCTGTTGCAACGGCTCATCGAGCGCCAGGCCATCACGCAGACGCACGAACAGCACGACGCGCACATCGCCTTTCCATTGCTGGCCGATGGCGACACTTTCCAGCACCTGCTCGACCTTTTCTACCTGCCGATAGATTTCCGCCGTGCCGATACGCACGCCACCGGGGTTGAGCACGGCATCGGAACGCCCATGGATCACCATGCCGCCTGTGGTGAGCTGCTCGGCGTAGTCGCCCTGCGCCCAGACACCGGGAAACTGGCTGAAGTAGGCCTCGCGGTAGCGGCTGCCATCGTTGTCGTTCCAGAACCCCCGGGGCATCGACGGGAAGTGGCGGGTGCACACCAACTCGCCTTTTTCACCGGTCACCGGCTGGCCGTGCTCATTCCACACTTCTACCGCCATGCCCAGGCCCTTGCAGGCTATCTCGCCACGGCGTACCGGCAGCGTCGGGTTGCCCAGCACGAAGCAGGACACGATATCGGTACCACCGGACATGGACGCCAGGCACAGATCGGCCTTTATCTTGCGGTAAACGTAGTCGTAACTGTGCGGCGACAGCGGTGAGCCGGTGGAGAGGATCAGGCGCAGGCTGGCCAGTCGATGACTGCGTGCCGGCTCCAGGCCTTCCTGTTCAAGTGCGGCCAGGTACTTGGCGCTGGTACCGAAGGCCTGGATGCCTTCGGCGTCGATCAGGTCGAGCAGGCGCTCAGGCCCCGGGTGGAAGGGGGAGCCGTCATACAGCACCAGAGTGGCCCCTACTGCCAGGCCACTGGCCAGCCAGTTCCACATCATCCAGCCGCAGGTGGTGTAGTAGAACAGCACGTCATCGGCCTTGAGGTCATTGTGCAGGCCGTGTTCCTTGAGGTGTTGCAGCAGGACACCGCCGGCGCTGTGGACGATGCACTTGGGCACGCCCGTGGTGCCGCTGGAATAGAGGATGTACAGCGGGTGATCGAACGGTAAGGGGGTGAAGCCTGGCTCACCTCCTGCGTGGTAGAAGTCGCCCCACAGGCTGACCTTGGCAGGGGTACTGAATTCGTCGGCCTGGGTGTCCGGCCGCGTGTAGGGCACCACGATCAGTTGCTGCAGCCCGGGCAACTGCGCGCAGACCTGGTTGATCTTGTCGACCTGGTCGATCTGCTTGCCGGCGTACTGGTAACCGGCACAGACGATCAGCAGCTTGGGCTCGATCTGGCCGAAACGGTCGATGATGCCGTGCAGGCCAAACTCCGGCGATGACGTCGACCAGACGGCGCCTAGGCTGGTGCAGGCGAGCATGGCCACGAGGGTTTCCCAGGTGTTGGGCATCACTGCGCCAATGCGGTCACCTGGCTCGATACCGGCATTTTTGAAGGCCTTCTGCAGCCCGGCTACCTCAGCGGCCAGTTGCGCGTGGCTCAGTGAGCGGCGCTCGCCGTCTTCGCGCACGGCCGTCACCGCAGTGTGATCGTCACGCCGGCGTAGCAGGTGTTCGGCGAAGTTGAGGGTGGCCTTGGCGAACCACCGAGCATCGGGCATCTGTGCACCTTCGCTCAGTACCTGGCTGGGTGGGCTATGCCACAACACCTGGAAATAGTCGGCAATGGATTCCCAAAAAGCGGCGCGCTGCTCGATGCTCCAGTTGTGCAGTGCTGCGTAATCATTGAGCTGCAGGTTGTAGCGCAGGTTGATCCAGCGGCGAAAGGCATCCATTCGGCTGGCCTCGATTTGCGCCGCAGCAGGACACCAAAGCACATCATTCATGCCATACCTCCCATTGCCAAGACGCGCTTGATCGCCAGCTTGCCAGCTTGCCGGCGATCAAGCACCGCTACGCTTCAATTTACTCCACCTTGGCCTGTTGCACGTCCTGCGATGCCGACCACACGCGGTAACGCACTTGCACGCCATCAGGCACATACACCACGACAGGCAACTTGCTGTTGTAGCGCAGCAGGAAGCCTTCACCGACCACCGGCACGAACGCCTCGGTCTTTTTGCCATCCGGGCAGGCCATCAGGGTACTGGCCGGCCCGCCGACCTTGTCCAGGCGGTAATAGCTGTAACCCCAGCCTTGGAGGGTGTGTTCCTCCAGGCTGCCGGCCAGGCGCTGGCGGTTACAGTCCACCTGCAGCGTCTTGCCAGCCAGAATTTCCAGCTTGTAGGCTTGCTCGTCGGGTTGTGCGGGCAGGTGGATGACCTGCCGGGTAAAGCCTTTTTCAGCCTCGGGGTAAGGCGCGATGTCCTTCAGGCTGGCGGCCATCGCTGGGGCAGTGGCCGCCAGGGTCAGGGCCAGGATCGCGGACAGGGGGGTTGGGCGCATAGGGCCTCCTTGCAGTTGAACAATGGCAAGACCCGCACCAGGCCCAGGCTGCCCATCACTGGGCCAGCCAGCCACCATCGACATTCCAGGCGGCGCCGCGGACCTGGCTTGCGGCCTCGCTGCACAGGAATAGTACCAGCTCGCCCAGGTGTTCAGGGGTGACGAAGGCCAATGAAGGTTGCTTCTCGGCCAGCAAGTCCGCTTGCGCCTGCTGCGGGGCGACACCCTTGGCGGCGCGTTCGTCGATCTGCTTTTGCACCAGCGGCGTCAGCACCCAGCCCGGGCAGATGGCGTTGCAGGTGACATTGCCAGTCGCCGTTTCCAGCCCCACCACCTTGGTCAGGCCGACCACGCCGTGCTTGGCCGCCACATAGGCGGCCTTGCCGGTGGAACCGACCAACCCGTGCACCGAGGCGATATTGACGATGCGCCCCCAGTTGCGCTCACGCATGCCGGGCAGGGCCAGGCGCGTGCCATGGAACACCGCCGACAGGTTCAGGGCGATGATCTTGTCCCAGCTTTCCAGCGGAAACTGCTCGACCGGCGCCACATGCTGGATGCCCGCATTATTGACCAGGATGTCGACGCCGCCGAAGGTCTGCTCGGCAAACGCGAACAATGCTTCTATCTGGGCCACCTCGCCAAGGTCGGCCGGATGGTGCGCAGCCTTGACCCCATGCTGCGTAACCTCGGCCAGAGCCGGTGCCGGGTCGCCGAAACCGTTGAGCAGGATGTTGGCGCCAGCGCGGGCCAGCACCTGGGCGATGCCCAGGCCGATGCCGCTGGTGGAACCGGTGACGAGTGCAGTCTTGCCTTTGAGGGTCATGCAAAAGCTCCTTAGACGATGCCGGTGGCGTAGAACGTGGCGATGACCACGAAGACCGCCAGGGTCTTGATCAGGGTAATACCGAAAATGTCCTTGTAGGCCTCGCGGTGGGTCAAGCCGGTGACGGCCAGTAAGGTGATCACCGCACCGTTGTGCGGCAGGGTGTCCATGCCGCCACTGGCCATCGCGGCCACCCGGTGCAGCACCTCGAGCGGTATGTTGGCGGCGTTTGCCGCGGCGATGAAGCTGTCGCCCATGGCCGCCAGGGCAATGCTCATGCCGCCAGAGGCGGAGCCGGTGATGCCGGCCAGCAAGGTCACGGTGATCGCTTCATTGACCAGCGGGTTGGGGATGCCGCGCAGGGCGTCGGCCAGTACCAGAAAGCCGGGCAGCGAAGCGATCACAGCACCAAAACCGTACTCGGAGGCCGTGTTCATGGCGGCCAGCAAGGCACCACCGACGGCACTTTTGGTGCCTTCGGCCAGGCGCTCACGGATGGCGCCGAAGGCGCACACCAGCACCATCAGGATGCCCACCAGCAGCGCGGCCTGCACTGCCCAGATCGCCGTCAGCTTGGCCACGTCGCTGTTCACCGGCGCACTCATGCCCGGCAGCTGCAGGGTATGGCTGGCCCCATACCACTGCGGGATCCAGTGGGTGAACAGCAGGTTCATTACACCCACCAGTACCAGCGGCGAAAGCGCCAGCCATGGGTTGGGCAAGGTCAGGTCGGCGGCGGTTTCCGGTTCGTTGCGCAGGTTGCTGCCATAGCCCTCGCCGGCGCGCTGGGCCTTGTTACGCTGGCGTTGCAGGTAAAGCATGCCGCTGCAGAACACGAACACCGTGCCGATCAGCCCCAGCCAGGGCGCGGCCCAGGCGGTGGTGTTGAAGAAGGTACTGGGGATGATGTTCTGAATCTGCGGTGTGCCGGGCAGGGCGTCCATGGTGAACGAGAAGGCGCCCAAGGCGATGGTTGCCGGGATCAGGCGCTTGGGAATATCACTTTGGCGGAACATTTCGGCGGCGAACGGGTACACCGCGAACACCACCACAAACAGCGATACCCCACCATAAGTGAGCAAAGCGCAAACGAGCACAATCACCAGCATGGCCTGGCGGGTGCCGAGCAGGCGGATGGCTGCGGCGACGATCGAGCGCGAGAAACCGGACAGTTCGATGAGCTTGCCGAACACCGCGCCAAGCAGGAACACCGGGAAGTACAGCTTGATGAAACCGACCATCTTTTCCATGAACACCCCGGTAAAGGCGGGTGCCACGGCGGCGGGGTCGGTCAGCAGCACCGCGCCGAGGGCGGCGATGGGAGCGAAGAGGATCACGCTGTAACCGCGGTAGGCGGCCAGCATCAGCAGGGCCAAAGCGGCGAGGGCGATGAGCACGGTCATCGGGTAGATCTCCTGGGTAGGTCTTTTTGTTATCGGTGACCGGGAGATAGCGGGAATCGTGCCAATATTTAACCTGTTGATTTATATAGTATTTTTACAAGTGGAAGATTGCTGTGTCTCTCATTTGAGATTAGCTGCGGCAGCTATTGCTCCCAACCGCGTTTCAGGGCAGAGCGCCCGCAGTAGTCTCCATCGCGAAACATCAGTCTCTGATGAGAGACTCAGACGCCCAAAGCCACCCGCTTCTTGTAGAACGTCGAACGGCCCAAACCCAATGCTTTGGCTGCTTCCACCACATTGCCGGCGTGTTCGGCCAACGTGTCGGCAATCAGTTTGCGCTCGAATTGCGCACAGGCATCGCGGTAGCTTTGCCTAACGGTAGTTGTGGCAAGCGGCGCCACCGGCCCTAGTGCCTCGCGCAAGTCCAAGGCGGTAAGGCGCGGCTGGTCTGCCAGCAGGGTTGCCCGTTCCAGCACGTTGCGCAGCTCACGGATGTTCCCTGGCCAGGCATGGCGTGCCAGCAATTGCAGCGCATCGGGCTCCAGCTCGAACTGGCTGCCCAGTTCGGCCAGGATCGCCTCGCATAACGCGGGCAGGTCTTCGAGGCGCTCGCGCAGCGGCGGTGCCTGGATTGGCAGTACATTCAGGCGGTAATACAGATCGGCGCGAAACGCCCCGCGGGCCATGGCCGCCTGCAAATCGATTGACGTGGCAGCGATGATGCGCACGTCGCTGCGCAGCATCTGGTTCGAGCCCACCGGTTCGTATTCCTTCTCCTGCAGTACGCGCAGCAGTTTGCTTTGCAGGGCCAGGGGCATGTCGCCGATTTCGTCGAGGAACAAGGTGCCACCCTCGGCCAACTGCAACTTACCGCTGCGCCCCTTACGGTCAGCGCCGGTAAAGGCGCCCGGGGCCGTGCCAAAGAACTCGGCTTCCAGCAGCGCCTCGGGGATCGCTGCACTGTTGATGCTGACAAAGGCTTTGTGCGCACGTGCCGAGGCTGCGTGAATGGCATGGGCCAGCAGCTCCTTGCCGGTACCGGTTTCGCCGAGCAACAACACCGGCGACTCGCTGGCCGCGCCACGCCTGGCACGGCGTTTGGCCTCAAGGCTCGCCGCGCTGCTGCCGACGAACTGGGCAAAACTGTATTTGGCTTGGCGCGCGCGCAGTTGCGAGCGTGTCGTGGCCAGTTCCTGCTGCATGCTCGAATAGCGCTTGAGCAGTGGCGACAGGCTGCGCAATTCGTCGAACAGGGCAAAGCCGATGGCACCGATAAGCGCCCCCTGGGCATCGTGGATCGGCAGGCGCATGACCACCAGTGGCTCCTTGGCGGTGTCGAGCATGTCCAGCAGGATCGGCCGGCCGTTACTCACCACCTCGCGCATCAGGCTGCCCGGGATCACCGTTTCGCATGGCTGGCCGATGGCACTGGCGGCATCGGCCAGGCCAAAACGGCGGGCATAGCGTTCGTTCATCCACACGATTCGCGCCTCGCGGTCGACGATCACCGTGCCCTCGCTGGACTGCTCGATGATTTCGAACAGCGAGCGGATCGCCAGTTGCCGTACCTGAGGATAGTCCTTGAGGGTATTGCTTTCTTGCATGGCAGTTCCCTGAAACCTGTGATGGCAGTACCAGCCTAAACTCTCGGGTCGAAGGCCTCGCGCAAGGCATCCCCGATAAACACCAGCAATGACAGCACCACCGCCAGCGCAAAGAACGCCGTGAAGCCCAGCCAAGGGGCCTCCAGGTGCTGCTTGCCCTGGGTTACCAGCTCACCCAGCGAAGCACTCCCGGCCGGCATGCCAAAGCCCAGAAAGTCCAGCGCGGTCAGTGTAGTGATGGCCCCGGTGAGCATGAACGGCACGTAGGTCAGCGTGGCGTTCATCGCATTGGGCAGGATGTGCTGCAGCATCACCTGGCTGTCAGGCAGGCCCAGAGCGCGGGCGGCCTTCACGTACTCCAGGTTGCGCCCACGCAGGAACTCGGCCCGCACCACATCCACCAGGGTCAACCACGAGAACAGCGCCATGATCCCCAGCAGCCACCAGAAGTCCGGCTCGACGAAACCGCTGAGGATGATCAGCAGGTACAGCACCGGCAACCCCGACCACACCTCCAGCACGCGTTGCCCGAGCAGGTCCACCCAACCACCGTGGTAGCCCTGCAAGGCCCCGGCGATCACGCCGATCAGCACGCTGACCACCGTCAGGGCAAAGGCGAACAGCAGCGATACCCGGGTGCCGTACAACACCCGCGCGAGCACGTCGCGGCCCTGGTCGTCGGTACCCAGCCAGTTGCTGCTGCTCGGTGGGCTTGGGGTGGGTACTTGCAGGTCGTAGTTGGGTGTGTCGGCACTGAACGGAATCGGTGCGAACAGCATCCAGCCGCCCTGGCCCTCGATCAGCTGGCGGACATACGCGCTACGGTAGTCCGGCTGAAACGGCAGTTGGCCGCCGAACTGCTGCTCGCTGTAGCGTTTGAGCGCAGGCATGTACAGCTCGCCCTTGTAGCCAAGCAGCAAGGGTTTGTCGTTGGCGACGAGCTCTGCACCAAGGCTGAGCAGCAGCAGGCCTGCGAACAGCCACAACGACACCCAGCCACGGCGGTTGCGGCGAAAGCGTTGCAGGCGGCGACGCGAAACCGGCGAGAGCATCAGTGCGCCCTCGCGTCAAAGTCGATGCGCGGATCGAGCAAGGTATACGACAAGTCGCCGATCAGGCGTATCAGCAGGCCGGCCAGGGTGAAGATGAACAGTGTGCCAAACACTACCGGGTAGTCACGCGACACCGCTGCCTCGTAGCTCATGCGCCCGAGGCCATCGAGTGAAAAAATCACCTCGATCAGCAGGGATCCTGCGAAGAACACCGTGATCAGCGCCTGCGGCAAGCCTGCCAGCACCACCAGCATGGCATTGCGCAGCACGTGGCCATACAGGACGCGACGCTCGCTCAGGCCCTTGGCGCGGGCCGTGACCACGTACTGACGGGAGATTTCATCGAGGAAGGCGTTCTTGGTCAGCAATGTCAGTGTGGCGAAGCCGCCGACCACCAGTGCCCCCACCGGCAGCACCAGGTGCCAGAAGTAGTCGGCGACCTTGCCCAGCAGGCTGAGCTGGTCGAAGTTCTCCGAGACCAGGCCGCGTACCGGGAACCAGTTCAGCGAGGTGCCACCGGCGAACAGCACGATCAGCAGCAAGGCGAACAGGAAGGAGGGCAGGGCGTAACCGATCACGATCAGCGCACTGCTCCAGGCATCGAAACGGCTGCCGTGGCGCACCGCCTTGCGGATGCCCAGCGGGATCGACACCAGGTAGGTGATCAACGTGGCCCAGAACCCCAGTGAAAGGGTCACCGGCAGCTTGTCCAGAATCAGGTCGGTGACCTTGGCGCCGCGGAAGAAGCTCTGGCCGAAATCCAGCCGTGCATACTGGCCGAGCATCAGCCACAGGCGCTCAGGGGCCGACTTGTCGAAGCCGTACTGGCGCTTGATCTCCTCGATCAGTTTCGGGTCCAGGCCCCGGGTGGCGCGGGATTCGCCATGAACCACGTCGGCCCGGGCGCCCGGTGCCCCGCCGCCGATGCCCTGCAGCCTGGCCACCGCCTGCTCCACCGGGCCACCGGGGGCCGCCTGGACGATGGCGAAGTTGACCAGCAGGATCGCCAGCAGCGTGGGGATGATCAGCAGCAGGCGGCGCAGGATATAGGACGTCATGGCGCAGCCTTCTGGCGCTCGGCCATCTGCGCGCTGGTCAGGGCGTTCGGGCTGATTTCCCACCAGCTGTCCAGCCCTTCGTCATAAGCAGGCTGGACCTTGGGCAGGCCGAAGCGGTTCCACCACACGGTCGAACTGCCTGGCGGGTAGTAGTTGGGGATCCAGTAGTAGTTCCACTGCAGCACACGGTCCAGCGCATGGGCGTGGCGCAGCATGTCAGCCTGGGTGTCGGCGCGCACCAGCCCGTCGATCAGGCTGTCCACCGCAGGGTCCTTGAGCACCATCAGGTTGTTCGAGCCTGGGTCGTTGGCTGCTGCAGACCCGAAGTAATTGTAGAGTTCGGCACCCGGTGAGAGGGTGGCCGGGTAGCCGGTGACGAGCATGTCGTAGTCGCGGGCCATCAGACGATTGACGTACTGGGCCGAGTCGACATTGCGGATGTTCAGGGTAACGCCGATCTGTGCCAGGTTACGTTTCCACGGCAGCAGCAAACGCTCAAGGCCGGCCTGGCCGTTGAGGAAGGTAAATGTCAGCGGCTGGCCCTCGGCGTTGACCAGGTGATCACCCTTAGGGTGCCAACCCGCCTGCTGCAGCAGGGCCAGGGCCTGCAGTTGCTGCGTGCGGATAATCCCCGAACCGTCGGTTATGGGGGCTGTGAACACCTGGCTGAAGACTTCGCCCGGTACCTTGCCGCGCAGCGGCTCAAGCAGTTTCAGTTCATCGGCATCCGGCAATTCGCGCGCCGCCAGCGGGGTGTTGGAAAAAATACTCTGCTGGCGGATGTACAGGTTGCGCATCATCTGGCGGTTGCTCCACTCGAAGTCCCATAGCATGGCCAGCGCCTGGCGCACGCGGCGGTCCTTGAACTGCGGCCGGTCGAGGTTGAACACGAACCCCTGGGCGGTCTGTGGCTTGGCCGGGCCCAGGTGGGCGCGTTGCAGGCGGCCGTCATCCAGTTGTGCACCGTTGTAGCCGAGGGTGAAGGCTGTGGCCGAGAACTCACGGTTGTAGTCGTAGCCACCGCCCTTGAGCACCTGGCGCGCCACCTCGGTATCACCAAAGTACTCGACGCGAATGCGTTCGAAGTTGAAACGGCCGCGGCTGACGGGCAAGTCCTTGGCCCACCAGTGCCGGTCACGCTCGAAGGTGACGCTGCGGCCATTGTCGATCCGCCCGATGCGGTAGGGGCCGCTGCCGACCGGTGTGTCGAAGCCGGCGCCGTTGGCGAAGTCGCGGCTGTTCCAGTCGTGTTCGGGCAGGACCGGCAAACTGGCAAGGTCCAGGGGCAGGGTGCGGCCGTGGGGTTGCTTGAAATCGAAACGCACGCGGTGCGGGCCTTCGACAGTGACACCCGCCACATCGGCGAACTGGGTCCGGTATTTGAGGCTGCCCTCGCTCATCAGCTTGTCGTAACTGAAGCGCACATCCTCGGCACGCACGGGTTTGCCATCGGCAAAGGTGGCCCTGGGGTCGATGTAAAAACGTAGCCAGGCGTCTTGCGGGCCGCGTTCCATGCGCCGGGCGATCAGGCCATAGACGGTGTAGGGCTCATCGAATGAACGCACGGCCAGAGGGGCGTACAGCCAGCCATCGACCTGGCTGACGCCGATACCTTTGTCGATGTACGGCAGGATGTGGTCGAACTGACCGATTTCGGTGGCCGAGCGGCGCAGGATACCGCCCTTGGGGGCATCGGGGTTGACGTAGTCGAAGTGGCGGAACGTTTGGGCGTAGCGCGGGGCTTCACCGTAAACGGTGAGGGCGTGGGTCGGTTCGGCGAGGGCGGTAAAACCCATGCAGGCCAGCACGATCCCCAGAAACATCTGTGGGAGCGGGCTTGCCCGCGAAGAGGCCCGGCCAGGCAACGGCGTTGCCTGCACGGGCGCATTCGCGGGCAAAGCCGCTCCCACAGAGGTGGTCATGGTCAGCGTGGACTTAGTCCTGGCGGCTGGTCACTTCCAGCAGGTGGTAGCCGAACTGGGTCTTGACCGGGCCCTGCACGGTGTTGATCGGGGCGCTGAACACAACGGTATCGAATTCCTTGACCATCTGGCCTGGGCCGAACGAGCCCAGGTCACCGCCCTGGCGGCTGGACGGGCAGGTGGAGTTGGCTTTGGCGATTTCAGCGAAGTCGGCACCGGCTTCGATCTGGGCTTTGAGTTCGTTGCACTTGTCTTCGCTGCTGACGAGGATGTGGCGGGCAGTGGCGCGTGCCATGGGTACTACTCCTTGGGTGAAAAGGGCAAGCCTAGCGCACTTGCTTGGGAAATGTCTCGCAAGGCTTGCTGTACGCTTCCTACATACGCGCTGCGGCCTCACGCAGCAGGGTTTGTGTCGCTTCCCAGCCCAGGCAGCCATCGGTGATCGACACGCCGTACTTCAGCGGGCCCTTGCCCAAGGCCTGGCAACCGTCGAACAGGTGGCCTTCAAGCATCACCCCGACAATCGATGTGTCGCCGGCCAGGCGCTGAGCCAGCACGTCCTCGAACACTGCGGGCTGCCGTGCCGGGTCCTTGCCGCTGTTGGCATGGCTGCAATCGACCATGATCCGCGCCTGCAGGCCCGCCTTGGCCAGCCCTTGGCGGGCTTGGGCAATGCTGGTGCTGTCGTGGTTCGGGCCCTTGTGGCCGCCGCGCAGCACCAGGTGGGTATCCGGGTTGCCCAAGGTCTCGATGATCGCCGGGTAGCCTTGCGCATCCATACCGAAATGGCGGTGCGCGGCGGCAGCGCTGCGCATCGCGTCGCACGCGATGGCGACACCGCCATCGGTACCGTTCTTGAACCCGACCGGTAACTCCAGGCCGCTGACCATCTCACGGTGAACCTGCGATTCGGTGGTACGCGCGCCAATCGCCGCCCAGCCCAGCAGGTCATCGAAGTAACCGGCGACCATCGGCTGCAGCAGCTCTGTGGCGATCGGCAGGCCGCGTTCGATCATGTTCAGCATCAAGCCACGGGACAGGGCGATGCCGCCATGCATGTCGTCGCTGCCATCGAGGTGCGGATCGTATGCCAGGCCTTTCCAGCCCACCGTGGTACGCGGTTTCTCCACGTAAGCGCGCATCACCAACAGCAACTTGTCGTCGACTTCGCGGCTCAGGGCCGCCAGGCGGTCGGCATATTCAAGGGCCGAGCGTGGGTCGTGGATCGAGCAGGGGCCGACGACCACCAGCAGGCGCGGATCGCGGCCTTCGAGGATGGCGCGAATGGCCTGGCGCTGGGCCTGGACTTGCTGGGCGTGTTCGATTGAAAGCGGCATCTGCTGCTTGAGCAGGTGCGGGCTGGGCAGGCGACGGCTGACAGTGGTGTTGGCAGCGTTTGGCTGGGTCAGGGGCAGAGCGAGGTTCGAGGCTTGCATGGCGTAGGTTCCCTGGGCGGACGGCGGGTTCTGACCCGCGCAGTCGGCCCCTATCGAGGTGTTCGACTGATCGTTGAATTCAGATTGGCTGCAGCATTGCCACCGTGGACGGACCGGTCGGAGGCGGCAGGCTGGCCCGAGCGGGATTGGCTAAATCGCCAGGCGTAGGTGCTTGCGTAGTAATAGGTGGCGTAGTTCATGAAAGTGTCCTCAGTGTGAATCGGGAATGTTCAAAGGCCTGAAAAGCAAAACCCCCGGTCGGGGAGCCGACCGGGGGTTTGAGTATTCTCATGTTCGGCGGCCCCTCGAAGGTGGGCGCCGTGTAGGTATCAGCGGCGCCTAGTGGCTAAACCAATACCCAAAATAAAAGCAGGCAGCAGCCTTGCAGCCGGCAACGGCCAGCACAGGGCGCAGGTTGCGACCGGTGTGGTTGGCGTGGTTGCGGGTGTGTTTCGGCATGTTGCTCTCCAGTTGATGAGCCCGAGCTTACTTTAGGTGGCAGGCACCGTTCAATGAATAATTTGCCATGCACCTGATCAATTTCTTTTGCCTTGCAGAAAACGGATAGCGCTTTGCACCCAGCGGATATTGCCGCCCGCCGGCACGCCCTAACCTGAGCTGGTCTGAACAATAACAATGGAGACCCTGGCCATGTCCCTGGGATTCGACTACCTCAATGCCATGCTCGAGGACGACCGTGAAAAGGGCATCTACCGCTGCAAGCGCGAGATGTTCACCGACCCACGCCTGTTCGACCTGGAGATGAAACACATCTTCGAGGGCAACTGGATCTACCTGGCCCACGAAAGCCAGATCCCCGAGAAAAACGACTTCCTCACCCTGACCATGGGGCGCCAGCCGATCTTCATCGCGCGCAACAAGGACGGTGAGCTCAATGCCTTCCTCAATGCCTGCAGCCACCGCGGCGCCATGCTCTGCCGGCACAAGCGCGGAAACCGTGCAAGCTATACCTGCCCGTTCCATGGCTGGACCTTCAACAACAGTGGCAAGCTGCTCAAGGTCAAGGATCCGGGCAACGCCGGCTACCCCGACAGTTTCAACTGCGACGGCTCCCATGACCTGACCAAGGTTGCCCGGTTCGAATCCTACCGCGGCTTCCTGTTCGGCAGCCTCAAAGCCGATGTCAAGCCGCTGGCCGAACACCTGGGCGAATCGGCCAAGATCATCGACATGATCGTTGACCAGTCCCCCGAGGGCCTGGAGGTACTGCGCGGGGCCAGTTCGTACATCTACGAAGGCAACTGGAAGCTGACCGCCGAGAACGGCGCCGACGGCTACCATGTCAGCTCCGTGCACTGGAACTACGCGGCCACCCAGAACCAGCGCAAGCAGCGTGAAGCGGGCGAAGAGATCAAGACCATGAGCGCTGGTGCATGGGCCAAGCAGGGGGGTGGTTTCTACTCCTTCGACCACGGCCACCTGCTGCTCTGGACCCGCTGGGCCAACCCCGAAGACCGCCCGGCCTTCGAACGCCGCGAACAACTCGCCGCAGACTTCGGCCAGGCTCGTGCCGACTGGATGATCGAGAACTCGCGCAACCTGTGCCTGTACCCCAACGTCTACCTGATGGACCAGTTCAGCTCGCAGATCCGCATCGCTCGGCCGATATCGGTGAACAAAACCGAGATCACCATCTACTGCATCGCGCCCAGAGGCGAGAGCGCCGAGGCCCGTGCCAGGCGCATTCGTCAGTACGAAGACTTCTTCAACGTCAGTGGCATGGCCACCCCCGACGACCTTGAGGAATTCCGCTCCTGCCAGACAGGTTACGGCGGTGGTACCGGCTGGAACGACATGTCACGCGGCGCGGCGCACTGGGTCGAGGGGGCCGACGAGGCCGCCCGCGAAATCGAGCTCAGCCCGCTGCTGTCTGGCGTGCGCACTGAGGACGAGGGCCTGTTCGTGCTGCAGCACAAGTACTGGCAGGACACCATGCTCAAGGCCCTTGAGGACGAGCAGCAACTGATCCCTGTGGAGGCCGTGCAATGAGCCTTCATGAGACCGTGCGCGACTTCCTGTACCGCGAAGCGCGCTACCTGGACGATGCACAGTGGGACCAGTGGCTGGAACTGTATGCCAGCGATGCAAGCTTCTGGATGCCCGCGTGGGATGACGACGACTGCCTCACCACCGACCCGCAAAGCGAGATCTCGCTGATCTGGTACGGCAACCGTGGCGGCCTCGAGGACCGGGTGTTCCGCATAAAGACCGAGCGTTCCAGTGCGACCGTGCCCGACACCCGCACCTCGCACAACATCAGCAACATCGAGATCGTCGAGCAGGGTGAGGGCTACTGCCAGGTGCGCTTCAACTGGCACACGCTGAGTTTTCGCTACAAGACCACCGACAGCTACTTCGGTACGAGCTTCTACACCCTGGACCTGCGCGGCGAACAGCCGCTTATCAAGGCCAAGAAGGTGGTGCTGAAGAACGACTACGTGCGCCAGGTCATCGACATCTACCACATCTGAACCGAGGTTACGCGAACGGCCCGGTGTGCCCCATGGCGCGCCGTGGCCAGGTTCGCCCGCGAGGTGCAACATGAGCTTCCAGATCGCGCTTAATTTCGAAGACGGGGTAACCCGCTTCATCGAGGCCAGCGGCCATGAAACCGTCGCCGACGCCGCCTACCGCCAGGGCATCAATATCCCGCTGGACTGCCGCGATGGCGCCTGCGGTACCTGCAAGTGCAAGGCCGAATCCGGCCGTTATGACCTGGGCGACAACTTCATCGAAGACGCCCTCAATGCAGACGAAATCGCCGAAGGCTATGTACTGACCTGCCAGATGCGCGCCGAAAGCGACTGCGTGGTACGCATCCCGGCGTCTTCGCAACTGTGCAAGACCGAACAAGCCAGCTTCCAGGCCGCCATCAGTGATGTGCGCCAGCTGTCGGCCAGTACCATCGCCCTCTCGATCAAGGGTGAATCGCTGAACAGGCTGGCTTTCTTGCCGGGGCAGTACGTCAACCTCACGGTGCCCGGCAGCGACCAGAGCCGCGCCTACTCCTTCAGTTCGTTGCAGAAGGACGGTGAAGTCAGCTTCCTGATTCGCAACGTGCCGGGCGGGCTGATGAGCAGCTTCCTCACCAGCCTGGCCAAGGCCGGCGACAACATGAGCCTGGCCGGGCCCTTGGGCAGTTTCTACCTGCGCCCGATCCAGCGCCCCTTGCTGCTGCTGGCCGGCGGCACGGGCCTGGCCCCGTTCACGGCGATGCTGGAGAAGGTCGCCGAACAGGGTAGCGAGCACCCCCTGCACCTGATCTATGGGGTGACCAACGACTTCGACCTGGTCGAGCTGGACCGTTTGCACGCCCTGGCTGCGCGCATCCCCAACTTCACCTTCAGCGCCTGTGTGGCCAACCCCGAAAGCCATTACCCGCGAAAGGGTTACGTCACCCAGCACATCGAGCCGTGCCACCTCAATGATGGCGATGTCGACGTGTACCTGTGCGGCCCGCCACCGATGGTCGAGGCGGTCAGCCAGTACATCCGCGAGCAGGGCATCACCCCGGCCAACTTCTACTACGAGAAGTTCGCGGCAGCGGCGGCCTGAGTTTCCTTGGGGCCGCCCCATCGTGCGGGTGAAGGTGGCCTCCTTTTCTTCCAAAGCCGGCAGTTGGGCCTGAGAGCACCGCTGTACCTGTGGGAGCCGGCTTGCCGGCGATGGGGCCAGTGCAGGCCAGGCAAGGTTGTGCCTGATAACAGGATAAGGAAGTAGCAGATGAACAACCGATTCCATAACAAAGTAGCCCTGGTCACCGGCGCCGCTCAAGGCATCGGCCGTGGTGTGTGCTGGCGGCTCAAGGCCGAAGGCGCGCAGGTGGTGGCCGTGGACCGCTCCGAACTGGTCCACGAACTGGCCGGGGAGGGCGTGCTGACGCTGATCGCCGACCTTGAGCAGTACACCGACTGTGCCCGCGTCATGGCCTCGGCGGTAGAAGCGTTCGGGCGCATCGACATTCTGGTCAACAACGTTGGCGGCACCATCTGGGCCAAGCCCTTCGAACACTATGAAGTGGCGCAGATCGAGGCCGAAGTTCGCCGCTCGCTGTTCCCCACCCTGTGGTGCTGCCACGCGGCGCTCCCGTACATGCTCGAACGCGGCAGCGGCGCCATCGTCAACGTCTCCTCGATTGCCACCCGCGGCGTCAACCGCGTGCCCTATGGCGCGGCCAAAGGCGGGGTCAATGCACTGACCGCGTGCCTTGCCTTCGAAACCGCCGGCCGCGGCATCCGGGTCAACGCTACCGCGCCCGGCGGCACCGAGGCACCACCCCGGCGGGTGCCACGCAATGAGGCCGAGCAGAGCGAACAAGACAAACGCTGGTATCAGCAGATCGTCGACCAGACCCTGGACAGCAGCCTGATGCACCGCTACGGCAGCATTGACGAACAGGTTGGCGCGATCCTTTTCCTGGCCAGCGACGAGGCGTCCTACATCACCGGCGTGACCCTGCCGGTGGGGGGCGGCGACCTCGGCTGAGCAGCACCCAAAGGCAGTTTTACTCCACAAAAAAAACAACAGAGACAGATGCCATGCGAACCCTTGACGTTCACCCGATCATCGACAACGCCCGTTTCACCGCCTTCCACTGGATGGTCATGGCCTGGTGCGGCCTGCTGCTGGTCTTTGACGGCTACGACCTGTTCATCTACGGCGTGGTACTGCCGGTGATCATGAAAGAATGGGGCCTGACCCCTTTGCAGGCCGGTGCCCTGGGCAGCTATGCGCTGTTCGGCATGATGTTCGGTGCCCTGGCTTTCGGCAGCCTGGCCGACCGGATCGGGCGCAAGAAAGGGATTGCCATCTGTTTCGCCCTGTTCTCGGGGGCGACCATCCTCAACGGCTTTGCCAGCAGCCCCAGCGAGTTCGGCATCTATCGCTTCATCGCCGGCCTTGGCTGCGGCGGTCTGATGCCCAATGCCGTGGCGCTGATGAACGAATACGCGCCCAAGCGCCTGCGCAGCACGCTGGTGGCAATCATGTTCAGCGGTTATTCGCTGGGCGGCATGCTTTCGGCGGGCGTGGGTATCTTCATGCTGCCACGCTTCGGTTGGGAGTCGATGTTCTTCGCCGCCGCAGTGCCGCTGCTGCTGTTGCCGGTGATCCTGTATTACCTGCCCGAGTCGATCGGCTTTCTGGTGCGCCAGGGCCGTACCGACGAGGCGCGCACGTTGCTCAAGCGCCTGGACCCGCACTGCGATGTGCAGGCTGACGACCAATTGCAGGCGACTGACCGCAAAGGTAACGGCGGTTCAGTGCTGGACCTGTTCCGCAATGGCCTGGCCACCCGCACCCTGGCCCTGTGGCTGGCGTTCTTCTGCTGCCTGTTGATGGTCTACGCGCTCAGCTCGTGGCTGCCGAAACTGATGGCCAACGCCGGCTACAGCCTGGGCTCGAGCCTGTCCTTCCTGCTGGCACTGAACTTCGGCGGCATGGCCGGGGCAATTCTGGGTGGCTGGCTGGGCGACCGCTACAACCTGGTGAAAGTGAAAGTCGCGTTCTTCCTGGCAGCTGCCGTGTCGATCAGCCTGCTCGGGGTCAACAGCCCGATGCCGGTGCTGTACCTGCTGATCTTCATCGCCGGCGCCACCACCATCGGCACGCAGATCCTGCTGTACGCCGGTGCTGCGCAGCTTTACGGCCTTGCGGTGCGCTCCACCGGCCTGGGCTGGGCCTCGGGCATCGGCCGCAATGGCGCCATCGTCGGGCCGCTGCTAGGCGGTGCGCTGATGGGGATCAACCTGCCGCTGCAACTCAATTTCATCGCCTTCGCCATTCCCGGTGCAATCGCCGCGCTGGCCATGGCCGTGCACCTGGCCAGCAGCCGGCGTCACGCCCTGGCCGCGACGGCCTGACCTTACTACTGACTGAACGGGAGCTTTTCATGACAAGCCCAACCATTGAACGGCTGGAGGCGATCATCGTCGACCTGCCCACCATCCGCCCGCACAAGCTGGCCATGCACACCATGCAGCAGCAAACCCTGGTAGTCCTGCGCCTGCGTTGCAGCGACGGTGTGGAAGGTATCGGCGAGGCCACCACCATCGGCGGCCTGGCTTACGGCTACGAAAGCCCCGAGGGCATCAAGGCCAATATCGACGCGCATCTGGCGCCGGCGCTGGTGGGCATGGCTGCCGACAACATCAATGCCGCCATGCTCAAGCTCGACAAGCTGGCCAAGGGCAACACCTTCGCCAAATCCGGTATCGAGAGCGCCTTGCTCGATGCCCAGGGCAAACGCCTGGGGCTGCCGGTCAGTGAGCTGCTGGGCGGGCGCGTGCGCGACAGCCTTGAGGTGGCCTGGACCCTGGCCAGCGGGGACACGGCATGTGACATCGCCGAGGCCGAGCACATGCTGGAGGTTCGCCGCCACCGGGTGTTCAAGCTGAAGATCGGCGCCAACCCCCTGGCACAGGACCTGAAACATGTGGTGGCGATCAAGCGTGAGCTGGGCGAGCGCGCCAGTGTGCGGGTCGACGTCAACCAGTACTGGGACGAATCCCAGGCCATTCGCGCCTGCCAGGTGCTGGGTGACAACGGTATCGACCTCATCGAACAGCCGATCTCACGCATCAACCGCAGCGGCCAGGTGCGCCTGAACCAGCGCAGCCCTGCGCCGATCATGGCCGACGAGTCCATCGAAAGCGTGGAGGACGCGTTCAGCCTGGCTGCGGACGGTGCCGCCAGCATCTTCGCCCTGAAAATCGCCAAGAACGGCGGCCCGCGTGCCGTGCTGCGCACCGCACAGATTGCCGAAGCGGCCGGCATCGCCCTGTACGGCGGCACCATGCTCGAAGGCTCTATCGGCACCCTGGCTTCGGCACACGCCTTCCTCACGGTACGCCAGTTGACCTGGGGTACCGAGCTGTTCGGGCCGCTGCTGCTGACCGAAGAGATCGTCAACGAGCCGCCGCAGTACCACGACTTCCAGCTGCACGTGCCCCGTACCCCAGGCCTGGGCCTGACCCTCGACGAACACCGCCTGGCGCGGTTCGCCCGCCGCTGACATCAAAGGAGAAACCCCATGCTGTTCCACGTGAAGATGACCGTGAAGCTGCCGGTCGACATGGACCCGGCCAAGGCCAGGCAACTGAAGGCCGACGAGAAGGAATTTGCCCAGCGCCTGCAGCGCGAGGGCACCTGGCGTCACCTGTGGCGCATCGCCGGGCACTACGCCAACTACAGCGTGTTCGACGTGCCCAGCGTCGAGGCGCTGCACGACACGCTGATGTTGCTGCCGCTGTTTCCGTACATGGATATCGAGGTCGACGGCCTGTGCCGTCACCCGTCATCGATCCACGCCGACGACCGCTGAAACACGCCTTTCGCACAAGAACAAGACGAGATAACCATCATGACCGTGAAAATTTCCCACACTGCCGACGCCCAGAAGTTTTTCGAGGAAGCAGCAGGCTTTGGTAACGACAACGGCAGCCCACGCCTTAAACGCATCGTTCAGCGTGTGCTGCAGGACACCGCCCGCCTCATCGAAGACCTGGAAATCAGCGAAGACGAGTTCTGGCTGGCTGTGGACTACCTCAACCGCCTCGGCGGCCGTGGCGAGGCCGGGCTGCTGGTAGCGGGGCTGGGCATCGAGCACTTCCTCGACCTGCTGCAGGATGCCAAGGATGCCGAGGCAGGCCTGAGCGGTGGCACCCCGCGCACCATCGAAGGCCCGCTGTACGTTGCCGGCGCGCCCATCGCCCAAGGCGAGGTGCGCATGGATGACGGCAGCGAGGAGGGCGTGGCCACGGTCATGTTCCTCGAAGGCCAGGTGCTCGACCCCCAGGGCCAGCCGCTTGCCGGCGCCGTTGTCGACCTGTGGCATGCCAACACCCGTGGTACCTACTCGTTCTTCGACTCGAGCCAGTCCGAGTACAACCTGCGCCGACGCATCGTCACCGACGCAGAAGGCCGCTACCGCGCGCGCTCCATCGTGCCCTCGGGCTATGGCTGCGACCCGCAGGGGCCGACCCAGGAATGCCTGGACCTGCTGGGCCGCCACGGCCAGCGCCCGGCGCATGTGCACTTCTTCATCTCGGCGCCGGGGCACCGGCACCTGACCACACAGATCAACCTGTCTGGCGACAAGTACCTGTGGGATGACTTTGCCTATGCCACGCGCGATGGGCTGGTCGGTGAGGTGGTGTTCCGTGAGGGGGCCGACGGGCGCTATGCCGAACTCAAGTTCGACTTCCAGTTGCAGAAGGCGCTGCAAGGCGCGGATGAGCAGCGCAGCGGGCGGCCTCGGGCCTTGCAGGAAGGCTAAGTCTGGATCGCGGGCACGCCGGCGCCTGCAGGAACAGCGCAGGCACTGAACTCAGCGATGTCTGGGGGGCCGGCTAGCCGGCGATCAAGCGCAAAGCCCTTGCAACCCACTACTGCAGCGAGAGGCCCATGAAAAACCTGATCAAGGACTGCTCCCTTTCCGCCATCGTCGCAGGGTGCCTTGCGACGATGATTTCCTACGCCGGCCCGCTGGTGATCATCTTTCACGCCGCCGAAGCCGCCGGCTTGGCCCCGGGCCTGCTGTCTTCCTGGGTTTGGTCCATCTCCATGGGCAGCGCTCTACTCGGCGGCTTGTTGAGCCTGTACTACCGGGTACCCATAGTGATCGCCTGGTCCATCCCGGGCTCGGCACTGTTGGTCACGGCCTTACCCCAACTGGGACTGGAGCAGGCAGTAGGGGCATATCTGGTGGCCAACCTGGTCCTGCTGCTGATCGGCATCAGCGGGGCCTTCGACCGCATCATCGCGCACCTGCCGGGCTCGATCGCCGCCGGCATGCAGGCCGGCATTCTGTTCAGCTTCGGCACCGAGGTGTTCCGGGCATTGCCGGTGCAGCCGGGGCTGGTGCTGGCGATGTTCGTTGCCTATGTGTTGATGCGCAGGCTGCAACCGCGCTACGCCGTGGCCGCGGTGTTGTGTGTGGGTGCCGTTGTCACCTTTGCCAGTGGCGCACTGCGCAGCGAGGCACTGGTGCTGGAACTGGCCTCGGCGCAGTGGATCACCCCGCAGTTCAGCCTTGCGGCGCTGTTCAGCCTGGCACTGCCGATGGTGCTGGTGGCGCTGACCGGGCAATTCATGCCGGGCATGGCGGTGCTGCGCAACGCAGGCTATGCAACGCCCGCCAGCCCGTTGATCAGCGCCAGTGCCATCGGCGGAGCCTTGTTGGCGCCGTTCGGTTGCCATGGCCTGAACCTCGCTGCCGTCACCGCCAGCCTGTGCACGGGCCACGAGGCCCATGACAACCCGCGCCGGCGCTATGTCGCGGCGGTCGCCGGCAGTGCGCTGTACCTGTTGCTGGGCATCGCCGGGGCGACACTGATGTCGCTGTTCGCCGCCTTTCCTGCTGCTTTGATAGCCGCGCTGGCCGGGCTTGCGCTGTATGGCGCGATCAGCGACGCCTTGGCCCGCAGCCTGGCTGAGCCGCAAGAGCGCGACGCCGGCTTGTTCACCTTCCTGGTCACCGCTTCGGGGGTGTCTTTCCTTGGCCTTTCGGCAGCGTTCTGGGGGCTGCTGTTCGGCCTGCTGGCACACGCGCTGCTCAGGCTGCGTCGCCCGCATGCCCGGGAGGCCCTGCGCCGTTCACCTTGAAACTCGTATTACCAACGCTTTACCCATAACAACAAGATCAAGAGAGCTTCGGAATGAACCAAACCCCTTGCGTCGCCATCGGGCTGACCCTGCTCAGCCAACCGTTATCCGCCGCCGAAGGCGGTTTCTTCGAGGATGCCAAAGCCAGCCTCAGCGCCCGCAACTACTACTTCAGCCGTGACTTTTCCGACATCGTCGGCGCCAATCAGCAGTCCAAGGCCCAGGAGTGGGCGCAGGGCTTCATCCTTGACTTCAAGTCTGGCTACACGCCAGGTACCGTAGGCGTTGGGGTCGACGCGCTGGGCGTGCTGGGCATCAAGCTCGACAGCAGCCCTGACCGGGCCAATACAGGGCTGCTGCCAGTGCACGGTGATGGCAGGGCCGCCGACGAATACAGCCGCCTGGCACCTACGTTCAAGGCACGGGTATCCAAAACCGAATTGCGCGTCGGTGAACTGCAGCCCAACCTGCCGGTGCTGACTTTCAGCGATATCCGGCTGTTGCCGCCCACTTACCAGGGCGTGAGCCTCAGCACGTCCGAACTGGACGGCCTGACGGTGCAGGCCGGGCACCTCACCGGCTCGCACCTGCGTAACGAAGGCGGCGACGGCAAGATGAACGCCATGCTCGGCCATGTGCCCCAGCGCCAGGTCGAGAGCGACGCATTCAACTATGTCGGGGGCGACTACGCGTTCAACGGCAACCAGAGCAGCGCCAGCCTCTGGTACGGGCAACTGCAAGACGTTTACGCCCAGGGCTTTGTCGGGTTCAAGCACAGCAAGCCGCTAGGGGACTGGGTGCTCAGTGCCAACCTGGGCTATTTCACCGCCCGCGAGCAAGGTGATGCGTTGCTGGGCACCATCGACAACCAGGCATTCTTTTCGCTGCTCACTGCTAGGCGAGGGGGGCACAGCTTCCACGCGGGGTACCAGGCGATGTACGGCGACAGTCCGTTCCCTCGGGTGTTCGCCAACATTTCGCCGCTGGGCAATGAGGTGCCGACGTATGAGTTTGCCTACACCGATGAGCGCTCCTATCAGCTGCGCTATGACTACAACTTCGCAGCCATGGGCATCCCGGGGCTGACGGCGACGGTGCGCTACCTCACCGGTAACAACGTCGATACCGGCCAAGGGTACGAGGGCAAGGATCGCGAACGTGATATCGATCTGGGTTATGCGGTGCAGAGCGGTGTGCTCAAAGGGCTGGGAATACGGGTGAGGAATGCCATGGCGCGGTCCAATTACCGTAGCGATATCGATGAAAACCGGTTGATCCTGGTGTACACCTGGCAGCTGTTCTAAGCCCGTACCGGCCACGCGTTGTCACACAGCAGCAATTGCATCACCGGGGTTCGCAGGGTTAGGTTTCCTGTATTGCCCACTCAGGAAACCTTCCCTTGGACTCCATTACCCAAGCCGTACTCGGCGCCGCGCTGCAAGGCACAGTGCTTGGCCGTATCCAGGGCCGCCGCTCGTTGATCTACGGCGCCGCACTGGGCACCGTGCCGGACCTGGACGTGGTCATCCGCTACGCCGACCCGGTGTCGCAAATGACCTACCACCGCGGCTTCTCCCACTCGATCTTCGTGCTGACCGGCCTGGCCCTGTTGCTCGCCTGGCTGGTCAACCGGCTGGGCCGCACGCGCTGGCCTGACAAAGGCTACACCTTGCCCAGGCTGTTCCTGGCGTTCTGGCTGGTACTGGTGACCCACCCGATCCTTGATTCATTCACGGTATACGGCACGCAGCTGTTCTGGCCGTTGCAGTTCACCCCGCAAAGCTGGGCCAGCGTGTTCATCATTGACCCGGTCTACACCGTGCCGCTGCTGGCGGCCGTGCTCTACGCCGCTATCAGGGGCGTGAGCGGCAAGGCGTTGCGCCTGATGAGCCTGGCCCTGGTGTTCAGCACGGCTTACCTGGGGTTCGGCCTGGCCGGCCGCATGGCCGCCGAGCAGCGTTTCCAGGCTGCCCTCGAGCAGCAGGGGATTGTCGCAAACGAGGTGCGCGCGGTACCGATCGCGTTCAACAGCCTGGTCTGGCGCGTGCTGGCCAAGACCCCGGATGGCGATTATTACGAAGGCGTCAGTAGTGTTTTCGACCGTGCGCCACCGGAAATGCAGCGCCTGCCGCGTAACCTGCAGCTTGCCACCGCATTGGTCGATGCCCCCCTGCTGCAGCGCCTGCGCTGGTTTACCGATGACTGGTTACGCTATGACGAGGTGGACGGCGCGCTTGTCGTGACCGACCTGCGCATGGGTATTCCCGGCAACTACACCTTCCGCTTCAACATGGCCCATCGCGATGGGCAGGGTCACTGGATTGCCCACACGCCAAGCGTGTGGCGGGGCAGCGGGGTCGGTGGGATGTTCAACCGCCACGATCTGACGCTGATCTGGCGCCGCATCCTCGACCAGCAACCACCGTTGCCATTGGCCGCCTGGACCACCCAATACCTGCATCAGGCCGACGGCCCCGGGCGCTGAGGCGTGCGCTCAGCGGGGTTGGACCTGGTCAAGTGGACGGCCATCGTAACCATGGTTGCCGACCACGTACGTTTCCTCTGGCCGGCTGCCGAGGGGCTGTTCATTGTCGGTCGCCTGGCCTTCCCATTGTTCTGCCTGGCGATCGCAGTGAATGTCGGGCGCAGCACACCGGGCCGGCTGTTTACCCGTGCCAACCTGCGCTACCTGGGCTGGATGCTGGCTTTCATGGTGCTGTCTGAAGGGCCCTATCGTTGGCTGGACCCTGCTACCCAGACCTTCAGCGTGATCCCCACTCTGACCTTGGGGCTGCTGGTGGCCTGGGCTGTGCACCACCCCCCGGCGTCAGCGCGGCTAATCGGCCTTGGCGCCGTGCTGATTGCAACCGGGTGCAGCGCGCAACTGATGTACGGGTTGCCCGGCGTACTGCTGCCTGCGGCCTGGCTGATGGCTCGCAGCCGAGGGGGAGTGGCCTGGCTGCTGCCGTGCCTGTTGGCTGTGGCGGGCAACCTGACCAACAGCTGGTTGCTCGAACACCTGCTGGCACCGGTTACCTTGCTGACCATGGCCGCTGCAGCCCTGGCCATACCTGTCGGGTGCATGCTGCTGCGCCACAACCACTGGCCTGTGCCTGCGGTGGGGCGCTGGGGGTATCTGTTCTACCCGTTGCACTTGCTGGTCATCAAGGCACTGCAGTGGATGCTGTAACGAGGCCCTTGCAATACTGCAATACGCACCCATTTAAGCGGGTCTTCAGTATCCGCAGGAACCTGACATGGAACCCAACCGCTTCGGCGACATCACCGCTTTCGTCAGTGCGGCGAAGGCGGCAGTTTTACCGCTGCAGCGGCGAGCCTGGGGCTGACCCGTTCAGCCGTGGGCAAGAGCATCGCGCGCCTGGAGGCGCGTATGGCGGTACGCCTGCTCAACCGTACCACGCGCAAATTGAGCCTGACCGATGAGGGTTTGGTGGCGTATGAGCGCTGGCGGCAGATTCTCGATGACCTGGACGAGGTGGAAAGCACCATGGCCCAGCGGCGTGGCAAGCCCACCGGCACGCTGCGCCTGACCGGCCCGCTGTCGTTGGGCCAGCGGCATGTGTTGCCGGTCCTCGATGCTTACCTCAAGCAATGGCCGGAACTGCGCGCCGACATTCGTTTTACCGACCGTTTCGTCGATCTGGTCGAGGAGGGCGTGGACGTAGCCGTACGGATCGGCGCACCCAAGGAAGACTCACAGTTGCTCACTCGCACTGTGGCCTGGCAGCAGTTCGTTACCTGCGCTTCGCCGGAATATTTGCGCCAGCACGGGGTGCCGCAGGTGCCTGCAGACCTGTACGGGCATGACAAGATTGCCTTCCTGACAGGGGAAAAATCCATGCCCTGGCGCTTTCACACGCCAGAGGGCCTGCACCTGTGCGAGGAGCCCGGGCGGCTCAATATCGACAGCTCCGAAGCCATGCTCGATGGCGCACGGGCAGGGTTCGGGCTGATTCACCTGCCCACCTACATCACCGGGGAGGACCTGCGCGCGGGCACGCTGGTGGAGGTGTTGCACGCCTACAGGCCACCGGCCGACCCTATTCGCGTGGTGTACCCGAGCAAACGCCACCTGTCTCCGCGAGTACGGGGGTTCATCGACCTGCTGGTGGCGAGTTGGGAGCACGGAGTGCCCTGGGAGCAGTGATTGTGAATGTCAGGCCCCTGAAGCCGGGTTCAGCCCTGGCGCGCCTACAGCTTCGAGCCTGTAGGCGCGGGGCCCCTCATGCCATCAAGCCTGTTTCAGGAACGGGTAATCCGTATACCCCTCAGGCCCGTTTGCATAGTCGAACTGTGGCCGATGCTCATTCAGTGGCGCCTGAACCCGCAGGCGTTCCACCAGGTCCGGGTTGGCGATGAAGCTGCGCCCGAACGCCACGGCATCGATCAACCCACGCCCGATCAGGTCTTCGCCTTTCTCTGCGGTATAGGCACCTGCGGCAATGATTACCCCTGGGTAAGCTGCCCGAATAGCCTCACGGAACGTATCGCGCAGCGGCTTGCCACCAGCCCAGTCCGGCTCGGACAGGTGCAGGTAGGCCAGGTTGCGCTTGGCCAGTTCCTTGATCAGGTACAGCCCTGCTGCCTCTTGATCTTCGCCATTGTCCACGCCATTGAAACCGCCCAACGGGAAAATGCGGATACCCACGCGCTCGGCGCTCCAACCGGCAATGGCGGCATCCACCGCTTCGAGCACAATACGGGCGCGGTTCTCGACACTGCCGCCATAACGGTCCTCGCGCTGGTTGGCGCTGGGGGTGAGGAACTGGTGCAACAGATAGCCGTGAGCGGCATGCAATTCGATGAAGTCGAAGTCGGCCTCGCGAGCATTGACCGCTGCCTGGCCGAAATCGGCGACGATGCCGGCAATCTCTTCCTCGCTCAGGGCACGCGGTACGGAGGTCTCAGTGCGCAGCAGGTTGCCTTGCTCGTCACGCAACGTGGTACGGGCATTGGCAGGTAGGGCGCAGGGCGCCACTGGCGCCTTGCCACCAGGCTGCAAGGTCGTGTGCGAAACACGGCCGGTGTGCCAGACCTGCACGGCGCTGTGGCCGCCTGCAGCATGAATGCCTTCGTTTACCAGGCGCCACGCGGCAATCTGCTCGGCGGTGTGAATGCCTGGTGAACCCGAGTAGCCCTTGGCCTGGAAGGAGATTTGCGTAGCCTCGGTAATGATCAGGCCTGCACTGGCACGCTGGGCGTAGTACTCGGCCATCATCGGGGTGGGTACATCCCCAGGCTCCAGGCTGCGCAGGCGGGTGAGGGGCGCCATGAACACGCGGTTGGGCAACGTCAGTGGGCCGATCTGCAAGGGTTGGAAGAGTTTCATTGCCGCTCCGAAGGTGAAAGAACCAATGGCGCGCACGATACCGGGATGATTGGGGAATGGGGGGACCGGCACCCCGGCGGCAGGCTCCCCAATGGCTTTGATCACGCAGGTCAACACACTTTTCTGGGCCGAGGGAGCGGCTGGCACACCTGTGTCATGTCTGCAGCAGCTGTTTCATCGTTGCGCCAGTCCGTGCTGCCTGGCGATTGCCGGCAGTGCAGCGTCGAACCGCTCTGGCATGGCGGTTTGGCAAGCTCTTTGTGCCAATGGCACAGCCGTTGCTCTGTGTGTTACCGACGCCTGATGCGGTGTCCATAACAAGAACGGAGAACCGAGCATGAATCGAACAGGCCCGCACCGTCGGCCTCTGCCGCACTTGCTGAGCTGCCTGGCCTTGAGCCTGGCGTGCAGCGCATCTGCCTTCGCCGCCGAAGTCGACGGCCAGCGCATCATCGACGCCGACAAGGAACCCGGCAACTGGATGAGCCACGGCCGTACCTATGACGAGCAGCGCTACAGCCCGCTCAAGGCGATCAACCAGGGCAACGTCAACCAGCTCGGCCTTGCCTGGAGCTACAAGCTCGACCTTGACCGTGGCGTGGAGGCTACACCGATCGTGGTTGACGGGGTGATGTACACCACCGGGCCGTTTTCGGTGGTGTACGCCCTGGACGCGCGCAATGGCACGCTGCTGTGGAAGTACGACCCGCAGTCTGACCGCCACCGCGCCGGTGAGGCCTGTTGTGACGCGGTCAACCGAGGGGTGGCGGTGTGGCAGGGCAAGGTCTACGTGGGTGTGCTCGATGGCCGCCTGGAGGCGATCGATGCCAAGACCGGCAAGCGCGTGTGGTCGGTGGACACCCGCGATGACGACAAACGCAGCTATACCATCACCGGGGCGCCGCGGGTGGTCAACGGCAAGGTGATCATCGGCAATGGCGGTGCCGAATTCGGTGTGCGCGGCTACGTGACCGCATATGACGCCGAAACCGGCAAACAGGCCTGGCGCTTCTTCACCGTGCCGGGCGACCCCAAGCTGCCGCCCGAGAACAAAGCCATGGAGATCGCCAGCAAGACCTGGCACGGCGACGCGTATGTCGAGTGGGGTGGCGGCGGTACGGCCTGGGATTCGTTCGCCTACGACCCGGAACTCAACCTGTTGTATATCGGCGTGGGCAATGGCTCGATGTGGGACCCGAAATGGCGCAGCCAGGCCAAGGGCGACAACCTGTTCCTTTCCTCGATCGTCGCGGTCAATGCCGACACCGGCGAATACGCCTGGCACTACCAGACCACGCCAGGCGATGCCTGGGACTTCACCGCCACCCAGCACATGATCCTGGCCGAGCTGCCCATTGACGGCAAACCGCGCAAAGTGCTGATGCAGGCGCCGAAAAACGGCTTCTTCTATGTGCTGGACCGTGCCACCGGTGAGCTGCTGTCGGCGAAGAACATCGTGCCGGTCAACTGGGCCAAAGGCATCGACATGAAGACCGGGCGGCCGATCATCGACGATGAGGCGGCGGCCTACTGGAAGGACGGCAAGCGCAAGCTGGTGACCCCGGCTTTCTGGGGCGCCCATGATTGGCACCCAATGTCCTACAACCCCGACACGGGCCTGGTGTACATCCCGGCGCATATCATGTCGGCCTACTACGAGCACATCCCCGAGGCGCCCAAGCGCAACCCGTTCAAGAGCGTTTACCAGTTGGGGCTGCGCACCGGCATGATGCCTGAAGGCGCCGAAGGCCTGCTGGACATGGCCAAGAGCTGGTCGGGCAAGCTGATCGCCTGGGACCCGGTCAAGCAGGCGCCGGCGTGGGAGGTGCCGTACATCACCATCTTCAACGGCGGCACCCTGAGCACTGGCGGCAACCTGGTGTTCGAAGGCAGCGCCGATGGCCGGGTGATCGCCTATGCCGCCGATTCGGGCAAAAAGCTCTGGGAGTCGCCCGCCGCCAGCGGCGTGATGGCTGCCCCGATCACCTATTCGGTGGACGGCGAGCAGTACGTGACGTTCATGGCCGGCTGGGGCGGGGCGTTTTCCACCTTCGCCGGCGCGTTGTCGCTGCGCGCCGGGGTGCAGCCGTTCGCCCAGGTGCTGACCTACAAGATCGGCGGTACCGCCAAGTTGCGTGAGCCGGCGCCACCGGCCGACGCACCGGAGCCGCCCGCGTTGACCGCCGATGCGCAAACGGTCGCTGCCGGGGCCGCCCTGTATGACGGCAACTGCTCGCAATGCCACGGTATCCACGCCGTCAGTGGTGGTGTGCTGCCCGACCTGCGCAAGCTCACTGCCGAAAAGCACCAGATGTTCCTCGGCATCCTCTATGGCGGCAGGGTACCCGATGGCATGCCTTCGTTCGCCGACAACCTCAAACCCGAGCAGGTCGAGCAGGTGCACCAGTACCTGATCAAGCGCGCCCATGACTTGAAGGCCGAAGGCGATGCGTGGCAGCGGTTCAGCGCCAAGCCCGTCGCCCAGCCGCCCCTGGCCGACAACACACCACAGGAGTGACACGAGCATGACAGACACGACCTACCAGAACTTCATCGACAACGCGTTTGTACCCAGCGAGGCGCTAATCGAGGTCTACAACCCGGCCAACGCCCAGTTGCTGGGGCGGGTGCCAGAAACACCGGCCGAACAGGTGGAGCGCGCCATCGCAGCAGCACGCAAGGCGCAAAAGGGCTGGGCGGCGAAGACGGCCATTGAACGGGCAGGCTACCTGCGCCAGATCGCCGCCAAGGTGCGGGCCAATGCCGACCGCCTGGCGCGGATCATTACCCAGGAGGGCGGCAAGGTGCCGGCGCTGGCCCAGGTCGAGGTCAACTTTACCGCTGACTACCTTGACTATATGGCCGAATGGGCGCGCCGCCTGGAGGGCGAGGTACTCAGCAGCGACCGCGCCCACGAACACATCTTCCTGATGCGCAAGCCACTGGGCGTGGTGGCGGGGATTCTGCCGTGGAACTTCCCGTTCTTCCTCATCGCACGCAAGATGGCGCCGGCGCTGCTCACCGGCAATACCATCGTGATCAAGCCCAGTGAGGAAACCCCCATCAATTGCTACGCGTTCGCCCAGTTGGTGGCCGAGACAGACTTGCCCGCAGGCGTGTTCAACGTGGTGGGCGGCAAAGGGGCGAGCGTCGGTCACGGGCTGTCGAGCCATGCTGGTGTCGACCTGGTGAGCTTCACCGGCAGCGTGGCTACCGGCGCGCGGATCATGGCCGCGGCCGCACCGAACATTACCAAGCTCAACCTCGAACTGGGCGGCAAGGCCCCGGCGATCGTGCTGGCTGACGCCGACCTGGACCTTGCGGTGAAAGCCATCGTCGCCTCGCGCGTGATCAACACCGGCCAGGTCTGCAACTGTGCCGAACGGGTGTATGTGGAGCGCAAGGTGGCCGACGCCCTCGTCGACAAGGTAGGCCAGGCCATGGCGGCCATCCGCTATGGCGACCCCTCGCGCCAGGCCGATCTGGACATGGGGCCGCTGATCAACCAGGCCGGCCTCGACAAGGTGGCGCAGATGGTGCGCACGGCCGTAGGGCAGGGCGCCCAGTTGGTGACCGGGGGGCAGGTCGCCGACCTCGGCGCCGGGTTCCATTATCAGCCGACTGTGCTCGCCGGCTGTGCTGCGGACATGGAGATCATGCGCAAGGAGATCTTCGGACCGGTATTGCCGATCCAGGTGGTCGACGATCTGGACGAAGCGATTGCCTTGGCCAATGACAGTGAGTATGGGCTGACCTCATCGCTCTATACCCGCGACCTGAATGCAGCGCTGAAGGCTTGCCGCGAGATCGACTTTGGCGAGACCTACATCAACCGCGAGAACTTCGAAGCCATGCAGGGCTTCCACGCCGGTGCGCGCAAGTCCGGCATCGGCGGGGCGGATGGCAAGCATGGGCTGTATGAGTACACGCGCACCCAGGTGGTGTACATCCAGGGGTAAGTCTTCACCCCAGCGTCCCTGTCTTGCCGGCGATGCAGACGCTGGGGTGCATGGCACCGGCCTGCCGGCGATAGGGGCGCACCGGTCACCCCAACAGGTTTGGCTGCACGATCGCGTACCGCTTCATCTTGCGGTACAGCGTCGAGCGCGAAATGCCCAACGCCTGCGCCGCTGCGCTCATGTTCCAGTGCTCACGCTTCAAGACCTCCAGCAAATGCCGCGCCTGAAGGTCTTCCACCTGTTGCTCGAGCGCTGCAGGCTGGGCAGGCGCTGCACCGTCCAGCAACTCCTGGGGCAAGTCGGCCAGTTCGATCACACCGCCCTCGGCCAGCGCTACCGCCTGGCGCAGGGCGTTGAGCAGTTGGCGCACATTCCCCGGCCACGCATGGCCCAGCAGGCAACGATGCGCCTCGGCGCTCAAACGCAACCCCGACCCGGCCGACAAGCCAGAGAGCAGCGCATCGATCAGCTCGCGGCGGTCGCTGCGCTCACGCAGGGCCGGTAACCTCATGCGCATCCCGCACAGGCGATAGTAAAGGTCTTCGCGAAAACGCTTTTCGCCAATCATGGCCTGCAGGTCCTGGTGCGTCGCCGATATCACCTGGATATCAAGCGCCACTGGCGTTTCTGCACCCAGTGGCACCAGTTCACGTTCGGCCAGCACCCGTAGCAGGCGCGTTTGCAGGTGTGCAGGCATATCACCGATTTCATCGAGAAACAGTGTGCCGCCATTGGCGTGCTCCAGCTTGCCCTTCATGCCTTTGCGGCTGGCACCCGTGAAACTGCCGGCGCGGTAGCCGAACAGTTCGCTTTCGATCAATGACTCGGGTATCGCTGCGCAATTGAGCGCCACGAACGGCTTGGCATGGCGCTGGCTGGCCTGGTGCAGGGCGCGGGCGAAAGCTTCCTTGCCGGTACCGGTTTCGCCGTCGAGGAGGATGGCGATGTCCTTGTCCAGCACCTTGCGCAGCCGACGCACGCTTTGTTGCAGTTGCGCGTCCTGGCCTGCCAATTGTTCGAGGCCGGGGTGGCGAGCCCGTGCGGGCATCGGCGGTACAGCCGGCAGCGGGCGATAGCCGGCGGGGACGCGCAGGCCGACGTCCAGCAAAAGCGCTTGAGCATGGGCGCGCAACTGGGTACCGCGGGCGCCGCCACGGGTGAGGTCGAGCAGTTGGTCGATATCGGCGTGCAGCAGTTGCTCGACAGGCGCCCCCAGCAACTTGCCGCTGTGCGCAAGGAAGGCCGCCCGATTGGCACCGATCACCCGGCCACCTTCATCCAGCGCAAGCAACTGCTCGGCCGCCAGGTCCGAGAACTCGTCACGCGGTTTCAGCGCCAGGGTCAGGCGGTCGCGAAAGCGCTCGCGGAAATGGCTGTTCTCGATCAGCCGTGCGTACAGGGTCACCAACTGCAAGGTCAGGTGCTGTGCTTGCTTGGGACCGTCGTTGTACAGGCAGGTGGCATTCAGGCAACCGAGCAGTTGATTGTGGGCATCGAAGATCGGCGACACCGAGCAGCTCAGGCGGGCGTTGGCTGCCAGGAAGTGCTCCTGACGGTGGATGGTCAGGGCCTGCCGGCTAGCCAGAGCGGTGCCGATGCCGTTGGTGCCGGCCACCGACTCGTCCCAGCGCGCGCCAACGATCAGCCCGGAACGGGTATAGCGTTGCGGGTCGGCCGGCAAGCGGGCATCGAGGGTAATACCCTCGGCGTCACTGAGCAGCACGGCGAAGCCTGCATCCACAACGCGCCGCGCCAGGCCGCTGACACCCTGGCTGGCGATGGCCAGGTAGGCCTCATGCTGGGCCTGGTGCTGGCGGATTTCGGCGGCGCTGAGGATATTGTCGACGTGGCGCAGTTCAGGGTCCAGGTGATGCTGGTTGATGCTGCGGTACCAGGATTCGGCGATCACAGGCTCGGGCATCAGGCCACGTTCGGCGAAATGGCAATCGACGAATGCGGCCAGCTCACTGGCATGGGGTGAGGCGGTGTGCGCGGCCATGGGCGCTCCACGAAATTCTTGTTATTTGAGGTGGAGAAAACCATAGCTGATTTTTGCATGATCGGCAGCCGGCCTGGTGCGGGGTGAATGCGTTCAGCCGATCAACTCAAGCGCCTGAGCCAGGCTCAGTGACCGCTTCATACGCTGCGACAACTGCGCCATGGCATCCGAATAGCCTTTGGCGATCACAGCCTCCACCCGCTCACCTGCACATTGCAAGGCAATGAAATCGCCTTGCTCCGGCGCCCCGACAAACTCGATGCGGTCCCAGTCGCGCGCATGCCCCAGTACTTCATAGGTACGCCCATGCTGATAAGTCCAGAAGAACGGCACGTCTTCATACCGGCGTTGCTCGCCCAGCATGTTGGCGGCAGCTATGACACCGTGTTGCTGGGCCAGGCGCCAGTGCTCGATGCGCACCGGGCGGCCGGTGAGGGGGAAGGTCGCGATATCACCGGCCGCCCACAGCCGGTCGGCGGCCTGCAGCTCGGCGTCGACCGCTATGGAGTGGTCCTCGGCCAATTGCACGCCCTGCACGAAGGCAGTGGCAGGCGTGACGCCGGTGCCGAGCAAGACCAGTGATGTTTCGATCTTATCGCCATTGCTCAGCAGCACGGCTTCGACGTGTTGCGCACCGATGAACCGCTCGACGTCGGTCGGGCCATGGAACATCACGCCCTCACGCTCATGCAGCGCACGAATCGAGCGGCCAATGCGTTCACCCAACTGCATGCGTAGCGGAACCTCGTGGCGGGTCACCACGTGGACCTGTGCGCCGTACGTGTGCAATGCCGATGCGGCCTCCAGGCCGATGAACCCGTCACCGACGATCACCACGGGCTGGCCGGGTTCGGCGGCATCGAGCAGGCGCGCCGCATCTTCGCGCGAGCGCAGCGTCACGATGCCTGCCAGGCTTGCACCGGGCAGGTCAGGGCGTTGCGGCTTGCCGCCAGTGGCCAATAAGGCTGCGTCATAATCGATACGCTGGCCGTCGGCGAGGGTGATCTGGCGCTTTTTGGCATCCAGCAGGCGCACCTTGCCCGAGCGCCGTTCCAGTTGGCCTGTGCGCAACTGGTCAGCGTCAAGCAGCGCTGGCACTTCATCAGGCGGCATTTCGCCGGCAATCACGAATTTGCTCAGCGCAGTACGGTCATACGCCGGTTGCCGCTCCTGGTCGAGCCACACCAGGCGACCGCCGAACCCATGGGCCAGCAGCGTGGCAACCGCCGCCGAGCCTGCGGCACCGGCGCCGATGACGACGAAGCAGCGCGCATCGCTGTGACGCGGTGGCTCGGGATGCGGCAGAGGCTGGTCATCGACCCAGATTTCGCCATCCTTGACCCATGCGCGGTAACGGCGCAGGTCTGCCAGGGCCGGCGGCTCGCAGACCACGCCTTCGTCAACGGCGAAAGCGGCCTTGTGCCAGGGGCAGACCAGCAGGCCGTTGCATACCACGCCCTCTTCCAGCGGCGCTCCGGCGTGCGGGCAATTGGCCTGATAGGCGCGGACCTGCCCGGCGCTGCGAATCAGGATCACTTCTTCGCTGCCGGCTTGTACGCGAAGGGGGCGCTTGGGGTCGAGTTGCTCGAGGCGAGCCACGGCGTGCTGAGTCATGAATATTCTCCAAAGGGGGCCTTGGAACCATTTGACGCCTCGGATGAGAGGGTGATGCAGTGATCTGACGGCCGGAAGGAGCGCCATGCTTCATGAGGGGCGTGTTCGGCGTTGGTCAGCGATAGAGCCGTGTGCCATGATCGGGCTTCTTGCGCCAAGGTCGCCTGTGCCGCGCCTGCTCGCGACCAAAACCCAATACCCTCAAGGACCACCGAATGTTCGAACTGGACCATGACTTGGCGCAGGATATTGTCGATCGGGCAATGGCCATTCTGCCGTGCAATGTCAATGTCATGGACAGCCAGGGGCTGATCCTGGGCAGTGGTGAGCCAGGGCGCATCAACACCCGCCACGAAGGTGCGCAGCTGGTATTGGCCAATGGCCGGATCGTCGAGCTGGATGCAGACGCCGCCAAGTGCCTCAAAGGCGTGCAGCCGGGGGTCAACCTGCCGCTGATGCTCGATGGGCGGCTGATCGGCGTGCTGGGGCTGACGGGTGACCCACAGCAACTGCGCACCTACGGCGAACTGGTGCGCATGACCGCTGAAATGCTGCTGGCCCAGCGCCATTTGCAGGTTGAACAGCAATGGCGGCGCCAGCGTTGTGATGACCTGCTGGCGTTGCTGCTCGGTGGTACGGGCGACTCGCCGCGGCTGCTGGACGAAGCGCAGCAACTGGGCCTGAAGCCGCAGTTGCCACGGGTGCCGTGTTTGTTCGAATTGCGTGCCGGCCCGGCGGCCGAGGCCTTGGCTGCCTGGTTGATGAGCCGTTACCCGGACAGTTGGTGCGTGAGCCCGGCACGCGATTCCTTGCTGTGGTGCCGCCCGGCCGGGGTGGCGCTGGATGAGGTGCGCCTGCTCGAGCGCGTGCAGCGCAGCGGCTGGCAGATCCAGCGCATGGCGCTGGGTAGCCCGGCGCAGAGCCTTGAGCAGTTGCGCCGCGGTTACCGGCGGGTTCGTGACCTGCTCGCCTATGGCCGCGAAGTGTTGCCAGGCGAGCAGTTATTGAGCCTTGCGCGTTACCGTCTGCCGGCGTTGTTGTGGCGCCACCGCAATGAAGATGCGCTGGATGAGCTGCTTGAGCCGCTGCACCGCGTGCGTGCCAAGGATGCCAGCGGGCAGTTGCTCGCCACCCTGCGTGCCTGGTGCGCGCATGATGGCCAGAGCCAGGCCTGCGCCGATGCCCTGGGGATTCACCGCAACAGCCTGCGCTACCGCCTGGAGCGCATTGCCGAGCTGGGCGAGGTCGACCCGTTGCGCCTGGAGGGCATGTTGAGCCTGTATCTGGGGTTGCAGCTGTTGCCAGCGGATTGACCTGGGCAAAAAGGCATTTGCCCAAACAACCTGTCGGCCGGTTTGTGCATCCGACCGAGGCCCCGACGCCGGACAACTGTCAGCATGCGGCCATCTGGACAGGAGAATCCCCATGAAAATCGTCATCGCCCCCGATTCGTTCAAGGACAGCCTTGATGCTGCCGGTGTCGCCCGTGCCATCGCCGCCGGCCTGGCAGAGGCGCTGCCGACCGCTGAGCTGCTCGAGTGCCCCATGGCCGATGGTGGCGAAGGCACCATGCAGGCGATTGTCGCTGCCAGCCACGGCGAACTGCGCCGGCAGACCGTTCGCGGGCCGCTCGGCCAGTGGGTGCAGGCCGGTTGGGGCTGGCTGGCCGAAAGCCGCACAGCGATCATCGAGATGGCCCAGGCCAGTGGTATCCAACTGGTGCCAAGTGCGCAGCGTGATGCCTGCCGCAGCAGCACCTGGGGCACCGGCGAACTGATCGACGCCGCGCTCAGCGCAGGGGCACAGCGCATCGTCCTGGCAATCGGCGGCAGTGCTACCAACGATGGCGGCAGCGGCATGCTGCGTGCCCTTGGCCTGCGTTTGCTGGACACCGATGGCCAGCCACTGGAAGAGGGCGGCCTGGCCCTGGCCGGGCTGGCACGTATCGATGCCAGCGGCCTTGACCCGCGCCTGGCGCAGGTTCAGGTCGAAGTGGCGGCCGACGTCGACAATCCCCTGTGTGGGCCCAATGGTGCTTCGGCGATCTTCGGGCCACAAAAGGGTGCCAGCCCCGAGCAGGTCCAGGCCCTGGACAAAGCGCTGGGCCACTTTGCCGACCATTGTGCGCAGGTACTGGGCCAAGATGTTCGGGAACAGCCAGGGTGTGGTGCGGCCGGCGGCATGGGGTTCGCGGCCAAAGCCTTCATGGGGGCGCAGTTCCGCCCGGGCGTGGAAGTGGTGGCGGAGTTGGCCGGCCTCGATGCGTTGGTGAAAGGTGCCGACCTTGTGATTACCGGTGAGGGCCGCTTCGATGCCCAGACCCTGCGGGGCAAGACGCCGATGGGGGTGGCGCGTGTCGCCAAGCGCCATGGGGTGCCGGTGGTGGTGCTGGCGGGCACCTTGGGTGAAGGCTATCAGCAGCTGTATGCGCACGGTATCGATGCGGCATTCGCCCTGGCCAGCGGGCCGATGACCCTGGAGCAGGCCTGCGCCGATGCCGCGCACTTGTTGCGGGCCCGGGCCAGTGATGTTGCGCGGGTATGGCGTTGCGCCACGGGCGCTGAAGCGTCTGCGGCAAACCCATGGCGATGCGCCGCGTGTGCGGCGCTCGGTCTCAAGGTTGCTGAAAAAAGCCCGTGGCATGCCCCGGAAATACCCAAAACATCTTTGTCTGATATCCCACCGGATCCACGGCGCGAGGAATGAATAGCGCTCGGAAAAATCGCACTTGCTGATCAGGTTTTACCCGCTGAAGTTGCTGAATAATACCTCGTGACTATCACCGGCGGTTTCAAATAAGTATTTTACTTGAGCCGGACGCTCGCCAATTCTCTGCGCTGTTTATTCGAGAGGGCGAGTCGATGTTAGTTCACAGCGACCAGGATTACGGCGTGCTGAAGGCCGCGGAACGCGAGCTTCAGCTGCAGGCGGGGCATGTCCCCGACGCCGCATTTTATGAACGCAAGTTGCAAGCAATTTGGACGCGAGCACAACACAGCGCCCATTACGCAAACATAGGTCCTTACAGTTTCCCGGCCTTCCAGCAGTTGCCTGTAACCGCCAAGGCATTGCTCAAAGGCCAGCCGCTCGAGTTCTGCACGGTGGAACTGGGCGAGGCGGCCAAGTATTACGCCACCACCGGCACGACTGGCGAGCCGACCCCGACCCCGCGTTTGAAAGAAGACATCATCTGGAATGCCGTCAGTGTCGCCAGCTATTGGCGGGCAGTGCTGCGCCCGGGTTCGCGGGTGGCCAACCTGATGCCATCGGACATCGTGCCGGTAGGTGACCTGATCGCCAACGTCTGCGAGTACCTGGACGTTTCCCACGTGCGCCTCTATCCCTTTACCACCGGTATTACCGACTGGGAGCGGGTGTGCAACACCTTCGACACGTATCGGCCTACGGTCCTGTTCATTGCCCCGGGTGTGCTGGTGCAACTGACCCGCTACCTGAAACAGCGCGGATTGCTGCACAGCTTCGCCGAGTCGGTGCGCTCGATCATGCTGCTTGGCGAGGTCAACACCCAGCCGTTGCGCGAACGCCTGGCGCGCTGGTGGCAATGCGATGTTTTCGATGCCAGCTACGGCAGTACCGAAACCGGCACGTTGGCCGCAGTGGGCCAGGACGTGCAGATGCGCCTGGCCACTGCCACCAACTATTTCGAACTGCTGTTGCCCGACGGCAAGCTGGTCACCCCGGCCGAGGGGCTCACGGGCCGCCTCGTCGTTACGCCGCTCAACCTGTATGCACGCCCGCTGTTGCGTCTGGACACCGGTGACAGCGTGACCATCACCTCGCCTTGGCAGCCAGGCCAGGTCAGCCCGGCCTTGCTGATCAACGGGCGTGACAGCGATAGCGTCCGCGTGGCTGGCGTAGGCCTTGAGATCCGCGCGGTCGAGGAGGTGGTGTACGGCAGTTGCGATGCCACAGGTTATGTCATCGAAGTGGACCGCCAGGCCGACAGCGCCGCGCTTATCCTCGAGCGTGACGTCGTCTGGGACAGCAGCCAGGAAGCGCGCCTGCAAGCGCATTTGCTGGAGCGCTGCGAGCAGCACATGGGGCTGCGCTGGAGCCGCGTACTGTTCGTCAACAACCTGTCGGCGCTGAACAAGAGTGGCGGGTCGCAAAAGAGCTGGAAGAAGACCAACCTGCGCTTTGTCGGTGGCCAGCAATGACGCCGCCACGATTCCCTCTGGGGCAGGGCCTGGGCAACGGCCAACCGGACTTGTGGTGCACCTATGCGGCCATACGCAGCCTGGCCTGGGTTGGGCGCCTTGAGCAGGTTGATGTACCGGTATTACAGGCCTACATCCTGTCTCGGCGCAACCGCGATGGCGGCTTTGCCTGGAGCAAGGGGATGCCCTCCGATGCCTGGGCCACGTTTTATTGCACCGAAACCCTGCACGACCTGGGCGTTGGCGTTGAACAGTGCGACGAAACAGCGGCCTGGATCGCTACGCTGTTCGATGGCGACGCCTATGCCATGTGCCCGGGCCAGACGGCGGACGTGTGGGCCAGCCACTATGCGCTGCGCACCTTGATCGAAGTGTGCCATGGCCAGGTGCGGGACACCGAGCCCCTGTATGCCTGGCTCGAGGGGTTGCAGTGTGCCAATGGTGGCCTGAGCTGGTCGGCGGATTTCGCCCGACGCAACCTGGCCGACACCCGTGCCTGCTTCTACGGCGTGATGGCTGCGCGAGCGCTGGCTCGCCAGGGCTTGCCGGCGCCGCAATGGAACCTGCCACGCCTGATCGGCTGGCTGCAGGCACAGCAGATGGATTGCGGTGGCTTCCGCTTCAGCGAAGCGGCGGCTGTGCCGTGCCTGTGGGCGACCTATCGCGCCACCGCAAGCCTTGCGGCATTGCAGGCGCAACCGCTGGACCGTAAGCGCTGCGCTGAATGGATCGATGCCTTGCGCGGCCCGACCGGTGCCTTCGTGCGCTGGGCGGGTTATGACGGTGAGGATGTCTGGGCGGCGTTCTGCGCACTGGGTTCGCTAAAAGCACTGGGAGAGCCGGTGGCGCACCTGGCCGATGGCGTGGCAGCGTTCATCGCTACGTTGTCGATGCCCCAGGGCGGCTATTCGTATCGCCGGGCCGATACCGCCGCCGACGTGCTGACCACCGCGGCTGCCGTGCTGGGCGATAGCCTGGCGCAGCAGCCGCGCGATGCGGCCCTGCGCTGGATCGAAGGCTGCCAGATGCCCAACGAGCCTGGGATCATGTACATGCCAGGCCGTGGTGCCGAGGTGCGTTGTACCAATTGGGGCCTTGCAGCAGGTGCCTTCGCTGGCCAGCCAGGGCCCCGCCAGGCGATCGGCCGCTGGCTGGCCTCGCTGCAGAACCCTGACGGCGGCTTCGGTTTCTGGGAGGGGCGCGGCTCGGACATGGTGTCCACCGCATCGGCCGTGTCGATCTTGCGGCAATTGGGCGATGACAGCGGCGTAGACCTCGCGGCCATCGAACGCTACGTCGTCAGCTGCCGGCAGGCCCATGGCTACGCATCGTTCCCCCGTGGCGAAGTGTCATTGCGCGCCGGTTTGCAGGCACTGGCCTGCCTGGCCCATATCGGCAACGACGTCACTGAGGCTGCCGCCCGGTTACTGGCTGCGCACAAAGTGCGCCAGGGCGGCTTCGCCAACCAGGGGCAGCGCATTCCCGACCTGCTCAGCACCTACCAGGCCGTGGCACTGGCTGCCGACCTGGGCCTGCCGGTGGACCTTGCCCACCTGCGCTTTTTCCTCGACAAGGTGCGCGGCGCTGCCGGCCATGCCTGGTCGCCTTTGTTCCTGCAAGGGGTCGATGCGCTGTCCACCTGCCTGGGCCGCCTGCTCGACGCCTTTGCCCAAGGCCAGCGCCAGCAACTGCCCAGCTTGCAGCTGTCGTAAGGAGCCGCCATGCCCACCCTCACTGTTTGCTGTGCACCGCTGCAAGCGCTGGAGCGCAAGCGCCTGGCGCTGGCCTTTACCCGCCAGCTCAAGCAACTGGGCGCCGACACCGCCCATTGCATGGTGTTCTTCAACCCGTTACCTGAGGCCAGTGTGTTCAGCGCCGGCATGCCGATGCCCGTTGCCGACCGCGACGGTGCACCGGCGCAGTTCCATGTGCGCATCACCCTGTCACAGGCCCGCGACCGGCAGGCTCACCAGGCGCTGGCTGAAGGCCTGCACGGCTGCCTGCGCACGCATTACCCCAATGCCTTCATCTACCTGCACTTCGACCCGATCCTGCCCGAGCACGTGTTCTTCAGTGCCGGAGCGGAATTGACCAACGCTGCCCATCAACAAGGAAAGACCGGCTCGTGAACGACCTCAGCATTGAACAGCGTATCCGCCACACCCTCGCCCAGCTGCTTGGCGAGCACGTCGACGCCATCGATAAACGCGACAGTTTTCGTGACTTTCTCGGCGAACGCTTCGACAGCCTCATGGCTGTGGAAGTGATCACCGCCATCGAGGGCTGCTTCGACATCGAAGTGGACTACCTCAGCGATGATGTGCGCTTCTGGTTCGAAACCCTGGAAAAGATGGAGCAATTCGTCGGGCAAAAACTGGAAGACCAACTGACCCTGCAGGCCACCGAGTGAGCGCCGAGCATCTGTTTACCACCTCCGGCTCTACCGGTGCGCCCCGGCAATGGCTGCGCAGCCAGGTGCAGATGGAGCGCGAGGCAACGCTGATTCTCGGCCGTTGGGCGCCCGATGCACGGGAGATATTCTCGTTTGCGCCAGTCAGCCACAGCTACGGCATGATCCTTGGCGAGGTCGGTGCGAGGGTTTTGAACGCCCGGTTGCACGCCTGCTCGCTGGAGCAGCAACGCATGCCAACGCTCGACGGGGACGGTCCGTGCGTGATTCTCGCCATTGCCAGTACCTGGCGCGTGCTGCCGGCGCTGCTGGCCCGGCTGAGTGCCCGGCGTGCGGTACTGGTGGTGCACAGCGCCTCGTTGCTGCCGCCGGGGGCTCTGGCCACGGTGCAGCGCCATGCCGGGCCACAGGTGCGTTTCGTCGAACTGCTCGGTTCCACCGAAACCGGCGCCATGGCTTACCGCGAGCTGGATGCGCACAGTGATGCAGAGCAGCCCTGGACGCTGCTGAGCGATGTGACACTGCTCAGCCCCCCGGGCCAGCCCTGTGCGCTGAACGTGGCCAGCCCGCGCATCGCCCGCCAGCCGTGCCAGGCGCACGCCGCAGCCACGTATTGCTGCGATGACCAGGTACTGGCGCTGGACGCACAGCGCTTCCAGTGGCTGGGCAGGGCCAGCAGCCTGATCAAGGTCAATGGGCTGCGCGTCGACCTGGCCCGTCTGGCCAGTGACCTTGCTCAGCGCCTGGATTGCCCGGCGCTGGCCTGCGTTGCTGTGGCCGATGCGCTGCGCGGCGAAGCGTTCGAGGTGTTGTACAGCTGCGACACCCTCACCGAACACGCGGTGCTGGAGGCATTGCGCCAACTATCGCCGGGCCATCCATGGCCGGTTGCGGTACGCCGTGTCACCGACCTGCCTTTATCCGCCACCGGCAAGCCTCTGCCGTGGGCGGCTTCCACTTCTGTCAAGGAATACACCCATGAACCACGTTGACACTCAAGATGCCATCGCCCACTACCTCAGCAACTGCGGCGCCAACGCCACCCACGGCCGCGAGCAGCCCGAATACCTCGGCCTGAGCCTGCGCAAGCGCCATGAACTGCTGCAGCGCAGCCCCGCCCTGGCAGCGGACTGGGCAGCGCAGTACGCACAATGGTCCGTGCAAGCCGACAGCCACTACCGTTGCCTGACCAGCACCCGTGAGGTCGAGGCACCGTGGTACCGCCTGGGCGTGAAGGACACTGTTGACGTGCAAGGTTTGCCGACCCGCCTGGGCCTGCGCAGCTACCGCCACTACCCGCAGCGCAGCGCCGAGGCGCTGGCCTTCCTTGACCCGCGCATCGCGCTGACCTGCAAGGTCGCCACTACCGAGCTGAACATTGCCTTTGGCGCCGGCTGTCGTAACCCACACTTCCCGAGCATCGATCCGTCTGGCTCCAGCACAGGTTCGGCGGTGTCGGTGGCAGCGGGGCTGTGCGATATCTCGTTGGGCACCGATGTGCTCGGCTCGGTGCGCTGGCCTGCCTCGCACTGCGGCATGGTCGGCCTGCGCATGACCCAGAAGGCCGAGAGCCTGGCCGGGGTGTTTCCGTTATCACCGCGCATGGACGCACTGGGCTGGGTCGCCCGCAGCGCCGATGACCTCGACCTGCTGTTCCCGTTGCTGGGCCTGGAGCCACTGCTCGGCCAGCAACAGCCACTCAAAGAGCGCTATCGGGTCGCCATGCTGGAGCACGCGCTGGACCCGGCGCTGACCAGTGCGGCCATGCTCGACATGCTGGGCCAGGCACGCAGCGCACTGGCAGACCTGGGCATGGCGCCCGCTGAGGTTGCCATGCCGGACCTGTGGGCCTGCCGTGGCGACGCCTGGCAGCTGTGCGCACGGGATGCGTGGCTGGCCTCGGCTGCCTGGGCCCGGCGCTTCGACTGCGAGCTGCACTGGTCGACACTCAGCGCCCTGAAAGTGGGTGAGGGCGTTAGCGACGCTGACTACCGGCGCATCCACCAGCGCATGGACAAGATCCGTTCCGGTATCGAGGCCTGGTTCGACAACGCCCAAGTGGATTTCGTGGTATTCCCCATGGACCCTAACCGGCCATTCGACCGGCGCAACCCGCAGCCAGGGGACTCGACCATCCCTTCGCCCGCAGACGACGGCTATGAGCAGAAGATCAGCTTCACCCCGCTGGCCAGTTTCAGCGGCCTGCCGGCCATTACCGTGCCGATTTGCCTGAGTGCCGACGGCAAGGCGCCGCTGGCCGTGCAGATCATGGGCCGGCGTGACAGCGAGCGGCAGTTGCTGGATATCGCCAAGCGCCTGCAGGCCCTGACCGGCCTGCTTCCAACCCGTCGTCTTCAGGTGTAAGGAGCACAGCATGTGCGCAATCACAGGCTGGGTGGACTACACCCGCAACCTGACCCAAGCTGGCGAGGTTATCGGCACCATGACCGATACGCTGGCACTGCGCGGGCCGGATGCCAGTGGCAGCTGGCAGCATCGCAATGCCTTGCTGGGCCATCGACGGCTGGCGATCATCGACCTCAGCGGTGGCGTACAGCCGATGACCTACCGCTGCGCCAGTGGCGAGGAAGTCGCGCTGATCTACACCGGCGAGGTCTACAACCACGACGCTCTACGTGAGCGCCTGCGCAAGGCGGGCCACCAGTTCCATACCCGCAGCGACACCGAGGTGGTGCTGCACGCTTACCTGGAATGGGGTGAACAGTGCTGTGAGCACCTCAGCGGCATGTTCGCCTTCGCTGTGTTCGACGGGCGCGACGGCCACTTCCTGCTGGTGCGTGACCGGCTGGGGGTCAAGCCGCTGTACTACGCCCACCACCAGCAGGGGCTGCTGTTTGGTTCGGAAATCAAGGCAATCCTGGCGCACCCGGAGTTCGCCAGTGCGCTGGATGTGGTCGGGCTGGTGGACGCGCTGAGCCTTTCTCGCGGCACGGCGCGCACGGCCTTGCGCGGGGTCAGCGAACTGCCGCCGGGGCATCGTTTGTCCTGGCGGCCCAACGGGCGCCCCAAACTCAGCCGCTACTGGCAGTTGCAGCGGCGCGAGCACCAAGATGACCTGCCCGACACCGTGGCGCGCACCCGGGCGCTACTCGGCAAAGCGCTGGGCGAGCAGTTGCATGCCGATGTGCCGGTCTGTTCGCTGCTCTCCGGCGGGCTGGACTCGACCATCCTCACGGCCATGGCGCAACAGCGCCTGACGGCGGAGCAGGGGGGCAGGGTCAATTCGTTCTCGGTGGATTTCGTCGGCCAGGCCGAGCAGTTCCAGAGCGACACCTTCCGCCCGGAACGCGATCAGCCCTACGCGCTGGCAGCTGCCGAACACATTGGCAGCCACCACCAGACCATCCTCATCGACAACGGCGAACTGGTGGCCGACCCTGCGCGCAGCGCGGTGTACCGGGCCAACGATTCGGCGGCCACCTTCGGCGATGTGGACACCTCGTTGTACTTGCTGTTCAAGGCCATCGGCCGCCATTCAACAGTGGCCATTTCCGGCGAGGCAGCCGATGAAGTGTTTGGCGGCTACGCCTGGTTCCGCGATCCGCAGGCGCTGGCGGCGCAGCGTTTCCCGTGGCTTTCGCGCATGCAGTTGCTGCAGCCCGAGCTGATCAACCCGGACTTTAACAGGCTGTGCGACTTTGCCAGTTACCAGGACGTTTGCTATCACCAGGCGCTGGACAGCGTCGAGCACTTGCCGGGCGACAGCCCGCAAGAGCGGCGCATGCGTGAAATCTGCCACATGCACCTGCAGCGCTGGCTGCCGATTCTGCTCGACCGCAAGGACCGCCTGAGCATGGCCGCCAGCCTGGAAGTGCGCGTGCCGTTCACCGACCATGAGCTGGTCGAGTACGTGTACAACGTGCCGTGGTCGATCAAGGGCAAGGATGGTGTGGAGAAGTGGCTGCTCAAGCAGGCCTGCGCCGATATCCTGCCAGCGGCCGTACTGCAGCGACGCAAGAGCCCTTATCCGACTTCGGCGAACCTTGCCTATGAACGGTTCCTGCGTGAGCGGGCCCGGCACCTGCTGGCGCAGGCGGGCAGCCCGGTGTTCCAGGTGATCGACCGTGTGCGGCTGGGCGCTGAGCTGCGCCAGCCCGAGGGGTATTTCAATTCACAGTTGCGCCGTAACAACCTGGAGACCGCTCTGGCACTGGATGCCTGGCTGCGCGAATACCGCCTAGCGGTGTAGTTCGTGCTTGTCGCTGCCATCCAGAATCAACGGTTGCTGGATGGTATCGACAAACCGCCGTGGCGCCCCCAGGTCGAGCATGGATATGAAACTGCCCAGGGCTGGGGAGGCGTTCTGTATGTTCCAGTTCATGTACAGCCCCATGGTCGGCGTGGGCTGGTCCTTGATCGGCCGCAGAGGGCGAAACTGCACGCGCTCGCGCAGCGTCGAGTAGGCAATCGATTCAGGCACCAGGGCAACGCCGAAACCGCAGGCCACCAGCCCGATCAGGGTATGGATCTGCGCCGCTTCCTGCACCACCTTGGGGTAGAAGCCGGCCGATTCGCACAGCGCAATCAACTGGCTGTGGTAACCGCTGCCAAGCGCTTGCGGGGTGAAGACGAAGTCCTCTTCGGCAAAATCCCGCAGGTCGACCACAGGTTGATGCACCTTGGCGTGGCTGGCGGGCAGCGCCATGACGATCTGCTCGTTGAGCAGCAATCTCGATTCGATGGTGTCTGGGGGCATCGGCAGCTTGCGCATGAAACCGATGTCCGCTTCACCGGCCATCAATGCCTTGGCCTGGGAGGCCGAAGGCATTTCGCGGATGGTCAGCCGCACGTTCGGGTAGATTTCGCGGAATTTCTTCAGGGTATTGAGCAGCGACTCGTAGTAAGCGATGGAAATGGCGGTGATGGTCAGCTTGCCGCAGATGCCCTCGGACACATTGCGGGCGTATTCGATGCCTTGTTCCAGCTCCTTGAGGGTACGGTAGGCGGTCTCCAGGAAGGCCATGCCTGCGGCGGTGAGCTTGACCCCGCGCTTGTTGCGCAGGAACAGGCTGAAGCCCAGTTTCTCTTCGAGTCGGTTGATCGCCTGGCTCAGGGGCGGCTGTGCCATGTGCAGGCGGATGGCTGCCTTGTGAAAGTGCAGCTCCTCGGCCACGGCAATGAACTGCCTGAGCAAACGTGTCTCGATCATTCTACGTTCCTTCATCGAGTCGAACGGGGGCCGGGAAAGCGTTCTCCGGCGGCCGACCCTGCAAGGCGGCCATGATAGTGCGTGGCATCGCGGCGACAAAGCCTCTGCTGTAAACGGCTCATCCGGGCTTGACATTGCCGGTCGGGGTGCATCGGAAGGTGGCGGGTCTCAGGTGATATCCAGAAGATATCAAAGTTGCATGCTTTTAATATTAAGTCATTGATTTTTTTATTGTTATCGTAAAAAAGGAGAATCGGAAGGGCTCTACAATGCCAAGCACAGACCCATTCAAAGATAAAGTCGCCATCGTCACCGGTGCCGCCCAGGGCCTGGGCCTGGATTACGCCATGGCGCTGGCCGCGCGGGGAGCGCGGGTAGTCATCAGCGACCTGGGCACTGACCGCTCGGGCGAAGGTCAGAACCCGGCGGCGGTCAGCGTCGCACTCGAAACCCTGCGGGGCCAGGGTTTCGATGTGGTCGCTCATGTCGGCCACCTGGAAAACGAAGAAGAATGCCGCGAACTGGTGGAGCTGGCCATCGCGCATTTCGGCGCGCTGGATATTCTCATCCACAACGCCGGTTGGGTCGATTACCAAGGCATCGAGACACAGGAACAGGCGTTTCTCGATCGCGCACTGGGCATCAGCGTGCACGCCCCGGTGTGGCTCGCCAAGCATGCCTGGAAGCACCTCAAGCAAGCCGAGGCACCACGCATAGTCCTCACCACCTCGGACCGCGCCATGTATCAACGCTATGCCCAGCCAGGCCTGGTCGCCTACTCGGCGGGCAAGATGGCCCAGGTGGGCATCATGAACGCCTTGAGCATGGAAGGGCTGGAACACGGCATCCTGGTCAATGCGGTCTCGCCGGTGGCCAAAACCCGGATGTGGGGCGTGACCCAGCCGCCGGAAGAGCTCAAGCCGCAATGGGTGACACCGGGCGTTCTGTACCTGGCCAGCCCGCTTTGCCGGGATACCGGGTACATCCTGCGTGCCAGCAATGGCCAGTTCACCGCCACGCGTTTCAGCGAGAACAGCGGGGTGAGCTACCCGCGTGACCTGGCGCGGGTAGAGGCTTCCAGCCTGGGCGAAGTGGCCGAACGCTGGAGCCTCATCAAGGAATGTCACTACGTGCCGACCAAGGTCGCCAACACCCGTGCCGACCTGGGTGAAAGCCCTGTGTGGGATGCGCGCACGGGCGCGTTGTATTTCGTCGATATCACCGGCGGGCGGATTCACCGGCTGCTACCGGATGGCGAGGTCGAGAACCTCTATGAATCCGCTGCACGTATCGGTGCCTTGGCACTGACCGACCAGGGCAACCTGATCTTCACCGAAGATGCCAGCGTTGCCATTCTGGATATGTCGTCTTGCAAGGTGCGCCAGTACTCGGCGCCGGTGCATCACCGCCCGAGTTACCGCTTCAACGACGGTACCTGCGACCCGCAGGGGCGCTTCGTCACCGGGCTGATGGATGAGGGGCCAAGTGGCAAGACCGGTGCGCTGCTGCGTTTCGACGGCGAACTGCACGATGTGGTGATCCATGACGGCATGGCGCTGCCCAATGGCATTGCCTGGTCGGCCGATGGCCAGACCGTGTTCTTCGTCGACTCCGCTGCACGCTCGATCTACCGCGCCGAGTATCTGCCCGAAGGGCGCCTGGAGCAGGTCAGCCTGTTCGCCGAGACGCCTGCCGAACTGGGGCGCCCTGACGGTATCGCGCTGGATCGTGAAGGCGGGTTATGGGTGTGTCAGTTCAATGGCAGCTGCCTGCTGCGCTATGACCGCGACGGCCATTTGACCGAACAGGTAGTTATGCCGGTGCCGCGCCCGACCAGTTGCTGTTTCGGTGGCGATGGCATGAGTACGCTGTACATCACCACCGCACGGGTCGGCATGTCGCCGACTGAACTGCGCCACTACCCGGACGCTGGCGACCTGTATGCGATTCGCCCGGAAGTGGGCGGCATTCCCCGCTATGCGTTCAAGGAATGAGCACTTGCCCCTGGCTGGCCGGTAATACGGCCAGTTCGCCAAAACGCTGAGCCGAGTCGATATAGCGCAACGCCGATTTGGCATCCTTCCAGCCCACGTAACTCATCAGCGACTTCAACTCCCAGCCGTTGGCCGTGGCCCAGGTGGCAAAACCGCGGCGCAGGGAGTGGCCGGTGTACAGCGCCGCCGGCACGCCGGCCCGTTCGAGCATGCGCCGCAACAGGCCGACCAGGCTGTTGCTGTTGAGCGCTGTGTCGCTCAGGTTGCCCCAGCGGTCGAGCTTGCGAAACACCGGGCCGTGGGCAATGCCCGCCACTTCGAGCCACTGCAGGTAGGCTGCGACCGGGCACAGCGCCTTGAGTGCCGGGGTGCGGTGCTGTACGCCAAGCGCTTCACGGTCACCTTTGCTGCGTGGCAGGAACAGGCTGATACCCACGCCGGCTTCGGCCTGGATGTGTTCCACGCGCAGGCGCGCCAGTTCGTCACCGCGAAACCCACGCCAGAAGCCCAGCAGCAACAGTGCAGTGTCACGCCGGGCGCGGCGCAGTGCTGGCAGGTCATGCTGCTCGCGGGCCAGCCTGGCCTCTTCTTCAAAACGCTCGACAGCCGTCTGCAGGTGCTGCAACAGCAGCGGTGCGGCCTGTTTCGGCGGCGTCGGGTGCAAGGTGCGGATACCGCGCAGTACCTGGCGTACCAGCGGTGCCTTGGTCGGGTCGGGAAAACCTTGGCTGATGTGCCATTGGCTGAGGGCCGCAAGGCGCTGGCGCAGGGTGCTGACCGCATGCTGCCCGGCGTGATCGGCCAGGTAGCGGGCAATGCTGTCGGCAGTGGCGGGGAGAAAACCGCCCCAGTGGGCTTCGAAATGCTCGATGGCAGCCTGGTAACTGCGCCGGGTGTTGTCACGGGTGGCGGCGCGGACGTAGCGCTCGATGTCGGTCATGTGAGGGGGTGTCAGCGTGTGTTGCCGACACAATAAACCCTAATGACTGATCTGTCCTCTGACTCAGCGCGGTATCGCGGCATCCATCATCTGGCGCAGCGGCGCGTACTGGGCCTGGCTCACCGGCACCAGCCCACTGGCACCCTGGGCGGTAACGAAGGCCGCCAGGGCTTCGGGGTCATCGAGCATCGCCTTGCGGATTCGGCTTTTCAGGGCCGGGCACAGGCGGGCACTGAACACGTATGGGTCGTAGTAGATCGGCTGCGACCGCCACTGCACCGTGAGCCTGTCTGGTGCCAACCCATGCCGGGCCAGGTAGGCATCGGCCCGCTCGCTTGCAACGAACGCGGCATCGACACGGCCCTGCAGCAACGCGTCCAGCGCTTTGTCATGAGTACCGGCATACACCAGCGAGCCAAAGAACTGTTGCAATGGCGCCCCCACCTGGCCTGCAAATTCGACGCTGGGCACCAGGCTGCCTGAGGTGCTGGCCGGGTCGCTGAGGGCCACGCGCTTGCCCCGCAAAGGCTCGATCCCCTCAAGGCTGCCGGCGCGGGTCAGCAGCAGTGCCTGGTAATGGCTGCCTGCAGCGGTGTAAGGCCCGCCACTCAAGGTGAAGGTGGCAAAGGGTTCTATACGTGGGTCGCGGCGTTGGGCAAGCAAATAGGACGCAGGGCCGAGGCGGGCGATGTCGGCACCGCCGGAAACGATGGCATCGACCACGCTTTCGTAGGACGCGGCGATCACCAGTTCCACCGGCACCCCCGCTGCGTGGCTCAGTCGTTGCAGCAACACTTGATGCTCGCGCATCATGTCTTCGCTGCTTTTGATCGGAATGACGGCCAGGCGCAAGCTGTGGGGCGTACAGTCGGCCAGCACGCTGGTTGCCAGCAACTGGGCAAACAACAGGCCGGCGAGGGCCGTCAGAGCACGCATGGCTTTTCCTCCCTGTTGTTGAAGGGTGGGTAGTCGCGCAGTTGGGCCGGCGACAACGGTCGGCTGAAGTGGTAGCCCTGGGCGATATCGCAGCCGGCGAGTTTCAGGCACACCACCTGTTCGCGGGTTTCTACGCCTTCTGCGACAACCTCCAGGCCCAAGCGCTTGGCCAGAATGATGGTTGATGAGACGAACGGGCTGTCGTCGTAGCTGTTGGACAACGGTGCGATCAGCGAGCGGTCTATCTTGAGCTTGCTCAGTGGCAGTGATTGCAGGTGAGCGAAGCCGGCGTAGCCGCGGCCAAAATCGTCAAGGCTGATGCCCAGACCTGCTGCGCGCAAACGGTGCAGGTGACCGACAGCCGTTCCTTCAGGGTCGAGAATGGTGGTCTCGGTTATCTCCAGCTCCAATTGTTGCGGGGCGATGCCGTAGAGCTGCAGCTTGGCCAGCAGGCGGGTACTGAAATCGCCTTGGCGCAGCTGCAATGCCGACACATTCACCGCAAGGCGGTTATCGCGACCGTGAGCATCCCAGCGCGCCAGTTCTTCGCAGGCCAGGCGCAATACTTCCCAGCCCAGTTCGATGATGAAGCCACTGCGCTCGGCCAGGTCTATGAAACGGTCCGGGTAGAGCAGGCCGAATTCCGGGTGCTCCCAGCGTACCAAGGCTTCGTACCCCAGCACGCGCTGGGTATCCAGGCGAATCTGCGGCTGGTAGTGCAGCACGAACTGGCGCTCGGTCAAGGCGCAGCCAAAAGCCTGTTCCAGGGCAAAGGCCTGGATGTCGGAGAGGTTCAACGATGGGTCGAAGAAGCGGTACTGGGCGCGCCCGGCCTGCTTGGCCGAATACATGGCCGCATCGGCACAGCGGATCAGGCTGTCGATGTCCTGACCGTCGCGCGGGCAGATGCTGACGCCCACGCTGGGGCTGGTATTGACTTCCTGGCCATCGAGGGCGTAGGTAGCCGACAGTTTCAGCACCAGTTCGCGTACCCAAACATTGATCTGCTCCTCGCTGCGCTCACCGGCCAGCAGCACCACGAATTCGTCTCCCCCGAAGCGCGAGGCCTCATCACCAGGCTCAAGCAGGCGCTGGATGCGCCCGGCCACGGCCTGCAGCAGCAAGTCGCCGATCTTGTGGCCGAGCGAATCGTTGATCGACTTGAAACGGTCCATGTCGATGAACAGGATCGCCATCAGCCGGCGCTTGCCACGTTGGTGGGTCAGTGCAAGGCCTGCTATTTCGACGAACTGGCGGCGGTTATGCAACCCGCTGAGATGGTCGGTGGCGGCTGCATGGCTGCTACGCCGGTGTTCGTCTTCCAGGCGCCCGATCAGTTGCTGGTTGACCTGTTGTGCGTGCTCAAGGGCACTGAAGGCTTCCTGGCGCTTGCGCAGCAGGCGCAAGGTCCAGGCCAGGCTGGCAAGGATCATCAGGGTCATGCTCAGGTTCAGCCAGAACTGGCGCGAATACGCCAGGGCAGAGGCCGCGAGGATTTCGTCGATGCGCTGGCTGACGATGATGCTGAAACCGCGCTCGTCGATACGGCGGTAAAGGCTCTGATACGAGTGGCCTGCGGCAAATTGCACCAGCCGGCCCGTCTCGCTGCCCGGTGCTGGCAGGCCGGGTTCGAAATCGTCGCCGGCCACGACCACACCGCTGGTATCGATACGCAAGCGTTCCTGGCCATCGTCCTGCTGCAGGCGCATCAGCCCGGTATCGCCCAGGTCGATGTGCTGGAACAGCACGGCGAGATAGCCAATGTCGAGCTGCACTACCAGAATGTTGTCGATTTCTCGGCCTGGTACATTGGGCAGCGGCAAGAGGAAGGGCAGGCGCCAGCTCGGCATGGCGGGCGGGGTGAAGCCCGGTTCGACGCGTGGCAGGAAGGGTTTGAAGCCGTAATGCGCGACGTGCAGCTTCAGCTGCTGCAACCACTCTTCCGGCAGGTGGGGAGCTTCATCGGTATGGCTCGCCGACAACAATTGACCGTGCCTGTCATACAGGCTCATGCGTTTGAATACCGGGTCTTCGGCCAGCACCCGGGCCAGGCTCAGGCTGCCTTGGCGCATCATTTTCATGTCGTCCTGGGTGACACGGCCTACGGCCTGGGCACGATCGACCAGTTGGCGCAGGCTTTCAGCGACAATGTTGGCGAGGTTCTGGTGCTCGGCCGCCTTGGCCGTCAGCGCATCCTGGCGTGCGGCGGTCTTCTGGCTGAAGTGCAACCCCCAGAGAAAGGTCAGGGTGGCTGCGCAGAGCATCAGGATCAAAAGGCGCAGAAGGCCTGCTGACGAGAGAAAACGGCGTATCACGACTGGTATTCCCGACCCTGGGTGAAGCCCGAAAATACGACAGTAAAATGACAGGCTAATGACTGGTGGCTATTGGCCTCTATGATTTTCCCTGTTGAGCGTTGGCCTCCAGCCCAGGCGTTTTGCCTCGTGACAATGCCCTTGAAGGTGCGGTATACCTGCTCACCACCAAGGGGAGCCCGGCAACGGGCTGAGAAACCGCTGGCATTGCAGCGCGGTGACCCTTAGAACCTGATCCGGATCATGCCGGCGAAGGGATGGGACTGCCGACCTGCCTTTTTGCCGGCCTCACTGCGAGGCCGCTCCATGCCCCACCGTAACGGCCTCGCTGTCACCCTATGGAGTGCAGCATCATGACCGAACGTTTTTCCCAAACCTTGCGCCGCCAGAACGAGGCGACCTGGTCGGCTGCAGTCGGCCACCGCTTCGTCACTGAACTGTGCAACGGCAGTGTGGCGGACCCGGTCATGGTCCGCTACCTGGTACAGGACCACCGTTTTCTCGACAGCTTCCTGACCTTGCTCGGCGCCGCCATCGCCACTGCCGATACCTTCGAGGCACGCCTGCGTTTCGGCCGTTTTGCCGGGATGATCAGTAGCGATGAAAACACCTATTTCCTGCGTGCCTTCCAGGCGCTGGATGTAAGCCCGCAGCAGCGCGCCGAACCCAAGGACACCGTGCCGACCGCAGGCTTCAAGGCCATCCTGCGCGAAGCCGCAGCGACCCGTTCCTATGCGGCGGCGCTGGCAGTGCTCAACGTTGCCGAAGGCCTGTATCTGGATTGGGCGCTGAAGGCACCAAAACCAATGCCGGACAACTTCGTCCACGCCGAGTGGATCACCCTGCATGACAACGCGGCATTCCAGGACTTCGTCGCCTTCCTCCAGGCCGAACTGGACCGCGTCGGCCCGCAGGAGCCGGCACTGGCCAGTGACTTCTACCAGCGCACCGTGGCGCTTGAGCTGGCCTTCTTCGACGCCATCTACGATCAAAAGGCCTGAGCATGGATATCTTCGAGCGCCTGAAGGCCGCCACTGCGCCCCAGTGGTCGAGCTATGTAGACCACGCCTTCGTTCGGCAGATGGGTGAGGGCACTTTGAGCGAAGACGCGTTCCGGACTTACCTGGTGCAGGACTACCTGTTCCTCATCCAGTTCGCCCGTGCCTGGGCGCTTGCCGCTTATAAAAGCAGGCTGCCGGCCGACATCCGCGCGGCTCAGGCTGGCCTGGCTGCCATCCTCGACGAAACCGAACTGCACCTGCGCCTGTGCGCCCGCTGGGGGTTGTCGCAGGCCGATATCGAGGCCGCGCCGGAGCACCAGGCCACGGTCGCCTACACCCGTTACGTGCTTGATTGCGGCGCCGCCGGTGACCTGCTCGAACTGCATGTGGCGTTGGCGCCCTGCGTGATCGGCTACGCCGAAATCGGCCGCACGCTGGCTGCGCACATCGGTGACCTGAGTGATCACCCTTACCGTGAGTGGATTGGCGAATACGCCGGCGAGGGTTACCAGAGCGTGGCATCCGCAGCACGCAAGCACCTTGATGAACTGGCAGCGCGCAGCATGACCGAGCAACGGTTCGTGGAACTGGCGGCAATTTTTGGCCAGGCTTCGCGGCTGGAGGCCGACTTCTGGCAGATGGGGCTGGATGGGGCTGCCTGAGCCAATTCAGGTTTTGTGCCGGTTCAATCGGGGCCGGCACAATGTGACCGGCAGGTCGTTCAGAGGATGTGCCAGGACGGTCCTGGAATAGGGGCTACTGTTTCGGTCACAGGATAATCACGGGGCCTTCAGCGCGGCCGCCCCGGTTATTGCGCAGGCATCGCTAGCAATTACAACAACAAAAGCCTGCAGCAAAACTGAAAAGGGCCCATCGATGGCAACGCAAGAGAACGTTGAAACACCGCCGCTCGGCGTCACCGACCCGTCCAAGACTGCTGAGGCCAGGCAGGACCGCCACCTTGAAGGCAAGCTCGACTGGGCGGTGTTCGGCGTCACCAGCCTGCTGGCGATCGCCTTCATCACCTGGGGTGTTGTCAACCAAGCCAGCCTCGCCGCGAGCGCTACCTCTGCGCAATCCTGGGTCATCGTCAACTTCGGCTGGTTTTTCGTCCTGACCTCTACCGTGTTCGTCATCTTCGTGCTGTGGCTGGCTGCCAGCCGCTACGGCAGAATCCCGCTGGGGCGCGACGGCGAAGCACCGGAATTTCGCACGGTCTCCTGGGTTGCCATGATGTTCAGCGCGGGCATGGGCATCGGCCTGATGTTCTTCGGCGTCGCCGAACCGCTGTCGCACTACGTTTCACCACCGCCCGGCACTGCCGCTGGCCAATCTGACGAGGCACTGCAGGTGGCGATGGCGACCACGCTGTTCCACTGGTCGCTGCACCCTTGGGCGATGTACGCCATCGTCGGCCTGGCAATCGCTTATGGCACGTTCCGCCGTGGCCGCTCGCAGTTGATTTCCACCGCGTTCCGGCCCTTGATCGGCAAGCATGCCAACGGCCCTGTCGGGCGGGTGATCGACATGATGGCCATCTTCGCCACCCTGTTCGGTTCAGCGGCTTCGCTGGGGCTCGGCGCCCTGCAGATTGCGGGTGGGCTGGAATACAACGGCTGGATCGATCACCCGGGCAAGCTGTTCTACATCGCCATCATCACCTTGCTGACCATTGCCTTCGTCGCTTCGGCCGTGTCCGGCATCGGCAAAGGTATTCAGTGGCTGTCCAATACCAACATGGTGCTGGCGTTGGCACTGGCGCTGTTCGTCTTCCTGGTAGGGCCGACGCTGTTGATGCTCAACCTGTTGCCAACATCGATCGGGGTCTACATCAAGTTACTGCCCGAGATGATGGCGCGTACCAGCGCCAGTGGCGGTGATGCGATGGACAGCTGGCTGGCAGGCTGGACCGTGTTCTACTGGGCCTGGTGGATTTCCTGGACGCCCTTTGTCGGCATGTTCATCGCCCGTATCAGCCGCGGGCGCAGCATCCGCCAGTTCGTCAGCGGCGTGTTGCTGGTGCCAGGCCTGGTCAGCCTGGTGTGGTTCAGCGTTTTCGGCGGCGCCGGCATCGATGCACTGCGCGAAGGCAGTTTCGCTCTCATCGACGGTGCAGTGAACAGCAACCATGCCCTGTATCAGTTGCTCGACAGCTACCCCTGGGCTTGGGCCACTTCGGTGCTGGTCATGATCCTGGTGGCAATTTTCTTCGTCTCTGGGGCCGATGCAGCATCGCTGGTGATGGGTACCTTGTCCGAGCACGGCACCACGCAACCGTCCCGTGCGACAGTGATTTTCTGGGGGGCACTGACCGGCACCGTCGCGGCCATCATGCTCGCGCTGGGTGACCCAGGTAACCCCGGGGAGGCGCTTACAGGCCTGCAGAACCTGACCATCGTCGTGGCCTTGCCGTTTGTGGTGATCATGGTGCTGCTGTGCCTGGCGCTGTACCGTGACCTGCGCAAGGACCCTATGATGCTACGCCACCTGCGCGGCAGCGAGCTGATCGAAAAGGCGGTGCTGTATGGCGCAGTCAAGCACGGCGAGGAGTTCTACATCGTGGTGCAAGAGAAGAAATCCTCGCTCAAGCCGGCCTCCAGGAAGGCCCAGGTGACGGAGCCATGATTGACCGGGCTCGGCTACGTACGTCAACCCGCGGTGAGGGACGCCAACACGCAGCTTGAGATCTGCGCGTCCTGCACGGCGACCCCGGTCAGGTCGGCCAGCGTGATCTGTTCGTCATGCTCACGGCCGGTGGCGCGGCCCTCAAGCAGGGCACCAAGCTCGGCCAGTTGCTGCTCCTTGATCAGGCCGGCCTTCAGCGCATGGGAGACTTCGCCGTACTGGCTGCACTGGTAGAGGGAGTCGACGATGATAAGGTCGGCCCGTGCAACCAGCGCGGGGTCGAGCTCCTGCTTGCCCGGCGCATCGGCGCCAACGGCGGTGATATGGGTGCCAGGTTGCAGCCATTCACGCTGCAACAGCGGCTCACGTGAAGGTGTTGCGCAGACGATCAGGTTGGCGGCGCGTGCAACCTCTTCGGCGTTACGCGTTACCCGCGCCTCATAACCCAGGTCGTTGGCGAAGGCTTTGTAGGCAGCCAGTTCAGCATCACCGCGCCCCCACACCACCACGCTGCGGCAGGGGGTGACTGCACCCAGTTGCTCCAGCTGCATGCGCGCCTGGGTGCCGGTGCCCAGAATACCAATCGCTTTCACGGTTGCAGGGGCCAGCAGGCGGGCGGCGATGCGCCCGGCCAGCGCGGTGCGGATGCAGGTCAGCCAGCCCTCATCCTGCAACAAGGCAAGGGGTTGCCCGGTACTGGCCGAGGCCACCAGCATCAAGCCATCGTTGCTTGGCAGCCCCTTTGATGGATTGTCGTAAAAGCCGGTCGACAGCTTCACCGTGAACGTGGCGCTACCCTCGACATGCGCTGACTTGATACAGCAGTCACCGTTGGCCTGGGGGAAAGCGAATGCCTGTACCGGTGGCACCTGGACCTTGCCTTGGGAGAACGCGATGAAACCTTGCTCCAGGCATTGCACCGCCAGCTCCATATCGAGCCGGGCGGTGATCTGTTGCTTGCTGAACACTTTCATTGAACAGCCTCGAGGAATTTATCGAGCACGATGTTGCGACCGCAAATGACGACCGCGACGCGCTTGCCGCGGTATGCCTTGGCCATCTTCTGCATGCCGGCCACCGCCACACCGGCAGCACCCTCGATGATCCAGCGCTCATGGTTGGCGACATCGCGCATCGCCGCCTTTATCTCTTCTTCGCTGACCAGCACGGTGCGCGACAGCAGCGTCTGGCAAAGGGGGAAGGTGATGCAGCCTGGCTCGACCCCACCGGCTGTACCGTCGGAGATCGTGTCTTGCTCTTGCATGTCGATGATTTGCCCGGCTTCGAGCGAGCGCTGCAGGGTAGGGGCATTCGCCGGCCAGCAGCCAATGATCTCGATGCCCGGGTTGAGAGCCCGCAGTGCCGCGCCGATACCCGAAATCATGCCGCCGCCGCCGACCGCCACGAACACTGCGTCCAGGTCCGGTGCCTGTTCAAAGAGCTCCATCCCGATGGTGCCTTGGCCGGCGATCACTTCAAGGTCGTTGTAAGGCGATACAAAAGGCTTGCCTTGGAGGGCAGCCTGACGCGCCGCTTCCAGTTCCACACCCAAAGGGTCCAGGTCGAGGCTTACCACTTCGGCGCCGAGCGCGCGAATTGCACCCAGCTTGTAGGCAGACGCCGAAGTGGTGGTGTAAACGGTGACTGGCACTCCCATCACCTTGCCAGCAAGCGCAAGCGCTTGCCCATGGTTGCCGGAGGAGGCCGTGATGACGCCCAGTTTGCGCTGCTCGGCTGGCAGCAGGCGAAGCTTGTTACTGGCACCGCGGAATTTGAACGAACCTGTGTGTTGCAGGTGCTCGCATTTCAGATACACGCTGCATTCGGTCATTGCCGAAAGCCCGACGCTGAAATTGAGCGGGGTGACATTCACCTCAGGGCGCAGTGCCTGGTGTGCATCAGCGATAGCTTGGTAGAGGGAAGACAGGTTCGTGGCATCGGCAGGCATCGTGGCAGTGTCCATTCGTGGATTTGCGTTCCACAATAGACTCAATATCCATAAGCGACAAGCGCTGACCATTCATTCAGGCGGGGTGGTCCCTCAGTTCCTTGAGGTACTTGTAAACAGTCGCTCGGCCCATGCTCAGCACATTGGCGACATAGTCCGCCCCGCTGCGCCCCTCGAATGCCCCTTCGGTATGCAGCGCCTCCACCAGCGCGCGCTTTTCTTTCATCTTCAACGTACGCAGTGACAAATTGCGCTCCTTGAGCCAGGCGTGCAGGAAGGTATTGATGCGTTCCTGCCAGTCATCCTTGAACAGCGCATCGGGCTGCGGCACCAGGCGGCTTATCTGGAAAAACGCATCCAGCGCCTCGCGTGCCTGTTCCAGTACCGAGAAATTCAGGTTGATGCAAAGCAGGTGTTCGGCTTCACCGTTCTGGTTGTAAAGCACCGTGGTAATGGAGCGGATCTTTTGGCCGTTCCAGTTGAGCTTTTCGTAAGGGCCGAGCTTGGCGGCGTTGCGAAAATCGCCCAGCTCCAGGTCCAGTGCCGAGTCATCGCCAATCTTGCGTTTGGAAAAATTATTGGCGATGTGCACGACCGTCTGACTTTGTACCTCGTGGACGATCACTTCGGCGTGGGGGAAGAGCAGCAGCGCGATGCTGTCGGCGATTGCCTTGTAGTTCTCGATGTTCATCTTGAGCCGGGCGTGGGTACTTGATTTGGCAGATAGCCGTTTTGTCCATGGTGGACTCAAGCGCTATCCAACTTCAAGGCACCTTCAGGAATCACTTTTCAGCACCTTTCGTACTGCCAGTCCAGCGCCAGCCCATCCAAAACCCGCTTTGCACACCCTCTCATGCGATAAGCCGTGATTATTACGCCTTAGAAATACCTTGAGTCAGCGTCTTAAAAAAGACAAAATTCATACGTAAATACATGGTACGTACCATGATACGAAATAGTAGGAGCAATCATGGCCCGGGGCGGCATAAACAAGGCGGTAGTGCAGCAGGCAAGGCAAGTGCTGATAGCCCGGGGCGAGTACCCCAGCATCGATGCTGTACGTATCGAACTGGGCAATACGGGCTCGAAAACCACCATTCATCGTTACCTGAAAGAGCTGGAAGGCCAAAAGCCTGCGGCGCTTCAAGGCGCGCCGGCACTGAGCGATACACTGGCCAAGCTGGTCGCGCAGCTGGCAGAGCAGCTTCAGGAAGAGGCCGATGCGCGTATCGAACAAATTGAAGCGACCTTCAAAGAGCAACAGGAGCAGCTCCAGAGCCAGCTGCAACTGGCTCAGCAGGCGTTGGCCGCAGCGCATCAGCAACAACAGATCCAGGCCGCAGCGCTGGCCGCCGAGTCGGAGCGGCTCAGTGCCACCCAGAGCACGCTGCAAGCCGAGCAATTGCGTGGCGCCAGCCTGAACCAGTCGCTGGGTGAACTGCAGCTGCGTTTGGCCGACAAGGACGAACAGGTGCGCTCGCTGGAAGAAAAACATCAGCATGCAAGGGATGCTCTGGAGCATTACCGAAGCGCCAGCCGCGAGCAGCGCGACCAGGACCTGCGTCGCCATGAGGCACAGGTGCAACAGTTGCAGCTCGAACTGCGCCAGCTTCAACAAGGCATGATCGTCAAGCAGGATGAACTGACGCGCCTGCATCGGGACAACGAACGATTGCTTGGCGAGCACCGCCAGGCCAGCAGCGAGCGCAAGGCGCTGGACGAATTGCTGGAGCAGCGTGATACGCAGATCCAGGGCTTGCGCACGATCCTGGCGCAAGCGCAGGGGGCCAGTGACGAAATGCGCAGGCAATTGCAGGCGCAGGGCCAAAGCCTGGAAGACAAACGTGCGCTTTGTGCAGAGCAGGGCAGGCAATTGCAGTTTCTGGAAGAGGAACTGCTCAGGCGCGATGAAGCGCTGAAGGTGCTTCGGGAGGGTCAAACCACACGCTAAAAGAAGCGTTGCGGGTTTCGGCAAGCCGGCTCCCGCAACGCACGCTCAAAGGATCGAAAGATGGGGCGCTAGAGTTGGTTAGCCTTCCACCCGCTTGGCAGCCTCGACACCCGCAGCAGAAAGCTTGATCGGATAGCTGACGCTGAACTGCTGGTTACTGTCGACCGTTACGCTGCCATCGTGGATCAGGCCATGTTCCTGCAGCGTCTTGAGTGCATCGGCAACGGCATTTTCACCGCGGTAATTGTCCAGCACTTCCTTGCCCAAGCCCTGTGGGTGGGCGTGCAGCAGACGCGTCAGTATTTCGCTACGCAAAGTATCGTTAGTCATGTGTGTCCTCCGATCACTTGCCATGCTTGGCCTGGAGCGCTTTGGCCTGTTCCAGGTGCTTCTCGAGCGTTGGCAGGGTTTCACTGGCGAAAGCCTTCAGTTCCGGCTTGTCAGACGATGCGGCTTCCTTCTTGAACAGCTCCACGGTTTTTTCGTGGGCATCGACCTGGTTGTTGACATAGGACTTGTCGAACGACTCCTCGCGCCATTCGAGGATCATCTTCTTGACCTTGTCGGTCAGCGCCGCTTCATCGGGCACGCTGATGTCCAGCTTGCGGGCGATGTCGCCGAGTTGCTGGTTGGCTTTGGTGTGATCGGTGACCATATGCTGGGCGAAGGTCTTGATGTCGGCGTTCTGGCTCTTTTCCAGGGCCAGATTGCCGGTGACCACCTCGGCGATACCAGCCTCTGTGGCTGCATCGACGAAGTCATCGGAGGAAGCCGCCAGTGCCTGCAGCGATGCCATGCCCAGCACCAGCGACAAACCTGCGCGTTTTATGAACAGATTGCTCATGTTTCACTCCTTGCTATCGGTGGCGCGACCTCAGTGTCGCGTACGGTTGAGCCTGGGGCGTGGGTATAGGTTTAATTTTTTTCAGGCCTTTTTGTCAGGCAAGGTGGCCACCGCGACCCCGAGGTTGAACGATGCGCAGCAGTTGCGCTCACACATTCAAAGGTTGCCGCGAAGGAGCAGGGCATGAGCATCGAACGCAGCATTCCCGAACTTGAGGCCTGGTACGCGCAATATGACGATGGCAGCTACCGCCGCGAGTCCCCGGATGCCTATCATCACGAACTGCTGCGCACCGCCCAAGCGCTGCGCGATGACGGGGCCATCGACTGGGATGACTGGCTGGCCCTCAAGGCTCTGGCAGACGAGGCCCATGTGGGGGCGCTGCAGGAGGCGGTACAAAGCCATGTGGATGACCCTGGCACATGAAGCCATTGCGCATCGCCACGTTCAACATCAACGGCATCGGCAGCCGGCTGCCGGCGCTGCTCGCCTGGTTGGAGCGGGAAAAGCCCGATGTCGCCTGCCTTCAGGAGCTCAAGGCAGCCGACACGAAGTTTCCCCGTGAGGCCATCGAAGCGGCAGGCTATGGCTGCCTGTACATGGGGCAGCCCTCGTGGAACGGGGTGGCCATCCTGGCGCGCGGCTGCCAGCCGCTGGAAGTCCGGCGCGGCCTGCCAGGCATGGAAGGTGACAGCCAGAGCCGCTATCTGGAAGCCGCGGTACAAGGCGTGCTGGTAGGTTGCCTGTACCTGCCTAATGGCAACCCGCAACCGGGGCCGAAATTCGAGTACAAACTGCGCTGGTTCGAATGCCTGGTAGCGCATGCGCGCGACTTGCTGGGCCGTGGCCATCCTACTGTGCTGGCCGGTGATTTCAATGTCGTGCCGACTGACTTCGACATCTACAACCCCAAATCCTGGCTCAAGGATGCTTTGCTTCAACCCGAGTCCCGCAACTGCTACCAGGCCTTGCTCGAGCAGGGCTGGACCGATGCCATTCGCCAGCTGTATCCCGATGAGCGCATCTACACCTTTTGGGACTACTTCCGTAATCACTGGGCACGCAATGCCGGATTGCGTATCGACCACCTGTTGCTCAGCCCGGACATCGCTTCGCACCTCAAGGCCGGCGGCGTAGACGCGTGGGTGCGCAACGAGCCCAAGCCCAGCGACCATGCACCGGCATGGATCGAACTGGGTACGCGAAAGCAGCAGTGATCTATAGTGACAGGCGGCAAACGCTTGAGGGCAAGGACTTCCATGGGTGCGGCCGGTAAGCACGACGAAGACGGGCTATTCACCGTAACCGGTGAAGGGCGCGCCGTGGCGCTGTTTCGCCTGGTGCTGTCGTTCATGGCGGTTGTGCTGCTGACCTTCGTGTCTATCGAAGGGTGGCGGATCTGGCGCGACTACAGGCAAGCTTTCACCAATGCCGAAAACATGGTCAGCAACCTGGCCAGGGCTACGGCGCAGCACGCCGAAGATGCCATTCGCCAAGTGGACGCGATTACCGCTGTGCTGGCGGAGCGCCTTGAAGGCGATGGTTTCGATCATCTCGATCGCACACGCTTGCACGCCCTGTTGGCACAACAGAAAACGATCATGCCGCAACTGCACGGTTTGTTCGTGTACGGGCCCGATGGCAGCTGGATCGTCACCGACCAGGCTTCCATCCCGGCAAAGGCCAACAATGCCGACCGTGACTACTTCGCTTACCACCAGGCCCACACTGACCGTGAGGTGCGTATCGGTTCGGTGGTACGCAGCCGCTCCACCGGTGACCTGATCATTCCAATCTCGCGCAGGCTGGAGAATCGCGATGGCAGCTTTGCCGGGGTGTTGCTTGGCACCATCAAGGTGGACTGGTTCGTGCGCTATTACGGTGATTTCAAGATCGACGAGCGAGGCGCCCTGGTGCTGGCCAAGCGAGACGGCACCATCCTGGTACGCCGGCCGTTCGTGGAACACGTAGTCGGCCACAGCCTGGCAAACAGCGAAGTCTTCCGACATCACCTGCCTCATGCGAGCGAAGGGCTGGTTGAAGCGGTGGCGGTCGTTGATGGTACGCCCCGCCTGTACGCCTATCGCGCCCTGGCGCGATATCCATTGGTGGTAGAGGCGGGCTTGTCGCGTGAGTCGATCATTGCGCCCTGGCGGCACGATGTCATCAAGTCAGCCGCGATCCTGCTGCTTTTGCTGGTTGGATTGAGTGGCTTCGGCTGGGTGGTATTGCGCCAGTTGCGTGAGCGGATCGCTATCGAAAGGGCGTTGCACCAGGCCCACCAGACCCTCAGGTCGCTGGCCCTGACCGACAGCCTGACCGGGCTGGGCAACCGCCGCAGGCTGGATGCGGTGCTGGATGCGGAAATCCGCCGGGCCCGGCGACTGGGGCATGCGGTGGCGCTGGTGATGGTCGATCTTGATTTCTTCAAGCTGTACAACGACCGCTATGGCCACCCTGCGGGAGATCAATGCTTGCGCCGCTTTGCCGAATTGCTGCAGCAGGTGTTGAAGCGCCCGGCGGATCTGGCGGTGCGGTACGGTGGCGAGGAGTTCACGGTTTTACTTCCTGACACTGACGTACAGGGCGCCGAACAAGTGGTCGCAGAAATTCTGCAACTGTTGCGCCGCCTGATGATCGAGCATGCCGGCAGCCCGCTAGGCCGTGTATCTGCCAGTGCCGGGATTGCTGTGGGGCATCCGGCAGTGGACGCAAGCAGCCCCGAAAGCCTGATGTCTGCGGCTGACGGGGCGTTGTACCAGGCCAAGCGCCAAGGGCGCGATGGCTATGCCGTTGCCGGTGGCATGGCGATGAGTGCCGGTAACTAAGCCAGGACGCGCTCAATCGGTGGCCATGACTTGTGCCTGTAGCTGCCAGCGTACCGAACTGACGCCTTTTTCCAGGCTTACCCGGCTGACCAGGCGCTCCAGTTGTGCCGGTGCCTGTGGGTTACCGAGCAACTCTGCACGTACTTCCAGGCACGCGGGGTTGGGCAAGTCTTCGCTGTGCAGCGACTGCAGGCGCAGCTGCGGGTCGGCCAGGCTGTGCAGCATCAGGCTGCGTACCTGTATTTCATCTTCGGCACGGCAAACCACGCGCACCTCGAAGCGTTGTTCGGCCTCGCTGGCCGGCACCACGCCCTGGCGGTCCAGGCGTTGGGCGATATCGCGCAGCAGTATGTTGGCACACAGCACCACCAGGCTACCCAGCGTGGCCTCCAGCAGCAGGCCAAGGCTGCACAGCACACCAACAGCCGCCGTGCACCACAGTGTGGCTGCAGTGTTCAGGCCGCGCACCGTGAAACCGTCGCGCATGATCACCCCGCCCCCCAGAAAGCCGATCCCCGATACCACATAGGCGGCAACCCTTGAGGCATCGGTGGGGGCCATACCCGGTACTGCCTGGGTCATCAGCACGAACAGGCAGGCGCCAGTGCTGACCAGCGCATTGGTGCGCAGCCCGGTCAGGCGCTGGCGCAATTGGCGCTCGGCACCGATCAGGGCGCCGAGCAGCAGGGCGATGCTGACACGCAGCAGAAATACTTTCCAATCCATAGCGAACCTCTTGCGCGGGCACATGCCCGCTCTGACGCCATCGAAAATGGCGCGGCTTAAAAACCAGAAATGCGCAGGACCACAAGAGGAGGAACGAGGAGGGCTCAAGCCGCAGGGGCTGAGAAATCCACCGTCTGGCCAATAGCGAGACAGTGGCAGGAAACTGCCGGACTAGCTCGCCGTGTGGGCCTGTCGCAAGCGACTGGGGCTACTGTCCAATGCAGGACTCCTGTTCAGGGATGCGAAATTGCGGGTGGACCATACGCCGCAGCTTGTACAGGGTCAAGGGCGAAAACATGACAATGGCTTCATAAGGAAATGCCCTACAGCAAGTCACGGCCGCATGGTAAAAAACACCGGTACTCGTTACCCTTGCGCCACTCTTTGTCATCCCTCGGACCGTTACATGCTGCTCAATTTTGTTGTGCTGATCGGCACTCTGGTGGCCATGGAAGGTGTCGGCACGCTGGCACACAAGTACATCATGCATGGCTGGGGCTGGTGGCTGCACCGTTCGCACCATGAGCCCCAGCTGGGCATGCTGGAAACCAACGACCTCTATCTGCTGGCCCTGGGCATCATTGCTGCGGTACTGGTGGCCCTGGGCAAGGCCGGGCACGCACCGTTGCAGTGGGTGGGCGGCGGTGTGGCGAGTTACGGAATATTGTACGTGCTGGCCCACGACGGGTTCTTCCATCGGCATTGGCCGCGCAAGCCGCGGCCGATCAACCGCTACCTCAAGCACCTGCATCGTGCCCATCGCCTGCACCATGCGGTCAAGGGGCGCACGGGCAGCGTGTCGTTCGGCTTTTTCTACGCACCTCCCCTCAAGGTGCTCAAACGCCAGTTACAGGCCCGGCGCAATCGCCGCTGAAGGCGTCAATTCACAGTTTCGCCCTGCACTGCGCCATGCCCACGGCTGACCCACCAGCCAAACCCCGCCGCCGTGAAAAACATGATCAGACTATAGAGCGCCGCTGGCACCGCCATGGTGGCGTTGTTCAGCAGCGATGGGCTCAAGGCGACGGCGATCGCCAGTGTGCCATTGTGGATACCGATCTCCATGCCGATGGCAATGGCCTGGCGCTTGGGAATGCTCAACAGGCGCGGCACCCAGTAGCCGACGGCCAGGCTGATCACGTTGAACAGAAGTGCGGCCAGGCCAACCACGGGGGCGTACGCAACCACGGTCTGCCAATCCTTGGCCAGGGCCAGCACAATGGTGAATGCCAGAAACAGCGCCGCCACCAGTTTCATGGGCTTTTCCATGCGTGAGGCAAAGCCTGGCGCCCAGCGGCGGATCATCATGCCCAGGGCAACCGGCAGCAGGACGATGGCGAACACCTGCATGACCTTGGCAAATTGCAGCGGGATGGCCTGGTCTGACGCCATGAACCACATCAGCGACAGGTTGACCAGCAACGGCATGGTCAGGATGGCGATCAGGGAGTTGACCGCGGTGAGGGTAATATTCAAGGCCACGTCACCATGGGCCAGGTGGCTGAACAGGTTGGCGGTGGTGCCGCCCGGGGACGCGGCCAGCAGCATCAGGCCGACCGCCAGGGCCGCTTCCAGCCCAAGACCGTTGGCGATCAGGAAACACACCAGCGGCAGTAGAAGAATCTGGCAGGCCAGGCCGATGACCACCGGCTTTGGGTACTTCACCACGCGAGCGAAGTCGGCCAATGTGAGCGACAAACCCAGGCCAAGCATGATGATGCCCAGGGCCAAAGGCAGGAAGGCGGTAAGCAAGGGCGAGGCGGTCATGGCGGCTACTCGGGCAAGGGATCAAGCCAGTCTAGGCTCGGCCTGAACGATCGCTAATTGCAATGAGCCACCACTTGGTAACCTTTTGTTACGGCAGCGTCACGATGCCAGCTGGCAAAGTGACTGCATCGCGCGTTGCGACGGGCCGCTGCGCGCAGTAGCATTCGCGCTTTTACCGAGGATTCGCCTGTCATGCCGTTCCAGCAAGGTCTGCTTGCCACCCCGGTGCCGGCCCAAGCCCGCCACCTGTTCTTCACGCTACAATCGCCCGAGGCACTGCCAGCAGCCCTGGATGCGCTGCTGCCCCATGTGGATGGCCAGCGCCTGATCGTGGGGGTAGGCGCGCCTCTGGCAAAGGCCTTGGGCCGTGAAGTGCCTGGCCTGCGCGCATTCCCTCAGTTGGATGCAGCGGTGGAAAACCCGAGCACCCAGCATGCCTTGTGGCTGTGGCTGCGTGGCAACGAGCGTGGTGACCTGCTGCTGCAGGCCCAGGCGTTGGAGCAGGCCTTGGCACCGGCACTGCGCCTGACCGACAGCATCGACGGCTTCCTGCACCGTGGCGGCCATGACCTGACTGGTTACGAGGACGGTACTGAAAACCCGGTTGATCAGGATGCCGTCGACGCGGCGGTAGTCGCGGGCGAGCAGCCGGGCCTGGCAGGCTCCAGTTTTGCTGCTTTCCAGTTGTGGAAGCATGACCTGGGGTACTTCAAGTCGCTGCCCCAGGCAGACCAGGACAACATCATGGGCCGCCGCCTGAGCGATAACGAAGAGCTCGACGATGCGCCAGCCTCAGCCCACGTCAAGCGCACTGCCCAGGAAAGCTTCGCACCTGAGGCATTCATGGTGCGTCGCTCCGTGTCCTGGGCCGACCACCGTGGCGCAGGCCTGGCGTTTGTCGCTTTGGGTCGAAGCTTCGATGCCTTCGAAGTGCAACTGCGGCGTATGAGCGGGCTGGAAGACGGCATTATCGATGGCCTGTACCGCTTCAGCCGGCCGCTGACGGGTGGTTACTACTGGTGCCCACCGATGACCGACGTCGGCCTGGACCTGAGCCTTCTGCTGAAGGCCTGAACACTAAACATCCAGAAACAGAATCACCTGCAATCGGGGGGTAGGGCGACTAGCCTTGAAAGTTTCCGACTTATGACGGGAGCTTTGCCATGTATGCACGTCGCGATGTCCTACGCGCCAGCGCGGCTTTGGGGCTGTTGGCCAGCAGCCCTTGGTTGCGGGCTGCGCCCAGCACTGGCTTGCTGACCCGCAAGGTGCCGTCCACAGGCGAGGCCTTGCCGGTCATTGGCGCAGGTACCTCCGGCAGTTTCGAAGTCGAGGCCGGCTCGGCCGATTACCAGCAGCTGAAGGCCGTACTGAAGGCGTTTTTCGAGGGCGGCGGCAAAGTCATCGACACCTCGCCCAACTATGGCGGGGCAGACCGTATTCTTGGCCAATTGCTGGAGGAGGGGGGCTGGCACCAGCAGTGCTTCATCGCCACCAAAATCGCGGCCGACAGCCGGGCCGACGCCGAGGCACAATGGGCGGGTACCCTGAAAAGCCTACGCACTGACAAGGTCGACCTGCTGCAGATCCACAACCTGCGAGACTGGAAGACACAGTTGCCCTATGCCCGCGAACTCAAGCAGCAGGGCAAGACCCGCTACATAGGCATTACCCATTACCTGAACAGCGGTCATGACGAAGTCGCCCGCCTGGTGCGCAGCGAACCGCTGGACTTCATCCAGATCAACTATTCGGTCAACGCGCCGCAAGCGGCAAGTGAGTTGTTGCCGTTGTGCCAGGACAAGGGCGTGGCGGTGCTGATCAACCGCGCATTCGATGACGGCCGTCTGTTCGCCAAGGTCAAGGACAAACCACTGCCTGCCTGGGCCGCAGAAGCGGGAGTCAGCAGTTGGGCCCAAGTGTTCCTCAAGTTCGCCTTCAGCCATCCGGCTGTTACAACGGTCATCCCGGCAACCGGCCGTCCTGACCGCCAACTCGATCAGCTGAAGGCCGGCCACGAGCCTTTGTTCACCCAGGCGCAGCAGAAAGCGCTGATCGAGCAGTTCGCCTGACACCATGGCCAGCTGGCGCAAGGGGCTGGACCAAGGGTTGAACATCCAGCCCGGCGAGGGGCCGGCTGTGGCCGGCGGTCTGGCGTTGTTCTACCTGCTGTTCACCGGTTACTTCATGCTGCGCCCGGTGCGCGAGACCATGGGCGTGGCAGGGGGCGTGGACAACCTGCAATGGCTGTTCACCGGCACCTTCATCGCTACGCTGAGCTGCCTGCCGCTGTTCGGCTGGCTGGCCTCCAAGGTGCGCCGGCGGCATATCCTGCCTTGGACCTATGGTTTTTTTGCCAGCAACCTGCTGCTGTTTGCACTGCTGTTTGCCAGCAAACCAGACGACTTGTGGAATGCGCGGGCGTTTTACATCTGGTTGTCGGTGTTCAACCTACTGACCATCTCACTGGCCTGGAGCGTCCTGACCGACCTGTTCTCAACCGAGCAAGGCAAGCGCTTGTTCGGGCTGCTGGCAGCCGGGGCCAGCTTGGGCGGCTTGAGCGGGCCGTTACTGGGTACGCTGCTGGTCTCCCCGCTGGGGCACGCCGGGCTGGTTTCGCTGGCCGCCATGTTTTTACTGGGCAGCATTGCCGCTGCCGCGTACCTGCAGCGCTGGCGTGATTGCCACCCAATGCCTGCGCTGAGCGAGCAGCCAGCGTCGCGGCCACTGGGGGGTAACCCGTTCGCGGGCGCAACCGCTGTAATGCGTTCGCCGTACCTTTTGGGTATTGCCCTGTTCGTGGTGCTGTTGGCCAGTGTCAGCACCTTTCTGTATTTCGAGCAGGCGCGCATCGTCAGCGAAACGTTCACCGACCGTACTCGTCAGACTCAGGTATTTGGCCTGATCGATACGGTCGTTCAGGCCCTGGCCATCCTCACCCAGGTGTTCATCACCGGTCGGCTGGCCAAACGCATGGGGGTAGGGGTGTTGCTGGTGGCAGTGCCGCTGGTGATGGCAGCAGGCTTCGTCTGGCTGGCCCTGGCCCCGGTATTTGCGGTGTTCGTGGTGGTGATGGTAGTGCGCCGCGCAGGCGAATATGCCTTGGTGCGGCCGGGTCGGGAAATGTTGTTCACCGTATTGCCCGCCGAAGACAAATACAAAGCCAAGAACTTCATCGATACCGTGGTTTACCGTGGCGGCGATGCCTTGAGCGGGTGGGTCAAAAGAGCCCTGGATGTGCTGGGTGACCATCCGCAACTGGCGATGTTGCTAGGGGCCGCGATCGCTCTGGGCTGGGCCCTGACGGGTGGTTGGCTGGGGCGCCGGCAGCGGCTGCTGGATAGCCGCGTCACGCAATCGGCTAGCGCACAAAATACATCGCCTCCGGTTATTTAACGCCGCCGGTCCGAACGCCTGGCGATAAAACGAATCCCTCGATATCACCGAACTCCGAACCTATGTACGGCGCTTGCCGTGCATCCAGCAGTCATATGAGGTTTCAGACCATGGCTAACAAAGATAACAGCCGCACCGGCAGCCAGGGCGGCCAGGGTGGCACCAAGAACCCCGGCAACTTCGCCAACGACCGGCAAAAAGCTTCCGAAGCTGGCCGCAAGGGCGGGCAGTCCTCTGGCGGCGGCATGGCTCAAGACCGTGAGTCGGGCCGCAAGGATGCCGATATGCACAAGGACCGCGAGTCGGGCCAGAAAGGCGGCCGCTCGTAAGTGACGAGAACGCGGTGCCGGGTCCTCCGGCACCGCGATTACTAAGCGGGTAAAGAGGACGTCCCATGCGCACTACAGCCATCATCGTTCTGTTGAGCAGCCTGACGCTGCTCGGCGGTTGTTTCGATCGTGACGCCGAGCATCCGGCCAAGGATGCAGACCAGAGCAAACCTTCGCTGCAAATGCAGCAACCCGACGAAAAGCCTGCGCCACAGCCTGCACCTGACCCTGAGCCCATGCCACGGGAAGGCCAGAGCCAATAGTCAAGAGAGGAGCAAGGCATGACGGTTCTGATGCGCAACAACCCATCCAGGACGCCGGCGCCGACTGCGCATCGGCCATTGAGCAGCCGCTACCACGCGATGTTGTCCGGCGACTACACCACTGCGCGCCAGTGGCTCGCCGAGCAGTTCGCGAAGGCGAACGCCATGGCCGATGACCTGCCGGACACGCCTGGTCAACTACAGGACTGGAGTGCACGACACGCCGCACAGGTTGCCGCCGAGCACGCCGCCTATCTGGCCCAGCGCCGTCAAGGCGCGCCTCGCCGTTATTTTGCCAACCGCGCCCACGCCTTGTGGTTCCTGCAACAGGTAGCGCCGACCAAAGTCGTTGATGGTGCCTGGCTTCACGGTGCCCTGCGCCGCTGGCAAGACCCTCGCTACCACGGCCTGATCCGGACCTACCTCGAGGAACTGGGCGACGGCGATCCGCATTGCAACCACGTGCTTATCTACCAGAGGTTGCTGGGCAGGCTGGGTTGTTTGGATTGCATGCCTCTGGATGATGAGCGCTACCTGCAAGGGGCAGTACAACTGGCGCTGGGCAGCTGCGCGGAGTGGTTTCTGCCTGAGGTCATTGGTTACAACCTGGGTTACGAGCAGCCACCGTTACACCTGCTGATCACCACCCACGAGCTGGCCGAGCTCGGCATCGACGGTCATTATTTCCAGCTTCACGTGACGATCGACAATGCTGCCAGCGGCCATGCCAGCAAGGCCATCCAGGCGGTGCAGCAAATGTGCCCGGCGCAGGACGCCGAGGTGTTCTACCGTCGGGTCAGGCATGGCTACCGCCTCAATGATCTTGGCATTGACACGCCCACGCTAATCGGCGGCTTCGACCTTGAGGCCCAATTGCTGGCTGCCTTGGAGCGCAAGCGCGTGTTCGGGCAGTTCATGCACGCTGACCGCTGCCGATTGCAGCAGCGCACGGTCAACCAATGGCTGTCCGAACCCGCTGCGCTACCGGCATTTTTGCAGGCGCTTGTGGCCCAGGGCTGGATCAAGCGCGGGCAGAATCCGGCCGACAGCCGCTGGTGGTCGCTGATCGATGGGCCTGGCGCCCCCATGTTCGGCGTCTTCAATGCCTACGAGAAGCAGCTGTGGCACGACTGGATCGCCGGCGACTGGCAGGGCGCAGTGCGTCGCGTGCCGCCAGGCAGCTGGGAAGCTGCCCTGCACCAGCAACCGCGTATTGAAGAAAGCCATGAAAGCGTTGATATCGAAACGTTGATCGAGCGCATGGCGGGCAATCAGCACGCCTTGCCGCAGGGTTTGTCCGCCACTAGGGCGTATCTGCATGCCACAGGTCTTGGCGAGGAGGGGCCGCACTGATGATACTCAACCCGCAACGAACCCAGGCCGATGAAGCCTTGCTGCAACTTGGCCGGCGCCTGCGTGCTGACGGTTACCAGTTCACCTGCGTGACGCCCGCCACCCATGCATGCAACAACGCCCGCCAGGGTGCAGAGCGGGCCGGCAACCTGCGCGACGTATTCGGCTGGAGCCGCCCGTTCCCGGCGTCATTGATCAGCGCCGACGAACTGGAACAGCTCAGCACCGCGCAGGTGCTGTACGAGGACGGCGCACTGCTGCGCAGCCAGGTACGCTGGTCCAGCCTCGACGATTTGCTGCTGGTGCATTCCGCCTACCCGACCGAGGCTGCTGATGCGGTGTTCTTCGGCCCCGACAGCTATCGCTTTGCCCAGGTCATCCATGACCATCTACAACGCAGCCCGGTACGGGTCGAACACGCTGTGGACATTGGTTGCGGCAGCGGCGTCGGTGCCTTGCTGATCGCCCGCGCGGCGCAACATGCCCAGGTCAGCGCCGTGGACATCAACCCTCTGGCACTGCGCTATACCGCGATCAATGCTGCGCTGGCGGGGGTGAGCAATGTGTCCATTGCGCACAGTGACTTGCTTGCCGGGGTCAGTGGCAATTTCGACCTCATCGTGGCCAACCCACCCTACATGCTCGATCATGGCCAGCGCACGTATCGCCACGGTGGCGATACTCTGGGCGCCGATCTGTCGTTGCGCATCATCGAACAGGCGTGCGAGCGTCTGAGCCCAGGCGGGTCACTGCTGCTGTACACCGGCGTGGCGATTGTCGAAGGTCGTGATCCATTGCTCGAGGCCATTCGCCTGCGCCTGGCGGGGCCTGAATGGGCCTGGGTGTACCGCGAGGTCGACCCGGACGTATTCGGTGAACAATTGCTGCAGCCAGGTTATGAACAAGTCGAGCGTATTGCCGCAGTGGCGCTGACTGTCAACCGCAGTGCATGACGCGCTATTGCAACTTGCCACCACGGTGGGGCTTGCAATCAGTTAGCGTTCACCGACAATGGCAGCGCCCTTTGCAAGCCATTTGGAACGCCCTGCGCCATGATGCTGACCCAGCAATTCCCCGACATTACGTTGGCCGACACCCTGTTCGTATTCGCCCTCGAGGCGGAAGCCGGCACGGTATTCGCCGACGTCAATACCGTTTTCACCGGCATCGGCAAGGTCAATGCTGCCATCGCCCTGACCAAGGCGGTTGAGCGGCAGCGGCCCAAACTGATCGTCAACCTCGGCTCGGCGGGCAGCCAGCGATACGGCAAGGGTGAGGTGGTGTGCTGCACGCGCTTCGTGCAACGCGACATGGATGTCACTGCGCTGGGCTTCGCCCGCTATGAGACGCCGCTGTCGGATATTCCGGTGTTGCTCGAGCATGGCCAGCCGATAGATGGGCTGCCGCTGGGCATCTGCGGCAGCGGCGACAGCTTTGAGGTCAGCCACGGCGATGCTCCATACGACATCGTCGACATGGAAGCGTACGTTCTGGCGCTGATCGCCCGTAATGAAGGTATTCCGTTCGTTTGCCTGAAATACATTTCCGATGATGCCGGCAGCGATGCGGCCCTGGACTGGTCTGTGCAGGTACATCTGGCCGCCGAGGCGTTCAAGCGCGTGCTTTTCGCCATCGAACCCTGATCAGCCATGACGATCAAGCCACTGTAGTTTCGACAGCCGTAGGGCATTTGGGCTAAACCTTCAGCGCGCCGTGCAGTCATTTCAGGTAAGCGCCCGATATTTCCGGGCCAAGGAGGTGGCTGATGACCTTTGTCTGTCTGCTGCGTGGCTGCCACTGGCGCGCCATGACCCAAACCGAAGTGCCCGGGCTGCAATGCCAGCTTTGCGAACGCTGTGGCGCCTTGCGCTACTGCCAGCCGGGCCATTCCCTGCAACCATAGGAGGCACGCCATGGCCAGGGCAATCTGGAAAGGCGCGATCAGTTTCGGCCTGGTGCATATCCCGGTCTCGCTCAACACGGCAGTGCGCACCGAGCGTGTGGATTTCGACTGGCTGGACAAACGCAGCATGGAGCCGGTGGGTTATAAACGGATCAACAAGGTGACCGGCAAGGAAATCGACAAGGACAACATCGTCAAAGGTGTGGAGCATGAGAAAGGTCGTTATGTGGTGATCAGCGAGGAAGAGATCCGCAAGGCCCGGCCCGAAGCGACCCAGACCATCGATATCTTCTCGTTCGTCGCTGCCAGCGAGATCCCCTTGCAGCACTTCGATACACCGTATTACCTGAGCCCGGATCGTCGCGGCGGCAAAGTTTATGCGTTGCTGCGTGAAACACTGGAGAGCACTGGCAAGGTGGCGTTGGCCACGGTGGTGCTGCATACACGCCAGCACCTGGCATTGTTGCGGCCGCTGGACGACGCGTTGGTGATGATCACCTTGCGCTGGCCGGAAGAGGTGCGCGGGCTGGAGACGCTGGAGCTGGACAAAAGCGTGACCGACACCAAGCTCGACAAGCGCGAACTGGACATGGCCAAGCGGCTGGTCGAAGACATGAGCGGCTCGTGGGCTCCGGATGAGTACCATGACGCGTTCCGCCAGACCATCATGGACCTGGTGGAAGAAAAGGCCAGCAAAGGCAAGATCAGCGTGGTGGACAAGGGCGAAGCCGAAAAAAGCGCCGATATCATCGACCTCACCGAACTGCTCAAGCGCAGCCTGGGCGGCAAGGCTGCGAAGAAAGCGCCTGCCGAGAAGAAGCCTGGCAAGCGTACGCGTAAGGCTTCATGACTGTAGGGGGCGGGGCGCTTGCCTAGAATATTGTGGCGTCGTTGAGATCGAGCGCCGCCGGCGCGGCGCTCGATCTCGATAACACTGATACACCATGCCATCACCCGTCCAGACGAACCTGCAGACCCGCCAGAAAATCCCCAAACCCTTCCCGAGCCCGGCTGTCGCGTCGACTGCTGGTTGCCACACTGTGCTTGGCTGTCCATACGATCTGTGCGCCGCTAGCCTCCAGGTCGCGTACCAGCTGCACGTCCTCATGCGCCGGCAGCGGTTGAAAGCCCCCCACACGCTCATAAGCGCGGGCACAGACACCCAGGTTGGCACCATGAATATGCCGATGGCCTTCGCATGCCTGGTACCCGCTGCGGTACAGCTTGCGCATCGCCGCGCGTTGCCAAGGCTGCCAGTGCTCGATATGCACCGTGCCACAGACCACCTCGGCAGTGCAGGCCAGTTGCCAAAGCAGCCAGTGCGAGGGCACCTGGCTATCGGCATCGGTACAGGCCAGCCAGCGGGCGCCACGGTCCAGCATCAGCGCCGCGCCTAGGCGGCGGGCCATGCCGACACTGCCAGCCTCCACTGCCAGCGTGCGCACACCGAAACGCTTGGCCACAGCGGCACTGGCATCACGACAACGGTCCAGCACCACCAGTACCTCGACCTGATGGCCTGCCTGCCTGGCCAAGGCCACCGCGGCTGCCATGGCCTTGAGGCAGCGGCCCAGGCGACGCGCTTCGTTATGGGCGGGAATGACGACAGCAATCATGGGCATGTCTCGTCCAGGTCGACCACGCTGGGCTGGCATGACCAGTATTCCAACAGGAAATCCGCCTCTTCATGGCGAAACACCGGGTATAACGGCACGTGCTTGGCCAACAACTGATGCACTTCACGTCCATCCTGTGGGCACCCAGCAATCGGATGGCGCCAGTGGCAGGCCAACAGCCCGCCGTCATAGGTCAGGCTCGCTACCGACTGCTCGATCACCTGCAACCAGTCGGTAGCGTTTAGGTAGTAACCCACTTCACTGAGCACGATCAGGTCGAAGCTGCCACCAGGCCAGTCCGCCGGCAAGCGCCCAGCGACGACGGTAGCATTGGGCAACCCCGCCAGGCGCTGGCGAGCCAGTGCCACTGCCTTAGGGTCAAGGTCATGGCACAGCAACTCGGCACAGCGCTCCGCCAACGCGGCGCTCAGCTCGCCATTGGCGCAGGCGGGTTCGAACACCCGCTGGTAGCACTGGCGTGGCAGGCTGGCCATCAGCAGGTCGCGCTTGCGGCGCTCGTACCAACGGGTGCGAAACGCCCAGGGGTCGTCATTGTTGGCATACAGGTCGGCGAAATATTGCGCATCGGGGCTCATGACAACTCCTTTACAGGAACACCAGTTCGAAGGGTTGCAGCAGGCAATCCAGCAGGTGGGCGGGCAGTACCGGCGCACGCCCCTGGTCGGGCTCCAGCTGGCTGTGATACGCCGCCAAGGCCAGACGCTTGCGCGCAACCCGTGTTTCATCCAGCGCAATGCGATGCGCCCGCGACCAGGGCAGGCGCGGGTCGTCAGGCTGAGCCCAATGCCAGGCCCACACGGGCACTTCCACCAATTGCACCTGGCGCGCCAGGGCGGCTTGCGCTGCCGCCCGGCCAAGCGCTTCGTGGTCGCAGTGGCCGTCGCCGCGCCAGGTCGTCATCAGCACGTCATCCGGCTCGAGCAGTTGGTTAAGGTGATTAACCAGAAACGCTTCGTCTCGTGGCAGCGCACCGTCTTTGAGGTGCAGGCGCCGCCAGTCCAGCCGGTTGAGGTCCAGGTCCAGCTGTTGCAGGGCGTGCCGGCTTTCAAGTGGCCGTTGGCGGCGCAGGCGGTGTTCGGTCCAGGTCGCGGAATCAGGGTGGCTCCCTTCACCGTCGGTGGCGGAGATCAGCAGCACGTCCTGCTCGCGGCCGTGCAGCCCTGCCAACAGTCCACCGGCCATGAGAATCTCGTCATCGGGGTGCGGTGCCAGCAGTACCAGGCGTCGACCTGCGGGTAGCAATTGGTCCGGGGTGATCCAAGTCGCCCGCGCCAAGTGTGCGGACTGCTGCCACGCAGCCCATGGCCTGCCTTCACTGGCCTCGATCAGGTTCTCGCTCATAGTTGCCAGGCTCCTGCCGGCACCTGGGCCAGCTGTTGGCCGAGTGCGGCCAGGTCGCGTTCGGCATGGCTCTGGCGCAGAAAGACCGGGAGGTCGGCGCTTAGCCGTGCAAAATGGCTGCTGCGGCAGAACGGCGTTGCACCCAACGCACGCCCCACATGGTGGATCACCTGCTCTACAGCGTGCTCTACCTGGGCACGCACGCGGCGTACCTCGAAGCTGGCGTCGGCGCTGGGCTGGCGATCTATCCACGCAGCACATTCACGCAGTGCTGCACGGGCACCGTACAACGCCGCATCCACTGCCCCAAGGTGTGCCTGGGCATGAGGATCGGGGCGTGGTTTGCGGCAACGTTCACGCAAATAATCGGCCAGCGCCTCTGCGGCGCCGTACCAGCAGGCAGCGATCCCCGCACCGCCGTGCCAGAAACCGGGGCGTGAAAGGTACTGCCCTGGCTGGCCTACGGCGATCCCAGGCGAACCCTCAAAGGTGATTTCAATGCTGGCGGTCGTGGCCATACCCACTGCTTGCCAGTGATCGACCTGCAACCCCTGGGTGGGGTGGGCCAGTTCGATCGCCACCAGTTGCGGCTGGTCATCTTCAGCCCAGGCGGTGATCAGCGCACGGTCGATCTGCAAGGCACCTGAGCACCAGGCCTTGCTACCGGCAAGGCGCACCTTATCGCCGTCACGGGCAATGATCCGCGCCCGCGCTTCAGGGGGCTCTGCGGCCCACACGCCCCATACAGCATCCCCCACCAGGTGAGCAGCGCCGCATTCAGCCAGAATCGCCAGCGCGTCGGTATGGCCTTCGTACACCTTGGCCAGTGCCAGGTCGCAGCCGGCAATGCGCGCCAAGGTCTGCCAACGCTGCAAGGTATGCCCTTGGCCCGGCAGCGGGAGCAGGTCGAGATGGTCCGCCAACAGCGCCTGCATCAGTTGCGAAAGCTTGGTGTCCAAGCTCAAAGGCTGCGCGCGCTCGCTGAACGTACGCAGCAGGCTGTCGAGGGTGTTCAGGTCAAAATCCTGAATGATACTCATGTCATCCCCATCTGTTTGCGCATGCGCGCTGTGATCGACTGTCGGGTTTTGCCCATGTCCGCCCACGGGTCATCGACCTCGGCCAGGCGTTCGTGCAGGTTGCCGATGTGCCACTGGTTGGCGCCCTTGAGCTGGCCGAGTTCTTCGCGCCAGACCGGCACCGACACCGGCAGGCCTTCCCGGGCACGCAGGGAGTAAGCGCAGGCAGTGGTCGCACCTTTACCGTTGCGCAGGTAATCGATGAAGATCCGCCCAACCCGGTTCTTTGGCCCGGACACCGCGCTGAGCCGGTCGGGGAACAGCTTGGCCAGGTAATTGACTACGGCATGGCTGAAGTCTTTCACCTCGTCCCACCCCGCACGGCGGGTCAATGGCACCACCAGGTGCATGCCTTTGCCGCCGCTGGTCTTGAGGAACACTTTGAGGCCCAGTTCGTCGAGCAGCGTGAGGGCGAGCTGAGTGGCTTCGAGCATGGCCTTCCAGGGCAGTGCCGGGTCCGGGTCAAGGTCGAGCACAAAACGGTCGGGCTTGTCGAAGTCCTTGTCGGTGGCATTCCAGGTGTGCAGCTCGAGCATGTTCATCTGCACGGCACCGAGCAACGTGTCAGGGCGATTGATGACCATCGCCGCCTGACCGGCTTCGGCCTTGTCGTAACTGAGCACATTGGCGATATGCAACTGGCCGGCGTTCTTCTGGAAGAACAGCTCGCCATCGAGGCCCTCCGGCGCCCGTACCAGCGCCACCGGGCGGTCCTTGAGTTGCGGCAGGATCCACTGACTGACGCCTGCGTAGTATTCGGCAATCTGGCGCTTGGTGGCGCCAATGCTGGCGTCGATGATGCGCTCCGGATGCGTCAGGCGCAGGTCGCCCAGGTCTTCTGTCGCTTTGGCACGCTTGGCTTTGGGCACGGTCTTGGCAGGCATGGCACGCTCCAGGTCGATGGCGCTGGCAGGTTTATCGTCGCGCAGCCCATGGAAGACCGAATGGCGAACCACGCCGTCCCGGGTCATTTGCGCATACGCAACTTCTGCCATCAGTTTCGGCTTGAGCCAATGAACTCCTCGGGCTTCAGCCCCGGTGGGAGGCCGGGGCAGGGCGGGTTTGCCGATTTCCAGGGGTTTGAGGCGCGCATGGATACTGTCGAGTGTGGTGGCGCTGAAGCCGGTCCCGACCTTGCCGGCATAACGGAGCTCACCGCTGTCCGGGTCATGCAGGGCGAGCAACAGGGCACCGAAGCCGCTGCGGCTCCCCTTGGGGTCGGTGAACCCGACGATGACGAACTCCTGGCGCTGTTTGCACTTGAGCTTGATCCAGTCCGCGCTGCGCCGGCCCGTATAGGGACTACCGGCGCGCTTGCCGATCAACCCTTCGAGCTGCAGGCGGCAGGCGCTGTCGAGCAGCGACTCCACCGGTTGCTCGAAGTCGGCAGAAAACTCCAGAACCTCGGACTGGTCATGCTCAAGCAGTTCACCCAATGCTTTGCGCCGGTCTTCCAGGGGCCGCTCGCGCAGGTCCTGGCCACCCAGGAAAAGAAGGTCAAACAGGTAATAGACGATCCGCTCGTCGTGGGCGGTGTCGAAGGCATTCTGTAACGCCTGGAAGTCGGCCACCCCATTCTCGCCGTTGACGACCATCTCGCCATCAAGCCAGGCGCTGTCCAGGCCTAAAGCGCGAAGCGCAGCCACTTGCCTTGGCATTTTGTGGCTCCAGTCATGGCCGTTGCGGGTGAACAGCCGCACGTCGTCGCCTTCAATACGAGCGAGCACGCGATAACCGTCGAACTTGACTTCATAGCGCCAGTCGCCAGCGGGGGGTGAATCGACCAGGGTCGCAAGCTGCGGTTGCAGTTGCTCGGGCAAGGTCGCTTTCTTGCCCGCGCCGGCCCGCTTGCGCTTGGGCGGTTGCACAGGTTTGGCGCTGGCACTGCTTCGTGGCACCAGCGTGCGATCGCTGATCACGCTGTCAGGCTGCGCTTCAACGATGCTGTAGTCGGCCTCGCTGCGTGCCTGAGCATCGTGGGACTTGACCAGCATCCACTGCTCTTTCTTGCCTGCCAGGCGGGTGCGGAACAGGTTCCACACGCCGCTCAGCTTCTCTCCTTGCAAGCGAAAGCGCAGCTTGCCCTTGGCATAGGCCTGGTTTGCGTCACCCTCTGGCTCCCAGATGCCACGGTCCCAGACGATCACATCGCCGGCGCCATAGTGACCCTGCGGGATACTGCCTTCGAAATCGGCGTAGTCGAGCGGGTGATCCTCTACGTGCACCGCCAGGCGTCGCACCTTGGGGTCCAGGGAGGGCCCTTTGGGGATGGCCCAGCTTTTCAGCGTACCGTTCAGTTCCAGACGGAAGTCGTAATGCAGGTGGCTGGCGTCGTGCTTCTGAATGCAGAACTGCAGGGCATGGCTACGTTTGGCACGGCCGCGCTTGCCACTGGGCTCGGGTGTGGCATTGAAGTCGCGCTTGCGCTCATATTCCTGCAGGGGCTTGGCCATCATCTAAGGCTCCCGGGGGCTCGGTCTCTCATTTGGGAGGCAGCAGGCCGGGCGGTAGTTCAAAAAAATCGATTGCATGCTGGGGGTAAAAAAACTCTGAATTTTCCAGGCCCACTCACAGTCGACCGGACACACCCCTGATGGAGAGCCCAAATGAGCCGACCCGATGATCGCCAGCCCTATACCCCCAGCGAAATCGATGACACCGAGGACCGCATGGGCAGCGTGCACGAGCTGGACTTCAACGACCGCCCCGAGGGGCGCATAGGGGATGAACGCCCGGCGGCTGAAGTAGCGAAGGAGTTCCCTGCGCGGCGCGTCGCAGAAGGCGGCATGACCGGCGGTGAGACACTGACGGACAGCGTGCAGGAAGACAACGTCACCGACGATGACCTGAGCCCCGGCACCCTGCTGGATGAAACTGGCGCGCGCGACCCTTACGAACCGGGCGATGACGACGGCCCAGCGGACGAGAGCCTGCGTGAGGTCGATGAGCAGGAGATCGGTGGTGGCATTGGCCTGGACGAAGCTGAGCTGGCACGGTCCGCTCCGCTGGACGGTGAACCCTGGACTGATGAAGTGGTTGATAACGAGCCGAGGAAATGACCATGAATGAGCGACGATGTGCGTGTGCGAACTGTTCTTGCACGGTGGACGAGAATGCCCGCATGCAGAATGACAAAGCCTATTGCTGTGAGGCTTGTGCATCAGGGCACCGCAATGGTGAGCCGTGCCGCATGACTGATTGCAAGTGCGGTGAAGCGGCTCAGCCCGATGAAAACAAGGTCGACAATGCCCTGGATGAAACCTTCCCGGCCAGCGACCCGATTTCCCCCTGACCCTTTGAACAGCTTTATATCTGCTGCAGCACGCGCCCCGGGAGCTGGCAATGCCGGCTCCCGGGGCGCGGCAGGCCTGGGCCTCAATGCGTCTGCCAGATCCCGTCATTGCGCTCGCAGTCGGTACGGGCCTGGCCGAGGCTGGGAGTGTCGTAGTAATACGTGATTACCTGAGCGTCCTTGGGCAGCGTCGGGCGTGTGGAGGGCTCGTCGCGCCCTGTCGATTTCGGGTTGGAAAGGGTCTCTTGGGTCAACGGCGCGATGCAGCTGCCCACACTGCCATCGGCGCAGCGCGGGACCTTGTGCTTCTCGGTGCTGAGCATCTCCTTGCTCTCATTGCTGCACGACCAATTGATCGCTTCAGCCGGCATGTTGCTGTAGCTGTAACAGGTCCGTCCTTCAACTGGCTTGACCGCTTCACTGGCGGAGCGGGTCATCACCTCGCACGCGTCGGCCAGTACCTGCGTGCTGGCCAGGCTGCCCAGCACCACCATCAGCAGAGATAAACGCATGTGCCACCTCCCGGGCCTTGGGCCCGTGTTCAGGTCTTGCGTAATGTCGCTTCACCGCGTTGGCGCATAGCGCGGGCGCGTTTTTCCAGTATCAGGTAGGTAATCACCGCCAGCAGCAACGGGATCAGGTAGTAAAGGGTGCGGTAGCCCAGCAGCGCCGCCACCAGGCTGCCCTGGCCCAATTGGCCGTGCAGCAGCGCAAGAAACACGGCTTCGAGCACACCCAGCCCGGCGGGAATGTGGGCGACGACTCCAGCCACGCAACTGATCAGCAAGATGCCGAGAATAGAGGGGTAGAACAGGTCTCCGGGCAGCAGCCAGTAAATCAGTGCTGCCATCAATGCCCAGTTGCTGGCCCCCAGCGCCACCTGGCACAGCGCCAGGCGCAGCGAGGGCAGGGTGATTTCATGCTCGCGCACCCGCCATGTACGACGCTTGGCAAAACCGCAGGCCAGCAGATAGGCCAGTGCCACACCCAGCAGCAGAAAACCGATCATCTGCAGCCCGGTTACGCCCACTGCCCAGTTTTCCGGCAACTTGACCAGGCGCAGGGCGAACACCGTACCGGCAAGCAGCATGTAGCCCATCCAGTTGGTCAGCAGCCCCAGGGTCAGGATCTTGGTGATGGTCCCCGTGTCCAGGCCCAGCCGTCCGTATAACCGGTAACGCAAGGCAACGCCGCCGACCCAGGTGGTGAAATTCAGGTTGAAGGCATAGCAGACGAATGCCACCGGCAGCACTTGCCGCGCTGGTAGGTGGTGGCCGGTATAGGCCCGGGCCAGCAGGTCGTAGCCGGCGAATGTCAGGTAGCTGCACAGCGCCAGGCCCAAGCCGATGATCAGGGTGCTTGGCTTGTAGGCGACCAGTGACTGGCGTACCTCATTCCAGTCAAGGTTGCGCGCCAGCATGTACAGCAGCGCCGGTATCAGCACGATGAACAGCAGGGTCAGCAGGCGCTTGCCCCAGGTATGCCAGGCTTTGTGCTTCATCAGGTATTGCCCTCGTGAAGGTCGCCCTGGGCCTGCGCTTCAGGCTGGACAGATTTCAGGCGTTGGCGGTGCGCCGGGAACCAGCCGGCAATGCGCGGAAAGTAGCGGGTCAGGTGAAAGCCGATGAAAATCAGCGGCGCCCGCCACCAGTAGCCGCGGATCATCCGCTCCAGCGTCACCGCCTTGCATTGGTCACTGGCGAGCGAGGCCAAGTGTTGGTACAGGTGCTGGTTGAACGCCCGATCACGTATCAGCAGGTTGGCCTCAAGGTTGAACGACAGGCTCAGCGGGTCGAGGTTGCTGGAGCCCACTGTCGACCATTCATCGTCCACCAACGCCACTTTGCCGTGCAGAGGGCGCTGGCAGTATTCGTGAATATGCACGCCGTCGCGCAACAGGTAGTTGTACAACAGTCTGGACAGCGCACGTACCCAGCGCATGTCCGGCTGGCCCTGCAGGATCAGGGTTACCTGCACACCACGGCGCGCTGCATTGCGTAACTCGCGCAACAGGCGGTAACCGGGGAAGAAATAAGCATTGGCAACCACGATGCGCTGACGGGCAGTACGCACGGCCTGCAGGTAACAGGCCTCGATATCGCTACGGTGGCGCGTGTTGTCCCGCTCGACCAGCACGGCGCTTACTTGGCCTGCGGGCTGGGTGAGCGGCTGTACCTGACTGGGCGGTTCGAGGACCGGGGCCATCAGCCGTCGGCTGGAAGCGTGCACCTGCGCGACCACCGGGCCACGAACCTCCACCGCGTAGTCCTGCTTGGCCATCGGGCCATAATCGCCCAGGTGATCGGCGCTGTAGTTGATCCCGCCAACGAATGCCCGTTCGCCATCCACCACCACGATCTTGCGGTGCAGGCGGCGGAACAGGTTGGTCCGCATGCCGGCTACCCGTGGTTGCGGGTCGAAGGCGTGAAACCGCACACCCGCTTCGGTCATCGCCGAAATGAAGGCATCCGGCAGATCGGCTGTGCCGTAACCATCCACCGCCAGTTCCACCCGCACGCCGCGGCGCGCCGCATCGATCAGCACCCGTTGCAGCTGCTGGCCGACCTTGTCGTCGAAGATGATGAACGTTTCAAGCAGGATTTCTTCGCGCGCCTGAGCCATGGCCTCGAACACGCGGGGGTAAAAGCCTTCGCCATTGATCAACAGCTCGACACTGTTGCCATCCACCCAAGGTTTGTTCACAGGTTGATCTCCGCAGCCAATGGGGCATGGTCAGACAAATGCGACCAGGGATAATGGGACAACACTTGCGCCTTGCCCGGTTTGGCATTGCGCAAGTAGATACGGTCCAGCCGCAGCAGCGGCAGGCGCGCGGGGAAACTGCGGGCCGGGCTACCAAAGTGCTCACCGAACGCTTCTACCAGGCGTTGCGAGAGCACAGCGTCGGCCTTCAAGCGCCAGTCGTTGAAGTCCCCGGCGACAATCACCGGTGCATCGGCGGGCAAGCTGTCGAGCAAGTCGAACAGCAGGCTTACCTGGCGCTGCCGATGGGCTTCACGCAACCCTAGATGCACGCAGACTGCATGAACCGATTCGTGGCCCGGCACCTCCAGGCGACAGTGCAGCAAGCCGCGCTGTTCGTTGCCATGGATCGATACATCGAGGTTGCGGTGCTCGGCGATAGGGAATTTCGAGAGCAGCGCGTTGCCATGATCGCCATGCGGGTAAATGGCATTGCGGCCATAGGCGAACTGCGGCCACATGCTGTCGGCGAGAAATTCATACTGCGGGGTTTCGGGCCACGCGGGATGGTGCACGGCATGGTGCTCATGGCTGCCGTGCACCTCCTGCAGGAACACAAGATCGGCATCGGTGGCTCGAACCGCCTCGCGCAACTCGGGCAGGATGAAACGCCGGTTCAGCGCGGTGAAGCCTTTGTGCACGTTGATCGTCAATACATTGAGACGATGTACCGCGGTGGCCTGGTCGATGATGCTGGCGGGTGTTTGCAGTGTCTTGTTCACAATTGCACCTGCGGTGTCACACCCGGTTCTGTCACCAAGTGGCCGTTCAGATCCAGTTTGTCCAGAAGACGGCGTGCGTCGTAAGGTGCATGTACCTTCTGGTCGTTGTCGAAATAGCAATACACATCCCGTGACGCACGCCGGGGTGGCGGCTGATCGACTATCAGGTGGGCATCGTTCGGCTGGTCGCCGCGACTCCAGCATTCGATCCGCTGCTTCCAGCGGCGCAAGGCGCGGGCGGTATACCCGCTGCTGTAAAGCTCGACATCCCCGTGCAGACGCAGGTAGACGAAATCAGCGGTTACATCCTCGACAGAGGGCCACTTTCCCGCGCTGTCGGCGACTACTAGCGCCACCCGGTACTTGCGCAGCATGCGCACGAACGCCTCGCACAAAAAGCTCTCATTACGAATCTCTACTGCGTGGCGCATACGTGCATTGCCTTCGATGGCAGTGCCGCCATTACCCCGTAAACGCTCAGCGCAGTTGCGGGCACAGGCGTGCGCCGCCTCGCGGTCGTGAGGTAATAGCGCGAGGAACCGCTCGAAACGATCCTCATCGAATTTCATGTTCGGCGGGAACTGCCACAGAATCGGCCCCAGCTTGTCCCCCAGCAACAAAAGGCCCGATGCAAAGAAATTCGCCAGCGGCTCTTCGATGTCCTTGAGGCGCCGGCCATGCGTGATATAGCGGGGCCCTTTGACTGAAAAGACGAAGTCTTCCGGCGTATCGTCCCGCCAGCGCTCATAGCGTTCCGGTGTCTGCAGGCTGTAGAACGACCCGTTTATTTCTATGCTGTTGACGGCGCGCGAGGCAAATGCCAATTCATCGTCCTGCCGCAGGCCCTTGGGGTAGAAGTCCTTGCGCCAGGGGCCATAGCGCCATCCGGATATGCCGATGCGGATCTCGCTCACACTGTGGTCCTCATTGCTGTCCCTTCACTAGCGACACGCAGCGACCACAAACGGTTCAGGATGGTTGACCAGTGGTGGCTGGCTGTGTCCTGGGAACTTTGCACCCGCGCACGTTTCCACCGAAAAGCAGACCTGACGAATACGTTGCGATGGCGCAATGGGAGGCTTGTTCGGCACACGGGAATGACCCGCTAACCTGGAGGCAAACATGGCCCGACACATCATTCACTTCACCGGCCCGATCAACTCATCCACCTGCGGCAACCTGATCAGTACCTGCTCGAAGGTGATGCAGCAGGGGGGCGATGTGCTTCAGTTGAACATCGCCACGATGGGCGGCGAATGCAGCTATGGGTTTACCTTGTACAACTTCCTGCGTGCCTTGCCTGTACCTGTGCACACGCACAACCTCGGCACCGTCGAATCGATGGGCAACATCCTGTTTCTGGCGGGCGAGCACCGTACCGCCTGCGCCATGAGCAAGTTCTTGTTTCACCCGTTTCACTGGACCCTGCATGGCGCAGTGGACCATGCGCGTATGGCCGAGTATGCGATGAGCCTGGATTATGATTTGCGGCTGTATGCCCAGATCGTCACTGAAAGAACTGCTGGCAGCGCCGAAGCACTGGACGTTCAACGCTACCTGATGGCTTATCCGCGAATACTGGATCCTCAGGAGGCACTGAAGAGCGGCCTGATCCATGCCATCGATGAAATGCCGATCGAGGCGCAAGTGACACAGTGGAGTGTGCATGCGTAAGGCTCGCAGCACCGGCAAGAAGGGAGCGCGCAAACATTTCTCCGGGCGGTGTTTCGTGCCACCGGTCGCCTGCCCGCGATTGAATTGAGCAATCCTGCGCATCGGCGGTTCGGAAAAAGGGCATGGCAAAGATTCATGCGTCCAACCATTCCATCGCAAGGAGAAACGACATGGCTCGTGATCAAGAGCGGACTGGACAACGTGGCGGCACCAAGGAAACCAACCCGGGCAACTTTGCCAATGACCGTGAACGGGCCTCCCGTGCAGGCCAGAAGGGCGGGCAGGCGTCGGGCGGCAACTTTGCCAATGATAGAGAGCGCGCCTCGCAAGCTGGCCGCAAGGGCGGGCAGAACAGCCATGGTGGAGGCCGCCAGCCGAATTGAAAAGTCGCGTTAGCCGAGGCCTGTCGGCCTCGTCCCATGTCCTTATAGGGAGACTCAAGCATGCGCGCATTGACCTATCACGGCGCTGGCGATGTCCGTGTCGACAACGTGCCAGAACCGGACCTGCAGGAAGATGACGATATCCTTCTGCGGGTGACCGCCACGGCCATCTGCGGCTCGGACTTGCACCTGTATCGTGGCAAGATCCCTTTGGTCGAGACGGGCGATATCCTCGGCCACGAGTTCATGGGGATCGTCGAAGACGTTGGTAGCGCAGTGACAGCCGTACGGCCCGGTGATCGGGTGGTGATCCCGTTCGTGATCGCGTGCGGCGGCTGCTTCTTCTGCCAGCACCAGCTGTTCGCGGCCTGTGAAACCACCAATACGGGCCACGGGGCGATTCTCAACAAGAAAGTCATCCCGCCGGGTGCAGCCTTGTTCGGCTACAGCCACCTGTATGGTGGGGTGCCAGGTGGCCAGGCCGACTACGTACGGGTTCCCAAAGGCAACACCGGGCCGTTCAAGGTACCAGGGCACCTGGCCGATGATCAGCTGCTGTTCCTTTCCGATATCCTGCCCACCGCCTGGCAAGCGGTGCTCAACGCAGAGGTCGGACAGGGCGCTTCGCTGGCCATCTATGGCGCAGGGCCGGTCGGGCTGCTGTCGGCGGCCTGTGCAAGAATGCTGGGGGTAGAGCAGATTTTCATGGTCGATGAGTGCGGCTATCGCCTGGATTATGCTCATCAGGCCTACGGCGTAATTCCTATCGACTTTGCCCACGACGACGATCCTGCCGACACCATCATTCGCCAGACGCGCGGCATGCGGGGCGTCGATGCAGTGATCGATGCCGTGGGTTTCGAAGCCAAAGGCAGCACCACCGAAACCGTGCTGACGGCCCTGAAACTCGAAGGTAGCAGCGGCAAGGCGTTACGCCAGAGCATCGCTGCGGTTCGCCGTGGTGGCGTGGTAAGCGTGCCGGGGGTCTATGCCGGGTTCATTCACGGCTTCCTGTTCGGCGACGCCTTCGACAAGGGCCTGACTTTCCGCATGGGCCAGACGCATGTCCATCGCTACCTGCCGGAGTTGCTCGAACACATCGAGGCAGGCCGGCTCAACCCGCAAGCGATCATCACTCACCGGCTGGCGCTGGAAGATGCCGCGCGAGGCTACGAACTGTTCGATGAGCAGCAGGAGCGCTGCCGCAAGGTGATCCTGGTACCTGGCGCTGCACCCGAACCGTTGCCTTGAGGGGAGTGGTGTGGGGTGAATTGTTGGACAATTATTTTGAATCTTTCCTGGCGGGCATCACTCAATGAATGAGTCATCCATGGAGAAGAGGAGGGCCCCGTGATGCCTAACCCCCAGCTGTACATCATTGACTACCAACTGCGTGGCGAACCACGCAGTTTCATCATCCGCATGGAGCGGATGGACAACACCGAAGCCTGGCACTGGGCCAGTTGTGATGCGGGTATTGGCATCATTCCCAAGTTCGGTCGCGAAAAAATCAAGAAAGTCAGCAGGCCAATGGCTGAGCGCTATGGGATTACCGCAGTGAGTTGGCGGCTGTCCGGGGGAAAACCCAACCAGCCGGTCAGTGACTCTGCGATTAGCAGTTGAGGGGAAAGGAGCGGGCTTTTGCCCGCTCACTAAGGTCAAGCGCCTGACTCGGGATCGCTTGCTGGTACGCCTGGACGATTTTCCTCATCGTCGGTGACATTCGGGTCAGCATCCGGGTCGTCCACCCGATCGTCAGGCTGGCCCGGATCCAGCTCAGGCCAGTCATCCTGGACGTTACCGCCACCCATTTTCATTAGTTGGTTCATCACGGTTCTCCTTGGCGTCAGATACAGTTTGGAGTGTGATCGAGCTACGGATGATCAGCCTGCGTCCTGAAAATACCGACCAATGGGTTATTGCCCATGGGCGCGACCTGGCTTGTTGGCTGCGGCGCAATTGCCGGTGCAATCAAAACCATGCTGTTGGGGGGATCGCGGCTTGAGGGCCAAAGGCGAGGAGGGCGCTTGAGCCTGCCGGACCAAGAGCGGCTGGCTGACTGCTGTGAAAGTCGGCCGGGCAACGGCCGTTAGTGAATGCCTTGATCTTCCAGTGCTTTGCGCAACGCATGGACGCCCACCGCAACGATTAATCCAGTCATTACGATGCCAGCCATTCCGATCACAACAGCCAGGCTACGAGCCAACCCATCTTTAGGTACCAAGTCACCATACCCAATCGTCAAACCTGTCACGAAGGAAAAATACAGGCCATCTCCCAAGGGCCAGCCTTCCCGCATCCCAACAACCCAGCCGAGCAGGGCCATGAATATCAGTAACAGCGAGACGATTGGCCAGACGATGGCCAGTCCGCGCCAGAACTCACGGACGAAGTTGCGCCTAAGGTCCTTCATTGCTCGCATGGCATAAGTTCCTTGGAGAGTGCAGGCGAATGCTTGACAGGGAGTTTGGCACAACTTTCATCGCGCACTGGAGCAAACAGGTCGGGCAGGCGCTTTACAATCCTCCCTCAGCCCCTTTTTTATAACTAAACTAAATGAATATTTAGTGTAGTTATAACTTTAAAGAATATCGTAAAGGGTAGGCGCCGTGCAAATCAGGCCTGGCCACCACCTGATTAAGGTCAATCAGTTGGGCGATCTACTCCGACTATGCAATGATTGATGGTTATCACACACCCAAGGTAATTGAAACAACGCCCATTAGGTAAATGGAAGTTGATGGCCCGGGAAAGCGGCCACCTTATGGAGATCAAGGAATGAGCACCACCGCACATCGATTAACACACCTCGGGCAGCGTTGCCTGCTGGTGGCCGCTGGGATAGCTATCTGGTTGCCGCTCGGTGTAGCCAGCTTATTTACTATTTTGCTGGGCCACGAAAAATCGTTATCAGCGGGTATGGCGTTTGCGAATGTATGGTTCATGACTGCGCAAGCTGAACTGATCGCGATCGTCCTTTTGCTGGTTTATGCCGGATGGGCCAGGCCGTGGAAATCCAAGGGGCCTACATACGACACCTTCATTGTGCATAGCTGCGCTGCGGGGCTGATTGTGTTGGGCGGATCTATGTTCTTTCTATCATTGATTGGTGGTGGTAGATAACGCCGTGACGTGCACGATCAGTTGAAGCGCTTCATGCCGTCCCGCACGGATGTTGCAAACATTGGTCGTGGATTTCGTCCAGGTTACGGGAATTTGGTTACCAGCGGCGAGCCGGGGCCGTGCACCTGGCTACAATCCTGGCCACCACGGGCCCGGAAGCTCCATACGAAGGTGCGCATAATGCATATTATGTTAAATCGTGTATGTTCGCTCTTCGCTTGCTGACCCCTCACCGGAAGTTTTCATTACCACTCACGGTGCACACCCGCTTAGCATTGGCGCGGACAGCAGATGCTCACCGCAAGATCGATGAAGAAGACTTCGCCTGCCCCTCCTCTTCACTGCACAGCCAACTCTTTGAACAGCCATTGCTTGAACTGAGTCACTGCATGCGGTTGTCGATGCCGCCGAGGGTGCACGAGATAGTGGCCAACGTAGCGGACACTGTTGCTGACATGACGAAGCGGGCTGACCAGCTGACCGCTGGCCAGCTCCTGCTCAGCTAACAAGTCAGATTCGAGCACCACCCCCAGGCCGCCAGCCGCCGCTGAAATACTCATGGAGCTTCGATCGAACGCCAAGCCGTAGCTTTTCGGTGGCTGCATGCCGTTGGCCGCGAACCAGCCTTTCCATTGCACTGACTGCCCGTCGCTCTGGATCAGGAACAGCGAATACAAGTCCTGCGGTGAACGAAGATGCCTGGCAACCTCAGGGCTGCACAGCGGCGTCAGCTCTTCGATCCGCAGTGGGGTCTTTTCGTGTGACGAAGGCCTGGGCTCGCCGTAAACGATGTCCAGGTCGAAATCATCGTTGTCGAACCGCGCGTAGTCAGTACTGGCGGAGATGCGCAGGTCGATGCCGGGATGACCGTGCAGGAAGCCCGCCAGGCGAGGCACCAACCACTGACTGGCGAACGTCGGCGCAACGTGAAGGCGCAACGGCACTGCGGGCTCATTGGTCGCAATCGCCAACCCACGGCTCATCTCCTCGAAACCCCGTTGAACATGATCCAGCAGCATGGAGCCCTCAGACGTCAGCGCCGTGTGACGCGTACTGCGGGTGAACAGCGATACCCCTGCTGCAACTTCCAGTTTGCGTATTGCATGGCTGACTGCGCTTGAGGAGAGATCCAGCTCTTTCGCTGCTTCCACGAAAGAGCAGGTACGCCCCGCCGCTTCGAAAACCCTCAGGGTAGAAAGAGGTACCTTTTTAAAGATCTTCATTGATGAATCCAATTCATTGACTGGCGAATTTAAACCTTTTGTCGAGCTTGTATTTTTACATGATCATCTCGGGGTAACTCAATTCGGCTGGTTACTGATGAATTCGCTGCGTCAGTAACCCCGGATCGCTGGTCACCAATGGAGAATAATATGACCGAGAGTCGCAATGAGCACTTTGCCCGGATGTCGACCCATGCCTGGCGAATCCGACGCTTCGCCCTGCGCATGGGTGAAGTCCAGGGCCAAGGCTATGTTGGCCAGGCGCTGGGCTGGGCCGACGTACTGGCTGTTGCCTACTGCCACGCCATGAACATCCGCGCAGATCAACCTGAATGGGAAGGCCGTGACCGTTTCCTGCTTTCCCATGGGCACTACGCGATCGCGCTGTATGCCGCCCTGCTGGAAGCCGGGGTTCTGCCGGAAGATGAGCTGGAAACCTATGGCTCCGACGACAGCCGCTTACCGATGTCCGGCATGGCCACCTACACACCCGGCATGGAAATTTCCGGCGGCTCCCTCGGTCAGGGGTTGGCCATTGCCGTCGGCCAGGCGCTGGGCCTGCGCATGAAGGGTAACGCTGCGTTCGTCTACAACTCGATGTCCGATGGCGAACTGGACGAGGGTGCGGTATGGGAGGCAGCCATGTCGGCCTCGCATCACAAGCTGGGTAACCTCATCAACCTGGTGGACATCAACCGCCAGCAAGCGGACGGCCCGTCCCACGACATCCTCCAGTTCGAGCCGCTTATCGACAAATGGGCGGCGTTCGGTTGGCACGTGCAACGTGTCGACGGTAATGACTTGCGGGCCGTGATCTCTGCCTTCGATATCGCACGGGCGGTACCCGGTGATAAACCTCGGGTGATTCTCTTCGACACCCTGATGGGTAAGGGCGTGCCCTTCCTGGAGCAGCGTGACAAGAACCACTTCATCCGGGTCGAGCCCGAAGAGTGGCAGCAAGCACTTGCCAACCTCGACGAGATCTACGCGACCCGGAGCCCACAATGACCAACGCTTGCGCTGCAAAACCGAAACTCACCACCTCGTCCATGATCGCCTCCATCGCCACTGAAGGGCAGCGTACTACCCCTGCCCCGTTCGGCCATGCTTTGGTGAAGGCAGGCCAGAAGAATCCACGCGTCGTGGGCATGACAGCAGATCTTGCCAAATACACTGACATGCATATCTTTGCACAGCGCTACCCGGAGCGCTTCCTGCAGATGGGTATGGCTGAACAGTTGCTCATGGCTGCTGCGGGCGGTATGGCCAAGGAGGGCTTTGTACCCTTCGCCACCACTTATGCGGTGTTTGCCACCCGTCGCGCCTATGACTTCATCCACCAGGTGATCGCAGAAGAAAATCTGAACGTGAAGATCTGCGCGGCCCTGCCGGGGCTCACGACTGGTTATGGCCCAAGTCACCAGGCCACGGAAGACCTGGCGATGATGCGAGCCATTCCTCAGATGATGGTTATTGACCCATGTGATGCGCTGGAAACTGAACAGTGCGTTGCCGCAATAGCCGAGCACGATGGCCCTGTCTACATGCGCCTCCCCCGCGGGCGCGTACCGCTGATACTCGACGAATACGACTACAAATTTGAGCTCGGCAAAGCCCGTTTGCTACGAGACGGCAATGATGTGCTGATCATTTCCTCGGGCCTTATGACCATGCGTGCCCTGGAAGTCGCTGATGAACTGATCAAGAGCAAGATCGGCACAGCTGTCCTGCACGTGCCGACAATCAAGCCACTCGATGTCCAGGCCATCATTGAACAATGCCGTCGTGAAGGCCGGTTGGTGGTGATTGCGGAAAACCACACGCAGATTGGCGGCCTGGGTGAAGCCATCGCCATGACCTTGCTGCAAGCCCGTGTGCAACCGGAAGTTCGCCATGTGGCGCTGCCAGATCAGTTCCTCGATGCCGGGGCGTTGCCGACGCTGCATGACCGCTACGGCATATCCAAAGACGTCATGGTTGCAAACATTCAGCGTTGGCTGGCCTGACGGCACGCTCGTGTAGTGCGACCCCCGCTCACTTCGCGACAGACGCTGCCCGAGTGAAGTGAGTGGCCCTTCGAGCTGGAAACCACTCTTTTCTTCCCTGGATCGTCCCAATAACTACAAGGTGATGGCGATGCAAAAAGACAACCATTTTCTTAAGAAAAAACGCGTATGGATCTACGCGTTTCTCTTCACTTTGACATTGATCAACTATGTCGACCGCGTTTCGCTCTCGGTGGCGTCCAAAGTTCTCAAGGAAGAATTCGATATCTCGCCGGTCGCGATGGGCTATCTGTTCTCGTCCTTCGTCTGGCTGTACTTTCTTGCACTCATTCCCATGGGGTATCTCGTAGGCAGGTTCGGCCCGAAAAAGGTCAATGGCTACGGCATCGGCGTCTGGTCGGTGGCCACAGCCTGCACGGCATTGTCGACGGGTTTCATCTCGTTACTCAGTTGCCGGCTCATCATGGGTATGGGCGAAGCGACTACCTACCCCGCTGGCGCCCGGGTCATTCGTGAATGGATGCCGCTCAATGAACGTGGTTTGGCCACCGCTGTATTCCATAGCGGTAGCCTGGTCGGCCCTGCCATCGGCGCCATCGGTTTTGGCTGGTTGATCAGCGCCTTCGGATGGCGCATCGCCTTCGTCGTTGCCGGTGCATTGGGCTTTATCTGGTTGGCGGCTTGGTTGAAATGGTACAGCCACCCGTCAAAAGCGCCTTGGTTGGACGATGTCGAGCGCGCTGAAATCGCCGAGGGTGGCACGCGATCCGCTGATGGTCCGGAAAAATCGGTATCGCTGGGCCTCAAGGGCTTAGCCCGTTCGAGCAGCATGTGGGCAATCGCGCTCTCGCACGGCTGTGCCGTCTACGCGACCTACTTCTTTCTCACCTGGCTGCCGAGCTACCTGCAGGCCGAGAAAGGCCTGACGGTTATGTCGAGTGGCCTTTATACCGCCATCCCATACCTGGGCGCGGCCATCCTTGCCATCGTCATTGGCCGCCTGAGTGACAAGGCCATGCGCCCCGGCGCTGCCGAAACGGGCCAGCGCCGCCTGGTAGTGGCCAGCGTGTTGCTCGCATCCTCGGTGATCTTCCTGGTACCGGCGATCGACAGCACCTGGGCAATTCTTTTTGTGATCACGCTGTCATTGGCGACGTGCGCATCGGCGATCTCGTTGAACCTCTCACTGGTGAACGATCTGGTGCGCTCGGAAGACGATGTTGGCACCGCCGCGGGCTTCATCACTGCCGTCGGCAATCTCTTTGGCCTGCTGGCTCCGATCGTGACCGGCTACGTGGTGGCGGGTTCGGGGAGCTTTGCCCTGGCTTTCGTAGTGGTAGGCGTGCTGTTGGTTGTTGGCGCCGTCCTGTCGATGTTCTGTACCCGTCGCCCGATCGGGATAGCCACGCCTGGTCGACAGGCCATGGCTTGAATTACTTGTAAATGAAGGAAGCAGTAGCGTCATGAATCAACGTAGTAGCGTGTCCCCCAGCAAGCTCCAGGCGCAGCCTGACTTACGTACCGGCAGTAAATGGCGCCTGGCAATTGCTCTGCTGGCGTTGACCCTTGGAGTATTTGGCCTGGCTCTGTTCGGGGGTGGGGTCTGGCTGATCGCGCTAGGTGGCAGCTGGTATTACGGCCTGACAGGTGCAGGTTGTGTACTGAGCGCCATCCTTATATGGCGTCAACGCCGCAGCGCCCTTTACCTGTTTGCTCTCATATGGGTATTGACGGTGATCTGGGCGCTTTGGGAAGTCGGCCTCAACTGGTGGGGCCTGGTGCCACGCCTGGTGGCCATGACCGTCATCCTGTTTTTGATCCTGATCGTATCTCCGGCGCTACGCCGCACTACCCGCACTGCTGCGTAACGAGGTTAGTAATGTTCACATCCGTCAAATACGGGGGCGCCCTCGCCCTCGCGATTTCTTGCGCGCTCCAGATGCAGTTCGCGAAGGCTCAGGAAATTCCCCAGGTCGGAAGCGACTGGCCATTCTACGGGGGCGATCATAACGCCCAGCGCTTCAGCCCCCTCAAGCAGATCACTCCAGAGAACGTCGGTCGCCTGGAGCGTGCGTTCGTGTACCACACCCGGGATCTACCGAATCCTGGGAGCCGTTATTCTCCTGAAACTACGCCAGTTAAGGTCGGCAACGATCTGCTGATGTGCTCTGCCAAAAACATCCTGATTTCGATCAATGCGGCAACCGGCAAAGAGAATTGGCGTCACGATCCGGGCGTACCGGATCAGGCCATTCCTCACGCGGCAGCCTGCCGGGGCGTGGCGGTGTATACCGCACCGCAGCTACCCGAAACAGCGCAGTGCCGCAGCCGAGCGGTTGAAGCCACCCTGGATGCCCGGCTGGTAGCAGTCGACCTCGGCACCGGTGAGCCCTGCAAGGACTTTGGCCAGAACGGCATTGTCGATCTCTGGGAAGGTTTGGGCAAAAAGGTTCCTGGCTGGTACGCGGTGACCGCGCCGCCGACCATCGTGAACGGTGTCGTAGTCACCGGCGCGCAGATCCGTGATGGTCAGGATGAGGATGCTCCATCGGGCGTGATTCGTGGCTACGATGCGGTCACCGGCAAAATGGCTTGGGCGTGGGACCTGGGTAACCCGGACAATGTCCATGGCCCTGCCGAAGGCAGCACTTACACCCGCGGCACGCCGAACATGTGGACGGCGGCGGTGGGCGATGAGCAGCTCGGTTATGTCTATCTGCCGATCAGCAACTCCTCGATCGATTATTACGGCTCCAACCGCAGTGAGGCCGAGAACAAATATTCGACCTCGCTGGTGGCCGTGGACGTGAAGACCGGCAAGGACGTCTGGCACTTCCAGACCATCCGGCACGATGTGTGGGATTACGATCTGGGCAGCCAGCCGACGATGCTTGATTACCCGGGCAAAGACGGTAAGCCGGTACCCGCAGTGTTGCTGCCGACCAAGCAAGGTGACATCTACATCCTGGATCGTGCCACCGGCGAGCCGCTGATTCCGATCGGTGAGGTCAAGGCGCCTAAAGGGGGATCGGTGGAGCCGGCGTTTTTGGCTGATACCCAGCCTACCTCCGAATGGCACACCCTGCGCAAGGCACCGAAAACAGAAGCGGACATGTGGGGCTTCTCGCCGCTTGACCAACTGATGTGCCGTATCCAGTTCCGTCAGGCCAACTACGAGGGCTACCTGACCCCACCGTCAGTGGATCGTCCCTGGATTCAGTACCCCGGCTACAACGGGGGGGCGGATTGGGGGTCGGTAGCCATTGACCCGGTACGCCGACTGCTGATTGCCAACTACAACGACATTCCTAACCTGAACCAGCTGATACCGCGCGAGCAGGCCGACAAGATGGGGCTCAAACCCATCTACGCGCCGAAGCCCGATGAAACCGCCTTGAACAAAGCAGGCAGCAAGTCAGGCAAAGGCGAAGGCGGTGCCTCGACCTACCCGCAAGTCAACGCCCCATACGCGATCAGCGTGAATGCGGGTTGGCGCAACTGGGGTACCGGCGTCCCATGCTCGGCACCGCCCTATGGTGGAATCCGCGCAATCAGCCTCGACACAGGCAAGACCGTTTGGGACGAGCCGCTGGGTACCGCGCGCCGCAACGGGCCATTCGGCATCCCATCGCATTTGCCGCTGAACATCGGCTTGCCGAACAACGGCGGAACTGTGGTGACTGCGGGTGGATTGACGTTCGTCGGGGCGGCAACCGATAACCTGTTCCGTGCCATTGATACTACGACCGGTGAGGTGCTGTGGGAGGATGTGCTGACGGTGGGTGCCCAGGCAAACCCGATTTCCTATGAAGTCGACGGTGAGCAGTATGTCCTTGTCTCTGCTTCCGGGCATGCCTTCATGGAAACCGGAACCAGCGACGAAATCATCGCATACAAGCTGCGCAAGTAATCGCCAAGGCGGGGCCTGTTCAGGCCCCGCTTCGCCAAAATCGTTAAAGGAGATTGAACATGGATTTAGGCTTGCAGGGTAAGCGGGTGCTGGTCAGCGGCGCCTCCCGAGGCATTGGCCGAGCTATCGTGCAGTTGTTTCTCGAGGAAGGCGCCCAAGTGGCATTCTGTGCTCGGGGGCAAACAGGCGTTCAGAGCGCGCAGTTCGAGTTTGGCGAGCGCGCTTGGGGCACTGCGGTGGATGTTACCCAGCCCGAGCATGTTCGGGCCTGGGTCAATGAAGCAGCGCAGCATATGGGCGGGCTGGATATCGTCGTGCCCAACGTCAGTGCTTTGGCTGGGGGTGATGACCTGGAGACCTGGCGGCGAGCCTTCGACACCGACCTGTTGGGCAGTGCAACGATGGTCAAAGCCGCCCTGCCCGCTCTTCGTCAATCACAAGCGGCAGCGGTCGTGCTCATCTCGAGCGTCTCGGGCCGCGAGGTCGATATGTTCGCAGAACCCTATGGCGTTCTGAAGGCAGCCTTGCTTCACTACGGCAAGACCCTCTCGGTGCGCCATGCCCATGAGGGCATCCGCGTTAACTCCGTTTCTCCAGGCAATGTGTATTTCCCGGAAGGCGTGTGGGGAGATATCGAACGAGAACAACCCGATACCTTCGCCAAATGCCTGGCCGAAAACCCGATGGGGCGTATGGCTACTCCGGAAGAGGTCGCTAAAGCGGTGGTGTTCCTGGCCAGTCCCGCGGCAAGTTTCACAACCGGTACCAACCTTCTGGTCGATGGCGGCCTGACGCGCTCAGTGCAGTTCTGAGTGCCCGCCTCGGTATTGGCTCTAGGAGCGAGGATCGACGTGATGAAACTTTATATCTACGAACACTGCCCCTTCTGTACGCGCGCCCGCATGATCGTTGGGCTCAAGCGTCTTCCGGTAAGGCTTGAAGTCATCATGGAGGGTGATGCTGAGACACCTACCCGCCTGATCGGCAAGAAAGCCGTGCCGATCCTGCAGAAGGAGGATGGCAGTCACATCGGCGAGAGCCTGGACATTGTTCGGTATCTGGACGGCATCGGCCCACCCGCCCTGGTCGCACCCCAAGATCGCGCACTCGACGCATGGGTCAAGGAAGCTTGGCCGACAGCGCTCAAACTTTTTATTCCACGGTTCGTAAACGGGCAGTTTGCGGAGATCGCCACGCCAACCGCGAGGGAGGCTTACCGCCGGCGGGAAGAGCAAGCCTTCGGTGATTTGGAGGTGCTACGGGAGCAAACGCCGAAACTGGCCGCTGAAATGCAACCCCTGCTTGATGCCCTGGCGCCATTGGTAGCAGATAGAGCGACACTTGGAATCAACGACATTACCCTCTGGCCAGTGTTGCGATCGCTGTCCATCGTCCAACAGATAGCATTTCCGGCACAGGTACTCGGTTACATGCAGCGGCTGAGTGCGTCATGTAATGTTCCCCTGCTGTTCGGGCAAGAAGCGTGATTTGCCGATGGTCTGCCAATCTTTACGGCGCCAGCTAAGATGCTGACGGTGGACGTCAGCCGCCGTGTGGTGAGCTTCAATCAGCTTCACTTCCCCGTCAAAGCTACGCCCAGCCGGATTTTGACATTGCTTTTGCGCAACCAAGGGCATGTCGTGAGCAGACCGACGATTTACAGAGAAATCTGGGGGTACCAGTTCGATCCTGGTACCAAGATCATCGACGTGCAGATTTGTTATCTGAGAAAGCTGCTGAAGACATTGGACGCGCCGGTCGAGATCAAAACCTTTCGGGGCAAAGGCCTTTGCCTGCAGGTGACTGTAAGAAGAGCAGCGTGACAGTGGTGTTTGGCGTGCCGGATGAGGTTTTCAGTGATTTGGTCGCCTCATCTTCAGCTGCCCTGTAAACCGAGCCGTTGTTTATCGGGCATCACATTGCGGGGACTTTTCTTTCACTTAATTTTCACGGGGCTTGAGCGAGCCTGAAGCTACCCCTACGTGTGATAGACCTTGCCCGCCTAGCAGCGGGCTTTCTTTTGTGCGCAAATAACCATCCGCTCAAGCCATTCTTCCGCTGAACTGCCTGCATCTTACGATGGCCGTCTTGAGTAGCTCTAAGTGCTCGGCAGTTTCTACCCAGCGGGTAGTGAAATGCGAGTGCACTTCGTTACGTGAAAAATCGAAGTACCTGGATGAGTTTGGAATGCTTGGTGCTATCCCTTGCTGTGTTCAGGTGAGGATGGCCCCGTACCGCGCTTGATGCCCCGCGGCCCAAGTACACCCCAGATAGCCAGGCCGATAATTGGCAGCGCCAGCAGCAGCAACGCCCACATTGCCTTCGTCACATCGGGCTTGTCGCTACGAAACACGCTGACGATCGCCCATAGATCAACCAGCAGGATGATCGCCGCCACCGCAATCCAGAAATATGTCACAGGCTCGGTCATGATCGCCTCTCCTCTGCTTGGGGAACAGGCCGCACCGTCTTCGCGTACATCACAGCCCTTACTCAAAAGAAGCCATCGCGTGTGGCAAAGTTCAGACGATGTTGTGCGGTCGGGATAAGCGGAGGCCATCGGCAATGAACCAACATCGCATCCAGCACGTCCACCGAAAAACAGCAACGAGAGCTGCGCAATGGCTACCGCTCCCCTGTCCGAAACGCTTGAATACCTCAAGTCGCACAAATTGCTGCTGACTACCGCCGAATCCTGTACGGCTGGCACGATGATCGCCCTGCTGGCCACGTTACCGGGGACCGGAGAGGTGCTGGAAAGCGGCTATGTAGTCTACTCACCCAGTGCCAAGCAGCGCCTGCTCGGCGTGAGCCTGAAAACCATCGAGCGCTACGGATTGACCAGCGAAGCGGTCGCTCGGGAAATGGCCTTGGGCGCGCTCGGGCACAGCGACGCGACCGTTGCTATCGCCACCACCGGCATCAGCGGGCCGGAACCTCATGACGGTATCGCGCCTGGCACCCTTTGTTTCGCCTGGGCATTTGCGGGTGAGCCATTGGCGGTGTTCACCCGCAGCCAACGGTTTTTTGGTGAGCGCGCCGATGTCATGCGTGAGGGGGCGCTCTACGGGTTGACGCGTCTGGCGCATTATCACCAGCGCTGGCTTCGCGGTGAGCGCGCGTGAGGGCACCACCATGAACGACGATGAGCGCGTTTCCAGGCGTCATCCCGTCGAGGAAGACATGCCTATGCAGCAACGCGTGTGGCGCTTCGAACGGGTCGGCTGGTATGCGCTGGTGTTGATCGTGCTGATGGCGCTTGCGGGGCTGTTCGGCAATGGCCCGCTCAGTGATGCCCAACTCGTGAGTACAGATGGGCGAGTGGCAGTGGCGTATCAGCGGCTCAGCCGCAGCGGTACATCTGAAAACGTGCGCATCACTGTTCACGGGATTGCCGGGCAGCCGGTGATGATACTGCTCGGGGGCGACTTGCTGCGCGAAGCGAGTATCGAAATGCTGCAACCACAACCGCAGAAGTCGCTCTCGCACGGCGAGTCGCTGCTGCTGCAGTTGGGCACCAGCAAGGATGGAGTGGCCACGCTCTACCTCACCTTGCGCAGCGAACACGTCGGCCCCCTTGAAGGGATCGTCAGCGCCGGCCCGCAAAGCGCGGTGCATTTCTCTACCTTCCTTTATCCGTAGGAGCGACCATGGACTCCATTCTTCGCGCGGCAGGCATGTACCTCGCTCTGATGTTGCTGTTTCGCGTGGCTGGCCGGCGTTCACTGGCGGACTTGACCACTTTTGACTTCGTGTTGCTGCTGATAATTGGCGAAGCGACTCAGCAGGCTTTACTGGGCGATGACTTCTCCTTCACCAACGCCATGCTGGTCATCGCCACCTTGATCGCGCTAGATGTCGGCTTGTCGCTGGCCAAGCTCAATTCCAAACGGCTGGCGCGACTGCTAGACGGGCACGCTACGCTGGTGGTCGAACAAGGACGCTTTCTTCATCACCGCATGCGTAAAGCGCGGCTGACAGAAGACGACATACTTGAGTCTGCTCGCGACAGCCAGGGCATAGAAACTGTAGCCAAGATCAAATTTGCCATCGTCGAACGCAACGGCAAGATTTCGATAATCCCTCAGGACTGATCGGGCCGCAGCAGATACTCCAGCAGGCGTGCTGGTGCACGCGCTGATGCCTGGGCCTGCTGCGGGAAGCTGGTTCGGTTCAAGGCTGTTGGTAATGGCCCGGCGACGTGCCGGGCTCATGGTCATGCTCCAGGCGCTGTACCTGCACATCAGAGAACGAAGACGCTTCGTTGCGATGAAGCCCCTGCAGGTACTCACGGGCGGCCTCCCTGCTCAGGTCTTCTTCGTCGCTGCGACACTCGCAAGTGCCAGGCTGGTTGTCGAGGATATAGCTGATCAAATAAAGGTACTTGGCCATCGCTTCAATTCTCCGAGGTTACGGGTGAAGAAGGAGTGGGTATCTAAGCATTTGATTGACTTGCAACCATGAGCCGCACCAGCACTTCGTGGTCGACCGGTCTGCTGAGCAAGAAACCTTGCACTTCATGGCACCGGTCATCACTGAGCAGCGCCAGTTGCTCAGCGGTCTCAACGCCCTCGGCGGTGACCGTCATGCCCATCGCATTGCCCAGGTTGATGATCGCCTGAACCACACTGCGGTCACTTGCGCTCTTGCCCAAAGATTGAACGAAACGTTTGTCTATCTTGATGCTGTCGAACGGATAAGTTCGCAGGTAGCCCAAGGAAGAATAACCGGTACCAAAGTCATCCATGTTCAAGCGAACCCCCAGTTCCTTTAACGCGTTCATGGTCTGCAGGGCACCTTCGACGTCATTGAGCATCACATTTTCGGTGATCTCCAATTCCAGGCGATGGGCAGGTAACCCTGTATGTCGCAACGCCTCGGCAACATCACGCACTACGTCACTGCGGCTGAACTGGGCCGGCGACATGTTGACCGAGACCATGATCTCCATTGGCCACGTCTTGGCCTTGGCACATGCTTCGTGGAGGACCCAGTTACCCAACTGCACGATCAGATCGGATTCCTCGGCCAAGGCAATGAATCGATCCGGGCGCAGCAAGCCCTTGCGCGGATGCTGCCAACGCACCAGCGCTTCCGCCGAGGCAACCGTCGTACCGTCGACCTTGTAGCGCGGCTGGAAATGCAGCACGAGCTCGTCACGGCCGATGCCTTCGCGCAGCTCCCGTTCGAGCATGCGTTTCTCCAGCAGCGCTTCGTTCATCTGCGCAGAAAAGTAGCGCCAGGTATGCTTGCCAGCAGACTTTGCGCCGTATAGCGCGATGTCTGCATATCGGATCAAGTCACTTGCAGTGCCAGGATAATCAGCTGAAAGAGCTACGCCGAGGCTGACACCGACCTGAACGCAATGGCCCTCCGCCAGAATAGGTCGTTGCAGTGACTCCACCACTCGGGCACAGAAGCCATCCACTTCTGTTCGCTGTCCGGGACGTGAGAGCACGATGATGAATTCGTCCCCTCCAAGACGGGCCACCAGGTCACTTTCTCGCGTTATTTCATCAAGGCGCCTCGCCACCTCAATGAGCACCGCGTCGCCGGTCGGGTGGCCAAGGCTGTCATTGATGGGCTTGAAGTTATCAAGGTCCAGCAAAATCAGCGCTACGGCCTGTGGCGAAGCGCCCTGTGCAGCCTGTTCCAGAAATCGGAAAAGTTTGTTGCGGTTGGGCAGCCCTGTAAGGGCGTCGTGCAGCGACAGGTGCTGGATCTGGGCATGAGCGGCGACTTCGTCGGTGATATCGCTGCAGGTTCCACGAAACCCTTTACAGTGGCCATGATCGATACTTGCCCGTGCCGCAATGCGACAAATACGCTGCTGCCCGAGGTGGTCATGGTATTGGCAGCGCAAGCTGCCCGTAGCGTGGCTGGCGGCCAAGCCGTGCAGCCAATGTTCCAGGTGCGCGGTATCGCAATCGAGCAGTTCGGTAATCGGTCGATGCAGCCAAGCGCCTGCCGGGTGCCCGGTTAGCTCGGCAAATCGAGCCGACAGGTAGATCAGATGCAAATCGGCATCGGTCTCCCATATCCAGTCGGATGAAGCTTCGGCCACAGCCCTGAACCGCTCCTCGCTGGTTTCCAGCGCCGCTTTGGAGGCGGCAAGCTGCTGGTGGCTGCGGTCGATACCCGTGCTGGCGCGCATGGCATAACGGGCGAACAGCGTCACCAATACGCCAATGAGCACGACTGCTAACGCTAGCGCTGGCACCACCGTAGAAATCAGCTCACTGCCCGGCCGTACGATGTTCCACGTCAGAATATGAGCGCTGCCTTCCAGTGGCAGGGCTCCCCTCGCCTCGTCACCGGTGTTCAGATCGGTGACGGCGAGGCCAGACAGCCCAGCAGCACGGCCCAAAGGTTCGAGCACGGTGGCATCGAGCACCCTGACAAACACCATAACTGCGCTGGGAGCGGGTAGATGATGCGCCATAGAAGGCGGCTGAATGACCGCAGCGGCGAAAATCGCTGGTTGCTCACCGAACCGGAAGTAACCTGAGGTGGCTTGTTGCTTGGCAGCAACCTGCCGCGCCTGGCTGATGATCCTGTCTGCCTGAAGGCTGTAGCGAGCGAAGCCTTCACCGCTCAATTGGCCATTGACCATGGCATAAGAGGTGCCATTGTCATCTAGTACGAACACGCCTGTATAACCATCAGCGGTATACAGCGTGGGGCCAACGTTGTCCTCATCAAAAGCCCACTGCGCATCGGCTTCGCGACCCAGGTGATCAAATGCCGATTGCCAGATCGCATGGGTAATTACATAGCTGCGCTCATTTTTTTGTAGCTGGTTCATTGCAGATTCAGCATGAAAACGGCTTTGCGCCCTTTCGCGATGATCCAGTGACCCCGCGATTCGATAGAGGGACACCAACCCTACGATCAGCACCAGCATCAGCAGCCCGGAAAACACCAGTATCAACTGTCGAACCACATCGCTGCGCGTCGACAGATCATTGCTATTGCTATTGATTGCGTCCATTCAGTCACCGAATGCCTGGGATTTTTACGATTGACTGAACCGACACCGGAAATGATCGCTAAAAGTGACAACCGGTGGCCTGCGCGTCGGGGGCCCTGGATCTGCCGGCAATCAAATGGAACAGGCCTGGGGTATCGCTGCCTAACCAGAGGCAACCCCACCGCGCAGGAGCCACGACATGGCAGCTTCCAACCAACCCGACCCGTATGTCGATGAAGTCCCTCAGAACCCGGGGGAGCCAGCTCCCAAGCCTGGCCCGGACGATGAGGCGCCTGATTGGCCTGATGATCAGGTACCACCTGAAGAGCAGTCTGATGGCTGATCACCTGCCCCCTGGGAAATGTTCCATGCGCGCACTCAGAGTCTTTTACGCTGTGTTACCTGTTGCTTGCGGCCTTGGTCTATGGGGCTGCAGCGCTGCCACTACCAAATCCCCCGTAGAGGCACCAGGTAGGCCTGCAACGACTGGCACTCAATTGCTCGAAGCAGGCGCTGCGGTGCTTCAGGCCAAGCCCCCGATTGATGCGCTCAACGCCTACCTCAACGGGTTTCATTTTTATAACGGTCAGCCGGACGCCCAAATGGAGGCTCATCACTACTGCGCGATTCTCAACGAAGACGTCATTCAATGCGTGATTTACGACGGCAATACCCAGGCTGCCAAGATCATGGGCGTCGAGTACATCATTGACGCCAGCCTGTTCGCCAAACTGCCTGCCGCTGAAAAGCCCATGTGGCACAGCCATGGCTATGAGGTATCCTCCGGCCAGTTGAGCGCACCGGCGATACCCGCGAGCGCCGAGCATGCCTTGATGAAGCGCTTGGCCCATACCTATGGCAAGACGTGGCATACCTGGCACACCGATCAGGGCAAGCGGCTGCCCCTTGGTGTGCCGCAGTTGATGATGGGGTTCACTGCAGATGGGCAGGCCGACCCCGCCATGGTTCGCCAACGCAGTCAACGATTGCAGCTGGATATGCGCAAAAGCAAGGCCCTACGCGCCGACATCCCCATCCCTCCAGCCGACCCCGCAGCGGATGGCTGGCAGCATGGCAATATCATCCAGATCACCGACCCGACCGGCCAGCACGATCATGCCCCGGCTGCCCTCCCGACAGCCAACGATTCGAACAGTCGTTCAAGCCCATGAATCGGGTCAGGCGATCAAGGCCGGAAGCTGGCGTGCCAGCAGTTCGGCAGCTGAAGGCTTGAGGCGGGACGGTGCCAACTTGTCGCGCGGCACCCACTTGCACGCCACGATTTCGTTTCCCGGCACAGGGTGGTCTTGTTCATCGATCTGCAATGTGAAGATGTGATGGACAATACGACCCGCACGGACAGTGCACAGTGCTACCAGACGCCGGCGGCGAATACCTGTTTCCTCCTGGAGTTCGCGTATGGCCGCATTGTGAGGAGGCTCGTGCGGTTTGACGCCGCCCCCCGGGAAATTCCATTTGCGCGATTTGCGGCGCACCAGCAATAGCCTGCCGCTGCGAAAGCAAAGCACTGTAGCTCTTGCTCGAAGCTCGCCTTGTTTAGGCATGGTCACCTCCTTTACCCATTCTTGAGTAACGGTGGACTACCGGAATATTCGGTACGTTCAAAACTCTGTCCGTATCAGGGCGAGCACTACAGTCAGACTGCAAAATGAAATCGCCCGTCAACAATTGAATCGACAATCCCGCGCGTGGATTGGCAGCGCGTAGTTCATCTTCCACTCGCCGAAGCTGACTCACGTTTGAGAAGCGATGGTTCGCAAGCAAATTCGCGGGCACGTCCCACACCCCAGGCCAATGCCCGGGTCATCGACTCTCCAGGCCGAGAGTCGAAAGCTTCTTCGTGCAGCGCGGCCCCAGAGGGTGCGTAGACGCCTATGAACATCTGCGTGTTTCCGGTGCGGGATAACCGGACTTGCACGTCGATGTGAGTTCCATCGTCAAGAATTTCGTCATGGCTGCGATTGTGAAGACTAGGGTCTGCCCAGTCCCAGTACACATGTCCTCGAGTTCTCATAAAGCCTCCCTCGGTATTCGGCCTGTCCTTCTTACTAGATACTTAAAATAGCGAACCTGTTCAGGCAGACAATCGAAAGTCCGTGAATTGAGAACTGAATCTGACTATCGGCAGAAAAACTATACAACCTCAATACTTTGTATAGTTTTCCGAAAGTTCTACAGTTCTTCGCTGGAACCCCGGTGGGGATCTTGATCCTCATTGAAGTGTCTCAGGTAGGGATGGGTGATGATGCCCTTACCGTAAACCTTTGACCCACCAGCCTGCAGGAAAGGAACTCGAATGGTACCGTTCGACCTTCAACGGATGCTCCTCGGCGAGCTGCCTCTCGCCTTTCTTCTCGAAGTCGCCTTCAGGGTCTTGGCGGCTTTTACGGCCGTATTCTTCTTTCTCAAATTCAGTGGCCGACGCGGGATCAAACAGCTCTCCCGCTTCGAGCTGGTCGTCATTCTGACCCTTGGCTCCGCTGCCGGCGATGTGACCTTCTACGAGGACGTCCCCCTGCTCCCGGTGGCACTGGTGTTCCTGACGCTCCTGCTGCTGTATCGGGGTATCGTCTACCTCATGAAACGAAGCAAGGCTTGCGAAGCCTGGATCGATGGATTGCCGATTACAGTAGTGAAGGACGGCATTTACGAAATCCACTCGCTGCGCAATATGAACATTTCGTCGAATGAGCTCTTCATGGAGCTACGCCAGCGAGGTGTCGAGCACTTGGGCCAGGTACGTTTAGGCTTGTTGGAAACCGACGGTGAACTCAGCGTGTATTTCTATGGGCCGGAGGACACCAGGGCGGGCCTGTCAGTCCTTCCATTCGAGCATCGGCCGGAATACACAACACCGCCCCAGGCTGGCCTCTATTGCTGCGTGGGCTGTGGCTCCCCTAGCTACCATGATTCGCACGATTCGAGCGCGTGTGAACGCTGTGGCCATGCTGTCTGGTCTCCAGCACTGCATACGGTGCGCAACCGTTAGCTGATACCGCCTGCCCTCTCCTCTGAACTTTGCTGCATCTCCAGCATTCAGCTGCTTAGGCACACAGCATATTGCAGGCATTCATGCGAAGGGGTTTGTACCATGATCGATCAAGCGACAGGCATGAAACCAGGCGAACGTTACTGCGTGGAGAACGTCGAACGCGCTCATCAGTTCCCTGGTTTTTTTCAGGACGGCAAGTATTACCTTGGCCCCGAGCTGCTCACGGCAGTCGGCTGGCTTGAAGGGACGAAGTTCATCTATGACAGTCTGGATGCGCAAGGTGAACCGGTCTTCCCGGAGCGGGTGGCGGGCACCATTGAGGGCATGAAGCTGGTGCTGGTCGACGGCACTGCACTGCAGCTCTCGAAGATAGCAGCCAGTGATACCCTCCTACCTACGGCTGGCAACATCGAGCAAGCCTCACAACCTGACGAACCTGAAGCTCCAGCACCGGTAAAGGGCCCGTTGCGCGGCAAGGTCGTGGTCATCACTGGCGCATCGAGTGGTATAGGCAGGGCTGCCGCGCATGCCTTCGCTTGCAAAGGCGCGCGGCTGGTGCTCGCCGCACGCGATGAGCAGGCGTTGTTCGACGTGCTGGACGAATGCACCGACTGTGGAACAGACGCCGTGGCAATCATTACCGACGTCACCCGTAGCGACCAGGTGCAAGCGCTGGCCACCCAGGCGGCCGAATTTGGCCATGGCCGGATCGATATCTGGGTCAATAACGCAGGCGTTGGCGCGGTGGGCAACTTCGAGCAAACGCCCCTGGAGGCACATGAACAGGTCATTCAGACCGACCTGATCGGTTACCTGCGCGGGGCCCACGTGGCCCTTCCCTATTTCAAGGCCCAACGCAGCGGCATCCTCATCAACACACTGTCACTGGGCAGCTGGGTTGCCCAGCCCTACGCGGCGGCCTATTCGGCAAGCAAATTCGGCCTGCGCGGCCTGACCGAAGCGCTGCGCGGAGAATTGACGGAGTTCCCCGACATCCACGTCTGCGACATTTATCCAGCGGTCATGGACACCCCAGGCTTCAGGGATGGCGGCAATTACACCGGCCATGCGCTCACGCCACCCGGGCCGATCTACGATCCGGAGCGGGTAGCCAAGGCCATGGTAGCTACCGCCATCTCCCCACGCGCCAACACCACGGTGGGCGCTGCCGCTCGCCTTGCTCATCTGGCGAGCTACGTCGTTCCGCGCCTGGCGCTGGTTTCAGGGTGGCTGACACGCAGGGCCTTGAACCGCAGCCCCAATGTAGAGGTTTCTTCCGGCAACCTGTTCGAGCCACCGAGTGGCCGGCGCAGCGTGGATGGTGGTTGGAAATCCAGCAACGACAACATGCCGTTGTGGGGCGTGGCGGCAGCCCTCGGAGTCATCGCTGGGCTGGCCGTCACCCGCTCGCAACGCAGGCGCCGTTAAGCGCACCACCGAGCAACGAGCAGGAACTTTGCTCGCCATTGCGGGCCCCTATTTAAGGTCTATCGGTAAAGGAGATGAATGATGAGTGCACAACTGAACGGTAAGCGCGTGGCCTTTCTGGTCACCGACGGCTTCGAGCAGGTGGAACTGACCGGCCCTCGTGAGGCGTTGGAAAACAGCGGTGCGGTGGTCGACATCCTGGGGGATAAGGAAGGTACGGTCCGTGGCTGGAACCATGACAAGCCCGCCGACGAATTCGCCGTGGACGCGACTTTCGAGGGTGCCCATCTCGATCTTTACGATGCCTTGGTGCTGCCCGGCGGCGTTCAGAACTCCGACACGATTCGCTTGATTCCCGGCGCGCAAAAGCTGGTTAAAAGCCACGACGCAGCAGGCAGACCGCTGGCTGTCATCTGCCACGGTGCCTGGCTGCTGGTATCGAGCGGGTTGGCCAAAGGCAAGCGGATGACCAGCTACAAGACCTTGCAGGATGATATTCGCAACGCCGGCGGCACGTGGGTGGATGAACAGGTAGTGGTGGATGGCAACCTGATCAGCAGCCGCCAGCCGGACGATATCCCCGCCTTCAATGAACAGTTGATCAAAGCGTTGGCAGGCTGAGTTTCGCGTACCTGCGCAGAGTGTGAACAGCAGCGAAACGATTGGGATTGTGCCTGATGGAAGACTGGATCGATTTGTTGGAATGGCCTGCCATGGCTGTCACGGTATTGGCAGCCTGGTGTATAGGCTCGCGCCGTCCCGGCCGGCGTAAAGTGGGATTCTGCTGCTTCATCGCCAGTAACCTGCTGTGGTCGGCCTGGGGCTTGCACGCTCAAGCGTGGGCTTTGATCGTGCTGCAGCTCGTGCTGTGCCTCATGAACCTTAGGGGCTGGCGGAAGAACAAAATTGCGTCAAAGAGGACGCAAGGAGCCCACTCTCGGCCTGCTTGATCAGCAGACAGGGTTTACCCAATGCACATGCCGTCTGCCGGGGGGGCGTCTCACTGGCTTGTGCCATTGGGTATACGGCTTGTACCAGGCAACGCTCGATTAGTAACAACGCTTAGCGCGGTTGCCGCCAGCAAAAACACACCGCTGGCCAGGAATGTGGCTTGATGGCCGAATCCGTCGTACAGCACCCCGCCCGCAGTTGCGCCCGCCGTGATGGCCAACTGAATCACGGCGACCATCAAGCCACCTCCGGCCTCTGCCTGGTGCGGCAATGCCTTGGCCAACCAGGTGAACCAGCCCACGGGAGCACAGGTGGAGACCAGCCCCCAGATACCGAGCAAAACAGCGACTGGAACGACCCAGCTACCGACCGTGATCACGGCGAAAGCGATGGCAGTCATTATCAACGGTACTCCCAGAAGAACGCGGTTCAGGTGTCGACCAACGAGCGTGCCAACTACCATCGTACCGACCAGCCCTGCGGCGCCGATTATCAGCAGCAGAAGCGAGAGCCTGGGCACGTCCACATGCGTGACCGTTTCCAGGAAGGGCCGCAGATAGGTGAACAGTGTGAACTGCCCCATGAACAGGAATGCAACTGCCGCCATGCCGAGGGCGACCCTGGAGTCTGCCAGCAAACGCAGGGATCCGGTTGCTGACGCCGCGTTGCGCTCGCTTGGCATCGCTGGCAGCGTGAAGGCTTGCCACATCAACGCCAAGGCGGCCAACGGCAGAACGCAAAAGAACGCCCCTCTCCAGCCAATCATGCCGCCCAGGTAGCTCCCGACCGGCGCCGCGATTGCCGTAGCCAACGCGGTACCGCCCTGCATCAGGGCAATAGCCTTGGGAACGAGCGGTTCGGGGGCGATGCGCATCATCACCGCGGTGGACATCGACCAGTAGCCACCGATGGCGACTCCTAGCACGGCGCGCCCCACCATCAATGTCAGGTAGTTCGGGGCGAATGCCACCATCCCCCCGGAAATCAGCATCAGCGCGGTCGTGGCCAGCAGGACAGGCTTGCGGTCGATCCCCTGGGTCATGGGGGCCAGCATCAGGCTAGTGATGACGGCAAAGAAACCCGAGATGGATATGGCCTGCCCAGCCTGGCCTTCAGTCAGTGACAAATCGGACGCTATCGGAGTGAGCAAGCTCACTGGCAGGAACTCCGAAGCCACCAGGGCGAAGGCACAGAGCGACATCGCCAGGACAGCGCTCCAGACCTGACGGCTTGTATGTTGAAGGTGTATTGCAGGGCTGCTCATAACGGATCTCGGTTTAACAATTTCAAAGACGCAGGTGCCCAGGCCCAGGGCAGAGGCTGGGCCTGGCGATGGCGTCAGTTACTTGAGGTGTTCGCCAAAGAACGACGTCAGCTTGCCGAAGGGAATCAATGCGACGCGGTCATAGAGATCGACGTGGCCAGCGCCCGGTACGATCACCAGTTCCTTGGGTTCGCCGGCAAGGCGATACGCCTCTTCACTGAACTCACGGGAGTGTGCGTCCTCTCCCGCGATGAACAGCATTGGGCGTGGCGAGATCGTCTCGATGTCATTGAACGGGTAGAAGTTCATGAACCGGACATTACTGGTCAGCGTGGGATGCGTCGTCACAAGCGGCGACAACCCTTTGGGGGTGAACTCCCCCCGGGGCGTGCGGTAGAAGTCGTAAAACTCGCGTTCGATGGCATTGGAGTGCTCGGTCAGCTTGTCGACCGTGCCACTGGTGTACAGGGTGTCACCGCCGGCAAACTCGACATCACGCTGAGCTGCTGCTTCAGCAATGGCTTTCTTGCGTTGCTCGACCGTGACCGCGTGCTTGAGGCCGTTGCGATTGGCGGCGCCCATGTCGTACATGCTGACCGTGGCAATGGCTTTCATTCGCGGGTCAATCTTCGCCGCACTGATGGCAAAGCTGCCACTGCCGCAGATGCCCAACACGCCGATGCGGTTGCGATCAACGAAACCCTGAGCGCCGAGATAGTCGACCGCGGCACTGAAGTCTTCGGCATAGATGTCCGGCGATACCAGGTTACGCGGACGCCCGTCACTTTCCCCCCAGAACGATAGATCGATTGCCAGGGTAACGAAGCCCTGCTCTGCCAGCTTCTGGGCGTAGAGGTTCGCGCTTTGTTCCTTAACCGCGCCCATCGGATGGCCGACGATGATGGCGGGATAACGGGTATTGGGTTTCAGGTTTTCAGGAACGAACAGGTTCCCGACCGTATTCATCTGAAACTGGTTTTTGAAGGAAACCCGTTCGAGTGATACCAGGTCACTCTTATAGAAATTGTCGGCTCCATGGGACATATCGGCGGCTCCTGCAGTGAGTGAACTGGCCATCAAGGCAAACGCTACGAACAAAGACTTCATGCACTCATTCCTGTCTGCTCGAAATGGAAATGGTGCGAGGGGCATGCTCTGCTCAGCACACTGGCCACCTCGCCTATAGCCATCTTCGTCGCACAAACCGCTTCATCAGTAGAGCAAACGGGTAGTTTTATTGCCTAAATCTCCAGCTCGTACCGGCTGGGCATGGACAGATGACGCAACGCGACCGTAATGTTTTCCACAAGATGATCGGAAGCTTCCTATGCCTGCCACCACACAACCGCGCCCCCCTGCGAACCCGCTGGCCACGCTGTGCGAGGTAATAGGCGCACACGCGCCCACAGCTGGCGACTTCACGACACACATCGCAGATCTCAGCGTCTACCGACGTAACGCACCGGCCCCACCGATTACCTGTATCGTCGAGCCGAGTGTCGTGCTGGTGGTACAGGGCGCCAAGGAAATGGTCATCGGTAGCGAGGTCTTCCCCTACGACACGAGCCGCTTTCTAGTCACCTCGCTGAACATCCCCGCTAACTCGGCGGTGACGATGGCCAGCGAGCAAGCCCCTTGCCTCGGCCTGGTATTCAAGCTCGACCTGCGCACACTGGCGGAATTGATCGCACAAGATGGTCGTTTGGCGGTGAGTGGTCAGTCCTTTCACACCAGCGCTGGAGTGGGTGAATTAGGCCCGAAGTTACTGGAGAGCTTCAGCCGCCTGATCGAGCTGCTCGAGGAGCCTGACGCGATACCTGTGCTCTGGCCGCTCATTCAGCGGGAAATCCACTATCGTTTGCTGCTGAGTGACCAGGCCCCCCTCCTGCGCTACATCGCCTCCGTGGGCAGCAAGGGCCACCGGATCGCCAAGGCCATCGACTGGATGAAGCTGAACTACGCCGCGCCGCTGCGGGTGGACGAGCTGGCTTCCCAGGTGCAGATGGGACTCTCGACCTTCCACCAGCATTTTCGTCAGCTGACCGCTATGAGCCCCCTGCAGTACCAGAAGTGGCTGAGGTTGAACGAAGCGAAACGGTTGATGCTAAACGAGCATCTGGATGCCGCCACCGCGGCCTTCAAGGTCGGCTATGAAAGCCCCTCGCAGTTCAGCCGCGAGTACGGGCGCCAGTTCGGCACACCGCCAAAGCGCGATATCGCAGAACTGCGCCTGAGCGCGGAAAGATCAGCTGCCTCCACACCCAGCGTGCCCTGAGCCCAGCGCTCAGGAAACCGTCCACTACGCGATGCAAACAACCGCTCGTAGATCGCACAATAGTTCGATAATCGCACACCATCCGCTTCCCCCCTCTCTACTTGTGCCCGATCTTGCGGCACGCTTAGCACAGTCAGCAAACATTTCCCAAGCGCTGACTGGCCCCCATGTCAAAGGGCGCGCCAGGCAGGCCCACAACCCATACTCCAGGAACAACCAGGAGCTCGCTTTGATCAATAAAACCTATGAGTCCATCGCCAGCGCGGTGGAAGGCATCACCGACGGGTCGACCATCATGGTCGGTGGTTTTGGCACTGCCGGCATGCCGTCCGAGCTGATCGATGCTCTGATCGATACCGGTACCCGCGACCTGACCATCATCAGCAACAACGCTGGCAATGGCGAGATTGGCCTGGCCGCCCTGCTCAAGGCAGGCAGCGTGCGCAAGGTGGTCTGCTCCTTCCCGCGCCAGTCCGACTCCTACGTCTTCGACGAACTGTACCGGGCCGGCAAAATCGAGCTGGAAGTGGTGCCGCAAGGCAACCTGGCCGAACGCATCCGCGCAGCGGGCTCGGGTATCGGTGCATTCTTCTCGCCGACCGGCTACGGCACTCTGCTCTCCGAAGGCAAGGAAACCCGTGAGATCGATGGCCGCCAGTACGTGCTGGAAATGCCGCTGCACGCCGACTTCGCGCTGATCAAGGCGTACAAGGGTGACCGCTGGGGCAACCTGATCTACCGCAAGGCCGCGCGTAACTTCGGCCCGATCATGGCCATGGCCGCCAAGACCGCCATCGCTCAGGTCGACCAGATCGTCGAACTCGGCGAACTGGACCCGGAACACATCATCACCCCGGGCATCTTCGTGCAGCGCGTGGTCGCCGTTACCGGCGCTGCTGCTTCTTCGATCGCCAACGCTGTCTGAGGCCTGCCATGACCATTACCACAAAACTTTCCCGCACCCAGATGGCCCAGCGCGTGGCCGCAGACATCCAGGAAGGCGCATACGTGAACCTGGGCATCGGCGCGCCTACGTTGGTGGCCAATTTCCTGGGTGACAAGGAAGTGTTTCTGCACAGCGAAAACGGCTTGCTGGGCATGGGTCCGAGCCCCGCGCCGGGCGAGGAAGACGATGACCTGATCAACGCCGGCAAGCAGCACGTGACCCTGCTCACCGGTGGTGCTTTCTTCCACCACGCCGACTCCTTCTCGATGATGCGTGGCGGCCATCTGGACATCGCCGTACTGGGCGCCTTCCAGGTGTCGGTCAAGGGCGACCTCGCCAACTGGCACACCGGCGCCGAAGGTTCGATCCCGGCCGTAGGCGGCGCGATGGACCTGGCCACCGGCGCGCGCCAGGTGTTCGTGATGATGGACCACCTGACCAAGTCCGGCGAAAGCAAGATCGTGCCTGAGTGCACCTACCCGCTGACCGGCATCGGCTGCGTCAGCCGCATCTATACCGACCTGGCCGTGCTGGAAGTGACGTCCGACGGCCTGAAAGTGGTAGAGATCTGCGCTGACATCGACTTCGACGAGTTGCAAAAGCTCAGTGGTGTGCCGCTGATCAAGTAAGCCACGCAAACTGTCTGCATCCGCCTGGCGGCGAAGGGGCCGAAAATGCCCATGGCCGCCAAAGCGGTTTCCTACTGCGCTATTCCAGCGACCCTTTTCAACCGCTTCAAACCCTTGCCGGGCGTTGGTCTCGTCACGCTTGCTGAGGCCGTCCTCAACCACTGCCACGTCCAGTCACAACTGCTCGGAAATCTCGATCAGGTTGAGATCCGGGTCGCGTACGTACACGGAACGGATAGGGCCTGTCGCACCGGTTCGCTGAATCGGGCCCTCAATAATTGGCCAATGCTGACCCTCAAGGTGCTCGATAACCTCTTCGAGGCTGACACTGGCGATGAAGCACAAATCCAATGCTCCAGGAACAGGCAGATGGGCTTTTGGCTCGAACTCATGCCCCCGCACATGAACATTGATCTTCTGATTGCCGTAACAGAACGCGAGACGTCCTTGGCCGAAGGTCTCCAGGCGCATGCCCAGCACGCGGATATAGAAGTCTTTACAAGCGTCGACATCGACAGTGGTCAGCACCAGGTGGTCCAGATGGTCAATCACTTCGCGATCTCCGATTCTGTTGGGGGGTTAGAGACGTGCAGGGCGTCCGCCGGCAACTCTTGAAGGCGCCACCCTGTTTTCGTTGCCCCCGGAATGAACGTTTTACCCACTTGACCACTCCATGTACCGCGCCATCATTGCCGGTCGATTCAAAGGCGCGATGAAGGATCCTGCGCGTGTTCCATGGAGAGGAAGATCATGAGTGTCACCCTGAAATGCCTCAAGTGCGATGGGCAAGATTTGGTAAAGCCGGGCAGGCTCCACAGAAAATCGATCGTCACCTGTCGGGAGTGCAATGCCATCGCTCAGTATGGTGATCTGTTGGAAGCAGCGGGTCGACGGTTGCTGGCCGAGCTTCAGCAGCAGCTGGCCGGGTTGAAGGCAGGCTGAGCACCCTGCTCTCCCGTAACCCGCTCACAGGGCCTACTCGCCAGGATGTACTTCGACCCGGGTAATCTCAAGCGATCTGGCCTGCTGCAGAATCTCCGTCGGGGAGGCGTCTGCTGCAGGCATTACCAGGCTGTTCTCGCCATCCCCGTAATGCAACAGGATCAAGTGCAACGCTGCTTCATGAAGCGAAAGCCCAGGCTGCTTGAGCGCGAACCGGTGGTCACGCGGTTCGCCCTTGAACAGGTACGTCAGGTTGTAAGTGTGCATGCTGACCTCAATGATGCTGGATAGGTAAGTATCCTGACCAATGGGTCAGCATATGGTTCGACTCAGGCCGACATCATTGCGAAGTAGTCACAGCCGAAACCGCTTCATCATCCCGTTCAAGCCAATCGACAAGCTGGCCAGCTCCTGGCTCGCCGTGCTGATCTGGCCCGCACCCTCGGAGGTCTGCACCGCAAGATCCCGAATATTCAACAGGTTACGATCGACTTCTCGAGCCACTTGTGCCTGTTCTTCAGTGGCACTGGCCACCACCAGATTGCGCTCGTGAATCGTTGTCGCACCATCGGTGATCTCATCCAGTGCCTGCCCGGCCAACTCAGCCACCTGCAGGGTATGCCCCACCTGCTGGCTATTGCTGTGCATCGACTCCACCACCCGCGCCGTACCGCTGCGAATGGCATTGATCATTTCCTCGATCTCCAGCGTCGAGCTCTGGGTACGCGCCGCCAGCGCGCGGACTTCATCCGCCACCACAGCAAAGCCGCGGCCCGCTTCACCCGCCCTCGCCGCCTCGATCGCTGCGTTGAGCGCCAGCAGGTTGGTCTGCCCGGCAATTGCACCGATCACATCCAGCACCTTACCCACTTCCTGGGACTGCACCGACAGCGCTTCGATCTGCCGCGACGCCTCATGCACATCGTGGCTCATCTTGCCGATCGAACTGATCGCCTCGCCGACCCGCTGACGGCCGCGACGCGCCGCGTCTTCGGACTGACGCGAGATTTCGGAGGTGCTGACGGTGTTGCGCGCCACCTCTTCCACCGCGACGCTCATCTGCGTGACGGCGGTAGCGGCTTGCTGGATCTCGTCGTTCTGGCGGTTGAGGTCGCGGGAGGTTTGCTGGGTAATCGCCGACATCTGCTCGCTGGCTGCGGCCAGCTGATGAGAAGAATCGCCGATCAGCCGCAGGGCATCCTTCAGGCTGGCCTGCATGGCCGCCAGGGCATGCATCAACTGGGTCGCCTCGTCGCGGCCGGTGGCATTTACGGTATGGGATAGATCGCCGTCGGCAATGTTCTGCGCCACTCCAATGGCTTCACGCAGCGGGCTGACGATGCTGCGGGTCAGCAACCAGGCAAGGCCGATGGTCAGCACCAGCACCAGGCCGATCACACTGAAGGTCAGGTACAGGGCACGCTGGTACTCGGCGCGGGCATGGGCGGTGTGCTGTTCGGCGGTGTCGCTGCTGAACTTGACCAGGTTGTCGTACAGCTCGCCGATGCGGTTGGAGATGTCCTGCATGGCGCCGCTGAGCATCGCCTGCATCTGCGGTACCTGGTTTTGCTCGGACAACCCCTTGTACTGGTCGAGCAGCACACGGTACTGGTCGATCAACCGCTGCATCTCGGCAAAGGCCGGCTTGCCCGCCGCCGGCACTACCGCACCGTAGCCCTCGACGCCCTTGTCGAGCAGGCCTTTGAGCACCTCCAGGCGCGCCAGGGTAGGCGTCAACTGCGCGGGCTCGCGGGCAATGGCCATGCGCAGGGTGATGATGCGCAGGCCCAGCATGTGGCTGCGGACTTCACCCAGGTAGCGGGTGCCGACGTTGGTCACCTGCTCGGTGTACACCACGGCTTCGCGCATGCTGGAGATCTTGTTGATGGAAAACAGCCCGAGCACCACGACCAGGGCGGCGATCAGGCTGAAACTCAGGTAAGAGCGGGTAGCGATGTTGAGATGGCGCAAGCGCATGAGGACATATCCGGGTGGCAGTGGGATGTACTACCCATTACGTTCGGCATGCAGAGGCCAATGTTGAGTGCTTGAAGGGAGTTAGCGCCCGATAATCGAACATTATTGGTTTTGCGGTGGCAGGCATCGAGCGCCGCACGGACGACGCTCGATCTTCATATCCTATAAAAACATGGAGATACAGTAATATTCTGATGTAATTGCTTAGAAATGCGCCTTGACCAACACACTCACCGCATTCTGATCCGTCGGGAATCCGTGGCTATCCTCGATCCCGTACTTGTCCGACCAATAATCCCACTCCAGCCCCGCATAAAGCCGCTTCGGCGTGTGCCCGAGGGCCTTGCCCACGTCGTACTTGAACTGCGGATTGAAGTGGAAACTCTTGGCCACGTAATCCGACGTGCCCTTGCTGCCAACGTCATTCACATACCACTCCAGGTACCCGTCAAACAGGATGTCCGATCGCCCTAGCGGTAGGGTCATTGCCCAGGTCGGGTTGATCTGCCATTGCCCCGATGCCTTGCCGGTAATCCCGTCAGGCTTGCGGTAATAGGTATTGAGCGAGAAGCGATCGAACCCCGGGATAGTCAAGTCCACGGCAGGCCCCAACAGGTATCTGCGAGTGCGCCCCTCGCCGCGCTCGTAGGTAGCGGCAATCAGTACATCCTTGACGATGCCAAAGCGCAGGTTCTGCCCGCTGACCTTACCCAGCGACAACCGCGGGGAGAACTCACCGTAGTAGCTGTGCCCGTCATTGCCCGACAAGCCGTTGGACCACTTGTTGTCGACGAACAGAAATACATCCCCCCAAGTCCAGCCGCTGGCGTGTTCGAAGGTGACGGTTTGCTGAATGTCGTTGCCGGTGCCGTCGACTTTGTAGTTGTGGCCGTACAGGTAGCTCAGGCTGTTGTCGTACCACATCAGCGGGCCGGCCTGCGCGCCGGAACTGGCCAGGGCGCAGAGGGGCAGGAAGCAGTAGCTTAGGCAGGCAAGAGGGTTGAGTTTCATGTGCATCCCTTGGGTCGAGGTCGGTGAGATTCACCAGCAAGGGATTCAGCGGACAGACCTCTCCTCTGGCCACGTCGCAAACCGTGGCGCCACCCTTGCCGGGTGTGCGGCGTGATGCCGCCAGAGCAATGTCCCATGCCATTTCGGCACTGACCGCTTCTACTCGACTGTGCCCTAGCAGGGGGCGTGCCAACTGATCGAATACAGTCTAGCTCAGTGATTGTGGCCAATTTAATGGATTAGTGAGCACCAAGCCGGCTCAGCATTGCGCACTTTAATGGCGCCGAGCGCTCCTGCCTTGCACCTTCCCGGATCACTGCTCTGCCCTTGCAATACCCCCCCGGCCCTGAACAGCCCGGCTTTGGCGGTTTGCGCACATTGGCACGCTTCTCGCTACATCTGCCTTCGAGTAGAAGCGGTCAGTGCCAGAAATGGCATGGGGCATTGCTCTTGCGCCTTGAATTGGGCGTACATCCGAGCGGGTGATTTGCGCGCGGCCTCACGGCCTTGGGCAAGTAGAGAAATGTCGGCCGTGGCTGCTGCATGCTATGTGCACCCTCCTCCTGCTGCGTTCTCTCTCCGCTCGGTTTTCGCTGGCGTGTTCCCGAACACCTGGCGCATTTCGAATCGAGGTGGAGAACAATCATGAAAAACCGCTTTGCTTTGACTTACCCGCTTCGCTCGCTGCTTGGCGCAGCAGTGCTGAGCAGCGCCTCCCTGGCCATGGCCAACGACAAGGTCGTGTTGCTCACCTCCTGGTACGCCCAGGCAGAACAGGGCGGCTTTTACCAGGCCGTGGCCGATGGCTTGTATGAGAAAGAAGGCCTGGATGTGTCCATCCGCATGGGCGGCCCGCAGGTCAATGGCATGCAGTTGCTGGTCAGCAAGCAAGCCGACTTCATCGTCAACTACGACCTGCAGATCCTCAAGAGCGTGGAGCAAGGGCTGCCGGTGGTCGCGGTGGCTGCGCCCTTCCAGGGCGACCCGCAGGGCTTGATGACGCACGCCGATGTCAACGGGCTGGACGGCCTGCAAAACAAGCAGGTGCTGGTGTCCACGTCCGGCCAGCAAACCTGGTGGCCCTGGCTCAAAGGCAAGTACCAGCTTCAGGACAGCCAGGCACGGCCTTACACCTTCAACCTGCAGCCCTTCCTCGCCGGCGCCGACACCACCCAGCAAGCCTACGCCAGTTCGGAACTGTTCCAGGCCATCAAGGCAGGCCAGAAACCCAACTTCTTCCTGTTCGCCGATGCAGGTTACCCGCCCTACGGTTCCACCGTGGTCACCCGCCAGGACGTCATCGACCAGCATCCCGAGCGCGTCGCCGGGTTTGTCCGCGCCTCGCTCGAGGGCTGGAAGCGCTACCTGGACAACCCCGCTGCGGGCAATGCGCTGATCAAGCGCGACAACCCCAACATGAGCGATGAGCTGCTGGCGTGGGGCGTCTCGACGCTCAAGCAATACCAGCTGGTCACAGGGGGCGACGCTGCCAGCCACGGCATCGGCACGATGAACGACGCCCGCTGGCAAGCCACCCGCGACTTCATGGTCCAGGCCGGCCTGCTCGGCGCCGCCGCCCCTTGGCAAAAGGCCTATACCACCCGCTTCGTGCAAGGCCTGAACGTGCAGCCCGACACTGTCCAGGCCGCTAGCCGCTGAGCCTTATAACAACACTTAATACCGTGAGGAAACTGGATCATGCTGGTCACCAAACAACCTGTATTGCGACGCTTCTGGTACGCCCTGCTGCCCATGACAGCCCTGGACGACGGGCCAAAACCCTTCACCTTGCTCGGTGAAGCCCTGGTCCTTTGGAAGCGCCCCGATGGCACCCCGGTAGCGATGCGCGACCGTTGCTGCCACCGCACCGCCAAACTGTCCAAGGGCTTTGTCAGCGAAGACGGCAATATCGCCTGCGGCTACCACGGCTGGGAATACAACTGCAGCGGCACCTGCGTGAAGATCCCGCAGAACCCGACGGGGGCGATACCGCCGGGCGCGGCCGTCAAGGCCTACCATTGCCAGGAAAAGTATGGCTATGCCTGGGTCGCGCTGGACGATCCGCTGCAGCCGATCCCCGACTTCCCGGAAGACGGCGCCCCCGGCTACCGGCGCATCTTCCAGTTCTACGAAGAGTGGAAAACCAGCCCGCTGCGGGTGATGGAAAACTCTTTCGACAACTCGCATTTCTCCTTCGTGCACAAGGCCAACTTCGGCCTGTTCGACCAGCCGCAACCGGCCAGCTATGAGTTTCGCGAAACCGATTATGGCTTTGAAGCCGAAACCCGCGTGCCTATCCGCAACCCTGAAGAAAGCTTCGCCATTACCGGCACCCGCGCGCCGATCACCGAGCGTCACCTGGTCAATCGCTACTACCTGCCGTTCTCCCGACGCTTTGGCTGCATGTACCCGGACAGCGGCATCCACCACATCATCTACAACTGCGCCACACCGATCGATGACGGCCGGTTGATGCTGGTGCAGTGGCTCTATCGCAACGACAGCGAAGCAGACTGCCCGACCCAGGCACTGATCGACTGGGACGCGGCGATCACCGCCGAAGACCGTGACATCCTCGAGGCCACCGACCCGGACGCCTGCGTCGATACCCGGCGGCGTGTCGAGCTGCACATGCCCTCGGACAAGCCAGGCCTGGTGATCCGCCGGCAGCTGCTGGGCCTGCTCGAAGCCCATGGCGAAAGCGAAGTGTTCGCCAGCCACTGACCGCCTGTTCCGCGCCCTGGTGTGCCGGGGCATACACAACCGCTCATGACCTTTGGGGAGAGCGCCATGTTGATGCAGACCCTGTCCGAAACCTGCGCCCAGCTGCAGGCACCACCCAACGCCGACGCCTTGGGTAGCGACACGCCGCTGTTCGCCAACCAGGTCGAGAAGACCTACAGCAATGGCACCGTTGCTTTGCACCGCGTCAAGCTGGCGATCCAGCGCGGCGAGTTCGTGTCGTTGCTGGGCCCCTCCGGCTGCGGCAAAAGCACCTTGTTGAAAATGTTCGCCGGCCTCGAACAACCCTCGGCCGGCCATGTGCGCTGGTGGGGCAAGGACGCCCCAGGCAGCGATCCACAGGCCAGCGGTGCGGGCCGCAGCCTGGCGATGGTGTTCCAGGAGGCGACCTTGATGCCCTGGGCCAGGGTGCAGGACAACGTGCGCCTGCCGCTGGACCTGGCGGGCACGCCCAAAGCCCACAGCCAGCCCAAGGTACAGGCTGCGCTGGAACTGGTAGGCCTGGGCGCGTTCGGCCAGGCCTACCCGCGCGAGTTGTCTGGCGGCATGCAGATGCGCGCATCGATCGCCCGGGCGCTGGCCACCGAACCTAACCTGCTGCTGATGGACGAGCCGTTCGGCGCCCTGGACGAGTTCACCCGCAACAAGCTCGACAGCGACCTGCGCCAGCTCTGGGCCCAACGCGACCTGACTGTGGTGTTCGTCACCCACAGCATCTTCGAGGCGGTGTATCTGTCGTCGCGGGTGGTGGTGATGGGCGCGCGGCCCGGGCGGGTGATCGCCGATGTGCCCATCGACGGCCCGCTGGAGCGGGACGAGGCCTACCGCACCTCCCCGGCCTTCATCGCGCAGTGCGCCCACCTGTCCCGGCTGCTGGCCCAGGCCAACGGCGAACCTGCTTGAGCGCCCAACTTCAGAGCACAACCTGAGAGCCCTGACATGAGTCGACCTTCTACCCCCTGGCTACACAACCCCACGGTACTGCGCATCGCTTCGCCGCTGCTGGTCGGCGCGGTGCTGCTGTGCCTCTGGCAGCTGGCCTGCATCGCCTGGCAAGTACCGGTCTACCTGGTGCCGTCACCCGCCGACATTGGCCGCACGCTGATCAGCGACGGCCCCATGTTGCTCGGTGCGCTGTGGATGACCCTGAAGATCACCTTCCTCTCGTTCGCCCTCGCAGTCGTCATCGGCACACTGGCCGCATTCGTGTTCGTGCAGAGCCGGCTGGTGGAAGCCAGCCTGTTCCCCTACGCGATATTGCTGCAGGTGACGCCCGTGGTGGCGATCGCACCGCTGATCATCATCTGGTGCAGCGACACCACCCTGGCGCTGGTGATCTGCGCCACCCTGGTCGCGGTATTTCCGATCATCGCCAACACCGTGCTGGGCCTGCGCAGCGTCAACCCGGGGCTGCTCAACCTGTTCCGCCTCAATCGCGCAAGCCGCTGGCAGGTACTGCTGCGCCTGCGTATTCCCAGTGCTTTGCCGTGCTTCTTCGCCGGCCTGCGGATCGCCAGTGGCCTGGCATTGATCGGCGCCGTGGTGGCCGAGTTCGTGGCCGGCACCGGGGGCACCGGCGCCGGGCTGGCGTACCAGATACTGCAAGCGGGCTTTCAGCTCAACATTCCGCGGCTGTTCGCCGCCCTGGTGCTGATCGCCCTGACCGGCGTCGCATTGTTCAGCCTGATGGCCCTGCTGGCTCGCTTGAGCCTGCGCCACTGGCACGAAAGTGAACTGGGTTAAGCCCTTGGAGCCCCCTATGAAGCATTCCGACAGCTGGCTGATCCGCAACGCCAGTGCCATCCTCACCGGCCTGCGCGGGCCAGCCGCCCGCCACGCCGGGCCGGACATCCGTATCAGCCAAGGGCGCATCGCTGCCCTCGGTGCCCTGCAACCGCTGGCGGGTGAGCAGGTGCTCGATGCCACCGACTGCGTGGTCTACCCAGGTTGGGTGAATACTCACCACCACCTGTTCCAGTCGCTGCTCAAGGGGATCCCGGCGGGCATCGATCAAAGCCTTGGGGCGTGGTTGGGCGCGGTACCCTATCGCTACCGTGGCCTGTTCGATGAGCGCAGTTTCCGCCTGGCCGCGCGTATCGGCCTGGTAGAGCTTGCCCGCTCCGGCTGCAGCACGGTCGCCGACCACCATTACCTGTACCTGCCAGGCATGGCCTTCGACAGTGCGCAGATTCTGTTCGAGGAGGCAGAACGGCTGGGCCTGCGCTTCGTGCTGTGCCGGGGCGGCGCAACCCAGGTGCGCCAGGCCGAAGGCGCCGCCAGTGCCGGCCCAGAAACCCTCGAACAATACCTTGATGACGTCGGGCGGCTGGTGCGCAGTTACCACGACCCCGCCCCCGACGCCTGGCGCCGGGTGGTGATGGCGCCCACCAGCCCGCCTTACTCGATGCCGCCAGAGCACCTGCGCGAAACCGCCCGCGCCGCACGCAAGCTGGGCATCCGCCTGCACAGCCACCTGAGCGAAACGGTGGAGTACCAGAACGAAATCCAGCGCCGCTACAACCTGTCACCTGTGGCGTTCTGCGCGGAGCACGAGTGGCTCGGCGCAGACGTGTGGTTCGCCCATCTGGTCAAGCTCAGCCCCGAGGAAATCCGGCTACTGGGCGCCACCGGTACCGGCATTGCCCACTGCCCGCAGAGCAACGGGCGCTTGGGCAGCGGCATTGCCGATATCCTTGCCATGGAAGCGGCAGGCATGCCGATTTCGATCGGTGTGGACGGCGCAGCCTCCAACGAAGCCTGCGACATGATCAGCGAAACCCACGCCGCCTGGCTGATGCAACGGGCCAAGGCTGGCGAGCGGGCTTTGCCCGCCTATGCAGGCGGCGAGCTGGAAGGCGGCGCCCATGCCGCCAGCGTGGAAGACGTGGTGCGGTGGGGAACCGCCGGTGGCGCGCAGGTGCTGGGGCTGAACGCGCTTGGCACGCTGGAGGTTGGCATGGCAGCGGACCTGGCAGTTTACCGCCTGGACCAGCCCCGCTACTTCGGCTTGCACGACCCGGGAATTGCGCCCGTCGTGGGCGGTGGCCGGCCGACCTTGCGCGCCTTGTTGGTAGGTGGGCGCCTGAGCGTGGACAACGACACGATCCCCGGCCTGGACCTCGCCGAACTGGGTAGCCAAGCCCGTGAGGCCGTGCTGCGCCTGCAGCGGGCTGCGGGGATGCGCGCATGAGCTGGACCTCGTTGCAGGTACGCGCCTTGCGCCTGGAAGCTGACGACGTGCTGGGTGTCGAACTCGGCACTCCGGGCGGCGCACCGCTGCCGCTGAGCTGGGCGGCCGGCGCCCATGTCGACCTGCGCCTGGGCAACGGCCTGGTCCGCCAATACTCCGTGGTCAGCCTGCCCGAAGAGGGCCATCTGTACCTGGGCATCAAGCGTGAGCCTGCCTCGCGCGGCGGTTCACAGTGGTTGCACGAGCACCTGCGTCTGGGCGCACGGATCGAGGTCGGCACCCCGCGCAACCTGTTTGCCCTGCAACCGGGGGCGGGCCCAGTGACATTGCTGGCGGCCGGGATCGGCATCACGCCCCTGCTGCCGATGTACCGCCAATGCCTGGCGCAAGGGCGCGCGGTGCGCCTGCTGTATTTCACCAAGGACGCGCGACAGCTGCCGCTGATCCAGCGCCAGAACCTGCCGATCGAAGTGTTCAGCGGCTTGCGCGCCGCGCAGGTCAAGCAAGCCTTGAGCGGGCTTTTGCCCGTTTGGCAGCCCCAAGCCAGCCTGTATTGCTGTGGGCCCGCAGGGTTCATGGACAGTGTGGAGCAGGCCGCTTTCGCCCATGGCTGGCCAGCGTCGGCCTTGTACCGCGAGCACTTCAAGCCTGCCGAACCTGCAGCCCAGGCCGACTCCAGCTGCACACTGGTGTTGCAGCGCAGCGGGCGTGAGGTCCAGGTGCAAGCCGGCGAAAGCCTGCTGCAGGCCGCTGCGCGGGTCGGGGTGGACCTGCCCATCTCGTGCGGGATGGGCATTTGCGGTGCGTGCATGTGCCGGGTTATCGAGGGCGAGCCAGAGCACCGTGACGAGTGTCTGACTGAAGTTCAACGCAGCAGCGGCGAATGGATCACGCCGTGCGTCTCGGCGTCGCGCAGTGCGCGCCTGGTGCTGGACGCCTGAAAGCAGGCACGCTCTAAGGGCATCGAAGCACGCCTTGAATCGCTGAAACCACCTGCAGCGTAGCGTCTTCGATCGTCCCTTCATTGCGGCACAACAGCCAGCCGTTCTCTGCGACGGCTCGCTCGAAGGCCTGGGTACAGGCCACATGCTCTTCGAACCTGTGCATCACCGTGCTGCTCAACCCGCGCGTGCGTGCCGTCGCCCTCGCCCATGAAATATCCGGGGCGGTGACGACCCCCACACTCAGGTCGGGTACACGCACATTACTGGCGATGTTCAGGCGCAGGATCTCAGGGAACGGGATCAGCCGGCGAAACGCGGCTTCCGACGGGTACCAGCGGTCGATCAGGATGATGCTGCCCGGCGGTTGTCTGGGCAGCACCTGCTGGGATATCCAGGCACGGCTCTGGGCAAAGCGCTCACAAACCGCCAGCTCAAGGTCCGGGCTGGGGCTTCTGACGAACTGGTTGACCAGGGCCATGGTTTGCGCCCTGAAGGGATCGCTCTTGCGCTCACAGATACGGATGACTTTCAGGCCGTCAGCCCGTAGTGCTTGGGTGACGGCCTCCAACAGTGTGGTTTTGCCGGTGCCCTTGGGGCCGTCCATGGAAATGAACAGCGAGCGGCTCATGCTTCGCACAACGCGTGACAAGCAGCGCTTGCAGGGGGCATATCGTGCAACGGCATCTTGATTCCTTCACGTAAGACAGTGATGAACATTCTATAGCGTGGTGACGTCCGCATCAGTCAATAAAACCGCCCCTTTGCAACACCACTGAAGGTTGCGCGAATCCGACTATGCTGGAAGCAATTCGCACGCGGGCGCCGGGAGTGGAGCATGGGGATCAAGCGTTGTTCAGGATGGTCGGCTTGGCTGATTCTGGGGTTGCACATGATAGTCTCTCCCCTCCTCCATGCGGATAGCGCTCAGCCCGCCACAGGCGTCGAGGGCGTCATCGCCGAACCAGCCGCACTCACGGTCATCAACCGCACTGTGTTCGTCTTTCGGTCTACCTTGCTGGGTGAAACTCCCAAGGCACGCGCCCAGCGCGCAAAGAGCCTGATCGAAGAAACCCTGCAGGAGAACGACGATCTCAAGGTCAGGACCGACCCTATCCTGAACAGCTATCTGGTGCTGCTGGGCGGCCGTCGGGCATTCATCGTTACTCCGCTCGATGCCGCTGCCGACGACATCACGCCAAGGGAGGCTGCCGAACGTGCTGCCGAGAACCTGCGCCTGGTGGTCGAGGAAACGCGCCAGGCACGCAGCCTCAGGTTTCTGTTGACGGCCCTTGGCTACTCGGCGGCCGCCACCCTGGTGTTTTTCCTGTTGCTCAAGGCCGCAGGGCTTAGTCGCCGCAAGCTCCTGGGGCTGTTGCCCAAGCTGATGGGCAAGCACTCCGAACGCCTCAAGGTCGGCCATACCCAGCTGTTCGACATGCAGAATCTCTACTACCTGATCGACCGCTCACTGTGGCTGTTGTACTGGTTGGTCGTGCTGTTGCTCTGCTACCAGTGGCTGGGTTTCGTGCTGTCGCAGTTCCCGTACACCCGTTCCTGGGGCGAAAGCCTCAATGTCCATTTGATGGAGCTGTTCAATTATCTGGTCAGCGGCATTCTGCGCGCCATGCCGGGCCTTGCCGTGGCCGTCTCGATCTTCTTCATCGCCCGCGGCATCAGCGCCTTCTCCAAGCGCGTACTACGGCGCATGGCCCGCCCGGGTACCTTGTCGTGGCTCACAGCCGAAACTCTACAACCCACCATGCGCCTGACCTCGCTGGCCATCTGGCTGTTCGCGCTGGTGATGGCCTACCCGTATTTGCCCGGCTCGGGCACCGATGCCTTCAAAGGGCTGTCTGTGTTGATCGGTTTGATGATTTCACTGGGTGCAACCAGCGTCATCGGCCAGGGTGCAGCCGGTTTGATCCTTACCTACACCCGTACGCTTCGGGTCGGCGAGTTCGTCCGGGTGGGCGAATACGAAGGGACAGTGACCGAAGTGGGGATGTTCACCACAACGATCAGAACCGGGCTTGGTGAGGTCCTGACGCTGCCCAATTCCATGATTACTGGGGCGGTGACCAAGAACTACTCACGTATCGTGCAAGGGCAAGGTTATGTGGTGGACACGGTTGTCACCATCGGCTACGACACGCCTTGGCGCCAAGTAGAAGCCATGCTGCTGGAAGCCGCACGGCGCACCGAAGGCGTACTACAGGAGCCCAAACCACAGGTGTTCCAGACGGCCCTGTCGGATTTTTACCCCGAGTACCGCCTGGTCGCGCAGGCCATTCCCTCTGAACCCCGGCCACGCGCCCTGTTGCTGAGCCTGTTGCACGCCAACATCCAGGACGTGTTCAACGAATATGGCGTGCAGATCATGTCGCCGCATTACCTGGGCGACCCGGAACAGGCCAAATGGGTACCCAAAGAGCAGTGGCATACCGCCCCGGCCAATCCCCAAATCCCTGGGCAAGGCCCGGTCAGCTGACCGTCAGCGCAATGATTACCGGCCCGCAGACCGCGAGCAACACATTGGAAATGGCATAGCACACAGTAAACCCGATGACGGGTGTGTTGCTGCCAGACTGCTCAAGGATCTTGTTCATCGACGCCGCTTCGGTTTGCGCCCCGGCCAAGGCCCCAAACAGGATCAGCGGGTGCAAACGAAGCACGTAATAACCGAAGTACAAGGTCACCAGGGGCGGGATCAAGGTTACTGCCGCGCCCGAAACCAGCAACGCAAGGCCTTGCGTTTCGATCGCGGCCAGTGCGGCCGGGCCGGCCAGCAACCCTACCACAGCGCCAAACGCCGTAAGGCCGAACTCCGAAAATGCCCATTGCGCCGCCGGCGGTAACGCACCGAAGTCAGGGTGGCGCGAGTTGTACCAGCCGATCAGCAGGCCAACCAGCAATACCCCGCCACCCACACCGAGTTCGACAGGGATGATACCGATGTGCGTGGACAGCATGCCGAGCAATGACCCCACGACCAGACCAAGCGCATGAATGGCGATATCGCTCTTGTAAAGGTTCTGGCGCACCCGGCCTACCTGCCCCGCCAGGGCCTCGACACTGCTCGTGCGCCCGGTCAGGGTAATCACATCGCCACGGCGCAGCACCGTCTCGGGCAACAGCGGCAGCTCCAGGCCCTGGCGCGTGATGTCGACGATGTAACAGCCCATTCGCGTGGCGCCGACCAGTTCTTGCTTGATCTGGCGCAGGGTTTTGCCGGCAAAGGTGCGCGAAGTGAGCACAATCTGCGCCGTACGGGTAGCGAAGGACATCGATAGCGGGTCATCCACCTCCGGGCCTATCCACTGACTGAGCGCTGGCACGGCTTCACGTAATGCATAAACGCCCAGCACATCGCCACGCTGCAGGCGCACGTGTGCTTCGCGCTCAAGCACCCGACCGTCGCGCACCACCCGCTCGACACTGAGGTTGCGGTGCAAGGCCTCGATATCGGCAATGCTCATGCCCTCCGCCTCAGCCACCGCCAGTTTGTGGGCCCGCACCACGATCCGCGTGTAGGGCACGCCCAAAGCAGCGTCCTCCTGTTCGATACCCAGCGAGCGCTCAAGCTCACGGGCAGAGGCGGCAAGGTCTACGCGAAGCAGGCGCGGTGCGATGCTGCCCACGAATACCACCAACCCAATCGTCCCGAATACATAGGTGATGGCATACGCCACCGCCATGTGGCTGTTCAGTTGTGCCTTGGCGGCTTCGTCGAGCGCGAGCTGGGCAATGGCGCTGCTGGCCGTGCCCATGATCGCCGTGTCGGTCAGCGCGCCAGCGCCAAGCCCGGCAGTAAAGCCGGCATCGAAACCATAAAGACTGTGCGCAGCAAGGATGGTGGCCAACGCCGTGCCGCACAACACCACAGACAGCAGCACCAGCTTCAAGGTGCCGCGGTTGAGGCTGCCGAAGAATTCCGGGCCGCTCTTGAAACCCACCGCATAGATAAACAGCGCAAAGAATACCGATTTGAGCTCATGCGGAACGTCCAGTCCGATCTGCCCAATGGCCAGGCCCATGAGCAAAGCGCCGGCCACCGAGCCCAGGTGGAAGCTGCCAAGGCGTATCCGGCCTATCAGCACACCCAGTGCAATGGCCAGGAACACGGCAATTTCCGGGTTTGCACGCAAGGCGTGAAGTATGAATTCGATCATTGCCGCACCTCCCTGGAAGCGCAAAGGCCTGCACTCCAACACCCATTGACGGCGTCCAAGTACAGGCCTGGGTACACTGCAAACAGCGGGCTATTTGGCCTTGGCTTTCATCTGCAGATAGTACTGATGGACGTCGGATGCCCAGCTGTCCAGCACTTTCTTGGCATCCGAGGCCTGCATGACCTGGCTGCTGTTGTCCAGTTGCTGCCCAGCCCCCTTGCGCACCCCTTGGGCGATGACCTTGTTGGTCTGGGCGTCAATGAAAGCCACCTCCGTGGCAATGGTCGTGTCCTGGTCGCGAATACCGGTAGCGGCGCTGACCCCCGCCGCCACAAGGGCGATCGGAATCACTTCGTAAGGCCGCAAACCCTTGGTCTTGCTGCTTACCCCGGTAATGGCCGGGCGCACGATAATGGTGCCGGCACCCGGGGAGGTGGCCAGCGGCAATGACTTGCCCAGTTCACGTTTGAGCGCCGTGTCGTAGTAGCTGGTGATGCCTTGCAGCGTGCTCTGGGGGATTTTCTCGGTTGGTTGCGGTTTGGGATACAGCTGGCTGGGCTCGACATAGAAGGCGGTGTACTTGTTGATATCAAGCTGAGGATCGACCCAGCGCATCACCGGCGCGCCTGAAGGTGATTCCGCTTCTTTCAAGCGACTGTAGTCTTTTAGAAAACCTGAATATTCATCCGGCTGGGTCAACTTGCTGGAGCACCCCACAAGCGTAAGCGAAGCGACACACAGCGTACTTGCCAAAAACGCTAATCTCATTCCCGAAACTCCTGTATGGCCGCACGTGCGCAAGCCGTGACAGACATGAAAATGTAACGTGGCACTGGCCACTTCCTACCACTGATGCAGTGCAATCAGGCAAGGGTAGTTATAGACCCGGCGCAATGAACTGGCCGACAGATTTACAGATTGTTAGCTGAACATTTGCCTAATACAGGAGCGCTTCTATATTCACAAAGGCCTGATTTCAAGTTGACCAGAGCGTCTTGATGCCCCCACCAGAGCAATTGATCATCTGCGAGCACTGCGATTGTGTGTATGAGAAAGCCTTGCTCGCCAAGCATCAGAAGACCTTGTGTTCGCGCTGTGGCGGTGTGCTGCAGCGGCACAACGGCCTGACGGTGGAGCAACGCCTGGCGCTCACGCTCACGGCCGCAGTGCTGTGGCTGTTCGCCAACTTCTACCCAGTGATGAGCATCAGCCTGAAAGGGCTGAAGAACAGCGCCACGTTGTGGGATTCGGTATTGGCACTGAGCCAGGGGCCGATCACGTTCATGGCAATGGTCGCGGCCATCTCGATCATCATCGCCCCGGCTTTCCAAGTGCTTTTGCTTATCTGGGTCCTGGGTTACGCCCTCACCGCCCGCCGTTCACCGGCCTTCAAGCTGTGCATGCGCTGGCTGGAAACGCTGCGCCCCTGGAGCATGCTGGAAGTTTGCCTGCTCGGCGCGATGGTGGCCGTGTTCAAGCTCGCCGGCATGCTCGATGTGCTGCCGGGTATCGGCCTGCTTGCACTGGCCGCACTGAGCCTGCTGATGATCCGCATTGCCGGGCGTGACATTCGCGACCTGTGGGACATGCCATGAACCGGCCGCCAACCGCTACCGAGCTCAACCTGTGCCTGTGTCACAGCTGCGGGCTGGCCTGCGACATGCGCGACGAACCGCATCAGTGCCCACGCTGCGAAGCCCCGTTGCATCGGCGCAAGACCAACTCCCTGGGCCGTACCTGGGCCTACCTGTTTGCTGCGCTGGCCTTCTACATACCGGCCAACGTGCTGCCGGTGATGAACACCACGATGCTCGGCAGCGGTGCCGACAGCACCATCATGAGCGGCGTGATCGAGTTCTGGGAGCACGGCGCCTGGGATATCGCGCTGATCATTTTCATCGCCAGTATCGCCGTGCCAGGCGTGAAGTTCATGGCATTGACGATGTTGTTGATCACGGTCCAGCGTGGCAGCACCTGGGCGCAACAGCAGCGCTCCAAGCTCTACCGGTTCGTTGAACTGATCGGCTATTGGTCGATGCTCGATGTGCTGGTGGTAGCACTGGTTGCGGCGCTGGTGAAGTTCCAGGCGCTTGGTGACATCGAGCCGCGCCCCGGCATTCTGTTCTTTGGCCTGGTGGTGGTGTTCACCATGCTTTCTGCGATGAGTTTCGACCCCCGCCTGATCTGGGATACGCCACCTGACAAGGAGCTCATGGATGAATCCATCCAGCAATGACAGCCCAGCAGTGCCGGGCAAGGCACCTGTTAAAACCCGTCGGTTCAGCTTCTCACTGGTGTGGATCGTGCCGATCGTGGCGGTACTTGTCGGCCTCTCGCTGGTGGTGCACAACCTTATGCAGGAAGGCCCGACCATCACCCTCACCTTCAAGACCGGTGCCGGGCTTGCAGCCAACAAAACCGAAGTGCGCTATCGCAACGTCGTGATCGGCCATGTTACCGAGGTGGCGCTCAGTAACGACCAGAAGAACGTCAACGCCACCGTAAAACTCGACAAGCAGGCTGAAGGCTTTACCCGTGAGGACTCGAAGTTCTGGGTGGTCCGGCCGCGCATCGGTGCCGGTGGTGTGTCGGGCATAGACACCCTGCTATCGGGCGATTACATCGGTGCCGACATTGGCCAGTCGAACACGCGCGTCAAACATTTCACCGGGCTTGAAAACCCACCCGCCATCACCTACGGCGAGCCCGGCAAGCATTTCACCCTGCACACCCAGGACCTGGGCTCGCTGGACATCGGCTCCCCTGTGTATTTCCGCAAGATCCCGGTCGGCCAGGTGGTCGCCTACGCCCTGGACAAGGATGGCAGAGGGGTTGATGTAGAGGTCTTCATCCACGCACCCAACGATGCCTTCGTGACTGCCAACACCCGCTTCTGGAACGCAAGTGGCATTGACGTAGAGGTCGGCGCCAATGGCTTCGCGCTCAAGACCGAATCGCTGTCTTCCATTCTGGTCGGCGGCATCGCCTTCCGTGCACCGGACTTCAACCCCAACGACACCGTCGCCAGCGAAGACCAGCGCTTCGAGCTGTTTGCCGACCAGACCAGCGCGCTGGCACCGCCTGCCGGCAAGGCGCAGTACCTGGCACTGCGTTTCGACCAGGCGATGCGCGGCCTGAAAGTGGATGCACCGGTAGAATTTTTGGGCGTGGAGATTGGCCGCGTAGTCTCAGTGAACCTGGACTTCGATGAGAAACAGCGCAGTTTCCCGGTCAATGTCGGCATCGTGATCTACCCCCAGCGCCTGGGCCGTGCGCACGAGAAGATGCTCAAGGCCCTGCAGCACGATCCTGATGACGAAGCGTCCTCCGCCAAACTGATGGGGACGTTCATCGACAACGGCCTGCGAGCCCAGGCACGCAGTGGCAACCTGCTAACGGGCCAGCTGTACATCGCCCTGGACTTCTTCCCCAAAGCGGAGAAAGTGGCCTTCGACCCGACTGCCCGACCTGTGATGATCCCTACCGTTCCTGGCAGCCTGGAGCTGCTGCAGGAGCAGTTGCAGACTATGGTCGATAAGGTCAACCGGCTGCCACTGGAACGTATCGCCAGCAACCTGGACGCCAACCTGGTCGAGCTGCGCAAGAGCCTGACACAGTTCAATGGCAAGACATTGCCGGGGGTACAGAGCACCTTGGCCGAAGTCAGCACTACCCTCAAATCGGCCAACTCGACCCTGGCAGAAGATTCGCCGCAACGGGAGCAACTGACGCAAACCCTCGACGAGCTCGGCCGTATGTCGCGCTCGCTGCGCGAACTCGCCGACTACCTGGGCCGCAACCCCGAGTCGCTGATCCGTGGCCGCCCGGACAACGCCGCGCCAATGGACCTGCAAGGGCCGCCACGCAAATGACCACAGGAGTGTTGAGCATGACCCCGTTGCCAAGGATTACCCTGCTGGTCGCGCTGATGGCGCTGGGCGCCTGCCGCAGCGACCCTATCCAGTTCCACACCCTCACGCCGGCACAGCCGGCACCCTCCTCTCATACGGCCCCAGACGAGATCCTCATCGAAGGTGTCAGCGTACCGCCGCAGGTTGACCGGCCCCAACTGGTCATCCGTCAAGGCGACAGCAGCCTGGCCATCCTGGAAACCCAATGGTGGGGCGCCACCCTGGTGGATGAGTTGCGCAGCGCCCTGGTCGACCAGCTGAGCACTGTGCGCGCCGCACACAAGCTCTCCTTGCGCGTGGATGTACAGCGCTTCGATTCGGTGCCTGGGCAGTATGCGCTGCTGGACGCCCGGTGGCGCCTGCGGGCCCGGGAGGCCAATATTCAGCTGACCTGTCGCAGCACCCTGCAAACCGCGGCTGGCGGCAGCATCGATGAGGTGGTGATCGCCCAGCAGGCCAACGTGAAGCGCTTGGTGGCCATGATCAGCCAGGCGGCCATGTCGCCAAACGCTGGCTGCCCCGCCTCACGCTGATAGCCATTGAGGCACCGGCGGTGCGTTAACGCTCACCGCCGGTGAACCAGCGCATGTAGGGGTTCTGCGCGGTCATCGGCGCCAATGCCCGCGCCTCACGCATCCAGGCCTGGCGGTTACCGTTGTAGGCCAGCAATGACAAACCATAGAACCGCCGAAGCAGCTGCCACTCATCTTCCACCGCACCCTGCTGGGCGCGGCCGGCATTTTCCAGCGGCGGCGGTACGCGCAGTGCAAGCAACGCCGGGAGCACCCGCGTGATCTCCCGCGGACGGACCCACGGTGCATATTCGATGCGCGGCCGGTCATCGGTAACCGGCTGGGCATCACCCGCGTAGCGTTCCAGGCCCTCTCGGTTGGTCACCCAGGTGGCCAGCAACGCATCGACCGAGCCCACGCCGACCTGCGCCAGTGCAGCGGCAACCTCAGGCTGTTCGAAACGCTGGCGGATGCGCGGCACATCCAGTGCCATCGGCGATGCCGAGCCAATCAGCAGCATTTCGTGAAACTCGGTGGTCCACAACGACGCATGGGGGAACACATCAAGGAAGCTGCGCACCAGCGAGCGGCTATCCTCGTCGTTCTGGGTAGGCAACGGCAACCATTGGGCAACCAGGCCGTACTGCTCCAGGCGCGATGCCGCCAACTGATAAAAATCACGCGAGTACAGGTTCACCACCCCGGCTGCGGACGGCGGTGGCGGCTCCAGGGTGATCAGGTCGTAGCGCTGTGCGCTGCGCAGCAGTTCGCGGCGCCCATCGCGCAGGCGGATGTCCAGGCGCGGGTCGTTGACCGCATCGTAATTGCCGGAAAACAACGGCGCCGCTGCCAGCACCTGCGGCAACAGTTCGGCCACCACCGGGTGCTCCAGGCCGGGGTAGCGCAACATTGCCCCGGCAGTGATGCCAGTGCCAAAACCGATCACCAGCGCCGAGCGGGGTTCGCCGCGGTGTATCAGCAGCGGCAGCAATGCCTGCAGGCGCATGTAGCGCAGTGAAGGCATGGCATCACCGGTATTGGATACCCCCTGGATGTACAAACGGTTGAAGGCCTGGCCCTGGCGCTGCTGGTTGACCACCGCCACCGTGCCTCCCCGGCCCTCTTCGTAGAACACCACCTCGCCACTGCGGGCTCCGGGCAACAGCTGCGCCAACCGCTGTGGCGGGGTCAGCACGCCAGTGAGCACGGTTGCTGCGCCAACCACCAGCACGGCCACCCGCATGCCCTTGCCCACGGCCTGGCCACGCCATACCGCCACCATGCCGACGGCTGCCGCAACAACGGCGAGCACGAACAGCGTGCGTACCAGCCCAACTTCAGGCACCAGCACAAACCCGGTGAGCATGACCCCGGCAATACCGCCCAGCGTGTTGAGCGCCACGACCGTGCCCACGTCCCGCCCCACTTGGCCACTGTCCACGGCCAGGCGCAAGGCCAGGGGGAATGCCGCACCAAGTAGCGTGGTAGGCACGAACACCACGCACAGCGCCGCCGCGGCAAAGCGCGCGCACATGCCTGCAAGTTGGTTGCCAGTCAGTTGCACGACCTGTGCTTCCAGGGCGGTCTGCAGCACGATCAGCCAACGCCCGAGCCCGGCGACCTGCAGCAACGCCAGCAGGCCTGCGGCGGCGATCAGCAGCCCGAACAACCCCCAAGGGTCGCGGATACGGTCCGCTCGCCGGGCGTACACGGCGCTTCCCAGTACCAGCCCGGTCAAGTAAGTGGCCAACACCACGGAAAATGCAAAAGCCCGGGTACTCATGAACTGCACGATCGATTGTGTCCACACCACCTCGTACCCCAGCGCCACGCCGCCTGCCACGCAATACAGGGCGATGGCCAGCCTGGCCTTGGGCGTGCGCGGTTGCAATGCCGCTGCGCCAGGGGCCAGGTCACGCTCATCCTTCGCCCGCCCAAGCCAGGCGCCCAGTGCGGCCAACAGGTTCAGCACGGCGGCCACGCACGCGGCCCCGGTAACCCCCAGCAGCGGCAGCAGGACGAATGCTGCCAACAAGGTGCCGCAGATTGCCCCGGCGGTATTGGCGGCGTACAGCCAACCGCCCGCCTCGCCCATCTGCCCCTCGGTGGGGGTCAGCGCACGCACCAGTACCGGCAAGGTGCCGCCCATCAAGAAGGCCGGCAGCCCTACCAAGGTGAAGGGCAACAACCAGGCCAGCAGGCCTGCGCCTGCCTCCAGGCGGGCAAACATCGCGGCGCTGTGCGCCAGGGCCAGGGTTGCCCCTACTCCCAGCACTGCCACCGCCAATTCAAGGCCAGCATAGAGCTTGACCGGGCGACGCAGCCGGTCGGCCCAGCGCCCGAACACCAGGCCGCCCAGGGCCAGCCCGGTGAAAAATGCACTGATACCAGCGGTGATGGCATACACCTCAACCCCCACCACCAGTGACAGCTGCTTGACCCACAGTACCTGGTAGATAAGCGCCGCGCCGCCAGAGACGAACAACAGCGCCGCTGGCAGCATCAGCTGTAGCGGCGTCTGTTTTACCGTGGTTTCAGGGGCATGAGCGCGAGCGGAGTTCACAGCTGCTGGCATCGTTAAGCCTTAGCGGACCTGAAGCCCGGTCCGCAACGGATAGGAAAGAATGCGCCCGCCAAGGGCGGGCGCGGGGCATTGCCGTTACTTCTTCATTTTCTCTTCGATTTTCTTGTCCACGTCAGCACGGATCTGGTCGATGCTGAAGCTCGCCGGACGCTGGCTAGGCGGGTATTCCACGAACGTCTGCAGGAACGCTGCAGCCTTGCGGGTACCTTGGAAGATCAGATAGTCGTTCTTGGTCAGCCAATCGTAGTACTGGTCCGAGACGATATCAGCACGCTCGTAAGGGTCCATACGCAGGTTGAACATCTTGGGCACACGCAGACAGGTGAACGGTTCGCTCCAGACCTGCAGCCCACCGGGTGCCCGCTGCTCGCAGAACACCAGTTTCCAGTCTGCAAAGCGCATGGAAACCAGTACACCGTCATCGTTGAAGTAGTAGAACTCTTTACGCGCGCTCTTGTCGGTTTTGCCCGTCAGGTAATCGAGCTGGTTGTAGCCGTCGAGGTGAACCTTGAAGTTCTTGCCTCCCACATCGGTGCCCTTGAGCAGGCGGTCCTTGATGCCTGTATCGCCTGCTGCTGCCAGCAGTGTCGGGAACCAGTCCAGCCCGGAGAACATCTGGGTGGAGATCGTCCCGGGTTGGACCTTGCCTGGCCAGCGAATCATCGCCGGCACGCGATAGGCGCCCTCCCAGTTGGAGTTTTTCTCGTTGCGGAACGGCGTGGTTGCCGCGTCCGGCCACGACCACTGGTTTGGCCCGTTGTCGGTGGTGTAGACCACGATGGTGTTGTCGGTAACCTTCAGGTCGTCCAGGGTCTTCAACAGTTTGCCCACATCGCCATCGTGCTCGAGCATGCCGTCGGCGTATTCATTGCCGATCATCCCGCTCTGGCCTTTCATCGATTCACGCACATGGGTGAAGGCATGCATGCGTGTGGTGTTCATCCAGACAAAGAACGGTTTGTCGGCCTTGACCTGCTTGTCGATGAAATTGATCGCCGCCTGGGTGGTTTCATCGTCGATGGTCTCCATGCGTTTGCGGGTCAAGGCACCGGTGTCCTCGATCTTGCCGTCCGCACTGGACTTGATCACCCCACGTGGTGAGGCGGCCTTGACGAAGTCCGGGTCATCCTTGGGCCAGAATGGCCGCTCTGGCTCCTCTTCGGCATTGAGGTGGTAGAGGTTGCCGAAAAACTCATCGAAACCGTGGTTGGTAGGCAAGTATTCGTCGCGGTCACCCAGGTGGTTCTTGCCGAACTGGCCGGTGGCATAACCTTGCGCCTTCAACGCCTGAGCGATAGTTACATCACGGTCCTGCAGGCCCACCGGCACGCCCGGCATGCCCACCTTGGACAGCCCGGTGCGCAAAGGCGTCTGGCCGGTAATGAAGCTCGACCGGCCGGCGGTGCAGCTGTTCTCTGCGTAATAGTCGGTGAACATCATGCCTTCTTTACCGATGCGGTCGATGTTCGGCGTCTGGTAACCGACTACCCCTTTGCCATAGGCGCTGATGTTGGTCTGGCCGATGTCGTCACCGAATATCACCAGGATGTTGGGTTTTTCCGCGGCATTGGCCGTACACACGCCCATCGCCGCTGTGGCGGCTAGTGCGAATGTGGTTATCCATCTTCTGCTGGACTTCATTAGGCGATCTCTCCGTATCACGTTTGCTGGCATGTGCCACGACTACGTGCACGTTCGACCTACTGCTCGGCTGGTCCCTGTGCCCCTGCGGCTTCTTTGTCACTGAGCCTGGTTGCTATCGAATGGGTAAATGCGCTGCCATTCCCGGGCCATGTCGACCACGGTCCAGTTACCGGCCCTGGCAGCGTCAAGGGCCTTGTCCAGGCGCCCTATCTGGCTGTCACGGTCATAGGCCCATTCGCGTGTTGCGTCGGTGTGGTGAACCAGGCCGGCAAAGCGCTTGCCGTCACCGGCCATGGTCCACTGCAGCATCTGCAGGTCGCCGTCGGAATTGCCGAAGGCAAATATCGGGCGGCGACCGATGCGGGCGTCGATGCTCACCGGTTTGCCCGGGCCATCGTCGTTGTGCAGCAGCTTGGGCAGCCGTTCAATGGCCAGCTTGCCGTTGTCATCGATGAAGCGGGCATCGAGTGTGGTGCCGATCACCTGCTCGGGCGGCACGCCGTAGACCTCTTGAGCGAAAGCACGCATGAAGGCCACTTCACCGCCCGACACGATATACGTCCTGAAGCCATTCGCCCGCAGGTATTGCAAAAGTTCGAGCATGGGTTGGAAGACCATTTCGGTGTACGGCTTGTGGCTGCGAGGGTGCACGGCCGTTGCCAGCCAACGCCGGGAGTTGGCGATGAAGTCTTCGGTACTGACCCCGGCATGGGTAGCAGCAACGATCTTCAGAATGCCATCCATACCGCTGTCAGTGAGGGCCTTCTGGTCGCCCTCCAGCACCGCCTTGAACGGTTGTTGGGTGGCCCACTCCGGGTGTTGCGGGGCCAGCCTTTTGACCTCATCGAGGGCGAACAGCACTTCGAAATACAGCGGCTGTTCGCTCCACAGGGTGCCGTCATTGTCGAAGACGGCAATGCGCTCGGCCTCAGGCACATAATCCTTGCTGCCCTCGGTGGTCACGGCGGTGACGAAGGCTTCGATGGCCTGGCGTGAAGTGCCTTCGCGCCAGGAGGGCAACGGGTTCGCGGCCTGCACCGTCAGGGGCAGCAGGAGCAACAGCGTAATCCACCAGCGTGTGCGTTGCAGGTCGAGCATGAAGTATCCCTCCTCTGTGCTGCCTACCCTGTCCAGCCCAAATGCTCATGGGTTGAGTGGTTTCAAACCCTTGCGATGACGGACTTGCCGTTCACTCACTGGCACTCGCCGCAGCGCTGGCAGAATCGGGCTCAGCGACGGTGTGGCCTGCTGGCCTTCGCGACCTTTGCCGTAGCGGTTCTGGAGCCAGTCTAGTAGACGTATTCGCAATGAGGACGGCAAAATTGAGGAAAATTCTGACATCGTGCGCTGCCCCGTAACGCGCCGAACCCACAAGTACAGGCCACCCAGTTGAGGTGGGTCTTCTGCAAGCTGATCGCGGGCCAGTTGCCAGGCGTAATCCGCCGACTGCAACCGCGCCTCGCGCCGCGCGGCTTGCCAGCCCTTGAAATACCGCCATGCCGCCTGCAGCCAAGGCCGTGCGAAATAGCTCAGCCCTACGCCAAGTACCAGCAAACCCGCCGCCCACAGCCAGTGGCCGGGCAGGCGCAACTGTGCCTCGCGGCCGAGCGCGCGCAGGTCCTGGTCGATGGAAAATGGTGCCTTGTAGCCGCCGTCAATGGCGGTGACATCGATCGCGGGCAGCGTCGCCCGCCTGGGCTCACCGGTCGCAGCGTCCCACCACTGCAGCTCGATCGCGGGCAGCTGGTAGTCACCTGCGGCGGCTACCACATAGCTCACGCTGTCTTCACGCTGGCCACCGTTCGAGCCCCCTCTGCCATCACTGAGCGGCGCAATACGGGGGGTTTGCACATAGCGTTTGAGGCCCTCGATCTCCACCAGTGGCGGCGGCGGTATCAGCATCGCCTGGGCGCCCTCGGCACGCGTCAGCACCCGGCGGGTAATGCTGTCACCTGCACGCAACGGTGAATGCGACAGCTGCGTCTGTTGCTCAAGGCTGACCTTGCGCGCGACCAGGCGGTGCACGGCAGTGTCACCGGACAAGGCCTTGGCAACGAATGCCAGCGGCTCGCTGGTGAGCGTGACCGGCGTGTCCGACTGGCCCGGAAATACCTGAAAAGCTTGAGCAGGCAATGTGAAGGCTTGGGCCGTTTGCGGGGTGATCTGGTAGGTATAACGCAGGCCGAAGAAGGTCTTGCCATCGAGTTGTTCGTTCAAATGCTGCGCTTCGCCGCTAGGCGCGCTCACCACGGCACCCGGCAACCCGATGGCCGGCAGCACCGCCGGCTGGGTGAACCAGGTGTCGACCAGCAGGTCGACTTGCAACTCGAGCGTGGCACCCACCACCGTGTCGCCGGCCGGCACCAGGCGAGCCTGCACCCGCGCTTCGGGTGCAGCCACCGCGAGCAATGGCAGGCAGAGTGTGAACAGCAATAGCAAGCGCCTCATGGTGTGCCCTCCGCGGTTTGCCGCGAGGCATCCTGAAGCAGGAACTTGCGTCGCAGGAACTGTGCCGGCGAGGTGGTCAGGTTATTCAGCCAAACCTGATCTGACGCCGCCTGCGGGGTTAGCTGCTGCTTCTGCTTGGCGCCTGTGGAGGGTGTCTGGTCCTCCACCACCTTGTCGGCTTTTTCGTCCGGCGTGCCCGCTTTCTGCTGTTCTTCGTAGTCTTTGAGCAACGCCTGCGCCAACGCAAGATTGGCACTGGCCTCGGCAAACGTCGGCTGCCGTTTCAACGCCTGCTCATACGCCTGGACCGCCTGGGGAAACTTGAACTGGCGCACGTAGATGTTGCCCCGGTAGAAAAACGCCTGTGCGGTGTCGAGCTTGCCCAGGCTGGCCAAGGCAACGTCATAGTCGGCGGCGCTGTAGGCGGCCAGGCCTTTCCAGTAAGGGTCGCTGAAGTGCGCGGCAGCCTGCGGGTAATGACCATGCTCAAAGGCCCAGCGCCCCTGCTGGTCAGGGGTGAAGAACGCGTCGGCAACAGGCCCGGCCCGCGCCGTTTGCGGCTGCATGCCCAGCAACAGCGCCAGCAGCACAGTGGCCATCCAGTGCACCTGCCAGCCACGGCGCAAGCACAACAGTGCAATCAGTGCAAGTGGCCAGCACAGCCAGTACCCGGCGTCCTTCCAGTGCACCTGCTGCGGGTCGCCCTGGGCCGCCTGAAAATGCTGCTGCGCATGCAGTTCGATCCAGTCCAGGTCATCGTCATTCAAGGTCAGGCTACCCAACGGGGCGCTCACAGCCTTGGCTAACTGGCGCAAGCCATCCTGGTCGAAATCGGCCTGCAGCGGGCGCCCGTCGGCGGCAATTCGGGCACGGCCCTGGGCGTCGTGCAGCACACCGCTGTCGTGGCTGCCGACTGCCAACACCATCACCTGCAGGTCGCTGCCCTTGAGCGCGTCCGCAAGCACTGGCAATTGCCCTGCATCAGCGCCATCGGTGAGCAATACCAGCGTGCCGGGTACCTGCTCGGCCGCCAGCAAGCGTTTGGCTACCTCGATCACCCCCGCCACGTCCTTGCCGGGCTTGGCAATCAAATCAGTGCTCAGCGCCTGCAAGAACGTGTCGAGCAAGTGCGGGTCTTCGGTAGCCGGCAGTACCAGGTGCGCGCTGCCGGCATAGGCGATCAGCGCCGTGCGCGCACCCGCCCTGCGCATCACCAGGTCGTGCAGGGTGTGCTTGGCCGCTTGCAGACGGCTCGGCGGGACATCGTCGGCGTCCATCGACGGCGACAGGTCCAGCGCGAGAATCAACGGCGCACGGTTGTCGACGAACGCCGGGATATCCCGCTGCCATGTCGGCCCGGCAGCGGCCAAGGCGCCCAGGCCAAGCAGTGTTGCCAGCAAATGCACAGGCCGCACGCGCTGGCGTTGTTCAGGCGTGATGATCAAATGCTGCACCAGGTGCGGGGCGATGACGCCTTGCAATTGCCGTTTCAGGTCATGGCGCCGCTGCCAGGCCCAAGGCAACAGCGCCGCCGGAATCCACAGCAACAACCAGTATGGCCGCAGCAGATGCAATGCACTGAGGTCGATGTCCATGTCACGGCCTCCCCTGCGCAGGCCGCGCCCGCACAGTGCTGGCTATCGCAGCCAGGCTGTGGCTCAGGGCCAGCAACAGCAGGGCGGCGCCCAGCGGCCACCAGAACAGGTCACGCTTGGGCTGATGGCTGAAGGTCTTGACCGTGTGCGGGGTTATCCGGTCGAGCGTGGCATATACCTGGGCCAGCGCGCCCCGGTCATCGGCACGGAAGAACCTGCCACCGGTGGTGCGCGCGATGCCTTCAAGCGCCTGCAGGTCGACTTTGTCCTCACCGCTGGCCTGCGGATCGCCGATACCGATGGTATGTACCACGATACCCCGTTCTCGGGCCAAGGCCGCTGCGTGTTCGGGCGTGATCGCGCTGCCGGTGTCATTGCCATCGCTGAGCAGCACCATCACCTTTTCCTGCTCCTTGGCCTGGTCGAGCAGCTTGATGGCAAGGCCAATGGCGTCACCGATCGCGGTATTCGGCCCGGCCATGCCGACCCCGACCTCATCCAGCAGCAGCGACAGGCTGGCGTGGTCCAGGGTCAAGGGTGCCTGCGGGTAGGCACCGGTGCCAAAGACGATCAGGCCAATGCGGTCTTGCTTGCGCTTGGCGATGAAGTCGCGCACCACCGCTTTGACTGCCGTCAACCGGTCCACCTGCCGGCCATTGGCATCGGTGAAGTCCTTGGCCTGCATGGATTGGGAAATATCGATCGCCAGCAGCATGTCGCGAATCGGCTGGTTGTGTTCGATAGCCTTCTCCACCAGCACCGGCCGCGCGCAGGCGGCCACCAGGAGCCCCCATACCAACAGGTTCATGAGCGCCTGCCAGCGCCCGCCGGACCTTTGCGAGGTGCCCGGTAACTGGTTCACTGCACGGCTCATGGCGAAGAAAAACGGCACCCGCAGTGCGCTGTGCGCTTCGCGATAAGGCCGCATGAAGCGGTAGGCCAGCCAAGGCAAGGGCAGCAGCAAAAACACCCAGAGGTAGTCAAACTGCCACATGATGCACCTCGATCCAGCGCCTGCAGGTGTGCACCAAGGTGCTGAGTTCTTGATCGTCAATCGCTTGCACCTGCAGGTCAGGTGCATAGGCCAAGGTGTGCAGTTGCGCGGCAAACTGCACCGGCAAGGCAAAGCGTGCCCTTTGCTGAAGAAAGCCCTGCCAATGCTGGCCTGACAGGCTTTGCACCGGCGGCGCATCTGGCATGGAAAGCGCAACCCGCTTGAGCAGTTCCGGCAACTCACGCAGGGCCGGCAAGCGTTGCTCGGGGGTGTTGAGTGCCGCCACGAGCGCGTCCAGCCGCAGCAACGCTTCACGCCGATAACGGTTGCGCTGCCAACGGCGCCAGGCATAGGCGGCACAGGCCAGCCCGGCCACCAACACGATCGCCAGCACTACCGCCCAGCCCCAGGTTTGCGGGGTATAACTGAACGGCGGCACCGGCAGTGGCAGCTCCTTGAGCTGGTCGATGGCGGGAGGCGGCGGCCGGACACTCATCGGGCACCTCCGGACAGCCGCCCCAGTTCGCGTCGCACCTGGCCCAGCACCTCTTCGCCGGTACTGATCATCATCAGGGGGATCTGGCTGCGGCGCAGCAACTGGGCCACTGCCTGCAGGCGCCCGGAGAGGAAATCGCCCAATGGCCGGTGCACCTGGCGGCGCCCGACTTCAAGCTCGACTTGCATTTCACCCTGGGTCACGCTCAACCGCCCCTTGTCCGGCACATCAAGCGCGATAGGGTCGTACACCTGCATGGCGATCACATCATTGTGCGCACTCAACTGTCGCAGCAGCTTCAAGGTCTGCTCCGACACCCCGGCAAAGTCACTGATGATGCAGACCAGGGCATCATGCCCAGCGATGCCGATGGCCGTGCGCAGCATGTTGTCGAGTTGCCCCTCATGCTCGCTGTCCGGGCCATCTGCGCTAAGGCGGTTGTTGCTGCGCACCACGGCCGCACAAAGCGCTTGTACCCGTGCGCGGCTGCGCAAGGGCTTGATGTGCACCACCTGCTGATCATCGAACACCAGCCCGCCTACCCGGTCACCGGCCTGCAGGGCAATCCATGCCGACAACGCCGCAAGCTCTGCGGCGGTGACCGACTTGAAGCTGCGCTGTGAACCGAAATACATGCTCATGCGTTGATCGACAAGCAGCAGCGTTGGCCGGTCGCGCTCTTCGGTGAAGGTGCGCACGAACGGTTTGCCGTAACGCAACGACGCACGCCAGTCCAGATGGCGCAGGTCGTCACCCGGGATATAACGGCGCAGCTCGTCGAAGCTCAAGCCCCGGCCACGCAGGCGCGAAGCATGGTTGCCCGCCAGGATGCTTGCCAGCGGTTGGCGGGCAACGAAACTCAAGCCGCGCGCGTGGTGTTCGAACGCCATCAACTGGCTGAGCGAGGCATGGACGAAGCCGTCCTGGGTCGATTGCATCGGCTTGCTCCGTTCAGGCCGGGATCGCCACTGTGTCCAGCAACCGGTCGATCACTTGGTCGGGGCCAATACCATCGGCCACCGCGTCGTAAGAAAGTTGCAGGCGGTGGCGCAACACCGGGTGCACCACCGCACGCACGTCATCAGGGGTGACGAAGTCTTGCCCAGCCAGCCAGGCATGGGCCCGGGCCACCCGGTCCAGGCTGATGCCGCCACGCGGGCTGGCGCCGATCTTGATCCAGCGCGCCAGGTCAGGGTCATGCTCAGCGGGGTGGCGTGTGGCATTGATCAGGTCGATCAGGTAACGGTCGAGCGCAGGCGCTACCTGTATGCCAGCAATAGCGCTGCGCGCTGCGAACACCACCTCCTGGGCCAGGCGCTCAGGTGCCTGCTGCGGGCGGCCGGCCTGCTGTTCCTCGTTGCGCACCAGGCGCAGCACCTGGGTCTCATCCTCGACTTTGGGATAGTCCAGTTGCAGCTTCATCAGAAACCGGTCCATCTGCGCCTCGGGCAACGGGTACGTGCCCTCTTGCTCGATCGGGTTCTGGGTTGCCAGCACCATGAACAGCCCGGACATCGGGTAGCTCTGCCCGGCCACGGTGATCTGGCGTTCTTCCATGGCCTCCAGCAATGCAGCCTGGACCTTGGCCGGTGCGCGGTTGATTTCGTCGGCAAGAATCACGTTGCCGAACAACGGCCCGGGCTGAAACTTGATTTCGTTGCCCTGCGCGGTCTGCTGCAGAATCTCGCCACCGGTGATGTCCGATGGCAGCAGGTCGGGGGTGAACTGGATGCGCCGCATGCTGGCTTCCAGATGCGTGGCCAAGGCCTTGACCGTGCGCGTCTTGGCCAGCCCCGGCAGGCTCTCCAGCAATACGTGACCGTTGGCCAGCAAGCCGAGGATCACATGGCGGATGGTATCTGCCTGGCCCAGTACGCTTTGGGCCACACTGGCTTCAAGCGCTGCTATCTGCTCACGTATATCCACTGATCCGATCCTAGTCAGTCGGGGTCTCGGCAGGAGGCCCCTGGATGTTTGCAACTGCTGCAGGTGACGAGGTAAAGCTAGACGCTTGCGGCGCCCGCGCCAGTTCAGTTGGTACTTTCATATTTTTGCCAATAGGGCTCGATGCCTTGCAGGCGCGGGTCATCGGGGGCCACTTTGCGCATGCGCTGCACATAGGCGTAGGCCTCACTGCGCTCACCGGCCAAGGCATGCAGGTAGATCAGCGAGTACAGCAGGTCGGCGTTGTCCGGTGCCTGCTCAAGGCCCCGTTCCAAAGCCACCAACGCTTCATCCCGACGGTTCATGCGTGACAGCAACAGGCCTTGGTTGTAGCGAATGCGCGTGTTGCCCGGCAGCGCGACAGCCGCGGTTTCCATCCAGCCCAGCGCCTCTTCGGGCTGGCGTCGCTCCACCAGCAGCAAGGCCAGCATGTAAGCCAGGTTGCCCCGATCGGTGGCCGGCATCTTGTCCAGTGCCACGCCTGCGCGCAGGACCTTTTCCGCTTCATCCAGCTGATTTTCGCCCGTTGCAAGGTTGGCCAGGTTGACGCGCGCAGGCACAAAGTACGGGTCCAGCCGCAGAGCCTGCCGGTATTGGTCCATGGCTTCGCCCTGCCGCCCCTGCCTGCTCAGCAGCACCGCCAGGTTCAAGCGCCCGCCGGGCAGGTCCGCATTGCCACGCAGGCGCGTCTCATAGTCGGCCAGAGCAGTGCTGAACGCGTCCAGAGACTGGGCAGGCACCTGCGCCTTAGGCACATCGGCCAACGCCCGGACGGCCTCATCGCGTACCGCCAGGGCGGGGTCTTCAAGCAATGGCAACAGCGGCTTGAGGCGCTGCTCCGCAGGCACGCTGACAAACCCCGACACCGCGTAGGCACGCACCAGCGGGCTCGGGTCTTTCAACGCCCAGCCCAGACTGATTAGAGCCTGTGGGCCGAGGTCGGCCATCTGTTCGGCAGCAGTGGCGCGCACGATGGCTGGCTTGCCCTTGCCGGCCAGCACCGTGCCCAACAGGCTCAACGGGATGCCGTCGCCATTACGTACCGCCTGGAAAGCCTCGCCAAACAGCACCGGCCGCTGCGGCTCGCCAAACCACCCCTCGATGGCCTTGGCTGCCCAGGCCGGTTGCTGGTCCGTGTGGCAGGCGGTGCAGGCATCGGGGCTGTCGACCTTGCTTGCCAGGTCCGGCCGCGGGATGCGCAGGCTGTGGTCGCGCCGTGGGTCGACCACCATGTAGGTCTTGGTCGGCATGTGGCAGCTCACGCACTGTGCGCCAGGGCTGCCTGGCGCGTGATGATGGTGAGCCGGCGTGTCGTAGTCCTTGGCTTGCAGGGAGGCGAAGCGCGCCACCGGTGGATTGCCGTTGTGGCATTGCAGGCACAGGCCGTTGCCTTCGACCTTCACCTTGTTGGTGTGCGGGTTGTGGCAATCGGTGCACCCCACCCCGGCGGCGTACATCTTGCTTTGGGTGAACGAGCCGAACTCGTATACCTCACCGTCAATCTGCCCATCGGCATGATAGAGGCCGGTGCGCAAGGTGGCCGGCAAACTCTGGTCAAGCTGCGGGTGGCCGGGCAGCTGGCCAACGCCCAGCGTTTGCCGGCGGCTATGGCAGAATGCGCACTGTTCGACCTGGCCCTGGCTGCCCAATGCCTTGTAGTCCACCGCAAGGCCCATGTCCTTGGCCGACGCTTGAGCATGGTCGCCCGGCGCGGCCTGCTTCGCCCAGTCGACATGCGCCTGCCCCGGCCCGTGACAGCTCTGGCAGCCGACATTCTGCTCTTTCCAGGTGGTGGCAAAGCTGTCCTGACGATCATCGTAGTTTTTCAGCAACTGCGTGGAGTGGCAGTCAGCGCACATACCGTTCCAGTTCTGATAGCGGCCGGTCCAGTGCAAGGGGTCGTCGGGGGCAAAACGTTGCCCTGGATACAGTGAGAACCAGCGCTGCCCGCCCTCGCCCTGTGCCCGGCTGTCCCAGGCGATGGTCAGAGCCTGCAGGCGCCCTCTGGGCAGCGCCACAAGGTACTGTTGCAACGGGTAGTGGCCGAAGGTGTAGAGGATCTGGAAGTCTGCCGGCTGCCCATCCTCACCCTCGGTATTGACGAAAAAACCGTCTGCCTTGCGAAAGAAGCGGGCCTTTACCCCAGCCTCATCGAAGGCGGCGTCCTTGAAGTTGCCCAGCACGTTGGTCTCGGTAGCCTCGCGCATGGCCCAGCCGTGGTCCGAATCTTTCCAGGCCTGGGCCTGCGTGGTGTGGCAGCCAAGGCATGTAGCGGTCGCCACATAGCCTTCGGTTTCCTTTGCAAGCCCCGGTAACTGGCCAGGGCCTTCAGCCGCAACCGCTATCGCGTTCGGGCCGAGCAACAGCGTGATCACAACAGCCAAACACCAGCCAATACCAAAATACCAAAACGCGCCTTTCCCTTCGTTGCAACGCCCCATCCTTAAGCTCCACGGTCAATGCTCAAAACGGCCCGTTGGGCGCAATGCCAGTCAGTCAGGGTTATCAGGGCTGCTACGCAGCCCATCGCTGGCAAGCCAGCTCCCACCCGGAGCGCGCAGTTCTTGAGGTCTGCGTTATACATGTAGGAGCTGGCTTGCCGGCGATGGGCCGCAGAGCGGCCCCAAATCGTTTGGCTGACTGGTGTTACCCCTTGAACTCTTGTGACATCCCATTCACCTACATCTGCGTGATCAGACTAGCGCACAACCCGGGCAAGAAAAGTCGGCATGGGAAAATAACTCAGCCTGGTTTGCCCGAGTGCAGAACTACCGGCCTGTCTGTTTCAGCAAAACATTCACGTTCAGTGTCAGCGCGTCGAGCGCGAACGGTTTTGTGAGCACTGCCGTATTCGCCTCCATCGGCGTGTCGCTCAGCACATTCGGCTGCGCATACCCGGTCATGAACAACACCGGCAACCCAGGCCTGCAAAGGCGGACGGTCTGCGCCATCTGCCGACCGTCAATACCGCCCGGCAAGCCAATGTCCGTAACCAAAAGGTCGATACGGGTATCCGAGCGCAGCAGTTGCAGGCCCGCCAAGCTGTCAGCGGCTTCAATCACTACGTAACCACAGCTGCCCAGGGTTTCGCTGACAAACATGCGCACCGAGGGCTCGTCGTCGACCACCAATACCGTTTCACCGGACAACGCTGTTGGCACCTTGACCGGTGTTTGCTCACACACCTCCCTGTCGACCTGGGCGGCGTGGCTTGGTAACTGAAGGAAGACGCGTGTGCCGGCGCCCTCCTGCGATTCAATCTTGACCTGGCCCCCGGACTGCTTGGCGAACCCATAGATCATCGACAAGCCCAGCCCGGTGCCTGCGCCAACTGGTTTGGTCGTGAAAAAGGGCTCGAATGCGCGGCTGAGTGTCTCGGCATTCATGCCGATACCATCGTCGGCCACGCAAATGGTCAGGAACATTCCGGCGTTGAGCTCTGGATCCAGCCCAGGCCCCTGCGGCAGAAACTGGTTTGAAGTAGTGACGGCTATCTCGCTGCCACCGGCATCACGGGCATTGATACAAAGATTGAGCAGCGCATTTTCGACTTGCGCCGGGTCAACCAGGCAGGTGCTTGCCTGGGCACCCAATTCCACCTGAAGGTGAATCGAAGGGCCGACCGTCCGACGAATCAGCTCTTCCATGTCGCTGATCAACGTATTCACATCTGTATGCTCGGGCAGCAACGTCTGCCGACGAGAGAAGGCCAGCAACCTGTGCGTGAGCGAGGCAGCCCGCTGCGCCGCCCCCTGCGCCACCGACAAGTAGCGCTCCACATCGGCGACTCGACCCTGTTTCAGGCGCAGCTTGATCAGGTCGAGGCTGCCGGTGATACCTGCCAGGAGGTTGTTGAAGTCGTGGGCAATCCCCCCGGTCAGCTGGCCGACCGCTTCCATCTTTTGTGACTGACGAAGTGCCGCCTGCGCCGCTTCACGTTCGGCAACGGCTTGCTCGATGCGTGCTTCCAGCGTGCGGTTGAGCTCAAGTAACTTGGATTCAGCATTTTTCCGGGCCGTTACATCGATAGAGGACCCGATCAGCCCCATGACTTCTCCGGTGTCGCTCAACAGCGGGGCCTTGATGGAAAGCCAGTAAGTTGCCGAGCCATCGGGCATGTCCACCTGCTCTTCGATCTGCTCGGCTACCCCACCATGCATGATGCGCTGATCTGTTTCCATCACCTGGCGAGCCTGGGCTTTGTCCTCCAGGAACTCGATATCGGTCTTTCCCAGGTAGAACTCCGGCGGCTTGCCGATCAGTTGCGTGGCACCATGATTGGCCACCAGCATGCGTCCTGCCAGGTCCTTGGCATAGACAACCCCTGGCACCGCTGCCGTGAATGTTCGCAGCAGGGCCGACATCCTGTCGCGCTCAGCCTCTGCCGAGCGGCGCGATTCGATATCCATGAGTATGCCAGGGAACCTCACTGCCACACCTTGTGGGTCGAGCTGTGCACGGCCATTGGCCTCGACCCATCGATAGCCGCCATCATCGTGTCTAACCCGGTATTCGCACCTGAACGCACCACCGCGGCCCATCGCTTGCTGGATGTCGGCCCAGACACGCTCTTGGTCGTGCGGGTGAATCGAGGCAAACGCTTCTTCGATCGGTATGCCCGCCATGCACCTGTCGGCGGGCAGCCCGAAGGATCGGGAGAAGCGTTCATCGGCTGTGACCTGGTTATTGGGGATATCCCATAACCAGGTGCCGATGATCGCGCCTGCATCGAGCGCCAGCTGCAATCGCTCGGCAGTATTGGTTGGAAACGCATGTTCCTGGCTCTGCGCTGCAGATGCGCCAGTAGGGCTGTAAATGCCAGGACGTTCGCGATCCATAACCTGTCTCTTAATGGCAACTGTCGGCCATGGTCGCATACCTGCGCCAAGCGCCGGAAGGCTCACCATACTTAGGCTCAAGATTAAGCTGCGATTAAGTCTGGCACCTTAACCTGTCCCCAGCAAAGGCGCTTTCCCCCGCCTTTTTGGGCTTACAAGGAGTTCTGCCATGACCCATGCACTGGATATGAAATGGAAATGCCTGGCCAGGACGGTGACATACGTCGGCTGGTCGCTGCTCTGGTTATTGCTGTGGGACGTAGTTGTTACGTTTGATGCCATGCTGGTCACAGGCTACGGGCTTGAGCTGCCCCTGATGCCCCTGACGCTCTTGTGTTCCGCGCTGGTGGTGCTTATCAGCTTTCGCAACTCCAGTGCGTACAATCGCTGGTGGGAGGCCAGGACACTGTGGGGCTCGATGGTCAACAGCTCCCGCAGCCTGGGCAGGCAGGTACTTACCCTCATCGACGATACCCATGACCTGAACCCGGTAAAAGCCCAACTCATGCGGCGGCATGTGGCTTACCTGCATGCCCTGCGCATGCACCTTGGCGGTGACAGGAACCCTGAAGCGCTGGCCGCTTTGCTCACTGAAAGTGAACGGGCCCGCCTGGCGGGAACCAGCAATTTGCCCAACGACATTCTCAGCGGTTCGGCAGAACTGATCACGCGCGAGTTCAACGAAGGCCGGCTGGACAGCATCAGGCTGGCGCGCATCGAGTCGACGCTGGTAGACCTTTCAAACTGGCAAGGTGGCATGGAGCGTATCGCCAATACACCGCTGCCCTACCCTTATGTGTATTTCCCAAGGCTGTTCGGCACGCTGTTCTGCATCATCATGCCGCTGAGCCTCGTCCCCTCCCTGGGCTGGTTCACACCGGTGGTGTCGACGGTCGTGGGCTGCATGCTGCTGGCCATGGAGCGCATCGGCACGGACCTTCAGGCGCCTTTCGGCAACAGCCAGCACCGCATCCGCACCGAAGACTTTTGCCGCAATATCGAAAGCAACCTCAAGTCGATGTTCAACTCGCCAGAACGAGGGGTGCTGTCACTCTGCGGTGAGCCAACGCCGGCACTGCAGAGGCTTTGATCCGCACCAAGCGAAACATGCGGGGCCCGCCTGACTTTCACTGCAAAAGTGAAAGTCTTATCCAATTCCCCCTGTTTTTGACTCAACACAATGCAGATAGCCTGACCAGCACTCCTTCCACTATCGAGGTAATGGCAATGAAGGCCATTGTTTTCACCCAACCCGGTTTGCCGATTCAAGACCCGCAATCGCTGTATGAGGCAGACCTGCCCAACCCAACTCCGGGTGCCCGTGATCTGTTGGTCGAAATCAAGGCCATTGCGGTAAACCCGGTCGATACCAAAGTGCGCGCGTCACGCAGCGCCGACCAACCCCAGGTGCTGGGCTGGGATGCGGTAGGTATCGTGCGCGAGGTGGGCAATGCCGTGACACTGTTCCAGCCAGGTGACGAGGTGTTCTATGCCGGTGCCATCGACCGCCCTGGCAGCTACAGCGAGTATCATCTGGTGGATGAGCGCATCGTCGGGCGCAAACCCCGCAGCCTGGACAATGCCAGCGCTGCAGCCTTGCCGCTGACGTCCATCACCGCCTGGGAACTGCTGTTCGACCGGTTGGGCGTCGAGCAGCACGGTGGCAAGGGGCAAAGCCTGCTGATCATTGGCGCCGCTGGCGGCGTCGGCTCGATCCTGGTGCAACTGGCCAGGCAGCTCACCCAACTGACCGTGATCGGCACGGCCTCCCGCCCGCAAACTCAGCAATGGGTCAGCGAACTGGGCGCCCACCACGTCATCGATCACACGGTTTCGATTCCACAACAACTGGCGGAACTCAAGCTGGAGCCAGTGGATTACGTGATCAGCCTGACGCACACCGACACTTACCTGGCGCAACTGGTGGAAGTGCTGCGGCCGCAAGGCAAGCTTGCGCTGATCGATGACCCCGCACAACTGGACGTCGTGCCGCTCAAACGCAAGTCACTGTCCCTGCACTGGGAGCTGATGTTCACGCGTTCGCTTTACACGACTGAAGACATGATCAAACAGCATCAGTTGCTCGAGCGCGTATCGGCCCTGGTCGACGAGGGTGTGCTCAAAACCACCGTAGGCGAGCACTTCGGTGCAATAAACGCTGACAACCTCAGGCGCGCCCATGCCCTGCTCGAAAGCGGTAAGGCCCGCGGCAAGGTCGTGCTGGAAGGTTTCTGAACCAAAGGTTCATGGCAAAACTGCAGCACCCGGTGATGATGTGCATCGGCGTGTTGGCCACCCGGATACCGGATCACATGGGAGCATCACTGCTGTGCCCCGAAGGCGCTCATTCTGCCAAAGCAGGCGCAAGGAGTGCCACGGCAGCCAGGCCAGGCTGCATCCCTGAGCCCTGGGCGGTAAGGTACGGGGCATTGCGCAACCCAACTGCCAAGGAGGTGGCCATGGCGCTGTTCTGTAGGCTGAGTTTGTTGACCCTGCTCGCTGGCATGTTGCTGGGTGACATCGTGATCGCCACGGTAGGCCTGGTCGGCGTATGTGGAGCTGCCGTTTACCTCGACATCCGCCAGGATGCACACAATGATGCGCCCAACGAACCGGACTTTCTGGCATAGGTAGGCCCGCCCCGGCGTGCTTGGCTCAAGCCTGCACATCCACGCCAACACACCGGTGCCCACTGATGGCCATTTGGGCAAAAGCTCGCGAAACCTCTACGACGCCAAGGTGACTAAGCCATAGGCGCAGGCTAGACTCGCCCATGAATACGACTGTAAACACTGCGTTTGCTTGAACATGCTCGGCGGTCACACAGGCAGCCGGCCTATGCACTGCCGGCGGGAACCCATGACCTTGCAACCTCACGTCAACTTGACCAATTGTGATCGCGAGCCGATCCAGATACCGGGCAGCATTCAGCCACACGGCTGTCTGCTCGCTTGCGACGCCTCTGCCAGCCTGGTCCTGCGCCACTCCGCAAATACCCCCCAAATGCTTAGCGTGGCCGGCGGCGTCAATGGTCAACGACTGGAGGCGATCATCGGTGTAGAGGCTGCCCACACGGTTCGCAACTCCCTGGCACGTGTGAAGGAAGCTTCCCGGCCAGCGCTGTCATTCGGCGTGCCGCTGGCTTCAGGCCAGGCGTTCGATGTGTCTGCCCACCTGTTCAAGGGCACTGTCATCCTCGAGTTCGAGCCCGCCAGCCAGAGCATCGCCGAACCGATCGAACTGGTGCGCACGGTCATCGCCCAGTTGCGCGAGATCGACCGCTCCGACAGGCTTGTGGCCGATACCGCCAAGCGTGTTCGTGCACTGCTGGGTTACGACCGCGTGATGATCTATCAGCTCGGCGCCGACGGCGCGGGCAAGGTTGTAGCCGAAGCCCGGCGTAGTGGGCTTGAAAGCTTTCTGGGGCAATACTTTCCGGCATCGGATATTCCCCAGCAGGCCCGTGCACTGTATTTGCGCAACCCTGTGAGGGTGATTGCCGACGCCAACTTCAAGACCGTGCCGCTCGAGCCGGTGCTGGATTTGTCTGGCGAGCCGCTCGACCTGTCCTACGCGCACCTGCGCAGCGTTTCACCGATTCACTGCGAATACCTGAACAACATGGGCGTGGGCGCATCCATGTCCATTTCAGTGATCGTCGACGGTGCCCTTTGGGGGCTGATCGCCTGCCACCATTACGCACCACGCACGCTGAGCATGGGCCAACGGGTGGCCGCAGAAATGTTCGGCGAGTTCTTTTCCCTGCATATCCAGACACTGCAGGCCAGGCAAACCCTGGAGGCCGCTGCCCACGCCCGGCAGGTGCTGGACAACCTGCTGCACGATGCTCACCGCACAACGGCCATCGATGAACTGCTGCGCGCTCGCCTGAGCGACTTCCAGGCCCTCATACCCTGCGATGGCATTGGCATGTCGTTGCAAGGCCAATGGACCGTAGCCGGGCTGACGCCGCCAAGGCAGGCGGTGCCCGGGCTGCTCAGCTTCGCCGAGGGTGTCGCCGAAGGCCGCACTTGGGCGTCGAACTGCCTGTCGCTGGCGCACCCTGCAGCCCAGGACTATGCCACGGAGGTCTCGGGGGTACTGATCATCCCGATGTCGCAGCACCCACGGGACTACCTCATGCTGTTTCGCAAGGAGGTGATCGAAACCCTGGATTGGGCCGGTGACCCCAACAAGACCTACGAGAACGGCCCCCTGGGTGACCGCCTCACCCCCCGCAAGAGCTTCGCCGTGTGGAAGCAGACAGTCCACCACCACTGCCTGCCCTGGTCCGAGCAAGACCGCCAGTTTGGCGAAGCCATCCGTGCGGCGGTGGTCGAGGTCGCGCTGCATAACAGTGAGCTGCTGGCCGATGAGCGTTCCAGGGCGGATGTTCGCCAGCGGATGCTCAACGAGGAGCTCAACCACCGGGTGAAGAACATTCTTGCGCTCATCGGTGCGCTGGTCGCCCACCCCACCTCGGAAAACCAGACGCTCAGTGGTTATGTGGCGACGCTCAAGGGGCGTATCCAGGCGTTGTCCCTGGCACATGATCAGGTGGTCCGGGGTGACGGTGGCGGCCGTTTTGCCAGCTTGCTGGAGGCTGAGCTGTCGCCGTACCGCACCAGCGCCGATGCACTGGTGCTCAAGGGCCCCGGGCTGCTGCTCGATGCCCGCGCCTATTCGGTGATGGCTCTGGTGCTTCATGAGCTGGCGACCAATGCGGCAAAGTACGGCGCCCTGTCCAGGGCGGGCGGCAAGTTGACCGTCAACTGGGTTGTCGACACGGGCGGGGCCTGCGACATCACGTGGCGCGAGAGCGGCGGGCCAACCGTACGGGCACCGACGCGCAGCGGTTTCGGCTCGGTTCTGATCGAACGAAGCATCCCGTTCGACCTCGGTGGCAGCAGCACCCTTGAATACCGGCCAGAGGGCCTGCAAGGGTTCTTCCGGATTCCGGCAAAGCACCTGACGCTGGCCGAAGAGCTCGCCAGCGATACCCCGGCGGTTGCACAGCAGCCACAGGTAGACTGCAGCAGCCTGGTCAATGCGCGTGTGCTCATACTCGAAGACCAGTTGGTGATTGCGGTTGGCCTTGAGCAGATTCTGGCCGATGCGCAGGTGCAGGATGTGCTCACCGCAAGCTCCGAAGCCGAAGCCCTGAAGCTGCTTGCCAGCCACACGCCGGATGTCGCAGTGCTGGACATCAACCTGGGCACCGGCACCTCCATTGCCGTGGCCGAAGCGCTCACAAGCCTGGGCATCCCCTTCCTGTTCGCCACCGGCTATGGCGACAGCATGAACATCCCCGACCATTTGAAGCATGTGCCGGTGGTGCGCAAGCCCTACGACGCAGCCTCGATCCTGCACAACCTGGAAAGCCTGCTGGCCTAGCGCGTCACCTGCGTGTGGGTACCGTACAGGCTCCCCCCAAAGGGTGATTTCGGGTGCGCCGCGAGTGTGGGAGCATTCCCACGTCCCACCTCAAGCTCTGCCCCTGATCCAACGCCATCAACAGTATCGAGCCTGCTCGCATATTGCGGCGTCCTGCATCCAGAACCAGGAGTCAGCAATGCATACAACAACAAATACAGCCCATCCGCCCCACCCTGCGTCGCATCCCACCGCTTCAGGCCGCTTCAGAAAATCCATGGGCATGACAGCGCTGGTGCTGTTCGGCCTCGCCTACATGGTCCCCCTGGCCGTGTTCACCACCTACGGGCTGGTCACCCAGATGACCAAAGGGCACCTGCCCACCGCCTACCTGCTGACCCTCGCCGCCATGTTGCTCACCGCCTACAGCTATGGCCGCATGGTCCAGGCGCACCCCTACTCCGGCTCGGTCTACACCTACACCCGCAAAGCCTTCGGCAGCCACTTTGGTTTCATCGCCGGCTGGACCCTGCTGCTCGACTACATCTTCCTGCCCTTGCTCAGCTACCTGCTGATCGGCATCTACATGTCCGAGTACTTCCCGGCGGTGCCTGCCTGGGTGTGGGTGCTCGGCTCGATCGCCCTGGTCACCTTCCTCAACCTGATAGGCATCGAATCGATCACACGGGTCAACTGGATACTGGTGGTAGCGCAACTGGTGTTCATCGTCGTCTTCGTCGCGCTGTCGGTGCGCAACCTCAGCGACCAGAGCGCGCCGGTGTCATTGCTGGCACCGTTCCACCATGAGGGCTTCAGCGTTGCGCTGGTCATGGCCGGCGCTGCGGTGCTGTGCCTGTCGTTTCTGGGTTTCGACGCAGTGTCGACCATGGCCGAGGAAACCAGCGACCCGACCCGGCGTATCCCGCAGGCCATCATGGCAGTGTCGGTGATCGGTGGCCTGCTGTTTCTGCTGGTGTCGTACTGCGCCCAGATGGTCTTCCCCGATTGGACATCTTTCGCTGACCCGGACTCCGCCTCGGTGGATGTGATGCGCCATGTCGGTGGCGAACTGCTGGTGACCGGCTTTACCGCCACCTACGTGGCCGGCTGCTTCGCCTCGGCCATGGTGTCCCAGGCCAGCGTGTCCCGCGTGCTGTTCGCCATGGGCCGCGACGGTGCATTGCCGCGGGCCTTTGGCCGCCTGGTGACGAAAAAGCGCGTGCCGGCCACGGCGATCATGCTGGTCAGCACCCTGTCGCTGGTCGCCCTGTTCATCACCCTGGACACCGTCGCCAACATGATCAGCTTCGGCGCGCTGTTCGCCTTCTCTGCAGTCAACCTGGCGGTGGTCAAGCATTACCTGGTCGACCAGAAGCTGCGTGGCACACGCAACTGCCTGCTATATGGCGCGCTGCCGGCGCTGGGCTTTTTGAGCACACTGTGGCTGTGGAGCAGCCTGTCGAGCATGTCGTTCACCATCGGCCTGTGCTGGATGGCCGCAGGCTTCGTCTGCCTGCTGGGGCTGACCCGCGCCTTCCGGGTGAAGCTGCCCGACCTGCAGATGACGGACTGATCCGACAAGCCGTCATCCTCGACGCTCAGGGCGCGAATTGACTATGATCCCGACTTGAACGTTTCAGCATGTTTCAATAGGGACCCTAATGTCAGTTCAGGAAATACCGCCGGTCGCCCTCTCCAAAGGCGAAATCGGCAAGATGGAAGCCGCCATGGCCTTGGGCAGTTTTGCCATTGGCACCGGCGAATTCGCGATCATGGGGCTGATGCCGGACATCGCCGGCAACCTGCAACTGAGCGAACCGCAGGTAGGCCATGCGATCAGCGCCTACGCACTGGGCGTGGTGGTGGGTGCACCAGCGCTGGCCATTCTCGGCGCCAAGCTGCTGCGCAAGCACATGCTGCTTTTGTTGATGGCGCTGTATGCCGTCGGCAACCTGGCTACCGCGTTCGCCCCGTCATTCGCAGGCCTGGTGGCCTTCCGCTTCATCAGCGGCTTGCCCCATGGGGCGTACTTCGGCATCGCCGCGGTGGTTGCCTCGAGCATGGTGCCGAGCAACCAGCGCGCCGGTGCCGTGGCCCGGGTAATGATGGGCCTCACGCTGGCCATGTTGCTGGGCAACCCTGTGGCGACCTTGCTGGGGCAGTACTTCGGCTGGCGCTCGGCGTTTTTGCTGGTGGGCCTGATCGCTGTGTGCACCATCGCGCTGGTCTGGCAGTACGTGCCGCAGCGGCGCGATGAAACACGCAGCGACCCACGCAAGGAGCTGCAAGCGTTCACCCTGCCGCAGGTGTGGATGGCGCTGGCCATCGCCTCGATCGGTTTTGCCGGCATGTTCTGTGTGTTCAGCTACCTCGCGCCGACCATGCTGGAGGTGACTCAGGTCGCTCCCCAGTGGATCCCCTTCGGCCTGGCCGCCTTCGGTATTGGCGGCATCATCGGCAACATTGCCGGCGGCAAGCTGTTCGACCGGCTGCAGTTCCGCGCCGTGGGCATCGTGCTGGTGTGGTCGACCGCCGTGCTGTTGTTCTTCACCATCGCTGCCCATTCGCTGTGGACACTGCTGCTGGGCATCGGCCTGGTCGGCACCATGATCGCCCTGGCCGCCCCCTTGCAGATCCGCCTGATGGACATCGCCCACGAAGCGCCGAGCCTGGCAGCGGCTTCCAACCATGCAGCCTTCAACCTGGCCAATGCCCTGGGGCCTTGGTTTGGCGGCATGGCCATCAGTGCCGGGCTGGGCTGGACCAGCACCGGCTATATCGGCGCCGCTGCGGCGCTGGTCGGGCTAGGGATTTACCTGCTAGCACGGCGCATGAAGGGCGGCCACTAAGCCCCTTGGTCGCAGCCCCCGCCAAACCGGGCTACTGGCGCGCAATGCCCGGTAGCCCCCTGGTAATGCCCCCTTCCCAACAAACCTTCGGCAGCACTGCCGACGACCGGTGCTTGCCAACCGCCCCGCTCGGCTAGACTCCAAATCTCAAGTGAAAGGCCTCCCCCGGGCAGCACTTGCGGGCCCAGGATGCAGCCCCCGAAAACAAGACAAGGAATGTTGCCATGAACCGTACCGACTGTGATTCGGCCATAGCCTGCATCGAAAACGTTTTCATCGACCAGGTGCAGAAAAAACGCATCGCTGCCGGCCAGTGCCCGGCACGCCGTCCCGTCTTCCTTCGGCTGCATGGCGTGGCGCATGCCACGCTTGAAGTGTTGCCTACCCCTGCAGGCGTGACGCCCGCAGGGCTGTTCGCCAGACCCGCCAGCTACCCGGCATGGGTGCGTTTCTCCAGTGATATCCCTGATGACCGCCCCGACCTCAAAAGCACCGTAGGCGTCTCGTTCAAGCTGTTCGACGTGCCCGGTGAAAAAAGCCTAGAACCCGACGGTCAGGCACCGACACTGGACTTTCTGTTCCAGAACTTCCCGGTGTTCTTCGTCGATGACGCCGCCGGTTTCTGCAGTTTCCTGCAAGACTCCGAGGCCTACATCGCCAAACATCCGCTGACCGGCCAACTGCTAGACGAGATGGAAAAGACCGTCCCCACCGCCCTGGGCGAAAAAGTCTGGAGCGTGATTCCCTTCAAGTACAGCGATACCTGGTGCAAATACATCCTTGAACCGGAGCAGGCGCCCACACCCGGCAACCCCGACTACAACGACCCCAACTACCTGGCCAAGGACCTTGAGCAACGCCTCGCCGCTCAGCCGTTCCGCTACCGGCTGCTCATGCAACGCCGCGTGGGCGGCGATGACATGCCGCTGGACCGCGCCACCGCACGCTGGGACGAGCAGCTTTCCGTGCCCTTGCACGTGGCTACCCTGGTGATTCCAGCCCAGGACATCACCACCCATACCCAGGCCGATTACGGTGAAGCACTGGCGTTCAACCCGGCCCGCACGCTCAAAGGGTTTGAAGCAGTGGGCAGCATCGCTGAAGCACGCCGGCACATCTACCGGGTCTCGGCGGACCTGCGCCGCAACGTCAACGGCCAGACTGTCGGCGAGCCTCAGGTCCCGCGCCCTACCGAACTACCGGTCACCCCCCCTGTGCCGAGCGCACGCTGACACCCACCCACCGCAAGGAGCGCACACATGACCGACACCTACCACGCTGCCGCCCTCGACAGCATCGTGCGAGCCGCCATTCACCCGGCCATCGGCATCGCCCGGTTGGGCAACAGCCAACGCCCCGACGGCTATTTCATCGGCCCCGAAACCACCGGGCCCACAGCCATCGACGCGCAGTCGATGCGCGACCAAAACGGTGCTATCAAGCGCCAGGCCGCACGTTTCAGGGTGTATGGCTACAATGCCGCAGGCGAGGTGGTGGCCGAACTCACGGCAGAAAACGCCACCATCAAGTGGAATGTGCATCTGGCCAACCGCAAGGCGCAGTGGTACGCCTTCGTGCTGGCCCTGGACGTGCCCGCCGCCCGCGACCTGCAAGTGCCCTTGCGCAACCCGCAAGTGCTCGGCGAACAGCGCGAGCAACTCGCCATCGACCCCGGCCCGCGCAGTATCAGCGGTTTCGAGCAGCAGGGTGAACAGTACCACTTCGACTCCGGGCGGTTCCTCGGCACCCCCGTGCCGCTCGGTGAACTGCGCACCGACGAAGCCGGGCGCCTGCTGGTGCTGGGCGGCTTTGGCAGCTCAGGGTCGCCGCAAGGTACGCCCATCTTCGATCCGGCAAACCCCTCGACCTTTGCCAACGCGCCGGGCTGGCACGACGACACAGCGGACGGTCCGGTGACCGCAACGGTCAGCATCAATGGCAGCGAGCTGCAAGTCGAAGGCGCCTGGGTGGTCTGCGCGCAGCCCAACTACTCGCCCAACACCCTTAGCTGGCGGACCATGTACGACCTGCTGTTCGATACCTATGTGCAGTACGGCTGGCTCCAGGCACCGGAACAGGTGTCGTTCCGCAAGCACGTGCTGCCTGTATTACTGCGCATGAGTGGCCTGCAGTGGGTCAACAAGGGCTTCGCGGCGATGTTCGGCAGTGGCGGCCCTTTCGATTTCAACGACCCGGCGTTGCTCGGCAAACTGGCCGCCGTCCCCGACAGTGAAACCCAGGATGCCTACGGGCAACTGCGCCGTACGGTGTACAACGCCTTTCGTGCCAGCGACAACCCTGTGTACGACCCGCGTACCTGGCCATGGATCTACGGCGACACCTTTGGCGAGGAGGTCCCTTCGCCCACCGATATGCTCAGCGCTTCCGGCGTGCGCGACCAGGTGCTCGCGCGCTGGGTGGCAGGCGATTTCGTCGACGACTGGGACCGCAAGCTGCCCTCGCACCTGCCGTTCGATAAGGTAAAGGTCAGCGAGCAGCCCGCGATGCTCGACCAGGCTGCGCTGGACCATTGTGTGGCCGATGCCTTCCACCCGGGTATCGAGATGAGCTGGCCCATGCGCAACCTGTCGTTGTACAGCGCGCCCTGGCGGATCAAGCATGACGATGGGGAGGCTGGCGAACCCGATTACGGCCCGCACCTGTCCCAGGCCCAGGTGCTTTCCCCTACGGGGCCGCTGAACGGCCAGCGCCCTGGCGGCATCAGCCGCTGGATGGCATTGCCGTGGCAGGTCGATGCCGCCGGTTGCCGGTCGGGCTACGACCATCAGTACGACCCTTACCTACCAACGTTCTGGCCAGCGCGGGTACCGAACCAGGTGCTGACCGAAGAGGACTATCGTATCGCCATCGACAGCAGCCAGCCCCGCGAAGAACGGCTGGCCGCATTCAACCGCCGCGCGCATTGGGACCGCAACCTCGCAGGCGATACCTTTGCCGACAAGGCCCAGTGCATGGCCGAGCATTTCGGCGACATCGGCATTGTCGGCGAGCGTCCCGGCGTACCCGACGACCCTGAACTGCCCGCGCTGATGCAAGTGGAAACCCGCAACGCGGCATTGACCCGCACCCCGCGCCTGCGCGCAGCGGTTTCCACCGGCAACCCGGCGCTGGACCGCTCGCTGCGCGAAGCAGGCTGGGAAAGCCTGGAGCACTATCGCCAGGCCCTGAGCCGGTTCCGGCATTGAGGGTCGATGTGCTGGTGATCGGCGCCGGTACTGCCGGCGCCGTCATCGCGCGGCAACTGCACCGCGCCGGCCAGGCTACGCTGCTGGTGGGCCGACCAGGGGCAGGCTTGCGGCCTGGCGAAAGCCTGCCTGGCGCGGCCCGCCCGCTGTTGCGCGACCTGGGCCTGCTGAGCGTCCTGGACCACAGCGCACCGCTGCCCAATCTGGGCAACCTGGTGAGCTGGGACAACGACACCCTGCAGCCCACCGATTTCATTCAAGACCCCCACGGCCTGGGTTGGCACCTGGACCGGCCACGTTTCGACGCCTGTTTGCTTGAGGCGGCGCGCAGTGATGGCGTGCTGCATATAGACGCCCAGGTCAACCGCGTGCAGCGTCTGCCCGAAGGCTGGCGCGTTGGCACTCAAGCGGGCGACTTCAGCGCAGGCTTCGTCGTCGATGCCAGTGGCCGACACGGTGTATTGCGTCGCCGGCTGGGGCTTGCACGCATCTGCGATACGCCGCTGGTGGCGGTGTATGCCAGCGCGCGCGACGCCCATGAGGATCACCGTACGGTATTGGAAGCCACGCCCGAGGGCTGGTGGTACAGCGCCTGCCTGCCTGGCGGCCGGCGTATTGCCGTGTTGCATACCGATGCCGGGAACGCCTCGCGACTGATTCACACGCCGTCGCTATGGCATCAGGGGCTTGCCGGTACCCGGTACCTGCAGCACTGGTGCCGGGCCAGCGAGGGCTGGAGCCCGCTGAGCGCTACCGGTGCAGGCGGTGGCGCATTGTGCACGGCGCAAGGCTCTGACTGGCTGGCGGTGGGTGATGCGGCGCTGGCCTTCGACCCGCTGTCTTCGCAGGGCATTTTCAACGCGCTGTACACAGCGCTGCGCGGTGCGCAAGCCGTGGTGGCTCACCATCGCGGCGATCAACTGGGCGCGCAAGCGTATTCTGGCCAACTGCACCAGGTGCGCGAGCATTACCTGCGCCGTGTGCGTTACTACTACCAGGCCCAGACACGCTGGCCGCAGGCGCACTTCTGGCGCCTGCGTCGCAATGAGGCACTGCGCGCCTGACCTGGGGCGTTGCAGTGCACGGCACCGGCCTTGCCGCTGAACCGCTGCTACAGCGATTGCGTCAGGGTTGCGACCTAGAGGGGCTTGGCGCTCGCCACGCGCCCTCGTTCACCAGGTTCGCCGGCCGCTCGCCCGCCAACGCGCTCAACAGATTCTCTACCGCACAGCGCGCCATGGCCTCACGGGTTTCGTGGGTCGCCGAGCCGATGTGCGGCGTGGCCACCACGTTGTCCAGTTGCAACAGTGGTGAGTGGGCCGGCAGTGGTTCCTGTACGAACACATCCAGCCCGGCGCCGCGGATGCGCTTGGCCTGCAACGCCGCAAGCAGTGCCTGTTCATCCACCACACGCCCGCGGGCAATGTTCACCAGGATCGCCTCGGGCTTCATCAGCGAAAGCTCCCGTGCGCCGATCAGGCCTTCGGTGCTGGCGCTCAAGGGCACCGTCAAACAGACAAAATCCGCCTCGCTCAGCAGCTCGTCCAGGGTGCGATACCGGGCACCATAGCGGGCGTCCACCTCTGGCTTGGCTCGCGAACTGTGGTACAGCACGCGCATGCCGAACCCGGCCGCACCACGGCGGGCCAAGGCCTCACCAATGCGCCCCATGCCGACGATGCCCAAGGTCTTGCCATGCACATCACTGCCAAAATGCGCCGGCCCAAGGTTGGCCTGCCAGTGGCCGTCACGTACCCAGCCGGCCAGCTCCACCACCCGCCGGGCAGTGGCCAGGATCAAGGCAAAGCCGGTGTCGGCGGTGGTCTCGGTCAATACATCAGGGGTGTTGGTCAGCATCACGCCACGGCGGGTCAGCTCGGCAATGTCGTAGTTGTCGACGCCAACCGACACACTGGCCACCACTTCAAGCTGTGGCGCCAGGTCCAGCAGGCTGCTGTCCAGCCGCAAACTGGCGCCCAGCAGGCCATGGGCACCGGGCAAGGCATCGCGCAGCCGGGCCAGGCCATCACTGCCGGAGGTATCCACCCAGGTCACCTCGACCTGCTGTTGCAGGCGCGCCAGCAGGGCCTCGGGCAGGCGCTTGTAAAGGACGATTCGCTTTTTCATAGCCGTTTCCTATTGGCTCATTGCCAGGCGCTGGCTGCGGGGCTTGGCCTGGCCGGAGGTTTGTGATGTTTTCAGCGCAGCCGTGAGCGCCACTGCCGTCAGCAGCGCACCGCACATGAACAGGTAAGAAGCGCCAGGGCCACCGGTGGCGCCATTGAGATAGCCGACCAGCCACGAGCCACCGAACGAACCCAGCGCGCCCATGCTGTTGATCAGGGCCATGGCCCCACCGGCCACGTTGCTGGGCAGGATCTCCGGCACGATGGCGAAGAACGGGCCATAGGGGGCGTACATGCAAGCCCCGGCAAGCACCAGCAGCGCATAGGACGCCCAGAAATGCTCGGTGCCCAAGGCGTAGGAGCCATAGAAGGCCAACGCGGCGATCAGCAAGGGTGGCCAGACGAAACGCTTGCGCTTCTGCAGTTTGTCAGAGGCCCACGACACCCCGACCATGGCCACGACCGCCGCCAGGTAGGGCACCGAGGCCAGCCAACCGGCCTCGACGATGTCGACGTTCGCCGCTTGCTTGAGGATAGACGGCAGCCACAGCACGAAGCCGTACACCCCGATGCTCCAGCAAAAATACTGCAGCGACAGCACGATGACCTGCGGCGAGCGAAACGCCTCGCGGTAGTTCTTAACCGGTTTGATGCCTTGCTGTTCAGCGGCCAGGGCCTGTTCGAGCGCCGCTTTTTCCTGCTCGCTCAGCCAGCCCACCTGGGCTGGCCGGTCGTCCACCAGGCGCCACCAGATGAACGCCCAGAGCACCGCTGGCAGGCCCTCGATGATGAACATCCAGCGCCAGTCGAAATGCTTGATCAGGTACCCCGAGACCACCGACATCCACAGGATGGTCACCGGGTTGCCCAGCATCAGGAAGGTATTGGCGCGCGAGCGTTCGGCGCGGGTGAACCAGTGGCACAGGTACACCAGCATCGCCGGCATCACCGCCGCCTCGACCACCCCGAGCAGGAAGCGGATGCCGATCAGCAGGTAGACATTGCTGACCATGCCGGTCAGGGTCGCCAGGCTGCCCCAGAGGATCAGGCTGACGAAAATCAGCTTTTTGACGCTGCGTTTTTGCGCGTAGATGGCACCAGGCACCTGGAAGAAGAAGTACCCGAGGAAAAACAGCGCCCCCAGCAGGGACGACAGCGCCGGGGTGATCTTCAGGTCATCGGCCATGCCCGAGGCGGCGGCGAAGCCGTAGTTGGCGCGGTCGAGGTAGGCCAGGCTGTAAGTGACGAAGACGATCGGGATGATGTACCACCAACGGCGTGGGGCGAGGCTTGTCGATTGCATGATGCGGCTCCTGAGCTTGTTGTTTTTGTAGCAACCGGCCGGCGTACCGGCGATCAAAGTTTCAGGCACTCTTGGGTAATGCGTACGCTTCCAGCTCCCGGCGCAGTGGCAAGCCTTCCATGTCGCCGCGCGATTGCACGGCGCGGCTGCCGCACCAGTTGCCGCGAGCCACCGCCTCGGCGAGCGGGCGGCCTTCGAGCAGGCCGCTGACCACGCCAACGGCAAAGGCGTCGCCGGCACCGACGGTGTCCACCACCTTGGCCACCGGCACAGGGGCGACCTGCCCTTGGCACTGGGCATTGCGGTAGTAGGCACCCTCACCGCCCAACTTGATGACTACGTGCTCGACACCACGGTCGAGGTAGAACGCGGCGATGTCCGCCGGGGTTTGCAGGCCGGTCAACAACCGCCCTTCCTCGAGCCCTGGCAGCAGCCAGTGCGCCTTTATCGCCAGCGCGTTGACTTCACGGACCATGCTGGCGCGGTCAGGCCACAGCGACGGGCGCAGGTTGGGGTCGAAGGAAATGCTGCGCCCCTCGCTGCGCATGCGCTCGACCAGCTCATGGGCCAGCGCCCTGCAGCCGGCCGACAGCGCCAGCGGAATACCGGTGGCGTGCAGGTGGCGGGCCTGCAGCAACGCCGGGCTGAACTGCGCCAGCGATAGGTGGCTGGCCGCGGAGTTGCGGCGAAAATACTCCACCACAGGGTCGCTGCCATCGTCGCAACGGCCCTTGAGCTGGAAGCCTGTCGGGTGGTGGTCATCGACCTCCACGTGGCTGCAGTCCAGGCCCTCCTGCTGCAGGGTGTCGAGCACGAAGCGGCCCAGCGAGTCGTTGCCCACCCGGCTCAGCCAGCGCACCCGGAAACCCAACCGGGCCAGGCCGATGGCCACATTGCTGTCGGCGCCGGCAATGCGCTTGGTAAACGCCCCCACAGCCGCCAGGTCACCGGCCTGCTCGGCAACGAACATGGCCATGGTTTCGCCAAAACACAGCACGTCATGCTCAGGCATGGCTCACCTCCTCGCTCATGCCGATGCGGGCCAGGTTGTTGACCTGGGCGCGGGTCAAAGCCAGTAAGTCAGCGCCGGCCAGCGGGTACTCCACGGCGCGCATCAGCCCGGGGGTGAACTCGGCGAACATTGCCTCCCAGGCCATCAGGTCCCGGGCCTGCGGCACAACGGCCACCAGGCGCCCGCTGGCCTCGCGCTGCACTGCCTTGCAATGCACGTAACGCACCCAGCGGCCGAGCAACCGCGCTGCCTGCGCGGCGGATTCGCCCTGCCATTGCCAGTTACCGATATCGAAGGTCATGCCCAGCGCCAGCCCCTGGGCCTCGCAGCGCTCAAAGAACTGCAGCAGCGGCGCGATGCGCCCGCCCTGCGTGGTCTGGTCGTTCTCCACCAGCAACAGCGGGTCACCAGGGCGCAGTTGCGCTTGCAAGGCCGCCAGGTCGCATGCGCAAGCGTAATGCCCCAACGACACCTTCAGCGCCACGGCGCCGAGTGCGCGGGCCAGCGCCAGCTTGGCAGGCAAGCGCGCGTCCAGCTGCCCTTCAGGGGTCCACAGCTCCAGTGGCGAGGAATACAGGCACTGCAACTGCAGCGCGTTGATTGCCGCCGACAGCGCGGCGGCGTCCGGGGCCTCGTCGAACAACTCTTCGCGCAGTTCGACACATATCACGCCGGCAGCGGCCAGCAGTTCAAGGAAACTCTCCTGCCCACGCTCCCGGACCAAGCTGGCACCGTAGCTGGAGAGGCTGATGGAAACGGGGTTCTCGTGCATTGTTCTTGTCCTTATGAAACCGGTTTCATTTTTTGGCTGCAACAATGGCCGGCGTCGTTGCCGGCCGTTTCTTCATTCGCGTAGTTGAGTGGAACCTCGGACGATCAACTCTGCCTTGAAGTCCAGGCGCCGTGGCGCCCCGCTCTCGCCGCGCAGGCGGTCGTGCAGGCAGTCGAAGGCGGCCACACCGATGCGTTCGGTGGGTTGGGCGAGCGCGGTAATGCCGCTACCGACCAGCGGGTACCAGTCCAGTTCGTCCAGCGCAATCAGGCCGACGTCCTGGAACAGGTTGCAACCCGCGTCGTGCAATACACGGGTCACCGTCAGGGTGGCCACGCCGTTGAAGGTGAAAATAGCCTGGGGCCCGTGCCCATTACTGCCGAGGAAGGCATCAAGCCGGGCGTGCAGGTTGCCGTCGATCTCCACCAGTTGCTGACGCATGCCGGCGCGACGGCTGATCGAGGCGGTGAACGCCTGCGTGCGTTCGAGCCGGGAGCTGGTGCCGTCCAGTGGTTCGGTGACCGCCAGGATGTCGCGGTAGCCACGCGCCTGCAGGTGGTCCAGGGCCTGCTCGATGGCCTGGGCGTTATCCAGCCCTACCAGGTCTACGTTCAGCTCCGGCAGTTGCCGGTCTACCAGGACCATGGGCATGTCGCGCTGCAGGTTGAGAAGTTCGCCGGGGTGATGGCCAAGGGTATTCACGATCAGGCCCTCGACGTTGTAAGACTGCAGGGCCGCCAGGTGATGGCGCTCCTGCTCGTCGTCGCGGTTGGTGTTGCACACCACCAGGCTGTAGCCGTGCTGACGGCACGCGGTTTCAACGCCGTGCATCACCGCGACTGAATAGGGGTTGAGGATGTCTGCTACCAGCATGCCGATCAGCCGCGTCTGGCCACGCTTGAGGCCGCGGGCCATCTGGTTGGGCCGGTAGCCCAGGCGCTCGATGACTTCTTCAAGGCGCTTGGCGGTAGCTTCGGCCAGCAACTGGCGATCGCCGCCAATGTAGCGCGACACGGTGGCCTTGGAGACGCCGGCAACGCGTGCGACCTCACTGATGGTCACGCGTTCGCGGGAATGGGCAGGCAAGTCGGTCATTTCGGTCCCTTGTGATTATTGTCGGTGACGGTGACTGAAACCGGTTTCAATACATCAAAACCGCGCGGTTTCGTCACCTACCGTTCGTCGGGATTCTACCTTTCCCGGCGCACTGCCGGCACCCACCTGTAGGAGCCGGCTTGCCGGCGATCACCGGCAAAGCCGGTGCCCTACACCGCAGCGCCTGCATCGCCGGCAAGCCGGCCCACAAAAGGTACTGCACCGGCCTGATCGAGTGGCATCCAAGCGGTTTAACCACCTTCCGTGGCACTGACATACTCAATGTCTACAGCCGACGCCAATCCTGTAGGAGCCGGCTTGCCGGCGATCACCGGCAAAGCCGGTGCCCTACACCGCAGCGCCTGCATCGCCGGCAAGCCGGCTCCCACAAAAGGTACTGCGCCGGCCTGATCGAGTGGCATCCAAGCGGTTTCACCACCTTCCGTGGCACTGACATACTCAATGTCTACAGCCGACGCCAACCCTGTAGGAGCCGGCTTGCCGGCGATCACCGGCAAAGCCGGTGCCCTACACCGCAGCGCCTGCATCGCCGGCAAGCCGGCCCACAAAAGGGACTGCACCGGCCTGATCGAGTGGCATCCAAGCGGTTTAACCACCTTCCGTGACACTGACATACTCAATGTCTACAGCCGGCGCCAACCCTGTAGGAGCCGGCTTGCCGGCGATCACCGGCAAAGCCGGTGCCCTACACCGCAGCGCCTGCATCGCCGGCAAGCCGGCCCACAAAAGGGACTGCACCGGCCTGATCGAGTGGCATCCAAGCGGTTTAACCACCTTCCGTGACACTGACATACTCAATGTCTACAGCCGGCGCCAACCCTGTAGGAGCCGGCTTGCCGGCGATCACCGGCAAAGCCGGTGCCCTACACCGCAGCGCCTGCATCGCCGGCAAGCCGGCTCCCACAAAAGGTACTGCGCCGGCCTGATCGAATGGCATCCATGCGGTTTCACCACCTTCCGTGGCACTGACATACTCAATTTCTACAGCCGGCGCCAACCCTGTAGGAGCCGGCTTGCCGGCGATCACCGGCAAAGCCGGTGCCATGCACCGCAGCGCCTGCATCGCCGGCAAGCCCCACAACGTATGGCGCCAGGCGCCGGCCTTAGCGGATGGCTTTCACATCACTGGCCGAAACAGCACTACCTTGGTTACCCCAACTGGTCCGGATGAAATTCACCACCTCAGCCACTTCCTGGTCGCTCAAGCGCCAGCCGAACGCTGGCATGGTGAGGTTCGACGGCGCGGTATGCGTCGCCGGCACCGTGCCGCCATCCAGCACCACATGGATCAACGAGGTGGCATCGGCCGTCTGCACCACCGGGTTGCCGGCAAGCGCCGGGAACACGCGGGTATACCCCTGGCCGTCGGTACGGTGGCAGGCAGCGCAGTTGTCGATGTACACCGCCGCACCCGGCTTGCTGTCATCACCGTTCCACAAAGCCTGTGCCACGTGCTTGTCGTACACATGCGGCTGGTCGTGCGGGTCGCTTGCCGGTAGCGTCTTGAGGTAGCGGGCAATGGCCGTCAGGTCGGTATCGCTCAAGTGCTGCATGCTGTGTTCGACCACATCGCTCATGCCGCCGAACACGGCACTGCGGTCACTGCGCCCGGTTTTCAGGAACTGCACCAGCTGCTCTTCGCTCCAGCTGCCCAGGCCGTCCTTGTGGTCACCGCGCAGGTTCTTGGCGATCCAGCCTTCCAACGGCGCACTGCCGGCCAGGAACTGCTTGCCATCCGCGGGGCTCAGGGCCTCTTCCTGCATGGTCAGGGCGCGCGGGGTATGGCACGCGCCACAATGGCCCAAACCCTCCACCAGGTAGGCGCCGCGGCTGACCACCGGGTCGGCACCGGCCGGCGCTTGCCAGGCTTTCACCTCTGGTGCGAACACGCCACGCCAGATCGCCAGCGGCCAACGCATGCTCAGCGGCCAAGGGATGTCGGTGGCCTTGTTTGGCTGCGCCACCGGTTGCACGCCTTGCATGAAGTAGGCGTACAAGGCGCGCATGTCCTCGTCCTTGACCCGCGCATAGGACGGGTACGGCATGGCCGGGTACAGCGTGCTGCCGTCCTTGGCCACACCTTTGCGCACGGCCAGGTCGAAGTCTTCGAAACTGTACTGGCCGATGCCGGTGGCATCCGGGGTGATGTTGGTGGAGTACACGGTGCCGATGGGGGTTTCCATCGGCAGCCCACCGGCAAAGGGCTTGCCGCCCTTGGCGGTATGGCAGGCCACGCAGTCACCGGCGCGGGCCAGGTACTCGCCCTTCTTCACCAGCGCATCGGTAGCTTCATCAGCCTGGGCAGCCAGGCCCGTGCCCAGCAGCAGGGTCGCGATCAACAGTTTTTTCATGCCATCGCTCCTCAAGCCTGAACCAGCGGGCCGGGGTTTTTCAGGTACTGCTCCCGGATGGCCCGCGCCGACCAGTAGGTCAGCGCAGCCACCAGGCCGGTGGGGTTGTAACCCAGGCCCTGGGGGAACGCCGATGCGCCCGGGACGAACACGTTGTGCACGTCCCAGCTTTGCAGGTAGCGGTTCAAGGCACTGGTTTTGGGGTCGGAGCCCATGATCGCGCCGCCGTTGAGGTGGGTGGTCTGGTAGCTGGCGGTGTTGAAGTGCTCCTGGACCTTCTTGCCGAGCACGGCGATGGCCTTGGGGTTCATCGCCTGGGCGATCTTGCTCAGCTTGTCGACCATGAACTGGTTCATCTTGATGTCGTTTTCCTGCCAGTCGAAGGTCATGCGCAGCAGCGGCTGGCCGTAGGCATCCCGGTAGGTCGGGTCGAGGTCCAGGTAGTTGCCGCGGTACGACTGGTGCGCGCCGTGGGCGTCCATCGACAGCTGGTGGGTGTAGTAATCGGCCGTGGCCTTCTTCCAGGCACTGCCCCAGGCGGGCGTGCCGGGCGGGTTGGCAATACCGGCAATCGGCCGGCTGCCAGCCTGGTTGACCCACATCGGCGAGCCGCCGACGAAACCGTGCGGCCCATGGTCGAAGTTGTCGGCGTTGAAGTCGTCGATCGCCACCCCGTTGCCGCCGGCGCCGATGAAGTTGTTGGTGTAGGTGTCCTTGTCGAAGAACGCTTTCACCGTGCCCATGTTCTGGTAGGCGAAGTTGCGCCCCACAACCCCTTCGTTCTTGATCGGGTCATAGGGTTTGCCGATGCCCGACAGCAGCATCAGGCGCACGTTGTTGAACTGGAACGCGGCAAGGATGACGATGTCTGCCGGCTGCTCCACTTCCCGCCCCTGGGCATCGATGTAGGTCACCCCGGTAGCCTTGCGCTTGCTGTCGTCCAGGTTCACCCGCAGCACATGGGCATTGGCCCGCAGCTCGAAATGGGGTACCTGGCGCAGCGCCGGCAGGATGTTCACGTTGGGCGACGCCTTGGAGTACATGTAGCACACGTAGCCGCTGCAGAAGCCACAGAAGTTGCACGGCCCCATCTGCGCCCCATAGGGGTTGGTGTAGGGCCCCGATGTGTTGGCCGAAGGCAGGTTGTAGGGCTTGTAGCCCAGGCTGGCGGTTGCCTTCTGGAACAGCTGCGCCGACACCACGTTCTTCTGCGACACCAGCGGGAAGGGGTTGGAGCGGTCCGGTGCATAAGGGTTGCCACCCTTCCCTTCGCCGACCACCTTGCCGTTCACGGTCCAGGCCTGGCCCGAGGTGCCGAAGACCTTCTCGGCGAAGTCGAAGCAGGGTTCTAGCTCCTCGTAGCTCACGCCAAAGTCCTGGATCGTCATGTGTTCAGGGATGAAGCGTTTGCCGTAGCGCTCTTCGTAGTGGCTGCGCATGCGCAGCTCCATCGGGTCTACACGAAAATGCACGCCGGACCAGTGCAGGCCTGCGCCGCCCACGCCCTTGCCGGGCAGGAAGGCACCGAGCTGGCGGTTGGGCAGCGCGACATCGTTGACGCTGTGGCGGATGGTGACGGTTTCTTTGGAGACATCCACGAACAGCTTCTTGCGCACGCTGTAGGTCAGCTCATCGATGACCTGCGGGTAGCTGCCCTCGGGGTAGGTGTCCTGCATCGGCCCGCGCTCCAGCGCGACCACCTGCAACCCGGCCTCGGTGAGTTCCTTGGCCATGATGGCGCCCGCCCAGCCGAAACCGACGATCACCGCATCGACCTTCTTCATTGCATTGGCCATGCCTTACGCCCTCTCGCCACGAATCGATACTGCCGGGAACGGGTAAGGCTCGTTGCGCTCGACCCAGTCCATGAAGTCTGCACGGGCGCCGGGGAAGCCGATTTGCGTCCAGCCGACCATACCCTTGTTGCCACCGTGAATCGGGTCGCAGAAGAACCCCTCGCGGGTGTTCTGCACCAGCAGGCTGAAAAACACCTTGGCAGGCAGCTGTTCGAAAACGATCTCACCGGCTTCGATCTTGCCGAGAACCTTGTCTCGGGTAGCGCTATCTTGCTCGGCAAAGGTTTTACCGCTGGCGTTTTTGCACCATGCATCCGCAGCGGCGATGCCCAGGCGGTAGATCTGCTGGGGGCTCAGTTGCAGCTGGTAGCCAAGCTCTGGCGCGGCGTCGGCCTTGAACGGGCCCTGCATGTACCACTGGGCACCTGTGGCATAGGGGGTGTTCATCTGGCGATCGATAAACTCGGCGGCGCCTGCTTCGAATGCGCCGGGGCCCAGCTCGTCAGCGGGGATGATGCGCGACACCGCCGCCTGTACAAAGGCCCATTCTTCGGCGGTGAAGAAAGTCGGCTGGTAATGGCCAGCGGGCGGTGTAGCAGGCACCTTGGGTTCGGGGGCCGGCTGGGCCAGCAGCTGGCCGGCACCCAGGCCGGTGCTGGTAGCCACGGTGACCACGGGAATAAGGGTCAACGTTTTGCGCAGAAAGTCCCGGCGCGGGTTGTCGGGGGCATGCTCAGGCATTGCAAGTCCTCATCAGCATTGGGGCGGCCTTGGGTTGCGCCGTCTGGGTTTGGATCAGGGAGAGGCCCTGAGAAAGCCGCGTAATCTAGCTGGTTCGGAAACATTTTGAAACCGGTTTCATAGAGGGCGTTAGGCCCTCCCAACGCCGTTAACTTGATGACATGCGCCCAGAACGGCCCCTTCCAACACACCCGATATCAACCTAAGAGCACATTTGTACTCCAACGCTCAAAACTCGACCGTGTACCCCACGATCACCCGATTTTCATCCGCCGCATCGGCAAAATTGGAGCGCATGGTCGCATTGCGCCAACGCAGCGACAGGTTCCTGAACACCCCCGACTGCACGACATAGCTGATGTCGGTGGTCCGCTCCCACTCCTCACCTTCGCCACCCCGCGCGGCCAGCGCCCGGCCTTTGCTGCTGGCAATCCGCTGTGGGTCGACTTGGTCACCCTTGACGTAGCGCACATTGAACGTCAGCCCCGGGATGCCCAATGCTGCAAAGTTGTAGTCGTAACGCAGCATCCATGCCCGCTCGTTGGCCAGGGCAAACGTGCTCACCTGCTGCTCGCTGAACAGGTAGGTATCGGTCCCGCCAACATACGCATAGGCGGTATTTCCACTGGCCTTCTGGTAACCACCGCTGAAGGTATGCCCGTGCAGGCCATAGCCGATGTTGGTGCTCAAGGTCCGGTTATCCACCTCGCCCAGCAACGCCCTGCCCTGGTCGTGCGCGTTGAACCAGCGCCATTCGGTGAACGCCTCCCCCGGCCCAAGGCCGGCCCTGTACTTGAACCCCGCAAATTCCCGCTGGAACAGGTCTTCAAGCTGACTGGTGTGCACGCTGAGGGTCAGGCTTTTCGCCGGCTGATAATCGACACCCGCGTAGTACAGGCGGTCGCTGGTCACCGTTGCCGAATAGGCGCCCTGTTGCGCCATGGCGGTCAGGCTTTCAAAGTCGGTGGAGTCGCGCAGCTTGGTGGCATCGACCTGCAGCAAGGTAAAGGTGAAACGGTCCAAGTCCTTGCTGACCAACTGCGTACCCTTGAACCACTGCGGGAACAACCGGCTGTAGTTCGACACCAGCAATGGCAACTGGGGGCTCAAACCACCCAGCTGCAGTTGGGTCTGCGAAAGCTTCGCCTTGACGGTGGCAACTGCCTTGCCATAGCCATCCACCGCGCGCCTGTCGCTGCCGCGGGGCAACAGCCCGCTGCCGCTGCGGTCCGGGGACGAATCGAGCTTGACGCCAAGCATCCCTGCCGCGTCCAGGCCAAAACCGACGACACCTTCGGTGTAGCCCGATTGCCACTTGAGCAAAGAGCCCTGGGCCCACTCACCGCGCCTGGACTGGCTGGCAGCAGCACCGTGAAAGTCACGATCAAAGTAAAAATTGCGCAGCTCCAGGCTGCCTTTGCCGTCAGCGACAAAGGCAGCCTGGGCCGATTGCCACGCACAGCACAACACCGCGAGCATCAGTGATGCCCGCCGTGAGACGGAAGTGTTCATGGGTTATGCCTTGTTATTGTTCTTGTTGTTCAGCGTCAAGGGCGTGCCAGGTTCAGACCTTGGGGTTTCTGACATAGCGCATCACCACCAGGCAGGCGAGCAGGATGAGCGGTGCAATCGAGAGCATGCCCATGTACGTGCTGCCTGTGATGTCGTTGATCTGCCCCACCATCACCGGTGCCACGATGCCGCTGAGCTGGCCCACGGAGTTGATTGCTGCGGTGCCGGTTGCAATCGCCAACCCGGAGAAGGTCGACTGCGGGATGGTCCAGAAGATCGGAATGGCAATGAACGTACCCGCTGTCGCCATTACCAGCGCTGCCATCATCGCCCACGACGAGCCCGAGAACAGGCACGCGAGCAAGTAACCGACGGCTGCGGCCAGCAGGCAGTACACCAGGTAGCGCTTGCGCTCGCCGGTGCGGTCCGAGCGCCGGGTGAGCAGCACCATGCCGACGCACGCCACCGCATAAGGCAGCGCAGACAACACACCGACCCACAGCATGTCCTGTACCCCTGATGACTTGATCAGGTGCGGCATCCAGAAATTCAGGCCATAGGACGCGCTTTTGATCACGTAGTAGATGAACGCCATGATCGCCACTTCTCGGGTCAGCAGCACCCGCCACAGCGAACCCAGCACCGGTTTGTCCGCGCGTTTGTCCTGGGCAAGGTTTTCCTGCAACAGGGCTTTCTCTTCAAGGGTCAGCCACTTGGCCGACGCAATGTCGCGATCGAGCTTGCACAGCACCAGCACGCCCAGCACCACGCACGGCAGGCCCGACATCAGAAACAGCCAGTGCCAGCCGGCAAGGCCCAGCACACCGTCCATGGTCCCTAGCAAAAAGCCCGCCGCAGGGCCGCCAACCGCGCCAGCCAAGGGCACGGCCAGAAACCACAGGCCGTTCATCTTCGCCAGGTGCTTGCGGGGGAACCAGCAGGCCAGATAGAACAGGATGGCCGGCCCGAAACCGGCCTCCATCACACCGATCAGAAAACGCAGGAAGTACAGGGTGTAATGGGTATAGGCAAATACCAGAGCCGCAGTGGCCAGCCCCCAGGACACCATGATCCGGCAGATCCACGCCGGCGCGCCGTAGCGTTTCAGGCCCAGGCTGCTCGGCACCTCGAACAGCACGTAGCCAATGAAGAACATGCTCGCGGCCAGCCCGTAGGCCGCGTCGCTCAGGCCAAGCTCGGCCTGCATCTGGGTCTTGGCGAAGCTGATGTTGATGCGGTCGAAATAGGAGAACAGGAAACAGATGATGGCCAATGGCATGATGCGCCAGGCCACCCGCCGGTACAGCAGCAGTTCATTGATGTGACGCTCATTGCGCTCACGCGCCAGAACACCGGTCAAGGCAACCATGGTGGATCTCCGTTCTTGTAATTATTGGAGAGCGGCGGCGCCCTTCAGGGCGCCACTGAAGGGGGTTAGCCGATACGCACGAGCTTTTCCTTGCAGGCTTGGCCTTTGCGCACATAGTCGGCGGCATTGGCGTGCATGTGCGCGATGGCCTCAGGCGATAGCTCACGCACCACTTTGGCAGGTGCACCGAGGATCAGTGAATTGTCGGGGAAGACCTTGCCTTCGGTGACGATGGCACCCGCCCCCACCAGGCAATTGCGGCCGATGACCGCGCCGTTGAGTACCACCGCCTGTATGCCGATCAGTGCACCATCGCCAATCGTGCAGCCATGCAGCATCGCCTGGTGGCCGATGGTCACGCCACTGCCCACGGTCAGGGCGAAACCAGGGTCGGCATGCAGCACCGCGCCCTCCTGCACATTGCTGTGCTGGCCAATGTGGATCGGTTCATTGTCGCCGCGCAGCACCGCTTGCGGCCACACACTAACGCCTTGCGCCAGCGTTACATCGCCGATCACCGTAGCTTGCTCGGCGACGAAGGTTTCCGGGTGCAGGTTCGGGACAAGCGTGTCGTATCGGTAGATGGCCATTTTCAGCGCTCCTGCTCGTCAGTCTTGAGCACGCCTGCGGCGCACAGCTCGGCAATGTGCGCATCGCTGTAACCAAGCTCGCGCATGACTTTGCGGGTGTGCTCGCCGATACGCGGAATCGGCCGGCGCGGTTGCAGGCGCTGGCCATCGAGCGCCAGCGGCAGCAGTGGCATCGGTGTGCTGCTGCCGTCCTCCAGGGTGAGGTCGGCCATGCCCCCGCTTTGCATCAGGTGGGGGTCATCGAACAGCTCCTCCGGGCGACGGATCGGCGCGAAGGGGATGCCATTGGCCTCAAGCTCGACCGCCAGTTGCTGCGCATCAAGTGTGGCGAATACCTCGGCCAGGTGCGCCAGCAAACGCGGGCGCTGCAACACCCGGTCGTTGTTGCTGGCCAGGGTGGGGTCGTCGCGCAATGCCGCCTGGCCAAGCACGCTGCACAGCGCCTGCCACTGCCCCTCCCCTGTGGCGGCGACAAACATCTGCTCGCCCCCGGCAAAGGTGAACACATCATAAATGGCCCAGGCACTGATGCGGTTGGGCATTGGCGCTGCCGCCTCCCCCGTGACCACAAACTGCTGCATGTGCTGGGCGGCCAGCAGCACGCAGTTCTCGTACAGTGCGCTCTGCACCTCGCGGCCAACGCCGGTGCTGTTGCGCTCGTTGAGCGCGGCCAGCACACCAATGGCCCCGAACATGCCGCCCATGATGTCGTTCACCGAACTGCCCGCACGCAGCGGCCGCCCCACCGGCCCGGTCATGTAGGCCAGGCCCGCCATCATCTGCACCACTTCATCCAGTGCCAGCCGATTGTCGTAAGGGCCGTTGAGAAAGCCCTTGTGCGAGGCGTAAATCAACCGCCGGTTGCGCTCGCGTAGCGCGGCGTAGTCAAAGCCGAGCGTATGCATGCGCCCTGGCTTGAAGTTCTCGATGAACACATCGGCCGTGTCGATCAGCGCGAGCACGGCATCCCGGCCCTGGGGCGTTTGCACATCCACGGCGATGCATTGCTTGTTGCGGTTGAAGGTGCGGAAAAACCCGGCGCCTGCGCCGAGCAAGCGCCGTGTGCCATCGCCACGGGTGGGCTCGATCTTGATCACCTCAGCGCCAAGATCACCGAGGATCATGCCGCAGGTGGGGCCCATGACCATGTGCGAAATCTCAACGACACGAATGCCGTCCAAGGGGAGTCTGGACATGCGGGTAGCCCTTAGTAGTTGAGCGGTAGGCCGGCGCGGGCGAGCGCGCCGTACAGGGGTTCATCGGGCAAGGCATCACGCAGCACCTGGCGTGAGTCGATCAATGCCTGCAGGTCGATGCCGGTGTCGTAACCCATGCTTTGCAGCATGAACACCAGGTCTTCGGTCACGGTATTGCCGGAGGCACCTGGCGCGAACGGGCAACCGCCAAGCCCGGCCAGCGAGGCGTCCAGCTCGTGGATACCTTGCTGCACGGCGACCAGGCTGTTGGCCAGCGCCAGGCCACGGGTGTCGTGGAAGTGCGCGGCGCGCAGGCGCTCCCCGGCAATGGCCCGCACCGCCTGGATCACCTTGGCTACCTGCCCGGGGTTGGCGTAGCCGGTGGTGTCGGCCAGCGACACCAGGTCGCAACCCGCCTCAATCACCTGGCGTGTCAATGCGCACAGGTCACCCAGCGGCACATCACCCTGACGGGTGCAGCCGAAGGCCACTGACATGCCGGCGATCATCTGCACGTCATGCCGGCCCATCTCGCTGCGCAACTGGCACATGCGCCCCAGCTCCTCAACCATTTCCTGCGGCGTGCGGCGTACGTTGGCCATGCTGTGGGCGTTGCTTACCGACACTGGGGCGACGACGCGTTGCGCACCAGACTCCAGTGCATCCTGGGCACCGCGCAGGTTAGGGGCCAGTACCGTAACCAGCAGGCCTGGGTAGGTCAGTGCGTGGGCGACCACCTGTTTGGCGTCGGCCATCTGCGGCAACAGCCTGGCCGGCACGAACGAGGCAACTTCCATGTGGCGCACGCCAGCGGCATACGCGCTGTCGATCCAGCGCAGCTTGGCGGCGGTCGGCATGACCGTCTGCAGGCTCTGCAGGCCATCACGCAGGCCGACTTCATTGATTGTTATTGTTGTCATCAGGGGGCTCTCTGTCTGAAGCGTGTGGCCAGACTAAGAGCCGCATGGCGGGCAGAAAAGACGTCTTTCACGGGCTGATCCATCGTCAGCCGCGATGGATATCAGGGCATAACCTGCCAGGCCGGCGCGCGCAGCAGCAAGTGGTCCAGCAGGCGCCGCGCCGACAGCGACAGCGCGTGCCGGTCACGCATGCAGATGACGAACTCACCCAACGCCCAGTCATCGGTCAGCGGGATCACCCGCAAGTCGAACAGTGGCGCATAACGCGCCACCGCCTCCTGCGGGAACACCGCCAGGCCCAGGCCGAACTGCAGCAGCCGGTAGGCCGCATCGAACGACGACACGTACGAGCGAAAACGCAGTTCCTTGCCAACTGCCTCGGCGCTCTTGCACATGAAACTGTTCAACGTGGCGAACGCCGACAGCCCGAGGTGCTCGTAGCCAAGCGTTTCAGCAAAGGCAATGCTGCTGCGCGCTGCCAGCGGGTGGCTGGCACCGACCACCACCGCCAGGTGGTCTTGCCGATAAGGCACGAACTCAAGGCCGCCGACTGCGGTGGACTTCCTGCAGATACCCAGGTCGGCATTGCCCTCCGCCACGCCACGGACCACATCGGGGCTGAAGCGCTCTTCGATATCGGCCTGGATCAACGGGTTTTCCAGCATGAAGGCCGACAGTTCCTCGGGCAGAAACTCCATGATCGACGAGACATTGGCCAGCACCCGCACATGCCCCCGTGCGCCCTCGGCGTATTCGCTCAGCTCACTGTCGAGGCGCTCCATGGCCCGGGTCAGGCCGCGGGCATGGCGCAACAGGGCAAGCCCTGCCGGGGTGGGTTCGACCCCGCGCTTGCTGCGCTTGAACAGCGTGGTGCCAAAGCGCGCTTCGATGTCCGAGATACGTTTGCTGACAGCCGAAGGCGCCATGAACGCCCGCTCACCGGCGCGGGCGATGGTGCCCTCTTCGCAGACCACGATGAACAGGTGCAAGGACAGGTGGTCGAGGGGCTGCATGGCGGTATCCGGGTAAGGAGAGGCAGCCATCCTAGCATCAGTTATTTGTGTTGCCCCATCGCCGGCAAGCCGGCCCTGGCAGCGATGGCGGTGCTTTTGAAATTGACGCGAAACGTGTGTGCCGGCGTTGGGGCCGGTTCAGGTCGTGGGAATCGCCAGGAGGCTTTATCATGGCCCTCCACCACAGAGGCCCGCTATGTTCGATTGGGAAGACCTGCGCCATTTCTGCGCCTTCATCAGCACCGGCTCCCTGTCGGCCGCAGCCAAGCAGCTGGGCGTCGACCACGCCACCGTGGCGCGGCGCATCGCCGCGCTGGAAGCTGCGCTCAACCTCAAGCTGGTCGACCGCCGCCCCAGGGCTTACGTGCTGACCGAGCAAGGCCGCCGGGTGGGCGAGTACGCCGAGCAGATGACCCAGGCCTCCTTCGCCCTGGAACACTTCGCCAGCGCAGGCCAGCAGCAGGTTGAAGGCCAGGTGGTACTGGCCGCCCCGCCCGCCTTGCTCGGCAGCCTCATTGCGCGGCGCCTGGCCACCCTGTGCAACCGCTACCCGCAGTTGCACCTGAAACTGGTCGGCAGCAAGTCGCGCGCCTCGCTGGCACGCCGCGAGGCGGATATCAGCGTGGCCCTGGCCAGGCCCAGCGAGCCCACCCTGGTGGCCAGCCTGCTGGGTTACCTGGATTACCGCCTGTACGCCGCCCCCGGCTACCTGCGCAGCACCAGCACGCCGCGCTATATCGGCTACGACCAGTCCCAGGCCAAGTCGGCGCAGCAACAGTGGCTGCTCGCCCAGACCCACCACCAGCCCTTTGTAGTGCAAAGCAACGATTTGCGCATCCAGGCCCAGGCCGCTGCCGGCGGCATCGGCATTGCCTGCCTGCCGGCATTCATGGCCCAGGAGCATGGCCTGCAGGCCATCGGGGAGGAAACACAGACCATGAGCATCGAACTATGGCTGGCCGTGCATGAAGACGTGCGCAACACCCCGCGCATCAAGGCCGTCACCGATTTTTTGCAGCAACAGGTCAAGCCACTGCTGCGCTTGTGAATTTCTGCAGAGCTCGCCTGCACCGATACGGGATTTCCGCACGCCCACAGCCCCGCTAAGCTTCCCCCCATCGCAAACGACTACCGAGGAGAAGCAGATGCAGTACGTCAAGTTGGGCAACACCGGCCTGGATGTTTCGAAACTGTGCCTGGGCTGCATGACCTTCGGCGAGCCGGGCGCCGGTACCCACCCCTGGACCCTCGGCGAAGCCGACAGCCGCCCGATCATCCGCCACGCCGTGGAGCAAGGCATCAACTTCTTCGACACCGCCAACAGCTACTCGGCCGGCACCTCGGAGCTGATCCTGGGCAAGCTGCTGAAGGCGTTCACCCGCCGCGAAGAAACCGTGATCGCCACCAAGGTGTTCTTCCCGGCCAACATGTGGGAAGGCAGCACCCGGCCCAACGAGCAGGGCCTGTCACGCAAGGCGATCATGGCCAACATCGACGCCAGCCTCACCCGCCTTGGGACCGACTATGTCGACCTCTACCAGATCCACCGCTGGGACTACCACACCCCGATCGAGGAGACCATGGAGGCGCTGCACGATGTGGTCAAAGCCGGCAAGGCGCGCTACATCGGCGCATCCTCGATGTATGCCTGGCAGTTCGCCAAAGCCCAGCAGGTGGCGGCCAGCAACGGCTGGAGCCGCTTCGTGTCGATGCAGAACTACCTCAACCTGATCTACCGCGAGGAAGAGCGCGAAATGATCCCGCTGTGCCTGGACCAGGGCGTGGGCCTGATGCCCTGGAGCCCGATGGCCCGCGGCCGGCTGACCCGCCCGCATGGCCAGCAGACTGAACGTACCCGTACCGACATTTCCGGCCGGTCGTTCTATGAAAAAACCGAAGTGGAAGACGGCCGGGTGATCGATGTGGTCGAACAGATAGCCCGCGAGCGTGGCGTGCCCATGGCCCAGGTGGCGCTGGCCTGGGTACTGGGCAAGCAAGGGGTTTCGGCGCCGATCGTGGGCGCGTCGAAGGTGGCGCAGCTCGATGATGCGATTGGCGCGTTGCAGTTCGAGCTCAGCGCCGAAGAAGTGGAGCGCCTGCAAGCGCCCTACGTGCCGCATGCAGTGACGGGCTTCAAGTAGGCCTGCCCGGGCCTCACCAGCGGCAAACCGATGCCCGCACAGGTACTGCACCCAGGCAGGTGCAGTACCTCAATAGCCCGTCATTTCCAGATACCCACGCCCCTGCTCACCCACTCGCACCGGGCCCTCCCAGTAAGGGAAGCGTGTGCCCATCCAGGCCTTGGGCTCCAGCGCATCCACCTCTACATCCACCTGCACCGCTGGCACCTTGACCCGCCAACGGGTGGGCACCTTTTTGCCATTGTTCTGCCGCGTCCAGGCCAGCGGTGTCAGCTCGATCTGCCCGCCCTGCAGCGCACGCGCCTGCCCTTGGGCATCGACCCAGGTGCCCGCGCGGTAAGGCGGCCCCTGATCCTCGCGCACCTGGAACAGCATCAGCTTGGCGCCCGTGCCCAGGTGCAGCGAAAACCAGTCCCAGCCACTTTGCCCGGCGGCCAGCGGCTGGCTGCTCCATTCCCGGTCAAGCCAGGCCTGCCCTGTGACGGCGACCCGCTGCCCCTCTCGCTCGACCTCGCCACTGACCCTATAGAACGGCTGGCTGTAGTAGTACGACGCCTGGCCCTTGCCGGATTTTTCGCTGTAACCCTGAACACCGTGCAGCAGCAGCGGCTGATCGCTGGTGAGGGCCAGGTCATAGCCAAACCCTTGGCCCCTGGCCCGCATCTGCAGGCGGTCGACACCGGGTTTGCCCTGCAACGACCAGTCGTTGATCCACGCCCGGAACGGTTGTGCCTCGACGCCCGCCTGGCCAACCCCACCGCGCGCGAGCGTTTCACTGACCTGGTGGCCGCCCGGGCCGGTCAGCGCGGCGTGGCCCATCCACAGGTTGGGGCTGTTCCAGTTCCAGGTCTCAGGCCCAGGCCGCAAGGCGGAGCGGAACAACGTCCATTGCACACCCCAGTCCCGGCCCTGGGCATCGCGCAGGTTGGCGGTGACGTACCACCATTCGATACGAAAGCCCCCATGCGCGCCATGGTCCCGTGGGAATACCAGCGCATGCCCCGGTATCACCTGCCTGAACGCCGCCGCATCGTCGCCCAGGCCCGCATAACTCTTGGGTTCTGGTGCAGGCGGGTCGCACCCTGCCAGCAGCAGGCAGGCCATCAATAGCAAGGTTTCAGCTTTCATCGGCAAATTGCCTCAACAGCGCGCCTGGCTGGCTGCGTGCCAGTTGCCACAACGGCCAGGCACTGACCAGCAGGCTGGTCAACAGGCCCAGCACGGCCAGCTGCACCAGTTGCCCGGTAAATACATGCCAAGGCAGACGCCAGCCGAACGCTTGCACATTCACCACCGCCACCAGGCACCAGGCCAGCAGCAGGCCCAAGGGGATCGCCAGCAGCACGGTGAAGCAGCTGAGCATCAGCGTTTGCCCCAGGCTCAGCCAGGCCAGCCAGCGCCGTGGTACACCCAAGGCCCACAACGGCGCCAACTGCCCCAGGCGGCGCTGGCTCAAGGTCAGCTGGCTGATGAACAACGCCACGCCGGCAACCCCCAGGGTCAGACTGTTCAATGCCGCCGTGACCGCGAAGGTGCGGCTGAACACCTCGCTGGACCAGGCTTTGAGGCGGGCCTGCTCCACCACCTGATTGTCATCCAGGGCATAGCGCCGTTGCAGTTCATCCTTCAGCGCAGCCACCCGTTCAGGCCGCACCAGCAGGCTGAAACCCGCGAGGCTGGCCGCTGGTGCATGGCTACGCAACCAGCCGGCGTTTACCAGCACATGGCCCTTGGGGTTGCCATAGTCGGCATAAACGCCCACCACGGTCATGGCCTGGGGCGGCTCGCCAGGCAACTGAAGCGTCTGCCCTACAGCCAGGCCAAGGCGCCGGGCAAGTTGCTCGCTGAGCATTGCACCACGGCCGGCGGCCAGCGCCTGCCAGGCGCCCGGAGCCTGCTGCAGCAGTGGCCAGTGCTGGCGGTAGAACGGGTGATCATCCACCCCCTGTACCTGCACCGGCCACTGCTGCAGGCGCCAGTCCACCCGCCAGCTGGGCAGCACCGCGCTGTCGGTACGGTCTGCCAGCAAGCGCGCGTAGATCTGCTGCGCCTGCGCGCTGTCGCGGGGCGTGACGTACACATCGGCGGCCAGGCGCTGGTCCAGCCAGCCGATGAAGGTGCGGCGAAAGCCTTCGGTCATGCCGCCAACCCCGACACTGGCGGCCAAGGCCAGCAACAGCGCCATCAACGCCAGGCTCAAGGCCGGCAGTTGCTGGCGGCTGTCGGCAACGAACCACTGCGCCAGCGGGCGCTGGCACACCCGCGCCAGGCCGCCGAGCAAGAGCGCCAGCAACCCCGGCAACACCAGCGCCGCCGCCAGCAGCAAAGCCGCCAGCATGCCGAATGCACTGGGCAGCCCATTGCCCAGGTAGCCGCAGCCCGCCGCCACCATCAGCAGCACGCCGCCGGCGACACCCTGGCGCCGCAACCACGGCACTTGCGCCAGGCGCCAGGCTTGCGGCTGCGCCAAGGCCAGCAATGGCAGGCGCGCGGCACGCAGCAGGCTGTCGAGCCCCGCCAGCAACGCGCCCAACAGGCTGACGGCAATGCCTGCCAGCCACCAGGTGGCCGGCAAGTGCAACTCCCCCGCCACCTGGGCGCCATAAAGCCCGCGCAGGCTGGAGGCGAAATCAGGCAGCATCAGTGCGGCCAGCAGGTAACCTGCAGCCACGCCTGCCACGCCGCCCAGCACGGCAAACAACCCCAGCTCCAGGGCAAGGGCTGCCAGCAGCACCTGCAAGCTCACGCCGCAAGCGCGCAAGGTGCGGATCAACCCGCGCCGCTGTTCCAGCGCCAGGCCAATGGCCGCATGGGCAATGAACAGCCCCACCACGAAGGCCAGCAGGCCGAGGGCGGTGAGGTTCAGGTGAAAGCTGGCGGTCAGCCGCTGCAGGTCGGCATCATCCCCGGGCGGCTGCAGCTTCAGCCTCGCCGCAATGTCGCTCGGCAGTGGCTGGTCACTGTCGCTGAGCAGCCACGACAATTGCCCGGGGGCATTGAGCAAGGCCTGCGCCTGGCCGATGTCGACCACCACCACACCCGGTGCCAGCTGCGCATGCAGGGTAAGCGGCGGCAATACTTGCCCGTCCACCGTGGTCAGCTGCTCGCCGGGTTGGCGCCCCAGCTGGCGCAGCGTGTCCGGGCCCACCCACGCTTGCCCCGGCGTACCCACGAACGCCTGCAGGTCAAAATCCTGCACATCGGCACCGGCAACGGCCATGCCCGGCAACAGGCCAAGCGGCTCGATCCCGACCAGGCGCAGCGCAACCTGCGGCGCTGCAGCCAGCCGCAAGCGCCCTTCCAGCACCGGCGTCACTGGCCAGCCCAGCCTGCGCAATTGCACATACAGCGCCTGGTCGAAGCGCTGCCCCGAGCGTGCCACCAGTTGCGGGCGGGCAGGCCCGGCGAGCACCGCACTGGCTTGTGCGTAGTCGTTGCGCGCCTGGGTGTTGAGCGCCTGAACGCCGGTCCACAGGGCCGTGGCCAGCCACAAACCGGTGAAGATGCTGATGCACTGCAGCCGGTGACGCCACCAATGGCTGCACAGGGCCTGCACGGTGATCCGCGAGCTGTTCATCACCCCTGCACCCGGCCCATCTGCAGCACGCAGCGGCGCTGCAGCATGGCGGCCAGGCGCTGGCTGTGGGTCACCATCAGCACGCTGCTACCCGCCTCGTGCACCAGCTGCAGCAGCAGCGCCAACACCTCGTCGCTGCTGGCCTCGTCAAGGCTGCCGGTGGGTTCGTCGGCCAGCAGCAGCAAGGGCCTGCTGGCCAGCGCGCGGCCGATGGCAACGCGCTGCTGCTGCCCGCCAGACAGTTGCTCCGGGTAGCGTTGCAGCAACGGGACCAGCCCCAACCGGGTGGCCAGGTGCGTCACCCAGACCGGGTCATGGCGACCCGCCAGGCGCGCCTGGAAGGCCAGGTTGGCTGCCACGTCCAGGCTGCTGATGAGGTTGTACTGCTGGAACACCAGGCCGATGCCCTCGCGCCGCCAACGTGCCAAGGCAGCTTCGCCGCGGTTGTCCAGGGGTTGGCCATCGATCAGGATGCGCCCGCTGTCGGCGCGGTCCAGCCCCGCCAGCAGGTGCAGCAAGGTGCTCTTGCCGCTGCCGGATTCGCCCATCAGGGCCAGGCTGCTGCCGCGTGCCAGCGTCAGGTCCACCCCGCGCAGTACCTCCAGCGGGCCTTGGGCAGTGGCGAACGACTTGCACAGGTTTTCGACGACCAACATTTGGCGGGCCTTATTTGCCGGGTCAGACTGTAGGCATAGCTGCAAACGCCGCTTTGGGGCAAATGGCTTGTGCTGTTTTCACTGGCCTCATCGCCGGCAAGCCGGCTCCTACAGACCGCTATCGAGTGCAGTGGGCTCCCGGTGGGAGCCGGCTTGCCGGCGATGAGGCCGGTACAGCCGCCTCAGTTCACCAATGCGTGCTGCACCTGCCCCACCGTCGCCGCCAAGCTGTTCAGGTGCAAGCTCAGCACCCGCTCCACCGGTGCCTGGTCCAGCGGCCAGTGCAGCGCAATGCTGCCCGCCAGCCGCCCCTCCACCCGCACCGGTAAGGCAATCGCCCGGATCAGGAAAGGCAAGCGCACGGGGTATTCCCAAAACCCTTCGGTGCGCTGGCCAAAGCCTTTGTGCCCATCGGCCTCGATATCGCGCAACAGTGCTTCATCGCCCACCCGCTCATGCGTCGCCAGGCGCTGCACCTCAGCCGGCGCCAGCTCCTTCAGGCACGCCCGGCCCATGGCCGAGTGAAACAAGCTGGCATGCTGCCCGACGAGCTGGCAGTTGTGCGGGTAGCGCTTGCGCAGCACCTGCGGAATGGCGCTTTCCATCACCTCCAGCCGCTCGCCGTCGAAAGAAGAAAGGTCCGCCACCAACCCGGTGCGCTCGCAAAGCTCCAGCAGCAGCGGCGCCGCGCGTTCCACCAGTTGGCGCTTCAAGCGCAGCTGGCGGTCGCCAAACAGGCGCCGGGCACACAAGCGGTAACGGCGGTCGCTCAGGCCACGGTAAACCCAACCCTGTTCCTGCAAGGTGGCAAGCATGCGCGATACCGTGGCCTTGGGCAGTGCCGTCAGGTAGTGCAGCTCTTCGAGCCCCAGCGCCTGGTGCTCGCCAAGCAGTTCGACGATCGCCAGTGCCCGCTCCACCGAGCGCACGCCACCGCTGTCTGCGGTAATACCCATGGGTTCGACCTCCCTGTCTGTGCGTGGATGGTCATCATGCCCAGCAAGATACGGGCCTGCCCAGGGCTTTCAGCGCGCCTGCAAACACCCAGGCGGCCGCCGCGCTACCCAGCGCGTCAGTTGTTCATGGGCATAGGCCAGTTGCAGCACGGCGTGATCGGCCTGGGCCGGGCCTATGATCTGCAGGCCCATCGGCAGGCCGGCGGCGTTGAAACCCACCGGCACGCTCATGCTCGGCAGGCCGGCCAAGGTCGGGCCAATCACCACCTCCATCCAGCGGTGGTAGGTGTCCATGGCCTGCCCGCCAACCACCTTCGGCCACGGCTCGGCTGCGTCGAAAGGGAACACCTGGGCAGCCGGCAACAGCAAATAATCGTAACGCTCGAACAATTTACCCAGCGCCTGGTACCACGCGCTGCGGTCCAGCGAGGCCTGGTAAACGTCCGCTGCGGTCAGGCGCAGGCCGCCCTCCACCTCCCACTGCGCCTCAGGCTTGAGCATTGCGCGTTTGCCCGGGTCGGCATACGCCGCGCCCAGGTTGCCGTGCACCAGGAAGTGGCGATGGGTGAGCCAGCATTGCCATAAACGCCCCAGGTCGAACCCCGGCTGGCACGCCTCGACCTCGCAGCCCAGCTCGGCGAAGTCTGCCAGCGCCGCCTGGCACAGGCCCATCACCCCCTCGTCCATCGGCAGGTAGCCGTCAAAGTTGCCCAGCCAGCCAACCCGTACACCCTTGAAATCGCGCTGCAACCCGGCGGCAAAGTCACGTGGGCCGTCACTGAGCGACAGGGGCGCGCGCGGGTCGTGCCCGGCCTGCACCGACAGCAACCGCGCCACGTCCGTCACCGTGCGCCCCATCGGCCCCTCGGTGGCCAGCTGCTGCACGAACAGCTCCGGCGTTGGCCCGTATGGCACCCGCCCTTGCGAGGGGCGCAGGCCGAACACGTTGTTGAACGCTGCCGGGTTACGCAGCGAGCCCATCATGTCGCTGCCATCGGCCACCGGCAGCAGGCGCATGGCCAACGCCGCTGCGGCGCCGCCACTGCTGCCGCCTGCCACACGGCTGTGGTCGTAGGCATTGGTGGTGGTGCCGAACAGCGTGTTGTAGCTCTGCGAGCCCAAGCCGAATTCCGGCACATTGCTTTTGCCGACAATGATCGCCCCGTTGGCCCGCACCCGCGCCACGCTGATGGCGTCATGCGCCGGCACCTGCTCGGCAAACAGCGGCGAGCCCAGCGTCGTGCGCAGCCCCGCCGTGGCCGCCAGGTCTTTGACTGCCTGCGGCATGCCATGCATCCAGCCACGCGACTGGCCGGCGGCCAGCTCGCGGTCGCGCACCTCAGCCTCGGCCAGCAGCACCGCGCCCTCGCGCAGCGACACCAGCGCATTGACCTGCGGGTTGAAGCGCTCGATATGGCCCAGGTAGGCCTGCATCACTTCACGGCACGACAACTGGCGCACGTGGATCGCCTCGGACAGCGCCTGGGCATCGAGGGCGACGATCGGGTCGATGGCTAACGGGTTCACGGTTTAACTCCAAGGTTGAAAGCGACAGCCTTGCCATCGCGGGGTGCTTCTTTTAGGCAATAGGTGCTCAGCAGCGTCAACAGGCAGGCGAACAGCACATAGAACGACGGCGCCACCGGGGTGCCGAGCACCTTGCTCAGCCAAGTCACAATCAACGGGGCAAAGCCGCCGAACACCATCACCGCCACGTTATAGGCCACCGACACGCCGGTGGAACGCACCTCGATCGGGAACTGCTCGGCCAGGGCGGTTGGCGCCGGGCCGAAGAAGCCGCCAATGGCGGTACACAGCAGCAGTTGCATCACCAGCAGGCGCTCGATCGACGGCGCTGCGGCCACCCACACGTACAGCGGGTACACCATTACGAAAAATGCCAGGGTAAAGGCCATCAGCACCGGCCGCCGGCCAAGCCGGTCCGACAGCGCTCCGGCCAGGGGGATGACCACGGTCATCAGGCCCACGGCCAGCATCTGCACCAGCAGCACCTGGTCCAGTGGCAGGCCAAGGTTTTTGTGGGCGAAGGTGGGCATGTTCACCAGCACTACGTAAAACGACACCGTCGCACCACAGGCCAAGCCCATCGAGACCAAAAGGCTGCGCCGATGCTCCCGCAGCACCTGCCACAGGCTGGGCGCCTGGCCCTTGGCCTGCTTGCGCGCCTCCAGAAATTCCTCGGGTTCTTCCATGTGTTTGCGAATCCACAGCCCCACCGGGCCGATCAGCAATCCGATCACGAACGGAATCCGCCAGCCCCAGCTGTCCAGCGCCTCAGGCGTGCACAGGTGGGTCACCAGCGCGACCATCCCCGCCCCGCTGAACACCGCCAGGCACTGCCCCACCAGCTGCCACGAGCCATACAGCCCCTTGCGGTGGGCCGGTGCGCTTTCCACCAGAAACGCCGTGGCACTGGCGTACTCACCGCCCGTGGCAAAGCCCTGCAGCATGCGCGCCACCACGATCAACAGCGGCGCGCCCATGCCAATGGCCAGGTAGCTGGGGGCAAAGGCGATCATGGCGATGGACACCGTCATCAGGCGGATGATCAGTTGCATCGCCGCCTTGCGCCCCTTGCGATCGGAATAGATGCCCAGCAGCACGCCGCCCACCGGCCGCATGAAAAAGCCCACGCCGAAGGTGGCCAAGGCCATCAGCAGCGAGGCGTACTCGTCGTCGGAGGGGAAGAACTGGCGGGCGATGATGCTGGCCAGAAAGCCGTACACGATAAAGTCATACCACTCCAGGGCATTACCGATGACCGCCGCGACCACTTGCCGGGTACGCGACGCGCCTGTGTGTGAAGTCTGCATGCGGAACACTCCATCAATCTGTTGGCCAGAAACGGCGGCGGGCTGCAGCTTGAAGCTTCCCTAGTTGAGCCAGCGCTCGGTCAGGGCGCCCCAGTAGGCGGCGCCGGTCAGCAGGATGTCGTCGTTGAAGTCGTAGGCAGGGTTGTGCACCATCGGCCGCTGCACGCCGTTGCCGATGAACAGGTAGGCCCCGGGGCAGCGCTGTAGCATCCAGGCGAAGTCTTCGCTGCCCATCAGCTTGCGGGTGTTGCCGTCCACCGCCTCGGCGCCGAGCAGCTCGACGCCGACCTGGTGGGCAAAGGCGTTTTCGTCGGCGTGGTTGACCAGCACCGGGTACGCCGGGCGGTGTTCGATGCTGGCGGTGCAGCCGTAACTTTGGGCCTGGCTGAGGATGATCGCCTGCACCCGCTCCAGGGTCTGCGCGCGCACCTCGGCGTTCAGCGCACGCAAGCTCAAACGCAGCAACGCCTGCTGCGGGATCACGTTGGCCGCCTCGCCTGCCTGCAGTGCGCCCACCGTTACCACGGCCGCCTCCTGCGCATCGATATTGCGCGCCACCACGGTTTGCAGGGCCATCACCACACTGGCTGCGGCCACCAACGGGTCGACCGTCAGGTGGGGCATGGAGCCATGCCCGCCGACGCCTTCGATGGTCACGGTGAGCAGGTCCTGCGAAGCCATCATCGGCCCTTCTCGAAAGCCCAGGTGCCCCGCCGGCAACCCCGGCATGTTGTGCATGCCGAACAGGGCGTCACACGGGAAGCGCTCCAGCAGCCCATCGGCCAGCATCGCCTCGGCGCCGCCCTGGCCTTCCTCGGCCGGCTGGAAGATCAGCGTCAGCGTGCCATCGAACTGGCGCGTGGCCGCCAAGTAGCGTGCCGCGCCCAGCAGCATGGTGGTGTGCCCGTCGTGGCCGCAGGCGTGCATGCAGCCCTGGTGGCGGCTGGTGTATTCAGCGCCGGTGGCTTCTACGATGGGCAGCGCGTCCATGTCGGCACGCAGGCCCAGTTTGCGTGGGCTGCTGCCATTGCGCAGCACGCCGACCACACCGGTTTTGCCGATGCCGGTGTGCACTTCGTAGCCCCAGTCTTTGAGCAGTTGCGCGACCAGGGCCGCGGTGCGGCTTTCTTCGAAACCGAGTTCGGGGTGGGCGTGGATATCGTGGCGGATGGCGTGCAGGTCGCTAGCCACGTCGTTCAGCCAGGCCAGGATGTGCTGGTGTTGCTGCATGTGGAATCTCCTCGCGCGGGTGGGTCCCGTTCTTGTTGTTCGCTTTGAGATCACGACGGTTTAGGCAGGTCGTGGTTGCGGACAGATAAGCGCGAGTGGGGCGGGAGCACAATTGAATGTAGTTTCACGTGGTGGAACATCACATGGGCGGGGATGTTTTCCTACAGAAACCGGCTGAAAAAATCAGATTAATTCCCTTTCTTGTAGTCCGTTTCCCAAAGATACTGCCGACGCCTGTTTTTCGTTGCACGCGCTAAACGTGGGCCATAGTCTCGGCCGGTCGCTGCCAATCGGCGATACGGTTTTGACAGACCGTGAGTCACTGAGAGCATGTGCAATGCCTGTTATGGCAGCTGTACGTGGGGCACCTCTGTGTGCGCCGGGATTCTCAGTGCCCTCGGTCTGTCAACCCACGAACAGCTGCCACCCTTTCCGTTTGACAGCGGATTAGCGGCAGCCCTACAGGCACTGAGAGGGTTTTATGCTGAAGATAGTCCCCGATCCACCCCACACTTCCCACTCCCTGGAAGACACACTCATGATGGCTGCGGACTACGCACTTTGCGCAGAAGCCGTTGCCCAGCAGGCGATGATGATGCAACCCAAATCGCCCTCCTCCTTGTTGATCATGACCTCCATGCACGAGCTCGAAACCTTGCGCAAATTGCTTGAGGTGGCCTTGGCGCAAGTGCAAATGCCGACAGAGCCGAGAACGCTGCACTAAGTCGCATCATGTCAGGCCTGGCCTGGCTCTTTCAAAGGCTAACCACTCGCACGGCGCCGCCCCTGAGGTTGTAGACGACCCTTAGGCGCTCGGTGAACCCGTGTGGGCCCGGCTTGCCGGCGAAAGGGCCAGCCCAGGCACCCGCATTTTCAGGGAGCCGACCAATGCCAAAAGACGACACAAACGAATACACCACACCCGGCAAAACCATGTTCTACCAGGCAGAGGGCCAAACCCAATCCCTGTTCTGCATCGCCCCGGGCATCCCCTGCCAAGACGCCCGGGAGCAAGCCTCGGAGCTGATGGGGTGTGTGCGCGACCTGACCATCACCGGGTTGATGGAAGAAAACCCGCAACTGATCTGGGCGTCCTATTACCTGAGCGCGTTGGCCAAGGCGCTGCTGGATGATGCCGAGTTGGGGATGCAGCGGTAGGTCAGCAAGCGGCGGGCTCGCCCATCGAGGACAACTTGGCTCCGTACGAAAAGTTGTGTATCGCTGCCACCGTTGGAGCTGGCTTGTCAGCGCCTTCAGGAGTTTTCATACAAAGCCAAGTGATGGGCCAGTTCGATAAGGCGATGGGGTGATCATGGGCTCTCAAATGGCCCGATTATGGCACCAAAGGAGTACAATCCAACGTGATCTTACGTGGGGAACTTATCTACCAAACGTGATTATACAGCGCGTACCCACACGCTAGTACAGAAGCGATCAGAATGAACCCAGAAATCCTGCGCCCTTCATAAATATGGCTCCAAGGCACTACATGTACCAGCCGCTCAGGCGGCACGCTTTTCAGAAAACGGTAGCGAATGATGAAGTACGTGATGCTGATCAGGGGATAAATGAATACGGCTATCCCTGCGGCATCCAGGCCGCCAAAAAGCGCCAGGAACGCCGGGGTAAACAGGTAGGCACACTTCACCCAAAAGTCCAGTTCTACAAGGTGGTCATGGACTTCACCGCCGGGGTGCTGCGCTTTTTTCGTACGTTTGCTCGTCCTTGCAGGCATTTGAAATCTCCTTTTCCACTTATTGCGGCTTGGCACGCACCGATAGCCTTGCCTGGGATAAGCCCAGTTATGCTGCTACTTCGGGATCCTGGTGACACGATACGTCTGTTTAAATGCGAACTCCCTCAAGGCAGAGATAGCAGCCTCATCATCAGGATCCTGATAATTCAATCCTTGCACCGCATTAAATGCATCAATCCAACATTTATCAAAGGGTGGCTGATCTCGCTTCCCGAGAATAACCTCCCAACTCTCGACACCCGCGACAACTGATTCAAAATAACCATTGCTTTGAATCATATGCCTAAGCGCAATCAGGCCTTCCATATAACCAACTCCGTTTAGCAACACGCTTTTGACATTAAAACTCAAAACGATAACAAAATCCGGGGCAAGACCCCGGGTTACCAGAAGCCGCTGCTGGTCGCCTCCTCCCCGGCCGACATCGCCACCGCCACCCCGCAGGACACCCACCTGCACAGCGGCAAGGACCTGACCGTGAGCACCGGTGAGGACGTTTGGAGCTGAATGCAGTGGACGGTGGTCCTGGGTATCGCAGCGACCCGCAAGCCCTTCAGTTCTGGGACACCGTGACGAGCAGCCTCAAACGCCTGTAGCAATCACCCTTCCACGAACAGCAGCCCGATCGTGCACAGCATTTGACCCCCCAAGGTCCAACAGAGCCATCTGGGGCGGCGCCCAAAAAGCCATACCACGGCGTTCAGTACCAAGGTGATCACGTTGGTGAGCCAAAGGAACGTCAAAGCCCACATGATGGAGGAGCTGCCAATGAACATGGGGGCGTCGTGGCCGCCTGAGTCGAGCGCCACATACAGTGAGAACAGCACGCCCACAACGGCGATACTGATGGATGTGAAACCGATGCGGCGAGCCAACCGAGAGTGCAATAGCGTTATGCGCGGGGGGCTGCCTCTTAAAAAGGTACAGTCTACCCAGAAGCGCCCACTCCACAAACAAAAGCACGTACGCCCTTGCCAATGGAAATCCTGTTAACTTGAGCTTTTAACCGTTGCCAAGGACCGCCCCATGCCACCACGCCACCCCACCCCGCCAGGCTTCATCCGCGTACGTGGCGCCCGTGAGCATAACCTCAAGAACATCGACGTCGACATCCCCCGCGACGCCTTGGTGGTATTCACCGGCGTCTCTGGCTCAGGCAAGTCCTCGCTGGCCTTCTCCACCCTCTACGCCGAAGCCCAGCGCCGCTACTTCGAATCGGTCGCGCCCTATGCCCGGCGCCTGATCGACCAGGTCGGCGTGCCGGATGTCGACGCCATCGAGGGCCTGCCGCCAGCCGTGGCCCTGCAGCAGCAACGCGGTACCCCTAGTGCACGCTCGTCGGTGGGTAGCGTCACCACCCTGTCCAGTTCGATCCGCATGCTCTACTCCCGCGCCGGCAGCTACCCGGCGGGCCAGCCGATGCTGTATGCAGAGGACTTTTCGCCCAACACGCCCCAGGGCGCCTGCCCCGAATGCCATGGCCTGGGCCGGGTCTATGAGGTGACCGAGGCGACCATGGTCCCCGACCCGTCGCTAACCATACGTGAAAGGGCGGTGGCAGCCTGGCCAATGGCCTGGCAGGGGCAGAACCTGCGCGACATTCTCGTGACCCTGGGCTACGACGTCGACATCCCCTGGCGTGAATTGCCTCAAGAGCAACGCGACTGGATCCTCTACACCGACGAGACACCCACCGTACCGGTGTATGCCGGCCTCACCCCGGCGCAGACCCGCGCCGCGCTCAAGCGCAAGCTCGAACCCAGCTACCAGGGCACCTTCAGCGGTGCCCGGCGCTATGTGATGCACACGTTCATGCATTCGCAGAGTGCGCAGATGCGCAAACGCGTCTCCCAGTTCATGCGCCCCAGCCCTTGCCCGCTGTGCCAGGGCAAACGCCTGAAGCGTGAAGCGCTGGCAGTCACCTTCGCCGGCCGCGACATCGGCGAGCTGTCGCGCCTGCCGCTGCAGGCACTGGCCGAGGTGTTGCGCACAGTGGCGGCACCCGGTTACCTGGAGCAGCATGAAGACACCCTGACGCTGGAAAAACGCCTGGCCGCACAGCGCATCGCCCACGAGTTGCTGGAGCGCATCGCGCCGCTGATCGACCTGGGGCTCGGCTACCTGGCCCTGGAGCGCAGCACACCGACGCTTTCTTCCGGCGAACTGCAGCGCCTGCGCCTGGCCACCCAGCTCAACTCGCAGCTGTTTGGCGTCATCTATGTGCTCGACGAGCCGTCGGCCGGGCTGCATCCGGCCGACAGCGAGGCGCTGTTCGAGGCGCTGCAGCGGCTAAAACAGGCGGGCAACTCGGTGTATGTGGTGGAGCACGACCTGGACACCATGCGCAGGGCCGACTGGCTGATAGATGTCGGCCCTGCGGCGGGTGAACACGGCGGCCAGGTGCTTTACAGCGGCCCGCCACCGGGCCTTGCACAGGTTGCGGCGTCGCGCACCGGCGCCTACCTGTTCGCCGGTCAACAGCCGGCCAGCCGCACGCCGCGCCCGGCGCAAGCCTGGTTGCGGCTTGAAGGCATTACCCGCAACAACCTGCGTGAGCTCAGTGCGCAGTTTCCGCTGGGCTGCTTCACCGCGGTCACTGGCGTTTCCGGCTCGGGCAAGTCGAGCCTGGTCAGCCAGGCCTTGCTGGAGCTGGTGAGTGCACACCTGGGCCATGCCGCACAGCCGGCCGAGGCCGAGGAACAGAGCCTTGAAGACGCGCCCGAGCAGCCCAGCAGCGGGCGCGTGAGCGCGGGGCTGGAGTGCATCAAGCGGCTGGTGCAGGTCGACCAGAAACCCATCGGCCGCACGCCACGTTCCAACCTGGCCACCTACACCGGGCTGTTCGACCATGTGCGCAAACTGTTCGCCGCTACCGAGCAGGCCAAGGCCCTTGGCTTCGATGCCGGGCGCTTCTCGTTCAACGTCGCCAAGGGCCGCTGCGCGACCTGCGAGGGCGAAGGCTTCGTCAGTGTCGAGCTGCTGTTCATGCCCAGCGTCTATGCGCCCTGCCCGACCTGCCACGGCGCACGCTACAACCCACAGACGCTGACCGTGACATGGCAAGGCATGACCATCGCCCAGGTGCTGCAATTGACCGTCGACCAGGCGCTTGAAGTGTTTGCCGAACAGCCCCCCGCCCGGCGCTGCCTGCAGGTGCTGCAGGACATCGGCCTGGGCTACCTGCGCCTGGGCCAGCCGGCCACCGAGCTGTCCGGCGGCGAGGCGCAGCGGATCAAGCTGGCCACCGAACTGCAGCGCACCGCCCGCGGCGCCACGCTGTATGTGCTGGATGAACCCACCAACGGGCTGCACCCGCAGGACATCGACCGCTTGCTGGTGCAGCTCAACCGCCTGGTCGACGGCGGGCACAGTGTGGTGGTGGTCGAGCATGACATGCGCGTAGTAGCGCAGAGCGACTGGGTGATCGACATTGGGCCGGGGGCTGGGGATGCGGGGGGCACGGTGGTGGTGAGTGGTACGCCTCGGGATGTTGCGGGGTGCGGTGAAAGCCGCACAGCCGAGTTTCTGGCCAGAGCCCTATAGCGCCTGTACTGGCCCTATCGCCGGCAAGCCGGCCCACAAGTACCCCGCTGCTCTCAAGCTCAGCGCAAACCCAGTGAGCCGGCTTGCTGGCCGTAGGGCCTGTGGGTACAGTCTGCGCCATGGATAAATACACCCCTCACCAGTGGCTCCCGCACGAAAAGCCGAGCCTGCCCGGTTCCCCTTCCACGCCCTTGCATACCCCGGCCAAACGCCTGGCCTTCGGTGTGGTCGGCCTGCTGGTGGCGATCACCGGCGGCCTGGGCAATGCGCTGGTCACCGCCAACCTGATGTTTCTGCAGGGTGCCTTGGGCGCAACCACCGCAGAAATGGCCTGGCTGCCTGCCGCCTACGTGATGACCAACGTGTCGATCAACCTGCTGCTGGTCAAGTTTCGCCAGCAGTTCGGCCTGCGCGCCTTCACCGAAGTGTTTCTGGTGCTCTACGCACTGGTCACCTTCGCCCACCTGTTCGTCAACGACCTCAACTCGGCCATCGCCGTGCGGGCCGCCCACGGCATGGTGGGTGCCGCGCTGAGTTCGCTGGGCCTGTACTACATGATCCAGGCGTTCCCGGCGCAGTGGCGCCTCAAGGCCATGGTGCTGGGCCTGGGTGCCTCGCAGCTGGCCCTGCCGCTGGCGCGGATTTTCTCCGAAGACCTGCTGCAAATCGCTGAATGGCGCGGCCTGTACCTGTTCGAACTGGGCCTGGCGCTGGCCGCGCTGGGTTGCGTTCTGCTGCTCAAGCTGCCCCCGGGCGACCGCTTCAAAACCTTCGAGCCGCTGGACTTTCTGACCTTCACCCTGATGGCCGGCGGCACCGCCCTGCTCTGCGCCGCCCTGTCGCTGGGGCGCATCGAGTGGTGGCTGGAGGCGCCATGGATCGGGGTCGCCCTGGCAGCGTCGATCGCCCTGGTGTTCAGTGGCCTGGCCATCGAGCACAACCGCCAGAACCCGCTGCTGATGACGCGGTGGCTGGGCAGCGGCGCCATCATCCGCCTGGGCTTGTGCGTGATCCTGATCCGCATGGTCACCTCCGAGCAGTCCACCGGCGCCGTGGGTTTTCTGCAAGTGCTGAACATGGGCAGCGAGCAGATGCGCACGCTGTACTGGGTGATGCTGCTCGGCGCGGTGGCGGGCCTGGCCAGCAGCGCGCTGACCATCAGCCCCAACCACCTGGTGCTCCCGCTGTTGATCTCGTTGCTGGCCATGGCCACCGGGGCGTTCATGGACAGCAGCTCGAGCAACCTCACGCGGCCGGCGCAGATGTACCTGAGCCAGTTCCTGCTGGCCTTTGGCAGCACCTTCTTCCTCGGCCCGTCCATGGCCCTGGGCATCAGCCACGTGCGCGCCAACCCGCGCAACCTGGTGAGCTTCTCGGTGCTGTTCGGCATCTGCAACAACCTCGGAGGCCTGATCGGCGCCGCGCTGCTGGGTACCTTCCAGACCTGGCGCGAAAAATTCCATTCCAGCCACCTGGTCGACCGCCTCAGCTACCTCGAGCCGCTGGTCAACGCCCGCGTGCAAAGCGGTGGCGGTGGTTATGCCGGCATCCTCGCCGACCCGGCCCTGCGCAGCGAGGCCGGGCTGCGCGTATTGGCCAACGCGGCCACGCGTGAGGCCAACGTCATGGCCTACAACGATGTGTTCATGCTGATCGGCAGCATCGCTATCCTCACCATGATCTGGATTTGCATCCGCGGTTCCTGGCTGTGGTACACAGCCCGCCAGGCCGCTTCACCCGACTCCACCAGCGGTACTGCCAACCGATGACCGACCAAACCCGCACAACCACCACCACTGCCCTTGCCGAAACCCCGGAAGGCGCCGCACCGCCCAGCGAACCGACCAGCCCGGTACGCACGCGACGGGTGCGCATCCTGTCTTCGGTCATGTTCGCCTGCGTGGCTCTGGCCGGCATCCTGCTGGTGCTCTATGCCTGGCGCCTGCCGCCGTTCGGCAGTGCCATAGAAAGTACCGAAAACGCCATGGTACGCGGCCAGGTCACCATCATCGGGCCGCAACTGAGCGGCTATGTGGTCGATGTACCTGTGCATGACTTCCAGTTCGTCAAGGCCGGCGACTTGCTGGTGCAACTGGACGACCGCATCTACAAACAGCGCCTGGCCCAGGCCATCGCCCAACTGCAACAGGAGCAGGCGTCGCTGGCCAACAACCTGCAGCAGCGCAATAGCGCCGAAGCCACCATCGCCCAGCGCCAGGCCGCCATTGGCGATGCCAAGGCCCAGGCGGAAAAGGCCCGCGCCGACCTCAGCCGGAACCAGGCGCTGGTCAGCGATGGCTCGGTGTCGCGCCGCGACCTGGACGTCACCCGCGCCAGCCAGGCTGCTGCCGTCGCCACCCTGGCCCAGGCCAAGGCCGCGCTGGCTATCGCCCGCCAGGACCGCGAGACGGTCATCGTCAACCGCGCCGCGCTAGAGGCCTCGGTTGAAAACGCCAAGGCGGCCGTGGAGCTGGCCCGCATCGACCTCGACAACACCCGGGTCACTGCGCCGCGTGATGGCCAGCTTGGGCAGATCGGCACCCGCCTGGGCGCCTACGTCAACTCCGGCGCACAACTGATGGCGCTGGTGCCCGATACCGTGTGGGTGATTGCCAACATGAAGGAAACCCAAATGGCCAATGTGCGCATCGGCCAGCCGGTGACCTTCACCGTGGACGCCCTCAACCACCTGAAGCTGCGGGGCCATGTGCAGCAGATTTCACCGGCCACAGGCTCCGAGTTCGCCTTGCTGCAGGCCGACAACGCCACCGGCAACTTCGTCAAGATCGCCCAGCGGATACCCGTGCGGATCACTGTCGATGCCGACCAGCCAGCGGCGAGGCGCCTGAGCCCGGGGATGTCGGTGGTGGTGAGTATCGATACCCGTGATGAAAAATGACTGGCCCCGCGCGGGGTGAATCTGAGAACCGCGTCGAGATGCCGTCCTGCCACGATTGCGCCGCTCTAGCCCGTGGGTTCTAATTCTGACCCACCGGTTTTATCTTCGCCATCCAAGGACGCTTGATCATGTACAGGAAGCTCGTACCGCTGGCGCTGCTGGCCACTCTGGCCGGCTGCTCGGACACCACGGACACCAGCGAAACCCATTTCCAGAAAGCAGCGCAGGCCTACCTCGACACCCAGTACCCCCATTGCTTCTTGGTCACATCTTTCCCCGCCAAGACCCAGGACTTCGATACCAACGGCACCAACAAGGCGCTGCATGCGCTGGCGCAAGTCGGCGTGGTCAGCGAGAAGGAAATCTCCCGCACCGAAGTGCCGGAACGCCTGTGGCAGCCGGCACGCACCGACATCTATTACGCCTACGACCTTACCGCTGAAGGCCGCAAGTACTACAAGGCCGATGCGCAGAAGATGCTCAACGGCAGCACCCGCGGCGGGCTGTGTTTCGGCAAGGCGCAGGTCACTGCGATCGAGCGTTTCACCGAGCCGGGTGAAGTGATGGGCCAGACGATTTCCAACGTCACCTATGCCTACACGATCACCGGCCTGCCAGCCTGGGCGGCTAACAACGAAGTGCAAGCGAACATCCCCCCGCTGCGTGAGGCCGTGGCCACCAACCAGACCCCGGCCACGGAGACACGGGCGATGGTGCTGACCAACAAGGGCTGGGTGCACGAGCGCCTGTTTGATAAATGAGGGTGCCTACCGGCCCTTTCGCGGGGCCGGTCCCGTCACAGCCACCAGGCCAGCACCAGCGGTAACCAGGCAAACGACAGCACTGTCGAGCACATCACCAGGTTGGCCACCTGCTCCGGCTCACGGTTGGCGCGCACTGCCATCAGGTAGTTGAACACCGCCACCGGCATGGCCGACTGCAGCATCAGCACCGCGCGCTCCATCTGCTCCAGCCCCAGTGCCATGCCCACTGCCCAACCCACCGCCGCCCCCAGCACGATGCGCAGGCCGCCCAGCACCAGGCCGCTGCCAATGTGCTGCGCGCGGATGCTCGCCAGCGATACACCCAGGGTCAGCAACATCAGCGGGATCGACATGCCACCGAGCAGGTCTGCCGTGTTGGCCAGCCAGCGCGGCAGCTCGAAGTCCAGGAAGATGATCGGCATGGCCCCAGCCAGGCTGATGACGATGGGGTTGCGCAACAGCGCCTTGAACGAGGCCGCCGTACCGGCGATGGCCATGCCGAGGGTGAACTGCACGATCGACAGGGTAAGGAAGAACGCTACCGCCAACGCCAGCCCATGCTCGCCGAAGGCGTACAGGCTGATGGGCAGGCCCATGTTGCCGGTATTGGGGAACATGAACGCTGGCATCAGCACGCGCCAGTGCTGGCCCGAGGCGCGACACACCAGCCAGCCGCCCAACGCCATCGCCAGCGTGCACAGCAGGCAGGCCATTGCCATGCTGGTGAAGGCTGCCGGGTCCAGCTCGGTGCGGCTGAGGGTCGACAGCACCAGCGAAGGGGTGCCCACCGTCATGACCATGCGGGCGACGAACGCGGTGGGGTAGTCCAGGCCCTTGCGGGCCCAGGCGTAGCCGATGCCGGCGACGATGAAGACAGGGGCCAGAACGGCGAACAGTGAAGCGAGCATGGGGTGGGCCTTCCTTGGAGCGTTTGGGCGACAGTATGCCGCAGCCTTCAACATCGCGGGGTTGCTTTGCAGCCCTATCGCCGGCAAGCCGGCACAGGGACAGCAGTATGCTTGGGATCACGCTGTCGGGGTGGGAGCTGGCTTGCCAGCGATTGGGCTGCAAAGCAGCCCCACACAATGTCGGCTCCAGACACGAAGCCGAAGTATTCCGACCTGCGGCGTCCTGTCGCACTCTACACCCCCTTGGGCAAACCCCTCGCAGGCCGTAGAATCGCGCCTCCTTTTCGCCCGTCGCCTTGAACGGTGGCAACCGGCAGCAACGACAGAGTCCGTGCCTGACCACATGCCCGTCCATGTGAAATAGGCTCAACCGACCCCGCCCGGCCCAGCTCTTTGTGCGGCCAGCGGTTGAGTCTTGCCCAGGTCGCATCCAGCCCAGGCACACCCGTGCAGCCTTGCGGCCCTCATTGGGCCTGTTTGGCGTGCGCGTTCGAAAAGGCGCTCCCAACCGCCACTCCAACTTGAGGTTTGTATGTCTGCGCGTTTGCTGGCCATGGCGCTGGCGCCCCTGCTCGGGCTTTTCATCATTGCCCTGGGCAACGGTTTCATGTCTTCCCTGACGACCCTGCGCCTTGGCGCTGCCGGTGAATCGGCAACGATGATCGGTATCGTGTCGTCGAGCTACTTCCTGGGCCTGACCCTGGGCGCGATCTTCAACGACCGGCTGATCCTGCGCATCGGCCATATCCGCGCCTACTCCAGCTTCGCCGCGCTGATCGCCGCGACCATCCTGCTGCAGGGCCTTTTCTACGACACCACCTGGTGGTCGATCCTGCGCCTGATCAACGGCTGGGCGGCGGTCGGTGTGTTCCTGGTGATCGAGAGCTGGCTGCTGCTGGCCGGCGACGCGAAAATCCGCGGCCGGTTGCTGGCGCTGTACATGATTGCCTTCTACGGCGCCGGGGTGATTGCCCAGGCCGGTTTGGGCGAAATCACTCACCTGGGTGATAGCGCTCCGTTCATGCTGGCCGGGATGCTCGCCGCGTTGTCGGTGCTGCCGATCGTGATCCTGCCGCGGGTATCGCCGCTGCTGGACCAGGTCGAACCGTTGAAGCCGCGCCAGTTGCTCGGTGTGGCGCCGTCCGGGCTGGTCGGCTGCTTCGGCTCGGGCGTGGCCATTGCCGGGATCTACGCCTTGCTGCCGCTGTACCTGCAGCGCATCGGCCTGGACGTGGGCGAAGTCGGCAACATGATGGCCTGGGTAATCCTCGGCGCCATGCTGTTGCAGTATCCGGTGGGGCGCTGGTCCGACCGCAAGGACCGCCAGGATGTGCTGATCGCCCTGGCAGCGCTTTGCGTGGTGCTGTCGCTGATCACCGTGTTCCTGCCGTCGCAGTCATCGTTGCTGCCGGTGATGCTGTTCCTGCTCGGTGGCGGGGTGTTCGCGCTGTACCCGGTGGCGGTCAGCCATGCGGCCGACCGGGCCCCGTCCGATGCGCTGGTGCCGATGATCCAGGGCCTGCTGCTGATCAACTCGCTGGGGTCGGCCATGGCCCCGCTGGCGATTTCGCCGGCCATGACCGAGTTTGGCGAGGCCGGGCTGTTCTGGGCATTTGCCGTGGTCAACCTGGGCATGGTGTGCTTTTTCCTGTGGCGCCGGGGCAAACGCCCGGCGGCGGAGCACCCGGCACCGTTCACTGCCTCGACCACGTTCTCGCCGACCGGTGCCGAGTTGCGGGTGACCGAAGACCTGAAGCAGGCGGCGCAGGAGCACCCGCCGCTGGAGCCGGCAGAGGCGCAGGCGCCAAGCGTCAACGCACACTGAACCCAGGGGGCTGCCGGGCAGCCCTCTATGGTGACCGCCCGTCGCCCCAAGGGCACCCCGCAATCACCGGCCAGCCAAACGAATGACAGATCATCCGCACAGGAGATTCGCCATGATCCGCATTCGTCCCCTCCCCCTGCTCCTCACGCTCGCCCTGGGCCTGGGCTCGGCAACCAGTTTCGCTGCTTCCGATACCTCGAACACCAATACCGACACCTACCCGAAAACCGACCAGCAAGGCGGCAAGACTGCCGGTGAGGGCAGCAGCGTCAACAGCCCCGGCAGCAGCCAGGACAACGACAGCGCCGACACCGGCGGCGATGCGGCCGATGGCGCCGCAGGCGGCTCCAACAGCACTGGCGAAGCAACGGGGTCTGGCGCCGGGCATACCGGTGGCACTGCCGAGGACCAGGACAGCCGCTGAAGGCAGCCTGGGCTACACTGCGGCGAATCGCCCTGCCAAGGAATCGCCATGAACCTCAAACCCTGGCTGTTCGCCGCGCTGCTGCCTTGCACTGTACTGGCCGCGGGCAGCGGCTCCGGTGCACTGTCGATCAGCTCGTCATCCTTCACCGATGGTGGTGTCATCGCCCTGCAGCAGGTCGGGCCCGACCCGGCCTGCGGGGCGGGCGAGGAGCGTACCCCGCAGTTGAGCTGGACGAACTTGCCTGCCGGCACGCGCTCGCTGGCCTTGGTGATGTTCGACCCGGACGGCGGCAAGGGTATCGGGGTGGTGCATTGGGTCGCTTATAACATCGACCCTGAATTGGGTAGCCTGGAAGAAGGCAGGTACGCCTTGACCACCAAGGGTGTGACCGTGGGCCGCAATTCGCGCGGCACCCTCACCTACCGTGGGCCGTGCCCGCCAGCCGGGGATAACCCGCACCACTATGCGTTGACACTCATAGCCACTGACATACCCATCGGCGTATTGCCCGAGGGGCTGGACCGCACTGGTCTGATGGAGTTGCTGCAAGGGCATGCCTTGGGTGCGCAGAGCCTTGTTGGCCGGTATGGACATTGAGGTTGAAGGCGCCGGTTTTTTCGCAGGCAAACCCGGAGGCCACCATGCCCTCACCTGAAGCAGCCCTGCGCCTCAGCTGGCAGCAAAACGCCAAAAACTGGATCGAAGCCGTGCGCAGTGGCGCCATCGAAAGCCGCCGGCAAGTCACCGATCAAGCCATCCTTGTGGCCATACTCGGCCGCCGGCCCGAACATGTTCTCGACCTGGGCTGTGGTGAAGGGTGGCTGCTGCGCGCCTTGGCCGAGCGTGGTATCGACGCCACCGGGGTGGATGGCGATGCTTCGCTGGTCGAGGCGGCACGGGTAGCCGGCTCGCCACAGGTGCACCTGGCAAGCTATGAGCAGCTGTGCAATCGCGCGGTGGAGATTGGCAGCGGTTACGACCTGATCTGCAGCAACTTCGCCTTGTTGCAACAAGACATCATCCCCCTGCTGGCGGCGCTTGGCGCACTGCTGGCACCCGGCGGTGCGCTGGTGATCCAGACACTGCACCCCTGGAGTGAGGCGCACGGTGATTACCAGGATGGCTGGCGCGAGGAATCGTTTGCCGGTGTTGCCGGCAAGTGGCAGCCGATGCCCTGGTACTTCCGCACCCTGGCCAGCTGGTTGAACGCGCTGGAAATGGCAGGTTTCAGGTTGGCGAGCCTGCAGGAGCCGCAACACCCACAGAGTACAGGGCCGCAGTCATTGCTACTGGTGGCTGAGCGGGTTGATTGACTGTGCCGACAGCCCGGGGGAAACCCTGGGCAAGGGCAAGCACAGCGTAGCGGCCTGGCATTCAGCAACCAAATACCGAGCATTCCAACATTTAATTTGTGGATGTGTGGGGCTGGCCCCTATGCTGTCAGTGCATCCCCTGCACGCACCGGCCGGTGTGGTCCAAGGCATGGGGAGAGAACAACAAGTCGAGATCGTTCATGTCGAATCACTCCTACTTCGCCCCCCACGGTGGGCACCCGGCTCAAACCGAGCTGCTGACTGACCGTGCAATGTTCACCGAAGCCTATGCCGTCATTCCCAAAGGCGTGATGCGTGACATCGTCACCAGCCACCTGCCGTTCTGGGACAAGATGCGCATGTGGGTCATCGCCCGCCCACTCACCGGCTTTGCCGAAACCTTCGCCCAGTACATCGTCGAAGTGGCCCCGGAAGGCGGCAGCGAGCGTCCTGAACTGGACCCCAATGCCGAAGCCGTCGTATTCGTCGTCGAAGGCGAAATCGACATCACCGTCGAAGGCAAGCACCACACCCTGGGCCAGGGCGGTTACGCATTCCTCGCCCCGGGCGCCGAGTGGAGCCTGCGCAACAACAGCAAGTCCAACGTCACCTTCCACTGGCTGCGCAAGCACTACCAGAAGGTTGAAGGCCTGGACATCCCTGAGTCGTTCGTTACCCACCGCGACAACGCCACCGTCATCGAAATGCCGGGTACCGAAGGCCGCTGGGTCACCACCCGCTTCGTCGACATGGCCGACATGCGCCACGACATGCACGTCAACATCGTGACCTTCCAGCCGGGCGGCGTGATTCCGTTCGCTGAAACCCACGTCATGGAACACGGCCTGTACGTGCTGGAAGGCAAAGCGGTCTATCGCTTGAACCAGGACTGGGTCGAAGTGGAAGCGGGCGACTTCATGTGGCTGCGTGCATTCTGCCCGCAAGCCTGCTACGCAGGCGGCCCAGGCAAGTTCAGCTACCTGCTGTACAAAGACGTGAACCGTCACGTGCACCTGACGCTGAACCCGCAGCGTTAAGGCCTGAATGCTGTAGCAGAGCCCGCCACCTGGCGGGCTTTGTGTTTGCCGCACATACTCAAGGGCCTACCCACTTCGCGGTGCACGCCATGAACCGCAGTACCCTGTTTGCTGCCCTGTTGGCCTTCACCTGCGTGCAAGCTGCTGATGACTGGAGCCTGGCTTACGACCGCGAAGGCATTCGCGTGTACCTGCGCGGCGTGACCGGCTCACCCTATCAGCAGTTCCGCGGGGTCAGCACCATGCAGGCCAGCGTGCGCACCCTCACCGACCTGCAGGAAAATCTACGTGTCGCCTGTAAATGGCTGTATGCCTGCGCGCAGATGCGCCTGCTGGAAGTCGCGGGCGACAGCACCTGGGTCTACCTGACCACCGACTTGCCATGGCCTACCCTGCCGCGCGACATCATCCTTAAAGTCACCAGCGAACGGCTCGACGACGGCACCCTGGTACGCCACTTGAGTGCCGAGCCGAACAAACTGCCGGAGCAGCCGGGGCTGATCCGCGTACAACACCTCAGTGGCGAGTGGGTCATGAAACCGCTGGGCGAGCGCACGACCGAGGTGACCTATGAGCTACAGGCCGATCCGGCCGGGGATGTGCCAGGCTGGCTGGCCAACCGCTTCGTGGTGGATGCGCCGGTAGTGACGCTGCGCACCCTTCGGGCCGTGGCCGAGCGCCAGCCTTGAGGCAGCCTACTGAACCACCCCGCAAGCGACCCGTGCACCGCCGCCACCGAGCTTCTCGGGGTGGTCACTGTGGTTGTCGCCCCCTGCATGCACCATCAGCGCGTGCCCTTTGAAGTCCGAAGCCTTCAGGCGTGGCGCCAGTACCGGGTAGGTGGCCTTGCCATCTGCGCCCACATACAGCGCCGGCAGGTCGCCGCGGTGGCCGCTATCGTCGTAAGGGCCCTTGTGTGCATTGGTCGAGTCCGGATCCCAGTGGCCGCCCGCTGCACCTGCAGGCACAGGTTTGCCATTTTCCTCGGCAGGTGCGCAAGAAGGCTTCTGGTGCAGGTGGAAGCCGTGCACACCCGGTGGCAAGTCTTTGAGGTCCGGGGTGAGCACGGCGCCGTACTTGCTCTGCTCGATGCTGACGGTGCCGATCACTTTGCCCGGGCCGTCCGCGGCGGCCAGCTTCAGTTCCACGGTCTGCGCTGCCTGGGCGAGGCCGGCCGAGGCCAGCAAGGCGCTGAATACCAGTGCTTTCATGATGTATCTCCATGGTTTGAGGTGAGCGGGTGTCATACCCACATAACAGGTGGGACTGCACAGGTTGGCAGGCATTCAATCCAGCCACAGAATGAAATACTTCCTACCAGAACCGGTCAGCGTATTCTGCAAAGCCCAAATAAGCGTTTTTACCAACCCGCCAGCCGCGCTAACCTGTGGCCGTTACCCGGCCACGGACCCCGCCCATGCTCCACCTCCTGCTGACCACGCTGGCTCCCATCATCCTGCTGATCGCTCTGGGCACATTTTTGCGCGTACGCGGTTTTCTGGCTGAAACCTTCTGGCCTGGTGCCGAGCGCCTGAGCTACTACGTGCTGCTGCCATCGCTGTTCCTTCATGGCCTGGCCACCGCCAACCTGGACGGGGTGCCGGTGCTGGGCATGGTCGGCGTGCTGATGCTCTCTACCTTGCTCGGCGCCGCGCTACTGGTGCTGTACCAAGGTGCGGTGAACCACGATGGCGCAGACTTCACCTCGGTGTTCCAGGGTGGCGTGCGGTTCAACAACTATATTGGCGCCACCCTGGCCGCCGGGCTCTACGGCAGTGCGGGCATTGCCCTGGCGGCGGTGGCGAACGCCGCCATCGTGCCATTGGTGAACCTGCTTTGCGTGCTGGTGTTCGCCCGTTTCAGTGCACGCCACAGTTCCCCGGTCACCGTGCTGCGGGCGATCTTCGCCAACCCGTTGATCGTGGGGTGTGCTGGCGGGCTGCTGCTGCGCGTCACCGGGTTGGGGCTCCCTGCCGGCATCGAGCCAACAGTCAAGGCGCTGGGCCAGGCCGCCCTGCCCTTGGGCCTTTTGTGTGTCGGCGCAGCACTGGGCGGCGCCAGCGTCGGCCAACAGGTACGCCCGCTGCTGGCGGCTTCGACGTTCAAGTTCCTGGTCATGCCGCTGACCACCTGGGGCCTGTGCCGCCTGCTCGGCCTGAGCGGCCAGGCGGCGGTGGTGGCGGTGCTGTTCCAGGCATTGCCTACAGCATCGTCGTCCTATGTCATGGCGCGGCAAATGGGCGGCAACGCACCGTTGATGGCGACCATCATCGCCTTGCAGACCGTGGCCGCCGCGGTGACCCTACCCTTGATGTTAATGCTTTCGCTCAATTGAAAACGCTTGGCTAGACTGAGGATCAGCAAACACTTCGGAACCTGGACCATGCGCCTATCGTGGATGGTGATCGGCTTCACCTCGGCCCTGCTCGCAGGCCCATTGAATGCCGCCGACACTGCCAAGGCCACTGTTGCCGAGGAAAAGGCCGAGGTGCTTGAAGAGAAGGTGGCCGACGATGCGCCAGCACCGAAAAAAGCCGAAACCCTGACGCCCAGTGAAGTCAAGGCAGTCGACCCCGCAGGCCAGGCGCCGCTGGACGACAGCATCACCTGCCTGGCACGCACGATCTACTGGGAAGCCAAAGGTGCCGATGAAAAAGACATGAGCGCTGTGGCCAGCGTGGTGCTCAACCGCCTTGGCAAGGACGGTTTCCCCAACACCATCTGTGGTGTGGTCAAGCAAGGGGTTGAAAGCAAGTCCTGCCAGTTTTCCTGGTGGTGTGACGGGCGCTCCGACCAGGTCGAGGAGCCGCAGCGCTACGACATCGCCAAGGAGATCGCGCGCAAGGCGCTCAACCAGCAGCTCAAAGACACCACCGGCGGCGCGCTTTACTTCCATGACCGCACAGTGCGCCCCGACTGGGCCAAAGCCTACCGCAGGACCGCCCAGACAAGGCTCTTTCTGTTCTACAAACCCAACCCGGCGTTGGCGCGCTGAGCCGGGTGACTGTTGCGCAGCCCCTGACACCGGCGAACGTTTGCACACAGCGCGCAGTCAAACTCAAGCCCCGACAATGATGGGCAACGCATCGCACTTTTCAGGCAACCCGCGGTCTACCACCTCTTTTGTCGCCTGCAAGCCATTGCTGGTGTTTTGTTTTCATTGCTTTGCACGACACCGGGCCAAAAGCCTTGGGCTTGTGTAGGATGAGCAGCGCATACCAAGACGCTGCCAGTCACAGGGAGATCCACATGCGCGTCCTGTCATCCGTTGCCGCCTTGTCGTTAAGCCTGGCCGTTTCGACTTCGAGCCTGGCTGCCAACGGCGAAGAGGCGCAACTGATCGATTCGATCAATGCCTACCGCAGCCAGGCCCAACCCTGCGGCGATGGAGCATCGCTCGAGCTGCCGCCGCTCAACAGCGACACCCGCCTGGCGCTGTCGCCCGAAGGTACGCGCGACCTGCAGCAGGCCATGACCCGCGCGGCCTACCCCATGGTCAACGTACAGGCGATCAGCCTGTCCGGCCCGCGCGACGCCCGCGCCGCGATGCATGCCATCCAGGAAAGCTTCTGCCAGGTGGTGCTCGACCCCCAGTTCGTCGACATTGGCGTCAGCCAGGAAGGCCGCGACTGGCGCATCGTACTGGCGCGCCCATTGCTCAGCGGGCGCCTGGGCGACTGGCAGGCAGAGGGGCAAAATGTGCTGCAGGCGATCAACGCTGCGCGCAAGGCCCCACGACAATGCGGCGGCCAACCCTTTGCCGCAGCACCCGCGCTTGGCTGGAGCACCGTGCTGGCGGGGGTGGCGGCCAACCATACAAGGGCCATGGCCAACCAGAATTTCTTCGACCACATCGACCGCGACGGCCGCACGCCGGGTGACCGTGCCGAACTGGCCGGCTACCTGTACCAGCAGATTGGCGAGAACATCGCAGCCGGGCGTGACTCGGCACAAAAGGTGGTAGATGGCTGGCTGGCCAGCCCTGGGCATTGCGCAACCTTGATGAACCCAGACTTCCGCGAAATGGGGGCTGCCTATGCAGTGGACCCCAAAAGCGATGCGGGCATCTATTGGACGGCGTTGTTCGGCACGCCGCAATGAGCCGCTTTGCGCAGCGCCTGCGCGGTGCAACCAAAGCGCTGTCGCACGCGCCTGCCCAGGTAACTGGCATCTCCAAGCCCTACTTCCTCGGCAATCTGCGCCAGGCCATGGCTGGAGTTGCACAGCCGCCAGCGGGCCTGTTGCAGGCGCATTTCCAGCCACCAGGCCTTGGCGCTCATGCCGTGGCTGGCCTGGAACTGGCGGTCCAGTTGCCGCCGGCTGATCCCCAGCTCTGCCGCCAATCGCTCGATGGACAGGCGCGCCCCCATCTGGTGGCGCATCAACGCCAGCGCGCGCTGCACCTGGCGCCCCTGCCCTGCGCCGGCCTCCAGCGAGCGCAGGGCATGGCGGCTGTCACGGGTCTCATCCACCAGCATGTCGGCCAACCCCTTGAGCGCGCGAGCGCGGCCACAGGCCTCTGACAACAGCGCCACCGCCAGGTCGATGGCTGCCGTGCCACCGGCGCATGTAATACGGGCCCCGTCGATGCAGTACAGCTGCTCGCGCAGTACCTGAAGGTGCGGGAACAATGCGCGGAACTCGGTTTCGTGACGCCAGTGCACAACCACCCTGTGCGCCTCCAGCAAACCACAGGCCGCCAGCAGGAAAACCGCGTTGTCGACGCCGACCAATTTCACCCCAGCCCTGGCTGCGCGCTTGAGCAGGCTCTTGTAGCGAGGAGCCAACCCGGCAGTTGCCTGCGCGTTGCGGCTGCCGAACAGCACCAGGTAATCGAAACCCTCCAGCGCCAGCGAATCGGTAATCGCCGCCACTTGCACCACCGCGCCGCTGCTGGAAACCACAGGCTCCCCGGTCAGCCCGCCGAGTGTCCAGCTGCAGTAGCGCTGGCGGCTGTAATCTTCGTCATCGGCGCTGAAACGCAGCTTGTCCAGAAATGCGCCAAAGGGCAGCAATGCGAAATCCGGCAAGGGCAGGATCAGCAGGCGAATATCGGGGGCCATGCGAGGATGTCCAGAAAGTACCTTCGAATGTCCAGATCATACCCTGCCCCAGCCACGCCGTCGCTTAGACTGGACACCTGAACACTGATCGAAAAAGGCGCGTTGCATGGCTCTGGATACCTGGCTCATTTACCTGCTGGCAAGCATCGGCCTGTCGCTGACCCCAGGGCCGAACAGCTTACTGGCGTTGACCCATGGCGCGCTGTATGGCGCTCACCGTACCTTGTTCACCATCGTTGGCGGTGTGTTCGGCTTCAGCGCGCTGATCGCCCTGGCCATGTTCGGCCTGACGGCCCTGCTGCAAACGTCAGCGGCATTGCTGACGGTATTGAAGTGGGTAGGTGGCGCCTACCTGGTGTGGTTGGGGATTACGCTCTGGCGCAGCCCGGCCTTGCACCTTGAAATGAACACGCGCCCCGCAAAGCTGAGCAATGCCGGTCTGTTCCGCCAGGGCCTGCTGTCGGCCATGGCCAACCCCAAGGTGCTGCTGTTCTATGGCGCATTCCTGCCGCAGTTCATCGACCCGCAGCGCGGCTTGCTCATGCAGTTTGTGCTCATGGCCGCCACCTTCGCCAGCGTGGAGTTCGTGGTCGAATACCTGCTGGCTCGGTTGGCGTTCCGTATCAGGCCTTGGCTGGCCAAAGCTGGCAAGGGTTTCAATCGGTGCTGCGGGGGCTTGTTCGCGTTGATCGGAGTGGCGTTGCCTTTCGGCCGATAAATCTCAGAAAATCCCTACATTCGAGATAGGTGGTCAAGAAGCGCGCGACCTTTCGATCCAGTCCATAGTGAAATACCTCCCATACAGCGAGATGCGCTATGACACCTGCCAACGTGCTGACCACCCTCCCACCGTGTGACCCTGCCACACCGGAACGGGTCGATGACCTCCTGCAACGCCCGGGCCTGCGTATCGAGCGCATTGTTTCAAGCGGCCAGTGCAGCCCTGCCGGGTTCTGGTACGACCAGCCCGAAGGCGAATGGATCGTGCTGCTGAGCGGCAGTGCCGGCCTGCGCCTCGAGCATGAAGCCTACACACGGCTGCTGGCGCCGGGTGATTGCCTGGACATCCCGGCCCATTGCCGCCATCGCGTGGAATGGACCGCACAAGGCACCCATACCGTGTGGCTCGCCGTGTTCTATAGCAGTGAAAAACCCTGGCCTGCCTGCTGAGCGGGTTAGAATGGCCACACACATCCCTCGACATCACGACCATGATCCAGTCCGATCTCGACCTGTTCGGCCCCCAGCCACAACGGCTGGCCAGCCACACCGTGCTGTTGCCCGGCTTCGCCCTTGCGCAAGTCGAGCGGCTGCTCGACGCTCTGCGCCCTGTGCTTCGCGCAGCCCCCTTCCGGCACATGCGTACGCCTGGCGGGCTGCACATGGCGGTGGCCTTGACCAACTGCGGTTCGCTGGGTTGGGTCAGCGACGCCAAGGGCTACCGATACAGCCCGACCGACCCAGCCAACGGCGAACCTTGGCCAGCCCTGCCTGAAGCTCTGCTTGACCTGGCCGGGCGTGCTGCGGCCGCGGCAGGCTTCGACGCGTTCGTACCTGATGCCTGCCTGGTCAACCACTATCTGCCCGGTACCCGCCTGAGCCTGCACCAGGATCGCGACGAAGCGGACTTCGGCCAGCCGATCGTGTCGGTATCTCTGGGGTTGCCGGCGGTGTTCCTGCTGGGTGGTTTCCAGCGCTCGGACAAGACCCGGCGAATAGCGTTGAGCCATGGCGATGTGCTGGTCTGGGGAGGTGAGGACCGGTTGCGCTTTCATGGCGTACTGCCGATCAAGCCGGGCGTGCATCCGCGGATGGGCGAGCGGCGGATCAACCTGACTTTGCGCAAGGCGGGGTGATGCAGTCAAATAGCCACCCGACATTTTTGCCAGTAGACGCGCGCCCTCCTGTTCCCGGTTAATTGGGCTGACGCCGCCACTACCAGAGCGGCCTCGTTCAAGGGAGTGAACCCATGCGCATGTTGATCACAATCCTGCTAGTGCTGACCCTCTTCGGGGCAAGCCGCGTCATGGCGCTCGATGCCAATGAAGAGGCCTATGCCGATGCGCCGCCCGCCAAGTACCTGGTCTACTCCGTCACTTGGCAACCAACTTTCTGCATCATGCGGCCCTCAACGCCAGGCTGTGACCAGGCACCGCAACGCTTTCTCACCCACGGTGTCTGGCCCTACAGCGAAAGCATTGGCAACCTCACCAATCGTCACCCCCAGTACTGCACCAAGTCCCCTGACTGCACCAACGGCGAAGCCTGTGCAATGAGGGCCGATGAGATGAGTGCAGTGCTTGCCAACAAAGCCCTGCGGGACATCGTTACCCGCGAGCCCAAGGGTATGTTGGCGCATGAATGGCAAAAACACGGCACCTGCTCGGGCAAGGATATGCAGGCGTACTTTCAGGACTTCGTCGACTTGAGAAAGGTGGTCAGTTTTGACAATGACGCGTTCCAGGCGATGGTAGGGCACGCTACCGAGTTTTCGAAGATTCGCGAGGTCTTCCCTGAGAACACGGCGTTCAGATGTTACCGGGATAAGCAGGGTAAGCAGTACCTGCATGAGGTGTTCTACCTGATCGACGAAAAAGGGAACCCGTATAGGGACGAAACCAACCTGCAGATCGGCGTTCAGTGTGAAGCGCAGAAAACATGGATCCCGGAGCCTGCCAAGGCGACGTCCTGAAGGCAGGCTGTACGTGGACAAGGATGGCACCTCGAGGTACAGCGCGCTCGGACGCCGCTGTACCGGCGAGGGACGATCTCGTCTCCATGGTCATTGCGCCTGAGACTGGCTCAGGTACTTGTCCACCCCAGCCTTGCCATCCCCTGCATCCCCCGCCACCTGCCACAACCGCCGCTCGATCCCCTGTGCCAGCAAATGCCCTACCGCCGACTCGATAGCCGACAGCACGCACAACTGCGCGGGTTCGTTGGTGGTGTAGCCCACTTCTGCTTCGAGCAGCTTCTTGAACTCGATGAACTTGAACACCCCGGCGCTACGCCCCACCGAGTAGATGGTCTTGCTGGTCATCACGTTGGCCAGTACCTGCCCGGTGCGTACGTCCACCGCCCGCAGGTTGACCGTGACCTGATCGACCCGGTACTCGCGGGAGATGTCGATGCCCAGGTAGCGTGCCCCTTCCCCGCCGCTGCGCACATTGGTGTCGTAGGCGATGATGCCGCCTTCGAGCATCAGGTTGGCCGCTTGCAGCGGCGGCAGCTCGGTCTGGATGTTCTCCGGTACGTCGGCCTTTTTCTGCGAGGCGCGGATGATCTTGCGTTCGGTCAGCAGGTTCTGCAGGCCTTCACGCTCCAGCACCACGAACCAGCCGCTGGCATTGAGGGCATCCATCAGCATGCTCGCCGCCCCTTGGGTGACACTGGTGGAAAACGAGCTGGCCGGGGTCGGCTTGTATTGCCCGGTCTGGTCGCGGAAGCCATACACCACCGCCATCAGCCGGCCCTTGGGGCGTGGCATGTTGATCAGGTCGTAGTAAGTCGACGCGCGCGGGGTCAGGGTCGGGCTTTCCGAGTCCTGTTCGGCCGACATCGGTTCGCGCAGGCCGCAACCTTGGAGGCCTTGCAGGGCGGCGAGGATCAGCAAAGTGCTCAGCAGACGTTTCATGGTGTTCTCTCCCCAGATAACAACCCGTCCCTCTCAGGGGTTCAGGCCGCTGACCTCAATGATCGAAATTTCTCCTGTGACGCGGTCGGTGACCTTGATGCTCAGGGCACCGGAGTCATCGATCACATCGATCAGGAAGGCATCGGTGGCCATGCTGCCGGTTTGGCCATTGCTGATGTTGTCCAGCAACTGCGACAACATCCGCGACTCCAGCTGGTTGCTGAAGCGCTCCAGGGCCGAGGTACCGCCAAAGGCGGAGGTGCGGTCCTTGAGGTCGGGGTCGTCATAGTCGTTCTGCGCCTGGGCATTGTTCAGCAACCAGGTGCCGTTGAGCGGGTTGCCACCGAACGCCGGGTTGACCGGGGTGTACACCAGCTCCGTGGCCTGGGCGGTAACGGCGCAGGCCACGAGACAGGCGGCGATGCAGTGGGGTATACGCGTGTTCATAGCTCGTCCCTCTCCAGATCAGTGGTGTCTTGCAGCAGGCGTTGCAGCTTGCGTTGAATCACCTCCTGCTTGACCAGGTCGGCGGCCGCAACGGCCTCTTCTTTCAGTTGGGTGACGTTGGGTGGCAGAAAGCGGCGGTACAACACGTCGCGCTCGAACTCCACCGTGATCAGGCTGCCCCAGCGGGCATCCGGGCGTTCGCGCACCACCAGGTTGAAATCCAAGCGGCTGGTGGCGCGCAGGCGGTCGGCAAAGTAGTAGTAAAAGTCGTGGCCGATGTGCGAGATGGTGTTGTCGACGATAAAGCCCTTCATCTCGTCTTCGGCATCGGCCTGCGCCACATCGGATACCCCGGCGGCCAGCAGCAGGCCAAGGCTCAGGCAAAACACGTTCAGGCGTTTCATGGCGCGTCCCCCGGGCTGCTGTGGGTCTGTGCGCCACTGGCGCTTTCGTTGAAAGCCTGCTCGGCGACGAACTGCCAGTCGCTGTAGTGCTCGAGGCCTTCGAAGCCGGACCACTGCGTGTCGAAGCCGCTGCGTTTGAACGGGGTGGCGTCGGAGCGGCTGTGCACCCCGGTGATACGCCCGTCGATCGAACGCAACAGCCCCCATTCATCACTGCCGGTGACCGGGTCCGGGTACAACCGGCGGATGTGCCGTTTCGGCTCGGGAAAACGGTTGTCCTCAAGCAGGTCGGCCAGCGCCTGCGGGTACTGCGCCAGGCCTGGCGAAGCGCGGTAATAGCTGCGCAGTGCCTGGGCATACTGGCCACCCACCCACAGCAACTGACGCTCCTTTTCGCGCTGCGCCGCGCTGGACCACAGCGTGCCGCTGGACGCCAGGGCCACGCTGCTGGCTGCGATCAGCAGCAATACACCCAGGTAGGTGAAGCCGTTGCAGGCCTTACCATTGTGCGAAGTGGCTGCCATCACGTGCCCTCCCTGTCGCACCGCTCTTGATGTCGGCCACGCCTCCGGCCACCCCTTCTGGCGGCGGCACCAGTTGCCAGGCATCACCGCGTTCGGTAATCGGGTCGATCGGGGTGTTGCGCAGGTAGCGCTGCTCGACCAGTTGTTCCAGCGAGTCGGGGTAGCGGCCGGTGTCGCCGTAGTAGTGGTCCAGCGCCTCACGCAGCACCGCCAGGCTCTGGCGCAGGGCAGCCTCACGGGAGCTTTCCAGGCTGTTGAAGTAACGTGGCATGGCAATGGTCATCAGCGTGGCGATGATCGCCATCACCACCAGCAGTTCGATCAGGGTGAAACCTCGGCTGCGTTTCATGGCCGTCACCATTGCCCGTAGGGGATGTTGTTGAGGCCTTTGCCGCGGGCCTTGGAGTACACGTCGTAAACGTCTTCGCCGTCACGCGGGTTGTCCGGCCCGCTGTCATAGGCGCGCAAGCCCCAGCCACCGCCGTCATCGTCTTTTGCCGCTACCAGCGGGTCGTGCGGGATGCGCCGCAGGAAGTAGAACTTGTTGCCCTTGGCGCTGCGTACATCGCGCACCCCGTCGACCAGTACCTGCAGGTTTGGCGGGTAGCCACTGGCATCCAGGCCTTTTTCGATGAAACCTGCGTCGAAGGCCCGTTTGTAGGCATCGATGGCATCGCGGATCTGGTACAGCGCCTGACGCAATTGCTGCTCCTTGGTGCGGCGCACCACGGTTTCGGTCAGCGGTGCAGCCATGCTGGCGAGCAGCCCGAGCAATGCCAGGGTCAGCACCACCTCGATCAGGCTGAAGCCTTGCACGCGGCGTTTCATGGCCGTGGGCCCTTGCTGGCAGGCACCACCGCCATCTGGCTGTCGACAACCGGTGCATCGCCAGGCGCCTGGCCCGGCTCATCGGCCGGCAGCGCGCCGGCTGGCAAAGGCAGGGCCAGTTGGCGCACCTGCATGCTCGATTCGGTACCGGTGGCGAACTCCATGTCCGAGGGGCTCTGGTAAGGCAGGTTGCGTACGATCCGCGGGGTGATCGCCAGTACCAGTTCGGACTTGCTCATGTCATCGCGGTTGCTGCCGAACAGCCGGCCCAGGCCAGGGATGTCGCCCAGGCCCGGGATCTTGTTGCCGCTGGAGGTCTTGTCGTTGCGCACCAGCCCCGCCAGCACCTGGGTTTCGCCGTCGTGCAGGCGCAGGCTGGTCTGGGCGTTGCGGGTGTCGACCTGGACCGGGATGGTGCCCTGGCGGGTCGGCTCCAGCGGGGTGGCGTTGCTGACCTCGAGCGCCACCTTGATCGCCACCTCGTTGTTCAGGTGCACGGTAGGCTGCACTTCAAGCTTCAGACCGACATCCAGGTAGGTGACGCTTTCGGTGATCACCGGCCCTTGGGTGGAAGGTACCGAGGTGGCGCTGATGATCGGCACACGCTGGCCGATGTGGATGCGCGCCTGCTCGCGGTTGCTGACGCGGATCACCGGGCTGGCCAACGTGTTGATGTCCTTGTCCTGGGCGTTGATCTTGGCCTGGGGCGCCGGCGAGATGCTGATACGCCCGGAGTTGATGCCGCGCAACTGGTCCAGCACGCTGACCGGGTTGCCCTCATCGCTCAGCACCCCGAAGGTATTGGGCCATTGCAGGCCAAGGTCGAGGATGCGCGAGCGGGCCACCTCCATCACCTCCACTTCCAGCACCACTTCAGGGTTGGACTGGTCCTGCGACTGCAGCAGCTTCTCGGCCATGCGCACGGCGTCGGGGGTGTCGCGCATGGTCAGGGTATTGAGGCGCTCATCAACGAATACATCGCGGGTCTTTAGCATGGTCTTGACCATGTTCAGTGCGGTGTTGGCATCGATGCTGGTCAGGTAGAACGTGCGCATGACCAGTTCCTGGTAGTCCTTGGTCTTCTGCGGCGAGTCGGGGTAGACCAGCAAGGTGTTGTCGTTGACGATCTTCTGGCGCAGCTGGTTCTGTTCCAGCAACAGGGCTATGGCATCCTCGATGCGCACCTCGCGTACGAAGATGGTGGCCTTCATGTCCGGGCGCAGGTCCTTGTCGAAAATGAAGTTGATGCCGGCCACCTGGGACAGCACTTCGAAAATGACCTTGAGCTCGGCATCGCGAAACTCCAGGGTCACCGGGCGTTCCAGCTTGCTGCGCAGTTGCGGGAAGGGCTGCGCCGTGCGGGCCTGGACGTTCTCGATATCGCTGCGCAGCATGATGCCCTTCTGGTTTTGCGGGTCCAGGCGCAGCACCTCACGCATGTAACGCTCGGCACCGAACAGGTCGCCCTGGCGCAGCGCAGCCTGGCCCAGCGCAACACGGTCATCGAGGGTGCGCATCAGTTCCAGCTGGCGGATGCCCTCATGCGCGCGGCGGTTGTTCGGTTCCAGGGTGAGCACGCGGCCATAACCAAGGCGCGCGCCGGCGAAGTCGTGGCGGATGCGGTCGCTGTCGGCCTGGCCAAGCAGCGCCTCGACCGCGTGCTGGCGGCCTTGGGCCAGGGCAATGTTCAGGTCGGTGTCACGCGGGTCGTCGCGCAGCGCCTCTTCCAGGCGAGCGATACCGGCCTCGTACTGGCCTTCTTTCATCAGCGCCTGGCTGTCTTTGCGCACCGCGCTCGAACCGCAGCCGGCAATGGCCACGCAGAGCGCCAGCAGCATGAACGGAGCAGGCTTGCACAACTTCGATGGCTTCATGGTGCGCTCCCGACAGACAGAGTCTGTGACTGGTGCAAAGGCAGGTAGACCAGGCCCAGCTCATTGGCCGAAACCCGATCGAGGCGGTAGGTGTCGTCAATCACGTCGCCCTGACGCACGACGTAGAGTTTTTCGCCGCTGCGCAGGAAGACCTGCAGGTCATCGCGATCGCCCAGGCGGCCGACGAACTGGAAAGGCAGCGCCGGGGCTGCGGGGGCAGCGGCTACCACCGAGGTGGCGACCACAGGTTGTTCGGTGACCGTGGCCAGGGCCTTGGGTTTGGTCCATTGCTGGCGGGGGAACAGGTCGCGCGTGGCCTGTTCTGGCTTCATCACCGGTACGCCGGCACTCTCAGAAACCGCTTGTGTGGACGCCGGCTTGCCGGCGATCAGGGCCTCCTCGCTGCCCTCGCCGAACCAGTGCCCAGGCGCCCAGGCCAACGCCCCGGCAAGCCCCAGAAACCCCGCCCACACCACTGCACGCTGAGTGTTCATCACGACCTCGACAGGTAAAGGGTCATGCGCAGGCGGCCATTGAGTTCACTGTCGCCAATGCGCTTGCGCTGCAGCTCCAGGTCTTCCAGCACCAGGGTCGGCAACTGGCCCAGCAGGCCGCGCACAAAGCCGCGGATCTGCGGATAGCTGCCACGTACCGGCAGGACGATCTGGTAACGCGCCAGCTGGGTCTTGGGGTCGACACCCAGGGCGTACTCACCACGGGCCAGGCTGATTCGTTGGGCGCTGGCCAGGTGGTACAGGCGCTCGATCAGCTCGCTGGCTTCAGGTTGCCCTGGCAGTTGCTGGCGCAGGCTGTCCAGCGCTTGCTGTTCAGGCTTGACGGCGACTTTGAGCTCGCCGCGCCTGACCCGCTCGACCTGGGCGCTGGCATCGGCCTCGCTGGCGCGCAGCTCGCGCAGGGCCTGCCACTGCGGCAGCACCCCGGCCAGCGCTACAGCGACTGCCAGGACGGCCATTGCGGCGCCGGCCAGGCCGACCGGGCCGATACGGCGCAACTGCTCCTGAAGGATCAGGCTGTTTATCGAGTCAGGGGCGCGCATGGCCGGTCTCCCAGGTGGCGGTAAGGGTGAAGCGCACCGGGTGCTCGGGTTGGCCCGCCACCACCTCATGGTTGAGCAGCGATACATCGCTGAGCTCGGTGCTCTGTTCCAGGCGGTGGTGGTACTGCAGCATCGCTTCCAGGTTGCGGGCCTCGGCGGCAATGCGCACCTGGCCCTTGCGGGCATCGGGCGTCAGGCTGAGCAGGGCCACGTCTTCCTGGGGTTGCGCTTCAAGCATGGCGAACAGTTGCTGCCAGGGCCGTTGCAGTTGCTGTGAAACACTGCGCATCTGCGCCAGGCGTTCGGCCTGCTCGCGGCTGGCGGCGCTGTTCTGCGGGGCGACCGTGGCCGGGCGGCGGCCCAGTTGCAGCTCCAGGCTGTGCAGCCGGGCCTCAAGGTGGACCTGCTCGGCTTGCAGGTGCTGTTGCAGCAGTACCAGCACGGCCACCACCGCGCCGCCCAGGGCCAGCAGCGACCAGGCCAGCGGGCTGCTGCGCCGGGGCTGGAATTCCAGGTCGAGGCGGCGCATGTCAGGCCACCGCCCGCCACATGGCGCACAGCGGGTCGGCTTCGCTGGCCGGCTGGCACAGCTGCACCGCCGCCAGTTGCGGCACGTCGCCCCGGCCCGGGGCATGCAGGTAGACCTGCGGCATGTGCTCGCCATACAGCTCGCAGGTCCGTTCGATCAGCGCCTGCAGGGCTTGGTCGCTGTCGGCGCAGCCCTGCGTCAGCACCTGCTGCCAGGCGCCACCGGCGGCCAGCAGCAACACGCTGCGCCGTGGCTCGGCGAGGACAAACAGGAAATCGCCCGCCTGCAGCTGCGATGAGCAGCGGTTGTAGGCAGCCATCAAGTACGGCTGCACCGAACGCAGGCGCAAGCGATTTTCCCGGGCCAGTGCCTGCAGCCCCTGCAGCAGTGCCTCAGGCAGCGCTGTGGCGATACGCGCAGCGCCGGCCGGCTCTGGCGAAAGGGCGATGCGCCAGTCGTCGAGCGGCTGGGCATAGAGGTTCTCGAAGCAGGCCCGGGCGTAGGCCTCAAGCTCGCGTGGATGGCTGATGGCAGCGCTCCAAGGCACCAGGCAGAACCGGCTGTAGCGCGCCGACAGCAGCACCTGGCACTGGCCACCGCGCACGGCATGCTCGCCCAGCAGCGCGGCCAGGGCCTGCAGGGCAGCATCCCAGGCCGGTTGCCCGGCGTCACCGGTGAAGGCGCGGCTGCCCAGCCATTGGTGCTGGTTGCCGTGCCAGCGGCCCAGGCCGACGCCTTCGGCGCCGAGCACGGCGCAGTAACGGGTAGAGGCATGATCACGCAATGAATGTGACACGGTTGATCTCCTCAAGCGTGGTACGGCCCTCACGGACCAGGTCCAGGGCGGATGCGCGCAGCAGACGCAGGCCGCGCTGGCAGGCCAGCGCCTTGATCTGCGCCAGCGGGCGTCGTTCGACGATCATCTGCCGCAGGTCGTCGTCCAGGTGCAGCAGTTCGGCGATGGCGCTGCGGCCGCGGTAGCCACTGCCGCGGCACTGGCCACAGCCCTGGGCGCGGACGAACGTCCAGCCCTGCACGGCGTCACGGGTAAGGCCGGAGGCGGCCAGGGTTTCGTCATCGGCCTCGCACGGCGTGCAGCAATGCGGGCAGGCCAGGCGGATCAGGCGTTGGGCCAGCACAGCGTTGAGGGCGGAGACGAAGCTGTAGGGGTCGACCTGCATCTGGCTGAAGCGGCCGATCACATCGAAAACGTTGTTGGCGTGGATGGTGGTGAACACCAGGTGGCCGGTAAGTGCCGACTGCACGGCGATCTGCGCGGTGTCGGGGTCGCGGATTTCGCCGACCAGGATCTTGTCCGGGTCGTGGCGCAGGATCGAGCGCAGGCCACGGGCGAAGGTCAAACCCTTCTTCTCGTTGACCGGGATCTGCAGCACGCCGGGCAACTGGTACTCGACCGGGTCTTCGATGGTGATGATCTTGTCCACACCGTGGTTGATCTCGCTGATCATGGCGTAGAGGGTGGTGGTCTTGCCGCTGCCGGTGGGGCCGGTGACCAGGATCATGCCGTAGGGCTCGGCGGCCAGGCGGCGCAGGGCGCGCAGGGTTTCATCGGCAAAGCCCAGGGCCTGCAGCTGCACGCCGCTGACACGGTCGGACAGGTCCTGTTTGTCGAGCACCCGCAGCACGGCGTCTTCACCGAAGATGCTGGGCATGATCGACACCCGGAAGTCGATCTGGCGCTCGCCTACGGCAACCTTGAAGCGGCCATCCTGGGGCACGCGCTTTTCACCGATGTCCAGCTCGGCCATGACCTTGATGCGCGAAATCACCTGGTCGGCGAAGGCGCTGCCACTGGCTTTGCCGGCCGCGTTGAGCACGCCGTCGATGCGGTATTTGATGGTCAGGCCCTGGCCGGTCATGCCCAGGTGGATATCGCTGGCATGCTGCTTGAGGGCGTCGTAAAGGGTTGAGTTGACCAGCTTGACCACCTTGCTCTGGTCTTCGCTGATGCTGGTCAGCGACAGCCGTTGCAGCGGGTCGCTTTCGCTGCTGGCTTCGGCGTCGTGATCGAGGGCATCGACGGCGTGAAAGCTTTCTTCGTGGCGGGCCAGGAAGGTGGCAAGGTCGGCGGCGTGGGCCAGGTACAAAGGCGCGCCTTGCAGCACATCGTCGATCCAGGCCAGGCGGGCGTGGTCGAAGGGGTCGGCGAACACACCCCGCAGTTCACCGCCCTGCTCTATCAGCACGAACTCGCGCTTCAGGCATTGGGCCAGGCTGATCTTGTCGAAACGAGGGGTGCTGGCCAACAGGCTCTGGCTGTCCAGTACCGGGTAATGCAGGGTGCTGCCCAGGCGGCGGATGAAGGTGTCGGGGGTGTCGCAGGCGAGGCGTTCGAGGCAGTTGAGCAGGCGCTCGCCGCTGGCTTGCAGGCGGGCCTGGGCCATGAGATCGCGGGGGTAGCTTGAGGCTGGCGGAGCCTGTACCGGCGATGAGGCCGAAACGCTGTGGTCGAATACATCTGACATGGCCTGCGACTCCGCTCAGGGGGCGCGTCGCAGGCTCGGTGAGGGCTGCGGGCGCCGCTATTCCCCGGTGAGCAGTTGGTCGTCGTCGGGTCCAGGGGGCTTGGCGCCATTACGGCGGCGGTCGGCCAGTACCCAGCTACCATCGAACAACTGCAAGGGGAACGATTCGTTCCTGTTCTGGCGTCGTTCGACGAACCCTTCTGCCGGGTTGTCCGTGGCCCTGCGCCGGCGCTCGATGCCCATCAGGTCGAAGATCGGGCGCGCCAGTTCCGACAGCGGGAACGGCTTGAACAGGACATGGGTCACGCCAAGTTCGGCGGCTCGCTCACGGACCTCGGCGGTCGGGTGGGCGGTGATCAGCACGAAGTGGCACTGCCTGTTCTTGCGCACAGTCTCCAGGACCTGAAAACCCTCCATATCGGGCAAGCGGTAATCCAGCACGATCACATCCGGTGCCAGGCACTCAGCCAGGCCGATACCACTGGCACCGTCGTGGGCAACATGGACTTCCAGGCCTTGCGCCTGCAGGTACGCTTGCAGGTTTTGCGCAAGGGTCTGTTCGTCATCGACTACCAATACTCTGTTCACCAAGGTCGACTCCCAAGAACTGCCCGGTTCCCCGGTCTGCGAAGTGCGGCCTTGGTAAGGCTTGAGCAGGCTTCGTGCCAGGCATGAATAGTCATGTTGCACCACGTCAAGTTATTGATTTTGCTGGCACCTTTGATAGCCCTACGAACAGGCTCAGGCTCGCTGCCCCACATCCGGGGCACCTGATGGCACTTTGCCAAGCCGTTATTCCCCAGCTTTGGGGAAACGCCATCGCAGGCTTCAGTCAGCGATTTCCACTTTAGCGGATTCGCGCAAACGTTGGCGCGCCGCTTGCCGGGACTGTGCCTGCAATTGGCTGATGAGCGAGGCCCTGGCCAGCACCAGGCTCTGTTCGCGTATGACCGAAGAATTATCACTTTGGTTCTGCGCTCCTTGCAGTCTCTGTTGGTTGGCCTGATAAAACGCTTCCACCTCGGCCTGGGTGGGTTCGGCTACCGCGCTGAGCTGGGCATACACCTGTTGCGCTGCCAGCTCCCGGTGCAGGTAGTCAGCGTATGCTGCGCGGTCGAACCCTGCCTCTGCAAGCCGTCTTTCAAACAGCGCCGGGCTAGAGAATGCCGCCTCGACTTCGCCGAGCTGTGCTGACACCTGTTCATCGCTGATGGCGATACCGCGGCGCTGGGCTTCTTGCCACAGCAACTCCTTGTCGATCAGTTCGTCCAGGGCCTGGCTGCGCAGACGTTTGTACAGCGCAGGGTTGCGGATACTGGTCACCGCCCGCCCCTGTGCCTGCAGATACTCGCTGAAATAGCGCTCCAGGCGCAGCAGCCCGATGTCCACACCATTGACCCGCGCCGCCGGGCTATCGGCCCAGCCCGCCTTGGCGACCAGCAGCAACAGGCACAGCAACAGGATACGCATGGCAACCTCCACTCAAGGGCTGACCGGTACAGGCCGATACGGGGCGACAGCTGTAAAGCGTGGCCCAGGCAGCGCCACCGCGACCACATGGGCGCCGGCCAGGCCCTGGCGCTGGCCCGGCCCGAAGCCCAGCGGCGGGGTCAGGCCGGTATCGACGCCATGCAGGCCCTCCAGCGCCGCAACCAGGCGCTCGCGGCTGGCGTCACGGCCGATCTGTTTGAGGGCTTCGCCAAGCAGGCGCAGGGCACATAGGGTGTTGACTTGCAGCGAGGCCTGACGCGTGTCGAGGCCTTGACGCTGCTGCAGGCCGGCCAAGGTCGCCATGCCCTGTTCGGTCCAGTCGGCGGGCACGAACGGATAGGCCAGGAACACCCGCTGCGACCACTGGGCCGGTAGCGAGGCCACGGCACCGGCCACCTGGCTGGAGGTGGCGAACAGATAGGGGGCACGGCCTGCCGCCTGCAACGCCGTGGCCAGCTCGGCAAAGGCCTGGGCGCGGCCTAGAAAAACAATGCCCTGCCCCTGCACCGGCTGGCCTTTGAAGGCCTCGACCGGTGCTGGCGCCCAACCCAGCTGCTGCAGGCGCTCGCGCACCTGTTCGGCTTGCGCCGCCTGGTCATCGCCGGCATACACCACACGCAAGCCATCTGGCGCCAGGCCCAAGGTATCGCGGGCATGCACGGCCAGGCTCAGCAATTGCGTGGCGATACCTGGCATGGGGTCGAATATCTGCGCACTGCCGCCACCGCGCGGTGTACTGCCAACCAGTGGCACGCCGTGCTGTTCGAGCAGCAGGGCCAGGCGCGGGTCGAGCATCGGTGCCAGCGGGCTGATCAGCGCAAATACCCGCTGCTGCTCGAGCAACTGCTGCAGCGCATGCTCGGCACTGGCCAGGTCGCTGCCGGGGTCGATCACCACCAGTTCCAGGCGCCGGCCATGAACGCCGCCCTGCTGATTGAGCTGGGCCACCCCGTCCTCGAGCACCGCGCGCACCACCTGCCCGGCCTCGGCCAACGGCCCGCTGGCGGGCAACAGGGTACCCAGGCGTAGCACCCCTTCTTCCACGCCAGGGTCGCGCTCATCAGCCAGGCGTTTGAGGTAGGCGGTGAGGTTGCGCTGGTCGGCCAGGGTCAGTTCAAAGCGAGGCATGGCCGGGTCCAGGCGGTTGCCGGCCGGGTCCAGGCCGTGCTGGATGGCGCGGGCCAGGCTGTTGTCGGTGTAAGCCGGGTAGCTGCGCCCGTTGCTCTGGCGTGCGCCCTGGCCCTGGGCCAGGCGCTGCCAGTCGAGGCTGGGCGGGCGCACCCCGCCTTCGGCGCGGCCACGGCCATCATTGCCGTGGCAACTGGCGCAGGGCAACACGCTGGCGGGCACGCGCATGTCGCTGGCACCTACGCGGGCCAGTAATTGTGCGTCGCTGCTGGATAGGCCTTGGCGGTACAGGCGTTTACCGGCTTGCTCGTGGGCGGTGAGGTCCAGGGCAAGCGCCTGAACGCAGCAGGTCAGGCCCAGCGCCAAGCAAAGTAATCTCGCTGTGTTCATTCTGGCCTCATCGCCGGCAAGCCGGCTCCCACTGTGTTCTGCGCCGCTGCGCAGATCCTGTCAGTGCTGCCACTGTGTTCTGCGCAGCTGCGCAGATCCTGTGAGTGCATTTATCGTCCGGCCAACGGCTGGGTCAGCAACTGCATGCGCTGGGCAATGGCCGCTGGCGGTGCATCGGGGCGGATCTTGCTCCAGCGCTTGCCCGCCACGTCACCGGCTATCAGTTGGGTCGAGTGCTGCTCGGGGCTGGGCAGGAACTGGCCGATACGCCCCAGCACCAGATCGACGCTGGCCTTGTCGCCGGTCAGGAACAGCCAGTTGGCGCTGTCCACCCCCTGTTTTTCAGCAAAGGCCTTGAGCGCTGCCGGGGTGTCGTTGAGCGGATCGCTGCTGATGGACACGAAGGTCACCTGGCTGGCCAGCTCCGGGCCCATGGCCTCGCGCACCTCACGCAGCTTGCGGGTGATCAGCGGGCAGGCATCGGTGCAGTGGGTAAAGATGACGTTGAGCATCACCACTTTGTCTTTGAGCACATCACTGTAAAAGCGCAGCGCGCGGCCATTCTGGTCCTGGAGCACGGTGTCGGTGAACCAGGTGTGCGCATCGCGGGTGCCTTCGCCACTGGCCATCACCGGGGGCGAAGGCTGCGGGCTGGGAGCGCTCGGTGCATGGCCTTCGTGGGCCATGGCGACCGACGCGAAGATCCACAGGCAACCGGCCAGGGCCAGCCAGTCGAAGCTGCGCATGCCGACGCGACAGGACGCTTGGCTGCTCATGGTTGCACCTCCTGGTGCTCGGCTATGGCCGTACTCTTGGCATGCACCCGACGGGCGCTGAGGCGGTTGATCTCGTCGATCAGCACGGCCGGGTCGGTGAAGCCGTAATAACGCGTCCAGTGGCCGCTGTGCCCGTCACCCACCATGATCATCGGGGGGTGCTGGCTGAGGTCGGCACTGAAGCTGCCCAGGCCTTTGAGGGTCTCGGTGATGGCATAGGGCGAGCCGGTCAGCCAGCTCCAGCCGGGGCCATGCTGGAAGGCCTTGGCGTAACTCTGCAAGCGTTTGAAGTCGTCACGCTGCGGATCCACGCTGATCGACACCAGGCGGACTTCCTCGCCTACCCGGCCACCCAGTTGCCGCTGGACCTTGCCCATGATCGAAGACACTACCGGGCACACCGTGGTGCAACTGGTGTAAATGAAGCCCATCACCACCAGATGATCGCCGACCAGGTCCTTTTCCAGGCGCACCGGCATGCCATCCTGATCGAGCAGTGAAACATCGGCAAAGCGCACACTGGCTTTCTCCTGATGTGCCGCTGGCGGCTGCGGAGCATGCCCACTGTGGTCATGGCCCGCGTGGGCCAGGGCGAGCTGGCTGGCCATGGCCATGGAAAGTGCGAGCAGCTTGCAAGAATGTCTGGCGTTCATTGCACATTCCTCACTTCAGTCTGGGAAGCAGTAGACGCTGCAGCCGGCAGGACACGCAGGCTGGTGTAGTTTTCTTCGGCGAACTTGTGCCCCAGCGACGGCGACTGCACATGCAGGTACCACGCGCCGGCTTCAGGCAGCATCAGTGCAGCCTGGTAAATACCCTCGCCCACCTCTTCCAGGCGCAGGTTGCGCGGCATCGATGACGGCGCCAGGAAGTAGCGCAGGGTCAGGTCGTCCAGGCCAAGGCGCGGGCGGCCGTCGTCACCGAGGATGCGCACTTTGGCGGTGATGGCGCGGTGCTGTGGCAAGGGCTGGTCCAGGCCGATGAACTCGGCATGCGCGCCCTTGCGCTTGACCGCATCCGGGGCGGCAGCCACGTCGGTGCTGAAACAGTGGATGATCTGCGGCTGGTTGAGCAGGAACGCCACGTCGAACTTGCCCGACGCCGGCATTTTCACCGTCGAGCCATACACCCCCGGGGCCAGTTCGCGCAGGCTGCGGTCGATGACGATGGCGGCGCGGGCCTGGTGGCCGCGGTTGTTGTAACCCGACATCGGGGCATTCATGCCTTCGGTATAGAAGTACGTGGTGTTGTCCACCGGATTGACCACGAATACCGAATTGTCGTCCCGTGACACCGACAACCCCTGGGCCAATGGCAGGTCCCCGGCCTGGCGCGGCGCGGCGGGGCCGGCATCGAAGCCCTGGATGATCGGCTGGCGGCCTTCGCCCAGGCTGCTGAGGTTGATCATGCTGACCTTCGAAGACGCCAGGCCGCGCACGTAGGCATAACCTTTGGTGAACGTCAGTTGGTACGGCTCGGCCGCCACCGGGATGCGGTGGATCAACCTGTCGGTACTGGCATCGATCACCAGGGCCTGGTTTTCCAGGGTGTTGAGGACGATGCCGTAACGGCCATCGCTGCTGAAGCGCATCGGCCCCAGGCCCTGCTCGGCCTGGACGGTATGGCGCAACTGATGGCTGCGGGCATCGTACACACGCACCGTGCCTTCTGAACCATCGCTCACGTACACCGCCTGGGACAGCGCCGAGTAGGCCACTGCCAACGGATGCGGGCCAACTTCGAGGGTTTTCACCAGGCGCATCTCGGGGATGTCGATGATGCTCAGGGTGCCGCCGTCTCGGTTGCTGACGTAGGCGTAGCGCGAATCGGCGCTGAAGGCGATTTCGTGGTGCCCGGAGCCGGTGGCGAAGCTTTTCAGCGTGCTGCGGCTGTGCACATCGATCACCGTCACCCCGCCCTTGGCCGGGTCATCGCTGTTGTTGCCAACCCACAAGCGGCGCTGGTCCGGCTGCAGGGCCACGCGCAACGGCATCTCGCCGGCCTCCAGGGTGGCCACGCGGGTAAAAGTTTCGGTGTCGATCACCGCGACCTCGCCGCGCTCGGGTATCGACACGAATACCTGCTTGTCATCGCCGGTAGCCACCCAGTCCATGGGCCGACCCGGCAAATCGATGCGTGCCAGGGTGCTGGTAACACCGCCCACCGAGACTGTCGGGTCGATCACGGTCAGGCTGGCATCCTTGTTCAGCACCAAAAGGAAGTAGCTGTTCAGGTCCAGCAGCGGCCTGGCACCGATGCTGCTCTTGAGAAACAGCGCCACCCGGGCCTTGCAGCTCTGGTCACGGCTGCTTTCCAGCGGGGCCGATTGCGCCGGGTCGATCCACGCCCCTGGCGCCATCCCCGACAGCGGTTGGCCGCTGTTCTGGTCGGTGACCTTGAAGCGGATATTGGCGAAGGCGCCTTCGCGCAGCTCGCTGCCGGCCAGGGGCCGGGCTTCGAACTCCACGGTCACCCCATCCCGGCTGAGCCGGTGCAGCGCCTGCGGGTCGGCAGGCTCCTGCAGCAGCTCGCGCGGGTCGCACCAGAGCTCCTCGTACGCCACGCCCAGGCCGATCAACGCCGTGCCCAGCAATACCCCCAGCACGGCGGGGCGGATTTTCCTGTTATGCATATTGGTGCGCCCCTTTTCTTATTGTGCCGGCGCCGTTGCCGGCGGTGCGTCGTCGGTAACCCGCAGAATCCCCCACAGCCCCGAGGTATTGCCGTAGGCGGCGTAGTCTCGGAACAGATAGTCGCCCGGCACCGCGTTGGCGCCCCCGGCGCTGGGCAACATGAAGCTGAAGTGCGCGGCGGGCAGCACGCTCTCCTGGGCACCGATGTACATCGACATCGGGTTGTAGCCAAAGCGCACCGACCCGATACCAGGCTGCTTCATCGGGTAGCCGTCGAGGTCGTTTTTCTCGGCCTGGTAGGCATGCAGTGGCCACAGGTGCCCGTCAAGCTGGTAGGTGATGCCACGGCTGCCGCCACTGGGCATCACCACATGGTTGCGCACGGGTTGACCGGGTTTGGCATACAGCACCGGAGTTTGCGGGTCGCTGCCCACCAGGGCATTGCTGTAGGCCATGTGCGCGTTGGGTACATCAGCGAAGCCAAAGCCATCGGCACGGCCAAACGGAGCGTCCGGTGCCAGGCCGAAGCGCAACCACAGCGGCTCGGTCTTGTAGTTGATGGCCATGTTGCCGTTGTCTTTGGGGTCACCTGGCACACCGTTGCCTTCGGTGGCGATACCCTCCACCGGGCGGCCGTCGGCCCAACGCATGTTCAGCGCACGCTGCCAGACGGTGACGAAGTCGCGGTAGTCCGGCTGGCCACTGACCTTGACCGTGGCCTGGGCCCGGCTGGCCGCGTCCTCGGTGAAGGTCGCGGTCTGCGGCAGGATGCTCATGGCGCCCACCAGGCCTTTCTGCGGTTGCTTGATGACATCCGCCGGGGTGAGGTTGAGGGCGCCGAACTCGATTGCCGTGGTGCGGATGTTGTCCACCGTGCGGCCCAGTTGCAGCACCGGCTTGCCTTCACGCTCCAGGTGCCCGGCATAGTACTGGTACACCCTGGTCGGGTAGGCACCACTGTTACCGCTGCGCGGCGGTACGGTCTGCTCCGGGTTGAGGCCGACGTTGACGCCATCGGACTTGGTGATGTCATAGGCCAGCAGCTGTGCGTGCAGGCCAACGTGGCTGGAGGGCCGTATCAGGTTGTTGTTGAAGGCGGTAGCGCCTTCGCTGTCATTGCGGTCGCGCTTGACCACGTTCTGCATCACCGCCGTGCTGGGCAGGTCCGGCATCACCAGCGGCAGGCGGTTCTCCAGGGTGATGCTTATGCAGTCGCCGGCATTGGCGCGCAGCACCAGAGGCTCGACCGGCACCCCGGCCTTGAGCTTGCCGGTGCTGGTATCCAGGTCGGCCTTGCGCACGTACAGCACTGCGGTCGGGTCGTGCAGTGGCGCGCTGTGCCCGCCAACGGTGAAGGTGGTGCCATCCTCCTCGTCGGTCACCGTCACCTGCGGGATGCTGGTGGTACGGCTGTTGAACACCAGGGTGCCGCCATTGGCCTTCAGCGGGCCGCCGACGTGCTGGCCGATACCGGCCGGATCGTTGATGCTGACACCGTTGCGGTTTTCGAGGATGTCGTTGGCCAGCGCGGCAACGATTTCGTAGTTGCGCTTGACCGTTGGCCGGCTGCCGACGCCGCTGGGATTGGCCGTGGTTCTCGGGCAGATGCCATCGAAGTTGATGGTGTTGCGCATGGCCACCGGCTGCGGGTTGTTCGGCAGCGCGAACAGGTCGGCACGTTGCGTGGTGTAGTTGCGCATGACGCCCCAGATACCGTTCCAGTAGCCTTCCAGGGCCGCGTCCAGCGAATACAGGTAGTCGCCATTGGTGGCCGCGGAGCTGGAGATCATCGACACCGGCGCCAGGAAGCCCAGCTGCTCGGATATGCCGATCATCTGCGAGGCCTTCCACCCCGAGTTGGAGCTACTGCCGTAGCCGGTACCGTTCTGCAGCCATTTGACGCCGTGCATCGTGACGTTGTGCTCCTCCTCGTAGCCGCCAGCGTGCATACGCAACCGCACGTTGTCGCCAGAGTAGGTGCGCAGCATCGGGGTGAACGGGTCGCCTGGCTCGCTGCCTGCCGTGTTGATGTGCGGCGGGAACAAGGTGGTGCCACCCGTCGGGCCGACCGCGGAGTTGATCGCCGAGGGCGCCAGGTTCATGGCCGGGATGGCACGGTCGGTCCGGCTCTGCAGGGCATATCCCAGGTCGCCACCGAGGCCGTCGGCCTGCATGCCGCGTTTGCCGTCCGGCGCGACCTTGTTCGGGTCGAACACGCGCAAGGCCAACGGCTCGTTGCGGTAGTTGACGACGAACATGCCCGGATCATCCACGGAGATCGCCTGTGGGCATGGCCGGGTCGGGCAACCGGGATTGAGGCCACCGCGCGATTCGACGATCGACTCCAGCAGGTTCGAGGCCTTCTGCCGCACGGGTGGGTTGATGGCGTAGCGGAAGCTGTCGGCCGTGGCTGGATAGGCCTGGGCGTTGGGCACCCCATCGGGACCGGCGCCCACATACACGCCGGCTTCATAGGCATGCTGGAAGTCGCTGTACTCAAGGAAGAACTCGCGATAGCTGTCGTTCTTGCCATCACCGTCGTTGTCGCCGGTACTGATCACCGCCTGCCACGAGGTCGGGCCACCGTCCTGGCGCAGTGCAGGGTTGTACAGCTGCTCGCCGGTTTCGGCGTGGTGCCAGGTGGAGCCGGCAGGCTCGGCCAGTACAGTGGCATACAGGCCCAACTGCTGGTGGGTCGATGGGCCGAAGTGGTCATGGGTGAAGATGGTGCCGAGGCCGCGGTCGACGTTGTGCACGTTGACCAGCGGGTCAGCGAACCAGCGCTGCATGGCTGTGCGCGCGCCCACCCAGTCGGCCCGGCCAAAGCGGCCGAAGTACGGGTGCAGCTTGGCCGTCGGGCAGGCGGCAGTGCCGTCGCGGCTGTCGCCCTGTGAACAGCCATTGAAAGCACGGATGGCGTTCACACGTTCCACCACGCTGCCGGGCGAGAGGACACCGTCCTCGTAGTTCCAGCCGTTGGCCGAACCGTCGGCTGCGGTCAGGTCCCACTTGGGCAGGTGGATGTGCTGGCCGATCACATCGGTCGGTGTACGCACCTGGTAGTCGTCCATTTCGTAGAACGCCGGGATCAGGTTGGTCTGCTGGTACATGGTGCAGTCGAAGGTGTTCATGCGCATCACCAGCGGCTCTGGCGGGCGCTGCTTGGTGATCACCGGCCAGGCGTCTTCCCACAGCGCAAGGATGCGCGCCTGCGGGAAGTGATAGCCGACCTTGTTGTACACCGCGTCGAACTGGATGTTGGCCGCCTTGTAGATGCGAGGGCGGTCGGCAGTGAACGTGGAGGCACCGCGGAAGTTGATACCACTCAGGCTCTCGCCGCTGAAATATTCGCCCGTGGACGAGGCCTGGGTAAGGCGTTTGCCGCGGTCGTCCATGCAGGGTTCGAAGAAGGGGGCGCCGGCGGTTGGCAGTGCACCATTGGTGCGAAACGCCTTGGCCACCGGTTGGCTGCCAGGGATCAGGGCAAAGCTTGGGTGCTCGGCCTTGGCGTGGAACTGCATGGCAGCCTGCTCGACGTCGGTGCCCTCTTCGGGTAGGTAGATCGGCTTGGCCTTTTCTACCACCTTGGAAAAATCAAGTTTGGTGGTGGTGGTCACGGCCTCACCCCCAGCGGACACACCATCGAGCGCATGGCGGCCCAAGCCGCCGTCCCAACCGTCGACCTGGTTGCCATCGAGGTTGGCCCACAGTGCTGCGCCGCTGTCCTTGAGCTGGCGTGCCATGGCCGGGTCGAGCATATCCAGCGGCGGGGTCGGCGGACGCTGGCCGACACTGCTTTCCATACCGCCGATCCAGAAGGGGTAACCTGGGTTTTTCAGGGTGCCGTCAGCGTTGCGGTTGGTTTCGCTGCGGTCGACCAGCGCCAGCGAGCCTACAGCCTTGGCTGCGCCTGGCGCATCGCTGTGATCGTCATCGCCGTGCTCTGGGTCTTCGTGATCATCTTCATCTTCGGCGATCAGCTCTTGAGCCAGTTTCGGCACGACCACGACCTTGCCCGGCATCGGCGCCATGGCTTTGCCTGGCAGCGGCACGATCGCCGGGATCGGCGTACCTGCGATGATTTCGCCGTCCGGCAGCGCCCGTGCGCCGGCCGCCGGCTTGCCGCTGCGCAAGGCGAATGGCGTGTCATGGAAGCCATTCTCACCCTGCCCGCTGACTTCCAGGCGGGTGCCCTCTTCGAACACATCGTGCACCCGCCACATGGCCCACATGCCTTGGGCGAAGTGCGGATAGAAGTGGCAATGGTAGATGGCATCACCCGCCACACGGTTACGGTTACCCGAGCCACCATTGGCGATCTCGTAGGTGTACCCCACACCTGGGCCTATGCCCTGGGCGTCGATGTAGTCGGAGTTGTCGTCATTGGGGTTGAACAGCCACTGGTGGCCGTGCAGGTGGAAAATGTGTTGCTCATGGCCGTTGTGGGTGTTGCGGAACTTGGTGAAGTCGCCAATGTAGCTGTGGTGCACGTTGGCAGGCTCCGACGGGTACAGGGCCATGCTGGCCTTGACGCCAATGGCGTTTGCCGGTGGGGTTTCGCCTGGGCGAATGTGTTCCAGGCCGATGTTGGCCGGCACATCCACCAGGGTGCCGATATCACCCACGGTGTGCGCGCTGAGGAAGAACTCTTCATAGGCGCAGGACAGGCAATCATGCATCGGCCCGACCCCCAGGCGGTTTGCCACGACTTCCGCGCCCATGCCCCCCGAGCCGTAGTTGATCATGAACGCGTCGCGCGCAGGCTCCAGCACATGCCCCATCACCGGGTCGGCCCAGTAGCCGGGGAAGGCCTGGGTGGCCGCCACTTCATCAGCGAACTGGGAGGCGAAATCGCGGAACGCTTCCAAGCGGTTGGGCAAGGCCGGGTTGCGCTTGTTGATGCTTTCCAGTGGGTAGGTGGAACGCGGGAAGCTGCCGTCCGGGTTGGGCCCCATGACAATGGCGTCGGTTTCACTGCTGAGGATTTCGTTGCCGTCGACCATCGCGATGATCGGCTTGCCGGCCTTGCCTTCGGCTATCCACGGCTCAACTTGTGGGTAGCGGGCCTCGTAGTCGACCACGGGCTGGCCGGTGGCGGCACGGCCGGTACTGGCCAGGCGCATTTCCTCTTCGGTCAGGGTGTTTCGATAGGTGCGCCCACCTTTGGGCACCACCACCACCTGGCCAAAAAGGCCATTGGCTACGTTGCCGGCGTTGCCCTGGCCGCCGAACGTGGCACCCTGGCTGGTGGCGGCGAAGGCACCTTCGCGCTCGGCGTAGAGGGTGTAGCTGCGGGTAGCGCCCGGGGCGATCAGGAAGTTGCCATTGCGGCCGGTGTTGGCGGCAATGTCGCCGATGCTGTTGACGGCCTGAAGGCCGTTGACCTGAAAGCCGACGTGGCGATCAGTGACCTGCTCGTCGGCGACGAAGTGCTCGCCCCCGTCATTCTCCACTTCTGCAGCTTCTTCGGCTTCTTCGGCTTCATCGCCTTCTTCGGCCTCTTCTCCCTCTACACCTTCGAACTCGTTCTCATCATGGTCGATACCGTGTTTGTTGGGATTGGCCTGATAAGCCAACAGGTTGGTCAGGTTGACCGTCAGGCAATCACCGGCGGCAACCCGCAGCACGATGGGACGTGGGCGTTTGTCCGGGCGCAGGGTCACCTTGCCCGGCACTGCGGCGCCCCCCTTGCTCAAGGGTACCAAGTGCTCGTCCACCACATCCTGACGCAGGGCGAACATCATGCCGTTGGCGTTTTGCGCGCCAAGGCGGTTGAACATCAGTGGCTGGTCCAGGGCGATCACGTTGGCCACCAAGGTGCGCTGGCATTGCACAGCCGCCTCGCTGGTCGCTGTCCAGCCCAGCAGGGCGAGTACAAGTGATGTGAGGACGGGGCCTTTGTTGGGGGTCGACATGCTGCACCTCCGGGACACAGGAACTGTGCAAGAGGGTCAGCAAGGTGTATGCCAGAAGCAAATATCCTTTTTATTCAATGGATTGGGCGATCAATCGAACCGGATTGGGGTGGATTCCCCGCTGCGCCCCCACATCAGGGGATGGTATTCGTTGTCATTGCGGGGGGTGTGGGTCACCAGAAAATGGGGTATTCATGGTTTGCCGCAGGGGTGGGTGAACGACCTGTAAACAGGCCCCATAAAAAGTTGAACGTCCGCACTCAGTTGCTTTCCACATGCTGATCGACGTCAACTTCCAGGAGCCCCGCAACGATGAAGATGCCCGGCCGTGCCCCCAACGCCAACGTGCAACTGGACTATGTGCGCGACACGCTGTTCGGCCCGATTGCCATGAGCGTTGAATGCCAGTGCCAACTCGCTGCACTGAACGTGCAGGGGCGCCCTGCCCTGCGCCTGCACATCTGCCCGCCGCTTCCGGACAAAGTCGAGCGGGCGCACAGCGTGGCCTTCGTGTGGGATGGCCGCAGTTACCATGGTGTGGTCCGTGACCAAGGCAAGTGTGGTGATGGCGGGCTGAACCTGCTGGTGGAGCTGCAATGAGCCGATCAACGACGGCGAGGTCGGCTGACGGCAGAATATGGCGCCCGGCCAGCTTCGGCTGACCGGTACCCCTGGGTGGTCAGGCGATCGCCTTCAGCGACGCTGGCTGGCTATCACGCAGCGCATGCAACTGGTCAACCAGTTTCACCACGTCACGGCAACTGTTCAGGTTCTGCAATGGAACGCCTGTAAGCGTCACACCCTGCTCCATGTTTGGCCCCTGACCCAAGCGAATGGTCAGGCTTGTGCCATCCAGGCAACTCACTTCACAAAGATCAGGCAGGCAGGCCTGTTCGATCAGTTGGCGCATTTCCAGCATCGAAACACCTATCAACGACATGTTAAGACCCTCTCTTGAGTGGATGGCCTGTTTATCGGAGTACGCCTTTGGCAGGCAGGGTGCCAATTGATAATGCCCATGCCCGGGCGGCCGTCCATGCGCCGGGGCAATTGATGATGCGCAAGATCAACTAGCACCTTAGTGGAAGAACCGGCAAGCCCTCTTACCGTTCGATCCAATCGAGGCACTTCACGACAGGCGGTCAGCGCTGGCGACCGCGTGGCGGGTAGCGCATAAACAGTGCCAATGACGTCGAGCGCCCCCGCCCATGTGATCGTTGCTCAGCCTTTGAGGTGGTCCAGTACCTGTTGCGCCGCCGCGGCCGGATCCTCCTGCATGAAGCAGTGACCTCCGGCGACCTGACGAGCCTGGACCCTGGGGTTGATCGCGGCCAGCCGCTGCACCGAATGTGGCACGAAGGGATAGGTCTGTTCGCCATACAGCACCCGGGTTGGCGCCTGAATGGCGGCAAGATGCGCCCACATGCGCGTCGGGAAGGAACTGAAAATCTCAACTTCACGGCTGGGCCGGCACTTGAGCACCACGCCCTCACCGCAATCGCCGATGGCATGCTCGATGTAGGCCTGCAGCGCCGCATCGCTCCAGCCCTTGAAGATGCCCCGCCCCTGCAGCGAAGCCGTTGCCGCTTCGCGGTCGGGCCAATGGCTGCGGCGGTTGGCGGCCTTGCGCGCCAGGGCATGCTGGCGGTGCAGGCCCACCAGCGCAGCAGCCCCCATGACCCCGATCATGCGCCGGCTGAACAATACCGGGTCAAGCAATACGGCGCGCTCGAACAACCCAGGCCTGCTGGCCAGGATCAGCCCGGTGAGCACGCCGCCAAAGCTGTGCCCCAGTGCATAGCGAGGTACGTCGCCATACTCGCCACGGCCCGCTTCGAAAGCCTCCACTGCCAACTCAGCCGTGCGGTTCCAGCCGCGGAACACACCGCCATGGTCACTGTCGCCATGCCCCTGAACATCACTGAGCCACAGGTCGAAGTGCTCGCCAAGGCGCGCCAGCAGCGGCTGGTAGGCCAGGCAGCAGAAGCCATTGCCGTGCAAGAAATGCAGCAGCGGCTTGCCGCTGGCCGGCGAGCGCCAGCCGCGCAAGGTGAAACCTTCGGAGCATTGGTGAGACCAGGGAATCAACTGCATCGGTTTGCCGTACTCTACGCGTTACGAAAACGCCGATTCTACAAACAGCAGCGGGTAAAGCGATATCACTAGCAGCAAGGCCATCAGGACATTGAACAGCATCAGCCAACGCGGGTTCTGCAGCAGGTTGCGCAGCGCACTGCCAAACATCACCCACACGCCGACGCTGGGCAGATTGACCAAGGCGAACACAGCCGCGATGACGATCACGTTCATCACATAGCCCTGGGCCGGTGTGTAGGTGGTGATCGCCCCTACCGCCATCACCCACGCTTTGGGGTTGACCCACTGGAACGCTGCTGCCCCCCAGAAGCCCAGAGGCTTGCGGGCATTGGACGAATCGGCGCTCAACGGCCCGGAGGTGGCGATCTTCCAAGCCAGGTAGAGCAAATAGGCGGCGCCCACGTAACGCAGCACGGTGTACAACGCAGGCCAGGCCTTGAACACCTCGCCAAGGCCCAGGCCAACGGCCAGGACCAGGACCATGAAACCGATGCTGATGCCCAGGGCGTGAGGGATGGAGCGACGCACGCCAAAGTTCACCCCTGATGCCAACAGCATGGTGTTGTTGGGGCCTGGGGTTATCGAGGAAACGAAGGCAAACAGCATAAAGGCCATCAGCAGGTCGAAAGAGGCGAGCATGGCAGGCATTCCAGAATCGTTATTAGTGCTGTCACACTACGGCAGTCGCCTTCCGCACAACCGGTACAGTTACATTAAATTACGCAGATACACATGACTGTATCGATACGACGCACTGCTTTCCAAGGAAGCCCAGCATGAGCCTTATCATTCGCCCCGCAGTACGCGCTGACGCCGCACAGATCCTTGCATTCATCACCGAACTGGCCGAGTACGAGCGTGCGCGCCATGAAGTGATCGCCACCCTTGCCGATATCGAGCACAGCCTGTTCGATGAAGGCAGTACGGTCCACAGCCTGATCTGCGAACGCGATGGCCAGGCAGTGGGGTTTGCCGTGTATTTCTACAGCTATTCGACGTGGCTGGGGCGCAACGGTATTTACCTGGAAGACCTGTACATCACGCCTGAGCAGCGCGGTGGCGGCGCGGGCCGCGACCTGCTGCGGCATATTGCCCGCGAAGCCGTGGAGAACCGCTGCGGGCGGCTGGAGTGGAGTGTGCTGGACTGGAATGAACCGGCGATCGGCTTCTACAAATCGCTCGGGGCCGAGCCGCAGGATGAATGGGTGCGGTACCGGCTGGATGGGGACAAACTGCTGCAGTTTGCCCGCGGTTGATCGGTAACCTGTGTGGGCTTGCCGGCGATGCAGACGCTGCGGTGCAGGGCACCGGCTTCGCCGGTGATCGCCGGCAAGCCGGCTCCTACAGGTACCCCGCTGCTCTCAAGCTCAGCGCAAACCCAGTGGGAGCCGCCCGTCACGCGCCGCTGCGCACCCGTTGCATCACCGCGCCCACCAGCACCACATTGACCAGCGCCAACAGGCACAAGGTCACCAGCACCCCCATCGCGCCAAAGTGCTCGAACAGGTAGCCCCCCACCAGCGGCGTCAACGCTTGGCCGATCAGCGATGGCCGCGACATGCGCCCCATCAACAGCACGTATTGCGCAGGCGGCATCATCGCCAAGGGCAACAGCCCGCGCACGATCGCCCGCAAGCCATTACCACAACCGAACACCAGCAGGCCCACGGCCGTGGCCGCCGGCACCAGCGTGACCAGCAGCAGGCCGACCAGCACCAGGCTGACCCAAGCCAAGGCCGTCCAGACCGGATGGCGCTGGCCGGCCAGAATCTGCAACACCCTGGAGGCCACCTGGCTGGGGCCGAGCATCGCCGCCAGGCCAATTGCCACCGGCAGCGAGTGCCCAAGGCCCTGGAGCACAGCCACCAGTTGCACGGCAATTACTGTCATGATGATCGCGCCAATAGCGAACATGCTGGTCAACAGCAGATAAAGCTGGCGATCGACCCCGATCGCGTTGCCTTGATCCTGTGCCTTGCGCACCTCCACCCGCCCCCCGGCCGGCAACACTCGCCAATACAAAGGCGCCACCACCACCAGCAGCACGAGCGCATAGCAGGCGCAGGTGGTGCGCCAGCCCAGGTGTTCGATGGCCAAGGCCACTGTCGGCCAGGACAGGGTCGAAGCGAAGCCGGCGATCAGGGTGATGCCCGTGATTGCCTTGCCCGCACCCTCGCCATACAACCCGCCAAGGGTGGCGAACAGTGCCTCGTACAGCCCCATTGCCATGCCGACCCCGATCACCGCCCAGGCCAGCAGGAACAGCCCCAGCCCTTGGCTGACGGCCATGAGCAGCAAGCCAATCGCGACCACGGCGCCACTGGCGGCCATCTGCGGACGGCCACCGTAGCGTGCAACCAGGCGGCTGGACAGCGGGGCAAGCAGCGCCGAGACCATCAAGCTCAGCGATAGCGCACCGTACACCCACTGGCTGGGCCATCCAGTGTCGCGGCTGATGGGCTCGGCCATCACAGCCATGAGGAAGAACGAACCGCCCCAGACCAGTATTTGCAGGATGCCTAGGCAGACGATGCCAAAGGGCCCGGGGAGTTGAGGGGAGCTGTTCACTATCGGGCCTTGGGTCACATGCGCGGGAGGATCAAAGCTGGCACCCTACCATGCCCGCCATCGATGAAATATCCCGACATATCATTGCGCGTGATAATAACCTTCGCTGCGTTCGATTCGTGCGTCACGCGCAAGGCACTCACACTCCGCCCACTACTAATACTTTGGCGGAGTTCTCCATGGACCACTCACTCAAACCCTTGCGCTTCCCCCTCGCTGCCCTGGCAGTGGTGGTGCTCAGCGCTTGTGGCCGCACCCCAGATGCCGTGCAGGCTCCCGCCGCGCCCAAGGTCACCGTCGCCAAGGTGATCGAGCAGCCGATCAACGAATGGGACGAATTCACTGGCCGCCTCGAGGCCCCGGAAACCGTCGAAGTGCGCCCGCGCGTGTCCGGCCAGATCGACCTGGTGGGCTTCACCGAAGGCGCCCAGGTCAAGAAAGGCGACCTGCTGTTCCAGATCGATCCACGCCCGTTCCAGGCTGAAGTGCGCCGCCTCGAAGCCCAGTTGCAACAGGCCAAGGCGACCGCCATCCGCAGCGCCAATGAAGCTCGCCGTGGCGAGCGTCTGCGTGACAGCAACGCCATCTCCGCCGAGCTTGCCGAGTCGCGCAGCAGCGCTGCCGCCGAGGCCCGCGCCGGGGTCGATGCGATCCAGGCCGAGCTTGACCTGGCCCGCCTGAACCTCAGCTTCACCCGCGTCACCGCGCCGATCAGCGGCCGTGTCAGCCGCGCCCAGTACACCGCCGGCAACATCGTCACTGCCGATGTCACGCCACTGACCAGCGTGGTCTCCACCGACAAGGTCTATGCCTACTTCGATACCGACGAGCGCGTGTACCTCAAGTACACCCAGCTGGCGCGTGAAGGCCAGCGCGGCCAGGCCACCCCGGTCTACCTGGGCCTGACCAACGAAACCGGCAACCCGCATCTGGGCCACATGAACTTCGTCGACAACCAGGTCAACCCGCGCACCGGCACCATCCGTGGCCGCGCCGTGTTCGACAACCGCGACGGCCAGTTCACCCCTGGCCTGTATGCCCGCCTGAAACTGGTGGGCAGCGCCCAGTACGACGCGGTACTGATCAACGATGAAGCCGTGGGCACTGACCTTGGCAAGAAGTTCGTACTGGTCATGGACAAGGACAACAAGGCGACCTACCGCACCGTGGAACTGGGGCCCAAGCTCGAAGGCCTGCGTATCGTACGCAGCGGCCTGGGCAAGGATGACCGCATCGTGGTCAAGGGCCTGCAGCGGGTACGCCCTGGCTCGCCAGTCACCCCGCAAGAAACGCCCATGGCCAGCGAGCAGACCCTCGCCGCCCTCGCCCAGCAGCGCCAGGCTCTGGAAGCCAGCAACCCGGCGCCGAAGGTTGCCGGCACCCATGCAAAAGTCGCCGGCGCCCAAGCGCCGCGCGGTTAAGGGACAACACCGATGAACTTTTCGAAATTCTTCATTACCCGGCCGATCTTCGCCGCGGTGCTGTCGCTGGTGCTGCTGATCGCGGGTTCCATCTCGCTGTTCCAGTTGCCGATCAGTGAATACCCGGAAGTGGTGCCGCCTACCGTGGTGGTGCGCGCCAACTTCCCGGGTGCCAACCCCAAGGTGATCGGCGAAACCGTCGCCGCACCGCTGGAGCAGGCCATCACCGGTGTCGAGAACATGTTGTACATGTCCTCGCAATCCACTGCCGATGGCAAGCTCACCCTGACCATCACCTTCGCCCTGGGCACCGACCTGGACAACGCGCAGGTGCAGGTACAGAACCGTGTCACGCGCACCCAGCCCAAGCTGCCGGAAGAAGTGACCCGTATCGGTATCACCGTCGACAAGGCTTCGCCCGACCTGACCATGGTGGTGCACCTGACTTCGCCGGACAACCGCTACGACATGCTCTACCTGTCCAACTACGCCATCCTCAACATCAAGGATGAACTGGCGCGCCTGGGCGGCGTGGGCGATGTGCAACTGTTCGGCATGGGCGACTACTCGCTGCGGGTGTGGCTCGACCCGAACAAGACCGCTTCGCGCAACCTGACCGCCGGTGACGTGGTCGCGGCCATCCGCGAACAGAACCGCCAGGTTGCCGCGGGCCAGCTGGGTGCCCCGCCCGCCCCCGGTTCGACCAGCTTCCAGCTGTCGATCAACACCCAGGGCCGGCTGGTGAACGAGGAAGAGTTCGAGAACATCATCATCCGCGCCGGTGCCGATGGCGAAATCACTCGCCTGAAGGACATCGCCCGGGTCGAGCTGGGCTCCAGCCAGTACGCCCTGCGCTCGCTGCTGAACAACCAGCCGGCGGTGGCCATTCCGATCTTCCAGCGCCCGGGCTCAAATGCCATCGAGATCTCCGACGAAGTACGGGCGAAGATGGCCGAGCTGAAGAAAGACTTCCCTGAAGGCATGGACTACAGCATCGTCTATGACCCGACCATCTTCGTGCGCGGCTCCATCGAAGCGGTGGTGCACACCCTGTTCGAAGCGCTGGTGCTGGTGGTGCTGGTGGTGATCCTGTTCCTGCAGACCTGGCGCGCCTCGATCATCCCGCTGCTGGCTGTGCCGGTATCGCTGATCGGTACCTTCGCGGTGATGCACCTGTTCGGCTTCTCGCTCAACGCCCTGTCGCTGTTCGGGCTGGTATTGGCCATCGGTATCGTGGTGGACGACGCCATCGTCGTGGTGGAGAACGTCGAACGCAACATCGGGCTGGGCCTCAAACCGCTGGAGGCCACGCAAAAGGCAATGGGCGAAGTGACCGGGCCGATCATCGCCACCGCCCTGGTGCTGTGCGCAGTGTTCGTGCCCGCCGCGTTCATCTCCGGGCTTACCGGGCAGTTCTACAAACAGTTCGCCCTGACCATCGCCATCTCGACCGTGATTTCGGCGTTCAACTCGCTGACCCTGTCGCCGGCCCTGGCCGCCGTGCTGCTCAAGGACCACCACGCACCTAAGGATCGCTTCTCGCGGCTGCTGGAAAAACTGCTGGGCAGCTGGCTGTTCGCCCCGTTCAACCGCTTCTTCGACCGCGCCAGCCACAGTTACGTCGGTGGCGTGCGCCGGGTCATCCGCTCAAGCGGCATCGCCCTGTTCGTCTATGCCGGTCTGATGGGCCTGACCTACCTGGGTTTCTCGTCCACCCCGACCGGTTTCGTGCCAGCGCAGGACAAGCAGTACCTGGTGGCGTTCGCCCAGTTGCCTGACGCCGCCAGCCTCGACCGCACCGAGGCGGTGATCAAGCGCATGAGCGAAATCGCCCTGAAGCAACCCGGCGTGGCCGACTCGGTAGCCTTCCCGGGCCTGTCGATCAACGGTTTCACCAACAGCCCCAACAGCGGCATCGTGTTCACCCCGCTCAAGCCGTTCGATGAGCGCAAGGACCCGAGCCAGTCGGCAGCGGCCATCGCTGCGGCGTTGAACGCCCAGTTCGCCGACATCCAGGATGCCTACATCGCGATCTTCCCCCCACCGCCAGTACAAGGCCTGGGCACCATCGGCGGCTTCCGCCTGCAGATCGAAGACCGTGGCAACCTGGGCTACGAAGCGCTGTACAAGGAAACCCAGAACATCATCGCCAAGAGCCACAACGTGCCGGAGCTGGCTGGCCTGTTCACCAGTTACCAGGTGAACGTGCCGCAGGTCGATGCGGCCATCGACCGGGAAAAGGCCAAGACCCACGGCGTGGCGATCACCGACATCTTCGACACCCTGCAGGTTTACCTGGGCTCGCTGTACACCAACGACTTCAACCGCTTCGGCCGCACCTACCAGGTCAACGTCCAGGCTGAGCAGCAGTTCCGCCTCGATGCCGAGCAGATCGGCCAGTTGAAGGTGCGCAACAACCTGGGCGAGATGATCCCGCTGGCGACCTTCCTGAAGGTCAGCGACACCTCCGGGCCTGATCGCGTGATGCACTACAACGGCTTCATCACTGCGGAAATCAACGGCGCGGCTGCCCCGGGCTACAGTTCCGGCCAGGCCGAAGCGGCCATCGAGAAACTGCTGAACGAGGAACTGCCCAACGGCATGACCTTCGAGTGGACCGACCTGACCTACCAGCAGATCCTCTCCGGCAACACCGCGCTGCTGGTGTTCCCGCTGTGCGTGCTGCTGGCGTTCCTGGTGCTGGCGGCCCAATACGAAAGCTGGAGCCTGCCGCTGGCGGTGATCCTGATCGTGCCGATGACCTTGCTGTCGGCGATTACCGGAGTGATCGTCTCCGGTGGCGACAACAACATCTTCACCCAGATCGGTTTGATCGTACTGGTGGGCCTGGCGTGCAAGAACGCCATCCTTATCGTCGAGTTCGCCAAGGACGAACAGGCCAAGGGCCTCGACCCGCTGGCTGCGGTGCTGGAAGCCTGCCGCCTGCGCCTGCGGCCGATCCTGATGACCTCGATTGCGTTCATCATGGGCGTGGTGCCGCTAGTGTTCTCCTCCGGTGCCGGCTCGGAAATGCGCCATGCGATGGGCGTCGCGGTGTTCTCGGGGATGATCGGCGTGACCGTGTTCGGCCTGTTCCTGACACCGGTGTTCTTCTTCCTGATTCGCCGTTTCGTCGAACGTCGCCAGGCCCGCAAGGCCGAACGCGTTCAATCGCTGGAGAACCACGCATGAAGCTGCTCAAACCCCTGACCCCGAGCCTGCTGGCCCTGGCCCTGGCGGCCTGCGCGGTAGGCCCGGACTACAAAGCGCCGGACACTGAGCCTGCGCGTTTGGCCAGCGACGTGCAGGCCAAGGCCTTCGACCGTAGCCGCTTCGAAAGCGTGTGGTGGAAGCAGTTCGATGACCCGGTACTCAACCAGTTGGTGCAGGCTTCGCTGGACGGCAACCGCGACCTGCGCGTGGCCTTTGCACGGCTCAAGTCGGCGCGGGCGATCCGCGATGATGCCGCCAATGACCAGTTGCCGGTGGTCACCAGCCGCGCCAGCAGTGAGATCGGCAAGGGCCAGGTACCCGGCCAGACCGATCAACGGGTCAACAGCGAGCGTTACGACCTGGGCCTGGACATGGCCTGGGAGCTCGACCTGTTCGGCCGTATCCAGCGCCAGATCGAGGCCAGCGACGCTCAGGCAGCGGCCGCCCAGGCCGACCTGCAACAGCTGCAGGTCAGCCTGATCGCCGAACTGGTCGATGCCTATGGCCAACTGCGGGGTGCACAACTGCGCGAGAAGATCGCCGTGGCCAACCTCAAGACCCAGCAGGAGTCGCGCAGCATCACGGTGACCCTGCGCGACGCCGGGGTCGGCAACGAGCTCGATGTGGTGCGCGCCGACGCCCGCCTGGCCGGGGTCGAAGCCACCGTGCCACAACTGCAGGCCGAGCAGGCACGGGCTCGCCACCGGATTGCCACCCTGCTCGGCCAGCGCCCGGATGCCCTGAGCGTGGACCTCTCGCCCAAGGCCTTGCCGGCTATCGCCAAGGCCCTGCCGGTGGGCGATCCGGGGGAGCTGCTGCGCCGCCGCCCGGATATCCGTAGTGCCGAGCGCCAACTGGCCGCAGCCACCGCCAATGTGGGCGTGGCGACTGCCGACCTGTTCCCGCGGGTGAGCCTGAGCGGCTTTTTAGGCTTTACCGCGGCGCGCGGTTCGCAGATCGGTTCGTCGGCAGCCAACGCCTGGGGGCTGGGGCCAAGCATCACTTGGGCTGCGTTCGATCTGGGCAGCGTGCGGGCCCGACTGCGCGGTGCCAAAGCCGATGCCGAAGGGGCCTTGGCCAACTATGAGCAACAGGTACTGCTGGCCTTGGAAGAGTCGGCCAACGCCTTCAGCGACTATGACAAGACCCAGCAGCGGCTGCTGTCGCTGATGCGCCAGAGCGAGGCCAGCCGCAAGGCGGCTGACCTGGCTTCGGTGCGTTACCGCGAAGGTACGGTGGATTATCTGGTGCTGCTCGATGCCGAGCGTGAGCGGCTGAGCGCCGAAGATGCACAGGCGCAGGGCGAGGTTGACCTGTATCGCGGCATTGTCTCGATCTACAAGGCGCTGGGCGGCGGCTGGCAGCCGGACTCGGTGGCCAGCGTGCGCTGATTTCCCACTTTTTAAACGACTCCTTTGGTTGGCTCCTCCCCCAACCGTTTGCCCCGCTGGCCTTGGCTTGCGGGGCTTTTTTTGGTTTGTTTACAGGTCGCTGATGGTGCGGCCGGGCGCATGCCTTGATTGCTGTGCTGCCCTTGCAGCCCACGCCAATCTGCCCCAAGCTTCCACTTCCCCTGCCATGGCCCCCTCCGATGCCCACACGCCACCGCTACCTGATCGCTGCTTTACTGCTGATTCTGGTATCAGTCGGCATCACCTACCTGCGCCGCGATACCCCGCCAGCACAACCGACACTACCCCCGCACAGCTACGCCAAAGCCCTGCGCCAGGCGCATGAAGGCCAACCGGGCGCTGCGCGGGTGCTCTACCAGCAACTGCAACGCAACGACCTGGCGCCGATCCGCCGCGCAGCCCTGTACGCAGAGCTGCCCAACTACCCCTCGCCACAAGCGCTGAAACTGGCCCGCATGGACCTGGAAAACGATGAGCCCTTGGTCCGTCGCGCGGCCATCGCCAGCATCCGCCGCCTGCTGCCCGCCGCACAACGCAGCCTGGTTCTTGGCCCCCTGCTCGATGATGACGAGCAAAGCGTACGCTTTGCCGCCGTCGATGCCTTGCTTGGCCTGGACCCCGACGCCATTGGTCTGTACTTCGGCCCACTGCAGGCGGCACTGGAGCAATACCAGCAAACGCTGGAAAAACAACCTGAGGATGCGGCGGCCCAGGTGCACCTGGCACGCCTGTATCTGCATGAGAATGACTACACCGAGGCCGCAGCCGCCCTGCACCGCAGCCTTGCATCAAATCCGGACAACCTCGACGCCCTGGCGACCCAGGTACGCTTGCTCGAACGTCAAGGCCATCACGACCAGTCCCGGCAGGTACTGGCCCAGGCACTGGCGCTGCGACCGGATTCGGCCTTCCTGCAACACGAACTGGGGCGCTGGCTGATCCGCCATGGCCAGCGCGAATTCGCCCTGCTCGCGTTGTCCCGCGCGGTCGAGCTGGAGCCGGACAATGCCGACTATCGCTATAACCTGGCAGTGACCCTGCACGACCTGGAACAGTCCGATGCAGCGCAAAAGCAGCTTGAAACCCTGCTCAGCCGGCAACCGGCCAACCGGCGGGCACGGGTGTTGCTGATTCGATACTGGAAAGAAACAGGTCAATTGCAGAACGTTCAGGTGCTGCTTGCCGAACTGGAGCGGCAAAACCCGGATGACCCATTTCTGCAGCAAGGACTTTAGATACGTTGAACCCTGGGGGTTTGCCTGCGGTCCAGTGGGTAACGGACCACTCACGGCTTGGCCAGGCATGGCAGCCCTTAAGGAGAATCACATTGGCCAGCTCGCTGTCGCTGGACGAACGTGCCTTGATTCTGGCACCCAGGCAACTTGCCACGCACACCTCGACGTTTCTGACGAGCGCTGGCATCGATTGCGTGTGTTCGCGCGACATCACCCATCTGCGGGACGGGCTGGACAGAGGCGCAGGCTTGCTGGTCGTCGACGAACACACGCTCAACAGCAGCCAAAATGAACTGCTGCAGGCTTTTATCGACCAGCAACCGCCCTGGTCGGACCTCCCCATCGTGCTGCTCACGCAAACCCCACAAGCCTCAGCCAGCCCCTGTACGCCCGCCGACCATCCACTGGGTAACCTGACACTGCTGGCTATTCCGTTCGAAGATGAACAGTTGCTTGAACTGATCAAGTTGGCGCTGCGTCAACGTCGCCGGCAATACCTGGCTCGCGACCAGTTAGTCGATCTGCAGCAACGCCTGGATGGACACAGCGAGGCACAGCACAGCACCGAGCAGGCTATGCACCAGACCCGCAAGATGGACGCCATCGGGCAATTGGCCGGGGGGGTGGCTCACGATTTCAATAATCTGCTGACCAGTATCGGGGGGAGCTTCGAACTGATCGACAGGCGGTTGAAACAAGGCAGCACCAAGGGGCTGGAAGGCCTGCTCAGCAGGGGGCAGGAAGCCGTTTCGCGTGCAGCGCGCCTCACCCATCGGCTGTTGGCGTTTTCGTCCCGACAATCGCTGCACAGCCGTCGCATCGACTTACGGGCGCTGCTGCAGCCACAACGGCTGGAGGCCGTACTGCAGCATGGCGTATTACTGCAACTGCAAATACCTGAACACACCTGGCCAGTGGCCGGCGACGACACACAATTGCAAGAAGCCGTGGACAACCTGCTGCTCAATGCCTGCGAAGCCATGCCCAACGGTGGCAAGGTGCGTGTAGAAGCCAGCAATCGAGAGGTAGCAGCGACGCAGTTCGCCGATGGCAGCCTGGCGGTGGGCGACTATACGTGCCTGAGCGTCACTGACGAAGGCCAAGGCATGTCGCAGAGCACGCTCGAACATGCCTTCGAGCCGTTCTTCAGCACCAAGCCGGTGGGCCAAGGTATCGGCCTGGGCCTTTCGATGGTCTACGGCTTCAGCAAACAGTCCCAGGGGCATGTGGTACTGCATAGCCAGATAGGCCAAGGTACCCGCGTGGACCTTTACCTGCCGCGCCACCTGGAGCAGGAGCAAACCCAGGTGCAAGCAGCCCCACCACGTTCACAGGGTGGCGGCCGCACGGTACTGGTGGTCGAGGATGATCCGGATGTGCGCCAGTTGTTGTGCCAGACCCTGCAGGAGCAGGGTTTCCCGTGTTGCAGTGCCTGCAATGCCAGTGAGGCCCTGCAGGTATTGCGCTCATCCAAGGCAATCGACCTGCTGGTCAGTGACGTTGGCCTGCCGGGGATGAACGGGCGGCAACTGGCAGAGATCGCCCGTACCTTGCACCCTCACCTGCCCATATTGTTCATCACTGGCTACACCGAAACGGCAATGGCCCGGGAGGGTTTTCTCGGTGCCGGCATGCAACTGATGTGCAAACCATTCGAACTGGCGCAATTTCATGCCCGAGTAATGCAGATTCTCGGTGAGACCTGACGGGCTCAGTCGTCCAGCAACAGCAGTGCCTGGTTGGCCAAGGTCGACAATTCAAAGGGTTTGATCAGCAGCGCCGTGCCTGGCACTTGCAACAGGCCAGGTTCCAGCGGTTGATCGGTATAGCCGGTGATGAACAGCATCTTCTGGCAAGGGTTGACCGTACGCATGACCTTGGCCAATTGCTGCCCACTGAAGCCTTCAGGTAGCCCGATGTCGGTGATGACCAGATCGTACGGGCCATCGTGACGAAAGCGCTCCATCGCGGTATTGGCGTCGGCCACATCACTCACCGTAAAACCTCGCTCGCGCAGATACTCGCCCATGACCGTGCGCAGGTTATGCTCGTCGTCGATCAACAACACACGCCGCCCACTGGCCAGGGAAACCTGGGGCATCGCCGCAGCAGGCGTTTGCGGTATCGCTTCCAGGCATCGGGGGAAGAGCATGCAGACCTTCGTACCTTGGCCCGGTGACGACTCGATCCATACGTAACCGCCAGATTGGCCGACGAAGCCATGCACCATCGCCAGCCCCATCCCTGAGCCGCGCCCAGTGGGCTTGGTGGTAAAAAATGGCTCGAAGGCCTTGGCCACATCCTTGGCCGGCATGCCATGGCCATCGTCCATGATCTGCAAGCCAAGATAGTCACCTGGCGCCAGACCGCCCTCTTCAGGGAAGGCCGAGGCCAGCCTGGTGTTGATCGTGCGAATCGCAACGTTGCCGCGGCCCAGGCAGGCTTCTCGCGCATTGGCGCACAGGTTGATCAGGCTGCTTTCCAATTGGCCGACATCCAGACACACGGTCCATGGGTCGACATCCAGTTCCCAGGACAAACTCATTTCAGTGCCAACTGCATGGCGCAACATCGGTTCCATGGCAGCCAGGTGGCGGTTCATGTCCAGCGGTGCCGGGGCCAAAGGCTGATGGCGGGAGAAAACCAACAGGCGGTGGGTCAGGTTCATGGCCCGCTGCACCGAGTCGCGCGCCAACGCCACGTAACTGTCAATACGCTCCATGCGCCCCTGGCTCAAACGCCGCTGCAACAATTCAAGGCTGCCGCCAATACCCGACAACAGGTTGTTCATCTCATGGGCCATGCCCCCGGCCAGATGACCGACCACCTCCAGCCTCTGGGTGTTGCGCAGCAGGACCTGAGACTGACGCATGGCCGCCTCACGGTCGCCTGTAATGTCTCGCCCAACGGCAGTCAGCACCGAGCCGTCGAAGCTGCCACTCCAGTGGAACCAGCGGTAATGCCCGTCGACATGGCGCACACGTGTTTCGAGCTCTGCAGGCCCTCTGTCGTTGACGAAATCGATTGCAGCCGCTTCAACTTCATCCCTGTCGGCCGGATGAACCAGTTCCAGGATCGACATGCCCCGCACCTCAACCTCGCTCCAGCCCAGGGCGCGATGCCAGGCCGGGTTGGCTGCCAGCATCTTCAGGTCCAGGCTCACGGTGATCATGGCATCGCGCGACAGGCGCCACATGTAGTCGCGGTCAGCCATGTATCGCGCTATCTGACGCTCGAATGTCTGCGCCTGCTCGCGCCACTTGCCATGTGCGGTCACACCGGCGGAGCTCTGGATCACGGTGTGAAGCATACCTACAACTTCATGGTGCTCGTCACGGATTGGCGCATAACTGAAGACGTACCACGCCTGCCCCCCCGTCTTTGCGCACTTGATCTCATAAGGCTGATCATCGACAAAACTGGTACCACCCTGCAGTGCCTTGAACACCCATGGACCGATATCGTCCCAAACGTTGCTCCACAACGAATCGAAGCGCCTGCCCAGTGCCTGATCCAGGCCACCCAGCAGCGCCACATAGGAATCGTTGTGAACAACGGTCATATTGGGCCCCCAGACCACGGCACTGGGGAAAGAGGAAAGGAGCATCATGTCGATCGCAATGCGCAACGAAGGCTCCCAGTGCGGCAAGGGCCCAAGGTCCGTATGCCGCCAGTCGAACTGCACGATCCTCTCCCTCATGCCACCAGCCGACTCTTTTGTAGGGGTCAGTAATACGCCGTTCGGCGAGGGATCGTAAGGTGTGCTGTTAGCGACCAAGGTGATGGTTCCACTGTTGCTCAAGACTGACGAAGTGATCCTGCATCATCGGCTCCCCGGTTAACTGCTGCAATAGGCCTTTGGCACCACGCCTGCACTCTGGCACCCAAGAGCGGGCAGTGCAAACAACATCGGCCAGCGCAGGAAGCAGCACAAGGCCACTCCCCATACGCTTGCCCGCAAACGCCAGCTATGCTCTATAGGCTTTGCGTGCCATGAGCTGACTTCCCGTTTGATTACAGGCAGGAGTGTAGTAATGAGCAAGAAAATTCTGGTGGTGCTGACCAATACCGCCAAATATCCGACCCTGAGCAGGGCAACCGGTTTATGGCTGGGTGAAGCCGTGCATTTTGTCGATGTGGTTCAGCAGGCAGGTTTTACGGTCGACTACGTCAGCCCCGGCGGCGGCTACGTGCCAATCGATCCGCACAGCCTGCAGATGGCCCCCGAGTTGGATTGGAGCTATTACAACGACAAGGCCTTCATGAACCGGCTGGGCGCCTCGCTAAGCCCCGGCCAGGTCACAGCAGACGAATACTGTGCCATCTATTACACCGGTGGCCATGGCGTTATGTGGGACTTCCCTGACAACCCGAAATTGCAGGAGCTGGCGCGCAAGATATACGAAAAGAATGGCGTTGTGGCCGCTGTCTGCCACGGGGTGGCAGGCCTGCTGAACATCAAGCTCAGCGATAACAAGTTGCTGCTCAAGGACAGCCAGGTCACCGGTTTTTCCAATACTGAAGAAAAGCTTGCCGAACTCGAGGAGGTGGTGCCGTTTCTCACCGAGAACGAACTGGGAGCACGAGGGGGTATTTACAGCAAGCATGATGATCCCTGGAAGCCTTTTGTAGTCTGTGACGGCCGCCTGATCACGGGACAAAACCCCGCCTCTACGCGTTTACTGGCAGAGAAGGTAATTCAGACGCTCAATGGGTAATCCTTCTTACGTCTCGACAATGCAAATCCTCAGTCAGACACGGTTGCGGATTACAGTAGGGGCACCCCTGAATACATAGGCTCTTCGGTCAACTGTCCATCCCGGACAACTCGGATCAGGAGGGCTGCAGTCCCATGTCAAAATTCAGGGTTCTCGGTCGCAGCATGATGGCGCTGCTGCTGACACTGGCGATCAGTTTGATACCTGTTGCGTCAGGCTTGATGGTGATGGTCTATCAGCATGACAACAAGCTCAAAGAGACGGCTCGCGTATCGTTGAAGGAAGCCATCTTTTCCATTGATATGTCCCTTAACCGCTTGCACGACGCTGCTTTGGTGGCAATGCCGCTGGCTGGCAGCGCTTGCGAGACAGCCAAGGCGCACCTGTTGAAACAGGTTCAAGACGTCCGTTACCTGCGAGCGCTGGCATTGACCACCGATGCCCGTATCTACTGTGACACTCTGGTTCCTCCCCGTGCGAAAAACAGGTTTGCGACTGGCTCCGAGGCACCGGTACAACTGATCTTCGATTCTCCTGCAGCGCCCAATGCAGTGCTTGTCGCCTACCAGCTTCGCCGCGAAAATCTGGGTGTGATAGCGTCAACCTACGGCATGGAGCTGCGCAACGAACTGCGTGCATTTCAAACCGGGCTGGTGTTGCTGCTGGAGTTCCAAGATTTTTACATCTGGGCAGATGGCGACAGCCGAGACCCTGCCCGCCCCTCTCAATCCGAGTTCTTCATGAGCGGGAAATCGGACAAGTACGGCTACACCGTGAAGGTCGGCTATCCCGACGGCTTTGCCGCTGATGAAAGGCGCCAGATGCTGATGCAGATCCTGCCGTCACTTGCGTTGATCGGCATCATCACCGGTTCGATCTTCTACTGGGGGCTGTTCAGGCAATGGGGTAAGCGTGACTGTACCGCCGCCCGAAAAGCATGACGGCGGTACACTTCACTTATTGAACGTCGAGCACGCCTCGGCGAACCTGGTCGCGTTCGATCGACTCGAACAGCGCCTTGAAGTTGCCTTCGCCAAAGCCGTCATCGCCTTTGCGCTGGATGAACTCGAAGAATACCGGCCCGAGCAGGGTTTCAGAGAAAATCTGCAGCAGCAGGCGCTTGTCGCCTGCCTCGGAAGCGCCGTCCAGGAGAATGCCGCGAGCCTGCAATTGGTCGACCGGTTCACCGTGCCCTGGCAGGCGCTCTTCGAGCATTTCGTAATAGGTCTGCGGCGGCGCAGTCATGAAGCGCATGCCGTAGCCCTTGAGCGCATCCCAGGTCTTGAGCAGGTCATCGGTGAGGAAGGCCACATGCTGGATGCCCTCACCGTTGAACTGCATCAGGAATTCTTCGATCTGCCCCGCCCCTTTGGACGATTCTTCATTGAGCGGGATGCGGATCATGCCATCCGGAGCGGTCATGGCCTTGGAGGTCAGGCCGGTGTACTCGCCCTTGATGTCGAAGTAACGAATCTCTCGGAAGTTGAAGAGTTTTTCGTAGAAGCCGGCCCAGTAAGCCATACGGCCGCGATACACGTTGTGGGTCAGGTGATCGATGATCTTCAGGCCTGCGCCCGCCGGGTGGCGGTCGACGCCTTCGATGAAGTTGAAATCGATGTCGTAGATCGAGCTGCCTTCTTCGAAGCGGTCGATCAGGTACAGCGGAGCGCCGCCGATGCCCTTGATCGCCGGCAGGCGCAGTTCCATCGGGCCGGTTTCGATCTCGACTGGCTGGGCGCCCAACTCCAGGGCACGGGCATAGGCTTCATGAGCGTTGCGTACCCGGAACGCCATACCGCACACCGACGGACCATGCTCGGCTGCAAAGTAGGAGGCGATGCTTTTCGGCTCGTTATTGAGAATAAGGTTGATGCCACCTTGACGATAAAGGTGCACGTCCTTGGAGCGGTGTGTCGCCACCTTGGTGAAACCGAGCATCTGGAACACCGGCTCCAGAACGCCAGGGGTTGGCGAAGCCAGTTCAATGAATTCAAAGCCCATCAGGCCCATAGGATTGTCGAAGATATCAGCCATGTTCGTGTCCTCATCTGCAGCGAAAATTATTGAGTGCGTGGGATGTGGTACGAAAATGGCGGCGAGCAGGGGATGCCGCGCACGCTTCTGGCGAGGAAGTCACCAATGATCAGCTTGAACCCTTGGTTTGTCATATAGTCCCATTCTCGGTGGGGTTGATCCTTCAATGAAGAAAGACCTTATTGTTGTAATCGTAAACCGATTCTACAGTGCGTAAATTTCTTTGTCGCGCATTAGTTCTCCGCCCGCGCCGACAAACGGCTATCCTCAGTCATTTCATGTAAAGATTACGCCAACATGCCCCTGCGCAGTAAAAGTCCCGCCCGCTGGAGCTGGCGCACCCTTCTCCCCTGGGGCGTTGGCATCTTGCCTCTGGCGTTCGGCCTGATCGTGATGAACTGGCAAATCGAGCGCGAACTGCGCGCCAGCAGCCAGGCCACCACGCGGCAAGTGGTCGAACAGGTCGAGCATATTCTCGACAGCCTTTCCGGTGCCGCTCAGGCCTTGCTGCCGTTGGCTGGCAGCCCGTGCGGGCAAGTCGAACTGGCCTTGCGTGGGCAAGTGACGCGCAACGCCTTTGTGCGTTCGACCAACCTGTTCCGGCAAGACACGCTGTACTGCACCTCTCTGTTCGGCGAGTTCGACGAGCCGGTAGACGCCCGCGACTACACCGATGGCAAGCTGTGGCTGATGGACGGCAATTCGGTGACACCCGGGCACCCGTTGCTGGTGTATCGGGCCAGTGACGGCGACCGAGGCGCCATCACCACCGTGGATGGCGACCATCTGCTGACCGCACTGCGCCTTATCGGCCCCAGCGAGGCGCTGCAATTGCGTGTCGGCACGGCGTGGATGGGCAAGGATGGCGTGGTGCATCAAGGCCTACCGCCCACCGCAGCCATTGGCGACGTGACGCTCGGATCGACGCACTACCCTTTCAGCGTTCACGGCGGTTATGCCGCCGACAAGCGAGGCGAAGTGCTGCGCAGCCGCTACCCGGCACTGCTCAGCTTGCTGCTGTTGCTCGGCATGGCGGCAGGTTGCGCATGCCGCTGGCAGATCCGCCGCGCCAACTCACCACGCGCCGAACTGCGCCGTGCGCTGGAAGCTGACGAGTTCCTGCCGTACTTCCAGCCGGTGGTGCGCAAAGGCGATTATCGCTGGGCTGGCGCCGAAGTGCTGATGCGCTGGAACCACCCGCACGAGGGCCTGGTGCGCCCCGACCTGTTCATTCCCTATGCCGAACACAGTGGCCAGATCGTCGACATGACCCGTGCGCTGATGCAGCACACGGCGCACAGCCTGGCGCCTTACGCTGCGTTGCTGGAAGACGGCTTCCATATCGGCATCAACATTACGGCCGATCACTGCCGTGACCTCGCCCTGATCGACGACTGCCGCTCATTCCTCGAGCACTTCCCCCCCGGGCGCGTGGTGCTGACGCTGGAGCTGACTGAACGCAAACTGATCGAGGCCACCGGGGTAACCCTCGAACTGTTCGAAAAACTCCACGAAATGGGCGTGATGATCGCACTGGATGACTTCGGCACCGGCCAGTCCAGCCTCAGTTATCTGCGCCAGTTCAAGGTCGACTACCTGAAAATCGACCAGAGCTTCGTGGCAATGATCGGAGGTGATGCACTGTCGCAACACATCCTTGACAGCATCATCGAGCTGTCGGCGAAGCTAGGCCTGGGCATCGTCGCCGAAGGCGTGGAAAGCGAAGTGCAGCGCGACTATCTGGCCCGTTATGGCGTGGATTTTCAGCAAGGCTATCTGTTCGCCAGGCCAATGCCGGCCGCGCAATTTCTTCAGGCACTGGCCACGCGCCCCGGCGTGAGACAGTTGCCGCATGACGCGGCCCCTGAGATCATGCGCGGCTGATCCAGCCGCCCATCCCGCTATTCGAGGCATTCGTGTCAAAAGGCATTCTCTGTTCGGTCATGGCCTCCTGCCTGTTCGCCGTGATGTACTTCTATACCTCCCTGCTCACCCCGCTCGATGGCGAAGAGATCTTCGGCTGGCGCACGCTGCTGACGCTGCCCTGCCTGACGCTGTTCATGCTGGCCAGCAAAGACTGGAAACGGGTCGGTGACTTGCTGGCGCGCGTGCGCCAGACCCCAGTGCTGCTGCTGGGCATGGTCGGCACCTCTTGGCTGATGGGCGTGCAACTGTGGCTGTTCCTCTGGGCGCCCCTGCACGGGCGCAGCCTCGAGGTATCGATGGGCTACTTCCTGCTGCCGCTGGCGATGGTGCTGACGGGCCGCCTGGTTTACGGCGAACGCCTGTCACGCCTGCAAAAAGTGGCAGTGGCCTGCGCTGCGTTGGGCGTGGCGCATGAGCTTTACCAGCACGGCAGCTTTGCCTGGGAAACCATGCTGGTGATGGTCGGCTACCCCGTCTACTTCGTGCTGCGCCGACGCTGCCGCACCGACCACCTGGGCGGTTTGTGGTGCGACATGTGCCTGTTGCTGCCCTGGGCCCTGTACTTCGTCATCCAGGGGCCGTTGTCCAGCGCTGACCTGCTCACGCACCCAGGCCTTTACGGCCTGATTCCGCTGCTGGGTGCGATCAGCGCGTCAGCCCTGATCGCCTACGTGCTGGCCAGCCGACTGCTGCCGTTCAGCCTGTTCGGCCTGCTCAGTTATGTCGAACCGGTGCTGCTGGTGGGCGTTGCGCTGCTGCTGGGCGAAACCATCGGCCCGGATCAGTGGCTGACTTACCTGCCGATCTGGGCCGCGGTCCTGGTGCTGGTGCTTGAGGGTTTCAGGCACCTGCTGCGCCAACGTCGCCGTTCGGTTTGAGCCGCACCTGGCGCACCCGCCGTTCCTCCACCGCCACCACAGTCATGCTCCAGCCGTTCCAGGCCAGGTGGTCACCGACCACCGGCAGGCGGTCGAGCAGGCTCATCACCAGGCCGGCAAGGGTCTGATAGTCTTCGGTGGCACGCGCGCTGAAGCCGGTGCGCGCCTGCACCTGGCTGAGGTTCAGCGCACCGCTGACGACGAAGCCATCACCGTCCTCGACGATCGCCGGGCCTTCCACCTCGCTGGCATCAGGCAGCTCACCGGCGATCGACTCGAGGATATCGGTCATAGTCAGCAGGCCGGTGAAGTCACCGAACTCGTTCACCACGAAGGCGATGTGCGTCGACTGCCCGCGCATCTGCTCCAGCGCATTGAGAATGCTGAAGCTCTCCAGCAGGTTCAGCGGCGCCCGGGCCATGCGCTCCAGGTCCGGCTGGTTGCCCGAGAGCAGCTCCTTGAGCAGTTCCTTCTTGTGCACGAAGCCCAGCGGCTCATCGATGCGGCCGTCACGAATCAGCGGCAGGCGCGAGTAAGGTGAGTTGGCCAACGCCTCGGTAATGGTTGCAGCAGGCTGCGCCAGGTCGAGGACGTCGACTTCGGTACGGGCAGTCATTACCGTGCGGATCGGCCGCTCGGCCAGGTTCAGCACCCCACTGATCATCACCCGTTCGCGGCGGTCGAACAGCACATGCTCTTCACCACCGGCGACCAGGTCAGCGATCTCCTCGCCGACCTCGTCAGCCTCCACCCTGCGCCCGCCGAGCAAGCGCAGCACGGCGTGCGCGGTACGCTCACGCAATGGCCGATGCTGCTGCAGGCTTTGCTTGCGGCGGGCACGGGCGAGCTGGTTGAACAGCTCGATGAGGATCGAGAAACCAATGGCCGCATACAGATAGCCTTTGGGGATATGGAAGCCCAAGCCTTCGGCGGTCAGGCTGAAGCCGATCATCATCAAAAAGCCCAGGCACAGCATGATGACCGTCGGGTGGGCATTGACGAAGCGGGTCAGCGGCTTGCTGGCGACGATCATGATACCGATCGAGAAGATCACTGCGATCATCATCACCGACAGGTGTTCGACCATGCCGACGGCAGTAATCACCGCATCCAGCGAGAATACGGCGTCGAGCACCACGATCTGCGCCACGATGGGCCAGAACGCGGCATGGCGCACCGCGCCACTGGCCTGCGTGACATGGCCTTCGAGGCGTTCGTGCAATTCCATGGTGGCCTTGAACAGCAGGAACACACCGCCGAACAGCATGATCAGGTCGCGGCCGGAGAAGCTCTTGCCGAACACCTCTAACAACGGCGCGGTCAGGGTGACCATCCACGAGATACTCGCCAGCAAGCCCAGGCGCATGATCAGCGCCAGGCTCAGACCGATCACACGCGCGCGATCGCGCTGATGCGGCGGCAGTTTGTCGGCCAGAATGGCGATGAACACCAGGTTGTCGATACCCAGTACCAGCTCGAGGACGATAAGCGTCAACAGGCCCAGCCAGGCCGTAGGGTCGGCTAGCCATTCCATTAGCGGGTACTCACGAAGCAAGCGTCACGAAGACGGGGAAAGGATGGCCAGGACGGCCGAAAACTGGGGGGTTCCGCGAAGGTGCTCATGGGGACCTGGATAGAAAATAGGGAAAATGATCCTACAAGAGCAGAACAATATTCTGATAGCGCCAAACTATTACAAAACCTGTACGCAGTTTTGGGGGACTTTTCTTCAATATCTTGGTTTGGCTTCTGGGCAGCATGGCAAACACCCCTTCACACGGACATTCCCGATGAGCCTGTACCTTTCAATGGCTGCTTTCGCGCTAGCAGCATCGATTTCGCCCGGCCCTGTCAACATCGTCGCCCTTGGCAGCGGCGCACGTCACGGCCTGCGCGCCAGCCTCGCGCATGTTGCCGGGGCGACCTTGGGCTTTTGCCTGCTGCTGGTGCTGGTGGGCCTGGGCTTGCACGCCCTGTTGTTGCGCTGGCCGTTGCTGGGCGTGGCGCTGCACTGGGGCGGCGTGGCGTTTCTGCTGTACCTGGCGTGGAAGCTGGCCAGTGATGACGGCCAGTTGGGTGGTGAGCAGCAGCAACGTGCACCTTCGGCCTGGGAGGGCGCAGCCATGCAGTGGCTGAACCCCAAGGCCTGGCTGGCGGCGGTGGCGGGCGTGGCTGCCTATACCGGTGGCGAGCAGCAGATGCTGTGGCTGTTCACCTGGATCTATGGGCCGATCTGTTTTGTTTCGGTGGCCAGCTGGGCTTGGGCAGGCAGCATGATTCAGCAGTACTTGCGCAAGCCGCGCTACCTGCAGATGTTCAACCGAGGCTTGGCGTTACTGCTGGTGATCAGTGCGCTGTATCTGCTCGCTTGATGCTCGCTGAGCCGGGCCTTCAGGCCTTGCGATAATGCCCGGGTGTCGCCGCCAGATGTTGCTTGAACGCACGCTGCAGATGCGCCTGGTCGGCAAACCCTGCCTCCAGTGCCACCTCGGCAATCGCCCGCCCCGTGCGCAGTTGCGCGCGGGCATACTGCACGCGCTGATCCAGCAGGTAGCCATGCGGCGTCAAGCCGAAACGCTGGGCAAAGGCACGGATCAGATAAGAGCGGGACAACCCGCTGGCGGCACAGATGTCTTGCAGCGTCAGCGGGTCGGTGCGGTGGGCCCGGATGAACGCAGCTGCCGCCTCCAGCTGCGGGTGATGGGCTTGCGTTTTGCCGGTAGCAGCCTGCAGGTAGTCTGGCAGTGCATTGAAAAAACACGCAAGCCGGGCCTCTCGGTCATCCAGGTTGCCGTCGAACAGGTCGGCAAACACTTGCAGCACGGCACTGTACAGTGCCGGCGAGGTACTGCAGGTTTGCGCCGGCAAGTTGAAACCCAGCGCCTTCAGCCACGGCATGTCGACGAACAGCATCAGGTACGACCACCCCTGCCCTGCAATCGGATTGCACGTGTGGACCACACCGGGGTTCATGAGCACCGTGGTACCAGCGCCCACTTCGACTTGGCTGGTCCCACTCAGGTAGGTGCTGCGCCCCCCGGTGATCACACCGAGCGAAAAGCTCTCATGGGAATGGGCGGCATAGCACACCTGACGCCCATCCCCAACGCGCCTTGCTTCTACAAAAGGCAACGCCGAATCCCGCCAGAACCGCGACACCTCAATCATCGCCCCTGCCCTCACCTGCTGCTGTAGCCGGGCCTGTGCTCAGACGCTAACGCCTGCGCGACAAGAGCCACGCTTCGTACCCGGCTCGCCATGATACACACCCGTAAAAGGTGTGTTCAGCCGCGCCTTCTATGAAAGTTCAGCTCAAGGCATCACCGGCGGCACGTACTGCAAAGTCGTACCCAACGCCCACAGCAGCACCAGCACCAGCGGCACATGCACCAGCAGTTGCACGAACGAAAAGCCGATCAGGTCACGTGCCTTCAGGCCCAGCACCCCCAGCAGCGGCAGCATGTAGAACGGGTTGATCAGGTTCGGCAGCGCTTCGGCGGCGTTGTAGATCTGCACTGCCCAGCCCAGGTGGTACTGCAGGTCGTTGGCCACCAGCATCACGTAGGGCGCCTCGATGATCCACTTGCCACCGCCCGAGGGGATGAAGAACCCCAGCACCGCCGAGTACACGCCCATGAGCACGGCATAGGTGTCATGGGTGGCGATCTGGGTGAAGAACAACGAGATGTGGTGGGCCAGGGTCTGCTCGTCGACCCCCTTCACCTGGGTGAGGATGGCGGCGATCGAGCCGTACAGCGGGAACTGGATCAACACACCGGTGGTGGTCGGCACCGCACGCGCCACGGCGTCGAGGAAGCTGCGTGGGCGCCAGTGCAGCAAGGCACCGAGCATGATGAACAGCAGGTTGTAGGTATTGAGCCCGGAGATTGCAGTAATGGCCGGTTTGGTGGCGAACTCCTGGTACAGCCAGCCGCCGGCCAGTGCCACCATCAGCAGGATCAGGATCGGGCTGTATTCCAGCCATTCACCCGGGCGAGTGCGCTGGGGTGCGGGCGGCGCGGTAAAGCTGGGGTCGACGCCGCAGTCTTCGGCACTGCGCGCACTGTTCGGGCCGGGTGCGGTCGCGTAGGCGATCACCAGCGAGACGATGACCAGCGCGGCCAGCAACACCCCGGACTGCCAGAGGAAGATGGTCTCGGTGAACGGGATCACGCCGGTTATCGACAGAATGGACGGCGGCAGGCTGGCCGGGTTGGCCTGCAACTGCGCCGCTGAAGACGACAGGCCCAAGGCCCAGACCGCCCCCAGGCCCAGGTAAGCAGCGGCACCGGCGGCGCGGTAGTCCATCTTCAGGTCACTGCGCCGTGCCAGCGCGCGCACCAGCAGGCCACCGAACACCAAGGACAGGCCCCAGTTGAGCAAGGATGCCAGCATCGAGATCAGCGCCACCCAGCACACCGCCGAACGGCCGTTCTTCGGCACCCGCGCCAGGCGGTCGATCAACCGTGCGGCAGGGGGTGAGCTGGCCACCACGTAGCCGCCGATGACCACGAAGGCCATTTGCATGGTGAAAGGGATCAGGCTCCAGAAGCCATCGCCAAAGGCCTTGGCGGTATCGGTAGGTTTGGCGCCCATGACCATGGCGCCGAGGCATACCAGCACCACTGCCAGGGCAGCGAACACCCAGGAATCAGGGAACCAGCGCTCGGCCCAGTTGGAGCAACGCAGGGCAAAGCGGGCGGAGCGGCTGTCTTGGATTTCAGCGGCCACGGTAACTTCCTTTTATTGGTTTTATGGGGGGCTACGTTTCAAGCACAACGCACAAAACCCTGTGGCAACGACGGCTCCGGCGAAAGCGTTGGTGCATTGACCATCGCATTCGTAGCTGCCGCCGCTGCCACAGGGCTGGGGGGTGTATCAGAAGGTCATTTCCTTCACATCATCCGGCACGATCAGCTTGCCGGCGGTTTTCGCGATGATTTCTTCAACACTCACCCCGGGCGCGGTTTCGCGCAGGATGAAGGCGCCGTTGTCGATTTCCAGGTAGGCCAGGTCGGTGAGCACCTTGCGGATGCAGCCGGCACCGGTCAGCGGCAGGCTGCAGCGCGGCAGCAGCTTGGACTCGCCATCCTTAGAGGCGTGGGTCATGGTGACGATGATGTTCTCGGCCCCGGCTACCAGGTCCATGGCGCCGCCCATGCCCTTGACCAGCTTGCCCGGGATCATCCACGAGGCGATGTTGCCCTCGACGTCCACTTCGAAGGCCCCGAGCACGGTGAGGTCGACATGGCCGCCACGGATCATGGCGAACGATTGTGCCGAATCGAAGATCGAGGCGCCGCGGCGGGCGGTGACGGTCTGCTTGCCGGCGTTGATCATGTCGGCGTCGATCGTGCTCTCGGTGGGGAATTCGCCCATGCCCAGCAGGCCATTTTCCGACTGCAGCATCACATCCATGTCAGCAGGGACGTAGTTGGCCACCAGGGTGGGGATGCCGATGCCGAGGTTGACGTAAAAGCCGTCCTTCAGTTCACGTGCGACGCGTTGTGCCATCTGTTCGCGGGTCAGTGCCATGGTGAGAATCTCTTTGTTGTTCTGGAGGACGGCGCTCAGGCCTTGACGGTGCGCTTTTCGATGCGTTTTTCGAAGGTGCCCACAATGACCCGGTCGACGAAGATGCCGGGGGTGTGGATCTCGCTGGGCAGCAGCACGCCTGGCTCGACGATCTCTTCCACTTCGACCACGGTGATCTTGCCGGCGGTGGCAGCCAGCGGGTTGAAGTTTTGAGCAGTGTTGCGGTAAACCACGTTGCCGTAGTGGTCAGCCTTCCAGCCTTTGACGATGGCGAAGTCACCGGTGATCGATTCTTCCAGGATGTATTTGCGGCCCTTGAACTCGCGCACTTCCTTGCCTTCGGCAACTGGCGTGCCATAGCCGGTGGCGGTATAGAAGGCCGGAATGCCGGCGCCGCCGGCGCGCATTTTTTCGGCAAGGGTGCCTTGCGGGGTCAGTTCCACTTCCAGCTCGCCACTGAGCAACTGGCGCTCGAACTCGGCATTCTCGCCTACGTAGGAGGCAATCATCTTGCGGATCTGCCGCTCTTCCAGCAGTACGCCCAGGCCGAAGCCATCGACGCCGCAGTTGTTGGAAACCACGGTGAGGCCCTTGACGCCACGGCGCTTGATTTCGGCGATGAGGTTTTCCGGGATGCCGCACAGGCCGAAGCCGCCGGCCAGTACCGTCATGTTGTCGGTCAGGCCTTCAAGGGCCTGTTCATAGGTTGCTACGCGCTTGTCCAGTCCGGCCATGCTGATCCGCCTTTTGTAGTTGTTGACCGACGAGGCTGTCGGTGAGCGTGTGCAGGCATCTTCACCGTTGGCGACTGATTTGTTAATTTTGTTTTCGTCATCGATTGATAACTTTTTCAAAACAACCTGTGAGCCCGCCATGAACGTCAAGCAACTGCGCGCCTTCGTCGCCGTGGCCAAGTACCAGAGTTTTGCCCAGGCCGGCGAACACCTGCATGTCTCGCAACCGGCATTGAGCCTGACCATCAAGGCGCTGGAGGACAACCTTGGCGGCGCCCTGCTCACCCGTACCACGCGCAGCGTCAGCCTTACGGCCGAAGGTGAGGTACTGCTGCCACTGGCCCGGCGCCTGCTGGCCGACTGGGACGACACCGAGGAGATGCTGCGCCAGCGTTTCACCCTGCAATTGGGGCGGGTGTCGGTGGCGGCCATGCCGGCTTTTGCCGGCAACCTGCTGCCCCACTCACTCAAGGTGTTTCGCCAACGTTACCCGAAGGTCAACGTCACGGTGCACGACGTGATCAACGAGCAGGTACTGGAACTGGTGCGCCACCGCCGCGTCGAACTGGGCATCGGCTTCGAACCGGAAAACACCGACGGCCTGCGCTTCCACCCGCTGTACCTGGACCGTTTCGTTGCCGTGGTGCCCACCGACTCCCCGTTAGCCGAGCTGGCCGAAATCAGCTGGGCGCAGTTGCTGGCCGAGGATTTCATCGCCCTGCAGCGCCCTTCGGCCGTGCGCCTGCTGCTGGAACAGAACGTGGCGGCACTGCACGGCAAGCTGGCGGTGGCGTTCGAAAGCCACCAGCTCTCGACCATTGGCCGCATGGTCGCCAGTGGGCTGGGCGTGAGTGCGGTGCCGGCGCTGTGCATCAACCAGATGCAGGAGCTTGGCGCGCGTTGCATTACCCTGGTAGCGCCCACCGTAGAACGGCGGATCGGCGTAATTGCCTTGAGCGACCATAAACTTTCCACTGCAGCTCAGGCGCTGCTCGAGGTACTGCTTTCCCACACACAGACTCCGGAGGTGACATGCGTTACATGAAACTGGCAGGTTGCAATGTGCCGGCCATTGGCCAGGGCACCTGGTACATGGGCGAAGACCCGGCACGCAGGGCTGACGAGGTGGCCGCCCTGCAACAAGGCATCGACCTGGGCATGAACCTGATCGATACTGCCGAGATGTATGCCGAAGGTGGCGCCGAGGAAGTGGTCGGGCAGGCCATTGCCGGGCGGCGCGATCAGGTCTTTCTGGTCAGCAAGGTGTACCCGCACAATGCCAGCCGGCGCGGCGTACCCGCTGCCTGTGACCGCAGCCTCACTCGCTTGGGCACCGATGTCATCGACTTGTACCTGCTGCACTGGCGTGGCCAATACCCGCTGGAAGAAACCGTCGAGGCGTTCGAGCGCTTGCGCGAACAGGGCAAGATTCGCCACTGGGGTGTTTCCAACTTCGATGTCGACGACCTGCGCGAGCTGGACAACCCTGATTGCGCCACCAACCAGGTGCTGTACAACCCGGTGCAGCGTGGCATCGAGTTCGACCTGCTGCCCTGGAGCCGGCAACGCGGGCTGCCGACCATGGCTTACTGCCCGTTGGCCCAGGCCGGGCAGCTGCTGCAGCATCCGCTATTGCACGAGATTGCAGAGCGCCATGGCGCCACCCCGGCGCAGGTCTGCCTGGCCTGGGTGACGCGCGAAGACGGGGTCATAGCGATTCCCAAGGCGGTGTCGCCGGAGCACGTACGGTTGAATGCGGCCGCCGCAGGCTTGACTTTGACCAGTGAGGACTTGCGGGCCATTGACAGGGCATTCCCGGCGCCAACACGCAAACAGCACCTGGCAATGGTCTGACAACTCGGCCAACAACGGCGACTGCGGCTGCTTTGCAGCCCGTTCGCCGGCCAAATCAATGGAAGTCCCGGCTCCTCACATCCAGCCCCTGCAGCAACACACTGACATCCTCCAACCGCCGTGCAATCAGGTGCCGCACCCCGTTCGCCTGTTCCAGGCGGCCACTCACCTTGAGCAATTGAGACCCCACCAGCGCGCGCCGCTGCCGTTCGGCTAGCTCGCGCCAAACCACCACATTGACCATGCCGAATTCATCCTCAAGGGTCACGAACGTCACCCCGCTGGCGGTCTGTGGCCGTTGCCGCCCCACCACCAGCCCAGCCACGGCGACTGCATCGCCATGCTCAACGCCCGCCAGTTCCTGCGAGCTGCGACAGCCCAGCACCCGAAGGCGCTGGCGCAGCAACGTCAGCGGGTGGGGCCCCAGCGTGGTGCCCAAGGTGGCGTAGTCGGCCACCAGGTCTTCGCCGACAGTAGGCACAGGCAATGCCACCGCGGCTTCGGGCGTTGCCTGCAGTTCGGCGAACAGGGGCAGTTGCGGCTGCACCGCCGCGACCTGCCAGCGTGCCTGGTGGCGATCATGTGCCAGGGCGCGCAACGCACCGGCATCGGCCAGCCGGGCGCGGGCTTTGCTGTCGAGGCCGGCACGCAAGCACAGGTCCTCGACATCGCGCCACGGCCTGACCGCCCTCGCCGCTTCGAGCCGCCGAGCATCGGCTTCGGCGAAACCGCGGATCTGCCGCAACCCCAGGCGGATGGCCAAGGCACCCTCGGCGACTGGCTCCAGTGTGCAATCCCACTGGCTGTGGCCTACATCCACCGGCCGTACCTCGATCCCTTGGCGGCGTGCCTCCTGCAACAGTTGGTCGGGGCTGTAGAAGCCCATCGGCCAGCTATTGACCAGCGCACAGGTGAAAATCGCCGGCTCATGGCATTTGAGCCAACTGCTGGCATAGCACAGCAAGGCGAAACTGGCCGCGTGCGATTCCGGGAAGCCATAACTGCCAAAACCCTTGATCTGCTCGAATATGCGCTCGGCAAACGCAAGGTCGTAGCCGTTGCGCAGCATGCCCTGCACCAGCCGTTCGCGGTGTGGCTCCAGGCCGCCATGGCGCTTCCAGGCGGCCATGCTGCGGCGTAACTGGTCAGCCTCGCCGGGGCTGTAGTCTGCCGCCACCATGGCCAGTTCCATGACCTGCTCCTGGAACAGCGGCACGCCCAAGGTGCGCTCGAAGACTTCCTTGAGCTTGAGCGATGGGTAGGTCACCGGCTCCTGCTTCAAGCGCCTGCGCAAGTAGGGGTGGACCATGTCGCCCTGAATCGGCCCCGGGCGCACGATCGCGACTTCGATTACCAGGTCATAGAAGGTGGTGGGCTTGAGCCGCGGCAGCATGGCCATCTGAGCGCGTGATTCGATCTGGAACACGCCCATGGTCTCAGCGCGGCTGATCATCGCGTAGGTGGCCGGGTCTTCGGGGGGGATCGTCGCCAGGGTCAGGTGCCGGCCCCGGTGCTGCTGCAGCAGGTCGAAACAGCGGCGCAAGGCACTGAGCATACCCAGGGCGAGCACGTCGACCTTGAGCAGGCCGACCATGTCCAGGTCGTCCTTGTCCCACTGGATGACCGTGCGTTCAGCCATGGCGGCGTTTTCGACCGGCACCAGGTGGTCCAGCGGTTGCTCGGAAATGACGAAGCCGCCTGGGTGCTGAGACAGATGACGGGGAAAACCTATCAGCTGCGCGGCCAGCACCAGAATGCGCCGCAACGAAGGGCTGCCGGGCTCGAAGCCGGCCTCGGCCAGGCGTTGCTCGTCCGGGATGCGATCGCTCCAGCGGCCACAGCACTTGGCCAGGGCATCGACCTGATCGGCAGGCAAACCCAGCACACGGGCGACATCACGCACCGCGCCAGCGGCGTGATAGGTGTTGACCACTGCGGTGAGCGCTGCGCGGTGCCGGCCATAACGCCGGAACACGTACTGGATCACTTCTTCGCGACGATCGTGCTCGAAGTCGACGTCGATGTCCGGTGGCTCGTTGCGCTCGCGTGACAGAAAACGCTCGAACAGCAGACGATGCTTCATCGGGTCGAGCTCGGTGATACCCAGCACGAAACACACCACCGAGTTGGCTGCCGAACCGCGGCCCTGGCAAAGGATGTGCTGGCTGCGGGCAAAGGCGACGATATCGTGCACGGTCAAAAAGTAGCTTTCGTAGCCAAGCTCTGCGATCAAGGCCAGCTCCTTGGCCAGCACCTCGCGCACCTTGTCGCTCGGCCCCGACGGCCAGCGTTGCGCCAGGCCACGCTCGCACAGCTGGCGCAACCAACTGGCCGGGGTTTGCCCCTCGGGCACCAGTTCACGCGGATACTGGTAGCGCAATTCACCGAGGTCGAACTGACAGCGTTCGGCAATGCAGAGTGTTTCGCTCAGCAGGTCGGGCGGATAAAGCTCGGCCAGTTGCTCGAGCGTACGCAGGTGACGCTCGCCATTGGCGAAGAGAAACCGACCTGCCTCGGCGACGCTGCAATGCTGGCCGATAGCGGTCATGCAATCCTGCAAGGCCCGCCGGCCGCGTATGTGCATGTGTACATCACCGCAGGCCACGGCGCGAATGCCCAGTTGCCCAGCCAGGCCGCGCAGCCGGGCCAGGCGGGCCTGGTCATCGCTGCCCCGATGCAGGTGCACACCCAGCCACAAGCGTTCGCCGAACAGGGCATGCAGCCACTGGCCGGTGACCAGGTCGCTGGAGTCCTCGGCAAGCCATAACGCCAGCAGCCCTTGGTGCAGTTCGCGCAGGTCGTCACGGAACAATTGGTAGCTGCCCTTCTCCGCTCGCCGACGGGCGCGGGTAATCAAGGCGCACAGGTTCTGGTAACCACTAAGGTCCTGTACCAGCAACACAAGCTTCGGGCCGTCGTGCAGGCGCACTTCACTGCCGACGATCAAGCGTATCTGCTGCGCTTTGGCAGCCTGCCAGGCACGCACGATGCCGGCCAGGGTGCACTCATCGGTAATCGCCAGGGCTTGGTAACCCTGTTCCCGAGCCCGGCGCAGCAGCTCTTCGGCGCTGGATGCACCGCGCTGGAAGCTGAAGTTGGACAGGCAATGCAGTTCGGCGTAGCCCGGTGCGCTCATGCGAACCAGCCCTGCAGCCACAAGGGGCCGGGCTGGGCCAGGTCGCGATAGGCCCAGCCGCGCAGGCCTTCTCGGGTTTCGATGCGGTAATAGTCGCGGCGCACATCACCGCCATCCCACCAGCCCGACTCGATACGCTCGGCCTGGCCCAGCACCCTGTGAACGCTGGCGTCCAGTGCCATTGGCTGGGGCAACAGCCAGCCTGGGCGGCTCCCAGGCAAGGCGGGCAGGCTGCCCTGCCCGCCTTGCTCGGCGGACTGCCAGGCACATTCGGGGCGGTGGTCGGCTTCAGCGCGCAGGCCCTTGACCGCGTCGTCGCCAAGCCGGGCACGCAAGCGCTCACGCAGTTGCTCCCAGGGTTGGGCCTGCTGGGCGCGTGGGTCGAACAGCGCGTGGTGCTGGGGCACGAAAGCCGGCAAGTCATCGGCCACCAGGCGCAGTTTACGCACCGGTGCCGGAATGCGCAGAGGCTCCAGGCGCCCGCGCGCCAGCTCGAAGAGCATTGCCGCATCACGTTCTGCAGCCAGTAAGCCGACCTGCAGTTGCGTGTCCGGCCCCTCGGCGTGCTCCAGGTACAGGCAAAACCGCTGTACACCGCAGTCTCGCCCGGCGAGGAAAGCGGCCAGGTCGTTGAGCATGCGCCGCAACGGGAACAGCAACGCCTGGTGCGATTCGACGTCGAAGTTGAGCTCCAGTCGCGTTTCGAAACGGTCCGGCGGCTGATAGAAACCCAAGCCAAGCGTACGCAGGCCCAGCAACTGGTCCAGGTGCAACTGGACCTGGGCACTGAAGCGCCTGGCCAATGCATCACGCGGCAAGGCCAGTACCTGGCCGAGCTGATGCAGCCCCATGCGGGCGAACGCTTCGGCGGCGTCCTGCGGTAAACCCACCCGCGCAATGGGCATGCGCGCAAGCGCCGCCCGGGTTTCTTGCGGGCAGCTCAATGCCAGCCCGTCATGGCCGTTGGCAAGCATGCGCGCCGCCACCGGGTTGGTGGCCAGGACAATCCGCTGACGCAGCCCCAGGGCTGCGAGTTCCCCGCGCAGGCGCGCCTCGAATACCGGCCAGGGGCCGAACAGTTGCAGGCTGGAGCCCACTTCCAGCAACAAGGCACGCGGGTAGTGCAGGCTGACCTGGGCACTGAAGCGGTAGGCCCAGGCCGCCAGCAATTGCTGCAGTTGCTCGATGCGCGCCGGGTCTGCTTCAACACAGGTGAAACCGTCGGCCAAGGCGCGGGCGGCCGTCAGGGTTAGCCCAGCGCGCAGACCGAGCGCCGCCGCAGCGGGGTTTACGGCTTGCACCACACGCCGCTGCACAGGCCCGCCAATCAGCACCAGTGGCGCATCGGCGTCATCGCGTTCACGCAGGATCGAGTCCAGCGCCAACTGTGGCAATAAGATGCAGGCCCAGAGCATGTTGCATCAACCCTGCCCGGCACAGGCTATGGCTGCAGCCGGCGGTAAACCGCCCCGGCACTTGAGCACACGCCATTGTGCGGGCCGCGCGTCGATGGCGATGCGCACCGCGGCCGGTGATGGATTGTGCGCGGCCTGTTGCGGCCTGCAGGCAAAAGCCAGCGCCTGCCCGGTTTCTGCCGCCACCTGCAAGCGCCGCAGCGCACGGTCATCGGCACGCTCCGGCCAGCACAGCACGGCGGCGCAACTGCCAGAGCGCAGGCACTGCTCGGCAGCCCAGAGCGCGTCGGCCTGTTCGGCATCGACCTGGACCAGCCAGCGCAAGTCCACCCCGGCCGCTTGCCAGGCCGGTGCGTAGGGAATGAAAGGGGGCGCCACCAGCACCACTCGCCCGCTATCGGCGGTCAGCCGGGCCAACGAGGGCCACAGCAGTTGCAGTTCGCCACACCCGGGGCTGGCCAGCAGCAACTCGCTCAGCGCAGCCGCGGGCCAGCCACCCTCCGGCAACCGTTGATCAAGCGCCGCATGGCCAGTGGGCTGCAACCCGGTCGGCCGTACCCGGGCCTGCCGGCCGCGCCAGACCTGGCGCTGGTCCAGCAACCGGTCAAGATCGACCACCGCGCCCATCAGTCGCGCCTCAACAGGCCGCAGAACACGCCTTCGATGAAGAATTCGCGCTCAGGCCCCACATCGATCGGCGCATAGGCAGGGTTGCGTGGCAGCAGCCGGTAGCCGCCCGCTTGGCGTTGCAGGCGTTTGATGGTGACCTCACCGTCGAGGCGGGCGACCACGATCTGGCCATCACGGGCCTCGCCTTGCTGGCGGATGCCCACCAGGTCACCGTCGAAGATACCGTCATCGATCATGGAGTCGCCGCGCACCTTGAGCAGGTAGTCCGGTGTGCGTCGGAACAGGCTGGGGTCAATCAGCAACTGCTCGTGAATGCCAAGGTCGGGGCCAATCGGCGCGCCTGCAGCCACCTGGCCCAACACGGGCACTTCGAGAATTTCCGGGCGGCGCAAGGGTGCGGCCAGGCGGATGCCCCGTGCCTGGTTGGGCGTGACGTCGATGTAGCCGGCCTGACACAGGGCAGTGATGTGCTTGCGCGCAACGCTGCGTGAGGCAAAGCCGAAGCGGATGGCGATGTCGGCAAGGCTCGGCGGCTGGCCATGATCGGTGATGCGTTCACGGATGAAGTCGAGGATTGCGCGGCGTTTGGGGGTGAGATTGTCCATGGAGCACATTTGTACTCTTTTCGTCGAAGGCTGAACAGCCCCCTTCGTCGCCAGGTTTGGTTATCATCCCCTGACATGAGTTTTCTACTGCCTGGATGCCTGATGCTGACTGCACTGCTGTTCGATCTCGACGGGACCCTTACCGACACCGACACCCTGCATTTGCAGGCCTTCCGTCAGTTGTTGCGCGACCATGACGGCCGTGAACTGACCCAGGCCCAGTTCGATTCGCAGATCAGTGGCCGGGCCAATGGGCCATTGTTTGCCGAGCTGTTTCCAAACGCCGGCGCGCATGAATGCCTGGCGCTGGCTGATCGCAAGGAAGCACTGTTCCGCGAGCTGGCCCCTGCCCTTGAACCCATGCCGGGCTTGCTGCGCCTGCTGGACTATGCCCAGGCGAGCCGTATCGACATGTGCGTGGTGACCAATGCACCCCGGCTCAATGCCGAGCACATGCTCAATGCAATGGGCCTTGGCGCACACTTCGAGCATGTACTGGTGGCCGAAGAGCTGGAACGGCCCAAGCCTGACCCGCTGCCGTACCTGACCGGCCTGCAGCGCCTGGGGGCAACGGCCGAGCAAGCGCTGGCGTTCGAGGATTCGTTGCCGGGCGTGAACGCGGCGAGCGGTGCCGGGATCTTCACCGTGGGGGTGGCGACTACACAGACGGCAGAACGGCTGATGGCTGCGGGGGCCAGGCTGGTGGTGGATGATTTTGACGATCCACGGTTGTGGGAGGTCATTGAAGCGATGCAGTGTGGCGATTGAGCCTCATGGTGTGACTGGGGTGGCGCGGCGCACAACCATTCGTCGCAGCAACAGGGCCTGCTGTCGATCTCACCCCGCCCCGCTCGACCACACTTGAACCCCCGTGCGGAGTCATCCTCATGAACCCTCAAAAGCCCGACATCGTCTCGCGCAGCCAATGGCTGGCCGCCCGCCGTCAGCTATGGCTGCATGAAAAGGCCTTCACCCACCAGCGCGACGAGCTGGCCACCGCCCGCCGCGCCCTGCCCTGGGTCAAGCTGGAACAGCCCTACCGTTTTCAAGGCCCGGACGGCCAGCTGAGCCTCGCCGACCTGTTCGCCGGGCGCAGCCAATTGCTGGTCTACCACTTCATGTTCGCCGAAGGCTGGAGCGAAGGTTGCCCAGGCTGCTCGTTCCTCGCCGACCATTTCGACGGTGCCAACCTGCACCTGGCGCATCACGATGTTTCGCTGGTCGCCGTTTCGCGTGCCCCCCACGCTGAGTTCCAGGCATTTCGCCAGCGCATGGGCTGGCGTTTTCCCTGGTACTCGTCAAACGGCAGCAGTTTCAATGAAGATTTCGGCGTCAGTGTCGCCACTGAAGGCAACAGCCAATACAACTACGAACCCTATACCGGCAACGAAAGCGAGCTGCCTGGGTTGAGCGCCTTCTACCGGGAGCCGGACGGCACAATCTTTCATACCTACTCCACCTATGCCCGCGGGCTCGACATCCTGGTCAATACCTACAATTTCCTCGACATCGCGCCATTGGGGCGCAACGAGGCAGGCACCATGGATTGGGTGCGGCATCACGATCGCTACGAAGGCCAGCCCGGCAAACCTCATTGCTGCCATGACTGAACACGCCACAGTGCCGCCTGTGCCATGGCTGAACAGCCCAGGCGGCACAATGGCTGCAGTTCGGCAGAATACGGCCATACTTGAGCCCGTCGCCCTTGCATTACAGGCCCCCCATGCTCAAGCGCTTGCCCATGTTCCACCTACGAACCCTGGTTGTCGGCATTGTCGTGCTGGCGTGCCTGGCAACCCTGTGCAACACCCTCGCTGTCGCCTACCGGGTGCAGCACCGCGCCTTGGTAGACCTTGAGCTGAAGGCCAACCAAGCCTATGCGAGCAAACTGGCATCGGATATCAACGAGTTCCTGCGCTCGGCACACAACCACCTGTCCTACACCGCCGGGCAACTGGACGGTGGCCTGGACGACATGACCATGCTGAAAAAGGAAGCCAAGCGCCTGCAGGTGCAGGACAAGGACTTCAACTCCATCGTCATCGTCAACGCCCAAGGTCAGGTGCTGGTGGCTTATCCGAACATTGAACAGGTCACCAGCCACCACCAGCACTCCGGTGAAATCCGCCAAGCCGTGCAAGCCCGTCAGCCGTGGGTCAGTTCCGCCTACACCTCGCGGGGGGGCGAACTGGTGATATTCGTTTCGCAGCCGGTCTTTGCCGCCGATGGCCGTTACCTGGGCATTGTCGGCGGTTCGGTGTTCCTCAAGAAAGAAAGCGCACTGCATACGTTGATTGGCCTGCACTACCAGCAGGACGGTACCTTCGCTTTCGTCGCCGACGCCAATCGACGCCTGCTGCACCACCCCGACCATGCGCGCATTGGCACCCAGGTCAGCAGCAGCCCGACGATCAGCGCGGCCTTGCGTGGCGAGGCAGGCACCCTTGAAGTGCCCAACTATATCGGCGTTCCCATGCTCGCAGGCTTTGCCCCGGTGCCTGAAGCGCACTGGGCAGTGGTGGTCCAGACACCGCGGGATCTGGCCTTGGCACCACTGGGCGAAATGACCCGCAAGGTGCTGCTTTATATCCTGCCGGTCAGCATTATCGGCTTGCTGTTGATGCTATGGATGACCTACCGCCTGACCTTGCCGTTACGCCAACTGGCACACAGCGCCAGTCACCTGTCCGCCACCCAGACCGGCGAACAGCTGCGCCGTATCGACGCGTGGTACGTAGAGGTCGCAGCCATCCGCCGCGCCTTGCTGACAGGCGAGCAATTGCTGCAGGAAAAATTCGGCAAGCTGCGCCAGCAGGCTCAGAGTGATGCCCTCACCGGCCTTGCCAACCGGCGTGCCATGCAGCTGGCGCTGGATGCCTTGATGCAAAGCTCTAGAGCATTCGCCGTGCTGGCCCTGGACATCGACCACTTCAAACGGGTCAACGACACCTTTGGCCACGATGCTGGCGACGAGGTGCTCAAGCACCTCGCCGAGCTGCTGCGTCACAATTCACGCCAGGATGACCTGCCCTGCCGGGTCGGCGGCGAGGAATTCACCATGCTGCTGCCGGACACTGGCCTGGCCGATGCCCGGCGCATTGCCGAACGGATCCGCAGCGCAGTCGAACAGGCTGACTCACCCCATGTGGGCAAGCTTAGCGTGTCGATTGGCGTAGCCTGCCGCCGGCCCGATACACAACAGGCCGACAGCGTGCTCAAGCAAGCCGACGAGCAGCTATACAAGGCCAAGCACAGCGGCCGCAACCGCGTCGAAGTGCTTGACCTCAGCCCCTCACCCCCAGCATCCCCCGCTCCACGATGAAATCGATCACCGCCTGCAGGCCCTCGCCTTTCTTCAGGTTGCTGAAAGTCCAAGGGCGCTCCGGGCGCATACGCTGTGTATCGCGCTCCATCACCTCCAGCGAGGCGCCGACGTAGGGCGCAAGGTCGGTCTTGTTGATCACCAGGAAATCGGACTTGGTGATGCCGGGGCCGCCCTTGCGCGGGATCTTCTCGCCTTCGGCGACATCGATCACGTAGATGGTCAGGTCGGCCAGCTCTGGGCTGAAGGTAGCACTAAGGTTATCGCCACCGCTCTCCACGAAGATCACTTCAAGGTTGCCGAACTTGCGTGCCAGCGCTTCCACTGCTGCAAGGTTCATCGAGGCATCCTCGCGAATGGCGGTGTGCGGGCAGCCACCGGTTTCGACGCCAACGATGCGCTCGGGCTCCAGGGCGCCAGCCTCGGTGAGGATGCGCTGGTCTTCCTTGGTGTAGATGTCGTTGGTGACCACGGCGATCTGGTAGTGATCACGCATGGCTTTGCACAGGCATTCGAGCAGCGCGGTCTTGCCGGAGCCGACCGGGCCGCCGACGCCGACGCGCAGGGGTTGCTGATAGCTTTGCATTAAGGCAGTCCTCAAGAACGGAACAAACGGGTGTATTGGGTTTCGTGACGCGATGATGCAATGGCCAATAGCGGCAGGCCGCCACCGAGCTGGTCGTCGCCAAGCGCCAGGGCCTGGTCGATGACGCCGGGCAGTATCTCGCCCAGGTCGCGCAGCAGGGTCTGGGCCGCCTGCTGGCCGAAGGGCACCAGTTTGACCCCAGCCATGACCGCGCCCTCCAGCCAGGCGAAGGCATGCCCGAGGGCAAGCTGGCGCAACGGGATCGACCAGTGCACGGCCAGCCAGGCCATGCCGCCCAACTGGCTGAGCTCAAGGCTTGGGCGCCAGGCCGGGGCCTGGCCCAGCTGCCAGCCATCGAGCAAGCGTGCCAGGGCCGCGCCACGCTGCTGCTCTTCCAGGCGCAGCTCGGCGGTTTCGCGGTTGGCCAGCAGAAAGCGGCTCCAGCGCGCAAACGCGTCGGCATCATCGGCCTTGCACGCGTGGTACAGGCGCGCCAGCACCGGCCAGTCCAGGTAAGCGAGGGTGTCGTGCATCTGCTCGCGCTGCCAGGCACTGAAGCTTTTGATGTCACGCACCCAGCCCGCCTCGACGGCCCATTCAAGGCCTTGCGAGTAGGTAAAGCCACCCACCGGCAAGCCGGGGCTGGCCAGCTGCAACAAGCGCAGCAGTGCCAGATCGCTGTTCATCAACCGGCCAGCACAACAGCGGCGCCGGCAAGCATGCCGCCGCCAAAGGCTTTCTGCAGGGCGCTATGGCGGCGCAGCAGGCAACCGACAGCGAAGCCCACTACCAGCAGCAAGCCGCTCACGGTGACGAAACCGGCGCTGAACAGCCAGAAGGCGCTGGGTGTGGCTTCCACGCCGTGGGCCCAGCCATGGAACAGGGCAAACACCGGCATGGCCAGCGCCAGCAGCAACTGCCGGCTAGGCAGCAGTACGGCAACGCCAGCCACCAGCACCGACACGGCGATCATGGTTTCCATACCCAGCACATCACCGAACAGGTGGCCGCATAGCGCACCAGCGAACATTGCTGCCAGGGTTGCCAGCGGCAAGGCCAGGTTGCGCCGGGTCAAGGCCGCCAGCACGCCAGTCCCCAACAGCATCAACAAGTGGTCAAGGCCGGTCAGCGGATGCAGCAGGCCATCGTGCAGCGGGTTGCTGTCATGGCCCGGGTGGGCGAAGGCCGGCAGCGCAACCAGCAGCAGGGCAAGGGCGAGCGTTTTTTTCATTGTGGGCTCCAAGGGGCAGTTCAGGAGTGGGCTGGCAGGCGCACGAAGGGGTGATCATGCGCATGGCTGTGGCTGTGGCTATGCGGTGCGCTCTGGTAGGCACCGGCTTCCGGCTCGAACGGCGCCTGCTCGGCCTCGACCGTCAGGCCCAGGCCGCGCAGCATGTCGTCGAGTACGTGGTCGTGCTGGTAACGCAGCAGGCCCGGCTCGATCTGCAGGGGGACGTGGCGGTTGCCCAGATGGTACGCGGCACGCGCCAGCAGGTGCGGGTCGCTGCAGCGCACGGTCGATACTGCCTCGGGCGCTGCGAGTACGCGCACCACCTGGCTGCCGGCGGCGTCGGCCAGCAGTTCGCCACCGCGCAGCAGGTGGCCGCGTTCGAGCATCAGGCCGGCCTCGCGGCCATCGTCGAGGGTTACGCGCAGGCGGCTCTTGATACGGCTGTCGACGTCCAGGGTAACGGTGCCGGTGATAGTGTCGGATGCATCGATCCGGCGGTTCAGGACAATCATCTTCGCTCCTTCAGAACAGGAAATAACGCTGGGCCAGCGGCAGTTCGCTGGCCGGCTCGCAAACCAGCAGTTCGCCGTCGGCGCGCACCTGGTAGGTCTGCGAATCGACTTCGATCACCGGTTGCAAGGTGTTGTGGACCATGTCGGCCTTGCGCACCCGGCGGCAGCCGTGGGCCACACCGATCAGGCTCTGCAAACCCAGTTCCTGGGCCAGGCCACGGTCCATGGCGGCCTGGGGCAGGAAGGTCATGCGCGTGGCATGGCGGGCCGCACCGAGCGCGCCGAACATGGGCCGGTAATGCACTGGCTGTGGCGTCGGGATCGAGCCATTGATGTCGCCCATGGGCGCTGTGACGATCATCCCGCCCTTGATGACCAGCGCCGGCTTGACCGCGAAGAAAGCCGGCGACCACAGCACCAGGTCAGCCAGCTTGCCCACCTCCACCGAACCCACCTCATGGGCGATACCATGGGTGAGCGCAGGGTTGAGGGTGTATTTGGCGATGTAGCGCTTGACCCGGAAGTTGTCGCTGTAGCTGCTGTCCGGCGCCAGCGGGCCGCGGCGCACTTTCATCTGGTGGGCGACTTGCCAGGTGCGCAGCACCACCTCGCCGACGCGGCCCATGGCCTGGGAGTCGGACGAGGTCATGGCGAATGCGCCCATGTCGTGCAGGATGTCCTCGGCGGCGATGGTTTCACGGCGGATGCGTGATTCGGCGAACGCCACGTCCTCGGCGATGCTCGGGTCCAGGTGGTGGCAGACCATCAGCATGTCGAGGTGTTCATCAACGGTGTTGACCGTATAGGGCAGGGTCGGGTTGGTCGAGGACGGCAGCACGTTGGCCTGCCCCGCCGCGCGAATGATGTCGGGTGCATGGCCGCCGCCGGCCCCTTCGGTGTGGAAGGTATGGATGGTGCGATCACCGATGGCGGCCAGGGTGTCTTCAATGCAACCGGATTCGTTGAGGGTATCGGTGTGGATCGCCACCTGGATGTCCATTTCCTCGGCGACGCTCAGGCAGCAGTCGATGGCTGCCGGGGTAGACCCCCAATCCTCGTGCAGCTTCAGGCCCACCGCGCCTGCAGCGATCTGCTCGCGCAGCGCTTCAGGTCGCGAAGCATTGCCCTTGCCCAGCAGGCCGATGTTGATCGGCAGGCTGTCGGCCGCCTGGAGCATGCGCGCAAGGTACCAGGGCCCCGGGGTGCAGGTGGTGGCGTTGGTACCGGTGGCCGGCCCGGTGCCGCCGCCGATGAACGTGGTGACGCCACTGGTCAGCGCCTCTTCCACCTGTTGCGGGCAGATGAAGTGAATGTGCGAATCGATGCCCCCGGCGGTGACGATCTTGCCTTCGGCCGCGATCACTTCGGTGCCCGGGCCGACCGGCACGGTGACGCCCGGTTGCACGTCAGGGTTGCCGGCCTTGCCGATGGCAGCGATGCGCCCGTGCTTGACGCCGATATCGGCTTTCACGATGCCCCAGTGGTCGATGATCAGGGCGTTGGTCAGCACCAGGTCCATGGCCTGGGCTGCAAGCATCTGGCCCTGCCCCATGCCGTCGCGGATGACCTTGCCACCGCCGAACTTGACCTCTTCGCCGTAAACCGTGAAGTCCTTCTCGACCTCCACCCACAGGGCAGTGTCGGCCAGGCGCACGCGGTCGCCAACGGTAGGGCCGAACATGTCGGCATAGGCCCGACGCGAAATGCGGCTCATGCCTGGCCCTCCAGTGCGCCCATCACTTTGCCCTGAAAGCCATACACCTCGCGCTTGCCGGCGTAGGCTACCAATTGCACGGTACGCGCCTGGCCCGGCTCGAAGCGCACGGCAGTGCCGGCCGGGATGTCGAGGCGAAAGCCGCGGCTAGGCTCGCGGTCGAACACCAGTGCCTCGTTGACCTCGTAAAAATGGTAATGAGAGCCCACCTGCACCGGCCGGTCGCCATGATTGGCCACTTTGACACTGACCGTTGCACGGCCGACGTTGAGTTCGATGTCGCCGGCGGCGACCTGGATTTCACCTGGGATCATGCTGGGCTCCTCGGCCAGGTCAGACGATGGGGTCATGTACGGTCACCAGCTTGGTACCGTCAGGGAAGGTGGCTTCGACCTGCACGTCATGGAGCATCTCGGGAACACCGTCCATGACCTGATCGCGGCCGATCACTTCGCGGCCCAGGCTCATCAGCTCGGCTACCGTGCGGCCATCACGGGCGCCTTCGAGCACGGCGGCACTGATCAGCGCCACCGCCTCCGGGTAGTTGAGCTTCAGGCCACGGGCCAGGCGCCGTTCCGCCAACAGTGCGGCGGTGAACAGCAGCAGTTTGTCTTTCTCTCTCGGGGTCAGCTCCATGGCGCTCTCTCAGGTGGCCCAGATGCGCGGCGGGCACGCCGGCAGGCCGAGAACGGCCGGCCGCAGCACGTGCCAGAGGCGCTGCAGGGTGTGTTGCAGATGTTGGTTGTCGTGGTCCAGCAGGCGAATCACCAGCAGCGAACCCAGCAAGGTGGCGCCGGCGGGCGTTTTCAGTTCCTCGAGCAGAGGCCGCACCCTTTCCAGCACGGATGGGTCTGCCGGGGACGCACAGAAGGTAGCGAGCAACGGGTGGCCGCCGAGCTTGTCGAGCTGGCCACCGGTGATGCGCAGGCGTTCGCACAAGCCAGGGTCATCGGGCAACTCGATGCTCAGACGGCTGTCCAGCGCGCCCTGATCGAATCGCTCGCCCATCACCGGGCGGCCCAGGCACAGCGTTTCCCAAGCCAGCAGGCGGGCACCGGGCTCAAGGGTGAAGCGGCTGTCGAGGCTGGCGCGAGCACCGGAAAAGAAAATGCTGTCCTGGGGCAGCCACTCCAGGGTGCTGCCCGCTTGCAGATGGAAACGTTGGGTCAGCCACGCGGTTGGGCCGATACTTCGATAAAACTTGCTGGCGCCGGGCATGGTCAGCAATGCATGGCTGCCAGGCTCTAGCTGAATATCCAGCTCCAGGCGGTCACCGGCAACGATGCCCCCTGGCGGGTGCAGCACATAGACGTGGCACGGCGCACCTTCCGGGTAGAACGGTCGCTGCACCAAAAGCGGGCCGAAATGTCGGCGCGCACCAAGACGAGTCACACCACCACGCTCGACAAAGCGCAACTGCAGGTGGGCACTCCAGCCTGCATCCTGTTCAGATTGTTCGACGCGCTCGGCCAGCAACATCCTATAGCCCCTGATATCCACGGCCTGGCGGCCGTTAAAAGGATCACCGCCGCGCACTGACGTGCTGCAGGCTTGCCCACTCGATCAAATTCGATTGGCTGGGATATAGCAGTTTGCGGGCCAACTACGCAGGTGAAGCCACATGAAACATATTGCGCGAGGCTCTGGCGTGGGGCATGCCGGGTCATGACGCACGACACGAGGGCACTCACCAGCCCTGTTTCGGTGCTCGAATCAGCCAGGGTATTGCGCCGCGAACAAGACAGTCCGCCGTGACAATCAGTAGACTGGCAATCCACTTGAGTACCGCCCACGGCCAAGGAACAGCCATGCCTCTCGCCCCTGCCATCCCCATCCTGCGCATTTTCTCGGTCGAAAAGGCCAAGGAGTTCTACCTCGATTTCCTCGGCTTCACCCTGGACTGGGAGCACCGCTTCAGCCCGGACCTGCCTTTGTATGCGCAAATCCACCGCGAAGGCCTGGTCCTGCACCTGAGCGAGCATCACGGCGACGCGTGCCCAGGCTCGACGGTGTTTGCCCGTACCGACGAACTGCTGGCGCTGGAACGTGAACTGCTCGACAAACAGTATGGTTACGCCCGCCCTCAGGCCGAGCGTGTCGACTGGGGCCTGCAGATGCAGATACGTGACCCGTTCGGTAACCTGTTGCGTTTCTGCCAGCAGATCGATGACGAGGCCGCGCAATGAAAGCATTGGGCAAACGCGAATTGGCGCGCCTTGAGCGTGAACTGGTGGCGTGCCTGACCGACGCCTGCGAAACGGCCAAGGCGCAAATCGTCGGGTTCAGCTGGCTGACACATCGCCTGGACCCTGATCAGTTCCCTGCCAGCTTGCGCATTACCTGGGTATTCGAGCGCGAGGTGGACAAGGCCGCAGCGCTGGCGAGTGATGCGAAGGCACACATGCTCAAACTGACAGCCCAGGCGCTCGACGAGGCAGGTATAAGGCTGGATCACCCGGCATGGCATGTGCGCTTCGACAGTGAAGAAGCCTGCGAACGAAGCCACGCAGGCGACTGGAACAAGCGCTTGCAGGGGCGTTGAGGCCAACAGGCGAGCGGTGATTTACCTCCCCTCGCCTTTGCGCTAGGCTCTTGCATCTCACTACAGGAGGTATTCGTCCAATGCGCCATTGATGCCGCCGTCCCTTCGACGGCCAGCCTTCAGCCTCTGGTTTGCTCCGGAGATGTCGCGGCATGAGTGGAGTTGTGCATGACGAATACGTCGTTCCTGACGCTGGACAGCGTCTCCCTGTTTTTGCCCAATGGCAAGCCACTGTTTACCAACCTCAACGCGTGCTTTGACCAACGCCCGACCGGCATGGTCGGGCGTAATGGCGTGGGCAAAAGCCTGCTCGGGCAGATACTCGCCGGCCAGCGTTTGCCCAGCAGCGGCCGTTGCTCGCGCCATGGCAGGGTTCATCACCTGGGCCAGCAAGTGATCCGGCACAGTACCACCGTCGCCGATCTAGCCCAGGTCGGGCAGGTGATCGCTGCGTTGCAAAGTATCGAAAAAGGCAGCATCGACCTTTACGATTTCGACACTGTGGGCGATCAATGGGACATTCGTGAGCGGCTGCACATCCTGCTGGATCGCCACGGCCTGGGTCACCTCACCCCCGATTACCCCGCTGCCGAGCTCAGCGGCGGCCAGGCTATGCGCGTCGCCCTGCTCGGTGCCTGGCTCAGCGATAGCGATTACCTGATCCTGGACGAGCCCAGCAACCACCTGGACAGCGAAGGCCGCGCTCAGCTTATGGCCATGATCACGGCTTGGGACCGGGGCTTGCTGGTTATCAGCCATGACCGTGGCTTGCTCGAACACATGTCGCGCATCGTCGAACTGTCGAGCCTTGGCTTGCAGGCATTTGGGGGTCCTTACAGCTTCTATGCCAAGCGCAAGGCCGAACAACGCGAACAGGCTCAGCAACAACTGGTCCGCGCAAAGCATGAGCGCCAGCTCACCGCCAAAACGTTGCACGAACAACGGGAGCGCCTTGAGCGCCACCAGTCACGTGCCAGCCACCACGCCAAGCACGCCAACCAGGCCAAGATACTCATCGACCGCCAGCAGCAACGTAGCCAGGTCACGGCTGGCAAACAGCGTCGCGATCACCACGATGCCCTGCAGGCCCTGCAAACGCAGGTGCAGCAAGCGGCGCGCCAGGTAGAGCGGGACAGCGCGATCATTCTTCATGCGCCGACACCTCAATCGCACCCTGGTCGCGAAGTGCTGGCACTGCAGGGGCTTGTGCTGCCGCGCGGCAGTACCGAGCCGATCGACCTGCGCCTTTGCCTGGGCCAACGGCTCGGACTGGTCGGTACCAACGGTAGTGGTAAGTCAACACTCTTTCAGGTGCTGTGCGAAGGGCTGCCCTTCCAGGCCGGCCGCGTTCGGATGAGCGGCGAAGTCGCGATGCTCGACCAGCACTGCAGTTCACTACCCGGGCAGCAGACCGTTCTGGCACACCTGCGCGAGGCTAACCCGACGCTGCCATCCGGCGTTCTGCGCATACGGCTCGCTCAACTGGGCCTCGATGCCGCACGCATCGAGCTGCCCAGCAGTTTGCTCAGCGGCGGCGAGCGGCTCAAGGCAGCGCTGGCTGGTGTGCTTTATCGCAAACGCGGCGTGGACCTGCTGTTGCTCGATGAGCCCGGCAACCATCTGGACCTGCCGTCGCTTGAAGCGCTGGAGGCCATGCTACGGCAGTTTCAGGGGGCGATGCTGGTGGCTTCCCATGATCCAGTGTTTCTCCAGCAACTGGCGCTGGACGCTTACCTGCACCTGCCATCGGCGTCACCATGAGCCAGATAGCCGCCAATTCGTGACTGGCCGTTCCCGATCCGCAGCGGATGTATTATCGTGACGAGGTGCGCATATAACAGCAGCCCGAGCGATCGGGCACTTGCAAGACAATCGAGGGTGTCATGAGTAACGAAAGCATTAACTGGGACAAGCTGGGTTTCGACTACATCAAGACCGACAAGCGCTACCTGTCCGTATGGCGCAATGGTGAGTGGGACAAAGGCACCCTGACCGAAGACAACGTGCTGCACATCAGTGAAGGCTCCACTGCCCTGCACTATGGCCAGCAATGCTTCGAAGGCCTGAAGGCCTACCGCTGCAAGGACGGCTCGATCAACCTGTTCCGCCCTGACCAGAACGCCGCCCGCATGCAGCGCAGCTGCGCCCGCCTGCTGATGCCGCACGTGCCGACCGATGTGTTCATCGAGGCCTGCAAGCAAGTGGTCAAGGCCAACGAGAAATTCGTCCCGCCACACGGCAAGGGTGCCCTTTACCTGCGCCCATTCGTGATCGGCACCGGCGACAACATCGGCGTGCGCACCGCCCCCGAGTTCATCTTCTCGGTATTCGCCATCCCGGTTGGCTCGTACTTCAAAGGCGGCATGAAGCCGCACAACTTCCAGATTTCCAGCTTCGACCGCGCCGCCCCGCAAGGCACCGGCGCCGCCAAGGTCGGCGGCAACTATGCAGCCAGCCTGCAGCCAGGCGCTGAAGCCAAGAAGGCCAACTTCGCCGACGCCATCTACCTCGATCCGCTGACCCACACCAAGATCGAGGAAGTTGGTTCGGCCAACTTCTTCGGCATCACCGCCAACAATGAATTCATCACGCCGAAATCGGCCTCGGTACTGCCAGGCATCACCCGCCTGTCGCTGATGGAACTGGCGTCCTCGCGCCTGGGCCTGACCGTGATCGAAGGCGACGTTGAAATCAACAAGCTCGACCGCTTCATCGAAGCCGGTGCCTGCGGTACCGCCGCGGTGATCACCCCGATCGGTGGCATCGAGTACAACGGCAAGCTGCACGTGTTCCACGACCTGGAAAAGGTGGGCCCGGTCACCCAGAAGCTCTACAACGAGCTGACAGGTATCCAGAGTGGCGACGTCGAAGCGCCGGCGGGCTGGATCGTCAAGGTCGCCTGAGCCATCGCGCCACGCTGAACCACGGGGCATGTCAGACGCTGGCATGCCCCTTTTTTTGGCTGAGCGTTCCGGCCCCATCGCCGGCAAGCCGGCCCACAGGGATTGCGTCATCTTTAGACGTTGAGCAAGACAGTTTGCCCCGCAGCAAACGAACTGCAGCCAGATGAATTTTTCTTAAATTCCCGGCAGTCTATTCTTTGGCACAATCAAGCCTCCACTAGACGCCCAGGAACCAGCATGCCACGCGTACTGACCATCGAAGACGACGCCGTCACCGGCCAGGAAATCGTCGCCGAACTCACCAGCCACGGTCTGGAAGTGGATTGGGCTGACAATGGCCGTGAAGGCCTGGCCAAGGCCATCGGCGGCGGCTACGACCTGATCACCCTGGACCGCATGCTGCCAGAGGTCGATGGCCTGACCATCGTCACCACCCTGCGCAACCTGAAAATCGCAACGCCCATCCTGATGATCAGCGCGCTGTCCGACGTCGATGAGCGTGTGCGAGGCCTGCGTGCCGGTGGCGACGACTACCTGACCAAGCCATTCGCCTCCGACGAGATGGCCGCACGGGTGGAAGTGCTGTTGCGGCGCAATAGCGTGCCGATGACCCAGACCCGACTGCAGGTCGCCGACCTGCAACTGGACCTGATCAGCCATGAGGCCCGCCGCGGCGAACAGACGCTCAACCTGCTGCCCACCGAGTACAAGCTGCTGGAGTACCTGATGCGCCATAGCGGCCAGGTGATCACGCGGATGATGATCTTCGAGGAAGTCTGGGGCTACCACTTCGACCCTGGCACCAACCTGATCGATGTGCATATCGGCCGCCTGCGCAAGAAGATCGATGCCCCCGGGCAGTCGCCGCTGATCCGTACCGTACGGGGCTCCGGCTATGCCATTGCTGAACCCGTCTAAGGGCTGGAGCTCCTCGACCAGCCGCCTGCTGGCGCTGTACAGCTTCCTCTTCGTGGCCTGGAGCAGCATCCTCATGGGGGTGCTGTACTTCGAGGTGTCCAGCTACCTGAACAAGCTGACCCGCCACTCCATGCTGCAGCGCCAGCACCTGTTCGCGCACATGAGCGGCAAGCAGCTGGACGACGCGCTGATCGCCAGCCAGGCGTTCGAGGAGCGCGCCTTTGATGCCTACGGCCTGTTCGACGCCCAGCTCAACCCGATCGGCGGGCGTATCCGTGCAATTCCGCCGGAACTCGGGCTGGACGGCAAGGTGCATGAACTCGAGCGGTGCCTGGACGCCGATGACCCGCACATGCCGCGTGACAGCTGCGACGCGGTGGCAATCAAGGTTCAGGACGGCCGCTGGCTGGTACTGCTGCGCGACAATGGCTCATTGTTCGTGGTGACGCGCATCATCCTGCACGCCTTGCTATGGGGCATATCGCTGACACTTATCCCTGGCTTCGCCGGCTGGTACCTGCTGCGCCGCAGGCCTTTGAAACGCATTCGGGCCATACAGGCGCAGGCTGAACTGATTGTCGCCGGCGACCTCACCCACCGCCTGCCGCTGTCGGCCCGGCGCGACGAGCTGGACATGCTGGCCGCCATCGTCAACGCCATGCTTGACCGGATAGAACGGCTGATGCATGAGGTCAAGGGCGTGTGCGACAACATTGCCCACGACCTGCGCACACCACTCACCCGCCTGCGTGCACAGCTGTACCGCATCCGCCAGCAAACCGGGCTGGACTCCGCACAAGCCGAGGCACTGGACCAGGCCATCGGCGAAACCGATACCCTGATGGCACGTTTTCGCGGCCTGTTGCGCATCAGTGAACTGGAGGATCGCCAGCGCCGCGCTGGCTTCGTTCAGCTGGCCCCGCGTGAGCTGCTGGTGGAGTTGCATGATTTCTACCTGCCCCTGGCCGAAGATGGCGGTATTCGCCTGCAGCTGCAACAGCCTGAGCACTTGCCGGCGCTGCATGGGGACCGCGAGTTGCTGTTCGAAGCGCTGGCCAACCTGGTGGGCAATGCCATCAAGTTCACGCCAGAAGGTGGCCAGGTGGCCATTACGGCTACGCAGGACGAAGCAGGCGTGCATATCGCTATCGAGGACAGTGGGCCTGGGATTGCGGAAGAAGAGCGCACTGCCGTGCTGAAGCGCTTTTATCGCAGCGAGGAAGGCCACCGCCACCCCGGGTTCGGGCTGGGTTTGTCGATCGTTGCGGCGATCGTCGACCTGCATGGGTTTGGGCTGGAGGTGGGTGACAGTGAGCTGGGTGGGGCTAAGCTGGTGTTGCATTGCCCGTTGCCGGGGTTGCCCAGGTAAAAGCGGGGGCTGCTATGCAGCCCATCGCCGGCAAGCCGGCTCCCACCACGACAGCACAACCTTCAAGCCCTGCGCAATACCTTTCGCCGGCTTGCCGGCTCTCACTACGACCGCGCAACCTTCAAGCCCTGCGCAATACCTGTCGCCGGCTTGCCGGCTCTCACCACGACAGTGCAACCTTCAAGCCCTGCGCAATACCTGTCGCCGGCTTGCCGGCTCTCACCACGACAGTGCAACCTTCAAGCCCTGCGCAATACCTGTCGCCGGCTTGCCGGCTCTCACCACGACAGTGCAACCTTCAAGCCCTGCGCAATACCTGTCGCCGGCTTGCCGGCTCTCACTACGACAGCACAACCTTCAAGCCCTGCGCAATACCTGTCGCCGGCAAGCCGGCTCCCACCACGACAGCACAACCTTCAAGCCCTGCGCAATACCTGTCGCCGGCTTGCCGGCTCTCACTACGACAGTGCAACCTTCAAGCCCTGCGCAATACCTGTCGCCGGCTTGCCGGCTCTCACTACGACAGCACAACCTTCAAGCCCTGCGCAATACCTGTGGGAGCCGGCTTGCCGGCGATGGGGCCGCAAAGCGGCCCCTTCACATCATCAGTCAGCCAGACGCCAGGTGGTCGCGCCCTTGCTATCCTCCAGCACCACGCCCATGGCGGTCAGCTGGTCGCGGATACGGTCGGATTCTGCCCAGTTCTTATCGGCACGCGCCTGCAGGCGCGCCTGGATCAGTGCTTCCACTTCAGCCGCATCGACCTTGCCCTCGGCCCCTGCACGCAGGAAGTCATCGGCCTCCAGCTGCAGTACACCCAGCACATCACCCAGCTCACGCAGGCGACCGGCCAGGCCGGCAGCCGCATCCGGGTCGCTGTCGCGCAGGCGGTTGATTTCGCGCACCAGGTCGAACAGCACGGCGCAGGCTTCGGGGGTGCCGAAGTCGTCGTTCATCGCCACGCTGAAGCGCTCGACGAATGCCTCACCACCCTTGGCCGCCACACGTGGCAAGCCACGCAGCGCGTGATAGAAGCGCTCCAGGGCACCCTTGGCATCACGCAGGCTGTCTTCGGAGTAGTTGATGGCACTGCGGTAGTGGCTGGCCACCAGCAGGTAGCGCACCACCTCCGGGTGATACACATCGAGCACGTCACGGATGGTGAAGAAGTTGTTCAATGACTTGGACATCTTCTCGCCATTGATGCGGATCATGCCGCAGTGCATCCAGGCGTTGGCGTACTGCTTGCCGGTCGCCGCTTCGCTCTGGGCGATTTCGTTCTCGTGGTGCGGGAACTCCAGGTCGCTGCCGCCACCGTGGATGTCGAAGCTCTCGCCCAGGCAGCAGGTGGACATCACCGAGCACTCGATGTGCCAGCCCGGACGGCCTGGGCCCCAGGGCGAATCCCAGTACGGTTCGCCCGGCTTGACGCCCTTCCACAGCACGAAGTCGAGCGGGTCCTGCTTGGCCTCGTCGACCTCGATGCGGGCACCGATGCGCAGGTCCTCGATCTTCTTGCGCGACAGCTTGCCGTAGCCGACGAACTTGCCGACCCGGTAGTACACGTCGCCATTGCCCGGCGCGTAGGCGTAGCCCTTGTCGATCAGGGTCTGGATCATCGCGTGCATGCCGGCGATATGGTCGGTGGCACGCGGTTCCTGGTCCGGTTTGAGGATGTTCAGGCGCCGTTCGTCCTCATGCATCGCATCGATCATGCGGGCCGTCAGCGCGTCGAACGTTTCGCCGTTCTCGTTGGCCCGGTTGATGATCTTGTCGTCGATGTCGGTGATATTGCGCACGTAGGTCAGCTCATAGCCGCTCTTGCGCAGCCAGCGGGTGACCAGGTCGAAGGCCACCATGCTGCGGCCATGGCCCAGGTGGCAATAGTCGTACACGGTCATGCCGCACACATACATGCGCACCTTGTTGCCATCGAGCGGCTTGAAGACTTCCTTGGTTTTGCTCAGCGTGTTGTAAATGGTAAGCACGGTGGTTCCTTAGCTGCCCCAGGAGTCACGCAGGGTGACGGTGCGGTTGAACACCGGGCGGCCCGGCTGGCTGTCCTTGAGGTCGGCGCAGAAGTAGCCTTCGCGCTCGAACTGGAAGCGGTCTTCAGGCTGCGCCTGGCCCAGCGACGGCTCGGCACGGCAGCCGGTCAGCACTTGCAGCGAGTCCGGGTTGATGTTGTCGAGGAAGCTGGCGCCCTCCTCGGCCTTTTCCGGGTTCGGCGAGCGGAACAGGCGATCGTACAGGCGCACTTCGCATTCGACACTGGCGTCTGCCGGCACCCAGTGGATCACGCCCTTGACCTTGCGGCCCTCGGGGTTCTTGCCCAGTGTGTCCGGGTCGTAGGAGCAGCGCAGCTCGACGATGTTGCCCTCGGCGTCCTTTACCGCTTCGTCGGCGCGGATCACGTAGCTGCCGCGCAGGCGCACCTCACCGGCCGGTTCCAGGCGCTTGTAGCCCTTTGGCGGTTCTTCCATGAAGTCGTCGCGGTCGATGTACAGTTCGCGGGCGAAGGGCAGTACGCGTACGCCCATGTCTTCCTTGGGATGGCGCGGCAGTTCGAGCTGCTCGACCTGGCCTTCAGGGTAGTTGGTGATGACCACTTTCAGCGGGCGCAGTACGCACATGGCCCGAGGCGCGGTGCGGTCGAGGTCGTCACGGATGCTGAATTCGAGCATCGACATGTCGACAACACCGTCGGAGCGGTTGGTACCGACCATCTCGCAGAAGTTGCGGATCGAGGCCGGGGTGTAACCGCGACGACGGAAGCCCGACAGGGTCGACATGCGCGGATCGTCCCAGGCGCTGACGTGCTTCTCGTCGACCAGCTGCTTGAGCTTGCGCTTGGAGGTGATGGTGTAGTTCAGGTTCAGGCGGCTGAACTCGTACTGACGCGGGTGCGCCGGTACCGGCAGGTTGTCGAGGAACCAGTCGTACAGCGGCCGATGGCCTTCGAACTCCAGGGTGCAGATCGAGTGGGTGATGCCTTCGATGGCATCGGACTGACCATGGGTGAAGTCGTAGTTGGGGTAGATGCACCACTTGTCACCGGTCTGGTGGTGGTGGGCATGACGGATGCGGTACAGGATCGGGTCGCGCAGGTTCATGTTCGGCGAGGCCATGTCGATCTTGGCACGCAGCACGCGCTCGCCATCCTTGAACTCGCCGGCCTTCATGCGTGCGAACAGGTCGAGGTTCTCTTCAACGCTGCGCTCACGGAACGGGCTGTTCTGGCCTGGCTCGGTCAGGCTGCCACGGTAGGCCTTGGCCTGATCTGGGGTCAGGTCACAGACATAGGCCTTGCCACGCTTGATCAGTTCAACGGCCCAGTCGTGCAACTGGTCGAAGTAGTTCGAGGCATAACGCACGTCGCCGGCCCAGTCGAAGCCCAGCCATTTGACGTCGCGCTGAATGGCATCGATGTACTCCTGGTCTTCCTTGGCCGGGTTGGTGTCGTCGAAGCGCAGGTGACAGACGCCGCCGAACTCCTTGGCCAGGCCGAAGTTGACGCAGATCGACTTGGCATGGCCGATGTGCAGGTAGCCATTGGGCTCCGGCGGAAAACGAGTGACGATGCTGCTGTGCTTGCCCGAGTCCAGGTCGGCCTGGATGATCGGCCGCAGGAAGTTCGCAGGGACGGCGGGGGCGCCTTTGGCAGCGGCGTTGGGCGCGTTGTCGGCAGTGGGCTTGCTCATAGGATCCTTGAATGCACGTGTCCGGCCTGGGTAGGCCGATTGAATCAAAGGGCCTATCATAGCCGAAGCAGTCAAGCTGCTGACAGCCAGGCTCGGACAAACTGCCGTGATTTTATCGCAGCTTTTTGTCGCGGCCTGGCAAAATGGCCAGTGCGCGCCATGTGTCGCGGTCGCCCGATCCTGCGTCAGGTGACTACAGGCGCACTGCGCACCCTAATTCCCGAATGCCTTGAAAGAGCGAATTCCAGCATGTCCAAAGTCAAACTGACCACCAACCACGGCGTTATCGTCCTGCAACTGGACGCCGAGAAAGCGCCGCTCACCACGGAAAACTTCGTTCAGTACGTCAAGGACGGTCACTACGATGGCACCGTGTTCCACCGTGTGATCAAGGGTTTCATGATCCAGGGCGGCGGCTTCGAGCCGGGCATGAGCCAGAAGAAAACCCGCGCCAGCATCCAGAACGAAGCTGACAACGGCCTGAAGAACACCAAGTACAGCATCGCCATGGCCCGCACCATGGAGCCGCACTCCGCCTCGGCCCAGTTCTTCATCAACGCCTCCGACAACGACTTCCTCAACCACAGCGGCAAGAACACCCAGGGCTGGGGCTACGCGGTATTCGGCGAAGTGACCGAAGGCCGTGAAATCGTCGACGCCATCGAAAAGGTCGCCACCGGTTCCAAGGCTGGCCACCAGGACGTACCAAAAGACGACGTGATCATCGAGAAAGCCGAGATCGTTGAGTGATACTGCTGATCTCTGATCTGCATCTGCAAGAAGAACGCCCGGACATTACCCGGGCGTTTCTTGATCTGCTCGACGGCCGCGCACGCCATGCCAAGGCGCTGTACATCCTCGGCGACTTCTTCGAAGCCTGGATCGGCGACGATGCCATGACGCCGTTCCAGCAGTCGATCTGCCAGGCCGTGCGCCAGCTGAGCGACAGCGGCACCGCCGTGTACCTGATGCACGGCAACCGTGACTTCCTGATTGGCGAGGCTTTCTGCAAGGCCGCCGGCTGCACCCTGCTGGCCGACCCCAGCGTGATCAGCCTGGGCGGCGAGCAGGTTTTGCTGATGCATGGCGACACCCTGTGCACCCGCGACATCGGTTACATGAAAATGCGCCGTTATCTGCGCAACCCGTTGAGCCTGTGGATTCTGCGGCACTTGCCGCTTGCCACCCGGCAAAAGCTGGCGCGCAAGCTGCGTAACGAAAGCCGTGCACAAACGCGCATGAAGGCCACCGAAATTGTCGATGTCACACCAGAAGAAGTACCAGCGGTGATGGCGGCACATGGCGTGAAAACGCTGGTGCATGGCCACACTCACCGGCCGGCGATCCACAAGCTGGTGGTGAACGGGGAGCCTGCCCGGCGCATCGTGCTGGGCGATTGGGACCGTCGCGGCTGGACCCTGCAGGTGGATGCGCAGGGCTTTCAGCTGGAGCCGTTCGAGTTTTCCTGAAACTGATAGCTTCGCCATACCGGCCTCATCGCCGGCAAGCCGGCGCCTACAGGTACGCCACTATCCTTGATACCTGTGGGCCGGTTTGCCGGCGATGAGGCCGGTACAGGTTTGTAACTTAAGGCTGGCTCGCCACTGCCCCCTTGTCCCGCTCACTGATCACATACTGCCGATACTCGGGGTCAGCCTTGATTTGCGCCTCGGTGAACGGGATGTGCGCCAACTGCTTGGCCGAGAACGCTTTGGTCTGGTCGCTCGCATGCGCCGATGCGGCTTCGCTGGACTGCGAGAAGGCCAACAACCCGCGCGCCTGGGGCCCCTTATCGGTGAAGCTGACCAGTTGCAAGTAACTGGTGCCACTGACCACCAGCCGCTTGCCCGGCCCATGCGGGACGCTGTAGATCGCGTTATACACCCCCAAGCCCTGCGGGCCGCCCGGCACCGGTGTGCCATCGGCCGCCTGCTGGATCTGCCCCCAACGGCTGTCTTCAGCAACGCCGGCTTTGGCTACCTGCTGCAGTGAGGCCAGCGCCGCTTCGCGCAGCAACTTGCGCACCGCCGCCTGCTCCACTGCCAACCCACGCGGCGTGTGTTGCGGGTCTGCCGGGTCGAAGGCCACACGCCAGCTTTGCGGATACCTGGCCAAGGCGTCGACGATGTTCTGGAAGTGCACCAGGCCAATGCCGCTGTTCAGGTCAGCCTTGCCATCCCAGCTCGCCAGGCTCGTACACAGTGCCTGCAAATCGGCCTCAGCGCCTTTGCACCATTGCAACAAGTCTGGAAGCACCAGGCTGGCCAGGTAGACCTCGTCATCCATCACCATACGCTGCAGGTCCTCCATGCCCAGCTTGGCCTTGCCTTGCAGGCGCTCCAGCGCGAAGCGCCCGCGCATGCCCAAGGGCTGGTCGCTGCGGCTGATCAGCGGCGAGTACCCCGTCAAAGGCTGGGCGGGGTTGGTCATCCATGCCGGATCGTTGGAGCTTTGCACGAAATCGTTGCGCGCAAGGCTGGGCAACAGATGCGCCGGGAAGATGCCAGGCTGCGCTGCCTGTGCATCGACCTTCCACTGGCAGGCGCTGCGCGAACCGCCGAGCACCACCAGCGGCCCTTGCGCCGCCGGGTTGCTGCACTGGCTCAGCATCTGCTGGTCCACATAAGGCACCACCGACTGGTTAAGGTACAACGCTTGGCCACCGGCATCGACGGCCAAGGTATTGACCCAGGGGATGCCCTGCAACTGCTCGACCGAGCCCTTCAGTGCCGCCAGGCTATCGGCCCGGTTGATGCGATACCACTGCTGCAGCACGCGGGTATTTTCCAGATTGGCGTCGCGCAGGCTGTAGGCCGCTTTGCTGTCCCAGTCCAGGCGCCCTGGCCACTGCACCACGGGCCCGAAGCTCGAACTATAGACCTGGCGCTGCACCTGGCTCAGCGTGCCATCCTCAGCCTTGACCGTGACACTCACAGCCTGGCGCGTCAGCGGCAGGGACTTGCCATCGAGCAGGTAGCGGGTCGGATCCTTGGGGTCCAGTTGCAGTCGATAGAGGGTGAAGTGTTTGGACGTATCGACCGTGTGGGTCCAGGCCAGGTGACGGTTGAAACCGATGTTCACTACCGGCAAGCCAGGCAGTGCGGCGCCCATGACGTCCAGTCGGCCAGGGATGGTCAGTTGCATCTGGTAGAAGCGCATCCCGCCCATCCAGGGGAAATGCGGGTTGGCCAGCAACAGCCCGCGGCCGTTGGCCGAACGCTCCGCACCCACTGCAACGGCGTTGCTGCCGCGCTCCGAAGCGAAGCGCTGCTGCTGGGCAAGTGCCTCGCCAAACGTGGGCGCTGCCTGCTGGCTCGCCAACTGCGGCGGCCGGGCAGCCGCCAGCGCTTCGGCGAACTGGCCCAACCCACCCTCAGCCAGCAGACGGCGGGTCAGCTTGACCAGGTCCAGGCTGGTGATCGGCCGCAACCACTGACCATCCCCGCACTCTGCCGGCAGCCCTTGGCTACGACGCTCGGCCAAGGCGCGGTTGAAACCACTGGCATAGCCCTCCAGCAAATCACGCACCTGAGCAGGTTGGGCCTGCAGGAAGCTGTTGACCGCAGTCGGCGTATTGAACCAGGTGAAGAACAGGTCGCTGGTCAGGTTATCGCGCTGCTCGAGGGTTTTGCCCTGCGCGCCAAAAAAGCGCGAACGTTCACCGTTGACCGTCAGCACTTCATTGGCCAGCAGGCACAGATTGTCTTGGCCATAGGCATAACCGATGCCGTAACCCAGGCCGCGCTCATCCTTGGCCACGATATGCGGCACGCCGAAACTGGTACGGCGAATTTGCGCAGTGGCATCAGACTTGGGTTCCAACGCCTGCGCGGCCATGCTGGAGACAACCAGCGCGGCCGCAAGGCCAGCGCAGGTCATGGGACGTGAAATTGAGAGCACGGGCACTCCTCGGCTTCTGGGATCATTCCCAATCAGACGAACGCCCACATGAAAATTTTACGCACAAGGAGAAACAGATTCGTCTTCATGAGACCGGCAGAGAATCTTTTTTTTGCGCAAAGGCTGCAGATTCTCCGTTCTCATTCGTCCTAGTAAGTGAGGCACCCATATTTCGGGAAAGTCCACGAAAAGGAGCATTCACATGTACAACCCGCAATCCTCACTTCAGACCGGGCGAACCCCGGCCAAAGCGGCCAATGGACAGGACGCCTGCGGGGAAGAGCGTGTCGGCAACGAACAGATCCGCGAGTTGCTGCGCACCTATGGGCTGCGTACCAGCCTGATTCGTCTCAAAGTGATCGACGCCCTGCACAGCGCCGGCCGCTCCGGCCGCAGCATTGGCGTGCGCGGTGTGCACGCGCATCTGGAACAACTGGATATTCCGCTGTCGTTTCTCAGTGTGCGGGAGGTGCTCAAGCGGCTGTGCGCAGAGGGCGTGATCAACCTGGGCAACGACAAGTGCTACAGCCTCAACCCGCAAGCGCGCGCCGTGCTCGAGCAACCCTCTGCACGCTGAGCGCATGGCCGGCCATACCTGGCCGGCCGGTACGGGTCAGGGCTTGACCTTGCGCCGCAGGATCCCGTTGATCACGACCACCACTACCGCAATGGCGATGGCCAGCAGCTGGAAAGTCTGTTCACTGATGGTGCCCTGTTTTTGCAGATGTGACAGGCCCAGCATGAGGCCCAGCACCACCAGGATGATAAGAATCGAATATTTGAGGCGCTGCACGTGTGTCATCGATAGTTCCTTGCAACATCGGGGGCAAATGGCTCGCAACGAGCCGGGGCAATGATACAACGCCCATGGCTTTCGGCGCTGCATTTCCTGCTTAGCGTGGCACCTCAAGCCTGAAAGCATTGGCCTCCCTACCGCCCATGCTGGAGGCTCCATGCTCAAGCCCGCCCTGCTCATTCTGTTGTTACTGCCCTCTCTCCCCACCCACGCCCTGGATATCCGCCAGATACCACCTGAGCAATTGCTCAAAATGGGCCGCGAACTGGCGGACTACGCCGGCAGCAACCAATGGCAACAGTTATGGCATCGAACAAGGGCAGCCGGGCACCTGCTCGCAAGGCCCGGCCACGCCCATTTCACAATCGAGCAGCCGCAGTTGCCAAGGCTCGCCTACGAAACCTTGGCCAACGCCGGACAAGTCGAAGCAGTGGGCAAGACCCTTGCGCTCTATCGCCGATCCTTCCCCGGTAAAGTGCTGGGCCGGCACGATAAGCAATCTCTCAGTGCTCTCTGCCTCGTGGTCGACTGGCGCAGTCTGCCTCAAACAATGGCCGATTGGCCCCACGCCTACCTGCGCAACGTGAGCTTGATGCATGTTTACCCCTGCGGTTGAGGGTACTGGCACCCAGTTGCCTCACGGAAAAGTGCCCCCCTGAGTATCAACGGCTGTAGGGCAACGCCAGAGCGATGTCCTACAACACGCGAAATCGTTGCCTTCAAATCTTGCTCCCCGAGGCTACAACAGCTGGACCACTTGGCGCCTAGCGACGTTATTCGTCACTCACTGACAATCCTCTCACGCCAACGACAGAACGCCGATGGTAATCGCTGACCCGCCATTGCGGCTCATCAAAGCATCGCGCCCCATCTACCGCGAGGGAGCACCACATGGAATTGCCAGATCTCACAGCCATCGACATCAGCCTTCTGCCGCACTCGTTGCAGTCACTGATCGAATGTATCGGCATAGAAAACGCCTACCAACTGACCTGCGCCTTCGGCGGAAGGCCCAAATACATCCCCAAGCATCGTGAGCGCACCAAGCTCGCCGACGTGCTCCCTGGCGAAGCTCTGGACGCCCTGATCAAGCGGTTTGCCGGTGTAGCACTGGAAATCCCCAAGCCAGACCACTTCCTGCGGCAGTTGCGCAACCTGCAAATCCAGAAAGAAAGCGCTGAAGGGCTGTCACGCAGCCTGCTGGCCGACAAGTACGGCCTGAGCCTGCGCCAGATCGGCAATATCCGTCGCCAGGAGCCTTGCACGCGCTGACGACCCCCACCCGGCCGCATTGACGGCCGTATTTGCATCATCCAACAGAGAAAGAGAATCCAGCAATGTCCCTAGACAACAGCCTTATCGGATCGGTCATCAACGCCTTGCCCATGGACCGTATGATCGCCGGGCCGCTACAAGCCATGGTTCAGGCTCAGGTCACTGCGAGCAAATCCTATGCGGACTTCCTCATGCAGGTCTGCGTACAGGATGGCAAAGCGGTTGCCATCCAGTTCGACTATGACGAGACCATCGTCAACGAACAGGGCGAATACAAAGGCGTCGTCAGCAAGTCCATGAAGGTCCCGCTGCTGGCGGCCATTACCCACCCGAACATTGTCATTGAAGAAGGCAAGGTCGAGTTCGAACTGACCATCAGCCAAGCGGCCGAGGATTTCAGTGAGTCCAGCAAAGGTGGTGACATGGCCGCCTCGCTGGGCTGGGGCCCTTTCAAGCTGGACATGAAGGGCAGTATCAGCCACAAGTCCACGCAGACCCGCAAGTCCGATACCCGTGCCCGCTATGCATTCAACACCACCTTGCGCCGCCAGGATCCACCAGAGGCGGTGATGAGGGTCATCGATTTCCTCACCGATGCTGCCACCAAACCGACGGTGGTACCCAACTCGACCCTGATAAGCACGGATGCGATTTCCGATGCTGACGTACTGAAGGACGATACAGCGAGCACCGCCTCTGCAGGTGCCACCACTCCCTGATCCTTCGCCCTGTCTCAAAATGTCCGCCTCGCTGAACACAGCGGGGCTCCCCGTGTACCAAGGAGACAAGTGAGTGGACAACCACCCTGCCCCCATGACCGCGATTGACCTGCGGGATATCACCCGTGGCCTGCAGGAAGCCGCTGCGGCAACCAATAGCCTGATTGCCCAGCAGTACATCAATCTGTTCGATCACTTTTTCGACATCGATCCGCAGGCGCTCGGGGCTCCTATGAAAGCCAAGATGGTCGAGGTCGCCATGGACGACAAGCATGTGATACGCGTGCCGTTGTTCGCCCTGGTTTCACCCAAGGGGCTGGCTCTGGAGCGCATGCAGGTCGACCTCTCTGTGCGGGTCAATGGCACGGAGGCGCTGCGTGCGATGCAGGCGAATGAGGAGGCCGGCGGCGCTGCGGCCTTCAAGGTCACCATTGGCGCCCAGGGCCGCCAGGGGGAAACGCGAGACCCGGACGAGGTACAGATCCGCATGCAGTTTCAAGCCAGCGAGCCACCCGAGGCGCTCAACCGGCTGATCGAGGAATATACCAAGCTGATCAACCCCACCCGCAAGCCGCCCACTGCGCCTGCCCCTGAAACCAATGAGTTCATCGAGGCCGCCACCGTGCGGTGATGGCGCCCCTTCAGAAGTCGCGCTTGTAGAAAATATCCAGCGAACTGGCCAGGCCACTCGCCGCCTCAAGGTAGACCTTCTTGCTCAGCTTGTAGCGCAACGCAATGGTATTGGCCGGCTCGAACACCCCTACCCCATATCGCAAGCTCAGTTTCTCGGTCAGGTTACCGCTAGCCACCACACTGGTGGAGTTGCCCGAGCCCTCAGTGTCCAACTGGAAATCGTCAATACCCAGGCTTGACGCGAGGCTGCCGGTGATTCCTGCGCTGCCAGCCAGGCCCAGGCCCAGGGCCGCCTCGGCAAGCATGTTGTTGTCCTCGCCCGAAGTGCCCAGCGGTCGGCCCAGCACCAGGTAGGACAGCGCCTGTTCCTGGCTCATCGCCGGCTCCGAAAACACCTTGGTAGTAGGCTGCTCGGCACTGCCGCTCAGGCGAATACCGGCGATCACGTCATCAACCTGCCGAATGGCTTCGATGTCCAGGTAGGGCTGGTCGATGGGCCCGGCGAACAGCAAGCGCGCACGGCGAATGGTCAGGCGCTGACCGTAGGCGCGATAGCGTCCGTCAGCCAGGCTCAACTCACCACGGGTGTCCATGTTGTCGCCGATGTGTACATGGCCGAGCAAGTTGGCGGTAAGCCCAAAACCGCTGAACGACAGTTTGTCTTGCCCAACCTCTACATCAATGTCCATGGCCATCGCCATGGGCGTTTTGCCTTCCTCGGTCTGGTGGCCGACGATGACGGTGTCGTCCGATACTTTCACGGTCGATGGCGGCAGTTCGCGCACCGTGATCTTGCCTTTGGGCACCAGCACCTTGCCGGTCACCGCCAGTTTGTCGTCGATCAGGCGCAGGCTCAGGTCCGGCGCAACCTCAAGTGTTGCGTAGGGTTCGACGGTAACCGGCAACTGCTGGCCCTGCAGGCGCAGGTTCATGCCCAGGGCCTGGCCCCAGGTCAGGTCTCCGCTCAGCCGGCCACGGCCCGCCTCGCCACTGCGCCAACCACCGTTGAGCTGAACCTGCTCGCCAGCGATCAAGGCCTGCAGCGACAGGTCCTGCAAACTGACGGGCAGCTCAGCACCACTGACCTCGCCACCCCTGAGCATCAGGTTGCCGTTGACCTTTGGCGCCAGCAAGGTGCCGGACAATCGGCCACTGCCATTCAATTGGCCTGCCAGGCGCTCGACCATCGGTACGAAAGGCCGGGCAACCGACAGGTCCAGACCGGCGAGGCGGAAGTCACCCGACAGCGGCTTGTCTTTCCCCAGCGGGTCGAGACGGGCGTTCAGGCTCAACTCGCCGAGGCGCTCGCCACGGAAATTCAGCCGTGTATCGATGCGGCGAGGCGCCAGGGTGCTGTCCAGGCGCAGCGCCTGGTAAGGGAAATCGATCCAGCGCCCATTGTCCCGCACCCTCAGGGTGCCGCCACTGGCATCGATACGCACGACACCCTTGGGGCCGCTGGCTGGAATGTCCAGATTGACGTCAGCATTGAGCAGCCCCTGCCAGGCGAAATCCTTCGGCAGCCATTGGGCCAGGCTGTCCAGCGGGAACTGTTTGAGGTGATAACGCAGGCGTGGCTCTGGTGCCAGGCGTTGATCCTCGCCACACAGGCTGGCCTGACCGGAGCGCCAGCAGTGGGCACCGAAGTCCAGTTGGCCGCTGGCCAGGCGCTGCAGGCGGGCCGGCGCCTGCAACTGCCAGTCCTGGCCACCGGCCTGGACTCTGCCGCTGGCCAGCCGGCCACGCCAATCCCCCTTGTTCAACTGGCCGTCGAGCCCCAGGTCAAGCTTCAACTGCGGGCCATCGAGACCCAGGGTCAGGGCTTGCTGGCGGATATCGCCCTTGCCGTTGGCCTGCAAGGTGCCCAACGCCGTATCGCCCAGGCGAATACCATTGGCCTTGAGGTTGATCACGCCACGCTGGGCGTTGTCCAGGCGTGCATTGAGGTCAAGCCGCTGGATACGGTTCTGCTCCTGCGCCAACTGCTGGCCTTGCAGGGTGAGGGTACCCTGGGGAGCGCTCAGCGTGCCGCTGACATCCAGCCGCCCGTTTGCCTGGCCTCGCAGCCCGGGCCACAGTTGCCCTAGCCGGGGCAGGTCGAGGTCGACACGCCCGGCCAGGCGCTGCTGCAGGCTGCCACTGCCGTTGATGCGGTTGTCACCCAACTGCACGGCCAGCGCACCGAGGGTCCAGTTCTGCCCGGCGCCTTCGGCCTGTACCTTGAGCATCGCAGGCTGGCCGCGCAGGCGGCCCTTTAGATCAAGCTGGGCATCGAGGGTGAGCTGCTCACCCTTCATTTCACCTTTGCTGCGCAACGGACCGGCCAGGGTACCGGGCAGTTCGGCGAGCCAGTAGGCGGGGTCGAGTGCCGACAACTGCAGGTCGACATCCCAGGCCAGGGTATCGGCAAAGCGCACCGCGACACTGCCGGCTGCCTTGCCTTGCCCGGCGGTCAGGGCCAATTGCGGCAGGCGCACCTGGCCAAGGTCACCCTCGAAAGGGCTGGCCAACGTAAAGGCTCCGGCTGGGCCGTCGAGGTCGCCATTGAAAGTACCCTGGTAACTGCCATCGCGGTATTGCACCTGCGCGTTGAAGCGCTTGAGCGTGACATCTGGCGGCGCGTCCAACGGGTACAGACGTAGCCACGGGAAATCCTGCCAGTCGAGCTGAGCATCGGCCACCAGGCCTTGCTGCCAGTCGGCGCTGGCCTGCAGCTTCACGTGCTGAGCGTCGCTGGCAGAAAGGTCCAACGCCTGAACGTTCGCCCCTTTGGCATCTACCTTGCCCTTGAGCAGCAGGGCGATCGGTGCCTGTTCTGCCGGCAGGCTGGCGCTACCAGACAACTGATAACCTTTGAGCAAATCGCCCTCGGCGTCGAGCTTGAGCTGATTGAGCTGCAGCGTGTCCGGCAGCGTTTGCGCGGGTTTGAAGGCATCGGAGCGCAGCTGCAACCTGGCTGGCAAGTGCTCGGCCAGTGCCTGCAACTCACCGGTCAGACGCGCGTTGAGATAACCGCTGCTGGTCGCATCCAGTTCAAGGGTTTTCTGCAACTCGCCTTTGGCGGTCAGTGCCAGTTGCCAGGCCTGCCCTTGCACCGCAGGCAGGTGCACCTGCCCCTGCAGTTGCACCGGCCAGTCACCCTCGGGTTGCAGATCGCCCTGCACATTCAATTGCAGGTCATCGCGCTGCAGTTGCAGGCTGTCGATCTGCAGCCCTGTGGCAGTCCAGTGCGCCGCCAGGTGAAGATCGCCGAGCAGGTCGCTACCATCGAGGCGCACCTGACTAACCTTGACGTCACCCAGCTCGATGGCCACCGGCAGCCGCAAAATCGGTAACTGCAGCGGCCCGCTGTCGGCAGGTTGCTCGCTCGGTGCGAACACCATGTCGATACGCTGGGCATGCAGTTGATCGATGCACAGCGTTGCCCGCAATAAACAGCCAGGTGTCCAGTTCAGCAGCGGAGCCAGCACTTCGACGCGGTTGCCGCCGTCAGCCCAGGTCAATTGGCTCGCCTGCCACCTGCCCGCAAGGCGCCCTTGAAAGTTATCGACCTGCAGGCCTGGCACGCGCCCAAGTACCCAACGGCTGCCGCCTTCGGTACCAAGTATCGCTGCCAGCGCCAGAACAACCAGTAACACACTGCCAAGCAGGCCCAGCAAAATGAATTTGAACACACGCATCACAGCTCAGGCCCCATGGAGAAGTGCAGGCGGATACCACCGTCGTCATCAAGGGCCTTGGCCAGGTCAAGGCGCAATGGCCCGACCGGCGAAACCCAGCGCACGCCGATACCGACCCCGGTCTTGAGGCTCGGCAGCTCCAGCGTGTTGAACGAATTGCCCTGGTCGACGAATGTCGCCACACGCCACTTCTCGGTCAGCGAATACTGGTATTCGACGCTGCCTGCCACCAAGTAGCGGCCACCGATACGGTCGCCGTCGCTGTTCTTTGGCGACAGCGTCTGATAGTCGTAGCCGCGCACGCTCTGGTCACCACCGGCGAAGAAACGCAGCGATGGCGGGATGTTGTTCTTGTAACCGTTGGTGGCGCTGCCACCGAACTGCACCCTGCCGAGCAAGCGGTGGTTGTGCCCGAGCGTGGTCAGGCCCTTGAGCAGCACGTTGCCATGCAACAGGTTGGTGTCGGACACCAGCCCTTCCTTGGCCACCTGGGTATCGAACTGCAGGCGGTAGCCATTGTGCGGGTCGATGCGGTTGTCGCTGCGCAGGTAGGAGAAACTTACGCCCGGCATAAGCAGGTTGCTCAGGCCCGAATCGTCGCCAAGGCGATACTCTTCACGCTGGTACTTGAGCGAGATCACCCGTTGCCAGCCACTGGGCAGCTTGCTGTGCCATTCCGGCCCCACGGTCAGCAGCTTGCTGAGTGTGTCTGTACCGGCGATCTCTTCATTCTGATAGCCGCCAGCGAAACGCAACTTGTCGGTCAGGGGCGGGTCAAGGGGCACGTCGTACCACAGCCCCACGTTTTGCCGGGGGGCTGAAAGTTCTGTTTCCCAGCCGTAGCTGTGACCTTGGGGGTTGACCCAGTGGAGTGTCCAATTGGCTTTGCCGCGCGGCCCGACATCCGTCGAGTAACCCAGGCCCAGGCCTATTGTCCGCGGTTTGCGGGTATCGAGGCGCACGTCCACGGGGATTTGCTCAGCCACTGCGGCAGTGGGCGCAGCATCGACCCGCACACCCTCGAAATAGCCGCTGGACTGCAGGTCGTTGTTCAGCTCAGCGATCAGTTCGGAGTCGTATGGCGTGCCCGGTTCGAACGAGACCATGCGCTGCAGCAGTTCTTCGTCCAGCGGCGTGTCGCCACTGAACCTGACCGCACCCAAGCGATAGCGTGGGCCGCTCTGATACACCAGTTCGATATCGGCCACCCCGGCCTGCGGGTCGACGGCAAGGCGCTGGCGGCTGAAATGCCCACTGAAGAAGCCGTAGCGCGACGCCTGGTTCTGGATCAACCGTTTGGCGTCCTCGTACAGCCCATGGTTGAGTTGCTCACCGGCGCGCAGGGCTTTGCTGTCGGGTACGCGAAACGCTTTCATCTCGCTGGCAGGCCCTTCGATGCGCACGGTTACGTTGCGCAAGCGCACAGGCTCACCCGGGTCGATATGAAGGATCAGCTTCGCCGGTTGGTCGGCCTTGGCAGGCGGCCTGACCTCGCTATCGATCTGCGCCTGATAGTAGCCAAGCGCTTGCGCCGCTTTTCGCGCCTGCTCCTGCGCCCCGCGGCTGAAGCGCAAAAGCGCCTCTTCATCGCGGTCACCCAGGGTACCTATGTAGCCTTCGACATTGGCTTTGAGCGCTTTGTTGGCAGGGTTTACCTGCACAAGCAATTCGCTCTGCCCCCATGCTGTGAAACTGGCGGCCCAGAAAACCAGGCCCCAAGTCAGTCTTCCTGAATACGTCATGCGGCGCATGCTACCAGAGCCAGGCGCTCAAGGGAGCCGCCTGGCGGGCTTTCATGCTGTCGGGGGAATTGAAGATACCGGACAGGGATGAAAAAACACTCTTTCTCGGATTGGCCCTACAGCCACCTCGCCAATCTCCTCATACCCCTGGCGCTCATAGAACGGGAGGTAATGCTCGTTGCCCGAATCCAGCACCACGCCTTGTGTGTTGGGGTCTTCTGCGCACCAGTCGTGCACGGCCTGTAACAATTGTTCGCCATAGTGCTGACCGCGAAATGCTGGGTGCACACCCAGGAGCGGCAACATGTGGACCTGTTCTGTCGGCAGGCAACCGACCAGCGCCGCCTGATAATCCATGTAGCGTCGGGTGCAGCGTTGCCCGGTGCCCAGCAGCATGCGCAGGCGCCAGGCCCAACTGTCGGCCACGCCCAACCGGCGCTGCGGCGGTACGATCAGCGCCAACGCTATCAGGCGGTCATCCAGCAACAGGCCAATGGCCGGCAACTGCAGGTAGAAATGCTGTCGTACCCACTCGCGCACCATCACGCGCAAGCGTCGTTCATAGCCAGGGCGCTGGGCCTCGAAGATGTAGGCAAAGGTGGGCTCTTTCAGGTAGGCGTTGTACAGCAGTGAGCGTGCCTCACGGCTGTAGCCATCATCGAGTGTGCAGATGCGAGCCTGGGCGGCAGTGGCTTCGGGCATTGCGGGCAGTCCTCCTGGAATGGGCATACAGTGCCTTGGAGGAGCCCCACGGCGCATCGTTCCCCCCTTGAGTGCACGTTAGCAGCGCCTTCGCGAAGCCGCCACGCTGGTGATCAGGGACGATGTCGGCTAGCATCCGGCCTTTTACCGGGATTGTCTTTCCATGAAGATCGTCTGTTTCAACATCAATGGCCTGCGGGCCCGCCCGCACCAGCTGGCGGCGCTGATCGAAAAGCACCAGCCGGACGTGATCGGCCTGCAGGAAACCAAGGTCAGCGACGATCAGTTCCCCTTGGCCGACGTTCAGGCCCTGGGCTACCACGTGCACTACCATGGCCAGAAAGGCCACTACGGCGTCGCCCTGCTCTCGCGCCAGGCGCCGCTGAGCCTGTTCAAAGGCTTTGCCACAGACGAAGAAGACGCCCAGCGCCGTTTCATCTGGGGCACGTTCGCTGATGCCAATGGCACGCCGATCACCATCATGAATGGTTACTTCCCGCAGGGCGAAAGCCGCGACCACCCCACCAAGTTTCCGGCCAAGCAGCGTTTCTACAGCGACCTGCAGGCGTTGCTGGAGGGGCAGTTCAAGCAGGACCAACCGGTGCTGGTAATGGGCGACATGAACATCTCGCCCCAGGACTGCGACATCGGTATCGGTCCGGACAACGCCAAACGCTGGCTGAGGACAGGCAAATGCAGCTTCCTCCCCGAGGAACGCGAGTGGATGGAGCGCCTCAAGGGCTGGGGGCTGGTGGACAGTTTCCGCCACCTGCATCCAGAAGTAACGGACCGCTTCAGTTGGTTCGACTACCGCAGCCGCGGCTTCGAGGACGAGCCCAAGCGTGGCCTGCGCATCGACCTGATCATGGCTTCGCAGCACCTGGTGCCGCGGATCAAGGCCGCAGGTGTGGACTATGAGCTGCGCGCAATGGAAAAACCCTCGGACCACGCGCCGATCTGGCTTGAATTGAGCTGACAGGCTCCGGCGCCTTCACGAGTGAGGCAGCCCAACGCTTGTCGTGTGAACCGGCTCGCAGCGATGCAGGCACTGCGGTGCATGGCACCGGCTTTGCCGGTGATCGCCGGCAAGCCGGCCCCCACAGCGGACGCGTCGCGACGGGGGGGCTGACCGACACTAAAGGCCCAACCGCAAGGCCTCCCCCACACCCGCCCCGCGCACATCATCCGCCGCACTGACCAAGGCAAAGTTATAGGCCCCATGCGACCAATACCTCGCCTCCAGCTGGCCATCGACACGCTGCCCTTGCGGCATGCGCTCGAAACGCTCCCCAGGTGAGCGCAGGAACAGGCTGATGCGCTGCCCTTGGCGGTCCTGGAACACCAGCAACGCCGCTGGCCCTTGCTCATTGCTCAACAATCGTGCGCCCACAGGCTGGAACCCGTAGCCGGTGAGGTCAGGCAGCTGCCCCACCCTGCTGAAATGCCTGCCCAGCCAGTCGCGCAGTTGCGTCGGGTCACTGGCCTGAATATCCAGCGCCTCACTGCCGGCGAACAAGCGATGCGCCTGAACGGCATCAGCCATGGGCAACTCGTTCCCTGCCAGCGTGACCTGCCGGGCCTGCCAACCACCCACCCCGCCTATGCCCAGTGCCAGCAGCAAAACCGCAGCCGAAGCCAGGCGGCGTTGGCGCCGTTGACGCACACGCCGCTGCAACTGGCCCCGATCCAACTGCGCCGCCCTAGGTTGATCGCCAAACCCGGCCAGGGCCGTGCGCAAGCGTCGAGCATCGTTGCGCCAGGCCTCGATACGTGCAGCTTGCTCAGGGTTGGCCGTCAGCCAGGCCTGCACCTCGGCACGCCGCGTCGGCTCGAGTCGATCGTCAACATAGGCATGCAGTTCGTCTTCGCTGGGTATCAGGCGCGTCATTTCAGTCTCCGCAAGGCCGGGGGCTGGGGGTTGCCCTCAGTCAGTTCACGCAAGGCGGCACGGGCACGTGACAGGCGCGACATCACTGTGCCGATGGGGATGCCCAGTGCCTGGGCCGCCTCCTTGTAGCTCAGCCCTTCGACACTCACCAACAGCAACAAGGCACGCTGTTCGGTCGATAGCCGGGCAAAGGCCTGCAGGTCGGCCTGGGCCAGAACGATGCTCTCGATGTTACCGCCGAGCGCTTCGCTTTCCTGCTCCGCGCGGCCGAACCACGATAGCCAGCGGTTATGCAGGCGCTCACGGCGTTTACCGTCGAGAAACAGCCGGTAAAGAATGGTGAACAACCAGGCACGCAGCGCATCGGCATCACGTTGCTGGCTGCTGCGGCTGAGGGCACGTTCTACAGTGCCCTGCACCAGGTCGTCGGCGCTGCCCGGTTCGCGGCTCAGCCACAAGGCAAAGCGGCGCAGGCGCTGCAGCAACTCGCGCCACTGCTGTTCGTCCAGGTCGTGCATGGCAAGGTACCGGCTCGGGGGTTGTCAGTGTAGGGGGCAGACGCGCCGCCACAAAATTTATTCCCATCGATGGAATAAATAGTTCCCTGCCCCGTCGTACCGGCATCTTCACTGAACCGGATGAACACCATGAACTCACCCTTGCACGGCCCGGACAAGGCCCTGCGCCTGGCCGGCATTGGCGCCGTGATGCTGGCTTTGGGCGCAGGCTTTGCCTACGCCGCAGGCTGGATCGGCGGGCCGCAGCTGACTCCGCAACGCATCATCGACACCTTCGAAGCCCAGGCCGGCCACTACCCGGGCTATCGCAAGAACCACGCGAAAGGCCTGTGCGTCAGCGGCTACTTCCAGCCCAGCGGCCAGGCCGCCACGCTGTCGACAGCACGCGCGTTCACCCAGGATCGGGTACCGGTAATCGGCCGCTTCGCCATCGGTGGCGCCAACCCGTTCGCCCCCGATACGGGCATACCGGTGCGCAGCCTGGCAATTGAGCTGAGCACCGACGACGGCCAAGTCTGGCGCACCGGGATGAACAACCCCCCTGTGCTGGCGATCAGCACACCACAAGGGTTTTACGACCAGGTGCTGGCCAACGCGCCAGACCCTGCCACCGGCAAGCCGGACCCGGCAAAGCAGCAGGCCTTCTTTGCCGCCCACCCGGAAAGCGCTGCCTTCCGCCAATGGGCCGCAAGCTACAAACCCAGCGACAGTTTCGCCAACACCCAGTACCACAGCATCAATGCCTTCCGCCTGATCGACGCCAGTGGCACTGCGCACCCGGTGCGTTGGCAGCTCGAGCCACAAACGCCTTTCGCTGCCCTGCCCGGCAAGGTCGACGACAAACAGTTCCTGCAGCATGACCTGCAGCAACGCCTGACCCAGGGGCCGTTGCGCTGGACCTTGCGGCTTGTACTGGCCAACCCCGGCGATGCACAGGACAACCCGGCCCAGCCCTGGCCCGCCGAACGGCGCAGCGTAGATGCCGGCACCCTGGTCATCGAACAGGTGGATGCACCGGAGCAAGGCGCTTGCCGTGACCTGAATTTCGACCCGTTGATCCTGCCCAGCGGCATCCAGCCTTCCAATGACCCGATTCTCGCTGCCCGTTCGGCGGCCTACTCGGAGTCCTTCAACCGCCGCAGCCGCGAATCCCTCGGCGCAGGAGCCCGCCCATGAAACCCGAAGCCTTCCACCCCCTTGCCCGCTTGGTGCATTGGCTGATGGCGATTCTGATCATCGCCATGCTGTTCATTGGCGTGAGCATGGTTGGCGACCTGTCGCTGCGCCACCCGGTGCTGGTAGAGTTGCACAAGGCCACGGGCCTGGCGCTGCTGCTTCTGGTGATCGTGCGTATCGGTCTGCGCCTGAGCCTTCCTCACCCCCCTCTGCCACAAGACCTGCCCCCGCTGCAGCGGCTCGCCGCAGGCGCATCGCACCTGTTGCTCTACGCGTTGATGCTGGCAATGCCGCTATTGGGCTGGGCCATGCTGTCGGCAGGCGGGTATCCGCGCCCGCTGCAACTGCCCGCGATCGCCCCGCACGACCTGCAACTGTACGCAATGTTGCGCCAGGCGCATGGCTGGGCCGGCTACCTGTTGTTCGCTACGGTACTGGTGCACCTGGGCGCGGCGCTGATGCATGCACTGGTGCGCCGGGACGGGGTATTGCGTAGCATGTGGCCAGGGCCGCTGCGCCGCAGTGACTGACGGCATGCGGTGCATGGGCTGGCCCGCAACGCTGAATGTCTCATCGATCTGCACGCCGTCTGTTCAACTGCCCTGGACTGCCCAATGAATGTCGCAAAGGACCCTGCCCCCTTGACCACCGCCAGTACACTGGACACGCGCCCGTTGCTGCTGGCCAACATGGCCTGCACCATGGCGATGATGGCATTCGTCGCCTTGATCGGGCCCATCGCCCGACTGCTCGGCATGGCCACCTGGCAAGCTGGCGCTGCGGTGACTGTGTCAGGTGTGGTCTGGGTGCTGCTGGCCCGCCCCTGGGGCCGCGCAGCCGACCGCCTGGGCCGCCGACGCATCCTGTTGCTGGGCAGTGCCGGCTTCACGGTGGCGTATTGGCTGCTGTGCCTGTTCGTCGAAGGCGCATTGCGCTGGCTGCCCGGGGCTACCTTGGCGTTCGTCGGCCTGATGCTCGCGCGCGGCTGCATCGGTGCCTTCTACGCGGCCATCCCGGTGGGCTGCAATGCGCTGATCGCCGATCATGTCGGGCCACAACAGCGCGCCCGTGCCATGGCATCGCTGGGTGCAGCGAATGCCGTGGGCCTGGTACTCGGGCCGGCGCTGGCGGCATTGCTGGCACGGTACAGCTTGAGCCTGCCCTTCCATGTGATGTCGCTGCTGCCTGCCAGCGCGTTTCTGGTCCTGCTGTTCAAACTCAAGCCACAACCCCTGGCCCATCGCCATGCGCCCAGCCCGGTGCACTTGAGCGACCCGCGCCTGCGCCGGCCGCTGCTGGTGGCATTCAGCGCGATGCTCAGCGTGACGGTGTCGCAGATCATCGTCGGCTTCTTCGCCCTTGACCGCCTGCAGCTGGGGCCGGCAGAGGCCGCCCAGGCTGCCGGCATCGCCCTGACCACCGTCGGGGTGGCACTGATCCTGTCACAAGTCATCCTGCGCCAGCTGGAATGGCCACCGCTGAAGATGATCCGCGTTGGCGCCAGCGTTTCGGCACTGGGCTTTGCCGCCGGTTCGCTGGCTACCAGCGCGCCGTGGCTGTGGGGGTGCTATTTTGTCGCTGCCGCCGGCATGGGCTTTGTCTTCCCGGCGTTCTCGGCACTCGCCGCCAATGCCATGCACGCTTCAGAACAGGGCGCCACCGCCGGCTCCATCGGCGCAGCTCAAGGTATGGGCGCGGTGATCGGCCCGCTGGCCGGGACACTGATCTACGCCCTCGACCCACGCCTGCCATTCCTGGTGGTGGCTGTGCTGTTGCTGCTGGTCGGGCTGTGGCCTATGCCGCGCTCACGCGCCTGACAAGCACAGCGCGCGAGCGTGCAGAGTGTGTTTTAATGCGCCCATTATTTTTAACACCTCTGATTACAAGGCGGCTATGGACACGGGGACACGACTCAAACTGGTGCGTGAACGCAACAACCTTTCCCAACGCGAACTGGCCCGCCGCAGCGGGCTCACCAACTCGACCATTTCGCAAATCGAGCAGAACCGCGTCAGCCCATCGGTAAGCTCCCTGAAAAAACTGCTCGAAGGCATCCCGATGACCTTGGCAGAGTTCTTCAGCTTCGACGAGCCGGTACGGGAAGAGCGCTTCGTGTTCCGCGCCAGCGAGCAGCCCGACCTGGGCCGCAATGGCCTGCGCATGCTGCTGGTCGGTGCCAGCGTCGAGGCACGGCAGATGCGCATGCTGCGTGAACTGTATGCACCGGGTGCCGATTCGGGTGAGCCGATCGTGCATGCCGAAGGCGAAGAATGCGGACTGGTCACACGGGGCACCGTGGAACTGTGGGTCGATGGCCAGGTCAGCGTTCTGAACTCCGGCGATGGTTACTACATCCCCACTACCCTGCCGCACAGCTTCAAGAACATTGGTCAGGACGAGGCGGAGATCATCAGCGCCAACACGCCGGCCAATTTCTGATTCAAGGCCCAATGGGCCGGGCTGATCGCGGCCAGCACCGCGAACAGCCCGCAGCGCTCAAAGCTTCAGTGCATCGGCCACGAAGTCCAGACGATCCTGGCCAAAGTACATCTGGCCATCGACAAAACAGGTCGGCGCACCAAACACCCCGCGCTCCACAGCCTCTTCTGTCGCCTGTTTCAATGCCGCCTTCACCTCTTCGTCGCCAGTCAGCACCTGAAATTCAGCGGCGGTAAAACCGGCTTCAGCGAGCACCTGCTCCAATACGGTGACATCACCAAGGTTGCGCCGTTGTACCCATAACCCGTTGAACAGCGCCGCGAGCAAAGCGTCGAAGCGTTCCGGCGCGCGCAACTGCGTGCCCACCAGGCCACGCATCAAGGCCAAGGTGTTGATGGGAAAGCCAGGCGGCAGCCCGAACGGCACGCCATAGCGCGCGGCAAACCGCGCCAGGTCGGTGAGCATGTAGCGCCCCTTGGCGGGGATCATCACTGGCGACGCGTTGCCTGTGGCCTGAAACACGCCGCCAAGCAACATCGGCCGGTAACGCAACGCTGCGCCATGGCGGGCGCACAGCGCCGGTAGCTGGGTCCAGGCCAGATAGCTGGCGGGGCTACCCAGGTCGAAGAAGAACTCCACGGTCTTGCTCATGCAACGCACTCCTTTAAGGGTAGGGCTTACCAGCGCTCCATCCACGGGCGCAGGTAGAGTTCGAAGGTCCAGGCGTCGCGTGGCTGTGCGTGCAGGAACCAGTAGCTGTCGGCGATGTGCGCCGGATCCAGAATGCCGTCCTGATCCTTGAGGGCGTAGCGTTCGGGGAAACTGTCACGGATGAATGCGGTGTCGATGGCGCCATCCACCACCACATGGGCAACGTGGATATTGCGCGGCCCCAACTCACGCGCCATGCTTTGCGCCAAAGCCCGCAGGCCATGCTTGGCTCCGGCGAAGGCCGCAAACCCGGCTGCGCCACGGGTGCCCGCGGTGGCACCGGTAAACAGGATTGTGCCGCGCTCACGCACGACCATGCGCCGTGCCACCGCCTGGGCGGTGAGAAAGCCTGCGAAGCAGGCCATTTCCCAGATCTTGAAGTACTTGCGCGGGGTTTCCTCAAGGATGCTACAGGGGACATTGGCGCCAATATTGAAAACGAAGGCTTCGATCGGCCCGATATCGCGCTCGATGGTTTCGACAAGCTCGGCGACTTCATCTTCCTTGCGTGCATCGGAGGCGAAACCGTGTGCCTGCCCGCCGGCAGCACGGATCTCTTCCACCAAGGGTTGCAGTTTGTCGACCTGACGCCGTGTGACGCAGGCGATGTACCCCTCACGGGCAAAGCGCTTGGCGATTTCGCCGCCAGTGGCATCTCCCGCACCGATCACCAGCACCACTTTTTGTTGTTCTGTCATGCGCACCTCAATTGATGAACGATCGTTTAGTAAACGAACGCTATGTTACGATCACCGGCATCGTCAAGCCCGCCCGCGAGGTTTTTCAGGTGCGCTACTCAACTGAACACAAGCAACAAACCCGTGACAAGCTGCTAGCCAGCAGCGGTGCGCTGGCCAAGCGCGGCGGTTTTGCCAGCACCGGCGTGGCCGGGCTGATGAAAGCCATCGGCCTGACCGGCGGCGCCTTCTACAACCACTTCCCGTCCAAGGACGACCTGTTTACCGAAGTGGTCCGCCAAGAGCTTTGCAACAGCCCGCTGGCACGCCTGGCCAATCAGGGCGCCAGCCGCGAACGCCTGGTGCGCTGCCTGCAGCAGTACCTGAGCCTGGCGCACCTGCACAATCCCGAAGGCGGTTGCCCGCTGCCGCCACTGGGCGTGGAGATTGCCCGCGCCGAACGGCCGGTGCGTGAAGAAGCCGAGCACTGGCTGGTGAGCCTGCACAGTGCGTGGAGCCAGACGCTGGAGGATGAAGCCCTGGCCTGGGTGCTGATCAGCCAGTGTGTCGGGGCGCTGGTGGTCGGGCGCATGCTGGCCAGCGAGTCGGTCCAGACCCAGCTTCTGCAAGCCAATCGAAGTTGCGTCGAAAGGGCTCTGAATGAGAGCTGCTAGCCTGCTGTGTGCAATGTTGCTGAGCACTACGGCCTCGGCCGAGCAGGCCTGCCCACCAGGGCAGTATCAGGTCTGCCTGATGGGTTGCTTCTGCGCGCCGATCGACCTTGGCCAGGCCGGCCAGGTGCTCAAGGACGTCGAGGTCATGGCCTCCAGCAGCCTGGCCTTCGCCTTGCGCCAGGCCCGCGATGAAGCTACCGCCAACGGCAGTGAACCGATCCCCTTGCACATCCGAGCCCAGCTTGAGGGCTGGTATGACTTTGCCGTGCTCGATGCAGCGCGCTATCGGGTTGGGGACGAGCAGCAGATCAGCGCCGCCAATGCCCTGCTGCAGAACCCGGATGTGAATGCGGTGACGCTGATCGACACGATCATCTTCCGCCATGCCAGTGATGCAGAGGACAACGTGGCACTGTGGGCGCATGAGCTCAAGCATGTGCAGCAGTATCAGGAACTGGGGGTAGAGGAATTCGCCCGTCGCTATACGCGCAATTACGAGGCGCTCGAAGAGCCGGCCTACAAGATCGAGGCCGAGGTCGGCAAGGCCTTGCGCCAGCGCAGTTCGGGGCAGGCTCGTTAGCCTTCACCGGTCTCATCAGGAGGAAGCAGTAGCCCCCTCACCCTCTTCCACCCTGCTGGCATACCGCTGCGCCAGCACCGCACACACCATCAACTGGATTTGATGGAACAGCATGAGCGGCAAGATCATGGCGCCGATGCCACTGCCCACGAACAACACTTGCGCCATTGGCACACCTGTGGCCAGGCTCTTCTTGGAGCCGGCAAACAGGATGGTGATGCGGTCTTCCAGGCTGAAGCCCAACACCTTGCCCAGCAAGCGGGTACCGTACAGCACTACCGCCAGCAGAATCCCGCATACGGCGAACAAGCCCGCCAGGTGCTGCGGCGATACCGTGTGCCACAAGCCCGTCACTACCGCCTCGCTGAACGCGGTGTAGACCACCAGCAGGATCGAGCCCTGATCCACCACTTTGAGCCAGCGCGCATTGCGTTTGACCCATGCGCCAATCCAGCGCCGCGCAATCTGCCCGGCGATGAAGGGCACCAACAGCTGCAGGGTGATTTTCAGCACTGCATCCAGGCCCGACCCGGTATCGCCCCCAGCCCCCAACAGCAGCATCACCAGCAGCGGCGTCAGGAAGATCCCGATCAGGCTGGACGCCGCTGCACTGCAAATGGCAGCTGGCACGTTGCCGCGGGCCAACGATGTGAAGGCGATGGCCGACTGCACAGTGGCGGGCAAGGCGCACAGGTAGAGCACGCCCAGATACAACTCGTTGCCCACCAGCGGCACGAACAGTGGCTTGAAGGCAAGGCCGAGCAACGGGAACAGCACGAAGGTGCAGGAGAACACCAGCAAGTGCAGGCGCCAGTGCCCGGCACCGGCGATAATCGCCTCGCGCGACAGCTTGGCACCGTGCAGGAAGAACAGCAGACCGATGGCCAGGTTGGTCAACCAGCCGAAATACACCGCGCCATTACCAGAGCAGGGCAACACGGTGGCGATCAGCACTACCCCGAGCAAGGCCAGGGTGAAGTTGTCGAACAACATGCGCAAATACTTCATAACAGTTTCCGTCTTGTCGTTGTGCAATGACAGACGATAAGGTCTTGGGCTTTTTCCCGCTAACGCTGGAACCCCCACCGGTGTCGCTCAACGGACACAGACTGAAAAGGATCTTTGCATGCACTTCGCTCCCCTCATTGCAGCTACCGCGCTGGCGTTGATCGCCGCCACGGCAAACGCAGCCGATCCCCTGCAGGCCCAGGTGGACGAGATCATCCGTCCACTGATGCATGACCAGGACATCGCCGGCATGGCCGTAGGCCTGTACGTAAACGGCCAGGCGCACTACTTCAGCTACGGCGTGGCCAGCAAGGCCGACAACAAACCCGTCACCGCCGATACGCTGTTCGAGATCGGTTCATTGAGCAAAACCTACACCGCTACCCTTGCCGCGCTGGCCAGCGCCGAAGGCAAGCTTGATCTCGACGCACCGGCCCAACGCTACCAGCCAGCCCTTGCCGGCACGTCGCTGGGTAAAGCCAGTGTGCTCGAACTGGGGGCGTACAGCGCCGACTGCCTGCCCCTGCAGTTCCCTGACGCTGTCCAGACTGACGAGCAAGCGCTGGAGTTCTTCCGAACCTGGAAGCCCCGTGCTGAACATGGTACCCAGCGCTGCTATTCGAACCCAAGCCTGGGGCTGTTCGGCGACTTGGCAGCACGCGCGCAGCAGCAGCCATTCGCAGAACTGATGACCAAAAGCCTGTTGCCACAAATGGGCCTGAAACACACCTACCTGCAGGTACCTGCCAGCGCGCAGGGCCTCTATGCCCAAGGGTATGACGCACAAAACCGGCCGGTGCACGTCAGCCCGGGCCCATATGCCGATGAGGCCTACGCAATCAAGACCAGCGCCAGCGACCTGCTGCGCTACGTGCGCCTGCACATGCAGCCAGCCGAGTTGTCGCCTGCGTTGAGAAATGCGGCCGCCATTACCCAGGCGGGCTATTTCCAGGTCGGTGCAATGACCCAAGGCCTGGGATGGGAACGCTACCCCTACCCCGCAGCGCTCGATACGCTGGTCGATGGCAACGGTTCACGGATGGTTCGGGAGCCTCAGGCCACCCAGCGTCTGAACCCGACACGCCCCGCCCTGCCCCAGGCCTGGTACAACAAGACCGGCGCCACGGGCGGCTTTGGCGCCTATGCCGCGTTCATTCCGGCCGAAGGCAAGGCCATCGTTCTTCTGGCAAACCGCAATTATCCCAACGAAGAACGCGTGCGTGCGGCCTACCGGATCCTCTCCGGCATTGACCGCTGAAAGGCACCCCGAGCAGGATTGTCCGACAAGATGTAGTGGAAAAAAATATTCACTACAAAACGGTTGACGCCATTCATCGCGCTTGGGCATGATGAAGCCGTCTCCCTGATCGGGAGCGGTGGCAAGGGTGTTCCAGATGGCCTGCGCGGTAACGCAGGCCGTCCGTGGAGAGGGAACTGTCCAAAAGGCAGCGTGAGAAAGCCCCTGTTGCGATGCTGCTGTAGCAGCCTTGGTAGTGCGCTACATGCTGTAGCGCCAACTGTGAAAATCACCAACAAAAATGGGTAATGGGGGCTTTATGATGAACTTGAACAACAATCCCACAATTGACCAACTGGCCCAGCTGTTTGCCATGCGCAAGGACAGCCTCGACGACCACCTGCTGTGGGTCAGCCAAACCGGCGAAGTGCGCCTCGACCGCCTGCCGCCGAACACCATCGAAGATGAATTCGAAGAGCACCTGCCCAGCATGCGTGCCCGCTTCAAGGTCTACCGCCGTGGCCAGGGCTACGTCGGCAAGAAGGCCGCCGCCGACACCGAGTTCGTTGGCCGCGTGCTGCAGACCCTGCAACAAGAATGGCCCGCCGCCCGTGAGCGGCAGGCAGTCAAGGTGATCGAGCCGCTCAACTGACCCTTCATTGAGCTGCCACACCACTTCCTGAGCCCGGCCCGCATAGGCCGGGCTTTTTCATGCCTGGCGACGCTGTCGCTGCGGCAATGCCAATGCGCCAATCGCCAGCGCCCTGGCCCGCTCGACGCCCCATACCAAAGCACGTGTCATGGTCTCACCCGGGCGTGCCGGGTAATACTCTTCCAGCAACGCTTTGCCGTCCTGGCCGTATAGCCCTAGGAACAGTTGCGTGGCGCCCAGCCGTGACAGGCGCACCTGTACATCGATGGTGGTGCCATCGCTCAGTGCTTCATCGTGGCTGCGGCAGTGCAATTGCGCATCGGCCCACTGCCAGTAAGCTTCTTCCCTGACCCGCATGCAAACAGTGCTCCTTTACTGAGATCCCCAGGCAGAAGACCACAGCTGCATCGATTCGGCGAGCACAACCCAGCGTTACCATGAGCAAGATCAAACAAGGAACAAAAAAACCCCGCGAAGGGTGCGGGGTTATGTGAACGGGGTCACTTTCTCGGGGCAACCCTCGGCGTGAAGCGGCCCTTTTTGCTGCGTTGCAGATGTGCCGGTTGCAGCTGCTGCGAATCATCCAGCGTCATGTGGGCAAAGCCCAGGCGAAACGCTGCCTGACCGCAGCGCACCTGGCTGTTGATGGGGAACGCATCATTCATGTCTTCGAAAAAGGACTCACTCATGCCCTGTCTCCATTTCAGTGGCGACCGCGCCGGCAAGTGAAGGGTTTTGCCTGGAAAAACGCAGCCTGTGAAAGTGAGACTAGCCGGTCATTTACGGACTGCTCGGGCAAACCACCCGGAGCCGACAAGTGGCACAATGCCGTTATTTCAGGCGCACAGCGGTGCCCGTGGCGAACACTACAACCATGCCGCCTTGCACTGAGGGCATGCTGATTTCGAAATCCACACCCACCACTGCATCGGCTTGCAACTGCCGTGCCCGTGCTTTCAGTTCCTCGGTTGCCTGCTCGCGGGCGAGGCGTAGTGCGCCCTCCAGCGTCTGTGAGCGGCCGCCGAAGAAGTCGCGAAAGCGTGCAAAGAAATCGCGCACAAAGTTGATGCCTTGCACCGATTCGGAGCTGACTACGCCAAGGTATTCAGCAATCGGCCGGCCTTCGAGCTGGCTGGTGGTGGATATGATCATCGCAGGCTCCGGTGGCGTGACAAAAGAGCCCGAGTCTAACAAAGCATCGGCCCTTCGGGTTTACCCGGGAGAGGGCCGAACGGCTCTACACAACCATTATTGAGCGCTCGCAGCCCGTAACCGCTGGCCAAGCTTGGGTCCGAACACATTGACCAGCAGCCCGAGCATCACCAACAGCGCCCCCCACCCCTGCACTGCCGTCAGCCGCTCACCCAGCAACCAGGCGGAAGAGCTCAAGCCAATCACCGGCACCAGCAACGAAAACGGCGCGACCTTACCCGCCGGGTGCCGCGACAGCAGCGTGCTCCACAAGCTGTAGCCGAGCATGGTGGCTACGAACGCCAGGTAGATCAGCGCCAGCACCGAGCTCCAGCCGATATTGGCCAGCGCATGGCCGATACGCTCGGGCCCTTCCAGCCACCACGACAGGGCCAAAAACGGCAGCGGCGGGATCAGCCCGCCCCAGATCACCAGCGCCACCAGGTCGACCGAGCCAAACCGCCGTGTGATGATATTGCCCATGCCCCACATTGCGCCTGCGCACAAGGTCAGCAGTAGCGCCACCATCGGCACGTGGCCACTGTCCTCGCTGCCGATCAGCGCCAGCCCGCTGGCTGCAACCAGCAAACCCAGCAGGCTCGCCAAGCGCAAGCGCTCACCCAGAAACAGCGCAGCGAACCCGAGGGTGAAGAAAGCCTGGGATTGCAACACCAGTGACGCCAGGCCTGGCGGCATGCCGCTATACATGGCCTGGAACAGGAAGGCGAACTGCCCCAGGGAAATCGTGGCGCCATAGGCGATCAGCCAGCGCCACGGCAGTTTCGGCCGCTTGACCAGCAAGATCGCCGGGAACGCAACCAGCAAGAAGCGCAACGCCCCCAACAGCATCAGCGGCAGGCCATCGAGGCCCACTTTGATGACCACGAAATTGACTCCCCAGGCGACGATCACTACCAGGGCAATCAGCAGGTCCTTGAGCGGCATTGCAGCTTCCTTCTTCAGGCGTTCTAGACATATTTCGTTACAGCATAAAGCCATTTGCACATGCTGGACCGGCACAGTTAGGCTTCGGCCTTGCGCAACAGTACAGATATTCTGGAACGGGCTCGGGCGTTCACCCTGACTCAACCTCCCTGTAACGTTGCACAGCGCGACCAACTCATACCTTGGGGCGCCCGGTGACCCAATAGTCAAGCGCCACTTTTCGTTTCAATCAGGCCACACCATGACCGATATCGCAGGGCAACTCGACCCTCCCCTGTTACCCGTCGACCAGCCTCGGGTGGTGGTCTTCGTTGCCTACCCCGCCATGGGCCTGCTCGACCTCAGCGGCGCGCAGACCGTGTTCTGGGCAGCCACCAAGGCCATGGCCGAGCGCGGCCTGCCCGGCTACCGCCTGCATACTGCCAGCCTCGACGGTGGCCTGCAGCCAACCGCCGAAGGCCTGGTGGTGGCCACCGAGCGCCTGGATGATGCCATGGCCCAGGCCGTCGACACGTTGATCGTACCCGGCGCGCCGGACATCATCCGCAGCCTTCCCGAGCACGGTCCGCTGGTGGCCTGGCTGCGCCGCGCCAGCCAGCACGCCAGGCGCACGGCATCGGTCTGCAGCGGCACGTTCCTGCTGGCCAGTGCCGGCCTGCTCGACGGCCGTCGTGCTGCCACCCACTGGGCCATGTGCGAGGTGTTGCGGCGCGACTTCCCGGCCGTGCAGGTCGACCACGAATCGATCTTCGTTCAGCAAGGTACCCTGTGGACCTCGGCGGGTGTGAGTGCAGGGATCGACCTGGCACTGGCGCTGGTCGAGCTGGACTGCGGCCGCGACGTCGCGATGCAGGTGGCTCGCGAACTGGTGGTGTTTCTCAAGCGCCCGGGCGGCCAGGCGCAGTTCAGCGAACTGCTCAAGCTGCAAGGCCAGGACTGCGCGGAGTTCGAAGCCCTGCACCTGTGGCTCAATGAGAACCTGGGCGACCCACGCTTGAGCGTGGAGTGCCTGGCCGAACAGGCGCACATGAGCCTGCGCAATTTCACCCGGGTGTACAAACTGAAGACCGGCCGCACACCGGCCAAGGCGATCGAGGTGTTCCGCCTGGAGGCGGCCCGGCGCCAGCTGGAAAACACCGACAGCCACATCGAGCAGGTCGCCCGCCTGTGCGGCTTCGGTAGCGAAGAACGCATGCGCCTTGCCTTCCAGCGCCACCTGGCCGTCACCCCGCGCGACTACCGTGCGCGCTTCGCCCGCAGCGTGCCGCTGGCCGAAATTCAGGGTTCTTTGGCCTAGGGCCCGCGCTTCGTCGCCCGTAGCATCGTTGATCGCAAACAAGGGCTACCTTGTTCTATCCGGACCTTCCAGGAGCACAACGATGAAAAACATCCTGATCATTGGCGCAGGTTTCGCCGGCCTGTGGAGCGCCCTGAGCGCTGTCCGCCAACTGGACCTGCATGGCCGTACGGATATCGAGGTGACGCTGCTCGCGCCTCAGCCCGAATTGCATGTGCGCCCACGGTTCTACGAGCCCGACGTGCACACCATGGCTGCGCCGTTGCAGGCGTTGTTCGAGGCGGTGAGTGTGCGTTTCGTGCAGGGCACGGCGTTCCACATCGACGAAGCCGGCAAGCGTGTGAGCTACCGCACCCAGAGCGGCACCGAATGCAGCCTGCCCTACGACCGCCTGATCATGGCCTGCGGCAGCGTTCTCAACCGCCCGGACATGGTCGGCATCGAACATGTCTTCGATGTCGACAAGATCGACAGTGCCGCACGCCTTGAGGCCCACCTCAAGTCCTTGGCCAACCTGCCCGACACCCCTGCACGCAATACCGTGGTAGTGGCGGGCGGCGGCTTCACCGGCATCGAGACCGCGACCGAGCTGCCATCGCGCTTGCGCAATATCCTTGGCGAGCAGGCACGGCTGCGCGTGGTGGTGGTCGACCGCGGCGTGAAAATCGGTGCAGCTTTGGGCGACGGCATTCGCCCCTCTATCGAGCAGGCCTGCGAGTCACTGGGTATCGAATGGATCTGCGCGGCCAGCGTGGCCTCGGTCGACCCCGAAGGCGTACTGCTGGACAACGGCCAGCGCATCGAGGCCGGTACAGTGATCTGGACCGTGGGCTTCAAGGCCAACCCGTTGACCGAGCAGATCAGCGGCGAACGCGACCGCCAAGGCCGCCTGCACGTGGATGGCAACCTCAAGGTCAAGGGCAATGAGGCGGTGTATGCCGCCGGTGACGTGGCCTACGCGGCCTGCGATGAGGCGGGCAACTACGCGGTGATGTCCTGCCAGCATGCCATCCCGCTCGGGCGTTACGCGGGCAACAACGCTGTGGCCGAACTCATTGGCGTGGCGCCCATGCCCTACAGCCAGCCCAAGTATGTGACCTGCCTCGACCTGGGTGCCTGGGGCGCGGTATACACCGAAGGCTGGGAACGCACGGTTTCCCCGCCCACGGACAAGGCCGAAGCGAAGGTGCTGAAGTCGCAGATCAACTCGATCTGGATTTATCCGCCGGCGGCCACGGACCGTCAGGCAGCATTGGCGGCGGCGGACCCGACCATACCAGTGGCCTGACCCAGCATCCATGGCCCACGCTTGGCAGCGCGGCAACACCTGCGCCGCGCAAGCAGTTCAATCCCGCTCGAAGAAGCTTGGGCCCTTTTCCTTCAGCAGCGCTACCAGCGCCCCGGCTGCCGGCGACAGGTAGCCGTCGGTGCGCACGGACACCGCCACGGTCCGGCGCATGGTGGTTTGCTGCAGAGGCACCTCGCGCAACCACGTCATCCCCAACCCGTGTTCCAGCGTTTCCCGTGCGACAAAGCTGAGCAGTCGCGTTCGGGCGATCAGCCGTGGCAACAGTGAAATAGCGTTGGTTTCCACCTGCACTTGCGGCGCCGGCAACTGGTGGCTGATGAATACATTGTCGATCCAGCGCCGCGCTGTAACGGTCGGCCCTGCCAGCACCCAGCGGTACTGGCAGAGGTCCTTTAGCTCGATGGGCCCGCAGAACACCGGATGCTCGGCGCTGGCCACCACGATCGCCTCATCTTCAAGGATGGCATGCGTGGTGAACTGCGGGTCATCGGCAAGCTGCGGCGAAATGATCACATCCAGGCGCCCCGCCCGTAGCGACTCCTTGAGTACATCGTCCTGCGCGATAGACAGCTTCAGGGTTACCTCAGGCGCCCGCTCGAGCAAGGCGGCGGTCAGGTGGGGCAGCAAGTGGTCGGCCATGCTCGCCGCGCAGCCCAGGCGAATGTTACCCACCAGCCCATTGGCAAAATCGCGCACCTCACGCTCGGTTTCGGCGATGTTCAGCTGCAGTTGCCTGCCCCGTGCCAGCAACAGCTTGCCGACATCGGTGAGTTTGATGCGGCGGCCGTCGCGCTGAAACAACCGGGTGCCCAGCGACTCTTCAAGCCGTTGAATGCTCTTGGTCAGTGCCGGCTGGCTGCGGTTGAGCTTTTCTGCGGCTCGGCCCAGATGGCCGAGTTCGGCGATGGTTTCGAAGTAGGTGAGATCGCGCAGGTCCATGATTCATGAATTTCAGTTATGGATTCATCAAAAGTAGAAAATAGACTTGATCGATTACGCAGTCGATAATTTTCTGCGCTGGCGTTGCCAGCCCGCGTTGTCGCTACGCAAGGAGTATCCCCGTTGCAGACTGCCCTCCCAGGCTCTTCCAGAACCCCCACCCTGTGGTTAGCCCTGCTGACCTGCGCCGGTGCCTGCGGCCAGCTGCTGCATGCCATGGCCGTACCGGCCGGCTTGTTCCTCGGCCCCATGCTGGTAGCCATTGCGTTTGGCGTATCCGGAGCACGCTTGAGCATGCACCGCCAGGTGTTCCGCTTCGGCCAAGGCTGTGTTGGCCTGCTGGTCGCACACTCGGTGACCTGGGCTGTGCTGGTCTGCATGGCGCACTCCTGGCACATGATGCTGGTGGCCACCTTCATCACCGTTGCCCTGAGCGCTCTGGTCGGGCTCGGTACCGTGCGTTTCGGTGGCATACCTGGCAGCACGGCTGCGTGGGGAACCGCGCCCGGTGCGGCCTCGGCCATGGTATCGATGGCCGAAGAAAACGGCGCCGACGCCCGGGTGGTGGCGACCATGCAATATGTGCGGGTGGTGTGCGTGGTGATGATCGGTGCGCTGGTCAGCCACCTGCTGGGCGCTACGCCGGGCAACGGCGCCGTGGCCAGTTCACCGGCGGTGATGCAAAGCCCGACCCTGTTCGACACGGCACTCAGCGTTGGCGTGGTGCTGTTCGGTATGCTGGTGGGTAGCCGCATGCCGGCCGGCGCCCTGCTGATGCCGCTGTTGCTCGGCGGTGCGCTGCAACTGGGCGGCGTGCTGACGATCACACTGCCCGCACCGCTGCTGGCCTTCGCCTATGGCGCCATCGGTTGCTACATAGGCCTGCGCTTTGACCGGCAGACCGTGCGCTATGTGTGGAAGCGCTTGCCGACGATGATTGCCGGCGCCATGGCCTTGATCATCCTGTGTGCCGCCTGTGCCTGGGTACTGGCAATGGCCATGGATACCGACTTTCTGTCGATGTACCTGGCCACCAGCCCCGGGGGGCTGGATGCCATGGCGATCATCGCGGTCGAGACGCATGCCGACGTCGGGTTGGTGCTGGCGATGCAGACCTTGCGCTTGTTTGGCGTGATTCTTACCGGGGCCTTCTGTGCTCGGCAGATCATTCGAATGACACAGGCATGACCTGATCGCGCCTTGCGCTGACGGTCAGCCGCGCAACGCCGCCTCGATTGCGGCCACATCGATCTTGCCCATGTCCAGCATCGCCTCGAACGCCCGCTTTGCCGCCGCCCGGTCCGGGTTGCCGATGGCTTCGATCAGGATCCTTGGGCAGATCTGCCAGGATATTCCCCACTTGTCCTTGCACCAGCCGCAGACGCTTTCTTGTCCGCCATTGCTGACGATGGCGTGCCACAGTCGGTCGGTCTCGGCCTGGTCCTCAGTGCTGACCTGAAACGAAAATGCCTCGCAGTGGCTGAACGCCTTGCCGCCATTGAGCCCCACGCAAGGGATGCCCATGACGGTGAATTCGACCGTGATCACATCACCCGCCTTGCCTGAGGGGTAATCACTCGGTGCCTGATGCACCGCGATTACCTTGCTGTCGGGGAAAGTGCTGGCGTAGAAGTTCGCAGCGTCTTGCGCGTCGTGATCGAACCACAGGCAAATCGTGTTCTTGGCAGTCATGGCAAGGCTCCAGGGATAGGCCGGGACCTTTCAGTCTAGCCCCTGGGCACGGCACGACGATGGGCGGGGCGCACGCTTGATCGGAGTGCGTCAAGCGCAGTGATTGCCGATGCCTGGCCAAATCAGAAAATCCCTACACGCAGCGGAGAATTATCGAGTCTTTGCACGCTTCACTTATCCATCCGGCAAGCACGATCATCTCCAAAGCGGCCTATAACCGACTTTTTTCAGGGAGATTCAGGTTTGTCGGACTTCCAAGCAAAGCTGCAGCACCTTACCGCTGAACAGGTCGAGGCGCTGTACAACGAATACATCAGCGGTGAAAAGATTGCACACCTGCTCGAGCGCTACGCCATTGACGTGGCACCCAGCAGCCTGATCAAGGCGTTCCCGCCCCTGCCCTGCGCCGCCCTGCGTTGCCCCTACTGCAAAACCAGCCTGTATGAACGGCGTAAAAGCCGCACAGCTTCGAGCAGCCACGAAAACATGGCCTTCTGCAAAACCTGCGAGCATCGCCATTACTTCCCCGGGCGTACCCAGTGGCGCCGCGATTGCGCGTGCCAACCGTGCCTGGCGGCGCGCCAACAGGCCAGGCTGGAGCTGCAAGCACAACAGCGCCAACGCATAAGGGAGCACTGGTCACTGGCCAGACGCCGGCCGATACCTCTGCGCAGCCTTTCGATAACCCGCAAGCTGCAACTGTTGGCCCTGCTCGAGGTGCGAATGGACAAACAGCTTGACCGCCTGCTCCCGGCAGAGCATCCCACTGGCGATGAATGTCTCAGCCCGTCCAAGACCATGGATGCAAACCTGCTGCAGGCTTTGCAAGAAGACCTGATCCTGCTGGTCGACCCTGATTCGCCGCCGGTATGTTTCAGCAATGACCCAACGCCCAAGGCATGGCGTGACAAAGTGTACTGGGTGGTCAATGTAAGCCTGCACGGGCACCAACGTACGCGCCTGGCGCCGCTGCATCGCGCGCTGCTTGAGCTGCTGGGCGCAGGCCCCCGGCCCGAGTGGCGCGAAGAGCTCAGCGAGGCAATCACAACCTTGGCGATTGAAGAGGTGTTTGCCTGCATTGCTTCGCGCTGCGCTGCGCATGGCCTGCCGTTCGAAGCTAGCGCAAAGGCCGAGCGGGTTGTCGCGCAACTGCTCGGTATGCTGCCAGTAGCGTCTGCCTGGTCACTTGTCGACGGCGCGGTGCACGGCGCGCTTGCCTACAGGGCACGCAGCCATGTCACGCCGCTTCATGCCAGCAGCACCATTCCCGCCAACATGCTGGCGGCGGCTGAACGGGCCGTGAGGGAGCAGTGGCAGTTCAGCCCGTGCAGCTACGCCAGCAACGCAGTGCTCAGCCACTACAGCCGTGTGCTGTTCGATGTACTCCTGCGACAGGCGGATCACGGCCTGCGGCGCAGGATTGCCGAGTACATCGAGCAGCTTCCCTGTCGTGGCGCATAACGGCAGTCACTTCAGAGTTTTTTCCAGGCCCTTGACGATCCCGCGAACAGGCCGCTTCCGACAGGCGAAGCAGCCTGTTCGCCGAGGCGCTCTAGCCCGCCCTTTGCAACATCCTGCAGACAATTCCTACCCCCAGCAGTGAACCTGCTTGCAAAAATGCGGTCTTTCGCTGACGGTCAATCCACCGACCGGTTCGCCGGCCCAGCCAACGTTCCAGCGTCACCGGGCCTATTTTTCCTGATGCAGCGAAGACCCAACATGCCTGAATCCCGCCCAGCCTCCCTCGCCCTCCCTGCCCTGCGCGGCACCCTGATCGCCGCTCTGGTGGCTCTCGCCGCCCCCGTGCATGCCCAAGAGCCGGCCAGCGATGCGCGCTGGGTCAGTGACAGCCTGAGCACCTATGTACGCAGCGGCCCTACCGACGGCCATCGCATCGTCGGCACACTCAAATCCGGACAGAAGCTGACCCTCATCGGCAGTCAGGGCAACTACAGCCAGGTGCGCGGGCAGAACGGTGACCTGGTGTGGATCCTCTCCAGCGACCTGCAATCGGTCCCGGGCCAGGGTGAGCGCTTGCCTGAACTTGACGCACAGGTAGCGCAGTTGTCCGGGCAGCTGAAAACCATCGACGACAGCTGGAAGAACCGCGTGCAGGGCATGCAGGAAACCCTCGACTCGCGCAAAAAGCTGGTCGACGAACTGCAAGCACGCAACCAGGCATTGAACGAACAGCTTGATCAGACCCAGTCGAACCTGCGCGACGCTCAGGCGCGCCTGGGCGATGAGAACAAACAAGTAATGATGCGTTACATGGTCTACGGCGGCAGCATTGCCGGCGCGGGCCTGCTGGCGGGGCTGATCCTGCCGGCACTGACCCGCGGTCGCAAGAAGAACGACCGCTGGTTCTGAGGCTTGTCCGGCCAGGCAACGGGTTGCCAGTACCGGCCTGATCGCCGGCGAGCCGGCTCCATAAGCCCCAGAACGAGGTTCCTGAGCGGCGGGCTCGCCCGCGCCATTTACTGCCGCAACCGCTCCAGCGCCTGCAGTACGAACCTCGTCGCCCGTTCGATCTCGCCTTCCCGGCAGGCAATCCCCAGTTGCCGCCACAAGCCAGGGCGCAGCGGCCGGCGCGCTATGCGCCGGTCCAGTTCGGCCATCTCGCCTTCCTGGGGCAGCAAGGTTGCGCCATAACCGGCACCCACCAGGCTCTTGATCGCATCGTTGTAGTTCAACTCGATCCGCGGCTCAGGATACAACCCGGCGGCAGCGAACCACTCTGCGGTCACCCGCGACAGTTGGGTGCTGCTGTCATTGAGAATCAGCGCTCGCTGCCCCAGCCAGGCCGGTGTAACCCTGGCCGGCGGCTGCCAGTCGGCCGGCACGTAGGCCAGGATCGGGTCGCGCCGCCAGGCGGTGACCTTGATGCCCTTGCCCGCCACCTGCGGCAAAGCCACCAGGCCGATATCCAGGGCGCCTTCGCGCAGCCGCAGCAGGGAAGCCTGGGAGGTCAGCACCTGCACCTGCACATCGATGCCTGGATGTGCCACCCGCAAGTGCTCCAATGCCTGGGGCAACAGGTGGGCGATGGCGCCGGTCGAGGCGCCCAGGCGCACCCGACCGGTCAGGCCTTCGACCTGGCGCCGCACTTCATCCAAGGCAAGGTCGGCATCGGCCAACAGCCGGCGGGCACGTACCAGCAGGGTTTCGCCGATGGCGGTGGGGCGCACCTGGTTGCGGTTGCGGGTCAACAGCGGCGCACCGACCCTCGCCTCGAGCTCGGCCACGTGCAGGCTGATGGTAGGCGGCGCCAGGTTGAGCTGGCGCGCAGCCTCGGCGAATGACCCCAGGTCGGTAATGACCACAAGGGTGCGGAGGCGATCGAGGCTGATTTCACGCATGGGGGTGGGCCGGTTCAGGATACATCTCGTTCAGAAAATATGAACGTTTGCATCATGATATTCAAATTTTATTTACCACGACGGCAGGTGAGCATAGGCCATCTTCCTTTTGACCGGACCCGACCATGCGCACCCCTATTGTCTTCATCGACGGCGACCAAGGCACCACCGGCCTGCAGATCCATGCCCGCCTGCAAGGGCGCACCGATTTGCAACTGCTGACCCTGCCCGAGGCTGAACGCAAGGACCCGCAACGGCGCAGCGACGCCATCAACAGCGCTGACATCGCCCTGCTCTGCCTGCCCGACGCCGCCGCGCGCGAGGCCGTGGCGGCCATCCGCAACCCGGCGGTGCGGGTGATCGATGCGAGCTCCGCGCATCGCACCACCCCCGGCTGGGTCTACGGCCTGCCTGAACTGGACCCGCGGCAGGCCGAGCGCATTGCTTTGGCCAAGCGGGTCAGCAACCCCGGCTGCTACCCCACTGGCGCCATCGCCCTGCTGCGCCCGCTGGTGCAGGCTGGCCTGTTGCCCGCCGACTACCCGCTGAGCATCCATGCCATCTCCGGCTATTCCGGCGGTGGCCGTGCGGCGGTCGAGCGCCATGAGCAGCCCGGGGCGCAGCGGGCGCCCACCCTGCAGATGTACGGCCTGGAGCTGGCGCACAAGCATGTACCGGAAATCCAGCTGCATGCCGGCCTGGCAGCCCGGCCGATGTTCCTGCCTGGTTATGCGGCCTATCGTCAGGGCATCGTCCTGAGCATCCCGCTGCAATTGCGCCTGCTGCCAGGCCAGATCCGCGCCGAGCAATTGCAGGCATGCCTTGAACGGCACTACCAGGGCGCACGCCACGTGATGGTGTCCCCACTGCACCAGCAGGGGGCGGCCTCGCCGCTGGATCCTGAAGCATTGAACGACAGCAACGACCTGCGCCTGGCCCTGTACGCCAACCCCGAACACGGCCAGGTACTGCTCACGGCAGTATTCGACAACCTGGGCAAGGGCGCTTCGGGCGCGGCGGTGCAAAACCTCGAGCTGATGGTCGCAGCACCGCAGGCACACGGCTGACAGGTAAAAAGGGGTAGACTGTGCGCCCCGCATCAACCGGTGCGGGGCGATACAACAGCCGCCGGAGCCCGTCCACCGATGTTCATTCTGAGCCGCCTCGACAGCGTGCCGCCCGAATCCTTCCAGAACCAGATCCGTGAGCTGGTGATCCACCATGTCGGCGAACTGAGCAGCGTCGCCATTCGTGCCGACAACCCGTTGTACCCTCTGTACCAATACGGCGTCGGCATGGAGGTGCATCAGTACCTGCAGGCCATGGACGGTACTCGCGGCCTTGCAGTGGAGCTGACCCTGGCACTGGACGCCGAAGCGCCGGACCAGATGCTCGGTTTCGCCCTTACATTACCGGCCCAGGACAATGCGCAGGCCTGTGCACTGGCCTTTCTCGCCGTGGTGCCCGGGCATCGCCGTCAAGGTATCGGCCGCGCCTTGCTGGCCGATGTGCAGGCACGCTTTGCCAGCGTCGAACTGAACGCCTTTGCCAACCAGGTGCCATGGTTCGAAGCGAGGGGCATGCAGGTGGTGGCCGCCAGTGGGCCGCAAGTGTTGATGAGCAGCACCGGCCAAGCCAGCGGCGCGCTGATCGGCCGCCTGGATATCGCGCCGATTTACCAGGCCACTGAAGTGCACCAGATTCATACCTACCTGCTCAATCAGCAGGGTGAAGATGCGATGATCGAAGCCGAGCAGCAGCGCGATGAGTGGCTGGATGAGCTGACGGAGCAGGCCCGCGCCTGTGTGAGGCAACGCAAGACGGTGCATTGACCGTGGGGCCTGATCGCGGGCGCCCCCGCGATCAGGCCTGAACAAGCACTTGAGCTAGACCTGACTCACCGGAATATCTCCCCCACCCTTGCCATCGCGCCGCTCCCCAATCCAGTCACTGACCTGCTGGCCGAACTGCGCCGGTGCCTTGCGCCCGAAGCGCCGTGCCAGGTCGAGGATAGTCTGCTGCGCCAGGGCCTCTTCCATCCGCTTTTGCGCCCCCAGCATTACTGCATGGATCGCACAGGTGCCCTCGGTGGCCCAACCCGGCGGTGAGCCTTCGAACAGCGTGCAACGCTCGCGGATCTCGCGGCAGTCGAAGATCTTCTTCGGCCCGTCAATGGCATTGACGATGTCCAGCACAGTGATCTCGTCCGACGGCCGGGCCAGTCGAAAGCCCCCCCGCACGCCTTCGGTTGCTGCCACCAGTTTGGCCCGGGCCAATTTGGTGAATACCTTGGCCAGGTATTCCTGCGGCACCCCCTGCAACTGCGCCAGGTCGCGAACACTCGACTCGCGTGTGTCACCGCGCTCGTCCACCAGGTACAGCAGGCAATGGATGCCGTATTCAACGCCAGCACTGTAGAGCGACATATAAATCTCCGACCAAACTTGTCGCCAATATTACGCTTACCGGCGTGCAATGGCAAAGCCATGAAATGCCATTGGTCGCTAGCCGTGCTCCCTGAGAATACCTATCCAACCCTTTATTCATAAGTCTTTCAGCGCTCAGATCGGCTTCTCGGCCAAGGCTCGGCTGGAAAAAAGAGTTGCACGATAGAACTACGATCAATACAGTCGTAGTTGTTTCGCACAGACACACACCCGTCGAAGCCCCCCTTACCCACGGAGCATCCTCATGAAATCTAACGTTTTGATCATCGGTGCCGGCTTTGCCGGTGTATGGAGCGCTTTGAGCGCCGCCCGCCTGCTCGACCAGGCCCGGCGCGACGACCTGAGCATCAGCGTGCTGGCGCCCCAGCCTGAACTGCGTATCCGGCCACGCTTCTACGAAGCCGACGTGCATGGCATGAAGGCGCCAGTGGGTGAGCTGTTCGAAGCCGTGGGTGTGCAGTTCCTCGCAGGCCATGTGCAGACCATCGACGCCCAAGGGCGCAGCGTGAGCTACACCGACGCAAGCGGCCTGCCCCAGCAGATCGCCTATGACCGCCTGATCCTGGCAGCCGGCAGCCAGGTGGCACGCCCGGCGATAGCAGGCGTGGCCGAACACACCTTTGACGTCGACCAGATGGAGTCGGCCGTGCGTCTCGAGCAGCACCTGGCGGGCCTGGCCGCCCTGCCCGCCTCACCGGCACGCAACACCGTGGTGGTTTGCGGCGGTGGTTTCACGGGCATCGAGACCGCTACTGAAATGCCTGCCCGCCTGCATGCCGTACTCGGTGACGCTGCGGTGCGCGTGCTGGTGGTTGATCGAGGTGCCCAGGTTGGCGCCGCGTTGGGTAAGGGCATCACGCCGTCGATTGTCGCGGCTTGCGAACAGGCGGGCGTCGAGTGGTTGGCCGGCACCTCGGTGGTTGCCGTCGATGCCGGTGGCGTCACCTTGGACAACGGCGAGTATATCGCCAGCAAGACCATAATCTGGACCGTGGGCGTCAAGGCAAGCCCGCTGACCACCCAGGTAGCGGGCGAGCGCGACACCTTCGGCCGTCTGAAGGTAGACGACCACCTCAAGGTGGTTGGCCAGGCACACATCTACGCCACGGGTGACACCGCCTGGGCAGCCGTCGACGAACTGGGCAACCATGCGCTGATGACCTGCCAGCACGCCATCCCCATGGGCCGCTACGCAGGCAACAATGCCATGGCCGACCTGCTCGGCGAACAGCCGGTGGTGTATCGCCAACCCAAGTACGTCACCTGCCTGGACTTGGGCGGCTGGGGCGCGGCGTTCAGTGAAGGCTGGGAGCGCGAACTTAAATTGCAGGGCCAGGAAGGCAAGGCCCTCAAGCGCCAGATCAACAGCGTATGGATCTACCCGCCAGCCGCTGACCGTGCCTTGGCCCTGGCGGCCGCCGACCCATTGATTCCGATCGTTTGACGTAACTTCCTGACAGATCCGTCAATAAATGACGGATTTGTCAGCAGATGACGCTGCATTGAATGTCTGGTCAATAATGATGGCAATATGGCACTATTCTGAAAAACAATAATCAGAGGTGAGGCACATAACTATATTGCAGCACATTGAGCGCTTGGCATCGCCCCGTTGAACCGGGGGTGTGCCCATTGCTTGATTGCGCACCACCGTCAAGGAACATTCCATGCAGTTACGGAATATGAAGATCGGCATTCGCGCTGCCAGCGTATTTGCCCTGTTGGGCGCCCTGGTCCTGGTCATGGGCCTTATCGCACTTTACGAAACCCGGCAGATGGACGAGGCCACGGACGAAATCCGCGTCACCTGGATGCCTGCCGTGGTCGCCCTCGGTGACATCAGTACCAACCTCGGCCGCGCCCGCGCTATCACCCTGCGCGCCGCGCTGGATGACAGCCACAGCGAGCGCATGCGCAACATCGAGTTGTTCAAACGCATCAATGAGCAACTCAACAACGGCCTGAAAGACTATGAAGCCACCATCATCGCCGCCGATGACCGTGCCCTGTTCAACGCATTGATCGCGGCCCATCAACAGTACTTCGGCCTGCAGTCGCAGGTACTCAAAGACATTGCCGCCGGCCGCATGGCCGGAGCCAAGCAGCAGATCAGCGGGCCGCTCACCCAGTACGCCGACACCATGATGAAAGCCCTGTCGGCGTTGATCACCTACAACAGCAACGGGGCCGAACAGGCCTCACAGCGCAGCAGTGACGTGGCCGATGAAGCCTTCGCAGCCATTGTCGGCTCACTGCTGGTGATCATGATCGCCTTGGTGGCCATTGCCACCGTGCTTACCCGTAGCATCGTCGTGCCGTTGGCAGATGCCGTGGCCGTGGCCGAGCGTGTTGCCACCGGCGACCTGACCCAGGACATCACGATTACCGGCCGCGATGAACCAGCCTTGCTGCTGCGCGCCCTGAGCGGCATGCAGGCAAGCCTGCGCGATACCATTCGCAAGATTGCGGCCTCGTCCGACCAGCTGGCCTCGGCTTCGGAAGAGCTGCACACGGTTACCGAAGATACCAGCCGTGGCCTGCACCAACAGAGCGCGGAGATCGACCAGGCGGCCACGGCCGTCAACCAGATGACCGCCGCCGTAGAAGAAGTGGCGAACAACGCGGTGAGCACTGCAGATGCGTCCCAGGGCGCCGACCGCACCACGCGCGATGGCCGCGATCAGGTCAACCAGGCGCTCGCCTCTATCCAGCACCTGGTCGATGACGTCACCGGCACCTCTGCCGAAATCGAGCAGTTGGCCAGCAATGCCAACGAGATCAGCCGCGTGCTCGATGTGATTGGCGCGATTGCCGGCCAGACCAACCTGCTGGCCCTCAACGCTGCCATCGAAGCCGCACGTGCCGGTGAAGCGGGCCGTGGTTTTGCCGTGGTCGCCGATGAAGTACGTGCACTTGCCCACCGCACCCAGCAGTCCACCGCAGAAATCGAACAGATGATCGCGGGGATTCAGAACGGTACCGAGCGTGCGGTGACGGCCATGCACAGCAGCCAGGGGCGTGCCACCGGTACGCTGGAAGTGGCACAGGGTGCCGGGCAGGCGCTGGAAGTGATTGCCGAGGCGATCGCTTCGATCAACCAGCGCAACCTGGTGATCGCCAGTGCTTCGGAAGAACAGGCACAAGTGGCGCGGGAGGTGGACCGCAACCTGGTCAACATCCGCGACCTGGCGATGCAGACCTCGGCGGGCGCCAACCAGACCAGTGCGGCGGCGCAGGATTTGTCGCGCCTGGCGGTTGATTTGAACGGCATGGTCGCGCAGTTCAAAGTCTGAGCTGAAACTGCTGGGGCCGCGTTGCGGCCCTTTCGCGACACAAGGCCGCTCCTACGCAAACGTTTGAGCTTTTGTGTCGCGAAAGGGCTGCAACGCAGCCCCCGGGCACCTACCCCTTGGCGCTGACAGCCCGCACAACCTTCTCGGCCTTGCCCCGCGTAGCCAGGCAGTAATACAACGGCACCGTCACGATCAAGCCGAACAGCCAGGACAAGTCCGCGCCCTCGACAATGTTCGAATAGGGCCCTACATAAAGCGACGTGTTGGCAAACGGCAACTGCACCAGAATCCCGCACGCATAGGCAATGATCGCGTGGGGGTTGAAGCGCCCGTAAATCCCACCATCAGCGCGGAAGATCGAGGCGATGTCGTACTCGCCCTTCTTGATCAGGTAAAAGTCGATCAGGTTGATCGAAGCCCACGGCACCAGCACCAGCAACAGTGCCAGGATCAGCCCGATGAAGTGGCCGATGAAGTCCGCCGAGGCATTCAGCGCAACCATCCCGCACGCCACCAGGATCACTGCAGCCAGCATTACCCGCACCTTGATGCTGGGCGTCCATTGGGCGAAGAAGGTCTGGATGGCGGTGACGATCGACAGCACCGCACCGTACAGGTTGAGGGCGTTGTGGCTGATGATGTTGAGCAGGAACAGCACCATCAGGATCGGGCCCAGCCAGCCGGTGGCCTGCTTGACCGCATCCATCGCGTCGGTGCCTTGGGGCACGCACAGCACCGCCACCGCACCAAAGCTGAAGCACAGGATGGTGCCCAGGGTGGCGCCGAAGTACGTGGCCCAGAACGGCTTGGCAATACCGACTTCCTTGGGCAGGTAACGCGAGTAGTCGGAGGTGTACGGCGAGAAACTGATCTGCCAGATGGTCCCCAGCGACACGGTGGCGATGAAGCCCGACAGGTTGAACGCGCCTCGGCTGAAGAAGTCGGCCGGCAGTTCCTGGGTAAACATCATGATGAAACCGGCCAGCAATGCCGACCCCATCACCCAGGTGCCAATGCGGTTCAGGCTATGAATGAAGCGGTAGCCGATAACACCGATCGCCGTCGCGCTCAGGGCCCCGATGACGATCGCCGTGGGCATCGGCACGCTTGGGGCAATGCCGTGGATCGACTTGCCTGCCAGCACGATGTTGGAAATGAAGAAACCAACATAGATCAACGCCGTGAAGAACACGATCAGCAGGGCACCGTACCGGCCGAACTGGCCGCGGCTCTGCACCATCTGTGGGATGCCCAGTTGCGGTCCCTGTGCAGAGGCCAGGGCGATGACCACGCCCCCGATCAGATGGCCCAGCACGATGGCGATCAGGCCCCACAGCAGGTTCAGGTTAAATACCTGGACCACCATGGCGCCGGTGACGATAGGCAGTGGCGCGATGTTGGTACTGAACCAGAGGGTGAACAGGTCGCGCGCCTTCCCATGGCGCTCGGCAGGTGGAACGTAATCGACCGTGTGATTCTCGACAAACTGGTGTTGCGATGACGGTTGGGACATGGTTTTCAGCTCGAAAGGTCGTTTTTATCTTTGTAAGGAAACCGCGTCTAGGCGGCCTCTCAGCTGCGGACCATATTATGGTATTCCAAGCTTTTGACAACACTGATTCGGTTTTAAAAACCCTTACTGATCCGGTTCAGCAGCCGAGGCCACGCCCTGATTATTTCAGCAAAGCCCCATTTCATGCGGCCTTGAGCCATTCATCATGTTTTTTACAGCACTAAAAATTCCGCTTGCAAAACGAGTATTACGGTATACCATCAGACACATCAACGATAAAAAGCGGCCCACCGCTACCCCCTTCGAGGTACACGCCATGATCGACGCAACCGTTTACAAGAACGTCTTGGGCTCCTTCCCCTCAGGCGTCACCGTCATCACCACCCTGGACGACGACGGCTCGATCGTCGGCCTTACCGCCAGCGCCTTTTCTTCCCTGTCGATGGACCCGCCGCTGGTGCTGTTCTGCCCCAACTACAGTTCCGATTCCTACCCTGTGCTGATCAAGAACAAGCGCTTTGCCATTCACCTGCTCTCTGGTGAACAGCAGGCTGAAGCCTACGCCTTCGCCAAAAAAGGCAAGGACAAGGCCGCCGGTATCGAGTGGACCCTGAGTGAACTGGGCAACCCGGTGCTGGCGGGGGCCACTGCGGTGATCGAATGCGAGTTGTGGCGTGAATATGAAGGTGGCGACCACGCGATAATGGTCGGCAAGGTGCACAACCTGATCGTTCCCGAGCAGGCCCCACGGCCGATGGTCTACTGCCGCGGCAAAATGGCCAGCCTGCCCGCCTTCGCCTGAGACGCCTAACGTTATTACTGACGCCTGGCACGCCAGGCGAGACTTTCAAGCTGCGAGGAATGCCCCATGAAATTTTCGTTGTTCGTACACATGGAACGTTGGGATGAACAGGTCAGCCACCGCCAGCTGTTCGAAGACCTTACCGAACTGACCCTGATGGCCGAGAACGGCGGTTTCAGCACCGTGTGGATCGGCGAACACCACGCCATGGAATACACCATTTCGCCAAGCCCGATGCCGCTGCTGGCCTATCTGGCTGCGCGTACCGAGAAGATCCGCCTGGGCGCCGGCACCATCATTGCGCCGTTCTGGAACCCGATCCGCGTGGCCGGTGAATGCGCCCTGCTCGACGTGATCAGCAACGGCCGCATGGAAGTGGGCCTGGCCCGTGGCGCCTACCAGTTCGAGTTCGACCGCATGGCCAATGGCATGCCAGCCACCGACGGCGGCAAGGCCCTGCGCGAAATGGTCCCGGCGGTACGCAAGCTGTGGGAAGGCGACTACGCCCACGAAGGCGAAGTCTACAATTTCCCCACCTCCACCAGTGTGCCCAAGCCGGTGCAGCAGGGCATGCCGCCGATGTGGATCGCTGCGCGCGACCCGGACTCACACAACTTTGCGGTGAAAAACGGCTGCAACGTCATGGTCACCCCGTTGATGAAGGGTGATGAAGAAGTACTGGACCTGAAAAACAAGTTCCAGGCTGCACTGGACAACAACCCCGAGGTACCGCGCCCGCAACTGATGGTGCTGCGCCACACCCATGTGCACAGCCCGTCGGAGCCCGATGGCTGGAAAATCGGCGCCCAGGCCATTTCGCGCTTCTACCGTACCTTCGATGCCTGGTTTGGCAACAAGACGGTCCCGGTCAACGGCTTCCTGGAACCAAGCCCAGAGTCGAAGTTCGCCGAGGTGCCGGCCTTCGCGCTGGAGAACATCCGCAAGAACACCATGATCGGTACACCAGAAGAAATCATCGCGCGCATCAAGTACTACCAGGAACTTGGCGTCGACGAGTTCAGCTTCTGGTGCGACAACAGCCTGCCCCACGCCGAGAAGAAGAAGTCGCTCGAGCTGTTCATCAAGGAAGTGGTGCCGGCGTTCGCCTGAATTCCCATTGCCTGAAAACGTTGCGGGATCAGCCCGCTCCCGGCGGCCGTGTTGGCCCTCGCGAGCGGGCGTTTTTTTAGCTGCAAGCAAGGGCGTACGTGCTCGTCCGCGAGCTTGGAGCTTGGAGCTTGGAGCCGGCTCACGCTGCCTTTCGTCTTCTCATCAGAGAAATTTCCAGCGGCCTCTTGCACAACAAATATTATGGTATACCATCAGACAACAAGAACTGATAACCCTCACCAGGAGCCCCTCATGAGTTTCGAAATCCGCAAGATCGTCACCTACTCCGAAGAGACCCGCATCGAAGGCGGCAAGGCCACCGACAAGCCGGTGACCATGGTCGGCCTGGCCGTGGTGATCAAGAACCCATGGGCCGGCCGCGGCTTCGTTGAAGACCTCAAGCCGGAAATCCGCGCCAACTGCTCCGAGCTGGGTGCGCTGATGGTCGAGCGCCTGACAGCTGCCATCGGTGGCGCCGACAAGATCGAAGCCTACGGTAAAGCTGCCGTGGTCGGCACCGATGGCGAGATCGAGCACGCTTCGGCGGTGATCCACACCCTGCGCTTCGGCAACCATTACCGCGAAGCCGTACAAGCCAAGAGCTACCTGAGCTTCACCAACAAGCGCGGCGGCCCGGGCACCTCGATCCAGATCCCGATGATGCAGAAGGACGACGAAGGCCTGCGCTCGCACTACATCACCCTGGAAATGCAGATCGAAGACGCCCCGCGTGCCGACGAAATCGTCGTGGTACTGGGCGCTGCCGACGGCGGCCGCCTGCACCCGCGCATCGGCAACCGTTATATCGACCTGGAAGAACTGGCTGCCGAAAAAGCCAACGCTCAATAACAACAACCAAGACGGGCCGGGGCGTGGCGTGCTTACCCGCCGCGCCCGACCTTCAAGGAGCGCCCTCCATGATTCAGCCTGTCGCTGAACGTACACCGGCCGGGACCAGTTACCTGGCCCAAGGCCAGGGCCAACCCGTGGTGCTGATCCACGGCGTGGGCCTGAACAAGGAAATGTGGGGCGGGCAGTTCGTGGGCCTTGCCAACGACTACCGCGTCATTGCCTACGACATGCTCGGCCATGGCCAGAGCGCACTGCCTGCCGCCGACACCGGCCTGGAAGGCTACGCTGCCCAGCTGGCGGAACTGCTCGACCACCTGCAGATCGCCCAGGCGACCGTGATCGGCTTCTCCATGGGCGGCCTGGTCGCACGCGCCTTTGCCCTGAACTACCCACAGCGCTTGTCTGCGCTGGTGGTACTCAACAGCGTGTTCAACCGCACCCCGGAGCAGAGCGCTGGCGTCATCGCACGCGCAGCCCAAGCTGCCCAACAAGGCCCCGATGCCAACGTCGACGCCGCGCTCGACCGCTGGTTCAGTCGGGAATACAAGGCAGCCAACCCGGCGCAGGTCGCCGCGATTCGCCAGGTACTGGCGAGCAACGACCCGCAGGGCTACCACACCACTTATTCGCTGTTCGCCACACAGGACATGTACCGCGCCACTGACCTGGGCAGCATTCAGGTGCCGACACTGATCGCCACCGGCGAACTCGACTCGGGCTCCACCCCGGCCATGACCCGCCAGCTCGCTGCCAGCATTCCTGGCGCGCAAAGTGTGGTCCTCGCCGAACAACGGCATATGATGCCGGTGGAGGCCCCCCGTGAAGTCAACAAGATGCTTCTGGATTTCCTCAGCCAAGCCCGCACCCTCACCGAATCCGCCAAGGGGATTGTTGCATGACCCTCGTTCGTTTCCAGATGTGTATCGACGGCCAATGGCTCGATGCCCAGAGCGGCAAGACCTTCGACAGCCTCAACCCAGCCACCGCCCAGGCCTGGGCGCAACTGCCCGACGCTGATGAGGCCGATGTGGAGTTGGCGGTCCAGGCCGCCCAGCGTGCGTTCGACAGCAAAGCCTGGCGCAGCATCACCGCCACTGCGCGGGGCAAACTGCTGCGCAAGCTGGGTGACCTGATTGCCGAGAACAAAGAACATTTGGCTCAGCTGGAAAGCCGTGACAACGGTAAGCTGATCCGCGAAACCCGTGGCCAGGTCGGTTACCTGCCGGAGTTCTTCCATTACACCGCGGGCCTGGCCGACAAACTCGAAGGCGGCACCCTGCCGCTGGACAAGCCGGACCTGTTCGCCTACACCGTGCACGAACCGATCGGCGTGGTAGCCGGGATCATCCCGTGGAACAGCCCGCTGTACCTCACCGCGATCAAACTGGCGCCAGCGCTGGCCGCCGGCAACACCATCGTGCTCAAGCCTTCCGAGCATGCCTCGGCGACCATCCTCGAGCTGGCCCGCCTGGCGCTGGAAGCAGGCTTCCCGCCGGGCGTGGTCAACGTGGTCACCGGCTACGGCCCAAGCACCGGCGCTGCGCTGACGCGCCACCCGCTGGTGCGCAAGATCGCCTTCACCGGCGGCGCCGCCACCGCTCGCCACGTGGTGCGCAGCAGTGCCGAGAACTTCGCCAAACTGTCGCTGGAGCTGGGCGGCAAGTCACCGAACATCATTTTCGCCGACGCCGATCTGGACAGTGCCATCAACGGTGCTGTGGCCGGCATCTATGCCGCCTCCGGGCAAAGCTGCGTGGCAGGTTCGCGCCTGCTGGTGCAGGACGAGATCTTCGACGAGTTCGTCGCCCGCCTGATCGAGCGGGCCAAGCGCATCCGCATCGGTAACCCTCAGGACGACACCAGCGAAATGGGCCCGATGGCCACCGCCCAGCAGTTGGCCGTGGTCGAAAGCCTGGTTGCTGCGGCCAAGGCTGAAGGCGCCAAGTTGCACATGGGTGGCAAGCGTGCCGAAGTCGAGGGCGAAGGCTGGTACTACGAGCCGACGCTGTTCGAGTGCGACAGCAACTCGATGACCATCATGCAGGAAGAAGTGTTCGGCCCGGTCGCTGCGGTCATCCGCTTCAAGACCGAGGAACAGGCCCTGGCCATTGCCAACGACTCGCAGTTCGGCCTCGCTGCCGGCATCTGGACCCGCGACCTGGGCCGTGCCCACCGCCTGGCCCGTGACGTGCGTTCGGGGATCATCTGGGTCAACACATACCGCGCAGTGTCGGCCATGGCACCGATCGGCGGCTTCAAGAACAGCGGCTACGGCCGTGAAAGCGGCATCGATTCGGTGCTGGCTTATACCGAGCTGAAGACCGTGTGGATCAACCTGTCCACCGCGCCGATGCCCGACCCGTTTGTGATGCGCTAAGAGGTAATACACGATGATCGAACCAGGCATCTACAAAGACGTGATGGGCTCCTTTCCGTCAGGGGTCACGGTGGTCACCACCCTGGACGCCGACGGCGCCATTGTCGGCATCACCGCCAGTGCGTTCAGTGCGCTGTCGATCGACCCGGCGCTGGTGTTGTTCTGCCCCAACTACGCCTCTGACACTTACCCGATTCTGCGTGACAGCAAGCAGTTCGCGATCCACCTGCTGTCCGCCGAGCAGACCGCCGAGGCCTACGCCTTCGCCGGCAAGGGCAAGGACAAGGCCAAGGGCATCGAGTGGCACCTGAGCGAGCTGGGCAACCCGCTGCTGGCCAAGGCCACGGCAATCATCGAGTGCGAGCTGTGGCGCGAGTATGATGGCGGCGATCACGCGATCATCGTCGGCGCGGTGAAGAACCTGGTGCTGCCCAGCGACCCGGTGACCCCGATGGTCTATCACAGAGGCAAACTGGGCGCCCTGCCCCCGCTGGGCTGATGCCCTTGGGGCTGCTGCGCAGCCCGATCGCCGGCAAGCCGGCTCCCACAGGATCTCCACTGTGATGAAAGCCTGTGCTGTACCTGTGGGAGCCGGCTTGCCGGCGATTGGGCCGCAAAGCGGCCCCGATACTTCTTTTTCAGGGGCCGCGCGACCCTCTCACCCTTGGTTGCGGCCCCTCTTTTGATTCGGAGCTAGGCAATGAGCAACGAAAAGTACGAAAAAGGCCTGCAGATCCGTACGCAGGTGCTGGGCGAGGACTACGTCAACCGCTCGATCCAGAACGCCGACGACTTCACCAAGCCTTTGCAGGAGCTGGTTACCGAGTACTGCTGGGGCCATGTCTGGGGCCGCGATGGCTTGTCGCTCAAAGAGCGCAGCATGATAAACTTGGCCATGATTTCCGCGCTCAACCGGCCCCACGAGCTCAAGCTGCATATTCGCGGCGCCTTGCGTAATGGCCTGAGCCGTGAACAGATTCGCGAGATCCTGCTCCAGGTCGGCATTTATTGCGGCGTGCCCGCGGCGGTGGACAGTTTCCGCCTGGCCCGCGAGGCGTTCGCCGAAGCCGATGCGGAGTCAACCCGTTAACAACGGGCTGTTCGAACCACTGCAGGGAGCACCTCGGTTCGGGGTGTTCCGCGATGTTGGCGAAACAGCCTCATAAAGAGCGCACCTGATGAAACGCCAGCCACTCGACGACAGCTTCAAGGTCAACCGCAACCCCGTAACACTGCGTGAAATCGTGCTCGACAAACTGCGCGGCGCGATCATGAATTTCCACCTGCTCCCGGGCGATCGCCTGGTCGAGCGCGACCTCTGCGACCGCCTCGGCGTCAGCCGTACCTCGGTGCGTGAAGCCCTGCGCCACCTGGAGTCCGAAGGCCTGGTGGAATTCGCCGATGCCAAGGGCCCACGCGTGGCCATCATCACCCTGGAAGACGCCCGCGATATCTACGAGCTGCGCTGTGTACTCGAAGGCCTGATCGTGCAGTTGTTCACCCTCAATGCCAAAGCCAAGGACATCCGGGCCCTGGAGCGGGCGCTGGAGGTCAACCGCGAGGCTCTCGAGGAAGGCGAGTTGCAACAGGTGCTGGACTCGGTGCAAGGCTTTTACGAAGTGCTGCTCGAAGGCTCCGGCAACCAGGTCGCAGCGCAACAGCTGCGCCAGCTGCAGGCCCGCATCAGCTACCTGCGCGCCACCTCGGTGTCGCAGCAAAACCGCCGTGGCGCCAGCAACCTTGAAATGGAAAAAATCGTCGACGCCATCAAGAGTGGCGACCCGCTGGTCGCCCACCAGGCCTCGGTCGATCATGTGCGGGCCGCCGCCAAGGTGGCGCTGGACTACCTGCGCCAGAAGCAGGACGACAACACCAAGGTGCGCGACATGGTCGAGCCTTTGGCCCTCAAGGAACCTCGTATAGAACCCCGCATAGGCCGCTGACCATGCCCAACGCCCCGCGCTACTGCCCGCACTGCACCACAGAACTGGCCCGGGGCGTTCCCGACGGCGACACTCACGAGCGCCTGCGCTGTACCGGGTGCGGCTATGTCCACTACGTCAACCCGAAGATCATCGCTGGCTGCATCATCGAGCGCGATGGCAAGTACCTGCTGTGCCAGCGGGCGATCCCGCCCCGCCCAGGCACCTGGACATTGCCGGCCGGGTTCATGGAGGCTGGCGAAACCACCGAGCAGGCAGCGCTGCGCGAGGTGTGGGAGGAAAGCGGCGTGCGTGCCGAAATCGTCTCGCCCTACTCGATCTTCAGCGTGCCGAAAATCAGCGAGGTGTACATCATCTTTCGCGCGATCGCCACCGAGGAGACCGGGCAGTACGGGCCCGAGACGCTGGCCTACACATTCTTCGAACCCGACCAGATCCCTTGGGAAGAGATCTACTACCCGGCGATACGGCAGATTCTCGAGCGTTACATCCTCGAGCGGCAGGCTGGGGTGTACGGGATCTACATGGGCAATGACGACACCGGCAAGGTGCACTTCATTCGTTGAGCCTGCTGCGGCCTCATCACCGGTGCAGGCTGCATAAAGCCCTCGCCAATCCGCTATTCTCGGTGCACCCTTATCATCCCCGGCAGAAGGATGGGCAGAGCACACATGGCTAAATGGCTGGACGGCGGCGGGCTGATGGCCGAACGCATTCGCAATCACGACTGGAGCACCACCTCCCTGGGCCCGATCGAGACCTGGCCTGACGTACTCAAGACCACCGTGGCCCTGTGCCTGGCCTCGCGCTTTCCTCAGGCAATTCTCTGGGGGCAAGACCTGCTCACCCTGCACAACGACGCATTTCTGCCAATTCTTGGCAAAAAACCGCAAGCGTTGGGCAAGCCGTTTCGCGAAGTATGGCAGGAAGCCTGGGCCGACATCGAGGCCATGGCCGAACGCGCCTTGGGCGGTGAAGCCGTCTATATCGAGGACTTCCCGCTGACCATCGACCGCAACGGCGGCCCGGAGTGCGCTTACTTCACCTTTTGCTACAGCCCTATCCGCGACCAGAACGGCGAAGTGGTGGGCATGCTCGACACAGTCACCGAAACGACCGCCAGCGTGGTCACCAACCAGCGGCTGGCGTTTCTGGACGACCTGGGCCGGGCGGTGGCCAATGCCACCGACTCGGACCGGGTAATGACCATCACCACCGGCATGCTGGTGGAGCACCTGCAGCTGTCCAGCTGTGCGTACGCCGTGATGGATGCAGACCAAGATGGCTTCACCATCTGCGGCGACTCTGTAGCACCCGGCTCGCCACGGTTGGTGGGCCACTACCGCCTGGGCGACTTTGGCCGCCTGGCGGTCAGCCGGCTGCGCAATGGCCTGCCGCTGGTTATAACCGACAACCTGAGCGAACTGCCCAGTGAGGAAGCCGCCACCTTTCAGGCCATTGGCATTACCGCAACCATCTGCATGCCATTGATCAAGGCAGGCAGACTCACCGCGCTGATGGCCATCCACGACAAGGCGCCACGGCGGTGGTCGCCTTACGAGCAGGCGCTGATCGGAGAAGTGACGGAACGTTGCTGGGCGCATATTCAGCGGGTCCAGGCCCATGCCGAAGTGCGCGAGGCGCTGGCCGCACTGGAATCGCTCAACGCCAGCCTGGAACACCGGGTCGAAGAACGCACCGCTCAGCTGTTGCATACCGAAGCGGTACTGCGACAGGCACAGAAGCTCGAAGCCATCGGCCAACTGACCGGTGGCGTGGCCCATGACTTCAACAATCTGCTGACGATCATTCGCTCGTCACTGCACTTCCTGCAGCGGCCGAACCTCGACGAAAGCCGTCGCGAACGCTATCTCAAGACCATGACCGACACGGTCGACCGCGGCGCCAAGCTGACCGGCCAGCTGCTGGCCTTCGCCCGTCGTCAGGCATTGAGCCCCCAAGTACTCGAAGCCGGATCGCGCCTGCAGGCCATGGCCGACATGCTTGATGCCGCTACGGGCGCGCGGGTCCAGGTAAAACTGGAGTTGCCATCGACGCCATGCCACATCCGCGCCGACCTCAGCCAACTGGAAACCGCAGTGATCAACCTGATGCTCAACGGCCGTGATGCCATGGCTGGCGAAGGCACCTTGCACCTGCGCCTGCTGCCCAACCAAAGCATGTCTGGCCTGCGCGATCATCAAGAGCACCCAGGGCCGTTTGCCGCCATCTCGGTGGTGGACAGCGGTGTCGGCATCGCCGCCGAGTTGCTCGACCGTATCTTCGACCCGTTCTTCACCACCAAGGCGCCCGGCGAAGGCACAGGGCTTGGACTGTCGCAGGTGTTCGGCTTCGCCAAGCAATCAGGGGGCGATGTAGAGGTAGCCAGCATCCAGGGCCAAGGGACGACCTTTACGCTGTACCTGCCACAAGTGGAACAGCCTGCCGAGCAGGCCAATGCGGCCGCAGAGGCCAGCCAACCGCTGGTGAGTGGCGCGCGGCGAAGAATATTGGTGGTGGAGGACGACCCGGACCTGGGCACTTTCACCGCACAGATCCTCGAAGACCACGGCTACCGGATCAGCTGGGTGAACTCTGCGGAAGAGGCCTTGAGGGAATTGGACGGCGCGGCGGAAGATTTCGATGCGGTATTTTCCGATGTGATGATGCCCGGCATGGGCGGCTTGGCCCTGGCCCGCGAGCTACGCCGCCAGCGCCCGCAATTGCCTGTGATCCTCACCTCCGGCTACAGCGACGCGATTGCCGAAGGCGGCCATGAGGGGTTCACATTCCTGGCAAAGCCCTATTCGGCAGAGCAGGTATGCCTGCTGCTTGGGAAGGTGCTGGGGCCCTGATGGCTGTCAAGGCTTGCCGGTAAGCAAGCGCGCCACACTCTGCGCCAGTTCTGCGCGCCGGTACGGCTTGCGCAACACCTCGAAGCCCTTGAGTTCGCGCGGTGTCAGGTTGGCGTAGCCGGTAATGATCAGCACTGGCAGGTCAGCCTGACGCTCGCGCATCCGTTGAGCGAACCGCACCCCGGTCATATCAGCCATGACATGATCGGTCACCAGAACATCCGGCCACCAGCCCTTCTCCACCAGCTGCAACGCTGCAGCGGCACTGGCGGCTTCGGTCACCTGATAACCCAGTTCACGCAACTGCAGCGCTGTGGCATGGCGCACGATCTCCTCGTCGTCCACCAGCAGCACCCGAAGTGCACCGTCGGCAAGCGGCACCTCGGCCATTTCACTGTCACGACACACCGCAGCCACATCGCTGCTCGGCAGCCATAACGTGGCAACGGTACCCTCCCCTTGCTGCGAGCGTATCTGGAAGCCGCCACCAGACTGTACGGCCAGCCCCTGGACCATCGGCAGGCCAAGACCAGTGCCCTTTCCCACGCCTTTGGTGGAATAGAACGGTTCGACGCAGCGGCGCAACTGATCTTCGTCCATGCCACTGCCACTGTCGCGAACCTGCAGCCACACCAGCGTCCCTTCAGTGAGGCCCGCAGGCCTTGGGGGCCCGTCGGCCTCAAGCCCTGCGCAGATCCTCAAGGTGCCACCGTCGCCCATGGCGTCGCGGGCGTTGACCGCAAGGTTGAGCAGCGCCAGTTCCAGTTGATGGGGGTCTACGAGGACTGCAGGCAGGGCTGGGTCAATCTGTACCTGCACGGCAACTGTCGGCCCCAGTGATCGGGCCAGCAGCTCGTGCATGTCCTCTACCAGAGCGGCCAACGACACGGCCTGTGGCTTGAGCGTTTGTCGGCGGGCAAAGCTGAGCAACCGCCCGACCAGATTGCGCGCACGCTCGGCAGCCTGCAGCCCCCCGTCGATCAGGCGCGGGGCACGTTCGGAGTGCGGCTGCCGGCGCAGCAGCTCGAAAGAGGCGATGATAGGCGTGAGCATGTTGTTCAAGTCATGGGCGATGCCGCCAGTCAACTGCCCGATCATTTCCAGCTTGTGCGCTTCGTGCAACTGCAGCATCGCAGCCTCACGCTGGGCGAGTGCCGCCGTGACGCGCTCCTCCAGGCTGTCGTTGAGCAGGTGCAGGGCGCGTTCTGCGCGGGCATGGGTAATGGCCGCCCAGCCTTGCTTGGCGGTTTCCGCCACCAACTGGCATTCCTCTTCAAGGCACTGGCGCGGGCTATGAAAGTGCACGCCAAGCATGGCCTCCAGGCGACCGCCACGCAGCACCGGTACATGCAGCGTGGAACATAGGCCGCTCAGGGGTGACGTTGCGCTGTCATGCGCTTGCTGCACCACCTGCCCTGCCGCCAACTGCTCATGCAGCGATGCGCCGTAAGTCGCATAGTGGTGTTGGCCGACGAGCGATGGCACGCCCTCAGCCCAATCGTGCGCGACCTTGAAACCTGCGCCATCGCCCTGATCTTCGCCAAAACAGACTTGCGCCGCCCCCAGGTGCTCGGCCAGGCGGCTCACCACATAGGCTTCGATGCGGTCTGCTTCGCCCAGCCCGGGCAACGTGCGGCCCAACTCCAGCAAGAACGCCTGGTTCTGCTGGAGGCGCACCCGCTCGGTGGTCTCGGTGACCAGGCACAACACGCCGCCGACAGTACCATCGGCCTCACGCACCGCGGAATAAGACACATCGAAGTACACCGTCTCGCCCAATCCGTGGCGTTCTATATAAAAGGGGCGATCCTTAGCCGCGAAGGTCTGGCCAGTCTCACGCACACCGCGCAGCAACGGCTCGAGGTCATGCCACAGTTCGCGCCAGTACTCCTTGCCTGGACGCCCCAGTGCGTGGGGATGCTTGCTGCCAATGGTCGGCGCATAGGCGTCATTGTAAAGCGCAGCAAAGGCCTCACCCCAGAACAGCACGAACTGCGCCTGGGCCGGCAGTAATGTGGCCATCACCGCCTGCAAGTGGGGCGACCATGCTTCAGGCGGGCCGAGCGGCGAGTCGCTCCAGTCCATCGTCTGCAGCAGTGTGCCGATGGCACCGCCATTGAGCAGGAAGTGTGGTAGCGGATTGGGGGTTTCGTGTCGTTGAAGCGGTTTCATGTCTGGGAAGTCCCGGGCATATTGCCATCCATCTGATGATAAGAGATGTGCAATAAACAGTTCGTTCCCAGGGATTGGCCGTTAATTACTCCCCCTCTGCCTGATTCAGAACTGGATGCTGTCGATGTAACTTAATGCACTTCAATCGGGCAGCTCGCACCAACACCGCACACCCGTTTGAACGCATACCTGCTCAAACCGGCCAAACCCGGGCCTCCCAGCCCGGTGGCCCGCTCCTTGCTACCACTCGCCCCTTAACCTTTTGTCAGCCTTAGGTTTTTTAAGGTTTATGGGCACATATTTACTAATTTCTCCTTCCCCCCGCACCCCGCATCATCGCTCCAACAAGAACGCGTCGCCCTTCGCCGGCACGCACCCGGGCAGCACCCGATGCCCAACCTTGCCTTGGAGTCAGTCATGACCAGTGCAGCCAATTCGGCACCCCTCATAGAAAAACACACGATCGGCTACGTGCCCCCGCAAGACCGCCATGGAAAGGTAAGGGATCTGTTCACGCTGTGGTTCGGCGGCAACATCGCGCCGCTGCCCATCGTCACCGGCGCGCTCGGCGTGCAGCTGTTTCACCTGAACCTGCTGTGGGGCATCGTCGCCATTCTGGTTGGCCACCTGGTCGGCGGAGTGCTGATGGCGCTGCACTCGGCCCAGGGCCCGCAAATGGGCATCCCGCAGATGATCCAGAGCCGCGCCCAGTTCGGCTCGCTCGGGGCACTCCTCGTGGTGGTGATCGCCGGCGTGATGTACATCGGCTTTTTCGCCTCCAACATCGTCCTGGCCGGCAAATCGCTGCATGGCGTGGTAGACAGCGTGCCGGTACCGGTAGGTATCGTCATCGGCGCGCTGGGCTCGGGGATCATCGGCATCATCGGCTATCGCTTCATCCACGTGCTCAACCGCATCGGCACCTGGGTACTGGGCATCGGCATCGTGATCGGTTTCGGCTACATCTTCACCCACGTGCAGAGCGACGATTTCCTCACCCGCGGGGGCTTCAACTTGGCCGGCTGGCTGGCCACCGTGTCGCTGGCGGCGCTGTGGCAGATCGCCTTTGCTCCCTACGTGTCGGACTATTCGCGTTACCTGCCGGCTGACGTGAAGGTCTCATCGACCTTCTGGACCACCTACCTTGGGTCGGCACTGGGCTCGAGCCTGTCGTTCATCTTTGGCGCCGTGGCGGTGCTGGCGATCCCCGCCGGCATGGACACCATGGACGCGGTCAAACTCGCCACCGGCACCCTCGGCCCGATCATGCTGGTGCTTTTCCTGCTCAGCGTGATCAGCCACAACGCCCTCAACCTCTATGGCGCAGTGCTGTCGATCATCACCCTGATCCAGACCTTCGCCTACCGCTGGATCCCCACAGCCAAGAGCCGTGCGGTACTGTCGCTGATCGTGCTGGCGGCCTGCTGCGTGGTGGCGGTGTTCGCCTCGGCGGACTTCATCGGCCACTTCGTCGACATGGTGCTGGTGTTGCTGGTGGTGCTGGTGCCGTGGACCGCGATCAACCTGATCGACTTCTACGTGATTCACAAGGGCGACTACGACATCCAGTCGATCTTCAAGGTCGATGGCGGTATCTACGGGCGCTACAACCCGCAGGCGCTGACCGCCTATGCAGTGGGTATCGTGGTGCAGATTCCGTTCATGAACACGCCGCTGTACGTGGGGCCGATCTCCGAGCACATCAACGGTGCCGACCTGTCCTGGCTGGTGGGCCTGCTGATCACTTCGCCGCTGTACTGGTGGCTGGCGAGCCGCGACAGTGCCTATCGCCGTCGCCAGACCAGCGCCAAGCTCGCGGCCGCAAGCTGATCAGGCAGATGCGCCAGGGCCTGGCGCAATGACAATCGCCTGGAAACGGGCGGTTGTGACAGCTCAGGGCGCCGCCCCTAATGTCACAGCATTGGCTCAGAAAATCCGGCATCAGGGTTTTGAACACCGCTCTAAAGCCATATAAAGCAGGTGTAACGAATCATCCCTCGTGCGAACAGTTAGCTAAAAGCCACTTCTGGCAGTTAAATGTCGTCGAGCAGGCACCTCTGGGGAGTCTGAAATTGGATGCTTGCGCTTGTGGGCGTACTTCACGTACTGCGTGAAAGGGAGGGGTGCTCTGACATGCTGACTGGCCGGCAGTGCAAAACTTTCCAGATCTTCTGCGCGTACGCGATAGGACCTATAGTTCGGAAGTCCTTTTTTTAACTCGACATTATTCATCGCACTCATATATACATTTTTAGTGAGCTGATACCTGCCCGATGGTAAAAACTCAATGGGATTGCCGAACATGAATTCGAGCGAAAACGAGTCGTTACTCCCCTTGTAGTGCAAATTCCATCGGCCGTAGGCATTGTGCGGGTCTGATCGCTTGTACAGCGTTGCCACATGGACCTCTGTGTGCGGGTTACTGTCGACAAATCCTTTTTTTACCTGTTGCCTGAGGTGCTCAAGCTGAGGCCGCAGGCTTTGCGGAAACTTTGCAGCCTTGAGCGTCACTACGTCTCGTTGGTGCCTTTCCAGGCGTGCCGCTGCCCAGGGGCCGTAACGGTTCCGACCGTCCGGATCGATGTAGTTGACAGGATCCCCTGCGCAATAGGCATAGGCATTCAGCCCTCCCACGCCAAATGGGCTCAAGGCGTCAGGGCTGGTGAATCTTCTGATTGGAGGTGCATACCATCGATGGCCATCCCCCAACGGATAGAAACCGCTCGCGGGATCAAGCTTCTGCCCAACGAACCCTATCATCGGCGCCCGTTGGACAATAGCGCAAGAGCCATAAGGCGAGTAGGTTATCTTGCAAGTCTCGCCGCCATCCGGTGCCGGCGTCTGTTTTCGATCAAGGTCGTTCACTTTGGCACCAAATTGTGCAAAGTTTGTAAGCTACTCCAAAGTCCAACAAGCTGCCCACTGGCAGTTTTATCAGGTCACTCCTCCCCACCCACCATAGGTTAGGGGAGGTGACAATCGCGGAACAGTTTGAGCGATCAAGCACCTTCCGGCAGTAAGCTCCGGTCGAACATGAACGGCCGATCTCCCTGCGGCGTATATTGATACAACTGCTGCGGCCTGCCGAGCCGCGGCTGATTCTTCTCCCCTGTATCGCGCACCCAACCCAGCTCACGCAGGCGCTCCAGGCGCTTGCGCAGCGAGGTGTTGTTCACGGCCTGGCCCAGGCACGCCTGCACCGCCCCCAATGCATCGAGCACCGTGAACTTCTCGGCCAGCAGGTTCAGCGGCAGGCTGCTGTACACCGTCTTGCTCGCCAACCGTTCGCGGGCGCGCTCCACCAGCAGGTTGTGATCGAACGGCAGCAGCACCTTGCGGCCCAACACACTGTCCAGGTCAAAAAAGGCCAACTGGTCACCTTCGACCTGCTGCCGAGGGTCAAGCAAGGCCAGGTAATAGGTGCTCAACGACCAACCGCGCGGGTCGCGGAAGGCATTGCCTTCGGTGCCTACCTGCTCCAGGTAACGCGGCAGCACCCGGGCCTTCTCGCCCAGCGCGCGCTCGGCGGCGGCCTCCAGGCTGGTGTCCGGGGTGCGGCCATTGACGAGCACGCCGGGCAGAGCCCACTGAGCGGCATGGGGCTCGCGCTCGCGGCGATGCAACAACACTTGCAGATGCTGGGCTTCGGGGGCCAGGCGCAGCGCGACGATATCGACGCTGGCCAGGACTTCGGCTGTACTCACTAAAAGGCTCCACTGCTCAATGACGCAATATTCCACCAGAGCGCTTAACTGGGGCAAGCATCGATAACTGCAGGACGTGTGCTTGACACACTTATATCACCAGGTGAATTATATAACCAGCCCAGCGAGGAGAGCCCCATGAAAATCGCCAGTTTCGATGTCGACGCGCAAAACGGCTTCACCGCCAATGCCCCACAGGAATTGCCGGTGCCCGAAGGCAATGAAATCGCCGCCGACCTCAACACCATGGCCCTGCGCGCCGACCTGCGCCTGGGCAGCAAGGACGCGCACCCGGCCAATGCCGCGTGGGTGGTCACAGAACCTGGGCAAATGCTGCAACCGCTGACGCTGGCCAATGCCGACCTGACCTGGGTCAGCCACTGCGTGCCGGGCACGCCCGGCTTCGAACTGCTGCCAGGCCTGCCCGCCCCCATCGATTACGACTACTTCGTGTGGAAAGGCGTCGAACCCGACCTGCACCCTTACGGTGCTTGCTACCACGACCTGGCCGAGCGCCGCTCCACGGGCGTCATCGAATACCTCAAGGTGCAGCAGGTGGGCGCGGTGATCGTCGGTGGCCTGACCCTGGACTACTGCGTCAAGACCACCGCCCGGCAGCTGCGCCAGGCGGGCTTCCAGGTACTCCTGTACTTGCCTGCCTGCCGCGCCCTGACCCAGGAAGGCGCCATCAGCGCGTGCGGCGCACTGGCAGCCGAGGGCGTCATCCTCTGCGGCGACGAGGCCGCGCTCGACCACCAGCTCTCTCTGATCAAGGAAGACCGCCCATGAGCGAAAGCGTTTTCGGCCCACGCATCGTCCAGAACCTGCTGGACACCGACTTCTACAAGATCACCATGATGCAGGCGGTGCTGCACAACTACCCCAACGCCGAAGTGGAATGGGAGTTTCGCTGCCGTAACGGCGAGGACCTCTCGCCTTACCTGGCTGAAATTCGCTATCAGGTGGAGCAACTGGCAGACGTCACAGTCACCCACGACCAACTGGCGTATCTGGAGAAAATCCCGTTCATCAAGCCGGACTTCATCCGCTTCCTCAGCCTGTTCCGCTTCAACCTGCGCTATGTCCAGGTCGGCCTGGATGACGCCGGGCAACTGGCGATCCGCGTGCGCGGGCCGTGGCTGCATGTAATTCTCTACGAGATCCCGCTGCTGGCGATCATCAGCGAGGTACGCAACCGCTACCGCTATCGCGAAGTGGTGATGGAACAGGTGGGCGAGCGGCTGTACCAGAAACTGGACTGGCTCAAGGCCCATGCCAGTGCCGATGAGCTGGCGGGCTTGCAGCTGGCTGATTTCGGTACCCGGCGGCGCTTCTCGTACCGTGTACAGGAAACCGTGGTACATACCCTCAAACGCGATTTCCCGGGGCGCTTCGTCGGCACCAGCAACGTGCACCTGGCCCGCGAATACGAGCTCAAGCCCATCGGTACCATGGCCCACGAATGGTTCATGGCCCACCAGCAACTCGGCCCGCGCCTGGTCGACAGCCAGGCTGCCGCGCTTGAGTGCTGGGTGCGCGAATACCGTGGGCTGCTGGGCATCGCGCTGACCGACTGCATCACCATGGACGCGTTCATGGGCGATTTCGACCTGTACTTCGCCAAGCTGTTCGATGGCTTGCGCCACGACTCGGGCGACCCGCTGGCCTGGGCCGAAAAGGCCATCGCCCACTACCAGAGATTGGGCATCGACCCGCAAAGCAAGACGCTGATATTTTCCGACGGGCTGGATTTCGCCAAGACGCTTGGGCTGTACCGCGCCTTGCACGGGCGCATCAATGTGAGTTTTGGCATCGGCACCAACCTGACCTGCGATATCCCCGGCGTCAAGCCAATGAACATGGTGATCAAGATGACGGCCTGCAACGGCGCGCCGGTGGCCAAGATCAGTGACAGCCCAGGCAAGACCCAGTGCCGCGATGAGAACTTCGTGGCGTACCTTAAACATGTATTCAAAGTGGCTTGAGCACTGTCATATATCATGAGTGTCACGTACACAGCGCCATGAACCGCGCCGCCGCCCGCGAGGGCGTGGCCGCATGCGGCAGCAGGATGGAAAAGTGCCTGACCAACGGCTGCGGGGCGATATGCAAGCGCTGCAGTGCGCCACCCTCATGCCTGATCGACATCGCCGAAACGAAGCCGATGCCCATCCCCGCCCGCACCGCCTCCTTCACCCCTTCGACCCCGGCAATTTCCAAGGCTACGCGCATGGCCACGCCACTGTGCGCAAATGCCCGTTCAACGATCTGCCGAACCCCAGAGCCGCTTTCACGCAGCACTAAGGGGTAGCTGCCCAAGGCTTCCAGCGTCTGGCCCGCCTGATTGGCCAACGGGTGAGCGCTGGGCACGATGGCGACGATTTCGTCCTCACGCCACGGCGTGACACCCGTGCCCAGAGGCAGCTCCTGCCCGGGCGGGCCTTCGATCAGGGCGATGTCCACATTGCCCAGCGCCGAGACGATCTCTGCGGTATTGCCGTGCAAGGTGCTCACCTGCACCTCGGGGTATTGCGCATGGAAGTCGGCGATCAGGTAAGGCAGCAGGTAGCTGGCGGGCGTAGTGCTGGCACCGATGCGCAAGGTGCCGCGCTCCAGCCCGCGCATGGCGTCGCGCAGTGCCTGGGCCTGGCGAAAGGTTTCACGCAGGCGTTCGGCATGGGCCAGCAGCTGCTCGCCGGCCGCAGTAAGCCGCACGCCGCGGCCGGCACGCTGGTACAGAGGCTCGCCGAATGCGTCCTGCAGCAGCTTGAGCTGGCCAGAGACAGCCGGCTGCGACAGATGCAAGGCCAACGCCGCATGGCTGATGTTGCCATGCTCGGCAACGGTGGCAAACGTTATCAGCTGTTCCGGGGTCATGAATGCAAAATATCAGCTAAACGGATATTTTCCATCCTGAATTACGATTTTTTATAAGCTTATAACCAAATTAAAGTAGGCCCTGTCGATTCAATGTCCGGAGGACTCACATGGCCACGGTACCGTCCAACCCTGCCTTTGCCCCTACCTTCTCTACCCGAGGGCGGCTCAACGGCATCCTGTTCGTCGCATTGTTCGCGTTCGCCGTCACCCAACTGGCGGCCGTGCCCGTTATCGCCAACCTGGGCATCAGCCCGCTGATCGTCGGCATCGTCGCCGGAGCCCTTTACGGCAACGCCCTGCGTGATGGCGTACCGGCCAGCTGGGCGGCGGGTATCAATTTTTCTGCCCGCGGGCTACTGCGCATCGCGGTGGCCTTCTTCGGCCTGCGTGTCAGCCTGCAGGAAATCGCCGAAGTCGGCTGGTCAGGCCTTGCGGTCTCGCTGCTGGTGGTGGTCAGCACCCTGCTGATCGGCCTGTGGTGTGGCATGAAGCTGCTCAAGCTGGACCGCGATACCGCCTTGTTGACCGCAGCCGGCAGCGCCATTTGCGGCGCCGCAGCAGTGCTGGCCTTCGAATCGGCGCTGCGCAGCGCACCGCACAAGAGTGCCATGGCAGTGGGCAGCGTGGTGCTGTTCGGCACCCTGTCGATGTTCCTGTACCCGCTACTGATCAACAGCGGCTGGCTGCACCTCGATACCCTGGGTGCCGGCCTGTTCCTGGGCGGCACCGTTCATGAGGTTGCCCAGGTGGTGGGCGCGGCAAGCAATGTCAGCCCCGAGGCCACGCACATCGCTACCATCGTCAAGATGACCCGGGTGATGCTGTTGGTGCCGGTACTGCTGGTGGTGGGTGTCTGGATCAGCCGTACCCGGCTGCCGGGCCAGGCACAAGGCAACGGTCGCATCGCCATGCCCTGGTTCGCCTTTGGCTTCCTCGCGCTGGTGTTGGTGAACTCGCTGCAAGTATTGCCAGGCAGCGTGATCCAAGCGGTCAACAGCCTGGACACCTTCGCCCTGACCATGGCCATGACCGCACTGGGCATGGAGACACGCTTGAGCCAGATCCGCCAGGCTGGCCCGCGGGCACTGGTGACCGGGGCGATTCTCAACCTGTGGCTGCTCGGTGGCGGGCTGGCGATTACGCTGGGTGTGCAAAAGCTCTTCGCATGACTTATGGTGTTGTCAAAGAAGGATGTTTTACCTGCACAGGAAAGACTTAGATGCCCCAACGCCATGTCATCAATGCATCCGTCAGCCCCAAAGGCAGCCTGGAGACGCTGTCGCAACGTGAAGTCCAGCAACTGAGTGAAGCCGGCACCGGTAGCCTCTACACCCTGTTCCGCCAGTGCGCCCTGGCCATCCTCAACACCGGCGCCCATGTCGACAATGCCAAGACCATCCTTGAGGCCTACAAGGACTTCGAGGTACGCATCCACCAGCAAGACCGCGGCGTGCGCCTGGAGCTGCTCAATGCACCCGCCGATGCCTTCGTGGATGGTGAAATGATCGCCAGCACCCGCGAGATGCTGTTCAGCGCCCTGCGCGATATCGTCTACACCGAAAGCGAACTGGCCAGCCAGCGCATCGACCTGGAAAGCTCCCAGGGCATCACCGACTACGTCTTCCACCTGCTGCGCAATGCACGCACCCTGCGCCCGGGCGTCGAGCCGAAAATGGTGGTGTGCTGGGGCGGCCATTCGATCAGCAGCGAGGAGTACCAGTACACCAAGAAGGTTGGCCACGAACTGGGCCTGCGCAAGCTCGACATCTGCACCGGGTGCGGCCCAGGTGTGATGAAGGGGCCGATGAAAGGCGCCACCATCGCCCATGCCAAGCAACGCATGCACGGCAGCCGTTACCTGGGCTTGACCGAGCCGGGCATCATTGCCGCCGAGGCGCCAAACCCGATCGTCAACGAACTGGTGATTCTGCCGGACATCGAGAAGCGCCTGGAAGCCTTCGTACGTGTCGGCCACGGCATCATCATCTTCCCAGGTGGCGCCGGTACTGCCGAGGAATTCCTCTACCTGCTGGGCATTCTGATGCACCCGGACAACCAGGACCTGCCCTTCCCGGTGGTGCTGACCGGGCCGCGCAGCGCCGAGCCGTTCCTGCTGCAGCTACATGCCTTCGTTGGTGCCACCCTGGGTGAGGCCGCCCAGCGCCACTACCAGATCATCATCGATGACCCGGCCGAGGTCGCGCGGCAGATGGTCGAAGGGCTCAAGGAGGTCAAGCAGTTCCGCCGTGAGCGCAACGACGCGTTCCACTTCAACTGGCTGTTGAAGATCGACGGCGGCTTCCAGCATCCGTTCGACCCGACCCACGCCAACATGGCGGAACTCGCCCTGCGCCGCGACCTGCCGCCGCATGAACTGGCCGCCAACCTGCGCCGGGCGTTTTCCGGCATCGTTGCCGGTAACGTCAAGGACAAGGGCATCCGCCTGATCGAGGAGCACGGGCCATATCAGATCCGCGGGGACAGTGCGGTACTGGAGCCACTGGGGCGCCTGTTGCAGGCGTTTGTCGACCAGCACCGGATGAAGCTGCCGGGTGGCGCGGAGTATGTGCCTTGCTATCAGGTTGTGACCTGAAGACAACAGGGCCGCACTGCGGCCCATCGCCGGCAAGCCGGCCCCCACTGGGTTTGCGCTGAGCTTGAGAGCAGCGGGGTACCTGTGAGGGCCGGTTGAAACGCTACCTGACCGGGTTCATCTCGCTGCGGTCAACCAGGCGAATACTGTTACGCCCGCCACGCTTGGACTGATACAGCGCCACATCACCCTGCTCGATCAACGCCGCCAGGCTCGCCGGCGGATGGTCGAACAGGTTGGCGCCAATACTCAGGGTCACGGCCTGCGGGGTCGGCATTGCCTGCTCGGCAAATTGCTGGAACTGGCTACGCAAAACACCGCCCAGCTCCACCACCCGCTCACTGCTGGCATCGCTGAGCAGGATGACGAACTCATCCCCGCCCAGCCGCGCCGCCAGTGACCGCTCCGGCAACACCGCACGGATCATCTCGCTGAGCGTGACCAACAGCCGGTCGCCAGCCGCGTGGCCATGCAGGTCATTGACCAGCTTGAAGTTGTCGATGTCTATCAGCAGTAGCGCCCCAGGCCGGGCCGGGCTCACGTCTTTTAACAGGGGCGTGGCGCGGACCTCCAACGCCCGGCGGTTGTACAGCGCCGTCAACGGATCGCGGGCAGCCAGCCGGGCGATCCGCTCTTCACGGCGATAACGCACGGTACCGGTCATCGACAGGGCGATCAGCATGATCGCCATGGCTCCCTCAACCAGCGACACCTGAATGATCAGGCCGCCGAAGGTTGCCAGGTCGATCAGCGTGCCAGGCGTCACCGCGATGACAGCCTTGACCACATAGAACAGGCCATGGATGAGCAGCACATAACGCAACTGCACCGCCCCCACGCTCAACGATTTGCCGTGCGGGCGCAACAGCAGGCTGGCCTTGAGCGTGAGCAGCGCCACCAGCAGCGAATTGACCATCAGCATGACCTTCGACCACTGAGGCCCCACGGGCAGCAGCAGCAAGGCAAACCAGGCGACGACGATCAGCAGCCAGCCCCATGACAGGCGGGCCTGGGTAAAGCGCAGCACCCCCAGCAGGAAGAACGCATGCGCCACCACCAGCAAACCGTTGGCGAACCAGATACCGATCAACAGCAAGCCGATCCCGCGCAGCAGGGCCAGGGTGGAGCCGATGGTGATGGTAGCGAAACCCGCGCTCCAGAACAGCAGCGAGGGTTCGCGGACGCTGCGCCACTCGATCGCCAGGTACAAGGCTGCGGCGGCAGCCAGGGCGATGGTGATGGTCAGCATCGTGGGTGGATCAAGCGCCATGAAAGTTTTGGCCTGTCTGGTTAACGTGGAAAACGGCTGATTGTATTCGTTTGCCATGACTTTTCAGAGAGGTAAAAACGGCTCACAACACCCGCTTGATCAACGGCTCCAGCCGGCTGAAACGCAAGCGGCGCAAGAACCTGCGCACTTCTTTGGGGTGCTCTGCCTTGACGCCCAGTTCTTGCGCCGAGCCGATCTTCGGTGCATACCGGCGAATGCCCTCCAGTTCCACTTCCCGCGGCACCATCCATTCGCCCTGCGGGTCGTCGATCAGCAGCCCGTTCTCCAAGTCCAGGTTGAACCCGCGCGGGTTGAGGTTGTTGCCTGTCAGCAACGAGTAACGCTGGTCGACCCAGACGCCTTTGGCATGAAAGGTATGCCCAGGGTCGTTCCAGATCCGAACCACCAGTTGGCCGCTGACAATGCTGGCATGGCGGCGCCGGGCAAAGGCGCGCAGGTTGTCTTCATACAGATAGGGCAACGCGCCACTGGCGCTGAATGGCTCGCCGGGTGCGATATAAAAATCATTGGCCGTAAGGTGGCCGACAATCAGTTCCACCCGCACGCCGCGGTCCAGGGCGTGGTCGATCTCGCGCATCACCACCCGGGGCGGGTTGAAATAAGGCGTGCTGATGATGATCTGTGACCGCGCCGCAGCCAGCAACGCGCACACCGCGCGGTTAAGCGGGTTGCCACGGCCAACGCCGAGCAACGGCACCACCCGCAGGCCCTGCCCTGCAACGGCAGCCGGTGCGTCATACGCCATGCGCCGCAGCCGTGCACGCAAGCGGCGAATATCGCCGCGCAGGCTGCGGTTGGTCGGTGGCGCCGGCAGGTCCAGGCGCGGTGTAGCAGTGTGGTGCAACAGGCGCCGTACCAGGCCGACCATGGCATCGGCCAGCGCAGGCGACTGGAACAGGTGGTAACGGTCCAGGCGGTAACGGTCGAAACGGTGCAGGTAGACGTTGTTCAAACTGGCGCCGGTATAGATCACACAGTCATCGATCACGCTGCCCTTGAGGTGCAGCACGCCGAACAACTCACGGGTTTGCACTGGCACGCCATGAATAACCACGTCCAACCCACGCAGCTGACGCTGGGCCTGGTACCAGGCGGCATTGCCCGGCTGACGCCCGGCGCCCAGCAGGCCACGGCGGGCGCGAAACCAGTCGACCACGATGACGATCTCCAGGCCCGGCCGCGCCGCCTTGGCCTGGTACAGGGCATCCAGCACTTCCTGCCCGGCCTCGTCCTCCTGCAAGTACAAGGCGACAATGACAATGCGCCGGGTCGCAGCGCCGATGCGCTCGAGCAAGCAGGCGCGATAGGCCGCGGCATCGGGCAACACCTGGATGGCCTGCGGCGCGATGGCGAAACCTGGCAGCGCCGCCAGCATGGATTCGGGGTTCAAGTAGCTTCACCTTCTGTCTGCATTCAGGTCCATTCCTGGCCATCACGCCGGGGTGTAAGATCGACCGGGCAACGACCCATAACAACAAGAAACATGCGAGGCCTGTTTTTCACTGCCCCCGACGAATCACGCCTCAGCTTGCACAGGAAGATCGCAATGGTCCACCCCGTTTCTGCAATCGTCTCGCCTTGCCCAGCCAAGACCTTCGGTTTTCTGGTGCTGCCCAACTTCACCACCATCGGCCTGGCGTCGGCGGTGGAAACCTTGCGCATGGCCAACCTGGCAGCCCGCCGCCCCCTCTACCGCACCGTATTGCTCGCTGCCAGCGAAGCGCCGGTGATGGCCAGTAATGGCATGCGTATCCTGCCTGACCATGCCATCGCCGAGGCCCCGCCGCTGGATGCCCTGTTCGTGGTCGGGGCCAACCCGATCGACCGCAGCCGAGGTAACCGGCCCCTGATCGACTGGCTGCGCCAACTGGCCCGCCAGCACGTTCCGCTAGGCGGCATCTGTACCGGCAGCTACCTGCTGGCCAAAGCCGACCTGCTCAAAGGCTATCGTTGCACCATCCACTGGGAGGACATCGAAGCCCTGCAGGAGCATTTCCCCGGGATCGTCATTTCCAGCCAGCTGTTCGAACTGGACCGCGACCGTTACACCTGCTCCGGTGGCGTTGCGGCGATGGACATGATGCTGCAACTGGTCGCCCGCGAAGCCGGTGGCCAAGACATCGCCGCCAAGGCGGCCGAGTTGCTGCTGTGCGACCGGGTGCGCGGCGAGCGCGAGCGACAGCGCGTGCCGTTGCGCACCTTGCTGGGCAGTGCCCAGCCCAAGCTTAGCCAAGTGGTGGCGATCATGGAGGCCAACCTGGAGGAGCCGCTGGCGCTGGAGGAACTGGCCAGCCTCAACGAGGTGACCGTGCGCCAGCTAGAGCGGCTGTTCCACAAGTATTTGCAGCGCACGCCCAGCCAGTATTACCTGGAGTTGCGGCTGTCGCGGGCGCGGGAATTGCTGTTGCGCAGCGACGTGCAAGTGCGGGAGGTGGCGCTGGCATGCGGGTTCAGTTCGCCGGCGCATTTTTCCAAGAGCTACAGCCGCTTCTTTGGCCTGTCGCCGCTGGGGGAACGGCGGCAGGCATCGTTGCACTGATACCTCAGTCTTTCAGTTCGTCATGGGCCGTTTCCCGGCACATCAACATGGCCACCAGCGCCACCAGCGCCGCCGCCAGCAGGTACCCGGCCGGCGCCAGTTTGCTACCAGTCACATGAATCAACCAGGTGGCGATGAACGGTGCCGTCCCGCCAAACAAGGCGTTGGCCAGGTTGAAGCTCAAGGCAAAGCCACTGAAACGGACGCGGGTGGGGAAGATTTCCGCAAGCAGGCAAGGCAAGGTGCCGTCGTTCATCGCCAGCATCGCCCCGAAGAAGATCTGGATCGCCAGGACCACCAGCAGGGGCTGACCATCGAGCAGCTTGAACAGCGGCACGGTCAACCCCAGGAACAGCAGCGAAGCAACCACCAGCATGGTCTTGCGGCCAAAGTGGTCAGACAGGCGTCCCATCAGGAAGATCAGGCCAATGTAGGTGGCCAGGGAAACCGTCGAGGCGATGAACGAGTCACGCTCGCTCATGCCCATTTCATTCGACAGGTAAGTGGGCATGTAGCTGAGCAGCAGGTAGAACGCCACAGCATTGAGGCAGGTAACCCCGATACCGATGGCCAGGCTGCGGCGGTGCCGGCTCAGCAGTTCGCGGATCGGCGCCGGCGTCATGCAAGCCTTGCTTTCCAGCCGCTGTTCCATCTCCAGGAACTTGGGTGTGTCCTGCAGGCTCATGCGGATATAACGTCCCACCAGGCCGAACGGTGCCGCCAGCAAAAACGGCAGGCGCCAGCCCCAGCTGTGCAGGTCTTCAGTGCTGAGCAGTTCATGCAAGGCCGCGACGAATGCTGCACCGAACAACAGCCCGGCCGCGGTGCTGGCAGGCACGATGCTGGTGTACAGCCCCCGTCTGCCAGGCGGTGCGTATTCAGCGAGAAACGCCGCAGCGCCGGCATACTCGCCCGAAGCGGAAAAACCTTGCACCAGGCGGATCAGCAACAGCAGGCACGGTGCCCACAGGCCGATCTGCGCATACCCCGGCAGCAAGCCGATGCAGAAGGTCGAGATCGACATGATCAGGATCGACAGTGACAGCGCGTTGCGCCGCCCATGGCGATCGCCGAAATGGCCCCACACCACCCCGCCCAGCGGGCGTACGAGGAAGGACAGGGCGAATACCGCGAACGTCGCCAGCAAGCCGCTGGTCTTGTCGGTTTGCGGAAAGAAGGTGGCGGCGATGATGGTCGCCAGGTAGCCGTAGGCCGCGTAATCGAACCATTCGACGAAGTTGCCCATGAAACTGGCACGGGCGGCCTTGCGCAGGGCCTGGCGTTCGGCGCCTTGGGTGGCACCGGCGAGGGTGGGAGCATTCAGGGTGGTGCTGGACATGACGGATACCCTCTGGTTCTTCTAATTGGAGGCAGGGTCTGAAGGTCATACAGTTAGTTGTTATTGTGTTGTTTGTGCCGGCCTCTTCATTCGCGCAGAGGCCGGCACCTGTCATCATTTGCGAATGATGTTGTGCTCCGGTCCATACGGGAACTTGGTGATGTTCTCGGCACCCGTTTCATTGACGATCAGGATGTCATGCTCGCGGTAGCCCCCTGCCCCCGGCAGCCCTTCGGGCAGCATGATCATCGGCTCGATCGATACCACCATGCCCGGTTCCAGCACCGTATCGATATCCTCGCGCAGCTCCAGCCCTGCCTCGCGGCCGTAGTAGTGGCTGAGGGTGCCGAATGAGTGGCCATAGCCGAAGGTGCGGTACTGCAGCAGGTCATGGCGCAGGAAGATCTCGTTCAGCTCGCGGGCGATATCGCAGCAGCGCATGCCCGGGCGCACCAGCTTGAGCCCTGCCTCGTGCACTTCGACGTTGGCTTGCCACAGGCGCAAATGCTCGTCCGGGCAGTGGCCCAGGAACAACGTACGCTCCAGTGCGGTGTAGTAGCCGGCGATCATCGGGAAGCAGTTGAGGCTGAGAATGTCGCCCGGGTTTACCTTGCGGCTGGTCACCGGGTTGTGCGCACCGTCAGTGTTGAGCCCGGACTGGAACCAGGTCCAGGTGTCCATCAACTCGCTGTCGGGGAAACTGCGGGCGATCTCGCGGATCATCGCCTGGGTGGCATGCAGTGCCACTTCATATTCCGGCACCTGGTCCTGCAGCGCCTCGACCACCGCCGCACCGCCAATGTCGGCCACCCGCGCACCGTGGCGAATGAGCGCCTGCTCCTCGGCGGACTTGATCATGCGCATGCGCATGCAGGGCGCACCGATGTCCAGCAGCTCGGCCCTTGGGTAGCAGGCAGCGAGCTTGGCATGGTTCTGCAGGTTGAGGTGGTCGTACTCCACGCCGATACGCGACGCCAGCGGTAGCGCCTGCTGGATGGCCACAAAATAGTTGTCGCGCTGCCAGTCGGTATAGACGATGTTGTCGGTGCCGACCGTACGACGCCAAGGTTGGCCACCGTCGATGTTGGCGCTGATCGACACCACCTTGTCGTGGGTCACCACCAGTGCATAAGGGCGGCCAAACGAACAATAGAGGAAGTCGCTGTAGTAGTTGACGTTGTGGTAGGAGGTGAAAATCGCCGCCTCGATATCCTGCTCGGCCATGTAGGCCCGCAGCCGGGCATGGCGGGCGGCGTATTCCTGTGCGGAAAAGGTCGGTTTAGCCTTGTTGCCGTTGCGGATCTTCAGGGTCTGGGGCATTTGCATGGTCGGTGTTCCTTGTCGTTGTGAGCACGCTGTTTCAGGCCGGCCGCCTGAGATGCATTGCAGCAGAACGAACGAGGACGCTTTTGTACCTATCCGACCTGGAATTGGCGCGATGGCCACTGCCCCATTGCAAACAAGCCGGCCCCCACAAGCACTCCACCGCCTTCAGGCTTTGTGGTGTAACTGTGGGGGCCGGCTTGCCGGCGATTGGGCTGCAAAGCAGCCCCAGTCATCGCGTTTATTTCAAATCAAAACGATCCAGCTCCATCACCTTCACCCAAGCCGCAACGAAGTCCTTGACGAACTTGTCCTTGCCATCGCTGCTGCCATACACCTCGCTCAGCGCCCGCAACTGCGCATGCGAGCCGAACACCAAGTCCACACGGGTGCCTGTCCACTTCACCTGCCCGGTCTTGCGGTCGCGGCCTTCGAAGCTTTCGTTGTCGCCCGAGGTGGCCTTCCACTCCACACCCATGTCCAGCAGGTTGCGGAAGAAGTCATTGCTCAGGGTGCCAGGCTGGTCGGTGAACACGCCGTCCTTGCTGCCGCCATGGTTGGCACCGAGCACCCGCAGGCCGCCGATCAGCACGGTCAGTTCCGGCGCGGTGAGGGTCAGCAACTGGGCTTTATCCAGCAGCAGTTTCTCGGCCTTGACGCTGTAACGCGCCTTGGTGAAATTGCGGAAGCCGTCAGCCAGTGGCTCGAGCACAGCAAACGACTCGACATCGGTCTGTTCCTGGGAGGCGTCGACACGGCCCGGGCGGAATTGCACGTTGCCAGCGTAGCCGGCATCTTTGGCGGCCTTTTCCACAGCGGCGGTACCGGCCAGCACAATCAGGTCGGCCAGAGAGATGTGCTTGCCACCGTTGTTGAATTCACCCTGGATCTGCTCCAGTGCCGCCAGCACTTTGCCCGTGCCCTGGTTGGCTGGCCAGTCCTTCTGCGGCGCCAGGCGCAGGCGCGCACCGTTGGCGCCACCGCGCTTGTCGGAACCACGGAACGTCGAGGCGGCCGCCCAGGCGGTGGATACCAGCTCACCGACGCTCAATCCCGACGCCAGTATCTTGCTCTTGAGCGCGGCAATGTCCTGCTCACTGGGTAACGCTTGATCGGCCTTGGGCAGCGGGTCTTGCCAGAGCAGTTCCTCGTTGGGCATTTCCGGCCCGAGGTAACGTGCCAGGGGGCCCATGTCGCGGTGGATCAGCTTGTACCAGGCACGGGCGAAAGCGTCTGCCAACTGGTCGGGGTTGTCCTTGAAGCGCCGGGCAATCGGCTCGTAGATCGGGTCGAAGCGCAGGGCCAAGTCAGAGGTGAGCATGGACGGTGCGTGGCGTTTGCCTGGGTCATGGGCATCCGGCACGGTGCCAGCGCCTTTGCCCTCCTTGGGCTGCCACTGGTGGGCACCGGCCGGGCTCTTGGTCAGTTCCCACTCGAAGTTGAACAGGTTGTTCAGGTACTCGTTGCTCCAACGCGTTGGCGTAGAGGTCCAGGTCACTTCCAGGCCGCTGGTGATGGTGTCGCCACCCTTGCCGGTGCCAAATTTGTTGGCCCAGCCCAGGCCTTGCAGTTCAAGGCCGGCGGCCTCCGGTTCGGGGCCGACGTTATCAGCAGGGCCTGCGCCATGGGTTTTGCCGAAGGCATGGCCACCGGCGATCAGGGCCACGGTTTCTTCATCGTTCATGGCCATGCGGCCGAAGGTTTCGCGGATATCCTTGCCCGAAGCCACCGGGTCGGGGTTGCCTTCCGGGCCTTCCGGGTTGACGTAGATCAGGCCCATCTGCACGGCGGCCAGCGGGTTTTCCAGGTTGCGCTCGGCCGACAGGTCGCGGTTCTGCTCTTCACCGTGCTTGGCGGGTTCGGCCACCAGGTCCCCCTGCCCGGGCGCCTGGGCCTTGACCTGGTCCTTGCCGTAACGGGTGTCGCCGCCCAGCCAGACCTTTTCCGAACCCCAGTACACGTCTTCGTCCGGCTCCCACACATCCGCCCGGCCGCCGGAGAAACCGAAGGTCTTGAACCCCATCGATTCCAGGGCGACGTTGCCGGTGAGCACGATCAGGTCGGCCCAGGAGATCTTGTTGCCGTACTTCTGCTTGATCGGCCACAGCAGGCGCCGGGCCTTGTCCAGGCTGACGTTGTCGGGCCAGCTGTTGAGCGGTGCGAAACGCTGCTGGCCAGAGCCGGCGCCGCCGCGGCCGTCACCGATGCGGTAGGTGCCGGCGCTGTGCCAGGCCATGCGGATGAACAACGGGCCATAGTGGCCAAAGTCGGCCGGCCACCAGTCCTGGGAGTCGGTCATCAAGGCGGTCAGGTCTTGCTTGAGCGCCTGGAAGTCGAGGCTCTTGAACGCCTTGGCGTAGTCGAAGTCCGGGTCCATCGGGTCGGACTTGGCGCCATGTTGGTGGAGAATCCTGAGGTTGAGCTGGTCAGGCCACCAGTCTCGGTTGGTGGTGCCGCCACCTGCGGTTTGATGGAACGGGCATTTCGATTCGTTCGACATCTGCTGTTACCTTTGGGTCGGTTATCCAGATTTCCGGTCTATGCCAGGTGTTCTTTGAGCCGAGCACATGGGCTCATGCCTACCCCTCATCAGGTCAGGTCGGTCACGTTCCGACAGGGGCTTGCGAAGCTGTCACGGCGTGGCGGCAGGGTCTTGCACCCAGGTGCTCTGACGCCGCCCGCAGGGGAATTCGCAGGGCCACGATCAAGACTAGTCGAGCTTGGGCAGACTTCTAATAGAGTGGCTATTGGAGGGTGATAGGTAGGCTCTGTCAGGATTGCCGGGCAGGCGACAGCGCCCCCTGCCACCGGCTCACTTCCTGCGTTGCATCCAGGCTGCCCCAAGCCCACTCAGGCAGATGATGGCGATACCCAGCAAGGTGGTGCTATCGGGCACCTGCCCGTAGATCAGCAACCCCAGCAAGCCGGCAAACACGATCTGGCAATAACTGAACGGCGCCAGCAGAGCCGGCGCGGCGTGGCGGAAGGCCTGGGTCAGCAGCAGGTGCGCACTCATGCCGAAACCGCCCAATGCCAGCATCAGCAGCGCGTGGTCCCAGCGCGGCAGCTCCCAGAAGAACGGCACCAAAGCACTCATTACCAGCGTGTTGCACAGCCCGGCGTAGAAGTTGCTGGTGGTGGGGCTGTCATGGGCGGCGAGTATGCGCGTGAGCAACTGGTAGAAGCAGAAGCCCAGCGCCGAGCCGAAGGGGTACAGGATTGCCGGGGTGAACATCGCGCCACCGGGGTGCACCACCACCAGCACGCCGATGAATCCCAGCACCACCGCCACCCATTGCCCTGGCGTGACGCGCTCCTTGAGCAGCGGCGCCGACAGCGCAGTGACCAGCACCGGGGCCAGGAAGTTGACCGAGGTCGCCTCGGCCAACGGCAGGTACTGCAAGCCGGTGGTGAACAGCAGGCTGGTGCTTAGCAAGCTTAACGCGCGCAACGTCTGTAGCACCGGGCGCCGGGTGCGCAGCACATTCAGGCCGGATTTGGGCAGGAATATGCCGGCCATCAGTAGCGTGTGCACCAGGTAGCGGGCCCACACCACCATGATGATCGGGTATAGCCCACCGAGGAATTTGGACAAGGCATCGTGGCTGGCGAACAGGAACGTGGCCACCACCACCAGGGCGATGCCGCGCAGGGGGTGGTTGACTCCGGACAGCGGTGTGCTGGAACTCATGGCGTTCTCGATGGCGGCGCTGCGGCATGCAGCGCCAGGTGAAGGCAGTGCGACAACAGGGATTCTAGAAGAGATACGACGACTTAAGGAAGGTCAATTGACACGCCGGTTCAAGGCAATGTGTTTTCCGTTCGCTGATCGACCACTTTCAGCTCCCTACTCGTCGCACCTGAGAGGCGAAACGCGCACCATCGAACGTGGCCCTCGAACCCGAACAAGGAGTTTTCATGCATAGGCTCACCACCCGCAACGGCCTCGACCTACCCAGCATCGGCCTGGGCACCTGGCCGATGACCGGCGCCGAGTGCACGCGTGCAGTTCACCAGGCACTGGAGCTGGGTTACCGGCACATCGATACCGCCACCGCCTACGACAACGAAGCTGCTGTTGGCCAGGCGTTGCGCGACAGCAGCGTGCCACGCGAACAGATCCACCTGACCACCAAGGTCTGGTGGGACCGCCTGGCGCCCGAGGCCATGCGCCAATCCCTGGAGAACAGCCTGCGCGCCCTGGGCACCGAGCAGGTCGACCTGTTCCATATTCACTGGCCCGGCAAGGACTGGGACCTGGCCCGTAGCATCGAGACGCTGGTGGCCCTGCGTGACGAGGGCAAGGTACGCAGCATCGGCGTGGCAAACTTCCCCCTCGGCCTGCTGCGCCAAGTGATCGAAACGCTGGGCGCGCCGCTGGCGGCGATCCAGGTGGAATACCACGTGCTGCTCAGCCAGCAACCGCTGCTCGACTATGCCCGCCAGCACGACCTGCTGCTCACGGCGTATACCCCGCTGGCCCGCGGGCGGGCGGCGGCGCAGCCGGTGATCCAGGACATCGCCCACAAGCATGGTGTGTTGCCGAGCCAGGTGGCGCTCAAGTGGTTGCTGGACCAGGGCGGCGTGGCGGTGATCCCCAAGGCCAGCAGCCGCGAGAACCAGCTGAGCAACCTGGCGGCGCTGGATGTGCGCCTGGATGATCAGGATCGGGCGCTGATTGCCGGGTTGCCAAAGGATCAGCGGGTGGTGAACCCAGACTTTGCGCCGGACTGGAACAGCTGAATGCCAGGGGCCGCTTTGCGGCCCCTTCAACCCACCGCCACAGCCACCTGCTTCAACCGCTCCCCCGCCGGCACCGGCCGCCCATACAGATAACCCTGAAAGTGCGAGCACCCCTCCGCCGCCAGGCGCTGCATCTGCTCCTCGGACTCCACCCCCTCTGCCGTGGTCTTGATCATCAGGCTGTTGGACAGCTCGGTGATCGCCCGAACGATGGACATCGCCTCGCGGCTGTCGCACATGTCATGCACGAACGACTTGTCGATCTTGATCCGGTCGAACGGGAACGAGCGCAGGTAACCGAGCGACGAATACCCGGTGCCGAAGTCATCCAGCGAAATCGACACCCCCAGGTCTTTCAGCGCGCGCAAGGTACGCACGTTCTCCTCGCTGTTGCCCAGCAGTACCGATTCGGTGATTTCCAGCTCCAGGCGCTGGGGCGCCAGGCCCGAGTCGGCCAGGGCCAGCGCCACGGTATGGACCAGGTTGGCGTTCTTGAACTGCACCGGTGACAGGTTGACCGACACCGTCTGCTCACTGTCCCAACTGGCCGCCTCCTGGCACGCCAGGTTCAGCGCACGGGTGCCGAGTTCGTGGATCAGCCCGGTCTCCTCGGCAATGGGAATGAAGTCCATGGGCATGACCATGCCACGGGTCGGGTGCTCCCAGCGCAACAGCGCCTCGTAGCCAGTCACGCTGCTGGTCTGCTGGTCCACTATCGGCTGGTAATGCAGGTGCAACTGCCCAAGGTGCAGCGCAGTGCGCAGGTCGGTCTCGACCAGGCGGCGCTGGCGGGCGGCGACATCCAGTTCGACGTGGAAGCACTCGTAGCGGTTACGGCCATTGCGCTTGGCTTCGTAGAGGGCCATGTCGGCGTAACCGAGCAGCTGTTCGGCCTGCTCATTGTCATCGGGGGCAATGGCGATGCCGATGCTCACGCCCACCGTGAACTGGTGGCCTTCGATCTGGAACGGCGGGCAAATCGCTTCAATCAGGCGCTTCGCCGTATTGCAGGCAGCCTCGCGGCCGTCCAGGCCAGTCAGCACCACGGCGAACTCGTCGCCGCCCAAACGGGCCAGGGTGTCTTGCTCGCGCAGCTCGCGGCGCAGGCGCTTGCCCAGGGCGCGCAACAGCTTGTCGCCGAAGGCATGGCCGAGGGAGTCGTTGATGTTCTTGAAGTTGTCCAGGTCCAGGCACAGCGCTGCGGTCAGCTTTTCGCTCTGCTGGCCGCGCACCAGTGCCTGCTTGAGCCGCTCGTTGAACAGTGTGCGGTTGGGCAAACCGGTCAGCGCGTCGTGGTGCGCCATGTGGTGGATCTGGGCGTGGGCGGCCAGTTCCTCGGTGGCGTCCTCTGCCACGAACAACACATAGTCGGCCTGGCCCTCGCGGTTCTGGCTGAGCAGTGCGCGGCTGCGCAAGGTACGCGGACCACAGGCGGTATCGACCCGGGTTTCAGCAGCATAACCCTTGGGGTTGCGCGCGCCACGGGCGAGCTGCTGTTCCAGGTAGTCAGCCGCAGCCGGTGCCAGGCACTCACCCGGCAACTGGCCGATCATGCTGCTGCCGCGACCACCGAACAGGCGTTCGGCCTGCTGGTTGGCCAACAGGATGCGCTGGCTTTCCAGGTCCTGGACGATAACGCTGGCGGGAATGTTGGCGATCACCGAATCAAGGAACTGCGAGAGCTTGGTCATCTCCTGGCTGTACTGTTCAGCCAGCTCCTTGGCCTGCAACAGCTCCAGTTCCTGCTGGCGCCGCTCGGAAATGTCGCGGGTGACCTTGGCGAAGCCAATCAGATGGCCGTTGTCATCGCGCACCGCCTCGATCACCACGTGGGCATGAAAGGTCGAGCCGTCCTTGCGCAGGCGTGCGCCGGTTTCTTCGAAGCGGCCCGTGTCGCGCGCCTGCGCAAGGTTCTGCTCGGGCAGGCCGGCGACGCGCTCGGCTTCGCTGTAGAACAGCGAGTAGTGCTTGCCGACGATTTCGTCGGCAAGGTAACCCTTGGCCCGCTGGGCGCCCGGGTTCCAGTTGGCGACGATACCGTCGGGGGTGAGCAGGTAGATGGCATAGTCCACCACGCTCTGGATCAACAGCCGATACATGATGTCGGGGCTTGCGACTAGCGACATGAAAATTTCCCTGAACCTGCAACGCGCACGAAAAGGAACCCCAGGCCAGAGCGACCGGGTCTTGAATACGAGGTAATGGCATTATGCCGCTTGAGTGGATTTTGTGAAGTGGCTCACAGTTTTTTGCCAGCGCCGCTCAGTGGTAAGCGGACGTAACCTTATAGGTGAGCAGGTCCGGGTCATCACCCAGCACGATTTGCTGCACCGGCCGCGGCAAGTCGGCCACGACGGCTTTGCAGAAGGCAACGGCGGTGGGGTCCGGCGCATAGCAGCGCAGGAGCCAGTCTCCGGCACCGCTGAGCAACTGCAGCGCGACCGCACGGCCAATACCCTGCCGGCGGTAGCGCTTGAGGATGAACAGGTCGGCCAGCTCACTGGCATTGATGCCAGGCAGCTCGCTGCGCTCGACCAGCACGAAACCGGCAATGAAACCATCCACCAGTACCAGGTTTGCGCTCCAACCGTTTGCAAGCCAATAGCGCTGCAGGTGCTCTTCGTGAATGTAGAAGCGCCCGTCTACCTCGACGTCTTCCTGCTCCCAGTCAGAGGACTCGTAGGCATAGAACTGATAGAGATTACGGATCAGGTCGGCCTGGTCGCGGGTAGTGGTGAGCAATTCGATGGGCAGCATGGGGGGCTCGGGCACAGGGGTGGTTGAAAGGCTTTCATGTTGAAAGTACCGGCCCCCAGATTATGGCTCAACTCAGCGCCATGAACGGCATCAGGCGCCCCGCACCTGATGCCGTGCCCCTCACTTTTCTTGCAGTACCGCCCTGCCCTTCACTGCCCGCGGCCCGCGCCAGGCCCAGAACAGCAACCCGGGGAACGGGGCGTAGACGACGAAGACGATCCATAGCATCTTGCGCTCCGCGCGCCGTTCGCTGCCGATGATGTGCCAGATGGCGAAGATCTCCAGCAAGATGACCAAGGCCGCGACAATGATCCAGATCGTTCCGATTTCCATGAGCACTCTCCCGTTGGCATGTAAAGGGTTGGGTTACTGCCAGCGGCAAGGGTTCATTCGGATTTACTTGCCTGGGCCTTTTCCAGTGCAGCCTTCAACGCCTTCGCATCAGCGAACTCCTGCTGGCTGACCAACGCTCCCTGCTCAAGCTGCAACCACAGCACCTTGCCTTCCTGCCCAGGATAGCGGCTGGCCACCTGCCCTTCACGATCAAGCATAACCCGGTAGTTGTAATCACGCATGGCCGGGATGGCGAACAGCTTGCTGATCAGCGCCGGCATGCGCTGGATATCCGCCACAAACACCGCATCGCGCGACTCCAGGTAGCCCTTGGGCTGTTCAGCCAGGGCCGCCTTCACCAGCTTGGCGCCGTCCATGTCGCGGGCCACCAGCAGCACATGCGTGCCGGCGTCCAGGGTATAGGGCTGGTCATGCTGGTCGAGCAGCGTCCACGGTGCGAGCTTTTCCCCGGTTTGCAGGGCGTTTGCCACCAGTGGCAGCAGGCTGAACAACAGGGCGACGGCGTATTTCATCGAGGTTCTCCAGGTGGGAGGCGCCAGCATAGCCCAGTTGCCTCAATACGACCTCCAATACCACAGGCCCACCCAGGCGATTGTCTTTCCCCTGGCTACCGGCCACACTCGCCAGGCCATCCAGGAAGCGGAGTCCAGAGTGCCCACCCCACGCCAGTTCAGCAAGAAGACCAGCACCACCAACATGCTGCGGCTCAAGGCCACCGCGGGCAGCCCCCAGGCGCCCTACCGCGTCGACTTCGTCCTGCTCAAACACTTCTCCATGGCCAGTTTCACCGTGGCCATGGACGTGCTGGTCACCGCCAACCTGCTGCGCGCCGACAGCTTCAGCTTCACCCCACTGTCGCTGGACGGCGACCGGGTACTGAGCGACCTGGGCCTGGAACTGGTGGCCACTGACCTTGTTGCCAGCGAACTGAAAGCACTTGACCTGCTGATCATCTGCGGAGGCTTGCGCACACCGCTGAAGTACCCCGAACTGGACCGCCTGCTGGATGACTGCGCCGCCCACGGCAAGGCCCTGGGCGGGCTATGGAACGGCGCCTGGTTTCTTGGCCGCGCCGGGGTACTGGATGACTATGGCTGCAGTATCCACCCCGAGCAGCGCGCCAGCCTGTCCGAGCGCAGCCCGCAGACACGCATCACCCCGGCCAGCTTCACCCTGGACCGTGACCGGCTCAGCGCCGCCAGCCCCAATGGCGCCATGGAACTGATGCTCGGCCTGGTCCGCCGCCTTTACGGTGACGGCCTGGCAGAAGGCGTCGAAGAAATCCTGTCGTTCTCTGGCGCCCGCTACCGGCAGGTCGGCCCGGGGGCGAAAAAGTCGATGAGCCTGCACCTGCGCACCATCGTCGAGCTGATGGAGAACAACCTCGAGGAAACCCTCAGCCTCGACCAGTTGGCGGCCTACAGCGGCCGCTCGCGGCGGCAGATCGACCGCCTGTTCCAGGCCCAGTTGGGCACCTCGCCGCGGCGCTACTACATGGAACTGCGCATCACCAAGAGCCGCCGCCTGCTGCAGTACTCCGACCTGTCGGTGATGGAGGTTGCGGTGGCCTGCGGCTTTGTTTCGGTGTCGCACTTCAGCAAGTGCTACGCGGCCTACTTCGGCTACCCGCCGTCACGTGAGCAACGGCTGGGCGAGTGAACGGCACTCAGGCCTGGATGTAACGCATCACTGCTTCGCAGATCATGGCCTTGTGGCGCAGTTTGACCTGCTCATCCAGCAGGTCGATCTGGAAGATGTCGCCGAAGGTATGGCGGTTCGAGACCCGATAGAAGCAGAACGCGCTCATCAGCATGTGCAGGTCGATGACCTCGATGCCCGGGCGGAACACCCCCTCTTGCACGCCACGCTCCAGCGTGCGGCCCAGCGCCTGCAGCACCAGGCTGCTCATCTCGCGGATGGCCGGGGTTTTCTTCACGTACTCGCCGTAGTGGATGTTTTCGGTGCAGACCATGCGCACGAAATCGACGTTGCGGTCGTGGTGGTCGAAGGTGAACTCGGTCAGGCGCTGGATGGCCTGCTCGGCCGGCAGCGACTCCAGGTCCAGGCGGTGCTCGGTCTTGCGGATGTCGCCGTACAGCTTGACCAGGCACTCGACGTACAGCTGCTCCTTGCTGCCGAAGTAGTAGTAGATCATGCGCTTGGAGGTGGCTGTGCGCTCGGCGATGGCATCCACCCGCGCGCCTGCCAGGCCTTGCTGGACGAACTCGTTGATGGCGGCCTGGAGGATGTCCTCGCGGGTTTTTTCAGGGTTGTTCTTGCGCGACTTGCGTGTCCCTTCGATCTCGGGCTGGCCGAGGGGGGCAACGGGATTGCTCATAGCTGCTCACGGGGTATTTATTGGGATTTGGACGGGATTATCCGTGAGTGGAGGGTTGGAAGGAAGCGCGCTGTTGATCGGGTGGGCAGGATTGGCGGGGGCCCAGCCTGAGCCCCTTGATCAAGCGCTGCACAGGCAGCGCCCGATCTCACAAGCCGTGAACCCTTGGGCCGTTACAGCACCGGCTTGCGCGCCGCTCCGCTGCGCCGCTTGGCCATCGCCGCCAACCGCACAGGAACGTTGGCCGCACCGTACCCGGCATACCCCCCCTTGCGCTGGATGATTTCAAAGAAGAACCGGTCCTCGAACGCCTCGGTGTACACGTGGAACAGCTCGCCGCCCTGGGCATCGCGGTCGTACAGCACGTTGTAGTACGCCAGCTCGCTGAGAAACTCGTCATCGAAATCGAAACGCGCCGCCAGATCGTCGTAGTAATTGAGCGGAATTTCCAGCAACGGCACACCGGCTTCCTTCGCCCGCGCCACTTCCTTGAAGATGTCGGCACAATCGAAGGCGATATGGTGAACGCCCGACCCGCGATAGCTCGACAGCGCGTGGGCGATGGCGGTGTTGCGGTTTTCCGATATGTTCAGCGGCAGGCGCAGGCTGCCGCACTGGCTGCGCAGGGCACGGCTTTTGACCAGGCCGTAGGGGTCGGGCAACACCACTTCATCATCTGCGGCAAAGTCGAACAGGCTCTTGTAGAACAGCACCCAGCTGTCCAGCGACTCGGCCGGCAAGGCCAGGGCCATGTGGTCGATGCGCTGCAGGCCACCGGTGCTGCTGGCGCTCTGGTCCAGGCGGAAGTCGGTGTCGTACAGCGACGGGCCTTCCTTGCCCTGCTCCACCAGGTAGATCAGGCTGCCATCCGGGGCGCGCACTGCAGGCACCTCACATTCATTGGGGCCGACCAACCCACGGAACGGCTGGCCGCGGAAGTCGGTGGCGCGCTGCAGCGCCGCGTGCTCGTCCTTGACCCGCAGCGCGGTGGCACACAACGATGGGCCGTGGGCCTCGAAGAAGTTGTGGCCAAAGGAGTAGGGCTCGGCATTGAGCACGATGTTGATGTCGTTCTGGCGCAGCAGGCGTACGTCCTTGCTGCGGTGCTTGCCGGCGTCGGCAAAACCCAGGCGCTTGAGCCAGCTGCCCAGACGCGCGCCGACCGCTTCGTCCACGGCAAATTCGAGGAATTCCACGCCGTCGTAGGTACTGGCGGCGGGCGGTGCGAACAGCACACCCGGCTCGATCGCGGTGCCCTCCTGTTGCAGGCGCAGGCGGGTCTGTTCCTCCAGGTACAACAGCGAACGCAGGCCATCAGCGGCGTTCTGGCGCGGTGGTGCGGCGCGGAAACCGTCGTTGAAGATTTCCAGCGACAGCGGGCCGCGATAACCGGTGGCCAGGATCGGCGCGAGGAAACCGGCCAGGTCCATTTCGCCCTGCCCCGGGAAGCAGCGGAAGTGGCGGCTCCACTCCAGCACATCCATGGCCAGGATCGGCGCGTCGGCCATCTGCACGAAAAAGATCTTGTCGCCGGGGATGTCGCGGATCGCGGCAGGGTCGCCCTTGAGCGACAGGGTGTGGAAGCTGTCGAGGATCACGCCCAGCGCCGGGTGGTCGGCCTGGCGCACCAGGTTCCACACTTGCTGGTAGGTGTTGACGTGACGGCCCCAAGCCAGGGCTTCGTAGCCGATGCGCATGCCGCGTTGGCCGGCGTGCTCGGCGAGCAGGCGCAGGTCGTCCACCAGCAGTTGTTCTTCGCCCAGGGCGTCGGCCTGCACGTTGCTGCACACCAGCACCAGGTCGGTGCCCAGCTCTTGCATCAGGTCGAACTTGCGCTCGGCGCGGTCGATGTTCTTCTGCAGGCGGTCGCGGCGGCAGCCTTCAAAATCGCGGAACGGCTGGAACAGGGTGATGGCGATGCCGAGGTCGGCGCACATCTGCCGCACCTCGCGCGGGCTGCCGGCATAGTAGAGAAGATCATTTTCGAAGATCTCGACGCCGTCGAACCCGGCGGCGGCGATGGCTTCGAGCTTTTCCGGCAGTGTGCCGCTCAAGGACACGGTGGCTATCGAACGCTGCATGGTGGAATTCCTTGTTATGGGGCTACTGGGCTGGAAGCTGGGGCTAAGCAACACACCATCAGACTTCTTGGCATGATGAATTATTCGCAGGTAAAGTCATGGCAGCAATCACTTTGTACGGAACGGTTAGTTTTGCGTTCGATTACCGCACAAAACCCGTTTTGGCGAATTGATTCACTGCCACCCCTGCGCAACCATGAGACCAGACGCAGGCACACCGACCACCACTTTCTGCCCAGTGGCCGTTCGGCACAACCTGCGCTCACAAGCCCAGCGCCACGACATAATAAGTTCAATAAAACGGGTACAGACCTATGCAAACATCCCTCGCCTTGCAACCCGCACCTGCTCGATCGTTGTCTCCAAACAGACTTGGCTCGCGATCGTCGGCCCTTTAAGCACCCACATACTCCCGATAGCGATCGCACACCCACTGGCTTGCCGCCTGACGGCACCGGCTGTGCGGCGACCAACAAAAACAACGGAGACAACGATGGCTAACTCCAGCTCTCAAGCCAAGAAAGCGACCGCCAGCGGATGGATAGGCTCGGCACTCGAGTACTACGACTTTTTCATCTATGCCCAGGCTGCGGCACTGATCTTCCCGCAGATCTTCTTCCCCAACACTGACCCCAAGATGGCGATCATCGCCTCGCTGGCCACCTACGGCGTGGGTTACCTGGCCCGTCCAGTCGGCGCCTTCGTGCTCGGCCACTGGGGTGATACCCGCGGGCGCAAGAACGTGCTGCTGCTGTGCATGTTCCTGATGGGCATTTCGACCATGGCCGTGGGCCTGCTGCCTACCTACCACGATATCGGCATGCTCGCCCCGGCCTTGCTGGTGCTGCTGCGCCTGGTCCAGGGCTTTGCCGTGGCCGGCGAAATCTCCGGGGCCAGTTCGATGATCATGGAGCACGCACCGTTCGGGCGGCGCGGCTACTTCGCCAGCTTTACCTTGCAGGGCGTGCAGGCCGGACAGGTAATGGCGGCGGCGGTGTTCCTGCCACTGGCCTACTTCATGCCCAGCGAGGCGTTCAATGACTGGGGCTGGCGCATTCCGTTCCTGATGAGCGCCATCGTGCTGATCGCAGGCTTCATCATCCGTAAGGAAGTGCACGAAACCCCGGCCTTCGTCAAAGAAGAGAAACAGGACAAGGTTGCCAAGTCGCCAATCAGCGAGGCCTTCCGCCACAGCTGGAAGCACATGGTGCTGGTGATGTTCATGGCCTTGATGAACGTGATCCCGGTAGTTGCCACCATCTTCGGCGCGGCCTACGCGGTACAGCCGGCCTACGGCATCGGCTTCGACAAGAGCGTGTACCTGTGGATCCCAGTGGTGGGCAACATCGTTGCAGTGCTGGTTATCCCGTTCGTGGGCAATCTTTCCGACAAGATCGGCCGTCGCCCGACCATGATCGCCGGTTGCCTGGGCTCAGGCCTGCTGGCCTTCGTATACCTGTATGCGATCAGCATCCAGAACGTGCCGCTGGCCTTCGCTACCTCGATCCTGATGTGGGGCATGGTCTACCAAGGCTACAACGCGGTGTTCCCAAGCTTCTTCCCTGAGCTGTTCAACACCCGCTACCGCGTGTCGGCCATGGCCATTGCCCAGAACATCGGCACCATGCTGACTGCGATGCTGCCGGCGTTGTTCGCCCTGGTAGCGCCACCAGGCTCGGATAACATTCCGCTGGTGGTTGGCGGCCTGGCGTTCTTCATCACCTGCGTATGTGCCCTGGCAGCGTATGTCGCGCCGGAAACCCATCGCCTGGCGATGGAAGACCTGGGCAACCCGCAGGCCAAGCCGATGGACAAGGAAGCCTACGAGGCCAGCCGCAAGGGTAGCCTTCAGACAGTGAGCCACTGACAGACGCAAGGGGCCGCAGTGCGGCCCCAAGCATTTCAGCCGTTGACCACTGCCTGCAAGCGCTGCCACAACCGCTCGACATGCTCGCGCTCAGTGGGCAGCGCCCCCACCGAAACCCGCACCATCCAGCGCCCGTTCAAGGTCGCCGGCGTGACATAAGCCTCACCGGAGGCATTGAGCCGCTCAGCCCATGCCTTGGTATGCGCATCCAGCGCCTCCCCTTCCAGGCCCCCAGGCCGATGCACAATGCATAAGGTCTGCAACTGTACCGGCGCCAACAACGCCCACTCCCCTGCCGCCTCAACCTGTTCGGCCAGCCAACGGGCATTGTCCAGGTCGCGCCGCAAGCGCTGCTGCAACGCCTCGACCCCCTCGCTGCGCAACATGAACCACAGCTTCAGCGCGCGGAAGCGACGCCCCAGCGGGATGCCCCAGTCACGCAGGTTCTTCACCTCACCATCGACCGCCGACTGCAGGTAGCTGGGGTTGGTGCTCATCACCCGGATCAGGTGCTGCGGGTCACGCACGTAATAGATAGAGCAGTCGAACGCCACCCCCAACCATTTGTGCGCGTTGACTACCACAGAGTCGGCCAGCTCGATGCCGTCCCACATCCAGCGGCATTCGGGCAGGATCATCGCTGAGCCGGCCATGGCTGAATCGACGTGCAGCCACAGCCCCTGGGCCTGGGCGATTTCGCCAATCTGGCGCAAGGGGTCCAGCGCCGTGGTGGTGGTCGTGCCGGTGGTAGCGACCACTGCGCAGGGCTGATTGCCGTCGGCCAGGTCCTGTTCGATAGCCGCCAACAAGGCATCGGGGCGCATGGCGAACTGCTCGTCGGTGGCGATCAGGCGGATGTTGGTGCGGCCGAAGCCAGCCAGCAGCGCGGCCTTGTCCACCGAACTGTGGGCGTGGGCGCTGACATACACGATCAGCGGTTTGGCTTCGGCTTGCAGGCCGCCACGCACCAGGGCGTAATCGGTGGCACGTTCACGGGCACAGATCAGCGCGACCAAGGTGCTGGTAGACGCTGTGTCCTGAATCACGCCGCTCCACTGCCCCGACAGGCCCAGCAACTGGCGTACCCAGTCCAGAGTGGTCTCCTCCAGCTCGCTCAGCGCAGGGCTCGATTGCCATGACAGGCCCAGCACACCCAGGCCCGTGCTGAGAAAATCGCCGAGCACCGAGGACAAGGTGCCGTTGGACGGGAAGTAGCCATAGAAATCGGGGTGTTGCCAATGCGACAGGCCTGGCATCACCAGCGTGTTGACGTCATCGAGGATCGCTTCGAACGGCTCGCCCTGTTGCGGGGCGCCGGCAGGCAAGGCAGCTTTAAGGTAGCCAGGCTCGACCTGGGCCATCACCGGGCGGTCACCGACGCTCTGGCGGTAATCGGCGATCAGGTCGATCAATTGATGGCCGTACTGGCGGAATTGTTCTGGGGTCACGCGCGGTCTCCTGTGGGTTGTCCGCTGTCAGGCCCGCCCCCATCGCCGGCAAGCCGGCTTCCACAGGTACTGCACTGGGCTTGAAGGCTCTGGGCACCTGTGGCAGCCGGCTTGCCGGCGATGGGGGCATCACCAACAGCACAAGGGCCCCAGTCTAGGCGCCTGCCGCCACGCCAATAACCCCGCTTGGCGCATACCTGCTATGGCAAAGCCGCATGCCCACCCTGCACGCCGAACTGTGACTGGCGCCACAGCTCGAACACCCGGTTGCGCAACCAGCGGTGCTCGGCCGACGCCTGCAGGCGCTGGTGCCACACCACCCAGTAGCGCTGAGTATGCTCCACAAATCCCAGCGGCCGCCAGGCCAGGCCATGCAGCCGGCACAGTTGGCGGGCAATATGCTCGGGCACCGTCGCCAGCGCCTGGCTGTTGCCAATGACCTGCACGGTGGCCGAGAAGAACGGTACCTCCAGGCTGATGCGCCGCTGCAGCCCCTGGGTGCGCAGGTGGCGGTCAATGAAGCTGTCCTTGTCGCCACCGCCGGAGATGCGCACGTGCTTGAAGGCCAGGTAGTCGTCCTGGCTCAGCACTTCGCAGGCCGCCAGCGGATGGTCCCGGCGCATCAGGCACACCGCACGGTCCTCGCCAAGCAGGCGACCGTGCAGGTTGGCCGGCGATTCGTCGAACAGCGTGGTGGCAAGGTCGATCTCGCCGCTGGCGAGCAAAGCGTATTGCCCGGCCTGCCAGGTGCGGTAGTCGATGCTCACGCCCGGTGCTTCCTGCTCCAGCGCCGCCACCAGCAGCGGCAGCATGTGCTCTGCAACATAGTCGGACGCGGCCAGGCAGAAGCGCCGCTCGCAACGGGCCGGATCGAACGCGGCCGGCTGGCGCAGGGCCTGAAGCTCTTCAAGCACCTGGCGCAGCGGCTCGACCAGGGCTTGGGCGTACTCGCTGAGCACGTAGCCACGGCCCTGGCGCACCAGCAATGGGTCGTCGAAGGCTTCGCGCAGATGGGCCAGCTGGCGGCTCAACGCCGACTGGCTGACGCCCAGGCGCTCGGCGGCGTGGCTGAGGTTTTTCAGCTGCAGGAGGCCGTCGAGGGTACGCAGGTGGGCGAGGCTGAGGGAGGCGAAGGTTGGGTTCATGCAGGCTCCCCAGGCTGAACACAGGCCCAATCGCCGGCAAGCCGGCCCCCACAAGTACCGCGCAGAACCTGAGCTTTGCACTGTACCTGTGGGAGCCGGCTTGCCGGCGATTGGGCCGCAAAGCGGCCCCGGCTTTTACTCGGTCAGGCCAACGTAGACGTTCTGTACGTCGTCGTTCTCGTCGATCGCCTCGAGGAACGCCTCGACTTCAGCCAGTGCCTCGGCACTGAGGCTGGCAGCGCTCACCGGGTTCTTCGGGGTGTACCCGATCTTGGCCGAAGAGACGGTGAAACCATGCTCGGGCAGGGCTTTCTGCACTGCATCCAGGTCGGTGGTGTCCGTGATGAACAGGGTCGAGCCCTCTTCTTCACCTTCTTCAAAGTCCTGGGCACCGGCTTCGATGGCGGCCATTTCCGGGTCGGCATCGCCGTCGGGCATGGCTTCGATCAGGCCCACATGGTTGAAGTCCCACGCCACCGAACCGCTGGCACCCAGCTGGCCCTTGCGGAACAGCACGCGAATCTGCGCGACGGTGCGGTTGACGTTGTCGGTCAGGCACTCGACGATCAGTGGCACCTGGTGCGGCGCGAAACCTTCGTAAGTCACCGCCTGGTACTGCACGGCATCCCCGTCCAGGCCCGCGCCCTTACGGATTGCCCGGTCCAGGGTCTCGCGGGTCATGGAAGCCTTCTTGGCTTGCACGATGGCCAGGCGCAGGCGCGGGTTCATGTCGGGATCGGCGCCCGACCTGGCCGCGATCTGGATTTCCTTGGACAGCTTGCCCATGATCTTGCCCTTGGCATTGGCAGCTGTTTCTCTATGCTTGGCTTTCCACTGTGCGCCCATGTCGACTCTCTTGTTTCAGCGGCCGGTTCAGGAAGCGACCGGCCAAAAGTGGGAGCAGTTTATACGCCCTCGGGCCAGTGTTCGACAAGAAATCTCACGCTTTGTCGGCCTTGCCCGCCGCCGCTGCGAACCGGGCCAGCCGCACGTCCAGGTGGCGTGGCCGCAGCCCCCGGTCTTCGGCGCGCTCCTTGCGCCGGATTGCATTGCGCACCATCAGCGACCCTAGGTAACGGATCGGCTCCGGCGGGAACAGCCCCAACGGGCCCTTGACCAGTGGCGAGCGGGTCCACGGGTTGTCCAGCCCCAGCGCCAGCGACGAGAGGATCTGCCCGCCCATGTGGCAGGGCCCTACCCCGCTGCCTGAATAGCCGAAGCCATAGAACACGTTGCCTTGCCCGTCCAACCGCCCGAAGAACGGCAGCCCGGTCACCGAGCGGTCGGAGGGGCCGTTCCAGCTGGCCGCCAGGGGCACCTGGGCCAAGGCAGGGAAGAAATCGGCCAGGCTCTCACGCAGCAGCGGCCGGTACGGCGAAGGTTGATCGAATACCGGCAGCATGCGCCCGCCATAGGCGAAGGTGTTGCCACCCTTGCCAAGCATCAGCCGGCCATCGGAGGTGTTGTGGTAGTAATGCACGAAGATCCGTGAGTCCAGCACGCTGATGCCGTTGTTCAGGCCGATCTCGTGCAGCAGCTCGGGGCACGGTTCGGTGATCACCATGTCACTGGAGACGATCGCCACGCTGCGCTCGAACTGCGGGAAGGCACGCGCCATCCAGGCATTGAGGCCGAGCACCACGCGGTCGGCACGCACCGTGCCGTGGGCCGTGCGCACCAGCGCCGGGGTGCCATGCTCCAGGCCGGTCATGGCCGTGCCTTCATGAATGCGCACGCCGCGCTGCAACGCCACACGCCGCAGGCCGCGTACCAACCGGCCAGGCTGGACGGTGGCGGCGGCCGGCGAAAACCAGCCCTCCAGGTGCCGCGCCGAGCCGGCCAGGCGCTGCACCTCATCCAGCGGCAAACGCTCGAATGAATTGATCCCCTTGTGCTCCAGTGCAGCGATCACCGCATCGGTTGCACCCACCTGGGCCTGGTTGGTGGCGGTGTACAGTGTGCCGTCCAGGCGGTAGTCGCACTCGATGCCATTGGCCGCGCAAAACGTGCCAATGGCACCGATGCTGCGCTCTGACTCGCTTACCAGGCGCACCGCTTCGGCCACCCCGAACAGACGCTCGAGGGTGAAGTACTTGGCCGACCAGGACAACGCGCAACCACCGTTGCGCCCACTGGCGCCCGCACCGCAGATGTCAGCCTCGATCAGCAGCACGTCCAGCGCCGGCACCGCCTCCTTGAGCATCAGCGCGGTCCAGAGGCCCGTGTAGCCGCCGCCGACGATGCACACGTCGCAGCGGGCATCGCCTTGCAGTGGCGGGCATACCGCGTCCTGTTCACAATCCAGGGCCTGTTGCAGCCAGAAGGGTCTCATTCGCTCGCTTTCCTTTAGGTACGCAGTGGCTTGATCGCCATGCTGGTGTTGGGCGCCACATCATTGGCCTGGGCTGCGCTGGCCGGGCGGCTGTTCCAGTGCGGCAGCAGCACCAGAGCCGAGAACAGTGCGCAGCCAGCGAACACGATGAACACCGTGACGCTGTCGAAGTAACCGGGCAACAGGCCGCCGAGCACCGCGCCCACCGAACCGCAGCCATTGACGAAACCGGCTGCCGTGGCACCGGCCTTGGCGGTGCCGAAGTCGATGGCCGCCGCGCCGCTGATCATCGAGTCTGGCCCGTACAGGGTCAGGCCCATGAAGAACAGCAGGCCAACCACCATGGCGATGCTGCCGCTGTGCATGGCTGCCATGAACGCCGCCAGGGCCACGGTCAGCAGCACCAGGCTGATCACACAGGCCGGCATGCGCCGGGCGCCAAACAGCTTGTCCGAGGCCAGGCCGATGATGATCGGGCCCAGCAGCCCGGCCAGTTCAAAGGCCGTGGGGATGATCGCAGCACCTACCTTGCCGACCGAGGGCATCTGCTCGAAGACGATCACCGGCCCCCATAGCAAGATCGCGTAGCGCGCCGGTTTTAGAAGAAAGTACGCCAGGCCCAGGGTCAGTACCGTGCGGTTGCGCAGGATCTCGCGCAGCGGCGCCCACACACTGCACAGGCTGCCGGCCGGGGCCATGCTCTGCGGCTCGGGCTCGACCGCCGGCAAGCCCACATCCTCGGGTTTGTTGCGCTGCAGGAAGAAGAACAGCACCGCTACCGCCGCGACCACCGCGGCAGTGGAGAAGAATGCCGCCTGCCAGGTGCCGATCAGGGTATAGGCCCACCAGCCGGCGAACGGCGAGGCGACCAGGCCGCCGAATGCATAGCACGAGCTCCACAACCCCAGTACCCGGCCGCGCTGCACGGCGGGGAAGAAGCTGCCGATGTTCTTGCACAGCCCGGCCCAGCCGGTGGACTGCGCCAGGCCCTGGATCAGCATGCAGGTGGCGAAGATCGGGAAGGTCGCGTAGCTGCCCATCACCACTGCTGCCGCCGCCGAGATCAGCAGGCCACCGAGCACCACCACGCGCGGGCCGAAGCGGTCGGCAAGCATGCCCCAGGTGAACTGGCCCACGGCATAGGCGGCCAGGTAGATGGCGTCGAGGTTGGCCATGGAGGCCTTGTCGAGCATGAATGTCGGGTCTTCACCAATACCGAGCTTGGCCACCGAGAAGGCCTTGCGGGTGAAGTAGAAGGCGGCGTAGGCCAGCCAGGTGATAGCGAAAATCTGGATGCGCCAGCGTTTCAACGCGGCTAGGGAGTGATTCATGTGCGTCTGACCTCTTGCTCAAGTGTGCCGGCAGAATGTGAATAAACGCCTGTCTTGTTTTTGTGTTGCGCACTGCATGACGTGGCTCGTCATCTGGTCAGATGGCGCAGGGGTGCGCGCCATGCCCGGCGGCCGCTTGTGGCAGCGCTGGGTTGGTCAGTATGGAAACAGGTGGTGACTGATAAATAAAATCGATTTATCGTATTTCACACATAAGCTCAGCTTGTTACTGGAGTCCACATGTCGGTGTCCCACGCTCAACTCAGGGCTTTCCACGCAGTGGCCGTGCACGGCAGCTTCACCCGGGCGGCAGAAAAGCTGTTTTTGACCCAGCCGGCCGTGTCCGACCAGGTGCGCAAGCTCGAAGAGCGCTTCGGGGTGCTGCTGTTCCACCGCAACAAGCGTTCGGTGCAGTTGACCGACCTGGGCGAACGCCTGCTGGGCATCAGCAAGCGCCTGTTCGCCTGTGAGGCCGAAGCCCACGAACTGCTGCAGGACTCCCGCGCCCTGCACACCGGCAGCCTGGTGCTGGCGGTGGATGCGCCGGTGCATGTGCTGCCGCAGATCGCACGCTTCTGCCAGCGCTACCCGGGCATCCAGGTCAAGGTCGAGACCGGCAACACCGACGAGTCCCTGGCCCGGCTGTTCAGCTATCAGGCTGACCTGGCACTGTTAGGGCGCGATGTCGACGATGAGCGACTGCACTGCATGCCGCTGCGCCGCGACCCGATGGTGGCGTTCGTCTCGCACAACCACCCCTGGGCCAGCCGTGGCTCGATCAGCCTGGCGGACCTGGACGACACGCCGCTGGTGCTGCGCGAGCCTGGCTCGGTGACCCGGCAGACACTGGAGGAAGAAATGCAACGCGCCGGGTTGCGAATACGCGCGGCAATCCAGGTCGAAGGCCGCGAGGCCGCGCGCGAGGCGGTGGTGGTGGGGATTGGCGTGGGGGTGGTGTCGGCCGCCGAGTTCGGCGCCGATGCGCGGGTGTGTGCGCTGCCCATTGTCGATTGCCAGCGGCACCTCACCGAGACACTGGTGTGTTTGAGCGAGCAGCGTACGCGGCGGGTGGTGGCGACGTTCCTGCAGGTGGTGCAGGAGAGCTTGTAGGGGCCTTCCCGGCCCTATCGCCGGCAAGCCAGCTCCCACTGGTTTTGCGCTGAGCCTTCATAACTATGCTGGGTATACATTCCTCTCTAATGTGCATCCCATGTTTTTCCGTCTAGCCGCCGACACGCTGGTGCTGCTGCACCTGGCCTTCATCCTGCTGGTGCTGTTCGGCGGCCTGCTGACGCTCAGATGGCGCCCCGCCCTGCTCATCCACCTGCCCGCCCTGGCCTGGGGCCTGGCGGTTGAGGGCCTGCACCTGGAGTGCCCGTTGACCGGCTGGGAGAACCGCATGCGCTTCGCCGCAGGCGATGCCGGCTACCACGGCGGCTTCGTCGAGCACTACATCTGGCCGCTGATCTACCCCGCCGGGTTGACGCCGCAGATCCAGTGGCTGCTGGGCGGCGTCGTGCTGCTGGTCAACCTCGGCGTCTATAGCTACGTGATCTGGCGCTGGCGCCATTCACCTACCGCGTAGCAATCACAAACAGCCGCGGGAACGGCAGCAGCACCTTGCCGTCGGTGGCCGCCGGGTAGTCGTGCTGCATGGCCTGCAAGTACATCTGCAGGAAGCTCGCCTGCTCCTGCTCGTCCAGCCTGGCCAGATAAGGCCGTAGGGCCGAGCCCTTGAACCACTCCACCACGGCCTCGGCGCCACCGGTCAACGGGTGATGGTAGGTCGTGCGCCACACATCCACCCGCGTACACAGCGGGCTGAGCAGGTCGTAGTAGAACGCTGCGCTATGCCGGGGCGGCAAGCTCAGGTCGGCGAATTTTTCGGCCCAGGGGCCGCGGCCGGCAATCTCGCGCAACTGGCGGTGGGCCGGCTCGTCGAGGTTGTCCGGGGTTTGCACGGCCAGGCTTGCACCTTCACTCAGCTGGCGCACCAGGTGCGGGTAGAGCGAACCGTGGTCGGGCACCCATTGCAGCGAAGCGTTGGCCAGGATCAGGTCCTGCGGTTCGGGGGCGGTCCAGTGGGCGATATCGGCAATTTCGCAACGCACCCTGGGGATGCGCAGGCGCTGGCGTGCGCGCGCCTTGTCGATCATGTCCGGGTCGCTGTCCAGGGCAGTCACCTGGGCATCGGGGTGGCGCTGCAGCAGTATTTCGGTGGAATTACCAGGGCCGCAACCTAAGTCGGTAGCGTGGCGCACCGGGCGGGGAGGCACCGCGGCAAGCAGGTCGCGCACCGCACGGGTGCGTTCGTCTTCGAACAGGGAATACTGGGTGGCGGACCAGGCCATGAGGGGCTCCTTTTGGCGGGCAATGTGCTCAGCATAAGCCATCTGTCGCCTGTACGGGCCCTGTCGCGGGAACTGTTAGCTCATCCTTGAAGTCAGCCCCTTATGCGCATGCCCATGAAACCATTCCTCGCCCTGGCCCTACTGGCCCTGATCAGCGCCGCCGCCCTCCTCGGCTCACCGTGGATGAACGGGCGCTTTCACATGCCAGCGGACAAAACTCCCGCCCATCAACGCGAAACGGCCGGGTCCACGAGGGAGCCGGCCGCTTCGGGCAACCACTAGCGCTTAGTGCTTGCGGGCGCTGCGCATCTGGTGCACCACACCCATGGCCACCACGACGGCGGCAGCAATGCCGGTGGAGATCACCAGGATCTGGTAGTCAGGCATGAAGGCCATGGTCACCAGTGCGGCGACGATGAAGGCGATCACCAGGTAGGTCAGCCACGGGAACAGCCACATCTTCAGGCGTACTTCCTTGCCCTCGGCGATCAGCTTGCGGCGCATGCGCAGCTGCGAGAAGGCAATCACCAGGTACACCAGCAAAGCGATCATGCCGGTGGTGTTCATCAGTGTATCGAGCACGTCTTTCGGGCGCAGGGTCTCGCTGAAGTTGATCAGCGCACACACCACGGCCACGGCGCACGAACCGATGATCGCGTTCACCGGTACGCCGGTACCGGCGCGGGTTGTCTTGAAGAACGACGGCGCATCGCCACGCTGTGCCAGCGAGAACAGCATGCGCGAAGCGGTGTAGTGGCCCGAGATCAGGCAGCTGCTCACCGACGTCAGTACCACGAAGTTCATCAACAGCTCGGCATACGGCACACCCAGCAGTTCCAAGGTGCGGCGGTAGGCGCCATAACCGGAAACGCCCAGGTGCGGGTCGTTCCACGGCACCAGGCAGACGATCAGGAAGATCGAGCCGACGTAGAACAGGCATACACGCCACACCACCGAGTTGGTGGCCTTGACGATCTGGGTGGCCGGGTCCTTGGCTTCGGATGCGGCGATGGTGACGATTTCGGCACCGAGGAAGGCGAACATCACGCCAAGCAACGCCCCGATCACCGTGGTGATGCCATTGGGCATGAAGCCTTCGGCGGTCAGGTGGGTGATGCCGCGCACTTCACCGAACTGCCAGATGTTCATCACCGCTGCAGTACACACGATCAGGAAGCAGACGATCGCGATCACCTTGATCAACGCGAACCAGAACTCGAACTCGCCGTAGTGCTTGACGTTGAAGAAGTTGACGGTGATCAGCACCAGGGTCGTGGCCAGCACGAACACGTTGACGCTTACATCAGGGAAGAAACCATGCAGGATCTTGCCTGCCACATAAGCTTCCCAGGCCATGAGGATGACCCAGTACCACCAGTACAGCCAGCCGATGGTGAAACCGGCCCAACGGCCAATGGCGCGGTCGGCGTAGGTGGAAAACGAACCGGTGTCGGGCGACGAAGTCGCCATTTCACCCAGCATGCGCATGATCAGTACCACCAGGATGCCGCCTGCCAGGTAGGCCAGGACAGCAGCCGGGCCGGCGCTGTGGATCACGCTGCCGGAGCCGACGAACAAGGCGCCGCCGATAACCCCGGCGATCGACATCATCGTCAGGTGGCGCGACTTGAGCGAGGCACTGAGTTTGCTCTCGTGCCCGCTTTTCGCGGTGGTGGTTGTGGATGTTGCGTCCATCAGTTGTGTACCCCGTGCTTCTTTTTATCCAAGGAAAACTGTAAGACCGCGATGGTCATCGGCCTCACCTGTACATCAGTGCTAATGCGGGCAGGAGGTGTGCTGTTACACACGCAGGCCTTCCATGGCGGCCTGCTGACGCGCCCCAGGGTTTGCCCCTAGAGCGAACTGAACATGCTTTATGTGGCGCTATCTGACACCTAATGTAAAAATGTCCGACACATAGAGCCATGCACAGTGGCATGAAAGTCGCACTGCACTGTACAGGTCGCCGATGCAATACACCCTGCAGGCGCCTGCCGTTACGCACCCTCAAGGCCCCCGAATGCTTGAATTACACCCAGACTCCTCGACGCCGTTGGTCAACCAGATCATCGACGGGCTGCGTGAGCTGATCGACAACCAGACCCTCAAGCCAGGTGCCAAGGTCCCGTCGATCCGCGCGTTTGCCGCGACCTATTCGGTGAGCACCTTCACCGTGGTCGAGGCTTACGACCGCCTGGTCGCCCAGGGGCTGCTGGTGAGCAAGGGCAATGCCGGGTTCTTCGTCAACCGCGCGGCGGCCGAATTGCTGGACAACCACAGCGCCGAGGCCGACGCCAGTCGACCATCGTTCAACTCCGAATGGTACCTGCAGCAGATCTTCGAGACCCGTCAGTTGCCATTCAAACCGGGCTGCGGCTGGCTGCCCAACGACTGGATGTACGAAGAAGGCCTGCGCCGCGGCCTGCGCCAGGTTGCCGGCAGCCCGCTGGAGCTGTCCGGCTATGGCGACCCGATGGGCCTGCCGGAATTGCGCGCGCTGACCGCGCAGAACCTGCAGCAGGAACTGTCGATCGTCGCCAACACCGCCCAGCTGATGCTCACCCACGGTGCCAGCCAGGCTCTGGACCTGGCCGTGCGCACGCTTGTGCGCCCCGGTGACGTGGTGCTGGTGGACGACCCCGGCTACCCCAACCTGATGAGCATCCTGCGCACCCAGGGCGCCACCTTGATCGGCGTGCCGCGCACCCCCAACGGCTACGACCTCAACCACCTCGAGCAGCTGTTGGCGCACCACCGCCCGACGGCTTTCTTCACTCAGCCGCACCTGCACAGCCCGACCTGCTCGCGCACCCCGCTGGCGCAGCTGCACCGCTTGCTGCAACTGGCCAGCCAGCACGGCTTTCGCCTGGTGGAAAACAACCTGTACGCCGACATGGTCGCCGAGCCGCAGCCGTGCCTGGCCAGCCTCGACCACCTGCAGCAGGTGGTGTACGTGGGCAGCTACTCCAAGAGCATTTCGCCCAACGTGCGGGTCGGCTACCTGTTGGCCAACCCGGAACTGGCGCAGAAGCTGCTGCACCTGAAGATGCGCTCGGGCCTGACCACCTCGCAGGTGATGGAGCGTGTGGTGTATGCCGCGATCATCGACGGCCGCTGGCGCAAGCACCTCAAGCGCCTGCGCCAGCGCCTGGCCGAGGCCCACCAGGAAGTTGGCCGGCACCTGCACCGGCTGGGTTTCGAGCTGTTCATCGAGTCGGATGAAGGCATGTATATCTGGACCCGCCACCCGGCCATCCCGGACAGCGCAGCGCTACTGGATGATGCGCTGGAGAAAGGCATCATGCTCGGGCCCGGGCAGTTGTTCATGGTCGATGCCAAGCCGACCGGGTGGATGCGGTTCAACGTGGCGTTCAGTACCGACCCTGCGATGTGGGAGTTGTTGGAGAAGGTGTTGGTGAAGCACGTGCGCCGGGCGGGGATTTAGGGCTCAGGGATTGTGCTGTGGGGCTGCTCGCCGCGGCATTTCCAGCGTCTGCGACATCAAGCGCCGCGCGCGGCGCTCTATCCGCAGGGTGCTATGAGCAGGCACATCGTGTGTTCACACAATACCTCTGCGTAGGTAAACACCGGGTCCGATAACCACAGCCCTGCTCATGCCTCGCTGCCCAGTCTTCGAACGCACCCTCAGTCGCTGCGGCGCCACTCCCAATGCCTGGGCGAATAAAGTCAGGGCCATGAAAGTGGCCTAAGAACCAATTCCATCTTAGTCTTGGGAGGCAACAGTCACATCATATTTCTCTCCAAACCTGCATCACAGGAAAGAGAAATGACTGCCCGCAGAACCATAACAAACCCTGAACTTGACGAAATATACTCCTCCGCGCCTTTTGATTATAACTTCGAAACCTTGCTCTCATGGAAACAGCCTTTCACAATACCAATAACGCCGCCAGACATAACAGCGCTTACTGACAATGCGCTTTTGGAGAGCGCTGAAAGTATTGCGCAGAATGTGATCAACAGCATTGAAGCGTCTTGTCCTGCGGGGGAACCCGGCCTTGCAACCTACTTGGAAAAGCAGTATCTAGACATTGACCTGACTCACAGCGAAACCGCCGGCAAGCTCTTTGCAAAAAAGGCACTGCTCCTGCTTCTTTACAGCGAAATTCGTCGTCAGGCAGGCCAGCACACAGACCTCTACAACGGCATTCATGTTTACGCCCCAAACGACCAGACCTTGGCCCAGTTTTTCGAGGTCACGGCATACGTATACATCGAAGAAGAAAGCGAATTCTTCATAATTGAAGAGGCATTGTACAAACTCGCAATCAGCCTCACTGCCGCCCAAATCGAAATTGTGCTGAAGCGTTGCCTGAAGAAGGTTTTGAGAGAGCTGGAAAAAACTCACCATACAGCAACATCAGTTCTACAAAACAGAAACCAGGAGCGCCCTCACAGCAACACCATCATCCTGACGACGAACCCAACAATTCAATTAGGCACAACCCAAGGCCCCATAGCAATAAGTCGATACATTGAATTCGGACTGAAGTATGCAGGACGTAGACTGATTAACATGGCCGAAGCTGCAGCATTGCGAATTTTCAGACTGGGTATCGGCGGTGTCCTTTACTCCCCTGAACTAGGGAACTCTGACCTGTACCATGATTCGGCCTTGAGCATCCCGGCAGAGCTGCTGATCCCTGACCTACCCGAGAACCTTAATGAGCTTGCTACAACCGAAGGTCTCCTTGAGTCCCCGCTTCGAATCCACACTGACCTCGACACCTACATCCTTACGAGGCATCTGAGTACAGCAGATGCAGCGCACCAGATACCCGTGCGCGCCCTCATATTCGATGAAGCGAGTAACAGTTACGTCTCGGCCCCATCAAGGGACTTCCCGATACGACTTACATTCCCCATTCATGTCGCTGGTGGCTCTTCGACCACATCTCCAGGCATACCCGTCAAGCCCAACCCCTATAAGGGTGTAAATCTCGAAACGGCCAGCAGCGCGGCGACGCCCTTCCCCGCAAATGAACCCCAAAATCCCAGAGATTGCATTTACTGCTTCCCGGTAGAGTCTGGCCTGCCGCCGTTATATATCGTATTCAATTCGCCGTATCCCGGCGCTACAACTATAGGCACATACAGCGGCAGGGCCTACAATCCAGACAAAGCAGGCGGGCCTATCGAACGCCTGGACTGGCGAGAAGCCACGATCAACCAAACGGGAGTTGACCTAGTCAAATTGCATGTCAGTCGATTCGAACCCTCCGATGCCAATGACATCATGATCGACAGGCTTGAAAAAATCCTACAAGGCACATCACAAGCGACCGACACAGATAAGCGATTCTACACTCATGAAACAAGGGAGCTTGAGCGCTTTCGCGCACTTGGAATCCCAGATAAAATCAGACCAAGCGATGTTGGTGAGGTGTGGAACAATACACACACAGCAACACTGGAAGACTACCAACTCACCTCAGAACCCGAACTGCTTTACACTCCAGAAGCCATCGAAGCAGATAACCAACAGATTGCGCGAGAAAACAAATGAACACGATCAGCGAAATAGTAACGAACGAGAGCCCCACAGATGTCATTTTGTGGCTCGCCAGGCGTGATGGCATTTCTCACCCACGGCTCGACAATCTGTACAACCGGCATGCATGGGTAAACATTGGCGATTGCCTGCAACTCATGAACTTGATCAAGAAAATGATTGACGAAGGACTGATACAACAGGGTGGATACGGGTACATCAAAGGTCCCAATTGGCGAGAACCCGATTTTTTGACCCAAAAAAAGTATGTGCTCTGAGCAGCGCTGACACCACAGCTCCAGGAAGCGAAATCTCGTTCGCCAAGATCGAAGATCAGCATAGACGCCGGCAGCAACAACAAAGTTGCCGGCAAACAGCACTTACCGCCAATCTGCCCCGTCCATTCGCCTCCAGGCTCTCCAGGTTCCCCTCTCCTGTGCAATCACACACGGCAAGCGCAACGGGAGATCTTCGTCGGTTTCACCAGCGACCAGATTGGCGGAATGCTCTCGCCGCTGACCATCGTCCGTGACCAGCAGGGATTTCCCGACCGCATCGTGGCGTCTTAGCCGAGCCTTGAGGAAATGCTCCGCCTGGTGATCGCCGGCTTTGGCAGCGCCTGCCTGCCTGAGCATGGGGTGGCGCCGAATCGTGAAACAAGTGCGCAGGCCGCTCATCCTGCTGAACTTGGATCCTATTCACTGAACGGGTATGCTCGCAGCAATAGCCAATTGCCATCATTCAGGCATGCACCACGCCTGAACTTCAAGGACGAGCCCTTTGCCCAGCAACTCTACCCGCCACACGATCGCCCGCCAGTGGCAACTGCTCAAATTGCTGCCCGACCGCCATCCGGGCATGAGCTCCACACAGTTGCAGGCCGCGTTGGCCAAGGTCGGCTACAAGACCAGCAAACGCACGGTGGAACGTGACCTCAATGAGCTTGCGTCGCTGTTCCATTTACGCTGCAACAACAAGGGCATGCCCTACGGCTGGTACTGGCAGCCAGGCCGCAACCTGGGTGAGGCTCAACTGCTGCAGCCGGATGCGCTCTGCCCTGCCCGGCAGATCGAATTGCGCGCCTGGGTGGATGACGCCCTCGCGCGGCGCCTGGAAGACCAGCCCTTGTCAGATGACATGCGCCTGGCCCCGCACGGCAACGGCGGGGCGACCCTGGATGCCACCGTCGACGACAGCCGCGCGTTGATGGGCTGGCTGCTGTCCCAGGCGGGCTCCATACGTGTACAGGCGCCAGAGGCATTGCGCACAGCCGTGATCGAGCAGTTGCGCCAAAGCCTGGCCCTGCACGACGGCAGCCACTAAGTCATCAGGAGGGCAATGCGGGCTTGCGTGACCGCGCAAGGCAGGCGTAGCCCAGGCCCAGCACACTGAGCCCCAGCACACCAAGCAGCACCATCAGCTCCCGGCTGTAGCGCGCCACCAACGCCGGGAAACCGATGAATTCTCGATACACCTGCACATCCGCCACACCGTCGGCATGGCTGATGCTGATACCCCCCTGGCGGATCTGCGAGTAGTCGGCATCGAAATACACCCACACCTTGCACGCCCTGCCTTGCTCGATGACCGGGATCTCGACCATGGGCGTGGAGGCCTCGTAGAGGGTGTCGTTGCCTGAACCGTCGCGCACTTGCACCAAACCCTTGGCCGGCAGGCGCACCTTGACCTCGCGCACCTCGGTGTGACCGGTGTTGCGCAGCTCTATGAGCAAGCCGGTACGGTGGTCCACCAACCCGGCCTCGAACGGTTTGGCGAACAGTTGGGCGTAGGGTGCCTGGGCCAGGTCGATCAGCCTGTCGACCTGATCCTGGCTCAGCGCCCCCTGGCCAATGCCGGCGATGCGAGGCTGCAGCCGCTCGTACTTGAGCTGTTCGTTGGTCTTGCTGATGCGCTCGCTGAACTGGCTTGGGTAGGTGAGGTAGGAATAGGTCAGGGAAGCTTCGAGGCGGGCGTTGTCCTTGAGCACCACGTAGGCCACCAGCCAGACCATCAGGCCAAGCAACAGGGCTACGAGCAGTTTCCCGATTTTGTCCCAACTCAACGGTAGGTTTCCTTCTGTCACGGCATGGACGGTTCGGCGGCCACAAAGGGTGCCAAGTTCAGCGTCGCCAGGCAAGCACTCAGTGGCCCCTTCCCGCTTCAGGCGAACCGTTCGACCTGCGCCTGTGTACGGCGCATCAGCACCTTGCCGTGGCGCACCGACACCAGCGCATGGCCCTGGCTGCGCACCATCTCATAGTCGTCCGGCGCCGACAGCAACAAAAGGTTCGCCGGGCGCCCCACCTCGATGCCGTAGCGCTCGCCAAGGTTGAGCGTGCGCGCACTGTTGTCGGTGATCAGGTCCAGGCAACGTTGCAGGTCTTCGTAGCCCAGCATGTGGCAGATGTGCAGCCCTGCCTCGAGTATGCGCAGGATGTTGCCATTGCCCAGCGGGTACCAGGGGTCGACGATCGAATCCTGGCCGAAGCACACGTTCATGCCTGCCCGGTCGATCTCGGCCACACGCGTCAGCCCGCGGCGTTTGGGGTAGCTGTCGAAGCGCCCCTGCAAATGGATGCTCTCGGTCGGGCACGAAACGAAATTGATGCCCGACATTTTCAACAGGCGGAACAGTTTGGAGCAGTAGGCATTGTCATAGGAACCCATGGCCGTGGTGTGGCTTGCGGTCACCCGTGGCCCCATCCCGCGCACCCGCGCTTCTTCGGCCAGCACCTCGAGGAAGCGCGACTGCGGGTCGTCGGTCTCGTCGCAATGCACGTCCACCAGGCAGCCCGTACGCTCGGCCAACTCCATGAGGAATTTCACTGACGACACGCCCTGGTCGCGGGTGTTCTCGAAGTGTGGAATGCCGCCGACCACGTCGGCGCCCATCGCTACCGCCTCGGTCATCAACGCACGGCCGTTGGCGTACGACTCGATGCCTTCCTGCGGGAACGCGACGATCTGCAGGTCGATCAGCTCGCGCACCTCCTCACGCACCTCGACCATCGCCTTGAGCGCCGTGAGCTTGGGGTCGGTCACATCCACATGGGTACGCACATGCTGGATGCCATGGTCCACGAGCATGCCGATGGTCTTCTTGGCGCGGGTCTTGATGTCGTCGTGGGTGGTGATTGCCTTGCGCTCGGCCCAGCGCTCGATCCCCTCGAACAGCGTGCCGCTCATGTTCCAGTTCGGCTCACCGGCGGTCAAAGTGGCATCGAGGTGAATGTGCGGCTCGACGAAGGGGGGCACCACCAGGTTCTGTTGGGCGTCCAGGTCGTCGGGGCTGGCGGGCATGACGGCATTGGCCTGGGGCACAATGGCGGCGATACGCTCGCCGTCCAGTTCGATGCGCATCAGGCCGGGCTTACCGCGCAGTCGTGCGTTGATGATGTTCATGGAGTTACTCCTTGCCTTGGGCTTCGGTCATGCGCCATATCAGCATAGCGACCGCAGCGTTCATACGGAAAAGCGGGTCGTCCAGGGACTGCCCGCTCAGTTGTTCGATGCGTTGCATCCGTTGGTTGATGGTGTTGCGGTGCAAACCCAGGCGCTGCCCGGCCTTGAGACCGTTGCCGTTTTCCTTGAGCAGCGCGTCGAGGGTGTGCAGCAGTGCGTTGGGCTGTTTACGCCCGGGGGCGCGCAGCGGGCCGAGGGTCTGGGCGACGAAGTCATCGATCAGCGAACGGTCGACGATGCCCTGCAGCAGGCGCAATACACCGAGCTCGCTGAAGTCGCACAAGCCGGTGGCCGGGCGCAGGTTTTGCGCCACCTCCAGGGCCTGACGCGCCTGGTTGAGGGCTTGGCGGTAATGGCCACAGTCCTCGGCGAGGCTCGACAGGCCCATGAACAGCCCCATCTCACCTGCCTGCGCGGCCAACTGCCGGTGCAGGCCGGCCAAGGCTGCACGCAAGTCCGGGGTATCGGGCAGCAGCAACACGAACAGGTCACCGGCCAGTTGCGCGGTGACCGCGCCGGCCCGGGCCCGGCACCAGGCTTCAAGCTGGTCTTCCAGGGTTTGGCGGGTGTCCTGCCACAGGCGTTCGCCTGTGGCCAGGCCATGCCGCTCGAACAGCCCGTCGACCGCCGACAAGCGCAACGCCACCAAACGCCGCGGCCCGTCCAGGTCGAGCTGCAGGTGCGCGGCCCGCTGGCGGGCGATGGCCAGGCTTGGATAGTCACCGGTCAGCAGTTGCCCGAGGATGTCGTTGCGCGAGCGGCGCACCTGGGCCATCTGTACCAGTGCGGTACCGATCAGGTGGGTGACCACCACCATCTTCAGGGCATAGGGCTGCTCGATCAGTGGCAGCCCCAACTGCTCGGCGCGCGCGATTACCGCGGCCGGAATACACTGGATGAAGGTACCGCCCGTGAGGATCACCATGCCGGCGATACCCACCGCATCGCCGTCTTCGACCAGGCTCAGCAGGTTGCCCTCGCCACGAGGGTGGTTGATGCCGGTGACGAACACCAGCTCACCGCCCATCACCCATTCGGCGATGCCCTCGTTCTCCGCCACGTAGGGCCAGCGCACCCGGCGCTGCAGGTTGCGTGCACCAGCCCGCACGCTCATCTCGTGCAGGCCGGGCAGGTGCAGGATCTCTTCCAGGGCCAGGCTCACGGCTCGGCCCGCGCCTGGCCCAGTGCCCGGCGTCGGCCGCCAAGTTCAAGCAGCACGATGTAGCACAGCGCCGAGGCGCCGATACCCACCAATGGCGCCACCCAGGGCGAGGCATAGGCCGCCAGCGCACCGACCCCATAGGCGAACAGCCCCAGCAGGTTGTAGCGCGGCAGGCTGACCGTGGCCAGGGCCGGATACTTGCCACGGTGGCGGTACCAGAAGTCGGCCATGATCACCCCACCCACCGGCGGGATGATCGAACCCAGCAATACCAGGAAGGGAATCAGCAACTCGTACATGCCACCGATCGCCAACACGATGCCTACTCCTGCCGCCACCAGTGTTGCCGTGCGCCGGCGTTCGCTGCGCACCAGGTGACACGCTGCGGCGGCAACGTTGTAGATGGTCGGCCCCTGGATGGTCCACAGGTTGAGGCAGAGCATGACCACCGCTGCGAACGACAGCCCTTGCAGCATCATCACTTCGACGATGTCGGCCTGCTGGTAGACCATCGCGCACCAGGCGCCGGCCACGACCATCAGCCCGTTGCCGAGCAGAAATGCCACCACACTGGCCGTCACCGCCACCCGCCCGCTGCGCGACAGGCGCGTCCAGTTGGTGGCTTGGGTGGCGCCGCTGGCAAAGGTGCCGAAGACCATGGTCACCGCTGCCGAGAAGGTCATGGTCTCATGCGGCACCAGCGCCGCCAGTTGCTGCAGGCCACCCACGTCGCGGGTGGCGATTACCATGGAGACGATCAACAGGGCGAACATCAGCGGTACCGATACCCGCGACAACAGGTCCAGCCCCTTGAAACCGACCAATGCCGTGATGCTGAAGCCCAACCCGAACAGCACCATCAACGGCACGGTGAAGCCCTCGGCCAGCCCAAGCAGCTTTACCAGCACGATCGCCACAGTGGCCGTGCCCCACGCATACCAGCCCAGTTCGGCGAAACCGAGCAGGAAGTCCGACAGCCGGCTGCCCGCCTCGCCGAAGCAGAAGCGCCCCATCAGTACAGTGTTGAGCCCGCTGCGCGAAGCGATGAACGCCAGCGCGGCGGCGTAAAGGGCCAGCAGCGTGTTGCCGAGGGTGGCGATCCAGAGCATGTCGATGAACCCGAAGGCCATGCCCAGCTTGCCCCCGGCGAACATCGTGCCGGTGAAGAAGGTGAAACTGAACAGGACCATGGCGATTGGCAAAAGGCCCTTGCGGGCGTGCTGCGGCGCCTCGCAAAGCGGGAATTCGGAGGGGGAACTCATTGTCAGGTGCTCCGGGTTTAGGTTGGAGCAGCTAGAGCAATATACGGGCCGCTTTTTGCTGGCCGATGTACGGCGAAATAGCAGGCGCACGGCATGACAAATAGTGTGCAGGTTGCACAGAATGGTCCGTTCTTGATGGTTTTTTATGTGCCTGTTGACTCAATTTGAGGCCGCCGCGCACCAAAGCAGGACGCGGCTGGGTAGTTTTCACCCGGCCGCCCTCAAGTACGACGCGGCCGATCAGACCGGCGCTGTGCGTGGCATCAGTTCATAGGGATGCTTCCAGCCCGGCAGCGCCTGGATACGCGCTTTCCACGCTTCAATATGGGTGAACTGTGCCAACGGGATGCCGGTATCTTCCGGCATGAACACATAGCCCGCCAGCGACAGGTCGGCGATGGTCAGGCGCCCATCGACCATATAGGGCGTTTTCGCCAGGTGCGCATCGACCACCCGGTAAGCAGCCGTGGCGCGCTCGCGAAGAAACTGGGTTACCGGTGTTTCGCCAGCGTTCTTCAGGCAGAAAATGAACCGCAGCGCCGCGTAATAGGCAGTGAACTTGTGGTTGTCGAACAGCATCCAGCGCCAGATTTCGCGCTTTTCGTTGTCATCGCGCGGGCCGAACTGGCCGGTGCGTTCGGCGAGGTATTCAAGGATCAGCGCCGACTGGGTGATCTTCTGGCCCGCATGCTCCAGCACCGGCACCTCGCCCTGCTCGTTGACCTCATTACGCCAGCTTTGCTCACGAGTCTGGCCGTTGAAGAAATCGACGAACACCGGCTGCCAGGCCTGGCCGGTGAGTTCGAGCATGAGGGCAGCTTTATAAGCATTACCGGATTCGGCGAAGCAGTGCAGTTTGTAGTCGGGCATGGTGGTCCTTCATTTTCCCAGGGTCGATGGCGCTGTTGGTGGGGATCGCAAATGGGTCGTCAAGCCGAGCAGACCACGCCCGCTCGACACGGTCAATGCAATACGCGCAAAGTAGAGTGATACCCCCTCATGCCAGGATGGCCCGTATGCCCTACCCCACACTCCCTTGCTCCCTGAGCACCCCGCGCACCCGCCTGGTGCGCCCCGACCCGGCCCTTGCAGCGCAACTGCGCCAGGCCCTGCTCGAAAGCTACACCCTGCACCAACCCTTCCTGGCCTGGGCCAAACCTGACTGGACGCTGCAGGAAGTGTGCGAGAGCCTGCAACTGAGTGCCCGTGAATTTCTCGACCCCGCAGCCGAAAAGCGGTACTTCGTGCTGCACGCGGACAGTGACGCAGTCATCGGCTGCATCGGCCTGCGCCCGGGCAACGCTGAGTACGAGGTAGGTTACTGGGCCAGCCAGGCGTTCAGTGGCAAGGGGCTGATGCGCGAAGCATTGACCGGCCTGCTCGATACCATCGCAACGCCGGTGTGGCTGACCACCGATATCGACAACCAGGCCAGCCAGCGCCTGGCAGAGCGCGCCGGTTTCGTCATAGCCGGCTCCAGGCTCACCGAACTCGATCCGAGCATGCCACGCCCGCTGTATCGACGCTCACCAGCATAAGGGCTGGAAGCTTTGTCAATCCGCGCTCGACGGTAATGTTCCACCAAGGGAACTACCACCCCAGTTGCGCCATCTTACTCACTGAGTGGTATTTCCCTTGGGCTTCACGCTATTGGAGAACACGCTATGCGCCACCTATTCCTCGCACCTGCATTGCTGCTCCTGCTGCCTGCAGGTGCTGCCATGGCCCGCGTCGATGCGGGCGACGTCGCTACCTCGGCCGGTGTATCCGCCTCGCTGTATTCGACTTTCAAGGATGACAAACGGATCATCCCCGCCCGTGACGAGTTGTCTGCATTCGTCGCCAGCGGTGGTGCTATTCGAGGCGCCTACGTGGAATCGGCGCTGGAACAGGCACGCAAGGACAATCCTGGCTTGCAGGCCAGCGATGAAGAGCTGGCTCGAGCCATATTGTCCCAAGATGACCCAATGGCTCACCACTGAGGCCTGTAGGCTTTCTCGCGGGCCGACCCGCCCCCTGCGGGTGCCCGCGAAAAGGCTGCAGTTGGCCGGGCAGGCACGCGCGTGAGGGGCTAGGCTCAACGGCTCACCACGACAAGGAAGAACCGATGCCTTTGCCCCGCCCTCCCCACGCCATCGCCCTGGCGCTTTTGATCGCCTGTACCCAGGCAACCGCTGCCCAACCTTCTCCCCAGGACCTGCTGATACAAGCCCAGGGCGAACAGGCAGCCTACCTTGAAACCCTCAAGAGCCTGGTTTCGGTCGACACCGGTACCGGCACAGAGCCCGGCCTTGCACAAGTCAGCGCCGCGCTGGTCAAGCGCCTCGAGGCATTGGATGCCCAGGTGCAGACCCACTCCGCCAAACCGTCAGTGGGCGACAACATCGTCGGCACCTTCAAAGGTACCGGCAGCAAAGATTTCCTGCTCATGGTCCACTACGACACCGTCTTCGTCCCTGGCACCGTGGCCAAGCGCCCGTTCCGCGTGGATGGCCCACGCGCCTACGGCCCGGGCGTTGCCGACGCCAAGGGTGGCGTGGCGATGATCCTGCATGCACTCAAACTGCTGCAACAGCAAGAGTTCAAGGGTTACCGCACGCTCACCGTGCTGTTCAACCCGGACGAGGAAATGGGTTCGGCCGGGTCGAAGCAGATCATCGCCGAACTGGCGCGCAAGCATGACTACGTGTTCTCTTACGAGCCACCGGACAAGGACGCCGTGACGGTCGCCACCAATGGCATCAACCGCCTCAGGCTCGAGGTCAAGGGCCGTGCCTCGCACGCAGGCTCGGCCCCCGAAGAGGGGCGCAACGCGTTGACCGAACTGGCCCACCAGTTGCTCCAGCTCAAAGACCTGGGTGATGCCAGCAAAGGCACCACGGTGAACTGGACCCTGGCCAAAGCCGGCGAAAAGGCCAACATCATCCCGGCATTGGCCACTGCCGAAGCGGACATGCGTTACTCGGATCTGAGCGAGACCGACCGGGTGCAGGGGGACGCTCAGCGCATCGTGAAAAAACTGCTGGTCGCCGATACCCAAGCGACCGTCACCGTCGAAAAAGGCCGCCCCCCCCTGGCACGCAATGACGCATCGGCGAAGCTGGCCCAGACTGCCCAGCAGCTGTATGCCGAGGTCGGCCACAAGATCGAGCCGATTGCCATGCGCTTCGGCACCGATGCCGGCTATGCCTACGTACCGGGCAGCGACAAGCCGGCGGTACTGGAAACCCTGGGCGTGGTCGGCGCGGGGCTGCATGGTGACGACGAGTACATCGAGCTGAGCAGTGTGGCGCCGCGCTTGTACCTGACGGTCGCGATGATTCGGCATCTGGCGCAATAATAAAGTTACTTCCACAACTGCCCTATGGGCCGCCGGCAATCCGGCGCCCTCAGGGTCACCTCACCCCCACCCGTCCATGCGCATCGTCGCCCGCACCAGCCGCTGCTCCTCCTGCTCGATCTCGCGCAAACTGTCGCGAATCCCGTTGATGTGTTCGCGCGCCGCCCGCTGCGCCTGCTCCGGCAATTGCTCCATCACTGCGTGATACAGCCGCGCATGTTGGCGGTCGATCTGGCGCTTCTGCGCGGGGCGGCAATACAGGTTGTTGACCGATGCGAACACCGTGTTCAAGGTCAGGTCGCTGAGCGACTGCAGGGTGTGCACCAGCACCGGGTTGTGCGAGGCCTCGCTGATCGCCCGGTGGAACGCATGGTCGCGGTGGGCGTGCTCACGCGCATCCAGCCCTTCGGGCGCTGCGTGGGCGGCGAGCATGTCTTCGTAGCGACGGCGGATCAGCAGGCGGTCCACATCGGTGGCACGCAACGCTGCCAGGCGTGCGGACTCGGCCTCGAGCAGCGCGCGCACTTCCAACAGGTCGAACAAAGTGCGCGGTTGCGAGCTGAACAGGTGCATCAGCGGGGTGACGCCCACCTGCTGCCCGGTCAGGTCGGCGACGAACGAACCGCGCCCCTGCTCGGTGTCGATGATGCCGCGCCCGCGCAGGATGCGCAGGCCTTCACGCAGTGCCGAGCGTGAACAGCCGAGCTTTTCCACCAGGCGTCGCTCCGAAGGCAAGGCCTGCCCCACCTTGAGCACACCCTCGACGATCAACCGTTCGACCCGCTCGGCAACCTGGTCGGCGACCTTGGCCTTGCCTTCAGCAACCATGTGCACCCCCTCAACTGGTAGGACCACTTCCATAGCCTGCGCCAATCTACGCATCCCAACCGGTAAATAACCAGCACCTGCCGGAAAAACTGGTAGGACCAGTGCGCTGCAGGCTCGACCTGAGGCAACGGGGCGCGCAGGCTGCGGGGTGAACGGTTTACCCACAACAACAAAAACTGCCGTTGAGTGAGCCTGATGAACATTCTCTACGACGAACGGGTCGATGGCGCGCTGCCTGCCGTGGACCAGCCGGCCCTGCTGCAGGCCTTGCGCGAAGCGCTGCCCGACCTTGAGATCCTGCATCGGGGCGAAGACCTCACACCTTACGAATGCGACGGCCTCTCTGCTTACCGCACCATGCCCCTGATGGTGGTGCTGCCCGAGCGTCTGGAGCAGGTGCAGACGCTGCTCAGGCTCTGCCATCTACGCGGCGTGCCCGTCGTGGCGCGTGGTGCCGGCACGGGCTTGTCAGGCGGCGCATTGCCACTGGCCAAGGGTATCCTGCTGGTCATGGCACGCTTCAACCGCATTCTTGAAGTCAACCCGCAAGGCCGTTTCGCCCGGGTTCAGCCGGGGGTGCGCAACCTGGCCATTTCCCACGCAGCGGCGCCCTATGGCCTTTACTACGCGCCCGACCCCTCTTCGCAAATCGCCTGCTCCATCGGCGGCAATGTCGCTGAAAACGCCGGAGGCGTGCACTGCCTGAAGTACGGTTTGACCGTACACAACCTGCTCAAGGTGGAGATCCTCACCGTCGAAGGCGAACGCCTGACCTTGGGCAGCGATGCCCTCGACAGCCCAGGCTTCGACCTGCTGGCACTGTTCACCGGTTCCGAAGGCATGCTCGGGATCGTCACCGAAGTGACCGTCAAACTGCTGCCCAAGCCCCAGGTCGCCCGGGTCCTGCTGGCCAGTTTCGACAGCGTGGAAGACGCCGGCCGGGCCGTGGCCGAAATCATCGCTGCCGGGATCATCCCCGGTGGCCTGGAAATGATGGACAACCTGGCGATCCGCGCCGCCGAAGACTTCATCCACGCCGGCTACCCGGTAGAGGCTGCGGCGATCCTTTTGTGCGAACTCGATGGTGTCGAGGCCGACGTGCAGGACGACTGCGAGCGTGTGGCAGCGGTACTGCAGCAGGCCGGCGCCCGCGAGGTGCGCCTGGCCTGCGACGAGGCCGAGCGCGTGCGCTTCTGGGCAGGCCGCAAGAACGCATTCCCTGCGGTGGGGCGCATCTCGCCGGACTACTACTGCATGGACGGGACCATCCCGCGCCGCGAACTGCCGCGCGTGCTCAAGGGCATCAGCGAACTGTCCGCGCAGTACGGCCTGCGCGTTGCCAACGTGTTCCACGCCGGCGACGGCAACATGCACCCACTGATCCTGTTCGATGCCAACCTGCCCGGCGAACTGGAACGCGCCGAAGTCATCGGCGGGCGCATCCTTGAACTGTGCGTGGCAGTGGGCGGCAGCATCACCGGCGAACATGGCGTAGGCCGCGAGAAAATCAACCAGATGTGCGCGCAGTTCAACAGCGACGAAATCACCCTGTTCCATGCCGTGAAGGCAGCGTTCGATCCCAAAAGGCTGCTCAACCCGGGCAAGAACATCCCCACCCTGCACCGCTGCGCCGAGTTCGGTGCCATGCATGTGCACCACGGGCAACTGCCCTTCCCTGACCTGGAGCGCTTCTGATGAGCCTGGACCGCGACATGAGCCAGGACCTGCTCGAACAGGTCAACCAGGCCTTGAACCTGAACACCCCGCTGCGCATTCAGGGCAGCAACAGCAAAGCCATGCTGGGGCGCCCGGTGGTCGGGGAGCTCGTCGATACCCGCGGCCACCGCGGCATCGTCAGTTACGACCCGACCGAGCTGGTGCTCACCGCTCGCGCCGGTACGCCACTGCAAGAGATCGAGGCGGCGCTGTTCGAGGCCGGGCAGATGCTGCCGTGCGAACCGCCCCACCTCGGCGCCGGGGCGACCCTGGGCGGCATGGTAGCAGCGGGGCTGTCCGGGCCGCGTCGGCCCTGGGCCGGGTCGGTACGCGACTACGTACTCGGCACGCGGGTCATTACCGGCCACGGCAAGCTGCTGCGCTTTGGCGGTGAGGTGATGAAAAACGTCGCCGGTTACGACGTCTCGCGGCTGATGGCCGGCAGCTTCGGCTGCCTGGGCCTGCTGACCGAAGTGTCGCTGAAGGTGCTGCCACGGCCCCGGCAATGCCTGAGCCTGCGCCTGCCGATGGACCGCCATCAGGCCCTGGCCGAACTGGCCGAATGGGGTCAGCAGCCGTTGCCGATCAGCGCAGCCTGCCACGACGGCGAAGCACTGTACCTGCGCCTGGAAGGCGGTGAGGGCTCGGTGCAATCGGCCCGCCAGCGCCTGGGCGGCGACGTGCTCGACAGCCCGTTCTGGAGTGACCTGCGCGAGCAGCGCCTGGCCTTCTTCGAGGGCCCCGAACCGCTGTGGCGCCTGTCGTTGCCCATTGCCACCGCCGAACTGGACCTGCCGGGGCGCCAGCTGATCGACTGGGGCGGCGCGCAGCGCTGGCTGAAGTCCAACGCCCCCGCAACGGCGATCCGCGAGCTGGCGGCCAAGGCCGGCGGCCACGCCACCGGCTATGCCCAAGGCGAGCACAGCAGTGCACCACTGCCGGCCGCGCTGATGCGTTATCACCACGCCCTCAAGCAACAACTCGACCCCCAGGGCCTGTTCAACCCTGGCCGCCTGTACCCGGACCTGTGAGGCCACGCCATGCAAACCAACCTGAGCGACAGCGCCAAGCGCCTGGCACGCGCCGAAGAGGCGCAGAGCATCCTGCGCGCGTGTGTGCACTGTGGCTTCTGCACAGCCACCTGCCCCACCTACCAGTTGCTCGGCGATGAACTGGACGGACCGCGCGGGCGTATCTACCTGATCAAGCAAGTGCTCGAAGGTGCGCCGGTCACCGCAAGCACTCAACTGCACCTGGACCGCTGCCTGACCTGCCGCAACTGTGAGACCACCTGCCCGTCAGGGGTCAAATACCATGACCTGCTGGACATCGGCCGCGCCGTGGTCGAGCAGCAAGTGCCCCGCCCGGTCGGCCAGCGCCTGCTGCGCCAAGGTTTACGCGCAGTGGTGCCGCGCCCGGCGCTGTTCAAGGCGCTGACCCGCGCAGGCCAAGCCCTGCGCCCAGTCCTGCCGGGCCCACTCAAGCGCAAGTTGCCCGCCCAGGTGGCCTCCCCTGGCAAACGCCCGGCGGTGCGCCACGCGCGCCGCGTGCTGCTGCTTGAAGGCTGCGTGCAGCCGGCCCTGTCGCCCAACACCAACGCCGCCACCGCGCGGTTGCTGGACCGCCTGGGCATCAGCGTGGAACCTGCATTCGAAGCTGGCTGCTGTGGCGCGGTTGATTACCACCTCAATGCCCAGGAGCAAGGCCTGCAGCGTGCCCGGCGCAACATCGATGCCTGGTGGCCCGCCATCGAAGCGGGCGCCGAAGCCATCGTGCAGACCGCCAGCGGCTGCGGCGCCTTCGTGCGTGACTACGGCCACCTGCTGGATAAGGATCCGCTTTACGCGGCCAAGGCAGCGCGGGTCAGCGCGCTGTCACGCGATTTGGTGGAAGTGCTGCGCGACGAGCCGGTCGAGCAACTGGGCGTGTGCGCCGAACAACGCCTGGCCGTTCATTGCCCGTGCACCCTGCAGCACGCCCTCAAGCTCGGCGGCCAGGTGGAGAGCCTGCTGGCCCGGCTTGGCTTCACCCTCACCGCAGTGCCCGACGGCCATTTGTGCTGCGGCTCTGCCGGGACCTACTCGCTGACCCAGCCCGAACTGTCGCGGCAACTGCGCGACAACCGACTCAACGCGCTGGAAAGCGGCAAGCCGCAACTCATCGCCACCGCCAACATCGGTTGTCAGACCCACCTCGATGGCGCCGGACGCACACCGGTACGGCACTGGATCGAAATCGTCGAAGCAGCCCTGAACCAGGAGAACAGCCATGCATAGCAAGTCCGTGATCGGCCAGGTCGAAGTTGCCCGCCTGCTTGCAGCCGCCCGCCAGGAGGCCCTGGCGCACCAGTGGAAGGTCACCATCGCGGTGGTCGACGACGGCGGCCATCCGCTTGGCCTGGAGCGCATGGACGGCTGCGCGGCAGCCAGCGCCTACATCGCCGTTGAAAAGGCTCGCAGCTCGGCCTTGGGCCGCAAGGAAACGCGCGATTACGAACAGATGGTCAACGGCGGGCGCACCGCGTTCGTCACCGCGCCGCTGCTGACCAGCCTGGAGGGCGGCGTGCCATTGCGGGTGGATGGCCAGGTGGTCGGCGCCATCGGTGTATCCGGGGTCAAGCCTGAACAGGATGCCCAAGTGGCCAAGGCCGGAGCGGCGGCCATCACGTAATCCGCGCCTTGACAGCTCACCGCCAACAGAAGAGCCGGGCCGCGGTTGGCTTTTGCAGGTCGACCGCTTGCAAGCCACCCAGCACCTCTCTACACGTTCAGAAAATTCCTACCCAACCTCTCGGAAGCGTCCTACTTGCCGCGCACCACCATGGGAAACATGATCGGCACTTGTGTCCCAGAGGAAGCTGCGCATGCATCCACACACCCGCACCACTGCCGAGTTGCGCAGCGCCCTGCGCGAGCTGCTGGCCCATGATGTCAGCAACCCTGACGACGACCCGCACTGGTCGGGAGTACTGTTCTTTTGTGCCACCGACGAGCGCACGCGGGGGCTGATCGAACGCATCGAGTTGCTGGCCAGCGAGTTGTTTTTCGACGCATGTGGCCGCCTCATCGCGCACCGCATCCGTAACATCGCTGTCGAGGGCGTTTGCATCAAGCAAAAGCGCAAGGCCCCAGCCGATGAGACGGTGATCCGCATTGCGCTGCTGGACAAGGGCTATATCACGGTGAGTACCGCACGATTCTGAAGCCAGCAGGCGACTGGGACGCTGCTGCGGTGCCGTTGATTCATGTTTGCCTTGCTTTGTTTTTCTTTTGCTTTTGCTTCTAAGTGCGCGGTATGCCAGGCACCGCCGATTGCGACTTCAGGAGGCCGAGCGCAGGTCTTGCGCAGGGAGGTGACGGGCATGGATGCCCGTCAAGCGCTTCGGCCCATGGCTGGGCCGTGCAGGCGCTGAGGCCGGCCAGGCTGGGCCAACGCTACTGCCCAACCAACCTAGCCCGATATCTCCCCGGGCTTTGCCCCGTCCACTTCTTGAACGCCCGATGAAACGCACTGGGCTCCTGAAACCCCGCCTGCTCGGCGATTTCAGCAATGCTCATCACCCCCTCACGCAAACGCTCGAACGCCATGGCGCGACGCACCTCATCCTTGATCTGCTGATACGAACGCCCTTCGCGCTCCAACTGGCGGCGGAAAGTGCTGGCACTGATCCCCTGATGCTCAGCCAGGGCCGCCAGCGTCGGCCATTGCCCATAGCGCCGGGCACGCAGATGCCGGTACACCTGGGCCACCAACCCATTCTGGTTGCGAAAGCGGATCACCAGGCCCTGGGGCGCGCTACGCAGGAAGGTTTTCAGACCGGCCAGGTCCTGGACCACCGGCAGACGCAGATAAGCGCTGTCGAACTCAACCTCGGTGCGCCCGCTGCCCAGACGCAAGTCCGGCCCCCACAGCAGCAGGTCGTCGTCCTGGGCCGGGCGCGCCACTGCAAGCTCGGTGCGGTCGATGGCCAGACGGCGCCCGGCCAGCCAGCACAGCAGGCCAACCACCAGCACCAGATAGGTCTCCTCGGCATAAACCCGGGTCAACGGGTCGGCAATGTCCGAGTGCACGCTGATCACAGCCCGCCCGGCGCGCACCGTCAGGCTGCCGCGCAGGTCATGCAGGAACAGGCTGAAATTGCCCAAGCATTGGCGCAGTGCCTTGTCCAGGTTCGGCTCCTGGATAAGGCCGCGGCAGATCAGGGCAAAGCTGCCCAGCGGCATGCCATGGCTGTCGAGGCGAAAGAACTCATCGTCCAGCAGCTGGATCTGCGTCAGCCATAGTTGGGCGAACGCCTTGGCCGGTACGCGGGCCTGTGGCTGATCGAGCAGCGCCGGGTCGATGCCCACCGCACGCAGATGGGCGTCACGCACCAAGGGCTGGTCGCGCAGGGCATGAAACATGGCATTGAGAAAGTACACGGCGACCGAATCGCTATCGCGCATGGCGTTATTCGCTGTCTATGCTGAGTGGCAAAAAGTGCCAGGTTGACTGAACAGATCCGGCATAGGCTGGAACAGGGCCTTTGCCTAGACTCGGACTCAACGAGGGAGCGCCGGCCATTCTCGCAGAGCCTGGCCCGCTCCCGCCATGCCTTCGCAATCGGAGCCTCTATGAGCAGCGCAGAAATCTACGTCGTCAGTGCCGTCCGTTCCGCCATCGGTGGTTTTGGTGGCTCGCTCAAGGACCTGCCGCTGGCAGACCTCGCCACCGCCATCAGCCGCGCCGCCCTCGAGCGCTCGGGCGTAGCCCCTGAGCAGGTCGGCCATGTAGTCATGGGTAATGTCATCCCCACCGAGCCACGCGATGCTTACCTGTCGCGGGTCGCCGCGATGAACGCTGGCATCCCCAAGGAAACCCCGGCGTTCAACGTCAACCGCCTGTGCGGTTCGGGCCTTCAGGCCATCGTTTCCGCTACCCAGTGCCTGCTGCTGGGTGATGCCGATGTGGCCCTGGCCGCCGGTGCCGAGTCCATGAGCCGTGGCCCTTACTTGCTGCCACAGGCCCGCTGGGGTGCGCGCATGGGCGACCTGCAAGGCATCGACTACACCGTCGGCGTTCTGCAGGACCCGTTCGAACACTTCCACATGGGCATCACGGCGGAAAATGTCGCCGCCAAGCACGGCATCACCCGCCAGATGCAGGATGAACTGGCCCTGACCAGCCAGCGCCGCGCCGCCCGTGCCATCGCTGAAGGGCGCTTCGCCAGCCAGATCGTGCCGCTGGAACTGAAAACCCGCAAAGGCACCGTCGAGTTCGCCGTTGACGAACACGTACGCGGCGATGTGACCGCCGAACAGCTGGCCGGCATGAAGACCGTCTTCAAGAAAGACGGCACCGTTACCGCCGGCAACGCCAGCGGCATCAACGACGGCGCTGCCGGCCTGGTGCTGGCGACCGGTGACGCCGTACGCCGCCTGGGCCTCAAGCCGCTGGCGCGCCTGGTGGCCTACGCCCATGCCGGCGTCGAGCCCGAGCTGATGGGCCTGGGGCCGATTCCGGCAACACGCAAAGCGCTGGAAAAGGCCGGCCTGAACATCAGCGACCTGGACGTGATCGAGTCCAATGAAGCCTTCGCCGCCCAAGCCTGTGCCGTGGCCCGCGCGCTGGACTTCGACCCGCAGAAGGTCAACCCGAACGGGTCCGGCATTTCCCTGGGCCACCCGGTGGGTGCCACCGGGGCGATCATTGCCACCAAGGCCATCCATGAACTGCAGCGCATTCAGGGCCGCTACGCGTTGGCCACCATGTGCATTGGCGGCGGCCAGGGCATCGCCGTCGTCTTCGAGCGCGTCTGAGGGAACTTGCAACATGAGCATTGAACAGATCGCCGTGATCGGCGCCGGCACCATGGGCAACGGCATCGCGCAAGTCTGCGCGGTGGCCGGCTATCAGGTGCTGCTGGTGGATGTCGCCGAGGCCGCACTAGAGCGCGGCGTCGCCACCCTGAGCAAAAACCTGGAGCGCCAGGTCAACAAGGGTACCCTCGATGCTGAGCGCGCCAGCGCAGCCAAAGCGCGCATCAGCACCAGCACCGATTATGCCCGCTTGAGCACTGCGCAACTGGTGATCGAGGCGGCGACCGAAAACCTGCAGCTCAAGCAACGCATCCTCCAGCAAGTGGCTGCCAACGTGGCGCCCGATTGCCTGATTGCCACCAACACCTCGTCACTGTCGGTGACCCAGCTGGCGGCCAGTATCGAGCACCCTGCGCGGTTCATCGGCGTGCACTTCTTCAACCCGGTGCCGATGATGGCCCTGGTCGAGATCATCCGTGGCCTGCAAACCAGCGACAGCACCTATGCCCAGGCCCTGCTGGTTACCGAGAAGCTCGGCAAGACGCCGATCACTGCCGGTAACCGCCCGGGCTTCGTGGTCAACCGCATCCTGGTGCCGATGATCAACGAAGCGATCTTCGTGCGCCAGGAGGGCCTGGCCAGTGCCGAAGACATCGACACCGGCATGCGCCTGGGTTGCAACCAGCCGATCGGCCCGCTGGCGCTGGCCGACCTGATTGGCCTGGACACCTTGCTGGCGATCATGGAAGCCTTCCATGAGGGCTTCAACGACAGCAAGTACCGCCCTGCCCCACTGCTAAGGGAAATGGTCGCGGCCGGCTGGCTGGGGCGCAAGAGCGGCCGCGGCTTCTTCACCTACTGAGGAGCTAACAGCATGCCCCCGGTCAATGCCGCGATGCGCTGTGCCAATTTTGAAGAGCGACGTGACCGGGCCATGGCGCTGTTCGCCGAGAAGGGCTTCGGCCAGGTGAGCATGCGCGAACTGGCGGCACATCTGGGCGTGACCGCAGGTTCGCTGTATCACCACTTCCCGAGCAAGCAGGACTTGCTGTACGACCTGATCGAAGAGTTGTACGAGGAGCTGCAGGCAACGCTGGAGCTTGGCCGCCGTGCTACAGCGCGCGGCGGTTCGGCGTTGGCTTGCCTGATTGCAGCGCACTGGCAACTGCATGCCGAACGGCCCCTGCAGTTTCGCCTGGCCGCACGGGACTTCTGCTGCCTGAGCGAAGCGCAGCAAACGCGCCTGGCGTTGTTGCGCAAACGTTACGAGACAGGGTTGCTGCGGTTGATCGCACCGCAGGCGAAACTGCCCGACGCAGCATTGGCGGCGACGGCGCAGGTGGTGGCGACGTTGCTCAACCAGTTGCCTGGAATGCTGAAGGCTTTGCCTGAGGAACAAGGGTTGGGGTTGATGGAAAGCCTGCTGGTTGGGGGAATTGAGCGAACATTGCGCTAGCCCACCGTATCGCCCGATCAGCCAGGCTCTACATCTTCACCACCTCAACAAACGCGGGCCAAGCACTGCTCCCGTCAGCGTGGGCACCAACATCCCCAGCACGTACCAGGTCCCCCAGAACGGCACCTGCATTTCCGGGCAGTGCAGGCAGTAAACCAAGGTTGCGGTCGCACCGGCGAGCAGGCCCGCGGCTGCGCCAGCCTGGCGCAGCCGCGTCGGTGCCAGGCCACGCAATGCCCAGAACAGGGTGATGAACACCGGCACGCACAGCAGCGTGATGTTCAACGCACAGGTGCGCCAGGTACGCCCAAAGATCAAATCGGCACGGGCTTCGACCGGAGCCCCGAACAGGCTGATCGCTGCTCCCAGCCAGACCAGCAGCAACGGTAGCCCGAGCAGTTGCCACACCATCCCGCCGCGCACGCCGGGCCTGGCCAGGCGCTGCGTCAACCACAGCCCGAGCAGCGCCAGGCTGGCGGGCAAGGCCAGCTTGGCCCAGAACAGCGGCGTACGCGCCACTTCGGCAAGGTCGCTGCGCACGCCATAGACGGCCACCGTCATCAGCACCGCAGCCAGTGTGCCTGCAAGCAACGCCAACGCCAGGCGCCGTGCCAGCGCATGACGGCCCACCGGCGCCTCACCAGCAGCCAGCAGGGTAATCAGTTCATCAGTCTTCATGCTCTTCACTGCCTCGAATCAGCTTGGCCAGCGCCTTGAGCCCCCGGTGTATGCCCACCTTGACCGCCGAACAGGACAACCCGGTGATACGCGCAGTCTCCTCCACCGACAGCCCTTCGAGCTTGACGTGGACGATGGGCAAGCGCTGGCGCGCCGGCAACCGCCCCAGCAGCTTGCCCAGGTCGCGATTGGCCTGGGCAGGCGCTTCATCACTGGTGGCGAACAGGTCACTGTCGTCTTCCAGCACCTCGTGCAACGCGTCGTGATGCGCATAGCGGCGCAGGTAATCTGCCAGCTTGTAACGGGCAATCGCCTGTACCCACGCCGTCAGCGGCTGTTGCGGCTGGTAGGTATGACGTGCGTTATGCACGGCCAGCAACACTTCCTGCAGCAAGTCTTCGATTTCGGCCGGGCGCTGCTGCAGCCGCCGCCGCAGAAACCCACGCACATGCAGCGCCAGCGCCGCAAGGAATTCGCGGTAGGCCCGTGCATCGCCCGCCAGCCCGCGCAGCAGCAAGGCCTGCAACTGCGCCTCGCGTGCGCCGAGGTGGTCCTGAGAGTTAGTTCGTTGCATGGGGGGCCAAGGTTACACCGTCTGTAGTTTTTTCTTTTATCGAACCTTAGCCGCTGCTGCGCTTTTCAGCGTATGGGTCAGGGCAAATGCAGCAACCTGAAAATATTTTCGAGGGCCTGTAACCGCAGCAGCGGCCACCGCGAACTAGTCCATGAGCCTTCGGTACATCACCACGGCCCCATTCTCTGGAGACACCCCCATGAATACCCTCGCCCTTACCACTGCCGCCCTGGCCCTTGCTTCCATGGCCAGCGTCGCCACCGCCGCCGATACCACCAGCAACGGTGCAGCCATGGAAAAATGCTACGGCGTCGCCATGGCCGGCAAGAACGACTGCAAAGCCGGTGCCGGCACCAGTTGCGCAGGCAGCTCCAAAAAAGACTACGACGCCATGGCCTGGAAAAACGTCCCGGCCGGCACCTGCACCTCGATCAAGACGCCCAATGGCATGGGTTCACTGACCCCGATCAAGTCTTGAGCAGAGGCCGCCGACCATGAACCGAACTGCCCCTCTGGGCGCCGGGCTCGGGCTCAAGCCTGAACACTTTGCCCAGGCCTTGGCCTGCGACGCCGACGGCCTTTGGTACGAGGTGCATCCAGAGAACTACATGGTCGGCGGGCCGCGCCTGGCGTGGCTGCAGCGCATGGCCGAACGCCATGCGCTGTCGCTGCACGGCGTTGCCCTGTCACTGGCAGCGGACGCCGAACCGGACATCACCCACCTGCGCCGGTTGCGCGTGCTGATCGACCAGGTAAACCCGGTGCTGGTGTCGGAGCACCTGGCCTGGTCCACCTGGCGTGACCAGTATCACCCCGACCTGCTGCCGTTCCCCCGCAGCCACGAAGCCTTGGCACGCATCAGTGACAATATCCTGCGCACCCAGGATGCCCTGGGGCGCTGCATCGCCATCGAAAACCCCAGCCACTACCTGCAACTGCAAGGGCACGACCTGGACGAAATCGAGTTCCTCGGCGAGCTGGTGCGCCGCACCGGCTGCACGCTGTTGCTGGACATCAACAATGTTCATGTCAGCGCCCACAACCTGGGTTTCAACGCCCAGGGCTACCTCGACCGCTTCCCGGCCCATGCCATCAGCGAAGTGCACCTGGCCGGCCACAGCCACGACGACCAAGGCACACTGCTCATCGACTCACACGATGCAGCCATTGCCGAACCGGTCTGGGCCTTGTACCGCCGGCTGATCGCGCGCATCGGCGCGCGCCCGACACTGATCGAACGCGACGGCAACCTCCCCGCCTTCGATGAACTGCTTGCCGAACGGGCGATTGCCCAGTCGACCCTCGACCACGCAGGAGCCTTGCCATGAACCTGCCACTTGGCCAGTTCCAGGATGCCTTCATCGACGCACTCTACCTGCGCCCTGCTCCGCTGCTGCACAACCTGACACGCCAACCGGCGTTCGCGGTCTACCGCAATACCGTGATCGCCGGCTGCGTGGACGCACTGCGCGCCAACTTTCCCAGTGTCGAAACATTGGTCGGCGCCGACTGGATGCAGCAAACCGCTGCCGCCTACGCACAACACACCCCACCTGACGACGCACGGCTGATCCGCTACGGTGCGACGTTCGCGGCGTTTCTGCAAGACAGCCAGGCCAGCCACGGCCTGCCCTACCTGGCCGATGTCGCACGCCTGGACTGGCATTGGTGCGAAGTGTTCAGCGCCATCGAGCAACCTTGCCTGGCCCTGGCCGACCTGGCAGGCATGACGGCCAGTGACCTGGGTCGCAGCCACCTGCGGCCGCGCCAGAACGTGCGCTGGCAGTGGTTCGCCGCTAACCCGGCACTTAGCCTGTGGCGCTGCAGCCGCGAAGGCCTGCCATGGCCACAGTCGCAACCCTGGGTGGCAGAAGGCGCACTGTTGAGCGCCGACCAGGACGGCGTGAACCATCAGCCACTCGAGGCCGGTGGCTGCACGTTCCTGGATGCCTGCGCAGCCGGTCACACACTGGAAGGCGCCTCGCAACTTGCCCTGCAACGCCAGCCTGGCCTCGACTTCACCAGCCTGCTCGGTCGCCTGATGCAGGCCCGGGTCTTTCTCCCGCTTTCATTCGATTGAAGGAACGGCCATGGACACCTTGCACCCTACTGCGCCGGCCACTGGCCTGCGCCAACGCTGGAACGGCCTTGCCGACCGCCTGCAACGGCTGCTCAACGACAGTGCGTTGTGCCTGGTCGCACGGCTGGGCATCGCCTCGATATTTTTCCTGTCAGGCCGCACCAAGGTCGAAGGCTTGCTGAGCATCACGCCCAGTACCTACGAGCTGTTCCAGAGCGAGTATGCCTTGCCGCTGCTTTCGCCCTGGCTCGCAGCCCACCTGGCAACCTACGCCGAGCACCTGTTCCCACTGCTATTGGTACTGGGCCTGTTCACCCGGCTTTCAGCGCTTGCCCTGCTCGGCATGACAGCGGTCATCCAGGTGTTCGTCTACCCGGACGCCTGGCCTACTCACCTGTCGTGGGCTGGCCTGCTGCTATTGCTGATAGCCCGCGGTGCCGGCGCTCTGTCACTGGACCGGTTGCTACGGCTGAATTGAGCCCGGCCGGCCAGCTACCACGTGGCAGTTGCAGCGTGTCGGGTGAAGAACACTCACGCGGCTTTTCCGTTAAACTCTTCGCAGCCCACGTTGTCTTGGTACCGCACTGTTGCACCCACCCTAGCGGTAACCCCCAAGATGAAGCACCCCGCCACATTCACCCAAGGTTCATTGACCCACCACGTCCGGGTAATGGCGTTTACCAGTGCGCTGAGCCTGCTGGCGATTTTCCTGACCGACATTCTCACGCTCACGTATGTCGCCCTGCTGCATGACGAAGTACTCATTGCTGCGGTAGGCATCGCCAAGACCCTGGCCTTTTTCAATTCAAGCCTGGTGGCGGGCATTGTCGTCGCTGCAGGCACCATGATCTCCCGCAGGGTCGGCCAGGGTTCGAGCGCCTCGGTGCCTGTGCTGACCAGCCACATGCTGATCCTCGCCGCGCTGGTCTCGGCCAGTGTGTCTGCACTGCAGTGGTACAACCTGGACTTCTTCGCCGGCCTGGTGGGGGCCGATGCGCCCGCCTCACCGCTTGCCCGGCAATTCATTGCCATGACGCTGGTGGCGTCGGTGCTGATGGCGCTCACTCAAGCCACGGCCCAGGTGCTCCGGGCACAAGGTTTGAGCGGGCGCGCGCTGGCAGTGGTGCTGGCCAGTGCCGCCTGCCTGGCCATCGTCGACCCGATACTGATCTTTGGTCTGGACCTGAAACTGTTGGGCGCCGGCCTTTCCTGCCTGGTGGCCGCCACAGCAGGCAGCCTGACGGGCCTGTACCTGGTCAGGGCCCATGTCGGCCTTGCCACGCGCATACGCCTACGCCTGCTGCGGCTGTATGGCGCCCGCATCATGCGCATTGCCTTGCCTTACACTCTCGCTAATCTGGCGATGCCCGTTGCCCTGACCTACACCATGGCGCAACTGGCGCTGTTCGGGGTCTCGGTCATGGCCGGCATGGCGGTGATGGACAGAGTGCTGCAGATTACCTACTGCCTGTACTTCGCCTTGCCGGGCGCGCTGGTGCCGATCCTGGCACAGAATCTGGGCGCGCACCGCCATGCGCGTTCACAGGCAGCCTTGCACAGCGCCGCCAGGCTGGTGGTGGTGTACGGCCTGGTCGCCTGGGCAGTGCTGGCAAGCGCCGCGCCGTGGCTTGGCCATGCCTTCGCGCTGTCAGGCCCGGGGCAGGCGCTGATCGAGGACCTGTGCCGGTACGGGCCGGGGCTGTGGGTCATCATGGGCCTGGACTTCATCGCCATTTCGCTGTTCATCTGCCGTGGCCAGGCAGGGTGGGTGGCCTTCTACGCCTGGCTTCGCGCCACCTTGGGTACCCTGCCCTTCGTCACCGCAGGCGCAGCGCTGCAGGGTGCCAGCGGCATCATGCTCGGGCTGTGGGTCGGCAATGCCCTGGTCGCACTGGCCAGCGTCGCAACGGCCATCCTGATCAACCGCCCAGGCGCATACCGGGCGCACGAACCCTAGAACTTTTGCCATAATCGCCCTCGCCGCTTCAGCGGAACCGGCACACCACCCACTACAGCTTGAAGTTGGTTTATGTCAGGTCAGGATCACGAAACCGAAGCGTCCAGCGCACCGGTCACCAAACGCCGCCGTGCCCCCAAGGGCGAGATGCGCCGCGCCGCCCTGCTGGATGCGGCCACCGCCGTGTTCGCCAAAGACGGTTATGCGGCAGCCTCCATGCGCGATGTGGCCGAAATCGCCGGCATCACCACGGTCGGGCTGTTGCATCACTTCCCCAACAAGGTGTCGTTGCTGCAGGCCTTGCTCGATCGGCGCGATCGGCGAGTGACGGAGAAGTTTGCCGAGCTGGAGATGGCGCCGACGCTTGCGAACTTCCTGGCGTTCGTGCGCATGAGCATGAATTTCAGCGTGCAGAACCTGCTTGAATGCCAGGCTTCGATGATGATCAGCGTCGAAAGCCTGTCCGAGCAGCACCCGGCCTGGCCTTGGTACAAGGAGAAATTCGCACTGACCCACGCCCACGCCCAGGCGCACCTGGCGGCGCTGGTCGAGCATGGCGAGGTGCGCAAGGACATTGATGCGAAGGCGTTGGCGACCGAGATCTTCGCCGTGATGGATGGCCTGCAGATCCAGTGGCTGCGCGCCCCGGACCAGGTCGACGTCGAAGCGGTCTTCGACGCCTACCTGCTACGCCTTGCCTCTTGCATCAAGGCCTAGTGCGACGGTCAGTAAGCCTGGCTGTCGCTGACCTGCACCGCCGCTTGCAGCGGTGCCGGTAGTGGGTTGCTGTCACGCGTGGTCAAGTGTTGCGGCATGAGCGTGACCAGCGTGCGCTGCAGCGTGAGGTTTTCCGAGTCCGGGCCGACCCACACCTTGAACTTGCCGGCATCGACGTCCCAACTGTCGGTGTTCTGTACGAAGTACGCCAGCGAGCGCGAGTCGATCGGTAGGCTCACGGTCTTGCTCTGGCCCGGCTCCAGGTACACCTTGGTAAAGCCCTTGAGCTCCTTCTTCGGGCGGTCGACTTGCGGGGCGATCGGCTGAATGTACAGCTGCGCGACCTCAAAGCCCGCCTTGTCACCCGTGTTGGTCAGGGTGAACGTGGCGTTCACGGTGTTGCCCGGGGTCATCACATTGGTCGAGAGCTTCAAGTCCGAATAGCCGAACGTGGTGTACGACAAGCCGAAGCCGAACGGGTAAAGCGGTTTGGCGTGCTTCTTGTCATAGCCGCGGTACCCCATGTAAAGCCCCTCGCTGTAGTCGATCTCGGTCAGCGGGTTGTCGCCACGGTAGGCGGCCGGGTCCGGGTAGGACGCGTAACTTGGGTTGTCTTCGATCTTCTTGTCGATGGTCACTGGCAGCTTGCCCGACGGGTTCACCTTGCCATACAGGATTTCAGCCAGTGCCTGGCCGCCCTGTTGCCCCGGGAACCAGGCATGCAACGCTGCGCCAACCTTCTTGGCCCACGGCTGCATGTCGGCCACGCCGCCGCCATGGGTGACGACGATGGTGTTCGGGTTGGCCTTGGTGACGAATTTGATCAACTCGGCCTGCTGGTCCGGCAGCGCGTAGCCGTGGTCGGAGCCTTCACCCTCGTTCTCGTAGTTGGTGCCTGCGGCGATCACCACGGCATCGTAGCTGGCGATGTCCTTCGGCGGTCGCAGGGACGCCCAGCTCATCTGAACGCCTGCCAGGCCGCCCAGTGCCGGCGTGAAGTTGCCTTGCACACGGCGGTACTCAAGCTTGACGTTGTAGGACTTGCCCGCCACCAGGGCAGCGCTCTTGCCCGAAGTGGTCAGCGCGTTGACCACATCAGAGGAGTACGGCACGCCGTCGCTCTGCACCACCAGCTTGCCATCGACCCAAAGCTTGTAAGGGCCGTCGGCGCGCACCTTGAACACATGCGCACCCGAGACGGTCGGCTTGATCGTCGCACTGAAGCGCGCGGAGAACGCCCCGGCTGTCGGGCTGAAGCCGGACACGGCAGTGGTGCCGGCGCTGGTTTCGTTGGTGCTGGTGGTCCAGTTGAGGTTCACGCCCGGCTCGATGCGGGTCAGTACCGGGTTGCCGCTGAGGCTGGTGTTGCTGAAATACTCGGCCTTCACCCCGGCATTGCTGACGCCGCTGCCGGACGAGGTCGGCTGGTACCAGACTGCCGCCTTGGGGTTCAGGCTCAACGCCGACAGGTAAGTGACATTGGCGCTGTTCGACGCCAGTTGCTGCAGCCCGCTGAGTTCGGTCACGTAGCTGTTGGGTGGCGAGTTGGCGGTACCGAACGGCGAGGCAGGCGCCTGGTTGGCCCAGTCGCCGATCACTGCGATTCTGGCGGTGCGCGCCAGCGGCAGCAGCGGCTTGCCAGCAGCGGTATCGGCGTTGCGCAACAGCACGATGCCTTCACGTGCAGCGTTCAGCGAGGCGCGCTGACCGTACTCGGTGTGCTCCAGCGTCTTTGCCGTGTTGAGGTTTTCCTGGAAGTCGTAGCTGACCACCGCACGCAGGTTGCGCTTGACCTTGTCGTCGATGACGTTCTGGGTCAGCTGGCCGCTCCACAGGTACGGCAGCAGGTTGGCCTCGGTGAACTGCAGGCCCGAAGGCATGTCCAGGTCGGTGCCGGCCCATGCGCCCTTGAACGGGTCGTGAATGGCATTGAAGTCACTGATAACGGTGCCCTGATAACCCCACTCGCCTTTGAGCACCTCGGTGATCAGGTGGTGGTTTTCGCAGGCGTAGTCGCCGTTGACCTTGTTGAACCCGCACATGATCGACGCCACGTTGGCGTTCTTGACCATCGACTCGAAGCCGGGCAAGTACAGCTCACGCAGCGTGCGCTCATCGGCCACGACATTGACCGCCTGGCGATTGGCCTCCTGCTCGTTGGCCAGGTAGTGCTTGCCACTGGCCTGGATCCCTTGGGCCTGGATGCCGTTGACGATGGCCGGCGCCAGCACCGCGCCAAGGAACGGATCCTCGCCACTGACGTATTCGGCCGAACGCCCGTTGTAGGGCGTGCGGTACAGGTTCACCCCGGGCGAGAGCATCTGCTGGCCGCCGGAAATACGCGTTTCATAGGCAATGGCCAGGCCGAACTCTTTGGCCCGGTTGATGCTCCAGGTGGCGGCCAGGGCCGACTGCGAAGGGTACTGTGCGCCAAAGGTGGCGTTATTGACGTGCACGCCCATGGACGAGTCGTACGCCACCGTGCCCTGGATCCCCCACTTGAGCAGCGACGGGATCATGTGGCCGTCGTTGACCCGGGTGAAGTTGATCTTCTCGGCCTGGTTCATGTTGTCCAGGATGGAGCTGACCCGGGCCTCCACCTCGTTGCCGGTGGCCGGCCCGGCCGCCAAAGCGCCCGAGGCCTGCATGACGCCGAGCGCCATCAGGCTCACGGCCTGTTTGAAATGTTTCACGGGTTGAATCCTCAAGAACAGAATGGGAGCAGGCAAACCTGCGGCCTTACGGCTGGCTGACCAGCGCCGGCGCATCAGCGGTGTCTACCGGCGCGTCGACAAAGGCATTGGCATCAGTGGCGCCCTTTGCAACATCGCTGACACCGGACAGTTGCTCGCGCTGGCTGTCCAGTTGTTCACGGGCTTCATAAGCCGCTGTACCAGAAGTGGCGCCGTTTGTATCTGCGAAGGCATTTGGCACAGTGGCCAGCAGTGCCGAACAGGCGAACGGCAGCAGTAGTCTATTCATCGAATAGTTCTCAAAAAAGAATGCAGGGATTAGCGGGCCGCAAACAGCGCCCGGCCGGCGCGTAAGTCTGGGCAGTTAACTGAAAAGTTCAAGCGCTCATGAAGTGCACAGTGGGCAACGCATCAAAAAACCAAAAAAACCACGCCAAATAACATCGAAATATAAAGAATAGAATTACATTAAACACATGCTAAGAGCACAAATGTATTAGTAGATTCCAATATTTATTGTTATCGTGGTTTTTTCATGCTTTTTTTGAGCATTTACGGCAAGCATCAACCTTCTATTAAACCTAGTTGCAATTAGGTTTAGCGGGGTGATATGCTTCAGAGACCGTTGAAAACAGCCAGCTAATTCATACTGAACAAACCAAAAATATAGGCTGTTGCAACGGTTAAAATTCCAAAGTATTCTCCGGGCCACCTCAGGCCTGACAAGTAGTAAAGTGCCGCTATATAGCCAGCACTTGCACTAAGCCATCATGATGAAATCAACTATCCCCTCTGCTGACGATATATGTGAGTGGCTGCTCAATGCTGGCGCATTGCAACCGGCTGATATGAATCGTGCCGCACGCTTGGGCGTGGCGCAGGCAATGGGCGAACATGAAAAACTGCGCACCTTGCTGCGCCTGGGTGCAGTAAGAGAGCAGCAAATGGCCGCGGCCTACGCCGAGTTGCTGGGCGTGCCCAGGCTGGACAGGCAGCGTGTCGACTCACCGCCTGTGGCCACTGAACGCTTTGCCCGCCACTACGGCGTGGTCACCCTCAGCGAAAGCAGCAGCCACTTGCAGGTCGCCGCCGCCGTGCCGCTTTCGGCCTACGCGCTGAACGCACTCGGTTACCAGGCGGCAAAACAGGTAGAGCTGGTGGTAGGGACCAGCGACGAGATCACCGCCCTGATCGAACAGGCCTACGGTGAAGGCCGCTCGGCCATGGGCGCGCTGATCCAGACCCTGGACGACGACAGCATCGACGAAGGCGACATCGAACAGCTCAAGGACATGGCCTCCGAGGCGCCAGTGATCCGCCTGGTCAACCTGATGCTGCAACACGCCGTCGACCGTCGCGCTTCGGATATCCACGTAGAACCGTTCGAAACCCAGCTGAAAGTGCGCTACCGGGTCGACGGCGTGCTGGTCGAAGGCGAAGCACCACCGGCCGGCTACGCCGCGGCGGTCATCTCGCGGCTGAAGATCATGGCCCGGCTGGATATCGCCGAGCGCCGCCTGCCGCAGGATGGGCGGATCATGCTGCGCATTCAGGGCCGCGAGCTGGACTTGCGGGTCTCGACCGTGCCGACCAGTTTTGGCGAGTCGGTGGTGATGCGCCTGCTGGACCGGCAAACCGTGAGTTTCGACTTCGCCAGCCTGGGCATCCGTGGCCCCACCCTGCACAGCATCGAGCATCTGCTGGCGCGCCCCCATGGCATCTTCCTGGTCACAGGGCCCACCGGCTCGGGCAAGACCACCACCCTTTACACCGCGTTGTCGGGCCTGAACACCGCCGAACGCAAGATCATCACCGTGGAAGACCCGGTCGAATACCAGCTCACCGGCATCAACCAGATCCAGGTCAAGCCTGCCATCGGCCTGGGGTTTGCCACGGCATTGCGCTCGATCGTGCGCCAGGACCCGGACGTGATCATGATCGGTGAAATGCGCGACCTGGAAACCTGCCGCATCGCCATCCAGTCATCGCTGACCGGGCACCTGGTACTGTCGACCCTGCACACCAACAGCGCCGCCGCCAGCATCACCCGCCTGCTGGACATGGGCGTCGAAGGTTACCTGCTCGCCTCCACCCTGCAGGGCATCCTTGCCCAGCGCCTGGTGCGCCGCCTCGACCCGGCCACCCGTATCGCCTTCCAGGCACCGGCCGAACTGGTCGAACGCCACCAACTGGCCCGCTATACGCAACAGCGTCCGATCATGCTGTACCGCCCAGACGAGCAGGCGCCGGGCGGCGGTTACCATGGGCGCAGCGCGATCACCGAACTGCTGGTCATGGACGAAGACCTGCGCGGCATGCTCATGCGCCAGACCGATGCCGCCACACTGGAGGCCCACGCCCGTCGCAACGGGCTGGTGACCCTCTATGAGGACGGCCTGCGCCAGGCCCTGGCCGGCGTCACCTCGCTTGAAGAAGTGCTGCGCGTCACGGGTGGTGATTGAGGTGCCGACCTTTTCCTATACCGCGCTCGACAGCGAAGGCCGCAAGCAGCAAGGCGAACTGGACGCCAGTGACCGTGACCACGCCGCTCGCCAGTTGCAACGGCGCGGCCTGCTCATCCTGCAGCTCAGGCAGGGCAGCCGCCTGCTGCGTTCGGGCAAGGCGCGCAGCGTGTTCCAGCCGGTGGAACTGATCACCATCACCCAGCAGCTCACTACCCTGCTCAGCGCCGGGCAACCGCTGGACCGGGCGCTGGGCACCGTGCTGAAGAACGTGCGCAGGCCCGCCGCCAAGGCTGTGCTGGAGCGGGTGCGCGAGCAGGTCAAAGCCGGCTTGCCGCTGTCCCAGGCGCTTGAAGAACACCCCGGCAGTTTCTCACCGTTCTACACCAGCCTGGTGCGGGCCGGCGAGGCCGGCGGTGTACTCGAAGTGACCCTGGCCCAGCTTGCCGGCTACCTGGAACAAAGCCACAAACTGCGTGGCGAAGTGATCAACGCGCTGATCTACCCGGCTTTCCTGGTGATCGGTGTGGTCGGCTCGCTGGCGCTGCTGCTGGCCTATGTGGTGCCGCAATTCGTACCGATCTTCCAGGACCTGGGCGTGCCCATCCCGCTGGTGACCCGCGCCGTGCTGGCCATGGGCGAATTCGTCAATGCCTGGGGGCTGACCTGCCTGCTGACGCTGCTCGGCGCCGGATGGCTTGGCCTGGCCGCACGGCGTGACCCGCGCAGGCGCATCGCCCAGGACCTGCGCCTGTGGCGCAACCGCCTGTTCGGCCCGCTGCTGCAGCGCCTGGAAACCGCACGCCTGGCGCGCACCTTGGGCACCTTGTTGAGCAACAGCGTCACCCTGCTCGGTTCACTGGCGATCGGCCGCGAAGTCAGTGCCAACCATGCACTGCGCGAGCATGTGGAGCGCACCACCGACCAGGTCAGGCAAGGCAGCAGCCTGAGCCTTGCGCTATCGGCAGAGGCCCTGCTGCCGGAGCTTGCCCTGCAGATGATCGAAGTCGGTGAACAGTCGGGCACCCTCGGCGCGATGCTGCTCAAAGTCGCCGATGTCTACGACCTTGAAGCCAAACGCACCATCGACCGCCTGCTCGCGGCGCTGGTGCCCACCCTGACCATCGTCATGGCGGTGATGGTGGCGGCAATCATGCTCGCCATCATGCTGCCGCTGATGAGCCTTACCAGCAATATCTAGGAAACCGCCCATGCCCTCCAAGCAACGCTTCAACGCCCGCCAAGCGGGCTTCACCCTGCTCGAAATGCTTGCCGTGATCGTGCTGCTGGGCATTGTCGCGACCATCGTGGTGCGCCAGGTCGGCGGTAACGTCGACAAGGGCAAGTACGGTGCCGGCAAGGCGCAGTTGGCCAGCCTGAGCATGAAGGTCGAAAGCTATGCCCTGGATGTCGGGGCGCCGCCGGCAACCCTTGAACAACTGCTAAAAAAGCCGGCCAACGCCAGCCGCTGGGCCGGGCCGTATGCCAAGCCCTCGGACCTGGTCGACCCCTTTGGCCATGGTTTCGCTTACCACTTCCCCGGTAGCCACGCCAGCTTCGACCTGATCTTCCTCGGCCAGGATGGCGCGGTCGGTGGCGAAGGCTACAAGGCCGACGTGGGCAACTGGGAATAAGCATGGCAGCGCGCCCGCCCCGTGAACGCGGCTTTACCCTGTTCGAACTGCTGATCGTTATCGTGCTGGTCGGGGTTGCCACGTCGATCCTGGCCGTTGGCATTGGCCGGGGCATGCTGGTGGCCCATGAGCGCAGTGCATTGGCAAACATGGTGTCGGCGCTGCGTAGCGCCCGCGTGCAGGCCATCGCCAGCGGGCAACCGGTGCGCGCGAGCTTCGACCTGCAGCGCAGGCAGGTGCAGGCACCCGGGCGCACGCCCCAGGGCTGGCCCGAAGACTTCACCGTGCGCCTGCAGACGGCCCGCGGCCTGGGGGCGGGCTTTGAGTTCTACCCCGATGGCGCGGCCAGCGGCGGCAACATCCTGATCAGCCGCGGCCAGGCGCGTTGGCGCATCGACGTCAGCTGGCTCACCGGCAGTGTGCAAGTGCGGGAGTTGCCATGAACCGTCAGCGCGGTTTCACCCTGCTGGAGATGCTGGCAGCGATTGCCCTGCTGGTGGTGGCCTCGAGCATCCTGCTGGGCGCATTCGCCCAGAGCAGCCGCTCACTGGCGCAGGTAGAGCGCAGCGACCGCCACAGCGCGGCGGCGCGTTCGCTGCTGGACGACTTCGACCTGGGCCCGCTTGCCGTGGGCCAGCAACGGGGGAGCTGGCAGGGCATCGACTGGGTGCTGGACGTCACCCTGGAGCAGGCAGTGCCCACACGCCTTGACCTGTACCGGCTGGACCTTACCCTGAGCGAGAGCGGGCACACCTGGCGCTACAGCACCCTGCGCGCACGCGCGCCAGGCAGTGGAACATGAAGCGCCAGGCAGGCTTTACCCTGCTGGAGATCCTGGTGGTCATCAGCCTGCTGGGGTTGCTGCTGGGGCTGGTCGGTAGCGCCCTGGTGGCGGCCAACCGCTCAGTGGCAAAGGCCGAGCGCTACAGCGCCCGGCTCGATGAACTGCGTGCAACCCAGCGGTTCCTGCGCCAGGCGCTGGGCCAGGTGTTGCCATTGACCGCAGCGACCGGCCAGGGCGCCCACACCGCAACATTCGAAGGGCAAAACGACACAGTGGTGTTTTTCGCCCCGCTGCCAAGCTCTGTAGGCGGGGGGATCTACCGCCAGCGCCTGCAACTGCGTCAAGGGCGCCTGGAGATCCGGTTGGCCAGGCTGCAAGGTCAACGCCTGCAGGCCTGGGGCGAACCCCAGCGCTTGCTGGAGGGGGTCAAAGGGCTGCACCTGAATTACCGCGGCTACTCCCCGCTGGGCAAAGCCACCGGCTGGATGCCCCAGTGGCCGTGGCCCGAGCGGCTGCCCCAGGCAGTACGCGTGGCGGTGCAACTGCAAGGCACTCAGGCCTGGCCGCTGCTGCAGGTCAACCTGCTGCTTGACCTGTCCGGCGACGGTGGCCGGCCATGAGCCGCCAGCGCGGTGCGGCCCTGTTGCTGGTGCTCTGGGTCGTCGGTTTGCTGAGCGTGCTGCTCGGCGGTTTGGCGGTATCGGTCCAACTGCAGCAGCGCCAGGCCCGCTGGCAAGGCAACCAGACCCAGGCCGGGCTCGCCGCCCAGGCAGGCTTCAACCTGGCCGTGGCCAACCTGCTGCGCGACGGCCAGGCGCGCTGGCTCGCCGATGGCCAAGTCCACGTGGCCCACTTTGCAGGCAGCACGCTGCACATCAGTGTGGTCAGCGAACGGGGCAAGCTGGACCTCAACGCAACACCTTCAACGAGCCTGGCAAAACTGCTGCGTGCCAGTGGCGCCACCGCCGAACGCTCGAAAATCATCACTCAGGCTTTAAGGACGAGGCGCAACCAGGTACCCCTGCGAATGCTCGAAGAATTTCGCGAACTGCCCGGCATGAGCTACGCCGTCTATGACCGTGCCCTGCCCTTCATCACCGTCTGGTCGGGCAATGCCCAGCCCGACCCCAGCCTGGCATCACCCACACTGGCCAGTGTGCTGGGCCTGCCCCACTATCACGGGCCCGCGCCGGATGGCGGGCCGATCCTCACCGTCACCAGCCAGGCCACCTTGCCCGGCGGCTTTCAGTCACGCCTGAAGGCAACCTTCGTGCTGCTGCCGGCCTACGCCGGTGGCAAGCCTTACCGGGTATTGAGGTGGCAGGATTGATCCGCCTGGCAAAACACTGTGCGGCACGCTGGGGCAGCCAACAGCAGCTTTACCAGGCACGCTGGCGGGCCAGCCGTGCCCGGCACTGGCTCAGCGCATGGCGGGCCGAGCTGCTGGGCATGCTCCCGCAGGCGATCGCCGCGCGCCTTGGCAACGGTAATACGCCGCAGGTGCTGCCATGGCCTTTGCCTGCCGATTGCGAGCACGGCCAGCCTGCCGTTCTGCTGCTGCCTGCCTCGCACGTGCTGACGCAGCACATCGAGTTGCCCGTCGCCGCCACGCGCAACCTGATGCAGGTGCTGGCCTACGAAATCGATCGCTACACGCCGTATACCGCCGACCAGGTCCATTTTGTCGCCCGCGTGGCGCAGCGCCGCGCACCACAGGCCCAGGTTGAACTGGTGGCCATCGCACGCAGCACCCTGGACACCCTGCTGGTTGCCTGTGGCGAACAGGGTGTGCACCTGGTCGGCATCGATGCACTGGACGCCCGCGGCGAACGCCTGATGATCGACTTGCTGCCGGCCGAAAGCGCCCGCACGCGGTCACGCCCAGGCCAGCTGGGCCGCTGGCTGTGGCTTGGCTGTGCAGCCTGTTGCGTAATGCTTGGCGCAGCCTGGCTGGAGCGCCGCCAAGGCGAGGTCCAGGCCATGCAGCGCGAAGTGGCGGCACAACGCGAGGCCGCCCAGCAGGTGCAGCACTTGCGCCAGGCCCTGGACACCACGCTGGGCGCCTCGACCTACCTGGCCAGCCTCAAGGCACAACGCCCCACTGTCACCGCGCTGCTGGCCGACCTCACCGCCTGCGTGGGCGACGACACCTGGATAGAGCAGCTGGAAGTGAGCGATGGCACGCAGGTGACGTTCACTGGCCAAAGCGAACGCACCAGTGCCTTGCTGGCGCAAGTAAAGACCTGCACCACGCTTGAGCACGCGCAGTTCAAAGGCATCATCCAGGCCGACAAAACCACGGGCCGCGAGCGCTTTTCCATCACCGCCCAGCTCAGCCAGGAGGTGCCGCATGCGCCCACTCACTAGCAGGGAACGCAAGCTCTGCGCCTTGGGCGTGCTCGCGCTGTTGCTTTGGCTGGCCTGGTACCTGGTGTTCGAATGCCTGCTGCTCGCCCCCCTGCGCAGCCTGGACGCGCAAGCCCAGACGTTGCGCGAGCAGCAACGGCGCTATGCCAGCCTAATGCTTCAGCAACCTGAACTGCAGGCCCAGTTGCAGCGCAGCCGCAACGACCCCGCCCAACGCAACAGCCTGCTGCCGGGCGAAGACCCCAACGCCGTAGCCGCCGACCTGATGCAGCGTGCCGTCGATCAGGTGAAGGCGCAGGCGCACGTCGGCCCCGGCTGCGATATCACCCAGCGCATGCCCATCGCCCCCGCCGAGCAGGGCCAGGCCGAGCCTTATCGCCCGGTCAAGGTCAGCCTGACGCTGGCCTGCGCCATCGAACCACTGGCGGCCCTGCTGCATGCACTGGAGTACGGCCAGCCCAGCCTGTTCATCGACCAGCTGAGCATACGCCGCAGTGCTGCGGCGCCAGCCAAGGGGCCTGCCGGGCGCCTGGAAGTCCACCTGCTGATACGCGGTTACCTGCACGCGCAGCCAGCAGAAGGAAGCGACTCATGATGCGTGCCGCTCATCTGGTGCTGCTGGCTGCCAATGTCAGTGCCCTCGCCGTGGTCGCCTGGATGCTTGTCGCGCCAAACCCACCGCAGTGGCTGCCGGCGCAAAAGCCGTCAGCAACGCCCGCCCACCAGCCACCGGCGCCACTGGCCGAGCTCGCCCAGCCAGTGCGTGCCGCCACCTGGGCGCACCCGATCTTCAGCGTTGACCGTCAGCCCGACCCACAGCAGCAAGGCCAGCACAGCCCTGCATTGGCCAACCTGACGCTGACCGGCGTGGTACTCGACGGGCAGTCGCGCTGGGCCTACCTGCGCGAAGGCCGCAAACCAGCCAGCAAGGTTGCGCTGGGCAGCACGCTGGCAAGCGGCTGGACCCTTACCCGGCTGACGGCGCTGAGCGCAACCTTCACCCGTGCCGGGCAACAGCACACCCTGAGCATGCCACTGCTGCGCCTGCCGCCGCCGTCCAAGGCCTCCGCCATCACTCTTCCGCGTATTGAAACCCCATGACCATGCAAGCTCCTTCACGCCACCCATTCCCTACCCTGCGTGCGCCATTGCTCGGCCTGAGTGTCGCCATCGCCCTGGCCGGTTGCGCCACCACGCAACGTGACCTGCACACCGACCCGGCGCTGCTGCAGCAGGCCTTCAGCGGCGCCGACGCCCCCGCCCCTGCGGCCACCGGCCCCGAGCCCGCTGCCGCGCCCGCTGCAACAGCCCCACGCAGCGCGCCTGGCCGGCAGATCATCACCGGCAACCAGCGTTTCATCCGCAAGGCCTCGGCAACGCCCCCCGCCGCGAAGGATGAGCAAGGCGATATCGTGTTCAACTTCACCGACCAGCCCATCGAGGCGGTGATCAACAGCGTCATGGGCGACCTGCTGCATGAAAACTACAGCATCAGCCAAGGTGTCAAAGGCAGCGTCAGTTTCTCCACCTCCAAGCCGGTCACCAAGCAGCAGGCACTGTCGATTCTGGAAACGCTGCTGTCGTGGACCGATAACGCCATGATCCGCCAGGGCGAGCGCTATGTGATCCTGCCGGCCGACAAGGCCGTCGCCGGCAAACTGGTGCCACAGGTGCCGGTCGCCCAGCCTGCCACGGGCCTCGCCGCCCGGCTCTACCCGCTGCGCTACATCGGTGCCAGCGAGATGCAGAAGCTGCTCAAGCCCTTCGTGCGTGAAAATGCCTTCCTGCTGGTCGACCCGGCTCGCAACGTGATCAGCCTGGCGGGCACCCCCGATGAACTGGCCAACTACCAGGACACCATCGACACCTTCGACGTCGACTGGCTCAAGGGCATGTCGATTGGCGTTTACGGCCTGCAACGCGCCTCGGTGGCCGAGCTCATGCCGCAGTTGCAGAAACTGTTCGGGCCCGACAGCGGCATGCCATTGTCGGACATGGTCAGGTTCATGCCCAACGAACGCACCAACTCGATCGTCGCCATCTCTGCGCAACCGGAGTACTTGCAGGAAGTCGGCGACTGGATCCGCACCATCGATGAAGGCGGTGGCAACGAACCGCAGCTGTTCGTGTACGACGTGCGCAACATGAAAGCGGCGGACCTTGCCCGATATCTGCGCCAGATCTATGGCTCGGGGCAGATAACCGACGACAAGGCGGCCAGCGTCGCGCCAGGGCTCAAGACCACCAGCCTGACCTCGCTCAACGGCACCGGCGGCCAGTCGGCCCAAGGCCTGGGCGGCACTGGCATGAGCACCCAGGCCAGTATCGGCCAGGCGCCATCGGAGGATGACTACGAGGACACTGAGCAAACCCAGGCCAGCAGCGCCGAGCCGGGCGACGGCTCGGCCAAGAGCCTTGAAGAGTCGGTGCGCATCACCGCGCAGAAAAGCAGCAACCAGCTGCTGGTACGCACGCGGCCAGCCCAGTGGAAAGAGATCGAATCGGCCATCAAGCGCCTGGACAGCCCGCCGCTGCAGGTGCAGATCGAAACACGCATCCTCGAAGTCAAGCTCACCGGCGATCTGGACCTGGGCGTGCAGTGGTACCTGGGCCGCCTGGCCGGCAATTCGTCCAGCACCACCGTCGCCAACGAAAGCGGCAGCCAAGGTGCACTGGGTGCCGGTGGCGTCGCGCTGGGCAGCGCCTCGATGTTCTACTCCTTCGTCAGCAGCAACCTGCAGGTGGCCCTGCGCGCGCTGGAAACACGCGGCCTGACCCAGGTGCTTTCGGCCCCCTCGCTGGTGGTGCTGAACAACCAGCAGGCGCAGATCCAGGTCGGCGACAACATCCCCATCAGCCAGACCACCGTCAACACCAGCAATTCCGATACCACCCTGAGCAGTGTCGAATACGTGCAGACAGGTGTCATTCTCGATGTCGTGCCACGGATCAACCCCGGTGGACTGGTGTACATGGACATCCAGCAGCAAGTGAGCGACGCCGACGACAGCGCCGTCACCACCACCCAGCCCAACCCGCGCATTTCCAGCCGTGCGGTATCGACCCAAGTGGCAGTGCAAAGCGGCCAGACGGTACTGCTGGGGGGCCTGATCAAGCAGGACAACGGCCAATCCGATACCCGTGTGCCGGGCCTGTCGAGCATACCCGGGCTGGGCTGGCTGTTCGGCAGCACCTCCAAAAGCCGTGACCGTACCGAGTTGATCGTGCTGATCACGCCAAGGGTCGTGAACAACCCCGAACAGGCGCGCCAGGTCACCGCGGATTATCGCCAGCAGATGCAGGTGCTCAGGGAGCAAGCAGCGCTGAACAGGTAGAGAACGAACCGTGCATGGTTCCCTACTGGGCCCTTGCCGGTTGCATGTCACTGCGCATCCGTGCAAGGGTAAAAAAGGAATCCCAGTTACAAACAAAGGAAGCGAAGTACCCCATGCCAGGAATCACACGTATCCATCGCTATTTGCGCTCACTGTCTGCAAACCGATCTGCAGCCAGTGGGCGTGAAGTCAAACAAGGCGCCCGAGCTGCCTCGAAGCTCGCAGACATCCTCTGCACTCCCCGCTCTGTCCCCCCTTATTTCTACGTCGCGCCGGTGCGCGGCCCTGTCGATCGCATGCCCCCTACCTGACAGCTCAAGCAGCGGTTTTTTTCGCAATGCTCGCTTGTACCCGTCTGCAAGCCGAGATGAATCACGATTCACCAAGGGGCAATACCGAATGATCTTTTTTCAGGGCAAACGCATTTTCAGCGCCATCTTCGATATGGATGGCACCATGTTCGATACCGAGCGCCTGCGCTTCAAGACGTTGAAACAAGCGTCGCTGGAAATTGCCGGCAAGGCGCTGAGCGAGCAAACATTGATCGGCTCGCTGGGCCTGAGCGCGAAGAAAGCCGAGGCCCTCGCCAAGGCCCACAACGGTGACGGCTTCCCGTACGCCCAGATCCGCCAGCGCGCCGATGAGCTTGAGCTGGAGTACGTGCGCAATCACGGCGTACCGATCAAGGCCGGCTTGCTGGAAGTGCTGGAGCGGCTACGCAAGTCTGGCCTGACCATGGCGGTCGCCACCTCCAGCCGCCGCGCCATCGCCGAGGAGTACCTGATCAATGCCAATGTACTCAAGTATTTCGACATCACCGTGTGTGGCGACGAAGTCAGCCAAGGCAAGCCCCACCCCGAAATCTTCCTGCGCGCCGCCACCGCACTCAATTGCGAGCCGAGCCAATGCTTTATGGTCGAAGACTCGGAAAACGGCATGCTTTCGGCCATCCGTGCCGAAGGCCAGGCGATCCTGATCGAAGACATCAAGCCGCCGGCTGCTGAAGTCAAAGCGGGCGCGCTGAAAGCCTACCGCAGCATGAATGAATTCCTGGCTGACTTGAGCGAGTGCGTGCCTGACCTGGGCATGCCGCAGCTTGAAGAGCCCTTTCCAGCGTCACTGAACCAGTTCCGTGTCGGCATTCACGGGTTCGGCGCCATCGGCGGCGGTTACCTGACCCAGGTGTTTTCCCATTGGGACGGCTACACCCGGCCATGTGAAATCATCGCCGCCACCCGTTCGCGCATGCTGCGCGAGACCGTTTCTGCGTTTGGCCGTTACAGCGTGCGTTACGGCGCCACCTCGTTCGACCAGACCATCGAAAATGTGCGCATGATCGACATGGACGATGCCGAGGCGGTGATCGACATGTACAACGCGGCAGAAATCATCGGCCTGAGCCTGCCGGAGCAGGCCATCCGCAAACAGGCCAAGGTGATTGCCCAAGGCTTGCTGCGACGCTTCGAGCGCCGGGGCCGTGACCTGACCATCCTGATCGTGCTGAACAAGATCGGTGGCGCCGCGTTCGTGCGCCTGCATGTGCAAGCGGAGCTGGAATTGCTGTGCACGCCGGACATCACTCAACAGATCCTGCAAAAGACCCATTTCGCTGAAACGGTGGTCAGCCGCATCGTGTCCAAGCTCAGCAACGAGGCGTTGGTCCGCCAGTTGCGCATCAAGTCGCAAATGTTCCAGAACAGCCTCGACGACGAGCCTGCACCGGCCAGCAAACCATCCGCGCCGGTACCTGAATACGAGCGCCTGATCTGTCGATTCCGGCCTTTCGCGCAGTCCAGCAACGCGATGAGCCAGTTGCACCTGATCCTGTTCAACAGCGAGCCGGACATGCCGTTGTATGTGGAGCGCGGCAGTGACCTGCTGGAGCGTCTGCGCCAGGTGAAAACGGTCGCCGACATCGCCCAGATCCAGGTCATCAAGAACCGCTTGTGGAACGGCCCTCACGCCATCATTGCCTGGTATGCAAGCCTGCTGGGCTATGACTGGGTTGGCCAGGCCATGGGCGACGATCGGGTCAGTGAACTGGCCGAGCGCCTGATCGGCCAGGAAGTCGCGCCAGCACTGGTGGCTGAGAATGCCGACATGGCAGAGGCGGTGCGCGATTTTGCCAGCACCTTCCTGGAGCGCTGCAAAACGTCGTTCAAAGACCCTTGCGCCCGTGTGGGGCGCGACCCACTGCGCAAGCTTCAGCGCAACGAGCGCATCCTGAGCAGCATCGACCTTGCCCACAAGCACGGCATCGAAACCCCCGGCCTGGCATTCGGGGCAGCACTTGGCATTCACTATGCGTTGCGCTGCAAAGACAGCAAAGACCTGGAAGCGCAGACCATCAAGCGGCTTTACCAGGACAATGGCGAAAGCGTCGAGGCTGTGCTTACCCACAAGGGCGATTACAACGGCAAGCCTTACCCGGGGTTGGACCCGGTTGGCGACGCGGCGCTGATCGAGGCCATTGCAGGGAATTTCAGGCAGTTGCAGCAGGAGCAGGATTCAGTGATGTACGCGGCGCAGTGAGGCCTGGTTCGTCGTGATATGCAGACGCCCTTGAGAGCGAGCGCCGCCCGCGCGGCGCTCGCTCTCAAGGGCGTCGAAGCGCTCAAGGCATGCAAAGGCCGAGAAAAACCCAAAATCCGATCGACCTCTCACGCCCTGTCGGCGTCCGATGAACTGCACGTGCGAATTCACTCAAGGGCAACCAGGAGGCCAATCGCTCATGAACGATCGCATCATCGAATTTTTCACCGACACCACCGTGTTCGGTATTTCCATCCTCAACCTGCTGCTGGCACTGGCTGTCGCCGCCCTGACCTTCCTGGCCACCCGGGCGGCCATCAGTTTTTTGCTCAGGCGGGTGCAACGCTGGTCCGAGCATGACGGCGCACTGAGCCAGGTAATGGCCAAAGTGCTGTCCGGCACCAGCAACTTCCTGCTGTTCCTTGCCTCTGTTCTGGTAGGCCTGAGCATGCTCGACCTGCCCGAGCGCTGGCTGAGCCGGGTGGGCAGCCTCTGGTTCGTGGTGGCGGCGCTGCAGATCGGCTTGTGGGTCAACCGCGCCATCGGCCTGGGCCTTAACCGTTACTTCGCCCGGCACAGCACCGCGGGCCTGAACCAGGGCAGCGCCCTGGCCACCCTGGCGGGGTGGGGCGCACGGGTGCTGCTGTGGTCGGTGGTACTGCTGGCCATGCTGTCGAACCTGGGCGTGAACATCACCGCCTTCGTCGCAAGCCTGGGCGTGGGCGGCATTGCCGTTGCGCTTGCCGTGCAGAACATCCTCGGCGACCTGTTCGCCTCGCTGGCGATTGCCGTGGACAAGCCGTTCGAGGTGGGCGACTTCATCGTCATCGGCGCACTGGCCGGCACCGTCGAACAGGTCGGGCTGAAGACCACGCGCATCCGCAGCCTGGGCGGTGAGCAGATCGTCATGGCCAACGCCAGCATGATCAGCAGCACCATCCAGAACTACAAGCGCCTGCAGGAGCGGCGCATCGTCTTTGAGTTCGGCCTGTCTTACGACACCCCGACCGAGGCCGTGAAAAAAGCCCCGGCCATTGTCGAGGAAGCGATCAAGGCACAAGAGCAGGCGCGTTTCGACCGCGCCCACTTGCGCGGTTTCGGCAAGGAGGCGCTGGAGTTCGAATGCGTCTACATCGTCAAGGACCCAGGCTACAACCTCTACATGGACATCCAGCAGGCCATCAACTTCCGCCTGCTCGAACGGTTCTCCAGAATCGGCGCAAAATTCGCGGTACCGGTGCGGGCGATCAAGGTCACAGCGCTGCCGCAAGGGGCCGATGCCCTGGGCCAGGGCATCGAGGGGCGGGGCTTCAAGGAGGCCTGAGCGGCACTTGGGCTCTGGCCGCTTTCAACCGTGCCTGCGCAGGGCTTCGACCAATTGGGCCTTGGTCATGCTGGAGCGCCCCTTGATGTCCTTGCTGCGGGCCTCCTTCATCAGGCTTTCCTTGGTCTGGGTCTGCAGGGACGAGCCTGATGCGCGGGCATGGCCCTGACGGGTTTTGGCCGCACGCCTGGCGGAATCAGAACGCGCGGTGCTCTTTTCGCCGGGCGTGGTCTTCTTGCCTGAGCCCCCAGCTTTCTCGCCACCTCCGGACTGCTTGTTGACGGTAGCCCATGCGCGAGCCTCGGCCTCATCCTTGGAGACCCCCTTATGCTCATAGCTTTCTTCTATGTGCTCAGCCTTGCGCTTTTGCTTTTCGGTGTATTTGTCCTTGTCTCCACGTGGCATGACATTGACTCCTCTGTGGTTGGAATTCCGGGCTGCAGGCACAACCTTGAGACCCTGTGATTTTGAGGGCGTGGGGCCGTGAATGTTCACCGTGGCATGCCAAACTGGGCTGATGGCCTGCCCCGAGCGAAACGAATCAAACTTTTATCCGCCTATGGGCTCTTCTGAAAGACGCTGACCCAACAGCCCTGCCCCGTCAGCCAACAGGACGTGCCATGACGACCCACGCCTTGCAGCAACCAGCCGGCGCTTCTGCGCAGGAGCGCTTCTACAGCACCGACATTCCGGCCCGCCTCGACCGGCTGCCGTGGACGCGTTTTCACACCTTGCTGGTCATGGCGCTGGGCATCACCTGGCTGCTCGACGGCCTTGAGGTGACCTTGGCCGGCTCGGTGTCGGGCGCCCTCAAGGCCAGCCCGACGCTGGCAATGACCAATATCCAGATCGGCCTGGCAGGCGCAGCCTACATCGCCGGGGCCGTACTGGGTGCATTGCTGTTCGGCTGGCTAACCGACCGCCTGGGGCGGCGCAAGCTGTTCTTCATCACGCTGGTGCTGTACATCGGCGCAACGGCTGCCACGGCGTTCGCCTGGGACCTGTGGAGCTTTCTGCTGTTTCGCTTGCTCACCGGGGCCGGCATCGGCGGTGAGTACACCGCCATCAATTCGACCATCCAGGAATTCACCCCGGCGCGCTATCGCGGCTGGGTCGACCTGACCATCAACGGCACGTTCTGGATCGGTGCAGCGTTGGGTGCGGTGGGCGCAGTAATTTTGCTCGACCCGGCGGTGCTGGGCGGCGAACTGGGCTGGCGGCTGTGTTTCGGCATCGGCGCGGTACTCGGTTTGCTGATCCTGCTGATGCGCCTGTGGATACCGGAAAGCCCACGCTGGTTGATGATTCACAATCAGCCGGAAGAGGCCGAACGCATCGTCGCCGCCATCGAGCGCCATTACCACCAGCGCGGCATCGCCATTCCCCCGCTGCAAAGCCCGGCCCTGCGCCTGCGCGCACGCGATCACACGCCCCTGCGCGAGGTGTTCCACAGCCTCTTCGTGGTGCACCGGCGGCGGGCACTGGTCGGGCTGACACTGCTGACCGCCCAGGCCTTTTTCTACAACGCGATCTTCTTCACCTATGCCCTGGTGCTGACCGACTTCTACAACGTGCCGGCTGCCCAGGTGGGCTGGTACATCCTGCCGTTCGCTCTGGGCAATTTCTGCGGGCCGTTGCTGCTGGGCCGGCTGTTCGACGTGGTCGGGCGGCGCATCATGATCAGCTCGACCTATCTGCTTTCCGGGGTATTGTTGGCCGGCAGCGGTTACTTGTTCCAGCAGCAACTGATCGATGTGACCGAGCAGACGATTGCCTGGATGGTGATTTTCTTTTTTGCCTCGGCAGCCGCCAGTTCGGCCTACCTTACCGTGGCAGAAACCTTCCCCCTGGAAATCCGCGCGCTGGCCATTGCCGTATTCTATGCATTCGGCACAGGGCTTGGCGGCCTGATCGGCCCGACCCTGTTCGGCGCGCTGATCGAGACCGGTGAGCGCCTGAATGTCCTGTACGGCTACCTGATCGGCGCAGCGTTGATGATCATCGCGGCACTGGCCCAGGCGCTGTGGGGCGTGGCGGCAGAACAACGGCCACTTGAACACGTGGCCAGGCCCCTGTCGCAAGTGAGCGATACCTGAACCATTCGGAGACTTTATGCTGCGCGCCTTTGAACGACGGCTCGACCCTTTCCCACCCGACGAGGCTCCACCACCCCCGGTTGGCCTGCTGCGCTTCCTGTGGGCCTGCACGCGAGGCGCGCGTGGCTATGTGCTTGCGCTCGCGCTGCTCAGTGCCGGGGTGTCGATCTATGAAGCCTGGCTGTTTTCCTTCCTGGGGCAGGTCGTCGACCTGCTGGCGGCCTGGCAGGCGGGCGGCGCTGCCGATGGGCAGGAAACCCGGGTGTTGTGGGGCATCGCCATCGTATTGCTGACCAGCATAGGCCTGGTGGCGCTGCGCACGATGGTGCAGCACCAGGTACTGGCGATCAACCTGCCGCTGCGGCTGCGTTGGGACTTCCACCGGCTGATGCTGCGTCAGAGCCTTTCGTTCTTCTCTGACGAGTTCTCCGGCCGGGTCACCACCAAAGTGATGCAGACGGCCCTGGCGGTGCGCGAGGTGTTGTTCACCATTATCGAGATCGCACCGGGCATCGGCGTGTATTTCATCGCGATCATCGCCCTGGCCGGCGGCTTCGACCTCAAGCTGATGCTGCCTTTCATTGCCTGGGTCGCGTTGTTCGGGCTGGCCATGCTGTACTTCGTGCCGCGCCTGGGGCAAGTGGGGCAGGAGCAGGCCCACGCGCGTTCGTCGATGACCGGGCGAGTGTCGGACGCCTACACCAACATCACTACGGTGAAGCTGTTCTCGCACTCCAAGCGTGAAGCGCACTTTGCGCGGGCGGCCATGGAAGACTTCAAGCTCACCGGTTTTCGCCAGATGCGCCTGGTCAGCCAGTTCGAGATCGTCAACCAGGCGCTGGTGGTCGGCCTGATCGCTGGCGCTGGCGGCTATGCCCTGTGGCTCTGGCACCAGGGCGAAGTGGGCACGGGCGCCGTTGCGGCGATTACCGCCATGGCACTGCGGGTCAACGGCATGTCGCACTGGATCATGTGGCAGATGACTTCGCTGTTCGAGAACATCGGCACCGTGCAGGATGGCATGGAAACCCTCACGCGCGGCCCGAAGGTGCAGGATGCACCGAACGCCGGAGTGCTCAAGACCACTGGCGGTGCGGTGGACTTCGACAATGTCAGCTTCAACTACAACGGCGAACGTCAGGTGCTCGATGGCCTGACGCTGCACATTCGCCCAGGCGAAAAGGTCGGCCTGGTGGGCCGTTCCGGTGCGGGCAAGTCCACGCTGATCAACCTGCTGCTGCGTTTTTACGACGTCGACAGCGGCGAAATCCGTATCGATGGGCAGAACATTGCCAAGGTCACCCAGGACAGCCTGCGCAGCGCCATCGGCATGGTCACCCAGGACACCTCCCTGCTGCACCGTTCCATCCGCGACAACATCGCCTACGGCCGCCCCGATGCGACCGAGCAACAGATACGCCGCGCCGCAGCCAACGCCCAGGCCGACGCATTCATCGAGCAGCTCAGCGACCGGCAAGGCCACAGCGGCTATGACACCTTGGTGGGTGAACGCGGCATCAAGCTTTCAGGCGGGCAGCGCCAACGCATCGCCATCGCCCGGGTCATGCTCAAGAACGCCCCGATCCTGCTGCTCGATGAAGCCACCAGCGCGCTGGATTCGGAAGTCGAGGTCGCCATCCAGGAAAGCCTCAATGAAATGATGGAGGGCAAGACGGTCATCGCCATCGCCCACCGGCTGTCGACGATCGCCGCCATGGACCGGCTTATCGTCATGGACGAGGGGCGCATCATAGAACAGGGAACCCACAGCGAACTGCTCGCCAGGAACGGCACCTATGCCAGGCTGTGGCAGCACCAGAGCGGTGGTTTCCTGGGTGAGGATCAGGGCGTGGCCGAGGCCATGGAGTAAGCCATGGGCCGTACACGCATTGCCCTTGCCCTGGCGCTGGCTGTCAGCACCGCTGCGTTCGCCGAGCAGCCGTTGCGCCTGCAACAGCTCAAACGCTGCGGCGACTTGCTGAACAGCCAGCAGCAAACCTGGTGCCTGCGCGTGCAGGGGCTTGGCCAGGCCACGCCGCAGCTGCTGCTCAGCGGCCAAGCAGTGGCCCCGGAGCGTGTCCAGCGCCAGGGGGATACCTTGCGCCTGCAACTGGACGGCACGGCCGTGCAAAGCGGCCCGCTGTGGTTGCAGGACGGCCCGCGTGCCAGCAATGCCGCCTGGCTTACCCTGCGCAACAACCATGTGCTGGCCGCAGGGCCCAAGGAAGTGGCCAGGAACATGGATGGCCTGACCACCTATGTCGATCTGGTCAGCGTGCTGATAGAAGAGGACCACGACGGCCGCCAGGAAGCCGAACGTTTGGCGCGCAAATACGGGGCCAAGGTGGTGGGCAGCATCGCTCCTCTGAACCTGTATCAGTTGCGCCTGCCCGCCCAGGACCTGGTGCAGCGTGACGCGCTGGTATTGCGCCTGGGCGGTGAAACCAGCGTGGATGCGGTGGTGGTGGAGGAATCGGCGGCCGAAGAGGCAGAACACGCCCCCACTGAGGCACCGGGGGCCAGCAAGCCTGCGCAAGGGTCGGACGAATGGGCTGCCAACCGCTTCGTCGATGCGGTGCACTACTACCAGCGGCGCATCCCGGGCCGCCAGGTGCCGGTGCTGCCCACCCCGGTTCGGGTCGGGGTGATCGAACGCAATGTCGACTTCGATACCGCAGATTTCGCCGATTACCTGGGCGCCTGCGACGGGCACCGCACCTGCGTGTATGCCCAGGATGCCAGCAAGCCGGACAACCACGGCACAACCGTCGCCGGCATTCTCGCCGCCGGCTGGGATGACGGGGGCAACACCGGCTTCCTGCGGGGGCTGGACAAGGCGGCAGGTGGTTTCGAGGTGATTGTCGAACGCAACTCCGATGCCGGTATCACCGCCAACATCGCCGCATCGGTGAACCTGGTCGAGGACGGCGTGCGCGTACTCAACTGGAGCTGGGGTATTCACCGCGTCGGTGCGCGCAACGTGCAAGGCGATGAGGTGGATTCCCTGCTGCGCTCCGGGATTGCCATGGGCGGCTATGAAGAGCTGCTCGAGGAGTTCTTTCTCTGGCTGCGCAAGGCCCATCCGGATGTGGTCGTGGTCAACTCGGCCGGCAACGGCGCCTCGTTCTCGGGCACCGACGAGTATCGCCTGCCCTCCTCCTTCATCACCGAACAACTGCTCGTGGTGGGCGGCCATCAACGTAGCGGGCAGGCTTCTGTCCCTGTCGAGTCACCGAACTACGCCGTCAAGCGCAGCACCTCGAATGTAGACATGCGCGTCGACATCACCGCCGCAGCCTGCGCCCACGCCTCGACCCGCCAGGCAGGCCAGCCCGGCGCGGTGCATTGCGGCACGTCCTATGCCACCCCGATGGTCACAGGCCTTGTGGCCGCGATGCTGTCGATCAACCCGCAGTTGCAGCCCGAGCAGCTGCGCATGCTGCTGCGCCGTAGCGCCATGACCATTGGCGGCAATCACGACTTCGAGCGAGAGGACGCCGAAGACCTCACCGCACCGATCCTGCCCTCCGAGCGCAACTTTCAGTTGCATGACCGGGACGTGGGGCGTTCTGCACGGCTGGACATGCAAAAAGCCCTGGAGCTTTCGGTACAAAGCGGTGAGCGGGTGCGCTGAGCATCACCCAGCACATCCGCGCTCACGGCCTCGATCATGTTGCCTTTTTCTCCACATCCCTGGGCGGCTTGGCCGGCCCTTGGGGATCGACCTGCGGGTCGTCCAGATCCGGTGAGTCCGGGTCAAAGCCCAGGTCATCCTCGGTGTCGGCGTGTTCGGACGAGTGCGGCCCCTTGCCTCGCGCGGTTTGCTGCGCGGTGGAATCATGCGCCGTACCGCTTGAGCCGTCTGGCCGACGGGCATCGTTGTCCCGCTCTACTTCACCTTGGCCCTTTGCCTGGCCTGCTTTTTCAGGCGCTAGCGTGCTTTGCGTCTTCATTGCCCCTCCTCAACCTTTGGCGTGATGCAGCGCTGGCTGCCCCACCGGGGCAACCGCTGCTGTAACAGAGGAAGCCTGGACGCCCGATAAAGTTCACCTCGCCATCGTTGTGCCGGGATGGGCGGCCAGCTCGGCGGCTGGCCGCCAGCCTTGCTAATCGAAGATGGCCACTGCTCGAACGAACCCGGCGGATGCCTGGCGGATCTTGTAGGGGAAGCAACTGACCATGAAGCCATAGGCCGGAAGCTGCTCCAGGTTGGCCAGTTTCTCCATCTGCCCATACCCGATGTCGCGGCCAGCCTTGTGGCCTTCCCAGATGATCGACGCATCGCCCGTGGCGCTGAAACGTTCACGGGTGTACTTGAACGGTGCATCCCAGCTCCAGGCATCGGTGCCGACCACCCTTACCCCCCGCTCCAACAGGTAAAGCGTCGCTTCGCGGCCCATGCCAACCCCGGCTTCGAGGTAGCCGGGCTGGCCAAACAGGCTGCCTGCGCGGGTATTGACCAGCACGATGTCCAGCGGCTGCAGTTGATGGCCGATGCGAGCCAGTTCGACCTCCACCTGCGCCGCCGTCACCACGTGGCCGTCCGGCAAGTGGCGAAAATCCAGCTTCACACCCGGCTGCAGGCACCACTCCAAAGGCAGCTCATCGATGCCGAACGCCCGCTCGCCGCCATTGGTGGTGGACGCATAATGCCAGGGCGCATCCATGTGCGTACCGCTGTGGGTGGTGATCTGCAGCCGTTCAGCTGCCCACGACTCATCGCCCGGCAGGTCTTCCTTGCGCAGGCCAGGGAACATCGCGGCCATTTCCGGCCAGCCCTGCTGGTGGTCCATGTAGTCGATCTTTGGCAGCAAAGGCGGTGGGTCAGTGTAAGGGTTGTTGTCCAGGGTTACAGAAAGGTCCAGCAAGCGACGCTTGTTCACGTTCATGCACACATTCCTTTACGGGTTGCCGCAATGCTGCGGCGCGGTGGCAGATCAAGGGCGTTGCGCAGCAGGCCAAGCACTGAGCCGTCATGGCAGAAGCCCAGCTTGCGGGCCTGGGTTGTGCGCAAGGGTGGATAACGACCGAACAGCGCTTCGAGCTGTGGCTCGGGAGCGAAGCTGATGCATGCATGGTTCTCGTCGCCAAGGCAGGCCTGCAGCCCGGCAAGCACCTGGGCGATCGACAAGTGCAGCACGGGCAACTGCCAGATCCGCCCGTAGCCCGGGTCTTGCAGTTCGGCGGCATGCAGCAGGTTGTCCACGCAACAGCGCGCCGACATCCACCAGGCGCTTGCTTGAGCCGAGACCGGGCAGGTATAGGGTTCGCCAGCCGCATAGGCGTGCAACAAGTCGCTCATGAACGCCGAGCGCAGGCCGTTCGGCTCGCGCGGCCGGGCGACGATGCCGGGCAGGCGCAGCGCGCGGCCATCCACCTCGCCGCGCCGCGCCAGGTCCTGCAGTGCGATTTCCACCATGCGTTTGTGGGCCGCATAGGACAGTTGCGGCGAGGCCGGCTGGTCTTCATCCATGCGCTGGGGTAGATCGCCGCCATACACCGCAACGCTGCTGGCGTACACCAGCACTGGCGGTCGCCGGGCATTGCGCAACTGGTCGAGCAGCTCCAGGCTGCCCTGCAGATTCACCTGGTAACCCAGCTCGTACTGCGCCTCTGCGGCGCCCCCGGGCAGACTGGCCAGGTGGAACACCACATCCACACCATCGGCCAGCGCCCGGCGCAACAAGGCAGGGTCGGTGACACTGCCATAATGGCGCCGTAGCCGCGCATCGTCGGGTAACCCGTCCAGTTGCTGGTCCAGCACCAGCAACGCCTGGATACGCTGCCCGCGCAGCGTCCCCGCCTCCAGCAGGCGCCCTACCAGCTGGCGACCGACGAAGCCATTGGCCCCGCTGACCATCACGCGCATTGCCAACCTCCCGGCACCACACGCTGCTCGATGGCGCCGAACAGCACCTCGCCTGAGGTGTCCCGTGCCTCCATCCGCACGCGGTCGCCGAAGCGCATGAAGGCCGTGCGCGGTGCACCGTGGGCGATGGTTTCAATGGCACGGCGCTCAGCGATGCACGCCGACCCTACGGAACGGTCCGCGTTGGACACGGTACCCGAGCCGATCAAGGTCCCGGCGCTAAGGCGCCGGGTCAGCGCCGCGTGAGCGATCAGTTGGTGGAACCCGAAATGCATGGCTCCGCCATGGGGGTGGCCGAACCACTCGCCGTTCCACTCCACGTTCAGCGGCAGGTGCACACGACCGTCGCGCCAGGCGTCGCCGAGTTCGTCGGGGGTAACCGCCACCGGAGCAAAGCTGCTGGCGGGCTTGGCCTGGACAAAACCGAAGCCGGTCTTCATTTCCCTGGGCGCCAGTGCACGCAAGCTGACGTCGTTGAGTTGCAGCACCAGACGCACATGCTGCAAGGCCCGGTCCGGCGGGCAGCCCATGGGCACGTCGTCGACCAGCACCGCGAACTCGCCCTCGAAATCGATGCCGTGGGCCTCGCTGGGCAAGGGAATGTCGGCCCGCGGCCCAAGAAAGTCGTCGCCGGCCCCCTGATAGATCAACGGTATGTGCTCGACGCCATCGATGGGGTCCAGGTTGAAGGCCTTCTGCATCAGCTCGCCGTGGCTGAGGAAGGATGAAGCGTCCAGCCACTGCCTGGCCTGGGGCAGCGGCGCGGCGAGCAGTGCCAGGTCAAGGTCGAACGCACCCGGGGCCTGCCCGGCGTTGAGCTGCTCATACAATTGCTGCAGGTCGCCCTCGACCTGCGCCCAGTCGTCCAGGGCAGCCTGCAGCGTAGCGGCGATGCTGCTGGCCTCCACCGCCCGCTCCAGGTTGCGGGCAACCACCAGCAGGCGGCCAGCGCGGCTACCGTCATTGAGTGTGGCGAGCTTCATGGCAGCACCTCCTTGAGCTGCTCGGCGTAACGACCGTCAAGCAGGATGAATACCATGCGGGCCATCTGCGCGGTGCGGTTGCTCCAGGCATGATTGGTGCCGCGCTGCACGACGATGTCACCCCGCTTGAGGTGTACCTCGTCGCCGTCCAGCACCAGCCACACCTCACCTTCAGTGACGATCCCGTAATCCAGGGTTTCTGTGCGGTGCATCAGTTTGTGCTTTGAATCAGCGTTGCCCGTGCCGGCATGCGCTTCGCCGATTTCGGCGAAGGCGGCCGCCGCCTGCTCAGCGCTGACCTGGTTCTGCAGGCTGTCCGGCGGGATATCCACCACGCGGATCACACTGCCCAACGGGCCGGGGCTCAATTGCAGGGGCCGGGCGGTCGGGTCGTCGCCGTTATCCAGCAGCGCCGGGCTGCCGGCACTGTTCCACACTTCGTAGAACACCGTGCCAGGCACCGCCTTGAGCGCAAAGTCATGCGCCGTAGGGCCACAACTGGCCACCACCGCCTGCCCTTGGGAGTCGTGGCCGGTGACGACGCGTTTGAAGGTTGCAAGTGACTGCATGCTGTCTCCTGTCAATTACCGTGGCCGGTGCCAGGGGCGGCACCTGGGCCTGTGTTGGAAAGCTGATCGTTCACAGCGCCCCCACTGCGCCCGCCGCGCGGGCGCGACGCAACAGCAGCAGGCACAGCGGCGCCAGGATCAGTTGGCTGAGGGCAACCAGTAGCAGCGCCTGGGGCAGATGCGGCGCCGCGCCGCCGGTCAGCGCAAGCACCAGCAAAGGGCTGATGAATTCACCGGCGAAAATCGCTGCGGTGAAGCCGCCCGTGGCCCGGCCGCGCTGGTCGAAACCGACGTGCTGCATGACCTGGCTGATCAGGGTGGGCAGCAACAGGCCCACGCCCAGGCCATTGACCAGTACGGCCAACACCACCATTGCGTGGCTGGTGGAAAGCGCCATCAGCCCGCCGCCAAGCCCCGCCGTGGCAAACCCCAGCGCCAGCAGGCGGCCAGCAGGCTGGCGGGCCAGCAAACGGAAGGCCAGTGCGCCGGCCAGCACGCCGAGCTGGTTGGCGCCCATGGTCAGGCCCACCTGCTGGGGCGCATCCACCTGCAGCAGTTGCAGCAGGTAACCAACCTGCACCGGTACGATGAACAGGCTCACACCTGCCAGGCCGGTCAGCAGGTAGATCGGCGCCAAGGCGGCCCAGGGAAAGCGTGAAGCCTGGGCGTGTTGAGGTTCGACACGGCGGGCCTGAGGCTCCCACAACAGCAAGGCCATCAGCGGCAGGCACAACACGCCGACTGCATACAGCGCGAACGGCGTACGCCAGCTGTTCTCGCCCAGTGCCCCGCCCAGCCCCATGAACAGGGCGGCTGACAGCGAAGTGGCGACCATTTGCAGGGCAAACAGGCGCTCCCGGCGCTGGCCATCGAAGTAGTCACCCATCAATGTGGTGCAGCAGGTCATGATCCCGGCTTCGGCCAGGCCAATGCCGGCGCGGCTGGCGATGATCAGACCAAGTGAATCCAGCCACAGCGGCAGCACCCCGCAGACGCTGTAAAGCAGCATGCTGGCGAGCAGCAAAGCCCGTCGGCCGACACGGTCCGCCAGCATCCCGGCCCATGGTGCCGCCAACGCAATCACCAGCGCAGGCAGCGTCAGCACGACCGGTACCAGCACCGCGACGCCGGGCGTCTCGGTGAAATGCATCTGCATGCGTGGCAGCACAGGCGCGATCAGCACTGCCCCCAGCACCGGCAGGCAGCTGCCGAACAGCAATAGCAGCGCCTGAACACTGCCGGCGATACGTTCAGCGGCCATGGCTCACCTCCTCCAGCGAATGAAGCTTCGCCTGGCGCGGGGTGAGTTCAGCGCCTGCCAGGCACTGTTGCGACAAAGGCTCACGAGCAGGCAACACCGGATCCGCCTGCGAACGCACCTGGCCTTGCGGCAGCAGGAAGTAGGCCAGTGCCGGCAGCAGGACCAGTGCCCCGACCATGTTCCACACGAACATGAAGGCCAGCAGCACGCCCATGTCTGCCTGGAACTTGATCGGCGAGAAGATCCAGGTGCCCACCGCAATGGCCAGGGTCACGCCAGTCAGCATCACCACCTTGCCGGTGAACAGCAGCGCGCGGTAATACGCCTGGGAAAGGCTCGCCCCCTGTCGCAGCTGGGCCAGCACGATGCTCATCACATAGAGCGCGTAGTCCACTCCGATGCCGACGCCGAGCGCGATCACAGGCAAGGTCGCCACCTTCACGCCGATGCCCAACGCCACCATCAACGCTTCGCAAAGGATCGAGGTGAGCACCAGCGGCAACACCGCGCAAAGCACCGCACGCCAGGAGCGGAAGGTCACCAGGCAAAGCAGGATGACGGCCCCGTAAACCCACCAGAGCATGTCGCGGTTGGCCTGTTTCACCACCTGGTTGGTGGCGGCCTCGATGCCGGCGCTGCCGGCAGCGAGCAGGAAGGTGGCCTGTTCGCTGTCGTTGTCGCGGGCAAAGGTCTGCACGGTGTCCACCACCCGCGCAAGCGTGTCGGCCTTGTGGTCAGTGAGGTAGGCATAGAGCGTGAGCAGGCTGCAGTCATCGTTGTACAGCCCGCGCGGGGCGTTGGCGGTGACCATGTTCAGGGTCGCCTGGTTGTTCACCAGCTCGTACCACTTCGGGCTGCCTTCAGACAGGCCAACCAGTACCCTGCGGTTGAGCAGCGCCAGTGAGTTGGTCGAGTCCACGCCCGGCAGGCCGCGCAACTGCCAGTCAAGGTCGTCCACACGCTTGAGGGTATCGTAGGCCGAGCAGCCGCCGGCTGGCGTGCGCACCATCACCGCAAACACGTCACTGCTGGCACCGTAATGCTCGGTGATGAAGGCGTTGTCGCGGTTGTAACGCGAGTCCGCACGCAGCTCGGGGGCGCCAGCATCCAGGTCACCGACCTTCAGGTGCAGGCTCACGGCGAATCCGCCAGCGGCCATCAGTACCGCCAGTGCAATGCACCACGCCGCCCAGCGGCGCCGGGTGAAGTGGTCCAGCAGGCGCCACATCGCGTGCTTCTGCGCCCCGCTTGCCTCCGCCTCTTCGGCGCGCAGGCTACGGCGCGCACCTCGGGCGCTGACGCCGACATAGGAAAGCAGCACCGGCAGCAGGATCAGGTTGGTGAAGATCAGCACCGCCACGCCGAGGCTGGCGATGACGGCAAGGTCCTGGATCACCTGGATACGGATGATCATCAGCACCGCAAAACCCACTGCATCACACAACAGCGCAGTGAGCCCGGCCAGGAACAGCCGGCGGAAGGTGAAGCGCGCCGCCACCAGGCGGTGCATGCCGCGGCCGATGTCCTGCATGATGCCGTTCATCTTCTGTGCGCCATGGCTCATGCCGATGGCGAACACCAGAAACGGCACCAGCACCGAGTACGGGTCCAGTTCGTATCCCAGCACCGGCAGCAGGCCCATTTGCCAGATCACTGCCACCAGTGAGCAGGTCACCACCAGCGCCGTACTGCGCGCACATCGGGTGTACCAATAGAGCACGACAGCCGTGATGGCGATGGCGGCGGCGAAGAACAGCAGGATCTGCCTCAGCCCATCGATCAGATCGCCCACCACCTTGGCGAAGCCGGTGATGTGAATCTGCACACCCTGCTGCTGGAAGCGTTCACGCAGGGTTTCCAGTTCGCTGGCGAAGGCGGTGTAGTCAAGCGCCTTGCCGTCCGGCGTCGTTTCCAGCAGCGGCACGTAGACGATGCTCGAACGCTGGTCGAAGGCCACCAACTGGCCGATCTCGTTGGAGCGTTCGACGTTGCGCTTGAGCGCTTCGAGGCTCGCGAGGCCGCCGTCGTAGCCGTCGGGGATCACCGGGCCGCCTTCCAGGCCCTCCTCGGTCACCCCGGCCCAGCGGGTTGAGGGGGTCCAAAGCGACTTCATCGCCGCACGGTCGACGCCCGGCAGCAGGTACACCGCGTCGTTGAGCTGCTGCAGGCTGTGCAGATAGTCCTTGTCGTAGATGCTGCCACTGGGGTTGGCCACGGCGATGCGCACCGCGTTGCCCAGGCCGGCAAGTTCCTGGCGGTGTTCCAGGTAGTTGTGGACGAATGGGTGATCGCGCGCAATCGTCTTCTCGAAACTGGCGTTGAGCGTCAGGCGCGTGGCCTGCCAGCCAAGCAGCAAGGTCGCGGCCAGGCACAACAGCAGGACCAGCGCCCGGTGGTTGAACAGTGCACGCTCCAGCAGCGACCCGGACATGTTGTCGAAGTCATCGAGACGGCCGCTGCAAGGCGCGGGCGGATTCATGGCATGCATGGCTCAGTCCTTCGTGGAAGAGGAAGAAGAAGGTGCCAGGCGGCGTGCACCGGCCATGCCGACGGCGACGATGGAACCGTCGGCGGCAGTGGTGGCGGCAGTCAGTGGCAGGCCATCGGAGACCGGCAAGGGATGCGCGGCAAAGTCGCTGAGGCTGCTGCGCAGCAGCATCCCGGCCTGGTTGGCCAGCAACACGTGATCACCGGCGACGCGGATGCCGTTGAGCGAAGCAGGAATCGGGTTGGCCAACGCCTGGAAACTGGCACCGCCGTCATCGGAGGCAAACAACGAACCGCGTAACCCGCCGACCAGCAGCCGCCCGTTGGGCAGCACGCTGGCAGCGAAGTAGCTCCCGTCATAAGGGCCTTGCAAAGCCTCGAAATGAGCACCGCCATCGCGCGAACTCAGCAGCAGGCCCTGTTCGCCGGCGACATACACGTCAGCGCCCTGACGTGCCAAGGCATACAGGTGCAGGCCGCGGCGGTTGGGCAACAGGCCCATGCCGGACTGCCAGCTGCGCCCGCCGTCGGCCGTGATCATGGCCAGGCCGTAGGCGCCCACGACCAGGCCGTGCTGCGCATCGGCAAAGCTCAGCGCCAGCAACGGCTTGTCGGCACCGTCGGCCAGCAGCCGTTGTGCCGCGGCCAAACGGCGCTCATCAGCAGATGCCTCGGCTGCCTGCAACTCCAGCGCAGCGGCGCGCTTGCCGTCGAGCTGCAAAGTCCAGTGCTCGCCGCCATCCTCGCTGCGCAGCACTACGCCGGCGTGGCCAACCGCCCAGCCGTTGCGCTCGTCGACGAACTGCACCGCGGTCAGGCTGACACTCACCGGCACGGTCTTGGCCTGGCGCCAGGCCTTGCCGTTGTCATCCGAGAGCAGCACCACGCCACGTTCGCCCACCGACACCAGGCGCGTGCCGGCACGGGCCACATCCTGCAACACCGCTCGCAAGGCCTGGGGGCCCTGCACTGCGGGCTGCGAGAGCACATCCACGCTACCGCCGGCGTAGGCCGGGGGCAGCGCGCAACAGGCGGCCAGCAGCCAGCCATGGAGCATCTTGTTCATCGCACGCAACCTTTTGTTCTTGTAGTCGATACAGCCCAGGTGCAATGCGCCTGCTCAGCGCACGCCCTCACCCGCCATGGCATCGGCGGTGAATACCGAGTCCTTGTAGGGCGGCACGATGCGGTACTGCTCCTGCTTGCCGGCAAACAGATCGCCGGCAAACCACGCGCCGGACAGCAGGTCATAGAAGCCGTTGGTCAGGGTCACCACGCCAGGCAGGTCAGGCAGTACCACCGGCGAGGTCCAGACCACTTTGGCCAACTGGTTGCGTGCGTCGTATCGCTCACCCAGCACCGCCGCCCAGGTGTCTTCATCGAGGTAGTAGGTGCTCTTGGGCATCACGTGACGCTGGCCCTCCTTGAGCTTCGCCTCCACCACCCACACCCGATGCAGTTCCCAGCGGATGGCTTGTGGCTTGAGGTGATGCGGGTCGAGCAGCGCTTCGGCGTTGGCGGCGGTAAACACCTTGTTGGCGTTGTAGGGGATGTACATCTCTTTCTTGCCCACCAGCTTCCAGTCGAAGCGGTCCAGGCGGCCGTTGAACACGTACAGTTCGTCGAAACTCATCACCCCCGCTGTAGCTGGGGTCGGCGTGTCGCAGCAGGCATTGGGCAGGCGGCGCACGCGGCGCTGACCAGGCAGGTAGGTCCACACCGCCGCTTTATCGGCATTGAGGTTTTCAAGGCCGGTGATGGCCTCGCCCGCCCGCAATGGCGGCCCATCGTTGGTCATGCGGATGGACCAGAACACACCTTTGTCACCACTGCCCCCAGGCAGATACCAGGGCATCTGCAAATCGGCGCGCGAATCGTTGGTCAGCACGTGCTTGCCGTCGGCGGTGGTCAGGTACTGGTTGAAGCTGGCGTGCCACGAGGCCCCGCGCCAGCGCAGCAGGTGGTTCCACATGGCTTCTACGCCATTGCCCGGGATCGGGAACGGAATGCCCCCGGAGGCGCCTTCGGGCATGGCGCCGGCAGGGCCGTCCACCAACTTGCCGCTGGTGGCGTTGGCAAAGGTTGCGTCATACACCGATTGCGGTGCGGCAGCGCTGCGGTGGGTCGGGTACACGTCCAACCGGTAGCTGTCGGGGTACTTCTTGAGCATCGCCTGGATGCCTGGGGTCAGCTTGTCAGCGTACTGCGTCATGTTCTGCGCAGTGATTGTCAGCAGCGGCTTGTCAGCGGCGAACGGGTCGCCACGCTTGCCGCCGTCCTTGTAAGCGGCGTCGACCTGGGTGTAACCGCCGGTCCAGGCGGGGATACTGCCGTCGGCATTGCCGGCACGCTCGCCGCCCAATGGGGTCAGTGTGGTCTTGAGCGTTGCCGCCTGCTCGGGGGACACCGCGGCAAAAGCGCCGTGGGCGAGCAGCAGCGAGGCACTCAGGGCAGTGAACAGGGAAACGACTTTATTGTTGTGTTTCATCGGGTAGTCCTCGGTCAGAAGGTACGGCTGACGGTGAAGGCGATGAAGTCGCGGTCTTTGAGCGACTGTTCGAAGGTGTAGTTGTTGTCGGCATCGAGGAAGGTGTTTTCCGGGCCGTAGTAATGCGTGTAGGTCAGGCCAAGGCTCCAGGTATTGAGATAGTTGCCCTTCAGGCCGATGTTCAGGTCGCCGCCATGGTCGGTGCCAAAGCCGGTACCCAAGGCCATCGAGGCACCGTTGGTGTAGCTCGCCCCGATCGGCACCGAGAGGTCCAGGCCTGGGTAGATCTGCCGGTACATCGGTTCGAAGACCAGGCGCAGGCTGGTGGCGTCACGGTCGGCGTTGGGGTCGACGGCGTCGGCGTTCTTGCTCACGCTCATCACCCGGTTCCAGGCAATCTCGCCCAGGAAAGTAGACTCGGCGGCAATCAAGTTAGGCTCCAGGCTCGCCAGCCAGGAGACGTTGGCATGCAGCGTGCGGCCGGTGGCGTAGACCGGGTTGTCGTCGTTGTCGATCACCTCGCCCGTCGCCAGTGCATGCTGGTTGGTCGAGGCCAGTGGCTGGTTCCAACGGGTGGAAAGCTCGCCCGCGACGTTGAAGTTGCCCAGGGTGGTGGAAAAACTGGCGCCCAGTGCCTCGATGCCCTCGGGGTACACCCAGTAGAACTCGCCGGCCTTGCCACTGACCGGGTCGAGGTTGGCGAAGTCGGGGCGTACGTTGAGCTGCGGTGACTTGTCGTGGAAGCGAATGGCATAGAGCCCCCAGTCCACGGTCTCGGTGCGCCAACGCAACTGCACACCGCCCTGCCCCGAGTCTTTGGCTTCCTTGTCGTTGCCATGATAGAAGGCCAGTGGCTGGCCACCAGGGAACACCGGCGCGCCAACGAACATGCGCTCTGCGCCGTCCCCAAAGAAGTCGTCGTTGGAGAAATAGCTACCGGCTGCCGGCAGGCGGTTGGCCTCCCACTCGAACTGGTAGTAGGCGCCCAGGGAAACATCCGGCGTCAGCTGCAACTGCCCGGAAATCTGCTGCACCGGGCGGATCAGCTCCTTGAACTGGGTGTTGGGCACCGACAGGCCCTTGACCACATCCACCGGCGCCATGCCCCCGGCGATGCCGTTCATGCCGTAGAACAGGCTCTCGCCCCACTGCATGGCGTAACGGCCCAGGCGGCCAGACACCGGCAGCTCACCGATCTCGGCCTTGCCAAAGATGAACGCATCGAGCAGCTCGCCCTTGCGCCCGTGCAAGGTGCGGGTGTCATCGGTGAACTCGTCGAAATCTACCGAATAGCTGTTGGCGCGGCTGGGGTCGCCATTGTCGGTACCTTGGTTGTAGACATCGTCATACCAGGCCGCGCCACTGACCCGGGCGCCGACGTTGCCGTAGGTCACATCCAGCTCTGACAGCAGGTCCAGGCGGTTGGAAATCAGGCCTTTGTCGAAGTTGCGGTCACCATCATCCAGGTTCAGTGCCGTCTGCCCCTCGGTGAGTTTGCTGCTGGCATCCTGGGTGCGCCAGGCGGCGCTGTACTTCAGGGTATTGTCCCAGCGTACCCTCAGGTCCGGGTTGCCAGTATCGAATTGCAGCGCCTGGGCCTGGCTGGCCGCCAGCGCGAAAATCGCCAGGGTGAGGGGTTTGAGCGGCGGCAACGGCCGGGCGGTTGCACCTTTACGAGTCAACATCGTGGTTTCCTCTTTCTTGTTCTTGTGTCGGTGTTGGCATGCGTCGCGGCGCGCCAGCAAGGCAGGGTGCGCCGGGCACAGGTATCAGATCGGCCGGGCCGTGACCTCCAGCATCTGCTTGACCAGGCCGATGCGGTCAAAGGACGGGTCACGCTGGACCTCTTTCTCGCCCGCCAGCAGCGACATGTCGCTGATGAACTTGCAGCGCTCGAAACGGCGGCCCATGAAGCACTGCAACTGCTCGTCCAGGCTGCCGCCGGCGGTCAGCGCTTCGGCCAGCACTACGGCATCTTCGATGGCCATGCCCGCACCCTGCCCCAGGTGCGGTGTGGTGGCATGGGCCGCATCGCCAATCAGCAGCACGCGGCCGCGGTACCAGGGCTCGTCGACGAACACCGCCTCCAGTGGCTTGTAGACGACCTCTGCGCTGTCACGGATCTGTTCGCGCAGCTCACCGATCAACCCGCCAAACCCCGCCAGGCGCTGGCGCAGGCCAGCAGCAAGCCCGGCCGGGTCCATCCACGGGTTGCCCGGTTCGTGGGAAGTGGTGAACAGGTACATCAGGTTGTCGGCCAGCGGCACCAGCCCAGCATTGCCCGAGGGGCCCTGGTAATTGGCCAGGTGGTCGATACCGGCTGCGCGCGGGAAGTTGTGACGCCATACCGACTGGCCGGTGAATTGCGGCTGGTAGGCATCACCGAACAGCAAACCACGGATCTTCGAGTACAGGCCATCGGCACCGACCACCAACGCATAGCGCCCCTGGCGGCCATCGCTGAACAGCACGTCCACGCCAGTGGCATCCTGCTCGAAGCTCTCCACAGAGGTGCCCAGGCGCACTTGGGTACCGAGTTCGATGGCGGTTTCGCTCAGCACCTTGTGCAAGGCACGGCGGGAGATACCGACGTTGGCCGGGTACTGCGGGCCGGCCAGGCGCTGCCCCGGAATACGCGCCAGCTGGTGGCCTTCAGTGGTGTAGATGGCTACGTCCTCGAAGGCGTAGGCCGCGCTCAGGTAGGCATCGAGCACCCCCAGGCGGTGCATCTCGCGCACCACGTTGCTCTGCTGGATGATGCCGACGCCGTAGACGGTCCACTCGGTCTTGAGTTCGACCAGGTCGACCGCCATCCCCTTGCGGCGCAGCGCGATGGCGGCGCACAGCCCGCCAATCCCACCGCCCACGATCAGTACGTTGCTCACAGTATTCATGGCATCCCTCACGTCTTGTTCTTGTTGTTCGCCGCAGCGTGGGCGGCGGGCATTTCCTGTGCCTTGGGCACAGCTTCCCGGCAGCGCCGGGCTTTGACCAATCGAGTCCTGGGATGCGACCTATCACGCAGCGCGATACCTCAGGGGTGCAACTGTTGCAGCGGCACTACCAGCCAGCCGTCCACCTCGCGGTGATCAAGCGCCTGCAGCGCATCGCCACGGCAAGGGCCGTGAACGCAGGTGCCATCGTCAGGCAGAAAGCGTGCGCCATGGGCGTAGCAGACCACCCACTGGCCATCGGCACTGAGGAAGCGGTCCTTGCGGTACTCCAGCGGTACCAGCAGGTGCGGACACAGGTTGCGGTAAACACGCACAACGCCGCGGTGCCGCAGGGCGAACAGGCTGTCTGCCCCCCTGCCCTGCGGGTCGAAGCCGCGTGCCTTGCCCTCGCCCAGTTCCGCGAGCGGGCACAGCGCCACGCAAGGCACAGCTCAGGGCTGCTTTGGCGGTGGGCCACCGGGCGCCCACTTCTCCCGCGAAGCGAAAAGGAACAGCTGCGAGTTGTCGGCCGACATCGGTGCCTGGCGCGCCGCCCACTCATCGTCATGCTTGTCCATGTCGGCGTCGTACTCGATGTGGCAGCCCAGCGGGCTGTTGAAGTACCAGAACCAGTTCGAGCCCAGCAGGTGACGGCCCGGGCCCCAGAAACTGGTCCAGCCCTTTTGCTGGAAGCGATTGCCGGCCAGCAGCACTTCCGTGCCGCTGCCCATATGGAAGGTGAAATGCTCGCAGCCCTGCATGTGTGGCGGCGTCTGGATCATGAACAGGCAGTGGTGATCGTCCATGCCAGCGGTGCGCATGAACGGGCCGACGCCGATGAAGCTGTCAGTGGTGACGAAGCCCAGGCGGTCGCGATAGAAGGCTTCGCCTTTGGCCGCATCGGGCACGAAGTACACCACATGAGACAAGGTGCGCGGCTGCGCTGGCATGTCCAGCGTGATGCCCAACTGGTTGAGGGGGCGCTGCGGCGCGCTACCGGGAGCGTTGGTGAGGTCGGCCGGCGCCTGGAAGCTGCGTCTGCAGGAGACCTGGAAGGCGATGGCAAAGTCCAGGTCGTCGACACTGTGCAGCACACCCTGCTCGTCACGGCGCACCTCGCGGTCGCGCCCCAGCTCGTCGGCGATGGCCTCAAGGTCCTGCGTCGCTGCCACGCCGTAAACGGTTTCACGCAGCGATGGGGTCGGGCCCAGCGCCGGCGGCAGGTGGGGGTCATCGCCGTGACGGATGATGATTGCAGTGCCGTCGAGTGCTTCGAAACGGCCACCGTCGGCATCCAGTTGTACGGCTGTGAGGCCGTAGTCACGCAGGCAATCGGCGCAGGCCTGGATATCGTCGACGCCGAATACCAGTGCGTCGAGTCCAAGAATGTTCATGGCTACCACTCCATTGAAATTGTTGTTCGGTGCCAGCCAGGGTCACCGGTAGCAGGTCGGCGCGGCGGGCAGGCCGCTCGACTGGAGGGCAGATTGCTGGCTGATCGGCCAGGCTGACCAATCGCGAGTCAGGATGCGAGGCATCGGTAATCGCGATACCTGTGCGCAAGCCCATGGCGCCTGGCGTTGGCTCGGGTGGACAGCGGATTGGCCTTGACGTATCGGCAATGCGGCGGGAAGGTATCGCGAAAATAACTACAAGAACCGTGAGCTATCACCATGCGCTTTCACCACCTGGATCTGAACCTGCTGGTCGCACTGGATGTCCTGCTCGAAGAGCAGAACATCACCCGTGCCGCTGAACGCCTGCACATGACGCAATCGGCCACCAGCGGGGTGCTGGGCCGCTTGAGAACGTTTTTCGAGGACGAACTGCTGGTGCAGGTCGGCCGCAAGATGCAGCCCACACCCTATGCACTGGAGCTGGCCCAGCCGGTGCGCGAGGTGCTGCTGACCATCCGCTCCTCGATTACCGCCAAGCCGGTGTTCGACCCCTCGAGCAGCAAACGGCACCTGCGCCTGGTGACCTCGGACTACCTGATCAGCGTGCTGTTTGCCCAGGTCATCCAGAAAATCCACCTTCAGGCGCCGCACATCACCTTTGAAATGATCAGCCCCGGTGACAACAGCGCCGAGCTTTTGATGCGCGGCGAAGTCGACATGATGATCGTGCCCGAGCGTTACCTCATCGATGGCCACCCGTCGCAGTTGTTGTTCGAGGAAGACCACGTGTGCGTGGTCTGGCGCGACAATCCGCAGGTCGGCGAGAGCCTGACGCTGGAGCAGTACATGCAGATGGGGCATATCTCGGTGGGCTTTGGCCGTAACCGGCACCTGAGCATCGAGGACTGGTTCATGAACCAGTACGGCTTCAACCGCCGCCTGGAAGTGATTACCAACGACTTCAACACCCTGCCGCAGCTGCTGGTAGGCACCCCCCGCGTGGCCACCATGCACCGACGCCTGGCGCAGCTGTATGCCCGCTACCTGCCCCTGCGCATCCTGCCGCCACCGGTGAAGATCCCGGTGATGCGCGAATTCATGCTCTGGCACCGCAGCATGGAGGGCGACCCCATGCACCGCTGGTTGCGTGAACGCATCAGCGACTTCATTCAGCATGTCGACCAGCAACCCGACGCCCTGCTCGCCAGCGCCTGACCGGCAGCCATCGCCCCGGCCGGCGCAACGTCGCCGGGGCATCGCGTTTGGCGATACCTCGCATCCCTGTTCACGATTGGCCCCACCTCGCCGTGTCTGCGTACCTTGCCTTCGGACAGCGCCTTGCGTACCTGTCGCAATTGTCAGGCGCCGGACTCAACGACCGCAGAAGGACAACAACAATGTTCCGTTACTTCCCCACCAACTATGTCTGGAATCTCTCGGTGGACCTGGCCATCGAAATGGGCGCCCGCCTGGGCGAGATCGAAGCGATGTGCGCGCCGCTGCAGGAGGCGGCCCTGCAACCCGACGCAGCCGGCACCCAGGCGTTTCGCGAAACCTGGTCGAAGATGGCCGACAAGCTCTGCGCCCTGGCTGAAGAAGACGAGGCCGCAGGCCGATGCCTGTCCGCTGGCGAAAAATACAACCGCGCCGCCACTTACTACCTGACCTGCGAACGCCTGCAGGCGCATGGTGCGCCAGGGCGCGAGGCCTTGTACCAGCGTTTTCTCGAGACCTTCGCCCGCGGCATCGACCTGTCCAGGGAAAACTGCGAGCGGGTGGAAATCCCCTACGAAGGCCAGCATCTGAGCGGGCTGCTCGTGCGCGCCGAAGGCACGACCGGCCCGGCACCACTGCTGGTGCAGGTCAACGGGCTGGATTCGACCAAAGAGATGAAGTACCGCGTCGGTCTGCCAGCGTGGCTGGCCAAACGTGGCGTGTCCTCGCTGATCATCGACCAACCCGGCACGGGCGAGGCGTTGCGCCTGCAAGGCCTGACCGCGCGTTACGACAGCGAGCATTGGGCCAGCCGCGTAGTGGACTGGCTGGAAACCCGCCCGGAAGTCGACCCCAAGCGCATCGGTATGGAAGGGGTATCGCTGGGGGGTTACTACTGCCCACGTGCGGTGGCCTTCGAACCGCGCTTCGCCTGCGGTGTGGTGTGGGGCGCCAACCACGACTGGCGGGATGTACAGAAGCGTCGCCTGGAGAAGGAAGGCGACTTCCCGGTGCCGCATTACTGGGCGCACGTGTGCTGGGTCTGGGGCGCCAAGGATATGGACGAATTCATGACCATTGCCGAAAACGTGCACCTTGATGGCGTGCTCGACCGCATTCGCGTCCCCTTCCTTGTGACCCACGGCGAAAAGGACTCGCAGATCCCGCTCAAGTGGGCCCATCGCACCTACGAGCAGCTGGTCAACAGCCCCAAGCGCGAATTGAAGGTCTTCACTGAGCGCGAAGGCGGCGTGCAGCATTCAAGCTTCGACAACAGCATCAATGCCGGCCAGTTCATCGCCGACTGGGTTGCCGAAACGCTCGGCGGGCATACCGCCTGAACCCTTGCTGGTGAAGGTGCCGGGGCAGCCTTTATGGCGACTGCCCCGGTGCCTGTCAGCGGTTCATGCCGTCATCAGGCCGGTGCCCGCGTACCGTGGAATGATGCGATCCGCCACCCCTTCTCCCGTTTGACCCAAAGCTGCGTGGCGAAACCTTCGGCGCGCACCGGTTCGCCGCCGCCGCGTTTTTGCAGCAGGTTGCATTGCACCCCGCTCATCAGCGCCAGCCCGTCGGCAAACACCCGCACCGTCAGCTCACCGCGATCCACGGCCAGGTAGCGCACGGCATTGCGGGCATAATCCAGGTACTGTCCTTTGTCCTGCACCAGCCCCGTGGTGTGGACATAAAGCAGATCATCGTCGAACAGCACCTCGAGCTGCTCATGGTCCTCGTGGACCAAGGCGCGCTGGCGTTCGGCTTCAAGGCTCAGCAACTCATCACGAATAGCCTTCATGGTACTTCCTTCAGGATTGATTGAGCGGCACATCCTCACCTCACCCCCAGCACAAGGAACAATCGTGGATATCCATGCCTGCCATCGACACTGACGATACCTGGCCATTGCCCCCTGCCGGCCCGGGCAACCCGGCAGCCACAGGGGTTGCGGCAGGTATCGATGCCATCGATGGGTGGCCAACGACAGGATCTGATGGTGCCTGCCGCCGCAGGCACATAGCCTGCCGGAAACAACAAGACGAGTAGAACCCGACCATGAGCGCCCTGCACCTTCACTGCGCCACCCTGTTCGATGGCGCCAGCCTTCAGGCACGCCAGCAACAGACGCTGATCATCGAAAACGGCCTGATACGCCATGTTGGCGCGACGGCCCAGGCGCCACGCCCATTGCCCGGTGACCGCGAAGTGCGCGGCGACTTCGTCATGCCGGGGCTGGTAGACGTGCACACCCACCTGGCGTTCGGCAACGCCCAGAGCGAGGAAGACATCGACATCTGGACCAGCGACGAATTCCGCGCCTTGCGCGGCATGTTCTTCGCCCAGCACGTGCTGGCTGCCGGGGTCACCTCGATGGTCTGCCCGGGTGACAGCGGCCAGCTCAGCATCGCCGTGCGCAACACGGTCAACGCCGGGCTCTTCGAAGGCCCGCGCATCGCGGCAAGCAGCCGCGTGATCACCAACCGGCAAAGCCTCAACGACTGGTTTCCCAGCCGCGTCGGCGCACCGGAATACTTCACCGCTGCGCTGGTCACCAGCCGTACCGAAGCCATCGCGCAGATCCGCAAACAGGCCAAGGATGGCGTCGACCTGATCAAGATCGCCATGGACGGTACGCACCGCCGCCCCAACGGTGAAATCATCGCCGCCTTCACAGCCGATGAAACCCGCGAAATGGTCGACGAAGCGCACCGCCTCGGCTGCCGGGTAGCGACGCATGCCTACGGCCGCGAAGCCGTGATGTACGCGGCCAAGGCAGGCGTCGATCTGGTCTTTCATGCCTTCTACATGGACGACGCCTGCATCGAAGCACTTCTGGAGGCAGGCAGCGTGCTGGCGCCCACCATGACCTTCCCACAGAACACCGTAGATTTCTGCCAGCCCCACGACCCGGCGGTGACCACAGGCTACGCCGGCTACTGTGCCCGCACGCTGGAACTGGGCACGCCGGTGCTCAAGCGCGCCAAGGCGGCCGGTATTCCGTTCGCCTGCGGCAGCGACAGCGGTTTTGCCGTTACCCCTTACGGTGAGTGGCATGCGCGTGAACTGGAGTTGCTGGTCACGCGCCTGGGCTTCACCCCGGCACAAGCGCTGCACGCTGCGACCAATGTCGGCGCACGCCTGATGCCACGCGGTGAAACGCTCGGCACCCTGGAGCCAGGCAAACAGGCCGACCTGTTGATCCTCGACGGCTCGCCGCTTGACGACATCCGCATCCTGCAAGACCGCAACCGCCTGCAGGCGGTGTACAAGGCAGGCCAGCCGGTGCGCCTGCAACGCACGCCCTACAACCCTAAGCAGGTCTCGGACTTCAACTCCCTGAAATGGACCGAACTCTACACCCGCGACCGTGTAGCCGAACTTGGCAAATGGAGCCAGTGACCATGCAGACACTCGATTTCGAAACCGCCGCGCGGCTTGCCGCGTCTACGCTGCGACACGCCCGGGCCTTGGGCGTGCGGCCTTTGGCAGCCGCCGTGCTCGATGCTGCAGGCCACCCGCTGGCGCTGTTGCGCGATGAGCAGGCCAGCGCCTTGCGCCCACAGATCGCCACCGCAAAAGCCAGCGGCTGCCTGGGTATGGGCTTCGGTGGCCGGGAGCTGGCAAGGCGCGCTCAGGTGATGCCAGCATTCTTCGACGCGATCAACAGCCTGACCCAAGGCCACGTGATCCCAGTACCCGGCGGTGTTCTGCTGCGCGACACCGAGGGGCACCTGCTGGGGGCAATCGGCGTCAGCGGTGACACCTCGGACAACGATGAGCGTTGCGCCTTGCTGGCCATCGAAGAGTTGGGCCTTGTCGGTGACACGGGCGACCTTCAGGCGTGATCTACCCCGGCCGCCTGCTCGGTCAGCACCTGTCGCAGCCAGCTCAGGGCCGGGTCGGATGCTTGTTGCGGGTGCCATTGCACCACTTGCACAGCCACCGGGAAGGCGATGGGCGATGGCAGTACCCGTAGCTGATGATGACGCGCCAGCCCTTGGGCCTGGCGCCGAAACAACGTAGCGATGCGCGGCGTACCGGCGACGAAGTCGCCCATCAGCGCGAAACTCTGCACCGCCACGGCCACACGCCGCTCGATGCCGATTTCACGCAGGTGCTGGGTGTCGAGCGAGAGGTTCTGGCCATCGGTGAACTCGCGCACGACATGCGCGGCTGCACAGAACTCAGCCAGGTCAAGGCCCGCCTGGTAAGCCACTGCATGCGCGCAAACAACGCAGCACAGCTCATCCTCGAGCAACACTGAGTGGGGGTAGCGCGGGTTTATGCGCCGCTGGGGCACGACCACCAGGTCGCTGCGGCGATAGTCCAGTGCCTCGGCAACCACGTCACCGTCACGCGACAGCGGCAGGTCGCGAACCGTCAGCGATATGCCGGGCGCCAGGCGCGCCAGTACACGGCTGAGCGCAGGCATGACAGTGGCCGCCACATAGTCCGACGCCACCAGGGTAAAGCGCCGCTCACAGCGGCCGGGGTCGAAGTCCAGGGACGTCTGCACCACCTCCCCGACCAGGCTTAGTGCCTTTCGCACTCTGGGTGCCAGCTGCCGCGCCAAGGCACTGGGCTCAAGGCCGCGCCCGAGCGGGATCAGCAGGGGGTCCTGAAAATGTTCGCGCAGGCGCCCCAGCGCAGCGCTGGTGGCAGACTGGCCAAGGTTGAGGCGCTGCGCCGCCCGGCTGACGCTGCACTCCTCGAGCAGCACATCCAGGGCGACCAGCAGGTTGAGATCAAGACGTCGATAGCGCATGGGCAACTTATACCCGACAGGGGTGCGCTCACGATGCGGTTTTCGCACTACCAGGTATCGCCCTGCGCGATACATCGGGCTGCATCGCAGCAGTAGCCGCGCTCAAGCCTTGCCAATCTCCGGCACCAGCATCCACTCCGCGCTGTCGTTCCACACATCCATGCGCACGATCTTGCCCGCCTTCACTTCGAAGCGGTCCAGGTAACGGTTGCCGGAAAAGCTACGGCCATCCGGCCACTGCCCGTACAGCGTGCCATTGGAATACACCACGGTGTGGTCCTCGCGCTCGCACCAGTCGAACTGCCCCAGCTGCTTCTTCACCCAGGTGTAACGCGCGCCGTTGAACGCGGTGATGTCGGTGGGGGTGGGCATGGCGCGGCCGCCGGTAAAGGTGATGCGCACGTCGTCGCTCATGAACGTGGCGGCGCGCACCGGGTCGGGGGCCATGGAGGCGGCGAGGAAGTCGCGCACGATCTGTACGGCGCTGTTGCTTTCGGTCATTGCAAGTCTCCGAGGGTGTCCAGAACGGGGCGTCGGCCCCGAACGATGCCTTGATGCAGTGCACGCGAGGGCGCTGAAGCCAAGGCGCAAGCCCCAAAACACGGGGTGCCCGAAGTATTTTCCAAATGGCACCTGTTTTGCTAGCACATTTTTATAAATTGCTAGCAATCAGGAGTTCGAACCATGTTCAGCCGTTCCTTGCTACGTCGCTGGCTGCCCTGCGCAGCCTTTTCCCTGGCCTGCTGCACAGGCTGGGTACAGGCTGCCGAGCCGATCAAGGTGGGCCTGGTGGCCGCGTTGTCGGGGCAGTCGGCCAAGTCCGGCGAGGCCCTTACCCGGGGCCTCACCCTGGCCATCGACGAAATCAATGCCAAAGGCGGGCTGCTGGGCCGCCCGGTGGAGCTGGTGCGCCGCGATGACGAAAGCAACCCGGCCAAGGGCATGCTGGCGGCGCGCGAGCTGATCCAGCGGGAGAAGGTCAGCGTGCTGTTCGGCGGCCTCGACACCCCGGTGTCGCTGGCCATCGTGCCGTTGGCCAACCAACTGAAAACGCCGTTCATGGGCATCTGGGCGGCAGGCACCAAGATCACCGAGAACGGCGCGAAGGACAACTACGTGTTCCGCGTGTCGGCGGTGGATGAACAGGTGGATGAAGCGCTGGTCGCCTATGGCCTGCGCCAAGGGATGAAACGACCGGGTCTGATCCTGGCCAACAACCCTTGGGGCGAGTCGAACCTGGCAGGGCTCAACGCGGCCCTGGCCCGCCGCGACATGCCCCAGGCGCCGGCCGAGCGCTTTGAAGACAGCGACCTGGACATGGTGCCGCAACTCACCCGCCTGAAAAGCGCAGGTGTCGACACCCTGCTGCTGGTCGGCAACGTCGGCCCGTCGGCGCAGGTGGTCAAGTCGCTCCAGCAGATGGGCTGGAACGTGCCGGTGGTGTCGCACTGGGGCCCGGCCGGCGGCCGCTTTGGCGAGCTGGCCGGGCCTGACGCCGGGCGCGTGCACTTCATCCAGACCTTCGTCTTCAGCGCCCACAACAGCGCCCGCGGCGATGCCTTGCTGGCCGCACTCAAGCAGCGCTACCCGCAGGTCAAGACCCTGGCCGACGTGACCCCTGCCGTGGGCATCGCCAACGCCTACGACGCCATGCACCTGGTGGGCCTGGCGATCGACAAGGCCCAGGACACCCAAGGCACGAAGGTGCGTGACGGCTTTTATGCCATCAGCGACTACGACGGGCTGATCAAACACTACCAGCAGCCGTTCAGCGTTGACCGCCACGATGCCCTGGGCCCTGACGACTACATTTTCAGCCGCTTCGATGGCGACACCATCGTGCCCGTGACGCCCTGAGCGGAGACCCTCGACATGATCACCACCGCACTGGTCAGCGGCCTGGGCCTGGGCAGCATGTATGCGCTGCTGGCTTTGGGCTTTCACCTCACCTATGCCGTGTCGCGCACGGTCAACTTTGCCCAGGGCAGCGCGATGATGGTCGGCGCCGTGCTGGGCTACAGCCTGGCGGTGACTTGGGGCTGGCCGCTGTGGCTGGCACTGCCCACTACCCTGCTGCTGTGCGCGGTGCTGGGCCTGGCCATCGAGCGCTTTCTGGTGCGGCCGTTCCATGCCCGTGGCTCGGACGCCTGGCTGATGGCGACGGTGGCGGGCGGGCTGCTGCTGGACAACCTGGCGATGTTCACCTTCGGCAAGGAGCCGCGGCAGTTCGGCAGTGCCCTGACCAGCCTGCGTCTGGACCTGGGCGACAGCAGCCTGAATGCCGTGCAACTGGCCATCCCGCTGGCCGGTGCGGCGGTGGCGGCCACGCTTTACTGGGTGCGCAGACGCACGCAACTGGGCTTGCGCCTGGAAGCCTGCGTGCAGAACCCACGGGCAGCGCGGTTGATGGGCATCGAAGTGAACCGCGTGGTGGCGGCGGCCTTTGCCCTGTCGACCGTGTTCGCGGCGCTGGCGGGCCTGCTGATCGCACCGCTGTACAGCGTGCACGCGGACATGGGCACGCTGTTCGGTCTGAAGGCTTTCGCCGTGGCCATTCTGGGCGGCATCGCCAGTGCCGGTGGGGTGTTTGCCGCAGGCCTGCTGTTTGGCCTGCTCGAGGCGGTGGTCACGCTGTATTTCGGCTCTGCGTTCACGCAATTGCTGTGCTTTGCACTGGTGATCGTGGTGCTCGCGGCACGTCCTGACGGCCTGTTCGGCCGCAAACTCTGGGTAAAGGTATGACCATGCGCGAGCGACTCGCCCCCCTCGGCCTGGCCCTGTTCGGGGTCGCCTGCCTTGGCCTGGCACTGGGCCTGGACAGCTACTGGCTGTTGATCCTGACCTTGTACGCGCTGGCGGTCACCGTCGGCGTGGGCCTGAACATCCTGATCGGTCTGTCCGGGCAGATGTCCTTCGGGCACATCGCCTTCTATGCCATCGGTGCCTACCTGTCGGCACTGCTGACGCTGGCCGGCCTGCCGCTTTCGGCCGCCCTGCCCCTGGCCGGCCTCGGCTGCGCGGTGCTGGGTGGCTTGCTGGCGATCCCGGCGCTACGGGTCAGCGGGCCTTACCTTGCGATGATCACCATTGCCTTTGCGCTGGTGGTGCACAACGGCCTGATCGAGTGGCGCAGCGTCACCGGAGGGGCCAATGGCCTGATGGGCATCCCGCTGCCTGAACTCGGCACGCTGGACCCGGCGCTACTGCTGGCACTGGCTTCGGTGCTGCTGATGCTGGCCGCACTGGTCTTCTACTGGAGCCTGCAACGCAGCGGCTGGGGCCTGGCTATGCGTGCGGTGAAGGCTTCGGAAATTGCCGCGCGTTCACTGGGGGTCAACCCGGTGCAGACGCGGACCCTGGCCTTTGCCCTGTCGGCAGGCCTGGCGGGGGCGGCCGGGGCACTGGTAGCGCCGGTGCTGATGTTCATCAACCCGGCGGCGTTCCCGTTCTCGCAGTCGATCCTGTTCGTCCTGGCGGTGATCGTCGGTGGCGCCGGCATGCTGTTCGGGCCAGTGCTCGGTGCACTGGTGATCGTGCTGCTGCCCGAATTGCTGGCCGACTTTGCCGAGTACCGGTTGCTGGCATTTTCGGTTTTGCTGCTGGCAGTACTGTGGGCTGCACCACGCGGTGTGCTGGGCAGCCTGGCCAAGCGCTTCTGGCGGCCGCGACACGAGCCGGTCACGGCACAGCCCGACACGGCGGCGCTGCGGGCGTTCTTCGCCGGTGGTGCGCAGCATGGGCTGAAGGTCGAGGGCATTGGCATCCGTTTTGGCGGTGTCCAGGCCGCGCAGCAGGTCAGCCTGCAGGCTGTGCCTGGCAGCATCACCAGCCTGATCGGGCCCAATGGTGCGGGCAAATCCACAGTGCTCAACCTGATCAGTGGTTTCTACCGCACCGACACCGGCTCGATCCAGCTGGGCGGGGAGCTGGCCGGGCAGCCGGCCTGGCGCATCGCCCGCGCCGGTATCGCCCGTACGTACCAGACCACCCAGCTGTTCGGTGAGCTGAGCGTGCTTGAAAACCTGCTGTTGGCCTTCCAGCAAGGGGCCATCGAACGGCCCTGGCCATGCCAGCAAGCCACACGCAAGGCCATGGCCATTGAGTTGCTGGCGCTGGTCGGCTACCGCAGCAACCTGCACGTCACCGCCGATGACCTGCCCCACGTCGACCGCCGCCTGGTCGAGATCGCCCGGGCCCTGGCCAGCCGGCCGCAGGTGCTGCTGCTCGACGAGCCTGCCGCCGGCCTCGGCCGGCAGGACACCGACCGCCTGGCCACGCTGCTGCAACGCTTGGCCGCCTTCAACCTGGCGATCATCCTGGTCGAGCACGACATGCCGCTGGTGATGGCAGTGTCGCAAAGGCTACTGGTGCTCGACGCCGGCAAACCGATCGCCTGGGGCACGCCTGAACAGGTGCGCGCTGACCCACGGGTGATTGCCGCGTACCTGGGTGGCACCGAGTACCAGGCCCAGCCGCGCGCGCAGGCCTGGGCAGGCTCGCGTGATGCCGTGCTGCACGTGCGCGACCTGTGCATCGACTATGGCGCGGCGCCAGTGGTCGAAGGCGTCGACCTGGTGGTCAACCCGGGCGAGCTGATCGCCATTCTGGGCGCCAATGGCGCCGGCAAATCGAGCATCCTGCAGGCCCTTGCCGGCCTGCACCGGCCGCGTGGCGGCAGCATCGTGCTGGACAACCGCAGCATCGAAAGCCTGGATGCCAGCCAGATCGCCCGCCTTGGCCTGGCCCTGGTCCCTGAAGGCCGGCAGCTGTTCGGCCAGTTGAGCGTGCGCGAGAACCTGCTGCTGGGGGCCAACGTGCGCCAGGATGCCGTCGATGCCGACGCCGAGATTGCCGCGATCCTCAAACGCTTCCCCCGCCTGCGCGAGCGTATCGACAGCCCGGCCGGGCTGCTCTCGGGCGGTGAGCAGCAGATGGTCGCGATCGGCCGCGGGCTGATGGCCAAACCGCGCATCCTGCTGCTCGACGAACCGTCCCTGGGCCTCTCCCCGGCGATGATCGGCGAGCTGTACGACGCCCTCGCCGCCCTGCGCGACGAAGGGGTGACGTTACTGCTGGTCGATCAGATGGCCAACCTGGCACTGCAGGTGGCCGACCGTGCCTACGTGCTGGAAACAGGCCGTATCGTCAAACAGGGCAGCGCCGAGCACCTGCGCGGCGACCCACAACTGGAAGCCGCCTACCTGGGCACAGGAGCCGCCGCATGAACCACCTGGACCTGATCAATGTGCGCCTGGGCGACGGCCCGGCACTGAGCCGCCTGCTGATCGAAGACGGCCGGTTCGTGGCCCGGCTGAGCCGGCCGGCGCCCAAACTCGACCTCGGCGGCCGGCTGGTGTTGCCCGGCCTGATCGAAACCCATATCCACCTGGACAAGGCCTGCATCCTTTCGCGCTGCCAGCTGCGCGAAGGCACGCTGGCCGAAGCCATCGCCCAGACCCGCCTGGCCAAAGCCGATTTCACCGAGGCCGATGTGTACGCGCGCGGCGCGGCAGTGCTGGAGCAAGCCATCGTGCAAGGCACCACGCACATGCGTACCCATGTCGAGATCGACCCCGGCATCGGCCTGACCGGCCTGCGCGCCATCCGCAGGCTGCAGGCTGATTACGCCTGGGCCGTGACCCTGGAGATCTGCGTGTTTCCGCAGGAAGGCATGCTCGACAACCCCGGGACCGAAGCGCTGTTGTGCCAGGCCCTGGACGAAGGCGCCGAAGTGCTGGGCGGCTGCCCTTACACCGACGCCGACCCGCCTGCACAGATCCGCCGGCTGTTCGAACTGGCGGTGGCCTACGATCGCGACCTGGACCTGCACCTGGACTTCGACCTGCAGGTCGCCGGCATGACCCTGGGCGAGGTGATCCGCTGCACCCACCAGCATGGCTGGCAGGGCCGGGTCACCGTTGGCCATGTGACCAAGCTCTCGGCACTGCCGCAGGCCGAACTGATGCGTATGGGCCACGCCCTGGCTGAAGCCGGCGTGCAGGTCACCTGCCTGCCGGCCACCGACCTGTTCCTCACCGGCCGTGACCGCTTCCATGACAAGCCCCGGGGGCTGGCACCGCTGGCGCAGTTGCATCAGTGCGGGGTGACCTGTTCGTTGTCGAGCAACAACATCGGCAACCCCTTCACGCCCTACGGCGATGCCTCCCTGGTGCGTCAGGCCAACCTGTACGCCAACGTCGCCCAACTGGGCACGCCGCAAGAACTACTGCTGTGCCTGGGCTGGATCTCACGCCAGTCGGCGCGCCTGCTGCGCCTTGCCGACTATGGCCTGGAACCAGGTTGCCGAGCCGACTTCGTGGTGTTCGACGCACCCTCGCCGGCCGAGGTGATCGGCCGTATCGCCGCGCCGCTGATGGGTTTCAAACAGGGCCGGCAGACCTTCAGCCGGCCACCCGCCGAGCTGTTCCCGGCACAGCTCACAGCCCTGACAGTGCCTGACGCAGGTTGACCTCAGGCGCAGCTACATCCTCGAGGGCCAACTGGCCCTCGAGTTCGTCCAGGTGCGCGATCATTTCGTCCACGGCCGCCTGGGTATTGCCGGCGCGCAACGCATCGATGATCGCCTGGTGCTCGTCCGAGGCACAGGGCGGGCTGTCACCACGCTGGTAAAGGGCGACGATCAGCGAGCTGCGCACCATCAGGTTGCCGAGGATGTCGGCCAGCACCTGGTTGCCGCTCACCTCCCCCAGCAACAAGTGAAACTCGCTGAGTTCGCGGACGATGGCGCGGCGATCGGTGCTGGCAGTGGCTGCGCGCTCGTTGTGCATGTGTTGTTCGATGCGCACCTGATGCTCGGCGACATGGGCCGGGGTGATGGCCTCGACGATCGCCCGCTCAACGGCGCGGCGTGCGGCGAAGATTTCCCGTGCTTCGCGGGCACTGGGCTGGGCCACGGTGGCACCGCGGTTGGGCTCGATGTCGACGATGCGCTGCATGGCCAGGCGTTGCAGCGCAGCCTGCACGTGGTTGCGGTTGGCCTGCAGGGTTTCGACGATGTGCGCCTCCACCAGCCGCACGCCGGGGCGCAGGCGATGCTGGGCAATGGCCTTGGCGAGCATCTCGGCGATGCGCTGGACTTCTTGTTGCTTGCTGCTGACCGTCTTGCCTTTCATCGAGACCTCGAAACCCTCAAACGCATTGGGCCGGCATTATCCGCCGGGCCAGGCATTGCGGCAATCGGCGCGGTTCAGTCCTGCTGGCCAAGGGCGCTGCCCTGGCTGCGCGGGTCGTAGGCAGCGGTGCGCTGGCCGTCGGGGCCGATGGCGATCACGCCGGCCAGGCCCATCAACGGGCTGAGCGCAGGCGTGGTCTCGACCTGATGGCCCCGCTCGGCCAGCCCTTGCACCACCGATTCGCCGATATCGGCCTCCAGCTTGAGGTTGTCGGTGCTGTCGAAGAAGCTGCGCCCAAGCAGAAACCGCGGTGCACGCAACGCCACCTCGGCAGGCTGCTGATAGTCGATCAACTGGGTGGCAAGCACCATCTGCGTCTGAGGTTGGCCGTCACCCCCTTGGGTGCCGAAGAACCAGCGGCGCCCATCATCGGCCAGGTAGGCCGAAGGGTTGAGCGTGTGCGCCGGCCGCTTGCCGGGCGCCCAGGCATTGCGGTGCCCCGGCTGGGCGCTGAAACCTGCCGCGCGGTTGTGCCAAAGGATGCCGGTATCGCCCAGGATGCAACCGGAGCCGAAATCATGGAACAGGCTTTGGATCAGGCAGGCGCTGCGCCCGGCGCGGTCGGTGGCGGCCATCCACACAGTGTCGGCAGGTTGCCCAGGCTCGCCCCAAGGCGTCGCACGCTGCTCGTCAAGGGTCGCGGCAGGCTGAGCAAGCGCGTGCTCGAAGTCCCAGCCGCTGGCGAGCGGGTCATGCAGTTGAGCGTTGCGCTGCAGCAGGCCCTGCTTGATGGCTTCGACCAACAGGTGGTAGTAGCGCGGCGTGCCGTTTTCGCCCAGGTTCACAGCCTGCAGGGCAGCCATGGCGCGCAGCGTGTACAGGCCTTGGGTGGGTGGCGCGACGTTGTACAGCCGGCCATTGCGATAGCGTATGGAGATAGGCGCCGCCAGGCAGGCCCGGGTGGCGCGCAAGTCTTCGACGCTCAGGCCGCAGCCCAGCGCGTCGAACGCCACACCAAAGGCTTCTGCCAGTTCCCCATGATAGAAGTCGCCTGGGCCACGCCGCGCCAGGTGCTCCAGGCTGTTGGCCAGCGCGGGTTGGCGCAGACGGCCACCTTGGGGCGTACACAATGGCTGCAGGCTGGGCAGTGTCTTGATCAGGCTGGCGCGCTGCCCTTGCCAGAACAGTTGCGAGGGGGATACCTCAACCCCGTCGCGGGCCAACCCTGCGGCGCCAGTCAGCAGGTCGGCCCAGCCCAGCCGCGACCCCCACTGCTCGCTGATTGCCTTGGCCTGCGCCCAACTGGCCATGGCCCCGGCCGTGGTCCCGACCGAGGCAGGCCCACGCAGGCTGATCGCGCCTGCTGCGGGCAAGCGCATCCCGGCCTGGCCGATCCCGATGATGGTGCGTACCTGATCGTCATGGAGCAACCACAGTGCATCACCGCCCAGGCCCGTCATGTGTGGGTACACCGCCGCCAGCACGGCACTGGCGGTGAGCATTGCATCGATTGCGCTCCCCCCGCCGTCGAGCACCTCCAGGCCCGCCGCGCTTGCCAAGGGGTGCGGGGTGCACAGCACGCCACCGCGGGAGTGGGCGACCAGGGACTCGTTCATTGCTAGCTCCTTTTCTGATATTGCTAGCAATCAGCAAGGATCGTTCCCATTTGCCAAAACCGCTTTGAACTAATCCCCACCCCCCGCTCCCTAACCTTGTGCGTTCCCATTGCCACTCACTAGGAAGGTTTGATCACTATGAAAAGCGAACAAGTTGAAGGTGTTGCACAGAAAGTCGCTGGCAAGGCGCAGAGCGCAGTGGGCCGGCTGTTCGAGGACCCGGCCCTGGAGGCAGAGGGTGATGGCCGCCAGGTCGCAGGCCAACTGACCAAAACCTATGGTGACGCACTGAACAACGTCTCCACCTTCGTTAAAGAGAAGCCCATCACCGCCCTGGCAATCGGCGCCGCGCTCACCCTGGTGGTGAGCCGCCTGCTGCGTCGCTGATAAGCAAAAGGTCGGTCCAAGGGCTTCGAGGCATCTGAAGCCCTTTGGCATCAAGCAGCCTCGGCAAGCGCGAGAGCAGACTGTACCGAGGCGAATCAATGGGTGAACAGCCGTCGTTCGCGCGCCCAGACAATGGCTTCACTGCGGCTGTGAACATCGAGCTTGGAGTACACCGTTGCCACATGGTTGCGCACGGTATTGAGCGCCAGGTTAAGCCGCGTTGCGATTTCCTTGTCGGCAAGGCCTTCACAGATCAGCGCCAGCACATCGCGCTCACGGCGGGTCAGGTCGGTAAACGATGCATCTGGTAAACGCCCTGTGTTGATGCGCTTGGCATTGGCCAGTTTCTCGATCAAGGTCTGGCTGAACCATGACGCATCCTGCATCACCGTTTCTATCGCCTCGACCAACTCCAGCTCAGAACGCTTGCGCTCGGTAATGTCCATCAGTACCAACAGGTAGCACGGGGTGTCCTGCAAGCTGACGGTGTCCGCCTGCAGTACACAGTCGAGCCGGTCATTGCCTTTTTTTCGCAGCTTAAGGTCCAGCCCTTCGATGCGCCCGGTCTTTTCCAGCGCATCGAACACCTGGGTAGCCACACGCCGATCAGCCATGAAGTCGATTTCGGCCACTGTCTTGCCTATCAGCTCCTGGGCGGCGTAACCCAAGGTGTCCAGAAAGGCTTCATTGGCATCGATCAGTTGCTGCCTGTCGGCGCTGCACAGCAGGGTGGGCACAGGGCTCAGGCGAAAGGCCTTGGCAAAGCGCTCCTCACTCTGGCGCAGGGCATTTTCCGCCTTGCGCCGGGGCTCCAGGTCGGTGAATGAAAACAGCATGCAATCTTCTTCATGCATGTCCAGCGGTTGCCCGGCAACGATCACCAGTTTGCTGCCACCATCGGGCAAGCGCAGTTCAGCCTGCATCTGCGGGATGGTCGCCCCTTCCATCAGGCGTTCGATAGCCAACTCCTTGCGTTCGGCGTTTTCCAGCACATCCACTTCGTAGACCGAACGGCCAATGACGTTCTCCCGCATATGGCCGGTCATTTCCAGAAAGCCCTGGTTGACCTTGATGAAGCGCAGGTCGCTGAGCCTGCAGATGACTGCAGGGGCCGGGTTGGCATTGAAGGTTTTTTCGAAGCGCTGCTCGGCGCTGGCCCACTCGGTGGCATCGGCCAGGATCAGCACCAGCGATTCGGCCTCGCCCTTGCTGTCTTCCAGCACCATGCTGCGCACGCGGTGCACGCGGCTGCGCGCTTCATCGTCGCCAACAGCAAGCACCTCTACCATCACGTCGCTGAACACCTCCCCCGCAGCCACGCGGGCGATAGGGTACTGCTCGGCTTCAAGGGGGTGATTGTTGCGGTAGCGCAGGGCAAAGCGTTCGCGATAACCCTCAGCGTTGCTGCCCAGTTGCTCCAGGCTGTCGACCCCGTGCATGCGCAAAGCCGCTTCGTTGGCCCAGATGATGGATTGGTCGACCTCCAGCAGGATCACACCATCGGACAGCCCGGCGATGATTTGCTGAAGCTGGCGGCGGTTGGTCTCGCGGGCAAGCACGGCGTCGCTCATAGAGTGTCTCCAATCGGTAGTTCTGCATGGCCTGGAGCTTAAACGCTGCAGGCGGGCCAGGGTTGGTGCGAATGCACTAATCGATCAGGTGCGGATGCGCCAATACAGCCTTGCATGTGACCTGCAAACTGGCCCTGACGTTGCACCTGGCCTGTGTTGCCGGTGCTGCCGGAACTTACCCACGAGGATGCATAGATGACTGAATCGTATGTGACCACCCCAACCAACGCTGTCAGCCCGCTACGGGTATCGTGGAGCGCCGTGTTTGCAGGCGGCGCCATCGCCCTGGCCAGCTACCTGGTACTCAGCGTACTGGGCACGGCCATTGGCGCCGGAGCCATGAACCCGATGGCCGACGGCAATCCGCTGCAGGGCTTTGGGACCGGCGCTGGGGTGTGGCTGTTCATCAGCACCCTGCTCTCGGTCGCAGCCGGTGCCTGGGTCGCCGGGCGTACCGCGCCCACCCGCGGCGGCCTGCATGGCCTGTTGAGCTGGACGGTGACCACCCTGCTGGCTACCTGGTTGCTGGCTTCGTTGGCCGGCACCGTGGTTGGCACTGCCGGCAATATCGCTGGCAAAGGCCTGTCGCTGGCAGCTGACGGTGTCGCCGCCGCCGCACCCAGTGTGAGCCAGGGCATCAAGGAGCAACTGAACAAGAATGGCATCTCGCTGGACTGGGACAACCTGGAAGCGGAGTTGAACAAAACCTTGGCGCAGTCCGGCAAGGCTGAACTGGCCCCTTCGTCCCTGGAGCAGCAGGCCGATCAGGCCCAGGCTCAGGGAGAGTCGGCAGGGCGCGTCGCGGCCGAGGACCCGACCCAGGCCGTCGACCAGCTCAAGCAGTGGTTCGAGCGGGTGCGCAAGGCCGGTGAACCTGCCCTGAGCGCGGCAGACAAGCAAGCGTTGGTCAACATCGTCGCTGCGCGCACCGGCAAGAGCCAGCAGGAGGCCCAGCAGGTGGTCGATAACTACGCCCGTGCCTACCAACAGGCCGCCGAGCAAGTGAAAGTGCTCAAAGAGCAGGCCGAGCAACAGGCTCGCGAAGCCGCCCAGGTAGCCGCCAGCAACGTATCGAAAGCCGCCTGGGGCACCTTGGTAACCCTGCTGATCGGTGCCGCCTTGAGTTTTGGCGTAGGCCGCTTCGCGCTGACGTCTCGCAAGACCCGCGTCGCCACGGTGTGAGTCGCAACGCAAACGCTGTATGAACGCTTCACCCAACCCCCGTTTCACTGATGTCTGTTGAAGGAGAACGACCATGAGCAGCACTTCGGACAAAGTAAAAGGCTTGGCCAACGAAGCCGTCGGCAAGGTTAAACAAGCCGTAGGCAAAGCCACTGGCAACACGGAGCTGGAGGTCAAAGGCAAGGTGCAGGAGAAAAAAGGCGAAGCTCAGCAGGTAGTCGCTGATGTCAAGGACGCGGTCAGCAAGGATTGACCATTGCGCTTGAGCCTATACAAACGGTCGCCTGAGGGCGGCCGTTTGCTATTTGGCGGCATACCCTTCTCGGCCAACGGCCGAGCCATGACGCGAGCACTCCATTGCGCACAGCGATCGACCGACCAAATGCTTCCCGTGCAAGTATCATCAGCTACTTGTCTGTTTGTATAACGATCAGCATGCAGGCCGCACTCTCGCCCAAGGAGCAATGATGAACCGCTTCAACCCTGGCAAATTGAAACTCTCGAAATGGACAGCGCGACACCCTGAGAACCGCGAAAAGCACTTTCTGGTGACCGACCTGGAGCTGGATGAAGATGGGCATGTGCTGCGTGTGGAACTGGAAGCGGTACACAGCAAGCGCAGCCAGTGGCTGGACTGGCGGGTACTGCGCGACCCCGAGGTATGGCTGATGGGCTGGCAGTGAAAACGGCCTGATCCGCTGCGGCCCCGATCGTGCTCAACACACGCTCCCCGGTCAGCCAAATACCGGTTTCAGCAAGGCCTGCGCCTCATAGAGCGGTGGCAGGTAACGCAGCCGTATCTCATCCATGCTCAGCCGCGATGCATGGGTAGTGATGGTCAGTGTCGCCTTGAGCTGCCCCGCCCGGTCCAGTAACGGCACGCCGATTACGCGCATGCCGACTTCGAACTCCTGATCGACGATGCAGTAGCCCTGCTCGCTCACCTGCTGCAACGTCGCGTCCAGCAGCGCCCTGTCGGTCTGGGTGTAGGGCGTCAGCGGGTGTAGCGGGTTACGGGCGAAATAGTCATCGCGCTGCGCTTGGTCCAAAGCCGCCAGCCAGACCCTCCCGCCGGCAGTGCAGTACATCGGCACCCGCGAGCCGGGCCGTATCGACAGTGATGCGATGTGGCTGTAGCGGCTGCGCACCAAGTGGATGATTTCATCATCGTCGCGTGTGCCCACCGAGACATGCTCCTGGGTCTGGCGCGCCACTTGCTCGACGATCGGGCGCAGCATGCGTGGCAACTGCGCCGAGTCCACATAGGCCTGGCCGATACGCAGGGCCTTGGGGGTCAGCCAGTAGTGACGGTTGTCGGTTTCGGCGAAGCCTTCATGCACCAGGGTCAGCAGAAATCGGCGCGCTGCGCTGGGCGTAAGGCCAGCTTGCCTGGCCGCCTGGGGCACCGTCAGGCGTGGCTGCTCGGCGTTGAACAGCTGCATGAGCGCCAGGCCTTTCTGTAAACCGGCAATCAGGTCGCGGGGGTGAGTCTGGGGTTTGTCCATTGGCTGCACTCGTGAGTGGGGAGAATCGTGCCGCTGAGCAGTGCTAAACAGCGCCTATGCTGCGAATATCGCTTTATCAATGCGATTATCGCATCAAACCGTTGGCAAGCGCATTGTGACAACGCCGCTGCCGCATCACCCTGACTTCCATAACAACACCCCAAACGGAAGTCACCATGATCAAAGGTTCGACAGCGCTGGTCGCCATCGTCGGTTCGCCCATCGCCCAGGTGAAATCGCCTGAAAACTTCAACACCTGGTTCAGCAACAATGGCCTTGACCTGGCCATGCTGCCCATCGACTTGCAGCACGCCGCGCTGGACGCTTTTATCGACACCCTGCGCGGCTGGCGCAACCTGCGCGGTTGCGTGGTGACCGTGCCCTACAAGCAGGCATTTGCCACCCGCCTGGACGGCCTGAGCGAACGTGCAGCAGCCCTGGGCTCGGTGAACGTGGTACGGCGCGAAAACGATGGCCGCCTGTATGGCGACAACGTAGACGGCGCAGGTTTTTTGGGCGCAGCACGCAAGCACGGCTTCGACCCTGCGGGCAAGCGAGTGCTGGTCATTGGTTGCGGCGGCGTCGGCAGTGCCATTGCCTACGCACTGGGTGAGGCTGGGGTCGCCCAGGTCACCCTAAGCGACCCGGAAACGTCGCGCGCTGCAGCACTTGCCGAGCTGCTGGGCAAGGCCTTCCCTGGCGTCGGCATCACCACTGCATACAGCGCGCTGGACGCCTTCGACCTGGTGGTCAACGCTTCGCCCGTGGGCATGGGCGGCACGGGCGAGCTGCCGCTGCCCGCTGCCCTGCTGGGCACGCTCAACGCCGCCACGCTGGTGGCCGATGTTGTCACCTCACCGGAGATCACCCCACTGCTGGAGCAGGCGCGCGAACGCGGCTGCGCAGTCCAGACTGGCGCGCAAATGGCCTTTGCGCAGCTTGGCCACCTGGGCGCCTTCATGGGCGTCACGCCACTGGAGATCTGAGACCATGCCCCCTATCGAAAACGCGCAACCGGTGTACGACCTGGTCGTGCTCGGCAGCGGCGCCGGTGGCCTGGCTGCCGCCGCCACGGCATCACGCCTGGGCCTGAAGGTCCTGGTGGTGGAAAAGGCCGAACACTTTGGCGGTACCTCGGCGATCTCCGGCGGAGCAGCATGGTTGTATGGCTCCGATCAGGCGCGCGCCGCCGGTGCCCAGGATTCGCCCGAGGCCGTCAGGACCTACCTGAAAACCATCATCGGTACCGGCTACAACGCCGAACTGGTGGACGCCTTCATCGCGCGCGGGCACCAGGCGCTGCGCTGGCTGGAGCACAACACCGAACTGCGCTACGCACTGCGCCCGCACTCCCCGGACTATTACCCGGACGCACCCGGCGCCACGGCGTTCGGCCGGGCGCTGGAAATGGTCGAGTATGACGGCCGCCGCCTCGGCGCGCGCTTCAAGGACTTGAAGATGCCACCACCGGGCATGCTGTTGTTCGGCGCTATGATGGTCAACCGCGAGGACATTCAGCACTTCCTGAGCCTACGCCGCTCACCCCGGTCACTGTGGCATTGCCTGAAACTGATGGCGCGCTACGCACTGGACCGTGTTCGCCACCACCGTGGCACGCGCCTGACCACGGGGAACGCGCTGGTCGCCCGCCTGGCCAGCACAGCCTTTGCCCACGGCGCGCACCTGTGGTTGCGCAGCGAAGCGCAGGCACTGATCGTCGAGCACGGCACGGTCACCGGCGTGGAAGTACAGCATGAGGGCCGCCGCACCCAGGTCCATGCCCGCGGCGGTGTGGTCTGCGCCATGGGCGGGTTTGCTGAGGGTGCGCTGGCTGCGGTCTACCGGCCGGCCCCTGACGCGCCACACCTCAGCATGTCCCCGCCCAGCAACGACGGTGCTGCTCTGCGCCTTGCCCAGGCGGTGGATGCAGCCCAGGGCGAGGGCCTGGTCGCCAACTTCTTCTGGGCGCCGGTTTCCGAGCGGCGCCATGCCAGTGGTGAGCGCGAGCGCTTCCCGCACCTGGTCACCGACCGCGCCAAGCCAGGGGTCATTGCGCTCGACCCGGCCGGGCGGCGCTTCGTCAACGAATCCAACTCCTATCACCACTTCGTCCAGGCCATGTTCGCCAACGGCATCAGCACCTGCTGGCTGGTCTGTGACGCCCAGGCCATGAACCGTTACGGCCTGGGCCTGGCACGGCCCAAACCGGTGGACAACACGGCCCTGATCGAAGCCGGCTACCTGCACCGCGCCGGCTCAGTGCAAGAGCTGGCCCGGGCCATCGGCGTGGCCACGCAGGTGCTGCAGGAAACACTGGAGCGCTTCAACGCCGACGCCCGCAGCGGCATCGACCGGCAATTTGACAAGGGCGGCAACAGCTACAACCGCTACATGGGCGACCCGCAGCACAAGCCCAACCCGTGCCTGGCGCCACTGGCCAAGGCCCCGTTCTACGCCATCCGTATTCACACCGGCGACCTTGGCTCCGCGCGCGGCCTGGTGACCGACGCCAACGCCAATGTACTCAACCGCGCCGGTGCGCCGATCGTAGGCTTGTATGCCGCCGGCAACGACATGAACGCGTTGATGAATGGCACCTATCCAGGCCCAGGGATCACCCTCGGCCCTGCCCTCACCTTCGGCTGGATCGCTGCCAGCCATATCGCTGAACGCCTGCAAGCCCACAGCCCTGAAATGGAGACGCTCCCATGTACTTCGAAATGAGAACCTACACCCTCGACCCACTGAAAATGGCTGACTGGCTGGCTCTCTACCAAAGCCACGCACTGGCGGTGCAGTGCGAACACCTGGGCAACCTGGTCGGCTTCTTCACCAGCGAATTCGGTGAGGTGAACCAGGTGGTGCACATCTGGGGTTATGCCAGCCTGGACCAACGCAGCGAACGCCGTGCGGCGATGGCCGCAGACCCGCGCTGGGCGGAGTTTTCACGGCGCAACCGTGAACTGGGCGCCGTACTGCGGCTGCAATCACGCCTGCTGCGGCCTACAGGCTTCTCGCCGCTGCAGTGAAAACGGAACCGGAGTGCACCCATGCAACCCCTTGAGTGTGACGTACTTGTCATCGGCTCCGGTGCCAGCGGCCTGGCTGCGGCGGTTACCGCCGCGCACCACGGCCTGAAGGTGATCGTGGCGGAAAAAGCCCCCCGGCTTGGCGGCACCAGCGCCTGGTCGGGCGGATGGCTATGGATACCGCGCAACCCGCTGGCCGTGGCCGAAGGCCTGGTCGAAACCGACGATGCACCAGAGCGCTACCTGCGTGCCCAGACCCGCGTCGCTGAACTGGACGCACGCCAACTGGCGTTCCTGCGCCATGGCCCCGCAATGGTGGCGTTCTTCCAGCAGCACACCCGCGTGAAGTTCCAGTGCGGTACGAAGCTCCCCGACATGCGTGAAGGCGACGGCAGCGCCCACGGCGGGCGAGCACTGTGTGCACTGCCCTATGACGGCCGCCTGCTCGGGCCCTGGATACACAGGCTGCGGCCACCGCTGGACATCGTCAGCCTGGCCGGCATGGGCATCGCCGGTGGCACGGACATGGCGGCTTTCTTCAATGCTCGCCAATCGCCCAGGGCGGCTTGGCATGTGGCCAAACGCCTGTTGCGTCACGGGCGCGACCTGTTGCGGCACCGGCGCGGTCTGCAACTGGTCAACGGCAACGCGCTGGTGGCCGGCCTGCTACGCAGTGCCCTGGACCTGGGCGTCACGCTGCTGACCGACAAAGCGGCCATTGCCTTGCTGGGAGGGGCACGCATCAGCGGCGCGCAGTGTGCCGATGGCCAGCTGATCCAGGCGCGGCGTGGCGTAGTGCTGGCCTGTGGCGGCTTTGCCCATGACCGCCAGCGCATCGCGCAACTGATGCCGCACGCGCCCGACGGGGTTGGCCATTACTCTGCCGCGCCGCCGGAAAACAGCGGCGATGGCCTGCGCCTGGGAGAGCAGGCTGGCGCCCAGGTCGCTACCACCTTGGCCCATGCCGGTGCCTGGGCGCCGGTATCGCAGGTGCCGCGCGGCGATGGCCGCGCTGGGCATTTCCCGCACCTGATCGACCGCGCCAAGCCTGGTTTCATTGCAGTGCGCAGTGACGGCCGACGCTTTGTCAACGAGGCGGACTGCTACCACGACTTCATGAATGCGCTGTTCGCCGCTACGCCAGAGGGCGAGCCTTATGAGGCCTGGTTGATCTGCGACCACGCCGCGCAGCGTCGCTATGGCATCGGCTGGGCCAAACCGTTTCCCTTCCCTGCCCGCTTCTATGAACGGCGTGGCTACCTGTTGCGCGGCAACGACCTGGCGCAACTGGCCGCGCGTTGTGGCATAGATGGCCAGCAATTGCAGGGCACTGTGGCGCGTTTCAATCAGCATGCGGCGCAGGGCGTGGACCCTGACTTTGGGCGCGGCGCCTCGGCGTACAACCGGGCGCAGGGTGAGCCTGAACAGGCGCCGAACCCTTCGCTGCGGCCCCTGCTGCGCGGCCCTTTTTATGCAGTGAAGTTGCTGCCGGGCAGCCTCGGCACCTTTGCCGGGCTGGGCACCGATGCTTCGGCGAGGGTGCTCGATGGTGCAGGGCAAGCCATACCGGGGCTGTTTGCCGTGGGCAATGACATGCACAGCATTATGGGCGGGCACTACCCCAGTGGCGGTATCACACTGGGGCCCGGGATGACCTTTGGGTACCTCGCGGGCCTGGCGCTGTGCGGATCACCGCAGCCCGGACAGGCCTGATCAGCTCCTGCCGGAACCGCGCAGTTCTTGAGGTCTGCGCGTTACCTATGGGAGCCGGCTTGCCGGCGATGGGCCGCAAAGCGGCCCCTTGGCTCAAATCAATGCCAACACCGCCCGGGCCTTTTCCAGTGCCATACGCGCACGCTGTTCGCCACTGACGCCCTGCTCCAGCAGTTGCCGCGTGGGGATCTCCAGGCTTAACGGAACACTCGCTGGCAACCCGCGCAACAGGCCCGTCAGGTCGGCATCACCCTCCCCCGGAAAACGCCGCTCGTTACGGGCCTGGCGCAGGATTTCATCCATGTCTGCCGGCACCGGCCCAGCCACGTCACACAATTGGGCGTAGCGCATGCGCTGCGGGGCCAGGCGCGCCAGGTCGTCGAGCGACGACCCGGAGCGGTTGAAATGAAAGGCATCCACCAGTACGCAAGCGTTCGGGCGGTCTGCGTTGGCAACGATGCGCATGGCCTGTTGCAGGTCGCGAACGTCGGTCCAGGGCATGAACTCCAGATGCGGGTGAATACCGTAGCCGGCAGCCAGGTCGCACAATTGAGCGAAGCGCTCGGTGAGGCGCGCCTCGCTCGGGTCGTTGCCGGCAACCAGCAGTTCGCTGCCGCCAAGCGCGGCACCGACCGCCAGCATCGGCTCGAAATCGGCCACGCAGGTGTCGGGTTTGAGACGCAGGATTTCCAGGTCCAGGACTTTGATGCCAGTGTCGCGCAGGCGCGCCTGGGTCTGGCGGCGCAGCTCGGCATCGGTAACCAGCGGGAAGTGCTGCTCTTCGCTGGTCGCTGGCAGCAAGCGCAGGCCAACGTGGCTGTAACCGGCACGGGCGGCGGCTTCGACCATTGCCGGGGGTGACAGCTCCAGTACGGTGAGCGCGGCCAGGGAAAAGATTCGATCAGTCATGCGGGTTACCTGCGGGCAAATGGGTACGGGGCGAAAGAACGCTCACGCGGCTCACACGATTGTCTCTGGCGCGCAAGCCCGGCCGGTGGCGGCCGCCTGGCGGATCGCCTCGATCAACGCCAAGGTGCGGCCACCGTCAGCTGCATCGGTCAATGGCGCTTCCTGCCCACGGGCAACACGGACAAAGTGCTGCAACTGCAGGGTCAATGCCTCCCCCGCCGGGATGCCCGCCTCGCTCTGCAGCAACGGTGTATGCCAACCCGAGTTTGCCTCGGCGTACTGCCAGTGCTTGAGCTGCGGGATGCTCAGCGCTCCCCGGGTGCCGGCCAGCAGGTAGCAGGGTTGGTCCGCCTGGCGTGGATAGACAGGGCTTTCTCCCGAACTCAGCTCCCAGCTCCACGGCGCTGCCACCGCATCGGAGCCGGTCAGGCTACCCAGCGCGCCGTTGGCGAACTCCAGCAACACTGCCGCGCTGTCCTCGTTGGCAAAGCCGCGCACCTGGTTACGGGTGAACGCCTGCACCTGTACCACCTCACCGCACAGGTAACGCAGCAGGTCGAGGTCGTGGATCAGGTTGGTCAGCAGGAAACCGGCGCCGGGCTCGCGGCGCCACGGTGTGTCGAAATAGCTGTCGGGCTTTTGCAACTGCCACAGCGCGGTGACGTTGACCAACCGGCCCAAGGCCCCTTCGGCGATCACGCCGCGCGCGCTGGCGATCAGCGGGTTGTGCCGCCGGTGGTGGCCGACCAGCACCGGCACGCCGCAGCGGCGCGACGCCTCCACCAGCGCCCGCACTTCATCCAGGTGCACTCCCACCGGTTTTTCTACCAATACCGGCACGCCGGCTTCGACACAATCGAGGGCGGTGGCCACGTGCAGGTTGTTCGGATTGGCCACGATCACGGCCTCGGGGCGCACAACCTCCAGCATCTGCCGGTGATCGGCGAAATACGCCACCCCGCACTCGGCGGCGAAGGCTTCAGCCTGGGGGCCTGGGTCGGCCACCGCGCACAACTGCGCTTGCGGCACCTGGCTCAGATGCTGGTAATGCTGGCGGCCCATGATGCCGGCGCCAATCAGGGCAATGCGAAGGGGTGCGTTCAACGGGCGGTCCTCTTTTCGTTGTTGTTCTGGCAACTTCGGAACCCAGTTCCAAAATCAGCTATCGCTAATTTAGAACTGCGGTCCGCTTTGCAAAAGGACGCTGGGCATAGAGTGTGCGGTAATCGACCGGAAAGTTCAGAGGCAGGCCCGTGCTGCCGTGCATGTCAGGCAAACAACTCACTCGCCTGGCTGGCTGCCGACAACTCCTCCACAGCCGCCAACAATAAAGGCGCAAGCTCCGGCAGGCGTGCTTGCGAAAGGCGCGCACTGGGCCCGGCAATGCTTAGCACGCCAATGACCTCATTACCTTGCGGCCGGCGCACCACCGCAGCCAGGGCCGAGGTACCGACTGCCGAGGTTTGCTCGACCCAGGCATAACCCCGCTCACGGGCGCCCGCCAGGTAACTCAGCAGCTGTTCGGTGGAGCGCGGCGCGTTGGGGCCGAACTGCTCGGGGTCGGCAATGCCCTGGCGCAGGACCATCTGCAGCGCCTCGTCATCGCTCAGGCTAGCCAGCCAGGCATGCCCGGAGGCGGTATAGAACAGGGGCGCATCGCGGCCCATGTCCGGGTCGTAACGCAAACCGGACCGCGCGCCCTGGGATTTGGCGATCCAGGTCTGGCGGGCGCCGTCGATCACGCCCAGGCGCACCAGCTCGCCGCTTTCCTGGGCCAGGCGGTCGAGTATCGGCTGGATGATGTCGGCGCCGCTGCTGGACAGATAGCGAAAGCCCAGCGCCACCAGCTTGGCGGACAACTGATAGCGGCTGTTGTCACGGTTCTGGCGTACGTAGCCCAGACGCGCGAGTTCAGCGAGCATGCGATGGGCTGCGCTCTTGGGGATCTGAAGCTGGTCAGCCAGGGTTTGCAGGCCCAGGCCCTGGGGCTCGGCGGCAAGGCTTTCTACAAGACTGAAGGCGCGTTCGATCTGACTACCGGCCATGACAGGGTTTCCTGATAAAGAAGGCAAATTCTGGAAGATGATTCCATATCCTCATGGGCCACCGCAGCTGACCCGCTCTGAAGTGTCCGTTTATCGACCACTACTTACTGGCGGCACTTGCATCCCGGCGGGTCAACCAAGAAGAATATGGAACCTTGTTCCAATAATAATACCGGAGACCCGCAATGCCCACCGACACCTTGCAAGCCGAATGCGATGTACTGGTCATTGGCTCCGGCGCCGCCGGGCTGGCTGCTGCGGTCACGGCTGCCTGGCATGGGCAGCGGGTTACCCTTGTGGAAAAAGACCCGGTGTTCGGCGGCGCCACTGCCTGGTCCGGCGGCTGGGCCTGGGTGCCGCGCAACCCGCTGGCGCGCCGCGCCGGTATCGAAGAAGACATCGAGCAGCCACGCACTTACCTGCGCAACGAACTGGGCGCGCATTACGATGCGCAGCGCATCGACGCCTTTCTCGAAGCCTGCCCGCACATGGTCGCCTTTTTCGAGAAACACACGGCCCTGCAGTTCGCTGAGGGCAACGCCATCCCCGACATGCACGGCGACACCCCTGGCGCCGCCACCGGTGGGCACCAGGTCATCGCCGCCCCTTATGACGCCCGCGAACTCGGTGCGCTGTTGCCACGCTTGCGCAGGACACTGCGCGAAACCTCGTTCATGGGCATGCCGATCATGGCTGGCGCCGACCTTGCGGCCTTTCTCAACATGACCCGCTCGCCCCGCGCCTTCTGGCATGTGTGCAAGCGCTTCAGTCGCCACCTGTACCACCTTGCCCGCCATGGCCGGGCCATGCACTTGGTCAACGGTGTGGCACTGGTGGCGCGCCTGGCCAAGTCGGCCGAAGACCTGGGCGTGCGCCTGCTTGAGTCTGCGCCAGCCAAACGCTTGCTGATGGAGGACGGCCAGGTGCGTGGCGCGGTGATCGGTACAGCGCAGGGCGACATTACGCTTCGCGCCAAAGCCGTGGTGCTGGCCGCTGGTGGCTTTGCTCACGACCCCGTGCGGCGCCGGCAATTGTTCCCGCGCGATGCCAGTGGCCACGACAACCTCGCACTGCCGCCGCCGTCGTGCTCCGGCGACGGCCTGCGCCTGGGCGAATCAGCCGGCGGCGTGGTAGCCACCGACCTGAAGTCGGCGGTTGCCTGGGCCCCGGTGTCCAAGGTAGCGCACCGTGACGGCAGCGTCGGCCACTTCCCGCACATCATCGAACGCGGCAAGCCGGGCATCATCGGTGTGCTGGCCAACGGCAAGCGCTTCGTCAACGAGGCGCACGGCTACTACGACTATGTCGCCGCCATGCTCGACGCCGTACCGCAAGACGAGCAAGCCTGCTCGTGGCTGATCTGTGACCACCGCTTCCTGCGCCGGTATGGCCTTGGCCACGCCCGCCCCGCCCCGCTGCCGGTGTGGCCACACCTGCGCAGCGGCTACCTCAAGCGCGGTGCCAGCCTGGAACTGCTGGCCCGCGCCTGCGGCATCGACCCTGCGGGGCTGAGTGCCACGGTGGCCGAGTACAACCGCCACGCGCGCCAAGGCCAGGACCCTGAGTTCGGGCGCGGCAGCACCCCGTTCAACCGCAAACAGGGCGACCCCCAACACAAGGGGCCCAACCCCTGCGTCGCGCCGATCGAGCAAGGCCCGTTCTACGCGGTCAAGGTGCAGCCCGGCTGCTTCGGCACCTTCGCCGGCCTGCGCACCGACGGCCACGCACGTGTGCTGGATGAACACGGCCAGCCCATCGGCGGCCTGTATGCAGCGGGCACCGACATGGCCAGCGTGTTCGGCGGCTGGTACCCGTCCGGGGGTATCAACCTGGGCCCGGCGCTGACGTTCGGTTATGTGGCCGGTCGGCATATCGCCGGGGCCCAGGCGCAGGAGTAAGCCAGCCCGGGGTCAGAACAGCTTTACCGTATAACTGAGGATCAACCGGTTCTCGTCAATGTCCGTGCGGTAGTTCGAGCGGGCCGTCACGTTGCGAACCCGCACCCCCAGCCCGGCCAGGGGGCCGCTCTGCACCACATAGGCAAGGTCCAGATCGCGCTCCCGGTCACGGCCCTCGAAGCCCAGGCCGGTCTCCACGTCACGCCCCTTTACATAGCGCAGCGTCGAGGTCAGCCCGGGTATCCCCAGCGCAACGAAGTTGTAATCGTGACGAACCTGCCACGAACGCTCACCGGGCGCTGCGAACTCATAGGTGGGCAGGGTATTGCCCATCGGGTTGGTGTTGGCGCCAACCTGGATGAACCCGTCGTCCCCGCCGATCTGCTGGTACCCCACATAGAAGGTATGGCCACCCGTTTTGGCCGAGAACAGGCTGAACAGCGCATGGTTGTCGTAACGGCCTGCGATCTGCCGGCCATCCTCCTGGGCATCGAAGTAGCCGGCATTCACCCCCAGGGTCCAGTCACCCAAAGGTTCGGCGTGTTTGAGGCTGTAGAAACGCTGCTGGTAGATGTTTTCCAGTTGCGCTTGCCACACGCCGACCTGGGTACGGTTGTCGTTGAACGCATAGTCCGCGCCGACATAGTTGAAACGATCACTGGTGAATCGCGCCAACCGTGAAGGGTTGATCGGGTCATTGACCAGCGCATACATCTTCTGGCTGTTGGAGGAGTCGCGCAGGCTGGTGGAGCGAAACTGCCCGGCACTCAAGGTCAACCCGGCAAACTCGCGGGACTCGAGCATGGCGCCCTGGTAGGTCGGCGGCAGCAGGCGCAGGTCGCTGAACAGCAGCACCGGCAGGTTGGGCATCAATTCGCCCACCTTCAGTTCGGTGCGCGACACCTTGAATTTCACCGCCGCGCCAAGGCGGCTGTAATCGTCTGCCGACTGGCCGCTGTCAAGGCTGGGCAACAGCCCTGACCTGGCATGCGCGGGGCTGCTGTCGAGCTTGAAGCCCAGTAGCCCGGTGACGTCCATGCCAACGCCGATGGGGCCTTGGGTGTAGCCAGAGGTGGCATTGAGGATGAAGCCCTGGGCCCACTCCTGGGTGCGCGACTGCGTGCTCGCGCCTTTGATATCGGCATAATCGCGGCTGAAGAAATAATTGCGCGCTTGCAGCGTAGCGCTGGCGCCCTCGATGAAACCGGCCTCTTCGGCCGTCGCTTCAGCACAGAGGGCTGCGGCGATACAGCCGCCAGCCAGGCGCGCGGTCGGGGAATGACGCTGTGACGTGTTGACGGGCATTTGAAACGACTCCTGGATTCGGGCAACAGCTCCCCGCCGCAGTGGCCTTGAGGCCACCCGCGCGGAGTGTTTTTGGAAGGGTCTTCAAGCGGGCTGGCTGGCCCGCTTGCACTGCCGTGACGCGAAAGGTCAGGCCGTTATCGGTTGACCAGCTTGGCCGGCAAGGCGATGACCAGGAAGCAGCTGAGCAGCAAGCAGAGGGCGAACACCCACAGCGCCGCATGGGAGGTGCCGGTCAGGTCGGTGACCATCCCCATCAGCGAGTTGCTCACCAGCCCCGCGATGTTGGCCAGCGAACACGCCAGGGCGAAACCGGTCGCCGCAGCGGTGCCTTTGAGGAAGGTCGCCGGCAGGCTGAAGAACACCGGCACCGCGCCGATGATGGCTGCCGAGGCGATGGCGAACAGCAGCACGGTCATCACCAGGTTCTGGCTGAACAGGGTGCTGCTGGCCATGGCAATTGCACCGATGATGAAGGGCACGATGATGTGCCAGCGGCGTTCGCGATGACGGTCGGAACTGGCACCGATCATCAACATGCCAAGCAATGCCGCCAGGCTCGGGATCGCCGTGAGCAGGCCGATATGGAAGGTATCGCTGACACCGGCGTCGCGGATGAAGGTGGGCATCCAGAAGCCCATGGCGTAGGCGCTCAGCAGGATCGAGAAATCGATGCCACCGAGCATCCACACTTTCAGGTTGAAGAAACCGTCGCGGAAGCTGTGCTTGCTGCCCTTGCCTTCGGCATCGTCGGCGGCAAGGTCGGCGGCCAGTTGTGCCTTGTCGTCTGCGGACAGCCACTTGGCCTGCTGGAAGTTGTTCGGCAATGCCCAGAACGTCAGGACACCCAGCAGCACACTGGGGATCGCCTCCAGCAGGAACAGCCATTGCCAGCCCTGCAGGCCATGCACCTGGTCGAAGTGGCCCATGATCCAGCCCGAGATCGGCCCGCCGATCACACTCGACAGCGGCAGCCCGATCATGAACAGCGCGATGATGCGCCCGCGCCGATAGGTCGGGTACCACATGGTCAGGTAGAACAGCACCCCCGGCAGGAAGCCCGCTTCGGCCGCCCCGAGCAGAAAGCGCAGGACGTAGAACTGCGTGGTGGTGGTGACGAACATGGTGCAGGCCGAGAGCAGGCCCCAGGTGATCATGATGCGGGCGATCCACAGCTTGGCGCCGACGCGCTGCAGGACCAGGTTGCTTGGCACCTCGAAGATGATGTAGCCGACGAAGAACAGGCCCGCCCCCAAGCCATAGGCTGCGGTGCTGAACTGCAGGTCTTCGAGCATCTGCAGCTTGGCGAAGCCGACGTTGATGCGGTCCAGGTAGGCCGCAAGGTAGCAGAAGCACAGGAACGGTATGAGCCTCCAGGTGATCCTGCGGTAAAGCGCTTGAGTCGATTGGTCGATGTCGCTGTGGACCGCTGTTGCATTCGCAATTGGCATTTCCTGTCTCCTGGCGGGTGACTTTGTGGTTTTGTTTTCAGGCCAGCAGTTTTCGACGCTCCGGGCGCGCCGCGCACTATACGCGGCGTTTGAGGATGGCGTCACAAGACCCCGGGTGCTCCTGCGGGGTGGCCGCCCGCACAGCGGACGGTCATGCAACGGGCTTCCCGCGCCGTTACTTGATTGTTATGGGTGCAAGGTGTGCGGTTTCAGCTGGCCAGGCGCTGGAGTTGCGCCATGGCTTCCTGCAGGCTGACGACATCGCCGTACTTGCTGTCGATGTCGAACAGGTTTGCTTCGTGCGGCGCGGGGTGGCGATCACCGACGCACTCACGCACCACGATGGTTCGCAAGCCGTGCTGCAGCGCATCCACCGCACTGGCGCGGATGCAGCCACTGGTGGAGCAGCCGGCCAGCACCACGGTGTCGATCCCTTGTGCATGCAGCAGTGGTGCCAGGCTGGTGCCGAAGAACGCGCTGGCGTACTGCTTGGTGAGCACCGGCTCATCAGCCCGTGGCACGACGGCCTCGCAGAATGCCGCCAGCGGGTTGCCTTCGACCATGTCCTTCATTACCGGCGCCTTGCGTACCCACACGCCGCCATCGGCAAAATGCGGGGCCTGGTAGCGGATATTGGTATGGACCACCAGCGTACCGCAGTCCCGGGCCAATGCCAGCAGCACGGCAGCCTGCTCGACCGCCGTCACCACGCCGGGGGCGTAGAGCGGCGCACCGGGGGTGGTGTAGCCCTGCATGAAGTCGATCATCAGCAGGGCTGCCTTGCGCCCGAAGCCGATACGCTGACCCCATACGCCCTGGTAGTTGTCGCTGGCGCTTTGTGCGTCGCTCATGTTCGTCTCCCGATTCAGTAGGCGCCCGACAGCAAGGCGCCAGCGCCCGGAACCACCGGTTCCAGGTCCAGCGCCTTGAGCATGGCGTAGGTGGTGGCGATGGCAGCGGTGACCACCGGTTTGCCGGTTTGCGCCTCGACCTTGGCGACTGCCGGCAGCGACTGCATCTGCACGCAGGCCGAAAGCACCACCACATCGACGCCCTCAAGGTTCATGCCGGCGACGATGCCCGGCAGGTTGGCCGGGTCGTGACGGGCCACGGCGAGGTTGTCGGGGATTTCCAGCGCGCGCCAGTCCTGCACCTCGAAGCCTTCCTCACGGATGTAGTTGACCACCAGTTCGGTCAACGGCTTCATGTAGGGCGCGACGATGGCGATGCGCTTGGCCTTCATCACGTGCAGGGCCTCCACCAGCGCACCGGCACTGGTGATGACCGGCGCAAGTGCGTCGTTGTCGGCGGTGGCTTTTTGCAAACGCTTCTCTGACTGGCGGTGGTACCCCAGCCCCATGGCCATGATCGCCACCAGGCAGGCATAGCCGAGCACGTCTACCTTGGCATCTGACAGTTCCACTGCGCAGCGGTCGGACTCGCCGTCCATCGCCGCCAGTTCTTCCTTCTTCACCTGCTTCATGCGCATGCGGCTGGAGTGGAAGGTGAAGCGCTCCGGGCGGATCGCCTGGCGGGCCAGGAGCATCGCCGGGATCTCGGTTTCCATGGTGGTGTTCGAACTCGGCACGATCTGGCCGATACGGTAGGGCTTGGTCATGTCGCGTGCTCCTTCAGACAAGGGGGTGGCCCAGGAAATCACCGAAGGCGGCAAAGAAGCCTTCGAGGTCATCCCAGGGAATCATGTGGCCGGCGTTGTCGACGTGAGCGACCTGGATGTCCGGCTTGAGCTCACGGATCTCGGCGATGTCCTGGGGCTGGATCACCCCGCCTCGCCCCGCCACCATCAGCAATGCCGGTTGGCGCACGCGGGGCAAGTCCTGGTGGATGTCCACCTGGTGGAAATCGTTGAAGGCACGCACGATCGCAGGCTCGTGGCAGGTGTGCAGCCACTCGGCGCGCAGCGCCAGCTGCTCGTCGGTCCAGGTTGCACAGAAGGCGCGCATGTCGTCACCGCTCATGCCACTGCAGGCCTGCCGGATAGAGTCGACGTACCACGGCAGCTTGCTCGGGTATTCGCGCCGACCCGGCCCGGATACCGGCGGGTCGACCAGCACCAGGCGCTGCAGCCCGGGCGCCCCTTGCGCGGCGGCGCGGATGGCGAAACGCGCGCCCATCGAATGGCCGACCAGGTGGTAGCTGGCCAGGCCCAGCGCCGCTGCGAACGCCGGAATGTCCGCAGCGCAGGCATCGGTGCCATAGTCCAGTGCAGGCCCGCTCGCGGACAGGCCGCGGCCGCGTACATCCAGCACATAGGTGTCGAACTGCTGCCCAAGGCGCTCGGCGACGAAGCCCCAGGTGATCGCCGGGCTGGTGATACCCGGCACCAGGATCAGCGCAGGGCCCTTGCCGCCGTAACGCAGGTAATGCTGACGGATACCGTTGGCGTTGACGTTGCCGCCGGCGACGAAGGTGCTCATGCTGCCTCCCCGCTCTTGAGCGCCTGGCCGTAGAGGTCGTAGCCATAGACCCATGCCGGGTCTTCCTGGGTGTAGAGGAAGGTGTTGGCGTTGGAGACCGCCTGCACCCGCGAAGCGCGTTCCTTGCGGTTAGCCTCGTACAGAGCGAAGGCGGTGCGGTGGTCGGACAGCCCGGTCTCTTCCAGGCAACGGGTGAGCATCGCCGCGTCCTCGATGGCCATGCACGCGCCTTGCGCCATGTGCGGCTTCATCGGGTGGCAGGCATCCCCCAGCAGCACCAGGCGGCCACGGCTCCACAGCGGCAGCGGGTTGCGGTTGCGCAACGGCCACTTGGTGATCGATTCGGTGGCGTCGATCAGCTTTTGCACAGTGGGGTGGTAGCCCTGGAACGCAGCACGCATTTCTTCCTGGCTGCTGTCCACGAACGGGCCCTGGAAGTCCCACGCCTCGTGCGGGACGCCGGTGACGAAGTAGTACTCGTCGCGCTTGCCGGTGGTGTAATAGACCATCATGTGGCGGTCTTCGGTCCACCATTTCACGCAGTCCTCGAACACGTCGGCATGTTGCGCCAGATGCTCGCCGCGGATCAGTGCGCGGTGAGCCACCCAGCCGCTGTAGATCGGCGCTTCGACACCCAGCAGCGCTTCACGGATGCGCGAATGGATGCCGTCGGCACCGATGACGATGTCGGCCACGGTGTGGGTGCCGTCGGCGAAGTCCAGGCGTACCTGATCGCCGTCGTCCAGGATCTTCTCCAGGCGCTTGCCGAAGTGCACGGTGCCCGGCTTGATCGCATCGATCTGCAGGGCGTGCAGGTCGCCACGGTGAATGGTGATGTACGAGGCACCGTATTCACGGCGGGCGTAATCACCCAGCGGGATGCGCGCCAGGTAGTCACCCGTGTTGCCGTCGCGGCTGAACCAGAAATCCGGGTGCGACCCCATCAGCTCCAGCTTCTGCTCCAACCCCATGCGGCGGAATATCTTCATCACGTTAGGGCCGATGTGAATACCCGCGCCAAGGCGGGTGAACTCCGGTGCCTGCTCGTACACGTCGACCTCAAAGCCGGCCTGCTGCAACAAAGTGGCGGCGGCTGCCCCGCCCAATCCTGCACCGACGATTGCGATTTTCTGCCTGCCCCGCATAGGTATGTCCCCTCTTGTTCTGTGATGTAGTCAGCCGAACCGCCTGACGAATTAGAGTGTATACGCTGTATTTTTTTATTGGGAAGGGGAATATTCAAAAAAATTCAAACGGGTGATCGAAATCGGCGAGCCGGCTAGATGTAACCGTATTATCTAGGCTATGTGTGGATTCGTAACGTTTCAACGCACCACTTGCGCTTGCAGGCCGGATACGCTTTCATCAACGCATATAGGGCGTACACACTATTAATTTGCACCGAGATAAAGCGCCCCGCACCACTGCGGTGCGGCATTTCGGTTTCATCGAGGCCTGCCAGGAGAAAGCTGATGCCGGTTAGCAACGCAGAACTGACCCAGATGTTCGAACACGTACTCAAACTGTCCCGGGTGGACGAAACTCAGAGCGTCGCCGTGCTCAAGAGCCACTACTCCGACCCGCGTACGGTCAGTGCCGCGATGGAAGCGGCGCAGCGGCTCAAGGCGAAGGTCTACGCCGTGGAATTGCCCGCGTTCAACCACCCCACGGCCATGGGCAACGACATGACCGCCTACTGCGGCGACACCGCCCTGACCGGCAACCTGGCAGCCCAGCGGGCGCTGGAAGCCGCCGACCTGGTCGTCGACACCATGATGCTGCTGCACTCACCCGAGCAGGAGCAGATCCTGAAGACCGGAACGCGCATACTGCTGGCGGTCGAACCCCCGGAAGTCCTGGCGCGCATGCTGCCCAGCGAAGACGACAAGCGCCGCGTGCTGGCCGCCGAAACCCAGCTCAAGCAAGCCCGCACGATGCAGGTGCGTTCCAGGGCCGGCAGTGATTTCCACGCCCCACTGGGCCAATACCCGGCCGTTACCGAATACGGCTATGCCGACGAGCCCGGCCGCTGGGACCACTGGCCAAGCGGCTTTTTGTTCACCTGGCCGAACGAGGACAGCGCCGAAGGCACGCTGGTACTGGATGTGGGCGACATCATCCTGCCGTTCAAGAACTACTGCCGCGAGCGCATCACCCTGGAGATCGAGAAAGGCTTCATTACCGGCATCCATGGCGGCTTCGAGGCCGAGTACCTGCGCGACTACATGAAGTACTTCAACGACCCCGAGGTCTACGGCATCTCCCATATCGGCTGGGGCCTGCAGCCGCGTGCCCAGTGGACCGCCATGGGGCTGCACGACCGCAACGACGGCATGTGCATGGATGCCCGCGCGTTCTATGGCAACTTCCTGTTCTCCACCGGCCCCAACACCGAAGTCGGGGGCAAGCGCAAGACCCCCTGCCATCTGGATATTCCGCTGCGCAACTGCGATATCTACCTGGATGACCAGGCCGTGGTGCTGGCCGGTGATGTGGTCGCGCCTGAGGAGTCCAAGGCGCGATAGTGGTTATACTGGCCCGGCGCCCCGTTCCGGGGGGCCGGCCAGCCAACCCACACAGCCCAAGCCAACCCATGTCGAATAAAAACACCCCCGCTCCCGCTGCACCCGACACTACCCCCTACGACGTGACCGAACAGGTCGGCCACCTTTTACGCAAGGCCTACCAACGGCACACCGCGATTTTCCAGCAACAGGCGTGCGACCCGCAGTTGACCTCGATCCAGTTCGTCACCCTGTGCGCCCTGCGCGACCACGGCCCCAGCTCCCAAGCCGAACTGATCAAGGCCACCGCCGTCGATCAGGCGACCATCCGCGGCATTGTCGAACGCCTCAAGGCACGCGGGCTGATCGAGCTGTCACCAGACCCGGATGACCGGCGCAAGGTCATTGTCGGGCTCACCGACAGTGGCGCAGCCTTGCTCGATGCGATGATCCCCTGCGCCCGGCAAATCAGTGAACTGAGCATGGGCTGCCTGAACGCCGCAGAGCGGGTGGCGATCCTGTTTCTGCTGCGCAAGATGATCGACGGGGACGATCAGGCGGGCTGAGCGCGCCCAATACCCCGAGCAACCCCTACGGAATCGTCCCTGGCCTGCTTCTTGCCTGAACATTTCATGTAGTGAGTACTTACCTAAACAAGCGCACCACTTGAGTGGTTTGGTAGCGCAGGTACTCGCTTTTGAACGGCATGCAAACTTCCAGAGATGAGCCAACCATGCAAATCACCCTCCCCCTGCGGGTCAACGGCCAGGATGTCGAAGTCAGCGCCATGGCCGACACGCCCTTGCTCCTGGTCCTGCGCAACGACCTGCACCTGAACGGCCCCAAGTACGGCTGCGGCCTGGGCGAGTGCGGGGCGTGCACGGTGATCATCGACGGCGTGGCCGCACGCGCCTGCGTGATCCCGCTGTCCGGCGCCGCCAACCGCGACATCACTACCCTCGAAGGCCTGGGTAGCAAGGCCGCGCCACACCCGGTGCAGCAGGCGTTCATCGATGAGCAGGCCGCCCAGTGCGGCTACTGCATGAACGGCATGATCATGACCGCCAAGGCCCTGCTCGACCGCATCCCCGACGCCAGTGACGAACAGATCCGCAACGAACTGTCGGGCAACCTGTGCCGTTGTGGCACCCATGTCGAAATCCTGCGCGCGGTGCGCCGCGCTGCCGGCCGCCAGGCCTGAGACCCGGAGCAGAACATGAACCACTCCCAACACGTTCCCACCCGCGACCAGTTAATGGGCAAAACCGGCGTACTGTTGATCGTCGACCAGATCACGCCGCCCTCGGGCCCTGTGGCCAAGGGTGTGACACCCACGGTCAAGGCGCGTGAGCTGGCGCTGTTTCTTGCCGTAAGCGATGACGGCATGGTCTACGCCTTCAATGGCCACGTTGACCTGGGCACCGGCATCCGCACTTCGCTGGCTCAGATCGTTGCCGAAGAACTCGACCTGCGCATGGACCAGGTGCACATGGTGCTGGGTGATACCGAGCGGGCGCCGAACCAGGGCGCCACCATCGCCAGCGCGACCCTGCAGATTTCCGCCGTGCCGCTGCGCAAGGCCGCAGCAACGGCGCGGCGCTTCCTGCTGGAACAGGCCAGCCTGCGCCTGGGCTGCCCGGTGCAGGCGTTGCGCATGGATGCCGGCATGCTGATTACCGAAGATGGCCGCACCCTGAGCTTTGCCGACCTGGTCGGCGGGCAGCGCCATCAACTGCACATTGCCGACGATGCGCCGCTCAAGGCCGTCGAGGATTACCGCCTGGTCGGTCGCAGCGCGGCACGGGTGGACATCCCTGGCAAGGCGACCGGCGAACTGACCTACGTCCACGACATGCGCCTGCCCGACATGCTGCATGGCCGGGTGATCCGCCCGCCCTATGCAGGCCATGACAGCGGCGAATTCGTCGGCAACAGCCTGCTGGCAGTGGACGAATCCTCTATTGCCCATGTGCCGGGGGTAATCGCGGTAGTGGTCATCCGTGACTTCGTCGGTGTGGTTGCCGAGCGCGAGGAGCAGGCGATCCGCGCTGCCCACGATTTGAAGCTCAGCTGGAAGCCGCTCACCGGCAAATTGCCCGACCTCAGCGATGTCGCCCAGGCAATCCGCGACAACCCCCGTGTGCAACGCACCGTGCTGGACCAGGGCGATGTCGACGCCGGCATCGCCAACGCCAGCCAGCGCCTGAGCCGCAGCTATCTCTGGCCCTACCAGTTGCATGGCTCGATTGGCCCCTCCTGCGCGCTCGCCGACTACACCGACGGGCAGATCCGCGTCTGGTCGGGCACCCAGAACCCGCACCTGCTGCGTGCAGACCTGGCCTGGCTGCTGGACTGTGCCGAACAACGCATCGAGATCATCCGCATGGAAGCGGCCGGCTGCTATGGCCGAAACTGCGCCGACGATGTCTGCGCCGATGCAGTGCTGCTGTCGCGTGCAGTCGGCCGCCCGGTGCGGGTGCAGCTGACCCGCGAGCAGGAACATGCCTGGGAACCCAAGGGTACCGCGCAACTGATGGAAATCGATGGCGGCCTGAATGCCGACGGCACGGTCGCCGCCTACGATTTCCAGACCAGCTACCCCTCCAACGGTGCACCTACGCTCGCCCTGCTGCTCACAGGCGCTGTGGAGCCGGTACCGGCACTGTTCGAAATGGGCGACCGCACCTCCATTCCCCCCTACGACTACGAGCACATGCGCGTCACCATCAATGACATGACGCCCCTGGTACGCGCCTCGTGGATGCGTGGTGTGTCGGCCATGCCCAACAGCTTCGCCCATGAGTCCTACATCGACGAACTGGCCTTTGCAGCAGGCGTCGACCCGGTCGAGTACCGCCTCAAGCACCTCAGCGATCCGCGCGCCATCGACCTGGTCAAAGCCACGGCCGAGCGCGCCGGCTGGCAGCCGCGCACCGAGCCCATGCAGACACCCGCCGAAGGTGATGTGTTGCGCGGACGCGGTTTCGCCTATGCACGCTACATCCACAGCAAGTTCCCGGGCTTCGGGGCTGCGTGGGCGGCCTGGGTCGCCGATGTTGCAGTGGACCGGCGCACCGGCGAGGTCGCCGTGACGCGTGTGGTCATCGGCCATGACGCCGGCATGATGGTCAACCCCGACGGGGTGCGGCACCAGATACACGGCAATGTAATTCAGTCCACCAGCCGCGTGCTCAAGGAGCAGGTGAGCTTCGAAGAATCGACGGTGGCGAGCAAGGAATGGGGCGGATACCCGATCCTGACATTCCCCGAGGTGCCGGCCATCGATGTAATGATGCTGCCGCGCCAACACGAGCCGCCGATGGGCAGCGGTGAATCAGCCTCGGTACCCAGTGCAGCAGCCATCGCCAACGCCGTGTTCGATGCCACCGGCATTCGTTTCCGCGAGCTGCCGATCACGGCTGAGCGGGTGCGCGAGGCACTGAGTGGCGATGGCCAGGGCTCCGACGGGCCGGCGCCGGCACAGCCCGCGCCGAAGCGCTCGAAATGGTGGTTCGGCTCGATCGCCGGAGTGTTCGGCGCCGCGTTGGGCATGGCCGCTACCGCCCTGCCCTGGCGCGCTGAAATCGCCCCGGTGACACCACCTGCTGCTGGCAGCTGGTCGGCCTCGATGCTCGAGCGCGGGCGCCAAGTGGCTGCTGCCGGCGACTGTGCTGTCTGCCATACGGTACAAGGCGGCAAGGTCAATGTCGGTGGCCTGGCGATGGAGACTCCGTTCGGTACGCTCTACAGCACCAATATCACTCCCGATCCGGATACCGGTATCGGCCGGTGGTCGTTCGCCGCCTTCGAACGGGCCATGCGCGAAGGCATCAGCCGCGACGGCCGGCACCTGTACCCGGCCTTTCCCTACACGTCATTTCGCAACATCACTGACGCCGACATGCAGGCCCTGTACGCCTACCTGATGTCGCAAACGCCTGTGTACCAGGCGCCCTCGGCCAATCAGATGCGCTTCCCGTTCAACCAGCGCCCACTGATGGCCGGCTGGAACGCGCTGTTTCTCAAGCGCGGCGAATACCAGCCCGACCCGCAGCGCAGCGAGCAATGGAACCGTGGCGCCTACCTGGTCGACGGGCTCGGCCACTGCGCGGCGTGCCACTCGCCACGCAACCTGATGGGCGCGGAGAAAAGCGGCAACAGCTACCTAGCCGGCGGCATGGTCGATGGCTGGGAAGCGCCTGCACTCAATGCCCTGGGCAAGTCATCGACCCCCTGGAGCGAGAATGAGCTGTTCACCTACCTGAGCACCGGTTTTTCCGACAAGCATGGCGTGGCTGCCGGCCCCATGGGGCCGGTGGTCAGCGAACTGGCAACTTTGCCGCAAAGCGATGTACGCGCCATTGCCCATTACCTGGCCTCACTGGACGGCACGCCGCAGGCGGTCGCAGCCAAGGCGCCAGCGCAAGTCGACACCCAGGTGTCCCTGAGCAATGGCGAGCGGGTGTTCAAGGGCGCGTGCATGGCCTGCCACAGCGACGGGCTGGGGCCGAAGCTGTTCGGGGTCAGCCCGTCCATGGCTGTGAACAGCAATGTTCACAGCGACCTGCCGGACAACCTGCTGCGCGTGATACTGCACGGCATACCGGCGCCGGCGACACGTGAGCTGGGCTACATGCCAGGGTTCAAGGACAGTTTGTCGAACCGCCAGGTGGCGGACCTTGCCGCTTACCTGCGCCAGCGCTTTGCGGCCCAAAAGCCGGCCTGGGAGGGGCTGGTGGCCAAGAGCGCTCAGGTGCGCGCCAACCCCGGCAGCCATTGACCCGTGCGCTTGCCCGTCAGCAGCGCAGCCCGCGCAAGGCCAGGTCGCTGATGAACGCCAGCCAGTCGGACTTGGCCTGTTTATCGGCCAGGTCCACGGCAAGAAACGAACTGAGCGTGTAGCGGTTGGAGTTATAGAAATAGCAGAGCGAGGCAATCATCAGGTAGGTGTGCCTGATGTCGATATCCGTGCGGAACACGCCCTTGGCCTGGCCCGCCTCGACGATCGGCCGCAGTACGCCGACCGCCTCGCCGGACAGCCCCTTCAGGTTTTGCGACTGCCTGACGTGCTTGCCCTGATGGAGGTTCTCTGTGGCCAGGAGGGTGACGAATTCGGGATGGCGCACGTAGTAGTCCCAGATGAACGCCACCAGCTCGCGCAGTGCCGCCTCGGGGTCGGAAAGGTCCAGTCGCAGCTTGGCTTCAGCTTGGTTGAAGCTTGCGTAGATGTGCTCCAGCACGCTGATGAACAGCTTTTCCTTGTTGCCGAAGTAGTAGTAGATCATCCGGTCATTGGAGTTTGCCAGCGAGGATATCTGCTCGATGCGCCCGCCAGTGAAGCCTTCCTTGCTGAAGACCTTCACCGCCGCCTGAAGAATGTTGTGCCTGGTGCGGTCCGCCTGCTGGGCGCGAACACCGGTTTTGCGAGTTTGCATGTGGAACCACTGTGGGGCTGGCCAGATGCCTAACACTGCCACAGACGTTGGGCCTTTGCGCGGCTTTTTCAGGTGCAGCGCCAACCATCGACAGCACTGCGCCCGGACGCATCATCACGATGCCGGCTGCTCGCCTACGTGCCGCGTGCGCCCGCCGCCGTTTGGCGCACGGTGCAGGCGCCCTCGTGAAAACAGGCTAAGCTCGGGTTTCCGAGGCCACACCAGTGCCCGGCAAAGCATCGCAGGTCCATCGTCGCTCGGGCGATCCACACCGACGGGCCGTTAACGGCTCAAAGAGGGTGCAGCAATGGCGACAATCGAGACAACAGCGCTCGCTCAGGGGCTGCAGCAGGTGGAAAACAGCTGGCAGGCATATCTTGCCTCGCAAAAGCACGCACAGGGGCTGACCGGTGAGCAGCTCAGCACAGCGCTCAAGGCCTGTAGCCGCGATTACATCAGGTTCCAGAACCAGAGCCAGCAGTTCTACGCTGAAGTACGCAAGCGCGTGGGGGATGCTGAAAAGCTGGAACTTGACCGGGTGCTTTACCCTCACCACTTCACCGACAAGCACTGAGACACCTGCAGACCAGTGGCTTGCTCGAGCAGGCAGGCGCTGATGCACCGGTGTGAACCCATCGGGTATACAGAGGCCCAGGGCGCCTGACCCTGGGCCGGGGCCATCACGGCTTGATTTTTTGCCAAGGCTGATAGCTGTACCGTTCAGCCTCAGAAGCCCTGGACGGGTCCGGCCGACCCGAACCTCTTTCGCCTTCCGTGCGCGCCTTCTCATCCCTATGGTCATCAGAAGCCTGTGCTTTGGAGCGCTCGTCCTGCTCACTGTCCTCGTCGTCTTCCCCGGTTGGCCAGTCTGCGTCCTCATAGGGTTTGGCACCTGGGGCATCGATATCCGTGAAGCGCTTGCCAGTGGTCATACGCACCTCTCAATGCCCAGAAGTCCTGGGCTGTTTCGAGTGTGCGCCTTCCCGTCCGGCAACAGGGTTATATCGGACCGACTGCGCGGCCCTGCCCTGCCTGCCGGGTACTGCCCTGCTCAGCTATGAACTGTGTTCACACCCGGTGTGACGCCTGGCCGGCTAATCCCACACGCCTTTGCCGCTTAAGGTGACCCTGCAAGGCCGTTGCGCAGACGGCCCACGACAACAACAAGCGAGCAACCGAGGTGCAAGCCGATGCGTGGCGATCAAGGCAATACAAACAACAAGCTGGGGACGGGCTTGAAAGGCAGGCAGGTCACGATGATCTCGATCGGCGGGGTAATTGGCGCCGGCCTGTTCGTGGGCTCCAGCAACGCCATCGTCACCGCCGGGCCGGCGGTACTGGTGGCGTACCTGATTGCCGCAGCGATCGTGGTGCTGGTCATGCAGATGCTCGGCGAGATGGCCACGGCGCGGCCAGACACCGGCTCGTTTTCCTCCTACGCCGACCAGGCCATCGGGCGCTGGGCCGGGTTTTCGATTGGCTGGCTGTACTGGTGGTTCTACGTGCTGGTGATCGCCATCGAGGCCATCGTTGCCGGCAACATCCTGGGTGACTGGCTGGGCTTGCCGCACTGGCTCACCGCCTTTGCCATGACCTTGGTACTGGTCTTGTGCAACAGCCTCAGTGTCGGTTCGTTCGGTACGCTGGAGTACTGGCTGTCGCTGTTCAAGGTGGTGTCGATCGTCAGCTTCATCGGGCTCGGCGTGCTGGCGATCCTGGGCCTGATGCCCGGCTCGGCCACCAGCGGCATCAGCAACCTGTACGCCAACGGCGGCTTCGCCCCCAACGGCAATGTGGCCATCGTCGCTGCGCTGCTGACCGCGATGTTCAGCTTCCAGGGCAGCGAGGTGGTGACCATCGCCGCCGCCGAATCACCCGACCCCAAAGCCAACATCAAAAAGGCCATCCGGGCCGTGGTGTGGCGCCTGGGCCTGTTCTACCTCGGCTCGATGTTCGTGGTGGTGTGCCTGATCCCGTGGAACGCCCCGGGCCTGGCCCAGGGCTCGTACCAAGCGGTGCTGAACGCGATGAACATCCCTTGGGCGCCGGGCATCATGAGCATCGTGGTGCTGGTGGCCGTCACCAGCTGCCTGAACTCGGCCATCTACACGGCGTCGCGAATGGTCTATTCACTGGCGCGCCGCGGCGATGCGCCCGACGCTGTTTCCCGCACCACCGCCCAGGGCGTGCCGCTACTGGCTGTGGCCCTGACCTCGGCGGCCGCACTGGCGGCGCTGGCCGCCAACTATCTGCTGCCGGCCCAGGTGTTCCAGTTCCTGCTGGCCACCAGCGGTGCACTGGCCCTGCTGATGTACCTGGTGATCGCCATCACCCAACTGTGCATGCGCCGCAAGCTGGTTGCCCTGGGCAGGCCACTGGCGGTGCGCATGTGGCTGTTCCCTTGGCTGACCCTGTTCACCATCGCCTTGATCGTCAGCGTGTTCGCCATCATGGCGGCGTTCCCCGGCCAGCGGGCCGAGTTGCTCAGCACCCTGGGGCTGACGGCCGTGCTGGTGGCCATCGGCGTCTACCTGCAAAAGCGCCAGCCGGCGCTGTCGGCCCAGCGCAGCGCCTTGCAGTTCGAGGCCTGCCAGCCGTGACCCCGCGTCACAGCTGCTGTGCCGAGCAAGCCCTTTTTCGCCCTGCAGCGCATCCCTAAGCTGCCTGCAACCCCGGCCCTGAACGGGCCGGGGATTCAAGAAACCCAACTGTGGAAGCCCTCATGAGCATTGCCCCCAAACCCGACGAACTGGCCATCCCCTATCAACTGCCGCAAGTACCGTTCATGTCCCCCGACATGGTCCACCCCGGTGTACTCGGCAAGTGGCTCGAAGACGACCAACTGTGGGTCCCGGTGACCGCTTCGGTATCGTTCAAGCCCTTGCTGCTGAGCGTCTCTGGCGGCTATTACATCAACCTGCTGCGGGTGCGCCAGAGCGGTGTGCTGTCGCGTCACCGCCACACCGGCGGCGTGCACGCACTGGTGCTCAAGGGCCGCTGGTACTACCTGGAGCACGACTGGGTCGCCGAGGAAGGCTCGTTCGCCTTCGAGCCACCAGGCGAAACGCACACCCTGTTCGTGCCGCAGGACGTCGAAGAGATGATCACCTGGTTCCACGTGCAAGGCGGTTACACCTATGTCGACCCACAAGGGGTCGCCGTGGGGTACGAGGACGTGTTCACCAAGCTTGAGGCCGCCCGCGCCCACTACAAGGCGCTCGGCCTGCCGGACGATTACATCGAGCAGTTCATTCGCTGAACGGCCACCACGCCACCCGACCCGCGTATCCCGATGCACGCGGGTTGCCACCCCGACGCGGCGCTGCCAGCATTCTGCTGATCACCGGAGGCAGAACATGGACAACTACTCACAACTGCTGGCCTTCCTCGGCGCTGCCGAACACGGCAACTTTTCTGCTGCGGCGCGTGCTTGCGGCATGACCCCGTCGGCCATCAGCAAGCTGATCTCGCGCCTGGAAGACCGCCTGCAGGTGCGCCTGTTTCAGCGTGGCACCCGCAGCCTGACGCTGACCGAGGAAGGTGCCGCCTACCTGGTCAGTGCCCGTGCAGTCAGCAATGCCATGGCCGAAGCCGACTCGCTGGCCGAGGCGTTTCCTACCCGCGTCAGCGGCACGCTGCGGGTCCACACCATGACCACCTTCGCCAAGCACCAGATCATCCCCTGGCTGCCGGAGTTCCTGGCTGCCTACCCGGGGCTGACCGTGGATATCCAGGTTGGCGCGCAGTTCAGCGACCAGTTCGACCAAGGGCTGGACGTGGCGATCCACAGTGGCGTGCTGCCCGACTCCTCGCGCATCGCCCGCAAGATCGGCCAGAGCCGTTGGATCCTCTGTGCATCGCCCGCCTACCTGGCCGCGCACGGCACACCTGCACACCCTGGGCAGCTGTTGCAGCACACCTGTTTTTCCTTTGGTTTCAGCAGCGTGTGGAACACCTGGGGGTTCGTGGTCGATGGCCAGGCCATCACCGTACCGGTGGTTCCCAAGGCCACGTTCGCCCAGGGCGACCTGCTGCGCGACCTGGCGCTGGGCGGCGCCGGCATCGTGCGCCTGGCGGAGTTTCATATTGGCCAGGACATCCAGGAGGGCCGCCTGGTCCCTCTGCTGCAGGCATACGCCCAGGACAGCGTCGAACCGCTCTACATGATCTACACCAATCGCAAACACCTCAGCCCGCGAATCCGCGTGTTCCGCGACTTTCTCGAACAGAAGCTCGCCAGCAGCCCGTGGAACACCCGCTGAGGGGACGAAATCCTGCCAGCAGAACCTGACCCGCCGTCAGCCCTGCTGCGCACCATTACACAGAGGTACTCATGCGCAATCTCGTAGGCGATGTTTCCAGCGCCGCCCGTATCCTGCCGGCACTCGACGGTCAGGCCCTGTTCATCCGCAACGGCAAAGGGCCGTACCTGTGGGATGACCAGGGCCAGCGCTACATCGATACCGCACTGGGCTTCGGCGCCGTACTGCTCGGCCATGCCGATGACAGCGTCAATGCGCAGGTGGCCCAGGCCCTGGGCGACTCCGCATCGCCCTCTTGGGCCCACGTGCGCGAACATGCTGCTGCCAGTGCGCTGGCAGCGCACACCGGCACACTCAGCCGCGTGATCTTCACCAACTCCGGCAGCGAGGCCGTGCACCTGGCCTGCCGCGCTGCCCGCGCTTACACCGGGCGCGGGCGAATCGCCAAGATGGCAGCCGGTTTCGACGGCTGGTTCGACGATGTCAGTTTCGGCAACGTCGGCTCGCCCGAAGCCGCGTTCGCAAATGGCGAGCGCCCCTCGACAGGCCGTACCACACTGCTGCGTTTCAACGACTTCGACGATGTGGAGCGGTTGTTCGCGCAGGACCAGGACATCGCTGCCGTGCTGCTGGAGCCGATGCTCGCCAACGCCGGCTGCATCATGCCAGCGCCAGGTTACCTGCAGCATGTGCAGGCCGTGGCTCATCGCCATGGTGCACTGGTGATCAGCGACGAAGTGCTGATGGGCTTTCGCCTGCATGCCGGCCTGGCCAGCCTGCAGGCAGGCCTTGACCCGGACATCGCCAGCGTCGGCAAAGCCATCGGCAACGGCGTGCCGGTATCGGCCATCGTCGGCAAACCGCACATTCTGGCGGGCTTCGAAGAGGGCAAGGTGCTGCGCGGCGGAACCTTCAGCGGCAACCCGATGGCCTGCGCAGCGGTGCTCGCCACGCTGGCAAAACTGGACAGCGCCGCTTACCCACAGCTGATCGAGCGTGGCGAGAAGCTGCGCCACGCCGTGCAGGCGATCTTCACGGCCCAGGGCATCACCATCAGCACCAGTGGCTACGGCAACGTATTCGCCATCTGGCCATGCGAACGCGCGCCATCCGACTATGAAGAAGCCGCCGCCTTCGCCGACGCCGCGTTCAGCCAGGCGCTGCACCTGGCGCTACGTGCCGAGGGCGTGCTGGTGATGCCCTCGCCGTATGGCCGTATCTACCTGTCGTTCGAGCACAGCGATGAAGTCGTCGATCAGATAGCGCACGCGTTCGAAGCAGCAGCAGCGCGCCTGGCTCCACGTTTTGCAGGGGGTGGCGTCAAGACCCGATGACGTGAGGGTGCAGTACACAAGCAATCAGAAAGGCGCCTGCATGGGCGCCTTATCAATCGCACTGATGATCACTATCGAAAGACCCGCCTGTCGGCCTGGCAGACAGGCCCCGTATACTCCTCCCCGAATTCTCCCCGCTCCACGCGCCTGCTCAAGGCGACACTCCCCTTCTGGAACCCCGCACCATGTCAAATACCAGCCCGGCCCCAAGTGGCCTCCCCGAACACAGTCAGCAAAGCGTCAAACAGCAGTGGCTGGCGATACTCTCGGTCGCCGTGGGTGCCTTCGCTTTGGTAACCAGCGAGTTTCTGCCGGTAGGCGTATTGAACGATGTCGCCAGTGACCTGGGCATAAGTGCAGGCCACGCCGGCCTGATGGTCACCCTGCCCGGCATCATGGCCGCCCTCGCCGCGCCCTTGCTGTCGGTGGGCATCGGTGCACTGGACCGGCGCTATCTGCTGATCGGCCTGACGCTGATCATGATCATTGCCAATGCGGTGGTGGCCTACGCCAGCGACTTCAACCTGCTGCTGTTCGGCCGCGTTTTGCTGGGCATCAGCATCGGCGGTTTCTGGGCTACCGCCATTGCCCTGAGCGGCCGCCTGGCACCCAAGGGGGTGGGCGTTGCCCAGGCCACCTCGATCATCATGGTCGGTGTGACCCTGGCCACTGTGCTGGGCGTGCCGGTAGGCACCTGGCTCAGTGGCCTGCTGGGCTGGCGCATGACTTTTCTGGTCACCGCCCTGGTAGGCGTACCGGTGCTGCTGGCGCAGATCCTGCTGCTGCCGCGGCTCAACCCGGACAAGGCCATCCGCATCAGTGACCTGCCGGCGCTGTTCATCAACCCACAAGCCCGGGTGGGTCTGATTGCGGTATTGCTGATCGGCCTGGCGCATTTTGCCGCGTACACCTACGTCGCACCCTTCTTCAAACAGAATTCCGGTTTCGATGGGCCGACCATCGGTTCGCTGTTGCTGCTGTATGGCGTGGCCGGGGTGATGGGGAACATTTTTGCCGGTTTCGCCGCCAACCAAAGCGTGCGTCACACCCTGTTGCTGGTCGCGTTGATGATCGGCATCAGCACCGCCCTGTTCCCACACTTCGCCACCGGGATGACTGGCGCGGCGATGCTGATCGCGCTCTGGGGCTTCGCCTTCGGCGCCTTCCCGGCCTGTGCCAGCATCTGGATGTTTGTTGTAGCGCCCAAGGATGTCGAACGCGGCATGCCACTGTTCGTCGCCATGTTCCAGGTGATCATCGCGCTGGGCTCGTTCTTCGGCGGGCAGATCGTCGACCAGCTGGGCAGCTCGGTGCTGCTGAGTCTGGCCACGGCGCTGGTGGGCTGCGGGTTCGTCACGGTGCTGGTGCTGGGGCGCAGCGTCAGCAATAGCGCTGTGGCCGAGGCTTGCTGACACGCAGGGTGCAATCACCACGAATTCAACGACATACACCTGGCATCCCGCGTTACCATTGACCCCTACCCGAAGCATGGAGCTACGCGATGACCCTGCATATCCACACCCCTCTGATCGAATCCCGCCCGCTGTCACTGGCCGCTGGCCGCTCGATCTGGCTGAAGCTCGACGCGCTTCAGCCCTGTGGCTCGTTCAAGCTGCGCGGGGTGGGCCATGCCTGCGAAGTGCACCATGCCCGGGGCGCCCGCCACTTCGTGTCCTCGTCCGGTGGCAATGCCGGCCTGGCGGTAGCCTACGCCGGGCGCCAGCTGGGTGTGCCGGTCACGGTGGTAGTGCCTGAGACCACCACCGAACGCGCCAAGGAACTGTTGCACCAGGAGGGTGCCAAGGTGGTGGTGCATGGCAGCTCGTGGCAGGAGGCCAACGCGTTGGCGCAAACCCTGGTCGGGCCGGACGATGCCTTTATTCACCCCTTCGATGACCCGCTGCTGTGGGCCGGGCATGCCAGCCTGGTGGATGAAGTTGCGGCAACCGGGTACAAGCCCGATGCGGTGGTGCTGTCGGTGGGCGGCGGCGGCCTGCTCAGTGGCGTGGTCGAAGGGCTCAGGCGCAACGGCTGGAACGATGTCCCTGTGCTGGCGGTGGAAACCGACGGGGCGGCCTCGCTGCACGCGGCGGTACAGGCAGGTCACCCGGTAGAGCTGGAGCGCCTCACATCGGTGGCGACCTCGCTGGGCGCCAAGCGTGTTGCCGACCAGGCCCTGGCGTGCGTGCAGGAGCACCCGGTGCACAGCGTTCTGGTCAGTGATCGCGCGGCGCTTGAAGCCTGCGAACGGTTTCTGGCGGACCACCGGGTGCTGGTGGAGCCTGCCTGCGGGGCGGCATTGGCGTTGGCTTATGAGGCCGCGAAGCTGGACGGTTACCAGAATGTGCTGGTGGTCGTTTGTGGGGGGGCTACGGCCACGCTGAAACAGATTCAGGACTGGTTGAAGCAGGTCGCCTGAGGTTGCCTTCACGGCCCTGATCGCCGGCAGGCTAGCGATCAGGGCAGAGCATCACCCAAGCAATTGAATGATGCGCGGCGCCAGGTGCTCGCCCTCGATGTCAATGACCGCCACCGTGACCGGCAACTTGAACCGCCGCGGCCCGGCACTCCCGGGGTTCAGGTACAAGCGCCCTTGCCGCCAGTCGATCAATGGCTTGTGCGAATGCCCAGTGATCACCACGCGCACCGCCTCATCCAGTTCGGCCGGTACATCGGCAATGTCGTGCACCAGCAGTGTCTGCCACCCCTGCATGTCGAAGTATCGCTGATCGGCCAATCGAGCTGCCCAGGGCAGCGTCAGGTCGTTGTTGCCGCGCACCACCTGCACGGGCGCCAACGCCTGGAGTGCCTCAATGATTTCAGGCTTGCCGATATCACCGGCATGCACGATCAGTTCGCAACCGGCCAGCGCATCAAGCGCCTCGGGCCGCAGCAAGCCGTGGGTGTCGGAGATGACGCCAGTTTTCATTCATGGCTCCTGTGCGGGTCTGCTGCGTTGCAGCTACTCATCGGATTCTCCTTCAAATGCGCAGCCGGTGATTAGGATGGTCATACTCGCCTGTTCCAATGAGCTCGCCGCAATCGGAAAAATTCCGGCCTGTCGGCAACGACCTCGACGAAATGCATATCTCGCCCTTTCGGTATGCAGCAAGTGAAGGCACAATGCGTGTCCTTTTTTTGGCCGGCCTGGCCGGGGGCCTTTAAATGATCAAGACGCCGTATTACCTCATCGATAAAACCAAGCTGCTGAGCAACATGGAGAAGATCGCCTACGTGCGCGAACACTCCGGTGCCAAGGCTCTGCTTGCCCTCAAGTGCTTCGCCACCTGGTCGGTCTTCGACCTGATGCAGCAGTACATGGACGGCACCACGTCCTCGTCGCTGTACGAGCTCAAGCTCGGCCGCCAGAAGTTCGCCGGCGAGACCCACGCCTACAGCGTGGCCTGGGCCGACGACGAGGTCGAGGAAATGCTCGAGAACTGCGACAAGATCATCTTCAACTCGATCGGCCAGCTGCAGCGCTTCGCCGAGCAGTCCGAAGGCAAGGTCCGCGGCCTGCGCGTCAACCCGCAGGTCAGCAGCTCCGACTACCTGCTGGCCGACCCGGCCCGCCCGTTCAGCCGCCTCGGTGAGTGGGACCCGGAGAAGATCGAGAAGGTCATCTCGCAGATTTCCGGCTTCATGTTCCACAACAACTGCGAGAACGGTGACTTCGGCCTGTTCGACAAGATGCTGACGCACATCGAAGAGCGCTTCGGCCACCTGCTGCACAAGGTCGAGTGGGTCAGCCTGGGTGGCGGCATTCACTTCACCGGTGAAGACTATGCCGTCGATGCGTTCTGCGCGCGCCTGAAAGCCTTCGCGCAGACGTACGGCGTGCAGGTCTACCTGGAGCCGGGCGAAGCGGCCATCACCAACAGCGCCTCGCTGGAAGTGACCGTGCTCGACACCCTGTACAACGGCAAACACCTGGCGGTGGTCGACAGCTCGATCGAAGCACACCTGCTCGACCTGCTGATCTACCGGCTGAACGCCAAGATGGCCCCCAACGATGGCGAGCACACCTACATGGTCTGCGGCAAATCGTGCCTGGCCGGCGACATCTTCGGCGAGTACCAATTCGATCGTCCGCTGGCCATCGGCGATCGCCTGTCGTTCATCGACACGGCGGGTTACACCATGGTCAAGAAAAACTGGTTCAACGGTTTGAAGATGCCATCCATCGCGGTCAAGCAGCTCGACGGCAGCGTCGAAGTGGTGCGCGAGTTCGGTTTCGAAGACTACGTTTCCAGCCTGTCGTAAGACCGGCTATCAAGTAAGGAGCAAGGGATAAATTGAAGAAGAACGTTCTTATCATTGGTGCAGGAGGTGTCGCCAAGGTGGTGGCCCACAAGTGCGCGCAGCATAACGACGAACTCGGTCGTATTGCCATTGCGTCGCGGAACATCTCCAAATGCCAGGCCATCATCGACAGCGTCAAGGCCAAGGGTAGCCTCAAGGTACCCGCCGACATCCAGGCCTTCTCGCTCAACGCCCTCGATGTCGAGGCAACCAAGGCACTGATCCGCGAGACCGAATCGCAGATCGTGATCAACGTGGGCTCCGCCTTCCTCAACATGTCGGTGCTGCGTGCCTGCATCGATACCGGTGTCGCCTACCTGGACACCGCGATCCACGAAGAACCGGGCAAGATCTGCGAGACGCCGCCCTGGTACGGCAACTACGAGTGGAAACACCTCGAAGAATGCCAAGAGAAGAACATCACCGCCATTCTCGGCGTCGGTTTCGACCCGGGTGTGGTGAACAGCTACGCAAAACTGGCGCAGCAACAGTATTTCGACAGCATTGATTCGATCGATATTCTCGACGTCAATGCCGGGTCCCACGGCAAGTACTTCGCCACCAACTTCGACCCGGAAATCAACTTCCGCGAGTTCACCGGGCAAGTATGGAGCTGGCAGAACAGCCAGTGGACCAGCAACACCATGTTCGAGGTCAAGCGTACCGACGACCTGCCGGTCGTGGGTTCGCAGAACCTGTACCTGACCGGTCACGACGAGGTCCACTCGATCTCGAAGAACCTGAACGTGCCGAACGTGCGCTTCTGGATGAGCTTCGGCGAGCACTACATCAATGTGTTCACCGTGCTGAAGAACCTTGGCCTGCTTTCCGAGCAACCGGTCAAGACCGCTGAAGGCTTGGAAGTGGTGCCGCTGAAAGTGGTCAAGGCCGTGCTGCCTGACCCGGCTTCGCTGGCCCCGGGCTACACCGGCAAGACCTGCATCGGTGACCTGGTCAAGGGCACCAAGGATGGTCAGCCGCGTGAAGTGTTCATCTACAACGTGGCCGACCATGAAGAGGCCTACGCCGAGACTGACAGCCAGGGTATCTCCTACACCGCCGGTGTACCGCCAGTGGCTGCAGCCCTGCTGGTTGCCCGTGGCGAGTGGGATGCCAAGCGCATGGTCAACGTCGAGGAGCTGCCAGCCGAGCCGTTCCTCAAGGCGCTGGACGTCATGGGCCTGCCGACCCGCGTGAAAGATGAAAAAGGCGATCGTCCTTGGGACGCTGAAGCCTAAGCAGCAAGAGAAGGGGCGCCAGCTGGGCGCCCCTTCTTTTTGTCTGCACCGGCCTCATCGCCGGCAAGCCGGCTCCCACAGGAACACCACTGGCCTTCAGAGCAGTGGTTAGCCAGTGCCGGCTTGCCGGCGATGAGGCCAGCATTGATCTACGCCTACTTCCTGGCTTCCAGTATCAGGTTGAACGGTGTCTGTGTCGCCCGCCGGAACTGCGTGAACCCCGCCTCCTCGAACACCGCCCGCAAGCGCGCCTCCCCGGCCTGTGCGCCCAGCCCCAGCCCAACCTCCTGAGACAGCGAATTCGGTGTACAGATGAACGTCGACGCGGCATAGAACAGGCGACCGACCGGCGTCAGGTTGCCGTCCAGCGTGTCCTCGGCATAAGGCTCCACCAGCATCACCGTGCCGCCGGGCTTCAACGCCTGGTAGGCATGCCGTGCAGCGCCAACGGGGTCGCCCATGTCGTGCAGGCAATCGAAGAAGCACACCAGATCATGATCGCTGCCCGGGTAATCCTTGGCCGACGCCTGCTGGAAACTCACCCGCTGGGTCAAGCTGGCCTCACTGGCGCGTTCGCGGGCTGTGCTGATGGACGGCGCATGGTAGTCATAGCCGATGAAGGTCGATGCTGGAAACGCCTGAGCCATGACCAGCGTCGAAGCGCCATGCCCGCAACCGACATCCGCGACCTTGGCGCCGGCCTGCAGCTTGGCCACCACACCGTCGAGCGCCGGCAGCCAGTCGGCCACCAGGAAGGTGCGATAGCCGGGCCGGAAGAAACGCTCGGTACCGCTGAACATGCAGGGGTGATGGTCGCCCCAGGCCAGCCCGCCATCACCGCGCATGGCAGCCACCAGCTTGTCCTTGTCATGGAACAGCGCGGCCACCACCGCCGCGCCACCCGCCATATAGGCCGGTGAGTCCTCCAGCGCCAGTGCCATGGCCTGTTCCTCGGGCAGCACGAAACTGCCCTGGTCATGGACCATATAGCCGGACGCGGCCTGGGCGTTGAGCCATTCGCGCACCAGCCGTGGGTGGCAGCCGGTCCGGGCCGCCAGCACTTCGGGGGTGACCGGCTGACTATCGGCCATGGCCCGGTACAACCCCAGTTCGTCGCCGAGTATCACATTGGCCAGGGTCGCCGCAGCGCCCATGTCTCCCACCAGCTTGCCCATGAAATCCTGAAGCTTTGCCTCGTCCATGACCTGCCCTCCTCTGCAAGAAGGCCACCGTCAGCGAGGGATGTCCGGTCCGGGGTCGCGGTGGTCGGATTAAGGTGTGAGAGCCCGCCGTTATGGAAACCGCAGCGGGCTGTTTGTAAGTTTAGATGTCCTGACTGAGCGGGTCGGAACGTTTGACAGGGCTGCTGCGCCACTTGCATTCAGTCCATTCTCAAAATACTGTATGAATATTCAGTATCACGAGACACCCCCATGCAGCTCATTGCCAAGCTTGGCATCCTCGCCGATGCCGCCAAGTACGACGCGTCCTGTGCCAGCAGTGGCGCGCCCAAACGCAGCTCGCGCGGCAGCGAGGGCCTGGGCGCCACCAATGGCATGGGCATCTGCCACAGCTATACACCGGACGGGCGCTGCGTTTCGCTGCTCAAGGTGCTGTTGACCAACTTCTGCCTGTACGACTGCCAATACTGCGTCAATCGCCGCTCCAGCAACGTGCCGCGGGCACGTTTCACGCCCGAGGAGGTGGTGCGCCTGACCCTGGATTTCTACCGGCGCAACTGCATCAGCGGCCTGTTCCTGAGCTCCGGCATCATCCGCTCGGCCGACTACACCATGGAACAGTTGATCCGCGTGGCGCGCCTGCTGCGTGAGGAGCACAACTTCCGGGGTTACATCCACCTCAAGACCATCCCCGACGCCGACCCACTGCTGATCGAGGAAGCCGGGCGCCTGGCCGACCGCCTCAGCGTCAATATCGAACTGCCCACCGATGCCAGCCTCAAGCGCCTGGCCCCGGAAAAACACGCCCATACCATTCGCCAGGCCATGGGCGTCATCCACCAAGGGCAGCAAGCCGTGGCGGGCGAACCGAAAGCACCGCGCTTCACCCCGGCCGGGCAAAGCACCCAAGTCATCGTCGGCGCCGACGCCACTGACGACAGCACACTGCTGCGCAACGCCGAGTCGCTGTACCAGGGTTACGGCCTCAAGCGCGTGTATTACTCAGCCTTCAGCCCGATACCCGACAGCCCCGGCAGCGTACCGCTGGCGGCCCCACCGCTGCTGCGCGAGCACCGCTTGTACCAGGCAGACTTCCTGTTGCGCGGCTATGGCTACAAAGCGGGTGAGTTGCTTGGCCAGGAGGGTAACCTGGCGCTGGACATCGACCCCAAGCTTGCCTGGGCGCTGGCCAACCGTGAGGTGTTTCCACTGGATGTGAACCGTGCCGAGCCCGCGCTGCTGGCACGTATCCCCGGCATCGGCCTGCGCAGTGTGCAGCGGCTGGTGGCGCTGCGCCGTGAACGGCGCGTGCGCTACGACGACCTGATCCAGCTGCGCTGCGTGCTCGACAAGGCCCGGCCATTCATCATCACCAGCGACTACCGCCCAGGCCAGGCGGAGCTGCGCAGCGGCCTGCTGCGCGAGCGCCTGCGTGAACCACAGGCACCTGTGCAGATGGGGTTGTGGGGGTGATCGCGCTCGACTGTGACGAGCACTTCAGCACCTGGCGCGACCAGGCCCGCACACTGCTCGGGCACGGCATCGACCCGGCGCAAGTAACCTGGTCGCAAGGCCCGATCGACGACCTGCTGGCGGTGCCTGCCCCCCTGCCAGAAGGGCCCGGCCCGTTTCGCGCCAAGGTACCGGCGGCGCTTTTGAGCCTTTTGGAACAGGCATCGCGCTACCGGGGCGAGCAACGCTGGAACCTGCTGTACGAAGTGCTCTGGCGCGTGGCCCACGGTGACCGCACGGCAATGCTTGCGGGCGACCGCCTGGGCAGTGAACTGCACCGGCGTATCAAGCAGGTCAGCCGTGAAGCACACCACCTGCATGCGTTCGTACGTTTCGTGCCGTTGCCGCCAGCACTTGCCGAGCAGCTGCAACTGGACCTGGTCGCCTATCACGAGCCGGCCCATGACATTCTGCACAGTGCCAGCGCGCACTTCGCCGACCGCCTGGGGCGCCAGCGCTGGTTGATCGCCACACCGGGGGACGGTATTCGCTTCGACGGCCAAGGTTTCGAATATCAGCGGCACTGCCCGGACGCTTGGCGGCAGTGGGCGCGCAATGCCGATGACCCGGGTGCCGAGCTGTGGCGGACCTACTACCGCCATACCTTCAACCCCGCCCGCCTCAACCCGGATGCCTTGCGCCTGCACATGCCGGGGCGTTTCTGGCGACATTTGCCCGAAGGCATGCTGATCCCGCAACTGGAAGGGTTGGCGCGCCAAGGCAAGCAACGTGATGGCCAGGCTGCGGAAGTGGCTGTGCAGCAGGGCAAGACGATAAACCGCGCTGAACCCTGATCCCCTCTGCACGAAGCCGCCTGGCCACCGCCACAAATGTGAAAAAAAGGTAAAAATTCCTGCATCCCAATCTTTCAAGGGCAGGCAAATCCTGACAAACTGATTGTTAATCGTTCTCATACACATCTTTAATAACGTTTAACAATGTACAGGAACCCACCCCCCATGCCGTCGCCACTCGCGCCCTCGCGCAATCTCCCTGCCCGCAACCTGCTCGCCATGGCCGTGTGCATGGCCATCGTCACACCGGCCCTGGCCGAAGACGACCAGCCCACCACGCTGGTGTTGGGTGCCACCGAGATCAGCTCCGATCGGCTGGGCAGCACCACCGAGGGTTCGCAGTCCTACACCACAGGTTCCATGGCCACCGCCACCAAGCTGCCATTGAGCCTGCGTGAAACACCGCAGGCGGTGACCGTGATTACCCGTCAGCGCATGGACGACCAGGCGATGACCAGCATCAACGACGTGGTCAAGGCCACGCCAGGGCTGTTCCTTGACTATTCCGGCGGTCCAGGTCGGCAAAGCTACACGTCACGTGGCTTTGACATCGACAACCTGATGTACGACGGTATTCCGAGCGGTTACAAGCCCTACACCGTGGGCGCCCAGCCTAACCTGGCCATGTTCGACCGCGTCGAGATCGTCCGCGGCGCGACCGGCCTGATCACCGGCTCCGGCAACCCTTCGGCGGCCATCAACCTGGTACGCAAGCGTCCGCTGGCCGAACAGAAGGTCACCCTGACCGGCGCCGCTGGCAGCTGGGACGACTACCGCGGCGAAATCGATGCCTCCAGCCCGCTCAACGACAGTGGCACACTGCGCGGCCGCGTGGTGACGTCATACCGGGGGGCCAACAGCTACATCGATGACGTCGAACAAGACCACGGCCTGTTCTATGCAATCACCGAGGCGGACCTGTCCGAAGACACCACCCTGACCCTCGGCTTCTCTCACCAGAAAGACCAGACCAACAACTTCTGGGGCGCCATGCCAACCGCCCTGAACGGCCACCACATGGACTTCTCGCGTTCCTACAACCCAGGCAGTGACTGGGAAAACAAGGATCAGGAGATCAACACCGTATTCGCCGAAGTGCAGCAGCGCCTGGCCAATGACTGGAAACTTCAGGTCAACGCCAACTATTCCCAGCAAGACGGCACCTTCACCGGCTCCTACCAGTCGCGCTGGGCCGGGCTCAATAAGCCGTTGTCCCGCACCGCTTACCAGTCCAAGCACCAGGAAAACCAGGCCGGCCTTGACGGCTTTGTCAGCGGCCCGTTCGAAGCGTTTGGCCGCACCCACGAGCTGGTGGTGGGCGCCAGCAAGCGCATCTACGACATGGACACACGCAACTACAGCCCATACGACACCAACTGGCCGATCGATGGCGGCAAGCCGAACTTCGTGCACACCAACAACGTACGCGAAGTCACCACCCAGGAAGGCGTGTACATGACCACCCGGCTGAGCCTGGCCGATCCGCTGAAGCTGATCCTGGGCGGCCGCCTGGACTGGTATGACTATGACAACAAGGAAAGTGCCAGCGCCGATTACAAAGTCACGCGCAACGTCACTCGCTACGCGGGCCTGATCTACGACCTGGACGATCATCACTCGGTGTATGTCAGCTACAGCGACATCTTCAACCCGCAGGAGTACAAGGACGCTTCCGGCAGCCCGCTCAAGCCGGTCGAGGGCAAGAACTATGAAATCGGCGTCAAGGGCGAGTACTTCGATGGCGCCCTCAATGCCAGCGTGGCGCTGTTCCGTATCGACCAGGAAAACCGTGGCGTTTCGCAGACCGACCTGGCCGGCTGCAGCGACCCTACCAACTGCTACGTCGCATCCGGCGAAGTGCGCAGCCAAGGTATCGACATGGAGCTGCAAGGTGCGCTGACCCGCAACTGGCAGGTCGGTGCCGGCTACACCTATGCCCGCGTCCACACGCTTAAAGACGCCGCCAACCCCGGCAACGTCAACCAGCGCTTCGACACCGACACCCCGGAGCACCTGTTCAAGCTGACCACCACCTACCGCTTCGAAGGCCCGCTGGAGAAGCTGCGCATCGGCGGCAACATCTCCTGGCAGAGCCGCATCTACAACGACTTCACCGTTGCCGATGGCAGCGAGTACCGCCTGGTCCAGGGATCGTACGCGGTCACCGACCTGATGGCCGGCTACCAGGTCAACAAGCACCTCGACCTGCAGCTCAACGCCAACAACGTGTTCGATCGCAAGTACTACTCGGCCGTGGCCACCTCGGTCAACTATGCCGGCGACACCTGGGGCGCGCCGCGCAACATGATGCTGACGGCCAAGTACAGCTTCTGACCTGACGGGTTGCCAGCCTGTACCGGACGCTTCGCAGCACAACCCGCGAAGACGCCGGTACAGGCACCCCACGAATCAGCCGAACAATTTGCTCAGATACCCCAGCCTCTTCTTGTAAGACCGCCGCGCCTCAAGCGCATCCTCCATGCTCACCGGCAAGAACCGCGCCTGCTGGTTCGGCTGCATCTGCCCGATCAGGTCCAGGTCGGCGCTGATCACCGTGCCGATCATGGCGTACCCACCGCCAGACACCGCATCGCGGTGCAAAATGATCGGTTCCAGCCCGGCTGGCACCTGTATCGAACCGATCGGGTAGCAGCTGTCGACGATATTGGACGGGTCCGATCCTGCGCCGAATGGCTGCTCTCGCGGCTGGAAACTCAGCGCGTTGCCGCCTTTGTAGCGGTAGCCGATGCGGTCGGCCTCGGAGCCCACCGTCCAGGCATCGGTGAAGAAGCTTTTCGCCGCAGCCTCCGTCAGGCGATGGAAGTACAACCCCGGCACCACGCGCAATACCACTTCCCCTCCCAGTGCCTGGCGCAGCGCCATTGGCAAACTGGCTCCGGCACGGGCTTTGGCGGTGGGCACACCGACCGGCAATACATCGCCTGCCAGCAGCTTGCGACCGTGAAAACCGCCCAGCGCGCCCAGGGCGTAAGTGGACCGGCTACCCAGCACTTCTGGCACATCGATGCCGCCCCCAACTGCAAGGTAAGCACGTGCCCCGGCTGTGGGGAAGGCGAAGCGCAGCACCTGGCCTGCCCTGACTGCAAACGAAGTGTCAGGGCGCTGTTCGCGGCCATCGAGCAGCACCGGCATCTGTGCGCCACACACCGCCACCAGCGCATCCTGCAGAAACTCCAGCTCCGGCCCCACCAGCGCACATTCAAGGCCAGCAGTACCCGCCGGGTTGCCGACCAGCTGATTGGCGGCGCGCAACGCATATTGATCAAGCGCACCGGAGGGCGGGATACCCAGGTGGTAATAGCCTTCACGGCCCAGGTCCTGCACCGAGGTTGCCAGGCCAGGTTTGAGTACCTTGATCATGCCAGCACCTCCTGCAACGACTTGGGATAGCCGACCGGGTCGGCCAGGAAAGCATCGAGGGAAAACTCTACCGGGCGAATGCGCAGGTCGAAACGGCCGTCCTCGACATCCGCCACCGCCTGGTCGTAGGCCTGACGGTCGATGGGTTTGAACTGCACGATGTCCCCTGGGCGGAAGAACACCATGTGCTCCTTCAGGTAGTTCAGGCCCTGCTGCGGGTCGTAGATCGGCGCCGGGGTAACGCCGAACATCTGGTAGCCCCCTGCCCCGCGCACCGAATAGATGCAACCGAAACAACCGCCGTGGCCCAAGGTCAGCTTTGGCGTGTCGGTGCGTGGGCGCAGGTACTTGGGCACCTGCAACTGGCGCTCGCGCTCGACCATCTGGAACATGAACGGCAGGCCGGCGACGAAGCCGACCATCGACACGAACCAAGGCGCGCCACTGTGCGCGGCGATGAACGCATCGACATCGGCCAGGCCATTGATGCGCGCCGCGTATTCGAGGTCGGTACTGTTCGGGTCCTGGTGGCGGTCGCGAAAGCGCATGAGGGTTTCATGGGTCCAGGGGTCGTTGTACAGCACCGGGATCTCGATGATCCGGGTGTGCAACGCGCGTTCGGCAACCGCCTCGGCCTCTGCACCGCGCACCGCTGCAAGCAGCACATCGGGGGCGATGCGGTCGGGGTCGAAGCGGATCTGGAACGAGGCGTTGGCCAGGCAAATGTCCAGCACGCCCTCCAGCGCCAGGCGCTCCACCGCCCGGGTGACGGCCATGCCTTTGAAGAAGGCCTCGAGCGACATGCTGTCGCTGACCTCGGCAAACAGGTGCTCGTCGGCACCAAAGCTGTAGCGGATCGGGGTACTGGCAAGCGGCTCGGCCATGTCTGCTCCTTTTTTGGAATCTTTATCGTAAGGCAGGCAAAAACAATGCAGTGCAGCGGCACCGGTGTCTGGGCACCGGGTGCCTTGAACCTCAACGGGGCGTGCGCACCTCGATGCCAGCGGCGTCCAGCGCTGCGCGCGTGGCTTCGACCAGGTCGAGCGCGCCGGGGGTATCACTGTGCAGGCAGATCGAGTCGAATTCGATGGCCAGGTCCTGGCCCTCGACCGTGCGTACCACGCCCTCGCGGCAAGCCCGCAGCACGCGCTCGGCGACCGCCTGCGGCTCATGGCCACGAACATTGCGGGTAAACACGATGGAACCGCTCTGGTCGTACTCGCGGTCGGCATAGAACTCACGCACCACCGGCTGGCCGAGTGCCTGCGCAACCCGGCAGATCACCGAGCCAGGCATGCAGTACAGCAACAGCTGCGGCTCGATCACCTGCAGGTTCTGCACCAGCAACCGGGCGGCTTCCTCATCACGGGCCAAGTGCATGTACAGGGCACCATGGGGCTTGATGTGTTGCAGTTTCACGCCCTGCGCACGGGCGATTTCACGCAGCGCGCCCAACTGGTAGAGCATATCGTCGACCAGTTCCTGGGCCGGCGCGTTGATGTGCCGGCGGCCAAACCCGACCAGGTCACGAAACCCCGGGTGAGCGCCTACCGCCACGCCCAGCGCCTTGGCCCGCTCGACGGTGCGACGCATGGTGCCAGGGTCGCCGGCATGAAAGCCGGTGGCGATGTTGGCCGAACTGATGAAGGCCATCAGTTCGTTGTCGACGCCGTCGCCGATGGTCCACGGGCCGAAACCCTCGCCCATGTCAGAATTGAAGTCTACTGCCTGCATGCCTACGCTCCCGGTGCTTGTGACGGTGTGAAGGTCACGTTAGATTCTCCACAACCCCCTTGGGAAGATCTATAAACAGATAGGGTGTCTTCTGAAAAACAGATACCCAGGAGTCTCCTGTGTCACTGACCTTGCGCCAGGTTCGCTACTTCGTCGCCACCGCCGAGATCGGCCAGATCTCCCAGGCCGCCATCCACCTCAACATTTCCCAATCGGCGGTCACTACCGCGATCAAGGAACTGGAGGCAATGCTCGGGGTGTTGTTGTTCCAGCGCTCGGCGCAAGGCATGAGCCTGACCGATGCGGGCCGGCATTTTCTCAACCGCGCCTATGTGATCCTGCGCAGTGTCGATGACGCACTCAACAGCCCGCTGCCGGACGTGCGCGCCAGTGGCTTGCTGCGCCTGGCGGCGAGCTACACGGTGATCGGCTATTTCCTGCCGCACCACTTGCAACGCCTGGAACACTGGCACCCGGACGTAAACCTGCAGGTACACGAGCAGGAGCGCAGCGCCATCGAGCAAGGCCTGCTGGAAGGCCGCTTCGACATGGCGGTGGTGCTCACCGCCAACCTCACCCACCCGGATATCGTGTCCGAAACCCTGTTCAACTCCGAGCGCCGGCTGTGGCTGCCCAGCCACCATCCATTGTGCGAGCGCTCTACGGTCAGCCTGGCCGATGTTGCGCGTGAGCCGTTCATCCTGCTGACCGTGGACGAAGCCGAGCAGAGCGCCATGCGTTACTGGGAGCTGGCCGGCCAGCGGCCCAGCGTGCGGGTGCGCACCAGTTCGGTCGAGGCGGTGCGCAGCATGGTCGCCAATGGCAGCGGCGTGGCGATCCTGTCGGACCTGGTGCACCGGCCCTGGTCGCTCGAAGGCAAGCGCATCGAGACCGTGACCATCAGCGACCCGGTAACGCCCATGAGCGTGGGCCTGGCCTGGCACCGCGAGCGGGCATTCAGCCCGGCGATGCAGGCCTTGCGCGACTACTTCCATGGTGCTTTCCTGGCGCCGCAACAGTTGTCGGCTCGGCGCTGAATGGCCAGGGCCTTGAGACCTGAGCCGAACGTTCCGGCGCCGTCGTCGTCATAACTTGGCCGGTGCCGCCACGCAGAGAGGACGCGAAATGACTCAACCAGACCCGTCATACGTCAAATGGCTCGAAGAGCGTTCCATGCTCAAGGCCTCGCAGGAGCGGGCCCGACTGTATTCCGGGCAATCGCGCCTGTGGATGAACCCCTACGCCGAAACGCAGCCACGCCGCGCCACCGACATTGCGTCGGTATGGCTCACCGTCTACCCCGACGCGATCATCGCGCCTGAAGGCTGCTCGGTGCTCGGCGCGCTGGGCCACGAAGCCTTGTGGAAGCGCCTGTCGGAAATTGGCGTGCAGGGCATTCATACCGGCCCCATCAAACAGTCCGGCGGTGTCAGCGGGCGCGATTTCACCCCCAGCGTGGACGGCAACTTCGACCGCATCAGCTTCGACATCGACCCGCTCTACGGCAGTGAACAAGAGCTGGTGCAGATGAGCCGCATGGCGGCGGCGCACAATGCCGTGACCATCGACGACCTGATCCCCTCGCACACCGGCAAGGGCGCCGATTTCCGCCTGGCCGAGCTGGCCCACGGCGCCTATCCAGGGCTGTACCACATGGTCGAGATCCGCGAGGAAGACTGGCCGCTGCTGCCAGACGTGCCCCCTGGCCGCGACTCGGTCAACCTGCTGCCCGCACAGTGCGACGAGCTCAAGGCACACCACTACATCGTCGGCCAGCTGCAACGGGTGATCTTCTTCGAGCCTGGCGTGAAGGAGACCGACTGGAGCGCAACGCCACCGATAACCGGTGTCGATGGCAAGACGCGGCGCTGGGTCTACCTGCACTACTTCAAGGATGGCCAGCCGTCGCTGAACTGGCTGGACCCAAGCTTTGCCGCCCAGCAAATGATCATCGGCGACGCCCTGCACGCGCTGGACTGCCTGGGCGCGCGCGGCCTACGCCTGGATGCCAACGGTTTTCTCGGGGTCGAGACCTGCGCCAGTGGTACCGCCTGGTCAGAAAGCCACCCGCTGTCGATCGTGGGTAACCAGCTGATCGGTGGCATGATCCGCAAGGCCGGCGGGTTCAGCTTCCAGGAGCTGAACCTGACCCTGGACGACATCGCGCAGATGTCCAAGGGCGGCGCCGACCTGTCCTATGACTTCATCACCCGCCCGGCGTACCAGCATGCACTGTTGACCGGCGATACCGAGTTCCTGCGCCTGATGCTCAAGGAAATGCACAGCTTTGGCATCGACCCGGCGTCGTTGATCCACGCCCTGCAGAACCACGACGAGCTCACCGTCGAGCTGGTGCATTTCTGGACCCTGCACGCCCATGACATGTACCTGTACCGGGGCCAGACCCTGCCCGGCAACATCCTGCGCGAACATATCCGCGAGGAAATCTACGAACGCCTCTCGGGCGAACACGCCCCTTACAACTTGCGCTTTGTCACCAACGGCATCTCCTGCACCACCGCCAGCCTGATCACGGCGGCGCTGGGCATCCGTGACCTGGACCAGATTGGCCCGGCGGATGTCGAGCTGATCCAGAAGGTGCACCTGTTGCTGGTGATGTACAACGCCATGCAGCCCGGTGTGGTCGCACTGTCGGGCTGGGACCTGGTCGGCGCCCTGCCGCTGCCGGCCGAGGCGGTGGCGCAAAAGATGGCCGATGGCGATACCCGCTGGATCCACCGTGGCGGCTACGACCTGGCCGGGCTCGATGCGCAGGCCGAGGCATCGGTGCGTGGCATGCCGCGCGCACGCGCACTGTACGGCAGCCTCGACCAGCAGCTGGAAAGCAGCGATTCGTTCGCCAGCAAAGTTAAAAAACTGCTCGCCGTGCGCCAGGCCTACGGTATTGCCAGCAGCCGCCAGGTACTGGTGCCCGAGGTCAGCAGCCCGGGGTTGCTGGTGATGGTGCACGAGCTGCCGGCCGGGCGTGGCATCCAGATCAGTGCGCTGAACTTCGGGCAGGAGGTGATCGCTGAAGAGCTGCTGCTGACCGGCTTCACGCCCGGGACGGTGGTGGACATGATCAACGAGACGGTCGAAGGCGACCTGACCGAGGATGGGCGGCTGATGATCAACCTGGACCCGTATGAAGCCTTGTGCTTGAGAATCGTCAACAGCAGTGGGCACGTCTGAGGCTGTATCAGCTACACCTGTGGGCGCCGGGTTGCCGGCGCTCACGGTCCGCCCGGCTTGCTTTTAAAGCTCCAGGGGCATAGTTTCCGGGCATCATTTACCGCGCCCAGGAGCAAATTCCATGTACACCGGCATCGTCCAGGCCGTCCGCCCCCTGCTTGCTGTGACCACCTACCCGGGCCACAACGAGTTCACCATCGACCTTACCCCGGAACTGCTCGACGACCTGAAGATCGGCGCCAGCGTGAGTGTCGAGGGCACCTGCCTGTCGGTCACCGAAATTGACGGCACCCACGTGAAGTTCGACGCCATGACTGCCACCCTGGAGCGCACCAACCTGCGCTGCTTCAAGGCAGGCCAAGGCGTGAACATCGAGCGCTCGGCGAAAATGAACGCCGAAGTCGGCGGCCACCTGATGGCCGGCCACGTCGCCACCACCGCCGAGATCGTCGAGCTGTCGATCAAGGAAACCGGCGCCTTCATCACCTTCCGCATGCCGCCGCAGTGGGCCAGATACGTGTTCCCACGCGGGTTTCTCGGGGTCAACGGCTGCAGCCTGACCGTCGCCGACGTGGACGACACCTTGGTCACCATCAACCTGATCCCGGAAACCCTGCGCCAGACCACTTTCGCCAACTACCAGGCCGGTGAACTGATCAACATCGAAGTGGACCACCAGACCATGGTCCTGGTCGATGTGGTGGAGCGCACACTCAAAGCCACGCTGGCCCGTGCCTGATCAGATGCTGCGGGTAATACCGCCATCGACCCTGATGTTCTGCCCGGTGATGTACGCCGCGCCATCGCTGGCCAGGAAGGCCACGGTGGCGGCGATTTCCTCGCTGCTGCCATAGCGCTTGAGCGGCACGCTGCCACGACGCTGGTCTGTGGCCGGCAGGCTGTCGATCCAGCCCGGCAGTACGTTGTTGATGCGGATGTTGTCCGCAGCATAGGTGTCGGCGAAGATCTTGCTGAACGCCGCCAGGCCCGCGCGGAATACGGCCGAGGTGGGGAACATTTCACTCGGCTCGAAGGCCCAGGCGGTGGAAATGTTGATCACTACCCCACCCTGCTGGCGCTGCATGATTGGCGTGACCAGCCGCGTCGGGCGGATGACATTGAGCAGGTAGGTCTCCATGCCCTGGTGCCAGTCTGCATCGCTGATTTCAAGGATCGGCGCGCGCGGGCCGTGGCCTGCACTGTTGACCAGCACATCGATACGGCCCCATTTGGCGACTACGGCATCGACCAGGCGCTTGATGTCGTCGTTGCACTGGTTGCTGCCGGTCACGCCAATCCCGCCCAGCGTCTCGGCCAACGCCTCGCCTTTGCCAGACGACGACAGGATACCGATCTTGAAGCCGTCGGCAGCCAGGCGCCTGGCTGCCGCGGCGCCCATACCGCTGCCGCCGGCGATCACGATTGCTACTTTTTCGTTGGACATGAAGCCTCCGGGTCAACCCTGCGGTGTGCATGGGTAATGGGCCCAGACTAGCACCAGGCCTGCGTTGCCAGAGAGCCAGAAAAGCTTCGACTAAACGATAGATTTTCTACTGTATTAAAGCATCGCCTGCGCCAGCAGCCATGCCCGCACCGTTGCCAGTGCCGGCGGTTGGTGGGCATTACGCGGCCACACCAGGTAAAACGCCCGTTGCAAGTCCAACACTTGGTCAAAGGCAAGGGCCAGGCGCCCGGCGCGCAGGTCGCTGTGGACGAAAAACTCGCTGGCCAGGGCAAGGCCCTGCCCGGCAATCGCTGCATCGATGGCCAGTGACGTCTGGTTGAACCGCACATTCTTCGCACCCGGCGGCAAATGCCGGTGGAATACCTCGGCGATGAAGTCCGGCCAGAAGTTGTGGGCATCATGCAGCAACGGGTAACGCTGTAACTGCTCCAGATCCTCGGGCTTGCCCAGTTGCTCGAGCAGCGCCGGGCTGGCGACAGCTACCACGCGCTGGGCCAGAAAAAGCTCGGTATGCAGTGCCGGCCCGAACGGTGGCACGCCGTAACGTACGGCAATATCCACGCCCTCTGGACGGAACTGGCAAAGCCGGTCGGTGGCCAGCACCTGCAGATCGATGTCCGGGTGCTGCTGCGCAAAAGACGACAACCTGGGGATCAGCCACTTTGCCGCGAAGGTCGGTGTGACACTCACCGTCAGGTGCGACGCATCCGGGCGCAACGCCTGGGTGGCGCTGCCGATCAAGGCAAAGGCGCTGCGGATATCGACACTGTAACGCTGGCCGGCGCCTGTCAGGCTCAGGCCCCTGGGCAAGCGCTCGAACAGCTTGATCCCAAGGTTCGCTTCAAGCCCGCGGATCTGCTGCGCCACGGCGGCCTGAGTTACACCAAGTTCGTCGGCTGCCAGGCGGAAATTGAGGTGGCGCGCCACCACCTCGAAAACACGTAGCCCATTGAGCGGCGGCAGCGCGGAAAACCCTTCGGCCATACAGTTTATCTACTGGGAGAACTGGCCTTGTACCTTACTCGATGCGCGGGTGTTGCTGCACCAGCGACTTGCGCTTGGCCTCAAGCTCGGCAATCTGTTCGTCGATGTCTTCGATCTTCTGCTCGATGTTGTCGTGGTGCTCCTGCAGCAGCTCACGCGCTTCATCGATATCCGATGCCGCCGGGGCGGCGCCACGCAGTGGCTTGTTGGCGGTTTCTTTCATGGTCAGGCCGGTAATCAGGCCGATGGCGGCAACCACCATCAGGTAGTAGGCCGGCATGTACAGGTCGCCGGTGCTCTCTACCAGCCAGGCAGCCAGGGTTGGGGTCAGACCGGCGATCAGCACCGAAATGTTGAAGGCGCTGGCCAGGGCGCTGTAACGAATGTGGGTGGGGAACATCGCTGGGAGGGTCGAAGCCATCACGCCGATGAAGAAGTTGAGCAACACGGCGATGATCAGCAAGCCGGCGAAGATCACCCCGAGCACACCGCTGTTGATCAGCATGAAGGCCGGGATGGCCAGGGCGAACAGACCGACACTGCCGACGATGATGAACGGGCGGCGGCCCCACTTGTCGCTGAGCAGGCCGATGATCGGCTGCACGAACAGCATGCCGACCATGATCGCGATGATGATCAGCACACCGTGGTCTTCGCTGTAGTGCAGGTTGTGCGACAGGTAGCTGGGCATGTAGGTGAGCAGCATGTAGTACGTGACGTTGGTGGCGATCACCACGCCAATGCACGTCACCAGGCTGCGCCAATGTTTAGTGGCGACTTCCTTGAACGACACCTTGGGCCCCGATGCCAGGCCTTCGCGGTCACCCTGTTCAAGTTTTTCGACATGCTGCTGGAACGCCGGGGTCTCTTCCAGCGCATGGCGCAGGTAGAGGCCGATGATGCCCAGCGGCAAGGCCAGGAAGAACGGCAGACGCCAGCCCCATTCAAGGAATTTTTCCTCGCCCAGGAAGGTCGAAATCAGCACCACCACGCCCGCGCCAAGGACGAAGCCGGCGATCGAGCCAAAGTCCAGCCAGCTGCCGAGGAAGCCGCGCTTGCGGTCGGGTGCGTATTCGGCGACGAAGATCGAGGCGCCGGTGTATTCACCACCCACCGAGAAGCCCTGGGCCATTTTCGCCAGCAGCAGCAGGATCGGCGCCCAGATGCCGATAGAGGCGTAGGACGGTATCAAGCCGATGGCGAAGGTACTGAGCGACATGATCACAATGGTCGCGGCGAGGATTTTCTGTCGGCCGAACTTGTCGCCCAGGGCACCGAAGAACAGCCCGCCCAGCGGGCGAATCAGGAACGGAACCGAGAAGGTGGCCAAGGCCGCGATCATCTGTACGCTGGGGTCGGCGTTGGGGAAAAACACCTTGCCCAGGGCGTAAGCGACAAAGCCGTAAACGCCGAAGTCGAACCACTCCATGGCGTTGCCCAGTGCAGCGGCAGTGATCGCCTTGCGCATCTTGGCGTCGTCGACGATGGTGATGTCTTTCAAGCCGATCGGCTTGACGGTTTTCTTGCGTGATTTCATCCCTGTGTCCCTGTCACTGAGGCTCTTTGGCATCAGATACACAGGGACACAAAATAATTCCACACTCAGCGATTTCTCGCGTGTATTGGCCTCAGATGCCTTCGCGGGCCAGGTCCATGGCGAAGTAGGTCAGGATCAGGTCGGCACCGGCACGCTTGATCGCGCCGATGCTCTCGCGCACCACTCGCCCTTCGTCGATGGCGCCGGCCAAGCCGCCGAACTTGATCATCGCGTACTCACCGCTGACCTGGTAAGCCGCCAGCGGCAAACGCGACGCAGCGCGAATGTCGGCGATCACGTCCAGGTAGGCACCCGCCGGTTTGACCATCAGCACATCGGCGCCTTCCTGCTCGTCGAGCAGCGACTCGCGCACCGCTTCGCGGCGGTTCATCGGGTTCATCTGGTAGCTCTTGCGGTCGCCCTTGAGCGTGGTGCCACCGGCTTCACGGAACGGGCCATAGAGCGACGAGGCGAACTTGGTGGAGTAGGCCATGATCGCGGTGTCGTGAAAGCCCGCGGCATCCAGCGCACCACGGATGGCCTGAACCTGACCGTCCATCGCCGCCGACGGTGCGATGAAATCGGCACCGGCCGCGGCAGCGACCACCGCCTGCCTGCCCAGGTTGGCCAGGGTGGCGTCGTTGTCCACACCATGGTCGTGCAGCACGCCGCAATGGCCGTGGCTGGTGTACTCACAGAAACAGGTGTCGGACATCACCACCATTTCCGGCACGCTGTCCTTGCAGATGCGTGCCATGCGCGCCACCAGGCCGTTCTCGTTCCAGGTATCGCTACCGGTGGCATCGAGGTTGTGCGAAACGCCGAAGGTCATCACCGACTTGATGCCGGCGCGGGCGTAGCGTTCGATTTCCTGGGCCAGCAGTTTCTCGGGGATGCGGTTGACCCCCGGCATGCTGCTGATCGGCACGAAGTCGTCGATGCCTTCCTCGACGAAGATCGGCAGGATCAGGTCTTCGAGGCGGAATTCCGTCTCCTGGAAAATCGTGCGCAGCGACTCGTTCTGGCGCAGGCGGCGGGGGCGAACGGAAGGAAAAAGATTGGACATGACAGCTCCAGGGAATATGGACGGCGTACACCATATGCCTGTTGAGCTTCAGTGAAAAGGCTCAATGACGAGATTGTGCCTTGCATCAGGGGCAATAGCCGGGGCGGTCAGCCCCGGTACACGGCCTCAGCGCAACAGGTCCTGGATCTGCTTGTGCAAGGTATCCAGGTCAAACGGTTTGGCCAGGATCGGCGCCTTGCGCGCGATGGGGCTGCCCGACTCGAGAATCTCCGCCGGGTAGCCGCTGATGAAGATCACCTTCAGGTCCGGTCGCAGTTTCACCGCAGGCTCAGCGATCTCGACGCCGGAAATGCCGCCGGGCAAGCGGAAGTCGGTGACCATCAGGTCCAGGTGCGGCTTGCTCGCCAGGATGGCGAACGCCTGTTCACCGTCCTCGGCCACCAGTACGTGATAGCCCTCGCCTGCCAGGTAGTCACGCAGGATCATCCGGATTGCCGGTTCATCCTCGACCACCAAAACCACATCTTGTGCATCTTCACTCATGACAACAACGCCTTGAAATTCATACAGTTGGCCATCGGACCCCAGGCTCAGGCAGAGGTTGCCCGCACCTGGTCGTTTTGTTCTGTCAGCCGCGTCAGCGGCAATTGCAGGCAGAAGGTGGCGCCCTTGCCTTCCTCGCTCTGCACCTGGATCTGCCCACCATGGGCCTGGACGATCTGCTCCGAGATATACAGCCCCAACCCCAGCCCGGCGCTGGCCTGCTGGGTGGCCACGCGCTCGAACTGCTGGAAGATCCGTTGCTGATTCACGCCACTGATGCCGATGCCGTGATCCTGCACTTGCACGCAGGCCATGCCCGCCTGCTCGAATACCCGAACCTCGACCGGCTGGCGTTCGCCATAACGCAAGGCATTGGACAACAGGTTGGCCAGTACTTGTTCAATCCGGAATTCGTCCCACTCACCCTGCAGGCCATCGCAGCGCTGCAGATCGATATGAGTGCCCAGCGCGGTGGCCTGGGCGGTGAAGTTTTCTACCAGGCCACGCACCAGCTGGCCGAGGTCGAACAGCTTTGGCCGCAGCGACAGCTTGCCGGTGCGGATGCGCGACACATCGAGCATGTCTTCGATCAGACGGATCAGGCTATTGATCTGCCGTTCGTCGCGCTCGACCATGGCCTGCAGCTTGTCGGCGCTGAACGCCTCCAGGCTGCCGCGGGCCAAGTGCATCTTGCGCAGCTGGGTCTCGAGGATAAGGCCATTGAGCGGCGTGCGCACCTCGTGCGCTACGATCGACATGAAGTCGTCGCGCATGCGTACCGCATGCTCCAGCTCACTGCGCGCCACCTGCAACTGCGTCAGCAGCAGCTCCTGCTCCTGGCGGCTGCGCTCAAGGGCCTGCAACTGCCTGTCGAGCACTTTGCGCTGGCGGTAAAGGTCGACAAACACCGTCACCTTGTTTTTCACCGCCAGGGTATCTAGCGGCTTGTACAGGAAGTCCACCGCGCCGCTCTCGTAACCCTTGAAGGCGTAATTCATCTCGCGCCCGGCAGCGGTGACGAAGACGATCGGGATATTGCGAGTCTTTTCCGTGCCGCGCATCAGTTCGGCCAGTTCAAAGCCGTTCATGCCCGGCATCTGCACGTCGAGAATGGCCAGGGCGAATTCGTGCTCCAGCAACAACGACAATGCGGCTTCCGCAGACTGGGCCTGGTGCACCTCACGGTCTTGGCCCTGAATCAGGGCGTCGAGGGCCAGGAGGTTTTCCGGCAGATCGTCGACGATCAGCAGTTTGGCGGTGATGTGGCTTAGCATGCGCTGGATTCCAGGTTGGCGAGCAATTGCCCGATGCCGCTCAAAGAAAGAATAAGGTCGGGCTGGTGGAGCGCCAATGCGGCCTCCGGCATCAGCGCCACCTGGGCGTCGCGGGGGTCCTGGACCACGGTCCGGCCGCCGCTGTTCTTGATGTAGGCAAGGCCTTTGGCACCGTCCTCGTTGGCGCCTGTGAGCAATACACCCAGCAGGCCCGCGCCATAGGCATCGGCAGCCGAGATGAACAGGAAGTCAATGGCCGGGCGCGAGAAATGCACCGGCTCCTCCTGGCTCAGCGACAGGCTCAAATCCTGCTCGACCGACAGGTGATAACCAGGCGTCGCCACGTAGATCTGGCCAGGGGCGATGGCCTCTTTGTCCCGAGCCTCACGTACCGGCCTGTGCAGACGCCGCTGCAGCACTTCGGCCAGATGGCTGTGACGGTCATCGGGCAGGTGCAGCACGCACAGCACAGGCGTCACGAATGCCGGCGGCAGGCCACCGAGCACCTGAAACAGCGCCTGCACGCCGCCCGCCGAGGCACCGATCACCACCGCGCTCACGCCCTTCATGATTTCCGGAAGATCCGTTCGGGCTTGACCAGCGGCTCGAAGCGGTCGCTGTAAGCGGAGAAATCCACCGATTCCTTGCTGCCCAGCACCAGAAAGCCACGGTGACACAAGGACTCATGGAACAGCCCCAGGGCGCGGTCCTGCAGGTCCTTGTTGAAGTAGATCAGCACATTGCGGCAGGACACCAGCTGGGTTTCGGAAAACACGCTGTCAGTGGCCAGGCTGTGGTCGGCAAAGGTCACGTTGTCGCGCAGGCTGCTGTCCATGATGGCGTTACCGTAGGCGCTGGTGTAGTACTCGGCAAAATCGCGCCGCCCGCCGGCCAGGCGGTAGTTTTCTTCGTACTCGCGCATGCTCTGCATTGAGTAGATGCCCTGCTTGGCCCTGTCCAGGGAACGCGGGTTGATATCGGTGGCATACAGGATGGTGCGCTCGAGCAGCCCCTCCTCGCGCAGCAGGATGGCCATCGAGTACACCTCCTCGCCGGTGCTGCAGCCGGCGATCCAGATCTTGATCGACGGCCAGGTGCGCAACAGCGGCACCACTTCGTTGCGCAGGGCAAGGAAGTGGCTAGGGTCGCGGAACATCTCGCTGACCGGGATCGTCAGGAACTGCAGCAACTGCATGAACATGCCCGGGTCGTGCAGCACCCGCTCCTGCAGGGCCGACACCGTCAGGCAATCGAACTGGCGCAGGGCATGGAGGATCCGGCGCTTGATCGAAGCGCCGGAGTAGTTGCGAAAATCGTAGCTGTACTTGAGGTAGATCGCCTCGATCAGCAGCCTGATCTCGATGTCGGTGTTGCGCTCGCTAATCAAATTCGCTCCAGTTGCGGCAGCCACACACGGATCAACGAGAACAGGCGGTCCAGGTCGATCGGTTTGGCCAGGTAATCATTGGCGCCAGCCTGCAGGCAGCGCTGCTGGTCATCCTTCATCGCCTTGGCGGTTACGGCGATGATCGGCAACTTGCGCCAGCGCGGCTGCTGGCGGATCAGGCGGGTAGCCTCGAAGCCGTCCATTTCCGGCATCATCACATCCATCAGCACCAGGTCGATATCGTCATGCTGCTCCAGGCGTTCGATGGCCTCACGCCCGTTGCGGCCGATCTCGACGATGGCGCCCTTGTGCTCCAGGGCACTGGTGAGGGCGAAGATGTTACGCACATCGTCGTCCACCAGCAGCACCTTGCGGCCTTCGAACACCTTGTCACGGCTGCGCGCGGTCTTGAGCATGCGCTGGCGTTCATGGGACAGCTGCGATTCGACTTTGTGCAGGAACAACGTCACTTCGTCGAGCAAACGCTCTGGCGAGCGGGCCCCCTTGATGATGATCGAGCGTGAATACTTGAGCAGCTCGGCTTCTTCTTCGCGGGTGAGGTTGCGCCCGGTATAGACGATCACCGGTGGGAAGGAGCGGATATCTTCTGCAGTCATGCGCTTGAGCAGCTCATTACCGAGCATGTCGGGCAGCTTGAGGTCGATGATCATACAGTCGTAGATGTTCTCGCGCAGCAACGCCAGGGCGTCCTGGGCCAGGGCCACGGCGGTGATCTCGATATCGTCGTCGCCGATCAGGCGGGCGATGCTCTCACGCTGCAGGTCGTCATCCTCCACCAGCAGGATGTGCTTGAGCTTCTGCGTGAGCTTGGCTTCCAGGCGAGCGAACACTTCCTTGAGCTCTTCGCGGCTGGTCGGTTTGACCGCGTAACCCACCGCCCCCATGTGCATGGCCGCCTCGACGCGGTCTTCCACCGATATGATGTGCACCGGGATATGCCGGGTGGCGGCCAGCTCCTTCAGGCGCTGCAACACGGTGAGGCCGGAGTGGTCGGGCAGGCGCATGTCCAGCAGGATCGCATCGGGAATGTACTGGGCTGCCAGCGCGAAGCCCTCGTCGGCGGCCTGGGCCACCAGGCAGCTGTAGCCCAGTTCGTGAGCCAGGTCGAAGAGGATACGGGCGAAGTTCGGCTCGTCCTCGATCACCAGGATGCAGCGGTTGCCGAACGGGGCGTGCTCGCGGTCATCGGTGAAGGTCGGTGCCGGCAGTTTCGGCGCCACTGCCGTAGCCACCTTGGGCACTGGCGGCAGCGTGTCGACCGCAGGGCGCAGGCTGTGGGCCTCGACTTCCTCGGCCTCGGCTTCGTAACGTTCCGGCATGGTCAGGCTGAACACACTGCCCTGGCCTGGGTTGCTGTCGACACTGATCTGCCCACCCAGCAAATGCGCCAGGTCGCGGGAAATCGACAGGCCCAGCCCGGTGCCGCCGTATCGGCGGTTGCTGCTGCCATCGACTTGGTGGAAGGCACCGAAGATCGCCTGCTGCTGGTCGGCGGCGATACCGATGCCGGAATCGCGCACGGCGAAGACAATGCCGGTGCCTGCCTGGTGGCTGATGGTCAGGCTGACCTGGCCGTGGTCGGTGAACTTGATCGCATTGGACAGCAGGTTCTTGAGTATCTGCTCCAGGCGCTGGCGGTCGGTGAACAGTGTCACCGGTACATGAGGCTCGACGTTGACCTCGAAAGCCAGGCCCTTGTGCTCGGCCAGCGGCAGGAACATGCCGCGCAGGCCCTCGACCAGGCGCTCCAGCTGAGTGGTCTCGGGGCGCACTTCAAGCTTGCCGGCCTCGACTTTGGCGATGTCGAGAATGTCGTTGATCAGGTTGAGCAGGTCATTGCCGGCCGAATAGATGGACTCGGCGAACTTGACCTGTTCGGCGCTGAGGTTGCCCTCGCCGTTCTCCGCCAGCAGCTTGGCCAGGATCAGCGAGCTGTTGAGCGGCGTGCGCAACTCGTGGGACATGTTGGCGAGGAACTCGGACTTGTACTTGCTCGAACGCTGCAGCTCATCGGCGCGGGCCTGCAACTCTTGCTGGGCCTGCATCAGCTCGTCGTTCTTGCGGTCCAGGGCATCGGTACGCTCGGACAGTTGCTCGTTGGTCTGCTCAAGCTCGGCTTGCTGGGTCTCCAGGTGGGCCTGGGACTCCTTGAGCACGCGGGACTGCTCTTCAAGCTCCTCGTTCGCAGTCTTGAGTTCTTCCTGCTGCACCTGCAATTCTTCGTTGAGCTGCTGAGTCTCGGCCAGCACTTCCTGGAGGCGCTGGCGGTAACGGGCGCTTTCGATTGACATGCCGAGGTTGCCACCAACCCGCTCCATCAGCTCATCGTCCCGCTCCTGCAGTGGGCGCAGGAAGCCCAGTTCGATCACACCGTTGATCTGGCCATCATCGATGGCCGGCATCAGCAAGGCACTGCGCGGCAAGCCGCTCCCCAGGCCGGAACTGAGGCGGTAGTAGTCCTCGGGCAGGTCATCCAGGCGCAGCAGGCGGCCTTCGCGCACTGCCTGAGACAGCAGGCCATCGTGGGCGGCCAGCACCTGTTCGCGGCCCTGCTCCTCGGCGTCCAGGCCATAGCTGGCGACGCGCACCAGGCGCCCATGGCCGTCGCGCACGTACAGCGCACCCACCACGCTGCCCAGGTAGCTGGCGAAGAAGCGCAGGATGTTTTCGCCGAGCATCGGCAGGGTCAGCTGCCCCAGCACCTGTTCGGCCAGCTGGGTCTGGCCGTTGCGCAGCCAGGCCTGGTGTTCCAGGCGCTCGGCCGAGCGCTGCTGGGCCTTGAGGTTGTCATCGTAGCTGGTAGACAGCGCCATCAGGTCGCGACGGCCCAGGTAAGCCAACAAGGCGCTCAGGCCAACGATCAACAGCACGAACGCTGAAATGGCGGTCACTGTAACGTTGCTGACCTTCTCGTTGCGGGCCATGCGCAGCTGCTGTTCAGTGCCGATCAGGTCGTCGAATTCCTTGCGGATCTCGTCGGTGATGCGTTTGCCGCGACCGTTGATGACCGACTGTCGGTAATCCCCGCCATCGCGGCGCTGGTTGATCATCTCGCCGCCAAACTCATTCCAGGCATGCTGCAGGGCGATCAAGCGGTCGATGCGGTCGACCTGCTGAGGGTTGTCCTCGACCATGCCGCGCAGGCTGTTGAGGCTACCCTGAATCTTCGGTTTGGCGACCTCGTAAGGGTCCAGGAAGCGCTCGTCACCGGTGATCAGAAACCCGCGCATGCCGGTTTCCATGTCGATCGACAGCTTGACCGCTTCGTTGGCATTGCCGATCACCCGATCGGTGTGCTCCACCCACTGCATGGCCGACAACAGGTAGTTGATCACCGCGACGAAAGCCACGGCACCGAGCAGGCCCACCCCCAGGGGCAAGCCAATGTTGCGGCTCAACAGCTTGCGGAAGCTTTGCTGGTCCATCGAGGCTGCTTGAATCATTTGAAAACGCCCGAGCGAAAAAGTCCATTGAACGGTGTGGCGGATAAAGCCTGTTCTTGTATGCCGCCGCGCTCACCGGTTAACAGCGAGTCTAACCAGCTTTGCTGGCCGCGACAGGGCATTTAGCCAGTATTTGAAGGTTACCTTCAGCAATCGTTCCATCCAATCGCAACGATCGGTATCCTCACGGAACTTCTGACGCTGGCCGGCGCACAGAATAAAGACATTCTTCTGGTACAGGATCACAAAATGCACCTCTTGGTAGTCGAAGATGACGACATCGTCCGTATGTTGATGGTCGATGTGCTCGACGAACTGGGCTATGAGACCCTCGAGGCGGACTGCGCCAGTGCCGCGCTAAAGATCCTTCAAGACCCAGACAAGGCGCTGGCCCTGCTGATGACCGATGTAGGCCTGCCGGACATGCGCGGCGAAGAACTGGCGAAACAGGCCCGCGCCATCCGGCCAGCGCTGCCAGTGCTGTTTGCCAGCGGCTACGCCGAAAGCCTCGATGTGCCCGAAGGGATGCACATGATTGGCAAGCCGTTCAGCATCGAGCAGTTGCGCGATAAAGTGGTGGGGATTTTGGGTACGCCGTGACATCCGTCGCGCCTCTTCGCGGTTTTACCCGTGAAGAGGCCGGCTCAAGTCCATGACTCGCGCCGCAACAGATAGGTATCCATGATCCACCCCTTGCGCGCCCTCGCCTCCTCGCGCACCTGCAGAATCCGCCCCTTCACCGCCTGCAAAGGCCCGGCGATCAGCACTTCGTCCTCCGTTCCCAGGTAAGCCCCCCAGTAGATGAGCAGCCCAGGGTCGTCGACCTGGGCAAATGCGCATTGCCCGTCGAGCATCACCACCACGTTGTCAATCTGCCCCTGTTGCGCCAGGCGCCGCCCCGGTAAAACCACCAATGGCTCGCCTATACGGTTCAGCGGCACCTGATGCCGCGCCGCCAGCGCCTGCACACTGCTGATGCCTGGGATGACCTGCAGGCGCAGTGCCACACCACGCTCGCGAACCAACTGCAGAATGCGCAGGGTGCTGTCATACAAGCCAGGCTCGCCCCAAAGCAAAAAGGCGCCGATATCCTCACTGCACATTTCATCGGTTATCAGCCGGGCATACAGCGCCGCGCGCTGGCGATGCCAGTCCTGGACCGCAGCCACATAGTCGGCCGCGTCAGCATCGCGTTGCGGGTCCGCCACCTGTACCAGGCGGTAGCCGCCCTGCGGCCTGTAGCGTTCAACAATGGCCTTGCGCAGGCTAACCAGCTCGTCTTTGTCCGACCCCTTGTCCAGTACGAAGAAGACGGTGGCGCGACGCAACGCCTCGACAGCCTCGTAGGTCACCTGGCGCGGGTCGCCCGGGCCGATACCAATCAACAACAGGTCTCTCATGGCTTCGCCCTGCACAAAAACCAGCAGCCATTGTCGGCCGACCGCGGGTGTTTGGCAAAGCGCACTCAGAAGAGCGAGAAGTTGTAGCTGACGATGACCCGCGTTTCGTCCATGTCACGCGCCCACTTTTCGTAGTTGCTGCGGTAGGTAGAATTGCGCAGGCGCACGCTGACATCTTTGAAGGTACCGCTCTGTACCTGGTACTTGAGCTCGGTGTCGCGCTCCCACTCCTTGCCTTGGGCGTCACTACCCGGGACCTTGATGTGGTCGCCATTGATATAGCGGGTGAAGAACGTCAGGCCCGGCACGCCCAGGGCCTTGAAGTCGTAGTCGTAACGCAACTGCCATGAGCGCTCCTGCGCGGCGGCGAAGTCGTTGACCTGCGCATAGTTGACCAGGTACGGATTGCTGCCATCGAGGTAGGGCATGGCGTTTTCGCCATACATGCGCTGCCAGCCTGCGCTGACCTTGTGGCCGCCCAGGCTGTAGCCGAGCATGGCGCTGAAGGCGCGATGATCGATTTGGCCTGCTCGGGCGCTACCGATGTCATCGCTCTTGATCAGCCGCAGGTCGGCCGACAGGCTGCCCAGCGCAAGCGGCTGGCTGGCCACCAGGCCAAGAAAGTGCTGACGGTAGATGTTTTCCAGCCTGGCCACTTGGTATTGAGCACTGAACCGGTCATTGAACCGGTAATCCAGACCTGCCAGGTCGAAGTGGTCGGCTTGGGTATCGCAGGCATAGCGCTTGTTCTTGCAATGCACGCGAATGTCCTGGCGGTCGGTGGAGTCGCGCGCGGTGTACTTGTTCAGGCGGGCCAGTGTGAACTTCAGGTCGTGCACTTCTTCTGAAGTGAGCATGGCGCCGTGGAACAGGGTGGGCAACAGCCGACCGTCGTTGTATTTCAACAACGGTACATCCGGCATCATCGAGCCGTATTTGAGCACGGTATTGGACACCTTGGCCTTGGCAGCCAGGCCCATCTTCGCGTATTGATCGGCAGCGCGCCTGGGGTCATGGCCGGAAGAAGGCAACAAACCGCTGTTACTGTCCGCCGGGCTGGAGTCCAGCTTGATACCGAACATGCCCAAAGCATCCACACCAACGCCTATCGGGCCTTGGGTATAACCCGACTGCACATTGAGAATGAAGCCTTGTGCCGACTCTTCGCGCTTGGACGCACCTTGGCTGGAAGTGCTGTGGCCGTCACGAAAGTCCCGATTGAAATAAACAGTGCGTGCTTCGACCTTGGCACGGCTGTCTTCAAGAAAACCGGCGGCCTGGGCGTGCGTGCCGGCACACATCAGCAACAGGCCGGCAACTCGGCGCCCGGGGGCGAGAGGAAAAGAGGCAAACATGCGAGGGAACATCCAGAGAAAGACAGAAACAATGCACGGCGAACGCACGCGGCGCAGACAAGACGCGGCCGAACAATGCTCGGCCATCATCAGAAATGATCGCGAAAAGGCTCTGGCGCGCACCATTGGACCATGGTCTAGATGCGCCGGGCCGTCGGCCTGTACCCACCGGAATTATGCGCCCGGAAAACTTGTAAAGTTCCCGTCTTATTTGGAAAAGTTTGCGGTTTACCCAATTGTCACAAGTGTCTACACTCGTCATCAGCGAACAGTTTAACCCACCCGCGTGGCCGGCGTTATTTCTCTTCAATGTTCGTCACGCCCCGCCACAGATGACGTACAGGAGTGATTACAGTGTCCAGACTTGCAGAGTTTCGTGCTGCCGAAAAAGCGCTCCAGGAACAGATGGCTCAACTGGAGGCGCTGAAAAAGGATACCGGCCTAAAACGTGAAATCGAATTCGAGCAGAAACTAGTCGGCCTGATGAAAAGCTATGACAAAAGTCTGCGCGATATCATCGCCATCCTCGACCCCAAGGCCGTCACCCGGGGCGCAACCAATGCGCCAAAGCAACAACGCCGCCCACGCGTGGTGAAAGTGTATGAAAACCCGCACACCGGCGAGCTGATCGAGACCAAAGGTGGTAACCATCGCGGGCTGAAGGCGTGGAAAGAACAGTACGGGGCCGGCACGGTGGAAAGTTGGCTGCGCTGATGAAACGTCAACGCTTGCTTCACACTTTTTTCACAAGGGCTGGCTCAATATCGAGACAGCTAAAGGACTAGCGACCCCATCACGCGCCCGCACACGCGGGCCTCTAATTCCAGCGCCCTGCACTCGTGCAGGGCGCTTTCATTTGCGCAATCGGTTCACTGCCGTATCATGGCCCTCCTGTCTGTTCCGCTGGCCCCGGTGCCAGCCTCGTCTCTGGAGTACCCATGAGCCTGCACGATCTGCAAAACCTGCCTGGCGTCACCGCACAGCCCGACGCCGCCACTGCCCAATTCGTCTTCAACCACACCATGCTGCGGGTCAAGGACATCGAGAAGTCGCTGGACTTCTACACCCGTGTGCTGGGCTTTCGCCTGGTCGACAAGCGCGACTTCCCGGAAGCGGAATTCAGCCTGTACTTCCTGGCCCTGGTAGACCCGGCGCAGATTCCAGCCGACGACGCCGAGCGCCATCAGTGGATGAAATCGATCCCCGGCGTGCTTGAGCTGACCCACAACCACGGTACAGAGAACGACCCCGCGTTCGCCTATCACAACGGCAACACCGACCCACGTGGTTTCGGCCACATCTGCATTTCGGTGCCGGACGTGCGTGTTGCCTGCGCCCGCTTCGAAGAGCTGAACGTGCCGTTCCAGAAACGCCTGGCAGACGGGCGCATGAACCATCTGGCCTTCGTCAAGGACCCGGACGGTTACTGGGTCGAAGTGATTCAGCCCTCTGAGCTCAAGGGCTGATCCGAAAGTGTGAGCTTCGTCGGCTCGCGCTCGTCAGGCCGGGAACTCCCGGCCCCTCGCTGTGGTATATGGAAGTAACAGCTTCACTAGCCACAGCGAGGTAAGGACGATGCAATCTCTTCACTGTGAATACCGCGACCACACCATCACCGCCAGCGTGATGCCTCACCCCGACTCCCCTCTGCCCTATTCTGCGGGCTGCCTGATCACCGATCCGCAAGGCCATACCAGCAAGCGTTTATCCATGCCGATGAAGTTCTTCTCTGACCTTGAAAACGCTCAGCATGTGTCGCTGGCCCATGGCCGGGCCCTGGTGGACGAGCAGCTGGACAAGGGGCACAAGGCGTTCTGATTTTGCGCACAGACGGCCTTCTCGCCGGGTTGCCCGCGAGGAGGCCGCAGAAGAGGATCTAGACGTCCCGGGCGTACGCCACTGCAGCCTCGACCTGCTCTCGGGCAGGTCGCACGCCGGTATACAGCACGAACTGCTCCAGTGCCTGCAACGCGATCACCTCCAGGCCGGTAATCACCGGCTTGCCAAGCGCCTGCGCCCGCTGGATCAAGGGCGTCTGCGCCGGCATCGCCACCACATCGAAGACCCGCTGCGCCGCAGCAATGGCGTTCTCGCTGAACGCCAGCTCATGGGCCTCCTGCCCGCCCGCCATGCCGATCGGCGTCACGTTCACCAGCATCGGCGGGCACCGGTCACCCAGCTCAGCGACCCAGCGATAGCCACAAACGTCGGCCAACTGGCGCCCCGCCTGCTCGTTGCGGGCGACGATGATGCCCTCCTTGAACCCGGCATCGCGCAGCGCACTGGCCACCGCCTTGGCCATGCCACCACTACCGCGCAGGGCAAAGGCTGTAGACGGGTCGACACGATGCTGTTCGAGCAACTGCCGTACTGCCAGGTAGTCGGTGTTGTAGGCTTTCAGATGACCAGCCGTGTTGACCACGGTGTTGACCGACTCGATGGCTGCCGCTGACGGGTCAACCTCATCGACCAAGGCCATGCAGGCCTCCTTGTACGGCATGGAAACACCACAGCCGCGGATGCCCAGCGCGCGGATACCCGCCACAGCGGCCGGCAAGTCATCGGTGCTCATCGCCTTGTAGTAGTAATCCAGGCCCAACTGCCGGTACAGGTGGTTATGAAAGCGAACGCCAAAGTGACCTGGCCGGCCGGCCAGGGAAATGCACAGCACGGTGTCCCTGCTGGGAGTTGCCGTCATGACCTGCTCCTTGTTCGTAACTGAAACGTTTGTTCAGCGTAACAGACCCACCCGTTCATCGTCCCTTACACAACCTTTACCGTTTCCCTGCGCTCAGCTGACAGAGGCAAGAGCCATAGTAGTGAACAGTTGATAAAGCTGATGAGCACTATTGAGCGAGTCGATTTCAAACCGAGCCGGCCACTGCGTAAGGTAGCGGCATGTTTTACAGGAGGTCCACATGGCCACTATCCAGATCATGTCCGTCGTCGGCAGCGCCGTCCCCTCTACTCTGCGTGAGCAGGGCCTGCTGGCATGCTGGTACCTGGTGCGTAACGGTGAAGCGGTGAGCGGACCGTTGGCCACCCGTGCATCAGCCCAGGCCCTTGCCGATCGACTGAAGGACGATTGCCTGCTCGCTTGAAACGAATGTGTTGTGCGTTGCTCTTTGCCCTGTTCTGGCCCGCCTTTGGCGGGTCTTTTTTTGCCGGCGCGAAACCGACGAACGGAGGCAGAATAACCGTTACAGCATGAAGGTTTTTTCATTTCGACCGGGTGGCTCCACGAGCATTCGACAGCCGCTGAGCCATACTCCAGAATGCGAGCGGTTTTTGGGGGAAACCCTTGCACAGCCAACGACATACCAACTTTTAGTGAGCCTGAACGTGAAAACATCCCTGTCCATCCTCAGCCTGCTGCTGTTGCTCACAGGTACCGCGACCCTACCGTCGACCGCTGCTGCACAACCCCCAGCCCAGATTCAACGCGACCCTTCAAAGCTGCATCTGGCTTCCGGCAGCGCCCTGCTGATCGACCTCAATACCAACAAGGAACTGTATTCGAGCCACGCCGACCGCGTGGTGCCGATTGCCTCGGTGACCAAACTGATGACCGCGATGGTAGTGCTGGACGCCAAGCTGCCCATGGATGAGATGCTCACCATGACCATCGCCAACAACCCGGACATGAAAGGGGTGTACTCGCGCGTGCGCCTGGGCAGCCAACTCAACCGCCGCGAAACCCTGCTCATTACCCTGATGTCGTCGGAAAACCGCGCCGCCACTTCCCTGGCCAACCACTATCCAGGGGGCTACCCGGCTTTCATCAAGGCAATGAACGCCAAAGCCCGCAGCCTGGGCATGGCGCACACCCGCTATGTCGAGCCGACCGGCCTGTCGACGCAGAACGTCTCCAGCGCCCGCGACCTGGCCAAGCTGCTGATGGCGTCGCGCAAATACCCGATGCTCAGCGAGCTGTCGACTACCCGCGAAAAAACCGTGGCCTTCCGCAAACCCAACTACACACTGGGCTTTCGCAATACCGACCACCTGGTCAACAAGAGCAACTGGGACATCAAGCTGACCAAGACCGGCTTCACCAATGAGGCCGGGCATTGCCTGGTGCTGCTGACGCGCATGGACAACCGCCCGGTGGCCATGGTGATCCTCGATGCGTTCGGCAAGTACACCCACTTTGCCGATGCAAGCCGCATGCGCCAGTGGCTGGAGACCGGCACAGCCAAGCCGGCACCGGCAGTGGCGATGCAGTACAAGTCGGACCGGCAGAACAAGAGCCGCCTGGCCGCAGAGTAACGCCTCAAGGGGCTGGCCCGTTTGCGGCGTTATCCGCAGGCGGGCCGGCTCACATAGGCTCAGGCCTGAGTGCTGACGACCGTACCCGCAGTGCTGCCACCCGTCTCCTGCAACGCTTCGAGCAGTTGCGACGTGGCGGTCATGATCTGGCCATTGAGCGTGGTAATGCTCGCCTGCCTGGCACTCACGGCAGCGGTCTTGGCTGTCTCTTCCATTTTCTGCGCCATCAGGTTGGCCAACTGCTTCTGCTCTTCGGCCAACTGCTTTTGCAACTGCTTGATCATCTCGCGCAATTGCTTGATGTGCGCAGGCTCCGAACTCTCATCGCTTTGCTGCGCACCTTGCGCACCGCCGCCACCCTGAGCCTTGGGCGTTTCTGCCGACGCGGCCGACGCTCCACTTTTCTGTGCGTCTTCGCTTTTTACCGTTTCATTACTGCCGGCGGCCTGCGCCGAAACGTTGTTGATGGTGATTGCCGCGATACCTGCCATGTTCCGGTCCCTGCCTTGAAATAGGTCCTTGCGTTGACCTGCCTATCGGCCACGCGGCGCACTTCTTTAGCCCGGCTGCACAAGCTGTGCGCAATGCCCCCAGTAAATTCCCCGGTACATGGCTCGTTCCAACCAATGTACTCACGCAGGCGCCGGAGCCCCGGCGGGCGCACACATTCGACCATTATGGGATCGCAGCCATGAGCCAGTCTTCAAACCCGGAAACCATCAAGGATCTGATCGGCGTGGGCTTTGGCCCTTCCAACCTGGCCTTGGCCATCGCCCTGGAGGAACTCGCCCACACCCAAGGCCGCGCCCTCGACGCGCTGTTCATCGACAAGCAGAAGCAATACCGCTGGCATGGTGAAACGCTGGCGACCCAGAGCGAGCTGCAGATATCCTTCCTCAAGGATCTGGTCTCGCTGCGCAACCCCACCAGCCCATACAGTTTCGTCAACTACTTGCACCAGAAGCAGCGCCTGGCCGATTTCATCAACCTGGGCACCTTCTACCCCTGCCGCCTGGAGTACAACGATTACCTGCGCTGGGCCGCCGAACATTTCGCCACTCAAGCCGTCTATGGCGAGCAAGTGCTGCGCATCGAGCCGGAAGTGAAGGCTGGCCGTGTCGAGCATTTGCGCCTGGTCTCTCAAGATGCGCAAGGCCGTGAATACACCCGGCGTACCCGTTCGGTCGTGGTCGGCACGGGTGGTACGCCGAAAATCCCGGAAAAATTCGGCGCCTTCAAGGACGACCCGCGCGTCTTCCACCACTCCCAGTACCTGAGCAGCCTGCAAAAGTTGCCATGCGCCGAGGGCAAACCGATGCGCATCGCGGTAATCGGCTCTGGCCAGAGCGCCGCAGAAGCATTCATCGACCTCAATGACAGCTACCCGTCGGTCAAGGTCGACATGATACTGCGCGGTTCAGCGCTCAAGCCTGCGGACGACAGCCCGTTCGTCAACGAGATCTTCTCGCCGGACTACACCGACCTGGTCTACAACGAGCCGGCCGAGCAGCGCGCCAAGCTGCTGGGTGAATACCACAACACCAACTACTCAGTGGTCGACCTGGACCTGATCGAGCGCATCTACGGCATCCTCTACCGCCAGAAGGTTTCGCATCAGGTACGCCACAACGTGCTGTGCCGTCGCCAGGTGGAAGCGGTTGTCGCCACCCGCGACGGCATCGAACTCACCCTGCGCGACCTGGCCACCGACCAGCATCAGACCCACCGTTACGATGCTGTCATTCTGGCCACCGGCTACGAGCGCCGCTCGCATCGCGACCTGCTGGCACCGCTGGCCGGTTACCTCGAGGATTTCAACGTCGACCGCAACTACCGGGTACTGTCCAGCCCGGACCTTGAAGCGTCGGTTTACCTGCAAGGCTTCTGTGAGGGCAGCCATGGCCTGAGCGACACCCTGCTGTCGGTACTGCCGTCCCGTGCCGCCGAAATCGGCCAGGCGCTGTACCAGGACCTCGCCCGCCGACACGGCAAAGCGCAACCGCCGGTCGCCCTCACCAGCGCCTGACCCTCTGCGGCCTTCAAGCCGACACGGCGCCCCGCGCCCTGTCGGCTTTTGCTTTTCTGAAACATTTGCTTGCATTTAAATAGGCAGGATTTCCATTCTCATTCGTCTTTATAGATGCAGCCCCTGTGGTTGGGCATATGCTCGACCCTCATTTTCAGAAGACCGACCGATGGCCAAATCAACCAAAAAATCCAAGTCCAAGCTGTGGTTCCTGGTCCATAGCTGGCTCGCCCTGCCGATCTGGTTCTTCGTGCTGATCGTCTGCTTCACCGGCATGCTTGCCGTGGTCAGCCAGGAAATCGTCTGGCTGGCCAACGCCGATGTGCGCGCCAACAAGCCCGACGACAGCGCCGAACGCCTGAGTTTCCAGCAAGTGCTCGACGCCCTGCACAAGGCCGAACCGGATATGGTGGTGCGCACACTGAGGCAGCCGGACGGTTCGCACTTTGCGCTCAACGCCGGGGTTACCCTGCCCGACGGCAGCAGCCCGACGCTGTACGTCAACCCCTACACCGGGGCCATCCAGGGCAAGGTCCCGGACTTCAACTTCGAAGCGTTCACCCGTGCCCTGCACGGCTGGTGGCTGGTGCCCTTCACCAACGGTTTCAGTTGGGGCTGGTACCTGGTCTCGCTGCTGGGCCTGCCGATGCTCGCTTCGCTGGTGACTGGCCTGGTGGTGTACAAGAAGTTCTGGAAAGGCTTCTTCAAGCCCATTCGCACCGGCCACGGCTCGCGCATTTTCTGGGGCGACCTGCATCGCCTGGCCGGGGTCTGGTCGATCTGGTTCATCGCGGTCATTGCCATCACCGGCACCTGGTTCCTGATCCAGGCGATCCTGTTCGATAACCACATCACGATCTCCAGCCAACCGATCACACCTGTGATCGCCCGGGAAGATGTACCGCAAACCGCCGATGGCAGCCCTGCCCCGCGCATCGACCTGGACGAAGCGGCGCGCATCGCCGGCCTGGCCATTCCGGGCCTTGAAATCAACGCCATCTCGCTGCCCGCCACGGCCTACAGCCACATCACCCTGAACGGCCCGGGCTGGTACCCGCTGATGTTCCAGAGTGCCAACATCAACCCCTACACGCGTAACGTCGACAGCCAGTTCCTGATCAGCGACCGCTCCGCCCTGGAGTTCGTCACCGAATCCATGCGCCCACTGCACACCGGCGACTTTGGCGGCCTGCCGGTCAAACTGATCTGGTTCTTCTTCGGCCTGGTCCTGACGCTGATGGTGTTCAGCGGCCTGCTGATCTGGACCAAACGTACCGCCCAGGCGACCGCCGCCGCCCTCAAGCGCAGCGAGCGTGCACCCCGTGCCACCGCCAGCGACACCCCCGTGGAGATCCGCCCATGAGCCAGGCCCAGGCCCTGCCCACCCGCCCACTCAAGCAGTGGTGGCTGAAGTGGCGCTTTCACTTGAACATTCTGCTGATTCTCATCCCGCTGGGCTTCATGCCCAAGTATTTCGCCGACGCCAAGCTGTTTCGCGGTGATGCCGGCTTGGGCGTGAACCAGATCAGCGATATTCAGGTCGGCCCTTACAGCCTGGACTTGGCCGAACTGCGCAGCGAAGCGCCCCGCGCCGACGGCCCGGCGGGCTACTTCAAGCCCTTCAACGCCGCGCTTTGCAAAGCCTGCATCAACGACGTCAAAGCCGTGTACCTGCGCATCGGCAAACCCCGCAGCCTGCGCGCCGCCGGCACCATCTTCTTCGGCGCGCCCTACCGCATGGGTACCAACCTGCCGATCCCTGCGCGCACCAAGCCCGACGCGCAGATCTGGATCACCCTCGAAGGCTGGGACGGCAGCATGCATCAGGCATCGGTCCCGCTGAGCAAGGCTTCGCCAGCCACCGTGGCCTGGCTCGAAAAACAAGGAGGCAAGAAATGAAGCACATGATGCGCAGGCTCGCCCTGCCCCTGCTGGTGCTGGCCGCAGGCCCGGCCCTGGCCCACAACCCGATGTGCGAGTGCGAAGAGCTCGATGGCGGCCAGGTCAAATGCACCGGTGGCTTCTCGGACGGCAGCGGCGCCCCGGGCGTGACCCTGGACGTGATCGGCTATGACGAACAGGTACTGGTCGGCGGCAAGCTGGGCGATGACTCGACGCTTACCTTCAAGCGCCCCGACGGCGAGTTCTACGTGCTGTTCGATGCCGGCCCCGGCCACGTGGTGGAAGTCGACTACGCCGACATCACGCAACCATGAGCGGCCCTACCCTGAGCCGTACCCAGGTGGTGCGCCCCGCCGGCGCCGGGCACGAAACCCTCTACGTGCTGCTGGTCAGCCTGCTGATCGTCATCGTCGCCGCCTGCGTGGTGCTGCTGCGCGGTGAACGCGAAGACGAGCAGGCCATCGCCAGCCACCAGATCGACGCCCGCCGCGACCTGACGCCCGCCGAACAAGGCATCTATACCGACCTTCGCGTCGCATTCGACGAGGTTCAGTTGCTGCGCGAAGAAACCGCCGCCGTACCCAGTGTGGCGTCGTTGGCCGAGGAAGGCTTGCCACCGTTCGTGGTAGACGCCGGCAGTCAGAGCCGTGGCAGCCACCAATGGCAGTGGCTGGAGGCTGGCGCCTATCTGGGTCGCAGCCAGGCCCCGCAGGTCGCCGGCAGCTTTTTGCTGATCGTGCCGCACGAGCACAGCGCCCAGCCTGACGTCTGGCTGCGCCGCGACAGCGCCGCGGTGATGCCGGACGACCTTGGCCAGGCAGCCCTGATCGCCGCTGGCTGGCAGCAAGTGGCTAGCCATTACGACGCCGGGGTCACCCGCGAACACCGTCACTGAACCCAAGGAATTCCCCATGTTGCGCTCCGCCCTCACCCTGCTCCTGGCCCTCGCGTTACCGGCCCTGGCCCTGGCCGACACCGGCAAGCCCTTGCGCATCGGCATTACCCTGCACCCGTACTACAGCTATGTGAGCAATATCGTCGGCGACAAGGCCGAAGTGGTGCCGCTGATTCCCGCAGGCTTCAACCCGCACGCCTACGAGCCACGTGCCGAGGACATCAAGCGTATCGGCAGCCTGGACGTGGTGGTGCTCAACGGCGTCGGCCATGACGATTTCGCCGACCGCATGATCGCTGCCAGTGAAAAGCCCGACATCAAGATCATCGAAGCCAACCAGAACGTGCCGCTGCTGGCGGCCACCGGCATCGCCGCCCGCGGTGCCGGCAAAGTGGTCAACCCGCACACCTTCCTGTCCATCAGCACCACCATTGCCCAGGTCAACAACATCGCTCGTGAACTGGGCAAGCTCGACCCGGACAACGCCAGGTTCTACACCCAGAACGCCCGCGCCTATGCCAAGCGCCTGCGCGGCTTGCGCGCCGAGGCGCTGGCCAAGGTCACCGAGGCACCCGGCGCCAACTTCCGTGTGGCCACCATTCATGCAGCCTACGACTACCTGGTGCGTGATTTCGGCCTGGAGGTCACGGCAGTGGTGGAGCCGGCCCACGGCATCGAACCGAGCCCGGCACAGCTTAAGAAAACCATCGACCAGCTCAAGGCGCTGGACGTCAAGGTGATCTTCTCGGAAATGGACTTCCCGTCGGCCTATGTCGAGACCATCCAGCGTGAGTCCGGTGTGCGCCTGTATCCGCTGACGCATATTTCCTACGGCGAGTACACCAAGGACAAATACGAAGTAGAGATGAAGCGCAACCTCGACACCGTGGTCCGCGCCATTCAGGAGAACCGCGCATGACCGCGGCCGCCAACCTCATGGTGCGCGGCGGGCCCGGCATCGAATTCGCTGGCATAGACCTGACGCTTGGCCGCACGCGCATCCTGGAACAGGTCCAGTTCAGCGTCGCCGCCGGCAGCGTACATGCCATCGTCGGGCCCAACGGCGGCGGTAAAAGCTCGCTGATCAAGACCCTGCTCGGGCAGATGCCACACCAGGGCCAACTGACCCTGCACTGGCCGGGTGAGCAGCAGGTGATCGGTTACGTCCCCCAGGCGCTGGAGTTCGACCGTGGCCTGCCGATGACCGTGGACGACTTCATGGCCGCAATGTGCCAACGCCGCCCAGCCTTTCTCGGCCTTTCGCGCCGCGTGCAACCGGCCATCGACGCAGCGCTGGCGCAGGTCGGCATGCTCGACAAACGCAAGCGGCGCATGGGCGCTTTGTCGGGCGGCGAACGCCAGCGCGTGCTGCTGGCCCAGGGTTTGATCCCCGAGCCGCAGTTGCTGGTGCTCGACGAGCCCATGTCGGCGCTCGATGAAGCCGGCATCCGGGTGTTCGAGCACTTGCTGCAGGGCTGGCGCCAGGCCGGCACCACCGTGCTGTGGATCGAACACGACCTGCAAGCGGTGCTGCGCCTGGCCGACCGGGTCACCGGGCTGAGCCGCCAGGTACTGTTCGACGCCCCACCTGCCCAAGCCCTTACCCCGGAGCGCCTGCTGAGCCTGTTCTCCGTCCACCCGCGCAGCGAGGGCCGCACCTGATGAGCTACGAAGCATTCCGCCAACTGGTCCAGGAATGGGCCGGCGCTGGCTACCTGCCCGAGGCACTGGCCTACGGTTTCGTGATCAACGCACTGCTCGCCGGCCTGATGATCGGCCCGGTACTGGGCGGCCTGGGCACCCTGGTGGTGGTCAAGCGCTTTGCCTTCTTCTCCGAAGCCGTCGGGCATGCCGCCCTGACCGGGGTGGCCATCGGCATCCTGCTCGGCGAACCCTACACCGGGCCTTACGGCAGCCTGTTCGGCTACTGCCTGCTGTTCGGCATCCTGCTCAACTTCCTGCGCAACCGCACCGGGCTGTCGCCTGACACGCTGATCGGGGTGTTCCTTTCGGTGTCGCTGGCTTTGGGCGCGAGCCTACTGCTGATGCTGGCCGGCAAGATCAACGTGCACATCCTCGAGAACGTGCTGTTCGGCTCGGTGCTGACGGTCAGCGCCCAGGACCTGGTGGTGCTGGGCATCGTCGCTGCCCTGGTGCTGGCGCTGGCCCTGCCGCTGTACAACCGCATCATCCTGGCCAGCTTCAACCCCCAGCTGGCCGCCGTACGCGGGGTGGCAGTGAAGACTCTGGACTACCTGTTCGTGGTGCTGGTGACACTGGTAACAGTGGCGTCGGTGAAGGTGATCGGGGCAATCCTGGTCGGTGCGCTGCTGGTGATTCCGGCCGCTGCCGCGCGCCTGGTCAGCCAGTCGCTCAAAGGCTTTTTCTTCATCTCGGTACTGATCGCCACCCTGAGCACGCTGCTGGGCATCCTGATGCCGATCGTCTTTGACCTGCCGGTACCGTCGGGTGCCGCGATCATCCTGGTTGCCGGCATTTGCTTCGCCCTCGCGGCCCTGGCCCGCGCCCTCGTCCCACGCCTGCAAGGAAACCCGGCATGAACCTGAAACAGCTCACCCTGGCGCTGGCCCTCACCGGCCTGCCCTCGTTCGCCCTCGCCACCGAGGTGCTGACCACCCTGCCGGTGACCCACAGCCTGGCTGCGGCCTTGCTCGACGGCACCGCCGTGCAGCTCAAGCGCGCCGCGCCGGCCAACCTGCCAGCCAGCCGCCAGCCTTCGTACTTCAGCAGCCGTGGCGGCGCGAGCCTTGCCAAAGCGGCGCAGCAGGCCGATGCGGTGATCGGCCTGCGCTCGATCTGGCGTGACGACCCGCTGTACCCCATGGCCCGGCGCAGCAATATCCGCATCGTCGAAATCGATGCAGCGCGGCCGGTGGACGGTGCCCTGCCGGGCATCGCGGTCAGTGGCGATGACGCCTACAACGCCTACCCCTGGCTGAACCCGACCAACCTTGGGCGCATGGCCGACGTGCTGGCCAACGACCTGGAACGCCTGGCGCCCGCCGACAAGGCGAAGATCCAGGGCAACCTGGCGGGGCTCAAGCGCCAGTTGCTGGAATTGACCGCCAGCAGCCAGACCAAGCTTGCCCAAATCGACAACCTCAGCGTGGTCAGCCTGTCCGAGCGCCTGGGCTACCTGGCCAGCGGCCTGAACCTGGATGTGGTGGAACAGGCACTGCCGGCCGAGGGCAAGTGGGACGACGCCGCGCTCAAGGCACTGGGCGAGAACCTCAAGAACCAGGATGTGGCGCTGGTGCTGGACCATCGGCAGCCGGATGCGGCAGTGGCCGAGGTGATCAAGGCCTCGGGGGCCACGTTGCTCGTGGTGGAAAGTGACCCGCAAGACGCCGTGGCCGGGCTCAAGGCCAGTGTCGATCAGGTGGTCGGGGCGCTGAGCAAAGGGTGATGCAGCCTGTACCTGCCCGATCGCCGGTTTGCCGGCGATCGGGCCAGAGCAGACAGCCCTAGCGTTTCATGCACCGCTGATACCGCTCATCCACCCTCCCCGCAAACCACGCCGTGGTCAGCTTGCGGGTGATTTTCGGGCTTTTCAGTTCGATCCCCGGCAACTTGGCGCGCGGCACCGGCTTGCCTGCGGCTGCGTCAGCCAGGGCGAACACCCCGCTGTACAGTTTGCTGTCCTCGAAGGCCAGGCTGTCACCCAGTTCCAGCTGGCTGCGGATCTGCGGGTTACGCAGCCCCAGCTTCACGCCCAGCTTGCGCGCCGCCTGCTCGGTGCTGCCGGGCATGATCGCGCCGGGGGCGATCAGGTCACCATCCAGGGCCAAGGGCACGCCCGTCACCTTGCTCAGGGCCGCCTGAAACGCGGCATTACGGCTGGCGTACCAGCCCGCGTTGAAGTCGGCGAAGCGATAGAGCTGGCGCTCATAGTGCGCGGGGTAACCCAGCAAATGGCCGATACCGAAATACATGCCGCCACGACGGCTGAAGACCTCCTGGCGTATGGTGCCGTCGTAGGTGTAGGGGTAATCCTTGGCATGCTGCTCGGCAAACTCGACGCTAACCTGCATCGGCCCACCGGTGTGCACCGGGTTCAGCCCGCCCAGCAAGGTCCGGCCCAGCGGCAGGCCGGTAATGAATTCGTCGTACAGCGCACTCAGTTGCTTCTCACTGCGCACCGCAAGCAGCCGCTGCTGATACGTCTGGCCATTGCCCGAAGCCGTATTCAGCGCGCCGTCCACCAGCAACCGCGGGATATGCAGGCTCGCCGCGCGGCGGTCGACCTCGGCACGGGCAATGCGCCCAAGGTTGGGGACCTGCGGGTCGGCATTGAAGGTCGATTCCTGCTCGGTCACCGCCAGCACCGCACACAGGTTGCTCTTGCTCGGGGCGATGCGCTGGGCTTCGAACGCCACCTGGATATCCCTGGCCCAGCCCTCCCGGTCCCTGGCCTGGGCTGGCAACAAGCGCACCAGTTGGGCACGCACCTTGGCAGGGTCGGCCTCAGGCTCTTCCTCACGACGCCCGGCGCAGCCCTGCAGCAGCGCCAGGGCCATCAACCCGGCAGCCAGCAGCCGGCCGTTCAGGGCTGCTCCCCGACCAGATAGGTCTTGCTGATGTGGCGAAATTGCGGGTGGCTGGCGTTGCCCATGAGCTCGAACAGCACCATTTCGCGGGTAACTACCTGCGCCCCGGCCTGACGCATCCGCGCAAGCCCTGCAGCCTTGTTGGCCAAGGTACGGCTGTCGCAGGCATCCTCGACCAGGAACACCTGCTTGCCCAGGCCCAGCAGGCCGAGAACGGTCTGCAGCACGCAGACGTGGGTTTCCATGCCGCACACGATTACTTGCTCGCGCGCCAACAAGCTGGCTGGCAGGCACTGGGCCGCAACGCAGGAAAAATGGGTCTTTTCCACGATTTCAGCTGCAGGGGCGGCGGCGAGAAGCTCGGGCAGGGTGTGCCCCAGGCCTTTGGGATATTGCTCGCTGATGACGATCGGCAGTGCGAGATCGGCGCATGCTGCCAGCAGCCAGCGTGCCCGGGCGCGGGTGCCCTCGGCGTCGCTCATCGCGCCAATGAGCTTTTCCTGGATGTCGACGACCAGCAACGTGGCCTGGTGAGGATCGATCAGCATTGTCTGCCTCTTGCCTGGGAAAACGCCTAGCATCCCCAAGGCAAGCGGCAACGTCAATCAGGCGCAAAGCCGATGGGGCTCCAATGCTGCAGCCAGCGCCGTGAGCACACGGTCCTCCTGCTCATGGATGAAGAAGTGGCTGCCCGGAAACATCTGCAAGGTGAATGCACCCTGGGTTTCCTGGCCCCAGGCCCGCAGTTGCTCTTCACTGGCGCGGTCGTCTTGCCCGCCCAGCACATGCAGCGGGCACGCCAAGGCAGGCCTTGGGCGGTAGCTGTAACGGCCACAGAGCAGGAAGTCCGCCCGCAGGATCGGCAATGTCAGGCTCATCAGCTCGGCATTGGCCAGCACCTCCTCCGGCGTACCATTGAGTTCCCGCAGCTCATTGCGCAGCTCGTCATCGGTCTTGGGCTCACGCCAGTTCTTGCCGTCATAGTCCTCACGCCGGGTGGGCGCCGCGGTACCGCAGGCGAACAGCGCCACCGGTAGCGGGCACCCCAGCGCCTGCAGCTCGTGGGCCAGCTCGAAGGCCAGCAGCGCCCCCAGGCTATGGCCAAACAGCGCATACGGCGCAGCAGCGGCCTGGCGCTGCTCGGCCGCCAGTTGCCGGGCCAAGGCCTGCATGTCGGTGTGCAGCGGCTCGCCCATGCGCGCACCGCGCCCGGGCAACTCGACCGGGCGTACCTGCAGCCAGGCTGGCAGCTTGCGCCGCCAACGGCTGTAGACCATGGCGCTGGCCCCGGAATAAGGCAGGCACAGCAGGTTGAGCGCGGTCACTGTGCGGCAGCGTCCGCCATCTTCTGGCGCAGGCTCAGCGGGCGCATATCGGTCCAGACTTCGTCGATGTAGGCCAGGCAGTCCTTTTTCAGCCCGCTCTTGCCCACAGCGCGCCAGCCGTTGGGGATCGCCTTGTAGTCGGGCCAGATGGAATATTGCTCTTCGTGGTTGACCACTACCTGGAACTGGATATCGTCGCGGTCGAAAACGGAAGTCATTGCCTGTCTCCTTGAGTGATGGATGCCGGTACGCGCTTGGCGTAGGGCGGCTCTCTGGTAGACGTAGGAAACATCCGAAAAATTAGCGTTTGGGCATGACAACTTCTGGGCCTCAAGCATCCCTAAGCAAGTCATGGGTATCCAGCAAGCGATAAGCCACCTGCGGATTGCGCTCCAACCCACGCCGTATAGCCGCCGGAATCGACTGGCGGGTCTTGCGGCATAACCCAGGCTGGTCATCGAGTTCGATGACTATCCCGCGCATGGTACGCACCTCGTTGTAACCGGGCGCGATATGCAGCCGAATGCCCAGGTTCTCGTACAGCCTGGCCTGCAAGCGCTGCAGGTCTTCAAGGTCCTTGAGGTTTTCCAGCCGCTCGATCAGGCGCTTCTCCTCCTGGCGGGTGAGCAGGAGGATGCGCTGGGCCGCAGGCGGCTGCGCGGCCAGGTGCTCGCGGCCGCAGTCACAGGCGCCAGGTGGGCAAGGTTGGCGTAAGGCAAGTGCTGTGCTCATGGGCCAAGCATAGCGCGTCGCGGCGAAAGAGCGTGCGCCAACCGCTTGCGCAAAATTGAGCGCCGCCCCCAAAACCGCGCCTGCTCAATGCCCCGCTGAAGCCGGCCCCGCCTTGGCAGCAAACGGCGGCTTGGCCAACCACACCAGCAGAATCAGACCGGCAAACACCCAGCCCATCAAGGTGAAGTAATCCACCGTCGACATCATGTAGGCCTGCCCGTTGAGTATCTGCTCCAGCTGCGCATAGCTTTGCGGGTTTGCCCCGCCCAGTTGCTCCAGCGTGTGCCGGGTCGCCGGGTCGAACTGGCTGATGTTCTCGCTCAGGTAGGCATGATGCTGGTCCGCCCGGCGGATCCAGATCCACGTGGTCAACGACGCCGCAAAACTGCCGCCCAACGTGCGCAGGAACGTCGCCAGGCCAGACCCGTCGGCGATCTGATGCGGCGGCAGGTCCGACAGCAGAATGCTCAAGGTCGGCATGAAGAACAGCGCCACACCAATCCCCATGAACAGCTGCACCAGGGCAATGTGCTGGAAGTCCACCTCGTTGGTGAAGCCCGCGCGCATGAAGCAGCTGGCACCGATGGCCAGGAACGCCAACCCCGCCAGCACCCGCAAGTCGAAACGCTGCGCGTACTTGCCCACGAACGGCGACATGATCACCGGCAGCAGGCCGATCGGTGCCACTGCCAGGCCTGCCCAGGTGGCGGTGTAGCCCATCTGCGTCTGCAGCCACTGGGGCAGGATCAGGTTGATGCCGAAAAAGCCTGCGTAGCCCCCCACCAGCACAATGGTACCGATGCGGAAATTACGGTGCGCGAACAGCCGCAGGTTGACCACCGGGTGGCGGTCCGTCAGCTCCCAGATGATGAATATCGCCAGGAACACGACCGAGATCAGGCTGCCGATAATGATGAACGACGACTCGAACCAGTCCAGGTCATTGCCCTTGTCGAGCACCACCTGCAATGCGCCCACACCGACAATCAAGGTCAGCAGGCCGATGTAGTCCATGGGCTGGCGGCTGGTCACCACCGGCCGTGCGCGCATCTGCTGGCGCACCACTGCGGCAGCGAACAAGCCGATCGGCACGTTGATGAAGAAGATCCACGGCCAGCTGTAGCTGTCGGTTATCCACCCGCCCAGGATCGGCCCGGCAATCGGCGCCACCACCGTGACCATCGCCAGCAACGCCAGTGCCATCCCCCGTTTGGCTGGCGGATAGACGGCAATCAGCAAGGTCTGGGTCATCGGGTAAAGCGGCCCGGCCACCACCCCCTGCAGCACACGAAAGCCCACCAGCTCCGGCATCGACTGCGAGATACCGCAGAGGAAAGACGCCAGTACGAACAGCAGCGTGGCCCAGATGAACAGCTTGACCTCACCGAAGCGCCGGCTGAGCCAACCGGTCAGCGGCAATGCGATGGCATTGCTCACCGCAAACGAGGTGATCACCCAGGTGCCCTGCTCGGAACTCACCCCCAGGTTGCCGGAAATGGTCGGCAAGGCCACGTTGGCGATGGTGGTGTCGAGCACCTGCATGAACGTTGCCAGCGACAGGCCTATGGTGGTCAGCAGCAGGCTCGGCGGGGTGAACTGCGCCGCAGCATTGTTGCTCATCGTTGCGCCGTCTTGCCAGGGGCGCTGTTGTCGTGGATCAGCCGAGCGATCAGATGGTCAGCTTCGTCCAACTGACGGTCGTACACCTGGGTGGTGTAGCTGGCCTGCTGCGGCGGCTGTTGGGCCAGGGCCGGGCCGCTCTGATCGTGCAAGTCGACCTCGACCACCGTGGACAGGCCAATGCGCAGCGGGTGGGCCTTGAGCTGGTCCGGGCTGAGGTGAATGCGCACCGGTACACGCTGGACGATCTTGATCCAGTTGCCGGTGGCGTTCTGTGCCGGCAGCAAGGCGAACGCGCTGCCGGTGCCGGCGCCCAGGCTGTCGACGGTGCCGCTGTATTTCACGTCGCTGCCGTACAGGTCGGCGCTGATTTCCACGGGTTGGCCGATACGCATGTCGCGCAGCTGGGTTTCCTTGAAGTTGGCGTCGATCCACACCTCGTCCAGCGGGATGACTGCCATGGTCGCGGTGCCCGGCTGCAAACGCTGGCCGAGCTGCACGGTACGTTTGGCGACGTAACCGGTGACTGGCGCCACCAGCGTGGTGCGTGCGTGGTCCAGGTAAGCCTGGCGCAGGTCGGCGGCGGCGGCCATGACCTCGGGGTGCGAAGACACCACCGTGTCGTCCACCAGCGCCGTGCTGGTATTGAGCTGCTGGCGCGCGCTGTTGACGGCGGCCTGGGCCACGGTCAGGTCATCGCGGGCATGGGAGATTTCTTCAGCAGCGATCGCACCGCTGTCAGCCAGCACCTTGCGCCGGTTGTAGTTCTGCCGGGCCTTCTGCAACTCGGCCTGGCGTGTCTGCAACTGGGCCTTGAGGGAATCGACGTTGCTGTACAGGCCACGCACCTGGCGCACCGTACGGGCCAGCTTGGCTTGCGCGGCCTGCAGGGCCACCTCGCTGTCGGCCGGGTCGAACTGCAACAGCACCTGGCCAGCATGCACCAGGTCGCCGTCATCGGCGCCGATGCTGGTGACGGTGCCGGTGACCAGCGGGGTGATCTCCACCACATTGCCGTTGACGTAGGCGTCGTCGGTGCTTTCGTGCCAGCGCCCGATAAGGCTGTACCAGGCCCAGGCGCCAGCGCCGGCAAGCAGCACCACCAGCAACAGGCCAAGCAGCCAGACTTTGCGCTTGCGCGACGGTTCGGGTGCGGCGGAGGGAGTTGAGGTGTCTGCGTTATTGGCCATGACAATACCTTGGAATATGAAACAGGAATCAACGATCGCCGAAGCGGCGGATCGTCAGAGGGTCGCCGGCACCGAGCAGGACCTTGGCCAGCAGGCCTTCAAGGGTCTTGAGCTCATCAGTCTGCAGCACGCCGACCAGTTCGTTCATCGCCGCCGCGCCGATCTGGGGCAAGCGGTCGGCCAGGCGTTGGCCTTCGGCGGTCAGGGCCAGGCGTACCTGGCGACGGTCGTCGGCGCAGCGGTTGCGCAAGATCAGGCCCTTGTGCTCGAGGCGGTCGAGCATGCGGGTCATCGAGCCGCTGTCCAGGCCCAGGTAGCGGCACAGCTCGGCCGGCGTATCCACCTGGTACTGGGTGACGATGATCAACACTTTGAACTGCGCGGCGGTCACGCCTTCTGATTCGAGGTGCCAGTCGAGAATGCGGTCTTTGAGGATCGCCGCACGGCCTAGCAGCATGCCGATGGCGCAGGACTGGAAGTTTTGCGGGGTGAAATGGGACATCGGCAGCAGCTCGGGCAATTGTGTAAAAATATTACTGCCTAGGCAGCAAATGTCAAAGCTTTCATTAGGGTGCTATGGGAATAGCCTTGGGACACACGGCAGGTGGGTGCCGGGAAGGGTTCTCAAACGCTGGAAAATCCGGGCGAAACCGATCAAAACACACATAACTGATAGTCATTCGCCATTACCTTGGTTCTCGGGAGGCCCCTCGCAGGGGTAGAATGCGCAAAACCCGGAGCCGCAATGAACCAAGACCGCCTCAGTCCCAGCCCAGACGATGCCATCACCGACGCCGCCGCGCAGTGGTGCATGCGCCTGCACGCCGACGATTGCACCCAGGCCGAGCGTGAAACATTCGCACGCTGGTTGGCAGCGGACCCGCGCCACGCTGATGAATACCAGGCGATGCTGGAAATCTGGCAGACCGCCGACCTGCTGCCGCGCAACGCCACGGTCATCGATTTCAACCCGCCTGTACGCACTATGGCGCGGCAACGCCGCCACTGGCGGCCCATGGCCTCGGCAGCAGCCATCGCCCTGCTGGTGTTGCCGCTGGCGGGCTGGGTTGGCTGGGAGCAAGGCTGGCTACCCAACCACTACCAGCACGTTGAAGCAGGCGATCAGGCGCGGACCGTGCAGCTGAGCGACGGCAGCACGGTGGAGCTCAACCTCAACACCGAACTGACCTACTTCAACTACAAGGACCAGCGCCAGGTCACGCTCAAGCGAGGCGAAGCGTTCTTCAAGGTGCAGCATGACAGCACCCACCCCTTCATCGTCCGTGCCGGCCACGGCCAGACCCGGGTCACTGGCACCCAGTTCAACGTGTGGAAGTATCAGGACCAGGTCAAGGTCACCCTGGTACAGGGTTCGGTGCTGGTCAGCAGCGACGGCAGCACCGGCGGCTACCGCCTTGGCCCAGGCATGCAGGCCAGTTATCGCACCGGCGACTTCGAGCCGCAGTTGGCCCAGAGCGAAGACTATGGCAACAGCCTGGCCTGGCGCAGCGGCAAGCTGGTGCTCGACAACCTCAGCCTCGAACAGGCACTGCCAGTGATCAACCGCTACCTCGATGCGCCCCTGCTGCTGGCCGATGCCAGCACCGGCCGCATCCGCATCAGCGGCATCTACAACACCCGTGAAGTCAAGCGCCTGGTGGACAACCTGCCCAAGGTGCTGCCGGTGTACCTGACCCGCAGCAAGGACGGCAGCACCGTCCTCAACCGCATTTCCCCGCCGCCCGACAAGGGCTGATGCGCTAGAGCGTCATCGCCGCCAGCCAGCCAAACGCCATCAGTGGCAGGTTGTAGTGGATGAACGTCGGTACCACGGTGTCCCAGATATGGTGATGCTGGCCATCGACGTTGAGCCCCGAGGTTGGCCCAAGGGTCGAGTCCGATGCCGGCGAGCCTGCATCGCCCAGGGCACCGGCGGTGCCGACGATGCACACCGTGGCCAGCGGGTCGAAGCCCAGCTGCACGCACAGGGGCACGAAGATCGCCGCCAGAATCGGCACCGTCGAGAACGACGAACCGATGCCCATGGTCACCAGCAACCCCACCAACAGCATCAGCAAGGCACCCACGCCCTTGCTGTGGTCGATCCATTGCGCCGAGGTTTGTACCAGGCCGTTGACCTCGCCAGTAGCTTTGAGCACCTCGGCGAACCCCGAAGCTGCGATCATGATGAACCCGATCATGGCCATCATCTTCATGCCTTCGGTGAACAGGCCGTCGGTGTCTTTCCAGCGCACGATGCCCGACAGCGAGAAGATCAGGAAACCGACCATGGCGCCTATGATCATCGAGTCCAGCCACAGCTGGACGATGAACGCCGCAGCGATCGCCAGCCCCGCCACCAGCAGGGTCAGCGGGTTGTACTGCACGCTGGCCTGCTCGACCTGCTCGATGCGCGCCAGGTCATAGTCACGCTTCTTGCGGTAGCTGAAGAACACCGCCAGCAGCAAGCCGGCCAGCATGCCCGCCGCCGGAATGGCCATGGCATGGGTGACGTTGACACCGCTCACGTCCACGCCTGCGCGGGCAACGTTGGCCAGCAGGATCTCGTTGAGGAAGATGTTGCCAAACCCTACCGGCAGGAACATGTACGGCGTGATCAGGCCAAAGGTGATCACGCAGGCGATCAGCCGGCGGTCGATGCGCAGACGGGTCAGCACGTACAGCAGCGGCGGCACCAGCAGCGGGATGAAGGCGATGTGGATGGGCAGGATGTTCTGCGACGACACCGCCACCACCAGCATCAGGCCGATCAGCAGCCACTTGACCTTGCCGCCGCTGGCATGGCCCTGGCGGTCGATCATCGCCAGCGCACGGTCGGCCAGGGCGTGGGCCAGGCCGGACTTGGCAATCGCCACGGCAAAGGCGCCGAGCAAGGCGTAGGACAACGCCACCGTGGCGCCACCGCCCAGGCCGCCGTTGAAGGCCTTGAGCGTGCCCTCGATGCCCAGGCCACCGACCAGGCCACCGGCCAGGGCGCCGATGATCAAGGCGATGACCACGTGCACGCGCGACAGGCTGAGTATCAGCATGATGCCTACCGCGGCAATCACTGCATTCATGGTTTGGCTTTCCTCGTAGCTGCAGACAAAAAGCGCGCACTCTGCAGCACTGGCGCACAGATGTCAAAAGCGCCAGGCGGCGGCGTATTACGCGGGCCGGCAAATTTAAATTGAATGTTTGAATAAAGAAAAAACCGGGGCCGCCGATATAGCAGAGGGATTGAGCCCCACCCAAGATCCAAAGCCAAACCCTTACCCTCAAAAAAGGGACGCCCCATGCCTTTGCGACAACTTTCCATCCAGTGGAAGATCACCCTGCTTGCCGGCCTGTGCCTGGCCAGCATCGTCACACTGCTCGTCGGCCTTTCGCTGTACCGCATGGACCACAGCTCGGACCTGGTCAAAGCCAGCAGCGAGAAGATGCTCAGTGAGGCAGCGCAGGCGCGCATTGAGTCGCAAGGCGAGGTCCAGGCCTTGAACATCAGCCGCCAGTTCATGGATGCCTACCAGTACGGCGCCGGGTTCGCCCGCCAGGTGCTGTTCCTGCGTGAACAGGCGGAAAAGCGCTTCCTGGATGCCTACGACCTGCGCGAAGACATGACCCGCCAGGTTCGTGCAGCCCTGCAGGCCAACCCCGACCTGCTGGGCCTGTCACTGGTGTTCGAACCCAATGCCCTGGACGGCAAGGACAGCCTCTTCACCGGCCAAGCCGAGCTTGGCAGCAACGAGACCGGCCGCTTCGCCCTGTACTGGTCGCAGCCGCGCGTGGGCCAGCTGACCGCCATGGCCCTGCCCGAGCACGACATGGCCAACACCGAGATCGGCCCCAGCGGCCAGCCCGCCAACACTTGGTGGGTGTGCCCGCGCAGCAGCGGCAAGGTCTGCGTGGTGGAGCCATACTTCTACGACATCGACGGCCACCGCGTGCTGATGACCAGCATCGTGTTCCCGCTGGCGGTCAACGGCAAGGTGATCGCCACCTTGTCCATCGACATCAACCTCAACAGCCTGCAGGCCCTGAGCCAGGAAGCCAGCCGCAGCCTGTACGAGGGCCGCACCACGGTCGGCATTCTCAGCCCCGTGGGCCTGCTGGCCGGCTACAGTGCCGATGCCAGCAAGCTGGCCCAGCGTTTCGACCAGGTCGACACCAGCAAAGGCGCCGAACTGGTACGCAAGCTGGCCGAAGGTAAATTGAGCGTCCACCACGACCAGCAACGCCTCAAGGTACTCGCGGCGTTCCAGCCGATCCCTGGCGCCCAGCCATGGGGTGTGCTGCTGGATGTGCCGGAAAACGCCCTGACCGGGCCGGCCGAGGCGCTGAAACAAGAGCTCGACGCCCTGAACACCAGCGGCACCCTGCTGGAGCTGGGCCTTGGCCTGGGCGCTGCGATTGCCGGCCTGCTGCTGGTGTGGCTGATGGCCCGTGGCGTGACCCGGCCGATCCTCGGGGTGGCGGCCATGCTCAAGGACATCGCCAGCGGTGAAGGCGACCTCACCCGCCGCCTGACCTATGACAAACAGGACGAGCTCGGCGAACTGGCCGGCTGGTTCAACCGCTTCCTGGACAAACTGCAGCCGACCATCGCCGAGGTCAAACGCTCGGTGCAGGCGGCCCGCAGCACCGCAGACCAGTCCTCGGCGATTGCCACGCAAACCAGCGCCGGCATGGAACAGCAATACCGCCAGGTCGACCAGGCGGCCACCGCCTCGCACGAAATGAGCGCCACGGCCCAGGATGTCGCCCGCAGCGCCGCACAGGCTGCACAGGCCGCCCGTGAAGCAGACCAGGCGACCCGCGAAGGCCTGGCGGTGATCGACCGCACCACCCGCAGCATCGACACACTGGCAGCAGACATGAGCCATGCGATGGCCGAGGTCGAAGGGCTGGCCCACAACAGCGAGAAGATCGGCTCGGTGCTGGAGGTGATCCGCTCGATCGCCGAGCAGACCAACCTGCTGGCACTCAATGCCGCCATCGAAGCCGCCCGTGCCGGTGAGGCCGGCCGTGGCTTCGCCGTGGTCGCCGATGAAGTGCGCAACCTGGCCCAGCGCACCCAGGAGTCGGTGGAAGAAACCCGCCAGGTCATCGAAGCCCTGCAGGCCGGCACCCGCGAGGTGGTCGGCGCCATGGACAACAGCCACCGCCAGGCCCAGGGCGGTGTGGAGCAGGTCGGCCAGGCCGTCACCGCGCTGCAGCGCATCGGCCAGGCCGTGACCGTGATCACCGACATGAACCTGCAGATCGCCTCCGCCGCCGAAGAACAGAGCGCAGTGGCCGAAGAGATCAACAGCAATGTCGCGACCATCCGCGATGTCACCGAGTCGTTGTCCGGGCAGGCCAACGAGTCGGCGCGGGTCAGCCAGTCGCTCAACAGCCTGGCCAACCAGCAGCAGGGGTTGATGGACCAGTTCCGCGTCTGACGGGTGCTTCTCATCGCTGGCATGGCTACGCAAACATTCCAGCGATGAGGCCTGCAACAGCTGACATGCAGCGGGGTGCCTGTGGCCGGGTTGCCGGCGACAGGATCGGGCTGCATGAGGTGAGTGAATGTCAGGTCCGATCACCTCCATGATCATCCCCGACATCATGATTGACCCCATCATCAGCACCATGCCCTACGCCGTGGGCCTCACCCACACCATGACTGGCTTCGTGATTCGCTTCATGGTTGGCCCCATCATCCGCCCCGTTGCGGCCACTTTCACCGCGACCTGAGCTAGCATGACCGCCGCCATCACCGCTGTGGCCGCTACCGCCGTGGCCTGCGCCACTGCCACCGCTGCCGCCTCCATGCCCCCCACCGCCGTGACCGCCGCCTCCGTGACCTCCCCCACCGCCGTGGCCACCACCACCGCTACCCCCACCGTGGCCGCCACCACCGCCACCACCGCCACCACCGCCACCATGGCCACCACCACCACCACCACCACCACCACCACCATCCTTCGCATACGCATTCGAAGTATTGCCGATAGTGTCAGGCACCAATACCGCCGAAGCCGACAACACAGCCCCGATGGCCAAAGCCAACAAGCATTTCCTGAGCATGATGATCCTCCGCTTGGAGTTGCACAGATTGCTTGCGGCAACCTGTGTTTTGCGGCCCCCCATGGGGCGACCTGCCAAACCAGCGCGACCATCCATCAGTAGCGGTGAACGTGATCCTTCAGGGCCTGCTGGCCTAATGTTGCAGAATGTTTCTCAAGTAGTGAGCGTAGCCGGCTGCCGGGCTTCTTGCCCGCGATCCATCCAAATGCTAAACGCCAGAATGGGCGTAACACCAAGGCTGCAAGGCCTCGGTAACGGCCGTCTCGCCGGGGACCGAATCGGTGCCTAGGTGGGGGTGCATGGCCGCTACTGTCCATTGCGCTTTACGCTTGACCGAAGAAGTGCCGTGGTTGACGATCGGCTCTTCCCGGAAAAGGACTACAGCATGCTACGGATATTGGGCAGGGATTCTTCCATCAACGTGCGCAAGGTCCTCTGGGCCTGCATCGAGTTCGATATTCCCTTCGAGCGCGAAGACTGGGGCGCAGGCTTCCAGCCCACCGACACGCCCGCCTTCCTGGCCCTGAACCCCAACGCCATGGTCCCAGTGATTCAGGACGGCGACTTCACGCTGTGGGAATCCAACACCATCATCCGCTACCTGGCCACGCGTTATGGCGATGCACTGGTGTACCCCACCGAGGCCACGGCCAGGGCCAGGGTGGATCAATGGATCGACTGGCAGGCCTCGGACCTGAACCGCTCGTGGAGCTATGCGTTCATGTCGCTGGTGCGTCACTCACCCGCGCACCAGGATGCCCAGGCGCTGGCCGCCGGCTGCGCAGACTGGTCGCGCCATATGCGAATCCTCGAGCAGCAGTTGGCTGCGACCGGTGCTTATGTGGCCGGTGACAGCTTTACGCTGGCCGATATCCCCATCGGGCTTTCGGTCAATCGCTGGTTCGAAACGCCCTTCGAGCACCCTCACCTGCCGGCGGTGCGGGATTACTACCAACGGTTGAGCGAGCGTGCAGGCTTCCTGGCCCATGGGCGCAACGGGATGGCGTAGGGACAGCGTCAACCACGCATGCCGGCCAGCAACATGGCCATGAACATGCGCACTTGCGTGCGGTGCGCAGGCATGTCCAGCGTCTCACTGCTGCACAGGCGCAGCAGTTGCAAGTGCCCATAGTCGTTGATCAGAAACGCCGCATAGCCGACATCCAGGTCGGCCCGCAGCTTGCCGCTGTCGCACAGGTCTTGCAGCAGGTGCTTGAGCTCCTCGACCAATGCGTCGTTGACCCGCTTGTAGGCAGCGGGCAACGCCTGCTGGTCACCGCCCAGCAGCGGCAGCAAGGGCGGCAGGATCTCGCGCCATAGCGGCGCGGGCAGCACCGCGAAGGCGTAGTCGGTGAGGTGCTCCTCGTAACAGCACAAGGCATCCAGCGCATCGTCGAATTCGGGCAGGCGGCGGCGCGCCTGGGTGACGGCGCGGTGGTCCGCCTCGCGCAGCTTTTCCAGAAGAATCTCCTGTTTGCTGCCGAAGTAGGCGAATACCGTGGGCACAGACACCGCCGCCAGGCGCGCGATCTGCTCCATGGTGGTGGTCTGGTACCCCTGCGCCTCGAACAGGCCCAGCGCCGTACGGCTGATCGTCTCCCGGCGCATGGCCTTCTGCTGTTCGCGTAATCCGCTCACGTCACTACCTTTGTCGAACCCGATTGTTCGGGTAAGCCAGCATACAACATCCCCGAACCGGTAAATTATTTTATTGACTAAAACTTTTTATCGACGCAAAACTAGCGCGGCATTTTGACCCAGGGAGTCGCCATGACCGCCGCTGCAGACCTCATCATCCATAACGCCCGCATCTACACCGTCGACCCGCACCAACCCTGGGCCGATGCCGTGGCCATCCAGGGCGAGCGCATCCTGCGCGTGGGCGACAACGCCAGTGTCATGGCCCATGCCGGCCCATCCACCCGTTTGCTGGATGCTGACGGCAAACTGGTGCTGCCTGGCTTCGTTGAATCGCACTGGCACTTTTCCAGCACCGCGTTCGCCTTCCAGGCCCTGGTCAACCATGAAGACCCGCACCAGGTGCTGGCCCTGCTCAAGCAGTACGTCCAGGCCAACCCCACCGAGAAGGCCATCACCGGCATGGGCTGGATACAGCCGCTGATGCCGGCCGACATGCTGCGCCGTGAAGTGCTGGACGCCATCTGCCCAGACAAACCGGTGTGCCTGTTGTCCACCGACTACCACACCATGTGGGTCAACAGCTTTGCCCTGCAAGCGGCGGGCATCGACCGCGACACCCCCGCGGTGGAAGAAGGCGCCAGCTGGTTCGAGAAAGACCCGGTCACCGGCGAACCCACTGGCATCATCATCGACTGCGCGGCTTACTCGCTGCTGATGCAACGTTTGAGCGAGGCTGGCTACCTGCCGACGGGGATCGACCTGTACCTGCGTTCGATCCCGTTCTGGCAAGAGAAGCTGGTGGCTGCCGGCATCACTACGGTATTCGACGCAGGCTTCCTCGACCCCAGCGGCGACCAGGCGCTGCTGTATGAAACCCTGCAGCAACTGGAACGCGAAGCTCGCCTGAAGCTGCGCGTGGTGGGCAGCTACATCAACATGGGCACCGAACCCGACCCGGTCATCCAGCTGCAGGCCCTGCGCCAGCGCTACGACTCGCCGCTGGTGAAGGCGCAGACCCTCAAGCTGATGCTCGACGGCACCGAGCTGAACCACACCGCATTCCTGCTCGAACCCTACTGCGACAAGCCCCACAGCTGTGGCTCGACCACCATGCCCGAGGCGGTGTTCGAAGAGCATGTACGCAACGCCGACGCCAACGGTATCGACGTGATGGTGCATGCGGTGGGTGATGCAGCGGTGCGCATGGCCCTGGACGTGTTCGAACGCACCTTCGCCTGCAACCCGCCGCGCGACCGACGGCATGTGATCACCCACGCCTTCCTCACCCACCCCGACGACATCCCGCGTTTTCGCCGCATTGGCGTCATGGCCAACACCCAGTTGCAGTGGGGCGTGGTCGATGCCTATGCCGAGGCGATCCAGCAGTCGTACGGGTTCAAGCGTTGGGCCTCGATGTACAAGTTCCGCACCTTCATCGACCAGGGTGTGACCGTGTCCATCGGCATGGACGGGCTGGTGTGCCAGTGCCGCTGCCAGCACAAACCGGTGGAGCACATCGAGTCGGGCCACACCCGCCAGCTCAGCGGCGAGCCCGATGCACCGGTGATGCCTGATGCCAACGAGCGCCTGAGCATTCCCCAACTGATTGCCGCTTACACCCTCAACGGCGCCTACCAGTTGGGCCTGGAAAAAGAGATTGGCTCGATTACCGAGGGTAAACGGGCAGACATCATCATCATGGAGCAGGACCTGTTCGAGCTGGACCGCTACCAGATCGGTAAAACGGACGTGGCCATGACCTTGATGAACGGCCGTATCACACACGATGCAGGCACCCTCCCCCACGCCTGATCCGAGCGCTGCGGCCTGCGGGCCGCACTACCTGCTTCACCCGGGAAACCCTCGATGCACAACAATAAAAATACCCTGCTTCTGCGTGCCGCCCTGATCTACATCGCCGCCACGGCGCTGATCATCATCGGTGTGCAACCGATTTTCATTGGCCTGGTCGGCGAACGCCTGCACCTGGACCTCAGCCAGCAAGGCTGGGTGCTGTCGGTAGAAATGATCGGGACTTTGCTCGGCAGCCTGCTGCTGCCCGGACTAGGGCGGCGCTTTGGCGGCCGGAGCTTCTACGTGGCCTGCGCGCTGGTGGCGATGGCATTGAACCTGCTCAGTGGCGCGCTGGACTCACTGCCGGCGCTGATCGCCTGCCGCCTGGCCTGCGGCGTGGCCACGGGCCTGTTGTATGCCGGGGCGATCAGTGGGCTGGGGCGCCTGCCCGGGCAGGACCGCTCGTATGGGCTGTCGCTGCTGATTCAGACCGCCGTGTTTGCCCTGTACGCCACCTGCATGCCGCAATTGGCTGAGGTATCTGGCAACCGTTGGGCGATCGCGTCGATCGGCTTCTGGTTCGTATTGATCGCCCTGGCAGCGCTTGCCATCCCCACCCGGATGCATCGCGAGGCGCCCCGGCAACTGGCGCAGGGCGGTGGCGGCTCGGCCATGCTCGGGCGCTATGCCTTGCTGGGGATGCTGTGCTTGCAGCTTGCCATCTACTGCATCTGGGGCTTTGTCGACCCGCTGTCGCGTGAGCGTGGGATCGCGCCGGTGGACGTGGGCTGGGCGTTCGGCCTGGGGATACTCGGCGGCTTGCCCGGCGGGGCGCTATCCAGCGTGCTTGGCGGGCGAGTACCGCGCGGGCCGATGATCGGCTTCGGTTCGCTGCTGGTGTTGCTGTCGATCGTGCTGCTGGCGCGCTACAGCCACGATGCACAACAGCTTTGCGGCGCATTGTTGCTGATGAACTTTGGCTGGGTACTGGCGCTGACCTACTACATGGGCGCAATCGCCACCAATGACCCACAGGGCACGCTGACCCCGTGGGTGAGCACTCTGCAAGTGGCGGCTGCGGCTGCGGCGCCGGCATTTGTCGCCGTGCAGCAGCAGAGTGCGGGACGGGAGATGATTTTCGTGAGTGCCGGGGCGGCGATCGTGCTGGGCTTTGCGCTCAAGTGTGCGGCGGGAGTGGTTCATCGCAGGACCAGGCCGGCGTAACGGCTGAAGCTCGACAGGCACCGGCTTCGCCGGTGATCGCCGGCAAGCCGGCACACACACGAGGTACGGCGCCGGCCATAAGGCATGGCATCCAACCCGTTTCACCACCTTGCGGGGCACTGGCTTATCCAATTTCTACAGCTGACGCCACTCCTGTAGGAGCCGGCTTGCCGGCGATCACCGGCAAAGCCGGTGCCATACACCGCAGCGCCTGCATCACCAGCAAGGGCGATGCTGCATTCTGCCGCAGGATATCGGACATACTTACCTTGCCAGGCCGTGGTATGGCCGCAGACTGCGCAAAGCTGACAACACAGGATGCTGCTGCGCAGGGAACGTCTGCCCTGCGCAGCCCTCCCACAGTAATGCAGGGCGAACCGCGCGCTGCCCATTCATGTTTGGAGAACAGGCTCAGATGAAAAAGATCCTGATGGTGCTGACATCCCACGATCAGTTGGGCGACACCGGCAAAAAAACCGGCTTCTGGCTGGAGGAGTTCGCCGCACCTTACTACGTGTTCATCGACACCAACGCAGACGTCACGCTCGCCTCGCCCAAAGGCGGGCAGCCGCCGCTGGACCCCAAGAGCGACGAGGACGATGCGCAAACCGACGCGACCCGGCGTTTTCGCAGTGATACCGAGGGGCAGATGGCATTGGCCGACACAGTACCGCTGAGCGAAATCGACCCTTACGACTTCGACGCCGTGTTTTATCCCGGTGGCCATGGGCCGCTTTGGGACTTGGCCGAGGACAACGATTCCAAGACGCTGCTCGAAGCCTTCTATGCGTCCAACAAACCGATTGCCGCCGTGTGCCATGCGCCGGGTGTGCTCAAGAACGTCAACGCGCCAGACGGCCATCCTGTGGTCAAGGGCAAGAAAGTGACCGGGTTCGCCAACAGCGAGGAAGACGCGGTCGGACTGACCGATGTGGTGCCATTTCTGGTCGAGGACATGCTCAAGCGCAATGGCGGTGAGTATTCCAAGGGCCCGGACTGGGCAAGCCATGTGGTCGAGGACGGGCACCTGATCACCGGGCAGAACCCGGCATCGTCCGAGGCGGTGGCCACGGCGCTGCTCAAGCGCCTGGCAAGCGAATAGGGCCGCTGCACCATGACGCTGAACGCACTCATCTGCGGCGCCAGCCAGGGCATCGGCCTGGCGCTTTGTAAACAGCTGCTGGCACGCGATGACATGGCGCGGGTGTGGGCGGTGTCGCGCCAGGCCAGGGGCAGCGAAGCCCTGGCCGCGCTCGCCGCTGCACATGGCGAGCGCCTGGTGCGCATCGATTGCGACGCCCGCAACGAACAGTCCCTTGAAGCACTGGCCCGTGAGGTCGGCCGCACCTGCACGCACCTTGATCTGGTGATAAGCACCTTGGGTATTCTGCAGCGCGACGGTGCCAAGGCGGAAAAGGCCCTGGCCCAACTCGACCTGGCTGGCCTGCAGGCCAGCTTCGCGACCAACGCGTTCGCGCCGGTGCTGCTGCTCAAGCACCTGCTGGCGCTGCTGCGCAATCAGCCCTGCACCTTTGCCGCGCTGTCGGCCAGGGTCGGGTCCATCGGCGACAATCGCCTGGGCGGCTGGTACAGCTACCGCGCCAGCAAGGCCGCGTTGAACCAGTTGCTGCATACGGCAAGCATCGAACTCAAACGCATCAACCCAGCTTCCACGGTGCTGGTGCTGCACCCCGGCACTACCGATACGCAGCTTTCCCAACCGTTTCAGGCCAATGTGCCCGCCGAACAATTGTTTGAACCTGCGTTCGCGGCGCAGTGCATCCTGGAGCAGATTGGCCGGCTTGGGCCGGCGGACAGTGGCAGCTTCTGGGCGTGGGACGGTCAGCCGATCACCTGGTGAGGTCGCCAAGGTTGACGACAGGGACGGGTGCATGGCTCGGGTGTTCTGGCGCTCGATCCAGACAGCGCTGAAAAACCCGCCCCATGCACCTGACCGCGCACCGCTCAATCCGCGAAGTTGATCACCATCCGACCCTTGATCTTACCTTCCAGCATCTCTTCGAAAATGTCGTTGATGTCTTCGATCGGCCGCAGCGTGACCTTCGGCACCACCTTGCCTTGCGCGGCAAATTCAAAGGCTTCAGCCAGGTCCTGGCGGGTACCGACCAGTGACCCGACCACTTCGATGCCATCGAGCACCAACCGCGGAATATCCAGGCTCATGGCCTCCGGCGGCAGCCCGACAGCCACCAGCCGGCCACCGGCACGCAGCGCATCGACTGCAGAGTTGAACGCGCTTTTCGACACCGCAGTCACCACGGCCGCATGCGCGCCACCGGTTTGCGCCTGGATGACTTTGGCTACATCCTCACTGCGCGCATTGACCACCAGGTCGGCGCCCATTTCACGGGCGAACGCCAGTTGCTCATCATTCACATCGATCGCGATGACCCGGGCGTTGAAGACATTCTTCGCATACTGCAGGGCCAGGTTGCCCAGCCCACCGAGGCCGTAAACCGCAATCCACTGCCCGGGGCGGATGTTGGACGATTTCACCGCTTTGTAGGTGGTCACACCGGCGCAGGTGATGCTGCTGGCGGCAGCCGAGTCGAGCCCCTCGGGCACCTTTACCGCGTAGTCGGCCACCACGATGCACGCCTCTGCCATGCCGCCGTCGACGGTATAGCCCGAGTTCTTCACCTCACGGCACAGCGTTTCGTTACCGCTGTTGCAGTACTCGCAGTGCCCACAGCCCTGGAAGAACCACGCCACGCTGGCCCGGTCGCCCGGCTTGAGCGAAGTGACGCCCGGCCCTACCTCCACCACCACGCCAATCCCTTCGTGGCCGAGGATCACACCGGTCTTGTCACCGAAATCGCCATTCTTGACGTGCAGGTCGGTGTGGCACACGCCACAGCACTGCATCTTCAGCAACGCTTCACCGTGCGCAAGCGGGCGCAGGGTTTTTTCCACCACGTCCACACGGCGCCCTTTTGCAACAACTGCAGCTTTCATGAATGCCTCCTTGATTACTTGAGTGAGCTTGAGTTGAAGGGTTCAGCATAGTGGTGGTTTGGCCGCAGGACTTGCTGCAGGTCAGGGTCTGTGACGGTAGGTGCCCGGGTTTGCTAGGATTCGAGCCTAGCCTGCTGACAAGGCGCCCCTGCACCATCACCAGGAAGCCCGCCATGCCCTACCCCATCGAACAGAAACTCGTCGTCGGCGTCGCCTCCAGTGCACTGTTCGACCTGACCGTCTCGGACGATATCTACCAGACAGATGGCGTGGAAGCCTACCGCCTGCACCAGGAAGCCAACCTCGACGTACCCTTCCCCAAAGGCGTGGCATTCCCCTTCATCCGCCGCTTCCTGAGCATCAACAAGGCCTTCCCCGAGCAGTTGCCGGTAGAAGTGGTGCTGCTGTCGCGCAACTCACCCGAAACCGGCCTGCGGGTGTTCCGCTCCATCGCCCATTACGGCCTGGACATCACCCGTGCCGCATTCATGTCCGGCCGCTCGCCCTACGAATACATCCCCGCCTTCAACGCCTCGCTGTTTCTCAGCGCCCACGAAGGTGACGTGCAGCGTGCCATCGACGCCGACTACCCCGCCGGCCTGGTGCTGCCGAGCAAGATCTATGATGACGAGATCGACACCGAATTGCGGGTGGCCTTCGACTTCGATGGGGTGATTGCCGATGACGAAGCGGAGAGCGTGTACAAAGAGCGCCAGGACCTGAATGAATTCCAGGCCCATGAACATGCGCACAAGGCCATTCCGCACCAGCCGGGGCCGTTGGCGGACCTGTATCGCAAGCTTTCGCTGATTCGCACGCTCGAAGATCAGAAGCTGGTGCAGGACCCGGCATACAAACGCATCCTGCGTATCGCCATCGTCACCGCGCGCAATGCCCCGTCACATGAACGGGTGGTGACGACCTTGAAGGACTGGGGTGTTTCACCGGATGAATCGTTCTTTCTTGGGGGAATGGAGAAGAGCCGCGTGCTGTCGATTCTCAAACCACACATGTTCTTCGATGACCAGCGCAGCCATCTGATGTCGGCGGCAGGGGATTTGCCGATGGTGCATGTGCCGTTTGGGGTAGCCAACAAAACGCTAGAGCGGCGCCCGAGCGAGGTGGTCAACACGACCACGGCACGCTTGAAGATGGGTTGAAAGCGCCGCTTCAGCCACTTCAATCGAACGCCCCGTTCACCACCTCATAAATGATCCCCGTGGCGACAGCTACCAGGATCAGGTCAACCCCGGCCTGCATCCACTCGTATCCGTCGTAATGCGGCAACTGCCCAAGCAGCCGGCCATCGAGCTTCTTGGCGATACCAGGCGGCAGCGGCTTGCCGCGCGCCAGGTTTTTCTGGATGCCCGGCGGCAATGCGGGGCCCGGGCTCCAATAGCTGCGGTGGCCACCCAGAATGCCCAGCACATCCCCCCGGTCGATCGACGGCCCGCCATGCCAGTCATCGCTACCCGAGCCACCCTTTTTGCCGCCAGCATTGCCTTGCCCTTGGGCATGCGGGGCCTGCCCCTTGCCTTGCCCATGCCCCTTATCGTTGCCATTACCGTTGCCTTTGCCGTTACCCGGGTCGGCGAGCGCAGCGCCCGACGCCGCGAGCAATGCCACTGACGTTACAGCGGCAATCAGAGCTTTCAACTTGGTCATGAGAGCATCCTTTGCGGTGAAGTGGTTTGTTGAAATGTAGACGACATTGCAATCATCGATAGCAGGCCAGCGCGCCTGGGAAGCTCAGCACATGGCGCCTACAACGTGGTAGGCATGCCGCGCCGGTCCAGCTCGAACACCTTGGTGCGCTGCAGGCAATCGCGCAACCACAGGGCAGCCCTGCCCGGCCGGCGCTGCTGATGCCACAGCAGGTCGACGCCGACCAACCAGTCGGTGTGCGGATAGGCCTGCAGCTGCAACTCGATCAGTTCACCGGCATCCAGCTCCCGCTGCACCAGCTGCCGTGGCAGGGTCGCCCAACCCAGGCCACCGCGCACCATTTCCACCAGCGCCAGGTAGCTCTCGGCCTGCCAAAGCTGCACGGTACGCAGGTATTCGCTGCTGGGCAGCTTTTGCGCGTGGGCGAAGAAGGCCAGGCGGCGGTGGGCGTGCAGGTCGGCGAAGGTGCAGGTTTGCAGTTGCGCCAGCGGGTGGGTGGCGTGGCAGACATGAGCCATGATCAGTTTGCCCAGCTGCTGGAAGGCCAATGCAGGCGGGTAGCCCGGCTGGGAAAAAGCGATGCCAAGGTCTGCCTCACCCTTAAGCACCATTTCGCTGACATCGCCGTGCACCGGGTGGCGAATCAGCAAGTCGACGAAGGGGAACGCCTGATCGAACGCTTTGAACACCGGGATCAGTGACCCATACGGCACCTCGATGGCGAGCGTGAGCGCAGGCTCGGCCTGCTGCGCCAGGTTGTCGGCGCTGCCCTCCAGGGCATAGCAACGCTCAAGGATGCCCTCGGCCCGCAGCAGCAGTTTATGCCCGGCGGCGGTCAATGCCGGAATGCGGCTGCTGCGGTCGAACAACTCCACGCCCAGGTCGGTTTCCAGGTTGCTGATTGCAGCGCTGACGGTGGACTGGGTACGCCCCAGGCGCCGCGCCGCTGCCGAAAACGAGCCCGCCTGTACTGCGGCGACGAACACCTGCAATTGCTCCAGCGAAAAGCGCATCCCAACCCCCTGCCCTGCCACATGATCCATCGATGCTAACGATGGTTATTCATTTGTTCCATCGTTCATTTCGCCGGATCATCGGCCTCGACCACGCTTGCAGCTGCCCTGTTCGAACCCTGCGCTGCGTGTCACTCCAGGCGCCGAAAACAACGAAAAGAGCCGCACCTTCAGGAGATTCACGCCATGAGCCCAAGCAAGGTCCACGCTGTAGACGAAGTATTACCGCTGCGGCAACTGTTCACCTTTGGCCTGCAGCACGTGCTGGTGATGTATGCCGGCGCGGTCGCGGTGCCGCTCATCCTCGGTAGCGCACTGGGCCTTACCCAGGCGCAGATCGTGACGCTGATCAACGCCAACCTGTTCACCTCGGGCATCGCCACACTGATCCAGACCCTAGGTTTCTGGCGCTTCGGGGCGCGCCTGCCGTTGATCCAGGGCTGCTCGTTCATCGCGCTGGCACCGATGATCATGATCGGCAAGCAGTTCGGCCTGCAGGAGGTGTTTGGCGCCGTGATTGCCGCCGGCGCCATCACCATCGGCCTCGCGCCGCTGTTCAGCCGGCTGCTGCGCTTTTTCCCACCGGTGGTGATCGGCAGCCTGATCACCATCATCGGTATCTCGCTGATGCCCGCAGCGGCCATCTGGCTGGGTGGCGGCGACCCGGGGGCGCCGGACTTCGGCAACCCCGCCAACCTGCTGCTGGGCATGGCGACGGTCGCCATCACGCTGCTGGTGTATGCGCGCTTTTCGGGCTTTATCGGCAACCTCAGCGTGCTGATCGGCCTGCTGTGCGGCAGCCTGCTGGCCGCAGCCTTTGGCATGACGCACTTCGGCAAGGTCAGCGAAGCCGCCTGGTTCGAGCTGAGCCCACCCATGGCCTTCGGTGCGCCGCAGTTCTCCACTACGCCAATCCTCATCATGGTGCTGGCGATGCTGGTGATCATGGCCGAGACCACGGGCAACTGCCTGGCCATCGGCAAACTGGTCGGCAAGCCCACAGATACCAGCACACTAGGCAACGCTTTCCGGGCAGACGGCCTGTCGACGATGCTCGGCGGGCTGTTCAACAGTTTCCCGTACAACGCCTTCACCCAGAACACCGGGCTGATCGCGCTTTCCAACGTCAAGAGCCGCTTCGTGGTCGCCGCTGCCGGCGCAATCATGGTGCTGATGGGGCTGTTTCCTAAACTGGGCGCGCTGATCGCCGCCGTGCCCACGCCGGTGCTGGGCGGGTGCGCCATCGTCATGTTCGGCATGACCACGGTGGCCGGTATCCAGGCGCTCTCACGCGTGCCTTTCGAAGGTACCCGCAACGGCATCATCGTCGCCGTTTCGATCAGCATCGGCGTGTTGCCAATGTCGTTCCCGGCGCTTTTCCATCACCTGAGCGGCCCGCTCAAGCTGGTGCTGGAGAGCGGCATTTTCCTCGGCGCGATCACGGCGATCACGCTCAACCTGCTGCTCAATGACGACAAGACCACAGACCCGGACCGCGCCGATGCCAGCGTGGCCAAGTGAGCCCTTTTACCCCTGCCTATCCCCAGGAGCATCCATGACCACTCTCTACACGCCAGCTGCCACCGACCTGTCCGCCCTCGACCTGGACCTGCTACGCCAGTCGATGCGCCTGGCAGAGCAGTCCAAAGCACGCGGTCGCCACCCCTTCGCGGCCATCGTCGCCGATGCCGAAGGCCGGGTGATCGCCAGCGCTGGCAACAACTCCATGCCGCCCGAAGGCGACCCCACCCAACACGCCGAACTGGTCGCTGCGGCCCTGGCAGCCAAGGCCCTGCCGCCCGAAGCACTGGCCAACTGCACGCTCTACACCAGCGCCGAACCCTGCTGCATGTGCGCCGGTGCCGTGTACTGGACCGGTATTGGCCGGGTGGTGTATGCGCTGTCGGAACATACGCTGCTCGGGCTGACCGGGGACCACCCGGAAAATCCGACGTTTTCCTTGCCGTGCCGTGAGGTGTTCGCCCGGGGCCAACGTGATGTGATCGTGCACGGCCCATTGTTGGAGGACGAAGCAGCTGCTGCGCACAAGGGGTTCTGGAAATGAACGCAGGCACACACTTAGCTCAAGAATCGCCAGGCAGGTTCACCGAACTGCCTGGCGCCTTGATCGCCTGCGGGCCGGCTTACTGCGGTTGCCGGTTACGTTTGGCCAACAATGCCCGTGCCGCCACAGCAGCCACCACCAAGCCTGGTGAAGCCGCCAGCAGCACCCCACCCACCCCCGTCCCGGCTGCCAGGATCTGCCCCGCCGCCAACGGCCCGGCCATCGAACCCAAGCGCCCGATGGCAACCGAAGCCCCCACCCCAGTGGCCCGTACCTGAGTCGAATACAGGGTCGGTGCCAGTGCGTACAGCACCAGTTGGCCGCCGATGGCGCAGTAGCCGGCAATGAACCCGGCCACGAGCATGAAGGCAAAGCTGGTCGACAGGCCAAGCCCCGCCAGCGCCGCCAGCATGCCGATGTACGCAATGAACACTGCGCGGCGGGCGTGGCCCTTGTCCATCATCCGCCCGGTCAGGAACGAGCCCGCCGCACCGCCGAGGTTGAACAGGATCTGCACCGTGCCTGCCTGTGGGCGGCTGAAACCTTGCCCGATCAACAACGACGGCAACCAGTTGAGCAGCATGTACAACACGGTCAGGGTAAAGAAGCACGCCACCCACAGCAGCAGGGTGCGGCTTGCATGCCCCGGCCCGAACAGCTGGGCCAGCATGCCTTGGCCGGCAACCTTCTCACCGGTTTGAGCACGAAACGCCTGGGACTCTTTCAGCCATACCACCAGCACCAGGGCGATGACGATCGGTGCGATACCACCCACGTAGAACACCACACGCCAGTCTTCGCCCAACGGCGCCATGCCGATGATCGAAGCGATGGCGCCGCCCAGGGGCACGCCACAATACGTGATGCTCACGGCGGTGCTGCGCAGCCGCTCGGGCGCCGCTTCACTGGCCAGGGCGATCAGGATGGGCAACGCGGCGCCCAGGCCCAAGCCGGTCATCAGCCGTGCAACCAGCAGCGAGGCGTAGCTGTCGGCCAGGGCGGTACCGAGCGAGAAGCCGCCGAACAACAGCACCGCCACGATGAGGATGTTCTTGCGGCCCAGCCGGTCGGCAAGCCAACCGCCGATGAATGCACCGGGCAGCAACCCCAGCAGCCCTGCACTGAACACCCAGCCAAGCATCGCCGGCGTCAGCGCGAACGCCTTGGCCATGTGCGGTGCGGCGATGCCGGTAGCCTGAAGGTCGAGGCCTTCGAGCAATGCCACGAGAAAACACAGGCCGATGGTAAGCACCGGCTTGCTTGAAGAAGGGGATGAATCACGCATGGGTAAGCCCTTTTGTTGTTATGCGTTGGGTTAGGATCAAAGCCTGAACGTGGCACGTAACGAGATGAACGAAGAATCTTCCCCTCCGGCGTCCTTGATGGCGGAACTGACGTCGTAGTACTTCAGGTCGACGTCCAGGGTCAGGTTGGGTGTTGCCAGCCAACGGGTGTTGGCACGGTAGATGGTGCCCACATGGCGCCCGGTGCCACGGGTATTGGCCAACATACTCATGCCGGGCATGTACACACCGTCTTCTGCACGCTGCTTCCACACTTCGAAGACGCCCGGTTCGAAGCGCAAGGTACGCCAAGGTGAAAAGCCGAACGTCGGCCCCACCACGATGATGTTGCTCAAGGTGGTCAGGCTGGCCTCACCATAAACGCCGTTGCGCGGGAACAGCGGGTCGAAGGTGTTGACCTTGCCATCGCCCAGCTCGCGGTCACCGCTGGCGGCGTCGATGCGCATGCCCAGCCGGGGCTGCCAGGCGTGCGCGAAGGTGTAGCCGGTATCGCTGGACAGCGCCCAGGCACGAATCGAGGCATTGCCCAGGTGCCCGGTCTGCCCGGCCAGGTTCCAGCTCCAGTCCAGCGCCTGCTGGCGGCCAAACACCCGCGTGCCAAAGGTATAGCGTTGCTCGTCGCCCGCTTCACCGGCCAGGCTGCGGTCATCGGTTTCAAGGCCGAAGGCGAACAGGTCGATGTTCCAGGCCGCCGTCAGCGGCAAGGTGCCATACAGGCCATAGAACTTGACTGCATTGTTGCTGCCATCGTCCCAGCTGTCCTCGCCGGTCTTGAGCGGCCGAAACGCGAAGGCGTCGAGCTTGCGGCCGTCCTTGAGGTTGAGGCTGGCGCGCACGCCGTCGAAGCTCAGGCGGATGTTGGGCGAGTCCCGGTAGGTGACCCAAGCCTGGTCGCCAAGCCCCATCTCCTGGCGGCCGATGCGGGTGGTGTAACGCCCCTGGGCAAAATCATGGTTGAAATCGACGAAGGCCTGGCGCACTTCATTGCGGCTTTCATCATTTGGGGAGTACAGGTCCTTGTCGAACGCCCGGGTGTTCTCCACCTGGACGAAGGTGCGCACAGCATCATCGAACAGATGCAGGTCGGCGTGCGCCTGCAAGCGCTGCATCAAATAGGAGTCGTCGTTCAACCCGCGCAAGCCGAAAAAAGGCTTGTTGAATACATCGGCCCGGTAACGGGCTTCGGCCCCCAGCTGCAGCCAGGCCGACTCGGACAAGCGATGGTAGCGCACCCCATCGAACGGGTCGCTGGCCTTGGCCGGGGTATCCAGGAACCGATAGTCCTCGACCCAGCGAGGCGCGCCGGGCCGGCCTGGCCGGCTCTGTTCAAGTGGACTGGCCGCCTGCACGCATTGGCCTATCGAAAGCAGTACAACGGGCACCCACCACCGGTTCAACGGCCTGGTCATCAGAATTTCCCTTTACTTGTTTTTATGAAATTGGATAACTCTGTTAACGATTATTTTTGTTAACCATCTTGCCGTCAATAGGGTGATTGAAACTACCTGATATCAGGCAGATCCAGCGTTCGTTTATCGAACGTTTTTTTCACAGGCGCCTGCGCAGCCGTAGAAATGGCCGTTACCATGGACGTTGCGGGCTCTCTACCTTGCGGGCACGCCGCCACGACTCTAATCAAAACAAAAAGAGCATCCTCATGAACTGCCTCAAACCTCTTGCTGCTCTCGGCTTGCTCATGCTCGGCGCAAGCCAGGCCCTGGCCTCGCCAACCGTTAAACAACCAAACATTCTGCTGATTGTTGCTGACGACCTCGGTTTCTCGGACCTGTCGGCACTGGGCAGCGAAATCCAGACGCCCAACCTGGACAAACTGCTGAACGACGGCCGCCTGATGCTGGACTTCCATGCCGCGCCAAGCTGCTCCCCTACCCGCGCCATGCTGATGTCTGGCAACGACCCGCACCTGGCCGGGCTGGGCATGATGGCCGAAGCACGCAAACGCTTGCCGGCCGGCGCTCAGGTGCGCGCCGGTTACGAAGGGGTCCTGGGCAGCAATGTCGCCACCCTGGCAGAACTGCTGCACGATGCTGGCTATCGCACCTACATCTCCGGCAAATGGCACCTGGGCATGCAGCCCGCGCAGCAGCCCCAGAACCGTGGTTTCGACCAGGCCTACGTGCTGCTCGAAGGGGGCGCTGCGCATTTCAAGCAGGCCAACATGGCGCTGCAGCCCAACTACAGCTCGACCTTCCGCCACAATGGCGAGCCCATCGAACTGCCCGACGACTTTTACTCCACGACCTGGTTCACCGACCGCCTCATCGCCGCCATCGACGACGGCAAGGCCAGCAACAAACCCTTCTTTGCCTTTGCCGCCTACACCGCGCCGCACTGGCCCTTGCAGGCGCCGGATGAATACCTGGCGCAATACCGCGGCCGCTACGACCAAGGCTATGAGGTAATTGCCCGCGAGCGCCTGGCGCGTCAGCGCAAGGCCGGGCTGGTGCCAGCGGACTTCCCGCTGGAGCCGCAACTGGAGGGCGTACCGGGCTGGGCATCGCTGACAAAACAGCAGCAACAGCAATCAGCGCGCACCATGGAGGTCTACGCGGCCATGGTGGCGGCCCTGGATGCCGAGGTCGGGCGCCTGGTCGACCACCTGCGCAAAACCGGTGAACTGGACAACACGCTGGTGCTGTTCATGTCCGACAACGGGCCGGAAAATGCCACCCGCGTCGACCCCAACTGGATCAAGGAAAACTTCGATACCCGCCTGGCCAACTACGGGCGGCGTGATTCGTTCCTGATGATCGGCTCGGCCTGGGCCCAGGTCAGCGCCCTGCCCAGCCGCCGCTACAAGATGACCACCTACCAGGGCGGCATCCGCGTGCCCGCCTTCGTTTACCACCCGGCCACCATCAAGGCCGGGCGCAGCGATGAACTGGCCAGTGTCAGGGACATCATGCCGACGCTGCTGCAACTGGCCGGCGCGCCGATGCCCGGCATCAACTACCGCGACCGCGCCATCGTTCCGCCGCAGGGCACCTCGGCGCTGGACTACCTGCAAGGCAAGGACACCCGGATCCACGCCCATGACGAGGCCCTGGGCTGGGAAATCAACGGCAGCGCCTCGTTGCGCAAAGGGCCGATGAAACTGCTGTGGGATGCCACCGATGGCACCCCGGCCTGGCACCTGTACGACCTGAGCAACGACCCTGGCGAGCACCATGACATCGCAGCCGCACACCCCCAGCAGGTGAGCGACCTGCTGCGCGACTGGAAGGCCTATGCCCAACGCAGCAATATCGCCATCGACGCTGACGGGCGCCCGGCAAGCCCCGCCATGCCCCTGGCCAGCAAGCCATGATTGCGCGGGTAGCCGGTTGCGCGTTGGTCGCCGCCGGCTTACTCGCCGTGGCCTACGGCGCCTGGCCACAAGCCCCGGCGCCGGTACTGCTGTGCGAGGGCTACAGCGGCTTGCCCGCCAGGCACGATGGCATGGTGCGCTTGCCGGGTGGCGTGTTCACCTTCGGTTCAGACCGTTTCTATGATGAAGAAGGCCCGCCACACGCGGCAAAGGTGTCGGGCTTCTGGGTCGACCGGCACCCGGTCACCAACGCCCAGTTCGCCCGGTTCGTGGCAGTTACCGGTTACCTTACACAGGCTGAACGGGGCATCAGCGCCGAGGTGGACCCCACCCTGCCCGACACGCTGCGCGTGCCGGGCGCAATGGTGTTCCAGCAGGGGCCGAAGGTGCTCAACCCGGGCTGGCAGTTTGTGCCAGGGGCCAGCTGGCGACACCCGCAGGGCCCTGGCAGTGACCTGGCAGGGCTTGAAAACCACCCGGTGGTGCAAGTGACACTGGAAGATGCACAAGCCTACGCGCGCTGGGCTGGCCGTGCCCTGCCCAGCGAAGCGCAACTGGAATACGCCATGCGTGGCGGGCTGGAAGATGCCGACTTCAGTTGGGGCAAGACTGAGCTGCCCAAGGGCAAGCTGATGGCCAACACCTGGCAGGGCCAGTTCCCCTACAACAACACGGCCGCTGACGGCTTCACCGGTACCTCACCGGTGGGCTGCTTCCCGGCCAACCGGTTCGGCGTGTTCGATGCGGGGGGCAATGTCTGGGAGCTGACCCGCACCGGTTATCGCCCGGGCCACGATGCGCAACGCGACGCGGCCTTGGACCCGCCCGGCCCCGCCTTGAGCGAAAGCTACGACCCCGCCGAGCCGGGCATACCGGTGGCGGTGATCAAAGGCGGCTCGCACCTGTGCTCGGCAGACCTGTGCATGCGTTACCGGCCCTCGGCGCGCCAGCCTCAGCCGGCCTTTATCGCGACCTCGCACGTGGGGTTCAGAACGGTTCGCCAATGAACGGCAATGGGCAGGCGGCCGCCTCGACGGCTGCCACCTGCCGGTCGAAGTCTGGCAGCAGATAGTTGAAAAAGAAGGTGGCGCTTTCGTGCTTCTCGCGCCGTAGCGACGCATCGGCCGGCAACGCCTCGAGGCAGCGAACGGTGCGGGCCCAGGCAAAGGCCTGCAGTGCCGTGGCGCACAACTGCAGGAACGCCCCGGCCGCGCGGTAGGGGTATTCCGGGCCGTGCGCAGCACTACGCTCGACCTCGGCAACCACCCCTTGCAACCGGTCGCAGACCATACCGAGCGCCTCGGCAGCGCCGCCCTGGCCGGCCCCGGCCTCGGCACGCAGCTCGCCCAGCAGCAGCGCAAAGCCTTCACCACTATCGCCCAGCACTTTGCGCAACAACAGGTCGTTGGCCTGAATTTCGTTGGTGCCTTCGTAGATCATCGCAATCCGGCTGTCGCGCAGCACCTGCTCGATGGGGAATTCGCAGGTGTAGCCATAGCCGCCAAACACCTGCAGCGCTTTGCTCGACAGGCTGAAACCATAGTCGGTGAACGCCGCCTTGATGATCGGCGTCAGCAACGCCGCCAGTGTCGACGCTTTGGCACGCTGGGCAGGGTCACTAGAGGCGTCGGCCACATCCAGCCAGTGCGCCGTCCAGTATCCCAGGCTGCGCATGCCTTCGGTGCGCACCCGCAACTCCAGTAGCGTAAGGCGCATGGCGGGGTGCAGGTGGATGGGGTCGGCAGCGGCGCCCGGCGAATGCCCGGGGGCGCGCATCTGGCGACGCTCCAGTGCGTAGTCACGGGCCAGTTGCCAAGCCGCTTCGGCGTGCCCCAACCCTTGCAGGCCGACGTGCAACCTGGCGGAATTCATCATCACGAACATGGCCGCCAGGCCACCGTGCGCCTGCCCCACCAGCCAGCCCTTGGCCCCCTCGAAGCGCAGCGCACAGGTGGCGCTGCCGCGAATGCCCAGTTTGTGCTCAAGGCCATCGCACTGCACCCCGTTGCCCACACCGCCCTCCAACCCGTTGGGCACCAGCAGCAATGACAGCCCACGGCTGCCTGCCGGTGCATCGGGCAAACGCGCCAGCACCAGGTGCAGGATGTCGCGGGTCAGGTCGTGGTCGCCCCCGGAAATGAACAGCTTGTTGCCGGTGACCGCGTAGCTGCCGTCGCCCAGCGGTTCGGCACGACAGCGCAGCAAGGCAAGGTCACTGCCGGCCTGCGGCTCGGTCAGGCACATGGTGGGCAGGCTTGCGCCGCTGACAATGCCGGGCAGGTAACGCGCCTGCAATTGGTCGCTGCCATGGGCCTTAAGGCACAGGTAGGCGCCATGGGCGATGCCGGTGTACATGGCCCAGCCATGGTTGCTGGCAAAGAGCATCTCCTGAACCGCCGCATCCAGCACCAACGGCAAGCCCTGGCCGCCGAACCGGGGCTCGCAGGCCAGCGCCGGCCAGCCGCCGTCCACGTAAGCCCGATAGGCCGCCGCAAAGCCGTCCGGTGTGCGCACCCTGCCCTGCTCCAGGTGGCAGCCCTGGCGGTCGCCCAGTGCATTCAACGGCGCCAGTGCCTGTTCGCTGAAGCGGGCGGCCTCCTGCAGCACCTGCAGGGCCAGTTCGAGATCGACGTCGGCGTAGGCCGGCAACTGCTGCCAGGCCTGCTCGGCCCTCAGCCAATGCTCCAGCACGAATTGCATGTCCTGCAGGGGAGCCTTCCAAGCCATGGGAGTCCTCGGATTCAAGCCGCGAAGTGGGGGTTTTCGATCAGCACCGCCATGCCTTGGCCGCCGCCGATGCAGGCCGCAGCGATGCCATAACGCAGGTTGCCCTGGCGCAACTGACGGGCCAGGGTGTGCACCAGGCGCAGGCCGGTGGCAGCCAAGGGGTGGCCCAGGGCGATGGCACCGCCATGCACGTTGAGTTTTTCCACATCCAGTTGCAGCGCTTGGGCCACTGCCAGTACCTGGGCGGCTTGCGCTTCGTTGATTTCGAAGCGGTCGATCTGCTCCAGGCGCAGGCCACTGCGTTCGAGCAGCAAGGCAATGGCCGGGGCCGGCCCAATGCCCATGGTGCTGGGGGGCACGCCCACGGCCGTGGCCATCAGCAAGCGTGCCAACGGTGGCTGGGTGCACGCGGAAAAACGCGTCACCAACGCCGCCGCCGCGCCATCGACCACTGCACAACTGTTGCCGGCGGTTTGCACGCCACCGGCGTGCACCGCACGCAGGCGGGCCAGCGCTGTGGCATCGGTCGGCCGCGGGTGGCTGTCGTGGCTGACGTGGGCCACGCCGCGTGGCAGTTCGATGCCACGTGGCAGGCAGCCTTCGGCGCTGAAAGCCTCTGCCGTGACCTCGACGATTTCCTCGTCGAACCAGCCCTGCTGCTGGGCTTGCAGCGCACGCTGATGGCTGCGCAGCGCCCAGGCATCCACCGCCTCTCGGCTCAGGCCATGCGCGCGGGCCAGGTTTTCTGCGGTACCGATCATGTCCACCCCGGCAGCCGGGTCGTACAACGCCTCCCAGAGAAAATCCTTGAACCCTACCGGCGCGCCAAGGCGAAAGCCGCCACGGTGTTCATACGCCGCGATCGGGTTGCGCGACATCGACTCGGCGCCAACGCACAGCACCTGCTGCACACCACTGCGCAACTGCTCCCCGGCCTGGCGCAGCAGCTCGAGGCCGGTGCCGCAGATGCGCTGCACTGCCAGCGCGGGCACGGCTTGCGGCACCCCGCAGTACAGCCCGACATGGCGCGGCAGCAGGTACGCATCGAAACTGGCCTGGGCCATGCTGCCGGCCAGCACGCTGTCCACCGCCTGCGGGCTGATGCCGGCGCGCGCCAGCACCGCCCGCCCGGCCTTGATGCCCAGGTCGATCGGTGAAACCGCGGCGAGCGCACCGCCGAGGTCGACCCACGGCGTGCGCACCATCTGCACGATGGCCACATCGTCGAACGCGGTGCACAGCCCGGCGCTGCTCACGGGCGCGCCTGCGCGGGCAGCACGGTTGGGTCTTCGCCACGGTACAGCGCCTCTACCTTGTCAGCCCGGCGCTGCAACACCGCACGCTGGTTGATCGAGCCTTTGTCGGTGATCTCCCCGGCGTCGATCGATGGCGGCTCTACCAGCAGTGACAACCATTCGATCCGGCTGGCGTTGCCCTGGGCATCACGGTTCAGGCGCTCCAGCCAAGCGGCGAACCAGCTGCGCACCGCGCCGCTGCCGAGCACTTCGGCATCGCTGGCCGCAGCCGGTAGCCCGGCCAGTTGCCGGCATTCGGGCAGACGCGGGAACACCAGGATGCCCAGGCATTCGCGGTCCGGCGCAGCCACCACGATGTCCTGCACATAGGGTGAGCCTTCGAGCACCGCACGGTTACGCAGCGGCCCGACACTGACGAACACCCCCGACGACAACTTGAAGTCTTCGGCAATACGCCCATCGAACATCAGGCCCTGTTCGGGCTGCTGCGCATCGGCGAGCTTCAAGGCATCGCCCGAGCAGTAAAAGCCCTCGTCATCGAACGCCTCGGCCGTTTGCTGCGGCGAACGCCAGTAGCCGGGCATGATGTGCGGGCCGCGAAAGCGCGCCTCCAGCTTGCCGTCCAGCGGCACCAGCTTCACTTCGCACCCCGGTGCCGGCAAGCCCACGTAGCCTGCCAGAGACAATGGCCCGGTGGTGAACGTGCAGGATGGCGCCGCTTCGGTCATGCCAAGGCCAGCCATCATGCGGATACGCTCGCCACAGTGCTGCTCGGCAATGCGGTCCAGGCGGTCCCACACGCTTTGTGAAAGCCCGGCGGCGGCGAAGAAGAACAGCTTCATGCGGGCAAAGAACACTTCACGCAACTGCGCGTCCTGCTCCAGTGCCTTGACCAGTTCTTCCCAGCCCTTGGGCACGGTCAGGTAGGCGGTGGGAGAAATCTCGCGCAGGTTGCGCAAGGTTTCGCCGAAGCCTTGCGGGGTGGGCTTGCCGGCGTCCAGGTAGAAGCTGCCGCCGTTGTACAGCACGATGCCCAAATTGTGGCTGCCGCCGAAGGTGTGGTTCCACGGCAGCCAGTCCACCAGCACCGGCGGCTCTTCTGCGAACACCGGGAAGGTCTGCAACAGCATCTGCTGGTTGGCGCACAGCATGCGTTGGGTGGTGACGACCGCCTTGGGCAGCTTGGTGGAGCCGGAGGTGAAGAGGAACTTGGCGATGGTGTCGGGCCCGGTGGCGGCAAACGCCGCATCGGCTGGCGCAAGGTCGCCCGGCTGCAGCAGGCTGTCGAAGCTCAGGTGCCGGCGGCCGGCGGCCTGGCCGCGCACGCTCACCACCGCCACCGATGGGTCCAGCACGGCGTCGAAGGCACGCTGGAACGGCTGGGTGTCGGTGGCGAACACCAACCCCGGCGTCAGTACCTCGCACACATGCCGCAGCTTGGCAAAGTCCTGGGACAGTAGCGCGTAGGCCGGCGACACCGGGCAATACGGGATGCCGGCGTACATGGCGCCCAAGGCGATCTGCAGGTGCTCGATATCGTTGCCGGAAAAAAGCGCCAGCGGCCGCTCGGCGCTCAGGCCAAAGCCCAGCAGGTTGGCGGCGATGGTACGTACCTGCACGAGCATCTGCGCGTAGGTGATTGTGCGCCAGGCACCGTCGGGCTGACGCGCGGCAATGAAGGTGGTGTCCGGGCGCTGTGCGGCCCAGTGCAGCAGCCGGTCAAGCAGGCGCGCCGGCAGCGGCGCCAGGGGCTCGACGGCCTGCATGCGCAGGATGCCGTCGGCCTCGCTGAACTGCACCTGGGGATGCCCGATGGACACCTGCCGGTAGCGCGGGCTTTGACCAGGGGCGGTCGCCCCTGTGCGGGCTTGGTTATTCACGCAGGTTGCTCCTTGTTATTGTTGTACAGCCTGCCGCCGCCCGGCGGTGCGGGCGGCGGCCGATGGTGCGCGTTGCCTAGATGGGGTAATGCCTGGGGCCATGCTGGAGGGTGACCCAGCGCAGCTGGGTGAATTGATCGATGGCGGTGCGGCTGCCGAAGCTGCCGTAGCCGCTGGCCTTGACCCCACCGAAGGGCATCTGCGCCTCGTCATGCACGGTCGGGCCGTTGATGTGGCAGATACCCGACTCTACACGCTGGGCCAAGGCCAGCGCACGGCTGGTGTCGCGGCTGAAGATGGCCGACGACAAGCCGAACTCGGAGTCGTTGGCCAGCTTCAGCAAGGCTTCATCGCCCTCGGCGCGCAGCACCACTGCCACCGGCCCGAAGGACTCTTCGTGGTACAGGCGCATGCTTGCGTCGACGTTGTCCAACAGGGTGGGCTGCAAAATGCTGCCGTCCAGCTGGCCGCCGCACACCAGGCGTGCACCCTTGGCCACGGCATCGTCGATCAGCGCCTTGATGCGCTCGCCGGCCGCACCGCTGACCAGCGAACCGAGCACCGACGTGCTGGCCTGTGGGTCACCTGCGCGCAGCCCGCCGACCTTGGCCGCCAGCTTGTCGACGAAGGTGTCGGCGATGCAGTTGTCGACCACCAGGCGCTCGGTGGACATGCAGATCTGGCCCTGGTTGAAGTAGGCCCCAAACGCTGCGGCTTCGACGGCGGCGTCCAGGTCGGCGTCATCGAGCACCAGCAGCGGCGCCTTGCCGCCCAGTTCGAGCAAGGCAGGTTTCAGGTGCCGTGCAGCCAGCTCGCCGACAATGCGCCCCACCTGGGTGGAGCCGGTGAAATTGACGCGGCGCACCGCAGGGTTGGCGATCAGCCGCTCGACGATGGCGGGCGCATCGGCCGGGTCATTGCTGATCACATTGACCACGCCTTCGCCCAAGCCTGCATCGTGGAGCACCTGGCCGATCAGCCTGTGCACCGCCGGGCTGACCTCGGAGGCCTTGAGCACTACGGTGTTACCACAGGCCAGCGGCATGGCGATGGCCCGCGTGGCGAGGATCACCGGGGCGTTCCACGGTGCGATGCCCAGCACCACACCGCAAGGGGCGCGCAGGGCCATGGCAAAGCTGCCGGGCACATCCGAGGGGATGACCTCACCGGTAATCTGCGTAGTCATGGCCGCAGCTTCGCGCAACATGTTGGCGGCCAGCTTCACGTTGAAGCCATACCAGTTGGCCATGGCCCCGGTTTCGCCGGCCGCGGCGATGAACTCGGCAGCGCGCGCCTGCAGCAGGTCGGCGCCGGCCAGCAAGCGGCTGCGCCGCTCACCGGGCGCCAGCGCGGCCCAGGCCGGGAACGCTGCGCTGGCGGCGGCCACCGCGGCATCGGCATCGGCCAGCGTGGCGGCAGCGACTTGCGACACCACCTCACCGGTGACCGGGTTGCAGCGCTGGAAGGTTCGTCCATCGCTGGCGGGGCGCGACTGCCCGCCAATCAGCAAAGGCACCTGCAACATGCTCATCCCTCTTGTTGTGGTTGTAGAGAAATATCCGCAGGCTGTGGCCAGTGGCGGCACAGCCCGCCCCGGCCCTCAGCGTTTGTAAGCCTGCAGGCCCGGCTTGATGGACTTGTCGTCGAGGAACTGCTTCATGCCCTGCTCGCGACCGCCCTCGGTGTCCAGCAGGCGGGACTGGTCGAGTTTGGCGTAGAGGTAGTCTTCGTTCTGCTCCCAGGTCAGTTCGCGGCAACGCTTGAAGCCGTTCTTGGCTGCACGCAGCACCACCGGGTTCTTCTCCAGCAGGTTCAGCGCCAGCTCGCGGGTCGTCTCGCGCAGCTGGGCCAGCGGTACGCTCTCGTTGACCAGGCCCATCTCGGCGGCTTTGGCACCGCCGAAGGTCTTGCCAGTCATGATGTAGTACAGCGACTGGCGATGGCCAACGGTATCGGCCATCGCCTTGCTGACCAGGTTGCCGGGCGGGATGCCCCAGTTGATTTCCGACAGGCCGAAGGTGGCCTCGTCGGCGCAGATGGCCAGGTCGCAGGCCACCAGTGGGCTGAAACCGCCGCCGAAGCACCAGCCGTTGACCATGGCGATGGTCGGCTTGGCGTACATGCGCAGCAGCTTCCATTGCCATTGCGAGGCTTCACGGCGGATTTTTTCCTGAAGGATTTCGGGGCCGGCGTCGACCTCGCGGAAGTATTCCTTCAGGTCCATGCCTGCAGTCCACGACTCACCGGCCCCGGTCAGCACCAGCACGCCGGCGTCGGCGTCCTGCTCCAGGGTTTCCAGCACGTCGACCATTTCCCGGTTCAGGGTGGGGCTCATGGCATTGCGTTTTTCCGGGCGGTTGAGGGTTACCCAGGCGATGCCCGACTCCAGTTCGACCTTCACGGTGGTCCAGCGGCCTTCGTATTTGCTCATGGTTCTGCACTCTTGTTGTTCGAGGTGGTGACCATCAAACTAATCCGGCAAATTAGTTATGTCAATTAACTATTATGAAAATTATCTTTGCCTTCCAGCCGGTTGAGAAGCTTTTTAGCCTGAGCTTCACTAGCCGGATTGAGCCAGCGCAGGCAAACTGGGTAACTTTCTTACTCATGACACAGGAGCATGCAATCCGATGGCAAGGTCTGCCCGAACCGACGACACCGCTTCCCTGCCCACGCCCCCTGGCGACACGGTCCTTGAGGACCTGCTCGGTTACGCGTTGCGCCGCGCCCAGCTGAAGCTGTTCCAGCACCTGATCAGCCGGCTGGCGGCCTACGACCTGCGCCCGGCGCAGTTCTCTGCGCTGGCGATCATCGAGCAGAACCCGGGCCTGATGCAGGCGGACCTGGCGCGCGCCTTGGCGATCGAGCCGCCGCAGGTGGTGCCGCTGCTGAACAAACTGGAAGAGCGTGCGCTGGCCGTGCGAGTGCGGTGCAAGCCGGACAAGCGCTCTTACGGGATTTTCTTGAGCAAGTCGGGCGAAGCGATGCTCAAGGAGCTCAAACAGATCGCCAGCGACAGCGATCGGGAGGCTACTGGCAGCCTTGAAGAAGCCGAGCGCACAGAACTGCTGCGGCTGCTGACGAAAATTTACAAGGAATAGGGCCATTCATCCCCAATCCGCCAAATGGATCCATTAAGCGTACGATAATCGCACAGCCTCCAATTTTTGTTGGGATTAACCATTGACCAGCCTTTCAGCTCAGGCCTTAATGGATCCATTAAATAACAACAACAATTGGAGGTCCTTCATGTACCCGAAAAACACCTGGTACGTCGCCTGCACCCCTGACGAAATCGCCGAGAAGCCCTTGGGCCGGCAGATTTGCGGGGAGAAGATCGTGTTCTACCGTGGTAACGAAAACCGCGTCGCCGCCGTAGAAGACTTTTGCCCGCACCGCGGCGCGCCCTTGTCGCTGGGCTTTGTCGAAAACGGCAACCTGGTGTGCGGCTACCACGGGCTGGTCATGGGCTGTGATGGCAAAGCCGTCGCCATGCCTGGCCAACGGGTGCGGGGCTTCCCCTGCAACAAGGCCTTCGCCGTGGTCGAGCGCCATGGCTTCATCTGGGTCTGGCCCGGTGACCAAACCCAGGCTGACCCGGCCCTGATCCCGCACCTGCCGTGGGCGGCCAGCGACGAATGGGCCTATGGCGGCGGGTTGTTCCACATCGGTTGCGATTACCGCCTGATGATCGACAACCTCATGGACCTCACCCATGAAACCTATGTGCACGCCTCCAGCATCGGCCAGAAGGAAATCGACGAGGCGCCCCCGGCCACCACGGTGAGCGGCGACGAAGTGGTCACCGCCCGGCACATGGAAAACATCATGCCGCCGCCCTTCTGGCGCATGGCCCTGCGCGGCAACGGCCTGGCCGATGACGTGCCGGTGGACCGCTGGCAGATCTGCCGCTTCACCCCGCCCAGCCATGTACTGATCGAGGTGGGCGTGGCCCATGCAGGCCACGGCGGCTACCACGCCCCGGCCGAGCACAAGGCCTCGAGCATCGTGGTCGATTTCATCACCCCCGAGAGCGACACCTCGATCTGGTACTTCTGGGGCATGGCGCGCAATTTTGCCGCCCACGATCAGGCCCTGACCGCGAGCATCCGCGAAGGCCAGGGCAAGATTTTCAGCGAAGACCTGGAAATGCTCGAACGCCAGCAGCAGAACCTGCTCGCCTACCCCGAGCGCAACCTGCTCAAGCTCAACATCGACGCCGGCGGCGTACAGGCGCGCAAGGTGCTGGAGCGGCTGATCGCCAAAGAGCACGCGCCCAAACCGCACGTGATCGCCACCCACACCACCCCCGCCTGAGGAGCCCGCGCCATGATCGATGCCGTAGTGGTATCCCGCAACGACGAAGCCCAGGGCATCTGCAGCTTCGAGCTGGCGGCCGCCGATGGCAGCCCACTGCCGCCCTTCAGCGCCGGCGCGCACATCGATGTGCACCTGCCGGACGGGCTGGTGCGCCAGTATTCCCTGTGCAACCACCCAGCAGAACGCCACCGCTACCTGATCGGCGTGCTCAACGACCCCGCCTCACGCGGCGGTTCGCGCAGCCTTCACGAGCAGGTGCAGGCTGGCCACCGCCTGCGCATCAGCGCCCCACGCAACCTGTTCCCGCTGGCCCAGGGCGCCCGGCGCAGCCTGCTGTTCGCCGGTGGCATCGGCATAACGCCCCTGCTGTGCATGGCGGAGCAACTGGCCTGCAACGGCGACGATTTCGAATTGCACTACTGTGCACGCTCCAGCGACCGCGCAGCCTTTGTCGAGCGCCTGAGCGCCGCACCCTTCGCTGACCGCCTGTTCGTACATTTTGACGAGCAGCCGGAGACCGCCCTGGACATCGCCCAAGTGCTGGGCAGCCCGCAGGGCGATGTGCACCTTTACGTGTGCGGGCCTGGCGGCTTCATGCAGCACGTGCTGGACACTGCCAAGCAGTTGGGGTGGCAGCAGGCCAACCTGCACCGCGAGTACTTCGCCGCAGCGCCGGTTGCAAACAGCGACGACGGCAGCTTCTCGGTGCAGGTAGGCAGCACCGGCCAAGTGTTCGAGGTGCCGGCCGACCAGAGCGTGGTGCAGGTGCTGGAACGCCACGGCATCGAGATCGCCGTCTCCTGTGAACAGGGTATTTGCGGCACCTGCCTGACGCGTGTGCTGCAGGGCACGCCAGAGCACCGCGACCTGTTCCTCACGGAACAGGAACAGGCCCTGAACGATCAGTTCACGCCGTGCTGTTCGCGGGCGAAGACGCCCCTGCTGGTACTGGACCTGTAAAACGCCTCAGGACGGGGGCAGGATCACCTTCATGCCCTCGTCCGCCGTGGCCGCGCCAAAGGTTTCGGCATAGCGCAACGTGGCATTGGCATGTTCGCGCATGATCGCCTCGGCGCGGGCACCCTGGCCGTGGGTGAGCGCATCGAACACCGCATGGTGCTGCATGTGCGCGAAGTTGAAGCGCCGGAATTCACGGGCGAGGTCGTGACGGTCCACCGCCAGCGCAGTGACCGAAGCGAACGGCAAGTGGTCGTTGCGCGCCAGGGCATCGGCGATGGCCGGGTTGTGGCTGGCCTCGACGATCACCTGGTGAAAGCGCATGTTCAGGTCGTGATAGGCGTGCAAGTCCTCTTCGGTCACATACCCCTTGTCGAACAACAGGTCGCCTTCGACCAGGCAGCGCTGCAGCGCCTCGCGCGCCGCGGGCAGCAGGCCGCGCTCAGCGGCCTGGCGGGCAGCCAGGCCTTCGAGCACACCGCGCACCTCCACCGCACCGGCAATGTCGTCGGCGCTGACCGAACGCACCTGGAAGCCACGGCCGCCGCAACGCACCAGCAGGCCCTCCTGCTCCAGGGTACGAAACGCCATGCGTACGGGCATGCGTGAGACGCCGAACCGTTCGGCGGTAGGCACTTCCATCAGCCGCGCGCCAGCCGCCAGTTCGCCCGAGGCGATCATCTTGCGCAACGCGATCAGCACCATTTGACCGGGCTTGCTCATCCAGGGAGGTTCCAGAGACAGAAGCGCCAATCATAGCGCAAGCGCGGGCGCGCTTGGCGGCCTGTGACACCTGCCCTGTTCAGGCTACGATGGTACTTCGTCCTTCGGAGCCCAGCAGCGCCATGCCCAGAACGAGCAAAGTCAGCGACCCGTCCTACGAGTTGATGGACGATCACGAGGGCGACTCTCTGATCTACCGCCAGCATGGCTTTCCCAGCCCGCTGGTGCGCTGGCATTTCCACAAGGAATACGAACTGCACCTGATCGTGGCCAGCGCCGGCAAAGTGTTCATCGGCGACTACATCGGCAGCTTCGCGCCGAACACGCTTTTCCTCACAGGGCCCAACCTGCCGCACAACTGGATCAGCCAGGCCGGCCCTGGGGAGGTATTCAGCCAGCGCGACATGCTGGTCAATTTCACGGACGAGGTGCTGCACAGCGGCAGCCGGGCATTTTCTGAACTGCACCAACTCAGCCCGTTGCTGGCCCGCGCACACTACGGCATCGAGTTCCGTGACCCCACGCTGATCGCCGAGAGCCGCCAATTGTTGCAACGCATCGCGCACAGCCGCGGCATGACCCGCCTTGGATACTTTTTTATCCTCATGGAACAGCTGGCCGGCTGCGAGGACTACCAGTTGTTGTCCACAGTCACCTCCTCGCATTTGGCTGACGAGCACAACGTCGAGCGCATCAACCGGGCGGTGAACTACATCTTCCAGCACTACGCCCAGGACTTGACCCAGAACGAAGTGGCCGAGCACCTGGGCATGACCCCCACCTACTTCTCACGCTTCTTCAAACAGGCGGCCGGGCGCGGTTTTGTCGAGTTCGTCAACCGCCTGCGGGTCAGCAAGGCCTGCGAACTGCTGGCCAAAAGCGACCTGCCGGTGACCGGGGTGTGCTTCGAATCAGGCTTCAGCAACCTGTCCAATTTCAACCGGCGCTTTCAACAGCTCAAAGGCATGACCCCCTCCGACTATCGCAGCCTGGTGATCCAGCGGCTGACCGAGCAGAACCATCACTGAGCGCAACAACTGCAAAAAAGTATCAGCCAGCGTGCAGCCCAAGCTTTGTCGGCAGCGCCACGCGGGGGTGTAATCAGCGCCAGCGACACAAAAATAATAATGTCTTCCGTGCCGTCAGCCGGCCCGGTAAGGGAGTTCATAGATGAACGACGCGATCAAGGCCTGCCTGGCCGCTGCCTGCCTCAGCCTGCCGCTAATGGCCCAGGGCGCCGAAACGCTGACCATCGCCACGGTCAACAACAACGACATGATCCGCATGCAGCGCCTGGCCAAGGTGTTCGAAGAGCAGCACCCGGACATCAGGCTCAAGTGGGTCGTGCTTGAAGAGAACGTGCTGCGCCAGCGCCTGACTACCGACATCGCCACCCAGGGCGGGCAGTTCGACGTACTGACCATCGGCATGTACGAAGCCGCACTGTGGGGCGCCAAAGGCTGGCTGGAGCCGATGAAGGACCTGCCGGCCGATTACAACCTCGACGACGTGTTCCCGTCTGTGCGCAATGGCTTGTCGGCCAACGGCACGCTGTACGCCCTGCCCTTCTACGCCGAGGCCTCGATCACCTACTACCGCAAGGACCTGTTCCAGAACGCTGGGCTGAGCATGCCCGAGCAACCGACCTGGACCCAGCTGGGTGAATTTGCCGCCAAACTCCACCACCCCGACCAGGGCCAGTACGGCATCTGCCTGCGCGGCAAGGCCGGCTGGGGCGAGAACATGGCGCTGATCGGCACCGTGGCCAATGCCTTTGGAGCACGCTGGTTCAACGAACAGTGGCAGCCGGAATTCACCGGCAGCGCGTGGAAGAACGCGCTGAACTTCTACGTCGACACCTTGAAGCAGTACGGCCCGCCAGGCGCGTCGAGCAACGGCTTCAACGAAAACCTGGCACTGTTCAACAGCGGCAAGTGCGCGATGTGGGTCGATGCCAGCGTTGCCGGCTCGTTCGTCACCGACAAGACCCAGAGCAAGGTCGCCGACCAGGTCGGCTTCACCTTTGCGCCAAAAGAGGTCACCGACAAGGGCGCCTCGTGGCTGTATTCCTGGGCGCTGGCCATCCCCAGCAGCTCCAAGGCCAAGGACGCGGCGAAGGCCTTCAGCACCTGGGCCACGTCTGAAGCCTACGGCAAACTGGTGGCCGACAAGGAAGGCGTGGCCAACGTGCCACCAGGCACCCGCGCCTCTACCTACAGCGACGCCTACCTGGCCGCAGCGCCGTTCGCCAAGGTGACGCTGGAGTCGCTCAAGCGCGTTGACCCCAACCACCCCACGCTCAAGCCCGTGCCGTACGTGGGTATTCAGTTGGTGACCATCCCCGAGTTCCAGGCCATTGGGACGCAGGTCGGCAAGCTGTTCTCCGCCGCCCTGACCGGGCAGATGAAGGTCGACCAGGTGCTTGCCGCCGCCCAGCAGTCCACCGAACGCGAGATGAAGCGCGCCGGTTATCCCAAGTAGCCCACCCGTGGCCTGAGCCGCGCCAACGCCTGGCGCGGTGACGGCCGCCGTCCGCCCTTTTCGCTGCACACGGAGTCGCCATGGACACTTCGGCCCTCGATACCCCGACCCTCGCCACCGCACGCCCCGGCAAACGCCGCGTCGGGCCGGGCTGGTTCCTGGTCAGCCCTTCGGTGGCGCTGCTGCTGTTGTGGATGGTCGTACCCTTGGGCATGACCCTGTATTTTTCGCTGATCCGCTACAACCTGCTGTACCCGGGCGAAAATGCGTACGTAGGCCTGGAGAACTTCGCGTACTTCGTCACCGACCCAGGCTTCATGCCCGGCGCCCTGAACACCCTGACCCTGGTCGGCAGCGTGCTGGCGATCAGCGTGGTGTTCGGCGTGCTCATCGCGGCGCTGCTGGAGGCCGGCGAGTTCTGGGGGCGCGGCGTGGTACGGGTGCTGCTGATTTCACCGTTCTTCATCATGCCCACGGTCAGCGCGCTGCTGTGGAAGAACCTGATATTGCACCCGGTGTCGGGCATTCTCGCGGCCGTGTGGCGGCTGTTCGGCGCGCAGCCCGTGGACTGGCTGGCGCACTACCCGCTGCTGTCGATCATCCTGATCGTCTCCTGGCAGTGGCTACCGTTCGCCATCCTGATCCTGATGACCGCCATGCAGTCGCAGGACCTGGAACAGAAAGAAGCCGCGCGCCTGGACGGCGCCGGTCCGCTGGCGATCTTCTGGCACCTGACCCTGCCGCACCTGGCCCGCCCGATTGCCGTGGTGGTGATGATCGAGACCATCTTCCTGCTGTCGGTGTTCGCCGAAATCTTCACCACCACCAGCGGCGGCCCGGGCTATGCGTCCACCAACCTCGCCTACCTGATCTACAACCAGGCGCTGCTGCAGTTCGACGTCGGCATGGCCTCGGCCGGCGGCCTGATCGCCGTGCTGATCGCCAACATCGCCGCCATCGTGCTGATACGGATGATCGGCAAGAACCTGACCGAGCGCCGCTGAGGAGCCCGCCATGCTGCCACTCAAGCAAACCCGCCGCCTGCGCGACGCATTGATCGGCCTGCTGTGCTGGGGCATCGCCCTGGTGATCTTCTTCCCGATCTTCTGGATGCTGCTGACCAGCTTCAAGACCGAGCTCGACGCCTTCGCCACACCGCCACAGTTCATCTTCGCGCCAACGCTGGAAAACTACCTGCACATCAACGAGCGCAGCGACTACTTCGCCTACGCCTGGAATTCGGTGCTGATCGCCTTCTCGGCAACCGCGCTGTGCATGCTTGTCGCAGTGCCGGCGGCCTACTCCATGGCCTTTTTCGAAACCCGCCATACCAAGCGCACGCTGCTGTGGATGCTGTCGACCAAGATGCTGCCGCCGGTGGGCGTGCTGATGCCGATCTACCTGCTGGCCAAACAGTTCGGCCTGCTCGACTCGCGCCTGGCGCTGATCATCGTCTACACCCTGATCAACCTGCCGATCGTGGTGTGGATGGTGTACACCTACTTCAAGGACATCCCGGTGGACATCCTTGAAGCCGCGCGCCTGGACGGTGCCGGCACCTGGCAGGAAATCGTCCGCGTGTTGCTGCCGATCGCTCGCGGCGGGCTGGCCTCGACCGTGCTGCTGTCGTTGATCCTGTGCTGGAACGAGGCGTTCTGGTCGCTCAACCTGACCTCTTCGGCTGCCGCCCCACTGACCGCGCTGGTGGCTTCCTACTCAAGCCCGGAGGGGCTGTTCTGGGCCAAGCTCTCGGCCGTCTCGACCCTGGCCTGCGCGCCCATCCTGATTTTCGGCTGGATCAGCCAGAAGCAGCTGGTGCGCGGCCTTTCGTTCGGCGCCGTGAAATGAACCGCCCCCCACACGACACCTGCTCAATCACCCCTATTGCGGGCCGCCGCAGAGGACATTCGCCATGGCTGACCTGAAGATCCGCAACCTGCACAAAGGCTTCGATGGCCACGCCATCATCAAGGGCATCGACCTGGAGGTGCGCGACCGTGAGTTCGTGGTGTTCGTCGGCCCGTCCGGGTGTGGCAAGTCGACACTGCTGCGGCTGATCGCCGGCCTTGAGGAGGTCAGCGGCGGCCACATCACCCTGGACGGCGTCGACATCACTGACACCGCCCCGGCCAAACGCGACCTGGCCATGGTGTTCCAGACCTACGCGCTCTACCCGCACATGACCGTACGCAAGAACCTGTCGTTCGCCCTGGACCTGGCCGGCGTGGACAAGCGTGAAGTGCAGGCCAAAGTCGACAACGCCGCGCGCATCCTAGAACTGCAACCGCTGCTTGAACGCAAACCCCGCCAACTGTCTGGTGGCCAGCGCCAGCGGGTGGCGATCGGCCGGGCGATCGTGCGCAACCCAAAGATTTTCCTGTTCGACGAGCCGCTGTCTAACCTTGACGCCGCCCTGCGCGTGCAGATGCGCCTGGAGCTTGCGCGCCTGCACCAGGAGCTGGCCGCGACCATGATCTACGTGACCCACGACCAGGTCGAGGCGATGACCCTGGCCGACAAGGTGGTGGTGCTCAACGGCGGGCGCATCGAGCAGGTCGGCTCGCCGCTGGAGCTGTACCACCACCCGGCCAACCTGTTCGTCGCAGGCTTTCTCGGCACACCGAAAATGGGCTTTTTGCGCGGCCACGTGAGCCCCAGCCAGGGCACCTCGTGCGAGGTCACCCTTGAATGCGGTGCCCGTGTCAGCCTGGCACTGTGCACAGACGGCCTGCCCGCTGGCAGCCCCGTGACGCTGGGCATCCGCCCGGAGCACCTGAACATCGCCAGCGCCGGGCACGGCACACCCGGCTTGCTGCAGGTGACCGCCGACGTCAGTGAGCGCCTGGGCAGTGACAGCTACTGCCATGTACGTGCCGGCTCCGGGGAAATGCTCACCGTACGGGTGCGCGGCGACTTTGCGCCGGCCTTCGGCGAGCCCCTGGAACTGACCTTCGACCCGGGCCACTGCCACCTGTTCGACAGCAACGGCCAGGCCTTGGACAAACGCCTGCAGCAAGCGGCCTGAGGACGTACACGATGAAACTCGACCCGCACCACCTCGACCTGCTGGCGCCCACGGTCGCCCGCCCTTCCTACGCGCCCTCGCAGCTGCGCCAGGGCATCGTGCACATTGGCGTAGGTGGGTTTCACCGTGCCCATCAGGCGGCCTACACCGACGCCCTGATGAACCGCGGCGAAGGCCTGGACTGGGCCATCTGCGGCGCCGGCCTGCGCAGCGAAGACCGCGCCATGCGCGACGCCCTGGCGGCGCAGGGCTACCTGTACACCCTGTTTGTGCTGGACGACCGACCCGACACCGAAGTGCGGGTGATCGGTGCCCTCAATGACATGCTCTTGGCCGAGGACGATGCCCAAGCGCTGCTGGCCAAACTGGCCGAGCCCGGCGTCCGCATCGTCTCGCTGACCATCACCGAAGGCGGCTACTGCATCGACGACAGCACCGGCGAGTTTCGCGCCGACCTGGCGCAGGTCCGGCACGATCTGGCCAACCCGCAGGCCCCGCAAGGCGTGTTCGGCTTTCTCTGCGAAGCCCTGCGGCGGCGCCGCGAGGCCGGCGTGGGGCCGTTCACGGTGATGTCCTGCGACAACCTTCCGCACAATGGCGCGGTCGCGCGCAAGGCCCTGCTGGCCTTTGCCCGGTTGCTCGACCCGGACCTGGCCCACTGGATAGGCGAGCACGTGAGCTTCCCCAACGCCATGGTCGACCGCATCACGCCAATGACCAGCAGCGACCACCGCCAACGACTGTTCGAGCGCCACGGCGTCGAGGATGCCTGGCCGGTGGTGTGCGAGCCGTTCCTGCAGTGGGTGGTGGAAGACAAATTCGTAGCCGGGCGCCCGGCGTGGGAAAAGGTCGGTGTGCAGTTCACCGACGACGTCACGCCCTATGAAGAAATGAAAATCAAGCTGCTCAACGGCAGCCACCTGGCACTGACCTACCTGGGCTTCCTGCAGGGCTACCGCCTGGTCCACGAAACCCTTGCCGACCCACTGCTGCGCCGCTACATGCGCACGTTCATGGACCTGGACGTGACCCCGCAACTTGCCCCGGCGCCGGGCATCGACCTGGAACGCTACAAGGACAGCCTCACCGAGCGCTTCGCCAACCGCGCCATCGCCGACCAGCTGGAGCGGGTGTGCTCGGACGGCTCATCGAAGTTTCCCAAGTACATCGTCCCCACCGCCAACCAGCTGATTGCCGAGGGCCAGCCGCTGGACCGCGTGGCCCTGGTGGTAGCGGCCTGGGCCCTGTACCTGGGCGGGGTAGACGAACAGGGCAGCGCCTATGCCATCCCCGACCCACGCGCGGCCCAATGCCAGGCACGGGTGGTGCAGCGTGACGGGCTGGCTGCCCGGGTGCTGGGCGACGAAACGATATTTGGCACGGTCATCCCCGCCTCCGGTGCCTTCGTCAGCGCTTTCGAGCGCCTGTATGACAGCCTGTGTGAGGTTGGCGTGAGCGAGACGCTGCGCCGAGTGCTTGGCGACTGACCTGGAGCACACGCAATGGACGGACTGTTTCTCGGCATTGATTGCGGTACCCAAGGTACCAAGGCGCTGGTGCTGGACGCCGGCAGTGGCCGGGTGCTGGGCCTTGGTAGTGCCGCGCACGCGCCTGCACGGGGCCGCGACGGGCGCCGCGAGCAGGACCCGGCCGACTGGCTCGCCGCCCTGCACACGGCAGTCGCTGGCGCGCTGCATGAGGCCGGCGTCGATGGCCAGGCCATCCGTGCGCTGGCGGTATCCGGCCAGCAGCATGGCCTGGTGATGCTGGACGCCCAAGGCCAAGTGCTGCGCCCAGCCAAGCTCTGGTGCGACACCGAAACCACGGCAGAAAACCAAGCACTGCTGAACGCGCTCGGCGGCCCGCAAGGCTCGATCGAACGCCTGGGGCTGGTGATTGCGCCGGGTTATACCGTATCCAAGCTGCTGTGGAGCAAACGGCACTTCCCCAACCTGTTCGCCCGCCTGGCCCATGTGCTGCTGCCCCACGACTACCTCAATTACTGGCTGACAGGCCGCGCCTGCAGCGAGCCGGGCGATGCGTCTGGCACCGGTTACTACAACGTGCACCACAACACCTGGGCAACCGATGTGCTGCAACACATCGAACCGGGCGAGCGCCTGCTGGCGGCACTTCCCGAGCTGCTCGCCCCCGGCGACTGCGTCGGCCCGCTGCGCGAGCAGGCCGCCGCAGGCCTGGGGCTGAACCCTCACGCCTGGGTGGCCACCGGCGGCGGCGACAACATGCTCAGCGCCATCGGTACCGGCAATATCAGCCCTGGCATGATCACCCTCAGCCTGGGCACCTCGGGTACCCTGGCAGCTTACGCCGACCATGCCCAGTTCAACCCCAAGGGTGAGGTGGCGAACTTCTGCGCCTCCAGCGGTGGCTGGCTGCCCTTGGTCTGCACGATGAACCTGACCAACGCCTGCGCGCTGGTGCGTGACCTGCTGGAGCTTGACCTCACCCGCTTCACGGCCCTCGCCGCGCAAGCGCCGCTTGGCGCCGACGGCTTGTTGATGCTGCCGTTTTTCGATGGCGAACGCGTACCGGCGCTGCCCACTGCCAGCGCCAGCCTGCATGGCATGACCAGCGCCAACCTGACCCGCGCCAACCTGTGCCGGGCCGTACTCGAAGGCACTTGCTTCAGCCTGCGCTATGGCCTGGACCTGCTGCGCGCCAGCGGCCTGCAGGGCAGCGAAATCCGCCTGGTGGGCGGGGCGGCAAAAAGCGAGCTGTGGCGCCAGGTACTGGCCAATCTGCTCGGCCTGCCAGTGGTGTGCCCGCGCCAGACCGAAGCCGCCGCGCTGGGGGCGGCAATCCAGGCTGCCTGGAGCCTTGGCCGCCAACTGGGCCACGGCGACAGCCTGCAGGCCCTGTGCGAACGCTGCGTCGAGCTGGACGAAAGCACCCGCACCCTGCCCGGCCTGGCGCAACAGGCCGCCTACGGCGTGGCCTACAGACGCTACCTGGATCACCTGCCTGCGCATTGATCGCGGTACTGTCCTTACTCTTTTCTGTTTGGGAGAACTTCATGTATCTGGTATGTGGCGAGGCGTTGTTCGATGTCTTCAGCCTGGCAAACAGCCCGCGCACCTCAGAGCTGGGCTTTAGCGCGATTGCTGGCGGCTCGCCGTTCAACGTCGCCATCGGCCTGCGCAGGCTGGGCGTTGCCGCAGGCTTTTTCGGCGGGTTGTCCAGCGACCACCTCGGCGCGCGCCTGCGCCGGGTACTGGAGGAAGAAGGCGTGAATTGCCAGCACCTGGTGACCAGCGATGCACCCACCACCCTGGCCATGGTCGGCCTGGATGCCAACGGCTCCGCGCAGTACCAGTTCCGCGGCGAAGGCTGCGCCGACCGGCAGGTGCGGCTTGAGCATCTGCCGGTACTGGATGAGAACGTACGCGGGCTGCACGTGGGGTCATACACACTGGTGGTGACACCCGTGGCCGACACGTTGCTGGCACTGGTGGAACGCGAACGTGACCAGCGGCTGATCAGCCTGGACCCGAACGTACGCCTGAATCCGCAGCCTGATGTGGCGCTGTGGCGCAGGCGCGTTGAAGCGTTTGCCGCGCATGCACATTTGATCAAGGCCAGCGAGGAAGACCTGCAGGTGCTGTACCCGGGGCGCGACACTGGCGAGGTAGCCCGTGGCTGGTTGAACGAGCGCTGCCGGCTGGTGTTCGTGACCCACGGGGCTGAGGGTGCCAGCGTGCATTGTGCGCACGGGTCGTGGCACCGGCCGGCGGACAGCTCACTGCCGGTTCGCGACACCGTGGGGGCAGGGGATACGTTCCAGGCGGCCGTGCTGGCCTGCCTGGTTCGGCTGGGTGCGGACAGCCCGATGGGTGTGGCGATGCTGGCGCGCGACACGGTCGATGCGATGCTGGCCTACGCCATTGGGGCGGCTGCGGTGACCTGTTCAAGGGCCGGGCCGGACCTGCCGTTTGAAAGCGAGCTTTCCTGCATGCCTCAGGCCATCGGTACCTCGGGCTGATTGCGGGTCAGGGTTTGTGCTGCTTCATCGTTTGCCGATGCAGGGCAATGAACGGCGCCTCCGCCGGGTCGATGCGGTCCATTTTCGCGGCGATGCGGTGCCAGTACGGATACTGCGGCGCGATCCGCGTCACCCGCTCGATCTGTTCAAGGTCTTGGCCTGTCAGCACCAGCTCCACCGCCTGCAGGTTGTCGTGCAACTGCTCGGCCGTGCGCCCGGCCGTGATGACACTGGTGATGCCTGGTCGGTCCTTGAGCCAGGCCAGGCACACCCGCGCCGGTGAGCAGCCATGCCGGCGCCCCACCTCGATCAGCGCCTCGATGATGTCGTAGGCCCGCTCCTTGTCATGCACGTAGGGTTCCGGCCAATCGTTGCCTTGGCGGGTACCGGCCGGCGTCTGTTGCCCGCGCCGCACCTTGCCGGTCAGCAAGCCCTCCCCCAGCGGCCCCCACACCAGCGTGGCAAGGCCCTGGTCGAGTGCCATCGGCAGCAGTTCGTACTCCGCTTCACGGGCTTCGGGGGTGTAGTAGATCTGCTGGGAAACCGGCTGCTGCCAACCGTTGAGCCGAGCACTGCCGAGGGTTTTCATCATCTGCCAGGCGGTGTAGTTGGACGTGCCGAAGTAACGCACCTTGCCGCTTTGCACCAGGTGCTCAAGGGCGGCCAGGGTCTCTTCCACAGGCGTGATGCCGTCCCAGTTGTGGATCTGGTAGAGGTCGATATGGTCGGTGCCCAAGCGCTTGAGGCTGGCTTCGCAGGCGCGGATCAGGTGATAGCGCGAAGCGCCGCTGTCGTTGGGGTTGTCCCCCATCGGGCTGCGCGCCTTGGTGGCGAGGATGACCGACTGGCGCCGCTCACCCAGCGCCTGGCCGACGATCTCTTCGGCCAGGCCGTGGGAGTACAGGTCTGCCGTGTCGACCAGGTTGACCCCGGCGTCGAAGGCCATGTCGAACATGCGCCGGGCCAGTGCCACGTCCACGCTGCCGGTTTTCTCGAATGCGCCACGCCCGCCGAACGGGACCGTGCCGACCACCAGTTCAGAAACCAGCAGGCCAGTGTTGCCGAGTGCGCGGTACTTCATGGGTAGTGCCTCCAAATGCGAACGACTTGGAAGTACCGACGGGGCGCATTGCTGAAACGTTCAATCTGATTGGTTACCCCTAAGCGTTTCAGGGCTGCTACGCAGCCCATCGCCGGCAAGCCGGCTCCTACACGGACCGCGCAGTTCTTGAGCTGCGCGCTAGACCTGTGGCAGCCGGCTTGCCGGCGATGGGCCGCAAAGCGGCCCCAACCTCAAGGCCTCACTCAGCGCCAGGCGGGATACCGTCCTTGTTCTTGTCCTTGAGCCTGGCCTTTTCCTCTTCCGTGGAATGGGCGGGAACCTGGCTTTGTTTCGGGTCGTCTTTGTGCTCAGTCATGGTGCTTGCCCTCGGGTTGATGTGCGTTAGGCATTCCTGTGAGAGGGCAGTTCAAGTGAGATTGCCGACGTACCGTCAGTCCTCACTTAGCAAAAAGTGCATAAAAAACTGCATTGAAATTGCCAATCGTGCTGATGCGCAGGATCAATTTAGGGGGGCACCCCACGCTCATTATCCTCTGCGGGCGCATTCAAAAACGCCCGATTGAGCCTATGGAGCTTCTCGATGACCCCTGTGCTAAAGCATTTCCAACCCGGCCGCCTGCTGGTTGCAGCAAGCCTGGCCGCCAGCCTGCTGACGATGTCCGTCCAGGCCGCGACCCTGACCCGCGACAGCGGTGCACCGGTTGGTGACAACCAGAATTCGCAAACGGCTGGCGCCAACGGCGCGGTGCTGCTGCAAGACGCCAACCTGCTGCAGAAGCTGCAGCGCTTCGACCGCGAACGCATTCCAGAGCGGGTGGTGCACGCCCGTGGTACCGGGGTGCACGGTGAGTTCACCGCCAGCGCCGACATCAGCGACCTGAGCATCGCCAAAGTCTTCCGCCCAGGTGAGAAAACGCCGGTGTTCGTGCGCTTTTCTGCCGTGGTGCACGGCAACCACTCGCCCGAAACCCTGCGTGACCCACGCGGCTTCGCCACCAAGTTCTACACCGCAGACGGCAACTGGGACCTGGTAGGCAACAACTTCCCGACCTTCTTCATCCGCGACGCCATCAAGTTCCCGGACATGGTGCACGCGTTCAAGCCTGACCCACGCACCAACCTCGATGACGACTCCCGCCGCTTCGACTTCTTCTCCCACGTACCAGAAGCCACCCGTACCTTGACCCTGCTGTACTCCAACGAGGGTACCCCGGCCAGCTACCGCGAAATGGACGGCAACAGCGTGCACGCCTACAAGCTGGTCAACAGCGAAGGCCAAGTGCACTACGTGAAGTTCCACTGGAAGAGCCTGCAAGGCCAGAAGAACCTTGACCCCAAACAAGTCGAGCAGGTCCAGGGCCGTGATTACAGCCACATGACCAACGACCTGGTCAGCGCGATCAAGGACGGCAAGTTCCCCAAATGGGACCTGTACATCCAGGTGCTCAAGCCCGAAGACCTGGCCACGTTCGACTTCGACCCGCTCGATGCCACCAAGATCTGGCCGAACGTGCCAGAGCGCAAGATCGGCCAGATGGTGTTGAACCGCAACGTCGACAACTTCTTCCAGGAAACCGAGCAAGTCGCCATGGCGCCGTCCAACCTGGTGCCGGGTATCGAACCGTCTGAAGACCGCCTGCTGCAAGGCCGCCTGTTCGCCTATGCCGACACCCAGATGTACCGCATTGGCGCCAACGGCCTGGGCTTGCCGGTCAACCAGCCGCGCCTCCCGGTCAATAACGTCAACCAGGATGGCCAGGCCAACGCGGGCCACACCACCACGGGGGTCAACTACCAGCCAAGCCGCCTGCAGCCGCGTGAAGAACAGGCCAGCGCCCGCTATGTGCCGACCCCGCTGGTGGGCAGCACCCAGCAGGCGAAGATCCAGCGCGAGCAAAACTTCAAGCAGACTGGCGAGCTGTTCCGCTCCTACAGCAAGAAGGAACAGACCGACCTGATCAACAGCCTGGGCCAGGCCCTGGCAGTGACCGACGAGCAAAGCCGCTACATCATGCTGTCGTTCTTCTACAAGGCCGATAGCGACTACGGTGCAGGCCTGGCCAAAGTGGCCAAGGCAGACCTCAAGCGCGTTCAGCAGCTGGCAGCGAAGCTGCAGGACTGAGTGCCATGACTGAGCGGGCCGACGGCCCGCTCTTCGTTTATACGCAGGTAAACACCATGCACAAATGGATGATGGCAGCCGTGTGTGGCTTGCTGATTCTCACCGCCCAGGCACAAGAGCCGCTGCCGCCCCAAGGGCAAGACACCAACACCGAGCAGCGGTTGCGCGACTACTTCTTCGGGGCCGCACGCCGCGGGGATGAAGCAATGCTCAAGACATTCATCCAGGCGGGCTACAACCTGGATACCCCTGATGAAAAGGGCTACACCGGCCTTATTCTGGCGGCCTACCACGGCCAGCAAGCAGCCGTGGAACAACTGCTGGCGGCCGGCGCCGACCCATGCGCCCAGGACAAGCGGGGCAACACCGCACTGATGGGGGCGATATTCAAAGGCGAGGTGCGCATTGCCAGGCGGCTGATCGACGCCAAGTGCAACCCTGACCAGCGCAATGGCGCGGGGCAGACGGCCGCCATGTATGCGGCCATGTTTCAGCGCAAGGAATTGCTCGACGCGCTGGCCGCCCATGGCGCCGATATCGAAGCAACAGATGCACTGGGCAACAGCGTGCAAAGCCTGCAACAGGGTGAGCTCAACGGCGTATCGGCGCAACGCTGAGGGCTGCGCATTCTGCAATGCCACCTGCCAGCACACCGCCAGGGAGCTGCGATAAGAAAATTGGATATTGCGTAAGATAATTCCGCTACTCGGTCGCCGGGAAAGCGCCAAACTGACCGACGTCGCCCGTTGAGCGCGCTCCAGGCCCCCAGTCCGGCTCAGGCATGCTAGGTGATCACCTGGCGGATACAAGCCATCAGCGCGGCCGCCGCCGGTGACTGCAGGCAGCCACTGCGCTGCATGAGGCCGATGGCGCGGGCAGTACCGGGCAGTGCCAGCGGCAGGCGTTGCAGCTCGCCGCTGGCAATCTCGTACGCCAACTGGTGCGCAGACACCGCCGCCAGCATGTCTGAACGCACCAGCAGGCCACGGATAACCGCCAGATCAGCGCTTTCCACCACCGGCCACGGTGCTGCCAGGCCAGCGGCGGCGAAGCAGTTGTCTAGCAGCCCCCGCGCCGGCGACCCGGCCCGCGGCAACACCCAGCGCGCCTGGTGCACGCCCTTGAGCGTCAGGTGTGTGTGCAACAACGGGTGCCCCCGGCGGGCCAGCAGCACCATTTCCTCGTTGATGAGCGGCTCGCCCACCAGGTCGCTGGCATAGTCGTGAGGCCGCAAGGCGCCCAGCACGAAGTCCACATCCCCCACCCGCAATTCGGTTGCTAGCAGGTCGAACGGGCTTTCGTTGGTCACTACCCGGACCTGTGGATGCTGGGCGGTAAAACGCAAAATGGCCTCCGGCAGAATGCGCGAGCGGCCCAACGGCAACGCGCCGACATGCACCACACCGCGCAGGGTGCCTTGCATCGCACTCAGGTCACTGTCCATGTGGCGTAACTCGTTCAGCGCCCGGCGGATGGGGAAAAGAATGTCCCGGCTGGCCACAGTGGGCTGCAGGCCGCGCGACGTGCGCACGAACAAGGGCTGCCCGCACCCGCCTTCGAGCACTTTCAACGCAGCACTGACGGCCGGCTGGCTAAGGCCGAAGTGCCGCGCCACGGTTTGCATGTGCCGTGTTTCACAGAGTTTCACGAACACCTGCAGGCGCCGCGCCTGAAACAGATACAGGGGCTCGCCCTGCGCGGTGCCCAGCAACCCCGGCACACCGTCCAGTTCCGCCAGCACCCGCTGTGCACGCGGCAGCAGGCACTCGCCATAGTCGGTCAGGCGCATGCCATTGGCATGGCGCTCGAACAGCGGGACAGCCAACCGCGCCTCCAGCTCGGCGATGGCGCGGGTGACCACGGACTGAGCACGGAACAACACCTGCGTTGCCCGCGAAACGCTGCCCAACTCGGCGACCCGGATGAACGCACGTACTTGCATCAGGTTGGGCAGTTCGACGTCGATCATAAGGCTTCCCCGGCGCTCGGCTCGTGACTGGGGCGACTATGCCCCTACCCCGCTTGCCAGGCAATAAATAAAACGCATAGCCGTTGCAAGTGAACGCATTAGTGCAGTGCGCAGGCCGATGACATCCTGCGTCAACCCCCACTGCAGGAGCCTACGAACAATGAATACCCCACAAAAAGCCGCCCTGGTGGTCAGTGCACATTCGGCCGACTTTGTCTGGCGTGCCGGTGGCGCCATTGCGCTGCACGCTGAGCAAGGCTATGCCATGCACGTGGTTTGCCTGTCGTTCGGTGAGCGTGGCGAGTCTGCCAAGCTGTGGCGCAAGGGTGAAATGACCGAAGCCAAGGTCAAGGACGCACGCCGTGAGGAAGCCATGGCAGCAGCCGAAATCCTCGGCGCCAGCGTGGAATTCTTCGATATCGGCGACTACCCGATGCGCGCCGACAAGGACACCCTGTTCCGCCTGGCCGATGTGTATCGCCGGGTACAACCGGAGTTCGTGCTCAGCCATTCGTTGAAAGACCCCTACAACTACGACCACCCGCTGGCCATGAACCTGGCCCAGGAAGCCCGCATCATCGCCCAGGCCGAAGGCTACAAGCCGGGCGAGAAGATCGTTGGCGCACCGCCCGTGTACGCCTTTGAGCCGCACCAGCCCGAGCAGTGCGAATGGCGCCCGGACACCTTCCTGGACATCACCCCGGTGTGGGACAAAAAGTATGCCGCCATCCAGTGCATGGCCGGCCAGGAACACCTCTGGGAGTACTACACCCGCGTGGCCCTGCAGCGCGGCGTGCAGGCCAAGCGTAACGTGGGCATCACCAGCGCACGCAACATCGTCTACGCCGAAGGCCTGCAGAGCGTGTTCCCACGGGTGACGGAGAACCTGGCATGAGCGGGCTGATCGGAAAGACCGGCATCGTGGTACGTAATATCCCGCGCGTCGAGCAGGAACTGATCGATGCCTTGGGCCGGCTGGGCGTGGCCACGGTTCATGAGGCCCAAGGTCGCAAAGGGCTGCTCAGTACCGCCGTGCGCCCCATCCAGCAAGGTGTGGCAGTGGCCGGCAGCGCGGTTACGGTGCTGGTGGCCCCTGGCGACAACTGGATGTTCCATGTGGCCGTGGAGCAGTGCCGGCCGGGCGATGTACTGGTGGTGGCGCCCAGCTCGCCGTGCAGCGATGGCTATTTCGGCGACCTGCTGGCGACCTCGCTGCAGGCCCGCGGCGTGCGCGGCCTGGTGATCGACGCGGGCGTGCGCGACAGCCAGACCCTGCGCGACATGGGCTTTGCCGTGTGGTCGCGCGCCATCAACGCCCAAGGCACGGTGAAGGAAGTGCTGGGTTCGGTGAACCTGCCGCTGCTGTGCGCCGGGCAGCTCGTCAATGCCGGCGACATCGTGGTTGCCGATGACGACGGCGTCGTGGTGGTGCGCCATGGCGAAGCCCAGGGGGTACTCGAAGCCGCCACCCAACGCGCCGACCTGGAAGAACGCAAACGCCTGCGCTTGGCCGCCGGCGAGCTTGGCCTGGACATTTACGAGATGCGCCCGCGCCTGGCAGCCAAGGGCCTGCGTTATGTCGAGCACCTCACTGACCTGGAAGGCTGAACATGGGCCAGACCCGCATACCTTGCCTGCTGATGCGTGGCGGCACCTCCAAGGGTGCCTATTTTCTGCATGACGACCTGCCCGCCCCTGGCCCGCTGCGTGACCGCGTGCTGTTGGCGGTGATGGGCTCGCCCGATGCCCGGCAGATCGACGGGATTGGCGGCGCCGACTCGCTCACCAGCAAAGTCGCCATCATCCGCGCCTCGCAGCGCGAGGACGTCGACGTCGACTACCTGTTCGCGCAGGTGGTAGTGGACGAAGCGCGGGTGGACTACGGGCAGAACTGCGGCAACATCCTGGCCGGCGTCGGGCCCTTCGCCATCGAGCGCGGCCTAGTGGCCGCCAGCGGCGCGAGCACACCGGTGCGTATATTCATGGAAAACACCGGGCAGCTCGCCGTGGCCCAGGTGCCGACCACCGATGGCCAGGTGGAGTATGCCGGCGATACCCGTATCGATGGCGTGCCGGGCCGGGCGGCGGCGCTGGTGGTGACGTTTGCCGACGTGGCCGGCGCCAGCTGTGGAGCCCTGCTGCCGACCAGCAGCAGCCGCGACCGGGTCGATGGCGTGGAAGTGACCTGCATCGACAACGGCATGCCGGTGGTGCTGCTGCGTGCCGAAGACCTTGGCGTGACCGGCTACGAGCCGTGCGAAACGCTGGATGCCGACAGTGCACTGAAAACGCGCCTTGAAGCCATCCGCCTGCAGCTGGGCCCACGCATGAACCTGGGTGATGTCAGCCAGCGCAATGTGCCAAAGATGTGCCTGCTGTCGGCACCGCGCAACGGCGGCACGGTCAACACCCGCTCGTTCATTCCGCACCGTTGCCATGCGTCCATCGGGGTGTTTGGCGCGGTGAGTGTCGCCACGGCCTGTTTGATCGAAGGGTCGGTTGCACAGGGGCTTGCCAGCACGTGCGGCGGTGATATCCAGCGTTTGGCGGTGGAGCATCCTAGCGGCGAATTTACAGTGGAGATCAGCTTGGAACGTGGCGTGATCACGGGGTGCGGGTTGGTGAGGACGGCGCGTTTGCTGTTTGATGGGGTTGTGTGTGTTGGTCGGGATGTATGGGGTGGGCCGCAGCAGTGATTGCCACAGTTTCTTCAGCACCCTTGAGGTCGAGCGCCGCCCGCGCGGCGCATCAAAAACTCAAGAAAAAAACTGCTTCGGTTGCATAACTGAAGATTTTTGCATCCTCGGCAAGAAAATTTCGCCACACTGGTCAGAACTGAAGAAAAACCCAAGCACAGATTTCGAACGTTGCGAGCCCACCTCACATGCCCTGTGGAAAGTGAAGAAAAAAACGGCATAATCGCGAAATCTGAAGATTTTGTGAGCTGACTTAAAAAAAACACAGCGCTCACGCCCAAACTGAAGGAAAGGTACATGCGGGCAGCGGGATATTCGCTACTACTCGATAGGCTGCAGATCTCTGCGGTCGCACTCAAGCGCCCTGCGATCGTACAACCGGTCACCCGGATTGAGAAAATCGGGAACACGCTCGCGGTGCCCCATCGAATGGCGCCCTCAGAGGACGACCTGCTTGGGAATGTGCTTTTTGCGCTCAAGCACGAAGGTATCAACCTTTCAATTCTCGCCCAGGCTCTGCCACAGATCCCAGCTGAACGTTTTTCGCAAGCGCTGGAAGCATCACCCAATGGCGTTTATATCCGTAAGGCCTGCTATCTCCGGGAAGCCTTCACCGGTGAAGACATTGAGCAGCCTTCACCTGTACGCGGCGGCTTCGCTCAGCTATTCGACCCAGAACAGTACATTACGCGACCAGGTGAGCGAAATTCGAAGTGGCGGGTGGAGTTCAACGGGCTCGGAGATCTGACTTACTGCGCGACCGTAGAGCGCACTGCGCAAGTTACAGAGCTTCTCGAGCATGACATTCTCGGCAAGGCGAAGAACTTCATCGGTTCACTCCCTCCGCTGATGATGGACAGGGCTATCAACTGGGCGTATCTGCACGAGACCCAGGACTCGTTTGCAATCGAGAAGGAAGCCCCAACCGAAGATAAATCCCGCCGCTTCATCAAGCTCTTGCGCCAGGCCCATGAGCGCCACCCACTGACTGAGGATTATCTGGTTACTTTACAGAACGCCACTGTGGCAAACCCTCTGGACCTTGCGGCGGCATTTCGACACGAGCAGAACCACCTTAGCAATGGCATGCATGGAGCAGCCGGGGTGACCTATGTACCCCCTCCCCCGGGCCTGTGCCGCGAGTTGATGGAAAGCCTGATGCGCTTCGCTAATGAAGGCCCTACCCAAATCGATCCGCTTGTGGCGGCAAGCATCATTTCATTTGGGTTCGTGTTCCTCCACCCGTTCATGGATGGAAACGGGCGCTTGTCGCGCTTTTTGATCCACCAGGCTCTTTGCCATTCCGGGGCGCTTGAAAACGGCCTGTTGCTCCCAGTTTCGGTTGCGATGAAACGCGAAGAGCGCCTGTATCTGGAGACACTTCAAGGATACTCCGGGCCCGTGCGTGAATACTGGCAAGTGCACTGGATCGATCACGAGCAGTTTACATTTGAGTTCATCGGCGCTGACGCGATCTATCGATTCTGGGATGCAACGCAGTGCGTTGTATTCACCTGCCTGATGGCAAAGCGGGCGCTAGAGGTCGAGCTACGCGATGAGACGGCCTTTCTGGAAAACTATGACGCCGTCTACAGGGCCGTAGATGAGCGATTCGATGTTCGCGGCAGCGACCTCGCAAACCTGGTGATGATGTGCCTGAGCAATGGCGGGAGCGTGTCGAACAATCGGCGTAAGCAGTACCTGTACAGGGTCCCCGAGGCAGTGTTCGACTATATCGAACAGACGGCGCAACAGGTACTTGCCGCCCAGCGCTCAGCCGCTCAGCCGCAACAGGGCGCAGAGCCACAGACGGATGCAGAGTGTTGAGTCGCAGAGCGTCTATTCATGGAACGAAAAGCAAGCCACGAAGCCACCCCCGACTGGGTCATCCGTAGCGCTCACCCTGGCAGTGTGGAACGGATCGAAGCGTGGTTCGGTAGCCATGGCTATGACCCTCACCGTCACGACACATACTCGATCGGCCGCACCCTCGCCGGGGTGCAGAGCTTTCACTACAAAGGGGCGCTGTGCCACGGCCTACCGGGTAATACGCTGGTCCTGCACCCTGACGAGGTGCACGACGGCATGGCCGGGACTGAAGCGGGTTTTCGCTACCGCATGGCCTACATCGACCCGGCACTGATCCAGAACGTGCTCGGCGGTGAGCCGTTGCCCTTCATTGCTGGCGGGCTGTCCAGCGACCCGCGCCTGTACCGCGCCAGTGAAGCCTTCGTGCAGGCACTGGACCACCCGCTGGATACGCTGGAGGAGCAGGACGCCGTGTATGACCTGGCGATGGCGTTGCGTGCGGTGGGCGGTAAGCCACGCGGCCGCAAACGCCTGGATTACCGCGCGGCCGAGCGCGCCAGGGCATTCATCATGGAGCATCTTCACCTGGGCATCACCCTGCAGATGCTGGAACAGGCCAGCGGCCGCGAACAATGGAGCCTGTCCCGCGACTTTCGCGCCCTCTACGGCACCAGCCCCTACCGCTTTGTGACCCTGCGACGCCTGGACACTGTGCGCAGGCTGATGCTCGATGGCTTCACCTTGGTTGATGCAGCCCTGGCGGCAGGCTTTCACGACCAGAGCCACATGACACGCCACTTCACACGTAGCTATGGCGTGCCACCGTTGCGCTGGCTGGAGCGCTTGCGACCTGCCCGCTGACGTGCAGGATCGTACAAGAACGCCTGGTGTAGGTTCGATAGGCTGGCCACTTCAACCCATGAGGATCCGCCATGTCCAACTCCAACCCGCAACTTGCAACATGCCCTGTAAACCTTGCCCAGAAAGCTTCGCTGATCGACCAGCAGTGGAGCCCGAGAGTGGTCGCCGAAATGAACGACTACCAGTTCAAGGTTGTGCGAATAGAAGGTGAATTCATCTGGCATTCACACCCGGAAACCGACGAAGCGTTTCTCGTGCTCGAAGGCACCTTGCGCATCGATCTACCGGAGGGCTGCGTTTACGTGAACCCGGGCGAGTTGTATGTGGTGCCACGTGGGGTGGAGCACAGAACAGCCGCCGAGGCCGAAGCAAAACTGATGATGATCGAGCCGCGTGGCGTTTTGAATACCGGCCATGAAGGTGGGGAGCGCACTGCTGTGAACGACATCTGGATCTGAGCGCTGGAAATCACTCATCAAGGAGTGCTTCTGGTTTCAAAAATCCATTGCTATCGCAAGTGCACTGAGCAGCAAACAGAGGCTTGCGACCGCCGTCAAATGGACTCGCATCGGCATGAACCACCCAGGCACAGCTTGCGCCAGTTGGCGATCCTGCCAAAGATGCCCGATAAAACCAAAGGTCAACACCAAACAACCCAATGGCACAGGTAGCAGCGTGCCAACCCAACCGATCAGGGCCGGTATGACGCTCCACACGAGCCGCTCGCGACGCTGCTTGGCGAGCAAACCCTCTAACGTCATGGCGAAACCCCAGTGCAGAGCGCCGACGAAGCTCAATATCACAGCGCCATAGCTGACCAGCATGATCGAGGCAAAACCCCGGTATTCAGCAAAAAAAACAATGAGCAGCGTCAAGCCAACAAAGGGCAGCAAGCCACCGTAACCCAGCACCGCAAAGCGGCTTGAAGGTAAAGCAGCAGTAACTGAGCTCATTTGGACACCCCTTCGCGACGGCTCAACATCGGATTTCAATTGTGTCGGCCAATGAGGTTGAGGAATTCGTGGCGAGTCGAAGCGGAGTCGCGAAACTCGCCTAACATCACCGATGAAATCATCACCGAGTTCTGCTTCTCTACACCGCGCATCATCATGCACATGTGCTTGGCTTCAATCACAACCGCAACCCCTGCAGCATCCGTGACTTCCTGAATGGCATACGCAATTTGCCGCGTCAGGTTTTCCTGTATCTGTAAACGACGGGCAAACATGTCAACAACGCGCGCGACCTTGGAAAGCCCCAATACGCGCCCTGTTGGCAGGTACGCGACATGAGCTTTACCAATGAATGGCAACATGTGGTGTTCGCACAACGAGTAGAGTTCTATGTCACGAACGACGATCATTTCATCGTTTTGACTCTCGAACAAAGCGCCGTTCACTACCTCTTGAAGATTCTGGCCATACCCGTTGCACAAGTACTGCATCGCTTTGGCCGCACGCTTGGGCGTTTCCAGGAGCCCTTCGCGCTGCGGGTTTTCACCAACGCCGACGAGGATTTCATGATAGTGCTCGGCTAACGAATGTGACATTTGGACTCCTCACCGCTACAGCGGTGCCCGCCATCGGGATGTGGTAGCCAGGCCAGGTGTGGCCTCAAACGGCAGAACAGCCTGTAGAAAACTGAAAACAGGGGGCGTAACGGGCGCCAGGACAGTGGCGCGACCCACCCTCCCACATCGGCAGCCCGCCAACTCCACAAGGTTGCGTCCAAGCCTGTGACCCAGTGCCCGTTCGCGAACCTTGCATGCAGGCATGACCTCAGTTGCTCAACCGTCAAACTCAATGCCTCTGCATCGAAATCATCAGCACTGATGTCAACCAGAATGAGCTTTGCCTCGGTCGATTTCCTGCGCAGGAACGCGATCTCTCTGGCGCACAAAGGGCAGGCGCCATCGAAGTACAGCGTCAGGGGCCACTTACAATACATGTACAACCTCTCATCTTTGTACAGGTTTTTGTATAAGTTAGCCGAAACCAGGAAAATCGCAATACAGCCGTACACCTGGCTGTCGCACGCCGCTGTCACTGACCTTTGTGCTCAGGTGATCACTTCACCTTCACCACGACCTTACCTTTGGCTCTACCTTCGGCCACGTATGCCAGTGCATCAGCTGTCGAGCCCAACGCGAAGGCGCGATCCACCACGGGCTTGATGACCCCGGCTTCAACCAGCCTGGCCAGCTCAGCCAGTTGCGCACCACTCGCCCTCATGAACAGAAACTTGTAGTTGACGCCCTTGTGCTCCGACTTTTTCCTGATCCCTCGGCTGATCAAGCGAACGACCTGCCTGAACAGCCAGGAAAGGCGAAGCTGTTCTGCGAACTCGGGGGTGGGTGGGCCCGAGATGGAAATCAACAAACCACCCGGCTTCAATACATGGAGAGATTTTTCGAGAACGTCACCGCCCAGTCCGCTGAGCACGACATCGTAATCACTCAGCTGCGACTCGAAGCGCTGCGTTTTGTAATCGATCACCACGTCCGCACCCAGCGCCTTGACCCACGACACGTTGCCGGTACTCGTGGTTGTGGCGACGAAGGCTCCCAGGTGCTTGGCGACCTGAATGGCGATGCTACCGACGCCACCGGAGCCGGCCTGGATCAGAACCTTCTGGCCCGGTTGAACCTTGGCCATTTCCGCCAACGCCTGCCAGGCCGTGAGAGCCACCAATGGCAGCGAGGCCGCTTCTTCCATGTTCAGGTTGGCAGGCTTGAGTGAAACAGCAGATTCGCTAACCGCCACAAACTCGGCGAAGCCACCCATACGCGCCTGGTCTACCCGTGCGTAGACTTCGTCCCCTACCCGGAAACGACTGACTTTCCCTCCGACACGTTTCACAGTGCCAGCAACATCGTTACCCAGGATCAGAGGCATCTTGAACGGCAGGATCAGCTTGAACTCGCCCTTCCTGATTTTGATATCAAGGACGTTCACGCTTGCGGCATGAACCTCAACCAGAACGTCGAGATCATCCACCTGGGGCTCTGGAACTTCAGTGATATCACCAACGACGTCTTTGCCGTAGCGATCGATCAGAAACGCTTTCATGTTCTTAAAATTCCAAAAATATAGACGTGCCCGATGGGCTGGGTCATCGGGCAAGGCGCTGCCTTACTCTTCCAGGAACTGAAGGGCGTGTTTCAGGAAGCGCTCAGGGAACTGGAAGTGCGCGGCGTGACCGGAGTCGGGGTAGATCAGCAACTGGGCATCTGGAATGTTCTGTACCAGGTGCCACGAATTTATCGAAGGGATCATGACGTCGTCGACGCCATTGACCACCAAGGTAGGCTGCTTGATTTCGCTGAGGTAAGAAAAGCGGTTCTCACCCTGTGCCGACTGGACATAGGCTGCAAATGCAGCGCCCTGAGCCATTGCGACCTCAACCGAGCTTGGGGTGTCCTGATCGGCACGCTGGTTGCGCCGTTCCCAGAACGCCAGGCCCGCTTTCCTGGCAGCTTCCGAGCGACCGAAGAAGAGGAACAGGAAGTTTTCGATGGTGGGGACGGGGTTCGAAGCGGCCTCTCTCACACCCTCTGCCATGCTCGGATCACCACCGCGCAGACCGGTGCCGAGCAGCACAAGCTTACGCACCAACCCAGGGTGACGCAGTGCCACTTCCTGAACCTGCAAGCCACCGATGGAGAAACCGAGCAGGTCGACCTGGGTCAGCCCCAAGGCCTTGATGGCTGCTGCAATGTCATCCGCCATTTGCTCAATGGTGGTGGCCGGAGTGCCCGACGATGAAGCCACACCTCTACCGTTCAGCAGGATCACTTCGCGCCCCGCCGCCAGACCATCAGTGATGATCGGATCCCAGTGGTCGAGCCCGCCACGGAAATGGGCGATGAAGACCAGCGGCACACCAGAAGGGTTGCCCCAGCGGCGGTAGGTGAACGTGTCGCCGCCTACTTCAACTGTGCGGGTCGGAACGGTGAGATGGGTATGGCTCATGGCGGTTTGCTCTTTCAGTGGAAGATACGACCTAATGATGATGATCGTAATCGAAACCGTCAACGCCTTTGATGATGAACATCATCAATGTATGCTATTGGTTGGCTTGATAGCAGAGAGAGCAACGAAATGAAGGTCACAAAGGCCCAGGCACAAGCTAACCGAGCGCATATCGTGGAAACGTCTTCCAGGCTGTTTCGCGAGCGCGGCTATGACGGCGTCGGTGTTGCAGACCTCATGGCTGCCGCCGGCTTCACCCATGGCGGGTTTTACAAGCACTTCAAGTCCAAGGCAGATTTGATGGGCGAAGCAGCTACTTGCGGGATCAACAAGACGGTCGAGCAGATGCAGGGCATCCAACTGGCCGACTTCGTCAATTTCTACCTGTCCCGCGAGCACCGCGATGAGAAAGGCAATGGCTGCACGCTAGCGGCGCTGGGCGCAGACGCTGCACGCCAGCCCAATGAGATCAAAGCTGCTTACGGCGCTGGGATCGAAGAATTGCTGGAGGTTTTACAAGGCAATAATGAGGAGCCTGGCGCAAGCCGTGCTGAAATCATCGATACCTTCGCACACGCCCTCGGCGCCTTGGTTCTGTCTCGCGCCTGCCCGGACGACTCTCCACTGGCTGATGAGGTGCTCAGCGTTTGTCGTGAGAAGATTCTGGGCAAGCTGGGGTCCTGAGGCTGTTGCGGACTCCATGCCATTTCGATCCGATTGTTCACCACCCTCTGGCTGGCGACGGGCGTCGAGCGATTGCCGTAGCGGTCTCCAAGGCCGCCCCTGAGGTTGCAAGGCACCTCAGGTACTAGGTGAACCTGGGGCGGCTCACGCCTCCTCAGGCGAGACAATCAGCTTCAGGCACTTCAGGAACAGCGGCCGGTATTCATCAGGCAACCGTTCCAGCAATTTCCTTTCCACTTCAGCATCACGCGGCAGTACGCGCTCCAGCAGTTCAGCGCCTTCATTGCCCAAATACAACTGGTACGCACGCTGGTCGCTCTTGGCGCTGGTGCGCACCAGCATGCCGCTGGCGCACAGCCTCTTGACCATTTCGGCAACAGTGTTGCGATCCATGAACAAATGGCCGGCCAGTGCGTTCTGGGTCAGGCCGGGGTGCTGCGACACCACAATCAATGCGGCTTTCTGTCTGGGGGTGATCGACTCTCCGGCGAACGCTGTGTTGAACCGTTCCTCCGCCATGAAGTGAGCCCGCCGCAGCAGGTGGGAAACGATGTCTTCAAGGTGAAATTGATCGACAAGCGCCTGGCTTTGCGGGGAGAGTTTTGCGGGAGAAGGCGTGCGTATGGGCGGCATTGGTTGTCCGGTCATTCCTTGCGGGTTGCGATCCTTGGGATCGATGACTGTGTACGTGCACGTACTATTTGTCTGGCAAATCAGCCAGTTAAGTATTGGCGCTTCGCCAGGAGGATTCAAGCCTGAGCAAAATGCCAGTGCACGTACGATTTTAGCCGGAGAATTGTCCTACAAATCGATTGACAGCATCTCTTTCCAGCCATAGGATTTATCTCGTTTAGGACGTATACGTACTTAAAGAGAACAAAAAATGTCTTCCTCGACCTCTGCGGCAACAAATAGCGCGTGGACCCCCCTGATCAGCCGGACGCTACCCGCACCGCATTTTGCTTATAGCCCCGTGGTATCGGCAGGTGGCTTCATCCACGTTTCTGGCATGGTTGGGCTCGACCCAGCCCATGGCGGCCTGGTGGTTGGCGGCATGGCCGCAGAAGTTAGGCAGATCCTGGCCAACCTCAAAGGCCTGTGCGATGAATTGGGAATAGCCCTGGAGCAATTGATGCTGGCGCGGATCTACTGCGCCGACTTTGGCCAATTCGGCCTGATCAATCAGCACTGGGAGGCGTTCTTCCAGGGTGCGACCCCACCTGCACGTACCAGTGTAGGGGTAACGGCGCTTCCGCTGGGTGCGCTGGTCGAGATGGAATTCCAATTCGCGGTCGATCCTTCACTGCCCTGATACAAACAATAAAACCAGGAGAAGCCACATGGCAAACGGTGAAATTATCAGCGGGTTTCTGGCCCCCCACCCACCCCATATCCTCTATGCAGAGAACCCTGTGCAGAACGAGCCGCGTGCCAAGGGGGGCTGGGAACAATTGCGCTGGGCCTACGAACGGGCGCGCGCGAGTGTCGAGGCGCTCAAGCCGGATGTGCTGTTGGTGCATTCGCCACACTGGATTACCTCTGTGGGACACCACTTCATTGGGGTCGAGCACCTGGCCGGCCGCTCGGTCGACCCCATATTCCCCAACCTGTTCCGCTTCGACTACTCGATAAAGTTCGATGTGGAACTGGCCGAGGCTTGCTGCGAAGAAGGTCGCAAGGTGGGCCTGCAGACCAAGATGATGCGCAACCCGCGATTTCGCGTCGACTACGGCACTATCACCACGCTGCACATGATCCGCCCGCAGTGGGACATCCCGGTGGTATCGGTTTCGGCCAACAACACGCCGTATTACCTGAGCATGGAAGAAGGCCAGGTGGAGATGGATCTACTGGGCAAGGCCACTCGCGAAGCAATCATCAAGTCTGGCAAACGTGCGGTGCTGCTGGCCTCCAATACCCTGTCGCATTGGCACTTCCACCAAGAGCCAGAGCCACCGGAAGACATGACCAAGGAGCATCCTCAGAGCCAGCTGGGTTACCAGTGGGACATGCGCATGATTGACCTCATGCGCCGCGGGGAGATGAAAGAAGTGTTCCGCCTGCTGCCGCAGTTCATTGACGAGGCCTTCGCCGAACTGAAGTCCGGCGCGTTCACCTGGATGCACGCAGCCATGCAGTACCCGGAATTGGCGGCGCAACTGCACGGCTACGGGACGGTGATCGGCACCGGCAACGCGGTGATGGAGTGGAACCTCGTCAAGGCCGGCCTCGCTCGTGCCGCGACTCAAGCCATCTGAACGCTTCAATCCCGTCTTATTTCTCAGGTGAAACGACCATGACTGTTGTATCGGCCTTCCTGGTTCCTGGCAGCCCACTGCCCCAGCTGTGCCCCGACGTGCCCAACTGGCAGCGTTTTCAGCGTGCAATGCAACAGGCAGGCGTCGCGTTGAAGGCCTCTGAGCCGGACGTGGTGCTTGTCTACTCCACCCAGTGGTTCGCAGTGCTGGATGAAATCTGGCTGACCCGTCGACGCAGCCAAGACATTCACGTCGACGAAAACTGGCACGAATTCGGTGAGCTGCCCTATGACCTTTACAGCGATGTGACGCTGGCCAACGCCTGCATCGAAGCATGCCGTGCCCAAGGCGTGAATGCCCGTGGCGCTGACTACCAAGGCTTCCCGATTGACACTGGCACGATCGTCGCTAGCACCGCACTGGGTGTGGGCACTGAAGGGCTGCCACTGGTGGTGGCGTCCAACAATCTCTATGACAACGCCCAAGCCACCGAAAAACTGGCGGCGATCGCCGTGGCCTGCGCTGCCGAGCAGGACAAGCGTGTGGCAGTGGTCGGGGTTGGCGGCTTGTCCGGCAGCCTGTTCACCAAGCCAATCGACCCCTGCGACGACCGCATTGTACACACCGAGGAAGATGCCTGGAATCGTCAGGTGCTGGCGCTGATTGAGACCGGTGACGTCGATGGGCTGCGGGAGGCGCTGCCCACCTACGCTGCACAGGCCCGAGTCGATATGGGCTTCAAGCATTTCCATTGGCTGCTCGGTGCGCTAGGCGGGCGCTTCCAGGGAGCCAAGGTTCATCACTACGGCGCGTTGTATGGCAGTGGTGCCGCCGTGGTGCAGTTTTACCCCTGTTGACTTGTATGCAGCAGCGCAGCCGCTAGCGCTGCCCTGCCAAGTGCGCCGACCCGGCGGTAGCCACGGCCGTCAAGCGTACTGATCGAACCATTCACCCAGGACCGTTTGCGTTGCCCGAGCAACGCAAGCAGCGCTCGCCTGCGCCCGCGATTCGCCGGGCCTGGCCTGCAGCAATCACGCGAGCCCGCCACAGCTCGCTGTCAGCCGTGTCATCGAGGTCAGTCATGAAACACTATCGCAATTACGTAAATGGTCGTTGGGTCGAGAGCCCAAATACCTTCGAAGATATCAGCCCGGTCGACGGCTCCCTGGTAGCCCTGGTCCATGAGGCTGACGGGGACCTTGTGGACGAAGCGGTCAAAGCCGGGCATCGTGCCGTTGCCGGCGCCTGGGGCCGTACCACTGCGGCCAACCGTGTGGCCGTGCTGCGCAAAATTGCGGACGAAATGGAACGCCGCCAGGCGGACTTCCTTGCCGCCGAGATGGCCGACACTGGTAAGCCGTTGTCCATGGCCTCCGTGATCGACGTGCCGCGTGGCATCGCCAACTTCCGCACCTTCGCAGACATACTCGCTACCGCACCGCTGGACAGCCATCGCCTGGACCTGCCAGATGGCGCCTACGCGCTCAACTACGCAGCCCGCAAGCCCTTGGGTGTGGTCGGGGTGATCTCGCCCTGGAACCTGCCGCTGCTGTTGCTGACGTGGAAGGTTGCGCCCGCACTGGCCTGTGGCAACGCCGTGGTGGTCAAACCTTCGGAAGACACCCCTGGCACCGCAACACTACTGGCCGAGGTGATGCAAGCCGCCGGCGTACCGGATGGTGTGTTCAACCTGGTACATGGCTTCGGCCCGAATTCGGCGGGCGAATTCATTTCGCGCCATCCGGACATCAGCGCCATCACCTTCACCGGCGAATCGCGTACCGGCACCACCATCATGCGCGCCGCCGCCGAAGGGGTTAAGCCGGTGTCGTTCGAGCTCGGTGGCAAGAACGCGGCGATCATCTTCGCCGACTGCGACTTCGACAAGATGATCGACGGCATGATGCGCGCGCTGTTCCTCAACAGCGGGCAGGTCTGCCTGTGCTCTGAGCGGGTGTATGTCGAACGCCCGCTGTTCGAGCGCTTCTGCACTGCCCTTGCAGAGCGCATCAAGACAATGAAGGTTGACTGGCCTCACGAAGCCGCGACCCAGATGGGGCCGCTGATCTCGTCCAAACACCGCGACAAGGTGCTGAGCTACTTCGAACTGGCCCGCCAGGAAGGCGCGACCTTCATTGCCGGTGGCGGCGTGCCACGCTTTGGTGACGCGCGCGACAACGGCGCATGGGTCGAGCCGACGGTAATTACGGGCCTGCCGGATGATGCGCGCTGCGTGCGCGAGGAGATCTTCGGGCCCATCTGCCACATTTCCCCGTTCGACAGCGAGCGCGAAGTCATCGCCCGCGCCAACGACACCCGCTACGGCCTGGCCGCGACGGTATGGACCAGCAACCTGAGCCGCGCGCACCGCGTCAGCGAAGCCATGCGGGTGGGCATCAGCTGGGTGAACACCTGGTTCCTGCGCGACCTGCGCACGCCGTTCGGTGGCGCCGGCTTGTCCGGTATCGGCCGCGAGGGCGGCATGCATTCGCTGAATTTCTATTCGGAACTGACCAACGTCTGCGTGCGCATTGACCAGGAGAGCGAACAATGACCGAACGACATCAACAGGTGGCCGACCTGCTCGACCAAGCGGCAAGAAGTGGTGAACCGGTGTCGCCGGTGCGCGATCAGCTTGATGCCATCGCCGACGCCTACAAGGTGCAGCAGCTCAATACCCAACGCCAGGTGAGTGCCGGGCGACGTATCACCGGGCGCAAGATCGGTCTGACCTCGCACTCGGTGCAGCAGCAGCTGGGTGTGAATCAGCCTGACTTCGGCACACTGCTCGATAGCATGGAAGTCAGCGACGGCGAGACGATCGCCTGGCCCCGCCTCATGCAGGCCAAATGTGAGGCTGAGGTGGCGCTGGTACTGGAACACGACCTGGACCGCGAGCAGATCGTGCTCAGCGACCTGCTGGCGGCTACCGCCTATGTGTTGCCGGCCATAGAAGTGGTCGGCAGCCGCATCGCCGACTGGAACATCAGCATCCTCGACACCATCGCCGATAACGCCTCGGCAGGGCTGTACGTGCTCGGCCAGCGGCCAGTGAAGCTCGGTGATCTGGACCTGCGCCTGGCCGGCATGGTCATGGAGCGCCGAGGCGAGCCGGTTTCATTCGGCGTAGGGGCCGCGTGCCTTGGCCACCCGCTCAATGCTGCACTCTGGCTGGCCCGTACCCTGGTCGAGGCGGGCACCCCGCTGCGGGCCGGCGACGTGGTGCTCAGCGGTGCATTGGGGCCAATGGTAAGCGTTGCGCCCGGTGATGTTTTCGAGGCACGTATCCAAGGTTTGGGCAGTGTCCGGGCCTGTTTCGATTCCGCTAGCTGAGGTGATCTGCATGAAAATTGAACGTATTGCCAAGCGCCTCGACGATGCCGCCCTGTACGCCCAGGCCACGTTGCAATTAGGCGGCGAAGATACCGTGACCCTGGAAGAGGCTTATGCGGTTCAACGCCTGCTGATCGAGAAGCGCCTGGCCCGTGGGGCGCGCCAGGTGGGCGTCAAAATGGGCTTTACCAGCCGCGCCAAGATGGCGCAGATGGGCGTGTCCGACCTGATCTGGGGGCGGCTGACCTCAGATATGTGGATCGAGGAAGGGGGCAGCATCGACCTGTCTCGCTACGTGCACCCGCGCGTCGAACCAGAGGTGTGTTTCTTGCTGGGCAAGCGCCTTGAAGGGCACGTTACGCCGCTGCAGGCCCTGGCCGCTGTGGAAGCGGTAGCGCCGGCACTGGAGGTGATCGACTCGCGCTATTGCAACTTCAAGTTCTCGCTGCCCGCCGTGGTGGCCGACAACGCCTCATCGTCCGGCTTCGTGGTCGGCGGCTGGCAGCGCCCGGACACTGACCTGGGCAACCTGGGGCTTGTGATGAGTTTCGATGGCCGCGCGGTAGAGATGGGCAGCACGGCGGCGATCCTCGGCGCGCCGGTACGCGCACTGGTAGCAGCAGCGCGCCTGGCGGCGCAACAAGGCGAGGCGCTCGAGCCCGGCAGCCTGGTACTGGCCGGTGCGGCGACGGCGGCCGTGGCGCTTCGCCCAGGCGTAGCGGTGCGCTGCGAATTTCAGGACTTGGGAAGCGTAGCGTTTGAAACGCTGCGCGAGGAATAAGCCATGAGCGACAAATCGCAGACCCACGCCCGGGTAGTAGACGGCAAAGCCACACCGCTTGGGGCCTTCCCCCACGTCAAGCGTGCCGGTGACTTCCTGTTCGTCTCTGGCACCAGCTCGCGGCGCCCGGACAACAGCATCGCCGGTGCAGAGCCGGACGCCTCTGGGCGCATACGCCCATGCATCGAAGCACAGACCCGCGAGGTGCTGAACAACATCCGCGACATCCTGCGCAGTGTCGGTGCCGACCTGGAGGACGTAGTGGAAGTGTGCAGTTATCTGGTCAACATGAACGACTTCTCCCAATACAACCAAGTGTACGGGCAGTTTTTCGATGCCGACGGTCCGACCCGCACCACCGTCGCCGTGCACCAGCTGCCGCACCCGCATCTGGTCATCGAAATCAAGGCTGTGGCCTACAAGCCGCTGCGCTGAACCAACTCGTAGATGTGCAGATATCACCCGATACGGTTGTCTGCACTGCAAAGGAGAAGAACAGATGTCATCTGCTCGCATACCGGTAGCGATCATCGGCTCTGGCAACATTGGCACCGACCTGATGATCAAGATCCTTCGCTGCTCCGATACGCTTGAGGTGGGAGCCATGGTGGGTATCGACCCGGCCTCAGACGGTTTGGCCCGCGCTGAGCGCCTCGGTGTACCCACCACCGCAGGCGGGATCGACGGGCTGCTCGCGCTGCCCAATTTCAAGGAAATCCGCATCGCCTTCGATGCCACCTCCGCTGGGGCGCACAAGGTGCATGACAGCAAGCTGCGTGCCCATGGGGTACGCATCATCGACCTCACCCCTGCAGCCGTCGGCCCGTATGTCGTCCCGGTGGTGAACTTCGCCGAGTACGCCCACGAGCCGAACCTGAACATGGTCACCTGCGGCGGCCAGGCGACCATCCCGATCGTGCATGCGGTGGCGGGCGTGGCGCCGGTGCATTATGCCGAGATCGTCGCGGCAATCTCCAGTAAGTCGGCCGGCCCCGGCACCCGTGCCAACATCGACGAATTCACCGAGACCACCTCACGCGCCATCGTCGAGGTCGGCGGCGCGGCGCGCGGCAAGGCGATCATCGTGCTCAACCCGGCCGAGCCGCCATTGATCATGCGCGACACGGTGTATTGCTTCGTGCCGTTGGACGCCGACACCCAAGCCATCGTAGACGCGGTCGAGCAGCGCGTGGCCGAGGTTAACCGCTACGTGCCGGGTTACCGCCTCAAACAACACGTTCAGTTCGAGCACTTCACCGAGAACAACCGGCAGAACATCCCTGGCCTTGGCTGGAGCACCGGCATCAAAGTCGCGGTGTATCTCGAAGTGGAAGGTGCCGGGCACTACCTGCCGGCCTACGCCGGCAATCTGGACATCATGACCAGCGCGGCGCTGACCGTCGCTGAACGTATCGCCCAGGCGCAGTTCACTGATCAGGGGTTGTGAAGATGATCGACACGAACAAAAAGATCCATATCTCAGACGTGACCCTGCGCGACGGTATGCATGCCGTGCGTCACCGCTACAGCCTGGAACAGGTCGCGTGCATCGCTCAGGCCCTGGACCAAGCCGGCGTCGACAGCATTGAGGTCGCCCATGGCGATGGCCTGCAGGGTTCGAGCTTCAATTACGGCTTCGGTGCCCATACCGACCTTGAGTGGATCGCCGCGGTAGCCGCAGTGGTGCAGCGCGCCCGCATCGCCACGTTGCTGCTACCGGGCATTGGCACTGTGCACGACCTCAAGGCCGCCTACGATGCTGGCGCGCGGATCGTGCGCGTGGCCACCCACTGCACCGAGGCCGATGTCTCGCGCCAACACATCGAATACGCCCGGTCCCTGGGCATGGACACCGTGGGCTTCTTGATGATGAGCCACATGCAGACCCCGGCTGGCCTCGCCAGGCAGGGCAAACTGATGGAAAGCTACGGTGCACAATGCATCTACGTTGTGGATTCCGGTGGCGCGATGAACATGTGGGACATCGCCGAGCGCTTCAAGGCCTTGAAGGACGTGCTTGACCCAGCGACGCAGACCGGCATGCACGCCCACCACAACCTCAGCCTGGGCGTGGCTAACAGCCTGGTCGCCCTGGAGCACGGCTGCGATCGCGTCGATGCCAGCCTGACCGGCATGGGCGCCGGGGCCGGCAACGCACCGCTCGAGGTATTCGCCGCCGCCGCCGAGCGCATGGGCCTGAACCACGGCTGCGACGTGAAAAAGCTGATCGATGCCGCTGAAGACATTGTCCGTCCCCTGCAGGAACGGGTGGTGCGGGTAGACCGGGAAACGCTGGCCTTGGGTTATGCAGGGGTCTATTCAAGTTTCCTGCGCCATGCCGAGGCGGCCGCGGCCAAATACGGCCTGTCGACTTTCGACATTCTGGTTGAACTGGGCAAGCGCCGCATGATCGGTGGCCAGGAAGACATGATCGTCGATGTCGCCCTGGATTTGCTCAATCAAGGATGAACACTGCCACTTGGCAAAAATTCAATGAACTTGTGAACATCAATGCGCATGACAGGAAAGGCTTATAATGATTAACAAGACCGCTATTTCTTTGTTGCTGGCTTCTGTCGCCATGAATATCAGCGCGGCAGAACATAATATTGTTTGTAAAAGCCCACTGCCTGTACCTGCCCCGCAGGAGGAATGGTCGCTGTTCCAAGATACGGTAAAGCGTGCACCTGCGGTGATGGGTGACGTCCACCGTGAGTTTTATGGAAAAGGCTTGGACAACTTTGGGGACCTTCGTTTGCCGCAGGGCGAAGGGCCCTTCCCCGTGGTGATTGTTGTCCATGGCGGGCGTTGGAGCGCTGATGTAGGCCTGGATTACATGGCGCCAGTCGCTGATATGCTGACCAAGGCGGGTTTTGCAACGTGGAACATCGAATACAGCCGGGTAGGCAGCTATGGCGAATGGCCCAACTCCTTCAAATCCGTTGCGGGGGCTGCTGATCATTTACGCGAACTGGCCAAAAAATACCCCTTGAATCTCAGAAGAACCGTGACACTCGGCCATTCTTCGGGGGGGCATTACGCTTTATGGTTGGCTGGGCGAAATCTGTTAAAGGCGCAGTCTGAGCTCTATGTGAAAAACCCTTTGTCGATCAGCGGCGTGCTGGTGCTGGACGGGGTTGTTGACCTGGCATGGCATGCTCAACTCCCTCGCGGCAAAGACATACAGCCGAAAGTGCTAGGCCACGTTCAGGGAAAGGAGTTGCAGGCGCGACTTCAGGAAGTATCGCCCACCCAGATGCCAATCATAAAGGTACCGCAGGTTTTCATTACAAACCAAAGCGACCGCTTCCCGTCCGTTCTTGATTACGTGAAGCGTGCCACCGCCGCTGGAGCCAACTCGAAGTATGATGCCCTGTGTTCTTCCAATCATTTTGTGCCCGTAGACACATCCAATGGCGAAGTGACAAAAAAGATCATCGAATACACGACCGAACTCGCCCAATAAAAAAAGCATTAGCCCGGCGCAATCGCACGCCGGGATAACCACCTCCCCTGCCTTTCCAAACAATAACAATCGAGGGCTACCTCTATGTCTGTCCGCATAAAAAACGTGGTCGCCATGTCATGCTTTTTACCTGGAGTGGTTTGTTGCTTTGAAGCACTGGCCGAGGCGAAAAGCGGTTTCTTCGAGGGAAGCTCTCTTACACTTGATACCCGCCAGTGGTATTCCAAGGAAATCGGGAGACGCAACACCGTATATCGGTATAAAACGGACGAAGGCCCGCAGGTTTCGCATGACCGAGTGGCCTGGCAGCAAGGTTTCAAATTGGGATTCGAGTCCGGCTACACCTCGTGGCCCGTGGGGGTAGGACTGGACCTTGCTGCCTATTCTGTCGTCGCGTTAGAACGCGACACGGGTGACGCTGCGGGGGGTAGTAACAGAATGCTGGTGAACAGCGATGGCGATGTACAACCTACATGGAGTCGCTTGGGCGTTGCCGCAGTCAAGTTGCGAGCCGCCGAGACCGACGTAAAAATCGGCCGTCATCAGGTGGCCACGCCTGTCATGAATTTTTCGGATACTCGTACTGTTCCTGCCTCTTTCGACGGGCTGTCGGTTGAAAGCTCATCCTTTGATGGCCTGGTGTTAAAGTCTGGTTACTTCTCAAAAATGGCGCCACGTTATGCTGCAGGCACCGAAGACATCGGACTGCAATACGCCATGCGCCCGGTCACCAGTGATTGGACCGCTTATTTTGGCGGGGACCACACTAGCGCGAACGGCTTGAAAACCAGTGTTTATATTTCGCGCATTCAGGATATTTGGGACAGGCAATATTTTGGCCTGGCACAGACATTCCAATCGAAAGGGCTCACCACATCGGTGAAGCTATCGATGTACAATACGAAATCAAGCGGAAAGGAAGAAGCTGGCCATATCGATCAGCAGGCATTTGGTCTGGCCATCACCCCGCGCTTCAAGAACCACTCAGTGGAATTCGGCCTTCAGAAAATTGTGGGTGATGAATTCTTTGACTTCGTGAAAGAGTCAAATGCCATTGAGCTACCGAACACCATGGTTTCTTACTTTAACGGCCCGAACGAAACCTCCTTTCAGGTCAAATATATAAATGACTGGGCTGCTTACGGCGTTCCTGGATTTAAAAGCATACTCTGGCACACCCGGGGCTGGGGTATTGATGGAACGGGCTATGACGGGGGCCCAAAGGGGGTTTACACGGCTTCGCTGCTTCAGGACAACGAACGCCATAACGAAACCGGCCTTTTAGGGAGTTACACATTTCAATCTGGCGAATTAAAGGGTGGAAGTATTCTTGCAGGTTACGCTTGGCACCGCGCAAGCAGCCACCAGGCCGAGGGTAACTTTGATGAGCTGAGGGTTATTCTCAGAATGCCCTTTTCTATTTTCTAAGTGATAACGCTGCCCTATTGCTCGCTGGCGTTATCTTGCGCAGGGCCTGTACGCGCCTAAAGCGGCGCGTACAGGCTCAAGCGGGTATTTCCGTGACCCTGGCGGGCCCCTTACCAAGGGGCTGGCCTCCGAGAGTTCGTGCCTGGAGCATGCCTGCATGACAACCTTTCTTTACAACGACTTCACCACCACCGCCCAACTCGACGAGCAATACGACATCGAGGCCTCGGTGACGGATTTCGACGGCTATGTGCGGGAGTTCATCGCGCAAAGCCAGGCCGTGCGCGCCGAACTGCCCAACCAGTTGGACGTGCCCTACGGCCCGACCCTGGACGAGACTTTCGATGTGTTCTTCCCGCCACAGGGCGTCACCGAGGCCCTGCGCCCGGCGGTCTTCTTTGTCCATGGCGGCTACTGGCGAGCGACCACCAGCAAGGAGTGGAGCTACGTCGCCAAGGGCCTGGCCGCGCAAGGCGTGGTCACGGTTGTGGAGAATTACACCTTGGCGCCGAAGGTCGCCATCGCCGAGATCGTACGCCAGCACCGCGCGGCGTTCAGCTTCCTGTGGCGCAACGCCGAACGGTTCGGCATCGACCGTGAGCGCATCGTCGTGGTCGGCCATTCGGCAGGCGCCCATGGCGTGGTCGAGCTGCTGGCTACCGACTGGGTCGGCGACTATGGCTTGCCCGCACAGCCCTACTTGGGCGCCATTGCGGTCAGCGGGGTGTATGACCTGCGCCCGCTGCCGCACACCTTTCTGGCCAGGACGCTGGATTTTACCTGGCAGTCGGCCGAGGCTCTGAGCCCGATCCTGCACATTCCCCGGAAACTGGCACCTCTGATGCTGCCCTACGGGCTTCGTGAGACAGCCGAGTTCCGTCGCCAGACCATCGACTATGCCCAAGCCTGCATCGAGCGGGGCATGCCGGTGGAGCTGCTGGCCCTGGATCTGGACCATTTCAATATCCTCGACGATCTGGCCGCAGGAAGCGGACCAATGTTTCAGCGGATCATTCGATGGCTGGGTTTGTAGGCAGTACTCAGCTTGGTGACCCCTGCGGGATTCGGCTTTCCGGCGATAGGGCCAACATTGGCGCCCGTACTTTCAGGAAGCCAATCCACGTCAAAAGACACCACAACAGGAAGCCCGCCGCGGTGGTCATTTTTCACGCCACACAGCCGTGAATTTTGACTGCCAGCGCGATACAAGCTGTTACATCGAACGGCCGAAAAATCAGATTCAACCCCTTTCCTGTAGCGCATTTCCCAAAGATACTGCCGCCGCCCATTTTTCGTTGCACATGGCCAATGTGGATTCTAGTCTCGGCCGGTCGCTGCCAATTCAGCGACCGGTTTTGACAGACCGTCTTCGTTGTCCACATGTGCACACTAGTTATGGTGGCTGTACGTGCGGGCACCCTCTGGTGCGCCGAGTGCCAACGTCTCGGTCCGTCAACCCGCGTACAGCTGCCACCCCAATTGCTTGACGGCATTGCCGTGGTAGCTCCAGCGTTCGACGTTGGAGTTTGATCATGCTCAAGATCGTTCCCGATCCGCCTCACAATCCGCACTCCCTCGAAGACGCGTTGATGATGGCTGCCGACTACGCGCTCTGCGCCGAAGTCGTTGCCCTACAGGCTCAGCACTGGCCCAAATACAGAAACCGGCCGACCCGCAGACGCTGCATTAATCCTCGTCATGATCTGCCTGGCCTGGCTCTTTCACGGGCTAGCTCTCTCGCACAGCACCGCCCCTGAGGTTGTAGACGACCTCAGGCGCCCGATAAAATCTGTGGGAGCCCGGCTTGCCGGCGATAGGGCCAGCCCAGGCAACTACAACTTCCCGGGACCCGATCGAAGAAACCGCATTCACCGTGGGCAAAACCACGCTCTACCAAGACGAAAGTTAGCGAATGGAAGGCTGTCAATGGCTGATTGCCATCCATTACCCTTGGTGTTGCTCAACCACCACCATACAATCGTTCTTCGCCTACGACAGGAAGTCACCATGCAACGAATCGTCATTCTGGGCAACGGCGGCAGCGGCAAGTCCACCCTTGCCCGCGCCTTGGGAGAACACCTGGAGCTTTCCGTCGTTCACTTGGACAAACTCTTCTGGGAGCCCGGCTGGGCGGAACCTGACGCCGAACAGTTCCGTGACCGTGTACGCGATGCCGTAGCTGGTGACGGCTGGGTGTGTGAAGGCAACTATGCGCGCCGCACCTTCGACCTGCGTTTGCCGCGAGCGGACCTGATCATCTGGCTCGACACGCCCAGGCTCACCTGTTTCATTCGGGTGCTGTTACGCCTGCTTCGCAACCAGCCACGGCCTGATCGTGCGGAAGGTTGTGAGGAAAGGTTCGACCTGGAATTTCTCAAGTTCGTGTGGACGTTCGACCGGAATTACCGACCTGGTATCGAAGCAGTTCGCCTTAAGCTCGGGGCACAGGTGCCTACGCTTCACTTGCGAGGGAAGCGAGAAATCAGGGCGTTTCTCGAAAGGCTGCCAGCAGCCCGGCGCGAACCTGGCTCGATGATCAGTGGAGTTTGAGCCGCGAGAACCCATACTCGATGGGTATCACTTACGCAGAGCCGTAGCGCTTGGTGATCGTGCGTGCGGGCTGTCAAAGCACACACTTTGCTTTTGTAGCCCATGCCCTATCCTCCCCGCTCGATGTGGCTGCCCAGACGCAGCTGCAGCTATCACACAAGGACTGGCATGACCTGACCGCAGTGGTCATGCTTGACTGTCTGCTCGTTACAAGCAGTTACAGCGAACGGCCGAAAAAATCAGATTAAACCCCTTTCCTGTAGGGCATTTCCCAAAGATACTGCCGCCGACCATTTTTCGTTGCACATGGCCAATGTGGATTCTAGTCTCGGCCGGTCGCTGCCAATTCAGCGACCGGTTTTGACAGACCGTCTTCGTTGTCCACATGTGCACACTGTTATGGTGGCTGTACGTGCGGGCACCCTCTGGTGCGCCGAGTGCCAACGTCTCGGTCTGTCAACCCGCGTACAGCTGCCACCTCATTGTTTGACAGCAAGGCCGTGGTAGCTCCACCGTTCGACGTTGGAGTTTCATCATGCTCAAGATCGTCCCCGATCCGCCTCACAATCCCCACTCCCTCGAAGACACGCTGATGATGGCTGCCGACTACGCGCTCTGCGCCGAAGTCGTCGCCCAACAGGCGATGTTGATGCAGCCGAAATCACCCGTGTCCTTGATGATCATGACCTCGATGCACGAGCTCGATGCCCTGCGCAAATTGCTCGAGTCAGCACTGGCCCAAATACAGAAACCGGCCGACCCGCAGACGCTGCATTAATCCTCATCATGATCTGCCTGGCCTGGCTCTTTCACGGGCTAGCTCTCTCGCACAACACCGCCCCTGAGGTTGTAGACGACCCTCAGACGCCCGGTGAAACTTGTGGGAGTCCGGCTTGCCGGCGATAGGGCCAGCCCAGGCAGCTACACCTTCAGGGAGATCAAACGATGGCTACCGAACAAACCGCATTCACCGTCGGCAAAACCACCTTCTACCAAGGCGAAAACCAGACCCATCCCCTGTTCCGCATCGAGCCCGGCATCCCTTGCCAAAGCGCCCGCGAACAGGCCTCGGAACTGATGGGCTATGCCCGCGACCTGACCATCGACGGCCTGATGGAAGACAAACCCCAGCTGCTGTGGGCCTCGCACTACCTCTGCGCCCTGGCCAAGGCCCTGCTCGACGATGCCGAGCTGGGCATGATGAAAACCCCGTGAACACACCCCTACCTGCAGGCCCACTCCGCCCCCCGGAGCGGCCTTGTGTCGCGAAAGGGCCGCCTAGCGGCCCCAGCAACCTCAGCCCTCCGCTGACCGCCAGGAGAACAGCTCAGTGCCAAAAGACCCAATCACACCCCAAACCCTGTTCACTGCCGCGCCGGACGTACCCACTCTGCAAGCCAAGGAACAAGCGTCGAAACTGATGGAGTGCGCTCGTTATCTCAACCACACGGGCATCATGCTGGGTGATCACCGAATGGTCGTAGCGTCCCACCACCTCAATACGATGGTGCGTGTGCTGCTGGATCAGCTTGAGGACGAGTAATCCCCTTCTCCGTGGCCGTGTTGAGCGGTAATCGGTTCGAGAAAAGCTCGCCTGACTCTCTCCAAGCCTCGTTGCGGGCCGTGGTCAGTGCTGTATGCAGGGTTACGCGTCACGGTTTGCTCGAGCCGTTGGGCAACGCTCAGTTTCTGCGAGCTAAATGTTGACTGCCAACAGGTTACAAGCAGTTACATCGAGCAGCTGAAAAATCAGATTTAACCGCTTTCTTGTAGGGCATTTCCCAAAGATACTGCCGCCGCCTGTTTTCCGTTGCGCACGCAAAAGTGGACTTTAGTCTCGGCACGTCGTTGTCACTCAACGACTGGGTTAGCCGCCCAAAAATCGTCGGACACTACAGCCGTGCAATACCGAGCAATCGGCATTAGCGCCGTTATGGCGGCTGTGCGTGGGGCACCTTCGGGTGCGCCGGGTGCCTGACGTCCCGGTCGGCTAACCCGCGTACAGCTGCCACCCATTCGTTTAGCCGCGGTTAGTGGTTGCTCCACTACGACAGGAGCCACACCATGTTGAAGATCGTCCCGATCCACCCCACGTTCTCCACTCCCTCGAAGACACGCTGATGATGGCTGCCGACTACGCGCTCTGCCCCGAAGTCGTTGCCCAACACGCGATGTTGATGCAGCCGAAATCACCCGTGTCCGTGATGATCATGACCTCGATGCACGAGCTCGATGCCCTGCGCAAATTGCTCGAGTCAGCACTGGCCCAAATACAAAAGCCAGCCGACCCGCAGACGCTGCATTAATCCTCATCATGATCTGCCTGGCCTGGCTCTTTCACGGGCTAGCTCTCTCGCACAGCACCGCCCCTGAGGTTGTAGACGCCCCTCAGACGCCCGGTGAAACCTGTGGGAGTCCGGCTTGCCGGCGATGGGGCCCGCCCAGGCAGCTACACCTTCAGGGAGATCAAAAAATGGCCACCGAAGAAACCGCATTCACCGTCGGCAAAACCACCTTCTACCAAGGTGAAAACCAGACCCACCCCCTGTTCCGCATCGAGCCCGGCATCCCTTGCCAAAGCGCCCGCGAACAGGCCTCGGAACTGATGGGCTATGCCCGCGACCTGACCATCGACGGCCTGATGGAAGACAAACCCCAGCTGCTGTGGGCCTCGCACTACCTCCGCGCCCTGGCCAAGGCCCTGCTCGATGATGCCGAGCTGGGCATGATGAAAACCCCGTGAACACACCCCTACCTGCAGGCCCACTCCGCCCTCCCGAAACCGTGCTGAACGGTAGTAAGGCACGTGCAGTTCGCCCACAATCAGGCACTGAGTTAAACCTGGGACGCACCGCATGCTCACCACCCTCGCCATCGGCAACTACCGCTCCATCAACCACCTTGTGTTGCCTTTAAGCCAACTCAACCTGGTGACCGGCGCCAACGGCAGCGGCAAATCCAATCTGTACAAAGCCCTGCGCCTGCTCGCCGAGACCGCCCAGGGCGGTGTGATCGAAGCGCTTGCCCGCGAAGGCGGGCTGGATTCGACCTGGTGGGCCGGGCCAGAGATGAGTGCGCGCATGAAGCGCGGTGAAGTGCCCATACAAGGCCAGCATCCGAGCGAGGCCAAACGCCTGCGGCTGGGCTTCGCCACCGAGGATTTCGGCTTTGCCATCTCGCTGGGCTTGCCGATACCCCTGCCCTATCCCACCGCATTCATGCTCGACCCCGAGATCAAGTGCGAAGCCATCTGGGGCGCTGGGGCTTATCGCCCATCGTCCTTATTGGTTGAGCGCAAGAACGCCATGGTTCGTGCGCGGGAAGGCAATGGTTGGACGGTGCTCGATCAACATGCCGACAGCTGCGAGAGCTTTTTCAACATCGTGGGCCGGCCACGACAGGCGCCGGAGATTGGTGAGCTGCGGGCGTTCATCAACAGCTGGCGCTTCTACGATCACTTCCGCATCGACCGCGACGCACCCTGCCGCCAACCGCAGCTGGGGACGCGCTCGCCGGTGCTGCATCATGACGGGCGTAACCTTGCCTCGGCGTTGCAGACCATCATCGAGATTGGCGAGGTTGAAGACCTGATAGCGGCACTGGATGACGCGTTTCCCGGTAGCCGCTTGGAGATTGATGCGCCGCCGGGTGGGCTGTTCAGCGTGCGGCTGCATCAGCATGGGCTGTTGCGCCCGCTGGGTGGGGGTGAATTGTCGGATGGTACGTTGCGTTATCTGTTGTTGATGGCTGCGCTGCTGACGCCACGTCCGCCGTCACTGATGGTGCTTAACGAGCCGGAAACCAGCTTGCATGCCGACCTGCTGCCTGCGCTGGCGCGGTTGATCATTCGCGCTTCGAGGCGGAGCCAGGTTTGGGTGGTGTCGCACAGTGCGCCGCTGATTGAGGCGCTGTCGGCGTGTGACGGGTGCAATGTGCTGGAGCTGGAGAAGGTTCAGGGGCAGACACAGCTACGCGGGGTTGGGTTGCTGGATGAACCGCTGTGGCGGTGGGTTGACTGACCACGACGGCACCCAGCCTCAAGCCCCGAATGCCAAGGCGTGCAACGCAGGAGCTGGCCGCTCCTGCGCGCTCCCTATCGCACTGGATGCCTTGGTGCCCTACCTTCGAGCACCGCCGCCAGTTCGGCCGCTGCGGTACGCGCCATCAACGCACGTGCCTCGACGGTGGCGGAACCAATGTGCGGCAAGGCAACCACCTGGGGCAAGGCCAGCAATGGCGAACTCGCGGGCAACGGCTCTAGCTCGAACACATCCAGCCCAGCCGCGCGGATCTGCCCTTCGGCCAGCGCCTTTAGCAGCGCGCGCTCGTCGACCACCGCGCCACGGGCAATGTTGACGAACACGGCATCGGCGCGCATAGCGGCGAACTGCGCGCGGCCGAACAGGTGATGGGTGGCCGCACTCAGCGGCACGCAGACGCAGACGAAGTCCGCCTCGCCCAGCAACTGCATCAGCGGCACACGCCTTGCCGCAAACTCCGCTTCATACTCGGGCTTGGCGCTGTTGCCGCTGTACAGCACCGGCATGCCAAAACCAAAGTGCGCGCGCCTGGCCACGGCCGCACCAATCCGGCCAAGGCCGACGATGCCCAAGGTCTTGCCGTGTACATCCATGCCGAAGCGCGAGGCATCGATGCCCTGAGTCCAGCCGCCGTCACGCACCAGTTGCGCCAGCTCGCATGCGCGTCGCGCGGCCATCATCAGCAGCATGAACCCGGTATCGGCGGTGGTTTCGGTCACCGCATCGGGGGTATTGGTCAAACAGATGCCGCGGTCGCGCAGATAGCCCAAGGGGTAGTTGTCGAAGCCAGCAGACACGCTGGCAATCACCTTGAGCGAAGGCGCGTGGTCGAGCAGCTCAGCATCCAGCGGTAATGTACTGCCGATCAGTCCGTCGGCAGTGGCCAAGGCCGCAAGGAAGCCGTCGCGGTCAGCCAACGGCTGGTCGAAACGCCGGAAGTGGTAACGCTGTTCGAGGTCGGCCAGCACCTCGGCGCTGGAAATAGGCCCGAAAGAAACGACACGTTGCATGCAACCTCCTCAGTGGGTGCGCGATTCAGGTTGAACCGCATACAAGCGGCGTGGCACGGCCCAGACAATCAGCACCACCGCCAGCAGGCTGACCGCCGTCAGCAGCCACAATGCGGGCGTCGCCGAGCCGCTGACATCGCGGACCTTGCCCACCATGTAAGGCGCAATGATGCCGCCGAGCTGGCCGATCGAGTTGATCAACGCGATACCCGCCGCTGCGGCCAACCCGGCCAGGTATTTCGGCGGTAAGGTCCAGAAGATCGGCATCCAGGCGATGATCCCGGTCATGACAAGGCTCATGCCCAGCATCAGTACCAACAGCTGGGCGTTGAAACCGGCACACAAGGCATAGCCAACGGTAGTCATGGCTGCGCAACCCGCCATGTGCCAGCGGCGCTCGCCGCGCAGGTCGGAGCTGCGGCCGATCAGCAGGTTGCCCACCACTGCCAACAGGTACGGGATCATGGTCAGCAGGCCGATATCCAGTGCATCGTCCACCCCAGCGTTGCGAATCAACTGGGGCATCCAGAACAGTAACCCGGTCAGCGCCATGACCAGGCACAGATAGATCGCCGACAGCGCCAGCGAAGCGGGCTCACGCAGAATCGCCCTGATCGAGCTGCCACCGCTGGGCTTGGGCTCGGCGTCCAGACGCTCTCGCAGGTAGCGTTTCTCTTCGCCGTCAAGCCACCGGGCATCTTCGATGCGATCAGTGACCAGCCACAGTACCAGTAGGCCGAGCAGCACCGATGGCAGGCCTTCGAGTAGGAACAGCCACTGCCACCCGGCCAGGCCGTTTACCCCGTCGAAGTGGCCGAGGATAAACCCGGCCAACGGACCGCCAACGATGCCGCATAGGCAGATCGAGCTCTTGAAATAGGCGTTGATGCGCGCACGGCGGTCGCTGGGGTACCACTGGGTGAAGAAGTACAGCACGCCGGGCACGAAGCCGGCTTCCATGACACCGATCAGAAAACGCAGTACGTAGAACCAGGTTTCGCTGGTGACGAACATCATTGCCGCCGAGGTCAAACCCCAACTGATCATGATGCGGGCAATCCAGATACGTGCGCCGATGCGGTGCAGCAGCACGTTGCTCGGTACCTCGAACAGGAAGTAGCCGACGAAGAACAGGCTCGCACCCAACCCGTACACAGCGTCACTGAAACCCAGCGCGCTTTGCATCTGCAGCTTGGCGAAGCTGATATTGACCCGGTCTAGGTAGGCGAACAGGAAACACACGATGAACAACGGCACAATGCGCCAGCTGATCTTGCGAAACAGACGACTATCCAGTGACTCCCACGCGACCTGGTCGGCGGGCAGGGAACGACTCGGCATGGCTGCAACCTCTTTTTGTTGTTTTACGGTGTCGGTCGAAAGCCCGCCGGGGCATAGCCCGGCGGGTATACAGCGCTAGCACCCTGCCTCAGCTCAGCGCATCACGGCTGTGCTGGCCGTCGACCAGGCGTTGCAGGCCCAGTGGATTGGCGTTTTTCAGGGCGTCAGGCAGCAGCGCATCCGGGTAGTCCTGGTAGCACACCGGGCGCAGGAAGCGGTCGATGGCCAGGGTGCCGACCGAGGTACCACGGGCATCGGAGGTGGCCGGGTAAGGCCCGCCATGCACCATTGCATCGCACACCTCGACGCCAGTCGGGTAGCCGTTGACCAGCAGGCGGCCGGCCTTGCGCTGCAGCAGCGGCACCAGCGCGGCAAAGCGCTGGAAGTCCTCCGGTTCGGCGATCAGGGTGGCGGTCAGTTGCCCATGCAGGGCTTGCAGGGCGCGGCGCAGTTCGGCTTCGTCGGCCACTTCGACCACCACCGTGGCTGGCCCGAAAACCTCCTCCTGCAGCAGCTCGTCGCCGTTGAGCAGCAAGCTCACATCAGCCTGGAACAGCTGTGCCCGGGCCTGGTCGCCAACCTGCTCGGCACCGGCCAGATGGCGCACGCCCGGGTGTTGCTGCAGGCGCTGTACGCCGCTGGCATAGCTGCGCAAGGTACCGGCATTGAGCATGGTCTGCGCTGGCTGGTCGGCCATTTGCGCAGCCAGTGCCGCGACGAAGGTGCCGAACGCTTCACCGGCAATGCCGATGACCAACCCGGGGTTGGTGCAGAATTGCCCGCAACCCAGTACCACCGATGCGGCGAGTTCCTTGGCCACCTGCTCGCCGCGGGCCTGCAGCGCCGCAGGCAACACCAGCACCGGGTTGATGCTGCTCATTTCGGCGAACACCGGGATCGGCTGCGGGCGCGTTGCGGCCAGGTCGCACAGGGCACGGCCGCCCTTGAGCGAACCGGTGAAACCGACCGCCTGGATCGCCGGGTGGCGCACCAACGCTTCACCGACACCGGCGCCATAGATCATGTTGAACACGCCAGCGGGCATGCCGGTAGCCACCGCCGCACGCTCGATGGCTTCAGCCACCAGCTCGGCAGTGGCCATATGGCCGCTGTGGGCCTTGACCACTACCGGGCAGCCGGCAGCCAGTGCTGCGGCGGTGTCGCCGCCGGCCGTGGAGAACGCCAACGGGAAGTTGCTGGCGCCGAACACGGCCACCGGGCCAAGGCCGGTGCGGTACTGGCGCAGGTCAGGGCGTGGCAGTGGCTGGCGCTGTGGCTGCGCGCGGTCGATGCGCGCCCCCAGGTAGTCGCCACGGCGCAGTACCTTGGCGAACAGGCGCATCTGGTTGCTGGTGCGGCCACGCTCGCCCTGGATGCGTGCAGCCGGCAGCGCAGTTTCGCGGCACACCGTGGCGACGAAGCTATCGTCCAGCGCGTCCAGCTGGTCGGCAATGGCCTCCAGAAACTGCGCGCGGCGCTCTGGCGCCAGGGCGTTGTATTCGGCAAATGCTGCTTCGGCGGCCTGGGCGGCGGCGGCCACCTCCTCAGGGGTGGCCTGGGTGAAGACCACCGGCAATGCTTCGCCGGTGCGTGCATCCAGGCTTTGCAGGCGTACGCTGCCGGCAGCGCTGCGCTGGCCGCCAATGAAGTTGCTTCCAGACATGGTTGACTCCTGTAACAAAGAAAGAGGGCTCAGTGGCGCATGGCGGTCAGTCAGGGCAGAGGGGGCCGCGCAAAATCTTGAGGTTTGCGCGGTACTTGTGGGAGCTGGCTTGCCGGCGATGGACCGCACAGCCGTCCCGACTTCATCGACTGACCGGCAACACGCTCAAAGGCTTTTCACTGCACCTGGGCGACGCTGCCCGGACGCTGCGCCAATACCATTGCGCAGCGGCTGGCCAAAGGCATCGAGGCTGACCTCGAAGGTATCGCCCGGGCGAGCCTGAACGCCGTCGGCAAACGACAGCGTGGCGGTGCCGAAATAGTGCACATGGATATCGCCAGCACGCAGGAACTGGTCGTACTTGAAGTGGTGGAACTCGAGGTTCTCGAAGCTGTGGCACATGTTCTGCTCACCCGACAGGAACGGCTTGCTCCACAGCACCTGGCCATCGCGCAGGATGCGGCTGGTACCTTCCAGGTGAGCCGGCAATGCCCCAAGGCGCAGCTCCGGGCCGAAGCTGCAGGCGCGCAGCTTGGAATGCGCCAGGTACAGGTAGTTGCGCCGTTCCATCACATGGTCGGAAAACTCGTTGCCCAAGGCGTAGCCGAGGCGGTATGGCGTGCCGTCGCTACCGATCAGGTACAGCCCGACCAGCTCCGGCTCTTCGCCGGCATCTTCGGCAAAAGCCGGCAGCGGCAGGTCGGCGCCGGGGCGCACGACGATGCCGCCGTCGCCCTTGTAGAACCACTCCGGCTGCGCGCCCTCCTCGCCCGCTGGCGGCCGACCGCCCTCCAGGCCCCACTGGAACATGCGCATGCTGTCAGTGACGGCGCCTTCGGCTTGCTGCTGGTGCATCTTGTCGCGGGTGGCGGCGCTGCCCAGGTGGGTCAGGCCGGTACCGGTCACCAGGCAGTGGGCAGGGTCCGGGTGGTCCAGCGGTGGCAGTACGCGGCCTTCGGCCAGCAGGGCCAGGTAGTCATGGCGCTCGCCCAGCCCGGCGGCCTGCACTTCGCAGGCCAGGTCACGGCCAGCGGCTATGGCCTGCAGGGCCAGCTCACGGGTGCTGGCGGCGCCCAGTACTTCAAGGGCGTACTCGCCTTCCACCACGCCCACGCGGCGCGCGCCGGCGGCGGTTTCGAATTGGATCAGTCGCATGCTTGTGCTCGCTTGTCGGTTGCAAAGGTTAGCGGGAGGCTTCGGCCGCCCGCGTGGAAGCCAGGCGCTGGCGGCGCTCCAGGCGGTTGTAGACCACGCCCGTGAGCAGCACCCCGCACAGCATCACCAGCGCCAGGAAATACAGGCCCGACGACAGCTGCCCGGTGTACTCCTTCAGCGCGCCGATGCCGAACGGCCCCAGGTAACCGCCGAGGTTGCCGATCGAGTTGATCAAGGCGATACCCGCAGCAGCGCTGGCACCAGAGAAGAACCGCCCCGGCAGCGTCCAGAAGATGGCCGTGCAGGAGAACAGCGCGAACGCCACCAGGCACAGCGCGGCCAACTGCAGCACCGGCACCGTCAGCCAGGCGCTGAAGAACAGGCCGACGGCACCCAGGGCGTACAGCAGGCCCAGATGGCCATAGCGGTCGTTCAGGCGGTCGGAGCTTCGCGGCACGATCAGCAGGCCGATGATGCCGAACAGGTAAGGCACCGCGGAGACAAAACCGGTGACCAGGTCACTGCCGCCAAACTGGTGGATCAGCGTTGGCAGCCATAGGCCCAGGCCATAGATGCTCAGGGTCATCGGCAAGTAGAACAGCGCCAGCAACAGCACCCGGCCATCTTTAAGGGCATGCAGCGGGTTGCCATGGCGGGTCTGGCCGAACTCGCGCAGGTCGTTGGCCAACTGCTCCTGCAGCCAGTTGCGTTGCTCGTCACTGAGCCAGCGCACCTTGGCAGGGCCGTCCGGCAGCAGGCGCAAGGTGGGCCAGGCCAACAGCACTGCCGGGGTACCGATACAGATGAACAACCACTGCCAGCCATGCAGGCCGTAGATGCCCTCAAGCCCCAGCAGCGCACCCGAAAGTGGCCCGGTGATCAGCATGGCCAGCGGCTGCGAGAGAATGAAGAAGCCTAGAATTTTGCCGCGATGGCGCACCGGGTACCACTGGGTGATGTAGTACAGCACCCCCGGGAAGAAGCCCGCCTCGGCGGCCCCCAGCAAGAAGCGCATCACATAGAAGCCGTTGGGCCCGGTGACAAACGCCATGCCGACAGTGATCGCGCCCCAGGTCAGCAAAATGCGGGCGAACCAGCGTCGTGCACCGAAGCGGTCGAGCAACAGGTTGCTCGGCACTTCGAAAAGAAAATAACCGATGAAGAACAGCCCGGCGCCAAGGCCATATGCCGCGTCACCCAGGCCTATGTCGGCGCCCATGTGCAGCTTGGCAAAGCCCACCGCCGAACGATCGACATAGGCCACCAGGTAAAGCAGAACCAGAAAAGGGATGAGTTTCAGTGTGATCAGGCGGACGAGCCGCTGCTCCTGAATCATGGCGATGTCTCCAATTGTTCTTGTAATGGGCACAGCACCTGGCCGGGGCTTTTTGGCAGACCGCTAACCTGGCGAATCGATCATATAGTATTACTATTTAAAACAACAACCCTTCACAGATGCCTTTTTAGCCGCTAGAGTCAGCCTCATAACGACAAATAGTAATACTAATTAGGTGTCCCGCTTATGTCTGATAACAAACGCCCCCTGCGCTCCGCCCAATGGTTTGGTACCGCCGACAAGAACGGCTTCATGTACCGCAGCTGGATGAAGAACCAAGGCATCCCCGACCACGAATTCCAAGGCAAGCCGATCATCGGCATTTGCAACACCTGGTCGGAGCTGACCCCGTGCAACGCCCACTTCCGCAAGATTGCCGAGCACGTCAAAAAAGGCGTGCTGGAGGCTGGTGGCTTCCCGGTGGAGTTCCCGGTGTTTTCCAGCGGCGAGTCCAACCTGCGCCCTACCGCCATGCTCACCCGCAACCTGGCGAGCATGGATGTGGAAGAAGCGATCCGTGGCAACCCGGTGGACGCCGTGGTGCTGCTGACCGGCTGCGACAAGACCACCCCGGCGCTGCTGATGGGTGCCGCCAGCTGCGACGTGCCGGCGATCGTGGTCACTGGTGGGCCGATGCTCAACGGCAAGCACAAAGGCAAGGACATTGGCGCCGGCACCATCGTCTGGCAGATGCACGAGGCCTATAAGGCCGGCCAGATCGACCTCAACGAATTCCTCTCGGCCGAGGCCGGCATGTCGCGCTCGGCGGGTACCTGCAACACCATGGGCACCGCCTCGACCATGGCCTGCATGGCCGAAGCGCTGGGTACCTCGCTGCCGCACAACGCCGCCATCCCGGCGGTGGATGCCCGCCGCTACGTACTCGCCCATCTGTCAGGCATGCGCATTGTCGACATGGTGCGCGAAGACCTGCGCCTGTCGAAGATCCTTACCCGCGAAGCCTTCGAGAACGCCATCCGCGTCAACGCCGCCATCGGTGGTTCGACCAACGCCGTGATCCACCTCAAGGCCATTGCCGGGCGCATTGGCGTAGACCTGCAACTGGAAGACTGGACCCGCGTCGGCCGCGGCACACCGACCTTGGTCGACTTGCAGCCATCGGGCCGCTTCCTGATGGAAGAGTTCTACTACGCCGGCGGCCTGCCTGCAGTCATCCGCCGCCTGGGCGAGCATGGCCTGCTGCCCAACCCCACCGCACTGACCGTCAACGGCAAGAGTCTGTGGGACAACTGCCAGGCCGCGCCGCTGTATGACGAAGAAGTCATCCGCCCGCTCGACAAACCGCTGGTGGCCGATGGCGGCATCTGCATCCTGCGCGGCAACCTGGCACCCAAAGGCGCGGTGCTCAAGCCGTCGGCGGCCACCCCAGCGCTGATGCAGCACCGCGGCCGCGCCGTAGTGTTCGAAAACTTCGAGGACTACAAAGCGCGCATCAACGACCCTGAGCTGGACGTGGACGCCAATTCGGTGCTGGTGATGAAATACTGCGGGCCCAAGGGCTACCCGGGCATGGCCGAGGTCGGCAACATGGGCCTGCCCGCCAAGCTGCTGGCCCAGGGCGTGACCGACATGGTGCGCATCTCCGACGCCCGCATGAGCGGTACTGCCTACGGCACCGTAGTGCTGCACGTGGCACCCGAGGCTGCTGCGGGCGGCCCATTGGCAGCCGTGCGCGAAGGTGACTGGATCGAGCTGGACTGCAAGGAAGGCCGGCTGCACCTGGACATTTCTGCCGAGGAACTGGCTGGCCGCCTGGCCGACCTGCAAGCACCGCCACAGTTGATCAGTGGCGGTTATGCGAAGCTGTATCTGGACCATGTGATGCAGGCTGACGAAGGTTGCGATTTCGACTTCCTGGTTGGCTGCCGTGGCGCGGCGGTGCCCAAGCATTCGCACTAACCAACCCTCAACACCTCCCCCCGGTAGGAGCGGCCTTGTGTCGCGAAAGGGGTGCGCAGCGCCCCCACAATTCATGCATCAGGCTGATATTGCCGGGGGCGCTGCGCACCCCTTTCGCGACACAAGGCCGCTCCTACACATCCCACGCATACCTTGAGGCAGTGCAAACCGATGGCTGCAACTGCCTGCATGACACCTGCCCCACAGGCCCTCCGCCACCCACTAATGCTATGATGCCCACCTCGCTCGAAGGACCTCCCGCGCCCCCCATGAACTACCGCCAGCCCACCACGCGCAAAAGCATGCACGCCACCCTGGTCCAGGACCTCGGCCTGCAAATCGTATCCGGCCAACTCGCACCCGGGCAAAAGCTGCCCTCCGAGGCCAGCCTGTGCGAAAGCTACGCGATCAGCCGGCCGGTGTTCCGCGAAGCGATGCGCGCCCTGACCGCCAAGGGCCTGGTCGAAGCCCGCCCACGGGTCGGCACGCTGGTGAGGCCGCGCCATGACTGGCACATGCTCGACCCCGACGTGCTGCACTGGCTGATGCAGGCCACCCCGCAAAAAGACTTCTTCAACACCCTGTCCAGCGTGCGCTGGGTTATCGAACCCGCCGCCGCCGCGCTGGCCGCCACCAACGCCACCCCCGAGGATGTCGAGTCGATCGCCGAGGCCTACCAGCGCATGGAAGCCGCGCGCACCCATGAAGAGCGCCTGCAACCCGACCTGGACTTCCACGCCCGCATCGCCGACGCCACCCACAACGACCTGTTGGCCTACCTGTGCAACATGCTGTCGATGGCCCTGCGCGAATCGGTGCGCTATTCCAACCAGCGGCCGAACTTCAACCAACTCGCCCTGCCCCGGCACAAGGCGATTCTCACTGCTATCCAGAATGGCGACGCGCTGGGTGCACGGCATGCTTCGCTGGTGCAGCTTGAAGATGCGCGTGTGGCGTTGAGCAAGGTGTTGGGGCAAGACCCGACTAGCTGAAGCAAAGCTGCTGATTGCTGGCGCTGGTTACCCAGTACAAGGGGCGGTGGAGTCAGTTGCAGGCAAGGAACTCCCATCGTGCGCATTTCTCACTAGGCACAACCCTGAATTTCGGCTGCCTGCACTTACAAGCTGTTACAGCGAGCACCTGAAAAGATCAGATTTAACCCCTTTCCTGTAGGGTATTTCCCAAAGATACCGAATCAGACAAGGGGTAGGAAGTGGCGAAACTGACGGCGAAGCAATTGGAGGCGCTCACCTCGGCCGATGACGGCAAGACGTTGCGCGAAGACGCCGGCCTGGTCGCCAAAGTGTGTGCGGGTGTACGCGGCGTCGCCGTCCTGTTTCGCTACGAGTTCAAGCTCGATGGAGCCAAGCGCGATCACCGCCTGGGCAGTTGGCCCAAAAAGTCGCTGGCGCAGATCCGCGCCGAGCGCGACGAAGTTAGAGCGACCGTCACCAAGGGCATCGATCCCACCACTGCCCGCAAGGCCGCCAAGATCGAAGCCCAAGCCGCCATCGCCGCCACTATTGCCGAGGCCGAGCGCCAGGCCGCGGAGAACAAGACAGTCGCCGACCTTTTCGAAGAGTGGATGCACGACGGCGTATCCCGCCAGGACGGCAACGCAGAGCTCCGCCGCAGCTTCACCAAGGACGTCCTACCCCTCATTGGCAAAAAGCCGCTGCGCAACCTCACCGAGAAAGACTTGCTCGCCGTTCTGCGCTCGATCAAAACCCGCGGCCTGAACCGCACCGTTGTGATCCGCAACAACAACATCGGCCAGATGCTACGCTGGGCCGAGAAACGCAAACCTTGGCGCGGCCTGATGGCCGACGGCAACCCGGTCGACCTGCTAGACGTCAACAAACTCCTCGACCACGACTACCAGGAGCAACGCGACCGTCTCCTCTCCCCCGACGAAATCCGCGAACTACGCGACAGCTTCGTCCGCTTGGAACACGACTATGACGCCCTCCCCGCCGGCCAGAAATACTCCGGCATCCGCCCGGTCAATCCACGCGTGCAATGCGCCGTGTGGATCTTCCTGAGTACCCTCTGCCGCATCGGCGAACTACTCAAATCCGAATGGCGTTATGTCGATCTGGAGAAAGGCACCTGGTTCATCCCAGCCGAGGCCACCAAGGGACATAAGGGCAAACGCCAGGATCACCATGTATTCCTGTCGCCATTCGCGCTGAAACAGTTCAAGCGCCTGAAAGATGAAACCGGCCACACCCCGTTCTGCTTCCCCAGCAAGGACGAAAGCAGCCACGTCGACACCAAGACGGTCAGCAAGCTTATCGGCGACCGGCAGTGCCGCTTCAAAAACCGCAGCAAGCCGCTTACTGATCGCCACCACGACGACTCACTGGTGCTGAGCAAAGGCAGCAAAGGTGAATGGACGCCGCATGACTTGCGTCGCACTGGAGCGACGATGATGCAAGAGCTAGGTGTGACGCTGGAAATCATCGACCGCTGCCAGAACCGCCTACTGGGCGGTTCAAAGGTAAGGCGACACTATTTGCACCACGACTATGCCAGAGAGAAAACAGAGGCTTGGAAACTGCTCGGAGAACGCATTGACGCCATGCTCTCCATTGACAGCGGCGCACCTAAATCCTAGAGCTAACCTGCCCACTTAGTTGAAGTAGCTTTCCCAAGGCTCGCCATTGGGCATAGCGAAAGGCCACCATGATGAAACACATACGCAATTCGCGAAATAAGCCAAACATTCGCGCCTTCTAATAACTGCCCTAAGCAGCCATATCAGATTTGAAAGACTGCCTCATGCATTGATATTTCCGCTGATTTGCACCTTTGCGTAGAGTTCGCCGGAATCACTAGCAGCACTGCCCCTGTGAAACCCAACAACCACGCGAGATCAATCGCGATGGCCGCGTGCGCCTGCGCGCAGGACGCCCTGGCATAGATGAAAGAGGCAAACATGGACGTACAGGATTTGGTTGGCATAGGGTTTGGTCCCTCCAACATGGGATTGGCCATTGCGCTCAAAGAGGACTTCGCTAGCCAGACCGCAGGCCGTAAGTTGATTTTCCTGGAGGGCAAAACGACCCACAGCTGGCACCATCCGATGATGCTGCCTAATGCAAAGATGCAGATTTCTTTTATGAAGGATCTGTGCTTCCTCCGCAATCCTGCCAGTGCATACACCTTCGTCAACTACCTGCATCAGCAGCAACGCCTCGCACGCTTTGCCAACCTTCGCGACTTCAACCCCAGCCGCAAGGAGTTCGACGACTACCTACGCTGGGTGGCATGCCAGTTTAGCGATATCACCCGCTATGCGAGCCGTGTTGAAGCCGTTCTACCAGTGGAGCATCGGGGCCAGGTAACCCACCTTGACGTCCGCGTGCGCAATACCCTGACCCAAGACATGAGCACCCTGCGCACGCGTAACCTGGTGTTAGCGATCGGTGGCCAACCTGTGATGCCGGTGAAGTACGAACACCCGCATGTATTCCACTCGTCAAGCTTTCTGCAGCGCATCACCCAATACGACAACTCCCGCCCACAGCGTTTCATGGTTGTAGGAGCCGGGCAGAGCGCAGCAGAAATCTACCAGTATCTGATCGATCGCTTCCCCTCTGCAGAGGTACGGGTGGTATGCAGCGGTATTGGCTTCAAGCAGGCTGATGACAGTGCCTATATCAACGAGATATTCGACCACGCGATGGTTGATCGCTTTTTCAATTTGAATGAGCGCGAGCGCAGCGCCCTGCTTAGCCGGCACCATGACAGCAACTATGCCGTTGCTGATTTGGCCCTAATCGAACAGCTTTACCGGGAGGAATACGAGGCCTCTATCGGTGATAACCGTCAGCGTTTCGGCATGCTCAAATTCTCACGGCTGATCAGCCTCAGCCACGACCAAGGTATTCACGCACAGCTGCGCTCAACCCTCGACGGGCACGAATACAGCTACGAGGCCGACGTGGTGGTCTTTGCCACGGGTTATCACCGGCGCCAAAACCACACCCTGCTCAAGGCTGTCTCGCCCTGGCTGGCCGGATCAGAGGACCAGCCTAGATTGACCCGCAGTTATACCCTGGCAACCCACGAGAGCTTCGCGCCGCGGATCTATATCCAAGGCATGTCTGAGGCCACACATGGGCTGAGCGATACTTTGCTATCGGTCATCTCCCGTCGCTCACACGACATCGCCCGAGACTTCGTCGAGCAAAGCACGATGCAGCCCGTGCACCAGGAGCCCGTCCTGTGAAGCGCATTCCTCGAGAGACGATGGTGTTCCTGCTGTGTTCGACCTTCTATCGGCTGGCTTCCGGTGCCTTACTGGTGTCGCTGACATGGAACATCTTGAACCAAGAAAGCATCAGCTACTTTCCGTTAGCGCTGGCGATCCTCTGTTCATTCATTCCGGCCTTCGTTACACCCACCCTGATTCGCCGCTTGACACGGAAGTTCAACGGCCGGCAGATGTCTGCACGGTTTCTCCTGGGGCTGGCGATCCTTACCTTGGTTGCCGGCGCGTGCCGTTACGACACTAGCGCGTTGCTGGTGACCAACCTGTTCGTGTGGCTGCTGTTCCTGCTGCTCGAAGCCAGCCTCGATATGTGGTTCACACAGGTCCAGCGCGGACTAGCCCCTGCGCAGGTTCAACGTTTAAGCGGCGCGACCACTGCCAGTAGCCAAGCAGCATTGATGATCGGCCCCTTACTGGCTGCGGGTCTCACACCGCTGCTGGGCAATCTTGGCTTCTCCATGATGCTGACTGCCATTTTCTTGGTGGTTGCTGCCATTTGTCACAGCGCAGGGCAGCCTCCGATCACATCGAACGATACCGGGAGCGACACGAAGGCACAGGAGCTGCCACTGGCGCTGTTCATTCCGATGCTGCTGGTATGGCCCACCTTAGGCGCGTTCAACTTCATGTTGCCGGTTAATGTCATGGTACAGGGCTGGTCCCTGCTGGAGCTGGGCATTCTTGACGCCAGCTTTGGCCTCGGTATGGCCTTGATCGGAGTCCTAGTCATCGCCGGCGTAAGTGGCTCGCGTCTCTTAGCCTTCCTCAGCGGCCTGTTGACGCTCAGCGCCGCAGCAGCCAGCGCGTGGTTGCTACTGCCCCAGGACCTACTGTTCCGCTGCGCATGCCTTGGTTTGCTCGGCATGGCCTTTGGCGGAGCACGCATCCAGATTCGTGCAGCCATCGCCCAACGCCTGGACGAAGCAGCAGTTGGCCGTAGCGTCAGCCGGGCCAATGCACTCGGCACTCCCGTGCTGCTAGTGGTGCTGCTGATCCAGCTGGGCGCTATTGCCACCGCGTGGGCACTGCCTTTCCTGATGGTCATGCTGTCGATCGCCCTGTTGATGCGGCTGGCCCTGCAACGCTCACAGCCTCACAGCGCGGCGCCCGACGCGACGCCCTACTCCTAACCTGCTCGACGAGACTAAACATGGCCCACTTCCAACGTTATGCGCTGCTGATCGGTGGCGACCTGCCTACCCGTGAGCGTGCAGTGCTTTGTACCGCACGAGCCCTCAATCTACCTGTGGTGATCCTGGCTTATCCAGGTGAGCAATTGGCACAACGCCGCCGCATCGCTGCGGGCCTGGCCGATGACTTCATAGTAGCCCCTGCTTCGCTGGACCCGCAGCACGCCCTTGAAGCGGTGCGTGCCTACCAAGAACGCACCGGTGCGGTCCCCGCCGCGGTCGTGCCCGTCAACGATTTTGTGCTCGAAGCCGGCGCAGCCATCGCTCGCCACTACTCGCTCCCGTTCCTCAGCAACAAGGTGATCCTGAACTGCCGCGACAAGCTGGTCATGAAGCAGGCCTTTTCGGCTGCTGGGCTGAACGTAGCTGAAACACTCGCGGTGGATGCGCAGGTAAGCGACTTCCGCTTCGCGCCTGGCCAGCGGGTGATTTTCAAGCCTAGCGTTTTCGGCGGCAGTGGTGGGGTATGCCTGGTGCGCGATCAAGAGGAATTGCACCAAGCGATGGCCGATGCCAAGCAATTGCTGGAGCGTTATGGCGACGCCCTGTATTTCGACCCTACGCGCATTCACCTCGAGGCGTTCCTCGACAGCGACCAAGAGGTATCGGTTGAGGTGTTCTGCACCTCACGGGGCTGCAATGCAGTCGCGGTTACTCAAAAGCAGCTGTCCGCGCGCCCTCACTTCGCGGAAATGGGCCATCTGGTGCCCTACGCCGGCAGCGACGATGCAGTGCTACGCAATACCGCCGAGCAGGCCTGCCAAGCCTTGGGCCTGGACATGGGTGTGGCCCATGTCGAGATCAAAGTCGTAGATGGCAAGCCTTACCTTATCGAAATCGGGGCCCGACCTGCCGGTGACAAGATCATCGACTTGGTGTACCGCGCTCTGGGCGTCGACCTTTATGCATTGCACGCCCGCAGCTACCAAGGCTTTCAGGACGAATTCCCCACTGCAGTTCCGGCAGGCACAGCCGCCGTGACGTTTCTTAAGTCTCCGGCCGGGATCATTCGCAAGGTCAACTGCCCAGAGCTACCAGAGGGTGTACGTGAACTGACCCTCTACAAAGGCGTGGGTGAACACACCGCTACGCAGGCGCGAAATTTTGAGACCCGAGAAGGTCACGTGGAATGGTTCTGGCCGGCAGAGCGAGGCAACGCGCCGGACTTCATGGCTCAGACCAGTCAGCTGTGCAACCGCCTCTTCGATATCGAACCGGCTTGACCGCCTCAGGAGCCCGTCATGCTCGACAATCGCTCGATCGTTTCCCTGGCCGATGCTGCACAGCACACCACCCGCCAACCCACCCCGCAGCATAAATGCGTCCGTGGCGCGCCGGTACAGACGTTCCACAAGCATGTGGAAACCTCAGATGGGCTCTTCACCGCCGGTATCTGGGAGTGCGAGCCAGGAAGTTTCACTGTTCAGTTCACCGGCTATGAATTCGCCCACTTGCTCGAAGGTGAAATTCATCTCGAGGACCAAGACGGTGAAGTACTGCGCTTTGTGCCCGGCATGCAACTGATATTTCCCGCCGGCTACGCCGGCACTTGGCATGTGCTCACGAAAGCCCGCAAGGCCTTTACCTGGCACGAAATCAGCCCGCCCCATTCCGAGGCCGTTATCCAATGAACCTTTACGACCCCCAGCGCCTCCGGGAACTGGCCCGAGAATTCCAGACCCCGCTGTGGTGCTACGACGCCAGTGTGATCCGTGGCCGGGTGGAACAGCTGCGCTCATTCGACACCGTACGCTACGCGCAAAAAGCCAATGCCAATACCCATCTGCTGCGCCTGCTCAAAGACTTGGGCGTATGGGTGGATGCTGTGTCACTGGGCGAAATCGAGCGTGCGGTACGCGCGGGCTACAGCAACGCCGATGGCGAGGCACAAATCGTCTACACCTCGGACGTGCTAGACGAGGCAACGATTGCTCGGGTCATCGAGTTGAACATTCCGGTCAACGCCGGATCACCGCAGATGCTCGAACAGATCGGAAGAGCCAATCCTGGCCACCCGATATGGCTGCGGATCAACCCTGGCTTCGGCCATGGCCACAGCCGCAAAACCAATACGGGGGGCGAACACAGCAAGCACGGCAACTGGCATGAAAACCTCAGCCATTGCTACGCACTGATCGAAAAGTACAAGCTACGCCTCATTGGTCTGCATATGCACATCGGCTCAGGCGTCGATTATGAGCACTTGCAGCGCGTCGCCACAACAATGGTCGAGCAGGTTCTACGTTGCCCCTTCGATATAGAGGCCATTTCTGCGGGGGGCGGGCTTCCAGTGGTTTACCGGGAAAGCGATAGAGAGATCGACCTGGGCCAGTACTTCGCGATATGGGACCAAGCGCGTAAACGGATCGAGGCGCACCTGAGGCACCCGGTCAGCCTTGAGCTGGAACCAGGCCGCTTGTTGGTGGCCGAGGCAGGTTGCTTGATAACCCAAGTTCGCGCCAGCAAGGACGTCGGCCGCAATCACTTCGTGCTGGTAAATGCCGGCTTCAATGATCTGCTCCGTCCCGCAATGTACGGTGCCTACCACCAGGCAACAGTGATCCCGCAAGACGCCCACACCCCTCCTAGGCAACCACGTCCCACGGTCGTGGCGGGCGCACTTTGCGAGGCGGGAGATGTGTTCACCCAATCTGCAGATGGCCAGTTAGAGCAGCGTCTGCTGCTGCCAGTCGAGGTCGATGACCTGATTGTATTCCATGCCTGCGGCGCCTATGGCTCGAGCATGTCGTCCAACTACAACAGCCGCCCACTGGCCGCGGAAGTGTTACTGGACGGCGACCGTGTGCGCTTGATCCGCAGGCGCCAGACCATCGAGGAGCTTTTGCAACTGGAAGAATGAATAAGCATCGACTGCCCCGGGCTGAGTCCAGGGGTATTTGCAGCGTGCATTACCTCAACCAAAACAGCACTTGCAGCGTGAGAACATGGAAGCGATCAGAAAGCATCAACAGTTTAAGGTCAGTCACGAATACGATGTGCATCTCAAGCGTCTCTACCCGGTCGCCGACCTGCAGACCCCATTCGGCTCGGCGCATGTCACGCTGAGTGCAGGCAAACGTAGTCGGCCGCATCAGCATCATGAGCACGAGACGTTCATCATTCTGCAAGGCTCAGGGCGCTTCGTGCAGGCCGGCCGCCAAGCGCCAGTAGTTCCAGGCGATGTGCTCTATATCGAGCCGTTCAGCGAACACTACGTTGAAGCCGACCCGCACAACGACGTGGAGTTCATGAGCATATGGTGGGAGACCAAGGACCAACCCCGCGCCCTCGACTCAACCAGCTATCTGATCTTCACGCCGCCACCAACGCCCAATGGCGATCTGCACCTGGGGCATATCTGCGGCCCTTACATCGCCGCTGACGTGATCCGTCGACAGCTGCGGCATCTGGGTAAACAAGCACACCTGGTGGTCGGCACCGACAAAAGTCAATCGTATGTCGACCTTAAAGCTCGCCAACGCGGTGAATCAGCCCAAGCACTGTTCAATCACTATGCCGATTCGATCATGCAGACCTTTCACCAAGCCGGCATGGAGTACGACTCGGTCTACGATTGCGATAGCCCGGCGCACACACCGTTCGTGCATGATTTCGTACGCAGCTTGCAGGCACGTGAAGTACTGCACCTTCGTCCGGAAACAACTGCGTGGTGCGAGCATTGCAGCCTGGAGGTATTCGATGGCTTCGCCCGCGGCGCTTGCCCCCACTGCGCGAGCCCTTCCAACGGTTGTGTCTGCGAAGATTGCGGCCGCCCGAACAACAGTCATGACCTGGCTCAGCTGCACTGCAATTTGTGCGGCAATACTCCGGTTTTCCGCTCACAGGTGAAAGCTGTGCTCGACCTGCAGGCCTGCCGCCTGCATTTTGCCCAGCACCCTTTGCAGATCGAAGCTCCAGCGCGTCTCGAAACATATCTCACACGCCAGGAGCAGCTGCCAGCGCAAGATTTCGTAGTGAGCGCCCACAGCGACTGGGGCATTCCTGGCCATGATCCGGCCTTGAAGGGGCAAACTTTCCTCGCGTGGATCGAAATGGCCGCAGGTTACATAGCTGCGCTGTACAAAGGCACCTTCAACGCCGAGCCGAAGAGCATTGATGAGGCGATTGCTCGTTTGAATCAGGCCAACGTCGAGGTGATCCATCTGATGGGCTTCGACAACTCCTTCTATTATGCCTACCTGTATCCCCGTTTGTTCGCTGCGCTGGGGCTGAACCGCTTGAGGATCAGCTTCGTAGTAAATGAATTCCTGCTGTTAGAGCAGTCTAAATTCTCCACGAGCCGCAACCATGCAATCTGGGCCAAGGACGTTTTCAGCGACCCTGAAACCACCGACTGGTATCGCTTGTATCTCTCTGTCAAGCGCCCAGAGGGACAACGCGAAAATTACCGCCATGAGGAGTTCGAAGCCTTTCGTAATGACGTTGCTTCGAACTTGCAGCATATGACCCGTTTGCACCACGAACGATTGCTTGGCTTCAATGCAGGCGTGGCGCCCCTGGAAGGCGGCAGTTGGACGCGCGAGCATGAAGACTATTCAGCGTTTTTCGACCAGCAGCTACGCCATATGCATACAAGCCTGACTGCTGCTGGAGGCTATTCAGTGAAGCAGTACGCGAACTCGCTGATGAACTTGATCGATGGACTGCAGCGATTCCAACGCCTAACCCAGCACCATTACTGCGCAGGCGCAATCGACTCGGAACGTAAAACCAGCTTGTACCTAGAAGCCAATGCAATGCTGGGTCTGCGCCAGCACTTGGGCAGCCTCATGCCCATCGTTACCGGGCAACTGTGCGAATGAGTGGTGCCCGTTTTTTCGACGCGGTAGTGGTTGGCGCAGGTATCACCGGACTGTGCACGGCGCTGCACTTGGCGCGCCGTGGACGTTCGGTGGCTCTGCTGGAGCAACAGGCTGAGCCTGACAATGCCACCGCCAATTCGGGCGCCGGCGTACGTTTTTTCGACCCGGACGCGCAAATCAGCGAATGGGTGCGTGAAAGCCACGATTTTTATCAGTCGCTGGGGGCGGCGTGGTTGCCAGCCCCAGCCCTTTACTGCCTGCAGGGCGACACCGATGACTCGCTGGAGACAGCCCGCCTTTGTGGCTTTCGCTCACAGGAATTCCTAGGGCTAAAGGCCCTCTACCCAGCGATTGAATGGGCTCCTTCAGCGTTAGCGATCGAGGACTCCGACGCAGGTTTTCGCGACCCCCTTCAAGTTACCCAACTGCTGCTGAGGAAGTGTCACAAGCTCAGGGTGTACGTCGGCTTCGCCGAACCGGTAACAGAGTTGCAGATCGATCTGCGCCATAAATTACGAACCCCAAGCGGTCTCTACAGTACCGACCAACTGCTGTTTGCTTGCGGTTACTGGAGCCCAGAGGTGATGCAGCGGCTGGGCTTACCTGCACACGTGCGCAACCGCACCGTGACCATTCATTACCTAGACAAGGCGCCTACAGTGCCTTTTCTAGTTGAGCATCTCACTGGTTTTCACATGCGCTCAACCGCTAGCGGTGGTCTGCTTTTCGGCTTGCCACAACTGGACTTCGACATACCCGCGCAGCAGTTGCCGGATCGGGCCGAAACCCAGGGAGCAATTGCGTATCAACACCTGCGCCAATATCTGCCAGTGCTACCGGCAGAAACCGCGCCGTTGCGCACCGTTCGCTCCGCCGATGCCTGGCCCTTGCTGGCCCCCGCCCCGACATTGCCGAACAACATCCACCACCTCGCCTTCGGCCAGGGAAGCGCATTCAAGTATGCCCCCGCTGCCACGCTTGCCTATCTCGACCAACATCTCAGGTAACCCTCATGACCGCACAAGGATCCATCGATTTCCGCCAGCGCCTGCCCAGCTCTGAGCCACTGATTCACACCTTGATCAACGCCTACATGATGTCGGGCGCTTTATTCACCTGTACCGAGCTCGACCTCTTTAGCTACCTGGATCATCACCCGGGTTCTGGTCTGGAAGATATTGCCGCCCACTGTCGGATCACCGCCAACCAGGCCCGCAAGCTGCTTGGGTTCGGTCAGTCCGTTGGGCTGGTACGAGCTGACCGGTCGGGCTACCACTGCTCTCCTGAGGCTGCCCGGCTTTTGTCCCGCCACAGCCCTCACAATTTGTGCGCGGCCATGGCTCACCACCAGCGGCATGTCTACCCATTGTTCAACGGTCTGAGCGATTCCATGCGCCAGCAAACGCCCATTTGCGATCGTCTGGATCCAGACGCTGACAGCGAGTTCTATGCCCAGTTGGATAAGAAGGAGGAAGAATTCCAGCTGTTCATGGAGGCGATGAACACATTCAGCCGTGGCGCCGGAACACGCCTGGCAGAGCTGATCAAGCTACGTGTTGGCAATGATCGCCCGCTGCGCATCCTTGACCTGGGTGGCGGCGGCGGCCAAGTCGCCATAGAGCTGGCCAAGCACCTGCCCGGCGCTCAAATTGTGCTCGTGGACTTGGACAAAGCCGTGCGTCACGCCGAGGCTCAGGTAATCGCTCAAGAATTGCAAGCTCGCATTGAATGCCGCGTCGGGGACATATTCGCTCCGATGCCCAACGGCCCCCTCTTCGATGTTGTACTGCTGTCGGCGGTGCTGGGTGACTGGAGCTTGCCTTACCAGAACAAGCTGCTGGACAGCGCCTACAGCCAACTCCGCAGCGGCGGTTTACTGGTGGTCAGCGAAACCCTGCTCGACGACGACCTGGGCGGGCCTATCCTGCCTGCACTGATGAGCCTGTACGTCCAAGTTCTAACCGAGGGCGGAGAGAACTTTTCAGCCGCGCGCTTGTGTAAATTGCTGACCGATAGGAAATTCCACAGTATCGAAGTTAATGACAACCGAGCCATTGGTTGTCGGGACACGGTGATAGCAGAAAGGCCTTAAAGCCTGAGTAAATGCCAGAAACACTGGCATTCACCGCGGATATACTAAGCAGCGTCGTTGTATACAGGCATAACGGACTATGGCTACCCTGAGCTTCAGACACATCGAGATTTTTTGGGCATTGATGACCACCGGCAGTGCTACTGCTGCTGCTGCGCTACTTCACACTTCACAGCCCACGGTCAGCCGTGAGCTGGGCCGACTGGAACAAATCACGCGCCTTCAATTATTCAAACGCACCAACTCCAAGCTGGTGCCCACTGAGCAGGCATTCATGCTGTTCGATGAGGTCGAGCGGGCTTATTTTGGCCTTGAACGCATTAGCAAAGCGGCCGAAACCATTCGACACCACAGGCAAGGCCAGATCGCCCTGGTTACGTTGCCCGCATTCTCCCAGGCAGTGCTCCCTGTGGTCTGCAAGCGTTTTTTGGATCTTTACCCGGATGTGGCGGTGACCATTACCCCTCAAGACGCCCCGCTGCTCAACGAATGGATCAGCTCACAGCGTTACGACCTCGGGCTGATAGAAGATACCCAGGCACCTGGTGGAGCTGAACTCGAACAGATTTTCGACGCGGATGTGGTGTGCATCTTGCCAGTTGGTCACCCGCTGGAGGCGCATGCAGTCATACCAGCCGAAGCCTTTGAGGATGAGATATTCGTTTCTTTGGCGGCTAGCGACCCTTACCGTACGCATATCGACAATTATTTCAAAGCCCGCGGTGTCAAACGCCGTCTGCTGGTCGAAACACACAGCGCGGCAGCAATATGCGCGACAGTGGCACAGGGTCTGGGAGTTGCGATCATCAACCCGTTGACGGCCCTGACTTATGCCAAACTAGGCCTGCAACTACGCCGGGTCGACCTGTCGATCCCATACACACTTTGTGCCGCACGCCCACTGCACCGACCGTACTCAGCCTTGGTAGATAATTTCATCCAGTCGCTACGCGATTGCTGCCAGCAGTTGGAGCAGCAGTTGCAGGAGGCCCTCCAACTGCCAGCGGCTAACGGGCAAAGCGCTCACGACTGAAGGTCGGAACCTGTATGGCTAACGACTGGCCTGCCACTGCGCGGGCCAGGCAACCGCCCAATGCCGGCGCAAACTTAAAGCCATGCCCGGAACAGGCCGAGACATAGAACACACCTGGAAGCTCCTTGGATTCGCTTAATATGAATGCTTCGTCCGGGGTCAGGGTGTATACGCACTTGCGTGAAGAATAGGGGCGAGATATGAGATCGGGGAACACCCGATCTACGCACGCTGAAATTTCAGCGATTAGCGCTTCGCTAGCCGGCTCCAATTGCGTGTGCGGATCCAGCGAGGACTGCTGGTGATTATGGAATCCAATCTTAATGCCCGGCTCGGCACTATCGATTTGCGGCGTGCCGTATAACAGGCGACCATCCTCGAGTTCGTAGAGAAACGCCGGGAAATTCGCAAATCGTTGCTCAGTACCTGGTTTGAACGCACACCAGTAAATCGGCACGCTGCGAGGGCGCAATAGCCCGGCGAGGTCGGGAATCAGAGCGCTTGCCAAACCGGCGCCGGTCGCCAACACCATTTTTTGCGTGCGCACCAATTGACCGTCGGCCAGGCGCAGTACGAGTCCACCCTCGGCACTGGTTATTTCCTGCACTTGGCTGCCGAAGCGCATTTCTGCTCCATGAGCCACAGCCTGATTCAGCATTTGCAGCCGCGCATCGTCCGCGGCGATGGTAAAAGCTCCCTCCTCAAATACCGCTTCCATGTGCTCATCGGCACGAAACATGGGAAATCTAGCCTCGACCTCAGCAGCGGTCAGACGCTGATGAGCAATGCCGCCGGCCTTCGCGGTCGCCACGCTGCCCGAAACCACACCTGAACGAATCGGGCCAATGAACAGCCCTCCACTGTGGTGTAGCAACGGTCGGTGACAGCTCGCTTGTAGTTCGCGCCACCCCCGATCTGCTTCTGCCAGCAAGGGCAAATAGTCTGAACCTTCCCAATAGGCCTGGCGGAAAATCCGTGAGCCACCGTAGGAGCTTCCATGCAGGTTGATTGGCGCGCCGGCCTCGAGGCCAAGAACACCTTGCTGCTGCTGAGCCAAGCGCCACAGCGTGGCGCTACCAACAACTCCCAGTCCGACGACCACTGCACTATAGGTTTGAAGCATCTTCAACAACTCCTTTTGTCTTGATGAAAACTGTACTGAGCAACGGCTCGAGTATTACAAGCAGCATGGCTAAGGCGATCAGCGAAAACGCCAGTAATGCGCCACTGGAAGGCATCTGGTCATAGAAAAACAGAGCGACGAAGAATTGAGTCAGAGGTAGCACGAACTGCATCAGCCCCATGATGCTGAGGGGCAACCGCCGAGCGGCGAACGAAAAGAGGGCCAGCGGCAACAGCGATACTGCACCGCAAAGCAGGAGAAGCCCCTTATCACCAGCGCCCAAGGCTGCGATGCCTTCCAGTGGAGTGCTCACCCAGATGATCAGCGGCACCAGTAACACACCCAGCACGAGCGATTCGAGGAACAGTCCCGACCACGGCGGCAGCCGGGCCAACTTCTTGAGCCAGGTATAACCGCCCCAGGTCACTCCAATGACCAAGAACACCCGGCTATCCAGACCACCCGTTTCGAAAAGCAAGTAGATAACGCTGCCTACTACCAGTGCCAATGACAATACGCGTGGCAATGACAACCGCTCGCGGTACAACAGCAAGCCCAGCGAGATCCCCAGAACCGGCGCGATCAGATACCCCAGGCCACTTTCCAGCACATGTCCATGGATCGAAGCCCAAATGAACGTACCCCAGTTAGCAGCAACCAGCAGCGCCGCCGAACCATGCAGGAAAATGTCGCGTCGCGTCAGGCCGCGCAGCAAGGGTGCCAACTCCCTACGCACGGCAAGTAGCAACGTGACACACAGCAACGACATCAACACTCTGCAGCCGAGTAGCGCCAACGCCGGTAACGCCGCAAGGGCCTTCCAGTAGAGTGACGAGAGCCCCAGTAGACAATTGGACGCTAGCGCAGCAGACAATCCCGCAGCCGCGGCGAAGGTTTTCCCGGCCATTGTGGTCACTCGTCTAGTGGCGTGAAAGAGAACTCAATGATCTCATAGGACCAGAACAGCACGCCGGAATCGTCAAAACGGCAATGCGCCCGACCCTGGCTAGTCCAACGCCCGATCTCCTCATGCAACAGGCCCTGGAGAGCACGCCATTGCTCGGTATACAGTACAAGGGGGATTTCGTGGCGCTCGAGCAACGACCAATCGATCTTGAACCGCTCCTCATGCGTGTCATAAAGGTCTCGCATCACACCGGCAATGTCGACCAGCGAATTGAGGCCGATGATCAACTTGCCTCCAGGCTTCAGGTAACTCGGCACCCGTTCGAAAAATCTGCGCAAGGTCTGTTCGCCGTAGAACATTGCTTCCAGCGCCAGCCCTTGGGCAGCCTCAGTGCGCTGTAATGCGTTGAGGAAGGCGGCTGAGGGAGTCTGCCATCCTGGCGGGTTGAACAGGATCACATCGAATCCGCCCCCTGCAGGGAGGACAGCCTCGAACAGATCGCCATGCACGAATTCGATGCATGATTCGCCCTGGTTAACCAGTTCATTGGCCCGAGCCGCTTGAACAGCTTCCAGAGAGATGTCACTGGCCGTGACATTGCGCATGCCCAACTGACGCAGGAGCAAGGCATGCACGCCACTCCCAGTCCCCAGATCGAGAAAGCGGGCATCCCTATTACGCCCCCCAAAACGCCTCGCGATTAATGACCCGAAAGCTTCTCCTGCGGGGCTCACTCTAAACACCTTGGGGTCGTCGATCAGCGTTATCCGCTGGCCCATGCCGAAATACAAGTTATAGCCAGCAAGGTCTGTATGGACACTCCCCGGTGCGGTCAGAATTGTCATGCTTCATCCTCCCGAATCATTCACCCAATTCTGCGGAGCGCCTGGCTGCAGCATCCAGCGCAGTATTGACCAGACCTTTGAAGCCAGCTGCATCCAAGGCACCGATAGCTCGTTCGGTGGTGCCACCCGCAGTTTGCACTTCGCGGCAGATCTGGTTGGCTGGCTTGCCGCTAGCTCGGATCAACGCGGCAGTGCCACTAAGCAACTGCAGGGCAACGACCGCTGCCTGTTCGATATCCAGCCCCGTGCGAAGCCCGTAATCCTGTAGCGCATCGACGAAGTGGGCGACCAACGCTGGCCCACCGCCGGCTAAAGCAGTTCCCGTGTCGATCTGCCACTCCTCTTTGACCCTCAGAGATATACCGATAACGTCGAAAATCTGCCGCGCATTATCGATCAGACCCGTGCTGGCGTCCGACGGTGCGTAGTACATCGTGACTCCTTGGGCCACCTCAGAAGGAGTATTGGGGATAGCTCGCACGACAGAGTCATGACCCAGTAGGCGTACTAGTCTGGCATGGGTGATACCTGCCATCACCGAAACCACCGGGCCGCGATGACGGGAAAGCATCGGGTTTCCGGCTAAAGCGCTTTCGAACTGTTGTGGAGGCACGGCTAAAACCACGCAGTCCTGTGGTGCCAGCGTTTGAATCTGCGTAGAAACATCAAACCCTTGCTCTCGCCAGTAACTCATGCGCTGTGTATCGGTTTCGACTACACGCAAGTTAGCGGTGCTTTTGAAATAATCCTTCAAACCGAGCAGGATTGCCCCGCCCATATGGCCAGCACCTACCATGTAGATATTTTTCATATAATTCCCTTTTATGAATTCAACGAGAGACTAAAGCTACTCTACAGCTGGCGCACCAGTATTGGATCTGAGGCGGCCGCAGCTGAACATAATCGGTATGGGAAAAACCTGTCAATATATATCAAATTCAAATAGGGCGCTTATGATTTGATATCACCAAGCAACCGTGCACAACGATAAACCTACTTAGATTTAACCGTTTGGTCCGAGGCTGCCGAAGTGTAAGAGAGCCAGTTCCCCAAAATGCCGGAGGCGACCAAGTTAGCTCACCGGCATTCTCCAGCGTATCGACCACAACAAGGCCGCCAAGTTGCAGGAAGAAGACCTGCGCTTGAAAGTTCGACCAGGGACTAAACTGGCCCTGCTGGAGCTGATGGAGTGGGCCGGCATCGAGGAACAGGGCGAGGCGATGACGCTGATGATTCATCACCTGCATGGGCTTGGCCCTAGCGGCTCGATTCCACTGCTGACACCTCCGCGCCACGAAATCACGGTATCGCCGGCTGTGGCGCGAAAGCTCAATTCTGCTCGAGCATTGCAAGAAAAGAGGTCATTGCTTACTCAGGAAGTTGATTAGCTGAGCGCCTATTTGGGTAGTCCTTGAAGCAAGCATACCAACCCTAGACATGGTGCCCCCCATGCTGCCCGTGTTGACCAAACCGCGCTGGTAAAGGTCTTTCCATATCGATCGATACAACTCGTCTTGCCCTTTAAGCTCCGGTAATGCAAATTCGGCGACAGAAGAGAGTCCCCCCATCCCCCAGTTCGGCAAGGTCAAATTCTGGTTCTTACACCATAGTTCTGGGTCATGGAACAGATGAAGCAAGCGGATGTGGGTTACTGTGCATACGTCAACGAAATTGAGAAATAGTTGCCGGTAGTCATCCGCTGGACATCTAGGAAGCGCCGAGTTTCTCACTGCGTTGCGGAGCGCTTCGAGCTTTTCCTCCTGATGATTGCGAAGAGATATGGCACATGCTTCAGCGACAGTGCTCACAAACACCTCGTTTTCCTGAAGGCCCTTTTCCGTTACCACGCCATCATCGATCAGCTGATTAATGATTTCACCGATTTGAATCATCGTCTCGGTTTTGCGTTTGTTAAGCGGGGTTTCCAGAACGGACCCGAAAAGCTCAAGCAAAGGGCAGCCTGCCACTGGAACTAGACCGATCCCAAGTCTCGCGACGCGGTGGAGCTTATCCGCATCGCTTTCCATAGCCGGATCGAGCGCATTCAAATCAACCTTTTGCATAATCGCTCCTCGCTATTCGGCCCCATGCCGGTGACCCGTAATCCCCCATCCCAAACCAAATTGCCACCATGCCGCCACCAGCACGTAGGGCGGCGCATGCATGGAGAAAACCATGAGCAACTACAACTGTGACTACGTTCGCCGCCATTACGACGTACCGGCCGAGATCGGACGTCGCGTCATCATCGCCAACGGCGAGCCGGGAGTGATCATGGCCTACCGCGGCCATTACATCGGCGTCATCCTCGACAGTGACCCGAAGAAGCGCATTCGCAACTACCACCCAACTTGGGAGATGCAGTACGGCGAGATGGCCGAAACGCTGCCGCTCAAACAGTGGGAGGTGCTCACAAACGGCACGTACGACTGGGATGACGTCAGGTACATGCTTGGCGATGCCCGCCATTACGTGCAGCGCGTGTGGGCGGCGACACGCAGTCAGGCCAAGTACAGGGTGTACCAGGAACTGGCCGAGTGCTTCAACGACGACGCCACCGCCATGCTGAGTTTCAAAGTTCGCGCTGCCGCTTGACCCTCCGGCGCCGCCCGCCAAAGCCTCCCGCACAAACAAAACCGCCGCCTTGAGTTCGGCGGCGTTGAGACCCTACGGAAGCCTTCGGCTCACGGTACGTAACCCTTGCTCTTGCTCCGGTCGGTAGGGCCACCCATATCAAAAAAGTCCTTGGACTTCTGCTCTTCGATTTTGGCCTGTTTCTCAGCTTCGGACTCGAAGCAGCCACTGAGTGACAGCGCAGTAACGGCGACAAGCATGGCGCTAATGATTGTGCGTTTCATGAGGTTCCTTCCTGTGAAATGGCCGGGCGTTATACTAAAGATCGATGCGCGCCGCAAAACCTGACACCACGTGCTGCCCGCCAGCGCCTCAACTCTTGTCGTGAAGCCCGGGAGGCCAAGCGCTCATGAACCACATGATTCCGGGAATCAACACGTAGATCCAGTGGTTGCCAGGGTATAAGCAGATCCCAACAGCCCAGATTGCAAGCAACGCTCCGCCCGCTCTCCTCCTGCGCTTCGGCGTGAACCACGCCTGAAACGCCTTATGACTTTCCCGCAACTTCATTACCACTCTCCTTGTTTGGTAAGCGGCGAAGCATATCACTGGGCTGCCGCATTCACCCAGACGGCGCTGCCCGCCAGCGCCTTCCCCTCCCCCGGGATTAACCTGTATCAAACCTCATTCCTGCTTAGCTTTTCGCATATCTTCCGGGGGACTGTACGCCAAACGATTCTCGCTTAATCGGTGAAAAGGCGATCGCTTCATCCAAGGGAGCGCGCTATAGAAAGCAACCAGCAGTAAAGCCCAGCAGACAAGGCAAAAGATCGATCCTTCGCTCTTGCTCAAAGGAAGTTCAAAAGCAATTGCCACCACCGCGAACATCATGCTGGCAAAAAATAAGCAGGTGGCCATGGCATTGACGAAGAAATTTAGCCTGTACCAATGACCTGGAATTAGTTCCAGTGGTCCCATGGCAAATAGTGCAATTCCGAGCGGCATGGAAAACGTGACCAATGACGTAGATGGCTCTCCGTACCGCAGGAAAACTATCCAAATCGCGAGCCCTGCGAATGATGCAGTTCGTGTTTTCGTCGCCGCTAATCGTGAGCCAAACGCTCTGACTGGTTCCCACGGCCCCATCACAGCTCTCCCTGCCTAGTAAGCGTCAAAGCATAACACTCCTATTCAACGAATCACGCCACCCCGGCGAGGAACGCCTATGTCTCCGTACCGCCTGCACGGCAAGACCGTCCTGAGCTTTTCAGGCGGCCGCACCAGCGCCTACATGCTGCGCCAGGTGCTCGACCACAACGATGATCTGAGCGACCTGCTCGTGCTTTTCGCCAACACCGGCAAGGAGCACCCCGCAACCCTGGAGTTCGTCCGTGAGTGTGCTGAGCGCTGGGCGGTACCGATCACCTGGTTAGAATATCGCGACGATGAGTTGGGCTTTGCCGTGGTGGACTTCGACACCTGCAGCCGGGACGACGAACCGTTCGAGGCACTCATCCGCAAGCGCAAGTACCTGCAGAACCCGGTAACCAGGTTCTGCACCATCGACCTGAAGATTCGGATCATCCATAAGTACCTGCGCAGCCTGGGCCCGTCGACGGAGGAGGAGCCGGTAGACATGATGACCGGAATCCGCGCCGACGAACCGCGCAGGGTCGTGAAGATCCGGAATAGGGGCAGCACCAGCGAGAGCAAGCACGCCACGATGATCATGCCTCTGGCGGATGCCGGCGCCGGCGTTCAGGACCTGACCGCCTTCTGGGCTGTCCAGCCATTCGACCTGATGCTGCCCACCTTCAACGGCCGGACGCTGGAGGGCAATTGTTACCTTTGCTTCCTCAAGCCACTGAACCAGGTCTACTTGATCATTGCCAGCGACCGCAGCCGCGGTAACGGATGAAAAACCCCTGTTTGGCCACAAGTCCGGCAAGCGCGAAAGGACGCACTGGATCACCTTCATGAAGCGCCACGCTTCAGCCTAACCCCTGCCCCTACTACTTAAGCCCGCCGACATGCGTGGGCGAGGATGTCCCGTGTCCGATATCACAGTGAAGTGCTCCCGGTGCCGCAACCAGCACAAGGAGAGCGAGCGCGTGCTTGCGCCCTGCAAGTGGCTCAAAGGCGCCAGCACCATGGTGTGCCAACGCTGTAAGTGCACCAGCTACTACATCGTCAGCCCTGCGCCAGCAGCCTGACCACCAACCTGCCGCCACCGGCGGCGTGGAGACCTACATGGCAAACGCCAGCGCGGCACCGGCCGCACGCATTCAGCCGCGCATCATCCGCGCAGGCGATGCACCCCAATACCTCGGCATGTGCCGATCTGAATTCAACAAGACCGTCAGGCCGCATGTGAGCGAGTTTCCCATCGGGGAGCGCGGCATCGGCTTTGACCGAGAAGAACTGGACGCCTGGGTGAACGACTACATCCAGGCCATGGCAATTGCGAAAGAAGGCGCTCAGGGACGACAATCACCCGGCAGCGAGCGCCCATCAGGAGATAAGGGATGGCGCGAAAGACAATCACAGGCCTTTCCCAAAGGAACGGCATCTGGCACATCGACAAGAGGATCAACGGCGAGAGACTTTACGAAAGCACTGGAGTTGGTGACCGGGCAGAAGCAGAAAAGTACCTGATTCACCGCCTGGAGCAGATCCGCCAGCGCAAGGTCTATGGCGTTCGATAGGTTCGGACGTTTCGGGAGGCAGCCACCAGGTATCTGCTCGAGCACAAAGATCAGCCGTCTATCAAGCTGACCGCCCTGTGCCTGCAACAGCTCGACCCATACCTGGGTGATTTGCCTCTGACACATATCGACGACCAGGCACTGGCCCCGTTCATTCGGGACCGGCAGACGGACGAAGACTTGCCGAATGGGAAAGTGAGGAAGGCCGTCAGCAACCGGACGGTGAACATCGCAATCGAGCGGGTGATTCGCGTGCTGTCGCTGGCTTGCCGGAAATGGCGGGATGAAGAGCGCAGGCCCTGGCTCGACAGCATTCCGCTGCTGGCCAAGCTGGAGGAGAAGAGATCCAGTCGAAAGCCCTACCCTATGTCGTGGGATGAGCAATCGATTCTCTTCGGGGAGTTGCCGGACCACCTACAGCGAATGGCCCTGTTCAAGGTGAACACGGGCTGCCGGGAGCAGGAGGTCTGCAAACTGAGGTGGGATTGGGAGATCTCGGTGCCCGAGTTGGGCACCAGCGTGTTCCTGATACCTGCCGACTTCGGTGGCCGGCACGAGAACTCAGGCGTGAAAAACCGGGACGATCGTCTGGTGGTGCTGAACAGCGTGGCCAAGTCGATCATCGACGGGCAGCGAGGGATCAGCCGGGAGTGGGTGTTCCCGTACAACGGTACCGGAATGCACAGGATGAACGACTCGGCTTGGAAGAAAGCGAGGGTGCGCGCAGCAAAGCTCTGGCAGGAGCAACACTTGCGGCCGGCACACCCCGGGTTCGCTTCCATTCGCGTGCATGATCTCAAACACACTTTCGGCAGGCGCCTGAAAGCAGCGGGTGTAACAGAGGAAGATCGGAAGTCGCTTCTTGGCCACAAAAACGGAAGTGTAACCAGTCACTATTCTGGCGCGGAGCTGGGGCAGTTGAGAGAGGCGGCAAACAAAGTTTCAGCGACGGACTCGCGTGGGCCGGTGCTGACAATTCTGAAGAGGAGACAGGCGTAAAAACCTGAGAAGTCACGCAAAAGTCACGCACATGAAAAAGGCCACTCCTTGCGGAAATGGCCTAAGTCATTGGGATTATTGGTCGGGACGGAGTGATTCGAACACTCGACCCCTTGCACCCCATGCAAGTGCGCTACCGGGCTGCGCTACGCCCCGACTACATTCTCATAACATCTGAGAACGATGAGAAATCTACCCTAACCTTTTGATAAATGAAAGCTTTTTTTAAAAAATTTCCATTCATCGGCTCAAGCTCACTTCTTCAACACCACCAGCACATCCTCCAACTCAACAATCATCTGCCGAATCAGCTGCTTGTACTGGCTTGACTCATCCTTCACCTCATCACTGGAGAGCCGCAACCGCGCCCCGCCAATGGTGAACCCCTGGTCATAAAGCAGCGCGCGAATCTGGCGGATCATCAGCACGTCTTGGCGCTGGTAATACCGCCGATTGCCCCGCCGCTTCACGGGGTTGAGCTGAGGGAACTCCTGCTCCCAATACCGCAGCACGTGTGGCTTTACGGCACACAACTCGCTGACTTCACCAATGGTGAAGTAGCGTTTGCCCGGTATGGGGGGCAGTTCGTCGTTATGGCTTGGTTCCAGCATAGGCCTCAACCCGGGCCTTCAACTTCTGCCCTGGACGAAAGGTGACGACGCGCCGTGCGGTGATCGGGATCTCTTCCCCTGTTTTGGGGTTGCGGCCCGGCCGCTGGCGTTTGTCGCGAAGGTCGAAGTTGCCGAAACCGGACAACTTGACCTGCTCGTTCTCTTCAAGTGCGTGCCGAATTTCTTCAAAAAACAGCTCGACCAACTCCTTGGCCTCACGCTTGTTAAGCCCCAGCTCCTCGTACAGCCTTTCGGCCATCTCAGCTTTCGTCAGAGCACCCATGCCGTTATTTCCTTAACGTGGTGTTCAACCTTTGTTCAAGCGAGGTGAGGATGTTTTGCAGGGTAGTGTTCACCTCATCGTCGTTAAGAGTGCGCGATGGATGCTGCCAGGTCAAGCCGACGGCCAGGCTTTTTCTATCAGGATCAATACCTTTACCCTGGTAGACGTCAAACAGCCTGAGGTCTGTGAGCCATTCGCCTGCATTGTCACGAATTACTTCAAGCACGGCGCTGGCGGCCACGTCGCGGCCAGCGATCAGGGCCAGGTCGCGACGGGTTTCCGGGAACTTGGAGAGTTCGCTGAATTTCGGCAGGCGGCCTTCGACCACATCACCCAACACCAGCTCGAAGACGTACACCGGGCGGTCCAGGCCCAGGGCCTTGGCAACTTCCGGGTGCAGGGCGCCGAGGTAGCCGACTTCCTTGCCGTCGCGCTGGATGACAGCGGTCTGGCCTGGGTGCAGGGCGGGGTGTTTGCCGGCGGCGAAGGTGAAGTCGCTCAGGGCGCCCGAGTAGCCCAGCAGGGCTTCGACGTCTGCTTTCACGTCGAAGAAGTCGATGCTGTCACGGCCGTTGGCCCAGCCTTCTGGCAGGCGGCTGCCGGTGACAACGCCGGCGATCATGGGCTGCTGCTTCAGGTCACCCAACTGGCCGACGAAGCGCAGGCCGCTTTCGAACAGGCGCACGCGGTCTTGCTGGCGGTTGAGGTTGTGCTGCATGGCTTTGACCAAGCCCGGCCACAGCGAGGCGCGCATGGCGGCCATGTCGCTGGAGATGGGGTTGGCCAGCAGCAGCGGCTCTACGTCTGGGGTGAACAGCTCGAACAGCTTCGGGTCGATGAAGCTGTAGGTGATGGCTTCCTGGTAGCCGCGGGCGACCAGCAGGCGGCGCAGGTTGGGCAGCTCACCGCGGGTTTCCGGGTTGGCCTTGGGCGCCAGGCGCGCTTGTGGGTAACGCACAGGCAGGCTGTTGTAGCCGTACAGGCGGGCCAGCTCTTCGATCAGGTCGACTTCCAGGCTGATGTCGAAGCGGTGGCTTGGCACCTTGACGGTCCACTCCCCTGCCCCGTTGGCCGTGGTGGTCAGCTCCAGGGCGTTGAGCATCTGCTCGACCTGGGCGGCCTGCAGCTCCATGCCGAGCATCTGGGTGATGCGTTCGGCGCGCAGGGTCACCGGGGCGACTTGCGGCAGGTGCTGTTCGCTGACGGCTTCGATGATGGGGCCGGCTTCGCCGCCGACAATTTCCAGCACCAGTGCGGTAGCGCGCTCCATGGCTTCGCGGGCCAGTTGCGAGTCGACGCCGCGCTCGTAGCGGTGCGAGGCGTCGGTGTGCAGGCCGTAGGAACGGGCCTTGCCGGCAACGGCGATCGGCTCGAAGAAGGCGCTTTCGAGGAACAGGTCGCGGGTTTTTTCGGTGTTGACGCCGCTGTGCTCGCCACCCATCACGCCGGCAATGGCCAGGGCGCGGGTGTGGTCGGCGATGACCAGGGTGTCGGCGCGCAGGGCGACTTCCTGGCCGTCGAGCAGCACCAGCTTCTCGCCCTCTTCGGCCATGCGTACGCGGATGCCGCCGTTGATTTCGGCGAGGTCGAAGGCGTGCATCGGCTGGCCGAGTTCGAGCATCACGTAGTTGGTGATGTCGACGGCGGCGTCGATGCTGCGCACGTCGCTGCGGCGAAGGCGTTCAACCATCCACAGCGGGGTGGGCTTGCTGAGGTCGACGTTGCGGATGACGCGGCCCAGGTAGCGTGGGCACACGGCCGGGGCGCTGACTTCGACCGGGCGCACTTCGTCGTGGGCAGCCGGTACGGCCGGTACCACCGGGCGGGTGACCGGGACGTTGTACAGGGCGCTGACGTCGCGGGCCAGGCCAGCCAGCGATAGGCAGTCACCGCGGTTGGGGGTCAGGCCGATTTCGATGCTGGCGTCGTCCAGGTTCAGGTACTGGCGAATGTCTTCGCCTACCGGGGCGTCGGCAGCCAGTTCGAGCAGGCCGTCGTTTTCTTCGCTGATCTGCAGCTCTGCTGCCGAGCACAGCATGCCGAACGACTCGACGCCGCGCAGCTTGGCCTTCTTGATCTTGAAGTCGCCCGGCAGTTCGGCGCCGATCATGGCGAACGGGATTTTGATGCCCTGGCGCGCATTGGGGGCGCCGCAGACGACCTGGAAGGTTTCCTGGCCGTTGCTGACCTGGCAGACGCGCAGTTTGTCGGCGTCAGGGTGTTGTTCGGTGGCGAGGATTTCGCCCACGACGATGCCGCTGAACTGGCCGGCAGCGGGGGTTACGCTGTCGACTTCAAGGCCGGCCATGGAAAGGCGGGCGACCAGTTCGTCACGGGAGACTTGCGGGTTTACCCAACCGCGCAGCCACTGTTCACTGAATTTCATGCTGTTCTCCTGAAAGTTGCGTCGATTGGGCCTAGCGGAATTGGGCTAAGAACCGCAGGTCGTTGTCGAAGAACAGACGCAAATCGTTGACGCCGTAGCGCAGCATGGCCAGGCGCTCGGCGCCCATGCCGAAGGCGAAGCCCTGGAATTCTTCAGGGTCGATGCCGGACATGCGCAGCACGTCCGGGTGCACCATGCCGCAGCCCAGCACTTCCAGCCAGCCGGTTTGCTTGCACACGCGGCAGCCTTGGCCGGAACACATCACGCACTGGATATCGACTTCGGCGGACGGCTCGGTGAAGGGGAAGAACGACGGGCGGAAGCGCACGGCCAGTTCTTTTTCGAAGAACACGCGCAGGAACTCTTCGATGGTGCCCTTGAGGTCGGCAAAGTTGATGTCGCGATCGATCAGCAGGCCTTCGACCTGGTGGAACATCGGCGAGTGGGTGATATCCGAGTCGCAGCGGTAAACGCGGCCCGGGCACACAATGCGGATTGGCGGCTGGGTGGACTCCATGGTCCGCACCTGCACCGGCGAGGTGTGGGTGCGCAGCAGCATGTTGGCATTGAAGTAGAAGGTGTCGTGCATCGCCCGGGCTGGGTGGTGGCCGGGGATGTTGAGCGCTTCGAAGTTGTGGTAGTCGTCTTCGACCTCGGGGCCTTCGGCGATGCCGTAGCCGATATGGGTGAAGAACTGCTCGATGCGTTCGAGGGTACGGGTGATCGGGTGCAGGCCACCGGTGGCCTGGCCACGGCCTGGCAGGGTCACATCAATGCATTCGGCGGCCAGGCGAGCGCTGAGTTCGGCTTCTTCAAAGGCTGCCTTGCGTGCGTTGAGCACTTCGGTGACGCGCTCTTTGGCGTCATTGATCAGCGCGCCGACTTTCGGGCGCTCTTCGGCTGGCAGGTTGCCCAGGGTCTTCATCACCTGGGTCAGTTCGCCTTTTTTGCCAAGATACTGAACCCGGATCTGTTCCAGGGCATTGATGTCTTCAGCGCGCTCCACGGCCTCAAGGGCTTGGGAGACCAGCGCGTCCAGGTTTTCCATGTACAGACTCCAGATACGAAAATAGGGGAAGAGCTTTGAAGGCTCTTCCCCTATCGATGACGTTTTACACCCGACAGCGCAGAACGCTGCCGGATGATTGTCGTGGGTACTTAAGCCAGAACGGCTTTAGCTTTCTCGACAATTGCAGCAAACGCCGCTTTTTCGTTCACTGCCAGGTCAGCCAGAACCTTACGGTCGATTTCGATCGACGCCTTTTTCAGGCCAGCAATCAGACGGCTGTAAGACAGACCGTTGGTGCGGGCACCGGCGTTGATACGAGCGATCCACAGTGCGCGGAACTGACGCTTCTTCTGGCGACGGTCGCGGTAGGCGTATTGGCCTGCCTTGATGACTGCCTGCTTGGCTACGCGGAATACGCGCGAGCGTGCACCGTAGTAACCTTTAGCCAGCTTCAGAATTTTTTTGTGACGCTTACGAGCGATAACGCCGCGCTTTACACGAGCCATGAGTAACTTCCTCTATCTTTGACCAGAATTAACGAACGCGCAGCATGCGCGCGACTTTCGCGACGTCAGACGGGTGCAGCAAGCTGCTACCACGCAGTTGACGCTTACGCTTGGTCGACATTTTGGTCAGGATGTGGCTCTTGAAAGCGTGCTTGTGCTTGAAGCCGGTAGCGGTCTTCAGGAAGCGCTTTGCAGCACCGCTCTTGGTTTTCATTTTTGGCATGTTGGAACTCCGCATTCGATAAAATTACACATAATCATCAGGCCTGCCGTGCCCGGGAGATTACTTCTTTTTCTTGGGGGCGATGACCATCATAAGCTGGCGTCCTTCCATCTTCGGATGCTGCTCAACGGTGCCGTATTCGGCGAGGTCAGCTTCAACCCGCTTCAACAGCTCCATGCCCAGCTCCTGGTGGGCCATCTCACGACCACGGAATCTCAGAGAGATCTTGGCCTTGTCCCCATCGGTAAGGAAACGTACCAGGTTGCGTAGTTTTACCTGGTAATCCCCATCCTCCGTCCCTGGACGAAACTTGATTTCTTTGATCTGGATCTGCTTCTGGTTTTTCTTGGCTTCGTTAGCCTGCTTCTTCTTTTCGAAGAGGTGCTTGCCGTAGTCCATGACCTTGCAGACAGGCGGTAACGCGTCTGCAGAGATTTCAACCAGGTCCAGCTTCGCTTCATCAGCGATACGCAGCGCTTCATCAATCGAGACGATGCCAACCTGCTCGCCGTCTGCGCCAATTAACCGAACCTCGCGGGCCGAGATATTCTCGTTGATCGGGGCCTTCGGTGCAGCACGTTTATCGTTTCTCATTTCACGCTTAATAGTCATTACTCCGATTCTTGGCGACCACGCCGGGAAACCGCATGTGTCAGAAGCTCAACGAACTGGGCGACGGGCATGGAGCCCAGGTCTGCACCTTCGCGAGTACGCACAGCGACGGTTTGCGTTTCGACTTCGCGGTCCCCTATAACCAAAAGGTACGGGACCTTGAGCAAAGTATGCTCGCGGATTTTAAAGCCGATCTTCTCATTTCTCAAGTCCGACTTGGCACGGAAACCGCTACCGTTCAGAGATTTCTCAACCTGAAGGGCGAAATCGGCCTGTTTGTCGGTGATGTTCATGATCACGGCCTGGGTCGGTGCCAGCCACGCCGGGAACACGCCGGCATAGTGCTCGATGAGCATGCCGATGAAGCGTTCGAACGAGCCGAGGATGGCGCGGTGCAGCATCACCGGGCGCTTGCGCGCGTTGTCTTCGGCGATGTAGCTGGCGTCCAGGCGCTCTGGCAGGTTCGGGTCGTACTGCAGGGTACCACACTGCCAGTTACGGCCCAGGCAGTCGCGCAGGGTGAATTCGATTTTCGGGCCGTAGAAGGCACCTTCACCTGGCTGGTATTCCCATTCCAGGCCGGATTCGTTCAGGGCGTCGGCCAGTGCACCTTCGGCGCGGTCCCACAGCTCTTCGGAACCCACGCGCTTGGCGGGGCGGGTGGAGAGCTTCATGGCGACGTCGGTGAAACCGAAGTCCTTGTACACGTCCAGGGTCAGCTTGATGAAGTCGGCGGCTTCTTTCTTCACCTGGTCTTCGGTGCAGAAGATGTGCGCGTCGTCCTGCACGAAGCCACGTACGCGCATGATGCCGTGCAGGGCGCCGGACGGCTCGTTACGGTGGCAGGCACCGAATTCGGCCAGGCGTAGTGGCAGGTCGCGGTACGACTTCAGGCCCTGGTTGAACACCTGCACGTGGCACGGGCAGTTCATCGGCTTGACCGCGTAATCACGGCTTTCCGACGAAGTGGTGAACATGTTTTCGGCGTAGTTGGACCAGTGGCCGGAACGCTCCCAGAGGATGCGGTCGACGACTTGCGGGGTCTTGATTTCCGAGTAGCCGTTTTCGCGCTGGACCTGGCGCATGTACTGCTCGAGCACCTGGTAGACGGTCCAGCCGTTGGCGTGCCAGAACACCATGCCCGGCGCTTCTTCCTGCAGGTGGAACAGGTCGAGCTGCTTGCCGATCTTGCGGTGGTCGCGTTTTTCGGCTTCTTCGATGCGCTGGATGTAGGCAGCCAGCTGCTTCTTGTCAGCCCAGGCGGTACCGTACACGCGCTGCAGCTGCTCGTTCTTGGCATCGCCACGCCAGTAGGCGCCGGACAGCTTGGTCAGCTTGAATGCCTTGAGGAAACGGGTGTTCGGCACGTGCGGGCCACGGCACATGTCGACGTATTCTTCGTGGTAGTACAGGCCCATGGCCTGCTCGTCGGGCATGTCCTCGACCAGGCGCAGCTTGTAGTCTTCGCCACGGGCCTTGAACACGTCGATGACTTCGGCGCGCGGGGTCATCTTCTTGATGACGTCGTAGTCTTTTTCGATCAGCTGCTGCATGCGCTTTTCGATGGCGACCAAGTCTTCAGGGGTGAAGGGGCGCTCGTAGGCGATGTCGTAATAGAAGCCTTCGTCGATGACCGGGCCGATGACCATCTTGGCGGTCGGGTACAGCTGTTTCACTGCGTGGCCTACAAGGTGGGCGCACGAGTGACGGATGATCTCCAGTCCCTCTTCATCTTTAGGGGTGATGATCTGCAGGGTGGCGTCGTGGGTGATCAGCTCGCAGGCGTCGACCAGCTTGCCGTCGACTTTGCCGGCAACGGTGGCCTTGGCCAGGCCGGCACCGATCGAAGCGGCGACATCGGCTACGGATACCGCGTGATCGAACGCGCGTTGACTGCCATCGGGAAGAGTAATAGTGGGCATGGCGCCTCCTCTCCTAGTGGTGACCCCTACCAAAGGTCACATGGGTTGGGATGAGCCAGTACAAGATCCGACCTGCCTTCCTTGAAGGAAGCCTGCCTCACAGTGGCAGGAGCCTTTCGGCTTGCCAGGGGGACCTGAGTGACTGGAAAGTAAAAAGATAGTTGCACGCTGCACGTGTGCAGGTGCAAGCCGGGCATGCTAGCACGGGGGTTGCATGGCAGCGCAGAAATATTTGGAAATTACGCGGTAGCGGTGAACTTACACGGAAAATTTCCTATCAGACTTTGGGAAGCAACCTACTCTTGATGAGACCTTAACCCAAGGAGTGTCTGGTTATGCGAGTTCCGTCTCTTCTGGCCCTGGCGGCCGCTGGCGCCCTGCTGCTGCCCATGGCAGCCACCGCTGGCAACTTCCCTGCCGGCAAGGAGGGTGCCTACATGACGCAATGCAAACAGGTGGCGCAAGGTCAAGGTGTCGACGCTGCAACTGCAGACAAGCATTGTTCGTGCGGCGCGCAAGCCATCAAAGATAATTTCACTGATAAGGAGATCGAAGACCTGGACAGCAATGACGGCGTTGACGCCAAGCTGATGCAGAAGGCACAGACCGTCGTGCAAGCGGCCTGCAAGCCGAAATGAGCCATGCGCAGAGGGCTTTCCGGGCTTTATTTGCCCTGGATCAGCATCCTGCGAAGGTAAAAGACGCTACAGGCGCAGAATTAGACTATTATGGTGTCCGTGCTCCGTAGCCTCGGCCACATTGCACCACTGAAAATTAAATGTTCTGGAGATTCACCCATGTCCAATCGCCAACAAGGCACCGTCAAATGGTTCAATGATGAGAAAGGCTACGGCTTCATCACCCCAGCAGGCGGCGGCGACGACCTGTTCGTTCACTTCAAAGCCATCGAATCCGACGGCTTCAAGAGCCTGAAAGAAGGCCAGACTGTTTCCTTCGTTGCCGAAAAAGGCCAGAAGGGTATGCAGGCTGCGCAGGTTCGTCCGGAGTAATTCGGATAGCTGTAAAAAAACCCGCCCTTGTGGCGGGTTTTTTTATGGGCGTTTGCCAGGGCAGCATACGCCTGCCCTTCGTAGGAGCGGCCTTGTGTCGCGAAAGGGCCGCAAAGCGGCCCCAGGCATTTCATGCGGCGGAGCTAGAAACCTGGGGCCGCTTCGCAGCCCTTTCGCGACACAAGGCCGCTCCTACGGGGGGGCGTGCCGTATTTGGAGCTGCATTATCGCCGACAGATGAGAAGGCTGAGGCTTCATCAATAGATGCATGGGCATTTACCAGGGCAGCACAGGCCTGCACCTCGTAGGGGCTGCATCAACCGCAGTTGACGCGTGTCACCTTGCCCTGCTCGTCCACATTCAGGTTGAGGCGCTCGGAGCGGTACTCCAGGGTCACCATGTCATGTGGCTTGAGAATACGGGCAATCTGTGAGCCACTGGCCTTGCGCGCCTGCTCGAGCAGGTCGGCACTGCCTTGCTTGCCAATGGCGAAATCGGCACCGCTGGCCTCGCAGCGCCCGTCGTTGCCTGCAGCTGCAGCCGGGGCGCTGCCGCCGCCAGAGCTGCCACCAGTGCTGCAACCAGCCAGCACAGCAGCGACCAGCAAGGTTGCCAGGGAAGCACGGGTACGGAACATGAATCCTCCTAAATAGATCTGGGAACTGCCTGTTCCGACAGTTCCACCCAGAATTCGTTGCAAAACCGCACAAGTCTGCCCGAACTCACCGCGCATGGCGAAAGGCAATCGTGACCGGATTTTGCACCACGCAGTTGGTTTGCTTGGGCAGGCTTTTTATTCTTAAGTCGAAGAGCCATTGACGCAAAGTGATGATTTACTTTAAGAAGTGCAGGCACAGTGCCTGCTGCGAACACCAGGGTCAGGTGTTCGCCCCTCCGCCACAGGCCCAAACGAGAGCCTTTCATGAGCCACCACAGCATCGACGCCGACATCAAGGTCAAATGGGCGGAGGGCCAGAGCGCCTACAGCCCCAGCACGCCAGAAGAGCTGGTATTGATCGCCCTGGACCTGCTTGTGCGCGACCTGGGCAGCGAGGCGGCGCGCAACTTCATCGACCAGGTGTTCGAGCGCTACGCACCGCACGCCGCTATTGCAATCGAGCCAGGCGCGCGCTGAGCAGGTCGAAAAAGCCCTGGGCATCGCCCTCGCCCACCCACATCACGTTGGCCGGCTGCTTGAGCACGCCGTACCAGTCGGCGACGGTCTGGCCGAAGGTCGGGCCCTCGCGGCTGTCGACGCTCATGTGGATGCGCCGCCCGCCGAACAGCTCGGGCTTGAGCAGATAAGCAATGACACTGGCGTCATGTACCGGGCCGCCGGGCATGGCGTACAAGTCCATATCGTGCTTGATGTACGCATTGAGGATGTCCACCACGCGCTTGCTGGCCTGGTTGTTCACGGCTGCCAGCTGCTTGAGGCGGGCGTCACTGGTGAGCAGTTTGTGGGTGACGTCCAGTGGCAGGTAGGTCAGTGGCACGCCACTGGCCAGCACCACCTCGGCAGCGTGCGGGTCGGCGTAGAGGTTGAATTCTGCCGCCGGGGTGATGTTGCCGCCGTTGAAGTGGGCGCCGCCCATCACCACCACCTCTTTGATGCCTTTGGCGATGTCCGGGCGCTGGATCAGAGCCAGGGCCAGGTTGGTCTGTGGGCCGAGCATGGCCACGGTGATGCTGCGGGGTTCGGCAGCGCCGAGCGTATCGACCAGGTACTGCACGGCATTGCCCGGGGCCAGGGGCTTTTTCGGTTCATGCACCGGGACACCGGTCAGGCCTTCTTCGCCATGCACTTCGGCAGCGTAGATGGGCGTGCGCACCAGCGGGCGCCCTGCCCCGGCGTACACCGGGATGTCTTCGCGGCCGGCCCACTCGCGGGCCAGGCGGGCGTTGCGCGAGGTTTTGTCGAGGCGCACGTTGCCGGCGACGGTGGTGATGGCGCGGATATTGAGTTCGTCCGGCGAGGCCATGGCCAGGAACAGTGCGACCACATCGTCGGCGCCGGGGTCGGTGTCGATGATCAGGTCGCGGGGTGCGGCCTGGAGCGTGGTGGTGGCGGCTGCGGCCATGAGGGCGAGTCCTTGTAGCAGAGGTTTGAGCATGGGGCACTCCTGTTGCCTTGGTGGTGAAGCGGTCGGGGCCGCTTGGCGGCCCATCGCCGGCAAGCCGCCCCCCACAGACTGGACTGGGAACTAGAAGGTTACGCCAGCTATGAGGGCGATGTTGCTGTAGGGCTGGCACTCGCCGGTACGCACCACGGCGCGCGCACTGCGCGACAACACCTTGAATTGCTCATGGCTCAGCCATTCACGCTTGCCGAGCTTGCCGCGCAGACGCTCGATCTCGACCAGGCCGGGCGGCACGACCTTCTGCATCTCTTCGGCCAGCACATGGCGCTCCACCTGCATCTCGCTGAGCACAGCGCGCAGCACGCTGGCGAAGTCGGGAATGCCCGGCGTCAAGGCCAGGTCGATCAGTTCGACCCCCGGCGGCACGGGCAACCCGGCATCGCCGATCACTAGGATATCGCCATGGCCCAGCCCGGCAATGGTGCGCGACAGGGCAATATTGAGCAGCGCGGTCTTTTTCATGGGGCCACCTCCGCCAGGGTCGGGATCGAAGGCTGTGCACCGGCGCGGGTGACGGACAGCGCCGCAGCGCGCTGGCCGAAGGTGATCGCTTCGCCCTCCTCCAGGCCGCGCACCAGCGCGGCTGCAAAACCGCCGACAAAGGTGTCGCCCGCTGCCGTGGTGTCGAGCGCTTTGACCTGCGGCGCCGGGAAGTGCCGGCTGCCATCTCGGCTGACGAACACCGCGCCCTGCGCACCAAGGGTGACGATGACCTTGCCGGCGCCCAGTTGCAGCAGGCGCTCGCCGGCACGGCGGGCGCTGGCCAGGTCGTTGACCGGCTTACCGGCCAGCGCCTCGGCCTCGCTTTCGTTGGGGATGAGGTAATCGATATGGGCGAACCACTGCGCGGGCAACGGGCCGGTGGCCGGGGCCGGGTTGAGGATCACCGTCTTGCCCAGCTCACGCCCCCTCGCCAAGGCCCAGGCCACGGTGTCGGCAGGCACTTCGAGCTGGCAGATGATCACCTCGGCAGCCTGCAGCAGCGCGTCGAAACGCTGCACGCTTGCCGGGGTAAGCTGGCCGTTGCCGCCGGGGATGATGACGATGCAGTTCTGGCTGGCGGCATCCACGGTAATCAGCGCCACCCCACTGGAGACGCCTGGGCACTCGCTCACCGCCTGGCAATCGATACCCTCCACTTCCAGGGCCTGGCGCAACTGCTGGCCGTAGGCGTCAGCGCCGACGTTGCCGATCATGGCCACGCTTGCGCCCAGGCGTGCTGCGGCCACCGCCTGGTTGGCGCCCTTGCCCCCCGGCACGGTGAAAAAGCTTTCGCCGGCCAATGTTTCGCCTGCACGTGGCAGCCGCTCGGCGCGGGCCACCAGGTCCATGTTGAGGCTACCGACCACCACTACCTTGGCACTCATGGGCATTCCTTAGCGGTAATCATTGAACAGGTCCGGGCGCGGCCCGGTGGACTCGCGCAGCACGATGCGCGGGGCGACGATGCGTTGCTCTGCGCCATCGCGGCGGGGCGTAGCGATACGTGACAGCAACAGCGCCGCTGCACTTTCGCCGAGCTCGCGGATCGACTGGCCGACGGTGGTCAGCGGTGGGTACACGTAGCGGCTCAGCTCGATGTCGTCGAAGCCGATCACCGACAGCTCGCCCGGCACGTTGATGTTGCGCTCGGCAGCCGCACGCAGCACGCCGAAGCCGATCATGTCGTTGCCGGCGAAAATCGCCGTGGGCCGCTGGCCGTCGAGCAGCTGCGCGGCCGCCGCATGGCCGCCTGGGCTGGTGAAGTCGCATTGCAGGATGTGCGCCCCCTGCACGGCTACCTGCGCCTCGGCCATGGCGCGGTGGAAGCCGGCCAGGCGCAGCTGGCTGACCCCGGTCGCAGCCGGGCCGCCGATATAGGCGATGTCGCGATGGCCAAGCTCCAGCAGGTGCTGGGTGGCCAGGTACGCGCCCTGCTCGTGGTCGATGCGCACCAGGTCGGCGTCCACGCCTTCCAGCGCGCGGTCGACGATGACCATCGGCGTGCGCACGCAGGCCAGGCTCTGCAGCAGGTCGCTGTCCTCGCCCACCGACGCCACCACCAGGCCGTCGATGCGTTTTTCCAGCAGCACGCGCAGGTAGCTGCGTTGCTTCTGCGGGTTGTCATCGGAGTTGCACAGGATCACGCAATAGCCGTTGCGCTCGCAGGCATCTTCAATGCCGCGCGCCAGCTCGGCAAAGTAGGGGTTGACGCTGTTGGGCACCAGCAGCCCGATGGTGGCCGTCGTGCGTGCCTTGAGCGAACGCGCCACGGCGCTGGGCACGTAGTCGAGCTCGACGATGGCCGCTTCGACCTTCAGCCGCACCTGTTCGCTGACCGGGCGGGTCTTGTTCAGTACATGGGACACTGTGGTGTAGGAAATGCCCGCGAGTGCCGCGACGTCTTTGATGGTTGCCATGTTTTCAGTTCCGCCGGCCTGCTCGCCGGCTACGGTAGGTGTCGAGCACCACGGCGATGACGATGACCGCCCCGGTGATGATGCGTTTGGTGGGTTCTGAGGCGCCGATCTGTGCAAGGCCTGCGGCCAGCACCGAGATGATCAACACACCGAAGAAAGTACTGATGACCGAGCCGCGCCCACCCATCAGGCTGGTGCCGCCGATCACCACGGCGGCGATCACCTGCAGTTCCAAGCCGGCGCCGGCATTGGGGTCGGCGGCTTCCAGGCGGGAAATCTGGAACAGCGCGGCCAAGCCTGCCAGCAGGCCCATCAGGGCAAACACCAGCACCTTGTAGGGGCGCGGATCGATGCCGGCCAGGCGCACGGCCTCTTCGTTGGTGCCGATGCCGATCAGGTGGCGGCCGAACACGGTGCGGGTCAGCACCAGCTGGGCGAGGATGATCACCAGCAAGGCAATGATGAAGGCCGGCGAGATACCGTAGGCGATCGGGTTGGAGAACCAGGCGTAGGCATCGCCGATGTAGGCGGTGCGCGAGTCGGTGAACTGGTAGGCCAAGCCGCGGGCCATTTCCAGCACGCCCAGCGAGACGATGAACGACGGGATGCGCCAGGCCACCGTGACTGCACCGGTGATGCTGCCGGCAAGTGCGGCGACAGCCATGCCGAGCAAGGCGGCCGGCAGCACGCTCCAACCCCAGCCGAGGATGGCCACGCTGACTGCCGATGCCGCCAGCGCCAGCACCGACCCCACAGACAGGTCGATGCCGCCGATGATCAGCACGAAGGTCATGCCCACGGCCAGCACCATCAGGTCGGGGATCTGGTTGGCGAGGGTGCTGAAGGTGGCGTACGACCAGAAGTGGCTGCTGAGCAACGAGAACAGCACGATCATGGCCAGCAAGGCGCCCGCCAGGCCCAGGTAGGTGCCGAGGCCGAAGTAGGTGCCGCTGCGGCGCGCGGGGGCGCCGGCCAGTGTGTCGAGAGGTGTGGTTTTCATGCATCCATCCTGGGCGCTGCGTCGTGCAGCAGGGCGTCACGTTTCTGGTAGCCGGCGAAAGCGGCGGCAAGGAGCTGGTCCTGGCTCCAGTGGTCGCGCTCGAAGGTGTCGATCAGGCGGCCGGCCGACAGCACGGCAATACGGTCGCAGATCAGCATCAGCTCGCGCAGGTCGCTGGACACCACCACCAGGGCCTTGCCCTGGCGTGCCAGCTCGGCCAGCAAGCCATAGATGTCGAACTTGGCGCCCACGTCGATGCCGCGGGTGGGTTCGTCGAACAGCAACACTTGGCAGTCACGCTCCAGCCAGCGGCCGATCACCACCTTTTGCTGGTTGCCACCGGACAGTTCGCCGACCGCCTGGGCGGCATTGGCGCTGCGAATGCGCATGGCATTGATCTGGCGCTCGGCCAGGGCCTTTTCGGCGTCGCCGTCGACCACCCCGGCGCGGGACAGCGCGGCGAGGTTGCCCAAGGCGATGTTGGCGCTGATCGATTGCGTCAGCAGCAGGCCTTCGCCCTTGCGGTCTTCGGTGATCAGGGCGATACCGGCCTTGACCGCCGCCTTGGGCGAGTCGATGTTCACCGCCGTGAGTGGCTGGCCGATTTCGATGCTGCCGCTGTCGGCGCGGTCGGCGCCGAAGATCAGGCGCAGCAGCTCGGTGCGCCCGGCACCAATCAGCCCGGAGATACCGAAGATCTCCCCTGCCCTGACCTGCAGCGACACGTCACGCACCTTGTCGCCGCGGCACAGCCGGTCGACCTTGAGCAACGGCGCGCCGATCTGCCGGCGGCCCAGGTCGATGTGTTCGCCCAGCTCGCGGCCGACCATCAGGTTGACCAGTTCGGCGCTGCTGTAGCGCTGGATCGGCTCGTCGCACACCAGCTTGCCGTCGCGCAGCACCACGATGCGCTGCGCCACACGCTGGAGTTCTTCAAGGCGGTGGGAGATGTAGACGATGGCCACGCCGCGCTGGCGCAGGCGCTCGATCTGGGTGAACAGCAGCTCCACCTCGCGGGCGGTGAGCATGGCGGTGGGTTCGTCGAAGATCAGCACATGGCAGTCGCCGATCAGGTTGCGGGCGATCTCCACCATCTGCTGGTGGCCGATGCCCAGTTCGCCCACCGGGGTGTCCGGGTCGATGGCGTCCAGACCAACCTGTGCCATGGCGGCCGTGGCCAGTTGGCGCAGGCGCTTCTGGCTGATCCAGCCGAAGCGGCTGGGCAGGTTGTCGAGGAACAGGTTTTCGGCCACGGTCAGGGTCGGCAGCAGGTTGAGCTCCTGCATGACCATGCGCACGCCAAGGCGCTCGGCGGCGCTACGGCTGCCAGGCGCATAGGCCTGGCCGCGGAAAGTCATGTGCCCGGTGGTGGGCGTTTCCAGGCCGCTGATGAGCTTGGACAGGGTGCTCTTGCCAGCGCCGTTCTCGCCGGTCAGGGCCAGCACTTCGCCGGCGCGCAGGGCCAGGCTGACGTCGCCCAGCACCGGTTGCGCGTAGCTCTTGCCCAGGCCGCTGGCAGCGAGCAGCACTTCATTGGCCGTTACAGGCATGGCCATGTCTCCTGGCCGTCAAGGCTTGGTGATGAGTTCGACCGGGGTCTGGATGACGTTGTCGGCGTCCACGTTCGGCTTCTGGCCCTGGAGCATCTGCAATGCCGCCTGAATGCCGTACACCGCCTGCTGGCTGGCCGCCTGGTCGAGGGTGGCAAGCACGCGGCCATCCTTGAGCATGGGCTTGATGGCGTTGATGTTGTCGTAGCCCACCACTTGCACCTGGCCGGTCTTGCCGGCGGCGCGCACGGCCGAGACAGCGCCCAGGGCCATGCTGTCGTTACCGGCCAGCAGCGCCTTGAGGTCGGGGTACTCGTTGAGCATGGCGGCGGCGACGGCGTTGCCTTTGTCGATTTCCCAGTTGCCCGATTGCACCGAGACGATCTTCATCTGCGCCGCCTCCATGGCGTCCTTGAAGCCGGCGGTACGCTGCTGGGCATTGGTGGTGGTCGGCACGCCTTCGATGATGCCGACCTGGTCACCGGCCTTGAGCTTTTCCTTGGCCAGGTAGTCACCCACCAGACGGGCGCCCTTGCGGTTGTCGGGGCCGACAAAGGGGACGCTGAGGTTCTTGCTCTTGAGTACGTCGGGGTCCAGGCGGTTGTCGATGTTGACCACCGTGATGCCGGCGTCCATGGCCTTCTTGATCACTGGCACCAGGGCTTTGGAGTCGGCCGGTGCGATGACCAGCGCCTTGGCGCCGGTGGCGATCATCTGTTCGACGATGCGGATCTGGTTGCCGGTGTCGGTCTCGTCCTTGATGCCATTGGCCACCAGGTCGAATTCGTTGGCGTGGTCTTTCTGGTAGGCCTTGGCGCCGTCTTCCATGGTGCGGAAGAATTCGTTGGCCAGCGACTTCATCACCAGGGCGACCTTGGGTTTGTCTTCGGCATGGGCGGCGGACAGAGGCAGGGCAAGCGACAGCGAGGAAATGACGGCGAGCGCCAGCAGACGACCGGGGAACGGCAGTTTCATGGGAGATGACTCCGAATCTTGTGGTTTTTATCGGATCGCAAACGTTTGCGTTGGCTAACTATGGAAACAGGATGAGGTTTTGTCAAATCCGTTTCGCTGCCGGGGGCTGCGTTGCTTCTGGCGCAGATTATCTTGGATTCTTCCGAAAAACCGAACAGGTTTTCCTATGTTTGTTCGGATTGCCGAATTCGAGGGGCCGCCTGCGCGCTCTTCAGGTCAAGCCCGGCCCACAGCCACAGCGGCATACAGGAAATTACAGCGCCCTACCAAGGATGGTACGAAAACTGCCTTGCACCCTGTGCGACACAGCAAAATCTCCTTTAGGAAGAGAGAACAATAATATGAATGCTGCACTGAAGACCTTCGCACCCAGCGCCCTGGCGTTGCTGCTTATCCTGCCAACCGCTGCTTCGGCGAAAGAAGCCCAAACCCAACAGAAGCTGGCCAACGTGGTCATCCTCGCAACCGGCGGCACCATTGCCGGCGCCGGTGCAAGTGCTGCCAACAGTGCCACGTACCAAGCGGCCAAGCTGGGCATCGACAAGTTGATCGCCGGCGTGCCGGAGCTTGCCGGCATTGCCAACGTGCGCGGCGAGCAAGTGATGCAGATCGCCTCCGAAAGCATCAGCAATGACGACCTGCTCAAGCTGGGCAAGCGCGTCGCCGAACTTGCCGAAAGCAAGGACGTCGACGGCATCGTCATCACCCACGGCACCGACACCCTGGAAGAAACCGCCTACTTCCTCAACCTGGTAGAGAAGACCGACAAGCCGATCGTGGTGGTGGGCTCCATGCGCCCGGGCACCGCCATGTCGGCCGATGGCATGCTCAACCTGTACAACGCCGTGGCCGTGGCCAGCGACAAGCAGTCCCGCGGCAAGGGCGTACTGGTGACCATGAACGACGAGATCCAGTCAGGCCGCGACGTGAGCAAGGCGGTCAACATCAAGACCGAAGCGTTCAAGAGCGCCTGGGGCCCGATGGGCATGGTGGTGGAAGGCAAATCGTACTGGTTCCGCCTGCCGGCCAAGCGTCACACCGTCAACTCGGAATTCGACATCAAGCAGATCAGCAGCCTGCCGCAGGTCGACATCGCCTACGGCTATGGCAACGTGACCGACACGGCCTACAAGGCACTGGCACAGAACGGCGCGAAAGCGCTGATTCATGCCGGTACCGGCAACGGTTCGGTGTCGTCGCGCGTGGTGCCGGCACTGCAGGAGCTGCGCAAGGATGGCGTGCAGATCATCCGCTCGTCGCACGTCAACCAGGGCGGTTTCGTGCTGCGCAACGCCGAGCAGCCGGATGACAAGAACGATTGGGTTGTGGCGCACGACCTGAACCCACAGAAGGCGCGGATCCTGGCCATGGTGGCAATGACCAAGACCCAGGACAGCAAAGAGCTGCAGCGGATTTTCTGGGAATACTGATTGCTGCATGACAAGGGGCTGGTGTGGTGGCTACACCGGCCCTTTTTCGCGGTTTAACTCGCCACGGATCGGCCACCCACAGCCCTCCGCTTTTTTACCTTACACGCAGTTGCGAAATACCTTACAGTGAAATACTGTACGCGCATACAGCAAAACAAGGAAAAGCCCCGTGGCCAGTACCGCCCCTGCAACGCCGAGCAGTTATGAACAACTGGGTACGCGTATCCAGAAAATCATCAACAGCCCCATCGCTCAACGTAGCCGCGCCGCCCTGATCTTCCGCCTGGAACAGGAGTCGCCCGACGACTGGGAAACCCTGCTCGAGGAGATCGCCGAGAACGACAACGTCACCCTCGCCCACCGCGACGATGGCGGTGTGCAGATTTTCTGGACGGTGCCGAAGGACGATTGACCGCGCAAGGGGCCTAGGCCAGTGCCTGCAGGTAGGCGCTGGCCTGCCGATAACGGGCCAGCCGTGCCAGGTCGGCCGGGCCTGGGCAGGCGATGCGTGAAAGGTCGCTATTGTCGGCCAGGTCGGCCATTTTGACGGTACGCGCCAGCGGGTCGCAGCCAAGGCGCACGACGAAATCCTCGTAGCTTTCGCCATCACGCCGGCTCAAGGCCAGCAAGGCGGCCAGGATCTTTAGCGTGAAGCCCTCGCGGGCAAGGTCGGAAAGTGTCAGCGGCGTGTCTTCGATCACGTCGTGAAGCACGGCGACGATGCGCTGTTCGGGCGTGGACACCTGCATCATCACCCGCAGGGGGTGCAGGATATACGCCGCACCGCCTTTGTCGTATTGCCCTTCATGCGCTCTGGTGGCTACCACGATGGCCCGCTCCAGTGTAGACATGAGGCCCTCCCCGTTTCAGCCGTCTCACAGAGCAAGCATAGACGGGTCGGGTTACAGATGACAGGCGTCTGTTCCGGCGCTTTCACAGCCAGCGGGAAAAGGCGGCTCGCCTCTATGCAGGCACCTCAGTGCATGGCATCGGCTGCGCCGGTGATCGCCGGCAAGCCGACTCCCACACTAGAGGCCATGCTACAAAGTCAGCGCTGCGCACCGTGCTGAATGACAACCGAATCCGTGCCCAGCTTGGCCATGACCTCTGCCTTGCGTGCCTCGGCCTCCTCCTTGGTAGGGAACGGCCCCAGCAGCACCACCGGCTTGCCATTGCGATATTCGACCGAGGACGGGATGCCCTTCTCGATCAGGCGGGCGGTCATGTCGCTCAATGCGCCCATGTTGGCGCCCTGGATCACCTCGACATCCCAGCCTTGGGGGGCTGGCTGGTCGGCCAGGGCCTCGGCGCGGCGCTGCAACTCGGCGCCGCCGCAGATTTCGCGGATGCGCAGGTTGTTGCCATTGTCGTCGACAATAATGTCGTACTGGCCACCCTCACCCTTGACGGCGACGTAGCTGCGGTAGGCTTCGTACTGCCCGGCATCGTCCTTGCCACGCACCTGACCGCAAATGGTGCCTTTGGTGTCGATCCGCACGTTGCCGAACTTGGCGGTCTTGGGGTTGTGCAGGTGCTCAGCCACCTGCTTGTGCACACCTTCGACCTCGTTCTCACAGCCCACCAGGGCCAGCACTGCCATTACCACTGCCAGTTTGCGCACGCGTGTACCTCCCGTTTCGAAGCGGCGGATTCTAGCATGGCGGCCCATGGCCCGGACCGCGACCATACGTTACACCTTGCTACATACCGGCCACCCACCGGACGCGCACAATGCAAAAAGGGCGACCCTTTCGGATCGCCCTCTCTGATGTTTGGTAGGCACAATTGGACTCGAACCAACGACCCCCACCATGTCAAGGTGGTGCTCTAACCAACTGAGCTATGTGCCTGTCGTGTGGTGCGCATATTAGTCACCGCATGCGTACCTGTAAAGCGTTTTTTTCAAAAAAATCAAAAACTTTCAGAAGCCTGCCCCACCTGTGGCGCGCGGCCTTCTTTAGAAGCCACAAACAAAAAAAGCGACCCTTTCGGATCGCCCTTTCTGAGATTTGGTAGGCACAATTGGACTCGAACCAACGACCCCCACCATGTCAAGGTGGTGCTCTAACCAACTGAGCTATGTGCCTGTCGTGTGGTGCGCATTCTACGCAATCCAAAACCGCTGTCAACACTTTTTTTCGAGCTAACCTACTGAATCTTAACCTCTTTATAGAGAAGCGCCGGCCAAGGAGCAGTAAAGGATTTTCAACGGACGACTAGCGGGTGTTTATTATTATTGATAGCATCGGTACATTCGTTAAAAATATAAAACACGAGGTTTCTCGAGCATGGCCAATACCCCCTACCCCCAGTCCTACTACGCCGCCTCGGCCAACCCGGTGCCGCCACGTCCGGCGCTGCAGGGTGAGGTGGAAACCGATGTGTGCATCATCGGTGCAGGCTACACCGGCCTGTCCAGCGCCCTGTTCCTGCTGGAAAACGGCTTCAAGGTGAGCATCGTCGAAGCGGCCAAGGTCGGCTTCGGCGCATCGGGCCGCAACGGCGGCCAGATCGTCAACAGCTACAGCCGTGACATCGACGTCATCGAACGCACAGTCGGCCCCAAGCAGGCACAGCTGCTGGGCCACATGGCCTTCGAAGGCGGCCGCATCATCCGTGAGCGTGTAGCCAAGTACAACATCCAGTGCGACCTGAAGGATGGCGGCGTATTCGCTGCGCTGACCTCCAAGCAGATGGGCCACCTGGAATCGCAAAAGCGCCTGTGGGAACGTTTCGGCCACAATCAGCTGGAGCTGATGGACCAGAAGCGCATCCGTGAAGTGGTCGCCTGCGACAGCTATATCGGCGGCATGCTGGACATGAGCGGCGGCCACATCCACCCGCTGAACCTAGCCCTGGGCGAAGCTGCCGCGGTCGAGTCGCTGGGCGGCATCATTTATGAGCAGACCCCGGCCATCCGCATCGAGCGTGGCGCCAACCCGGTTGTGCACACCCCGCAGGGCAAGGTGCGCGCCAAGTTCATCATCGTCGCCGGCAACGCCTACCTGGGCAACCTGGTGCCGGAACTGGCGGCCAAATCGATGCCATGCGGGACTCAAGTGATCACCACCGAGCCCTTGGGCGAGGAACTGGCCCGCACCCTGCTGCCGCAAGACTACTGCGTCGAGGACTGCAACTACCTGCTCGACTACTACCGCCTGACCAGCGACAAGCGCCTGATCTTCGGCGGTGGTGTGGTTTACGGTGCACGCGACCCGGCCAACATCGAAGCGATCATCCGCCCGAAGATGCTCAAGGCCTTCCCGCAGCTCAAGAACGTCAAGATCGACTACGCCTGGACCGGCAACTTCCTGCTGACCCTGTCACGTCTGCCACAGGTTGGCCGTATCGGCGACAACATCTATTACTCGCAGGGTTGCTCGGGCCACGGCGTCACCTACACCCACCTGGCGGGCAAGGTGCTGGCCGAGGCATTGCGCGGCCAGGCCGAGCGCTTCGACGCGTTCGCCGGCCTGCCGCACTACCCGTTCCCGGGTGGCCAGATGCTGCGCGTACCGTTCAGCGCCCTGGGTGCGTGGTACTACAGCTTGCGCGACCGTCTGGGCTTCTGATGATGTTGCCAGCACTGGCCTGATCGCCTGCTTGCCGCGGATCAGGCCAGTACGGGTGGCTTACCTTTCCAGGCTGTCCACGGCCTGCTTAGCCGCCAATTCCTGGCCCGCACGGGCCAACTCGTCGGCAGCCTGCAGCCAGCGCTGCCGGTCCACCTGGGCCGGCAGTTGCCGTGGCGGCTGTACCAGTATCGCCCAGCTCCCCTCTTGCGCCCACGCCGAGGTGAAATCATCGAAGGGCATCATCTGCCGCCGGTGCATCCCTGAACGCAGCAGCACCCGCTGCTTGTAACGGTCAAAACCGATCAGCACCGCATAGCGCGGCTCGCTCCACCACGCCGAACCTTCCTGAAAACGCACCAGCACCGGGTTGCCTGCAGCGACTTGGGTCAACAGGGCGTCCAGCTGTTTGTCCAGCGGGTATACGACCCTGCCGTAATCGCGCGCCACGCGCGGGATGCCGGTGCCCAGCGACTCGGCGCCCTGCGGCAGGTTCAGTGGCTTGTCCAGCAGCCCTGGGGTGATCGGCGCGCCCTGCTGCGAGAGCAACGCCGCCAGCGCCATGGCCCCACTGTGGTTGGCGTTGCCTCGGTAGAACGGCACGCTGCTGATCTCGACCCGCTGCGCAACGCCCTTGACGGCGGCCGGTGGCGCGCTGGCACAGCCTGAGAGGCTCGCGGCCAGCAGGCAGGCCACCATCAGGCGGCGCGGCTCGAAAACCCGGGACTTGAAGGAAATTTGCACCATGGACACTCGCTTGTTCTGGCGCCAGGCTGGCAACGCCCGGCCTTGACCCACGATCATAGGGCGCCAGGCGACGTGGGTATAGCCCGGTGCGGGCTTGGAACCAAACGAACCAAGCAATAGACCTTCGATAGATGGAACGTCACGCGGGGGGAGCTAGACTAAGCAATATCTGGAGGGTGAGCCGAAAGCTGGCCCAAGAGAAGGAGGTAGACATGAGCCTGACCATGGCAATCCTCATGCTGGTAGGTATGTGGCTTAGCGTCGCTGCCGCCATGCTCTGGGGTGTACTACGCATCGTGCGGCGTCATGCACAGCACCATCACCACCTGCCACCGCAGGTTCCGGCCAAGCAGCAGCCGGTCAATCGGGTGCGCCGTCACGCGCAGGCGCATTGATCTTCGCAATTTCCGAGGCCCAATCGCCGGCTTGCCGGCGATTGGGCTGCATAGCAGCCCTGCTAACGCTAACTGACCGGTATTAACCTGCAGGCCTCTTTTTTGATCGCAAGCGCTCTAAATGCACTGCCCCTAAACCACATCCTCGAACGGCAACCCCACATAGTTCTCGGCAATGTTCACCAGCCCCGCAGGTGAGGACAGGAAATACTCACGGTCCGCCTCCTGCATCTTCTGCTCCCAGGCATCCTTGTGCTCACCAAAGTCATGGAGCAACTGGGTCATGAACCAGCTGAAGCGCTCGCCTTTCCACACGCGGCGCAGCGCCAAGGGCGAGTACTGCTGCAGCAGGTCGGTGCGCCCTTCGCGGTAGACCTTGACCAGGATGCGGTACAGATAATTCACGTCCGAAGCCGCCAGGTTGAGGCCTTTGGCCCCGGTGGGCGGGACGATGTGTGCGGCGTCACCGACCAGGAACAGGTGCCCATATTGCATGGGTTCGACCACTAGGCTGCGCAAGGGAGCAATGCTCTTTTCCAGCGCCGGGCCGGTGACCAGGCGCGCTGCCACGTCTTCAGGCAAACGGGCCTTGAGTTCGGTCCAGAAACGCTCGTCGGACCAGTCCTCCACGCGTTCATCCAGCGGTACTTGCAGGTAGTAGCGGCTGCGTGTCTGCGAACGCTGACTGCACAGCGAAAAGCCACGCTCGTGATGGGCGTAGATCAGTTCGTGGTTCACTGGCGGCGTATCGGACAGCATTCCTAGCCAGCCGAACGGGTAAACACATTCGTAGTGTTTGAGTACACCTTCGGGGATGCTCTGGCGGGAAACACCATGGAAGCCGTCGCAGCCGGCGATGTAGTCGCAGTCCAGGCGATGGGTCTGGCCGTCCTTCTCGTAGGTTACGTACGGCCGTTCGCCCTTGAGCTCGTGGGGCCGGACATTGCTGGCCGAATAGATGATCGGCGCACCGCTGGCTTCGCGCGCCTGCATCAGGTCTCGAGTCACTTCGGTCTGGCCATAGACCATGACCGTCTTGCCTCCGGTCAGGCCCTTGAGGTCCAGGCGTTGGCGGCGGCCACTTACAAGCAGCTCGACACCTTCGTGCACCAACCCTTCGCGGTCCATGCGCTCGGCAACACCTGCCTCACGCAGCAGGTCGACGGTACCCTGTTCGAGCACACCGGCACGGATGCGGCCAAGTACATAGTCAGGCGTCTGACGTTCAAGAATGACGGTGTCGATCCCGGCCTTGTACAACAGTTGACCAAGCAGAAGCCCAGACGGACCTGCACCGATGATTGCAACCTGAGTTTTCATTGTTGTTCTCTCGTGTTATTAGATTTCTAGCTGCATTTTTACGGGCAGCACAGGCGCAATAGCTGTGCTATCCGATGCAAAACCTGCACTTTTATAAAAAGCGTTCGATTAACGGACAGGCCAGCCGCTCATGAAATCGTCACTCCCCGGCGTCCCGCTGTTTCAGCTGTATGGCGAAAACCAGGCATGGCCCGGTACGGACCTGCTGCATTGCGAGTCGATCCCGGCCCGCAGCCGCCTGCACCACTGGGAAATCAAACCGCACCAGCACGCCGAACTGTTTCAGTTGCTGTATGTGCAACGTGGCCAGGCTCAGGTAGAGATCGAGGGCGTGCGCAGTGCCATTGGCGAAGCGGCAATCCAGGTGGTGCCACCGCTGACCGTGCACGGTTTTCGCTTCAGTGCCGATATCCAGGGGCATGTGCTGACCTTCGGCACCGCGCTGGTAGCCAACCTCGAGCAACGCCTGGGTGCACCGCTGGGGGTGCTGGCCAAGCCTGCCTGTTACCCGTTGGGCAAGGACCGTGTGCATCTGCGCAGCCTGATCGACACGCTGCAGCAGGAGTACCAGGGCCATGCTCCGGCACGCGCGCCCCTGCTCGAAGCCCTGGTGACCGCACTGATGGTGTGGATCAGCCGTCGCCAGCAACTGGGCCAGGCGCCGCGCAACCGCGACGAACGTGACCGTCAGTTGCTGGGGCAATACCTGCGCCTGGTCGAAGCGCACTACCGTGAGCACCTGTCGGTGGAGGACTTTGCCGCGCGGCTGAAGATCCCGAGCCTGCAGCTCAACCAGCTGTGCCGGGCATTGAGCGGGCAGAGCGCACTGCAACTGGTGCACCAGCGGCTGCTGCTGGAGGCACAGCGAAACCTGATCTACACACGCATGAGCATCGGGCAGTTGTCGGACAGCCTGGGGTTCAGTGATCCGACCTACTTTGCACGGTTCTTCAAGCGCTTGAGTGGGCAGACACCCAATGGTTATCGTCGCTCGGTGCAGCCTGATTGATTGGCAATGCCTGTACTGGACAGCAAAGAGCGACACACCCGCAACACCCTGCTTGACGTATACGTCAACCTGCATTCAGGATACCGCCATACTCCACGCCGAGCCCACGCATGAGCAGCCAGACCTACAGCATTTCCGACCTGTCCCGCGAGCTGGACATCACCACCCGCGCCATCCGCTTCTATGAGGAACAGGGCCTGCTCAGCCCCGAGCGCCGTGGCCTGGAACGCATCTATTCGGCACGCGACAAGGTCAGCCTGAAGCTGATACTGCGTGGCAAGCGCATCGGTTTCTCGCTGGCCGAATGCCGTGAACTGATCGAGCTCTACGACCCCAGCAGCGGTAACCTCAAGCAACTCAACAGCATGCTGGCAAAGATCGCCGAGCGCCGCGCCCAGCTTGAGCAACAGATGCTCGATATTCACCAGATGCAACTGGAGCTGGACACCGCCCAGGAACGTTGCGAACAGGCCCTGGCTGCAACATTGAACAATAACGACAACCGCTGACCCGCCACAGGAACCCCACCATGCCTTTGCCCGAAAAAGTCCGCCTGGTCGAAGTCGGCCCTCGCGACGGCCTGCAGAACGAAGCCCAGCCCATCAGTGTCGCGGACAAGGTGCGCCTGGTCGACGACCTTACCGACGCCGGGCTGGCCTACATTGAAGTCGGCAGTTTCGTTTCGCCCAAATGGGTGCCGCAGATGGCCGGCTCTGCCGACGTGTTTGCCGCTATCGAGCAACGCGCGGGTGTTACCTATGCGGCCCTGGCGCCCAACCTGCGGGGTTTCGAAGACGCCCTGGCGGCCGGGGTGAAGGAAGTGGCAGTGTTCGCCGCCGCCTCCGAAGCGTTCTCCCAGCGCAACATCAATTGTTCGATCAGTGAGAGCCTCCAGCGTTTCGAGCCGATCATGCAGGCGGCGCGCAGCCACGGTGTGCGGGTGCGCGGTTACGTTTCCTGCGTGCTCGGCTGCCCGTATGAAGGCAGGGTCAGTGCCGAACAGGTCGCCCCTGTGGCCAAGGCCCTGCATGACATGGGCTGCTACGAAGTCTCTCTGGGCGACACCATCGGTACTGGCACCGCAGGCGATACCCGCAGGCTGTTCGAGGTAGTCTCGGCGCACGTGCCGCGCGAGCAACTGGCCGGCCACTTCCACGATACCTACGGCCAGGCGCTGGCCAACGTGTATGCCAGCCTGCTCGAAGGCATCAGTGTGTTCGACAGCTCGGTGGCCGGCCTTGGGGGTTGCCCCTATGCCAAGGGCGCAACGGGCAATATCGCCAGCGAGGATGTGGTGTACCTGCTGCAAGGGCTTGGGATTGAAACCGGCATCGACCTGGGCCGCTTGATCGCCGCCGGGCAGCGGATCAGCAAGGTGCTGGGCCGGGCCAACGGCTCTCGTGTGGCGCGGGCACGCAGCGCACAGTGATTCACACGGTTGTCACGTATGTGTGGGTGAGTGTTACCGCCCCCACAGCCGTCAGCAAAAAATCGGGTAACAGGGAAACAATTCGACAGAATTTCACGGCACCCAAATCATGCGAATCAGGCCAAACCATTGATTTTCAAGGGTTTTAAAAAGTTGGCACGACACCTGCTATATCTTTGGTACAACAACAACAAAAAATGCGATACCCAATAAAAACAACATGTAACGGCTCTGACATAACAAGAACAACACGGCAGAGGCGCAGCAAGCAGATTTTTTTGGAGTAGACACGCTTTTCAGGGGTTCGCCCCGCGGTCTGGCACAGAACAATAAAACTACCTCAAGGTAGCGGCAGTCAGCATCGGATCCCCAGGATGAAAGCAGGTCAGCGCTCAAAAAAATACGTTTGCTCTTGACCCCGGTTGGGGGTCACCCGCAACACCAAGGCAGGCCTACAAAAACAACAAAAGGCCGGCCTCAATAATAAGAAAAGAGCAGGCAACAACGCTTTGAGGGGAGCTTCGGCTCCCCTCAGTGCTTCCTGCCCTCCTCCTGCTGTTTCTCCTCGTCCTGCCCCTCGACCTTCTCCACCACTATCGGCATCGTGGCCAGCACCAGCAGCGCAAGCACTGTGCTGATCAGCGCCGTCGCCTCACGCCCCATGCCTGCAGCGGTACCGATTGCCGCCGTCATCCACAGGCCGGCGGCCGTGGTCAGGCCTTTGACGTGGCTGGTATCGCGGCCATTACCTTTGAGGATGGTGCCGGCACCGAGGAAACCGATACCGGCGACGATACCCTGGATCACCCGGCTCAAGGCCTGCTCGTCGGCACCGGCCATGCTTGGCGCCAGCACGAATAATGCAGCGCCCATCGACACCAGCATATGTGTACGCACACCAGCGGACTTGCCTTTGTGCTCACGCTCGAAGCCCAGAATGGCACCCAGAATGGCTGCCATCAGCAGGCGCAGGATGATCCGGGTGACTTCGCGCACTTCGGTGATGTCGGCGAATTCTGCTTGAATGGTTTGCCAGATGAGGTCCATGGGTCGTTACTCAGACGCAAGCTGTGTGCTGCCCCTACCTTCCATTCACGAGCAATGCAGGCGAAAAGGCCGGCAGGGGCGCCTTTGTGGGTTGACCCGTGTACACCCGATAAAGTGCCGTGCAGCAGCTTGATGCAGCAACCTGCTACCGCTCGCGGTCACACCTGTAACCGCAACCCGGAGGACCATCCCATGCCCGTCGAAATCGAAGAAAGCACCCGCCGCTGCACCCTCATAGGCGAAGACCTGCGCATCGAAGGCGATGGCCCGGACATCGAGATCGTTACAGATGAGCAGTTGCACATGTCTGTGGCACTGCTCGCAGGCCAGCGTGTCCCGATCACCGAAGCCGAAGCCGACGCGCTGACCGTCGCCGGTGCCGTGGACAGCCGAAAGCATTTGAAGGCGAGCGTTCCTGGCTCGGTAATCTAGCGCGGCAGAAGCACTGCCCGGCAACTGATCCGGTTTTTGGTGCATGGCCTGAGCCTGTACTGAAAACCGCTTCGGGGCCATAGTGTGGGTGAATTGCCTGTTCACCCTGCTTGCCGAGCCCTCATGAAACGCTACGAACGATTTGCCGATGACATTGCCGAACTGATCCGCTCCGGCGTGCTCGGCCCCGGCCAGCGCGTGCCTTCGGTGCGCTACGCCAGTCAGACGCACGGGGTCAGCCCGTCGACCGTGTTCCAGGCTTACTACCTGCTTGAACGCCGCGGGCTGATCCGCGCACGGCCGCGTTCAGGCTATTTCGTCACTGCCCATGCACCGCGTCAGTTCAGCGAGCCACAGCCAATGGAGCCGTTGAGCGAATCGACTGACGTGGATGTCAGCGCCTTGGTGTTCTCGATACTCGAGTCGATCAAGGACCCGAACACCGTGCCGTTCGGGTCGGCATTCCCCAGCCCGGAACTGTTCCCGCTGCAGCGCCTGTCGCGCTCGCTGGCCAGCGCCAGCCGGGCCATGGACCCGCGCATGGTGGTCACCGACCTGTCACCGGGCAACCCGCAACTGCGCCGGCAGATCGCCCTGCGCTACATGGTCGGCGGGCTGATGCTGCCCATGGAGGAATTGCTGATCACCAACGGCGCGCTGGAAGCACTGAACCTGTGCCTGCAGGCGGTCACCGAGCCGGGTGACCTGGTGGCGGTCGAAGCACCGGCCTTCTACGCCTGCCTCCAGGTGCTGGAACGGCTCAAGCTCAAGGCAGTGGAGATACCCGTGCAGCCGCGCGAAGGCATGGACCTGGCCGCGCTCGCCCAGACCTTGGAAAAGCACCCGGTCAAAGCCGTGTGGTGCATGACCAACTTCCAGAACCCGGTGGGCGCGAGCATGCCCGAGGCGAAGAAACAGGCATTGGTGGCGTTGCTACAGCGCCATCAGGTGCCGCTGATCGAGGACGACGTCTACGCCGAGCTGTATTACTCGCAGCAGGCGCCCAAGCCCGCCAAGGCCTTCGACACGCAAGGCCTGGTGATGCACTGCGGCTCGTTCGCCAAGAGCCTGGCGCCCGGTTACCGCATTGGCTGGGTAGCCGCCGGGCGCTTTGCCCAGAAGATCGAACGGCTCAAGCTGATGACCTCGCTGTGCGCCTCGATGCCGGCCCAGGCCGCCATTGCCGACTACCTGGAACACGGCGGGTATGACCGCCACTTGCGCAAACTGCGCTATGCCCTGGAGGGCCAGCAAGCCAACATGCTCGCCGCCATCTCGCGGTATTTTCCGCCGCAGACGCGAGTCAGCCAGCCTTCTGGCGGCTACTTTCTGTGGCTGGAACTGCCCGAACGGATAGATGCACTGAAGCTGTTCCACATGGCCTTGGCCCAAGGCATCAGCATCGCTCCGGGGCCTATATTTTCGCCCACCCGCCGCTTTGGCAACTGCATCCGCCTGAACTACGGCACCCCTTGGGGCGACACCGCCGAACGGGCCATGGAAACCCTGGGCCGCATCATCCGCTCATTCTGACGGCAAACTGCCCACTCGTGCGCAATCTGGCGAGATGGCGGCTAGGCGTACCAGAGCCGTCGCGTTAAAGTCTGGCCACGCACCGCTGCCGGACGTCGCCAATGCCTCTGAACGAGATGCTCGCCCTGCGCGAGGAAATCGCAACCCTGCGCCGCCGTAACGCGCAGCTTGAAGCCGAACTGCAGCAACACCCGCATCTGGGCCTCAATGTCTACCGCTTTCTGTTCGAGAGCATGGATGAAGGCTTCTGCATCATCGAATTCATTGACGGCCCGCATGGCCCGCTGAGTGATTTCGTGCACGTGCTCGTCAACCCGGCCTATGCCAGGCATGCCGGCATCGCTGACGTGACCGGCCAGAAAATGCGCGACATATTGCCTGATGAAGCCGACGCCTGGGTTGCCCGCTACGGTCCAGTGCTGCATACAGGCACCCCCCTGCAATTCGAGCAGGAATTGCGAGCCAGCGGCCGCGTTTTGTCAGTGAGCAGCTTTCGCGTCGAGCCGGCGCAGCGCCGGCAGGTTGCGGTTCTGTTCAAGGATGTCACCGAGCGACGCAAGACCGAGCAGGCCCTCGAGCAGCTCAATGCGCACCTGGAGCAAAGGGTCAGCGAAGCCCTGGCACAGCGCAGCCTGTTCGCAGAGCTTATCGACCAGAGCGCAGCCAACGTGCATGTGCTCGATAGCGGCATGCACTGGCTGGCCGTCAATCGCAAGGCCAGGGAGGACTTCCGGTTCCTGTATGGTCAGACACCGGTAGTCGGCGCCTGCATGCCCCCCCTGATGGGTGACAATGCCGCAGACCGGGATGCGATCCTGCCCTTGTGGCGACGGGCACTGCAGGGCGAGCAGTTCACCGCAACCGGTGCATTCGGCCAGCCGCCGGACCAGCGCCATTATGAACTGCGCTTCAATGCCCTGCGCGATGCTGCAGGTACCCCGATGGGTGCTTACCTGTTCGCCTACGACATCAGCGAGCGGGTACAGCAGCAGCAACGCCTTGCCAACGCAGAGCAGGCCCTGCGTCAGGCGCAAAAAATGGAGGCCGTCGGGCAGCTTAGCGGCGGCATCGCACATGACTTCAACAACTTGCTGGGCAGCATCCTCAATACCCAGGAACTGATCCAGCTGCGCCTGCGACAACAGCGCTATACCGGGCTTGAAAACTTACTCGAACTGTCCAACAGTACGGCCAAACGCGCCTCGTCGCTGGTGCACCGACTGCTGGCATTTTCGCGCCAGCAAACCCTGCAACCACGTTCCACCGAGGTGGCGGCGCTGCTGGGCGACATGCAAGAGCTGGTGCGCCGAACGATCGGCCCTTCCATTTCCCTGCACAGCCGGTTCGCGCCTGAACTCTGGCCAACCTTTATCGACCCGCCACAATTGGAAAGCGCATTGCTCAACCTGTGCATCAATGCCCGCGACGCGCTGCCTGACGGTGGTGTCATCAGCATTCATGGCGACAATGTGGCGCTCGACAGCGATCAGGCACGCCCTTTAGGGTTGCCCTGCGGCGACTACGTGCGCCTCAGCGTTGTCGACAACGGCTGCGGTATGAGCGAGGAAGTGGTTGCACGCGCCTTCGACCCGTTCTTCTCCACTAAACCCATCGGCCGGGGCACCGGCCTTGGGTTGTCGATGACCTACGGTTTCGTGCGCCAGTCTGGCGGGCAGTTACGCTTGCTTTCTCAACCCGGCAAGGGCACACGCGTTGAACTGTACCTTCCGCGCCATCACGCACAGCCCGTGCAGCAGGCCCTGCCCTCCAAGACCGGCTCACTGGATAGGCACCGTGCGGGCGGGCAGCGCATCGTGCTGGTGGAAGACCAGCTAGCTCTGCGCTTGGTGATCCGCGAGGTGCTGGAAGAACAGGGTTATCAGGTCGAAGCCTTCGAGACTGGCGCTGCCGCCCTGGCACACTTGCAACGCAGCGAGCGGCCGGACCTGCTGTTAAGCGACATCGGCCTGCCCGACGGCCCCAACGGTCGCCAGGTGGCTGAGCGCTACCGGCAACAGTATCCCGGCCTTGAACTGCTGTTCATCACCGGCTATGACAACAGTGTGGCGCTGGGAGACGATCAGTTGCTGCAAGGCAGCCATGTACTGGGCAAACCGTTCGAGCTGGATGCGCTGGCCGAGTGCGTCTATCAACTGCTGGCGGCCAGGCAGCCGTGAGCGGTGGCGCTCAGCGCCCGCCGCCCAGGTCGAGAAAACTGCCAATGGAATAGGACGCCTTGTCCGACAGCAGCCAGAGAATCGCCTCGGCCACTTCTTCCGGGCGGCCGCCACGCCCCATGGGCAAGCCAGGCTCGAGCTTGGCGACACGGTCGGGGTCGCCGGACAGGGCGTGGAAGGCGGTATGAATGTAGCCTGGGCGCACGCCATTGACCCGCACCCCCTCACCTGCCACCTCCTTGGCCAAGCCGATGGTGAAGGTATCGAGGGCACCTTTGGAGGCGGCGTAGTCGACGTATTCGTTGGGTGAGCCCAGGCGCGCAGCGACCGATGACACATTGACGATGGCCCCGCCTTGGCCGCCGTGGCGGCGTGCCATGCGCAGCAATGCGTGCTTGGCGCAAAGCATCGGCCCGACCACATTGGTTTTCATCACCTTGAGCAGGCGGAACTCCGACATGCCTTCGACACGGCTTTGCTGGCCGATGGTGCCGGCGTTGTTCACCAGTGCGGTGACGGGGCCTAGCTCTTCATCGACGCGATGAAACAGCTGGATCACCTCGTCCTCGACACTGGCGTCTGCACGCACACAGATGGCCTGGGCGCCGAGTGCGCGCACCTGGGCAAGAATGCCTTGCGCGGCCTGGTCATCGGCGTGGTAGTTGATGCAGATGCGGTAACCCTCGCGGGCGGCCTGCATGGCGGTGGCGGCGCCGATGCCACGGCTGGCGCCGGTGATGACAATGACTTTCTCCATGGCCCTGCCAAATCGCTTGGAAAGATAGCGTCGACAATAGGGGAAAAGCCAGCCGCTGGGAATGACCCAGCACAACAGGTCAGGCGATATCAGCCCGCGCTCAGGGCTCGAACCCTTCCACGATGATCACCTCTGCCTTGGCCACCCCTTGGCGATGGGTGCACGCTTGCTGATACAACTCGGATCGATAGCAGGCCAGCGCCTGCTCGTAGGTCTGGAACTCGATCACCACACTGCGCTGGGGGGTTGGCCGCCCTTCCAGCGCCTCGCTGCGCCCGCCCCGGGCGAGGAACCGCCCGCCGAATGCGGCAAAGGCGGCGGGCGCACGTTGGGTGTACTGCTGATACTGCTCCGGGTCGGTCACGTCCACGTGGGCAATCCAATACGCTTTCATCCGCTACTCTCCTGTTGCAAAACTATTTGTGTATGATGGTATACCATAATAATCACCCATTCACAGTGAGCGTGCAGCATGGCTTTCAACACGATCGAAGAACTCCTCGAGGACTACCGCCAAGGCAAGATGGTGCTGCTGGTTGACGACGAGGATCGGGAGAACGAAGGCGACCTGCTGATCGCCGCCGAGCGCTGCGACGCTCAGGCCATCAACTTCATGGCCCGCGAAGCGCGGGGCCTGATCTGCCTGACACTGACCGACGAGCATTGTCAGCGCTTGGGGCTTGAGCAGATGGTACCGGCCAACGGCAGTGCGTTCAGCACCGCCTTCACCGTATCGATCGAGGCCGCTACGGGGGTTACCACGGGTATTTCTGCGGCCGACCGGGCACGCACCGTGGCTGCAGCCATGGCCGCCGATGCCCGCCCGGAGCATTTGGTGCAGCCCGGCCACATCTTCCCGCTACGCGCCCGCGAAGGCGGTGTGCTGAACCGCGCCGGCCATACCGAAGCGGGTTGCGACCTGGCACGCCTGGCCGGTTTTGCTCCGGCGTCGGTGATCGTGGAGGTGCTCAACGACGACGGCACCATGGCCCGTCGACCGGACCTGGAAGTGTTCGCCGCCCGGCACGGCATCAAGATCGGCACCATCGCCGACCTGATCCACTACCGCCTGAGCACCGAGCAGACCATCAAGCGCATCGGTGAACGCGAACTGCCGACCGTGCACGGCACCTTCCGCCTGGTCACCTATGAAGACCGTATCGAAGGCGGTGTGCACATGGCCATGGTGATGGGCGATATCCGCCGCGAACAGCCGACCTTGGTGCGCGTGCATGTGATCGACCCGCTGCGCGACCTGGTCGGTGCCGAATATGCCGGGCCGGCCAACTGGACCTTGTGGGCTGCGCTGCAGAAGGTCGCTGAGGAAGGTGCCGGGGTGGTGGTGATCCTGGCCAACCATGAATCGTCGCAGGCGCTGCTTGAGCGCATACCGCAACTGACCCAGCCGTTGCGCCCCTACCAGCGTGGGCAATCGAAGGTGTACTCGGAAGTCGGCACCGGCGCGCAGATTCTCCAGGACCTGGGCGTTGGCAAGCTGTGCCACCTGGGCCCACCGCTCAAGTATGCGGGCTTGGCCGGGTATGAGCTGGAAGTGGTGCAGAGCATACCTTTCGAGCCCCAGGGCTGAAAGCTGCAAGTTGAAGCGGATCTGCGGCGCAACGCGATCTGCTTTGACTTGAAGCTCGCAGCTTGAGGCTTGCAGCTTCGAGGCGAGAAAGAGTGATGGCCGGTAGCCTCCCGCTCTTGCCAAAATCTTGGAATACCATAATATGATATCCCGTAGACCTTAAAATCACAGGCCGCCACCTACACTCACCAAACGGCCACCGACACATTGTTTTAGCTGCTCCCCGAATACTGTTGGCGGGCGCACTACCAGCCCGCCTCGAATAACAAAAAGCAACGAGGGCGTAACCATGCTGTTGAGCAAACGTGTAACCGCAGTGCTGTCCGCCAGCCTGCTGACCCTGGCATGTCAGGCCACCCAGGCCGCCGACAGCCTCAACTTCGTCAGCTGGGGCGGTACCACCCAGGACGCCCAGAAAGAAGCATGGGCCGTACCTTTCAGCAAATCGACCAACATCAAAGTGGTGCAGGACGGCCCGACCGACTACGGCAAGCTCAAGGCCATGGTCGAGAGCGGCAACGTGCAGTGGGACGTGGTCGACGTGGAAGCCGACTTTGCCCTGCGGGCCGCCAGCGAAGGCCTGCTCGAACCCCTCGATTTCAACACCATCGCGCGCGACAAGATCGACCCACGCTTCGTCTCCGACCATGGCGTCGGTTCGTTCTTCTTCTCGTTCGTGCTCGGCTACAACGAAGGCAAGCTCGGCGCCAACAAGCCGGTGGACTGGACCGCGCTGTTCGACACCAAGACCTACCCCGGCAAACGCGCCCTGTACAAGTGGCCGAGCCCCGGCGTACTGGAACTGGCCCTGCTGGCCGACGGCGTGCCAGCCGACAAGCTCTACCCGCTGGACCTGGACCGCGCCTTCAAGAAACTCGACACCATCAAGAAAGACATCGTCTGGTGGGGCGGTGGTGCCCAGTCGCAGCAGCTGCTGGCCTCCGGTGAAGCCTCGCTCGGCCAGTTCTGGAACGGCCGCGTCTACGCCCTGCAGCAAGATGGAGCGCCGGTGGGCGTGAGCTGGAAGCAGAACCTGGTCATGGCCGATTTCCTGGTCATCCCCAAGGGCGCCAAGAACAAGGACGCGGCCATGAAGTTCCTGGCCCAGGCCAGCAGCGCCGAAGGCCAGGCCGAGTTCGCCAACAAGACCGCCTACGCGCCGGTGAACCTGGACAGCGTGGCCAAACTCGACAAAGACCTCGCGCAGAACCTGCCGACCGCCTACGCCCAGGACCAGGTCACCCTGGACTTCGCCTACTGGGCCAAGAACGGCCAGGCCATCGCCGCGCGCTGGAATGAGTGGTTGGTGAAATGAAAGTCGCCATCAATGCCCTGCAAAACGCGCAAGGTGCCCCCACGGGCACCGGCGCTCCGGGGACGGCCCCACGCCGCATGAGCCTCGGCCAGCGCTGGAAGGGCAGCCGCAACCTGTTGCCCGCCCTGCTGTTCCTTGGCCTGTTCTTCTTCGCCCCGCTGATCGGCCTGTTGCTGCGCGGCGTGTTGGAGCCGGTGCCGGGGCTGGGCAACTACGAGCAGCTGTTCGCCAACTCGGCGTATGCGCGGGTACTGTTCAACACCTTTTCGGTGGCCGGCGTCGTCACCCTGATCAGCGTGTTGCTGGGCTTCCCGCTGGCCTGGGCAATCACCCTGGTGCCCAACGGCTGGGGCCGCTGGTTGCTGAACATCGTGCTGTTGTCGATGTGGACCAGCCTGCTGGCGCGTACCTATTCGTGGCTGGTGCTGCTGCAGGGTTCGGGGGTGATCAACAAGGCGTTGATGGCGCTGGGCATCATCGATGCCCCGCTGGAAATGGTGCACAACCTGACCGGCGTGGTGATCGGCATGAGCTACATCATGATCCCGTTCATCGTGCTGCCGCTGCAGGCGACCATGCACGCCATCGACCCGATGGTCCTGCAGGCCGGCTCCATCTGCGGCGCAAGCCCCTGGACCAACTTCTGGAAGGTGTTCCTGCCACTGTGCCGCTCGGGGCTGTTCTCCGGTGCGCTGATGGTGTTCGTCATGTCGCTGGGCTACTACGTCACCCCGGCCCTGCTTGGTGGCGCGCAAAACATGATGCTGCCCGAATTCATCATCCAGCAGGTGCAATCGTTCCTTAACTGGGGCCTGGCCAGCGCTGCCGCCGCACTGCTGGTGGTCATCACCCTGGTGCTCTTCTACCTGTACCTGAAGCTGCAACCGGAATCACCGGTCGGCAACGCGAGGTAAACCGCCATGCTTCTGTCTCCCAATGCCATGGGGCGCCCGCTGCGCACGGGCCTGTACCTGACCACCGGCGTGATTGCGGCCTTCCTGCTGCTGCCGGTAGTGTTCATCATCCTGCTGTCGTTCGGCTCATCGCAGTGGCTGGTCTTCCCGCCACCAGGCTGGACCTTCAAGTGGTATGCGCAGTTCTTCGCCAACCCGGAGTGGATGGACGCCGCCCTGGCCAGCTTCAAGGTCGCCGTGCTGACCACCATCGCCGCCGTGCTGCTGGGCCTGCCTACCGCATTCGCCCTGGTGCGTGGCCGCTTCCCCGGCCGCGAAATGCTCTATGGGCTGTTCACCATGCCGATGATCGTGCCGCTGGTGATCATTGCCGTGGCGGTGTATGCACTGTTTCTGAAGCTCGGCTATACCGGCACGCTGTTCGCCTTCGTGGTCAGCCACGTGATCGTCGCCCTGCCCTTCACCATCATTTCGATCATCAACTCGCTCAAGCTGTTCGACCAGTCGATCGAGGATGCCGCGGTGATCTGCGGCGCCTCACGCCTGCAAGCGATCTTCAAGGTGACCTTCCCGGCCATTCGCCCGGGGATGATCGCCGGCGGCCTGTTTGCCTTCCTGGTTTCGTGGGACGAGGTGGTACTGAGCGTGATGATGGCCAGCCCCGACCTGCAAACCTTGCCCGTGAAGATGTGGACCACCCTGCGCCAGGACCTGAGCCCGGTGATCGCCGTCGCCTCGACGCTGCTGATCGGCCTGTCGCTGATGGTCATGGTCATTGCCGCCGCCTTGCGCCGGCGCACCGAAACGAACGCCTGAGCGCCCGGAGAAAACAACAATGAGTGCAGTGATCAAAGACAACGCGCACAACAAGACCCTGGTCAGCCTGCGCGGCCTGAACAAGCATTACGGTGACTTCACCGCCGTGGATGATCTCGACCTGGAAATCCAGGACGGCGAGTTTCTCACCTTCCTCGGCTCCAGCGGCTCGGGCAAGTCCACCACCCTGTCGATGCTGGCCGGGTTCGAGACGCCCAGCAGCGGCGAGATTCTGGTCGAGGGGCAGTCGCTGGTGAATGTGCCACCGCACAAGCGCGACATCGGCATGGTGTTCCAGCGTTACTCGCTGTTCCCGCACCTGAATGTGCGTGACAACATCGCCTTCCCCTTGGCCATCCGCAAGCTCGGCGCGGCAGAAACCAAGAAGCGGGTCGACGCCATGCTCAAGCTGGTACAACTGGAGGCGTTCGCCCATCGCAAACCCTCGCAGATGTCGGGCGGCCAGCAACAGCGTGTGGCGATTGCCCGCGCCCTGGTGTACGAACCACGCATCCTGCTGATGGACGAGCCACTCGGCGCGCTGGACAAGAAACTGCGCGAAGACCTGCAGGATGAACTGCGCCAGTTGCACCGCCGGCTGGGCATCACCATCGTCTACGTCACCCACGACCAGGAAGAAGCCATGCGCCTGTCCCAGCGCATCGCCATCTTCAGCCACGGCAAGATCGTCGGCCTGGGCACCGGCTATGACCTCTACCAGAACCCGCCCAACGCCTTTGTCGCCTCGTTCCTGGGCAACTCCAACTTCCTGCGCATCACGGCCAGCAGCAACGGTGCCGGCAGTTTCGAAGGCCAGCCAGTGGCGATCCGCCTGACGCCTGGCCTGGCGGCGGGCCAAGATGCGCTGATCATGGTACGCCCGGAAAAGGCCCTGGCACTCACCACCGACCAGGCTGCACGCGAGCCGTTGCCAGCGGGCTGGAACGAAGTGCTTGCCAAGGTTGGCGAAGTGCTGTTCCTCGGCGAAAGCCAGACCTGCCATGTAATGACCCCGGGCGGTACTGAACTGACCGTGAAAGCACTGTCGGCTGCGGGTATGTCCATGCAGCCCGGAGACACCGTGAAGGTCCGCTGGGCGGTTGCAGATGCCTGCATCTACACCGAATGGGCGCAAAGCGACCTGAGCAAGTCGGCCGGCGCGCACTGAGCAGCAGCAGCAGGTAAATGGTTGACGCGCATCCCGCCCAATAGTCATACGCGCGCCAGTTTCAGGCATCCTGCGCCGCCGCGCGCGGGGTGAAACGGGAGCCGGTGCGTCGGGGGCCACGACAAGTCCGGCGCTGCCCTCTCAAGCCCGTGGTGTTTGTACCTGGAGGCGACTGCGTGCCGCAGTCGCACTTGGCGACGGTGGCTTACAGCTTCTGATTTGAGCTGACTGTATTGGCCTCATCGCCGGCAAGCCGGCCACACAGGGACCCCGCTGCTCTCGAGCTCAGCGCAAACCCAGTAGGAGCTGGCTTGCCGGCGATGACGGCTGAACCGCCACTGCAAAAACCACTACCCGGCACAAATGAAATAGTTATAAGATAACGTTTCATTTGACATCCATTCCTGCCTGCGACCCCTCCATGACAAGTGCCGCCGCCACCCCCACCCAGCTCACCCAGCGCCTGCAGAGCATCGATGCCCTGCGCGGCCTGGTGATCCTGTTCATGCTGCTCGACCACGTCCGCGAGACATTTTTCCTGCACCGCCAGGTCAGCGACCCGATGAGCATCGACGCCACCGACCCGTCCCTGTTCTTCAGCCGCACCCTGGCCCACCTATGTGCACCAGTGTTCGTACTGCTCACTGGCCTGTCAGCGTGGCTGTACGGCGAGAAGTATCAGGGCCGCAGCGATGTCTCGGCGTTCCTGTTCAAGCGCGGCCTGTTCCTGGTGGTGCTGGAGTTCACCCTGGTGAATTTCGCCTGGACCTTCCAGCTGCCGCCCAGTGTCATCTACCTGCAGGTGATCTGGGCAATCGGCGTCAGCATGATCGCCCTGTCGCTGCTGGTATGGCTGCCGCGCCCGGCGCTGGTTGTGCTGGGCGCAGTGATCATCGCCGGGCACAACCTGCTCGACAGCCTGCACTTTGGCGCTGAGTCGGCGATGCATGTGCCGTGGGCGATCCTGCATGACCGTGGCTGGCTGGAGCTCTCTGAAAGCCTGCGCCTGCGCACCTCCTACCCGGTACTGCCGTGGATCGGCGTCATTGCCTTGGGCTATGGCCTGGGCCCTTGGTTCGCCCGTGGCAGCGATGCCGGCCAGCGTCAGTACCGCCTGCTGCTGGCAGGGGTCATCGCCCTGCTCGGCTTCATGGCGCTGCGCATGCTCAATGGCTACGGCGAAGCGCCGTGGAGCGGCTACCCGACGCTTACCCAGACCGTGATGAGTTTCTTCAACATCACCAAATACCCGCCTTCGTTGTTGTTCCTGGCCCTGACCCTGGGCTGCGGCCTGCTGTTGCTGCGCGCCTTTGAGCGCGCAGGGCAAGCCCGCTGGATCGGTGCCCTGGCGGTGTTTGGCGCGGCACCGATGTTCTTCTATCTGCTGCACCTGTACGTGTTGAAACTGATGTACCTGGCCAGCGTCGCCCTGTTCGGCCGCAATCACGGCGACTACTTCGGTTTTGACGGCATTGGCGCGGTGTGGCTGGGTGCTGTGCTGCTGGCCATGGCGCTGTACCTGCCGGTGCGCTGGTTCGCCAGGCTAAAGGCGCGCCGACGCGACATCACCTGGCTCAAGTACTTCTGATTTAGCGTTTTCACCGGCTGCCTGATGGTCTACCATGCGGGCCGCCGGTTTCCACCACGGAAATAATAGGGAATCCCAGGCCGCCCAGGCGCGCCAAACGGAACTGCCCCCGCAACTGTAGGTGCCGAGCCCGCTCCATCGATGCCACTGGATCAGCCGATCCGGGAAGGCCGGAGCCGGGTGATGACGCACCAGTCAGGAGACCTGCCGGCTTACATTCACCAACCGGCGGGGTGTCCGGGATTGGCCATCAGAGTTGCCCCTGTCGCCTGCAGGGGCGCGGCGATGCCTGTCCGTGCGTTCCTTCCGTGAACTGTCCGATAGGAGATCGCCCCGCATGCTGTCCCGTTTCGCCACCCTGCTCGCCGGCTTGAGCCTAACCGGCGCGGCTCAGGCCGCCGCCACGCACTACCCGCTGACCGTGGACAACTGCGGCATGCCGCAGACCTTCACCCACGCCCCCGAGCGCGCAGTCACCATCGGCCAGGCCGGCACCGAAATCCTCTACGCGCTGGGGTTGGGCGACAAACTGGCCGGCACATCGCTGTGGTTCAACAACGTCTTGCCCGAATACAAGGCGCAGAACGACAAGGTGCCGCGCCTGGCCGACAACGACCCGAGCTTCGAAGCAGTGGTGGGCAAGCGACCAGAGTTGGTGGCGGTGCAGTTCGAGTGGATGGTCGGCGCCCAGGGCGTGGTCGCGACCCGTGAGCAGTTCAACGAACTGAAGGTCCCCACCTATCTGCTGCCCTCAGACTGCGAAGGCAAGGACAACCTGGTGGGGGCCGATGGCACGCGACTACAGGCGTTTCAGGTCCAGACCATCTACAAGAGCGTCAGCCAGCTGGCGGAAATCTTCGACGTCCAGGACCGCGGCGCGGCACTGAACAGCGACCTCAAGGCGCGCCTGGACAGCGCCAGGCAACAACTGGCCGGCAAAGACCTGAGCCAGACTTCGGCACTGTTCTGGTTCTCCAGCGCCGACCTCGACATCGACCCCTACGTTGCGGGCCGCCAGGGCGTGGCGGACTTCATGCTGCGCACCCTGGGTGTACGCAACGTGGTCGAGTCCACCGAAGAGTGGCCCACGGTGGGCTGGGAAACCATCGCCAAGGCCAACCCTACGTGGCTGATCATCGCCCGCATGGATCGCCGCCGCTTTCCGGCCGACGACTACCAGAAGAAGCTCGAATTCCTGCGCAGCGACCCGGTAACCCAGCACATGGATGCCGTGAAGAACAACCGCATCATCATCCTCGACGCCGATGCCATGCAGGCCGGTATCCGCCTGTTCCGGGGCCTGCAGACCCTGTCGGCAGCCTTCGCCAGCGGTAAAGCGGCGCCGTGATGAACCGTAAGCTGCCCTGCTGCGCCCTGGCCCTGGTTGCCCTGCTCGGCGCGCTGCTTGCCGGCACCGCCATTGGCGAGACCACCGTGTCACCCAGCGTGGTGTACCAGGTACTGGCCAACCACCTGTGGCAGGCCGGTTACCCGGTCGACCCGATCGACGCCGGTATCGTCTGGAACTACCGCCTGACCCGCACGCTGGTCGCCGCAGCCTGTGGCGCAGGGCTGGCGACCTGTGGGGTGATCCTGCAGGCGCTGCTGCGCAACCCGCTGGCCGAACCCTATTTGCTGGGCCTGTCGGCCGGGGCTTCGACCGGCGCCGTGCTGGTAGGCCTGCTGGGCCTGGGCAGTGTTGCCCTGAGCATGTCGGGCGGCGCCTTTGTCGGCGCCGTCGCGGCCTTCGCCCTGGTCCTGGTGCTGGCCCGCGCAGCCGGCCCGAGCAGCAACAACGCCCAAGTGATCCTGGCAGGGATTGCCGGCTCGCAACTGTTCAACGCCCTGACGGCGTTTCTGATCACCAAATCGGCCACGGCCGAACAGGCTCGCGGCATCCTGTTCTGGCTGCTGGGCAACCTCAGTGGCGTGCGCTGGCCGTCAGTATGGCTGGCGCTGCCGGTGGCGCTGTTCGGGCTGGTGGTGTGCCTGTGGCACCGGCGCACACTGGACGCTTTCACCTTCGGTACCGATTCGGCGGCGTCGCTGGGCATTGCAGTGCGGCGCAGCCAGTTGCTGCTGATCAGTTGCGCGGCGCTGGTGACGGCAGTGATGGTGTCCATCGTCGGCGCCATCGGTTTTGTCGGGCTGGTCATCCCGCATGCCCTGCGCCTGTTGCTCGGCCCAGGCCACAGCCGCCTGCTGCCGGCCAGCGCCCTGGGCGGTGCGCTGTTCCTGATCGCTGCGGACATGCTTTCACGCACGCTGATCCCCGGCCAGGTGATTCCAGTGGGCGTCGTCACAGCGCTGATCGGCGCACCTGTGTTTGCGTTGATCCTGGTCAGCCGCAGGGGGCGCGCATGACGGCCATGACACCCCCAAAGGTCGCCCCGCTCGCCTGCCAGGGCTTGGGTTTGCAACTGTCGGGCAACCCCGTGCTGCGCGATATCAACCTGACGGTCGCCACGGGTGAAACCCTCGGCATCGTCGGCCCGAATGGCTCCGGCAAATCGTCCCTGCTCAAACTGCTGGCCGGGCTGCGCACGCCGCATAGCGGCAGTGTGCAATTGCTCGGCGAGCCGCTTGCGCGCCTGCCGCGCCGGCGCATCGCCCAGGCCCTGGCGCTGGTTGAGCAACAGGCCGACACCCTCGACGCCATCAGCGTGTTCGACGCCGTGGCGCTAGGGCGTACCCCTTGGTTGTCCGCCCTGGCGCCGTTTTCCCAGGAGGATCGCGCGGTCGTCGAGCAGGCCCTGGCCGACCTCGATGCCTCGCACCTGCGCACGCGCATCTGGAGCTCGCTGTCCGGTGGCGAACGCCAGCGCGTACACATTGCCCGCGCTCTTGCCCAGCGCCCGCAGGTATTGCTGCTCGATGAGCCGACCAACCACCTCGACATCCAGCACCAGCTGAGCCTATTGCAACAGGTACAGGCGCTGCCGGTAACCACCCTGGTGGCCCTGCACGACCTGAACCAGGCGCTGACCTGCGACCGCGTGGCGGTGCTCGAACACGGCCGTCTGGTGGCCCTCGGCAAGCCGCTGGAGGTACTGACCCCCGAGCGTTTGCTGAGCACCTTCGGCGTACATGCCCACTACCTCACCGACCCCTTCGACGGCGCGCGCATCCTGCGCTTTCGCGCCCCCTGAACCAGGAAGCTCCCGCATGCTGTTGCGCACTACCGTCCTGCTGCTCGCCAACGCTCTGCTACCTCACGCTGCGCTGGCCGACGTGCACGAAGTGAAGATGCTCACCCGCGGCGCGGCCGGTGCCATGGTCTACGAGCCCGACCACCTGCGTATCGCACCGGGTGATACGGTACGTTTCGTGCCGACCCAGAGCGGCCACAACGCGGCCAGCCTGCCCAGGTTGCTGCCGGTAGGCGCCGAGGCTTTCAAGAGCAAGCTGAACCAGCCCTTCGAGCAGACCTTTACGGTGCCTGGGGTGTACGGCATCCAGTGCATCCCACACCTGGCCATGGGCATGGTGATGCTGATCCAGGTGGGTGATACCGGCTTGGCCGAGTTGCCAGCGGCTTTGCCTGCGCGGGCACGTGCGCGCCTGGCAGCCCAACTGCAGCAGTTGGAGGCCGGCCAATGAACCGTTTGCTTCTGGCCCTGCCGCTGCTGGGCCTGGCGCCCTTGGCGCTGGCGGAATCCGCACAGTCGCAGAGTAACGGCTTGGTCGAAGACAGCAGCTGGAGCATCCTCAACCGCACGGTCTACGACCAGCGTGACTACAAGCATGGCGGGCGCAACAGTGCCGCCCGCAATGCCTACAAACCGCGCAGTGAACGCAATGGCCTGGCCGAGGAATGGGCCTACGGTTTGATGGGTACATTCCAGTCCGGTTTTACCCAGGGCCTGATCGGTGTTGGCGTCGATGCCCATGCCTACCTTGGCGTACAACTCGACAGCGGTGGAGGTCGAACCGGCAAGGCTCGCCTACTCGGTGTGGACAACGATGGCCACCCTAAAAACGAATACAGCCGCGGCGGTGCCGCTCTGAAGCTTCGCCTGTCCGACACAGTGCTTTCCTATGGTGAGCAGCGAGTGAAAACGCCGGTATTCAGCTCTTCCGACAGCCGTTTGCTACCCGAAACCGCCACCGGTTTTTTCCTCACCAGCAATGAAATCGACAAGGTCAAGCTGGTTGCCGGGCACTTCAACGAAAGCACCGACCGCAATGCTTCAAGCCATGACCAGGGCTTCGTGGTGAACTACTCCAACGCCCGCCAGGGCAACAGCTTCGACCTCGCCGGTGCGGTGTGGAACCCCAGCGCTGCCTTGAGCGCCAGCCTGTACACCTCCCGCTATGAAGACACCTGGAACCAGCACTACCTGGGCAGCACCCTCACCCATGCACTGGATGACCGGCGCAGCCTGAGCCTGGACCTCAACCTGTACCGCACCACCGACACCGGCAAAGCGCTGTCCGGGCGCATCGACAACACCACCTGGAGCCTGGTCTCGCGCTATAGCCAAGGCCCCCATGCTTTCAGCCTGGGCTGGCAGCAGGTGGATGGCAACACGCCGTTCGACTACGTGACCCGCGGTGCAATCTATATTGCCAACGCCGTGCAGATGTCTGACTTCAACGCACCCAACGAAAAGTCCTGGCAAGCGCGCTATGACCTGAACATGGGCGCTTATGGGGTGCCGGGGTTGAACCTGACGGCGCTGTATGTGCGCGGGTTCGATATCGATGGCACGCACGTGGACCCCAACGGCGGGTATGCGTACCTGGGCTATGGCAAGGGTGGCAAACACTGGGAGAGGGACCTTGAGGCGCGGTATGTGGTACAGAGTGGCAAGGCCAAGGGCACGGCGTTTTCACTGAGGCACAATGTGCACCGCGGGGATACGGCGCAGGCGGAACTGGACGGCAACCAGATCCGCCTGGCCGTGGAGTGGCCGTTGTCGGGCGGGCTCTGAGTGGTTTCATCCTCCTTGTGCGCCGGTTTGATGAGGCCCTTGGCGTTGCGGGTATCCACCCTCGTCACTGCAAAGCAGGAAAGTTCCTAAATGACCTGGTACTGCTCCATGTGCGTAGTCCGCCACACCGGGTCATCCTCTACGTTGATCACCGTGAAGCCCTGCCGCTCCCAGAACCGGATCGCCCCTGCCAGAAACGGATGGGTGTGCAGGTACAGACACTCAACGCCTGCCTCGACGGCGTGCTCACGCAAGGCCTGGAACAATGCCGCGGCCAGGCCGTTGCGCCGGTATTCGGGGAGCACGAACAGGCGCACGATTTCGACGACGCGTTTGCCGTGGTAGTCGAGCTGGTGGAAGCGATGGTCATAGGGCAGGTAGCCAATGACTGCGATCAACGTGCCACGATCACGGGCTTCCAGAAAGTGCCCGCCGCCATCCAGGTAAGTCGCCTCGAAATGGGCCAGGTCTTTGGGCAAAGGCGAATGGGCGAGCATGGGGAACAGCTCGCGTCGGGCACTGTCGACGAAGGCAACGACTTCATCGATGGCGTCACGGCCGGGTGATTGCAAGGTCCAGTCGGGCATGGGGTTGAAGCGATGGCCTGGGGAACGGGTTTCTACCCTACAGCATCGGACGGCGCAATGCATGGTCGGCCCGACCTCGCTATAATCCCCGGCCTGAAACGCGCCCAAGGCCAGCCCATGCCCCGCCTCTGCAAGTTGTTGCTGCCCCTGCTGTTCGCCGCTGCCCTCACCGCCTGCGACCAGAAACCGACTCGAGAAGAGCAGATCGTGGCCAGCCTGCCCTTGCAGGAGGCCTATGAGCACAACATCGACCGCATGGCGTTGCTGCTGACCCGCAGCCACCCGCAACTCGACGAAGAAACAATCCGCAGCGTGCTGCGCAAGCACCTCACGGTCGAGGATCAGCGCCAGGACCTGTTCAAGCTCTACAGCGAAAAGAACTTCAGCGACGCCGAGTTCGCCACTATCGTCGAGGTGACTCGGGACCCGGCAAAGGCCAAGGCCTTGGAGCAGACCGAGGACGGCCAGCAACTGAGCGCGAAACTTACCCGGCTGATGCGCGAGACAGCACGCGATGAAAAGGCCCAGGCACTCGCAGCGCAGCGCCTGCAACGGGTGCAGGACGAGCTGGACGCATTGGAAAACGCCGGTTCCTGAACGATTGCGACAGCCCCACATCCCTCCCGTAGCGGTGCAAGCCCATAACGAGTAAGGTTATTTCTTTTGCGTCAGTGAGGTCTGGATTGCCACACGCCAAGCATGGACTGCGCCTGGACTTGCGCACGCTGATCCTCAGCCTTTGCACACTCACAGCCCTGGTGATGCTCTGTGCCAGCTACTTCGCCAGCTACCGGGTGCAGCGCCAGTTGCTGATCGATAACGCCCTGGAGGCCAACCGGGTATATGCGGCGAAGCTGGCGGCAATCACCGAAACCTTCATCGCCACTGCCTTGCAACAGCTGTCATTCAGCGCCAGTGTGCAGGGGCGGCAACTGGCCGACGGCGCTGCGCTGGAAGCAGAAACCACACGGTTGCTGCGCCAGAGCATGGCCTTCAACTCCACCTTCGTGGTCGATGCCGAAGGTATCGTGAGGGCGATTTCACCCGCTGCGCTGCGCCATTACCTTGGCCGCAAGGTACAGACGCCCGGTACTGAAGAGGCATTGCGCGAGCGCCGGCCCCTGGTGTCGACGCCCTACCTGTCGGCGGCCAACAACCTGGTGGTGGCGCTGTCGCAGCCGATCTTCGATGCCAACGGCCGCTACCTGGGCTATGTCGGCGGCAGCCTGTACCTGCGCGAACGCAACATACTCAACAGCCTGCTGGGCGAGCATTTCTACAAGGACGGCTCCTACCTCTATGTGGTCGATCGCAACCGCCGCCTGCTCTATCACCCCAATGCCGAACGGGTAGGCAGCGTGGTCGAAGGCAATACCCTGATCGACCAGCTGACCGAACTGCAGCACGGCACGCGGCAGGTCATCAATAGCCAAGGGGTAGCCATGCTGGCGGGCTTCGCCACAGTGCCCAGTACCGGTTGGGGCGTGGTGGCGCAACAACCGCTGGCGCAAACGGTGGCGCCGTTGAGTCATCTGATTCTCACTGTCATGGGCATCTCGGCCCCCCTGGCACTGGTGGGCAGCCTGCTGCTGTGGTGGCTGGCGTTGACCATCGCCAGGCCACTTTGGCAACTGGCCGCCGGCGCCCGCACCATGGACCGCACCGGCAACGCCGAACGGCTGCACAGGGTACATGCCTGGTACTTCGAGGCTGCGGAACTAAAGCGGGCCATGCTGTTCGGCCTGAACCTCTTGCAAGAGCGCATCGGCCGGCTCAACCGCGATGCCCAGACCGATCCGCTGACCGGCCTGGGCAACCGCCGCAGCCTGGAGTTCAAGCTGTCGCTGCTGGAGGCCGAAGGCCGCGCGTTTTCGGTCATCGTGCTGGATATCGACCACTTCAAACGGATCAACGATGGGCATGGGCATGATGTCGGGGACCAGGTACTACAGCGCCTGGCCGCAATCATGCGCGGCTGTTGCCGTGAAGGTGACCTGCTGTGCCGGACCGGTGGGGAGGAGTTCCTGATGCTGCTGCCGGGGGCCGGCCTGGTAGTCGCGACAACGGTGGCGCAGCGACTGCGCGTGATGGTGCAGGACACCGCGATAGAACCGGTCGGCGCTGTGACCATCTCACTGGGGGTGGCGCACTGGCACGCCGAGCAGGATCGCGAGCCGGGTGCAGCGCTCAGCCAGGCGGATAGCGCGTTGTACCGGGCCAAGCGCGGAGGGCGAAATCAGGTGTGCAGCGAAGCTGGCGGGCACTGAAGGAAAGATGTAACAAGTATTGTCATAAAACTGTCGTGTATTGGTCATAGGATTGACCCCAACCTGACATTTCCCTTCTTCATGGATGAGCGTCTAATGCGTCGTGTGGTTTTCAATCAGAAAGGTGGCGTGGGCAAGTCAAGCATCGCCTGCAACCTTGCCGCCGCCAGTGCCGCGGAGGGTTATCGCACGTTGCTGGTGGACCTCGACCCACAGGCCAACGCCACCTACTACCTCACTGGCCTCACCAACGACGCCATCCCCGCCGGCATCGCCGACTTTTTTCGCCAGACGCTGTCGCCCGTCACCGCTGCTGGCAAGAAGCACCGGGTGGCCATCACCGAAACCCGCTACCGCAACCTGCACATGGTGACCGCCAGCCCCGACCTCAGCGACTTGCAGAGCAAGCTTGAGAGCAAGTTCAAGATCAACAAGCTGCGCAAGCTGTTGCTGGAGCTGGGCGAGGACTACGAACGGATCTACATCGACACCCCCCCTGCGCTCAACTTCTATACCTTCAGCGCCTTGGTTGCGGCTGAGCGCCTGTTGATCCCGTTCGACTGCGACAGCTTCTCGCGCCAGGCGCTGCACAGTGTCATGGCCGAGGTCGAGGAGCTGCGCCTGGACCACAACCCGGCGCTGCAAGTGGAAGGCGTCGTGGTCAACCAGTTCGCCGGCCGCACCGCGTTGCACAAGACCTTGGTTGACCAACTGCGCAGCGAGGGCATGCCCGTGCTGCCGGTGTACTTGAGCAGCTCGATCAAGATGCGAGAGTCGCACCTGGCGTCGGTACCGCTGGTACACCTGGCGCCGCGGCACAAACTGGCGATGGAGTTCGTCGACCTGCTCGATGTGCTGGAGCGGGCCGCCTGAGCTGCACTCAATGATGCAGGCTCAGGCCGATACCACTGAGCCTATGAAATTGGCCAGCTCGGGCGTTTTCGGTGCAGCGAACACTTCACGCGGGTTACCCACTTCATGCACCTTGCCATGGTGCATGAACACCAGTTTATCGCCCACTTCGCGGGCAAAGCGCATCTCATGGGTGACCATGATCAGGGTCATGCCTTCGCTGGCCAGCTGGCGCACCACGCCCAACACCTCGTTGACCAGTTCGGGGTCGAGCGCCGAGGTGATCTCGTCGCACAGCAGCACCTTGGGCGACATGGCCAGCGCCCTCGCGATCGCCACCCGCTGTTGCTGGCCTCCGGAAAGCCGGTCGGGGTAGGCATCGAACTTTTCCGCCAGGCCCACCCGCGCCAGCATCTGCTCAGCCAGCTGGCGCGCCTGGGCCTTGCTGGCCTTCTTCACCACCTGCGGCGCGAGCATCACGTTCTCGCCCACGCTCAGGTGTGGGAACAGGTTGAACTGCTGGAACACCATGCCCACTTTCTGGCGCAGCGCGCGCAAGTCGGCGCGGCCGGCATCGAGGTATTCACCGTCCACTTCGATCACGCCATCGCTGATCGACTCAAGGCCGTTGAGCGTGCGCAACAAGGTACTTTTGCCCGAACCGCTGCGGCCGATGATCGCTACCACCTCGCCCTCTTCGATGCTCAGGTCAACGCCTTTGAGTACATGGTTGTCGCCGTAGTATTTGTGCAGCGCGGACACTCTAAGCAGGGGCATGCAGCCTCCTTTCCAGATAACGGGCGCTCAGCGAGAGCGGGTAACAGAGGATGAAATAGCCCAGCGCAACCAGGCCGTAGACCATGAACGGCTCGAAGGTGGCGTTGGCCAGCATGCCGCCGGTCTTGGTCAACTCGGTGAAACCGATGATCGAGGTGACCGCCGTGCCTTTGACCACCTGCACCGAAAAGCCCACGGTCGGTGCCACGGCAATGCGCAACGCCTGTGGCAGGATCACGTGGCGCAGCTGCTCCATGCGGCTCAGCGCCAGGCTGCCGGACGCTTCCCACTGGCCGTTTGGAATGGACTCAACGCAGCCGCGCCAGATCTCTGCGAGAAACGCACTGGTGAACAGGGTCAGGGCGATGGCAGCCGCCATCCAGGCAGACACATCCAGGCCGAACAAGGCAATGCCGAAAAACACCATGAACAGTTGCATCAGCAATGGCGTGCCCTGAAACAGCTCGATGTAGCCCCGCGCCAGGCCACGCAGCCACGGCCATTGAGAAATGCGTGCGACCAGCACCAGCAGCCCTGCCAGGCCACCGAAGAAGAAGGCCACCAGCGACAACAGCAAGGTCCACTGCAGGCCGATCAGCAGGTTGCGCAGGATGTCCCAGAAGGTGAAGTCCATTCAGCGTCTCCCCATCAGCAGACGTTGCCCAACCCATGCCAGCAACTGGCGCAAGGCGATGGCCATGATCAGGTACAGCACGGTGGTCAGCAGGTAGGTTTCAAATGCACGGAAATTGCGCGACTGGATGAAGTTGGCGGCGAACGACAGCTCCTCGGTGGCGATTTGCGAACACACCGCCGAGCCGAGCATGACGATCACGATCTGGCTCGTCAGTGCCGGCCATACCTTGGCCAGGGCAGGCTGCAACACCACATGGCGAAACGCCTCGAAGCGGCTCATGGCCAAGGCTGCTGCCGCTTCCAGCTGGCCTTTGGGAATGGCCTGGATGCCCGCCCTGATGATCTCGGTGGAGTAGGCACCCAGGTTGATCACCATCGCCAGCACCGCCGCCTGCCACTCGGTCAGGCGAATGCCCAGCGCCGGCAGGCCGAAGAAGATGAAGAACAGCTGGACGATGAAGGGCGTGTTACGGATCAGTTCCACGTACAGGCCAAACAGCATGTCGAAGGGGCGCACACGCCAGGCGCGAACCCCCGCGCCGAGCACGCCGATGGCCACGCCCAGCAAGGTGCCGACCACCGTCAGCTGCAGGGTGAACCAGGCGCCCTTGAGCAACAGGGGGGCCTGGGCCAGCACGGGGGCGAAGTCGAATTCATAGGCCATGGTGGCAAACTCCGGGTACAGCTCAGAGGTCGGCCGGCAGCGGCTGCTTCAGCCATTTTTCGGCATTGCGGTTGAGGCTGCCGTCGGCCTTGGCGGCTTCGAGCGTGGCATTGACTTTGTCCAGCAGCGCCGGCTCGTTCTTGGCCAGGCCCACATAAACCGGCGAGTCCTTGAGCTTGACCTTGACCACCGGCACCTTGGCCGGGTTCTTCTGGGCAATGGCGGCCATTACCACGCTACCGCTGGCGATCAGTTCGACCTGGCCAGAGAGGTAGGCGGCGATGGTCGAGTTGTTGTCTTCAAAGCGCTTGATCACCGCCCCCTTTGGCGCTACGGCGCTCAGTTCCATGTCCTCGATCGAGCCACGGGTGACGCTGATGGTCTTGCCAGCGACGGCGTCGATGCCCGCGATGTCCACCTCGGCCGGGCCGAATACGGCCAGGTAGAACGGCGCATAGGGCCGGGAGAAATCGATCACTGCCGCACGCTCCGGGTTCTTGCCGAGGCTGGAAATCACCAGGTCGACCTTGCCTGTGGTGAGGAACGGTATGCGGTTGGTGCTGTTTACCGGGGTCAGGGCCAGCTTCACACCCAGCTTGTCTGCCAGCAGTTGTGCAGTGTCGATGTCCAGGCCACGGGGTTTGAGGTCTGGCCCGACCGCGCCGAAAGGCGGGAAGTCCTGGGGCACTGCCACCTTGAGCACGCCACGGGCGCTGATGTCGGCCAGGGCATCAGCCTGGGCGGTTGGCAGCACAAGGGCGCTGCTGCAGAACAGGCTGGCCAGGAACAAGGTGCGGAATGTCTTCATGGTGTGGCCTCGCAGGTAACCAGGGAAAAGAGTGCTGGCTGGCCAGTGCACGGGCCATGCCAACGTCCGTGCTGGCACCGGCTTGACGTGCGCAAGCCCTGAGCTGAACGGTCTTACTGGTCTGAACAGTTGCTTGCCTGCCCGCTTACCCCGCCGCCGTCACGCCCCGCTTTTGTGCAAGGCCGCATTTGCCTGCATCAGCGCGGAGCAATGCTTGCAAGCGCCTGACAATGGCCGTAAAAAGCCAAGGTCATCGCCCTCCGACCGGTCTGAACAGCATGCTCGACACCCTACCCCGCGCCGTCCCCGAACAGGCCCTGCAAGGCATCCGCAAATTGATCGAAGACGGCGGCTATCAGCCCGGCGATGCCCTGCCCTCGCAGCGCGACCTTGCCGAGCAGTTGGGGGTCAGCAGGGCCTCTCTGCGAGAAGCACTGTCCTCCCTCAGCGCTCTGGGGTTGGTGAGCGTGCAGCCGGGCAAGGGTGTGTTCGTGCAGGCGCCAGCGCCTTCGGCATTTGCCTGGCCGTATGCCGAACAGGTCTCTGCAAGCGACACCTTCCAGCTGCGTTACGCCTTGGAAGGTTTCGCTGCCGGGCAGGCGGCACTGGCACTGACTGCGGACGACATCGATCGCCTGGAAGTCAATGTAGAGGCGATGCATCAGGAGTTGCGCGCGGGCCGCTTCGAAGCCGCCGCACGGCTGGATTTCGCCTTTCACCAGCAGTTGCTGCAAGCCTGCGGCAACCACGCCATGCTGCAGGTGATCACCGCCAGCCAGGAGATATTCCTGGAAAGCCAGAAGCTGCCCTTTATCCGCCCGGAACGGGCGATGGAAACCTGGCAGGAGCACCGCAAGATCCTGCGCGCCCTGGCTCGCCGTTCACAGGCGGCGGCGCAGAAGGCGATGCAGGAGCATATTCGCAACGCGGCTTCGCGTACCGGGGTGGTGTTTTCGGTATAACACCCACTCATTGCCGGGCTGACCGCGGCTTGGCCACGAATGGGCGCACGCGGTCAAAACAGATATCTGGGCGTCGCCCTCGAAGAAGCGCCCTCGCTACCGCGCCGGTTTACTGCCTGCAACAACAACGACGAAGCGGCCAGACCGCTTCGCTAATCCGCCAGGCTGCCTTTGAAACCGGAGCGTTTCTCTATGTCCGCATCTCACGAGGTATCCCCCGCCACTCTGCGCCGGGTCATCGCCGCCTCGGCCATCGGCAACTTCGTCGAATGGTTCGACTTTGCCGTCTACGGCTTTCTCGCAACGATCATCGCCAGCCAGTTCTTCGCCAGCGGCGATGCCAGCGTGGCCTTGCTGAAGACCTTTGCCGTTTTCGCCGTGGCCTTCGCCTTGCGGCCACTGGGCGGGATCGTGTTCGGGGCGCTGGGTGACCGGCTGGGACGCAAACGCATCCTGTCACTGACCATCCTGCTGATGGCCGGCTCCACCACACTGATCGGCCTGCTGCCGACCTACGCCAGCATCGGCCTTGCCGCCCCCGCGCTACTGACCCTTGCGCGCTGCCTGCAGGGGTTCTCCGCAGGCGGTGAGTATGCAGGTGCCTGTGCGTACCTGATGGAGCACGCACCGCAAAACAAGCGGGCCTTCTATGGCAGCTTCGTGCCCGTGTCGACCTTCTCTGCCTTCGCCTGTGCGGCGGTGATCGCCTACGGCCTTGAGGCAAGCCTGTCGGCCGAAGCGATGGCGGCCTGGGGCTGGCGCATACCGTTCCTGGTGGCGGCGCCGCTGGGCCTGGTGGGCCTTTACCTGCGCTGGCGCATGGAGGAAACCCCGGCATTTCGCGAGGCCATCGCTCAAGGCAAGACCCATGAGCATTCGCCGCTCAAGGACACGTTGCGTAACCACGGCCGGGCCATCCGCAATCTGGGTGCCTTCATCTCGCTTACAGCGTTGTCGTTCTACATGTTCACTACCTACTTCGCCACCTACCTGCAAATGGTCGGCAACCTGACACGCGCCCAGTCGCTGTTGGTGACAACGGTAGCGCTGGTGTTCGCCGCCATCGGTTGTCCGCTGGCCGGCGCGTTCTCGGACCGGGTCGGGCGGCGCAAGACCATTGGTTTCACCTGCCTGTGGGTAATGGTCTGTGTATTCCCGGCTTATTGGCTGGCAAGTTCCGGGTCGGTGACGGCTGCGCTGGTGGGGGTCATCCTGTTGGCGGTAGGCGCACTTTGCAGTGGTGTGGTGACCGCCGCGTTGCTCTCGGAGAGTTTCCCGACCCGTACGCGCTACACCGCATCGGCGATTACCTACAACGTGGCCTATACGCTGTTTGGCGGCACCGCACCGCTGGTGGCGACCTGGCTGATCGGACAGACCGGCAGCAGCCTGGCGCCAGCGTTCTACCTGGTGGTCATCGCGCTGGTGGCGCTGGTGGGTGGGCTGGCGCTGCCAGAAACCTCGCGAATATCGTTGCATGAAGAAACAGCCGGGGATGAAGTGGGTCGCGCGGCCGCCAGCACCGTTTGAGAGTGGGGCTGCATTGCAGCCCTTTCGCAACAAAAGGCGCTTCAAAGGGCATACCCGCGTTGAGAACGCGATACTCCGGGTCCGATAATCGCCCACTTTCCACGATGCGACACCTAACCCAATTGACGAAACTAACCAGGTGGTACAAACATACGGGCATTCAACAACAACAAAGTGATGCCCGCCATGAAGCCCCTTATCCTCGTGCTCAACGGCCCCAACTTGAACATGCTGGGTACCCGCGAGCCTGCGCAGTACGGCCGTGAAACCCTTGCTGACCTGGCTCAGAGCTGCGCAGACACCGCGCAGGCCCACGGCCTGGATATCGAATTCCGCCAGACCAACCACGAAGGCGACCTGATCGACTGGATCCACGCTGCCCGTGGTCGCTGCGCCGGTATCGTGATCAACCCCGGTGCCTGGACCCACACCTCGGTGGCCATCCGCGACGCGCTGGTCGCCAGCGAGGTGCCAGTGATCGAAGTGCACCTCTCCAACGTGCACAAGCGCGAGCCGTTCCGCCACCTGTCGTTCGTCTCGTCGATCGCGGTGGGTGTGATCTGCGGCCTGGGCAGCCACGGCTACCGCATGGCTCTGGCGCACTTCGCCGAAATGCTCCAGGAGCAGGCAGCATGACTCAGCCGGCCATCCTTGCCGGCCTGATCGGCCGTGGTATTCAACTGTCGCGCACCCCTGCCCTGCATGAACATGAAGGCGATGCGCAGGACTTGCGCTACCTCTACCGCCTGATAGACGCCGACCAGTTGCAACTGGAAGACAGCGCCTTGGCGCAATTGCTCGAAGCGGCCCAGCACACAGGCTTCACCGGGCTCAATATCACCTACCCGTTCAAGCAGGCGATCCTGCCGCTGCTCGACGAGCTGTCCGATGAGGCCAGGGGTATCGGTGCGGTCAACACCGTGGTCCTCAAGGACGGCAAGCGTGTAGGCCATAACACCGACTGCCTGGGCTTCGCCGAGGGCTTGCGCCGCGGCCTGCCCGACGTCGCGCGCCGGCAGGTGGTGCAGATGGGTGCCGGCGGTGCTGGCTCGGCAGTGGCCCATGCATTACTGGGCGAAGGGGTCGAGCGGCTGGTGCTGTTCGAAGTCGATGCAGCGCGTGCCCAGGCGCTGGTCGACAACCTCAACGGCCATTTCGGCGCAGGCAGAGCCATTGTGGGCACGGACCTCGCGGCTGAGATTGCCGAAGCGGACGGGCTGGTCAACACCACGCCGGTCGGCATGGCCAAACTGCCGGGCACACCGCTGCCGGTCGAGCTGCTGCATGCCCGGCTGTGGGTGGCGGAGATCATCTATTTCCCGCTGGAAACCGAGCTGCTGCGCGCCGCACGGGCACTGGGCTGCCGGACCCTGGATGGCAGCAACATGGCTGTGTTCCAGGCGGTGAAAGCGTTCGAACTGTTCAGTGGCCGCCAGGCCAATGCCGAGCGCATGCAGGCACATTTCGCCAGCTTCGGTTGAGCCCGTGCCGTTCCTTTCGCGGGTTTACTCGCGAAAGGAACGGTAAACACCTCAGCCTTTTTCATCCAGCAACGCCTTTATCACCTTCTCCTGCCCGTCGTAGTCACCTTCACCAAAGTGCACATGCCGCACTTGGCCCTGGCGATCGACAAAGTAATGCGCAGGCCAGAACTGATTACCCCAGGCATTCCACACCCGATAATCGTTGTCCGCCGCCACCGGGTAAGCGATCCCCAGGCTGGCCACCTTGCGTTTCAACTGGCTGACATCATGCTCGTAGTCGTACTCCGGCGTGTGCACGCCCACCACCACCAGCCCCTGATCGGCGTACCGCCGGGCCCAGTCGTTGACGTGCGGCAGGCTGCGCTGGCAGTTGATGCAGTCCCACGTCCAGAAGTCCACCAGCACTACCTTGCCCTTTAGCCCCTTGGTATCCAGCGCTGGCGAGTTGATCCACTCACTGGCCCCGGACAGCGATGGCATCGCGCCGTAACTGTCGCGGGCTGCCAGGTGGCCGGCAAGGCCCAGGCCCAAGAGCGCCAAGGCGACGCCGCCCACTTTCAACAACGAGCGGCGCTCAGTTGTCATGGCAACCGCTCGTGGCATAGGTGCGGTACTGCACACTCTGGCGCTGGCCTTGGGAGTTGATGTAATCCATACGGGTGTTGACCAGGCCACAGGCATCGCTTTGATCATCCTTCACCGACAGCACTTTCTGTATATCCAGCCGGTCGCCGTAGCGGTATTGCATGACGCTGGCATCCTCCATCGGCTGCGTGGATGCCTGGGCAGCCAGGGTGCCGAGGCTGAGCAAGGCGAACAGGCTGGCGCTGGCGAGGGTTTTCATGTTCATGGCATCTCTCCTGTGGATCTTCTGAGGGTGGGGAGTTGTGTTCCCCGGTGAGAGCCATTTCACGCTCGCCAGGTATCGGGCATGTGTCGCCTGACCCTGCGCCCTGCCTCCTGCTGTATCTGATGCGCCACCAGATACACTGCAATACAAACCTCTGCAGGCAAGCTCATACCTGCTCGGTACACTGCGCCCATTCCCCTTGCACAGGACCCCACCGATGGAACATGTCGATCACATCCTGATCGTCGACGACGACCGCGAAATCCGCGAACTGGTCGGCAATTACCTGAAGAAGAACGGCCTGCGCACCAGCATCGTCGCCGACGGCCGGCAGATGCGCGCCTTCCTCGAAGCCAACAGCGTCGACCTGATCGTCCTCGACATCATGATGCCGGGCGATGACGGCCTGCTGCTGTGCCGCGAACTGCGCGCCGGCAAGCACCGCAATACGCCTGTGCTGATGCTGACCGCGCGCAACGACGAGACCGACCGCATCATCGGCCTGGAGATGGGCGCCGATGACTACCTGACCAAGCCATTCTCAGCCCGTGAACTGCTGGCTCGCATCAATGCCGTGCTGCGCCGCACACGCATGCTGCCGCCCAACCTGACCATCAGCGAAAGCGGCCGCCTGATCCGTTTCGGCCAGTGGCGTCTGGATACCACCGCGCGCCACCTGCTCGACAGCGAAGGCACGCTGGTGGCCCTTAGTGGCGCCGAATACCGCCTGTTGCGCGTGTTCCTCGACCACCCACAACGGGTGCTCAGCCGCGAACAGTTGCTCAACCTGACCCAGGGCCGCGAGGCCGATATCTTCGATCGTTCCATTGACCTGCTGGTCAGCCGCCTGCGCCAGCGCTTGGGCGACGACGCGCGCGAGCCCAGCTGCATCAAGACGGTGCGCAGCGAAGGTTATGTGTTCTCGCTGCCAGTGCAACTGCTCGAGTCGCCATCATGAAGTGGCCGCGCACCCTCGCCTCGCGCCTGGCACTGATCTTCATCACCGGGCTGGTGCTGGCCTACGGGCTGTCGTTCAGCCTGCAGGCCTATGAGCGCTATATCAGCAGCCGCTCGATGATGCTCAGCAATCTGGAACAGGACGTCGCCACTTCGGTGGCCATCCTCGACCGCCTGCCCGCCGCTGAACGCCCGGCCTGGCTGCCCCGCCTGGAGCGGCGCACCTACCGCTATCGGCTTGACGCTGGCGTAACGGGTGCGGCGATGCCCAGCGACGACCCGCCCATGGCCGCCGACTCGATCGTCAAGGCCATCGGTAGCCAGTATCGCCTGACCTTCCAGGAGATACCTGGCCCGAACGCACACTTCCAGGCCCACCTACGTCTGGCCGACGGCGCACCGCTGACCATCGATGTCACCCCGGCCCCCGTGCCGATCGCCACTTGGCTGCCGCTGGTGCTGCTCATTCAGCTTGCCGTGCTGCTGTTCTGTACCTGGCTGGCCGTGCGCCTGGCCATCGGCCCGCTGACACGCCTGGTCAAGGCGCTTGACGACCTAGACCCAGAAAAGCCCGGCATGTTGCTGGACGAAAGCGGCCCGCGCGAAGTGAAATTCGCCGCTGTCGCCTTCAATGCCTTGCAGGCGCGCATAGCTGCCTACCTCAAGGAGCGCATGCAGTTGCTGGCAGCGATTTCCCATGACCTGCAAACCCCGATCACGCGTATGAAACTCCGGGTCGAGGTAATGGACGAGGGAGTCGAGAAGGACAAGTTGTGGCATGACCTGGATGCCATGGAGCACTTGGTCCGCGAAGGCGTAGCCTATGCCCGCAGCATGGATATCAACACCGAGCCGCCCTGCCGCATCAACCTCGACGCGTTCCTCGACAGCGTGGTGTTCGATTACCAGGACAGCGGCGCGCAGGTCGAGCGCCACGGCAGTACCGGCAGTTTGCTGGAAACGCGCCCGCATGCGCTGCGCAGGGTGTTGGTCAACCTGCTGGACAATGCCCTGAAGTTCGCCGGCAAGGCGCAACTGGAGGTCAGCCGTGAGCAGGGACGTATCGTGATCCGCGTGCTGGACGAAGGCCCTGGCATCCCCCAGCAAGAGCTCGGCGAAGTGCTCAAACCCTTCTATCGGGTGGAAAGCTCGCGCAACCGCAGTACCGGGGGCACCGGCCTGGGCCTGGCAATCGCCCACCAACTGATGCAGGCCATGGGCGGGCAATTGGTCCTCAGCAATCGCCAGGGCGGAGGCCTGTGCGCACAAATCGAGCTGAAGTGAAACGCTGCCGTCCTTGACGCGGTGCTGCGCGCCGCGCCTGCACGGGTGAAATTGGCCTACACCACCTGTCACTACATTCCGATACACAATACAGCCTGCGCCGACACACTGCAGATACGCCGTACCGCCACACTCCCGGTCACACTTTGACACACCGGGAGCCTCTTCGATGAGAGCCATCGCCCTTCCCTCCGGCTGGAAGCTGTTCACCGTCCTGGCCGGCCTTACTCTGCTCATGACCGCCGTGGTCCTGGCCAGCCACCCGCTCGGTTCCGATGGCCTGCGCAGCGCTATCCGCGCTACCGCACGCAGTTCCTTCGCCCTGTTCCTGATGACGTTCCTGGCCTCGACGCTGGTGGCCTTGCTGCCCGGCCCAAGCAGCCGTCGCGTTTTGCGCGAGCGGCGCTTCCTGGGGCTGGCTTTTGCCTTTTCGCACACCGTGCACGGCCTGCTGATCTACCGCTACGCCCAGCATTTTCCCGAGTTGTTCTGGGCCGGCCGCACCGCTACCTCCAGCCTGCCAGGCAGCATCGGCTACCTGTTCCTGCTGTTGCTGGCCCTTACCTCCTTCAAGCCGAGCATGCGCCTGCTCGGCGGCCGTGCCTGGAAAGCCTTGCACAGCACCGGCATGTGGGTGTTAGCCGGCGTGTTCTGCCTGTCGTTCTACAAACGCATTCCCATGGGTGGCTGGTATCCGCTGGCCTTTGCCCTGATGTTCACCGCCATCGCCCTCAAGCTCACCGCCAAGCTGGCGCTGTACAAGCGCCGTAACGCCACGGCCCTTTCCTGAAGAAGAGAACAGACCATGACCACGCTGACTCGCACCCTGCCCCCCCTCGACAGTCTTGCAGATTGGGGCGCTGATTTGCCATTGCGGATGTTTCTGGCCTGGGAGTTCTTCGAATCCGGCCTGGAGAAATTCAACGGCAGCAACTGGTTCGGCGATATACAGGGGAGCTTCCCACTGCCCTTCAGCCTGCTGCCAGCGGAGTTGAACTGGCAACTGTCGATGTGGGCTGAACTGGTCCTGCCGCTGCTACTGCTACTGGGCCTTGGCACACGGCTGGCGGCGGCGGGGCTGGCGGTGGTAACCGTCGTAGCGATCGCAGCGGTGCACTGGCCTGCGCACTGGTCGGACCTGGCAGAATTGGCGAAGGGTTACGCCATCACCGATCTAGGGTTCGGCAACTACAAGCTGCCCCTGATCTACCTGGTTGCACTGCTGCCATTGCTGCTCAAAGGTGCCGGGAAGCTAAGCATTGATCACTGGATCAAACGGCACATCACGGTCCAGGCCCGAACAGCATGAAATGCAAAGGGCCCGGAGCGTACAGCCCACGAGCCCTTTGCTGTCCTACCAGGGGTGATACGCGTAGCTGACGTCAGTCTTCCAGTGGCTTGGGCGGCGCTGCCGGCTTGGCCGGTTTGGCGGGCTTGCTGTCCTTGGCCTTGGGCTCTGCTGCCGCAGCGACAGGCTCCGGTGCAGTCACGGCCTTTTCGCTGGCCGGCAGCTCATCGACGGCTTTGATGATGGCCTGCGGGTCGATCTTTTCACCTGTTTCGTCATCCTTGAGCATGTGCCGCTCACCGTCTTTACCCACCAGGATGACCTTGGTGCCCTTGCTGGCGCCGAGCTTGAGCTCACGTATCAGCGCCATGGTGGTCTGCTGCTCGAGGTTCTTGTCCTCCCGCTTGCCCATCATGTTGGCGACGCTGTAGATCACCAGGCCACGCTCCTTGAACGCAGCCTGGGTGGCAGGGTCTTTCAAGGCATCGTTCAACCCCCGCAAGGTCGGGTCGGCGGAACTGGGGGCAATGATCACCAATGGTCGTGCCTTGCCCAGTTCCTTGGCCAGCGGAGCGTCGCTGTCGGCGGCGAACAGAGGGCCAGTGACGGCGAGCAGGGTGGCGAGGGTCAGTGACCGGACGAGCATACGCATCTCCTTATTGTCTCGATAAAACAGTGACTACAGATCACGGAGAAAAATCCGACCCGGAGCCTAAACCACTTCGAACATCAGAGGGCCAGGGAAAAGTAACTGGCAGTTTCCAATGGTGACCGATACCAGGATGGCAGCCTTTTCGGAAACGGCCGATACCCAAACTCAGCATAGCCCAAAGCCACTAACGGCAACCTGCGCTCCCTCCCGCTCGCCTGAAGGGGCGCTTGAGCCGGCACTCAGAACAGCAACAGCTGACGGTCGGTCAACGCCGCAAAGTCATCACCGACAAAGGGCAGGATGGCATCGGCCACAGGCTGTAACTGGCGGCTGAGGTAGTGGTCGTAGTCGATCGGCGACTGCAGGTTTTCCATGGGTTCAGGGCCGGCTGTGGTGATCACGTAACTGATCCAGCCGCCATTCTGATATTGCCGGGCACGCCCCAGGCGGCTGTTGTACTCATCGGCCAGGCGTGCTGCGCGTACATGTGGCGGGACATTGCGCAGGTAGTCGGCCAACGGGCGGCGCAGGCGTTTGCGGTAGATCAGCAGCTCATCCAGCTCACCGGCCAGGGTCTGTTGGACGAACCCGCGTACATAGTCACGGTACGGCTCGCCCCGGAAGATTCGCCCATATAACGCCTGCTGGAACTGCCTGGCCAAGGGCGACCAATCCGTGCGCACCGACTCCAGGCCTTTGTACACCATGTCCTCGCCGCCGTCGGCGCGCTGAACCAGGCCGGCGTACCGCTTCTTGCTGCCCTCGTCGGCGCCGCGGATGGTCGGCATCAGAAACCGCCGATAATGGGTCTCGAACTGCAACTCCAGCGCGCTTTCCAGGCCCAAGGTTTCACGCAGGTGCTGCTGCCACCACAGGTTGACCTCGGCCACCAGCGCGCGGCCGGTGCGCGCCGCCGCCTCTTCACCCTGTGCACCCTTGAGCCAGACGAAGGTGGAATCGGTGTCGCCGTAGATAACGTCGTAACCTCGTGCCTCGATCAGCGCGCGGGTCTGGCGCATGATCTGGTGCCCGCGCATCGTGATCGAAGACGCCAGGCGTGGGTCGAAGAAGCGGCAACCGCTTGAGCCGAGCACCCCGTAAAACGCATTCATGATGATCTTGAGTGCCTGCGATAGCGGCGCGTTGCCTTCACGCTTGGCCTCCTCCCTGCCCTGCCAGACCCGTTCGACGATCGCGGGCAGGCAATGCCGGCTGCGCGAGAAACGCCCGCCGCGAAAGCCTTCGACGGAGTGCGTCTCATCCGGCTGGCGCAGGCCTTCGACCAGGCCTACCGGGTCGATCAGGAAAGTACGGATGATCGAGGGGTACAGGCTTTTGTAGTCGAGCACCAGCACCGAGTCATAGAGCCCCGGGCGCGAGTCCATGACAAAACCACCCGGGCTGGCTTCATCCGGGCGACTGCCCAGATTGGGCGCGACGAAGCCCAGCCGATGCATCTGCGGGATATACAGGTGACAGAACGCTGCCACCGAGCCACCGCTGCGGTCTACCGCCAGCCCGGTCACCGATGAGCGCTCCAGCAGAAACTCCAGCAGCCGGGTATGCGCAAAAATACGCGTCACCAGCTCGCAGTCCTTGAGGTTGTAACGCGCCAACGACGGCTTGTCCTCGGCGAACATGCGGTTGATCTCGTCCATGCGCTGGTAAGGCGTGTCGATCGCCTTGCCTTCCCCCAGCAATGCCTGAGCGACGTTTTCCAGGCTGAACGAAGGGAAGCTCCAAGTGGCCGAGCGCAGCGCTTCGATGCCGTCGATCAACAAGCGGCCGGGCGCATCGGCGAACACATGGCTACGGTTGGCGTGGGCGCGCACAGTCATGGGCGCACCGTTACGCCCCAGGTTCAACGGCACCTGAAGCAGCTTGGCGTGCTCATGCAACAGGCGCAGGTCAAATTGCACCAGGTTCCAGCCGATGATCGCATCCGGATCATGCCTGGCCATCCACTGGTTCAGGCAGTCGAGCAGTGCCGCCCGGTCGTTGCAGTAGTGCAGGTCGAAATCCACGGCGTCGGGCTGGCCATTGGCGGGCCCTAGCATGAACACCTGCCGCTGGCCGCAGCCTTCCAGCGCAATGCTGTACAACTCGCCGCGCTCGCTGGTCTCGATGTCCAGCGATACCAGGCGCAGCGGCGGGCGGTAGTGCGCCAAGGGTTTGAGCTGAGCCTCGCAGATGACACCCTGGGCATCAGGCTGGCCGGTAAACTGCACGGCGGCGGTGATGAAGCGCTCCATCAGGTAGCGTTCGGGGGGGCGGATATCAGCTTCGAACACCTCGACGCCGGCACCGCGCAAGCGCTGTTCCAGTTGCATGAGTTGCCGGTGCTGACGGCAATACACGCCCAGCACCGGACGATGTTGGAAATCCTGCAGGCGCAGGGGCCTGATTTCGACACCGGCCTCGCCCGCCAGCAACAGCCGCGCATGCTCGACCTGCGCCTGCAGGATGAACGCCACCGACTCCTGCGGGGCCAGGCGCAACAGCCGCGGCCCCTGGTCGGTGGCCAGCCAGAACTCCACGCAGGTGCCTTGGGGCGTGTCATGCCAATGCCGGGTCAGGACAAAGCCCTGCTGCAACTCCACTGCGTTGTCCTCGGTGCGACGGATAGGTCGGATGCGACGATTCTACCCTTGCGCGGGGGGCCTGTGCGGGCAATCAGCCATACAGGTAGTTGATGTCCTTGTAGGCCAATGGCGGCACCTGCCCCAGCAGAAAATCGCGCAGCTTGTGCATCTGCCGCGCCTTGGGGCTGGACTTGAGCCAGGTCATGTAATACCCGTCTCCGGTCGCCACTGCATGCTTGAACGGGGTGACCAGGCGCCCTGCGGTCAGGTCGGCACTGGCCAGCACCAGGTCGACCACGGAAATCCCCAAGCCCTGCTGGGCCGCAGAAATGCCCTGGTCGAGGGTGTCGAACACCTGGCCCTGATCGATGCTGATGTCCAGGGCATCCATGCGCGCCAGCCAACGCCGCCAGTCGCGCCGATCCGACGAAGGATGCAGCAGTTCACACTGGCGCAGGTCACCCAGTGCCGGCTGCTCATGCGCCATGTAGTCCGGGTGGCACACCGGAATCAGCCATTCGTCGAACAGCTTGAAACTCTCGATGTCGGCGGCAAACCGGCCGTTGGACAAGAGGAAGGCGCAATCGTAGGGCTCGGAGTAAAAGTCCACCGTGTCGATGTCCATCCAGACGCTCGACAATTGCACGCTGCAGCTGTCATCGACTTTCTTGAAGGCATCCAGCGCCCGCAACAACCAGCGAACTGTCAGCGTCGAGGGCGCCTTCAAGCGCAGGCCGTAGCGGTCCTGGCGCAGCAGTGCACAGGCGTTTTCGATGATCTTGAAGCCGACCTTGAGCTCCTGGGCCAGCAGGCGCCCATGTTCGGTGAGGCTCAACTTGGGCCCACGTCGCTCGAACAGGTCGCAGCCGAACAGGCCCTCGAGGGTCTTGATGTGGTGGCTGACGGCGCCTTGGGTCAGTGCCAGCTCTTCGGCCGCACGGGTGAACGACCCGTAACGTGAGGCGACCTCGAAGGCACGCAGAGCGTGCAACGCCTGGATCCGTTCCGACATGATTCCCCCGAAGCATGAGTGAGACTAATAGTAGGTCATAGTACCACGCGTTTTACAACGTAAGGTACGCCTCAGAAAATGCAGGTAAACAACCAAGATAAGCCAATAACCTGCCTGCATGTGTCTTGAACTTTCTGCTAATTCACGCCTGGGGAAATCATGTTTACGGGTTATGGAAACTGCTATCGCCTGGATGCGCTAGAGCTGGCCGCTGAACATGTCCGGAACACGCATCACTGGACGCACAAAACCATACAGCATTTTCGCAACATCCTCGCAAACCCTGACTTTCCGTGCCTGTTCGGGCGCAAGGCGGTGGCCGGTGAATCCTGCCACATCCTTTTCGCCCGCGCCGAACAGCTCGCCGATGACATCGCACAAGGCTTGGCCGAATACGTGCGCACCATAGCAACGGTGCCGGTCAAGCAACGCATTGGCAGCCCACTGGTGGTGTTCCTCGAAACGGCCGCCGACAGCAGCCTGGCCGAACAGCAGGCGCTGGCCTGGAAGGTGCTGCGCGGCGTCCATGCCCGTGACCCGCACCCATGGCCGCAAGCGATCCCGGCCGACCCACACGACAGTGGCTGGTCGTTCTGCTACGCCGGCATGGCACTGTTCATCAACATGAACTTTCCCGGCCACCATCAAATGAAAAGTCGCAACCTGGGCAATCACATCACCTTCGTCATCAACCCGCGGGAAAACTTCGACGAAGTGGCCAATGCCGGCACCGAGAGCGGCAAGCGCATCCGTGCACGCATCCGCGAACGCGTGCAGCACTACAACGACGGCGTGATGCCCGACAGCCTGGGCTTCTTCGGCCAGGCCGACAACTTCGAATGGAAGCAATACCAACTGCAGGAAGCAGGCTCGCTCAACCCGTCGCGCTGCCCCTTTCATGCCCACGTCCACGCAACAACCGACACCCAGATCGAGAACTGACCGTGAATACCGCACTGACCGCTACCTACGCCCTGACCGTACTGCTGCTGATCGCCACACCAGGCCCGGTGGTGGCATTGATCGTCAACACCGCCGCAGCCTCTGGCTCGCGCAAGGCCATGTTCACCGCCGTGGGCACCAACTGGGCTTCCCTGGTACTGATCGGCGCCGCGGCCTGGGTCATCCTCACCAGTGCAGCCATCGACAAGGCCTGGCTCAGCGGCATGAGCCTGCTCGGCTGCCTGTTCATCGGCTACATCGCCGTAGGCACCTTGCGCGAATGCCTGCAAGCGCCTGCCTGCGAGACGCTGGCGCAAACGCCCAAAGCCGGGCGTGGCGGTTTGTGGCAAGGCTTCATGGTCGGTATTTCCAACCCCAAGGACATCATCTTCTTCATCGCCTTCTTCCCACAGTTCATCCAGATCACCGAATCGTTCGGCAAAAGCATGATGGTGCTGTCCCTGTTGTGGGTAGCCATCGACTTCGCCGTGCTCAGCCTTTACATCTTTGCCATCGGCAAGATCGCCTCGCAGCGTAGCAATCGGATGATTTCGCTGGCCTCGGGGGTTGCCCTGTTGCTGATCGCCGTCGGCGGCCTGGCCTACAACATCAAAGAGCTGGCGGGCTGACGGCTCGGTGCGAGACGCCACGCCGGACAACAAGGAGCGCCCATGAGCCCGTCCAATACCGCAACATTCGGCTCGGGCCTCCCTGCGCCACTGTCGCTCGACTACCAGCGCTTCCTGCAACTGGGCAGCCGCCGTGCCCCGCACACCCTGCACGTGCACGAAAGCGGCTACCGTTCCGGCACCATCAACACCGATGCGCTCGGTTTGCGCTACAGCCATTGCGCCGGCAAGCGATTCTCGGCCGCCGAGTATGGCGGCACCGGCCGTGTCAACTTGCTCGTCGGCGGTTCGACCGCATTGGGCATCGGTGCCAGTTCCGATGAGAATACGGTGGCGTCACACCTGTCGATGCTCACCGGGGAAGTGTGGTTGAGCCTGGCTGGCTGTGGGCTCAATGCCAGCCAGGAACTGCTGCTGTTTCTCACCCATCAGCACCGTTTTGGCGAAGTCGGCCACGTGGTGGTGCTCAGCGGGATCAATACCTTGGCCCACGAGGGCCTGGGTGAGGTGCTGGGCGGCCCACACGCTGCACTGCACGCCAAGGCCTATCAGCAATACCTCAACAGTTTCAACGAAGGCATGCTGCCTACCGGCCCGGCACGCCGGGACTCACTGTGGCAACGCCTCGGCCAGGCCTTGGCCCCGCGCCGGCCCACGCCGGTTCCCGCCTGGCCCTTGTCCGCCCCGCAGAAGCGCCTGGCGCATGCTGCCGACAGCATTGGCCGCACCTTGCGCCAGTGGGAACGCATGCTTGCCGACAGCCACGCCACCCTTACCTTCATTCTTCAACCGCTGCTGCCATGGTGCCGTGAAACGCTGCCTGCCGGAGAGCGAGCCATGCTGTCGGCATTGGAACAGCAACCGACCAACTTCGACCGACTGCTTGAAGGCGCCTTCGACAGTCAACTGCACATGGCCTTCTTCAGGCGCATCAAGAGCCAGGCAGATCCGGTGCCGTGTTACGACATGAACAGCATGCTGAGCAGCTCCCCTGTATTCGGGGCCGAGCTGTTCATTGATCGCTTGCACCTGAACGATTTGGGCAACAATGCGCTGGCCAAGGTGATCACCGCCAAACTGGGCCTGGCCCAGGAAAAACATGCTCAACGCAAGGTCACACCGATCAAGCTCGTCTGACAAATGTGCGTTGCCCTTTCGGTCGGGGCTTCCGGTTGGCTAGAATAGGCCGTCGTTCCGATACGCCAGAGGCGAACGTGTACTTGTCATGAACACCCGAGCCGTCTACCAGTACCTTTCCACTTATCCGGGCTGTGGTGCCAGTGAGGCCTGCCTGTGAGTGGTTTCGCCCGCGTGCCCGCACTACTCATCTCGCTGATGCCGCTTGCCGCACAAGCGCTCGACGTGCGTATCGACCCGCATGCCGACCTGCTTTATCGCCAAGCCCTGCCATTGCTGGAGCAGGCCGATAACCAGGACGATAACGCCAACACGCTGCGCACTGCCATTGGCGGCGATCCGGAACTCAAACGCCAGGGCCAGGCCATGGCCCGTACGCTTCCAACTGCGGTAGCCCTGCTTGAAAAGTCAGTGGAACTCGGCCATCCCGTGGCCCAATACCGCCTGGCGCTGTACTACACGACCTACCTGCCAGCGGCGCAAATCCCTGATGCTGCATGCCCCTTGCTCGAGGCCAGCCTACAACAGGGCTTTGCCCCACCCGCGACGGCGATCGCCACCTGGTGCCCACCGTATAACGCCAGCCCCCGTTACCGCCAAGCGCTCGAAGCGATCCCGGGCATGGCCACGCTGTATGCGCCCTACTACCCGCAACCGGCCACTCGGCTGGCTTGCAGCCGCAGCCAGCCACAAGGGCTGGAAATGCAGTGGGGGCGTCAACGCGACTATCAGGCCGAGGTGTATCGGTTGCTGGGCGACCTCGATCCGCAGCACCGCCGGGACTTGCTGCAAAAGGCGGTGGAAATCAATGGTTGCGCAGCAGCACAACGGCGGTTGACCAGCCAGCGTTGAACGTTGTTCTGGCAGTGGCAAACCAGCAAGATCGTTCAAGCCACCTGCCCCGCCCTCTGGCATGCTGCGCTGCCGAACAACAGTGTTGCAGCCATCATGCAAAGCAGTCCGCCTATTGCCCGCCAAGCTTTTCTGCACGGCGCCATCGCCATTGTTCCGTTATCGCTGGCCGTTGCCCCTTGGGGCCTGCTTGCAGGCTCGATGGCCATCGAGGCCAACCTCAGTGCCTGGGAGGGTCAGGGCTTGTCGGCGATCGTGTTCGCTGGCGCCGCGCAACTGGTAGCCATCGGCATGCTCAAGGGCGGCGCCAACCTGCTGTCGATTTTGCTGACCACACTGCTGCTCACCTCGCAGCATCTGCTTTACGGCTTGTCGATGCGCCCGGTGCTGTCGAACCAGCCGCTGCGCTGGCGCCTGGGCCTGGGTTTCCTGTTGACCGATGAGTTCTTCGCGTTGACCAGCCACTATGACCAACAGCAATTCAACCGCTGGTACGCGCTAGGTGTCGGCCTGACCTTCTACGTGGCCTGGAACCTGTTCACCCTGGCCGGGATCGTGCTGGGCCAGAACATCCCGCATCTGGACCAGCTGGGTCTGGATTTTTCCATTGTCGCCACCTTTGTCGCCCTGATCGCCCCACTGGTGCGCAACCTCGCCACGGTAGTGTGCGTGGCGGTGTCGCTGTTCTGTTCAGTGCTTTTCAGCTACTGGCACTGGGAAACCGCGTTGGTAGCCGCTGGCCTGCTGGGCATGGCTGCCGGATTTGTCTGCCAGAAATTTTCCGGAGGCCGCGCATGACCTGGCTACTGATCTTTGCCATGGGCGCCGTAGTGTTCCTCAATCGCTACGCTTTCCTGGAACCGCGCCTACCGCTGCGCCTGAGCTCCAATGCCCGGCAGTTTCTGGGTTTTGCCGTGCCGGGCATGCTCACCGCCATTTGCGGGCCTATCGTCTTCCTGCCCGGCCACCAGCTGGACCTGAGCCCGCTCAACCCCTACCTGCTGGGGGCTGTAGTGGCCATCGTTCTGGTGTTGTTGACCCGCAGTGTATTGCTGAGCATGCTGGTGAGCATGTTTATCTTCTTCCTGCTGCGCAGCTGGCTGACATGAGCACGCCCCTGCGCGAACAAACCCACCTTTGGCAGGCGCCCGCGCTGGGCGATGTCGAGATGCTGCATGCGCGCTACATTCAGCAACGCTTCGCCCCACATGTTCACGAGGGTTACGTGTTCACCGTGATCGAGTCGGGTGCCCAGCGCTTCTGGCACCGCGGCAGCGAGCACCTGGCGCCCGTGGGCAGCATGGTGCTGATCAACCCTGACGAACTGCATACCGGCGCCACAGCCCATGAGGCTGGCTGGCGCTACCGCGGGTTTTATCCGGAGCATGAACGGGTGACCGGCGTGCTCGACGAGCTGGAACTGGGCCGCCACGGCATGCCCTGCTTCAAGGACAGCGTGATCCAGGACCCGGCCCTGGCCATGGCCTTCAGTAAGCTGCATCAGCTGTCCGAAGCCAGCGCCAGTGCCCTGCAGCAACAGACCGCCTGGCGCCAGGCGGTTCTGGCCCTGGTACAACGACACGGGCAATGCGCTGAGCCCACTCCCCCTGGCCACGAACCACTGGCCGTAGCCCGCGCCCGCGAGCTGCTGGAGAGCCAACTGGCAGAACCGCCATCGCTCGAAGCACTGGCGGGCGCGGTTAATCTATCGCCGTTCCATTTCGCCCGGGTGTTCCGCCAGGCCACCGGCCTGCCGCCGCATGCCTGGCTGAAGCAACGGCGCCTGGCCCGTGCCCGAGAAATGCTCAAGAGCGGCGTGGCTGCGACCCACGTGGCTTTCAACCTGGGCTTCGCTGACCAGAGCCACCTCAGCCGGCAATTCAAACAGGCCTATGGCGTGACGCCAGGGGCCTATCGACAAGCATGCGTTCACGCGGTCGTGCCTTCCCACCGGCTCACAACGCCAGCTCCAGTTGCAAAGGATCCGAATCTTTTCGTCGAATCCTGACGGCAATACCGGCCACACGCACTGGCCGTCCTTGCCGCTGGCCTAACCGCCCTTCATCAGTTGTTCCTGCCGGGTGCCCCACAGGATCCAAGCGTTATGCGCCAACGCCCCACGCACACTGGCTTGCATTGCATCATCGATTGTCGCTGTCATGCGCACTTTCTTTCAGGTTCCAGCGTACTGGCGCGATACACAGCATGAGCGTCATCCATATGAAGGTCGCTGGCCCCGCAAGCACGAAGACCAGGCTGGCAATCAGCCCCGATACGGCATCACCAATGACGGCAGTGAAGTAATAGAGGGAAAAATTCCTGCCAACTTCATGCTCACTCGACAAGCACTGGATGTTGGTGACGATCGCGATATCGACAAATGCACCAATGAAACCGACCAGGAACAAAATCAGGAGGAACAGCCACTTGTTGAAGTGCAATGCCACTGCCGCAGCAAAAAACAGTGCCCCATACAGCGCCCAGTAACGCAGTACCAAGCGTGCAGTTGTCCATGGGTTGAAGCGTGTGTAGAGCACGCCACCCAATACGGTGCCTGCCGCAAGCAGTGAGAAAACATAGCCAACCGCTGCCTCTGAGGCAAAGTGCTCCAGCACCGAAGCCGGAAGGATGAAGCGAATCACCGACGTGGCAAACATCGCACAGAGGGTGGTACAGCCAATAACAGCAAACAAAGGCGCATTGCTGACCCTGAGCTGACTTACACTGCGCGCCGTATCCCGCACTATGGCGCGCCCATCGAATACCTGCCGGACGCCCTGCCTGGCAGGCCCAAGGGTAGCGATAGAAATGACCGACAACACCAGGCACGCCGCAAAGAACAAGAAGGTTGCTTCGCGAGACAGCAGTAACACACATGCCGAGAAAACCAGCGGCCCGATAATCGAGGCTGCATCCTCGATCACCTGAATACCGCTGTTCACCGAGGCGAGTTGGTCCTTTCCGACAAGGTCTGGAAAATACGCTCGAAACGTAGGTACATACAGACATTCGAATGCCGTCATGACCATCGCAAGGCCGACCAAGACGGGCAATACCGGTGTGAAAAAGCTGAATAAGGTAAAGAAGGCAAGTGCTAGGAGGCCTTTAGCCGCCTCGACAGCAAACAACGTTCGTTTCCTGTTGACATTGTCCGCCAGCCAGCCACCTAAAGGTGAAAACAGCATACTGGGCAAGTAGCGAAAGAAATAAGCGATGCCAATCAAAAGCAGATCCGCCTCGGTCATTGATACGATGGCCACGGCAAATGCAGCTTCGAAGGCAAATTCACCACACTTGGAAAAACAATAGCCGAACGCTAGAGAACGCGTCCCGCGATCAACACCCAGCGCCCGCATATTTCGTGATTCCCTCAGCCAGCAGCATAGGTCAATTCCTACTTGGTAATATTGCGCCTAGGCACTTCAGATTATTGAAATCACCCTGCGCAATTTGGGCAAAACCAATCTAAAACTCGTCCAGCATCACGCTCAACCCGAAAGTTGTAACAACACCCCTCCTCCGCGCACACACAACTCAGCACATAGGAACATTCCTACTAGTGGCCATTTTTAACTTCGGCATTCCCACAACTGGCAGACTCCCCCAGCAGAACGCTTCAGCAGATTAATTTCAGATGCCGCACCTTGAATCTTAGGCAGACAAAGGCATCGACTTTAAACATTCTGTTTATAAGTAACGAGTTGTTACTACGCCTTGAGAGCAGCGTCTGCTGCGCCTTGAAAAGTCAGTAAGTGCCTGGCCAGCCCTCTGCTACACTGACATGGCTGAATTGGAGGATCCTGCCATGTCCGAAAGAGAGCTCACCACCCTCATATCGTTGATGAACCAGCGCCAGGCCTGCCTGAGCAGTGCCTGCAAAGAGATCGCCGACTGGATCGACCGGCAGGGTGACGTGCCCGCCGCTGGCAAGATCCGCGCAAGCCTCAAGGCCCTGGAGGCCGACGAAGCCCAGGTCCGCAAGACCTTGACCTCGCTGACCCTGGAAAGGCCGCTGCCGCGTTTTCGCAGCTGAATGAAGTGGGGCCGCTTAGCGGCCCCGGGTCAATCAGTGCTTCATGTGCATGTGGTCGTGCCCACCGCCCATCTCGGCGTTGAGCGCCCGTACCTCTGCCTGCACTTCCAAGGTTTCCTTGCCACCCTTGGCATCTTCCACGGTCAGGGTCAGCGGGACTTTGTCACCCTCCTTCACCTGCTGCGTCAGGCCCATCAACATCACGTGATAGCCATTGGGGTCCAGGCTTACCGGCTTGCCGGCTGGCAGCTGCACGGCCTCGACCTGTTTCATGCCCATCACATCACCGTTCATGGTCATCTCATGCACTTGCACAGTCTTGGCCACAGGCGATGCCACCCCTATCAGCTTGCTGTCGCTGCTGGCAGTCAGGGTCATGAACGCACCGGTGGACTGCTGGTGCGGTACGCTGGCACGTACCCAGGCATCACTGACGGTGGTCTGGGCCAAAGCCGGCAGCGCCAGGCCCAGCAGGGCAATAGCGGCCAGGCCGCGCTTGAACGGGTGCAGTGAAACAGCCATTAGCAGATCTCCATCAGGGTGACCAGGTCCTCGGCGCATTCCTTGGCGTTCAGGGAATGGCCCAGGCTCAGGCGCAGGGTGCCACGCGTGTCGTAGACGTAGCTGGTGGACGAATGTGAGATGGTGTAGGTATCACCGGCCGGGACCTTCTCGTAGAACACCTTGAACTCCTTGGCCACCTCGGCGATTTCCTCCGGGGTGCCAGTCAGGGCCATGAACGAGGGGTCGAAGGCCTTGACGTAGGCGTCGAGCACTTCGGGGGTGTCGCGCTCAGGGTCCAGGGTGATGAACACCACCTGGAACAGATCGCGGTCGCGGCCCCGGAGCTGCTTGCGGATTTGCGCCGCTCGCGCCAGGGTGGTCGGGCAGACTGCCGGGCACTGGGTGAACCCGAAGAAGATCATCGGCATGCTGCCGTAGAAGCTCGACAGGGTGACGTCGTTGCCCTTGGTATCCTTGAGACGGAACTTGCGCCCCAGGATTTCGTTGCTCATGTTCTTGCCGTACTTGAACTCGAGCCCTCGGGCCGGGTTGCAGCCTGCCAGCAGGCCGAGCCCGAGAACGCCCATCCCGGCGACGACTGCGCGCCGGGTCAACAGATCATTCATGGAACCATCCTTTAAAGGGAAGGTGCCGACCCTCGGGACGGGCCGGCCGAAAAACCGGGGCATTCTGGCATGACGCCCCAAGCGCTTCTACCCGACCAAGGCGGTGATGGCTTGCAGCCCTTTAAACACGGGCTGCGGCCTGTTGTCGCAGGGGTTGAATCCGTAACAGTTTGTTGCTAGGAGCTTGTGGCCAGCCGGTCGCCGAACTACCGATCAGTAGTACGCGTTTTCTTTCTGGGTGTGGTCAGTCACATCCCGCACGCCCTTGAGCTCCGGAATGCGTTCGAGCAGGGTCCGCTCGATGCCGTCCTTCAGGGTTACGTCGGCCTGACCGCAGCCTTGGCAACCACCACCGAACTGCAACACGGCAATGCCGTCGTCGACCACATCCACCAGGCTGACCTGGCCACCGTGGCTGGCCAGACCTGGGTTGATCTCGGTCTGCAGGTAGTAGTTGATACGCTCGTTGATCGGGCTGTCTTCGTTGACCATCGGTACTTTGGCGTTCGGCGCCTTGATGGTCAGCTGGCCGCCCATGCGGTCGGTGGCGTAGTCGACCAGCGCGTCTTCCAGAAACGGCACGCTGACGGCATCCAGGTAGGCAGTGAAGCTCTTCAGACCCACGGCGGTGTCGTCAGGCTTTTCTTCGCCCGGCTTGCAGTAGGCAATGCAGGTTTCGGCGTACTGGGTGCCCGGCTGGGTGATGAAAACGCGGATGCCGATGCCAGGCGTGTTCTGCTTGGAAAGCAGATCGGCCAGGTAATCATGGGCGGCGTCGGTAATGGTTATAGCGCTCATGGAAGTTCCTCACAGACTTGCGGCCAAGTGTACGCCAAGCTGGCCTTCGAACAAAGTCCTAGCATTTGACTCGGGAAAGAGCAAACGCCGGCGTTTGCTCCCGCGGTGCCGCCAGCCACACCTGCATCCGCCGGTACAGGCCCCGCTCCAGCCACTGGTAGCTGAACCACGACATTAGTCCAATGGACGGCACGCACAGCGCAAAGACCAGGTAGGGGTTCAAGTGCAGGCGCTGGCTGGCGAACCAGCCCGCGTACAGCACCAGTACGTGGATCAGGTACACCGAGTACGAGCAGTCCCCCAATGCCTTGAGCAGCCGGTTGCCCTGGAAGTACGGCTCAAGCGCTACAAATGCCAGCACTATCAGTGCACCGGGAAGGCCCCAATGCAAGAGCCGTTGGGACGCGTCCAGGTGGTAGATCGCGTAGCCCGCCACGCCCAGCACCGCCAGCGGCAACCACAACCCCTCGCGCACCAGGCCGCGGCGATAAAGCACACCGATGCCGATACCGAGCAGAAACTCGTAGATGATGCCGTTGTTGTAGAAGCGGCTGAGCACGCCAAGGCGGCCCAGCACTTCGCTGACCAGCAGCAGTGCAGCGGTCACCAGCAGCAACTGGTGGCGCTGCCGGACAAGGAATGCCAGGCCAAACAAAAGGTAGAAGAACATCTCGAAGTTCAGCGTCCAGCCAACGTTCAAGGTCGGGTACAGGCCGTAGCCACCGGGGTTCTCTGCCGGAATGAACAGCATCGAGAGCAGCAGGTGATGCCAGGTGAATGCCTGGTGTGGCATCCATTGGCTGAAGGCCAGCAGCAGTAGCGCCATCAACAGGGTGTAGAACCAGTAGGCAGGGACGATGCGCAACGCGCGGTTGAGCAGGAACCGACGCGGCTCAACGGGCTTGTCTCGGGTCGAAAGGTAGATCACCAGCCCGCTGATGACGAAGAAGATGTCGACGCCCACGGCGCCGCGGTCAGTGAGCAGTTGGCCGATGGGGCCAGTGGCATGGAAGTCGAAAAAGATCTGCATGAAATGGTGGCAGACCACCACCCAGGCGGCGAACGCCCGCAGTGCCTGAAGCGAATACAGCATGGATCACCCTGCGATTGCCTTGGTGCATTGAGGCCACAGTGGGGCTGCCTGGCAGCCCCGGACCACCCAACCTTTCCGACCGCAGGTGTGCCGGAAAGGTCAGCGCAACCGATCAGAGGTTCTCGTAGCGGTTCATGTCCAGCACCCCGGACTCCAACGGCTGGGTTTCCTTGATATAGGTGCTCAGGTCGTGGAAGTAACGCCAGAACTGCGGGTGGCTGCGGCGCACGCCCCAGCGCATGACGATACGTTCAAACCTGGCGGCATCGTCGCGCGCGTATTCCATGTCTTCGACGAACTCCGGCACATCCGCCGCCGGGATGTTGAAGATGAAGTTCGGGTAACTGCTGAGCACCCCGGGGTACAAGGTCAGGGTATCGAGCCCCGGCTGGTAGCGCGCGGCCTCGCCCAGCAGGAACGCGACATTGCTGTGCGCACGGTTGCGCAGCAGGCTGTAGACCTGACGCTGGCCGCCTTGCCCTTCGATGCGCAGCAGGGTGGCTTCAGGCAACTGGTTGATCACCTTAAGGCCTGCGGCCGGGCGTGATACGAGACGGCTGAGCGACTGCTCGACGTTACGGAATTCTTCATTCATCTGCGGCCGCGAGCAGTAAGCACCCTGGCAGCGGTTGATCGGGTCGGGCGCAGCGTTCAGGCTGCCGGTGCGCTGCAGCAGCTTGAGGCCGAAGTCGCGCTTGGGGTCGCGTGGGTCGAGCCTGATGCCGCTCGGCGTGTCAGTGTCGATGTCTTCATAGTCGAGCCACATCTTCACTTTGCCGCTGTTCTGGTACCAGTCGCTGAGAATTGCACCACGCTGGTCCGCTGGCATCAGGCGCAGGAAGTTGACCTCGGCACCATTGCGGATCAGGTCGAAGTACAGCCGCGTCTGCAACTGGTGCGAGACATTGCCGAATACATCGAAGTTGACCGCCAGCTGGTAATAGGTGCGTTCGAATAGCGGGTAGTCGAACAGCCACACCGTCAGCGGCACATCGCCGACCAGGCCCTTGGTCACCGAAGCGCTGTCGAAGTGGCGGAAGATGCTGAGCAGCGCATTGTCGTTGCCGGCCCACAGGGTCGACCAGCCCGGCGCCGGCATTTCGGCGTAGGCGTCGCGACGCAGTTTTTCATACTCGTTGCGCTTGTCACGGTAGGCATGCCAGAGGTTGAGCACACTGCCCACGTCATCGATCTGGCCCGGCATGGCGAGCAACGGTGTAGCCTGGCCACGGTACGCAGCATCGGTGATGTAGCGGTCGTGCGCCGGTTCCTGGAACAGCGCCCAGAAGTTATCGCGGATCACATCGGTAGCGATCTGCCCACGGCACACCGGCCCGCGGATGAAGGTGCGGACGAAGTACTCGGCGTTATCCAGCATGAACTGGTAGCGCGCCACCGCCGGGATCGCCTCGAAGGTCTCGAACGGGTTGGCGCGGTGGCGCGGCCCATACCCCGGCAGCGCGCTGGCGTGCCAGTCACCGGCATAGAACAGCTGCTTCACGCGCTTGAGCTTTTGCGGCCCCATCGGGTAGGTGATGTGGGTTTTATGCACGATCACACCCTGCACCGGAATCAACCGGTAATAAAAGTCGGTACCCGGCGGGTCGTTGGGGCGGCGCGTGGCAATCAGGTCGACCGGCTGGCCGCTGGGCGTGCGCGAGCGCACCCATTGGAAGAAGTGGCCCTGCTCGCCGCCGACGAAATGGATGTGCGCCAGGAACAGATGCTCGTACAGCCAGCGCCCGACCAAGGCCTCGGTAGAGCCCGGTCGATTGAGCAGTTCTTCCCAGTCGGCGATCTGTTTCGCCTCGGCCGCGCTGGGTTGAATGGGCTCATACTCGACCGGCGCACCTGCAGCCAGCCAACCCTGCAGGGTCTGGTATTCCTTATCGGTCAGGCCAGTGACCGCCAGCGGCATACCCTCTTTGGGGTGGGCGCCGGCATAGGCATCGAACTCATGGGGCAACGGGCACATGTTGTTGCGCGCGAGCCCCAGGACGATATCGTCGGGCAGCTTGGCGTTGGGGGTAAGCGGCGCCTTGTGCCCCAGCTCCAGCATGCGTGCCATCAATGCGGCCTGGCTGCCCTGGCCGTCGAGCACGGAATAGAAGCCCTTCTTGCGCCACTGCTCTTCGCTGTGCGCATCGTAGAACAGCCGCGTGGTCGGGACTGCCTTGCTCCTTTCACCTTGGTACACCGGTACCTTGGTTGCACCACGCACTGCGCCTTCGGGGCTCTCCAGCTTCAGCTGGCAGGCGGCGTCGTTGCAGGCATGGCAGGCCACGCACTTCTCGGTGAAAATCGGTTGAATGTCCCGGGTGTAGGAAATTACCGCGCTCGATTGGGGGGCTTGTGCGAGCGCGACGCTGCTGAGCAGCAGCGCGAAAGCGCCGACAAGAAAACGATGCACCATGTGCCGAAAGTCCTGGGTTCTAGAAAAGCCATCACGTTTGCCTGGTCGACCATGGGTGCTTCACGGCGCAACATGAACGAAATTCATGCGAATGGCCAATGCGCCTAAAAACCGCGCAGCTTTGTTATGATTCCGCACCTTCTGATATTCGCCCGACCAGGTAGTTCCTATGTCCGACCGCAGCGCTCGTCTCCAAGCACTCCAGCACGCACTCAATGAGCGCATTCTGATCCTCGACGGCGGCATGGGTACTATGATCCAGAGTTACCGCCTCGAGGAACACGACTATCGTGGCACGCGCTTCGCCGATTGGCCAAGCGATGTAAAAGGTAACAACGACCTGCTGCTGCTCAGCCGCCCCGATGTCATCGCTGCCATCGAGAAGGCGTACCTGGACGCTGGCGCCGACATTCTCGAAACCAACACCTTCAACGCCACGCAGATTTCCCAGGCCGACTACGGCATGGAGTCGCTGGTCTACGAGCTGAACGTCCAGGGCGCACGCATCGCCCGCCAGGTGGCGGACGCCAAGACCCTGGAAACGCCGGACAAGCCACGCTTCGTTGCCGGCGTGCTCGGCCCGACCAGCCGCACCTGCTCGATTTCCCCGGACGTCAACGATCCCGGCTACCGCAACGTCACCTTCGACGAACTGGTGGAAAACTACATCGAGGCGACCCGCGGGCTGATCGAGGGTGGCGCCGACCTGATCCTCATCGAGACCATCTTCGACACGCTCAACGCCAAGGCAGCGATCTTCGCCGTGCAGCAGGTGTTCGAAGATGACGGCATCGAACTGCCGATCATGATCTCCGGCACCATCACCGATGCCTCGGGCCGTACCTTGTCCGGCCAGACTACCGAAGCGTTCTGGAACTCGGTACGCCATGCCAAGCCGATTTCCGTCGGCCTGAACTGCGCGCTGGGCGCGAAGGACCTGCGCCCTTACCTTGAAGAGCTGTCGACCAAGGCCGACACCCACGTTTCCGCCCACCCCAATGCCGGCCTGCCGAACGCCTTCGGCGAGTACGACGAAACCCCGGCCGAGATGGCTGCCGTGGTCGAAGAGTTCGCGGCCAGTGGTTTCCTCAACATCATCGGCGGTTGCTGCGGTACCACGCCCGGGCACATCCAGGCCATCGCCGAGGCAGTGGCCAAATACAAGCCGCGCCAGATCCCGGAAATCGCCAAGGCCTGCCGGCTGTCGGGCCTGGAACCGTTCACCATCGACCGCCAGTCGCTGTTCGTCAACGTCGGTGAGCGCACCAACATCACCGGCTCCGCCAAGTTCGCCCGGCTGATCCGCGAAGAGAATTACACCGAAGCGCTGGAGGTCGCCCTGCAGCAGGTAGAGGCCGGTGCTCAGGTAATCGACATCAACATGGACGAAGGGATGCTCGACTCCCAGGCCGCCATGGTCCGTTTCCTCAACATGATTGCAGGCGAGCCGGACATCTCTCGCGTGCCGATCATGATCGACTCGTCGAAATGGGAAGTGATCGAGGCTGGCCTCAAATGCATCCAGGGCAAGGGCATCGTCAACTCGATCTCCATGAAAGAAGGCGTCGAGCAATTCAAGCACCACGCCCGCCTGTGCAAACGCTACGGCGCGGCCGTGGTGGTGATGGCCTTCGACGAGGTCGGCCAGGCCGACACCGCCGCGCGCAAGAAGGAAATCTGCCAGCGCAGCTACGACATCCTGGTCAATGAAGTCGGCTTCCCGCCGGAAGACATCATTTTCGACCCGAACATCTTCGCCGTCGCTACCGGCATCGAAGAGCACAACAACTATGCCGTGGACTTCATCGAGGCCTGCGCCTACATCCGTGACCACCTGCCACATGCGCTGAGCTCGGGCGGCGTGTCCAACGTGTCGTTCTCGTTCCGCGGCAACAACCCGGTGCGCGAGGCGATCCACTCGGTGTTCCTGTTCCACGCCATCCGCAACGGGCTGACGATGGGTATCGTCAACGCCGGCCAGCTGGAAATCTACGACGAGATCCCGGCCGAGCTGCGCGAGCGGGTCGAGGACGTGGTGCTCAACCGCACCCCCGAAGGTACCGATGCATTGCTGGCCATCGCCGACGACTACAAAGGCGGCGGCGCCACCAAGGAAGTAGAGAACGAAGCCTGGCGCTCACTGCCGGTCGGCAAGCGCCTGGAACATGCGCTGGTCAAAGGCATCACCGCACACATCGTCGAAGACACCGAGGAGTGCCGCCAGCAATGTGCGCGCCCGATCGAAGTCATCGAAGGGCCGCTGATGAGCGGCATGAACGTGGTTGGCGACCTGTTCGGCGCCGGCAAGATGTTCCTGCCGCAGGTGGTCAAGTCGGCGCGGGTGATGAAGCAGGCCGTGGCCCACCTGATCCCGTTCATCGAGGCCGAAAAAGGCGACAAGCCCGAAGCCAAGGGCAAGATTCTCATGGCGACGGTCAAGGGCGACGTGCACGACATCGGCAAGAACATTGTCGGCGTGGTCCTGGGCTGCAACGGCTATGACATCGTCGACCTCGGCGTGATGGTACCGGCAGAGAAGATCCTGCAGACCGCCCGCGACGAGAAGTGCGACATCATCGGTTTGTCCGGCCTGATCACCCCGTCGCTGGACGAGATGGTTCATGTTGCCCGGGAAATGCAGCGCCAGGGCTTCGAGCTGCCGTTGATGATCGGCGGCGCCACCACGTCCAAGGCCCATACCGCAGTCAAGATCGAGCCCAAGTACAGCAACGATGCGGTGATCTATGTGACCGACGCCTCCCGCGCGGTAGGTGTGGCCACCCAGTTGCTGTCCAAGGAACTCAAGCCCGACTTTGTTGAAAAAACCCGCCTGGACTACATCGAAGTGCGTGAACGCACTGCCAACCGCAGTGCCCGCACCGAGCGCCTGAGCTACGCGCAGGCCGTGGCGGCCAAGCCGAAATACGACTGGGCCGCTTATCAGCCGGCGGTCCCTGCCTTCACAGGCGTCAAGGTGCTGGACAACATCGACCTGCGCACCCTGGCCGAGTACATCGACTGGACGCCGTTCTTCATTTCCTGGGACCTGGCCGGCAAGTTCCCACGCATCCTCACCGATGAAGTGGTGGGTGAAGCGGCAACCTCGCTGTACAAGGATGCCCGCGAGATGCTCGACAAACTGATCGACGAGAAGCTGATCAGTGCGCGCGCCGTGTTCGGCTTCTGGCCAGCCAACCAGGTTGCCGATGACGACATTCAGGTCTACGACGACAACGGTCAGCCCCTGGCCACCTTGCACCACCTGCGCCAGCAGACCATCAAGCCCGATGGCAAGCCGAACTTCTCCCTGGCCGACTTTGTCGCGCCCAAAGACAGCGGCGTCACCGACTACATGGGTGGCTTCATCACCACCGCCGGCATTGGTGCCGAGGAAGTGGCCAAGGCTTACCAGGACAAGGGCGACGACTACAGCTCGATCATGGTCAAGGCCCTCGCCGACCGCCTGGCCGAGGCCTGTGCCGAGTGGCTGCACGAGCAGGTGCGTAAAGAGCACTGGGGTTATGCGCGTGACGAGCACCTGGACAACGAGGCACTGATCAAGGAACAGTACAGCGGCATCCGCCCTGCCCCAGGCTACCCGGCCTGCCCGGACCATACCGAAAAAGAAACGCTGTTCCGCCTGCTCGACGGCACAGCCATTGGTGAAACCGGCCCCAGCGGCGTGTTCCTCACCGAGCACTTCGCCATGTTCCCGGCTGCGGCGGTCAGCGGCTGGTACTTTGCTCACCCGAAAGCGCAGTACTTTGCCGTGGGCAAGGTCGACAAGGACCAGATCGACAGCTACAGCGCACGCAAGGGCCAGGATGTCAGCGTCAGCGAGCGCTGGCTGGCACCGAACCTGGGGTACGACAGCTGACGTTCGTGGGGCCGCTTTGCGGCCCCATTTGCCATCTACACTGTCCCTGATTGCCTCTGAATATCCAAGGAGCCAGCATGGACGATTCCAGTCAAGGCAAACCCCCTACCTTCTGGCAGATGCTGCACAGCATCCTGGCCGCCGCGCTGGGTGTGCAGAGCGGCAAGAACCGCGCGCGCGACTTTACCCATGGCAAGGCCAGCCACTTCATCGCGCTGGGCGCACTGTTCACCTTGGTGTTCATCCTGATCCTGATCGGCCTGGTACGACTGGCGCTGCACCTGACCGCCCACTGAAACGCAACCCGCCCGCGTAATTCCCTTGCGCGGGCGGCTCAAGTTGCATCACGGCCTGGAGCTGAGGCTATTGGTGGCTGACCCAGTACACGGCAGTGACCACCACCAGGACGATCAGGCAGAGGATCGCCCAGGCATCGACGCTGCTGTCAGCTTTGCGGACCTTGGTTGTATTTCCCATTGCATTGCCTCTTGTAGTGGTTATGGGAATGCACTTCACAACCAGCAGTTAAGACGAGCAATGCCCTTCTCTCAAGCAGGGTTTTTCAGTAGTCGACAGGTGACGTCAGGAAGGGATACCGGTAAGTCGGCGGGCGTCCTTGGGCGCTGAAACGCTGGAAGTCGACACCATAGTCGTCCTGTTCCGCCAGCTTGAGCCAACGCTTTGCCTTGTCTGGATCGATCGACTGCAAAACCGGCATCACATGGTCGCGCTGACCATCCCGTGCGATATCCACACCATAGGCATCGTCATGCAGCATGACCATGGCCCAGCCGCCGAGACTGAAATGCCCACCCATCAGCACCCCCAGGCGCCCTTCGATGCGCGCTCTCAAGGCCTCGGGGGAGCTGTTGACGGCGCTGAACACTACATCTTGCCCAGGCTTGCGCCCCGCAGCCTCGAACGCGCGCATGGCGCCAAAGGCCATTTCGTCGTTGGCCGACCACACCAGCTTGATATCCGGGTAGCGCTGCAGCAACTGCTGCGCCTGTTCAAAGGCGCGCTGGCGGTTCCAGCCACCGTAAACCATCTGCCGCAGGCGCACCTGAGGGAAGTCGGCCAAGGCGCGACGCATGCCTTCTTCACGCAACTGCGAGGCGGGCGTGGTCTTGAGCCCGGCGAAAGCCACCAGGTCCACCGGCTCGTTACTGCGCGGTAGCAAAGCGACCATCTGGTGCAGCATCTGGTAACCGGCCTGCTCGTCATTGGCCGTCAAGGCCCCTAACAAAGCGCCGTACTTTGCGGGCTGGGCTTGAATGCTGCTCGCCTGGCTGGCGGTCAGCCCGTTGTTGACCAGTAACAGCTTGACCCCGCTACCTTGCGCCAGGCGAATGATCTGCGGCGCAACGTACCGCTCGTTGACAAGCACGAGGTATTCCGGGCGCTGCGGGCCCTTGAGCACCGCCCGGGCCTGGCTCAGGGCGCGCTCGGGATTACGGGCGCTGTATTGCACCTGCAGCGCCATGCCCAGGTCATCAGCCGCCGCTTGCATGAAGCGCGAGTAACTGACCCAGAACGTCTCTGCGGGTAGGCCCGGATTGAGGAAAACCACCGAAGCGGCCTGAACGCTGGCTGCCAGCGGCAGGCTCAGGCACAAGCTGTAGCACAATGCCTTGAGCATGCGGTTACATCCTTACCAACAAACCCGCGAGTATAAACCTGCGGCGCTGAGTGACGGATAAACGCCAGTCAATCTCACTTAGTTCGTTTGGTTCTTTTCATATGCAAAAACATCACTTTAGCGCATAAACGCAACCTGATATCGTTTCCCCGCTCCGAACCGGAGTGCGCGGCCGTGCGCGCGAATAGCTGCATGCAGCCTGAGACAGGACTTTTATGTACGTATACGACGAGTACGATCAGCGGATCATCGAGGACCGCGTCAAGCAGTTCCGTGATCAGACCCGCCGCTACCTGGCCGGTGAGCTGAGCGAAGAAGAATTCCGCCCTCTGCGCCTGCAGAACGGCCTCTATATCCAGCGTTTCGCCCCGATGCTGCGCGTCGCCGTGCCCTACGGCCAGCTGAACGCCCGCCAGGTTCGCACACTGGCCAAGATCGCCCGCGATTACGACAAGGGCTATGCCCACATCTCCACCCGCCAGAACGTGCAGTACAACTGGCCGGCACTTGAAGACATCCCGGACATCCTTGCCGAACTGGCCACCGTGCAGATGCACGCGATCCAGACCAGCGGCAACTGCCTGCGCAACACCACCACCGACCAGTTCGCCGGTGTTGCCGCAGACGAAATCATCGACCCGCGCCCCTGGTGCGAGATCGTCCGCCAGTGGACCACCTTCCACCCGGAATTCGCCTACCTGCCGCGCAAGTTCAAGATCGCGATCAACGGCTCGAAAGAAGACCGCGCGGCCATCGAAGTGCACGACATCGGCCTGGAGCCGGTGCGCAACGCCGCCGGTGAGCTGGGCTTCCGCGTGCTGGTCGGGGGCGGCCTGGGCCGTACCCCGGTGGTCGGTTCGTTCATCAACGAATTCCTGCCGTGGCAAGACCTGATCAGTTATCTGGACGCCATCCTGCGCGTGTACAACCGTTACGGCCGTCGTGACAACAAGTACAAGGCGCGGATCAAGATCCTGGTCAAGGCCCTGACCCCGGAAGTGTTCGCCGAGAAGGTCGAGGCCGAAATGGCCCACCTGCGTGGCGGCAGCACCACCCTGACCGAAGAAGAAGTACAGCGTGTTTCGCGCCACTTCGTCGACCCGGACTACCTGGCCCTGGACAACGTCGACTACAGCGCCCAGGACGCCGAATACCCAGGCTTCGCCCGCTGGCGCTCGCGCAACACCCGCGCCCACAAGCGCCCTGGCTACGTGGCCGTGACCCTGTCGCTCAAGCCCACCGGCGTTGCCCCGGGCGACCTGACCGACAAGCAGCTGGACGCCGTGGCGGACCTGGCAGAGCGCTACAGCTTCGGCTTCCTGCGCACCTCGCACGAGCAGAACATCATCCTCGCCGACGTCGAGCAGCGTCAGCTGCACGCCCTGTGGCTGGAGCTGCGCGAAGGTGGTTTCGCCACGCCGAACATCGGCCTGCTGACCGACATCATCTGCTGCCCTGGCGGTGACTACTGCTCGCTGGCCAACGCCAAGTCGATCCCGATCGCCGAATCCATCCAGCGCCGCTTCGACGACCTGGACTACCTGTTCGACATCGGCGAGATCGACCTGAACATCTCCGGCTGCATGAATGCCTGCGGCCACCACCACGTCGGCCACATCGGCATCCTCGGCGTGGACAAGAAGGGCGAGGAGTTCTACCAGGTGTCCCTGGGCGGCAACGCCGCGCGCGACGCGAGCCTGGGCAAGATCCTTGGCCCGTCCTTCGCCCAGGACGACATGGCCGACGTGATCGAGAAGCTGATCGCCGTGTACGTGGAGCAACGTACCGAGGAAGAGCGCTTCATCGACACCTACCAGCGTATCGGCATCGACCCTTTCAAGGAACGCGTCTATGCAGCGAATCATTAAGAACAACCAGATCGTCGACGAAACCTGGCACCTGCTGCCCAAGGAAACCACGATCGACGAACTGACCAACTGCGACGACTACATCGTCCCGCTGCAACTGTGGCGTGACCATGCCCATATGCTCAAGGCTCGCGACGGTGGCCTGGGCGTGTGGCTGGACAGCGATGAACAAGCGGAAGAGATCGGTGATGACGTGCAGTACTTTCAGGTCATCGCCCTGAACTTCCCGGCCTTCACCGATGGGCGCAACTACTCCAATGCGCGCCTGCTGCGCGACCGCTACCAGTTCAAGGGCGAGCTGCGCGCCATTGGCGACGTACTGCGTGACCAGTTGTTCTACCTGGCCCGCTGCGGTTTCGATGCCTTCGCCATCCGTGCCGACAAGGACCCGGAAGATGCCCTGCAAGGGCTGAAGGACTTCTCGGTGACCTACCAGGCCGCCACCGACGAGCCGCTACCGCTGTTCCGCCGCCGTTGATCGTCTCCCGGCATGGCCCACCGCACGGTGGGCCATGCTCCAGTTCATGCAGCCACCTCGCTGCACGGCTTTTCAACCCCTGCGGTCAATGGGCCTTCTGCTTACCCCCCAGGGATCCAGTTCTGCAGCCCCGTCCCGTTCTGCCCGCAGCCGAGCCATTGCTTCACGCACGCGCTCCATGACCGCCTCACTCAGCTGGTTCTGTTCGAGGTTGACCGTGTGCGGGTGCGCTTCGACCCAGCTCAACGCCTCCTCGCTCAATGTCACGATCCGGTTGCCACGCAAGTCTACGACCAGGTTTGGCTGGCGCTGCAGCAACGCCAGAGGAAAACTGCGAAGGCCCGTGGCACGCAACGACACGTACTGCAGGTGAACGTTGTAGCGCAACTGTGGCGCTACCCCTAATGGGTTAGCGTCAAGGTTTAGCACCTCCAGCCTGGAGAACCATTCCAGCCGCAACTGGCTTTGCGCGTCGAGTGTTATGAGATTGTTCTGCATGAAGAGCTGGGTCAACCTGCCCAGAAGATTCAACTGTGCCGGGACAGTGAGCAAGCGGTTCGCTGCGACATCGAGAGTGCTCAGTTGCACAAGGTTGCCAATACTGTCCGGCAACGCACTCAGGAGATTACCGCTCAATTGCAAGCTTTCAAGGCTTGCCAGTTGCCCAATCCGCCCATCAAGCGCAGCGATCTGGTTGAAGGAGAGGTCCAGATGGGTCAGTTCGGTCAACTGCTCGATGCCAGCCGGTAGATCGGCAAGTTGATTGCCACTGAGGTCCAGAGCGTTCAATTCGCTCAAGTACTGCAACCCCGGCACCGTTTCGAGCATGTTGCCGCCAAGGTTCAATGTGCGCACCCGCGGCAAGTGCTCAAGCCCATCAAGCGTTCGCAAGCAATTGCCAGAGAAGTCGACTGTTTCCAGATTGGGAAAACGACGCAGGAAATCAGCCTCGATAACCGTAATCTGATGGTTGCACACTGACAGGTCACGTATTTGTTCAAACATGATGCCTGGGGGCAGCACGGGTAAAGAACTGACGGTCCACCCTTCGCTGCTCGAACGCCGGGGCGGGACATCATTGCTGTAATCCGACTGCCAGAAATGGCGCAGGACACCCGCCAGATAGGACCGCGCCAGATATTCCGGGTCGCCAGGCTCCCCGCACCACATCGCCAGGCTACTGTCCAGACGCCTCGACAGATGGGCAAACGCGCGCGAGCCAGGACCATGAGGTAGCTCGAGTCGATACCACGTCCGGTAGTTGCCGCGGGCCAGCGTCAGCGTCAACGCGACCTCCTCCTGCGTGCGCTGCTCTGCAATTCCAGCGCCTGCATTGCTCGGTGCCTGCTCTTGCTCGCCATTGGCCGCTAGTGCGGCTTGCCGTTCTGTGTAGGCTTGCCGTATGGCCGCGAACTGATCGGCGTACGCGAGCCGTACATGATCCTGCCAGAATGCCTGCTGAGCCAGGAACTGGCTCAGCGCCTCAGCTGTTTCGGCCTCGTACACCGCGGCCTCGGCTGCGACCAGTTGGTCCGGCGTCACGTTGGCGACATGCTTGAAACTCAGATAGGTCGGTTGGCCGTAGATACCCAGCGACTCTGCAAGCTGTACCCGGAAGGCCAGGTAAATCTCACTTGGCTTGAAGGGCACCGAGCGCTGGCTCAGGCTTTCGATGTACCGCTCAGCGAAGCGGTTCACCTGATCAAGCCTGAACAACTCACGGCCCAGGCTGCGCAGCGCTTGCTCGACTTGCCTACCGCGCACGCCATCGGTGCGCAACGCCACCTGCAGGTGGACGATCAAGGCATCGAGGTCGGCGCCTGCGCCTGGTACCGCTGCCTGATGGAATACCGCCCGTCGAATATGAGCATGGTTGTACATGGCATAAAGCAGCTCACCCACACGACGCCGCATGTCTTCGGTTTCAAGAGCAAATTTTTCGGTCTGCAGCAACGCTGTGAGAAAAGCAAAGAACTCTTCGCAGCCTGGCTCTTGCGCCAGCGCCTGCCAGTACCTGCGACGCGGCGCAGCCTCGCGCTCGGTCAGCCCTTCGAGCCACGGGGCAATGCCCTCTGCGCCCTGCTGGCCGATCGCTTCAGGCTCGATCGCCAGCCGCTCGAGTGCAACCGGTGATAGCGGATTGCCCTGCAAGCTTGCGCAGCCGGGGTTGGCGCGTAACCAGCCGGCCTGCGCTTCACTGATGTCGACGATGCGATTGTTACGCAAATCGAGCTGTTCCAGCTGTGCCAGTGCACTGGTATCCGGTATCGAGGTCAGCCGGTTGGAAGACAAGTCCAGGCGCCGTACATTGGGAAAGCGGGCGAGCAAGCCCTCGCCGAGCGCCGTCAGATCAAGATTGCGCAGTACCAGTGAAGTCACATGGTCGAAGTGAACGCGCTCCGGCAGTTCGGGCAGACTACCCAGGCGTGAACCCTCCAGAATCAACGCAGGATGGCCGTCAGTGTCGTGAGTGCGACGTTGCCAGGCGTGACGAATCCGCCGTGCCATGCGCGCCCGCCGGATCAACTGAATCGGCCCCGACGATTGCCGACGCCACAGCCCCAACGCCTGATCAAGCGTTCGCAGCTCTTCACACAGGCGCAGGTAGTGATTCCAAGGTGTCAGCCCAAGCGTGCGGGCGCTCTGCTCAAACTGCTCCATCGCGCTTTCGTCGAAATCGGGGAACAGCCGTTGAATACCCCGACGCAATGCGCGATTGCTGCTTTCGCCACGGCCACTCAAGGGGTAACCCAGGCGCCCGTCGCCCAGCCGTACCGGCGGCCTGAAACCAAGGCCGACTGGCGCCATGCGCAACAGTGAAGCGGCGAGCTCGCGTTCTTCGCTGGCCCATTGCGACATGGCCTGGGCCAGTGTTTCGGGGGCGTCGCTGGCATCGCCCAACATTCGTTTCTGCCAGGGATCGAGCTGCAGCAACAGGGCCTGGAACAGGCTGTCGTCAGCTCTGGCCAATGGCAACGGGTTTGCGCGCTCATCCAGCGCCTGATACCCCTGGGCCGTTCGAAGCACGGTGCGTACCTCGCTGGCCGCTTGCGCTCCGGCCGACGCAGTCATTTCACCCGACAGCGTGTCACCGCGCAGCTCGATGCGCACTCCTCGCCACGGTGCGCGCTCGGCGATCATGCCCAATGCCAGTTGCTCGGTATCACGATTGATTGCTGCGGTTTGAAGCAGGCCCGCACAAGCGCGGTCCAGGCGCGTATCGCGCACGTACCAGCGCGCCTGCTCGGCCAAGGCCAACGGCACACGCTGGTGCGCGAGCATATGCTCCACCTGGTCCTCGGGCGCATGTTCGATGATCTCACGCGCACCCATTACCGACAGGCCGGGAAAGTCCCGGCGAAGCAGGGTTTCGGCTTCGCCGGGCATGGGCTGCTGAGCCTGCAGCTGCCGCTCGAAGGCCTCCCCGTTCAGCTCTGGCCGCTGAGCGTGCAACTGCTGCCTCTGCACCGCATCGTGCAAGCGCGCCGGCGCCTGTGCCTGTTCCACATGCAAACGGCGCAGTTGGTCCTGGTTGAACCCCGTTGCCCGCATCACCGCGTGTATGGCCTGCTCATCGAGGTGCCCCCAGCCCGCGTCGAGGTCCTGAAACAGCTCAGCGCTGGCGTGCCATTCCTGGGGCGTCTCCAGTTCATGCTGCCAGCAAGCGCCCTCGTTGCCCTCGAGCAGCGGCGCATAAGCATTGGGACGCACGGGATGGCGGATGCGACGCTGCTGCGTTTGAGCTTCCAGGTAGGTCAAATGGCTGGCCAAGGGTGTACGCACATACTCTGCACCTTGCAGACTGATCAACTCACCGACTGCTCCTCGGTCTCGGACGGCATAGCCTGGCAGCCTGGGGTCACTCAACTTCAATGTATGTTCATCCGTGTAGACCGGCACTAGATCTGCGACGCGAGCATCCTCCACCAGGCGGTGCGAAGCCGCGCCTGCGCCGGCATTGACTGCTGTCATAGCCACGGTTTGCGCTACGCAATACAAGTGCTCCAGCGCGCTCTGGCGGTCCCCCAAGCGCCAATCGGCATAGCCCTCGTACACGTCGTCAGCCACCTGCAACGCGGTGATCCCCAGCAATGGCAAAGCCAGTGCAGGTAGCGCGAAGCTCGCTAGGCCCAACGCATCGATGGCAAAGCTCAGGTAGAAATGCAGGCGCCTGTCGCGCTGCTGCGCGTCCACTTCGGCAGTGGGTATGGCGTGCACTTTGGCATTGTCCAACAGGGTGTCGATCAGTTGGCGGCGCAGGTATTCGAACAACGGCTGCTCGATAGGCTCGTAACGACCATCGAGCTGGACCGGCACATTCTCGGCAGTATCACTCAGCGCCTGGGTCAAGGCACGGGTGTAGGCACTCCGGTCACGCTCACCGATAAAGCGTTCGAAGAATTCGACGTAACCGGGCAAACGGAACTGTTTACCCAACGTCATGAACAGCGATGCCCAAGAGGTATACCAGGTCAGCGGGCCTTGAGGATCATCAGGGATCCAGCACAATATGCCCTCGAACTCGTCACCGGTCGCGCGCTGATGGGTTATCTCGAACGCCACCGCGCCCCGCACCAGCCGGCCGAACACACGCAGTTGCATGGGCCGCAGCCCAGAGATGGAGGGGGGTGTAGCTGAGATCAAGTCAATCAGCGGGGCACAGTGTTCATAGGCATGCCTTGCTATTTCACCATTGACCAGTGCCAGCCTCAGCGCCGCCTCGAGACTCGTGCGATAACCTGCCTCGATCAGCGTGCTCAGTTGTTTCCCCGCTTCACCACCGGGCGTCAACTGCGCGCGCAGGTACGCCTGGTAACGCCCCCCCAGGTCGAGCGAGCGGCACAGGGCAAAGAATGCTTTGGGCGAGAGCGCGCAAGCATTCCCTGATGCATCCAGCACCGCAGTGCCCTGCATGATGCTGGTGGCGAACGTTTCACCTTCGGTAAAGTTATGCAACGCCGATTGCAGCAGGCTGTGCTGGTAGATCTGCTCTTTGACCCCATCCGGCACTTGCGCAACATGCGAGGGATATCGCTGCAGGGTTCTGCGCCGCAGCGTGGCCCGACGCACATCGACACCAAGTTGATGTTCCGCCTGCAGAGCTTCTCGCAGCAGCGGCTCGGCAAATGCATCGAGTGGGGTGATCCGCGCCAGCCATTCGTGCAACTGATGCTGTAGCTGCTGTTGTCGCTGCTGGCTCTGGAGCAAGCTGTTGAGGGTGTCGGACGCAAGTTCGGTCAGCCAGGCGGGCAAGCGACTGGCAATCAAGGCATTGGTGGAGTCATCAGTGAACGGCTGACTGGGCATCGCGGGCTCCTAGGGCGCAAAACAGCGATTGCACCACCGCGTGACGAGGCTTTTGCGTTAACTATTGCAACCTGCCTACGTGACAGACGTTCACGTTTGCACAAGCCCTGCCGATAACAGTTACAACTGCTGACCAGAAAGGAAGCTGGCGATGAACCCGATCACCTCAGTGGTGCGCCTGACCCCTGTCGCCCACATCACCCACCGTGCACCTCAGGTACCAGCCACCCTGCCGACAGAAGCGCCGATGACATCCCCGAGCACGGTGGTAAGCCTTGGCCAGCAAGAAAGCCGCGTCGACACCCAGACCTACACGGCCAAAGGTACCCTCGGTAAAGCGCAGACACAGTATGTGTGGGAGCAGGACGGCATCGACAAACTCAGCATGTACATGCTGAGCGCCATTCAGGCTTCCTCCCCCGCAGCGCGCTTCCAAGGGCTTGGCGCTGCCCTGTTGGAGCAACTGGCGGCCAGCGGTGGCCAGCGTATCTCGCAATCCGGGCTGGCGATCGATGATGGCGCGACAACCGACCCGTTGCTGCTGGCCATGCAGCAGGCCAGGTTGCGCGAACACGCCACCAGCAGCGTCAGCTTCAACCTCACTACCGGCTCAGGCGCCACCGTGACGGTGGGGCTCTACAGCAGCACCAACGGCCTGGCCGTGGATGCCGACGTGCAAGGCGGTACGTTGACCACTGACGAGCTCAAAGGCTTGGCAGCGCTTGCGAACAGCTTCCAGGCTGCCCTCAACGGGCTGACCCAGGAACCACCCAGCCTGCAGTTGGGCGCACTGGTCAAGCTCGACCCGGCGCTGTTCACCGGCTTGCAGTTGAATGCCAAATTGCAGAATGCCGGCGGCGACCAGCAAACCTTCGACCTGCAACTGAACGAAGATTCCCGCAACCTCACACTGCAAGGCGCCAACGGCACGGTCAGGATGAACCTCGACACCCAGGGCGGCGCGCTGCTGGGCAGCCAGGCTCAGCGTCAGGCAGCTGTGGCCAATTACCTGACCCAGTTCGACGCAGCACAAAAGCGCGGCCATGGTGACGCGCAACTGATGGCACTGTTCAAGGATGCCTTCAGCCAGCTCAACAGCGTGGACGATACCAGCAAGCGCCCTGCAGGCCATGACCTGGCGCCGAACACGGCCAGCCGCCTGCTGTTGAGCGGCCTGGCCGACTTCGATGCCTCGATCACGCAGACCGAACAGAAGATCAATCCGATGCGGCCTGAAGAAGTGGACCACTTCGACTACAAGGTTTCGCAATCGACCACTCTGCAAGGCCCGGCAGCGACCCTGACCGTGGAGCAGGCGCAACAGGCAAGCATGAAAGCCGCCTGGCATGAAGGCTTGAACCCGCTCGTCGGCCTGACCCTGACCCGCGACAACAAAACGCAGAACTACAGCTATCACACGATCGACGACCAATCCCGCAGCAGCACTCGCCTGGCGTTTGCCGACAACGCCCTGGTCGAGGCGACCGCGACTCAAGAGGCCAGCCAGAAAGAGCGCGTGCGCACCTATCAGGAGGGCGTGCTGCAGGACGATACGACCCATAGCGCAGCGGCCGCCCAGTCTCGCGAACTGCTGGACATGCTTGACGAGATGCTCAGCCAGGATCGGGCTGCGCGGCGTGCAGGGCTGGCCTCTACGCTGCAAGAGCAAGTGGCTGGCATGGGCCATCTGTGGCGACTGCAGTCGGCTCCTGGGCAGATCACCACGTGAGTCGAGACTGACAGGGCTTATTCACGGCGTTCGAATCACGAGCCCAGGGATGACTCGTGATTTCTGGTCAAAAGACCTTGGCGTTGTGCCGTCTTAATCAAGCCCTGCAAAACTTGCACACTGCTCCCCATTCGAACGAGGTCGGCAGCAGGGCGCCCAAGCTCTGGTTCAACCTCAATCACTCAGCAGGAGCAGCCCCATGAGCATTCCATCCTTCGGCCTTGGCACCTACCGCCTCACCGGCCAGGCCGTCATCGACTCGGTAAAGTCCGCCCTGGCGCTGGGCTACCGCGCCATCGACACCGCGCAGATCTACAAGAACGAAGCCGACGTAGGCCAGGCCATTGCCGAAAGCGGCGTACCGCGCAGCGAGCTGTTCATCACCACCAAGATCTGGGTCGACAACCATGGCGCATACAAGCTTGCCCAAAGCTTGCGCGAGAGCCTTGCCAAGCTGCGTACCGACTACGTCGACCTGCTGCTGATCCACTGGCCAGCCCCAGGCAAGGGCATCGAACTGGCCGAGTACATGACAGCTTTGGCCGAAGCCAAAAAACTCGGCCTGACCCGTCAGATCGGCGTGTCAAACTTCAATATCGAACTCACCCGCCAAGCCATCGAGGTGGTCGGCAAAGACGAAATCGCCACCAACCAGGTCGAGCTCAGCCCCTACCTGCAAAACGCCAAACTGGCTGCCTACCTCAAGGATCAGGGCATCACCCTCACCTCGTACATGACCCTGGCCTACGGCAAAGTGCTGAAGGACCCGGTGCTGGCCGAGATCGCCGCCAAGCACAAGGCCACGGTCGCCCAGGTGGCCCTGGCCTGGGCCATGCAGCAGGGATACGCAGTGATCCCCTCCTCCACCAAGCGCGAGAACCTGGCCAGCAACCTGCTCGCCTGCAGCCTGAGACTGGATGCCGACGACATGGCGCGCATCGCATCGCTCGAGCGCAATGGCCGTGAAGTCAGCCCGGATGGCCTGGCGCCCGCCTGGGACTGATTACCCGCTGCATGTCGGTACCGGCCTGTTCCTGGCCGGTACCACTGCTCATTGACCTTTGAACCGGAGCTCCTGATGAGCACGCTTTCCCCAAAACGGGTTTTGTTTGCCCTGGCTATCGGCGCCTTCGGCATCGGTACCACCGAATTCACGCCCATGGGCCTGCTGCCGGTAATCGCGCAAGGCGTCGATGTGAGCATCCCCAGCGCGGGCATGCTGATTACCGCCTATGCCATCGGCGTGATGGTCGGTGCGCCGATCATGACCCTGCTGTTCAGCCGCTTTGGCAAACGCGCCGCACTGATGGCGCTGATGGCCATCTTCACCCTCGGCAACCTGCTCTCGGCACTCTCCCCGGACTACTACACCTTGCTCGCCTCGCGGCTGGTCACCAGCCTCAACCACGGTGCCTTCTTCGGCCTGGGCGCAGTGGTCGCCGCCAGCGTGGTCCCCAAGGACAAACAGGCCAGTGCCGTGGCAACGATGTTCATGGGCCTGACCATCGCCAATATCGGCGGCGTACCTGCGGCGACCTGGGTCGGCCAGCAGGTCGGCTGGCGCATGGCCTTTGCCGGTACTGCAGTACTCGGCCTGTTGGCCATGGCCGCCCTGTGGTACGCGCTGCCCAAAGGTGAGCGTGGCAGCGTGCCCCACGTGCGCAAAGAGCTGGCGGTCATCGCCCGCCCCAGCGTGCTGCTGGCGATGGCTACCACCGTGCTTGGCGCCGGTGCCATGTTCACCCTGTACACCTACGTAGCGCCGGTGCTGGCGGAACTGACCGGCGCTTCAAACAGCTTCATCACCCTCGGCTTGGTGCTGATCGGTGTCGGTTTCACCTTGGGCAACAGCCTGGGTGGGCGCCTGGCCGACTGGTCGCTGGACGGCGCTGCGCGCATCTTCCTCGGTGCTCTGGCGCTGATCATGTTGCTGATGCCGCTGCTACTGGGCAGCCACATTGGTGCGGCCGTCGCGCTGCTGGTCTGGGGCGTGTTCACCTTCGCCGTGGTGCCGCCCTTGCAGATGCGCGTCATGACTGCCGCCATCGAGGCACCAGGGCTTGCATCGTCAATCAACGTCGGCGCATTCAACCTTGGCAATGCCGTTGGCGCGGCACTGGGTGGCACGGTGATCAGCCTGGACCTGGGCTATGCCGCAGTGCCCATGGCCGGCGGCGTGCTGGCGGCGGCGGCCCTGGTGCTGGTATGGCTGGGCGGGCGCGGCAAGGCTGTCGACAAGGCCTTGGGCGCCGCGGTTTAGCCGCTGGCGCAAGCGCTGCACTCTTGCAACGGGCGCAATTATGAAGTGCCCGTTGCAGCCATTCCCCCCAATGCCGCTACAGCAGTACTCTCCTCTACGCCAACCACCGCCAAGGAGCCCCCCCATGTCCCGCCCTCCATTGCCTCCCTTTACCCGCGAAAGCGCCATCGAAAAAGTCCGCCTGGCCGAGGATGGCTGGAACAGCCGTGACGCGGCCAAGGTATCGCTGGCATACACCCCCGATACCGTATGGCGTAACCGTGTCGAGTTCCCGCGGGGCCGTGCCGAGGTCCAAGCCTTTCTGGCCCGCAAGTGGAACCATGAACTGGAGTACCGACTGATCAAGGAGTTGTGGGCATTCACCGACAACCGCATTGCGGTGCGCTATGCCTACGAATACCACGACGACAGCGGTCAGTGGTTCCGTGCCTATGGCAACGAAAACTGGGAATTCGCCGCCGATGGCCTGATGCACAATCGCCACTCGAGCATCAACGAGCAGCCTATCGCCGAAGCGGACCGCAAGTTCCGCTGGCCCTTGGGACGTCGCCCGGACGACCATCCGGGGCTCAGCGAACTGGGGCTCTGACCGCCTTGGGGGCAGAGGGTCGATGCGCCTGCTGGCAATGACATCAGGTCGTCCGCGTGTGGATCATGTCGAACGGCTACTGCCAAAAATGCCAGTTTCCGGCTTCTCTCCCTCCCATTACGCTTTTCTGCGCAACGTTCCCACTCCCACAAGGACAGTGCCCATGGAAAAGCGAGCAATTATCATGCTGGTTGCCGGCCTCGCCGGCGCAGCGCCCCACGCACCGGCAGCTGAACTGCCAGGACGCATTGCAACCGTCGAACATCACACTGCAGCGTGTTTTACCCCTGAAACCTCCGTCAACTGTGAAGTATCGGCAGTGGTTGAGAGCAATGGAAAACTGCTCTTGGCCAACGACAAACGCTTGCCTGCCACGGGGGGGCCGGCCCTGTTCACGCTTGACCTTGAGCAGGGCAAAATCAGTGGTGAGCCTGCGGTGCTGCCTGGGGATGCGTTAAAAGAAGCCGATAAATACGAGGCGCTGACGAAGACGCTGGATGGCCGATACATCATCGCCAGCACCGCCTTCAACAAAGCCGGTACCCAACAAGATCCACGTGCTGACACACTCAGCACCCTCTTGTACTGGCCCGTGGACGATCCTGAAGCTGCAAAACCCTTGTCGCCCTCATCACGAGGCGGGGTAACAAGCTCAATTAGACTGCGCAAACAGATCAGCGAAGCCATTGGTGCGCCTTACTTTCAAATCGAAGGCATTACCATGGCGCCGAGCGAACCGGCGCACGAAAAAGCGGCAGATGGCCAACTGATCATCGGCATTCGCAAACAGGGAAACAGCAGTGCTGACTCGTATTTCGGCTTTCTACTTATTTCAGCGCATGTGAAGTTCAATAATGGAACCATGGAGCTTGTGGAGGCGTTCAAAACCATCCAGAACTTCAACCTCCAGGCGCAAGGCAAGACACTCGGGCTATCAGGTATCGAGTATGACCGGTTCAACAAAGACAGACTCTACGCGGTGACCAGCTTCGAGCAGCAATCCGTTGATGCTGCGGGCAAAAAATCCACTGAAATAGGTGGTTTTCTATGGGCCGTACCGTTCACAGCGGGGAAGCCGGGCACGCCCAAACTTCTGACACGCGAAGACGGCAGTGCGCTGGTGTTCAGCAACAAGCCCGAAGGTGTAGAGGTCCTGGATGCGCACCAGATCATCGTTGTTCACGACGATGACCGCGTTGAGGTGACAACCTCCGAGGCAGGCATCAAACGGGGTGATAATGAGTTTGCCTACAGCAAGATCATTTTCCCGTAAACCCACCCTTGGCCTACCCTGACGCCGGGAGGCCTTTTTTGAGGTTTTCACGCCCTTGACGATGTGGGCGGGCGCCGCATTCCATTCGCTATGCCTCCAACGGCGCCCTCAAGCGCCAAAGGCATCAGCACAAACCGCAAAATAAGGTCTACGCTTGCGACAGCGCAGCAGTACGCCTGGCCATCAGTGCCATGCGCTGACGCGCCCTGGCGTGTGGCAGGCTGCCTGCACCCGGCGCCTGCCTCCTGGTACTGTCGAGCCGCCTGCCCCACCCGCTCATCAGCCGGTCATCGCTAAATCGATAAAGTATTGACCCAGAGCGGCACAAGCCGCACCGCAAGCTGCTAGAACACGAGTCTTTCGCATTTGCAAGCAGAGGGAAATTGCCAGACGAGCTTTACAAGCCACGGAACAGTCAATCAAAAGCACCAGAACAAATGCTATTAATTATCATTACTAAAGTTGCACTTCGTTACTCTTTGCAAGAAACATAATTGACAAAAACGCACGCAATGCCCGAATTTCAAGGCTTTCAGCCAGTTACGAGCGGATTTTGTTCTTAATCCTACGAATAAATTTGCGACAGAAATTTTACTTGCACCGGGTTTACCCATAAAATCAGCGCGATTGATTCAGCTGCGACATTTGGTCACTGCACCTGCGACACCACGTCGCCGCTCTACTTATTTCAGACTGCAGAGCTGGGTCTCTGTATAAGGATCTCTAGCATGTCCGATTCGGCAGGACTCATCGCCCACAACTGGGGCTTTGCCATCTTCCTCCTGGGTGTCGTCGGCCTGTGCGCCTTCATGCTCGGCCTGTCCAGCCTGCTCGGTAGCAAGGCCTGGGGCCGCGCCAAGAACGAACCCTTCGAATCCGGCATGCTGCCCGTCGGCAGCGCCCGCCTGCGCCTTTCCGCCAAATTCTATCTGGTCGCGATGCTGTTCGTGATCTTCGATATCGAAGCCCTCTTTCTCTTTGCATGGTCTGTGTCCGTCCGCGAAAGCGGCTGGACCGGATTCGTCGAAGCGCTCGTTTTCATAGCAATTCTGTTGGCAGGTCTTGTCTACCTTTGGCGCGTCGGGGCACTTGATTGGGCTCCCGAAGGTCGCCGCAAGCGGCAAGCGAAGCTGAAACAATGAGGCTTTGGCAATGCAATACAATCTCACCAGAATCGATCCGGATGCGCCCAACGAGCAGTACCCGGTCGGCGAACGGGAAACCGTTACCGACCAGCTGCTAGAGGACCAGGTCCACAAGAACATCTACATGGGGAAACTCGAAGATGTGCTGCGTGGCGCGGTCAACTGGGGGCGCAAGAACTCCCTCTGGCCGTACAACTTCGGCCTGTCCTGCTGTTACGTGGAAATGACCACGGCCTTCACGGCGCCCCACGACATCGCCCGCTTCGGCGCCGAAGTCATCCGGGCCTCGCCGCGTCAGGCCGACTTCATGGTCATCGCCGGTACCTGCTTCATCAAGATGGCGCCGATCATCCAGCGCCTGTATGAGCAGATGCTCGAACCCAAATGGGTCATCTCCATGGGCTCGTGCGCCAACTCCGGCGGCATGTACGACATCTACTCGGTCGTTCAGGGGGTCGACAAGTTCCTCCCTGTGGACGTCTATGTGCCTGGCTGCCCGCCACGCCCTGAAGCTTTCCTGCAAGGCTTGATGCTGCTGCAGGAGTCGATCGGCCAAGAACGACGCCCGCTTTCCTGGGTCGTTGGTGATCAAGGTATTTACCGTGCCGAGATGCCAGCCCAGAAAGACCTGCGTCGTGAGCAGCGCATTGCCGTAACCAACCTGCGCAGCCCCGACGAAGTCTGATCCAGCGACCTGCCGCCCGCTCCCGAAGGAGCCGGCGGCCTGGCTTCATTCTTAACGTTGACCCAAAGCGACCGAGACCATGACAGCGGACAACGCTATTTTCATTCCGCCTTACAAGGCTGACGACCAGGATGTGGTCGTCGAACTGCACAACCGTTTTGGCGCCGAAGCATTCGTCGCCCAGGAAACCCGCACCGGCATGCCCGTGCTGTGGGTCAAGCGCGCCCAGCTCAAAGAGGTGCTCAGCTTCCTGCGCGGCGTCACCAAGCCATACAGCATGCTGTACGACCTGCACGGTGTCGACGAACGCCTGCGCACACAGCGTCGCGGCCTGCCTGCCGCCGATTTCAGTGTGTTCTACCACCTGATGTCGGTCGAGCGTAACAGCGACGTGATGATCAAGGTGTCGCTCAGCGAAGGCGACCTGAACCTGCCGACCGTGACCGGCATCTGGCCAAACGCCAACTGGTACGAGCGCGAAGTCTGGGACATGTTCGGCATCGACTTTGCCGGCCACCCACACCTGAGCCGCATCATGATGCCGCCGACCTGGGAAGGCCACCCGCTGCGCAAGGACTACCCGGCCCGCGCCACCGAGTTCGACCCCTACAGCCTGACCCTGGCCAAGCAGCAGCTTGAAGAGGAATCGGCACGCTTCAACCCGGAAGCCTGGGGCATGAAGCGTCAGGGCGCCAACGAGGACTACATGTTCCTCAACCTGGGCCCCAACCACCCGTCTGCCCACGGTGCGTTCCGTATCGTCCTGCAGTTGGACGGCGAAGAGATCGTCGACTGCGTACCGGACATCGGCTACCACCACCGTGGTGCCGAGAAGATGGCCGAGCGCCAGTCCTGGCACAGCTTCATCCCCTACACCGACCGTATCGACTACCTGGGCGGGGTGATGAACAACCTGCCGTACGTCCTGGCGGTAGAAAAGCTGGCAGGTATTCAGGTGCCGCAGAAGGTCGACGTGATTCGCATCATGCTCGCCGAGTTCTTCCGCATCACCAGCCACCTGCTGTTCCTGGGTACCTACATCCAGGACGTCGGCGCCATGACTCCGGTGTTCTTCACCTTCACCGACCGCCAGCGCGCCTACACCGTGATCGAGGCGATCACCGGTTTCCGCCTGCACCCGGCCTGGTACCGCATCGGCGGCGTCGCTCACGACCTGCCGCGTGGCTGGGACAAGCTGGTCAAGGACTTCGTCGACTGGCTGCCCAAGCGCCTGGACGAATACACCAAGGCTGCCCTGCAGAACAGCATCCTCAAGGGCCGTACCATTGGCGTTGCCGCGTACAACACCAAAGAAGCGCTGGAATGGGGCACCACCGGTGCCGGCCTGCGCGCCACCGGCTGCGACTTCGACCTGCGCAAAGCGCGCCCGTACTCCGGCTACGAGAACTTCGAGTTCGAAGTGCCGCTGGCCCACAACGGCGATGCCTACGATCGCTGCATGGTCCGTGTCGAGGAGATGCGCCAGAGTATCCGCATCATCGACCAGTGCCTGCGCAACATGCCGGAAGGCCCGTACAAGGCGGATCACCCGCTGACCACGCCGCCGCCGAAAGAGCGCACCCTGCAGCACATCGAAACCTTGATCACGCACTTCCTGCAAGTCTCGTGGGGCCCGGTCATGCCGGCCAACGAGTCGTTCCAGATGATCGAAGCGACCAAGGGCATCAACAGTTACTACCTGACGAGCGATGGCGGCACCATGAGCTACCGCACCCGGATCCGCACCCCGAGCTACCCGCACCTGCAGCAGATCCCTTCGGTGATCAAAGGCAGCATGGTCGCGGACCTCATCGCGTACCTGGGCAGTATCGACTTCGTTATGGCTGACGTGGACCGCTAAGCATGAACAGCACGCTTATCCAGACAGACCGTTTCGCCCTGAGCGAAACCGAGCGCTCGGCCATCGAGCACGAGATGCACCACTACGAGGACCCGCGCGCGGCGTCCATCGAAGCCCTGAAGATCGTCCAGAAGGAACGCGGCTGGGTGCCGGACGGCGCCATCTACGCCATCGGCGAAGTGCTCGGCATCCCTGCCAGCGACGTCGAGGGCGTGGCCACCTTCTACAGCCAGATTTTCCGCCAGCCTGTCGGCCGCCACATCATTCGTGTGTGCGACAGCATGGTCTGCTACATCGGCGGCCACGAGTCGGTGGTCAGCCAGATCCAGAGCGAACTGGGCATCGGCCTGGGCCAGACCACCGCAGACGGTCGTTTCACCCTGCTGCCGGTGTGCTGCCTGGGCAACTGCGACAAGGCCCCGGCGCTGATGATCGATGACGATACCTTTGGCGACGTGCAGCCTGCTGGCGTTTCCAAGCTGCTGGAGGGTTACGTATGACCATCACTTCCTTCGGCCCGGCCAACCGCATCGCGCGTTCGGCCGAAACTCACCCGCTGACCTGGCGCCTGCGTGACGACGGCGAGCCGGTATGGCTCGACGAGTACCAGGCCAAGAACGGCTACGCTGCCGCCCGCAAGGCACTGGCAGAAATGTCCGCCGACGACATCGTGCAGAGCGTCAAGGACTCCGGCCTCAAGGGCCGTGGCGGCGCGGGCTTCCCCACTGGCGTGAAGTGGGGCCTGATGCCCAAAGACGAATCCATGAACATCCGCTACCTGCTGTGCAACGCGGACGAAATGGAGCCCAACACCTGGAAAGACCGCATGCTGATGGAGCAACAGCCCCATCTGCTGGTCGAGGGCATGCTGATCAGCGCCCGCGCCCTGAAGGCCTACCGCGGCTACATCTTCCTGCGTGGCGAGTACACCACTGCGGCGAAGAACCTCAACCGCGCCATCGATGAAGCCAAGGCTGCCGGCCTGCTGGGCAAGAACATCCTCGGCTCGGGCTTCGACTTCGAGCTGTTCGTGCACACCGGTGCCGGGCGCTACATCTGCGGTGAAGAAACCGCACTGATCAACTCGCTGGAAGGCCGCCGCGCCAACCCGCGCTCCAAGCCGCCCTTCCCTGCCGCCGTGGGTGTGTGGGGCAAGCCGACGTGCGTGAACAACGTCGAGACCCTGTGCAACGTGCCGGCCATCGTCGCCAACGGCAACGACTGGTACAAGTCGCTGGCCCGCGAAGGCAGCGAGGACCACGGCACCAAGCTGATGGGCTTCTCAGGCAAGGTGAAGAACCCGGGGCTGTGGGAGCTGCCATTCGGCGTGACCGCCCGTGAGCTGTTCGAAGACTACGCCGGCGGCATGCGCGACGGCTTCAAGCTCAAGTGCTGGCAGCCAGGCGGCGCCGGTACCGGTTTCCTGCTGCCCGAGCACCTCGACGCGCAGATGTACGCCGGCGGCATCGCCAAGGTCGGCACCCGCATGGGTACGGGCCTTGCCATGGCGGTCGACGACAGCGTCAACATGGTTTCGCTGCTGCGCAACATGGAAGAGTTCTTCGCCCGCGAATCGTGCGGCTGGTGCACCCCCTGCCGGGACGGCCTGCCGTGGAGCGTGAAGATGCTGCGCTCCCTGGAAAACGGCCAGGGCCGTGCCGAAGACATCGAGACCCTGCTGGGTCTGGTCAACTTCCTCGGCCCAGGCCGTACCTTCTGCGCTCACGCACCCGGTGCCGTCGAGCCGCTGGGCAGTGCCATCAAATACTTCCGCTCGGAGTTCGAGGCCGGTGTGGCGCCTGAAAGCGCTGGCACCCTGCGCCCGAACCTGGCAAAGCCAATCCAGGCCGGGCCGATTGTAGTCGGCGCATAAAAAGATAGAACGCGGGTGGTCCGTGCCACCCGCCAGCCTGCAGGCCGGCCCGAACGATTCGCGGCAGGCCGCAGGCTTACAGATTTCCATTAGCCACGCCCGCTCACGCGGGCCAACGAAGAACTTTGAACAATGGCCACTATCCACGTAGACGGCAAAGCGCTCGAAGTCAACGGTGCAGACAACCTGTTACAGGCGTGTCTGTCGCTCGGCCTCGACATCCCCTATTTCTGCTGGCACCCGGCGCTTGGAAGCGTTGGCGCCTGTCGGCAGTGTGCGGTCAAGCAGTACACCGACGAGAACGACACCCGTGGTCGTATCGTCATGTCCTGCATGACCCCTGCCTCCGACGGCACCTGGATTTCCATCGACGATGACGAATCCAAGGCGTTTCGCGCCAGCGTCGTCGAATGGCTGATGACCAACCACCCGCACGACTGCCCGGTGTGCGAGGAAGGCGGCCACTGCCACCTGCAGGACATGACGGTAATGACCGGCCACAACGAGCGCCGCTACCGTTTCACCAAGCGTACCCACCAGAACCAGGACCTCGGCCCGTTCATCGCTCACGAGATGAACCGCTGCATCGCCTGCTACCGCTGCGTGCGCTACTACAAGGACTACGCAGGCGGCACCGACCTGGGTGTCTATGGCGCCCACGACAACGTGTACTTCGGCCGCGTTGAAGACGGCGTGCTGGAAAGCGAGTTCTCCGGCAACCTGACCGAGGTCTGCCCGACCGGCGTGTTCACCGACAAGACCCACTCCGAGCGCTACAACCGCAAGTGGGACATGCAGTTCGCCCCGAGCATCTGCCACGGCTGCTCCAGCGGCTGCAACATCAGCCCGGGCGAGCGCTACGGCGAGCTGCGCCGGATCGAAAACCGTTTCAACGGTTCGGTCAACCAGTACTTCCTGTGCGACCGTGGCCGCTTCGGTTACGGCTACGTCAACCGCACCGACCGCCCACGCCAGCCACGCCTGGCCGATGGCACCAAACTGGGCCTGGACGCCGCCCTGGACAAGGCCGCCGACCTGCTGCGCGGCCGTACCATCGTAGGTATCGGCTCGCCCCGCGCCAGCCTGGAAAGCAACTACGGCCTGCGCGAGCTGGTCGGTGCCGACTACTTCTACTCGGGTATGGAAGCCGGTGAGCTGGCCCGCGTACGCCTGGCCCTGGACGTGCTGAACAACAGCCCGTTGCAAGTGCCGACCCTGCGCGACATCGAAGACCACGACGCAGTGTTCGTGCTCGGCGAAGACCTGACCCAGACCGCCGCCCGCGTTGCCCTGGCCGTGCGTCAAGCAACCAAAGGCAAGGCTGAAGCCATGGCCGAGGCCATGAAAGTGCAGCCTTGGCTCGACGCCGCCGTGAAGAACATCGGCCAGCACGCACTGTACCCGCTGTTCATCGCCAGCCTGGCTGAGACCAAGCTGGACGACGTTGCCGAAGAATGCGTGCACGCCGCCCCCGCCGACCTGGCCCGCATCGGTTTCGCCGTGGCCCACGCCATCGACCCGAGCGCCCCGGCCGTTGCAGGCCTGGACGACGAAGCCCTGGCCCTGGCCAAGCGCATCGCCGACGCCCTGGTTGCCGCCAAGCGTCCGCTGGTGGTTGCCGGTACTTCGCTGGCCGACCCGGCGCTGATCGAGGCTGCCGCCAACATCGCCAAGGCCCTGAAGCTGCGCGAGAAAAACGGCTCGCTGAGCCTGGTGGTACCTGAGGCCAACAGCCTCGGCCTGGCCATGCTCGGTGGCGAGTCCGCCGATGCCGCGCTGGATGCGGTCATCAGCGGCAAGGCCGACGCCATCGTGGTGCTGGAAAACGACCTGTACACCCGCGTACCGGCCGCCAAGGTCGATGCCGCCCTGGCCGCTGCGAAGGTCGTGATCGTCGCCGACCACTCCAACACAGCCACCCTGGAGCGTGCCCACCTGGTGCTGCCGGCGGCCTCGTTCGCCGAAGGCGACGGTACCCTGGTCAGCCAGGAAGGCCGTGCCCAGCGCTTCTTCCAGGTGTTCGACCCGCAGTACCTGGACAGCAGCATCCTGGTCCACGAAGGCTGGCGCTGGATGCACGCCCTGCGTGCCACCCTGCTGAACAAGCCGGTCGACTGGACCCAGCTGGACCACGTCACCAGCGCCTGCGCCGTAGCTGCCCCGCAACTGGCCGGCATCGTCAACGCGGCGCCTTCTGCTGCGTTCCGCATCAAGGGCATGAAGCTGGCCCGTGAGCCGCTGCGCTACTCCGGCCGTACCGCGATGCGCGCCAACATCAGCGTGCACGAGCCACGCACCCCGCAGGACAAGGACACCGCGTTCGCCTTCTCCATGGAAGGCTACTCGGGCTCCGCCGAACCGCGCCAGCAGGTGCCGTTCGCCTGGTCGCCGGGCTGGAACTCGCCGCAAGCCTGGAACAAGTTCCAGGACGAGGTCGGTGGCCACCTGCGTGCCGGTGACCCGGGCGTGCGCCTGATCGAATCGCAAGGCGATCGCCTGACCTGGTTCAACACCATTCCGGGCGCCTTCAACCCGGCCCGTGGCACCTGGACCGCAGTACCGTTCTTCCATCTGTTCGGCAGCGAAGAAAGCTCTTCGCGCGCTGCACCGGTTCAAGAGCGCATCCCTGCCGCCTACGTGGCACTGGCCAAGTCCGAGGCCGACCGCCTGGGCGTCAACGAAGGCGCGCTGCTGAGCCTGAACGTGGCCGGTGTGGCCCTGCGCCTGCCGCTGCGCATCAATGAAGAACTGGGCGCTGGCCTGGTCGCGCTGCCCAAAGGCCTGGCCGGCATCCCGCCGGCCATCTTCGGTGCATCCGTCGAAGGTCTGCAGGAGGCAGCACAATGAGCTGGTTCACCCCCGAAGTGATCGATGTGATCATCCAGGTCGTCAAGGCTATCGTGGTCCTGCTGGCCGTAGTGGTCTGCGGCGCCCTGCTCAGCTTCGTCGAGCGCCGCCTGCTGGGCTGGTGGCAGGACCGTTACGGTCCTAACCGCGTCGGCCCGTTCGGCATGTTCCAGATCGCCGCCGACATGCTGAAGATGTTCTTCAAGGAAGACTGGAACCCGCCCTTCGTCGACAAGATGATTTTCACCCTGGCGCCGGTGGTGGCCATGAGTGCGCTGCTGATCGGCTTCTCGATCATTCCGATCACGCCGGGCTGGGGCGTTGCCGACCTGAACATCGGCCTGCTGTTCTTCTTCGCCATGGCCGGCCTGTCGGTCTACGCCGTGCTGTTTGCCGGCTGGTCGTCGAACAACAAGTATGCCCTGCTGGGCAGCTTGCGCGCCTCGGCACAGACCGTGTCGTACGAAGTGTTCCTGGGCCTGGCGCTGATGGGCGTGGTGGTACAGGTGGGCTCGTTCAACATGCGTGACATCGTTGAATACCAGGCCCAGAACCTGTGGTTCATCATTCCGCAGTTCTTCGGCTTCTGCACCTTCTTCATCGCCGGCGTTGCCGTGACTCACCGTCACCCCTTCGACCAGCCAGAAGCGGAACAGGAACTGGCCGACGGCTACCACATCGAGTATGCCGGCATGAAATGGGGCATGTTCTTCGTCGGTGAGTACATCGGCATCATCCTCATCTCGGCGCTGCTGGTGACCCTGTTCTTCGGTGGCTGGCACGGCCCGTTCGGCATCCTGCCGCAAGTGCCGTTCCTGTGGTTCGCGCTGAAAACCGCGTTCTTCATCATGCTGTTCATCTTGCTGCGCGCTTCGATCCCGCGCCCACGCTATGACCAGGTGATGGACTTCAGCTGGAAGTTCTGCCTGCCGCTGACCCTGATCAATTTGCTGGTGACCGCTGCGATCGTGCTTTACAACACGCCAGCCGTCGCGGCCCAGTGAGGATTTGACCCATGTTCAAATATATCGGCGACATCGTTAAGGGCACCGGCACTCAGCTGCGCAGCCTGGCAATGGTGTTCTCCCACGGGTTCCGCAAGCGCGACACCCTGCAGTACCCCGAAGAACCCGTGTACCTGCCGCCGCGCTACCGCGGCCGTATCGTCCTCACTCGCGACCCCGACGGCGAGGAGCGCTGCGTAGCGTGCAACCTCTGCGCGGTGGCCTGCCCAGTCGGCTGCATCTCGCTGCAGAAGGCCGAGACCGAGGACGGCCGCTGGTACCCGGAGTTCTTCCGCATCAACTTCTCGCGCTGCATTTTCTGCGGCCTGTGCGAGGAGGCGTGCCCGACCACCGCAATCCAGCTGACTCCGGATTTCGAAATGGCCGAGTTCAAGCGTCAGGACCTGGTGTACGAGAAAGAAGATCTGCTGATCTCCGGCCCCGGCAAGAACCCTGACTACAACTTCTACCGTGTTGCGGGTATGGCGATCGCTGGCAAGCCGAAAGGCTCTGCGCAGAACGAAGCCGAGCCGATCAACGTGAAGAGCTTGCTCCCATAAGGACAGAAAGATGGAATTCGCTTTCTACTTCGCATCCGGGATCGCCGTGGTCTCCACCCTTCGGGTGGTCACTGGCACCAACCCCGTGCACGCCCTGCTCTACCTGATCATTTCGCTGATTTCCGTGGCAATGATCTTCTTCGCCCTGGGTGCGCCGTTCGCCGGCGCCCTGGAAGTGATCGCCTACGCCGGCGCCATCATGGTGCTGTTCGTCTTCGTGGTGATGATGCTCAACCTGGGGCCGGCCTCGGTCGCCCAGGAACGCGGCTGGCTCAAGCCCGGCATATGGGCAGGGCCGGTGATACTCGGCACCCTGCTGCTGCTTGAGCTGCTGTACGTGCTGTTCGTCACCCCGAGCGGGGCCGGCATCAGCGGCACCACCGTGGGCCCGAAAGAAGTGGGCATCAGCCTGTTCGGCCCGTACCTGCTGGTGGTCGAACTGGCCTCGATGCTGCTGCTCGCCGCAGCCGTCACCGCCTTCCACCTGGGCCGCAACGAGGCGAAGGAGTAAATCATGGGTGCTATCCCTCTCGAGCATGGTCTGGCGGTCGCCGGCATCCTGTTCTGCTTAGGTCTGGTTGGCCTGATGGTCCGCCGCAACATCCTCTTCGTGCTCATGAGCCTGGAAGTCATGATGAACGCCTCTGCCCTGGCGTTCGTCGTCGCCGGTGCCCGTTGGGTCCAGCCCGACGGCCAGGTGATGTTCATTCTGGTGATCAGCCTGGCAGCCGCCGAGGCCAGTATCGGCCTGGCGATCCTGCTGCAGCTGTATCGCCGCTTCCACACTCTCGACATCGATGCTGCCAGTGAGATGCGCGGATGAACCTTCTCTTCCTGACTTTCGTCTTCCCCCTGATCGGCTTTTTGCTGCTGTCGTTCTCGCGCGGGCGGTTCTCGGAGAACCTGTCCGCCCTGATCGGCGTCGGCTCGGTCGGCCTCTCGGCCGCCGTGGCGGCCTACGTCATCTGGCAATTCAATGTCGCCCCGCCTGAAGGCGGCGCGTACAGCCAGCTGTTGTGGCAGTGGATGTCGGTGGACGGCTTCGCGCCGAACTTCACCCTGTACCTGGACGGCCTGTCGGTCACCATGCTTGGCGTGGTCACCGGCGTAGGCTTCCTGATCCATCTGTTCGCCTCCTGGTACATGCGTGGCGAAGCCGGTTACTCGCGCTTCTTCTCGTACACCAACCTGTTCATCGCCAGCATGCTGTTCCTGATCCTGGGCGATAACCTGCTGTTCATCTACTTCGGCTGGGAAGGCGTGGGCCTGTGCTCTTACCTGTTGATCGGTTTCTACTACAGCAACCGCAACAACGGTAATGCAGCACTCAAGGCTTTCATCGTCACCCGTGTCGGCGACGTGTTCCTGGCCATCGGCCTGTTCATCCTGTTCGTCCAGCTCGGCACCCTGAACGTGCAGGAGCTGCTGGTGCTGGCACCGCAGAAATTCCAGGCGGGCGACACCTGGATGGTCCTGGCAACCCTGATGCTGCTGGGTGGCGCGGTCGGTAAATCGGCCCAGCTGCCGCTGCAGACCTGGCTGGCCGATGCGATGGCAGGCCCTACCCCGGTTTCGGCACTGATCCACGCCGCCACCATGGTAACCGCAGGCGTATACCTGATCGCCCGTACCAACGGCCTGTTCCTGCTGGCCCCGGACATCCTGCACCTGGTCGGTGTGGTCGGTGGCGTGACCCTGGTGCTGGCCGGTTTCGCCGCGCTGGTGCAGACCGACATCAAGCGTATCCTCGCCTACTCGACCATGAGCCAGATCGGCTACATGTTCCTGGCGCTGGGCGTGGGTGCCTGGGACGCGGCAATCTTCCACCTGATGACCCACGCCTTCTTCAAGGCCCTGCTGTTCCTTGCTTCGGGTGCGGTGATCGTTGCCTGCCACCACGAGCAGAACATCTTCAAGATGGGCGGCCTGTGGAAGAAACTGCCGCTGGCCTACGCCAGCTTCGTGGTCGGTGGTGCCGCCCTGGCCGCCCTGCCGATCCTGACCGTAGGCTTCTACTCCAAGGACGAGATCCTCTGGGAAGCCTTCGCCAGCGGCAATACCGGCCTGCTGTACGCCGGCCTGGTCGGTGCGTTCATGACCTCGCTGTACACCTTCCGCCTGATCTTCATCGCCTTCCACGGCGAAGCCAAGACCCAAGCCCACGCCGGCCACGGCATCAGCCACTGGCTGCCGCTGGGCGTGCTGATCGTGCTGTCGACCTTCGTCGGCGCCTGGATCCACCCACCGCTGGCAGGCGTGCTGCCTGAAAGCGCCGGCCATGCCGGCGGTGAAGCCAAGCACTCGCTGGAGATCGCCTCGGGCGCCATCGCCATCGCCGGTATCCTGCTGTCGGCCCTGCTGTTCCTGGGCAAGCGCCGCTTCGCCAGCGCCGTCGCCAACAGCAGCATCGGCCGCGTCCTTTCGGCCTGGTGGTTCGCCGCCTGGGGCTTCGACTGGATCTACGACAAGCTCTTCGTCAAACCTTACCTGCTGATCAGCCACATCCTGCGCAAGGATCCGGTTGACCGCAGCATCGGCCTGATCCCTCGGATGGCCCGTGGCGGCCACGTCGCCATGAGCAAGACCGAGACCGGCCAGCTGCGCTGGTACACCGCCTCGATCGCCGTCGGCGCCGTGCTGGTACTCGGCGCTGTGGTAGTGGCTGCGGTATGACTATGAATCTTGCGACTTTGCCAAAGGAAACCAACCCGTCATGATTTTGCCTTGGCTGATCCTGATCCCTTTCATCGGCGGCTTCCTGTGCTGGCTGGGTGAGCGCTTCGGCTCCACCCTGCCGCGCTGGATCGCGCTGCTGACCATGTCCCTGCTGCTCGGCATCGGCCTGTGGCTGTGGGGCACCGGCGATTACACCCTGGCCCCTGCACCGGGCGCCGAACCTGCCTGGGCACTCGAATACAAAGTCGAGTGGATCAAGCGCTTCGGCATCAGCATCCACCTGGCCCTCGATGGCCTGTCGCTGCTGATGATCCTGCTCACCGGCCTGCTCGGTGTGCTCTCGGTGCTGTGCTCCTGGAAAGAAATCCAGCGCCACGTCGGCTTCTTCCACCTCAACCTGATGTGGATTCTGGGCGGCGTGGTCGGTGTATTCCTGGCCCTGGACCTGTTCCTGTTCTTCTTCTTCTGGGAAATGATGCTGGTGCCGATGTATTTCCTCATCGCGCTCTGGGGTCACAGCTCGGCAGACGGCAAGAAGACCCGGATCTACGCCGCCACCAAGTTCTTCATCTTCACCCAGGCCAGCGGCCTGATCATGCTGGTGGCGATCCTTGGCCTGGTGCTGGTCAACTACAACACCACCGGCGTGCTCACCTTCAACTACAGCGACCTGCTCAAGGCCGAACTGCCGGCTGGCGTCGAATACCTGCTGATGCTGGGCTTCTTCATCGCCTTCGCGGTCAAGCTGCCGGTGGTGCCGTTCCACTCCTGGCTGCCTGATGCGCACGCCCAGGCACCGACCGCAGGTTCCGTGGACCTGGCGGGCATCTTGCTGAAGACGGCGGCCTACGGCCTGCTGCGCTTCGCCCTGCCGCTGTTCCCGAACGCCTCGGCCGAGTTTGCCCCGATCGCCATGACCCTGGGCCTGATCGGTATCTTCTACGGTGCCTTCCTGGCCTTCGCGCAAACCGACATCAAGCGCCTGATCGCCTTCTCCAGCGTCTCGCACATGGGCTTCGTGCTGATCGGCATCTACTCCGGCAGCCAGCAGGCCCTGCAAGGCGCGGTGATCCAGATGCTGGCCCACGGCCTGTCGGCTGCCGCGCTGTTCATCCTGTCCGGCCAGCTGTACGAGCGCCTGCACACCCGTGACATGCGTCAGATGGGTGGCCTGTGGCACCGCATTGCCTACCTGCCCGCCATCAGCCTGTTCTTCGCCGCTGCATCGCTGGGCCTGCCAGGCACCGGCAACTTCGTCGGCGAGTTCCTGATCCTGATCGGCAGCTTCGCCAGCGTGCCATGGATCACCGTGATCGCAACCACCGGCCTGGTCTTCGGCTCGGTCTACTCGCTGATCATGATCCACCGTGCCTACTTCGGCCCAAGCAAGAGCGACACCGTGCTGGCCGGTATGGACGGCCGCGAGCTGATCATGGTGCTGGGCCTTGCGGTGCTGCTGATCGTGCTTGGTGTGTACCCGCAGCCGTTCCTCGACACTTCTGCAGCCACCATGAGCGGTGTGCAGCAGTGGCTTGGCTCCGCTTTCACTCAACTCGCTTCGGCCCGGTAAGAGCGCTATGGAATTCACCACTCAACACTTCATCGCATTGGCGCCGATGCTGATCACCACCATCACCACGGTGGTGGTGATGCTGGCGATCGCCTGGAAGCGCAACCACTCGCAGACCTTCCTGTTGTCCACCGTGGGCCTGAACCTGGCCCTGCTGTCGATCCTGCCGGCGCTGAAGGTCGCGCCGCTGGCGGTCACTTCGCTAATCACCATCGACAAGTTCGCCTGCCTGTACATGGCCATCGTACTGGTGGCCACGCTGGCCTGCGTCACACTGGCTCACGCCTATCTCGGTGAAGGCTCCAAGGGCTTCCCCGGCAACCGTGAAGAACTCTACCTGCTGCTGTTGATGTCGGCCCTCGGTGGCCTGGTGCTGGTCAGTGCCAACCACCTGGCCGGCCTGTTCATCGGCCTGGAGCTGCTGTCGGTGCCGGTCTACGGCCTGGTGGCGTACGCCTTCTTCAACAAGCGTTCGCTGGAAGCCGGTATCAAGTACATGGTGCTGTCGGCCGCAGGCTCGGCCTTCCTGCTGTTCGGCATGGCGCTGTTGTATGCCGATGCCGGTAGCCTGAGCTTCGACCAGATCGGCAAAGCCCTGGCCGCCACCAGCATGCCAAGCCTGGTGGCTCAGCTGGGCCTGGGCATGATGCTGGTCGGCCTGGCCTTCAAGCTGTCGCTGGTACCTTTCCACCTGTGGACCCCGGACGTCTACGAAGGCGCCCCGGCGCCAGTCGCCGCGTTCCTGGCCACCGCGAGCAAGGTCGCGGTGTTCGCCGTGGTCGTACGCCTGTTCATGCTCTCCCCTGCTGCCAGCAGCGGCGTGCTGAGCACCGTTCTGGCGGTGATCGCGGTCGCCTCGATCCTGGTCGGTAACCTGCTGGCGCTGACCCAGAGCAACCTCAAGCGTCTGCTCGGTTACTCGTCCATCGCCCACTTCGGCTACCTGCTCATCGCCCTGATCGCCAGCAAGGGCCTGGCCATGGAAGCGATGGGCGTGTACCTGGTCACCTACGTGATCACCAGCCTGGGTGCGTTCGGTGTCATCACCCTGATGTCCTCGCCTTACGGCGGCCGTGACGCCGATGCCCTGTACGAGTACCGCGGCCTGTTCTGGCGCCGCCCGTACCTGACGGCAGTGCTGACCGTGATGATGTTGTCGCTGGCCGGTATCCCGCTGACCGCTGGCTTCATCGGCAAGTTCTACATCATCGCCACTGGCGTCGAGTCGCACCTGTGGTGGCTGGTCGGTGCCCTGGTGATCGGTAGCGCCATCGGCGTTTACTACTACCTGCGCGTGATGGTCACCCTGTACCTGGTCGAGCCGAACCTGCGCCGCCACGATGCGCCGCTGAAGTGGGAACAGCGCACTGGCGGCGTCATGCTGCTGGCGATCGCCATTCTCGCCTTCGTACTGGGTGTCTACCCGCAGCCGTTGCTGGAAATGGTCCAGCAGGCTGGCCTGCAACTGATCGGCTGATCGGCTGATCGAACAGGCAATAGCAAACACCCCGCTCATGCGGGGTGTTTTTTTATCTGCGCTGCAAACCGTGCCGGCTACGCTACCGTTCCGCTTGCCTGCCTGACGCAACATCATCACTGCGGCGCAGTGCAGTCCTGCGTAAATCACTGCTGGCCGATGGCAAGTACACATCCGGATTAGGCATTCCACTGGGTGACAGTTCATGGGTCATTTCGAACTCGGCCCTCACCGACCAGCCACACGCCTCCGTGGTGCATTGCAAATAGGCCACTCTAAGGAAAATATGGCGACCTTCGCTGGTGCGTATGCGCATCCGGCTATGGCAGTGAGGGCAGACCAGTTTGTAAGTACTCACGGTAGATACCTGTTAAGGCCGAGCAATGGCAGAAGCTGTAAGGTTGATCGTCCATTTGTGTCAGTATTGCCTACTGTATAAGAAAGGCTTTTCATCAAACTGCTGTTCATGACGATAAAGTTCCTCATATTGCAGGGTTATTATTCATAACGAGTAGTTTAAGCCCAGGGAATGTCATTAAACCAGCAATGGATATCTGTTATGAGTAGCCGTTTTTTCGCCTCGGTGCTGGCCCGCCTCAAGCAACTTACCCAGTCCGAAAGCGACGCTCAGCTGGCCAGAGCGCTTGGTATAAGCCCGCAGACACTGAGCAGCTGGAAGGTACGCGAAAGCATTCCATACTCATTATGCGTAGATATGGCCCGGCAGCATGCCTGCTCGCTGGACTGGCTGCTGATGGGTGAGCGCGAGCGTACCTTGCACACCGGTGAAGGCTGGGAAGATGACATCCTCGAACGTTTGCGCAGCCTTTCATTCGCCGACCGCGAGGCCACGCTGCTGTACATCAAGGACAAACAGCGCATCCAGGAGCTGGAGAAGAAACTGGATGCACTTGCCTACCGTGAGCCGGATACCTCCGAAGGCTAACTGCGCCGGCGCCAACGCTGCACGATTTCACGAAGGTCCACCGAGTCCAGCCACACCATGACCTTGAGGCTGATCGGAACCACCACGACCGCCGCCACGAAAGCAGCCATGCCCCGCGAAAGCATGGGGGCCAAAGCTTGCAACAGCGGCTCGAACAGGTAGCCCACGCCAACGGTGAGAAGGGCCAGCAAGGCTTGCTTGCCCAACGTAAGCCGCTTGCGCGAAACGATGACCAGCCGATCACGTGCCGCGCTGACCAGTAAAGCGCCCAACACTGCACCGAAAAGCACCCGCCCGTCGCGCTCGAGCCACTCCACAACGCAGGACAGGGCACCATCAATCAATGCGACTTCACTCATGAGTGCCTCACTGCTCTGCAAGCATGCCGTAGCGAATGGCCTTGATCACGGCGGCGACCCGCGTGGATACATCGAATTTGCGCAGGATGTTGCCCACATGGAAATTTACCGTCGACTCCTGGCACTGCAGGATTCGACCGATTTCCCACGAACTCTTGCCATAGGCACACCACAGCAATACCTGCTGCTCTCTGGGGGTCAGGCGAATAGGCGTATCCGCTTGGCTATCTTCGATCTGTTGCGTGTTGGCACTCATCACCGAACTCCAAAAAATCATCGCCAGTTCACGTCAGCTATCGGGCTGACGCGGTAGGACTCCACCTTACGAATCCCAAAACACGTGTTCCATTCATACGGTTTGTAAATCGCCGTCCTACAAACCCATCCTCAAATGGCTGCTTTCAATTAAGTGAAACTCTCCGTGCTTTGCACGGCGTTTCGCTCGTCACATCGCCGTTGCCTGCCCTTTTCACCTGGAGTTGTACGATGCGCCCCGTGTTGCCCCCCTCACCTTGCCTTGGCCTTGTGGCCCTTTTCACAGTCGCCCAGCACGCGTCAGCTGCACCTGCGGTCGAACTGGGCGAAGTGCTGATCAGTGACGAAGCACATAGCGAACTGGAAGACGCCCGCGCGCGCCTGCAGGCAGTACCCGGCGCCAGCAACCTGGTGGACATGCAGCGTGTGGGGCAAGGACGGGTGACCAGCAACCAGGACGTGCTGGCCTACCAGCCTGGGGTGTTCGCACAGTCTGCAGGTAACGATGGCATCAAGCTGTCCATCCGCGGGTCAGGCATCAACCGTGCGCCCGGAGCCCACGGCTCAGGGGTGTACACGATGTTCGACGGCCTGCCGCTGACCGGCCCGGGCGGTACACCTTACGAGCTGTTCGAGCCGCTGTGGCTGAGCCGCGCCGAAGTACTGCGAGGGGCCAACGGTTTCGATCAGGGCGCGCTGGCACTGGGTGGCGCAATCAACTATGTGACGCCTACCGGTTACGACGCCGCGCCATTGCAGGTGCGGTACGAGGCCGGCAGCCGCGGCTATCAGCACAGGCACGTCAGCTCGGGTCAGGTATTGGGCAACCTCGACTACTACGTGGCCCTCACCGATTCGGAATACGACGGCTACCAGGCGCACAGCAGCGGCAGCGCCAAAGGCATCGCCGCCAACGTGGGTTATCGTTTCAACCCCAACCTGGAAACGCGCTTCTACCTGCGCTACCGGGAAACCGAGAATGAGTTGGCCGGACGCCTGACCAAGGACCAGATCAAGCACGACCCGCGTGCCGCAAACGCCGCCTACCTGGCGCGCGACGACAGCCGGCCGCAACCGGGCAGTACCTGGGTGGCCAACAAGACCACCTTCTACCTTGAGGACGATGCCCGGGTGGAAGCCGGGCTGGTGTACCACGACTTCCCCATGGACCTGCGCGAAGGCCCGATGCGCCTGAAGGTCGCCTACACCGATGTCAGCGGCACCCTGAACTACATGCGCCGCGACACCTTGCTGGGCCATCAGAGCAACACCACCGTGGGCTGGCGAACCACCAAGCACCTGCCCAACAGCGGCGCCTCGCAGTTTGCCCGTACCACTGGCGACAACTTCGGCGCACGCAGCCGCGACTTCAGCTATCAGGGGTCGGATACTGTCCTGCATGTCGGCAACGATCTGGAGCTGATCCCGGACCTGTGGCTGACCACCGGCCTGGCGATGATCTATACCCGCCGTGAAAGCGCAGTCACCTATCCGCAGAACGGTGGCAAGGTCAGCCAGCATGACTGGGACTACGCACCGCGCCTGGGCCTGCGCTACGACATCAACCCGCAACTGCAGGTGTATGGCAACCTGAGCCGGTCCGTCGAGCCACCCCACCCATGGTCACTGATCTGGAGCTCCACGGTCGCCACGCAGCCGATCGAACTGCAAAACCAGACAGCCACCACGCTGGAACTGGGCGCGCGCGGCGATTCGGCCCTGGGCCGCTGGGACCTGGCCTGGTACTACTCGCAAGTGCGCCATGAACTGTTGGCCGTTGAAATCGCGGCAGGCCTCCCGGCCAAGGAGGTCAATGCCAGCGCCACCGTGCACCAGGGCGTCGAAGCCGGCCTGGACAGCACCCTCTGGGAGCACCTTGGCACTGGCAAGCTCAGCTTGCGCCAGGCCTACACGTTCAGTGATTTCCACTACCGGGACGATGACACCTTCGGCGACAACCGCCTACCTGGCATTCCCATGCATTACTACCAGGCCGAACTGCGCTACGACTGGCCAAGCGGCTTCCATGCCGGGGTCAACACGCAGATGGCGTCCAAGGTGCAAGTCGATTACGCCAACAGTTACCACGCCGATGCCTACGCCCTGCTCGGTGCGCGCCTGGGCTGGGACTCGCCGAAACAGGACTGGCAGACCTGGCTGGACCTGCGCAACCTGACCAACAAGCGCTATGCGGCGACGGTAACGCCAGGGTACGACGATGCAGGGCAAGACATTGCCCGGTCGACGCCAGGGGAAGGGTTTGGCGTATACGCCGGGGTTTCATACAGCTTGCGTTGAAGCGCTGCAAGGGCTGCGTGGCAGCCCCTATTGAGGCAACTGCACCTGCGGCTTGGTCGCGGCGAAAATCCCCCAGCTCGACATGAACAGCGCCGCGATCAGCGGCCCGATCACAAACCCGTTGAGCCCGAATACGGCCAACCCACCCAAGGTGGACACCAGGATCAGGTAGTCGGGCATACGCGTATCCTTGCCCACCAGGATCGGCCGCAGCAGGTTGTCCACCAGGCCAATCACAAGCACGCCAAACGCGGTCAGGATCACCCCTTGCAAGATCGCCCCGGTCAACAGGAAATACGCCGCCACCGGTGCCCAGACGATCCCCGCGCCCACTGCCGGCAGCAGTGACAGAAACGCCATCATCACCGCCCAGACCAGCGCGCTGGGAATATCCAGCACCCAGAAGATGAAACCACCCAAGGCGCCTTGGGTGATCGCCACCAGCACATTGCCCTTCACCGTGGCGCGCACCACACGGTTGAACTTCAACTGCAGGCGGCGCTTCTGGTGCTCTGGCAGCGGCACGGCCAGGCGTACCCGCCGCGCCACGTCCGCGCCCTCACGCAGAAAGAAGAACAACAGGTAAAGCATGATGCCGAAACTGATCAGAAACTCGAAGGTGCCCTGGCCGAAACTGAAGGCCTGGGTGGCCAGCATCTCGCTGCCCTGGGTGGCCCATTTGGTGATCTTGTCGCGCAGCCCCTCCAGGTTGCCCATGCCCATGCTGTCCAGGCTGTGCTGCATGAAAGGCGGCAGCATGTTCATGCCGCGCTCGACATAGCCGGCGATATCCAGTTGCCCGCTCTCGATCCGCTGGTAAAGGGTGGCGCCCTCCTGCACCAGCAAGGCGCTGGTGATGATCACTGGCAAAATGGCCACCAACAGGCAAATCAGCAAGGTGGTGGCCGCCGCCAGGTTACGCCGCCTGCCAAAGCGCATCAGCAGGTTTCGCTGCAGCGGCGCGAACAGGATGCCGAGGATCACCGCCCAGAAGATGGCGCCATAGTACGGCAGCAGGATCCAGCCGAAGGCAATGGTCACCAGCGCCAGCAATACTGCCAGGGCCTTGTTCTGCAAAGCGGTTTGGTTCATGGCGGTTCCTCGTGAGTGCTGGACATTAGTGCACACCACTTTGGTAAAAGTGCCATGCCCACCTTGATTCAAATCAATACGCGCAACGCAGGCCGGCCTTAGCATCCGCGCCTTTGCCCGGTGCGCACATGAACATCCCCGCCAAGCCTGAACTGCTGGCCCCTGCCGGCACCCTCAAGACCATGCGCTATGCATTCGCCTACGGCGCCGACGCGGTCTACGCCGGCCAGCCCCGCTACAGCCTGCGGGTGCGCAACAACGAATTCGACCATGCCAACCTGGCGCTGGGCATCCAGGAGGCCCATGCACAGGGCAAGCGCTTTTACGTGGTGGTGAACATCGCGCCGCACAACGCCAAGCTCAAGACCTTTCTCAAGGACCTGGCGCCGGTGATCGACATGGCGCCCGATGCGCTGATCATGTCCGATCCCGGCCTGATCATGCTGGTGCGCCAGCACTTCCCGCAGATGCCTGTGCACCTCTCAGTACAGGCCAATACGGTCAACTGGGCCAGCGTGCAGTTCTGGCAGCAACTTGGCCTGAGCCGGGTGATCCTGTCGCGGGAACTGTCGCTCGAAGAGATCGGCGAAATCCGCCAGCACGTGCCTGACATGGAACTGGAAGTGTTCGTCCATGGCGCCCTGTGCATGGCGTACTCTGGGCGCTGCCTGCTGTCGGGTTACCTCAACAAGCGTGATGCCAACCAGGGCACCTGTACCAACGCCTGCCGCTGGAAGTACAACGCGACTCCCGCTACCGAAAACGCTGCCGGCGACATCGTGCGCGAGGTCGAGCCGACGCTGGGCCTGGGCGCACCGACCGATCAGGTGTTCCTGCTGCACGAAAGCAATCGCCCCGGTACAGAAATGCCCGCCTTCGAAGATGAACACGGCACTTACATCATGAATGCCAAGGACCTTCGCGCCATCCAGCACGTCGAGCGGCTGGCTGCCATGGGTGTGCACTCCCTCAAGATCGAGGGCCGCACCAAGTCGCACTTCTACTGCGCCCGTGCGGTGCAGTCGTACCGCCAGGCCATTGACGATGCCGCTGCCGGGCGCCCCTTCGACAGGGCCCTGATGGACAACCTCGAATCGCTGGCCCAACGTGGCTACACCGAGGGTTTCCTGCGCCGCCATGTGCATGACGAGTACCAGAACTACCAGCGGGGCAATTCGCTGTCCGAGCGCCAGCAGTTCGTCGGCGAACTGACCGGTGCACGGGTGGACGGCCTGGCCGAGGTCAAGGTGAAGAACCGCTTCGCAGTAGGCGATCATCTGGAGCTGATGACCCCGCGCGGCAACTATCATTTCGACCTGCACAACCTGTACGGTCGTCAGCAGCAGGCCATCGACGTGGCGCCCGGGGACGGCCATGTGGTCTACCTGCCGATCCCGGAGCAGGTAGCGCTGGAATACGGCTTGCTGATGCGCGACCTGTGCCAGGACGAACTGGCTGACAAAGGTGTAATGTCCAGTTCAGCCAGCTGACAGTTGCTGGCCGATAGCATGCCAGCGCACATCGCGCCTGCAAGCCGCCTGCGCTATCCTGCAGCTCATTTGCATGGCGGGCGGGGCGCCTGCCTACCCATAGGAGTCGTTCGACCATGCTGCATAAACACCTGATCGCACTCGGCCTGCTGGCCATCACCGGCCTGGCACAGGCTGGCGAGACCATCGACGTCTACCGCGACCCCAACTGTGGCTGCTGCAAGGCCTGGATCAGCCACCTTCGTGACAATGGCTTTACCGTCAACGACCACGTCGAGCCGAACATGAGCGCCGTCAAGCAGCGGCTCGGCGTGGCGCCGCGGCTGGCTTCATGCCACACCGGGGTGATCGACGGCAAGTTCGTCGAAGGCCACGTCCCGGCCGAGCAGGTGCGCCTGCTGGCCAAGCGCAACGACCTCAAGGGCCTGGCCGTGCCTGGCATGCCGGTGGGTTCGCCAGGCATGGAAATGGGTGATCGCAAGGACGCCTATCAAGTCATCGGGGTAACCCGGGATGGCCAGGACACCGTAGTCGCCAACTACTGATGCTGAGCCTCTGGGCGCTGTTTCTCAGCGCCTTTGGCGCCGCCACATTGCTGCCGCTGCAATCGGAGGCGGTACTGGTGGGCCTGCTGCTGCGTCAACCCGACGCCTGGCTGACCCTGTTGCTGGTCGCCACCCTGGGCAACGTGCTCGGTTCGGTGGTCAACTGGTTGCTGGGCCGGGCCATCGAACACCTGCGCGACAAGCGCTGGTTCCCGTTCAGCGCCCGTCAACTCGAACGCGCCCAGCAACGCTATCAGCGCTGGGGGCAATGGTCGTTGCTGCTGAGCTGGATGCCAGTGATCGGCGACCCGTTGACCCTGATTGCCGGGATCATGCGTGAGCCGTTCTGGCGTTTCGTGCTGCTGGTCACGCTGGCAAAGGGCGGGCGTTACATGGTCGTAGCCGTGATTACCCTGGGTTGGTTTCATGCCTGGTAACACCTTTAACGTTTAAGGTGCCTGTGCGGCTGCTAAAGTCGCCAATTCCTACATGGTCCTACACGGAGTGCCCCCATGCTACGCGCAACCGCCCTGGCCTTTGCCTGCCTCATCGGCGCCCCCGCCATCGCCGCCGAATCACCCACCTACGGCAAGCAGCTCGAAGGCTTCAGCTACCCGCACCCCCTCAAGCATTTCGACTTCCAGTCCCAGGGGCAGAGCCTGCAGATGGGCTACATGGACGTGCCTGCCAAAGGCCAGGCCAACGGCCATAGCGTGGTGCTGATGCATGGCAAGAACTTCTGCGCCGCCACCTGGGAAACCACCATCGATGCGTTGAGCCAGGCCGGCTACCGGGTCATCGCGCCCGACCAGGTCGGCTTCTGCACTTCAAGCAAGCCAGGGTATTACCAATACAGCTTCCAGCAATTGGCCAGCAACACCCATGCCCTGCTGGAGCAGTTGGGCGTCAAGCAAGCGATCATCCTCGGCCATTCCACCGGCGGCATGCTCGCCACCCGTTACGCGTTGATGTACCCACAACAGGTCGAGCGCCTGGCCATGGTCAACCCGATCGGCCTGGAAGACTGGAAGGCCCTCGGCGTGCCCTACCGCACGGTGGACCAGTGGTATGCCCGCGAACTCAAGCTCGATGCCGACGGCGTGCGTGAATACGAGCGCAAGACCTATTACGCCGGGCGCTGGAAACCTGAGTACGAGCGTTGGGTACAGATGCTGGCGGGGCTGAACAAGGGCCCTGGGCATGAAGCCGTGGCGTGGAACTCGGCACTGATCTACGACATGATCTTCACCCAGCCGGTGTACCACGAGTTCAAAGACTTGAAGATGCCAACCCTGCTGCTGATCGGCGACCAGGACAGCACGGCCATTGGCAGTGACATCGCACCGCCCGAGGTCAAGGCGCGGCTGGGCAAGTACAAGGAGCTGGGGCCGCACGTGGCCAAGCTGATTCCACAAGGCGAACTGGTGACCTTCGAGGGCATGGGGCACGCGCCGCAGATCGAGGAGCCACGGCGCTTCAACAACACCCTGATCGAGTGGCTTGGGCGCTGAGGATATGATGGGGCGCATTGGGTGTCGGGGGCTGCCGGGGGCATGCCACGGGCATTTGCTGCGCCCTTTGGATTGAACGCAGCCGTCGCGGCGCATCGCGGGCACCCCCGCGCATTTGTTGCAGCGCGCCACTGATGATAGGCGATGGTTACCATGCCTTGCCTGGTGGGTGCGATTCATCGACTGGCGCAATGAAAATTCCCTGCTAAATTTTCATGAAAATAATCATAAAAAATTTCATGAGGCCAAGGCATGTTCAGGCAATCCGCCCAGCACGTCGCCAGTTATTACGCCCGCACCTACCCTGCCAGCATTCCCCTGCGCCCTACCCTGCAAGGCCGGCACGACACCGACGTGATCATCATCGGCGCCGGCTTCAGCGGCCTGCACACTGCCCTGCGCCTGGCCCTGGCGGGTAAGCGTGTGACCCTGCTGGAAGCCAGCCGGGTGGCCTGGGCCGCATCCGGTCGCAACGGTGGCCAGGCGCTGCTGGGCTGGTCGTGCGACATGCCGCCCATCGAGAAAGCCTTGGGCGTGGAACGCAGCCGACGCCTGTGGGACAGCATGTGCTGGGCTGCCGACGAAATGCGTGAACTGCCGCAACGGCACGGCTTCGATATCGATTACCGGGCCGGCAGCCTCTGGACCTCGGTGCTGCCACGCCGGGTGAAAATGCTGGAACAAGCCCTGCTTGATGCCGAACAGAAATGGGGCTACCAGGCCCTGCGCCTTATCGGCCGTGACGAGTTGCCCCAGTGGATCGACAGCCCGCGCTACCAGGCTGCCCTGTACGACGCCAAGGGCGCGCACCTCAACCCGCTGAAACTGGCCCAGGGCTTGGCCAGCGCGATCGAGGCTACCGGCGGGCAAATCTTTGAGCAAAGCCAGGTACTCGACTACCAGCAGAGCGCCAATGGCTACATCGCCCGCACCGACCATGGCGAGGTGCACGGCGAGGTGCTGGTGCTGGCTTGCAACGCCTACATCGACCGCCTTGACCGCAACCTGTCGCGCCGGCTGCTGCCGGTGGGCTCCTATCAAGTGGCCACCACGCCACTGGACGCGGATTTCGCCCGGTCGCTGCTACCACGCAACAGTTGCGTGATCGACAACCAGTTCGTACCGGACTATTTCCGCCTCACCCCGGACCACCGCCTGCTGTTCGGCGGCGGCTGCACCTACCTGGGCGGCATTCCCAAGGACGTGGCCAGCGCCACCCGCCCCTACCTTGAGCGTGTGTTCCCACAACTGGCGCGCGTTGCCATCGACTATGCCTGGGGCGGGCATATCGACTGCAGCATCCAGCGCACCCCGGACATCGGCCGCGACGGCCAGCGCTACTGGCTGCAGGGCTTTTCCGGCCATGGCGTGCTGCCAACCCTGGCAGCGGCGCGCGCGGTCAGCGACGCGATCCTGGGCGAAGATGACCTGCTGGCGTTGTACCAAGGCATCGACAATGGCCGTTTCCTGGGGGGTGACCTGTTGGCTGCCCCGCTGGAGGCCGCAGCCAAGGCCTGGTACCGGATGCGCGATCATGTCTGAAGACGCCCAGGGCCTGGCCCTGCTGATTCGTGGCCTGCGCAAGCACCGCGGGCTGACCCTCGGCGAGTTGGCGATCAAGGTCAAGCGCTCGCTGGGCTTTCTGTCCCAGGTCGAGCGCGGCCTGTCGCAGCCGACCGTGGCCGACCTCACTGCGATCAGCGAAGCGCTGCACGTGCCCACCACCTATTTCTACCAGGCCAGCCAACCGCGCGAACTCGACTGGGTCACCCGCCCCGGTGAACGGCGCACGATCTACTACGCCGAAGGCATCAGCGATGTGCTGGTCTCGCCGACCCTCAACGGCAGCTTTGCCATGCTCGAAAGCCACCTGGCGCCCGGCGCCAGCAGTGGCGAGGGGCATCTGGACGACAGCGCCGAACAAGGCGGTTTCGTCCTTGAAGGCGCGCTGACCCTGTGGCTGGATAGCCACCCGGACGCCGTCACACTCGGCCCCAACGACAGCTTCCAGCTCCCTGCGCACAGCCATTTCCGCTACGCCAACCTGACTGACCAGACGACCCGTGTCCTCTGGGTCTTCCGATGAGAGCACAGCATGACAACGACAACGACAGGTTTTGCCGATCTGCTCAGCGAAGTACGTGCCTTCCGCGCCCGTTACCCCGAAGTACGCCACGTCGACCTGCTGAGCCTGGACATCCCCGGGCATTTCTACGGCAAACGCTACCCCATCGACATGCTCGAAAAGGTTGCCGCCGGCAGCCCGCTGAAACTGCCGCAGAACTGCGTGCTGCTGGGCGTGCAAGGCGGGCTGTTCCCGATTGGCGACTACTGCTTCAACGACGGCGACCCGGACGCCCTGCGGCGCCTGGTGCCCGGCACACTCAAGCCGGTCAGCTGGGAGCGCGAACCGCTGGGCCAGATGCTGATCAGCTCCGACGGCACCGCCTCACCCATCGAGTTCGAGCCCAGGGAGGTGCTCGCCCGCGTGCTGCAGCGCCTGGAACGGCGCGGCATTCGCCCGGTGGTGGCGTTCGAGCTGGAGTTCTACCTGTTCGACCGGGCACTCAAGCAGGGGCTGCCGCAGTTCCCCCGCGACCCGTTCAGCGATGACGCGGACGACCAGCCCAACATGCACATCGAACGGCTGTCGCGGTTCAGCGACGTGCTGCGCGACATGGTCGAAACCGCCAACGCGCAAGGGGTCGACGCCAACGTCATCACCGCCGAGCTCGGCCCTGGCCAGTTCGAGATCAACTTCGGCCACTGCGACGACGGCCTGCGTGCCGCCGACTGGGCCGCCCTGTTCTGCCGCAGCACGCGTGGCGTGGCGCTCAAGCACGGGCTGCGCGCCTCGTTCATGAGCAAACCCTACCTGCAGGCGCCAGGCAGCGGTATGCACGTGCATGTCAGCCTGTACGACAAGGCCGGCAACAACCTGCTTGCGGCCGACCAGCAGCGCCCGCTACGCCATGCAGTGGCCGGTTGCCTGGCCTTGCTGCCGCACTGCATGCCGATATTCGCCGCCAACCACAATGCGTTTCGCCGGTACGGCGCCATGGTCAATGCCGCCAGCCGCGCCAGCTGGGGCTTCGAGGACCGTGATGCGTGCCTGCGCATCCCCGAGTCGGATGCTTGCAATGTGCGTATCGAGCACCGCCTGGCGGGGGCAGATGCCAACCCGTATCTGGTGCTGGCGGCCATCTTGTGCGGTATGGAGCATGGGCTGGATGCCGCGCTGGAGCCAATTGCGCCGCTCAATGACGATCGCGCCAGCGGGGTCGACTTTCCCAAGGACATGCCCAGCGCAGTCGCAGCCATGCGTGGGCACCCGGCCGTAAATGAAGGGCTGGGGGAAGAGTTCGTGATGGTGTATTGCGAGAACAAGCGCCAGGACCACCTGGCGTTCATGCAGGAGGTGAGTGCCCGCGAGTACCGGTGGTTCCTTTGAGACAGATACTGGCCTCATCGCCGGCTTGCCGGCGAAGAGGCCGGTACTGACAAGACAGAAAACTCTCCTATTCTGAATAGCTCACTCGGCAATCCCCCTGCACAGAGGAGACACGACCATGAGCTACGTGACCACGAAGGATGGCGTTCAGATCTTCTACAAGGACTGGGGCCCGCGCGATGCGCCGGTCATCCACTTCCACCACGGCTGGCCGCTCAGCGCAGACGACTGGGACGCGCAGCTGTTGTTCTTCCTTGGCCAAGGTTTTCGAGTGGTCGCCCACGACCGCCGCGGCCACGGCCGCTCCAGCCAGGTATGGGACGGCCATGACATGGACCACTATGCCGATGACGTGGCCGCCGTGGTCGAGCACCTGGGTATTCAGGGTGCGGTGCATGTCGGTCACTCCACCGGAGGTGGCGAAGTGGTGCGCTACATGGCCCGCTACCCCGGCGACAAGGTGGCCAAAGCGGTGCTGATCGCCGCCGTGCCGCCCTTGATGGTGCAAACACCAGACAACCCTGGCGGCTTGCCCAAGTCGGTTTTCGACGGGTTCCAGGCACAGGTGGCGAGTAACCGGGCACAGTTCTACCGCGATGTGCCGACCGGCCCGTTCTATGGCTATAACCGGCCCGGTGCCGAGCCGGCCGAAGGGGTCATTGCCAATTGGTGGCGCCAAGGCATGATCGGCAGCGCCAAAGCGCACTACGACGGGATCGTGGCGTTTTCCCAGACTGACTTCACCGAAGACCTGAAGAAGATCCAGCAGCCCGTGCTGGTGATGCATGGTGATGATGACCAGATCGTTCCCTATGAAAATTCCGGCCCGCTGTCGGCCAAGCTGCTGCCCAACGGCACATTGAAGACCTACAAGGGCTTCCCGCACGGTATGCCGACAACCCATGCCGATGTGATCAATGCGGACTTGCTGGCCTTTATCCGAAGCTGACGTGATCTTCCGCGCTGGCCTCATCGCCGGCAAGACAGTTGCTCCCTCAGGACTATCACCGGTCTTGAGTACTGTGCAAAACCTGTGAGGGCGGGCTTGCCAAGCGAAGAGGCCGGCACTGGCAACGCATCCCGCCCGGGATTACCATGGTGCCCTTCTAGCGCGGCAGTTTGCCGCACCCTGCCTGCCTCCTGCCTGCCAGACACCCATGCCCTTCGAACTCACCGTAGAACCACTCACCCTGCTGATCCTCGCCCTGGTCGCCTTCGTCGCCGGGTTCATCGACGCCATCGCTGGCGGCGGTGGCCTGCTCACCACCCCGGCACTGCTCACCGCCGGGATGCCGCCACACCTGGTGCTGGGCACCAACAAGCTCAGCTCGACCTTCGGCTCGGCCACCGCCGGTTTCACCTACTACAAACGCAAGCTGTTCCACCCGGCGCAATGGCGCCCGGCCTTGTTCGCCACCCTGGTCGGCGCGCTGATCGGCGCGGTCGTCGCCCACTACATGCCGGCCGAATGGCTGAACAAGATGCTGCCGGTGATCGTCTTCGCCTGCGGCATCTACCTGCTGTTCGGGGGTACGCCCAAAGCGCCGCTGGATGCCGATGCGCCGATCAAGAAGAAGTGGCAGTTCCCGCAGGGCTTCACCCTGGGCTTCTACGATGGCGTGGCCGGGCCCGGCACCGGTGCGTTCTGGACCGTGAGCACGCTGCTGCTCTACCCCATCGACCTGGTCCGCGCCAGCGGCGTGGCGCGCAGCATGAACTTCGTCAGCAACATCGCGGCGCTGACGGTGTTCATCATTTCCGGGCAGGTGGATTACGTCGTCGGCCTGTGCATGGGCCTTTCGGTGATGGTGGGTGCGTTCTTCGGCGCACGCACGGCGATCAGCGGCGGCAGCAAGTTCATCCGCCCGGTGTTCATCACCGTGGTGCTGGCGCTGACCGTGCGCCTAGCGTGGCAACACTGGTTCGGGCAGGCCTGAACGCCTGGCGACATACAGATCGATCAGGTACCGGGCGATGGAGCGCCCGGCTGGCAGCGGTGGAAGGTCGTGCACGTTGAACCACCTGGCGTCTTCGATCTCGTCCGGCTGCATGACGATCTCGCCGCCGGCATACTCGGCGTGGAAGCCCAGCATCATCGAATGCGGGAACGGCCAGCACTGGCTGCCGACGTACTGGATGTTGCGCACCTCCACCGCCACTTCTTCGCGCACTTCGCGCACCAGGCAGTCCTCGGCCGATTCGCCTGGTTCGGCAAAGCCTGCAAGGGTGCTGTAAACGCCAGTGACGAAGCGCGGCGACCGGGCCAGCAGGATTTCGTCGCCACGGGTCACCAGCACGATCATGCTCGGCGAAATGCGTGGGTAGCTGCGCAGGTCGCAGGGCTGGCAGTACATCGCCCGCTCCCAGCGGATCTGCATCATCGGTTGGCCGCAGCTGCCACAGAAACGGTGCTCACGCGCCCAGGTGCCGATCTGCGCGGCGTAGCCAAGCACTTTATAAAGATCGAAATCACCTTCGAGCATGAATGCCCGCAAGCCGCGCCAGCCGCAACCGGGCACCTCGGCGGCGCTGCGCAGCTCCAGCAGGAACACCGGCTCGCCGTCGAAATGGCCGATGCCGTGCTCGGCCAGCACATCCAGGTCCTGGCGCTTGAGCCAGTCGCGGGGGAACAGCGCGCCATTGGCGTCCACCAAAAACCCTTCCGGGCTGCGGGCGACAGCCCAGCCCCCGGTGATCTGCGGGTCGAGTACTGCGCTAGTCCAGCGTGCTGACATGTCGGGGTTCCTTTACTGCGTCCCCCGGCCCGGTCAGTCGGCGAACGTCGGTTTCTGTTTGCTCATGTGCGCCGCCACAGCCACGCGCAAATCTTCGGACTGCAGCATGGCGGCGTTCCAGGTGGCGATGTACTCCAGGCCATCATCGATGCGATGGTCACGCATGTAGCTGAGCATCTCCTTGGTGCCCGCTACAGCGATCGGTGATTTTGCGGCAATCTCGCGGGCAATGGCAAAGACCCCGTCGAGCAATGCAGCATGATCATCATAGACCCGGTTGACCAGGCCGATGCGCAGCGCCTCGTCGGCCGCAACGTTACGCCCGGTGAAGGCCAGCTCGCGCATGATGCCGTCGCCGATGATACGTGGCAAACGTTGCAGGGTGCCGACGTCTGCGGCCATGCCCATGTCGATTTCCTTGATCGAGAACTGCGCGTCCGTGCTGCAATAGCGCATGTCGCAGGCCGACACCAGGTCGATGGCACCGCCAATGCAGTAGCCCTGGATGGCCGCCAGCACGGGCTTGCGGCAGTTGTCCACGGCATTGAAGGAGGCCTGCAGGCGCAGGATGGTACGGCGCAGCAGGCGCGCGTTGCGGCCAACGTCCTTGCCCATCTGGCCGGCCAGCGAGGCCAGCATCATCAAGTCGATACCCGAGGAAAAATGCTTGCCCGCGCCGCTGATGACCACGGCGCGCACCGCATCGGTGTCGTCGACCCACTGGAAGATATCGACGATCTCTTCCCAGAAGGCAGCATTCATGGCGTTGATCTTCTCAGGGCGGTTGATCTGCACATGGGCGATGTTGTCGGTCAGTTCGACCTTGAATGCGCTGTACTCGGTCACGGGCTGCACTCCTGCGGGGATAAAGGTTCACTGCGCGGATGTTAACCCAGCCTGGTTGCCGTACTTGTGCCAAAAGCGGGACTTGCCCGGGTTGCTCAGGCGCCTGCGACAGAGGTTTGCCCTGCACAAAAAAACCCATACAACTTTTGCCCCGCACACGCATCGAAACACAGGTAAGCTCTTCATCCCTTCCCAAGAGGTTTGCCATGGCGATGCGTACAGCCCTGATTGTTTCCTGCATTACACTGGCCCTGACGGGCTGCGCCGGTTCGAGCGATGAGCATCGTGCGCCACCGGCCACACAGCAGGTCGACCTGCAGCGCTACCAGGGCACCTGGTACGAGCAGGCGCGCTTGCCGATGTTCTTCCAGCGCAACTGCGTGCAGTCCGAAGCCAACTATGGCTTGCGCGAAGACGGTCGCATCGATGTGACCAACCGCTGCAAGGAAAAGGACGGCCAATGGAACGAGGCCAAGGGCATCGCCGAGGCGCAGCAGCCGGGCAAGACCGACAAGCTGTGGGTCACCTTCGACAACTGGTTCAGCCGCCTGGCGCCAGGCTTGACCAAGGGTGAATACTGGGTGCTGTATCACGACAAGGACTATCGCGTAGCGCTGGTCGGGCACCCCAACCGCGAATACCTGTGGCTGCTGTCACGCACCCCGGTCATCAACGACCAGACCCGCGAACAGATGCTGGCCATTGCCCAGAAACAGGGTTATGACACCAGCGAGCTGATCTGGCGGCAGGGCGATGATGCAGTAAAACCCTGATTCATCGACGCCCTGGTTCGCTCGGGCCAGGGTGAGCGCCTAATCAAACTTGGAGTCAGTCATTGGACCTGCTGTTTCTGGGCACCTCGGCCGGGGTGCCCACCAAGGCGCGCAACGTCAGCGCCACCGCCGTGATCGAAGCCAGCGGCAGCCACTGGTACCTGGTCGATTGCGGCGAAGGTACCCAGCATCAACTGCTGCATACCCCGTTGTCGGTCCGCGACCTGCGCGCCATTTTCATCACCCATGTGCACGGCGACCATTGCTTCGGCCTGCCGGGCCTGCTGGCCAGCGCCGGCATGAGCGGGCGCACGGCGCCGCTGGACCTGGTGCTGCCGGCCGCCTTGCACGACTGGGTGCGCCTGAGCCTGGCTGCCAGTGATACCTTCCTGGCGTTCGAACTGCGTTTGCTGGCGGTCGAGCAACTGGGCGAATGGCGCAGCGATACCCTTGCCGTCAGCACCGTACAGCTGTCGCACCGGGTGCCCAGCGTCGCTTTCGTGTTCACCGAGCTCAACCCCGAGCCGCGCCTTGACGTGCAGCGCCTGGATGCCGAAGGTATCCCGCGCGGCCCGCTGTGGGGCGACCTTGCCAAGGGCCTCACGGTGGAGCATGCCGGGCACGTGCTGCATGGCCGCGACTACCTGCGCGCCTCGCGGCCGGCACGGCGGGTGATCGTCTGCGGCGACAATGACAACCCCGACCTCTTGGCCGAGGCGGCAAAAGACGTTGATGTACTGGTGCACGAAGCGACATTCACACAACCGATCATCGCCCGCACAGGTGTCAGCTTCGGCCACAGCAGTGCGGCAGCGGTGGCGCGCTTCGCCGAAACGGCCGGTGTGCGCAACCTGGTGCTGACGCACTTCAGTGCCCGCTATCAGCCGGACCCTCGGCGCAGCCCATGCATCGCCGAGGTAAGGGAAGAGGCGCAGGCCCATTACAGCGGCAACCTGACCCTGGCCCAGGACCTGCAGCGTTACCATATCGGGCGCGATGGGTGCCTGGGCCGCGTCACGGGTACCTAGCAAATCCCAAGCGACATGATCGCGCTGTTCTCCATCGGTTTTGTGATCTGCGGGCCGGCGATGGGACGCTCAGGCATCAAGCCGCCAGCCGCCCGCTGGCGATCGCCTCCGACGCCGCCAGCATGGCCCGCAGCAACACCGCACAGCCCGCTGCCAGGTCTTGCGGGGTGGCGTTCTCGATTTCGTTGTGGCTGATGCCGTTTTCACAAGGCACGAAGATCATCCCCGCCGGCCCCAACTCGGCCAGGAAGATCGCGTCATGCCCTGCCCCGCTGACGATATCCATGTGCGGCAGGCCCAAGGTCTGCGCAGCATCGCGCACGGCATCGACGCAACTGCGGTCAAAGTACAGCGCTGGGAAGTCGGCCGTGGGGACCAGTTCATGGCTCAGCCCGTGCTTGTCACAGGTGGCTTCAATCACTGCCCGCACGTCGGCGATCATCGCGTCCAGCCGCTCACCTTCGAGGTGACGAAAGTCCAGGGTCATGCGCACTTCGCCCGGGATCACGTTGCGTGAACCGGGGTAGGCCTGCAGGCAACCGACCGTGCCACAGGCATGCGGTTGATGGCCCAGCGCCGCCCGGTTGACCGCCTCCACCACCGCCGCAGCGCCGACCAGTGCATCCTTGCGCAGGTGCATCGGCGTAGGGCCGGCATGGGCTTCAACGCCGCGCAAGGTCAGGTCGAACCACTTCTGCCCCAGCGCCCCAAGCACCACACCGATGGTCTTGGCCTGGTCTTCAAGGATCGGTCCCTGCTCGATATGGGCTTCGAAATACGCGCCTACCGGGTGGCCAAGCACTGCCCGCTGGCCGGCGTAGCCGATGGCAGTCAACGCCTCGCCCATGCTCACGCCCTGGGCGTCACGCTTGGCCAGGGTTTCCTCCAGGGTGAATTTGCCGGCAAACACCCCCGAGCCCATCATGCAGGGCGCAAAGCGCGAGCCTTCCTCGTTGGTCCATACCACCACTTCCAGCGGTGCTTCGGTCTCGATGCCCAGGTCATTGAGGGTGCGTATCACCTCAAGGCCCGCCATCACCCCGAAACAGCCATCGAACTTGCCCCCGGTGGGCTGGGTGTCGATGTGGCTGCCGGTCATCACCGGTGGCAGCTTGGGATTGCGCCCAGGGCGGCGGGCAAAGATGTTGCCGACGGCATCGACACTGACGCTGCAACCGGCCGCCTCGCACCACTCGACGAACAGGTCGCGGGCCTGGCGGTCGAGGTCGGTCAGCGCCAGGCGGCAGACACCACCCTTGGGTGTGGCCCCGAGGCGGGCGAGGTCCATCAGCGATTGCCACAGGCGGTCACTGTTAACGTGGCGTTCAGTCGATAGCAGGGCTTGTTGGGCTGCGGTCATGGGTCAGGCCTCCTCAGGCGTTTTTGTTGTCTGCATTGATCACAGGCTGCACTGGCCCACGTACCGCCAAGCCGCCCAGGGCGTAGTACAACGCCCCGCCAAGCAGCGACCCGGTGAACCAGCCATAGTCGTAGAACCAGCTGAAACTGCTGTTACCAATGGCCATCACGGTCAGTGCCACAGGTAGCGCAAAGGCAGCAAACCCTGCCCAGTTCCAGGCCGGGTAAACGTCATCACGGTACAGGCCGGCCAGATCCAGCTTCTGCCGACGGATCAGGAAGTAGTCCACCACCATGATCCCGGCAATCGGCCCAAGCAGGCTGGAGTACCCCAGCAGCCAGTTGGAATAGACACTCTCCAGGCTGATCTCGGAAACGATCCAGCCGAGTTTTTTCAGCAGCTCGTGGCTCATCAGCGCCAGGCCGATGAAGCCTGTCAGCCACACGGCACGTGTACGCCCGATCAGGCGCGGGGCAATGTTCTGAAAGTCGTTGGTCGGCGAGACGATGTTGGCCGCGGTGTTGGTCGACAGCGTAGCGATGACGATCAGCGCCATGGCCAGTGCCACCCAGCCCGGGCTCTGGATCTTGCCGATCAGGCTCACCGGGTCGGACACCGTTTCACCCACCAGCGACGCCGAGGCGGCGGTCATCACTACGCCCAGGGAGGCGAACAAAAACATGGTCAGCGGCAGGCCGAAGATCTGCCCGAGGATCTGGTCCTTCTGGCTCTTGGCGTAGCGGCTGAAATCCGGAATGTTCAGCGATAAAGTGGCCCAGAAACCGACCATCGCGGTAAGCCCGGCGCAGAAATAGCTCACTACGCTCGCCCCTTCCGGGCGCTTGGGCGGCTGGGCCAGCAGCTCGGTCATCGACATGTGCGGCAACGCCCAGAACAGCAGGCCGAAGCCGACCGCCACCAACAGCGGCGCCGACAGGGTTTCGAGCCATTTGATCGATTCGGCGCCGCGCAACACCACCCACAGGTTGAGGGCCCAGAACACCATGAAGCCGATCACTTCACCGGTGCCACCGAGCGCTTTCCAGTCATCGAAGATCGAGCCCAGGAACAGGTGAATGGCCAAGCCGCCGAACATCGTCTGGATGCCGAACCAGCCACAGGCAACCACCGCGCGTATCAGGCACGGTACGTTGGAGCCGAAGATACCGAACGATGAACGCAGCAACACAGGGAAGGGAATGCCGTACTTGGTGCCGGGGAAGGCGTTGAGGGTGAGCGGGATCAGCACGATGAGGTTGGCCAGCAGGATCGCCAGCAACGCCTCGCCCACGCTCAGGCCAAAGTAGGCCGTGAGCACGCCGCCCAGGGTGTAGGTGGGCACGCAGATGGACATGCCCACCCACAATGCGGTGATGTGCCATGTGTTCCAGGTGCGCTGGTGCACTTTTGTGGGCGCGATGTCGTGGTTGTAGCGCGGGCTGTCGAGTACGTCACTGCCTGCGGACAGCTCGAACAGGCCATCCTGCTCGATCACTTGCGATCTGCTCTGTTGCATGGGGCCTTCTCCAGATTTTTCTAATTGTCTGCTCATCGGGCTAACGCGATGGCCGGAGTACATACACCACCAGTACTGCTCCTGCGGTCCGGCCTGGCGGTTGTGGCCGTACTCAAAATACGTGCCGGGCTGGCCTTCGGCTGCCCGGCCGGCCGCCGCCGACCGCAGGTAATCAACTGATCTGCAAGGCATTGATCCGCTTGCCGCGATGGCACGGTCATGCCTTCGCCTGCCGCTGTCAGCGCCATGGGCCGGCCCTGGCCCCTGCATCAGGTTTCAAACTGGTGCAGCCTGGTTTTTCAGTGGCGCGCCTTGCGCCTCCCGGCCAGGTTTCAAGCAGCTGATTTTGCATGGAAAATCTTGACCAATTTGGCTTCTTGTCAAGTGCGTCAAAATGGTGAAAGGCCTCACCATTTTGGTGATTATTGAAATTAATCGTTAAAAAACAATTAGTTATAGAAGATATAAGCTCATAAATTATTTTCTTGAACAATCCACAATGAGCATCTAAATTCCATTCTTGTCAGGCCTGACAGGATTGAAATTCATCCTCCAGCCACTGGCGCATAACAATTGAAGAACCGGCACAGACCGGTCAGCCTGCGAGGAAGACGGCATGTCCCTGTTGATCCGTGGCGCCACCGTGGTCACCCACGAAGAGAGCTACCCCGCTGATGTCCTGTGTGTCGATGGCCAGATCCGCGCCATTGGCAAAGACCTGCAAGCCCCTACCGACTGCGAGATCCTCGACGGTAGCGGCCAGTACCTGATGCCCGGCGGCATCGACCCGCACACCCACATGCAGTTGCCCTTCATGGGTACAGTGGCCAGCGAGGATTTCTTCAGCGGCACTGCCGCCGGGCTGGCCGGCGGCACCACTTCGATCATCGACTTCGTTATCCCCAACCCGCAGCAATCGCTGCTGGAGGCCTTTCACACCTGGCGCGGCTGGGCGCAAAAGAGCGCGTCCGATTACGGCTTTCACGTTGCCATCACCTGGTGGAGTGAGCAGGTCGCCGAAGAAATGGGCGAGCTGGTCACCCAACATGGCGTGAACAGCTTCAAGCACTTCATGGCCTACAAGAATGCGATCATGGCGGCCGACGACACCCTGGTCGCCAGCTTCGAGCGCTGCCTGCAACTGGGCGCGGTACCCACCGTGCACGCCGAGAACGGCGAGCTGGTCTACCACCTGCAGCAAAAACTGCTCGCCCAAGGCCTGACCGGCCCCGAAGCGCACCCGCTGTCGCGCCCTTCGCAAGTCGAAGGCGAGGCTGCCAGCCGTGCCATCCGCATCGCCGAAACCATTGGTACGCCGTTGTACGTGGTACACATCTCCAGCCGTGAAGCGCTGGACGAAATCACCTATGCCCGGGCCAAGGGCCAGCCGGTCTACGGTGAAGTGCTGCCCGGGCACCTGCTGATCGACGACAGCGTCTACCGCGACCCGGACTGGGCCACCGCCGCAGGCTATGTCATGAGCCCACCGTTCCGCCCGCGCGAGCATCAAGAAGCCCTGTGGCGCGGCCTGCAATCGGGCAACCTGCACACCACGGCCACCGACCACTGCTGCTTCTGCGCCGAGCAGAAAGCCATGGGCCGCAACGACTTCAGCCGCATCCCCAACGGCACCGCCGGCATCGAAGACCGCATGGCGGTGTTGTGGGACGCTGGCGTCAACAGCGGGCGGCTGTCGATGCATGAATTCGTCGCGCTGACCTCCACCAACACCGCGAAGATCTTCAACCTGTTCCCGCGCAAGGGCGCCATCCGCGTCGGCGCCGATGCCGACCTGGTGCTGTGGGACCCACAGGGCACGCGCACCATCAGCGCGCAAACCCACCACCAGCGTGTTGACTTCAACATCTTCGAAGGCCGCACCGTGCGCGGTATTCCCAGCCACACCATCAGCCAGGGCCGCGTGGTCTGGGCCGATGGCGACCTGCGTGCCGAACCTGGCGCGGGGCGTTACGTGGAGCGCCCGGCGTATCCCTCGGTGTACGAGGTCCTGGGCCGCCGCGCCGAGCAGCAGCGCCCGATACCCGTCCAGCGCTGAAGCTGTTGGGGCTGCTGCGCAGCCCATCGCCGGCAAGCCAGCTCCTACAGGGGCGGCATCACTCCCAGGGACATCACTGTACCTGTGGGAGCCGGCTTGCCGGCGATTGGGGCGCATGGCGCCCCCCCGCCCAAGCCCTAAAAAAAAGAGAGGCTACAACCGTGATCGATGCCCTGAACCACTTGCCGCGCCCCCGGGCCGGCGCCGACCAGCTGGCCGAGCAATTCAGTGACCTCGCGCCACCCCTCACCGCCCGCCAGGCCGCAGTGGAAAGCGCCCGCTGCCTGTATTGCTACGACGCGCCCTGCGTGAACGCATGCCCGAGCGAAATTGACATCCCCTCGTTCATTCACCGTATCAGCGACGAGAACCTGCAAGGTGCCGCCGAGCGCATCCTTTCGGCCAACATCCTGGGCGGCAGCTGCGCCCGCGTGTGCCCTACCGAGATCCTTTGCCAGCAGGCCTGCGTGCGCAACAACGCCCAGGAATGCGCACCGGTACTGATTGGCCAGCTACAGCGCTATGCCCTGGACAATGCCGGTTTCACCGAGCACCCGTTCAAACGCTCGCCAGCCACCGGCAAACGCATCGCCGTGGTCGGCGCAGGCCCCGCCGGGTTGTCCTGCGCACATCGCCTGGCCATGCATGGCCACGAGGTGGTGGTGTTCGAGGCCTGCGACAAGGCCGGCGGCCTGAACGAGTACGGCATCGCCCGCTACAAGCTGGTGGACGACTATGCCCAGCGCGAAGTGGAATTCCTGCTCGGGATCGGCGGTATCGAAATGCGCCACGGCCACCGCCTGGGCGACAACCTGAGCCTGGCAGAGCTGCGTGATCAGTACGACGCGGTATTCCTCGGCCTTGGCCTGAACGCCATACGCCAGCTCGGCCTGCCTGGCGAAGAGGCGCCCGGCATGCTCGCCGCCACCGACTACATCCGTGAGCTACGCCAGGCGGATGATCTTTCGCAACTGCCGTTGGCAGAGCGTTGCCTGGTGATCGGCGCAGGCAACACCGCCATCGACATGGCCGTACAGATGAGCCGCCTGGGTGCCCGCGATGTCAACCTGGTATACCGCCGCGGCTACGCCGACATGGGCGCCACCGGCCACGAGCAGGACATCGCCAAGGCCAACCAGGTGCGTCTGCACACCTGGGCGCGCCCCGACGCCGTGCTGCTGGACGACGACAACCGCGTGCGGGGCATGCGCTTCGCCCGCACCGAACTGGCCGATGGCCGCCTGCGCGACACCGGTGAGACCTTCGAGCTGGCCGCCGATGCCATCTTCAAAGCCATCGGCCAACGCTTCGACGAACAAAGCCTTAACGACCCGCTGGCTGCGCAACTGGCCCGCGACGGCGAGCGCATTCGCGTCGACGAGGGCATGCGCACCAGCCTGCCGGGCGTCTACGCCGGTGGCGACTGTACCGCCCTGGGCCAGGACCTCACCGTCCAGGCCGTGCAACATGGCAAGCTGGCCGCCGAAGCTATCCATGCCCAACTCATGCTCAATGTGGAGGCTGCATAAATGGCCGACTTGTCTATCGTGTTCGCCGGCATCAAGGCGCCCAACCCCTTCTGGCTGGCCTCCGCACCGCCAACCGACAAAGCCTACAACGTGGTCCGCGCCTTCGAAGCCGGCTGGGGCGGCGTGGTCTGGAAGACCCTGGGCGAGGACCCGGCAGCGGTCAACGTGTCGTCGCGCTACTCGGCGCATTACGGCGCCAACCGGCTGGTGCAGGGCATCAACAACATCGAGCTGATCACCGACCGCTCGCTGGAAATCAACCTGCGCGAAATCACCCAGGTGAAGAAGGACTGGCCAGACCGTGCGCTGATCGTCTCGCTGATGGTGCCGTGCATTGAAGAATCATGGAAATTCATCCTGCCGCTGGTGGAAGCCACCGGTGCCGACGGTATCGAACTGAACTTCGGCTGCCCGCATGGCATGCCCGAGCGCGGCATGGGCGCGGCGGTCGGCCAGGTGCCGGAGTATGTGGAAATGGTCACCCGCTGGTGCAAGACGCACTGCGCGTTGCCGGTGATCGTCAAGCTCACGCCCAACATCACCGACATCCGCCAGTCGGCGCGTGCGGCACATCGCGGTGGCGCCGATGCCGTGTCGCTGATCAACACCATCAACTCCATCACCAGCGTCGACCTGGACCGCATGGTCGCCCACCCGATCGTCGGCGATCAGAGCACCCACGGTGGCTACTGCGGCTCGGCGGTCAAACCCATCGCCCTGAACATGGTCGCCGAGATTGCCCGCGACCCGCAAACGCGCGGGCTACCGATCTGTGGCATCGGGGGTATCGGCAACTGGCGTGATGCGGCCGAGTTCATTGCCTTGGGCAGTGGCGCGGTGCAGGTGTGCACTGCGGCGATGCTGCACGGTTTTCGTATTGTCGAAGACATGCAGGACGGTTTGGCGCGCTGGATGGACCAGCACGGGCACCAGAACCTTGAAGCATTCCGCGGCCAGGCCGTGGCGCACACCACCGACTGGAAGTACCTGGACATCAACTACAAATCGGTGGCGCACATCGACCAGGATGCCTGCATCGGTTGCGGGCGCTGCCATATCGCCTGTGAGGACACCTCGCACCAGGCCATTGCCAGTACGCTGAAGGCTGACGGGACCCATGCCTACAGCGTGATCGAAGACGAATGTGTGGGCTGCAACCTGTGCCAGATCACCTGCCCGGTGGAAGATTGCATCGAGATGGTGGCGCAGGATACCGGCAAGCCATACCTGAACTGGACGCAGGACCCGCGCAACCCCTACCGCGAGGCGAGCTGACGCCTGGGAATCGCTGGGGCCGCTTTGCGGCCCTTTCGCGACACAAGGCCGCTCCTACACGACCCGCGATGCACTTATCAAGGCTCCAGGCCGATACCGCGCAGGATCACACTCGTCACCGTCTGTACCGCACTCTCGAACGCCAGGTCCGACAGCGGTTCTCCGCCATTGAGCACAGCCACCTGGTAGCCGAAGTCGGCATAGTGCTGGGTCGAAGCCCAGATCATGTACAGCAGCGCCGAAGGCTCCACCGGCAGGATGCGCCCCTCCTCCACCCAGCGGCGAATCTTGTCTACCTTCAGCTTCGCCCAGGGCACCAGGCTGTCATCCAGGCTCACCCCAAGCAGCGGCGCGCCATGCAGCATCTCTTCGGCCCAGATCTTCGAGCCCAGCGGCCGTGAGCGCGAATGGCCCATCTTGGCGCGAATGTAGCTGGTCAGCACCACCCGGGGGTCGTCGAAGTTCTCGAAGCACAGCGCGTCCTGCTTCCACACATCCAGCAGGTCCTGCAGCACTGCGCGGAACAGCTCATCCTTGGTACTGAAGTAGTAATGCAGGTTGGAGCGCGGCAGCTCGGCCTGTTCGGCGATGTCACCCATGGACGTTGCGCCGTAGCCCTTCTCGGCGAACACCTTTTCTGCGGCCACGAGGATCTTCTCGATATTGCGACGGCGAATTTCGATCTTGTGGTTGGCCATCAGAATTGCGATGCCCTGGCTGCCAGCTCATGGCGACGAACGCTCATGCGTATTCCTTGTCGATTGCTCTTGGCACTAGTCTACTCCGGTCATTTCGCTGAATACGAGTAGCCATGCCCTTCAACCACACTGGGCCCGATCCCTTGCCGGGCACTGCGCCCGGTGCAGGTTCAGCGCCGTGTTGATGATGCCGATGTGGCTGAACGCCTGGGGGAAGTTGCCCAGCATGCGCTTGCCTGCCGGGTCGTACTGCTCGGCCAGCAAACCCACGTCATTGCACAGCCCGGTCAGCTTCTCGTACAGCGCCTGCGCCTCGCCCTGGCGCCCCAACAGCACATACACATCGGCCAACCAGAACGAACAGACCAGGAACGTCCCTTCACCCGGCGTCAGGCCGTCACTGCAGCGGTCACTGTCATAGCGCATCAGCAAACCGTTTTTCAGCAGGCGCTGCTCGATCTGTTCGAGCGTGCGCAGAAACCGCTCATCCTGGGCCGGCAGGAACCCGGTGAGGGCGATCTGCAGCAGGCTGGCGTCCATTTCGCTCGAGCCATAGGCCTGGACGAAATGCAGGCCTTTGGCATCGAGCCCCTGCTCACACACCTCGCGGCGGATTTCATCTGCCACCTGCCGGTAATACTGCCCGCGCTCGCTGCCCTCCTCGGTGGTCTCAGCCAACCCCGCCGCGCGGTCGAATGCGACCCAGGCCATGACCTTGGAATGCACGAAGTGCTGCCTGCCACCACGCACCTCCCAGATGCCTTCGTCCGGCTCACGCCAGATGCGCTCCAGGTAGGGCATGATCAGGCGGGAGATCGCCGCACTGCGTGGGTGCCTGGGCAACCCGCCCTTTATCGCCTGGGCCATGGCGTCGGCGACCTCGCCGTAGATGTCCAGCTGCCGCTGTTGAGCGGCAGCGTTGCCCACCCGCACCGGCTGCGAGTGCTCATACCCGGCCAGCCACGGCAGGGTGTATTCCTGCAGGTCTCGCTCCCCTGCCAGGCCGTACATGATCTGCATCTGCTCCGGGTTGCCGGCCACCGAACGCAGCAGCCACTCACGCCAGGCCTGCGCTTCGTCGAAGTAACCCAGGTTCATGAACGCCAGCAGGGTCATAGTGGCATCGCGCAGCCAGCAGAAGCGATAGTCCCAGTTGCGCTCGTGGCCGATGCTTTCGGGCAGCGAGGTGGTGACGGCCGCAACGATGCCGCCGGTAGGGGCATACGTCATGGCCTTGAGGGTGAGCAATGAACGGCGCACGCTCGCGCTGTAGGGGCCGACATCCGGGCAGCGGGCGGCAAAGGCCTGCCACTGGCTGACGGTATGCGCCAGGGCATGTTCGATATCGCAGTCGGGCTGTACCGGCAGGTGCGAAGGTTGATGGCGCAGGCTGAACACCTGGCGCTCACCGGCGCACACCCGAAAGCGCGCGACAGTGTGGTGGTCGCGGGCGTGCGAGGCCACCGTGCTGCACAGGATCAGCCGGTCGGGGCCGGCGACGGCGCTCAGGGTCAGCGGGTCGAGCTTTTCCACCCAGGGTACGCTGCGCCCGTAGTCGAAGCGCATCACCAGGTCCATTTCAAAGTTGGTTTCGCCGGCAATGCCATCGACGATGCGCACGACCGAATTGACGTCGTCCAGCGGCATGAAGTCCAGCACACGGGCGCGGCCGCTGGCAGTCACCCAGGTGGTTTCCAGCACCAGGGTATCTTGCTGGTAGCGCCGGCTGACATGCTCGATGGAGTCGCTGGGGGCCAGGCGCCAGCGACCGTTTTCTTCATTGCCCAGCAGCGCCGCGAACACGGCGGGGGCATCGAAGCGTGGCAGGCACAGCCAGTCGATGGAACCGTCACGGCTGACCAGGGCGGCGCTGCGGCAGTTGCCGAGCAGCGCATAGTCTTCGATGTGGGCAGGCATTGGATCTCCTTAATGCAACTGTCTGGCCCACACAGTGGGCCGTGCGATCATCCCAACCGGTGCCACTCGCGCTTGTCACGGGCCAGCAACTCATTGCCGGCCGCTGGCCCATCCTCGCCCGCCGGGTACTCATGCACCTCGCCGTCCTGCGCCCAGGCATCCAGAAACGGCTGCACCGCACGCCAGCCGTTCTCGATGTTGTCGGCACGCTGGAACAAGGTCTGGTCGCCGGTCAGGCAGTCGTAGATCAAGGTCTCGTACCCCGTGGCCGGGGTCATCTTGAAGAAGTCCTTGTAGGCGAACCCCAGCTCGACGTTTTCCATCACCAGTTCCGGGCCCGGGCGCTTGGCTTGCAGGTCGAACCACATGCCTTCGTTGGGCTGGATCTGGATCTTCAGGTAGTTGGGCTTGGGCCGCTCCAGCTCCGATTCGCGAAACTGCGCGTAGGGCGCAGGCTTGAAGCAGATGGCAATTTCGGTGTCGCGCACGCTCATGCGTTTGCCGGTACGCAGGTAGAACGGCACGCCGGCCCAGCGCCAGTTGTCGATCATCACCTTCAGGGCCACGTAGGTTTCGGTCTGGCTGTCGGCCGCCACCCTGTCCTCCTGGCGATACCCGGCCAGGCGCTTGCGGCCCTGCTTGCCCGCGGTGTACTGGCCGCGCACGGAGTTCTTCAGGGCCATCTTCGTCGACCAGGGACGGATAGCGCCGATCACCTTGGCTTTTTCGCCGCGCACGGCATCTGCGCCAAAGGCTGCAGGCGGCTCCATGGCAACCATCGCCAGCAACTGGAACAGGTGGTTGGGCACCATGTCGCGCAAGGCACCGGTGTGGTCATAGAACCCACCGCGAGTCTCGACGCCCACCGTTTCGGCGGCCGTGATCTGCACATGGTCGATGTAGTGGTTGTTCCAGAACGACTCGAACAAGCCATTGGAAAAACGGCTGACCAGGATGTTCTGCACCGTCTCCTTGCCCAGATAATGGTCGATGCGGTAGATCTGCCGCTCGCTCATCACTTTGAGCAGGCAGGCATTGAGCGCCTCGGCACTGGCCAGGTCGGTGCCGAAGGGTTTTTCCACCACGACCCGGCGGTAGCCACCGCCAGACTCGTCGAGCAAGCCGGCATCCCACAGGCGCTGGGCAACCTCGGGGAAAAAGCGTGGCGAGGTGGCCAGGTAGAAAATGGCGTTGCCATGGCTGGTCTTGTCGATGCGCTTGGCCAGCGCGGTATAGGTGGCCGGGTCCAGGAAGTCGCCGGTCTGGTAGTCCAGGCGCTTGGCCAGGCGCGCCCAAAGTTTTTCGTCCAGGCACTTGGCTGCGCCCTCGCCGCCCTTGTCGCGTTCACGCATGAACGCGTGCAGGCGTTCGGCGAATTCATCGGCAGTGGCGGCATTATGGTCCACACCAACGATGCGCAGGTTGCGGTCGAGCAGGCCGTCCCGGCCCAGGTTGTACAGCGCCGGCATCAGCAGGCGCTTGACCAGGTCACCGTTGGCACCGAACAGGAACAAGGTACAAGGGCCGGCTGCAGGAGTGGTCTGTCGGGTCATTGGCCTTTCTTCTCGACGTGGCCACCGAAGCCCAGGCGCATGGCCGAGAGGACCTTGTCGCCGTAGGTGCCCTGCTGCTGGCGTGAGCGGAACCGGGCGAACAACGCACTGGACAGGACAGGTACCGGCACGGCCTGCTCGACTGCTGCGTCGATCGTCCAGCGGCCTTCGCCACTGTCCGATACCGAGCCGCTGAACTGCGCCAGGTGCGGGTCGGCCACCAGGGCATCGGCGGTGAGGTCGAGCAGCCAGGAGGTGACCACGCTGCCACGGCGCCATACCTCGGCGATTTCGGCGACGTTCAGGTCGAAGCGCTGTTCTTGCGGTAGCTCATCGCCGCCTTTGCTGCGCAGCAGGTCAAAGCCTTCCGCGTAGGCCTGCATCAACCCGTATTCGATGCCGTTGTGCACCATCTTCACGTAGTGCCCGGCGCCGGGCGGGCCTGCATGGATGTAGCCATGTTCGGCGCGGTCGTGCTCACCTTCGCGCCCCTGGGTGCGCGGAATGTCGCCAACGCCCGGCGCCAGCGCCTTGAACAAAGGCTCCAGGCGCTCGAACACGTCTTTCTCACCGCCGATCATCATGCAGTAGCCACGGTCCAGGCCCCACACCCCGCCAGAGGTACCGACGTCCAGGTAATGCAGCCCGCGCTTGGCCAGCTCGGCGGCGCGGCGCATGTCGTCCTTGTAGAAGGTGTTGCCACCGTCGATGATCGCATCGCCCGGTTCCAGCAGTTCGGCCAGCTGCGCGATGGTCTGCTCGGTAGGTTCGCCCGCCGGCAGCATTACCCATACCGCCCGCGGCGCCTTGAGCTTCTGCACCAGCGCGCCAAGGTCGTGAGCCCCTTGGGCGCCCTCGCCTTCCAGCCCGACGACTGCATCACGGTTACGGTCGTGCACGACCGTGCGGTGCCCGGCGCGCATCAGCCGCCTTGCAATATTGCCGCCCATGCGGCCCAGCCCGACGATTCCCAGTTGCATGAGCCGATGCTCCCCTTGAAAAATGAATGACAACACAGTCCAGCGTTTCAGATTAGTCCAGCACACCGCCCGAGGGTTCAGCGACGAACGGCGAGACAACGTTAAACAAAAAAGTTCCAATGAGCAGTGAAAGAATTCAGAATGCCCGCCGCGTGAAGCGACTACGCTTTGATTGTCACCAGCCAAAACCGCGAGGTGTTTACATGGGTACCTTGATGCCTGCCACTCCAACCCAGACCCTCTATGTCTCCGTGCGCCGTGATGAGCTGCGTAAATTGAAGGACGAACGCGACCAACTGCGCCAGCAAGTCGCTCAGTTGCACATGCAGCTGGAGCGGGCGCGCTCCGGCGATGAACCTGTAAGCCTCTGATTCATTCTCCCCCCTGGTGGGAGCGTTAACGCTCCCACACTGCTGGCCCCCACAGAAAAAAGTTTGAATTGGGAACGATTCGCGTTTATCGTGCGCGCTTTCTCCATTCACCTGGCCCGGGGCGTTGCATGGCAGTGCATGAAACGGATGCGATCATTCCGCTTGAGGTCCTGTACGACACCCAGCGCGGCTGGCTGCACAGCTGGCTGAAGCGCTCGCTGGGCTGCTCGCAACAGGCCGCAGACCTGGCCCAGGACACGTTCGTACGCCTGTTGGTGCGCAACCAGCCGATCAGTACCCAGGCGCCCCGCGCTCTGCTGGTACGCATCGCCCGCGGCCTTGTGGTCGACCATTGGCGGCGCGACGCACTGCAGCGCGCCTACCTGCAAACCTTGGCGCAGTTGCCCGAGGCCAGCTACCCCTCCCCGCACGTGCGCCACGAGGCCATGCAGTGCCTTGAGCGCATCGCGCAATTGCTCGATGGCCTCAAACCCACCGTGCGCGACGCCTTCCTGCTGTACCAGCTGGGCGGCCTGACCCATGCGCAAATAGCCGAACGGCTGGGGGTTTCCAGCCGCACGGTAGAGCGCCACGTAGCCAACGCGTTGCTGCACTGCTACCGGCTGTGCTTCGAGTGACCGCCGCGCCAGAGCGGCTGCCTGAAGCCATCGTGCGTACGGCCATCGAGTGGCAGATGCGCTTGCGGGCCAGCCCGGGCAATGTCGAGGTGTTCAGCCAGTTCAATGCCTGGCGGCTGCGTGATACACGGCATGACCTGGCCTGGCAGCGCATGCAGCAGGTCAGCGGGCACTTCCACAACGGGCACCTGCCCGATGCCACTTGCACGGCTGCCGTGCTGCGCCAGGCCGACGTCGACCTGAGCCGCCGCCGCACCCTCAAGCTGCTGGGCCTGGGCCTGACAGCGGGCGGCGCCACGCTGCTGATCGGCACTGCGCCCCCCGCGTGGCGCAGTGACTTCACCACCGGTGTCGGCGAACAGCGGCAGTTGCGCCTGAACGGCGACCTCGAGTTGCAATTGAACACTGACAGCGCCGTTGACCTGCATGGTAGGGAAATCCGCCTGCGCAGTGGCGAAATGCTGGTCGATGGCGCCGACTGGCGCGTGCGCTGCCAGCAGGGCGTTTGCCAAGGCCACCAGGCGCGCGCCGTGCTGCGCGAGCGCGATGGTTACAGCGAGTTGCACGTCGAACGCGGTGAAGTGCTGGTGACTGCCGCTGCGGGCTCGCAGCGGGTGCAGGCTGGCAGCGGCCTTGCGCTCTACCCCACGCGACTGGCGCCTCTGGGCGGCGGCGCCCTGGATCCGTTCGCCTGGAGCCGCGGCCTGCTGATCGTCAACGACATACCCCTGGCCGACTTCCTCGCCGAGGCCGCTCGCTACCGCCGTGGCTGGCTGCGCTGCGACCCGGCAGTGGCCGACCTGCGCCTGTCGGGCGTGTTCCACCTCGACCAGCCGGGGGCACTGCTGGACAACATCGCCCACCTGCTGCCTGTGCGTATCGACCAACGCACACGCTGGTGGGTGCGTATTTCATCCCAGGCATGAAAAAACTGTCGGACTTCACGCGCTCATCCGGTTAGGGATGATCACCCCCTCGAATGGATCGCTTCATGCTGCCTGCCCGACCGCCCCGCTGCTCCCGAACCTTGTCACGTGCCGTGTACCTTGCGTTGGCCCTGCACGCCGGCGGTGCGCTGGCCGCCACAGCGACCGCGCCGAGCATCCCGGCAGGCCCCTTGGGGCAGGCGCTGAGCACCTTCGCTGAACGTGCCGGGATCACCCTGTCCTTCTCGCCGGAGGCCGTGCGCGGCCTGAACAGCCCAGGGCTGGCCGGTGGCGGCCCGCTGGAAGACGGGCTGAACCAACTGCTCAGTGGCAGTGGCCTGCAACTGCACAAGTCCAGCGCCGGCTATGTCGTGCTGCCAGGCCAGGGCGACGCCAGCCTGCAGCTGGAGCCGATCAGCATCGACGCAACCGCCTCGCAAAGCGCCTTCGCGCCCGTCGAAGGCTACTTCGCCAGCAACGCCAGCAGCGCCACCAAGACCGACCGGCCCATCCTGGAAACCGCGCAGAGCATCAGCGTGGTCACCGCCGAGCAGATCGCCGACCGCAAGGTCGACCGCGTCGAAGATGCCGTGGCCTACACTGCCGGTGTACGGGTAGGCGCATCAGGCCTCGACCCACGTTTCGACATGATCAGCATCCGTGGCTTCGAAACCACCATGGGCGCGGACTTTCTCGATGGCCTGCGCCAACCCGGCAGCGGCTGGTTGTCGCTGTACCAGACCGAAGCCTACAACCTGGAGCGCATCGAAGTGCTCAAAGGCCCGTCGTCGGTGATGTACGGGCAGATCAGCCCCGGCGGCATGGTCAACCGGGTCAGCAAACGCCCTGGCCTGCAGGCAAAAAACGAAGTACAGATCCAGTCGGGCAACTACAACCACCAACAAGGGCAATTCGACCTGGGTGGCAAGCTGAACGAGTCCGGCGACCTGCTATACCGCGTTGTGGGTGTGTACCGCGATGCCGAAAACTATATCGAGCAGTTGAACAACGACGTGCGCCTGATCGCACCCTCGCTGACCTGGCAGATCGACCCAGACACCAGCCTGACACTGCTGGCGCAATACCAGGAACGCGAGACAGCCGCCTCACCGATGCTCTACCAGCAGGGCGATCACCTGACCGATTTCTGGCAGGGTGACGAGTACTTCGACAAGCTGCAACAGCGCCAATGGACCTTCGGCTACGAATTCGAGCACACCTTCAACGACACCTTCAGCTTCCAGCAGAACCTGCGTTACGGCCAGGTCGATACCACCAACCAGTACCTGCAACCCTATCAGGAGCGCGAGGGGCACATCCTCGATCGCGATGCCATCGGTGTGTACGAAGACATGTCGAGTGTCTCGGCCGACACGCGCCTGGTCAGCCGCTTTGCAACAGGTACCCTGCACCACACCTTGCTGACCGGCGTGGACTACGGCTGGATCGACACCTCATTGTCGTATGCCAGCGGCCCGGCGCCGTCGATCGACCGCTTCGCGCCCGACTACCACCAACCGGTGGCCAAACCGGGTACGCCGCTGGCGGACGAAGATGGCCTGGAGCAACGCACCGGCCTGTACCTGCAGGACCAGATCGACCTCGACCGCTGGCGGCTTTCGGCCGGCTTGCGCCGCGACTTCGTGCACGTGCGGCGCAGCGACAACCTCAGCGGCATCAACCGCAAGACCAGTGACTCAGCCACCACTGGCTCGGTCGGCGCGCTCTACCTGTTCGACAACGGCCTGGCACCCTACGCCAGCTACGCCACCTCGTTCCAGCCACAGAGTGGCAGCGGTGCCTACAAACCCACCGAAGGCGAACAATACGAAGTGGGCTTGAAGTACCAGCCACCAGGCAGCGCAACGATGCTCACCGCCTCGCTGTACCACCTGACCCAGAAGAACGTGCTGACCCGCGACCTGGCCAACCCGATCAACAGTATCGCCACTGGCGAGCAGGTCTCCAAGGGCTTGGAACTGGAAGCCGTTTCCGACCTCAGCGACCGGCTGAAGATGACCGCCAGCTACAGCTTCAACGACCCCGAAGTGACTGAAAGCAACGATGGCAATGAAGGCAAGCAGCCACTGGACGTTCCCCGCCATCTTGCTTCTGTCTGGCTCGACTACCGCCTGCCGATGGGCGTAGGCGTCTCTGGCGGTGCCCGCTACACCGGCAGCAACTACGGCGATGCACAGAACACCGTGAAGAACGAAGGCTACACACTGGTCGATGCCGGCGTGCACTACGACTTCGGCGGCGGCCTGGACGGCGTTCGCCTGGCGCTCAATGCGCGCAACCTGTTCGACAAACGCTATATCAACTGCCAGCAGGGCTACTGCTACCGGGGTGAAGCGCGCAGCGTGGTCACCAGCCTGAGTTATCGCTGGTAAAGGGGGGGATGAACATGCGCACATTGATGATCTGGCTGGGCACTGCACTGCTTGCCAGCCTGGCCCACGCCGCGCCGGTAACGCTGGACGGCACCGAGCAATGGTCGATGAAAAGTGCCGAGGGCCGCGAATACCGGATCATGATCAGCCTGCCGGAGGGCGATGTGCCCTGGACCGGCGGCTACCCGGTGATCTACCTGCTTGACGGCAACGCCTACTTCCCGGCGTTTCATGCCGCCAAGCGCGCTCAGGACCGGCTGCGCGGCGCGATACTGGTCGCCATCGGCTATCCCAGCGACACCCCATTGGACTTCGAACGCCGCGCCTTCGACTTGTCGCCACCGCAACCTGCCGAGCGCAACAAACCACCCCAAGGTGGCCAGGACCTGTTCCTGGACTTCATCGAAAAACGCCTGATGCCAAAGGTCAATGCCCGTTTCAAGGTCGATCAGGACCAGCGCAGCCTGGTCGGGCATTCGTTCGGTGGCATGTTCGGCGTGTATGCGCTGTTTACCCGACCGCAACTGTTCCAGCACGTGATCGCCATCAGCCCGAGCCTGTGGTGGCGTGACCGCTACCTGATGGCCCATGAGCGGACATTCATGCAGCGTGCCCACGCCGGGCAACTGGACCTGACCCATAGCAGCCTTACGCTGTTGATCGGTGACCGCGAGATGCCCCAGGAGATTCAGGATGCCCGGGCCCTGCAATTGCGCCTGGAGGCACTGTCGCAGTATGGGCTGCGCAGTGATTTCCAGCTCGAGGCTGGGGAAGATCACATGTCGGTGCCGTTCAGGGTGCCGACACGGGTCCTGGATGAGTTGATCAGTACCCGCAGGTTCTAGCTGCAGGTGTCGGCCTTTTCGCAGATCGACCTGCGAGAAGGCCAAAATGGGTAAGCCCCACCGTGCACCCTAACGGTGCATACACCCTTTTTCGCCACAAAATGGCCCCCCGAATTTTGCCTGCGCCCTCTCTTGGAACACCCCTTCTCAAAGCGATGACACACGCCAACGTTTGCGTCTATCTCGCGTCATAACGAAAGTGACCAGTGGGTCACCTTTTTTACTTCCGGTCTCCTACACTCAGCTTTCGGCCCGCGATTTGCTCAGGGAAGAGGCGACATGAAAAAAGTCGAACTTTTGCAAAAGGCGACGGGTCAGGAACTTTAAGTAGGCCAAAGCAATGGGATACCCCTCGCTGCAGCCCGCTCACTCCTTCCAGACCAAACGCTTTCGGCGGGAATGCCGATCGCGCCGTGCCTGCGCGCACGACCTTGGGGCAAGGACCGCACTACGAAGACACGAAACAGAGATAACCAGCACGAAATAAAGCAAACGGGTGCCAGCACTCGGCCACACCATAGGGACGGAGAGAAGTATGATCAGTGCCGCTGTCGAACCTCACGTAGATTCATTCAAACCGGAAAACCGCGAACCGCTCACCCCGGATTTCGCCACGACAGTCAAGGCACCCGGCGCCCAGCGCCAGCACAACCCCAACAAACGCAAGATCCTGTTCGTCACCTCCGAAATTGCCGACCTGATCAAGACCGGCGGCCTGGGTGACGTTTCGGCAGCACTGCCGCGGGCATTGGCGCACCTGCACGATGTCCGTGTGCTGATCCCCGGCTACAGCCAGGTGATGGAAAGCGACAACCCCATTCATATCGTCGGCGAACTCGGCGGCCATGCGGCCCTGCCGCCGTGCAAGATCGGCCGCATGGACATGGCGGACGGCTTGGTCATCTACGTGCTGATCTGCCCTGAGCTGTACCAGCGCGACGGCACACCCTATGGTGCCAACAACGGTCGCGACTGGCCCGACAACCACATCCGCTTCGCCCGCCTTGGCCTTGCCGCGGCCGAGATTGCCGCCGGTGAAGGCAAGATCCACTGGAAGCCCGAAGTGGTGCACGCCCATGACTGGCCCGCAGGCCTGGCCCCGGCCTACATGCACTGGCGCGGCCTGAGCACCCCGACCTTGTTCACCATTCACAACCTGGCCTACCAAGGTGTGTACAGCCGCGCCTGCAGCCCGGAGCTGGCGATCCCTGACCATGCCATGCAGCAGGAAGGCATGGAGTTCTACGGCAAGCTGTCCTTCCTCAAGGCCGGCCTGGCCTACTCCAGCCACATCACCACCGTCAGTGCCACTTACGCCCGCGAAATCACCACGCCGGAATTCGGCTGCGGCCTGGATGGCTTCCTCGCCAGCAAGGCCCAGCAAGGCCTGCTCGGCGGCATCCCCAATGGCATCGACGAAAGCTGGGATTCGGCCACCGACCAGCATCTGCAGCACAACTTCAGCATCAACGACTGGGATGGCAAGGCGCGCAATGCCGAAGCAGTCCGCCGCCTGTTCGAACTCGAGCCAAGCGAAGGGCCACTGTTCGCCGTAGTCTCGCGGCTGGTGTTCCAGAAAGGCCTGGACCTGACCTTGGGCGTGGCCGACTACATCGTCGAACAGGGCGGGCAGATCGCGATCATCGGCCGTGGCGAGCCTGAAGAAGAGCAGGCCATGCGCGAGCTGGCCCTGCGCCATCCCGGCCGCATCGGCGTGCGTATCGGCTTCAACGAAACCGATGCGCGGCGGATGTTCGCCGGCAGCGACTTCCTGCTGATGCCATCACGCTACGAGCCCTGCGGCCTGAGCCAGATGTATGCGCAGCGTTTTGGCTCACTGCCCGTAGCGCGCAACACCGGAGGCCTGGCCGACACGATCGAGAATGGCGTCACCGGTTTCCTGTTCGATGAGTCGACCGTGGAGAGTTACCGCGAAGCGCTGAGCCGTGCCTTCTATGTCTACGGCAAGAAAAACCTGCTCAACGCCATGCGCTGCCTGTCGATGACCCAGCCGTTCAACTGGTGCCAGGCGGTCGAACCCTACGCCCGCCTCTACGAGGACCTGGTCAAACAGGCACAGTTGAGCCACTACTGAGCGGGGAATCGAAGATGCACAGGCATGGCGCACACCTACTGGACGCCACGTCGGCGCGCTTCGCCCTATGGGCGCCGGATGCGCGCAGCGTGAGCTTGGAACTGGAGCAGCAGCCGCCGATCGAGCTGCTGCCCGACGCAGATGGCTGGTATACCGGCGTTGCCCCGTGCCAGGCCAGTGACCGTTACCACTATCGCATCGACGGCGAGCTGCGGGTGGCCGACCCGGCTTCGCGCTACCAGCCCGAAGGCGTGCAGGGCCCGAGCCAGGTGGTCGATACCCAGGCTTACGCCTGGCAACACCCCTGGCGAGGCCGCCCTTGGCACGAAGCGGTGATTCAGGAACTGCACGTCGGCGTGCTCGAGGGCTACCCTGGGGTCGCCCGGCATCTGCCGCGCCTGGCAGAGCTTGGCATCAGCGCCATCGAGCTGATGCCGCTGGGGCAGTTCCCTGGCGAGCGTAACTGGGGCTACGACGGCGTGCTGCCATTCGCGCCGCAACACAGCTATGGCAGCCCTGAGCAATTGTGCGCGCTGGTCGATAACGCCCACGGCCAGGGCCTGATGGTAGTGGTGGACGTGGTCTACAACCACTTTGGGCCGCACGGCAACTACCTGCACCAGTACGCCAGCCCGTTCTTCCGTGAGGACCGGCAGACGCCCTGGGGCGCAGCCATCGACTTCCGCCGGCCAGAGGTGCGTGAGTTCTTCATCCAGAACGCTCTGATGTGGCTGTGCGACTACCGCTGCGACGGCCTGCGCCTGGATGCAGTGCATGCCATCGACCAGCCCGACTTCCTGGTCGAGCTGGCGCAACGGGTACGCGCTGCGGTGGAGCCTGGCCGCCAGGTGTGGCTGATGCTGGAGAATGAGCACAATCAGGCGTTCCTGCTGGAACAGGGCTTCGACGCCCAGTGGAACGACGATGGCCACAATGCGCTGCACGTGCTACTCACGGGTGAAACCGAAGGGTACTACGCCGACTACCAGGACCTGCCGATCAACAAGCTGGCCCGCTGCCTGTCCGAAGGGTTCGTGTTCCAGGGCCAGGCCAACCGCCATGGTCACCCGCGCGGCGAACCAAGTGGCCACCTTGAGCCCAGCTCGTTCGTACTGTTTCTGCAAAACCACGACCAGATCGGCAACCGCGCCCTGGGCGAACGCCTGACACGCCTGTGCCCGGTCCCTGCCCTGCGCGCCGCTACCGGCCTGTTGCTGCTGTCGCCGATGATCCCGCTGTTGTTCATGGGTGACGAGGATGGCAGTTGCCGGCCGTTTCTGTTCTTCACCGACTTCCATGACGAGCTGGCCGATGCCGTGCGCGAGGGTCGGCGTGGCGAATTCGCCCACTTCACCGCCTTTGCCGATCCCGAGCAGCGCGAGCGCATCCCCGACCCCAATGCCGAGCAGACATTCCAGGCCTCACGGCCACAGCGTCAGGAAGTCATCGCCGGCTGGCACGGCCTTTATCAGCAACTGCTCGAGCTGCGCCGGCGCCATGTCATACCGTACCTGCCTGGCAGCCGTGCGCTGGGCACCGACGTGCTGGGCGACAAGGCACTGACCGCACGCTGGCGCCTGGGCAATGGCAACACCCTGCGCATCGACCTGAACCTGGCCGCCACGCCACAGCCGGTCGAACTGCCCGCAGCCGAACACCGCCTGTTCGACAGTAGCGATACCACGCACCCCGACACCGCACTGTCTGCGTACAGCTGCGTGGTCAGCCTGCTTGCACCTGGCCAGGAGCGCCCATGAGTGAAACTGCATTACACCGCCTGGCCGCCCGCGTAGGGCTGGCCCGCGACTGGATCGACGCCAACAACAGGCCACAACAGGTCAGCGACGACGTGCTGCGCAAGGTCCTTGAAGCGCTTGGCCACCCGGCCAGTGACGACCGCGCCCTCCAGGACAGCCTGCGCGCCGTGGACGCCGCCGAAGACAGCGAACACTTACCGCCGCTATTGACTGCCGACCTGGGCCGGCCACTGGCACTGGCGCGCTACTTCAGCGCAGGCAGCGCCGCCCGCTGCACCCTGGAAGACCACAGCCAGCTCGACCTGACCCTCGACAACCAGGCACAACTGCCTGGCGCATTGCCCTTGGGCTATCACCGCGTCGATATCGATGGCCGTACTTTCACAGTGGCCGTGGCGCCGCTGCGTTGCCACAGCCTGGAGGACGCTGTCGAACAGCCGCCACCGCGCTGCTGGGGCATTGCGGTGCAGCTTTACAGCCTGCGCCGCCCAGGTGATGGCGGCTACGGCGACTGCCTGGCCCTGGAGCAACTGGCGCGCAGCGCCGCAGAGCGTGGTGCCGACGCCCTCGCCATCAGCCCGATCCACGCCCTGTCGGCGTTCGACCAGCAACACTACAGCCCCTACTCACCCTCCAGCCGCCTGCTGCTCAACCCCTTGTATGCCAGCCCCGCTGCCGTGCTCGGTGAACGTGCCGTGCGCATGGCCGTCGTGGCCTGTGGCCTGGAGCAAACCCTGGAAGACCTCGAGCAACGCCCGCTGGTCGACTGGCCACGCGCCGCCGACGCCCGCCTGCGCCTGCTCGACGCCCTGTACCAGAATTTCATCCAGGCTGATCACCCCCTGCGCAAAGACTTCGAGAGCTTCCGCGAGGCCGGTGGCCAGGCGCTGGAGCACCACTGCCGCTTTGAAGTGCTGCAGGCACAAGCCGTGGACGACGGCCTGGGCGCCGACTGGCGCAACTGGCCGAGCGCCTGGCACGACCCCTATCACCCAGAAGTGGAGGCCTTCGCCAGCGCGTATCCCGCCAAGGTCGAGTTCCATGCGTTCTGCCAGTGGCTGACCGAGCGCAGCCTGCAGCGCGCGCAGGAAGCCGCCCGTGGCAACGGCATGGCGGTCGGCCTGATCGCCGACCTGGCGGTGGGCGCCGACGGTGCCGGCAGCCAGGCCTGGAGCCGCCAGGACGAGTTGCTGGCCAACCTGAAGGTTGGCGCCCCGCCGGACATCCTCAACCGCAGCGGACAGGACTGGGGCATCTGCGCGTTCTCGCCCGAAGGCCTCAAACGCAATGGCTACCGCGCCTTCATCGAAATGCTGCGGGCCAACCTGGCCCATGCCGGCGGCCTGCGCATCGACCATGTGATGGGCCTGCGCCGCCTGTGGCTGATCCCCCGTGGCTGCAAGCCCGACGAAGGGGCCTACCTGCAGTATCCGCTGGAGGACCTGCTGCGCCTGCTGGCCCTGGAGTCGGTGCGGCACCAGGCAATCATCCTTGGTGAAGACCTGGGCACCGTGCCTGAAGGCCTGCGCGAACAACTGGCGGACAAGGCCGTGCTGGGCATGCGCGTGCTGCCTTTCGAGCAGGCCCAGCCCGGCCACTTCACGCCGATTCTCGACTGGCCGGACAAAGCCTTGGCCACCACCGGCACCCACGACCTGGCGCCCTTGGCCGGCTGGCTGCAAAGCCGCGACATCGACTGGAGCCAGCGCCTGCAACTGATCGATGACGCCACCGAGCTGCACTGGCGCCAGGCGCGACAGAAAGAGCGTGACGGCCTGCGCCGCACCCTGCAAGCCAATTACGGCCCACTAAAGGACAACGACCACTTGATCGATGCTGCCATCCGTTACGTTGGTCACACCCGCGCACCGCTGGTGCTGATCCCGCTCGAAGACCTGCTCGGCAGTGAAGAGCAACCCAACCTCCCTGGCACGACCGAAGGCCACCCCAACTGGCGCCGGCGGTTCGCGCCCCCGGTGCGCGAACTGCTCGACGATGAAGATGCCGCGCGCCGCCTGGAGCTGTTGGCCCAGGCCCGCGAACAAGCCTGGGAGCGTGACCGATGAAGCCGTTGTCCGCCACCCTGCGTCTGCAGTTGCACAGCGATTTCACCCTCGACCATGCACTGCCGCTGGTGCCCTACTTTGCCCAGCTGGGCATCAGCCACCTGTATGCCTCGCCGATCCTCAAGGCCCGCGCCGGCTCGCGCCACGGTTACGATGTGGTCGACCCGACCCAGGTCAACCCGGAGCTCGGTGGCGAGGCCGCCCTGGAGCGACTGGTGGCCGCCTTGCGCCAGCACGGCATGGGCCTGATCCTGGACACCGTCTCCAACCACATGGCCGTCGGCGGCGCCGACAACCCCTGGTGGCAGAGCTTGCTGGCGTGGGGCCGGCGCAGCCCCTACGCCGAGTTCTTCGATATCCAGTGGCACTCCAGCGACCCCCTGCTGGCCGGCCAGCTATTGCTGCCGTTTTTGGGCTGTGACTATGGCGCGGCGCTGAAAAATGGCGAAATTCCGCTGGAGTTCGACGAGCAACACGGCGTGCTGCAGGTGGCCCATTACGAGCACCGCTTCCCGATCTGCCCGGTTGACTATGGCTGGATTCTTTCCCTGAGCCCCGAGCCTGCCCTGCAGCGCCTGGCCGAGCACTTCACCGCACTGAACGATGCAGCCGACCCGCTGGCAGCGGCTTTGCCGGTGCAAGCCGAACTGGCCCGCCTGGTGCGCGAGGGCGCCGACCTGCAGTCTGCACTGCTCGCCTTCGACAGCCGCACCGAAAGCGGCTTCAAACGCCTGCACCTGCTGCTGGAACGCCAAACCTACCGCCTGGCCAGCTGGCGCACTGCCGCCGACGACATCAACTGGCGGCGTTTCTTCGACATCAACGAGCTGGGCGGTCTGCGCGTAGAGCGCTCGGTGGTATTCGAGGCGACCCATGCCAAGCTGTTCGAGCTGATTGAGCGAGGGTTGGTCGATGGCCTGCGTATCGATCATATCGACGGCCTGGCCGACCCACGCGGCTATTGCCGCAAGCTGCGCCGGCGGGTCGACGGTCTGCTTGCCAGGCGCCCCCTCAATGCGGCGCTTGAGCATTTCCCGATCTACGTCGAGAAGATTCTCGGCACCGATGAACACCTGCATCGCGACTGGCTCACCGACGGTACCACCGGCTACGAGTTCATGAACCAGGTCTCGCTGCTGCAGCACGACCCCGCCGGCGAAGCGCCGTTGACCGAGCTGTGGGCCACTGTCAGCGAGCGCCCGGACTTTCCGGAGGAAGTCCGCCAGGCCCGCTACCTGGTGCTCAATGCCAGCCTGGCCGGCGACTGCGAGTCGGTGGCCCAGGCGCTGCTGCACGTCGCGCGCGACGACTTGATGACCCGCGACCTGACCCTTGGGGCGATCCGCCGCGCGTTGCAGGCGCTGGTTGCCCACTACCCGGTGTACCGCACGTATTTCAATGCCTGCGGCCGCCCGGCCGAAGACGAGAAATTCTTCCAGCAGGCCTTGGCCAATGCCCGCCACGACCTCAGCGAAGCCGATTGGCCGCTGCTCGAGCAGCTTGAACAATGGCTCGGCGGCCAGGCATGGCGCGCACTGCCCCCCGGCCGGCCGCGCAAGCACCTGCGCCATGCCTGCGTGCGCTTTCAACAGCTCACCGCGCCCAGCGCCGCCAAAGCCGTGGAGGACACCACCTTCTATCGCTCGGCCCGCCTGCTGTCGCGCAATGACGTAGGCTTCGAGGCCGAGCGCTTCAGTGCCGGCCCCGAACACTTCCACAACGAGGCCCAGCGCCGCCTGCGCGACTTCCCCGACAACCTGCTGGCCACCGCCACCCATGACCACAAACGCGGCGAAGACACCCGCGCGCGGCTGGCCGTGCTGAGCGAACGCGGCCCCTGGTTCGCCAGCCGCGTGGAGCACTGGCGCGAGCTGGCTGCTCCGCTGCGTGAACAGCTGGACGACGGCGTTGCGCCGAGCCCGGGCGACGAGTTGCTGCTGTTGCAGACGCTGTTGGGCAGTTGGCCCCTGGACCTTGACCTGCACGACGATAACGCCCTGCAGCACTATGCCGGGCGCATCCGCCAATGGCAGCAGAAGGCGCTGCGCGAAGCCAAGCTGCGCAGCAGCTGGAACGCGCCGAACGAAGCCTACGAGGCCGCCTGCGCCGCCTATGTCGATGGCCTGTTACTCGGCCGCGAGAACCAGCAGTTACGCCAGTCCCTGGCCGACGCGGCGCAGTCGATCGCCACCCCCGGCGCCCTCAATGGCCTGGTCCAGGCCTTGCTGCGCAGCACCGTGCCCGGCGTGCCAGACCTTTACCAGGGCAATGAGTACTGGGATTTCAGCCTGGTCGACCCCGACAACCGCCGCCCCGTGGACTACGCTTGCAGGCGTCGCACGCTGGACGACGCTCTGCCCGTGGCAGAGCTGCTGGCGCACTGGCGCGACGGCCGCATCAAGCAGGCGCTGCTGGCGCGGCTGCTGGATTGCCGGCAGGCCCACGCCGAGCTGTTCCGCCGCGGTGCCTACCTGCCGCTGAACGTGCAGGGCCGCCATGCCGACAAGGTCGTGGCCTTTGCCCGGCTGGGTGAGGAACACCGCGCCATCGTCGTCGCCCCGCGCCTGGCCAGCGGCCTGTTGGGCGGCGCTGCTACACCGTGGATCCCGGCACAGAACTGGGACGACACCCGGGTGATTCTGCCGTTTGCCTTGTCGCCTGCCAACTCGATGGGACTTTTCCCAAGCGCGGTGGTCAGCCCTTCAAAGGAGCTGATGTTGAGCGCCGTGCTGTCGGAATTTCCGGTCAATGTGTTGATACAACAATCTTGAGCATCAGGAGCGTCATGATGAGTGTCGATGAAAAACGTATTCGCGAATTTGCCTACCAGATCTGGGAGTCTGAAGGTAAGCCTGTAGGCGAGGAAGAGCGCCACTGGGACATGGCCCGCAAGCTGGCCGAGGCCGAGGCACTGGCGCCCAAGGCTGCGCCGCGCAAGAAGGCCGCCGCCAAGCCCAAGGTCGCGGCGGCGCCAAAAGCACCTGCCGAGCCCAAGGCTGCGGCGCTGCCAGGGGTGAAACCGGCCGCTGCGAAAAAGCCCAAGACGGTGAAGAAGCCGGCTGCCGGCTAAGCCGGTCCCGGCCCTATCGCCGGCAAGCCGGTTCCCACAAAGATCTCAAAGACCCTGGGATTGCGGTGGGAGCCGGCTTGCCGGCGATGGGGCCGCGACTGAAGGACCATCCGCCCCCTTCCCTACGGCCATCCGAGGACCGCCATGAGCCCCCGCATTCCCAAGAAAACCCGCTCCATCGCACCATCCCGCCTGCGCGAGGGCATGCCCTTCCCGCTCGGCGCCACCTGGGATGGGCTGGGGGTCAACTTCGCCCTGTTCTCAGCCAACGCCACCAAAGTCGAGCTGTGCCTGTTCGACTCCACAGGCGAGCAGGAACTCGAGCGCATCGAGCTGCCGGAGTACACCGACGAGATCTACCACGGCTACCTGCCAGACGCCCACCCAGGCCTGGTATACGGCTACCGTGTCTACGGCCCCTACGAGCCAGAGAACGGCCACCGCTTCAACCCCAACAAACTGCTGATCGACCCCTACGCCAAGCAACTGGTCGGCAGCCTGAAATGGTCCGAGGCACTGTTCGGCTACACCATCGGCCATCCCGACGGCGACCTGTCGTTCGACGAGCGCGACAGCGCGCCCTTCGTACCCAAATGCAAAGTCATCGACCCGGCCTTCACCTGGGGCCGCGACCAGCGCGTACAGATCCCCTGGGAGCGCACCATCCTCTATGAAGCGCATGCCCGCGGCATCAGCATGCGCCACCCTGCCGTGCCGGAAAAACTGCGCGGCACGTTCGCCGGCCTTGCCAACGACGAGTTGCTCAAGCACATCAAGGACCTTGGCGTTTCAAGCATCGAACTGTTGCCGATCCACGCTTTCGTCAATGACCAGCACCTGCTGGACAAAGGCCTGAACAACTACTGGGGCTACAACAGCATCGCCTTCTTCGCCCCGCACCCGCGTTACCTGGCCAGCGGCAAGATCGCCGAGTTCAAGGAAATGGTCGCGCACCTGCACGACGCCGGCCTCGAAGTGATCCTCGATGTGGTCTACAACCACACCGCCGAGGGCAACGAGCGTGGCCCGACGCTGTCCATGCGCGGTATCGACAATGCCTCGTACTACCGGCTGATGCCCGATGACAAACGCTATTACATCAACGATTCCGGCACCGGCAACACCCTGGACCTCAGCCACCCGTGCGTGCTGCAACTGGTGACCGACTCGCTGCGCTACTGGGCTGGCGAGATGCACGTGGACGGCTTCCGCTTCGACCTGGCGACCATCCTGGGCCGTTACCACGACGGCTACAGCGAACGCCACGGGTTCCTCGTCGCCTGTCGTCAGGACCCGATGCTCAGCCAGGTCAAGCTGATCGCCGAGCCATGGGACTGCGGCCCAGGCGGCTATCAGGTGGGCAACTTCGCACCGGGCTGGGCGGAATGGAACGACCGCTTCCGCGACACCGTGCGCGCGTTCTGGAAAGGCGACGAAGGCCAGCTGGCCGACTTCGCCTCGCGCATGACCGCCTCGGGCGACATGTTCAACAACCGCGGCCGGCGCCCTTATGCCTCGGTCAACTTCGTCACTGCCCACGACGGTTTCACCCTGCGCGACCTGGTGTCGTACAACGGCAAACACAACGAAGACAACGACGAGAACAACCAGGACGGTACCGACAACAACCTGTCGTGGAACTGCGGCGCGGAAGGGCCCACCGACGACCCTGAAATCAATGCCCTGCGCATGCGCCAGATGCGCAACTTCTTCGCCACCCTGCTGCTGGCCCAAGGCACCCCTATGATCGTCGCTGGCGACGAGTTCAGCCGCACCCAGCACGGCAACAACAATGCCTACTGCCAGGACAGCGAGATCGGCTGGGTCAACTGGGACCTGGACGAAGAAGGCAAAGGCCTGCTGGCCTTCGTCAAGCGCCTGACCCGCCTGCGCCTGGCCTACCCGGTGCTGCGCCGCTCACGCTTTCTGGTCGGCGACTACAACGAGGCGATCGGGGTCAAGGACGTGACCTGGCTGGCGCCCGACGGCAGCGAGATGAGTGTGGAGCAGTGGGAAGACCCGCATGGGCGCTGCCTGGGCATGCTGATCGACGGCCGCGCCCAGGTCAGCGGCATCGCCCGGCCGGGTTCGGAGGCGACGGTGCTGCTGATCGTCAATGCGCACCACGATGTGGTGCCGTTCCTGCTGCCGACGGTACCGGACGGTGACTACTGGAGCTGCCTGGTGGACACCGACCGGCCGGAACTGCGCAAAGGGCAACACTTGCCATTCGACAGCACGTTCCAGGTCCAGGGGCGCTCGTTGCTGCTGATGGTGCTGCAGCGCGAGGAGGACTGAACCGGGGTTGGCTCAACCGGCCCTGGACCGAACGGATCTCAGGGCCGGGCTGCGCCTGGCCACCTTGGACGCACGGCTCGCACCCGGCGTAACAGCGGCGCTAGCAATGTTTCGGCATAGCCAGGGTGCAGGAAATAGCGAACGCAGCTATGCGCGTAGTGTTTTCGCCAGAAATCATGGTGTTAACTCTGCGCCCTGAAGCTCCCCGCCTGTTTAACACTTTCTTGACGCAAGCCCTTACCTCTCCTTAGCTAAAGATTATCTAGTCGTAAAAAAATTGCGCCGGGCCTTTAGCTCGCGCCTTCGTGCGTGCTTGAGAAAGCTGGCGTACTGGTTTGGGTCGCCCTGTGTTTAGCCGTACAGCTCGTGACAACAGGCCAGGTCCTTGGGCTGTACAACAAAAACACAGGAGATCCGCCATGAAAAGCACCTCGAACCCGTTGCGCTTCGACCGTATTTTCTACGCGGTTTCCACGTCGATGCTTCTGGCAACCCCGGTGGAAACCTTCGCCTCCCCATTGCTGGACGACCCCAGCTCCCCCCTGTTCCTGCAGCAGCCGGCAATGGCTCAGCTGTCGCTTGACCCCGTCAGCGCCAGCGGCCTGAGCCTGGGTACACTGACAGCCTTCAGCAACAAGATGGCCGAACGCCATGGCCCGCTGGCGCCCGACCTGATAGCCAGCCAATGGGCGCAGTTTTTCCCGGGCACACCTCGCCCGGGTGCGCAGGCCCCCGAGCAGCTGGAAGCACCCAGCCAGCAACTGACGATTGGCCCGGACCTGTTCGTGCGTGAAACCAGCGGCGGCAATGTGCACCGCGCGGGCATTTTCGTGGGGCATAACAATCTGCAAAGCAGCTTGAAGGGCAGCCGTGTGATGCTCGGCGACAAGCAGCGCAATGCAGTGAACCTCAGCGGCGAGAGCCTGGGGGTGTACTGGAGCATGACCCATGATCAGGGCTGGCACGTGGACGCTGTAGCCATGGGCACGCGCATCGATGTGCTGGGCCGGGGCGAGACGGGCCAGCGGGTGAACGACAGCGGCCATGCGATGACGTTTTCCGTGGAGGGGGGGTACCCGATCCGCCTGGGTGGCAGTTGGGTGATCGAACCCCAGGCACAGTTGATCAACCAGCAGTTCTTCCCTGGCAACCAGGTGCAGGAAGAGACGCTGCAGGCGTTCGACAGCCAGCCAACCTGGAGCGGCCGGGTCGGTGCCAAGTTGTCCGGGCGCTACGAAGTGCGGGGCATGCCCATCGAACCCTATGTGCGGACCAACGTCTGGTATGACTTCAGCGATGCCGACGAGGTCAAGCTGGACCAGGTCGACAAGATATCCGGCTCGCGCTATTCGACCACGGTGGAACTGGGGTTGGGCCTGGTGGCGCGGGTGACACCTTCCATGGCGTTGTTTGTCAGTGCCGATTACAGCAGTGATGTGGATGACAACGATCTGAATGGGTTGATCGGCAGCCTGGGGGTCAGGATGCGCTGGTGATCAGTGTGGCCTCTTCGCGGGACAAGCCCGCCAAGAGGCCAACTCAGGCCCAAGGATCAGGCGGGTTTCATCACCAGTACACCCAGCGGCGGCAGGTTCAGGGCCAGCGAAAGCGGTTGCCCGTGGCTGGCGACCTCGTCACTCTCCACCGCGCCCAGGTTGCCCACATTCGACCCGGCATACAACTCGGCGTCGCTGTTGAGCAGCTCTTGCCAGCGCTCACCGAACGGCACACCAATCCGATACCCCTCGCGCGGTACCGGGGTGAAGTTGGCCACCACCAGCAATGGCTCACCGTTGCTGCTCCAGCGCAGCCAGGCATACACACAGTTTTGCGCGTCATCACCGATCAGCCACTGGAAACCTTGCGGCTGGCAATCTTGCTCATGCAATGCCGGCAGGTCACGGTACAGCCGGTTCAAGTCACCCACCAGGCGTTGCACGCCCTGGTGCTCGGGGTACTGCAGCAGGTACCAGTCCAACTGGTGGTCATGGTTCCATTCCCGCCATTGGCCGAACTCACAGCCCATGAACAACAGCTTCTTGCCCGGGTGAGTCCACATGAAGGTCAGGTAAGCCCGTAGGTTGGCGAACTTCTGCCAACGATCACCGGGCATCTTGTCGATCAGCGAATGCTTGCCGTGCACCACTTCATCGTGGGAAATGGGCAGGATGAAATGTTCGGAATAGGCATAGATCAGGCCGAAGCTCATCTCGTTGTGGTGATAGCTGCGGTGCACCGGGTCGTTCTGGATGTAGTGCAGGGTGTCGTGCATCCAGCCCATGTTCCACTTGTAGGCGAAGCCCAGGCCACCTTGCTGGGTGGGCTGGCTGACACCCGGCCAGGCAGTGGATTCTTCGGCGATGATCAGCGCGCCCGGCGCTTCATGGGCGGCCACACCGTTGAGGTGGCGGATGAAATCGATGGCCTCCAGGTTCTCGCGCCCACCATGGCGGTTGGGCACCCATTCGCCAGCCTTGCGCGAATAGTCGCGGTACAGCATCGAGGCCACCGCATCGACCCGCAAGCCATCGATATGGAAGTGCTTGAGCCAGTGCAGTGCCGAAGCCAGCATGAAACCGCGTACTTCGTTGCGGCCCAGGTTGTAGATCAACGTGTTCCAGTCCTGGTGGAAGCCCTCCAGGGGGTTGTCGTACTCGTAAAGAGCGGTGCCGTCGAAGCGCGCCAGGCCATGCTCGTCCGTAGGGAAATGCGCCGGCACCCAGTCGAGAATCACACCGATACCGCCCTGGTGGCAGGCGTCGATGAACGCGGCAAAGTCTTCTGGCGTGCCGTAGCGCGAGGTCGGCGCGAACATCGACAAGGGCTGGTAGCCCCAGGAGCCACCGAACGGATGCTCCATGATCGGCAGCAACTCGATGTGGGTGAAGTTGAGCTTCTGCACATAGGGCACCAGGCGCTCGGCCAGTTCGCGCCAATTGTAGAAGCGTGACACTTCACCCAGGTCATCCAGCTCGCACTGCCAGGAGCCTGGGTGCAGTTCATAGATCGACAGCGGCGCACTGTAGGCATGGCGCTGGGCGCGGTGTTCCATCCACTCCTGGTCTTGCCATGAATGGCTGAGTTCGCCGGCCACCTTCGATGCGGTGCTGGGCGGCAGCTCAGTGGCGCGGGCAAGCGGGTCGGCCTTCAGCGGCAGCACGCCCTCCTTGCCCAGCACCTCGAATTTGTAGGTTTCGCCTACGCCCAGGCGCGGCACGAACAGTTCCCACACCCCGGCACTGTGCCGTAGGCGCATCGGGTGACGACGGCCGTCCCAATTGTTGAAGTCGCCCACCACCGACACGCGCCGCGCATTGGGCGCCCATACCGAAAAGCACACGCCATGGACGCCGTCGACCTCAATGGGCTGGGCGCCGAAGCGCCCGGACAGGTCGCGGTGGTTGCCCTCGGCAAACAGGTGCAGGTCCATGTCGCCCAATTGCGGGCCGAAGCTATACGGGTCTTCGGTCACTTGCTCGCCACCGGCCCAGACGATCTGCAGCAGGTACGGCTGTGCATCATCCAGGTGCGCGGTGAACAGCCCGGGCAAGCTGCCCTGCTGCATTTCGGCAAGCACACGCCCGTCATCGCGGGCCAGCACCCGGGCGCTCAGGGCAGTTGGCAGGTAGGCGCGGACCCACAGCCCGCCCGCGCCATCGCCATGGGGGCCAAGTACTGCAAAAGGATCGGCGTGCTCGGCGCGGGCAAGGGCATCGAGCTCCCGCTGCCGAAGGCCACCGTTATCACGCGTGGTTGCATTCATCTATGACTCTCCCCAGGTACTGATCAATCCATGCAAGCCATGCAAAGGCACGGCCAGCCAACTTGGCCGGTTTTCGGCTTCATAAGTAATCTCGTAGGCGGCCTTTTCCAGGCAGAACAGTTCCAGTGCGGCGCGTTCGCCCTCGGCCTGTTGCCAGGCGTGAGGCATGGCGGCGGTGGCCAGGCCATAGGCTTCGACGAAGGCGTGGCGCGACTGGTGCAGGTACTGCCGGGCGACCCGCTGACGAGCCTGCCGTGCCGCCTCGGAAGCGTCTACCGCCGAGGCGCTGCGCAGGATCATCGCAGCAGCATAGTCGAAGGATCGCAACACGCCGCTGACATCCTTGTACGGGCTGTGCTTGGCCCGCCGCTCTTGCAGCGCACGCGAAGGCTCGCCTTCGAAATCGATGAGGTAGGCATCCCCTTGCACCACCAGCACCTGACCCAGGTGCAGATCGCCGTGAACCCGCATCAGCAGGCCACCCTGGGCCTGCCTGGCCAGGTTTGCGATGTGCTGGGCAAGGCCTTCACGTTGCTGTTGCAGGTCGTCGACCAACGCCTGGCTGTCGTTGTCCAGGTTGTCGCGGTGCTGCGCCAGCAAGTCCAGGGCATGGCAGAGCTCGCTGCTGATCTGTTGGGCCCAGCGCTCGCTGTCTTCACCATCGCTGCTGCGCGGCCGGAAGGCGGGGTCGTCGGTCGGGGCGGCCAGCAACAGATGCATCTCGCCCAGACGCTGGCCAAGCAAGGCAGCAAAACCGTTGAGCTCGGCCAGTGCGTCGGTATGCGCTTCACCATCGTTGCTGGATGGCTCCATCTCGTCGCGGATGGCCCGCTCCAGCGTGTTCTGGGTCCAGGCCCAGGCGTCGCCCTGGTTACTCAGATAACCCTGGGCGATCATCAGCAGGTGCGGTGCGTCCGCTTCATCCACCCGGCTGACCCAGGCCAGCAGTGGCGAGATATTGGCGAACCCGGCGGCGGTGAGGTAGGCGCTCATTTCCAGCTCCGGGTGAACCCCCGGGTTGACCCGGCGGATCAGCTTGAGCACTACGCGATCGCCCACCACTACCGAACTGTTGGACTGCTCGGCGCTCAGGTAGCGCACAGCGCTGTCTTCATCGAGGCCCAGGCCGGCCAGCGGTTCGGTGCAGTGGAAGCGCAACTCGCCCTGGCCATTGCCACAGGGCAGGCACAGGCCGTCCTGGCAGGCACGCAGCACAGCGCGAATGAAGGGTTCGAGCACAAAGGCATCGGTGATCAGGCCCACCTGACGGCCACGGCGTACCCGCGACAGCGCCAGTTGTTGCGGCAACGCGCTGCTGATCTGGTCTTCAGGCAGCAGCCCGAACGGCAACTGGTAACGGTTGGCCACGCCATCGCCCAGCACTTCGATTTCGCTGAGCAGCACGGGTGTCGTGGCGGTGCCCAAGCGCACGCCGTAACACAGGCGCACCTGGTCGACAGGCCCTTCCTTGCCGGCGAACCAGCGCCGTTTGGGCAGGTATTGCGGCAGAATCGCGCCTTGCAATGTATCGCTCGAAGGCGTTTCGAGCAGCTCTTCCATGCGTTTGCGCAGCACTAGCGTAGTCAATTCCGGCAACCCCTCGGTAGCTTGAACATGCCAGCTGGGCATGCGGTCGTGCGCTGCCAGCAAGAACCAGTAGAAGGCATAAGGCGGCAACGTCAGCAGGAACGGCAGCTGGCCGATCGGCGGGAAGGCGCTGCCGCCGAGCATCTCCACTGGCACCTTGTCGGCGTACTGGGACAATTCAAGTTCTGCGGCCTGCGCCGCACGCGACACATTGGCAACACACAGAATGACTTCGCTGTTGCCCTCGGCATCGGTGTACTCGCGGATGTACGCCAGGATGCGGCGATTGCTCGGGGTGAGCGTACGCAAGGTGCCGCGGCCGAAGGCTTTCTGCTGGTTGCGCACCGCCAGCAGGCGGCGGTTCCAGTTGAGCAGCGAATGCGGGTCGTGGGCCTGCGCCTCGACGTTGACAGTCTGGTAGCCGTACAGCGGGTCCATGATCGGCGGCAGTACCAGGCGCTGCGGGTCGGCCTTGGAGAAACCGCCGTTGCGGTCCGGCGACCACTGCATGGGGGTACGCACACCGTCACGGTCGCCCAGGTAGATGTTGTCGCCCATACCCAGTTCGTCACCGTAGTACAGGGTCGGCGTGCCGGGCATCGACAGCAGCAGGCTGGTGAGCAGCTCGATGCGCCGGCGGTCGCGTTGCAGCAACGGCGCCAGGCGGCGGCGAATACCCAGGTTGATGCGCGCGCGACGGTCTTGGGCGTAGTAGTTCCACAGGTAATCGCGCTCGCGATCTGTGACCATCTCCAGGGTCAGCTCATCGTGGTTGCGCAGGAAGATGGCCCACTGGCAATTGGCCGGAATTTCCGGGGTCTGGCGCAGGATGTCGGTGATAGGGAAGCGGTCTTCCATGGCCAAGGCCATGTACATGCGCGGCATCAACGGGAAGTGAAAGGCCATGTGACACTCGTCGCCATCGCCCTCGCCAAAGTACGGGCGCGTGTCCTCGGGCCACTGATTGGCCTCGGCGAGCAGCATGCGGTCGGGGTAATTGGCATCGATCTCGGCACGAATCGCCTTGAGCACCTTGTGGGTCTCGGGGAGGTTCTCGTTGTTGGTACCATCGCGCTCGATGAGGTAGGGGATGGCGTCCAGGCGCAAGCCGTCGACGCCCAGGTCCAGCCAGAAGCGCATCACCCCGATCACGGCCTTGAGCACTTGCGGGTTGTCGAAATTCAGGTCCGGCTGGTGCGAGTAGAAGCGGTGCCAGAAGTACTGGCCGGCCACCGGGTCCCAGGTCCAGTTGGACTTCTCGGTGTCGAGGAAGATGATCCGCGTACCGTCGTATTGCTGGTCGTCATCCGACCACACGTAGAAGTCGCGGGCCTTGCTGCCGCGTTTGGCATGGCGGGCGCGCTGGAACCAGGGGTGCTGGTCGCTGGTGTGGTTGATGACCAGCTCGGTAATCACCCGCAACCCGCGCTTGTGCGCCTCGGCGATGAAACGCTTGGCATCGGCCATGCTGCCGTAGTCGGGATGTACGGCTTTGTATTCAGCGATGTCATAACCGTCGTCGCGCCGTGGCGAGGGGTAGAACGGCAACAGCCAGAGGGTGTTGACGCCAAGATCGGCGATGTAGTCGAGCTTGCTGATCAGGCCGGCGAAGTCACCGATGCCGTCGTTGTTGGCATCGAAGAACGACTTGATGTGCAGCTGGTAGATCACGGCGTCCTTGTACCACAGCGGGTCGTCGAGGAAGGCTGCCGGGCGGGAACGCTTGGCCATGTGCGACTCCTTACAATTGCGGGTTCAGCGCCGCCCAGGGGCTTATCGGGCCTTTTCTATGCGCCAGATACCAAATGGCTGATGCCACGGTTCGATACGCATCCATTGGGTCTTGCCATGCCAGGTCCAGCGGTGGCCGTTCATCAGGTCTTCGCCCAGGGTGTCGGCGTCATCGTCCAGCCCCAGCTCCCACAGCGGCAGTTCGAAGCTGGCCTCCTGGGCGTTGTGCGGGTCGAGGCTGACCGCTATCAGGATGTAGTTGTCGCGCTCGGACGTGCGCTTGGCGAAATACAGGATGTTGTCGTTCCAGCAGTTGAAGAACGCCACGCCCAGGTGCGTCTGCAGGGCCCGGTTCTGCCGGCGGATGCGATTGAGTTGGGCGATTTCGGCAATGATGTTGCCGGGCTGGGTGAAATCGCGCGGGCGGATCTCGTACTTCTCCGAATCCAGGTACTCTTCCTTGCCCGGCAGGGGTGTGCCTTCGCACAGCTCGAAGCCCGAGTACATGCCCCACAGCCCCGACCCCATGGTCGCCAGCGCGGCGCGGATCAGAAACCCCGCACGGCCACTGGTGTGCAGGAAGAACGGGTTGATGTCCGGCGTGTTGACGAAGAAGTTGGGCCGGTAGCACAGGCTCCAGGGTGGCTGATTGAGCTGCTCGAAATACTCGCGCAGTTCCTGTTTGGTATTGCGCCAGGTGAAATAGGTGTAGCTCTGGGCGTAACCCACCTTGCCCAGGCGCGCCATCATCGCCGGTTTGGTGAAGGCTTCAGCCAGGAAGATCACGTCCGGGTACTGGCTGCGCACATTGGCGATCAACCATTGCCAGAATGGCAGCGGTTTGGTGTGCGGGTTGTCGACGCGGAAGGTCTTTACCCCCTCCTCGACCCAGCCCACCACCACATCGCGCAGGGCCAGCCACAGCGACGGCACGGCGTCAGCGGCGTAGAAATCGACGTTGACGATGTCCTGGTATTTCTTCGGCGGGTTTTCGGCATAGCGGATGGTGCCGTCGGGGCGCCAGCTGAACCAGCCGGGATGTTCCTTGAGCCACGGGTGGTCCTGGGAGCACTGGATGGCGAAGTCCAGGGCGATCTCCAGCCCGTGCTCGGCGGCGGCGGCCACCAGGCGGCGGAAGTCCTCCCGGGTGCCCAGCTGCGGGTGAATGGCATCGTGCCCGCCCTCGGGGCTGCCGATGGCATAGGGGCTGCCCGGGTCGTTGGGCTCAGCGCGCAAGGCATTGTTGCGGCCCTTGCGGTGCTGCTTGCCGATCGGATGAATGGGCGGGAAATACAGCACGTCAAAGCCCATGTCACGAATCATCGGCAAACGCTCGTGCACGTCGTTGAAGGTACCGTGGCGCTCAGGGCTGTCGGTGATCGAACGCGGGAACAGCTCGTACCAGCTGGCGAACTGCGCGGCCGGGCGGTCGACATCGACCGGGAATTCGCGGCTGCAGGTGAGGTAGCTGCGGTGCTCGGCCTCGGTCATCAGGCGCGACGCCTGCGCATCCAGCAGCAGCGCCACCTGGTCAGCCTTGGCCAACGTGGGCAACTGAGCCTGCAGTGCCTCGATCTGCTTGCGCAGTTCGCCCTCGCTGCGCTCTGCGCCTTTGCCGAGCAGCTGGCGGCCCTCTTCCAGTTCCAGCTTCACGTCGACGCCGGCGTGGAACTTCTTCTCCAGGTCGTGGCAATAAGTGGCGAACGGATCGATCCAGGCCTCGATACTGAACAGGTGCGGGCCGAGTTCGGTGGGGGTGAATTCGGCCAGCCACAGGTCGTTGCCCGGCGAATGCATGGGCACGCAGTGCCAGCGCCGGCCATGGGCCTGCCGCCACTTGAGCATCACAGCCAGGCGATCGTGGCCATCGCTGTAGACCTTGCTGCTGACTGCAACCGGCAGGCCGCTGATGGCCTTGACGGCGAAACCGCCACCGTCAAGTGCGGGCTGGGTATCCTCGATCACGATGCGCGGCGCCAGCAGCGCCTGGGACAGGCTGATGGCCTGGTCGGGGTGATCGTTCGCCATCGGTACGCTTTCGAAGGGCTCGTTGCGCGACATCGGTCCTGGCTCCCTGTTGGCATTGGCGGTAAGGGTTCAGAGCCATCGTCCACGCAGGGGGTTCAAAAAAATTGAGCAAACGGCGCAGCCACGTATCAAAGCCTGCACCACCCTCTCATTCACCCTGCGAGGTCAGGCCATGAACATTCCCATTCCACCAGAGACACCCGACCCCAACATCGACGACCCGAGCCTGCCGCCGCCCGTGCCGGAAGAGGACCCGGACGAGCTGCCGATCAAGCCGACCGAGCCGCCGACGGTCGGCGACCCGCCGAGCCAGGAGCCACCGGTGAAGGCTTAAGGATAGACGAGGGAAAGCGATGCACCTGCAACGATGCTGCCGGCCGTGCACGGGTAATACCCGGCGCGGCCAGCACCCTGGCTGAATTACCCAGCGGGTACTGCTGAAAGCGTGGCCGCGCTAATTTCGCGCATCTTGAACTTCTGCACCTTGCCGGTCACCGTCATGGGAAACTCGTCAACGAAACAGAAGTGCCGTGGCACCTTGTAGTGCGCGATGCGCGCCTTGCACCAGCCCTGCAACTCTTCAGCCGTTGCGCTGTGGCCGGGATGCAACTTGATCCAGGCCACCACTTCCTCGCCATACCTATCGCACGGGATGCCGATCACCTGGGCGTCCGCCACTGCAGGGTGGGTATAGAAGAACTCCTCGAGCTCGCGCGGATAAATGTTTTCGCCACCGCGAATGATCATGTCCTTGTTGCGCCCGACGATGCGCACATGGCCATCTTCATCCATCACCGCCAGGTCGCCCGAGTGCATCCACCCTGCAGGATCGATGGCATCCGCCGTGGCCTGCGGGTTATCCCAGTAACCGAGCATCACGCTGTAGCCACGGGTGCACAATTCGCCGATCTCGCCCCTGGGCACGATGCAGCCGTCGGCATCCACCAGTTTGGTCTCCAGCTGGGGCTGGGTGCGGCCAACCGTGGTCACGCGCAGCTCCAGGTCATCGTCGGGGCCGGTCTGCAGGGACACCGGGCTGGTTTCGGTCATGCCATAGGCAATTTGCACCTGGGCCATGTGCAGTTGGTCGATGACCCGGCGCATGACCTCGATCGGGCAGGTGGCACCGGCCATGATGCCGCTGCGCAGGGTCGAAAGGTCCAGGTGCTGGCGCGACGGGTGGTCAAGCATGGCGATGAACATGGTCGGCACGCCATAGAGGATGCTGGCGCGCTCCTCGGCGACCGCACGCAGAGTGAGCTCGGCATCGAAGGCGTCGCTGGGGTAGATCATGGTGCTGCCATGGGTGATGCAACCAAGGTTGGCCATGACCATGCCGAAGCAGTGGTACAGCGGTACCGGGATCACCATGCGGTCGGTGCTGGTCAGGCCCAGACTTTCGCCAACCATGAAACCGTTGTTGAGGATGTTGTAATGACTGAGCGTCGCCCCCTTGGGCGCGCCAGTGGTGCCGGAGGTGTACTGGATGTTCACCGGCTGATCGAACTGCAGGCTGCGCTGGCGGGCCTGATAAGCCTCAACAGCCGTCTCCCCTGCCCGCTCGCCAAGCGCATGCCACGCCAGAAAACCTGCGGGCGGGTTGCCGGCCAGGCTGATCACCCCGCGCAGCTCGGGCAGGCGCTCGCTGGCCAAGTCACCGGGCACCACTGCAGCCAGCCCCGGTATCAGCTCCTTGACCATGGCATGGTAATCGGACGTCTTGAAGGCATCGGCGCACACCAGCCAGCGGCAGCCGGACTGGCGCAACACGTACTCCAGCTCGCCCACCCGGTAGGCCGGGTTGATATTGACCAGAATCGCACCGACCTTGGCGCTGGCCAGCTGCAGGATGCACCACTGGGCGCAGTTGGGTGACCAGATGCCGACCCGGTCCCCCCTGTCGACACCCAGGGCCATCAACGCCCGGGCATGGACATCGACCTGTTCGGCCAACTGCTGCCAGGTGAAACGCAGGCCCTGCTGGCGCACCACCAACGCTTCGCCATCGGCGTAACGGGCCACGGTCGCATCGAAGGCCTGGCCAATGGTCAGGGTCAGCAAGGGTTGGTCCTGACGACCTTGGGTGTAGCTGGGTTGACTCATGGGTGTCCCTTCTTGTGGTTGTTCTGGGCACGGCTCAAGCAAGCGACAAATACTGTGGCGCAGATTTACGTTTACGTAAAGGTGATGACCGGATTGACACCGGCGGACCGCAGGTTTACGTTAACGTAAAGGTGAAAACGACATAGCGCTCATAGCCAATGGCTACCGCTTGCTGAGCTACGGTGTTTCCTAATTTCAAGAACAAGAAGGTGCCCCATGCATTACCCCTCCCTGAACTTCGCCCTGGGCGAAACCATCGACATGCTCCGTGACCAGGTGCGCACCTTCGTCGCCGCCGAGCTGGCGCCACGCGCCGCACAGATCGACCACGACAACCTTTTCCCTGCCGACATGTGGCGCAAGTTTGGCGACATGGGCCTGCTGGGCATCACGGTACCGGAAGAATACGGCGGCGCCGGCCTGGGCTACCTGGCCCACGTGGTGTCGATGGAAGAAATCAGCCGTGGCTCAGCCTCGGTGGCGCTGTCCTACGGCGCCCACTCCAACCTGTGCGTCAACCAGATCAACCGCAACGGCACCCATGAGCAGAAGCTCAAGTACCTGCCCAAGCTGATCAGCGGTGAACACATCGGCGCGCTGGCCATGAGCGAGCCAAACGCTGGCTCCGACGTGGTGTCGATGAAACTGCGCGCCGAAAAGCGCGGCGACCGCTACGTGCTCAACGGCAGCAAGACCTGGATCACCAATGGCCCGGATGCCAACACCTACGTGATCTACGCCAAGACCGACCTGGACAAGGGCGCCCACGGCATCACTGCGTTCATCGTCGAGCGCGACTGGCAAGGCTTCAGCCGCAGCAACAAGTTCGACAAGCTGGGCATGCGTGGCTCCAACACCTGCGAGCTGTTTTTCGATGACGTCGAAGTGCCGGAAGAAAACATCCTCGGCCAGCTCAACGGCGGCGTGCGCGTACTGATGAGCGGCCTGGACTACGAGCGCGTGGTGCTCTCCGGTGGCCCCACCGGCATTATGCAAAGCTGCATGGACCTGGTGGTCCCGTACATCCACGACCGCAAGCAGTTCGGCCAGAGCATCGGTGAGTTCCAGTTGATCCAGGGCAAGATCGCCGACATGTACACCCAACTGAACGCCAGCCGCGCCTACCTGTACGCCGTGGCCCAGGCCTGCGACCGTGGCGAGACCACACGCAAGGACGCCGCCGGGGTGATCCTGTACACCGCGGAGCGCGCCACGCAGATGGCCCTGGAAGCGATCCAGATTCTCGGCGGCAACGGCTACATCAATGAATTCCCGGCGGGCCGCTTGCTGCGCGACGCCAAGCTGTACGAGATCGGCGCCGGCACCAGCGAAATCCGCAGGATGCTGATCGGCCGCGAACTGTTCAACGAAACCCGCTGAGCACAAGGGACGGGCGCACATGGCTACCTTGCACACCCAGATCAACCCGCGTTCGGCGGAATTCGCCGGCAACAGCGCGGCCATGCTCGAACAGGTCCAGGCCCTGCGCGGCCTGCTCGCCCACATTGCACAAGGCGGCGGGCCCAAGGCCCAAGAACGGCACACCTCCAGGGGCAAACTGCTGCCGCGTGAGCGTATCGATCGTCTGCTGGACCCGGGCTCGCCATTTCTCGAAATCGGCCAGCTGGCCGCCCATGAGGTGTACGGCGAAGACGTGCCCGCTGCCGGCGTCATCGCGGGCATCGGCCGTGTCGAAGGCGTGGAATGCATGATCGTCGCCAACGACGCCACCGTAAAAGGCGGTTCGTACTACCCGCTGACGGTCAAAAAGCACCTGCGTGCGCAAACCATCGCCCAGCAGAACCGCCTGCCGTGCATCTACCTGGTGGACTCGGGCGGCGCCAACCTGCCGCGCCAGGATGAAGTGTTCCCGGACCGCGAGCACTTCGGGCGGATCTTCTTCAACCAGGCCAACATGAGCGCGCTGGGCATCCCGCAGATCGCCGTGGTCATGGGCTCGTGCACCGCAGGCGGCGCCTATGTGCCGGCCATGGCCGACGAAGCGATCATGGTCCGTCAGCAGGCGACCATCTTCCTGGCGGGCCCGCCACTGGTGAAAGCCGCGACGGGTGAGGTGGTGAGCGCCGAAGAACTCGGCGGTGCCGATGTGCATTGCCGCACCAGCGGCGTGGCTGACCACTATGCCGACAATGATGAACACGCCCTGGCCCTGGCCCGGCGCAGCGTGGCCAACCTCAACTGGTACAAGCTCGGCAAGCTGCAACGCCAGGCGCCGGTTGCGCCGCTGTATGCCGTCCAAGAGCTGTACGGCGTGGTGCCGGCTGACGCCAAGCAACCGTTCGATGTGCGTGAGGTGATTGCGCGTCTGGTCGACGGGTCGGGTTTCGATGAATTCAAGGCACTGTTCGGCACCACACTGGTGTGCGGCTTTGCCCACCTGCACGGCTACCCGGTGGCGATACTGGCCAACAACGGCATCCTGTTCGCCGAAGCCGCGCAAAAAGGCGCGCACTTCATCGAACTGGCCTGCCAACGCGGCATCCCGCTGCTGTTCCTGCAGAACATCACCGGCTTCATGGTCGGCAAGAAATACGAAGAAGGCGGCATCGCCAAGCACGGCGCCAAGCTGGTCACCGCCGTGGCCTGCGCCCAGGTGCCGAAATTTACGGTGATCATCGGTGGCAGCTTTGGCGCTGGCAACTACGGCATGTGTGGCCGCGCCTATGATCCGCGCTTCCTGTGGATGTGGCCCAATGCGCGGATTGGCGTGATGGGGGCCGAACAGGCCGCCGGGGTGCTGGCCCAGGTCAAGCGCGAGCAGAGCGAACGCAGCGGCCAGGCCTTCAGCGCCGAGGATGAGGCCAGGCTCAAGCAGCCCATTCTCGACCAGTACGAACACCAGGGTCACCCCTACTATTCCAGCGCCCGGCTATGGGACGACGGCGTCATCGACCCGGCGCAGACCCGCGACGTGCTAGGCCTGGCGTTGTCCGCCGCGCTGAACGCACCGATCGAACAGAGCCGCTTCGGCATTTTCCGGATGTGACCCATGAGCGATTTCAGCACCCTCGAAGTGATCCGCGACCCGCGCGGCTTCGCCACCCTGTGGCTGAGCCGCGAGGACAAGAACAACGCCTTCAATGCACAGATGATCCGCGAGCTGATCGTCGCCCTCGGCCAGCTGGCCGACGACGCCAGCCTGCGCTTCATGCTGCTGCGCGGCCGTGGCCGGCATTTCAGCGCCGGCGCAGACCTGGCGTGGATGCAGCAGTCGGCACAGCTGGATTTCAACACCAACCTGGATGACGCCCGTGAACTGGGCGAACTGATGTACGCCCTGCACCGCTTGAAGGTACCCACCCTGGCCGTGGTGCAAGGCGCGGCCTTTGGCGGCGCCCTGGGGTTGATCAGTTGCTGCGACATGGCCATCGGCGCCGAGGATGCACAGCTGTGCCTGTCCGAAGTGCGCATTGGCCTGGCCCCGGCGGTGATCAGCCCGTTCGTGGTCAAGGCCATCGGTGAGCGTACCGCGCGCCGTTATGCCCTGACCGCCGAACGCTTCAGCGGCGTACGGGCCCGGGAACTGGGGCTGTTGGCAGAGGTGTACCCGGCCAGTGAGCTGCAAGTGCAGGTACAGGCCTGGGTGGACAACCTCTTGCAAAACAGCCCGCAGGCACTGCGCGCCACCAAGGACCTGCTGCGCGAAGTCGATGACGGTGAGCTCAGCCCTGCCCTGCGCCGCTACTGTGAAAACGCCATTGCCCGTATCCGTGTCAGCGCCGAAGGCCAGGAGGGCCTGCGCGCCTTCCTGGAAAAACGTCGCCCCGCCTGGCAAACCGAGCCCAACAAGGAGCCGCGCCCATGAGCCGCCCGCCATTGACCACGCTGCTGGTCGCCAACCGTGGCGAAATCGCCTGCCGGGTGATGCGCACCGCCAAGGCCATGGGCCTGACCACCGTGGCCGTGCACAGCGCCACCGACCGCGATGCCCGCCACAGCCGCGAAGCGGATATCCGTGTCGACCTGGGTGGCAGCAAAGCCGCTGACAGTTACCTGGTGATCGACAAATTGCTCGCTGCGGCCAAAGCCAGCGGCGCCCAGGCCATTCACCCAGGCTACGGCTTTCTTTCGGAAAACGCAGGGTTTGCCCGAGCCATCGAAGACGCCGGGCTGATCTTCCTTGGCCCGCCGGCCAGCGCCATTGATGCAATGGGCAGCAAATCGGCAGCCAAGGCGCTGATGGAAGCGGCCGGCGTACCGCTGGTGCCGGGTTACCACGGCGACGCCCAGGACCTGGAAACCTTCCGCGCCGCCGCCGAGCGCATCGGCTACCCGGTGCTGCTCAAGGCCAGCGCCGGGGGCGGCGGCAAGGGCATGAAAGTGGTGGAGGAAGAAAGCCAGCTGGCCGATGCCCTCGCCTCGGCCCAGCGTGAAGCGCAGTCGTCGTTCGGCGATGCGCGCATGCTGGTGGAAAAGTACGTGCTCAAGCCCCGCCACGTCGAGATCCAGGTGTTCGCCGATCAGCACGGCAACTGCCTGTACCTTAATGAGCGCGACTGCTCGATCCAGCGCCGCCATCAGAAAGTGGTCGAGGAAGCGCCTGCGCCGGGGCTCTCCCCTGAATTGCGGCGGGCCATGGGCGAAGCGGCGGTGCGCGCCGCCCAGGCCATCGGTTATGTCGGTGCCGGCACCGTGGAGTTTCTGCTCGATGCCCGTGGCGAGTTCTTCTTCATGGAGATGAATACCCGCCTGCAGGTAGAGCACCCGGTGACCGAAGCTATCACCGGCCTGGACCTGGTGGCCTGGCAGATCCGCGTCGCCTGCGGCGAGCCGCTGCCGATTACCCAGGCGCAGGTGCCGCTGATCGGCCATGCCATCGAGGTGCGCCTGTATGCCGAAGATCCGGGCAATGAGTTTCTGCCGGCCACAGGCACCCTGACGCTGTACCGCGAGTCGGCACCTGGCGAAGGTCGCCGGGTGGACAGCGGGGTAAGCGAGGGAGACCAGGTCTCATCCTTTTATGACCCCATGCTGGGCAAGCTGATCGCCTGGGGCGAAAACCGTGAACAGGCACGCCTGCGCTTGCTGGCGATGCTGGACGAGTTCGCCATCGGCGCGCTGAAGACCAACATTGCCTTCCTGCGCCGCATCCTCGCCCATCCCGCATTTGCGGCGGCCGAGCTGGATACAGGCTTTATTCCACGTCATCAGGAGGTACTGCTGCCGGTACCGCAGCCATTGCCCGCAGGCTTCTGGCAAGCCGCAGGAGAAGCCTGGCTGCAGGGCCAGGCGCCGCATCAGCGTGACGACGATGACCGCTCTCCCTGGGCTGAGCGCACGGGTTTGCGCCTGGGCCTGCCAGCGCACAGCAGCCTGCATTTACGCAGCGGCGGCGAAAGCCAGGCAGTTACCCTTGAGCACGGTGCTACTTTGGCCTGGCAGCTGGACGGCGAACAGCTCGGGCATGATCAAGGCGGCGTGCGCAGGCGTTACCTGGCAGTGCGCCGCGGTGGCACGCTATACCTGCGCTGGGATGGTGAAATGCATGCCATCGAGGCCTTCGACCCGATCGCCGAGGCCGAAGCCAGCCACAGCCATCAGGGCGGGCTGGGCGCGCCCATGAATGGCAGCATCGTGCGGGTACTGGTGGAGCCGGGCCAGGCGGTGGAAGCAGGGACTGCGCTGGTGGTGCTGGAGGCGATGAAAATGGAACACAGCATCCGCGCTCCGCAGGGTGGGACGGTGAAGGCGTTGTTTTGCCAGGAAGGGGATATGGTCAGCGAAGGGACGGTGCTGGTCGAACTGGTGGAGTGATGCAAGCAAGGGCCGCTTTGCGGCCCCAGCAATCTAGAAGGAGCCGTGCACCCGCACAACCACCCCGAGAAACTCACACCCTGGCTCACACAAAACCGTCGGATAACGGGTATTCAGGGGCTTGAGCATCCGCTCCCCACCCTCTTCGATCAATTGCCGCAAGACCGCCAAGCGCCCCGGCTGCCTGGCAATCACCAACTTGCCCGGCTGCGCCTCAAGCCCCGTATCGATCAGGATACGCATACCTTCCGGCACGCTCTTGCCACTGGCGGCGTTCATCGAGTCGTTTTCCACTGCCAGCCAAAATGCATTACCCGCCGGCATATAGTCAGTCTGTTCGTGCAGGTCGCTCTTTTCAGGTAAAGGCCCCTGCAGATCAGCCCAGCTCAGCACAGGGAAACGGAAGCTTGCATAACGCAGCGCCTCAACCGACAAAGGCCGTGCGGGGCCGTAGGTGCCCCTGGATTCACGCGTGAGGTCATTGACCTCACGTTCAACCACCATGACCTGGGCCTCCAGGTACACCAACCCGAGCTTTTCCAGTTTCTCGTTGATGGTGATCAGCGTTGGCCGCCGCGTCCCACGCAGCCAATGGCCCACGCCGCCCTGAGTCATGCCCAGACGTTCGGCCAGCTTGAGCTGGCTGAGATTATGTTCGCGCTTGTAGCGCTTGAGAAATGCGTTCCAGTTTTCCATGAGCGGCAACAATACGGACTGTATTAGCCGCTTCAATACACACTCTGAATTATTTGTGACAGGATTAATAGTACAGATTGACCTATGCTCTGATTTCATTGTGTTTGAAGGGAAATCAGAAGGTATCGCGATGAAACCACCGAAAAACGACGAAACAGAACTCGACAGCGAAGCAGCCCGCCGCGCCCTCGACTACTACCTCAACCCCAACCCGCCGCGCCCCAGCATCGACAACAAGATCTGGACACTCCACGAAGGCGTCACCGCAGACCAGGCCCAGGAGCACGCCATCGCGCTGCTGCGCTGCGCGGCCGCCACCGCCCATGAAACCGCCACCCATCAGGAAGGCAGCCACCGCGAGCTGACCTTTGCACTGATGCACATGATGGACATGGCCAGGGCGCTGCTGGAGCACAAGTGGACCGTGCAGAGCGGTCTTTAGACTGGAACTGGAATAGGGAGAGACGTGGTGGCCAGGTAACGGCAAGGGGCCCCGATTGCCGGGACAAGGGAGTGCTCCAGCAAAAGTTTTTACCGGATAGGTGAAAAATCATTTGACTGGCAAATGATAACGATTATTATTGCACTCAGCTGATCGCGAGATCTGCTGGATAACCTGGAGCTTAGGTCGCTCTCAGATTATCTCCTCATCAGGCTAATCACGGTTTTTGACCCGGCTTTTTGCCGGGTCTTTTTTTTTGGCTCTTCAGGCTAATGAAGATCTTTGATGGCCGCGATGATAGCAAAAGTGTGTCAGGGCGTGAACGCTCATTACAAAACTTTGCGGAATCAGCACTTGAGAATCAATCTCGTTTCTACTAAGCTGGTTTCGCATCACGGAAGATGCCCCCACCCCTACTCTTGAGCAAGGAGCTGACCATGAGCCGCCTGCTGCTGCCTTTTGAGCACCCAACGCCCGCTACCGGCCACGACGCCGAGGATGCCCTGCTGCACGGGCTCAAGCGCTTGCCACGCCGCGTTCAGCAAGTGTTCCTGCTCAATCGCCTGGACCAGCTGGACTTCGCCGGCATCGCCAGGCGCCTCGACTTGCCCTTGCTGAGCATCGAACGGCACATGAACCAGGCCCTGCAAACGGCCCGCCCGCACGGTGATGCTGTGGCCAGCGCTGCCAGCCAATGGTATGTACGGTTGCAGAGCCCTGAGGTCACCACCTGCGAGCGCATTGATTTTCGGCGCTGGCTGGACGCCGATGCAGCGCACCTGCAAGCCTTCCATGACACCGAACTGCGCTGGCGCAGCCTGCTCGCCCCAGCGAGGGAGCTGGGGCACGATGGCTGGTATCGGCAAGGGCGAGCGGCGATTTCGTTGGGTGGGTGTTCGATTGCGGTAGGGCTGGGCGTGGCGGCGCTAATGCTGTTTGGCTACTGGGCGTAAGCCGTCAGGGTCGGCAGGATGCAAAGCCAGTACCCCTGCCAAATCAAGGCTTATGTCCGAATAGCCCGGACACGCAGGCAAGGAGCAACCAGCCTGATAGGCAAGAGGCTATAAAACTCACTGCCAGATGCATTGCCAAACTCACCTCTCCTGATGAAGCCACCAGCAGGCTAACGCCCCCACCGCACGCATAGAGCAATTTGTTGCTGACCGATGCAGCAGCCCCTGCGCGATCGGGATGCCGACTGAGTGCGTACGTGGTTGCAGCCGGGCGGACGATCGTCGTGCCGATTGTGCATAAGGTTAATGGCAATACAAGATCGATGAGCACCAGTGCACCGCTTGAAATGGCAAGGCGCAGGGCAATGCCAGCGGTGCCTATCAGTGCAAATCCACAACCAATCTGCGCCTGTGTACTCATACTTCGATTCAGCGAATTGGCAACTACACCGCCGACCATGTAGGCCAACCCATACAAGAGGAACACCATGGAGAAGGCGAACTCCGTCAACCCTAGCGGCCCCATCAGCAACAAGGGGGATACGACAACAAATGAAAAGTGACAGGCAAATGCCAAACAGGAGAAGATCGAATACACAAGAAACTTTCTATCCTTCAGAATCTGGCAATAGCCAAGCAAAAAACCTCCCCGATAGCGAGAGGCTCTATCTTCACCCAATAACATCAAACAAAGTAACAGCACCAATACTGCAAGCATGACAAATGCCTGAAAACTCCCCTGCCACCCCCAATATTGCTGAAGCACGCTGCCTGCTAACGGCGACAACGCGATAAAGACGCCGCTTGCACTGGTCAGCAGAATTCGCATCGCATTGCGCTGCTGGCCACTGTAACTATCCTGCACCAGCGCTTGGCTTAGTACGAAACAGCCACAGCCCATGGCCTGCAACAGGCGAAACACCATGAAGGTCTCATAGTGAGTGGTGCGCATGCAGCCGATTGCCCCTGCGATGCCTACCAAGAGCCCAGCGATCAGCAAGCGTTTTCTTCCCACACAATCGGAAAGCGGGCCGATCACCGCTTGGGATAGAGCCACACCCAGCGCAAATAAACTCACTGAATAGGCAATGCGCTTTGTATCGACTGCAAAATACTCAGCCATCTGCGGAACAGAAGGCAAAATGACGTCGAGTGGGAATACACCCAGCAGACTGATAAGAATGAGCAAAATCGAAAGGGAAGATGTTTTTGCAGGCACGCCACCCACTCCGGTTACTGACGACAAGGCGCTGGCCAACACGCCTAACCGTTCCACTATTTTTTCAATGCATATACGAACCCACACAGGCAATACACACAAGCGGGATTACTGAATGAAATACCCTAAAAACGTGTAGGATTCTTGAACCCAACATCGTACTAGTCCGTCCTGCCCCGCCCATTCCAGTTCGATCTATCAACTGCTTAATCAGCCTGCAATTAACTTCCCAACAATAGGAAATCATTGAGGGTGCTGTTTTTTGTACACAGCCTCCCCCACGAGGGGTGTACAGTACCCCCACAACAAAGCCCAAGGAGCCACGCCAATGACCGTGACGCTGTCCCCTCTGCAGATCGACTGCGCTTTCGATTCCGGCAACATCCAGGTCCTGGATGCCAGTAACCCTGCCCAGGTCCACCTGGCCATTCGCCCGGACACCCACAGCGGCCACTTCCAGTGGTTCCACTTCAAGGTCAGCGGCCTCACGCCCGGTCAGGTCCATCGCTTCAGCCTGGACAACGCCAGCGAGTCTTCCTACAAGAACGCCTGGGCCGGCTATAACGCCGTGGCTTCGTACGACCAGCAAACCTGGTTCCGTGTGCCCAGCCAGTTCGATGGCAAGGCACTGGCCTTCGAAGTGAAAGCCGAGCAGGAGCAGATCTGGTTCGCCTACTTCGAGCCCTACCCGCGTGCGCGCCACAACCAGTTGATCGAGCGTGCCCAGCAGATTCCCGGTGTCGAACTGCTGGCCCATGGCCGCAGCGTGCAGGGCCGCGACATTCCGCTGTTGCGCGCAGGCGACGGAGCCGCAGGCAAACGCAAGCTCTGGCTGATCGCCCAGCAGCACCCGGGCGAGCACATGGCCGAGTGGTTCATGGAGGGGGTGATCGACCGTCTTCAAGCCAATGACGCCGTCGTCCAGCAATTGCTGGCCAAGGCTGACCTGTACCTGATCGCAAACATGAACCCGGATGGCGCCTTCCTCGGCCACCTGCGCACCAACTTCAAAGGCCAGGACCTCAACCGGGCCTGGCAGGATGCCAGCGTCGAGGCTAGCCCGGAGGTGTTCTTTGCCCAGGCGCAGATGAAGCAGTACGGGGTGGATGCGTTCATCGATGTGCATGGGGATGAAGAAATCCCGCACGTGTTCACCGCAGCGTGTGAGGGTAACCCGGGGTACACGCCACGCCTGGCCAAGCTTGAGGAGCAGTTCCGCAGCACCTTGTGCAGCGTTACGCCTGACTTCCAGACCAAGTATGGCTATACCCGCGATGAGCCGGGGCAGGCCAATACGACACTGGCGTGCAATGCGGTGGGCATGGCGTACGACTGCCTGTCGCTGACCCTTGAGATGCCGTTCAAGGACCATGACGATGCGCCCAACCCGGTGACCGGCTGGTCGGGAGAGCGGTCCAAGGCATTGGCAGGGGCGGTGCTGGAGACCTTGCTGAAGATGGCTGACGATTTGCGCTGATCAGTGCCGGCCTTCTCGCGGGGCAAGCCCGCGAAGAGGCCGGCGCAGACATACCCGGTCAAAACTGCACATCGAGTATCACATTGTCGGTATAGGTCGCCGCCGGCGGTGTCGCCTGGTCGGTATAGACCTTGGCGTTGTAGTTGAACACCTGGCTACCGGTGCCAGTCCCCACCCCAGGGTTGACGTTGGCATCGCTGCTGGAACGCCGCGCGCCACCCACTGCTCCCCAACGTACCGCGCCCGCGCTCTTGAAGATGTCGTAGGCCAGGTAGTCGTTGGCAGCAGACTTCATCCTCCGACGCCCGCCAGATGCGTTCTGCCCGTCATCCAGCCCGACCGTGTAGCTACTGCCCTTGGTGCAGGAAAGGTTCACGCTCTGGTTAACCGTGCCGAACCCCGCCACTACCGGTGCGCTGCCAAAGCTGATGGTCGGCGTTGTGATCTGGCAATCATTACTTACCGTCAGGGTCACCGTGAGGGTCTGGTTCCCCGCGCCCGTGTCGCGCCCCAGGCAGAGATTGCCCAAGCCAATGCCCGAGCAATAGTTCCAGACCCAGGCAAGGTTCAGCGTCTCGGTATAGACGCCGGCGGCCACGTTGGCGCCAACCGACGTTTTCAGATACAGCGGCACAGACTTCGGGGAATTGCCATTGAGCAGGCCCAGGGCGTCGATCAGGCCATTGCGTGCGAAGTCGAACTGCGCGCTGCGGGTGATGGGGTAGCTGGTCGTATTATTGGCATAGATCGTATACGGGATGACATCCCCGGTCGGCCCCACCAGCCCGCTGGTAGCTGATGTAATGGTGAGGTAGAAGTGGTCACTGCTCACTAGCAGGGACAACAACGACCCGGTGCACTGCAAACCCGCATTGATGGTGGAAGCACTCTGGATGGCAGTGCGCACCAGCGTTGAGTTGACGGTGCCGAACGCCGCTGGCGCGGTCGCGACGGACGAGCATAGCGCCCAGACCGAACCCGCCGGCAGCCATAGCATTGCGATCACCAGGCCGAGCAACCCCCTCCTCATCGGCATACCAACGGGCCGATCAACGGGATGGAGCCTTCTGCCTGCGGCAAGTCGAACTCGACCTGGCACTGCCCTCCTCCCTCCAGCCCAACCTGCAGGTGGTTGTGCGCTGAGAGGTTCTCCAGATACACCAGTCCGTCCCAGCCCACCACCGCCTGGCTGCCACTTTCACGATGGCTGACCGTACTGCCCAGCTTGAGCGGCTGCTGGTTGCCATCGACCAGCTCGACGCTCGCCGCCAGCACGCGCTTGAGCGGGAATTCCAGCAAGTAGCCGCTGCCACGGCGTACCGCGACCCGCTGCTCCACCTGCGCCGCGAGCACATCGGGTGGCAGGTCCATGGGGTCGATCTCGTACTTGCCGCGGTAGTAGCCGCTGCTGTACGGCACCAGCAGGTGGCCGTTGCGGTCGGTGCGGCCGATCTCCTGGTTTTCGTAACGCACGGGCACATCGGCATAGCCGCCGGTGCTGACCACCACAAAGGCATCGTCGATACGGTTGGCGGCGAACACCCCGGCGTCCATCCACACCAGCGAGCCGCTGGCATCGGCCCAGCGGGTCATTTCGCCGCTGCTGCCGTACACGCCGGCCTGCAATTGCACCGACTGCAAGCGCCAGGTGGCGTCGGCCTGGCGGTAGGCATCGCGATCACCCCCAGTGGCGTAGCCAAGGTTGTAGCCAACACCACCGCCCACCGGCACCGCGCGGCTGTAGTTGACCCGCTGCAGGTCCTCGCCTTCCTTGCTGCGTTCCATGCTCACGGCAAGGGTACCGCTGAAGTCGATCGGGATCACCCACTGTGCCTGCACCGCCCACTGGCTGTCGCCGACCTCACGGTTGGCCGAGAGGTAGACACTGCTATTGCCCCAAAGCGGTTTGCTCCAGCTCAGGTTGATCAGCCGGGTGCGCGAGCCGTCACCGGCGCGCACATCGAAGTAGCCCGCGCCGAGGCTGCCGAAGCGGTCGAGGTTCAGGCTCAGGGTGACCTGCTCGCTGCGCTGGCTCAATTGCATGTCCAGGCTGTCGACCCGGCTCAGGTCGGCGTAATCACCATGACGCTGCAAGCGCTGATAGCTGAAACCCAGGCGCTGGCTGTTGTACTGATAGCCGAGGGCGACCTGGTGGCCCTTTTCGCCATCGTACTGGCTCTGCGCCGTCGCAGCGTTCAGTACACCGAACGTGCCCAGGCGCACATTCGCGCCCACACCGCCAAGCAGCAACGACTCTGCGGTTTCGACATGGCTTTCGAGGGTAAAGAAATCGCTGACGCCATGGCGCAGGCTGGCCGAGGCGACGCCGGGCCCGTAGCTGAAGTCGCGCACTGCATAGTCTCGGCGCAGGCTGCCGGCGGCCATCGAGAAATCCGACAGACCTTTTTGCAGCAGGCTGCTGGTGACGTAGAACGGCAACGTGGTGGAAACCTGGCGCCCAAGTGCGTCGGTGGTAACCACCACGGCCTCGCCGGCACCGTTGATGAACGGCACGTTGGTCAGGGTGTAGGGGCCTGGCTGCAACTCGGCGGTGCTGGACTTGTAGCCGTTGATGAACAGGTCCAGTGAGGTCGGCACCGCCGCCTCTCCCGCGAAAGCAGGCAACGGATAAGTGACCAGGTCAGGGCGGGCGGCAAAGTCACGCGACAACTGCAGGCCGCCTACCCGCACCGAACTGGTCCAGGGCAACGCACCGGTGACGAAGTCGCCCGCTTCGTAAGTCAGCAGGCGCTGCTCGTCGGTGAAGCGCCAGGTGGTGTCGTAGCGCAGGAAACCCTGGCGGCTGTCGTCGGCCGCGGCGCCGTTGAACGACTGCCGCCACTGGCCGGTGCTGGCAAAGGTGCCCCAGCTGTCGAACAGGCGCAGCTCATTCCACGCAGCCAGGTAAGTGCCACCCTCGTCGGTGTCGTTGAGGTACAGGTCGTAGTTGAACAACGCGCCGAAACTGCTGCGCGCATCGCTGGCCGGGTACAGGTTACGGTCGCCGACTTGCTGGTCCGGGAGCCAGGCCGGTGGCACTTGCAGCAGCAGGCGCTGGTTCTGGCTGTCGTAGTCGCTGTGCAGGCCCGCGACGGTATCCAGGGCCACCTCGCCTTGCGGATTGCCCGGCAGGGCGATGCCGGCAGCGCGCAGCACCTGGCTGTCGAGGAACAGCCCGCCGGCGCGCTGCTGCACCGGCACCAGCTCAGCCCTGGGCACCTGGTTCACCAGCAGGTCCAGATACAGTGTGGCGTCGGCAATGGCGGCGGCCTCGGTGGGCGGCGGCGGCAGCTCGTCGGCCACCACCAGGCCGGGGCCGATTACCGCGAGCCCCAGGCACCAGCGGCGCATCGCCTGCGACAGCCATTTCACACACGCATTCCGACCATCGCCGGGTCCTCCCTGGCCCCTGACATTCATTCAATAGTGGTTTCATTGCCCTTGGCGGATCGCTTCGGCCACCTCCTGACCGTTCACCCTGCCCTTGAGTACGCCACTGCTGTTCGGTGCAACCGGTGCCGGCCAGCGCATGCTGGCCCCGGGCAATACATACCCAAGCAGCCCCTCGGCCAGTGGCCTTGCCTGGCCGCCCTGCTGCACCACCACATCGGTCAGCCGGGCATGCACCGGGCCGGTGTTGCGCAGTTCTACATAGGGTTTGCCCTGCACCGTCACCGGCCGCCAGCTCAGTTGCGGCTTGCCTACGCCGCTGGCGCTGCGCTTGCCCTCCGGGTCCGGCTTGCCCCACAAGCCTTCGCCATAGACGAACAACGGTACCGAGTAGCGCATCTGCAGGCGGATGGCTGCGGTAGCGCCCTGACTGGCGTTGTCCGAGGGCAGTGGCGAGGGAATTTCGTCGATGATGATGCGGTAAGCCTGCTCCTGGCCGGCCGGTGAGCTGCCAGTGCGGGTCAGGCGGATCAGTTGTTTCTGGCCGGGGGCGATGGTGGCTACCGGCGGGCTGCCGATGATCTCCCGCTGGGCCTGGAACTGCTCCTGCATGTCGCCCTGACGCCAGGCGAAAACCCGCACCTGTAGGCTCGCCGGAGCGCTGCCACGGTTCTCCAGCCACAGCGCGCCGGCCTTCTGGTCAGCCTCCAGCACCGGGTCTATCGGCCAGATCAGCACCGAGGTGGCAGCCCCCGCCGGCAAGCTCGCCAGCAGCAATGACCCGATCAAACCCCGCGCCCACTTCGCGCTTGCCCGCATACCGCTCTCCTTGATTTATTTTATTGTCAGGGGCCCCGGTGTTTCACCAGGTCACCGTCACTTGCACGACGTCGGTGTAAGTCCCGGCCGGCACAAGGCCGGTGAGCTGCGTGCGGCCATACACCGACAGCTTGATCGTCGTCGGGTCGCTGTTGTTCAGCGTCACGCTCTGGCCCACTGCGATGCTCTGGCTGTAGGCCGCGTCCTGGTACAGTTGGTAGGCCAGCAGCTGCGTGCCGCCGCTGCGTTTGAGGAAGCGCGTGCCGGTCACCACGTTCTGGCCACCGTCCAGGCTCATGCTCAGGCTCACGCCGGGCGTGCACTGGAAGGTCACTGTGGCGCCCCCCAATGAGGTACTGAGGACCCCGGTCGACAAGGCCGACTGCGTCCCGTAGTCGAGCACGCCATACTGGGTGACGCCGCCCACCACCAGGCAGCCTGCGGTGATCGTCGCCGTGACCTGGAAGGTGCTGCTGGTTGCGGCATCCAGTGGCGTCGCCAGCAGCGCACCCAGGCCTGCAAGGCAGCCACCCAGCCAATAGCGCATGGCCGCGGCTCAGAACGACAGCTCGACGGCCACCGTATCGGTGTATACCCCTGCCGGCAGCCCCGCCTTGCCGCGTGCCTGACCGTAGAGGTTGACGGTCTGAGCAACCCCGGTGCTGGTCGGCAGCGTGATGGTGCCGTCGATGTCCAACAGTTGGGTGCGCCCGGTGTCGGTATAGAAGTCGTAAGGCACGAAGTTGCCGTTGCCGTCTGCCAGCGCCCGGGTGCCGCCATCCGATGCACCGTCGTTGGCCCCCGCTCGCACGCGAATGGCTGGCACCGTACCTGCGGAGCAGAGGATGCTCATCGCACCGCCGCCGCCACCGAGCACCTCACCGTTGGCGGTGGTGAACAGCGCCTCTTGGGTGCCGAAGCTGAGGGTACCGAAGTTCAACCCCGAGGTGCCTGTGGTGCCATTGACCTGGCACGCCGACGTCAATGTCAGGGTGGAGCTGATGGTCCCGGTCACCGTAGCGGCCTGGGCGTGGCATGCCATCGCCAGGCCAAGGCCAGCGAGCATCCAGTGGGTGAGGTTCGTTCGCATCGGGGTCTCCTTGCGTGAATTACCAGTCCAGAGTCACTCTAAGCGTGTCGCGGTACAGCCCGGCCGGCAGCGCACGCGGTTGCGCTACCACTACGCCGAAGATGGGAATCGGAATCTGTTCGGTGCTGCTGATCGTGAAGGCACGCGCCTGGCCGATGCCATAACGGCTGTTACCGCCTGGGTCGAGCGCCAGTTGATAGGGGATCATTTCACGGCCATTGCTGAGCCGCCGTACGCCATCGCTGCCATTGAGGCCGCCGTCGATGCGCACATTGAAGGCCCTGACCTGGGGCGTGCAGCTGATCTGCAAGCTGCCCTCGCCGCCTGCCTCGTCAACCCGGCTGCGCAGCGGCTGGTCCCAGTTCGGACCACGCTCGCCGAAGTCCATCAGCCCCGGGTTGCCGAGTGTGGCCGGGGGCTGGTCGCCACTGCTGATCTGGCACGCTGCGCTGATCACCAGACGCGCCTGGATAAAGCCGGTGGTCGTGCCATGTGCTGCACCACTGGGCAACAGCAACGGGCCCAGGCTGAGCAACAGGATGGATGTACGGTTCATGGCGTGACGTCCTTGTGCATAGTGGCCCGCTACCAGGTGACCGTGACTTTGAGCAGGTCGGCGTACACACCGGCGTGCGGCACCCAGGCCAGTTTGTCGATCCGGGCGTACAGTGGCAGTTCGACCGTACCGCTGTCCGGCACACGTGCGGCGTGGGGCTGGCCCACGACCACAGGCTCGCGCCAGGCCGCGTCGCGGTACAGGCGATAGGGAATCGGCCGGGCCCTGGCGTCGCTACTGGCCAAGAAGCGCAGTTCACCGGCACCACCGTGCTGGCCACCGTCGACACGTACCTGGTAGGGCGTGTCGGGGTTGCATTCCAGTCGCGGTGGGCGCTGGTTTAGCAGCACCCCGCTCAAGGGCATATCAGGCCCGTCCAGGCGTGCGGCAACGCCCAGGTCGATCCGGCCAAGGGCCTGCGCCCCCGCCTCACGCTGCTGGTTGACCAGCATGCAGCCCCGTTGCACCTGCACCCGCACCTCCACGAGGAAGTCCGCTGCCATGGCACTGCCACTCAACAACAGGCCCCACAGTACGGCCACAAAGCGTCCCTTCACTGACAAGTCCCTAGTTTTTCCGTCCTGAGTCTGAGCGTAGCAGCCGGTGGCCTGCCTGTGCCCACTCCACGCCATTCTTTGGTAGTAACAACAAAGGGTTAGACCGTTAGCCGGTCACAGCAAAGAAATTTTCGGCTGGCATCGAACCCAAGCGCCTCCAGTACCTCCAATGGCCATAGGCCGGCAAAGCAGTGCGCATTCTGTTACGGTGCGCAGCAGCCACCGAGCCCGCATCAGACGCATGCGCGCCATGCATGGACGAACATGACAGGAGCGTATCCATTGACGACCACCGACATCGCACTCGCCGAAGCCGTGGAACGCTGCGCCCAGGAGCCGATCCAGGTACCCGGCAGCATCCAGCCACATGGTTTTCTGCTGGTGCTGGATGAACAGGACCTGCGTATCCTCCAGGCCAGCGACAATGTCGAACGCTGGCTCGGTGTGCCCGCCCTTGAGCTGGTGGGATGCACCTTCGCCGACGTGGTCAGCGACAGTTTCGATCTGCGTTCCCATCTTGAGCGCCTGCCCGGCGACGATGTATTCCCCTTCCACATCGGCGATGTGCTCCTGCGCAATGGGGCACCCTGCAACGACCGGCTGCGCCTGCTGACCCATCGCCATGATCAGGTACTGATCGCTGAGTTCGAGCCCGTTCGTCAGCCTGTCGGCCCGGTCGACCAAGGCGATTATTACCCCCTGGTGCGGGGTTTCGTCAGTAGCCTGAACAACGCCGCAACCCTGGAAGCGTTGCTGCAGCAGACTGTATTGCAGATAAAGCGAATCACCGGTTTTGGCCGGGTAAAGGCCTACAGCTTCGATAAAGAGGGCAATGGCCAGGTGCTCGCTGAAGTGGCTGATGCCGGCTATCCACGCTACTTGGGTTTGTGCTTCCCCGCGTCGGACATTCCCCGCCAGGCCCGCGAGCTCTATCGGGTCAACCGCATTCGCGTGATCGAAGATGCCGACTACCAGGCCTCACCGCTGGTGCCGGCGGCCAACCCGCGCACCGGCAAGCCGCTGGACATGAGTTTTGCCGCGTTGCGCAGCGTGTCGCCGGTGCACCTGCAGTACATGCGCAACATGGGTACCCTGGCGTCGATGTCACTGTCGATCGTGGTCGATGGGCAACTGTGGGGGCTGGTGTCGTGCCACCACGAGCAACCTCGACCGGTCGACCTGCGCACCCGCACAGCCTGCGAGCTGCTGGCCAGTGTGCTGTCGCTGCAGATCGAGTCGCGTGAGGCCCACGCCAATACCCGGAAGCTGCTCGACCTGCGCCAGCACATCGTACGCATGATCTCCTCGATGGCCGACCATGACAGTGTCAGCGAGGGTCTGCGCGCGCAGCCCGAGGTGCTGCTGGCCTTCGCCGGGGCAAGCGGCGCAGCGGTCATTTCCGCCGAGCGCTGCGACCTGATTGGCCAGACGCCGCCGGCAGCGCAGGTCACTGCGCTGGTGCACTGGCTGGCCCAGCGTCATGATGAGACGGTGTTCCACAGTGACAACGTGTGCCGCGACATCGACGAACTGCCCGAGCTGGCCGAGCATGCCGGTGGCGTGCTGGCAGTGGCCATTTCCCAGATCCACTCGCACTACCTGCTGTGGTTCCGCCCCGAGCAGGTGCGCACGGTCAATTGGGCCGGACGGCCCGACAAACAGATAGGCCCGCAGGGCGCGCTGAACCCGCGGCACAGCTTCGAACACTGGCAGGAACAGTTGGGCGGCTACTGCGAGCCGTGGGACCCGCTGACGATCGAAGGCGTGGTCGAACTGCGCACCGCCGTGCTCGGCATTGTCCTGCGCAAGGCCGAAGAGCTGGCGCAACTGGCCAACGAGCTGCGCCGTTCGAACAAGGAGCTCGAAGCCTTCAGCTACAGCGTGTCACACGACCTGCGCGCACCGTTGCGGCATATCGCTGGTTACACCGAACTGCTAGGCGAAATCGAAGGCCAGGGCCTGAGTGAACGCGGTCGGCGCTTTCTCAAGCACATCGAGGAAGCTGCGCAGTTCGCCGGCAGCCTGGTAGATAACCTGCTCAACTTCTCGCAGATGGGCCGCTCGGCCCTACGCCTGTCGGATGTTGACCTCAATGCGCTTGTAGAAGCCATCCGCCAGGAACTGGCGCCCGATTATGAAGGGCGCGAGATCGTCTGGGACGTCGTACCGCTGCCCAAGGTGATCGGTGACCCGGCGTTCATCAACCTGGCGCTGCATAATCTGATCGCCAACGCTATCAAGTACACCCGTGGCCGCGAACCTGCGCGCATCGAAATCGGCGCACACCAGCACGCGGAGGAAATCGAAGTCTATATTCGCGATAATGGCGTGGGCTTCGACATGGCCTATGCCAACAAACTCTTCGGGGTGTTCCAGCGGCTGCACCGCATGGAGGATTTCGAGGGCACCGGAATAGGTCTGGCCAGCGTGCGGCGGATCATCGAGCGCCATGATGGCCGAGTCTGGGCCCAAGGCCAGGTCGACCAAGGCGCCAGCTTCCATTTCACTCTTCCACGTCATCCAGAAACAAACTGAGGCACCGGTTCAATCATGCTCAAACCTATCCTGCTGGTAGAAGACAATCCCCGGGACCTGGAACTCACGCTCCTGGCCCTGGAGCGTAGCCAGTTGGCCAACGAGGTCATCGTTCTGCGCGACGGCGCTGATGCCCTCGACTATCTGCTACGGCGTAACGCCTATGCCGCGCGCGATGACGGCAACCCCGCCGTGTTGCTACTGGACCTGAAACTGCCCAAGGTCGATGGCCTGGAAGTGCTAAGGGAGGTGCGTGCCACCCCCGAGCTGCGCAGCATCCCGACGGTGATGCTGACCTCGTCGCGGGAAGAGCCCGACTTGCTGCGGGCTTATGAACTGGGGGTCAATGCCTACGTGGTCAAGCCCGTGGAGTTCAAGGAGTTCGTCGCGGCGATTTCCGACCTCGGCGTGTTCTGGGCCGTGCTCAACGAACCACCACCTGGCTCGCTACGCCTTAACCGGCGTGGCAGCAACTGAGGCCCGCCGCGAACATGCTGCCAACGCCGCTCAAATTACTGATGGTCGAAGACAGCTCGCTGGATGCCGAGCTGACCTTGCTGAGCCTGGAGCGCAGCGGACTGCAGCTGCAGTCGCAGCTGGTGTTCGATCATGTCGCCGCCGAGCATGCCCTGCACGAAGCCAGCTATGACCTGATCCTTTGCGACTGCGTGCTGCCCGGCTCGTCCGGTACCGACGTGCTGGCCATCGCCCAGCGCCTGGCGCCGGATACGCCGTTCATCTTCCTGTCGGGCATATACGGTGAGGAGCACGCGGTGGAAATGATCCGCCTGGGTGCCACCGACTATGTACTGAAGAAAAACCTGTCGTTGCTGCCCAAGGCAGTGCGCAGGGCGCTTACCGAAGTGCAGGAACGTCAGCGTCGGCGCCGTGCCGAAGAAGCCCTGGCGGACCTTGAGGCACGCGCCCGGATTGCCATCGATGCAGCCGGCATGGGTACCTGGGACTTTCGCCCGGAAGAAGGGCTGCTGATCTGGGACGACCGCTGCAAGACGCTGTTCGGTCTGCCGGTAGACACCGAGATGAGCCTTGACGTTTTCTATGCCGGCATCTATCCAGAAGACGTGCAACGGGTGCGCGAAACGGTGGAATACGCCATGCGCCCGGACAGCGACGGGCTTTACCGGGCCGAATTTCGCATTGCCCAACCCAACGGCCTGGAACCGCGCTGGCTGCTCAGCAGCGGTCAGAGCCAGTTTGTCGATGGCCGCTGCACACGCTTTTCGGGCGTATTGCAGGACATCCACGCCCAGCGCCTGGCGACCCAGGCGCTCAAACAGCTCAACGAAATGCTCGGCGAGCGGGTCGAGCGCCGTACCCGCGAGCGTGACCGGGCCTGGGAGCTTTCCCAGGACTTGCTCGCGGTGCTCAACAAAGACCTCACACCGGTCGCACTGAACCCTGCCTGGGAGGCCAGCCTGGGTTTCTCGCGCGAACGCCTGAGCCAGACCTCGTTATTGCAGTTGCTGCCCGAACCGGACCAGGAAGCACTGCTGACCGAACTCGCCGCCCTCGCCCATGGCCGCACCAGCGCGCGCTTCGTCGGCCGTATCCAGCATGCAGGCGGCCAGTTGCGCTGGCTGTCATGGGTGGTGGTACCGGAAGACACGCTGCTCTATGTGGTAGCCCGCGACATCACCAGCGAGCGCGAAGCAGCCATGGGCCTGGCCGACGCCAACGACCGCCTGCGCGAACAGATCACCGAGCGCGAGCGCATAGAGGCAGCGTTGCAGCAGATGCAACGGCTGGAGGCGGTCGGCCAGCTCACGGCGGGTGTTGCACACGACTTCAATAATCTGCTGACAGTCATCCTAACCGGCTCAAGCTTCCTTGAGCGCGACCTGGACAAAGGTGACCTGGAAAAAGCGCGCAAACGCCTGACGCATATCCGCGAGGCGGGTGAACGCGGCGCCAAGCTGACCTCACAGCTGCTCGCCTTCTCCCGCCGCCAGCGCCTGGAACCGGTACCGCTGAACCTCAACCGCACCTTGGGCGGCCTGGAGGAATTGCTGCGCCGCACCTTGGGCGGGAGCATTTCTGTGCGCCTGGACCTGGACCACAGCCTGTGGCAAGCGCTGACAGACCCGACCCAGACCGAAATGATCATTCTCAACCTGGCGATCAACGCCCGCGACGCCATGCCCGACGGTGGCCAGTTGACGCTGGCCACACGCAATACCCGGATCAAGGCCCGCCCGCAGCGGCCAGAAGACCCGGAGCCGGGCGAGTACGTGATGCTGAGCATCCGCGACACCGGCTGCGGCATGAGCGAAGAGGTGGTGGCCAAGGTGTTCGAACCCTTCTTCACCACCAAGGACATCGGCAAAGGCTCGGGCCTGGGGCTGGCCCAGGTGTTCGGCTTTGCCAAGCAGTCTGGTGGCGGTGTGCGCATCGACACCGCGCCTGGGCATGGCACCCAGGTTGCCGTTTACCTGCCCGCAGTGAAGCATGAGCTGGCGGCGGACCCGGTGATCCCGGCTGCGTCGCAGTCCATCAGCGACAGTGGCCGCGACCGCACGGTGCTGCTGGTGGATGACGACCACCTGGTGCGCGACATGCTCGGCGATGTGTTGCGCCAGTACGGCTATCAGGTACGCCAGGCACACAGCGGCGAACAGGCATTGGCCCAGCTGGACGACGAGATCGACTTGTTGCTGACCGACTTTGCCATGCCCGAATTCAACGGTGCTCAACTGGCTTTGGCCGCACGTGAACGGCATCCGCGCTTGCCGGTGGTGTTTCTGACAGGGTATGCCGAGCTGGAAGGGCTGGATTTGCCGGACAGCCTGGTGATGCAGAAGCCGGTGCAGGCTGAGGAACTGGCCCGCGTGCTGGATGAACTGCTGCGGGTGAACAGGTAATCGCGCTGTAGCTGACAGGGCCCATTGTCGTCAGCTGGCGATGGGCTTGCGCAAACGCCAGAAACGAACAAACCCAGCGCCGATAGTCATCTGCACTGAATCAGGAGTGGATGTTTAACGAGAAAATGGCAGGGGCGGCTGGATTCGAACCAACGCATGGCAGGATCAAAACCTGCTGCCTTACCGCTTGGCGACGCCCCTGTATCGGATGCAGCGTTAGCTGCTCTGATCATTCCAACTGAGTGACAACTGGGTTGTTGTCTTGGAATGCGCGGCACTTTAACAACATTCTTTGCACCTGGGAAGTCCCTTGCGCAAAAAAAATGCTTTAAAACAGCAGGTTAGTGTTTTGCCGGCCTTTCACACGCCGCAAAACGACCATCCGTCGCATTTAATCCGCTTGGCTTCAACACAATCGCATCGCGCCCTTCCAATCAGATAAGCCATTTGCATTGACCAAGGAGGATGCCATGCCCGTTTCCCACGACCTGTACCAGGACCTGCACTACCCCCGCGAGATCGTCCAGCAGCGCCGTCAACAGGACAAGACCCTTGACCGAATGCTCGACGAGTACGTCGACATCGACAACCAGGTACTGGCTGCCGAGGCGATTTCAGCAGGTAACTTTCAGGACGACGACCTGCGCCACCTCAAGGAGCGCCGGCTGGCCATCAAGTACATGATCGAGCGTCAACTGGAACGCAAGGTTTGAGTTATCCGGCCAACTGATAGAAGCCCCGCACTTTTTCTATTGGTTAAAAGGGCCGACCTGGGGCAAGCTGCGCGCTGACCTTCCTGTGCCCAAGGAGCTTAGCTTTTGTCTGCCTGGATCCCCTCCCCCCTGCGCCAACTGGGCCAACGCCTGCGACCCGCCACCTCCAGCCAGAGCGAGCTGCTCGCATGGTTCGAAGACAAGGCGCGCAGCCGTGGCTATCAGCTCAGCGCGGGCCAGCGCCGGGTCATCCAGGCCATGGCCGAGCAGCTTGCCCGCTTGCCAGGCGAACCACGCAGCCTTTACTTGTACGGGTCGGTTGGCCGCGGCAAGAGCTGGCTGCTGGACGGTTTCTTCCAGGCAGTGCCGATCGAGGCGAAAAAACGCCTGCACTTCCATGATTTTTTTGCCCGCCTGCACCAGGGCATGCACCGTCACAGGCTGCTTGACGATGCCCTGGGCGCCACGCTGGACGCATTGCTGGGCGACTGCCAGGTGCTGTGTTTCGACGAATTCCATGTGCATGACATCGGTGATGCCATGCTCCTTACCCGCCTGTTCAATGCCTTGTTCGCGCGCGGCATCTTCCTGCTGGTGACCTCGAACTACGCACCCGAGGGGCTGCTGCCCAACCCGCTGTACCACGAGCGATTCCTGCCGGTGATCCGCCTGATCAATGGCCGTATGGAGGTACTTGAAGTTGGCGGTGACACAGACTTTCGGAGCCTGCCGGCCAACCGTGAACATCAGCGCTTTACCCAAGGCCATTATGTATGGCCAGGCGATGCGGCCCAGCGCCTGGCGCTGAAAGTGCCGGCCGCGCAACCGCTGACGCTGGAGGTGAACAAACGCAATCTTCGCGCGCTTGCCAGTGATGACAGGCAAGTGATGTTTGCGTTTGACGACCTGTGTGAGCAGCCCACCGCGGTGATCGATTATCTGCAGCTTGCCCAGCGCTATGAGGCGTGGATCATCGACGGGCTGGATGACCTCTGCGAGTGCTCATTGGCCGCACAGCAGCGCTTCGTCAACCTGGTGGATGTGCTCTACGACCAGGACCGGCAGGTAACGGTGATCGGGCAGCGGCCGCTGAGCGAAAGCCTGGGCGGGGCTATTGCCGACCTGATGCGCACCCGCAGCCGGCTGGGGCAGTTGCATCAGGTGGGGCCGGAGGATTCCAGCGGCTGAACCCTTACATTCCCAGGCTAGCCAGGCAACCCGGTCAGCCTGCCCTGGGAAGATCCGCCAGCACCGCTTCAATCTCCCGCAATACCGCTGGATCATCCAGTGTCGAGGGCGGCACATACGCCTGGCCATCGGCAATCTTGCGCAGCACCGCCCGCAGGATCTTGCCCGAGCGGGTCTTGGGCAGCCGTTTCACCAAGCGCACCCGATTGAAGCAGGCCAACGCGCCGATCTCTTCACGCACCCTGCCCACCAAGTCCACTAACAGTTGCGCCTCGGTAATACCCTCACCGTCCTTGAGCACCACCAGCGCCAAGGGCACCTGGCCCTTGATCTCGTCATGTACGCCGATTACCGCGCATTCGGCCACCGCAGGGTGGCACGCCACCAAGTCCTCCATCTCGCCGGTGGAAAGGCGATGGCCAGAGACGTTGATCACGTCATCGGTTCGCCCCATGATGTAGACGAAGCCATCGTCATCCAGGTAGCCACCATCACCGGTGTGGTAGTAACCCGGGTAAGTCTGCAGATAAGCCTGCAGGTAGCGCTCATGATCGCCCCACAAGGTCTGGCTGCAACCGGGCGGCAGCGGCAGGGCGATGACGATGGCGCCCTGATGGTTCGGGCCCAGCAGCTGCCCATCGTCATCCAGCACACGTACGTCATAGCCCGGCACCGCGCGGTTGCTCGAACCCGGACGCGCCGCGCTGCCCTCCAGCCCCACGCATGGCGCGGTGACTGGCCAGCCGGTCTCGGTCTGCCACCAATGGTCGTGCACCGGCTTGCCGGTAACCCGTTCCAGCCATTGGTGGGTACTGGAATCGAGCTTTTCCCCGGCCAGGAACAACTGGCGCAGCGTACTCAAGTCATGCCGGCGGATCAGCTCGCCATCCGGGTCCTCCTTGCGGATCGCCCGCATGGCGGTCGGTGCACAGAACAAGGCATTGACCCCATACTGCTCGACCACGCGCCAATAGGCCGACGCATCCGGGGTGCGGATCGGCTTGCCTTCGTAGAACACCGTGGTGCAGCCGCTCATCAGTGGCCCATAGACGATCAGCGAATGGCCGACCACCCAGCCCACATCGGAAATACCCCACCACACATCACCGGCCTGCATGCCGTAGATGTGGCGCATGGCATAACAGAGGGCGACCGCGTTGCCACCGTTCTCACGGACGATGCCCTTGGGTTTGCCCGTGGTACCGGAGGTGTACATGATGTAAAGCGGGTCTGCCGACTCCAGCTCGACCGCAGGCACCGGCTCGGCATTTACCAGCGCTTGCTGCCAGTCAAGGTCGCGGTTTGGTTGCAACCGGGCGCGAGCCTGGGGCCGCTGCAGCACCAGCACGTGGCGCGGCTGATGGTGAGCCAGTTGCAGTGCGCGGTCGACCAGCGGCTTGTACTCGATCACCCGATCGAATTCCAGGCCGCAGGACGCCGTCAGCAGCAGCGTTGGCCGCGCATCATCGATACGCAGGGCCAGCTCGTTGGCTGCAAAGCCACCGAACACCACCGAGTGCACCGCACCGATACGCGCGCAGGCGAGCATGGCCATGGCCGCCTGCGGCACCATCGGCATGTAGATGACCACCCCATCGCCTTTGCCCACCCCCAGCTGGCGCAGCAACCCGGCCAGGCGCGCCACCTCGTCACGCAGCTCGTTGTAGGTGAACGCCTGCTGCACACCGGTGACAGGGGAGTCGTAGATCAACGCCATCTGCTCGCCACGGCCCAGCTCGATTTGCCGATCGAGGGCCAGGTAGCAGCTGTTCAGGCGGCCGTCGGCGAACCAGCGATGGGTGCCGTCCGGGTTTTCCTGCAGTGTCAGGGTAGGTTTGCGGTACCAGGCCAGATGTTTGGCCTGGTCGGCCCAGAAGGCAGCAGGGTCGGCAATGGAATGGGCGTAGCTGTGCTGGTAGGTCATGTTGATGGCAACCCGGTACTTGTTGTTATTGAAGGGCGAGCCTTGAGTATGGACCGCCACGCCCCGGCCGCCATGGGACTAAAGTCACAACGCATATGCAGATTTGCAGCGCTGGCGAAAGCGCCCCATAACGGTGCAAAGCCTCTAGAATAGGCAACCCTTCCCGCCACAGAGCAGCCCATGGATATCGAGCAGGCCCGAACCTTTCTGGAAGTCGTACGGTGCGGCAGCCTCGTCGCCGCCGCCGAGCGCCTGTTCGTGTCACAGACCGCCATCACCGCCCGCGTGCAGCGCCTTGAGCAGCAACTGGGCTGCCAGCTGTTCGTGCGTAGCCGCAACGGCGCCAGCCTGACCAGTGATGGCGAAGCCTTCGTCAGCTATGCCAACCAGCTGGTGCAGACGTGGGAGGCGGCGCGCCGTGACCTGCCGCTGCCCGAGGGCTGCCAGCAAGTGCTGCACGTAGGGGCAGAAGTGAGCCTGGGCAACCCGATGCTGCTCGACTGGGTCAGCGCCTTGCACTGCGCATTACCCAGCCACGCCATCCGCAGCGAGGTCAGCGACGGTGAGTCCTTGCTGCGCAAGGTAGAGATGGGCCTGCTGGACGCCGCACTGGTCTATCAGCCCACCTACGGCCCGGGCCTGCAGGTAGAGCAGTTGATGGAAGAGAAGCTGATCCGCATACGCCGGGTCGAGCAACCCGACCCGTACATCTACATCGACTGGGGCGAGGCCTTCCGCCGCCAGCACGACGCCGCCCTGCCCGACTGCGCGCGACCGGCGCTGAGCTTCAACCTCGGGCCGCTGGCCCTGCAGTTCATTCTCGACAAAGGCGGCAGCGGCTATTTCCGTACCCGCGTGGTGCAGGCGTATCTGGACAGCGGGGTATTCGAGCGGGTACCGCAAGCCCCGGAGTTCACCTACCCGACCTTCCTTGTCTACCCGCGCAAACGCGACAGCGAGGCCCTGCAACAGGCCTTCGCGGTGCTGCGCCGGCTGGTGGCCTCCGGCGCCAGCGATTGGTCACAACGCTGGGACCCGCTGATCTGAAACGCTGCCAGCGCCACTGAGCAGCTGGCGCTTGAGGCCGGCGATCAGGTCGGTCTGGGTGATCACACCGACCAACTGGTCGCCATCGATCACCGGCAGGCAGTGCAGCCCTTGCTCGCACAGCAGGGGCAGCAGGCGTTCCAATGGGTGCTGGCTGCTGACACTGATGACCTGCCGGCTCATCACCTGCTCCATACGCACGGCCTTGCCCGCGAAAAGCCCCCGCCAGCTGAACCGGCCACGCTGCATGGCCGGACCGAGCAGATCGCTGAGGCTGACGATACCCACCAGCTTGCCCTGTTGCAGCACCGGCAGGGTTTTCAGGTGATGACTGGCGAGCATCTTCCAGGCCTGTTCCAGGGTGGTGTCGGGGGCGGCGAACTGCACATCGCGGGACATCACCGAAGCTGCGCTGATCCCGCCGAGGCTGCGCTGCAGGGCATGCTGCTCGGTGGCCAGGATGATGCGCTCCAGTTCATCGCGGGTGACGTCGACGAACTCACCCAACTCTTCCAACGCCTGATCCAGGTCCGCACCACTGACCCCGACCCGCTCGCTGGGCAACGGGTCGTGGGTGTGGTGCTGGTCCTTGCGTGGCGCAGCGCCCTTGGGGTAATGCACGCCGGTCAAACGGTTGTAGACCACTGCCACCGTCACCAGAATCAGCGCGTTGAGCAACACGGGCTCCAGCAGGTGGTCGCCCAGCGCCGTCAGCCCTGAATCGGCCAGCACCGCGCTCACCGCAACACCGCCACCCGGCGGGTGCAGGCAGCGCAACAGGCACATCAGCAAAAGCGAGATGCCCAAGGCAGCCGCCGCAACCCACAGGTGGGGGCCGAACCCCTCGCGCATGGCAAGGCCCACTGCGCCCGCCAGCGCATAGCTGCCCAGCACTGGCCAGGGCTGGGCCAACGGCCCGGAATGCACGGCGAACACCAGCACTGCCGAAGCCGCAAGAGGGCCCAGCAGGTGCAAGGCGATACCAGGCCCGTAGGCCATACCGGTCAACCAGCCGGCGAGGAACAAACCGAGCAGCGCGCCGATGCCTGCACGCAGCCATTGTTTTGGAGGAATATTCAGGGGCGACGGCAACAGCCGCTGCAGACGACTTTCGGAACGCAAGGCAGTCATTCAAGTAATCGTGTTTGTGGTTCTGATCAAAAGAAAGCCCAGCCGAACTGGCCTGGGCCCTAGGGGCTCCGTCCGTGGAGAGATGGAAACCGCAGGGTTTCGTCAGGGGATTGTGCCGCCCAGTGTCGGGCTTGGGCCAATTCAAAAAAATGCGGCTGTACTGCAGTTTTTTTGCAGTGCTGCTGCCGGCGACAGGGCCAGAGAGGGTCAGCGCACCTTGCGCGGTAAATCGATACTCACCCGCAACCCGCCCAAAGGGCTCTGGAGCAAGGCCAAAGACCCACCCCAGGCATCGACGATATCCCGCACGATTCCCAGCCCCAGGCCATGCCCATGCACTTGCTCATCCAGCCGCGAACCGCGCTCCAGCACCTGCAGGCGCTGGCTTTCAGGTATGCCCGGACCGTCATCGTCGACCCACACCTGATAGCCTTCGGTGGTCGGGGCTATGCCCAGGCGCACTTCGCTGTCAGCCCATTTGCAGGCGTTATCCAGCAGGTTGCCAAGCAGCTCCAGGAAGTCCTCCCGGTCCCAAGGCAGCAGTAACCCTGGCGGTACATCGCGCTCGAGCAGCAAGCCTTCGCCATGGATCATGCCCAAGGTGGCGAGCAACCCCGGAAGCTCGGTATTGCAGTCGAATTGAGCGCCAGGCAGCGCATCCCCGGCCAGGCGCGCCCGGTTCAGTTCGCGTGCCAGGCGCTGCTGGATCTGCTCCAGTTGCTCGCGCAGTTGCGCACGCACTTCGGGCAAGCCATTCAGGCGCTCGCTGGACGCCAGGCTCAGCAGCACCGCCAATGGCGTCTTCAATGCATGACCCAGGTTGCCCAACGCGTTGCGCGAACGGCGCAGGCTGTCTTCGGTATGGCTGAGCAGATGATTGATCTGACCTACCAGCGGTGCCAGTTCGCTGGGCACTTGGGCATCGAGCTGCGAGCGCTGGCCTTGCTGCAATTGAGCAATCTGCTGACGCGCCCGCTCCAGCGGGCGCAACGAGCGGGTGACGGTGATGCGCTGCAACACCAGCACCAGGATCAGCGCCACCAGGCCCATCCCCAGGCCGATCTGCTGCAGGCGCCGGAACCCCTCGCGCACAGGCGAGTAATCCTGGGCGACGCTGATCGAAATGTCCTGGCCCAGCCGCCGGTAATCGGCACGCAGCGCAAGCAACTGCTGGCCTTCCGGGCCCAGCTCGTGGCTATCGGAGAGACCGGGCGCGGCCGGTTTCGGCATGTCCAGGTCCCATAAAGAGCGCGAGCGCCAGGTGCCCTTGTCGAAATCGATGCGGAAGTAGTAACCGGAAAACGGCCGTTGATAGGCGGCGGAAATGCGCCGCTCATCCAACTGCAACCCCGAAGGCCCGCGCACCAGCGCCACCAGCAGGTTCTCGCTTTCCTTGCGCAGGCCGTTTTCCAGATAGCGCTGCAAACCGGCCTCGAACAACCACAAGGTAAGCTGCGCAAGCACCACCCCGACCACCACCAATACGGCTACAAGGCCCAGGCTCAAGCGTGCCTGAATCGATTTCACCCGGTGCTCCCGGCGTAGATGTAGCCTTGCCCGCGGCGGGTCTCGATGACACTGCGGCCCAGCTTGCGGCGCAAATGGTTGACGTGCACTTCGAGCACGTTGGAGTCACGCTCGGTTTCACCGTCGTACAAGTGCTCGGCCAGGTGGCTCTTGGAGAGGATCTGTTGAGGGTGCAGCATGAAGTAACGCAACAGGCGGAACTCCGCAGCGGTCAGCTGGATGTCCACCCCCTCGCGGCTCACGCATTGGCGGCTTTCGTCCAGGTGCAACCCGGCGGCTTCAAGACGGGGCTGGTTGGCAAGGCCCTTGGCCCGGCGCAGCAGCGCCTGAATGCGCAACTGCAGCTCTTCAGGGTGGAAGGGCTTGCTCAGGTAGTCGTCGGCCCCAGCCTTCAACCCCTCGATGCGCTCGGCCCACGAGCCTCGCGCGGTCAGGATCAGCACCGGCGTGGCCAGACCTGCGGCACGCCACTGCGCCAGCACGTCCAGCCCCGGCAACCCCGGCAGGCCGAGGTCCAGAATGATCAGGTCGTAGGGCTCGCTCTGGCCCTGGTATACCGCGTCCCGGCCGTCGGCCAGCCAGTCCACGGCATAGCCCTGGCGCTGCAGGCCAGCGATCAGTTCGTCAGCCAGGGGGACATTGTCCTCGACAAGCAACAGGCGCATTCAGTCGTCTTCCTCGTCTTTGAGCAGGGCACCCGTGCTGGCATCGAGTTTGATCTCGCGCACCACGCCTTCGGTGGTCAGCAGCTCGACTTCGTATTCGTAGCGATCATCGTCTTCTTCCAGCTCCGCCTCCAGCAACCGCGCCCCGGGGTGGCGCCCCAGGGCGGTCTCGAGCAATTGCTCGAGCGGCAGAATCACGCCTTTCTGGCGCAACTGCAGGGCCTCATCCTGATCCAGGTCGCGAGCAACGGCCAAGGAGCAGACGGCCAGCAGCGAGAGCGCCAGGTAGCGCGCCGACCGGGTCAAGTGGATCATCAGCGGTCCTGTTCGTCCTTCAGCACTTCACCGGTCTTGGCGTCCAGGTCAACGTCCCATTCGACGTTCTGGGTGTCACGCATCTCGACCTTGTAGATGTAGCGACCGTATTCGTTTTCCAGCTCCGAATCGGTGACGGTGGCGCCCGGGTGCTTGGCAACGGCAGTGGCCTTGAGCTCATCCAGCGACTTGATGGTCTTGGCATTCACCAGCTTGACCACTTCGTCAGGCTGGACGTCCTTGGCCAGGGCGACGTTGGCACCGAAAGCAAGCGCAGCGGCAGTGAACAAGGCAGTCAGGGTTTTCATCAGGTTCTCTCCATCGAGGTGTGCAATTTGTCTACGGAGTTAAGATTATCCACCGGTCCTTAACTCAACCTGAAAACAGCTGGCGCCATGATAGCGCAGCGCATCCACCATGCGATTCCCTATAATGGCCCACCTGTGAGTTGCGAGGCCGTCCATGAGCGCCATCCATATCAAGTACCCGGCTCTGACCTTCAAGGCCGGCAAACGTGCCCTGCAGCAGATCCGCGAACGCGGGCTGCAGGCAGCGGACGTCGGTGTGGTGCCAGGCGCCGCTGGCGGGCCTAAGCCGCTGGGGATTCAGGGATTGGACCTGGCGCTGTTTGGCGAGTGGCTGCCATCGGCCCCTCGCCAGCGGGCATTGATTGGCGCATCGATCGGCTCCTGGCGTTTCGCCAGCGCCTGCCTTGACGACCCGGTCGCAGGCATCCGCCGCCTCGGCGAGCTGTATACCGAACAGGACTTCGCCAAAGGTGTGACCGCAGCCCAGATCAGCCGCAGTTGCCAGCAGATGCTCGACGACCTGCTGCAAGGGCGCGATGGGCAGATCCTGGCAAACCCGCACTACCGCCTGAACATCCTGGTGGTGAAGAGCCACGGCCATCTTGCCCACGACCACCGCGGCCGGTTGGGGATGGGGCTGGGCTCGGTGATCGCCAGCAATCTGCTGGGGCGCTCACGCCTGGGCCGGCATTTCGAACGGGTCATCCTGCACGATGAGCGTGCCGCCCCGCCGCTGGATCAACTCACAGACTTTCCCTCACGCTACCTGCCACTGGGCCAGGGCAACCTGCGCCACGCCCTGCTCGCGTCCGGCTCGATCCCGATGGTCATGGAAGGCGTGCGCGACATCCCCGGTGCGGGTGCGGGCACCTACCGCGACGGCGGTTTGCTCGACTATCACCTCGACCTGCCATACCGCGGCGACGACCTGGTGCTTTACCCGCATTTCACCGACAAGGTCGTGCCTGGCTGGTTCGACAAGGCGCTGCCATGGCGCAAGGGCGATGCCACGCGCCTGCGCAATGTGCTGTTGGTGACGCCGTCACCGCAGTACCTGGCCGCACTGCCCTTCGGCAAGCTGCCCGACCGCAACGACTTCAAGCGTTTCATGGGCGATGCACCCAGCCGCAAACGCTACTGGTACCAGGCCATTGCCGAAAGCCAGCGGCTGGGTGACGAACTGCTGGAGCTGATCGCCACCGGGCGGCTGCACGAACGCCTGCAAGCCTTGTAGCGACCATGCTGGTAGACTGCGCGCATCTTCGATACACACAGAGTTCTGACCGTGGAAATCTTTAAGGAATTTACCTTCGAATCGGCCCACCGCCTGCCTAACGTCCCGGCCGGGCACAAATGCGGCCGCCTGCATGGCCACTCGTTCAAGGTCGGCCTGCATCTGACCGGCCCGCTTGACCCGCATACCGGCTGGATCCGCGACTTTTCCGAGATCAAGGCGATCTTCAAGCCGATCTACGAGCAGTTGGATCACAACTACCTCAACGATATTCCAGGCCTGGAAAACCCCACCAGCGAGGTCATCGCCAAGTGGATCTGGGAGCAGGTCAAGCCGCTGCTGCCGGAGCTGTCCAAGGTGCGTATTCATGAAACCTGCACCAGCGGCTGCGAATACAGCGGCGATTGACTGGCGCTGCGCTACACGAGCACGGGGTCAAGCCTTGGCAACGAGCGGACGAGGGTGAGGCGGCACACAAGGGTTAGACACCTGCAGGCTGAACTGGCCACGCTCGCCTCGACGGTTGTTGAGGTATGCAACCCGCTCCACCCGTCGCCTCACTTGCCGACCGTCTGCGCTATAGAGCTTCAGGTTCAACAGCACTTGCCCTTCTTGCAACTCCTGTGGATCCAGGCCAGGGATGTGCCACAGTGGCGTTCGCCGCCCGGCGGTCAGCTTGTACAGTGCCGTCTCCAGATCGACAGGCGGGTCGGCGGGTAGCGCCACGGTTGTTCCGAAGGGGTCTCGCAACGCCAGACTGGCCGGGTCGTCCTTGCACACACCGGCATCCGAACGCGCCGGGTAAAAGCCCAGATAACCGTTTCGACTGACGTCGAGCCAGTATTCCAGTGAAGGCCAACGGTCGACGTTATTGCCCTCATATGCCGGGCGGATCTCGTAAACGAAGCCTGTTGCAAGTCGATAGACACCAAACCAGAAAGCGTCACAAAACGCACGCTTACGAGCCTCACCACCCCACAGCGAATCAATCAGGAACGATTGCAACATTTCCTCGCCGTAGTCCAGGCTGGTCATCAGCCAACCATCGTCACCGTTCCAGTCATCGAATTCGACCCAGAACGGCCGGGTGATTTCATCATCGTCAAACTGGGCGGCCCGCAACGGTGCATCCAGCAATTGCCAGCGGCATGTCGCGGTAAAACTCAGCAGCGGTTCAAAACACAGCTGCGCCATCATCCGTACTCCCTACGCTCGATAAAAAACGCACAGTGGCGCCTTTTCAAGGCAGGGGGCAGGAAGAAGGCTTACCTCAGTTCGGTACGCAGGAACCCCGGCGCGATATAGCGCTGGTAATGCGCCTCGGACAACAAAAAGAATTCGCGGTCGATGGCATCGCGCAACTGCGGCAGCTCCCAGTCCCGAAACTCGGGCAGCAACGCCATCCCGTACGCTTCCAGGTCGCGAATCAGGCGGGCACCGCGTGCAATCAGCTGATACGCCCAACAATACTCAGACTGCTGCTCGACAAAGCGTATGGAGCGCTGCTGCAGCTGCTGACGCAGCAGGTTTGCATCGAACACTTCCAGCTTGGCCATCATCACCTGCACCAGCAACTGTTCCAGGCGCAGCAAAACTGCACGTTTCTGATCGTCGTCGTAGCCGTTCCAGTGGATGACTTCATGATGGAAGCGCTTGCAGCCACGGCACACCGTGTCTCCATACACCGTGGAGCAAAGGCCGACGCAAGGGGTCTTGATGGACTGGTTGGGCATGGAAAAACAACGGCTTGGCGGTGGAACACAAGCCCATGTTAGCCCTTTGTCTAACCAGGGTCACTCGTTAAAGTCATGTTCGCCGCCTTACCTTCTGCGACAATTTGCCGTAGAATCACTCCGCCTTTTCAAGGCAACAATGTCCGTTGGAAGCTGTTTTCAAAGCGTCACGAGCACAGTTGATCCGGTAGAACGGCGTTGGCCCGGGCCATGCACCCCTCGCATGCCCGCGCCAGCCCTCATCAGCCCCCGTTCTGCAGGCGTAAAACTTTGAAAGCAGCTTCTGTAAGGATTCTCTGCGACCCTGGCTGGGCGGCCCAAGAAGCCGTGATGGCGCATGGGTGCAGAGAATGCTGGATGAGCGTCCCGGACTCCCTTTAGGGACCACTGATGAGGGTAATAACTGTGCTTGAAGCCTACCGCAAACACATCGAAGAGCGTGCCGCCCTGGGTATCGTGCCCCAGCCGCTGAACGCCGAACAAACCGCAGGCCTGGTCGAGCTGCTGAAAAACCCGCCGGCCGGCGAAGAAGCCTTCCTCGTAGACCTGATCACCCACCGCGTTCCACCAGGAGTCGACGAAGCTGCCTACGTCAAGGCCGCTTTCCTGTCTGCCGTGGCCAAGGGTGAAGCCAACTCGCCACTGATCGACCGCAAGCACGCCACCGAGCTGCTGGGTACCATGCAGGGCGGCTACAACATCGAAACGCTGGTCGCGCTGCTGGATGACGCCGAACTGGGCGCCGTCGCGGCCGAAAAGCTCAAGCACACCCTGCTGATGTTCGATGCTTTCCACGACGTGGCCGAAAAAGCCAAGGCGGGCAATGCTCACGCCAAGGCCGTGCTGGAATCCTGGGCTGCCGGCGAGTGGTTCACCTCGCGTCCGGCCATCGCCGACAAGTACACCCTGACCGTGTTCAAAGTGCCGGGCGAAACCAACACTGACGACCTGTCCCCTGCCCCGGACGCCTGGTCGCGCCCTGACATCCCGCTGCACGCCCTGGCCATGCTGAAAATGGCCCGCGACGGCATCGAGCCGCAGCAGCCGGGCTCGGTCGGCCCGCTGGCGCAGATCGAAGCGGTCAAGGCCAAAGGCTTCCCGGTCGCCTACGTCGGTGACGTGGTCGGTACCGGTTCTTCGCGCAAATCCGCCACCAACTCGGTGCTGTGGTTCTTCGGCGACGACATCCCGTACGTGCCGAACAAGCGCGCCGGTGGCTTCTGCTTCGGCACCAAGATCGCCCCGATCTTCTACAACACCATGGAAGACGCCGGTGCCCTGCCGATCGAATTCGACTGCACCAACCTGGGCATGGGCGACGTCATCGACGTTTACCCATACAAAGGTGAAGTACGCCGTCACGACAGCGACGAGCTGGTCACCAGCTTCGGGCTGAAAACCGAAGTACTGCTGGATGAAGTCCGCGCTGGCGGCCGTATCCCGCTGATCGTCGGCCGTGGCCTGACCGAAAAAGCCCGTACCGAGCTGGGCCTGGGTGCATCCGACCTGTTCAAGAAGCCAGAGCAGCCTGCCGATTCCGGCAAGGGCTTCACCCTGGCTCAGAAAATGGTCGGCCGTGCCTGCGGCCTGCCCGAAGGCCAGGGCGTGCGCCCAGGTGCTTACTGCGAGCCGAAGATGACCACCGTCGGCTCCCAGGACACCACTGGCCCGATGACCCGCGATGAGCTCAAAGACCTGGCGTGCCTGGGCTTCTCCGCTGACCTGGTGATGCAGTCGTTCTGCCACACCGCGGCCTATCCGAAGCCGATCGACGTCACTACCCACCACACCCTGCCAGACTTCATCCGCACCCGTGGCGGCGTGTCGCTGCGCCCAGGCGACGGCATCATCCACAGCTGGCTGAACCGTATGCTGATGCCTGACACCGTCGGTACCGGTGGTGACTCGCACACCCGTTTCCCGATCGGCATCTCGTTCCCGGCCGGTTCCGGCCTGGTGGCCTTCGCCGCCGCCACCGGCGTCATGCCGCTGGACATGCCAGAGTCGATCCTGGTGCGCTTCAAGGGCAAACTGCAGCCAGGCATCACCCTGCGTGACCTGGTGCATGCCATCCCTTACTACGCCATCCAGCAGGGCCTGCTGACCGTCGAGAAGAAAGGCAAGAAAAACGCCTTCTCCGGCCGCATCCTGGAAATCGAAGGCCTGGACGAACTGACCGTCGAGCAAGCGTTCGAACTGTCCGACGCCTCGGCCGAGCGTTCCGCTGCCGGCTGCACCATCAAGCTGCCGGAAAAGGCCATCGCCGAGTACCTAAAGTCGAACATCACCCTGCTGCGCTGGATGATCGGCGAAGGCTACGGCGATGCCCGCACCCTGGAGCGTCGCGCCCAGGCCATGGAAGCCTGGCTGGCCAAGCCTGAGCTGCTGTCGGCTGACGCCGATGCCGAATACGCCGAAATCATCGAAATCGACCTGGCCGACGTCAAGGAGCCTGTGCTCTGCGCGCCGAACGACCCGGACGACGCCCGCCTGCTGTCGTCGGTACAGGGCGAGAAGATCGACGAAGTGTTCATCGGTTCGTGCATGACCAACATTGGTCACTTCCGCGCTGCCGGCAAGCTGCTGGAGAAGGTCAAGGGCGGTATTCCGACTCGTCTGTGGCTGGCTCCGCCAACCAAGATGGACGCCCACCAGCTGACCGAAGAAGGCTACTACGGCATCTACGGCAAGGCCGGTGCGCGCATGGAAATGCCAGGCTGCTCGCTGTGCATGGGTAACCAGGCACGTGTGCAGACCGGTTCGACCGTGGTCTCCACGTCGACCCGTAACTTCCCGAACCGCCTGGGCGACGCCACCAACGTCTACCTGGCATCGGCCGAGCTGGCTGCTGTCGCATCGATCATCGGCAAGCTGCCGACCGTCGAGGAGTACATGCAGTACGCGAAAGACATCGACAGCATGGCTGCCGACGTTTACCGCTATCTGAGCTTCGACCAGATCGCCGAGTTCCGCGAAGCTGCGGCCAACGCCAAGATCCCGGTTGTTCAAGCGTAATCAGCGGTACGCTACAAGAAAAAACCCCGGCATCAATGCCGGGGTTTTTTGCTTTTGCTCGCCTCAGATCACGAACAAATCCACAAACCGGTGCACCGCCGCACCCTCCAGCCGCTGCTGATCCTCGCACAGCTCGAAAATCTCCAGGCAACGCTGAGGCGCAAACCGCGTCGCCAGGTTGTCCCTGAACTTGGCCTCCAGCAAAGGGATGCCCTCGCCGCGCCGGCGCCGGTGCCCGACCGGGTACTCCACCACCACCTGTTCGGTACTGCTGCCATCCTTGAAGAACACCTGCAAGCCATTGGCGATCGAGCGCTTGTCCGGCTCCAGGTATTCACGGCTGAAACGAGGGTCCTCGACCACCTCCATCTTTTCGCGCAGACGGTCGATGCTCGGGTGGGCGGCGTGGAAGGCATCTTCGTAATGCTCGGCCACCAGATGGCCGAATATAAGCGGCACCGCCACCATGTACTGCAGGCAGTGGTCGCGATCGGCAGCATTGGCCAGCGGGCCGACCTTGGAGATGATGCGAATGGCCGATTCCTGGGTGGTGATGACGATACGGTCGACTTCGTGCAGGCGGTTGCGCACTTGCGGGTGCAGGCTGACCGCGGCTTCGCAGGCGGTCTGGGCGTGGAACTCGGCCGGGAAACTGACCTTGAACAACACGTTCTCCATCACGTAGCTGGCCAACGCCTGCGGTACCCGCAGCGTCTGCTGGGCAGACGGCTTGAGCGCCAGGTCCTTGTTGGTATGGCTGAACGACACGTCATAAAAGCCCCACTGCGGCGCGGTCAGCACCCCGGGTACCCCCATCTCGCCACGCAGCGCGATATCGGCCAGGCGCACACCACGGCTCGAAGCATCGCCGGCGGCCCACGACTTGCGCGAGCCAGCGTTGGGTGCATGGCGGTAGGTGCGTAGCGCCTGGCCATCGACAAAGGCATGGGACAGGGCCGACAGCAGTTGTTCACGATTGGCCCCCATCAGCTTGGCGCACACGGCCGTGGAGGCCACCTTGACCAACAGCACGTGGTCGAGGCCGACACGATTGAAGGCGTTTTCCAGCGCCAGCACACCCTGGATCTCATGGGCCATGACCATCGCCTCGAGCACTTCACGCATGAGCAACGGGCCTTCACCCTTGGCCACCCGTTTTTGCGACAGGTGATCGGCCACCGCGAGGATCCCCCCAAGGTTATCGGAAGGGTGGGCCCACTCGGCGGCAAGCCAGGTGTCGTTGTAATCCAGCCAACGCACGGTGCAGCCGATATCCCAGGCGGCCTTGACCGGGTCGAGCCGGTAGCTGGTGCCGGGCACCCGGGCGCCATTGGGCACCACTGTTCCCTCCACCAGCGGGCCGAGGTGCTTGGTGCACTCTGGAAAGCGCAGGGCCAACAGGCCGCAGCCCAGGGTGTCCATCAGGCAATTGCGCGCGGTGTCCAGCGCCTCGAGGGATTCGACGCGGTAGGTGAGAACGTAATCGGCAAGGGTTTGCAGCACCCCGTCATAGTCAGGGCGCTCGTTCAGGTCTACGTTGGCGCTCATTTGCAGCTCCTTTGATTGGGGCTGCTACGCAGCCCATCGCCGGCAAGCCGGCGACGGGCCGCGCAGCGGCCCTGCTGATTCAAAGCCAAGCGCCAATGGTGCGTCAGAAGCTGTCGCCAGGCACCCTTACCCAGCCTTCCATCAACACCCGGGCACTACGACTCATGATTGCCTTGGTGACCGTCCACTCACCATCCACCTGGCTGGCCTGAGCCCCGACCCGCAAAGTGCCGGAGGGATGGCCGAAGCGCACGGCACTGCGCTCGCCCCCGCCAGCAGCGAGGTTGACCAACGTACCTGGAATGGCAGCAGCGGTACCGATGGCCACCGCAGCAGTACCCATCATCGCGTGGTGCAACTTGCCCATGGAAAGTGCACGCACCAGCAGGTCGATGTCAGCCGCCTCGACAGCCTTGCCACTGGACGCAGTGTAGGTGCTTGGCGGCGCAACGAAAGCCACCTTCGGCGTGTGCTGACGCCCGGCCGCCTGGTCGACATGTTCGATCAGCCCCATGCGCACGGCGCCATGGGCACGGATAGCCTCGAAACGCGTCAGCGCCTGGGCATCGCCATTGATCGCATCCTGCAGCTCGGTACCGGCATAACCGATATCGGTGGCATTGACGAAAATGGTCGGGATACCGGCGTTGATCAAGGTGGCTTTGAAGGTACCGACACCGGGCACTTCCAGGTCATCCACCAGGTTACCGGTAGGGAACATCGCACCGCCGCCTTCACCCTCATCGGCCGCCGGATCAAGGAATTCCAGTTGCACCTCTGCCGCCGGGAACGTCACACCGTCGAGCTCGAAGTCGCCGGTTTCCTGCACTTGGCCCTCGGTGATCGGCACATGAGCGATGATGGTCTTGCCTATATTGGCCTGCCAGATACGCACGGTAGCAACGCCATTGCGCGGGATGCGCGACGGCTCGACCAAGCCACTGCTGATGGCGAACGAGCCGACAGCAGCAGACAGGTTGCCGCAGTTGCCGCTCCAGTCGACGAAGGCCTTGTCGATGGCTACCTGGCCGAACAGGTAGTCGACGTCGTGCTCGGGCTTGGTGCTAGGTGAAAGGATCACGGTCTTGCTGGTGCTTGAGGTGGCGCCGCCCATGCCGTCGATCTGCTTGGCGTAGGGGTCGGGGCTACCGATGACCCGCAGGAGCAGTGCGTCACGGGCCGGCCCTGGGACTTGGGCTCGTTCAGGGAGGTCTTGCAGGCGGAAGAACACGCCTTTGCTGGTGCCGCCGCGGATGTAGGTGGCGGGGATCTTGATTTGTGGTGCGTGTGCCATGGTTGTGCTGTCCTGATAGTCCGGCGAAATACCCTTGGGGCTGCTTTGCAGCCCTTCGCGACGCAAGGCCGCTCCTACAGCCCCGGTAGGAGCGGCCTTGCGTCGCGAAAGGGCCGCAACGCGGCCCCGCTTTTCAAGCTCAGGCGGTGGCTTCGAGGAAATCCTGGGCAAAGCGCTGCAATACCCCGCCCGCCTCGTAGATCGACACCTCTTCGGCGGTATCGAGCCGGCAGGTCACCGGTACCTCGACCCGTTCGCCATTACTGCGCGTGACCACCAGCGTCAGGGTTGCACGCGGCTTGCGCTCACCTGCCACGTCATAGGTCTCGCTGCCATCCAGGCCCAGGGTCTTGCGGTCGGTGCCCGGCAGGAATTCGAGCGGCAACACGCCCATGCCCACCAGGTTGGTGCGGTGAATGCGCTCGAAGCCTTCGGCCACGATCGCCTCGACGCCCGCCAGCCGCACGCCCTTGGCCGCCCAGTCGCGGGACGAGCCTTGCCCATAGTCGGCACCGGCAACGATGATCAGCGGCTGCTTGCGCTGCATGTAGGTTTCGATGGCTTCCCACATCCGGGTCACCTTGCCCTCCGGCTCCAGGCGCGCCAGCGAACCCTGCTGCACGCTGCCATCGGGTTTGCGCACCATCTCGTTGAACAGCTTGGGGTTGGCGAAGGTGGCACGCTGTGCCGTCAGGTGGTCGCCGCGGTGCGTGGCGTAGGAGTTGAAGTCCTCCTCCGGCAGGCCCATCTTGGCCAGGTATTCACCCGCCGCGCTGTCGAGCAGGATGGCATTGGAAGGTGACAGGTGGTCGGTGGTGATGTTGTCCGGCAGCACCGCCAACGGACGCATGCCGCGCAACGTGCGCTCACCGGCCAGGGCGCCTTCCCAGTAGGGCGGGCGGCGGATATAGGTACTCATCGGGCGCCACTCGTAAAGCGGCGCCACTTTCGGCCCACGGTCTTGCTCGATAGCGAACATCGGGATGTAGACCTTGCGGAACTGCTCCGGCTTGACCGCAGCGCGCACCACCGCGTCGATCTCTTCGTCGCTTGGCCAGATGTCCTTGAGGCGGATTTGCTGACCATCGACTACGCCCAGTACATCCTTCTCGATGTCGAAGCGGATGGTGCCGGCAATGGCATAGGCCACCACCAGCGGCGGCGAAGCGAGAAATGCCTGCTTGGCGTACGGGTGGATGCGCCCATCGAAGTTGCGGTTGCCCGAGAGCACCGCCGTCGCGTAGAGGTCACGGTCGATGATTTCCTGCTGGATCACCGGGTCCAAAGCACCGGACATGCCGTTGCAGGTGGTGCAGGCGAAGGCGACGATACCAAAGCCCAGTTGCTCCAGCTCCTTCTCCAGCCCCGCTTCCTCCAGGTACAGCTGCACGGCCTTGGAGCCGGGCGCGAGCGACGACTTGACCCACGGCTTGCGCGCCAGGCCGAGCTTGTTGGCATTGCGCGCCAGCAGGCCAGCGGCGATCACGTTGCGCGGGTTGCTGGTGTTGGTGCAACTGGTAATCGCAGCGATGATCACTGCGCCGTCAGGCATCTGCCCCGGCACCTCATCCCAGGCGCCGGCGATGCCCTTGGCTGCCAACTCACTGGTGGCAACCCGGGCATGCGGGTTGGACGGCCCGGCCATGTTGCGCACCACGCTCGACAGGTCGAAGTTCAGCACGCGTTCGTATTCGGCCGTGGCCAACGCGTCAGCCCACAAGCCCGTGGCCTTGGCGTAGGTTTCCACCAGTTTAACCTGCTGATCTTCACGGCCGGTCAGTTTCAGGTAGTCGATGGTCTGCTGGTCGATGGCGAACATCGCAGCGGTTGCACCATATTCCGGCGCCATGTTGGAGATGGTCGCACGGTCACCGAGCGTCAGGGCGCGTGCACCTTCGCCGTAGAACTCGAGGTAGGCGCCAACCACCTTCTGCTTGCGCAGGAACTCGGTCAAGGCCAGCACCAGGTCGGTGGCGGTGATGTTGGGCGCCAGCTTGCCGCGCAGCTCCACGCCGACAATTTCCGGCAGGCGCATCCACGAGGCACGGCCCAGCATGACATTTTCAGCTTCCAGGCCGCCGACGCCGATGGCGATCACGCCCAGCGCGTCGACATGCGGGGTATGGCTGTCGGTGCCCACGCAGGTGTCCGGGTAGGCCACACCGCGATCGCTGTGGATCACCGGCGACATTTTCTCCAGATTGATCTGGTGCATGATGCCGTTACCGGGCTGGATCACATCGACGTTCTTGAACGCCTTCTTGGTCCAGTTGATGAAATGGAAGCGGTCTTCGTTGCGACGGTCTTCAATGGCGCGGTTCTTGTCAAAGGCCTGCGGGTCGAAACCACCGCACTCGACGGCCAGCGAGTGATCGACGATCAGTTGCACCGGCACGACCGGGTTGACTGCCGCCGGGTCGCCACCTTTCTCGGCGATGGCGTCACGCAGGCCGGCGAGGTCGACCAGCGCGGTCTGGCCGAGGATGTCGTGGCACACCACGCGCGCCGGGAACCACGGGAAGTCGAGGTCGCGCTTGCGTTCGATCAGCTGGCCGAGCGAGGCGTTCAGGGTTGCAGGGTCGCAGCGGCGCACCAGGTTTTCGGCGAGCACGCGCGAGGTGTAAGGCAGGTTGTCGTAGGCACCGGGCTTGATGGCCTCGACCGCGGCACGGGCATCGAAATAGTCCAGGTCAGTGCCTGGCAGGGCTTTGCGGTATGCAGTGTTCATAGAATATCGGCTCGGTCACGGTACGGTCGTGGATGAACGCACAGGCCCTGCAATCACTGTGGGAGCCAGCTCCCACAGGGTCGCTATAGGGCCTGTTGTTTCAGCGCTGCTCGATTGGCACGAACTGGCGCTGCTCGACGCCGACATACTCGGCGCTCGGGCGGATGATGCGGTTGTTGGCGCGCTGTTCGAACACGTGCGCTGCCCAGCCGGTCAGGCGCGAGCAGACAAAGATCGGGGTGAACAGCTTGGTCGGGATGCCCATGAAGTGATACGCCGAGGCATGGTAGAAATCGGCGTTGGGGAACAGACGCTTCTGCTCCCACATGGTCTTGTCGATGGCTTCTGAGACCGGGAACAGCACCTTGTCACCGACTGCGTCGGCCAGCTGCTTCGACCAACCCTTGATCACCTCGTTGCGCGGATCGGACTCTTTGTAGATGGCATGGCCAAAGCCCATGATCTTGTCCTTGCGCTCGAGCATGCGCAGCAACTCTGCAGTGGCTTCCTGCGGGTTCTGGAAGCGCTCGATCAGCTCCATCGCCGCCTCGTTGGCACCGCCGTGCAGTGGGCCGCGCAGCGAGCCGATGGCCGCGGTGATGCAGGAGTACAGGTCCGATAGCGTCGAGGCGCAGACCCGGGCGGTGAAGGTCGATGCGTTGAACTCGTGCTCTGCATACAGGATCAGCGAAACGTTCATTACCTTGACATGCAACTCGCTCGGCTTCTTGCCGTGCAGCAGGTGCAGGAAATGCCCGCCCAGGGTGTCTTCATCGCTGGTGCAGTCGATACGTACGCCATGGTGGGTGAAGCGGTACCAATAGCACATCACCGCCGGGAACAGCGCCAGCAGGCGGTCGGTCTTGTCGTGTTGGGCGTCGAAGGTCAACTCCGACTCCAGCGTACCCAGCACCGAGCAGCCGGTGCGCATGACGTCCATCGGGTGCGCGTCGCGCGGGATGCGCTCGAGCACTTCTTTCAGCGCCTGCGGCAGGTCGCGCAGGCCCTTGAGCTTGTGTTTGTAATCGGCAAGTTCTGCCTTGCTGGGCAACTCGCCGTATAGCAGCAGGTAGGCCACTTCTTCGAATTCGGCGCCTGCTGCCAGGTCGCGCACATCATAACCCCGGTAAGTCAGGCCGGCGCCGGCCTGGCCGACGGTCGACAGAGCGGTCTGGCCGGCCACCTGGCCACGCAGGCCTGCGCCACTGAGTACTTTTGCTTCGGCCATGGTGTTTCTCCTTTCTTGAATTTGTTATGGATATCGTTCTGGCTAAATCAGGGTGCCTGTACCGGCCCTATCGCCGGCATTGGCTCAACCTTTTTTCTGCGCAAACAAGGCATCGAGGCTCTGCTCGAATGCGTGGTAGCCAATGGCATCGTAGAGCTCCATGCGGGTCTGCATGGTGTCGATCACATTCTTCTGCGTGCCGTCGCGACGCAGCGCGGTGTAGACATTCTCGGCCGCCTTGTTCATGGCGCGGAACGCCGACAGCGGGTAGAGCACCAACGACACGTCCACGCCAGCCAGCTCTTGGGTGGTGAACAGCGGCGTGGCACCGAACTCGGTGATGTTGGCCAGGATCGGCGCCTTCACCCGGTCGGCGAAGGTCTTGTACATCTGCAGTTCGGTAATGGCCTCAGGGAAAATCATGTCGGCGCCGGCCTCGATGCAGGCGGCGGCGCGGTCCAGGGCTGCGTTCAGGCCTTCCACAGCCAGGGCATCGGTACGTGCCATGATCACGAAGCTGTCATCGGTACGGGCATCGACCGCAGCCTTGATGCGGTCGACCATCTCCTGCTGGGAGACGATTTCCTTGTTCGGCCGGTGGCCGCAGCGCTTGGCGCCTACCTGGTCTTCGATATGGATGGCGGCGGCACCGAACTTGCTCATCGAACGCACCGTGCGCGCAACGTTGAAGGCCGAGGCACCGAAGCCGGTGTCGACATCTACCAGCAATGGCAGGTCGCAGACGTCGGTGATGCGCCGCACATCGGTCAGCACGTCATCAAGACCGGTGATGCCCAGGTCCGGCAAGCCCAGCGAACCGGCGGCGACACCGCCACCGGACAGGTAGATGGCCTTGAAGCCGGCGCGCTTGGCCAGCAGCGCATGGTTGGCGTTGATGGCGCCGACCACCTGCAGTGGATGTTCGGCGGCAACGGCATCGCGAAAACGCTGACCGGGGGTGCTCTTCACAGTCATTTCTCACCTCAAAGGCTATTATTGTTGGCGTCCAGGTAGTGACGCTCGATGTTGCGCTTGGACGCACCGATGTGGCGGCGCATCAGGAGTTCGGCCAGCTCGCCGTCACGATCGGCGATGGCATCGAGAATGCGGTGGTGTTCGGCGAAGGCCTGGCGCGGGCGGTTGGGCGTGGCGGAAAACTGGATGCGGTACATGCGCACCAGCTGGTACAGCTCGCCGCAGAGCATCTTGACCAGGGTCTGGTTGCCGCTGCCCTGGATGATCCGGTAATGGAAGTCGTAATCGCCTTCCTGCTGGTAGTAACCCACCCCCGCCTGGAACGCCGCGTCGCGTTCGTGGGTGTCCAGCACCCGGCGCAGCTCGTCGATATCGCCTTGGCTCATGCGCTCGGCCGCCAGGCGGCAAGCCATGCCCTCCAGCGACTCACGGATTTCGTACAGCTCGATCAGCTCGGCATGGCTGAGCGACACCACGCGTGCACCTACATGTGGCACCCGCACCAGCAGGCGCTGGCCCTCCAGGCGATGGATGGCCTCACGCAGCGGGCCACGGCTGATGCCATAGGTGCGCGCCAGCTCCGGCTCGGAGATTTTGCTGCCCGGGGCTATTTCCCCCTTGACGATCGCGGCCTGGATGCGCCGGAAGACATGCTCGGACAAGGTTTCCGTTTCATCCGGCACTGAAGGGCTGGGGGTAATGAGGTCCAGCATATTGTTGACACCTTGATAAGCCATTGAGGAGAAATTAGCGAAACAAGCCCATTCAGTCAAAGAGAAAATGAACATTGTCGACAATTGTCTAAGCGCGAACTTAGTGAGTGATGGCGTTGTCAGATCGCGACGCGCTGGCGCCAAGGCATCGGCGTGATAGAATGCCGCGCCTCCAACGGAGTATGGATAGCGTTTCTGTCATCCATTCATGTTGTTGACAGACGAACCGAGGAAGCTTGCGCAGTACCTGCCAGTCGCCTTGCCCCGAACCTTGCACAGCACCGCGCCAGGACTATGAGACTTACACCCGTTTTATTGCTGTCATGCCTCACCCTGCTGCCGGCCCTTGGCCAGGCGGCGGGCAAGACCGTGTACGGTCTTAACGAATACGCCCGCCTCGGCGACCTCGACCTGGAAGTGGCCGCCAAACTCGACACCGGCGCCAAGACCGCGTCCCTGAGTGCCCGCGACATCAAGCGCTTCAAGCGCGACGGCGAGAGCTGGGTGCGTTTCTACCTGGCGATAGACGCCGCCCATTCGCACCCCATCGAACGCCCGTTGGCGCGGGTCAGCAAGATCAAGCGCCGCGCAGGCGACTATGATGCCGAATCGGGCAAGGCCTATACCGCCCGCCCGGTCATCGAACTCGAAATCTGCATGGGCCAGGCCCTGCGCACCATCGAAGTCAACCTCACCGACCGCAGCGCGTTCCAGTTCCCGCTGCTGATCGGTTCCGAGGCGCTCAAGCACTTCGACGCGCTGGTCGACCCAAGCCTTAAATACGCGGCCGGCAAACCTGCCTGTGCCACCGACGCTCCCAAAGCAGAGTAATCCCGATGCGCTCTCTTACCCTCCATCTGAAAGTCCTGATCACCGTACTGGTGCTGCTGGGCGTGGCGGTCACGGCCTATCAGATCTTCTTCCTCGGCATCCCGGTGACCGAAGACGAAACCGACGACCTTTGGAACATCGACGCCAAGGTCGAGTTCGTCGCCAGCAGCAAGGACCCGGTCAAGGTACAAATGTTCGTACCGCCGCTGAACCGCGACTATGTCAGCCTCAACGAGAGCTTCATCTCCAACAACTACGGGGTCAGCGTCAACCGCGCCGATGGCAACCGCAAGGTAACCTGGTCGGCCCGCCGCGCCAGCGGCAACCAGACCCTCTATTACCGCCTGGTGCTGACCAAGCGCTACAGCAGCGAAAAGGCCGCCATCAAAGGCCCGACCTTCCGTGACAGCCTTGCCGTAGAAGGCCCCGAGAAGATCGCCGCCGAAGCCCTGATGGCGCCGATCCGCCAGCACTCGGCCGACGTCGAGACCTTCGTCAGCGAAACCATCAAGCGGGTGAACAACCTCAACGACGACAACGTCAAGCTGCTGCTGGCCGGCGATACCTCGCCCATGAAGAAGGCCCAGGTCATCGACCTGCTGCTGTCGATCGCGCATGTACCGATGGAAAAGGTCCATACCATCCGCCTGGTGGCCGATACGCCGCAGTCCCCCGAGCTCTGGCTGCGCAGCTTCAACGGCAGCGACTGGCTGTACTTCAACCCGGACACCGGTGAGCAGGGCCTGCCCAGCGACCGCCTGCTGTGGTGGACCGGTGATGACAACCTGGTCACCGTCGATGGCGGCAAGAAAGCCAACGTCACTTTCAGCATGAACAACAGCGAGATGAACGCCATCCGCCTGGCCAAGCTGACCGACGAGAACACCGACGCCGACTTCCTCGAGTACTCGCTGTACGGCCTGCCGCTGCAGACCCAGCAGACCTTCATGATCATGGTGATGATCCCGATCGGCGTGCTGGTGATCCTGGTCCTGCGCAACCTGATCGGCATCCAGACCCTGGGCACGTTCACACCGGTACTGATCGCCCTGGCGTTCCGCGAGACCCAGCTGGGCTTCGGCATCGTGCTGTTCACCGTGATCACCGCATTGGGCCTGTCGCTGCGCTCCTACCTGGAGCACCTCAAGCTGCAGATGCTGCCGCGCCTCTCGGTGGTACTGACCTTCGTCGTGGTATTGATTGCCGCCATCAGCCTGTTCAGCCACAAGCTGGGGCTGGAACGCGGCCTGTCGGTAGCGCTGTTCCCGATGGTGATCCTGACCATGACCATCGAGCGCCTGTCGATCACCTGGGAAGAACGTGGCGGCGGTCATGCCATGAAAGTGGCGATCGGCACCCTGTTCGCAGCGTCGCTTGCCCACCTGCTGATGATGGTGCCGGAGCTGGTGTACTTCGTCTTCACCTTCCCGGCGGTACTGCTGATCCTGGTGGGCTTCATGCTGGCGATGGGTCGCTACCGCGGCTACCGCCTGACCGAGCTGGTGCGCTTCAAGGCATTCCTGAAGAAGGCTGACGCCTGATGTTTGGCCTGATCAAGACGTGGAAAGCCCTGGAGGCCCGGGGCATCATGGGTATCAACCGGCGCAATGCCGACTATGTGCTCAAGTACAACAAGCGCAACCTGTACCCGATCGTCGACGACAAGATCATCACCAAGGAGCGTGCGCTGGCAGCGGGCATTCACGTGCCTGAAATGTACGGCATCATCGAGACCGAGAAGCAGATCGACAAGCTTCACGAGATCATCGGCGGGCGCAACGACTTCGTCATCAAGCCGGCCCAGGGGGCCGGCGGTGACGGCATCCTGGTGATTGCCGACCGCTTCGAGGACCGCTACCGCACCGTTTCCGGCAAGATCATCAGCCATGAAGAGATCGAGCATCAGGTCTCCAGCATCCTGACCGGCCTGTACTCACTCGGCGGGCACCGCGACCGCGCGCTGATCGAGTACCGGGTAACCCCCGACCAGATCTTCAAGAGCATCAGTTACGAAGGTGTGCCGGACATCCGCATCATCGTGCTGATGGGCTACCCGGTAATGGCCATGCTGCGCCTGCCGACCCGCCAGTCCGGCGGCAAGGCCAACCTGCACCAGGGCGCCATCGGCGTAGGTGTGGACCTGGCCACGGGAGTGACCCTTCGCGGTACCTGGCTGAACAACATCATCAGCAAGCACCCGGATACCACCAATGCGGTGGATGGCGTACAGCTGCCGAACTGGGACGGCTTCATGAAGCTGGCAGCCGGCTGCTATGAGCTGTGCGGCCTGGGCTACATCGGTGTGGACATGGTGCTGGACCAGGACAAGGGGCCATTGATTCTCGAACTCAATGCCCGCCCTGGCCTGAACATCCAGATCGCCAACGACACCGGGCTGACCCAACGCACCCATGCCATCGAGGCGCACATCGAGGCGCTGGCCAAGGACGGCGTGACCGAGGATGCCGAACAGCGTGTCCGGGTCGCGCAAAGCCTGTTCGGGCACGTGCATCCGGGCTGATAGCTCTGCCCCCATCGCCGGCAAGCCGGCGATGGCTTCAACCCACTGCCTGAAAGTCACACTGGCGCTAGGCGCATTTCCTGCGCAGGTCTACAATCGCCCTCCTCGCTTTTACATCGCCGTCCACACTGATGCCGACCTGTACGCTCTACCCCCTGCCCTATCAGCCCGACCCCGCCGCGTACTTCGCCCGCCTGCGCCAGGCGCCCGGGGCGATCCTGCTCGACAGCGCCCGCCCAGGCGCCGAGCGCGGCCGCTTCGACCTGCTCAGCGCCTGGCCGCTGCAACACTTGCAGGTACTGCCCGACGAAGATGGCCGGGCCTTCCTGCAACGGCTGCGCGCCAGCCTGAAACAACTGGGCCCTGCGCAGTTGCCCGGTGGTGTCGAGCTGCCATTTGCCGGCGGCCTGATCGGCTACCTCAGCTACGACTTCGGCCGACGCCTGGAGCACCTGCCCTGCCTCGCCACGGATGACCTCGGCCTGCCCGACGCCCAGCTTGGGTTGTATGGCTGGGCGCTGGTGACCGACCACCAGCATGGCACCAGCCAACTGGTGTTCCACCCCCAGCTGGCTGATGACGAGCGCGAGCGCCTCATCGCCTTGTTTGAAGACACCGACAACGCTGCAAGCGGCGATTTCCGCCTGCTCGCCGCCATGACGGGTGATTTGCAGCCAGGGCAATACGAGGCAGCATTCGATCAGGTACAGCGCTACATTCAGGCCGGCGATTGCTACCAGATCAACCTGACCCAACGCTTCCGCGCACCTTGCCAGGGCGACCCCTGGCGCGCCTACCAGGCCTTGCGCAAGGCCTGCCCGACGCCGTTCTCTGGCTACCAGCAACTGGCCGACGGCAGCGCACTGCTGAGCTTTTCTCCAGAACGCTTCATCCGCGTCAGCCAGGGGCAAGTGGAGACCCGCCCGATCAAGGGCACCCGCCCGCGCTCTGCCGACCCGGCAGAAGACGCCCGCAATGCCGAGGCGCTGCGCCACAGCCCCAAGGACCGCTCGGAAAACCTGATGATCGTGGACCTGCTGCGTAACGACCTGGGCCGCACTTGCCAGATCGGTTCGGTGAAGGTGCCAGAGCTGTTCAGCCTGGAAAGCTACCCCAACGTGCACCATCTGGTCAGCAGCGTCACCGGGCAACTGGCCACCGACAAGGACGCCCTGGACCTGATCGGCGACAGCTTCCCAGGCGGTTCGATCACCGGCGCCCCCAAGATTCGCGCCATGCAGATCATCGACGAGCTGGAGCCCAGCCGCCGCGCGCTGTATTGCGGGTCCTTGCTGTACGTGGATGTGCGCGGTGAAATGGACAGTTCCATCGCCATTCGCAGCCTGCTGGTCAAGGATGGGCAGGTCAGCTGCTGGGGCGGCGGCGCGGTGGTGGCGGACTCCGACTGGCAATCGGAATACGAAGAATCGATCGCCAAGGTACGGGTATTGATGGAGACCTTGCAGAGCCTGTGACCCAGCGTTTGCCTGCGCCGGCCCAGGGCCGGTGCAGGCACAGCGTCTAGCCTGCCATTTTTTGTTACCATCACCTCATTACGAGCGCACAGCGCCACAGCCAAGATGGAAACCGCCTGATGAGCCAACCCTTCGACGTCGCCGCCCTGGCCGCGACCTACGCCAGCAAATCCCCGCAGGACATTCTCAAGCTCGCCTTCGAGCACTTCGGCGACGACCTGTGGATTTCTTTCAGCGGTGCCGAGGACGTGGTGCTGGTCGACATGGCCTGGAAGCTGAACAAGCAGGTCAAGGTGTTCAGCCTCGACACCGGCCGCCTGCACCCTGAGACTTACCGGTTCATCGACCAGGTGCGTGAGCAGTACAGCCTGCCAATCGAGATCCTCAGCCCGGACCGTGCCAAACTCGACCCGTTCGTTCAGGAAAAGGGCCTGTTCAGTTTCTACAAGGACGGCCATGGCGAGTGCTGTGGCATCCGCAAGATCGAGCCACTGCGGCGCAAGCTCGCCACTGTCAGCGCCTGGGCCACCGGCCAGCGCCGCGACCAGAGCCCAGGCACCCGCAGCCAGGTGGCAGCACTGGAAATCGACAGCGCGTTCTCCACAGCGGAACGCACCCTGTACAAATTCAACCCGCTGGCGCAGATGACCAGCGCGGAAGTCTGGGGCTACATCCGAATGCTCGAGCTACCGTACAACAGCCTCCACGAGCGCGGCTTCATCAGCATCGGTTGCGAGCCCTGCACCCGCCCGGTACTGCCGAACCAGCACGAACGTGAAGGCCGCTGGTGGTGGGAAGAGTCGACCCAGAAGGAATGCGGGCTGCACGCCGGCAACCTGATCAGCAAGGCCTGAAGGCAGCTGCAAGCCTCAAGCTATAATCTGCAAGTCCCAAGAAGAAAGAGCAGCCCACATGGGCTGCTCTTTCTCGAAGCTTGCAGCTTGAAGCTGCTTTTTCAGTGCACCGGCAACTCGACACCGGCAAACAGCTCTTCGAGTTCCTGCTTGTTGTGGCACTGGATCGCCTTGGCCATCACTTCACGCGTCAGGTGCGGCGCAAATTTCTCAATGAAGTCGCACATGAAGCCGCGCAGGAAGGTGCCGCGGCGGAAGCCGATCTTGGTGATGCTGGCCTCGAACAGCTCACTGGCATCAAGCGCCACCAGGTCGCTGTCCAGCTTGCTGTCCACCGCCATCTTGGCCACGATGCCCACGCCCAGCCCCAAGCGCACGTAAGTCTTGATCACGTCGGCGTCAGCAGCAGTGAACACCACCTTCGGCGTCAGGCCGCGGTGATTGAAGGCCTCATCCAGCTTGGAGCGGCCAGTGAACCCGAATACATAGGTGACGATCGGGTATTCGGCTACAGCTTCCAGCGTCAGCTTCGGCAATTTGGCCAGCGGGTGACCCTGCGGCACCACCACGCAGCGGTTCCACTTGTAGCACGGCATCATGATCAGGTCGCCGAACAGCTCCAGCGCCTCGGTGGCAATGGCAAAGTCGACGGTACCGTCCGCAGCCATCTCGGCAATCTGCATGGGTGAACCCTGATGCATGTGCAGGGCGACTTCCGGGTACTGCTTGATGAAGCTGCTGATGACCGGCGGCAGCGCATAGCGAGCCTGGGTATGGGTGGTAGCGATGGACAGCGTACCCTTCTTCTCGTTGGAGAATTCCTGGGCGATCTGCTTGATGCTTTCGACCTTGCGCAGGATTTCACCAGCGGTGTTGATGATGCGCTCACCTGCCGGAGTGACACGGGTCAGATGCTTGCCGCTGCGGGCAAAGACTTCAACACCCAGTTCATCCTCGAGCAGGCGGATTTGTTTGCTGATCCCCGGCTGAGAGGTGTACAGACTCTGCGCCGTCGCGGAGACGTTGAGGTCGTGGTGCGCCACTTCCCAGATGTAGCGCAGTTGTTGAAGCTTCATAGGTTTCCCTCGAATCAGCGGTAAGTCAGCGGCAGCAGGCAGCGACGGGATATAACTATATTAGTGGTTCTCGAAATAAAACTAGAACTATTTTGTTACATGCCGCTCCGAAACTGCCCACCATCAGCTTCACGTTTTCCTACGGCCGAGATGCTGCGAAAGCGGCACCATGTACACCGGCACCGCAGACAACTGCAGCAAGCGCACAGCCGTTCGGCCAATCGGCACATCTACCCCAGCACCGGCGCTGTGGCTGCCGAAAATCAGCAAGTCCACGCTCAAACGTTGCGCCTGTTCCAGGATGACCTGCGCCGGATCACCCTGGCGCACCCGGACCGCCTTGATCACCGCCAGGTCCGCGTCCTCGCCCAGCTCCTCGCGAAAGTTCTCCAGCACACGCTGCTCGATGTTGGCCATCACCGTATTGACGCCCTCGCTATGCAACGCATCGAGCGTCTGCTCATCGAGGTAGCTTTGCAGGAGGGATTCGGCGAACTGCCCCATGGGTTCTACGGCATGAATCACATACAGTTCCGCGCCGAACGTGCGGGCCAGGGCCAAGGCATGCTGCATGACAAAAGGGGCGTAGACACCGAGGTCGGTGGCGTACAGCATGGAGCGGATCATTCGACCTCCTCGACTGCCGTGGCGGCAGAGCAAGCTTCAGCTTAGCAGCGCGCCGGGCGCTCGCTCGGCCGCCCGGCGCACTGCCAATGCGGGCTGTAGAGGTTTCAGCCGGCGCGATTGGCGCGATCGACGAAGGCCAGTGCCTGGTAGAGCATCTGCATGCGCGGCACGCTGCACCCCGCAGCGCGCGCCCGGGCCAGAGGCTCGGCATAGATAGCCTGAAGCTCCAGCGGTCGCTGCTGGACGTGATCGTGGTACATGCTCGGCCAGTAGTCGGGCATCTGCTCGGTGACCCGGAACAAGTGCTCGGCATAACCGGCAGGCAACTCGTGACCACAGGCGGCGGCCGCCTGGACCACCTCAGCCATCAACGCCCGAACCAGCTCACGGCTGTCGGCATCTGCCATCAGCGGTAAGGTACTGGCACCAAGCAACACCGAAAGGCCGTTGTAGGGGACATTCCACACTAGCTTCTGCCAGCGAGCCTGACCGAGGTCGTCCATGGCCTGGGAGTCGATACCCGCGGCGCGGAACAGCCTGGCGCCCTCCTCTACGATGCTCAGCCCCCCGTCGCTGGCGGGCCCGCTGTGATAGCCCAGGTTGACCGCACCCAGCGCCTGATGGCGTATCACACCAGGGCTCACGCGGTTGACACAGATAAAGCACAAGCCACCGAGCAGGTGCAGATTGCCGGGCAACGCTGCCCGCAACTGCTCCTCGACACCCAACCCGTTCTGCAGCAGCACCACCTTGGCATCGGGTGCCGATGCCTGCGCAATCAGCGCCGCCAATTCGCCATTGCTGGTCGCCTTTGCACCCACCAGCAACCAATCGCACGGCGGCATGTCGGCAGCGCTGGCATAAGCCTGCACCGGCATGCGCCAGTCGCCGTGCACGGCGCTTTCCAGCCTCAGGCCATGCTCCCGAACCTGCGCAAATTCACTGCGCAGCAAAAAATGCACGTCAAACCCGGCCCGCGCCAGCATCAGGCCATAAAAGCCGCCGATGGCACCACTGCCAATAATGCCAATGCGTGGTTTGCGAGGGTCCATGCTGATCTCCTGATAAATGTCGGTGTGCTTTTCTACACCTGTTGAGGCATTTTGCGCACCCAAATAGCAGTACAAGCCTGTAGCACCAGGGAAAAACCCTGCACAGGCGCACTGCAGCCCATTGTCGCGCCCCCAGTAACGCGCTAAGGTTCGGCTCCCCGCTGCGAACATTCTTGCTGCTGGGCCGCACGGGGATTGCTGGCGGCCGGCACCGTGACCTGACGAGTAACACGATGGCTGATTTACCGATCGACGACCTTAACGTTGCCTCCAACGAGACCTTGATCACTCCCGATCAGCTCAAGAAGGAAATCCCCCTCAGCGCCAAAGCCTTGCAGACCGTTACTGCCGGCCGCGAAGTGGTGCGCAATATCCTCGACGGGAAAGACCATCGCCTGTTCGTAGTGGTCGGCCCGTGCTCGATCCACGATATCAAGGCCGCTCACGAATACGCTGAGCGCCTCAAGGTGCTGGCTGAGGAAGTTTCCGACACGCTGTATCTGGTAATGCGTGTTTACTTCGAGAAGCCGCGCACCACGGTCGGCTGGAAAGGCCTGATCAACGACCCTTATCTGGATGACTCGTTCAAGATCCAGGACGGCCTGCACATCGGCCGCCAACTGCTGTTGGACCTGGCCGAAATGGGCTTGCCAACCGCCACCGAAGCGCTCGACCCGATCTCGCCGCAGTACCTGCAAGACCTGATCAGTTGGTCGGCCATTGGCGCGCGCACCACCGAATCCCAGACCCACCGTGAAATGGCCTCGGGCCTGTCCTCGGCGGTCGGCTTCAAGAACGGCACCGATGGCGGCCTGACCGTGGCCATCAACGCCCTTCAGTCGGTATCCAAGCCGCACCGTTTCCTGGGCATCAACCAGGAAGGCGGCGTATCCATCGTCACTACCAAGGGCAACCCCTACGGCCACGTAGTGCTGCGTGGCGGCAACGGCAAGCCGAACTACGATTCGGTCAGCGTTGCCCTGTGCGAACAGGACCTGGCCAAGGCAAAGATCAAGGCCAACATCATGGTCGACTGCAGCCACGCCAACTCCAACAAGGACCCGGCCTTGCAGCCGCTGGTCATGGAGAACGTCGCCAACCAGATCCTCGAAGGCAACCAGTCGATCATTGGCTTGATGGTCGAAAGCCACCTGAACTGGGGCGCCCAGTCGATCCCGAAGAACCTGGAAGATCTGCAGTACGGCGTATCGGTCACCGACGCCTGCATCGACTGGTCTGCCACAGAGAACACCCTGCGCAGCATGCACGCCAAGCTCAAGGATGTACTGCCCAAGCGCAAGCGCGGCTGAACGTGGCCACAAAATGAAACGCCGGGCTTAGCCCGGCGTTTTCGCATGTGCAGTCAGCAGGTTCAGGCTTTACTCGAATGACGCTGCTTGCGCTCCATGTAGCGTTCGACGTACGAGCAGGAAGGAATCACCGTGTAGCCCATCTGGTCCGCATACTCCAAGGCCCTTTCGGTCAGTGCTGCAGCGATGCCGCGGCCGCGCAAGGCGTTGGGGACGAAAGTGCGATAGATATCCAGCGTCTGCTTGCCCAGATCCATGTACGTCAGGTAGGCACGATGACCGTCCACGTTGGTCTCGAACTGATGACCGGCCTGGTCATGGTGGATGGTCAGCGCTTCACTCATCACTACTCCTCGCAGGCCTTTTGGGCAGACCTTTACCTTAATCGATGGTGATGTATCCGGCAGAGGAACCAATGCGTGCAGCGCCTATGCCACCTCTTGCCCCTTGGACCGCAGGCCGATTGCAATGGTTCTGCCGGACCGGGCCATCAAATAGTAGGCGCGACACCCCGGATTGCTCAAGGTGGCATCGGTTAAAAGTCACGGCAATGAGCTCGAACCCCTGTACGAACTGACCTGCAAACTCAGCCGGACACTCTTGGGCTTTAGACGTACAACGACCCTTAAAGTCACCGTTAGTTCAACAAAAAAGTTCCCATACAACAATCGCTTGCGCCGCCTGCACAGCGTGCTCACAAAAAGCCTGAAAATCTCGTCAAGCACCCTTGGGCAACATTTTTTTTACCGTTCTTGCGCTGAGTCAGTTTACTTACTACAAGTAATGGGTACTATGTACGCCGGCCAGTTTCTCTTTCCTGAGAGATGGCTATTTAATAGAAAGTCCTTGAAGGGGAACACGATGAACAACGTTCTGAAATTCTCTGCTCTGGCTCTGGCCGCAGTTCTGGCTACCGGTTGCAGCAGCGTATCCAAAGAAACCGAAGCTCGTCTGACTGCGACTGAAGACGCAGCAGCTCGCGCTCAGGCCCGTGCTGACGAAGCCTACCGTAAGGCTGACGATGCAATGGCAGCCGCTCAGAAGGCTCAGCAGACCGCTGACGAAGCCAATGAGCGCGCTCTGCGTATGCTGGACAAAGCCAGCCGCAAGTAATAGTCCTCACGGATTGTTAAGAAGCCGACCCACTTGTGGGGTCGGCTTTTTTATTGCCGCTACAAAAGCAAACAGCACAAATGAAAAAGCCTGCCCAGGCGTTTGACCTGGGCAGGCTTCAGCCCTATCGCTCAAGGGCTTACTGCAGTTCTGGCGGAATGCTCGACACCATGGGAGCTGCACCCTGGTTATCGACGGGCACGGCAATTTCCACCGGCATGCCATCTTCGGCAGCGACCACGTCGCGGACCATGTCCCAGTTCATGCGCACATTGTTGGCCAGGTCTTCGCGCTTGAGCAGTGCGTTGATGACAGCAGTGTGCTTGTCGACCACCGAAGGGTCGCCGTGATCGTCCAGCGGTGTGTGCGCCTCGAGGTATACCTTGCCACCACTGATTCCGAACTTGTACGGCTCGTTGATGATGCGCACCGGCGTACCGACCGGGACCATCTTCGACAGCTCCAGCACATTATTGTTGAACATGCGGAAGCAACCATGGCTGGTGCGCATGCCAATGCCGAACTTCTTGTTCGAACCGTGAATCAGATAACCCGGCACGCCCAGGGTGAACTTGTAAGGCCCCAGCGGGTTGTCTGGCCCGGCCGGCACCACGGTTGGCAGGATGTCACCGTCGGCGGCGTGCTCAGCACGGATCGAAGCCGGTGGCGTCCAGGTCGGGTTTGGGGTTTTGGCAATGATCTTGGTGTTGGCGATGGGGGAACCCCAGCCTTCACGACCGATCCCCAGCGGGAAGGTGTACACCACGCTCTGCCCTTTCGGGAAGTAGTACAACCGGTATTCAGCAAGGTTGATGACAACGCCCTCGCGGGGCCCCGGCGGAAGCACGTAGCGGGTCGGCAGGATGATCTCGGTACCGGCGCCCGGCAGCCATGGGTCGACACCCGGGTTGGCGGCGATCATCTCCAGGTAGCCGAGGTCGTTGGCAGTGCCGATGTCGGCAAAGGTGTCCTCATACTTGGCCTTGATCACCTGTACCTGGCCAACGACGTCTTCTCCCGGAGGCGGCAGCGGCAGCTCCAGTGCAACGGCGGGGCCTGCTGCCAGCAGGCCGGCCAGGGTCAGGCAGCGGGTGACGGCGGGAAAGCGCGGCAACATCCGGTAAATCCTTCGAAAGGTGGGTCAAGAGAATCGATTGTACACCCGCACCGTGCCAAGCGGGAGCCACTGGCGGTTTCCATGCGTTTCAGATGATGAAAGGCGCTCGGAGTTTCAGGCCCAGGGCCGTGTCAAAGCTGTGGCCATACCGGACGCATGCCGCGGCGCTGGGCGTCGAGAATCGCCCGGCAGAGGTCGCACAGGCGGCCGTCACGATAGATCGAACGCGGCACGCCGGACCACCGTGGCTGTGCAGGCAGCAAGCCCCCACAAAGGGTTCGGTCGACCGGCACACCCAGTTCGAGCTGGCGGGCGACAAGGTGGACGCGGATTTCCTGGCAGGCGAACAGATCGAGCTGCTCATCGGGCTCGATCAGTTGGTAGGCATACAAGGACCAGGCAGGGCGCGGCATTGGGGGCTCTCGAAACGGGGGGCGCAACATTAGCCGAAAGCCGGCCCCGTTTAAAGCGTCACAGCAAGGGTTTTATCGCCGGCCAGGCATTTTCCAGCAACCGCTGCTGGGCACCCTGCGCCGGATGGATGCCATCGGCCTGCATCATCTCCGGCACACCCCCTACGCCCTCGAGGAAAAACGGCACCAGTGCCACCTGTTTCTGCGCTGCCAACTGCTCATAAACCTTGGCGAACGCCGTGGTGTAGCGCACCCCGTAATTGGGCGGCAGGCGCATGCCCAACAGCACCACTTTGGCCCCGGACTCGCGTGACCGCTCGATCATCGAGGCAAGATTTTGTTGCAATTGCTCTGGAGGCTGTCCGCGCAGCCCGTCGTTGCCGCCCAATTCCAGCACCACCAGGCTGGGCTTGTGCGCTGCAAGCAGCGCCGGCAGCCGCGCCTGGCCCCCTGCACTGGTGTCGCCGCTGATCGACGCATTGACCACCCGATCATCGAAACCTTCGTCCCTGAGCCGGGTCTGCAACAAAGAGACCCACCCCTGGCGGGTATCCAGGCCAAAACCGGCGCTGATACTATCGCCGACAACCAGCAACGTTCCCGCCGCCGCGCTCTGGGCCAGGCAATACAGGGCCAGACCGGCACTCAACCACCACACTCGCATTGGATTCTCCATGGGCCCCAGCATTCTCGTTGCGCAGAACCTTAGCAAAGTGGTCCCCAGTGCGGAAGGTGATCTGACCATCCTGCACGCACTGTCCCTGGACCTCGCCCAAGGCGACAGCCTGGCCATCGTCGGCGCCTCGGGCTCAGGCAAATCCACCCTGCTCGGGCTGCTGGCCGGCCTGGACCGCCCCAGCGCCGGCAAGGTGATACTCGCCGGACACGACCTGGGCCCACTGGACGAAGACCAACGCGCCAGGGTGCGCGCCGAACATGTCGGCTTTGTGTTCCAGTCGTTCCAGCTGCTCGACAGCCTCAATGCACTGGAAAACGTCATGTTGCCACTGGAGCTGGACGGCCGTCGCGATGCTCGCGAACAAGCCCGCACCTTGCTTGAACGGGTCGGTCTGGGCAAGCGCCTGACCCACACGCCACGCCAGCTGTCCGGTGGCGAGCAGCAACGGGTGGCGATCGCCCGCGCCTTCGCCGCCCAACCGGCGGTGCTGTTCGCTGACGAACCTACCGGCAACCTCGACAGCCATACCGGCGAGCGCATCAGCGACCTGCTGTTCGACCTGAACAAGGAGCGCGGCACCACCCTGGTTCTGGTCACCCATGACGAGCGCCTGGCCAGCCGCTGCAGGCGCCTGATACGACTGGAAGCAGGCCGCCTGGTGGCGCCGGTGGAGGCCTGATGAAACACATGCCGCTTTCCCGCCTGTGCGGCCTGGCGCTGCGCCAGTTGTTGCGCGACATCCGCGCCAGCGAAGTGCGCGTGCTGTTCTTCGCCCTGCTGGTGGCTGTTGCCGCCAGCACCGCCATCGGCTATTTCGGTGCCCGCCTCAATGGCGCCATGCAGTTGCGCGCCAGCGAGTTCCTTGGCGCCGACCTGGTATTGCAAGGCAGTGCGCCGGCGCGTCAGGAACAGGTAGACGCCGGCACCGCCCTGGGGCTGCGCCACGCCCGGGTGGTGGAGTTCACCAGCGTGGTCGGTGGTGATGCCGGCATCCAGCTGTCGAGCATCAAGGCCGCCGATGGCGCCTACCCCCTGCGTGGCCAGGTACGCAGTGCACCGGCGCCGTATGCCATGGAAACACCCGGTGGCGGCCCGCCGCCGGGCGAGGTCTGGGTCGAACCGCGCCTGCTGGCTGCCCTTGGCCTGAGCATCGGCGACAGCATCGATGTCGGCATGAAGACCCTGCGCATGAGCCGCGTACTGACCTACGAACCGGACCGTGCCAACAACTTTTATAGCCTCACCCCGCGGGTGATGATGAACCTCGCCGACCTGGAGGCCACAGGGGTCATTCAGCCCGGCAGCCGGGTCAGCTACCGAGAGCTGTGGCGCGGCGATGCACAGGCCCTGGCGCAGTACCGCCAGGGGCTGGAGAAGAACCTGGCGGCGAACCAGCGCCTGCTCGACACCCGCGATGGCAACCGGCAGATCGGGGGGGCCCTGGGCAAGGCCGAACGCTACCTGAACATGGCCAGCCTGGTAGCGGTGCTGCTGGCAGGCGTCGCCGTGGCACTGTCGGCCAGCCGCTATGCGGCGCGGCGCCTGGACGCCAGCGCACTGTTGCGCTGCCTGGGGCTGTCCCGCCACCAAGCGCTGGGCCTGTACTGCCTGCAACTGGCCATGCTCGGCCTGCTGGCCGCGCTGGTCGGTGCCTTGCTCGGCTGGCTGGCGCAACTGGGCCTGTTCCGCCTGTTGCACGGCCTGCTGCCGAGCGTGGTGCCGCCTGGCGGCATCCTCCCGGCATTGGCCGGCATCGCCACCGGGCTGGTCGCACTGGCCGGTTTCGCCCTGCCCCCGCTCGCCGCTCTGGGCAAGGTGCCGCCACTGCGTGTACTGCGCCGCGACCTGCTGCCCGTGCCACCCAGCAGCTGGCTGGTCTACGGCGCCGCCCTGTTCGCCCTGGGCCTGATCATGTGGCGCCTGAGCCTCGACCTGCTGCTGACCTTCGCCCTGCTAGGCGGCGGGTTGCTTGCCGCGCTGGCACTGGGCGGCCTGCTGCTGCTTGGGCTACGTAGCCTGCGGCAACTGCTGGCAGGCGCCCCGCTGCCCTGGCGCCTGGGCTTGGGCCAGTTGCTGCGCCACCCCATGGCTGCCGCGGGCCAGGCACTGGCGTTTGGCCTGATCCTGCTGGCCATGGCCCTGGTCGCCTTGCTGCGCGCCGAGCTGCTCGACACCTGGCAGGCACAACTGCCCAAGGACGCACCCAACCATTTCGCCCTGAACATCCTGCCCGACGACCGTGAGCCTTTCGCCCAGCGCCTGCACGAGGTGAACGCAGCCTCCGCACCGCTGTACCCGGTGACGCCTGGCCGGCTGATCCAGATCAACGAGCAACCCGTGCAACAGATCGTCAGCAAGGATTCCGCCGGCGAGCGCGCCGTTCAGCGCGACCTCAGCTTGACTTGGGCCGCCGACCTGCCCGCAGGCAATGCCTTGACCGCCGGCAACTGGTGGCGGGCGCTACCGGCTGGTGATGAAATCCCCGGCGTTTCGGTCGAGGCGGAACTTGCCGCCAGCCTGAAGGTGCAACTGGGCGACCTGCTGACCTTCGACATTGGCGGCGAACAACGCCAGGCGCGAGTGAGCAGCTTGCGCAGCGTGCACTGGGACAGCTTCCAGCCGAACTTCTACATGATTTTCCAGCCCGGCACCCTGCAGGGGCTGCCGACCACCTACCTGACCAGCTTCTACCTCGCGCCGGGTCATGACCTGGATGTGGTGGCCCTGTCGCGGGCGTTCCCGGCGGTGACCATCCTGCAAGTCGATGCCTTGCTGGAGCAGCTGCGCAGCATCCTCGCCCAGGTTACCCTGGCGGTGGAATATGTATTGCTGTTCGTCCTGGCAGCGGGGTTGGCCGTGCTGTTCGCAGGTTTGCAGGCAACGCTGGATGAACGCATTCGCCAAGGCGCATTGCTGCGCGCGCTTGGCGCTGCTCTACCGTTGCTGGTGAAAGCGCGGCGTATCGAGTTCGGGCTGCTGGGTGCGGCCAGTGGCGCCCTGGCAGCGCTAGGCTGTGAGTTGATTACCCTGGTGCTTTACCGCTATGCGTTCGACCTGCAGTGGGGCCCGCATCCGTGGCTGCTGATACTGCCGCTAGCGGGCGCGCTACTGGTAGGAGGGGCTGGTGTGTTGGGGACTCGGCGGGCGCTTAATGCCAGCCCGTTGGCGGTGCTGCGGGAGGGATAGCCTTAAGCTGCAAGCTGCAAGCATGAGCAGATACGCCTCGGCTTGCAGCTGAACGCTTACTGCTCGTAACTTATGCTGCTTACATACCAGGTCGCTTCGCCAGTAGGTGTATGCACCAGCACCTCATCACCCTCCTCTTTCTTGAGCAGGGCCCGCGCCATGGGCGAATCGATCGAGATATAGTCATTGCGTCCATAGATCTCGTCGTACCCGACGATGCGAAACTTCAGGGCTTCGCCGTCATCGTTTTCGATCTCCACCCAGGCACCGAAGAAGACCTTGCCCTCCTGCTGCGGCGAATAGGCAACCACCTTGACGTCTTCGAGGCGCTTGCGCAGGTATCGGACCCGACGGTCGATCTCACGCAGCAACTTCTTGTTGTACTGGTAGTCGGCATTCTCGCTGCGATCCCCCAGCGAGGCAGCCCAAGCCACCTTCTGGGTGATTTCCGGGCGATACACCCGCCACAGATGGTCCAGCTCTTTCTTCAGAGCTTCATGGCCTTCTGTCGTGATGATATTGGTACTCAACAGCGGGTTCCTCAGCGTCGGGTAATCAGGCCCTGGCGTGCGATGCGGGTGAGGTGGCCGATCACTTCGGCAGCATCCTGCGCGGCAGGTGCCTGGATCACCGCCAGATCGAAGCGGTCGTTGCCAAACTGCTCCAGCCGGCACGCGGTTTCGGCAAACTGGATGAGGAAGGCGCGGGCCTGGCCTTTGCGACGGGACAAGCCTTCGAGATGACGCAAAAGAGTAGGCTGATGCTGGCCACCGAGCAGAATGCGCGGTGTGCGGGTGGCCTGGCTGGCAGGCAGTGGGCTCAAGCAGACACTGGTACGTGGGCAACTCATGGAGTGTTTCTCCGCCTCGCAAATCCCGCTGGGCAGCGGTGGGAGGCGTCACCGAACCAGCGCTTTAGCGGTATTTCGGATGACCCGGGGCTGGGTTTTCCTGCGCCCCGCAAGTAGCTGTTTAAATCGGCGCAGGCGGTATGCTAGAGCTACACGCGGCAAGCTGCAAGCCCCAAGCTGAAAGTCATCAACTTGAGGCCTGCAGCATGAGCTGTCAGCGGGCGATCAATCGGTCTACGGAGAAGCGACCAGCGCCTTCGATCAGTACCGCGACGGTACCCGCCAGCAACGCCAGGGCGAACTCATAGCCATTGTTGGACATGAACAGGCCGTTACCGATGTGTACCGAGAAAATTGCCACCACCAGGGTTACGCTCAGTGCCAGCGCCGCCGGGCGAGCCAGCAGGCCAATCACCAGGGCCAGGCCGCCGAAGAACTCGGCGCTGCCGGACAGCAGGGCCATCAGGTAGCCGGGGGCCAGGCCGATGCTCTCCATCCACTGGCCGGTGCCCTCCAATCCGTAGCCGCCGAACAGGCCGAAGAGTTTCTGCGCACCGTGCGCCATGAAGATGATGCCGACCAGGATGCGAACCACGCTCAGGCCCAGGCCAGCGTGGGTGGAGAGCAGTTTGATGATTGCGTTGTTCATTGGGTGACTTCCTTGAAGGCTGGGATGTTGTGTTGGGATGGGCGCCATAATAATCGACATGAGAGATATATAAATCGCAAAAAACCCAGCATACCAATCAAATAAATCGATTTATCAGCGATTCCCCCTCCGCTCCAGCACCGCACGCTCACGGTTGAACGCCAGGAAGTACTTGTTCACGCTGTTGACGAAGTTCACCGGCCCCATGCCCACCTGCTCCATCGCGACCCGTTCAGTCTGAAAGAACCATTGATTGCCATTGAGCCCACGCTTGCGAGCCTCGACACGCATGGCCTGGACCCGCTCGGGCCCAAGGTTGTAGGCGGCCAGCACAAAGGCCATGCGCTCACGCTCGTTGATCTTCGGGCTGGCAAAGAACTTGCGGCGGATCAACGCCAGGTAACGGGCGCTGGCCTGGACATTGCCATCCACCGTTGCGGTATTGCTGACCCCGACCCGTTGGGCAGCTGCAGGAGTGATCTGCATCAGGCCATGCGCCCCGCCACTGCCGCGCGCCGCCGGGTTGAGGGTCGACTCCTTGAAGGCCAACGCAGCAAGGTTCAGCCAGTCGATCTGTTGCGCCTGGCCATGTTTCTGCAGCACCGCGCGCACAGAAGCCAGGCGCTGACGGTCCTTGCGCGCAAGCGGGTTGTGCACGCGGTACTGGCGCCGGTAGATGCGCTCGAAGGCAGCGTCCTGGTTCTCCGGCGCGCGGTAGCCCTGCAGAAAACGATCGACCGTGGCCTGCAGCAGCGTCGCATCTCGGCGCACATACCAGCGCATGGCTTGTGGCGGGCCCAGTTGCAGTCGGCTATCCAGGCGCAGGCGTGGCATTACCCGGGCCCAGCGCAGCGCGATCGGCCGCTCCACCACGGTCAGGTGATAGATGCCGGCCTGGACCATCTCCAGCACGTCCTCCACCGCCAGGGTCGAATCGACCCACTCGATCTTGACGGGCGGGCGCTTGCGCAGCGCCAGGTGCTGGTTGATCTGCTGGATCAGCGCGCCGGCGGCACTGGCACTGGTCAACGCCACGGTGCGCCCGGACAACTGCTCGACGCGGGTGAAACTGCGCTCGCCCTTGCGCCCGACCAGCCACAACGGCACCTGGTCCAGGACCGGAGCACTGCTGTTCACGCCACCGACCAGGCTCGGGTCGAGCAATTCGCCCGGGGCGGCAAGGTCGCCCTCACCGCGCTGCAGGGCCCCGAGTAGTTGCTCTTTGGCTCTGGGGATGAGTTTGAGCCGCACCTGTTGCCCGTCGCCGGCCCGGGCGTTGAGGTAATGCTCAAGCGCACGCAAGCGGTAGTACTCGATGCCGACGGGCTCGCCCTTGACCTCACCGGAACTGTTGCGACTTTGGTTGACCAGTACCCGCAGCACCTTGCTGCTGCGGATCTGTTCAAGGTCACGGGCCTTGCTCACCGGCACGTTCTGCTGTGGCCCCGGCAGGCGCGCGTAGGCGGGACCGACGCTCATCAGGCCAAGCGCCAGCAGCAGGGCGAGCAGGTATCGCAGCATGCGAAGACGTATCCGAGGTCGGTGGGCAGCATCCATGTGTGCGAGCAACTCGTGATAAATGACGGCAAAAGACCATCGCAAAAGCCTGAAGTTCTTGGCTTTTTCCCGGAAATCGCGCTTTTTGCTATGCTGGCCGTCCCGCGGCACGAGGTAGCACCATGCAACTGATCGATATCGGCGTCAACCTGACCAATAGCAGTTTCCACGACCAGCAGGCCGCCATCGTCGAGCGCGCCATCGAAGCCGGCGTAGTGCAGATGATCCTTACCGGCACCAGCCTCGCGGTCAGCGAGCAGGCGCTAGAGCTGTGCCAGCAGCTGGACCCCGCCAGCGAGCACCTGTTCGCCACAGCCGGCGTACACCCGCACGACGCCAAAGCGTGGGACGCCAACAGCGACCAACGACTGCGCCAGTTACTGAATGAAGCGCGTGTGCGCGCCGTAGGCGAATGCGGGCTGGACTTCAACCGCGACTTCTCCCCTCGCCCACTCCAGGAAAAAGCCTTGGAAGCTCAATTGGCGCTGGCCGCCGAGTTGCGCCTGCCTGTGTTCCTGCATGAGCGTGATGCCAGCGAGCGCTTGCTGGCGATTGTGAAGGACTACCGCGACCACCTGCCAGCCGCCGTGGTGCATTGCTTCACCGGCGAGCGCGACGCACTGTTCGCCTACCTGGACATGGACCTGCACATCGGCATCACCGGGTGGATTTGTGACGAACGCCGCGGCACGCACCTGCATCCGCTGGTGGGCAATATCCCACAAGGGCGCCTGATGCTGGAGAGTGATGCCCCGTATCTGCTGCCGCGCAGTCTGCGACCGAAACCGAAGAGCGGGCGCAACGAGTCGGCGTTTCTGCCAGAGGTGCTGCGGGAGGTAGCGTTGCACCGAGGTGAACGTGTTGAAGATACCGCGGCGCACACCACTGCAACGGCTCGGGCATTTTTCCAGCTGACCTGAGCTTGATCGGGCATAAACGGTTTGTTGATACACGTCAAAACCTCCCAGGCGTGAGCGGGCACAATGATGGCACCTTGCCAATAATGTTTCCGCTCAACTCAGAGAAGACCTACCCATGGGTGCCTGGCTTAGCAATATTTCCCTGAAGTACAAGTTCTGGGCCGTCAACGCAGTGGCCTTTGTCACCACCTTGATGCTGGTGCTTTATGCCGTGCACCTGGAGCAGCGAGCCCGCGCCGAAGCTGTGCAGATCCAGGCGCAATCCCAGGCACAGCTGCTGGCCGCCTGGCCGCAAGGGCTTGCCCTGCCCCGCCAGGCCAACGTGATCACCTGGCAACCCGGCCAAACCCCGACCTTTGCCGGCCAAAGCCTGGATGCACTGCGTAATGCACAAGGCTGGGTAGCACTCCCGGCCGCCTGGCTCTTCGGCAACAACCCGCTGCGGGGTGCTCAGGTACTGCGCCATGGCGACGAGCAGGTGGCGGTACTGGCCCAGGCACCGAGCGTGCGCCAGGTGTTCTTCGAGCGTTTTGCCAACTACGCGGTTTGTGTGCTGATCCTGATGCTGGCCATGCTCTGCGCCTCGCAACTTTTGATCCGCTTCCTGCTGAGCCAACTCAACACCCTCAAGGACGTCATGCTGCACGTGGAAAAAACCGGTGACCTGTCGGCCCGCGTGCCTCTGGCTTGCGGAGACGAAGTGGGCCAGATGGCAGGCGCGTTCAACGCCATGCAGTCGACCTACCACCGCGTGGTCAGCACCGTGGCACGCACAGCCGCGCAACTCGATTCGGGCGCCGCGCGCCTGGCCACGAGCATGAACGAAGTTCGCCACGGCATGCTCGGCCAGCAAAGCGAGACCGACCAGGCAGCCACGGCGATCAACGAGATGTCCGCCACCGTGCACCATATCGCCCAGCATGCCGGCGCCACCCGCGACCTGTCGCAGACCGCCGACACCCTCGCTGGTAGCGGCAAGAATGTGGTCAACCGGGTGCAGGATTCGATTGCCGGGCTATCCAGCGGTGTGCAGCAGACCGCCGAAATGATCCGCCAACTGGCCGAGGACAGCCAGAAGATCAATGGCGTGGTCAACGTCATCCACAGTATTGCCGAACAGACCAACCTGCTGGCGCTCAATGCCGCCATCGAAGCAGCGCGCGCCGGCGAAATGGGCCGTGGCTTTGCGGTGGTCGCCGATGAAGTGCGCAGCCTGGCCAAACGCGTGCAAACCTCCACCGACGAGATCACCGGCATGGTGGCCGACCTGCAGGCCGGTACCCGCGATGCGGTGGAGTTCATGCAGGAAAGCTCTTACAAAGCTGACGACTGCGTGCGCCAGGCCAAGGAAGCCGGCGCAGCGCTCGCCGAAATTACCGGCGCCGTGGCGCAGATGCGCGAGAGCAACACCCAGATAGCCGTCGCCGCCGAGCAGCAGAGCCAGGTGGCGGAAGAAATGAACCGGGCAGTAGTCAGCATCCGTGACGTCACGGAGGAAACCGTGCAGCAGACTGTCGATTCGGCCACCACCAGCAGCGAACTGGCGACCCTGGCCGGCGAGCTGAACAAGGCCATCGGCCAGCTCAAACTATAGTCACCATAGCCAGCCTCGATTGGCTGTGAACACAGGGCCGCACTAAGCTTTGGGCATGACCGCGAGGAACTGCCCATGAGCAAACGACTGCCCAACTTGCCCGCCTGGCAATGGCGCGGCTATCACCACAACCACCGCCACCCGACCAACCTGGTGCTGCACCTGATTGCCGTGCCGCTGTTCATCCTTGGCGCTCTGCTGGTGCTGTCAGGCTTGTTCGCCCTGGACCTTGGCCAGATTGCTGTCGGCATCATTTCCCTGATCGCCGGCCTGGGCCTGCAGCGTCAGGGCCACCGCCTGGAGGCCGAGCAGCCGGAACCGTTCGCCAACCGCAAGGACGCCGTGCAGCGCCTGCTGACCGAGCAATTCATCACCTTCCCGCGTTTTGTGCTCAGTGGTGCCTGGTGGCGCGCCTGGCGCGAACGGCACAAACATCGGCGTTGAATCTCAAGCGAACACTGTGACCGTCTGCCGGCTCAATGCCAGCAACTCACCTTCAGCCGTCCACAGGGCAGCTGCGGCATGCCCATAACCATCGCGGGCGTGTTCCGTCTCGACGCAGTAGCGGCACCAGTCCAACGTCGACAGCCTGGCAACCGGCTGGATGAATTCGATGGTCCAGGTCAGCGTACTGCCTGCTGCGGGCTGCTTCAGGTAAGGCATGAGGCTGGGCGGCCAGGCATCGACCAGCGCTAACAGGTGGGCCTCGTTGACCTGCTCCTGGGCAACATCCCGCAAGCGCACCCAGCCGCCCATGTGCCGTGACTGATTGCCACTGAACGGCAACCCACCAACCGCCCAGCGCAGGGCAACATGGCGCATGAACTCAGGTGTGACGCCTTTGATGTAAGGAAGCTCAGGGGCGGCATCCTCAAGCGCCTTCATCTCCATGGCCGGCACTGCAGGAACATTCACCACCGATGCCCGCCCGGCGCCGAAATTGCCCTGCACCAAAGTCACCACTTGGCCATCCTGAATCGCTCGACCAAGCAGGGTGCTGACGGCTTTGCCCTCGCGCAGCACTTCGACTTCAAAACGGGTTGGCACGTCGGGAGCGGCGGGGGCGACGAAACTGATGGCCAGGGAACGCACCGGGCGGCTATCGGCGAGCTTCAGGCGCATGGCCTCATACACCATGGCGGCCATCAGGCCACCGAATGCGGCACGCCCTTGGGCCCAGTTGGGCGGAACACTGACGCCGTCGGGGTGTGCTCGCACGGCGTCGAGCAGTTGGTTGAAGTTCATGGGCCGGCTCCTGCAGCAGCGAAAGGTGTCAGCCAATACTAGCGAGCAACCTTGCGTCGAACAGCCCGCATATCGGTCATTTGCCGGGCTTGCGCCGCTGCAGCGCTGCCTGCAAGGCATCCAGTGTCACGTCGGACTGGCGTTCGGCGTCATCCAGCTCCTGCTCCCAATCGACCTTGCAGGGCGCGAGATCCGCATGCGATTGAGCCTGCAACAGCCATTGCAAGCGATCATGCCAGTTACCCAAATCGCTCTGGGCTTGTTTTAGCATGCGCTGCAGCGGCTTGCCGGCATGATCGAGTTGCGGATAGGCCTGGTCGCCATAGCGCACACGTTTGATCAACAGGCGCAGGCGGTGGCGGTCGTGGGCCGGGTCCTGCAAGGCTTCCTGCAGCTTGCGCCATTGCTTGACCAGGCGTTTGTCGACACGCTTGCGCAGTGACTTCGCCAACCCTTCACGGCCCGCTGCGCGCAGGAACAGCGGGAAGGCATCGAGGATGGCAAGTACACGGCTCAGCTGCGCGCTGGTGGCCACGCCGGCAAAGGTGGCAGCCCGCCCTTGCAGACGCCGCTGCCCCGCCTGGGCAACGCCGCGCTTGATCAACTCGGCCGCCAGTACCTCACGGTCACGTAGCGGCGTGGTCAAGGTACCAAGGGCTTTCGCAGCGCCCTCCAACTGCTCGACCCCCGGCAAGCCCCTCAGCGGCCGTAACAGGCTGCGCAAGCGCCTCAGGCCTATGCGCAGATCGTGCAAGGCTTCGCTGTCGGTATCGGCAGCAAGACGCTCGCGACAGGCCAGCAGGCGCACCTGCAAGGCCACTACCTGGGCAACCACATGGTCGAGCATGCTGGACATACAGCGCTCCTCGGTCAGCGCCCGGCGCGCGACTCACGAATGTAGAAACGCGCCTTTTCGGCTTTATTGGTGCAACCTTCGAAGCCTTCGAACTGCTGCTGGGTCTTGGCCCCGGTCAAAAGCGACAAAGCCTTGGAATAGCTGACAGTACCGGCAAAGCCTTCAGCCTTGGCCAGGTCAAGCTCCTTCCAGGCGGCATCGAGCTGCGACGCGCAGCTGTCACGGTAAGCCGTCTTGCCCGCACAGCCGGCAAGGGCCAGGGCAATCAGAGGAAGGCAGATCCAGGCTTTCATCGGTAATACCTCAGAGGTTCAAATAGAATGGCTGTTCGACGCGTGGGCACCTGAAAAGTGCCGCGCCCGGCACGTTTTGCCTAGAGTCTACATTGAAGCACAGGCAACGCTCGGTGCATTGTAGGACCATGGATGCAAAAGCCGGGGATGATCATGAGCAAACGTGTAGCACTGGTATTGGGATCGGGGGGCGCTCGGGGCTATGCCCATATCGGCGTGATCGAGGAAATCGAACGGCGCGGCTACGAGATCGCCTGCATTGCCGGTTGCTCGATGGGCGCGGTGGTCGGGGGCATATACGCGGCGGGCAAACTCGATGAATACCGCAACTGGATCGAAAGCCTGGATTACCTGGACGTACTGCGTCTGGTCGATGTCAGCTTCCGCCTTGGTGCCATTCGCGGCGACAAGGTGTTTGGGCAAATCCGCAAGATCGTTGGCGAAATCAATATCGAGCAATTACGCATCCCCTACACGGCAGTGGCCACCGACCTGACCCACCAGCAGGAGATCTGGTTCCAGGAAGGCTGCCTGCACCAGGCAATGCGCGCTTCGGCGGCAATTCCAAGCCTGTTCACGCCGGTAATGCAAGGCAACCGCATGCTGGTCGACGGCGGCATCCTCAACCCGCTGCCGATCGTGCCGGTGGTGTCCAGCCACTGCGACATGATCATTGCGGTGAACCTCAACTCCACCAACCAGAAGCAATACCAGTTGCCTGTCATCGAGCGGCCGGCAGCATTCAGGATGCGCTTTGACGCGCTGATCAATTCGCTGGGGTCGCGCATGCCGTTTCGGCGCAAGCCCGTCGAGGAACTGATGCGCATCGAACAGGAGATCACCGGCGAGGGCCTGATTCCACCCAACCCCTGGCTGGCCGATACGGCCGACCCCGAAGCGCAGCAACCGACGGCGGCACCGCAGAGCGAGGGCGCGCCAAAATCAGCCACAGGGTCGATCATCGTCGACAACGTAGGGCCAGCTTCGCTGCTGGACCTGATCAACCAGAGTTTCGAGGTCATGCAGACGTCGTTGGCGCAATACAAGATCGCGGGGTATCCACCGGACGTGCTGATCAACGTGCCCAAGCGGGTATGCCGCTTCTTCGAGTTCTACAAGGCGCCGGAGCTGATTGCCTTGGGCCGGGAGATTGCGCGGGATACGCTGGATAACTATGAGGGGGAAAAGCGCTGAGGCGAACCCGGCGCTTACGCCCGTGCCACAGAAACGAAACAGGCCGCATCATGCGGCCTGTTTCATTACCAGACAGTCACTCAGTAGCGAGTGATGTCCGCACTGCCTTCGAGCTGCTTGCGGTATGCCGCAAAGTCCTGCTGGCCCGCACGCGAAGCGAGATAGCGGCGGATCTGCTGCTTCTCTTCAGCGCTGGCGGCGGCACCTTCGTTGACACCTTTGAGCTGCAGCACGACCAGGCTGCCATCGGCCAGAACCACGCTGCCATATACCGGCTTGCCCTTGGCTTGCGGCTTGGCCAGGCGGAACAGTGCCTGCAACTCGGCCGGGTCGATACCGTCCTGGCTGCGGGTGACTGCTTCGTAGGCCTTCCAGCTCTGGCCTTCCTGGGCAGTATCGGTAGCGACCGAGCCGTCACGCAGACCGGCGATCAGCTTGTCCGCCTTGGCCTTGAGCTCGGCGGTTGCCTTCTCCTTGGCCAGGTGTTCGCTGATTTTCTTGGCCACGGCTTCGAGCGGCATCTGCTCCGGCTTGCGGTGCTCCTTGACGCGCAATACCACCGTGGTTTCCGGGTCCAGCTCGATGGCGGTGCTGTTGGCAGCCTCCTCCAGCACTTCCTCGGAAAACGCAGCCTGGACCACGGCACGGTTGGCCGTGATGCCTTCACCGCCCTCACGGCCGAATGGCGCCGACGTATGCACCTTGAGGTTCAGGTCCTGGGCGGGCTGGGCCAGGTCGGCAGCCTCGTAGGCAGCATCCTGCAACTGCTTGCTGGCATCGACATAGCGCTGCTCGACCAGCGGAGTCTTCAGGTCTCGCGTGAGCTTGTCCTTCAGGCTGGCAAAACTCGGGACTTCCGGCGCCTGCTTGCCCAGCAGCTTGATCAGGTGATAACCGAACTGGGTACGCACCGGTGCAGACACCTGGCCATCGTCGAGCTTGTACAGCGCGTCCTCGAAGACCGGGTCATACACCCCCGGGCCGGCGAAGCCAAGGTCGCCACCGCTGTTGGCCGAACCCGGGTCCTGGGAGAACTCCTTGGCCAGTTTGGCGAAGTCTTCACCTTTGGCCAGGCGTTGCTCGACCTCTTCGATGCGGGCCTTGGCCTGGGCATCGGTGACCTTGTCATTGACCTCGACAAGGATGTGCGCAGCGTGGCGCTGTTCGGCCAGGTTGGCGATTTCCTTCTCGTACTGGGCCTTGAGCTCGTCGTCGGTAACCTTCACCTGATCGAAGAATGCCGACTTCTTCAGCTCGACATAGTCGATGACCACTTGATCCGGCGTCATGAACTCCTTGGCATGCTGTTCATAATGGGCCTTGACCTCGTCATCGCTGACCTTGACCGCAGCCGGGTTGGCCTTGAAGGTCAACGAAGCGAAGTCGCGGGTCTGGTTTTCCAGGCGAGCGAAGGCGTCGACCTGCTGGTCGGTCACGAAGCTGCTGCCGGCAATACCCGTGCGTACCTGGCCGATCAGCATTTCTTCGGCGAGCATCTGGCGGAACTGCAAGCGGCCATAGCCCATCTGGCGGATGACCTGATCGAAACGGTCAGCGTTGAACTTGCCATCAACCTGGAATTCCGGCGTCTGCAGGATCACTTGATCCAGCGCGGCCTCACTGAAGGCGAACTTGGCATCTTCGGCACCCTGCAGTAGCAGCTTGCGTTCGATAAGCCCTTTGAGCGCGGCATCGCGCAGCAATTTCTCGTCCAGCAGTGCCGGGTCGAAATCCTTGCCCAGCTGTTGCATCAGCTGGCGGCGCTGCATGTCGGCCGCCTGGCTCAGCTCGTTCTGGCTGATGGTCTGGCCGTTCACCTTGGCGGCGTCCTGGCTATGGCTGGCGGCCTGGAAAATGGCCTCGAAGCCCGTCAACGCCATCAGCACGACGATGAGGCCGATGATGGTCTTGGCAATCCAACCTTGTGAATTGTCCCTGATATTTTGCAGCATGCGTCCCCCAGAAACGGCTGTACCACTGCGTCGACAACCGCGGAGCGTGGGTAGAATCCTGATAAAAGAAAGGCGCATCCGAGGATGCGCCTTTTCTTAGCAAACGTGTCAGGCGGGAACGTTTGCGACCCGCCTTCAGCGTGCTCGGACCTGGCCAGGCCGGGTCCGGCTGAAAGAGACGACTTAGTTGACGGCGTCTTTCAGGCCTTTGCCAGCCTTGAAGCCTGGAACCTTGGCAGCAGCGATCTTGATGGTCTTGCCAGTTTGCGGGTTACGGCCATCGCGCTCTGCGCGCTCTTTGACCGAGAAGGTACCGAAGCCAACCAGAACGACGTCGTCGCCTGCTTTCAGGGCACCAGTCACGGAGTCAATTACTGCATCCAGCGCGCGGCCGGCTACAGCTTTCGGGATGTCAGCAGATGCGGCGATAGCGTCAATCAGTTCCGACTTGTTCACTCTAAGTCCCCTTATTTCTCTATTGAGTTTGTTTCTAAGTATGTAATGAAAAGCTTATGAAACGTGCGCTGGGTGGCCTGGTGACAATAGCGTGCCGCTTTATAGCAAGGCCCCGAAAATACTGTCAAGGAAAGCCCCCCAGCCAAAAACTACTAATGCGTGCTAATTCGTTCCTTAGCATCGCCGTCGCGCTTTTCATCTTTCGCGACAATCTCAGGAGCCACATCTGGCAAGGGCTCCGGGGCGTATTGCAGCGCAATTTGCAGGACTTCGTCAATCCATTTGACCGGTTTGATCTGCAGATCCTGTTTGATATTTTCCGGAATCTCCTTCAGATCGCGAACATTCTCCTCTGGAATGATCACCGTCTTGATCCCGCCACGGTGTGCCGCCAGCAGTTTTTCCTTCAACCCGCCAATGGCCAATACCTGCCCACGCAAGGTGATTTCACCGGTCATGGCAACATCTGCACGCACTGGAATCTGCGTCAGCGCCGACACCAGCGCGGTGCACATGCCGATACCGGCGCTCGGGCCATCCTTGGGCGTAGCACCCTCGGGCATGTGGATGTGCACGTCGTGCTTCTCATGGAAGTCGGCGGCAATCCCCAAGCTGCGGGCGCGGCTGCGGACTACGGTTTGCGCGGCGGTGATCGACTCGACCATGACGTCGCCGAGCGAACCGGTCTTGATCAGTTGGCCCTTGCCAGGGATGACCACCGACTCGATGGTCAGCAATTCGCCACCCACCTGGGTCCAGGCAAGGCCGGTCACCTGGCCGATCTGGTCCTGCTGCTCGGCCAGGCCGTAGCGGAACTTGCGCACACCCAACAGGTGCTCGAGCTGCTCACTGGTGACCTTGACCTTGACCTGCTTCTGGCCGGTATGTTCCTTGACGACCTTGCGGCAAACCTTGGCAATTTGCCGCTCAAGGCCACGTACACCGGCTTCGCGGGTGTAGTAACGGATGATGTCGCGGATCGCCGAGGTGTCGATCTCGAGCTCTTCCTTCTTCAAACCGTTGGCCTTGACCTGCTTGGGTGTCAGGTATTTGACCGCGATGTTGATCTTCTCGTCCTCGGTGTAACCCGGCAGGCGAATGACTTCCATGCGGTCAAGCAGCGCCGGCGGGATGTTCATCGAGTTCGAGGTGCACAGGAACATCACGTCAGAGAGGTCGTAATCGACCTCCAGATAGTGGTCGTTGAAGTTGTGGTTCTGCTCAGGGTCGAGCACTTCCAGCAGCGCCGAGGCCGGGTCGCCACGCATGTCGCTGCCCATCTTGTCGATCTCGTCGAGCAGGAACAGCGGGTTGCGCACACCCACCTTGGTCATCTTCTGGATCAAGCGGCCTGGCATCGAACCGATGTATGTCCGACGGTGGCCGCGAATCTCGGCCTCGTCACGCACGCCACCCAAGGCCATGCGCACGAACTTGCGGTTGGTCGCAGCGGCGATCGACTCGGCCAGCGAGGTCTTGCCCACGCCTGGCGGGCCAACCAGGCACAGCACCGGGCCGCGAATTTTCTTCACGCGCTTCTGCACGGCGAGGTATTCGAGGATGCGTTCCTTGACCTCTTCAAGGCCATAATGGTCCGCATCGAGAATTTCCTCAGCCTTGGACAGGTCCAGTCGAACCTTGCTCTGGGCCTTCCACGGCACCTGCACGAGCCAGTCGAGGTAGGTCCGCACCACGGTGGCCTCGGCCGACATCGGCGACATCTGCTTGAGTTTGTTAAGCTCCGCCTGAGCCTTGGCCAGGGCATCTTTCGGCAGGCCAGCGGCTTCAATGCGCTTTTTCAGCTCTTCGACTTCGTTGTGGCCTTCGTCGCCATCGCCGAGCTCTTTCTGAATGGCCTTCATCTGCTCATTCAGGTAGTACTCGCGCTGGCTGCGCTCCATCTGTTTCTTGACCCGGCCACGGATACGCTTCTCGACCTGCAGCAGGTCGATTTCAGCATCCAGCATCGCAAGCACATGCTCGACACGGGTGGACAGATCGACGATCTCGAGAATTTCCTGCTTCTGCTCGATCTTCAGGGCCATGTGTGCGGCCATGGTATCGACTAGGCGCCCAGGCTCCTCGATGCTGTTCAGCGACGACAGCACTTCGGCAGGGACTTTCTTGCCCAACTGCACGTACTGCTCGAACTGCGACAGCAGCGTGCGCACAAAGACTTCCGACTCGCGCTCGGCGGCGTCGGTTTCGTCGATCAGGGAAACTTCGGCACGGATGTGCCCTTCAACTTCGGTAAAGCGCTCGACTGCACCCCGCTGCTCGCCCTCGACCAGCACCTTGACGGTGCCATCAGGCAGCTTCAGCAGTTGCAGCACGGTAGCGACGGTACCGACGCGATACAGGGCGTCTTCGCCCGGATCATCGTCGGCGGGGTTCTTCTGGGCCAGCAGAAGGATCTGCTTCTCGCCAGTCATCGCAGCCTCAAGGGCCTCGATGGACTTCTCACGCCCCACGAACAGTGGGATGACCATGTGCGGATAAACAACGACATCGCGCAATGGCAAAAGAGGCAAGTCGAGGGTGGTCTTCATGATTTCGCCTCTACAGCGGCCTTATGGCCGGAAACCGGTGGAAATGATGCTTGGACCTAATGTGGGGGCACGCCTGGGAAATTACAAGCGCTTGCACAGGAAAAGCAGAAAGGGGCCCGCATGGGCCCCTTTCTTGCTTGCTGCCACCTGACCGACTCAGGCGTCGGGTGCGGCCTTGGCTTGCGGCTCGCTGTTCTCGTAGATCAGCAACGGCTGCGAAGTGCCTTCGATGACGCTCTCGTCGATCACCACTTTGCTGACTTCCTTCTGCGAAGGAATTTCATACATGGTGTCGAGCAGAACGCCCTCGAGGATCGAACGCAGGCCGCGGGCGCCAGTCTTGCGCTCCAGGGCCTTGCGTGCGACGGCCTTGAGCGCATCACTGCGGAACTCAAGGTCAACGCTTTCCATCTCGAACAGCCTGGCGTACTGCTTGGTCAGGGCGTTCTTCGGCTCAGTGAGGATCTGCATCAGCGCAGCCTCGTCCAGCTCGTCGAGGGTTGCCAGAACCGGCAGACGGCCGACGAACTCGGGGATCAGGCCAAACTTGACCAGGTCATCCGGCTCGACTTCACGCAGCGACTCGCCAACCTTCTTGCCCTCTTCCTTGCTGCGTACTTCAGCGCCAAAACCGATGCCACCCTTGGTGGAGCGGTTCTGGATGACCTTTTCCAGGCCTGAGAAGGCGCCACCGCAAATGAACAGGATGTTGCGGGTATCCACCTGCAGGAATTCCTGTTGCGGGTGCTTGCGCCCCCCTTGCGGCGGAACGGAGGCAACGGTGCCTTCGATCAGCTTGAGCAGTGCCTGCTGCACGCCTTCACCCGAAACGTCACGGGTGATCGACGGGTTGTCCGACTTGCGCGAAATCTTGTCGATCTCGTCGATGTAAACAATGCCCATCTGGGCCTTTTCCACATCGTAGTCGCACTTCTGCAGCAGTTTCTGAATGATGTTCTCGACGTCCTCACCCACGTAACCGGCTTCGGTCAGGGTGGTGGCGTCAGCAATGGTGAACGGCACGTTCAACAGGCGAGCCAGGGTTTCGGCGAGCAGGGTCTTGCCCGAGCCTGTAGGCCCGATGAGCAGGATGTTGCTCTTGCCGAGTTCAACCTCGTCACCTTTCTTGTCACGCTGGTTCAGGCGCTTGTAGTGGTTGTACACCGCTACCGAAAGCACCTTCTTGGCGCGCTCCTGACCAATCACATACTGGTCCAGGATGCCGCTGATTTCTTTCGGCGAAGGCAATTTGTGCGCGCTGCTTTCGGCCTGGGCTTCCTGCACCTCCTCTCGGATGATGTCGTTGCACAGGTCGACGCACTCGTCGCAGATAAATACCGAGGGCCCGGCAATCAGTTTGCGCACTTCGTGCTGGCTTTTGCCGCAGAAGGAGCAATAAAGCAATTTGCCGCTGTCCTCGCCGTTACGGGTGTCAGTCATTCGATCGATCCAATCCGGTAGGCTTGCAACACAAGATGAAGGCAATTGCGGGCTTTTTCAAGTCCGCAGGTAGGCGCTTTGGGCGCCTGCCTGCTCTGGCACCTGGGTTCAGGAGGCCAGTTGCCGCTTGTCGTATACCGAGTCGATCAGGCCGTACTCGGCCGCGCGCGAGGCGCTCATGAAATTGTCACGTTCGGTGTCGCGCTTGATGGTCTCCAGATCCTGGCCGGTGTGGTAGGCCAGCAGCTCGTTCAGACGCGCCTTGATGTTGAGGATTTCCTGGGCATGGATCTCGATATCGGTCGCCTGGCCCTGGAAGCCGCCGAGCGGCTGGTGAATCATCACCCGCGAATTAGGCAGGCAGTGACGCTTGCCCTTGGCACCGGCGGCCAACAGGAAGGCACCCATGCTGCAGGCTTGGCCGATGCAGATGGTCGAGACGTCCGGCTTGATGAATTGCATGGTGTCGTAGATCGACATGCCAGCCGTTACCGAGCCGCCTGGGGAGTTGATGTAAAGATGGATATCCTTGTCCGGGTTTTCCGCCTCAAGGAACAGCATCTGCGCCACTACCAGGTTGGCCATGTAGTCCTCTACCGGGCCGACCAGGAAGATCACTCGCTCCTTCAACAGGCGCGAGTAGATGTCATAGGCACGTTCGCCACGGGCGGACTGCTCGATAACCATCGGGACCAGGCCGCCTGCGGCCTGGATGTCAGAGCTCTGCTGAATATAAGAATTGCGGGACATGTCCTGCGCTCACTCCCAAATAGTCATGGCTTGAATACGCACAAGCCAGCGCGAAGGCTGGCTTGTGGGGGTTTCCTACGAGAGGGCCGCCTTACTCAGCTTCGGCAGGAGCCTGCGCTGGTTTTACGGCTTCTTCGTACGAGACCGATTTGTCGGTCACAGTCGCTTTCTGCAGAACAGTATCTACAACTTGTTCTTCCAGTACAACCGAACGTACCTCGTTCATCTGCTGGTCGTTTTTGTAGTACCAAGCGATGACCTGCTCAGGCTCCTGGTAAGCCGAAGCCATTTCTTCGATCATTTCGCGAACCTTGCCTTCGTCCGGCTTCAGTTCGAACTGCTTGACCACTTCGGCGACGATCAGGCCCAGCACCACACGGCGCTTGGCTTGCTCTTCGAACAGCTCGGCCGGCAGCTGCTCAGGCTTGATGTTGCCACCGAACTGCTGAACAGCCTGGACGCGCAGGCGGTTGACTTCATTTTCCAGCAGAGCCTTCGGCACTTCGATCGGGTTGGCGGCCAGCAGACCGTCCATGACCTGGTTCTTCACCTTGGTCTTGATCGCCTGACGCAGTTCACGCTCCATGTTCTTGCGAACTTCGGCGCGGAAGCCTTCCAGGGTCGATTCCTTGATGCCGAACTGGGCGAAGAACTCTTCGTTCAGTTCTGGCAGCTGAGGTGCCGAAACGCTGTTGACGGTGATGGTGAACTCGGCAGCTTTGCCAGCCAGGTCCAGGTTCTGGTAATCCTCAGGGAAGGTCACGTTGACAACGCGCTCTTCGCCAGCCTTGGCGCCAACCAGGCCGTCTTCGAAGCCTGGGATCATGCGGCCGGAGCCCAGTACCAGCTGGGTACCCTTGGCCGAACCACCGGCGAAGGCTTCACCGTCGATCTTGCCGACGAAGTCGATGTTGACCTGGTCGTCTTTCTCGGCAGCGCGCTCGACGGCCTCGAAGCGCACGTTCTGCTTGCGCAGCACTTCCAGCATGTTGTCCAGGTCGGCATCAGCCACTTCGGCGCTCAGGCGCTCGACGCTGATCGACTCCAGGCCGGCAACGGCGAACTCTGGGAACACTTCGAAGATGGCGACGAACTCCAGGTCCTTGCCCTTTTCAAAGGACTTCGGCTCTACAGCAGGCGCGCCAGCCGGGTTCAGCTTCTGCTCGACGATGGCTTCGTAGAAGGAAGCCTGGACCAGGTCACCGAAAGCCTCTTGACGGGCATCGGCTTCGAAACGCTGGCGGATCACGCTCATCGGCACTTTGCCTGGGCGGAAGCCCGCGACCTTGGCGCGCTTGGCAGTCTGCTGCAGACGCTTGTTGACTTCGTTCTCGACGCGCTCGGCCGGAACGGCGATGGTCATGCGGCGCTCGAGAGCGGAAGTGTTTTCAACAGAAACTTGCATGGATATTCCTCGTTGCACAGACGTTAGCCGGCGTTAGCCCGACTCCAGAATCAAGGGCAAGCATTCTAGTGAGTCACGCACCAGAAGTCACCCCACCCGGGACGACGGGAAACCACGCCGGTCGATTAGCTTGCAAGGCCCGCACGGCGTATCGCCGGGCCTCTATATATATGCAGGGTGCGCAACGCCGTCGGCGGCACGCAACCGTAATACTTTGTCAAACAACTACAGCCCGCAAAAACGCCCTTATTCAGGGTCGATTTCATTGAACTGGCAGTACTCTTCCCAAGCCATACCCAGCGCTTGGGCCACTTCGCGATGGGTCTCCAGGCGCATGGCCTGCAGTTGCTCGGGGCTTTCGGCGATCAACTGCAGCGCCAGCTCCCAAGGCTGGATGCCCTGCTGGTCGGCGGCATCCTCGAACGCCCATTCGATCTGCTGGGCCTGTTCGCGCGCATCCAGCCCACGGATTTCCTCGAGCAGTTGCGGATTGGCCTCGGCGAAGCGCTGAAGCGCCAGCGCCTGACGGGCTTCTTTTGCAATCATTGGATTAATCCTTTGCTGGCCTAATCCAGCCGGTATTTCAACCGACTGAAATCTATCAGCTTTTATTGGGGTGTCGCCAGAGGATTGCAAGGGCTGTCAGAGGTATTGCGCAGGCCTCAAGAACTGCGCGCCCCTGCAGGAGTCGGCTTGCCGACGAGGCTGCATAGTTACACGCTCGTACGCATAACGCAGAAACAACAAAGGCGCCTGATCATACAATCAAGGCGCCTTCGAAAATATGGGGTGGACGATGGGAATCGAACCCACGACAACCGGAATCACAATCCGGCGCTCTACCAACTGAGCTACGCCCACCATATTGCGGTGTTACGGTACAACCTTACATAAACATGGTGCGGACGAAGAGACTCGAACTCTTACAGCTTGCGCCGCTGGAACCTAAATCCAGTGTGTCTACCAATTTCACCACGTCCGCATAACGCTTAAAACAAAGGCGCCAGATCTACAATCAAGGCGCCTCTGAAGAATATGGGGTGGACGATGGGAATCGAACCCACGACAACCGGAATCACAATCCGGCGCTCTACCAACTGAGCTACGCCCACCATATCGCTTTACTGCCTCACTTGCTTGCCCAAGCTGCCTAATGGCGCACCCGGCAGGACTCGAACCTGCGACCATCCGCTTAGAAGGCGGATGCTCTATCCAGCTGAGCTACGGGCGCATAAGCGTAAAGCCTAACCGAACGAGCAATACTAAAACCACTCATTCTGCCCGACTTCGCCAACCAGTGCTAGGCTGTGCCCGACAAGTGCGGCGAATCTTATAGGCGACCCGTATAAGCGTCAACACCTTTCTATAAAAAATTTAAATTATTTAAGGGGTTAGGGCATTTGCCCGACCACCCGCCTTTGCCCTCGGGCCGTGTCGTGCGAGAATGCGCCCTCTTTATTGTTCCTTTCTCGATGGTTAATCACGCGTCTATGACTGCACACCTAATCGATGGCAAGGCGATCGCCGCCAACCTGCGCAAGCAGATCGCTCAACGTGTCGAGGAGCGTCGCCAGCAAGGCCTGCGCACGCCGGGCCTGGCGGTGATCCTGGTCGGCACCGACCCCGCCTCCCAAGTCTATGTCTCGCACAAGCGCAAGGACTGCGAAGAGGTCGGTTTCATTTCGCAGGCCTTCGATCTGCCCAGCGAAACCACGCAGCAAGCCCTGACCGAGCTGATCGACCGCCTCAACGACGACCCGGCAGTGGACGGCATCCTGCTGCAACTGCCGCTGCCTGCACACCTGGATGCATCGCTGCTGCTCGAGCGCATCCGTCCGGACAAGGACGTCGATGGCTTCCACCCGTACAACATCGGCCGCCTGGCCCAGCGTATTCCGCTGCTGCGCCCGTGCACCCCTAAAGGCATCATGACCCTGCTCGAAAGCACCGGTCAGGACCTGTATGGCATGGACGCCGTGATCGTCGGCGCTTCCAACATCGTTGGCCGCCCGATGGCCATGGAGCTGCTGCTGGCCGGCTGCACCGTGACCGTCTGCCACCGCTTCACCAAGGACCTGGCCGGTCATGTCGGCCGTGCCGACCTGGTGGTCGTGGCTGCCGGCAAGCCGGGGCTGGTCAAGGGTGAGTGGGTCAAGGAAGGCGCCATCGTCATCGACGTGGGCATCAACCGCCAGGAAGACGGCAAGCTGGTCGGCGATGTGGTCTACGAGACCGCCCTGCCCCGCGCGGGCTGGATCACGCCGGTGCCGGGCGGCGTAGGGCCGATGACCCGGGCCTGCCTGCTGGAAAACACGCTGTATGCGGCAGAAGAGCTGCATAAGTAAGCTTGCGTGAAATGAAAACGGCACCTCTGGCAGGTGCCGTTTTTTTGCCTTGGATTCAGCAGCTTGCCGACGATGACCCATTTGGGTCCCTAGCCGGTCACTTGCGCGCCGCCTCCCACGATTTCAGCAGCTCGTCATAGCTGACCGTCTCGCCCTTGGGCTTCTCGTTGGCCAGTTTCGGTTTTGGCGCCCCCGGCTGGTCGAACCAGTACTGTGCGTCTTTTTCAGGGTTCAGCTTAGGCGCGCAGGTGGCCTGGGCATTGGAGCGCTGCAACCGCTCCATCATGCGGTCCTGATCGCGGGCCAAGCCATCCAGCGCTTCTTGCGGCGTTTTCTCGCCGCTGGCCACTTCGGCGATATGGCTCCACCACAGTTGTGCCAGGCGAGGATAGTCCGGCACGTTGGTCCCGGTCGGGGTCCATTGCACCCGTGCCGGGCTACGATAGAACTCCACCAGCCCGCCAAGCTTGGGCGCCAGGTCGGTCATGGCCTGGGAGTTGATGTCCGACTCGCGGATCGGCGTCAGGCCAACGATGGTCTTTTTCAACGACACGGTCTTGGAGGTGACGAACTGGGCGTATAGCCAAGCGGCCAGGCGCTGCTTCTCGGGGGTGGACTTGAAGAAGGTCCAGGAGCCGGTGTCCTGATAGCCCAGCTTCATCCCCTCCTCCCAGTATGGCCCCTTGGGCGAGGGCGCCATGCGCCACTTCGGCGTGCCGTCAGCGTTGACCACCGGCAGCCCCGGCTTGGTCATGTCGGCGGTAAAGGCGGTGTACCAGAAGATCTGCTGGGCGATGTTGCCTTGCGCAGGCACCGGGCCAGCCTCGGAGAAGGTCATGCCTTGCGCTTCCTTGGGCGCATAGGCGCGCATCCAGTCGACGTACTTCTGCGTGGCATAGACGGCCGCCGGGCCATTGGTGTCGCCGCCGCGGGTCACGCTGGACCCTACCGGGTGGCAATCCTCCACGCGGATGCCCCACTCGTCCACTGGCAAGCCATTGGGCAGCCCTTTGTCGCCACCACCGGCCATGGAGAACCAGGCATCGGTGAAGCGCCACCCCAGCGAAGGGTCCTTCTTGCCATAGTCCATGTGGCCATAGACGCGCTTGCCATCGATTTCCTTGACGTCTTCGGTGAAGAATTTGGCGATGTCCTCATAGGCGGACCAGTTCACCGGCACGCCCAGCTCGTAACCGTACTTTTCCTTGAACCTGGCCTTGAGCTCGGGCCGCTCGAACCAGTCGGCGCGGAACCAGTACAGGTTGGCGAACTGCTGGTCGGGCAACTGATAAACCTTGCCATCCGGCGCGGTGGTGAACGAAATGCCAATGAAGTCCTTCAGGTCCAGGGTCGGCGAGGTGTAGTCCTTGCCTTCGTTGGCCATCAGATCAGTGATCGACTCCACCTTGCCGTAGCGAAAGTGCGTACCGATCAGGTCGGAGTCGTTGACCCAGCCGTCGTAGATGTTCTTGTCCGACTGCATCTGCGTCTGCAGCTTCTCCACCACGTCGCCTTCCTGCAGCAGGTCGTGGGTCAGCTGGATCCCGGTGATCTCGCTGAAGGCCTTGGCCAGCACCTTGGACTCGTACTCATGGGTGGTGATGGTTTCCGACACCACATTGATCTTCATCCCGCGAAACGGCTCGGCGGCCTTGATGAACCACTTGAGTTCGGCCAACTGCTGCTCCGGCGTCAGGGTCGACGGTTTGAACTCGCTGGTGATCCATTTCGACGCCGCATCCTCGTACTGGTCGGCCCACGCCGCACCGTGTACGCCCGCCAGTACCAGCATCGCGGCCAGGGTCAAATGTCGCCGGTTGTGTTTGTTATGGAACATTGTGCTCTCCCGTTTGAGTTATTCCCCGGAGCCGTCGCTCAGCCCCAGCGCAGCACCACCACGAGCCAGCCCAGCGACAGCAGCGAGGCCACCCATAAAGGCCAGTCGCTGACCCCGACTACCAGCAAGTGCAGGTAGGCGCTGACCAACAGGCCGATGAACAACCGGTCGCCACGGCTGGTGACGATCGGCAGAAAGCCGCGCCGCTCCACACAGGGGCGGCGCAGTTCGAACAGGGTCATGCACAGCAGCAGTACGCCGACGACGGCGAAGAACAGCGCCGTGGGCAAGGTCCAGGCCATCCACTCCATGCGTTGCCCTCCTCACACCCGGCCCAGGGCAAAGCCCTTGGCCACATGGTTGCGAACGAACCAGATCACCAGCATGCCTGGCAGGATGGTCAACACCCCTGCCGCCGCCAGCACGCCCCAGTCGATACCCGAAGCAGACACCGTGCGGGTCATCACGGCGGCAATCGGCTTGGCGTTCACCGAAGTCAGGGTGCGCGCCAGCAACAGTTCGACCCAGGAAAACATGAAGCAGAAAAACGCCGTCACGCCGATGCCGGAGCCGATCAGCGGAATGAAAATTTTCACGAAGAAACGCGGGAAGCTGTAACCATCGATGTAGGCGGTTTCATCAATCTCCTTCGGCACGCCCGACATGAACCCCTCGAGAATCCACACTGCCAGCGGCACGTTGAACAGGCAGTGGGCCAGGGCAACGGCAATGTGCGTATCGAACAGGCCGATGGACGAATAGAGCTGAAAGAACGGCAGCAGAAACACCGCAGGTGGGGCCATACGGTTGGTCAGCAACCAGAAGAACAGGTGGCGGTCACCGAGGAAGCGGTAGCGCGAGAAGGCATAGGCCGCCGGCAGCGCCACCAGCAGTGAAATCAGCGTGTTCAGGCACACGTAGTACAGCGAGTTGATGTAGCCGCTGTACCAGCTGGCATCGGTGAAGATCACCCGGTAGTTGTCGAGGGTGAACGCCTGCGGCCACAGGGTGAGGCCACCGAGTATCTCGGTGTTACTCTTGAACGACATGTTCAGCAGCCAGTAGATCGGCACCAGCAGGAAGAAGAAGTACAGCAGCAGGGCCAGCGTCTTGCGTGTACTCATGGCCTAGTCCTTGTCGGCGTGGGTCATGGCGGTATAGAACAGCCACGACACCAGCAGAATGATCAGGAAATACACCAGCGAGAACGCCGCCGCCGGGCCCAGGTCGAACTGCCCGACCGCCATGCGGGTCAGCGTCTGACTGAGGAAGGTGGTGGCGTTACCCGGCCCGCCTCCGGTGAGCACGAACGGCTCGGTGTAGATCATGAAGCTGTCCATGAAGCGCAGCATCACCGCGATCAGCAGCACGTTCTTGAGCTTGGGCAACTGGATATGCCGGAACACCGCCCAGCCCGATGCCCGGTCGATGCGCGCGGCCTGGTAGTACACGTCGGGGATGGCGCGCAGGCCCGAGTAGCACAGCAGCGCCACCAGTGATGTCCAGTGCCAGACGTCCATCACCAGCACGGTGAGCCAGGCGTCGAACGGGTCGCCGGCATAGTTGTAGCTGACGCCAAGCTTGGCCAGCGTGGCACCGAGCAGGCCGATATCGGCGCGGCCAAAGATCTGCCAGATGGTGCCGACCACATTCCACGGGATCAGCAGCGGGATGGCCATGACGATCAGGCATACCGAAGCCAGCCGCCCCTTGGTCGGCATGGTCAGGGCGATGCCGATGCCCAGCGGAATTTCGATCAGCAGCACGCAGGCGGAATAGATGAATTGGCGCAGCAAGGCATCGTGCAATGCCGGGTCGCGCAACACCTGGCGGTACCAGTCGGCGCCGACGAAGTAGCGGCTGGACTGGTCGAAAATGTCCTGCACCGAATAGTTGACCACCGTCATCATCGGCATCACGGCACTGAACGCCACCAGCAGGAACACCGGCAGCACCAGCCACCAGGCCTTGTTGTTCGGCACCTTGTTCATGGCACGGCCTCCAGCAGCAGATCGTCGACGTACAGCAGCAGCCACTGCGTCGGCAGGCTGACCCAGGCATGTGCCACCGGCACCAGGCGATCTTCTGCCAGGCGCGCCTTGAGCGCCACGCCGCCAAGCACCAGGGTGACGATGCGATAGGTGCCCAGGTCCTCGATGTCCAGCACTCGCGCAGGCAAGGCGCCCTCGAACGGGCTGTCCCACAGTTGCACGAACTCCGGGCGAATGCCCACTTGCAGACGCCCGCCGCGCGTGCCCGCCAAGCGTTCGCGCAGGCCGTCGGGCAGTGCCAGGTGCACATCGCCGAACGCGACCCCCGCCGCGTCGGCGCGCACGTCGATCAGGTTCATCCCCGGGCTGCCGATGAAGTAGCCGACAAAGGTATGGCGGGGCCGCTCGAACAGCTCACGCGGGGTACCGAACTGGACGATGCGCCCGCCATGCATCACCGCGATCTTGTCGGCGAAGGTCGAAGCCTCCAGTTGATCGTGGGTCACGTAGATCATGGTGATGTTGAACTGCTCATGGATCTGCTTGAGCTTGCGCCGCAACTTCCATTTCAGGTGCGGGTCGATCACCGTCAACGGCTCGTCGAAAAGGATGGCCGAGACGTCATCGCGCACCAGGCCACGGCCCATGGACACTTTCTGCTTTTCGTCGGCGCTGAGGTTGCGCGCCTTTTTCTTCAGCACTGCGCCCAGGTCGAGCACCTCGGCGATTTCCTCGACCCGCGTGCGCACTCTGGCTTCGTCCAGGCCCTGGTTGCGCAAAGGGAACGCCAGGTTGTCGAACACCGTCATGGTGTCGTACACCACCGGGAACTGAAACACCTGGGCAATGTTGCGCTGCTGCGGCGAAAGGTCATTGACCGGCTTGCCGTCGAACAGCACCTGGCCATGGGAGGGCGTGAGCAGCCCCGAGATGATGTTCAGCAAGGTCGACTTGCCACACCCGGAAGGCCCGAGCAACGCATAAGCGCCGCCCTGCTCCCACACGTGCTCCAGTTGATGCAGCGCGTAGTCGCCCTCGGCGGTGGGTTGCCGGCTGTAGCTGTGCGCCAGCTGGCGCAGGCGGATTTCGGCCATCAGGCGCTCCTTGCCTGGCGCAGGCCCGGTGCCTGTACCAGTGCCCCGGCGCTGTCGAAGACGAACAGCTTGTGGGTGGGTATGAAGACACGGATCGGCGTATCCACCTGATACTCGTGCACCCCCGGCAGGTGCAGGACCATCGGCCAGTGCTCGTTACGCACATGCAGAAATGTCTCGGAACCGCTGATCTCGGCCAGTTCCACCCGCACCGCCAGTTCCAGGTCGTCATCGTGCGCCGGCACCAGGGTGAGGTGGCTGGGGCGCACGCCAAAGCGGTAATCGCCGTCGCCCAGGCGGTGCAGGTCGACATTGCGGGCGAAGTGCACGGCCTGGGCCAGGCTCACCTCATTGCCATTGATACGCCCCGGTATCAGGTTGATCGGCGGCTCGCTGAACAACTCGGCGGCCAGCACGCTGCCGGGCCGCTGGTAGACCTCGGCCGTCGGCCCGCTCTGGACGATTCGCCCCTCGTGCACCAGGGTGGTGGTGCCGCCCAGTGCCAGCGCTTCGTTGGGCTCGGTGGTGGCATACACGGCAATGCAGTTGCGCGCGGCGAACAACTCGCGCAGCTCCTGGCGCAGCCCTTCGCGCAGCTTGTAGTCGAGGTTGACCAGCGGCTCATCGAACAGGATCAACCCGGCATCCTTGACCAGCGCCCTGGCCATCGCCGTGCGCTGCTGTTGGCCGCCAGACAGCTCCAACGGCAAGCGTTGCAGGTAGGGTTCGATACGCAGCATTTCGGCAGTTTCCTGCACGCGCCGACGGATGTCCGGCTCGGCCAGGCGCGCCTGGCGCAGGGGTGAGGCGATGTTCTCGTACACGCTCAGGGTCGGGTAATTGATGAACTGCTGATACACCATCGACACATTGCGCCGGCGCACCGGCACGCCAGTGACATCTTCACCCGCCATCAGCACGCGGCCACGGTCGGGGCGGTCGAGCCCGGCCATCAGGCGCATGAGGCTGGTTTTGCCGGCCAGGGTCCGGCCAAGCAGCACGTTGAACGAGCCAGGCTCGAACTGCAGGGACGCGTCGATGATCCAGGGCTGGTTATCGACGCTGCGGCTGACCTGTTCCAGCACCAGAGACATGGCAGGACCTTGTTATTGTGGTTGTCCGGCACAGACAGCCAGTTCCGTGCCAGTTCCACTCTGGCCCTCTGGCCTGCGGCTTTGACGGTGCCGACAAGCCAGCAGCGATTCACAACTGAACACTTTCGCTGAACACCTGAACAGTGGCGGGTTTGACAATGAACAACGGTGGACGACACTCAACAGCGGTCGGCTGATAACAACAATCACACAGGACAGGCCCATGGCCACCGCCACTTCGACCCATGCCCAACTGATCCAGGCCTCCTGGGCGCGCTGCCGCGATCACGGCCTGCAGCCACAGAGCGCCCCCGACTTCGATTGCCTGACCAAGGCCGAACTCAGCGCCCTGCTGGAGCGGCGCCAGGCACTGTTGCAACACACCCGCGATGGCGTGCTGCCGCAGTACGCGCACCTGCTGGGCAATGCCAGCTACCTGGTGATGCTCGCCGACGCCAACGGCTGCCTGCTCGAGACCTGGGGTTCGCGACGCTTCGTCTGCCCCCAGCACCAGCACGGTTTCAGCGCCGGCGCCCACTGGCACGAACGGGGCGTGGGCACCAATGCGCTGGGTACCGCGCTGGTCTGCGCCGAGCCCGTCCATGTTGGCCAGGACGAACACTTCCTGCGCCAGAACCGCTACATGTCCAGCGCCGCAGCCCCGCTGTACGATGCCCTGCGGCAACTGGTCGGGGTGCTCGATGTGGCCAGCGACGGCTACCTGCCGGCCACCCAGACCCTCGGCCTGGTGCGCATGATGGGCCAGAGCCTGGAGAATCGCCTGATCCTTGCGCAGCATGCCGAGCAGCACGCGCAGTTGCTGTTCAACAGCGCTTGCGACAACCTCGACAGCCCTTGGGCCGGGCTGCTGGTATTCGATGAGCGTGGCCAGGTACTCGCCGCCAATCATCGAGCCGACAGCCTGCTGGGCGGCAACCCGCTGCAACAAAACGTCGAGCAACTGTTCCAGATCCCCTTGTGCCAGTTGCTTGCCCACCCCCAGCAGCAACCCTTCGCTTTGCAGGCAGCCGGGCGCAACCGCTTCCACTGCCAGTGGCAAGCCCCCCGGCAAAGCCACCCGCGCTCAGCGCTTGGCAGTGGCGACCCACGCATGGAAAAGGCCCTGGCCCAGGCCAGCCTGATGCTGGAAAAAGACATCCCGCTGCTGGTCCAGGGTGAAACCGGCGTCGGCAAGGAAGTCTTCGTCCAGGCCCTGCACCGCGCCAGCAGCCGTGCCCGCCAGCCGTTGATCGCGGTCAACTGTGCGGCGATCCCGGCAGAGCTGGTGGAATCGGAGTTGTTCGGTTATGACAAAGGCGCCTTCACCGGCGCTCATCACAAGGGCAACCCCGGGCTGATCCGCAAGGCCGACCAGGGCATCCTGTTCCTCGACGAAATCGGCGACATGCCGCTGCCGACCCAGGCCCGCCTGCTGCGCGTGCTGCAATCGCGCAGCATTCAGCCTCTGGGCAGCGGCGAACCGGTAGCGGTGGATATCCGCGTGGTCTCGGCAAGCAATCGGGACCTGACCGAAGAGGTGCGTGCGGGGCGCTTTCGCCAGGACCTCTACTACCGCATCGCGGCAATGGCGGTCGTGTTGCCGGCGCTGCGCGAGCGCACTGACCGGCGAGCATTGATCGAGCACATCCACGCACGTTATCGCGACCCTCACCAACCCCAGCGCTTGGGGCAGCCTATCCTCGAACTGCTTGACCGCCACCCCTGGCCGGGCAATGTGCGCGAGCTGGTGAGTGTGATGCAGGTGGCGCTGGCGCTGGCAGGCGATGGGCCGGTCGGCGTCGAACATCTGCCTGGGGTCTTTCTGGCTGAAACACAAGGGCGCCCGGTGGTGAGCGACTGCAGTGACGATGAGACGGACCTGCACAGCCTGCTGAAACGGGCCAATGGCAACCTCTCGGCCGTGGCGCGGGCCCTGGGGATCAGCCGGACGACACTGTACAAACGCCTGCGCGAGCAATGACCGGGGGACGACAGCCGATTCTGCTGCCCTCGCCCTGAAGTCAGCCGGCCCCGCTGCCCGCACCGCCTTTTTCAGCCGGCATTCCCGCCCTGATCGCCCGACAATATCCCTACAGCCCAACCCGCAAGTTGCAGGGAGATGCCATGACCCGTTTCATCGATGTGCAAGACCTCGCCCGCCTGGTCAACCGCAAAGGCCTGGCCACCTGCCTGGTGGAGATGGCCGAGTACATCCGTCAGGACTACCTGCGCTGGGACGATTTCGAGAAGTGCCCGCGCCTGGCCAATCATTCGGCGGACGGCGTGATCGAACTGATGCCGGTTTCCGACTCCAGCCGGTATGCCTTCAAGTATGTCAACGGCCACCCGAAGAACACCCGCCTCGGCCTGCCCACGGTGATGGCCTTTGGTGCCTTGAGCGACGTTGGCTCCGGTGCGCCGCTGCTGCTCAGCGAGATGACCCTGACCACAGCGATGCGTACCGCCGCCACTTCGGCCCTCGCCGCCCGCTACCTGGCGCGTGAAGACAGCCGCAGCATGGCGCTGATTGGCAACGGTTCGCAAAGCGAATTCCAGGCCATCGCCTTCAAGACCCTGCTGGGCATCGACGAGATCCGCCTGTTCGACATCGACCCTGCAGCCACGGCGAAGCTGGTGGCCAACCTGGCGGGCCGCCCAGGGCTCAAGGTGATCGTCGCCCACAGCGTCGCCGAAGCCGTGCGCGGTGCCGATATCGTCACCACGGTCACAGCAGACAAGACCTACGCGACCATCCTCACGCCGGACATGATCGAACCGGGCGTGCACCTGAACGCCGTGGGCGGCGACTGCCCGGGCAAGACCGAGCTGCACCGCGCCATCGTCGAGCGGGCCCGGGTGATCGTTGAGTACGAGCCGCAAAGCCGGGTCGAAGGCGAAATCCAGCAAATGCCGGCCGATTCGCCGGTCTTCCCATTCTGGCAGGTGGTCGCAGGCCTTGTTCAGGGCCGTGAAAACGCCGACCAGGTGACCCTGTTCGATTCGGTAGGTTTTGCGCTGGAAGATTATTCGGCACTGCGCTACGTGCTCGATACAGCGCTCACATTAGGGATCGGCCAGGATATCGGGCTGGTGCCGGTGCTGGAAAACCCCAGGGACTTGTATGCACTGCTGCAGCCTCGGGTGGTGGCGGTTCGTTCAGTGCACCGGGCCGACAGCGCCTGCGCCTGACGGACCTTGGGCTGCTACGCAGCCCAATCGCCGGCGCGTGAGGACGATCACCCGATAACCGCCTAACCTGTCCATGCCCCGCCTTCAAAAAAGAAGCACCTCGCATGGACACCAAGGACGCCACCTCTGCCCCGCTGGACCGCATCGACCAAGCCATCATCGACATACTGCGCGTCGATGGCCGCATCACCTTCGAAAAGCTCTCGACCCTGGTGCATCTTACTCCGCGCCCCTGCCTGGAACGCGTACGCAAGCTGGAACGGCGCGGCGTGATCCGCGGTTATGGCGCAATCATCGACCCGCAGAAGCTCGCACCAGGGCTGTCACTGCTGGTACTCGTAGCCCTTTCCAACCTGCGCGGGCGGTCCGCACAAAAGGCGTTCGAGGCAACCATGCTGGCCTGCCCTGACGTTCATGAATGCCAACTGATCAGTGGCCATTTCGACTACAGCTTGCGCGTGCGCTGTCGTGACATGGAGCACTATCGGGTGCTGAGCGAAAGCTGGATGAACGACGACGCCCTGCACATCGACAAGCTGGTGGCCCACCCTGAACTGGCTTCGGTCAAGAGCATCGCCCCGCCGCCCTGATCGGGCAGAAGTTGGCAGGCAGATTGCTAACACCCTGCAGGTATTGGCAAATGCCGGCCAACGGCGCATCACCTCAATCTGCAGCACGCACCGAACTAGAGCCTGGCAAGCCGAAATGCACCACAACTGGTCAGACCGGTAAGGCCAAAAAACCTTGCATATTCGGATTTTTCGCGCTTTTATGACTTCGCGCTGAACAAACCGGTAAGACCACAAAAATAAATAAGTCCTGCGCTCTTTCGCCCCGTGCGGCACCGAAGCAAGGACACCGATCAGAGATCACTCCCATGCTCAAATGGTGCTCGCGTTCGATCTTCCTGCAAGTTGTGCTCGGCCTTGCCCTCGGCATCGCCTGCGGCCTCAGTTTTCCCGACCTTTCCCTGCAGCTCAAACCCCTCGGCGACGGCTTCATCAAGCTGATCAAGATGCTTATCGGCCTGATCGTCTTCTGCGTGGTGGTCAGCGGCATTTCCGGTGCCGGCGATCTGAAGAAAGTCGGGCGCATCGGCCTGAAATCGGTGATCTACTTTGAAGTGTTGACCACCATCGCCCTGGTGATCGGCCTGGTGTTCGCCTTTACCAGCGGCATCGGCAGCGGCGCCAACATCCACCTGGATCAGCTTTCTGCTGCCGACGCCAGCGGCCTGGCCGAGCGCGGCCAGCATATCCATGGCGCCACCGCGTTCTTCATGGACCTGATCCCCACCTCCGTGGTGGGCGCCTTCGCCGACAACAACATCCTTCAAGTCTTGCTGTTCTCGGTGCTGTTCGGCAGCGCGCTGAACCTGGTGGGTGACTCGGCCGCCGGTATTTCGCGGTTGATCAACGAACTCAGCCACGTGATTTTCCGCATCATGGGCATGATCGTGCGCCTGGCGCCGATCGGCGTCTTCGGCGCCATCGCCTTCACCACCAGCAAATATGGCCTGGAGTCGCTGCAGCACCTGGGTGGCCTGGTAGCGTTGTTCTACCTGACCTGTGCGGGCTTCGTGCTGATCATCCTGGGCACTGTGATGCGCGTGTCGGGGCTCAAGTTGCTGCCTTTCATCAAGTACCTGCGCGAAGAGTTGACCATCGTCCTGGGCACCGCTTCCTCCGATGCCGTGCTGCCGCAGATCATGCGCAAGCTCGAGCACCTGGGCATTGGCAGCTCCACCGTTGGCCTGGTGATCCCGACCGGCTACTCGTTCAACCTTGACGGCTTCTCCATCTACCTGACCCTGGCCATCGTGTTCATCGCCAACGCCACCGGTACGCCGCTGGCGATGACCGACCTGCTGACCATCCTGCTGGTGTCACTGGTGACGTCCAAAGGCGCTCACGGCATCCCAGGCTCGGCACTGGTGATCCTCGCCGCCACCCTCACCGCCGTGCCGGCGATCCCGGTGGTCGGCCTGGTGCTGGTGCTGGCAGTGGACTGGTTCATGGGCATCGGCCGGGCGCTGACCAACCTGATCGGCAACTGCGTGGCTACCGTGGCCATTGCCCGCTGGGAAAAAGACATCGATCTGGAGCGTGCGCAGAACGTGCTCGATGGCAAACCCGGCTTTGCCCATGCACCGCGCAAGCAGCCCAACGCACATCAACAGGAATTCTGAGCCCACGTGGCCGGCGCTGACGCCGGCCCTTTCAGGAGAAAACCGTGATCAGCTCATCGACCGTCGTCAACTCAGTGGTGGAAAAACTGCGCCAGGCCCTGGCCCGCGGCCAGTGGCGCTCCGGCGACATGCTGCCTGGCCAGCGCGAGCTGGCCGAACAATTGGGCATCAGCCGCCCCAGCCTGCGCGAAGCCGTGACCGTTCTCGAGACCCTCGGCCTGGTGCGCTCCATGCCGGGCAAGGGCGTACTGGTGCTGGATGCCGAGACGGCCGTGCTGGAACCAGGCGTCGACAGCAGCGCTGCGGCGAGCCTGGCCGATGTCCTGGAGCTGCGCTACACCCTCGAACCGTTCATCGTCGGCCTGGTGGCGCAATCGGCCAACAGCCAGGACATCGGCCAGCTACGCCTGACCCTGATGGACATGCGCGAAGCGCTGGATGCCGATGACAGCGATGCCGGGGCCAAGGCCTACATCGCCTTCCACGAGGCGCTGTTCGCGCTGACCACCAACCCGATTTTCCAGAGCGTGGTACAGCAGACCGGCAATGCCCTCAAGCAAAGCGCCAACATGCTGCGCAACTCACCCGAACACCTTGCTGCGCGGCTCAAGGAAAACGAAGCCGTGGTACGCGCCATTCGCGACCGCAACAGTGCCCAGGCCAGCGCCCAGATGCGCCAGCACATCCTTGCCGAAGGGCAGCGGATGGGCATCGAACTGAACATCCCGGATGACCATCCGCGCCAATGACCCCAGGAGAGCGACCATGACCGCCTGCGCCCACGCCGCCCCCCACCTGCCTGCCCTGCTCGGGGCCGGCGAAACCCGCCTGTCGGCCGAGCAGATCTACCCCCGCCTGTTCGACGCGATTCTCGAGCAGCGCTTGCCACCCGGCAGCCTGCTGCCCGAGCAGGCACTGGGCAACGCCTTCGGCGTCAGCCGCACGGTGATCCGCCGGGTACTCGGGCGCCTCTCGGACCAGCAAGTGGTGGTACAGCGCCCCAGCCACACCGCGCACCTGGCCGCCCCTGATCCACAACAGGCGCGCCAGGTGCTGAGCGCCCGGCGCCTGGCCGAAACCACCCTGATCAGCCTGGCAGCGCAACGCGCGCGGCCGGCGCAGATCCGCCAACTGCGTTCGCTGGTGGAGCGCGAGCGCCAGCACCACGAGCGTGGCGAACGTTGCGCGGCAATCCGCCTGGGCGGCGAATTCCACCTCAAGCTTGCCCAGGTGGCCGCCAATGCACCGCTGGCACGTTTTCTCAACGGTCTGGTGCCAATGACGTCTTTGATCATCGCCCGCTATGAATCGCCCTGCTGCGACCACTGTGCCTGGCAAGAGCACGCGGCGATCATCGATGCCGTGGAGGCTGGTGACGCGGCAGCCGCGCTTGCACTGATGGATGAGCACCTGGACCGCCTGGAAGAAAAACTCGACCTCGCCTGACAGGGCGCATGCGCAGCCGATCACCGGCCCTATACTCGGTTAACCACCCAGCCTCGAAACCCGGGAGGCGGTCGTGTGAACCCACGCATCCTCGTGCTGCTCTGCCTTCTGCTGGCCCTCGGCGGCTGCGCCGGCAAGCGCCCGCCTGCCCCGCCACCGCCCGCCGTGCTGACCCCCGCCGCCTGGCAACGCATCGACCAGGAACTGATCGATGCATCGGTAGGCGCCGCAGGCTCGGCCAACGACTATGCGCGGCGCTCGATGCGGGTATGGAAAGAACAGGTACAGCAACGTACCGAAAGCGACTTCATTCCCTGGTTCACCGGTTACTGGACCCAGCAATGGCTGACCCTCAAGGTCGCCTGGTACAAGCTCAACAGCGGTGAGGGCCGCGAGCCTGCGGAAAAACGCCTGGCCCTGTACCTGCAGGAGCAGTACCAGAACCGGGTGATCGAGCCGGTGGCCGAGCAGATCAACCCCGAAGTCATCCGCGACCGCGCCTGCGAGTTGTACCTGCAACTCTTTGGCCAGCAACTGCCGGCCATCATCCAGCGCTACAACGCCCCACCCGATCAGCTCAGCCAGCGCCTGAACCGGGTCCCGGCCATTGCCCTGGGGCCGCCGCCGGCGCGCAACGCCAGCCTCTATCAATTGCTCAAGGCCAAGCCACTCGACCAGCAACCCGCCTGGCTCGCCCTGCGCGACCACCTGCACCGGCAAGCGGCCAAGGGCCCGGGGCAGACCGACGTAGGCCTGTCGTCGGTGGCCACCCGCGCCAGCGAAAAGCTTGGCGCCACCCTGGCCCCTCGCGGCATTGCCAGTGCCGTGGCCAGTGCGGTGGGCAAGGTGGCCGGGGCGATGATCTCGGTGGCGGCAGCCGGCTACGGCATGATCACCCACGATCGCGATCACCCGGAGATGGTCGAGCAATTGCGGGTGATCCTCAACGTGGCGCTCAATCAGGAATGGCAGGAATTGATGGAGAACCGCCAGAGCGGCGCCATGGCGGGGGTGTACTACCTGTCGGGGCAGGTCGAGGACAGTTTGCTGGCCAGTGCGCCGCGGCCAGTGGACCCGGCCGTGCAACCGGAACAACCTGCGCGGCAGGAGCCCTTGTTGATCCGCCTGCCGCCATAGCGGTACCGACACCCTCAGGCGGTAGCCATGGCCGATGCCGGCAGACCGAAGATGCGGTCGAACGCCCAGTTGTAGGCAAACGTGTAGCACGGCACCAGGATGATAAAGGCAAGGTCCACCAGGAACGCCTCGACCAGGCTCATGCCCAGCCACCAGGCAATCAGCGGGATCAGGTACACCACCAGGGTCAGCTGGAAACCGACGGCATGCACCACCCGCCGTGCCACGCTGCGGCCGCGCTTGGCCTGGCGGCTCTCCCAATACTCGAACAGGCTGTTGTAAATCAGGTTCCAGAGCATGGCGATGGTGGTGATCATCACCGCCAGCGGCCCGGTATGCGAAGCCTGGGTATCGGACAAGTAAGCCAGCCCCAGCGTCGACATGCACAAGCCGATCAGCTCGTAGAAAGTCACGTAGACCAGTTTGCGTTTCAGTCCTTGCACCGGTTTTACCTCATGTGGAATCAAGCGAAGGGCGCGAGAATGATTCAAATTTATTGACAGAAAAAGTCTGTAGCTTTCAGATTGACTGACAGGAGGCCGACATGAACTTTTCCAGTGACAATATCCAGCTGTTCCTCGCCGTGCTCGACCGGGGTTCGTTTTCCGCTGCGGCGCGCACCCTTGGCCGGGTACCTTCTGCCGTCAGCATGGCCATCGGCAACCTTGAAGCCGAACTGGGCTACCCCCTGTTCGAGCGTGGCCCGCGCGAGGTTCACCCCACCGCCCAGGCTGCGGCGCTAGAGCCACACGCCAGGCTGATCGCCGAGCAACTGGGGCTATTGCAGGTGCACGCACTGGAGTTGTCGCAAGGGCTGGAAAGCAGCCTGACCCTCGCCGTGGTCCCGGACATCGATCAGCGCCCGCTGTTTACTGCCATCGCCAGCCTGGGTGAACGCTACCCGCTGCTGGACATCCAACTGCTCAGTGCCCCGCAGGAAGACGCATTGCAGTTGCTCGACAGCGGCCGTGCCGACCTGTGCCTGGCCTTCGCCGGCCTGCACGTCGATGCCCGCCGGGGGTTCCAGCACATTGGTACGCAATCGCTGGTTGCCACCCTGTCACCGGCGCACCCGGCACTGCGCGACGGGCGCATCCGCTACCTGGAAGACCTGATCAACGTGCGTCAGATCCTGGTGCGCAGCCGCGACCTGCCGCTGGCCGACCCGCGCGCGCTGATCGGCGCCACGCACTGGTCCACCGACAGTTTCGACTTCGCCGTGCAAATGGTCGAAGCAGGCCTTGGCTGGGGCGATTTGCCCTTGGCCAGGGTGGCGCCACTGATCGCTGCCGGGCGCCTGGTACGTCTGCGTTTTGGCAATACCCGCAACGAACTTCAGTTGCCGATTCATGCCTTCTGGCGCAGGCAGCAACCGCTGCGCCAAGCGGCGCGTCTGCTGATCGAACAGCTAGCCAACTGCTAGCGCACCGTCCGTCGAAATCGCCTCAGCCTGATGACGTAAGTGCTTCAATTTTTTATGAGATTTGCCGATACCAGAGTGGACAGGCCCATCGCGCCACAAGCGCGCAGTGCCCTTCCCTCCATGGCTCAAGGTCTCGAAACATGAACCTGAAATTTCGCCACAAGATCCTCCTCAGCGCGTGCGGCGTCGTGGTACTGGCCTTTGCCCTGTTCACGCTCTACAACGATTACCTGCAACGCAACATCATCGCCCAGAACATCGAATCGTCGGTGCAGCAGTCCGGTGCGCTGACTGCCAGCAGCGTGCAGAACTGGATGAGCGGGCGCATCCTGGTGCTGGAGAACCTGGCCCAGGACATTGCTGAACAAGGGACGGGCGATACCCTGGCCGGGCTGATCGAGCAGCCTTCCTACACGCAAAATTTCCTGTTCACCTACCTGGGCCAGGCCAATGGTGTGTTCACCCAGCGCCCCAATGCCCAGATGCCGGCCGGTTACGACCCACGCCAGCGCCCATGGTACGGCGCCGCCGCAAACGCCGGGCAGACCGTGCTAACAGCCCCTTACCAGGGCGCCGTCGGTGGCCTGATGGTGACCATCGCCACGCCGGTGAAGCGTGACGGCGAAATGCTCGGAGTGGTCGGCGGCGACCTGACCCTCGATACCTTGGTGCAGATCATCAACTCGGTCGACTTCGGCGGCATCGGCCACGCCTTCCTCGCCGACAGCAGCGGCCAAGTGATCGTCAGCCCCGACAAAGACCAGGTGATGAAGAACCTCAAGGACATCTACCCAGGCGCTGGCTTGCGCGTGGAGCCCGGCATGCAGGATGTCACCCTCGATGGCCAACAGCGGTTGATCTCCTTTGCCCCGGTGGCCGGCTTGCCGTCTGCCCAGTGGTATATCGGCCTGTCGATCGACAAGGACAAGGCCTACGCCGCATTGGGCCAGTTCCGTACCTCGGCGATCATCGCCATGGTCATTGCCGTGGCGGCCATCGCCGGGCTGCTGGGCTTGCTGATCCCGGTGCTGATGCGCCCGCTGACCACCATGGGCCGCGCCATGCGCGACATCGCCGAAGGTGAAGGCGACCTGACCCGCCGCCTTGCCGTGCAGCGCAAAGATGAGTTCGGCGAGCTGGCCACCTCGTTCAACCACTTTGTAGAACGCATTCACACCTCGATCAGCGAAGTTTCGTCGGCCACGCGGCTGGTGCACGACCTGTCGGAAAAGGTGGTCAACGCCTCCAATGCCTCGATCATCGGTTCCGAAGAGCAGAGCATGCGCACCAACAGTGTCGCTGCGGCCATCAACCAACTGGGTGCCGCCACTCAGGAAATCGCACGCAACGCTGCCGACGCTTCGCAGCACGCCAGCGGCGCCAGCGAGCAGGCCAATGGCGGGCGCGAAGTGGTGGAAGAAGCGATCAACGCCATGACCGCCCTGTCGCAGCGCATCAGCGAATCCTGCGAACAGATCGAAACGCTCAATGCCAGCACCGACGAAATCGGCAAGATCCTCGACGTGATCAAGGGCATCTCCCAGCAGACCAACCTGCTGGCGCTCAACGCCGCGATCGAAGCGGCCCGTGCTGGTGAAGCCGGGCGCGGGTTTGCCGTGGTCGCCGACGAGGTTCGCAACCTGGCGCACCGCACCCAGGAATCGGCGGAAGAGATCCACCGCATGATCACCAGCCTGCAGGTCGGCTCGCGTGAGGCGGTGCACACCATGAACACCAGCCAGGTGTCCAGCGAACAGACCGTGCAGGTCGCCAACCAGGCCGGTGTTCGCCTGGCCAGCGTGACCCAGCGCATCGGCGAGATCGACGGCATGAACCAGTCGGTGGCCACCGCTACCGAAGAGCAGACCGCCGTGGTCGAGAGCCTGAACCTGGACATCACCCAGATCAATGCGCTCAACCAGCAAGGGGTAGAGAACCTCAACCAGACACTGCAGCATTGCGATGCGCTGGCGCAGCAGGCCGGGCGTTTGAAGCAACTGGTGGGCAGCTTCCGCATCTGAGGGGATGTGCCGGCACGCTCGCCTTCTGCAGGGGATGAGCGTGCCGGCGCTGAAGCTCAGGCAGTTATAACCTAATAACGAACAAGTCTATTTGGCTATATAAACTACCTATATGCTGGCACCCATCCGATCACGGGCAAAGCTGGGCAGTCGAGTAGCGTATGGATGTAGGTTCTTTCGGTTTCACCATAGCCGGGCTGGTTGTGGGGTTCATCGTCGGCATGACCGGCGTCGGTGGCGGTTCGCTGATGACGCCGATCCTGCTGTGGTTTGGCATCAGCCCGGCCACCGCTGTCGGCACCGACCTGCTCTACGCCGCCATCACCAAGGCCAGTGGCGTGTGGGTGCACAGCCGCAACAAGAACATCGACTGGAGAATCACCGGCCTGCTCAGCCTGGGCAGCGTCCCGGCAGCAGCGCTGACCCTGTGGTTCCTGAGCACCCTGCACACCGACACCTCGGCGCTCAATGGCATCATCAAGCAGGGCCTGGCGGTGGTATTGATCCTCACTGCACTGGCAATCCTGTTCAAGTCGCGGCTGCAAGCGTTCGCCAACCGCCATGCCGGTGACCATTACCAACTCAGCGACCGTAGCCTAAACATCCTTACCGTACTCACCGGCGTGGTGCTGGGTGTCATGGTCACCCTCACCTCGATCGGTGCCGGCGCCCTGGGCACCGTGGCGCTGTTTTTGCTTTACCCGTTCCTGGTCACCCGGCGCCTGGTGGGCACCGAGATCGCCCACGCGGTGCCGTTGACCCTGGTCGCAGGCCTGGGCCACGCCGGCATGGGCAACATGGACTGGTCGCTGCTGGGTTACCTGCTGCTCGGCTCGTTGCCCGGCATCTACCTGGGCAGCCACCTCACCGGGCGGATCTCCGACCGCGTGCTGCGGCCCTGCCTGGCGGGGATGCTGTTGCTGATCGGGTACAAGCTGGCGTTTTGAGGAAAGGGTTTGGCGTGAGACGGGTTAGCCGGCCCTCACGCCATCACAAGCCACACCTCACCCGAGCCGCAAGCGCCATCGCCCGGTAAAGCTCAACTGCACACGTGACAAAGGCAGCACATCAATCTGCCGATGGGCAGCCAGGGGGCAACCAAGCACCTGCACCAGCACCGCGCGAATCACCATGGGATGGGTCACCGCCACCCACTCGCCCGGTTTATCGAATGCCGCCAGCCACCCCGCCATGCGCTGGCACAGCTCGGCAAACGACTCACCACCATGCGGCGCACTGTGCGGGTCGTCCAGCCACAACGCCAGCGCCTGCGGTTGCTCAGCCTGCAATTGTTTCAATGCCAGCCCGTGCCAGCACCCCAGGTCGCAATCGGCCAACGCTGGCTCGACCTGCACCGGCATCGAAAAACCTGCCGCCGTTGCCCTCGCACGCTGCTCCGGCGCGGTCAGCATGCGCGTTTCAGGCGCCACGGCGAACGGCTGGGCGTGCAGCGGCAAGATACCGTCGTCAGGGCGGTGCAAGCGCCCGGTCTTCTGGGCCGTTGTCAGGGCATGACAGATCAAGGTCAGGTGTACGGCTTTCACCAGGCGGCTTCTTCGCAGGGGACGGCCGACTGGTTTAGCACGCCGAGGTTATTTTTTCCGCAACAATGTCGCAGTCCTGGAGGAACACTGCGTTACGATGGCCAGTCCAAATTAGGCGAAATGCCACTAGAGCCGACCCGAATGCCAGCCAGCTCCTCCTCTCCCAGCCCGTTGCTGCTAGCCCTGCGCGAGGGTACACGCGACTGCCACAAGTCGCTCGAAGCCCGCCTGCCGTTCTTTCAAGCGCACTTCGATGCCGCTGCCTACAGCCGGCTACTGCAAGCCTACTACGGGTTCCACGCCCCTCTCGAAGCGCGGCTGGGCAATTATCAGGAACCCGTGAGGGCCAAGACACCGGCTCTCACCCTGGACCTGCAAGCCTTGCACCTGAGCGCCGCCGACATCGATGCCCTGCCCCTGTGCCAAGCGCTGCCTGCCATAAACGATGAGGCAAGCGCGCTGGGTGTGATGTACGTAATGGAAGGCTCGACCCTGGGCGGCCAGGTACTCAAAAAGGCAATGTCCGAACGCCTGGGTCTCGACCCGGCCAGCGGCACAGGTTTTTTAGATGTATACGGTGCGCGGACCGGCAACTACTGGCGCAGCTTTCTCGACCGCCTTGGCCAGGCCTCGACAGCACCTGCAGCGCAGGCCGCCACCGTGCAGGCGGCCATCGAAACATTCCAGAGCTTCGAGCGCTGGCTTGGGCAACGCAACGTGCTGAACCAAAAACCCGGCTAAAGAGGCCTGTTTGCTCTGACCCTGCCGCCGGCAAGCCGGCGATGGGGCCCGCTCAGGCAAACAGCTGCAGCAGCACCCACCCCGGCACCAACCCCGCCAGCCCGACCGCCAGCCGCGGCCAATACGGCAACAGCACGACCAGCAGCATTGCCCCCAGCGACATCATCGCCAACCAGGCCACCGGCGCCATGGCCCAGCCCCAGGCCTGGGCACAGAGCAACAGGCTGATCATCAGTGCCAGCCAGCCAGCGCCACGCAGCACCACGCGCAATGGCCGCGGGCAAGCCCGCTGCCATACCTGCTTGTAGTGCCGCTCCAGGCCTTGGCAAAGGCCAAGCATGCCGGCATAGGCGAACAGCGTGCCGCCCGCGATCAGCATCATCATGCGCCTGCCTCCACGCTGCGCCCTGCCTTGCGTGCAAGCGGCGCCGGCTCGGCGTTCTGCACGCGCCACGCCACCACACCGAGCAATACCCCCAGCACCAGTGCGCAAGCTGCCACGCCCAGGCGCAAGGCATCCGCCAGCCCACCGAACAGCCCAAGGCCCATGCACAGCAGTGCCGTCAGTCCCAACTGCTCCACCCACGCCCGGCGCGCAGGCCTGATACCCGCATGCAACAGCGCCAGCAGCCATACACCAAAGAACGCCCGCACCTCCCAGGCTTCGCGCTGTACCAGCTCGACCGGCAGCAGGCGGCTGGCCCAGAGCAAGCCGTCACAGGCCAGCAGCAAACCGGCAACGAAACCGACATTGCACACCTCGGCCACCCGGTACCAACGCCGCGCCGACAACTGCGCGCTGGCGCTGGCGTACTTGCGCCCACGCTTCACGCAAAACAGCACCAGGCCACTGGCGATCATAACGCAGCTGATAACGCCACAAACGAAGTACAACCAACGCATCGGGTACCCGCCAAACTGGGCAAAATGCAGGCCGACCATGACCCGCAGGGTCAAGGGGGCCGCACGCCACTCGGTCACATCGCTGAGCAACTGGCCGCTGACACCATCGAATACCATGGCCTGCCCCTTGGACAGGGCGATGCGGTTACCCAGTTCAGGGCGGACCTCGATACGTGCCCCGGCAGTGTTGGGATTGCGGATATTGAAACCGGCTATGGGCCCCAAGCGTGCCTGCGCCTGGGCCAGTAGCGGTACCACATCGGCCAGCTCCGCGGGCTGCCTGGCCATGCCCCTTGGCTGCTCCAGGCGGGCGTTGCCCTGGGCCTTGAAGTAGGCCCGGTTGTCCCCGGCGAACAGCGCATCGACACCTGCAGGAATGTAGATGAGCATGAAGATCACCAGCCCGGTGTAGGTGATCATCAGGTGGAACGGCAGCAACAGCACTGCACTGGCGTTGTGAAAGTCCAGCCAGGAGCGCTGGCCCTTGTTCGGCCGGAAAGTGAAGAACTCCTTGAAGATCTTCTTGTGGATGACAATGCCGGTGACAAGCGCCGCCAGCATCACCAGCGCCAGTGCACCGACCACGAAGATGCCCCAGTTGCGCGGCAGGTCGAGGGTGAAATGGAAGCGGAAAAAGAAATTGCCGCCGACACTGTCGCGTACCTCGATGGCCTCGCCCGTCTGCGGGTCGAGCTGTACGCCGCCGCCATGGCGCCGCTCACCGGTAGACACCCGCAGCCCGGGCGAACGATCGGTGGGCAGGCTGACGCCCCAGTTGCCGGCCTGCGGCTCATGGGCTTGCAGGTAGGCAATGGCGCGCCGCGCTGCATCGGCCTGGGTCACTTCACTGGCCGGGATTTCCGGCTGCATCCAGTGGTTAAGCTCTTTGTCGAACACCGCCAGGGTGCCGGTGACGAAGATGGCGAACAGCAGCCAGCCGAAGATCAGCCCGCCCCAGGTGTGCAGCCAGGCCATCGATTGAGTGAAGGTGTTCTTCATGCCAGCCACTCCAGCGCCTGAGGCCAGAAGCCGATCAACGCCAGGGGCGCAGCCAGGGCCAGCGGTAGCCAGGCGCGCACCGCGTCACGGCTGGCAAAGGCCCATAGGATGGCTGCGGTGTAGAAAATGAAGGCCGGCAGGGTCGCGACGATGACTGCATCGGCAGGTGACAGCGGCAATAGCCGGGCCAGGCAGGCGCTGGCGGCATAGGTAAGCGCGTAGCCGCCCAACAGCGCGGCGCTGCTGCGCGAGAGGATCTGCAACCAGGCGGTCTTAGTGTTCATTGGGGTATTTCCTGGTAGTCACATCGAGGCAAGCCCGCTCCCCAGGTACGCCACTGCGCTTGCGCCCGTGGGGTATCTGCAGGAGCGGGCTTGCCCCGCGAATGGGCCGCAGCGCGGCCCCAGTATCAGAACGAGATATTCAAGGAAGCAAACACCGCACGTCCCGGCTGGTTGTAGGTGTTGGCACCCGAGCTGCTGGCATTGCCACCGCGATAGATCTGCTTGTCGAACACGTTGTTCACGCCCACCCGCACGTCATAGTTGGCGTTGAACTTGTACCCGGTGCTGACATCCACCAGCCCGTAAGCCTCGACATCCTGCTGCGCCTCGGCGTCGTAGCTCTCCTCGGTGCGGTAGTTGTAGGTCGGCGACTTCTGCTTGCCGTAGTAGGTACCGGCCACCTGGAACGAAAGCTTGTCGGTGGCGCGCCAGTCCAGGGTGCTGTTGACCGTGTATTCGGGGATCACCGACAGCGGCTCGCCCGTCTCGCGGTTGTCGTTGTCGAGCATCCAGGTCAGGTTGGTGTTCCAGTCCAGTACCGGGGTCAGTTCGACGAACAGGTTGCCCTCGATGCCTTCCACACGTGCCTCGCCGGCGTTCTCCCACTGGGTCACGCGGCGGCCGCTGTTGATGGTGTGTCCCGTCCTGAATAAGGTTTACACCTCCCATCCCGAATTTCCGGAGAGTCAGATGGAACAAGGTGTAAAGCGCACACAGCGTGATTACTCGCTGTCTTTTAAATTGGCGGTGGTTGATCAGATTGAAAAAGGCGAACTGACCTACAAGCAGGCCCAGGTGCGGTACGGCATCCAGGGGCGGTCGACGGTTCTGGTATGGTTGCGTAAGCACGGTCGGCAGGATTGGAGCCAGGGGGCCTCGATCCGCGACGAGAGGAGCTGCGCGATGTCTGACCCCAAAACGCTCACTCCAGAGCAGCGGATCAAAGAGCTTGAGCAGCAGCTTGAGCTGATGAGCCAGAAGGCCCAGTTCTTTGAAACTGTCGTTGATGTTCTGAAAAATGACTATGGTGTCTCGATCGTAAAAAAGCGATCCGGCAAGTCCTCTCGCAAGGTCAAGTCGCAGGACTGAGCATTGCCAGGGCTTGTCAGTTTCTAGGTATCAGTCGACAGGCTTACTACAAACGTAATCGAGCTGCCGATGACAAAGAACGCCAGGCAGACCAGGTGGTTGAGTTTGTACGGCAAGTCCGGATGCGCCAGCCTCGTCTAGGCACACGCAAGCTGCACTATCTGCTGCATTGCCAACCTGACAGACGATTCCAGGTCGGCCGAGATAGGCTGTTCCAGGTCTTGGGAGAGCGCCGTTTGCTAGTGCTGCCTAAGCGGGCCTACCACAAGACAACACAGAGCTTTCATCGCTTCTACCGCCATCCCAACTTACTCAAGCCCGGCCCAAGCCAGGTCGTTCCGACAAGGCCGGAGCACGTCTGGGTTGCCGACATCACTTACCTGCCCGCACGTAACGGGCCGCTGTACCTGAGCCTGGTAACGGATGCGTACTCCAGGAAAATTGTTGGCCACCACGTCCATGAAAGCCTGCACGCCGAGTCAGTAGCGCAAGCCTTCAGGCAGGCTTTACGAAAGCGAGGTCGTCGCCAGCCATTGGTCCACCATTCGGATCGAGGAATCCAATATTGCTCAGCGCTATACCAGTCACTGCATCAACGGCACGGCGTTCAGTGCTCCATGACTGATGGGTATGACTGTTACCAGAACGCGCTGGCCGAGCGAGTCAATGGAATCCTCAAGATGGAACTTCTGTTGAGCAGCCCTGAAGATCTGGAGCAAGCGAGACAGATGGTTGACGAGGCAGTGCAGATTTACAACACAGAACGGCCTCATATGGCCCTGAAAAACAAAACGCCCGATGCGGTGCATCGGGCGTTTGAGGCCTGTCGGCCTACCTGAGCTGGTGTAAACCTATTTCAGGACTAGACAGTGTAAAGCACATCGGTGTCACCGATGATCTTGTTCTTGTAATCGTTGCGGAAGTACGTCGCGCTGGTACGCCAGGTGCCGCGGTCGTACAACAGGCCGATTTCCTTGTTGACGCTGATTTCCGGCTTGAGGTCGGCATTGCCCTGCAGGTAGCAGCCCCCGGAGTTGCTCTGCTGCACACTGCAGCCGTTGCCGCGGCTGTAGAGCAGGTAGTTGGGGTTGGACTGATACAGGTTCGGCACCTTGTAGGCCCGCGCGATACCGCCCTTGACCGACAGCGCATCGGTCAGCTTGTGCGACAGGTTGAGGCTGGGGCTGAAGTTGTCGCCAAAGGTTTCGTGGTGGTCGAAGCGCAGGCCCGGGGTGACGGTGGTGTCGCCCAGCACAATGTTGTCCTCGACGAACAACGCGTAGCTCTTGGCGGTCATCTTCGAGTTGCTGCGGTCGAAGCCACTGATGACGTCACTGCCACCGCCGCTGGGGTCGAAGCTCTGGGGGCGGAACGAGCCCTGGTCGTTGAGCGATTCGTACAGGTACTCACCGCCCAGGGTCAGCACATGTTCAGTACTGCCCATGGCAAACGGCAGGTTCACTTCGCTGCTCAGACGAGTGTTGCGCAGCCGCGACATGGCTGCACCGCTGTCGTTGATCGCACCTTCCGGGCCACCGGCCAGGCCTTCGTTGAGACGCCAGTTGCGTACGTATTCGTAAGCCAGGCTGGTCTTGCTGGTGCCCCAGCTAAAATCGCCAAGGTGGGTCAGGTCATAGGTGTTGCGCTGCATGACATTGGTCTCGTGGCCATACAGGCTGGAGATCAGGTCGACATTGCTGCCACCGTTGCTGTTCATGGTATCGCCGGCATAGAGGTTGCCCTGGCGGCTGTAACCGGCGCTGGCTTCAAGGCGGTGCTCGTCGTTGAGCCGCCAGCTCAGCAGGCCGTTGATGTCCTTGTTGCGCACGCCCTCACGACCGGCGACCAGCGCGCTGTTGGCGTGGTCGGCGTTGATGTCCAGGTCGTCGGCGTCGGTCTTGGCCAGGCCACCGTACAAACGGAAACCGAGGTTGTCGGTAAGCCCACCGCTGAGGTTGAAGTTGGCACGACGGCTGACACCCTCTGCGCTGTCTTGCGGCATTTGCGTGAACAGGTTGAGGCTGCCCTTGAACGCCTCGGTGGGCCGCTTGGTGATGATGTTCACCACCCCGCCCATGGCGCCCGAGCCGTAGCGCGCCGCCGCGGGGCCGCGCAGGATTTCGATGCGCTCGACCGCCTCGGCCGGCACCCAGTTGGTTTCGCCGCGGGTGTCGCGGTCGCCGTTCCAGCCGTAGCGCACGGCGTTGCGCGCGCTGGACGGTTTGCCGTCGATGAGGATCAGGGTGTTCTCCGGGCCCATGCCGCGCAGGTCGATCTGTCGGTTGTTGCCACGCGCACCACTGGCGCTGTTGCCGGTCAGGTTGACCCCCGGCTCCCGACGGATGATGTCGGACAGGTCGTTGGCCGGCGGGCGACGCTTGATGTCTTCTTCAGTGATGATCGACGAACCCAGCGCCTGTCGTGCCTCGCGCTCTGCAGTGACCAGAGTGTCCTGGATCACCAGTGCGTCGTCGGCCACCGGCATTTCCAGCACCTCACCAGGGCTGCGCTCCACTGTTTCAGCGGCGGTCGCCATCATGGCCGGTGACGCCAACGCGACAAACGCCAGGGCCAGGCTGTTGGGTGAAGTTCTGCACTGCATTGACACATCTCCTGCGATGGGTAAGCGAAGGGCACATCCCTGCCAGGAAGCCGGAAGGCCCGCGCCCACCGGCCTCGCAAACACTATTCGGGGGCCAACAGGGTTGGTAAATATAGTTATTCTCAAATGGGTTTAAATCTTATTTACGAAACTTACATGTTTGCACCGGAACTTTTCCGACGCGTAGCCAGCCCGTGTACAGTCACTTTTGCCCCTCTCCCCTGAGATGAGACAGCGTTTCCATGCTCCCAGCCGCTCTAATCTTCCTGTTCACCCTGACCCTGGTCATCTGGCAGCCCAAAGGCCTCGGCGTTGGCTGGAGCGCCACACTCGGCGCCGTGCTGGCCCTGGTGTTCGGCGTGGTATCGCTGCATGACATCCCCACGGTATGGGCCATCATCTGGAACGCCACCGCCACATTCATCGCCCTGATCGTCATCAGCCTGCTGCTGGACGAAGCGGGCTTTTTCGAATGGGCGGCGCTGCATGTGGCGCGCTGGGCGCGAGGGGACGGGCGCCGCCTGTTCGCCTTCATGGTGCTGCTGGGCGCGGCGGTGTCGGCGCTGTTCGCCAATGACGGCGCGGCGCTGATCCTCACCCCGATCGTCATGTCGATGCTGCTGGCGCTGCGCGTCTCCCCGGCGGCGACCCTGGCCTTCGTCATGGGTGCAGGCTTCATCGCCGACACCGCCAGCCTGCCACTGGTGGTATCCAACCTGGTGAACATCGTCTCGGCGGACTACTTCGATCTGGGGTTCAACGCCTATGCCGCGGTGATGGTGCCGGTGAACCTGGTAGCAGTGGCAGCCACGCTACTGGTGCTGTGGCTGTATTTTCGCCGCGACATTGCGCTGCGCTATGCCACCGAGGACCTCAAGGTGCCGGCCATGGCCGTGCGCGACCGCGCAACGTTCCGTGTCGGCTGGGCGGTGCTGCTGGCATTGCTGGCCAGCCTGTTCGTGCTCGAGCCCATGGGCATTCCGGTCAGTGCCGTGGCCGCAGCCTGCGCGGCGGTACTGTTCGCCGTTGCCGCCCGGGGCCATGTGATCTCCACCCGCCGCGTGCTGCGCGAGGCACCGTGGCAGATCGTGGTGTTTTCGTTGGGGATGTACCTGGTGGTCTACGGCTTGCGCAATGCCGGCCTCACCGACTCGCTCGGCAATGTGCTGAGCTGGCTGGCCGGGCACGGGCTATGGGCAGCCTCGCTGGGTACCGGGCTGATTGCGGCGCTGCTGTCGTCGGTCATGAACAACATGCCCAGCGTGCTGATCGGGGCGCTGTCGATTCATGCCAGCGAGGCGCAGGGTGTGGTGCGCGAAGCGATGATCTATGCCAACGTGATCGGCTGCGACCTGGGGCCGAAGATCACCCCGATCGGCAGCCTGGCCACGCTGTTGTGGCTGCATGTGCTGGCGCGCAAGGGCGTGACCATCGGCTGGGGGTATTACTTCAAGGTTGGGGTGTTGTTGACTGTGCCGGTGTTGCTGGTGACCTTGGCAGCGTTGGCGGTGCGCCTGAGCCTTTGAAAACGCCGCAGGCCACTGCCCTGTATTCGACCGTGAGGTGAGTGACCTCATGTACAGGCGTCAATGCAGCCCGAACGTCATCGGCAGAGAGCACCTCTGGGCCATGCACACTGACGATGGCAGCATGCGCTTGAGGCCCCACTTTCCAAACATGCAGGTCGGTGATCTGAAAATCGCCGGCTTGGCCAAGCAACTCCCTGATTTCTTCGGCGACAGGGTTATCGGTCTTATCAAGCAATACGGCCGCAGTATCCTTCATCAGCAACCACGCCCAGCGTGCAATCACAACAGCGCCAATGATCCCCATGACCGGATCGAGCCATATCCAGCCAAGGTATCTACCGGCCAGCAGCGCGACGATCGCCATGACCGACGTGACCGCATCGGCGAGCACATGGAGGTAAGCCGACCGCAAGTTGTTATCTCCATGCGAATGGGTGTGATGCCCATGCGAATGGCTGTGATCATGACCGCCGCCGGCCAGAAGAAGGGCGCTGATGATATTGACCAGCAAACCAACGATCGCAATCAGGGTCGCCATCCCGAACTGCACTTGGGTAGGCTGAAATAGTCGCAGAACCGACTCGATACCGATGCCTAACGAGACAAAACCAAGAATCAACGCAGAAGCGAACCCTCCAAGGTCACCCACTTTACCGGTGCCAAAGCTGTAGGCAGCACTTGCCGAATGCTTGCGGGCGTAAGCATAGGCCGCAGCGGCAATCCCCAGCGCGCCCGCATGGGTTGCCATATGGAAACCATCTGCCAAAAGCGCCATCGATCCCGTGACATAGCCTGCGGCAATCTCACCGACCATCATCACCACGGTGAGCATCACTACCCACAATGTTCGTTTGGCATTGTCATCGTGGGCGGTGCCCAAGAAGTTGTGGCTATGTTCGAAATCAGTCGTGCTCATGGCCTGCTCACTTTGAATACCGCCGAATCGGCATCGAATGGGTCTTCAACGTTTTGTGCGCGCTCCAGTTAGGTCAGACCTTTCCCCCCTTGGTTGCCCTTCAGTGTGCAACAAGAATGGCACTCAACCAGAAGCTGACGGAAAAGTAATGTCGGGCTCAGCTTGCTGACAGCGCCCGGTAGCTAGCCTGAACCCGAGACCAGCGCCTATCAGGCGGAGTGAGAGCTCAATTGAAACGGGATGGTTGCCCAAGTCGCAGCCTGGATATCAGTGATCTACCTGACTGGACGCAACGGCATGCAAAGCAAAACCACGAGACGCTCATTCGTCACGGGCCTCGCTGCTACCGGACTACTGGGTGGGCTGGGCATGTGGCGCACGCCGGTCTGGGCCGTGACCAGCCCTGGCCAACCCAACGTACTGACCGGCACCGATTTTGACCTGTACATCGGTGAGCTCCCGGTGAACATTACCGGCGCAGCGCGTACGGCAATGGCCATCAACGGCTCGCTGCCGGGACCGATTCTTCGCTGGCGAGAGGGCGACACAGTCACGCTGCGCGTGCGCAATCGCTTGAAACAGGATACGTCCATCCACTGGCACGGGATCATTCTGCCGGCAAACATGGACGGCGTACCGGGCCTGAGCTTCCATGGCATCGCCCCGGATGGCATGTATGAATACAGGTTCAAGGTTCACCAGAACGGCACCTACTGGTACCACAGCCACTCGGGCTTGCAGGAGCAGATCGGTGTTTACGGTGCGCTAGTGATCGATGCGAAGGATCCAGAGCCTTTCACCTACGACCGTGACTACGTCGTCATGCTCAGCGACTGGACCGACGCAGATCCGGCGCAGGTCATGTCCAAGCTCAAAAAACAGTCGGACTACTACAACTTCCACAAGCGGACGGTTGGCGATTTCGTCGATGACGTGAGTGAGAAAGGCTGGTCTGGCGCTGTAGCCGATCGGAAGATGTGGGCTGAGATGAAGATGAGCCCAACCGATCTTGCTGACGTGAGTGGGTATACCTACACCTACCTCATGAACGGCAAGGCGCCCAATGACAATTGGACTGGAATATTCAAGCCAGGCGAGAAAATCCGGCTGCGCTTTATCAACGGCTCCGCCATGACCTATTTCGACGTGCGTATACCCGGCTTGAAGATGACGGTCGTCGCAGCCGACGGGCAGTACGTCAAGCCTGTGTCGATCGATGAATTCCGCATCGCGGTTGCCGAAACCTACGATGTCATTGTCGAGCCTGAAAACGAGCAGGCTTACACCCTCTTTGCCCAATCCATGGATCGCACTGGCTATTCCAGAGGCACCCTGGCTGTTCGCGAGGGCATGCAAGGCCCGGTGCCTGCTTTAGACCCAAGGCCTTTGATCTCCATGAGCGACATGGGGATGGACCACGGCAACATGGCCGGCATGGAGCACAACAATATGGCGGGTATGGACCATGACAGCATGGCCGGCATGAATCACGGCAGCATGACGACTGGCAGTGCCATGCAAAGCCATCCCGCCTCGGAAACAAACAACCCGCTGGTCGACATGCAGACCATGACCCCGACGCCCAAGCTGAACGACCCAGGAATCGGGCTTCGTGACAATGGCCGTCGTGTGCTCACTTATTCGGATTTGCGAAGCACCTTCATCGACCCGGATGGCCGTGAACCGGGCCGGACTATCGAACTGCACCTCACCGGCCATATGGAAAAGTTCGCCTGGTCGTTCGACGGCATCAAGTTCTCTGATGCCCAGCCGCTGCGGCTCAAATACGGCGAGCGCCTGCGCATCACCTTGGTCAACGACACCATGATGACTCACCCCATCCACCTGCACGGCATGTGGAGCGACCTGGAGGATGAGAATGGCAACTTCATGGTCCGAAAGCACACGATCGATATGCCTCCCGGCGCGAAACGAAGCTATCGGGTAACCGCCGATGCGCTAGGGCGTTGGGCCTATCACTGCCACCTCATGTACCACATGGAAACGGGCATGTTCCGAGAAGTGCGCGTAGACGAATGAACAGGAGAGACGAGATGAGCAAACCAATGAAACGAAGCGCCTTTTTCCTCAGTGCCGCGATGGTCGGCCTGCTCGCGGTTTATCCACCAACTTCCTGGTCCAGTGAGCATCATGATCAGCACACGCAAAAGTCGCCCGATGCAGCGCAGCCGAACGCGTCAAAGAGCAAGCAAGCCCATGGCATGAACCATGAAGGCATGGACCACGGTGCCATGGAAGGTATGGACCATCATTCGATGGAGGGCATGGACCACAGCAAAATGATGGAATCACAGGGTAGCGACAAAGCCAAGGCAGGGAAAAATGGCCAATAGCGTTGTACGACCATCGTTGCTGACATTGAGCGTTTTTCTCGGCGTGCTGGGCGTTTCGCCCAGCATCGCCGCTGAAATGGATCATTCCGGGATGGATCACTCGGCAATGGGCCACAGCCAGCCTAAAGCCAAACCCGCCTCAATGGACCACAGCAAGATGGCCCCTACAAGCATGAAGGACATGGACCATGATGCGATGGATCATTCCAACATGAAACACGGGGAGGCCGATTCGCCTGCCTCGACCAGCCGCACGCCGATCCCCGTGCTGACGGACGCCGACCGCCAGGCTGCCTTCCCCCCGCTCGACGGGCACAAAATGGATGACAGCGGGATCAACGGGTTTTTCTTGCTGGACCAGCTGGAATACCAAAACGCCGATGAAGGCAGCACGCTTGCCTGGGACGCATCAGGATGGGTGGGCGGCGACGTCAACCGGCTCTGGATTCGCGCGGAGGGCGAGCGCACCAACGGGGTAACTGAAGATGCGCAGCTGCAGCTCCTGTACGGCCGCTCGATCAGCCCATGGTGGGATGTGGTCGCCGGTCTGCGGCAGGACTTCCAACCCCAATCGCCCCAGACCTGGGCAGCATTCGGTATCCAGGGCATGGCGCTGTACGATTTCGAGGCGCAAGCGACGGCTTTCATAGGTGAGAACGGTCAGACTGCGGCCCGCCTGGAAGGTGAGTACGACATTCTGCTGACCAATCGTTTGATCCTTCAGCCAACCGCTGAGGCCAACTTCTATGGCAAGAACGATCTGCAACGCGGGGTCGGCACTGGCCTGGCCAACACCGAAGTCGGACTGCGCTTACGGTACGAAATTGTCCGCCAGTTTGCACCCTACATAGGCGTTACCTGGAGTCGTTCCTACGGCAAAACCGCCGACTTCATCCGTGATGAAGGCGGGGACGTGAACGAAGCGCGCTTCGTTGCCGGCATTCGCATGTGGTTTTGAGAACTCGACATGAAAAGAACAATTACAACGCTGTTGTCGATAGGTGCCGTAGGTAGCGCGGCAGTTCTGGGCTCGGCCTACTTCGGTCTCGTGAACGTAGGCGCGGATGATCCGCACTTCCCGGCTGTCCATGCGTTTTTGGCCATGGCGCGTGATCGCTCGATCGAAGTTCGAGCACGCAACATCAAGGTGCCGAATTTGAAAGACCCCGCTCTGGTCAAGGCCGGAGCAGGTAACTACAACGCCATGTGTATCGGTTGCCATCTCGCTCCAGGCCTGCAGAAAACTGAACTCAGCCAAGCGCTATACCCAGCACCTGCCAACCTCAGCAAGAGCGGCGTAAGCGGCGGCCCCGCAACTGCGTTCTGGATAATCAAGCACGGTATCAAGGCCACCGGCATGCCAGCATGGGGCAAAAGCATGGAAGACCAGTACATCTGGGGGATCGTCGCCTTTCTGGATAAGCTCCCGCAACTCAATGCCGAGGAGTACCAAGCGATGGTCGCCTCCAGTGGCGGCCACCAGCATGGCGGTGGCGAGAGCGATATGCATGACCATGAAGGTCAACACGGCAGTGCCAAGTCCGAACAAGGTACCCGTGAGGCCACAACGGGCCATGGCATGGCTGAGGAAGGTCATGACCGTGGAAGTGCGCATTCAGAACCGGTGTCTCTCACGGAGCACCACGGCGGCCACCAGGCCGCTGAGGCACCTTCAGACCATCGAACAGGCCATTCCTCCAAAAACCATGTGCATGAAGACGGGAAGGCGCACACCCAGGTCAAGTAAACACACCGCCCCCGGCTGAGCACCTGTGCGGCCATACTGAGCGCCCCAGCAGCCTAAGCTGACGCCCTCTCTATTGATGTGCACCGGGACGCGAGTTGCGGTTGCTTGCAGGAAATGGATAGCACACCTGGAAGCAAACGACTTCTTGGTCGTTGACCACGTTGAAGCTGTCTAACCAGATCGCCAGCGCAAACCCTTTAAAGGATGGACC